>CAWAFL010000001.1:0-1342158 GCA_963781305.1 uncultured Acidimicrobiaceae bacterium
TCGTTGGGGTCGCTGAAAAAATCTGCTTCGCCGATCACCCGGGCGGCTTTCATCATGGCCTCCGTTTCCCCTTACCGCCCTGATCTCGTGTAGAAACGGATCGATTGGGGTTCGCTGAACAATGCAGCCTCCTCGCTCTTATCGAATGATAATCGTCCAACCCGTCTGCCGCCGGTAGCCGGGAGGCTCACGAACGCATTACACGAACGACTGGCCCAAAAGGCTACACCGCCGCCGCGTCCGACTTCGCCGACCATCGGGTCTTGGCGATCTCATGGATTTTGAGACGCACGTCGCGGTTGTCCCGCATGAAGCGGTCGAAGTCGGCCTTGCGCAGCACCAGGAGCCGGCAATAGGTGAGCGCCCTGACGTCGGCCTGCCGCGGCTGGCCGGTGAGCAGGGACAGTTCGCCGAAGACGTCGCCGCTGCCGAGCGGAATGCGGCGACCGGGAAAGATCACCTCGGCCGCGCCCGAGGCGATGAAGTAGAGCGCGTCTCCGGGGTCCCCGTGCGGACGACCAGTTCGCCCGGCACGGTGAAGCGAGCCCTGAGCAGCTTCTTGACGCCTTCGAGATGCCGGGCGTCGAGGCCCGCGAACAGGTCGAGGCGGCGGATGAGCGCGTCGGTGTCGAGGCCGATGTCGAAGCGCGGCGGCGCGTTGGCTCCCTGGGCTGCGGCGACGCCGCTCGCCAGATCGCGGTAGACCTCCGCCGGGATCAGGCCGCCGTCGAACAGAGCCTGGTAGCGCGCCATCTCCCGGCGCAGAGCCGACTGTCGGAGGAATCTCGCTTCGAGCTCGTCGGCATAATTGACATATTGGCGACGCAGCGCGTCGAGCGCGGATTTGGTCTTGTCGAGGCGAGCCTGGAGAATGCCGTCGCTGAGGGCTGTGAGCCGCCCGCCGAAAATCGAGCGCGCGCGCCTGGGGGGACCAACCAGGAGGTCCTGGACAAGCAGGCGCGTCACCAGCAGGGTCTCGAAATGGTCGCCGAGGCGATAGGCTAGGAAGCGGCGGACGCCGAAGCGCCGATAGAAGAAATAGGCGACGCGGAACGAGACGGGGAAGGCGAGCGCGGCTTCGGCCGCGCGCTTGTAGCCGAGGCGCCCGCCGCTCCGCGCGCCCTCGACCAGCGCCTCGGCATTGTGCATCAGCGCCTGCAGGGCGCTGGGCGAAGCCGCCCGCCGCGCCAGCGTCTCGAGGACGAGCGTCCGCTCCTGATTTCCCAGCGCCACGAGCGCGACCGTCAGCCGCTCGCGCTCGGTCAGTTCGTTCTCCTCGGCCGCATCCCGCGCGCCGGCCGCTTTGGTTTGCGCCCGATAGGGAGCCAGCGCGCGCTCGACCGTGCCTGGCTGCAGATCGTGGTCCTGCGCCGCCTTGGCGATCATCTCGCTCGTATCGGCATAGGAAAGCTCGAGCACCCGGTCGCGCAGCAACCGATCGACGGGCGACAGGCGATCGAGCCCCAGAACATGGATGACCGCGCGCAAGGTCGTGCCGTTGACCAGCAGCGTGAAAAGGACGAGGCCGGTCGCCAGCACCGCGACGAAACGGCGCACCTCGAGCGGCAACGCTGGATTTTCCGTAACCGCCAGCGCCAGCACCAAAGTCAGGGCGCCCCTCAGGCCGCCCCAGGCGATAGCGAGCTTGTAGACGGTGCTGATCGGCTGGGTGAGCCGGGTGACGCTCAACAACGGCAGGAGCAGGAAGAGGACCGCCAGTCGCGCGCCGAACGCCGCGGCGAGCAGGACGACCAACAGGGTCAGGTCGCGGAGATGCACGTCGAACAGCAGCTTCGGCACAAGGATCGACGCCAGCAGGAAGACGAGCGAATGCGCCCAGAAGGCGAGCTGCTCCCAGAGATCTTTGAGGAACGTCCAGTTGTCCGGCGCGATGCGGGTCCGTCCGAAGGCGCTGACCGTCATGCCGGACGCCAGCACCGCGACGACCCCGGAGACGTCGAAAAGACGCTGGGCGGCGATAAAGGCGAGATAGGCGAGCGCGACCGTCAGCGTCCCCTCGGCGAGACGGTCGCCGCGCGTCCAGGGGATGATGGCAAGAAACGCCCGGCCGGCGATAACCCCGAGAATCGCGCCGCCAAGGAAGGCGCGGATGAATTCGACGGCGCTGGCGCCGAGGACCGGCGGCCGTCCCGAGACGATGATGCCGAGCAGGACGGTATATAGAACGATCGCGGCCGCATCGTTGAGGAGCGCCTCGCCCTCGACGAGCCGGCTCAGGCGGGCGGGCGCGCCGACGTCGCGGAAGACCGCGATGACCGCGGCGGGATCGGTGGTTGAGACCACCGCGCCGAGCAGGGTGCAGACCGCCAGCGAAACCCCGGCGAACGGCCAGAGCGCCAGGCCCACGATGGCGGCCGTGATGATTGTCGCGACGACCGCCAGCATCAGGATCGGAGCGGCGTCCTCGAGGATGCGGCGCACTTCGCTGGTAAACCCGGCTTCGAAGATCAGCAGCGGGAGGAAGAGGTAAATGAACGTCTCCGAGCCCAGCGGCAGATTGGCGAAGGCGCCGGCGACCTCGCTGAACCCTTTCGAGAGCGGGCTATGGATAAGAACGGCCGAAGCCGCGCCGATCGCCGCGCCGATCACGGCGAGGAGGACGACCGGCGCCAACCTCAACCGGGCGGCGAGCGGCTGGCTGAGCGCGACGACGACGAGCAGGCTCGCGAACACGGCCAGGACGAGAACAATATCGAGCATGGCTTCCCGGGTCCGCTGCGGCTCCGCGCCCCCCATGCGCCGCAAAGGCGGCATTGTCGGTTGTGTGCGTTTTACCTGTCAATCCAAGGGCGCCCGCGCCTCTTTAGGCCGCGCGCGATAAGCGCGGCGACGCGCCCATCGCCGACCGCGCCTAACAGTCGCTAGCGGGCCACGGCGCGCTCCAGGGTCGCCGCCACCCATTTGTTGAGGCTCGCGCCCGCGCGTTTTGCCGCGCTCGCCACGGCGCGATGAAGCAAGGGATCGACCCGTACGACAAACTGGCCCGAATACGGCCGTTCCGGCTCCTCCCCCCGCTCGCGACAGAAAGCGAGATGATCCTCGACGGAATCTGCCAGGGCGGTTTTGAGCTCGTCGACCGACCGGCCCTGAAATGTGATCACGTCCCGGGTGTTGACGACCTCGCCGTGAAACAGTTCGGCGTCCTCGTCGTATTCCACAACGGCCTCGTAACCCTGGTAGGTCATCGTGTTCATGGCCTAATCCATCTCCATCACCTGACCGTCGCGGATCGTCACACGGCGGTCCATCCGGGCAGCGAGGTCGAGATTGTGGGTGGCGACCAGAGCGGCGAGCCCGGTGGCGCGGACGAGCGTCGCCAGCGTCGCGAAAACGTGCTCCGCCGTCTTCGGGTCGAGATTGCCGGTCGGCTCGTCGGCGAGCAGCACGCGCTAGGTCCGTTGGCGACCGCCCGGGCGATGGCGACGCGCTGCTGCTCGCCGCCCGAAAGCTCGGCCGGCCGATGGGTCTCGCGCGCCGCGAGGCCGAGATAGCCGAGCAGCTCGCCGCCCGCGGCTCGCCGCTTCCCGCCGCGGCAGCCCGGCGATCATCTGCGGCAGGATCAGATTTTCCAGCGCCGAGAATTCCGGCAGCAGATGATGGAACTGGTAGACGAAGCCGATCTGCGTTGCGCCGCAGCGCCGTGCGCTCGTCGTCGCGACATCGCCGAGGTCGGCTCGCCGCGCGACGTAGCACCTCGCCGGCGTCGGGCCGTTCGAGCAGCCCGGCGAGATGCAGCAGCGTCGATTTGCCGGCGCCCGAGGGCGCGATCAGCGCCACCGACTGGCCCGGCCAGAGCGCGAGACTCGGCGCCGCACAGCACTTCGACGGTCGTTTCGCCGCGCCCGTAGCGGCGCTCGACCTGATCGAGCCCAGCGCCGGGCAGCGCCCGGCGCTCATTCATAGCGAAGCGCCTCGACCGGATCGAGCCGCGCCGCCCGCCACGAGGGATAGATCGTCGCGGCGAGCGACAGGACCAGCGCCATCGCGACGACGGCGAGCACATCGCTCGGCTCGACCCGCGAAGGCAGTTGCGACAGGAAATAGAACTCGGACGGGAAGAGGTTCACGCCGGTGAGCCAGCTCAGGAAGCCTTGCCGGATCGGCTCGACGTTGTGCGCGACGATGCAGGCCGAGCGCGAGGCCGACGGCGGTGCCGACGACGCCGATCGTCGCGCCGGTGATGAGGAAGATGCGCATGATCGCGCCGCGCGTCGCGCCCATCGTGCGCAGCACCGCGATGGCGCGCGCCTTGTCCTGCACCAGCATGATGAGGCCGGAGATGATGTTGAGCGCGGCGACCAGCACGATCAGCGAGAGGATGGCGAACATCACGTTGCGCTCGACGGCGAGCACGTCGAAGAAGCTGCGGTTGAGCTGGCGCCAGTCGGTGTCGATCATCGGCCGCTGCTCGGCCGGCTCGATGCGCGCGGCGCATCAGCGTCCATATGGTCGGGATCGTCGACATAGACCTCGATGACGTTGGCCTGGCCGTCGGAGTTGAAGAAGGCCTGCGCCTCGGCGCAGCGGCATGAAGATGAAGGTGTTGTCGAAAGTCGCCATGCCGATCTGGAAGATCGCCGCGACCGTATAGGCCTTCATGCGCGGCGTGACGCCGAACGGCGTCTCCGCGCCGTGCGGGCGCGATCAGCGTGATCTTGTCGCCGATGCGCAGGCTCAGGCGTTCGGCGAGCTTCGCGCCGACGGCGACGCCCTGCCCTGCGTCGAAGCCGTCGAGCGAGCCCTGCGTGATATGGCCGCCGACGCCCGGCAGGCGCTCGAGATCCTTGCCGCGAATGCCGCGCACCAGCACGCCGGCCGAGCCGAAGGGCGAAGTCGCGAAAGCCTGGCCCTCGACCAGCGGCAGCGCCAGCGTGACGCCCGGAACCTTGGCGACGCGGTCGGTCACGGCCTGCGTAGTCGGTCAGCGGCGTCTCGACCGCCTTGCAGGAACATATGGCCGTTGAGGCCGATCATCTTGTCCATCAGATCGTGCCGGAAGCCGTTCATCACCGACATGACGACGATCAGCGCCGCGACGCCGAGCACGATGCCGAGGAAGGAAAAGCCGGCGATCACCGAGATCGACCCCTGGGCGCGCCGCGCGCGCAGGTAGCGGAACGCGACCATCCACTCGAACGGCGCAAACGGCCGGGTCGCCTGCCATGCGCGACGGCGCCGGCGTCTAGGGCCGAGGCGGTCATGCCCTCACCCCGAGCTTGTCGAGCGGTGGGGCGCAGCGCCGGATGAGGGCGAGCCGCCCCATCACCCGGTCCCGCCGAGCTTGGCGATCGCCGCTTCGACGCCGACGAGCTCCGCGTTCGCCGCTGCGGCGCGTTCTTGATCTCGACCTTGCCCTCGGCCAGGCCCTTCGGGCCGACGATGACCTGATTGGGCAGGCCGATGAGATCCATGGTCGCGAATTTGGCGCCGGGGCGCTCGTCGCGGTCGTCGTAGAGCACATCGACGCCGCCCCGCTCGAGCGCGGCGTAGATGCGCGCGCAGGCGCCGTCGCAAGCGGCGTCGCCGACCTTGAGATTGATGAGGCCGACCGCGAACGGCGCCGCGGCTTCGGGCCAGATGATGCCCGCCTCGTCGTGGTTGGCCTCGATCAGCGCGGCGGCGAGCCGGCTCGGGCCGATGCCGTAGGAGCCCATATGCACGGCGTGCTCCTTGCCGTCCGGGCCGTTGACCACCGCCTTCATCGGCTCCGAGTATTTGGTCCCGAAGTAGAAAATATGGCCGACCTCGATGCCGCGCGCCGATATGCGCTCGGCCTCCGGCAGCGCTTCGAACGCCGCCGCGTCGTGCTTCTCCGAGGTCGCGGCGTAGAGCGAGGTCCATTTGTCGAACACGTCCTGCATCGTCGCCGGGTCGTCGAAGTCGATGTCGGCCGGCGGCGTCGCGAAGGTCAGATAGTCCCGGTGGCAGAAGACCTCGCTCTCGCCGGTCGGCGGCCAGGATGATGAACTCGTGGCTGAGGTCGCCGCCGATCGGCCCGGTTTCGGCGATCATCGGGATGGCGGTCAGGCCGAAGCGCGCGAAGGTGCGCAGATAGGCGGCGAACATCTTGTTGTAGGAGTGGCGCGCGCCGGCCTGATCGAGATCGAAGGAATAGGCGTCCTTCATCAGGAACTCGCGCGAGCGCATGACGCCGAAGCGCGGCCTCACCTCGTCGCGGAATTTCCACTGGATGTGATAGAGGTTGAGCGGCAGGTCCTTGTAAGACCGCACGTAGGCGCGGAAGATCTCGGTAATCATCTCCTCGTTGGTCGGCCCATACAGCATGTCGCGCTCGTGCCGGTCGCGGATGCGCAGCATCTCCTTGCCGTAGTCGTCGTAGCGGCCGGACTTCGCGCCAGAGCTCGGCCGACTGGATCGTCGGCATCAGCACTTCGATGCGCGCCGGCGCGATTCTGCTCCTCGCGCACGATCGGCGCAGATCTTCTGCAAGCACCCGCAGGCCCAGCGGCAGCCAGGCGTAGATGCCCGCCGCCTCCTGCCGGATCATGCCGGCGCGCAGCATCAGCCGATGCGAGACGATCTCCGCCTCCTTGGGCGTCTCCTTCAGGATCGGCAGGAAATAGCGGGAAAGGCGCATGGGCTTGCTCTTCAAGAGGCTGATCGGCGCGGGACGCGCGCCCCGCTGAAGCGGCCTTATGGCCTCAACGGCCGAAAAAGGGCAAGCGCGCGCTGCCGAGTTCTCCCCCTGGCGAAACTGCCGGATGGATGGACCTCAGCAGGCGGCGCGGCAACGTGCAGAATAACGACGACACTGAGGCTTCCGCGCCGCCTAGGTGAATGCGCCGACCTTGCCGAGGGAGGCCTCGTACGCCACCCAGACCCGCCTGCCTGCCGCAATCGCCTGACTCCGCACGCCCCGCTTGGAGAGATAAAGCTCGAGCTGCTTCCAGGTCAGGACGTCCGGAAGCTCGCGATCGTCACGCGCCTCCCGAACGAAATCGCCGGCCGGGTCGTCACCGGCCTTGCAGGTCTTGATGTAGGCGACAAACGACATGGGCTGACCCCTTTGCTTTGATGCAAAGGATAGGTGATTTGTCCTGCCCTGTCCCGCCGCGCCCAAAAACGAGCGAATCGAGCGCCGATGTTTCGTGTGGCTCGAGGAAGCGAAACGCCTGAACGCGCCGAGCGCCGAGCGAGGTCGCGATTGGGGTATGCAATGGGGTAGCGTCCCGGCCGCGAATCTGGAGCAGGTCGTACGATTAGCGGGCCGAGCGCTCGATCGCCTGCATATCGTCGTCCGACAGGCCGAAGTGATGGCCGATCTCATGCACCAGGACGTGGGTGATGACTTCGGCCAGCGTGTCCTCGCCGTCGCACCAGAAGTCGAGCAGCGGGCGCCGGTAGAGCCAGATCATGTTGGGCAGTTCGCCGGTCTCCTCGATCGCGCCGCGGTGGGCGAGGCCGCGGCCGCGGAAGAGGCCGAGAAGGTCGAACTCGCTTTCCGCGCCCATCTCGTCCAGCGTCTCGTCGTCGGGGAAGTCGACGATCTGGATGACAAGCCCTGCACAGAGGCCGCGAAACGAGGCCGGCAGGGCGGCGAAGGCGGCGTCGGCGAGCGTGTCGATGTCCGCGAGCGTCGGCGCACGCAGGCCCGCAAGGTTGCCTGTCGTTGCGGCGTTCACGAAACGGCCCGAGGGCGGGGCGGGACGGAGAACGACTTCTTCCGGGCCGCCTCCAGCCCGTCGATCAGATAGCGCGTCCGCGCCGCCAGCACCTTGCGGATCTTATCCGCCGACTTCGGGAAACTCGCTGAGCACGCGACGAAAGGTCTCGCGCGGCACCCGCGTTATGAGGGCGTCTTCGGCGATACGGGCCTCGTGCCGGCGGACGACCGGGGCGTAGAGCGCGCTCTCGCCGATCAGCGCCCCGGCGACGACGCGCCGTCCGCCGTCGAGCGGCGCGTTTTTCTTGATCAGCACGACGACCCCCGAATGAAGGAAGAAGCCGGCGTCGCCCGCGTCGCCGATGTGGAACAACGTATCGCCCGCCTTGAAGCGCTGCTTCTCGCTGGAGAACGCGACGAGCTGGACCGCCTCGCGCGGCAAGAGGCTGAACGGGCGCGTGCGCGTCAACCGGGCGACATCCTCGTCGAGGCTCAACCCGACCGTCCCCCGTTCGGCCCG
This sequence comes from uncultured Acidimicrobiaceae bacterium, assembly GCA_963781305.1. Classification (GTDB taxonomy): domain Bacteria; phylum Actinomycetota; class Acidimicrobiia; order Acidimicrobiales; family RAAP-2; genus DASXMT01. The sequence goes on from CAWAFL010000001.1 coordinate 8,166, forward strand.
CCGGCGACCAGCTTGTAGCCGCCGCCTTCGGTCACCAGGAGCTGCGCTTCGGCCGGATTGTCCTCGATCTTCTGCCGCAGGCGGTAGATATGGGTCTCGAGCGTGTGGGTGGTCACATTGGCGTTGTAGCCCCAGACGTGCTTGAGCAGCGTCTCTCGCGCCACCGGCTGCTGCTCCGCCCGGTGCAGATAACGCAGGATCGCCGCCTCCTTCTCGGTCAGCCGAAGCTTGACGCCGTGCGCGTTGACCAGGTTCTTCGATGTCGGACGGAAGGTATAGGGGCCGACCTGGAACTCGGCGTCCTCGCTCGCCTCGTACTGGCGGAGCTGGGAGCGGATCCGCGCCAGCAGAACGACGAACCGGAACGGCTTGCCGACAAAGTCGTTCGCCCCCGAATCGAGCCCGAGCACCGCGTCGGCGTCGGAGTCGTGCGCGGTGAGCATGATGATCGGCCGGCGGTACCCGTCGCGGCGCATGCGCTTGATGGCTTCCCTGCCGTCGAGATCCGGCAAGCCCACATCCATGATGACGAGGTCCGGGGCGGTTTCGTTGACGGCGGTTAGCGCCGCATTAGCGGTTTCGACCGCTTCGACCTGAAACTCCGGATGTAGAGAAAGCTGTTCAACCAGCGCATTGCGCAGGTCGGCGTCGTCGTCCACGATCAATATGCGCCGCGCCTGGGTCATCGGAGCGCTACCTTAACGACAGCTGCTTGTGGCGGCTAGTCCGCGATTGCGGCAAGGTTGCGGCCTCCGCTCTCCGCCTTGGACGGGACCCCGACTGGTTCGGGCCGACAGATTAGGGCGATAGGATCAACTCGCTGGCGCCGGTCTTCCGGAGGTCGTCCTCGGAGCCGCTCAACGTGATCGACCTGACATCGTTCCATAGCGGCACGAGGTCGCGGTAATGCCGGGAGAAAATGTGGCCGGATTCGCCCGTCGTGATCATGAACCGCGATTTCGCCGGATCCGCCAGGTCGTAGATCCCGCGAAACCCCGGACCGTGGGTGCGCGCGAACGGCAGGCCGGCGGGCGCATCAAACCCGCCGCCGCGGTCGAGCGTGTAAAAGCCGCCGCTGGAAGGCACGCTGAGATCGCTTATTCTGTCGAGCAGCGGAATGTGGCTGTAAAGCTGGTGCCGCAACACAGTGATATGCTCGGAGCGCCAGCGCCACTGCGTCATGTCGGCGCCCTCGCGCTTGACGAGCAGCGCCAGGCTCTCGTCGAACGCGCGGCCAAGCGTCTTGCGGCAGTCGGGATCGGGGTCCCCGGGAGCGTCGCACCAGGATGGATGGTCGCGCATCAGCGAAATCAGCGCCGTTGCAGCGAAGGGGCCCTTTTCCTCCAGCTTCAGGCCAGTCTTGTCCTCGAGCAGCAGGCGGTGAAGCGACGCGAGAAAGGCGGTGAAAATGAGCGGTTCCGGCTTGTCCTTGTTCATGACAGCGTCCCAGTTCGCCAGCATCGCCTGAGCCTGCCGCGCACGCTCGTCGGACGGCGCGATCATCGCGATAAAGGGCTGCATCTCCTTCGCCGCGAGCGACAGGTGATCGGCCTGCATCGCAGCGGATGTGCCGAGACTATGCTTGTCGATCGAGTCGAAAAACAGCTGAATCCGGCGGGCGCGGAACGTCTCCTCCCAGTCCTGTCCGAACGTCGGTTGGTGGTCGTCGGGCACATTGGCGTTGTTGGCGTTGAAGGCGAAGCCGACGCCGGGATTGTGGAGCTGGGGCAGCTCTTCGAACGGAATCGTGCCGGTCCAGTCGAACGCGCCGGATGCGCCGTCGACGGGCGCCAGACCGTCGCCGGACTTGCGCAGGGGCACAAGCCCGGGGTTGAAAAAGCCGATGTCGCCCGAAACGTCGGCGTAGACGACATTGATCGTCGGGGTTTGAAAGAGCCGCATCGCGCCGAGGAAGTCGTCCCAGTTTCGCGCCCCGTTCAGCCGCATCATGGCCTCTGCCGTCGTGTCCTGGCCGCTGAGACCGGTGTAGGCGAGCGCGATGACTTTTCCGGGCTCGGCGAGGCTGCGGAGATTTTGGCTGACGTCGGAGAGGATCGGACCGTGCCGGCTCGCGCGGACGGTCAGCTTGACCTCGGGGGCGTCCTTGACGCGGATCGTTTCCTCGCGCGTTTCGAACGGCTCCGAGCCTTTGGGAACCAGGTATTTGCCGGGATCGCCGGGATCGATCGTCTCCACGAACAGGTCCTGCGCGTCCGTGTCGGCGGTGGTGACGCCCCAGGCGATGCTGTCGTTCTGGCCGAGCAGGATGACCGGCTCGCCCGGAACAGTGACGCCCCTGATCGAGCCTTGCGGCGTGACGACGCGCACGAGATACCAGAGAATGGGCGCTCCGAGCTCGAGGTGCGGATCGTTGGCGAGGATCGGCTTTCCCGTCTCGGTGCGCGATCCGGCGACCACCCATTCGTTCGAGGCTCCATGCGCAAGGCCGATCAGCGCGCCGATTCTGTCCTCGATGTCATCTCCGCCGGCGTGCGTGGCGCTGAGCGCCGGCAGCGTCGTTATCGGGGAGCCGCTCTTCATCCCGGGAAACAGCCACGCCGCCTTTTCCTCGCCGAGCTTCTGGCGGAGCCGGGCCCGCAACGCCTCGAGCGCGTAGTTGTGAGAGTTCTGGTAGGAAAAGAGTTTGCCCCAGACCAGCGAGTCGGCCGGCTTCCACGGTTCCGGCCGGTCGCCGGCGATCAGGAACTCGGGAGGGAGCGCGTTCCGGTGGCTCTCCAGGAACGCGTTGACGCCGTCGGCATAAGCCTGCAGGCGCTTTTGCGCCCACGGCGCCAGCGCCGCGTAGCTGCTCTCGGCCTCGCGATAGAAGCCGAGGGTGCGCATGAACTTGTCGATGTTCAGTTCGTCCGCGCCGAACATTTCGCTGAGGCGGCCCTGTCCGACCCGGCGCTGCACCTCCATCTGGAAAAGCCGCTCGCTGGCATGCAGATAGCCGAGCGTCCGCGCCGCGTCGTCCATTGACGCGGCGAAAATGTGCGGCACGCCATAGGCGTCGCGCCAGACGCGGGTTTCGGCGGAGAGACCGGGCAGCTTTTCCTTCCCGGAGTAGGCCGGCATGGCGCGCCAGAAAAGGTAGCCGCCGGCCAAAATCCCCACGAAGACGAGCGTGATAAGCAGCCGCAAAAGGCCTTTGACGATCCACCACCGCATCCAGGGGCCCCTCTCGTCCCGGGCTGCCGAACGTCAACTGTACTGCCTCCGGCATAGCCGGGGGTCTCCCGCTCACGCTAGAAGGAAAACGTCGCCCTGACCGGAGCATGATCGGACGGACGCCGCCAGCCGCGGGCCTCCCGGTGAACCTGCACGGAAGCCACCGAGGCTTCAAGCGCGGAACTGACCCAGATGTGATCGAGCCGCCGTCCCTTGTTCGCGTTCGACCAGTCGGGAGAACGATAGCTCCACCACGTGTAGAGCTTCTGGTCGTCCGGAACGAACTTACGCAAGGCGTCGACCCACGGCCCGGCTTCCTGCGCCCGCTTCAGCGTTTCGATCTCGACGGGCGTGTGGCTGACTACGTTCGCCAGCGCCCTGTGACTCCAGACGTCATGTTCGAGCGGCGCGATGTTGAGGTCGCCGACCAGAATCGAGCGGCCCGCCGCCATCCTGTCTTGCGCCGCCCAGTTCGCCATCTCTTCGACGAAGGCGAGCTTGTGCGCAAACTTGGGATTGATCGCCGGGTCGGGTTCGTCGCCGCCGGCGGGCACGTAGAAATTGTGCAGCTCGACCCCGCCGAGTTCGCCGTCGAGGACGACGCGCAAATGGCGGGCGTCGCCCTTGGCGCAGAAGTCCCGCCTCGAGGAAGCGGCGAAGGGGATGCGCGAGACGATGGCGACGCCGTGGTAGCCCTTCTGGCCGCTGATCGCGATATGCGGATAGCCGGCGTCGCGAAACGCCCCGTGCGGAAAGTTCGCGTCGGGGCATTTGGTCTCCTGCAGGCAGAGGACGTCAGGCTCGCACTCCGCCAGATAGCGGGTCACGAGGTCGATCCGCAGTCGGACCGAGTTGATGTTCCAGGTGGCGACGGCGAAGTCCAAGGGCGCCTCGAAGGTCAGCGGCGCCAGAAGCGCCGACGCCGACGCTCGAGGCAAGCGGCGCGACGCGGTTTCCCACAGCCGCCGCCCCGCGGGCCGAACCGCTGAGATCGGCGCCGGTCGTAGAGTTTCAATCGCTTGAGGCCCGAACGGGGTCCGGGTCGGCGACTGGAGTTCGCCCTGTTTCTCCCTGCCAACAGGCGCGAAGGAACTCCTTTGCACTTGGCCTACGCAATAATTTCCGTGATTCCAACCGCTTCCACAAGCGCTCTAATGTGCGGAGGCGGAAAAATAACAGGAAGCTTATTGCCCTGATCGAGACGATAACAGGCGCCGGGTCGTTGGGGCGGATTCCCCGGCAGGGACCGCTCGACGACGACCGTAGGGCTAGCTTACCGACGTCGGTAAAGAAACCAATGCAAGAATGATTGATAAGACTTTGAATTTAAACAGACATGCAGCTGCAGCCAAGCGCTCTGGACGTGCAGCCAATTTTCTCTTCATGTTCGAGCCGTCTGCGCCCTTTTTGGCGGAGCGCAAGGATCGTGGCAAGGAACGCGAATAGCGGTCGCGGAGGAGTTCGGCATGGAGCGGCAAGAGACCCTGCACGCGCAAAGCGCGGATGTCCTGATCGAGGGCGACGTCGCCGTCCTGTCGTTCCTGACGGCGATGGACGACCATCCCAACGTCGCCATTTCGATGCGCGTCCACGCGTTGGAACTCTTACAGTCGCGGATTTCGCGCGCGCTCGCCGCTCAGCCAAAGCAGACGCCAACGGGTTGAGGGCGTCGGCGGCGGGACGGTGCGCCGCCGACGCAGGCGCCCCTGGAAATCCGCGCAAGGCTCATCGCCCGCGGCCGAGCGGGGTCGAGGGCAGATTCTCGTCGATATGGAAGATCGCCGGGTCTGGCCTGGACTTCAGATCGACGTTGAACAGGGTGACGATCGTCTGAAAGCCCTGCGCGTCGATTACTGTCCATTGTTTGAGCGCGAAGGTGGCGGGGTCGAAGATCAGCTCGAGATGCGCCGTCCCGCCGAACGTCGCCTTGTCCTCGATCTCGATCGTGACCGAACTGTTGTCCTGGGCGACGCTCAGGACCCTGGTGTCCTTGGCGATGTCGATGTGGTCGGCAAGCAGGAACTTCAGCGGGGTCTGGGCGATGAAATACTCTTCCTGCGTGTTGAGCTTGTGGTCGATGACGGCGACGCTGCGTCCGTCCGCCACGATCTCGAAGCGCGCCGGCGCGGCGTATTTGAACAGCATGCGGCCTGGCCGTTCGACGGTGAGCTGGCCTTCGGACCGTTTGCCGCCCGGGCCGATCTGGACGAAGTCGGCGGTGATGACGCGCGCGGCGTCGAGCCAGGCGTTGGCGCGCTGAACCGCCTCGCCCGCCGTGAGCGACGCGGCCGGACCGCTCCTCGCGCCCTTGTCCTTCTCCGGCCTGACCGGCGGTTTCGGCGGCTGGAGCTGCAGCGGCGCGGTTTGCGCCAGCGCGCCGGCGCCGAGCCCAGCGCATAGCGCCAGCGCCAGCCACCGGAATCGTTTCGCCATGATCCGTCCTTTCCGACCTTGCCTTGAGGCTGCGGCCGAATCAGGCCGGAAGCGAAGACCTAGCGCCAAGCGTCGCCGGCGCTGCCTTTGGCGATCCAGTGTGCTCTTTCTGTGGCGACGGGGTCCGGAACGCCGCCCCGGCGAGCGCCGCATCGACCGCGTCGCCGAGGCGCTCGACGATCGTCTCGATCTGCGACGGATTGACGATGAACGGCGGCGCCAGAAGCACGTGGTCGCCTCGCACGCCGTCGATCGCGCCTCCCATCGGATAGACGATCAGTCCGCGCGCCATCGCTTCCTGCTTGATCCGCGCGTGCAGCTTGAGGGCCGGATCGAACGGACGCTTGCCGTCCCGGTCCTCCACCAGCTCGATCGCGCGGAAAAGCCCGCGCCCGCGGATGTCGCCGATGTGGGGATTGTCGGCGAAACGCTCGGTGAGCCGCCGCTGCAGCCGTTCGCCCATCGCCACGACGTTGTCGAGAAGCCCGTCGCGCCGAATGACGTCCTGGACGGCGAGCGCCGCCGCCGCCGCCATCGGATGGCCGATATAGGTGTGGCCGTGCTGGAACGAGCCTGAGCCGGCGGCGAAGGCCTCGAAGATCCGCCTCGTCAGCAGGACGGCGCCGATCGGCTGGTAGCCGCCGCCCAGCCGCTTGGCGATCGTCATGAGGTCCGGAGCGACGCCGTCCTGCTCGCAGGCGTGCAGCGTACCCGTCCGCCCCATGCCGCACATCACCTCGTCGAGAATGAAGAGGACGCCGTAACGGTCGCAGATGGCGCGGATGCGCTTGAAGTAGTCGGCGACAGGCGGCGCGGCGCCCAATGTCGCGCCGACCACGGTCTCGGCGACGAAGGCGATGACGCGCTCGGGGCCGACTTCGAGGAGCTTGTCCTCGAGCGCCTGGGCGGCGCGTGCGGCGTAATCGGCGTCGCTCTCGCCGTCGCGTTGCAGGCGATAGGCGTAGCACGGGTCGATATGATGGGTCTCGATCAGCAGCGGCTCGAATTGAGCGCGCCGCCACACGTTGCCGCCCGCCGCCAGCGCGCCGAGGGTGGCGCCATGGTAGCTTTGCCGCCGCGCGACGATCAGGCGGCGCTGCGGTTCGCCGGTCTCGACGAAATATTGACGCGCCATCTTGAGCGCCGCCTCGACCGCCTCCGATCCGCCGCTGACGAGATAGACGCGATCGATGTCGCCCGGAGCGCCTTCGACGAGCCGGTCGGCGAGCCGTTCTGCGACCTCGGTGGTAAAGAAGGCGGTATGCGCATAGGCGAGCGTGTCGAGCTGCTTGTGCAGGGCGGCCATGACCTCCGGATGCCCATGGCCGAGGCAGGAGACCGCGGCGCCGCCGGATGCGTCGAGATAGCGACGGCCCCCGGCGTCGATGATCTCGACTCCGGAGCCGGCGACCGCGACCGGCGGGACGACGTTTGCGGCGCGGTGAAGAATATGCGTCATTGGTCTCTCCGGACGGCCGCTGGGGACGCGGCGATCATAACGGTCGGGCGGCCGGCGAGTTTTTCCCTTCTCCACGAAGTGGGGAAGGTGGCGCGAAGCGCCGGATGGGGTGTGGCCCGCTGCATGAACCTCAGTCCGATTGCACGAACGTCGCCACCAGCGCCGCACGAATGCGCTCGATGGCGATCGGCGGTCCGCCGATGATGAACTCGCCGGGAAATCGAAGAATGCGAAATCCCACGCGTCGAAACCATGCATCCCTCTCGGCGTCCTTGATCTTCGCATCGGCCGTCTCGCCCCCTTCTCCACGAAGTGGGGAAGGTGGCGCGTAGCGCCGGATGGGGTGTGGCCCGTTGCGTGAACCTCAGTCCGATTGCACGAACGTCACCGCCAGCGCCGCACGAATGCGCTCGATGGCGATCCGCGGTCCGCCGATGATGAACTCGCCGGGAAATCGAAGAATGCGAAATCCCACGCGTCGAAACCATGCGCCCCTCTCGGCGTCCGTGATCTTCGCATCGGCTGTCTCGCGCGTGCGGCCGTCCGCTCCGACGATGATCTTTCGCGTAAGACAAACGAAGTCCGCGAAATAGGGTGCCGTCCATCTTGTGCACCCATCACAAGCGTGACCCCTTCCCCCCCTGCTGGAAGGAGCGCGGCTCGGGGATGAGATCCACGGGGCCGGATGGATGGTCCACTTGCTGGACCAGGGGTCGCATTGCACGACCGTCATTGCCAAGTTTCGTCGACGGATTCCTGCTCTCCCCACCCCATCCGGCGCTACGCGCCACCTTCCCCACTTCGTGGAGAAGGGGCGCGCGAATCGACAAAAACTTGTGTGAATGCGGGTGGGCGAAAGGGCTGCCTCCAACGCCGACCTCGTCGCCGTCGTCGCGGAGGGGCTGAAGGCTCTGGCAATCGAGACTGAGACCGCCGACGGCCTCGGGAGCGGATTGCCGTGCCTGATCCGTGGTTTGAACGATCAATTCAAGGCCGAAGGTGAGGTTCGTCACCGGCGCCCAGCCGAAATCGGCGCCGGCGATAGCCCTCGTCATGCTGGGGGCGCCCGCCCGTGCTGCTCCATTTGACGCCGGCTATCCCGAGCTCCGGATCGACGTAGAACTGGGACGAAATGTGGCGCTGGTAATAGCCCTCGACCGTTCGAGCCGCGTCAGAACGTGATGTTGGTGCGCAGGCCGATCACCAGTTCGTTCTTGATCTTCTGCGTCGGTTCTTGCCGGTTGGTGAGGCCGGCGCCGGGATTGAAGATATACTGAACGTCCGGCTGAATCTGCCACCATTTCGCGGCCTGATACTGATAGCTGGCCTCGACAAAAGTCTCCGCGCCTGGCGTCGGCCTCTGGATCGTCGGATCGTAAAAATTGAGGTCCTTGATGTGGCCGGAGACACCGTTGCTGACCCGCGCGAGGCCCATGCCGACGCCGACGATGTCATTGTCACGCCCGAGGAACGGTTCGTGCATGGTTACGCCAGCGTTCAGGCTGAAGGTGATCAGGTTGCGATCCTGCAGCGGCGTGATCATCGGACGAAGGCAGACATTGATGTTGCGGTTGGGGTCGCTGGAACGCCAGACCATCTGGTCTGCGACCGCGTAAATCGAATAATTGCCTTGATGGCTGCCAGAAATCCCGTTGCTCTCGGCGCTGGCGAGAGGGACGCCTGCGCTGTCGTATCGCAGATCGTCGAAGGTATAGCTGTCGTACCAGGCGCCGAATTTGTAAAGGCCCGGGAGCGGACCTTCGTCGCTCGCCTTCGCCGAGTTTGCTGATCCGGGAACCTTGATTTGCACTTCTGCGATCGCCAGAACTCCCGTGTCAAGCGGGAAGCTCACGCCATAGGGATTGCTCAATTGCGTGTCGGGCGAATCTTTTGGGATCGGGCTGCCGTTGAAGAGGCCGGCGAGCACGGTGACGCTGTCGGTCGGTTCCGCCCGCGCCCGAAATCCCAGGCCCGCGAGCGGATAAGCGGGACCGCCGCCGGGCATGTCGAGGGTGGGAAGTATCGGCCACCCCAACGTCGAATTGATGAAAAAGCTCGCGTTTTGGCTGACCATGAATTCCTGATCGAGGCTCTGCTCGCCGATCTTGATGTCGAACCTGTCGCCGAATTTCTGCTGATACCACGCTTCCCAAAGTCGGACGGACGGGTAGGCCTCAAGGCCGCTCACGGCCTGCAAGTTATCGAGATTGGTCAAGCTCAGAAGGCCGCCCCAAATATGGAGGCCGCTGACGTGGAACAGGCCGCCGCTCAGACCGAAAGCGCGCTGGGCGTCCAATTCCAATGTCGCAGTGGTGAGTCCGTTGACTTCGAAGCCCTGTCGGACGCCGCCGGTCAGATTGCCCAACGTCTCGGCGTTCTCGATGACGCTCAGCGACATACCGTATTTGTCCAGGGCGGGCCGCAGGCCCCCCATGTCGCCCAGCAGGTTCGGACTTTCCCATGAACCGCTCAGGAAACCGAACGGCCAGGTGGGAATGAGCGTCTCCCGCACTTCGCCGGAACCGGCCGCGTCCGACCCCGGCGCAACGGGCTGGCTCGAGTCCGCATAGGCAGCCCCGCCCAGGCAGACCAACGCAAGAAAGGACGCGAACCTGGCGACGCGGCGCGCTCTGATCGAAGGCTGCTTTGTCAATAAAGACCGGGCGATCTGCGGATCGCCTTTTTTGAGGAAATCCGTCGCGCAGGCGCGGATCATCGTAAAGATTCGGCCATCGTTGTGAAAGGAGGCGCAACTGAAACTGCAGCCTATGGCGACGATATGACACAATTTCGTCTTCAGGCTAAGGGTGCGTCGCGCACTCAGTGGCCAGCCGCTGCTGTCGCCGGTCTCGCGGCGAGCGCGTTCGACCGGAGCGGGGCCGGGCTACGCCGCATGAGCGCGACGATCGCGAAGGCGGCTCCGGCCGCCGCGACATAGGCCGACGGGCGGAACGCCATGTCCGGGTCGACGTTGGCCTGCAGGACCTCCCAGAACGGGATGTGGCGCACGAGAGCGTACCAGGCCGCCTCAACCAGCGCCGTTAACGGGACGGAAACGATCGCCGCGCCGAGCGCCGCTCCCCAGGCCGAAAGGCCGCGCTTCGCTAGCGCCCTGTACAGCATCAGGATTGCGAAGAAGCCGAACATCATCACCGGCTCGGAGACGTCCGCCTTCGCCTGGATCATGAAATGCAGCAGGGCGACCGCGGCCAGCCCATAGACGATGGAATGGAGCCGTCGCCACCTTTTGGCCCCGAGCCGCCGGATCATGCCGTCGGTCGAGGTCGCGGTCAGCGCGGCGAGGCCGAGCCAGGCGACGAAGCCGATCGTCAGATAGAAGCGCAGCGCGATCTCCGAGGCGACGTGGCCAAGGGCGAAGTGCTGGTCGACGACATAGAGCGAGAGATGGGCCGTCACATAGGCGAAGGCTGCAACCCCGAGCATCCGGCGGACGGCGATCAGCTTTGGCAGGCGCGCGCCGCGCATGAGCGGCGTCACCAGGAGCGTGAGCGTCAGGAACCGGATCGCCCAGAGTCCGGTGCGGTGAATCATCTCGGTCACGACCTTGGGCTCGAGCGCGCCGCTCGCCGCCAGATAGGCGATCCATGCCGCGGGGAGGAAGAGGCCGGCAAAGACGACCGCCTTCAGCGGCGAAAACCGGCCGTTGCGCTCGTTCCACGGCGCTTTTATCTGAACCATGACGGCAAGCCCTGGGTCTGACTGTTCGAACTCAAACAGCTGTACGGACGCTCGGGCCGATTGTTTCACTGGCGCCTGGTTTGGTGGCCCGGCAAGCGAGCGCCAGGCGCTGGCGGAAGCTGGGGTGCGAACTTATACTTCCGCCGGCGCGCCTGGAAGGACTGCGGGAGCGTCCGCCGGAGGGGGGCGACGTGGATATTGTTAAACGCGCGAAGGCCATGGTCCTGTCGCCCGCCTCAGAGTGGCGGGCGATCGAGCCCGAGTTCGGGCGATGCGGCCTACCTGTTCGCCAACTATGTCGCGATCCTCGCGGCGATCCCGCCGGCCTGCGAATTCCTGCGGCGGCTTCTGTTCGGCTGGCGCGGACCGCGGCTGGAAGGGCGTCACATATATCACGGCGGCTTCTTTACCGGACTTTTCAGCGCCTTCATCCACTATCTCGTCGCCTTCGCTGTCGTTTACGCCATGGCGGCCATCATCGACGGGCTGGCGCCGACCTTTTCCGCGCCGAGGGATCGCGAGAGCGCGATGAAGCTCGCCGTCTATTCGATGACCCCGGTCTGGCTTGCCGGGGTGGCGGCGCTGATTCCCGGCCTCGGCATCATCCGCCTCATCGCGCTCCTCTACGGCGTCTACGTCTTCTGGCTCGGGCTGCCGATCCTGATGAAGCCGCCCGCCGACAAGACCGGCCCCTATGCGATTGCGGCGGTCGTCTGCGGGATCGTGCTGTGGATCGTCGTCGCGGCCATCGTCGGACCGGTCGTTTAGGACGGGCAGCAGTTTGCCACGGGGCAAGCCGCGAACGGCAGCGCGCGACAGACCTGCCATGGGGCCAGCATTGGCCGGCATGCAATGCGCATCATGTCCCCCGTGATCGCGCTTGCAATCGCAAAATCAATTCGGAACTGAGGCTTAGCATGGGAACCGAATGTAAAAGTTCACTGCGGGGTCGGTCGGCGCGACCCTTGGCGCCAATTCGCTGTTACCGTCCCGCGCAGGGAAAATGTTTTCCCTGCTCCTCGTTTAGACCGTTATTGCGCCCGTAACGAGAATTTCGTTCGCGTTTGGGTCGAGAACTGCAGGGATATCAAGGGCAAAGCCCTTGGCTAGGTAGAGTTGGGGCCGCTCAAAGCGGCCCATAGCCGGCGCCCCGGGCCCCGCAACCCATGAATAATAGATACTCCAGCGCGCACCTCATTATCGCATCAGAGCCGCCCCACCCTTGATGAAAATCGGACTCCGAGCGGAACCAATGGGCGCGCTCCCGAGCGCTGCTCTCCACCCCGAGAGCGACCCGCGGGCGCGCATACCGCCGGAAATGTCAAACTCTTACTGCCTCCCCGGCAAAGCCGGGGGGAACTCTCAACGTATTAGCACGACAGTCAAATGAGCGATTCATCGACGCCGCTCACCGCACCCTCTTCTCCCCTCCTGCTGCCGTTATCACCGCCACAATGATGAGCCCGGTCGCCACGAGCCGCACGCCCGCGCTGACGCCGAAGGTGTTCAGCATCGTCAAGAGCAGCACGAGGAACAGCGCCCCGCCCCAGACGCCGGGGAGGTTGGCCTTGCCGCCGGCAACCGACGTGCCGCCGATGACGACGACGGCGATCGAGGCCAGCAGATATTCGTTGCCGATATCGACATTGGCGCCGCGGAAATAGCCGGCGAGCAGCGCCCCGTTGAGGCCGCCGAGCGCGCCGCAAAGGACATAGGTCACAAAACGCACTGGCTCGACCCGGATGCCGGCCAAGCCGCGCCGCCCGGATGTTCTGCCCGATCGCCAGCACCGAGCGGCCGCAGATCGTCCGCTGCAGCGCGACATTCGCGCCGACCGTAAACAAGACGGTGAGGACGGCCAGCAACGGCACGCCGGCGAACTGCGATGTTGGTGAAATCGGCGAAGCCCGGCGGCGGCTTGATCTGCAGGCCGCGGCCGTAAGCAGATGTCGACCGACTGGATGATGAAGCTCGCCGACAGCGTCGCGATGATCGGGGGAATGCTGAGCGCCCAGATCAGCAGATAGTTGGCGACGCCGACGGCGACGCCGCAGCCGAGCGCCGCCACGAGGCCGACCGCGACCCAGCTGTCGTCGCCGCCCATCATCTTCATGGCGACGGCGCTCGCCAGGCCGATGTTGGCCGGCAGCGAGAGATCGACATTGCCGGGCCCGAGCGTGATGACGAACATCTGCCCAATGCCGACGATGACGGTGAAGACGGCGAGCGACAGCGCCGCCGTCAGCATGCCGCCCGCGCCGTAGCCGCCGGTGAACGCGATGGCCGCGAGCCAGACGAGGCCCGCGCCGACAAAGGACCAGATCCACGGCCGCGCCAGCAGCGATCTGGCGGCGGTCGTCATCGCTCGGCGCCGTTGCGGCTGATCAGCACGCGCGCGGCGAGCACGATGATCAGGATCGCGCCGTTGGCGCCGACCTGCCAGTCCGGCGGGATGCGCATGAAGGTCAAGAGCGGCGAGGCCGCCAGCGCCAGGGTCAGCGCGCCGATCACCGCGCCGATCGGCGACACCGTCCCGCCGACGAATTCGCCGCCGCCGAGGATGACGCCGGCAATCGACAGCAGCGTATAGCCGTTGCCGATATTGGCGTCGGCCGAGGTGGTGATGCCGACAAGCGCCATGCCCGACAGCACGCCGAAAAGGCCGGCGAGCGCGAACAGCGCCGCTTTCGCCTTGAGCAGCGACCAGCCGGCGCGCGCGATCGCCACGGCATTGCCGCCGGAGCCGCGCAGGATCGCGCCATAGGAGGTGCGCATGAGGCCGAACCAGCCGACGGCGGCGATCAGCGCGGCGGCGACGATCGGGAAAGGGAATGAACGGCGGCTTGACCCCCATGACCGTCTGAAGCCAGACGGGCGCCGTGCCGCCGGGCTTCGGCAGCAGCAGGATCGCCAGACCCTGCCAGACGAAGCTCATGCCCAGCGTCACCACGATCGAGGGCAGGTTGCGGAGATAGATCAGCGCGCCCGAGCGCCGGCGTAGAGCGCGACGCAGCCGGCGAGCGAGAGGACGCCGAGCCAGGGCTCGTCCCGCAGCCAGGTCGCCGAGACGCAGCAGACGAAGCCGACAAACGGGCCGATCGAAAGGTCGAGATCGTTGCCGGCGATGACGAACATCTGCGCCAGCGTCGCGAGCGCGATCGGGATCGCCAGGTTGAGCATCAGCGTGAAGCCGAAATAGCTGATGGCGCGCGGATTGAGCCAGGCGATGGCGGCGACGACCAGCGCCAGCGACAGGGCCGGCAACGCGGCGCGAAGCCATCGGCGCAGCTCTGCGCCGCCCGCGCCCGCAACGGCCGGGGCGACCGTCACGCTCATCTCAGACGGCCTCCGCGAAGGACGAATGGATGACGCGCTCCTCGCTGAGTTCGTCGCGCGCCAGATCGGCGACGATCGCGCCATTGCGGAAAACATAGACGTGGTCGCAATGCTTCAATTCCTCGGTCTCGGTCGTGTACCAGAGGAAGGTGCGGCCCGCGCTTCGCCTCGGCCCGGATGAGGTCGTAGACCTCCAGCTTGGTGCCGATAGTCGACGCCGCGCATCGGATCGTCCATCAGCATGACGCGCGCGTCGGAGGCGAGCGCGCGGGCGAACAGCGCCTTCTGCTGATTGCCGCCCGAGAGCGACAGGATGTTGTTGTCGCACGTCGGGCGTGCGGATGCTGATCCGCTCGCGCCAGGACTCGGCAAGCCGCCGTTCGAGGCGCGGCGAAACGAAGGGGCCGTGCGCGCAGGCCTGTCAGCGAGCGAACGCCGATGTTCTCGGCGATCGACCATTGCGGAAAGACGCCGTCCGTCTGCCGGTCGCCGGCGACGAGCGCCACCGGGCCGTCGACCGTCTGGCCGGGCCGCGGCCGCGAGGCGGCGGCGAAGACGGCGAGCAGAAGATCCGTCTGGCCATGACCGGCGAGGCCGGCGAGGCCGACGATCTCGCCCTCGCGCGCCACGAGGTCGCGCTGATCCGTCTGCCGGCCGGGCCTGAGCGCGGACCCGCAACCGGCGCTTCGTTGGCTTCGCCAGCTGCTGCGGCCTGTTCGGCTTGCGGCGCGCTCTCGACGCCGCCCATGGCGGCGACCAGCTTGTCGCGGTCGAAGTCTGCTCGCCTGATCCGTGGCGACGACCTTGCCGTCCCGCATCACGACGATGCGGTCGCAGGTCTCCAGCACTTCGCCGAGAAGATGGGAGATGAGTACGAAGCTCGATCGCCCGCTGCGACCGCGCGGCGCACATAGGCGAGCAGTTGCCCGGCAGTGTGGGCGTCGAGCGAGGAGGTCGGCTCGTCGAGAATGACGAGGCGCGCGGGCGCCTCTGGACCGTAAAGGCGCGCGCGACTTCGACCATCTGTCGGCGGCCGATCGACAGGTCCTGCACGCAGATCGCCGGGCGCGATGCCGTGGCCGGGAAAAATCTCGTCGAGCTTTTCGCCGATCAGCCGTCCTGCCCGCTTCCGCCAGCCAAATCCGCGGATCGACGGATGAAAGACGCGGGCATTCTCCGCCACCGTCAGGTTCGGGCAGAGCGAGAGCTCCTGGAAGACGCAGCGCATGCCGAGCGCTCTGGCGCGCGCAGCCGAATAGGCGCGCTGCTCTTCGCCGGCGATCGCGAGGCGCCCGCGATCGGGCGCGACGCCGCCGTTCAGTACATGCATCAGCGTCGACTTGCCGGCGCCGTTGTGGCCGACGAGGCCGACGCATTCGCCCTGCAAAGACCGAAAAGTCGACGCCGTCCAAGCGCGCGGACGGCGCCGAAGTGACTTTTCGACGCCGGCGAAATCGACAAGAAGGCGCCGGCGTCCGCCATGGTCCTAATCCTTGCTCAAGCGCAGGCAGCGATCCCGCTTCGCGCTACTTCATGTTGGCTTTGATCGCCGCGATCGCGTCCGCCTGGGTGTATTCCTGGCTGGCGACGCCGCCTTTCGGGATGGTTCGGCAGCGCCGCCTCGAAATTGTTCTGGGTGAAGGCAAGATAGGGCACCAGCAGGTCGTGCGGAATGTTCTTGTTGCCGTCCAGCACCTGCTGCGCCACCCAGAAGGCGAGCGTCGAAATGCCGGGCGCGATCGAAGCCGACCAGGTGACATAGCCGTCCTTCGTCCTTCTGCTCCTTCCACCACTGCAATTCGTCCTGGCGGTTGCCCATGATGATGGTCGGACGCGGCTTGCCGGCGGCGGCGAAGGCCTGCGCGGCGCCATAGCCGTCGCCGCCCTGGTCGACGACGCCGACGATCGGCGGCAGCGACGGCAGCACCGTCGCGACCGCCTTTTGCGCGGTCGTCTGGTCCCAGTCGCCGGTCGACGGACGAGACGATCTTGAAGTCGGGGTGCGCCTTCACGCCCTCGAGGATGCCGGCATGGATCGCGTCATCGATCGAGGTGCCGGCGAGGCCACGGATTTCAAGCAGGTTGCCGCCCTTGGGCTGGAACTTGGCCATGTGCTCGACTTCCTCCTTGCCCATCGTCCTTGAAGTCGACGACGACGCGGTAGGCGCAGGGCGCGGTGACGATGCCGTCGAACGAGACGACGACGATGCCGGCGTCGCAGGCTTGCTTGATCGCGCCGTTCAGCGCGTCTGGCGAGGCGGCGTTGATGACGATGGCGTTATAGCCCTGCAGGATCAGGTTCTGGATCTGGGCGGCCTGGGTGGGCACTTCCTTGTCGGCGGTGGTGAAAATGTCCGCGGCGGCGACGACGTGGTCGGCGACAGCCTTCTTGGTGACGATGTCGTAGCTCTTCAGCATCGCCTGGCGCCAGGAATTGCCGGCGTAGTTGTTGGAGAAGGCGATCTTCATTGTGCTCGTGTCCGCGAGCGCGGGCGCGGCGAACAGGGCGCCGGCGGCGGCGCAGAGCGCCAACGTCGAAACAGTGCGGTTCATCGATGTTCCTCCCAGGGATTCAGCCGCGCGGCGAACCGTTGCGGGCTCCGATCCATTATGATTGACGTCCCGCCAGGACGTGACGGCTTAGCGCGGGCGCTGACATGTCAGAGCTAGCATTGCGGCAAATTTCAAGTCAATCCGGGTCCAGTTTGGCCCGGCCTACGCCGACTACCCCCAGCGCGTCCCGGCGCTCGTCGCGCTCCTGCGCTGACCGCCCGCTCTAACGCAACTGGCGCGCCAGGATCTCGGTCAGCGCTTCGAGCTGATAGGGCTTCGGCAGCACTGGGATTCCCTCGCCCTCGGCCTCGCGCAGGCCCTCGGCGTAGCCGGTCGTCAGCACGACCGGCAGGCGCGGATTGCGTCGCCTGATCTCCCGCATGAGCTCGATGCCGTTCATGCCGCCGGGCATTCTGACGTCGGAAAAGACGATATCGATGCGGCGTCCGTTCTTCAGGGCGCCGAGCGCGGCTTCCGCCGAGCCGACCTGGGTGACGTCGAAACCGAGGCTCGTCAGCATCTCCTGCGAGAGAGCGGCGACCTCGCGATCGTCCTCGACCAGGAGGACGTGGCCTTTCTTTTCGACCCCGGCCGAGGCGGACGCCTCGGCTGCGGGTTCGTCGGCCGCCGGAACCAGCGCCTCGCTCGAGCGTGGGAACCTCATCCGCACGGTGGTTCCCGAGCCGGGTTTGCTCTCAATCGCGAGCGAGCCGCCCGAGTTGGTGATAAAGGCGTAGACCTGCGCCAGTCCGAGGCCCGAGCCCTTGCCGACGTCCTTGGTGGTGAAGAACGGCTCGCAGGCGCGGGCGATCACCTCCTCGGACATGCCGACCCCGCAGTCGCCGACGCAGAGTTCGACGATGTCGCGGCTGGTCGCCCCCTCGGCGTCGGTCGTGTTGCTGGCGTCGATCATGATGACGCCGCCGGAAGGCATGGCGTCGCGCGCATTGACGCAGAGGTTCAGGACCGCAAGCTCGAGCTCGCCCGGATCCGCCTCAACCGTCCAGAGATCGTCTGGAAAGTTCATCATCACCTGAGCCTCGCCGCCGAGACTGCGCTCGATCAGTTCGCGCATGGCGGTGACCTGCGCCGTCAGGTTGATCGGCTCGGTCGCGAGCGGCTGCCGGCGCGAGAAGGCGAGCAACTGCCGGGTCAGGCTGACGCCGCGCTCCACGGCTCTGCTCATCCCGGCCAGCACCCGCTCGCGCTTCTCGTCGTCCAGCGGCCTCCCGATCAGCCGAAGTCCTCCCGAGATCGCCATCAGCAGATTGTTGAAGTCGTGCGCGACGCCGCCGGTCAATTGTCCGATCGCCTCCATCTTCTGGGCGTTTCTCAGCGCCCGTTCCGCATCGCGGAGGCGGGCCTCGTTCCGCATCCGCTCAGACACGTCGTCGACGAACTGGTAGGCGCCGATCGTCTTCCCGTTGGCGTCGCGCAGGATGTTGAACTTCATCTCGTAGAAACGCCGGTCGCCCGCCGGATCGCCGAACTCCAGCACTTCCGTGAACTCCTCGCCGGCAAGCGCCCGGCTCCAGACCCGCTTGATCGCGGCCTGGTGCTCCGGCTGGTCGGCCAGGAGATCGAGCAGGCTGTCGCCGACATGCGGCCGCACGCCGAAAACCCGTTCGAACTCCTGAGCCGACGCCCTGTTGATGGCGAGCAGGCGATAGTCGAGATCGGCGACCTGGACGAAGGCGTCCGTCCCCTCGACGAGGTCGGCCAGAATGTTGCGTTCGGCAACTGCCGCCGCGACGCGGTGCTCGAGGTTCTCGTTCAGTTCGCGCAGCCGCTCCTCGGACGTCTTGCGCGCGGTGATGTCGATCGCCGTCCCGATCACGCGGACGCAGCGACCCTCGTCGTCGAACACTCCCCTGCCCTTCGCCGCCACCCACCGCTCGATCCCATCCTCCTTGCCGATCGTGCGGTATTCGACGTCGTAGAGGGCGCGGGTCGCCGGATCGGCGGCCGCCGCATATTCGGCGCTGACGAAATCGCGATCGGCGGGGTGAAGGCCGGCGTAGAAGTCGTCCATCGACACCGGAACGTCCGGCGAGACGCCGAACATGGCCTTCACTCGCGGCGGCCAGTAAAGAGCGCCGGTCGCGCCGTCGACGTCCCAGAAACCCACGTCGGCGGCCTCGGTCGCGAGACGCAGCTGTTCCTCGCTGTGCTTCAGCGCGGCTTCGGTCTGCAGGCGATCGATCAGGTCCGCCGCCTGCCGCGAGAGCACGTCGAAGTAGCGAAACTCGCGGTCGGACGGCCGATGGGGCGCCCGCCAGTAGGTCGACATCATGCCGAGCAGCCGGCCGGACCGCGAGCGCAAGGGGGTCGCCTGGGCCGCTCGAATGCCGCAGCGCCGGTAGACGGCGAGCGATTCCGTTCCGGCCATGACATCGGAGGTTTCGACATCCTCGACAACCGCCCGCTTTTGCGTCCCCAGCGCCTGGCCGGCGACGCCGCGGAAATCGCCGCTCATGACCGACCAGCGCCGCGCCAGATCGGCGGGAAAGTTTCTGAAGGCGCGGGTTCTCAGCTCCTGCCGCTCCGGATCGAAGTCCTGGATGGAGGCGGCGTCGGCTTTCATCAGCGCCATCGCCGCATCGAGCATGTGGTCGTAGAGCGCCTCAGGCTGCTGCTCCCGGATAAGGCGCGTGCTGATCGCCTCGAGCGCGCGGGCGTCGGAGAGCTCCTGCGCCAGCCGCCGCTCGCTGTCGCGCAAGGCCTGTTCGACCGCCTTGCGTTCGGTCACGTCGACCGCCGTCCCCGCCATCCTGATCGCCCGAGCCGGCGCGCCGGCGAAAACGACTTGTCCGGTGACCGCGAGCCAGCGAATGGAGGCGTCCGGCAGGACGACGCGAACGTCCGCCCGAAGTTCGCCGGAACCCTTCGGATCGCAGGCCCGCCCGACAGCGCCGGCGTAGCGATCCCGATCGTCGGCATGCAGCAGCTTCGCCAACGCGGCGCTCAGCGACAGTCGTCCGTCCGGGGGCAGGCCAAAGAGCGCGAGCATCCGTTCATCCGCCTCGGCAATGTCGTCTTCGACATGCCATATGAAGGTCCCCATCCCGGTCGCGGCGATCGCCTGGCGCAGGCGTTCATCGTTCATCCGCTGCGCGACCCCGGCGCGAACCGCCTCGGCGCGATCCTGCGGGACGACGACTGCGTCTGCGTCCAGGGCGCAGCAAATTCCGCCGACTTGCCCCCGCTCATCGTGCGCCGGAGAGAACGACAGCGAGAACGAAGCGCGTGGATCGGCGCCTTTCCGATCCATGGGGAGACGTATCCCCGTTCTGTAGTTGTGTTTTCCCGACCTCGCCGCAGCGACCAGGGAGCTCACGTCGGGCCAGGTTTCCGGCCAGACGTCATCGAGCGGCGCGCCGAGGGCTCCGGGATGACTCGACCCGAGGAGCTTGGCGAAAGCATCGTTGTAAAGCGTGAGAAGGCGTCCGCCCCACGCGACGAACATCGGGGAGCGTGACTGAAGCACGAGTTCGACGATCGAGCGCAGCGACTGCGGCCAGACGTCGGGAGGACCGAGCGGCGAGCCGGCCCAGTCCCAGTCGCGCATCAGGGCGCCCATGGCGCCGCCATGCTCGAGAAACGCAAAGGCCGAGACGTCGTCATGCTCCATCTGGCATTACTCCGTCGCCCAACTCACAACAGGACGATGCGCGCCGACCTTCGCCCGGCTCGCCACACAATCCCCAAGCTCCTTTGGTAGCGCTCCGCCAGCAAGGCGCAACCGCGCGAGCGTTCCGCCCTTCGACGGGCGTCCGTCCCGATGCCAACTCGCGGAATCAGCCTTTTTTCTGTGGCTTTCTCGTGACGCTGCCGGCGCAGCCGGGGACAATGGCCGGTCCGGTCGCCGCGACTGCCGAGCCGACAGCTGTGCGGCGCTCGCGGGAGCGCCAGGCCTATGGTTCGATGAAGCCGGCTCAACTCAGCGAACGACGCCGGGGACGCCGAAATCGAGCCGCTTCGCCGCCTCCGCGACAAGGCGCGCCCGCTCCTCGACAATCGGCGCCAGGCGCCTGCGCACCGTCTCGACGACTGCGCTGCCGGCGGTTTCGGGGCTGCCGGCCGCGAACGGCGGGGCCGGGGCGTATTCGAGATTGAGCTGAATCGCCTCAGCGACCTCGCGCCCGGCGAGCTCGGCGACGAGCGCAAGGGCAAAATCGATCCCTGCGGTGACCCCGCCGCCGGTCATCAGCGAACCGTCGCGCACCACTCGCTGACGTTCGGGAATGGCCCCGCAGGCTTCGAGCAGATGATGCGAGGCCCAGTGCGTCGTGGCCCGCTTTCCCCGGAGGAGGCCGGCGGCGCCGAGCAGGAGCGCGCCGGTGCAGACCGAGGTCATGAAGCGCGCCCCCTCCGCCTGGCGGCGGACGAAGCCCAGCGTCTCCTCGTCGGCGAGAAGCGCATTGATGCCGCTGCCGCCCGGGACGCACAGAACATCGAGCTGCGGGCACGCCTCGTAGGCGACGTCAGGCGTCAGAGCCAACCGCGTCGACGAGGCGACCGGCTCGAGGGTCTTTCCGACCAGTCGGACCCGCGCCTTGGGCCAGGAGGCGAAAACCTCATAGGGCCCGGTCAGGTCGAGCTGCTGGACATTGGGGAAGACAAGAAGGCCGATTTCAGTCGGCCGCGAACCTGCGGTCATCTCGTAGACCCGGAATCCAGTGGGAAGCCGCGCCTTAGAGCAGGCTGGCGCGAGACGGTCAACGAATTTCAGCGCTCGGCAGCTCGAGCTGAGACGCCGCTGAGCGCTCTCGCCAGGCGCACGTCCGGCTTCACGCGGCGGCGTCGGTCACGACGATCTCGGCCCGCTTGACGCCGAGGGCGCCGGCGAGCGAGCGAAGCCGGTCGGCGACGACTTCGCTGTCGGGGGCGCGCGCGGCGGAGGCGACTTCGAGCCGGACGCCGTCCGGGTCCAGGCGAAGGCGGGCGCTCGCCAACACGGCAGGGACCGCGCCCGAGAAGCGATAGGCCAGCTGGATCGCCCGGCCGAGGATCAGAGCGCGGCGGCGGCCGGAGGGCGAAACGAGGTCGATCGCCGGGGTTAGCCACGCCGCGTCGGGGCGGCCGGAATAGCGGGCATGAATAGCGGCGGCGATGAACGCCCGTTCGGCATGATCGACGCCGATGAAGGGGAATTGCAGCAGGCGGCGAAAGCTCTCCTCCGCCCTGAGTCTCGGGCGCGTCCCGCCAGGCGATGTCGGAAAGCGCGCAAACCGCCACCCGAGGCGCGCATCCGCCGGCGTTTCCTCGGCAAAGAGATCGGCCGTCCAGGACGCCAGCGCCGGCGCGAAGTCCGGCACCCGCGCCAGCGGCAGTCCGATCAGCTGCGCGCCTTCGACCAGCGGATCGCGGTATTGCTCCGCCGTGTCGAGCTGCGAATAGAGCAGGCCTTCGCGCAAGCCCAGCGCCGAGAACACCACCCTTTCCGGGCTCGAGACGCTTCAGCACGCGATCCATGACCAGCGCGGCGGCCGGCAAGGTGCGCGCGCGGCGCAGGGCGACGCCGGGAGTCGACGCCGGCCTTCGCCCCGGTGAGCCGGGACAACGACCGGGCAAAGTCGCGCGCCGCGGACGCCGAGAGCGTATAGCCGTGAACGACTTTGACCGGCGCGTCGACGCTCGCCATATGCGCCTTGGCGAGCGCCCGCCAGCCGCCGCCGACCGCATAGAACGTGCGCCGACCGAACTCGGCCGGAAGGCTCATCTTCAGGATCTCGTCGATCCGGCGCTTGGCCGCCGCCAGGCCTTCCACGAGCATCGCTTCGACCGGCAAGGCGCCGAGCGGCAGGCTGACCCATTTCTCGCCCACGTGGTCGTCGATCGCTTCCGCCAGCTCGAGACTGCCGCCGCCCATGTCGCCGACCAGCCCCACCGGCCGGAAAAATCCGGAAATCACGCCGAGCGTCGCGTAGCGCGCCTCCTCGGCCCCGCTGAGGATGCGCACCTCGAGCCCGGTCTTGGAGCGGATGGCGGCCGCCAGCGCCGGACCGTTCGAGGCGTTGCGGATCGCCTCGGTGCCGGTGACGTCCAGTTTGCCGACGCCCATCGCGTCGGCGATCGCCCGGAAGCGCCTGACCGCTTCGACGGCCCGGCGAAAGCCGTCGGGCAATATCGATCCTCTTTGCGCCAGTCCCTCGGCCAGCCGGCAGAGCGACTTTTCGTTGAAGCGGGGCAAAGGGGCGCGGCCGAGCTGGTCATAGACCACGAGCCGCACCGAATTCGATCCGATGTCGATGATCGCGTAATGCGGCCTTTCGCCGCGAACGACGCGAGCCGGATCGAGTTCGAGCGGTCGGCGCCGATCGGTCGAGGCGGTCATGGCGTTTCCTTGAGACTCGATTTTCCGGGATCATGCGCGAGGACGAGGGGCTTGAGAAGTGCGCCGAACGCAAGAGCGGCGTTGGCCTTCTCCCGCTCCCGAGGCCGGAAGGGCCGACGCGCCTCCCATGACCAGAATTCCGCCTGAATTCCACCTGTCCTCCGTTGACAGTCGTCCCTGCGCCATGATGCAGCCTTGGCCATGGCTGCTTCTCTCCCTGCGCTTCTTGCGACCGGCTTCCTGCTCGGCTGGTCGGTGGCCTGGCCCCCCGGCCCGATCAACGCCGAAATCGCCCGCCGCTGCGCTGCGGGCAGGTTCTGGGGCGGGATCGCCGTGCTCGCCGGCGCCTCCGGGGCGGACGCCTTGTGGGCGGTGGCTGTGGCGCTCGGCGTCGGCCTCCTGTTCGCCGCCCCGCTCGCTCGCAACGCCATGGGCGTCCTCAGCATCGCGCTCCTGCTCGCGCTGGCGTTCCTCTTCCTGCGCGGGGCCTGGCGCGCCTACGCCGGGGGCGGGCCGCTCGAGGCGAAACCCGAGGCGCCGGGCCGCTTCACTTCCACCCGCGGCGGCTTTGGCCTCGGCGCCGCGCTGGCCCTGTCGAGCCCGTGGAACGTCGCCTTCTGGCTCGCGGCCATGGGTCGTCCGGAACTCGCCGGCGCAAGGCCGCTCGCCCTCCTCGCCATGGCCGCCGCGGTGATCGCCGGCGCCATGACCTGGGGGATCCTCTGGGCCTCGGCCAACGCCCTCCTGCACCGCACGCTCGAAGGCGCCGCCAAGCGCTGGTGGACGATCTTCGTCGACCTCGCCACCGGCGCGCTCATGCTCTATTTCGCGGCCGCCTCGGCCCAGCGGCTGATGGCGGGGTGAACCCCGCTTTCAACTGCGCGCAACGAGCCGACCGGCGGCGCAGCCGCCGACCCGGCGTCCGATCACCTGACGATGCTTCGGCCCGACCGTCTCTCGTCGCTAACTAGCGCTATTGCGTGCGCTGGGCGCAACGTATGAGATGACCCGCCTTCCCTGGCATTCGAGAGCGAGGCCGAAACTTCTGGCCGCTCTCGGGCTCCCATGGCTAGACTGCAACTCGGCGAGGGAGGTTGCGCCATGGCGAGAAAAGAAATCCTGGAACGCATCCAGAGGTACGTCCACCCGTTCCGCGTCACCAAAGGCAAGGGCTTTCGACTGAAGGACTTCGACCCCGCCGACACCTGCGGTCTGAAGCTGGACAAGGGCGAGGCGGCAGGACTCCTGCAAAGCGGAACCGCGTGGCTCGCAGAGGAGCAGGACATTCTCTACGCCCAGGATCGCTGGTCGTTGTTGCTTATCTTCCAAGCGATGGACGCGGCTGGCAAGGACGGCACAATCAAGCACGTCATGTCGGGCGTGAATCCGCAGGGCTGCCAGGTGTTCTCGTTCAAGCAACCCTCCGCGGAGGATCTCGCCCACGATTTCATGTGGCGCTATTCGAAGTGCTTCCCAGAACGGGGGCGGATCGGAATCTTCAACCGATCTTATTACGAGGAGGTCCTCGTCGTGCGCGTGCACGAGGAAATCCTGAAACGGCAGAAGCTTCCGCCGCCGCTGGTGAGCAAGCGGATCTGGGACGAACGCCTTTCCGACATCGCCCATCTCGAAGACTACCTCACCCGGCAAGGGGTGATCGTCCTCAAATTTTTCCTCAACCTCTCGCGCAAGGAGCAGAAGAAGCGCTTCATGGAGCGTCTCGACAGGCCGGAGAAACACTGGAAGTTCTCGCCTTCCGACGTAAGCGAGCGCCAGTTCTGGGACGACTACATGCACGCGTTCGAAGAGGCGATCAGGGCGACAGCAGCAGTGCATGCGCCATGGTACGTTGTGCCGGCCGACAACAAGTGGTTCACCCGGCTTGTCGTCGCAGCGGCAATCGTCGAGGTGGTTGAGGAGCTCGACCTCGCATACCCGAGAGTCGGCGCGGAGAAGAAGAAGGAGTTGGCGGCGGCGCGCGCCGAGCTCGCCGCCGAGGCCTAGCGAGACCTATAGGCAGAACGCGAGAATTCCGCCGAAGCCGAACGCCTCGGCCCGGGCGCTGGAAATGCCGGCGACCGAGCCGGCGACTGGCGCGGCCGCGGTCGCCGCCTCATCCGCTCGGGTGCGAAATCCGGCCCAAACTCCTCCCGCCCTGCAACCGTGGTACATACGAGAAACAACTTCAGTCCCCCCCGGAGGAATAGCCCCGCTCATGTCGACGACGATCTCGATCCTTGGTGGCGTCGGCCTGTTTCTGCTTGGCATGACCGTCATGACCGAGGGGCTCAAGGCGCTGGCGGGATCCTCGCTGCGCACGGTGCTCAGCAAGGCGGCGGCGACACCGCTCTCCGGCGCGTTCTGGGGCGCGATCGTCACGCTGCTCGTGCAATCGTCGAGCGCCACGACCATGACGACGATCGGGCTCGTCAGCGCCGGCCTCCTGACCTTTCCTCAGGGGTTGGGGCTTGTGTTCGGCGCGAATGTCGGCACCACCGGAACCGCTTGGCTCGTGGCGCTCATCGGCGTCCGCGTCTCGCTGTCCTCCTACGCGCTGCCGATGATCTTCGTCGGCGCTTTGACGAAGCTGCTCGGCCGCGGGCGCATATCGGCGGCTGGGGCCGCGCTCGCCGGTTTCGCGCTTGTGCTGTTCGGCCTGACGACGCTGCAGCAGGGCATGGGCGGGCTGGCCGAGCGGCTGCATCCGTCCGACCTGCCGGCCGTCCTCGGCGCGCCTGGAGTCGGATGGTTGTCGGGCTTGTTCGGATTGCTGTCGCTGGTCGTGGTCGGGCTCGTGATGACCGCGGTGATGCAGTCGTCGACAGCGTCCATCGCCGTGACCCTCTCGGCCTACTACGCCGGCGCGATCGGGCTGGACCAGGGCTGCGCCCTGATCATTGGGCAGAACATCGGAACGGCGACCAGCTCGGCAATGGCGGCCATCGGCGCGACCGCCACGGCAAAGCGGCTCGCGCTTGCCTATGTCCTGTTCAAGATCATCGCCGCCCTGATCTTTCTCGCGCTGTTTCCTCTCACGACGCCTCTGATCGCTCGGGCTGCGGGCGCGCTCGACGGCGTGACGCTGCTGGCTGCGTACCACACCGCCTACAACGTCGTCGGCGTCGCGGTTCTGATGCCGGTGATCGGCTGGTTCACAGCATTGGTCGAGCGGCTTCTGCCCGATCGGGGATCGCCGCTCACCCGCGGTCTCGACCCGGCCGCTCTCGTGACGCCCGTGGTCGCGATTGAGGCGGTGCGGCGGACGGTCGCCGGTTCGATCGAGCTGGCGTGCGGATCAATCGGCTCGGCCCTGGCGCCCGCAATCGGCGGGGCGGTCCGCCCGGCGCAGAGCGCCGCGCCCGTGACCGAGATCGCCGACGCCCTGCGCAAGGCGCAGGATTTCATCTCGCAGATCAGCGGCCCGCCCGAGACGGAAGACGAACAGCGGCGGCGCGCGAGCACATTGCACGCGCTCGACCACGCGACGCGGCTCGCTGAAATGGCGGATGAGCAGCCAGACATCGCGCCGGCCGCTAAAGGCGGCGGCGAGGACGCTCGCGCCGCGGAGCTCTGCGCGGAGGCGATGAAGAGCGCCACGGCGGTGGTGCGGGAAGTCGCCGAAGAGGGGGCGCTCAGCGACCACGCCGCCCCGATCCGATTCGAGGATACGCCCGATGCGCTATCGGCGCTGGCGAAGCTCGAGCAATGCGCAAAGTCGCTCGGCGACCTGCGGGGCGCGCACCGGCGCGCCACGCTCAGCGCCGCCGCGACCGGCGCGATCACCGCCGATGAGGCGATCCTTCGCGTCGACAGGGTGCGGCGGCTCGAGGCGCTCGCCCATCACGCTTGGCGCGCCGCCGCGCACCTCGTCGGCCGCGGCGGATAGTCGGGTTCCGCTTTCGCCCCTACGCGCCCGCCTCGACCGAGGTAACCGCTGTCCGCAGAGCGTCCGACGAGCGGATAATGAACTTCTCCGCCTCAACGACGAGGAAGAAAATGAGCCCGCCGGCGAGGAGCCACGGCCACACCCAAAGCGGGACGGCTTCGTTGCCGAAGATCGCCTGGAACGGCGGCGCGTAGGTGAACAAGAGCTGGAGGATGACGACGGCGAGGATGCCGTATGGCAGGTACCTGTTGCCCATGTGCGCCTTGAGCGACATGGACGAAGTCGAGCAGGTAGCGGCTGTTCAAGAGGTAGAAGACCTGGCCAATGGTGATCGCGTTGACCGCGACCGTGCGCGCGAGCGCGTCCGACGCGCCGTGGGACTTCATCGAGAAGAAGGCCAGCAACGTATAGGCGAGCAGCGCCAAGCCGATAAACAGGATCCGCCAGATGCCGAAGCCGGTCACGATCGGCCGGTCGACGGCGCGCGGCGGCCGTTGCATCACGTCGACCTCGTGCGGCTCGAAGCAGATCACCAGGCCGAGCGCGACCGAAGTGACCATATTGACCCAGAGCACTTGCGGCGCCGTGATCGGCATGGTGAAGCCGAAGAAGATCGCCACCGCGATGACCAGCGCCTGCGCCACGTTGGTCGGCAGCAGGAAGAGCATCGCCTTCTCGATGTTGTTGTAGACCGTCCGCCCTTCCTTCACCGCCGCGGTGATCGAGGCGAAGTTGTCGTCGGCCAGGATCATCCCGGCGGCCTCCTTGGTCACCTCGGTGCCCTTGATGCCCATGGCGACGCCGATATCGGCCTTCTTCAGCGAGGGCGCGTCGTTGACGCCGTCGCCCGTCATCGCCACGATCTGGTTGTTCGCCTGGATCGCCTTGACCAGCCGGAGCTTGTGCTCCGGACTGGCGCGCGCGAAGACGTCGACGTCGCGGACGCGCTCCTGGAGCGCAGCGGTGTCCATCTCCTCGATCTCCGTGCCCGTGACCGCAGTCTTCCCGTCGCCGATGCCGAGCATCTTGGCGATGGCCGCGGCAGTGATCTTGTGATCGCCGGTGATCATGGTGACCCTGATGCCGCCGCCATGGCATTCCTTCACGGCCTCGATCGCCTCCTTGCGCGGCGGGTCGAGCAGGCCGACGAGTCCCAGCAGAACAAGGGTCTTCGGCAGATCGGCCGGACCGAGACTGCCGGCGTTCACGCCCGGATTCTCGAGCCAGGCGAGGCCCAGCACCCGCTCGCCTTGGGCCGCGAGCCTGTCCGACTCCCGCAGGAAACGCTCGCGGTCGAGCGGCGCGGGTTGGCCCCCGGCCATTTGCTGGCGATCGCAATGCTCGAGGACCACTTCCGGCGCGCCCTTGACGAGCAGCATTTCTTTGCCGTCCGCCGTCCTGTGGAGCGTCGCCATGAACTTGTGCTCCGATTCGAAGGGGATGGCGTCGATGCGGGGAGCCGCCGCCTGCTCGGCCTGCCGGACCATGCCGAGCTTGGTCGCAAACGGATAGAGCGCGCCCTCGGTCGGATCGCCCTCGACCCGCCAGGCGCCTTCCGCCTGGAAGAGCTCGGCATCGTTGCAGAGCATGGAAACGCGCCCCATCAGCGCCAGGACCGGCGCTTCGCCGGCCGGCTTCCCATCCTGCTTGATCTCGCCCTCCGGGGCGTAGCCGTCGCCCGAAACCTCGTAGGCGGACTCGGCGGTGACGGCGGAGGTCACCATCATTTCCATCAAGGTCAGCGTGCCCGTCTTGTCGGAGCAGATGCGCGACACCGAGCCCAGCGTCTCGACGGCAGGCAGCCGGCGGATGATGGCGTTGCGCTGGGCCATGCGCTGGACGCCGATGGCCAGCGTGATCGTGATGAGTGCAGGCAATCCTTCCGGGATCAGCGACACCGCGATGCCGGTGACCGCCTGGAAGAGCTCGACGAAATCCATGCGCGCGACCCAGTGGCCATAGGAGAAGATCAGGACGCTGATCACCCCGATGACTGCCGTTATCGCGTAGCCGAACTTCTTGATCTGGCGCAGAAGCGGAGTTTCGAGCGGGCTTACGTCGGCCAGCAGCTGGTTGATCCGGCCGAGCTCCGTCTCGCTGCCGGTCGCAACGACGACGCCTGTCGCGCGGCCGGACACGACCATCGTGCCGGAAAACGCCATGCACTCGCGGTCGCCGACCGTGGCGTTGTCGGAAACGGGATCGGTGTTCTTCTCCGCCGGCACGGACTCGCCGGTGAGCGCCGCCTCTTCGGTACGCAGGTTCTTCGCCTCGATGAGCCGCAGGTCCGCCGGAACCTTGTCGCCGGACTCGAGCAGCACGACGTCCCCCGGAACGACCTCCTCCGCCGGGAGCATGCGGGTCTCGCCGCCGCGCATTGTCCGGGCTTCGGCGGAAAGCATGTTGCGGATCGAATCCAGCGCCTTCTCGGCCCTCCCCTCTTGGATGAACCCGAGGAGCCCGTTGAGAACGACGACGGCGAAAATGATCGCCGCATCGACCCACAGACTCAGCATCAGTTTAACGAAGCCGGCGCCCAGAAGAACGTAGACGAGGATATTGTTGAACTGGGCGAGGAACCGCATGAATGGGCCGCGTTTTTTGCCGGCTGGCAGCCGGTTCGCCCCGTATTTCTTGAGCCGGGCAGCGGCCTCTGTTGCATCGAGGCCTTTTTCCCTGTGCGTGGCGAGGCGCTTTACCGCCTCATCCACGGACATCGCGTGCCATAACGAGGTTTGGCCAGCCGTGTTGGCGTCCGCCGCCATAATTATCCTCCCTGAAATCGAACGCTCCTTCACCCCTATCGGATGGGTCAGGGTGGAGCTTGCCCCGCAATGACCGAAAGCCCTCAACCGGCCCAAAGCTGGATCGGCGCGTCGAAGCCTTTGAGCCGATATTCGCGCGCTTCGCTTTCGCTCAATGCAGAGGGGGCTCGCTCGTACACGGCGCGCGTCAACAAAATCTCGTCGGCAGCGGCGACGGATTGCGCGCGCGAGGCGGTGTTCACCACGGTTCCGATCGCGGTGAGATCATGATGCGTCCGACCGAACTCTCCAAATCTGACTTCGCCGCTGTCGATGCCGACGCCGACGGCGATCTTCCCCTGCTCGGTGGATCCCGACTGAGCGATGGCGTCGCGCCTTGCCTTCCAACGCTCCTGGATCGCGCGGGCGGCAAGCACCGCCTGAGTTGGATGATCCTCGCGGCGGATCGGGAAGTTGAAGATCGCCATGACGGCGTCGCCCATCGTCTTGTTGAGCAGGCCGTCATGCTCCCAGATCGCCTCGGCGCATTCGTCATAGAAGGCGTCGAGCATCTCCGAAACGGCGCCCGCCGATTGGGACTGCGAAAGGCTGGTATAGCCGCGCAGGTCGGCGAACAGGACGGTCGCGTCGATCGTCACCTGCCGCGCCTTCATCATCCGCGAGAACATCATCTCGCAGATCGTGCAGGTGTTCGGATTCATCCGGCTCGGCCGAATGCCGAAAGCGCGAAACGGCGCCGATGCGATGCCCCGGAGTGGAATCGGGAGATGCATCTGCTGCCAGCACCCCTGGCAAATCGTCGCTCGCGCCGCCGCCATGCGCTGGGCCCTCCTCGTCCCCGGACGCCATGTATTCGCTATGCGCGGCTGAAATCCAGTGCCCCGCTTCCGAACGCCCCGGGACTCGTCATTGCGAGCCGAAGGCGAAGCCATCCATGCCGCCGGGCTCGAGGCATGGATTGCTTTGGCCCTGCGGGCCTCGCAATGACGACCAAGGGGCGCCCGTCATTGCGAGCCGAAGGCGAAGCAATCTACGCCGCATGGCGTGAGGCATGGAGCGCTTCGGCCCTGCGCGCCTCGCAAAGGGTCCGCGGACCTGATCTCACAATCCTGCCGCCTTGAAGTACTTCAACAAGGTCCAGACAGCGGCTTGCTGCTCATCGTCCATCGCATTCGGGTCGAGGTGCATGAGCAGGACTTCGGACGGCTTCTTGCCCTCGATCGGAGACACGTTCGTTTGAGGGCGTGACGGTCCTGCTTCGAATTCTCTGGGCGCCGCCTGTGCGAACGCCTGCTTCCGGCGCGGCGTCGGAGATCGGGGCTTCCTCCCCTTCAGGACACGGCCGCTGATCTTCATGCCCGCGTCGCTCGCGGCGTAAAGAAAGAACGTCACGCACTTTTGGACAACCGCGTCCGCAGCCGGGAAAGCCTTCCTGAACGTCTCGTTGAAATGCGAGGGCGTCGCGGTTTCGAGGTCGATCGCGAACATCGGGGCGTACGCCTCCCGCAGCAGCTCCAGTACCTTCTCGGGCCAATGCCCTGCGCCATGCGCGTTCACGAGCTCTCTGAGGCGCTGTGTCGGATGTCCGTTCTCTTCAATCAGACCGAGGAAGCGAAGCGCGTGCATCAGCTGGGTGCCGACCACGCCCGAAAAACGCATCAGCACGCTGCGGTCGATACGTGAGGGAAGGCCGCCTTCACGAAGATCCTCGATGAACGTCGTGAAGGTCCGATACGACGTGTAGGGCGGCGTATTCCTGGACTTCGCCTGTTCCGACCTGCCGGCGGGCATGACCGTCTCCCCTCGATACGGTACGCCACTACCCGCATTCGCGCCGCGCCGCAAATATACCGTATTCTGGCCGCCGCTCGGACAGTTCCAAATACGCGGTTGCCCCGCCTCTCTATCTTCGTAACCTATTGAAGTTAATTCTATATTTATCCTCGGCGGACAGGTCGTGGCAGCGGTCGCGTCCCTCGAGTCCGCCGGCGAGGAGAATAGCCGGACCGTTCCATATTGCGGCGGCGAGCGCCGCAGCTTAGCCATGAGGGCGCGCATATGCAGTGGACAGCCGAAGCGGTTGAGGATCTCAAGCGGATGGCTCTCGAGGGAAGAAGCGCCAGCGTCATCGCCGGGGCGCTCGGCGCGGCGTCCCGCTGCGCGGTGATCGGCAAGGCGAACCGAATCGGCGTCAGGCTCAACGGCGGCGGGCGCGGCTCTGCGCCCTGCGCCACGTCGGCTGACGCCTATCGGGCGCCATCGGCTGTTCCCCACTCCGAGCCCGTTCCCGGCCAGCGGAGGCCCGCCCCCGCCCTTTCCCGTGACCCGGAGTGGACGCCGGCGTGGCCGCTCGCTGAGGTCGAAGTCGGGGAGATGCGGCGGGTCAGGTTCGACGACATCCGCAAATCCATCTGCCGATGGCCGCTCGGCGATCCGATGAGCGGGGATTTCGCCTATTGCGGGCTCAAGTCGGACAACGGTCGCCCCTATTGCGCCGGCCATTGCCGGATGGCCTATCGCCCGCCAAAAGCGAGGAGGGCCGCCCGTGCGGCGATGGTCCCGCGCGCTCGCCAATCCGTGGCGCCTGTCCTGAGGGCGTCATTCGACGCATCCCTGGATGCACGGGTCAAGCCCGTGCATGACGACGGGAGGCCCCGGTTGTTGGGCTCGACGCCGCGCATCAGCATCTCTTCGGAAACCATTGTAAATAAACGATGTTTCTCAATCGACAGCAAGCCAAAACGCGCCTCTTCGCCCCGCTGAGCAGGAAGATTTCAGGCCGATTCAGGCCGGCGATACGCCTGGACCGCCTTGGTTTAGAAATTCTTGACGATCACGCTCTCGAGCCGGACCCATGAAGCCGGTTTGCCGGGTCGCGCTCGCCTCGCTCTCCCCTCCTGATAAGTGGTTCCGCAGGGAAAATAATTTCCCTGGCCCGTCTTTGCGTTCCGCACGAGCAAATCCGCTCAAACAAAGGAAAGACAATGAATTTCTGCGCCGGATTGAAGGCGGAGGGAGCGGTTTTTTCAGTTGGCAGGCATTGTCAGGGAAAAACAGGCGCAAGGCTTTGTTTTTTCGCGAACGCATCGACGCCGGCCGGCGGGCAAGGGATCGGCAAGTTTTCCTCGCCCGTTCTGCTTCTCGCCCTGCGTGCCGGTTCGACCCGCATCCCGCCTCAGCGGCCGCGCCGCTTCTTCGGCGCATAGGGGTTGTCGCCGCCCGAGCGCATCGAGAGCCGGATCGGCACGCCGAAGAGGCCGAAGGTCTCGCGCAGGCCGTTGACGAGATAGCGCTTGTAGCTCTCCGGGATGCTCTCGACCGGATTGCCGAACAGCACGAAAAACGGCGGCCGCGCCTTCGGCTGGGTGATGTAGCGGATCTTGACCCGCCGTCCCGAGACGGCCGGCGGCGGCGTCGCGTCGACCACGGGCGCGAGCCAGCGGTTGAGCCGGCCGGTCGAGATGCGCGTGTTCCAGATCTCGTGCGTCGCGACCACCGCTTCGAGGAGCTTGTCGACATGCGCGCCGGTCAGGCCGGAAACGGGGATCACCCGCGTGCCGCGCAGTTGCGGCAGCAGCCGGTCGGCCTCGGCGCGCAGCTCCCGCGCCTTGTCGCTCTTGTTGTCGATGAGGTCCCATTTGTTGAGGCCGATGACCAGCGCCCTGCCCTCGCGCTCGACGAGATCGGCGAGCGTCAGATCCTGCTTCTCGAAGGGGATCGTCGCGTCGAGCAGGAGGACGACGACTTCGGCGAAGCGCACGGCGCGCAGCGCGTCGGCGACCGCGAGCTTCTCGAGCTTCTCGACGACGCGCGGCGCGCCGGCGCAGGCCCGCCGTGTCGAAGAGCTTGAGCTTGCGCCCGCGCCATTCGGTCTCGAGCCCGATGCTGTCGCGGGTGATGCCGGGCTCGGGGCCGGTGAGCAGCCGCTCCTCGCCGAGGATGCGGTTGAGCAGCGTCGACTTGCCGGCGTTCGGCCGCCCGAGCACGGCGATGCGCAGCGGCTTCGTCGGGTCGAGCTCGCTGCCGTCCTCCTCCTCGCCGAGAACGAGCGGCTCGGCCTCCTCGTCCTCGTCCGGATCGAGGCGCGCCGCCGGCGGCAGCGCCTCGACGAGCGCGTCGTAGAGGTCGCCGAGGCCCTCGCCATGCTCGGCCGAGAAGGCGATCGGATCGCCGAGGCCGAGGCCGAAGGCTTCATAGGCGCTCGTCGCGCCCGGCGAGGCCCTCGGCCTTGTTGGCGACGAGGATGATCGGCTTGCCGGCGCGGCGCACGCGCCGCGGCGAAATGGCGGTCGGCCGCCGGTGATCCCGGCGCGCGCGTCGATGACGAAGAGGATCGCGTCGCAGTCGAGCAGCGCCGTCTCGGTCTGCGCGCGCATGCGGCCGGCGAGCGTCGCCGGATCGCCCTCCTCGAGCCCGGCGGTGTCGACGACGGTGAAGGCGAGATCGCCGAGCCGCGCCTCGCCCTCGCGGCGGTCGCGCGTCACGCCCGGCTGATCGTCGACGAGCGCCAGCTTCCGGCCGACCAGCCGGTTGAACAGCGTCGATTTGCCGACGTTCGGCCGCCCGACGATCGCGACCTTGCTCACGGGGCTCGAGCGCTTCCGATCGCCTGGCCCGCTACTTCGCGCCGGCTGCGGTTCGAGGCGACGAGGCCGAGCCAGCGTTCGGCGAGCTGCCGCTCGGTCGGCGGCGCCATCGGATCGCCGAGCACCAGATCGAGCTCTTTGCCGGCCTCGTCGTAGTCGCCGCGGCCGAGCGCCAGCGCGCCGAGCGTCAGGCGCGCGAGCTGGCGAAACGGGCCTCCGTCCGCCGCAAGCGCCGGTCAGCGCCGCCGCGCCGGCCTGCTCCTCGCTCGGCTGGTCGAGCCTGCAGCAGTCGCCGCGCGGAAGCGGGCCGCGTCGCGGAACAGCGGATCGATCGAGGCGTCGCCGGCGATGCGCGTCGTAGGCGGCGATCGACGCCTTGCGGGTCTTTTGCCGCCTTGGCGCCGGCTTCGCGTCATCTGGGCCAGAACCCGGTAGCCGCCGGGCGCGCTCTGCGCCAGCTTGCCGAGGCCGCCGAAGGCCTCGTCGGGCTTGCCGGCCTCATACGGCGGCGATCGCCGCCTGGAACTGGTCGCCGGCCGCCTGCTCGGCCTTTTCCTTTTCGTACTGCCAGTAGCGAAAGCCGGCCGAGGCGAGGACGATCAAAACCGCCGCGCCGATGATGAGGTTCTGGTATTTCTTCCAGAATTCCGCCGCCTTGTCGCGCCGGACCTCCTCGTCGACTTCCTGAAAGATGTCTGTCATTTTTGGGCTCGCGCCATTGCGCGCCGCGCCGCCTGTCGCGAGGGGCTGCGGCAATTTCGCGCTGGCCCTACCACGCCGGCCCGGGGAAAGCGAGCGTGGGCTCGTGGGGCGTGGCGACCGGCGAGGGTGGACAAGGGAAGCGTCCAGGCTCTAAACGGACCGCCATCAATTCCGAGGCCTATGGCGCCGATGTCCGTGCGATGAAAGTCCTAATATCATGGGAGATCCCCCGGCTTTGCCGGGGCGGCAGTAGAAGTTTGACATTTCCGGCGGTACGCGCGCCCGCTATTCGCTGTCACGAAGAATGCGAACCCTCGGAGGCGCGCCCATTGATTCTGCGCAAAGGCGACCTCCTCGCCGATGGTAGGGCGACCTCCTCACCAGGGTGAAGCGATTCCGACAGGGTGATCAAGTGTCCCGAAGCAAGCCTATATTCGCGGGTTCTCAAAGCTTGGGAATTTGGCCCCTTTGAGGGGCCCCCAATCCTAAAGCCCCCGGCTTTGCCGGGGGATATTTTATCATCGAGGATGACGTAAGAGAACCGGAGGATTCGTGGCGGACCGAACTCGCCGCGGGCGGCCACGAGGCAATTCTTGCCAAGGACGGTCGCGAAGGCTTCGCGCTCGCGACGGCGAGCCGCTTCGACGTGATCGTGCTCGACCGGATGTTGCCGGAACTGGATGGCCTAAGCGTCGTCGCTTTGATGCGACGGGAAGGCGTCGCCACCCCGGTGCTCTTTCTCACCAATCTGTCCGGCATCGACGATCGCGTCGACGGGCTGGAAGCCGGCGGCGACGACTATCTGGTCAAACCGTTCGCTTTCGGGGAGCTGATGGCGCGGCTCGTCGCCCTGGCCCGCCGGCCAAGTCTCGGCGCGTCGCCGACGCAGCTCAGCGTCGGCGAACTTGAGATGGATCTCGTCGCCCGCGTCGTGCGCCGGGCCGGCGAAACCATCGATCTCCAGCCTCGCGAATTCCGCCTGCTCGAATTCCTGATGCGCAGCGAGGGCCGCATCGTCACCCGCAAGATGCTGCTGGAACAGGTCTGGGACTTTCATTTCGATCCGAAAACGAACATCGTCGAGACACACATCAGCCGTCTCGAACGAAGATCGATCGGGGCCGCGGCGCATCGTTGATCCAGACGGTGCGCGGCGCCGGCATACGCATTGCGTGTCCCGAATCCGGCTGTTTAGGACCGCCAGTTTTCGGCTGGCGACGATCTATCTCGCGCTTTTCGCGGTGTCGGCGCTGGCGCTCGGCAGCTTCGTCTATCTCTCGATCCGGCATCAGATCTTTGCCGACTTCGACGAACGGATCGTCGAGGAGGCGGACGCCCTGCGCGTCATCTTCGCCCAGGACGGTCGTGAGCGGCTCGCGGCGATGCTCGAGGCGCGTGGCTCTAGCGGGGGCGGCTTCGTCTACGGCCTCGCCGGTCCGGACGGCAAGCTCGCCTGGCGGGCGAGCTTGAGGCGCTGCCCATCCCTGGCTGCCTCCGGCAAGACCTGGATCGAAATGCCGGAGGCGGAAGGCGACGAGCCTGCCGAAGACCGGCCGGAAATTGTCCGCGCGCTGGTCACGCGCCTCGCCGACGGATCGACGCTAATCGTCGGCGACGAGCGCGCCGCCCCGACGAGACTCCTGCGGCGGCGTCCTTTCGGCCTTCGGGTGGGCGGTCGGCGGCACCCTGGGGCTCGGCGATCACCGGCGGCCTTTGGCTCAGCGCGCAGTTCCTCAGGCGCATCGACTCGATGCGGCTGACAGCGCAGGGCATCATGGGAGGAGACTGGAGCCGGCGCATCCCGCTCGCCAGCATCGACGATGACCTCTCGGCGCTCGGACGAACATTCAACCGCCTGTTCGACCGCATCGAAAAGCTGCTTCTGGCGAACAAGCAGGTCAGCTCGAACATCGCCCACGACCTGCGCAAGCCGCTGGCGCGGGTGCTGCGCCGCCTGCAGGCGGCGAGCGGCAGTCCCACGCCAGAGGAAGCGCAGGCGACCATCCGGGCGACGATCGACGAGGTCGAAGGGGTGCTCGACACCTTCAACGCGCTCTTGCGCATCGGCGAGGTCGAGGCGGGCGCGCGGCGGGCTGCCTTCCGCCCGCTCAACCTCGCGGAGGTCGTCGCCGAGATCGTCGAAGCGTTCCAGCCCTCCGCCGAGGAGGAAGGAAAATCACTTGTCTGCCACCTCGATGCGGATCTGCCGATCAGGGGCGACAGGGAGCTCCTGACGCAGATGTTCGCCAATCTTCTCGACAACGCGCTTCGGCATACCCCGGCCGGGGTCCGGATCGAGGTCGCGGGGGAGCGGACGCCCGTCGGCGTTTCTCGTGTCGGTCTCCGACAACGGACCGGGAGTCGCGGCCAAAGACCTGAAGGCGATCTTCCGGCGCTTCCATCGCGCCGACGTCGCGGGTCAGCCGCCTGGAACTGGACTCGGCCTGAGCCTCGTCGCAGCCATCGCGGAACTGCATGGTCTCGAATGCGTGGGCTCGGACAATCGCCCGGGCTTGCGCGTCACATTGACGACGGCGCCGGCCGAGGCATGAGACGAACTCAAGTTCCGGACGCTCGGAGGGGGGCCTCGTCGTTGGTGGCGGTGCTGACCGCACCCGCGAGCTGCGCGACGACGCGCCTCGCGTATTCGACCGACAGAATAATGTCGACCGTCTTGACTTCGCCCGGAAATGAAGGTCGGCCGCGGCCACCGTCAGGTAGATGTCGTCGTCAATCGCGATCGCGGACGGCGGCGATCGCGTCGCGAAAATAACCGGGGAGCCGGTCTCGGGGACCTCGCTCATGGACCGCCCCTCCCTGGGTTAAGCAACGTCATCGGGTCCAGCAAACCGCTTGTCGCCAGACAGCATCGCCGCCGGCAGGTTCTCCCTATGCCTGAGGCTGGCCACGGCGACGCCCGCGAGATGCAACCCGACCAGCAGGAGGAGGCCATGCGCCAGGGCGGAATGGACGCGCTGCGCGGCGGTCGAGCCCCAGAAGGCGTCGGTGGTCAAGAGCCAGCCCGTTCCGGCGGTCAGGGCCATCGCTGCAAGCAGCACGACGACCATCGCGCCGCCGGCGGGATTGTGGCCGATGAAGCGTCTTTCCCTGCCTTGGGCGATCGCCCGGAGATAGTCCGCGACCGCCGCGGGCGGGCGCACGAATTGCGAGAAGCGGGCATAGCGCGGGCCGACGAAGCCCCAGCCGGCGCGCGCCAGCACGAGCGCGCCGGCGACGTACCCGGCCGCTTCGTGCAGGCGGCCGGAATTCTCTCCCGTCATCCAGGCGGCGGCGAAGCTCAAAGCCAGCGTCCAATGAAACGCCCTGACGAATGGGTCCCATACCCGGATCATGGGCCTAAGCCGACGGTCAGTTTTCGCCCGCTTCCGGGTTGTCGAGCTTCTGCAGGGTTTCCGCATTGAACGCCATGTTGGCGCGGTTGCCCTGCTTGTCCGTCGCGTAGACCTCGTAGCAGCCGCCTTCGACCTTGATCTGGCGAACCTTGTAGCCGTCGGCCTGCAATTGCGATTCGAGCGCCGATCTGGGTTGCCACTTGGCCTTCGGCGCATTCGTGCATTTGCCTTCCGCTGCGAAGGCAGGGCCGGCGGCGGCGACGGCAAGAAGGGTGACGGCGGTGAGCAACTTCATTGAGGACTCCGGATTAGCGTGGCGAAAAGCGTCGGTCGCGATTCCATCCGATCGCAGGGGATGATTTCGCCGTCCAGTTCGTCCAATTTGCGGTTCTGAGATTACCGATCGCCAATCCGCGGGACCCGAATCGCGCCCCGAAGCCGAGGCCGCCGGCCTCAGCCCCCCACCTTCAGGGAGGTCAGCGACGCCTGGACTTCCGCCGTGCTCTGGCCGGCGGCGGAACCGGACAGCGGCTTGTAGTCGCCGTCGCCGTCTTTTGTCGACGCGCTTTGCACGCTGGGGGCCTTGTAGTCGCCGTCAGCGACGCGAGCCGCGCTGTTGACGACGGGAGCGGCGCTGGTTGAAGCGGCTGAGGCGCCGGAAATGGCTGCAACTGACATTGAAATCGTTCTCCGGTTGAGCCCGCGTGTGGCGAGCATCGTTCGATGGCGGGGACATCCAGCGTTGTGGCTGGACGGAAGGAGCGGCCTCATGCCTCCGCGCCGTTCAGGGCGTCGGTCCGTCCGTTGACCAGAGAAGCTGGCATGGGGGCGTAAACGCAGTCTTAGGCGCAGCGCCGATGCGACGGATATTACCGAAAGTTATAGTTCCGGCCGCTATTCCGCCCACCCTGCCGTCAGAAGCTTGAGCGGCGGAGTGCGCTGATTGGTCGCGCGCGCGGCCCTTGAACCGGCGCGAGTTTCGGGCGCAGTTTCAGTCCGGCGACGCTGAGTCGTCACGCGAGAGGCGGAACCACAAACACGAAATCGAGCCGCGGGCTGCGGCCGGGAGCCCAGGAGCGAGGGTCATGGTTCAGGACGTCGAAACAAGGGGCATGAGTCGTCGGACGGTGCTCATCGGCGTTGCCGGCGCGCTCCCGTTGATTGCTCTCGGCGCGACCGGTGCCCAGGCCAAGATGGCGCAGAACGCGGTGCGCTACCAGGACACGCCGAAAGACGGCAAACAGTGCAGCGGCTGCAATCTCTTCATCGCGCCGAACGCCTGCAAGACTGTCGACGGGAAGATTGCGCCGACGGGCTGGTGCGTGATCTGGGTCAAGAAGGCCTGACGACGGTCCAGGCCGGGGGCCAGCCCAGCAGCAGATAAGGTTGTGACTGGACGCTCGGAAATCTGCATGGCAGGTATCTAAATAACGAGTCGTTTGTGCCATCACTCCGCTCGGAC
Source organism: uncultured Acidimicrobiaceae bacterium (assembly GCA_963781305.1). Taxonomy (GTDB): domain Bacteria; phylum Actinomycetota; class Acidimicrobiia; order Acidimicrobiales; family RAAP-2; genus DASXMT01. The sequence continues at coordinate 47,908 of CAWAFL010000001.1, forward strand.
GCGACGCACAAGACCGAGGCCAAGAGTACCCCAGGGGGGGGCAGAATGACGACAGCGACGGTTCGGACGAGCGCAGGGGCGTTCAGCGCATTGCGGATGAAACTCGTCGCCGTCGCGGGCGCCCTCACCGGCTTGTTGGCCGCGGCGGCGTTTCTCGTCGCGAGCGCGGGTCCCGCCGAAGCTTTGCCGAGTTACGCGCGCCAGACCGGACAGCCGTGCGCGACCTGTCACACCGCCTTTCCGGAACTCACGCCTTACGGCCGGCGGTTCAAGATCATGGGCTACAGCGTGGGCGGCGGCGACTGGCAGGGCCCGCCGATCGCGGCGATGTACATGGCCGGCTTCACCCATACGCAGTCGCCATTCGATCCGGGGACGCAACCCGCAGGACTGCACACCAACGACAACCTCGTCTCCCAGCAGGTTTCCGGCTTTGTCGCCGGCCGCCTTTACGGCAACCTCGGCTCGTTCATCCAGATCACCGGCGATCCGGTCGGCGGCACGGTCGGGCTCGACGCTTCCGACGTCCGCTATGCCGACACGTTCAGGCTGTTCGGCAAGGATACGATCTGGGGCCTCGACGCCAACAATACGCCGACCGTGGAAGACCCGTGGAACACGACCCCGTCCTGGGGCTGGCCGCAGATCTCCTCGACCATCGCGCCCGCCTTCGGGCCGCCGTCGACCCACATCGAAGACGGCTACACGACGATCGTCGGCGGCGCTGGCGCCTACGTGTTTTGGAACGACATGCTGTACGCCGACTTCACCGCCTACAAGGGTCTTCCCGTGCCTGCCCTTCAGGCGTTCGGCGACGGCAACTCGACGACCGACGCGCTGTCCAACGTCGCCCCCTACTGGCGCGTCGCATTCGAGCCGCACTGGGGCGACCATTACCTGATGGTCGGCACGTTCGGAATGTACGGACAGATCACGCCCGGCCGCCAGTACGGTTATGGCACCGACAACTACCTCGATGTCGGCCTCGATTCGCAATACCAATACGATGGTGACCAGTACAGCGTGACCGTGAAGCTTACCGATATCATGGAATGGCAGAAGCTGAACGCGACCTACGGGCTCGGCGGCTCGTCCAACATCGGCAACACCCTGAACAGCTTCAAAGCCAACGCCTCGTTTGTCTGGGATCACACCTATAGCATCGGGCTGGGTTACTTCAACGTTTCCGGCTCCAGCGACTGCAACGAATACGGCTCCCCGGCCGCTCCGTGCTTGCCGAATGGCCTCGGCGCGTTCGCCAACAGCTATAACGCCAGTCCGCTCGGCGACGGCCTCATCCTCGACCTAGCCTGGCTACCCTTCAGTCACGGCGCTCCCCCGCCGCTCCCCTACTCGACCACGAACGTCCGCCTCGGCATCCAGTTCACCGAGTACTTCCGCCTCTACGGCGGGACGAACAATTTCGACGGGTCGTACCTCGGCGGCACGCATAACGCGCAGGGCAACAATTCCGTCTTCGCCTATGCGTGGCTCGCGTTCTGAACGCAAAAGCCTCAACGGAAGCATAATTCGCATGCGCGTCTTTGGTTAGCACAGCGAGAGGGGCGCTCGATTGACTAACGAGGGCGGCCGTCGAGGAGAGCGGTCGCCGAGCAGCCGCAGCGGGCGCGCCGAGAATGTCGCCGGGGAAAATGTTCGCGGCCGGCGAGCGGATTCCGGGCGCCGAGAAAGGGAGGAGGCGAGGAAGATGAAAGCTGTTCGTTTGCGCGTGGCGTTGACATCGGCCCTGGCGGTTTTTTTGGCGGCTGCGGCGGGTCAGGCCCAGTCGGGAGCCCAAGATGTCCACGCGAGGGCCGGGGGCATTGAAGCGAAATTTGAATATTGCACGACCTGTCATGGTCCGTCCGCGCAGGGTTTTCGCGGGTTTTACACCATGCCGCGACTTGCCGGGCAGCAGCCGCAATATATCGAAAATCAGTTGCATGCCTTCCTCGAGCGCCGGCGGCTGAACCCCGTGATGGCCAATGTCGCCCACGGCATAACGCCCGACATGATCCCCGTTTTGGCCGCGCGCATGAGCGCCTTGAATCCTCCACCCGTTGACGGCGCGCCCAGGGGCGACGTCGCTTTGGGGAGAGAGATTTTTGCGAATGGATTGCCCGATCAGAATGTTCCCGCCTGTTCCGCTTGCCACGGACCCGACGCCAAGGGGCAGCGCGAAATTCCTCGTCTCGCGGGCCAACTCTATTGGTACATGGTCAGCACCCTATCGCTCTGGAGCAGCGAACGCGGCCAGGGCGGGCGTCAGGACATCTCATGGATCATGCGGCCGACCGTGGCGAATTTGACCCCGAAACAGGTGCAGGCGCTCGCCGAATATGTCAGCGCGCTCAGGTAAATCATGGCGTGTCAACCGGGCGGAATTCGTCACGCGAGAGACCTTGGATCATGAAGCACTTCGGTACGAAAATGGCGGTCCTTGCAATTTCCCTCGCCACAACGGTACCGCTTCTGGCGGATGAACTACCGGTTCGCAATTGTACTTGGTGTCATGGAACATCCGCGCAGGGCTATTCCAAGGCGCCCGGACTGGCCGGCCAGAGGGTAGACTATCTGGTGAATCAGCTCCAAGCCTTTGCGACCCATAGGCGGGATGAATTCCTTTCGACCAAGTATATGTGGTTCGCTACCGCGCATCTCGATCCATCGACGCTACGAAATCTGGCCGCCTATTTTTCGGCGCTTCCGCTCGATGCCGCGAAGGACGGCGAAAGCGAACTCGCCGCCGAGGGCAAGAATCATATTTGAAAACGGCGTTCCCGACGAGAACATTGCGGCCTGCCAGGCATGCCATGGCCCCGAGGCGCAGGGCGTCCGCGAGATTCCGCGCCTCGGCGGGCTCTCTTACAACTATCTCAAGCGTCGTCTCGAGCAGTGGAGCCAGGGCCAAGACACTTATGGGACACCTATGCCGAAAGTCGGGCGCTCTTTGTCGCCGAATCAAATCGCCGCCCTGGCGTCGTATTTGAGCTTTGTCGAAGGCGGCTCTCGAGGACCTTGAGCGCATCCAAGGCTGAACGGAACAGGCAGTCGAGCTTGGCCGCGATGACGATGTCGCGAGGTCTCCTTGTGAAGAACATCGCAGCCGGAAGGGTGCCGCTTCGGATAGCGGCGCGAGAATTTTTGGGAGGAAGATTATGAAGGTTGTCAAGGCTCTCGCGCCGGCTGCGCTGTTCGCCGTTATCTTCTGCGCCGGGACCGACGCCGAAGACAGCAAGACGAGCGGCCCTGCGCAGCCCGAAGGCGTTCCGGCGAAGGAATTCAAAGCCAAGGCGGGCTATTGTGAAACTTGTCATGGGCTGTCGGCGCGCGGCTTCATCGGGACGAATCCCATGCCCAGACTCGCGGGCCAGCAGCCGGACTATATCAAGAACCAATTGCAGGCCTTCATCGATCACAGCCGACTGAACCCGGTGATGGGCAATGTGGCCCATGTCCTCAGCTCGGCGATGGTCGACGCCCTGGCCACACATTTCAAGGATCTCGACCCGCCGCCCTATGGCGGCGCTCCGAGAGACCTCATGTCCGAAGGGGAAAAGATCTACCATGAAGGCGTTCCCAGCGCGGAGGTTCCGGCCTGCGAGTCGTGCCATGGCCAGGACGCCCACGGCTTAGACCAGTTTCCGCGCCTGGCCGGCCAGCTTTATGGCTACGTCATCAACGAGCTTACGACCTGGTCCAAGGAACGTGGGCAAAACCCGAACAATCCGGGCAATTCGGCGATCATGGGCCCGATCGCCGAAAAGCTGACCAAAGAGCAGATCGCTGCGGTCGCCGCTTATGTCAGCGACCTCAAGTAATCTTGCGCAGGTCGGGATTCGTCCGAGGACCCTACGCCAACTGACCGATTTCGACCGATCGATTATTCAACCACTGCTTCCCAATTAGCGGCAAGGCGTGGGTCGCCAAAGGTGATCGCCTATATCACCGGGAGCCATTGAGGCGCCTGCCGCAGCTTTTTCAGCAGCGCCGGATGATTGCCGCGAGCCGGCAAGTCGATCAAGCCGTGCGGAAGAGACGCTCTCCGATAAATTCGCCCTCAGCGACGCCTCCCGGACATGCGAAGACGCCGCTGCCGACATGGGTGGTGAACTGGTTCATCATGTCGAACTTCGACATCCGGTCGAAGATCTTGATGAAGCCGGTGCGCGGGTCGCGCTGGTGGGCGACGAAGATCAGGCCCGGCGTCGTATTCGGTCTCCTGCCGCCATGGCGGCCAGCGTTCGGCGGTGAAATTCGCGCCGTCGTTGTAGGAGTAGGAGCGGCGCAGGATCTGCGCGCCGTCGTTGGTCGCCGGCGCGGCCAGCCGCACGTGCGCGTTCTCGGGGATGATCGGGTTGCCGTCCTTGTCCGCGCGCGTCGAGATCGAGCGGATCGAATTCGTGCCTGGCTGCCGATCGGCGCGCCGCTGAATATTTGTGACGGCCGATCACCTGCTCCTGGAAATCGACTCGGCATCCGGTCCCAGTGTTCGAGCGCGATGCGGATGCGGCGCGACGACGAGGTAGCTGCCGCCCTGCATCCAGCGGGCGCCTTCGCTCGCCGACCCAGACGAACTCGTCATCGCTCGGGATCGTTGGTCGGCGGATTGTTGCGTGCCGTCCTTGAAGCCCATCAGGTTGCGCGGCGTGTCTGCGCCGCGCGGACCGGCGAGAAGCCGGCCTGGGCCCAGCGCATCGTCGCCGCGCCGTAGGCGATGCGCGCCAGTTGCCGCACGGCATGGAAGGCGACTTGCGGATCGTTCGCGCAGGCCTGGATCGACAGGTCGCCGCCGGTGTGGTCCGGCGAGCAACTGGTCGCCGTTGAAGCGCGGCAGATCGACCAGCGCGGCCGGGCGCTGCCGGCGCCAGGCCGTAGCGGTCCTTGCCGTCCTTGATGAACAGACCCGGGCCGAAGCCGAACGTGATCGTGAGGCCGGCGGCGCCGAGGCCGAGCACATCGCCGGAATCGGCGGCGCGGCATGCGTCGAGGTCGGCGCCGAGCGGCATCGGCCGTCTCGCCACGCGTCATGCGCGCCGCCGCGGCCGTCCATGCGCGCAGCAGGTCGATCGACGTCGTCGCGTTTGTCGGTGGCGAGATCGAGCGCGGCGAAATAGGTGTGAAGCCTGCTGCGGCGTGACGATGCCGCCCTGATGCGCGCCGCAGAACGGCTCGATCGCCGGCGTTTCGGCGTCGGTCGCGCTGCCGGTCGGCGCGGCCGCGCGCTCGGCTGCGCAGCGCCGCGCGGCGCCAGCCGCCGCGCCGCGCCGGCGAGAAAGCCGCGCCGCGGAGGCCGCGGCGCGACGATCTGCTCGCCGACACTCGGTCATCTGCGCCAGACCAGCGTGTTGACATCGTCCTCCACGTAGTAGAAGCCGTCGCCTTCCGGCGTCATCGCGATGCCGAACAGGTCGCCGTTGCCGGGCGGCGATTTGCGCCTTGTCGGCATCGATCCAGCGCGCGTAGAGCTGCTTGCCGGTCGCGGGATCGATCTCGACGACCTGGCCGTTCAGCGCGTTGGTCGACGAGCAGGTGGCCGTTCGGCGCCGTCACCATCGCCAGCGGCCGATGCAGCAGGCCGTCCGGCGTGACGATGCGGCCGATGCCGGCGCTGGTGTTGCGCGTCACGGCGTCGTCGATCGCGTTGATGCGGTTGCCGATGGCGTCCGACACGTAAAGCGTGTCGTCCGCGCCAGCGCGCAGGCCGGTCGGGCCGACCAGGAACACGCCCTTGTCGGCCTGCGCGCCGAAGCCGCTGCCGATCACCGTCTGGCTCTTGACGACGGGCGGCTTGCCCTGCCGGGATGTCGAGGTCGAGGCGCAGCACGGTCGCCTGCTTGAGCACCGGCGCATCGCTGCTCGGCGCCGCCGACGCCGAAGCCGGCGTTGCTGACGAACAGCGTGGCGTGGTCGCCGTTGTCGACGACCGCCATGTTGCCCCACGGATCGTTGATGTTCGGCCTGGCGATGGTCGACGCGACCTTGCCCTGCGAATCGAGCACGATCAGGCAGCCCGGCGCCCTTGGTGCCCGTCGTGCCGTCGTTGCTCGGCGTGCTGCCGACGATCACCCAGCCCGACTTCAGCATGGTCATCGCCGTGGTCAGGCCGATGCCGCCCGGGACATTCCTTCAGATGGCGCGGCAGCTCGGCGAACACCGTCAGCTTCTTCGTCGACGGGGTGAAGTTGACGATCGTGCTGCCGGTGCCCTTGCAGGTTCGTCGCGTTATTGAAGTTGCCGACCAGCACGTCGTCCTTCTTGACCGTGCCCGCTCGACACCGGCGCGACGACGATCGCGTACGGATTCTGGTCGCCGTTGGGGGGAACGGTCGTGCTCGAGGTCGTGTCGTCATGGATTGAGGCGAGGAAACCCTCGGCCGCATGCGCCTGGCTCGCAGCAGCGACGGCGAGGGTCAGACATGACGCCACGGCGAGCAAGGCAGCTCGGGCGAGGCCCCTTTGCAAGCTGGCTTCTGGGGCGCCGATCATGGACGTTGCTCCTTCATGGGGTGGTCGCGCTGAATTCTGGATGAGCCCGCGGCGATCCCTCGGTTTCACTTTGGGCGGCGATCGCGATCCCGCCGGCGCGCCGGGGATAGGCGACCACCTCTCCGGCGACCTGAACCGCAACCAGGTCTCCGGGGCGTGGGCAGGCATGGCCGAGCACCCGGGCGGACAGGGCGACCGGCGGCTCGGCCCCCGACAGCGAGAGCCGCACCTCGGCGTCATGGCCGAAGAACGTCACCGCCATGACCTGCGCGCGCGCTTCCGTCGCCTCGCCGATCGAGCTCAACCGGATCTGCTCCGGCCGGATCATCGCCTCCACCTCGCCTTCCGGCGCCGATCCGTCGAGCTTCAGCTCGCCGAGGGCGCAAGCGACGCGGCCGCCGCGGGCGACGCCCGGAAGCAGGACGGCCTCGCCGACGAAGCAGGCGAGTTCGGCGTCGACCGGACGCCGGTAGAGAATCTCCGGCGTCGCGACCTGAGCGAGACGCCCGTCGCGCAGGACCGCGACCTGCCGCCCGGTCGACAACGCCTCGGCCTGGTCATGGGTCACAAGCAAAGCGGTTGCCCCTGCGTGGGCGAGCGCCGCCGTCACCGCCTCGCGGGTGTCGGCGCGCAAGGCCGCATCGAGGGACGAGAACGGCTCGTCGAGCAGCACCAGCTCCGGGTCAGGCGCGAGCGCGCGCGCCAGCGCCACCCGCTGCTGCTCGCCGCCGGAAAGCTGCTGGGGACCCCGAGAGGCGTAAGACCGCGGCAGACCGACGAGCTCGAGCAGTTCGTCGACCCGCCTTCGCTCGCGCCGCAACCGCCGCGGCAACCCGAAGGCGATATTGTCGGCGACGTTGAGGTGGGGGAAAAGGGCGCCTTCCTGCGCGACATAACCGACGCGTCGCCGCTCGGGCGGAACATGCGTTTTTGCTCCGGCGACGATGGCGCCGCCGATGCGGATGCTGCCCTCGTCCGCCCTTTCGAAACCGCAGATGCATCGCAGCAGCGTCGTCTTGCCGCTGCCCGAAGCGCCGAGGATCGCCACCAGTCCGCCCGACTCGACCGTCAGGTCGAGGCCGCGCAGCACGACATGCGAGCCAAGCGTCTTCTTCAACCCGTCGATCGCGAGCTCGGTCATTGCGGAAAGCCCGCGCTTGGCGGAAAGCTTGGCTTGGCGGCGCCGAACACGGCCGAGGCTCCGAAGCGCTGCGCCAGCAGCCAGGTCGACGCGAGTGAAATCGCGACCATCAGCGCCGCGTAGGGCGCCGCCGCGGCGAAGGCGAGCGTCGAGGTGTCGGCCCAGACTTCCGTCGCCAGAGTCTGCGTGCCGATTGGCGCCAGGAGCAGCGTAGCGGTCAGTTCAGTGACGACGGAGACGAACACCAAAGCTGCGGCCGCGCCGAGGCCGGGTCCCGCCAGCGGCAGCGTCACCCGTACCGCGACGCTCATCCAGCCGAGCCCCAGCGAACGCCCTGCCTCCTCGAGGCCGGGCTCGGTCTGCATCAGCACCGCGCGTACGCTGACCAAGGCCAGCGGCAGGAACAGGATGGCGTAGGCGAAGACGAGCAAGGTCGCGCTTTGGTAGAGCGGCCGCAGCGCATGCACAGTCAGCGAAACGAGGGCGAGAGCCACCACGATCGCCGGCATGCCCTGCGCCAGATAGGCGGCGCGCTCGAGCAGCGTGACCCGCCAGCCCTGATAACGCGTGGCGAGATAGCCGAGCGGCAGCGCAAGCGCCAGCGTCAGAGCGGCCGCCGCGGCGCCGAATCCCAGCGAGGCCGCAGCGGACCCGGCGAGCAGATCGACCGACACCGCGATCGGCGATGTGGCGGCGGCGGCGTGTTGCATCAGCCAGAAGACGATCATCCCGAGCGGCACGCCAAGCGACGCGATCACCAGCGCGGCGAGGCCGAAAAGGACGGGCCAGAGCGCAAGGCCCAGCCGGTGCGGCGCAGCCCAACGGCGCGCCCCGGCGCCGACCCGTGCATAACGCGCGCCCGCCGCGCAGGCGAATCTCCAGCGCCAGGAAGGCGAAGCAGAAGGCGAGCAGAACGACGGCCAGAAGAGAGGCCTCCGGGCCATTGAAGCCGGTCCTGTATTCAGCATAGATTTCCGTGGTGAAGGTACGGAAGCGCAACAGCGAGAAGGCGCCGAACTCGACCAGCACATTCAGCGCGACGAGCAGCATACCGCCGAACAGCGCGGGACGCAGATGCGGCAGAACCGCACGCCCGAAGCACGCCCAAGGGCCGCAACCGAGGGAGCGCGCGGTCTCTTCAAAGGCCGGGTCCATGTTGCGAAGCGTCGCGGCGACCGGCAGATAGACCAGCGGGTAGTAAGACGCCGTCACCACCAGGAGCGCGCCGGCAAAATCCTGCAGGTTCGGGCTGAGGGACACCCAGGCGTAACTGGCGATGAACGCGGGCACGGCGAGGGGCGCCACGACCAGCGCCGACCACATCCGCTTCCCCGGAATTGCCGTGCGTTCGAGCACGTAGGCGGCGGCAGTCCCGAGCGCGCCGGCGCAGAGAGTTGAAGCGGCGACGAGGGCGAGCGTATTGAAGAGCAACCGCCCGACCAGAGGCCGGACAAGCACCGCCACGGCATGCTCAATGCCGACGTGGCCGGCTTGCAAGAGCGTCGTGCAGAGCGGCGCCATGACGAGCATCGCGGCCGCGACAGCCGGCGCCAGCAGCCCCAGCGGCGGTCGCGCAGCGATGGCGCGCGCGCCGGTCACAGCAGCCCGGCCTCGCGCAGCAAGTCGGCAGCGCCGCTGTCGTCGCCCAAGGCCGAGATACTGATATGCGGCGGCCTGAGCTCGTTGAACGGCTTCAGAACCGGGTTGGCGGCGACGCCGGGGCGCAAGCGGATATTCGAAATTGACGTTTCCCTGAGCAAGCAGCGTCTGCGCCGGCTCGCTGACGAGATAGGCGAGAAACTTCTGCGCCGCCTCGCCGTGCGTCGAGGACTTCAGCACCGCCGCGCCGGACACGTTGACCACCGCGCCGACGTCGCCGCCGGGGAAGTGGTAGAGGGCGCTGTGCATCTTGCCCTTGCCGACCTCCTCCTGCAGGCGCGCCCAGTAGTAGTTGTTGATGATCCCCATGGCGACGCCACCGCGGTCGACGGCCGCCACCACGCCTTCGTCGTCGTCAAACGTCTGGGCGTTCTCCTCGAGGCCTTTGAGCCAGGCGAGCGCCGCTGCTTTTCCCTTGAGCGCGGCGACCGCGCTGACGAGCGGCAGGAAGTCCGCGTCGCTCGGCGCGATGCCGATCTTGCCCTTGTAGGCCGGCCCGGCGAGATCCATGATCGACTTCGGCAATTGGCCGGGCTTGACCATGGCCGTGTTGTAGGCGAGCACGTTTTCGCGCGCCAGCACGCCGACCCAGTCGCCTTTGGGCGAGTTGTATTGCGAGGGGATCTGGGCCAGCGTTTTCGGGTCGACCGGAGCGAGCAGGCCTTTTTCAGAGAGGAGTTGCAGCTCCGGCGAATTCTCGGTGAAGTAAACATCCGCCGGCGAAGACGCGCCTTCCTCAGCGATCTGATTGGCGATTTCCGGTCCCTCTCCAACCTTGACCTTGACCGCAATCCCGGTGCGTTTCTTGAAGTCGGCAATCAGGAGATTGACCGATTGCTCATGCTGGCCGCTGTAAAGCGTCAACGACGGAGCGTCTTCCGCGAGCGACGGCGCCGAGGCGCCGGCCAGGGCGACCAGAAACGTCAGCAAGGCGACGAGAAAGAGTCCGCCGCGACAATGGTGCTGCGACGCCGATCGAAACATTGGACATCCTCTGCACAAATCCTCGTCGGGCCGCGGCCGCCGGCGGGTCGAGGTTTACACTTGATTTTCTGATACCAAGCCCGCGTCATAGGGACAATCGCTCAAGGTCCACATTAGAAACAATTCAAAATTGGAAACAATTCAAATGGGATCCGAGCACGCCGACAGCACAGAGCCGAGGTTCCCCGTCTCCGGCAAGGCGATCGGCAAAGCGAACCGATCCAACCAAGCTCGAGTCGCTCTTCCGCCAATTCAAGGCGCCGACCTCGCGCGAGGTCGCGATCGCCCGCCCTACACGGCGCCAAGTCGCTCGCCCTTTTAGCCGTCGATGAGCGGCGCTGCGGGCGCCCCCGCAGCGCCGAGGATGAAGGCTTGGGGGACGGCCCGCCGGCTCATCACAACACGGGACATGGCGGTCAAGGCTGCAAGAGGACCATCCGGTCGCGAGGCAGTTCGCGCCCGCTCTTTATGGCGTCCTGTTGGCCCCTTGTCCGTTGCCCGAGCCCCTGTCGGAGCGCCGATCGCCCGGCATATCCATCTCGTCGAGTGGGTTCGCGACGTACCGGAACGCGGGCTCCCGGTTCCACGGACCGCGCAAGTCGGCGCCGGGGCCGAACGACATGTTGAAATAGACATTGACGCTCTGGTCCGGCTGCAGGTCGCCAAACAGCGGGTCCGTCAGCTTGTTGATCGAGTTCAGGGCGTCCATGAACATCTTCGTGTGCGCCACTTCGCGCGTGGCCAGGAAGTGCAGCGCCTTCTTCGATCCCTCGTCGTCGGTCAGCTTGAGCAGGGCCTCGTAGGTGGCAAGCGCGCCGGCCTCGGCGGCGATGTCGGCGCGCAAATCGCGCGTCACGTGGCCGCCTTCGTTGACGTAGCGCGCGTCCCAGAAACTCCCTTTGGAGTCGACAAGGTGCGGTCCGGGGCCGCGCACGGAGAACAACGTGCTGCGATAGGCGCGGTCCTGAGCGTCCTGCGAGGCCTTCTTCGTGTGCTGCTCGATCAGCATCGCGATCATTTCGAGATGGGTGAACTCCTCGGTGCCGATATCCTGCAGCATGTCGCGGATGCCGGCGTCCTCGGTATGAAAGGATTGTGTCCAATAGGTCAGAGCGGCGGTCAGTTCGCCGGTCGCTCCGCCGAACTGCTCGAGCAACTTTTCGGCAAACACCGGATCGGGATTTTGGACATTCACTTCGGTCTGCAAGATAGGGCGATGAAGGAACATTGCGAGCTCCATGAGGCGAAGGCCCCCGCCTCCGCCCGCAACCCGCACGCCGCCGGATGGTTCCACGCAGCACCCGGCTCTCTGCTTATTCGGCGCAATGGCGCCGATTACGAAGCCCGCGCCTCACCCGTTGCGGAACGCGTAGGCGTAGCCGTTGAGCGCCGGCGCGCCGCCGAGATGGGCGAACAGCACCTTCGATCCCTCCGGGAAGAAGCCCTTGCTGGACGAGGTCGATCATGCCCTGCATCGACTTGCCCTCGTAGACCGGGTCGGTGATCATGCCTTCGAGCCGGGCGGAGAGGCGGATCGCCTCCTTCGTCTCGTCCGACGGCACGCCATAGGCCGGATAGGCGTAGTCCTCGATCAGCACGATGTCGTCTTCGGCGATTGCCTTGCCGAGCTCGACCAGCGCCGCGGTCTTCTGCGCGATGTCGAGCACCTGGGCTTTGGTCTGCGCGGGCGTGAACGACGCGTCGATGCCGATGACTTTGCGCGCCTGCCGTCCTTGGCGAAGCCGACCGCCATGCCGGCATGGGTCGAGCCGGTGACTGTGCAGACGACGATATAGTCGAACGCGAAACCCGCCGCGCTTTTTCCTGCGCCCGCACCTCCTCGGCGAACCCGACATAGCCGAGCCCGCCGTATTTGTGCACCGAGGCGCCGGCCGGAATGGCGTAGGGCTTGCCGCCCTTGGCCTTCGACGTCCCTGATCGCCTCCTCCCAGCTTCGGCGGATGCCGATGTCGAAGCCGTCCTCGACCAGGCGCACGTCCGCGCCGAGGATACGGCTGAGCTGGATGTTGCCGACCCGATCGTAGACCGCATCCTCGTGCGGAACCCAGCCCTCCTGCACCAGCCGGCACTTCATGCCGATCTTGGCGGCGACCGCCGCAACCTGTCGCGTATGGTTCGACTGCACGCCGCCGATCGAGACCAGCGTGTCGGCGTTCGAGGCAATGGCGTCGGGAATGATGTATTCGAGCTTGCGCAGCTTGTTGCCGCCAAACGCCAGCCCCGAATTGCAGTCTTCCCGCTTGGCGAAGAGTTCGACCTCGCCGCCGAGATGCGCGGTGAGCCGCGACAGCTTCTCGATCGGCGTCGGCCCGAAGGTGAGCGGATAGCGCTGAAACTTTTCGAGCATGCTTCGTTGGGTCCTTCGCTGCCTGCACGGGGACCACGTTAGCACGATCGCCGCCACGCGTCGGCTTCCCGTCGCGTCGGCCGGACGTCGTCAGAAGTCTCGCGGCCCGAACGCCGAGGCGCGCTCACCGCGATCGGCGCGGGATGCTCGACGCCAACTGAACACTGCCATTCTCCAGTCGCTCAACGAACTCGTCGCGAGTTCGCCTCGCCGATCCGCCCCGCGGACGCGACCAATCGTCGCCAATCGCGATATTCTGGTTCGAGCGGAAGAGGTTGTCGGGATCGTACCGCCGCTTCAGCGAGACGAGGCGGTCGTAGTTCTGTCCGTAGGCCGCTCGAACGCGGATGAAGCCCTCGTCGCCCAGGTTGTTGACATAGACGCCGCCCGTCGCAAACGGCCGCAGCAACTCGTAGACTTCTCTCGTCCAGAAGACGTTCGCCGCGTCCCTTGCCGGCTCCGTCCAGATCGAAACCGCAAAGGCGTCATAGGCCGCCGTCCGGTTTGCGTAGGCGGTGGCTGCGGCCGGGATGCGGGCGATGGCGCCGCCCAGCTGCTGGAACACGAACAACGACCTCTGCGAGGGAACGGAGGGAAACTGCTCGATCAGCGTGTCGATCGTTTCATCGGAGATTTCGTCTAAGAGCTGCGCCTTCAAGTGATAGCGGCAACCGTGGGCGAAGATATCGTCGCCGCCCTTCTGCACTTGGACATAGCGAGCAGGGCCGAGGCAATCGGCGATTGCTGGCGTCTTGTCGCGCAGGCGGCGCAGCGCGCGCTCCCCGTCGGCGATCTCGCCTGCGTAGAAAGCCGATATCGAAAAGCCGCGTCCTCCATCTGGCAGCGTATGGAGGGCGCCGTCCAGGCATAGCTCATCCGGAGCCTCTGCGGACACCTCGGCGAAGCGGCGCAGTGCATCTCGCGCACGCTCCCAATCGTAAACGAGCAAACCCGCTAGCACCGTTGGGCCGACCCTGTGCAGCCTATAGGTGGCCGAGGTCACGATCCCGAAATTCCCGCCGCCGCCGCGCAAACCCCAGAAGAGTTCCGCATTTTCAGCCTCGGACGCGCTCAGCAATTGTCCTCCGGCCGTAACGATCTCGGCCGTGATCATGTTGTCGCAACTCAAGCCATGCTTGCGTCCCAATCGTCCGATCCCCCCACCGAGAGTGAGACCGATCAGCCCAGTGTCGCTGTTCACCCCTGTAGTGGTCGCAAGGCCGTGGGCCTGCGTCGCCGCATCCAGGTCGCGAAGCAGTGCGCCGCCCTCCGCTCGCGCAGTCCGCGCGATCGGATCGACGGTCACTTTGTTCATGCGCGAGAGATCGATCACCAGCGCGTCATCGGCCACGCAAAGTCCAGCGATGCTGTGCCGTCCGCTCCTGACGGCGGTCGCGACGCCGGTCTCCCGAGCGAAAGCGACGCTGCGGATGACGTCATCGACATTCGTGCAATAAGCGATCAGCAACGGCCGACGATCGACTGTTCCGTTCCAGACGCGGCGCGCGGAGTCGTAGCCGGCGTCCCTTGGCCCGACCAGGTCTCCGGAAAAACGCGCCTGCAACGCTTCGATTGCGAGTGATAGGGGTCTCATCTGATGCTCCCTGCGAAATTCGCGACCGGCCGAGCGCTCGGGTGGGGCCGCGAAAAAATCTCGTTTCGGTGATGGATGTCTGATGGGTTCGCGATCGCGACGTCACCCGCGCCCTTGCTTTCAGCGTCGCCGCACGAGAGACTTGTCGGCCGGCCTTGGGCAGGCCGCTCCCTCGCGGAGGGTCGGTGCAAAAGACGGCCGCACGACGCGCATTCCCATCGCCTGTTCACCGCAATGAACCGCGGCGACGGCGCGGCAAGTTGGGCCGACACTGCAAATGCCGTGTTTCCGGGAATTGATGCGGGTGTAATCTGTGTGTAAAAAAACACGGTCACGTGCTCGGCGGGCGTTTTGGAGCTTCAATGCAGGACGAGACTGCGTCCCAAACAGGCGTCGGATCGCCAGAGGTCGATAAACAGGGCGGCGCCGTGCAATTCTCGAATATGGCGCTTGATCTCGACGCCTGCACACTGAAATGGGAGTCCGGCGAGCCCATTGCGCTCACCCGCGCCGAGTTCGCGCTCCTGCGGGTCTTCATCCAGCGGCCGGGTCGCGTGTTGAGCCGCGACATGCTCCTGAACGCGGTCTCCAACCGGCGAATGGAGCCCTACGACCGAAGCGTCGACGTGCTCGTGAGCCGCCTGCGCCACAAGGTCGAGCCTAACCCGAAGCAACCCCGTCTGATCGTCACCGTGCCCGGCGAAGGATACCGGTTCGACGGTGGACCCGTTGAGAGGACGGCCGCCGCGCCAGGCTCGCGCTTAAGCGAACCGCCGCCGCGCCAGGACCCCGGCCGGCGCTGGTTTCCGCCATCGAAGCTGCCAGTTTCGATCAGCGGAACTCGTGCCCAACCGCCCTTGGCTCTTGGCCATGGCCGGCCTTGCGATCGGCGCCTTGGCGGCATTCGGCGCCGATTGGCTCCTCAGGCCAGCCGACCGGGCCGCCTTGCACGAGCCGCTCGTCGCCGTCCTGCCATTCGACGACCTCGGACGAACGGCGGAGCGCGACAATTTCGGCCGGGCGGTCGGCGAGGACCTGCGGACCCTTCTGTCCACCTTCCCCGGCATCCGCGTGCTGTCGGAGAAACTGCCCGACGCCGGCTCTCCGGCCGCCGATTTCGTGTTGCGCGGCGGGGTCCTGGAGAGCCCGGACGAGGTCCGGGTGACGGCCCAGCTGACCGACGCGAGGACCGGCGTCAACGTTTGGGCCGACCATTTCACCCACGACGGCGCGAACGTCGTCGCGGCGCAAGAGGCGGTCGCGATGCGTATCGCTGATGCGGTCGCCGGGCTGCAAGGCTCGCTGCGCGGCGAGGAAGAAAGACGAGCGTGGCAAAGGGCCGCCCAGTCGCTCGGCGAATACGACTACTATCTGCGCGGCTCTTCATACGCTTATCGTCCGACGTGCGAAGACGACATGAAGGCCCGCGAGATCTTCGAAGAGGGTCTGAACCGGCATCCTCGGTCGGCCCTGCTGCGGGTGGAGCTGGCGTTCACCTACGCCAATGCGGTCGAGTTCTACTGCAGCTCCGATCCCCGGGGAGACATCGAGCGGGCGTGGTCGCTCGCTCGGCAAGCGATGCAGACGCCGGATGCATCGACGCTCACAAACTTTCACGGCCACTGGCTGATGGCGGCGCTCTACCAATGGCGCGAACACGATTTCGCCAGATCGATCCGCGAGGCGGAGCTCGCTGTCCAGCTTGCGCCCTACGACATCCGGTCACGCGCGGAACTGTCCTTTTACGTCGCCAATGCCGGCAAGCTGGAGCAGGCGGCGGCGTGGTCGGCGACCGCGGCGCGCGGACGCCTCGCCCCCTACGGCTATCAAAATCTTGCCTGGGCCTACTACCTGATGGGACGGCACCAGGACGCGCTCGACGCCCTGGAGAAAAGCGATCCGGCGCTGCCCGGCTACGCGCAGCAACTCGCCACGATCTATGTTCGGCTCGGCCGCCTGCCGGAGGCGCAGGCGACGATGCAGAAGTGGCTCGAGGCCAAACCGCGCGATTCGATCGCGCTCGAGGCGAACTGGCCGCTCAAAGCCGAGCTGAAAGCCGCCTACATCGACGACCTGCAAGTCGCCGGCATGCCGGATTAGTCTTGCTAACAGCGCTGCCGTAGACCGCGGCCGCGACTGAGCCAGCCACGGCAACGGACGTACCGGGTTCGCGCGCCGAGGCCGATCAACATTTTCTTGCCAAGCTTGGCATTGTGTTCTACGTTTGTTCTCGCTGCCGCAACGGAGAGCGCCGCTTGTCCGGTCCATGGAATCTGCCCCGGCCAATCGTCGCGAGGGCTCGATTGAAGCGCAAGGGCTTGGACGCTAAGGAAATCCGAACCCAAGATAGGGGTCGTCGGGTCCGCTAAATAGCGACGAACGGCCTCATCGCCAATTTTTCCCTGCCATTCGCCCGTAAGCCTTTGATAAGTCCTAAATCCGGGTAAGGAATTGCAATTTTTTGCAGGAAATGGAAGGCCTTTCGCAAGCCGTTGGCAGCAAATCGAAGTTTTTTGGCAGCTTCCTGAAAGAAATGGAAGGACGGCTGGCGCGGGGTGGCTGGAAATGGCGTAACGGGGGCAGATTCCGACGGCCATGACGACAGCCCCGGGTGCCCGGGACTCTGCAGCGCGTAGGAAACGGCGCCCGCAAGCCATTGCGAACCCCTCAATCCGCGGCTGCAAGCCGCGCCCCTGCATCACGCCTGGGTCTGCATCCCCGCCTGCTCGACCCGGATCGCCGTCTCGACGACATCCTCACCGCTCCCGTGGGCGCTGCGGACGAAGGCGCCGTCGCGGGCGTCGAAGCCGACGGCGACGCGCACATAGCGCTCGTCGGCGCAGAGTCGGGATCGTCGCGATCGAAGGCGACCCAGCCGAGCGCCGGCGCGTAGGCTTCGGCCCAGGCGTGCGGCGCCGGGCTCGGCGCCGTCCTCGTCAGCGGCGCGATAGCCGCTGACGAAGCGCGCCGGCAGGCCGAGAAAGCGCGCGCAGGCGATGAAGACATGGGCGAAATCGCGCGCCCGGCCGCGCCTGCAGCGCGAAAGCTTCGACGGCCGTCTCCGGCGTCGTCCGGCCCGAGCGGATCGAAGGCCATGACGCGGTGCACGCCGCCCATCAGCCGATGCAGCGCGTCGAGCGGATCGGCGGCGCCGGCCGCTCGCTTCCGCGCGAATTCGCGCAGCGCGCCGTTGGCCTGCGCCAGCGGGCTCTCGCGCAGGTACATCTCCGCCGGCAGCGGCTCGACCGTGCCGCGCACCACGCCGACCGCGTCGGTCGTCTCGACCTCGCCGACGGCGGTGACGGTCAGGCGCTCGATCGGCCGCCGTGATGCGAGAAGGAGTGAGACGACATTGCCGAGCGCGTCCTCGCTCTGGCGCAGCGCGCGTCGACGTCGACGCCGATGCGCCAGCGCGAGCACATATTGGCTGTCGAAGCTGCGCGGGCGTCAGCCGCAGATTCTGGATCAGCATGCGCGCCGGCGGCGCGAAAGCGATGCGTGTATCTCGTGCGAAATCCGGATCCGCATCGGGCTTGGCCCCGCCCAGCATCTTCAGATGAACAGATATTGCTCGGAGATCGTGGTCGACAGGCGCGCGTTGTCCTCGATGAAGTCGGTGATGAATTCGTGCAGGCCGCCCTGGAAGATCTGCGTCATGCTCGCGCGCTCGAGCCTGGCATGCATCGCGCGCGCCTGACGCTGCGCCACGCCGCTGCGCCCGTCGTCGCGCGCCAGCGAATCGAGCGCCCGGTCGATGCTCTCGTAGCAGGAGATCAGCGAGCGCGGCATCGCCGGCTTGAGGATCAAGCAGATCGGCGATCAGCCAGGGCTTGACCCGGTCGCGATAGACCCAGTGGTAGGCGGTCGCCGCCGAGACGGCGCGCAGGATCGCCACCCACTGGAAATAGTCGAGCGAGCCGCCGACCTGCTCGGTCGAGCGGCAGCAGCAGATGATATTTGACGTCGAGCAGGCGCGCCGTGTTGTCGGCGCGCTCGAGAAAAGGCCGAGGCGGTTGAACCAGTAGGCGTCGTTGCGCAGCATCGTGCGGTAGCAGGAGCCGTCGAAATCGAGCGAGGCCTTCTTCACGTAGTCGAGGAAGCGGGTCAGCGCCGTCGCGGTCGAGCGTCCGCGCCGGCGCGCCGCGTCGCCTCGAAGCGCTTGAGTTCGAGCCAGGCGTCGTTGATCGCGGTCCAGGTCTCGGCGGTCAGCGCGGTGCGCACCGCCCGGCCGTTGGCGCGCGCGTTCTCCAGGCAATTGCAGATCGAGGACGGGTTCGTCGCGGTCGAAGGTCAGGAAGTCGACCGCGCCCGCCTCGTCGAGCTCGCCGTGCGGCTTCGATGAAGCCTCGTGGGCGCCGGCCGCGTTGAGCGCGCCTTCCCATTCGCCGCGGGGTCGTCGGCGCCGCTGACTTCGGCAGATATTCGAGCCGCAGCGTCGCCTCGATGGTGCGGGCGATGAAATCGGCGCGCTCCATCGAGCGGGCGAGCCAGAACAGATTGTCGGCGGTGCGCGCGAGCATGGCTCAGGCCTCGCCGTCCGTCGTCGTCGACGATCCAGGTGTCCTTGGTGCCGCCGCCCTGGCTCGAATTGACCACCAGCGAGCCCTCGGTCAGCGCGACGCGGGTCAGGCCGCCGGGCACGATGCGCACGCCGTCGGCGCCGGACAGCACGAACGGCCGGAGATCGACGTGGCGCGGCGAAACGCCGCTCTCGAACGAGGCCGGGACAGGTCGACAGCGCCAGCGTCGGCTGGGCGATGTAATTGGCGGGATCGGCCTTGAGCTTGGCGGCGAACAGCTCGCGCTGCGCGGCGGTCGCGTGCGGGCCGACCAGCATGCCGTAGCCGCCGGAGCCGTTGACCTCCTTGACCACCAGCTCGATCGAGCCGCTCGAGCACGTAGTTGAGCGCGTCGGGCTCGCGGCAGCGGTAGGTCGGCACGTTCTTGAGCAGCGGCTCCTCGCCGAGATAGAAGCGGATCAGGTCGGGGACGTAGCTGTAGATCGCCTTGTCGTCGGCGACGCCGGTGCCGACTGCATTGGCGATGCGTCACATTGCCCGCCAAATAGGCGCCGATCAGGCCCGGGCACGCCGAGCACCGAATCGCGGATTGAACACCAGCGGATCGAGGAAATCGTCGTCGACGCGGCGGTAGATGACGTCGACCCGCTGCGGGCCCAGCGTCGTGCGCATGAAGACGACGTCGTCGTCGACGAACAGGTCGCGCCCCTCGACCAGTTCGACGCCGAGCTTGTCGGCGAGGAACGAGTGTTCGTAATAGGCGGAGTTGAACGGCGCCCGGCGTCAGCAGCACGATCGTCGCCTCGCCGCCGTCCGGCCGCGGCGCGACCGAGCGCAGGCAGGCGCAGCAGCTCGTCGGGATAGTCGTCGACCGGCGCGACGCGGTGGCGCGGCGAACAGGTCCGGCATCAGCCGCATCGTCACTTCGCGGTTCTCCAGCATGTAGGAGACGCCGGAGGGCGTGCGGGCGTTGTCCTCGAGCACGTAGAAATCGTCGTCGTCGACCCGCACGATGTCGATGCCGGCGATATGCACCCAGACGTCGTGCGGGGCGCGGCGGCCGATCATTTCCGGCCGGTAGTAGGGATTGCGCAGGATCAGTTCCGGCGGGACGATCGTTCTCCTTCAGGATCGCGCGCGGGCCATAGACGTCCTTGAGGAACAGGTTGAGCGCGGTGACGCGCTGGGTGAGGCCCGGCCTCGAGCCGCGTCCATTCGGCGCGCGAGATGCAGGCGCGGCACGATGTCGAACGGGATCAGCCGCTCGGCCGCGTCCTTGTCGCCATAGACGCCAAAGGTGATGCCGATGCGGCGGAACATGTATTCGGCCTGCGCGCGGCGCGCGGCGAGCAGGTCGGGCGGCGTCTGCTCGAGCCAGCGCGCCACCTTGGCGATAGAGCGCGCGCGCGCGCGTCCGCCGCCAGGCCCCATTTCGTCAAACGCTCCACCGCCGCCATGCCGATCCTCTTCGACCCGTCGCGAGCAACGAACCTCCGTCAGCGGATCGCAACGTTCCGTGCCGTCATTCTGGCGCGCAAGTCGCAGCGCCTCGCGCGCCGGACATCGCGCTGCCCGGCGGCCAGGCGCGCGAAATCCGCCGTCGCTGTCGAGCGCCGGCGCGAGGCGCCGGCGGATAGGCCTCGCGGCGGATCTCGATCGCGCCCGAGGCTCGCCAGATGCGTCGGTGAGGAACTGCGTGTCGAGCAGGCGAAAGCCGCCGAGCCGCAGGCGCGCGACCAGATGGACGAGCGCGACCTTGGAGGCGTCGCGGGCGCGGTGGAACATGCTCTCGCCGAAGAAGGCGGCGCCGAGGCTGACGCCATAGAGGCCGCCGACGAGCTCGCCGTCCTCGTAGACCTCGATCGAATGGGCGTGGCCGCGCGTCGAACAGCTCGCCGATAGAGGCGCAGGATCTCGGCGTTGATCCAGGTCTTTTCGCGCGCTCGCGCAGGCGCGCATCACGTCGGCGAAGTCGCGGTCGGCGGCGACGTCGAAACGGTCGGAGCGCACCGTCTTGGCGAGGCTCTCGAGACGATCAGGCCATCGAGCGGAAAGACGCCGCGCTCGTCCGGCTCGACCCAGAAGAGTTCCTTCGCCTCGCGGCTCTCGGCCATCGGAAAGAGGCCGATCGAATAGGCCCGCAGCAGCAGGTCGGCGGTGATCTCGAATTTCCGCGGGCTCGCTTTCATGACGCCGATGGTGGGACCGGACAGGCGAAGCGTCAAGCGCGGCTGGCGCGGGCCGCGAACCGGTCAGCTCTGAGGCGCCCAAAACATCGCTTGGCGATCGGTCGCGACTGGTCTAGCGTCTGTTGCGATGGTTCCCTTCGGGGATCAAAAGGGAACACGGTGCAGGCCGAGAGGCCGAAGCCGTGGCTGCCCCCGCAACTGTAAGCGGTGAGACGACGCCACTTCATGATCACTGGGAAACCGGGAAGGTCGGCGTCCGTCGTTGACCCGCGAGCCAGGAGACCTGCCATCGCTCGTGCAGCCGATCTCGGGCGAGGTGACCGATGGTTTGTCTCTTTGGCGGCATCACCCGCGATCGTGCTGTTTTCCCCCAACAGCATGCGAGGGTGTCATGCCTGGAATTGTCTCAAATGTCCTGAATGAGGGCGGCGCTGATCTGCGCCGCCGGTTGATCGCCATCTACGCCGTTCTGATCGGCGGCAATATTCTCATCTGGCTCTGGGCGCTCGTCGCCCTCCGCGACCAGCCGGTCCTGCTCGGAACGGCGCTGCTCGCCTATACGTTCGGCCTGCGCCACGCGGTCGACGCCGATCATATCGCCGCGATCGACAACGTCACGCGCAAGCTGATGCAGCAAGGCCAGCGGCCGGTCGGCGTCGGCTTCTTCTTCTCGCTCGGCCACTCGGCCGTCGTGGTCCTCCTGTCGGTCGGCGTCGCGTTCGCCGCGTCGGCGCTCACGTCGCGCTTCGACTCGATGAAGGCGGTCGGCGGCATCATCGGCACGAGCGCCTCGGCGCTGTTCCTGTTCGCCATCGCCGCCATCAACATTCTGGTGCTGATCTCGGTCTACCGCACCTTTCAGGCGGTGAAGCGCGGCGAGCCGTTCGCCGAGGACGATTTCGACATCCTGCTCAACAAGCCGCGGATTCCTCTCGCGCATCTTCCGCCCGCTGTTCCGGCTCGTCACCAAGAGCTGGCATATGCTGCCGATCGGCTTCCTGTTCGGGCTGGGCTTCGACACGGCGACGGAAGTCGCGCTGTTCGGCATTTCCTCCGCGCAGGCCGCCAACGGCATGTCGTTCAGCTCGATCATGGTGTTCCCGGCGCTGTTCACGGCCGGCATGTCGCTGGTCGACACGACCGACGGCGTGCTGATGCTGGGCGCCTACGGCTGGGCCTTCATGAAGCCGATCCGCAAGCTCTATTACAACATGACCATCACGGCGGTTTCTGTCGTCGTCGCCGTGCTCATCGGCGGCCTCGAAACGCTCAACCTCATCGGCGACCAACTCGGCCTTACCGACGGCGGCGGCTTTTGGGGCGCGATCGGCGCCATCAACGATAACTTCGGCGTGCTCGGCTACGTCATTATCGGCATTTTCGTGCTGAGCTGGGTCGGTTCGGTCGTCTTCTACAAGTTCATGCGCTACGACGAGCTGGAGGTCACGGTCGGGGCTCCCTGATCGGAATGGTGAAGGTTGGGCCACGCCGAGGCCAGGCGCGGATCTGACGGACTAGCCCCGCGCCTGCCTCCCCACAGCCAGGGTCAAAACCCGACGCTTGCTGCCCGCGCGGGCACGTCGCAAATGGGCGGAGAGGCGGGCATTTCGCATCTCCACCGAACTGTCCACGACCGAAAGAGGCCCTCTGTCTTCGCTCGCGCCTATTCACTGATGCCGAAGAGGGATTGCTCGCTCTTGCGATCGAACAGATAGACGTGACTGGGGGCGAACGTCGCGTGGACGGTCTGGCCTTCCTTGAGCCGAACCTTGCCCGCGAGCAGGACGCTGAGATGGCGACCGGATGCCATCTTCGCACGCACGAGCGTCGTGTGGCCGAGAGGCTCGACCGTATCCACGGCGCCCGCGATGCTGAAGGCGTCGGCACCGGCCGGCTGGTCGGAAAGGACGAGGTGCTCCGGCCGTACGCCGACCGTGATCTCCAGCGTGGAAACGCCGGCGAGCGCCTGCCGCACGCCGCCGTTTATCGCAAGCGTCGTCTGCTCCGCGGGCAGGACGATTCGGTTGCCCTCGACGCGTCCCTCGAGAAAGTTCATCGGCGGGCTGCCGATGAAGCTCGCGACATAAGTGTTCTTCGGCTGTTCGTAGAGCTCGGTCGGGCTTCCGATCTGCTGGATCCGGCCGTTGCGCATCACGACTATGCGGTCGCCCATGCTCAGCGCCTCGACCTGGTCATGCGTCACGTAGAAGGTCGTCACACCGAGCCGCTCCTGCAGCTTGATGATTTCGGCGCGCATCTCCATGCGTAGGGCCGCGTCGAGATTGGATAATGGCTCGTCCATCAAAAAGACGCGCGGCTCCCGCACGATCGCGCGGCCGAGCGCCACGCGCTGCCGCTGGCCGCCCGACAATTCTATCGGCCGCCGCTGCAGCACGTCCTCGATGCCGAGTAGCCGCGCGGTCCTGCGCACGCGGTCCTCGATCTCGGCCTTCGGAACCTTTCTGAGACGCATGCCGAACGCCATATTCGAGAACACGTTGAGATGCGGAAAGAGCGCGTAGTTCTGGAAGACCATCGCCACGTCCCGATCGTGCGGCAGCTCGTCGGTCACGTTCTTGCCGTCGAACTCGACCTGCCCGTCGGAGGCGACCTCGAGGCCGGCGATGATGCGCATGGTCGTGGTCTTGCCGCAGCCCGACGGACCTACAAAGACGATGAATTCGCCATCCGCGGCATCGAGGGAGAAGTCCTCGACCGCAATGAGATCTCCGAAGCGCTTCCAAACGTGACGGAGTTCAACCTTTGCCATCCAAACTCTCCACGGAAGGACTTCCGCACGGCCGATCGCCGTCGGCGTCCCCTCCTTTTTTCAGATTGATGCACGGTACGCATTGGGCTGTCCACGTGGCAAACAACATTGCGCCCGCGTCGAAAGAACACATTGACCCATCGTACATGCGCGTATAGGCTGACATGCTAGCTGTTCTGCTGAAAGGGGGTTTGCGCCTCCAAACTTCTCCAGCATCGCCGCTCGACGAGCCGATCAAGGTTCGGCCGTTGAAATCTCAGGCGGTTCACCAAAAAAATGGCTCAAAAAAATGTGGTCGTCAGCGTTCGTCCACGCCGGCGTACCCTGCAGAGGAGGAAAGGATGGCCAATCGTTATGACGACGACAAGTTTGGCGAGGTCGTGCGCGACTATGTGCGCGGGCAGATCAACCGTCGCCAGTTCATCATCCGCGGTGCTCAACTCGGTCTATCCGCGGCGGTTCTGGCGAAGATGACCCGGTCATCGCGGGCCGCAAACTTGATCAACTCGGCTCCCGAGTCGCCCTATAAATCGCCGATTACGCCCGAACGCGTGGCGTTCCTCAAGACCAAGCCCTACAAAGGGACCACCATAAATGTGATGGTTCTGAAGGCGACTGTCGGCGACGGTCTCAAATATCATGTCCCACACTGGGAAGAAGCGACCGGAGGCAAGATAAATGTCGCCGAGGTGCCGATCGAGACATTGCACACACAGATCTTCTCCGATCTCAGCAGCGGACTCGGCAGATACGACACCTACATGACAGGATGCTGGTATTACGGCGACTTCTTTGTCCCTAAGGATCCGTATATTGTTCCCGTTGAGAAATTCATCAGCGATCCAAAGTATTCTTACTGGGATCCCGATCAGTGGATACCCTCCATGCGCAAACTCTACTCGTGGAACGAGAAAGTGTATGGCGTCCTGTTCGACGGCGACGCGCAAGCGCTCTACTATCGCAAGGACGCATTTTCCAAGAAGGAAAATCAGGACAAGTTCAAGGCGAAGTACAATTACGACCTTCCCATGCCGCCGAAGACGACCAAGGAGTATCATGACGTCGCGGACTTCTTCACCGGATGGGACTGGAATGGGAGCGGTCAGAACGACTGGGGCATTGCGCTTCACGCGAAGGTAAACGAGCAGGGATTCTTCCACTTCCTGACGCTGTCGGCTCCCTTTGTCATCTCCCCCGACAATAAGTATTACTTCTTCAACCCGGAAACGATGAAGCCGCTGATCAACTCGGAAGGCCATCTGCGAGCTCTCGAGGACTATGTGAAGTTTCTCGCCAACGGCCCCAGGGAGGAGATCGCCTGGACGCTCGGCCAGGGCTGGAACCTGTTCCTCGACGGGCAGTGCGCGACCGAGCCGACCTGGGGCGACCTGCCGACGCTGGCCCAGGATCCGAAGACCTCGAAGGTGCAGGGAAAGATCGGCGCGGCGCCGTTGCCGGGAACCACCGAGGCGTTCAATCCGATTACCGGAGAATGGAAGAAATACGACCTCAATCAGGTCGGCAACACGAACGGTGGAACCTGGCACTGCGTGATCTCGCGTCTGTCGAAGAAACAGGAGGCGACCTACGATTTTCTGGCGTTCATGGCGAACAAGAAGAACGCGCTGTTCAACTGCACGACCGGCTGGACCGGCGTTCAGCCCGGCATGAAGTTCGAATACTTCCCGCCAGTCGGCACCGGAAAAATCAGCGACTGGACGGGCGCCAACCCTCCCTGGAACCAGGACGACGTCGTCGAGTATCTCAAGGCTTACTACGCCGTGCTGTCCGCGCCGGTTCAGCAGGAATATTTGCGCATACCCGGCACGGCCGAGTACTGGCACGATCTCGACGTCAACGTCTCGGCGGTGCTCGGCGGCCAGATGCAGCCGAAGGCGGCGCTCGACGCCACCGCGGCGTCGTGGGAGAAGATTACCGATCGTTACGGCCGCGACAAGCAGAAGGCGCTTTACAAGGCGTCGTTCGCTTAAGGCGACGACCGAGCCCCGCGGCGGGGCCCGCCGCGGGGCTCGTATTCGATCGCCGGCTGATCGGGAGGGACGGATTTGGCCGCGCTTCGAATCCGGCGCCTGGAACGTGGCGCCAGCTTCAAATACGTCCTGCTTCTTCCCGCCGTGTTCTGGGTCATTGCGTTCACATTTCTGCCGCTGATTTCGGTGTTCCGCTACAGCTTCGCGTCCTATGTGCTGGGCGAGGGGATCACCGGATACGTCGGCTTCGCGAATTATGTCGATGTCGTGACATCCGCGCGATTCTGGCACGCCATTATGGTCACCGTGATCTTCGTCGTGGTGGCCGTTCCAATTGAATTGGTCCTCGGCTTTCTCGCGGCGTGGCTGGTCAATCTCGGCACTCCCGGCACGCGTGCGTTCCGCACGATTATCGGGTCGCCCTTATTCACCCTTGAAGTGGCGATCGGCTATCTCGGGGTCACCTTCTTCACCGATCAGGGAGGGCTGATCGCCGTGCCGCTCGCCGTGCTCGGCGTCCACGTGCCCTGGATGTCGACGGACTACGGCGGCATCGCCGGCGCCATTCTTCTTGACGTCTGGCGATGGACGTCGTTCATCTTCATCATCGTGCTCGCCGGATTGGCGGGCATCCCAGGCGACCTTTACGACGCCGCGGTTCTCGACGCGAAGAGCCATTGGCAGGTGATGTGGCATCTCGCCATTCCGCTGGCCTGGCCGGTAATCACGATCGCGGTGCTCCTGCGAACAGTCGAGTGTCTGAAGGTCTTCGCGATACCGTTCGCGCTGACCTCCGGCGGCCCCGGCACCAGCACCGAGACCTTCAGCGCCATGGACTATCTGACCACCATTCAGTTCTTCGATTTCGGCAAGGGCTCGGCGATGGGTATCGTCTACCTCATCCTGGCGTCGGCGGTGATCGGCGTGTTCTTCAAGCAGATGCGCAAGAGCCTGACGTAAGGCGAGCCAGCAATGATCAACATCCTTTGGACCCGCGCCGGTTTCTGGTCCCGTTTCCTCATCTACGTCTTGCTGGTCGCCGCGGCCGTTTTCACCATTGTCCCGTTCCTGTGGGCCGCGGTCAATTCGGTGAAGACGCTGACGGAGACTTTCCAGCTCGGCGCATTCATCCCTTTCCTGCAGTTCCAACCGACGCTCAATTCATGGCGCGAGGTGCTGGCCGATCCGCAAACCGAAAACGCGTTCATTAACAGCTGCGTCATCAGCGCCGGGACGACGATTTTCTCGCTCGTCCTCGGCGTCCCGGCGGCCTACAGCCTAGCCCGCTATGAATTTCCGATCCGCTCGAACGACATCGCGCTCTGGTTCCTGTCGCAGCGCGTGCTGCCTCCTGCGGTCGTCCTGGTGCCGTTCTACCTCCTGCTCGTCTATCTGCGCCTGATCGACACGTGGCAGGGCCTGATCTTCTGCTACTCGACCTTCAATCTCGCTTTCGTCGTCGTGATCATGCGCGACATCTTCCGCGACGTGAGCACCGAGATCGAGGACGCCGCCAAGGTCGAGGGGGCCACGCCCTGGCAGATCTTCTGGATGATCGCGCTGCCGCTGTCGCTCGACGGGCTCGTCGTGTCGTCGGTTCTGGTCTTCGCCTTCACCTGGAACGAGGCGCTCTTTGCTTCGGCGTTGACCTCCCAGGCGGCCACCCCCTTCTCCGCTCTCGTTCTAGCTTCGCGTTCGACGCGGGGCGTCGACTTCAACACGGCCGCGGTCAACACGCTGATCGGCATCATTCCGCCGGTGATATTCTATCTCTTCGTGCAGCGGTACCTGGCACGCGGCCTGTCGTTCGGCGCCGTCAAAGGATAGCCGTACGAGGATCGTGTCGAACTCCCCCCGACCGGCGGCTGACCGCGCCGGGCGCCGAGCATCGAACTCCATCCGCTAGTGTCAAATGGCCCCGCTCCGACCCGGGCTTCAGGCCAGGCTCCAGGCCCGGGGCGCCGAGCCGCGCCGCCTTCAGGATGTGCTCGGCGAGCAGGCGGCAGGCGCGTTCCGCGTCGCGCTTGATTGCCGCGTCGAGAATCCGCCGGTGCTCGTCGGCGGATTGCGAGCGCGGAAAGGGCCTGGTCTTCAGCGACAGCATGCGATAGCGCCGGCTGTGATCGTACATCGTGCGCAAATAGAGGCGCAGCCAGCGCGAGCCGCAGTTGGAGACGAGCGCCTCGTGGAACTCCTGGTTGGCGCGCTCCCACGGTTCGCCATATCGGTCCGGCTCGGCCTCGACCAGCGCTTCGACCTTCGACAGCTTGTGATAGGCGCCGACAACACGCGCTTCCCAGTCGAGATCGGCGGCGGCGATCGACTGCTTCAGCGCGTGACATTCGAGCAATTGCCGCATCTCCGTGATGTCGCGCAGGTCCTCGTCGGACACCGGCAGGACGGCAAATCCCTTCTGCCCTTCGGCGACCACGAGGCCGTCCGCGGCGAGACGCGCCAAGGTTTCCCGCAGGGTGTTGACGCTCACGTCATAGGCCTTGCTCAGCTTCTCAAGCTTGAGCTTGGCGGAGGGAGGCAGCACGCCCAGAATAATGTCCTGGCGCAGCCTCTCGTGCAGCGCCTCGGTCAGAGTCGGCGGGGCGGCCGGCTTCGCCGTGCGATCGTCCATTGGTTTTCGCGCTCGATTCCGCTTTTTGCGGTTGGAGGATTATTTCATATTGCAAGAACTCTTATCAATCGCATATAGGAACGAAAATATAGGAGATTTTTTCGATGCTCAGATGGTCGATCGCGACCGTCTGCATGGGCGGAGCGCTGGAGGGCAAGCTGGCGGCGGCGGCCAAGGCAGGCTTTCGCGCCGTCGAGCTCTTCGAGAACGATCTGACCTTTTTCAGCGGCAAGCCGCGCGACGCGCGACGGATGGCCGACGATCTCGGCCTCGAAATCGTCGCGCTGCAGCCGCTGCGCGACTTCGAGGCGATGCCCGACCCGATCCGCGCGCGCAATTTCGAGCGCGCGGCGCGCAAGCTCGAACTCATGGACGAACTCGGCGCGCGGCTGCTCTGCCTGTGCTCCAACGTCTCGCCCGAGGCCATCGACGATCCCTCCCGCGCCGCCGCGGATCTCGCCGAGCTCGCCGATCTTGCCCGGCGGCGCGGCATGCGGCTCGGCTACGAGGCGCTCGCCTGGGGCCGTCATGTCAAGGACTGGACCGCGGCGTGGGACATCGTCCGCACCGCCGATCGTGCCAACCTCGGCATCGTGCTCGACAGCTTCCACATCTGCGTGCGCGGCAATCCGATCGAGCCGATCGCCGCCCTTCCGGCCGACCGGATCGCGCTGGTCCAGGTCGCCGACGCGCCGGCGCTGCGTGATGGACCCCCTGTCGCTCAGCCGCCACTATCGCTGCTATCCCGGCCAGGGCGACTATCCGATCGTCGATTATCTCGACGCCGTCACGCGCGCCGGCTATCGCGGTCCGCTCTCGCTCGAAATCTTCAACGATCAGTTTCGCGGCGCCTCGGCCGGCGGCGATCGCCGTCGACGGCATGCGTTCGCTGCGCGCGGCAGGCGAAGCGCTTTCCGAAAGGCGCGCCGCGCGCGGCGAAGCGCCACTCGCCGATTTGCCGGCGCTGCCGCCCGCGCCCGTGGTCGAGCGGGTGGAATTCGTCGAGTTCGCCGCCAGCGACGCCGACGCCAATGCGCTCGTCGCGTTGATCGAAGGGCTCGGCTTTCATCGCGTCGGCCGTCACCGCTCGAAGGACGTCGAACTTTATTCGCAGGGCGCGATCAACCTCGTCGTCAACCGCGAGCGCGAGGGTTTCGCGCATTCCTTCTACGCTGCTGCATGGTCCTTCGGTCTGCGCCCTGGCGCTGCGGGTTGACGACGTCGGCAAGGCGCTCGAGCGGGCGAGCGCGCTCGAATGCCAGAGCTATATCGGCAGGATCGGACGGGGCGAGGCGAGCGATGCCCGCGGTCGCCGGCGTCGAGGGCAGCCTGATCTATTTCATCGGACGCCGGGCGACCTCGAATGGCGCGACGATTTTCTCCTGGGCGACGGGCAGCCCGTTCAGGGGCTGCTGCGCACGGATCGATCATCTCTCGAATGTCGTCCGCCGCGGAGAATTCCTGAGCTGGTCGCTGTTCTACCGAACGGTGCTCGGGCTCCTGCCCGAGCCGCAGGTCGAGATCGCCGATCCGCACGGCGCCTTCTTCAGCCGCTCGCTGCGCAGCGCCAGCAACGAAATTCGCATCGCGCTCAACATCGGCGAAGGCGGCGCGACCGGCGTCTCGCGGTTCCTCGACGCCTTCGGCGGCGCGGGCTTCCAGCAGATCGCGCTCTCGACCGACGACATCTTCGCCGCCGTCGAGGCCGCGCGCGCCCGGGGCGTCGCCTTCCTGCCGATCCCGGACAACTACTACGACGATCTCGCCACCCGATTCGAGATCGCGCCCGACAGGCTCGCCCGTATGCGCGCACATGGCGTCCTCTACGACCGGATCAGGGATGGCGAATTCCTCCATATTTACACGCGCACCTTCGAGGAGCGTTTCTTCTTCGAGATCGTCGAGCGGCGGAACTACGACCTCTTCGGGGCGACCAACACGCCCGTGCGCCTTGCGGCGCAGGCGAGCCTCATCGACGCCCAGGAACGCGCGGAGATCGCATTTGACTGACGGCGCTGGCGCGGCGGCGCGCGGATCAGCCCCAGTCCGGAGAGGGGTCGCGCAGGTCGACTATTAATTGGGCTGCCAAAACACGGCAAAGGGAGGAAACCAATGACCGCAAGCGACGCTTCACGAGCCGTTGGGGCGGCATCAGAGCCGAATCGCGGCGGCGAGCGGCTGGATCGGATCGGCGCTCGAATACTATGACTTCTTCATTTACGCCACCGCCGCCTCGCTGGTCTTTCCGCAGATCTTCTTCCCGTCCAGCAATCCGACCGTCGCCATCGTCGCCTCGCTCGCGACCTACGGCGTCGGCTACGTCGCCCGGCCGATCGGCGCCTTCGTTCTCGGTCATTTCGGCGATACCCACGGGCGGCGCAACGTGCTGCTTGTATGCCTCGTCCTCATGGGCCTCTCGACCACCGCGGTCAGTCTCCTGCCGACCTATCAGCAGGTCGGCGTCTGGGCGCCGGTCTTGCTGGTGGCGTTGCGCCTCATCCAGGGATTTGCTGTCGCCGGCGAAATTTCCGGCGCGAGTTCGATGATCCTCGAGCACGCTCCGTTCGGCCGGCGCGGCTATTTCGCCAGCTTCACGCTGCAGGGCGTTCAGGCCGGACAGATCCTTGCGGCCGCAGTGTTTCTGCCGTTGAGCTACGCGCTGTCGAACGAGGCCTTCATCAGCTGGGGATGGCGCGTGCCCTTCCTGCTCAGCGTGCTCGTCCTCGTCGCCGGCTATGTCATCCGCCGCGAGGTCGAGGAGACGCCGGCCTTCGCCGAGGAGCAGGCGCATCGTGAGGTTCCGCGCACGCCTGTCCTCGAGGCGCTGACGCGACACTGGCAGGACATGCTGCGGGTCGTCTGCATGTCGCTGATGAACGTCATCCCGGTGGTGGCGACGATCTTCGGCGCCGCCTACGCGGTGCAGCCAGGCTACGGCGTCGGCTTCGACAAGAGCGTCTATCTCTGGATACCGGTCGTCGGCAACGTCGTCGCGGTGCTGGTGATTCCCTACGTCGGAAACCTCTCCGACCGGATCGGCCGGCGCCCGCTGATGATCGTCGGCTCGCTGGCGTCGGGGCTGCTGTCTTTCGGCTACCTCTACGCCATCAGCATCAAGAACGTGCCGCTGGCGTTCGTTCTGTCGATCCTGATGTGGGGCGTCTTCTATCAGGGCTACAACGCTGTGTTTCCGAGCTTTTATCCCGAGCTGTTTCCGACCCGGGCGCGCGTCTCCGGCATGGCGATCGCGCAGAACATCGGCACCATGCTGACCGCCCTGCTGCCGGCTTTGTTCGCCTCCGTCGCTCCGCCGGGCTCCCACAATGTGCCGCTCGTCGTCGGGTCGCTCGCCTTCGGCGTCACGGTCATCTCGGCGATCGCCGCCTGGAGCGCCCGCGAAACCTATCGGGTCCACCTCAACGATCTCGGCGAACCGGGCGCCGCGCCTGTCGACAAGTCGGAGTACGAGCGCCTGCGGGCGGCGAGCGTTGGAGCATCCGGCTAGAGAGAAAATTGGAGTCGCCTGGGCCGAGGGGATCCAGGAATCCGCCATTCTCATGCACGGCGGGTCGGCGGCCCGCGGCCGGTGGTGAACTAAGCAGCCAACCAGCACCCGCGGGCGCGCCATTATGGATGAAAATCACGGGCCGGCCGCACGACGCCAATTCCTCAGAGCTATTTTCATGGCAGAGATGCTTGTTCAAGCCAACGGATCAAGGGCCCAATTCGCCACAGAGACAGACGGTGAATTTTCAGTCGAACCGCGCCTTCAGTGGATCCTTCCTTGGGGCGGCTGAAGAAATCTGCTTTGGTCTCGCCGGCATAGGCGGGATCGGCGCGGCCAAGTGCGCGAGCCGTATTTAGATCCGTAAAGTCAAGCAGATATGGCGTTATCCTCGCGCAGAACGCGAAGGGCGGAGCCGGCTGTCGGCGCTTCGTTTAGATTTTCTTGACGATGGCGCTCTCCGCCGGACCGATGAAGTCGGTTTTCCGCTTCGCGCTCTCCTACTCGGTTCCTCCGCTTCGCGCTCTCCTACCCGGTTCCTCCTGTTCATCGGCCCTAACAGGCTGGATGATCTCCCTGTTCTATCCTTCCCTTCTGCACGAGCACATCCGCTCAACGAAATGAAGGACAACGGATTTGCGCAAACGCCAGAGAGCGGCGGGAAGCGATTCGCCCTGTTGGCAGGGAGTAACAGGCCGAACGGCCTTCTTTTCCGCGAACGCGTCGCTTGTGGTGAAGTTCAGTCGAACCGCGCCTTCGTTGGACCGTTCGTCGGGGTGGCTGAAGAAATCTGCTTGGCCTAGGCGCGGCCCCGCCGCGCGGCCGAGGCTCAATCGTTTCGGTGCATGCTCGCGGGCTGACGACGATTTGCCCCGCGAGTGACCGGTTGGGCGCGGCGCCGCGGCTCAGGCCGAATGCGAGGCTTCGCTCTTCGCCGTTCCGGACTCGCCGGCCCTATCGCGCTGCCGCAAGAACTCCCGGACGTCTTCGATCAAGTCGCGCAGAAGTTCGGCCATGCGCTCCTTCGCAAGTTCCGGAGCATTGTCGCGGATCGCTTCGAATATGGCCCTGTGCTGATGCAGCCGATCGTCCTGGATGCGGGCTGCGCCCTGCCAACTGAGCTTGAACGTGCATTCGAGGGCGGCGTGGATGAGGCCGCCCAGAGCCGCAAGGAATGGATTTTCCGTCGCCTCCAGGATGCCCATGTGAAAGTCGAGATCGGCTCCGATCAGATCGCCGGCGCCGTTCTTGAAACGATCCATGCGGCTATAGGCTTCGGCGATGCGATCGACTGTGGCGCGCGAGCGCGCGGCAGCCGCGAGAGCCGCCGCCGGTGGCTCGACCATCTGCCGCAGAACGAAGAGATCGTCGACGAGATGTTCGGCCGGGCCTGCCTCGCAGGTGCCAGCCGAGCACCTCGGGATCGAGCAGATTCCACTCGGACTGCGGGCGCACGCGCGTGCCGATCTTGGGTCGGGCGACGATCAGCGCCTTCGCGTTGAGCATGCTGTAGGCTTCCCGCAGGGCGGTGCGCGAGACGGAAAAGCGCGCGCACATATCCAGCACATTGGGCAGTAGCGACCCGGGCGGATAGATCCCGCCGACGATCTCCCGGCCGAGCATGGCGGCGAGCTGCGAGTGGATGTTTCGTTCGAAGCGGTCGTCGCGAGTTCGCGCTCCCCGGGCGGTCACGGCCCGGCCAGAGCTCGCGCGATGCCTTGAAACACTGCCTGTCGATGGTTTCAGCGTACGCGCCATGCTTTCCGACGTTTCTTCAAGACGAGCTTCGCAGCCGGAATGAACCGACCAGCGATCTTTGCATTACGATAAACAGAAACAGCAGGACCCCGCCGCTGATCATGATCCACGCGCCGTTCAGCGAGCCGTTGAAATTGATCAGCGTGGCGATCAAGCCGAGGATCATGCCGCCGAACAGCGTCCCGGCGACCATGCCGACGCCGCCCGGTCAGCAAGCGTGCCGCCGAGCACCACCGACGCGATCGCGGTCAGCTCGTTGCCCGTGCCGGCGAGCGGGTAGCCCGGACGAGGTGTAGAGCGCATAGATGACGCCGCCGAGCGCGCTGTAGAAACCGCCGAGCGCGTAGATGCGTGACCGTCGTGCGGCGCATCGGCACGCCCATCAGCCCGGCCGAAGTCCGGTCGCCGCCGATCGCGTAAACGTTGGCGCCGAACTGGGTGAAGTGGGCGATGACGATCGCCGCCGCGAGCGCGACCAGCATCACGATCGCCGAACTCGCAAGGAAGCCGTCGCCGGGCAGCGGAATGCTGGCGCCGGCGAAAGCGGCGACGAACGGATGGCTGGATCGGCACCGAATCGAGGTTGACCATGAAGCAGCCGCCGCGCAGCAGGAACAGGCCCGCCAGCGTGACGATGAACGGCTGGATCTCGCAGAAGTCGATGATGAGGCCCTGCAGCGCGCCGAAGCCGGCGCCGAAAGCGAGCATCATCGCGCCCGACGCCAGCGGATGCCAGCCGACCACGTCGAGATTGGCCATGACGACGCCGACGAAGCCGATCATCGAGCCGATCGAGAGGTCGATGCCGCCGGAAAGGATGACGAAGGTCGTGCCGATCGCGGCGATGATGATGAAGGCGTTGTCGGCGAGGATGTCGCCGAGCACCAGCGTCGAGAGGAAGTTATTGTACAGCAATCCGCCGGTGACGAACAGCGCGACGAAGACCGCGATCGTCGCGAGCAGCGGCAGATATTTCTCGTTCATCGGCTTCCTCCCGCGAAGCCGCGCGCACAAGCGCCGTCGCGCAAATTGGTCGACTGCAGCAGCAGCACGACCAGCACGACCGACCGCCTTGACGACCAGATTGTATTCCGGCGGCAGGCCGCTGGTCAGGATGGACGTCGTCAGCGCCTGGATGACCAGCGCGCCGAGCACGCGTCATGCCGAGATAGATGCGGCCGCCGGCCAGCGAGCCGCCGCCGATCACGACGGCGAGGATCGCGTCGAGTTCGATGTAGAGGCCGACGCTGACGGGATCGGAAGTATGGGTGTCGGCGGTCAGGATCACGCCGGCCGCAGGCGGCGCAGAAGTCCGCAGATGAGATAGGCGGCGATACTTGATCAGCCGCGCGTTGATCGCCGGCGAGGTCGCGCCGCCGCCGAGTTGCCGCCGACCGCCTCGAGAAACAGGCCGAGCGCCGTGCGGCGCATCAGCAGCCCAAAGCGCGGCGAAGATCGCCGCGCCGACGACCAGCCGGGTCGGGATGAGGCCGATGTGGCCGACGCTGAGGCCCTGCAGCAGCGGGCTGGTGAAGCTCGGATTGGTGCCGCCGTAGAGCAGGTTGATCATCAGGCCGATGCCGCGGCCGGACGACCATCAGGATCAGCGTCGCGATGATCGGCTGGATGTCGAGCACGGCGACCAGAAACCCGTTCCAGAGGCCGCACAGCGACGCCCGACGCCGAGC
The DNA here is from genome assembly GCA_963781305.1 of uncultured Acidimicrobiaceae bacterium. Lineage (GTDB taxonomy): Bacteria > Actinomycetota > Acidimicrobiia > Acidimicrobiales > RAAP-2 > DASXMT01. The sequence goes on from CAWAFL010000001.1 coordinate 83,190, forward strand.
GCGATCAGAGCAGAGCCACGAATGCGGATCGCCGGCGTGGATGCGCCAGGTCGATCACCGCGCCGACGATCGCGATGATCGAGCCGACCGAGAGATCGATGCCCTTCGTGCCGATCACGACCGCCATGCCGAGCGCGACCAGCGCGGTCGGCATGGCGCGATAGAGAATGTCGATCAGGTTGCCGAACAGCCGGCCTTCGACGATGCGGATGGTGAAGAAACCGGGCGAGACGAAGCCGTCGACGGCGAAGATCAGCGCCAGCGCCAGCAGCGGCCAGACCGCCCGATGGCCGGCAAGCGCCGCGCAGCCGCGGAAGCGCCGCGCTCGGCGCGCGATCGCGCGGCGAGCTGTTCGACGTTCGGGCGGTCATGATCGCGCCGGCGATCGTGTGGATGATGGTCTCGCGGGTGATGTCGGCGCCGGCGATCTCGCCGATCTTCCGCCGGTCGCGCAGCACCGCGATCCGGTCGCTGACCGCGACGAGCTCGTCGAGTTCCGAGGACGCGACCAGCAGCGCCAGGCCCTCGCGCGCAAAGACTGCGGATCAGCGCGACGATTTCGGCGTGCGCGCCGACGTCGATGCCGCGCGTCGGCTCGTCGAGGATCAGAATGCGCGGTCCGGACACCAGCGCAGCGCGCGAGCATGACCTTCTGCTGGTTGCCGCCCGACAGCTGGCCGACCGGCTTGTCCGCGTCCGGACGTCGCGATGGCCAGCGTCTTGATCATCTCCTGCGCCAGCCGTTCCTGCTCGCTCAGCGACAGCCGGCGCAGCCAGCCGCGCTTGGTTTGCAGCGCGAGCACGATGTTCTCGCGGACGCGTGAGTTCGGCGAAGATGCCTTCGGCCTTGCGGTCCTCCGGGCAGAAGCCGATGCCGTGGCGCAGCGACTGCCGCGGCGAGCGGCGTCGTCATCGGCTGCGCCGCCGACGTCGAGGCGTCCGGAATCGGGTCGTATCGCGCCGAAAATGAGCTTGGCGACCTCGGTTCGCCCGGAGCCCAGGAGACCGGCGAGCCCGACCACCTCGCCCGCCGCGGAGCGACAGGTCGAACGGCGCCATCGACGCGCCGCCGCCCAAGCCCTTCGGCCACGAGGATCGGCTCGCCGCTCGTCGCGCGGTCGACGCGTCGCGAGCCGCTCTTCGGCGTGCTCCAGCTCGCGGCCGAGCATCAGCGAAATCAGCTTCAGCGGCGGCAGTTCGGCGGTCGCGGCCGACGCCGACCAGCCGGCCGTTGCGCAGGACCGAGATGCGGTCGGCGATCGCGATAGACCTGGTCGATGAAATGGGTGATGAAGACGATGGCGATGCCGCGCGCTCTTCAGATCGCGCAGGATCCGGAACAGCAGCTCGGTCTCGTTGCGCGTCGAGGCTCGCGGTCGGCTCGTCGAGCACCAGCACCCGCGTGTCGTCCTCGAGCGCGCGGGCGATCGCGACGAGCTGCTGGACCGCCACCGAATAGGAGCCGAGCGGCCGCTCGACGTCGATGTCGATGCTCGAGCCGCTGCAGCTCTTCCCGGCGCGCGCGCACGCGCCTCGCGCCATGAGATCAGGCCGAACCGGCGCGGCTGGCGGCCGAGCGTCAGGTTCTTGGTCACCGACATGGTCGGGACGAGGTTGACTTCCTGGTAGACCGTGCCGATGCCCAGGGCGCGGGCATGGCCGGGCGCTGCCGAGCTCGACCGCATGGCCGTCGAGGCGGATCTCGCCCTCGTCGCTGCGCAGCGCGCCGGTCATGATCTTGATCAGCGTCGACTTGCCGGCGCCGTTCTCTCCCATCAGCGCATGGACTTCGCCGGCGTCGACGCGGAAATCGACGCGCTCCAGCGCGCGCACGCCGGGAAACGCCTTCGACACGCCGAGCCATTTCGATCCGCGCAGTCAAGGTTTCCGCCCCACGCGCCGTCTGCCGCGGTCATTTGACGAACATATCGTCAGGGCGTCGACCTTCGCGCAAGCTCGCCCGGCGCGCGAACGCGCGCCTCGCCGGACCAATGGCATCCGCGCGGGACGCGCTCGAGCAGTCGCGTTGCAACCAGCCTCGCCTCAGTTGCCGGGCGTCGCGGCCGTGTGCAGATCGGAGGGGATCACGACCCACTTCGGCAGCTCCTTCTTGTCCTTCAGGTAGTCGAGCACCACCGGATAGATGTATTTGCCGATGGCGGAGCGAAGCTCGACCGAGGCGTTGGCGTCGCCCGCCGCGAGCGCTTCCTTCATCGCCGGAACGTAGTCGACCGAGACCATCAGGACGTCCTTGCCGGGCTTCAGGCCCGGCTTCCTTCATCGCCTGGATCGCGCCGAGCTGCATGTTGTCGTTATGCGCGAACGACGCCGCAGATGCCCTTCAGATTGTCGGTCGACTTGATGAAGGCTTCCATCACCTTCTTGCCGCCGTCGGTGGTGAAGTCGCCGCTCTGCGTCTTGACGATCTTCATGTTGGGGAAGATTGGAGATGATGGCCTCGAAGCCCTTCTTGCGCTCGATCGCCGGGGCGGAGCCGGCGGTGCCCTGCAGTTCGACGATGTTGCAATTGCCCTTGCTCGCCTGCGCGAGCCAGGCGCCCGCGAGCCGGCCTTCGAGATTGAAGTCGGCGGAGATGCGGGTGACGAAGAGCGACTTGTCGGCGACGTCGACGTCGCGGTCGGCGAGGAACACCGGAATGCCCGCCTTCTTGGCTTCCTCGAGCACCTGGTCCCAGCCGGTGACCACGACCGGCGCGATGATGATGGCGTCGACTTTCTGGGCGATGAACGCGCGCACCGCCTTGAGCTGCTCTTCCTCCTTGCCCTGCGCGTCGGCGAATTTGAGGTCGATGCCCTCCTTCTTCGCCTCTTCCTGCATGTCCTTGGAAAATGCCGGGCGCCAGTCGCCTTCATCGCCCACCTGCGAGAAGCCGATGGTCACGGCAAAAGCCGAGGAGCCGGCGAAAAACAGCGTCGCGCCGACGCGCAGCGCCGCCCAGCCATTTCACGAGTTGCATGAATTCCTCCCAGTTTGACGATGTTTCCTGGAGCCTGACGCCGATCCGACGCGGGCAAGGCAACATGCTCCTGGCCCAGCTCCATTAGTATTACAATAATATCGTATGCCGCTTGTCAACGGCACGAAGCTGGCGCCGTCCAACTCCAAATCCTCGCTGTGGCCACCCCCTGGTCCTTGTGCCGCTCCAGGCGGCGACGCGCCACCCGTGGCTCCACAGCCAGGAGGCCGGATCAAGCGGTCGCCTCGCCTCATGGCGGCTGCGACAAGGCTGCGCGCCTGGTTTCGCTGACGCGTCAGGTGGCCTCTTCCATCGCCGGCTCCGCCGCAGCCTCCGGGAAGCCAAAAATTTCCCCTCGCGCTTCGCCGAGCGCCGCTCTCGCCTGCTCGACGGCGCGCCGCGTTCTTTGCGCCGGCGCGACGACGACGATTGCCCCCGCAAGCGTCGCGGCGGATCGCGCCGGGGCCGCGCGCCAGTCGGAGGCGTGAAGGATGACGCAGGCATAGGCCGACACGAACGCGGGAAGGACGTCATCGAGATTGTCGCCGCCGACCTCCCCCCCGGTGGAAACGACGTCGAGGCCGGAGGAAAGATCGCGGCGGATCACCTCGCCGAAGGCCGCCCTCCCCGCCAGCAGATCGGCAAGGCCCGGGATTTCCACCGACGCGGCGTCCTCGCGGTCGAGAATGTCGGCAAACCAGTCCTGAGCCGCGCCGAGATCGACGAGCAGAGTGGATTCGCGCGTTGAGAGCCGGCGCGCCGTCTCGAGCGCGATTGGAAGCGCGCGCGCGAACCCGTCCCCCGCGATCAGGACGACGAGCGCGCCATCCGAGGCCCTGAGCTTCGTCAGGCGGTCGGCCAGAACCCGCCCCGAGCGACGCGGGTCGGTCGGCGCGACGGCGGCGCCTTTCGGCTTCGGCAGGGCTGATCCGACCGTGGCCGGCAGATGCGGCGTCGATTCAGCCGCTTGACTGCCCGCCTTCGGCGCCGGCGTCATCGCTTGCGGCAGCGGCGCCGCCACCGGCGCGGGCGCCCGTCCGGACGGCGCATCATCGGAGACGAGGCTCGCCGCTACGGCGACGCCGGCCGAGATGACGAAGGTCGAGAGGGTCGCGAGCAGAATAGTCGGCCAGACCTTGGGAAAGGTCGGAAGACGCGGCGGCTCCGCGTCGGCGATGATGCGGGCGTCCGCCGGCGCGGCATTGGCCACGTCGCGCGCCGCCGCCTCGCGATATTTCTGCAGGTAGGATTCGAGCTGATCTCTCGCGGCCTTCGCGTCCATTTCGAGGGCGCGGAGCTGCACCTCGTCTTCGTTGCCGGTCGCCACCGTCCTGGACTGTTGAGCGAGAGCCGTGGAAAGGGATGACGCCTGATTGTGGGAGAGACGCGCATCGTTCTCAAACGCTCGAACATTCCTGGCTGCGGAAGTCCCGGATTTGCGCGTCGAGCCCTGCCAGTTGGGCGCTCAGCTCCTTCATATGCGGATGCAAGGGCAAAAGAGTGCGCCCCGCTTCGGCGATCTGGTCCTTCAGAGCCACCCGCTGTTCGACAAATCGTCGCATCGATTCATCGGTGATCGAGTTCGGCGCCTCGTCGAGGCGCCCCTCCTGTTCGAGCTTGCGCAAGAGGTCCGCTCTGGCGGTCGCAGCCGCTTCGGCAGAGCGGTCGTTGGCGAGTTGCGCGCCGAGATCCGACAGCTGTTGGGAAGACATCGTCTGCCCATTGGCGCTGGCGAGAAGCCCTGATGCAGCGCGGAACGCTTCAACCTTCGCGTCGGCGGCGGCGACCTTGCCGCGCAATTCCTCGATCTTCACCGAAAGCCACTCGCTGGCCGCGCCGGCGGCCTTCGCCTCCCGCCCCACATCCGTGATCGCTGGGGCCTCTGCCTGGCTTTGCACGGCTTCATCGTCGAAAGTCGCCGCCGGATCGAAGCCAGAGGCTTTGTCGGGCCGGGTGTAGTAGCTCTCCTGATCCTCGAGCAGGACCTTGGCGACGCCAGTGTATCGCGGACTGACAATGAAAACGAAGCCGGAAGACGCCAGCAGCGCCGCCACCGTGGGCCAGACGACCCAGCGCCAGCGCCGCATGACTCCGCGGACGAGATGATTGAGATCGACCGACTGCTCGCTGTCAGCGGTCTCTCGCTTCCGTCCGCCGTCCATTCTGCATCGCTCCTCCGCTTCTAATCGAGCGTTATGCGCGCAATCTCGGCAAACATAGTTTCCGGCGCGTTAACACTTGCTCAGAACGCCACGTTCGCCGTTCGTTAACCATACCCCGTTAGACGTTGCTTTGCGCTGGTCTGATCGCGGATTGTTTCATGTATTCTTTCCGAGTTCTGATGGCGACGTTGGCGGCCCTGTCGCTCTGCGGTTGCCTCTCGCTCGATCTCGAGGCCGCCGCGCCCCAAGCCAGCCTCGATATGCCCTACCGCCTCGGCAGCGGCGACCGGCTGCGGGTCATCGTCTTCGGCCAAGCCAATCTCACGAATTCGTATTCGGTCGAAAGCTCCGGCTTCGTGTCGATGCCGCTGATCGGGCGCGTGCAGGCGCAGGGCCTCACGACCTCGACGCTCGAGCGGTCCATTGAGGCGCGGCTGCGTCAAGGCTTCTTGCGCGAACCAAACGTCTCGGTGGAGGTGGAAGCCTATCGGCCATTCTTCGTGCTCGGCGAAGTCAACATCGCCGGGCAGTACCCGTACATCAACGGCATGACCGCACAAAAGGCGGTCGCCGTGGCCGGCGGCTTCACCCCACGCGCGGTCCAGAGCCAGGTCGACGTGACCCGCATGATCGGCGGCCGGACTGTGACGTTTTCGGCGCCGTTGTCCTTTCCCATCTGGCCTGACGATGCGGTCACGGCCGAGGAACGGTTCTTTTAGGAGCCGGGCGCTATCGAATGACGTGGGAAGTAAGCCCAGCATGCGGGTAGCCTATCGTCTCGAACCCTGGCGGGGTGAGCGGCAAACCCAAGATCGTTCACGCTTTTTGCGCCGCTTGGCGGGCTGTTTCGGCACGTGATCGATCTTGCCTGCGAGCAGTCGGCGCGCGGCCATGAGATCGGCATGTTATATTATTCGACAGCGGCGGCCTCCGGCCGCCCGTCCAACAGGCCTTGGCGGGCATCCCGGGTGCCTTTGCCTCGGCGCCGCGTGCCGCGGCTGCCGTAGCCGAGCCGGCGCAAACCGCAGTTACGTCCGTAAAATCAAATAGATATGGCGTTACCCTCACGCAAAACCTACGGCGGGACCGGCGTCCGGCGGCTTCGTTAGATATTCTTGACGGTCGCGCGCTCCAGCAGACCCATGAAGTCGGGTTTTCCGCTTTGCGTCCCCTCCCGGTCCCCTCCTGTTCATCGGCCTAACAGGGGCGACAATCTCCCCTGTTCCGTCTTTCCGTTCCACACGAGCAAATCCGCTCAACCAAATGCCAGACAAGGGATTTGTGCAGTCGGTCGAGAGCGGCGGGAAGCGATTTGCCCTGTTGGCAGGGAGTAACAGGCGGAATCTCGTTTTCCGCGAACGCGCGTCGCTGATGGTGAAAGTTCAGTCGAACCGCGCCTTCATCGGTCCATTCGTTGGGGTGGCTGAAGAAATCTGCCATGAAAATAGCTCTGAGGAATTGGCGTCGTGCGGCCGGCCCGTGATTTTCATCCATAATGGCGCGCCGGCGGGCGCTGGTTGGCTGCTTAGCCGAACCGTTCGGCGCCCTCAAAAGGTCAGGACCGCTCAGATGGTCGCGGCGGGTCCTTTTGTGCTAGGTTCGGCGACAAGCCGGCGTCTTCGGCCACAGCGCGGAAGGGAGCTTTTCAATCCATGAGAACAGTCGTCGCGCGCGTGACGACGGCCGCCGAAGGGCTGCCGCGTCGCCGCTTCACGGTGGCCGAGGTCGAAGCGATGGTCGCGGCCGGCGTGATGGACGAGGACGAGCGCATCGAACTGATCGAGGGCGAACTGGTTCCGATGTCGCCGAAGGGAAATCAACACGAGGTCGTCAAGACCGCGCTGCTCGACCGCTGGTATCGATTGCGCCCCGTAGAGGTCACGCTCACGCCAGAGACTACATTCCGGCTCAGCGAGGATACCTATCTCGAGCCCGACGTCGTCATTTATTCTCGGAACCCCGGAATCAGGGGACTGACGGGCCTCAACGTCCTGCTCGTCGTCGAAATCGCGGATTCGTCGCTGCGCTACGACTTGGGCCGCAAGGCAGCGCTCTATGCGAGCTTCGGCGTGCGCGAGCTTTGGGTCATTGATGCGGTGAAACTGACCGCACGGGCCTTTCGCGATCCCGGCGGCGAAGGCTACCGCGAGACGCGCGACTTCGGCCCGTCCGACCGCCTCGCGTCGCATTTCGCGCCGGACGCCTTCGCGTTGCGGCTCGAGGAGCTCGACCTCGCATGAGACCCCGGACGCGGCAATGAGCGGCAGCTTCCCGATCACTGAGCACTTCGCCAGAAGCGCGCGTCATAGCAGCGTTCTATCTGGCCTCAGGGCCGGAGGACGGGCACGCCGATCGTGTTCGTGCACGGCTGGCCGGAGCTGTCGATCTCCTGGCGCGCACCAGCTGCCGGTCTTCGGCGGCCTCGGCTTCCGCGCCATCGCGCCCGACATGCGCGGCTATGGCCGCTCCAGCGTCTATCCGCGCCACGAGGACTATGCCCTGCGAAGAGATCGTCGCCGACATGATCGAGCTGATCGATACGCTCGGCGCGCGAAAGGCGGTCTGGGTCGGCCACGACTGGGGCGCGCCGGTGGTCTGGTCGCATCGCGCAGCAGCATCCGGACCGCTGCCACGGCGTCGCCAACCTCTGCGTGCCCTACATCCCGGAAGGCTTCACCCGTTCAGACGATCATCCCGCTGGCCGATCGCAAGGTCTATCCGGAGGCCGAGTTTCCGGTCGGCGCAGTGGGACTACCAGCTCTTCTACGAGGAGAGCTTCGCAGCGCGCCAGCGCCGGCTTCGAGGCCGACATCGGGCGACGGTGAAGGTGCTGTTCCGCGCCGGCAACCCGGCCGGCGAGGGCAAGCCCGCGCGATCACCGCGTTCGTGCGCGCCAACGGCGGCTGGTTCGGCCCGGCCAGCCGGCGCCCGACCTGCCCGCGCGACGAGCGGCGTGATCACCGAGGAGGACGAGCGCGCCTACGCCGACGCGCTCGAAGCGCAACGGCTTCTTCGGCCCGGACAGCTGGTACATGAACGCCGACGCCAACGCCGCCTATGCGAACGGGCGCAGGGCGAACTGGCGGCTGACGCATGCCGGTGCTGTTCCTGCACGCCGCCTACGACTGTGTCTGCGAGACCGATCGACTCGCGCCTCGCCGAGCCGATGCGCGCCCATTGCGCCAACCTGACCGAGGCGGTCGTCCCCTCCGGCCACTGGATGGCGCAGGAAAAGCCGGCCCGGGTCAACGCCGCGCTGGCGCGCTGGCTGGCCGAAAAGCGGCCCGACCTTTGGCTCAAAGGCTAAGCAGCCAACCAGCGCCCGCGGGCGCGCCATTATGGATGAAAATCACGGGCCGGCCGCACGACACCAATTCCTCAGAGCTATTTTCATGGCAGATTTCTTCAGCCACCCCAACACAAATTCACCGATGAAGGCGCGGTTCGACTGAAATTCACCACAGGTCACGCGTTCGTGGAGGGGAGGCTAATCTCCCTGATAATGCCTGCCAACAGAGAGAATCGCTCCCGCCGCTGCTCGAGCAATTCCACAAATCCATTGTCTTTCATGTCGTTCGGCGGATTTGCTCGTGCAGAAAGGAAAGACGGAACAGGCACATTATTTTCCCTGCAGGCCCGATGAACAGGAGGGACCGGGGAGGAGATCGTGAAGCGGAAAACCGACTTCACCGGTGCGGCGCGAGAGCGCGATCTTCAAGAAAATCTAAATGAAGCCGCCGAGAGCTGGCTCCGCCGCACGCATCGTGTGAGGATAACGCGATATGCGCTTGATTTTGCGCATGTAACTGCAGTTTGAATGAGAGCCCATTCCGCCCGGAGGGGAATTTCCCGGACGCCGGCGAGCGGCCATCTTAGGTGTCGAGCTCGGCGCCGCCGTGCTTTTTCCGGCACGATTTTTCGACTGGCAGGGTGCAGGCCCAGAGCGCGGCTCGATGTCCGGGACCGGACCCGAGGGGGCACGATAGCCCGATGGCCGAGGCGGCTTTGTGTGTGGTAGGCTTGGCGCGGCGAACCGGCGATTTCGGGCCCCAGCGCGTAAGGAGAATGCAAACCCCAATGAGAAGCGTCGCCGCGCAGGTGACAAAGGCCGCCGAAGGCCTTCCCCGCCGCCGCTTCACTGTCGCCGAGGTCGAGGCGATGGTCGCCGCCGGCGTCATGGAGGAGGACGAGCGCGTCGAGCTGATCGGGGGGGAACTGGTTCCGATGTCGCCGAAGGGAAACCACCACGAAGTCGTCAAGATTGCGCTGCTGCGCCGCTGGTATCGGGTCGCGCCGGACGACATTGACCTCGCCCCGGAAACCACCTTCCGCCTTAGCGAGGACACCTATCTCGAACCGGACGTAGTGGTCTATCCCAGTGCAATAGAGCCGAAAGACCTCACGGGTCCGAACGTGTTGCTCGTTGTCGAGATCGCCAATTCGTCGCTTCGTTACGACATGGGCCGCAAGGCGGCGCTCTACGCCAGCTTCGCCGTGCGCGAACTGTGGGTCATCGACGCCGTCAAGCTGACGGCGCGCGTCTTTCGCGATCCGGAGGCAGCCGGCTACCGCGACACCCGCGATTTCGCCGGCGCCGAGCGGATGGTCCCACTCTTCGCCCCGGAGGTCTTGGCGCTTCGTCTCGACGAACTCAAACGCAAATAGGCGCAGACGGGCGGCCGCCTCGTACGGCGGGCGCGTCCGCTTCGGAGCCGAAGCACGCGCACGGGAGCCGCTCAGGAGGGTCTTGATCATCTCATAGCTCACGCTAGCTTTTTCAGCTTCACCACATTGTGCAGCGTCGCGTCCGCGGTCTCGAAGAAGCGGCGCACGCCGCGCGCGGCCTGGCGGATGCGCTGTTCGTCCTCGACGAGGGCCAGGCGGACGAAATCGTCGCCGTGCTCCGGCGTCATCGCCACGTCGGCCTTGTCGATCAGGAGCTTCGAGAATTCGAGGCTGGCGGGATCGCGGAATTGCGCCGGCTGCCCGCAAGCGCACGTTTCTCAATCCCTCCGCCCTCGCAAAACGTCCAACGCGACAGTCTCGCCGCCATCGACGATCGTCTGGCGGCGTCGGCGCAACTCCTCGAGAAATTCCGGCTTCGGCTCGCCCTCGTCGTCTTCGCTGGCGGCGAGCAGAAGCAGATAGTCTTCCTCCGGGAGCGCAGTGAGCCATTCGCCCGAAGGGGTGACGATGATTTGAACGGCGTTATTCATCTCATGGCTCCGAGCGGTAAACCTCTCTTCGATCGGCGACGGCCAAGACGACGATTTCGCCCGCTCGAGTGTCAAATATGACGCGCCAGTCTCACCCCCAAGCGCATCGTCGTCTCGCCTTTGAGACGCTTGATTTGGTTCCGAAGCGAAAGCGGATTGATTGCGAGTAGATCGAGCGCCCTCTCGACCCTTGCTCTGACGGTCGAATCGAGCGTGTCGAATTCTCTCGCGCCGCCTCCGGCGCGAAGACGATGGTTCTAGCCGCCTTCACGCCGGCTTTTTCAGCTTCACCACATTGTGCAGCGTCGCGTCCGCGGTCTCGAAGAAGCGGCGCACGCCGCGCGCCGCCTGACGGATGCGCTGCTCGTTCTCGACCAGCGCCAGGCGCACGAAATCGTCGCCGTGCTCGCCGAAGCCGACGCCCGGCGCCACCGCGACGTCCGCCTTTTCGATCAGCAGCTTGGAGAATTCGAGGCTGCCGAGATGGCGGAAGCTTCTCCGGCACCGGCGTCCAGGCGAACATCGAGGCGCGCGGCTTTTCGATCGGCCAGCCGGCGGCGGCGAAGCTCTCGACCATCACGTCGCGGCGGCGCTTGTAGGTGGCGCGCATCTCACGTGACGCAATCGTCCGGCCCGTTGAGCGCGGCGGCGGCCGCGACCTGGATCGGCGTGTAGGCGCCGTAGTCGAGATAGGATTTGACCCGCGCCAGCGCCGCCAGCAGCCGCTCGTTGCCGACCGCGAAGCCGATCCGCCAGCCCGCCATCGAATAGGTCTTCGACATCGAGGTGAACTCGACCGCGACGTCGAAAGCCGCCCGGCGCCTGCAGCACCGACGGCGGCGGCTCATCGTCGAAATAGACCTCGGCGTAGGCGAGGTCGGAAAGCACGAAAATCTCGTGCTTCTTGGCGAACAGGACAAGGTCCTTGTAGAAATCGAGCGAGGCGACCATCGCGGTCGGGTTCGACGGATAGCAGACGACCACCGCGATCGGCTTCGGAATCGAGTGGCTGATCGCCCGCTCGAGCGCGGCGAAGAATTCGGGGTCGGGCTCGGCGGGGACCGAGCGGATGACGCCGCCGGCCATCAGGAAGCCGAAGGCGTGGATCGGATAGGACGGGTTGGGGACCAGCACCACGTCGCCCGGCGCGGTGATCGCCTGGGCCATGTTGGCGAAGCCTTCCTTCGAGCCGAGCGTCGCGACGACCTGGGTCTCGGGATCGAGCTTCACGCCGAAGCGGCGGCGCGTAATAGCCGGCCTGCGCGCGCCGCAGCCCGGCGATGCCCTTCGAGGCGGAATAGCGGTCGGTGCGCGGCTTGCCGACGGTCTCGATCGAGCTTGTCGATGACGTGCTTCGGCGCCGGCAGATCGGGATTGCCCATGCCGAGATCGACGATGTCGGCGCCGTCGGCGCGCGCCTTGGCCTTGAGCTTGTTGACCTGCTCGAAGACGTAAGGCGGCAGACGCCGAACCCGGTGAAAATCGCTCATGATGGAAATCCTTTGGCAGTCCCCCGGCCGACGCGCTGTCAGGCGCCGTTCAAGGCCCTGTTAGCATCGCTGGGGCCGAGGCGGCAAACCCCGTGTTACTGGCTGTCTACTGGCTGGCGGCGGGGGCGCCGGCTTTCGGCTTCTTGCTCGCCGCCTGCTGTTCGGCCATCGCCTTCGCCGCCGGCGGATAGGCCGAGCGAAGCGCGTCCATGCGCTTCTGCGACGAATTCGAGTTCGCCCCGCATTGCCTTAAGCTGGTCGCCGTTCAGCGCCGGCTTTTCCGGCTCGGGCGGCGGCTGAAAGACGGGGATGTACTCGAGATCGCCTTTCGGGCGCGACTGGATGACGAAATCGGCCGGCTTCGGAGAGTCGGTAGCGAAGCCTAACAGTTTCATCGCGCTCTTCAGCGGGCTGTCCGCCTGCTGCGCCCGGGCCGCCGGCGTTGAGGCGCAAATGGCGGCGCTGATCAAAACTCCAAGGGTCGCCTTCCCGGCCTCCATGACGCCGTCCTCTGCTGCTACGCTCCGCGAAACACGAAAGAATCGCCTGGCCGTCCAAAGTCGCTGTGGCGTCACGGACCGCTAGTGACCTATTATGACGAAAACGGGACCGGGTCTCCCGGCGGCGATTAGGAAACGCTTCTCCATGGCCAAAATCGGCGACAAGAAACCGGAGCCTCCGAAAAAGTCCAGCCCGGCTGAAGCGACCCCCAGGGGCGCGGGCCATATCGCCGCCGATCCGGGCGCGACGCCGCCGGCGAAGGCTGAGGCGCGACGCGGGCGTGGGGTGTCAAAGCTCGTCGCGGAGCCGAGGGACCGGACAGCTGCTTCGGGAGTTCCGCCGAAGGCGGCAAAAAATCGCGCGCCGGAGGAGGGGGCACCGCAGAAGTGGGTCAACGCCCTGTCGTCGCCCGTTCCGCCGAACCCGCCGCGGAAGTCGCCGGCGCCGCCTTCCGTCGCTCCGGCGGAACGAGACGGCTCCGTGGCCGGCCCGTCGGCACCGGCGAGGCCGAAACCTCCGGCCGAATCGAAGCCGTCGGCGCCGGCCAAGGCGAGGCTGCTCGAGCCGAAGCCGGCGAAGCCTTCCGCGTCTTCCGCCCCTCCCGCGCCTTCGCCCGACGGGGCGGCGATGGCGACGACCTCCGACCTTCCGGCTGCGCGCGCCCCCGCCTCGGCCGCCGCGGCCCAACCGGTCGCGAAAGCGCCGCCTTCGCCGGCCCTGGTCGGAATAAACGCAGCAATCCCTGCGCAATATCCACTTCCCAATTTCGAGGCGCTGGCGCACAACGTCGCCTACGCGATGGAGCAGGCCGGCAAGGCCTTCGCCGCCTACATGCGGCCGCGCGAGACCGGCGAAATCAAGACGACGATCGCCGACGACGTCGGCGAAATGATCCGCTCGCTCGGCCACGTCGCCGAATATTACCTGTCCGAGCCGCAGCGGGCATTCGAGGCGCAGGCGGCGCTGACGACCCAGTTCATCAGCTTGTGGGCCTCGACGTTGCAGCGCTTCCAGGGCGCCCATGCGTCCCCGGTCGCCGAGCCCGACCGTTCGGACAAGCGCTTTTCGGATGCCGCCTGGCGCGACAACCCCTTCTTCGATTTCATCAAGCAGGCCTATGTCCTGACGACGCGCTGGGCCGACGATCTCGTCCGACGCGCCGGCGAACTCGATCCGCACGAGCGCGAGAAGGCGCAGTTCTATCTGCGGCAGGTGACCGCGGCGCTCGCGCCCTCGAACTTCATCGGCACCAACCCGGAGCTCCTGCGTGCGACGCTCGAGGAGAGCGGCGAGAATCTGGTGCGGGGCTTGAAGATGCTGGCCGAGGACATCGAGGCCGGAAAAGGCAACTTGCGCATCCGGCAGTCGGACGCGCGCGCCTTCAAACTCGGCGTCAACATGGCGACGACGCCGGGCAAGGTCGTCTACCGCAACGATCTGATCGAGCTCATCCAGTACGAGCCGACTACGCCGCAGGTCTACAAGCGCCCGCTCTTGATCGTGCCGCCGTGGATTAACAAGTTCTACATCCTCGACCTCAACCCGGAGAAATCGTTCATCCGCTGGGCGGTGGCGCAGGGGCTGACCGTCTTCGTCATTTCCTGGGTCAATCCGGACGAGCGCCACGCGGGGAAGGACTTCGACGCCTACATGCGCGAAGGAATCCTCGCCGCGCTCGACCGCGTCGAGGAGGCGACCGGCGAGCGCGAGGTGACGGCGATCGGCTATTGCGTCGGCGGCACGCTGCTGGCGGCGACCCTCGCCTATATGGCGGCCGTCGGAGACAATCGCGTCAATAGCGTCACCTTCTTCACTGCGCTCGTCGATTTCACCGACGCAGGCGACTTGAGCGTCTTCGTCGACGCGGAACAATTGAAGGCGGTCGAGGAAAAGATGGCCGAGCAGGGCTATCTCGAGGGCGCGGCCATGGCGCAAGCCTTCAATATGCTGCGGCCGAACGACCTCATCTGGTCGTATTACGTCAACAATTATCTCAAGGGCAAAGAGCCGATGCCCTTCGATCTTTTGGTCTGGAACTCCGACTCGACGCGGATGCCGGCCGCCAACCACAAGTTCTACCTGCGTCACTGCTATTTCCAGAACGACCTCTCCGGCGGACGCATGGTGCTGGGCGGCAAGACGCTCGACCTCAAGAAGGTGACCATCCCGACCTACGAGCTGGCGTCGCGCGAGGACCATATCGCCCCGGCGCGGGGCGTGTTCAAAGGGGCCCAGTTCTTCGGCGGTCCGGTGCGCTTCGTGCTCGCCGGCTCCGGCCATATCGCCGGCGTCGTCAACCCGGCCGGAAAGCCGAAATATCAGTATTGGACCGATGGGCCGCCCGAGGGCGATTTCGAGTCCTGGATCGCAAGGGCGAAGGAGACGCCCGGCTCATGGTGGCCCGACTGGATCGAGTGGTTGGCGGCGCAGGCCCCGGAGAAAGTGCCGGCGCGCAAGCCGGGCGAGGGCAAGCTCAAGGCCATCGCCGACGCGCCGGGGGAGTATGTGAAAGTGAAGGTGTAGGTTTGAAGAAGATTCTTCTTCTACAGCCAGGAGAGCGGCGAACCCCTCACTTCGACGTTGAAAGCGGCGAATGGACCGCCAAGAATTGGCTCGATCCTGTCGAGCTCGCTCGTTCACGTGGATTTCGGGCGTGGGAATTGACGCGGCTCCGGGCCATGGTTATCGAGCGCCGGCATGAATTCCTGGAGGCGTGGAACGACCACTTTGGCAAACCCGGCTACCGCGCTGGCAGTTAGCGTAGACTTTGACGACGCCTCGATTCGCGTCTCGCTGACGGACGGCCGCGAGATTTCGGAACCCCTTGCGTGGTTCCCGCGCTTGCGCGATGCCAACCCCGAGCGCCGCGCCAACTGGCGCCTGATCGGTCCCGGCGAGGGCATCCATTGGCCGGACATCGATGAGGTCGTGTCGGCGAACGCGTTGCTAGGGCTTCCAACTTAGCGCTCCACTTCCGGTCGGAACGCACATTCTATCCACGCGTCCTGGAGGCAAAGCGATGCTTTACGCACTTGCGCTGCTCGCCGGCATTGTCGCCGGTTCTCGCGCCCTGACGGCGCCGGCCGCGGTGAGCTGGGCGGCGCAACTCGGCCCGCTCAATCTCGGCGGCTCCTGGCTCGCCTTCATGGGCTACGCCTGGACGCCCTGGATCTTCACAGCGCTGGCCCTGATCGAGCTCGTCACCGACCAGCTGCCCTCGACGCCGAGCCGGAAGACGCCGCCGCAGTTCGGCGCCCGCATCGTCAGCGGCGCGCTCTGCGGCGCGACGCTCGGCGCCGCGGCCGGTTCCTGGATCGCCGGTCTCGTCGCCGGCGTCATCGGCGCGGTAATCGGCACGTGGGGCGGCGCCGAGGTTCGAGCCCGGATGGCGAAGGCCTTCGGGCGCGATGCCCCGGCCGCCTTCATCGAGGACGCGGGCGCCATCATCCTCGGCCTCGTCATCGTGCTGGTGTCGCGATGAACCGCCGCTTCGACGCCATCGTCATCGGCGCCGGCCAGGCAGGGCCGCCGATGGCCGGCCGGATCGCCGCGACCGGGCAAACCGTCGCGCTTGTCGAGCGCAAGCTGATCGGCGGCACGTGCGTCAATACCGGCTGCACGCCGACCAAGACGCTGGTCGCCAGCGCCTATGCCGCCCACCTGGCGCGGCGCGCCCGCGACTTCGGCGTCAGCGCCGGACCGGTCAGCGTCGATTTCGCCGCCGTCATGGCCCGCAAGGATCAGGTCGTCGGCGATTCCCGCTCGCATCTCACGGCCTGGCTGCGAGGCATGGCGAACTGCACCCTGATCGAGGGTCAGGCGCGCTTCCTGTCGCCGACGACGCTCACAGGTCGGCGACGACACGCTCGAAGCCGGGCGCATCTTCATCAACGTCGGCTGCCGGGCCGTCGTGCCCGACTTTCCGGGCCGCGATCAGGTGACGACGCTGAACAACACGACGGCTGCTCGAACTCGACGCCCTGCCCTCGCGCCTCGTCATCGTCGGCGGCAGTTATGTCGGCCTCGAATTCGCGCAGATCTTCCGGCGATTCGGCTCCGCGGTGACGGTGGTGGAGAAGGCGCCGCGCCTCATTCCGCGCGAGGACGAGGAGGTGTCGGACGCGATCCGCGAGATCCTCGAAGCCGAGGGGATCGCCATCCGTCTCGACGCCGAATGCATCCGCTTCGCCAGGCGCGACGCCGAGATCGCGGTCGGCGTCAATTGCGCGTCGGGCGAACCCGAGGTGCTCGGCTCGCACGTGCTGCTCGCCGTGGGTCGCCGGCCGAATACCGACGACCTCGGGCTCGAGGCGGCCGGCGTCGCGGTCGACGCGCAGCGGCTACATCGTCGTCGACGATGAACTGAGGACCAGCGTCCCGCACATCTGGGCGCTCGGCGACTGCAACGGCCGCGGCGCCTTCACCCACACCTCCTACAACGATTTCGAAATCGTCGCCGCGAACCTCATCGACGGCGCTCGGCGCAAGGTGAGCGACCGCATTCCGGTCTACGCGCTCTACATCGATCCGCCGCTCGGCCGCGTCGGCCTGAGCGAGGCCGAGGCGCGCGCCAAGGGCCATTCGGTGCGGATCGGCCGCCGGCCGATGACCCGCGTCGGCCGCGCCGTCGAGAAGGGCGAGACGCAAGGCTTCATGAAGGTGGTGGTCGACCGCGACAGCGACGCCATCCTCGGCGCCGCGATCCTTGGCGTGGGGGGCGACGAGGCGGTCCACGCCGTGATCGAGGCGATGGCCGCAGGCGTCACGGCCTCGGCCTACACCCGGGTGATGGCGATCCACCCGACGGTCGCCGAGCTGACGCCGACGGTGTTCGGCGAGCTGTCGCCTTGAGCCATAGCCCGGCGCTCCGAGGGCTTCCCCGGATGCTGTTGACGGATCGTATACTGCGGTATACGTATCCCGATGATCGAGGTTCAACAAACCGACGCGTTCGCGAATTGGCTCAGCGCATTGCGGGATCGCGAGGCGCGGATCAAGATTTTGGGGCGCATTGCGCGTCTGGCGTATGGCAACGCGGGCGACGTGCAGTCGGTTGGAGACGGCGTCACCGAGTTGCGCATTCATTTCGGACCCGGCTACCGCGTTTATTTTGTGCGACGCGGCCCCCATATCGCCATTCTGCTCGGCGGCGGATCGAAGAAGACGCAACAAAGGGATATTCAAGCGGCGAAGGCGCTCGCGGCGCGTTTGGAGGAATAGCGATGGCGATCCATCTTACCCGTTTCGATGCAGCCGACTATCTCCTGACCGAAGACGACATGGCGGCGTATCTCGCCGAATGCGCTGAGGGGGACGATCCACGCCTCGTTGCCGACGCCCTTGGCGCGATCGCCAGGGCGCGTAATTTGAGCCAGTTGGCGCGCGACACGGGCATGACGCGCGCCGGACTTTCGCGCGCGCTCGCCTACGACGGCAACCCCAGCTTCGCCACGATCTCAAAAGTCGCCAAGGCGCTAGGATTGAAAATATCCGTCACCCCAGCAAAGACCTCCACTCGCACTACTGCCGACCGTTCCCGCCACAAGCAGCCCGTCGCCGCTCTCAAGGGTGCGAAGTCACGAAAGGTCGCGGGTTAATCCCATAAGGAACCTCCATGAACAAGCCGTCCCGCATCGCCGAAGCCCACCGGCTCGACCTCGCCCATCGCCCGCGCCGCAACCGCAAGGCGGAATGGGCGCGGCGGCTCGTTGCGGAGCATGTGCTGACGACGAACGACCTGATCTGGCCGCTCTTCCTCATCGAGGGCGAGAAGACGCCGCGTCCCCGTCGCCGCGATGCCGGGCGTCGACCGGCTCAGCGTCGACGAGGCGGTGCGCGAGGCCGAGCGGGCGGCGAGCTCGACATTCCGGCGATCGCGTTCTTCCCCTATACCGAGCCGCAGCTCAAGGACGAGCGAGGCGGCGAGGCGTTCAACGAGACCAATCTCGTCTGCCAGCGCGTGCCGCGCGATCAAGCGCGAGTTCCCGCAGCTCGGCCTCGTCACCGACGTCGCGCTCGATCCATACACCAGCCACGGCCAGGACGGCTTCGTGCGCGAGACGCGGCGAGATCGATCCTCAACGACGAGACCGTCGAGGTGCTCGTCGCGCCAGGCGCTCAACCAGGCGCGCGCCGGCGCCGACGTCATCGCGCCCTCCGACATGATGGACGGCCGCGTCGGCGCGATCCGCGAGGCGCTCGACGCGCGAAGGCTTCCTCGACGTGCAGATCCTGGCCTACGCGGCCAAGTACGCCTCGGCCTTCTACGGGCCGTTCCGCGACGCGGTCGGCTCGGCCGGGCGCGCTCAAGGGCGACAAGCGCACCTATCAGATGGACCCGGCCAACAGCGACGAGGCGCTGCGCGAGGTCGCACTCGACATCGACGAGGGCGCCGACATGGTGATGGTCAAGCCCGGCATGCCCTATCTCGACATCATCCGCCGGGTGAAGGACGAATTCGGCGTTCCGACCTTCGCCTATCAGGTCAGCGGCGAATATGCGATGATCATGGCCGCGGCCGAGAGCGGCTGGATCGACGGCGACAAGGCGATGATGGAAAGCCTCATCGCCTTCAAGCGCGCCGGCGCCGACGGCGTGCTCACCTACTTCGCCCCGCGAGCGGCGGAGAAGCTGACGGCGGCTTGAACGCCATCCTGCACGTTGGATAAAAAGCCGCTTCAAAGCGCTACAGCGGGGGCACTCTGCCATGAAGCAACAGCCGATCGGCTTCGATTCCTACGACAGCATGGAGGGCATCGCGGCGATCGAGCCGACGCCGCCGCCAAGCCGCTTCGAATCCTGGCCGCAGGCGAAGCTCATCCACGCTATCTATCCGGGGCTCTTGGTCGCCGGCACGATTGCGCTGGCCTCGACCTGGCTCGCGCAGCACTACACCGCCCCGGTCATGCTGTTCGCCCTCCTCTTCGGGATGGCCTTCCATTTCCTGCATGAAAGCGGCCGCTGCGTCGCCGGCATCGAGTTCGCATCGCGCTCGGTGCTGCGCCTCGGCGTCGCCCTGCTCGGCGTGCGCATCACCTTCGGCCAGATCGCTTCGCTCGGCCTCGCGCCGGTGGCGACCGTCGTCGTCGGCGTGGCGACGACGATCCTGTTCGGCTTGATCGCAGCGCGCCGCCTCCGGCTCGGCGGCAGGTTCGGAGTCCTCTCGGGCGGCGCGGTGGCGATCTGCGGCGCCTCGGCGGCGCTCGCCATCGCCTCCGTTCTGCCGCGCGACAAGAACGCCGAGCGCGACACCATCCTGACCGTCGTCACCGTCACCGCGCTATCGACGCTGGCGATGATCCTCTACCCGGTCTTCGCCACGTCGATCGGCCTCGATCACCGGCACGCTGGCGTGTTCATCGGCGGCACCATTCACGACGTCGCCCAGGTTGTCGGCGCCGGCTACATGATCTCGTCCGAGACTGGCGACATCGCCACCTACGTCAAGCTGCTCCGCGTCGCCATGCTGCTGCCGACGGTCTTCGTCATCTCGATCGCGGTGTCGCGGAGAGGCGACGGGACGGGCGCCCGGCCGACATTGCCGCTTTTTCTTGTCGGCTTCGCCCTCCTCGTCGTCGCCAACTCGCTTGGCCTCCTGCCGCGGGTCTCCATCGATCTCGCCAACGACATCTCGCGCTGGTGCCTGGTTGCGGCGATCGCGGCGCTCGGCATGAAGACGTCGTTCAAGGACCTGTTCGCCGCCGGCCTGCGTCCGGTCGGGCTCATGCTCGCCGAGACGGCCTGGATCGGCCTCCTCGTCCTGGCCTCGGTCGAGCTCATCATGTGAGGCGCGCTCGTCCTGGGGTCTCGAAGGACGCTCCGGAGGGCGTCATCCGCCCCCTTCAGCCCGCCTTCTCGACTGGCATCGCCTCGATCGGCTCGTCACGCCCGCGCACCGCGATCGTCTTCATCTCCCCGAGGGCGAAACCGTCCGGCAGGGCGACGAGGCGCATAAGGTCGCCGGAAGCGACGAGCCGCGCGTTGATCGCCTTGCAATATTCGCAGAGCCTCGCAGCGACGTTCATCGTGTCGCCGAAAAAGGCGAGCTGACGTTTGGCGTCGCCGCATTCGCTGACAATGACCGGGCCGGCGTGCAGGCCGGCCCGGAAGGCCGGGGCGACGCCGAACTCAGCCTCATAGTCGGGCCGAAGCGCCGCCATCTTGCGTTCGATCGCGAAAAAGCATGCGACCGCGCGGGCGTTGCGGACCGGATCGGTCGCGACCGGCCAGCTGACGATGACCTCGTCGCCGACATAGGCGTGCACGACGCCGCCGCAATCGCCGATCGGCTCGTCGATATCAAAGAAGAACCGGGTGATGAGATCGTGCACCCTGAGCTCGCCCATGGCTTCGGCGAGCCGCGTCGAATGGGCGAGGTCGAGGAACATCACGATCAGCCGGCGGCGGGCCGGTCGGTGGTAAGTCCCCAGCAGAAGGCTGGTCAGGAGGGTTCCACCGATCAACCTGCGGGCCTCGACCACCATTCCGATCACCAGGGAAAACGCGAAGCCCAGCAGGACGATTCTGGGCAGGTTGACCGTCAGCCAATCCCGGGTAAGCCATCGGAGCTGATAGGGCTCCGCATAAAGCAGCGCTTGTAACGACAGACCGACGACGACCAGCGCGGCCGTCATCGTGAGGGCCCGGACAGCAACTTCGGCGGCGAGCGGCAGCCGTCTGAGCGCCGAGCCGAGGCGGGACCGTGCGCTTGAGGCAAATGCGGCCTGCACGGCCCAGACCGTCAGAAAAATTCCGACGCCGTGAAAGCCGCTTCGGAGATAGTTGGCGATGTCGCGCTCGTCGGACAGGTCGAAAATCGCTCGGTACGCGAGGCCGGATACAAAGCCCGCGATGACGGTGGCGACTAGGACCCCGGACTGTCGTGCGGCGCGGCGCAAGAAGATGCGGCCCGCGTCAGCGCTCGCGTCCGACGCTCCCATGTCCAGTCGAGGCGATGTCACACCCCGTTCCATAACATCAGGCGTCGAGCGCCGGACATGATTTCGTCCCACCGCCGTCGCACGGAGGCCTGGCGGCGGACGCTCGACTGGTTCAACAGGTACCTGAGCTCCTGATGCATGCTGTTGCGCATCCGCTCATCGTCTTGATCAAATTCGTCGAGGCCGTCTAAGCTCGGCGCGAAGCCGTTCTCGAAGGGAAAGCACGATGGCCAAGATGCGCGCGATGGTCGTTCCGAAGGCCGGCGGACCGCTTCGAGGCGGTAGAGCGCGGAGATTCCGGTTCCCGGGCCCGAGGAAATGCGCATCCGCGTCCAGGCCTGCGGCGTCTGCCACAGCGATGCGCTGACCGTCGAAGGCCTCATGCCGGGCATCCGCTATCCGCGCGTTCCCGGCCACGAGGTGATCGGCGTTGATCGACGCGATCGGCGCCGGCGTCCAGGGCTGGAGCGTCGGCGCGCGCGTCGGCGTCGGCTGGTTCGGCGGCTCTTGCGGCTATTGCCGCCACTGCCGGCGCGACAACGCCTTCGCCTGCGAGAACATGCACGAGGTCGACCGGCGTGACCCGCGACGGCGGCTACGCCACGCATATGCTCGCCCATGTCTCGGCGGTGGCGCACGTGCCGGAGGAGCTCGACGCGGTCGAGTCGGCGCCGCTGCTCTGCGCCGGGATCACCACCTTCAACGCGCTGCGCCACAGCGGCGCCGGCCCCGGCGACCTCGTCGCGGTCCACGGCGTCGGCGGCCTCGGCCATCTCGGCATCCAGTTCGCCGCGCGGCAGGGGTTTCGCACCGTCGCAGTCAACCGCGGCCGCGACAAGGAGGAGCTGGCGCGGAAGCTCGGCGCGCAGCGACTATATCGACAGCGCCGCCGAGGACCCGGCCAAGGCGCTGCCAGGCGATGGGCGGCGCCAAGGCGATCCTCGCCACCGTCACCAACGGCAAGGCGATGCAGGCGATCGCCGGCGGCCTGGGCCCGAACGGCGTGATGATGGTGATCGGCGCGGTCGGCCCGCTGACCGTCAATTCGCTCGATCTTCTGGCGAAGCGCGCCGCGGTGAAGGGCTGGTATTCCGGGATCGCCAGGGATTCCGAAGACACGCTGAACTTCAGCCAGCGCAACAAGATCGCCTCGATGAACGAGATCTTCCCGCTCGAAAAGGCTGCAGGACGGCCTACGAGCGGATGATGAGCGGCAAGGCCCGCTTCCGCGTCGTCCTCAGGATGGACGGCTGACGCGGCGCTATGCGATAAGCGAGGAGACGCCTGTCGCATTGGTTTTGCGGTCGTCCCTCGTCCGCCGGTTTCTCACTGACCGGTCCGCTCCTGACGCCATAAGCTCGGATAAAGCTCGATGAATCCGCTCTCGGAGACCTCGAGACTGCCTTCATAGGGGACGCTCGGCGCCGCATAGCGGTATGTCGTCTCGCCGACGCGTTCATAGGTCTGCGGCAGTTCCGTGAGCGTCCCGTCATCGAGATTGAACCAGGCCGCCGGAAGTCTGATCCGCTGAGCCAATCGCGGCGCGGCTCGTCTGAGTTGCAGAACGTTCGTCGCCGGCGTGAAGCTGAGATCAAGGTCGATCAGGCGCTCCAGGCCCCCGACCGCAACGCCGTCCAGGCGCCAGGCGCCCTCGTCGCGGCGAATGTCGTGGTCGACCGCCCGCTCTCCGACAAAGCCGCGAATGGTCCCCCGCTTCGTCGCCCAAGCTCCGTCGACGTCGACGCAATAGGCGAGGCACGCCGGACCCTCTTCATGCAGAAACACGGCGCCGCCAGTGAGCCTCCAGCCGTCGGCGAACGGGCGCAGGCAGGCGGCGTCGTGTCCGGGCAGGTCCAGACGGCGCCAGAAGGCGTTCATCTTGAGCCCCCGTCGACCGGATAGGGGCGCCCTTCGAAGCGTTCGGCATGATAGCCTTTCTCGCCGATCGCCCTGGCGAGGGGGCCGCGGATGTCGCCGGTCTCGCTGAGGCGCGCGACCACGGCCTGAAAGTCCCATCGCGGCCTCCAGCTGAGCTCGCGCCGGGCCAGCGCGTTGTCGTAGACGCGGTCGATGCTCTCAAACATGCGCCAGCCGCGCCGCTGATATTCGTCCTCCCAGTCCGGGCGCGCGCTCGCGCACGACCGCCGGCGCTTCGGCGCGCAAACGCCTAAGGTCCTCGCGGCGAAAAGGCGTCGTGGCGCTGATGACGTACTTGCCAAACCCGATCGCCGGCGCGCGTTCGATCGCCGCGAGATGGGCGTCGACCACGTCCTCGATCGCGACGCGGCGGAACAGGAACTCGTTCGTTTTCGCATTGTCGTCGGCGAAGGCGGCGCGGCTCTCCGGGTCGTCGTCGGCCTCGGGAAAGAAGCGCGACGTCCGGAGCACGATGCAGGCAAGGCCTTCGTTGCGCCAGAAAAGCCGGCAGAGGTCTTCCGCGGCGGCCTTGGTGACGCCGTAGATGTTCTTGGGCGCCGGAACGACGCTCTCGTCGATCCACGCCGCCGGTTCGCCCGGCGGCGGCTTCAAGGCGTCGCCGAAGGCGCTCGTGGTGCTGGTCATGACGAATCTCGGGACGCGGGCTCGCTCAGCCTCCTCGAGCAGGATCAGCGTGCCGAGGACGTTCGTCTCGATGAAGGCCTCGCGGGCGTGGGTGCCGACATGCGGCTTGTGCAGCGTCGCGGCATGGAGGACCGCGTGCGCGCCGCTCATCGCGCCCGCGACGCGCTCCCGATCGGCGATCGACCCCACCACGTCGGTGAACGGCCCTGGAGCAATGTCGAGCCCGACCGCACGGCGGCCGGCGTCGCGCAGCGTGCGCATCAGCGCTTCGCCGAGATGGCCGGAGCTTCCGGTCACGAGAATCGTCATGGGCTCCCTGATGGTTTCGGCGCGACGGCCGCCGACAGACGGGGCTTCCTACCATGGCCGATGACGAAATCTTGCCGATCCCTCGCCCGCCTGCGTCGGGCGTTTCCGCCTGTTACTCCCTGCCAACAGAGAGAATTGCTCCGCCGCTCCTCGAGCCCGTGCGCAAATCCGTTGAATTTCATTTCGTTGAGCGGATTTGCTCGTGCGGAAGGTAAGGACAGAACAGGCGGATTATTCTCCCTGTTCAGCGCCATAACAGAAAGGGAACAGGAGGCGAGCGCGAGACCGAAAATCAACTCCATGGGTCTGCGGGAGGGCGTGATCGTCAAGAATTTCTAAACCAAGGCCCTGGGAATTGGCTTCCTTGCATTGTTGCGCGAGGATAGCTGAATATCTGTTTGATTTTCTTGGTGTAACTCCGGTTCGCGCGAGAGGCGCTCGGCCTCGCTGATTCCGCTCGAGGCGCCCTCGTCCGCTTCGATCTCAGAGCTGCTCGAAGCCGATCTTGCCGTCGGCGCCCTTCTTCCAGACGTACCAGACATAGTCGACGGTCGTGCGGTCGCCCTTCTTGTCATAGGCGATGTCGCCGATCACGGTGTGGAACGGCTTGCCCGAATGCATGTACGGCCGCCATCTTCTTCGGATCGAGCGAATTCGCCTTCTCCGCCGCCTGCTTGATGATCTGCATCGCGGCGTAGCAATAGAGCGTGTAGCCCTGCGGGCTCGAAGCCCTTGGCCTTGAACTCGGCGACCACGTCCTTGGCGTCGGGGTTGTTGCGCGGCTCGGGGCCGAACGACATCAGCGTGCCCTCGACGCCGGGGCCGCCGATCTGCGGCGAACTCGTTGTCGGTGATGCCGTCGCCGGAGATCATCACGGTCTTCATGCCCTGGTCGCGCATCTGCCGCACGATCAGGCCGCCCTCGGTGTGCAGGCCGCCCCACATCACATAGTCGGCGCCGGACTGCCTTGATCTTCGAGACGATCGCCGAATAGTCCTTCTCGCCGGCGTTGACGCCTTCGTAGAGCACTTCCTTCTTGCCGCCAGCGTTCATGAAGCGTCGCGCGCCGCGTCGGCGAGGCCCTGGCCATAGGTGCGTCTTGTCGTGCACGATGGCGATCTTCTTGTCCTTCAGCTTGTCGAGCGCGAGGTCGGCCCACAGCTTGCCCTGCTGATCGTCGCGGCCGCAGGTGCGGAAGGCGTCCCACAGCTTGCGGTCGGTGACCTTCGGGATTGGTGGCGGAAGGGGTGATGAACAGCACGCCGTTGTCGGCGTAGACTTCGGACGCCGGGATCGTCACGCCGGAGTTGAAGTGGCCGACGACGAATTTGACGCCGTCGCCGACGAACTTGTTGGCGACCGAAACGCCCTGCTTGGGATCGGAGACGTCGTCGCCCTGCTCGACCTCGATCTTCTGGCCGAGAATGCCGCCGGCCTTGTTGATGTCCTCGGCCGCCTGGCCGACGCCCTCTGTCAGCTGCGCGCCGAACGAGGCGTTGGCGCCGGTGATCGGGCCGGCGACGCCGATCTTGACCTGCGCCTGCGCCGCCGGCAGCGCCAGCCGCGAGCGCCAAAACCGCGAATGCCCCTTTAGAGACTGATTCCCCGCATGTTAACCTCCATAACGCGTTGGAACCGGTTAGGGTGCGAGGCTAGCGCGGGATTTATAACCTGTAAAGACGATTAGATGGTTATTGCTCCTGATGCTGCCGCCTCGCGCGCCGGCTCGCTGACGCTGATCGGCGGCGAGCTGGCGCTGGATTTCGCCAACACCTGCTCCGGCCGCGGCTTCGACACCATCAGGACCATCTTCGCGACGCCCGAGCACGTCGCGATCTGGGCCGACGCACGCCAAGATCGCTGCCGGCCGGCGGACGCGGAATGGCTGGCGCGAGACCGCAGCGCGACAAGCGCTCTGGCGCGCGGACTGCTCGACGAGGCGCTCAGCCTTGCGCGAGGACGTCTATCAGCTCGGCGCGGCGATCGCCGCCGGGCGCCCGGCGCCGCCCGAACGCGCTCGAAAGCCTGACCGGAACCCACGCCGGCGCGCTCGCGCGCGCCGCGCCTCGCCCCGATCGGCGCACAATGTCGGCTGGCCTGGAACGTGCGCGAAGCGCCGGTCGAGGCGGTCCTCGGGCCGATCGCGCTGTCGGCGCGTGACGCTGCTGTACCAAGGCGATCTCACCCGCGTCAAGCAATGCCAGGGCGAGAAATGCGGCTGGCTGTTCTTCGACGCCACCAAGAACAAGAGCCGCCGCTGGTGCGAGATGGAGGTGTGCGGCAATCGCGCCAAGCAGAAGCGGTTTCCGCCCGGAGGCGCACGCGCGATGAAGCTGCGGTTCTCGCTCGTCGCTGTTCGTCCTGCTGCTGCTCGCCGGCTGCTCGCCGCGCGCTGGAGACCGATCAGGCCCGGCTCTGCCGCATGGCGCTGCCGGCGCTGAGCCGGCGCGACGCCGACATCGCGATCGTCGCGCAGACGCCGGACGCCGACGGGCGCGGCGTTGCCGTCGACTTCACCGCGGCGCCGCCGGGCGGCCAGCCGCGGCGCATCCGCCGCAATGCCGGTTCCGCGAGCCGGGCCGGCCGCGCGCAGTCGCAGCGATCTCGTCGTCGCTCGACGCTCGACGGCGAAGCCGCTGACCGAACCAGGCTCTATCTTCCTCATCCGCTTCTGGCTGGCGACGCCCGACGGGCGCGCCGCCGATCCCGCGCCGCTCGGCGACCTGAGCGACGCTGCCGCAGCTGCCGCCGCGCGCTCGCCTACGCCCTGCAGCAGGCGCTCAATGGGCTGCCGCTCGTCGGCGATCTACGCGCTGCTCGCGGCCGCCTATTCGCTGATCTACGGCCTGGTCGGGCGCATCAATTTCGCTTTCGGCGAGCTCGCGGCGGCGGGCGGCTATGCGCGCGGCGATTCGGCGCTCGCGCTGTGGATCGGGCTGCCGCCGGCCTCCGCTGCTGACCGCCGGTTCGCGCTCGCCGTCGCGGTCGCGCTGCGGCTGGGGCGTCGCCTCGGCGCGCTGGGTCTTCGCGCCGCTGCGCAGCGCGCAGCGGCCAGCAGGCCCTGGTCGCGACGGTCGGCCTCGCGCTTTTCCTGCAGGAGTTGCTGCGCCTGACGCAGGGCGACCGCACGAGCTGGATGAGCCCCGGTCCTCAACCAGCCGTTCGCGCCTGGCGCGCGCCGGCGACTTCGTCGCCGTCGGCGACGCCGATGACCTTCGTCGCCGCGCCGTCGCGCTGGCCGCCGGCCTCGGCCTCGTCGCTCGTCATGCGCTGCACCCGGTTCGGGCCGCGAATGGCGCGCCTACGCCGACGATCCGGTCGCCGCCGAGATGTTCGGCGTCAGCCCGCGCCGCGATCCCGCCGGGCCTTCGCGCTCGCCGAGCGCGCTCGCCGGCCTCGCCGGGTTCGACGATGACGGCATGCCTACGGCGCGGTCGGCTACGGCCTCTCGGCGACGCTCGAGCTGAAGGCGCTGGTCGCGGCGATCCTCGGCGGCATCGGCTCGCTCCCCGGCGCGTTCCTCGGCGGGCTGCATGATCGGCGCCTTCGAGGCCGGCTGGTCGGCGCTGTTTCCCGATCGACTACCGCGACGTCGCCGTCTATGCGCTGCTGGCGTCATGCTCGCGCTGCGCCCGCGCGGCCTGCTCGGCACCCGCGACGCCATTACGCACAGCCGGTTCCCGCGCCGGTCTTGACTTGCAGCCTCGGCCTCCCACATCCTTGCGGCGCACTCGGGGCGCTGCGCAGGAGGTCTCGATGTCCAATTTCGCTGCGGCGACGCCGACCCAGTCCCTGCGCGCCGACGCGCTCGCCGGGCGTGCGCACGCGGCGCATCGTCGCGGTCTGCTTCGATCTCGTGCATCGTCAGCGTGCTGGTGGCGCTCTTGTGGATCGCCTCGATCGTCCTGACGCTGGGTCTGGCGCTTTCTTCCTGCCGCCGCTCTTTCCCTTCGTCGCCTTCTTCTACAACGGCCTCACCGTCTCGGGCCGCGAAATGGCGACGCCCGGCATGCGCGCGATGGATCTCGAGATGCGCATGCACGACACCGGCGCGCGCGTCCCCTTCCTCAACGCCGCGGCTCAGGCGCTGTTCTTCTATCTGAGCTGGTGTCTTCCCGCCGATCTTCCTGGTTTCGCTGGTCGATCCCGAGAAGCGCTGCCTGCACGACATCATCGCCGGCGTTGTCATCGTGCGCCGGCTGTGACACGAGTTGCAAGCGCCTGAATCGTTGTCGCTGATTCCGAGCAAGCCGTCCGACTAGCATGCGAGCGGAGAGTGGGGAAAGCGTGACGAGGGAACTGCGCGACGCCCCGCAGTTCTATCTGACCGCGCCGTCGCCGTGCCCCTATCTGCCGGGCAGCAGGAGCGCAAGGTCTTCACCCATCTGGTCGGCAAGCGCGCGGCCGCGCTCAACGACACTCCTGACCCAGACCGGCTTTCGCCGCTCGCAGACCATCGCCTACCGTCCGGCCTGCGAGAGCTGCCGCGGCCTGCGTCTCGGTGCGCGTGCTGGTCGACGATTTCAGCCCGAGCGACAGTCAGCGCCGGTCGCTCCGCGCCAACGCCGATCTCGTCGGCGCGCTCGTCGCGCCGAAGCCGACGACCGAGCAATATTCCCTGTTTCGCGCCTATCTCGACGCCCGCCACCCCGAAGGCGGCATGGCCGACATGTCGGTCGCTCGATATTCGCCATGATGGTCGAGGACACCCATATCGACACGCATCTGGTCGAATACCGCCGCCGCACGCCGACCGGCGATCGGGCCGACGGCGCGGGCCGCTCTATCGCCGTCTGCCTCACCGACCGGCTCGCCGACGGCCTGTCGCTGGTCTATTCGTTCTACGACCCCGACGAGCCGCGCGCGCTCGCTCGGCTCCTACATCATTCTCGATCACATCGAAAAGGCGCGCCGCCTCGGCCTGCCGCATGTCTATCTCGGCTATTGGGTCGAGGGCTCGAAGAAGATGGCCTACAAGGCGCGCTACCTGCCGCAGGAGCGGCTCGGCCTGAACGGCTGGAGCCGGGTGGAGCGGTAGGGGACGGACCGGATCGGCGCGTTTACGCTGAAATCCTTCGTCCATGCGAGCAGGATGTTAAAGACGATCGTGATCGCGGCGGCCAGTCCAAACCCAGCTACCACCTCATCGAACCAGGCCTCCGAGCCGCCCTGCCATCACCTCGCCGGCCGGCATAGTCCCCCTGTTTCACGCTCGAATGTCGCGCTATTTTTTCTGCTTGCGGACGCCGGTTTGCACGACGGCGACCTCACGCGCTTTCTTCCGATTCTATGGATTGCGGATCGGCCCCCGCTGGCCCCGGCAGGCTCTGACGTGATCCGGATCAAACAGGATGCCTTGCGCGCCTGGTAATTCAGCCCATGAGTTTTAGATCGAGGCTGCGTGCACACGAAGGCTCCGGTTCGCGAACCCGCCCGCGTTCCGGACGAGACAACGCATTTACATTAAGCGAAAGGTACTTTCGCCGGGCGCTGGCCTCCATCGCGGCAGCCGGACTCGCGCTCGGCCTGCTCGCCTGGGGTTTTGGCCGCAGCGATTTGGCAAATTGGTGCTGGGCCTTGGGCACGGCGCCCGTGGTCGTGGGGTTGCTCATCTCCATGGCCCGCGACGTCCTGGCGGGCCGCATGGGTGTCGACGCCGTCGCGTTTGTCTCGATGTCCGGCGCGCTCGTGCTCGGCCAGTATCTCGCCGGAGTTGTCATCGCCGCCATGTACGCCGGCGGCAACATCCTGGAGGATTTCGCCGTTGCTCGCGCCGAACGAGACTTGCGATCTCTGATCGATCGTGCGCCCAAAATCGCGCACCGCCGGATCGGTTCGACAGTCGAGGACGTGCCTGTCGAGCGACGTCGCTGTCGGCGATGACGATCTTGGTGCGCGCCGGCGAGGTCGTTCCCGTTGACGGCGTGATCACGAGCCCGATCGCCGTGCTGGACGAGGCCGCGGTTACCGGAGAGCCGATCCCGGTGAGCCGTAAGACGGGCGAGCTGGCGCGCAGCGGGGCAGTAAATTCTGGCGAGACGTTCGAGATTCGCACCACTGCGACAGCCGGTGAGAGCACCTACTCCGGGATCGTCCGCATGGTCGAGCGCCGCGCAAACCGCAAAGGCGCCCTTCGTGCGAATGGCGGACCGCTACGCGCTCATGCTGCTGCCCGTCACTCTCATCGTCGCCGGCGGCGCCTGGTGGTTCTCGGGCGATCCGGTCCGCGCGCTGGCGGTTTTGGTCGCCTCGACTCCGTGCCCCCTCATTTTGGCGGCGCCGGTCGCGTTCATCGCCGGGGTCGCGCAAGCCGCAAGACGCGGCATCCTCATCAAGGGCAGCGGGCCGCTCGAGGCGCTGGCGCGAACGCATACGGTGATGTTCGACAAGACCGGCACGCTGACTGTCGGCGGTGCGCGCCTCGTTGCCATCGAGGCCGCTCCGGGACAGAGCACGGACGAGATTTTGAGGATGGCGGGCTCGCTCGAACAAGCCTCACATCACGTCGTGGCCGCGACCATTGTCGAGACCGCGGTGGCGAAAGGGATCAAGCTTTCAGTTCCATCGGACAGTCCGCGAGACAATGGGCTCGGGCTCGAGGGCGTCGTCGACGGGCGGCAAGTGCGCGTCGGGTCTCACCAGCTGGTCTATGGCGCGGGCAAAGCCAGAGACAATGGGCGGTGCGAGCCTTGCGGCGCGCGTCGTGGCGCTCGGCGCTGAGCGTGTTTGTTGCGGTAGACGGACGCACGATCGGGGCCATCCTGCTCGCCGACGAACTTCGCCGCGACACGCCGCACGCCGTGCAGGCGTTGCGGGCTGACGGCGTGTCCAGCATCGTCATGGTGACCGGAGATCGCGCCGACGCCGCGGAGACGATCGCCGCGGCGCTCGATCTCGACGCGGTCCTTGCCGACCGTGAGCCAGCAGATAAGGTGGACGCCGTGGCGTCTGAGCAACGCCAGCACCCGACCGTCATGGTTGGCGACGGCATCAACGACGCGCCGGCACTTGCGGCGGCCAATGTCGGCATGGCCATGGGCGCGCGAGGGGCAAGCGCCTCCTCCGAGGCCGCCGACGTCGTGATCCTTGTCGACCGGCTCGATCGGGTCTCGGAGGCGCTCGCCATCGCCAAGCGCACCCACGGCATCGCCCTGCAAAGCATCGTCGCCGGCATGGGCATGTCGGCGACGGCGATGGGATTCGCTGCTTTCGGCTATCTTGCCTCCGATCGCCGGCGCGCTTGACGCAGGAAGTCATCGACGTCGCCGTCATCCTCAATGCATTGCGGGCGCTGTCCCCGGGGCGGATATCCGGCCGGCAAAAGATGCCGGAAGAGGCCGCGAAGAACGCTGCGCGCTCGATCATGAACGCGTCGAAGCGGCGCTCGACCGTCTGCGAGAAATTGCGGACGCGCTCGATCAATTCTCCGGCCGAGGAGGCGGCGACGTTGATTTTCAAGGCGGATCAAGTCGTCGAACGGCAGATCGTCGAACACGAACGCGACGGACGAAAGCGCGGTCTACCCGCAGGTCGCCAAGTTTCTGGCGGACCGCCATGGGCTGGGGGCGATGAGCCGGGCCCACCGGGAAATTATCCACCTTGCGCGGCTGCTTCGGCGCCTCGCCGACAGCCTCTCGGCGGGAGAGGTCGATCGGTATTTGATCAGGGATGCGCAACGCATCATCGAGTTCGATCGAATCGCTCGTGCGCATCCACAACGCCCAGGAAGAGGACATTTATGAGCATGCTGTCGGGGGTTGAGCGTTAACGCTGGCAAGAACCCGCGGCCGCGGGAAGCCCAAAGAGTGAAGCTAATTAGGACTTGCGAATGGAGGCGAAGATGAACAGCTTGAGGGGCAAAGCCGCCATTGTCACTGGCGCGTCGAAGGGAATTGGCGCCGCCATCGCCAAAGGTCTCGCTGAGGCGGGCGCGGCCGTCGCCGTGAACTACGCGTCTGACAAAGAGGGCGCCGGCCGCGTGGTGGCGGAGATCGCCGCAAGGGGCGGCAAGGCGGTGGCGATCAGGGCCGACATGTCGAAGCCGACCGATGTGGAGCGGCTGTTCGAGGAGTCGAAGAGGGCGCTTGGCGCGCCGAACGTGCTTGTGAACAACGCCGGCATCTACGAGTTCGGGCCGGTCGAGACCATCACCGAGGGGCAGTTCCGCCGCCACTTCGACATCAATGTGCTCGGAACGATGCTGGCGATTCAGCAGGCGATCAAACATTTCCCGAAAGAGGGCGGCAGCATCGTCAATATCAGCTCGATCGCCAGCGAGAGCCCTGTTCCGAACTCGAGCCTCTATGCGGCGAGCAAGGGGGCGATCGATACGCTGACGCTGGCGCTGGCAAAAGAGCTCGGGCCGCGCAAGATTCGCGTCAACGCCGTCGCGCCGGGCTATACGGACACCGAGGGCAACCAGCGGATCGGCTTCGTCGACAGCGCTGCCGCGGAAGCGTTGGTCGCAGCGACGCCGCTCGGCGCGAGGTTCGGCCAGCCGGAAGAGATTGCGCCCGCGGTGGTGTTCCTTGCTTCCGACGATGCGGCATGGCTGACCGGAGAGCG
The DNA here is from genome assembly GCA_963781305.1 of uncultured Acidimicrobiaceae bacterium. GTDB lineage: Bacteria > Actinomycetota > Acidimicrobiia > Acidimicrobiales > RAAP-2 > DASXMT01. Next base: position 115,913 of record CAWAFL010000001.1, read on the forward strand.
GCTCAACGCCTCGGGCGGCGTGCATTGATCTCGCCTGGATTCCTTCTGATGCACCGGGCGTACGCGGCGATGCCCCAATCAGTCGCCGATAGCGGATCGCGCGGGTTTAGCGGGCATTCCGACAAGGTTTGATCTATCCGGATCCGTCATCAATGGGGTTACAGCCTATCATATTCACATCCCCAAGGTCGCGCGTTCTCCTTCCCCAGCTCTGCTTCGGAAGGTGGCGCGTAGCGCCGGATGGGGTGTGGAGAGCAATAATCCGTCGATGAAAGCCTCGGAGTGACGGTCGCGCAATGCGACCCTGGTTCAGAAGCGGACAATATGCGATCCGTCCCCCGGATCTCAGTCCGTGGGGCCGTGTCGCCTCCCAGCAGTAGGGGCGGTAGCGGCGACGCGCGTGTATATTCGGACTGAGGTTGGTGCAGCGGACCACACCCCATCCGGCGCTTCGCGCCACCTTCCCCACTTCGTGGAGAAGGTGAGACCCCGGCCGCGCAAGCCCGCGGGTGAGGGAAAGCGATTCTGCCTGATCAAAACCAGCTGTGAGCACAGCGGCAGCCTCGCTACGCCTTCAGCACTCGACGAAATTCACCGCCAGCCCGCCGAGCGACGTCTCCTTGTATTTCGACTGCATGTCGGCGCCGGTCTGGCGCATGGTGGCGATGACCTGTCGAGCGACACCTTGTGCGCGCCGTCGCCGTGCAGCGCCAGCGAGGCGGCGGCGATCGCCTTGACCGCGCCGAAGGCGTTGCGCTCGATGCAGGGGATCTGCACCAGGCCGCCGACGGGATCGCAGGTCATGCCGAGGTGGTGCTCCATGGCGATCTCGGCCGCGTTCTCGATCTGCGCGTTGCGTGCCGCCGAGCGCCGCGCAAAGGCCGGCGGCGGCCATCGAGCAGGCGACGCCGACCTCGCCCTGGCAGCCGACCTCGGCGCCCGAGATCGAGGCGTTCATCTTGAACAGCGCGCCGATCGCCGCCGCCGTCAGCAGGAACGTCCGCAGTCCCTCGCGCGTCGCGCCGTCGCAATGGTCGCGATAGTAGCGCAGCACCGCCGGGATGACGCCCGCCGCGCCGTTGGTCGGCGCGGTGACGACGCGCCCGCCGGCGGCGTTCTCCTCGTTGACCGCCATCGCGTAGACGCTGACGAAATCCATGATCTCGTGCGCCGGCGCGCGCGTTGCGGCGTGCGCCGTCGGTGCAGCCGGTCGTAGATCGCCTTGGCGCGGCGGCTGCACCTTGAGGCCGCCCGGCAGCTGGCCGTCGCGCGCAAGGCCGCGCTCGACGCAGGCGAACATCGCCGCCGAGGACGCGCATCGAGCATGCGCCTCGACCTCGTCGCAGGCGGCGCAGCGCCTCCTCGTTGGCGCGCATCATCTCGGCGATCGAGAGGCCGCTCTCGCGCGCCGCGCGCCAGCAGATCGGCGCGCGGTGCGGAACGGATAGGGAAACGGCGCCTGCCGCGCCGCGCCGTCCTGCGCCGCGCCCTCGCGCACGACGAAGCCGCCGCCGACCGAGAGCCAGGTCTCCTCGGCGAGCGTCGCGCCGCCGGCGTCGCAGCGCGACAAGGCGCAGCGTGTTGGGATGGCGCGGTCGGCGGCGTCACGATATCGAAGACGATGTCGCGGTCGCCGGATCGAAGGCGATGCGGCGCCGCCCCGCGAGCGGCAGCGATCGCGTCTCGCGAAGCGCGGCGACGAGCGCTTCGGCCGCGTCGGGGTCGACGCGTGTCGGGCTCGTCGCCCGCGAGGCCGAGGATGACCGCCTTGTCGGTCGCGTGGCCCTTGCCGGTGAAGGCGAGCGAGCCGAGCAGCGTGACGGCGACGCTGTCGACGCGCGTCGACGCGTTCGCGTCGCGCAGCGCCGTCGGCGAAGGCCGCGGCGGCCTTCATCGGCCCGACAGTATGGGACGACGACGGCCCGACGCCGATCTTGAACAGCTCGAAGACGCTGATCATCGCTTCGTTCCGGCGCGCCAGGCGCTGCCCATGGTATGACCGGGCGCGACCCGGCGACACCCGCTTTTCGCGCCGCAAGCGCGCCAAAATAAGATGCGGGGCCGGTTTTGGATAATGTGAGAGGACGGCCAAGCCTGTCGCATGCCAAGCCGCCGCGAAGCATGCTAGGCGAAGTCGCGACCGAGGACGCAAACCAAACGATGACGAAACTGTCCGACCAGACCCGCGCCTCCCTGCGCAGCCGCTCGCGGCTCGTCCATCTCGGCCGCGACAGCGAGCAGTCGCAAGGGTTCATCAACCTGCCCCCCTTTCGCGGCTCGACCGTGCTCTATCCCGGACGTCGCTGCGCTCGAGGCCCGCACCCAGCGCTACACCTACGGCACCCACGGCACGCCGACGACCGAGGCCCTCCGCTCCGCCTGGAGCGACATTTCCGGCGCTGCGGGAACCGTGCTCGTGCCCTCGGGCATGGCGGCGATCGCGGTGGCGCTGATGACGGCGCTCGTCGCCGGGGACCATCTGCTGATGTCGGATTCGGCCTATCAGCCCGCCCGGCGTTTCGCCGACAACGCGCTCACGCGCATGGGGATCGAGACCACCTATTACGACCCGGAGATCGGCGCGGGCATCGAGGCGCTGATGCGCCCGAACACCAGGGCGGTGCTGACCGAGTCGCCGGGCTCGCAGACCCTCGAGATCCAGGACGTGCCGGCGATCGCCGCGGTCGCGCATGCCCGGGGCGCCTGCGTGCTCATGGACAACACCTGGGCGACGCCGCTCTTTTTCGCGCCGCACGCGCATGGCGTCGACCTCGCGATCGAGGCGGGCACGAAATATCTCTCCGGCCACGCGGATCTCCTGCTCGGACTCGTTTCGGCCAACGAGGCCTGGTTCCAGCGCCTGCATCGGGCGGTCGACCTGATGGCGATCCCGCCGAGCCCGGAGGATGTGTTTCTCGCGCTCCGCGGCCTGCGCACGATGGAATTGAGGCTGCGGGAGGCCGAGCGACAGGCGCTCATGCTGGCGCGCTGGCTCGAGGATCGGCCCGAGGTCCTCCGCGTCATCCACCCTGCCCTGCCCGATTGCCCGGGCCATGCGCTCTGGCGGCGGGACTTTACCGGCTCGTCCGGCCTTTTCAGCGTTATCCTGAAGCCGGTCCCGAAGGCGGCGGTGGCGGCGCTCCTCGACGGTCTCGAGCTTTTCGGCCTCGGCTATTCCTGGGGCGGCTATGAGAGCCTCGCCGTCCCATTCGACTGCTCGTCCTATCGCACCGCGACTCGCTGGGCGCCCGGCGGGCCGGCGATCCGCCTCAGCGTCGGCCTCGAGGACATCGAGGATCTGAAAGCCGACCTCGAGCGCGGCTTCGACCGGCTCAGGGCGACTGCCTAGTACCGGAGTTTTGCCGAGTGGCCAATCGAATTTCGGCGGCTCTGCGCGGGAAACCGTGCTAATTTGCCGGCAGACGGAGCCGCGAAATGAGTGAGGCCCGAAGGCTCGCCGCAATCCTCGCCGCTGACGTCGTCGGCTATTCGCGCCTGATGGGCGAGGATGAGGCGGCCACGGTGAGGCTCGTGCGCGAGCGTCGAGAGGCGGCGACGCCGATCGTGCGCGGATTCGGCGGACGCCTCGTTAAGACGACGGGCGACGGCGTGCTGTTGGAATTCCCATCGGTGGTCGCCGCGGTCGAATGCGCGACTGCGATCCAGGCCATGATGGCGGAGCGCAACGCCGAGCTTCCCGAGGCAAAGCGCATTCTCTATCGCGTCGGCGTCAATCTCGGCGACATTCTGATTGACGGCGAGGACATCCTCGGCGACGGCGTCAACATTGCGGCACGTTTGGAGGGGATCGCGGAGCCCGGCGGAATCTGCCTCTCCGAAGACGCCTGGCGGCAGGTGCGCGACAAGGTGAAGGAAGCGTTTGTCGATCTCGGCGAGAAGGCGCTCAAAAACATCGCGCGGCCTCTCAGGGTCTATGCGCTGACATCGGGCTCCCCCACGCCCGCAGTCGCCACGGCCGCGGAAAAGTCCGCTCGGCCGCGGCTCTCACTCGTCGTATTGCCGTTCGCCAATATCGGCGGCGATCCGGAGCAGGACTATTTCGTCGATGGCGTCACCGAGAGCCTGACCACTGACCTCTCGCGCATCTCGGGCGCGTTTGTCATCGGCCGCTCGACCGCTTTCACTTACAAGGGCAAGGCGGTCGATTTGAAACAGATCGGCCGGGAACTCAACGTCCGTTACGCGCTCGAAGGCAGCATACAGCGCGGCGGAGACCGTCTACGCGTCAACGTGCAGTTCATCGAGGTCGAGACGGGAGCGCATTTGTGGGCCGAGCGCTTCGACAAGCCGATCGCCGATCTCTTTGAAATGCAGGACGAGATCGTTTCGAGGCTCGCCAATCGGCTGGGGCATGAACTGATGTCCGCTGAGGCAAGGCGCGCCGAGCGGTCGGCCCATCCCGATTCAATGGATCACTATTTCCTCGGGCTCTCATTCGCAAACAAGGGAATTACCGGCGAAATCTCTGGTAAGGCGCGATCCTACTACGACCGCGCAATCGACCTCGACGGAAACAACGTCGACGCGCTGGTCGCTCGCGCAAATCTCGACTTGGTCTTTGCCGCCAACTATTTGTCCGACGACCACGCCGAGCGGCGCCGCTCCGCCGAAGCCGATTTGGCCAAAGCCCTCAAATTGAGTCCGGACAACGCCAAAGCCCATTGCGGATTGGGGGTCCTGCGCATGTATGGCAATCGCGCCATCCAAGCGATCGCAGCGTGCGAGCGCGCTTTGGCGATCGACCGCAATCTCGCCGCGGCCCACGGTTGGATCGGTCTGGCGAAGTTCTTTGCGGGCCGCAACGAAGAGACCGAGGCGCATATTCGCGAAGCGCTACGCATTAGTCCGCACGACCGTCTCGCATCCAGCTGGATGAACCACGTCGGAGCCGCCAAACTGGGCGCCGGTCGCGATGAGGAAGCGGCCGAGTGGCTCACGCGGTCGGTCGAGCTGGGTCCCAATTGGCCGGTGCCTCAGTTTTGGCTCGCTGCCGCCCTCGCCCGTCTCGGGCGCCTCGAAGAAGCGCGCGAAGCCGCGCGGGCCGGACTGGAACTTAACCCCGCTTTCACCATCGCGCGGCTGCGATCCTCGGCGTTCAGCGACCATCCGGTCTATCTTGCGGGCCGCGAGCGGGTTTACGAAGGCATGCGCCTGGCGGGCGTGCCGGAGGGATGAGCCGCTTTCATCGTCTCCCTTGCATTCCGTCGCGGCGGAGGAGCGCCAAAGCCGCAGCGGTGAAATCAATTCCGACAACCTATTGAAAATAATGCGCAACTTCCTCATCGACACCGACACCGCCTCCGACGACGCCGTCGCCATCCTGATGGCGCTCGCCGCGCCGGACGTGCGCGTCCTGGCGCTGACGACCGTCGCCGGCAATGTCGGCATCGAGCAGGCGACCCGGAACGCGTTGCTGACCGCCGAGATCGCCGGCTCGGACGCGCCAGTCTTCGTCGGCGCGGCCGCGCCGCTGATCCGGGCGCACGAGCATGCCCACTGGTTCCATGGGCGGGACGGCCTCGGCGACCACGGCTACCCGGCGCCGAGCCGGACCGCCGAGTCCGAGCACGCGGTCGAGGCGATCCTCCGCCTCGCCCATGACGAGCCCGATCTGACGCTGGTGACGCTCGGCCCCTTGACCAACATCGCCATCGCGCTGGCGCGCGACCCGTCCATCGCCGGCAAGATCGGCCGCTGCGTCGTCATGGGCGGCGCGCCCTGCTGCGAGGGCAACGTGACGCCGGCGGCGGAATACAACATCTGGGTCGATCCGGAGGCGGCGCGCGCCGTCTTCCGCTCCCGCCTCAAGATCGAGATGATCGGCTGGCACGTCTCGCGCGGGGACTCGGTGCTGAGCGAAGCCGAGGTTGCCGCGATCGAGGCGCTCGGAACCAGGAAGGCGCGCTTCGCCATGGAATCGAACAGCCGCGCCCGCGAGGCCTACCATATCCAGACCGGCGAGGTCGGCCTGTCGCTCGCCGACCCGACCGCCATGGCGATCGCGCTCGACCGCTCGGTCGGCCTTTCCTGGTCGCGGCATCGAGTGGCGATCGAATGTGCGAGCGAGCTCACCCGCGGCATGACGGTCGTCGACCGGCTCGGAGTCAATTCCGACGCGATCAACGGGCCGGTGTGGGGTCCGGTTGCCGGCGAGAGCGACGGCGCGGACGTCGTCTGGACCTTCGACTCGGCCAAATTCAAGGCTATGCTGAAGGTGGCGCTGGCCTGACCGCTGCAGGCGCGCTCGGCTCGAGCGCGCCTGACGCAGTCGGCGACCGCATCGACAAAGCGCCGGCACGATTGAGGAGACTCGGATGGAGACCGGCAGCAACCTCCTCGCCGGCGAGACCTCGCCCTATTTGCTGCAGCACGCCCATAACCCGGTGCATTGGCGGCCCTGGGGCGCAGAGGCGCTCGCCGAGGCCAAGCGACGCGACTGCCCGATCCTCCTCTCCATCGGCTACGCCGCCTGCCACTGGTGCCACGTGATGGCGCACGAGTCGTTCGAGGACGCCGAAACGGCGCGCCGGATGAACGAGTTGTTCGTCAATGTGAAAGTGGATCGGGAAGAGCGCCCCGACATCGATCACATCTACATGACGGCGCTGCATGCGCTTGGCCAGCAGGGCGGCTGGCCGCTCACCATGTTTCTCGATCCGGACGGCAAGCCGATGTTCGGCGGCACCTATTGGCCGCCCGAGCCGCGCTGGGGCCGTCCGTCGTTCCGGCAGGTGGTCGAGTCGGTCCATGCGGCATGGCGCTCCCGCCGGCCGGAGATGGAGAGCCGCGGGGCCGACCTCTTCAATCATCTGGCGGAGCTTTCGGCGCCGAGCCCGGCGCGGGCCTTGACCCCGGCCGATCTCACGCGGGTCGGCGATGCGCTCATCGCCGCCATCGACCCGGTCCACGGCGGCATCGGCGGCGCGCCGAAATTTCCCAATGCGCCGATCTTCCGCTTCTTCTGGAACGAGATGTTCCGCCGCCGCGATCCGCGCTTCGGCGAGGCGGTGCGCGCGCTCCTCGAGGCGATGAGCGCGGGGGGCATCTACGACCATCTCGGCGGCGGCTACGCCCGCTATTCGACCGACGCCGAATGGCTCGTGCCGCATTTCGAGAAGATGCTCTACGACAACGCGCAGATCCTCGAACTCCTAACGTTGGTGCAGAGCCTCTGGCCCGAGCCGGTTTTCGCCGAGCGCGCTCGCGAGACCGTCGGCTGGCTCCTGCGCGAGATGCGGGTCGGCGACGCCTTCGCCGCTTCGCTCGATGCCGACCAGGACGGCGAGGAAGGCGCCTTCTACGTCTGGAGCGAGGACGAGATCGACGCCGCGCTCGGCGAGGCTTCGCCGCGCTTCAAGGCGGCCTATGACGTGACGCCGGGCGGCAATTGGGAAGGCAAAACCGTGCTGCGCCGGGTGACCGCCCGCGGCTCGGACGCGGAGGAAGCGAGCTCGCGGCGCTTGGGCAGCATTTGTTCGCGCTCCGCGAAGGACGGGCGAGGCCTGGCCGCGACGACAAGGTTCTCGCCGACTGGAACGGGCTCATGATCGCCGCGCTTGCCCGCGCCAGCGTCGTTTTCGGCGAGCCGGACTGGCTCGCGACGGCGCGCGCGGCGTTCGACTTCATCCTCCGCGAAGCTGCGCGGCCCCGACGGCCGCCTGCTGCATGCCTGGCGCGACGGACGCCGGGGAGCGCGCGGCATGCTGGACGATTACGCCGCGATGGCGCGCGCCGCCCTCGCCCTGTTCGAGGCCAGCGGGCGGCCGGACGATTTCGAGACCGCGCGGCGGCTCGCGGCCGAGGGGCTCGAGCGCTTCGGCGACGGCAAGGGCGGCGTTTATCTCACCGCCGCCGACGCCGCCGACGTGCCCGGCGCGCGTCCCCGCCACGCCCACGACGGCGCGACGCCGTCCGGCGTCGGCCTTCTTTTGGAGGTCTTCGCCCGGCTTTGGCATCTCACGGACGGAGCGCGCTGGCGCGCGGCGGCCGACGGCCTCATCGGCGCTTTCTCCGGCGCGCCCGACGGCATGGGCGGCAGCCCGCTCCTCCTTATGGGCGCCGACGTGCTGGAGCGCGGCGGCGCGATCGTCATCGACGGCCCGCATGACCATCCGGCGGCCGAGGCGCTGGCCGCGGCGGCGCTTCGCGCTCCCGACCCGTCGTTGACCGTGCTGCGCCTCGACCGGCGCCTCTGGCCGTCGGGCTCGCCCCGCCCCGGCCTGCCGCAGGCAGCCGGTCCCGCCGCGATGCTCTGCCAGGGCCAGACCTGCAGCCTGCCGGTCACGACGCCGGAGACGCTGGCGGCGCTCTTGAAGGAACGGGCGACGGGGGTGGCCTAGCTGACGCTGAATGACAGAGGTGACCGGACTTCTTTATAGACATGTCACGCGTGCGCAATTGTGGCTCCCGCGACAGACCAGAAAAGAATAGCAACTCACACACGCTCCGCTGAATTTGTTCCGGAGAAGATAAGGAATTGAAAATGGCTTCTCTCCAGGAAAGGTATCGCTTATGGCGACATAAGATATTGCCAGCTTCTAAAAATGATGCAATACGAATACAAAATGATATCGTGCTAGTACAAGATAGCTTAAAACCGCTACAGAGAGTGTCTGAGCCTGAGCTTGTACCGCACTCAAAATGGATATCGTATTTATCCCGCAATTTCAACAAACCAGGCGTCCGGATTCTTGAGATAGGCTCTCGCAACGTTACTGGAGGCGCCTCCAGGGAGCTGTTTGCGGCCGCTGATTACGTTGGATTCGATTTCTACGAAGGTGAGAATGTCGATGTAGTTGGGGATGCGCACAAGATTTCATCGTACTTTAACGATGACGCGAAATTCGATCTAATATTTTCAAGTGCAGTATTAGAGCACTTGCACATGCCTTGGGTCGTTGCGCAAGAGATACAAAAACTTCTAAAAGTAGGAGGATATCTGTTTGTCGAGACTCACTTTTCTTTTTCTTATCATGAAGGGCCATGGAATTTTTTTCAATTCTCCAACATGGGGTTGAGAGCGTTATTCAATAGTGGCATGGGTTTTGATTTAGTTGACAGCGGAATGTGCAACCCAATGAATGGAGCATTCAGTCAGAAGGCAGACGAACACCTTAGAGGGAAACCCGTCGGTGGATTGTATTGCCACAGCGAAATCCTTTGCAAGAAGACCCGTGACGTACCAGACTTTGACTGGAACAAGGTGGATATTGACGAAGTCGTAGACAATACACGGTATCCGCTCCCAAAAAGACCAGCTGAGACGCTCACCCCTCGTTAGGGGGCGGGCGCGGACCGCGCCTCATGGTGAACAGCAAACTGCCAACATTATCAATCCATTTCCGACGTCTGCTCAAGCTCCTGTTCAAGAAGGCCGATTGCGGCGCCATGGGGGCCGGCGGCCGGGCTTTTCGACCGCGTCGAGGATCCCTGCGCTTGCCAAAAAATTGCTTGCGCGTTCCCTGCGCGGGGCAAATTCCCTGCGTCGCCCGCTTGGGGATTTTGCCGCAAGGATCTCAAATCAAATGCCGGTTCGGCGAGGATTTTCTCGCAAAAAGCCGAGTTCGCTGCGAATTCGCTGCGCTCGGGGAATTTTTTGTTCAGCCCCCCCCGAAGGCCGCTCCACCGCGGCCGAGATCGAGGAGATTCCCCTACCCCGCCCCCAGCTCCGCGCCGCACGATCCGCGCGCCCGCGACCATCGCCTTCATCTTGCCGAAGGCGACGTCGCGCGGCAGATATTTCATGCCGCAATCGGGGGCGACGATGATGTCCTCGGGCGTGCGACGTAGGGCAAGCGCGCGGCGGATGCGCGCGGCGACGGTTTCCGGCGTCTCGACCTCGTGTCGTCGAGAGATCGAGCACGCCGAGCATGATCTTCTTGCCCGGCAGGTCCTTCGAGCACCGCGCAATCGAGATTGGACTGCGCGGTCTCGATCGAGATCTGCCGGCACGCGGCAGTCGCCGAGCTCGGGCAGAAAGGAATAGCCGCTCGGCCGCTGGTGGATGATCGCGGCGTAGCCGAAGCAGATATGCACGGCGGTCGTGCCGGTCACGCCTTCGAGCGCGCGGTTCGAGCGCCGGCGAGGCCGTATTCCTCGCGCCTTCTCCGGCCGCGCCTGCATATAGGGCTCGTCGATCTGCACGATGTCCGCGCCGGCGGCGAACAGGTCCTTGATCTCCTCGTTGACCGCCGTCGGCGTAGTCCATCGCCGCGTCGGCGTCGCTCGGGTAGAAATCGTTCTGCGCCTGCTGGCTCATGGTGAACGGGCCCGGGCACGGTGATCTTCACCGGCGCGGTCGGTGTGGCGCGCGCAGGAATTTCAGGTCCTCGACCTCGACCGCATGCTTGCGGCGGATCGTGCCGACGATGCGCGGCACCGGATTGGGATGGCCGGAGCGGTCGAGCGCCGTGCCGGGATTGTCGATATCGACGCCCTCGAGCGCGGTGGCGAAGCGGTTCGAATAGCTCTCGCGCCGGATTTCGCCGTCGGTGATGATGTCGAGGCCGGCCTCTTCCTGCGCGCTGGATCGCGAGGATCGTCGCGTCGTCCTGCGCCTCGGCGAGGAACGGCTCCGGAATGCGCCACAACTCGCTGCGCCCGGACGCGCGGCGGAAAGCGGCCGGCGAGCTTGGCGCGGTCGATCAGCCATTCCGGCTGCGGCGTAGGAGCCGACGAGCGTCGTCGGCAGAAGCATCTTGTTCCTCCCTGGCGCGGCCTTGGCGGCGCATCTTAAACAATCCGCAGCTCACGAAGCCTTTGTCGCGGGCGCAGCCTTTTTCTTAAGCCGGGCCTCAGCTTCGATCTCGACCTTCATCTCCGGCATGAGCAGACCCGAGATGACGACGATCGTCGCTGCGGGGCGGATGTCACGGAAAATCTCGCCCTGAACCGCGAGCACGGATGCGCAGTGGGACGCGTCGGTGACAAAGGTGCGCAGGCGGACGATATCCTCGAGGCCGCCGCCGGCTTCCTTGAGGACCGCAGCGAAGGTCGTGTAGATATTGCGCGTCTGCTCGGCCGGGTCGGCGGGCATCGCCATGAGTCGCGTAGTCGTAGCCCGTCGTGCCGGAGATCATCACTTCGTCGCCGCAGACGATGCGCGCGCGAATAGCCGTGAGCGCGCTCGAACGGCGAGCCCGATGGACAGCCGCTGCGTGTCGTTTTGGCCCTCGCTCAGGCGAACTCCATGATGACCGCGTCGACGGCGAGCGAGTCGCCTTCCTTGCAGAGGATCTTCTTGACCGTCACGTCGCGCTCGGCGGTCAGCACGTTCTCCATCTTCATCGCCTCGACCATGCACAGCGGCTCGCCGGCCTTGACCTCCTGCCCGACCGTGACCGCGATCGACTTGACGAGGCCGGGCATCGGGCACAGCAGCGCGCTTGGCGTTGTCGGCGCCCTTGCGCTCGAGCATCAGCGCGGCGAGCTCGGCCTCGCGCGCGCGTGTAGACGCGCGCGTCGACCGCGGACGCCGCGATGGGCGAGCGCGAAGCCGTTGAGGATCGGGCGCACCTGCGCGGCGACCGTGCGTCGCCGTCGATCGTCGCCGCGCCAGACCGGCTCGCCCGGCGTCCAGTCGCGACTGCGACGCGCAGCGGCGCCCTGTCGGCGAAGACGATGTCGATGCCGCTCGTTGCGCGCATCGACTCGAGATCGACGCGGCTGCTCGCCGAGCACGACGACGCGCTGCGGTCTCGAAGCGCAGCTGCGCGGGCGCGCGCAACTGCCCGGAAATGTCGCGCTTGCGCACGTTCATGCACGTGATCGACGTGCGCGGCGATCGCCGGCGAGCGCGCGCGCGCGTCTCGCCCTCGGCGACGCAGCGGCGTGGAAGCCGTCCGGGAATTCCTCGGCGATGAAGCCGGTCGACAGCCGCCCCTCGCGCCAGCGCGGATGCTCCATCAGCGCCGACAGGAACGGGATGTTGTGGCGGATGCCGTCGATGACGAAGGCGTCGAGCGCGTCGGCCTGCGCGTCGATCGCCGCCGCGCGCGGTCGGCGGCGTGGGTGACGAGCTTGGCGATCATCGGATCGTAGTAGATCGAGATTTCGCCGCCCTCGTAGACGCCGGTGTCGTTGCGCACGGTGACGCCGTCGCGCGACGCCCTTCGGCGGCGGGCGGTAGCGCACCAGCCGGCCGGTCGAGGGCAGGAAGCCGCGGGTCGGGTCCTCGGCGTAGACGCGGCTCTCGACCGCCCAGCCGTTGAGCTTCACGTCGGCCTGCGTCGAGCGCGCAGCTGCTCGCCGGCGGCGACGCGGATCATCTGCTCGACCAGATCGACGCCGGTGACGAGCTCGGTCACCGGATGCTCGACCTGCAGGCGCGTGTTCATCTCCAGGAAATAGAAGCTGCGGTCCTGCCCGGCGACGAACTCGACGGTGCCGGCGGAATCGTAGCCGACCGCCTTGGCCAGCGCGACCGCCTGCTCGCCCATCGCCGCGCGCGTCGCCTCGTCGAGCAGCGGCGACGGCGCCTCCTCGATCACCTTCTGGTTGCGGCGCTGGATCGAGCATTCGCGCTCGCCGAGATAGATGACGTTGCCGTGCTTGTCGCCGAGCACCTGGATTTCGATGTGGCGCGGGTTGACGATGAATTTCTCGATGAACACGCGGTCGTCGCCGAACGAGGACTTCGCCTCCGAGCTGGCGCGCGCGAAACCCTCGGCGACCTCGTTGCCGGAATGGGCGATGCGCATGCCCTTGCCGCCGCCGCCGGCCGAGGCCTTGATCATCACCGGATAGCCGATCTCGTCGGCGATCTCGGCGGCGTGCTCGGGCGTCTCGATCACGCCGAGATAGCCCGGGCACGGTCGAGACCTTGGCGGCGTTGGCGAATTTCTTCGATTCGATCTTGTCGCCCATCGCCTCGATGGCGCTGCGGGTTGGGGCCGATGAAGACGATGCCGGCGTCGGCCAGCGCCTGCGGCGAAGGCGGCGCGCTCGGACAGGAAGCCGTAGCCCGGATGCACCGCCTCGGCGCCGGTCTCGCTTGCAGGCCGCGACGATCTTGTCGATGACGAGATAGGATTGCGCGGCCGGCGGCGGGCCGATGGCGACCGCCTCGTCGGCCATTTCGACATGCAGCGCGTCCGCGTCGGCCTCGGAATAGACCGCGACGGTCTCGATGCCCATGCGCCGCGCGGTCTTGATGATCCGGCAGGCGATCTCGCCGCGGTTGGCGATCAGGATTTTCTCGAACATGGGCTGCCCAGCGGAGGAAAGCGCGAGCTTTCCGATTGTCTGTGGTTCTATTGGAAGGGGGCCGGCGCGTAAACGTCCGTAGACTTGAGCGCGCGCGCAAATGGAGGCCCTGGGCCGCGGGCGCCTTTGTACAACCGGATCGCCAGGGAGAGGGTCCCGGCGGGCGAGGCCATCGGCGCATCGTCGACGCAAACGCTCCCTTTGTTTTTTGTTTTCAGGGTCCGCCTGCTCGCTCCGTCAAACCGGTTGCCGACAGTGGCGAGAGCGCGGCGCTGCAAGACGAGTTTGACGCGCTGGAGCGCCACGCCCAGCTGCGAACCGCAGCCCGCGCAATAGAGCGCAGGCTCGGATCCCATCACGGAGGCCATCCGTGCTTCACCACAACCATGTACCCTTACGTTAGGTTGAGAGAAACATCTTGACGTGCATTAACGATGATGACATTGATGGGTCAACCTTCGTGATTACAGCTGTGTGAGCCTCTGCTCAGGGGTCTTTGGCGTCGCGCGCAGGCGGGGATACGGCGCGTCTACATGTTGAATTTGCTTGATAAATATCGCCACTTCGCTGGCGATATAGCGGGGACGACGACGATGGGGAAATTTAGATACCCAGCCCTGTGCGTGTTGGCCGCACTTGCAGGGGCGATCGGGTTTGCGAGTTCGGCCAGCGCATTGTTGGTTAGTGTCGGGGGTCTTGACGTCGCCGACACCTCTCAGGTTGGCGGCTTGCCGCTCGTCGCCGCCGGGAGCCCGGGAGGCTTCTTCAAAAGCGCGGGGAGCCTGGTCCCGTGGTGGTCGCCGCAAGATGCCACCAACTTCACCGTGACATCTGAAGGCGTGAAGGCCAATCTGCACTCGCCAGAGGTCGACGCCGACGATGTTTTCGCCTATCTGGACGACAGTAACACTCTTCCTGAGCCCATGACCTGGGCGATGATGCTCGCAGGCTTTGCCGTCCTCGGCTTCGTCGCCTCTCATCGAACCCGCAAGAAGGACATTGCGATTATCTAAACAACGCAAAAAAGAGCCCCTTTCCGCCGGCCTTTTTTGCACTGAAAATCTAAGCAGCCAACCAGCGCCCGCGGGCGCGCCATTATGGATGAAAATCACGGGCCGGCCGCACGACGCCAATTCCTCAGAGCTATTTTCATGGCAGATTCTTGGGCGTGCCAACGGATTTAAGCCGGACCGGCTCGCCACAGAGATGCGAAGCGCGCTGGTCTTGCCCGCATAGGCAAAAATCGGCGAGGCGAGGAGCTCTCGCACAAACCGTAGTTACGTCCGTAAAATCAAGCAGATATGGCGTTATCCTCAAGCAGAACGTACGGCGGGACCGGCGCCCGGCGGCTTCGTTTAGATATTCTTGACGGTCGCGCTCTCCAGCGGACCCATGAAGTCAGTTTTCCGCTTTCCGCTCCCCTCCCAGTCCCTCCTGTTCATCGGCCCAACAGGGGCGATAATCTCCCCTGCTCGGTCTTTCCCTTCCACACGAGCAAATTCGCTCAACCAAATGAAAGACAAGGGATTTGCGTAATCGCTCGAGAGCGGCGGGAAGCGATTTGCCCTGATGGCAGGGAGTAACAGGCGGAAATCTCGTTTTCCGCGAACGCGCGTCGCTTGTGGTGAAAGTTCAGTCGAACCGTCCATTCGTTGGGGTCGCTGAAGAAATCTGCCATGAAAATAGCTCTGAGGAATTGGCGTCGTGCGGCCGGCCCGTGATTTTCATCCATAATGGCGCGCCCGCGGGCGCTGGTTGGCTGCTTAGCGTTTCGATCTGGCGATTCTTCCGCGCGACGATCGCCGCGAGCAGTCTGGGGCGTGCTTGAGGTTCGCAATTGATCGAGATTTCGGCCCCTCGCAGACGTCGGCGCCATCGGCGATGGCGTCGCCCGCCGCCTCAGTAGCAGACTTCCACCCGCCTCCAAGCGCCGGTCAGGTGCTCGCGGGTGACATAGCACCCGACCGACGGGGCCGGAATCGGCACAGCATACGGCGGCGAGCCCCAAAGGTAGCCGTAAAGGCCGCTACCGCCGCCAAAGATCGTCCCGGTGCCGAAGAGCCAGGCGATCGGGCCGGCGTCGGAGGCGTAGAACTGCTGGGCCTCGGCGGCGCCGGGCGCCCCAACAAGGCCGAACGCGAGAATGGCGGCGGCCAGCGACGCTGCGGCTCCCTTCATCCCGATGCTCCCAAAAAGGACAGCGACGAGCCGAGGGCTCCGACCAAAAAAGCGCGGGCTCAGCTCATCCGATACCGCGGGGGCTCGGCCGCCGCAAGGCTTTCGCATTAGAGCGAAATCGAGCCGGCTCTTCGCCGTCCGGCAAAGGCGGATCGCCAGCGACCGCGGCGCGAAGGGCTGCCTCCACGCCCGGCCAGCCGCCGGCGGCGCGCGCCTTGACAGCGGCGATGAACCAATCCGGCGCGCGATGCGCTTCGGCAAGCACATTGACCAGCGCCGCCAGCGCGTCGAGCGTCTTGCAGGCGTCTGCCCGCTCGATCAGCCACCCGGCGTCGGCCTCGCAGACAACGCCCGTCGGCCGCTCCTGCCAGACGACGTGGTCGGTGATCATCTCGACGAAAAACGCCGTCCATTCGGGCGCGTTCTTCATCCGAGCCCCGGCGACGGCGAACAACTCATCGGCCGCCTCCCGGGTGACCTCCCCGTCTGCGAACACCTCGCGCCTCAGCCAGGCGACGTCCTGGGCCGTCACTCTGCGGCCGAGGATCATCGCGCTGATGATCGTTCGGCTCCTGTCGATTGCAACGCACATGACGCATACTCTCGTTGATGTCTCACCCGCCGGCTCTCACTCGTCCGGCTCTTCGTTGGTTAAAGCCTGCGCGCCAATCTTTTCCGACAGGTGAATCCCGACGCAACGGAAGTTAAAAGCGTTCGGGCACAGTTAAGGTCTGGGAAAGCGGCATGGTTTCACGAAGCTGAAGCTGCCCTGCAGGAAGCCTCCGGAGGGCCGTTCAAATTGACCGGTCCCGCCGCGACCGAACGTAAGCCCGCTCGCCGTTTCGGGCGCGCTGCCAGACCTCGACCAGCTCGCCGGACTTCGGATCGAAGAAGCGTTCGCCGGTGAACGTCCAGTCCCTGCCCGGCGGCGCGTCCAGAGGCTTGCGCTTGTAGCCGCCGCTCCGGAAGAGGAGCCAGATCAGGACGAGCGCGACCGGCGCGCCGGCCCAGAGGAGGACGACGAACGCATGGATCACGGCGCAGGTTCGATCACGGCGGCCGTGCCATAGGCTACGATCTCGCTCATCGTATTGCCGATCTCGGCGCTGTCGTAGCGCATCATCAGGACGGCGTTCGCTCCCATCGCGGTTGCGTTCTGGACCAGCCGATCGAGAGCGTGGCGGCGCGCCTCCTCGAGGAGCTGGGTGTATTCGTGGATTTCACCACCGACAATCGTGCGCAGGCCAGCCATAAGGTTGCCGCCGAGACCCCGGCTGCGGACCACCACGCCAAAGCACTGT
This sequence comes from uncultured Acidimicrobiaceae bacterium, assembly GCA_963781305.1. Taxonomy (GTDB): domain Bacteria; phylum Actinomycetota; class Acidimicrobiia; order Acidimicrobiales; family RAAP-2; genus DASXMT01. The sequence continues at coordinate 132,616 of CAWAFL010000001.1, forward strand.
CCGAGCGTTTGCACCGTCCGATGCCCGGCGATGTTCTCAGTTGTTGTGACGATCACTGCGCCCCCAGGGATTTCCGCGCCGGCGTGAGCCGCAACGCCTCGCTCGGAAGTCTATCCCGCGCCTTGGGGAAACGCGACCTCCGTCAGCAGCCGACCGGGCCTTGTGGATTGGAGCGAAACGGCCTTGTGCGGGCCCTGAGCCTCGCAGCCCCCGGGATAATCCGCGGATAGCGAGGTCAATGGGATATTCCGGCGTCAGCCAAAACCCGGAACGAACCGCTACCCACAGCGTGGATAGATCGCCGCGAGCTCATGTCCACTGAGAAAGATCGGGACGTGCGTCAGGCCGCCATGGCGCCTGATCCACTTGCGGATCGGCAAGGGATAGGTCGCGGCCATCAGACGCGTTACGCGGCCGGCGGGATACTCCCCGCCATCTTGGTCAACCAGCCTTGCCGCGTGAAAACCAAGGACGGCTCGCCGGGTCACGCAGATCCGGTCCCTCGGGATGGTGCTGAGAACGAGCGTGCAGGCGGAGTAGCAGGGGCCGTCGATGACCACGCGCTCGCCGGACTGGCGGAGCACGGAAAAGAAGTCGAGAAAAGAACCGATCTCGCCTCCGGAGCTGCCTTCGATCAGCACCTCCGCCAGGGCGGGGGTGAAGCCGACGAGAACGAAGAGAATGACGAGAAGAACGCGTCGCATTTAGTCTTCTCCCGAATACCCGGGTTCCGACTTTTCAGCCGAATGCGCCGAATTCGGGACGGGCCCGATCAGCGGGCTCGGGACCCATTCTCAAACGGCAGGTTCGCGCCAGTCCAATCCGGGAAAGCGGGCGTAATCGCGATCGAAAGTCATCCATGTGCACCCATGCTCGATCGCGAGCGCGGCGAACCAGGCGTCGGTCGTGAGCGGGCCGCGAACGCCCGCTTCGACGCACATTCGCTGGAAGATCCTCCAGTGCCGCGGGCCGGGACGCCCGATCTCGCAATGGGGCTCGTTCAGGAGACTGTCGCAAAATGCGATCGCTTCTTCGACCGGGCTGGGCTGGACGTAGATCTATGGGCTGGTCGTGATCCGGATCAACGCGTTCGGTGCCAGCGGACAGACGCCGAACCGCGCATCGCCTCTGGCATGGCGCGATCTGCGCTTTCATGGGGGAAGCCGCCGACGGCGCCGCTCACGATGTTCTCCTGCCGCGCCAGCGTAGCCGATGCGGCTCGCTACGCCCCCAACGCCTGGTCGAGGTCACGGATCAGGTCGTCAGCGGTCTCAAGCCCAATCGACAGGCGGATAACATCGTCACCGGCGCCCGCCGCCGCCCGCTGCTCGTCGCTGAGCTGGCGATGCGTGGTCGAGGCCGGGTGCAGGATGAGGCTGCGGGTGTCGCCGATATTGGCCAGGTGCGAGAAGAGCTGCACGCTCTCGACCAGCTTGACGCCGGCCTCGTAGCCGCCCTTGACGCCGAAGGTGAACACCGCGCCCGCGCCCTTCGGCAGGTATTTCTGCGCCAGCTGCGTGATATGGGCTCGTCCTCGAGGCCGGCATAGGACACCCAGGCGACCGCGCGGATGGGCCGCGAGAAACTCCGGCCACCTTCCGCGCATTCGCGACATGCCGCTCCATCCGCACGTGCAGGGTCTCGATGCCGGTGATGGTCAGGAACGCGTTCATCGGCGACAGCGCCGGGCCGAAATCGCGCAGCGCCACCGCCCGCGCCTTGGTGGTGAAGGCGAAATCGCCGAAATTCTCGAAGAATTGAGACCATGATAGGCCGGTTCCGGCTCGGTCAGCGCCGGGAAGCTTGCCGCCCTGCGCCCAGTCGAATTTGCCCGCTCTCGACGACGATGCCGCCGAGCGCGTTGCCGTGGCCCGACGAGGAACTTCGTCGTCGAATGGACGACGATGTCGGCGCCGTACTCGATCGGCCGGCAGAGGTACGGCGTCGCCAGCGTGTTGTCGACGATCAGCGGAATGCCCGCCGCATGCGCGATCGTCGGCGACCGCTGCGAGTCGACGACGATGCCGCCCGGGTTGGCGAGGTTCTCGACGAAGATCGCCTTGCACTTCGGCGTCAGCGCGCTTGCGGAAATTCTCCGGCTCGGTCGGATCGACGAAATGGCAGGTCCAGCCGAGCTTCCTGAACGACAGCCCGAACTGCGTCAGCGAGCCTCCATAGAGGTTCCGCGACGCGACGAACTCGTCGCCCGGCCCCATCAGCGTGAAGAAGACCAGGAATTGCGCGGCGTGGCCCGGACGCGGCGGCGACCGCGGCGCGGCCGCCCTCGAGGGTGGCGACCCGCTCTTCCAGCACCGCGACGGTCGGGTTGGTCAGCCGCGAATAGATGTAGCCGAAATTGTGCAGGTTGAAGAGCGAGGCGGCGTGGTCGACATCGTCGAACACATAAGCCGTGGTCTGATAGATCGGCGTCGAGCGCGCGCCGGTCGTCGGGTCGGGCGCGGCGCCGGCATGGACCGCGCGGGTTTCGAAGCCGTAGTCGAGGTCGCGTGGCGGCGCGGGGCGGCTCTTGATCCGGCGGGGCAGCGGCGGCTGCGGCGGCGCGGTTGCGGATGATGCCGGTGTTGACGCCGCTCCACGACAATTCGCCGCCGAGCCGCCCGAACTCGATCTTCGGGCAGCGGTTCATGACGACTTCGATGCCCGCAGCCTCGGCGGTCGCCGCAGCCGCATCGTTGCGGACGCCCAGTTGCATCCAGACGACCTTGGCGCCGATGGCGATGGCGTCGGCGACGACGCCGGGCGCTGCCTCGGCAGCGCGGAACATGTCGACCATGTCGACCTTGTCGGGGATGTCACGCAGCGACGCGTAGACCTTCTCGCCCGAGCAGGGTCTGGCCGGCGATGGCCGGATTGACCGGGATCACGCGATAGCCTTTGCCCCTGAGATACTTCATGACGAAGTAGCTCGGCCGGTTCCAGTTCGGCGACGCGCCGACCATGGCGATGGTTTTCACTCGCTCGAGGATCGAGCGAATTTTCGCATCCGGATAGGGGATCGGTTCGAGATCGGCCATGGCCCACGCTCCGTCGGTGAGGGAGAGCCTAACGCAAAGCGGGGCGAACCTCATTCCACGATTTGCTGCGACAGCAGCGATGGCGCCTTCCCCGGCTGGCGCCGCCAGCAAGAATAGGGCACAACCGATGGGACCTTTCGATCAACGGCGTGCCCGAGGAGCAAGTGATGCGGGGGCTTGTCTGCCGAGAGATGATTGATCGGCAGGCGCCACAGCCTAGCGAGCGGACCACGAGCCTCAGAGCGGAATGTTGTCGTGCTTCTTCCAGGGGTTCTCGAGCTTCTTGTTGCGCAGCATCGCCAGCACGCGCGACAGCCGCTTGCGGGTCGCGTGCGGCATGATCACCTCGTCGATATAGCCGCGCTCGGCGGCGACGAAGGGCGACAGGAAGCGCGTCCTCGTATTCCTTCGTGCGCTCGGCGATCTTGGCGGGATCGTCGATGTCGGCGCGGAAGATGATCTCGACCGCGCCCTTGGCGCCCATCACCGCGATCTGCGCCGTCGGCCAGGCGAGATTGATGTCGCCGCGCAGGTGCTTGGAGGCCATCACGTCGTAGGCGCCGCCGAACGCCTTGCGGGTGATGACCGTGACCTTCGGCACCGTCGCCTCGGCATAGGCGAACAGCAGCTTCGCGCCGTGCTTGATCAGGCCGCCATATTCCTGCGCCGTGCCCGGCAGGAAGCCCGGCACGTCGACGAAGGTGACGATCGGGATGTTGAAGCAGTCGCAGAAGCGCACGAAGCGCGCGCCCTTGCGCGAGGCGTCGCTGTCGAGCACGCCGGCCAGCGCCAGCGGCTGGTTGGCGACGACGCCGACCGTCGTGCCCTCGATGCGGGCGAAGCCGGTGACGATGTTCTTGGCGTGCGCCTCCTGGATCTCGAAGAAGTCGCCCTCGTCGACGATCTTCGCGATCAGCTCCTTGATGTCGTAGGGCTTGTTCGGGATTGTCGGGGACCAGCGTGTCGAGCGACATGTCGATCCGGTCGGGATCGTCGAAGCTCGGCAGCTTCGGCGGCGGCTCGAGGTTGGAGGCGGGCAGGAAGTCGATCAGCCGGCGCATCTGCAACAGCGCCTCGACGTCGTTGTCGTAGGCGCGGTCGGCGATCGAGGAGCGCGTGGTGTGCACCTGCGCGCCGCCCAGCTCCTCGGCGGTCACGGTCTCGTTGGTGACGGTCTTCACCACGTCGGGGCCGGTGACGAACATGTAGCTGGTGTCGCGCACCATGAAGATGAAGTCGGTCATCGCCGGCGAATAGACGTCGCCGCCGGCGCACGGCCCCATGATCACCGAGATCTGCGGGATGACGCCCGAGGCCAGCACGTTGCGCTGGAAGACCTCGCCGTAGCCGCCGAGCGCCGCGACGCCCTCCTGGATGCGCGCGCCGCCGGCGTCGAACAGGCCGATGATCGGCGCGCGGTTCTTGATCGCCATGTCCTGGATCTTGGTGATCTTCTGCGCATGCGCCTCGCTAAGCGAGCCGCCGAACACCGTGAAATCCTTGGCGAAAACATAAGACCGTGCGGCCGTTGACGGTGCCCCAGCCGGTGACCACGCCGTCGCCCGGGATCTTGGTCTTCTCCATGCCGAAATCGGTCGCAGCGGTGCTCGACGAACATGTCGAACTCCTCGAACGAGCCGTGGTCGAGCAGCAGTTCGATGCGCTCGCGCGCGGTCAGCTTGCCCTTGGCGTGCTGCGCCTCGATGCGCTGCTCGCCGCCGCCGAGGCGCGCGCGCTCGCGGCGGGCGTCGAGGCGGGCGAGGATGTCTTTCATGGGCTCTTTCGGCTCCGCAGCCATTGCGTGAAAAACGCATATCATGCCGCCGGCAGCGTCGAAACGGACGTCCCTTGCGACATTGGAATGCCGGCGGCGGCAGACGCGGTCGCCGACATCGCTATCCAGACGCGACTTTCCTCCGTCGCGCGGATCGCCTATTCGGGCTGCCGACCGACGGGAGACAGACGATGCAGTTGCTTGCGCTTCTCGCCGCTGCGGCTCTGGCCGGGCATGCCGCGGCGGTCCCGAGCCCTCCCGTTCCAGTGACGCCGGACAATTTTCCACGGGCCGAATCCGATCTCAATCTCAGCGTTGCGGTCAAAAATGGCGGCTTCGGCAAGTTCAGCCACCAGCGTGAACCCACCCCCCTCAACCGCCAGACGACGGAGAACGCCACCCGCGACCTTCTGACCTCGAGCGCCGTCTTCGATCTCGACGCCGGCCCCGTGACGATCGCCCTGCCCGACTCGGGCGGCCGCTACGTCTCCATGCAGATCGTCGACGAGGACGGCTACACGCCGGAAGTCGACTATGGCCCTGGCAGCTTCACGCTGACGAAGGAGCGGATCGGCACGCGCTACGCGCTGGCGACGGTGCGCATCCTCGTCGACCCCAACGATCCGAAGGACGTGAACGCGGCGCATGCGGTGCAGGACGCCATCAAGGTCGAGCAACCGCATGGACCGGGCGCCTTCCAGATCCCCAACTGGGACCCGGAAAGCCAGGTCGACGTGCGCACCGGCCTGCGCGTTCTCGCCGCCACGCTCCCCGACACGAAGGGCATGTTCGGCGCAAAAGGCAAGGTCGACCCGGTCCGGCGGCTGATCGGATCCGCCTCGGCCTGGGGCGGCATCCCCGAAAGCGACGTGCTGACGCTGGCGAGAACGGCCACGCGCAACGACGGCAGGACCGTCTATCGGATGGCTCTCAAGGACGTCCCGGTCGACGGCTTCTGGTCGGTCAGCGTCTATAACGACAGGGGTTTTTTCGAGCCCAACCCCGAGAACGCCTACAGCATCGATAGCGCGACCGCCAAGCCGGGCCCAGACGGGATGACCGACATCCAGTTCGGGGGCTGCGACGGCAAGACGCCGAACTGCCTGCCGACGCCGCCGGACTGGAGCTATGTGGTGCGGCTCTACCGTCCCCGCGCCGAGGCGCTGAACGGAGCGTGGTCTTTGCCCGAGGCGAAGCCGGCGCCGTGAGGGGAACTTCGCCGCGCCGCAAGCGACGCGTTCGCGCCATTGCGCCTGTCTTTCCGTGATAATCCCTGGCAAAGCGAAAAATCGCTCCCGGCGCCGCTTGAACGATTGCGCAAATCCAGGGCATTTCATTGCGTTCGGCGGATCTGCTCGCGCGGAAGGTAAAGACAGAACAGTGAAATGATCTTCCCTGCAGAGCCCATGAACAGGGAATCGAACGCGGAGCGGAAGCCCGCTTCCAAATCAAGCCGCCGGGAGCCGGCGCTGCCGCACTGTTACATGAAGATAACGACATATCTAATTGATCTATAAATGTAACCGCGCTTTGGCGCCGGAGCGCCCTCGCCTCGCCGATTTCTGCCTATGCCGGCAAGCTCCAGACCAAAGCGAATTTCTTCAATCGCCCCAGCGAGGGGTCCAAGGAAGGCGCGGTTCGCCTGAAAATTCACCTACGGGCACGAAGGGCACGAAGAAAAACGGGGCCCTTTCGTTGGTCTTTTGTGTGCTTCGTGTCTCTTCGTGAGCCCGCTGGCTCGCGGGGACGACCCGGCGATCCATGGACCCGCGGGTCAAGCCCGCGGGTGACGGAAATTGGTTGCGCCTATTGGTCGAAACCGGCTCCCCAAGACTCTCTGGCTAGTGGAACATCGTGGCGAGGAGGGACCGGCGCTCGCCGGTCTTGCGGGCGATCAGGCCGGCCACGCCGGTCCAGTCCTTGGCGAGATCCTCGCTGCTTGCTTCCTCCGCGCGCCGGCGGGCGACCCGGTAGGCCTCGCCGCCTGACATGGCCAACAGAGCTTCGGCCTCGAAGTCGATTGCGAGCCGAACGCCGGTGGTACGCTGCCGATTTGACATCTCAAAGTCCCCTTTGCATCGTCGGGCGCCATCGCGCCTTTCGACTGCGACTAAAACATAACGTTTCGTTAACCGCCGTGAGCCTCCTCACAGTCCGTGCAACCCGGGTTGCGGACTCCCGGGCCGACTGGGTAACCGATGCCCCCTGCCCTTCGTTCCTTCGATCTCGCGATTGTCGGCGCCGGCATTTGCGGACTGGCGCACGCTCTGGCGGCCGCCCGGCGGGGAAAGCGGGTCGTCGTCGTCGATCGCGACCGGCAGGCCAACGGCGCCTCGATCCGGAATTTCGGCTTCATCACCGTCACCGGCCAGCAGGCCGGCGAATGCTGGCGCCGCGCACGACGCTCGCGCGATGTCTGGGCGGAGCTGGCGGCGGCGGCCGGAATCGCCGTCGTGCAACGCGGGCTTCTGATGATCGCCAGGCGGCCGGAGGCTCGCGCCGTTCTCGAGGCGTTTCTCGAAACCGACATGGGCGCGGAGTGCCGCCTGGTCGAGCCGAACGATATCGAGACTTACGGAACGGGCTTGAGGTCGCAATCCTTCGCCGCGGCGCTCTATAGCCCGCACGAAATCCGCGTCGAGTCGCGCGAAGCGATCCCGCGTCTGGCGGCCTATCTCGCCGAACGCCATGAGGTGACGTTCTTTCGCGAGACGGTCGCGCTGTGCGCGGTTCCGCCGCGGCTCGAGACCAGCCGCGGGACGATCGAGGCGGAGGCCGATCGTCGTTTGCCCGGGCGACGATTTCCACACGCTGCATGCCGACCGGATCGCCGCCTACGGCCTGACGCGCTGCAAACTGCACATGATGCGGCTGAAGCCCCAACGGTTCGACGAGCGGCTGCCGGCGGTCATGTCGGATCTCGGCATGATCCGCTATCTCGGCTATGCGGAATTGCCGGCCGCCCAGGCGCTGGCGCGCCGGCTCGAGGCCGAACAGGGCGAAGAGATCAAGAACGGCGTCCATCTGATCGTCGTCCGCAGCGCCGACAATTCGCTCGTCGTCGGCGATTTCCATCATTACGCGGCGACGCCCGACCCCTTTGCGCCGGCCGCCGTCGACGACTTGATTCTCGACGAATACGCCCGCGTCTTCGAAGGCGACGCGCCGCCGGTTGCAGGAGCGCTGGACGGGAACCTACGCTTCGGCGAAGGATCGGCTCGCGCTCGTCGACAAGCCGTCGGAGGCGCTGCGCATCGTATTGATCACCAGCGGCACGGGCGCCAGTACCTCCTTCGCGCTCGCCGAGGAGGTCGTGGCTGACCTTTTCGGCTGACCAACCACGAAAGAGCTCCGGAAATGAGACACGTAAAGGCGGTCATTTTCGATTGGGCCGGGACCGTCGTCGATTACGGCTCGCTCGCGCCGATGGGCGCGTTCGTCGAGACCTTCGCCGAGTTCGGCGTCGAGATCACGATCGACGAGGCCCGCGGCCCGATGGGCATGGCCAAGCGCCCGCACATCGCGGCGATCGCGGCCTTGCCGCGGGTCGCCGAGGCCTGGAAACGGCGGCACGGCCGGGCGCCGGACGAGAGCGACATCGACGCCCTCTACGATGTCTTCGTGCCGAAGAACCTCGCGGTCGCCGCCGATTACGCCGACCTCATTCCGGGCGTGGCCGAGGTTGTGGCGGCGCTCCGCGCCGAGGGCGTCAAGATCGGCTCATCGACCGGCTACACGCGCGAAATCATGGCGAGGATCGCTGCCGCGCGCCGCCGAGCAGGGGTTCGCGCCGGACAGTCTCGTCTGCACCGGCGACACGGCCGAGGGCCGGCCGAGTCCGCTCATGTTCTACAAGGGCCTCCTCGACCTCGCCGTCTGGCCGGCCTGGAGCGCCATCAAGGTCGACGATACGATGGTCGGCATCGCCGAAGGCGTCAACGCCGGCGCCTGGGCGGTCGGCATCGCGGTCAGCGGCAATGGCTTCGGTCTCTCGCTTGCCGACGCGAAGGCGTTGGCGCCGGAAGACTTCGCTCGCCGCCGGGCGCGGGCGCCGAGGCTGCTCTTTACGGCGCCGGCGCCCATTACGTGATCGATTCCGTCGCGGACCTGATGCCGGTCGTCGCCCGGATCGAAGGACGCCTCGCCCGCGGCGAGCGGCCGTGAGCCGCCCGAGTTCATATCGGTCTGTCTATGACAGTGACCGATTTGGGAAAACTCCCTACGAAGACTTCCGATTTGATGACGACACTCGCAAATGCCAGTCGCTCGCCGACAGCTTGCCGAAAGGGTCATTCGACCCGTTGCTGTCCTTCCCGATCAGCCCGCAACGGGCGGAGAGCGCCAGAAAGCGGCCGTAGGCGCTACGGGTAGGTTGCACAGGACCGACCGTCCGTGAAAGAGGCTTCAAACGCGCAAGCTCGATCCGAAGCGAAACTTTCGTCCCAAGCAAATGAACGGCGCACACGCGAAGCGGTCGTTACACATCGCACCGCTGTAAGCCGTTGCCCGGATTCGGCCGTTCCCCCTTCGCTCGACGAACGATGAGGGTTCTAGACAAAGAGGAATTTGTCCCACGCCCGCACTTCAACTCGCCGCTGCGCGGAACCGACTTGGCGGAACTCCCGTCCATCGCCGGAACGCGCGCGTGAAGGTGGCCTGATCGGAATAGCCGAGATCGGTCGCGATGGCGGCGATCGTGAGGTTTCGCTCCTTAAGCCGCTTGAGCGTTTCGCTGTGCCGTACATCGGTCAGCAAGTCTGAAAAGCTCGTGCCCTCTTCCTTAAGTTGGCGCTGAAAGGTGCGCGAGCTCATTCCCGCCGCGGCGACAACACGCTTCATGTTCAGCGCTTCGTCATTTTCGATGATCAAGTTGAGGAAGGCTTTCACCGAGTCCGAAAAGGTCTCACCGCCGCGCAGCGAGGCCCCGCTGTCGAGCGCTCTGGGATTGAGACGATCTCTTGCCACCTTGCTAAAAGCGCGCTCCATGACCCGGTCCTCGATCAGCAGCGTAATCCCGCGCGATTCCGCTTCGATCACACGGTCGCCGAACCAGCGCCGAAGGTGGTCCACCTTGTGAACGGGATGCGGAGGAATTTCGATCCTCGCAAATCGAGGCGGGGGATCGCCCGCCATGCCGAGTATGCGATCGATCATGGCCGCGGCGTACTGGAGGAGCGTGTGCTTCGTCTCGGCGTCGAACCTGTGGGCGAAGAATTCCCGCACGACATACTGGCCGGCCTTCCTCTCGAACGACACCTGCTCATGCGAGCAGTAGTACGGCAGCGCGGCCACGATCCTCGCGAGCGCTTCCCCCGGCGTCCGCGTGCCAAGAGCGATCTTTCCGAGCATTGCGACCTCAAGGCTGCTCGTCCCGGAAACGATTCGGCAAGGAAGGTCGGGCCCGTGTTCCCGCGCAGCGTTCCGCAGCAGAGCGGCCGCGTGCGCCAAAGATACCGGACGGAAGGGATGGGTAATCGGGCTCAGCGAAAGGTCGACTTCGGCGAGCGCGCGTTCGACCGAGACGCCCTCGTCGGCGAGCCAGTGCAACGTGGGCAACAGCGCAAAACCACGTATCAAGGGAATTGCGGCAGGCATCCTATTATCCGATCCAGTAGTTCAGGCCGGTTCATGCCGCACGGATATTTTGGCGTCAAATGCCAAGCCGACGCACCAGCTTATGCCTAGACCCGCCTCGAGGGATGAGGACAGCATCGCCGTTCGCAAGGAAATGCTCTTGGTCGACGCGAATCCGTCGCGCTTGCATTTGTATCCTCGAGAGGGAGACGACCGATGAACTCAGGAGAGGCGCCTTCGGCGACGTTATGGATGCGCGCCGCGTCGGGCCTCGAAGTCCTGACTGGGGCCGGGCTCATCGTGGCGCCGTCCCTCCTGGCCCGGCTTCTCTTCGGTTCCGACTTGAACCCGGCGGGGGAGGCGACGGGCCGCGTCGGCGGGCTCGTTATACTGTGTCTCGCCGCTGGCTGCTGGCCGCGCGCCGCCACCGCCGAGTCTCATGCGCTCATGCCGCTCACGGCTCTGAGTTGGCTCGCGGCGGCCTTCCTCATCGTTACCGGCCTCATCGGCGCGAACGTAGGCATCCTGCTCTGGCCCGCCGCCGCGCTCCATCTGATTTTGGCGATCCTGCTCACGCGAGCCTGGGTGAAAGCGCGCGCGGCGAAATGACAAAACGCCGCGCGGCGGAAGGACTTTGGAGAGATTCCGCCGCGGCTCGGCGAGTTGCCCCGGAAGGGTTGGAAAGGAATATGAAATGAAAAAAACGATGCTCTTCGGTTTTGTGGTGGCGCTATCCACGGGCGGCGCGGCGTTGGCCGATCCGGTCGGCCTTTCTGCCTATGTCGACGCCAACGGCTTTATCGACGTGACCGCGCTGTCCTGCGCCGACCTCGCAAACACCTATCAGGGGGACGCTAACGCGCTGATGTCCTGGTATAGCGGCTGGTACAACGGTCTCGATCACAAGCACTACATGGACTACAAGAAAGGCCGCGAGCTCGAGCATCTCGTCATCGAATACTGCAAGGCAAACCAGAACGAGAAGATCATTCACGCCATCGCCGTGAACCTGCACGACATGCGCGCCGAAGGCTTGATGCAAGAGAAGTGAGGGGAGGGGGCTCCGTGAAAAATCTGCTTCTATCGGCGGCGCTTTGCGTCGCGGCGCCATTCTGTCTGGCGAATGCGGCGAGCGCCCAGCAAACCGTCACCTTTCTGTGCGCGGCGCCGGCCGGACACGTTTGCCAGTTTGCGGTGAATATCGCGGGCTCCCAGATGGGTTTCGCTTTGCCTTCTGGCGAGCGAAAGGAGGTGGCCAATGTCACGCCGCACGCCGACAAGTACTGTGTCTGCGACCCCGGCCCGGTGACGCCCGACTGCAAGGCGCCGCGGTTGGACCATTGGTGCCTGGGCTCCTGGGTCGACGTCGACACAGGGCTCAATTCCGAGAATGACGTCGCCAACGATCGTTTCGCGGCCGGCCTGGGAAGCGGGACGATTGGAGTCTCCCGGGCCTCGCCAGGAACAAACTGACGCGCGGCGCGAGTGGCGACGGCAAGGCAAACCTCAAGGGAGGAACGGATATGTGGTCAAGCTGGAAGGGCGCTGCGAAAGCGCGGCTGGCGGGGGCAGGGTTGGCCGTTACGCTCATGTTTGGCGGCGGGCGTGGCCGCGATGGCGCAGGACAGGCTCGACCAGGATTTCGGGATCATCAAGCGCGTGCGCCGGCGATGTCTGGAGTCTCTGCTAGGACGTGCTTCCCGATGTCGGGCGCATGAAAGCGTGCATGCAGAGCAAGATGGGCCAGCTTCCCAAACCTTGCCTCGACAAGCTTGTCGACGTGATGGCCGGCTCGACGTTCAAGGTCTGCAAGGACCAGACTTATGCGCTTTGCGCCGCGGCGCGCTGCAATGTGTATCGACGGCGTCGCCTATTGCCAGTGCGAGGAGAAGCACGGCGACAGCATCAGCCTGCCGTTTCCGATGGGCAAGGACGTGGACGTGTGCTCGGTCAACGCCGCCGGCGCCGACAACAAATACATGGTGAGCACCTACAGTCTGCCCGAGCAGATCGCCTCGCCGCAGGGCGGCGGCGGGGTCTACACCTGCGAGGGCGGAAACTCCGACGGCGCCTACGCCCAATGCGACGGGGGACTTTGTTTCCGCAGCACCGAGGAGACGACGTTCCCCGGCTTCGACAAGCCCGTGCCGAAGGGACAAATCATCTGCTCTTGCCCGATCACCGAGGCCAGCCCGGCAGCGCGCAGGGCTACCAGATCCTGGGGCCATACCCCTGCGACAAGTCCTTCTTCAAATATTGCAAGAGCGACGTCGCCAACAGCAATACGGGCTCGACGATCTATGTCGGCGCCCCGACTGGCACGGCTGCGGCTCTGACCGCGCTGCTCACCGGCAAGGGCCCCGCCTTTCAATGAGTGCGGGTCGGAATAGGTCGGCACGCCTCGGCGGGCGGCGCGCGAAGCGAGGCGAGAGGTCGAAGGTGCCCGAAAGCAATGACGTGAAAATGCGCCGTCGAGAATTCCTGCTTGGGGGGGCGCAACGTCTTGCCTCGCACTGCTTACCGCTTGCGCCGGGATATCGACAGCCGAGTTGGACAAGCTCGGCTCCACGGTTGTGCATGATGACCTATACGCTTATGCGGAGCGATCGAACACCGCCTATGAAGACAAGCTCGTCATTAAAACAAATATCCTAAAACCGTTCGGATCAAATCACCGGACCGGACGCAGGTCAGATATTTTCTCGAACGGGACAATAGCACACACACCCAGTTTATTGCCGTGCGCGGTACGCACACCGACAAGAACCTAGCTGAAGCGAATTTTGCCGGAAAATCTGCGACTTATGAGAGATCGGATGGGCTCGGCAACAGGCGCGGCGCACGTCATGGCGAACCGATTGGCCTTCAACTCTCATCTTCATTCCTCGCTTGCGCAGGGCTTGGACGGCCGCAAGGTTCTCAGCGGCTGTCTCAAACCGCGGATCGATACGCAGCGCCGCCTGGTAGTCGGCGATCGCTCGGTCGAGATCGCCCTTGCCGCGGAAGGCCGCGCCCCGGTTGTTGTACGCGTCGGCGAAGGCTGGGTTAAGCTGGATCGCGCGGTCGTAGTCGGCGATAGCGCGGCTCAAATCGCCCTTGGCTTGGTACGCGTTGCCGCGATTGGTGAGAAAATTCGCCCGCGGGGAGATCCGAATCGCCTCGTTATAGTCGATGACGGCGCGATCGTAGTCGCCCTCCTCCGCGTAGGACAGGCCGCGATTGTCGAAATAGGCAGGCTCAGTCGGTTCGAGCTTGATCGCCTCGCTCTCGTCGGCGATCGCCTGCACGTTGCGGCCGAGCTTCTTGTAGGCTGCGCCGCGATTGGAGTAGGCGCGGTCGCTGCGGGGATCCAGCTTGATCGCCTCGTCATAGTCCTTGATCGCGCGTTCGTAATCCTTATCGAAATAATAGGCGGCCCCGCGATCCCTGAAAGCCAGGCTTAGTTTCGGATCGAGCCGCAGCGCTTCGTCGTAGTCCTGGATCGCGCGATCGTATTGGCCCTTGTCGACGAACACGTCGCCGCGGTTGTCGAAGGCCTTCGCGTCCCTGGGATCGAGCCGTACCGCCTCGCTTGCGTCGGCGAGCGCGCGGTCGACCTTGCCGATCGAGCGGTAAGCGTTGGAGCGCTCGCGAAAGGCCCGGGCGTTGTTCGGATCGAGCGCAATGGCGCGATCGAGATCGGCGAAGGCCTGCTTCATCTTGTCGGCGTACCAAGCGGCCTGACCCCGATTGACGAGCGCATCCGCGACCTCCTTGGGCGCCTTCCGCGCGGCTTTGATCAAGGCGCTGCAGGCCGCTATGCGCTGCTCTGGAGAGAAGGCGCTGTCGTCGTCTGCGGCGCAGACTGTGGCGTTGGCGTTGCCCTGGGCGCCGGCCGGCGATCCGGCAAAGGCGGCGAGCAGGCAAAGGGCGACGCCGGATGGCATCGTGTGCCGCATTGTTGTCCATCTCCTGCAGACAGACAACGAGTATCGCGCGTATTTGATAACCGCTGTGACCTTCATCACAGAACAAGGGGAGGTCAACAAGGATTCCGGGGCATCTCACAACTCGGCTATCAAAACCCCTTTCGAGAGGTGTGCGCCTGGGGCTGTTTCATATTTCAAGAATTTTGGAACAGCGATTTTAAGCCGAAAATCGAAGGGTTTTGAGAGACTCCAAGACGCCTCGACTGCTACGCGTTGAAGCGCCGCCTTCGGCCTACGAGGCCGCCGTCACGACAGGCCGTGCGGTCGGAAATCAAGGTTATTGCGATGTCCAGTCTCGTCGCTCGTCAGGTTCCATGACTGAAGATGCGTTCTCTTTCCGGAAGGCGCCACATAGGATCGTGCTATACATCTCATGGGGCGCTTCGGGGTTGCCTGACCACTCCAAGCCGCCAAAAAGGATGAAGCGCCAGAATGAACAGCAGGGAAGCCGGCGGCTGCGCTGTCCCCAATACTCAACTGTTCCTTCACCTAGGTTTTGATGCACGGCTTCGGGATTGGGGCCGACAAGGGCTTCCATGGCGGCAGTCCCTTCTGCCTCCTGGGCGGCCGTGACATGCCGGATGCGCGGCTCCCAGTTGCCGTGTAGCGGACGACGGAAGTGATACGCGAACAGGCCCTTAGTGACCATCAGCACCCATTCTAAGACATCTGCCGAGTCGGCCGCGTACGCCAGTCGCCCATTGTCGCCCCGTCCAAGACTTTCGACCATGCTTCTGTGCAGCCGGCGATTTCCGGCAAAGCGGCGGGGAAATTCAGTTCGGCATATTCCTTGGCAGTTGGGTGATTGGCTCCAAGTGGCGCGATGGCCATGAAGTAATTTTCGAGCTGGCTCTTGGTTGTGTTGCACGCTTCGCAGCTCGGAACTTTAGGCAGCCGATCGCGGCGCCGAGTAAGGAACAATTGACGGCCAAAAATGTGTTCGCCGATGGTCGGGGCATCGCCACGCCCGCAGTAGACACAAATTCCCGTGCCGAAGCCCTTTCTTGTCATGACCAGAGCTTGGCGTGCTTCGTGCAAAATCCATGGGGTTTTGAGAGATCACCAAGGGGGCGTCTCTCATCCAATGAGCCTCCGACAAATCCGGCGCGGTTCATAACGTCCGAAATTTCGCTTATGCTGTTTTTTGCCAGGCGTCCGTCGTCGGCAAATCTGGAGCGCTAGCAGGGGAACGAAATGGCAGATCAAAGTTTGTCACTTGTTTTCTTGGTTGCAGGCCTCGCCCTCGCGGGCGGGGTCGTGACGGAGGCGCAAGCTCAGGTCCAACCAGAACAGTTTAGCTTCCCGGTAGGACTGAACCCTAACGGCGATAACTGGCTGGCGCTCCGAAGCCTCCCGAGCGCGAGCGAAGGTACGCGATTGGCGAAACTCGGTCCTGATACCTTATTCACTGAGATACGACGGGTTGGTGATTGGGTGCAAGTGCGTCTCCTTAGCGGGGATATTGGTTGGGTTAACGACCGTTATGTCGGTTGCTGCAGGACCGCGACGGTGGCAACGCCAGGGCCAGACTTATCCGCTTCACCGCTGCCTGCGTCGTGCGATGATCTCTGGTATCGGAGGAACGCTATTTTCAAGGCGGCAGGATACTGCTTTCGCTCGGCTCGCGGCATCAGCACTTTCGGGAATGCGGGCTGTCAGTACGACGATGAGGCCGCCGTGCCTTTGTCCTCTCGACAGCGCGAAGACATCGCCGAGATTCAACAGGAGGAGAGATATCACGGCTGCCAGTGATTGTCGCGTCTGAGACTGGACATAAGAAGGGTTACCGCCAAGCGAGACGCGAATGATCATAAACTCAATAGATTCTCGGCTAGGGCGTGTCTTCAGTTGAGGAGGATGACGGCGCAGGCGTAGTTCATAGGCTAATCAGCCGAGCGGAGCGGCGCCCGTTCGAGGCCGATCAGCAGCGCCAAGGTCACGGCGACCAGGATCATCGTCAGCGCGGCGCCGGAGAAGACGTCGCCGCGGTCGGTGAGGCCGAAGATCGCGACCGGCATCGTCACCCAGCCGGGCGGATAGACCATCACGGTCGCGCCCAGTTCGCCCATCGACAGCGCGAAGCTGAGGCCGAAGGCGGCGATCAGATAGGGCGCGACCAGCGGCAGCGTGACGTGCATCAGCCGATAGGCGGGCCGCGCGCCGAGGCACGAGGCGACCTCTTCGTAATCGGGCGTGAGCCGCGAAAGCCCGGCTGAAATATTGCCGAAGGCGAAGGCCGAAATCAGCACGAAATGGGCGACGAAGACGATCGCGGTTGTGCCGTTGAGCAAGAGCGGCTTCTGGCTGAAGGCGACGAGCAGCCCGAGCCCGACCGACACCGATGGCACGGCGCTCGGGATGAAGAACAGAAGGCCGAGGGCGCCGGCCCAGCGATCGGCGGGCGCGCGCAGCGCCAGCGCCGCCCAGGCGCCGGTGACGAGCGCCAGCGCGCTGGCGACGAGTCCGGTGACGAGGCTGGCCAAGATCGCGTCGCGCGCCGCGCCGCCGAGGGCGTCGCTGTAGTGCTCGAGCGTGAAGCCGGTCGGCAGCACGCCGTTCCATTGCCGGCGAGAAGCTCGCGAGGATGATGACGGCGAGCGGCGCGACGTAGATGATGCCGAGAATGAGCGCGGCGAAGCTCCAGACGAGGGCGCGGCCCGGAAGCGACCAGACCAGCATCGGCTAGCCTCCGAGCCGGCGCGGCGGCGAAGCGGTAAAGGCTGAAAGAGCGCCAGCGACAGCGCGACATTGACGATCGCGATGGCGCAGGCGCCCTGATAGTCGGCCTCCTGGATCGCCTTGCTGTAGATCAAGCAGCGGCAGGGTGATGACGCCCTTGGCGCCGATGAAGAGCACGATGCCGAATTCGTTGACCGTCAGCAGAAGGCAGAGACTGCCGCCGGCGACGATCGCCGGCAGCGCCGCAGGCAGGATGACCTGGCGGACGATGCGCAATGGCCGCGCGCCGAGCAGGCTCGCCACCTCGATCTGGCTGCGGTCGATGAGCGAGAAGGCGGCGAGCAGCGGGCGCAGGACGAAGGGCGTATAGACCGTCACCTCCGCCAGGACGACGCCCCAAGCCGAATAAAGGAAGTCGACCGGCGGATGGTCGAGGCTGAGCGCTCGAGGTCGAGCGCGCCGTTGAGCATGCCGGCCGAGCCGTAGAGGAAGGTGAAGGCGAGCGTCACCAGGAAGGTCGGCAAGGCGATGAAGGTGTCGATCACACGCGCCACAAGGCGCGGCGCCAGGGAACGGCGCGAAGGCGAGGATCAGTCGCGAGCGTGAGCCCGAGCGACGACGCAGCCGAGCGGTCGAGGCCGCGGCGATTTCGGCGGTGTTGAGCAAGGCGCTGAGGAACGCCCTCGAGTTCAGGACGTCGAGCGCGGCGGCCAAATTCGAGCGCGCCCGAATCGTCGATGAGCGCCGCGCGGGCGATCAGGATCAGCGGGTAGAGGAAGAAGCAGCGCGAGCACCATCAGCGGCGGCGCGACCCACCAGCCGCCGAGATTGAGCCTGGCGGCGCGCGGCGCGAGCGCGACCGCGTCAGACATGCGCCTCTTCGACGATCAGGTTCGCGTCGGCGGGCGAGAAGAAGAGCGCGAGCCGGTCGCCGCGCGCCGGCGGGTTCGGCAATCGCGTCGCGACGACGCGCAGGATCACGTCGCCGATCGCGGCGACGAGGTGGGTCAGCTCGCCTTGCCAGTGGATCTCGGTGAGCACCGCCTCGATGCGGTTCGAGCGTTCGGCGTCGCCGGTGAGCGTCAGATTTTGCGGCCGCACGCAGAGCAGTCGCTCCGCGCCGGGCGGCTCGCCGGCCCCAGCGACGACGACCCTGGTCTCGCCGAGGCGCACGCCGATGAAGCCGTTGCTTTGTCGGGCGCCCTCGACCACGACCGGCAAGAGATTGGCGCGGCCGAGGAACTCGGCGGCGAAACGGTTGGGCGGACGGCGATAGAGTTCGCCTGTGCGGCCGATGGCGCTCAAGGCTGCCGTCTTTGAGGATGGCGATGCGGTCGGCGAGCGTCAGCGCCTCGCTCTGGTCGTGCGTCACATAAAGAATGGTGAGATCGGGCAGATCGGCGTGCAGCCTGGCGATCTCATCCACCATCGAGCGGCGAATTTGCGCATCGAGCGCCGACAGCGGCTCGTCCAGCAGCAGGACGCGCGGGCGGACGGCGAGCGCCCGGGCGATCGCCACGCGCTGCTGCTGGCCGCCCGACAATTCGCGCGGGAAGCGGCTCGACATATTTCGCCATGCCGACGATGCGCAGCGATTCCTCGACGCGCTCGGCGATCAGTTCCCTGGCCGCGCCGCGCGCCTTGAGGCCGAAGGCGACATTCTCGGCGACGCGCATGTGCGGAAAAAGCGCGTAGTTCTGCACGACCATGGCGAGGCCGCGCGCATAGGGCGGCAGGTTCGTCACGTCGGTTCCGCCGATGAGGATGCGCCCGGCGGCCGGACGCACGAAGCCGGCGACCGCCCGCAGCGCCGTCGTCTTGCCCGAGCCTGAGGGGCCGATCATGGCGAGGATTTCGCCCGCCGCGACGTCGAGCGTCAGCGGCTTCAGGACGACGGCGCCGCGATAGGCGACGCTCACGCCGTCGAAGGACACGTCCGAGCCCGTGGCCGCTTGCGCGGCGACGGCGATTTCGGCGCCGCGGCGAAGCCGCGGAGGCGGTCATGTCAGCTCCCGGTCGCCTCGTGCCAGCGCTTGACGTCGGCCGGAAGGTCCTTGAGCACCTGGGCCCAGTCCGGCGTCCAGACCGTCACGCCCTTCATGGCGTCCTGAAGATGCGTGTAATTGGCGTCGGTCGGCTTGACGTCCTTGCGCACGGGCATGCCGGTGGCAACCGACGAGACGGTCTCCTGCGCCTCTTTGGCCAGCAGGAAGTCGATCAGCTTCTTGCCGTTGTCGGCGTCGGGCGCGCCGGCGACGAGGCCGATGTAATAGGGCAGCGGCAAGGCGGAACGCTCGCCGTTCGGACCGGCGGGCCAGAAGACGCGGATGTTGGGATCGTCGCGCCATCTGCGACATGTTCATCTGCACGTCGCCGTTGGCGACATAGAGCTCGCCCTTGTTGACGAGCGCGGTCAGTTTGCCGGTCGAAGCGGAAGGGCCGACGTTGTTGGCCTGCAGCTTCTTCAGGAAATCGAAGCCGGCGTCCTTGCCGCCGAAGGAATGGATGACCTGCAGCATGACCGCCGTGCCGTCGCCCGCCTGGCCGGGCGTCGAATACTGGATCTTGCCCTTGAACTTGGGGTCGAGCAGGTCGTCGTAGGTCGCCGGCGGCGTCCTTGAGCGCGGCCGAATCGTAGATGAAGGTGAGGTAGTTGTAGACGAGCGGCGACATAGGCGTCGGTCCTTGCCGCCTTCGATCTGGTCGGCGCGGCGGGCGTGAAGCTTCTGCAGCAGGCCCTCGGCCTCGGCGCTCTGGATGAAGGGCGGCAGCGTGACGAGAACGTCGGCCTGCGGATTCGACTTCTCCTTGGCGACGCGCTCGACGACGCCGCCGGAGCCGCCTTCGACATATTGGACCTTGATGCCGGTCGCCTTGGTGAAGGCGTCGAACTGCGTCTCGAACCAGCTGCCTTTGCCGTCATGCAGGCCGTCGGCGGCGTAGATGGTGACGACGTTGGAGGCCGACAGCGCGGGCGTGGCGAACATGGCAGCGGAGACGAGCAGGCCGGCGAGCAGCGATTTCATGGATCCATCCCTCCCTGTCCTCGGCGGAACGGCGGGCAGCTAAGTCCGCTATCATGATACTCATGTGACGGCGCCCCCCTTGGGCCTCGTCAGCGAAAGGAAAGCCCAATGGACCTGCAACTGAAGGGCAAGACTGCACTGGTCAGCGGCAGCACCGCCGGCATCGGCCGCGCCATCGCGGCTGCGCTGGCCCGTGAAGGGGCGCGCGCGATCGTCAACGGGCGATCGCAAGCCTCGGTCGACTCGACGGTGGAGGCCCTGCGATCGAAGACCGGCGGCGACGTTCAGGGCTTCGCCGGCGATCTCAGCCAGGCGTCGCTGGCGGAAGATGTCGCCCGGCGCTACCCCGAGGTCGACATCCTGGTGAACAACCTCGGCATCTTCGAAGCCAAGCCCTTCGAAGACATTCCGGACGAGGACTGGCGGCGGTTCTTCGACGTCAATGTGCTGAGCGGCGTGCGGCTCGCGCGGCTCTTCCTGCCGGCGATGAAGCGGGCGAACTGGGGGCGCATCATCTTCATTTCCAGCGAAAGCGCGGTGCAGATCCCGGCCGAGATGATCCACTACGGCATGACGAAGACGGCTCAGCTGGCGGTGTCGCGCGGCCTCGCCGAGTCGCTCGCCGGCACAGGGATCACCGTCAATTGCGTCCTGCCCGGCCCGACGCGCTCGCGCGGGGTGAACGATTTCGTCGAATCGCTGGCCAAGCGCGAGGGGAAGTCGTTCGACGAGCTGGAAAAGGAGTTTTTCCGGACAATGCGCCCGACCTCGCTGATCCGGCGATTCGCCTCGCCGGACGAGATCGCCTCGCTCGTCGCCTATGTCGCCAGTCCCCTTTCGTCGGCGACCACGGGGGCGGCGCTCAGGGCCGACGGGGGCGTGATCCGCAGCGCGTTCTAATCTCGGAGGTCACGCCGGCAAGCGCCGGGGCCTCGGCCCGCCGGTCGTCCAGTCGAGCAACTCGGCCGTGTGCACGACGGGCAGCGCCGTTCCGGCGGCGATCTGGGTGATGCAGCCGATATTGCCGGCGGCGATCAGGTCAGGCGCGGTGCTTTCGATATTGGCCACCTTGCGGTCGCGCAGCTGCGTCGCGATCTCCGGCTGCAACAGGTTGTAGGTGCCGGCCGAGCCGCAGCAGAGGTGCCCCTCCGGCGGGTCGAGCACGATGAAGCCTGCATCGCGCAAAAGCTGCTTCGGCTCGTCTTCGAATCTTCTGCCCATGCTGCAGCGAGCAGGCGCTGTGATAGGCGACGCGCCGACCCGTCGGGCTGACCGGCGGCTTGCAGGCCAATCTCGGTCATCAATTCCGTGATATCGCGCGCCAGCGCGGAGACCGCCTGCGGCCGTGCCCGGCGAGTTCCGGATCGTCGCGGAACATGAAGCCGTAATCCTTGACCGTCGTGCCGCAGCCGGAGGCGTTGATGACGATCGCGTCCAGCGCCTCCCGTGCGATCTCGCGGGTCCACGCCAGGATGTTGGCGCGGGCATGATCGTGTCCCTCGCTGACCGAGATGATGGGTCAAGCGCGCCGCAGCAGCCTGCGCCTTCGGACACGACGACCTCGCAGCCGTGGCGGGTCAGCAGGCGGATCGTCGCCTCGTTGATCTCAGGCGCCAGGACCTGCTGGGCGCAGCCGGTCGAGCAGCGCCACCGCGCCGCGGCCCGTGTCGGGCTCGGGAAGACCTGCGGCCGATCGACGCGGCGAGGGCGCCGGCACATGCGCACGGCGCCAGAGCCAGCGGTCGCGCCGCAGGCGGCCGCGGCAGCCCATCGGGCGAACGGCTTGGCCAGGCGCGACGCGCTGAGCGCCGCCCGCGAAACAGACCGGGCCGCGGCAGGACGAAGCCCAGCAGACGGCGGAAGGCGCGATCGAGCCACGGCCGGCGATAGGTCTCTTCGATATGATGCCGGGCATGGTCGACGAGGTGCATGTAATGGACGCCCGAGGGGCAGGTCGTCATGCAGGACAGGCAGGAGAGGCAGCGGTCGATATGCTTGACGACCTCCTCCGTCGCCGGCCGGTCGTTCTCCAGCATGTCCTTGATGAGATAGATGCGCCCGCGCGGGCTATCGAGCTCATCGCCAAGCAGCACATAGGTCGGGCAGGTCGCGGTGCAGAAGCCGCAATGCACGCACGACGCGGAGGATCTTCTCGGCCTCGCTTGTGTCGGAATCGGCCAGCTGGGCCGCGGTAGAAGTTCGTCTGCATGACGATCACTGACCCTCGTACATGCGGCCGGGATTGAGGACGCCCCGCGGGTCGAAGCCGCTCTTGACCCGCGCCGTGAGCGCGGCCAGCGCGCCCTCCGGGGCTCGAACACGGCACGTCGCGCCGCGAACGTCGTCGGGCGCGACGACCAGCGTCGCATGGCCGCCGGCCCGGCCCATCGCGGCGCGGACCCGCGACGCGCCGCCATCCGGCCCCGCCTCGCCGGCGTCGAGGCTGAACCAGACCAGGCCGCCGCCCCAGTCGTAGAAAGCCTCGGCCGAAGCGAACCGCGCCCGCAAGGCGTTCGTCGACCGCACGGCGCCGAGGCTCGGCGTCGGGCAAAGGCGCCAGACGCATCGCGCGCCGGCGGCCGAGCAAAGGCCGCGACCTCGGCCGATCTCCGCCCAGAGCCGCTGGGTGTCCGCCGCGTCCAGGCGCGTCGCCGTGTCCGAGCAGCGACTCGATCGCCTCGGCGCGGAAGGCGACCGAGGGCGCCGGGCCTTCGAGCCGCAGCGCGGTCACCGCGCCGAGGCCCTCCGCCACAGCGGCGACGCCGGAGCGGCGCGCGACCGGCGCCGGCAGGTGCGCCGCCGCCGACACTTCATAGGGCGTGTTGAGCGCCTTCGCCAGTCGTCGGGAATGGCGATTTCGTCCGCCATCGCCTGAAGCAGGATGGTGCAGGCCGTCTCCGGCTTCGGCATGACCTTCAGCGTCGACTTCGGTCAGCACCGCCAGCGTGCCGTAGGCGCCGGCCATGCAGCTTGCACATGTCGTAGCCGGTGACGTTCTTCACCACCTTGCCGCCGGCCTTCCAGACGTCGCCCCGGCCGTTGACGCCGAGAAGCCGAGGAAATAGTCGCGCGCCGCGCCGGCGCGCACCCGCCGCGGTCCGGCGAGATTGCAGGCGATGAACGCCGCCGAGCGTCGGCTCGCCGCTCGCCGCCGAGCAGGCCGCGCCAGTCCGGCGGCTCGAAGGCCAGCATCTGGCGCTTGGCCTGCAAGCTCAGCCTCGATCTCGGCCATCGGCGTGCGCGGCGCCGGCGGTCAGCACCAGTTCGGCCGGCTCGTAGTCGACGATGCCGGCAGAGCCGCGACACGTCGAGCGTATGGTCGGCGTCGCGGCGGCGGCCCAGCGCCGCGCTTGCTGCCGCCGGCGACGATTTCCAGCGGCTGCGCTCTCGGCCGCCGCCCAGGCGACGACTTCGGCGACTTCAGCGGCGTTCGACGGGCTGAAGAGCGGTCATCGAAACTCCTCGTCAGAAGCGCGGCAGATCGGGAAAGCGCAGCTGCCCGGCATGGACATGCATGCGGCCCAGCTCGGCGCAGCGGCAGAGCTGCGGGAACACCTTGCCGGGATTGAGCAGGCTCTTCGCGTCGAAGGCGCATTTGAGGCGCTGCTGCTGGTCGAGGTCGATCTCGTTGAACATCGTGTCCATCAGGTCGCGCTTCTCGACGCCGACGCCGTGCTCGCCGGTCAGCACGCCGCCGACCTCGACGCACAGGCGCAGGATGTCGGCGCCGAACGCCTCGGCGCGCTCCAGCTCGCCCGGCTTGTTGGCGTCGTAGAGGATCAGCGGATGCAGATTGCCGTCGCCGGCATGAAACACATTGGCGCACGCGCAGGCCGTAGCTGCGCCGCCATCTGCTTCATGCGCTGCAGCACCTCGCGGCAGCCGCTGGCGCGGGATGGTGCCGTCCATGCAGTAATAGTCGGGCGAGATGCGGCCGACCGCCGGGAAACGCCGCCTTGCGCCCGGCCCAGAACAGCAGCCGCTCCGCCTCGCGACTGGCTGGTGCGGCAGGTCGTGGCGCCGTGCTCGCGCGGCGATCGCCTCGACCGCGGCGATCAGATGATCGACCTCGGCCTCGCAGCCGTCGAGCTCGACGATCAGCAGCGCCTCGGCGTCGAGCGGATAGCCGGCGTGGACGAAAGCCTCGGCCGCTTCGATGGCGAGGCCGGTCCATGATCTCCATGCCGCCGGGAATGATGCCGGCGCCGATGATGGCGGCGACGCAGTCGCCGGCGCCCTCGACGCTGGGAAAGCCGATCAGCAGCGCGCGCGCGCCGGGCGGCTTCGGCAGGATGCGCACCGTCACCTCGGTGACGACGCCGAGCATGCCCTTCGGAGCCGACGATGACGCCGAGCAGATCGTAGCCCGCCGGCGTCGAAATGCTTGCCGCCGAGGCGCACGATCTCGCCGTCCATCGGTCACGAACTCGACGCCGAGCACGTTGTTGGTGGTGAGGCCGTATTTCAGGCAATGCACGCCGCCGGAATTCTCCGCCACATTGCCGCCGATGGTGCAGGCGATCTGGCTCGACGGATCGGGCGCGTAGTAGAAGCCCGTGCGGCCTGCACCGCCTGGGTGATGCCGAGATTGGTGACGCCCGGCTGCACGACGACGCAGCGATTGGCGAAGTCGATCTCGAGGATGCGCTTGAACTTGCCCATGCCCGAGCAGCACGCCGTCCGCCAGCGGCAGCGCGCCGCCCGAAAGCGAGGTGCCGGCGCCGCGCGGCACCACCTTCACGTCGTTGGCCGAGCAGTAGCGCAGCACGTCGGCGACCTGCGCCGTCGTCTCCGGCAGCACGACGACCAGCGGCAGCTGGCGATAGGCGGTCAGCCCGTCGCATTCGTAGGCGCGGCGCTCGTGCTCGGCGTCGATCACGCCCTCGCCGGGCACGATCCGGCGCAGCGCCGCGACGATCTCGGCGCGGCGGGCGAGAACCGCCTGGTCTGCTGGCGGCATCGTGATCAATGCGTCCCTCCCACCGTCGGGATGATCCAGGGAATGACGAACTGTTGGAACGCAATGAGGAGGCTGAGCAGCACGGTCATAACAATGCTGTGAATGAAGGTGCGCGCGAACACCACGCCTTCCTTGCCCTTGAGGTTGGTCACCGAAACGCCGGTGGCGATGTTCTGCGGCGAGATCATCTTGCCCATCACGCCGCCGGACGAGTTGGTGGCGGCGAACAGGACTGGATTGAGATTGAGCTGGCGCGCGGCGACGACCTGCAGATTGCCGAACAGCGCGTTGCCCGAGGTATCGCTGCCGGACAGGAACACCGCGACCCATCCGAGGAACGGCGACAGCAGGACGAAGAGATACCCCGTGGAGGCGACCGCCGTGACCAAGCGTGTAGGCGAGCCCGGAATAATTCATCAGATAGGCGAGCGCCGACGATGAGCATCACCGTGATGATCGCGAGCCAGACCTGCGCTGAAGGTCTTGCCGACGCATGCGAAGAACGCCGAGCGGCGAAAGCCGGACGAGCAGCGCGGTGATGATCGCCGCCACCAGGATCGCGGTGCCCGTGCCCAGCGGCTGGAACGCCCAGACGGCGGCATAGGGCTTGTCGTTGTACAAGCGTGATCGAGATCGCATTGTGCAGCCCGGGCCACGGCATATTCTGCTGGCCGATCGCCGCCCAGACCTTGAAGAGCGTCCAGACGATCACGACCGCCGACACGATGAGCCACGGCAGCCAGCCTTGCCAGGGCGCGACGGTGCGATGCCGCGCTTCGCTGATCGAGCGCCGCGTCCTTGATCGGCGAATTCCGGCATCGGGCGCCGGCCGCCAGACCTGCAGGAACAGCAGCGTGACGATCAGCGAGCCGAGCGAGGCCAGCACGTCGGTCAGCGCGTAGTCGATGATAGTTGGACGTGATGAATTGCGACAGCCGCGAAGCTGCCGCCCGCGACGAGCAGGACCGGCCACAGCGCGCGGACCGAGCGCAAGCCGCCGTAGATCGCCATGACATAGAACGGCAGGATCAGCGCCATGAACGGCAACTGACGGCCGACCATCGCGCCGAGCGCGGCGGCCGGCAGGCCGGTGACGGCGCCGAGCACCGTGACCGGCACGCCGAGCGCGCCGAAGGCGACCGGCGCGGTGTTGAAGATCAGCACGAAGACCAGCGCCTCGAGCGCCGGGAAGCCCACGAGGATCAGCAGCGAACTGGTGATCGCGACCGGCGTGCCGAACCCGGCGATGCCTTCCAGCAGCGCGCCGAAGCAGAAGCCGATGACGACCAGCACAACGCGCCGGTCGTTGGGCAGATGGTCGATCACCCAGTGCGCGGAAGGCGTCGAACCGGCCGGACCGCACCGCGATGTTGTAGAGCAGCAGCGCATTGACCACGATCCACATCACCGGCCAGAGCGCGAAGACGGCGCCGGCCGCGACCGAGTCGAGCGCGAGCCCGACCGGCATCTGCCAGACTGCGACGGCGACGATCAGGCCGGTGACGAGGCCGGCCAGCGCCGCCTGCCACGCCGGCCGCCGCAACACGCCGAGAAGGACCAGCACCGCGACGATCGGCAGGATCGCGACGAGAAACGAAAGCCCCAGGCTGCCGCCTACGGGCGTCAACAGTTGTTTGAACATATGCGCTCTCCCTGGTATTTCCTATTTTTCTTTTGATCGAGTTTCCTCGGATGAAATTCTTGCGCCTACGGCCGTCAGTTTGACCTCCTTGCCTGTCGGCTAATTCCCTTATGCGCTGACCAGAATCGCCCGGAAATCATTGACATTGGTCAGCGTCGGGCCGGTGACCACCTGATCGCCGAGCGCCTCGAAGAACCCATGCCCGTCATTGTCGGCGAGGCGCGCCTTCGCGCTGAGGCCGAGCGCCGCGGCGCGCGCGAGCGTATCGGGCGCGACGATCGCGCCGGCGATGTCCTCGCCGCCGTCGACGCCGTCGGTGTCGCCGGCGAGCGCGTAGACGTCGGGCAATCCGTCCAGCGCGATCGCCAGAGCCAGCAGAAACTCGACATTGCGCCCGCCGCGCCCCTGGCCGCGCACCGTCACCGTCGTTTCGCCGCCGGAGATCAGCACGCAGGGCGGCGGCGCGGGCTGATGGCGCCGCGCGACCTGACGGGCGATGCCCGCCATGACCCGAGCCGACCTCGCGCGCCTCGCCTTCGATCGCATCGCCGAGGATCAGCGGCGTCGACGCCCGCCTCGCGCGCGACGGCCGCGGCCGCCTCGAGCGACGCCTGCGGCGTCGGCGATGATGCGGTTGACCGACGCGCGCGAAGGCGCGGATCGCCGGGTTTCGGCGTCTCGGCGTCGGGATCGGCGAGCCGGGCCTCGCACGGCGGCGGCGACCTCGATGCCGTAGCGCTTCGAGCACCGCCCGCGCGTCGGCGAGCGTGGTGGCGTCGGGCACGGTCGGGCCCGAGGCGATCACCGAGGGATCGTCGCCCGGCACATCGGAAATGATCAGCGATGACGACTCGGCGCCGGCGCGGCGGCGACGGCGAGACGGCCGCCCTTGATCGCCGAGAGGTGCTTGCGCACGCAGTTCATCTCGCCGATATGCGCGCCGCTGCTCAGCAGCGCGCGATTGATCGCCTGCTTGTCGGCGAGGTCGATGTCGCCGGAGCGGGCAAGCGACAGCAGCGCCGAGCCGCCGCCCGAGATCAGGCACAGCACCAGATCGTCCGGGCCGAGGCCGCGCACGCAGATCGAGGATGCGCGCGCGCCGCGGCCTGGCCCGGCCGCGTCGGGCACGGGATGGCTGGCCTCGACGACCTCGATGCGGGCGAGCGGCCGACGCCGTGGCCGTAGCGGGTGACGACGAGACCGCCGAGCGGCCGGTCCGGCGGCCAATGCGCCTCGACCGCGCGCGCCATCGCCGCCGCGGCCTTGCCGGCGCCGACGACGATCGTGCGGCCGCGCCGGCGGCGGCGGCAGATTGGCGGGCACGCACAGCGTCCGGCGCGGCGGCGGCGACCGCCGCATCGAACATCCGCCGCAGCAGCGCGCGCTCATCCATAGCGTCGTTTCCCTACCTTCGCAAGTCGTCAGGCGGCAGCATCCAGGCCGCGTCCCCTTCATTCGCGGCGTCGCCTGACCGATCTCGTGGCTGGCCAGGAGCTCCAGCACGCGCACCATGCCGAATGATCCCAGGCCGCGCCGCCATGCGGCGACGCAGGCGTTGAACAGCTGCTGCGCGGTCGCGGTGTTGGGCAGGCGACGCCGAGCGCTGCGCGCGCCCTGCAGCGCGAGGTTCAGATCCTTCTGGTGCAGTTCGATGCGGAAGCCCGGATCGAAATTGCGCTTGACCATGCGCTCGCCATGCACTTCGAGGATGCGCGAGGAGGCGAAGCCGCCCATCAGCGCCTGGCGCACCCGCGCCGGATCGGCGCCCGCCTTGGAGGCGAACAGCAGCGCTTCGCCGACCGCCTCGATGTTCAGCGCGACGATGATCTGGTTGGCGACCTTGGTGGTCTGCCCGTCGCCGTTGCCGCCGACGAGCGTGATGTTCTTGCCCATCAGCTCGAAGAGCGGCTTCACCTTGTCGAACGCCTGCTTCCGGGCCGCCGACCATGATCGTCAGGCGTCGCCGCCTTGGCGCCGACTTCGCCGCCGGAGACCGGCGCGTCGAGATAGTCGCAGCCGAGCGCGTTGATCCTCTTGGCGAATCCTTGGTCGCGATCGGCGAGATGCGAGCTCATGTCGACGACGATCTTGCCCTGGCGAAAGGCCCTCGGCGACGCCGTCGGCGCCGAACAGGACGTCTTCCACATTCGGGCGTGTCGGGCACCATCGATGATGACGATGTCGGCGCTTCGCGCGACGTCGCGGGCGCTCGCGCAGGCGACGGCGCCCCTTGTCCAGCAGCTCCTTCGGCGGCGTGCCGCGTGACCATGAACGAACAGCTTGTGCCCGCCGGCGATGAGATGGCCCGCCATGGGGCGCCCATGATGCCCAGGCCGATGAAACCGATGTTGCTCATGTGTCTTGCTCCAGATGTCAGGAAGAGTGGGATTCGGCAGCCTGCCAGACCTGCGGCTTCGGCCGATAGGGCGTCGAACCAGCCGAGGCCTGCGTCGGTCGTCGTCGCGCGGCTTGTATTCGCAGCCGATCCAGCCGGCGTAGCCGAGCTCGTCGATGCGGCGGAACAGGAACGGGATAGTTGATTTCGCCGGTGCCCGGCTCGTTGCGGCCGGGATTGTCGGCGAGCTGGATATGGGCGATGCGCGGCAGATTCGGTCTCGATCGTCGCGGCGAGATCGCCCTCCATGAGCTGCATGTGATAGATGTCGTATTGCAGCAACAGGTTGTCCGAGCCGACTCGCTGCGATGACGTCCAGCGCCTGGCCGCGTGCGGTTCAGCGAAGAAGCCGGGAATGTCGCGGCGTGTTGCACGGCTCGAGCAGCAGCTTGATGCCGGCCGTCTTCAGTTCGCCCGCGGCGAAGCCGCAGATTGTCGACGAGGGTCGCGCGCGCCGCGTCGGCGGTCGACGCCGTTCGGCGGGATGCCGGCGAGGCAGTTGACCTGCGGCACACTCGAGCGCCTTGGCGTAGTCGATCGCCCGGTCGACGCCGTCGCGAAACTCCGCCGACGCGATCGGGCATGGCAGGCGATGCCGCGCTCGCCCGCCGCCCAGTCGCCGGCGGGCAGATTGTGCAGCACGAGCGTCAGCCCGTTGTGCTGCGAGCACGCTCGGCGAGCTCGCCGCTTGTCGAACTCGATACGGGAACAGGAACTCGACGGCGTCGAAGCCCGCGTCCGCGGCCGCGGCGAAGCGGCTCGAGGAACGGCAGTTCGGTGAACAGCATGGTCAGGTTGGCGGCAAATTTCGGCATGGTCCTCCTTCTCGCTGGCCGGGCGACCGGCCGTGAACTCAAAATCGGCTATGTTCAGCGCTTCTCGGCGAAAGCGTCGACCAGCTTGGCGCGGCGCCTCGACGGTCCGCATGTCCTGGCGCCTTGCGGATCGACAGCGATGGATCGAGACAAGGATCTCCTCGAATTCGTTGACGCTGTCGATCTCCGTGCCCATCGCGATGTTGGTGACGCGCTCGAGAATGAATTCGAGCACGACCGGCACCTGATGCTCGTCCATCAGCGCCTGCGCCCTGGCGAAAGCGTCCTTGAACTCGTTCGGCGCTCTTCACCCGGATCGCCTTGCAGCCGAGCCCTTCGGCGACCGCGACATGATCGACGCCATAGCCGGCACGGCATCGCCTTCGGGCGCGCGTTGATGTTCTCGAAGGCGAGGCTGACCTCGAAGTCCATCTGGAAGCCGCGCTGCGCCTGGCGGATCAGGCCGAGGTAGGAGTTGTTCACCACCACATGCAGATAGGGCAGCTTGTGCTGCGCGCCGACCGCCAGCTCCTCGATCATGAACTGGAAGTCGTAGTCGCCCGACAGCGCGACGATCTTGCGGTCCGGATCGGCGGCGCGCACGCCGAGCGCGGCCGGAAGCGTCCAGCCGAGCGGGCCCGCCTGGCCGCAATTGATCCAGTTGCGCGGGCTTGATAGACGTGCAGGAACTGCGCGCCGGCGATCTGCGACAGGCCGATCGTGCGTGACATAGCAGGTGTCGCGATCGAGACACCTCGTTCATCTCCTCATAGACGCGCTGCGGCTTCAGCGGCACCTGGTCGAAATGGCTGTGCCGCAGCATGTTCTTCTTGCGGTGCAGGCATTCGGCGGCCCAGGCCGAGCGGTCCTTGAGCTTGCCCGCCGCCTTCATCGCGCGGGCCTCTTCGATGAACAGCGTCAGCGCGGCGCTGGGCGTCGGAGACGATGCCGAAATCGGGCCCGAACACGCGGCCGATCTGCGTCGGCTCGATATCGACATGCACGAATTTGCGGCCCTTCGTGTAGACCTCGATCGAGCCGGTGTGGCGGTTGGCCCAGCGGTTGCCGATGCCGAACACGAAGTCGGATTCGAGGAAGGTCGCGTTGCCGTAGCGGTGGCTGGTCTGCAGCCCGACCATGCCGGCCATCAGCGGATGGTCGTCGGGGATGGCGCCCCAGCCCATCAGGGTCGGGATCACCGGCACGCCGGTCAGCTCGGCGAATTCCACCAGCAGGTCGCTGGCGTCGGCGTTGATGACGCCGCCGCCGGCGACGATCAGCGGCCGCTCGGACGGCGTTCAGCATCTCGATGGCGCGCCGCGCCTGCGGCCGCGTCGCTGCAGGCTTGTAGACCGGCAGCGGCTGATAGGTTTCGATGTCGAATTCGATCTCCGCCAGTTTGCACGTCGATCGGCAGATCGATCAGCACCGGTCCCGGGCGGCCCGAGCGCATCACGTGGAACGCCTGCTGGAACACCATCGGCACCAGCGCCGGCTCGCGCACGGTGACCGACCATTTGGCGACCGGCTTGGCGATCGCTTCGATATCGACGGCCTGGAAATCTTCCTTGTAGAGCCTGCGCCCGCGGCGCCTGGCCGGTGATGCAGAGGATCGGGATCGAATCGGCGGCGGCGGCGTAGAGCCCGGTGATCATGTCCGTCCCGGCGGGCCCGGAGGTGCCGATGCAAACGCCGATATTGCCGGGCTTGGCGCGCGTATAGCCGTCGGCCATGTGCGACGCGCCCTCGACGTGGCGCGCCAGAATGTGGCGAATGGAGCCGCGCTTGCGCAGCGCGGCGTAGAACGGATTGATCGCGGCGCCCGGCACGCCGAAGGCGACGGAGACGCCCTCCCGCTCCAAGCACGAGCACCGCCGCGTCCACTGCGTTCATCCGCGCCATCCCTGAATCTCCCGTATTTCGCTTTCCGTCGTGGAAGCCAGCATGACAGAATTCGCGAGGCTTGTGAGGCTATTTCCACAATGCTGAAAGCAACCGCGAAAAGGCCATTGATCAGAACGTATTGCTCGGCGCCGATGCGCCTGAAGGGCGGCAAATGAGGACAATTTCCCGTATCATGGAAGCAACCGTGCAATAGGCGGCGTTTGCTCATAATCTCGGGCTTCCGGAGCCGTATCAGGCTTCAGAAGCCGTGGGGTGGTCGATGGAGCGACAGACGCCGAAGAAAACGCAGGACAGCAGGGGCGCGCGCCGGCGGCGACCAGGTGCAGTCGCTCGTTCGCGCGCTGGCGCTTCTCAACCGGATCGCGGAATCGTCCGACGACGGGGCGACCTTGACCGATCTTGCCCAGCAGGTCGGGCTGCCCTCCTCGACAGCGCATCGGCTGCTGACAACGCTCGAGCAGGAGCGCTACGTCCGGTTCAATCACGAGGGACGGCTACTGGTCGGTCGGCGTCCAGGCCTTCGTCGTCGGCTGCACGTTCACCAAGACCCGCAGCCTCGCCGGCATCGCCAGGCCGCATATGCGCCATCTGATGGAAGACGGGGGAGAGACGGTCAATCTTGCGGTCGAGGACGAAGGCGAAGCGGTCTATCTGTGCACAGGTGGAATGCCGGCAGATGATGCGCGCCTTTGCCCGGCCTGGATCGCGCGTGCCGCTGCATTGCTCGGCGGTCGGCAAAGCGATGCTTTCGGCGGCTTCCGACAAGAGATCTGGCCAAGATCCTGCACCAGCGCGGGATGCCGCGGCTGACGGTCAAGACGATCACCTCGCCATCGGCATTGCGCGCAGACCTCGAGCGGGTGCGCGCCTGCGGCTATGCCGTCGACGACGAAGAGCACGCCATCGGGCTGCGCTGCCTCGCGGCGCCGATTTTCGACGAAACCGGCGATGTCGTCGCGGCTGTCTCGGCCTCGGGCCCGATGGCGCGCATCAGCGATGACCGGATGGCGCAACTCGGCGCGCTGGTCCTCGAAGCTTCGCGCGCCATCTCCCGCGACATGGGCGCCAACCCGGCTAAGCCGTGAGGTTCGGTCTGAGCATAATTGAAAAGGCGAAACGGCTCGCAATGAAGCCAAACGAGCGCAACGGCTTGCGGTCCGCGTGTCGACTGAATGGTGGATAA
This sequence comes from uncultured Acidimicrobiaceae bacterium, assembly GCA_963781305.1. GTDB lineage: Bacteria > Actinomycetota > Acidimicrobiia > Acidimicrobiales > RAAP-2 > DASXMT01. The sequence goes on from CAWAFL010000001.1 coordinate 165,572, forward strand.
AATAATCAACGCGCCAAAGCCAAGGCTGGTGTACCCGTCGGCCGGCGGGACGACGACGGATATCTCACGCTCTCACTCCGGCCCTCGTGCGCAGTGCCGGTTCCGAGGGGCAGGATTTGCTCGCGGCGCGGACTGGCTCCATGTCGGCGTTTTGACGTGGCTTCATACCCGCGTATTCGCAAAGCGAGGTCGTTCGTCACCGGCCGGCCGCCGGACTGCGGGGTCAAGCCATCGCCACCGCGCCATGACCAGCTCGCGTTCACGCCATGATGAGTTCGAGTTCGCGTTCGCCATCTGCTATTCTGCGAACGATCGGCGCAAAATGGTCCGGGAAGGTCAAAGGAACGAGCGGCGGATTGCCGGCGCGGTCATGTCTCGCCGCGAAGTCAATCGCGGATGGCCGCCTGGCCTTTGGTCAAAGAATAGAGATTGCGGATGTCGGCGCTTGTATAGCGCGATTGAGCCAGGCGGCATCACGGCTTACGGTCGACACAGGCTTTGATTGATTCCGGTGCACGGCAGCTACGGCGCGAACTGAGGCGTCCCGCGCGAGAGGCAGGCAGTTCGCCGGCAAAGAGGAGAAGGCTAATGCGCGCGCGTCCGGAAGTCGCATTGCGATCGTCGTCGCACGGCATCGCGGCGCGCCGCAAGATCGTCTCCGCCGTTCTTGCCGGCCTCGCGTTCGGGTCGCTGTATTTGAGCGCCCTCGCGGCGGACAGCGGGCCGCGCTACCCGACTTTCGCCATCAAGAGCTACCTGGGGCGTTGCCTGGCGGCGCAGGCGCCGGCGACGACGCTCGTCATCGCGGATTGCGACAATGCGGCGGACCAGGCTTTCGGCGTTGAGGAACTTGATCCGGACCATCGGGTCAGGCTGCATCTGGCCGAGCAATGCGTCGGCGCGCAGGCGATGGCGGCCGACGCGGCGGTGCGGCTCGAACCATGTTCCGACGCCCCCACGCCAAATCTTCGCGCTCGACGGCGACAGCATCATTCTGGACGCGAAGCCCGAGCTCGTCGTGCGTTTGTCGAACGCGATCACCAAGCCGGGGACGCCGGTTGCGCTCGGCGAACGATGGCTCGGCGACGACGAATTGTGGGACTTCGTGCCGCCGGCCGGCGCGGTGGGAAGCCCGACGCGCGGATTCGTCACTGTCTCCGACAGCGCGGGCTTCGTCGCGGCGCTGGCGGCAGCCGGCGCAAACACGGTGATCCAGCTGACGCCGGGCGCCGAACTGGACTTTCAGGACCTTGACTGTCCGTTCGAGATTCCCGCCGGCGTGACCGTCAGGGGCAGCCGTCGCGGGACGCTGTTCGGCCCGCAGTTCTGGCTAAAACAGGGACATCTTTCCACGCCGACGCAGACCTGCGAACCCGGGCTTTTCCTCGTCGACCAGCCGCGCAGCCGCATCACGGGCCTGAGAATCCGAGGACCGGGGCGCGACCCCAACGGACAGATGCCGCCGATGAAGGGCGTCAACGTCGTGGCCGTGTCGTCGCCAGCGCCCAACAGGCGCATCTATCTGCGCGCGATCGTCGATCACAACGACATTTCCGATTGGGGCGTCTCGGCGGTCGATCTCCAGGGCCCCGACGACGACGATGTCGTCTGCCCGCTCGCGCCGCAGACCGACCTCGGATTTGTTCGCATCCTGCGCAACTACATCCACGATAATCGCGAAAATCACTTTGCAAACGCGGAAGGCTACGGATTGGCCGCCGGTTCGGGCGCCGACCCGCTCGTGTTCGCGCAACGTGTTCCAGAAGAACGGAACGTCGCTGACCTCCGACGGGGCGGCCCGCAGCGGCTACGCTCGCGGCCTCGAATTTGTTCTTGTCGGGAAACGACAGCGTCGACGCCGACGTGCACGGCCAGACCAACGACAAGAACGACACGCATCACGACGGGGGCATTTCGGGGCTTTCGGGCCATGTTGTCGCCAACAGCTTTTTGCGCACGGATACCGGCGCGAGGCACGAGAACTTTTCCGTGCGCGGGCTTCCGTGCAACGGGGTGAACGCGATTTTCAAGGACAAACATGACCCGCAAGCAGGCGTCCGACGCGGTTACGGTCTTCCCCTCCGACGGCAGCTCCAGCGACAACATCGCCTGGACGGCCGCCCGTCCGCGCGTTCCCTATTTGCAGGTCGACAGCAAGTTTTCGGCGCCCGATCCGACGAACATCCTTCTCGTCGGCGACTTCGACGGGGATAAGCAGGACGACGTCTTCATGGCGACCGGCGCCGGTTGGTACTATTCGCCCGGCGCCAACGCCGAGTGGCGGTTCCTGAGCGCCAAGACCGAAACGGCCGACATGCTTTTGCTCGGCGATTTCGACGGCGACGGCGTCACGGACGTGTTCAAGCAAGAGGGCGACACGTGGTACGTCTCCTGGGGCGGACGTTCGCCTTGGCAGGTCTTGTCGACCGGCCATCGCGTCAACATGCCCGACCCGGAACTGTCGCCGCCGCCCGCGCCGGGCTCCAGCATCACCATCAATTCGGACCCCGGCGTCGTTTCCTATGTGATCGGCGATTTCGTCGGCGACATACGCGCCGACGTCTTCTTTGCCGACGGGCAGACGTGGTGGGTCTCGGACGGGGGGACCGAGCCGTTCGTCGTTTACGCGACCTCGAGCTTCAAGCGATCCGACATCGCGTTCGGCGACTTCGACGGTTCGGGCAAAACGGAAGTCATCGGAGTCGTCGACAATCAGTGGATGTTCGCGCCGGCCTTAAGTGCGCATGCGTGGACACCCTTGCGGCCGAAGCTCAACAACACGATGAAGGGCGCCTTCGCCGCCGATTTCAACGGCGACGGGGCGACCGACATCGCGTTCACCGTCGGTGCGGCCTGGCAAATCTCACTGAATGCGCGCGCCAATCCGACGCCCGCGCCGGGGCTGACCGCATTGCCGATCGCTCTGGCGATCGGGCGCTTCGACGGTGCCGCCGCCGGGGCCGAAGTCCTCTTCTGGCAAGGCAATGGATTCTACAAATCGTCGCTGAAAGCCCCTACGCCGGTGCAGCAAAGTCGGCAGGACATGCGATAGCGGCTCGGGGGTCGTGCAGCCCGGCGGCCCTGATCCGGTTTCGCCGCGCTGCGCCGAAGCCAGTTGATCGCTCGGCCGCCGTCTCGCTCGCTCGTCACGCCCGGCACGCGCGGGCCCAAGCCGAAGCGACGCCGGGGCGGCGAGAGGCGAGGCGCCAGGGCGACGAGAGGTGTGGCGCGAAGCGGACGAGGAAAAAGGGAATTGAGGGCGCGTCACCGTAATCGGCGAGGGCGCGTCACCGTAATCGGCACAGGCCGCGATCCACGTCCCAAACGGCGCGGGCCAAAGCCGAGAGTTGGGGGGTTCAGTACGCTGTCAGTGTAATGCGGGATGCAGCATCTGGCACAGGCCTGAAGGAGCGTCCTGCCCGGCCTTGAGCCGGGCATCCAGGAATCGATCCTTGGCGGGTGTCTCCGCAGGCGCCCTTACTGGCCGTCCCCAGTCGCGCCAGCCAGTTCACGCCGTAGCGCTTGGTGAGCACACGCATCTGCCGCAACCCTGGATGCACGGGTCAAGCCCGTGCATGACGGCGACGGAAAGTCTTGCCAAAATCAGAATATCGTCGTTATACTTCTGCTGGTCACAAAAGACGCCGCGCCGGGCGGCAAGCGAGGACGAGCATGGATGAGGAGAGGCCGCGCCGGCGGCAGACGCGGTTGAGCCGGGCGGCGCGGACAAAGCGCATTCTGGAGCGGCTGCGCGAAGGGTGGACCTATGACGAGGTCGCCGGCGAGGTCGGGATTGAAAGAGCGGCGCGTCCGGCAGATCGTCACGGAATTCCTGAAGGAGCGCGAGGCGGTCTCCGGCGCCGCGCATGCCCATATGCAGCTCGACCGGCTCGGCCGGGCGATGCGGGTCGCCGGCGATGCGCTGGCCCGCGGCGACATCCGGGCGATCGCTCCGTTCATCCGGGTGATCGACCGCCTCGACCGCTATCAGACGCTGGCAGCTGAGACCGCGGCGCGGCCGGAGGCGGTCGTTGATGGGGCCGCCGACCAGTTGATCGTCGACTCGATTTTCGCCCGCGTGAGACGCACGGTTCTCGAGGAGATGAGGACGCAAGCGGCCGAAAGCGACGCGGCGGCCGCCGGCCCGCCCTCGGAGCCGGACGGCGATTCGGCCGCGGTCGCGCCGCCCGTCGTCGCCGAGACGCAGGAGGCGCCGCCGGCGCTCGCCGCCATCCGCGCCGCCCGCCCCGGCGCTGCTGCTGCCGAACGGCGTCATGGCTGGGGCCAACTTTTTCTCTTACATTCGCCCGTAAGCCATTGATAAGTCCGGATTCCGGGTAAGGAATTGCAATTTTCGGCAAGATTTTGCAGCGTTTGGAAGGCCCTGCGCACCCGATTTGCAGCGTTCGGCAGGCTTCTGAAAGGAATGGCGGAGACGGCGCGAAGCGCGCGGGCGCAGGCCCGGCTCGTTCGGCTCGGGCATTTGCCGCAAGCCCAGCGCCAGCGGACCGTTGCAGCCATGAGCGCCGAGGATGAGATCGGGCCTCAGCGGCAGAACGTCCCGCCGCATCCGCTCGAGGTTGTCTTCGAGCGTGCCGCAGCGACGATCGCCTCTGGCACTGATCCGGTCACTGTCCTTCGGCGTTTCAGCCAGGGGGAGCCCGACCGAGACCCTGAGCCTCTACGCGCATCTGTTCGGGCGCAGCGACGAAGCCGCAGCGAAAGTGATGGACGAGGCAATGGGGTTGAAGGAGAAGCGAGTCTTCGGTACCAATCGGGTATCAATCTGTGACAATCGACGCTTTTCGACGCTTGGTTCATTCCACGCAGCCAGCCGAGCTAAGGACGAAATTGCCCAATTAATCAAGCGGCTGGCGGAGACGGAGGGATTCGAACCCTCGATAGAGCTTTACAACCCTATAACGGTTTAGCAAACCGCCGCCTTCAGCCTCTCGGCCACGTCTCCGGCATCGCGCCAAGCGCGTCGGAGATATGCCCGACGCGACCGCCTATTGCAAGCGACCGGAGCCAAAGCCAAGCAAAGCCTGAACCAAGCCTCGCCCAAGCTGGCTAGCGGGCGCGCTGGCCGAAGAGAACCTTGCGCGCTTCTACGTCCGTCGAGAGGTCGTGCTGCTTGCGCCCAGGAATGTCGAGAGCGAGCCCGCGTTGAACGGCAGGACGCGCCAGAACGGCGTCAAGCCAGCGCGCCAGGTGCGGAAAGTCGCCGATCTCCTGGCCGTAACGCTTCCAGCCGCGGGTCCAGCCGACGCAGGCGATGTCCGCAATCGAGTAGAGACCGGCCAGATATTCGTTGTCGGCGAGGCGCCGGTTCATCACGCCGAACAGGCGGTTCACCTCGTCGGTGTAGCGGTCGATCGCGTAAGGGATCTTCACGCCGGCGTAGATGCGGAAGTGATTGGCCTGGCCGGCCATCGGCCCGAGGCCGCCCATCTGCCAGAAGAGCCACTCGCTGACCGAGACCCGCTCGCGCGGGCTGGCGCCGCCGAAGCGGCCCGTCTTGTTGGCGAGATATTGCAGGATCGCGCCCGACTCGAAGACCGAGATCGGCATGCCGTCGGGCCCATCGGGATCGACGATGGCCGGCATGCGGTTGTTGGGCGAGATCGCCAAGAATGCAGGCTCGAATTGCTGGCCGGCGCCGATGTCGACGGCGTGCAACGCATACGGCAGCCCGCACTCTTCCAGCATGATCGAGATCTTCCACCCGTTCGGAGTGGGCCAGTAATAGAGATCGATCGGTTTCTCGAATTGAGCCATGCGCCCTCGTCTCGAAAGGCGGCGCCGGCGCCCAATTGCGGAAATGATTCCGACGGACGACGCTTGCCGCAATCGTCCAAAGTGCGCCCTGCGCACCGCCCTGGCAAGACGTGCGCGTTCGAATGATAACCCGGAACCGCTGCTGTTCAGCCCCTGCCCCACCGCCCCGAAAACAGCCAATCAGGCTTGGCGCAACTGCCTTGCGCCGAGCCTGATCAGCCGCCCGAGTTCGCCCAAAGACGATCAGGGTTGCGATGACGTCTCCGAGGGTGTGGCAGGACCGGAGGGCGCAGCTTTCTTGCGCTTCGCCGGCGCCCGCTTGGCTGTGGCCTTCTTGGCGGTGGTCTTCTTCGCAGCCGTCTTCCTCGCGCCGCCTTTTTTCGCCGCGCTCTTCTTCACCGCGCCTTTTCGGGCAGTCTTCTTCGCGACCGTCTTGCGCGCGCTCTTCTTCGCAGCGGTCTTCTTTGCGGGCCTCTTCTTCGCGACGGATTTCCTCGCCGTCTTTTTAACAGCAGCTTTCGCCATATGTTGCGTCCCTCATGGATCGCCTGCTTTGCACGCGATTGCTCGCGCTTCGCAGGAGCGCAATCGAAGGTACATTCGTTTTGATTCAACGCAAGAGATCGATGCTTGCAAAACAGCCGTACAGCAACGCGACTATCGAATTATCGCGCGCGCTCGAGCATCGGTCTCAAGATGCGCGCGACCTCAGCAATGAGCAAGACCTCGATCGACAGCAGATGCATATCCATCAGACAGCGTGGGCCATCGCTCTCGAGCAAGAACTGCGACTTCCCGATCAGCCCTTGTTTTCCGCGCCTCTCCAAGGATTACTCGCTTGCCGGCGTTCGCTTCCCGCGCATTCCCTCGCTGCTGCGAAGGCGATTGCGGCGCTGTCGTGCATACAGAGAGCCCGTGTTCGCGTCCCGAATCGAAACGCGCTACGCGCGCTTCGCAATCGAATTTTTCTTGGGACGCGCAGTTGCATTTTTCAGTGCGCTACGGCCGAATCTTCGACCGTCTCGCATCGAGAGCGGTTGCGAATCGGCTAAATCTCGCGCATCGCGAATCGGTTGCTTCAGACGCCAAGCCTTCGTTTCAGCGCGTCGCTGACGGCCTGCGGATTGGCCTTGCCGCCGGTCGACTTCATCACCTGGCCGACGAACCAGCCGAGCATGCCGGGCTTCGCCTTCGCCTGCTCGGCCTTGTCCGGATTGGCGGCGATGACCGCGTCGACCGCCGCTCGATCGCGCCGGCGTCGGTGACCTGCCGCAAGCCGCGCGCCTCGACCAGCGCCCGCGGATCGGCGCCGCTATCGTCGCCGAGCAGCATCGTCGAGCACGTCCTTGGCGATCTTGCCGGAGATCACGCCTTCGCCGATGAGATCGACGAGGCCGCCAGCGACGCCGCGCTCGAGCCCGCCGCCGCCGACGGGAACGGCCTTGGCGTTCGCGTGCGCCGAAAGATCGCCCATGATCCAGTTGGCGACCGCCTTGGCGTCGCGCTTCCGCCGCCGTGGTTGACCGCGCTCTCGAAGAAATCGGCCGTCTCGCGCTCGGCGACGAGGACGCCGCGTCATAGGCGGAGAGGCCGTATTCGGCGATGAAGCGCGCCTTCTTGGCGTCCGGCAGCTCCGGCAGATCGGCCGCGAGCTCGTCGATGAACGCCTGATCGAGCTCGAGCGGCAGCAGGTCGGGATCGGGGAAATAGCGGTAGTCGTGCGCCTCTTCCTTGGAGCGCATCGAGCGCGTCTCGCCGCGCGCCGGATCGAACAGCCGCGTCTCCTGCTCGATCGTGCCGCCGTCCTCGATGATCGCGATCTGCCGGCGCGCCTCGACGTCGATCGCCTGGCCGATGAAGCGGATCGAGTTGACGTTCTTGATCTCGCAGCGCGTGCCGAGCGGCTCGCCCGGGCGGCGCACCGAGACGTTGACGTCGGCGCGCAGGTTGCCCTTCTCCATGTCGCCGTCGCAGGAGCCGATGTAGCGCAGGATCGTGCGCAGCTTGCTGACATAGGCTTTCGCCTCGTCGGCCGAGCGCATGTCCGGCTTGGAGACGATCTCCATCAGCGCGACGCCGGAGCGGTTGAGGTCGACGAAGCTCATCGTCGGCGACTGGTCGTGCAGCGACTTGCCGGCGTCCTGCTCGAGGTGCAGCCGCTCGATGCCGACCTTGATCGAATGCTCCGGGCGTCAGATCGACCTGGATCTCGCCCTCGCCGACGATCGGGTTCTTGTACTGCGAGATCTGATAGCCCTGCGGCAGGTCGGGATAGAAGTAGTTCTTGCGGTCGAAGATCGAGCGATGGTTGATCTTCGCCTTGAGGCCGAGGCCGGTGCGCACCGCCTGCGCGACGCATTCGCGGTTGATGACCGGCAGCATGCCCGGCATCGCCGCGTCGACCAGCGAGACATGCGAGTTGGGCGCGCCGCCGAAGTCCGTCGAGGCGCCGGAGAACAGCTTGGCGCGCGAGGTCACCTGGGCGTGGACCTCGAGCCCGACGATCACTTCCCAGTCGCCCGTCGCGCCCTTGATGAGTTTGGCGTTCGCCGTTTCCGCCGTCATGTCGCTAACCTCGGTCAATCCGGATGAATCGGGACGCGGCGTCTCAAGCCCACCACGGCGTCGGGCAGTGTCATGCGTCCCGCCGATTGCTCGATCGCCTCGCCGAGCGCGAACAGCGTCTCCTCGTCGAACGGCCGGCCGATCAGCTGCAGGCCGAGCGGCAGGCCCGTCGCTCGAAAGCCCCGCCGGCGCGACGAGGCCGGGCAGGCCGGCCATGTTGACCGTCACGGTGAAGACGTCGTTCAGATACATCTCGACCGGATCGGCCGAGCCTTTCTCGCCGATGCCGAACGCCGCCGAGGGCGTCGCCGGCGTCAGGATCGCATCGACGCCGTCGGCGAAGACACGCTCGAAGTCGCGCTTGATCAGCGTGCGGATCTTCTGCGCCCGCACATAATAGGCGTCGTAATAGCCGGCCGAGAGCACATAGGCGCCGATCATCAGCCGCCGGCGCACTTCCGCGCCAAAGCCCTTCGGCGCGGGTCTTCTCGTAGAGCTCGACGATGTCGGCCGCCGGCTCGCGCAGGCCGTAGCGCACGCCGTCGTAGCGCGCGAGGTTGCTCGAAGCCTCGGCCGGCGCGACAATGTAATAGGCGGGCAGCGCGTGGCGCGTGTGGGGCAGGCTCACGTCGACGATGCTTCGCGCCGGCCGCGCGCAGCCACTCGGCGCCGCGCGCCCACAGCGCCTCGATCTCGGCGTTCATGCCGTCGAGGCGGTATTCCTTGGGAACGCCGATCGTCAGGCCCTTCGACCGACCGGCCGACGGCGGCTTCGTAGTCGGGCACCGGCGCGGTCGAGCAGGTCGAGTCCTTCGGGTCGTGGCCCGCCATCGAGCGCAGCATGATCGCCGCGTCGCGCACCGTGCGGGCGAGCGGTCCGGCCTGGTCGAGCGAGGAGGCGAAGGCGACCATGCCCCAGCGCGAGCAGCGCCCGTAGGTCGGCTTGATGCCGACGGTGCCGGTGAACGCCGCCGGCTGGCGGATCGAGCCGCCGGTGTCGCTGGCGGTCGCGGCCAGGCAGAGGCGCGCGGCGACCGCCGCCGCCGAGCCGCCCGACGAGCCGCCGGGCGTCAGCAGACCGCGCTTGTCGCTCGCGAGCGCGGCGCGCGCCTGCTCGGCGCTCCAGTTCGGCGGCAGCCAGGGCGAGGCGACCGGGCCGTAGTAGGAGGTCTCGTTCGACGAGCCCATCGCGAACTCGTCCATGTTCAGCTTGCCGAGCATCACCGCGCCGTCGCGCCACAGATTGGCGGTGACGGTCGATTCATAGGTCGGCTTGAAGCCGTCGAGGATGTGGCTGCACGCCTGCGTGTGGACGCCCTCGGTGGCGTAGAGATCCTTGACCCCGATCGGCAGGCCTTCGAGCGGCCCGCCCTCGCCCTTGCGCGAGGCGCGCGTCGCTCGCCTCCGCCATCTCGAGCGCCCGCTCCGGCGTCGTCAGCGACAAAGGCGTTGAGCGCTTTGCGCGCGCTCGATCGCCTCGAGATGGGCGTCGGTCAGATCTCGACGGCTCGAAACTCGCGCGCGCTTGCAGGCGCGTCGCGCGCCTCGGCAAGCGTCAGGGACGTGAGGTCGGTCAAGTCGGTATCCTTGCAGATGCGAGGCGCAGCGCGACGGCTCATTCGATGACCTTCGGCACGAGGAAGAATCCGTCCTCGGTCGAGCGGCGCGTTGGCCAGCACTTGCTCCGCGATCGCCGCCGTCGGTGACGACGTCGTCGCGCATCGGCAGCTTCATCGGAATGACCGAGGTCATCGGTTCGACGCCCTCGACATCGACCGCGCCCAGCGCCTCGACGAACGCGAGGATGGCGTTGATCTCGCCTTGCAGGTGCGGCGATCTCGGCTTCGCTCACGGCGATGCGCGCGAGATGCGCGATGCGGCGGACGGTGGCGGGATCGACAGACATCGGAGGCTCCACGTGCGCGCCCGGAAGCCGCGGCGCGGCCCCTATACATCGCGCGATATTTGGCGTGGCAACGCCGAGCGACGGGCGCGAGTCTGACCTGTGGCTGACCGGCGCATTCGACTTGCGGGCAGCCCGCATGGTAGCCGCTGCCCATGAGCCGCCCGCTCACCCTCGAAGATCTCGCTGCGCGCTTGCCGCCAAGGCGCGGCTGATCGGCGTCGATCTCGGAACGAAGACGATCGGGCTGGCGCTCTCCGACGTCGAGCGGCGCATCGCGACGCCCTCGCGACGCATCGAGCGCACGCACTTCCGCCAAGGACGCCGAGGCGCTTGATCGCGCAGATCTTCGACGAGTTCGACGCCTTCGCGCTCGTGGTCGGCCTGCCGCTGACCTGGACGGCGGCGCCGGCCCGCGCGCTCAGGCGACGCGCGCCTTCGCGCGCAATTTCGCCGCGCTCGATCCGACGCCCGTCGCTCTACTGGGACGAGCGCCTGTCGACCGCCGCGGTCACAGCGCGCGCTGATCGCCAACGACGTCTCGCGCGCGCGCCGCGCCGACGTCGTCGACCAGATGGCCGCCGCCTACATCCTGCAGGGCGCGCTCGACCGGCTCGCGGCCTTGGCTGCAAAACCGTGGCGCAATTCGGACGTTGTTCACGTATGTCTGTTGCGATCCGGAAATGCCTTTGAGATGTCAGGGGTGGGTGCTTGTAGGCCGGAAATACACGCTATGAGAGTATCGTTCGCGCGGCAGCCCTGCGAGATGACGGGAGATCAGTCGTTCCGCAATGCGGCTTGTTGTCGCATGGCCGCCGAGAACGGGTTCCCGAGACGAAAGCGCTCAACGCGCGCGGCAATTGTTGGCGGACCCTCGAACCGCTCGCGAAGCGCCGGCGAGTGAAACGGCCCCGGTCACGCCGCAAGAGGCGTCTCGACGTCGCCCGCTATGTCGACCGACATGACGGCGCAACTCGAATCGATGGCGAAGCGGCGCGCCTCGATCTCCTCGCCTATTTCCTCGGCATGGCCAAGGCCGAGAGCGAACTTTTCGTCCGAACCAACGCCCCGGCCGCCGGCGGCGCGGAGAAGCCGACGGAAGCCGACTCCGCGGATCCGGTCCGAGAAGCCGTCTGCTCGATCGGATGGCCGCATCCGCCTAAGGCCGCCCTTCGGCCGTCAGGCCGCAAGCGCGACCCGGTCGCCGCCGAAATGTTCGATCCGGCCGGCGAGTTCGAGCTCCATCAGAGCGACGCGAACGTCGCGGGTCGAGGCTTCGGCGGCGCGCGCCAGTTCGTCGATCGAGATCGGAGCGGGGCCGAGCAGCGCGACGATGCGGCGCGCGAGCGCGTCGCCGTCGACGGCCGGAGACCGCTGCGCCGTCGTCGAACGCTTCGTCGGCCAGGACGCGTCGCCGGCGCCCCGATCGACGCCAAGAGGCGGCTCATCGCCCCACAGCAGCTCGTCCGGCGCCGCCGCTCCTCCAGCGAGGCGAAGAGCGTCGCGCGCGCGCGTCGGCTCGAGCGCTGTCAGCACGTCGTCGAGCCGCGCGCAGAGCGTCGCGCCCTCGCGCAGGAGATCGTTGCTCCCTTCGGCGCGCGGATCGAGCGGCGAGCCGGGCACGGCGAAGACCTGGCGGTTCTGCTCGGCGGCGAATCGCGCGGTGATCAGCGAGCCCGAGCCGCGCGCCGCCTCGACGACGACCACGCCCAGCGCCAGGCCCGAGACGATGCGGTTGCGGCGCGGGAAGTCGCGCCCGCGCGGCTCCCATTCGATCGGCATTTCCGAGACGACCGCGCCGAATTCGGCGATGCGCGCGATCAGCGGCGCGGCCTCGGGCGGATAGGGCTTGGCGTGGCCGCCGGCCAGCACGCCGATCGTGCCGGTCTCCAGCGAGGCGACGTGCGCGCGCTGGTCGATGCCGCGCGCCAGGCCCGAGACGACGACATAGCCCGCCTGCGCCGAGGCCGCGCGCCAGCCGGTCGGCGAAGGTCAGACCGGCGGCCGAGGCGTTGCGCGAGCCGACGATCGCCACCGCCGGCTGCTGCAGCGCCTCTTCGCGGCCGCGCAGCGCAAGGATCGGCGGCGCCGAATCGATCTGGCGCAGCAGCCGGCGGATATTCGGGCTCGCCAAAGCGCGACGAAGCGCACGCCGAGCTGTCGCGCCGCTCGCAGCTCGCGCTCGATCTCCTCGGCCGACGGCGACGCGGATCGGCCGCGCCGCGCCGCCGCGCGCGCGCCAGATCGGGCAGCGCGTCGAGCGCGCGCCCGCGCGCCGCCGCAATGGTTGATCAGCGCGCGAAAGGTGCGCGGGCCGACGTTTTCCGAGCGGATGAGCCGCAGCCAGTCGAAGCGCTGCGTCGTCGGTGAGCCTGACGGCGTTCGCGCGGCTTGCGCCATCGCTCAGTCCTTCTGGCCGATCTTCGGTCTCGGTTCCGCTGAGCAGGCGACCGATGTTGGCGCTGTGCTTGAATCCACAGCAGCGCCGCCAGCACGGCGAAGACGAGCGCGGCCTCTGCGGTCGCCGAGCGCGAGCGCGGCGAGCGGCGCGAGCGACGCTGGCCGCCAGCGCCGCCGCCGAGGAATAGCGGGTGACGGCGGCGACCGCGAGCCACACGACCGCGAACGCGAGCGCCGCCGGCCAGGCGATCGCCGATCAGGCCGCCGAGGAAGGTCGCGACGCCCTTGCCGCCGCGGAAGCGCGAGCCAGACCGGATAGAGATGGCCGAGGAACGCGCCCGCCGGCCGCAGCAAGCGCCGCGTCGCCGGGCCGAACAGCCAGGCCGCGAGCGACGACGGCGAGCGTCGCCTTCAGCGCGTCGAGCAGCAGCGTCGCGGCGGCGAGATCCTTGCGGCCGGTGCGCAGCACGTTGGTCGCGCCGATGTTGCCCGAGCCGATCGTGCGCAAGATCGCCGGCGCCGGCGAGCGCGCGTCAGCAGCAGCCCGAACGGAATCGAGCCGAGGAGATAGCCGAGCGCCAGCGCCAGAGACCGCGCGCAGTACGAAATCGCCGACCGATGCTGCCCATGCGCTCCGGCGACGTCGGCTGGCCAAAGCCTATTCGTGCGCGATCGCGCCCGGCAACCAGCGTCAGCTTGACCCGCCCTTCCATCCGCGCCGCGTCGAACGGCGTGTTGCGGCAGCGCGAATGCAGCGTCGCCGGATCGAGCACATAGGGCTCGTCGGGATCGAAGCGGATCAGGTCGGCCGGCGCGCCGACCGCGAGCCGCCCGCCGGCAAGCCCCAGGATTTCGGCCGGCCGCAGTCGACATCGCGCGGAGCAGGCGCGGCAGGCGAGATCTGCCCGCCGACGACCAGCCGCAGGCTCGCCGACAGCATGGTCTCGAGGCCGATCGCGCCGGCCGCGGCTTCGGCGAACGGCAGGCGCTTGGTCTCGACGTCCTGCGGATCGTGGTCGGAGACGATGACGTCGATCAGCCCTGCGGCGAGCGCCTCGACCAGCGCGCATGCGCTCGTCCTCGCCGCGCAGCGGCGGGTTGAGCTTGAGGAAGGTGCGGTAGTCGCCGACGTCGATCTCGTTGAGCGTCAGATGGTTGATCGAGACGCCGCAGGTGACCGGCAGGCCCGCGTCGCTTGCGCCCGCGCCATCGCCGTCGAGCGAGAGCGCGTTGGAGACGAACACGGCGTGGTAGCGCGCGCCGGTCAGCGCGACGAGGCGCAGGTCGCGCTCGAGCATCGATCGTCTCGGCCTCGCGCGGGACGCCCGGCAGGCCGAGCCGGCTCGCGCGCTCGCCCTCGGCCATCGACGCCCTCGCCGGCGAGGTCGCGATCCTCGCAATAGTGCATGACCAGCGCGTCGAAGTCGCGGGCGTAGGTCATGCGCGCGGCGCATCGTCTGCGCGTCGGCGACCGACTGCGGCCCGTCGGAGAAGGCGACCGCGCCGGCCTCGCGCGAGCAGGCCGATCTCGGCGATCTCGCGTCCCGTCGAGGCCCTTGGTCAGCGCGGCGCGATGGGAAGATGCGCACCTTGGCGTCGTCGCGCGCGCGGCGCAGGATGAAGTCGACGACCGCCGGGTCGTCGACCGGCGGGCTGGTGTCGGGGCGCGCCAGAAGGGTCGTGACGCCGCCGGCCGCCGCGGCCGCGCTGGCGCTGGCGATCGTCTCGCGATGCTCGGCGCCCGGCTCGCCGACGAAGGCGCGCATGTCGATGAGGCCCGGCGCGACGACGTCGCCGGCGCAATCGACGATCCGCGCCTCCGCCGGCAGCTGGTCGCGCGTCACCGCGCGCGCCGACGCCGGCGATGAGCGCCGTCGATGGCGATGAGCCCGCCGCCGCGTCTCGGCTCGCGCTCGGGATCGACGAGGCGGGCGTTCAGAAGGGCGATCGGCGGGCTTAAGGACACGGGACCTCAGCGCTTAGAGAGGGGCCACGGCGAAAGCAAGCGGGCGGCGACGGACGGGCCGCGAAACCCCCTCGCCCGTCCGCGGGAGAGGGGTCGGGGGTGAGGGTCTGGCCCCGTGCGGATCCAAGGGCGGTCGGCGTTTTTCAAAGGCTTAGGCGTCTTTTTTCTCTTTTTTGTAACTCCCAAGCCCGGGTGAGTCCGAAAAGTCACTGCTGGATTGAAAAGGTCTTTGCTCGGTTGATCTTTGGAGACGGCGGGCGGCGAATCAGAATCAACGGGAGGATGGTTCTTCCTGCCGAAGTCGAGGAGTTGATCGCCTCGCTGAGACGCCAGATCGCGGCGCTTCAGGCTGAAGTGGCGGACCTTAGCCGGCAATTGGGGCAGGACAGTTCCAACAGCTCCAAGCCGCCTTCGAGCGACGGATTGAAGAAGAAGCCTCGCATTGCCGGCAGCCTGCGCGGTCGCTCGGGCAAGGCGAGCGGCGGGCAGAAGGGCCACAAAGGGGATACGTTGCGGCAAGTCGCCGATCCGGATTGCGTGATTGAGCACACGGCGTGCGCCTGTCGCCATTGCGGTTTGCCTCTCGATCCGCAGTCGGCGGTCAGGATCGAGAAGCGCCAGGTGTTCGATCTTGCCGAGCGCCCGCTCATGGTCACCGAACATCAGGCCTCGATTTACCGCTGCGCCAATTGCCGTGGCGTGACGAAGGCGGCGTTTCCCGATGGCGTGGTCAGGCTGACGCAATATGGCGAACGGCTGAGGGCGGCAGCGGTCTATCTCAACATCCAGCAGCTGCTCCCCGAGGATCGGACCGCGCAGGCGCTGAGCGATCTGTTCGGCGCGCCGCGGATTTGTCCGGCCAGCATCGTCGCCTGGGTCGGAAAGAAGGCGCAAGAGCTGCGGCGGGTCTACGCATTCATCGGCGAGCGCGTGGCCGAGGCGAAGGTTCGCCATCTCGACGAAACGGGGTTTCGCATCGCAGGCAAGCTGCAATGGCTGCATACGACCTCGAGCCTGGCCTTCACCTTCTATCGCGCCGACGAAAAGCGCGGCGCGATCCCCGTGGATTTGCAAGGGGGCGTCGTCGTGCATGACCACTTCCTGCCTTATCGCCGGCTCGATGCGGTCGATCACGCCTTCTGCAACGCCCATATCCTGCGCGAACTCAACAGCCTGATCGAGCTCGATCACGAACCCTGGGCCGAACACATGCGCGACATGCTGCTTGCGGCCAATCTCGCAGTCGACAAAGCCCGCAAGGCGGGCGCTGCGCGCTTCCGCCCGATGACCTCAAGGCCTTCGTCGAGCGCTATTGGGCGGCGATCCGGCTCGGCCTCGCCTTCCATCGCCAACTGCCCAAACTGGAGACCAAAGCCAACGCGCGCGGGCGAACCAAGCACCGGCCCGGCCACAATCTGCTGCAAAGACTGAAAACCTTCCAAACCGAAACCTTGCGCTTCCTCACCGATTTCGACGTGCCCTTCACCAATAACCTGGCCGAACAGGACCTGAGGATGATGAAGGTCAAAATGAAAATCTCGGGCTCGTTCCGAACCCTCGAAGGCGCTCAAATCTTCGCAACCCTCAGATCCATCGTCTCAACTGCGAGAAAGCACGGCTGCAATATCCTCCGAACTCTCGCCGCACGCCCAGATCAGATCATCCTCGCCTTCGCCCCATAGCCGACGGCTTGGGAGTTACTTTTTTTCGCGCCGGTCGGTGACGGGGCAAATTTCCGGGCACGCAGACGCACAAACTCGATCTCGCATCTGCGATATACAGTAGAAGCAGTATGTTTAGACACCGGCAAAATATGATAACTGTGGCTTCACTGTGTCCTGCCCGGGAATTTGCCCCCGTTACCACTGAGAACGGCCTAACGAATTGAGATTGAAGGTCGAAAGGAAACCGCGCGACAGGCTCGCGAACACCGCCCAGAGGATAGACAGGATGACTAGAAGGCCGAGCTGGGTGGAGCCCCGCGTCAGCAGTCCTGCGATCGAAATAGATGCCCCCGAGCTTGACGGGATTTGCGTTGTCATTGGCTTCTCGCGACTGACGTATGTCTGTCCCGGCGCGGGGTCGCGCCGGTAGACGGGCGGCGCCGTGGATCGGAGCCGCCCGCACGACTATTTGCAGGTGAGGTAGGTGTCCTTGAAGGTCGCCTGCATCGTCTTTGTCAGGGCCTTCAGGTCTTCAGCATAGGTGCCGACGTTAGCGGCCGAGACCACGACCGTGCCTGAAATCGACGAAATGGGCGGTCTGCGGAGTGGTGATCCACGGCGCATCCGCCTTTACGGTGCAACCACCCGCTAGCAGATCGAGCGCATATGCGCCGATATAGGCCTGCCCATAGGGGTTCTGGGCAATCGTACCTGCGACAAAACCGTCACGAATGCCGTTGAGCACGATCTTGTCGTCGTCGATGCCGACCATCTTGATCCGCTTGTCGCCCAAATTGCGGAGCGCGGTGGCGGTGACGACAGAGGAGATATACGCGGTAGCGATGATACCGCCGATCTTGTCCTTCTGAGCGGCCAGCAGGGCATTGATCTTCTGGTCCCCCTGCTCCTGGTTGTCGGTGTCACCGACAGTCTGCAGAAGCGTGACCGCCCCCTTGGTCTCGTCAACGGCCTTCTTCACCGCCTGCTCACGCAGCGTGGTGTTCGGGTCGACGAGCAACCCGGCCATATGGACGATGGCGCCCTTGCCGCCCATGGCTGCGATCAGCGCCTTGGTGCCGACATAGGCAGCCTGCGACACGTCGGTGGAGAAGCAGAACGCCGCGGCGGTCGGATCCTGCGCGCAGCCGGCGATCGCGATCGAAGGAATTCCGCCTGCCTTCAGTTCTGCGAGAGTAGAGTTGATGCCAACCGCATCGCCAGGGAAGAAACCAAACGCGTTCGTGCCCTGCGCCGCAAGGCTTTCGAGCAACTGCGTCTGAGCCTCGAGTTTCCACTCGGCGGGCACCTGATACTCGACCTTTGCAATGCCGAAATCCTTTGCGGCGTCGGCCAGCCCAGGCTCCCAACCAGCAAAGTACGGGTGTGGACCACCCGGCACGAGCGCAATCCGGTGATTGGAAGCGACCGCGGTGAGTGGGGCCAGCGCGAGCGGGCCGGCGAGGCACGCAGCGAGTACGCCCCGACCGACGCGGCTCAACCCGCCGGTCACGAATCTCGTCTCCATTTGTCCAATCCTCAATTCATCCTCCTAAGTTGCTCGCTGGTCATCTCGGCGCCCAGCTTTGCGCCCCTGCCGACCATCGGTGGACTGGTTGTCCAGTGGTCCAACCAAATGGGCAGTAACCTGTTACTCAACCTCCCGATTAGACCGCGAGTGGCTCAGTCTTGCCCAGGAGCCCGTAGAATCTTTCGGCGTTAGTGGCCCAGACTTTCTGTTGGTCGGCGCGCGTCATGTGCTTGAGAGCAGCATCGACGACATCGACCCACCTTCCGTAGTCGGCGACCAGATTGACCACGGGCCAGTCGCTTCCGAAGACGAGACGTTCCGGCCCGAAGATATCGATGACCGTTTCCAGATAGGGCTGCACCCGCTCCGGCGTCCATTCCGGGCCGTCTTCGGTCAGGATACCGGAGAGCTTGCAATGGACGTGAGCGAGCTGACGGAAATGCTCCATGTCTCGAGCCCAGGACGCGAGTTCTCCCTGGTAGATCATGGGCTTCGCCATATGGTCGACAATGACCGGCAGGTCAGGGTAGCGCTCCACGAACCGGACTGTATTGAGGATATGCCGCGGTTTGATCAGTGCATCGAAACGCAGTCCGAACTCGGGAAGCTTCCTAACCACCGCATCGAGTTCCGGACGCAGGATCCAATCATCTTCCGGGAGGTCCTGCAGGTAGGGCCGAATACCCTTCAGTACCGGCGAACGAGCCCATTGCTCGAGGTCTCGGACCGCGTCGGGAGCCAACATATCCACCCACCCGACGACGCCGCGGATGAAGTCGTGTCCGTCGGCAAGACCCAGGAGGTAGCCCATCTCCTCGATGGTGGACGCCGCCGAGACCAGTACGCAACCTTCGACGCCGTTCGCTTCCATCAGCGGTCGGGCATCACGGGGGCCGTAGTCTTTGTGAAGAACCTTCAGGTCGGGCGTCATCCAGAGCGAGTAGGATCGCTCCATCGCCAGGGTCCAGAAATGCATATGCGTGTCGATGCGACGCATGCTCACTCTCCCTTACCGCCCTAGAAAATCCGGAGGCCCGCCAGGAGGCCGCCATCCGCAGTGAATTGCGCCCCGGTGCAGAACCCCGACCTGGGGCTTGCGAGAAAGGCCGCGAGTTCGGCGATCTCCCAGGCGCGACCGAGGCGTCCAAGAGGTACTGGTTTTGCGAACTCGCGGTACATCTCTTCGACGCTGCGTCCATTTCCATTTGCTCTTGCAAAGTGTTCCTGCATCGGCGTGATGATCGACCCCGGGCAGATCGTGTTTGCGCGAATGTTGTGCTTGGCCAGGTCCACGGCCAGCGTGTGGGTGAACGTTACGATGGCGCCTTTCGTGGTCGCGTAGGCGCAAACACCGGGCGTGTTCGAAGTGGCCTGCACCGAAGCCAGGGTGATGATCGACCCACCCTGGCTGGCAATCAGGTGCGGCACACCGTGGTGGCACGTGAGATACATCGACTTCACGTTGACTGCGAAAGTACGGTCCCAGGTAGCTTCATCCGTCTCGAGCACATCGCCAATGGGATGAATGGCGGCCGAGCAAACCAGTATGTCGAGACCTCCGAAGGTCTCGACGGTCCGATGGATCGCGTGGCTTACAAATGCAGATTGGCTGGCATCGCCGATAAGGCCAACAGCTTTGAACCCATCGTCAGTGAACTGCTTGGCGACGATAAGTGTATCGTCCGCGTGACCGACTATGGCGACGTTGGCTCCTCGCTCGGCAAGCAGCCGGGCGGTGGCCAAGCCAATGCCGGAACTTCCCCCGAGTACAAAGGCCGTTCGGCCCTCGAACTCGCGCTCCACTGGTAGAACCTCCATCATCCCTGCCTCGGGCACTAGAAGGACTGACCGAATGCCGCCACCGCCTGCTCGGTCAGCGTGCAACCTGCCCCGGGCATCTGCGGCCGGACATAGTGGCCGTCCTCGACCTTGATAGGCTCGACAAAACAGTCCTTGATCCAGGGGATGTATTCCAGCATTGAGGTCGCCGGATGCCAGTATGAAAGGTGGACATGCACCTGCCCCATGTCGCCTACGTGAGCGACTACCGGCAAGCGGTGCGAGTGCGCGTTATGCGCGACCTGGATGTACTCGGTGATACCGGCGACGCGTGTGACGTCAGGCTGCACATATTGCACCGCGCCCGCGTCGATGAAGGTGTTGAACGCGTCGGCGGTATAAAGCTGTTCGCCGAGAGCCACGGGGATCGACGTCGATCGCGCAAGCGCGGCGTGGGATCCCACATCGTCGTACCACATGGGTTCCTCAAACCAGAATACGTCGAGCGGTTCGGCCTGAGCGCAGAACCGCTGACAGGTGGGCAGATCCCATTTGCCGTTTGCATCGATTGCGATTGTGACGTTGGGACCGACGGCCTTCCGCACAGCCTCGAAGCGGTCGATATCGATCACAGGATCCGCATGGCCGACTTTGATCTTCAAACGGTGAAAGCCATCGTGTTCGATCGCTCGCTTACAGCCGTCGACCAGCCCGTCCTTGGGAACGGAGAGCCAGCCGACATCGGTGTTGTAGGCTTCGAGTCGCTCGGTCGTGGCGCCGCCCAGAAGCTTCCAGAGAGGCAGTCCGGCGGCTTTGCCGCGGAGATCCCACAAAGCAATGTCGATTGCTGCCAACGCGATATGCGTGACGCCCGCCCTGCCTACCCACTGGACTGCGGGGAAGCGCGCCAGCTTCAGCCACAGCCGATCTCCGTCGAGTGCGTCCTCATCCATCAACATCGGTCCGTAAGATTTGGCGATGCACGAGGTCACGAGGCGGTCAGACTCGAGGTGAGCGTGGGTGCCAGTATAGCCGTATCCGAAGAGACCATCGTCCGTGCCGATCTTGACCCCGACAATTCCCCAGTGGGTGATCCTATGAGTTGAGTCCGAGATCGATGGGACGTTCACCGGGGCGTGCAGAATGAAGGGCTCGACGGAAGTGATTTTCATGTGGTGACCTAGCGAATGGATTGCTTGCTGAGTTGGCGAACCAGTTCGACGTTTTGGCGATCGACGATCGCAGCACCAGCGTCCAGAGATGACGGCATGAGGCCGAACCGCCGGTAGAGAGCCAGTTGCACGATTGGATAGAAGCCCTGAGCATAGGGCTGTTGATCGACGACGCAGTCGAGATGTCCCTCGGCGATAAGGTCGACGATCCCGGGCGACAGATCGAAGCCCGCCGCATAAATGCCGTGCTTCTGACCCGCCCTGGCTACTATCCCAGCAGCCTCGGTGTCCGGCTGTCCGGTGCCAATGATTGCGCGGACGCCCAAACGGAATACTGCTTGGGCGGGAATCTCGGCGCCCTTCGCTGGGGCGCGCCCGGTGATGACACGTGTG
Organism: uncultured Acidimicrobiaceae bacterium; assembly: GCA_963781305.1. Taxonomy (GTDB): domain Bacteria; phylum Actinomycetota; class Acidimicrobiia; order Acidimicrobiales; family RAAP-2; genus DASXMT01. Next base: position 186,720 of record CAWAFL010000001.1, read on the forward strand.
AAAACGACGCTTCGCGATGCGAGGCCTGCCTCAACCCCTGCTGCTCGCTCTTCCAGTGCCCCCACCCCGTCGTCATGCATTGCGACGATGATGTGTTCGCCATCGGCAACAGACGCCGCAGCGCGACGTCCCAGGACCGTGCCGGCGGCAAAGAAGTCCTGCATGATGTAGCTGAGATTGCCGCTGCCGGTTTTGGCCGCGTCGATGTTGAAGGCGACCACCGGCACGCCAGCAGTGCCCGCTTCGGCGATAACCCCTGCCAGGGCGGTGGGGTGAAAAACATTCAGCCCGATGCCGTCGATGCCATCGTCGACGGCAGATCGAGATGCGTCGCGCTGATGGCGCTGGCGGCTTGGCTGGGTGGCTTGCTGCTGCTGCTGGCCGTCATCTTCGCAGGCGTGGGCTTCGCCCTCCACGTATTGTGGATCGTCGCCGTCATCTTCTTCGTAGCCTGGCTCGTAGGTCTGGCCTTCGGAAAGGGCAGCCGACGGGCCTAGCAGTGGCCGATCCTGTCGCCTATGTCTGTCACGGGAAGAAGTGCTCCCGGGCATGCGATCACGATGCTCTCATCCGAGCTCTGTGCAAGCAGGCCGAGGTCCGCCTGGTGCAGTGTCAGAAGATCTGCCACGGGTCGGTCGTCCTTGCTCCACTTGACGGCAAGCTCGAGTGGTTCGAGCGGATCGACACACCCAAGTCCTGTGTGGACATGAAGCATGCGGTGGTGGCCGGGACCCGGAAGAAGCTGCCGCCCAGATTGAAGAAGCGCCGGCTCAAGAAACGATCTGGTTCGGCGCCGCGATAGACGGAGTCCTGTTCCTTTGACAGGTTCCGACGGCGGATTGCCATCGCCAGGTGCTCGGGCAACGGGCAACCGATGGGCTCACCGAGGGTCCGGGGGAACCGAAGTGAGTAGGCGTGATGCCTGAGGACCAGTTCAGCTTCTTCGAAATCGAGCTCGCCGCCGGCACCGGACTCGACCGGGCCCTGGAGCTGCCGGTGTGACTCGTTCGTGGACACCTCGGGGACTGCTGAGCCGCACAGGGTAGGGCGGCGGGGACTGCTGAGCCGCACAGGGTAGGGGCGGCGGGGACTGCTGAGCCGCACAGGGCAGGGGCGGCGGGGACTGCTGAGCCGCACAGGGCAGGGGCGGCGGGGACATGGTATGAAAGTTCGCACCGTCACCAGAAGGGGGAGTCACTATGGAGTTCGGGTACTTCGCACAGGTCTTCGTGCCAGACAAGGTGGCAGAGACCACACCTGGGTACGAGCAACGGCGCCTCCTCGACAACCTCGAGCTTTCCATCAGGGCCGAGGGGTTCGGGTTCAAGTACGTCTGGGCGTCCGAGCACCACTTCCTCCGCGAGTACTCGCATATGTCCGCTCCGGAGGTGTTCCTGGCCAGCGTGGCCTCGCGCACGGAGCGGATCCACCTAGGGTCGGCGATCTTCAACATCACTGCGCCGGTGAACCACCCCGTTCGCACCGCCGAGCGCGCCGCCATGCTCGACAACCTGTCGAACGGCCGCTTCGAGCTGGGCACCGGGCGCGGGTCGTCGACCACCGAGATGTTCGGCTTCGGGATCCCCGAGATCGACTACTCCAAGGTCCTGTGGGACGAAGCGATCCGGGAGATCCCCAAGATGTGGCGGGACGGGTTCTACTCATACGAGGGTGAATCTTTCTCCGTGCCACCTCGGGAGATCTTCCCCAAGCCGGTCGCTCGCCCCCATCCACCCATGTGGGTGGCGTGCGGCAACCCCCCGACGTTCGAGAAGGCCGGCCGGATGGGTCTCGGGGTGCTCTGCTTCACGGTCGGAGCCCCATCGGAACTTGCCAAACTGATCGAGGTGTACAAGAAGGCGGTGGAGAAGGCCGAGCCGGTCGGCGACTTCGTGAATGACAACGTGATGTGCGTGAGCCATCTCACATGCATGCCCGACCGCGACGAGGCCTTCGAGCTCAACACTCGGATCGACATGCGCTTGTACCAGAGCCTCGTCTACCGATGGCTCAACACCTTCCCCAAGCCCGCGGGCGTGCCCGATTGGCCGGCTGTCATGCCCGAGCCCACCCTGGATGAGATCAGACAGCAAGTCGAGGCCGGGATCATCGCCGTCGGCAACCCGGACGACTGCGCCCAGGTGTGCCAGCAGTACGAAAACGCCGGGGCCGACCAGCTGGTGGTCAGCCCCATGACCACGACCATGCCCTTCGAAACGGCAGTCGAGAGCATGAAGCTCTTCGGCCAGGAGGTCATCCCCCGCTTCGACACCGATCCGACGTTCCGCTCCGACCGCATGAGGGAAGCGGCAGTGAGCGCTGGGGGCGGATCCGTCGGCTGAGCGGGGAACTGTCAGCTGAGTGGAGACCGTCCCCTACATGGGGGCCGTCAGCTACATGGGGGCCGTCAGCTAAGTGGGACCGTCGGGGAGGATTCGATATGAGAGAGCTCGATGGCATGGTGGTCATGATCACCGGTGCCGGCAGTGGCATCGGCCAGGCGTTGGCCCGGGGCTTCGCGTCCGATGGAGCCTCGGTGGTTGGATGTGATCTACCGGTCAACGTGGCCGCGGCCGAAGAGGTGTGCGACCTCGTGGTTGCCGCTGATGTGACCAAGCCGGAGGAACTCGACGCCTGGGCCCAGATGGCCGTTGAGCACGTCGGCCATATCGACGTCGCCGTGGCCAACGCAGGGATCTCCCGACGTGGTTCGGTGGAGGATGGCGATCTGGACGACGTGGCCGCCGTGTACGGAGTCAACGTGTTCGGGGTGCTCCACACCCTTCGAGCCGTCCTGGGGCCGATGCGACAACAGGGTCACGGCCGATTGATTGCCGTGTCATCGCGCACGGCCGAGTTCTGCCCCGGCGGGGGCGTGGCCTACTCCTCCTCCAAGGCCGCCGTACTGGCCATCGTGCGTTCGTTGGCCCACGAACTGGCCGGTACGGACATTCTGGCCAACTGCATGTTCCCCGGCATCTGCCGGACGGCCATGAACCCCGACGCCGGCCAGGACCCGGCATTGGCCTATCCCACCGCCCGGCTCCTGGCCACGCTGCCGCCCGGTGGACCCAGTGGACGAACCTTCGCCGATGCCGAGGAGTACCCCATCTACTCCGAGTTCGCAGCCGACACCAAGCCCCCGCTGGGCTGACCCGACTGGCTGAAAGACTGCACGAGGAACGATTCGGAAGCACAAGGAACGTACAGGGGAACGACAAATGGAACAGGGGGAACGACCAATGGACGACTATCCAGTGAAGATCGGCAACATGCTCTTCACCATGGTGGACCCGCACCATGGCTATGAGGTGGCCTATAACCGCTGGTACGAACGAGACCACTTCTATGCCGGCTGCCTCATCTTCCCGGGCCTGTTCGCCGGCCGGCGGTGGGTGGCGCCTCGTCGGCTCAAGGACCTCAGGTTTCCGGAGGCCACCCCGTTCGCCGAGCCCTATGACGCCGGGTCCTTCCTCTCCATCTATTGGCGGCACCAGGGCATGGAGAATGCGGGACAGGACTGGGATGGCCCCAGCGTCTTCTGGCTCTACGAGAACGGTCGGGGCTTCAACGAGCGGACCCACGCCCACACGGCGAACTACGACTTCATGAGCGTCGCCTACAAGAACGAGGACGGGGTGCCCATCGAGCTGGCGCTCGACCATGACTACGCCGGATTGGCCGTGGTCGTGACCGAGCCGGCCGACGGGGTGTCATCGGAACAGCTGCTGGCCTGGCTGGAGGAGACCGCCGCTCCGTCGCTGCTGGCCCACCAGGGCCCCGACGCCATCGCCTCGTGGACCCTGAACGAGCAATTCCGATCGTCCAACCGCCGGGAGTCCCCCATGTCCCTCGGAACCACGGGCGGGGACGAGAACCGCGTCCTGCAGCTGTGCTTTCTCACCGAGGAGCCGGATCGGTGTTGGGACGCCTTCCGACAGTACGGCGACGACATCGACGGTGGCGGTGCCGGACGGGTGACCTTTGCCGCCCCGTTCCTTCCCACCGTCATCGGCACGGATAGCTACTTAGACCAACTCTGGTGACCTGAGCACGGGCCGAACCGAGGGAGCCCTTGGCTAACTGATGCGGCACTGGGCTTCCTGAGGTGGCCCTGAGCTGTCCGAGCCCCCTGACCTGGAACTGGGCCCGCTGGCCCCGACCGGAACTGGGCTCCTTGCCCTGGCCGGAACTGGGTCCCGTCTCCGTGCCTTGACCAGAATGGTTCGACGGGCGAACTAAGTCATTATCCTGTCGATGTGAACTCTCCGATGAAGGCAACCCCGGCCTCGAGCCCCGAGGACCGGGTACAGCCCACCGACGAATCGCTGGCAGTGGAGGCGGTTCGGGCCCTGGCGCGGGCGTCGCGCCAGCTCGAGCGGGCCTCAGGCGAGCTCAACCTCGCCCACTACCGAGTGCTGTCGGCTATCGCCTCAGGTGACGAGCGGGCCTCGCGGATCGCCGCCCGACTGGCCATCGGCAAGCCGACGGTGAGCGCCACGGTAGAGGCGCTGTGCCACCGGGGCCTCCTGGTCCGCTCCCGGGGGGATGACGACCAGCGAGTGGCCGTTCTCCGCCTCACCCCTGAGGGGAAGATGGTCCTGAAACGGGTAGAGGCAGCGATGGTCGAGCGCATCACCGATCTCGGCGACCGGACGCCCGACGGCGAGCAGCTCCTTCGCTCCCTGGTATGGATGGGCACGGCCATCGACGAGGCGGTGGCCCAACGTCACCGCCAGGGTCGCCTATGAACCGAAATGACTCCGCGCCGACGCTGAACCCGACCTCAGCTCCGACAGAGTCACAGCAGTCGCAGCCGTCAGAGCAGTCGAAGCAGTCGGCGCCGATGCCGGACCCGACGTCGGCGCCGAAGTCCCATTGGGTCCGTCGGCTGTGGGGCTACATGCTCCGCCACCGGCGCGACATGGTGCTCTCCCTCGCTGGGGCCGTACTGGGTAGCGCGTGTTTGACTCTGGTCCCCCTGGTCGAACGACAGATCGTCGACGGGGTGATCCTCAGCCATCAGTCGGCGCTGTGGCCGTGGCTCGTGCTCCTCATCGTCTTGGCCGGCGCGGCGTTCGGGTGCGCCTATCTCCGACGCTACCGAGGGGGCCGGGTGGCGCTCGCCGTGCAATACGACATGCGCAACGACATGCATGACCACCTCCAGTCGATGGACTTCGACAACCTGGACCGGATGCCAACCGGACAGCTGGTGGCTCGGGCCAACTCCGACTCGACCCTGGTGCAGGGACTCCTCAGCTTCTTCCCCATCATGAGCGGCAACGTGCTCCTGATGCTGCTCTCGCTCGGCGTCATGATCTACCTGTCGCCGCTGTTGGCCACCGTGAGCGTCATCGTGGCTCCCGCTCTGCTACTCATCTCGTACCGCATGCGGTGGCGGATCTTCCCGGCCACCTGGGACGGGCAGCAACGCGAGGGCGACGTGGCCCAGATCGTGGACGAAGACGTCAACGGCGTCCGAGTGGTCAAGGCCTTCGGCCAGGAGCACCGCGAGCTCGAGCGGGTCTCCGACGCCTCGGTGAAGCTCTATGGCTCTCAGATGCGAGCCGTCCGGCTCCAGTCGCGATACCAGCCCCTCCTCGAGGCCATACCCACCATCGGCCAGGTCGCCATCCTCGCCTTTGGCGGTTGGCTCGCCCTGCACCACGAGATCACCCTCGGCACCTTCCTTGCCTTCTCCACCTACATCGCCCAATTGATGTCCCCCGCCCGCCAGCTCGCGGGAGTGCTCACCATCGGTCAGCAGGCGCGAGCGGGCGTGGAGCGCATCTTCCAGCTGCTCGATCTGAAGCCCGCCATTGCCGACGACCCCGATGCCGTCGATCTACCCACTCTGCGGGGGGCGATCGATTTCTCCGACGTCCACTTTGCCTACGGCAACGGGCACCCTGTACTTCAAGGGCTCGATCTACACATTGCTCCGGGCGAGCGGCTGGCCATCGTGGGCCCGAGCGGCAGCGGCAAATCGACCACGGCCATGCTGGTATCCCGGTTCTACGACCCCGATCAGGGTGTCGTCATGGTGGACGGGCATGACGTGCGCGACGTCTCGTTGCACTCACTGCGTCGCCAAGTGGGCGTGGTGTTCGAGGAAAGCTTTCTCTTCTCCGACACCGTGCGCGCCAACATCGCCTACGGGCGCCCTGAGGCCACCGATGCGGAGATCGAGGCGGCGGCCCGGGCCACCGAGGCGCACCAGTTCATCGAGAACCTCCCCCGCGGCTACGAAACCGTCGTGGGGGAACGGGGATTGACCCTCTCGGGCGGGCAGCGACAGCGCATCTGTCTCGCCCGCGCCATCCTCTACGACCCGCGAATCCTGATCCTCGACGACGCCACCAGCGCGGTGGACGCCCGGGTGGAAGAGTCCATTCACAACGCCCTCCGCCAGATCATGCTCGACCGGACCACCCTGCTCATCGCCCACCGACGCTCCACGCTCCACCTGGCCGACCGCATCGCCGTCATGGAGCACGGACGGGTGCTCGAACACGGGACTCACGACGAGCTGTTCGCGAGCAGCGCCACCTATCGGACCCTCCTCTCCGGACTCGAGGAGGAAGACGCCGAACAGGTCGGCGACAGCATCGAGGCGCTTGCCGCCCTCGGCTCGCCGACCGGGAGCGACGGCACCACCGAGTCGGCATGGTCTGAAAACGGGCACATAGGCGCAAGGGACGGACATGCTGGCCCGTCCCTTGGCGCCCCGAGCCTCGGCCCCGGACTCGGTGGTGGCAGCGGCGGCGGGTGGCGCCGCAATCTGGCCCCCACCCCCGAGCTCCTCGCCCGGGTGGCCTCGTTGCGCCCGGTCAGGGACTTCCCCACCGTGGATGTGGCCGAGGAGTCCCGGCACGACCGCCGGTTCAACCTGAGACGGCTGCTCAAGGAGTTCCGCAAGCCGCTGCTCATCGGCCTCGTCCTGGTCGTCCTCGACGCACTGGCTTCCATTGCCGGCCCTCTCCTGGTCAAGACGGGCATCGACAATGGCGTCTCGGCCGGATCGGTTGCCGTGCTGTTCGCGGCGTCGGCAATCTACCTGGTCATCACGTTGGCCGACCTGCTCGACGAGATCGGCGAGACCTTCGTCACCGGCCGGGCTGCTCAGCGGATCATGCTGTCGCTCCGGATACGAATCTGGGCCCAGCTCCAGCGCCTCTCTCTCGACTACTACGAGGGCGAGATGGCCGGTCGGATCATGACGCGGATGACCACCGATGTCGATCAGTTCGAATCGCTCATCGAGAACGGCCTGCTCTCCGCGCTGGTCTCGATCGTCACCTTCGTAGGCGTCGGTGCCGCCCTGGTGCTGATCAATACCGAGCTCGGCCTGTGCACGTTGGCGGTCGTGGTGCCCCTGGCCATCGCCACCGTGATCTTCCGCCGGAGAGCATCGCGTCTCTACGATCTGTCCCGGGAGCGCATCGCCATCGTCAATGCCGACTTCCAAGAGAGCCTCTCAGGAGTGCGAGAAGCGCAGGCCTTCGTCCACGAGAAGGAGACGCGGCGGCGCTTCCATGGCTTGGGCCATGATTACCTGGACTCGCGGGTGGCGGCCCAGCGCCTGGTGGCCACGTACTTTCCCTTCGTCCAGTTCCTCTCGGCGGGAGCCGACGCCATCGTGCTGGGAGTGGGTGCCGGACTGATCGCCAGCGGCCATCTGGCCTCGGGAGCCCTGATTGCCTTCATCCTCTACATCGACCTCTTCTTCTCGCCCATCCAGCAGCTCTCCCAGGTCTTCGATTCGTGGCAACAGACCCGGGTCTCGGTGGGTCGGATCTCCGAGCTCATGCAGCTCGAGACCCTCACCCCCCAAGCCGACCACGCTGTGGACCCCGGACGGCTCACGGGTGCCATCACCCTGGACAACGTCCGATTCTCCTATCCAGCGGTCATCAGCCGACCCGGCGTGAACGGCGCCGGACCAGGCGAACGGCGCGGCCCCGCCGACGCCCGGAGCATCCAGCTCTGGGACTCGCGACCGACCAAGCCGCCCGAGGCCCTCCAGGGCATCGACCTGCACATCGAGCCTGGGGAGACAGTGGCGCTCGTCGGCGAGACCGGAGCGGGGAAATCGACGGTCATGAAGTTGCTGGCCCGTTTCTACGATCCCGACGAGGGAAGCGTGTGCATTGACGGACAGGACATCCGGACCTTCGATCTCAACTCGTTCCGTCACCAATTGGGGTACGTGCCCCAAGAGGCGTTCCTGTTCTCGGGGACGATCCGGGACAACATCGCCTACGGACGAGCCCATGCGGCCGATGCCGACGTGGAGGCGGCGGCTCGAGCGGTGGGTGCGCACGATTTCATCGCCGCCCTGCCCGGCGGATACCGGCACGAGTTGTCGGAACGGGGACGGTCGCTCTCCGCAGGCCAGCGCCAGCTGATCGCCCTGGCCCGGGCCGAGCTGGTCGATCCCGTGGTGCTGCTGCTGGACGAAGCCACGTCCAACCTCGACCTGGCTACCGAGGCCCGGGTGGCGGCGGCCATGCAGCAGGTATCGCGTGGCCGGACCACCGTCGTCATCGCCCACCGCCTTCAGACGGCGCGCGCTGCCGACCGGATCGTCGTCCTCGACGGCGGGCGGATCGCCGAAATAGGGAGCCACGATGAGCTGCTCGCTCTCGATGGGGAGTACGCGTCGATGTGGCAGGCGTTCGAACTGGTGGGACAGGGCATACCTGACGATCGGGTGGCGTAGGACCACGGGCTCATGGAACGACCATGCTGGCCCCGTGGCCACGCTGCTGGCTCGGTGGCCACGCTGCTGGCTCGGTGGCCACGCTGCTGGCTCGGTGGCCACGCTGCTGGCTCGGTGGCCACGCTGTTATGGAACGTGACCACACCGTCACGGCCCCGTCGCCCCGACCATGATGGAACCTGACCACACCGTCACGGGAATCCGGCGACGAGACGACAGACAAAGGAGCGCACATGGCCGTCGAAACGATCGGGCTGCTGCATCCAGGCGAAATGGGAGCCGGCGTCGGTGCTGCCCTGGTTGAGGCGGGATACACCGTGACCTGGGCCTCGGCCGGTCGCAGTTCGGCGTCGGCACGCCGGGCCGCGTCGGCGAACCTGGTCGACCTCGGCACAGTGGAGGCAATGATCGACCGTTGCCAGCTCATTATGTCCATCTGTCCGCCCACCCATGCCGAGCAGGTGGCCAACGCAGTTGCTGGCTTCACCGGTGTATACCTCGATGCCAACGCCATCGCTCCGGCCACGGCGCGACGTGTGGCGAATGTGATCGAGGCCGGCGGAGGCCGCTACGTCGACGGCGGCATCATCGGCAACCCACCGACGCCAACGTACGGGACCCGCCTCTACCTGTCGGGTCCCGCAGCCCACGAGATGAGCGGTCTGTTTACGGGGACGACGGTCGATACCCGGGTGCTGTCGGAGGATCAGACGGCGGCGTCGGCGATCAAGATGTGCTTTGCCGCCTGGACGAAGGGCACGACCGCCCTGCTGTTGGCGATTCGGACTCTGGCCATCGCCGAAGGCGTCGAAGAGCCACTCTTGGACGAGTGGCACACTTCGATGCCCGAACTCGAACAGCGCAGTCTCTCTGCGGGTCAACAAGCCGCGACCAAAGGATGGCGTTGGGTAGGCGAGATGGAGGAGATTGCCGCCACGTTTCGATCGGTCGGGCTACCCGATGGTTTCCACCTCGCCGCGGCCGACATATTCGCTCGGCCTGATCGCGACGAGCAGGCCGAGGCCGACCCATCCACACTCCGATCGGTCCTGGAGGCACTCCGTCAGTCGTGAGCGGGCCGCTGAGCTCGCATCGGACTCGTGGACGTCATTGCCCCAGGCGCACACTTGCCGACAACGACACCAAGGTTCTCGGTCCGTTCTCGGTCCCATCGGTCTCTCCCCTATCGTGTGCCCGGCACCGACGGTACGAGGAGGACGGCGACATGGATGACGCGACGACGAAGTCAACGTTGCTGGCGCTGGGGGCGGCGACCCTCGGTGAGTCGGGGGCGTTGCCGATGCATCATCGCCTGGCCGCCGCATGGCCGGGGGCGGCCGTGGCCGCGCCGGCCTACCCGGTGCGCTGCTCGCCGGCGGACAACCTGGCCATCCACGCCGCTGTCACCCGGGCGCCAGAGGGCAGCGTGCTGGTGGTCGACGCCAGCGCCACGCCGGAGCGCGGGTACTGGGGTGAAGTCCTCACCACCGGGGCCGAAGCGCGAGGTCTAGCCGGGCTGGTAATCGACGGGGGCGTGCGGGACCTGGCCGCACTGGAGTCGCACCGGTTCCCGGTCTTCGCCACCATGATCGTCCTCCGGGGGGCGACAAAGGAATTGCCAGGCACGAACGGCGCATCGGTGGAGGTCGGCGGGGTGCCGGTGACGGCAGGTGATTGGGTGGTAGCCGACGCCGATGGCGTGGTGGTGATTCCCGGCGAGCGGCTCTACGTGGTCATCGCCGCCGGTCAGGCCCGTGCCGTCAAGGAAGAGGGGCTATTCATCGCCCTGAGGGAGGGCCGGACCACCGTCGAGCTCCTCGAACTGGACACATCCCTCATTGTCGAAGGCTGAATCCCTGAATCCGTGCATCCCTGAATCCCTGAATCCGTGCATCCGGGCCGCCTGCCAAAGGTCGCGCCCGATCAGCCGGGGACCAAGTTGGGCGGGGTCCGACCGGCCAGCACGTCACACACGCCCTGGGCGGCCAACTGGGCCATGCGGAGGCGTGTCTCGGTCGTGGCGCTCCCAATGTGGGGTAGCAGCACTGTCCGAGGTGCGGCCAGCAGACGCGGGTTGACCGTTGGTTCGCCGTCATAGACGTCGAGTCCGGCGGCAAAGAGGCGTTCCGACTCGAGTGCATCGGCCAATGCATCCTCGTCGACCACCGGACCTCGGGCCGTGTTGACGAGAACAGCGGTGGGCTTCATCAAAGCCAGCTCCCGGGCGCCGATGAGGTGACGGGTCGAGTCGGTCAGCGGGACGTGGAGGCTGACCACGTCGGCCACAGCCAGCAGTTCGTCTAATTCGGCCCTGTACCCGGGGAGCCCGTTGTCGGTCCGGCTGTGGTGCAGCACCTCCATGTCGAACCCCAGGCCCCTGCGAGCCACCTCGCGGGCAATGCGGCCGTAGCCGACCAGGCCGAGCACGGCTCCATGGACGTCTCGGGACAGGTAGTCCATGAACCCCCATTCCCCCCACTGGCCGGCCCGCAGGCTCCGCTCGGCGTCGGCAGCCAGCCGGCTGGCTGCCAATATCAACAAGAACGCCAAGTCGGCGGTGGTCTTATCGAGTACCCCTGGCGTATTGCAAACGGCGATCCCCAAGGATCGGGCGGCCGTCACGTCCACGTTGTCGTAGCCGACTGCGGCGTTGCCGATCACCTTCAGCCTTCCCGCCGCACCGGCGCGGACCACCGTCTCATCGATGCGGTCGGTGAGGACGCAAAGTACGCCGTCGAACTCGGGGACCATCTTGGCCAGCTCCTCGGTGCTGTACCGGTCGTCCGACTCGTTCTGGATCACAGTGTGGCCGGCCTCGACCAGAGGATCGAAGCTGCCCTCGGGGAGCCGGCGGGTAACGAGCACGTCGGCCACGTCAGTGGTTGGTGTAGTCGACGGGACCCGAACCTTTGACCCCGATGGCAAAACAGAAGCAGTGAATCGGAGCATGGTCGCTCACCGGCCGGAGGGTGTGCACGGCATCGGGCGGGATGTAGACCAGGTCGCCCTGGGCGATCTCGCGGTCCTCTCCCTCGATGGTCATCGTTCCCCTCCCGTTGAGGACGTAATAGAACTCGTGGGTCGGATGGGAGTGGGGCTCGACGGCTCCGCCGCCGGCAACCTCGAACTCGTTCACCAGCTCGAGGAAGCCGCCATCGGTGGCGTCCTTCATCTCTCGAGATGCCACCATCCACCACACCGGCACCGTGCCGTTGTGCTCGACGATCGGCGCTACATCCTCGATGCTCCGCACATCCATGGTCGTTCCCCTCTGTCGTCCAGCCTGAGCATCCTCGGTTCTCCCGGGTGATTCCTTTGTCCACCCTGGCGATTCCGTAGGCTGCTATCCGTGTCAGATTAGATCGACACGAACCATAGGAAGGGGGTCCGGTGGGAGAACCGGAAGGTGGGATACGGCGGCGAGGTCCCGAAGCACTCACCGAGGAGGCCTGGGCTCCCTTCGGTTGGCTGCCCGTAGAGGACACCGACCCCCGGGACGGCAGCCACCGGCTGGCGTACGAGTGGGAGGATCCCCACGTCAACATCATCGGGCACGCCCGGTCCGAGGTGCCGGCGTTCGGCGGCGGCCTACTGTGCGAGATGCTCTATCGGCACTCGACCCACACCCAGGTGATCATGCCCCTGGATCATCGGTGCGTGATCGCAGTGGCCCCGAAGGGCCTCGGGTTCGACGACCCGGACGACGCCGATCTGGTACGGGTGTTCGGCATCGAGCCGCTCCAAGCACTCGTGCTCGACCGCGGCACCTGGCACTGGGGGCCGTATCCGGTCCAAACCGAAACAGTGAGCCTCTTCAATATCCAGGGCCTCCGCTACGCCGAGGACAACGAAATGATGGACTTGGCCGGCCGGGACATGGCCATCGAGGTACTGCTCTCCTGATCGGAACGCGTCGGCCCTGATCGGGAACAGGCTCGGTCCTGACAAGAACCGGCTCGGCACGCCAGCTTCCCGCATGCCAAGCTGACCGACCATGGGGCTTCTCGAGGGACAGAGAGCGGTGGTCACAGGTGGCGGGTCCGGGATCGGTCGTGCCACCTGTCGACGGATGGCACACGAGGGGGCGACAGTGGCGGTGCTCGACATCGACGAGGCTTCCGCCAAAGCGGTGGCTGCCGAGATCGAAGGCACGGCCCACGTGGTCGACGTCACCGACCCAGACGCGGTGCAGAGCGCCGTCGACCAGGCGGCGTCGGCAATGGGAGGCATCACCACCCTGTTCAACAATGCCGGCGTCGGCAGCATGGCCCCTCTGCATGAATGGGCGCCCGACGAGTGGGACCGTCTCATCCGCGTCAACCTGACCGGTGTCTACTTGGGGTTCCGGGCGGCTATTCCCCATATCAGGGCAGCAGGTGGCGGTGCGATTGTCAGTACCGCCTCGATCAGCGGAACCCGGCCGGCGGCCGGTGAGGCGCCTTACGCCGCAGCCAAGGCGGGCGTGGCTGCGATGACGGCGTCAGCTGCGTTGGAGTACGGACCCTCTATCCGGGTGAATGCCATCTCACCGGGAATGATCCGCACCAAGCTGACCGAACCACTCTTGGAGGTCTTTCCTCACGAGGAGGCCCGCTATGAGCGAACAACACCGATGGGTCGGGTCGGAGAGCCGGAAGACGTGGCCGATGTGGTCATATTCCTGTGTTCGGACCTGGCTCGGTTCGTGACCGGGCAAAACCTCGTCATCGATGGCGGCATGACGCTGCACGGCGCGGGCGTAGACGGAATCTTCGAGCAGCTCTTCGGTCGTCAACCCGGCTGAGGAATAACCAGTTGGTCCAACTGTTCGTTCAGAGTTGACGGCCGCAGATTTTCGACGCCGGCCCTCGGTGACTTGCTACCGATCGGGTGGCGGGCGCTGGTTCCGCAGCCGATTGTGGAAACCGCACAGGAGTCTGCCATTTTCCTGGGTGGTGGGACCACCCTTCGCGAAGGGGAGGATGTGGTCCACTTGGCAGCGGTCGGCCGGTAGGTCGCAGTAGGGGTGAGTGCACTCTCGGTCCCGCAGCTCGATGGCCCTGCGGGTGGCCCCGGTGAACAGGCGGGACGTGGCGCCGATCTCGACGCGAGCGTCGGGTCCGAACACGGCCCGCTCGATCAAGGCCTCATCTAGCCAGGGGACGAGTGATCCCGGTGCGACCACCGTGCCCTGGGCCAGCTGGCAGATCCTTCCGTGCAGGCACTCGTAGTCCACGAAGACGCTAAAGAGCGGTGCCGGCCGGCGCCCGTTCTCCGGGGCGGTCCCCGAGCGGGTGGCCATCTCGACTAGGGCATCGGACTTTCGCTGGCCCGGGGTGCGGGACAGCTCACCGCTGGTGGGCTCTCGGCCGAGCCGGTCGCGAGCCTCGGCCCAGTCCGCCTCGAACAGTTCGCGCTCGATGCGACACAGCTCGTTGGACACGATGGCTCCCGAGACCGGGTCGAGCGTCATCTTGCCCAACCACACCCCCTGGAAGCTTTGCTCTAGATAGACATCTCGCCGGGCGGCGCGGCTTTCGGCGCCCTCGTCGGTCCCGTCGGGGTCAGCGTGTTGTTCCCAGTACGCCACCATCTTGGCAAACTGGTCGAAACGGAGGTGCTTCGCCTCGTCGACTAGGACCTGCTCGTCCCTTTCCAACTGCTCTTCGGTCGAGTCCCTGCGCACGGCGCTGAGCCCGTCCACGTGGGCGCCGTTGATCGACCCGTCCTTCCAGGCCTCCGAGCACGCGGGCAGGTGGCGGAGGGCTCGGCCCCGATGCACCACCCGCCGGGTGTGGCCCAGGGGCAGTCGGCACCGGCGGGCCAGCCACGCGGCTGCGGACTTGGCTCCGTCGGCCGCCCACTCGTCCGAGGCGTCAAAGGCGGCCGCCGCTTCGGTGATCACCGCTTCGAGGCGGAGGAACTGGCGCAGGAGGGCTTCCATCGACTCCGCATCGGCGAAGGTCGACGGATCCGGTCCTACCAGGCGATCGATGTCCTTGGTCAGGTCGGCTACGGCGGTCAGGGAGTCGTGCTCCATGGACCTAGTTCAGCATGCCGGTGTGACACTTCTTCGGGGTGCTGATTGGTGCCCGATTTCGCGTCTTCATAGCGGGTGAACTCCGGCCACCGCTGGAGGAGATTTCGGAATCCTCTTGAAACAGCCCAGGGCGGTGACGGCCGCTCACACCCGGTGTCAGAGCCGGATGCGACCATACGTAGGCATCTAGGCAAGGAGGTTAGACATGGCTATCTGCAAGGCTTGCGGCGGCGAGATGACCCAAGGGATCAGCTGCAGCCCGACCGTTCGTATCAGAATTGGCGGCGTGGACTACCGACCCATCCGTTGGACGGATGAGCCCGAGTGGAGCTATGAGAACATCACCTTCCAGTGCGGCGACTGCGCAACGCCACCTGGAGGAGTTCATCATCCGGGTTGTTGTGTTGAGAGGTGTCCGGCATGCTTTGGCCAGTCCCTCGGCTGCGAGTGCAACGACGATCCCCTCGAAGATACCGAAGACATCGACGACATCGACGCGTGGAGGTCGATTGGCTCACGTGACCCCAACTGATCGGCGCTCAGTTGTTGAGCAGACCACCAAGGATCGAGCTGCCCGTGCTTTTTTCTGAGTTCTCGTTCTGAGGCAGATATGGAGCGATGGCATGGGCAAGGTTTGAGATCGGCATTGTCTGCAGCCACACCATTCCCGGTCCCGTCAGCGAGGCCAGGAACAACGAGTCGGCCCCGAAGAGCAGGTTCTTTACGCCTTTCACCATTTTGATCTCGAAGCTCATGTTGGCGTCGAACAGCCCGACGTGGCCAGGGATGACGCGCAGGTTTTCTCCCGGAGCGAGGTGGTATTCGACCAGCTCCCCGGAGAGTGCGATCCATGTCGTGCCCTGACCGGTCACACGTTGGAGGATGAAGCCGCTACCCCCGAAGATCCCGGCCCCGAGCTTCTGCTGAAACCCGATCGAAAGGTTCACCCCCGACGTGGCGGCGAGGAAGCCGTGTCGGTGGACGAGGTATTCACGGTCCGGCGCAATGGCAACTGGACGGATCTCGCCGGGTAGCTTGGCGGCAAAGGAGATGGTGCCCGGGGCGCCCTCGGCCTCATACTCGGTGAGGAATAGACCGCCGCCGGCCACCGTTCGCTTGAGCGCGCCGAACACTCCCTTGGATCCGGCTCCCGACGTTGAGGTCGTCAGCTGAATCGACGAAGTCATCCACGAGAGCTCGCCGCCAGGTGAGATGACGCTCTGGCCCGGGTTGAGGTCAACCTGCAAGACCGGCATGACGGTGCCGATCACTCGATGGGCGACCGGCGTCGCCGCGTCGACTGCACCGGGGTCGTCGGGTGACGGCACGGACCCGGGCGGCGGCGGTGGGGACCCGGGCGGCGGCGGTGGGGATCCGGGCGGCGGCGGCAAATTCGACATGAGAGCTCCTTGGGTCCTTCCTTGTGGGCTGATCGCAGACAGCGCTCGGTCCGATACGAAGAGGGAGCACTTCGCTCGTGAAGTTAGTTGTCGATCGGGAGGTTGTCCACCATGCCATGCCCCGCCTTTACCGTTCGAAGCGCTCTTCTAACGCAGGGATTAGACGCCCCAGTCGAGAAACGCACTGGCTTAGCTCATGCGAGCCAAATCAGTTGCTGTAGAGCCTCGAAGGCCTTATAAGGACGACCGTCCGTCTCTGTTCGGCCATGGTCCGGTCGTAGGCATCCCAGTCGTCATGAGTGCCCCCGGCAGCCGTGAACACGTCGCGCAACAGCAGGCGAATTCCCTCGCCGTCGAGTCCCGGCTTCGGGTCGTCCGGTCCAAGTAACTCGGCCTCACCCTCGACCGTCGCCCACCTCCACCCAGCCCTAAAGGTGATGCTCAGCTGTGGTCGGACCCGAAGGTTGGCAAGCTTCGTCTTTCCATAGGTGGCAAAGCCGACGACATCGTCACCGCTGATTGGGTGGGCCAAGACGCCGGCATTGACGACTGAGGATTGGATGGTGGCATCTGAGCGCAGGGTCGACACGACAGCCAAGAACCCGTCTTGACGACCGATGTCGACCACGTCGGGAAGAGTCGTCATGCCGGAATCGTAGACCCGTCCTCGGGTTCAATCTGGCTCGAACGGTATGTCGGGGTCCCCGGATAGGGACGGGGTCCCCGGATGACGTATCGGGGTCCCCTGATGAAGCGGCCTCGGGGTCCCCGGGGGAAGGAGCGCCAGGACGCTCGGCCGAAGGGTTCTCGGCAGGTGTGTCGGCGAAGTGAGAGACGATCGGTCGGTGCTGCGTGGGACCGACCTCGAGACGGCCGAACCACTGTCCCACGCACCGCTCACAGATGAAAGCGTTGTCCCCCGCTATGAGTTGACCGGATTCAGGTGGTGCGAGTCCGCAGAACGAGCAGGCGACAAGCGCCGTGCGTCTAAACCCTGCCGCTCTGGGCCGGCGAGAAAGGCCCGCTTCGACGCCGGAAGGTACAACACCGTGCGCCTCTGCCAAGAGATGGGTCACGTGCTGGCGCACCGCGGACAGATCTGCACCCAGGCTTATGAGGACCTGGGCTCCGACGCCCTCCCCCTCGCTGACCACGCCGAGCAGCAGGTGCTCGGTACCGATGTAGCTGTGTCCGAGCTGAAGGGCCTCTCGAAGGGCCAGTTCGAGGACCTTTTTGGCTCGCGGCGTGAACGGAGGGGACCCCGATGCAGAAGTGACCTGAGCCCCAACCGTCTCTGCGATCTTCGCCCGTGCCGCCGTGAGCGAGATGTCGACCTCTCGAAGGGCCTGGGCAGCGATCCCGTCGACCTCCCGGATCAGGCCGAGCACTATGTGCTCGGTCCCGATGAAACCGTGGTCGAGGAGGCGCGCCTCCTCCTGGGCCAGGACCAGGACCCTGCGAGCACGTTCGGTGAATCGCTCGAACACCGCCTACAGGCTCCCACGTTGTGCGTGCCGGTGCAGGGTCAACGCGAAGCGCCGGTCCAGGCTCGATGTGCAGAGCCGATCCGGCCTCGATGCACCAGGGCGAACCCCCGAGAATTCCGACTGCTATAACCTCGACACTGTCCAGCACGAGGCTCGGGGCGCCGGGCGTTATGGTCAGGCCGGCAGGCCCGGCCGAAATGGTTGCCCAGCTCAAGACCGACGAGGGGGAAATATGAAGATCGGAGTGGGCCTTCCTATGAAGGCGCTCTCACGAGAGGACCTGACGTCCTTCGTACAGAGGGTCGAGAACGGGCCTTACGACAGCGTCAGCCTGGGCCAGCGACTCACGTTTGACAGCAATGACCCACTGATCGCCCTCACGTTCGCCGCCGCGGTCACCTCCCGCATTCGGCTCTTGACGTCAGTGCTGTGCCTTCCGTACCACAAGGTAGGAGTCACGGCCCAACAGGCGGCCACGCTCGACCGGCTGTCCGAGGGCAGATTCAGCTTCGGTCTCGGTCTTGGTGGCCGAGAGAGCGACTTCGCCGTTGCCCCCGAGGAGTGGGCTCGCCGCGGTCCTCGGTTCGAAGCGCAACTCATTGCCATGCGGCGCATCTGGCAGGGTCTGCCGCCGTTTGAGGGGACCGAGCCGGTGGGGCCGACACCGTTCACCCCAGGAGGTCCGGAGCTCATCATCGGCGCCTTCGCTCCCCCCGGCCTCGAGCGCGCCGGGCGACTAGCCGATGGCATCCGCAGCTTCAGCTTCTCAACCGACCCCGAGGAGCACTTGGGGCGGTACCAGATCGTGCTGCGGGCGTGGGAAGAGGCAGGACGAGAGGGCAGACCGCGCCTGATCGCCGCAACTCATTTCTCCCTGGGACCTAACGCTCGCGAGTCGTATGAGGCTCACGTGGCCAAGTATTACGGATACTCACAAGCCACTGTCGATGAGGCCCTGTCGGGAAGCACCCCAACCTCTCCGGAGGCGATCCGGACCACCATCGCTCGTTTCGAGGAGGCCGGCGTCGACGAGCTGGTCTTCACGGCTACCACCACGGACCCCATGGACTCTCTCGACCGGCTGGCCGACGTCATCTGATCTCAGTTTCGTCGTGTGCCTTCGTCGCGGACCGCACAACGAACCGGTCGAGGAGAACCGGCAGCACCGAGGACCGTCCCCTCGGCCAGCAAACGGGGCACGCCTGAGCGCGCCCCGGCGAAGACCAAGCCGGTGCGGAGGGAGGCCGCCTCCCGAGACCGGTGCGGAGGGGAGGCGGCCTGCGGAGACCGGTGCGGAGGGAGGCCGCCTCCCGAGACCGGTGCGGAGGGAGGCGGCCTGCCGAGAGCCGATGCGCACAATGACCGTACTGTGCCCTATTCCGCCCCAGGGACGATGCCGGCTCCTTTGAGCATGCGACGCAGGTCGATCACCATCTGCTCGTCGATATCGGACCCTTTGGGGGCCTCCAGCGTCTCGGTCTCCGGCCCCAGCGTCACCTTGTACTTGGCGCCGTGCCGCTCGGTGACTTCGGCCACGCTCTCCAGCAACGAGAGCACGTCGTGCCACTGGATGTTGTGACTGGCCGGATGTCGAAAGATCTTCTCCACCGTTGCCCGATGATGTCCGTCGAGCTTGATTTCCTCTGCCATGTGATTCCCCTGGATCTGTCCGGGCATTTCCCGGAAACGTCGCACTGAGCGTAGACCTGCCACCGGCTCGATCAGAATCCGGGACTCGCCAGTGCTCCCCTTTCGATTTGTGGCGTTCGTCAGGCATGATGTGGTGATGGGATCTTCAGGGGACAAGCCGCGCAAACCACGACATCCGCTGGCCAAAGTGCCCAAGTACGAGGAACCCAACAGCCTGCCCCTTCCTGGTCTCGGCGGCAGCAGTGATTCGGGATCCGGCCGCTTCGGTCATGGCTCGGACCACAAACATCCCGGCAAACCGGGGCGAGCCGGTACCTTCCTGCTCCGGATGCTCGGGATGCGCAGCAAGGAGTAGTGCGCAGTACCGAATGTAGCAACGAATGGTCGGCAGCAGGGAATGCCGAGGAACGGGCGGGCTACCGGATGGTCAGCCGATGCTCCTACGCTGACCCCCGTTTGATTCGTCCGCGCAGGGCGGCGAAACACATGGTCATGCTGATCAGCGCGACGATGGCGATGGCCAGGAGCGCCTGGCCGAGCTGGGCCCACTGCCAGCTGTTGCCGACCTCCAGCGATCGCAGTCCGCCCAACAGGTAGGTGACGGGGTTGAATCCGGCAACCGTGCTCAGCCAGCCCGAGAGTTGGTCGCGAGGCACGTACGAAGAGGTCAGGAACAAGAACGGGAAGAACAGAAGGAAGGTGGAGTTCACCGCAGCCGGGTTGCCGGTCTTGAGCGCAATGGCATAGCCGAATCCGGCAAAGGCCAAGCTCCACAGCGCAGCAAACAGGATGAACAACAGGACGCCGAGCGGTCCACCGTGGAACCGCACGCCGAGGATGAAGCCCAGAACCAGGATCGGTATCGTCAAGGCAGCCGCCACAGCCACGTCGGCCGCCATGTGGCCGACCAAGATTGCTGTCCGTCGTACGGGGGTCAGGAGCAGGCGGTCGAAGTACTTGGTCTGCACGTCGAGGACGAGGGCTGGGGCACGGGAAACACCGGTCACTCCGAGAAGGATCGCCGTCGCCATCTCGAAGGAGGTGTAGTTGAAGCCGGGGATGCTGGAAGTCACCTTGTTCAGGGTGGCGATGTTCACGATGAAGAAGAACAGTGCGATGAAAATCGGCGGTACAACCACCATGACGTCGCGGGGCACAGCACGGAGTGCCCGGCCGGCGATGGAGGCAAGATCGTGGAGGAATCCGGCCGGGCGAGCCCGAATCGTCTCATCAGGCGACTGAAAGTCGATGACGTGGGTGACCGCGGTCATGGCTGATCCTCCTCGGTGCTCGTCCGTTCGATGTGCGTGCCGGTCAGCTCGAGGAACACATCGTCAAGCGTCGGCGTGCGCAGCGTCAGGTCACGCACGACCACCTCACTCGTGGCCAGGGCGACGGCCACCGGGCTTATGGTGGCCGAACCGCTGCCGGTGGCTATGACCAGCTCGCTGCCGTGGGTCTCGACCCCGAGCACGCCGGGCACCTCCTCCACCACCGAACGGACCCGTGCAGCGTCACCCTCCACCCGGGCGACGATGACATCGGAACCAACCGACTTCTTCAGATCGTCCGGAGTGCCCTCGGCCACGATCCGGCCATTGTCGATGATTCCGACTCGGTGGGCCAGCTCGTCAGCCTCTTCGAGATACTGCGTGGTGAGGAAGATCGTCATGCCCAGTTGGTCGTTGAGTCGGCGGACCTCGGACCACACCTGCACCCGACTCACCGGATCAAGTCCCGTGGTCGGTTCGTCGAGGAACAGGATCTCGGGGTTGTGGATCAGCGCGGCGGCCAGGTCGAGGCGACGCTTCATCCCGCCCGAGTACGTGCCGATCATGCGGTCGAGAAAGTCACCTACGTCCATGACCTCAGCCAACTCGGCGGCGCGACGACCTACGTCTCGACGCGACAAGCCATACAGCCGACCCTGGAGGTGGAGCAGCTCGGTGCCGGTCTGCTTTGGGTCCAGCGCCGCCTCTTGTAAGGCGACTCCGATTCGGAGCCGGACCTGTCCCGGCTGGGCGGCCACGTCATATCCGGCCACCAGGGCTCGGCCACCAGTGGGTGCTAACAACGTGCACAGCATGCGCACCATCGTCGACTTGCCCGCTCCGTTGGGCCCCAGGAACCCGTAGATCTCCCCCGCCGGGATCTGGAGGTCGACCCCGTCGACCGCGTTGACGCCGTCGAAGTGGCGAACCAACGCCTCGGTATGGATGGCGTTCCCGTTAGGGAGCAGCTCCGATGATGCGGTCGACGGACGAGGGAGGCGGGCCGCCGGGGACGTGCTCTGTTCTCGCATGCCCACAGAGACGGCTCCCGTCGTCCGAACTCATCGGTCTGGGCCTGCACGTCTACCCGTTCCGCCACCGCGTCGCCCCACCCGGTTCGACGGTGAGAAGGGCTGTGGATGTGTCCGGCGCAAGGCGGTACACGAACCACGGCGGCGGCCCAGCGGATGGGGCGCTGAACTCGGCGGTAAGGGCCACACCGGTATCGTCGACCCGAGCCGGCCAGCCCGCCGCCGCCCACCGATCCGCCATGGCCGAGACCGTCGGGGGGTCGGTGACCATGAGGGCTGTGCCCTCCACGACCAGGTCGAACTCGTGGGCAGCGACGCTCAGCGTGCAGCGCGGATCACGAGCAAGGTTCTTGCCCTTTCGCGTCCTCGCACCGGTCTCGAACCAAAATACGCCATCGACCCAGAGGGCCCCGACCGCTGTGACGTGAGGGCTTCCATCCTGGTTGATCGTCGCCAACCAGCATGTATGACGATTGGGGCCACCGGATTCGGGTGCCTGGGTGAAGCCTTGTTCGAGGCGGGTTTCTACGCGGTGCCATTCGACAAGCGGAAGCCCATAGAGATTGGCGAGGTTGGTTGGTTTCATGTGGAATTTGACGCTACAGACCTTCAAAAGTAATCGGCGCGAAACAGAGAGCCGGAGGGTCCGGGAGGCGATCCGGATGGCATCTCACCGGTAGGCCGGCAATGACCTCAACGCCAGTCGAGCAGACTGGGCCTATGGCTGTGGACACGCAGGACCTCGCCCCAGGATGTGTGTTGTTACTGGGTGGACGCAGTCAGATCGGGCTCGAGGTCGCACGCCAGATCGGCGCCGGGCGAGTGGTGATTCTCGCCGCCAGGCGGAGTGGTCAGCTCGATGCCGAACGGCAAGTCATGCTGGATTCGGGTGCGTCAGACGTGGATTGCGTCGACTTCGAAGCCGACGAAACAGACAAGCACGCTGGGTTGCTGACCGGGATAGCCGACATGCACGGGCCCATTGGGGTCGCCGTTCTCGCCTTCGGTATTCTCGGTGATCAGTCTCGAGCCGAACAGGATCCGGGGCACGCAGTCGAGATCGTGCACACCGATTACGTCGCACAGGTCGGCGTTCTGACAACGTTGGCCAACCTGCTTCGCGCTCAGGGAAACGGGCACATCGTCGTCTTCAGTTCCGTGGCCGGCGCTCGTGTCCGGCGGGCGAACTACGTCTACGGCTCCGCCAAGGCCGGCCTCGACGGCTTCGCCAGTGGGCTCGCGGATGCGCTCCACGGCACCGGTGTACATCTGCTGCTGGCGCGGCCGGGGTTCGTGATCGGGCGAATGACCGAGGGCATGCGTCCCGCGCCGATGTCGAGCACGCCGAAACAGGTCGCCGACGCAGTCGTCGATGGATTGCATCGACGCACGGGCGTCGTATGGATCCCGAGGGCCCTCCGGCCGACATTCTTCGCCATGCGGTTGCTGCCGCGGGCTTTGTGGCGGAGGATGCCACGATGACCTGAGCAAGGGCCGGATCGGCGTACGCCGAGTGAACCCACCACTGTCAGCCCCGACTGACGATCCTGCAGGGCACCATCGTCTTGGGATCGATGTGGTAGCTGGCGCAGACCCGGTGATAGCCATCGGCGATCCACAGCGGGAAGCCCCGGACCAGGAGGGCCGGCGAGAGCAGGGTGCCCGCCCGCACCTTGGTGAGGTCCTCCGCCACTTCGGGATCATCAGCCGGGAGGCATGCCAACCCACTGGACCGGAGGATGTCCTTGGCCGCGAAGTGATGCAGCCCGTCCTCGTCCTTCAGCTTCGTCACCAGGCGATCGGCCTCGTCCGGATCGACCAGCATCGAGAGGTACGACTTGGCTGCAGGGTAGTCGTGTTCTTCTGGGTCCTCCTTCCAGTGCTCGTCGAGCCTCATGCCCAATTCTCCACGGTTTGCTACCGATCCCCCACGGCTTAGGTGCAGTCTGGCACCTTGTGTGACTACGGTCTTGGTCGTGACTGGCGCCGTGTCCGATCTTCAGCTCCTGGCCCGTGTCGGTGTCGGGTTCGGCCTGTCATACATCCTTGGCTTCGAACGCCAGCTGCGGGGGTCGGTCGCCGGCGACCGTACGTTCGCCGTGGTGGGCACCGCCGCGACTGCGGTGACCGCGGTGGCGGCGGTCAACGCTCCCCAGGCCGTCGCCGGGGTCCTGACTGGCATCGGGTTCATCGGGGCCGGGGTGGTGTTCAAAGGGCGCACCGGTTCGGTGCACGGCATCACCACCGCCGCCACCCTCTTTGGCGTAGCCAGCATGGGTATCGTCACCGGGTACGGGTACCTCCTTCCAGCGGTCGTCATGGCTGCCGCCCTGCTAGTTATGCTCGAGCTTCCCAACCTTCCCTTTCTCAAGCACATCGACGCCCGCACCTACGCGGCAAGGTTCCTCAACGACCCCGAGCTGAGCACCCCCGACAAGTCCACGGGGGCCGACGGGCCGCCTCCCCCCGAAGAACCGCCACGACAGCAGCGGACGGGATAACCGCGCCCGGGTGGACGCCAAAGGACGCTCCAGCCTTCGACGTTACCCAGCCCTACCTCGGCCGCCTCGTTACCGCAAACGCGCCCTCACGCGACCGGCCGCCATAAGCTTTTCTCATGAGATACAAGGTGACCTACAGGACATCCGCTCCCGACGAGGAGATAGATTCCGAAACGGTGATCGTCGAACCTGGCTGGTTTCAATTCATCACTGACGGGATCACAGTCGCCATCATCAATGCCGATCGTGTCGAGAGAATCGACGTCATTGAAGACAAGAGCGAAGGCCATCGTCACGGCCATTAGTCACTCCCCTCATGTCTCACAATTGACGGCCGGCCAGATGGCAGTGTCGCCGATTGGAAATGGGCCCTGGCGAACCGGCCAGCAGGAGCACCTAGTGGGCTCTCTCGGGTGGAGAAGGCAAACATGCCCTTGGCCCTTCGTGACCCTGGCGACTGGCCGAGAGCCACGGCCTCGACGACGTACGGCCCGCGCTCACGGCCCTGATTCCCGAGTAGAACCCTGCCGTCCGAGGTGAATGGATCGGTCCGATCCCTTCCGGGGCAGCCCTCTCAGGTCATTCCCAGGTCATTCCCAGCATTGGCGCCGCCGGCCGATTACCCTCTCCACAGTCCCTCTCGCAAGAGGCGGGGACACGACGAGACCCCGCTGGTCGCCACGGCCTTGCGGGGTTTCGTCGCGTACGAGCTCCAGTCCATCGGCGACGACCCATGCCGCCCATGAGCTGACACGTCAGAGTGGCGGTTCAAGTCTTTGAACTGGTCATATGTGAGTGATGAACCCAAGGCTCACTTGGGTGCAATAGAGCGCAGGTGGGCGATGATCGCGTCAATGGCTTCGGCTGAGGCGCTGGCCGCGTCGGTGAAGCTCAGACCGTAAAAGTCCACCAACGCCACCGAAATCCCCCAAAAAGTGGCCCTGCTGCATATCTCACTACCTGTGGGGGTATACCTACATACTGTCCTGGCCCGTGAGCGCAGGCACCCGCCGCCCGCGCTCCGGGTCAGGGCATTTGGAGGGCTCGGTCCTTGGCGCCTCCACAGCACCCTTGGCAATACGAACATATGTTCGATAGCGTGGATCATGTTTGAGATTGACCTTCGCTTCAACCGACCACTTGACGACGGCGCCAGAAAGTATCTGAATCACTGGCTCGACGATGAGGGCATCGGGCTGCTGCGATGGCGCGGGGACGGAGAACAGACGGTCGTCACCTTCCTTGTGAGACACGCCACCCGTGAAGGAGCGTTGCGACTCGTGTCGTATCAGGCGGCGATGCTCTGGCCCCACGAGGTCCCGGCCGGCGTTGAGGACGTCAGATAGGGCCGCCGTTCAGCATCGAACTGGCGACACCGGTTGCAACGGTGTCGGCCGCTCCATGGTCAGAATCTTGTCCATGGTCTCAGCCGCGTGAGCTGAGGTCGTGACTGCTCGTCAATGGTGGCGTCATGAAACCGAGCTGTCTGTTGCCGCTCGCCTTGGCCCAGGCCTCTTCCCTCAGGTCAGGCCTACATGAAGGGCGAGGAATTCCTTGATCGCTGCGTCGGCGGCGGGAGTGTCGGCCGGATCCTTCCACTTTTCGACCAGGGACGCCGACGGAACCTCTGTAGCCAACTTCTGCGAGACGGACGAGGGATGAAACTCGTCGTTGCCTTGGAGGACAAGCAGCGGCTGAGTCACGGTCGGGAGGAATTCGTCGTCGACGCTCCACGTCAGTCGATCGGCTCCGAAGAGCGCTGACCGAAATGCGTCCCACGCGGCATCGCTGGCCTCGGGGTGTTCGCTAGCGACCTCGCGACGCCACGCGTCGAATAAGCCGAGGAACGTGTTCCGGTTGTTGTCGAGCCCGATGGGTTGCAGCGCGACGACGGCGGTCACGCGCTCTGGGGCTTCCGCGAGCAGGCGCATGATGAACGACCCGCCGATGCACATACCCACCACTGCGAAGGTCTCGATCCCGAGATGATCCATGAGCGCCAGCTGGTCTGCCGCGTAGCAACCCCAACCATCGGCAGCCGTGACGGGAGCGAAGGAAGTCCCGGTATTGCGCTGATCCATAGCGACGATGCGGTACGCACCGGCCAGCTCCTTCAGCGGGTTCCACGGAACGCGCTGCCAAGTCTCAATTCGGGACGCCGACAGGCCCCCCGGTGCAAGGCAGAGGATGGCTGGGCCGTCACCGGAGTCCTCGTAGACGAGCCGGACGTCACCGTGGGAGAGAGTTTCCATATCAAGACGGTACCCGCGCCTGGCCGAAATCCAACAGGTGACGAGCAATGCTTTGCGGGGGCATTTAGTCCCAGGACACGCGACCCAACTCCGAAACAGACGCGTAACTCACACCCCGCCGTCACCCATGGGCTGAGCGAGAAGCGGATGATTTGAACCGGCGGCAGCGTAGTTCTCGGCTTCGACCTCGCGTAGCCGTGCAGTCATCACTACCTGGCTACGCGTTCTGGATAGGTGATCAACCAAGGTGAGCACCCCATGAGTCCGCTTTTCCACCTCTCGTCGGCGAAGTTGTCCCTGAGAAACCGATGGGATCGATGATCAGTCGTCTCCGACAGGCACAACGTCGACCCGGTAGATTCGCGGGGACTCACCCTTCAGGCCGTCTTCAATGCCGCGGACGAGCGCCGTTATTTGGTCGCTGCTCAGGTTGTCGGCGATGCTGATGCGTGCAAGTACCCACACCTGGCGTGGACCGATGTAGATGACAACGAGTTCCTGAATGGCGGTGACTCCCGGATAGGCCAAGAGGAAGGCTTGAACTCTGTCCCGGTCAGACGCAGGAATCGGCTGACCGAGGAGAAAGTCGTGGTTGCGTCGGACGAGGCGAAGGCTGATGCGGATCAGCACAAGGGCAATGAGGACAGCGGCTATCGCCTGTGGTTTCGATGACCCGGTGATCTGGCTGAGGGCCAAGCCAGCCAGTGCCAAGACGTCTCCGGCGACCGACACCGCATCTTCGTTGAACACCGCCCGCAGGCTGGGGTCGGACGTGGCCGCTGTCTGATCGAGGATGCTCCGGTTGGCCTGACGCGCTTCGGCGCCCATCTGGTGCGCCGACTGACGGAAGGACGTCAGATCGAACACGGTGGAGATGCCCAGCACGACGTACGCCACGATGAATGACGAGGTGGCGGAGGGGTGGACCAGCTCGAGAATCCCCTCGCGCAATGAGAACGCGGCGGCGCCGATAAACACGCCCAGTGCTGCGATCAGCGCCCAGAAATAGGACTCTCTCCCATAGCCGAAGTGATGGCGTTCATCGCCAGGACGGGTACTGCGGCGTTGTGCGACCAGGAGGAACAGATCATTGGCCGTGTCTCCGAGGGAATGAGATGCCTCGGCGGCCATCGCGGGCGAACTGGTGATGATCGCCGTGACGACCTTGGCCAGCGTGACGGCAGCCCCTGCCCCCAGGGCAACCCATACGGTCCGTGCGCTTTCATCCGACATTCCGAACTGAAGTTTCCCACGCCCACGAATTGTTTACGTCGGATCTCGGACGACTCTGGCCAAGCGATCGGCGCCCATCGAGCCTGGCGCGACAAGCACGCCGTGGGCTTGCCAACGAGCATCCATTGGGTTACCCCTCACTGATTCTTGGGTTTGCGGCCCGTCACGCAACCGAGCCGGCGAAAGTCTGCGGCACCTGTCGAGGTTTCCCGGTGACGGGACAGGGCTGGCAAGTGCACGGAGATGAAGGGGGTGCAGACGTCAAGGAATGAGGACGGTACGCACGCCGGGAGCCTCGGGCGTGCTCCAGGTGGCTTCAACGTTGGCCAGCGGCACCGGACGGGCATTGACCTCGATTGTCCCGCCATCGATCTCCTCGACCAGAGATGGCAGTTCGGCCAAGTAGGCCTGGGGCGATACCGCGCCCTGCCCGTTGCCTTGGAGACGGAGGTTGGCTGATCGCAGCGCTACAGACGGCAGCTCGATGGTAGGCCCAGCCATGGCACCAATCTCTACCCAGTCTAAGGCTCGACTGCGGTCGGACCGGGCTTGGAGCAGTGCCATCATGGCAGTGGATGCCGGTTCGCCCCACAGATAGTCGATCACGATGTCCACCTCGGCGGCAGCCATTGCCAAGCGTTCGCCCGTAACCGCCAGATCGTCGACCAGCGCTACGACCTCGTCGGCGCCGATGGCGGAAAGCTCAGCAAGCCGTTCAGGGTTACGGCCGGCACCGACAACCCTCGCCGCACCCAGCCGCTTGGCTACCTGCACGGCCATCCCTCCGGCGTTGCCGGTGGCGCCGAGGACCAGGACCGACTGGCCCGGCTGAAGAGGGACCCGCCGACGTAGGGCCACCCAGGCCGACATGGCCGGGTTCATAGCCGCCGCCAACTTGGTCACGTCGACGCTGTCGGGCAATGGGATGGTTCGGCGCACGTTGACGACGGCCTTGTCGGCCATCGATCCCCAGCTATCGTCAGGAACGACGAAGTAGACGCTCTGGCCGTCGGGCAACTGCCCCACCCCGTCGATGCCGGGGATCATGGGCAGCTCGCCGGTGCTGGTGTAGTGCCGGCCCGCGGCGCCTGTGCGGACCCTGGGGTGCAGCCCCACAGCCAGAACGTCGACGAGCACCTCGTCCCGACCGGCCGGTTCGGGAATCTCGTAGGTCTCGTATCGGGGAGGGTGGTCGAAGGCTCGGACCAATGCCGCGTGCATGCTCATTCGGGTTGTCTCCTGTAAGGCTCTTTTGCGCCGTGACGGTGGTCAGAGTAGTTGGTAACGCCAGCTATTATAGGCCAACTATAGTTGGTAACGCCACCCATATTCGCGTACACTCGTCGGATGCCCTCAACCGACAACCACCCGGTCCTGACTCCTGTTTCAGGCCAAGGAGACCTGGGCCTGGTGGACGCGCTGGCCCAGCTGACCTTTGCCGTCCAAGGGGCACTCGGGCGGATCGCCGCCGGCCACGACTTGTCGATCGTCCAGGCCAGGCTGCTCGGGATCCTCCGGGATCGGTCGCCGACTGTCAACGAGCTGGCGCGCTTCCTCCAGCTCGACAAATCGAGCGTGACGGGCCTGGTCGACCGAGCCCAAGACCGCGGGCTGGTCAAGCGGGTGCCCTCCACGCTCGACCGTCGCAGTGTGCAGGTGACCATCACCGCCGCAGGCCAGAAGCTCGTCGACCGAGCGACGGAGGCCTTCGGGGAGGAGATCATGGATCTTGTGGCCGACCTTGACCGCACCCAAGAGACCCGGCTCTCTTCGATCGCGAGCCTCATCGTTGTGGCCGATGCCCGAAGGCGCGGAATCGACATCCTTGATGTGAAGCCCGCACCCACCGACAAATCGATCGTCAGGAATGGTCGCTAGTTGTCATCGACGAGATGCCCAGATCGCCTCGTCGAACACCGATTGACGCGGCCTACAGAGGCGACGTGAGGAGCTCGACCACAGGCTTGGGTTCCCAATGCTCGTCCCACAGTCCCCCGAACCCTCCCGGCGGTGAGGCCCTGCGGTGCATCGGAGAGTCGACAGCGAGGAACCACACGAACGGCACGTCGCTTGCGAGAAGCGCCTCGTAGAACCGCTTCTGGTTCTCCGGCGTGGCACCTGGGGTCGCTTCGGGCGGAACTGCGCCGCTAGGAAACGAGGTCTCCTGCACCGCCACAACTCGGCCAGCGGGCATCCCAGGGGTGGCGACGACCAGTTGGTACGCCTCGGCTACCCAGTTGGCGGCGGTCAAGGGATCGTTGCGATGGAGCACCCACCAGGGATGGACGTTCAGGAACGAGAAATCGCCGACCGAGGTCGCCAGGTCTGGGTAGGACTGCCAGTCGGGAGGCTGGAATCCCGTGGTGACGGGAACCCCGAAGCGTTCGCGGGCCTCGTCTACCTCGCGCACCAGTCGGTCGTGGTCGGCGATCCCCTTTTGGATGATCTCGTTGCCCACGCACACGGCGTCAACCGCGCCGACTGCGGCGTCCAGGTTCGCCTTTTCCGTCGCAAGGAGCTCATCGTTTTGCCACCAAAGCTTGGCCACCACATGCTCGAACCCGCAGTCCTTGGCGATCTGCGGCGCGCGTTCGAGCCCAAAGGCCATGGTGTTGGTCACCAGTCCCCGAAACCCGGAGTCATGGAGGCGCTTGAGCTCTATGGTGAGCTGCTCCTCTGTAGCGGGGTGCGCTCCGGCCAGAAAGTCAAAGGGTGGTCCCGGGCCATAGTTGATCCAGCCGCTGGCGGTACGGAGCGATTCGAGAACGTCGGCCGGCATCGGCGCATAATAGACGCGAACCGGTGGCATGGCACCGGTGATCCATCCTTAGACAAGAGACGAATCTGATGTCGAACAAGGCAGTCGTGAAGACCTTGATCTCCGCCATCGACGAGGACGACGAAGCCGGCCTGCGGGCCGTAGTCGCTGACGACATGGTCTCGCACGGGGCCTTGGGTGATGTACACGGAGCGGACGGATTCGTCGGCATCATGCTGAAGAATGTGCGCGGTGGGTTTCCTGACGCTCGGGTTGAACTTGTCTCTCTTATCGAGGAGGGTGACCTGCTCTCGTTCCGACTTGATGGCTCCGGTACCCATCTCGGGCCGTTCCTCGGCGTCCCGCCCACTGGCAGGGTCACCCGCATCAGGGGCATTCACCACGTGAGGGTGCGAGGCCATCGCATCGTCGAGCACTGGCAAGGACCCGACATTCTCGCCATGCTCGTCGACATGGGGCTGTTCCCCCCGAACCGCTGACCAACACAGGATCGCGGCCAGCAGCTCTGCTCGCACGCGGCAACGAACTCTCTCCAGCAATTGATCATGGGCCCTGTTACGTTCTCCCTTAGGGCTGATGGCGGAGTACGCACTCTCGTCTGTGGCTCGAGACAAAGGAAATCCCACATAAGGAGGCCGCCAGATGATTGCCGTGTATGTGAGCCCCGAATCGTTGACTGTCGAGCAGTACAACAAGGCTCGTGCAGGCTTGGAGGCATCCAAGGCCAATATGGATGGTCGTAAACACCACTCCTGCTTCGGTGAAGATGGGAAGCTGGCTGTCTATGAGATCTGGGAGTCCCAGGACCAATACGAGGCTTTCGCCCAGTTCCTCCTTCCAGTTCTGCAAGAGGCTGGCATCGTGGCGCCACCGCCCAGCATCATGCCGCTCGTAAATCTGGACCAGTAGGAACCGAAGGTCGTGGCCCTCTTGACATTGAGCCCCGAGTCTCGGCCCCAATCCTCTTTCGTTGCTGCACCTGCCGGCGGCCGCTACTTGGCCCTAGGAGCGTCGGACGAGTATCCCTGGTACGTTCCCCACTGCAGTGCCGTTCTACCAAGGGGGGCTCATGGGCCTGAGTACTGACGAACTGGCAATGGCATATCACCAGGGTTGGGCCGATCGAAATCCTGAGACCATAGTCTCGATGCACTCAGCGGACTCGGTCTTCCACGTGCACGGCGGCGCTGAGCCGGCTGTCGGACAAGAGGCGGTGAGAATTCTCATCACGTCATTGCTGACGCTCGTACCCGACCTGCATTTCGAGACCAAGAGGGTCTACATCGGGGAAGACCACATTGCATTCGAGTACAACATGTCTGGCACGTACGAGGACGCTCACTTCGTGTGTGATGGGGCAGACGTGATTGCCGTAGCCGACGGACTGGTCACCCGAAAGGACACCTATCTAGATCTGGTCGCGCTCGGCGACCAGATCGGCTCCATTCCACAATTCGGCGCGACGGTATAGCGAACCGTCAGCCGAAGTGTCGAGCAACTCCGTCAGTTTTGGAGCCACGAACTAGTCCTGCTGTGTCAGATCCGTGTCACGTCGGCGAGTTGCGGATTTGAGCGGCGGGATTGCGAGCCCCTGACCTGAGACTTCATGGTGAGGAACCGGACCAGTCCAGAAGGCGATGGATTCGACCAGGTAATCTGCCCCTGGCGCCTTGCGAGGGCATCGGTGATGGCAGGCGACGGTCCAGGCACAGCGAGCGACGTAACACAAAGGGAGTCAACTATGCGCTACCTAGTGGTGATCGATCACACCCTCGGAGGAACGGGATTGACGTGGGCAGTTCGCGAGCACGCCCATGAAGAGGGCGACATTCAGGTGGATGTGATCGTCCCAGCCGAAGAATCCGAAACCGACACAGCACAGGGACGTCTTGACATGGAGCTGCAGAGGCTAGGAGCGGAGGGAATCGCCGCGAATGGGATTGTTGTCCAAACCGATCCCTATGACGCAATAGGTGACGCGGCAGGACGTCAACACTACGACGGCATCATCATCGCGACTCATCCTCCAACCATTTCACGATGGATGCACCTTGACCTTCCCCGGCGAGTGGAGCGGGAACTCCAGATACCGGTGGAATGGGTAGACGCCCGTACTGATGATCCTTCGGAAGAAGCCAAGATCAATATCGAGTTGCCGCGATCGGCTTTGGGCAACGAGGGCCCGCCCGGTTTGACATAACGGCGCAGACCCGACAGCGATGACCGTCGATTTTTGGCCGGAGTCGGTCGCGTCTCGGGCCTACCCTCGACCATGGACCGCCCCGATGCATCGACCGCTCAGGGTGCCGCTGGGCTACCGCTCACGCCGGGACGCCTAGCGTCGATACCCCGGCACGGCTCGCCTGCCCCGACGTGCGGCTCGCTGGGTACCGGACGTGAGCCACAAGACGGGCTGGAATGGACCCCTGGCGGCTCGCCTGGCTCGCCATCGCTGCGAGGCGGCAACCAGTAGCCGGTCGATGCCCATTGCTGCCCAGGCCCCGAGGAGCACCAGCAGCCACGCTCCGATGACGGCGGCGATCAGGCCGGCGATGAGCAGCAGGCCCATCAGGTACAGGAATCCGATCACGATGGTGCCGAGACAGCCGAACGAGACGCCGGTCGTGCCGCGGGACGTGACGAAGGCGCGTGGGCTCACGGCACCATTGTGGGGCGGGGGTGTAACGATCGGGCACAGAGGGGTGCGCCGAGCACATCCGCGACCACCCAAACTCGATCCAAGAGGCGCTGAGGCCTACGGTCTTGTCGCATCCGGTCCTGCTCAAGACCGAAGGCGAGCTTCAATTCTTGTAGGCGATGGCCGCACTAGCCGGGCCAGCCAGTGGTCGGATCTCGGTACGAGCGAAGCCGGCGTTGCGAGCCCAGAGATCGAATTGGGCGCCCGTGTAGTCGAAGCCCCCCGGTACCTCGATGAGCATGTTGAGAGACATCAGCAGTCCAAACGTGTTCACACGGCGCTCATCGTCGATGATGTTCTCGACGGCGACCAGCATGCCACCCGACGGCAACGCCTCGTACGCCTTGACTATGAGGGCTTGTTTCTCGGACTCACACCAGTCATGTAGGACGTTTCCCATGAAATAGACATCAGCATCCGGGTAGGGGTCCGCGAAGAAGTCGCCCGCAACGGCCGTGACCCGGTCGGCGACACCATGGCGGACCAGGGTGGCCTCGGCTATCGGTGCGACCGGCGGTAGGTCGAACGTGACACCAGTCAGTTTCGGGTTGGCCGTGGCGATGAGGGCCGACAAGAGACCGCTGGCCCCGCCCAGGTCGCAAAAGCGGTCGTGGGAGCTGAAGTCGAGGGCGGCGCTGAGCGCAGTAAAAGCACCGATCTGCACGCCCTCCATGGCGTTGAGGAAGCCCTTGAGCCGTTCGGGGTCGACGTAGAGGCCCTCGAAGAAGCTCGCGGTCCCGGACTTGATCTCGCTTTGCGGATCGCCAGTGAGGAGAGCCTCGGTGAGCGTTCCCCAGAACCCGTAGAGTCGAGCGTTGGCCATCTCCAAAATGCCGCCGAGATACGCGGGCGACTGCTTGTCGAGAAACAGCCCGGTGTCGGGCGTGTTGCGATAGACCGACCCGGCTCCGTTACCGTCTCGATCCAACAGGCCGAGCGAAACGAGAGCATCGAGGAAGTCACAGCGGCTTCGCTCGTGTAGGCCGAGCCGCTCGGAGATCTCGTCCGCGGTCAACCCGCCGTCCCGCAGTTGCGTGAACAGCCCCAACTCGACGGCCGAAAGCAGGGCCTTCGAGGCGAAGAACCCCATGCCGATCTGGAGGATGAGCTCGGGACTGGCGTCCGCGGCGGGTGAGTTGGCGGTATCGGTCATATCGTTTCCTCTCTCGGGTTGTCGATCAACACTGGATGGACCTCGCGCGGCACGCTTCAGGAACGTCCACACTGTCGAAATGAGTTCATGTCACACGTGCCAATGTCGCCGGCGACTGTCGTCACAGCCAAACTTACGACTGCGAAGCGTGTTCTTCCCTGCACTTTCCGTGGTGCAGAGGGTACATCATCCGGTCAGGGATGTGCTCAGAAATCAGGGTGACATTCCTTTTGAACCAGGCCGACCGTGAGGAACAATCGGCATTGATGTTGAAAGCGGCAGAAATAGCGCCTGGAGTAGCTATGACGGTCGTGACCGTTCGATGCCGAGGTGCGGTCTGCACAATCGATGACCCGCAGGCCGCTATCCCCAGTCCTGCAACCAGGGCACTCGCGCCCAAGGCGACTCGCCTCACCATTTCGCTCACGATGTCTGCCCTCCCAACCGGTTATCCGACGTTGTAGACGGTTACGCCGCCGCTGAAATCGGAGTCGTGTAGCTCGAACTTCGCGATCTTGCTCGTGACGGGTAGTTGGAATGGCACTAAGGCGGTGACCGATACTGTACAGTGTCCGGGATCGAAGACAGGTCGCCGAAGCCAGGAGGACGTAGTGGGCGTGTGGAGCGGGATGAAGCAGGCGTGGGGCGAGTCGACCTTATTTGGGGTGGGGTGCACAGTATGAAGAATAGGTAGCACACTGCGAGCAGATCATCGGGCGTAAGTTGCGAGGGGGTTGCTCTTGCGGCGATGTCGCCGTCATCATCGTCGAACTTGCGGCCAGCATGAGCTCCTGAGCGCAACAGCCGAAGCGTCCTCACCTCAGGCTGGTAACCAGTTGGTCGCGAGCCGACGCACCCAAGACGCAAGCCACTGAACGAGTATCACCTGATTGCTCGAACGACCTACCTGCATCCGACAAGATGTGTCACGTCGACTATTTGCTAGCGCAACTGGGCATCGGATGTGGAAGCTACGAGCAGGTAAAGAACACCTGCCTGTTCTCCTATCTCTTTAGCCGGGCAAGAGATAACGACACCCTGGTTCGACGCAGATGGAGTCGGCGGAGTCGAAGTTCTACTGGGAACAAAAGACACACTACCCTGGCCAGCAGCGAACGGCGATCCTTGCGGTGTTCAGCTATACCCCCTTCCCGCAGTCAGACAAATATCTCAGGGCGGCGATGGGCGGCATCTCGCCCGGACCTGGCTCATCCAACTTCTACGTCTACGACGCCTACGACAGGTACACCAGCACCGGAACGGCTCAGCACTGGTGCACGCCGAAGGACAGCACGGAGAAGAAGGATTCGGCGGGACAAGTCGGCGGACCGATGTCACCTGAACTATGACCCCCACAGTCTCGGCGCTGCGACGCTCTATCTGATACGGATACCTGATCCGAGCTGACAACCCGCAGACCGAATGCGTGCAGCCGACTCCACACACCGAGCAAGCGGGATTGATCAGTAGCAAGTGAGCATTTGGGCCTGAACTATCGAGGGGGGACTCGCCAGCAAGGCGATGGCCCCCGGTTTCGGCCGGGGATTGCGTCGTGTAAAGAGTATGGCCGCACAATCTCCGCTTACGGTCTTGACCGGGTCCCCGTGAACTGATCCACCCGTTGTGCGAGTCCAGACCCCCATTATTTTGGAGGAAGGGAGAAAAAGACAGCACAGCCATGAAGAATCCGAGGAAGCACACCCCCGAGCAGATCATCCGTAAGTTGGCCGAGGGCGAGAAGCTTCTCGGCGAGGGGAAGTCCATCGAGGAGGTCTCACATCCCAGGCATCTAGAGATCACCGAGTCGACCTGGCACCGGTGGCGGAACCAGTACGGGGGCATGAAGGCCGACGACGCGCGAAGAAGCTGAAGGAGCTGGAGAAGGAGAATCAGCGCCTGAAGCGCATCGTGGCCGACCAGGCCCTCGACATCGACATGCTGAAGGAGCTCAACCGGGGAAACTTCTGACCCCGGACTGCCGCCGGCGGGCCGTCGTGGCCCTCCAGGAGCAGTTCGGGGTGACAGAACGGCGAGCGTGCCGGGTGGTCGGCCAGCCCCGCTCCACCCAGAGGCTCAAGCCCCCGGTCCCGAGCGACGACGAGTTGGCGCTTCGGGCCTTCCTCCGGGACTTCTCCAGACGCCGTCCCCGCTGGGGTTGGCGGCGAGCGGCGGTGGAGGCGAGAAAGGCCGGGTGGCGGGCCAACCACAAGCGGATCCACCGCCTCTGGATCGCAGAAGGCCTGCGTGTGCCCTATAGGAAACGCAAGAAGCCCCTCCGGGGCATCGGCCAGCCTGTCGGGGCCATGTGCCCGATCAAGCCCAACGTCGTCTGGGCCATGGACTTCCAGTTCGACCAGACCCGAGACGGAGGAATGCTCAAGATCCTGAACGTCGTCGACGAGTTCACGAGAGAGGCCCTCGCGACCGACGTCGAACGCTCCATCGACGCCGATGGCGTCGTCCGATGCCTCGATCGCCTGGCCAAGGACCGAGGAGCCCCGGTCTACGTACGCTTTGACCACGGCCCCGAGTTCATTGCCTACGCGGTCGCCGACTGGTGCCGGTTCAACGGCACCGACACCGTGTTCATCGACCCGGGCAGTCCTTGGCAGAACGGCTGGATCGAAAGTTTCAACGGTCGGATGCGCGATGAGCACCTGAACGGCCAGCTCTTCGACAGCCTCCTCGAGGCTCAAGTCCTTACAGAGGACTGGCGGATCGACTACAACAACAACAGGCCCCACAGCGCACACGGTTGGCTCACGCCGTTCGAGTTCGTCGAGGCCTGGCTCCACCGACAACAACAGCCACAGCTCGCATAGCGGGTGGATCAGCTATCGGGGTCCGGTCAGCGGGATGAAGCAGGCGTGGGGCCATCGGGCGAAGTTCGGGGTTGCTCTTGCGGCGATCGTCGCCGTCATCATCGTCGAACTTGCGGCCAGCATGAGCATCCTGAGCGCAACAGCCGAAGCGTCCTCACCTCAGGCTGGTAACCAGTTGGTCGCGACGACGCACCCAAACGCAGCCACTGCGAGTATCCCTGATTGCTCGAACGACCTACCTGCATCCGACAAGATGTGTCACGTCGACTATTTGCTAGCGCAACTGGGCATCGGATGTGGAAGCTACGAGCAGGTAAAGAACACCTGCCTGTTCTCCTATCTCTTTAGCCGGGCAAGAGATACGACACCCTGGTTCGACGCAGATGGAGTCGGCGGATCGAAGTTCTACTGGGAACAAGACCACTACCCTGGCCAGCAGCGAACGGCGATCCTTGCGGTGTTCAGCTATACCCCCTTCCCGCAGTCAGACAAATATCTCAGGGCGGCGATGGGCGGCATCTCGCCCGGACCTGGCTCATCCAACTTCTACGTCTACGACGCCTACGACAGGTACACCAGCACCGGAACGGCTCAGCACTGGTGCACGCCGAAGGACAGCACGGAGAAGAAGGATTCGGCGGGACAAGTCGGCGGACCGATGTACCTGAACTATGACCCCCACAGTCTCGGCGCTGCGACGCTCTATCTATACGGATACCTGATCCGAGCTGACAACCCGCAGACCGAATGCGTGCAGCCGTGAACCGTCCTGGCTTTCCTGGAGGCTCCAAACCTTGGGAAAGTTGGAGTCATGGCAGAAAAGAAGCACCCCTCATCGAAGCGGTATCCGCCGGAGATGCGAGAACGGGCCGTCCGCATGGTTCAACAGTCCATCGAGGAGACCGGTGAGCGCTGGGGCGTGGTCTCACGAGTGGCTCGCCAGCTGGGCATAGGCGAGCAGACTCTGCGCAACTGGGTCGAGCGGGCTGACGTCGATGCTGGCCGGCGTCCCGGAGTGACCACCGAGGGCAAAGAGCGAATCGCCGAGCTGGAAAAGGAGAACCGGGAGCTTCGAAGAGCCAACGCAATCTTGAAGTCCGCTTCGGCTTTTTTCGCGGCGGAGCTCGACCGCCCAAAGCCGTAGT
This sequence comes from uncultured Acidimicrobiaceae bacterium, assembly GCA_963781305.1. GTDB lineage: Bacteria > Actinomycetota > Acidimicrobiia > Acidimicrobiales > RAAP-2 > DASXMT01. Next base: position 224,886 of record CAWAFL010000001.1, read on the forward strand.
TCGCTACATCGACGCCCACAAAGAGGAGTTCGGGGTCGAGCCAATCTGCAGGGTCCTGCAGGTTGCCCCCTCCACCTATTACGCCGCCAAGTCCCGGCCCCCCTCAGCTCGAGCGGTCTCCGATGAGCGCCTGGGCAAGGACATCCAGAGGATCCACGACGAGAACTACGGGGTCTACGGGGTGCGCAAGGTCTGGCACCAGCTGCTTCGGGAGAATGAGCAAGTCGGACGGGACCAGGTGGGGCGCATCATGGGCACCCTCGGGATCCAGGGCGTCCGTCGGGGCAAGGCCAAGCGCACCACTATCCCAGGCGACCTCTCGGCTCGTCCGGCCGACCTGGTCGATCGCCAGTTCTTCGCCACCGCCCCCAACCGCTTGTGGCTCGCGGACATTACCTATGTGTGGACCTGGTCGGGCTTTTGTTACACCAGCTTCATCACTGACGCCTTCGCCCGGCGCATCGTTGGATGGCGAGTGTCGAAGTCCTTGCGCACCGATCTGGCTCTCGACGCACTCGAAATGGCCATCTGCACTCGCAACGGCGAGGACCTGACCCAACTGGTTCATCATTCCGACCGTGGCGTCCAATATCTGGCAATTCGCTACACCGATCGTCTGGCCGACGAGCAGGCCGTGACCTCGGTCGGATCCAAGGGCGACAGTTACGACAATGCTCTGGCCGAAACGGTCAACGGGCTCTACAAGACCGAGCTGATCTACCGACAAGGGCCCTGGAGATCGATGGAGCAACTCGAGCTGGCCACCGGCGCCTGGGTCAACTGGTGGAACGAGCAGCGCCTGCACGAGGCCTGCCACTACGTCCCGCCGGCAGAGTTCGAGGAGAACTACTACCGTCGCTTGGGCGAGCCCATCTCGGCAGCGTAAAACCTAACCGTCGAGCCTCCACTATTCCCAGGACGGTTCACACTCCACACACCAGCAAGCGGGATTGATCAGTAGCAAGTGGCATTTGGGCCTGACTATCGAGGGGGGACTCGCCAGCAAGGCGATGGCCCCCGGTTTCGGCCGGGGATTCGTCGCGTAAAGAGTATGGCCGCACAATCTCCGCTTACGGTCTAGTGTCTCGGGACTGTCAGCCCCATGTCGGGGGTGACTGGCGATTTCAAAGAGCGCCCGAGGGGGGGGATAGCTATGCGAGCGAAGGCTTGGAAAATGGCGGCAGTATTCGCTGGTCTGCCGCTGGCGTCCGTGATGGTTCCGGCTCATCTTGCCTCTGCCGCCACCGGTCCGAGAGACGTAAACGTCTTGATGGATTACACGATCACTGGTCTGACCGGGACTCTGGACCTGCATTACGGCAACGTGACCGAGGTGGCCTACGGCGCCGCTGTGGCGCGCGACGGCTCGATGACGTCGGTGCAGTTCAACGACCCGGACGACGGTAATGATCTAATCATCACCGCTGCCGCCGGATCTCTAACTGCTCAAGTCCACGAGCGCGTGCTCATTCCCGAGCAGGACACCACAATTCACGGCACGGCGTCATTCTCAGGCGGAACCGTTGAGGTCAGGATCAATAGTTCGAGGCCAGTCTCGGTTCCAAACGGTTCGTTCTCCTTCGAAACGAGACCCTTCCGCTGACGTTGGGGGATGACGGCCGGCCGCCTGAGACGAGGATCGGCCTGCCGAGATGGTGATCGGCTTCGCGCTCACAGGTTGGCATCTGAGGCACGACGCCTTGAAGGGCGGATCAAGAAAGCACGAGAGGATTTCGCTGCTCGAGAGGCCGCCACGGAGGCGGCCTGGGATAAGGAGTGGGAGGCCCGCCGCCCGGAGAAAAGCCCATCGATGGACTCTGTGGCGTCGTGAGCGAGGCCCGAACTGACCCGAATTAGCCAGCGACGGCCCCCGGTTTCGGCCGGGGGTTTGTCGCACTTAACGATTACCTCTGCATGCGACGAATTGGTTGCCGAAAGTGAGCGACTGCACTAAACCTGCTGCTAGACGGCTCCCAAAGAGGGACAGCCCCTCCGTCAGGTGTCGCACCGGAGGCAGTGCTGATGCTCTTTCTGACGACGTACCGAACGAAGCCTTTCCTGTCGAAGGGCGAACAAAAGGAACTCCTTGACCTTTTCGCGAAACATGGCGCAGCGCCGGGAACGATCGCTCACTACGTGTCTGCGGATAACTCGACAGGTTGGGTGATCGCCGAGGCAGGCGACGCCTCGGGCGGATTCGCGACGGCCGTCAAGTACGAGCAATACGTCGAGTTCACTACCACGCCGATCCTGACGATCGAGGATGCGTTGCCGGACATGATGGAGGCCGCCGCCGGATAGTCGCCCCAAGGCTTTCGGCAGACCCCTGGCCCCCGGTTTCCGCAAGGTCGTGGGTTTGCCGCGTCCGGACGGAGGCAGACGCCAACCTCCTGGCTGTTTAAGAGCCGCTGGCATCTACCGCACGGGACTTACCCATATCCGGCCAGGTCAACACCACGATTTTGGCGTTGAAAGAGTCCCGATAATTTCCACTCTGCCCTCGCTTTGCCAGTCACAGCGCGGGCAGATGAAGCTCCGTCCCGGTCCCCCCTGGGCGGGGCTTCGTCGCGTTCAGCTAAGACAACGGAGCGAAGGTTTTCCGTACGGTCCGTAGGCTATGGTTTCAACAGTCCTGACTCGGAAGCGCAGAGGGTCGGCCCCGCTGCCCTCGCTTCGGGTCGGGGCCGAAGCGAAGGTCTGCTCCGCTGCTCGCGCTTTCGAGTCGGGGCGTTGTCTACCGTACAGACGCCCCGATTTCATTGGAGATATGATTTCAGGGCCCTATTTGCCAGTCACAACATGGGTCGACGAAGCCTCTTGCGTTTGCAGGGGGCTTCGTCTGTGTGAGTCTTCCACCGTTGGCTCGCGCCAACGACGACATGACGATAACCTGAGTTTCAGCTGTGAACCAGTGCGCTGATGCCATCGCAACGAAACCGTCACATGCGCGTCACGGCGCCATGATGAGCACGCCATATCGTGTATCTCAGCGTTCCTTGCTAGTCGCAGGGCGGTAGACGAAACCTCACCCAAGGTTCCCCTCTGGCGAAATTTTCGTCGCATCAGGTCGACCCCCAGGGCGCCGAGCTAGACCGCACTTCGATAGCTAACCTCCGCCTGGGGGAAAGCGATGACCCCCGGTTTCGGCCGGGGGTTTGTCGCGTCCCAGCATTGAGCAGCGCCTTCGTCATCCCATCTCCGGTTACCTCACTAGACGCGCTGGTAACCTCACACTCTGCCCTAGCCCTCTAGCACTGGCACTCGCCGCTGTGCTTTTGGGCTAGAGCCTTTTTTTGGCGCCTGAGCTGGCCTTATGGTACTCTCAGGCGCAGCCCGTCTGGCGAGAGGCGGGTCAGGCGAGGCCCCCGCCGGTCAGTGTCCCGGCCGGGGTTTCGTCGCGTATCGCATCAATCATTCATGGTGTCCATCGGATCGAAACTCCTGTACTTCTCCGATACCGACTGCCTGCTCCTACCGAGAGCCTCGGCAATGCCAGACCAACTGAAACCCTCTTCACGAGCCAGTCCCACAAAGTGCTGCTCTTGTAATGCGAGCCACCGGCGGAGCTCGCCAACAGCAGTGAGAGCCTGGATCGGATCTCTTGGCGAACTCTCTATAGCACTGACCGCCACCTGAGGTTCCATGCGGTCAGGGTACGCCGAAACCTGAGGAATCACGAAGACTGCCCGCGTCGCCCTGCCCACAAGAGCCTCGGACGGTCCAGCCGGTTGCCCCCGCGACCCGCAAACTGCAGATTCAATCCTCATTGAGAGTGCTGCACCTCTCGAACGAAGAAGTCGACTATCAGCGATTCAATTTGCTCGGTGTTGGGCTCTGCGGTGGGCTCATCGAGGGCGTGTCCGCCTCCCTTGACGACCACCAACGAGACCGGAACGCCAACGGACTTCAAGGTGCTGGCCAGCTCTTCTGACTGAGCCAGGGGCACGATCGGGTCCATGTCTCCATGGATGATGAGAAAAGGCGGGTCATTTTTGGACACGTGGGTTACCGGACTGGCCGCCTTAAGCTCAGCTGGAACTTGCTCCGCTGGGACTGGTCCCAGGAGTGACACGAAGTTATCGTGGACGACGCCGGGGGCGCCCTCCCCTTCGAGCGTGACGAGGTTCGATGGTCCGGCGAAGTCGGCCACTGCCTTGACCGAGCTTGATTGGCTGAGATACGGACCGATGTCCCATCCCGCATCGGGTCCTGCAGTACCGAGAAGGCTTGCCAGATGGCCCCCAGCGCTGTGGCCCCAAACGCCAATGGCCTTTGGGTCGATATGCAACGCACTGGCATTGGCCCGCAGAAATCGAACTGCACATTTGGCGTCGACGATCTGGGCTGGCCACGGCTCGTCGGGCCCCAGGCGATAGTTCACACTCGCGACAAGAAACCCCTTCTGATTCAGCGCATCTCCGATTTGATGGACGATGAATCCTCCGCTGTCTTGGTCACCCTCAATCCAGGAACCACCGTGTAAATAGATCACTGCGGGAGCCGGGTGGCTATGGTGCTGTGGCTGGGTGATCTCAACGGTCTGGCCATTGCAGTAGGGGACGAGAGCGGATGCACCCGGATCAATCGGAGGGATGGTTTCGCCGCTCGATGAACTCCCACAAGCGCTGGCTGCACAAGTCCAAACCAGAAGCAACACAGTCAGGCCGACTAAGCGGGAGTGCAGCGTCAATCTCTCCCTCATTTCGGGTCCTCAAAGCAGGACCATTGGCCGCCGGATGCTGGCACCGAACGACGCACGGTCATCGACACAGCACCAACTTTTACACAGCACCAACTTTCGGGCAGGTGCAAGGGATAACCGCATCGACCCTGGGTCAATCAGCGAACTCTGATCCTGCGCACGTGGAGGCAATGGACCTGCGGTACGGACATGCCGGGACCTCGACCGCCAGTTGATTCGGTCTCCGACCATATCTTGGCCTGATTTTCCGCTGACGATTTGGGATGACGGTCGGCGGCCTGACGAGGATGGCCGTCCCGAGATGGTGATCCGGTTCTTGCTCGCAGGTTGGGGTATTACCCTCATTGCGAATTCACAGCGTCAATGAGTTGCCGACCCTGGTTCCGCACATTCCCAACACTCTGACCCACTGGCCAATGCCGCAGGACACCGGCTGGCCCAGGACGGAGCATCCCCTCCAACTCTTCGTCGGCATCCACCGCTGGGTCGAGCCATCGCTCCCACGTCTCGGACTCGAGCACCACAGGCTGACGGTGGTGTATCTGCTCCATGTCGGGACCGGCGTCGGTCGTGATAATCGTGGCCGAGTAGATCTCTTCGTCTTCAGGAGAGTGCCACCACTCCCATAGACCAGCGAATACGACCGGCTTTTCGTCCGCTCGAGTGAACCAGTGAGGCTGTTTAGCCTTTCGGTCCGGAACCGCCTGCCACTCGTAGAAGCCACTGACAGGTACGAGCAGGCGTCGGCGTTGGAAGGCGTTGCGGAACAACGGCTTGGTCGCAACCGAGTCGGCACGGGCATTGAAGCTGCGTGATCCGACTTTGGGGTCCTTCGCCCAGCTCGGGATCAATCCCCATCGGTACTGGTGGAGGACCCGATCGCCGTCACGGTCAACCTGAGCGCCGAGATGGGATCGGTAGGGCCAACGTTGTACCGGGCCTCCCAGGTGGTCTCGAGCTCATCGGGGACCCGTGCGTCGAGCCACTTCCCAACATCTCGAGGTGGGTCTTTCAGTCCGATGCGGCCGCACACGAACGAAGACTGGGGTCCCGCCCATGAGGGGAACCAGCAGGGTCATGCTGTCTTGGTTCTCTTGTGATTGTCGAGGATCTCGTGAGGGTACGTCCCCGCATGTAGTCGCTGTGGTTGCGCCGGCGATGGTTGTAGGTGATGAGCCAGGCGTCTGCTTCGGCCTGGAGCTGGCGGATCGAGGTGAAGTGACGACGATGAAAGGCCGGGCGCCAGCACTCTTGGGGCATGGTGCCTTGGAACCGTTCGCAGACGGCATTGTGGTTGGGGGATCGGTCCGGGATGCGGTGGCGCCGCAACCCCTTGGCGGCCAGGGCGTCGACGAAGGCGCCGGCTACATATTCGCCCCCGTTGTCCGTCAAGATTGCCCGGACCCTCACCCCGTGACGGCGATAGAGGCGCAGGGCCTGGGCGATGAAGCGGGCCCCTCACGCCACCGCTGGGTGTGCCGAGCACGATGGCGGTGACCGCGGAACCGGATGAAGACGTCGATGGCCGTCAACTGGTACACCTTGCCCGCGCCCTTGAGCTTGTCGATGTAGAAGCTGTCGAGGCAGACGAGCTCGCCCGGACCACCACTGGCCAGGCAGAACCCGAAGGGCTCGTCCTTGCGCTCGGCGTCGGGCACGACCAGCCCGATCGTTGCCGCCGCAATCGCCGCCGCCTTGGCCAGGCGTTGGGCCCGCTTACCCAACCCGTGAGACACCAGGTGCTTTTGCACCGTCGACTTGGCGATCGAGAAGCCCTGGTCACCGAGTCGGTCAGCGTACTGGCGACAGCCGATGGTGGGCTGGAGGACGGCCAGGGTCAACAGGGCCTCGACGACGTGGGTGGGGGTGGCTTCGGGCATCTGAGGGTTGCGCCGCCATTTGGGCATGAGTGCCTCGAGGCCGTAGCGATCGGCGACGTTCTTCCACTCGTAGTAGCGGGTCCGCGAGATGCCGAAGACGGCACAGGCTCGGTCACATTTCCTGTCTGTTGGGCGTGGTCCAACACGGCAATGCGTCGCTGGTAGATGATCTCTGCTGGGGTCACGGTGATGGGCTCCTTGGGCTTGTGGAAGGAACCACAGAGTCCATCGCCGGACCCCTCAAAGGGTGGATGTGCAACCTCATCTCGTGGACTTGAAGGCCTAGACAGCCGAAGGCTGAGTCTTGGCACCTACTTCTTATTTCTGCGCCACCAACCCCGCCAAGGCAAAAGTCGGGTGACGATCGAGGTTGTGCCGAGCTCGATCGTACCGGCGGGTGGTCCGAGGGTCTGCGTGGCCGGCTGCGTCTTGTACATCCCGCAGGTTCGCCCCATCGTCGAGACTCAGGGTGACGAAGGCATAGCCCGACGCGATGAGTATCCCGTCCACATTCAGGCGGCGTTGATGCTTTCCAGGTCACTCTGCGTAGTGCTATGACTACGTGTGCCCCGGCCCGTGCGCTTCGGCTCCCGCTGCCCGTGCTACGGGTCAGGGCACTTCGACCCGTTCGTCGGGTAACAGCCAAGCCCCTGGTTCAACCACGAAGGTGTAGCTTCGTGCCACAAACAGTGGAGGGGAAGTCACGATGCGTGTTCGGCGGTACTCGGAGGTCGTAGCGGGACTGGCACTGGTCAGCGTACTGACCGCAGCCTCCCCAGCCTGGGGAGCCGGGAAGACTCCGAACCTCAAGCCCCAACTCCTGACCATCTCGGCAATGCCGCCCGGCTGGTCCGTTCATTCGGACACTCCCCCGTCCTCATGTGTAACGGCCGCGATCAACGGCGCCCCCGGAAAAGTCGCCGCTGCGTTTGAGGATTCGGGAGGAGCGCCGACATTCACTGAGGTTCTACTTCCCGGAGGGGCTAATCGGTACACCTCTTGGAAGAAGTCGCTCGACAAGTGCCATCAGTTCAAGATTACGAATTCGAGCGGCACCACAGTGACGGCAACCCTGGCCGCGCTCTCATTTCCAACCCTGGGTCAAAGAAGCGCGGCGTACGCTCTCTCCTTCACCCTTGATGGAGTCACGGGCGCTGAAGATGTGGTTGTGGCGCTCAGCGGATCGACTGTTGTGGGTTTGTCCTACGGCGACGTGGAGTCCGTCGACGTGAACGACTTTGAATCGCTGGCCAACAAGGCCATGACGAAGCTCTCGTCGGCAACCACCGCGACTTCGAGTCCAGCACCAACCACAACAACGACTCAGCCATCCGTGGTCGTTCCCCCGAACTCGACGCTACCGACCCTACCGCCCACGACGACGCCTCCGACCGCTGCCCCCGCTGCTGCCTGCAGCCCCGCCACCAGCTCCGGCAACTGCTACTCAGCGGGCGAGTACTGTCCCGACGCTGACCATGGAGCCAGTGGCACGGCAGGGAACGGTGAGGCCATGGTCTGCGAAGATAACAACGGGTGGCGGTGGGAACCGGCCTGACCTTTTGACCTCTGTCGAAACCGCCTAGGCAGAAGACGTGGCTCAGGCACCAACTAGGCGCGCAAGAGCCATGGCACCGTCGTAGTTGGCATACTTGGCACGCGCTACCGCGGCGGCCGCTACGTCACCCTCAGCCTTCGTCATCCTTGATTGGTCGTCGCCCATGCTTCGTAGCACCTCTGCAGCCTCGAGGTACGCCGCAAAGGCAATTGTAAAGAGGCCATCATCCGAGGACATCGGGAAGCTCGCGGATGCCGTAGGCGAGAAGTGGTCGGCAGCTGTCTACCTGGGTGCGGTGACCGGGTTGCGATGGGGTGAGGCGTTCGCTCTCCGTGCCGACAGTATCGACCTGGCTGCCGGGACCATCAGGGTTGACGCCGGTATCAGCCGCGGCGAGCAAGGCGAGTCGGTGGAACAAGGCCCGAAGACATCGGCGGGCATCCGGACCTTGAGCATCACCGCCACCCCCGTGGACGTTCTCCGGACCACCTAGAGACCCACGACATCCCCGAGAGCGGTCTCCTGTTCCCTGACGACCGGGGCGGACTCGCTAGGGCGTCGAACTGGCGTCGGCGCGGTCTGGGTGCCAGCCGTCAAGAAGGCCGGGCTAGACGGCATTCACACCGAGTCTCGGCTATCACGATCTGCCGCCTGGCAGCCACCAGCTTGGTCATGGGCGGGGTTGACCCGAAGACGCTACAGACCCGCATGAGCCATGCCAGCATTACCACCAGTTTGAACTTTTACGCACGGACGACCAGCGAGTCAGACCGGGCGGTCGCCGACGTCATGGGGACGGCGGTTTTCAATTCTAAGTCGCACGTAGGTCGCACGCCGGTTTCGGTGTCACCCCGATTTCCGCTAAAAACCCCCTCTGACCTGGTGGGCGCTAGAGGACTCGAACCTCCGACCTCAGCCGTGTGAAGGCTGCGCTCTAACCAACTGAGCTAAACGCCCTTGTCGCTGGACTGGCCATCGGCCGCCCAGACGCAGAAGGGTCATGGTAGTCGGGCCAGGCACCGCTGTTGGCCCGATGTTGTCTTACGCTGCCGCCGTCACAGAGGAGCCAACTGATCGAACCCGATTGCCTCCTCCAATGCTGCGGCCGAGCGAAGAACCACGAGGTCTCCATGCTGCGGCCCTACCAGCTGCAGGCCAACCGGCAATCCTGCTTCGGTAAGCCCGGCGCAGATCGAGGCGGCCGGCGAACGGGTCATATTGAAGGGGTAGGTGAACTTCACCCAATTGAGCGTGGGCGTTCCGTTGATCATGCCCATTCCCTCCAACGATCGCGGTGGAGGAGCCGCCGCCGTCGTCGGGGTGATCAGCAGTCGTACCTCGTGGAACAACTCGACCAACCGGAGGTTGAGCTGGTGGCAACGGTCCTCGGCCCCGAGGATGTCCAAGGCGCTGAGGGACCGGGCGCCGTCGATGATCATCTTGAGGACGGGATCGATGCGACCGCGTCCTGGCCCGTCGGGCAGGGACTCGATCGTCCGGAGGTTGTAGGCCCCGGTCAGCGCGACCCAGTCATCAACGGGATCCTCGTCGAAAACGGTGTCGACCTCCACCACCTCCGTGCCCATCGACGCCATCTTGTCAACGGCCAGCTGGCAGATGGCCAGCACCTCCGCGTCGACCTCGCCGTAACCCAACGTCGGTGACCAAGCCACCCGAGAAGGCAGCTGGGGCTTCTGGATGGCCGCCGTCCAGGACGCCTCCGCACGAGGAAGCGAGTTGAGATCACTCGGATCGGGGCCGACCGCCACCTCCAGCGCCGCCACCACATCGGCCATGCGGCGCGCCATTGGGCCCTTGGTCGACAGGTATGGCCACGCCGGCGCCTGCTCACCACCCATGGGTACCCGGCCGAGCGACGCCTTCATCCCCGAGAGCCCACAACACGCCGCCGGGATCCGGATCGAACCTCCCCCGTCGGAGCCGGTGGCCAGCGGCACCATGCCCGCAGCGATTGCTGCTGCACTTCCGCCCGAGGATCCGCCCGGGGTGTGCTCCAGGCTCCACGGGTTGAGCGTGGGTCCGAAGAGCGCGTTGTCGGTGTCGGGCTTCCAGCCCAGTTCGGGTGTGTTCGTCTTTCCCACCACCACGCACCCGGCTGCGGTAAGCCGGGCCACCAGCGGTGAGTCGACCCGGGACGGGTCGGCCTCGGCCAACAGGGCCGAGCCCTGGGTGGTCACGAACCCCGCCGCGTCATCGAGGTCCTTCACCCCGATCGGGATCCCGGCCAGCGGTCCCGGGTCGTAGCCCGCGGCCACCCGCTCATCGATGGCCGCCGCGGCGGCCAGGGCCCGTTCACCGTCCACGGCCACGAAGGCGTTCACCCGTGGGTTGTCGGTCTCAATCCGTTCCAGGGCGTGGGTCACCAGGTCGCGGGCCGACCGATCCCCCTTCCGGACCTGATCAGCCAACTCGGACACCGACTCGGTTCTGAAGTCCATCTCCGGACCGTACCGCCGGGCGTCGGGACCGACAACCGGCCCCGGGCCCGACGGAGAGCCACTCCCCCGCCCGGTAGCCTGCAATCGATGAGCAAGGACGAAGAGTCGGACTTCGACCCGGACGACTACCCGGACGACGACTACGAATACGACGAGTTCGACGAGGAGCCCCAGGCACCTACCCGCGTCTCGGGTGCCCTGGAGTGGATTCGGTCCAGCACGCAGCGGCTTACGGGCCGGCCTCGTTCGACGGACGGCGGTCCCCTTTCTGATCGTGACGCCAAGCGCGCCATCTACATGCTGAACGACCGGGAGCGGCTGTTCTCGTTCGCCGCCGCTGTTGTCGCTGTGGGTTTCGGCATCGCCATCTACGTGTCAGAGACGAGCAACAAGAACTTCCGGTTGGCCAAGGGCGAGCTCACTCCTCAGACCATGCTGCTGGTCGGCCTGGTGGCTGGCGCCCTCCTCGTCATCGCCACCCTGGTCGGTCGGCGGGCGCTGGTCGGGTTCCTGGTCTTCTTCGCCGGCGCCGGCTTTTCCACCAACAGCTTCGTCTTGGCCCTACCCTTCTGGGCCCTCGCCTTCTGGCTGCTGTATCGGTCCAGCCGGATCCAGCGTCAGCGGACCCAGGAGCTCCGGGCCGAACGGGCGGCGAATCCACGCTCGGCCAAGACCAGGGGCGGGAGCGGCCGAGCGTCGGGCTCGAGCAAGGCTAAAGCGGGGAGCGGTACCGGACCCAAGCGCCCCGAGGCCAACAAGCGCTATACGCCGCCGCGTCCCCCGCCGAAGCCCAAACCGGCTCCTCCGGCCCGGCGACCCAAGAAGACGACGGCCAAGAAGACCACAACCAAGAACGACTGAGGCCGCATTGTCCGGTCCGCACTGTCCGGTCCGCATTGTCCGGAACGGGGCCGTACCAGAACGACTGAGGCCGCACTGTCCGGTTCAGGCTGCGGGCTGTTTGGCACTGGCAGCGGGCGGTTCAGGAAGGGCCCTGTTCAGCAGTAGGCCAGCGGCAACTCAGGCCGTGTCGGTGACCAGGGCCGACCGGAGGAACTCGAGGATTTCGGTGCGCCGCTTGACCAGGGATCGGGCCGTCGGCTCCTCGCCCATGGCTCGGAGCACGTCGACCTCGGTGATCATGCCGATCACCGATGAATAGATGGCCAACAGGAGCAACCTCGGCTCGTGGCGCCGCATGTGCCCGGCATCCATCTCCGATCCCAAGAAGATCGCCGCCCGCTCCACCAACGGCTCGAGGGCACCGATGAACCTGGTCGCCGCCGGAGCTCCCAGCCGACCCATCTCCCGCACCAGCCCCAACAGCTCCGGGCGCCGGACGGCCAGGCGGAACACCGAGCGGACCACCGCCTCCACCCTCCCCCAACCGGTCCCGGCCGAGGCCAGCGAGGCCTCGAGCGCCTCCGAGAGCTCGGCCGCGCTCCGGTCGATGACCGCCTCGAGCAACGCCTCTTTGGAGGGGTACCAATAGAGAATGGTCTGCTTGCGGACCTCGAGGCCTGCGGCCAGGGCATCGAGGGAGGTGGGCTCGTAACCACGATCGCCGAACGACACCAGGGCGGCGTCGAGAATCCGCTCGGACGTGCTGGGCGTCGTGGCCCCGGGGCGCTCCGGGACCGGGCGGGGGCCCCGCCGGCGTCTGCTGTCCGACGCGGCCGTGGTGCCCGTGGAGCCCATGGACCCCTCGGGGGATGCCGCTCTCGTCTGTGGAGTCCTCGACTCGGTCACTTACCATATGGTAGACAGATCCGGTGACCCGCGTCCGTGACGCCCTCGCCGGCAAGCGATTCTTTGTCACCGGTGCCACCGGTTTCCTGGGAACGGCCCTGGTCGAACGGCTGCTGCGCACCATTCCCGACAGCCAGGTCGTGCTTCTGATCCGTCCCGGTCGGCGCTCGAGCGCAATGCAGCGGGCCAGCCGCGAGATCCTGAAGAACGACTGCTTCGACCGCCTTCGGGAACTGCACGGCGACCGGTTCGCCGATGAGGTGGCGTCTCGGGTGACCGCGGTGGCCGGCGATGTGGGGACCGACGGCCTGGGGCTGGACGACGACGCCCGCCAGGTGCTGTCCATCTGCGACATCGTCATCCACTCGGCGGCCACGGTGAGCTTCGACTCGCCCCTCGACTCGGCCGTGGAGGTGAACCTGCTGGGGCCGTCGCGAGTGGCGGCCGCCGTGGTCCAGGCCCGAGCCGACGCCGCCGAAGACGGGCGGGTGGGACCAGCTCACTTCATCCCTGTCTCCACCGCCTACGTGGCCGGAACCCATCAGGGCGAGGCCCCCGAGCAACTCCTCGAGGACAACCCCTACAGCCTGGACGTGGACTGGCGGGGTGAGGTCACCGCCGCCCGGCGACTGCGCAGCGATGCCGATGCCGAGTCCCGTCAGCCGAAACGGCTGGCCTCCTTCGCCAAGGCGGCCCGCGGCGAACTGGGGGGCGCAGGCATTCATCTGCTGGCCGAGCGGGCGGAGCGCCTCCGGGAGGACTGGGTGCGAAAGCAACTGGTCGACGCCGGGAAGGCTCGAGCGGCGGCATTGGGCTGGCCTGACGCCTACGCCTACACGAAGTCACTGGGCGAGCGGGCGCTGACCGCCCAATATGCCGGCGTCCTCCCCTACACCATCGTCCGACCGTCGATCATCGAGTCGGCCCTGGCCGAGCCGGTCCCCGGCTGGATCCGGGGCTTTCGCATGGCCGAGCCGATCATCGTGTCCTACGCCCGGGGCTTGCTCAAGGAGTTCCCGGGTGTGCCCGAAGGGGTCATCGACGTCATCCCGGTGGATCTGGTGGTGGCGACCATCATCGCCGTTGCCGCCGACGGACCCAGTGACGACGGCCCCTCGGTCTACCACGCGGCCTCGGGCGTCCGGAATCCCTTCCGCTACGGCCGCCTGGTCGAGCTGGTCCAATCGTGGTTCACCGACCATCCCGTCTACGACTCCGACGGCCAGCCCATCGTGGTGCCCGCATGGTCGTTCCCCGGTCGAGGGCGGGTGCAACGGCAGCTGCAGCGGGCTGGGAAGGCGATGGAGGCGGCCGAGCGCATCGTGGGAACGCTGCCGGTACGCGGGCGCCAGGCCGCATGGATGGCGGCGTTGGAGGAGAAGCACCTCCTGGCCGACCGGGCGCTCGGCTACGTGGAGCTCTACGGCGCTTACGCCGAGACCGAGGCGCGCTATCGCGTCGACCGCCTGCTCGAGCTGTGGGATCGGATCGACCCCGACGAGCGGGCGCTGTTCTGTTTCGATCCGGGCGAGATCGATTGGGATCGGTACGTCCACGACATCCATCTCCCGTCGGTGGTCGAGCACGCCCGGGTGCGCACGACGCCGGAAAAGTCGACCCAACCGGCCCGCGGTGACCGGCTGAGGAAGGCCATCCTCTCCCCCGACCGGCACCTGGCCGCCTTCGACCTGGAGAACACCCTCATCGCCTCCAACGTGGTCGACTCCTACGCCTGGTTGGCCTCACGGCATCTGCCCGCCGCCCAACGGGTCACCTTCGTGGCCGAACTGGTGCAGGGGGCTCCCGGCCTCCTCGCCCTGGACCGCCGGGATCGAGGCGACTTCCTCCGGTCCTTCTACCGCCGCTACGAGGGTGCGCCGGTCGAGAGGCTGCGCGCCGACGCCTGGGACCTCTTCCACGACCTCCTGCTGGCCAAATCCTTTCCGGCCGGCTTTGCCCGCCTGCGCCAGCACCGTGCCCTCGGCCACCGCACCATCTTGATCACCGGCGCCCTGGACCTCATCGTGGAGCCCCTGCGGCCCCTCTTCGACGAGATCATCTGCGCCCACCTGAGCGAGCAGGACGGCCGGTTCACCGGGCGGATGGAGGACCTCCCCCCCATCGGCGAGGCCCGAGCCCTGGTGCTCGCCGAGTACGCCCAGGCGGAGGGGCTCCGGCTGGAGGAGTCAATCGCCTACGCCGACTCGGCCAGCGACCTTCCCATGCTCGACGTGGTGGGCTTCCCTGTCGCCGTCAACCCCGAGGCCAAACTGGCCGCCATCGCCCGTCGCCGCGGTTGGCACGTCGAGCACTGGTCCAAGAGCCGCGGCGGCGCCCGTCCATTGCTCCCACTGGGCCCGCTCGATACGCCGCGATCGCTCCGCCGGGGAAGCCGGGTCAGCCAGGCGGCCCTCACCGGTGCGCGCCGTCGGGCTCTCGGTCCGGTCGATCTGACCCCGGGTTCGACCGAGGGACATTCCCGGTGAAGGCGCTGGTCTTCGAGCGCAACCTCCCTCGCTTCGCCGCGTCGCGGGTCGCGTCGGTATTCGGCTCCGGCCGAGGGGCGGCCATCGGCCCGCTGCAGCTCCTCGACGTGGATCCCCCCGAGCTCCCTGGCGAGGGGTGGTACCGACTTCGTCCCGTGCTGTCCGGGATCTGCGGTTCCGATCTCGCCACCCTGGACGGCCGGAGCTCCCGCTATTTCGAGGACATCGTCAGCTTCCCGTTCGTACCCGGACACGAGGTGGTCGGGATCCTGGAGGACGGTGGCGTCGACCACACCGGGGCCATCCTCCCGGTCGGCACCCGGGTGGTGATCGAGCCGGTACTGGGTTGCGCTCCCCGGAATATCGAACCCCATTGCCCGGCTTGCGCCGCCGGACACACCGGCCTGTGCGGGAACCTGGCCCTCGGCGATCTCTCCCCCGGCCTCCAGACCGGCTTCTGTGCCGACACCGGCGGGGGCTGGTCGACCGCAGGCCTCGTGGCCCACGCCGGACAGCTCTATACCGTGCCGGACTCGTTCACCGACGAAGACGCCGTTCTGATCGAGCCCACCGCCTGCGCCGTGCACGCCGCCCTGGGCGGCTCGATCACCCCCGGGGATACCGTGGCCGTGCTCGGGGCGGGCACGTTGGGGTTGGCCACCGTGGCTGCGCTGCACCAGGTGGTACGCCCGACAACCCCGTGCACCATCCTCGTCGGGGCCAAGTACTCCCACCAGCGCAGCGTGGCCGAGAAGCTGGGGGCCGACACGGTGGTCCCTCCCGACCAGCTCCCCCGGGCCGTGCGCCGGGCGTCCGGGTCGCTGGTCCTCGGAGGGCGATTGACCGGCGGCGCCGATGTGGTCTTCGACTGCGTCGGATCGGCCGAGTCGCTGACCCAATCCATGGCCATGGTCAGGCCACGGGGCCGGGTCGTGCTGGTCGGGATGCCCGGCAAGCTGCACGTCGACCTGGCGCCCCTCTGGCACCGGGAGATCCAGCTGGTCGGTGCCTACGCCTATGGGGTCGAGAGCATGAGCTCAGCCGCCGCCGACAGGGACACCGCCCCGGACCAGGACGCCACCACCCCTCCTCGCCGCACCTTCGCCGTGGCCATGGACGTCGTCGGCGCGGCCGGGCTCGGTTCCCTCGTTTCTGCCTCGTATCCACTCGACCGCTACGAGGAGGCGGTGGCCCACGCCGGCGCCGCCGGTCGTCGCGGCGCGGTCAAAGTGGCCTTCGACCTTCGCAATCGGAAAGGACGCTCGCAATGAGCCCCAGGCCAGGCTTCGTGCTCGACGTCGATCGGTCCACCCCGCCCACCCTCTTTTGGCACGGCGAGCGGTTCCGCTTGGAGCGCCTGCCCGAGGGCAGCCGGGTGATCTACGCGCCCGAACCCCTCGACCCGTTGACCGATCCCTCCCTTGCCATCCGCCATGCGCTGCTCAACCCCCTGGGCGATCGGGACCCGCTGCCCGCCCTGCTGTTTCCGGGCATGCGGTTGACCATCGCCTTCGACGACATCTCGCTGCCGCTCCCGCCCATGGAGCGCCCCGACAACCGGCAGCTGGTGATCGAGCAGGTCCTCGATCTGGCCGCCGAGGCCGGAGTGGACGATGTCGAGCTCATCGTGGCCCTGGCCCTCCACCGCCGCATGACCGAGGCCGAGCTGCGCCATGCCCTGGGCGACCGGATCTATGACGCCTTCGCTCCCAACGGGCTCCTGACCCAGCACGACGCCGAGGATCCGTCGGCCCTGGTCCATCTGGGCCTGACCGATCAGGGGGAGGACGTCGAGATCAACAGGCGGGCAGCCGAGAGCGACCTCCTCGTCTACGTGAACATCAACCTGGTGGCCATGGACGGCGGCCATAAGAGCGTGGCCACCGGGCTGGCCAGCTACAAGAGCCTGCGCCACCATCACAACCCGCAGACCATGCAGCACAGCCGGTCGTTCATGGACCAGCACCGCTCGGAGCTCCACTCCTCCAACTGGCGCATGGGCAAGCTCATCGCCGACAGCGGCGTCACCATCTTCCAGATCGAGACCACGCTGAACACCAACACCTTCCCCTCCCAGTTCGGCTTCCTGCAAAAGCGCGAATGGGAATGGAACGCCCGGGACCGGATCGGGTACGTGGCCGCGTCCAAGGCCCTCGATCGCACGCCGGCCAAGGTGTCCCGCCAGATCTTCCACTCGATCAAGGCCCCCCATCGCATGACGTCGGTGCAGGCAGGCGAGGTGGAGGCCGTCCACGCCGTCGCCACCGAGAACGTGTGGAAGCAACAGGGTGTCGCGGTGGAGGGGCAGACGGACATCTTGACCATGGGGCTCCCCTACATCAGCCCGTACAACGTCAACTCGGTCCTCAACCCCATCCTGGTGGCCTGCCTCGGGCTCGGCTACTTCTTCAACCTGTATCGCGGGAAGCCACTGGTGCGCGAGGGCGGCGTGGTGATCATGAGCCACCCCACGGCTTGGGAGTTCAACCCCGTTCACCACCCCAGCTACATCGACTTCTTCGAACAGGTGCTCAGCGAGACCACCGACCCCGTCGAGGTGGCCAAGGGATACGAGGAGAGCTTCGCCACCGACCCCTGGTACATCCATCTCTACCGGACCGGGCACGCCTACCACGGGGTGCACCCGTTCTACATGTGGTACTGGTGCGCCCACGCCCTGCAACACGTGGGCGCAGTGATCATCGTGGGCGGGGACCCCGCCGCCGTGCACCGCCTCGGGTTCCGCGTGGCTTCCACCCTGACCGATGCGCTCGAGATGGCCAAGGACGTGGTGGGCCCCTCGCCGACGCTGACCCATCTGCATGCGCCCCCCATCCTCATGGCCGACGTGCAGTGAGCCCGTCGAGCACGTCGAGATCGTCGAGCTCGTCGTTGCGTCCGCGGCGCGCCGTCCAGGCCGACGCCGCCCTGGGCACCGGCCTGCGGGGCATGGCCGGACGGACGGTGCAGCGCTTCGCCCCCTCGGGCATCGCATCCCGGGCCGGACGGGCCCGGTTCCCGCTGGCCCCGCCCAGCTGGCCCGAGAGCATCCCTCGTCCCGCCCCCAGACACCACCTCGGGGCCGACTACGACACCGCCTGGTCCCGGAAGTACCCGGTCCGACTGGCCCGAGCCATGCTCCTCGACAACGTCACCCGCCCTCTGACCAAGGTGATCGCCTCGCCGGACATCCGCGGGGCCGAGTACCTCAATGATGTCGAATCCCCGGTCATCTTCGCCGCCAACCACGCCAGTCACGTCGACACCGCCCTGCTGCTGTCGTCGCTCCCCGTCCGGTTCCGCCACCGCACGGTGGTGGCGGCAGCAGCCGATTACTTCTTCGACCGCCGCTGGAAGGCCGACCTGTGGGCCTTCTCGCTGGCCGCCATCCCCATCGAGCGGGCCAAGGTGAACAGGCGCTCCGCCGCCCTGGCCGCCGAGCTCCTGGCCGACGACTGGAACCTGGTGATCTTCCCCGAGGGCGGACGCTCACCGGACGGGTGGGGGCAGACGTTCCGGGGCGGTGCCGCATACCTGGCCGCCCGCACCGGCCGGCCGGTGGTCCCCGTCCATCTGGAGGGCACCCGGCACATCCTGCCCAAGGGCGGGGGCGGACTGCGCCGCACCCCGACGACCGTGCTGTTCGGATCGCTGCTGCAACCCGACGAGGGCGAGGACGCCCGCAAGTTCGGCACCCGGATCGAGGCCGCGGTGGCGGCGCTGGCCGACGAGGTGTCGAGCGACTGGTGGACGGCCAGGAAGCAGGCAGCCGCCGGCACCACGCCGGCCCTGCAAGGACCGTCGGTCGCCCCGTGGCGTCGCTCGTGGGCCCTTCCCCCGCGGGAGGGCGCGTTCAGCACAGGTCCTGATGACAGCGAGTGGCCCCTCCACACCCGGTAAACGGGACCCGACCGGCCAGCGGCCACGCCGGGATTGACCCGGCGAACAGGATCAGCGACGGGCGCTGAACAGTCGGCGACGTAACCCGCGAGGCGGGCCGCCCGACGCGCTCGGGGCGGCCGCGGTCCGCTCGGCCCGGAGGATCTGCTCCTCGATGTCCTCCAGCCGGTCGAGAGGACCGTCGGCCCCCGTGGCCCAGCCCAGCAAGAGATCGGCCAGCACCGGATTCCGGGGCAGGACCGGGCCGTGCAGGTAGGTTCCCACCACCCGGTTCGACCAGGCACCCTCCCAGCGGTTCCCGTCCCCGTTCCCAATGCCGTGCACGACTCGGGCCAGGGGCACGGCCTCAGGGCCGATGGAAGTGACCCCACCGTGGTTCTCGAACCCGATCAGCGAGGGCAGCGCCGTCCCGTCGGCACAGATCGGGGCGTCGGTGGTCGGTTCGGCCACCAGCTCCCCGACGGCCCGGAGATCGGTTCCCTTCCTGGTGGTCACGTCGAGGAGCCCCAGACCGTCATGCGCCATCCCACCAGCGTCGGGGAACGAGCGGCCGAGCAGCTGGAAGCCGGCGCACACGCCGAGCACGACGGCGCCGTCGTCCACCGCCCGACCCACTGTCCCGTCGGCGATGAGCGTCCTCGATGCCCGGACCTGAGGGCCGTCCTCGCCCCCACCCAGGCAGTAGATGTCACCCGAGGGAATGGGTCGGTCCGATGTCGCCTCGACCAGTTCCACGTCGATGCCGCGCCACGCCGCTCTCCGGGCCAGCACCAGCCCGTTGCCGCCATCGCCGTAGGTGCCGAGGAGGTCGGGGAACACCACCACCACGGTCAGCGGCGAGGCGGGGGCGCTCAAAGCCGGCCCCGCAGCACGGCGAATGCCGTGTAGTTGCCCACGAACTCCACCTCGCTGCCGTTCGTGCCCTGGATAGCCACGTCCAGGGCGGCGACAGGATCGGGCACCACGGTGTGGGCGACCTCGGCGTACCGGAGCCGCACGGCGAGGTCCCGACACCGTTCGCCGGTGGCCACCACCGTTCGCCCGCGGAGCCGCTCGAAAGGGACGTCCCACAACCAGCTGGTGTCCAGGCCGTCGGCGATGCGCGCATTGACCGAGAGGACGGTGGGGAGCGCCGCACCGCCCGACTCGTCGAGCAGGTCGAACAGTGCCGTCCACCCGGCCGGGTTCTTGGCCAGGAGCAGGCGCACGTCGACGCCACCTCTGACCACGGTGGAGAAACGACCGGCCACTTCCTCGACCGTGGCCATGGCGGCCAGCGCATCGTCAACCGTGCGCCCCTGACTCCCGTCCCAGCGATCATCCATGCAGGCCAACGCGGTGACCACCATCGCCGCGTTGGCCCGGTTGAACTGCCCGGGCACTCCCAATGCCACCGCGTGCCGCGAGCCGTCGGCCAGGACGAGCTCGGTGCCCTCCAACCAGGCGCGGCACGTGGGTCTGCGGAACTCACACGTGTCGCACGCCCAGCCGCCGGACTCGTCGAAGTTGATCCGGCCCCCGCAGGAGGGACAGCCCACCGCGTCCTCGCGCCAGACCTGCCCGGCGCCCACCCAGTGCACATTGCGTGCCGAGGTGGCGGCCCAGGCCACCATGGGATCGTCGGCGTTGGCCACCACCTGGGTGGGAGCGTCCTCGTCCAGGCCGACGAGGGCCTGGCGCCAGCGATCGGCCAGGATCCGCACCTCGGCGATACGGTCGAGCTGGTCCCGGGACAGGTTGAGCAGCAGGACCACTGCCGGCCGGGTGTCGTCGATGAGCTGCCCCAGATAGCTCTCGTCCACCTCGAGCACCGCGGCAGCGGTGGGCTCGGTGCCGATCAGGGCGGCCACGTGCCCCGGTGGCATGTTCGACCCGGTGGTGTTGGTGGCCACCGACAGGCCTCCGGCGCTCACCGCCGCAACCAGGAGGCGGGTGGTGGTCGTCTTGCCGTTGGTCCCGCTCACCAACGCGACTTGTCGACCCTGGGCCAGCGTCGACAGCAAGTGGGGATCCATGGCCAGTCCGGCCCGCCCGCCGATCACCGTGCCGCTGCCGCGACCGAACAGCCGGGACAGGCCGTTGATGGTCGACGCCGTCCGAATCGCCGTGGCTGCGCGCAGGGTCAGGTCAGCAGCCGGTAGCGACGAGGAGGACTTCGAGATAGTCACTGCTTGGGTCTGGTCCGGCTCAATTCGTCCGCCGTAGGCGTGTGCTCCTTGCGGGCCTCATCGGGCAGGAGGTCGACGATGGCAGCCATCACCGTCTGCGTATCGGCCACTGCGTCCTCGCCGCCCAGCGACACGGGCGTACCGACCCTGACAGTGACCATCGGTGGCCGGAGCACCGTCGTCATGTTCGGGATAGACGACGAGCGAGGCCACACCTGCTCTGTTCCCCAAAGACCGACCGGCAACACCGCCGCTCCGGTCTCGGCGGCCAGACGGGCCACGCCGGTTTTACCCCGCAGCACCGGATCGAAGAAGGCCTCACCCCGGGGGATGGTCCCCTGGGGCAGCACCAGGACCACCTCGCCCGCTCGCAGGGCGGCAGCCGCCTCGCGCATCGGGGCCCCGGAGTGCGCGTCGCGGTTGACGGGGATACCGCCCAGGGCTCGGGCGATCCGCCCGATCACCGGCGCGTCGAACAACTCCTGTTTGCCCATGAAGCGAACGGGGCGGCCGCTCCGGGCCGCCACGATGGCCAGAGCGGCGACGTCGAAGTAGCTGCGGTGGTTCGAAGCCAGGAGGACTGGTCCGCTGGGGGGCACATGGTCCACGCCGGTGATGTCGAAGCGTGCGTACGGGAAGGTCTCGGTCCGGACGAAGGGCCGTATGAGGTGATATGGCTCCAGTCCCAGGATGGACGGGACGCCGGGGGCCCGATCCCAGTACTCCAACGGCCATCGTCGAGCCACGGCAACCGCCGCCAATCGAGGATCGGCATTCAAGGCGTGAGGGTGCCCGACCATGCTCAGCAATGGCACATCGAACAGGCTGTCGGAATAGGCATGGCTCGAGGCCAGATCGATGTCCTGCTCCGAGGCCCACCGCCGCACCGCCGCCCGCTTTCCGGCCCCCCAGACGAATCCGCCATCGAGCCGACCGGTGTAGAGCCCGTCGACGATCTGGTACTTGGTGGCCACCACGGCGTCGAACCCCAGGGCAACGGCCAGCGGGTCGATGAGGTCGATCGGCGTGGTCGTGGCCAGGACCAGGCGACGGCCGGCCCGACGATGCTCGGCCAGGGCCTCGAGCGCGTAGGGCTGGACCAGGTCGATCAACAGTGCGGTCGCGGCCTTCCCCGCCCGCCGGGTCTCCTCTGCCGACCGGCCCCGCATGATGCGGGCCGCAGCCCGGGCCAGGGCGATGAACGGCACCGTCTCACCGAAGCGATCGTAGAAGGCATAGAGCAGGAAGTCGCCGGGCACTCCCCGCCCAGGCGTGAGGACCCCCTCAGCCATCAGCGCCGCTTGCAGCACTGGCCCGCTGGCGGTGCGTAGGAGGGTCCGGTCGAGGTCGACGAACACCGCCGAGTGTGCCGGGGCCATGGTCATACGCTATCGCTGCTGAGGCCGACGGAGACCAGCGGACCAGAAGCAACGGGGGGGATCCGGAGCCCGATTGTGCGGGGTGGCAGAGCCCACCCGACCAGAGCCGGAGCCCAGCAGACCGGGGACGGACCAAAGCACGAAATTGACCCCGGACGCGGTGAAGGGACCGCCGGGGGGGAGGGCGATCCCTTCACTCTGACACGACAAGGAACGGAGGGGGGTTCCTGATCCCTGTGGTCTGAGATCCATTGTGCAGGATCTCCCGACATCTGTCAAACAGTTTTTGTAGATATCGCCTATCGTATGGAGTGATGGAAGTACGCCACTTGCAAGCACTAGTCGCTATTGACGATCACCGGACGTTCTCCGCCGCCGCCGATCACCTCGGGACGGTGCAGTCGAACATATCCGCTCACGTGGCCCGGCTCGAACAAGAGCTCGGTGCGCCCCTGGTCGACCGGGCCAACGGGCACCTCACCGAAGAGGGCCGGGTGGTGGTGGCCCGCGCCCGGCGGGTGCTCTCCGAGCTGGAGGCCCTGGTCTCCGACGTCGCCGCCTGCAAGGACGAGGTGGCGGGCTCGGTTCGCGTGGGCATGATCGGGACCACGGCCCGCTGGCTGGTCCCCCAGGTTATGGAGGCGGCCCGGAAACACCATCCCAAGCTACGGCTGGTGGTCATCGAGGGCATCACCACCGGCCTCGAGCCTCAGCTGGCCAATGGCCTGTTGGACCTGGCCATCTTGAACCTGCCCGTGCCGGGCAAGGACCTGGTGGCCAAGATCCTGTTCGAAGAGGACCTGGTCCTGGTGGTTCCGCAAGACCATCCCCTAGCCCTTCGGGAGACCCCGGTGCAGCTGGCCGAGCTGGCCGATCTCGAACTGCTCCTCCCCCTGCCGGGCACGGCCATGCGCGACGAGCTCGACGCCGCCACCAAGCCGGCGGGAATCACGTTGGTCCCATCGGGCGAGATCGACGGCCTGCGCCTCATCGCCTCGTTGACCTTCGAGGGCTATGGACCGTCCATTCTCCCCGCCACCGCCATTCCCCGGTTCCTCCGACCCCAGTTCCGGCCGGTGCCGGTGGTCGGATTGCCCCGGCGCCGGGTGGGCGTGGCCCAGCGGAGCCGAGGGCTCCCCTCCGCCCCCACCCGGGCCCTGCTGGAGTTGCTGGAGGCGGTGGTCTCGGATCCGACCGACCTCCCCGACGGACTCCACCTCATCGACAGGCCGGCGCGGCCCGGACGGACGAGCTGACGTCGGGCCATGGACGATCGATGGCGGGTCCGGTGGCGACGCCGCCGGCGACCGGCTCATGGCACGCCCTCAGTCCCCAGCACTCGAGGGACGGAACGAGGGCTTAGGGCCACGAGCATCGGGATGGCCGCCGTCACCCTGGCTCTGGTGGCCACCGCTTGTTCGTCGGGAACCGCCGGGAGCGGCGCTGGGGGACCGACGGCGAGCTCCGCGGCCGATACCCGCTTTGCCCAACCCGGGCCCTACGCGGCGGGGACAGCCCGGGTGGTCCTGGCCAATGGCGACCCCGTCCAGCTGTGGTACCCGGTGGACAAGCCGACAGTACAGGGCCTGGTTCCCTACACGTACCACCTCCGCGATTGGCTGACCGACGCAGAGGCCACGTCGCCCGCCTTGACCGGCATGCCCGACGCGATGCAGACCGACTCGTACCTGAACGCACCCATGGCCACTGACACCGCGCCCAGCGGTGACCCCAACGGCGCCTTCCCCATCGTGTTGTTCAGCCATGGGTCGGCCTCGTACCCCGAGCAGTCGAGCTTCCTGACCGAGCACCTGGCCCAGTGGGGTTTCGTCGTAGCCGCCCCGGACCACCGGTCCCGGGATCTGGCCACCGTCCTGGCTGACCCCACCGACCCGTCCGCCGAGGCAGCGGCACCGACCGACAGCGATATCGACGACCTCGACAACACGCTGCACTACCTCCACCAACAAGCGGCCAAACCCGGTTCCCCACTCACCGCTCCCCTGGACTTCTCCAAGGTTGGGGTCCTGGGTCACTCGTCAGGAGGCGGCACCGCCGTGACCATGGCCGACAGTCCGGCCATCCGCACCTACGTGGCCATGGCCCCCGCACCGGGCACGCCTCCGTCCACCCACAAGCCCGGATTGATCATGTACGGAAGCGCCGATGCGGTCGTTCCGCCCACCGATGTGAACCAGCTCTACAAAGCGCTGCCCACACCCAAGCGGGTGATCGTCATCAAGGACGCCGGCCACAACGTCTTCGATGACGTGTGCACTGTCGGCGCCAACGGCAAACGACTGAGCGACTTTCTGAAACACGTCACCACTGCCAACGAGGGACTACAGGCCTGGGCCACCAACGTGCCCGACGGCTGCTACCCGCCTGACGTCTTCCCCACCACGGCGCGACCGCTCATCGATCAGGCGACCACGGCGCAGATGCGCTATGGCATGGGCATCGACAGGAACCCGGTCGGTCTGGACAGCGGGCTGGACAACGCCTTCCCGGGAGTCCGCAGCACCTACGCTCAGAAGCTCTGATCGCCCTCGGGAGGTCGGGGTTCACGCCACATCCGCCAGAGGGTGGGCGCCTGGCCCGGTCCGTGGAACTCATCGATGACCTCGAACCCGTACCGGGCGTACAGCGGGACGTTCCGCTCCTTGGACGACTCGAGGTAGGCGGGCATGCCTTCCCGGTCCACCTGGGCCAGGGTCGAGGCCAGCAGAGCAGAGCCGATTCCCTGTCCTTGTCGGGCCGGTTCGGTTCCCAGCGTGGCCAGGTACCAGTGCGGCTCCTTGGGATGGAGCGCGTCGACGGCCGCCAGTAGCTGGAGGGTCTTCATCATGTGCTTGCCCACGATGTAGGGAAGCGTCGGCAGCAGCTGAAGGAGCTCGCGATATCCCTGCCGGGGCCGGTTCGGCGGGCCCCATACGGCAGCCCCGCCCAAGTCATCGGTGGTGAACACCTGGCCGTAGGGCAGGTACTGGTGCAGGATCTGGGCACGGAAGAAGGACCGAAGCCCACGTCGGCGCCGGAGGTCACCGGAAAAGGTGAACCGCGACACCGGGTCGTCGTCGAAGGCCCGGCCCAGCACGTCGACGATGGTCGCCATGTCTGCCGCCGTGACTGACCGAACCACCGGTTGGCGCCCCCGAGCCTGTTCCACAGCGTGGATGGTAGCCGTGGTCACAGTGGCCAGCAGTGGTTCGTTCGCCGTCGAGCTCAGTTGCAGGAGGGGTCGAGGGGAAAACGGGACAGGACCGAGAGGACGCCACCCTGCCGGTGGAGAACGCGCTGCCACAGCCCCTCGGGATCGCTGGTCAGCGGGTCTCCTTCGTCGGCTGGGACCACGTACCACGAGCCGCTGTCGATCTCTGACTCGAGCTGGCCGGCGTCCCACCCGGCGTACCCAGAGAACAGACGCGCCCCGAGAATCGACGCCGCAACCGGAGCCGGGTCGGCGCCCACGTCGACTGTCCCGATGGTCGATCCCGTGCCGAACAAGGGCCGCCAGCCTTCGGGGAGGTCATCGGATCCGGGGCCCGTCGCTCCCGCTTCCTTGGCGCTGCCCAACCCCTCTCGGAGCTGGACCAACCCGATGATCGCGTTCCTGGCCACCGGGCCGCCGGTGAACACCTCGCTCGGAATCGAGACCAGGGGGGCCCACTGACCCAGCAACTCGTGTACCTGCACCCCGCCCGGATGGTTGATGACCAGGCCGAGGGCGCCATGGGATCCGTGGTCGAGGACGAGGACCACCCGCCGGCCGAAGTTGGGATCGAGCAACCCGGGCGTGGCCACCAGGAGCGAAGCCGTAAGTGACTCGGGGCGAGCGGCCCCGCCGTAGGGGTCGATGGTCCCGAAGGGGTCGATGGGCACCTGGCGTTGGCTACCCACCGGCGTTGAGCCCGGCAGTGTTCAATCCGCCAGCGTTCAATCCGCCAGCGTTCAATCCGCAGCCACGAATGGCGCCACCTCCCGTGGTCGGTGAGGCTGGGTCCATGGCCCTCGTCCGCATCGACACCGTCCGTCCCCACGTGCGACTGATCACGCTGGACAATCCCTCGCGGCTCAATTCGATGTCCTTTGCGCTGGTCGGCGACCTGTACGCCGCCCTCGACGAGGTCGGCGCCGACAACGGCTGCCGGGTGGTGGTCCTGACCGGCGCCGGACGAGGGTTCTGCTCCGGGCTGGAGCTGGAGCATGCCGGCCTGCCTCCGGGTACCGAGGACCTTGGTCGCCACCGGATGGGCATGCGGGCCATGGAGTTCATGGGAGGCATTGTGCCCGCCCTTCGAGCCCTCCCTCAACCGGTGATCGCCGCCATCAACGGCCCGGCCTACGGCGGCGGCATGTGCCTCACGCTGGGCGCCGACATCCGCCTGGCCTCCGACTCGGCCGTATTCTGCGGCGCTGGGATCAACAACGGGCTGTCGGGCACCGAGCTCGGGGTCAGCTGGCTCCTGCCCAAGGTCGTGGGCCTCTCCCACTCGTCGGAGATCCTGCTCACCGGGAAGCGGATCGGGTCGGAAGAGGCCCTCCGCATCGGTCTGGTGTCCCAGGTGCTGGCGGACGGCTCGGTGGTCGACGCCGCCATCGAGATGGCCGAGGGCATGTGCGACTTCAGCCCCTTCGGGCTGGCCCTGACCAAGGACTCCCTGTGGGCGGCGCTCGAGGTGAACAGCCTCCAGGCTGCCGTGGCCATGGAGAACCGGACCCAGCTGCTGGCCGGCCATACCGGGAACCTGGCCGAGGCTTCAGCTGCATTTCGGGAGAAGCGGCCGCCGGTGTACGACGAGTAGCGAGCCAGGAGCACGCAGGGCTCGACGACGAGTTGGTGGCTGTCACACAGTGGCACACCAGGGATGGACGGCGCGGGACAGCGCCCGAGACGGCAGGACGGAACGGAGCAATGACCATGGCCAAGGCACGGCGGCGGCGACCGCGTCCGGCGTCGGACGAGCAGGACTGGGAGCGACGCCATGACCACTGGCGGGCCGACGGGAGGCCCAAGTCCCGCTTCGCCACCCAGGAGGATGCCAACCGCGCCTCGCTCCGCCTCCGATTGGAGGAAGGTGCCGACCTCGATCCTTACCCCTGCCCGTACTGCGGCGGCTGGCATCTGGGCAACCGCCAAGGCTGAGCCCGTACTGAGCCGGACCGCTCTCCTCCGGACCGCCCTCCTCCGGAGCGTCCCCCTCAGGTGGCCGTGTCGGTCGGAGCAGGCCAGCCCGGGACGCCCTCATCGAGCTCGATGCCGACAGCGTTGAGCAATCCGCAGACCATGCGGTAACCCCCGGCCAGGACGAGCAGCTCGAGCAGCTCAGCCTCGCTCCAGCGGCGGGCGAGGACGCCCCAGGTGGCGTCGCTGACCCCGTCGTGGAGACAGAGCTCATCGGCCATGGACAACAGGGCCGTATCGTCAGCGCTCCAGCGGTCAGGTTGCACCGCTTCGTGGGCGATGGCCTCGATCTCGTCGGCGGTGAGCCCTTCCCGGAGGCCCTCGATGGTGTGCTGGCCGAATTCGTATGCCGATCCGTTGCGCCAACCGACCCTGAGGATGACCAGCTCTCGTTCTCGCCCGGGCAACGCCCCCTCCTTCAGGAGGTAGGTGAAGAAGCGGCCGAAGTGGTCGAGCAACGGCGGGTTCCGGGCCAGCGTGGCGAAGATGTTCAGCGTCGGCGCGTCGGAGCGGATGGTATCCACGGCGTGGAGGGACCGGACGGCGGCTCCCGACGGGTCGTGGAGCGGTGTGATCCGCGGCCCCGCCTGCCGCTCGGAATCCGCCTGCCGCTCGGGCTCCACCGGCCGCTCGGGTTGCCCTGGTTGCTCGACACCCTCGGTCGTCGTCATCAATTGCTCCTCGTTGCCTCGAACACTTCAGCCCGCCAGCGGCCAGTGCTGGGAACGGCACACAGGGTGCCGGCTGCCCGGATCAGCCAGCCGAGCACCTCGGCATCGTCGGCACCGTCGGGCAGTTTGGCCACCAGACCTCGCCGAGGATGGTCCTGGACCACCCGCCAGCCCTGGGGCAGTGGTAACCCCAGCTCGCGGAATTGGGCCGCCAGCCGCGGGCCGCCGCTGTGCTGGAGACCGATCCTGGTCGCTGAGATCGAACCGGAGCGCTCGAGCTTGCCCGGCATCCACGTCGCAGTGGGCACCTTGTGGATCGACCCCCCGAAGATGGCGAGCGGGCCGGGGGCCGGCGGTTGGTGCTCGGCATCGATGATGGGCCGGATGTTGATCCATCCCGAACCCGCCGCGGTCACGGCCGCCATGCGGTCGAGCACCGGACCGAGCTGGTCGGGGAGGAACTCGATCTCCTCCGGCCTCGACCGGGCCATCAGTTACCCATCAATTCTGAAGGTCGCCGACCCCGTCGGCCAGCGACTCGAGCTCGCTCCTCCATGACGACGTCGGCAGGATGGGCCGGACGACGAACTTGGAAAAGCCCACGTCGATGAAGCGTTCCAGGTGGTCCCGGAGCGCGTCGAGACCCACGGGGACGACTTGTTCGGGATCGACGCCGCGACGACCGCCCGAGAACGCCTGCAGGGCGCTCGCCGACAGCGGGGCGTGGCTGTAGCCGATCGAAACCCCGAAATGCTCGGGACTGATCGAGCGTCCGGCCTCCTCGGCGGCTTCGTGTATCACCTCGCGGCCCTCGGCCGCCTCGTCGGGCGTGCAGGCCGAGGGGAGCCATCCGTCGGCGAATCGGCCGCAGCGCCGCAGTGCGGCTCCGACCATGCCGCCGGTCCAGAACTCCAGGGGCTGCTGGGCGGGCTGGGGTGACACCACTACGTCGTCGAAGTTGGCGGCGTCACCGTGATGGGACACCTGTTCCCCGCTCCACAGCCGGCGAAGAAGGGGCATGACCTCATCCATGAGCATCCCCTTCTCGCCCTTGGGAACGCCGACGGCCTCGGCCTCGGGCGACCGGGGCAGGCCGGGGACGAAGGTGACCAACAGGCGCCCGCCCGAGAGCATGTCCAACGTGGCCAGCTCCTTGGCCAACCGCACCGGGTTCCGGCCGGGCAGGAGCATGGTGGTCCCCAGCTTCAGCCTGGGGTTATGGGCGGCGGCGAAGGCCAGTGCCACCAATGGGTCGAGGGCGGGGGCCGTCAGCACCTCGGGGAGCCACAGGGAGTCGAAGTCGAGCTCGTCCAGGTCATCCACCAGCTGACCCAGCACCCCCACGTCGGTGGTGGCCCCGACTCCGACCGACACCCCGATCCGTACCTTCATGGTCGACTCCCGACACTGATTGCGATGCCCATCAGGACGCTCCCAACGCGGCGCCGTCGAACCGGTCCACCGTTGCGAACTGTCCCACCGGGGCCCGCCGCAACTTCTTCGGCTGGTGCACGGGGTGTCCCAGCGCGATGACGCCGGCCACGACCAGGTCGTCCGGGACGTGCAGGAGCTCCCGCACCCTCGCCTCGTCCCGAATGGCCATGGTGGTGATCACACCGGCCAGGCCCTCGGCCCGCGCCGCCAACATGACGCTCCAGGCAAACGGGTAGATCGACGCACCGCCGGCCAAGGTGTACCGGTCCATGTCCCGATCGACGGTGGCCAGGAACCGAAGATCGGCCAGCAGCACCAACATGACGGGAACCTGGTCAAAGTGCTCGGCCAGGCCACCCGGTCCACGAGCTGCTTCGGCGGCTATGGCCGGGGCGTCCTGCAGCGCTCGTTCCTCGGCCTCCCTGTCGGTCACCGCCGCCCACGGAACCAGACCGGCCGCCGCCTGGGCCAGGTACTCGTACCATCCGCCCAGATAGGAGTCCCTGATCGCCGTGCGCAGGTCCGGATCCTTGACCAGCACAATCCGCCATCCCTGCCGGTTCCCGCCGCTCGGCGCGAACCGGGCAGTGTCCAGGATCCGCTCGACGACAGCATCGTCGACCTGGTTGGGCTTGAACTCCCTGACGGCGCCGGTGGTTCGGAGGGTCTCGATCAGTTCCACCCGCCCGACGGTAGTGGCCGACAGCCGGTGGTGCGACGGGCCGCCGGACAACCGGAGGGCTACAGCTGCTCCAGGATGGCGTCAGCCGCACTCACGGTCAGCCCCGGCCCCGGCTCGACCTGGAGGGCGGTGACCACTCCATCGTCGATGATGGCGGCATACCGTTGCGATCGGGTCCCGAGCCCGACAGCGCTGCCGTCCATCTCCAGTCCCATGGCCTCGGTGAATTCACCGTTGCCGTCGGCCAGCATGAGGATGTTGCCGTCCACGTGTTGCGCCTCCCCCCATGCCCCCATGACGAAGGGGTCGTTGACCGAGACGCACACGACGGAGTCGACGCCCTTGGCCTTCAGATCGTCGTAACGGATGACGTAGCTGGGGAGGTGGTAGTCGGAACAGGTCGGGGTGAACGCACCCGGCACCGCGAACAGCACCACCTTCCCGTGACCCAGAACGTCGCCGGTCTGGACTGGAACGGGGCCGTCCGGCCGACTGGTCATCACCTTTACGTCCGGAATGCGGTCACCGATGGCAATGGTCATGAAGTCTCCTCGTTCGTCGCCCGGGTCTGGACGAGTCCGGTCGGGCGCAGCGGTCCAGGCTGGCCAGCATACGATCCCCCGGGCAGCCGACCGCTACGTCGCCGAGCGACCACGACCAACACCGTGGCATCCCAGCCATCTTGCCCACCAGCCGGGCCAGGACGATCCCGACGAACACGCCGGGTGGCACCGGGATGGTTGAGCATGGACGACTCGACGGTGAGCCCGGCGGCATACGGCCGTTGGCGGTGCACAGTTCCTTCGCCCAGGACAGTCGACCTTCGACCGTATCGGGCGAGGCGGTGACCAGCTCCACTCCGCAGTACCGGGCAAACGGCATCGCATCGAGCAACGCCGACAGCTCGGTCGCTGTCATGAGTGCCGGTGTCGCCCTAGGTGACGCCGCCGTCGCGCCGCGTGGAGACGACGCGGCTGCATCGTCTGCACCAGGCCGCGGTGGCCGAGTTGTCTCCCGGATGGACCAGGCCTCCACACAGCCCACAGCGGTGAATCGTCGGTGACGTCGCATCGGAGTTGTCCATGACCGTCGCATCATGGCACACCGACCTGGCCTCAGACACGTTGACCCACCGGTGAGACACCGCCACACGGGGTACGTAGGCCGAACCAAAAGCTCCCTCGGTGCATGGCGGACCGCACGAGTGGGTACAAGGTCGGAAGGAACATCGCACAGCGCGTGCAGGACCGAAGGGCCCACAGCCCGCAGCCATAGCCCACGGATCGGAGAACCCCATGTCCAACGGAAGCCAACGCCCGCCAACACCGTTGATCGTGGCCGGGGCCGCTATTCTCGTGATCGTCGCCCTGTTGTTCAGGCGGAAGAAGCGCTCACGCTCAGCCGGAGACGCAGAGTCGGCCTCCAATGGCGCCGGGCAGGTCAAGGATGCCGGAGGACACGCACTGGGGAAGGCGGCCAGCGCCGCCCGCGACTTGACAAGCCACGCGGCCGATCTCGTTGGCGACCGCCATCTCAACGAGACCCTGGATCGCCTCCAATCGGCGCTGGACGAGGCCAGGGCAGCGGCCACCGCCGCCATGCGCAAGGCGCCGATCCACCGCCACTGACCCACCGGGAAACGACGACTTCGTCGTCTGATCCGGCACCGGGACACGGTTTCGCAGGCGGTCAGTTCCTGGTCAGAACGAAAAAAGTTCTACCCCGGAGCGCAGGTGGCGGGAACCGCGCTCACGGGGCAGAACAGACTTAAACTATACCTCGGGGAAACGAGCTTTCGTACGCGGCCATCATTAAAGAATTGGCAAAGTCGTCAGCGACGCGCCCGGGGCCAGGCGTTACTTCTTCTTGGTGACGAGCTTCGGAGCCGGAGCCTGACCGTTCACGACTTTTTTGAACGAGGCACCTGCGGACACCCGTGGTGCCTTGGACGCCTTCACCTTGATGGCTTCGCCCGTCTGCGGGTTACGGCCGGTGCGAGCCTTGCGCTCCACCCGATCGAACGAGACGAAACCGGTGATGAGGACCTTTTCGCCCTTCTTCACGGTCGCGGTCACAACATCCTCGGTGCCGTTCAAGACGGTGGCAACAGACTTCGCGTCAAGGCCGGTATGGGTCGAGACGGCGGCAATCAGTTCGGACTTATTCACGGGGTGAGACTCTCCTTGAGGTGATTGGAATGACAGACGGCCATTGTTGCCGCCCCCCCATTGTGGCCTCCCCAGCGGGCGAACCGGGGGATTTGCCCTCTCGTGCCACCGATGGGGTGACGATGAGGTCGGTCCCGACGGGGACCGGAACCCCTTTTCCATGCTGCAAGAGGCGCCTGGCGCGTGCTGCAAGAGGCGCCTGGCGCGTGCTGCAGTGGGCGCCTGGCGATGGCAGCGGGGCGCGTCCGATCGGAACGCCGGTGCCCGTACGCTCGTCTGTCATGGCTTCCCGTTCGCCATCGCTACGAATCCGAGGACCACACGCCGCCGGGGCAGGGGGAACCGCCGTTGAGTTGGTGCTCGGATCGGCTCTACTGGCCGTGGCCGGCCTGGCCGGCCTGTTCTTCGTACGTCGTCCCTGGCCGAATCGCATCGATGCCTTGGGGTACCAGCTACTTCCCGCCAACTACGGCTCCGGGTGGGCGCATGCCCTGACCCAGGTCGGCTCCGTCGCGGGTGTGCTGATCGGCGCTGTCGTCCTGATCGTCGTCGGGTTGACCCAGGACTGGGTACGGGCCATGGTCTGCGCCGCCGCCCCCATCGGTGCCGTCCTGGTTGTCGACCAGGTGGCCAAGCCACTGATCGGCCGGCACATCGGTGCGGCGGTCGGCTCCTATCCTTCCGGGACGGTGACGGCAGTGGCGGCGTTGGCCACGGGGGCCGTGCTGGTGGCGCCCCGGGTCTGCAAAGCGGCGACGACCGTGCTGGCCGCCCTCCTCGTAGTCGGCATCTGTGCCGCAGTGGTCGTCCTGCGCTGGCACTATCCCACCGACGCGCTGGGTGGAGCCTGTGTAGGCATCGGAGCCGTGCTCTTCCTCGATGCGCTGGCCCATCTCCCCTGGGTCATCGGCGATCGGATCGGGTCGGTCCGGAGCACCCGCCTCCGAGAGCAGCGATCGGCCGGCTGGACGTAACGGGCTGTCGGTCCGTCATCGACACCGCTCGGGCTGGAGCTCGACGGTTCAGCCGTCGGCCAGGGACCTCCACAGGGCCCGGTACGAGGGATACGTGAGCTTGGTGGTGACATAGCCGGCCCGCTCGAGCTCTGAGTGGAACCGGGGCAGATTTCGCCACGGGACACCCATGTCGACGTGGTGGGCCAGGTGCCACCCGGTGTTGTACGGGACCAACCAGAAACGGGCGCCCCACGATTGGCGCACGACATGGGTCGTCACTCGCCGGTCGGCTCCTGCTTCCATACCTCCATGTTCGGCAATGGCCCGCAACCGGTTCAACACCCGCCATTGGGTCATCCATGGCAGCCACCACAACAGGGGATAGATCCACCACCGTCCGGTCGCCACCCAGGCCAGCGCCCACATCAGCGCTTGCACGCCCAGGATCGACAGGCCCACGCGGCGGAAGGCGGGCTGGCGAACCGATCGCAGCAACAGCTTGAAGTTCTTCCACCCCGATATGCCGATGGCGTCTCGGACCAGTCGTCGGCGAAGCACGCGCGGTGGGCACGGATAGCCCCCATAGAAGGTGACGTCGGGCTCGTCAGGGCCGAACTCCTCGCGGTGATGGGCGATGTGCCCTCGTCGATAGAGCCCGATGGGCGTGAGGGCTGGATAGGCGATGAGCCAGGTACCCACCCAGTCGTTCATCGCCTTGTTGGAGAAGAGCAGCTTGTGGGCGGCCTCGTGCATGAGGATGGCAAAACGGACGTAGAGCGGACCCATCACCACGAAGGCCACGATGTACCCGGCGACGTTGTTGACCCATACGGCGACGCCGACGACAGCAATGACCCAGAACCACAGCGACACCACCGAAAGGGCGTTCCGTCGGTCGTTGATGCGCCGCAGCTCGGGACGCAGGTCGGGACCGCACATGCCGTTTGCCAGCAACCTCTCGCTGGGCAGCACGTCAGGCCGAGCGTTCGGCGCCGGGACCACGGAGGTGCGCATGGCCGTATATTACACTTTGGACTCAAATGGTGGAAACTAGTAATAGAGGGGCCGATGCCGGCCAGAGGCGGCTGACGGCCCGGTCGGTGCTGGCCAGCACGCTCCTGGGTGCGGACCCGCCCGAGCTACCCGTGGCCCACCTCGTCCAGCTGTCCTCCCTGTTTGGCATCAACGAAAACCGGGCCCGCGTGGCCCTCAGTCGCATGGTTGCCTCCGGAGAGGCGACGACCGATGGCGCCGGCCGATACCGGCTGTCCGGACATCTCCTCGAGCGGCAACGGCGACAGAACGCCAGCCGGGCCGGACGCACCCGTCGCTGGCGGGGTGACTGGCACATGGTGGTGGTCACCACCACCGGCAGTACCCCCGAGGTTCGCAACTACCGGCGAAACGCCCTGGTATTCGCCCGCCTATCCGAGCTGCGCGAGGGGTCTGGCTCCGGCCTGACAATCTCGACGCGGTGATCCCCCAGGACCTCGGGCCCGATATCACCCGGTTGTCGGTCCGTCCGGAGCAGCCCGACGAGCTGGTCGGCCAGCTGTGGGACACGGCGGCGTGGGCGGAGCAGGCCCGGCACCTGAGCGACCAGCTGACTGCCCTCCCACCCCGAGACTGGACGGACCTGGAGCCGGGGTTCGTGCTCTCCGCCTCGGTCCTTCGACACTTCCAGGCCGATCCCCTACTCCCGCCCGAGTTGCTGGCGCCCGACTGGCCCGGCCAGCACCTCCGCGCCCGTTACGACGACTGGGACGCTCGCTACCGCCAGGTCCTGGCCGATTGGACCCCGTCGTCCTGACCGGATCGGCCCCGATCAATCGAGCCCCGACCGGAAGACCCCCGACCGAAGACCTCTCGGTCAGAACCAGTGGATCCAGGGATGGCCGCCCCGCCAGACGACGGCGTCGACCTTGCCGATGATGAAGGACGCGGGCACAGTCCCCCAGTAGCGGCTGTCGAACGAGTCGCCACGACAGTCACCCATCACGAAGTAGTGGTCAGGAGGAATGGTGGTGGGCGGGATGTTGGCCGACGTCTCGGCGCAGACCCCCACCAGCGGTGGGAGCCAGGGCTCGGCCAACGGCTTCCCGTCGATGAGCACGGTGTTCCCCGTCGAGGAAATGGTCTCGCCGGGAAGGCCGATGACCCGTTTCACCAGGTCGGCATCCTGCTTCTCCGTGTCGGCTGGCACCCGTTGGAAGACCACGATGTCTCCGCGCTGGATGGTGGAGTGCAGTTTGTCAACGGTGATCCGGTCCCCGACCTGGAGCGTGGGCGACATCGAACCCGAGGGGATGGAGAAAGTCTCGACGGCGTAGGCCCGAGTTGCGAAGGCCACCATGAGGATGACGATCACGGTCAGGACCCAGACGATGATCCGGCGCGGCGAGATCCGGAGCCGTTTCACGGCCGAGACCTTATTGTGTCCGCCGGCCGGGCGCCGATCGCCCCGGTATGGCCGAACCGGTGTCGAGCGGCTGGCCGAGTCATCGACGAATCCATCCAGGGTGGGGCGGAGCTCGAGTACGGCACCCTCCCCGAAACGATGTCGTGCCTCGTGCTCGACCGTGGCGCTAGCGGCGTTGACCGGGGAAGAGGGACCCGTGTAATAGATTTTCCCCTCGCCACGTCGGATGTGGCCGTACCCACGTGCGCCGGCTTGTCGGCGCCTCAAACAGAAAAAGACAGGGGGGAACGTGTCCATCGGCACTGTCAGCGATCCTCCCGTGGTGGCCGACGAGGTGCAACCGGTTGTCCGGCAGGTCAATCGGCAGGCCCTGGTTCGGACCGTTCTGGTGCTCGGAGCCGGACTGGGGACCGCTCTTCGCCTGTGGACCTGTTCCACGACCCGCTCAATTCCGATGAGGCCTCGGTCGGACTCTTCGCCCAGCACATCCTGAACGGGCAGTTCAACGTCTTCTATCCCGGCCAGTTCTACGGCGGTGTGGAGCCCTATGTCACCGCTGCTCTGTTCGGGGTCTTCGGCCAGAGCGCGCTCATGGTCAAGCTGACCCCGCTCCTGTTGTCGTTGGTCGCCGCCATCCTGACCTGGCGGATCGCCCTTCGTCTGGTCAGCAATCGCCAGGTGGCCGCGCTGGCTGGCGTGCTGATGTGGGTGGCGCCATTGGCTGTCATCTGGAACTCGACCGTGGAGCGCGGCTTTCGAGGGGTCACCATGGCCTGCGGCCTGGCCCCCTCCTGTTCGTACTTCGTTGCCTCGATGGTCGACGTGGGTACCCCGACGTTGCCGCCCTTGGGTTGTTCCTCGGGGTGGGATGGTGGTCATCCCGGAGATCATCTCTTCGTGGTGCCGGTCGGTTTGTTGCTCGACGGCGCCATCGTCGTCTCACCGTCCGGGCACCGCTTCGTGGTCTGGGTCCCACGGATCGTGGTTGCCCTCGCTGCCGTCGGTGTGGGTGCGCTGCCGTGGCTCTGGGTCAACATCCCCGGGTTCCGATCGTTGAAGGCAGCCTCCTTCCCTGGTGGGCAGGTCAAGCTGGACAACGGGTACGGCGTGCGACTCTCGACATTCTTCAACCACGTCCTGCCCATGCAGACGAACCTGGTCGTGTCCGGACCGGCGAATGAAGTCTTCCGGCACAACCAGCCTTGGCAATTGGCCTTCCAGTTCGGAACGGATGCCATCATCGTCGTGGCCTTGGTGCTGTGCGTGGTCAAAGGCGGACGGGGCCTGGCCATCGCCGCCGGAGCCGTGGCCTTGCCGTTCATCTTCGCCCTGCAGCCAGGGACATGGTTCTGGCAGGACGGCCGCTACGGGGTGTACGTCGGCGCACTCCTGGTCCCCACCCTGGCCATCGCCTGCGACCAGGTCCCACTCCTGTTTGCCCGCTTCGGTCCTGACCACCGGCATCGGCAGGCCCGCGGCCCCACGTGGGGCCGCTACCTCATGGTTGCGCTCGTGGTGGTGGCCTCGGTGTTCAGCGTGGTTTCGTTCAACCAGTGGACGGCGGGGACCGGCGGATACTTCTCGAACTGGGGCGATCCCAATGCTCCGACCCTCCAGGCCATCGACCGCCTGGAGGCAGGAGGGGTACGCACGGGGTACGCCGAGTACTGGGTGGCCTACGACCTTGATTTCCTGTCCAAGGAACGACTGGCCATCACCACCGTTCCCGGGGCGGACACCAACCGATTCAAGTCACTCGATAGGGTTGTTGAGAAGTCGCACCAATCGGCATGGCTGTTCGTGCCCTCCGACCGTTTCGCCGAGGGCTTCCCGCTGTTCGGGTACACCTCGGCCATCGCAGGACCGGCGGGCATGGCCGAGTCCGCGTTCACGGCCAAGCTCCACGCCCTCGGCATCTGATACCGCGTCGTCGACGCCGGACTGATCCGAGCCGTCATCCCGGCCCGTTCGGTGACGCCAAAAGAGGTCGGTCTCCCCTGACGGTTCTCGCCTGGAGGCCGGTGCGTCGCTCTGCCCGGCTAGCAGTAGCTCTCCCCGGCTAGCAGTAGAGCTGGGGTACGTGGGTCTGATCCTCGATTGGCGGCCGCACGTACCCATGATCCGATGGTCGGGGCGGGAGGTCCCCGACTACGGGAGGGCTGACCTCCTCGTAGGGGACCAGGCTCAAAAAGTGGGCAATGCAGTTGAGGCGGGCCGCCCGCTTGTCGTCCGATTCGACCACGAACCAGGGCGACTGCTTGGTATCGGTCGAAGCGAACATCTCGTCCTTGGCTTGTGAGTACTCGACCCAGCGCTGTCGAGCCTCGAGGTCCATGGGCGATAGCTTCCACCGCCGGGTGGGATCGGACAGTCGCGAACGAAGGCGGCGCTCTTGCTCCTCGTCGCTGACCGAGAACCAGTACTTGATGAGCTGGATGCCCGAGCGCAGCAGCATTCGCTCGAAGTCTGGGCAGGACCTGAAGAACTCCTGCAGCTCGTCGTCCGTGCAGAAGCCCATGACGCGTTCGACCCCGGCACGGTTGTACCAGGAGCGGTCGAAGAGGACGATCTCCCCGGCCGAGGGCAGCTCGGCGATGTAGCGCTGGAAGTACCACTGGGTTCGCTCGTTGTCGTTGGGAGCGGCCAGGGCCACGGTCCGGCACACCCTCGGGTTCATCCGCTCGGTGATCCGCTTGATGACGCCGCCCTTGCCGGCCGCGTCACGTCCCTCGAACAGCACGACGATCCGAGCCCCCGAGGCCTGCACCCAGTACTGGAGCTTGGCCAGCTCGACCTGCATGTCGGCCAGTAACTGCTGATATGTCTTCGAGTCCATGTAACTGCTCCCTACTCACTGGCGATGGCGGCCAACACGTTGAACTTGGCGGCGCGCCGGGCCGGCAGCATGCCGGCCACGATCCCACACAACAGGCCAACGACGGCGATGAGGACCAGGCTCGACCACGGCATCACGAACACCGGGAACGTCTTGCGCGCCGCCACACTGGCCAACCAACCGAACACGATGCCGAGACCCAATCCCAGGATGGTGCCGATGAGGCCGACGATCCCGGCCTCGTAGCGAATGGTCGAGGCCAGCTGCCGACGGGTCATGCCCACCGCCCGGAGGAGGCCGATCTCCCGGGTTCGCTCGAAGATGGACAGGGCCAGGGTGTTGACGATGCCGATCAGTGCGACCAGGACGGAGAACCCGAGCAACCCGTACATGACATAGAGCAGGGTGTTGACCTGGTCGCCCTGCGACTTGGCGTAAGCCGCCGCGGTTTGCACCGTCGCCGTGGGGTTGTCGGAGAGCAGCCCGGCGATGGCCCCCTCGGCCCGGGCCGTGTCGTTGGGGGCCGTGTCCACCAGGATGAGGCTGTCCAGCGGTCGCCCGGAGACGGTGGCATCGAAGACACCGTTCCCCACCACCCAGTTACCCATGACCTGGTTGTGCTCGTAGAGGGCCACCACCTTCAAGTCGAGTGTCTTCTGGGACAACTGGAGTCGAACCGAGCTCCCGACGCGGAGCCCGTTCGCCGTGGCCGTTCCCCCGGAGACGGCCACGGTCCCGTTCTGAGCCAACGCATCGAGCGATCCGGCATCGACGCCGGGGTCGAAGGCACGCGACGCGGTGGCCGGGTTGATGCCGGAGACAGAGATCAGGGATCCACCCTGCTCCCCGATCGACGTGCGCAGGGGCGAGACGAGGATGACCCCGGGAACCTGGGCGATCGCCCCTTCGAGGCTGGGATCGAGGCCGCCGCCGGCGACGGCCGCCGACGAGACCACGCTCACCACCAGGCTGGTCTTGATCTGTCCGCTGGTCTGCTCTTTGAGCGACGAACGCAGGGTCGAGGCAAAGACCGTCGCTGCGGCGACCAGCGTCACCCCGATCATCAGCGCCGCGGCCGTCGTCGACGTCCGCCGGGGATTGCGTGCGGCGTTCTGGCGGGCCAGGTCACCGACGGGATCGCGGAACCGGGCCATCGGGGCGCCGACCACCATGGCCAGGGGTCGGGCAATCACCGGCCCCAGGGTGAGCACGCCGGCCAGCAGCAAGATCCCTCCGGCCAGCAACGACTTCGGTGCGGCCGAGCCGATGCTCAGGCCGACAACGGCCACCCCGGCCGCGACCAGGCACGTGCCCACGATGGCGCGGGCGCGAGAGGATCCGACCGCGTCGGCGGCCACGGCTCGCAGCGCGGCGATGGGTGGTGTCCGGGCTGCCCGGCGGGCGGGAATCACCGCGGCCAACAAGGTGATGGCGGTACCGAGCACCACGCCGGCGATCAGCCCGCCGGGGGGCAAGGCGATACTGGTGCCCAAGCGGACGCCGAGCGAGGCGAACAACAAGAGGGCCAGCCAGCCCAACAGCAGTCCAAACAAGGTGCCGGCGATCGAGGAGACAACGCCGATGACCAGCGACTCGGCCACCACGCTGCGGGTGACCTGCCGCCGGGTGGCGCCGATCGCGCGCAGGAGGGCCATCTCCCGGGTCCGCTGGGCAACGGTGATCGAGAACGTGTTGTAGATGATGAAGGCGCCGACGATCAGAGCCACGGCGGCGAAGATCCGGAGGGCGGTGGAGATGAAGCTGACGATGCTCCCCAGGGCATTCTGGAGATCGGTTCGGAACTGTGCCCCCGTCTCGGCCTCCACCCCCTTGGGCAGGACCTTGGCCACAGCGGCGACCAGTTGGCTATTCGTCGTTCCCGACCGAGCGGCCACGAAAACCTGGTTGACCTCGGTGGTGGCGAAGACCCGGGCCGCCCCGGCCTGGCTCAGCGCCACCAGGCGCTGGGCCTCCTGGTTCGAGGACTTGTACTCCATCACTCCCACCACGGTGAAGAGCTGGTCCGCACCGAGGGGCAGGAGCCGGACCTTCTGACCGAGATGGAAATGCCCGTCGACGAACGAGCCCTGGTCCACCACCAACTGGTTGTCGCCCACCGGTGCATGCCCGCTGACCAGGTGCAGGGGATTGAGGCGCTGCTGGGAGATCCAGGCGAACGCCGAGGGCGAGCCGCCCGAGAGCACCTTGCCGTCCGACCCGACGACCTGGGCGTAACCGGTGACGAAGGGGGCCACCGCCGCCGCTTGGGGCACGGCCTCGATCTTGGGGATGAGGTCCCGGCTGATGCGGGGACGGATCTTGAACCCTTGGGCCTCGATGTAGGACGAAGACTGGACGGCGGCATCGACGTTGCTGAACGCCTGGGTGACGCTCGAGTTCAGGGTCTGGCTCACCGACGCGGTCAAGACGCTGGTGCCCACGAAGAAGCCGATGCCGAGGACGATGGCCAGACCGGTGGCCACGAACCGGAACGGGTTGTTCCGGACGCCGCGCACGGCGATGGTGAGCATCGACCCTTTCATTCGCCAAAGCGCTTCATGCGATCGATGACTCGATCGGCGTCGGGCTCGAGCATCTCGTCGACGATCTGTCCGTCAGCCAGGAAGACCACCCGGTCGGCGTAGCTGGCTGCGTTGGGATCGTGGGTGACCATCACGATGGTCTGGTCGAACCGGTTCACCGCCTCTCGCATGAAGGCCAGGATTTCGACCCCGGTCTTGCGATCGAGGTTCCCGGTGGGTTCGTCGGCGAAGACCAGCTCGGGCCGACCGACCAGGGCCCGGGCCACCGCCACTCGTTGCTGTTGTCCCCCTGACAGCTCGTTGGGTCGGTGGTCACGTCGATTGGCCATGCCCACGGTGGCGACGATGAGCTCGACCCATTCGGCATCCGGGTCCCGTCCGGCCAGTCGGAGGGGCAACAGCATGTTCTCGATCGCCGTCAGGGTAGGCACCAGGTTGAAGGACTGAAAGATGAATCCGAGCTTGTCCCGGCGCAACAGCGTGAGGTTCTGATCGGACAAACCGCTCAGCTCGGTGTCGCCGATGAAGGCTTGCCCCGACGTCAGCGGATCCAGTCCGGCCATGCAGTGCATCAACGTCGACTTTCCCGATCCCGACGGGCCCATGATGGCTGTGAACTGGCCCTGGTTGAACCCGATGTCCACGCCGCCCAGGGCATGGACGGCCGTCTCGCCCTTGCCGTAGATCTTCCGGGCCTCGATCGCTCGGGCGGCCACCGCCCGCTGTGCCCTGGGGACGCCGACTACCCCGGCACCTTGTTCGGTCATCGTCAATCCCCATCCCGTATCGAGCCCGGGGTCCACGCGTCCCGAGGTCTTTGCTGGCGCGTGAGCGTAACAGCGGGCACTGCGGTAGACCGGGAATGCCCTACCGCATCACAAGGGACGCCCACGCGGGCGCCCCGATTGTTATCGTGCCGGGCATGAGAGGTGTTCCATGCAACTGGCCCTGACCGCCGAGCAGCAAGAACTGAAGGACGAGGTGCGCTCGTACTTCGTCGACCTGGTGCATGAAGTGGAAGGCTCGGGCGACCAGGAGACGACCTACACCCGCTACATCCGACGGATGGGCGAGGACGGCTGGCTCGGGCTGGGCTGGCCCGTCGAGTACGGAGGCCAGGCTCGCGGTCCGATCGACCAGATGATCTTCGTGGAGGAATCCCACTGGGCCGGGGTACCCCTGCCCCTCCTCACCCTGAACAGCGTCGGCCCGACGTTGATGGCCCTCGGCACCGACGAGCAAAAGGCCCGCATCCTGCCCGGCATCCTGCGAGGAGAGGTGCACTTTGCCATCGGCTATACCGAGCCCTCGGCCGGTACCGACCTGGCCTCCCTCAAGACGCGGGCGATCCGCGATGGCGACGAGTACGTGATCAACGGCGAGAAGCTCTACACCAGCGCCATCGCGCAGGCCGACTACGTCTGGCTGGCCACCCGAACCGACCCTGACGTGGCCAAGCACAAGGGGCTGTCGGTCTTCATCGTCCCCACCGATGCCGAAGGGTTCCACTGGACGCCGTTGAGCCTCATCGTCGGGGACATCACCAGCTCCACCTTTTACGAGGACGTGCGGGTGCCCGCCGAGAACCTGGTCGGCGGGGAGAACCAGGGTTGGAAGCTCATCACCAACCAGCTCAACCACGAACGGGTGGCCCTCTGCCCGGCCTCGGGACTGCTCCGCAGCATCGACGAGGTCCGGACCTGGGCCCAGACCGAGAAACTGGCCGACGGGCGCCGGGTCATCGACCAGGAGTGGGTACGGCTCCATCTGGCTCGGCTGCACGCCAAGGTCGAAGTGCTCAAGCTCCTCAATTGGAAAGTGGCGTGGGCGGCCGACAAGGGGCTGAACCCGGCCGATGCCTCGGCCACCAAGGTGTACGGCACCGAGTTGTCCCTCGAGACCTATCGACTGCTCATCGAAGTCGTGGGGCAGGCCGGCTACCTGCCGGAGGGATCCCCCGGGGCCGTGCTCAAGGGCCGGCTGGAGCGCAACGCGCGGAGCCAGACCATCTTCACCTTCGGCGGGGGTACCAACGAGGTCCAGCGCGACATCATCGCCATGGTCGGGTTGGGGATGCCCCGCGCTCCCCGCTAGGCCGGCTGAAGGCGTCCCGGGTCATCGGATCCGGCCGAAGAAGGCCTGTAGCCCAAACGTTCTTAGCTTCCTCCAACGAATCTCTTACCTCCATTAAAGGACCGCCTGGGACGATTGAGATCGAGATCCTCAGAGTGGAGGATGAGACGGAGAGTAATTCGTGAGCACCATCGGTTACATCATCATTCCCTTCTTCCTGACCTTCGTCATCGGCGGGCTGGCCCTCGGTATGTCAGCCTGATCTGGCCCAGCGTCACCGCCCTCATCGCGGGGATCGGCGACCGCCTTTCACCCGTCAACGGATCTGGCCGAAGAAGGCCCGTAGCTCTCCCACGAACAGGTCGGGTTGCTCCATGGCCGCGAAGTGGCCTCCCCGGTCCAGCTCATTCCAGTACTGAAGGCCCGGATAGACCGCCTCCACCCAGCGACGCTCGGGAAGGATGAGCTCCTTGGGAAACCGGGAGTAGCCGACGGGCACAGTGACGGGCTCGGGAGCTGGACGGCGAAAACTCTCCCAGTAGAGCCGGGCAGACGACGCCCCGGTGTTGGGCAGCCAGTAACACATGACGTTGTCGAGCAACTCGTCCCTGCTGAACACGTTCTCGGGATGGCCGTCGCAGTCCGACCACGCCTGGAACTTCTCGAGGATCCACGCCGCCTGGCCTGACGGGGAGTCGGCCAGTCCGTATCCCAGGGTCTGCGGGCGAGTGGACTGCTGGGACGAGTAGCCCCTCCCTGTCTTGATGAACTCATCGCGGGCGGACCACGCCCGTTGCTCGGCATCGGTCAGTACCTCCCCCGGCTGGGGCCGGGCGGCGAGGGCCAGGGTCAGGTGTATCCCCGCACAGTGATCCGGGTCGGCATGAGGGATCAACCCGGTCACCGCTGCGCCCCAGTCGCCACCTTGGGCGCCGTAGCGGTCATAGCCCAACCGCCCCATCAGCCCGCTCCACGCCTGGGCGATCCGCTCGATCGCCCAACCCGGCGCCGA
This sequence comes from uncultured Acidimicrobiaceae bacterium, assembly GCA_963781305.1. GTDB lineage: Bacteria > Actinomycetota > Acidimicrobiia > Acidimicrobiales > RAAP-2 > DASXMT01. The sequence continues at coordinate 269,143 of CAWAFL010000001.1, forward strand.
CGGTCTGTCACTGAACCCGTAGCCGGGAAGGGACGGACACACCACGTGGAACGCCTCCTCCGCCTTCCCGCCATGGGCCACCGGGTCGGTCAATGGCCCGATGACCTTGAGGAACTCGACCACCGACCCGGGCCATCCGTGGGTGAGGAGGAGGGGTAAGGCATCGGGCTCGGGTGAGCGGACGTGCAGGAAGTGGATCCTGAGGCCGTCGAGCACGGTCCGGAACTGTCCGAGCTGGTTGAGCCGGTTCTCGATCGGCCTCCAGTCGTAGTCCTGGGCCCAGTAGTCGCAGACCTCCCGCATATAGGCCAGAGGAATGCCCTGGGACCAATCGTCGACGGTCTCGGGCTCGGGCCACCGTGTGGCGAGCAGCCGGGTCCGCAGGTCGTCGAGCTCCCCTTCGGGCACATCCAGCTCGAACGGCGTGATCTCATCAGCCATGTCCACTCCTTACCCCACGCCAACCTCAGAGCTCATGTCCCATTTGTCAGAATGGGGCATGAGCAATTCAGCCGCCGTCCGCTTCCCCGATGGGAGCGTGCGCTACGGAGTGTATGACCCGACCGAGGACAGTATGTGGCCTCCTCTCTTCGCCACCGTCGACGAAGCTCACGTTGCCTGGGAGCGGCGCGGAGCCGACGCCGATGAGCCCGGCACCGGCGGCGATCAGCCCTCCTCGGTGGAAGTCAAGATCTTCGCCGACTTCGACGGCGGCTTCTGGTGGATCGGCGAGGCCACGCCCTCGGCCGTCACCCTCGGGGTCACGTGGGCCGGGCTCATCGGCTCCGTCGAGGACGTCGAATGGGACGACGAGCCACGGACGCGCCACCGCGAGGTGCCCGAGTGGGCCCGGGAGGCGCTCAGCTTGGGGGAGAAATCGGAGTAGGCCTACGGGCTACCCAGCCTGGACCCTTCCCGATGCCTGCACAATGCCGGCCAGACTCAACATCGACCACCCATCGCCACCGAGCCGGCGCAACTCGGCGCTGATGGCCCGTACCTCCAACTGGTCGACCACACCCAGCCCTCGTCGTCCCCCGCTCGATCACCGGTCAACGTGTTCAGCTTGCGCCGGCCGCCCGAAGGACGGTCAGGGCCCCAGTGAGCGCCGCCTCGAGCGGCTCGATCGACTGCATCGTCTGGATGAGCATCAGGCCGCCATGCAGCGCGCCGAAGGTCGACAGGGCCAACGCCCACGGGTCGGCACCGGGCACGGCAGCGGAGCGGTCATCAACCTGGGTTCGTGGATCGCCCGGCTCGGTATCCCGATCGGCTCGCTGTACAGCTCCACCAAGCGAGCGGTGGAGACCCTGACCCGGGCGTGGGCGGCCGAATTCGGACCGGCCTGCGTACGGGTACACGCCATACCATCCGGGGTGATCCGAACGCCTGAGCCAGACGGATCGGGCGGCGCCGGCGAGGACCCGGCCGAGGCCATGATGCGGGGCACCCCTGCGGGGCTAGCGGAATGCCCGAAGCCATCGCCCACGCCGCCGTGTACCTGGTTAGTGACGAAGCCACGTTCGTGCATGGCACGATGGTCGATGTCGATGGCGGTCGCGTCGGGGTCGCCGTTATCGCGGACATGAACGACCTGACGCACCTCTAGCAACGATGCAGGTTCAGTTGATGCCCGAGGACGCGGTCGAAACGGCGTGAGGCCCCAGATGACCCCGACGAGTTGATCTTCTGAACATTCAGCGCTGGATCTCAATGAGGAGCACCCAGGCATCCGCCAATGCGGCCACGTACGCGAAGACAACGCCCGGAGCGAACCAGTACAGGCCGTCACCGGCTGCAGCGATGAAAGTGGCCGCACCGACCACGAAGAGAAGCGTTGCCGCCTGCCCAAAGACCACTTGCGCGGGGATGCTGCCTCTCGGCGCCGCCGCCGCTTCCGGGCCCCGTCGGCTGGCCACGGCGGTCAGGTGGCCGCGTCCGACCATCGCCCATGCGACCACGCCAACTCCCAGTAGGCCCCACCCCAGCGCAACGTGCGACACGTCCGGGATCAGCACCAGTGTTGACAGGAGGAGGATCTCCACTAGGAGCACGAAGGCCTCCAGGGCGCGTCGGCTGAGCCGTTTCGACGCCGTAATGGCTGCAATATTGATCGACATCCCGACGAAAAGGAGACCAGCCAGCGCTGCGGATGCTGCCGCCTGTGCAGCGAAGAAGCCGTCCCATGCGTGCGGTGTATAGGCCATCGTTCGCCTTGCTATCCCGGCGTCGTCGGCCTGGTCGTGCGGCCTACAAGGCCGACGTGAGGAGCCCGACCACAGGCTTGGGTTCCCAATTCTCGTCCCACAGTCCGCCGAACCCTCCTGGCGGTGAGGCCCTGCGATGCATCGGTGAGTCGACAGAAAGGAACCACACGAACGGCACGTCGCTGGCGAGAAGCGCCTCGTAGAAGCGCTTCTGGTTCTCCGGCGTGGCACCTGGGGCTGCTCGGGCGGAGACCGCGGCGCTCGGAAACGAGGTCTCCTGCACCGCGACAACTCGGCCAGCGGGCATCCCAGGGGTCGCGACGACGAGTTCATAGGCCTCGGCGACCCAGTTGGCGGCGGTCAAGGGATCGTTGCGATGGAGCACCCACCAGGGATGGACGTTCAGGAACGAGAAGTCGCCGACCGAGGTCGCCAGGTCCGGGTAGGACTGCCAATCGGGAGGCTGGAACCCCGTGGTGACGGGAATCCCGAAGCGTTCGCGAGCCTCATCTACTTCGTGCACGAGTCGGTCGTGGTCGGCGATCCCCTTCTGGATGATCTCGTTGCCAACGCACACGGCGTCAACCGCGCCGACTGCGGCGTCCAGGTTCGCCTTCTCCGTCGCAAGGAGCTCATCGTTCTGCCACCAAAGCTTGGCCACTACGTGCTCGAACCCGCAGTCCTTGGCTATCTGCGGGGCTCGTTCGAGCCCAAACGCCATGGTATTGGTCACCAGCCCCCGGAACCCGGAGTCACGGAGGCGCTTCAGCTCTCTGGTGAGCGCTCCTCTCGCGGGTGCGCTCCAGCCAGAAGTCGAAAGGTGGCCCAGGGCCATAGTTGATCCAGCCGCTCGCGGTCCGGAGCGATTCGAGTACGTCGGCTGACATCGGCGCATAATAGACCCGACCGGCGGCATGGCACCGGTGACCACTCCTTAGACAAGAGACGAAATCTGATGTCGAACAAGGCAGTCGTGAAGACCCTGATCTCCGCCATCGACGAGGATGACGAAGCCAGCCTGCGGGCCGTGGTCGCAGACGACATGGTCTCGCACGGGGCCTTGGGCGATGTACACGGAGCGGACGGATTCGTCGGCATCATGCTGAGGAACGTGCGTGGTGGGTTTCCTGACGTACGCGTTGACCTTGTCTCTCTCATCGAGGAGGGTGACCTGCTCTCGTTCCGACTCGACGGCTCAGGCACCCATCTCGGGACGTTCCTCGGAGTTCCCCCCACGGGCAGAGTCACCCGGATCAGGGGCATTCACCACGTGAAGGTGCGAGACCATCGCATCGTCGAGCACTGGCAAGGACCCGACATCCTCGCCATGCTCGTCGACATGGGGCTGTTCCCCCCGAACCGCTGACCAACACAGGGATCGCCGCAAACAGCTCTGCTCGCCACATATTGTTCCGACCTCGTCGCTGGGTAGGGGCCATCACCATTCCGAACGGCGTTGATCGTCTCATTCGGGGACGCCCTGCTCCAGACTCAACGAGCTGCGTCACTCTCTAACCGGGCATCCCTGTGGTCGATGTGGACCGTCCCAACCGTCAGGTTCAAGGGTGTTGGGGTTGGTCACCTGAGGGTCATAGTTGAGGTCCATCGAACTCGTAAACCCGAAGGGTCAAAGGCTCGGGGACCTCCGCTATCACCTGCATCAAGAAGGCAGGTCGAATGGCCAACTTGTAGCGACCGACAGCGAGCCTGGCAAGGTCTGCCTCCGCGATGGGAAGGCTTACGCCGATTTCCCGTACATCGCCGGGTGACAACGAGTGTTTGATGGCGATTGCGAGTACGCCCGTACGCAATCCGAGAGTGTTCACCGTTCTATCGGACGGGACTTCCTGAAGCGTGCCCTCAACAACGAGGACGCCCCCATCCCAGGCAATAACCCGATCAGTTGGGTTCTCCAGGACGAGGCCCCAGTCTGGATCTGTACCAACCGGTACCTCGATGACGGGACGTTTCCAGTGGAGCCACAGTTCTCCACTGGGTTGACCCGGCTCCGGACCGTGCCCCCCCTTGGTGCTCATGGTCGCAATTCGATCACAAGGAATCCAGTCCGGGGCCGCAACCCGCTTCACCACTACGCTTCCTTCGATGTCCTGCCAAGCGGTCCCACCGCGGCCAGTTCGATGACCATTGAGGCGCCACCTCCTAAAGCCCTAGGCGGTTGATGGACAAGCGAATTCGCAGTCTCGGAATTTTCATGGTGCTCTGCTTTCTCGCTTTGTTCGTCCAGCTCAACAACATCCAGGTTCTGAAAGCGCACTCACTGGCCACCAGCTCGAAGAACCCTGCGGTCATCCAGGCAAAGCGGACCCAACCCAGAGGGGAGATCCTGGCTGCGGACGGCACCGTGCTGGCCCAGTCCGTGCTGGCCCCGGCCGAGGACTACTACAAGTACCAACGGATGTACCCAGCCGCTACTGCCGGGTTGTTCGTCAACGTCGTCGGCTGGGACTCCCCGAGCGTCGGGGAGCTGGGGGTGGAGGCTTCGTACAACCAGTACCTGGAGGCCCACAACCGCCCTCCGACGTCCTTGCGGGACCTCCTCTCCAACAACAACACGGTGACCGACAACGTGACCCTGACCATCGGCACCAAGCTCCAGCAGGCGGTGGCAAACGACATAACCCAGTTGCCCGCGATGGCACCGCCAGAGGTTCCCGTGGCCAACACCCAGGCGTCGGCCGTGGTGCTCGACCCGAAGACCGGTGCCATCCTGGCCATGTACTCGACGCCAACCTACGACCCGAACCCCCTCGTCTCTCAAGACGGCAAGGCTGTTGAGGCGGCGTACCAGGCCGACATCAACGCCCCAGGAAATCCCGTGCTGGCCAAGGCGTATGAGGACACCAACGCTCCGGGGTCGACGTTCAAGGTGGTGACCTCGTCGGCTGTCTACGATCACGACCCGTCGGTGGCGAACATCGACTACCCGGTGACAGGGTGCCTTCCGGCCGGGACCATCCCCGACACGGCGAGGACTGTGCATTACGGACAAGGCAGCGAGCACTGCGGCGGTACCCTGCAGCAGACGCTGCCGCAGTCGTGTGACACCGCCTTCGCCCAGATTGGGCTGGCCGTCGGCGCCCCGGCCATGAACAGCGAGGCGGTGGCGTTCGGGTTCGACCAGGTGCCGCCGCTCGACCTGCCCGGGGCGGCCAAGTCGAGCTTCCCTTCCGTTGCCGATCTGTCCCCGCCTTTCCTGGCCTACTCTGCCTTCGGCCAGGAGAACGTAACTGCGTCGGTTCTGCAGATGGCGATGGTGGCCGGGGCCATCGCCAATGGCGGTGTGATCATGACGCCACATGTCATGGCCCAGATCCGCGACTCCCAGGGCAACCTGGTCCAGACCTACACGCCAAAGCCATGGCTCAAGGCGACGTCGCCGTCGACGGCGAGCCAGGTCCAGTCGCTGATGCAGGGCGTGGTCAGCGACCCGGGCGGGACGGCGAACTTCCCTCCGGTGTTTCCGGCCGACGAGGCAGTGGCGGCCAAGACGGGAACCGCGGAGGTCGGCAGCAACGCCCAGTACACCAGCGACTGGATGATCGCCTACTCCACCAACAACCCGAATGTGGCGGTGGCGGTGGCAGCCCCCTATCAGGGGCCTAGCGAGACGGGTGCCGCAGTCGTCGGTCCCGTAACCTGCGCCATCCTGCAGGTCGCGGTCGAGTCCCACTCAGGCGTGCCCCAGCTCATAGGGGGGAACAGTGGCCGATGAGCGCCAACGTGGGCGGCGATCGCGGTGAGCGTGGGAGAGTTGACCCACCATGCCCACACCGTCCCGTAAACCGGCCAACGCCGCGTCGGTGCCTCGCCTCGACGAGGTCGCCGACGAGCTGTATGGGCTCCCACCTGAGGAGTTCACGGCGGCTCGAAAACGGTATGAGAAGCAGGCGCGCCAAGCTGGTGACCGGGATCTGGCGGCACGCGTCCATAGCCTGGCCAAGCCGAGTGTGGCCGTGTGGCTGGCTAATCAGCTCGTCCGGCAAAGGCGAGACGAGCTGTTGCCGCTGGCTGAGCTCGGCGCGTGGGTCTGCGCGAGGCCACCGAGAAGCTGGCCGGAGACGAGTTGCGCCAACTTTCCCGCCAGCAACACGAGTTGGTCCACGTGCTGGTGCAGGAGGCCCGGCAGCTCGCACGCGCTACCGGTCATTCCGTCAGCGAGGACACGGCCCGCCGCCTGGAGGACACCCTGCAAGCGGCAGTGGCCGACGAGCACGCCGCCGAGCGGCTTCTCGCCGGACGGCTAACCGAGGCGCTGCACCACACCGGATTTGGCGAGACGTCCGCCCAAGATGCCGGAGCCAAGAACCGAGAGGCCTCAAAACCCGCCCAGCCACAGCAGCCACGTGGCGACGAGCGCATGCGCCGGGCCGAACATGATCTGGCTGAGGCGGAGCGAGCCGTCACTGACGCCGACCAAGACAAGGGACGATGCGCAAGCACAAGCAGCTGAATCCGACCAAGTCACTGAGGCCGCTGAAGACGAGGTCGAACGACTGCGCCAACTGTTACATGAGGCAAGCGCCGCGGCGTCCGAGGCCGACCGGCGCCGCCGCGAGCAGGGCACGGTGTTGCGGCAGGCCGAGCACGCGGTCAGCGAGGCGGAACGCCGCCATGCTGACGCCCTACGGCGCCGCGACCGCCATGGCCGCGTGGTGAAGCGTTGACGGCTGCAGGACTGTTACCCCACGCCGCCAGTCCGATGGTCACAGCAAGGGGTACCGCTTGTCAGGAGGACTGCCGAATCCACAAAAGCCTCTGGGCAGTCGTGAAGGAATGAGCGCACGAACCTCTGGGCGCCGCTGGCGCTCTCGAGTGTTGCCGGAGAGTGGCGACTGGGCGACACGAGATTGAGGTTGAGTTCCTTCGAGGGAGCTGAAGTTGGTCGAACTTTACCCGGACCGATTGGCAAGCGAACGAATGGGTGAGGCCAGACAATGTGGCTTATGCGTGTCGAGGGCCTAGGGCGGTTAGGCCGGACGCGACGAAGAGTCTCACCCGGCGCGTGCCTGCCTATGACGGGGTCCCGGATCTATGTGATTGCCGTCGTTTGTCAGTCACATCGCACGCCGGCTTAGCCGTAAGAGAGAACACCGATTGTGGTCATCTGCACTAGAAGAGTGAAAAAGCACCCGCATTTTGCTACCGTCAAGCTGACATTGGACCAAGAAGGGGGCAGCATGGCTACGAATCTTCAGGACAGAGGGTCTGGATGGAGGATGTTCAGGCATTCTCTTTACTCTGTCTTAATTTTAACTTCATCGACGGCATCGTGGCGATCTGGAACGCCCACTACCTGAACAGCCATCTTGTCTTCGGCGACCTCAGGTCGTGGGGCTGGACGATGCTGATATTGGGAATCATCATCTTTCTGGTGGGGCTCGGCATCATTGCTGGCCAAGCATGGGCAGTATTTGCCGGAATCGTCCTCGCAGTTTTTGACGCGATCGGTCAGCTCTTGTTCTTGCCGTCGTATCCAGTCTGGTCAATCATCATGATTGCCGTCGACGTATTCGTCATCTACGGACTGGCAATGTATGGCGTCGTGCCTACTTCGGCTCGCTCATAACCGAGGCGCGCCCTCTCTGACACACGCGTACCCTCCCTATTTCCGATCCTGTACCGGCTCAGTCAGGCACAATGAGGCGGTGCGGCGAACCGGGTGGCGAAGGACCAGATCTCGGCCGTCGCATCGATCTCGTGCGATGTCCGACCCAGGAGGAGCCGAAGGGTGAGACGGGGACGCGAGCCGGGCCACGTGTGGCCTGCGTTCAGGGATGTCCAGAGGTTCACCTGTCCGGGATGATCGTCGGCTCCGTACGAGGTCCGTGTCAGCGTGGCACTGACGGATGTCTCCGTCGGCGTATCCTCCAGCCCGTTGGCAAGTACCCAACGTCTCGCCGCCTCGGGAACGCTCTCATCCCGAGCGCGCCGTCCCGCTTCCTCCATAGGGGTTGATTCGGTCTGCGGTGCCGTGGAAGGCAATGATCGGGACGGGCTGGGAGAGTGATCGTGTCCTGGGAGCCCGTAGCCCGGCCACCGCTCCGACGGCGCGGACCACGTCAGAGCGGGCCGCCGCAAAGTGGCACGCCATTCGAGCGCCTCCTGACATTCCGGCCATGAGAACCCCACCATCGGGCGTCTGGTACTGACTCTGAATCTCGTCCACCAGGTGGAGAAGGAACGACAGATCGCCGGAATGGTCCCACTCGTATCCCGAACCGATAGGCACGTTCGCCGGAACATACGACGGCCCCCTCTGTACCGGCGAGCCCACCGAGCCCACTCAACCTGGCCTGACCGTCGGGGGTCGACCGTGTGCCGTGCAGGCTAATGACGATGTCCGACACCGGACCGCTCGGCTCGGCAACCAGATACCGCCGGGCAGTGCCAGCGATCTCGAGCACGTGCTCCGACACCATCACGGCATCCAGTGAGATGCAAAGACTGCCCGCTGAAAGGTGTCGGCGTCCGACTGCGGTCCAAAAACCATCGCAACGGTGGGTGACACAGATCAGACAGTAGTTTGCCCGTAGCCGGCCGGACCACTAGGCCGACGCTGACGGTCGCACTCATCGCCTCAAGAGCTGGGTCAACGCCCATATAGAACGGCAACCCAGTCGCAACAGCCGACCTTGCATAAGGGCGCTGCCCCATCAGTGACGATCGTGCCCATGTGCGTGGCGCCGGCCGAAGTCTACGGTCGCGGCATGACACAACGGATTGCTTCCGTCGCACGGAGAGGTCTTTGCTCAGCTACCTAGGGCAGACAGTCCATAGGAGCATCGTTTGGAGGGCACTAGCCTTGGACCTCCATGGAAGCCGTCGTTCGCTCGTTGTTCTGTAAGCGATGGGCCGCCGGTGCTCTGGGCCTTGCCATCGCATTGGCGCTCGTGACAACTGGGCCGGCAGCACGAATGCCGCCACTGGGGACACCAGCGGCACCACGGCATCGAAGGCGCAAGGCAACTTCGCCAAGGTCTTCCCCGTGGAAGGACACGGAGTGTACGTGCAATGTATGGGCCACGGCTCTCCCACGATCGTCCTCATCTCGGGAGCGAGTGTCTCCTCGGCGAGCTGGGACTACGTGGGGGACACAACAGACACCGCCAACCCCCCGAAAAAGAGTCCACAGGCGGTAGTGCCGCAGCTTGTCAAGGTCACCCGTGTCTGTAGCTATGACCGACCCGGCACGACCGGGTTCGACGACTCACCGTCTCGCTCGACCGCGTGCGACAGCCCACGACGGCCCAAGGAGACGCCCGCACCCTGCACGATGCCCTCCGTGTCGCAGGCGTCTCCTCCCCGTACGTGCTTGTCGGCCACTCCTGGGGTGGCTTCATCGCGACGACGTACAATCGCCTGTACCCGAACGAGGTGGGTGGCATGGTGTTGGATCGATCCTGGTTCGCAATATCTGCAAACCGTGCTGGCCCCGGACATCTGGAATGCGTGGATGCAGACGATCGCCGCCAACGGAAGCAAGAATCCCAGCGGCGAGCAACCGGATTACCCCGCCAGCAACGCTCTCCTCTCCACTCTCCCGACGGTGAAGAAGGTCCCGACCGTGGTCCTAACCTCCGACAAGCCGATCGACTTTCTTGGCATCGGGGATGCCCCCACATACCACCCAAATTGGGCGGAGGCCCAATCCCTGCTGGCCCGCAGCCTCGGTGGCAAGCAGATCACCAACACCGATAGCGGGCACTTCATCCAACTGAGAATCCCGCCCTAGTGATCGCCCAGACGAAGAAGGTGCTGTCCGAGTCGAAAGTGCCGGGCGGCACTTGAACTAGCGGAGCGATAGCGAAAAAGATCTCCCGATTCTGATATCGCCCCCGAACCACATTGGTGTCGAACAGATCCAGCTTTATATGTGCGACCGGCGCTAGTGCCGAACGCCGGCTGGGTGTTGCTGCGGTGGTGTTGCTTGGCCATGAAGACATCGCACTCGTGCCGTTCATGGGCAAAACTGGCCCTTTTTTCGGCCGTGTATGACTGGTTGGTTGACACCACGTGCAGCGCCAAACCGAGCGTCAGCGTGGCGGCGGCGGCAATCGCGATGACCATGAACACTGCCTCGACCGGGCGTCGCCGGAGACCGCCGACGACGAAGCGACAGATGAGGAGGACCCTCTCACGCTGCCTCTGCCTGGAGAATCTCTGCCACCGGGCGACGAGCGCCAACGTGGGCGGGGATCGCGGCGAGCACAACGACGGCGAGTACGGTGCCGAGGACCATAACCACGATCCATCCGACCGTAGGGATGACAGTCGAGCCCCCGTTCTTGGCAGCGTCGTAGATGCCGAGCCCCCCTGGAATGCCGAGCAAAACGCCTTGCACCAGGGCCGGCAAGAGCTGGGCGACCGAGATGCCGACCGTCACTTGTTCAGGAGTCGCTCCAAGTGCTCGGGCGAGCGCCGCAGCGTGTCTGGTATCGAGGATGGTCGCCCACGCGATGAATAGCGTGGTTGATGCCCATGTCTCGGCCCTCATTACCGACAAACTTGCAGTTGGATGGTGTGCAGTCTGCAATCGGTGGGGTGAAGCACGTCGAAAATCCCCATGCTCTGAGCCTTACGAACAACTGATCTAAGGTTAAGGGAAATCTGCCTGCTCCCCCACGCTCTTGTCCTACAGTCGTGGAGCGGCCTCGTTTCCATTTCCGGGGTTCGCACAAATATCCCCTTGGTGGAGTTGATGCCGGGGGCGACATCGGTCCCCTGTGGCATTCACGGGGACCGCAGCAGTACCGGCCTGGTGGTTCTCGGAGAGCCTTAGCCGGTTGGGGAGCCGTTCGGGTCTAGGTGAGCCGGGCGGCTCCCCTCGACTCCTCCCAGGATGTCGGCCGGTGTCATGCCGATCGAGTCGAGTCCAGGTTGCTGGCAAGGGGAAGCCGTCTCATTCGGGGGCGGCTTCTCTGCTTCCGGGCCTGAAGCTGTCCCTCAGCATCAGGGCGCGGCTACAGTCCGTCCATGAGCGACCAGGGGCAAGCACGTCGAAACATTGGCATGGCCGGATTAAGCTAGCTCTGGCCATCAGCGGGCTTGTCATGATGAGCACGGCGTGCCCAGGGTTGCTGGCCACAGCCAACGCTTCCAGCATCCCGCCCACAGGCACGAGGTCACTTCCGGCAGTTATCCCAGATCAACAAACCCCAGACCTTCATGAGCTTGTGCAGTTGATCGAAACGGATCAGTTCGGTCAAAATATGCCCGCGATTGACGCCATCGAGGCCGCGTATGTGGAGATGTGGGTGCAAGACGTGACCGCGTTGGCAACTAAGGGCCAAGGTGACGCAGGATCGCTACTGTGCCGGGGGTCCCTGTCTCCCTCGGATTCACGGGGACTGGAAAGGAAGGTAGGGCGTCCCAATCCGCCTGAGGTATCGAGGCAGTCGTACTGATGGCTGACCAGGCGGGTCCCCTTTGCACTTCCCTGGACATCCGGCTCCGGTCATACTGCTCAGGTCGAAGCCTGGTGCTTGGCAAGAGGGACCGTCCTTGTTCGAGGGAACGGTCACCTTTGCTTTCAGTCCATCCAATGTGATCCCGTATTGTTTCCCTCATGACCGCCGCCTTCGTTCCACTTGTAGTGGTCACGGCCCTGACCGTCGCCCCAGCTGGCACAAGCGTTGCCTCGCAGCACAGTCTGCCCAGTCCCTAAACCCCGGCGACATCAACCAAGCCGGTTCCAGACGGCCATCTCCAGGGCGTCGATGGCCAGGTCTGCAGTGAGTCGACAGCTGCCAGCCCACGATCATCCGGCTGAAGACATCGATGATGAAGGCCGCGTACACCCGGGGGATTCACCCGAAGTCGCGCCGCACGCCAGATGCTCCCAGACCCGTCCTGGCGGCTCTCCGAGCCCACAAGAAGCGCCAGGCCGCCGAGAGGCTAAAGGCCCGGCCCAGGTTGGCAAGAGCACGCCCTCGTGATCCCGACCGAGATCGGATCGTTTACCGACCCGAGCAACTTGCGCCGCTCACTGGCCGCGCCCACTGAGAAGGCAGGGCTCGGAACGTGGCACCCGACCGAGCTTCGGCATTCTGCCGTGTCCCTCCTCAGCGCCGTTGGCGTTCCGCTCGAGCAGGTCGCCGATGTGATGGGGCACACCGCCGCGAGGATGACCGCCGAGGTCTACCGGCACCCGGTCACGCCGACGGTCGACGCGGCCAAGCGCCCGATGGAGCAGATGTTCGACCGCCGAGGCAAGACCAATGAGCCGGGTGCGTCAATCTGAGTTTCGCGCGGCGCGACGTGCGGTGCTCGACTAGCGAGACTGACTGCTCGGGGAGAAAATACCCTCCCACCAGGTATTTCTGAGTGGGCCGTGCGGGACTCGAACCCACGACCCCTTGCGCGTCATGCAAGTGCGCTACCAACTGCGCCAACGGCCCGACGGCGTCGACGATACCACTGCGACCGGCGTGAACCGGCCGACCTGGCTCAAACGCGGCGCTAGTGGATGGTGCTCCCCAGCGGGGCTCCTGCCATAGGCTCCCCATGTGCTCGCGTCCGTGAACGGCTTGCCTGATGCGTGGCCTACCAGTGGTTGCGCTCCTGGTGGCGGTATTCATCGAAGCCGTGGCCAGCGTGGTGGCAGCCCTGGCAGTCCCATCCGGCGCCGTGTATTCCATTTGGTCCCTCATCACTTCCATCCCCGGCGGCACCGCGTCTCCCTCGTCGGCCATGACGCCGCAGGCCACCATCAGCTGACCGCTCGGGGCTCAATCCACGATCAGCTGGCCATCGCGGCTCAGTGGCTGCCCCAGTCCGGTAGATGCTCATTCTGGCCGCCGTCGACCTGGTAGCTCACATCGTTGGGAAAGCCCAAGCGGCTAGCCAGCGGCCACTGAATGGCCACATGTCGTGGCTCTGTCGCTACGCCGCCGTGCTCGCCGTCATCATGGTGGTGCCGGAGTGATCGGTATCGTCACCGACATTTGGGGATCGGTTGCTCCAGGGGTACAGCTCCATGCCCCGATCCTGGTCTCTCACGTGACTGGTACGGTCTTCGCCGTCGTGGCCGCCTGGCTGGCCATCGGCACTGTGGTCGACCTCCGGAGGTATCCCAACGACGCTCCGGCGGCAAGCAATGCGTCGGGGGCGTAGCGTCGGAGCGATGGTACAAACCCACAGCGAGGCTTCGGCCCCGGAGCCCCGGTCTATCCGGGTGCATTCCAGCGACCACGTCCCTGGGTCGCCACTCACCAGTGACTCGGTCGACGCCCACATCCGTCAGATCGCCGAGCAGGGCTACACCATCGTCGAGAACGCAATCGAGCTCGATCTTATCGATGCCCTAAACGAGGACTTGCGCCGGTTGGAAGTCGATCTCGGCATCGTGCCCGCCGACAACCTCTTCGAGGGTTCCCGGACCGTCCGCATCTACAACCTGTTGGTGCATGGACCCTCTACGAGCAGATCCCGGTGCACCCATCGATGCTTCCGATCGTCGAGGGCGTGCTCGACGCCGGGCTGCTCGTCTCGTCGCTCTCCTCGATTGCCATCGGTCCGGAAGAGACGCCGCAGCCCATTCACGCCGACGACCAGATCATTCCCTTGCCCAAGCCGCACCCGCCCACGGTGTGCAACACGATGTGGGCCCTGACCGACTTCACGGAGGCGAACGGCGCCACCCGGCTCGTCCCCGGCACCCACCTGGCCGACGAGTCGCCCGACCTCGGTCAGCTCCTACGACTCCATTCCCGCCGAGATGGCGCGCGGCAGCGTGCTCGTCTGGCATGGCAGCCTGTGGCACGGAGGAGGCGCCAACACCACCGATGCCCGGCGCGTCGGCATCGCCATGAACTACTGCGCCGGGTACATCCGCCAGCAGGAGAACCAGCAACTCGGTATTCCCGCTGGATACCGCGCGCGGCTTCCCCCACCGGCTCCAGGAACTCATCGGCTACGGCATCTACAGCGGACTCATCGGCCACATCGACAAGAGCAGCTCCCGGCCGACGGCTCCTGGCCGACGACAGGACGAGCTCCATGATCTGGGACTCCAGTACGCCTCCGCCTCAGTGACGTCGGGTCTGCTGAACCGATTCGAGCGAGCCTGACAATGTGGTTCGCATATGGCTTGGTTCACCCATGGCGATCGAGCAGAGCGAGACCGCGGGCAGGCGCCCATGCCTCTGTGCCCGATGATCCGCCTCGTGAACGCTAAAGGACCGGCCAAAACGGGCCGGTCCTCCAACATCGTGCAAATCTATTGGCGCTTCCGTGCGGAAGGCCCGGATTGCTTAGCGGAGCGCTCCCCACGCTCTGAGGATATGGAGGAGTTCAGATGAATATGGCTGTAGGAAGTGCTGTATGAGTTGGAGCATGCACGGAGAGTAACCGAACATTGAACGCTTTACAAGGATCGATGACAACAGCACGGCCGTCCCGTGCCCTCGTCGAGCAGAAATAGCCGAAAGGTCAGCCTGATGGATCCAAGCCCGCCACGGGAATTGCACCACGCAGCCACCTCGGCGCTCCACCACTCAATGAGGTTGCTTCGCCGTTGAAGTCCTCGGTCGAACCGCTCTAGGGCTGTCCTGACGTGTTCCCTGGAGGCGGCGGGCGGAATCGAACCGCCGTACGGGGCTTTGCAGGCCCCTGCCTAAACCACTCGGCCACGCCGCCCGGCGTCCCGGGAGCCTACCGTGCTCCGAGCGACGCCTGATGCCACGGGTCAGTCGGAGGGCAGTCGGCCACGGGGCCCTCGAGCCCGGATCGCCGGACCTACTTGCGGCGGCCTACGAGCCACCAGGCGATGATGCCGATGACCGCAACCACGAAGATGAACTTGATGGCAAACCAGATGATCCCGGCAACAAAGTGCAGGATGGCAAAGGCGACCAGCGCTGCTATCACCCCGCCGCCGATCAACAGCACGAGGTCGAAGGTCTTGAGGCCCGACCGTTCATCGCTCACGGCAGGTAACGCTATCCCACCCCCCACCAAGGCAATTGGCGCCCTCCAGGCGCCTCGGACACACCCTCTCGGTGGTACCGTCCGTTGATGTCCCTGCGGGAACGACGTCAGGCGCTTATCGAGCGAGCCGACTTGCAAGGCGATGCCTTCTGCCGGGCCTACAGCGCTGCTGCAGACGAATGGCTCTCCGACCTCTTTGCCACGGCCACCGGCGGAAACGAAAAGGGTCTAGCCCTGGTTGCCGTGGGCGGCTATGGCCGGGGGGAACTGTGCCCGTTCAGCGACCTGGACGTGGTCCTGGTCCATCGGGGCCGAAAGGACGTGTCGGGTATCGCCGACCGGATCTGGTACCCGGTGTGGGACGAGGGAATCCATCTCGACCACAGCGTCCGAAAGCCCAATGACGTCCTCAAAGTCGCTTCTGCCGATCTTCGCGTTGCCCTCGGCCTGCTCGACGCGCGGGTCGTCTGCGGCGACCACCACCTGGCCGAGCCCATGATCACTACCGCTCAGGAACGCTGGACACAGCAGAAGCCCGCCTGGCTGGACGAGCTGTCGGAACGGGTCCAGGAACGTCACACCGCCTACGGTGACGTCGCCTTCTTGCTCGAGCCGGACCTCAAAGAGGCGCACGGCGGCCTTCGGGACGCAGCCGCCCTCCGGGCCCTGGTCCTTGCCGTTCCTGAATTGGCCAATCACGTCGACCTCGCTGCCGTGGCTGCGGCGCAGTCCGCACTGACCAGGGTGCGGGTGGAGCTACAGCGGCGTTCGGCCCGGGAGATGAACAGGCTCCTGTTGCAAGAGCAGGACCAGGTGGCCGCCGCCCTCGGTGAGACCGACGCCGACACCTTGATGCTGACGGTGGCCGAGGCGGGACGGACCATCGCCTGGGAGAGCGATGACGCATGGCGACGTCAGCGTCAGTGGGCCAAGTACACGACGTACGGGCGCGGTCGACGCCAACGCGGATCCCGCGGTGAGGCCTCCGAGACCACGCCGACGCCGACCCACGACCCAGGTGTCGGTCTCCTTGACGGCGAGATAGTCCTCTTGCCCGATGCCGATCTCGGCGACCCCGCTCTCCCGGTCCACGTGGCGGCCGTGGCCGCCGAGCGCAACCTGCCCATCGCCCGAGAAACATTAAACGTTCTTGGTCGCCTGGCGCCCGCTCCGCCCACACCCTGGCCCGATGACCTCAGGGACACGCTGGTCCGCGTGCTCGCCACCGGGCGCCCGGCCATCGCTGCGCTCGAAGCCCTCGACCAGCGAGAGCTCTTCGCCCGGTTTCTGCCCGAGTGGCTAGCGGTACGCAACAAGCCCCAGCGCAACGCCTACCACCGGTTCACCGTCGACAGGCATCTGCTCGAGGCCACAGCCAACGCCGCCACCCTGGCGCACCGCGTGGAGCGACCCGACCTCCTGCTCATCGGCACGCTTCTCCACGACATCGGCAAGGGGTTCCCCGGCGACCACACCCAAGTGGGCATAGAGGCGGTACCCGAGATAGCGGGCAGGATGGGCTTCTCGCCCGACGATGTCGACACGCTGGTATCCCTGGTTCGCCTCCATCTCCTCCTGCCCGAAATGGCCACCCGGCGCGACCTGGACGACCCGGCCACGACCGAACGGGTGGCCAAAGAGGTCGGCGACAGTCTGACCCTCGACCTGCTCGCCGCGCTGGTCGAAGCAGACAGCCTGGCCACCGGACCGTCTGCTTGGGGCTCGTGGAAAGCAGGGTTGGTATCCGATCTGGTCGCCCGCACCAAGCGCCTCCTCGACGGGGAGCAGTCGGCACCTCCGACCACGTGGGTCACCGAGGAGCATCGGCGCACGATGGACGCCGTCCGGACCAGCGGAAGTCCTCTCCTGACCATCGACGATCCGACGCTGACCGTGGTCGCTCCTGACCGTCCCGGACTCTTCGCTCAGGTCACCGGCATCCTGGCCCTTCACGGGCTCGATGTGCGTACGGCCAACGTGGCTGGCGAGGAGGGCGTGGCGGTGGAGATGTTCACCGTCGAGCCCTCCCGCGGGCGTTGGCCGCAGGCCAGCCGCCTCACCGACGAGCTCGTCGCCGCGGTAGATGGCACCTTGTCCCTGACCGATCGTCTGGCCGAGCGAACCCGCGCCTACCGGAGGGAGAAGCGGCCTGTCGCCCCCCAGCACGTGGCCACCGAGATCTCGGTGGACAACGCGGCCTCGGCGTCGGCGACCGTCATCGAGGTTCGGGCGGAGGACGTCGTCGGTCAGCTTCACCGCATCACCCACGCGCTGTTCGACTGCGGTCTCGACGTGATCTCGGCCAAGGTCAATACGTTCGGCGCAGCGGTGGTCGACGCCTTCTACGTCCGGGGGCCGGGCGGCGAGAAGGTCACCGATCCACACCTCCTCGATGCCGTCGACCGCGCCGTTCGGGACGGGGTGGCCGAGCAAGCGAAATTGTAGGCATCCGCGCACAGATACCCAGGTCAACTGGTATCATCCCCGCAGACGGAGAGCACGATGCCTGCCAAGACCCCACCACCGCACCGTGCCCACGGGCATCGGCGGCCCAAAAGACGCCAGCCGGCACTGATAATCGCCCTGGTCGTAGCGGTCGCGCTCCTGGTTGCCGGGGTGTCGACCGTGGTTATCCGGTTGACCACCAGCACGGCCAATGCCTCCCCCACCGCCTCGTCCGCACCGTCAGCCCAGGCCACAGCAGACAACAAAGTGCCGCTGACCGTGGTCAGCACGACGCCGGCGGCTGGGGCCACCGCTGTCGCCTCCGACAGCACCATCACCGTGACTACCTCCATCCCGTTGGCGGCCAATACGCCGATGCCCACCCTTTCGCCCCCGGTGGCAGGCACCTGGCAGCTCATGACGCCGACCACGCTGGTCTTCCAGCCCACGAGCCCCTTCGTGCCCTCGACGACCGAGACGGTCACCATTGCGTCGGGGCCCGCGGGACTCCAAAGCGTCAAGGGCAAAACGCTGGCCGCAGCATCAACGGTCAATTTCTCCGTCGCCGCCGGTTCGACCCTGCGCCTGCAGCAGTTGCTGGCCCAGCAGGGCTACCTGCCGGTCAGCTTCACCTCCACCGCGCCCCTGAGCTCCCCACAGGAAATGGCCCAGCCCCAACAGGGCACGTTCGCGTGGCGGTGGGCCATGCCGGCATCGCTCGAGTCGCTCTGGACACAGGGAACGGACAATGTCATCACCCACGGGGCGGTTATGGCCTTCCAGGCCCAGAACGGCCTGGGGACCGACGGGGTCGCCGGCCCGCAGGTGTGGGGAAAGCTGCTCCAAAACGCGGCCGCCGGAACCGTGACCCAGGCCGCCTACAACTACGTGTACGTGTCCCAGGCCCTGCCGGAGACGACGACCGTCTATAGCAACGGCCTCGCCGTCTACAGCACGCCGGCCAACACGGGGGTCCCGGCTGCGGCCACCGCTCAGGGCACCTTCCCCGTCTACCTCCGCTACACGGTGACCACCATGTCGGGGACCAACCCCGACGGCAGCCACTACTCGGACCCGGGCATCCCTTGGGTCAGTTATTTCAACGGGGGCGACGCCCTCCACGGCTTCGACCGGGCCAGCTACGGGACCCCGCAGAGCGATGGGTGCGTGGAGATGCCTCCGGCCAATGCCGCCGTGGTCTACCCGCTCACCCCCATCGGCACGCTGGTCACGGTCAACTGACCGATGGTGGCGGCGACCGTCGTCGCTGCCTACTCGCGGTACGTCCTGAGCTTGTCGGCCAGGGCCCGAAATGCCCTTCCCCGGTGGGAAAGACGGTGCTTCTCCGCCGATGACATCTGAGCGAACGTGCGGCCGCCGCCGCCGTCGGGCACGAACAGCGGGTCATATCCGAACCCACTCGCCCCGGCCGGTTCGGGCGCGATGGATCCGATGACCTCGCCTTCGGCCACGACCTCGTCGCCCCCCGGGAACGACACCAGCGCCACGGTTCGAAACCGGGCGATGCGTTGGGACGGCTCCATGGCCCCGGCCGCGGCAAGTTCGCGGATGAGCTTGGCCACGTTGTCGGCGTAGGTGGCGTCGTCACCGGCGAACCGGGCTGCATAGACGCCGGGGGCACCGCCGAGCGCCGTCACCTCCAGCCCCGTGTCGTCGGCTACCGCTGCCTCCCCTGTGGCCTCCCTGATGGCCACGGCCTTCAGACGGGCGTTCTCGACCAAGGTGGACCCGTCCTCGACCACCTCGGGAACCGATGCCGGACGGGGCACGAGGACCAGGCCGGCCACGTCGCCCAGGATGTCGGCGATCTCGCTGACCTTGTCCGGGTTGGCGCTGGCCAGCACCAGGCGGAGCGGGGGCCGGCTGCTCACCGACGGACAGGCGGCTCGGCCAGCACCGCGGTCTGAAGGTCGAGGAGCTGGGCAATGCCGTGCTCGGCCAGGCTCAGCATCTCGTCGAGCTCGCCCTTGGTGAAGGGCATCCCCTCCGCCGTCCCCTGCACCTCGACGAAGCGACCCGATGAGGTCATCACCACGTTCATGTCCACCTCGGCCCGGCTGTCTTCCTCGTAGGGAAGGTCGAGGAGGCACACCCCGTCGACCACGCCTACGGAAACCGCGGCCACCGCTTCGGTCAGGGGGTTGGCTCGAAGCGTCCCCTTTTGCACCAGCCGGGTCAGGGCGTCGTGCAGGGCGACATACGCCCCACAGATCGAGGCCGTCCTGGTCCCACCATCCGCCTGGAGCACGTCGCAGTCCACGGTGATCTGCAGCTCGCCCAACGCGACCATGTCGCACACCGATCGCAACGAGCGGCCGATCAATCGCTGGATCTCCTGGGTGCGCCCGGACTGACGGCCCTTGGCCGCCTCCCGGGACACGCGCTCCCCCGTGGACCCCGGAAGCAACGAGTACTCGGCCGTGACCCAGCCCTTGCCTGTGCCCCGCATCCATGGCGGCACCCGCTCCTCGACGGACGCCGTGCACAGCACCCGGGTGCGCCCCATGGAGACGAGCACGGATCCGGCGGCGAACACGGTGAAGTCCCGCTCGAACGTGGCCGAGCGGAGCTCGTCGGTGGCCCGGCCATCGCCTCGCTTCCCTCGAGGGTCGGGTGTGGCTGTTGCTTCGGTCACAGCTGGAATTCCTTTCCGATTTCGGCCTGCTCCACCGGCTTACCCAATGACTCGGCCGCCTCGTCGGCCACGGCGGACGCGTCCACCGTGGGCCAGCGATGCGTGAGGACGATCCTCTGCGCGCCGGCCGACCGGGCCTGCATGGCCGCCTGTCTGGCGCTCATGTGGCCGGGCACTCCCTCATGCTCACTGGTGAACGTGGCCTCGCACAGGATGAGATCGAGGTCGGGGCCAAGTTCGCGGAGCGACCAATTGGGTCCGGAGTCGGCAGAGTACCCCAGGGACCGGCCGCCACCGTCGATCCGGACGGCCAGGGTCTCAGGCCCATGGTCGGTACGGGCAAAGGAGCAGTCCACGTCCCCGACGGTGAGCCGGTCGCCCCCTCGGATCTGCCGCCAGGCCAGGGCGGACGATCCCGACAATGCCGCTCGTTGCTCCAGGCCGCCGGGTGCCAACACCGGGATGCCCGACCGCTCGGTGACATAGCGGGCAAACAGGTCAAACCCGTAGATGTCGGTCCAGTGATCCGGATGGGCATGGCTCAGGATCACGCAGTCGATCGAGCCCGGATCGACGAACCGCTGCAGGTTGGCAAAGGTGCCAGGGCCGGCGTCGACCAGCAACGAGGTCGTGGCCGAGCGGACCAGATACCCGCTTCCCGCCCCACCGGGTCCGGGCCAGCTCCCGTCGCAACCCAGGACGAGCAGCGAAAGACCTGGGGCTGCCGTCGATGCCGCCGGTGGTGGGGCCACTGGCCGTTGCTAGAAGTAGATGATGTCGCGAGCCCGCGCCTCGACGACGTCGAGGTCATCGGTCCACGCCCCGGTGGAGAGGTACTTCCAGCCGCCGTCGGGAGCCACGACGACGATGGTCCCGGACTCGATGGTCTTGGCGCACCGAACGGCGCCGGCCACTGCCGCACCCGAGGAGATGCCCGCGAAGATGCCCACCTCGGACAGCCTGCGGGTCCACTCGATGGACTCACGGGGCTTGACGATGGTCTTGCGGTCGAGGATCTCCGCTCCCCCGTTGTCGATGAAGATCGGGGGGATGTACCCATCGTCCAGATTGCGGAGCCCGTCCACCATCTCGCCCGACGGAGGTTCGATCGCCCACACCTGGACATCGGGATTCCTCTCCTTGAGGAACCGCCCAACGCCGAGGAGGGTGCCCGACGTCCCCAGTCCGGACACGAAGTGGGTGACCTCGGGACAGTCCTGCCAGATCTCGGGCCCAGTGCCCTCGTAGTGGGCGCGGGGGTTGGCCGGGTTGGCGTACTGGTAGAGGAACGCCCACTCGGGATGCTCGGCGGCCAGGCCCTGGGCCATCCGGACGGCCCCGTTGGACCCCTGTGAGCCGGGCGACTCGATGATCTCCGCCCCCCAGACGTCGAGGAGCTGGCGGCGCTCAGGTGAGACGTTGGTGGGGAGCACCACCTTGAGGTGGTAGCCCTTCAGCCGGCACACCATGGCCAGGCCGATGCCGGTATTGCCCGAGGATGGCTCGATCAGGGTGTGACCAGGGGTCAGGATTCCCTCTTTTTCCGCCTGCTCGATCATCGACAGCGCGACCCGGTCCTTCACCGACCCACCCGGGTTCTGACCCTCGAGCTTCACGAGGATGCGAACGTCGCGGTCGGGGCTCAGCGAACTGATGTCCACCAAAGGTGTATTCCCTATCAGCTCCAAGACGGAGCTGTACACGGTCATCCTTGGTGACTCGGGTCAGGTGTGGAGGACGAGCCCAGGGTCAGGGCGCCCCCTGCGACCGCAGGAAGGATGGAGACCTCGTCGGTCTCGGCCACCGGCGTGTCCAGGACCTTGAGATACCGGACATCGTCGTCATTCAGGTAGACGTTGACGAACTTGTGCAACGTCCCGTCATCGTTCACTACTTGGCCGGAGAGACCCGGGAACTCGGCGATCAAGGAATTGAGGACCTCGCCGATCGTCGTTCCGTCGACTGAGACTGTCTTGGCCCCTCCGGCCTGGGACCGGAGCACGGTCGGTAGGTGCACTGCAACAGGCACGGGGCCCTCCTGGTTCTTCCTGTGGGGTGAAACCTCGATGGCAATTGCTGACTACTTGGGTGAGGATTCTACCGGGATCGGAGGATCACCGGCTCCTCTTCGATCCCCCCGTCCACGATCCGGTAGCTCCGCAGGACAGGATGGATGTCCCGAAGGGACACCAGCACGTAGTGCCAGGTGGGATCGGGAGCCTGGGCCACGTCGGTGGGCGACGGATAGGCATCGGTATGAGTGTGGGAGTGAAAGACCCCGATGATGGAGAATCCGGCCGCCTCCGCGTCCCGATCCGCCCGCAGATGCTCTTTGGGATCGACGGTGTAGAGCTTGGCTGAGGCGGCAAGGTTCCTGGTCGGGTAGCAGGTGACCACCTGGCCGGAATCGGGGTCACCACCGAGAAGGCCGCACGCCTCGTCGGGAAGCCCGCCCAGGCAGTGGGCGATGATCTGGTGATACTCCGGTTCGTCGAGGTGCAGCATCGTGGCGCTCACGCTACCTGGATGGTGCGTCGAGCCAGGGCTTTGAACGCAACGGGCCTGTTTCGGCCGGCCACGACCGCCGCCCGCCCATCCCGAACCGCCGCCCATCCATGCAGCGGCGACTACCGTCGCAGGTGATGGCAGCAAAGACCACATCGCCGAAACGATCCTCGGCCACCAGCAAGGGGCACCCGGATGGGCGAGATCCGGGCCGGCCGGTGGCCTCCAATCGGCGCGCCCGACACGATTACGAGATCATCGACACGGTCGAGTGCGGGATCGTGCTGCAGGGATCCGAGGTGAAGTCCCTCCGGGGTGGTCGAATCGCACTGCAGGACTCCTACGCCCGGGTCATCGACGGCGAGGTGTGGTTGTTCGGGGTCCACGTGCCCCCCTACGCCCAGGCCAACGGGTTCGGCGCCCACGACCCCGACCGACGACGCAAGCTCCTGTTGCACCGCCGTCAGATCGACGAATGGATGGGACGAAGCCAGCAGCAGTCCCTGACCATGGTGCCGCTCTCCATCTACTTCAAGGACGGGAGGGCCAAGGTCGAACTGGCGCTGGCCAAGGGGCGGCGCCAGTACGACAAGCGCCACGCCATCGCCGCCCGTGACGCCAGCCGGGAGGCGGCACGGGAGGCGAGAGCGGCCGTCAAGGGCTCCGAGCGCCAGCGGTAGACAGCTCGGCTGCCGTCCGGTGGCCGCAGGCGGTGGGGCGGTATCGACGAGGCGGCCGGACCGGTAGGCTGAAAGTCCCTTCGGCCACGTACGTGGTCGATGTACAACCCAGGGGGTGACAGGCTTCGACTCTGGTCGTCGATGTGGGAGAAGCGAGCCGTGGTCTCCGGAGCCACGTTAAAGAGCCGGAACCAAAAATAAACGCCGAGCCTCAGCTCGCGCTCGCTGCCTAGAAACAGCGACGTCCGACCGGTCTCAGTTCCACGGGCCGGAACCGGGCGACATCAAGTGGAACTTACCTACGCAGCTGCGCCGACGGGCCGCTAGGGACAACTCAGTCGGATACGGAGCGGCGTTGCTGCCGGCAACGGCGCTGCTCCCGACAATTTACCGCCGGCTGCGCTCGGAGAAGACCCACTGAGAAGCCGGAGGACGCGGGTTCGATTCCCGCCACCTCCACTGCCGCCTGGCCTGTGTTTCGCAGGCCAGGCGCTATTGGATTTACGAGGCGCCGAGTCGGGAGGCGGCCGCGCTGGCCACGTTGGTAACGATGGTCTTCGCTGTGGGGTGGCGCATGTTGTAGAACCACAGGATCGACTCGGACCGGCCCTTCTGAACGAACACGATGTCGTTGTAGACAACGCCACTCGATCCCTTGTAGGTGTACGGCACATTGATGGCCTGGTCGGCCACGTGATCGCCGACTCTGGGGAGTCGCCGATCAAAGGCGACCGGCTTTCCGGCGCTGGTACCTGGACCAAGTCCGACCAGAGCATTGAGCCACGACTGGAGGCCCGGTCCCCACAGCTGCAACTGGCAGGGTTGGGCCCGTGGATTGGCGGCGGCTTCGACGTCTGCGACCGCATCCGCATTGGTCGGGTAGACCTCGACGGTGTCCGTCACGCCTGATCCGAAATTGGGTGCGTTGCCGATCTCCAAGAGCGGATGCGGGTCGAAATACCCTCGACTCGCCGCCTCCGCTGGATTGGGATCAACGGGAAGGGAGGCGACACCAAGGCAGTGCGCGAGTTGGGTGACGTACGCCGAATTTTGCCCCGCGTAGTAACTCATATCGCTTTCAGCAGTACCCGCCATCGACTCCCAACCCGTGGGGTACGAGGCGGCTGGGAGGAGTTCTTGGCGGGCGATTGACCCGTCGCTCTCAGTGCCGCCGAATGTGGCGGCGACAATCAGGACGGATGCAAACACAAGCACGGCGGTGCCCACCCAAATGCCGGACAGGGCCAGCCCCGACCCTTTGAGGCTGCCCTCGGACTTCTTGATCCGAGACCGGGCGACGAAACCGAAGACGATGCCGAGGATGGCCGGCGCCACGGTGAACACGCCGACGATGGAGCACCACAATGAGGCGATCGAGAGCCCCTCGGTTCGAATCGGTGCCGGGGCGGGCTGCTCCGTGTGCGCGGCACTCGGCATCTCAGGTCGCTTCCACGGGTCGGCTTGCGCTGCCGGTAGGGGGGCTAGTCCGTCGGTCCAATCGCCCGTGGCGTCATCAAATTTCGTCACCGTGTCACCTCACTGCGGGTCAGAGGTAGGTCGGATGTTCCGGCCCTGTTTCGTGTCCACCCATGTCGGTGTGTTGCTTGCTCAACCCGACGCACGCGGCGCCTCCCCGGATGGACTGGTCGGAGTCCAGCGCAGCTCGGGCTTGTCGAGCACGATGGCCCGTTCCAGAGCGGCGGTCTCTGCGGAAGGCTCGGTCCCGTGGTCCTCGCTGAGGTTCTGGCGCAGACGCTGGAACGCCCGCAGAGCCTCCACCTGCCGGCCCGAGCGATGGAGGGAGAGCATCAGCTGGTTCCACCGCCGCTCGCGGAGGGGCTCGGCCTCGACGGCTAGGGTCAGCTCGGCGATGACACCTTGATGGTCGCCCAACTGCATTCGGCCCTCGAACAGATCCTCTTCGGCGTTGGCCTTTCGCTCGCGGAGGTGGGTCACCTCACTCGCGCCAACCGGACCGTCGGTGAGGTCCGGGATGGGGTCCCCCCGCCACAGCTCGATGGCGCGGCTGATCTCGGCCACCGCCGAACCGGGATGACCTGAAGCCAGGAGCTCCCGGCCGCGGGTGCAGCGACGCTCGAAGCGGAAGGTGTCCACGGCTTCCTTGGGGCCAATGAGCCTGTAGCCCTGAGGTGTGGTGTTGATGGCCCCGTCAGGAAGCAGCCGCCGGAGGGCCGAGATATAGCCCTGCAGGGCCTTGCCGGCGGTCCGAGGCTCGCTGTCACCCCACAATGCCCACTCGATGTCGGCGGGTGACACCACCGCCCCAATCCGCAGGGCCAGGAGGGCGAGAACGGCCCGGGCCTTGGAGGCGCCGATGCCGACTTCGGCCCCAGCCACCGAGAGCTGGAGCGGCCCGAGAAGTCCAACTTCCAAACCCTGCCTGCCGCGCGCGACGTTGCGGGTGTCCTTGGACGGTGTGTCGACCTCGGCGGACCGCGTCCCGCCGGTCTCCGCCCGCTCAACCGTGAGGGTCGTCCATGCCCCCACGTGGATCTGGTCCCCGTCGCGCAAGGGCAGCCGCTGATTGGCGGGGATCGGGTCCTGGTCGGCGTTGAGGTACGTCCCGTTCGTCGATCCCTCGTCCACTAGCGCCCAACTCCCATTGGGCTGGCGCATAAGGACGGCATGGCGGTGGGACACACCCACGTCCTCCAGGGACCCCGAGAGGTCGATCTCGGGCGCCACGCCCCTCGACGCGCTGCGCCGGCCAATACAGACATAGTCACCGAGGAGGGAGAACCGGCGATTGTGGGACGTCTCGGGGAACTCGAAGCCCTCCGGCTCGACCATCTCGTAATACTGGCGGTCGGGCCGCACCACGACCTCCCAGACCTGCTCTTCCCACACCGGGACACTGTCGGGCCCGTCGAACCGGTAGCCGCACTCCGCACACACCGCCTGCGTCTCGGGGAACGAACCGCAATTCGGACACTGCCTCGGCTGAGTCGGCGCACTCGGCTGAGTCGGCGGGCCCTCCGCTCCCGGGGGACCCGCGCCCGGCGGGGGGTTCCCTCTCGAGGACGTCGCGCTCACTTGCGCGTCCGTACCGTGCGGGTCGACTTGGTCTCGACGATCATCACGTCCAGTTCGTCCACGTCGGCCTTGGCCCGCACCCGGCCTGTGCCGGCATCCTCGATCTCCACCATGGTGGCCAGGCGCTCGAGCGCATCGTCATTGCCCGATTCGGCAGCCAAGCGCACCGCCTTGCCGAACCGGTTGGTCGCCGTGTCGGTGTCCCCGCTTCGATGAGCGTCGACCCCCTCCTGTATGGCGTCGGCCAGGTCCTCCTCGCCCAAGACCTTGGCCACTCGGCGGTTGATGCGCGTGGACCTGGCGGTGTCATCGGTCCACACCGCTTTGATCAGCGCCTGTCCTGCTGCTTCGCCACCGACCAGCAAGGTCACCCGGGCCGCCAGCATCTCATCGCCGACAACTCCGTTGGGCACGCGCACGCTCATGTAGTAGTCACGCGACTCGTCGCCCCACGAGCCGGTGGGATAGTCACCGACCAGCTCCCCGACGTTGGTGCGGGTCCCAGTGAGGTCGATCATGACCGGTTCCATCTGCTTGAACGTTTCGACCTGGGCGCCCTGGGCTACCCATACACGGAGCGAGACCTCGGCGACCTGCTTACTCAGGGCCTCGCGCATCATGGCTGCAAAGTCGGTGCTGAGCTCAGACGGGTCGGCCACAATGTCGTACGTACCGAGGAGGGCGGTGGCGACCTTACGCAGATCTGCCACTTGCCAGTTGGCACCCACGCCGCGGCAGTCGCACTGGAAGGCACCTTCGGCCTCGGCCAGGACGGCATCGAGGACCCCGGCTTCCTCGCTCTCGTTCTTGCCGTCGGTGAGGAGGATGGCGTGCCGGATGCCCGACTCGTCTCGGAGCAGATGGGCAGTGAGGTGGATCCAGGCACCGATCGCGGTGCCGCCGGAGGCCTCCAGATCTTTCAGGGCCTCCTTGGCCAAGGTACGGGTGGCCGGCGACGACGAGACGAGGGGTGGGGTACTCGGGTAGACCACCTGCGCCTCATGATTTCCTTTGATGACACCGAAACGGACACCGTCGGGGAGACAGTCGATGGCCACCGCCGTGGCCGCCTTGGCGGCGCGGATCTTCTTCCCTCCCATCGACCCCGACGTGTCGAGCACGATGACCTCCGACCGAGTCGGCGCCTCGGGTCCTCCCTCCTGGACGCCTCCTCCCGTCCCCTCAGCGGTGACCGTCACCACGGCGTTCATGACACGGCCACTTTCCGGGAGAAATTCGTTCTGGAACGATTCGATGCGGAACTCAGGCATGTTGCTCACTCCTCACTCGTCGTTGCACTGTTCGGCGTGGCGCCGCGGCGAACGGGTGCTACGGGGACGACGGCGACCGTCACGTTGTCGTGCCCGCCGGCCACCAGTGCCGCGTCGACCAGCCGGCGGGCCAGGCCCAGCGGGCCGACACCGACCGCGCCGTCGATCAGCTCCGCTAAAGCCGATGGCCGTTCGAAGTAGTCCCACAGGCCATCGCTGCACACAACGACCACACCCGGGCTGTCGATCTCGACGGTGGTCACCTTGGGATCGACCGACCCCGCGTCTGCTCCGAGCCACCGCGTAATGGTGTGGGCCTCGGGGTCGGCGTAGGCCTCCTCTGGCGGCGTGCCTTCAGCGATCATCTCCTCCGCCCAGGAGTCATCCACCGTGAGGAGCCTGCCCCCGTCAGCCGACCCATCCAGGAAGTAGGCGCGGCTGTCGCCGATGTTGGCCACGGCGACCAGACCGGGAACCGCCACTGCAGCAACGAGGGTCGTCGAGGGCGAGAGGTCCCCCTCTTCGCCCACCACGTGCGCCAATCCCGCTTGCGCCTCCTCGCAGGCCTCGAGGAAGAGTTGGTGCCATGCCTCGTGGGCGGCCGGGGGCCGGCGCAGTGCGGCTTCGAGAACCCCTAGGGAGGTATCCGAAGCGACCTGGGAAGCTCGGTGGGCGTCGGCGGTCGATGCCACGCCGTCGCAGACCACCACGGCACTGGAACCCTCGAAGGCGGCCAATCCCATGGCGTCCTCGTTGCGAGGCCGACGGTAGCCCCGGTCCGAAACGCCGGCCGCCACTCCGAGGTCCTGCTCCACCCGCTGTTTCGGCTCGGGCGCCGGCGGGGTCTCGGGCTGGGGAACCGGTTCCATTGTCAGCCGGGCACCGCAGACCTCGCAGAAGCGTTCGTGTTCGAACACCGGAGCGTGGCAGATCGGGCAATCCTCGGGAGGGGATTCTGCGCCAACGGACGCGCTCGTGCTCATGTCAGGGACCGAGGGCGGTGAGCGTTGGCCAGATCCACCAGCTCGATGCGTTCCGCGTCCGAACCGGCCAACTTGGCCATTGAGCGGAATGTCCGCTCGAGGGCCGAACGGAGGTCAGGCTCGGTGAGTGGGGCTCCGGCCAGGACGAGCTGCTGGTCCGGTGCCGCTCTTTCTTCGAGGAGCATGGTCAGCGCCTGGTCCTGGAGATCGCGGACCAGTGGAAGGCGTACGGACGGTTCTGCTTTGAGCTGCTCGAGGACGCCGGATGCGGAAACGAGGTCACTCAGCGCCGGCGGATCGTCGAACAGCGCGGCGCAGAGCACGCGGCACAGAGCAATCTGCGCGGCCACGTGGGCATTCGACGAAGCCGAGATGCGCCCGAGCGCAGCCGCCGCACCGGACCTGTCCCCGGTGATCAACCGCATCCGGCACAGGCCGAAGCTGGAGCTGGCAAACCCCGGGTCGGTGGTTCCGACAAGGTCGTAGTAGCGAGCCGCCGCTTCCAGGTCGGCCGCACCGTCGACGTCCGGGTCGTCCCCGTTGGCCGATGGACCGGCTCCGCCCAGAGCCGAGACCTCATAGGCCAGCGCCAGCGCGAGCTTGGGCGCGAGTTCCCCCGGCAGTTCCGACGCAACGGCGATGAAGAACGTCTGCGCGTCACGGGGGCGTGCCGCGGCCAACTGGACGACACCTCGCCACCAGGCAACCCTCCAACCTCCCGCACCGGCCTCAGGCGACTCGAGCTGTCGCTCGGCTTCCGCGAATTGCCCTTCGTCGATGAAGGATCGGGCCAGGTGGTAGGCCAGCTCGGGCGAGCGGGGAGCCGATTCGAGGATGGACCTGACCTGGTCGGGGTTGGACAATGCGGCCGTAGCCAAGAGGCTGGCCGCGGGATCGAAGGGGTCGACCGCAGGCACGGGAAGGTCCTGCCATGCCCCGATCTCCGCACCCGGACCGAGCTCGCCGCTGAAGAAGACGCTCGGTACCGGCGCCGGCTTGCCCCCGTCCACGGCGATGACTTCCCGGAGCACGCCAAGAAGCTGATCGGCCATTTCCGCCGCGCTCTGGAAGCGGGCGGTCGGATCCGGCGCAGTGGCCCTCTGCAGGAAATGATGGAAGGACTCGTAGCGGCCGAACAACGGCACCTGTCGGGCGGGCGGAAGGCTCGAGGCGTGGCGCTTCTCATCCTGGAATCCGGGCAGGTCGAGGCAGAGCACGGCCAGCGTCCGGGCGACGGTGTAAAGGTCCGAGGAGACGGATGCTCCGTCCTCGGGCACCTCGGGAGCCTGATAGCCGATGGTGCCATAGAGGTCGCTGTCATCGTCTCCGATGGAACGGACGCCGCCGAGATCGATGAGCTTGAGCTGTTCCTCGGTCTGGATGACGTTGTCCGGCTTGAAGTCGCAATAGAGGAGCCCGCGGCGGTGGAGGTACCCGAAGGCCGGAAGGATCTCGAGCGCGTATGCAATCGCCTGGGCCACCGGGATCGGTGCACCATTCTCCTCGCGATGACGGTTGCGCATCTCACGCAGGGACTCGCCACCGATGTACTCCATGACGATGTAGCCGGCGTCTTCGTACTCGACGAAATTGTAGATCTTGACGATGTTGGGGTGTTCGACCTCGGCCAAGAACCGTCGCTCGGCGATCGCCGCGGTCATCGCCGACTCGTCGTTCGAGTCGAGCAGGCCCTTGAGCACCACCCAGCGATCCGAGACGTTCCGGTCCTGCGCCAGGTACACCCACCCGAGGCCGCCGTGCGCTATGCACCCCGTTACCTGGTATTGGCCGCCCACGAGGTTCCCGGGCCACAGTTTGGGCGTGAACGAGTAGGACGCTCCGCACTGCGGACAAAAGCCCTCGGTGCGCCCTGGTCGCCCCTCGTGGCTCCGCCCGACCGGTCCGCCGCAGCGACCGCAGGTCCGCTTGCGCTCGGGGACCTCGGGTTCGGTCAGCACAACCGAGAGGGGGTCGCGGTAGGGCACCACCGGCATCTCGACGAGCCCGGCCCCCAGACTGCCACGGTCCCCACGTGAGCTGGCGCCGCTGCGACGGGGAGACACCGAGCCCCCGTCCCGACTCGAGCGGAAGGTCGCCGTGCCCAACGAAGAGGGCGCTGTGCCCAGCGTGGAAACGCGACCAGAGCTCGCCGGCTCCGTTGTCCCGTGCAATCCCGCAGTTCGGAGGGACGGGCCGGAAGGAGCCAGGCCGCAGACGGTGCAGTAGCCGTCCTCTATCCGGCCGTCACAGCCCGGTCTTCCGCACCGAGACTGGCCACCGGCGTCAGCCCCCGGGATGGCGGCTGAGGGGGAACCACCCCCGACGGTGGCGGCCGCCGCGGCGTGCCCGCAGACGTCGCAGTAGCCATCGCTGATCTGACCGGCGCAACCGGGTCGCTGGCAGGTCGTCATCAGGTCGTCCCCTCGCTGTCGGCGCGGATGGCGCGCTGGAAGGCGCGTACCAGGTCCTCGGCACGCTGCACATCACACGGGGCGGTGTAGAGGAGGTCCCGTGCGTCGACAAAGAGCCGATCGAGTTCGGCGCTCTCGCCCAGGCCGATCGCCTGCGCTTTGGCCCGGTAGGCGTCAAGGCGTCCCCGTAGTTCGTCGCGGATTGCGATGCCGGCGCCGGCCTTGATCTCGAGCTGTTCCACCTTCTCCCGTAGGCGGCCGGCACGCTGCTGGAGCTCGGCCACGTGACGGCGCCCGCCGGCTGGCGTGGGAGCGCCCTGGATCAGAGCTTCGACCTCGTCTCGCAACGCGGCGAGTTCAGCGTCGGCGTGATCGAGCTCTGCTCCCGAGTCGGCCAGTAGGACCTTCTCGGCGGAGGACTGGGACTCGGATCGGGCACGGTAGAGGCCCTGCCGGCAGTCCTCGAGTGCAGTGGAGATGTCCGCCGTCTCGGCGAGCAGTTGCTGCTGCGCCGTGGCGGCGTCTCGGATTGAGAAGGTGGCCCGTTCAACCATGCTCGTGATGGAGGGCACGAGGTCGGCCGGAAGCGCGAGCGGGTCGTTGCGGGCGAGCGCTTCGGCGTCGCCCAGTGCCCTTCGCGCCGCAGCCAGGTCATTGGGTCGGCGTGATCCGGTGTCGACGACCACGTTCTCGAGCTGGTCAACCTGTGAGATGAGCGCAGCGAGGCGCGGCCCGATCTCGGTCCAGACGGCGCCGACAGCGCTGACCAGTGCCACCACCGAGTCGTAAGCGACCGACATCGATGCCACCAATTGATCGATTGTGCACGTGACGACGGAATCTGTTGCTTCGGTCAAGGCTCTGTGACCGGTCGTCGGATTGGGGCTGGGGAGCGACACCGATTCGCCCTCGAAGAGATCGGTGAGTCGGCCGAGAACCGCCTTCGAGACCGAGGATCGGTTGCCTCGCTCCCGGACGATCTCTTCGAACACGCCAAGAAGGGCTTCCCGGCCCCGCCACAGGTCAGCCAATTGACGTTCGCCCAACGCCCACGCCTCAGCCGTTTTACCGGTCAGGCTGGAAGACGCATCGAGCATCTGACGGGTGACATCGGCATCGAGCTCGCTCAGGTGCTCGCTCAGGTGCTGCACGGTGGCACCCATGCTGGCGATGCGCTCATCGATGGAGGCGAGCGCCCGGGCGCTCACGGCTCTGCCTTGTAGCTGGGAGCGGGCGGTGCCGGTGGGTTGGGGCCGAGCCATTTGGTATAGATGGCGGCCCAGGTTCCATCGGCCCGTTCTTGGGCGAGTACGCCGTTCACGAACGCGGTGAACTCTGGGTGCGCCTTGCTGATGGCCATGCCGTAGGGCTCCTCGGTAAAGGCCGGACCGACGATCTTCGTATCGGGGTCCTGTGCGGCCAGTCCCTGCAGGATGGCGTTGTCGGTGCTCACGGCATCGACCTGGTCCTGCTGGAGCAACACTAGGCAGTCCGTCTCATTGGGGACCGCCCACAGGATGGACTTGGGGGCCACACTGGCCAGGGTCTGCAGAGAGGTCGAACCCTGGGTGGCGCAGACCCGCTTTCCGTTGAGGCCGGCCGGCCCGGTAATGCTCGAATCAGAAGGCACCAGGATCTCCTGCCCAGCCTCGAAGTACACCGTGGAGAAGTCGATCTTCTGCTCACGCTCACAGTTGATGGTCATGGTCTCAGCCAGGATGTCGACCTCACCCGACTGCACCGCTTGGACCCGTTGGTCATTGGGGACGACCACGGTGCGGATCTGGTCGGGCGAACCGAAGATGGCCTGGCTGACCTGTCGCAACATGTCGATGTCGAATCCACTCAGCTGTCCAGTGACCGGGTCGCGGTAGCCCCACTTGTAGGTGTTCTGATCGACGCCGACAATGAGGACTCCACGCGCCAGTACGTGCGCCATCCAGCTCCCCGCCGGCATATCGCCCGGCGTGGGCATGGTGGGCGGCGGCGGATAGCTCGCCGTCGCATCGCAGGGG
This sequence comes from uncultured Acidimicrobiaceae bacterium, assembly GCA_963781305.1. Taxonomy (GTDB): domain Bacteria; phylum Actinomycetota; class Acidimicrobiia; order Acidimicrobiales; family RAAP-2; genus DASXMT01. The sequence goes on from CAWAFL010000001.1 coordinate 302,318, forward strand.
GGCACGGGGCTAGGGGCGGTGGGATGCACAATGTGGGCCCCGGCGGGAAGCACCGGTGCCGCCTGGATTGCCGCCGGCGCCGACGTGTCCGGCGCTGCACTCCCGCAGGCGGCCGATACCAGGGCCAAACCGGATAGCAGCAAGGTGATCAAGACGGAAGTTCGGCGACGACGGAGAGATGTCAAGGAGGGGGCCATGGCGTGGTCTACCGGTACTCTGAAATCCTGGGGCGGAAGCCAGCGAAGACGAGGGCAGCCGAGACAACGGCCAGCACGGTGGTCGCCGCCAGTACGCCCCCGAGATCGCCGGTCGAACTCGACATGGCGGTGTCGAAGTTTCGTTGGGAGTCGGAGATGGCACCGGTGAAGACCACATCCAATTGCGACGCCACTGCCGGGAGGTCATCGGGTCCCTGTCCTGATGCCAGTGCCTCAGCTTGGTCGATGTGACCCTGAGCATCGAGGCTCCGGATGTGTTTGTGCACCGCGCTGTACGTGGTAAATGCCTTCTGGGCCCGCGCCAGCTGGGCCTGCTGCGCCGCTCCCCTATTCCCATCCCTCGCTGCCAGTAGACCACTTAAGCGATGGGACGTCACTGCATAGTCCTTCTGGTACGACGGCACCGAGTCCAGGGTCAGCAGGGTCAGCTCGTCGTCCGCTCGCATCTCCAGGGCGACGATGCGGGCCTGCGTGTAGCGATCGATGGGACCGGATCCTTGGACCGTCGCCGAGGTGACGCCGGCATTCTGGGCGAGCAGCGCCACCCCGAACCAGAGACCGAGCGTGGCCACGAGCACCGTGGCCACCACCAGCGGCACGTTGAGCGTTCGGCGGAAATGGCCGCTCATCCACCACTGGGCCAGGACGAGCACAGCGACGAGGGCGCCCAGGCTGACGATGGCGGCGGCGGCGAGCCACCAATTGACGGCACCCGCCTCGTCGCCCGCAAGTTGCGTTCCCTCAATGGTGTAGAGCGCATTGGCCGCGGGAAGGATCCGAGTGCGCATCATGTTGTTGGCCTCACTCAGATAGGCGGCGGCCAATGGGTAGAAGGCCTGCCGTTCGTTGAAGATGGCGGTCTGCACCAATCCCGTGTAGGTGGGGAGCTCTACCGACAGGGTACGGAGGGGTGCTCTTACCATGGTGTCTGTACCGGACCCCTGAGACGCAGCGGCCAGGGCTGTTGACGCCCGGCTCAGATCAGAGACATAACGGGCGTGGAGCGCGTTGGGCTCGAGCCGACCGCGAAGGAACGAGGCGGCAGCGGTGCTGTCGGCATCCGAGAGTGACGTACTGATCGTCTGAGCGGCGACCAATAACGGCTCAGCCCGTTGCGCCGCAGCCGTCGTGGCGCTCTGGCGATTGGATGCGGCGAGGCCCGCCAACAGACCCGCAAGCAACGTCAATACAATCAAGGCGGCCGCCAGCAGCCGGAGACGGACGGGTGTGTGGCGCATGCGAGGGCCCGTAAGGCGTCGCAAGGTACGACCCGTGTGGACGGGTTCCGCTATCAGCGTCACTTCCGCGTGCCCCCCTGCTCGCGATGCAAACCTCTTCCCACAGAGGCCGACCAAGAGCCGTTCGCGCTCCTACGCGACCACGCCGATACCTGGCTATGGCCTGTTGACGATGTTCCCCCGACGACCTCTGGTAGGCATTCTTTCACCATTGGGAACCGTGCACCACGACGGTAAGCGCCCGGTAAAGCCGAGTCGCAGGTCACCGAGGATGCACTCATGTCCCAGGCCATGATCAAAGCCCCGACACCTCGATGCGAGGCCGGCAGGGACCTCCGTGACCAGCCTTACTGTGCGCAAACCGCCCAGGCTTGCTTTCCACATGAGCGAGTCGTCACCACCAGGGCGGCGGGAAGTTCGAGCACACGTCCTGGACCGTCATGCTGGGTCGGACGCTCGGACTGCGCGCGTCGGTGCGTCACCTGGCCGTCGCCTTCGCCGTGCCCTGGTCGGCCTGAGTCACTCGGTCCCGAACACCCCGCTGTCGCCGCCCGTGGCCTTGCCGCCACGCGGTCCACGCCCGACCGACGGTGTAGGCGAAGGCGCTGATGGCGCCGACGAAAAAGCCGATGGGTAGGTTCGTCTCGTAGGAGACGGCGATAGCCACCCACACCGTCATGAGCGCGAACAGTACTGACAAGCCCATCGCCACCGGGGGACGGTTGGTGAAGGACCGGGCGGCGGCGGCCGGGCCGATGAGCAGGCTGAAAATGAGCAAGGACCCCACGACGGGGACGGCCATGGTCGTGACCAGCGCCAGCACGACCAGAAAAGCCAGGTCCATCACCCGGGGGTTCACGCCACGGGCTTCAGCGACGTCGGGGGCGACCGAGGAGAGCATCAAGGGTCGGTACAGGGCAACGATCGCCACGATGCACACCGCGGCGATCGCCACGGTCGGTCCGAGCTTGCTGGTGGAGACGCCGAGGACCTCACCGAAGAGCAGCGCGAAGATCTCGGAGGCGTACTCGCTGGTGCGCGACAGGAACAGGTCGCCGAGAGCCAGCATCAGCACGATCGTGAGCGCGGTGGCGACATCGCTTCGGGCCCGCCGGCCCAGCCCGGCAATCATCGCGGCCCCGGCGAGTGCGAACACGCCGAGGCCGACGATGGTGCTGGCGCCGATCAGGAAGGCCCCCGCCGCTCCGGCGAAAGCCCCGTTGGGAAGGGAGTGGGCGGCGAAGGCTGCGCCCCGCAGCACCGTGAAGAACCCGACCACGCCGGCCACGACGGCAACAACGGTGGCAGCCTCCCACGCGTTGATCATGAAGTTGGCGAACATCAGCCCACCTCGACCGGCTCGACCGCCGATGGCTGATCGTGAGTAGTCGCCCGCCTCCGATCCCCTCGGAGGCGGGCGACGATCCCCGAGGCGAAGTAGAGGACGAAGATGACGGCCACGATGCAGAAACTCACCGGCCACCCATTCCCGCCAGCCCAGACCGTGCTGTCGTAGGCGATCAACGTCCCCGCCCAGCAGGCGAACACGCCGACAACGGCGGCCACCGCGATGGCGACCCCGGTGCGGGTCGCTACCCGTAGTGCGATGGCGGCCGGTCCGATCAACAGGGCCGTCGAGAGGATCGCCCCGATCGTGACCGCGGACATCGACACCGCCAACGCCAGGGCCAGGAGATAGCCGGCGCCCACCAGGCGGACGGGCACCCCGCGTGCCGCAGCCAGCTCGTAGCTCACGGAGCTGAGCAGGAGGGGCCGGTACAAGGCGGCGACCAACGCCACCGAGGCGACGCCGAGGACGGCCATCACGATGGTGATGCCGGGGGGCAGGGTGAAGATGGACCCGAACAGCACGTTCACCGTCGCCCCGGTGGTGCTCGAGCTGATGGTGCCTTCGTAGAGGAACAGGGCCGCCAAGCCCAGCGAGGCGCCGAGCACGATGCCGGTGGCGAGGTCGCGCCCTCGGGGTTTGCGGATGCTGATGAGTTCCATGACGCCAGCGGCGACCACGTTGAAGGCAACGAACCCGTAGAGGGTGGACGCGCCGACCAGGAACGCGGCGGAACCGCCGGCCGTGCCGATGTCCGACAGGGCGTGTCCGGCGAACGATTGCCCCCGGATGACCGTGAACACTCCAACCATTCCTGACACGACCGCCGCGATCGCGCCGACAGCCAGGGCGACCTGGACCGGCTCCGACGAGAAGAACCCGGGTTCGAACAGTGGGGACCAGGTGGTGGCGACGAGCATCACGCTCCCCGCAGAAACGGGTCGGTGTCGGTGTCACCGGCATGGTGGGCCTGATGCTCGGCTCCCGAGACGACCAGCACCCGGCCCTGGACGTGGATCACCTCGACGTGATGGCCGTAGAGTTGGCTGAGCGTTTCTGTTCGCACCACCTGATCGGTCGTGCCTGATGCGGCCCGTCCGTCGGCCAGGTAGACGACGCGGCCCATGACCGGCAACAGCGGGTTCATGTCGTGCGCAGAAAGCAGGATGGCGATGCGCTGTTCGGCTGCGATGCGGGCCAGGAGCTCTACCACCTCGGCGGCGGAGCGGATGTCGAGGTTCGCCAACGGCTCGTCGAGCAGCAGCAGCTTGGGGCGGCAGATGAGAGCCTGGGCGATCATGACCCGCTGCTGCTCCCCGCCAGAGAGGTTTCCGATCCGGGCGTCAGCGAACCGGGTAGCTCCGACCGCGTCGAGCATCTCCTCCACTGCCATACGACGCTTCGCGGCCGGTCTGGAGATCCCGAAGCGGTGCCCATCGAGACCGAGCCCGACCAGGTCCCGGGCCCGAAGCGGCATGTCCGCCTCGAAGATGATCTTCTGTGGGACGTAGCCGATCTGCGGATTGCGTCGTGACCTGGTTCCGCCGGCGACCTCGATCCGCCCGCCGCTCGGCGCGATCAAGCCGAGGATCACCCGCAACAGGGTGGTCTTCCCTGCTCCGTTGGAACCGATGAGCCCACAGAACCCGCCGGCCTCAACCGAGAACGACACGTGGTCGAGAACCCGCCGGCCCCCGAGCGACACGCTCACATCCTCGACCCGAAGCACGGGGCCGGGGGCGCCCAAGCCGGTGCCGTCTCCGAGCGGCGGCTTTCCGGTTGAGGCCACGCGGTCACTCTTCACGATCACAGGTGCTGGGTGGAGGCACCGGTAGTGATGGCCTTCTTGATCGCGTTGAGCTCAGCCATCATCCAGGACTGGTAGTTGTAGCCGGGAACGGGCATCGTCTCGTACACGCCGACCACCGGTACACCGGCCGCCAGCGCGGACTGGCGGATCGAATCCGTGAGCGGGTCGGTGACCTGCTGGTTGTAGCAGAACACCTTCACCTGATGCTTGGTGAAGAAACCCTTCTCCAGCGACACGTCCTGGGGCGTGGGGTCGGTGCCGTTCATGATGTCGGCCTGGAACTGGAACGGCGTCCGGTTGTTGATCCCCATGGCCGTGAGCAGGTAGTCGGCGACCGGCTCGGTCGTGGCTGCCGTCGTCCCCGCGTATGTGGCCTTGAACGCGGCGATGGCCTTGACCCACGGCTGCAGCGAAGCCACGAACTTGGTCTTATTGGCCTTGAAGGTCGACGCATGGGCCGGGTCGAGCGCGGAGAGATCAGACGCCAAGGCCTGGGCGACGGCCGGCATCGTCTTCGGGTCGTACCACAGGTGCGGATTAGCCGTGCTGTCCGGCAGTCTGAGTAGATGCTGCACGTTGATCATCTTGCGAGCCGAGTTCGGAGACGCCGAGGCAAGGGAGTCCATAAAGGTGTCGTAGCCGACCCCGTTCTCGATCAGCAGGTTCGCCTTGGCGATCTTCTGGCCCACGCTCGGCGTGGCCTCATAGGTATGCGGATCAGTGTTGGGGTTCGAGTCCACCGAGTACACGGTCACATATCTGCCGCCGATCTGTGAGGCAACGTTGCCGTACTCGTTCTCCCCCGCCACCACCGCCACCGTGCTCGTGCCGCTCGCCGCGGCAGGCGCCGACGAGGAAACCGACCCGGCGGTGACCAGCGCCGCGCCGAGCGCCACCATCCCCGCGGCCACCTTCGCCAATCTGAGCATCGTCCTCCGGTCTTTCACGTCGTCGTCGGCGCGGCCGACAGGGTCCCTACCGACCCTCCTCCAAGCCAGAGGCGAAACGATCGCCGAGCTTGTCTGGATTGGTTTCAGATAATGTACCATATCTGGAATGGTTACAAATACACCGGCGAACCGTCGTCAGCTCCATTCATGGCTTGTTCCTTATATAAGGATGCGCTAATGTATGCGGGTGGTTGACACGAAGGCGCCTGACCAGCTGACCGGAGCGGTGGATCTGCTCAAGGCCCTCGCATCTGCGACCCGCTTGGCCACGGTCGTCGAGCTCGGTGAGGGGCCCCGTTGCGTCCACGAGCTGCAGACGTCGCTCCAGGCCGCCGGACGAGCGGTGAGCCAGCCACTGCTGTCCCAACACCTCAAGGTCCTGCGCCAAGCCGGCCTGGTCACCACCACCCGGCGCGGCACCGAGATCACCTACCAACTGGCCGACGCCCATGTCGGTCACATCGTCAACGACGCCATCCGGCACTCCCAGGAGGAACACCCATGAGCACTACTCACGTCGAGCACGCCGACCATACCCATGTTCACGGTGAAGGCTGCGGGCACGTAGCCATCCCCCACGGCGATCATGTCGACTACGTCCACGACGGGCACCTTCACGCTGCCCACGACGGGCATTTCGACGAATGCACCATCGAGAGCCACACCGAGCACCCCGGACACGATCACACCCACGGAGAAGGCTGTGGACATGTGGCCGTCCCCCACGACGATCACGTCGACTACCTGCACGACGGGCACCGCCATGCCTCCCACGAAGGCCACTGGGACGACCACTGACCTCCGGTACTGACGCAATGGTGATCGCAGACGCTGACGGTCAGGAACGCAGAGCGCCCCAAGAGCGCTCGACCCGGCAGAAGCGCGCCCTCGCCTCCGTCTTGGAAGACTCTGACGGGTTCCGCTCCGCGCAAGAACTTCACGCCGAGCTCCAAGCCCAAGGCGAGAACATCGCCCTCACCACCGTCTACAACCAAGTCCGGGCCCTCGCCGACGCCGGCGAGCTCGACTCCCTGCGAACCGACGACGGCGAAACCCGCTACCGCCGTTGCGTCAGCGACGACCACCACCACCACCTTGTCTGTCGCCACTGCGGCACCGCCATCGAAGTCGAAGGACCAGAGGTCGAACGCTGGGCCACCAAGACGGGCAAGGACCACGGTTTCATCGACGTCACCCACACCGTCGAGATCGTCGGCACCTGCCCAAACTGCGCACTCCTACCGAACGGCCCAGCGGGTACTTCTCGGACCGGTGACGAAATTGCCTAGGCCACGTCCCGTTGGCGTGCCCATGCCAGGGCATCACTGACTCGGAGGCCCGAGAGCTGCGGCCTGGTCCGGAGGTCCGGTTCGGGCCACCACCATCCCGCCCCTGCGGGGCCTCGATGGACCACCATGGTGCCATGAGCGATAGCGAGCCGTTGCCGGGCCGGATCGGGACGAGCCGGCTCGAAGCCTTCAGCGACGGGGTGATGGCCGTCATCATCACCCTCATGGCGCTAGAGCTCAAGGAGCCATTGGGGGCCGGCTTTTCCGCACTGGGCCATCGGGTGCCGGCCTTCCTTATCTACATCCTCAGCTTCGTTTTCATCGGGATCTATTGGAACAACCATCACCATCTCCTGCGGGCCACCCCCAACATCGGTGGCGGGGTGATGTGGGCCAACCTGCACCTGCTTTTCTGGCTGTCGTTGGTCCCGGTGGCAACCGAGTGGGTGGGCACCTCCTACCGGGCCACTGCTCCGGCAGCCACCTACGGAGCCGTGGCCCTGGGAGCGGCGTTGGCCTACTACGTATTGGTGCGCACCATCATCCGGGTCAACCCGGGCTCGACGGTGGCCGCCGCCATCGGCTCCGACACCAAGGGTCGCATCTCCATGTTGGTGTACAGCGCCGGCATCGGCTTGGCCTTCGTCAGCCCCTGGATCTCCTACGGCCTGTACGCTGCGGTGGCGGTGGTTTGGATCATCCCCGACCGCCGACTCCGCTGGTAACCAACTGCTGGTCCTCCACTCGGCCCGCCGGTGGCTGCGTTCCCCGCAACCGTAAGGGCCTGTCCCCTACTCCCGCGTGGACGACGCCTGAGATTGGGCGAATGAGTCTCGGCCGAGGACGCGTATGGTGTGTCACGGACTGGGAGGAAATCATGCGAGTGATGCGTATCATCGCCGATCTTCGTGTGCCTGACATCGACGCGGCGAAGCATTTCTACACTGACTACCTCGGGCTGAGCACGGAAGAGTTCAACATGGGCTGGGTCGCCCGCTACACATCGCCTGACGCCGGAGCGAACGTCCAGCTCGTCACGCGCGACGCAGCCGCGCCCGAGGATCCGGTCATCTCCGTGCTCACCGATGACGTCGATGGAGCCTACGAAGAAGCCCGGCGGCTCCGCTACGAGATCGTGTACCCGATCACGACCGAACCCTGGGGAGTGCGCCGGTTCTTCGTGCGAGCCCCGGACGGCAACATCCTCAATATTGTGAGACACCGGAGCTGAACTGGAGAGCCGTTCGCGCTGGGTTGGAGTCACCCGCGCTGAGTTCCGTCGCGTTCGTCAATCACTGCATGACGAACCACACCCGAATATGCTGCCCGGACCGCTCACGACGGGCGGGGGGCGCCGGGAGGAGCAGCGTGGCCACCAGCAAGTCACTCGACGGATCCGGTGACGCGCTGACGTCGGTCGCCACGGCGACCACGCGGGGTCGGGCACCCGGCCTGACCCGGTCCCTCGGCCTATGGGCGGCAATCGGGCTCTCCCTCTCGCTCGTGGCACCGAGCCAAGCCGTGAACATAAACCCGCAGCCGGCGGTCCCCTTCGTCGGGGCTGCCATTCCCCTGGCTTTCTTGCTCTCGTTCGTGGCCGTGCTGCTGGTCGCCTACGCCGTGACCCGGTTGTGCCAGCGGATCAGCGGGTCCGGATCGCTGTCCACCCTGGTGGCCCAGTCGCTCAACCCTCACGCCGGGGCGGTGACCGGGTGGCTCCTCTGCGCCTCGTACATGCTCTTCGTCGCCTTTCAGGCGGTGACCTGCTCGATCTTCCTCAGCGCGTTGCTCCAGGGGTTGGGCTGGATCCACAGCGAACCCAACTGGGTATTCTTCGCCGTTGCTCTTGGGCTGGCCGCCTTCGGGACCTTCGTGGCCAGCATGCGGGTGCGCCGGGCCATCAGGGTGCTGATGTCCTTCGAGATCGCCACCATCTGTCTCATCGTTGTGGTCATGGCGGTGGTCGCCGTCACCGTGATCTTCAGCCACGGCCCCCAAGGCCAGCACTTCACCTGGAGCGTCTTCAAGCCGTCCGGCAGCGGGGGTCTCGGTGAGGCCGCCGTGTTCGGCTTCCTCTCGTTCGCAGGCTTCGAGGGAGCCGCGGCGCTGGGCGAGGAGACCAAAAACCCGCGCCGGGACATTCCCTTCGCCATCACCGGGACGGTGGTCTTCGCCGGCATCTTCTTCGTGGCGGTGATCGCTTTCGAGGTCATGGGCTTCGGCACTGGTGCAGCAGGGCTCCATGCGTTCTCGAAATCCGGCGCCCTCGTCGGCTCCCTGGCCCAGCTGTACGCCACGAACTGGATTGGAGACCTCATTCGCCTCGGCATTGTGGTGGGCGCATTCTCGGCTTTGAGCGGCAACATCCTGGCCTCGTCGCGGGTGTTGTTCGCAGTGACCCGGCACGGCTACCCCCGACTGCCGACGGCCCACCTCCAAACCCGAGAGGACATCCCGGTAGCGGGCAACCTGGTGGCCGGCGGCGTGACGGTGACCTTCATTCTCGTATGGTGGCTGGCCCTGGGCCAGAATCCCGAGGAGACGTTCGCCGCAGCCGGTACTGCCGGCACCCTCCTCATCCTGGCTGCGTACGTGCTCACCTCCGCCGGTGCCGCGCGTCAAGTCGCCACCAAGGTTGAGCCAGCCGTACCCCGCTGGCAGACGGTCATCCCAATAGCCGCCATCGGCGTCCTCGCCTACGTGTTCTACAAGAACATCGTCCCTTGGCCCTCAGGCAGTGAAGGCTGGGCGGTGATCGTTGCCGGCGCCTTGACCGTGCTGGCCGTCATCACCGCCTTACACCCGCCAGCTCGCTTCTCTCGGTTCCTCGGGGTCGAGGGAGCAATCGAGATCAGCCCTCAGTGACCGGCGGCCGGCCTAGTGGGCCAAAAGCTCGATCAGGTTCTCGACCGACTTTTGCATCATCGCCTGGGGGACGATCGGGAAGCGGTCTCGTGCGCTCTCGGGAATGCCGGTCCAGTCGCAGTAGTTGGTCACCTGGGTCTCGTCGGGGCCGATCTCTTGGATCTCCCAGCCGTAGACGTGTCCGAAGGCGCCCCGCTCGGCCGAGCCGACATTCCACTCGAGCAGCGCGTCGGGGACGATTCTGGTCACGGTGTTGAGAACCTTGTACTTGCCCATGGGAAGGTCACCGAGAGGCTCTCGGTCCATGTCCATTTCAAAGGTGTCCCCCACCGCCTGGAGACGACTCGAGCCTGGGGCCGCCTCGAGCATGCCCGAGCCGTCGATCTCCACCTGCCCGTTTGGGTCGGTGACAACCCGAAACACCTCGGACGGACGAGCTCGCACGACTCCGCTGACGGCAAGCCGGTCGGTATCTGACATTGGGATCTCCTCGGAGCTCGGTAGGTGGCCATCTCGAGACTAACCAGAGCGACGACCCGGCGTGCGGGCTGAACCCCCTAGAAACCGTGACCCAGCGGCCAGTCAACTAACGTGCGCAGATGGCAGAGGTGAGCCTTGCTCAGCAGGAACGCCAGACGCTGTCCGACCTGCTCGTCGAGCTCGGTCCCGAAGCGCCCACATTGTGCGAAGGGTGGACGACCGCGGACATGGCGGCCCACCTGGTGGTGCGCGAACGACGGCCGGACAGCGGACCCGGGCTCGTCTTGCCCTCCCTGGCGGCCTACACCGACCGCGTCCGTAACGCAGCCCGAGAAAGTACGCCCTACACGGACCTGATCGCCCGTGTCCGTAGCGGTCCGCCCATGCTCCTCCGGCCGTTCGATGGGGCCATGAACACCGTCGAGTTCTTCATTCACGTGGAGGACATTCGCCGGGCTCAGGAAGGCTGGGAGCCCCGCTCGCTCTCGCCGCAGCTGGACGACGCCCTGTGGGCACGAGTTGGTGCCCGCGGCATGGCGAAGAAGGTTCCTGCCACGATCGAAGTCAGTGCTCCGGGCAGAACTTCCAAAATCAGCGGCAGCGGACCCCGACTCGTCGTCAAGGGAGAGCCCGGTGAGCTCATTCTGTTCGGCGCCGGTCGTCAACGCGCAGCTCGGGTGGACATCACCGGGGATGCCGATCTGGTCAGGCAGCTGCGCACCGCTTCTTTCGGCGTTTAGGCCAGCTTGTCTGCTGTTTCCCCGTCAACTCGGACCATTGCGTCCCACGCCATGAAAGAGCGCACCTGAGCCCACCGGCACTCGGCTCCTTGGATGGTTGACCCACTCCGTTGAACGATCGTAGTATACGTCGTATGTTACGAGCGTTAGAAGTGATGACGGGATGAGCGTTCAGCATGCGCTCCTCGCTCTGTTGGCCGCGGGTCCGAAGTACGGTCTCCAACTTCGCCAGGAGTTCGAGGAGAGCACCGGAGAGATCTGGCCCCTCAACGTTGGTCAGGTCTACACGACCCTTCAGCGTCTCGAGCGCGACGGGCTGGTCGAGTCCGAGGACAACGAGGAGCCCGGCCCCCGGAACGGCTTTCGCATCACCGAGAGCGGCGAGAAGGAACTCTCGGACTGGTTCAACACGCCACCGGACATGACATCCCCACCTCGCGACGAGCTTGTGATCAAGGTGCTCTCCGCGTTGAAGGTGCCCGGGGTGAGCGTGCACGACGTGATCCAGGTGCACCGGCGCTACGTGGTCGAGCTGATGCAGCAGTGGACCCGTCTCAAAGAGGACGAGGCGGACTTCGACCTGTCATTCGCGCTCGTCGTCGATGCCGAGCTGTTCCGCCTGGACTCGCTGATCCGTTGGCTCGACACGGCCGATGGGCGCCTGAAGCGAGCGGAAGGTGAACCGACTACACCTCGGACGGGACCGCTCATCCGTCGGCGGCTCGTCGCTCGAAAATGAGCTATCTCGAACTGCGCAAGGTCTCCAAGTCCTACGGAGAGGGAGCGGCCGAGGTCCACGCCATCCAAGACGTCGACCTCGCTGTCGAGCGCGGCTCACTTGTCGCAGTGATGGGGCCGTCCGGTTCGGGGAAGTCGACGTTGCTGACGATCGCTGGAAGCTTGGAGGAGCCGACGAGCGGCGAGGTACTGATCGACGGCGCTGCCCTCTCCGCTATGTCGCGCAACGACAAGGCTCGCCTGCGCCGTCGTGCGATCGGCTATGTGTTTCAGGAGTTCAATCTCCTGGCCGGGCTCACCGCTGCGGAGAACGTTTCGCTGCCGCTCGAGCTGGACGGGCTGTCGGCGAAGAAGGCCAGCTTCGCCGGCATGGCCGCCCTCGAGGAACTGGGCCTTGGGGACCGTGCGGCGCACTATCCCGACGAGTTGTCCGGCGGCGAGCGCCAACGCGTGGCGATCGCCCGCGCTGTGGTCGGCGAGCGCCACCTGCTGCTCGCCGATGAGCCCTCAGGGGCACTCGATTCGATCAATGGCGAGGCGGTAATGCGCCTCATCCTCACCGCGTGTCACCACGGGGTCGCGGCGGTCGTCGTCACCCACGACGCTCAGCTCGCCGCCTGGGCGGATCGGGTCGTCTTCCTCCGCGACGGGCGCGTCGTGGACCAGACCGTGCCGCCGCCGAGCCCCGAGGCGCTGATCATCGAGCAGCCCGAGCCCAGTCCGCATCGCTGACGTCGCTCTGCACCGGCGGCCCATCAGCCGGCTCGCTGAAATCCGCGAGATCCCTTGACATCAGTGCCTTTGCAGTTAACATACTGAGTATATTAACTAGGTAGCTACTCCACGGGATGATCGTGGGAAGGATGAGGGAAGACGATGAGCCTGCTCGAACTCCATGACATCTCGAAGTCGTACGGCGAGGGCGCAACGGTCGTTCACGCGCTCGAGGACATCGATCTTTCCGTCGACGAGGGCCACCTGGTCGCGGTGATGGGACCGTCAGGATCAGGGAAGTCGACGTTGTTGACGATCGCGGGGAGTCTCGAGGACCCGACGAGCGGCGAGGTGCGTGTCTCGGGAGCGTCGCTCTCAACCCTGTCCCGCAACGACAAGGCGCGGCTTCGCCGACGGACAATCGGCTACGTGTTCCAGGACTTCAATCTGCTCCCAGGTCTGACCGCCGCCGAGAACGTCGCACTGCCCCTCGAGCTCGACGGAAACCCAGCACGAAAGGCCTATAGCGCAGGCGTCGCTGCCCTCGAGCAGCTCGGCCTCGCTGATCGCGCCGACCACTACCCGGACCAGCTCTCCGGCGGCGAGCGCCAACGGGTGGCGATCGCCCGGGCCGTGGTCGGAGAGCGCCATCTCCTCTTGGCCGACGAACCCTCGGGTGCGCTCGACTCGACGAACAGCGACGCCGTGATGCAGATGATCCTCGACGCGTGCAAGCGGGGCGTCGCCGCCGTCGTGGTCACCCACGACGCGCACCTCGCGTCGTGGGCCGATCGGGTCGTCTTTCTCCGGGACGGGCATGCCGTCGACCAGCTCACATCCGATGCACCCGACTCGCTCGTCACGCCGACAGCCGGCGCGTGACGCCGCTTCTGCGCCAAGACACCAAAGGAGCCTCGATGAGCACTGCCGTCCTCACGCGACCCGCTGACGTCCGTCCGGCTGACGGTGGGGCGCCCGCCCGCAGGGCCGTCGTACGCTGGGCCTGGCGCCTGTTCCGTCGGGAGTGGCGTCAACAATTCCTCATCTTCGCCCTCATCACCGTCGCGGTCGCCGGGACCATCGTCGGCTCCGCGGTGGCGACGACTTCGCCGCAGCCTTCGAACTTCGGCTTCGGCAGCGCGCAGGATGCCGCGACTTTCTCCAGTGTGCACAAGGGTCCCGGCCTCGGGCCAACACCGGGACCGCAGGCCGACGCCACGATCGCGAGGCTCGAACACCGATTCGGCCGCGTCGAGGTCATCGAAAACGAGACCCAATCGATCCCCGGTTCGATCAACACCTTCCAACTCCGGGCCCAGGACCCGCACGGGCCGTTCAGCGGACCCATGCTCGCGCTCCTTTCCGGCAGCTATCCGTCGAACGCGAACGAGGTCGCGGTGACCAGCGGCGTGGCCTCAGCCTTCCACCTCAAGGTCGGGGACACCTGGCGAGTGGGTGATGTCGAGCGCCGCGTGGTCGGCATGGTCGAGAACCCCCAGAGCCTCCTCGACGAGTTCGCCCTCGTCGTTCCAGGACAGGTGAACGCACCGACACAGACGGTCGCGCTCTTCGACGCCCCAGGCGTTCAGCCGGGCTCGATCGGGCCGGAGGTGCAAACGCCGGCCTCGGTCGCCCAGAACAACCCGCTCAACCCGGAGACGATCTCGCTCGCCGCGCTCGTACTCGGGATGCTGCTCATTGCCCTCGTCTCCGTCGGCGGGTTCACCGTCCTCGCTCAGCGCCGCCTTCGCTCCATCGGCATGCTCGAGTCGATCGGGGCGACCGACCGCCACGTCCGTCTCGTGGTGCGCGCCAACGGCGTGGTCGTCGGTCTCGTGGGTGCCGTCGCCGGGTTCGTGCTCGGTCTGGTCATCTGGCTCGCCTACCGTCCGAGCCTCGAGCAAAGCTCGCACCACGTGATTGGCGTCCTCGCCCTCCCGTGGGTCGTCGTCGCCGCCGCGATGGTGCTCGCCGTCGTCGCCGCATACTTCGCGGCGTCGCGCCCGGCGCGGGCGATCACCCAGGTTCCGATCGTCGCCGCGCTCTCGGGTCGCCCCGCGCCGCCCCGACAGATCCATCGCTCTGCGATCCCTGGGATCGTCTGCTTCGTCATTGCCTTCCTTCTGCTCGGCTACTCAGGCAGCACCGGCAACGGGAATGGGAACGGCGGTACGCCCGAGCTCGTGTTCGGGATCGTGTTCCTCATCCCGGGGCTCATCCTGCTGGCACCGTTCTTCCTCTCCCTCACGGCGCGGCTTGGACGGCGCGCGCCCATTGCGACCCGCCTCGCGCTGCGCGACCTGGCCCGGTACCGCGCCCGGTCGGGCTCAGCGCTCGCGGCGATCAGCCTTGGCGTCCTTGTCGCGGTGATCGTGATGCTCACCGCCTCGGCCCGCTACGGGAACGTCTTTGATTACGCGGGACCGAACCTGGCCTCGAACGAGCTCGCCCTCCACGCCAATACCCCACCGCCGGCAGGGACGGTGCTGCACGGCCCGAATGGTCAACAGACCGTTCAGCCGCCCACAACGAACGTTGCCAGCCCGGCGACGCTCGCAGCAAACGCGGCAGCGGTCGCAAAGGGGCTCGGTGCGCAGCTCGTTGCTCTTGAGACGCCGAACGCCCAGTTGATGGGGACGAATCTGGGCCGAAGTTGGGACGGACAGATCTACGTTGCGACGCCGCAACTGCTGAGCGCTTTCGGGATCAAGGCATCCGACATCGATCCGAACGCGGACGTCTTGAGTTCGCGACCCGGTCTCTCGGGTGTCTCAGGTCTGGAGCTCAACTACGGGTCGGGGGGGAAGTCTGGTCCACCCGGCTCGTCGTCGACTTGCACACCGGCGACGGGCTGCCTGGCCCACCCGGTGATCCAAGAGGTCGGCGCGCTTCCGTTGGGGACCAGTGCGCCGAATACGGTGATCACTGAACACGCGATGCGGGAGTTCCACATCCAGCCGAGCACGAGCGACTGGCTGATACAGGGAGCGCAGCCTTTCACGGCCGCGCAGATCAGCAGCGCAGAGCTCGC
Source organism: uncultured Acidimicrobiaceae bacterium (assembly GCA_963781305.1). Classification (GTDB taxonomy): domain Bacteria; phylum Actinomycetota; class Acidimicrobiia; order Acidimicrobiales; family RAAP-2; genus DASXMT01. Next base: position 317,739 of record CAWAFL010000001.1, read on the forward strand.
CGCGTCGACGACGCAGCTCTCGGTCGAGTCGAAGAACGACCAGCCCACGTCATCCGCAGTGATCAGCTCGGCGACGATCTTCGGGATCGTGATTGCCCTCGGCGTGCTCGGGATGTCGGTCGGCCTGGTGCGAAGCGAAACTGCGAACGATCTCCGCACGCTCGCGGCCACCGGCGCCTCCAGCTCCACCCGGCGCACGCTGACTGCGGTCACGGCTGGTGCGCTCGGCTTCCTCGGAGCGCTCCTGGGGACGATTGCGGGCTACGTCGGCCTGCTCGGGTGGCTCCGCGGCAACTCGCTGAACGGCGGGATCGCCGCGCTCGGGAACGTCCCCGTGACCGACCTCCTCCTCATCCTCCTCGCCATGCCTGCATTCGCGGCGGCTGTCGGATGGCTGTTCGCCGGTCGCGATCCCGCGGCAATGGCCCATCAGCCGATCGAGTGAGCGGAACCTGGCCGGGTGTTGACTGAAACGCCGACCGAACGCGTCGCCCCTGGACGCATGCGGAGGCGGGCGAGGTCCCGCTGGACCGTGCACCTTGGCCTTTTGATCTCCGCCGCAGCCGCGCTGAGCAGCCTCGACTTTTTGCACATTCGGGTTGCGATCCACGCCGACGTCGGGATCGTCTTCATGGGTCTGGTAGCCGTCCATCTGGCACAGCGCCGTCACAGACTGACCCAGACGGCATCACGGCTCCTGGGCATGCGACCACGGATCGAGCGCGAGCTCCGTGTCCTTGCCTCCGATGGCGTTCTCCTGGCCCTTGCGCTCAACGTGCTTGTTTCGGGCGCCATGGACTGGAGCCGCGGCACTCCAGTTGGCCTTCCCTTCCCGCGCCCCTTCGACAGGTGGCATCTGGATTCCGGCCTGATCCTGGTCGTCTATCTGGTCGTCCATGTCGTACGGCGGCGCAAGCGAATACGGCGATCGACGATTCGGTGATTGGCGACGGTGACTTCGACCTCACCACGCCCGGGCGACCTCTCCGCGAGTTGGTGGGCACCGTCTTCGCCAGCTTCTCGTCGAACGTCGGATCGTGGGACTTCAGTCATCGTGAGGCGGGGCTCGGCGGCGGAGTCGTTGCTTCTCTGATGGCCGATGGCCTTTTTGGGCGGCGGGCGCGACTGGCCCATTGTTCAGCCCCGGCCACACCAGCTCGAGCAGGTCGTCGGCGGCGCCTGGCGTTACGGGACGGTGCCCCACGAGGAGGCGAAGCCACAGGGGGCCATAGAGGACATCGAGGGCGTCGTCAACGTCCAGGTCGGGTCGCAGCTCGCCGGTGACAACGCCTTTCTCCAGGGTTGCCGCCCCCCTGGCTCGGCGGTGGGCGAAGAACCGGTCTCGGAAGTCCTTGGCCAGCGCAGCGTTGCCTTGGGAGTCGGCGACCAGCTCCCGGATCAGCTCCCCGTTCCTTGAAGCGAACATGGCGGCGACCCGGCGCATCTGCAAACGGAGCGCCTCGTAGGCCGACTCGGGCAAGTCGGCCGGGTCTGGGTCGGTCAATTCGATGAGCGCATCCATGATGACCGAGGACTTCGAAGGCCACCACCGGTAGAGGGTCTGCTTGCCCACCCCGGCAGCGGCGGCGATCTCGTCGACGGTGACCGCCCGCGGGCCTCGCTCGGACACCAAGTCCCGTGCGCTGTTCAACACCCGGCGTCGGGCCGCCTCGTCCCTGGTGCGAGCCATCGATCGAGTGTACCCGGCGCCGAACGAATACGAGACTCACAGTCTCGGACCGCGAAGCGCCCCGTTACCGGCATGTGCCGGCGCCGCCGAATCCGACGCTCATCGCGGGAATACGAGACTGCCAGTCTCTGTTGGTCCTAGTATCGAGACTCTTGGTCTCGATATGGAAAGATTTGCCCGTCGAAAAGGAGCCAGGATGCAGAACGTCACCGGGAAGCAGAACCTCACTGGGAAGCGCGCGCTCGTCACCGGGGCCACGAGCGGCATCGGCAGGGCGGCCGCGCTGGCCCTGGCCAGAGCCGGCGCCACCGTGGCCGTGAGTGGCCGGGACAAGGACAAGGGCTGGGCCGTCGTCGACGGCATCCGGGCAGCTGGAGGCTCTGGCGTCTTCGTGGCCGCCGACCTCGTCAACGCGGACGCTGCCCTGGACCTCGCAGCCCGCGCCACGGAGGAACTCGGCGGGAGCGTCGACATCCTTGTGAATAGCGCCGGGGTGTTCCCCTTCGGTCCCACCGACTCCCATGACGAGGCCACCTTCGACGCCGTCTACGCCCTGAACGTGAAGGCGCCCTGGTTCCTCGTGGCTGCCCTCGCTCCGTCCATGGCCGAGCGGGGGGCGGGCGCCATCGTCAATATCTCCACCATGGTGGCTCAGTTCGGCGTCGACGGCATGGCCCTCTACGGTTCGAGCAAGGCTGCGCTGGAGTTGCTCACCAAGGCGTGGGCGGCCGAGTTCGGGCCCAAAGGAGTGCGGGTGAACGCAATCAGTCCGGGCCCCACTCGGACCGAAGGAACTGCCGGCATGGGCGAGGCCCTCGATCAGTTGGCCTCGCTCGCCCCCGCCGGACGCCCGGCCATCCCCGACGAAATCGCTTCGGCGATCGTCTATCTGGCCAGCGACGAGGCGAGCTTCATCCACGGTGCAATCCTCCCCGTCGACGGTGGCCGAGCGGCCACCTGAGTCGAGCTCGGATCCTCCAACGAAGAGAGGCGGTGGATGCGCCAGCAATTTGTCTATAGCAGCAGAGAGGGACGGGGCCTATCGTGATCGGCGCAATCCCGGGCGCGAGGAGGCTTCTGTGGCCAGTGACTACGTTTTCGACGTGATCGTGATCGGGCCGTCCCGGTGGGCCAGGGCCTGACCCGCCTTGAGCTCGGATGCCTTACGGACGCCCGCCTGGGAGCATGAAACACTCTTTGGTCGCCAGTACACAACCCGCGTTGACCACGACGATCCTGCACGGAGGATGGCTGATGAGCGACGAACAGTTCCAGAAGATCCACTCGGGGCGGGGCTTCATTGCCGCCTTGGACCAGAGCGGTGGCAGCACCCCCAAGGCCCTGAAGGCCTACGGCATCGACGAGGACCAGTACTCGGACGACGACGAGATGTTCTCTCTGATGCATGCCATGCGCAGCCGGATCATCACCAGCCCCAGCTTCAGCGGTGACCACATCCTTGGCGCCATCCTGTTCGAAGACACCATGGATCGTGACATCGCCGGACAGAGCTCGGTGTCGTACGTCTGGGGCGTGAAGCGCGTGGTCCCCTTCTTGAAGGTGGACAAGGGCCTGGCCAGCGAGCGCGAGGGGGTCCAGGTCATGAACCCGATCCCCGGCCTTGCCTCGCTGCTCTCACGTGCCGTGCACAACGGCGTCTTCGGCACCAAGATGCGCTCCTTCATCAGGCTGGGCAACCGCACCGGCATCACCGCCGTCGTCGAGCAGCAATTCCACCTGGCCGACCAGATCCTGGCCGCCGGGCTCGTTCCCATCATCGAGCCTGAAGTCGACATCCACAGCTCCGAGAAGGGCAAAGCGGAGGAGATCTTGAAGCAGCGCATCCTCGAAGGGTTGGGCCAGCTCCGGCCGGACCAGAACGTCATCTTGAAGCTGTCGCTCCCCGACGTCGCCGACTTCTACTCCGATCTCGTGCAACACCCCAACGTCGTGCGAGTCGTCGCGCTGTCAGGCGGTTACGGTCAACGCGAGGCGGATCTCCGGTTGGCCGGAAATCATGGGCTGATCGCTAGCTTTTCGCGAGCCCTCACCGAGGGGCTGTCGGTCCACCAGAGCGACGCTGAGTTCAATGCCACCCTCGAGCACTCGATCGACAGCATCCTCGAAGCGTCACTTACGTAGTCTTCGGGCTCAGGATCTGCCGCTCTTGCTCAGCCTGGAGCTGCGGTGCGTCAAGCCTTGACGAAGTCCGCTTTGACGACGACCCTGTTGTCGAGCTTTGCTCCCATCTTGGCCCACGTCATGCCCCATTCACTCCGGTCGACTTCTGCCTGCACGGTGAGGGTCACTTGGCCAGGATCACCCTTGACCGCCGTGGCCGAGGACTCCAAGGGATGGGTCCGGCCGTGCACAGCGAGGGACCCGGACACCTTGAGCTTCCCGTCATCCATGGGGGTCACGCCGGTGACCGAGTACGTCAAGGTGGGGTACTTCACCACCTCGAAGAAGTCGGAGCCGCGCAGGTGCTCGTCCCGTTTCTTGTTGTTGGTGGAGATGGAGGTGGCGTCGATCACGAGCGTTCCCGAGACGCTCCCGTCTTCGCTCACCGTGCCGCTCCCCTCGATCGCGGTCATGGTTCCCTTCACCTTGGCCAGCCCCCACATCGCCTTGGTGTGGAGCTCTACCGTGGTGTGAGCCGGGTCCAACTTCCAGTTGCCGGCGGCGCCGGCCAACAGTGCGGCGGAGCCGGTCCCTGTGTTCGTCTCAGGCATCGCAACTGTCCTCCTTCTCGCCGGCAGCGGGTCCTGCCTACAATTACTTAGTCTACCCAAACTATTCTGCAAGTCAAAGTATTATTGGGGAAGACCGGGTAGGGTCCGAGTATGAGTCGCGCCAAGCGAGAGCGCAAAAACGAGCCCGGCGGCTCGCCTGCGCCATCTCCAGCGGAAGAACGCGACGGAGATCCCGGACACGAGCGCGAGACGTTTCATGACTGCCTCCGCAAGCTGGTCCAACTTATGCCCCAGGTGAGCCGCGGGCTGCGCCGCCGGCAGGTTCCACCGATCGAAGTCAACGATGCCGGACTCGGGCCTCGTCATGGCGCCGCCCTCTCCCTCTTCCGCGAACAAGGTCCCATGACCGTCGGTTGCTTGGCGGGCGCGCTCGGGCTCACCCTGGGAACTGTCAGTGGAATACTCGCCGACGTCGAGCGGGCCGGATTCGTCGAGCGCTCGCCCGACCCTGCCGACCGGCGCCGAACCATCGTCACGCTGGCCCAGGGTCGAAGCGAAGCCGTGGGCGTCTGGCTCGAAGGTGCGTCCGCTCCCATGGAAAGAGCTCTCGACAAGCTCAGCCCGGAAGAGCGAGCCACCTTTGTCAAGGCGATGACGTTCTTGGAGGCAGAGCTGAATTCCAACCGGGATGATCTGCCGCGGTGACGCCGCATCTTGCCTGCAAGGCTGCCAGGTCCTCGCTGAACAGCCGAGACGAGGACGACAAGTTCGATGCCTAAAAGCAGCGCACCAGGCTCAGCTGCGTAAACGATCGCGGGTCCGGTGCATGAGCTCGAGCGCCCTGTCGAGGTGTTCCCCGACCAGCTTTCCGTCGCGCTTGACGATGTCACCGCCGACGATCACCGTTTCGACATCCGCCGGTCCGGCCCCCAACGCCATCACGGAGACCGGGTCACCGAAGCCATCCAGGTGAGGTGACCGCATGTCGACGACGGTGATATCTGCCTGCTTGCCCGGTCTGAGGCTCCCGACCTCGTTGTCAAGGTTCCACACCCGTGCGCCGTCGAGGGTGGCGATGCGCAGCATGTCCCGTTGGTGCAGTTCGACGGTCGCGACCCTCTCGCCTCGGGCGAGCGCGTCAGCATTCGCCCGAGAGCGTTCTGCGGCGAGGGCAAGGCGCATCTCGGAGAAGAGGTCGGTTCCGGCGCTGCAGATGGTGTCGACGCCGAGCCCGCACACAATGGCCCGCTCGAGAGCCGGTCCGGTACCGGGGAAGGTGCCGAACTGCATCAACATGTCGGTGGACGGGGTGATCGACATGGTGCCCCGGCTGGCGGCAATGAGGTCGAGCTCCTTGTCGGTGAGCATGTTGCCGTGGGCGTAGTTCACGTCGGCGCCGAGCAGACCGAACCGTTCGAGGGTCATGACGGCGTCCGAGGTCCCGGCCATGCCGACATGCACCGAGATGGGCAGCCCCAGTTCGCGGGCGAAGGCGAAGTCATCGGCATTGCGCTCTGGGCTGGTGAAGCAGGGACCGCGTAGTGCCATGCCCATCCGCAGGCGCCCGTTGGTCCCGTCGACGAACTGCTCGTCCCGCATCCTGCGGGCGTCTCTGGGGTGTGGTGGGTTGGGATCGTCGCTCGCGGGTCCGGGCCCGCCGTAGAGGAAGTAGCCGCGTATGCCCGAGTCCCGGAGACCGCGCACGTCGGCGTCGGCATGCTCGCCCGAGGGAAGGTTGTGCGCCCAATCCCCGATCGTGGTGATGCCCGCATCGAGGGCTTGGAGAGCGCCCCACAGCGTGCCGGCGTAGATGTCGTCGGGGGTGTGGCGTGGTGCGATACCCCGCAGCACGACGGGGTCGTAACCCGCGCCGGTTATCTGCGGAGTGAAGCCGCCAATCGCCCCCTGCCAAACGTGGCGATGCGTGTCGATCAGGCCGGGCATGACCAGACGGCCGCGAGCGTCGACCACTTCCGCCGTGGGCATTGAGGGAGCAAGGTCGGATCCGACCGCGGTGATCACGCCGTCACGGACGAGCACGTCGCCGGCGGGCAGGTCACCGAGTACCGGGTCGACGGTGACAACATGGCCGCCCTTGATCAGCAGTTCATTGGGTGCGTTGTCGGTCATGCTCGCTCCTTTTGCCGGTTCGTACAGTTATGGTCGACCCGCTGCCCCCGGCTTCGCACCGGGGCCACCCCCCGGGCACCCCCCCTGACTTTCCACTTGGGCACTGTCGGTGGCGGTTTGGATGCTGATCGCGGGTATCAACCCGAGCGGGCTACCGGTGCCCTGGAATCCCCCCAAGTAATCCGCGGCTGACCTCCGCAGCTGGGGCGCCGATCAAATATCAGGGGGGCTAGCCCGGGGGTTCGCACGGTGCGAAGCCGCATACCGCCAATAGATCATGGGGTGACGCACTACCAATGGAGGCGTACTCATGCTCACATCGATCGCGCTGGACCCCGAGTACGTGCTCTGGTCGGCGCCGGAACCAAAGCGGGCCGGTCGCCCACTGATCGTAGCGATGCATGGTTGGAGTTACGACGAGAGGCAACTACTCGAATTCGCTCATCTCTTCCCCAGCGACGTGGTCGTGGCGTCGGTGCGCGCACCATACCCCGAGTCAGGCGGATACGCCTGGTTTCCGAGCCAGGGGAACCCGATGGGAGACCCGCAGCCGAGGGTGGCCAATGCCGCAGCGGAGGGTGTGCTGGATTGGCTCGACACGCTGCCGTCCGCGTCGTCGATCGGTCTTCTCGGCTTCTCCCAAGGTGGCGCCATGGTGTTGCAGCTGATGCGCCATGCCCCGGAGCGTTTTGCCTACGGCGTGCAGCTCGCCGGTTTTCTAGTCGACGACTCTCAATCGGGCGACGAGGTGCTGGCCCATGCCCGTCCACCCGTATTTTGGGGACGTGGTGCCCTTGACACGGTGATTCCACGGCAATCGATCGGTAGAACGCAGTGTTGGATGGAGACGCATACCCGTCCGGAAGGCGTCGTGTACCGCGGGCTTGGACACGAAATTGCCGGGGCCGAGGTGACGGACTTCGTCGCGTTCATTGCGCGGCAGTCGGGCAGCCGGCGAGCGCCACGAGGATATGACGCATGACCACCATCCATGATGACCTCATCGAGCGTTCGGTCGATATTCACTGGCCGGACGGCTTCGATCCTGTCCACGCTGACCTGTTCGCGCACAATGCGATAGTCATCAACGCTCCCGTCGAGAAGATCTGGGCAACGCTCACTGCAGCCGACGCCTGGCCCGGCTGGTATTCGAACGCCACCGAGGTCGTCGTCAACGACCCCTCGGGCCAGCTCAGCGCCATGTTACCTTCGACTGGAAAACATTCGGCCTCGAGATCGCCAGCGAGGTCGCCGAGTTCATCCCGTACTCCCACATCAGTTGGTACGGCTCCGGCGATCAATTGCGGGCCTTTCACACCTGGCTCCTCTTCCCCCGATCCGGCGACAGCACGTACGTTGTCATGGAAGAAATCGGCATGGGCCACGGAGCACGACACCTCGCCCTCACCAATCCCGGCCACATGCATCGCGGCCACGATCTGTGGAACATCAGCCTCAAGTTCGCGTGTGAAGCGTGACACAGCCCTACTTGATGCAGTTGTGCGACCGAGGAGATGTCGCTCGGCTCACTGATCGGTCGGCACAGCAAAGGCGCGCAGGAGCCCGGCGACCGCCGGCCGGGTGGTCTCTCCTTGCCGGAAGCACACATACCACGGCTCAGGCGGGATCAGTTCCGACACCGGGTACACCTCGACCAACCTCTGCTGGTCGAGAAGATCGCCACAGGCAAACAGCGGAAGGATGCTGTATCCGAGCCCACACTCGACCGCTCCGACCACGGCACGGAGGTCCGGTGCCACCAGCCGCAGTCGGGCCGAGAACGGGCGACCCAGGTGGGTGAGCCAGAATCGACGGGTGATGGGAAGTTCCAGGCTGTAGGCGACCCATGGCCGGTGCGACAGCCACGAGCCCAGCTCGTGCAGCGAACCCGACCCAGCCGCAGGAGCCAGGCTCGGCGCAGCTACCAGCACGAACCGCTTCTCTCCGATCGCCACCCCGGCCACCGACCGCCTCGGGGGCGTGCAACTGGTGAAGGCGACGTCGAGCTCACCCCGCTCCAGCCCTTCGATCAGCTCGTCATCGTCGCCGAACCGGGCCACCACGGACAGTTCCGTCGGCACCACTCGGGGAATCACTTCGGCGGAGAAGAACTCTGCCGAGGACCCAACGCGGAGGGCGGACTGCGAGTCGTCGACTCGACCGGAGTCCAGACCGGTCAGGACGACCTCGAGCTGATCGAGTGCGGAAGCCACTTCGGCGTAGAGGGCCCTCCCCCTCTCCGTCGGGACTACGCCTTCGGCGACGCGCACGAACAGCGGGCCAGCGACTGCCCGCTCCAGACCGGCGAGCTGTTGGCTGGCCGCAGGCTGGGAGAGCGAGCGCAGCCGGGCACCGTCGGTCACCGACCCGGAGCGATAAATGGCCAGGAACGTCCTCAGCCAGTCCGGGCGTGCCATTGTCTCAGCTTATCCATGGTATTCGATAGATTACTTTGCCAATGGACCAGGGAGGGCACAGGCTGGGCCCATGACCCGTATCCAGAGTGACCCTCCGTTCCATGGCTGTGCCGGCTCCAAGCAGGCGGCGCGGTAGCGATGCGCCGCCTGCACGTCGCTCTCGCCGTCGATGACCTCGACGCCACCATCCACGACTATTCCGAGCGTCTCGGGGCCGAGCCGGTCGCCGTCGTCGTCGGCAAGTACGCCCTCTGGCGAACTCCTGAGGTGAACCTCTCGGTCAATTGCGACGTTGCCGCCGGTGAACGCTTGCGGCACCTCGGCTTCGAAGACGATGCCGTGAGCTCCAAGTCGGAGAGCAGGGATGTCAACGGATTGCTGTGGGAATCCTTCTCCCCCCACTGGCAAGACGAAGGGATCAACCGGGTATACGGGCCGATCAGCTGAATCGACGCCGGCGAAAGGCCGCAGCGTTGGCCACCGGAACAAAACGAAACGAGCGGCGCTACCATCGCCAGGAGGGGCAAGGGAGGCGTCCGTGCAACTGGACGACGCAGACCAATCCGTGAAACCGGACGACGCCGGCCGGCTGGTGGACCGCTTGCCGGAGGACCTTGCCTCCGCGTCGATGGCCCTCGCCCGGCGGTTCGCCTCCAACGCCACGCTCTGGTGCTGGGCCCCCCGCTGGCCACAACACGCCGAGCACGTTGCCGTTGAGTTCGTGCACCCGGTCATCGTCGGCAAACGGGCTCTCCCGGCCGTCGCCTTCTCGGACGCCAATCCCATCACCGCCCTCCGTACCCTGGTCGAAGCGGGCGACGTGTTGTTGGTGGTGGCGCCTGCGGCCACCGCCGAGGTGGCTGCCGTGCTCCAGCGTGCGCCGGCGTGGGGCATCGAGACCATCTGGATAGGTTCAGGGGCGCGCCCCGGCTTCGGCATGGCCGATCACCTCCTGTGGTTCGACGACCTCGGCGACGAAGCGGCGAGTAATGGCGCCTTCGTGCTCGCCTATCACGTGCTGTGGGAACTGACCCACGTCTGCTTCGAGCATCCCGGGCTCCTGACGCAACCCATCCCGGACGACGAGTGCGACGACGCGCACTGCACCACGTGCTCCGACGAGGGCCGGGTGGCAGAGGTGGTCGAGCACAACGGACCCTTCACCGTGGTGCGCAGCCGAGGAGGGACCGAGGAAGTGGACACCACCCTGGTTGACCCGGTTGCGCCGGGCGACCTGGTCCTGGTCCATGCCGGGGTGGCCATATCCCGACTGGACGGGGAGCGGGTGTGACCGAGGGCACCGACTTCCTCTACCCGTTCATCGAGGGCGGAGAGCACGACGCCGACAGCCTGCTCGCCGATCTGGCCACCTCGGCGGCAGCAAAAGGGGCCATGAGCGCCAAACTCCAAGCTGCGACCCTGGCCGACTGCGAGGCCACCATGATGACCCTCGCCCAGGTCATGGCCCCGCGATTTAATGCCGGCTGCCGGTTGTTCGTGTTCGGCAACGGAGGCAGCGCCACCGACGCGGCCGGGATCGTCGCCTTGTTCCGAACCCCACCCTGGGGTCGCGCCCTTCGAGCCCGGTCCCTGGTGGCCGACCATGCCGTGCTCACCGCCCTGGGCAACGACGTCGGTTTCGAGCTGGTGTTCTCCCGTCAGCTGATCGCCTATGCGCGCCAAGGCGATATGGCCGTTGGCCTCTCCACCAGCGGCAATTCCACCAACCTGCTCAGCGCGTTCACCGAGGCCGACCGGCGAGGGCTGTTGACGGTCGGTCTGGCCGGCTACGACGGCGGTCAGATGGTCTCCTCCCCCGACGTCCAGCACTGCCTGGTGGTCTCGTCATCGAGCGTGCACCGAATCCAGGAGACCCAATCGGCCCTGGCCTTCGAGCTGTGGTCCCGTATCCAATCCCTCGTCTGAGGAGCGTGAACCGATGAGCACCGAGTCCCATGCCGACAAGGCTCATCCAGCTCGGCCCGGACGCAGCGAGGCCGCCGTCCTCGACCGAATCGAGGAGTTCCGGCGACGCCGACCCCGATTCACCGATGAGGTGGTGACGTTGGCCCACGGTGCCGGGGGCAAGGCCTCGGACGCCCTGATCGGCGCCGTGTTCGTGGACGCCTTTGCCAACGAGACCCTGTCCCCTTTGGCCGACGGGGCTGCCCTCACCTTGCCGACAGGCGAGCGTCTGGTGTTCAGCACCGACTCATTCGTGGTCAAACCGCTGCGGTTCCCTGGCGGCTCCATCGGCCACCTGGCCGTGCACGGCACCGTGAACGACCTGGCCGTCATGGGCGCCCGTCCCACCTGGCTGTCCGCCGCGTTCGTCATCGAGGAGGGATTCCTGGTGTCCGAGTTGCGCTCCGTCGTGGCCGACATGGCCTGCGCGGCCGAGGCTGCCGGAGTGGAGATCGTCACCGGTGACACCAAGGTCGTCGGGCGAGGTGCGGCCGACGGGCTCTACATCACCACCGCCGGCGTGGGCGTCGTCCCCGCCGGCCGGCACCTCGGTCCCGAACTGGTGAGCGCGGGCGACGTCATCCTGAGCTCAGGGACCATCGCCGATCACGGTATGGCCGTCATGCTGGCCCGGGGCGACCTGGCCCTCGAAGCCGACCTGCGGTCCGACACGGCCCCGTTGGGGTCGCTCGTCGCCGACCTCTTGGACGCCGCTCCCTCGACCCGCTGGCTTCGCGACCCGACCCGGGGAGGCGTGGGGACGGTGTGCAACGAACTGGCTCGGTCCACCGACCTGGCCGTCGTGCTCGACGAAGCCTCGTTGCCGGTGGACCCTGCGGTCAACGGGGCCTGTGACATCCTGGGCATCGACCCGTTGTACGTGGCCAACGAGGGAAAGTTCGTCGCCGTGGTCGGCTCCCAGGACGAGGCGGCCGCGCTCGATGCCCTGCACGCCCACCCCCTCGGTGAACGCGCCGCCCGCATCGGGGACGTACGCGCCGACCCCGCCGGGATCGTGGTGCTGCTCACCAACTTTGGCGGCACCCGTATCGTCGACATGCTCGTCGGTGATCCCCTCCCCCGCATCTGTTGATGACCGGTACCTCGGTCGACCCGGTGCAGCGCTGCCGGCTGCGGGTGACGGGCACGGTGCAGGGGGTGGGGTTCCGGCCCTTTGTCTACCAGCACGCCGTCCGACTGGGACTGGGCGGCTTCGTCCGCAACGACAGCGCAGGGGTCCTGATCGAAGTGGAGGGCCCCGAGGGTGCCATTACCGAGCTGTGCCGCCTGCTGGTCGACGGTGCCCCGCCTCTCGCTCGGGTTGCCGGGGTCATGGTGTCACCGTTGACCGCGGTGGCCGACCGCCGGAACGATGGCCGGGCCCGTCCACCCGAAGGCGGCGGCACCCGCTTCGTCATCGCACGCAGTGCAGACGACGGCAACCCCGACGTACCGGTCAGCATCGACACGGGCACGTGCGACGACTGCCTGGCCGAGGTGAACGACCCGAGCGATCGGCGGTACGGCTACGCCTTTACCAACTGCACCAACTGCGGTCCCCGCTACACGCTCGTCGTGTCCGTCCCCTACGACCGTTCGGCCACCACCATGGCCTCATTCACCATGTGTCCGGCATGCCAACACGAGTATGACGATCCCGCCGACCGTCGCTTCCACGCTCAGCCCAACGCCTGCCCGGCCTGCGGACCTCACCTCGTGCTGCACGGACCGGGGGGAGACCCGTGGCCCGGCTGGGCCGAGGTCACCGGCGACACCCCATCTGCCGACTACCCGGTGGCCGACTACCCGGTGGCCGACAACCCGGTGGCCCAGGTGGCCGCCGCCCTGCGCTCCGGCGCCATCCTGGCCATCAAGGGCATCGGTGGCTATCACCTGGCCGTGGACGCCACGTCACCCCGGGCCGTCGCCGAGCTTCGGCGACGCAAGTCCCGCGACGACAAGCCCTTTGCCGTGATGGTTCCCGACCCGGGCAGTGCCCGGCGGCTCGTCGAGCTGACCGATGTCGGCATGGCGCTGCTCACCTCGCCCCGCCGTCCCATCGTGCTGGCACCGAGGAGGGCATCGGGTGCCGTGGCCCCCGGCGTGGCGCCGGGCCTGGCCGAGCTGGGGGTCATGCTGCCCTACTCGCCGCTCCATCACGTGCTGCTGGCCGCGGTGGGCCGTCCCGTGGTCATGACCAGTGGCAACCTGTCCGACGAGCCGATCGCCCATACCGACGATGACGCCGTCGACCGACTGGGCCCGCTGGTGGACGGCATCATGACCCATGATCGGCCCATCCACATCCGCTGCGACGACTCGGTCGTCCGGTCCCGCGGCGATGTGACCCAGGTCCTCCGCCGATCTCGTGGCTATGCCCCCGAGCCCATCTACCTTGCCACCCCCGCGTCCCGTCCCGTACTGGCCCTGGGGGCCGAGCTGAAGTGCACGGTGGCGGTGGTCAAGGGGGCCACGGTGGTAGCCAGCCACCACCTGGGCGATCTGGAGCACCCGGCCACCTACCGCTCCTTCCTCCAGGCCATCGAGCACGTCTGTCACCTCAGCGGGGTGACGCCCGAGGTGGTGGCCCACGATCTCCACCCCGAGTACCTGTCGACCAAGCTCGCCGCCGAGCTCGACCTGCCCGCCGTTCCCGTTCAGCACCACCACGCCCACGTCGCCTCGTGCCTGGTCGACCACGGCCGCACCGGACCGGTGTTGGGCATCGCCTTCGACGGGCTGGGCTACGGGACGGACGACACGTTGTGGGGAGGCGAGTTCCTCGTTGCCGACCTGATCGAATGTGAGCGGGTGGGCCATCTGGCCCCCATGGTGTTGCCCGGCGGTGCGGCCGCCATCCGTCAGCCCTGGCGCATGGCCGTGGCCTGGCTGCTCGACAGTTGCGGGCCGGCGGTCGCCACCGACCTGGGCGGCCGCCTGGACGGGCGCGCCGACACCCTGGTCGCCCTCCTCGGTGGTTCGAGGGAGTCGATGCCCGTCACCACCAGCGTGGGCCGACTGTTCGACGCGGTGGGTGCGATCGTGTGCAGACGGCGTTCGGTGAGCTACGAGGGCCAGGTGGCCGTCGAGCTCGAGACCCTGGCCGGCCGGGTGCCACCCGGCGACGTGGCCCCCTACCCCATGGACCTGTCATCCCTGGACGGCGAGCTGGTGATGGCACCCACGCCGATGGTGGTGGCAGCGGTGGCCGATCTGGCCGAGGGGCGGCCGCGGCCGGAGATCGCCGCCGCCTTTCACGAGGGCATCGCCGCCGGCGCCGTGGACGCCGCCGCCGACCTGGCCGCCATGAGGAGCCTGTCCACCGTCGTCCTGACCGGCGGCGTGTTCCAGAACGCCAGACTGTCAGAGCTGGTCGAGAGAGGACTGAGGGGCCACGGGCTCGAGGTGCTGGTACACCGCACCGTCCCTCCCAACGACGGCGGCATCAGCATCGGCCAGGGGGCCATCGCCGCCGCCCGCTCCGCCGGTTAGCCCTGCAGCGGCAACGGTGGGAAACCCACCCATTGGGAAATGCACTCATTGCCGCTCCTGCCTATGAGGCGCAAGCTCCAAAGGCAGGTGTGTGCCCATCGGTGAGCGTGGGAGAGCAGCGTGACGACAGCAATAGACGAGACACTGATCCACGTCCTGTGGATCAACGCAGGGCTGAGTTGTGACGGTGATTCGGTCGCCCTCACCGCCGCAACCCAGCCGACCGTGGAGGAAATCGCACTGGGGGCTCTACCCGGCCTCCCCAAGATCGCCGTTCACTGGCCGCTGATCGACTTCGAGAACGGGCCAGTGGGCGGGGCCGACGACTTCATCGAGTGGTTCTTCAAGGCCGATCGGGGTGAGCTCGAGCCCTTCGTGCTCGTCGTCGAGGGATCGATCCCCAACGAGGCCATCAAGAGCGAGGGCTACTGGTGTGGGTTCGGGAACAACCCCGAGACCGATCAACCCATGACCACCAGTGAGTGGCTCGATCGACTGGCCCCCAAAGCCACCGCCGTGGTCGCCGTGGGTACCTGCGCAACCTACGGCGGCATCCACGCCATGGCGGGCAACCCCACGGGTGCGATGGGCGTCCCCGACTACCTGGGCTGGGGCTGGAAGTCCAAGGCCGGCCTGCCCATCGTGTGCGTGCCCGGGTGTCCCATCCAGCCCGACAACCTGTCCGAGACCCTGGTCTACCTGCTCTACCAGGCTTCGGGCCAGGCGCCCATGATCCCGCTGGACGAGGCGCTCCGGCCCCAGTGGCTCTTCGGCGCAACGGTGCATGAGGGCTGTGACCGCGCCGGCTACTACGAACAAGGCGACTTCGCCTCCGAGTACGGCTCCCCCAAGTGCATCGTGAAGCTCGGCTGCTGGGGTCCGGTGGTCAAGTGCAACGTGCCCAAGCGGGGCTGGATGAACGGGATCGGCGGTTGCCCCAACGTGGGGGGCATCTGCATCGGCTGCACCATGCCTGGCTTCCCCGACAAGTTCATGCCCTTCATGGACGAGCCGCCCGGTGCGCACGTGTCCACCATGGCCAGCGGGGCCTATGGCCGACTCATCCGTCCGCTGCGCAAGATCACGCTCAACACCCTGGACGACGAGCCGAAATGGCGGAAGCCGGGCAAGACACTGACCACCGGGTACCGAGGCGAGTGGAGGTAGGACATGGCGACAGCACCGACCGAGAACGCCGACGGCCTGGTGGAGATGGCCTGGGACCCGATCACCAGAATCGTGGGCAGCCTCGGCATCTACACCAAGATCGATTTTTCGAAGCGCCAAGTGGCCGAGTGCCACTCCACGTCGTCGATCTTTCGTGGCTACAGCATCTTCATGAAGGGCAAGGACCCACGCGACGCCCACTTCATCACCAGCCGCATCTGCGGCATCTGCGGTGACAATCACGCCACCTGCTCGTGTTATGCGCAGAACATGACCTACGGCGTGAAGCCGCCCCACCTGGGTGAGTGGATCGTCAACCTGGGCGAGGCGGCCGAGTACATGTTCGACCACAACATCTTCCAGGAGAACCTGGTCGGAGTGGACTTCTGCGAGAAGATGGTGGCCGAGACCAATCCCGGCGTGCTCGAGATGGCCAACGGGACCGAGTCCCCCCACGCCGCCGAGCACGGCTTCAGGACCATCGGCGACATCATGCGGTCGCTCAACCCCTTCTCGGGCGACTTCTACCGTGAAGCGCTGCAGATGAGCCGCATGACCCGGGAGATGTTCTGCCTGATGGAGGGGCGGCATGTGCACCCTTCGACTCTCTATCCCGGAGGGGTCGGCACCGTCGCCACCATCCAGCTGTTCACCGATTACCTGAGTCGGCTCATGCGTTATGTCGAGTTCATGAAAAAGGTCGTGCCCCTGCACGATGACCTGTTCGACTTCTTCTACCAGGCGCTGCCGGGCTACGAGGAGGTCGGTCGCCGACGGGTGCTGCTCGGCTGTTGGGGCAGCTTCCAGGATCCCGCGGTGTGCAACTTCAACTACCGCGACATGACCGAGTGGGGACGAGCGATGTTCGTCACCCCCGGCGTGGTCGTCGACGGCAAGCTGGTGACCAACGACCTGGTCGACATCAACCTGGGCATCCGCATCCTGCTCGGAAGCTCGTACTACAGCAGCTGGGAGGACCAGAAGATGTTCGTCACCCGGGACCCACTCGGGAACCCGGTCGACCGCAATCATCCCTGGAACCAGCACACCGCGCCCCAGCCCCAAAAGCGCGACTTCGATGACAAGTACAGCTGGGTGATGTCGCCCCGCTGGTTCGATGGGACCGACCACCTGGCCCTGGATACCGGTGGCGGGCCCATCGCCCGGTTGTGGTCGACCGCTCTGTCCGGCCTGGTCGACATCGGCTACATCAAGGCCACCGGCCACAGCGTGGAGATCAACCTGCCCCGCACCGCGCTCAAACCCGAGGTCAGTTTCGAGTGGAAGATCCCCCAGTGGAGCAACGCCATCGAGCGCGACCGGGCCCGGACCTACTTCCAAGCCTACGCGGCAGCGGCGGCACTGCACTTCGCCGAGAAAGCTCTCGAGGAAGTGCGGGCCGGGCATACCAAGACGTGGGAGCGCTTCGAGGTACCCGACGAGGGCATCGGCTGTGGGTTCACCGAAGCCGTGCGTGGCGTCCTCTCCCACCACATGGTCGTAGAGGGGGGCAAGATCGCCAACTACCACCCGTACCCGCCGACACCGTGGAACGCCAGCCCTCGCGACGTCTACGGCACCACCGGACCCTACGAGGACGCGGTGATGAACACCCCTATCTTCGAGGAGAACGACCTCGACCACTTCAAGGGCATCGACATCATGCGAGCGGTGCGAAGTTTCGACCCGTGCCTCCCGTGCGGTGTCCACATGTACCTGGGCAAGGGCAAGACCTTGAAGAAGCTGCATTCCCCCACCGCCGCCCCCAGCCTCGATTGAGGTGGGCGTGCCCGATCTGCACGCCGTCGCCGATCGCATCGAGTCCCTCCTCGACGAGCTGCGATCGGCGACCGAGGGGCGGGTATGGCTCCGGGTCGAGGAGCTGGTTCGGCTGCTCACCGAACTGTACGGCGCAGGCTTGGCCCGAACCTTAGAGCTGGCCGACGACCATCCTGACCTGATCACCCGGCTCGGCCGCGACGAACTGGTGGGCAGCCTCTTGGTCCTCCACGACCTGCACCCGGACTCGCTCGAGCAACGGGTGGCCCGGGCCATCGGATCAGTGGCACCTTTGCTGACCAAGGGAGGAGCCAGCATCGAGGTGACCGCGCTCGACAGCGAAGCAGCCGCCGTGTCCGTGACGGTGACGGCACCGGGCAGCGGCTGCGGTTCCACCGGCGAGGTGCTCTGCGACACGGTGCGCCAGGCGCTCGATGATGCCGCCCCGGACGCCACCATCGAAGTGACGTTGGCGGTCGATACGACGCCCACGCCCACGCCGGTGCGGCTGGGCCGCAAGCCGGTGGGCGCCACCCACGGCCCATGACCGCCTCCCCCCTCACCACCGGGAGCGACAACGGCTCCGGCCCGGCGTCCTTCGCCCCGGGCAACGATGCGGGTCCCCTGGGCGTTCTCGCCCGCATCCGCCGGCCCTCGCCCGCCGCCGCCGTGGACGAGCGCTGCGAGATGTGCGCCGAGTCGATCCCCTCCGGGCACACCCACGTGGTCGACGTGGGCCAGCGCACGCTGGTGTGCACGTGCCGCGCCTGCTACCTCTTGTTCACCGGCCGCGGCGCCGGGGCTGGACGATACCGGGCCGTGCCCGAGCGCTACCGGACCGTACGCGACTTCGCGCTGACCCCGTCGCAGTGGAGCTCGCTCCAGATCCCGGTGTCGGTGGCCTTCTTCTTCGAGAACTCGAGCATGGAGGCAACGGCCGCCTTCTTCCCCAGTCCCGCCGGGGCCACCGAGTGCCTGCTGCCGCTTCACCCGTGGGAGGAGGTGGAGGTGGCCAATCCGGTCCTCGAAACCCTCCAGCCCGACGTCGAGGCCGCCCTGATCCGCACCGACGACGGCGAGGCCGGCACCGGCGTGGAGTGCTTCCTCGTTCCCATCGACTCCTGCTACGAGCTGGTCGGCCACCTCCGGACCCTGTGGCGGGGCTTCGACGGAGGGCGCGAGGTCCATGAGGCCATGGCCGCCTACTTCGACCGCCTCCGGAACCGAGGGACGTCCGTCGGCAGGGAGGACCTCGATGGCTGAGCTCAGCGCGGCGATCGTCGACGTGCGCGTGGAGCCCTACGCCGCGGTGCCCACGCTCATGTGGTCCCTGCGGCTGGCCGAGTCCACCGGGGTTCGGGTCCACACCATCGCGCTGCACACCCAGGTGCGCATCGAGCCCCAGCGCCGCCGCTACCACCCGCTCGAGCAGGACCGCCTCCTCGACCTGTTCGGCGAGCCGTCGCGGTGGGGCGATACGCTGCGCCCCTTCCTGTGGACCCACGTCGACACCATGGTCAGCGGGTTCGACGGCGAGACGCTGGTCGATCTGCCCATGGCGTGCACCTACGACTTCGACGTGGCCGGATCGAAGTTCCTGCACGGTCTGGACGGCGGTGAGGTGCCGTTGGTGTTCCTGTTCAACGGCACCGTTTTCACCAAGAGCGACACCGGCTTCGCCGCCGAGCTGGTCCCCTGGCACCTGGAGTGTGAGTACCGGCTGCCGGTGACGCTCTGGCGCGAGGTCATGGACCGCTACTTCCCCGGAGGGGGGTGGCTGCGCCTCGACCGGGGGACCATCGATCGCCTGCAGCGTTACCGGGCCGAACAGGCCCTGCCCACATGGGAGCAGGCCATCGCCGCCTTGCTCAAAGCCGCGGGGGAAAACGGATGAGCGCCGTCGGAGACGATCTGGTGGGGGGGGCCACAACCGACCTCGACCATCGCTTCGCCGCGGCCAAGGGAGTGGGCGACACCGTCTGCTACGAGGGCTACGTCCTGTACCCCTACCGGGCATCGGCACAGAAGAACCAGCTCCGCTGGCAGTTCGGCGTCCTGGCCCCCCCGTCGGCCGGCGGGTCGGATCCGTCAACGGCTCAAAGCGAATTCGTGGTCGAGACCCGACCGGGGGCTCGCCTGCAGGTTCGCCTGCGAACGCTACAGGTGCAGCAGCGATCGGTGGAGGCCCACCGCGATGGTCACTTCGTGCCCGTCGCCCACCTCGACGACGGCCTCCAGGCGTGGACCTCGTTTGACGAAGCCGCCGATCATCAGCTCGACCTGGTCGACGTCGACCTCGGGGAGGCGGCCGAGCGCGAGTGCGTTCTGTCCGTCGAGCTGCCCGAAGGCCGCAACGAGGACCAGCTCATCGGCACAGACGGCTCCCCGCTCGGTCGGGTCGTGCGCCGGCGATGGCCCGTCGCCGCTCGCCTGGCGGTGCGCGCCGCTCCCCTCGACGGACCCTATCCGCTCACCCGGGTCACCATCATCGTGGACAACCAGACTTGTTGGGTCGACGACGGCGCCTGCCGCGACGACATCCTGCGGCGTTCCCTGGTGGCCGCTCACGTGCTCGTGGCCGCCGACCACTGCCGGTTCATCTCTTCGCTCGATCCGCCTCGGTTCGCCTCCGATGCGGTGGATCACTGCACCAATTCGGGACTCTTCCCCGTGCTGGTGGGCGAGGGCGGCGACACCGACGTGGTGTTGGCCTCGCCCATCATTCTCTACGACCATCCCGTCATCGCCCCCGAGAGCGAGGGCGACATGTTCGACGCCACCGAGATCGACGAGATCCTGGCCCTGAGGGTGCTGACCCTGACCGACGAGGAAAAGCACGAGGCCCGGAGCACCGATCCTCGTTCGGCCGCCATCATCGACCGATGCGACGCCATGGGGGCCGACGCGCTCGATGCCCTGCACGGGACATTCCGGTCCATACGGTCGGTCGGTCCCGACCCCTCGGGTGACCTGAGCGACGAGCGGTGGTGGGAACCACGAGTCGACGCCTCATTCGATCCCTGGAGCGACACCATCGACATCGGGGGCCTACCCGTGGGCAACGGCACCCGGGTGGCGCTCCACCCCCAACGGCGCTCGGACGCCCAGGACTTCTTCGTCGACGGTCGCACGGCATCGGTCGCCGGGGTGTTCAACGACGTCACTGGGGATGTCTACCTGGCTGTGGCTGTCGACGACCCTGACGCCGACCTCCACCAGTGGCACGGCCGCTACCTCTACTTCCATCCCGACGAGGTCGAGGTCCTCGCCGACGGCGGTGAGCCCGGCGGTCGGACGGCCGAGCTACGGGTCCTGGTGGCAGGGGTGGGCAACATCTTCCTGGGCGACGACGGCTTCGGGGTCGAAGTGGCCGGCCGCCTCGATCCGACTACGGTCCCGCCTGGCGTCAAAGTTGCCGACTTCGGCATTCGCGGTGTCCATTTGGCCTACGAATTGCTCGACGGATACGACATCGTGGTCCTCATCGACGCCGTGTCCCGCGGTGACCCGCCCGGGACGGTATCGGTCATCGAGCACGCGGCAGCGGACACGGCCGAGGGTGGGACCCTGGCCGCCATGGACGCCCACGGCATGGACCCCGGGGCGGTCCTGGCCATGGCCGGGGACCTCGGGGCCACCGTGGACCGTGTGCTCGTGGTGGGGTGCGAAGCCGCCGATGTCGGCGACGGCATCGGGCTGTCCCCTGCCGTGTCCGAGGCCGTTCCCCATGCCATCGATGCCATCCACCAGTTGTTGGCATCGATCACCGGCGGCGCCCAGTCCATCGCAGACCCAACCCCTGAGGAGGCCACATCATGATCCGCCGTCTTGTCGTCGCTCTCGCCCTCGCCGGTGTCGCCCTCCTGGTCGTCCGGTCCATGCCCGACCTGGCCCGCTACCTGAAGATGAGGGAGATGTGACCGGATGACGAAGTACACCATCGAGCCCCGGGGCTCACGGGTGTCGGTGGAGGCGCGCTCGACGCTGCACCCGATCCACTCGGAGACAGACGGGCTCGAGGGTTGGTTCGAGGCGGACGTGTTGGGGGGAGGGCGAATCAACCCCACGGTCGACCCGAGGGGCCATCTGGAGCTCCCGGTCGAGAGGCTGTCGTCGGGCAACCCGCTCTACGACCGCGAGATGCGACGACGGGTCGATGCCCGCCGTCACCCCACCATCGCCGGTGACCTCACGGCCATGGCGTCGACCAATGACGAGGGTCGTTACCAGGTCAGCGGGGAGGTGACGTTCAAGGGCACGACGAACACCTATACCGACGAGATGCTGGTGACGTTCCCCGAGGACGGCGTGGTCCGTCTCGAAGGCAGCCACCAATTCGACATCCGCGACTTCGGCATGCAGCCTCCCAAGATCCTCACCTTGCGCGTCGACCCGGATGTGACCGTCACCGTCGCCATCGTGGCCCGATCTGAAGGGTCGATCTGATGCACGAGCTGGGCCTGTGCGAGGACATCGTGGCCGCAGTGGAGCAGCGGGCGGGCGAGCGTCCCGTGGCTCGCGTCACCGTGCGCGTCGGCCGCCTCCACCACGTCCACCCCGAGGCCTTCGACCAGTCGTTCGCCATGGCCGCGGCGGGCGGGGTGGCCGACGGCGCGGCCGCCCAGCTGGTCCTGTTGCCCGTGCAGGTCCGCTGCCACGGCTGCGGCACGACCCACGAGGCGGCCGAGCTCATCGCCGTCTGCCCCGGTTGCGGTGGTGTCGATCTGGAACTGACCGGTGGCGACGAGCTGGTGCTGGAGTCGATCGAGTATCGCAGGGGCCACGCGCCGAGCGGTCCAACCTGAGAGGAAGTACCCCCATGTGCCTCGGAATTCCCGGACAGGTGGTCGAACGAGACCCGGACAACGAGCACCTGGCCAAGGTGGACGTGGCCGGGGTACGGCGAATGATCAACATCGGCTTGCTTCAAGACGAAGGAGTGACCATCGGAGACTGGGTCTTGATCCATGTGGGATTCGCCATGTCGAAGATCGACGAGGACGAGGCCGACCGGGCGCTGCAAGGCCTGCAACTGATGGGCCAGGCCTATACCGACGAGGTCGACGCGCTCCGGGACTCGCGGATCGAGAGAAGATCAACCACGAGAACAGGAGGATGACGCCATGGGAACCATGATCGGATTCGCGTTGGGTTACGTGCTCGGTACCCGCGCCGGAGAGCAGGGGTGGAACGATCTCCGGGAGTCCTGGCGGACCATCTCCTCTTCCGAGGAGGTCCGTGACCTCCTCATCGGCAGCTTGAGCATCGCTCGCGACTTCATCCGCCAGGGCGCGGGCATCATGGCTGATCGCCTCAGCCAGGACGATCCGAAATCCGGGCTGAGGGCGGCGTGAGGTTCGTCGACGAGTACCGCGACCCATCGGCCGCCCGGGCCTTGATCGAACGCATCACCCTGCTGGCCGAGGGGGGCCGGTTCAAATTCATGGAGGTGTGCGGCGGGCACACCCACACCATCTACCGACATGGCATCGAGCACGTGCTGCCCCAGTCTGTGGAGCTCGTGCATGGGCCCGGTTGCCCGGTGTGCGTGATCCCCATGGGACGGGTCGACGATGCCATCGCCGTGGCCGGCGAACCGAACGTCATCTTCACCTCCTTCGGCGACATGATGCGGGTGCCGGGCAGCCACGGCAACCTGCTCGAAGCGAAGGCCCGGGGAGCCGACGTGCGCTTCGTGTACTCACCGCTCGATGCCCTGCGCATCGCCCAGGAGAACCCGGACCGGCGGGTGGTCTTCTTCGCTGTCGGGTTCGAGACCACCGCTCCTTCCACCGCCGTCACCCTCATCAAGGCGCGGGCCGAATCGGTCGTCAACTTCAGCGTGTTCTGCAATCACGTGACGATCGTCCCGCCCATCAAGGCCATCCTCGAGTCGCCCGACCTCCGCCTGGACGGCTTCTTGGGTCCCGGTCACGTCTCCACCGTCGTCGGCAACCGCCCGTACCGGTTCGTCCCCGCCCACTACGGGAAGCCCTTGGTCACAGCCGGGTTCGAGCCTCTCGACATCCTGGCGGCGATCGTCATGCTCCTCACCCAGATCAAGGAGGGGCGCTGCACGGTGGAGAACCAGTACACGCGTTGCGTTCGTGATGAGGGGAACCCTCGTGCCCTGGAGGTGATGGCCGAGGTTTTCGAGCTGCGACCGCATTTCGAATGGCGCGGGCTGGGCTTCATCTCCCAGAGTGCTCTGAAACTGCGCCCCGAGTTCGCACCGTGGGATGCCGAGCTCGGCTTCTCGATACCAGGGGTCCGGGTGGCCGACCCCAAGGCGTGCCAGTGCGGCGAGGTCCTCAAGGGTGTGATCAAGCCCTGGGAATGCAAGGTGTTCGGCACTGGATGCACGCCGGAGACGCCCATTGGCACCTGCATGGTCTCATCCGAAGGGGCGTGCGCCGCGTACTACAACTTCGGCCGGCTGCACCGCGAAGCGGCGGTCGCCATGGGCAGATCGGCCTGAGATACAGGCCGGGTGACCCCGGCCCCACTACGCCATCAGGTCGGCCTCCAGATGCAGGCGCAGCCGAACGTCCGGGTAGATCTTGAACAGCGGCATGGCCGGAACGGCCAGGTCGAAGCGGCTGATGTCCAATACCTGGGCGCCGGCGACGATGAGGGACCGCTCGAGCTGTTGTGGTCGATTGAAGCTTCGCCGCAGCCGCTCGTGCGCCGTGGCGGTGATGACCCCGCCGATTCGCTGGGTGATGCCGTGGAGGGTCACGTCGCCGTCGACCCGGTAGCAATTGCCCTCTCCCATATGGTGCAGGGACCTCAGCTCCACGGTGACCACGGGATAGCGCCGGGCATCAACCCGCCGCAACAGCTCACCGTCGTAGATGGCATTTCCCGACGTCAGCTCGGTCACGTGCACGTCGAGGCGGGCAGCGGGCACCGTGTCCTTGGCCACCAGGCCATCCTGCAACTCGACGTCGATCCATCCCTCCAGGCTGGTAGAGCTGAAGGCGATCGGCCCGACGCTCGAGCGGGCTTCGACGGTCAAGGTGGACCGATCGGCCTTGACCTCGAACCGGTCCGGGTAGCCCACCGGCGTCGACGCATCGACCGCACTCCCCCGGGCGTCGATGCCCATCCCCTCCAGACGCCTGGCGTTGGCGAACCAGTAACGCTGGAGGACCAGGTCCAAGCTGTTGCGTTCCCGCGACACGATCGACATCCAGGCCTCGAGCGCCTGTTCGCCCTCGGGCGTGACCGCGTGGACATGACGGGTGGAACCAGCGATGGGTGCTGCATCCCAGCTCCGCACCAATCCGTCGCTCTCGAGCTCGCCCAACGCCCGATACACGCTGGGTCGGTCCATCCGGCCCAGACCGAGGCTGGGCAGCGCATCACACAGCAGGTACCCGTGCCGGGGTTCTTCGGTGAGTAGCAAGAGCAGGGCCGGATAGAGGAAGTTGCGCGGGGGACTGACCACGAAGCGGCACCGGCCTTGTGGAACGGAATCCGGGGCTTCGGGCCAGGTCTCTTCCCACCATCGGAGCGAACCTGCTCCTCCAGGCTCTTCAACCGGCTCAACCAAATCGAGCCACCCCCACCTCACTAGCTGACCGTGAAGCCCGAACGCATGCCGGTCCAGCACCCGAATGGACCCTAGGAACTTCCATTCCCGTTTCCAGGGCATTCTAAAACACCGCTCCATCAATGGCGTCTGCGATGCTGGCTCGATGAGCGAGACAGAGCCGATCACGGTTCCCTACGTGGCCCTGACCGGCCAACCAGCGGGAACGCCGTGGCCCACCGACGGGTGGCCCACCGGAGACGCCCCAAGTGGCGTGCCTCTCGGCCCATTGCTCGATGAGCTCTTCGACGGGACCGGTCCCCTGGCCACCACCTACGCCGCCGTCGTCATCCATCGTGGGCGGCTGGTGGCCGAGCGCTACGCCGGCGAGCTCGAGCGCTGGGACGGCCCGTCCGAGCAGAGCGGGCCGGATACCCGCTTCCTCTCGTGGTCCATTGCCAAATCGATGCTCCACGCCGTCGTGGGCATGCTGGTGGGCGAGGGGCGTCTCGACCTCGATGCGCCTGCCCCGGTGCCCGCCTGGCAGGGGCCCGGTGATCCCCGTCGAGCGATCACCCTGCAGGACATGCTGGAGATGCGAGACGGGCTCGACTTCGTCGAGCAGTACGTCATCGGCTCTCCTTCTGACGTCATCGACATGCTCTTCGGCTCGGGACAACAGGACATGGCCGCCTTCACCGAGGCCAAGCCATTGGCCGTGCCCCCCGGCAGCCGGTTCAACTATGCGAGCGGAACGAGCAACGTCATCTCCGCCATCGTGGCCCGCTTGATCGGGCGTGGTGATGCCTACGGCTCGTTTCTGCACCGGCGCCTGTTCGACCCCATCGGCATGACGTCGGCGCTGCCCGGGTTCGACGAGGTTGGCACCTGGGTGGCGTCGTCCTCCGTGCAGGCCACAGCCCGCGATTTCGCCCGATTCGGCTACCTGTACCTGCGGGACGGAACCTGGGACGGACGTCGCCTGCTACCCGACGGGTGGGTCGATCACGGTCGCCTCCCCCACTCGGTCGACCCCGAGGACGGGGATCTGTACGGCGCCCACTGGTGGGTCGTCGGCGACGAGTACGGCAGCTTCCGGGCCTCGGGATACGAGGGGCAGTCCATCCTCATCTCACCGGGACTGGACCTCGTGGTGGTGCGGATGGGCAAGACCCCGACGGAGCGGGGGCCGCAATTGGAGCAGTGGCGGCGCCGGATGACGGCGGCATTTGCCGGAAACTGAGCCGTTTACGGCAATCCGGTGGTCAGGCCACGAAAACGAGGATGCAACCCTGAATCTGGCCATCCGACATGTGGCGGCTGGATGACGTAGATTGTCACCAGATCGTTACATTCATCGGAGGACGCGGGCTCCACGGGACTGGCGGCCCTCCTTTCAATGCCCGGAGTGCCAGAAATCCGGCGCCACATCGAAAGGGACCCAACGCATGCGTCGTCGTACCTATCTGCCACTCCTGCTCATAGCCGCCCCCGGGGCCATGGCCCTGGGCATGGCGAACCCGGCCAGCGCGGCCTCGAGCAACGGCGTGGCCAACAAGAGCGCGAGCGAGATCGTCACCGCGGCCTCGGCCGCAACCGGTGCGGCGAAGTCCTTCACGTTCGGCGGCACTACCCAGCAGAGCGGGACCACCACCAACCTGAAGGTGTCGGTGAGCTCCTCAGGGAAGGGCCAGGGGACCATCACCATCTCCGGGCAGCCGGTCAAGCTCATCAAGATCGGCAATACCGTCTACTTCAGTTCCACCAAGGCGTTCTGGAACAAGGCGGCGGGGACGGGGGCGGGATCGCTGTTCGGAACGCGATGGGTAGCCGTGCCATCGACCGATTCGGACTTCGCCGGCATCAACACCCTGCTCGATGAGTCACAGGTCGCCGGTCAGTTCTCCGACACGTCGAACACCACGTTCACCAAGGGCAAGACGAGCACCATCAACGGCCAGGCGGTTATCGCCGTCAACGGCAAGGACAGCGGTGACAGCACGGGGGGCACCGTCTATGTGGCCACGACGGGCAAGCCCTACATCATCAGGGTTACCGGCGGCGGCTCGTCGCTCACGTTCAGCAACTACAACCAGCCCGTCAACCCCTCCGTCCCACCCAACTCGATCAACATCTCCACGCTGGGCGGGAGCACCACGACCACCGGTTGATCCCCGGCCGCGGCCCGGTCGGTTCTCCATGAGCCTCGATCGGCTGCCGACGAGGACCCGGGCCGCTCACGCCGTCGGTATCGCACGATATGGGAGGCCGAAGGCGCAGGGAGGCCTGATCGCGGGAGACTGTGGGTAGAGAGAGGTCTGGGGTCCCCCGAGGACGAGGAGTACAAACCATGAACGGATTGCGAACTGTGGCCATCGTCTTGGCCGCTGCGGGCATCTTCGGGCTGTTCGCCCTGGCCGCGTGGGTGACATGGCGCGTGACCCGCTGGTTCCGGCGGGCCCACACCCACCTGTCGCGGGTGTTCCCCGGTGGGATCCCCGCCCCCAGGCCGGCCACAGCCACGGTGACGTATGCCCACATGCACCGGAGAACGCTCGGCATCCGGCGTATGACGAGCAGTGGACCCCGGCGTGAGTCCCTGTCGCTCCGACAGGACCTGTGGTCCCACGTCGATACCGCTCACGCTGCCTTGTCGACGGCACAGGCCAACGGCGCGGCAATCGGCGATCTGACCGTTCTGTCCAGCCAGCTGCGAGAGCTGGCCAAGCGACATGACCAGCAGCTCGCGCTCCTGTCGATTCGTTCGTCTCATGGCGTCATGACCCGGGCCCGGGCCGAGACAGCCCGGATCACCGAGCAGGCAGACATGGTCTCCGAGGCGGCGATCGGTGCCCTTCATGCCGTGTCCACCCAGGACGCAGATCGTTTGGCCCGGTTGCTCGACCACGAGACCCAAGCGGTCAAGGCCGGATCGGCCCGCCTCCGCTCGCTGTCCGCGGGGTGACGGAGCCGTCAACCCGCTGAACAGGCGCGCGCCGTGGTGCGAACCCGTCGGGATAGCCGCGGGCAACTGGCTACGATGAACCACTGCAACTGCCTGGCCTGTTTTCCCGCAGGTCAGGCAGTTCTAATTTCCTCCCGTCACTTCAATTCCCCACCTCCCCGTTTGATCTGCCGGTGAACATGGGCAGGTTCGATCTGGCGGGTGGACATGGGCAGTTCGATCTGCTGGGAAACATGGCCAGCTAACGTCCAAGCATTGCCGGACACGCGGCTGGTCCGCGTCCCCGATCGTGAGGTGACGATGAAGTACCTGAATCTCGGCTCCACCGGACTGCGCGTCTCGCGTATCTGCCTGGGAATGATGAGCTACGGAAACGACAGCGTCCGCCCCTGGGTACTCGGTGAGGACGGGGCCGAACCGATCGTCAAGGCCGCGGTCGAGGGCGGCATCACCTTCTTCGACACCGCGGACACGTACTCGGCCGGCGCCAGCGAGGTGGCCACGGGTCGGTTGCTCAAGAAGTTCCTGTCCCGCGACGAGCTGGTCATCGCCACCAAGGTGTTCTCGCCCATGACCCCGGGCGAGAACGGCCGTGGACTCTCGCGCAAGCACATCCTGTCCGGCATCGATGCCTCCCTGCGGCGCCTCGATCTCGACTACGTCGACCTCTACCAGATCCACCGGTGGGACAACCGGACGCCCATCGAGGAGACGATGGAGGCCCTGCACGACGTCGTCCGGGCCGGCAAGGCCCGCTACATCGGCGCCAGCTCCATGTACGCCTGGCAGTTCGCCAAGGCCCAGCACGCGGCCGACCGCCACGGTTGGACCCGGTTCGTGTCCATGCAACCCCACTACAACCTGATCTATCGTGAAGAAGAGCGCGAGATGATCCCCCTGTGCATCGACCAGGGTGTGGGGGTCATCCCCTGGAGCCCGTTGGCCCGGGGCGTGCTGGCCGGCAACCGGACCCGCGACGGCGAGAAGCTCACCACCCGGTCGGATACCGACGGTTTCACCGACCATCTGTACAACCAGCCCACCGACTTCGACGTCGTCGAGCGGGTGGCCGAAGTGGCGGCCGAGCGCGGTCTTGCCCCCGCCCAGATTGCACTGGCATGGGTGCTCCAGAAGCCCGGGGTCACAGCGCCCATCGTGGGCGCCACCAGGCTGGGCCACCTCGAAGACGCGCTGGCAGCCGAGCAGGTCACGCTCGACGAGGACGAGATCAAGCGGCTCGAAGAGCCTTACGTGCCCCATCCCGTGCGCGGGCACTGAGTGACGGCCCGGAAGTGGGCCACCGCCCGGTCGCTTCCCCAGTCCCGCACAGCGTCCGGCTCGAGCACGGGCCGGGCCGTCCCGAGGTAGGCATCGACCAGCGAGGCGGCCTGAGCCCGGCCGCGTAGCTGCAGCGACAGCAGTCCACCGGGAGCGAGATGCTCGCCGGCCAGCTCCATGCATCGCCACGCCGTGTCGAGGCCATCGTCGCCGCCGTCGATAGCCACGACGGGGTCGTCGAAGTGCGCCACTTCGTGGGTGGGCACGTAGGGAGGGTCGGCCACGATGATGGCGAACTGCTCGCCGGAGGCGACCGCGTGACCCAGATCGCCCTCGCGGATCTCGACCCGGTCGCCCAGGCCGGCCCGGTCGGCATTGATCCGGGCCCAGCGGCACGCACCGGGATTGCTGTCCACCTGGACCAGTCGACGTCCGGTCAGCAGTGCGGCGACGAGCCCGATCTGGCCCACACCGGCGCATAGTTCCAGGACCGGGCCGTCCGGCACGTCCCCGACTTCAGCCACCCACCTGCTCTGTTCGAGCGTCCACGGGCGCGGTGTCAGACAGGTTTCATCGAACGTCAGCGTCAGCGGCCCAAAGACAATATGGCCAGGTTCAGAAGAGCTCGTGGCCTCGGGAGGGAGACCGCTCCGCCGCTGTTCGCTGGGGAAGACGGCGTCACCAGGCACGTGGGAACGCTACCGTGCGGGCTCCGTCCACCGGCACTCGTGTTCCCCGCGCACCGGCAGTCCCGACAGAGATGGCGTTGATCGCTCTGATCCGGTAGACCCTTGGGTCTGATGCCTACCTCCACGCCATTTGCATCCGGATCGATATCCATGCGCCTGTACCCTCACAACGAGCTCGGGGCCGAGGACGTCATCCGGGAGATCTCCCTGCAGGCGGGTCTGGCCCTGGCCAACGGATTCGACGGGGTCATGACCAGCGAGCACCACGGGGGCTTTGCCGGTTACATGTGCAATCCCCTGCAGATGACCTCGTTCATCCTGGAAGATCACGAACAGGGCTGGGCCGCACCGTGTCCCCTGGTCCTCCCCTTGCGCCCGACGGCCCAGGTAGCGGAAGAGGTGGCATGGCTCAACGCCCGGCACCCGGGGCGCGTGGGCCTCGGTGTCTGTGCCGGAGCCCTCCCGCTCGACTTCGAGGCCATGGAAGTTCCCCTCAGCGAAGCGGTCCCGCGGTTCAAAGTGGCGCTCCCCGAGGTGGTCGACATGCTCCGGGGTCGCAATCTCCGAGGGCTGGACGGAGACCAGGCCCTCCAGCTCGGCGCCGCTGCTCCGATCCCCGTGGTGAGCGCGGCCGCCTCGACCACGGCGGCGCGACGGGCGGCCGGGTGCGGCGCCGGCATCCTCATGGAAGGAATGTCAACAGTGGAACGGCTGACCTCGTTCTGCACCGCGTACGACGAGGCCGGTGGAACCCAATCCAAGGTTC
Source organism: uncultured Acidimicrobiaceae bacterium (assembly GCA_963781305.1). Classification (GTDB taxonomy): domain Bacteria; phylum Actinomycetota; class Acidimicrobiia; order Acidimicrobiales; family RAAP-2; genus DASXMT01. The sequence goes on from CAWAFL010000001.1 coordinate 348,304, forward strand.
TCATCCGTCGAGTCTGGCTGGGCGAGCCTCTCACCGAGTTGGTGGAGAAGCAGCGGCAGGTCTACCAGAGCTACTCCAGCGGCTCCTTGGGCGCCGATCAGACTCTGACCACGACCGATCCGGCGGCCATGGCCGACGCCCTGCACCAGACGATGGTCACGGTCGGCGCCGATGCCATCAACCTCCGGATCCATCTACCCGGCATCGGTGCCGACGATGCCCGTCGCCAGATCATGGCCCTGACCGAGGACGTGGTCCCCCGCCTACGGGCGCGGCTGCAGAGCTCGCTCTAGATCGCTCGGGTCGTCAACAGAATCCCGACGATGACGACGATGACACCGGCCGCGCCCAGGAGCCCCGCTGACGAGCTGCCGCTTTGCATGTGCTGACTGCGCATGCGCCGCATCAGGACGGGAGTGGCCACGATGGCGATCGCTCCCACGACGATGAGCACGATTCCCAGAACCATGTGTTTGTCGACAGCAGCGATCATCGAGCCCCCTCGGTCGGTCGTACCAGCAACCTAGCGGCATACCGAACGAGAATCCTGGGACTTCGGAATCGCCTGGCACCCTGCGTCTCCCAACCCCGGCGCCCTCCGTCTAGTAAAGAGTGATGGGGGAATTCCCCGTCCCACATGCCAAGGAGGCATGTGGGACGATTCGCGGGCACCATCGAGGCAACGAGGAGACGGAATGGACATCTACGAGGCGCTCTACACGACCCGGGCCATGCGACGGGTGCGACCCGACCCGATCCCGCTCGAGTCGCAGGCCAGGATCCTGGACGCCGCCATCCGGGCACCGAGCGGGGGCAACACCCAGAACTGGCGGTTCCTCCTCGTCGACGATCCCGCCGTCAGGGCCCGGATCGCTCCCCTCTACCAGGACAGCATCGCCCAACTGTGGACGACCATCTATGCCGACCGGCTGGCTGCAGCGGCTGCCGACCCAGAGGCCGAGTCGAGCATCGAGATGATCAAGGTCCAGCGCTCGGCCCAGTGGCTGGCCGACCATTTCGAAGAGGTCCCTCTCTTCCTCTTCGCCTTCGTGCAGGGCGACTCGAGCGGGGGCTCCATCTTTCCCGCCGTCTGGAGCGCCCAACTGGCGGCTCGGGCCGAGGGCATAGGGAGCTCGCTCACCTCGGTCCTCGGGGGCTTTCACCCCAAGGAGACACTCGAGATCCTCGGTGTGCCCGAGGACAAGGGATGGATCATGTCGTGTTGCGTCAGTCTCGGGTATCCCGTCGGACGCTGGGGCATCGCCCAGCGGCGGCCGGTCCACGAGGTGTCCTATCGCAACCAGTGGGATGCCCCGATCGGCTTCGACGTCAACGAGCCTCTCTGGGCAGAGTAGCAACGACATCGTCTCGGGGGGGTTCCGTGAGGCCCGACCGCCATGTCGTAGAGTGTGATTCCTCGTCGGCGACGATCGGCCTCAGGCCGGGCCTCGCTCCGCGCGGGCGTAGCTCAATGGTAGAGCCCCAGCCTTCCAAGCTGGTGGTGCGGGTTCGATCCCCGTCGCCCGCTCCAGGTCAGGAGCTTTTCTGACCTTCAGTGGTCTGAATTCGAGTTTGTCGCGCGTTTGTCGCGCGCTCCATATGTGCCACGGGTGCGTGGCTGGGCCAAATCGGCCAGGGCATCGGCCAGTACTCGGTCTCGGTCCTCGGTGACGTGCTGGTACCGGAGAGCGGCGGCCGGCGAGGCATGGCCCGCTCGACGCATCAGCTCGGCGGTACGGGCTCCGGTCGCGGCCGACCAAGTCAGCCCGGAGTGCCTGAGATCATGCATACGGAGAGGGGTTCGCCTGACGCTGGCGCGTGCCCGGTCCCATGCTGTCTGGAGCGCCTCAGCCTCCCGTCTGGCGGGCGAGGACGCAGGAGCGACGGGGGAACTGGCACGTTGTGGACTCCTGCGATGGCCACGTTGATGACGAGCTCGTCGGGGTCAGGCGGATCTAATCGCTCCCGTTTCAGGGAGCCCAGATGATTGGACTGGGCGCGCTCCACTTGTAAGGCTCAAGAAGCGCCGGGCGGGAGCAGCCTTACTTTTTTTGTGAAAACGAGATCGCGGCGACGACGATGGCCAGCAGCGTAAATACCGTGTGGCCATTCTTCCAGCGACGATTCGTAACGCCATGCAGGGTCACGATTCCACCACCAATGGCGGCGATAGTGCGCAAAGCAACGACGGTTCCCTTACTCATGACGGCAGTGTAGATCGTGCGACCAGTCGTCGACGGCGATTCCCGCCCCAGGCGGTCGGGGCGGTACCCAGCGGTTACCGCTTGCGCCTGGTCCCCTAGAGCCCTGAACGCATAAAGCTGACGCGTGGGTCGTACTCTCGACCGCTCCAGCGCCGAATTCTCTATCTGACACGAGCGATACTTTTAGCGGCACGACCGAGGGCAACAAGATTTACCGCCGCAACGTGAACTGCGCACCGGGCTACGTGAAGAATAACGGCGTGGACAGCGGAACGATCTGGGACCACCCGTATTTTGACACCACCGGTACGGACAACCGTGAAGTTCTTACCGATTACAGGCCCACCGGGAGTGTCGAGTGGGGCCATTTCGGTTCTCGACTGGCCAACGCTATCCAGGTCGCGGCTGGATACCCAGGTTTCACACCAGTCCGCACCGCTGACAAGTCCGCCGAAGCGCGAGGAGATCGTGATCGGCTTCGCGCTGGCCGATTGGCATCTGAGGCACGACGCCTTGAAGGGCGGATCAAGAACGCACGAGAGGATTTCGCTGCTCGAGAGCCCGCCAGGGAGGCGGCATGGGATAGGGAGTGGAAGGCGCGCCGCTCGGAGAAAGGCCATTGATGGACTCTGCGGCGTCATGAGCGAGGCCCAAACTGACCCGATTTAGCCAGCGACGGCCCCCGCTTTCGGCCGGGGGTTTGTCGCACTTAACGATTACCTCTGAGTGCGACGAATTGGTTGCCGAAAGTGAGCAACTGCACTAAACCTGGTATTAGGCGGCTCCCAAAGAGGGATAGCCCCTCGATCAGGCGTCGCACCGGAGGCAGTGCTGATGCTCTTCCTGACGACGTACCGAACCAGGCCTTTCCTCTCGAAGGGCGAACAAAAGGAAATCCTCGACCTGTTCGCTAAACATGGCGAGGCGCCGGGAACGATCGCTCACCACGTTTCTGCGGACAATTCGACAGGTTGGGTAATCACCGAGGTGGACAACGCTTCGGGTGGATTCGCGACGACCCTCAAGTATGAGCAATACATCGAGTTCACTACCACGCCGATCCTCACGATCGAGGATGCATTGCCGGACATGATGGAGGCCGCTGGATAGTCGGCCAAGGCTTTCGGCAGACCCCTGGCCCCCGGTTCCCCAAGGTCGGGGGTTTGCCGCGTCCGGACGGAGGCAGACGCCAACCTCCTGGCTGTTTAAGAGCCGCTGGCGTCTACCGCACGGGGCTGTACCCATGTCCAGCCAGGTCAAACATGGCGGATTGCCGTTCGCGGAGTCCCGACAATCTCGCCTTTTGCACTCGCTTGCCAGTCACAACGCGGGTCGGTGAAGACCCGTCCCTGTCCCCCTCGGCGGGTTTTGTCGCGTTCAGCTAGGCCAACGGCGCGAACGGATTTCGTACGGTCCGTAGGGTATGCTTTCAAAAGTCCTGACTCGTGAGCGCAGGGTCAGCCCCGCTGCCTGCGTTTCGGGTCGGGGCCTAAGCGCAGGCCCACTTTGCTGCCCGCGCTCCGGGTCGGGCGCATTTGTCTACAACGCCGTGACCGTGCCGACGAACGGTCCGGGGCCGTCGAAGGGTCCCGAGTGAATCCCGCCCCGAGCGGCAGTAGGTTGTCTACCCCGATATCGGTAGGGAGCGTCTGCGATGAGACCGTTTGTAAGCGACAGACCGTGCCCGTTATGTGGCTGGCTAGCGATCTCAAGCGGATTCCACCGGCGGCGATCCGGCGGATGTGAAGTGAGCGGTGTCGTGAGCACGATCACATGCACAGGACCTGCGTAGATTGCCGCTTTGAGTGGGCCGAGGCCCCGGCCGGTGAAAGACGGGAGCCTGCCGTCCGATCAGCCTGAGGCCCATCTCTATGTCTCGGTGTCGATCCCGAACGGCTCAGAGGAACGGTCGTAGGGCGTCACGGCTGAGTCCTGCGTGGTGCACGAGTCGATGGCCCCGGTTTCGGCCGGGGTCTGTCGCGTCGGTCTCCTTGCGGTCCCGGATCGAAGCAGGACTATGATTTTGGAGACTGACAGCCGACCTTATGAGCCTCCGATATTAAAGGTTGCCATGGCCATTCTGTCCGAGCGGTCGGAGTATTCAGCGGAAGCACACGGGGTGGGCGATCCCGAGGTAGTTATTGACGTTCACGGCGACGTTGATCAAATCAGTGCTTCGGGTCTGGCAAGTCTGATCTCTGAAGTCGTGAGGTGGGGCGCGCCCCAGAGGCTCGTCATCGACCTATCCGACGTCGGCATATTCGGATCGAACGGCGTACACGTCCTCGCCGCCGCCCGACGCCAACTGTTCAGCGGGTTCGACTTGGTAGTCCGTTCTCCTACCCGATTGACGCGCCGAGTTCTGGAGGTGACTGGGTTGGACAAAGAATGCCTTATCGAAGGTTGAGGTCATGAACGTCAGATGCTCCATTGAGATGTGCGGTCGGATTGAGCAGGACAGAAAACCTGGACCACGAACTATTGAACGCGATTGCACCCCTCTCCGACTAGGAGCACAATGGAAGTTGGTCAGACAGTCGGCCACTGCGGTAAGTGCGCGAAATCCGGGGGTCGCCGTGCAGGATCTTCTCGATATCCGGATAGAGCTATTTGGCAGGAACGTGGTGGTGCTCGTCGAGGGTGAAATCGACTCGGTAGCCATCGACGCGTTCCGAGCCGCGATTGTGGGTGCGCTTGCCACCAGCCCAAGTCGATTGTTTGTGGACCTGACGGAAGCGACGGTCACGTTCATTCAGGCTTATGAGCTGATCGGTCGTTGCAGCGACTCAGGGGGCCGGACGGTTGTCCTCTCCCGTGACGCCGACGCAGCCCGCATCATGGGCGAGTTGGGCTTCGGAAAGGTCGTCTGCACCCAGCCGATGCACGGTTCTGCCGTAGACGGCCCTTGGCGAATGTCGCAACCCTGCTGTACCCACTCCCAGAACAGCATCGGAAGGAGCGGGGAGGTCGCAAATCAGGACCGAGTGGAGGCACGTGGGGCGGTGAGGCCGTCGTGGATAGGTTCGCGACGTAGTGAGCTGAGGTCTACCAGCCAGACGACCTGCGAATGGCCCGAGTAGCCCAACCCGATCTCGGATACGCGACGACCCCGCGGCCGAACCTGTGGGTCTGTCGCGTACCCGGATCACCTCTGAAGGTGACGAATCGGTTGCGCCGTTAGCCCCACTTGCCATTGACAACTCGCGTTGCCAGTTGCGGTGGACCACTAGGCCGACGCGTTCTTAGTCCAGCCGAGTCAGTGCGACCGGAGACCTGGCCCTATCGGCCCACCAAGCAAGGGGGCTGCGGACCCATAGGGTCCCCTTGACGAGCTGCCATCGGGACTTCATGATGCAAGAGGCGGGGCTTTCAGCGAACTAATACAGGGGAGTCCGAAATGAGCCTTTCCGACCAATTGCAGAAAGCGTCCGATCAGTTGAAGAGTTTGGCCGATCGGGCCACTAAGGCCGAGGCTGATGCCAATGCCGCGAAAGCCAAAACCAAGGCTGCCTTGGACAAGCAGGTCGCAGATGCGCAGGCCTCCGCGAAGCAAACGGCTGACGCTATGAAGGCTTCGGCTGCGGAGTCCAAGGACGAGACGACTCAGTGGTGGGGACAAGTGCAGGACAACTGGAAGAACTTCATCGCAAAGATCCGCGACGACGCTGACGCAAAAAAGGCAGACCGGGATGCGAAACGGGCAGAGGCACGTGCCGAACGGGCCGAGGACAATGCGGCCGATGCCGTCCAGTTCGCCTATGCGGCACTGGAAGAGGCCGAGTACCAGGTACTCAATGCGGCCATGGCGCGGCTCAACGCCGACGAGTCCGCCGCAGCCTGATCCCATCCCAGCAAGCTGGCGGCGTCGGCTTGTCTGAAGCTATCCAGTCGAACTCAGTCGACACTCAGCGACGCGCCCCCAGCCGAACGCGCGATGGTGCCTGCGTGAGAACGGCAATGAGGTACCCCTTCCCGGAACGAAGCCAAAGCGAGCCGGCAGACCACCTCCCCTAGGGCGACCGAGGCAAGAAAGATAGAAACCTCGGCGGTTCAGGCGGAATTCGGTTCACGTGCTGACCCTCGACTAACCGGCCCATACCTGCACCATGGGGGCATGGTTTCGCCGCTCATTCTTAGCCGAACAGAATCTGTGCAAACTCGGTAGCCGTCTCGGTTCGTGCCCAGTCGCGTTGAAGCTCACAGATCAGTTGGACCCAGCTCACGGGTTGCGCTCCGGCCTGGCTGACCCGGTCAAGCGCTGCTCGATGGGCTTCGACAGATGTGCCGCCAACGGCGTCCACCACGGGATAGGTCTCGTAGCCTTCACGCATCGCGTCGAGTGTTGGGAAGGTGAGGCAGGCTTCGGTCCAGAGGGCCGTCATCACAAGCTTCTTGCGGCCAGTTGCCATGACCGCCGCCCGGAACTGAACATCCTCCCACGCGTTGATCGTCGTTCGGTCGAGCACCTCTACATGCGGCAGCACCGTTTCGAGCGCGGCGATCGTCGGTTGGTTCCGCCCGCTCTTCACGTTGACCGTCGATAGGACGATTGGCACTTCGTACAGCACGGCCGTCTTGGCGACCCGCACGATGTGGTCAACAAGCTCCGCTCGATCCATCGACCGGATCGAGTTGATCTGCGTAGGTTGGTAGTCGATGAATACGACCGCACAGTTGGCGGGTGTAAGGAGATTGTCGTTCCGAGGGTCTCGGATCTGCTCGCTCGTCATGGGCCCTCCCCACGGCCATCGGATTTAGTCAGGCGGCCTCTACGTCAAGGTACGTGAACGATGATCCAAGCATGCCGACTGGAAGGGGTATTCGCAACCCGGAAAATACGTGATTCCTTGGCGCAGCAGAAATGGATCTTCTAATGGCAGCCGTCCTGCACGACGTCCTCGAAGAAACAACTATCACTGTCGCCGACTTGCACTCCTTATGATCTCGCTCCGACGTCGTGGACGCCGTTGTCGGGCTATCGCGTAGGGCCGGCGAGAAGTACCGAGACTTCATCGATCGCGCTTGTTCTCATCCGATTGCTTGCCGCGTGAAGCTGGCAGACATCAGAGACAATGCCGACGAGAGTCGTCTGAGCTTGCTGCCCGAAGTTGACGCGGCCAGGCTCAGGACGAAATATGCCAATGCGTCGCGCCAGTTGAACAATGGACACGGTACTGGCACGTGCAGCATGATCGCGACGCGCACCCCCACGGCTCCGACCGCTATTTCCACAACGCCAACCCCTCCGCGCAATTGCCTGCGTCAATGGCGGAAGGCACAGAACGGGGCCAGCTGTCGTGGCCGGAGTATCTGGATCGCGACGCGTTTTAGTCTGCCAGCGGCCGCCCCAGGACGCTTACGCTTCATCGTCCCAGTACCGCCCCTATTGCCTGACCGACTGGCGACGTCAGTGGAAGGATGCGGCCAGCACATGGCACACGCCGTAGCGCCTTCTTGGACTTAGGCTCACCGCCACAGGTCGGTAGTGCCACGGAGATGCAGCCGTAGTTCGATCCTTGACAGCTGGCGCATCATTGTTACGGTGGCGGCGTGGTAGATGACGTGGACGGAGCACCCGGCCCTTGGGGCCGCGGATTCGATCGGCGACAGTTCTTATCCTTGATGGCCGCCAGTGGTGCCGGCGCCCTACTGGCGTCGGGGAAGGCCAGCGCCGCCACGCGCACCGTGAGCCGCGCCGCCGCGGTGCCACCGGCTGGGTCCGACCTGGGCGCGATCGAGCACGTCATCTTCCTCATGATGGAGAATCGATCGTTCGACCACTACTACGGCACCTACCCCGGGGTGCGGGGGTTCAACGACCACCAGCCGGGGGATCTCGGCGCGTTCTCGCAGGCGTTCCCGGCCAACGACTCCCGCCCGCCCCTCCGTCGCCAGCTACCCTTCCATCTGGACACGTCGACCAACACCACCACCGCGTCGTGCACCTTCGACCTGAGCCACGAGTGGGGCGCCCAGCACCAGGCCCGCAATGGGGGGCGGATGGATTCGTTCGTCAAGGTGCACACCGAAGCGGCGAACGAGGGCCCCGAGCAGGGCGTGCTCACCATGGGCTACTACACCCGGTCCGACCTGCCCTACTACTACGCCCTCGCCGACGCCTTCACCATTGGTGACGGCTACCACTGCTCCGTCATGGGTCCCACCCACCCGAACCGGATGATGCAGATGTCTGGGACCATCAGCCCTGCCGGCATAGGCGGCGGACCGATCGTAGTGACCGACGGGTCGCCTGACATGGTGTTCAGCGTGCACTGGGACACCATGCCCGAGGTGCTCGAGGACGCCGGGATCAGCTGGAAGTACTACCGGCCGGCCGGCGACCTGTTCTCGATCGAGACCATGACCAAGGTCGGCATCACGGTCGATACCGTGCTGCCCTATTTCTCCCAGTACCAGAGCCCCTCGTCCCCGCTCTACCAAAAGGCGTTCAACCCGACGTTCCCCGACGAGTTCGCCGCCGACGTCGCCGCCGGCACGCTCCCCAAGGTGAGCTGGTTGAGCGCGCCGGTCGGCTATGACGAGCACCCGCCGGCGCCGCCGTTCTTGGGCGAGTGGTTCACCGACCAGGTGCTCCAGACCCTGGTGTCGAACCCTGACGTGTGGTCCAAGACGGTGCTGTTCCACATGTACGACGAGAACGACGGGTTCTTCGACCACGTGCCGCCCCCGACGCCCCGGCCGGGCACCGAGGGCGAGTACCTCACCGTGGATCCCCTACCGGCGCATGCTGACGGCGACCCGGGCCCGATCGGCTTGGGGTTCCGGGTCCCGCTCCTGGTGGTCTCGCCGTTCAGTCGCGGCGGCTACGTCTGCTCGGAGACGTTCGACCACACCTCGCAGCTCCGGTTCCTCGAGGAGCGGTTTGGGGTCAAGGCGCCGAACCTCACCTCGTGGCGGCGCAAGACGGTCGGCGACCTGACCGCCACCCTGCACATGCACCAGGCCCGGACGTCGGTCCCCTCGTTGCCGCCGACGACGGACGACCCCACCTACATCGCCGACCAGGGGTGCACCAGCGGGGATCTTCTCAACTTGGGCGGCCAGCCGCCCTATCCGCTGCCAGCCCAGCAATCGATGCCCACCCAAGAGCCCGGCCGAGCGCGGCGCCTGACCTGAAGCACCCGGCCCGTGTTCGGCCGGCAACAGGTGGCGCCGGGAACGGGCCTGGCCCAAAGAGATGGCCGCCCCATTCATGCATCAAGTACGCATGCATGGCCGTACCTTCCGATGGCCGAGACGTCTACTCCCTAGCGGACAAGAGATCCAGGCTTCCGACTGGTGAACAACGCGACGGACTGGCTTGGCCAGAGGCTTCGATGCGAATTGAGGGTGGGCTCAACGGTTTGCTCGCCGGCTCCCCTTGCCGAACGCGAGCCCCACCAGCCACGCCACGAAGAAGATCACGGCGATGACCCACAGCACGTGAACGGCAAAGCCCACGCCGACGAAGATCAGGGCTAGCAATAACAAGAAGAGGATTATTCCCATGTGGGCACCCTAACTTGTCCAGGGTCGTCCCAATCTTCATGGGCCAGCCAGACGACCCCGCGGCCACCCGTAGCCTGCGAACCGGGATCGCTCCCAGTGCCAGGATGAGACGAAACCCCTGCACAGGCCGCAAAGACGGTCTAGTATTTTGAACCTCAGCCCAGGACGCAGTGGGAGCGGCTCCTGGACTGAGGCGCGTCCATAATACGGGGCTCCGGGTCCGGCCCGAACATCGCCGAGGTGGTGCGGACCTCGCAAAGGTGCCCGGTGACCTGGTGCGACGAGTCAAATCAGGTCAGACCCATAGCCAACATAAATTCTCCATAATCAAACTGCCGTATGGGATTCCCGTTAACGCTCACGTCGAGGCCGCCCAAGCGCCCGATCACCGCCGACCGAGACTCGTCCTATCCGCAAAAGTCCATCGGCGCCGAGTCGAACGGGTAGGTCCCTGATGGCGCCATTGTCGTCTTTCGCTTGGCCAACGGCTCGGACCTTGGCCTCCCGATGATCGATGTGTATTCGATTGCTCGCTGACGAGGTGGGCCGCAGTCCAGCCGAAGTCGGAGTGGCGGGCAACGGGGTCTCGTCGCCAACGGCTCGAGATGCACTCGCCGGTCGCAATCGAAAGCGGATTCCCGACTCGACCCGGCAATGATGCTCCCCTTCGGTCAACCGTTCTTAGAGGCTGCGCAGGGCTCCACTTGCTGACAGTGGCTCAGCGCGAAGAGTTCATCGTCCGCGTACCTTTCAGTCACAAAAGGCCCGGTATCTTGGCCAGTGCACTCGCCCACGGGTCAGGCGAGTCGACCGAAACCCCGCCCAGGCCCCCCTGACGGGGTTTCGTCGCGTTCGACGACGAACGAGTCTCCATGGACCCTCGAATGTCTGCAGCGGGGCGGATTTCCAAGTCGATGAATGGGACCCACGGTATGGTTCCTCTCCATGGCAAGTGCTCCGAAGCCTGTCGGGGCACGCCGCTTCAGCAGAGTCCTCTTGCTGGTCGCGGTCACGCTGATGGCCGTCGCCACGGGATCGTTCTCGTCACTGACCACGACCGCGGCGGGCGCGGCTTCGGAGCCGACGAACGCGCCGGATACGGTTACCTCCCTTCCCGGTCTGGGCAAAGTCGGTACGCAGTTCGCCGGCTACTCATCGGTCAACGCCAAGTCCTGCAGCAACATCCGCTGCAGCGGTCCCGGCGACGCCGGGCTCTTCTACTGGTTCGTGGGCAAATCCGGTGGCGGCTACGCCTCGGCACCGACCATTCTGTGGACGAACGGAGGCCCTGGAGCTACCAGCTTCTGGGGTTTCTTCACCGAGAACGGCCCCTACGTGGTGAATGAGAGTGGCCAGCTGCAGAAGCGCCCCATGGCCTGGAACAACACGGCGAACTACCTCATGTTCGATCAGCCCCTCGGAGTCGGACTTTCATTCGCTCCTCCCTCGCAGCAACCGGCCAATGTCCAGCAAGGGGTCGACCAGTGGTACACGGCCCTGGTCCACTTCCTCAGCCTTCACCCCGAGATTGCCGCCAATCCGATCATCTTGGCCGGCGAGTCCTACGGTGGCACCTACGACGCGTTGTTGGCCAAGGCCATACTCGACGGGAACGCCCGGGCCGGACGACAGGTCGTCCACTTGGGTGGCGTCATCATCGCCGCCGGTTGGGTCGACCCCGTGGTGCAGCAGTCCATGGACACGACCTATGCCCTGGCCCACGGTCTGATCACCAGTGCTGACAAGGCCCGATTGGATCAGACCTTCGCGCAATGCCGAGCAGCCGTCGCCGCCCAGACGCCGTCTTCGGCCCAGGCCAACGAGGTGTGCGGCAAGGTCAAGACCGCCATTGGCGACATCAGCGGCCTCTACTTGTTGAACATCGCCAAGACGAGCGATCCACGCACCGCCCCGATGATCGCCTATCTGAATCGCACCGACGTGCGCACCGCCATCCACGCCAAACCGTCGGGCACGTACAGCCTCTTCTCCGAGAGCATCGGCGATCGCTATGTCGTCGGCGAACAGGATTCCTATCTGTCGACGGTCCAGGACGTCCTCGACCACGGCATCCCGATCATGGTCGTCTCCGGACTCAACGACGCCACCGACGTGAACGTCCTCGGCACCGGAGCATGGCTGAACCTGCTGCAAGGCTCCCGGGCCTCGGCCTTCCAGTCAGCGCCCACGGTCCAGTGGAAGGGTGGCCCGGGCAATCACGTCCTCGGCTACATCCAAGAAGCCGGTGGACTCAGCTGGGTGAAGGTCCTCAACGCCGGCCACCTGGCCCCGCTCGACCAGCCACTGCTCATCAACCTCATCGACCACAAGCTGCTGAGCCCCCGCTCGTAGGCGAGGCGTGATCAGGGGGGGAGGACCCTTCGGTCACCCCAGACCCAGTATCCGTTTCCTGGAACTCGGCCGCTTGTGTCTCGTGTGACCGCGGGCGGTGCCGACCTCTCTTCGGGAGCGCTCCTGACCCACCCTGACCGGCCTCGTCAGGCCCTCGCCTGTTTCGCCGCGACTGGTTGAGCGGCAGCGGGCTGAGCGTTAGCGGGTTGGGCAGCCTGAGCGGCTTCCTTGGCCGCCGCCTCCTTGGCCCGCTGGGCAGCCCCGCCGGACGTCCACTTGAGGAAGGCCGGCAGCAGAATCGTCGGGAAGACGATGGGCAACAAGAGCAGTCCCAGCCAATCCCACAATGTGTTCCCCGGATAGCCGGTCCAATGCCAGCTCCCCGCGTAGCCACCGATGAGCGTGGCCAGCCATGCGACGCCGAAGACCGTGAACACGGTGACGTGGGTCTTACGGACTTCGCGTCCTGTCGTGGGCCATGCCCGAAGGGTCACCAGGGTCACCGGCAGCGCAATCAGCGTCAGCCAGTTCCAGAGCATCTGACCTTGGAAGCCGGTCCAGTTGAGGGGCACGAGATAGCCCACGGCGACGAAGACCCAAAAGGCAGCCACGGCGCAGGCGAGGACGACCTTACGCGTTCGACTCATGTGCTCTGAATAGCGCAACCACACCGGCAGGAGGGCAAAGGCGGCGGGCAGCAAGAGGAGGTGGAGCCAGTCCCACAGCTGATCGTTGGCCTGGAAGCCGGTCCATTTCCATCCTGCACCGTAGCCACCGATGAGCACCACCAGAAGGGCGAAGACCAGGACCATGCCGGCACTCCGCTTGACTCGCTCGTTCTTGCCGATGGCGTGGATGCGGGCAACTTGTGTCGCCGGAGTTCCAGCCGCGTTGGCCGCGGTCAGCGAGGCCTCTGTGGCTGGCGACGCCGTCAGGCCGCTCGCCTGAGCAGCCGGCGTTGCTGGCGCCTTGGCCAGTAGCGCCTGGTCTACGGCCTCTGCCGTTGGGGCCCAGGCCAGGTTGACCATGCGGAGCCTGCCCTCCAGGCCGTCTCTCATGGCCAATCGGGCCAGCTTCTGGACTTGCTCGACATCCGCCGCGTCGGAGCCGTCAGTACCGTGAGTGGCGGCCCCGTCGGCCCCGTCGAACTTAGCCAGCGCCTGCAGACCGAGTAACTCGTCGTTCCCAATGGTGATCAGGAGGCTATCCACGCTTGATCTCCTTCCGACTTGAGGCATCCGCGTCTTGCCGTCATTCTGCACCAACTGCGAGAAGATGACCATCAACTGTGGGGAACCGGCCACGAAGCGCGGGTAGGGCGTTTCCTACAATTCCCTGCCGGTGATCGAATTGGCATGAACGAGCGCATCACAGCCGTCCGAGATCGGGCTCTGCTTCACCGAGCGATGAATCGCCAGCTCATGCCGCCCGAATCGCCCGTACTTTCCGCCGCTCTCGCTCGGACATCCCGCCCCACCATCCGAAGATCAGCGGATCGGCGATGGCATAGTCGGCACACTCGCTCCTCACCGGACACCGATCGCAGAGTCGCTGAGCTCGCCTATATGCGTCACCTCCGCGCTCGGCAAAAAAGGTCTCAATGGGTTCGCCACGACAGACTCCCCTGGTCATCCACGCCGGTCGTCCTTCCCTTGCCGCCGGCCCCTCGGCCGACTGGGGTTCCCTCACCGCCCCGACTTCCTCGTCGTTGGTGAATTGTGCGCCCGGGTGGCAGAGAGCGGAAGGGCATGAACGGTCGTGGACGGTAGAGCCAAAGCGCCAACAGTCATAGAGGTGAGAACGAAGCAGCGGTACAGACCTTGTGCTCGCGCTCGATTGATGCCCTGTGTCCCCCCGATGGGACTTGCTGCGCTCAGCGCTCGAGATGGGCCTCCATGGCCCTGCGCACCACCGGATCGCTTTCACAGGCGCGGATCATCGCCCGCAGTAACCCCGATGCGCTGGTCTTCGACTCCCATGCCGCTTCGCGCAACCACTCGCGCTGATGATCGTCCAGATACAGCGGGAGGTTGTGGGGCCGTCGCTCACGTCCGCTCGTGCTCCGGAACGGCTCGCTCGGGCGGTGAGCAGTCCCGGCGATCTTCTCGGCGATCCCCCGGTTCAACGCGATCGCCGCCTGGTCGCCCGTTTCAGCACCGACGTGTACGCATCCAGGCCCTCCCGGTACAGCCTGGCCGCCGGGCCCGACGCGATTCCCACCCGCTCGGGAATGATTCCCCACACGGGAACCTTCTCCGCCGTCCATCCGTCGACCGTCTCATTCAAGTCGTTGGTCCCCAACCGTGCCGCGCACACGACGATCCCGAAGGGGATTCCCTCGGGGATCAGGTCCAGGGTGACTGCCACCCGGGTCGGCTCCACGCCTCCCGCTCGCGTCGGTATGACCACCGCGTCGGCACGAGCCAGGGCTGCCTTGACAATTCGTTCATCGCCCGGGGGCGTGTCAACGATCACCACACTGTCGGAATCAGCCATCGCCCGACTGACGGTGCGCTCAGACGGTGCTTCCACCAAATCGACGCCCTCCACGGGACTGTCCTCGAACCACTCGGCCGACGAGGCCTGCCGGTCCGAATCGACCAGCACCACCGAGGCGTAGCCCAGTTCGACGGCCGATGCCGCCAGGTACACCGCGGTGGTGGTCTTGCCCACACCACCCTTGACGTTGCTCACGACGATGTTCATGCCCGTACTGTACGTCATGTACGTACAGTACGGGCGTTCGGGTTCCTGTCTACGATGAACGGAGCATGGCCCTCATCGAACTTCACACCGGTGCGATCGCCGCCGGCGGTGGGTGCGTGGCTCGGGCCGACGATGGGCGTGTCGTCTTCGTGCGCCATGCCCTTCCCGGCGAGCGGGTGCTCGCCCGGATCACAGCCGAGACCTCCTCATTCCTCCGGGCCGACACCGTTCAGATCCTCGACCCCTCCCCCGAGCGAGTGGAACCGCCCTGTCCCTTTGCCGGACCCGGCCGGTGCGGAGGCTGCGATTGGCAGCACGTCGACCTCGCCGCCCAACGCACCCTGAAGGGCCAGCTCATCGCCGAGCAACTTCGACGGGTGGCCGCCACCGATCTCGAGGTCACCGTGGAGGAAGTACCGGGTGCACCTGACGGGCTGGCGTGGCGGACCCACGTGCGGTTCGCGGTCGATGGGAACGGGCACGTCGGCCTGCGCAGGCATCGCTCCCACGACATCGAGCCCATCGACCGCTGCCTGATCGCCACCCCGGAGGTGGAGTCGCTCGGGCTCGAGCAGCTCCGGTGGCCCGGAGCATCGGAGATCGACGTGCGAGCCTCACCCGACGACGGACGGCGGGTCGTCTCGGTGAGCTCCGGCAGTCGGCGGGTCCGTGCCTTGCCACGGATCGAGGCGGGCATCGTGGTCGACGGACGAACGCGTCGCCAGCCCGACGCGATGCACTTCGAGGTGCTCGGTCGTTCGTATCGCGTGTCCGCCGGCTCCTTCTGGCAGGTACATCCCGGCGCGGCGTCCCTGTTGGCCCGTGTGGTCCTCGACGTACTCGGTGCGAAGATCGGGGACCACTTCGTCGACCTGTACGCCGGGGTCGGGCTCTTCACCGCATTGGTCGGCGACGTCGTGGGGCCGACCGGGTCGGTGATCGCCGTCGAACGAGACCGCCGAGCAGTCGCCGACGCTCGGCACAACCTCGCCGACATGGGACACGTCGAGGTCCACAAGGCGAGCGTCAGCCCCAGCCTCATCGCCGGGCACCTCGGGCACCCGGACCTGGTCGCCCTGGACCCCGCCCGCGAGGGGGCCGGACGACCGGTCATGACTGCGCTCGCCGCCCTCCGTCCCCGGCCTCGGCGAATTGCCTACGTCTCGTGCGACCCGGCGTCGTTCGCCCGCGATCTCCGAGTCATGCTCGACGCGGGATGGACGATGCCCACACTGCGGGCATTCGACCTCTTCCCCATGACCGAGCACGTCGAGCTGGTCGGCCTCCTCGAGCCGCCGGCTCCTTGAGCCGGCGGTCATCGACTACGGCGTTACTCCCTCGACGGCGACGCCATCTTCGAGATAGCAACACCGGTCCGCCTCGAACGAGGCACCCACCCGCCGTCGAAGTGGACCGGTGAGGAGCCCGAGGGCGGTGGATCGATCAGTCAAGAGGTACTCGGAGATCTCCTCGACCTGCAACACGATGCGGTCGAAGAACACCGGGTCGAATCGGCCGCACTCGAACAGGAAGCGCATGCCGCCGGGCTTGTGCCCTCGGGGACGAAGGAAGTCGACGACTGCCAATCGTCCGGTCGCCACGTCCAGGCCGGTCTCCTCTGCCACCTCCCGGCGGCACGCCTCCCACGGGGTCTCCCCGTCGGCCTCCATCATGCCGCCGGGAATCGTCCAGCCTGATTTGTATGTCGGCTTCAAGACGAGCAACCGACCGTCCTGATCCGAGAGCAGGGCACCGGCCGATGCCGGAATTCGGGGAATCTCGAACGAATGTTCTTCGGTCATGACCACGCCCGCGTCATGCCTCGAGCGCTGACGACCGGCAGTCCAGCACGGCGGCACCCGACACACGGTCCCCGGCCAAGTCGGAGAGGGCGCGAGGTGCTTCATCCAGCGGGTAGCGCGTGGTGATCACCCGGATGGGAATCTGCGAAGCCAGGGCCAGGAGGGCCTCGCCGTCACGACGCGTATTGGCCGTGACGCTGACCAGGCCCCGTTCCTCGAACAGGTGCGCCTGGTAGGAGAGAGGCGGAATGTCGGTGAGGTAGATGCCGGCCACCGAGAGTGTCCCACCCCGATCGAGCGCGGCAAGAGCCGGTGGGACGAGGGTACCTACCGGGGCGAACAGGATGGCGGAATCGAGGGGCTCAGGCGGCTCCGCCTCAGCCGGTTGTGCGGAGGACACGCCGAGGTCCAAGGCCAACTGTCGTGCTTCGGCGCTCCGGGTCATGACGTGCACCCTCGCCCCCTCGTGCATGGCCACCTGGGCGGCAAGGTGTGCCGATGCTCCGAACCCGTAGAGGCCCAGCGACCCGCCGGGGCGCAGGTTGCTCCGACGAAGGGCCCGATAGCCGATGATGCCTGCGCACAGGAGCGGGGCCGCCTGCTCGTCGGGGATGTTGGCGGGAAGTTCGTAGGCGTAGTCCTCGTGAACGGTGGCGTACTCCGTGAATCCCCCGTCGTCGTCCCAACCGGTGAAACGGGGAGCGAGGCAGAGATTCTCGTCGCCTCGCCGACAGAAGCGGCAAATCCCACAGGTCCAGCGCAGCCAGGCGATCCCGATCCGCTGGCCCAGCTCGAAGTGAGAGGCGCCGGGGCCTACGGCGTCGACCAGCCCGACGATCTCGTGCCCGGGAACAACGCCGACCCGGTGCGGGGGTAGGTCCCCTTCGGCTACATGGAGGTCCGTACGGCAGACGCCGCAGACAGAGATACGGACCCGTACCTCGTGCTCGCCCGGTTCCGGCGGATCACGCTCCACCAGTCGCAACGGTCCCTCATTGATGGGCGCGGGACCGTCGACTGTCCAGGCGCGCATGAAGCCCTACGATGCCTTTCGCCGACTCCTCGTCGCCGCGACGGGTTGCTTCTTGGCTCCCGACGCTCGCTTGACGGGAGTGACCTTCTTCGCCGTCGTGGCCTTCTTGGCCGGCGCCCGTTTGGCGGTGCGACTGCCCGATGCCTGCGGGCGCGAGGCGCCGTCGCGTCCGCCGCTCACCGCCTTGACGCTGGCATTGAGTGCGTCCATCAAGTCGATGACCTTGGTCGGCTCACGCGGCGCCGTCTCGGTCACGACCTCTTCGCCATCGCGCTTGCGATCGATCATGGCCTGCACCTTCTCGCGGTGGCTGTCGGCGTAGTTGCTCGGATCCCAAGCGGTCACCATGGAGTCGATCAGCAGGTTGGCCATCTCGAGCTCGCGCTTGGTGAAGTCCTCGTCCTTGGTAATACGAGGGAGCTCATCGGCGGGTGAGAGCACCTCGTCGGCGAAGTACATGGTCTCCAGGGCCAGGACCTCGCGATCGGGCCTGATGGCCACGAGGTACTCCTTGTTGCGCATGACGAAGGTGGCCACCCCGACCTTGTTGGCGTCCCGCATCGCCCGACGGAGCAGTGCGTACGCCTTGGCTGCCGCCTCACCCTCGGGCGCCAGGTAGTACGTGGTTCGGTAGTAGGTGGGATCGATGTCCTCGATATCTACGAAATCGGTGATCTCGATGGTGCGCGAACGCTCGGGCTCGGCCGAGGCCAGTTCCTCTGGCGTGAGGATCACGAAGTCGCCGTTTCCGACGTCGGCGCCTTTGACGATGCGCGACGATTCCACCTCATCACCGGTCCGCTCGTTCACCTTCTTGTACCGGATCCTGTCCGAGGTTCCCTCCTCGAACTGGTTGAAATGAATCGACTTGTCCTTGGTCGCCGGATAGAGGCCGACCGGTACGTTGACGAGGCCGAAGCTCAGCGATCCCTTCCACATTGTGCGTGCCACGACCCCTAGTTTTACCCAGGTCGGGGGTAATCCACCACCCTGTCACACCCATTCGTCACACTGGACCTATGCATTCCGGAGAAGCCGTGACCAACGCTGATCGTGCTGTCGGGCTCACGCGCGGGATCGCCACGTTGATTCCCGACGACCTCTCGACCGGGAATCTAGGCCTTGAGCTGGGGTTAAGCCTGTGGATGCAACGGGCTGACCTTCCCCTGTCCGACGCATGCGCAACGCTGCTCACGGTGCGGGACGCCCTGGTCGAGACCTCTGGCCTCGATCCCGACCAAGAACCAATTCCACTGCTTGCCGGCGACGATCGGACGGCCACGCTCGGGTTGGCCATTTATCTTCATGGTCTGGTTGACCGTGCCGCGTCGTGCACCGGACGGTCCCGGCTCGCCGTCGCCGAGGCGGCTGTCGCCCTGCTTCGAACCTGAATTTCCGGTTGGAACCAGCCTCGTCAGGAGGCCCGGTCGATCTCGAACCACACCGACTTACCCGGTTCCATGGCAGAAACACCCCATCGTGAGGCCAGCGATTCCACGATGGACAGACCTCGTCCTTCCTCTGCGTGGTGCGCAGGCTCGCCGGGCACGGGACGCGCGTCGGAACGGTCACGCACCGTCACCTTCACCCGCTCCTCATTGGTCTCGATGCCGAGATCGATGGGCCCCTCCCCGTGCTGGACGGCGTTGGTCACCACTTCGTCGGCTAGCAACACAACCAGCGCGATCAGGTCTTCATCGCTCCGCTCGAGCGACATCCGGACGACCGATCGCGCCTCGCGCACCGCCGCCGGCTCTGCTTCCAGACATCGGGATAGAGCAACCATGTATGCAGGCCATACCCCGCCCGGGCGGCACCGAATCCTCGCCATGAAGCCACACTGTCAGTGAACTCGGGAACCGGGCACCTCGCGGCCTACTCAGCCCGGATGTCTCAGTACCAGGTACACATTGTCGTCGACGGCAAACGAGTCGATGATCTCATAGCCCTCCGCTCCTTGAGCGTCGAGTTCCTCTTCGAGGGCGCGGCGAGGTTCCACGTTGACCAGTCGTCCGCCGTGGATTCGCAAGACTCGATGTGAGGAGGTCACGCTGGGCAGGATATCGCCGGTCACGGCGAGGGGCTCAGCTCGGGCTCAAGTCAGCAACGAGGGCTCGCGTTCTCCTGCCGTTCCATCGGGTCCGGTTTCGGGTTTCACCCGCACGTACCACTCGTTGCCCCACACGGCCGTGAAGACGTCGTCGGACATGGCCAGGAAGAAGGCGGTGTCTCCGATCTGTGACGCATGGGCCCGCATGGCCGAGCGCTTGATGTCGAGATAGTCGCGCACATCGATCTCGGTGGTTACTCTCGTGCCGGGGACGCCGATGGTCTCGAACATGGCCGTCATCTCGGGCGTCACTTCCACGCCCGTTCTCTGCACGGATGGCATGACGCCCTGCAGGTAGGTGCGGTCCACGGTGGCCATGAACACCCGATGGGTGCCGGCCAGATCGGCGGCGCGAAGCCCAACACGGTGCACCATGACGTGATCCGGGTGGCCGTACCCGCCGTGCTCGTCGTAGGCCACGAGGACGTCGGCGCCCTCATCCCGCAGGATGCCGGCCAGCAACCGTGCCGACTCGTCCACGTCGGCGGCGGCAAAGGCGCCGGACCTCTCGTTCGATTCCTCGCCGGCCATGCCCGAGTCGTGGTACCCCAAGAACACCTGACGGGCGATGCCCAGCACGCGGCACGACTCCGCCAACTCCTCCACCCGGCGATCGGGCAGCGCCTCCCCATCGGCCAACAGGCCCACGGGCACCTCGCCAAGTTCCCCCCGAGTGGCGGTGACCAGGACGACGCGGTGGCCCTCGGCCGCCAGCTGCGCGATGGTCCCACCCGTGGTGGTCACCTCGTCATCGGGATGAGCATGAAAAAAGACGACGGTGGCCATGACGGTGAGGCTATCGGTGGACGAGTGGAACGATGGCTGTCCGTCTGCAGGAAACCGGTGCGTCTAGCGCGGCCGGCTCGCCAACACCGCCCCACGGTCAGCCGAACGGCAGCTGCGGCTCGTCCTCGAGGGAGAGCTTCGACTCGTTGCCGGCTCGGCCGCGGCTCCGTCGGGTGACGGCATAGACCCGATCCGGCGCGAACGAGCGGACCTTGCGGTCCCCGGGACGTCCGCCCACCACTTCGATGGACTCAGATCCGTTGCGGTCGTTGACCACTCGGGCCCGGAATTCCCACGTCATACCGCGGCCGCGTACTCCCTCGATCACTACCGGGTCTCCGGCACGCAGTCCATGCCAGGTCTCGGAACGCTGGAGGTGCGCCGCGGCCTCGGCGGCGACGCGCTTGGCCGAAGGTCGCGGAGCCACGGTCAGCCGGTCACCGAGGCGTCGGCCCGATGTCGGAGAGGAAGCCGGGCATGTACCACCGAAGCTACCGGACTCACCGGCGGGAGTGAGCACCCCTCCGACGAGGCTCGAGGCCGGCCCGTTCGGCCCGGACGACCCGGAGGCGGTGGAGGAGGAGGGCGACGATGGCCAGGACCACCAGCACGATGGCAACGTACCCTGCGTAGCTGAACGCCTTGATCACGTGTTCGTAGCTGGAACCCAGGCTGTAGCCGATGCTGGCCAATGCCGCGCACCAGGCCGCGCAGCCTATGACGGTGAACAGGGCGAACTTCCCCAGGGCCATCTCCGCCAGGCCGGCGGCCACCGAGATGAACGACCGTACA
The DNA here is from genome assembly GCA_963781305.1 of uncultured Acidimicrobiaceae bacterium. GTDB lineage: Bacteria > Actinomycetota > Acidimicrobiia > Acidimicrobiales > RAAP-2 > DASXMT01. The sequence continues at coordinate 369,598 of CAWAFL010000001.1, forward strand.
AGCGGTATGAAACGGGCAATCAGCACGGCCCATTCGCCTCGATGGTTGAACCACTCTTCTGCTCGGTCGAGATCCTTGTGAGTGAGCAGCACGAACTTGCCCACCCGGTCCACCAATGGCCGGCCGCCGAAGTAACCGATGCCGTAACCGAGGGACGAGCCGATCAGTTCACCGACCGTGGCCACCACGATCACGAGGGCCAGGTTGAGATGGTCGTGACCGGTGTTGGCGGCGACCTGGCCGCTGGCCAGGACTCCTCCGTAGGCGATTGCCACCTCGGAGCCGATGGGAATGCACATGGACGAAATGAGGGTGGCAGCAAAGATCGCCAGGTAGCCCCACGACTGCAAGAAGCTCTGCATGGTCCCCTGTTCTAGTTGGTGCCCGGTGCCCAATGGTTGACACTTCTCAGCCTGCTCTTATCCAACGGCACGGCGACTACCGTCCCTGAAGTGGAAAACGACACCATGAGGGACCGTGAGGATGCTCTTCGCTGCGTCACCGACGACGGGTTGACCATCGCCCTTACCGACTTCGGCGGTAGTGGCCCCGATCTCCTGTTGGTCCATGCCACAGGGTTCTGTGCTGCCGTCCTCGCCCCATTGGCCGAGCAGCTGGCCGGGACGTTTCACTGTTGGGGAATCGATCTGCGAGGCCACGGGCACTCCGACCGCCCGGTCGACGGCGACTTCGCCTGGTCCGGTTTCGCCCTGGACGTGGTGGCCGCCGTGGATCACCTCGGGTTGCGCCGGCCGTTTGCCTTCGGCCACTCCTGTGGCGGAGCCTCCGTCTTGTTGGCCGAGCAGGCCCGACCGGGCACCTTCAGCGCTCTCTATTGCTTTGAGCCCATCGTCTTTCCGGCCGACGACCCGGTCGAGAACATCGGCATGGACAATCCCCTGTCGACGGGGGCGTTGCGACGACGCGAGACCTTCTCCTCGCGTGCCGAGGCACTGGCCAACTTCAGCTCCAAGCCGCCCTTTAGCATTCTCGATCCCGCCGCCCTTTCCGGCTACGTCGAGTGCGGTTTCGAGCTGGTGCCGTCAGAGGACGGTGGCAACGGTGCCATGGTGCGGCTGTGCTGCCGTCGAGAGGACGAAGCGGCCGTCTATGCCCAGAGCTTCCGGCACGATGCCTTTGCCCACTTGGGTGCCATCGGGTGTCCGGTGGCCCTGTCGTGCGGCGAGAACACCGACGTCTTCGGGCTTCCCATCCTTGAGCAGTACGCGGTCCGCCTGCAGCGCCCGACCATCCGGGTCTTTGGCGGCCTGGGCCACTTCGGGCCCATGGAGGACCCCGGCCAAGTCGCCCAGTCGGTGCGGAGCTCGTTGGTCCCTGCCCCTGACACACCCTCGTCGTAACCTGTCACCCATGTCCTTCGAACTGCCTCGCTCGCTCTCGCCCTCGAAGGTCACGAGCTTTCGGGACTGCGCCCTGGCCTTTCGGTTCTCGGCCATCGAGCGGCTCCCAGAACCGTCCTCGCCCGCCATGGTGAAAGGCACCTTGGTCCACTCGGCGCTCGAGCGGCTCTTCTGGTTCCACGAGCGGGGAACCCGCTCCGAGTCGGCCGGCCTGGCCGAGCTGTCAGCCGCCTGGGACGAACTGCAGTCTGACCCCGAGTTTGTCTCCCTCGACCTCACCGCCGACCAGGCCGAGGCTTTCCGGGAGGACGGCGCCACCTTGGTCCACAATTACTTCCGTCTCGAGGATCCCAACGAGGTTCGTGCCGTGGGCATGGAGCTCACCCTCGACGCAAAGTTGGGCGATGTGCGCCTCCGGGGAATCATCGACCGGCTCGACCTCACCGAAGACGGCGAGTTGGTGGTCATCGACTACAAGACGGGCAGGGCCCCCTCGCAGGCTTACGAACAGTCGAAGCTGGTCGGCGTGCACATCTACGCCATGTTGTGCGAAGAACTGCTGGGCCGGCGGCCGGTGCGGGTGGAGCTCCTCCATCTTCGGGAACCCACCGTGATCACGGCGGAACCGTCGGATCAGGCCATCCGCGGGAACCGGCAGCGGACCGTCGCCGTGTGGTCGGCCATCGAGCGAGCGTGCCGGGACGAGGACTTCCGGCCCAAGACCGGCCCTCTCTGCAAGTACTGCCACTTCCAGTCGTTCTGTCCCGCATTCGGCGGCGACCCGGCCCTCGCCGCCCCCACACTGCTGGCACCCCCCATCGTCCGCAAGGGCGCGGCATGAGCGCCGAAGCAGCAAGGGAGCAGCCGACCGTCGGCCGGGGAGGCGTCCTGGCCAAGATCGGCGACCTCAGCTCACTGACCGGAAAGGACGCCATACGGCTGTTCGACGAACAGATCGACACTTGGTTCGCACCGTACCGGGGCGTGCCCTCAATCGACGCTGCTGCCCGAATTATTTCCGGCCTCGGCGATCACGGCCTGGTGTGGGCAGTGTCCACGGCCTGGCGGGCACGGCGCTCTGGAGCGAGGCGGAATCGGGCCGTGCGCGCCCTGGCGGTGGCCGGGGTCGAGTCCAGCGTGGTCAATGCCGGCCTGAAGGCCTTCGTCGGCCGACCGCGTCCCAACCCGAGCGACCTTCGCTTGGGCGAAAACGTGATCCCCCTACGCGAGCCCCGGACCAGCAGTTTTCCCAGCGGGCACACGCTGGCGGCCTTCTGCGCGGCAACGGTCTTGTCGGAGCGTGGCGATCTCGGCGGCAACGTACTGCTGTTCACCTGTGCCGGACTGGTGGGAGTGAGCCGCGTTCACCTCCAGGCCCACCATGCATCCGACGTTCTCGGCGGTGTGGTGGTCGGCACCGCGCTGGGGGCCGTGGGCCGCCGGTTCGTCTGATCCCTACCCAGGTCAAGCCGGAAAGTCTGGGGCGGGTCGGAATGACCAGGGCCTCGGCGCTGTTGGTACAAACATGACTACCGCGACTTCTTTTGCAGTGACCTGGGATTATCGATGCCCGTTCGCCAGGAATGCCCACGAGCACCTGCTCGACGGCTTGGCGGACGGCGCGGATTGGGACATCACCTACGTCCCGTTTTTCCTGAACCAAAGCCATGTAGCCGAGGGCGGGACCCCAGCGTGGGAGGACCCCCAGCACACGCCCCACCTGCTGCCCCTTGAAGCAGGGATCGTCGTCCGGGACCGGTTTCCGGAGCATTTCGCCGAGGTGCACCGCTCGTTGTTCGCTGCCCGGCACGACGAGGGCGGCGACCTCCGTGAGCGCGATGTCGTCCGCAAGGCGCTCGAGCGGGTCGGCGCCCCCGCCGACGCCATTCTGGCCCAAGTCGACGACGGCTGGCCGCGGGTGGTTGCCCGTACGGAGCACGAGCAGTACGTGAACAGCCACGATGTATTCGGCGTACCCACCTTCATCATCGGCGACGACGCCGTGTTTACCCGGCTGATGACCCGGCCCGAAGGCAACGGAGCCCTAGCCCGAGAGACCATCGACCGGGTGCTGGCCCTGCTGGTGGATCACCCCGAGCTGAACGAGTTCAAGCACACCCGGATCGCCCGATAGAGCACGCACACCTGTATGGCCGCTCACGTGGTGACGGGGTCTTGCGGCAGGCGACGGGATGATTGAGGCAGACCTGGTCTATTGACGCGGTGACGTCACAACGGTTGGCCGGTGCCGTCGATCCCGTGAGAAAGGGGCCGCCAGGAACCTGGCATCAGGGAGCAACCAGCTCGGCCAGGGTGGCGACGGAATCGCTGATCTCGGCGGCCGTCCCGAAGGGCGCACCGACAAAGTCGGAAGCCCCGATGTCGGCCAGTCGTCGGACTTGGGCGGAAACCTCGTCCTTGGTACCCACGATGGCCACATCGGCCGGGCCGCCCGCGCCCTCGCGATCGAGCATGGCCCGATAGGACGGAAGGCCGCCGTACACGGCGAAGACTTCTGCGGCCTTGTGTCGGGCACCGGCGACGTCACTGGTGACACACACGGGCAGGCCGACTGTCACCCGCGGCTCTCCTCGTCCGGCCTCGGCGGCCGCCCGCGAGATCACGGGCACGACATGGGACTCGATGGTCGCTGGACCGGTCATCCAGGTGACCGTTCCCGACGCAAGTCGAGCGGCCAAGGCCAGCATGGTAGGGCCGAGAGCGGCCACCAGGACGGGCGGCGCAGGAGCGTTGACTTCGAGCGGGCCGAATGTGGCCGCCTTGAGCGTCTCGCCGGTGAAGGCGACCTGCTCGCCCAAAAGTAGGGGCGTGAGAATCGATAGGTACTCACGCATGTGCCGTGCCGGGCGGTCGAACGACAGCCCGAACACGTTCTCGATGACCACCTGGTGCGAGAGACCGACGCCCAGCGTCAGTCGTCCGCCGATGGCTGCCTGCACGGTGAGGGCCTGCTCGGCCAGCATCACCGGGTGGCGCGGGTACGTGGGCACTACCGCCGTGCCCAGTTCGATATCAGGCACCTCGCGACCGACCACGGCCAACAACGTCAATGCGTCGTACCCGAAGATCTGCGAGGCCCAGGCCGAATCGAGGCCGACGTCACGGAGGCCCCTGACCTGGCCGACCACATCGTCGATCGACTGGTTCACATCGAACATCACACCGATTTTCATGACAGCCTCCCCGGACCGTCAACCAGGCGTGATCGGTCCTGACCACCGTACCGGCTGGGACCGTCGCGTCCCGATGTGTCGGGACTTCGCGTCTCGATGCCTACGACCACCGCGTCTCGATGTGTCGGATCCTGAGCTGTCGGACAGAATACGGGGCATGTCAGTCGCCATCGTCATGGGAAGCTCGTCCGACGCATCGATCATGGATGACGCGGTCAAGACCCTCCGCTCATTTTCCATCCCCGTCGAAGTCAGGGTCATCTCTGCTCACCGGACCCCCGACGACGCCATCGACTTTGCTCGCACGGCTATCGATCGGGGGGTGCAGGTGATCATCGCCGCCGCCGGCGGCGCTGCCCACTTGGCCGGCGTGCTGGCCGCCGCCACCCCCGTCCCAGTCATCGGCGTGCCTGTGGCCCTGGCCAACCTGGGCGGCCTCGATTCGCTCCTGGCCATGGTCCAGATGCCCAAGGGCGTGCCTGTGGCCACGGTGGCCGTCAACGGCGCACGAAACGCCGCACTCCTGGCCGTGAGGATCCTCGCCCTCTCCGACGAACAACTCGCGGCCGAGCAGGAGCGGTTCCGACGCGAGCTCGCCGATCAGGTGCACACCATGGACGCCGAGGTGCAGTCCCGCTACGCCGACTGACTGACCTCGTCTGGACCGGTACCGTGCGCCGCGGCCCCGCCTGCGTCCGGACGGCCGTCGTCGGTCGGGACGTCCGCCCGACCATTTGAGTCAGATCCAGTCGCTGCATCGGATGCGGGCCCGGTCGGTGCGCCTGTCACCGCACCGGCTGCCGCGGCTGCCGAGCCCTTGACCACCGATGGGGCCGGCATCACCGTGGACAGTGGAACCGTTGCCGTTGCCGGTGACGGCCCGGGCGAACTCATGCCGATGGTGCCGTTGACGAACCCGGCCAGAATCTCGATGGGCAGCGGGAACACGAGCGTGGAATTGTTCTCGCTGGCCACCTCGGCCAGCGTCTGCAAGGTGCGAAGCTGCATGGCCCCGGGGGACTCGTACAGCGTGGCCGCCGCCTCGGCCAGCTCCTTGCTGGCTCCGAGCTCGCCGGTGGCGGCGATGACCTTTGCTCGGCGCTCCCGCTCGGCCTCGGCTTGGCGGGCCATGGCCCGGAGGAGCTCGGGGGGTAGGACGATGTCTCGGATCTCCACCTGGCGAACCTCGACCCCCCAGCCGTGGGTCGAGGCGCCAATGGACGTCTTCAGCTCGTCGTTCACGTCGTCCCGGTGGGCCAGGATGTTGTCGAGCTGATGTCGGCCGACGATCGACCGCAGCGCGGTCATGGCCACCCGTTGGCTGGCGAAACGGAAGTCGTCCACTCCGATGATGGCCTGTACCGGATCCAGGACCTGGAAGTAGACGACCGCGTCCACCTGCACGGTGACGTTGTCGGCGGTGATGACCGCCTGCTTGGGAATGTCGACGACTTCGACCCGCAGCGTCACCTTCACCAGCTTGTCCATCAATGGCCACTTGACGATGATCCCGGGCCCTTTGGCCTCCTCCCGGATGCGACCCAAGCGGAAGAACACGGCCCGCTCGTACTCCGTGACCACTTTGAAGGTGCTGTGCACCAAGGCGATGACCACGGCGATGAACACCACCCCGCCGGCGACGATGCCGGTCACGATTCCAGCCGTGGATGCGAGCAAGGGTCCATGGACCATGAAGCCATCTTCGCGCTAGAGATCAGCCTCTGTCGGGTCACTGCCGGGAAAGGGCGCGAACCGGGACGAGTCATGACCTCGGTGGCCCCCCGTACCCACCACGTTCGCGCCGGCCCGATCGGCCGGCACCCCACTGACCTGGACCTTATGTGCTCCGAGGGGCCAGGTCACTTACTGCGTCGGCCAGATCGACCCCGAAGGGAATGAGCCCGATGACCGGGATCGTCACCCCGTTGTCCACGTACCGCTGGATGTGGGCGCGGCACTCGGCTCCCGACCCGTGCACGATCAAGGCGTCGACCACCTCGTCGGGGATGGCGGCCAGGGCACCTTTCCGGTCCCCCGCCTGCCACGCCGACCACATGGGCTGCAACTGATCGCCCCGCCCCAACCAGCGGTGGAACTGGGCATACACCTCTACATTGAGGTAGGCAGCGATCATGCGCCGGCCGATGGCCCGCACCGTATCGGTGTCCTCGGACGGACAGACGAAGATCCGAGCGGCGATGTCCTTCCCCGCACCCACGTGGGGGACGACCGTGGCCACGTCCTCGGCCGACAGCCAGTTGATGATGGCGCCGTCGGCCTCCCTCCCCGCCAGACGGAGCATGCCGGGGCGCAACCCGGCCAAGAAGATGGGGGGAGGGCTCTCGACCGGACGGGCCAGGCGGAACCCATGTACTGCGAACGTGTCGTACGTCTCGTCGACCTTCTCACCGGCCAGGGCCGCCTTCAAGAAGCGGATGGTGTCCCGGACGCGCTTGTAGGGCTCGGTGAACTCGATCCCGTTCCAGCGCTCCACGATCACATTGGAAGACGTGCCCAGCCCAAAGGCGAACCGGCCCGGGGCCGCTTCAGCCATGCCGGCGACGGTTTGGGCCAAGAGGGCCGGGCCTCGGGTATAGGCAGGGATGATGGCCGTCCCCAGCAAAAGGCTCGGCGTCCACGCCGCAGCCAGGGCAATTGGCGTGAGCCCGTCGGTCCCATCGGTCTCTGCCGACCACACGTCGGTGTAACCCAGCGAGACAAGCTTCTCGAACCATTCCCGGTGCTCATGGAGGGGGACGCCGTCGAAGGGAACGGTGATTCCGTACCTGGGTGCGGGTCCCGATCCCGGCGTTGACGTTGCCTCTGAACTGCTCGGTGTGGTGGTCACGGCCACAGTGATACACCCATCCGCGAGGCTTCAGCCATGGAGCAACAACAACTGCCCTTGATCGAAGCCACCGAACCGGCCACGGGTTCCGCCGATGCCTCATCCCCCGGTTCGGCTGCCAGTGAAACCACATCAGAAACTTCAGCAACATCAGCCACTCACGGCCCGCCGTCACGGCGAAAGGGGCGTCGGGTCGCCGGGTCGACGCGACCGGCCAAGGGCTCACCGGGCACCGACTGGCGGCTCGATGAGCACACCAGGGCCGTCGGACGGGAGGGCGTCGCCGCCGCCCGGGCCCTCCTCAATCGAGCCAATTGCGCTGCTTAACCAGCAGCGGCGCTACCGTCGGAGGCATGACGACGGTCGCTGAGCGCCTGGGATATCCCTCGGACGCCAAACTGCTCATCCTGAACTGTGCCGAATTGGGTTTTTGTCATGCCGCCAACGTCGGAGTGTTCGAGGCCCTCCGAGAGGGCATCGGCACCAGCGCTTCCCTCATGGTTCCGGCCCCCTGGTCCCGGGAATCCGCCTCCCGCTACCGGGGCGACGACGTTGGAGTCCACCTCACCCTCAATTCGGAGCACGAGCTCTACCGGTGGGGCCCGATCACCCAGGCGCCCTCTCTACTCGACGGCGATGGGGGTTTCCCTCGCACGTTGACCGACGTCTGGGACCACGCCGATCTCGACGAGGTGCGTCGGGAATGCCGGGCTCAGGTGGAACGGGCTGTTCTCTGGGGCTTCGATGTCAGCCACCTGGACACCCATCTCGACGCCCTCCTCCTCCGACCTGAGTTCTTCGACATCTACTTGGAACTGGCCATCGACTTCTCCCTCCCCCTCCGCCTCTTGGGGGCCGATGCTGAACCAAACGTGGGTTTCCCGTTCCGACAGCTGGCCGCCGACGAGAACGTGCTGTTCGCCGACCACTTCGTCACGCTCCCCATGGTTGGCGGCCCACAGGCTTTCCACCACGTGGTGTCGAACCTCAGTCCCGGGATCACCGAGGTCACCCTGCGGCCGGCCGTGGACTGCGACGAGCTCCGGGCCACCTCGGACAACTGGCCGGCCCGGGTGGCTGACCACATCCTGCTCGTTGCCGACCGCGGGCTCGGAGCGTTGATCGACGGGTCAGGTGCCACCCGAATCGGCTATCGCCCTCTCCGGGACCTGATGCGCAAGGGCTAATGGGGCCTCGGGCGAAGAGCCTGAGCCCTCAGAACTCGGTGATCTCGACGATACGACGCTGGAGGTCGCGGTACTCGGGAGTGTTTGTGATGGGCAACAGGGCCAGGACCGTGCCCATGTTCCCAGCAACTTTGACTTTTCCCTGCATGAAGGCGGCGTTGGCGTCCAACTCCGCCTTTTGGATGGCAACGGCATCCGACCACGCCGTGGTCAGGGTCACCTCGGCATCGGCCAGGACCCCGAGGGCGCTCTCCCGGAGATGGCCATCCTCGAGCACCCAGTAGTACTTGACCTCACCCTCGGGGCCGCCGGTGACCTCGTACTGCATGCGTGCGCTGGCGCCCGGCCGGTCGGGCTGGTCGGCGGCCAGAGCACGCGTCTCGTCGAACCATTCTGGTGAGAGCCACTTCGCCATGCCAGATCTCCTGTCGTCGCCCTGTGGTTGTCGTCGCCCTGTGGTCCTGTCGTCGCCCTGCGGAATCGCCCTGCGGTAGCCCGGGTTACCGGTGGCTCACGGCACCGACCGGGGCGAAGAGATCATGCTCGATCTCGTCCTCGGGCAGCTCGGGGGCGACGGCTTTCCCGTTCACCATGATCTTGGCCAGCTCGTAGTCGTCCTGGGGCTCGATGGTTTCCATCACCTCGGGAGGCAGGCCGAACCAGAACTTCGACGTGGGGTCGACCTGGGTGGCATGAGCCAACAGGGCCTGGCGGCGGACGTCGGCGAACCCGGTGACATCGATGGACGTGGTGAAGCGGTCCTCGGGCATCTTCTCCCAGCGCTCCCGCCATTTGTCGTCAAAGGGCGACTCCAGGCCCAGTTCCAGGAACTTCTCATGGATGGCCTGGAACCGGCGGCGGGAGAAGGTCGTGTAGTAGAGCTTGCTCGGCTCCCAGGGCGCCCCGGCATTCGGGTAGGCGTCGGGGTCGCCGGCAGCCTCGAAGGCGATCACGCTGATCTCATGGTCACGCAGGTGGTCGGGGTGGGGATAACCGGACTGCTCGTCGCCGTAGGCCACGATCACCTGGGGCCGGGTCCGGCGAATGGCCGTCACCAGACGGCCTACCGCCTCGTCCAGGGGGGCCTGGGCGAACGAGGCCGGGTTGGCGTTGGCCTCGGTGCCGGGCATGCCCGAGTCCCGGTAGCCCAACTGGACGACCTCGTCGTACCCGATGATCACCGCGGCCCGGGCCAGTTCCTCCTTGCGGAGCTCGATGATCCGCGCCTGATTCTCGGGCGTGTCCATGGCCGGATTGAGAATTTCGCCCTCCTCACCTCCGGTGCAGCACACGAGTACGGTGTGAACACCTTGAGCGTGGTACCGGGCGACGGTCCCGGGACCCTTGGACGACTCATCGTCGGGATGGGCGTGAACAGTCATCAGGCAGAGCGGCTCGGTCACACCGATCACGCTACCGGGAGCCGAACCCCTAAGCTGCATTGACGTAGGACTAGGTAAGGAATGGTCACCATGGGTGTCATGAAGCGTCTGTCGGGCATCGTGCAGGCCAAGACGAACAAGCTTTTGGACAAGGCGGAAGATCCACGGGAATCCCTCGATCTCTCCTACCAGAAGCAACTGGAGAGCCTGCAGAAGGTCCGGAGGAGCGTCGCTGACGTCACGACGGCGAAGAAACGCATCGAGCTCCAGGCGGGCCAGCTCCAACAGCAGGCCGACAAACTCCAGCAGCAGGCCAAGGCGGCGCTGACCCAGGGCAACGAGGACCTGGCTCGTGAGGCGCTGGGCCGCCGTGCAGCGCTGGCCGAGCAGCTGACCGACCTGTCCGGCCAGCATCAGCAGGTGGCCGACCAGGAAGTGAAGCTCATCGCCACGGCCCAGAAGTTGCAGTCCCAGGTCGACTCCTTCCGCACCAAGAAGGAGACCATGAAGGCCACGTACACCGCGGCCGAGGCCCAGACCAAGATCGGCGAGGCCGTCTCGGGCATCTCTGAGTCGATGGGCGACGCCGGGATGTCGATGCAGCGAGCCCAGGACAAGATCGACAGCATGCAGGCCCGGGCCGGGGCCATGGACGAGCTCCTGGCCTCCGGTGCCCTCACCGACCTGACCCACCCGGTGGACGACATTCAGGCCCAACTGGACCAGCTCTCCACCACCTCGGCCGTCGATAACGAGTTGGCTGCGCTCAAGGCTGAGGTCGGTGCCGGTGCGCCGGCGGAGCTGACCGCTCCGGCCGCTCCTGAGGCCCCCGCGGCTCAGCCCACAGCAGATCCGGGTACCAACGGGGGAACGGGAGGGGCGCCTTCATGATCGTCCGCATCCTGGGCGAAGGGCAGTACTCGGTCCCCGACGAGCACCGGTCAGAGTTGGAAGCACTGGACAACACACTGCTGGAGGCGGTGGACGCCGGCGATGAGACGGCGTTCGCCACGACTCTCGGCGCGGCGGCTGCCGAGGTCCGGCGGGTAGGGACGGTCCTGCCCGACGACGAGTTCTACCCCTCCGACCTCGTCCTGCCATTCGAAGACGCCACTCTGAGCGAAACGAAGGAACTCCTGGCCGGGGGAGCCGCCGCTGAGGGGGACCAATGAGCACCGCTCGGAACATCCCGGGTGACCGTGGGCTGACCCTCCGCATGTTCACCACTGGCCTCTTGCTGGTCCTGCTGTACGGAGCGGTGGTGGGCATCCTCATCGCCGTGGGTATCTCCTACGTGGTCGTGCTGGTCATCGCCGGCGTCCTCCTGTTCTGCCAGTACTGGTTCTCCGACAAGATCGCCCTGTTCGGCATGGGCGGTCGCATCGTGACCCCGGAACAGGCGCCCGAGCTCCACGGGGTCATCGACCGGCTGTGCGCCCTGGCCGACATGAAGAAGCCCCGGGTGGCGATAGCCGACACCGACGTGCCCAATGCCTTCGCCACCGGGCGCAGCCCGAACAACGCGGTGGTGTGCGCCACCGCCGGCCTCATGCGCCGCCTGGACGAGCCCGAGCTCGAGGCCGTGTTGGCCCATGAGCTGTCCCACGTGGCCCACCGCGACGTGGCCGTGATGACCATCGCCAGCTTCCTCGGCGTGGTGGCCGGGCTGGTCACCCGGATCATGTTCTGGACCGGGTTGATGGGCGGCTTCGGCGGGAACAATCGGGGAGGCGGGAACAACAACAGCGGCGACCAAGCGGCCATGGTGGAGATGATGGTCCTGTTGGTGTCGGTGGCTGTCTATGCCATCAGCTTCCTGCTGACCCGGGCGCTGTCCCGCTACCGGGAGCTTGCCGCCGACCGCTCTGGTGCATTGCTCACCGGGCAGCCCTCGGTGCTGGCTTCGGCCCTGGTGAAGGTGACTGGCGAAATGTCGCGCATCCCCACCCGGGACCTTCGCTCGGCAGAGACGTTCAATGCCTTCTATTTCACGCCGGCGCTGTCGAGCAACAACAAGAACAGCGGCAACGGTTTCAGCATCTCCTCCCTGTTCTCCACGCACCCCTCGCTCCAACAGCGACTGGACCAGCTGGCCCGCATCGAGGCCGAGCTGGGCCGGCCGGCCTGACCCCGGCGATGGGTCAGCGGGCGGCCGGCAGGGTAGATCTGCGGGCATGCCGAATGTCGGTCCGAACCTCGGGTCCTTGCGCAGGCCGAATGTCGGGCCAAACGGTGGGCCGGTAGATGGGCAAGCGCCTCGACGCGTTGATGGGCCGCACCAAGCCCATCCAGGCCAACCTGGATGCCCTGTTCGCCCTGCCCTCGGCGGCCATCACCCTGCAAAGCGCCGCGGGTCTGACCGCATCGGGCCGGGCCGGCGTTTGCTACAAGCCGCCCACGGGCCAGTCTTTCGACGACATGCAGGCCGAAGTGATGAAGCTGTTGGCCATGGAGGGCGGAGGCACGCTGCGGTCGTCCGAGGACTCCTACGGCTACCACTGGGTGGTGGTGGAGAACGCCGACACGCAGGCCCTGGTCACCCAGGTGCACCTGGTCAATTCCTCGTTGAGCGACGCCGGCTGGGGCCCGCAGCTCCTGTGCTCGGTCTTCGGGATCGGGCCCGCACCCAAAGACGCCGATCCGGCTGACGGTCCCCCGGCCATCATCATCCCGTCCACCGAGTACCTCGTCTATCTATTCAAGCGGGGAACGTTCTATCCGTTCGTGCCCGATGGCAAGGAACACCGCAGTACCGACAAGGAGTTCAAGCTCAAGAGCCTGCTCGCCAATGACCTGGTCATCGAGCAGGATCTCGACCGCTGGTTCCCGCTCTGGAACCTGCCCGTCGGCTGAGATCTGCTGGGCGGCTGCGATCTGCTGATCGGCTGCGATCTGCTGGTCGGCTGGTCGGCTGAGATCTACTGGTCGGCCGAGATCTACCGGTTGGCTGAGATTCGCTGGTCGGCTGAGATCTACTGGCCGTCTCGGAGGGCGGCGATCTCGGTGGCCAGCTCGACGTCCCGCCGGGTGATCCCACCCGAATCGTGGGTGGTCAGGGCCAAGGTGACAGTGTTCCAGCGGATGTCGATGTCGGGATGGTGGTCGGCCGCCTCGGCCAGCGCCCCGACTGCGTTCACGTAGGCCAGGGCGCCGGCAAATCCCTGGCACTTGGTCGTCCGCACCAGTTGGTCGTCCTGATGGGCCCATCCGGTGCCCTCAAGCCCGTTGAGCGCCTGGCTGAGCTCGTCTGGGGTCAGGACCGGATCGCGCATGTCAGGCCCCCACCGGTTGGGTCGGCGTAAACGTCACCGGCATCTCGTCGTAACCGGACACGAAGTTGGCCGCCCGTCTCGGTAGTTCGGTGTCGACGGCCATTGCCAGGTCGGGCAGCCGAGTCAGTAGACGGTCGAACATGACCGACAGCTCCAACCGGGCCAACCGATTGCCCAGGCAGAAGTGAGCCCCGAACCCAAAGGCCACATGGTCGTTGGGTTGCCGCTCGATATCGAAGCTATCGGCATGCTCGAATACGGCCTCGTCCCGGTTGGCCGCCGGGTACAGCAACAGCAGCTTCTGGCCCTTCTTGATGGTCTCGCCGTGCAGGTCCACGTCGCGGGTGGCCGTCCGGGCCATGTTCTTGATGGGCGAGACCCAGCGGAGCATCTCCTCGACAGCCAGCAGCATCTTGGAACGGTCGGCCCGGAGCGCCTCGAGCTGGTCGGGGTGGCGGAGAAGCTCGTACATGCCCCCGCTGATGACGTGGCGGGTGGTCTCATCGCCACCGATGAGGATCAAGAGTGACTCGTGGATCAGGGACGAGTCGTCGAGATGGTCGCCCTCGATGTCGGCGTGCACCAGCGTGCCGATCACATCGTCGACCCGCCCGTCCTGGCGGCGGTCCTCGATGACATTGGTGCAGTAGGCGGTGTAGTCGATGAAGGCACCGGCCGCAGCCTCCATGGCCTTGGGGTCGGGGGATCCGAGGGACTTGAGCATGTCGTCGGACCACCGCAAGAGGTCGTCACGGTCTTTGGGGGCCACCCCGAGCATGTTGCCGATGACGATCATGGGGAGCGGGGCGGCGATGTCCTGGACGAAGTCGGCGCTGCCTTGCTCGCACACGCCGTCGATGATCTGGTCGCAGATGACCTGGATGCCCTCCTCGCCCTCTTTGATGCGCTTGGGGGTGAACCCCTCGCTGACCAACCGGCGGCGCCGAAAGTGCTCCGGGGCGTCCATGTCGATCATCATCGGCAGGGGGCCCGAGTCGGGCCGGATGCCACCGGCGTTCGAAAAGGTCTCTGGGTCCTTGGAGATCTCCTTGACGTCGGCATGGCGGGTGATGCCCCAGATGTCGGCCTTCTCGTCGTAGTAGGCCGGGGCGTTGTCGCGCATCCAGGCAAAGGCCGGGAAGGGGTTGCCGCCGTAGAACTGCCCGTCGACCAGGTTGATCTCGATGTCAGCGGGTGGTCGGGGCACCGTGGTCCTCCATGCCTTCTCCAAGCGGTCGGTGGGGTTCGCAGTCAACGATACCGAGACGGGAGTCCCAGTACCGAGACAGTTGGAACACGTTCATTTGCAACACGTTCAACCTAGGCCGAGTTCAACCTAGGTCGCGTCGCCAAGCGCCGGCAGCCGTGCGAGCAGGTCCACTTGGGCGGCGATGAGCTTGTCTCGGGCCACGTCCAGGGAGAACCACGCTGCCCGGTCCACCTCCGGGAAGGACTGCCGTTGGCCCGAGCGGGGCGGCCACTCCATCTCGAACTGGTTGGACGTGATGTCCGACGGGTCGAAGTCGCCCTCGACGGCCCAGGCCCGTACCCGTTTCCCACCCGACTGCGTGATCTCGCCCAGATCGGTCCGTGGACCACGCGGCGCTGGACGGCCCAGTTCTTCGGAGAATTCCCGTTCGGCCACGGCGGACAGTGCTTCGCCTTCTTCGACCTCACCCTTGGGGATCGACCAGGCTCCAGCATCTCGCCGGGACCAGAAGGGACCGCCGGGATGGACCAGCAGCACCTCGGTGTTCCCGTTGGCGCCCCGGCGGAAAACGAGAAGTCCGGCGCTCAGGGCGGCCATTGATTATCGAGCCGGTGGGTCTTCGCTGGTGCTGTCTGGGCTGAGGCTCGGCTGAGGCTCAGGGGTGGGTCATGGACTCGGGACGAACCGCTTTGTCGAACTGCTCCCCGGTGAGGAGCCCGAGCTCGACGGCGGCCTCGCGCAAGGTGCTGCCCTCCTGGTGGGCCTTCTTGGCCACCTTGGCCGCGTTGTCGTAGCCGATCAGGGGATTGAGCGCGGTGACCAGCATGAGCGAATTGTTCAGGTGTTGGCGGATGCGCTCCTCGTTGGGCTCCAGGCCGACCACGCAGAACTTGGTGAAGGCGTCGGACGCCTCGGTCAGGAGGTCCACCGAGTGGAGGAAGTTGTGGATGATGACCGGCTTGGCCACGTTCAACTCCAGGTTGCCCCGGCCGCCGGCCATAGCGATAGCCGTGTCGTTGCCGTGCACTTGGATGCAGACCATGATCATGGCTTCGCTCTGGGTCGGGTTGACCTTCCCCGGCATGATGGATGATCCCGGTTCGTTCTCGGGCAGCCGGAGCTCTCCGAGGCCCGAGCGGGGTCCCGAGCCCAACCACCGGATGTCGTCGGCGATCTTGATGAGGGAGACGGCCAGGGTGCGTAGGACGCCGCTGGCCGCCACGAAGGCGTCGTGGGCGGCCAGGGCGGCGAACTTGTTGGGGGCGGACACGAACGGGAGACCGGTGATCTCGGCGATGGTCTGAGCCACCCGATCGCCGAACTCGGGATGGGTGTTGAGCCCGGTGCCCACCGCCGTCCCCCCTGCGGCCAGCTCGTACAGGTCGCCCAGCGAGTACTCGATGCGCTTCAGATCGGCATCGAGCTGGGCCACGTACCCCGAGAATTCCTGGCCCAGCGTCAGGGGCACGGCGTCCATCAGGTGGGTGCGCCCGATCTTGGTGATGTCGGCAAATGCCGCCGACTTGGCGGCCAGGGTGTCGCGCAGGTGGCGGATGGCCGGCAACAGGCGGTGGGTGATCTCTTCGACCGCCGCGATGTGCATCGCCGTGGGAAAGGTGTCGTTCGACGATTGGGACATGTTGACGTCGTCGTTGGGGTGGATGGGATCCTTGGATCCCTGCACGCCGCCGGCCAGCTCGATGGCCCGGTTGGAGATGACCTCGTTGGCGTTCATGTTGCTTTGGGTGCCGCTGCCCGTTTGCCAAACGCTGAGCGGGAAATGATCGTCCAGCTTGCCGGCCGACACCTCACGGGCGGCGGTCACGATGAGCTCCGCTTTCTCGGCCGAGAGCTTGCCCAGGTCGGCATTGACTCGGGCCGATGCCTCCTTCAGGATGCCGATGGCCCGGATCAGGGGCTCGGGCATGCGATCGTCTCCGATGGGGAAATGAACGAGCGAACGGGCGGTCTGGGCGCCGTAGTACCGGTCCGACGGCACCTCGATCTCACCCATGCTGTCGGTTTCTTTGCGCATGGCCACGGCCAGCTCCTCTCGCTTACGGAACCCCCAAACAGTGCCGGGCGACGACCCTACACGGCTCGGACAGGGTGTGGGATCTCGGCCGAGGAGATCCCGGTGGAGCGGAGCGCCATGCCTGCTCGCCATACCTGTTTGGCCGTTTCGATGTCCTCGGCTCGGGGTCCGTCCCCTCCCCCCGGCACTTCGAGGATGGCCGGCAATCCTTGGAGGGCGGGATGGCCCAGCAGGGCGCCGAGGGCTTCAGGCCCGATGGTGCCCTCCCCGATGTTCTCGTGGCGATCCCGGTTCGCACCGAACGGCACCTTCGAGTCGTTGAGGTGGAGGCAACGGAGCCGATCGAGCCCGACGCTGTTCTCGACGGTCTTCAACAGGGCATCGGCCTCGGCGATGGTCCCGAAGGGCAAGCCCGACGCCCACAGGTGCTGGGTGTCCAGACATACTCCCAATCGCTCGTCAGCCCTGGCGGCCTCGATGACCTGAGACAGCTCCTCGAAGGTTCGACCGACGGTGTCTCCCGTCCCCGCGGCGTTCTCGAGCAGGATCGGGCAGGGCAACCGGTCGCCGGCTGGAGTAGCCAGCTCCTGGCCGTCCAGGACCTCAATCAGCGCGGCCGCTATGTGAGGCAACACGCTGTCGAGTCCCCGGCCTCGATGGCTGCCGATGTGCAACACCAAGCCGTCGGCCCCCATGCCGGAGGCCGTGGCCAGGTTGGCGGCCAGGCATGCTTGGGACTTGGCCGCCAGCTCAGGGTCGGGGGTGGCCAGGTTGATGAGGTACGTGGCGTGGCAGAAGGTGGCGGTCACTGTTGGGTCTTGGCGCCGGGCCGATCGGAAGGCGCCGAGGACCTCCGGGCCGTATTGGGTCGGCTTCCACATCCTCGGGCTCTGCGTGAAGATCTGGATGACCTCTGCCCCCATCGCTGCTCCGCGTTCGAGCGCGGGGACAAGGCCCTTCCCCGCTCTCACCTGGGCTCCGATCCGCATCGGCGCACGGTACCAGTAGGGGTTGCGACGCCCTCCCCTGCCCCTCCCCCGGCGAACCCGCCGTTCATCCGGCGAACCCGCCTCTCATCCGGCGAACCCGCCTCCCATCCGGCGAAACTCGTGGCCGCGATACAAAGTCGACCGGCCACTAGGCTCAAGATGTCCTGGTGTCGATTCTCGACGTGATTCTCGACGTGTTCTCGACTCGGCTGAACAGGCCAGCATCGACGGCGCTATTCGCTTCTCAGACGCAATCGGTGGCTGACCGGCAACAGGTACATCGGCCACATGTAGCCCACAACAAAGGAGCCCTCCATGGCAGAAACTCTGACCAAAGCGGCACGCGCCCTCGTCAACCGACCCATCATCGCCAGCGTGGCCACCGTGAGCCATGACGACAAACCACAGCTCACGCCGGTCTGGATCGACATCGAT
The DNA here is from genome assembly GCA_963781305.1 of uncultured Acidimicrobiaceae bacterium. GTDB lineage: Bacteria > Actinomycetota > Acidimicrobiia > Acidimicrobiales > RAAP-2 > DASXMT01. The sequence continues at coordinate 387,511 of CAWAFL010000001.1, forward strand.
GGGAACGATCTGCTCTTCAACACGGCCAAGGGACGGGCCAAGCAGGCCAACCTCGACCGCAACCCCCATGTGGCCGTCTCGGTGGTCGATCCCGATGACCCTTACAACGTCGTTGTGGTCCGAGGCGTTGCCGAGCCCACCGAAGAGGGAGCCGACGCGCACATTGACGCATTGGCCAAGAAGTACCTGGGCCTCGACGAATACCCCATGCGCCAGCCCGGTGAGGTGCGGTTGAAGTACCGGGTTCGGCCCGAGCACATCGTGATGCAGCCCGCCGACGGCTAAGCGGACCTGGGTGGGGCTGCTGACGGCGGCCCAGTCGGTGTCGAAAGCCGGCTCAGTCGATCGTCGTCAGCTGCTCAGTCGATCGTCGTCAGCGGCTCAGTCGATCGTCGTCAGCTGCTCAGTCGATCGTCGTCAGCTGCTCAGCCAATCGTCGTCAGCGGCTCAGTCGAACGAGGCTGAGTCGAACACCGATCGCAGCGCCGAGCCGGCCAGCTCCACGAGATCGAGGTCGTCGGCATAGGCCATGGTGAACACCACTCCGTCGACTCCCACCTTGAGCAGTTCGCCGACCTGATCGGCAACGGCGTCGGGCGATCCCGTCGTGGCTGCAGCGCGGTCGTCGGGGTTCCACGCCTCGTAACTGGCCACCCGATCGAAGCGTTGGACCGCTTCCTTCTCTGTCGGGGCGATCACCAGCCTTCCCGTTCCGATCCGGCTGATCGCCGCTGGGTCGCGGCCGACCTCTTCACACAGGCGATCCAGGGTGTTGAGCCTGTCGCGCACCGTCTCGACCCCGCCCGCCAGGGTGACGGCGTCGCCGTATCGAGCAACCAGCTCGAGCACGCTGTCCTCCATGCCCTCCTCCCTCTCCACCCCGCCGACGAGGATGGGAATTCCCTTGGCCTGGATGGGTCGGGGACGGTTTTGGACCTCTTGAATCCTGTAGTACCGGCCCTCGAACGACGGGACCTCCTCTGTGAACATGGCCCGGCAGATATGCAGCCCTTCGGCCAAGCTGTCAACGCGAGCGTCGCGGAACAGGCGAGGAAGCGAGGACTCCTCTCCCTTGGCGCTGTCCTCTCCAGTAGCGCCGTCCTCTCCTGTGGCGCTGCCCTCTCCTGTGGCGCTGCCCTCTCCTGTGGCGCTGCCCTCTCCTGTGGCGCTGCCCTCTCCGGTGGCGCTGCCCTCTCCGGTGGCGCTGCCCTCTCCGGTGGCGCTGCCCTCTCCGGTGGCAGTGTCCTTTCCGACGATCATGGCCCCGGGCGCGCCCATGCCCACACCGAGGACGGCCCGCCCTCCCGACAGCACGTCGACGCCGGTCACGATCTTGGCCAACACCGCGGGGTTGCGGGCGGTCATAGGGGACACCATCGCCCCCAGGCTGGCCGTCCGGGTGCGGGTGGCCAGTGCGCCGAGCAGCGTGTAGGCCTCGAATGCCGGGGCGCCCTCAGACGATGCCGGTCCCTCCCCCGCGAGGTCGGTGACCCATATCGAGTCGAATCCCGACCGCTCGGCCGCCATGGCGATGTCGGCCATGTGCTCAAACCGCGCGGCATGCCCGTTCCGGCGCTCCTGCGGGCCAACCGACTCGGGGATGAGCGACTCAGAATCCGTCGACTCTTCAGCAACCGAAGCCGAGCCAACCGAAGCCGGGAATCGCAGTCCGACTCGGGTCAGGACGCGGCGACCCGGCTCCGTCATACCTGGGCAGCAGCTGCGATGACGTGCTCGGGGGCCACGCGAGGCGGCTCCTTCCGAGCCAGCGCGGCAGCCACGGCGGGTGCCAGGCGCTCGGCCTTGGCCGCCTCCCGGTCCGCCTCCTCCTCGTGAAACTCGGGCATGACCTCCCGGGCGAACAGCTCCAGCGATTCACAGATGTGTTCGTGCCGATTGCGGCCGGCTTGGCTGACCAGGATCAGCTGATCGATGCCGGCATCGGCGTAGCTGCGGCACAGGTCGCGGATCTGAGCCGGGGTGCCGATGGCCCCTCGCAGCGCCCCGAGGCCGCCCTCGAGCCGCTGGGCCCCCAACGGCTGGCCGGTTCGGGCGCCGACGTTGCGGTCGAAGCCCCACTGCGACCGATTGGCGCCGAACTCCTCCCAGATGTTGGTCACCGCCGGGACGTGCTGGCCGAACACGTAATAGTGAGCCAAGGAGTACCCGAAGAAGTGCCCGCCGTCCAGGCCTCGCTCGATGGCCGTCTCCTCGTCCTCGTGGCACATGAAGGGCACGACACAGGCCACCTGCGGGTTCACGGCGAACCCGCCGGGAACGCACGCCTCAGAGGCGATGGTGGCGTAGTAGTCGTCCACCCACGCCCGGGCCTCCTCCGGCTCGATGAAAGAGAACGACAAGGCCCCGATGCCCTTGGTGGCAGCCAGATGGATCGTCTCCCTCCGGCTGCAGGCCACCCACAACGGTGGGTGGGGCTTCTGCAGCGGCTTGGGCACGACGTTGCGCGGCGGCATCGAGAGGTACTGGCTCTGCCAGCCAGCAAACGGGGTCTCGACCATCATGCGGGTCACCACATCGAGCGCTTCGGACCACTGCTCTCGCTTGGTCGCCCGCTCGACGTTGAACCCCTCGAGCTCTGCTGTGGACGAGGACTCGCCCGTGCCGAACTCCACCCGCCCGTCGGATACGAGATCGAGGGTGGCCACCCGCTCGGCCACCCGAGCCGAGTGATTGAACCCCTGCGGCAGCTGGATGATCCCGTGACCCAGCCGGATGCGGCTCGTCCGTTGGCTGGCCGCCCCCAAGAAGACCTCGGGCGCGCTGGAGTGGGAGTACTCCTCCAGGAAATGATGCTCGACCTCCCACATGAAGTCGATGCCCAGCCGGTCGGCCAGCTCCACCTGTTCGAGCGCATCGACCAGCAAACGGTGCTCGGCGTCCTCGTCCCAGGGTCGGGGCAGCTGGTGCTCGTAGAAGATGCCGAACTTCAACGGTCCCCCACGAAGCTCCCCGAGCGTTTCATGACGCGTTCCCCCACCAGGACCACCGGCTACCGACCTTCGAAGTTGGGGCTGCGCTTCTCCAGGAATGCTCGGGGCCCTTCCCGGGCGTCATGGCTGCTCATCACCGGCATCCCGATGGCCATCTCCGGACCGAAGGCATCGCCTTCGGGGATGCCGTCGGCAGCGAGGACCGAGGCCTTGATTGCCTGGACGGCGAGCGGGCCGTTGGCTGCGATCCGTTCGGCGATCGAGCGCGCCTTGGCCAGCGCCTCGCCGTCGGGCACCACGTGGCCGATGAGGCCGATCTCCTTGGCCTTGGCCGCGCTGATCGGGTCACCCACCAACAGGATTTCCATCGCCTCGGTCCAGGGAATCTGGCGGGGCAGCCGGATGGTGGAGGCCGACATGGGGAAGAGCCCGCGCTGCACTTCTGAGATGGCGATCCTGGCGCTCTCGCCGGCCACCCGGATGTCGGTGGCCTGCAGGATCTCGGTCCCACCGGCGTAGCAGTAGCCCTCGACCGCAGCCAGGAGGGGCTTCTTCGTGCGGTACTGCTTCAAGAACCCCTTGAAGATGATGGACCCGTCGGTTCTGATCCGTTCCTCGAACTCGTCGGCCGGAGGCTCCCCTCGGGCCATGGCGCCGACCAACCGGTCCAGGTCAGCCCCGGCCGAAAAGCCCCCCGCGGCTCCGGTCAGGATGGCCACACGGACCTCGTCGTCTCCGTCGATGAGGTCCCAGGCATCGGATAGGCGGCACAGGACCTCGGCATTGAAGGCATTGCGCTTGGCCGGGCGATTCAGCGTGACGGTGACGACGTGGCCGTCCTGCTCCACCAGCACCGCGGGTTCGGCCGTCATCGGTAGGCAGGCTGCAGGTCGGAGCTGACAATCCACATGGCGAAGTACTGGGCGGCACCGCCGTAGGCATGGCCCAGCGCCACCCGCGCCCCGTCGACCTGGTAGTCACCGCCGCGCTCACGCACCTGGTTGGCCGCTTCGAGGCATCGGATCAGGCCCGAGGCGCCGATCGGGTTCGAGGACAGGACACCGCCCGAGGCGTTGACCGGGAACGACCCGGTGATCTCGGTGTCGCCGTTATCGGTCAAGCGCCAGCCCTCGTTGATCGGGGTCAGCAGGAGTCCCTCGAGCCACATGGGCTCGTACCAGGAGAAGGGCACGTAGATCTCGGCGCAGTCGATCTGGCCGCGAGGATCGGTGATGCCGGCCTCTTTGTAGAGGGCGGCCGAACAATCCACCCCGGCTTGGGGGCGGACGGCGTCGCGCCCGGGGAACTGACCGAACTCGGTGCGCTTGGCGTGGGCGATGACCCACGCCGGCTTCCCCGGACTCGTGCGGGCGACGTCCTCGCTGGCCAGGACGATCGCCGCCGCTCCGTCGGAGGAGGGGCACGACTCCAGGAAATGGAGCGGGTCCCACAGCATCGGGGAGTCCCGCACCTTCTCGATGGTGATGTCCGGGATGCGCAAGTGGGCATGGGGGTTGCGGAGGGCGTTCTGTCTGTCCTTGACCGCCACCTTCCAGCCAATGTCCTCCGGCGCCCCGGAACGCTCGATGTAGCTGCGAATCCAGGGGGCGAAGGTGCCACCGGCGCCCTGGCCGCCCGACTTTCCACCGGAGAGGGCCCAAGTGGCGTTGCCCTCGGACTGCTTCTCGTAGCAGACGACGAGAACCCTGTCGTAGCGGCCCGACTCGACCATGGTGGTCCCGGTAATGGCCGTGGCCGCCCCCACCGATCCGGCAGTGTGGACCCGGTGGATGGGCTTGCCCACCGCGCCCAGGGCATCAGCCAGGGACAGCTCGGGCATGACTACGCCCTCGAGGGCGTCAGGAGCCTTGCCGATCACGATGGCGTCGACGTCGGCAAACGTCATGCCCGCATCCTCGAGAGCCTCGATGGCGGCCCACCGGACGAGGCCGTCAAGGGTCAGATCGAGCTTCTTTCGGTAGTCGGTCTGACCGGTACCGATCACTGCACATGGGCGCGCCATCAGTCATCTCCCTGGAGGACACAGATCAAGTTCTGCTGGAGGCATGCGCCGCTCGACGCATGAGCCAGGCCCCGTTGGGCCGAGCCATCGGCAATCCGGTTGGCCACCTCGATGACCCGGACCAGACCGGTGGCCATCACCGGATGGCCGCCCAGCGGCCCCCCCGACGGGTTGACCACGGTGTCGTCGCCCAGTCCCAGCGCCAGGCGCAGGATGATCTCCTCGTGGCTGTGGGTCACCATGAGCTCGGCCACATCGAACCTCCCAACTCCACCGACCTTCTCGGCCGCCGATCGGGTCGAGGGCGAGTCGGTCAGGTCCCGGTAGCCGGGGTGATGGGACTCGATGCGATGCTCGATCCCCTGGATCCATGCCGGTCGCTCGCACAGCTCGCGGGCCCGGTCACCGGCCACCATGAGCAGGGCGGCGGCCCCGTCGCCCACCGGCGCCACGTCGTGGGCCCGGAGGGGAGCGGTGTAGTAGGGCTGGCCCAGCAACTGGTCGGCGGTGTCGGACCGCCGGACCATGGCGTTGGGGTTGTCGGCGGCGGCCTTCCAGCTGCGTTCGACCACGGCGGCGAAGTCGGCCTCGGTGGCCAGGTTGGCATCGAGCAGGGCCCGGGCCTGGATGCCGGCCAGGGAGGCGGGATCGAGGCCGAGGGGTGCGGCCAGATAGGGGTCGCCCTGGAGGGCGAAGATCTCGCGGTTGTTGCCGGGCGAGGATCGCCCCGACCCGATGACCAGGGCCACGTCGATGTCCCCCAGCTGCAGTCGGATCCAGGCCTCGAACAGCGCCCAGGCGCCGTCCATCTCCACGTGGCTCTCGTACACCGGGGGCCAGGCCCCCACGCCGTCGATGTTCTGAACGAAGGCGAAGGGGGCGCCGGAGAGATAGTCGCAGCTGCCGGCCAGGGTGAAGTCGATGTCGTGGCGCTCCAGCCCGGTCCGGGCCAGCAGGTCGTTGACGCAGCGCATGATGAGCACCGGCTCGGGGCCGGCGAACGCTTCATAGGCGGGGGTCTGCGAGACGGCCACGATGGCTACGTCGCGGGAATGATCGGTCACTGGGTGAACTCCCGAAGTTGGTTGGCGTCGGCATCGGGCTCGCCGGTCGGGTCCCATCGCTCGATGACGCCATCGAGGGAGACCGAGCGGTTGTCGATACCGGTCAGATCACGCTCCCCCTCCGGTCGCCAGACCGCCTGGAGCCGCAGGCCCACCCGGATGTCTTCTTCTTCCAGGTTGCGGATGTCGACGCTGATGAGGGGCGAGTCGCTCCCGTCCAGGAGGATCGAGGCCCGGATGTAGGGCTTGGTCTCCTTCTGGCCGTAGTAGTCGACGGGGGTGATGACGGTGAACGAGGTCACCGTGCCTCGGTCGGCCACAGCCAGCTCGTCGTCCTCACCCATCTCGACCCGTTCCAGCGGGTCGTAGCCCCGGCCGGGCACGTAGACCTTGCCCGAGGCCGGCGAGCGCTGGCCGATGAACCGACCATCGAGGAGGCCCTGGGCGAAACGGGCCCGATGGGCGTACAGCGGCTCCCGGTAATGCAGCGAGATGAGCTGCACGATGTCGCTCACCGGTTCGGACCCCTCGACGCGGGGGGTGAGCTCGCCGCGATCCACGGGAACGAAATGGAAGTCGGTGACCGAACCCGACCGCTCTTCATGGAACTGGACGGCCACTCGCATGCCGGTGGACATATCGTCGATCGAACCCGTGTCCACGGCGTGGGCCATGGGAGAGGCGGTGCCGTCCAGGAGGACGAGGGCAAAGGCGAAGGGATGATCGAAGGGGTGTGAGGATGTGGGATCGGCCACCCAGGTCCACGAAGTGACCGTGCCCTCGGTGGCCACCTCGACCAGCTCGGAGTCGAGGCCCCGGGCCGTGGCGGGGTCGTACTCGAGCGGCGGGCACAGGACCTCGTCCCCGTTTCGGTTGCCCAACAGGCGTCCATCGCGCAGCCCGGTCAGGAACTGGCCGAGCAAGGGTCCCGTCGTGCGAGTGTACGGATACTCGAGCAGGAGGTCTACGTCCGGAAGCATGCGTCGGTACGCTAGCAACCCGACCGGCCGGTTCGCTGTGGCACTGTTCGCGACCAGACGCCATCAGCTTCCGGCCTTGTCCTGCGCGACGTGCCGGTGCCGTTATGCATCAAATGCCGGCCTCTTGTCCATGGGCTGAGCCCCTGAGCTGTCCACCAGGCGACGGTCACCAAGGTTGGCCGGCACGACGGGGGGCCTACGCTGGCGGTGGCGAGCGGGTCGGCGGAGCTCTGGGGAGCTCTGGGAAGGAGCGAGAATGACGAACAGCGAACAGCGAGGTTCCGTACGCGTCGAGCCCGGCGGAAAGCGAGTCCGCGCCTACCTTCAGGGGCAGCTGGTGGCCGACACGCTGCGACCGCTCCTGGTGTGGGAGCTCCCCTACTACCCCACGTACTACCTGCCGCTCGACGACGTGCGCGCCGAGCTCATTCCCACCGGCGAAATCCATCACTCACCCAGCCGGGGTGATGGCCGTATCCACGACGTCACGGTGGGCGAAGCCACGGCCAAGGGAGCAGCGCAGACCTTTCCCGAGTCTCCGATCGTCGAGCTCCGCACGTCTATCCGACTGGACTGGCCGGCCATGGATGAGTGGTTCGAGGAAGACGAGCCGATCTATGTCCACCCGCGCGATCCCTACAAGCGGGTCGACATTCTGGCCAGCTCCCGACACGTGGTCGTCGAGGTCGGTGGTCAGATCGTCGCCGACTCCCGCCAACCGCGCATCCTGTTCGAGACGGGGTTGCCCCCTCGCTACTACGTGCCCTTGACCGACGTCCGCATGGAGCACCTACGACCATCGTCAACCCAAACCCAGTGCCCCTACAAGGGCACGGCCACGTACTGGTCGCTGGTCGTCGACGGCTCGGAGTACGAGGACGTGGTGTGGATCTACCGGTCCCCCCTGGCCGAGAGCCAAAAGGTCGCCGGCCTGGCCTGCTTCTACAACGAGAAGGTCGACATCATCCTGGACGGTGTTCGACAGGACAGACCTCGGACCCACTTCAGTTGACACTGGTCTGAGAGGCTCGGGCTTATGGGCTCGGGCTTAGGGGCTCGGGCTTAGGGGCTCGGCTTTTAGGGGACTCGACCCAGGAGGCTCGGCTTGGGTGCTCCGCTCCTGAGAGCCTCGACGGGCTCAGCTAAGACTCGGGCTCAGGTCAGAGGGGCTGCCCGGGTGGTCAAGCCGGCCCCCAGGTGGGCTGTGTCGTTGAACCGCCGGATAGCCCACCGCTCCTTGGTGATCACCACGTGAGAGATCGAAGCGTTGTCGGCACCGTTGAAGGAAAAAGGTAGGGAATGCGAAGCTTGGGCCAGAACTTCGCCGATCGTGCCGCCGTGGGAGAAGGCCACGACACGCTGGTCGGGGTGAGCGGCAGCGATCCGCTCGATCGCAGCCCGAACTCGCTGAGTCAACGCTGCCGCAGATTCGGCTCCGGGAATGACGTCCCAGCGCTGCTCTTCGTACATGCGGAGGGTAATAGGGTCCTGCTCGATCACCTTCTGGCGGAAGAGACCGCCCTCCCATTCGCCGAGGAACACCTCCCTCAAGTCCGGTTCGACCACCGGGGTCAGGGAGAGCCGGCGCGCCAGGGGTTCGGCTGTTTGGACTGTTCGCCGAAGCGAACTGACATAGATGGCGTCGATTCGCTCCTCGGACAGGCGTTCACAGACGAGGTCGGCCTGTTGCCGACCCTCGGGCGACAGCGCCGGGTCCCCCTGTCCATTGACCAGGTCAAAGTCCTGGCCTTCGACGGCCGGCTCGGATTCCCCATGGCGCACGAGGAGCACCTCGGTCGAGCCCGGCGGCGGCTGGAATCGAAACTGTCGATAGGTGCGGGGAGCGTCCATCGCAGCCGAGCGTAGAGGATTGTTTGGTCCGCGGAGATCGGCGCTCTGGTCCCGGGCGCGACTGGCGTCAGACAATCCAGCCGATAGCCTTGGAGATTCCGATTGCCTACTCCGGGAGCCCATGCCCCAGTCACCCCCTGATTCGACGCGGACGCCATCTTCGACGTCGGAGGATCCCCCCAAGCTGACCGTCAGCCCCATCCAGGTCATGGCCAGCGCCCTGGCCTCGGTGTCGGCGGCCGTCGTGGCGTCGCTCTTTAACGTGACGGGAACGATCCTCGGAACGGTGTTGGTCAGCGTGATCGCCACCACGGGAGCCGCCGTCTACAGCGCGTCGATGCGGCGTGCCCACGCACGAATACGGCGGGCGTCCAAGCAGCGTCCAGTCCTGCCCTCCACCGAGCCTCGACCCTACCCACCGCCACGCGGCGACAAGGAAGTTCCCACCGCTCTGGCCGGTCTCGCCAATCTCGGCAATACCGATCAGGGCGCCCGGTCCGCGCGGCGTCCGCAACAGCGGAACTGGCGCAACGTGCGTGTGCCTGTCGTGGGCGCCATCGTCGCCGTACTGGTGATCGCCATCGTGTCGTTGACCGTCATCGAGCTGATCGCACAAAGGCCCATTTCAGCAGTGGTGCGGGGCCAGTCCGGTTCGGGACAGACCTTCTTCGGCGGCGGTAGCGGGACCAAGACAACAACGACGACGACCACCACTACAGTGACGACGACAACGACGCCGACGAGCACAACGTCGCCCAACGGGACGACCCCGACTACTTCTCGCCAGTCATCTGGCGCCACCGCGCCGTCCACTACGACGACCACTACGACACCGCAGGGCAGCACGACGACCACGTCTGGTGCGGGCGCCACGTCCGGTGCGGGGGCCTCGGGCGACTCGGGCGATCAGACCACTCCGACTACTGCGAAATAGGGTCACCTGGCGGCCCACCATCCCGGGCCCGCATCCACGGCTCCGGTTCGAGTGAGCGCATCACAAGCAGCCGCCGCACGAGCGAGGCCGAAACCGGTGCGGCGCATGATGGAGTCCATGGTGGTGGGCGAAGGCTCCAAGGCGGCCAGGACGTTGCGCTCGTCGTCGCCCAGCGCGACCTGATCGAAGGACTGCTGCCCGCCCGCGGGAGCGGAGGTCGAATGCGGGTCACGGATTCGCATTTGCACGAGGTCCGAGGGTTGATGGTGCTCACCATGCCCTGACCGCGCCCGCTCCCGCGCCGCCCGCTCTGACCTGGAGCCCGTTTCCGATGTGCCAGAGCGGGTCGACGTCGGTCTGCTCGACGATCGGTCCCGCCCCTTTGCCGCAACGAACGTCGAGGACTGGATGGCCGGCGCCGGAGCATCTTTTCCGCATCGGGACAGGGCCACCGCAGTCAGGACATCGTCGAGGTCGCGGACGGGCGTGCACCCGTCGACCAGCAACCCGTTGGTGCCCGCCGAGGCAGGACTCCGCACCGAGCCCGGCACGGCACAGACCGGTATGGACCGACGGGCTGCCGCTTCGGCGGTGTAAAGGGCTCCCCCACCGAGCTGGCACTCGACCACGACCACCACGTCAGAAAGCGCAGCAATGATGCGGTTCCGGGCCGGGAAGACGCGCGCCCGCGGGGTGGTTCCCAGGGCCGCCTCCGAGAACACCACGCCATGGCTTTCCACCTCGCGCCACAACGAAGCGTTGCTCTTCGGATAGAGGACGTCGAGACCAGTGCCCACCACGGCAACCGGAGGGGCTGGATCGTCTCGCTCCGTTCGGAGCGCCCCGGTGTGGGCTGCCCCGTCGATACCCAGAGCCAGTCCCGATACCACGACGACTCCGGCCGAGGCCAGGTCACGGCCCAGCTCGGACGCCGTCTGCAAACCGTACGCGGTAGCCGACCGGGTGCCGACGATCGCCACGCATGGCCGACCCCCGATCACCGAAGGCGTGCCGCGGGAGAAAAGCACGGCCGGTGCCCCGGGATCGCTCCGCAACGCCGCCGGGTAATCCGATGACGAGGGAAGATGGACGGACACACGGGCGTCCTCGTACGCCGCGAGGACAGCGTCAGGGTCCGTGTCCCTTACCGCGGTCATGAATCGACGTTCCTCGTCGGCAGTGTGCCGACCGCTGGCCAGAGCCTCCCACGCCCGGATCGGGTCTACGTCAGCCAGGATCTTTGCCAATCGCACCGGGGTCATTCCCGGCAAGCCGGCAAGGGCTGCGCCACAGGCCACGTCGGACCCGGGCCGAACGCCGACGTGCTCCCTTGGTCGGTTGAATGCCTGCTTTCTCCTGCGCTCCCCTGCTCGGGTGTCGGTCTTTGCAGGGGATTCAGTCTGTGCCCGGGTATCACTCTTTGCCCGGACGACTGTCTCTGGCTGGGTGCCGGCTTTCGCCTGGAAGTCAATCATGATTCGAACCCCAGCAACGCCCCACGGCGTGACCTCAGGACAAGAGCCTCGTGGACGTGAGCGGCCTCGACGGTGTCGCCGGCGCGGTCGAGGTCTGCCACCGTGCGTGCGATCCGTCGAACCCGGTGGAGACCACGAGCGCTCAGGGTCCCGTCTCGGAGGCACAACTCCAAGAGCGCGGCCGCTCCGTCGGTCATCGGGGCTGATTCGTCCAGCTGGGGACCGGGAAGCTCGGCGTTCGAACGGAACCCGCGATGAGCCGCTTGCGCCCTGGCCTCAGCCACCCGCGTAGCCACGGCTTCCGTCGGTTCCCCGGGCACGCCGCTTACCAGGTCGTCCACCGATGGCCTGTCGACACGAATGGCCAGATCGAATCGATCGAGCAGCGGCGCCGACAGACGGCGGGCGTACCGTTCCTTGGCCCCGACCGAGCACCGGCACGCTCCGGGAAGACCGCCCTCGCCGCAGGGACACGGGTTCATGGCCGCGACCAAGAGGAATCTGGCCGGGAACGTGGCCGTTCCCCGAGCCCGGCTCACCCGGACCTGCCGCTCCTCGAGTGGCTGACGCAAGGCGTCGAGGACGATGGTCGAAAACTCCCCCATCTCGTCGAGGAAGAGCACTCCTCCGTGGGCCAGGCTGATCTCACCCGGTCGCATCCACGCCGTACCCCCGCCGATCATCGAAACGGGCGAGGCACCGTGATGGGGGGCTCGGAACGGGGGACGCTCGATGAGGCCCTCGCCGGGAAGGGGAAGTCCTGCGGCCGAGTGAATGCGGCTCACCTCGAGACCCGTGGTTCGATCCAGATCGGGCAGAAGGCCCGGGAGGCGGGTGGCCAACATGGTCTTGCCCGATCCCGGCGGTCCCACCAGCAGCAGGTGATGGGCTCCCGCTGCTGCCACCTCGATCGCACGGCGGGCGAAGGGCTGACCGGTCACGTCGGCCAGATCGCGGCGGTCATGGGAACCGGACGGATCAGGCCGCGAGCGCTGCGCCACGGCAGGACGTGAGGGCCGCCGTGGCCAGGGCCGACGCCCGGCCAGGCACTCGACGAGCGGACGCAGGCAGACGGCGGCGCGCACGTCTCCGTGTTCGGGTAGCCGCGCTTCGTGCGCGCTGGCCTCGGGTACCACCAAGGTGTGGCCCCGGAGCGCCTCAGCCAGCACGACCATGCCGGTGAGCCCACGCAGGGAGCCATCCAAGCCCAGCTCACCAACAAAGGCCAGGCCGTCGACGGCGTCTCGATCCAGCTCTCCGGAAGCGACGAGCAGGCCGATGGCGATGGGGAGATCGAGGCCGGCGCCTCCCTTTCTGACGCCAGATGGCGCCAGGTTGACGGTGACCCGTCGCAGAGGCCAGGTCAGCCCGCTGGAAAGCAAGGCCGCTCGAACCCGGTCGCGTGACTCACGAACAGCGGCGTCGGGCAGACCGACGACAGTGAAGCCGGGCAACCCGTTGGACACATGCACCTCGACCGAGACGCGGGTCCCGTTCACCCCGACCAGGACGGCGGAGGGAATGGTGGCAATCATGACGCCTCCCATCCAGACAGTCCGATCCCGCGCCACCTCGCAGCGAAGGCAGTGTCCAGGGATCAGATCTCATTGATGGAGGGCCGAACCGGGTCAATGTTCCCGGTAAGTGCCGGCCGCTCGAGGCACGCACAAGACCCTACCGAGAGGGTCTGACACCGGGCTCCGGAACTGTCTCTCCGGAACTGTCTCTCCGGAACTGTCTCTCCGGAACTGTCTCTCCGGAACTGTCTCTCCGGAACTGTCTATAGCCCGTGCTGCCCTTACGACCGGGATGTGCCGGGAAGGGTGCTCTGCTGACCCGTGGCTTCCCGAAATTCACGGAGCAGCGTCGTGTTATTCAGCGCCATGAGCAACGTTTTGAGCTGAGCGAACTCCTCGGGGCCGAGTTCTCTCGCCATGTCGTTCTCAATGGCCGAGACAGTGGTGCGCAATTTGTCCCTGGCCGCCATCCCGCGATCGGTGAGCTCAATCCGTCGTGATCGCTTGTCTTCGGGGTCGACCCGCCGCACCAGATATCCGAGGTCCTCGAGCTCACGCAACAAATAGTTCATAGCCTGCTTGCTCATCCCGGCCTCGGCGGCAACGTCGGACGGCCGACGGCCATGGGGTCCCGGGTAGCGCAGCACGGCGGAGTGAGCCGGGACCAAGTCGGTGAACCCAGCGGCACGCATCGCATTGAGCATCCGGTTTCGGATGGCCTCGACGGGCATGCGCATCAGCGCCCCGATCAGCGGCGGGTCATTTGCGATCTCGGTTTCTTTAATAAAGCCACTTTACATCCGTGGGAGACCAACATACACTGATAAAGACGCTTTACTAATCAGACTGAGGAATGAGATGAACGAGATGAGCACCGATACAAAGTCCCCCATCCAACTTCATGCCCTCACGGTCAGGTTTCTCCTCGACGAGGTCGATACGGGCGGAGCCGCCACCGTCTTCGAGACCGTTGTCCCCGTCGGTGCTTTCGTCCCGCCACCGCACAGCCATGACGGGTTCGAAGAGACGATCTATGTGCAACGCGGCACCTTTACCGTCGCCATCGATGGGACGAGCCAGGAATTCGGCGCGGGTCAAGCTGCCTTCATCGGACGGGGACAGGTCCACAGCTTTGACAATTCCGGCGGGGTCGACGGGGCCTTCTTGTCAGTGGCCACCCCGGGCATCTTCGGGACGGCCTACTTCTTGGAGATTGCCGAGGTGCTCGCGGCATCGCCCGATGGCCCACCCGATAAGGGCGCGATGTTCGCCGTGATGCAGCGCCACGGGCTCACTCCCGCTCTGCCGGGCCTGCTGGCGGCCCCGGCCAACTGATCCAACCCACCCCGCCAACTGATCCAACCCACCTATGTGGCGTGAGGACAAAACTCGTGCCGATAGCCCTGCCCGAAGTTGTCGATCGGCCACCCGGCCAGATGGCTGCCTGTGCACGGAGACGTTCGAGTGTTGCCGGGATTCTGGCTGCCGAAAGGGGCAACTCGTCCCGGTGGGCCAAGCGGCCCAGTGCCGCCTACTGCCCTTGAGCCTCCCATGCCCCTGAAGGCTCCCTACTGCCCCTTGAACACGGGGTCCCGCTTCTCCGTAAACGCTTTGAGCGCCTCCCATGTGTCCTGCGAACCGAAGTTCACCGTCTGCGAGCGGGCCTCATCTTCCAACGCCTGGTCCATGGATACGGCCAATGAGTTGTTGAGCATGGTCTTGGTCATAGACAGGGCCAGCGGAGGGCCGGCGGCCAGGCGTCGAGCCCAATCATCGACGAAGGCATCGAGCTCGGCTGCCGGCACCACCCGGTTGACGATTCCGAACTCGGCTGCTTCGGCCGCACTGATGATGTCGGCGAAGAAGGCCAGCTCCTTGGCCCGGTGGAGCCCGATCATTCGGGGAAGCAGCCACGAGGACCCGAAGTCGACCGACAACCCGCGCTTGGAGAAGATCTCTGAGAATCGAGCGGTCTCGGAGGCCACCACCAGATCGCAGCCCAGGGCCAGGCTCATGCCGGCCCCCGCCGCCACCCCGCCGACCTTGGCGATGGTGGGTTTGGGGAACCGATGGAGGCGCATGGCCACGTCCCCCAGAGCCCGCATCTGGACCAGGTATGGGTCACCGGGCCGCCCGGCCACCTCACTCGTGGCTCCAAGATCAGCGCCCGAGCAAAACGCGTCCCCGGCGCCGGTCATCACCATGACCCGGTCGTTCCGGTCAGTGGCGACGTCGTCGAATGTGGCCAGGAGCTCCCTCCACATCACGCCGTCGGCCGCGTTCTTGCGGGCCGGTCGGTTCATAGTCACCGTGACGACGCCCTCGAAGCGTTCCACGATCAAGGTCTCGAGCTCGGTCGACATGGGGGCCACCCTACTGGGGCACAGAGGCTGGCCACCGTTGCACAGGAGGTCGATCCTACGGGCACGATTGGCCGCCCGGCGCCCCCGCAGCGGGCGGTGCCTTCTCCAGAACGACTCCACCAGCAAGAGATCCTTACAACGCCTCTTCGATCTCTAGAACGCCTCTTCGATCACGTCCACCTGCCCGGCAGTGACGGAGACGACGTCGAAGCGAACGTCTACCAATGAGCGGCCCGAGGCCGGCGTCAGCTCGGACAACCACCGCCGGGCGAGCTGTCGGATGCGACGCTGCTTGGCCGGGAGCACCGCTTCCGCTCCCGTTCCGAACCGATCGGTGGTCCTGGTTTTCACCTCGCAGAACACCACCGTCCGTCCGCGCCGCACGATGAGGTCGACCTCCCCTTCGCGCCGGCGCCAGTTCCGCTCGAGCACCTCGTAGCCTTCGTCCTCGTACCACTGGGCTGCCAGGGCCTCTCCCTCGGAACCGAGGGCTCTACGGGGGTCCGGGCGCCACTCGGCGCCCGGGGTCACAGCTCCTTCTCGGGAAGCCGCTCGATGTTGACGTCTCGGAAGGTCAGAATGCGAACCGAGGGCACGAATCGGGCCGGGCGGTACATGTCCCACACCCAAGCATCATTGAGGGTGACCTCGACGCAGGCCGGGTTGGTGCCCTCCTTCACCGAGACATCCACCTCATTGGCCAGGTAGAAACGGCGTTCGGTCTCGACCACGTAGGAGAACAGAGGCAGGACGGCCCGGTACTCCTGCACCAACGCGAGCTCGATCTCCGATTCGTATCGTTCGAGATCCTCTTCGCTCATCGGAGAGCGCTCATCACAGCGTGTTCATCGGGCCACAGCCATCGCCACAGCACAGTACCTCGCACAGGAGGAAGGATCCCGGTCAGGGACGGACAGTGCGGCGCTCCTTGATCTTGGCCGACTTTCCGTGGCGTTCCCGCAGGTAATAGAGCTTCGCTCGGCGTACATCGCCCAGCGATACCACCTCGGTCTTGGCAATGATCGGGGAATGCACAGGAAACGTGCGCTCGACCCCGACGCCAAAGCTCACCTTGCGAACGGTGAACGTCTCCCGGACCCCGGTGCCCTGTCGACGAATGACAGCTCCTTGGAATACCTGGACACGCTCTCGCGTGCCTTCCACCACCCGCACGTGGACCTTCACCGAGTCGCCGGGGCGGAACTCAGGAATGTCGTCGCGCAGGCTGTCGCGGTCGATGATGTCGGTCGGGTTCATGGGGCGCGTTTCTCCACGGATAGCTGTGCGTCACTGCCCGCCGGGACCCTGGACAGCGCCGCACGTGCGGAGTTGACCTGGGCATTCTGGCGAAACCGGCTTGGACCGGCCCCGACGAGGCTCACCAATCGTAGCCGTGTTCGACGAGGAGGTGCACCTCATCGTGTTCAACCAGGAGCTTGACCTCGTCAGGCGTCAGTCCACCACGGGCTGCTATCAGATCGGGGCGGCGGGTCAGGGTTCTGGCCAGGGCATTTGCCAACCGCCATCGACGAATCCGTCCGTGGTCGCCCGACCGGAGCACAGCGGGAACCTCCCAGTCCCGAAATTCGGCCGGCCGGGTGTAGTGCGGATACTCGAGGAGACCATCGGTGAAGCTCTCCTCCCCCGCCGATTCGTCGTTGCCCAGGACACCAGGCAGGAGACGGGCAACGGCCTCCACCACGACCAGGGCCGCCAGTTCGCCTCCGGCCAGGACGAAGTCCCCAACCGAGATCTCGTCGTCGACCAGATGGTCGGCGACCCGCTGGTCCACACCCTCATAGCGACCGCACAACATCGAGAAGCCCTCCGCCGACCCGGCTAGTTCGGTGGCCACCCCCTGATCGAAGCGACGACCCGACGGAGTGAGCAGGATCAACGGCCGGGGCAGGCCCTCGGGGCTCGATGCCACCGCTTCCACGCAGCCGAACACCGGCCCGGGGGCGAGCACCATCCCCGCCCCCCCGCCGAACGGCGAGTCGTCAACGGAGCGACGAGGATCCTGAGCGGCGGAACGGAGGTCGTGGACCCGCAGATCGAGATCTCCCTGGGCCCGGGCACGGCCCAAGATGGACGCGCCGGCGTAGCCGTCGATGATCTCTGGGAAGATGGTGAAGACGTCGATGCGCACAGCCGTCCCGACCTCAGTCGAGGTCGAAGAGACCGTCGGGGGCATCGATGGTCACCCGCACACCTGGCTCGTTGGCCACCACGAAACGCAGGGGCACGAGAGCGCCGGTCGACAGCACCAGGAGGTCGCTGGCCGGATTGGCCTGCACGCTCTCGACGGTGCCGAGCACCGCGCCGTCCGTGTCGACCGCCTCCGACCCGACCAGGTCGTGGACCCACAGGACGTCGGGATCATCGAGCGGCGGGGCGAACAATTCGGTTCCTCGCAGGGCCTCGGCGGCGTCGATGCCGTTGCACGCCTCGAACTGCACGATCCATCGGCCCTGGTGAGCAGAGGAACGTACCACCTGGTACTCGGTTCCGTCCTCGCCGGCCAGGACGGATCCGGCCGCTACCCGCTCATCCCGGTTGGTGGACAGGGAAACGATGACGTCACCACGGAGACCGTGCGGCTTGACGATGGTGCCCACGTGGAGCAACGGTCGATCTGGTGCGCCCTGGCCGTGATCGGCGGGCGTACCGGACGTGCCCGTCTCGGACACGAAGGAGATCGCCTCAGTCGTCGACGATGTCGACGTTCGTCTGAATGCCGTCCCGGGCGCCGGCCGCAGCCACCAGGGTACGGATGGCCTGGGCGACGCGGCCGCGACGACCGATGACCCGGCCCATGTCATCGGGGGCGACGTGGATGCGGAAGCGAACGGAACCGTCACGCTCCTCGGTGTTGATGACCACCGACTCGGGCTCCGAGGCGATGGAGTTGACCAGGTAGGTCACCACGGCCAGCGGGGTGCCGCCCGACACGCGGTTCCCGGCGTTGTCGTCGTTGTAGTTGTCGTCGGCCGAGTTGGCGTCAGCATGGTTGACGTCGTCGGCATGGTTGACGTCGTCGGCCGAGTCGACCGCGAGGTCTTCGGTCACCTTGCTGCCTTGAGGGCGTCGAATTCATCGAGCGCACCCGACTTCTTGAGGAGTTTTCCAACCCGCTCAGTAGGTTGTGCTCCCTCTGACAACCACTTGACCGCCTTGGCGTTGTCGATCTCGAAGATCGCATCCGGCTCGGCCAGCGAGCGTCCACGAGGCGCATACGTGCCGACGATCTCGATGAAGCGGCCATTGCGAGGCGAGCGGCTATCCGCCGCTACCAACCGATACGTGGGCTGCTTCTTTTTACCGATCCGCACAAGGCGGAGCTTTACTGCCACGGTGAACTCCTCTGCGTTCTAACGAGTGCGTCAGACATTCTCGCACCAACCGAGGGGGTCCCGTGCACAGGCCACTCGCCCGTGCCTGAACAAGGGCTCAAAAGGTCGCTGCGGTCAGCGCGACTTGGGGGTGACGCGGCCGCCGCCCTTGCCCTTCTTGCCCTTGCCGCCCTTGCCCTTCGAGGAGCTCCGTGATCCTCCGCCGCCACCTGGGGAACCTGCTCCAGCGCTGGCAAAACCGCCTGTGCCCAGGCCGGCGGGGGATCCAGGTTCCCCCAGGCCGGCTGGTCCGCCGAACGACCCGGCCATCTCCTCCAGCCCGGCCATGCCCCCAGGGGGCATCTTGCCGCCCCGGCCAAACAGACCGCCCAGGCCTCCGAGAGCACCGCCCATGCCGCCCTTGCCCATGCCTTTCATCATCTTCTGCATCTCTTTGAACTGTTTCAACAGCGCGTTCACGTCCGCGGTCGCCGTGCCGCTGCCATTGGCGATCCGCAGGCGCCGTGATCCGTCGATGGCCGACGGGTCGTTTCGCTCTGCCGGGGTCATGGAGCGGATGATCGCCTCCACCTGACCGATCTGACCGTCGTCGATCGCTGACGAGGCCTGCTTGATGTCCTTGGGTATGCCGGGCAGCATCGACAGCATCCCCGAGAACGACCCCATCTTCTTGACCTGTTGGAGCTGCTCGAGGAAGTCCTCGAGGGTGAATCGGCCCTCGATCATGGCCGAGGCGGCCTTTTCTGCAACCCCCTGGTCGAAGGTCCGCTCCGCCTGCTCGATCAGAGTGAGGACATCGCCCATCCCGAGGATCCGGTCGGCCATGCGATCGGGGTGGAACTGATCGAAATCGTCGAGCTTCTCACCGGTGGAGGCGAAGGCGATGGGCCGTCCGACCACCTCTTTGACCGACAAGGCGGCTCCACCACGGGCATCACCGTCGAGCTTGGTCAAGATGACCCCGTCGAGCGAGAGGGCGTCATGGAAGGCCACCGCCGTGGACACGGCGTCCTGTCCGGTCATGGCATCGATGACCAGGAAGGTGTAGTGCGGATCGGTGGCGCCGGCGATCTGGCGCACCTCTTCCATCAATGCCTCGTCGATGGACAGCCGGCCGGCCGTATCCACGATGAGGACGTCCCGGCCGAGGCGGCGGGCTTCGTCCAGGCCGGCCCGGGCGACGGCGACCGGATCGGTCGCCTCGCTGAAGACGGTGACTCCGATCTGGGAGCCGAGCACTCGGAGCTGCTCGACTGCGGCCGGGCGCTGGAGGTCGGCCCCGACCAGCAGCGGGTTGCGGCCCTGCTGCTTGAACCAGCGGGCCAGCTTGGCCGCGGTGGTCGTCTTACCGGAGCCCTGCAGGCCGGCCAGAAGCACAACGGTGGGCGGCCGTCCTGCATAGGTGATCTTGAGCGTCTCGCCACCGAGGATCCCAGTGAGCTCCTCGTTGACGATCTTGATGACCTGCTGGCCCGGGCTGAGGCTCTGGGACATTTCCAGGCCGACGGTGCGCTCACGGACAGCTCTGGTGAAGGCCCTGACCACCCCCAGCTCCACATCCGCCTCGAGCAAGGCGGTGCGGATCTCCCGGAGGATCTCGTCGACGTCGTCCTCAGTCAGGCGCCCCCGGCTGCGGATGCGCGAGAGGATGCCTTCAAATCGGTCGGTCAGGCTTTCGAACATGCGAGTGCCCACGCTACAGGAGCGTCGTCCGGATCGAGGTCAGGTCCCGCGAGGTGCGACGTTCCGGCGCCGTGTGGAACGGCGCGAAATACGGCCGGCGGGTCAGACGCGGCTGGGCAGTACGGGCAGATCAGTACGGGCAGATCAGAACGGGCAGATCAGCTCCAGCGGGTCAGCTCCAGCGGGTCAGAAGAGGGCGTCAGAAGAGGGCATCCACGAAAGCCACCGGGTCGAAATCGACCAGGTCGGCTATGCCCTCGCCCAACCCCACCAGCTTCACCGGGAGCCCGAGCTCGCGCTGGATGGCGACCACGATGCCGCCCTTCGCCGTGCCGTCCAGCTTCGTCAACACCACACCTGAGACGTCCACTGCCTCGGTGAACACCTTGGCCTGGGCCAGCCCGTTCTGACCCGTGGTGGCGTCGAGCACCAGGAGCACCTCAGTCACGTGACCCGGCGGACGGTCTGCCACCCTGCGTATCTTCTTCAGCTCCTCGATCAGGTTGACCTTGTTGTGCAGCCGGCCGGCGGTGTCGGCCAGCACCAATGTGTGACCCTTGGCGTCCGCTCGCTGCACGGCATCGAAGACCACGGAGCTGGGATCGCTACCTTCGGCACCCTGAACAATCTCGGCATCGGCGCGTGAGGCCCACATGGCCAGCTGCTCTCCGGCAGCGGCCCGGAACGTGTCACCAGCGGCGAGTAGCACCCGCTCCCCAGACCCGGCCAGCCGGCTGGCCACCTTGCCCACGGTGGTGGTCTTGCCCACGCCGTTGACGCCGACAAACAACCAGACGTCGACCGATCTGCGCTCAGCCTCGTCAGCTGGGTCGCTCTCAGCCGCACCGCTCACGGCGGCACTGGCCCTCGCCGCGTTGTCGCCGTTTGCGCTCCGATCTGCTCCGGGGACGGCCAAACGAGCATCGGCCGTGGTCAGAGCCTCGACCAGGTCCGCCTTCAGCGCGTCGACCAACCCCTCGGTCCCGGCGATCGAACCCGACTTGACCCTGGCCCGCAGGTCGTCGAGCAGCAGGTCGGTGGCGCCCACGCCCACGTCGGCGCGGATCAACGCCTCCTCCAGGTCGTCCCAGGTGGAGGCATCGATCTTGCCCCTGGAACGGACCGACCCCAGGTACCCGGCCAGCAGCCCTCGCGCCTTGCCCAGCCGACCCCGGTAGGTCGGTGGTTCGACAACCTCAACGACCTCGGGCTCTGGCGTGGGGACGAAGACCTCGGCCTCGACAGGAGCAAGTGGTTCATCCGGTGCGGTCGTGACCGCACCGAGGGCAGGTGGCTGCGCCTCCTCGGCTGCTCGACGGGTTGCCTCAGCGCTCTTAGCCAACTCGACGTCAGTAGGCGCGTCTGAAACCACCTCGCCCGGCGGCACCACCGACTTGCCCGCACGACCACGCAGACGCAGGGCGACCAGCGTTCCGCCGCCGATCACCACGACGGGGATCCCGACGGCCAGGCCGATGACCACATCGGAGCCGCTTGCCAGCAACATGGCACTAACCGCCAGGACAGAGCTGATCATTGGTCGTTTGCCCTCAATACTCGTGGGACGCCAGAGTCCTCGTGACTCGGCCCCTCGTGACTCGGCCCTTCATGACTTGGGCCCTCATGACTTGGGCCCTCATTGTTCGGTGTTTCGTGGCTTGGTCCCTCATGACGTGGGTCCTCATTGTTCGGCCCCTCAGGGTTCGGCCCTTCGTCACTGCGGCCGTCCTGCCCCGGAGAGTCGGCCTTGGCGACCTGCTCAGGAGAGTCGACCCGGCCGTCATGCCCCGGAGGCGTGTCGTGCTCCAAAGACGAAAGGGGCTCCTCGCTTGGCGAGGGAGCGGCTGCGGACTCGGGCGACGCCTGTTCAGGCGCTGTGGCTACCTGTTCAGCCGCTGTGGCTGCCTGTTCCGGTGAGGGGGTGATCCCGAGCTCTCGAGATGGATAGAACTCGGACTCAGGCGAGGCGGTGTCCTCGTTGGATGCAATCGCGGCGGTGTCCTCGTTGGATGCAATCGCGGCGGTGTCCTCGTTGGATGCAGTTGAAACGGTGGCGTCGTCAAACGGAGACGAATCGGTGTCCTCGTTGGATGCAGTTGAAACGGTGGCGTCGTCAAACGGAGACGAATCGGTGTCCTCGTCGGTTCCAGACGTGGCGATGTCCATGGGCCGCGGCGTGGAAGCGCCCTCGAGCGCGGCGGCGCCGTTGCTAGGCGCCGCAATGTTGGGCGCGGCGGGCGTGGAATCATCTTCGGGCAGCGATAGCGAGCCCGGATCGTCAGCACGGCGCGGCACCTTCTGGCTCACCACCTTCGACGAGCCACCCGGTGCCATGGTCACACCGTAGAGGGCATCGCCCGCCTCCATGGTCCGCTTCTGGTGGCTCACGATGATGAGCTGGGCGTCCTCACGGAACTCGTGGACCAGGCCCAAGAAGCGGTGGAGGTTCACGTCGTCGAGGGCCGCCTCCACCTCGTCCATCAGGTAGAAGGGCGACGGCCGACTCTTGAACACGGCGAAGAGGAATGCCAGCGCCACCAGCGACCGCTCGCCACCCGACAGCAGTGAGAGCTTGCGCACGTTACGGCCGGCCGGCCGGACCTCCACCTCGACCCCAGTTTCGAGCAGGTTCTCGGGATCGGTCAACGACAGCCGACCGGTCCCACCGGGGAACAGGGTGTCGACCAGGTCGGAGAAGTGCTCGCGGACGTCGGAGAAGGCCGAGTCGAAGACGACCATGATCTCCTCGTCCAGGGTGCGGATGATCTGCTGTAGCTCACGCCGAGCTTTTCGTACGTCCTCCACCTGGGCCTCGAGGAACTGGTGGCGTTCGCCCAGCGCGGAGAGCTCCTCGAGGGCCAGCGGGTTGACCGGGCCCAGCTTGGCCAACTCGCCCTCGAGCTGGGCCACGCGGGTGGCGGGGTCCACCCCCTCGGGTAGCTCAGGCTCGGGTGACGCCAACGCCTCGTCGGGGTCGCAGTTCAGCTCTCGGTGCAACGACGCGACGACGGCGTCCCGACGAATCGAGGCCTCGGCCAGCTCCAGCTCGATCTTCTGCAGACGGCTTCGGTGTGCGGCCAGCTCATGCTCGGCTGCTGATCGCTCCCGGCGCAGTGCTTCCAGGCGCTCGCCTCCGGCTCGGACTGCCTCGATCTGGAGGCGATGGCGATCCCGAAGCTCCCCGAGAGCCCGGTCCAGCTGGAGCTGGGCCCCGCCAACCACGCCGAGCAACCGCTCGACGGCCACAGCGTCGGCCTCGAGTCGGCGCCGGCGCTCGGCTGCCTGCTGCCGTTCGTCGGCGTGACCGGTGAGACGGCGCTCCACCTCCATCAGCCGTTCGGACAGCACCCGCCTCCGCTCGACCAACCCGGCGGCCCGCACCTCGAAAGCCTTGCGTGCGGCAGCGGCGGCGGCGATGCGCTCGTCGATGCGCACCCTCTCGGCTCGCGCCGCCTCGGCCTGGTCAGCCGCGGCCACCCGGGCCGCGTCGAGGATGGGGATCTCGGCTTGCAGGTCGGCTACTCGGGCCGCGTCGCGCTCGATGCGCTCGTCCAGCTCGGTGTACTGGCGGCTGGTCTCCTCGATCTCCGCCGTCATGCCCGAACGCTCGTTGGTCACCCGACCAAGGGCGTTGCGCGCGCTGAGGTGGGCCCCTTCGTTACGGTCGTCGCTTCGCACCGCCTCGGCGGCGGCCGCACGCGTCTCCTCCACCGCCACTCGAGCCAGTCGTCGCTCCTCGCTCGCCCGCCCGGCCTCGCCCTCCGCCCGCTCCGCCCGCTCCCGAGCCTCGTCTACCACCGCGGCAGTGACCACGCCGCCACCGGCCCGAACCCGCCATCCCGACGCCGAGAACCGGTCGCCCTCCCGGGTCACCACGACCAGGTCGGGACGGTCCAGGGCCAGATCGATAGCACCGGTCCACCCACCGAGCGGGCACACGGCGTTGGCGAGCAGCGTGTCCAACAGGCGGTCGAGTCCGGCGACGTCCCGACCGCGGCGGCCGCGTACGTGGGCCCGGACCGGTTCTCCCGGCACTGTGGCGGCCCCGGCGGCGGCGCCAGGAACGGCGGCGCCAGGAACAGTGGCGCCAGAAGCGCCGGCAGCAGGAGCGCCGACAGCAGGAACACCGGCAGCCGAACCTGCGGACCCAGGAACGCCGGAGGTCGGGCTCGACCCGCCCACCGCTGTGTTGAGGGCCAGGACCGCCCCGGTGGCCTCGCCCTGGCGAAGCCGGGACAGAGCGGCACGAGCGGCATCGCTTCCGGATACGACCACCGCGGCCAACGAGGCACCGGCCGCCGCCTCGAAGGCGTCCTCCCAGCCCGAGTCCACCTCGACCAGGTCCAACAGGGTGCCGACCACGCCGGACACGCCCGACAGCAGCTCGGCGCCTGCCGCGCCACGCGCCTCATCGAGCGCCTTGGCCAGGGCGTCGGCCCGGGCCGCCGACCGGTGGTGCTCCTGTTCGGCCTGGCGAAGGGACTCCTCGGCCGTCTCGAGCCGTTGGGCCGCGGCGGTGTGGGCCCTCTCGGTCTCGGCCACGATCACCTGGAGGCGCTGGCGGGCCTGCTCGGTCTCCGTCAGCCGCTCGGTCAGTTCCTCTTCCTCGCGCCCCAAGGTGGCGGCGCGTCGCTCGAAGCCAGCGAGCCGCGACGTTATCTGTTCGAGCGTGCGCCGATCCCGGTCCAGACCCCGCTCCGTGGACCCCAACTGGCCGCGGGCCACCGTGACCTCCTCTTCGGCCTCGCGCAGCGCGGAGCCGTCCCCGCGCTGGTCCAGGTGGGCCTGCAGCTCGACCGCCAACGCGTCGTCGACCGCAGCCAGCTTGTCCTGTTCGGGGGCCAACGTCTCGGACTCGGCCTCGGCCGCCTCGAGCTCGTGGCCGAGCCGCGCCCCTTCTGCCTCCAGGGTGGAGACCACGTCGGCGTCGGCCGCGGCATCCAGCGCCTGGGCCAGGCTGCGCTGACGCTCCCGGAGCACCCCGGTGAGACCCCGGCCCCGCTCCACCAGGCCCTCCACCCGGCCCAGCGATGACGCCAGGTCGGCCTCGCGCTGGGCGGAGAGCTCGTCGGTGGTCCGGCTGGTGGCCGCGTCGAGGTCGGACAGCGAGACCTGCAACTGTTCCTCTGCCTCCCGCAGCTCGCCCCGCGTCCGCGTCCCGTCGGTGCGACGCCGGTCAAGGGCGGCCAGCTCCAACCCGGCTTCGTGCATGCGCACGGCGCGCAGCTCGTCGACCATCTCGGTATGGGAACGGGCCGCCGCCGCCTGCCGTTCCAGAGGACGGATCTGGCGCTTCACCTCCCTCACCAAATCGAAGAGGCGCTCCAGGTTCTCGTCGGTTGAGGCCAGACGACGCTCGGATCGCTCCCGTCGGCGCCGGAACTTGAGCACCCCGGCCGCCTCCTCGATGACCCCGCGACGGTCCTCGGGACGGGCGTTCAAGATGGCGTCGAGCTGCCCCTGGCTGATGATGACGTGCTGCTGGCGGCCCACGCCGGTGTCTGAAAGCAGCTCTTGGACATCGAGGAGCCGGCACGATGTTCCGTTGATGGCGTACTCGCTGTCGCCCGAGCGGAACAGCGTGCGGGTGATGGTGATCTCGGCCAAGTCTGTTGCCAGCTTGCCCGCGCTGTTGTCGATGGTCAGGGTGACCTCGGCCCGACCCAGCGCCGGCCGGGAGGCCGTACCCACGAAGATGACATCTTCCATCTTGGAGGAGCGCACCGTCCGGGGGCCCTGGGCGCCGAGCACCCAGGCCACGGCGTCGACCACGTTGGACTTCCCGCTGCCGTTGGGGCCGACGACGACGGTGATGCCGGGCTCGAATTCGAGCATGGCGGCATCGGCAAAGGACTTGAAACCTTTGAGGGAGAGGGACTTCAGGAACACCGGGCGCTCACCCTATCGGCACTGGCGCGGCCGACGGGAGGGCCAGCGAAGGGGCAGTTGAGGGGGGCAGCGAAGGAGCCGTCGGGAGGGCAGCGAGGAGGCAGTTGACGGGGGCAGTTGAGAGGGCGCCGATCAAACCTGGCAGTGCTCGCACAGATATGTCGACCGCCCGCCGGACTTCACCTTGATGACGGTAGCGCGGCACCGTCGGCAGGCCTGGCCCTCGCGGTCATACACCTGGTGCTGGCCCTGGTAGTCCCCGACCTCGCCGAACAGGTCGCGGTACTGCTCGTCGGCCAACGAGGAACCCCGGTGCTTCACCGCCTCGCTCAAGGTCTCCACCATGGCCCGGTAGAGGCGACGCACCTCCTGGGAGGAGAGCGAGTTGGACAGGCGATCGTAGCGAAGCCCGGCGGCGAACAGGATCTCGTCGGCGTAGATGTTGCCGATGCCGGCCACGAACTCCTGGTCCATCAGCAGGGCCTTCAGACCCGCCTTCCGAGAGGCCAGCATGACCCAGAACTTCTCCCAGCTCATGACCTCCTCGAGCGGGTCGAAGCCCAGATGGGCCAGTTCTACTATGCCCTGTCCGTTCTCCGGGGCGGCGGCCACGAAGAGCTCGCCGAATGTCCGGGGGTCGACGAAGCGGAGCTGTCCACCCTGGGTGAAGGTGATCACCACGTGGGTGTGGGGGGCCTTTGGCTCCTTGATTACCTTGGCCCGCTGCAGTTGGCCGCTCATGCCCAGGTGCACGACCAGGGTCTCGCCGTCGTCCAGGCCCAGGAGCAGGTACTTCCCGGCCCGGTCGATGGACTTGATGGTGTGGCCCTCGAGGCGGGCGCGAAAGTGCTTTGCGCTCGGATGGCGACGGACCGTGCGCCCGTTCCGTACCTCGACCCCCTTGATCTTGCGGCCCACGACCTCGCCCTGCAGGTCGCGCCGAATGGTCTCAACCTCGGGAAGCTCAGGCATCCCTTCCGCCTCTCTCATCCCCCATGGCGCCGACAGCGGCCTGAGCGGCCGCTTGCTCGGCATCCTTTTTAGAACGCCCCTCCCCCACGCCGAGGTGCTGGTCAGCAACGTACACCGTCGCCACGTACCGTCGTGCGTGATCAGGGCCTTTTGACTGAATCTCGTAGCGGGGAACACCGCGACCGATGCGCACCGACTCCTCTTGCAGCCGGCTCTTGAAGTCGAACGCTCCTGGTCCGGCGATGGCCAGCTCGATCCTCGTGGCCAAGAGCTCATCGATGAGTCGTCGAGCCTCCTCGAAGCCGCCGTCCAAGTAGACGGCGCCGATGAGCGCCTCGATGCCGTCGGCCAGAATGGACTCCTTGGCCCGGCCGCCCGAGCTGTCCTCCCCTCGCCCCAACCGCAGGTAGGGACCCAGATCGATCTCGGCGGCCACCTCGGCCAACACCCGGGTGTTCACCACCGAGGCACGCACCTTGGCCATCCCGCCCTCGGCCAGGTCTGGGTAGTTGCCATAGGTGTGGTCGGCCACGACGAGGCCCAAAACGGCGTCGCCCAGGAACTCCAGCCGCTCGTTGGAGGGGGCTCCGCCCTGTTCGGCACACCACGATCGGTGCGAGAGGGCCTGCTCCAAGAGGCTTGCATCGGTAAATCGGTAGCCGATGCGCTCGACGAGGTGCCCAACCATCGGCTGGGCAGGTTCGGCGACATGAGTCACCTTCCGGGCTCAGGCCCCTTCGAGCTTCGTGTGGACGTAGTCGACTGCGTCACGGACTGAACGGAGCTCTTCGAGGTCCTCGTCATCGATTCGGAAGCCGACGGAACGCTCACCCAGCTCTTCTTCGAGCGCCTCCACCAGTTCGATCAAGGCCAGCGAGTCGGCATTCAGGTCCTCGGCGAAGGACGAAGACTCGCTGATGCTGCCAGGCTCGATCTCCAAGATGTCAGCGAGCAGGTCCCTGATCATCTCGAACACCTGCTGACGGTCGAGCGGACCCTTTTCCACATGGGTCTCTGCTGGCACGGCATCTCCTGGGTCTGGTCGGGCGACATGCCCGTACGGCAGCCACGATGTTATCGGAATACGCCCTGGACGCTCGACTAAACAGCCATCGTTCCTGGTCACGGCGTGTTCGGGCCGCCCGGACCCACTTCGATTCCAGCCCGTTCTGCTATTTTATATGATCTCATCTGTTGTTTCACGCTTATCTTGCTTGGATGCGCTCAGTTCTGGGATCGTTCTGCGGTGCGCTCAGTTCTGCTGGGTGCGCTCAGTTCTGCTCGGTGCGCTCAGTTCTGCTCGGTGCGCTCAGTTCTGCTTGGTGCGCTCAGTTCTGCTTGATGGCTGGCGGTTGGGCTTACTTACCTCCGGCCGGCGAGGTGGTAGCGGCGTGTCTGTCCTTGCCGGCGGCCAGAACGGTGCGGACCACGTTGACCACCTCGGGGCCAGCTTTGGCCACGGAACCACAGTCGTACGGCGGCAGGGGGTCGTACTCGATGGCCAACTGGATGGCCTTCGCCACTCCCTCGCCGGCGATCATTCCGGCCAACGTGAGGGCCATGTCGATGCCCGACGACACTCCCGCGCTGGTCACGATTTTCCCCTGTTGGACCACACGCTGGTCGGTGTAACGGGCCCCGAAGGACTCGAGGAGATCGGTGGCGCTCCAGTGGGTGGTGGCGTCAAGCCCTTCGAGCACGCCGGCGCCCCCCAGGAGGAGAGACCCTGTACAGACCGACGTCGTCCACTGGGTCGTCTCGTGAACTCGTCGGATCCAGCCGGTGAGCTCGGGCTGGTGCATCAATGACCGGGTTCCAGGTCCGCCCGGCACGACGAGGACATCGCAGCTGTCCACATTGTCGAGCCGGCCATCGGCAGTCAGC
The DNA here is from genome assembly GCA_963781305.1 of uncultured Acidimicrobiaceae bacterium. Classification (GTDB taxonomy): domain Bacteria; phylum Actinomycetota; class Acidimicrobiia; order Acidimicrobiales; family RAAP-2; genus DASXMT01. The sequence goes on from CAWAFL010000001.1 coordinate 416,450, forward strand.
GCCAGCACGCCGGTATCGGCCCGCACCGGTCCGGTCTCCGTCGCCACGAAGACCACCTGGGCACCAGGCAGACGGGAGAGGATCTCATAGGGACCGACTGCGTCGAGAGCGGTGAAGCGATCGAAGAGAGGGATGACGATGCGCACTTGGGTCTCCTTTGTTGGGTGGGATGCGGTGGTCTGTTGGTCGGGTCCGATGCGGTGGGAGGGTTGATCGGATCGGATGCGGTGGGCGGGTTGATCGAGTGGTGGTCGTGAGGGTCAGGCGGGGCTGTGGCTCCGAAATCGGTGCTGGCCCGGCAACGGCGCCGGCTTGGGGGCGGGCCCGGCGACGGCAGGCGCTTCGAGGCCGGCAACGGCACCCCCGACGTCCACCGGGCTGAAATGGCGGCGGTACTCGCCGGGCGTGACTCGCACCGTCCGCTTGAACACCCGATGCATCGTCTCAACGGTGCCGAACCCGCACACCCGAGCAACCTCGGCCAACCCGCACGGTGTGGTCTCGAGCAGGCGCCGGGCCGCCTCGACCCGGACCCCCTCCACATAGGCGGCGGGCGTTACGCCCATTTCCTGGCGGAAGACACGGGCGAACGTGCGGGTGCTCATCCCGACCCGCTCGGCCATGATCGCCACCGACAGGTCGTCCCCGAGGTGGTCGGCAATCCAGCCCTCGAGGTCCCGCAACGACGGCCGCTGGGGGCGCTGGGCCGCCAACTGGGCACTGAACTGGGCCTGGCCGCCGGGACGCTGCACGAACAGAACCAGCCACCGAGCAACCAGGCGCGCCAGATCGGGACCTAGATCCTCCTCGACAAGGGCCAGCGCCAGATCCATGCCCGTCGTGACCCCGGCGGAGGTCCACACATTGCCGTCCCGGACGAAGATCGAGTCCGGGTCGACGGTGACCGAAGGGAAGGATTCAGCCAGGAGCGCACATGAGTCCCAATGGGTCGTGGCCCGACGCCCGTCGAGCAAGCCGGCCCGAGCAAGAAGGAATGCACCGCTGCACACTGATGTCACCCGCCTCGAGCGGCGCGCCGCCGTGGCGATCCAGGCCACCAGGCGCTCGTCCCGGACCGCTTCGATGGTGCCGGTCCCGCCCACCACCACCAACGTGTCGATGGGGCCCGCCGAGCTGTCGATCGAGCTGTCGGGCGCGATGTCGATTCCACCGGACGACCGAACCGGCCGGCCATCGACAGACACCACCGCGAGCTCATATTGGGGGCTGTATCGGTCCTGGGGACCCCGTTGGCTGTCGGGGAGCTGCTGGCTGTCGGTGAGCTGTCGGCCCTCGGGGTCCGGCTGGCTGTCGGGGCCCGGCCGGCTGTCGGGGCACGGCTGGCTGTCGGGGCCCTGCTGGGCACGGCGACCGTTCTGGCCCACTGTGGTGCCCTCGCCTCGGACATCCTCGGGACGCCGCCCCGATGTCAGACGGTTGGCCAAGGCGAACACCTCGAACGGCCCGGTCAGATCCAGGATCTGCAGGTCTTGGTAGACGACGAACACGACACGTTTTGGCACAGAGCGATCCTGCGCTGATTGAGAGTTGGCCGCAATGACAGATACATGACGATTTCTGCCATGGGGCGCACCGCACGCCTCGACCATGCTTCTGGCACGGTTCATGACGCAGAAACATTGCGGCAACCCGTCGGACGCAACGACGTCGTAGAACGGGAACGTGCAGGGTTCGACACCACTGACGGCACCCGCCCATGAACCCGTTGTCAGCGGAGAACAGGGGCCAGACAGCGGCGAGCAGGCGCCGGCCAACCGCAAAGCCGCGTGGCCGTCCTACCGACCGGGGTCCTTCCACGACGAGCTCGTCAGCCAAAATGGCACGCCCCGTCCCGTGGCTGAGGCCCTGTGGCGACGGATCGCCGCCTTGGGACCCGACGCCTTGGCCGAGCGGCAGGTGGCGGCCGACCGGGAGATGCGCGCCATCGGAGTGACCTTCACGGTCTACGACGACGGCAAAGGGGTGGACCGGGCCTGGCCATTCGACGTCATCCCGCGGGTGATTCCAGCCGACGAATGGCACCACATCGAGACGGGCCTGGTCCAGCGCCTGTATGCCCTCAACCTGTTCATCGATGACGTGTACCACGATCAGCGCTCGGTCAAGAGCGGGCTCGTCCCACCCGAGCTGGTCACCGGTTCGCCAACGTTCCGGAGGGAATGCGTGGGGATCGATCCCCCCGGCGGCATCTGGGCCCATATCTGCGGCAGCGACCTCATCCGCGATGGCGATGGGACGTTCTACGTGCTCGAAGACAACCTCCGCGTCCCGTCGGGCATGTCCTATCTGCTCGAGAACCGCATGGTGGCCAAGCACGTCTTTCCCGAGCTGTTCCGGGACTACAGCATCGAGCCGGTCGACCCGTTTGTCGGCCAGATGGTCAACCTGTTGTCGTCCGTTTCCCCTTCCCCCCGCGAGCCCACGATCGTCGTACTCACGCCAGGCATCCACAACTCCGCCTACTTCGAGCATGCGTTCCTGGCCCAGCAACTCGGAGTCGAGCTCGTCGAAGGCAGCGACCTTGTCGTCCTCGACGACGACTGTGTCTACGTACAGACGATCGGGGGCCTCGAGCGGGTTGACGTCATCTACCGCCGGGTCGACGACCTCTTTCTCGATCCTGAGGTGTTCCGCTCAGACTCGGTCCTCGGGGTGGCCGGGGTGGTTCGAGCCTGGCGGGCCGGCCGAGTGGCTCTCGTCAACGCGCCAGGAGCCGGGGTGGCCGACGACAAGGCCCTCTACGCGTTCGTCCCCGACATCATTCGGTTCTTCCTGGGGGAGGAGCCCATCCTGGCCAACGTGCCGACGTTGCGCTGCGCTGACGAGAGTTCGCGCCAGTACGTCGCCGCCAACCTGCGCTCCCTCGTCATGAAGCCGACAAGTGGGTCGGGAGGAGCAGGCATCGTCATCGGCCCACAGGCCACTGCAGCCGAGCTCGCAGAGACCGGACGGATCATTGAGGAAAACCCACGCGGCTGGGTGGCCCAGCCGGTCCTCTCCCTGTCGACCGCTCCCACGCTGTGCGACGGGGAGGTGGTGCCCCGTCACGTCGACCTCCGCCCCTTCACCTTGGTCGGCCCCGACGGCGCCTACGTGACCAGGGGTGGGCTCACCCGGGTGGCCACGGTGGAGGGATCGCTGGTGGTCAACTCGTCCCAGGGTGGTGGCAGCAAGGACACGTGGATCGTCGACCCCGACCTGTCGGGGACGCGTCCCCCGGCATCGGCATCCGGATCAGTCATGGCCACGCTCAATCGTGCGATCCAGACGCCTTCCCCTCTTGCGTCGGACGCCTCGAACGGCGCCGCCCAGTGAGGCCTGCATCGCCGACGAAGTCCGCCAGACCCATCGGTGGAAGACCCGCAGACAGTCTGAGAAGTCTCACAGAAAGGAGATGAGGATGCTGCTCGCACGCATGGCCGAGGCCGTCTACTGGGCCGGTCGATACCTCGAACGAGCCGAGTGCACGGCTCGGATCATTCAGGTGCACGTCGACACGCACATCGACCTACCCGTCGGCGAAGACGTGGGATGGGAGCCCTTGCTCGCCATTGCCGGAGCGGACACGGCCTTCACCGAGCGGTTCGGTCCCGTCGGCGAGGCAGGCATGGCTGGGATGGCTGGCATGGCTGGCGTGCTCGGCGAGGCTGGTCTCGTCGGCGAGGCAGGCATGGTGGGCCCGAACGGCGATCTCCGCGGCGCAGCCAGCCGTGCGCCCGGTGCCCCCAAGATGGCACTGGGCGGAGCGAATGAGGCGGATGTCATCGAGTTCCTGCTCGTCGACCAGGCTGGTCAGGCGTCGATTCATGCCTCCCTGACCGCAGCCAGGGAGAACCTGCGTTCGGCCCGAGCGGTGGTGCCCCGAGAAGCGTGGGAAGCATGCAACGACCTGTGGTTGGCCTGTGGTGACGACCGAGACCAAGTCCGATTTCGGGACGGCCGGGTGCAATGGCTCCGCCGGGTGGTCGCTGGATGCCAGCGCATCAACGGCGTGCTAGTCGGCACCATGAGCCGGGACGAGGCTCTATCGTTCTTGCTTATCGGCCAAAACCTCGAACGTGCTGATCTGACCTCCCGGGTGCTCGACGTCCGGGCTGACAACTTGCAGCCCCGACGCGGGGACGATCCCTACGAGGCTGTCCGCTGGATGGCCGTCCTGCGTTCGCTTGCCGCCTACCAGCCATTTCGTCGGGCCATGCCGGCACGGCCGCAAGCCGGATCGACCCTCCGTTTCCTGCTCCAAGACGACCGGTTCCCGCGCGCCGTCGCCGCCTGTCTGAGTGAGGCCCGTTCCTACTTGAAGGGCTTCGACCGCACCGAAGGAGCGCTCGAAGCCTGCACCAACGCGTCCATGCTGGTGGCGTCGGCCCCGGTCCCTCAACTGACATTGGGCGGGCTGGACATATTCGTCGACGAATTGCAGGTCGCGCTGACCGAGGTGCACGACCAGATCGACCAGACGTACTTCCACCCCAAACTCACCCGTTGGCAGCCGGAGCACGCCGTCTCGTGATCTACGTGGTGACCCACAGGACCGCGTATCACTACAGCGAACCGGTCGACCGGTGCCGTACCGAAGCGCACCTGCGCCCGAGGGAGACGGAACGGCAACACTGCCTCACCCATGGCGTGGAGGTGCTGCCGACGCCGGTGACCTTCACCGAACGACTCGATTTCTTTGGAAACCCGGTGTGTGCATTCTCGGTGGAGGGGCCCTTCGACGAGCTGGTGGTCACCTCGACGAGCGAGGTGTCGATCGCCGTTCGATCGCCGTTGCCGGAAACCGGGCCCACCTGGGAAGAGGCGCGGGACGTGCTCGGGTCGGGGCTGGACGACACCGTCCTCGACGCCCGACAGTATTGCTATGACTCACCCCTGGTGGCCGCCAGCCCGGCGCTGGCCGACTACGCGGAGCCCTCGTTCCGACCCGGTCGGGCACTTGTCGACGCGGTGACTGACCTCACGGAGCGGATCTTCCTCGAGTTCACCTACGCCCCGGGGTTCACCACGCTCGCCACCCCCATCGACGAGGTCCTCACGCACCGGCACGGCGTCTGCCAGGACTTCGCCCACATCGCCATCGGATGTCTCCGTTCGATGGGCATGGCTGCTCGGTACGTGAGCGGGTACATCGAAACGCTGCCGCCGCCGGGTGAGGAACGGATGGTGGGTGCTGATGCCTCGCACGCCTGGCCGTCTGTGTACGTGCCCGATTGGGGATGGTTCGATATCGACCCCACCAACGACCAGTTGGTCGGCTCCCGCTACGTAACCACAGCGTGGGGCCGCGACTATTCGGACGTCTCGCCGGTCAAGGGCATCGTGTACGGCGGAGGTGGCACCCAGACGCTCGATGTGTCCGTGGACGTCGCCCGCTCGGTTGCCGTTCCGAGCTGAGCCGGCTCGTCCTCTGAGCCGACCGCCGAACCGAGCCGACCGCCGAACCGAGCCGACCGCCGAACCGAGCCGACCGCCGAACCGAACCTCCGAGCCGAACCGAACCTCCGAGCCCATTGGCGCTCATGACTTATTTGGCCGCGCTTGACTACTTCGCCGCCGGGGCCGCTCCGTGCTCCGATGAACCCGGGTCCGCTCCCTGCTCCCTATGGACCGGAGCCGCTCCCTGAGGGCGGGGCCGCCCGACTGGCCACCGGACTACGTCCGAGCGTTGACCAAGCTGCCGGCGGCCATGGCCAGGTACTCGAGCAATTGCTGCTCGTCGTCGGCCTGCATGCCGGCAGCCCGGACGGACGAAGTCATGTGCCGCAGCCAGGCTTCGGCTTCCCGCTGCCCGATGACGAAGGGCACGTGCCGCATCCGCAGGCGGGGGGCGCCCCGCTGCTCGTTGTACGTGGTCGGCCCACCCCAGTACTGCATCAGGAACAGGGCAAGATGCTCCTTGGACTCGGTCACGTCCTCGGGGTACATGTGGGCCAGCACGGGGTCGTCCACCACCTCGGCGTAAAAGCGATCGACGAGGTCGACGAAAAACTGCGCTCCGCCCCACCGTTCGAACGGTGTCTGCTCGGGGTGTCCCCCTCGTCTCCGGATTTGCACGTGACGACTGTACGTCCCCGGCGGTTAGCCTTGAATCCGGCCCGGCGGCGGCATGGCGTCCACCAAAGATCTGGGAATGGTGCCACCAGGGGCTCTAGGAGGTCCACCGTGTTCGAATGGTCCGAGGAACAGCTGGCAATCCGAGATGCCGTGCGGCGGTTCGTCCAGTCCGAGGTCGTACCGAACATCGACGCCCTCGAGCACGGCGACCTGCCGCCCTATGACGTGATGCGCAAGCTGTACGCCACCTTCGGAATGGACCAGATGGCCCGGGACCGGTTCAAAAGGCAGCTCGAACGAAAGTCGCCCAGCGAGGACTCGGCACGCTCAGGCGATGGGAGCGACAGCGTCAGCAAGGCCGACGAGACCAACCGGGGAGACGGTGGATCCGCGGCCTTGGCCCTGATCCCCATCATCGAGCTGTGCCACTACTGCCCGGGCATCGTCACAGCCATGGGTGTAAGCGTGGGGCTGGCCGCGGGCACGGTCATGAAGCGGGGCACTCCGGCGCAGATGGAGCGGTGGGGCCTCGACCTCCTGACGCTGGACAAGATCGGCGCCTGGGCCATCACCGAACCCGACTCGGGATCCGATGCCCTCGGAGGCATGAAGTCGTCGGCCCGCCGGGACGGTGACGAGTACATCCTCAACGGAAACAAGACCTTCATCACCAACGGCCCATTCGCTGACACCATCGTCTTTTACGCCAAGCTCGACGATGGAAGCGACACCCCGCTCCGGGACCGCAAAGTACTCACGTTTGTCCTGGACAGGGGGACGCCGGGTTTGGAGCAGTCAAAGGCCTTCCGCAAGATGGGTCTGCACTCCTCCCCTACTGGCGAGCTCTTCCTCTCCGATGTCCGCGTCCACAAGGACCACCTGCTGGGCGAAACCGAGGACGAGGGCAATGGGGGCGGCCGCGAGTCGGCCAAGGACAACTTCGCCCAGGAACGAGCCGGTGTGGCCGCCATGTCCCTGGGTCTGATCGAAGAGTGCCTGAAGCTGTCGGTGGCCTACGCCAGAGACCGGAAGCTCTGGGGCACCAGGATCGGCGATCGTCAGCTCATCCAGCTGAAGCTGGCCAAGATGGAGGTGGCCCGACTCAACGTGCAGAACCTCGTCTTCCGCCACATCGAGATGTCAGCGGCCGGGAAGAGCCTGTCTCTGGCCGAGGCGTCGGCCATGAAGCTGTACTCGGCCCAGTCGGCCTCCGAGGTGGCGATGGAGGCCGTGCAGCTTTTCGGCGGCAACGGCTACATGTCCGAGTTCCGGGTGGAACAGCTCGCTCGCGACGCCAAGGTCTTCCAGATCTACGCCGGGACCGATGAGATCCAGGTCACCCACATCGCCCGGGATCTGCTCGACCGGTAGCCCGCGACGTGCTCGGCGGTTAGCCCAAGACCGGCGCGCACCGGCCCAGCGGTCGCCGGAGGACCTGCTCGACCGGTAAAAGGTAAAAGCAGCTGCGCTGCGAGTTGGTCTGTGGAGCCCTGAAGTCAGCCTTGGGGCGGCACCTCGGTCACCGAGGCGGCCACGTGTTCCACCAGGCCGGCCACAGCCAGGTCGTGGGCGACGGTGATCGCATTGACCATGGCCAGCGCCGAAGACGATCCGTGGCTGATGACACAGACCCCGTTCACCCCCAGCAGCATGGCCCCCCCGGTGCCCTCCGGATCCAACTCCCCGGCCAACGGCAACAGATGTGGGTAAAGGACATCCGCTGCTTCTTTCACATCGGGTCGGGCCAGGATCTCGGTGAGGGCTCCGATGAGGAACTTCATCGAGCCCTCCATCGTCTTCAGGGCGACATTTCCGGTGAAGCCGTCGGTGACGATCACGTCGGCCACGCCATGGAAGAAGTCCCGACCTTCGACGTTGCCGATGAACTCCAAGCCAGGACCACCCGCACCAGCGCTCAGAAGCGCGTGGGTGTCCTTCTCCAGGGGGGTTCCCTTCGACTTCTCCTCACCGATCGAAAGCAGAGCCACCGTCGGCATCTTGACGCCGTAGCGCTCGGTGACAAACGCCGCCCCCATCTGGGCGAATTGCACCAGCATCTGTGGACTGCACTCGGCGTTGGCCCCGGAGTCGAGCAAAACACTGGGCGACCGGTCGGTTCCCGGATTGGGAATGGGGGTGGCGATCGCCGGGCGGATCACCCCAGGCAGCCTCCCCATCCGCAAGAGGGCGGAGGCCATCGTGGCCCCGGTATTGCCGGCGGACACCATGGCCATGGCCTGGCCGTCCCGCACGGCTTCAGCCGCCCGCACCAGCGAGGAGTCCTTCTTGCGGCGAACTCCTTGGCCGGGGTCGTCGTCCATGCCGATGACCTCGGAGGCATGTAGCTCAGCCACACCGCCGGTATCCACCATGGCTTCGGGCTGGCCAACCAGGAGAACGGATATGCCGGACTCCTCGAACACGCGCCGGGCGCCGGCGATGATCTCGCCGGGGGCACGATCGCCCCCCATGGCGTCGACCGCTACCGGGAGGGCTGCGAACGCTTCACCGGTTGGTCGCTCGCCGCCACGAGCCACTAGTCGACTTCGATCGCCTGGCGACCCTTGTACCACCCACAATTAGGGCATACGACATGGGGAAGCTTGGCGTGCGCGCACTGCGGGCACACCGAGCGCGCCGGGGCACGCAACACCCAGTTCGATGCTCGGCGGCTGCGACTCTTCGACTTGGAGGTCTTCTTCTTGGGGACGGCCATAGGAGCGGTATTCTACGCCTCTCCGGCCGACCCCTCGTCACGCAGGGCATCGAGCGCCGACCACCTCGGGTCGACGGGCTGCTGGCACGTGCACGTCTCCTCGTTCAGGTTGACCCCGCACTGGGGACAGAGGCCGAGGCAGTCGTCGGCGCACAGCGGCGCCAGCGGGAGCTCGAGCAGTACGGCATCCCTGGCCAGGGGCTCCAAATCGAGCTCGTCGTCAGCCAGCGGATAGGCCTCGTCGTCACCCTCGGTGTCGCCGTCTGGGACATACCGCTCCCGCACCGAGGCGCGGACCTCCCCACCCACCGGGCCGCCGCAGCGGCGGCACTCACCGGTCCACGGCGCCTCGACCGAGCCCGACGCCATCACCCCTCCGGGATATGAGGACAGGGTGACCTCGACGCTGACGTCAGCGCCCTCGGGAACCGCCGATCCCATGGTGGCCAGGTCCTCGATCGGACCCTGACGGCGCTCCTGCCTGACTGTTCCAGCCACCCGGCGGAGCTTGGACGCCGGGACGATGAACGGCCTGTCCTTGGACCGATCCTGGCTTCTCCCTGCCTTGGTGGCAGACCCGGCTGAGCCAACGGAGATCGAAGCCGTTGCGACAGGGTGACGATGGGGCGCAGATCGCACCGATTCCACCCCGCTCAGTCGAGGTCCTGATCGAAGAACCCGTCGGGGTCCTCCACCGAGCCGACACCGGCACCGGACCGGTCGGCGGTGCCGAGAGCACCGGGCTCCCCGGTTGAAGCGAGAGGGGATGCCAGCGACGTATCTCCTTGCTCACCGATCTCCACGGGAGGAATCGGGGAAACCTGAAGCTTCTCGCGACCGGCCCGAACGGTCTTCAGGGTCCGGTCCAGGACGATCTCGAAGCTGGCCAGCTTCTGATCGGCGTAGTCCTCCACCTCGTGGCGGAGGCGCCGGGCCTCCTCGTTGGCGTCGTCCAGGATGCGCTGGGCCACGTGATTGGCCTGACGCACGATCTCGGTGCGCTGGACCATCCGCTCGGCCTGGACCCGGACCTCTTCCAACAGAACGTCGGCCTCGCGGGACTTCTCGGCGATGAAGTCCTCTCGCTCCTTCAGCAACCAGCGGGCCTGGCGGAGCTCGTCGGGCATCTGCTGCAGGGCACCCTGCAGGAGCTCGGCCACCTCTTCTTTGGAGATGAGTACCGAGGCGGACAGGGGCATCTGCTTCGCGTTGACGACGAGATCGAGGGCGTGGCGAACCAGGGTTTCCGCGTCCCGCTCCTCGCCGGCCGCCCGCTGCTGGTCGAGGTCCTCGAACAACTCACTCACCAGCGAACTTCTCTTGGAGCCGGAGGGCTACCACCTTGGGTACGAAGGCATTCACATCGCCGCCAAAGCGGGCCACCTCCCGCAAGAGCCGCGACGCGATGAACGAGTGGGCGGAGCTGGTGGGGATGAACAGAGTCTCCACCCCGGACAGCTCCTTGTTCATCTGGGCCATCTGCAACTCGTTCTCGAAGTCCGAGACGGCTCGGAGGCCCTTCACGATGGCGGTGGCGCCGACGTCGCGGGCCACGTTCACCACCAGGCCGGACACCGACACGATCCGCACGTTGGCCAGATGGGTCATCGACTCCTCGAGCATCTCCTTGCGCTCCTCGAGGTCGAAAAGCACCTGGCTCTTCTGCGGATTGCGGAGTGCGGCCACGACAACCTCGTCGAAGAGACGAGCCGCCCGCTCAATCACCTCGAGGTGACCGTTGTGGACGGGGTCGAACGATCCTGGAATGAGCGCGATCCTCACAAAACACCTTTCTCCGTGACCCGATCCGGCCGGGTCACTGTTACGAGCGTACTGCCATACCGCCTGGTTTTGATGACTCTCCACCCCTCTGGCGGGACAATTTCCGAACCCGACTCCAAGATGGCGAGATTGGCGGGAAGCTGCCCGACCAGTTCGGGCCATCCCTCGAATGTGTAGGGGGGATCGCACAAGATCAGGTCATAGCGAGACGCGGTGGTCGATACCCAATCGGTCACATCGGCACGCACGAGCGTGGCATCCCCATCCCTCTCGGCGTCACCCATCCCCACCGAGGTCAAATTCTCCCGGATGCACGACATCGATGCCTGGTCGCTGTCCACGAAGGTGACCGAGGCCGCCCCACGCGACAGAGCCTCGATGCCCAGCCCACCGGACCCGGCGAACAGGTCGGCCACCATGAGGCCCTCGACGCCTCCCAAGCTGAACAGGATGTCGAATATGGCCTCACGCACCCGATCGGAGGTGGGCCGCACGGTAGGCGACGGCGGAGCATGGAGGCGCCGTCCTCGCAGCTCACCACTGATAACACGCACCTTCCCAGACTACCGGCGGGGCCGTGCTCATCCTGCCGCGGCTCGATCTGCTCAGGTTGCCGACGGGGCCAGGCGAACCTGCCACTGGTCAGCCGGCGCTCCGGGCCCGTCAAAGCCCAGTGCTCCGGCCGGCCACCCTGGCGCTCGGGGCCGGTCGAAGCGCAGTGCCCATCCCGGCGGTCCCGCCAGGTCCTGCTGTCAGCTCTTGAACAGGAACTCGGCCTCGTCGTCGTCGATGAACAGCCGCAGTTCCTCTTCCAGTAGGTGATGGGTCCCCAACAACGGGTCGTCGGCCACGATGGAGACGGCCACCTCACGGGCCTGGTCTACGAGGTCCCGGTCCCTCAGGAGGGACGCCAACTTGAGGTCGCTTCGACCCTTCTGCCTGGCCCCCAGGATCGTGCCCTCGCCCCGGAGCTCGAGGTCCACATCGGCCAGCTCGAAACCATCCGTCGTTCGCTCCATGGCCCCCAGGCGCGCCTCCGCCTCGGGCGCCTCACTTTCGGACAGCAGGTAGCACCAGGACGGGTCGCTCCCCCGCCCGACCCGGCCCCGCAGCTGGTGGAGTTGGGCGATCCCGAACCGGTCGGCATCCTCGATGACCATCACGGTGGCCTCGGGCACGTCCACACCGACCTCGATGACCGTGGTGGCGACCAGCACGTCGAGTGCGCCGGATCGAAAGTCGGCCATGACCGATTCCTTCTCGCTCGGACGCAGCTGACCGTGCAACAACCCGATGCGCAGGCCCTTCAGCTCCTCGGCCTGCAGCCGGACGGCCTCCTCGGTGACCGAGGCGGCCTCGACCCGTTCCGAGCCCTCAACCAGGGGGCACACCACGAAGGCGCGATGCCCGGCGGCCACCTCGGTCCGCACCCTCTCCCAGGCCGCCTCCTCGTCCATTGCCGTCCGAGCCCACAGTGTGGTGATCGGCGTACGTCCGGGGGGAAGCTCGTCGATGGTCGTCATGTCCAGGTCGCCGAAGACGACCATGGCCGCGGTGCGGGGAATAGGCGTCGCTGTCATCACAAGCAGATCGGGATCGGCTCCCAGCCCGTCGTCACCGCGGCCCTTGGCTTTGAGCGCGGCGCGCTGCTCCACGCCGAATCGGTGCTGTTCGTCGATGACCACGGCCCCAAGCGAATGGAACCGGACCTCATCGGTCAACAGCGCATGGGTGCCGATCAACAGGTCGACTCCACCGTCGACGAGACCCTGGTGCAAGCGGGTCCGCTCCGCCGCCGGCGTCTTGGACGTCAACAGGGCGACCCGGAGCGGTCGGCTCCCCTCCAGCGTGGTCGGGTCAGGAACGGACAGACCGTCGAGCAGGGATCGGACCCCGAAGAAATGCTGCTCGGCCAAGACCTCGGTCGGCGCCATCAGGGCACCCTGATGGCCTCCCTGCACGGCCACCAGCAGCGTGGCCACGGCCACCACCGTCTTGCCCGCGCCCACGTCTCCTTGGAGCAGCCGGTGCATGGGGAGCGGGCCGGCCAGGTCCTTGGCCATGGCGGCAATGGCGGCGCGCTGTGCCCCCGTTGGTTCAAACGGCAAGTTGTCGAGGAACTGATCCAGCAGCGACGGCTGACCTCCGGGGCCGTCGAGGACATGGCGAATGCCGCGGGCGTCGGACTCGAGTCGGCGCTGGCGCAGGACCAGGGCCAGCTGAAGGCGGAACAGCTCGTCGAACGCCAGCCGCCGCCTGGCCGGTTCGCGCTCGGCCATCGAGGCCGGTTGATGGATGTCGTGAAACGCCCGGGTTCGGTCGATGAGCTTGAATCGGCTCCGCCAGCGAGCAGGAAGCGGTTCGGCAAAGGTCCCAGCCCGCTTGAGTGCCTCGCCCAAGAACTTGGTGATGCGAGTCGACGTGAGGTCGGCCTTCTCGGACAGGGGGTAGACGGGATAGATCCGTCCAGTCGCACTGCCGTTGTCGGTGCCGTCGCGGCCACCACCGTCGGCTTCGTCCTCATCGTCGTCGACCCCGCCCGCGGCCCGGACCACCTCGACCGTCGGGTTCACCATTTGGCGGCTGTCGCGATAGGTCCCCAGCTTTCCGAAGAACAACGCCAGTGTGCCGACAGGGAGCTGCTTGGCCCGCCAGGCCTGGTTGAAGAACACCACCTTGGAGCCACCTGTGCCGTCGGTGATGTCGAGCTCCACTCGGGTGGGACCGCGTCGATAGCGGCCGGAGGGGGGTCGATTGACTCGGCGCACCGTGGCCAGGACCGACGCCCTCTCACCTTCGGCCAGCTCGCTCAGGGGCGCCAGCCGAGTCCCGTCGATGTAGCGCCGGGGGTAGTACGTGAGCAGATCGAAAACGGTCTCGATCCCCAACTCGGCCAGCTCCCTGGCCGATGCCGTCCCGACTTTGTCCAAGACGGTGACGGGGAGGTCATCGAGCTGGCGCAGCTTCCGCCCGGGAATGCTTGCGGTGCCCGACCCGGTCGCGCCGGCCCTTCCAGCCCCGGCCCTGGCGGCGCCCCCTGTCTTCGCCCCGCCAGTGCCGCCAGTCCCGCCGGTGCCGCCGACTTTCACCGGTCCGTCTCCCCCAGCTTTCGCGGCTCCGGCACCGCGCCTCTTCGCCGCTCCGGCTCCGCCAGCTTTCGCCGCTCCGGCTCCGCCAGCTTTCGCCGCTCCGGCTCCGCCAGCTTTCGCCGGTCCGGCTCCCTTGCCGGACGATGAGGCCACCGGTTTGGTCACTCGATGGAGAAGAGGTAGGGGTACAGAGGCTGGCCGCCCTGATGAACCTCCGCTTCGACACCTGGGCGATTGTCGCGGAGCCACTCGGTGATCCGTCGGGTGTCGGCAGCGCCGGACCCTTCACCCTCGATGATGGTGACCAGTTCGTGTTCGTCGGTGACCAGGGCGTCCAGGAGTGAACACGCCGCAGCCGACATGGTGTCGGCCACTGCCTCGATCCCTCGTCTCGACAGCCCGAGCCAGTCGTTTACCTTGACGTGGCCGACATCACTTTCGGAGTCGCGCACCGCCTGGGTCACCTCGCCGGCCACCACCCGCTCGGCAGACGCCTCCATCGCCAACGCATTGGCGTCGACGTGGGATTCGGGGTCGTAGGCCAACAGAGCGGCGAACCCTTCGGCGATGTTGTTGGTGGGGATCACCCGAACCGTCTTCGACGTGAGGGCGTCGACGCTCTCTGCCACCGGGCGGATGTTCTTGTTGTTCGGCAAGATGACCACTTCGTCTGACCCGAGGGCCTCTACTGCCTCGAGGATCTGCGCCGTGGACGGGTTCATCGACTGGCCGCCGGCGATCAATCGGTGCACGCCCAATGAGCGGAAGATCCGCCCGATCCCGACACCGGTTGCCACGGCGACTGCCCCGGTGGTGGGTGCAGGGCCCGGCGGCACGTCCGAAGGACCCCACGCGGCATTGTCCGCCCCCTCGCGAACCCACCGTTCCTCCTCCATCTGCTCGAGCAGATCGGTGACCCGGATCTTCCGGGGGCGTCCGGCATCGAGCGCAGCCTCCACTGCGGCGCCGATGTCATCGGTGTGGATGTGACAATTCCAAAGGCCGTCGCCACCCACCACGACGATGGAATCCCCGATGCCGGCCCATACCTCCTTGAACGATGGGATGGTCTCATCGGGCGCTTCAAGGAGGTACATCACCTCGTACCGCAAGCCGGCCAACACGGCCGCCTGGATTTCCTCGGCTGATTCACCGTCCGCTCCGTGGGTCGCTGCGATGGCCGTATCGAAATTGTCGGAGAGCTCAGGTGGCTCGGGAAGAGGTCGACCGTCCACCACAAAGAGCAGTGCGTCGAAGAGGAGGAGGTAGCCCGTTCCCCCGGCGTCGACCACTCCGGCCTGGGCCAGCACGGGCAACAGCTCCGGTGTCCGAGCCAGCGCGTCAGCCGCGGCCGAACGGGCGGCGTCGAGCACGTCGAGCAGCGACTTCCCTTGTTCTGCCGCGGCGGTCGCCCCCTCGCTCGCGCAAGCGGCGACGGTGAGAATCGTCCCTTCGACCGGTCGCATAACAGCCTGACGAGCCAGCTCACTGGCGGTGGTCAGCGCTCGGGCTACCTCAATGGGGCCGGCCTTCCCGGGTAGGCCGCCGAGCTCATCGGTGATGCCCCGGAGGAGCTGGGACAGGATCACCCCTGAGTTTCCCCGGGCACCCATCAGGGAGCCGTGGGCGATGACCTTGCATGTGGTCGAGAGATCAGGCAGGTCGGCGTCGGCGCGGGGATCGCCCAGCCCATCGTCCGTCGAGTCGCCCCAGAGCTCAGCCAGGTCGGCAACCACAGTTTCCAGGGTCAATGCCATATTGGTTCCCGTGTCGCCGTCGGGCACCGGGTAGACGTTGAGGCGATTGATGACTTCCTGATGGGCACGAAGGGCATCGCGATAGGCGCTGATCGACCTTCGAAGGTCCGATGCGCTGAGCGTCTCCAAGGCCCCCATGTGCAGGATGCTAACCTTATCGCCGTTCCCACAGGATTTGGAAGGAAGTCGACGCGTCATGGCAGCGGTGTGTGAGGTCTGCGGCAAGAAGCCGTCGTTCGGTATGAGCATCAGTCACTCCCATCGTCGTACCAAGCGTCGGTGGAATCCGAACATTCAGCGAGTTCGTGCCCTCGTCGACGGGTCCCCCCGTCGACTACACGTGTGCACGTCCTGCATTCGATCCGGCAAGGTCACCAAGCCGCCGGTTCGCGACATCCCAGCCTGAGCGGGTATTTCATCCCGGCCTGCCGGGAATTCGACGCGACCAGGTCACCGGATTTCGACTGATCACCTCGTTGATCTGGCATGCAGCTTCGTCGACTTAGCTGATCGCGCTACTCGCCCAGCTCGAACAGAGGCGGCGACTCACCCGGGTCGGCATCGTTCCCTGATGTGGACCTGCCTCGTGACCCCTGCTTCTTGCGTCGTCCGGTCCGGCGTTTGGAGGGTGGTCCCGGCGGGTCGGCCCCCGATCCCGACCCAATGGTCGGATCGGTCTCGTTCGGGCTCGGTGGGTGGCCGCCCTCACCGATCAGGTCGTAGAGCCCCCCGCCGGGTTCGCCCCCGAGGTCGGGTTCTTCTCCGAAGCGTGGCGGGGGGTCGAAGTGCCAGGTGCCCTTGTGGTCTCGGTAGACGACATAGCCGGCGTTGGTCTTCAGCCCGTGATGGAAGTGGCAGAGGTGGACCAGGTTGTTGAACTGGGTGGGACCGTGGTCGAGGACGGTTTGGATGTGGTCGGCCTCCAAGAACCGGGTGGCGCCACAGCCGGGGACCACACACGTCGGGTACTCGTTGTCGAGGGCCGTTTTGAGCTTTTCGGGGAGGGTGCGCCCGGGGTGGGAGATCTTGGTCAGCTCCTCTGCGTCGTAGAAGAGCACCTTCAAGAAGGAATCGGGCAACAAGGACTCGATGGTGGAGAGGGGGACCTCGCCGATCCCGTCGATGGCTGCGACCTGGTTCCCGCTGGCCTGTCTGTTGATCAGGGCCTCGTGGTCCACCCGGACATTCACCACGGTTCGGGGTCTTCCCTTGTGGGGGGAGTCCCCACACAACAGCTCGACCAGAGCGTCGGCCGCGTAGGCGGCCCGGGGCTCTCGCTCGCCCAGTTTCCTGGCCCGGTCGAAACAGTCGGTGGTGGCCTTGTCGAGGACCGAGGCCAGCTGGGCCCCCCGGTCGGGGGTGAAGCGACCGTGGAGGCAAAAGGCCCCCTCCTCGTCGATCCAGTGTCGCAGGTGCCGATCGGCGTGGATGGCGGCCAGGGTGCGATCCGGATGGGCACCGGCTGCTCGGGCCTTGGTCCGCCGACAGCGGTCCTTCAGGGCGGCCATGGGCTCGCCCGACTCGGCCGCGTCGACCAGCTCGGATTCGTGACCGGGGTCAACAGCCACCGCCCCGGCCAGCTCTTTCACCTGGGGCTCGGACAGCTTCCCGTCCCGGAGGGCCTCTGCCGTCTTCGGGGCGTCGACCAGGGCCCTCCCCGTCTCCAAGGTGGAGCGGGCGTGTCCCACCCCCACCCCTTCGGTCTCTGCGATCAGAGTGGCAGCGTTTCTGTGGCCGGACTGCTTCCAGATGCCCGAGGACTCGATCCGGGTGGCAAGGGCGAGCTTGGCTGCGGTGGCCAACCGGAGGACCTCGACCACCGACGCGTACAGATCCTTCGCATCAGCACCGGAGAGACACTCGGGCTCCAAGGCATCCACGGCTTGATGGAGCGAGGCACTGGCCTGGTCGAACAGGGCACCGAGGCGCACGTCATCGGCCGCAGCGCCAGCCCCGGCCGCAGCGCCAGCCCCGGCCGCAGCGCCAGCCCCGGCCGCAGCGCCAAGCCCCGGCGCCCGATCGCTCCTTGTTGTCCACCGAACTCATGTGTCCAATGATGCCAGGAGGGTGCGACAACACTTGAAAGATGCTGGCGAGACCAACCAAAGGCGGCGCAGGCCCGGTCGGCCTACCCGGTCGGCAGGATCGGACAGGCGCCCGCCAGCGCCGCACCCGACCCTCAGCCTCTCAGGGCCTCCGCCATCTCATCCCGTACGGCCAGCGCCGCCCGCCGGAGCGCATCCACATCCGGACCCACGGCGAGCACCGAGCGCGATACTCCCGGCAGGATCGAGCCGGACGGGCAGCCCTTGAAGAGCGCAGCAATGTCGGCCGCGGTACCCCCTTGCGCACCGACTCCCGGTGCCAGGATCGGACCGCCGAGCTCCGGCAAAGAGAACTCTGACGGATGAAGGGTCGCCCCAATCACCGCGCCAATCACCCCCGGCGTCGCCGCGTTGCGGGCAGCGATATCGGCCAGGAGCCCGTCGGCGATCGATCGGCCCTCGGAGTCGGCCGCCGCCTGCAGAGTCTGGCCCTCCGGGTTCGAGCTCCGCACCACGACGATCACTCCGTTCCCGTGGGCCTGTGCCATATCGATCATCGGCTGGATGGCGCCCAAACCCATGTACGCGACTCCCGTCATGGCGTCCGAGGCGAGAGGGCTGGAAGGATCGAGCCACGCTGAGGCATAGGCAGCTGATGTCGAGCCGATGTCTCCCCGTTTCGCATCGGCGATGACGAGGAGGCCCGCCGCCCGGGCGCGGCGGATCACCGTCTCCAACGCCCCCATGCCGGCAGCACCCATCCGTTCGAAGAACGCCACCTGCGGTTTCACCACTGGAACCGTCTCGGCAAACGCATCAACGCAGCGGATCCCGAACTCCAGCAACCCATCGGCGGTGTCGGGTAGCCCCCACTCCTTGACCAGCGAGGATGAGGGATCGATCCCGGCACAGAGCGGCCCGGTCTTCGACACGGCCTCGGCCACCCGAGCCCCGAAACCAGCACCAGCGCCAGCGCCAGCACCAGCGCCAGCGCCAGCACCAGCGCCAGCACCAGCACCAGCACCAGCACCAGCACCAGCACCAGCACCAGCACCAGAACCAGAACCAGAACCAGCATCACCACTCATGAGCCACTCCTTGCAGTTCGGCCACTGATCGAACACCATGTTTTCCACACCAGGTGGTCAACTCATCGAGCACCCGCCGGGGCGCTCGCGGATCCCGGAATGTCGCCGTTCCCACTTGGACGGCATTAGCCCCGGCCATGAGCAGCTCTACAGCGTCCACCCCGCTCATGATTCCCCCGACTCCCACGATGGCGGCGTCCGGGAAGGCGGCCCGACAGTCGTACACGGCCCGGACTGCCACTGGATGGATGGCGGCTCCCGAAAGACCGCCGCCGCCTGCGCCGAGGACGGGACGGCTGCGTTCGACATCGATGGCCATACCCAGCACCGTGTTCACCAGGGTGATTGCGTCGGCCCCGGAACCGAGTGCGGCGCCGGCGATCTCGGCCAGATCGGCCACATTGGGGCTCAACTTGGCCCACAGTGGCAGTGTGCACGCATCGCTCACCGCGCTGAGCACCTCGGCGGTGGCCGTCGGTGAGTGGGCGAACATCTTGCGCCGGTCCTCAACGTTGGGGCAGCTCACGTTGACCTCGAGGGCGATGATCGGCACCGCCCGTCCGGCCTCGGCCGCCACCGCCTCTCCGGCTTCAGCCGCCACCGCCTCTCCAACTTCAGCCGGCACCGCCCGTCCGGCTTCGGCCGCCACCGCCTCTCCGGCTTCGGCCGACCGCTCTCCAACTTCTGCCGCCGCCGCCTCCAAATCGCCTCCACCTGACCGGCCTCGGCCACCACCGCCATCGCCTCGTTCAGCTGCTTGGCTGCTCGTGCGAAGTCGTCCACCCGCTGTCCCCAGATGCTCACCACCACACGGGCACGGGACGCAACGAGCGCCGGCAGGTCGTCCGCCAGCCAAGCTGCGATCCCGGGTCCCTGTAGGCCCACGCTGTTCAACATGCCCGACGGGGTCTGGTGCACCCGCGGCGCTGGATTGCCCGGCCACGGATCGACGGACAACGACTTCACCACGATCGCCCCCAGCTCCTGAAGGGGGAAGTAGGACCCGAGCTCGTCGGCATGACCGGCGGTGCCTGACGCAGTCATGATCGGATTGGGAAGGGTGATCGAGCCGACTCGGGTGGTCAGGTCCACGTCCGTGCCCGAAACGGCCCGCCACGCCCGCCGGGCCCGGTCAAGCCCACTCACCGGTCAAGCCCACTCACCGGTCCACCCCACACGCCGCCCGGTCCACCCCACTCGCCGAGTCACCCGGCCAAACCCCACTCACCGGTCCACCCGGCCAAACGCCACCCGCTCGCCGCCCGCTCGAACCCCGTGCTCCACCCGAGCCCGGCTCACCCGGCCAGGTACTCCTGCAGCGAGCGCACCGACAGCGGGTGCTTGATCCAGTCGGCGATCCCGGCGGCGGCCGCCCGGGCCGCGGCCACCGTGGTCAGGCAGGGCACCTGGTGCAGCAACGAGGTGGCCCGGATGTGGATGCCATCGGCACGAGGGCCTCGGCCCCGCGGGGTGTTCACCACCAGCTGGACTTTCCCTCCTGCGATCAGCGCCACCGCATCTTCGCCCTCGGGGTCACCCACCTTGGCCACCACGGTGGAGACGGGGATCCCAGCCGCCTCGAGCGCTGCGGCCGTCCCCGAGGTGGCGGCCAGGTCGAAGCCCAGGACGGAGAACTGGCGGGCGGCATCCAGCCCGGCCGCCTTGTCCCGATCGGCCAGGGAGAGGAACACCGTGCCCTCGGTGGGCAACCGGTTCCCCGCCGCGATCTGGCTCTTGGCGAAGGCCAGGCCGAAGGTTCGGTCGATGCCCATGACCTCGCCGGTGGACCGCATCTCGGGGCCCAGCAGCGTGTCGACCCCGGGAAACCGGTTGAAGGGCAGGACGGCCTCTTTCACGCTGACATGCCCGACCACCGGGTCCGACAGCAGGCCCTCGTCGGCCAGCTCGGCCAGCGTGGCTCCCACCATCACCCGGGCGGCCACCATGGCCACCGGCACGCCTGTCGCCTTGGCCACGAACGGCACGGTGCGGCTGGCCCGGGGGTTGGCCTCGATGACGTAGGCCTGGTCGTCTTTGACCGCGAACTGCACGTTGCACAGCCCCCGGACATCGAGGGCCTCGGCGATGGCCCGGGCGTGGTCCTCGAGCACGGCCACCACACCGGCGCTCAACGTCTGGGGCGGCAGGGCGCAGGCCGAGTCCCCCGAGTGCACGCCCGCCTCTTCGACGTGCTCCATCACCCCGCAGATGACCACCGCCCCGGTGGCGTCGCGGATGGCGTCCACGTCCACCTCGACGGCGTCCTCCAAGAACCGGTCGACCAACACCGGGCGTTCGGCGGTCACGCCGCCCTCCCGGTTGAGCGAGGCGGCCATGTCGTTGACCGCCTGGGTCAGCCGATCGTCGTCGTAGACGATCTCCATGGCCCGGCCGCCGAGCACGTAGCTGGGACGGACCAGGACCGGGTACCCGATGCCTGCGGCGATGGCCACGGCATCGGCCGCTGTCACTGCGGTGCCACCGGGAGGCTGGGGAATGCCCAGGCGGCCGCACAGCTCGTTCCACCGCTCGCGGTCCTCGGCCAGGTCGATGGAGGCGGGCGACGTGCCCAGGACCAGATCAGGGGGCAGGGATCCGGCCAGCTTCAACGGCGTCTGTCCCCCCAGGCTCACGATCACCCCGACCAGCCGGCCCTCCCCGGTCGAGGCATCGCGCTCGGCGGCCAGCACGTTCTGCAGGTCCTCCGGGGTCAGCGGCTCGAAGTACAACCGGTCCGAGGTGTCATAGTCGGTCGACACCGTCTCCGGATTGCAGTTGAGCATGATCGTCTCGTACCCGGCCGCCTGCAGGGCGAAGGAGGCGTGCACGCAGCAGTAGTCGAACTCGATCCCCTGGCCGATCCGGTTCGGGCCCGACCCCAGGATGATCACCCGGGGCCGATCGGAGGGGACCACCTCGTCCTCGTCCTCATAGGTGCCGTAGTGATAGGGCGTGTGGGCCTCGAACTCAGCGCCGCAGGTGTCGACCGTCTTGAAGGTGGTGCGCACCCCGAGGTCCAAGCGAGCTCTTCGGATGTCCTCTTCGGTCACCGCCTTCGGTCCCCGTTGGGTGCCTTCAGCCTCGGCGCCTTTGGCCGCAGCGCCACCGTTTGCCGCAGTGCTTCCCGCCGGTCCACCCGGTCCCGCGTCGCCGTTGAACACGTAGGCCAGCTGGGCATCGGAGAACCCCAGCCGCTTCAGGCGACGCCAGCTCCGCCGGTCCAGGTCGGACGGGACAGTCCCGGCAACCACTCGCTGGGCCAAGGCCAGCCGGGCGTCGACGATCTTCCCCATCTCGGCCAGGAACCACGGATCGACCCCGGTGACCGCGGCCACCTCCTCCACCGTCACCCCCCGTCGCAACAACGACTCCAGCTCGAAGAGGCGCTCGGGCGTCGCCGTTTGCACCTGGGACAGCAGCTGTGTGGTGGGCACCGAGTCGACAGCCTGTTCTCCCGGGTCGCCGTTGAGCCCGGTCCGGCCCTGCTCCAAGGACCGCACCGCCTTCTGCAGTGACTCGGGGAAGGTGCGGCCAATGGCCATGACCTCGCCCACCGACTGCATGCGGGTGCCCAGCTCGTTGGTGGCCCCGGGCAGCTTCTCGAACGCCCATCGCGGGATCTTGGTCACCACGTAGTCGATGGTGGGCTCAAACGAGGCCGGGGTCACGCCGGTGATGTCGTTGGTGATCTCGTCCAGCCGGTAGCCGACGGCCAGGCGAGCGGCGATCTTGGCGATGGGGAACCCGGTGGCCTTGGAGGCCAGGGCGGAGGACCGCGAGACCCGCGGGTTCATCTCGATCACGATCTGCCGTCCGTCGGTGGGGTCCACCGCGAACTGGACGTTGGATCCCCCCGTCTCCACGCCGACGCGGCGGATGCAGGCAAACGCGGCGTCCCGCATGGTCTGGTACTCGACATCGCTGAGGGTCTGTGCCGGCGCCACGGTGATGGAGTCACCGGTGTGGACGCCCATGGGATCGAAGTTCTCGATCGAGCAGATCACGACGCAGTTGTCGGCGTGGTCCCGCATGACCTCGAGCTCGTACTCCTTCCAGCCGGCGATGGACCGCTCCACCAGGACCTCGGAGACGGGGCTGGCGTCGAGCCCTTCGGCGGCCAGCTGGGTGAGGTGCTGGCGGTCCCGGGCGATGCCGGTGCCGGCGCCGCCCAGGATGAAGCTGGGGCGGATCATGATCGGATAGCCGATCGACTCCCCGATGGCCAGGGCCTCGTCCAGGCTGTGGGCGAACCCTGACTGGGGAACCTCCAGCCCGATCTCCTCCATGGCCGACTTGAACTTGTCGCGATCTTCGGCCGTGCTGATGGCCTCGGCGTTGGCCCCGATGACCTCGACGTCGAACCGATCCAGGACGCCGCGCTCCACCAAGGCCATGGTCAGGTTCAACGCCGTCTGGCCGCCCAGGGTGGGCAGGAGCGCATCGGGACGTTCCCGCTCGATGATGGCGGCCAGCACGTCGGGCTCGAGCGGCTCCACGTAGGTGCGGTAGGCCATGGACGGGTCGGTCATGATCGTGGCCGGGTTGGAGTTGGCCAGGATGACCCGGAACCCCTCCTCGGCCAGGACCCGGCAGGCCTGGGTCCCCGAGTAGTCGAACTCGCAGGCTTGGCCGATCACGATCGGCCCCGACCCGATGACCAGGATCGTCTCGATGTCGGTACGGCGGGGCATCAGGTCGCCCCCCGTTCGTCCATCACCAGGCGGAACTCGTCGAACAGATACCGGGCGTCGTGGGGACCGGGGCCGGCTTCGGGGTGGTATTGGACGCTGAAGGCTGCGGCATCACGGCTTCGGATGCCCTCGATGACGCCGTCATTGAGATTGAGGTGCGTGACGTCGGCCGAAGGCACGGATCCTTCGGCCACCGCGTAGTTGTGATTCTGGGACGTGATCTCCACCTGGCCCGTGGACAGGCGCTGCACGGGGTGGTTCCCGCCGTGGTGGCCGAAGGGAAGCTTGAAGGTCGAACCACCCAGGGCCGTGGCCAACAGCTGGTGCCCGAGGCAGATGCCGAAGATCGGAACCTGGCCCACCAGCCGGGCAATCTCGGTGCTGATGCCAGGCAGGGCGGCGGGGTCGCCGGGGCCATTGGACAAGAACACTCCGTTCGGCGAGAGGGCGAGCACCTCGTCGGCCGGCGTCGACGCCGGGACCACGGTCACCGTGGCCAGGTCGGCAAGATGACGAAGCATGGTCTCTTTGATGCCGAAGTCGTAGGCCACCACGCGATAGGGGCCGCCGCCTCGCGAGTACGCCTCCTTGGTCGTGACCCGCGAGACGAAGTCCTGGCCGTCGGTGGGCGCCGCAGCCCGGGCCGAAGCCAGGAGATCGGACTCGGTGGCGGTGCCGAACGCGCAGGGCATGGCGCCAGAGTCCCGGAGGTGACGGGTCAGCCTGCGGGTGTCGATCCCGGTCACTCCGGGGATGCCGTGGCGAACCAGGAAGTGCTCCAGCGCCTCCGCCGAGCGCCAGCTGCTTGGACGCTCTGACAGGTCGCGCACGATGATCCCGCTGCAGTGCGGGACGGCCGCCTCCTCATCGGTGGGATTGACCCCGTAGTTGCCGATGTGGGGATAGGTGAAGGCGATGACCTGTCCGGCGTAGGACGGATCGGTAAGGACCTCCTGGTACCCGGAGAGGACGGTGTTGAAGACCGCTTCCCCGGTGGACACGCCATCGGCCGGCTGGGACCCGATGGCCTCGCCTTCGAACACCTGACCATCGGCCAGGACCAGCAGCGCGTCAGTGCTCATTGTCTGGGACTCATTGTCTCGGGCTCATTGTCTCGGCTCAACGTTGCGCCTCGTACTCGAACACCGTTGGCGTACCCCGCAGCACCGTGTGTCGTGCCCTCCCGGTCAGGGTCCGGCCCGCGTACGGCGTGTTCCGGCTGCGGCTGGCCAGCGCGGTGGCGTCGACCGTCCAGGTCTCGGAGGGATCGATCACGCACAGGTTGGCCACAGCACCGGGGACGATCGGACCGCCGTGGTCCTCGGCCAGCCCGGCAACGGCCGCCGGCTGCCAACTGAGGAGGGCGAGGATCCGGGCCAAGGGCAGATCCAGCTGGGTGATGGCCAGTGCCAGCGCCGTCTCCAGGCCGAGCATGCCCGGAGGTGCCTGATCGAACGGCAGGTCCTTGGTCTCGGGCGTATGGGGGGCGTGGTCGGTGGCGATGGCGTCGATGGTGCCGTCGGCCAAGCCGGCCCGGACGGCGTCTACGTCCGATTGCGGTCGCAACGGCGGGTTCACCTTGAAGACCGGGTCGTAGCCTGCCGTCTCCGCGTCGGTCAGGGTGAAGTGGTGGGGAGCCGCCTCAGCCGTCACCGCCAGACCGTCCGCCTTGGCTCGCCGCACGAGATCGATCGACGCCGCCGTGGACAGGTGGAGGAAGTGCACGGGGGCACCGGTGAGCCTGGACAGGGCGATGTCCCTGGCTACCATTACTTCTTCGGCCGCCGCCGGCATCCCGGGGAGGCCCAGCCGGCTCGACCATGCGCCTTCGTGCATGGCGCCGTCACAGGCCAACGACCCGTCCTCGCAGTGCTGGGCCAGGGTCACGCCGATACCCCGTGCGTACTCGAACGCCTTGCGCATCAAGCCAGCTGACTGGACCCCGGCGCCGTCGTCGGTGAACAGACGGACGCCCAGGTCGGCCAGCTCGGCCATGGGGGCCAGGCGCTCCCCGGATCGACCGACGGTGATGGCGCCGGCCACTGCCACCTCAGCCGAGGCCGACCGACCGAGCTCGAGCACCTGACGGACTGCCGCCGCCGTGTCCAGAGGCGGCTCCGTGTTGGGCATGGCCACCACGGCGGTGTAGCCCCCGAGGGCGGCGGCGCGAGTGCCGGTCTCCACCGTCTCCGCCTCCTCTCGCCCGGGCTCACGGAGGTGCGTGTGGAGGTCAACCAGTCCGGGAGCGACCACGCAACCACCGGCGTCGAGCATGGTCGCCCCGAGCGGGACGTCGAGCCCAACGGCTACCTCCCGGATGAAACCGTCGTACACGAGGACATCGGCTCGCCGCTCGCCGGTGGCATCGATGACCGTTCCCCCGGTGATCACGAACGTCGGCTCAGCCATCGATCTCCTCGTAGTTCATTTCGCTCGGCCCCGCGTTCTCGTGGCCCTCCGGCTCGCGGCCCATGTCCTCGTGGGCCGGCGGCGCGTAGCCCATGTCCTCGTGGGCCACTCGCTCGCGTCCCATGTTCCCGTGGTCGACCTGCACGTGACCCAGGTCCTCGTGGTCCATCACCGGGTGATCCTCATGGGCCCGGCCGCCGCGGATGCCGGCGATCGATCCTTGACCCAGCAGCAGGAACAACACGGCCATGCGTATGGCCACCCCGTTGCTCACCTGGCGGGTCATGTGCGCGGAGGCAAGGTCGGCGACCTCCGAGGCGATCTCCACCCCCCGCACCATGGGCCCGGGATGGAGAACCATCGCCTCTGGCCGGAGCAGCGCCGCCCGCCGCTGGGTGAGCCCGTACCCGGCGGTGTACTCGCGCAGGCTGGGGACGAAGCCGGCACTCCCCCTCTCGGCCTGGACACGGAGCAGCGACACCACGGCCGCCTTGACCAGCACATCATCGAAATCGTGACTGGTGCCCGCGATCGGCCAGCCTTCCAGCGAGGGGGGCAAGAGCGTGGCCGGAGCCACCAAGGTCACTTCGGCACCCAGTGCGCTGTACGCGGCGACCTGTGACCGCGCCACCCGGCTGTGGCGGATGTCGCCCACGATGGCCACCTGGAGACCGTCGAAGCAGTCCATGCTTTCGTCCCCCACGACCTGGCGGACGGTGTAGAGGTCCAAGAGCGCCTGGGTGGGATGCTCGTGCCACCCGTCGCCGGCGTTGATCACACTCGAGTTGGTCACCCAGTTGGCCACTTGGAACGGGGCCCCGGAGGATGAGTGGCGGACGATGACCGCATCGATGCCCATGGCCTCGATGGTCTCCACCGTGTCCCGCAGCGACTCCCCCTTTTTCACCGACGACGAGCCGGCGGCGAAGGAGAGGACGTCGGCCGAGAGGCGTTTCGCCGCCGTTTCGAACGACACCCGGGTTCGAGTGGAGTCCTCGAAGAACAGCGTGGCCACGGTCCGGCCCCGGAGGGCCGGCACCTTCGGATTGGCCCGCTGGGCCACCTCGACGAACGAGTCGGCCAGCTGGAGCACCTCGACGATTCCGTCCCGGCCCAGGTCGTCGACGGCGAGCAGGTGCTTCACCGGGACACCACGTCGCCCAGGGCCACGCCGTCCTCGGTGACATCGACCATCTCGTCGCGCCGGGTTGGGAGGTTCTTGCCGACGTAGTCGGGGCGGATCGGCAGCTCGCGGTGTCCACGGTCGACCATGACGGCCAGCTGGACAGCCTGAGCCCGGCCGTACTCGCCCAGGGCGTTGAGCGCCGCCCGGATAGTACGACCGGTGAAGAGGACATCGTCGACCAGGACCACGGTCGTCCCGGTCAGATCGAACGAGATGTCCGTTACCGCTTCGGGCAGGACAGGGCGAAGGCCGATGTCGTCGCGATAGAACGCAACGTCCAGGGTGCCGACGGGAATGGTTGCCCCCTCGGCCTCCTCGAGGGTCTCGGCCAGGCGCCGGGCGATGGCGATCCCTCCCGTTTGCAGCCCGATCAGCACCAGATCATGGAGACCGCGGTTCCGCTCCGCGATCTCGTGGGCCATCCGGGTCACAGCTCGGTGCACGTCGGCTGCCGACATGACCTGAGCACGAGGAACGAATACAGCACCCCTTGGCCGGGTGTGACTGCGTTCGCGTTCGGCCACTTGCTCCTCCTGTCCGTTCGGGCCTCACGGGACCCGTTTTACGGTCAGAACCGAACTATACCCGCTTGCCTTGCCGGGCGCGTTCTGTCGGAGGCCCCGGTGGTGACTTCTCAGGCGCCAACGTGCCCGCTGGCCAGGTTTCTAAGCGGGCTCACAGGTTGATCCGAGGCTGCTCTTAGGATCCTCGGCTCAACTCTGAGCGGGGTTCCTGCAGAGGGCACGAGCACGTGCCGGCGGTGGGAAGCCAGCAGTGCCGACCGGTCCAGGACGAGGAGAATCAGTGAGGACGGAATCAGTAGGGACAACGTCCAGCGGTTCCCAGTCAGCCCCGCCGCCCGCGAGCCTCGACCAAGTCACCGCCGAGGTCCCGATCGTCGAGGGTGAGGCCGGCGCCGCACCGAAGAAGTGGTTCAGGCGAAGGAACATCATCGTGGCCGCCGTCGTTGTCGTGGTTGCCGTAGGGGCCGGCATTGGCATCTGGCTCGGAACCAGTAGCTCCGCCGCTCCGGGGCTGCAGATCACGACCCAAACGGTCAGCGTGACAACCGGCACCATGCAACAGACGGTCGCCACGTCTGGCACCATCGCACCGGCCCAGCAGGCCAACCTGAACTTCGGCGTCTCTGGCACGGTCACCGGTGTCAACGTGAGCGCAGGCCAGACCGTGACCGCCGGCCAGACGCTGGCCACCGTCGATCCCTCGGCCCTGCAGGCCACAGCCAATTCAGCCCAAGCGTCCCTGACCGCGGCCCAAGCCAAGTTGGCGAGCGATCAGGCAGCCAATGCCTCGTCGAGCCAGATCACTTCGGACCAAGCATCGGTCACGTCTGCGCAGTCCCAACTCACAACGGCCCAGACCAACCTGGCCAATGCTTCACTGACGTCCACCATCGCCGGCACGGTGGCCTCGGTCGACCTGAGCGTGGGTCAGCAGGTATCGAGCAACAGCAACAGTTCCAGTTCCAGTTCCGGTTCCGGTTCTGCCTCGACCGGCTCGAGCGCGACCGGCTCCAGCGGCGCATCAGCCGGCGGGCTCGGTGGCGGCCTGGCCAGTTCCTCCGCGGCCAGCTCATCGTCCTCGTCGTCGAGCGGTTCCTCGACTTCGTCGACCGCGCAGATCGTCGTCATCTCCACCAACAGTTTCATCGTCAATGCCACGGTGGATGACACTCAGGTGGGCGAAGTCAAGCAAGGAGACCAGGTCGTCATCACCCCCAGCGGGTCGACCACCAACGTCTACGGCACCGTCTCCTCGGTGGGATTGATCGCCTCCTCGAGCTCGACGGTGGCCACCTTCCCGGTCTCCATCGCCGTTACCGGCAGCCCGACGGGGATCTATGCCGGATCGACCGCCACGCTTTCCATCGTCGTGGAGCAGCTCAACAACGTGATCCAGGTGCCCACCGCGGCCATCTCCTATTCGGGGGGTCAGTCCACCGTCACCGTGGTCCAGAACGGGAACCACGTCTCCCGAGCCGTCACCACTGGCGTGAGCTCAGCCGGCGAGACCCAGGTCACCAGCGGGCTCACCTCCGGTGAGAAGGTGCTCGAGCAGGTGGTGAAGTTCAACGGTGCGACCGGCGCAGGGGGTCGCAGCCTCTTCGGCGGAGGAACAACGGGTGCGGGCGGGTTCGGCGGCGCCGGGGGAGCCCGCTTCCGAGGCGGGGCGGGCGGAGCGGGCGGGTTCGGCGGCGCCGGGGGCGGGGGCTTCGGTGGTTGACCAGACCCCGGTCATCGAGCTCGACGGCGTCACCAAGGTCTACCGAACGGGCGCCTTTACCGTTGCCGCCCTTCGGGGCGTCAGCCTGTCCATCGACAACGGCGAGTACGTCGCAGTGATGGGCCCGTCGGGCTCGGGTAAGTCCACGCTCATGCACATCCTGGGCTGCCTCGACGTCCCCAGTGCCGGTACGTATTGGCTGGCCGGCGAGAACGTCAGCCACATGGACGAACTGGCGCTGGCCTCCGTGCGCAATCGCCGGATCGGCTTCATCTTCCAGCAGTTCAACCTCCTGCCTTCCCTGACCGCCTGGCGCAACGTCGAGATGCCCCTCTCGTATGCCGGGGTGGGTCGGGCCGAACGACGGGAGCGAGCGATCGAGGCGCTGGTACGCGTCGGGCTGGGAGACCGAGTCCAACACCGTCCCGGCGAGCTGTCCGGCGGCCAACAACAACGGGTGGCCATCGCCCGGGCCCTGGTCAGCGACCCCGATCTCATCCTGGCGGATGAGCCAACGGGAGCGCTCGACTCGAAGTCGGCCGATGACATCATGGCCCTGCTCGATGAGCTGCACGCGGCGGGAAGGACGCTCGTGCTCATCACCCACGATGCCGATGTGGCCGGGGTCGCCCAACGCACCATTCGCATCCGCGACGGGCTCATAGCCCCAGTGAGCGAGCTCGCATCATGAGTTGGCTCGACACGCTCAGGACCGGGCTCGAGGCCGTCCGAACCCATCGGCTCCGATCCGGCTTGACCGTGCTCGGCATCATGATCGGCATTGCCGCGGTGATCCTGACCGTCGGTCTGGGCCAGGGCGCCCAGGATCAGATCAGCTCACAGATCAATGCATTGGGCACCAACTTGCTGACCATCTCGCCGGGAAGCTCTACGTCGTCGAGCGGCATCCGCGGCGGCTTTGGCTCCGCTTCAACCCTCACCGAGGCCGATGCCACAGCGCTTTCGTCGAAGACCGTGGCACCGGACATCAATGCCGTTGCGCCGGTCCTCTCCTCCTCGGAGACACTCACCGCCGGGTCGAGCAACTGGACATCCACCGTTGTGGGCACCACGCCTTCGTGGGAGACGGTGCGGAGCCGAAGTGTGACCCAGGGTCGGTTCATCGTCAACCAGGACGTGACCGACCACACAGCCGTCGCCGTTCTGGGGTCGGACACCGCCGCCGAGTTGTTCAGCCGGGTCGACCCGGTGGGCCAGACCGTCAATGTGAACGGCGTCCCCATGACGGTGATCGGGGTGCTCAACTCGGTGGGCTCCTCGTCGTCCTCAACCGGATCAGACCAGGACGACCAGGTCATCGTGCCCATGACCACCGCCTCGCAGCGGCTATTCGGCTCCACCGCGCTGAGCTCGATCCTGATCCAGTCCACCTCGAGCAGCACTCTGTCCGCCGCCTACCAGGAAGCCAACACCGAGCTGTTGGCCCTCCACGGGATCACCGCAGCCTCAGACGCCGACTTCACCATTGCTTCGCAAGCGTCGCTGGTGACAACGGCCACCTCTGTCGATCACACC
Source organism: uncultured Acidimicrobiaceae bacterium (assembly GCA_963781305.1). GTDB lineage: Bacteria > Actinomycetota > Acidimicrobiia > Acidimicrobiales > RAAP-2 > DASXMT01. The sequence goes on from CAWAFL010000001.1 coordinate 447,071, forward strand.
CTGACCATCCTGCTCGGAGGCATCGCCGCCATCTCGTTACTGGTGGGGGGGATCGGCGTGATGAACATCATGCTCGTGTCGGTAACCGAACGAATCAGGGAGATCGGCCTCCGAAAGGCATTGGGAGCCACGCCGCCGCTGATCCGTCGTCAGTTCCTCCTCGAGGCTTCGGTGCTGGGGCTCGCCGGAGGTGCATTGGGCGCGATCCTCGCCGTGGTCGGCGCCGCGCTGCTCCCCCACGTCATCGGCTACCCGATTGCCGTCTCTGCCGTAGCCAGCGTCGGAGCCCTGGTGGTGGCCATCGCCATCGGCCTGGTGTTCGGCGTCTACCCCGCGTCTCGTGCCGCCCGCATGGCCCCCATCGACGCACTTCGCAGCGAATGAGAACGAGCCCAACTGGTCCAATCAGCTCGATTCGGAAATGCAATCAGCTCGTTTCGGAAATGAAGGAGAGCAACACACCATGAAATGTCCGCAGACCCTCTGCCGTCGGTCGGTACTGGTAGCCACTGTTGGCGTCTCCCTGGCTGCCAGCCTGGCCTTCGCCGGCGTCGCAGACGCAGCCACAACGCCAAGCGGCGGCTCGTTCTCACCTCCTACCTCGGGTTCGGTGGCGGCCATCACCGGCTCGTCCATGGAGGTGCAGAACCAGCAAACCGGACAAGTAACGGTCAGCTGGACGCCCTCCACCACCTTCTCCCAGGTCGCCTCCGTCCCATCCTCCTCGGCGGCGGCCGGCGACTGCGCAACGGTGAGCGGCTCCTCATCCAACGGCACGATCACGGCCAAGACGGTGACCATCAGCCAACCGACAGCGGGCAAGTGCAACGCCGGTGGCGCCGGTGGATTCGGTGGTTTCGGCGGCGGCACTCGTCCGAGCGGCGCGTCGGGTAGACCAGCAGGCGGATTCCCCGGGGGCCGACCTGGTGGTACCACGGGCGGTCGTCGCCCTGGATTCGGCGGCTCGGGCAACGTCGGGTTCGCCAGCGGCACGGTGAAGTCGGCCACGCCGACCAGCCTGGTGATCTCCGGCTTCTCCTCGGCCAGCATCACCAAGAATGCCAAGTCGAACAAAAAGCCGGCGACGCCCAAGACCACGACCGTCAAGGTCAAGACCACGTCGTCGACGACCTACACCGAGAATCAGGCGGCGGCCTCGACAAATCTGGCCGTCGGCGACTGCGTGACCGCCGCCGGGAGCAGTGACTCGACGGGCGCGGTCAGCGCCACGACCGTCCGGATCACGTCAACGGGAGGCCAGACCTGCACCACCGGGTTCGGGAGAGGGGGCTTTGGTGGCTGACCGATCCGGTCCTGGCCACCGCCGGCGACGGTGGACGTTTGGCCTCGGCGCGCTCGTCCTGGCCGGAATCGTCGCCGGCGTGACCCTTTGGGCCACCGGAGCATCGGGGGCAACGGGCTACCGACTGGCAGAGGTGGCAACGGCGACGGTTCGCCAGACGCTCGCCGTGTCGGGCACGGCCGATCCGGTGAACCAGGGCACCGCCGACTTTCAGGTGGCCGGCACGGTGTCGGGCGTGAACGTGACCGTCGGCCAACAGGTCACGGCGGGGCAGACCCTGGCCTCCCTCGACACCACGACCCTGGCTCAGAACGTGTCGTCGGCCCAGTCCACCCTCACCTCGGCCCAGGCCAAGTTGGCCGAGGACGAATCGTCGCAGTCGTCCGGCACGAGCACTTCGACCGGCGGCGGCGGATCGTCTTCAACTGGCACCGGATCGTCCACCGCCAATGTGGCCACGACAGCCTTCTTGACTGCTGCGAGCACCGGGCCGACCCTGGCTCAGGCTCAACAGGCGGTGGTGGCAGCACAGCAGACCGCCGATGCCGATGCAGCCACGGCGGCGGCGGCCTTCGCCCAGGCTCAGTCGGCGTGCGCGGGAACGGGGACGACCACTTCGACCACGACGCCCTCATCGACTACCCCTACCACCTCACCAAGCAGCGATCCAACGGCGTGCACCACTGCTCTCAGCCAGTCGCTGGCCGCACAACAGCAAGTTGCCACCGATCAAAAGGCCGTGGCCACCGCCGAGACGGCCTTGGCTCAGGTACTGGCTTCGACCAGCCCCTCGGGATCGACCAGCCCCTCGGGATCGACCGGCGGGACGGGAGGGACCGACGGCGCTGGATCGACCGGCGGCGCTGGATCGACCGGCGGCACTGGCTCGACCGGCGGCACTGGCTCGACCGGCGGGACGGGATCAGGGTCATCAAGTAGCTCGGGCGATACGAGCCGAACCGGCACCGGCACCGGCACCAGCGGAGGGACCGCCACCACCGGAGGGTCCGGTTCGAGCGGCTCCAGCGGGACGGCCTCCGACAGCGCTCAGCAGTTGGCCAGCGACCAGGCGGCCATCGACTCCGCCACCGCCTCTTTGATCGAGGCACAGCAGTCACTCAACGATGCGCAGCTGACCAGTCCTCTCGCCGGCACCGTTGCCGCTGTCACCCTCACAGTCGGCCAAACGGTGACTGCGGGCTCCACCAGCGACGCCATCACCATCATCAACTCCGGGAGCTACCAAGCCACCGGGTCCCTCACCAGCACCCAGGCCGCAGAGGTCAAAGTGGGCGACCAGGCCCTGGTCACCGTGAACGGGAAAAGCGGCACGTTGGCCGGAACGGTCAGCCGGGTGGGGCCGGTGGACGCCAGCAGCTCGAGCTACACCTACCCGTTGATCGTCCTCCTGTCCGGCGGGTCCCATGGCATCGCCGCCGGTTCGACCGCTCAGGTCCAGGTCGTTCTCCATGAGGTGAACAACACCCGAGCGGTCCCCACCTCAGCCGTGCACACAGTCGGCAACAACTCCTACGTGTTCGTGCCCGAGTCGGGTCGGGAAGCGCGCAAGAAGATCTCGGTGGGCATCGTGGGCGGCGTCTACACCCAGGTCACCGGCGGGATCAACAAGGGAGCGTCGGTGATCCTGGCCAATATGTCCGAGGCGGTCCCCTCCTCCAGCACCAGCTCGTCAACCACCGGCTTCGGCGGAGCAGGCTTCGGGGGTGCCGGGTTCAGCGGAGCCGGCGGCGGTGGCTTCGCCGGCGGCGGTGGCTTTGCCGGACGATTCGGTGGAGCCGGCGGCTAGGGCGGCTCGTCGGTCACCAGCCGCTCAACGCACCACCGCCTACGGGGACCGGCTTACCAGCAACGCTGCCCGTTGCCAGCAACGCTCCCCGTTACCAGCAGACGCTGCCGGCTCGGCAGGGCACCGACGTGGGTCGCGTCTATCCCCGTATGCGAACGGCCAGGGTGGCCAGGATGCCGTTGACGAAGCTGCCCGACTCGTCGGTCGAGTACCCGGTGGCCAAGTCGACCGCCTCGTTCAAGACGACGGCGGTTGGCACGTCGGGGAACGAGATCAGCTCGGCCACCGCCAGCCGGAGGACATTGCGGTCGATGACGGCCATACGGTCGACTTCCCAGCCGATGGCCGCGTCGCCCACCATGGCATCGATCTCGGCCTTTTGATCCTCGACCGCAGCCAGTAGAGCCACTGTGAATTCGTCGGGAGGCACGGCCAGGGCGGCTACTACAGCCGACGGTGGCTCGTTCTTCAGCTCCGCCTCGTAGAGGAGGGACACTGCCCGTTCGCGGGCCTGGTGACGGGGAGCGGATTCCATGGGTGGCGTCGGCGTGCAGCGCAGCCCGTCCCGATCGGCACCCGCGCCTGCGGGCCGGCCGGACCGAGCGAGGCGTGCCCGAGACTCAGGCTCGGGTCAGGTACTCGCCCGAGCGGGTGTCGACCTTGATCTTCTCACCCGGGTTGACGAACAAGGGAACCTGCAAGGTCAATCCAGTCTCCAGGGTTGCCGGCTTGCGTGCACCGGAGACCCGGTCGCCCTGGACGCCCGGTTCCGTCTCGGCCACGGTGAGCTCCACGGCAGCAGGGAGATCGACGCCTACGATCTCATCACCGTAGAACTGCAAGACGGCGTCATCTCCCTCTTTCAGGTAGTTGGCCGCATCACCCAACAGCTCGGACGCCACTTGGAGCTGCTCGTAGGTGCTGGTGTCCATAAACACGTAGTCCGAGCCGTCCCGGTAGAGAAACTGCATCTCTCGCTTGTCGATGATGGCTTGGTCGAGCTTCTCGTCAGCTCGGTATGTCCGCTCGATCACCGCGCCAGAGCGCACGTTCTTCAGCTTGGTGCGGACGAAGGCGCCGCCCTTGCCCGGTTTCACGTGCTGGAACTCCACCACCGAGAACAACCCTTCGGGCAAGTTGACGGTCATGCCATTGCGTAGATCGTTGGTCGATACAGCCATCAGAGCGAAACATCCTTCGGAAACATGGTGAGCGGGCGGCGGCCGTCCTCGACCACGACGAGAGTGTCCTCGATCCTGACCCCACCCACGCCCGCCAGGTAGACCCCGGGCTCCACGGTGGCAACGACGCCGGGAGCGAGGATAGCAGTTGCTCCTGGGCCGACCGACGGCGCCTCGTGAATATCGAGGCCAACGCCATGCCCGGTTCCGTGCTCAAAACGCTCGGCCCAGCCCGCCTCGGCGATCACCTCGCGGCAGGCGTGGTCGACGTCGCCGGTCACCACGCCCGGGCCGACCGCAGCCACTCCCACCCGCTGGCTTTCGGCCACCACCGAGAAGATCCGGGCCAGTTCTCCGGTGGGCTCACCCCCGACGCAGAACGTCCGGGTCATGTCCGAGCGATACCCCTCGTAGATGGCTCCGAAGTCGATCACCACCGGGTCGCCGGCCCGGATCTGGCGATCGCTCGGTCGGGCATGCGGTTTGGCCGAGTTCGGTCCGGAGGCCACGATGGTCTCGAACGCGCTGTCCTCGGCGCCGCGCGTGCGCATGGCGTGGTCGAGAGCCGCGGCTACGAACGCCTCGGTGACCGACTCGGCTTCGGCTCGGGCGAGCAGCGGTGTGACCGAGGCCAGAGCATCGTCGGCGATGGCCGCCGCCCGTTCCATGCGGGCTACTTCGCCTGCGTCCTTCACCTGTCGAAGCACTTCGACGCACCCCTGCGTCGGGACGAGCGCCACCTCGGAGCCAAGAACCTCATCCCACGTTCGCTGGCCTGACCACGTCACGTTGTCGGCCTCGAGCCCGAGGTTCGGCGTCGCACCCCATGCAGCCACCAGGGCGTCTCGCTGAGCCTGGGCGCCGCCGATGACGATGTCGACGGCCTGGGCCACTCCGGCCTGGGCCAACTGCTCTTCGGACTGGGTCCGGTAGCGACCGTCGGACGTGAGCACCGCCCTCTGCGGGGTCACCAGCAACAAGCCTGCCGAGCCGGTGAAGCCCGTCAACCAGCGGATGTTGGCCGCCGCGGTCACCAGGAGTCCGTCGATACCGGCATCGGGAAAGGTCTCGCGCAGACGCTCCAGCCGGCCCGAGACATCGAGGGGGGGAAGGGCCTCGGCGAACAACGAGGCGGCGGTCACACCGAGCCCCCGGTCCTGGCGGTCAGCAGCCGGTGCACCGCTTCTATGGCCAAGGGGTAGCCCAGGGCGCCAAATCCGGCGATGCTGCCGTCGGCCACCGGGGCGACGACCGACGTATGACGGAACGGCTCCCGGGCAGCCGGATTAGAGAGATGCAGCTCGATGACGACACCGTCGAACGCAGCCAGCGCATCGTGCAACGCCCACGAGGTGTGCGTCAGCGCGCCGGCGTTGACCACGATCGCCGCCGCCCGGCCACGAGCCTGCTGGACGGCCTCGATCAGGTCTCCCTCATGATTGGACTGGACGTGCTCCACTTCGTGGCCCAGCGCCGCCGCCGCCTTGCCGGCCGCCTCCACGTGGTCGGCCAGGGTGGCATGGCCGTAGATGGCCGGCTCCCGATCCCCGAGCAGGTTCAGGTTGGGTCCCGAAAGCAACAGGATCAGGGTCTGGTCGCTCATGATCGACTCGCCATCTCCGCCAGGGTAGCCAGCACCTCGACCTCGTCGATCCCCCTGACCGGCTCCACCCCGCGGGGGCCGTCGAGCACGAAGGTGAGGTCGTGATGGGCCTTCTTGTCACGGCCCATGTACGAGACCAGCGCCTCGGGGTCAACGCCCTCGGGCAGGTCGCCACGGAGGTCGAACGCCCCCACCACCCGACGGTGGAGGGCCACCCGATCGTCATCGATGCGGTCCAATCGCCTCGCCAGCATGGCCGCGAACACCAGCCCGATGGCTACCGCCTCCCCGTGGCGCAAGTCGGTCGACCCGTTGGGTCCGAACGATGACGCCTCGAGGGCATGGGCCAGCGTGTGTCCGTAGTTGAGCACCATGCGGCGATCCCCCTCCCGCTCGTCGGCCGAAACCACGTCGGCTTTGATCTGGGCGCACCGCGCCACCTGCTCATCGAGGGGCAGGTCGATCAGGGATGCATCGGGTTGGGAGCCTTCGGGGACAGCCAGGAAGGCGTACTTGGCCATCTCTCCCCGCCCGCTGGCCCACTCCCGTTCGGGCAGGGTGGACAGCGTGGCGGTGTCACACAGCACGGCGGACGGCTGCCAGAACGCCCCCACCAGGTTCTTCCCCTCGGGGATGTTCACCCCGGTCTTTCCCCCGATCGCTGCGTCCACCTGGGCCAGCAGCGTGGTGGCCACATTCACGTAGGCCATGCCCCGGTGATAGCTGGCGGCGGCGAAGCCGGCCAGGTCGGTCACCACCCCACCGCCCACGGCCACGACGGCGTCACCTCGGGTGAGGCCGAACCGGGCGAACCCGCGGCACAGGCCCTCGACCGTCGACAGGGACTTGGCTCCCTCCCCGTCGGGGACGGTGAAGATCTCCCGCGGCAGGCCGGGGTCCACCTCGATGCCGATGTCCGCCTGGGTCACCACCGCCACCCGACCCGCGCTCGGGACGGCCGACGAGAGGGCGTCGGCGAGCAGCTCGCGAGCACCGTCTCCGACGGCGACGTCGTAGCTTCGCTCCCCCAACTTCACCGGGATGGTGATCACGGCCGACCCTGGCGCTCGCCCGACTCGGTCGCGCCGGGGCCCAGCCCGGCGCCGGACAGCACCCGGTCGGCCACCGCCTCGGGCGAGAGATCGTCGACGTCCACCGTCACCGCTGCCACCGAGTCGTACAAGGGCCTCCGCACCTCGTAGAGCGCAGCCAGGGCGCCGCCGGGATCGTCTCCCAGCAGCGGTCGCCCGGCGCCGTCGCCCACCCGTCGGGTCAATGTCTCGGGCCGGGCCCGCAACCACACCACGATTCCCGATCGGGCCAGCAGCGCTCGGTTCGCCTCGGACAGGACAGCCCCGCCGGCCACCGAGACCACCATCGGGTCGGCGCCGGACACCGCCGTCGTGAGGGCCCTGGTCTCCTCGGCCCGGAAGGCGGTCTCGCCGTCTTCGGAGAAGATCTCGGGCACGCTTCGCCCGGTGGTCCGGGTCACCTGGGCATCCGAATCGAGGTAACCCCATCCCAACCGGTCGGCCAGCAGTCGCCCGACGGTGGTCTTTCCCGCTCCCATCATGCCCACCAGCAAGAGACGCTCAGGCATCGTGTTCTTCGAGCGGCCGCGCCGCCGAGGGGGTCTCGCCCAAGGAGTCGAGGTAGCCGTCACGGTTGCGCACGAACTCGGCCACCGAATCGCCCCCGAACTTCCGCAACGCCTCGGACGCCAGGACCAGCGCCGTCATGGTCTCGGCCACCACGCCCATGGCCGGGACCGCGGTCACGTCGGTGCGCTCCTTGAACGACACGGTGGACTCTTTGGTCACGACGTCCACCGTGCCCAGCGAGGGCCGGTTGAGGGTGGCCAGTGGCTTCATCGACGCCCGGGCCACGATGGGCGCACCGGTGGACATCCCACCCTCGATGCCGCCTGCCCGATGGGTGTCGCGTGCATATCCGCCGCTGAGACGGCCGTCGGCGTCGGCGGTCCCGGCCATCCGGATGGCGTCGTGTGCCTCCGTGCCTCGAAGGCCGGGGAGAGCCAGGCCCTCGCCGAGCTCGACGGCCTTGATGGCCTGGATGCTCATCAGGGCTTGGGCCAACAGGGCATCCAGTCGTCGATCCCAGTGCACGTGGCTTCCGAGGCCGACGGGGACGCCATAGGCCACCACCTCGGCCACCCCGCCGAGGGAATCACCCTCTTTGGCCGCCGCCTTGACCTCGGACACCATGCGGAGTTCGGCGTCAGGATCGAGGCAGCGCACCGCCGAGGCATCGATCCGAGGGAGGTCGCTCATGGCGGGTAGAACGTCGTAGTCGCACGTGGCTTGTCCCAGTTGCACGATGTGGCTGAGAATGTCCACGCCGATCTGGGCCAACAGGAACTTGGCCACCGTTCCCGCCGCCACCCGGGCGGCCGTCTCACGCGCCGAGGCCCGCTCGAGCACGTCTCGGGCATCGGCCAGTCCGTACTTGAGCATGCCCGAGAGGTCGGCGTGGCCGGGACGGGGTTGGGTCAGGACCTTGCCCGGAAGTCCCGGAGCGGGCGACATTTCGTCTTCCCACTTCGGCCACTCGGTGTTGGCGATCTCGATGGCCACCGGCGAACCGATCGTCCGACCGTGCCGGATCCCACCGATCAGGGTCACCTCGTCGGCCTCGAACCGCATCCTCGGGCCCCGTCCGTACCCCAGCCGGCGGCGAGCGAGCCCCCGCTGGATGTCCTCGGCGGTGACCAGGAGCCCGGCAGGCACGCCCTCTAGGATGACCACGAGGGCGCGGCCATGGGACTCTCCGGCGGTCAGGAAGCGCAGCATTCAGGCAAATCTACTCGTGGCAGCCATGGACCCCTCCGCACGCAGCCCTCCGTTTGGGCTGTCCCCCGTCTTCCGCGTGTCCGGCACGGTCACCGCCCCACGGGCCCAGGCAACCAGGGGACATGGGCCGGCACTACTCAGACCGGCCGATGGAGGACGGCCTGGACGATCGGTGCGCCCCACAACACAGCCACGATGGCCCCTGCGGCTAGGGCAGGGGCGAACGGGATCCTCGTCCTGCGCCCGGTACCCCGCAACGCGCTGATGGTGATCCCGATGACGAGCCCCAGGATGAACGCGGAGGCGACGGCGACGTAGACGTCGAGCAGGCCGATCCACCCGGTGGCCAGGCCGATGAGCGCAGACAGCCGCACGTCCCCGAAGCCGATGCCTCGGGGAGCCAACCACCAGATGGCGAACAAGACGGCAAAGCTCGCCGCCGCACCGATGCCGGCGTTGATCAGCCGGCGCCACTCCCCGTCGACCGCGGCGACGGCGACCAGGAGGACCAGGATGCCCACGAAGGCCGGATAGACCAGCCGGCGAGGAATCAGACCGTGTGACAGATCGGTGGACGACACCACGACCAGGACGCTGAAGAAAAGGGTGAAGGGCACGAGCACGAGATGCGCACCGAACCGGTGCGCCCCGGCGCCGGCCAGGATGCCGGTGACCAACGCGGCGCCGACGGTTCGGACCCCGCTGACGCCTGCGGGAAGGAGGCGCGGCGGCTCGGTCAGCTGGGCCGGCGAGTGGGGTGGCTGGCTCAGCCCAGCCGACGGTCCCGCCGCGGCCTCATCCCTCTGGCGCTGCTCGTGAAGGCTGCGTTCGGCCAGCCGCTGACCCAACGGGTCGAGTAGCCCGCCCATCACCAGTCCGATCACCGATACTCCGGCGATGAGCTGGGGGGTCACCGGCTACGCGGCACCTCGCCGGCTACCCCTTCGTGGACTGGTAGAACGGATTGGACCCCTCGGCGTGGTTGGTGACGTCGACGATGTCGCTGATCTCGGGCACCGCCTCCCGCAAGATGCCCTCGATGCCCTGGGTCAAGGTTTCCTTGGCCATCCCGCACCCCTGGCAACCGCCGCTCAACCGAAGGTGGACGACCGAGCCGTCCATGGTCACCAGATCGGCACGACCGCCGTGCTCGGCGATGCTCGGGTTGACCTCGGACTCGAGGACGGCCGACACCCGGCGGGCCAGGGGGCTGACCAAGTCAACCGGCGGCCCCTCGACGAGCGCCGGTCCCTGCTCGGCCCGAGAGCGCGGGGTGTTCGGATTGACCAGGATGAGTCCACCCGCTCCACCCGCATCGGTGGCCACGTCGAGCCTGGCCCCGCGCAGCCGGTCGATGCTCGCTCGTGGGATGACGACCGGGAGGTCGTCGTCGTGCTGGACGACGTCACCGGGACGTGCATCGTGCAGGACCCGGAAGTACGTGTCGTAGGTGTAGGCACTGTCGTCGGCACCGGTCACCTCGACCCACAGGGCGAGCCGGCCGTGGCCCTTTTCCCGGGACAGCGCCTCGATGACCGTGGAACGGGCCTCAGGCGTGATGGCCAAAGCAGGATGCAGGTCATCACGGTCCTCAGGCATGCCTGTCATCATAAAGGCGTGGCCAACTCGAACACGAAGATTCCGTCCGATACCCACGAGTGGGTCAGCTTCGGCGATCCCGAGGAGGAACGGACCTGGCAGTTCGACGTCACGTTCCTCACCAGCGCATGGACGTGCATCTTCGGCAACGGATGCCAAGGCGTGCTCACCGGTCCGGCGCCGGAGCTGGTGCAGGGGTGCTGCTCCTACGGCGCGCACTTCACCGGCAAGAAGGACGCCCGCAACGTCGAGCGCGCCGCGGCCGAGTTGACCCCCGACATCTGGCAGTTCCACAAACAGGGGCAAAAGGGAGTGGTCAAGAAGCTGCCCGACGGCGACCTGGGCACGAGACTGGTGCAGGACGCGTGCATCTTTTTGAATCGGCCCGGGTTTCCGGCGGGACCGGGCTGTGCGCTGCACTTGGCCGCCATGGCCCAGAATCGCAGCCATGTCGAGCTGAAGCCCGACGTCTGCTGGCAACTGCCCTTGCGACGTGAGGATGAGACCTCACTCGACGGCCACGTCACCTCGGTCATCCGACAGTGGGACCGGCGCCACTGGGGTGGCGGAGGTGAGGAGTTCCATTGGTGGTGCACCGAGGCGCCCGAGGCGTTCGTGGGTCATGAGCCCGTCTACGTTGCCATGCAGGCCGAACTCGAGGCCATGGCCGGGAAGAAGGTCTACAAGATGGTGGCGGCCTATCTCGATGCGCGCCTCGCACCTAGCGCGACGGCGGTGCCACTACCGCATCCAACCGTCAGGCGACGAAGCGTCCGCTGAAGCCGGACGTCGTTCGAAAACCCCCGTCGGCCCGGGAGCCTACTCGGCCAGCGGGTCGTCCTCGGTATGGTTGGGCGGGTTCTGAACCGTGCCGAGTATCTCGTCGAACTCGTCCTCGGTGGCCAGGCACCACGAAGCATGCTCGTCATCAGGTTCAGCGCCGCATTCGGGGCACCGCCTATTTGCGGTCGCGACGGACCGCTTCAGGCTGCGTGCCTCCTCAAAACGACGATGGCGTCCCTTCTTCACCACAAAAACTCCTTGCCCCCGCCAGAGGCGACATCTAGGCCTGAGCCCAGGCCAGCCGGGTATCCCGTCGTTCACCGTTCGGTCACAAGTGTAGTGCGGGCAGTTCCGCTACGGCGCGCGTGAGACCCCCACTACGATCGACCACGTGCCCGAGCAATTCGATCCCCAGGAGATGCTGGCACGGTTCCGATCTCGTGCCGAGGCCGTCCGGAACCGTGGCCTGCCGCCGATCGAGGGCGCCGACCGCCAGCGCTTCAAGGAGCAGGCCCAGGCCGACTTCATGGACTTCGCCATGCTGGGTGACGCCGAGGCCGCGCTGGACGACGGGGTGTTGGTGCTCCGCATCGACCTCCGCCCGAAACCCGCCTGAGTCCGACAAGCCGACCGAAGTTCGACGGGGATGGGCGAGGGGCCGGTCAGCCCCCGTAGTTCATCCGGGTGTCCTCCATCCTGAGGATCTCGGGATGGTCCTCCGGGCCGGTGGCTGTACCCCCGGCGTCCACGACCTCCCCCACGAACAAGGTGTGACTGCCCAGGTCGAGTGTGTGCCGCACCGCACAGGACAGCCAGCCCGCACTCGAGGCGACGACGGGTACACCGTCCCTCAGCTCGGCCACCTCTACCCCCTGCATGGTGGTGGCCACGCCGTCGGCGGTGGCCACGTCTTCGACCGGCTTCACGAACTTGCGCACCATGGCCCGGTCTTCCCGGGCGAGGATGCTGACCGAGAACGACCCGCCCTCGGCGATCAGCCCGGCGGTCACCGCGTCGCTCTCGACACTGGTCGCCACCAACTTCGGGTTGGTGGCGACCTGAGAGACCCAGTTGCAGGTCATGAGGTTCCGGCGTTCGCCCGAGCGGCTCCCCACGATGTAGAGACCAGCCGGCATCGTCCACAGGACCCGGCGTCGGAGGCGGTCGTAGTCCTCGGGATCACGATCAGGAGGAACGGGGCCCACGATTCCTTGCTGCAAGGGCATGACCTCGACCCTACCGGGCCCTCATGAGACCCCTGGGCGAAGGCCTCGGCCCCGTGTATCAGGAGGGATCGAAGGGGTCATCGTTGCCCCCGGGCGACGTCGTGGTCGTCGTGGACGGGACCTTTCCCGTGACCGCGGCAATCCGCTGGACCGCTTGGGCCAGGTCCGCTGCGCCCTGACGACGCTCGTCGGCCGAGCGTCGGAGGAGCGAGGCGTTCCCGGCGGCGCCGCTGTAACAGTTGTTCCCGGCCGAGTACTCCACTTGATAGGCGTTCTCCAGAACGGTGGTGAGCTGGGTGTCGGGCGAGGGCAGATTGCTGTTTCCGGCGGTGGCGTCGCTGGCCAACAACGAGCAGGCCGTCCGGATGACACCCGCAGCGCGATGGGTGGCCAGGGCCTTTTCGATGACGGCGTTGTCTGACTCGATCGCCCCGATGGACGGCCCCGCCCCCGCTCCGGAGACCCAGGTGGAGACCCGCTGTGCCGGCGTGCCGCTCTGTTCCGCCCCGGCACAGGCGCTCAGCACCAGCGGCCCGGCGATGGCCACCAGACCCACGGCCGCGAATCGGCCTAATCGGGCGCCCGGTCGCCTGCTCAACCGTGGATCCCGGTCCTTCCTGGGCGCCACGTCGGGTCGAGCTGCCGGAGGAAGATGTCGCAGCGCTCCTCTTCCTCCTGTTCTCCGATCGCACCGGCCATGGCTCGGAGGCCGTCCACGCACCGCAGGAATCCTTGATTGGAGGTCTCGGACCACCGGACGGTTCCGGAACCGCGCCATCCCGCGGCCCGCAGTGCATCGAGACCCCGGTGGTAGCCGACGCGGTAGTAGGCGTATGCCTCGATGTCGTCGCCGGCCAGGGATCCGAGGGTCGACCATCCACTCAGCGATCGCGGAAAGGAGCGCACCACATCAGCCACGGCATCCCGCCGGCGTTGGGGTGGCTCCTCCAGTGCCCGTTCCAAGCGAGCCGTGGCGTCTTCGGGCTCGGGGGGAAGGACCGTGTCGGGCAAGCCAGAGGTGAGGCTCACCGGCGACGCGTGGGATGACGGGTCGGATGTCGCGGGCACACCGCCAGTGTAGGTGGTGCCCGGGGGCGTTTGGCTGGCGCGGCACCCGGTCCAGTTGCTCGCCCAGAGCGCCGGTCTCGGTCCTGACCGCGACCCGCCGGGGCCGCCGCTCAGGTGACTCGTAGCAGGTGGTAGTCCTTCCGGCCACGACGCAGCACCAGGTACCCTCCGGCGAGTAGGTCGGTAGTCGAGAGGGTCCGGTTGACGTCGGCCTCGCGGCGGTTGTTCACGTAGGCCCCGCCCTGTTCGATCGTCGTCCGGGCCCGGCCCTTGGATGGCACCAATCCCGTTTCGACCAACAGGTCGATCAGCGACAGCCCGTCGCCCTCGAGCTGGGTCCGGGCCACCGACGTGGACGGGGCCTCGGCGAACACTTCGAGCAGCGTGGCCTCGTCCAGCTCGACGATGGCCTCTCCGAAGAGGGCCGATGCCGCTCGCTCGGCCCGCTCCATCTCGGCGGCCCCGTGGACCATCGTGGTCACCTCTCGGGCCAGGACCCGTTGGCCCTCACGACGCTCCGGGTGCTCGGCGGTCATGGCGTCGAGGGCGGTCAAGCGGTCATGGGGCAGAAAGGTGAAGTAGCGGAGGTAGGAGCCCACCACGCTGTCCTCGCAACGGATGAAGAACTGATAGAGCTGGTACGGGCTGGTACGGGCGGCATCGAGCCAGATCGTTTCCGTCTCGGACTTGCCGAATTTGGTCCCGTCGGCCTTCAGCACCAAAGGGGAGGTGAGCCCCCACACCTCTGTGTGCCGGAGCTTGCGGACCAGATCGATCCCCATGGTGATGTTTCCCCACTGATCGCTGCCGCCGATCTGCAGTCGGCAGCCGAGGTCGTCGAAGAGCCGGAGGAAGTCGTAGGCCTGCAGCAACATGTAGCTGAACTCGGTGAAAGAGATCCCCTCTCCATCCCGATCCAGGCGAGCCTTCACCGACTCCTTGGCCACCATCTGGTTGACGGTGAAGTGCTTGCCCACGTCGCGGAGGAACTCGAACAGGCCCATGCCGGCCAGCCACTCGCTGTTGTCCGCCACTGTGGCCCGAGCGTCGCCGGCGTCGGGCCCGAAGTCGAGAAAACGCTCGAGCTGGGACCTGATCCCCTTCACGTTGTGAGCCAGCTCCTCGGGGGTGAGCAACGCCCGCTCGGTCGATTTCCCCCCGGGGTCACCGATGAAGCCCGTCCCCCCGCCGGCCAGCGCGATGGGGTGGTGACCTGCCAGCTGCAGGCGCCGGAGCGTGCAGATCTGGAGGAGGTGACCGACGTGCAAGCTGTCGGCGGTGGGGTCGAAGCCGGAGTAGACGGTGAGGTGGTCGTTGTCCAGCCGAGCCTCGAGGGAGCTGTCGGTCATCTGGTGGACAAGACCCCTGAAGCGGAGGTCCTCGGCAAGTTGGGCCATCGTCTCAGCCTGCCACGCCGAAAGAAGCACTCACGACGATGGCCTGCACGCCGACGGGATCGGTTCCTACCTCGGCGAAGGCCCCCAGTACGATCTCGGGACGTCGCCTGCGATCGTGCACCGACCCAAGCGAGGAACGAGCCTGGCATGGACAACCCCTATCTGAATGGCAACTTTGCTCCGGTGACCGAGGAGCGGACCGAGGAGTACGAGCTGGACATGGAGGGTGTGATCCCTCCGGACCTCGAGGGTCGCCTGCTTCGCAATGGGCCGAACCCCGTGCTCATCCCTGCCGATCACAGCCAGTACCACTGGTTCAGCGGCGACGGGATGATCCATGCCATCGAGCTCGAGGGGGGCAAGGCCGTCTCCTACCGCAATCGATGGGTGCGGACCAGAAAGCTCGCTGCCGAGCTCGGCACCACGCCACCGAAGGGCCCGAGCGAACCCCTCGACGGCACGGCCAACACCCACGTGATCCGCCATGCCGGCCGCACGCTGGCCCTCGTCGAATCGGGGTTTCCCCATGCCCTCTCACCCGATCTGGAGCGGGCGCGGATCCACGACTTCGACGGCTCGCTGTCATCGCCGATGACCGCCCATCCCAAGGTCGATCCCGATACCGGTGCGCTCATCTTCTTCGGGTACGACGTCTTCGGGCCGCCGTTCCTACGCTCGCACCTCGTGGACGCCGGTGGCGCCCTTGTCCAGACCGAGGAGATCGATGTCCCTCGGGCGGTGATGATGCACGACTTCGGAGTGACCGAGTCCCGCATGGTGTTCCTCGACCTGCCCGTGCTGTTCGACCTCGATATGGCCGTCACCGGCCGAGGCCTGCCCTTTCGATGGATGCCGGAGGCGGGGGCCCGGGTGGGCATCCTGGCTCGAGGTGGGCGCGGTTCGGACATCCAGTGGATCGGGATCGACCCGTGCTACGTCTTCCATGTCCTGAACGCGTACGACGATGGCCAGTTGCTGGTCATGGACGTGGTGCGTTACGACTCCGCCTTCGACGCCCAGCCGGGCGAGACCATCGCCTCGAGCCAACCGGTGCTGGCGCGCTGGACCATCGACCCCGGCGCTCGCCGGGTCCGCGAGACCCTGCTCGACGACACGATCGTCGAATTCCCCAGGATCGACGACACCGTGGCCGGCCGCCAGCACCGTTTTGGGTACTGCGCGCAGCTGTCCGGCCCCGACGTCCCTGCCGGGTTGGTCAAGTACGACCTCGCACGGGACGAGGC
Source organism: uncultured Acidimicrobiaceae bacterium (assembly GCA_963781305.1). Classification (GTDB taxonomy): domain Bacteria; phylum Actinomycetota; class Acidimicrobiia; order Acidimicrobiales; family RAAP-2; genus DASXMT01. The sequence continues at coordinate 463,092 of CAWAFL010000001.1, forward strand.
GGTCAGGTTCGACCCTGGCGAGCACGGCCAAGCCGGCGAGCCCGTGTTCGTGCGCGGCGCCGACGGACACGGCGAGGATGAGGGCTGGGTTCTCAGCGTCGTGTACGACCGCTCGAGAGACGCCAGCGATCTCGTCGTCCTCGATGCCACCTCGTTCGCCGGCCCTCCGGTGGCCACCGTGCACCTGCCGGTCAGGGTGCCGTTCGGGTTCCACGGCTCATGGCTCCCGGCTGCCGCCCCGGCCACCGCCTAGGAGCCGCGGGCCGGCACCGTCTCACCAGGGCATGTGGGGGCCATCGACCCGAGGGTGATGGTAATTGCCGTGTTGACCATGGGAAACTGTCATGAACTTGTCGTCGAGGCCGGCGGTGACGTGATCGGCCCCTCACCGGTAAAGGCCCCAGGTCAAACGTGTCCCCTTCCACTTACGAACCACCCGATGGTCGCCGTGTTCCCGGCCGACCCGGCAGCGAGTTCTCGGGGCCGATCCTCAGTGGCCAGGTCTACATCCCCAGCCGTAAGGACCAGCGCAAGCGGGGTCGTCGCCGTCGGACCCGGGGTTCGAAGATCCTGCGCTGGTTGCTCGTCGTCGTCGCGTTCATCGTGGTGTTGGCCGGGGCGGCATGGGGATACAACGAATACCAGTGGAGCCAAGTCAGCTCGCAGCCCTGCTCGACGTGTGTGGCCGCAGCCAACGGCGCCCCCTACAACGTCCTGCTGATCGGATCGGACTCCCGAGCAGGCATCTCCGGGTCCTCGGCCCAGCAGTTCGGCACCGCGTCGCAGGCGCCTGGCCAGCGCAGCGACACCATCAAGATCGTCCACGTCGATCCTCAGGCCGGCACGGCCCGGACCCTCTCCATTCCCCGCGACACCTACGTGCAGCTGTCCGGGCTGCCCGCAGGAACCGGCCTGTCCACCGACAACAAGATCAACTCGGCCTTCAACAACGGCCCCGATGGGCTGATCAAGACCATCGAGAACACGTTCGGCATTCCCATCAGCCACTACATCGTCATCAACTTCTTGGGCGTCCAGGACGCGGTCAAGGCCCTCGGGGGCATCTCGCTCAATTTCCCGTATCCGGCGCGAGACGACGACAACGGCAACAACAACTCCGGCCTCAGCATCCCCACAGCCGGCTGCCAGGTGCTGAACGGACCGATGGCGCTGGCCCTGTCCCGCTCCCGCTATTACCAGTACTACACCAACGGCTACTGGCATCAAGATGGCACCGGCGACCTCGGTCGCATCACCCGACAGAACATCGTCATCGCCGCGGTGCTGAACAAGGCCAAGTCCACGTACAACCCGTTGACGCTGAACACCCTGCTCGGATCCATGGTCCACGACTTCTCCAAGGACGACGGGCTGACCGAAGGCGATCTCTTCTCCCTGGTCGAGCGGTACCATGCCTTTGGAGGATCGAACCTGCAGGCGTTCACCCTTCCCACCGTTCCCGCCACCACCAGCGGGGGGAGCGATGTGGAAGTAGTGGACCAACCCCTCGCCCAGCAGACCCTGACCGCGTTCTTGGGCGCCACGCCCAACACGGTCAGCACCCCGCCCATCGATGCCTACGGCTCCGCCATCGCCGTTCCCGCCGTGTCCACGCCCACGACGACACCGGCCACCGCGGCCCCGAGCTCGTCGGGGACGACGCCGACCACGGGGCTGGCCAGCCAGAACCCGTCGTTCGACCCGACGCCGTGTTGAGCCCGGCCTAAACCGCCGAAGCTACGCCTGAACCGCACACCGCGTCGGGCCGCAGCGGACCGGACCCGGTCAGGTCAGCGCGCTGATTGCCGCGTCGACGGCGGCAACCACTGACTGGTTCACCCGACGGTGACCGTCGACGTTCTCGGCGCGCCCGGGGAGGCGCACGCGCACCACCGACATCCCACCGGATGCGATCGATTTCCCGACCGCCGACACGGCCGCGTCCACGTCGTCTACATCGGCCACGGGCAGGCCGAACCCACCGGCCACTGCGGCCACGTCGCTGGCCTGCGGCGTGCCGAAGAGATCCTCGAACGTCGAGCCATCCAAGGCCGAGGCCGGAGGCAGGAAGGAGAAGATCCCCCCTCCCCCGTTGTCGGCCACCACGATGGTGCAGGGCACGTCGACACCAGGCGCCCGGACCAAGGCCGAACAGTCGTGCAGGAAGGCCAGATCGCCGACCAGCGCCACCGTCGGACGGCTGCCGCCCAGGGCCACGCCCAACGACGTGGACACCACGCCGTCGATGCCGTTTGCACCGCGATTGGCGACCACGAACGGGGGCGAGGAGCGGGGCGGGGCGAAGGCCTCGACATCCCTGACGGGCATCGACGACGAGACGACCATGGTCGCCTCCGACGGGAGGGCTCGGTAGAGCCGACGGGCCAGGGCAGACTCGGAAAGGGCCGGCTCGGTCAGCGCCCCGCTGTCGCAGCCGTTGCTCGGGTCCGACTCCAACACGGCGGTGAGAGCTGATTGGGCCGCCGCCTCCGCCGCCCGCCATCCCTCCGACCAGGCCTGGTCGGGATCGCGCCGGCCCACCCGTTCCATCACGGCGCGACACAAGGCCGTCGGATCGGCTCGCACGAGGACGGTGGCCAACCGGTCCGGATCGAGCCAGCGCCACCACGGGTCCACCACGAACTGCGGCGACCCGGCCCGGCCCAGGTCGGCCAACCACTCGTTCACCACCTTCGACACCCACGGAGCGCCGAGACGGAGGACCACCTCGGGCACGAAACGCCGGGTGAACGCGCTCGAGCGCAGGATCCCGTCGGCGGCTCCGACGATCTGGGCCGAGTCCACCCGGACGTGCGAGCGCGGGTCGGCCAGGATGGGCCAGCCGAGGGCGCCGCTCAGCTCACGGACTGCCTCGGCATCACCACAACCGGCCCCGGCCACGATGACACCCCGGCGTCCGGTGTCGGCCAGTTCGGCGATGACCGGATCCGGGGCCGGCCCGGGACCCGACCCCGCCCGGTGCCAGGGGACAGCGCCCGGCCGACCGGGGAGAGCAGTCGGCGTGCTGACCGAGGACGGGAGCAGCGGATCGCGAAAGGCCAGGTTCAGGTGGACGGGCCCGGGGCCTCCGGGGCCGGACATCGCTTCGGCCACGGCCCGGGAGGCGATGGATCGCCAGGTGTCCGAGGTGGCCTCGTCGGCCACCCCCGGGTCGAAGAACCACCGGACCGACGAGCCGAACAAGCGGGCCTGGTCGATCGTCTGGGGCGCCCCGACCTGGTGCAGCTCCGGCGGGCGATCGGCCGTGCAGGCCAGCAGGGGGATGCCGCCCAGGTCGGCTTCGACCACGGCCGGGTGCAGCTCGACCGCGGCCGTGCCACTGGTGGTGAGGACGACGGCCGGCCGGCCGGTGCTCATGCCCAGACCCAAAGCCACGAACGCCGCCGATCGCTCATCGAGGCGCACGTGGACTTTGATGCCCCCGTGGGCAGCCAGGGCCACGGCCAGGGGGGTGGAGCGGGATCCCGGGCACACGACGGCGTGCTCGATGCCGGTCCGGGCCCACTCGTCGACCAGCGTGGCCGCGTAGGCGGCCTGCACGTCTCCGAAGCGTCGCCGCCGTTCGTCGTCGTGGCCGGGGGTCCCTGTCGGTACGCTCATCGGCAGGTCCCTCCATGAAACGATCCGACATGCACGACACCCACCTGCGGCCGCGCCCGGCCGCCCGGCTGCATGCCGAGACCGTGGGCGCCGGACCGAGCCTGGTCCTGGCCCATGGCTTCACTCAAACCGGAGCCACCTGGGGGCCGATGGCCGGAGACCTGGCTCGAGACCACGAGCTGATCTTGGTCGACCTGCCCGGTCACGGGGGCTCGTCGGACGTGCAGGCCGATCTCAGCACCGGAGCACAGCTGTTGAGCGACGTCGGCGGGTCGGGTACCTATCTGGGCTACTCCATGGGGGCGCGCTTTTGCCTCCACGCCGCCCTCTCGAGGCCGGACCGGATCCACTCGCTCATCCTCATCTCCGGCACGGCCGGGATCGAGGACGACCGGCTCCGGCGTGACCGGGTGGCGGCCGATGAGGCACTGGCCTCCGAGCTCGACCCTCCGTTCGAGGCAGGCCCCGGTCCCGACGACCAGGAGCGGCTCGACGCCTTCTTGCAGCGGTGGCTCGCCCGTCCGCTGTTTGCCGGCATCCCCGCCGCTGTCGCCGGGTTGGCCGAGAGGCGGTCCAACACGACCGCTGGTTTGGCGTCGAGTCTGCGGTTGGCCGGGACGGGAACACAACAACCGCTGTGGGAGCGGCTCCCGCTCCTCGAGATGCCCGTGCTGATCATCACCGGCGAAGGCGACCCCAAGTTCACCGTCCTCGGCCGACGCATGTCCGAGGCGATCGGCGACAACGCCACCCACACCGTGGTGCCCGGCGTCGGCCACACGGCCCACCTGGAGGATCCCGACGGCGTCACCGCGGTCATCCGGGCCCATCTCGCCGCCGGCGGCTAGGGGCCCGGCGGCCGACCGGCCCGACGGTCGGGTCGGAGATCGCACCGCCGTGCTCCTCAGATCCACAGTCCCACCGCCAACAGGAATCCGAAGGCCAGCTGCAAGCGCCCCGTGTCGGCTAGGACGGGCAGCAGCGCCCGCCCTTCGGTCCCGTTCAAGACCAGCTGCATGGGCCGGTAGGCCAGTGGCAGCGTGGCCAGGGCCAGCAGGGACCACGGGCGCCAGGCTGCCACCACCACTGCGCCGGCGTAGGCGAGCACCAGGCAGCCGACGTAGAGGCGTCCGCCCCACTGCCGACCGATGCGCACGGCCAGGGTCCGCTTGCCGGACAACCGGTCGGAGGCGATGTCCCGGAGATTGTTGGCCAACAACAACGCGGTGGCCAGCAAGCCGACGGGCACCGACACCACCAACGGAAGCAGGGCCAGGTGCGCGGTCTGTACGAATGCCGATCCGGCCGTGGCCACTACGCCGAAGAACACGAAGACGAACAGCTCGCCGTAGCCGGCGTATCCATAGGGACGGGGGCCGCCGGTGTAGAGCCAGCCTGCGGCCAGGCACGCGGCACCCACCGCCAGCACCCACCACGACGTGACCGCGGCCAGCCCCAGACCGACCACCCCGGCCACGGCGAACGCGGCCAACGCCGCCCTCTTCACCTTGCCGGGCGAGGCCAGACCGCTGGCCACCAGGCGCAGCGGGCCCACCCGGGCGTCGTCGGTTCCCCGGATGCCGTCGGAGTAGTCGTTGGCGTAGTTGGTGCCGATCTGGATGGCCAGGGCCACGACCAGCGCGCCGGCCGCCCTCCACCACAACAGGCCGGGGTGGAGGGGACTGGAGGTGCTGGCCCGGTGGAAGAAACCGGCCTGACCGGCGTACCCGCAGGCGGCCACAGCCGTGCCCACCAGCACCGGGACCACGGCGGCGGGCAGCGTACGCGGCCGTGCGCCCAGCACCCAACGCTTGATCGGCCCCGGCTCGCTCACCGAGTCTCCAACCGGGACCGCTGGACCCGGTGGTGCTGTCACGGTCGGCGGGGGAAGGGCGAAAAGTCAGGTTGCCGTCGCTGCTGGTAGGCGTTGCGCCCTTCCTGTCCCTCCTCGCTCATGTAGAAGAGCATGGTGGCGTCGCCGGCCAGCTGCTGCAGCCCGGCCAGTCCGTCATCAGCAGCGTGCAACCCCCCCTTGATCATGCGGAGGGCCATCGGTGAGAGCGAGAGCATCTGCCGGCACCAGGCCACGGTCTCGCGCTCGAGATCGCCGAGGGGTACGACCTCGTTGACCAGGCCCCAGTCGAGAGCAGTGGCTGCGTCGTACTGCCGGCACAAGAACCACACTTCCTTGGCCCGCTTCAGCCCGATCGTGCGGGCCAGCAGGCTCGAGCCGTAGCCCCCGTCGAAGCTGCCCACCTTGGGACCGGTCTGCCCGAACCGGGCATTGTCGGCGGCGATGGTGAGGTCGCACACCAGATGCAGGATGTGCCCGCCGCCGATGGCGTAGCCGGCGACCATGGCGACCACCGGCTTGGGCAGGCGTCGGATCTGCACCTGGAGGTCGAGGACGTTCAACCGCCCGATGCCCTGCCGGGCCACGGCATCGTCGCCGATGTAGCCGTCGTTCCCCCGGATCGACTGGTCGCCCCCCGAGCAGAAGGCGTCGGGCCCCTCGCCGGTCAGGATGATGGCTCCGACGGTCGAGTCGTCCCGGGCCAGGTTGAACGCCTCGGCCAGCTCGAAGAGGGTCTGCGGCCGGAATGCGTTGCGCACCTCGGGCCGGGCGATGGTGATCTTGGCCATGCCATCGGCCACGTCGTAGTGGATGTCCCGGTAGTCGCCCTGGCGCCGCCACGCCGGCAATGGCTCGGGGCGAAACCGGTCCACGGGGTCCACCGGTGGCCCGCTGATCACGGTGGCAGGAGCGTGGTTGACCTGCTCCTGCGTCCCATCTCCGTCCGCATCAACCATATGACCATTCACTCCTAGAGTCATCACTCGTACGATCCCTTAGGCTAACCGCATGCCTCAGCTGATGGCACTCGACCTTCCCCCCGGACCGGCCTTCGTGCAAGCCATGCGCTCGGCCTGGGAGTCGGGTGACGCGGTACTCCCCCTCGACCCTCGGCTCCCCCGCCCGGTCATCGATCGGCTGATCGACGTCCTGCAGCCCGCCCGAGTGGTCTCGTCCGAGGGGACCCGGGCGCTGCCCGGCGGTGGCAAACCCACCGAGGAGGGCGATGCCCTGGTCGTGGCGACCAGCGGTACCACCGGGGAGCCCAAGGGTGTGGTCCTGACCGGTGATGCCGTGCACGCCTCGGCCGTGGCCACCTCTCGGTGGCTGGCCGTGGACCCCTCCGTCGACTGCTGGCTGGCCTGCCTTCCCCTTGCCCATATCGGCGGCCTCACCGTGGTCACCCGGGCGCTGGACACGGGCACGCCCTTCCGGATCCACGAGCGGTTCGACGCCCAACGGGTGGAGCAGGAGGCCATGTCCGGCGCCACCATGGTCTCCCTGGTGGCCACCGCCCTGGGCCGGACCGACACGTCCCGTTACCGCGTCGTCCTGCTGGGCGGCGCGGCGCCACCCAGGGCGCTGCCCGAGAACGTCGTCACCACCTATGGGATGACCGAGACCGGCTCGGGGATCGTCTACGACGGCATGCCGTTGGAGGGCGTCGAGGTCACGCTGGGGGACGGTTCGTTCGGGTCCAGAGGTGAGATCCTGGTCCGCGGGCCGATGCTGGTTCGCGCCTACCGGGACGGTCACGATCCCAAGCTCGCCGGCGGATGGTTGCCCACCGGGGACGGTGGATCGATCGATCGGGACGGCCGCCTCGTCGTGCACGGTCGAATGTCCGAGGTCATCGTGACCGGGGCGGAGAAGGTGTGGCCGGTTGTCGTGGAGCACGTGCTGGCCGGCCACCCCGAGGTGGCCGAAGTCGCCGTCTGGAAGCGGCCCGACCCAGAATGGGGGGAACGGGTGGTGGCCTGGGTGGTCCCGGTCGACCCGTTTGCGCCCCCCCCCGGGGACGAGCTCCGAGAGCTGGTGGCCGCCCAGGTGGCACCGTGGGCGGCGCCCAAGGAGGTCGAGGTGGTCTCCGAGCTGCCCAGGACACCGAGCGGGAAGATCCGCCGGGCCGACCTGATGTGAATTGAGACCTGACCTGAATTGATCAGCCCACGCCTCCGCTGGGCATGGCGAGAGCACCACCGTCGACGACCAGGGTGTCGCCGGTGATCCACGACGCCGCGTCCGAGCAGAGGAACAGGGCAGCCTTGGCAATGTCATCGGGCAGGCCCAAGCGCCGGAGGGGCAGGCGGCGGGCGATGGCCTCCTCGGCCGGTTCCCATAGCGCCTTGGCAAAGTCGGTCTTCACCAGTCCTGGCGCCAGAGCATTGACCCGCACCTTGGGCCCCAGCTCACTGGCCAGCTGTCTGGTCAGATGGATCACGGCCGCCTTGGTGACGTTGTACCACCCGATACCGCCCTCGACCTGCAGACCGCCGACCGACGACAGGTTCACCACCGCCCCGCCGTGCTCGGCCATGGCCGCCCGCCAGGCGGCGCGGGTCCAGGCCAGGACGCCCAGCTGGTTGACCTGGACGGTCTTGGCGGCGCGGCTCTCGTCGATGTCGAGCACCGGCCCGAAGTGGGGGTTGGTGGCGGCGTTGTTGACCAGGATGTCCAACGCTCCGAACCGCTCCAGCGTGGCCGCGACGCACGCCTCGGCCTGAGACTCGTCTCCCGCATTGGCCACGAACCACGCTGTCGAGCCAAACGGGCGTGTGCCGGGCACGTCGGCCGAAGCGCCGTGCTCGGCAATGAGCGCCACCGCCGCCTCGAGCGCCTCCGCCTTTCGCGACGAGAGCATCACCGAGGCGCCGGCCTCGGCGAAGCGGGTGGCGATGGCGAGGCCGATGCCCCGGGAGGCACCGGTGACCAGCGCCACTTTTCCGTCGAGTCGGAGTTCCATGGCGCACACCATAGACAGTGCCGTCGACAGACAGTGCCGTCGACAGACAGTGCCGTCGACACCGTGGCCCGCTGTCGCGTCCCCGGCAGTGGCGTGACGACGCGATCGGAGGCGCGGCAGCGATCGGGTGGTGTGACCATGCGATGCGGGGTCGTAGGCTGAACGACCGTGAACCGCCTCGCCGCCGAGACGAGCCCGTACCTTCGTCAGCACGCCGACAACCCGGTCGATTGGTATCCCTGGGGAGACGAGGCGTTCGCCCGGGCCAAGGAAACCGACAGGCCGATCTTCCTCTCCATCGGGTACTCGGCCTGCCACTGGTGTCATGTCATGGCCCATGAGTCGTTCGAGAACGCGGACACGGCGGCCACCCTCAATCGATCATTCGTCTCGATCAAGGTCGACCGGGAGGAACGGCCCGATGTGGACGCCGTCTACATGGAGGCGGTCCAGGCCATGATCGGTTCGGGGGGCTGGCCCATGAGCATGTTCCTCACGCCCGACGGCCGCCCCTTCTTCGGTGGGACCTACTTCCCACCCCACGACCGCCAAGGCTCGCCCTCGTTCACGACGGTCCTCAACGCCCTCACCGATGTCTGGACCGATCGGCGCGACGAGGTCGAGCGCCAGGCGGACGAGCTGTCCCGGGCCGTGGCCGAGCGATCAGTGATCAGGAGGCCGACCGGGTCCGGTGCGGAAGCAACGACGGGTCCTGTGGCCGGCGGGAACACCGAACTCCTCGATGCCGCCGTGACGGAGCTGGCCGAGCGCTTCGATGCCGAGTGGGGTGGCTTCGGCCCGGCTCCCAAGTTTCCCCATCCCACATTGATCGACACGGCGCTCCGACACGCGAGCCAGACCGGTGCGGCCCTGTCCCGCCAGATGGCCACCACCACGCTCGACGCCATGGCCGCCGGCGGCATCCACGATCACCTCGGAGGTGGCTTCGCCCGCTACTCGACCGACGATCAGTGGCTCGTGCCCCACTTCGAGAAGATGCTCTACGACCAGGCCGGGTTGCTTCGGTCGTACATCCACGGGTGGCAGGTGACGGGTAACCCCGACTACCTGTACGTGGCCGAGCGCATGGTCGAGTACGTGGGCACGGAACTGGCGTCGCCCTCGGGCGGCCTCTACTCCGCCGAGGATGCCGACTCGGAGGGAGTGGAGGGCAAGTTCTATGTCTGGACCCCCGCCGAGGTGGCGGTGGCGGTGGGACCCTCGGCGACCGGCGAGGTGTCCGACTGGTTCGGAGTAACGCCTGGGGGCAACTTCGAGGGATCGACCATCCTGTTTCGCCCGCTCGGTGCCCCCCTCACCGGGTCGCCCACGGTCGAAGAGGGCCGACGCCGGCTGTTCGAGCACCGGAGCCATCGGGTGCGTCCCGGCCTGGACGACAAGGTCCTGACCGAGTGGAACGCCATGTTCTGCTCAGCCCTGGTCGAGGCGGCGGCGGCCACCGGACGATCCGACTGGGGGGACCTTGCCGTCTCGGTGGGCGAGTTCCTCTGGCGCGAGCTCCGGCGGTCGGACGACGGTCGGTGGTTGCGGTCCTGGCAGTCCGAGGGTGGGGCGCGACACCTGGCCTACGCGGCCGACTATGCCTGGTTGGTCGACTGCTTCACCCGCCTGAGCGAGCTGACCGGTACCGCCCTGTGGATCGAACGGGCTGTCGACACCGCAGATGGGTTGCTCGAGCTGTTCCACGATGATGCCGACGGCGGGTTCTTCACCACCGGGCGCGATGCGGAGGCGTTGATCGTCCGGACCAAAGAGGTCATCGACGGGGCCACTCCGGCGGCCAATTCGGTTGCAGCCCTGTCGTTGGCCCGCTTGGCCGCCCTCACCGGTTCGGACCGGTACCGATCGGGCGCCGCCGAAGTGGTCGACCTGCTGGGTGATCTCCTGGGCAAGCATCCCACCGCATTTGCCACCACCGTGCTCGCCGCGCAGCTCCTGGCTCAAGGGACCACGGAGATCGTCGTGACCGGCGAGCGACCGGACCTGGTCGACGCCGTCCAACGCCGGTGGCTGCCCGACGCGGTCCTCTCGTGGGGAGAGCCCACGCCCTCGCCGCTGTGGGAAGGCCGCGAGGCAGGACGGGCCTATGTCTGCCACAACTATGCGTGCCAGCTCCCCGCCGGCGACCCCGAGACGTTGGTGGCTCAGCTCGGTGGTCGGCCTCGATGAGAGGCGACGGCCGCCACAGGGGCCCGAGGAACGACCCACGGCCGACCCCCCCGGGGGGAGCGCGCCGGCGGCGTCGGGTCGACGAGCGCGCCACCGGGGCCCCTCGGGCGACGACGCACCCTTCGACGACCTCGAGCGCGGTCGCTACGCCGAATCGGAAGGCGAACTGGGGTGGGACGACCTGTTCGAGTCGGGCGATGACCTCGAGCCGGGGGCGGGCCTTGAGCCGGGTAGCCGAGAGGGCCCGTCTCCCCAGCCGGCTGGGGTCGGGTTCGATCCCGACCCACGGGACTTCCCGGAGCGGGTGGCCAGGGGTCAACGACCCACATCGGATCGGCGGGAGGCGCCGCAGTCCGAATCACGGGGCGCCGCTCGTCGCAACGCCAAGAGCGGCACAGCCAGAGAGCTCGTCCGCGCCATCAGCCCCCGGGACCGCGTCGCGGTCGAGGGGGGTTCCTTGCTCACCCTCTTGGTCCTGGCCTGCAACGAGGAGGACACCGCAGGCATAGACCTGGCGTCGGGCGCGCTGGTGCGAGCCCGGGTGCCGTGGCCGAGCGGCCATCGACCCGACCTGGCCCCCTTCGATGTGGTCGAGACCGTCCTGGCCGACCGCCCCGAACGCGATGACCTGGCCCAGCCCGAAGCAGTCAGCGCCGAGGGGCTGCCGCGTCATCTGGGGACGCTGCACGGCCGGCGGGTCCGTCAGCTTCTCCATCCCCTGGCCGCGCCCATGGAAGAGCACGTCCTCGGGTTTCCGGGACTGTCGGCGCCCTATTGGGAATTCCGCGGCTTTCGCCCCTCGCTGGCCCTGCTCGTACCCACGAAGGGCCCGGTGCTCTTTCGCCGGGACGGCGACCGGTCGGTGTGGATCCGGTTCGGTTGGGGGCGAAGCGACAACTGGCTGCCCATGGAGGATCTCGGCGCCATCCGGGCATTGGACGCGGCCAGACGGGACCGGCTGCAGGGGAAGGACCTCGCTGCGGCGCTCGGATTCAAGCCTCACTATTTGGTGGCGTCGGTGAGCCGTCCTCGAGACGGGCATTGCTACAAGGCGATCCGCGCCCTCGTTCCCCGAGGCTGATCGGCCCCTGACCGGGTGCCGAGCGGCCCGCAGGGTCGGGCCGAGGTCAGGTGATCACCGACGGTCGCCTACAGTCCAAGCGTGAACGATCCGACAGCCGGCGATACCGGTCACCTGACCAATTCCCGAGCTGAGCCGGTCCTGCCCGACTACGCCGGGGCCTGCCTGACCAACCTGGTGCCCGCCCTGTTGGCCGGTCCCGATCACTCCCCCGAGTGGCTGCCCGAGTTGGCTCGCGGCGCCAACCAAGTAGTCCTCCTCGTCATCGACGGCTTGGGATGGGAACAGCTCCAGGACAAGGCGTCCATCGCCCCGACGCTGGCCGGCGCTGCTCTCACCGGTAACGCGATCACCTCGGTCGCCCCCACCACGACGGCAACCGCGCTGACGTCGATCGTCACCGGGCGCACCCCATCGGATCACGGCGTGCTCGGCTACCGGTTGGCCGTCGCCGACGACGAGGTGCTGAACGTCCTCCGCTGGCAGGTCGGCTCGAAAACGCCCCGGGACGCTCGACAGAGCATCCCGGCGGCCAAGTTCCAGCCCTTCCCTCCCTTTCCCGGTGCGTCAGCGCCGGTGCCGGTGGTGTCCCGCGCCGAGTTCGGCGGCACCGGGTTCACCGCCGTCCATCTGGGCGACTCGCCCCTGTGCGGGTATCGGGTCCTCTCCAACATGGTGGTCGACACGCACCGGCTCCTGGCCGAGGGGGCCGCATTCGTCTACGGGTACTACGACGGGATCGACAAGGTGGCACACGCCCACGGGCTGGGTGAGCACTACGACGCCGAGCTGGCGACCGTCGATCGGCTGGTGGCCGAGATCGCCGCCTCGCTCCCCGATGGTGCCGTTCTGGTCGTGACCGCTGATCATGGCCAGGTGGACGTGGGGTCCCACGTGGTGCTCCCGGGCAAGGAGATCATGTCCGGTGTCCGCTTCATCTCGGGCGAGGGTCGGTTTCGTTGGTTGCACGCCAAGCCGGGAGCGGCCAAGGACCTTCTGGCCGTGGCCGACGAGCTCTATGGCGAGACCACATGGGTACGCAGCAGGGACGAGTTGTTCGAGGGGGACTGGTTCGGCGGACCGCCCCGCGACGGGGTGGCGTCCAGGCTGGGCGACGTGGCCCTGGTCCCTCATGCGCCCGTTGCCTTCCTCGACCCGGCCGACACCGGCGAGACCCGGTTGGCGGCCCGGCACGGCTCCCTCACCTCCGCCGAGATGTTGGTCCCGCTCCTTTGCCTCGCCGGGAGTGGCAACATCTCCTCATGAGTACAACCGACGACGAAGGCACGAGCCCGCTCCGACCCGAGGTCGTGGGGGTCGACCCGCATGCCGGGCCGCCCGCTAGCAGTGTCGGCGAGGCCAAGCCCGACGGAACCGGCGAGAGCGAGGACGCGGTGGAGCCCACCGAGTCCATCGAGCAGCCGGCCAAGCTCTTGCGCATCGGCTCCATGGTCAAGCAACTGCTCGAGGAAGTGCGGCAGGCGCCGTTGGACGAGGCCGGTCGGAGCCGACTGCGAGAGATCCACGACCAGTCGATCCGGGAACTGGCCGACGGCCTCTCCCCCGACCTGGTGGCCGAGCTCGACCGGGTCACCTTCCCCTTTGACTCGCCGGTTCCCTCCGAGGCCGAGCTCCGCATCGCCCAAGCCCAGCTGGTCGGGTGGCTCGAAGGCCTCTTCCACGGGATCCAGGCCACGCTGGTGGCCCAGCAGATGGCGGCCCGGGCCCAGTTGGACCAGATGCGCCAGCAGGCCCTGCCCGCGGGGGCCGACCCTTCAACCGGGCGCCCTGGCACCTATCTGTAGGGAGCACGGCGCAGGTACCTACTGCGCTGAATCTCCGGTAGCGCAGGTACCGCTGCGCTGAATCTCCGGTAGCGCAGGTACTGCGGCGGCGCAGGTACCGCTGCGCTGTGCAGCCCGCCGCGCTATCGTCGGAATCACACCGCTGTAACTCGTCCACAGGGTGTGGAGAACCCGCCGGTGGACGACAGAAGGAAGGTCGCCACAGTTGGCCACACGGTCGTTCACCCACCTGCACACCCACACCGAATTCTCCATGCTGGACGGAGCCGCACGGGTGAAGGACCTGGTGCAGGCAGCCGTCGAGGACGGTCAGCCCGCGCTCGGCATCACCGACCACGGCAACATGTACGGGGTCCTCGACTTCTATGCGGCCTGCCGGGAGGCGGGCATCAACCCGGTGATCGGCACCGAGGCCTACATGGCCGCCGAGTCGCGCCATGACCGGCCGGTCCGGCGGGGCAAGGTCGACGACACCGGCGGCGACGTCGACGGCGGGGAAAAGCTCTATTACCACCTGACCTTGCTGGCCGAGACGACGCCCGGGTACCGAAACCTCCTGAAGCTCTCGTCGGCCGCCTACCTGGAGGGGTACTACTACAAGCCCCGTCTGGACTGGGAGCTGCTCGAGCGCCACCACGAAGGGCTCATCGCCACCACCGGTTGCCTGGGCGGCGTCGTCCTGCAGGCGCTCCTGGCCGACGACCAGGTCAAAGCAGAGCACCTGGCGGCCAGGCTCCAGGACATCTTCGGCAAGGACAACCTGTTCGTCGAGCTCCAGGACCACGGCATCGCCGCCCAGCACAAGACCAATCCGGCGTTGGTGGAGATCGCCCGGCGTATCGGTGCGCCCCTCCTGGCCACGAACGACAGCCACTACACCCACCGGGAGGACCACGTCGCCCATGACGCCCTCTTGTGCGTCCAGACCGGCGCCCTCATCGACGACCCCAAGCGGTTCAAATTCGAGGGTCAAGAGCACTACCTGAAGTCGGCGGCGGAGATGCGCCACCTCTTCACCGAGCTCCCCGAAGCGTGCGACAACACGCTGCTCATCGCCGAGCGGGCCAACGTGGAGATCGACTTCGGCCGGGTCAGCCTGCCCAAGTTCCCCGTGCCCGACGAATTCGTGGGCGAGAACTATGAGGACCGAGCGGCCCAGTACCTGCGTCATCTCAGCATCGAGGGGGCAAAGGAGCGCTACGGGCACCCCATCCCCGCCCCCGTGCTCGAGCGGCTCGACTACGAGCTCGGCGTCATCGGGTCCATGGGCTTCTCCGCCTACTTCCTGGTCGTGTGGGACCTCATTCGCTTCGCCCGGTCGCACGGCATCCGGGTGGGGCCGGGCCGCGGCTCGGCCGCGGGGTGTTGCGTGGCCTACTGCCTCCAGATCGTCGACCTCGACCCGATCCGCTACGACCTCCTCTTCGAGCGCTTCCTCAACCCGGGCCGCACGCAGATGCCCGACATCGACATGGACTTCGACGAGCGGTACCGCGGCGACATGATCCGCTACGCCTCCGACCGTTACGGCGCCGACCACGTCGCCCAGATCGTCACCTTCTCGACCATCAAGGCCCGGGCTGCGGTGCGGGACGGGGCCCGGGTGCTGGGCTACCCCTACATCGTGGGCGACAAGATCGCCAAGGCCATGCCCCCCCTGCTCATGGGCCGGGACACGCCGCTGGCCGCGTGCCTGGACAGGACCGAGGGCTATGAAGACGGCTACGCCGCCGCCGGCGAGCTGCGGGCCATGTACGAGTCCGATGCCGAGGCCAAGAAGGTCATCGACGTGGCCAAGGGGCTGGAGGGCCTCCGTCGCCAGGACGGGATCCACGCCGCTGCCGTGGTCATCACCGACGAGCCTCTCACGGAGTACGTGCCCATCCAGCGCAAGCCGGACGGGAGCTCCGATCCCACAAACGCCCCGGTCGTCACCCAGTACGAGATGCACGGGGTGGAGGACCTGGGCCTGTTGAAGATGGACTTCCTCGGCCTGCGGAACCTGTCGGTGATCGAGCGGGCCCTCGACCTCATCCAGACCTCGACCGGCGAGCGACCCGACATCGACAACATCCCCCTGGACGACGAAACCACCTTCGCCATGCTGCGCAAGGGCGACTCCATGGGGGTGTTCCAGCTCGAGGGCGGCCCGATGCGATCCCTCATGCGCTCGCTCGCCCCCACCAGCTTCGACGACGTGGCCGCCCTGGTGGCGCTGTACCGACCGGGTCCGATGGCGGCCAACATGCACAAGGACTACGCCGACCGGAAGAACGGTCGGAAGCCTGTCACCTACGCGCACCCCGACTTGGAGGAGCTCCTGGCCGATACCCAGGGCCTCATGATCTACCAGGAGTCGGTCATGCGGGTGGCCCAGAAGTTCGCCGGCTACTCCCTGGCCGAGGCGGACAACCTCCGCAAGGCCTGCGGGAAGAAGATCCGGTCGGTCATGGCCATCGAGCGGCAGAAGTTCGTCGACGGATGCGTGAGCCAGGGTTATGGCGAGTCGATCGGCACCACCCTCTTCGACATCATCGAGCCCTTCGCCGACTACGCCTTCAACAAGTCCCACTCATACGGCTACGGCCTGATCGCCTACCAGACGGCCTGGCTCAAGGCCCACCACCCGGTCGAGTACCTGGCCGCCCTGCTGACGTCGGTCAAGGACAACAAGGACAAGACCGCCGTATACCTGGCCGAGTGCCGGGCGATGGGCATCCAGGTCCTGGTGCCCAGCGTGAACCTCTCGCTCTCCGACTTCGCCGCCGACTTCACCGGCGATGAGACGGGCATCACCTTCGGGCTGGCCGCGGTGCGCAACGTGGGCGAGGGACTGGTCGCCAACATCGTGGCCGAGCGGGAGAAGAACGGGGCCTTCGTCGACTTCTACGACTTCTGCCAGCGGGTCGACCCCCAGGTTCTGAACAAGCGAACCATCGAATCGCTGATCAAGGCCGGCGGATTCGACTGCCTCGGCCACCCGCGCCGCGGGCTGTGCCTGGCCTTCGAGGAGATCGTCGACCGCACCCTAGAGCGCCGACGCGAGCACGATGCCGGGGTGATGTCCCTCTTTGCCTCCCTGGAATCCGAGACCGACGGCCAGACGCTGGGGTTCGGCGACACCCGGCTCCCCATCCCCGACACGGAGTTCGACAAGAGCCAGCGATTGGCCTTCGAGAAGGAGATGCTGGGGCTCTACATCAGCGACCACCCGTTGATGGGCCTCGAGGGGTCGCTGGGGCGCCTGACCGACTGCACGCTGGCCGAGCTGCGGGACATCGACCCCGACGGACTGGGCATGACCGGCGGGGCCGGGTCCTACAACAACGAGGGCCAGGTTCGCCTGGCTGGGGGCGTGGTGACCGACCTTTCCCGCCGGTACACCAAAAAAGGTGATCTGATGGCCACATTCGTCCTCGAGGACCTGCAGGCGTCCATCGACGTCTTCGTCTTCCCCAAGACCATGTCCGAGTACGGCGCCCTGCTCGACGACGACGCCATCGTGGTCCTGAAGGGTCGGGTGGACATGCGCGACGACCGGGTGAAGCTGGTGTGCATGGAGATCCAGCGGCCCGATCTGGCCACAGATGTGCGGTCTGAGCTGCGCATTGTCCTCTCGCCCAACGCACTGACCGATTCCAAGGTCAACCAGCTCAAGCACCTGCTCTCCGAGCACCCGGGCGCCTCGCCGGTCCTCCTCCATGTGGGCGAAACGGTGCTGAAACTCCCCACCGAATTCAACGTGGACAGCCACCGGGGACTGGTCGGCGAGCTCCGGGTCCTGCTCGGCCCCAAGGCCATTTTGACCTGACCAACGCTCGAACATCGTTCGAAATAGGCCCGGATAGGACAGCTGACCTCAAATCCCGGTAAAATTGCCTCACGGCTCGCACGGAGGGGACCTGGAACCGAACAATCGGGACTGGGCGACCGCGCCAGACGAGCCCCTGCAGGCGACTGAGGAGCATGGAACAAGCTATGTCCATCCAGGTGGAAACCAAGGACTGCACGGCGATCAACGACACCGAACTGGCCGAGATGGCCGATCTGTGTGCCGAGCGAGAGCCGCGCTTCGACATCGGATTCCTGTCGAAACAGCGCGAGGAGTGGGTGCTGGTGACCCGCGCCCGGGAAGGTACCAAGCTGCGGGGCTACTCCTTCTCGACCCTCGAACGGATCGGGGGAACGCCCTCGCTGCTCATCGGCCTGGCCACCGTCGACCGGACCGCACGGGCCGACACCGTCCTGCGGGCCATGATGGGCGACAAGTACCGGCGGGCCCTCCTGGCCTTTCCTGACGAGGATGTCCTGGTCGGGACCAGGCTGGTGGCGGCCGAGGGCTTCCGGGTCTTTGCCGGGCTCACCGATGTGGTCCCCGGGCCCGACCACAAGGCCACCGGCGAGGAGCGGGCGTGGGGCCGGCGTCTGGCCAAGCGCTTCGGGTGCGAGGGTCGCATCGACGACCGGACCTTCGTCCTGGAGGGCGACGGGTGCGAGTCGGGGGGGTTCGACTTCAGTGGTCCCAAGGTCAAGACGCCCGAAGAGGTGCTGCCGCTCTTCGAGACGGTGAATCCGGCGACGGGCGGGCGCCTCGTGGCCTTCGGGTGGGCCATGGCCGAGGACCTGGCCGGATCCAAGCTGGGTGGGCACTGAACCGGCTGGAACTACCCTCCGGGGAGGCGATCAGCACCCGGGGAAGCAGCGGATCTCCGTCTCCAGGCTCTAGCATGGCCACGTGAAGGTTTCCACCCGGGGTGACTATGCGAGCAGGGCCCTGTTGTCGCTGGCCCTGCATACCACCACCGATGGACCGACCGCGGTCAGAGATATCGCCGAGCGCACCGGGCTCCCGCAGCCCTATCTCGAGCAAATCCTGTTGGCCCTGAAGGGCGCGGGCCTGGTCCGCTCCAAGCGGGGCGTGGGTGGCGGCTACGTGCTGGCCCGTCCGCCGGACGAGATCACTCTGAGCCAGATCGTGAGCGCCGTCGACGGCCCCATCGTGGCCGGCGACTTCGGGGAGCCCCACGAGAATGGGGCCTGCGACCACGAGGGACAGTGCGTGCTGCTCAGCGTCTGGGCCGATGTCGGTGAGCACATGCGCACCCACCTCGACTCGTTCAACCTGGCGGACATGGTGGCTCGAGCCCAGGGTCGGGTTCCCGCGCTTCGCCAGACCGCCGGTTGAGCGCCGGCGCGGCGCCGAGTTCGCGATCCCGTCGATGACCGCAGGGCGGGCGCTGGTCCTGGTGGCCGGCGTCATCGTCCTGGTCATTACCGCCGCCAGCGTCATCCGCGTGCTCATCGTCCCCCGGCCTGCCGTCGCCGGGCTGACCACGTGGGCGGCCCGCGCCATCCGGTTCGGGTTCCGGCAGGTCGCCGCCCTGACCCGCACCTATGCCGGCAAGGACCGGGTGCTGGCCCTCAGCGAGCCCGTTGCTGTGCTCAGCCTCCTCGCCTCCTGGCTGGTGCTCACCACGTTCGGCTTCGGCCTCATCGTCTGGGGGCTGAACGACCTGTCCATCACTGCGGCCTTCGCCCAGGCGGGATCGTCCGTGTTCACCCTGGGATTCGACACCGACCGCCACACCGGCGGCCGGGCAGTGGACTTCGTGGCCGCAGGGACGGGCATGGTCCTGGTCGCGCTGCAGATCGCCTACCTGCCCACGCTGTACGGCTCCTACAACCGGCGCGAAACGCTGGTCACCATGCTCGAGAGCCGGGCCGGGGCTCCGGCATGGGGTCCCGAGGTGCTCATCCGCCACCAGCTGGTCGGCCTCATCGGCAACCTTCCCGCCCTGTTCGCCGACTGGGAGCAGTGGGCAGCAGACGTGACCGAGAGCCACACCAGTTACCCCTCGCTCCTCTTTTTCCGGTCCCCCCGCCCTCTCAACTCCTGGGTGGTGAGCATCATCGCGATCATGGACGCGGCCGCGCTCACGATGGCGCTCGATCCGGACGGCTCACCCAAAGAAGCCAGGATGTGCGTCCGCATGGGGTTCACCTGCCTCCGGGACATCGCTCAGGTCAGCCGGATCAGCTACGACCCCGACCCGAGTCCCGATTCCGACATCCAGCTGCCCCGTTCCGAATTCGACGCGGCCGTGGCCCGGCTGGAAGAGATCGGCTACCCCATCACCCGGTCACTCGACGAAGCCTGGGCCCATTTCAAGGGGTGGCGGATCAACTACGAGTCGACCGGCTATGCCCTGGCCCAGTTGGTGGACGCCCCGCCAGCCCGGTGGACGGGACCGCGCCGGTTGTTCCACGGGGAGTCGCTCGAGCCGGCCCGCCCGGTCGACCGCCAACCCCATGGCGCTCCTCCCGGTGTGTTCGCCCGGAGGAGGGGCACCGAGCTCCCCATTGGTGGTCCCGCCTGGACGGAGCGCAACGGCCCGGGCTCGCGGCGACACGGAGACGCCGGCGAGAACCCAGAACCCGTCGGCCCGGGCCCAGCCGAATGACCGGGCAGTCCGCTCACGAACCGGCAGTCGGGTCCGGCCCGGTCCGGTTCCACACGTTGACCACGGGGCGCTCGCGCTCCCAGGCCAGGATGCTGAGCGATGCCGGCTCGAGGGTGAAGTACCTCCCCCCGTCGACGGGCAGGCCCACCCAGCGGGCCCCGAGCGCACGCAGGAGATGGGAGTGGGCGACGCAGGCCACATCGCCCGGGGTGGATCGAACCGTGGCGATGACCCGGTCGACACGGGCGCCGACCTCGGCCGGGGACTCCCCACCGGGACATCCGTCCCGCCACAGCTCCCACCCGGGGTCCTTTTCCAGGATCTCCGGCGTGGTCAGCCCCTCGTAGGCGCCGTAGTCCCACTCGGCCAGGTCGGGGTCGATCAGCGCACCCGACCCCAGACCGGCCAGCCGACAGGTCTGCGAGGCACGGGCCAGGGGGCTGTGGAGTACCAGCCGGAACGAGTACGGGGCCAGGACCGAGCGCAGGGACTCGGCCTGCTTGCGTCCCTCGGGCAGGAGCGGCAGGTCGGTGCGGCCGGTGTGGCGACGCGAGAGGCTCCACTCCGTCTCGCCATGGCGGATCAGAAAGCAGCGGCTGCCGGTGGGGTCCATGGGCACAGCCGACCACCGACAGGATCGGCCGTGCAAGCCCGTTTGGCCCAGATGCGGCCACATCGGGTGGTCACATCGGGCAGTGGCAACCCGAAGCGGTCACCTCGGTCGGTGAAAATGGGCCGAAATAGGTGCTAGCGCAACCAAACCGCGTGGGTAGGAATGCCGACAGCCCCCAATGCGTTGATATCTATGTACTGAAATTGACCAGGTGAGGATGGAAATGGCGACTCGCACCGCAACGAACACTGCAGAGCGTAATAGGAGGGCCGCGTCGAGCGGGCATGCCCGCGGGTCGGACGCGGACAGCCTCGGCCTGTTCCTCCGCGATCTGGACCACCATCCGCTACCCGATCATGAAGCCCAGACGGCCCTGGCCCAGCGGGTGGCAGCCGGTGACCAGGAGGCCAGGCGGGAGATGATCGCGGCCAACCTCCGCCTGGTCGTCCACTGGGCCCGGCGCTACCAGGATCGGGGGGTCGACCTCCCCGACCTCATCCAAGAGGGCACCTTCGGGCTCATGCGGGCGGTCGACAAGTTCGACTACGAGCGTGGCTTCAGGTTCTCGACCTACGCCACGTGGTGGATCCGTCAGGCCCTGCAGCGGGCCGTCCAGCAGCATGGCCGGACCATCCGGCTGCCGATGGAAGTGGCAGAACGGAATCAACAGGTCGACGCGGCCAACTGGGAGCTCACCCATCTCCTCCAACGCGCCCCGACGGCCGAAGAGCTCGACGAGGCCACCGGTCTGACCGCCGAGGCCAGGGGAAACCTGTCGGGACTGGCCCGCGTGGTAGCCAGCCTGGACCAGCCGGCAACGACCGACTCCTCGGCAACCCTGGGCGACCTGGTATCCGCCGACTCGAACGACTTCGAGAACGAGGTTGCCACCGACATGACGCTCGATCTGGTCCGCAAGGCCGTCGAGCGGCTGACGGAGCTGCAGCGGGCGGTCATCGTCAATCGCTTCGGTTTCGGCGGATCGGATCCGGCTTCGCTGCAGACCACCGCCGAGCGCCTGGGCGTGGGCGTGCGCAAGGTACGCCAAGCCGAGGCCGAGGCACTGGAGGCCCTGGGTGGCAGTGAGGCCCTGGAGGCGGTGTACGAAGCCGCCTGACCCGGGCTGAGCGGCCCGGGCTCAATCCCCCAGCCCGGCGAGCACCGACTGCAGCTCGGGCGGGAGCCCTGATTGCCACGAAACGTGGTCGCCGGTTGCCGGATGCAGGAAGCCGAGCGACCGGGCATGCAGAAACGGGCGACGGAGCTGGATGCCGGGCAAGGATCGACGCGGTCCGTAGAGGTCGTCGGCCACCACCGGGTGACCGATGGCGGCGAGGTGGACCCGGATCTGATGGGTCCGGCCTGTCTCCAGGGTGGCCTTCACCAGGGTCATGGAGATGGGATGGCCGAAACGGGCCTCGACCTCGTACCTGGTCCTCGATGGTTTGCCTCGCTGGGTGACGGCCATGCGGGTGGGCGAGGTCTCCGATCGACCGATCGGGGCATCGACGATCCCGGTGGGGGACTCCACGGTGCCGTGGACCAGGGACAGGTACTCGCGCTCCACCGTGCGGTCGGTGAGCTGATCCACCAGTGACGTGGTGGCCGATCGGGTCCTCGCCACCACCAGCAGCCCGGACGTGCCCCGATCGAGCCGGTGCACGATCCCAGGCCGGTCGGTGTCGTTGGCTCGGAACCCCGCTTCGTCGTCGGACACGGCCAGCCCGGTCGGCTCGACCAGCGAGGCCAGATCGGGAAAACGGGCCAAGAGGCCGTTCACCAGGGTCCCGGATCGGTTCCCCGCGCCCGGGTGCACCACCAGACCGGCTGGTTTATCCACCACGATGATCTGGTCGTCGGCATAGACCACCTCGAATTCCACCGAGGGGTCGGCCTCAGGGAGCTGGGGGGCCGCTTCGGGCTCCAGCTCCATCGAGAGCTGTTGCCCGGCGTGCAGGACCCGGCTCCGCACGTGCACCGGTTCGTCGTCCACCAGCACCCGGCCGTCGGCGATGAGCTGTTCCACGGTCGAGCGGGACACGTCGGCCAGCAGGGCCACCACCCGATCCACCCGGACACCCTCGAGAGAGGCCGGTACCTCGACGGACAAGCTGGTCATGACGACCGCCCCCGTCGCATCAGCGACACGACCAACAGCACACAGCCCACCACGATGCAGGAGTCGGCCACGTTGAAGGTCGGCCAGAAATGGAGGGCGATGAAATCGATGACCGCACCGCTTTCACCTCGGAACAACCGATCGGCCAGGTTGCCCAGCGCGCCGCCGAGAATGAGCCCAAATACCACCGCTCGCCCCGAGGTCGGGGCCCGTCCGGCCATCACCAACAGGACGCCGACGAGGATCACGGCCACGATGACCAGGACGACGGCCTCGCCTTGGAACAGGCTGAAGGCTGAACCGGTATTGCGCTGGAGCTCCAAGTCGAGCGGGCCCACGAGGTGGATGGGGCCATGGGACAGGCGCGACACCGCCCAGGACTTGCTCAGCTGGTCGACCACTACCACGACCGTAGCCACCGCCGAGGCAACGGCCAGACGGGGCCAGCTCCCCCAGCGGGACACCGGGCGGCCGGCTTCGGATCCGACCCGATCGGTCAGCGACGCGACAATCCCCCGCTCTTGCACGCCACACAGAGGCGGGCAAACGGCAGTGCCCGAAGACGGGCCTTGGGGATGGGATCGTGGCAGCGCTCGCAGGCGCCATAGGTCTTGCGATCGATCTTCCGTTGAGCGTCGTCGATCTCCTCCACGGCCAGCAGGGCCTGAGCGGACAGGGCGAGATCCCGTTCCCGATCGACGGTGACCGTGCCGCCCTCACCCGACTCCTCGTCGAATTGGACGTCACCCGGCTCGCGCTCTTGGGCCAGCGAGTCGGCCTCTGCTTGCAGGTCCTCTGCCTGACCTTGATAGATGCCTCGCTCCTCGAGCAGGAGGGCGGCCTGTTCCTCGAGGAACTTGGGCTCTTTGGCGTACGGTCCGACCGTGGCCGCCTTCTTCGGCGCCGGAGCGGTGGTGGTCGAGTTCGACTTGGGCGTAGCGTTCACAGTTGCAGCTTTCTTCGCCGGAGCGACCTTCTTCGTGGACGGAGCATGCGGCTTGGTGTGCTCGACCGCTTTGGCCGGCGCACCGTTTTTGGTGGCCTTGACCACCTTCTTGGCCGGAACACCGGCCGACTTGGCGGAAGAGGACTTCGCTGCCTTGGGGGTCGGCTGGGTCGCTTTGGCACTGATGGGTCGAGAACCAGCCTGGGCCGTACTGGTCGCCTTGGCCGTGTTCGCGGCCTTGGCTGAGCTCCTGGCTGGTGCCGCCTTCTTTACTGCCGTCACGTCAACCTCCTCCCAAGGAGTCGTCGATCTGGCGCTGTGGGAGCGCTGAGAACGGTCTTCCCTGACTAGTGGTGAGCGGGCGACGATACCGTGCCTACCGCCTTCCGGCAATCGGGCTGGGTATGGCGCCCACCGAGGGGGTCACGATACAGGGGGAACGGCTCCGACCGGGTTGGTCGGTGAGGCAGCTCAGAACTGGGGAGGCTGGGTGCTCCCACCGCCGAGGGTGTGGACCGTCGTCTCGCTGTTCCGGACCGAGTTCACCTGGCCCGACACCGGACCTCCCCCGGACCGTCCCGACTGGTCGACTGGCTGCACCGGGCGAATGGCTGGGGCCCGTGCCGGCCCCGGAGCGCCGGAGCCCTCCGACGGTCGGGCGCCCAGCGCGGAGGACGGTTGCACGTTGTCGTCCACCCACTTGATGATCTCCGACAGCGCGGACCGCAACCGGGTCCGCTCGCCGTCGAGATGGCGGGCCATCTTCTCGACATCGCCGGAGAGCTGCGTCCTGGCTGCTTCCAGGCGGGCGACCTCTTCTCGAAGCTTGCGCTCGGCCTCCGAGGCGATGTGGGCCGCCCTGGACTCGGCTTGGGAGATGAGCACGCGAGACTGCTCTTCTGCATCCGACACGGTCTTGGACGCCCGCGCCTCCGAGTCGGCCCTGGTCTGGTCGACGAACTGCTGAGCCAGCACCAGGGTCCGTTGCAGCGTCTCATCGGCGATGACCGGAGCCTCGGGGGCAGCGGGGGCCTGCGGTTCGGGCTGTCGCTCCAGAGCCGTCTCCAGTTGGGCGATGCGCTCGCCGGCCTGGCGAAGGCGCTCGTTGGCCTGACGGAACTGCTCCTGCAGTCCCTCGGCCTCGACGGCGGCCTTCTCGAGATATTCATCGACGTCGTCCCGGTGATACCCCTTGAGGGTTTCCCGAAATTCAACGGTCCGGAGCGAATCAAGTGCAGACTGGGATGCATCCATGCCGTGCATGGTATCCAAACGCCAGGATCCATTTGCGGATCCTGGCGTTTGGCCCCGCGACGAGGCGCTTCGGGGGGCCCGGGTCCGGGGTCGGGACCAGGATCGGGCCGCCGCCGGAGGGAGGGATCAGCCCAGGACGAGGGGGATCAGAATCAGTTCGATGACCAAGATGACGATCATGATCGAAAAATCGAACCCCACACCTCCGACCCGGGCCGTGGGCAGGATCCGGCGGATCGGGGCCAGAACCGGCTCGGTGATGGCCGCCAGGACCTGCTGGATCTTCCGAATGGGTGAGTCGTACGCCGGTCGGACCCAGCTCAAGAGGGCGGCGGCGATGAGCACGATGACATACGCCTGCAGGATGAAGCCGATGATGCGGGCGATACTCATGTCAGCAACCTCTTACGTTGGAGCAGGCCCCGGGCCCGGCGTGGCCAGGACTACGGGTTGACGAGACCGCGCTCTTGAAGGCGCTGGCGCTCTTCGTCGGAGACCTTCACGTTAGACGGTGTCAGCAAAAACACCTCGTCGGCCACCCGCTCCATGCCACCTGACAGCGCGTAGGTCACCCCACTGCAGAAGTCGATCATCCGGCGCTGGAGGTCCCGATCAGCGTTCTGGAGGTTCACGATGACCGGCTGGTTGCCCATGAGACGATTGGCGATCTCCTGGGCGTCGCTGAACCGAACCGGAGCCACGATGTGCACCCTGGCACTCGAGGGCTCGGGGGCGAGGGGACGGACCGACGACGGGCGGGGACTGACCGATTGGGCCACGGGCACGGGGCCCGGGCCCGACGATGGGGGGTTCTCGTCCCGGTTCAGTGTCCGGATGCGGCTGGGTGGTCCCGGGGGGGCCAGGTTGTCGGGCTCCTCGGTCGTCACCACCCGCTGACTCACGCGCGAGACCGCACCCGGCCCGCGTGAGTCGTAGTCGTCGTAATCGTCGTACTCGTCGTCAACCAACCCGAGATACGCCATTGTTCTTTTCATGAACGAAGCTGCCATCGTGCCTCCCGCCGACAGCGTAGTGCGTCCCCCCCGGCCTGCGGGGATACCCACGGCCAATTGACGGCGGTGGCCGCGCACCACACCGGTGGGCCGTCAGCGCGGCTCGTGAGCACGGTTCGTGGGCTCCGTATCGGGGCCGCCGGCCGGTCGTTGCCTTGGGGGGGACGGGGCCCTACGCCGAGGCAGCCGCGCCGGTCACGCACGAGCACGCCGGGGGCGTTCACCGAACAGTGCCCGGCCCAGTCGGACCATCGTCGATCCCTCGGCCAAGGCGACGTCCATGTCATCGGTCATGCCCATCGAGCATTCGGCCAGGCCCAGGTCGGTGGCCAGCTCCCGGACCAGTGCGAACGCCGGGCGCGATGCCTCGGGCGGCCCCTGTGGGCCGATGGTCATGAGGCCGGACACCTCCAACTGCTCGTCCCGTAGGGAGGCGACCAGATCGGCCACCTCCCCCGGACGGCAACCGTTTCGCCCCTGACCGCCGACCACGTCCACCTGGACCAGGATCGATGCCCCGGGGCGACGGCGGGCGATGGCCCGCCCCTCCTCGATGCGAGAGACGCTCTGCCAGCAATCGACCAACGGGGCCAGACGCGCAACCTTGTTGCGCTGCACGGCGCCGAGAAAATGCCAGCGGGGTGCGGTCCCAGAACCCGGTCCGACGTTGGCGGCGGCCACCGCCTCGGCCTTTCCCACCAGCTCGTCGGCATAGTTCTCACCGATGTCGGTCACGCCCGCAGACAGGGCGGCGCGCACGGCCTCGGGGCCGAAGCCCTTGGTCACCGCGACCAGCCGGACGCGCGAAGGGTCCGGGGCGGCGGCGTGAATCCGGGACCGGGCCTCGGCCACCCGCTCGGCCACCGCGGCGGCGCCATCTGCTCCGGTCATGGACCATCGCGCCAGACGATGAGGGCTTGGCGACCGGTGTCGCCGCGGGCCCGATGGGAGAAATAGCGCCCGTCGCAGGCCGTGCAGCGATCGACGCCGGGGACGTCGGCCACGTCGGCTCGGACAAACGCGGCCCGCACCGCGGCCGGAAGATCGAGGGCGGGACCACCGGCACTGGTGACCCCCCGTACCGCATCCCCGTAGCGATCGGCCAGCGAGCCCAGTTCGGGCTCGGAGAACGCGTAGCACTCGGCATGGATACACGGCCCGAGCGAGCCCTTCACAACGGAGGCCCCCTCGGCCCGCATGGCCGCCACGGCCGCTTCGATCACCCCTGCGGCCAACCCCCGCCATCCGGCATGAACGGCGGCGTAGACCCCCTCGGGGCTGCCCAGGGCGATCGAGGCGCAGTCTGCGGTGAGGATGACCAGACAGG
The DNA here is from genome assembly GCA_963781305.1 of uncultured Acidimicrobiaceae bacterium. Classification (GTDB taxonomy): domain Bacteria; phylum Actinomycetota; class Acidimicrobiia; order Acidimicrobiales; family RAAP-2; genus DASXMT01. Next base: position 490,339 of record CAWAFL010000001.1, read on the forward strand.
CCGTGGGGTCGGCGGACACCAGGCCATCGCCGTCCGGCGGGGTTCCGGGGGGCTCTCCGGCAGCCAGGTGGACGATCGACCCGTGCACTTGACGGAGCTGATGATACAGGCGGGCACCGGAGGGCCCTCCGGGCACATCCGACCCCGCACCGTTTGATCGGGCCCCTCGGAGGTCCCCCTGGGTACCGTCGGTCCAGAGAGCCCGGACGCCACCGACAAGGGCTACTGGCGGTGTGGGCGAGCTCAGCGCAGGAAGGAGGGGACGTCGAACTCGTCGTCCCCCAGGTCGAGGTCCTCGTCCGCCGGCGTGGCGAAGATGTCCTCGTGGGCCGCCTCGAGTCCCAGGACCCGGCTACGACCCCCCTCCTCGCCATGGGCGGGGTCGGCCTGGGCGACGCCGCCCCTGGTGCCGGCCTCCCACCGCTCGAACCCGGCGGCGATAACGGTCACGCGGACCTCGTCGGCCATGGCCTCGTCGATCACGCTCCCGAAGATGATGTTGGCATCGGGGTGAGCGACGCCGTGGATGATCTCGGCCGCCTCGTTGACCTCGAAGAGGCCGAGGTCCGGTCCCCCGGCGATGTTCAACAAGATGCCGCGTGCGCCCTCGATGGACGCCTCCAACAGGGGACTGGTGATGGCGGCGCGGGCCGCGTTCACCGCTCGACCCTCGCCGGTGGAGGAGCCGATGCCCATGATGGCCGTGCCGGCATTGCTCATGATCATCTTGACGTCGGCAAAGTCGGTGTTGATGAGCCCGGGCACGGTGATCAGGTCGGTGATGCCCTGCACACCCTGCATGAGCACCTCGTCCGCCATCTTGAACGCGTTGACCATGGATGTCTTCTCGCTCGACACGGTCAACAGGCGATCGTTGGGGATGATGATGAGGGTGTCGACCTTCTCCTTCAGGTTCTGGATCCCCATCTCCGCCTGCACGGAGCGGCGACGGCCCTCGAACGTGAACGGCCGGGTGACCACGCCAATGGTGAGCGCACCCAGGGACTTGGCCACCTCGGCGACCACCGGGGCCGCACCAGTGCCGGTCCCCCCACCCTTGCCTGCGGTGATGAACACCATGTCGGCGCCCTTCAGCGCCTCCTCGATCTCGGCCCGGTGCTCCTCGGCAGCCATCCGGCCCACCTCGGGGTCGCTCCCGGCGCCGAGACCCCGCGTCAGTTGGCGCCCGATATCCAGCTTGAGATCGGCGTCGCTCATGAGCAACGCCTGGGCGTCGGTGTTGGTGGCGATGAACTCCACGCCGCGGAGGCCCGCGTCGATCATCCGGTTGACGGCATTCACGCCGCCACCGCCGACGCCGACCACCTTGATGACGGCGAAGTAGTTGTTCTGTGCAGGAACGGTCAATGGATTCCCTTACCCTCGACATAAGGTTGAAACCGTTCCAACCAGCGAGTTGACCTTAACGATACGGTCACCTGGGTACTCGGTCAAGCAACGTCCCTGCGTTCGGGCCAGAAATCGGCCCTGCCGGTCACGATGAGCTCACCGTCGGTGACCGCGGAACGGTCACGTCGATGGTCTTGGCCCCATGCAGCGGGGCCCCGGCGATGATGGCGGCAACGGCCTCGTACTTGGCGTGGAGGGCCTTGTCCGTGCCCAAAAGCACGGTGAGACCCGAATTCAGGGCCAGATCGACGGTGCCATCGGCGTTGCCGATGACCTGGGTCACCTGGCCCGCGAAGGCCGCGGGCAGCGTGCGGGCGACCCGGAGCGCGGGGAGATCGGCCGTGTTGGTGATGGACCCGAGAGGAGCCGGGGGCACCCCTCCTTTGGCGTCGCGCACGGCCACGTCCACCAGGGCGGGGACGCGGGCCGCATCCACCTGCACCGTCCGACCGGCACCGTCCACCTCGGACCAGGACGTTCCCGGACCGGCCATGGAGGCAACGGGCACCCGCTCGGTCACGGCGATGGTGATGTGATCGGGCCAGTTCCGGCTGACGCGGGCCGTGGCGATCCACGGCAGTTTCTCGACCTTGGCCGCCACCACCCCGGTATTCACGCTGATCAACGGGGGGTGGCCGGCCAACCCGGCGGCGGCCAGGATCGTCGCCGTCGAGATGTGGGGGTGGTTCCCGGTGACCACCACCTTCTTGGCCGAGAACAACCCGGAGTGCAAGAGGCCCAATCCCCCCAGGACCACCACGACCACGATCACCCCGGCCACCACGATCCGCAGCCGTCGCCGACCCCGGTGGCGGGCCACGGCGACCCGGCGTTGGCGAATGCGCGGATCGATCCCGGATCCGGCCTTCACTTCCCCGGGTCTCCCATCGCGGGGCGGCGGCGTCACGACGGGGGCCGATCGGCGGCGACGGTCTCGAACCCGATCATCTGCACTTCGGTGCGCAGGTCCACCCCAAACCGCTCTCGGACCCGCTGTCGGACGTCCTCGATCAGGCGGCGGACGTCGGCGGCGGAGCCCCCGGCGTCAGCCTGGATAAAGTTGGCGTGCTTGGGGGAGACCTCGGCCGAGCCGATCCGATGGCCCTTCAGCCCCGCTTCCTCGATGAGCCGCCCGGCCGAGTCGTCGACCGGATTGGTGAACACCGATCCGGCATTGCTCCCCCCAGGCTGGTGCTCCCGCCGCCACCGCACGATCTCGGCGATCTCGGCCAGCGACCGCTCCGGGTCGCCGGCCTGGAGCCCGAAGGTCCCCGCCACCACCACCTCGGAGCGGGAGATGCGCGAGTGCCGGTAGGCATAGGCCAGATCGGATGCGGGGACGTCAGAGGTCACACCCGTCCGCAGGTCGACCACCCGGCATCCGAGGAGGACGTGCGCCGTGTCCGACCCGTGACCACCGGCATTCATCCGGATGGCTCCCCCCACCGACCCGGGGACGCCGACCGCCCATTCCAGCCCCGTCAGCCCGGCTGACGCGCTGCGCCGGGCCAGGACGGGGAAGCTCACCCCCCCACCAGCCCGCACCGACGAGCCCTCGATGACGATCTCGTCGAAACCACCGGCCAACGAGACGACCAGGCCGGCAAAGCCGGCGTCGGCCACCAGGATGTTTGACCCCTTCCCCAGCACCAGCAGGGGCACGTCGTGCCTGTCGACGGCGGCAGCCACGGCGGCCAGCTCCGTCCCGTCGGCGGGCTCCACGAACAGTCGGGCCGGTCCGCCCACCCGATAGGTGGTGAGGGCACCAAGGGGGTGGTCCCGCTGGGCCAGCGAGCCCAGCGCCGAACCCACCAGTCGGAGATCGTCCGCTGGCCCGATCACCGACCGATCACCACGGGGGTCACCATGACGGCGCGGCAAGGAGCTCGTCCGGCAACGAGGTCAGGTCGCCCGCTCCCAGCGTGCAGCACAGGTCTCCAGCGGTCAGCAGTGAGGCCACCTCGGCGCGGAGGTCCGTCCGACCGGCCACGTAGATGACAGGCTTGCCCGGTTCAGCTCGGTGGACGGCGTCGGCGACGAGCCTTCCCGAGACCCCGGGAATCGGCAGCTCGCCGGCCCCGTAGACGTCGGTGACCACCACCACGTCGGCGTCGACGAAGGCCCGTCCGAAATCGGAGGACAGGGCGGCCGTCCGGCTGTATCGATGGGGCTGGAAGACGGCGACGATCCGCTGCCAGTCCCCGTCCTTGGCCGCGGCCAGGGCGGCCTCCACCTCGCTGGGGAGATGGGCATAGTCGTCGACGAAGGTGACGCCGCCGGCGGCGCCCCGGAACTCGAACCTCCGGGCAACGCCGGCAAAGCGGGCGAGCGCGGCCGCTATATCCTCGAAGGCCACCCCGGAGGCCAGCGCGGCCACGGCGGCCACGGCGGCGTTGCGGGCGTTGTGCAGGCCGGGAACGGGGACGGCCAGCCGCCCGAGCGTGGCGCCGTCCGCTCCGGTCAGGTCGAACGCCACCGAGCTCCGCGACAGGGTCAGACCGGTCAGGCGATAGCTGCAGTTGTCTCCCACGCCGACCGTTTCGGCCCCGTGGGCCCGGGCCAGGGACAGCGCCTCGGCATCGTCACCTCCCACCACCCGCCGGGGGGCCGCCTGGAGAAACGTACCGAAGGCGGTCCGCATGGCCTCGAAGGAGCCGTAGTGGTCGAGGTGGTCCGGTTCGACGTTGGTGACCACGGCGATGTCGGGCACGAGCGACAGAAAGGTGCCGTCGCTCTCGTCGGCCTCGACCACCAACCAGTCGCCGTCGTCCCACACTGCGTTGGTCCCGATCTCGTTGACCTCGCCCCCGATGAGGAACGAGGGGCGGAGACCGGCCTCGACCAGCATGAGCGCCAGCATGGAGGCTGTCGTGGTCTTGCCGTGCGTGCCGGCTACGGCGATGCAGCGGCGCAGGGCGGCGATCGCCGCCAGCACGTGCGACCGCCGGTACACGGGGATTCCCCTCCGTGCGGCTTCGACCACCTCGGGATTGTCGTCCCTGATGGCCGTGGACACGGTGACGACGTCGGCGTCGTCCACGTTCGCCGCATCGTGCCCGACGGCCACGTCGATGCCTGCGGCCTTGAGCCTGTCGATCACCGGGGAGGGTTTGAGGTCGCTTCCGGTCACGGTGTGGCCCATGGCGGCGAGTACGGCGGCGATGGCGCTCATCCCCGCCCCCCCGGCGCCCACTACGTGGACGCGGATCGGCTGGGACAGGTCCAGCGGCGCGAGCTCCTCGCTCATGACATCCTCGCTCACGACTGAGTCTCCGTCCCGCTCGGGACGCCGGTGGCCCCCGACACCCGGGCGCTGTCCTCGACCACGGCGGCCCCGGCGTCGGCGGCGTCGGCCCGGCCCATGCTCTCCGCCGCCTTCCCCATGGCTTCGAGGCGGGCGGGATCGCCGAGCAGGGGGGCGAGGACGCGGGACAGCTGGCGGCCATCACAGCCCAGATCGGGCATGAGCACGGCGGCGCCCACCCGCTCGAGCACCCGGGCATTGGCGCTCTGGTGGTCCGAGGGCGCCCCGGGCAAGGGCACCAGGATCGCCGGCACCCCCACGACGGCCAGCTCGGCCACGGTCATGGCCCCCGCTCGACACACCACGATGTCGGCCGCCGCGTAGACCAGGGGCATCCGGTCCTCATAGGCCACGCGGCGGTAGCACAAGCCCGCCGGCTCGCCGGGTAAGCGGTCGGTGCCGTTCTGCTCCCTCGATTCGTCCCAGTCCCTCCGGCCCACCACGTGGTAGATCGACGTGTCCCCTTGCTCCGACCACAATCCGGCCAACGACGCGATGGCCTCGTTGATCCGACGGGCACCGAGCGATCCGCCGAAGGCGGCGACGGTCAGACGGTCGGGAGGCAGCCCGAGGGCGCTCCGGGCCGACCGCCGGTCCTCGAGCGTCCGGGTGACGCCGGCGATCTCCGGCCGCACCGGCGTACCGGTCACCACGGCGCGCGGGAGGGGCGTTCCCTCCCAACCCACCGCGGCGGTCCGGGCGAACCGGCCGAGCAGCCGATTGGCCGCACCGGGGACGGCGTCCACGTTCACGAGCACCAGGGGGACGCCGAGGATCACGGCCGACACGGCGGCGGGGAGGCTGGCGTAGCCCCCGACAGAGACGACGACGGCCGGCCGGGTTCTCGACACGAGGACCAGGGCGCGGAGGCAGCCGACGGCCAGCCCGCCGAGGGCACCGAGGTTGCGTACCAGGTCAGCGGGACTGAGGCTCCGCACGATGCCGCGTCCGGGGAGAAGGGTGAGCGGGAATCCCCGACCGTCCAGGACGGCACGATCCTGTCCCCGGCTCGACCCCACGAACTCGATGCTGGCCCGGGGATGGCCCCTGTCAACCAGGGCCTCGGCGATGGCCAGCGCCGGCTGGAGGTGGCCTGCGGTCCCACCGCCGGCCACCAGCGCGTACCGGCTGTCGGTCACGCCGAGGTCAGTCGACGGGCGCGCCCTCCGGCCGAGTGGGCGCGTTCCTGGGCGGCGATGTTCATCAGGATGCCTAGCGCGGCCAGGTTGATGACCAACGAGGACCCACCGAATGAGATGAACGGCAGCGGGATGCCGGTCACCGGCAGGACGCCGATCACGGCCCCAATGTTGATGACGGCCTGACTGGTGATCCACACCGTGATGGCCACGGCCATGAGGCTGCCGAAACGGTCCGGGGCCAGGGCGGCCACCCGCAGGCCGTACCAGGCCAGGGCGAAGAACAGCCCGAGCACGACGACGGCGCCGACCAGGCCCAGCTCCTCGCCCAGGACCGAGAAGATGAAGTCGGTGTGGGCATTGGGCAGCAGCCCCCACTTCTGGCGGCCACCACCGAGGCCCAGCCCGGTGAGGTGGCCGGAGCCGAGGCCGATGAGCGACTGCCAGACCTGGTAGCCGGATCCCGACTGGTGGGCGCCGGGGTTGATGAACGACAAGATGCGGTCACGGCGGTAGGGGTCGGCCAGACCCACGATGGTGGCCACGACGGCGAATGCGCCGAGGACCTTCACGATGGGCTTCATGGGCACCCCGCCCATGAACATCACCCCGAAGGCGATGCAGGCCATCACCAACGCCGTGCCCATGTCCGGCTGCTTCAAGATCAGGATCGACGAGATACCCAAGACGCCCAGGATAGGCACCACCACCCGCTTGGCCTCGTGTAACTGGCCCACGCGCCGGGTGAGCAGGTCGGCGGCGAAGACGGCCAGCGCCAGCTTCATCAGCTCCGAGGGCTGGATCCGGAACTGGCCGAACCCGACCCAACGGCTCGATCCGCCGGAGGTCACGCCGATGCCAGGGACCAGCACCACGACCAGCAGCACCAGCGTCCCGATCAGGAGCGGGACGCGGATCCTTCGCCACTTCCGGTAGTCCACCCGAGACAGAACGTAGAAGGCGACGATCCCGAGGCCCATCCACATGACCTGGCGAATCAGGATGCCCCAGGACGAGCCGTACAGGCTCATGGAGATGATCGGCGAGGCCGAACCGACCATGACCAGTCCGATGACACACAGCGCGGCCAGCAACGCCGTCAGGCACGTGGTCGTGGGGAGGCGGGAGGGTCGTGGGGTGGGGATGGCCCGCAGAGGGGTCGGTCGGTCGGACGACCCCTCGCGGGTGGTGGGGGCGCCCCGGGTCGCGGGCCGACCGGAGGTCGACGACCGGTGACGGGCGGCGGTGGAATTTCGGGGATCAGCCATCAGCCTGCCGCTCCTGGTCACCATCACCCAGCCCGACGTCCACGACACCAGCCTCTCCCATCCATCCTTCTCGGTGGTGGAGCCTCTGGCCGGAGGGAGCGCTGGGCTCGGCCAGTCGGCGCGCTCGTTCGGGGCCGCCCATCACACCACCTTGGCCACGGAGAGGAAGTCGCCGTAGAAGATCCCGAGACCGAGGGCGGCGAACAGGCCGGCCAGGACCCAGAAGCGGACGATGACGGTGGTCTCCGGCCACCCCAGCAGCTCGAAGTGATGGTGGACCGGGGCCATGCGGAACACACGACGATGGAAGACCCGGAAGCTCACCACCTGGATGACCACGGACAGGGTCTCGATGACGAAGAGCCCGCCGATGACGGCCAGGAGCAGCTGCAGGTTCATCAACAGGCACAAGGCGGCCAACCCGGACCCGAGGGCCAACGAGCCCGTGTCCCCCATGAAGATCTTGGCCGGAGCTGCGTTCCACCACAGGAAGCCCAAGCAGGCACCGGCCAGGGCCACGGCGGAGAGGGCCAGGTCGAGGGCATCGGCCACGTGGTAGATGGCGAAGTGCCGGTACTGCCAATAGCCGATGACGGCCAAGACGGCGAAGGAAAAGGTGGCCGACCCGGCGGCCAGGCCGTCGAGGCCGTCGGTGAGGTTCACGGCGTTGGCGGCGGCGGCGATGAGGAACGTGGCCCAGATCACCCAGACGGTCGTGCCCAACTGGATCCCGAACGAGTTGTAGCGGGTGAACGACAGCGTGGTCGATGCATGGGCCCAGTACACCGAGAGCAGGGAAAATAGCAGGCCAAGGCCTATCTGGGCTGCGAATTTCGCCCGCTTGTTCAAGCCCAGGCTGCGACGGTGGCGCACCTTGATCCAGTCGTCGGCCAACCCGATAAGGCTGGCCCCCACGACGGTCATCATGACCAGGAAGCCTGAACGGGAGAACCGCACTCCCGGGATGACGTGGGCCGTCAGGTACCCGGCCACCACCCCGACCACGATGGTCATGCCGCCCATGGTCGGCGTACCCGACTTGGCGATGTGGACCTGCGGTCCGTCTTCTCGAATGTGCTGACCGATGTTGTTCTTGAGCAGCCAGCGGATGAGGACCGGGGTGGTGAGGACCGCCACCCACAGGGCCAACCCGCCCGAGGTCATGAGAGAGATCATCGTGACCCTCCCGACGCCGACAACCGGGCCAGCGCCACCCTGGCCTCGTCGCGATCATCGAAGGGCAGGATGCGATCGCCCACCGTCTGGGTCGTCTCGTGGCCCTTTCCGGCGATCAGCACCAGGTCACCGGGATGGGCCCGCTCGAGAGCAGCTCCGATGGCGACACGGCGATCGGGCTCCACCACCAGCGTGGCACGCCCGTGCATGCCCGCCCGGACGTCGTCGATGATGGCCAGCGGGTCCTCGTCGCGAGGATTGTCCGAGGTGAGGATGGCTACGTCGGCCAGGCGGTCAGCCACCTCGCCCATCAAAGGGCGCTTGGCCCGGTCCCGGTTCCCACCGCAGCCGAAAACGCAGATGATCCGGCCCGACGTCAGCGGCCGAGCCGACGACAACACCACTTCGAGCCCGGCCGGCGTGTGGGCGAAGTCGACCACCACCGAGAACGGCATCTCGTGGTCGATGACCTCCATCCGGCCGGGCACCGCGGACGACCGGGCCAGACCGGCCACGATGGCGTCGTCCTCCACCTCGAGGGCCGAGGCAACCGAGGCGGCCATCAGGGCATTGTCCACGTTGAACAGGCCGCCCAGGGCCACCGCCACCGCCCGGCCCCTCCACCGGAAGGCGACGGTGCCCACCGAGGCACTGATATCGGATGCGTCCGACCGACGGACGGGGACCATCGGGATACTGGCTGCTCGCCAGAGGCGGTCACCCCATGGATCGTCGACGTTGACCACCCCGAGCCGGGCTCGCTGCGGCTCGAACAGGCTGGCCTTGGCGGCGAAGTAGTCGTCCATGGTGGCGTGGTGATCGAGATGGTCATGGCTGAGGTTTGTGAATGCGGCGACGTCGAACACGATGCCGTCGACTCGCTGTTGCGCCAATGCGTGCGACGACACCTCCATGGCCACGGCGCGGCGGCCCTGATCACGCAGATCGGCCAGTAGTCCCTGGAGAACCGGGGACTCGGGGGTGGTCCGCTCCCCGGTCAGGGTGCCGATCACGCCCGTCGGTCGCCCGGCGACGTCGAGGATGGACCGTACCAGCTGTGTGACAGTCGTCTTGCCGTTGGTGCCGGTTACCCCGACCATCTGCAGGTCACGGGCGGGATAGTGGTGTAGGGCGGACGCCGCTTCGGCCATGGCCGAACGCATCCGGCCGGGAGCCACCCGAGCCTGGACGACGTCGACGTCCACAAATCGCTCGCAGAGCAGGGCTGATGCCCCGCTGGCCACAGCCGCAGCGGCGTAGTCGTGCCCATCGGCGGTGGCGCCAGGAACACAGCAGAAGAGCGACCCGGGATGGACCGACCGGCTGTCGAAGTCGACGGCGCTGATCTCGACGCCGGTGGCATCGCCACGGATCTCGGCGATGTCGACCTGGCGAAGCAGTTGGGTCATGTGCACGGGTCGGCGGTGCGGGCCGGCGTCACTACGGACCTTCCGTGGTCACGCCCGGCTGCACCACGATGCTACCGGTGCCCCCGACGGCACCCGTAGACGTGCCCGGGGTCGCCGCCGTCGTCGTCGGGATCCCATAGTGCTGCAGTGCATACTGGACGATGGTGGAGAACACGGGTGCGGCCACCGATCCGCCATAGATGGGTGTCGGGTTGTTGAGGACCACGATGGCCGAAAGGACCGGGTTCTCGGCCGGGGCGAACCCGGCGAAGGAACCGACGAACGCCCCGGCAATATACCCACCGTGGGTGGAATCGGGTATCTGCGCCGTGCCCGTCTTTCCTGCCACCGTGTAGCCGTCGATGGCCGCCTCCACGCCGGTGCCCGTGGTGACCACCGATTCGAGCATCTTCACCAGGTCGGCGTTGGTGGTGGGATCAATGACCCGGTGCGTGGCCGACGCTGGCTCAGCGTGCACGGAACCGCTGGGCGCCACCGTGGCCCGGACCAGGCGTGGGGCGACGAACACGCCTCCGTTGGCCACGGCGTTGTAGGCGTCGAGAACCTGCTGGACGGTCACGGCATCGGCCTGACCGATGGGCGTCGAGCCGATCGAGCTGCCCGTCCATTGCGAGGCGTTGGGAACGAGCCCCTCGGACTCGCCGGGGAAATCGAGGCCGGTGGGCTTTCCGAAGCCGAGGTTGCTGATCTGATTGAGCAGTCGGTTCTCGCCCAGCTGCTCGGCGATCTCGATCGTCCCGATGTTCGACGACTGGGCGATGATGTCGGTGGCCGAAAGGCTCTCGGTCCCGTGGTCTTCGGCGTCATGGAACGTGTACGTCCCCAGGGGAAGTGCGTCGGGCACGGTGAAGTCCTGGTTCGGGCTGATCACGCCACTGGCCAATGCGGCCGAGAACGTGACCAACTTGAAGACCGAGCCCGGCTCGTAGACCTGGGTCAGGGCGGCGTTCGATGCCGCCTCACTGACACCGGCGGGCAGGGTGCTGGCCGAGCCGCCAACCGTTGCCGCGCCGGTGGTGGCCGAGCCGGTGGTATCGGCAACGTTCTGGGCGGTGGCCGCGCCGGATGCGGGCGCCGGCGTCGCTTGGAGATTGGCCATGGCCAGTATGTCGCCCGTCTTCACGTCCATGACCACGGCCGAGCCGCTGGTGGCGTGCGAGGCCACGATCTCGGCGCCCAGAGCCTGTTCGGCCACGTACTGGACGGACTCGTCCAGGGTCAGCTCCAACCCCGTCCCCGGGTGGGCCGCCTTGCCGGTGGAGGCTCCTGGCAACGAGACCCCGTCGGGGGCGGTCAGGAGGTCCTTGCTTCCGGCGGTGCCCGCCAACAGGCTTTGGTACTGGTACTCCAGGCCCGACCCGCCCTTGCCGTTGGCCTGGACGGTGCCGATCACGGGCTCGCCCGTCTGCCCATCGGGCTCCACCCGCTGTGACTCGTCGATGAGGTCGATCCCGTCCAGGTTGAGCGCCGTCACCTTGGCCGCGGTTGCGCTGTCAATGCGGTGGGCCAGGTACACGAACCCCGAGTGCTCGGAGAGCTCTGGTACCAGCTGGGCCACCGGGATGCCGAGCACGGGGGAAAGGGCGGCGGCGGCCCGAGCCGGCTTCTTGATCAGGAACGGGTCTGCCACCACCGTCTTCTTTGCCACCGAGAGGGCCAGTACCTCCCCGTTGCGGTCGTAGATGCCCCCGCGGAGCGCGGGCACGGTCACGATCTGGCTCAGCTCCGACCGGGACAACGCCGCATAGTGCGTGTGCGAGAGCTCCTGAACGGCGATCAGCCGAACCACGAGGGCCACGAAGATGACGAGCAGGACCACACGCATGGCCCGGGTACGTCGCCCGAGAAGAAGACCCGGGCTCACTAATTCGACGGAGCGTTCGAGGTACTCGATGCGGCTGCGGCGGGTGGTGTCGTGGCCGGTGCAGGAATGGGGGCGGTCTGGGGAGCGGGCAACGGGGTGGACAGCGGCACCTCGGGAAGATCGGTGATCTGACCGGGCGGGACCATGCCCAGCTGTCCCTCGGCCGTGTTCACCACCGCCTGCGGAGCCTGTTGCACGGATACTTCGATCTGCAGCTCACGATGGGTGTTGGTCAGGCTGGTCACCTGTTGCTGGGCCGCCGACAGGCTGACTTGGTCCTGGGCTATGACGTCATCGGCGACGACCACGGCCATGAGGCTCCCGATCACCAACAAGGCCGAGAGCATCACCAGCATCCGGTTGCCGCGGCGGCGCTTCGACCGGGTGGCCGGGCTCAGTATGTGAAGCGGTGGCCGCCGGCGGACCGAGCGAGGGTCGGGTGCGGCGCTGCCCTGACGCGAGTCCGGGACGGAAGCGCGGCGAGCGGCGGCCGGAGAGGAGGCGGGGGCCATCAGGCCACCTCACCGTGGCTGCCGCGCCGGGACGTTTGCGTGTCCGGTCGCTCCGACCCGGCGTGATCGATCCGCTCGATGACCCGGAGACGGGCCGCCTCTGAGCGGCGATTCCGCTCCACCTCGGCCGGCGAGGGACGGCGGGATCCCCGGTGGACCAGGCGGTAGTCCACCACGGCGCCGCACACGCAGGGCAGGCCGGGAGGGCAGGTGCACCCGCCCGTGGCCGCCTCGTGAAATGCCGCCTTGACCAGTCGATCTTCCCCGGAATGGTAGGAGATGACGACACAGCGTCCGCCTGGCTTCAACAGACGAAGCGCATCGATCAGTGCCCGATCGAGCTGGTCGAGCTCCTCGTTCACCGCGATCCGGATGGCCTGGAACACCCGGCGGGCGGGATGGCCTCCGGTGCGTCGGGTGGCGGCGGGAATGGCCGCACGGACGACGTCTGCCAGCTGACCGGTTGTCTCGATCGGCCGGGCGGCAATGATCGCCCGGGCGATCCGTCGGGCAAAGCGGCCTTCGCCGTTGTCGGTGAACAGGTCGACAAGCACGTTTTCGGGGCTCTCGTTGACGATATCGGCTGCGGTGCGCCCGGAGGACGGATCCATCCGCATGTCGAGCGGGGCGTCCCGCCGGTAGGAAAAGCCGCGATCGGTCGTATCGAGCTGCGGGGAGCTCACCCCCAGATCGAAGAGCACTCCCGACACTTTGGCCCTGGGATCCCCGGCCACGGCGCCCAGATGTTCGAAGACGATGGGGCCGACACCGTCGAAGCGGGACCGGCGAACGGTGGCCCGGCTCCCGTAGGCGGCCAGCCTGACCGTGGCCGACTCGACGGCACGGGGGTCCCGGTCGATACCGAGCAGCTCCATCTCGGGGTAGGCGTCGAGGAGGGCGACCGCGTGGCCGGCACCCCCCAACGTGGCGTCGACGACGAGCCCCGGCGGCACCGGGGCGAAGAGGTCGACGACCTCGTTGGCCATCACTGGCTCGTGAGCGAACGCCTGGGTCATCCGCAGCCCCCCGACCGGCATAACGCCTGCGGGTGAGATTCCCGTGCGACCGTCTTGGAAGCTGGCGGAGGAGGAGTCTTCCAGCGGTGCGGTCGAGGGGCTGCGCATGGGCCAGACGCGCGCGATATGCACGTCTTGTCGGGCCACCACTTGCTGTGCTGCTTCATACGGAGTCAGCTGCTTTTCGGCGTCGGTGGCGATGTGGACGGTATGGGTGCTGTGCAGGACCTGTAGGTCCTTGGTCGGTAGGTCTGTGGTCGGTAGGTCTGTGTTCTTCTGCTCGGTGTGCTCGTCATCGGTACTGGTCCTCTGGTCGAGGTCGCCCTCGGTTGGAAGGATCACGACGGTGCTCAATCGTCGACTCCCTCGGTGAGCCGCGCCTCGTCGGGCTGGACCTTCTGTTCCCACAGAGCCGGGTTCCACAGCTCCACCCGATCGATGGCGCCGTGGACCAACACGTCTCCCTCGAGTCCGGCGAACTGCCGGAGATGCAACGGGATCGCCATCCGACCCTGTCGATCCACTTCCACTTCGTGCGAGGTCGAGGCCCACAATCGAGCCAGGTTCCGGTCGCTCCGCCCGGTCGTCGACCGTTCCAGCATCGCGGACATCTGCAATTCGAACTCGTCGGGTGTCCACAGCGACAGACAGCCGTCCTGGAATTGCGTCAGGTAGCCGCCGCGCTCGAACGAGCCGCGGAACTTCGCGGGGAGGATGACCCTTCCCTTCTCGTCGAGCGAGTGCTCGTACCTGCCGAAGAACCGTGCCACTGGTGATTGCTCCCACAATGCTCCTCGCAGTGCTCGAGACCTCGGTTCCGAGGTCCTCCCCTTCACACCACTTTGCGCCACTCTACGCCCCATGCCCTCACCCGTCAACCACTTTGGGTTACACGCGACCCACCTCAAACGCGCAGGAACCACTCGACACCAGGGGTTCGACGGAGGCCGGCTCAGACCGCGACCAAGGAGGGGGACGACAAAAAATTGGCGAACGACGAAGAGCGTCCGGTGAGGACCATGCCGCGGAGGACCCCGGGGAGGGCTCGGGGAGGTTGTGGAGGGGGTTCGGGGAGGGTTGTGGAGTGGGAAGGGCCCCGGGTGGTCAGGCTTCGAGCGGAAGGGCTCCGACGAACTCGTCCACCACGCGCTGCCCTCCCATGCCCAAGGTGGGCAGGTCACCGGACAGGAGGTCGTCGATGCCGACGACCGCCGCGGTCAGGTCGGCGTGGGCGGCGCGTCGCTCATCAGCCTCGAGCACGAGGACGTCCAGCAACGGGTCGGGGTCCCACCGACGAAGGCACGCGCTGTGGAACCAGGCCCCGTCGCGGGTGCGTCGCTGGGCGATGCCCACCACCTTCCGGCCGCCGGAGTCCAGGACTTCGCCCGTGCCCACACCGCCGAAGCAGACCAGCGATGACCACGGGGTGCACGGGGAAAGGCCGCCCCGATGTACGGAGACCCCGACGATGCCCAGATGTTCGAGCGCAGTGGCCCAGGTGTCCCCGATCCAGTCGAAAGCCCGGGCTACGTCGTCCAGCCACAGCCGGTCGCCTCGGGGCACCCAGGCGTCGATCCAGATGGGATCATCGGCAGTCACCAGCACCGCTCCCCCACCTGACCGGCGCCGGGTCACGGCCAACCCCGACCGTTCGGCGCGCTCGCCATCGACAACCGACAACTGCTGGGTCGATCCCAGGACGACTGCGGGTGCTGACACCCGACAGATGGCAACGGCACGCGTCCGGGGGTCATCCACCGTCGCCGGCCACGCCTCGTGGAGCAGGGCGGCGGTGCCTACACGCTCCTCGATCCTCCAGCTGCGTCCCACCCCGACACTGTGCCACCCCCTGGTCGGCACCCCGACCACTGCCGCCATCCGCCGACCTACGCGGTCAGTGGCTGGTTCTCGTGCGCGCCCGTCTCCAGATAGCTTCGCCAGTCCTCGCTGGCCCCTCCGCAGAGAGCCAGCAGCTGGACGCGGTGATGCGGGGCGATCGGCGTACGCCGAAGGGCCATACCCGCCTCATGCGGCAAGCGGTCCTCTTTTCTGGTGTTGCACCGTCGGCACGCCGCTACCACGTTCTCCCAGGTGTGCGGCCCACCTTTGCTGCGCGGGATGACGTGATCGAGGTTCTCGGCGGCACCGCCGCAGTATTGGCATCGGGAGCTGTCTCGAGCGAACACGGTACGACGGTTCACGGCTATCCGGTACTGCCGAGGAATGTAGACGTAGCGGACCAGCCTGACCACCGATGGTTCGGGCACCGATATGTGCTCGGCCCGGAAGAACCGATCGGTGGTGTGGACCAGCTCGGCCTTGGTATCCAAGACGAGCAGGACCGCTCGCCGAGAGGAGACGATCCCCAACGGCTCGAAGGTGGCGTTGAGGACCAGGGCTCGATTCGGCTGCACCCGCGGGGAGCACGCCGGCCCTCCCGTCGGCGTTGAGGTAGTACCGGCCGCCTTCGCCTTCCTCGGGAGGTTCGACCGTCGATCCATCAGCCCGGAATTTAGCCCTGTCCAACGCCGGGGAGGCGACTCATCGGCGTCGGGCCCCGAATCGGCGGCCATTCGCCGATCGACACCATTCCAAATAGGCCACGATGTCCTCGGTCCCCGGCTGCGCATTCGGTCGGCCGTAGGCGGTGACCATGCGGAACGACCACAGGTGGTCGTTGGGAAGGGGGAGGTGGGGGGCACGCCGCCACCAGCCTGGCTCAGCCAGCCGCCAGACCGTGCCGAACGCAGCGGCCCACAGCCACGGTCGGCGCCCGATGGCCTTCGCTACCGCTGGCACCATCGACACCACCGGGTTGGACGAGCCGGCCGATCCACTCACGCCGCCTCCCCGACCAAGAGCCTTCTCCCTACGGCGGCCGCCCCGATCAACGGACCTCGTGGGCCGAGCCCGGCAGGAATGATGCGGGCGCCGCGGGAGAACTCCAGCCGGCAGCGTTCGTCCATTTCCGCCTGGGCGGCGGCAAAGAAGGGGGCGCCGAAGCCCAAGGCCACCGAACCGGCCACCACGACGAGGGGAAGGTCGAGCAGGTTCACCACTGAGGCCACGGCACGCCCGACCAACGTGCCCGTTCTCTGTTTGACCGCCAGGGGGGCTTCGGCCGGGGCCTTGCCGGTGTAGGCGGCGATCGATAGTCCCGAAGCCTCCGCTTCGAGACATCCTCGGCCCCCACACGGGCAACGACGACCATAGGGCTCCACGATGACGTGTCCGATATGGCCGGCATTGCCGCTGTGGCCGTCGAGCAGCGCGCCACCGAGGACGATGCCCCCACCGATTCCGGTCGAGACCACCATGGCCAGGAAGTTCTCCGCCCCACGCGCCGCACCGACCCAGCCTTCGCCCAGAGCCAGAGCCTTGGCGTCGTTGTCCACTGCCACCGGGAGCCCGGTGGCTTCGACCAACCGGCGCCTGAGCTCGAAGCCCCGCCAGGCCGGGATGTTCAACGGAGACACCGTCTCCCCGCCCCGGGTCATGGGGCCCCCGCACCCGACACCGCAGAGCTCAGGAACGCGAATCGCTCCGGTCTGCACGTCGTGGACGACCCCGGACAGGGCGTCGAACAGGACCTCGGGGTCGTCGCTCTTCGGGGTCGGCACCTGGTGTTCGCTCAGGATCGAGGCCTCGCCATCGACCAGACCCGCCGCCATCTTGGTACCTCCGATGTCGACGGCCAGCACGACTCCGGATGATCCAGGGATCGCGGAACCGTCGCCCGAGCGGCGCGATGAGGCCGTTCCACCCGGCGTCGGAGCCACGAACCGGGGGGCGCGGAGCTCAGCTATCGCGGTGGAATCGACCGCGGATCCATTCGCGTGGATCGTGGACGCCGGACCCCGCGCTCCGGTTCTGCAGCGACCGCGAGATGTCGTCGATGCCTGCTTTCCCCATGCGCCGGGCGTTCTTGACGAACACTCCCGCCGACAGGAACATCATCACCACGCCGACGAATCCGACGATGACCGATCGGGAGAACGTGAAGACCATGAAGAGCAGGGAGGCGATGAAGACGACGGCCGACCAGATGCAGTACCGGCCGGCGTGGCGGTAGACCGTCTCCGAGCGCACACGTTCGGCAAATTCCGGATCCTGTTGGTACAGGGACTGCTCGAGCTCATGCAGAACGCGCTGTTCGTGCTCAGAGAGCGGCAATTGCCTCGACCTCCCATCCCTGTTTCGACCCCGTTGGCATATCCGACTTCATGATCGCGCACCCTCCACACAAAAGTTTCGCGCACCGCAAAGGAATTTGACAACGGGCATCGTCGATATTGACCGCGCCGAGGCCCCTTTTGGCGGCACGGAGGGCGCCGATCCCCCGATTCGGCGCCCCACCGCGGCTCCCTTCCTGCTCAGAGGACCCTGGGCCACGCCATGGTGCCCAAGCCTCACGAATCGGTCTCCCCCGTTCCTTCGGGCCTGCCCGTCCGATCCGGTCCCACCGGACCCCGAACCCGACTATCGGCCTCGGGCGCCTTCGGTCCCCCGGCCGACGGGCCCGAATCAGGTGACGCCTCGGGTCCCCATTGGGCGTCCCCGCGCTCTCGGACCCGTAGCCCATCCCTACCCATGAGCGAGGCCGGTCCGACCGATGCTCGGCCGAACCGGGACCGGATACCGTCGACCGCGTCGGTGACCCCGGACCAGGATCGCTGTAAACGCTCCGCGTCGTCGTCCGTGGCCGACCAGCCCCCATCGGTGCGTGCGCTGCTCTCGGGATCGGCGACTTCGTCGCCCAGCAGGCTCAGCTGCACTCCTGCGCCCGTATCGGTGAACCCGGACAAGCTGACACCCAGCAGCCGCACGCCGGCCGAGACGTCCACGGACCCGAGCAACGAGCGAGCCACCGCGCCGACCGCCGGTGCTGCGTCGATGGGCACGGCCAGAGAGTGGGACCGGGTCACCATGGTGAAGTCCCCGAACCGGATCTTGACGGTCACCGTCCGGGCCGACAGCCGGGCGTCGCGAACGTGGGTGGAGACGGCATCGACCATCCTGGCCAGGTGTTGGGCCAGCACCTGCTCGTCGCGCAGATCGGTGGGGAATGTCTCCTCGTGACCAATCGATTTCGCCTCCCGATCCGGGATGACCGGCCGGAGATCGTGCCCGCGGGCCAGAGCAGCCAGATGGGATCCCTGAGCCGCGCCGAGCAGGCGCTCCAGCGCCCCCTGCGGGAGGGCGGCGAGGTCGCCGATGGTGCGCACTCCGATGCCGTCGAGTCGCCGACCGGTAGCAGGCCCGACCCCCCACAGGGCTCGAATGGGAAGGGGGTGCAGGAATTCGAGTTCCCGTCCCGGTTCGACGACGAACACGCCGCTGCCCGGCCGCACTCCGTTCAGGTCGGCGACCGGCTTGGCCTGCTCTGAAGCCAGCTTGGCCACGAACTTTGTTCTGGCCACGCCGACCGAACAGGTGAGGCCGAGTCCCTCCGCCACCCGGGCTCTGATGAGCTCGGCAATGGCCGGTCCGTCCCCGAGCAGGCGCGAGGCACCGGACACGTCGAGGAAGGCCTCATCGAGTGAGATGCCCTCCACCAACGGGGTGACGGTGTCGAAGATGGCGTGCAGCTTGGCGCTCTCCTCGACGTACCGGTGGTATCGGCCGTCCAGAAAGATCGCCTGGGGGCACAGTCGGCGGGCCACGGTGCTGGGCATGGCCGAATGCACCCCGAACCGCCGGGCCTCGTAGGTGCACGCAGCCACGACGCCGCGCTGTCCGCTGCCGCCCACGATGACCGGTTTCCCCACCAACGTCGGATCATCGAGCACCTCCACCGATGCAAAGAACGCATCCATATCGACGTGGAGAATGACCCGTTCATCCACCGAGCAGGAGCCTTCGAAACCCTTCGGCGAACTGGACGCCCACCCGCTTCCCTGCGTCCTCGGCACCCAGGCGCACCGCCGTGCGCGCCCACTCCTCACCGTCGGGGAACTGGCTGCGATGGCAGGCCACCGCTGCGCTCTTCAGCTCGACGGTGTCGGTGATGTCGATCCACACGTCGGGGTCGAGCGTCCCCGACAACAGCATCGTGCTCACCTGGTGGGCGGGACCAGCACCGGGGAAGTAGTGCGGGAGGGCGGCGGCGGGTGACACGGCGTCGAGCGTGGCCCATCCCACGATGCGATGGTCACGGTGGTTGAAGTACTCCTGGCCGAAGAACACCGCAGTCGGGTCGGGACACAGGACGACGTCCGGCCGGAGCCGGCGAATGGTGGCCACCAGCTGTTCCCGGAGGCGGGCGTCGTCGAGCAGTTCCCCGTCGGGATAGTGCAGGAACTCCTGTCCGGCCAGCCCCAGCACCGCTGCCGCCTCGGCCGACTCCGATGCTCGCTGTCGGGCGAGGGTGGGTGGATCAACGGCAGGATCGGGCGAACCCTTGTCGCCATCGGTGCACAACAGGACGTGCACCTGGCATCCGGCCTTGGCCCAGCGGGCCAACGTCCCCCCACACGACACGTCGGGATCGTCGGGATGGGCGTAGATCCCGAGCGCCCGACGGGGAATTTCTGTCATGTGGTCGGCCATGGTCATGGCTTCTGGCTCTCTGGCCGGTCAGTTCTTCTGGCCCGAGTCGTCGGTGGTTCGACGCTCGCGCTGGTTGTCGTCACCCATGATCTCCCCACCGGGGTGCTTGGGCGCCGTGGTTTTGGTCAGGAGCCCTACCTCCCGCTGAAAGTCATCTGCGCCCTCAAATCCCTTGTAGACGCTGGCGAACCGTAGGTAGGCGACGTCATCGAGTGACGAGAGGCGTTCGAGGACGGCCAACCCCACTTGCTGCGTGGTCGGCTCGGTCCCCGATTCCCGCATGGCGTCTTCGACCGCTTGGGCCACCGCCTCCAGTTGCGCCTCGGTCACCCGACGGTTCTTGGTGGCCGAGCGCAATCCCAGGATCACCTTTGACCGGTCGAACGGCTCCCGCAGGCCTGATCGTTTCACGACCATCAGCGGGACCTCCTCGACCCGCTCAAAGGTCGTGTACCGGCGGCCGCATCCCTCACATTCACGTCGTCGACGTATGGCCGCACCCTCCTCGGCGAGGCGCGAGTCGACCACTCGGTCATCGTCAGCCAGGCACCAGGGACACCGCACACTGCGAGGCTACCGCCGGATTCTTTCCCTACCTTCCAATCTCATAAGACCAGCATCGCCCCAGCCCAGGCACGCAGGTCACCGCTCGGGTCGTCGGCGGTCGGCTAGGGAACCGTGATGTGCTGGCCAGGCGTGACCGTGTCGGAACCCGTCTGCTGTTCCATCTGGGCGACGAGCGGCCGGGGGTCACCAGTGGGGTCCGCCCGTTGGGCGATGGTCCACAGCGTGTCACCCGGCTGCACCGTGTAGGCGACGGAGTGGCCGGGGGTCTCCGCGAGGGCGGGTCCGGACGGGTGGGAGCTGCCGCCGGACCCGCCCAGCGGGAGAGCAAGGCCCACCACCAACAGCGCGGTGACGGCCAACAAGGCACGGCGACGACGGACGCCGGCCGACACGCGTCGCCGCGGACGGCGACGCGTCGTCGTTACCAGTGGTTCCCGGGTGCGGTGATCGGGCACGATGACGAGCCGGGGAGCCTCGAACGGGACGAGCTCCCGGACGTCGTCGGAAAGCGGCTCCCATTGCCCCCCTCGGATCACCCCGAGGGACGACACAGGGTGCCCCACCGCCGCCTCCGGGCGAGGGCGTAGGGACGGAAACGCGAGCGCAGCGGCCATTACCGACTCCCCTCTTGAGCTGCGCCGGCTTGATCCATGCCGACTTGTTCCATGCCGGCTTGTTCCATGCCGACTTGTTCCATGCCGACTTGTTCCATGCCGACTTGTTCCATGCCGACTTGTTCCATGCCTGCCTTCGGGCTGGAGCCGGGATCGGCCCCCCGTCGTCTCGACATCGAACGGATGTTCGTCATGGGGACATGCAACCACGAACATCTGTTCGGTGTCAAGACGTTTTTCGAACGAGTGTTTGCTTTTTGGCTCCATACCAGTTACCGTCTACCAAACAGGTGTTCGATCATCTCGGGAACCGCTCCGAACCGGCCTTCAGGGACGGCTCGCCAACCGGGCCCAAGTGCTGAGCGAACCTCGACACGACCCAGGGGGACCGATGGCCCAAGTGCTCAGCAACAAGCGCAAGGCGATCTTGGACTGCATCTCCGAGGCAGTCCGCGATCGTGGTTACCCCCCGTCGGTGCGCGAGATCGGCGAGGCCGTCGGTCTGACCTCGTCGTCGACGGTTCACGCCCACCTGGCCGTGCTGCAACGAGAGGGCTACCTCCGCCGCGACCCCACCAAGCCCCGGGCCATCGAGGTGCGATACGACCCGTCGTCCCATGTGGTCATGGACGCTCGGCCCATCCGCCACGTCCCCTTGGTCGGTGACGTGGCCGCCGGTACCGGCGTGCTCGCCCAGGAGAACATCGAGGAGCTGTACCCGCTGCCAGAGGACTTCACCGGGACCGGCTCCCTGTTCATGCTGTCCGTCCGGGGAGATTCCATGGTCGACGACGGGATCGTCGACGGTGACTTCGTCGTCGTGCGCCAGCAGCCTGATGCGGAGAACGGCGACACCGTGGTGGCCGGCATCCCCGACGAGGAGGCGACGGTCAAGCGGTTCTCCACCAAGAACGGCAAGGTCGTCCTCACCCCCGCCAACGAGCGACTCTCGCCCATGGAATTCGACCCCGACGAGATCACCATCTTCGGCAAGGTGGTCACCGTGTTGCGTCGGCTGTAGATCGACCGGCTATCTGTAGCGGTACACCCCGATTGGGCCGCCTCCCATCAACCCCAGCACTCAGCGCGCCGGCGTGGCGATCTCCACCGGCCGCATGTCGGCATAGCGATCGCCGGCAGCCGAGCCAACCGGGAAGGCGGCGTCCAGGGCCGCGAGCTCCTCGTCGGTCACGGTGACCTCGAGGGCGCCCACGTTCTCCCGGAGGTAGGACCGGCGCTTGGTTCCGGGGATGGGCACCACGTCGTCGCCCTGGTGCTGGACCCAGGCCAGTGCTAGCTGTCCAGGGGTACATCCCTTCTCGGCGGCCATCGAGCGCACGGCCTCCACCAGCTCTAGGTTGCGCTTGAAATTGTCTCCCTGGAAACGGGGCTGATGGCGGCGGAAGTCGTCCGACTCGAAGTCGTCGAGCGAGGTGATCTGGCCGGTGAGGAACCCCCGCCCCAGCGGGCTGTAGGGCACGATGCCCACGCCCAGTTCGCGGGCCGTGCCCACCACTTCGGTCTCGATCTCGCGGCTCCACAGGGACCACTCGCTCTGCAGCGCGGTGATGGGGTGCTCGGCCACGGCCCGACGCAGGTTCTCCGGCGACGCCTCGGACAATCCGAGATGACGGATCTTCCCCTCGGCCGCCAACTCGGCCATGGCCCCGACGGTCTCCTCGATGGGCACACTCGGGTCCTGACGGTGCTGGTAGTAGAGATCGATGTGGTCGACCCCCAAGCGCCCAAGAGACGCCTCGCAGGCACTGCGGACGTAGGCCGCATCACCCCGGACCGACCGCTTGGTGGGATCGTCAGGGTCTCGCCTGTTCCCGAACTTGGTGGCCAGGACCACCTCGTCGCGTCGGGAGGCGATGGCCCGACCGACAAGCTCCTCGTTGACGAAGGGACCGTACATGTCGGCGGTATCGAGAAACGTCACGCCGAGATCGAGGGCCAGGTTGATGGTGGCCAACGATTCCGTCTCATCGCCAGCTCCGTAGAACTCGCTCATGCCCATGCAGCCGAGCCCCTGGGCCGAGACGACCAGGCCTGATGATCCGAGTGTGCGGGTGGGTATGGTCATGGCTCGACCCTACCGGCCGGCCCCGATGAAGCGGCCGGCCCCGATGAAGCGGCCCTCGGGACTGGGCTGCCCCCCAGGACCGGCCCGGCCGATCGCTCGATCAGCCCTCGGTGAGTAGGGACCCGAGCACGCCGGCAGCGTGTTCGAGCTCGTCGCGTCCGACGAACTCGCCCGGCGTGTGGGCCAACAGGGGGTCGCCGGGCCCGAAGTTGGCCGCGGGCACCCCATGGCGCCAGAACGAGGCAACGTCGGTCCAGCCCACCTTGGCCCGGGGCGGAGCACCGCTGGCCGCGACCAGGGCGGCGAGGAGCGAATGGTCGAGTCCCGGGGGTGCGCCCGGCTGCACCTCGGTGACCAACCAGGTGTCGTCGTCCTCGAGCCACGGCGACAGCAGGTCTCGGATCGCCCCGATGGCCTCGTCCCCTGTCCGGTCGGGTGCGAACCGGTGGTTGATGGTCACCGAGGCCTCATCGGGAACCACGTTGCCGGCCACGCCCCCGTCGATGTGGACGACCTGCAGCTGCTCGGCGAACTCGCACCCATCGAGGACGGGCCGTCGTCCGTTGTAGTCGCCCACCACCTGCAGGATCGGGGCCAGGCGGTGGATGGCATTGCGACCCATGAACGGTCGGGCGGTGTGGGCCCGCGAGCCCCTCACCGTGATGGTGGCACGAAACGTTCCCTGGCAGCCGGCTTCGACCAGGCCGCCGGTGGGCTCGCCCAGGATGGCGGCGTCGGCCTCGAGCAGGTCCGGTCGCTCGTCCCACAGCTGGCCCAGGCCGTTGAACTGCAGGGCGATCTCCTCGCAGGCGTAGAAGCACCAGGTGACGTCCACGCTCGGTTCGGGGACGGTGCCGGCCAGGTGGAGGAACACGGCCAATCCCCCCTTCATGTCCGCCGCCCCCAGCCCGCGCAACACCCCGTCCTCCACCACTGGCACCTCGTTCCCGGCTGCAGGAACGGTGTCGAGGTGGCCGGCCAACACCAGGCGCTTGGAGCGACCCAGTGAGGTGCGGGCCACGATGTTGTCGCCGATGCGGTCCACAGTCAGCCATGGGCACACCCGCAATGCGGCCTCCACAGCATCGGCCATGGCCTTCTCCGACCGGCTGACCGACGGGATGGCCACCAGGGCGGTGGCCAGGTCGAGCAGATCCGGCGTGGGCAACGTCTGGCTCATCGACATGGGGCGTGGGGCGAGACGCCCGCCGCTTCAGTCATGGGACTAGTCAAGTGGAGACGCCGTGCTCACGGAGCACTTGGTTCAATTGGGCCTTGTCGTGGCGCTGCCCCTCGGTCAGGTGCTTGATGACCAACACACAGGGCAAGAAGAACTCCCCACCGGGGTACTGGCGACGACGAGAGGCCTGGACGGCCACGGACCAGGGCGGCACGTGGCCGCGGCTGAGCTCCTCGCCGGTCTCGGCGTCGATCACCGGGATGGACGGATTGAGGATGACCCCTTCGCCCACCACCGAGCCCCGGCCCACCCGCGCACCCTGGGTGATCATGCACCGGCTGCCGATCATGACTTCGTCCTCGATGATCACCGGGGCGGCCTGGGCCGGCTCCAGGACGCCGCCGATACCCACGCCGCCCGAGAGATGGACCTGCTCCCCGATCTGGGCGCAGGACCCGACCGTGGCCCAGGTGTCGACCATGGTCCCGCTCCCCACCCGGGCACCGATGTTCACGTAGCTGGGCATGCAGATGACGCCATCGTCGAGGAACGACCCCCACCGGGCCGACGCCCCGGGGACGACCCGGACCCCCGCCGCCGCGTAAGACCGCTTCAAGGGCAGCTTGTCCGCATACTCGAACGGCCCCACCTCGATGGTCTCCATCGACCGCAGCCGGAACAGCAACAGGATGGCCTGCTTCAACCACTGATGGACCACGACCTCGTCGGTGGCCGGGTCCACCTCGGCCACCCGGGCCGCGCCCGAATCGAGTAGATCGATCGCCTCGGTGACCGTGGCCAACGCCTCGGTGTCTTGGGAGCCGAGCTCGGAGGCGCGGGACCACAGCTCTTCTATCTGTGCTTGAAGGTCAGCCATCCGCCCGACGTTAGCCATCCGCCAGCGACGAGCCCGACAGCCGGTCGGCCACGGCCTCGAGTCGCTCCATCGGTTGGACGACGGCGATGCGGACGAATCCGGCGCCGTCGTCGCCGTAGAGGTCGCCCGGGCTGACCAGGAGGCCGCCGTCGGCGGCCAGCCGCTCGGCCAGTCCCCAACCACCGTCGGCCACCCCTGCGGGCACCGGGGCCCAGAGGTAGAAGCCCCCGGCCGGCGTCGATACCGGCAGTCCCCACCGCCCGAGCACATCGGCCAGGAAGGACAACCGCTGGCGGTAGCGGTCCCGCTGGTCGTCGACATGGGCGTCGTCGTCGAGGGCTCTGGTGGCGGCGGCCTGCACCGGTCCGGGCACCATCAGGCCCGCGTGCCGGCGCACCACGAGGAGAAACTCCACCAGCTCGGGGTCCCCGGCGTAGAACCCGGCCCGCACTCCGGCCAGGTTGGACCGCTTGGACAGGGAGTGGACGGCGATCACGCCGTCGGTTCCGTGGGTGAGGATCGAGCGGGGCGGCCCGACCCAGGTGAACTCGGCGTAACACTCGTCGGAGAACACGGGGATCCCCCTGGCGCGCCCCCAGCCCGCCGTCGCACCCAGATCGGTGAGCTGCCCGGTCGGGTTCGAGGGGCTGTTGGCCCACAACATCAGGGATCGGGCCGCATCGGCTTCGTCGATCGAGGCGAGGTCGAGCCCGCCGCCGGCCAGCTCGGGCACGGGAACGGCCCGACATCCGGCCAGCACCGCCCCCATGGCGTAGGTGGGATAGGAGATGGCCGGGTACAGCACGGTGTCGCGAAGGGGAGAGCGGAGATGGAGGTACTGGGCGGTCGAAGCCACGAACTCCTTGGTGCCCACACAGGCGGCCAGCTCGCGGTCAGGGTCGACGTGAGCCCCGAATCGTCGCTCCAGCCATTGGGCGGCAGCGCGGCGAAAGGCCCCGCTCCCCATCGAGGCCGGATAGCCGCGCTCGGATCCCGACGAGCCCAACGCGTCGATCACGAAGGCCGGAGGAGGGTCGTTGGGGGTACCGATCGAGCAGTCGACGATGCCACCGGCACCAGCCGATCCCGTCGCCCCGGCACTGTCACCGAATCGCTCGACGGCGACGGCCCGCACCGACTCCAAACGATCGTAGGGATACGGGGGTGGGACGAACCCGGGCGGCGCCCCGGCGGCAGTCGGTGCGGGCGTGGTCACGAGGCCCCGAATTCGCGGAAGCGGGCTTTGCCCACGTCATCCAGCACGACCTGGATCCGGGTCGTCTCCTCGCCGGCCACCTCGCACACGATCTCGCCCTCACGATGGACGGCGGCCAGGACGTCCCCCCGGGCCCACGGGATCTCCAGCTCCACCACCCGGTCCGCCACCCGCAACCGGTCCCCCATGGCGGTCAACAGCTCGGGCATGCCCTCGCCGGTGCGGGCCGAGACGGTGCCCGAACCCTCGTGGGCGGCCAACAGCCGGGCTATGTCCTCTTCGGCCTCAGGACCGGCGGCGCCCAGGGCATCCACCTTGTTGACCACGAGCAACTCCGGCAGCCCGTCCGCCCCGATCTCGGCCAGGACCGTCCGCACCGCGCTGATCTGGCCCTCGGGGTCCGGTGCCGACCCATCGACCACGTGGACGATGAGGTCCGATTCGCACACCACCTCGAGGGTGGAGCGGAAGGCTTCGACCACCTGGTGGGGAAGTTTGCGTACGAACCCGACCGTGTCGGTGAGCAGCACGGTCTCCCCGCCCGGCAGGGCCAGTTGCCGGGTCCGCGGGTCCAGGGTGGAGAACAGGCGGTTCTCGACCAGGACGTCTGCGTCGCACAAGCGGTTCAACAAGGTCGACTTTCCCGCGTTGGTGTAGCCCACCAACGAGACCGTGCGATGCCGGGACCGCCCCCGGGTCCGGCGCTGGGTCCGTCGGGTGGCATCAAGACGGCGCAGGTCGGACTCGAGCCTGGTCATGCGGCGGACCAGGCGCCGGCGGTCCACCTCGAGCTGGGTCTCGCCCGGTCCCCGGGTGCCGATGCCACCGGCCTGCTGGCTGAGCGATGTCCCCCGGCCCCGGAGACGGGGCAGCCGATACCGCAGCAGCGCCAGCTCCACCTGGGCCTTGCCTTCGGGCGTGCGGGCGTTCTGGGCGAAGATGTCGAGGATCACCGCGGTTCGATCGATGGCCGTTCGACCCAGGATCTTCTCCAGGTTCCGTTGCTGGGCCGGGCTCAGTTCGTCATCGAAGACCACGGTGTCGGCGTCGACCGCCAGGCACACGCTGAGCAGCTCCTCCGCCTTGCCCTTGCCGACATAGGTGGCCGGGTCGGGGCGATCCCGCCGCTGGACGACCCGCTCGACCACATCGGCCCCGGCCGTGTCCACCAGGAGGGCCAACTCGTCCAGCCCTGCCGCGGTGGCCGGGGGCGAACCGTGGGGAAAGGTCACCCCGACGAGGACGATCCGCTCCCGGATGGTCCGGGAGATCAGGGTGTCGGTGAAAGCCGACTGCGTGGGGCTCACTGCAGCGACGCGTGGAGGGCGGCCAGGTCGACCTCCACGTCGGCAACCTTCCGGGTGGGACCGGCCAACGAGACGCCGTTCGACCCGAGCGCCACCCGCAACGAGCCGCCCCGATTGTGCACCGTGACCTCCTCGCCGACCAGTCCCCAGCTGTGGGCGGCGGCGGCGGCGGCACAGGCCCCGGTCCCACAGGCCAGCGTCTCCCCCACCCCTCGTTCCCACACCCGCATGGTGAGCTCGTCGGTCCCCGGGCCAAGGGCGACGAACTCGACGTTGACCCCACCGGGATGGAGGCCCTGGAGCTGAGGGCCGAGCTCACCCACCGCTACGCCTGACGGATCGGGACCGAGGAGCACCAGGTGGGGATTGCCCATGTCCACCTGCCGGGCCTTGCGGTCGCCGAACTCCTGGGTCTGGTCGGGTCCGAGCTCGGCCTTGCCCATGTCCACCGACGCCTCGGCCACGTCGGGCCGATTGCCGGGGCGATACTCGACGGTCCGGATCCCCGCCCCCGTGGCCACCGAGAACGCCGGCGGCGACACCAGCCCCGCCTGCACGGCCGCCTGGGCCAGGCATCGAATGCCGTTACCGCTCATCTCGGCTTCGAGCCCGTCGGCGTTGCGGAGCTCCATGGTGATGTCGGCACCGAGCCGACCGCCCAGCACCCGGATCACACCGTCGG
The DNA here is from genome assembly GCA_963781305.1 of uncultured Acidimicrobiaceae bacterium. Classification (GTDB taxonomy): domain Bacteria; phylum Actinomycetota; class Acidimicrobiia; order Acidimicrobiales; family RAAP-2; genus DASXMT01. The sequence goes on from CAWAFL010000001.1 coordinate 518,536, forward strand.
CGCCCACCCCGTAGTGACGGTCGCACAGCGCACGCGCCACGGCCGGTTCGAGGGGCTGGCGGCCGTCCATGTCCACGGCGACCAGGAAGTCGTTGCCCGCACCGTGGTGCTTGGTGAAGTGCGTCGTCGTCGGTATGGTCTCGCCTCGCTCTGTCGGTTGCTCTTAGTTTCCCATTCGCCGGGACTCCCCGCCGCCGAAAGCGCCGGTGACCCGGGCCACACGGTCGTCGTGCTCTCCGACCCACACGATACGGGGATCTCGACGGAACCAGGCCCATTGCCGCCGGGCGAACACCCGGGTGCGGCGTATCGCCTCGGACACCGCCGCGTCCAAGGGCACGCCCCGCTCGAGGTGAGCCAACAGCTCCCGGTAGCCGAGCGCCTGGCGAGCCGTCCGCGACAACCCGCCCGGCCGGGCGGCCAGGGCCCGGACCTCGTCCAGGAACCCGGCCTCCATCTGGGCGCTGAACCGCTCCTCGATCCGTTGGTCGATGTCCTCGGCCAACGGGAGCCCGACGAGTGCGAAGGCCGTCGGCGGGTAGGCATCAAGCCCGGGGCCGAACGTGGAGAACGGTCGGCCCGACCCCACCGTGACCTCCAAGGCCCGGATAACCCGGCGCCGGTTGGTCGGCTCCATCCGGGCCGCCGCCACCGGGTCGAGGCGGGCCAGTCGGGCGTGCAACCCGGCCAGGGCCTGGAGGGCCTCGGGGCTATCACCCGGCCCGGCCGCATCCAACTCCGCGCCCAGGGCCCCGGCCACCTCTGGGAACCGGCCGGGAAAGGTCAGGTCGTCGATCAGCGAGCGGAGGTACAGCCCGGTCCCCCCAACCAGCAGCGCACGATGCCCCCGTTCGGCGATCCCGTCGAGCGCCGACACGGCGGCGGCCTGGAACTGCTGGACGGTGAACTCGTCGGAGGGGTCGACCAGATCGACCAAGTGATACGGCACCTCCGAGCGGACCTCGGCAGAGGGCTTGGCCGTGCCGATGTCCATGCCCCGGTACACGGCCATGGAGTCCACCGACACCAGTTCGACCGGTGGGGAACCCCCGTCTCCGGTGCGGGCCACCGCCAGGGCCAGCGAGGACTTCCCCGACGCCGTGGGCCCGACCAGGGCGACGGGACGCGACGACGGCTCCGGGCGGCGTCCGGGCCCGTCGGTGGGCAGGCTGGTCAACCGGCTGCGACGGGAATGCGGGTCCGGTGGCGGGGACGCCCGATCACCTCGACCAGCTCCCCGGTCAGGTGATGCGGTGCCGCTCCGGTCACTTTGACCATGGCGAAAGACCCCACGGGCACGCGCTGATCACCGACCGGGGCGAAATGCACCAGCTTGTTCTGGCCGGTCCGTCCGGTGGTCAGCGATGCGTCGCGCTTGGACGGGCCTTCGACCAGCACCTCTTCCACCCGTCCGATGCGGGCGCGGTGCTTGGCCAGAGCCGAGCGTTCCACCACCACCCGCAGCCGCTCGAAGCGGTCGGCCACGACGTCCTCGGGGACGAATCGATTCTCCATCTCAGCCGCACGGGTACCGGGTCTGGGCGAGAAGATGAAGGTGTAGGCGCTGTCGTACTCCGCGACCGCGGCCACCTCGAGGGTGGCCTCGAAGTCCTCCTCGCTCTCCCCGGGAAAGCCGACGATCAGGTCGGTGGTCACCGCCAGATCGGCAATGGCTGCCCGGGCTGCGGCCAGCCGCTCCAGGTAGCGCTGGGCCGTGTACCCCCGGCGCATGGCGGCCAGCGTGGCGTTGGCGCCGGACTGGAGCGGGAGGTGGAGGTGGTTGCACACGGCCGGTGTCTCGGCCATGGCCGCGATCGTCTCGGGTCGGAGATCCTTCGGGTGCGGACTGGTGAAGCGAACCCGACGGATGCCCTCGACCGCACCGACCGCCCGGAGCAGGTCGGCAAAGAGCGGACGCCGCCTGGTCAGGTCCCGCCCGTACGAGTTGACGTTCTGGCCCAACAGGGTGACCTCGGACACCCCCCGGTCGGCCAGGACCTCGACTTCGCCGACCAGGTCGGCGAAGGGCCGCGACACCTCGGCCCCTCGCACCGAGGGCACGATGCAAAAGGCGCACGAGTTGTCGCACCCGATCTGGATGGTGACCCACGCCGCATAGGGGAGGTCCCGAACCGCGGTCAGGGCCGCGGCACTCGATCCGACGGTGTCCGGATCGCCCTCGGGCAGCGGCTCGTCGAGTATCTCCATCACCGGGCCCGAGGTGACCGCCTGGCGCAAGAGGGCGGGTGCACGCCCCAGGTTGTGGGTGCCGAAGACCACGTCCACGTGTCCGGCCCGCTGCTGGATGTGCTCTCGGTCCATCTGGGCCAGGCACCCGCCCACGGCGATCTGCATGTCCGGCCGGCTCTCGCGCAGTGACTTGAGGTTCCCCAGATGGCCGTAGAACTTGTTGTCGGCGTTCTCGCGGATGCAACAGGTGTTGAGGACCACCACGTCGGCGGACTCGAGGTCGTCGGTGGCCACCAGCCCGTCGGCGGTGAGCAGGCCGGCCAAGCGCTCCGAATCGTGCTCGTTCATCTGGCAGCCGTAGGTGCGGATGTGGAACGTACGAGCTGAGGCCGCGTCTGACGGCGGGGTGACCAGACTGTTGCCGTCGGCGGGGGCCATCCCGCAAGGATACGGCCCGGCGCGGGGGCCGCCCGACCGGACTAGGGGTGCGACGCCTCCACCACGGTGTGGATCCCCCCTCGGATCAGCCAATCGGTGATCACCGTCAGTCGACGCGGCGCGATCGCAGCGACCAGGTCATCGAGGATGCGATTGGTCACGTCCTCGTGGAACGCCCCTTGGTCCCGGTAGCTCCACAGGTAGAGCTTGAGCGACTTCAGCTCCACGATCGAGCGGTCCGGGACGTAGGCGATCCTCACCGTGGCGAAGTCGGGCTGACCGGTCATCGGGCACACACAGGTGAGCTCGGGCGATTCGCAGCGCACCTCGTAGTCGCGGCCGGGATGCGGGTTGGGCACGGCCAGCAAGGCCGTTGACGGTTCGCTGGGCACCGGTTCCTCCGCCGCCCTAGTGGTCGGTGTCGAAGTCGTAGAACTGACCGCCGTCGTCCTTGCCCTTGGCCGTGCTCTTGCCCGTGCCCGTGCCCGTGCCCGTATTTGTGCCGTTGCCGTTGCCGTTGTCTTCGTCTTTGCCCGGCTCACCGTTCTCGCCCTGCTCGGCCTCATCCTCGAGCCCGGACCGGTTCCGGTCCTTCCAGAAATCTCCCGAGCCGCCCTTGTCGACCACCAGCCCATGCATGTCCGGACGGATCAGCTGGACCTCGCCGGGCACCTGGACGTCGGCCATGACGTCTTGGGTGGCAGCGCGGACGCGGGCCCCCTCGGACCCCTTGCAGATCCCGAGAAGCGCCGGCCCGGCTCCCGACCAGCACACCGCCAACGCCCCTGCCCGGGACATCCCCGACAGGAGCTGCGGGGCGGCGGGGAACAGCGGGCTGCGGTAGTCCTGGTGCAACCGGTCCTCCGTCGCCTCGCTCAACAGGACCCGGCTGTCGGCCAGGCCGGCGATCAGGAAGGCCAGCCGGCCCAGGTTGAACGCGGCGTGTTCCCGGTTGACTTCGGGCGGGAGCACCTGGCGGGCCTTGGTGGTGGACAGGTTCAGGTCGGGCACGATGACCACGAACACCAGGCTGACGTCCAGGGTCAGCCGCACCACCCGGACACCGCCCCGCACCATCGTGGCCGCGACCAGACCGCCCACCATCGATGCGGCGGCATTGTCGGGGTGGCCGTCCACCTGGGTGGCGACAGCCAGGGGGTCCTTGGCTCCCGCCGCGGCCGCGGCGGCCACCGCCAATGCCGCCGACGAGCCCAGTCCTCGGGCGATGGGGATCTCCGATCGCACGGTGATGGCCAGGTGGTCATGTCCGGCGACGTCGATGGCCACGCGTGCGGCCAGGTGCGACGGATCATCGGAGAGCCCGGCCCCTTCGCCCTCGGACCGGACGATCAGCCGGGAGGCCGGCTCCACTTCGACCTCCACGTACCGTTGGAGGGCGACGGCGAGGGTGTCGAACCCGGGGCCGAGGTTGGCCGAGGAGGCAGGAGCTCGTGCACGCACCTGGTCAGGGTAGCCGTCACCGGACGTTCACGCCGGGATCGGTTGGGTACGTCCTCCCTGATCGTGCCGGGGTCAACCGGGATCAGAGACCGCACGACCGGCCCTACGTTCTCGTCAGTCGCCACCAGAGTGGAGGGGTGGGCACCGGCTCGGTCGACCGCAGCGAGACGACCCGGCGCTGGGGCCCCACGGCATAGACGGCATGGCCGACCACGGTGTTCGCCGCCGTACCGGTGCCGACGCTGTGAGTGGTCACCGCGGTGGTGAGGGCCTGACCGGGTACCGCCAACACGCTGGCATCTTGTGCCGTCGTCACCGGGACGTCGTGCTCGGCGCCGCCCCACGACGCCCCCACGGTGCCCACCGTGTGGCCCGATACCGCCACCGGGGTGTCGGTCACCGCGGTCAGCGCCGTCTGCAAGAGGGCCTCGTCGCTGAACCCGGCCGCTCCAAACGTGTTCGTGCTCGTCGCCGGCTGGTTGGTCACCGCGGCGATGGCCTGCACGGTCCGGCCGTCCACCGTGCGGTTCGCGGCCAGGACCAGGCAGGGCCCGGCCTGGCTGGTAAAACCGGACTTCACGCCGACGATGCCGTTCGAACCGACCTGGGTGACGATGTTGGGAACCTCGCCCACGACCGGGAGCGTGACGTTGGGCATGGCCACGATGGCGGCGAACGTCGGGTCGGACAGACCCTGTGCGGCCACCTTCAGGCTGTCGGCCGGAGTCGACACCGAGGCGGGGTCGTATCCGCTGACGTCGGCGTAGTGGGTCTGGGTCATGCCCAATTGACTGGCGCCGGAATTCATCTTGGCCACGAACGCAGTGGTGCTGCCGGCGTCCCACCGGGCCAGGGTGAAGGCCATGTTGTTGGCCGATCGGATCAGGAGCCCCTCGAGCAGCTGTCGTTCGGTCAGCACCTCGCCCACGGTGACCGGCACGGTCGACTGGTCGGTGCTGACATCGGCGCTGTCCTCGGCCACGTCCTGTGCCGTGATGGTGACCGAGGGGCCGTCTGCGCCGGCGGCCAGGGGATGGTCCTGGAGGATCACCACCGCCACCATCATCTTGGTCAGGCTTGCCACCGGAACCGGGACCTCGGGACCGGATTGGGCCTCGTACCCGAGCGAGGGGATGGCCACGGCTCCATATCCGGTCGACGGCCACAGGAGGGCGGGCGCCTGGCCGGGCACCAGTTGACCGGTCAGGGTGGTGCGCACCGCTGGGTGGGGCAGCGGTCGGCTTACCTGCACCGCCACCAGCGCAGCAACCACCGCGATGACCACGGCGACTCCGATTCCCACACGCCGCCGTCGCCGACGACGCCGTTGGCGACGATCGGCCCCGCGCTCAGGCGCATGCTCGGGCGCCGGAGGGTCGGGCGCCGGAGCGCCAGGCGAGACCGGGGTGGGCGGTGGCGGGAGGCTCGGTGCCGGTTCGGCAGCCGTGCCCACACCAGCAGTCTGCGCCAATCCCTCGTCGTCCGGCTCGCCCTCCATCAACTCGGTCAGTGTCCGTCGAGTTCCTCGGGAGTCATCAGGACATTGCGCGCCTTCGATCCCTCCGAGGGACCCACGACGCCTCGGCGCTCCATGAGGTCCATGAGCCGGCCGGCCCGGGCAAACCCAACGCGAAGCTTGCGCTGCAGCATCGACGTCGATCCGAGCTGTGACCGGACGACCAGATCGATGGCCTGCACCAGCAGTTCGTCATCGTCGTCATCGTCGCGGCGACCGGGGCCGCCGGCTCCGACGTTCTCGGTCTCCTCGATACCGGCGACGACCTCCATCTCCCGCTGGCGCTGCCAGTGGGCGACGACCGATCGGACCTCGTCCTCTCCCACCCATGGTGCCTGCAGCCGTTGGGGGTTCGACGATGACGCGGTGAGCAAGAGCATGTCGCCCTTGCCGATCAACCGTTCGGCACCAGGCTGATCGAGGATGACCCGGCTGTCCGACAACGAGGACACCGAGAACGCCATCCGGGAGGGCACGTTGGCCTTGATCACTCCGGTGATCACGTCGACCGAGGGGCGCTGGGTGGCCAAGACGAGGTGGATGCCCACTGCCCGCGCCATCTGGGCGATGCGGCAGACCGAGTCCTCCACGTCCCGGGCCGCCACCATCATGAGGTCGTTCAGCTCGTCCACCACGATGAGCACGAAGGGGAGGCGCTGGTAGCGGCGCTCCTCGGCACTGCCCTCGTCGCCGGCGGCCGGGACGCCGCCGTGGCGGTCTGGAACAGCTCTTCGGGCTGGTCGAGCTCGCCGCGGTCGAAGGCGGTGTTGAAGCCGGTGATGTCGCGCATGCCCACTTCGGCCAGCAGGTCGTAGCGGCGTTCCATCTCCTTGACCGCCCAGGCAAGTGCGTTGGCCGCCTTCTTGGGGTCCACCACCACTTGGGTGAGCAGGTGAGGAAGACCGTTGTACTGGCCCAGCTCGACCCGCTTGGGATCGATCAGTATGAGCCTGACCTGATCCGGCGTGGCCCTCATCAGGATCGAGGTGAGCACGGAATTGATGCACGACGACTTTCCCGATCCGGTGGCCCCGGACACCAGCACATGGGGCATCTCGGCCAGGTTGACCATCATCGCCCGACCGGCGATGTCCCGGCCCAGTGCCACCTCGAGGGGCTGGTGGGCCTGATCTGCCTCGGTGGAGGCCAGGATGTCACCCAGGGCCACCAGCTGGCGGCGCCGGTTCGGCACCTCCACGCCGATGGCCGACTTGCCCGGGATGGGCGCCAGGATCCGGACATCGGGCGATGCCATGGCATAGGCAATGTCCTTGGACAGCGACGTGACCCTGGCTACTTTGACCCCGGCGCCGAGCTCGAGCTCGTAGCGGGTCACCGACGGACCGACGGTCCGGCCCACCAGCCGGGTATCGACCCCATGGGCGGCCAGGGCAGCAACTAGCGCTGCACCGGCGGCGTCGATCTCGCGCTCGTCGATGGCCTGGGGCTTGGCTCGCTTCAGTACCGACTTGGGCGGAAGGCGCCAATCGCCCACCGAGGGCCCGAGCTTCATCTCCAGCTGCGAGACCTTTCCGTTCTTGGTCGCCGCCGCTGGGAGCATCGCAAGGTCGGGGGGACCCACCTCCGCGGTGGGGAGCTCAGGCTCGACGGCCCGGTTCTCGGGAGCAGGGGTGGGTGGCGGCACCGGCGCCGAGGTGATCGGGTCGGCGAACGGATCCCCGTGTCCCTCCACCAACGGAGGACGATCGGCTGCGGTCGGGGGTGACGAGGAGCCCCGGGCGGTCGACACCAGCCAGCGTGAACCACGAGCCAGACCACCCGCCGCCGTCCGCACCGACACCCCGGTAAACAGGATCGTGGCCACGATGAACACGGCGACCAGCACCACGCCGGCACCGAAGGCGCCCAGACCGTTGTGGAGGGGGTTTCCCACCAGAGCGCCGACCCACCCGCCCGCACCCGACAGCGCCGTGGTCGACGCACCCAGTCGGGGCGACCCACCGGCCAGCGCAGCGAGGCCGGAGACGGCCAGCAGGGCCAGCCCGGCGCCGAGCACGGCGCGGATGGGCTCCCGTTTCACATCGCCGTCCTCGGTCTCCCGCCGCCCGGCGATCAACCGGATGCCGACCAGGACGCAGGCCAGCGGAACGAGGAACCGCGCCCAGCCCACCAGGGCGCCGAGGCCCTCGCGCACGCCATGGCCCACCGGGCCCAGCGCGTTGAGATACAGGGCGAGGGCAGCGAGGACACCGAGGGTGACGAGGAGCACACCCCATACGTCGGCGGCGTGCTCGGCGACCACGGCCCAGGCGGCGCCGAACGCACCTGGTGGCTGTGGCGCTCCCTGGGTCTTGGCCCGCGAACCCGCCGACGGCTTCCGGGCTGGGCGCTTCTTCGAAGGGGACGGCTTGCCGGAACGGGCCGACGCTGTGCGACCTCCGGCCTTAGCCTTGGACCGCGCCGCGCCAGGGCGACCTGTAGGGCGCCGTGTAGAGGTCGTCACAGTGGGGCCAGGTTACTACCGGTGCTCCGCCGCCTCGGTGGATGGCGGGGGCCGGCCAGGATCCCGGGCTCGGTCAGACGGTGACGATGACAGGAACGATCATGGGGCGCTGCCGCGTGCGTTCCCCGATCAGCTTGCCGACGGCCTTGCGGGCCACCCGGCTGAGCGACTCGTGGTCGTGGTTCTCCTCGGCCAGCATCTTCTCCAGGGCTTCGGTGACCACCAACCGGGCATCGTCGAGGAACGAGCCCGTCTCCGGCGCGTGGGCCCAGCCGCGGGTGTGGATCTGCGGTGGCCCCACCACTTCGGCACGCTGGAGGTCGACGGTGGCCACCACCATGACCACGCCCTCTTCAGCCAGAGCCTTGCGGTCGCGGAGCACCCCGTGCCCGATGTCTCCCACCGTGCTCCCGTCGACGAACAGGTAGCCGCCGGGAACCTCACCGTCTCGCCGCAGACCGTGAGCATCGAGGCGCACGGCGTCCCCGTCCTCGCACAGCAGCACCCGGTCGCCCGTGATGCCCATGGTGTTGGCCAGTAGCAAGTGATTGGCCATATGACGGTACTCACCGTGCACGGGGATGAAGAAGTCCGGTTGGGTCACCGACATCAACGTGGCCAGTTCGCCCTGCTTGGCATGGCCGCTCACGTGGACGTTGTCGACCCCCGAGTGGATGACCTCGACTCCCCGGCGATAGAGCGAGTCGATGACCCGGCCCACCGACCACTCGTTTCCGGGAATGGGGTGGGCACTGATGACCACGACGTCATCCTCGTGGAGCTTGAAGAACCGGTTCTCGCCCACGGCCAGGCGCGACAGCGCCGACATGGGCTCACCCTGCGAGCCGGTCGAGATGACGCAGACCTGGCCCGCTTCGAGGCGGTCCACGTCCTCGATGTCGATGAACGCCTCATCGGGGATGTGCAGGAGTCCCAGCTGGCGGGCTAACGCCACGTTCTTCTGCATCGACCGCCCGAGCGTGGCCACCTTCCGGTCGGTGGCCATGGCCGCGTCGACCACCTGTTGGACCCGATGGATGTGGCTGGCGAAACAGGTGACCACGAAGCGACGACCGGGGCGGGCCAGGAAGACCTTGCGCAGCGTTGCCCCGACCGTCGACTCCGAGGCGGTGAAACCGGGCTCCTCGGCATTGGTCGAGTCGGACAGCAGGAGGCGAACGCCGGGACCCGAGGCCAGCGCGCCCATGCGGGCCAGATCGGTGCGACGACCGTCCACGGGATGGAGGTCGATCTTGAAGTCTCCCGAGTGGAGGACCACACCCTGCGGCGTGTGGAATGCGGTGGCGAAGGCACTGGGAACCGAGTGCGTCACGGGGATGAACTCGACGTCGCACGGTCCGATCCGGCGGCGCTCGCCGTCGACCACCGGGACGAACGTGACCGAGCCGAGGAGTCCTGCCTCTTCCACCCGGTTGCGGGCCAGCCCCAGCGTCAGCTCGGAGCCGTAGACGGTGATGGGGAAGTCGCGCAGGAGAAAGGCCAGACCACCGGTGTGGTCCTCGTGACCGTGGGTCAGGATGACCCCGTCGACCCGGTCGGCGTTCTCGCGGAGGTACGTGAAGTCGGGAAGGACCAGATCGACACCGGGCATGTCCGGTTCGGGGAACATGATGCCGCAGTCGAGGACCAGGATGCGTCCGTCGACCTCGATGCAGGCACAGTTCCGGCCGATCTCGCCCAGGCCGCCCAGGAAGACGATCCGGACCGGAGGGCTCCCGTTGCCCCCGTCGTTCCCCGGGATGCGGACCTTCTTCTCCCGTGTCTTCTTGGTCACCGATCCGGCGGGCGCCCCCTTGGCCGTTTGCTTCTTGGGTTTGCCGCCGTCGCCTGGTTGGTCGTTGCGCGACCCTGAGCCGCGCCGTCGGCTCCCTCCCTTGGCCGGTTGCCCATCACCTGACTTCGCCCGCTTCGATCCCTGCTGCTTCGATCCCTGCTGCTTTGGTCCCTGCTGTGAACCGCGATCCGGATCAGCCAATCGACTCACGCACCGATGCACCGCTCGTGGCATGACCGACCCGCTCCACCACGCCACGAGCCTGGTCATCGAGTGAGCTCGGGGCCACCTCGTTCGGGAGGCGGCACTGCCCGGCGGGCAGGCCGAGGACCCGGCACGCGGCCTTGGCCGGCATGGGGTTCGGGAAGGCCTCGGACGATTCGAACTGGTAGGACTCGTACAGGCGGGCGTTGGCCTCCCGGGCTCCGGCCATGTCTCCGGATCCGAACGCAGAGACCATCTCGACCATCAGGGGGCCGGCCCAGTGGGCGGCCACGCTGACGATGCCCACGCCTCCCACCGCCATCAACGGCAGCGTGAGTGGGTCATCGCCCGAGTAGAGCTCGAACCGATCGGGAGTCTCGGCCACCACGCGGGCGGCGGAGGCGGGGTCGGCGGTCGAGTCCTTGACCCCCACGATGTTCCCGACCGTGCTCGCCAGCTCGATGAGCAGGTCTGTGGCTATGCGGCGGCCAGTGCGGGCGGGGATGTCGTACAGGAGGACGGGCAGGTCGGTGGCCCCTGCCACCGCCCGGAAATGAGCAGCGAGTCCGGCCTGCGAGGGGCGGCTGTAGTAGGGCGTCACCACCAGGACGCCCTGGACGCCGGTGCCCCTTGCTTCTCGGGTCAGGGCTATTGAGTGAGCGGTGTCGTTGGACCCCGTCCCGGCCACGACGGGCACCGATACCGCTCCGGCCACGGCGCGCCACAGGTCGATCTTCTCCTGGTCGGAGAGGACCGGACCCTCACCGGTGGTCCCGGCCACCACCAGCCCGTCGCTGCCGTTGTCCACCAGGTGGCGGGCCAACGCAACTGCGCCGTCCAGATCCAGCCCTCCGCCGTCGTCGAAAGGCGTGATCATGGCGGTGATCACCGTGCCGAATCGGCCCATGGAGGATCAGCGCTCCCGGGACGACGCGGTCGCCTGTGCGAAAGTCATGATGACGGAGGCTACCAGGAGGCGCCGGGCGCCCCCGATCCGTCCCCCATCGGTCAGGAGGCGGCAGGAACGGCGGCGAATTCGTCGTACTCCTCGCCGGTGTCGGCCCAGTCCTCGAACTGGATCACACCGAGCTCGGTGAACTTGGTGCGCAGCCACCCATCGGCCGCGTCGAGCAGCCCCAGCTTCTTGCAGTTGGGGACGATCTTGGAGAACAGCAGCCCCTGGAACGCGGCCCGATCCGGCGCCTGTTGCAGAACGGGCACCACCGACTTGGGATCGACGCCCATGCGGTCCCACACCTCTTGCTGCAAGAAACGGTCGCGCATCCGCACGGCCGCCTCGAAGGCGAACTCCTGACGCTCACGGAGCTCGTGAGCCGAGAGCCCGGCATAGTGTTCCTGCAGGCTGAGCACGCCGAAGGCCACGTGGCGCGCCTCGTCGGCCATCACGTAGCGGAGCAGCTTTTGCAGAAGTGGGTCCGTCGTCATCTGGCGCATGAAGCCGAAGGCGGCGAGGGCCAGACCCTCCACCATGATCTGCATGCCCAGATACGTCATGTCCCACCGACTGTCGGTGATGATGTCGTCCAGGAGGGCCCGGAGGTGAGCGTTGATCGGGTAATGACCGGAGAGCTTCTCGTTGAGGTACTTGGCGAACACCTCGACGTGGCGCGCCTCGTCCATGACCTGGGTGGCCGCGTAGTACTTGGCGTCGATCCAGGGCACCGACTCGACGATCTTGGCCGTGCACACGAGGGCACCTTGTTCCCCGTGTAGGAACTGCGACAACGTCCAGTTCTGGCTCTCCACGCCGAACTGGAGCCACTCCTTCTCGCCCCAGCTGGAAAGAGGGGTACCGGACAGATCGAATCCGGCGCCGAGGCCGCCGGTGGCCGCGGCGTTGGCCACGACCAACGCCTCCTGGTCGACCTCGGTCTCCCACGGCAAGTCGGTCTCCCCGTTCCATTGCGAGTTCTTGGCCTTCTCGTAGAGCTTGTTCAGCTTGGCCCGGGACCCCTTCTCGTAGTCCCACGTGAACGTGGTGTCGAACTCGTTGTGCACGTCGTGCTGGCCACTGGCGTCCTCGACTCCGACCACGGACAGGATCGCCTCGAAGTCGTCGATCTCGTCGCGTCCGATGATGTCCTGATTGGAGGACGGCCCGTTGGCGGCGGGCACGTTGTTGGCGGGCACGTTGTTGGTGGGCACTGTTTGGGTCATGGAGCTTCCCCCTGGTCGTTGGCGATGGAGTGGAGTAACGGAGAACTATGAGGATCGCCCGGGCCGAGCGATCGGATACCGGGGATCATGAAGGTGTCGACCAAGTGGCGGGTGCACGCCGGGTCGCAGAGATCGACACCGACCGCCGGTGAGAGCAAGTAGGAGAAGACGATTCGGGCCGCCCACTCCCCGACCCGCAGGGCCTCGTCCATGTCCATCCACCGGGCCAGGAAGGGGGCGGTGAATGCCCCGGCCACCAGCAGGACCCGGTCGCCCTCGTCGAAGGCCAGCCGGCGCAGGACGATCTCGGGCTCGTGCTCGAAGAGGTACCCGAGGGCCGGGTGACTTGTGATCCGGGTTGCCGCCTCGACGATGCCGACGACCAGCACGTCGGACAGATCGCTCGATTCGCCCATCCTGGCCCCCAGGGCCGAGAACAGCCGGGCCACCTCGGTGTCGATCACCGCGGCCAACAGGGAATCCTTCCCCTCCGGAAAGGCCCGGTACACGGTGGCCCGGGAGAGCCCGGCCTGGCGGGCCACGTCGTCGACCGTGGTCTTGGCCACGCCCTGTCTGGCCACGCAGGCGAGAGCCCCATCGACGATCCGGATGCGTTGGGGCGAGTGGGGGTGGTCAGCCACCGCGGGGGCGACAGCCTCCGGGCTGCCCGGACGCTTCGCCGGCCCGGTGCTTGCTCCTACCACCTGGAGGTGGTCCCTGCGGTTGCCCACGCTGAAACAGTAAGTCGATATTTGTCTCTCTGTCAACGACTGGTCAGCGAACCGGCCCCCTGGGCTCTGGACCAGCCACGATGCCGGCCAGCAGCTCTGTGCGCACCAACGCTGCCACCTGGACGTCGTCCTCGAGATCCCACCGACCCGGCGCGTTCATATAGGAGAGGATCATCCGGGCCAGGAAATCGGACGCCTCTCTGGGGTCGACGCCCTCGGCCAGGCCGTGTTGATCGAGATAGGGAACGAGGAACTCGGCGATGACGCCGAGGATCCGGGTGCTCTCGACCGTCAGCTTGGGCACGAGGACGTCGGGCTCGGTTTGCATGACCTTTTGCAGCACCTCGTGCTCGGCCAGCGAGCGATGGGCGAACTGGAGACCCCGCTCCATCACCTGCTCGAGGCTCTGGGCGTCGCGGACCTCGTCGTAGAGCCGCGTGAAGAACTGAAGGAACTCCCATGAGACGACGGCGGTGATCAGCTCTTCGCGCCCCCCGGGAAATAGCGATACACGGTGGCCCGCGACAAGCCCGCTTCCTTGCCGGCATCTTCAACCGTGGTCTTGGACAGCCCCCACCGGGCGACGCAGGCATAGGTGGCCTCCAGGATCCGCTGGCGGGTGTCCATCGGATCTGGCACCGGATCAGAGCCCGAGCAGAGGCTCGAGCCCGATGGTCAGACCAGGATGGGAGGGCACCGCCCTGACCGCCACTGCCACTCCGTCCATGAACGAGGTCCGGTCGTAGGCATCGTGGCGGATGGTGAGGCTCTGGCCCACGGCCCCGAGGAGCACCTCCTGGTGGGCGACCAGGCCGGGGAGCCGCACCGAGTGCATGCGGACACCGCCGGGGCCTGTCCCCCCTCGCACCCCGGGCACCACGACCGTGGTGGTGCCGTCGTCGGGGTAGTCGTCCATGTCGTTGCGCCGGCGGGCGGCGGCCATCCGCTCCGCCGTCCGCATGGCCGTGCCCGAGGGCGCGTCCGCCTTCCCGTCATGGTGGAGCTCGACGATCTCCACCCCGTCGAACCAGGGCGCGGCCAGTTCGGCGAAGTGCATCATCAAGACCGCCCCGATGGCGAAGTTGGCCGCCAGCACGCAATTGGGGGCGCCGTGGTCCGGGCCGGCGAACTGGCGGGCCAGCTCGGCCTTGTCGTCGTCGGTGAACCCGGTGGTCCCCACCACGGCGTGGATGCCGGCCTCTGCGCACCAGGCCAAAGAGGCACGTGCCCCTTCGGCCACGGTGAAGTCGACCGCCACCTCGGCCTCGGACCGGGTCAGGGCATCGAGGTGCCCCTCTATCTGGAGCCCGTCGGCGTCGGTCCCGGTGACCTGGCGAAGGTCGATGCCGGCCAGCTCGGGATCGACGGCGGCTACCAGTTCCAGACCTGGATCCGAAGCCACCATCCGGCAGACCTCGCGGCCCATTCGGCCACCGGCACCGATCACCCCCACGCGCATGTCGGCCACCCTACTGGTCGACGCCCTCGTCTCCGATTCGCTCAGCCCAACCCGAGGGCGTCGACGTCGAACGATGACGCCTCGAACGGCCCGACCACGGACAGCGCCCGGGGACCGGTGGCCACGTCGACGGCCACGGACCGAACGTCGTCGATTGTCACCGCCTCCACCCGGGACAGGATCTCGTCGACCTCGAGGATCTCCCCGTGCAGCAACAGGCTGGCGCCGATGCGGCTCATCCTGGCCCCCGAGTCCTCCGAGGCCAGAAGGGTCTCGGCCCGCAAATTGCCACGGGCGATGGCCAGCTCCCGATCGGTGATCCCGGCGTCGCCCAACACCGCCAGCTCGCCGACCACGATGCCCAGGACCTCGTCGACGTGCTCGGGGGCCGTGCCCACCCCGATGCTCACCGAGCCGGCATCCCGGTAGGCCACCCGATCCGACCAGATCGAATAGGCCAGTCCTCGGCGTTCACGGATCTCTTGGAACAGCCGGCTGGAGAGGCCTCCGCCCAGCACATGGTTCAAGATGGCCAGTGCATAACGGCGGTCGTCGAAGCGGTCGACGGACCGGATGCCCAGGACCACGTGGGCCTGCTCGGTGGCCCGGCGGGTGACCCTCAGCGGTTCGATGGTGGCACCGGGGGCGGTCCGCTCCGGTGGCTGGCCCCCGACGGCGCCGGTGAACCGTTTCTGCATGCCTTCGGCCACGGCCTCGTGGTTGAGGTCGCCGGCCACCGAGGCGACCATGTTTCCCGGTCGGTAGTGCTGGCCGAAGAACGCACGGATCTGGTCGGCCGTCATGGCCCGGATCGACGACTCGGTGCCCAGGACTTCACGACCGAGCGGATGATCCGGGAACAGGGCGGCCGAGCACTCCTCGGCGGCGATGTCGGCGGGCTCGTCGGCGTGCATGAGGATCTCGTCCAGGATCACCTGGCGCTCAGCATCCAGATCGTCCTGCCGCAGGGCGGGGTGCCACATGATGTCCGACAGGATGTCGAGTCCGAGGTCCAGGTGCTCGGCCAGGAGCCGGATGTAGAACGACGTGTACTCCTTGGTGGTGAAGGCATTGAAGTCCCCACCCACCTCGTCGACGGCCTCGGCGATAGCCGAGGCAGAGCGGTCAGCCGTGCCCTTGAACAACAGGTGCTCCAGGAAATGGGAAGCACCGGACCGCTCGACGCTTTCGTCTCGCGACCCGGTGCCCACCCAGAACCCGATGCACACCGATCGCGCATCGCTCATGCGCTCGGTGGCCAGCACGATGCCCGACGGGAGTGTCTCGGTTCGGATCACCGGTTCGGTGTCCCTGCCGGCAACCCGGCAGCTTCACTCACCGACGGCGGCGTCCGCCCCGACGGCGATCGCCTCCACCCGACGACTGCTCGCTCGGCGCGGCGGCGGCCTCGGGACCGAGGTCGCCGAACTCCTCGACCAGCTCAGCCTGGAAGGCATCCTCGAACGAAGCGGCGGACGAGGGGACCGCGGTTGTGGTGGCCTCGCCGCGGCCGCCGCGGTCGCCGCGGTCATCCCGCCGGCCCCGGTCGCTCGATGGGCGCTCCCGCGACCCGTTGCCGCCTCCGGACGCGTCGGCCGCCGGCGGGTCTCCGGCCAGCGAGAGCGACACCTTCCCCTGAGGGTCGATGTCGTCCACCTTCACCTCGACGCTCTGGCCCAGGTCGAGCACGTCCTCGACCCGCTCGACTCGCTTGCCCTGGCCGATCTTGGAGATGTGCAGTAGCCCGTCACGACCGGGAAGGATGTTGACGAAGGCGCCGAACTTGGTGATGTTGACCACCTTGCCGGGATAGACGGCGCCCACCTCGGCCAACGGCGGGTCCAGGATGGTGGAGATGCGTCGACGGGCCTCTTCGACGGCGGTGCCGTCCTTGGCCCCGATGGTGACTGTACCCACCATCCCGTCGTCATCGACGGCGATGTCGGCTCCGGTCTCTTGTTGCAGCGCATTGATGACCTTGCCCTTGGGCCCGATGACCTCGCCGATCTTGTCCATGGGGATCTCGAAGGACACGATCTTCGGAGCGGCGTCGGCCACATGGTCGCGGGGACCGTCGATGGCGCCGGCCATGACCTCGAGAATGGCCAGGCGAGCCTCCTTGGCCTGGTGAAGGGCCTTGGACAGCACGTCGGCGGGCAGACCGTCGATCTTGGTGTCCAACTGGAGGGCGGTGACCGAGTCCTGGGTCCCTGCCACCTTGAAGTCCATGTCCCCGAATGCGTCCTCGCTGCCCAGGATGTCGGTGAGGGTCACGTACGTGCCCTCGTCGTAGACGAGGCCCATGGCGATGCCGGCCACCGGCGCCTTGATGGGCACCCCGGCTGCCATGAGCGACAGTGACGATCCACACACCGAGGCCATCGACGTCGAGCCGTTGGAGGACAGGACGTCGGACACGACGCGGAGGGTGTAGGGAAAGTCCTCCTCGTAGGGGACGACGGGCAGGAGCGCCCGCTCGGCCAGCAGCCCGTGACCGATCTCCCGCCGCTTCGGGCCCCGCATGAAGCCCGTCTCGCCGGTGGAAAAGGGCGGGAAGTTGTAGTGGTGCATGTACCGCTTGGTCTCCACCGGGGTGATGGTGTCCAACAGCTGGTTCATCCGGGGCATGCCCAGCGTGGTCACGTTCAGTACTTGGGTCTCACCCCGCTGGAAGAGGGCAGAGCCGTGGGCGGTGGGGAGCAGGTCCACCTCGGCCGACAGCGGGCGGATCTGGGACGTGGTCCGCCCGTCGATCCGAAGCCCCTCGTCGACGATCCGCTTGCGGACCAGCTTCTTGGTCAGGCCCCTGACCGCAGCCTTGATCTCGCGCTCCCGATCGGGGAACTCCGGGGCCAAGGTGGCGATGATCGACTTCGTCGCCTCGTCCAGAGCGGCGTTCCGCTCCGCCTTGGCCGTGAAGCCGTTGGCCTTTTGGACCAGGTCGGTTCCCACTGCGGCGACCCGCTCCCAGACGTCTTCGCCGTAGTCGGAGAAGGTGGAGAACTCGAAGGCCTCGATGGGCCCGCGGGCTTCGACGAAGGCCGCCACCAGCTGGCGCTGGAGGACGATCGACTCGCGGATCCAGGTCTTGGCCGCCTCGAGGCCCTCGGTCAGCACGTCCTCGGTGACCCGGGGAGCACCCTCCCCGTAGTACTGCCACGAGCGCTCGGTGCCGCCGGCTTCCACCATCATGATGGCGATGTCGGCGTCATCGGCGTCGCTCAACGCCCGGCCCGCCACGACCAGCTCGAAGGTCGAGTCTTCACCCTCTTGGAAGCTGGGATGCGGGATCCAGTCGCCCTCGATCGAATAGGCGACGCGGACGGCGCCGATGGGCCCGTCGAAGGGGATCCCGGACAGCATCAGGGCCGCCGAGGCGCTGTTGATGGCCAGCACGTCGTGCGGGTTGACCTGGTCGGCCCCGAGGATCGTGCCCACGATGTGGACCTCGTTGCGGAAGCCCTTGGGGAACGAGGGCCGGAGGGGGCGGTCGATCAGGCGGTCGGTCAGGATGGCCTGGTCGGAGGACTTGCCCTCCCGGCGGAAGAACGAGCCGGGGATCTTCCCGGCCGCGTAGGTGCGCTCTTCGATGTCGACGGTCAGGGGGAAGAAGTCCGTGCCCTCCCGAACCGATCGGGAAGCAGTGGCCGTAGCCAGGAGGACGGTGTCGCCGATGCGTCCGACGACGGCGCCGTCGGCCAACTGGGCCAACTTGCCCGCTTCAAAGGTGAGTGTGCGATCGGTGCCACTGATGGGGGCCGATACGGTGATGGCGTCGGTCATGACGCTCCTTGTTTCTCGGGGGCACCTCGAGCCAGTTGCCAGTGGTCGAGCACCCCGTCTCCGTCTGGCGAAGGCCGGGTGATCGGCAACTGGTGACTGACCTCTGAGGGAGCCCTGTTTGGTTTGTGAGTGCCGGTCCGCCGCGCTGCGGCTGGCCGGCGTATTGCTCCGCCGGCAACGGCCGGCGGGAATTGTCATCGCCCGGCCGAAGCCGGGCGATGACGAGAACTGGTTGTTAGCGACGCAGGCCGAGGCGGCTGATGATGGTCCGGTAGCGCTCGACGTCGTTGTCCCTCACGTAGTCCAGGAGACGCCTGCGCCGGCCGATGAGCTTCAGCAGCCCCCGTCGGGTGTGGTGGTCGCCCTTGTGCACCTTGAGGTGCTCGGTGAGGTGGGAGATGCGTTCGGTGAGGATCGCGATCTGTACCTCGGGTGAACCGGTATCCGTCTCATGGAGGCGGTATTCGGTAATTGTGGCCTGCTTGTCGGGCATGTGCGGGTAATGACCTCTGGGATGTCGTTGCCGGTGGCGAATCTCCAGAAGGGACCACCGACAGGGGCCCTCCAATGGGGCGCGCCTCGCAAAGATGCTAGCAGAAGTCCTGGCCGGGCGAGCCCTAGGGGTCCGTCAACTCAGCGCGCAACGACTCGGATCCGGCCCGTTGGACCGGATCCGAGTGTGCGTCATCGGGCCGTCCGAAGGCCCTCAGGCCTACTTGTTGGGTTGAGGGGTCAGCCGCAGGTAGGGCTTGACCGCCTTGTACCCCTTGGGGAACCGCTCCTTGGCCTCCTCGTCGGACACGGCCGGAGCGATCACCACGTCGTCCCCGTCTTTCCAGTTCACCGGCGTGGCCACCTTGTAGTCGGCGGTGAGCTGGAGCGAATCGAGAACACGAAGGATCTCATCCACGTTGCGACCGGTGGAGGCGGGGTAGGTGAGGGTCAGCTTCACCTTCTTGTCCGGTCCGATGATGAACACCGAACGCACGGTGAGGGTGTCGTTGGCATTCGGGTGGATCATGTCGTAGAGATCGGCCACCTTGCGGTCCTCGTCGCCGATCAGAGGGAAGTTGAGGGCCGCGCCCTGGGTCTCCTCGATGTCCGAGGCCCACTTGCCGTGCGAGGTGACATCGTCGACCGACAGCCCGATGAGCTTGGTGTCGCGCTTGTCGAACTCGGGCTTGGCCTTGGCGAAGGCACCCAGCTCGGTCGTGCAGATGGGGGTGAAGTCCTTGGGGTGGGAGAACAGGATTCCCCAGCTATCGCCGAGGTACTCGTGGAAGTTGATGGTCCCCTCGGTCGTGTCTGCAGTGAAATCGGGGGCGGTGTCGCCCAGACGAATTGCCATGTGATGTCCTCCTGTGTGCTGTGAGCGTGAGATGGATCTACGGATCGTGGAGTAGCCCCCAGCGTAGACGATTGTCTCCCTATTGTCGACCGGCTAGGTCGTGATTTAAAGGCGGACGGTCCTGACGGAGCGTGGCCGGGCTGCTTCGGGCCGACAGCCGCGCCCGTCACCCACCGGTCTGCCAGAATCGCCCAGGTGCTCTCCCTGACCGATGGACCCGCCTCGTGATCTCCCGCAGCCCCACCGGACAGGGAACCGGCCCGGTCCTGGTCGATCACCGGGGGCCGGTCACCATCGTGACCATCAACCGGCCGGAGCGACGCAACGCGGTCGACGGGACGACCGCTCGATTGCTGCTCGAGGCCTTCGAGCACTTCGACGGAGACGAGGCGGCCCGGGTCGCCGTGCTCACCGGCACCGGGGACACGTTCTGCGCCGGGGCCGACCTGTTGGCCTTCTCGGAAGGCGATCCCCGACCGATCAGGCAGTTGAGGGTCGAGGTCCCATGGGTCCCACCCGGTTGGTGACCTCCAAGCCCGTCCTGGCCGCCGTCGAGGGTTTCGCCGTGGCCGGCGGGTTGGAGCTGGCCATCTGGTGCGACCTCCGGGTGATGGCTGCCGACGCGGTGTTCGGGGTGTTCTGCCGGCGCTTTGGCATTCCACTGGTGGATGGGGGCACGGTGCGGCTGCCCCGCCTGATCGGCCAGAGCCGGGCCCTGGACCTGGTGCTCACGGGAAGGGAGGTGGGCGCCGAGGAAGCACTGCAGATGGGCCTGGCCAACCGCGTGGTCGCCTCCGGTCATGCCCTCGGAGCCGCCGTTGCCCTGGCCCAGGATCTCGCCGCCCTCCCCCAGACCTGTCTCCGCAACGACCGCCTGTCGCTGCTCAGCCAGTGGGGTCTGTCCGAGCACGAGGCGTTGATGGCCGAGACCCTGTTCGGTCTGGACAGCCTGTCGTCCACCGAGGCCACCGAGGGGGCGGCCCGGTTCGCGTCGGGAGCGGGGCGGGGCGGGGCAACTGTCGATCCCCCACCGGGCGGACCACCGGGGCACGACCCCTCGTGACCGACATCGCCGCCTTCGACTTCGACGGGACACTGACCACCGGTGGCAGCGTGCTGCCGTTCCTCGTGGCGGTGAGCGATCGATCGACCGTGGCCAGCGCCATCGCCGCGCTCTGGCCCCGGCTCCTGCACGCGGCGCTGTCCGGTGGATCCGTGGCCGACCAGGGCAAAGAGGACCTGTTCGAACGGGTGTTGGCCGGGGTGACCGTCGACCGGCTGAACTCGGTCTCGGCTGCCTTCACCCCCGACCACCTGGCCCGGCACCTCCGAGCCGACGTCCAGCGCCGGTTCGACTGGCACCGTCATCGGGGAGATCGCGTCGCCATCGTGTCGGCCTCCCCGGAGTGCTACGTAGGCGAGGCCGGGGTCCGGCTCGGAGCCGATGCCGTGATCGCCACGCGGCTCGAAGTGGCGTCCAACGGGTCGCTCACCGGTCGCTATGACGGGAAGAACTGCCGTGGCCAGGAGAAGGTACGCCGCTTGCACGAATGGATGGGCGAGGGGGAGCCGGACCAACGGCTGTGGGCCTACGGCAACAGCCGGGGTGACCTACGGATGCTCTCGGCCGCCGACGTCGGCGTGAACGTCGGCCGGCTGGGAAATCTCGGCCGGCTCCGCCACTTTGACGAATTGGGTGGGACTCCGCCCATCGAGCCAACGGAGCGAGGAGAGCCCACCTCCGGTTGGTAAAGGCTCCAGCCGGCCGAGCCCGTGTGCTGAGATGTGGCGGTGACCACGGAACTCGCAGTTGAGTCGGCGAGTGACGAGTCAGGCGCCAAGCGTCGACGGGCCCACCGGCGATGGCGGGCCATCATCTTCGCTCCCGCCGGTGATGGTGCCACCCGACGGCGGGCATCCGATGCCTTCCGGTTCGGACTGGCAGTGGTCATCGTGGTGGTGGGCAGCGTCATCGTGCGGACCAACTCCAGTCCCGAGCTCCGCCTCGAGAACTTCCTCCACGCTGCGCCCCAGGGCATCTCCTGGTTGGTCACCACCGTCTGGTACGCCGGCTCTCTGGGGGTGATAGTCGGACTGGTGCTCCTCGCCCTGGTCATGGGGCGCGCCACCGTGGCCCGAAATGCCGCCCTGGCCGGCGGGCTGGCCTGGCTGGCCTGCGGCATCGCCGGCTGGGTGCTCGGCCCCGACGGCGGAAGGGCTCCCATCGAGGGCCTCCAAGACGTCAACCAGGGCTACCCGGTGGCCAGGATGGCCGCAACCATCGCCGTGGCTTGCGTCACGTTGCCCTACCTCAACCGGGCATGGCGCCGGCTGGTGGTGGTGCTGGTGGCACTGGCATCCGTGGCCACCGTGGTCAACGGTGCTGGTCTCCCCTTCAACGTGGTCGTCGGCCTGGCCCTTGGGTGGGGAGTGGCCGCCGCTGTCCATCTGATCTTCGGCTCGCCACTCGGCCTTCCCTCCCCCTTCGAGGTCGGTGACTCGCTGGCTGATCTCGGGGTGGACATGAGGGACATCGTTGCCGCCCCCGATCAGGTCTGGGGGGTGGCGCGCTACTCCGGCAGAGGCGATGGGGGTTCGAAGCTGGACGTGTCGGTGTACGGCAGGGACGCGTCGAGTGCCCAATTGCTGGCCAAGGTCTGGCGGTTCTTCGTGTATCGCGACTCGGGGCCCACGCTGCAGCTGAGCAGGCTCCAACAGGTGGAGCACGAGGCCTACCTCACGCTGTTGGCCGGGCACCTCGGTGTGGCCGCGCCCACCATCGTCGCCTCGGGAATCGGCGGACCCGGCCACGACGCGCTGCTGGTGACCGATCCACCCCCCGGTCGTCGCTTTGCCGACCTCGAGGCAGACGAGGTCTCCGACGCCGCCCTCGACGCCGCCCTGTTGACCATGCTCGAGCTCCGCAGGGCCGACGTGGCCCACGGGGGCATCAGCTCCCGGACCCTCGTCCTTGACGATGAGGGCTCGGTGGGCCTCACCGACTTCAGGAAGGCGTCGTCGGGAGCGCCAGCCAGGCGCCTCGACCTCGATCTGGCCGGTGCACTGGCCACCTGTGCGCTGGTGGCGGGCGCCGATCGGACAGCGGAGGCTGCGCACCGCGTGCTCGACCCACCCACCATCGAGGCGGTCCTGGTGTGTCTGCAGCCGGCCGGTCTCGACCCCGCGGTGATCAAGGCCCTGCATCGCGACAAGGAGCTCCTCAAGACCCTCCGTCAGCAGTGCGCGGCCAAGGCCGGCGTGGAGCTTCCCGAGCTGACCGAGCTCAAGCGGGTGAGCATCACCAACCTGGTGCTGATCGTCGGCTCCATCATCGGCATCTGGGCCCTCGTCGGGGTGCTGGCCGACGTGTCCAGCTCGTTCAGCACCCTGGAGGGGGCCGACTGGGGCTGGGTCGCCGTGGTGTTCGTCTTTGGCCAGCTGCCCAACTTCGCCAAGGCGTGGGCCCTCACCGGCGCGGTGCCGGGCGACATGCCCCTCGGTGCCGTGACGCAGCTGCAGTTCGCCAACAATTTCACCGCCCTGGTCGGCGGGTCGATGGGGACGCTGGCCATGACCATCCGGTTCTTTCAGCGGCGGGGCTACGACGCAGCGGTGGCCATCGGCGCCGGCGTGCTCAACAGCACGGTCAGCTGGGTGGTGAAGGGCCTGTTGTTCCTGATCTCGCTCCCCTTCGCCCTCGGCTCGCTGGACTTCGGATCAAAGGACACCGAGACCGGAGGTGACGGCGACACGGTGTGGATCATCCTGGCCGTGGTGGTCGGCGTCGGCGTCCTGGCCGGCGCGGTGTGGTTCATCCCCAAGATCCGCCATCTGGCCGCGAGCAAGCTCAAGCCCCACATCGTGGCCGCGTGGAACGACCTGAAAACACTCGCCCACCAGCCTCGCAAGCTGGTGGCTGTCTTCCTGGGCAACGTCGGCGCCCAGCTGTTCACCGCCCTGGCCCTGGGGGCCGCCCTCCACGCCTTCGGCAGCTCCCTATCGCTGCCCATACTCTTCGTGGTCATCACCTTGGCCTCGATGGTGGGCGCCGTCTCGCCGGTCCCCGGCGGGATGGGTCTGGTCGAGGCAGGCATGATCGCCGGCCTGTCGGCCGCCGGCGTGCCCCAGAACATCGCCGTGGCGGCCGTGTTCACCCAGCGGCTGTTCACCGCGTATCTGCCACCCATCTGGGGTTGGTTCATCCTGATGTGGATGCGGCGCAAGGAATTGATCTAGGACCCGGCGGCCCGCCGGACTACGAGCTTCGGTCGACCACCCGCTCGACGAACCCGGCGTAGCGTTCGACAATGATCGGCCAGCGGAAATGCTGGTCGACGTAGGATCGACCCAACCTCCCGAGCGCGGCCCGAAGTGCGTCGTCGGTGGTGAGGCGGTCGACGATGGCCTCGAACGCTCCGTATTCGGCAAAGGCCAGTCCCCCGCCCGACCGTCGACAGTGCTCACTGGTGGCGGCGCATGCAGCGTTGACCACTACCGGTATGCGGGCACTCCACGCCTCGGCCAACACCAACGAGAACGCCTCCCAGGGGGAGGGCGAGACCAGGGCCACGGCCTGGTTGAGGAGGGCCCACTTGGTGGCCTCGTCGACCGGCCCGAGCACATCGATCTCGGGATGGGGCTCAGGTGCCTCGACCACCGGCCCGGCAAATACGAGCCGGAGGGGTCCCGGATGGCGCTGTTTGTAGGCGGCGAACAACGAAGCCAGCAGCCGACTTCCCTTGTGGCCCTCGACCCGCCCCAGGCATACCAGGTAGGGATCCTGTGGCACGGGACCGCTGTCGCCACGTCCTGCCTCCAGGTCCGGGTCGTCGACTCCGAGGCCCAGCAACAACTGTGCATGCTCGGCCACGGGGAACGTGCGCTGGACCAGGTCTCGCTCGGCCGTGGTCTGGAAGACCAGACCATCGGCGGCGGCAAACACCCGGGGGAAGACAGGCAGCAAGAGCGCGGGCTCGTCGTGGGCCGCGGGGTGCAGGACGGTCGGGAGGGTGGCCTGGTCGATCACCCTGGCCGTCGGATGGTAGAGGTACGGGTAGAAGGCCAGCGCATCGGCCGACGATCGGAGCGCCGCCTCGGAGAGCTCGGGGGACACGGGGCCCTGGAGGTCGAGCCAACGCTCGGCATCGGCGGCGCTGGCGCGGAGGGGGTCGGCCAACAGGGCGGCCGACAGCGGATGGAACGAGGGCTCGCGCCCTTGCGTCGATGGGAAGCGGCGCACGAGCACGCCGTTCACCCGCTCGTCTCCGGCGGGGTACTCGTTCTCCCAGGTGACGAAGTCACGGGCACAGGTGGTCAACACCTCGACCGACCAGTCGCCCCGTGCCACCAGGTGCTCGGCCAGCAGGCGGGCCGCCGTCTCGGCGCCACCGATGATCTCGAGACCGTACCGGGGGACGACGAAGGCCAGCCTCACCGCATCGGTGGCAACGACGCGTCACCGATGGACGGTGCGTCGTCGCCGCTCACGCCGCGTAGGCGGACTCGAGCGCCGATGCGAAGCTCGCTCGCACGCGCTCCAGGGAGAACGAGGTGACCCGCTCGCGTGCTCGCCGGGCCAGGGCGGCTCGCAACTGGTCGTCGGTGACCACCCGGTTGATGGCCGCGGCCACCAGTGCCGGGCTCTTCTCCGGGAGGACCAACCCGGCACCGTCGACCGTCTCGGGAACCGCCGTGGAGGTATGGGCCACGATGGGGACCCGGTGGTACATGGCCTCCAACAAGGGGACGCAGAACCCCTCGTGGTTCGACAGGCAGACGAAGACGTCAGTGGCCGCGTAGTAGGCGATCAACTCCTCGTGGGTCACGGACCCGGCGATCTCGACGGCGTCGAGCAGACCGAGCTCGTCGGCGAAGCGCTCCACCGCCACCCGGTAGTCCTCGCTGATGGCACCGCCCACCAACCGGAGGCGGGCCTTGCTGTCGTAGAGCTGCCGGTAGGCCGCCAGCGCCTTGACCAGGTCGTGCTGCGCCTTGTGGGGCGAGACCTTGCCCACGAACAGCAACGAGGTACCGCCGTCGGCCTGTTCGGCTCCCAGCCGGTGGGCCAGGACCGGGTCGGGCTGACCGGCAAAACCCTCCAGGTCGATGAGCAGGGGCACCGTGGTCGTCGAGGGGTATCCGGCGTCGATGAGCTCCTGCTCGTTGAAACGCGAATCGGCCACCGCGAACTCGGTCACCGGGGCCAGGGCCTCGAGCTGGGCCCGGCCCCACCGGACCTCTTCGCCCACCGCCGGAATCCACGGCTCGAGGAGGTCGGCCGGCGTGATGTTGTGGTAGTTCACGAACTTGCGCTCGCTGCGATCGCGGAAGATGTCGCCGACCCCGCTCCCGATGGAGAGCTGGTAGAGGAGCACCCGATCGGGCGACGACCGGTCCCCCAACCGTTCCACCGGGTACCCGTAGTCGAGGCGGTCGGCGGTGGCGTTCCCGTAGAAGATGTCGGACTGGAAGCCGCGGTTGCGCAACAGGTCGCGCAGCTGCAGGACGTGTCCTCCGATGGCGTCTCGACTGGCCAGGGACGGGATCACCTGGTCGATCCGGGGGGCAGCCATCAGAAGAAGGAGCTCTCCCCGGCGAGGGCGATCGGGGGCACGACGGGGACCTCGCCCGTGTGGCCCGTCGACCGAAGGCGAAAGCTCACATCCAGCGGCAGGCGGACCCGGCCCGTCGACCGTCCCGGATTGACCACCTCGAACTCCGTCACGTGTTCCTTCCAGTCGACGATGTTCACCTGGCTCAGGCTGCGGACCCCCACGTTGACCGAGTACGTCCCATCGAGCAATGGCACCTCGGCAAAATCGAAGCGCACCGTGCCGCCCCCGAGGGGTATTTCCATCTGGCACGCCGGATCGTCGGGGTCGGAGGCGAAGACCAGCTCGTTGCGATCGTCGTAGATGGCGATGGAGGCCACGGCGTCGGGTACCGGGGCCAGGCTGTCGAGCTCGGCGGTGACGGTGAGGGACTCACCCGGGTAGAGGTGGGGACGGGTCCCGCTGCCCCCGTGCTCGGCCAGCACCCTGTCGATGGCGAAGACGTTGGCCTCGACCGACGCCGCCTCGTTCATGCCCACGCCCAGCAGATCGGCCAGGAAGACCCGGATGGCCTCGCCCGGCTCGTCAACCGAGATGACCTGGCCGTGGTTGATCACCATGGCCCGCTCGCAATTCTGTCGGATCACGTCGGTGGCATGGGATACCACCACGATGGTCCGGCCCTCCTGTTGGAACCGCTTCACATGGTCCAGGCACTTTCGCTGGAAGGCGGCATCGCCCACGGCGAGGACCTCGTCGACGAGAAGAACGTCGGGCTCCACGTTCACGGCCACGGCGAAGCCGAGACGGACGTACATCCCCGACGAGTAGTACTTGACCTGATTGTCGATGAACTGCTCGAGCTCGGCAAAGGCCACGATGTCGTCGAAACGTCGTTCGATCTCGGCGTGCGACAGCCCCAGCAATGACCCGTTCATGTAGATGTTGTCCCGGCCGGAGAGCTCTTGGGCCATGCCCGCGCCCAGCTCCAACATGGCGGCCAGGTTGCCCCGCACCCGGACCTCGCCCGATGTCGGTTTGAGGATGCCGGCCACGCACTTCAACAAGGTCGACTTACCCGACCCGTTGCGGCCCAGGATCCCGAAGGTGGTGCCCTCGTCGATCTCGACGTTGACGTCCTTCAGGGCCCAGAAGGGCGTGAAGGGCATGCGGCCCCCGTGGAGCACGCGCTCTTTCATGGAGCTGTACTTCTCGTTGTACAGACGGAAGCGCTTGGAGAGGTCGACGACCTCGATGGCATGGGCCATGGGGGCTACAGCTCCTCGGCGAAGTTGCCTTCGAGCTTCCCGAAGACGACCAGGGCTAGCAGGAAGAGCCCGCAGGCCACGAGGAGCTCGATGGCCAGGCCGCCGACGTAGTAGCCGAGGCCCAGGTGAGGGAGGAGGTTCTGGAGGATCGGCTTGGTCCCCGGCGGAGATCCGGGGGGCAGGTAGTAGTAGTGGTCCTTGCCATAGATGGCCCGCTGGAAGGTCATGGCGATCGGCGTGATCGGGTTGATGATCAGGTACGCGTAGAGCAGGTGATAGTGCCGCAACTTGGGGGCGACGGTGCCGTAGGCGTAGACGATCGGGGTGGCCCAGAACCAGGCCATGAGGAGAACCTCGGTGAGATGTTGCGTGTCCCGGAGATAGACGTTCACCGCCGAGAGGAACACGCAGAAGGCGCTGGCCAACACGATCAACACGACAAAGGCCAACGGGAGTGCGGCCAGGAACTCGTAGTCGGGATGAAGGCCGAAGGCCACCAGGACGATGACCATCACCGCCGCTTGGATGGCGAACAAGAAGATGGCCACCCCCACTTGGGAGAGGGCCAACAGCTCCCGAGGGAAGGCCACCTTCTTCACGATCCCCGCTCGACCCACGACGGCGCCGCAGGCCATCATCGATGCGTTGTTGAACAGGTTCCACACCATGAGCCCGCAGAACAGCCAGATGGCGAAGTTGGGAATCGTGCTGCGGCTGATGACCCGGAAGATGACGTAGTAGATCCCCAACACCAGAGCCGGGTTGAGCATCGACCAGAAGTAGCCGAGGATCGACTCCTTGTACCTGACCTTGAGGTCGGTGCGGATGAACAGCATCAACAGCTCCCGCTGCTGCCAGATGGCCTTGAGCCGGGGCAGGAGCTGGATGTCCGCACTGACGACGGAGACCCGGTCGTTCGCCTTGCGGGGAGGGAAGGGGTTGCCGTGGCGGTCGTACTGGACGGCGGGGGCCTGGCCCTCCTCGGTGGTCTCGGTATGCACCCCTCCCGGGTCGAGACCAGCGGGTCCCGCCTCCCGCACGCTCACGGGGCGATGGCCTCCGCAGTGGCTTTGCCGTCGTCGAGAATGTCCTTTTGGATCACCTCGTCGATGAAGCCGTACTCCTTGGCCTCATCGGCGGTGAACCAACGGTCGCGGTCCGAGTCGGCCTCGATCCGCTCCACCGGCTGGCCGGTGTGGAACGAGATGCGCTCGGCCATCATCCGCTTCAAGTAGATGATCTGCTCGGCTTGGATGGCGATGTCGGCCGCCTGTCCCTGCATCTGGCCCGACGGCTGGTGCATCAGGATCCGGCTGTGCGGGAGGGCGAAGCGCTTGCCCGGGGCCCCGGCGCATAGGAGGAACTGGCCCATCGAGGCAGCCAGGCCCACGCAGGTGGTCCGGATGTCGGGTCGCACGAACTGCATGGTGTCGTAGATGGCCAGGCCGTCGGTGACCGAGCCTCCCGGGGAGTTGATGTACACCGAGATGTCGCGGTCGGGGTCTTCCGACTCGAGCAGGATCAACTGCGAACAGACCAGGTTGGCCGTGTTCTGGTCGATAGCCGAGCCGATGAACACGATCCGTTCTTTCAACAGGCGCCTGAAGATGTCGGCGCCCGCCGCGAGGTCATCCGAGCCGGCGCCGAGCACGTCCGGCGTCATCGCGGTCGGGGTGGCGCCAACGAGCGCGCCGGTGGGTCGGCGAATGTCGCCACTGAAGTCATCCATAGGGGCAAAGCCTACTTGGTCGCCGCTTCCCATCGTGGCAGCCCAGCAACGCGAACTCCGCTCTCATCAGACCTCGTCAGTGGCGGCGGCTACCCCCTCCAGCGCCTCGACCAGCCGCTTCCCGGCCGAATCGATGGCCAGGCGCCGAAGTTGCTCGTCGGCTCCGACCAGGGCCCGCTTCCGAGCTTCCGGATCAATGTGCACGCTCTGCACCGCCGCTGCTACCTGCAGCGGTTGGGTCCCGGGCAACAGGACGCCCACGTCACCGAGGGTTTCGGAGACGGCCCCGGCGTCGTGGGCCACCACGGGTACGCCCTGGCGCATGGCCTCGACCAGGGGCACGCCGAATCCTTCGTGGGCTGACAGCATGACCAGGACCTCTGCCACCTCGTAGCACGCGGCGAGTTCGGCTTCCGAGATGCCGCTCAGGAACCGGACGGCATCGCCCAGGCCGAGCTGGGCGGCATAGCGGCGGAGGGACTGGGCGTAGTGGGGTTCCGCCGGGGCGCCGACCACGATAAGGGTGGCCGATGGATCGTTGGTCATCCGGTGGGCGAACAGAGCGGCGATGGCCAGGTGATGAGACTTGTTCGGGGCCAGGCGCCCCACCGACAGCCACGCCCTGGACCCGGACACGGACTGCAGCCAGCGACGGAAGGCGGGGTCGGCTGGAGGCAGCGGGCGCCCCGCGGTCAGCACGGGGATCACCGACGTGGACGGGCACCCGGCCTGGCTGAGCTCTGCCCGATCGAACTCGGATACGGCGATGCCCAGTGTGGAGCCGGGTGCCACCAAGGCCAGCTCCTCGAGACACGTCGCCTGGATCTGGGTGATCCCCAGGTTCCACGGGGCGAAGAACCGGGGAGGGGTGACGCTGTGGTAGTTGATGACCAAGGGCTCGTCCCGCTGCAGCAGCCAGCGGGCCATGGCCGACTCCGTGGCGAACTGGTAGACGAGCACGTCGCCCGGCTCCGCCTCGGCTTCGTAGTCGAGGTATGGGGAGGTCTCCTCGGCCGTGTGCGGATCGGGGATCTGGGAGTAGATCTTCGACGCCACCCCTTCGGCGCGCAGGAGTGCCTGGAGAGCCAGGGTGTGCTCGCCGACCGCGTCGTGGCGGTGCAGCATGGGCACGAATTGATGGATGGCCGCCATTAGCGACGCCTTCCGACGATGGCATGGGTGACCTCTCCGCCTTCGGCCGGGTGCCAGTGCACGTCGACCAGCCCCACTCGATCGAAGACGGCGGTCCACGTTTCGGGGTGAAGAGGACGCCCGGGAGCGAGATCGAGCACCGTGACCGGACGGGCATCGGACCAGGCCTGCTGATCGGTGGGGAGCACGGCCACCGTGGCCCCCGGTGCCGTCTTGGTCATGGCCAGCTCGATGAGGAGCAGCTTTCCCGGCAGGTCCAGGCGATCGATGCATCCGCTCAGGACCAGGCCGGCCAGTTCTCCGTCGGCCCGGTCGGTGAGCCGATCGGCCACCTCGCCGAGAGCCACCGCATCACCGGCGTCGGCCCAGACGCGCGCCGCCCTCGGTTCGATCCCGTCGGCCCGATAGCCCGCCGCTGCCAGCGCCCTGAGCAGTGAGCCATCCCCCGACTCGGCATGGACCACCGGCCCCTCCACCTCGGGGGGGATGAACCAACTCGACAGGCGGTCGGCCCAGGGCCGGACATCGGCCTCGGGATCGTCCGTGGACAGATCGGGGAACAGGTCGGTGACGACGTCACCCCGTCGCTCCAGTCGGTCGAGCCGGGCGGCCAGGAATCGGAGTGCGTCCCATGCCGCAGAGAGCTGCCGGCCCGTGGTCAGGGCCTGGGCCTCGGCCAGCTCGGTCGCCGTCGCCCTCGAATCGGCGGCCAGCAGGTCGGCTACGGCGGCCAGCACCTCGCCCACCATGCGCTGGCCCACCTGGGCCGAACGACCGTGAGCCCATACCTCGGGGGGCAATCCCCTCCAGGGCTCAACCGCCGCTGGGGGGGCAGGAGGCGGCTGCGGGTTGAGCCGGGTCATGGACTCCTCGAAGTTCCAGCGATGCGATCCGGCCGGCGCCAGTCGGGAGAAGGCATCGAGCAGCTCTTCCTCTGCCGCCGGATGCGGATCGTCGGGCCCCGGTCCGCGCCAGCCCTCCTCGTCGTCAGCTTGGTTGTCCGACATGCCGCCCCCCCGGTTCGCGCAAGGCGTCAGCGACCCTAGTCACCACCCCGTCGTTGAGCGATGGATGGCGCCCTCGTTCGATCACCTGCCCCAAGAATGCCGAGTACCGATCGATGATCGAGGGCCATCGGTAGTAGTGGTCGGTATAGGCACGACCGGCCTCCCCGAGCGCGGTCCGCAGGGCGGCGTCGCCGGCCAGGCGGTCCACAGCCACCTCGAAGGACCGGTAGGAGTCGAACCAGAGGCCGCCACCGGAGCGACGACAGTGCTCCATGGTGGCCGCACAGGTGGCATTGACGAGGACGGGGACGCCCAGTGTCCACGACTCCAACAAGACCAGGGAGAACGACTCGTAGGCCGAGGACGACACCATGGTGGTGGCGTCGGCCAGGATGTCCCACTTGTCTGCTTCGGACACCGTCCCGGTCACCACGATGTCGGGATGGTCCGGCGACTTGGCCGACACCGGTCCCACGAAGGCCAGGGCCAGGTCGCTCGGTCGGCGTTCCTTGTAGCGGGCGAAGAACTCGGCCAACATGGAACAACCCTTGTGCTCGTCGACCCGCCCCAAGTAACAGAGATAGGGTCGATCCCCGAGGTCGAGGATCTCCCCGCCCCGTCGCCCGGCACCCGACGGGTCGTTGACGCCGAGCCCGAGGACGACCTGCGGCTTGGACCCGACCGAGAAGACACCCTCCACCAGGTCGCGCTCGGCTTGCGTGTGGTAGACGATGCCCCCTACGTCCCGGTAGCTGTGCCGGAATGCCCGAAGGTAGAGGGCGGCTTCGTCGTGAGCGGCGGGGTGGAGGACGGTCGGAACCCGGGCGGCGGCGATGCCATCCACGCTGGTGGCGAACAGGTACGGGTAGAAACCCATGACGTCGCTGTCGGTCTCCGCTACCGCCTCGATCAGCTCCGGGCACAGCGGCCCGTTCAGCGCCACCCACTGACGGGCTTCCCGAAGGGTGGCCGTGGACGGGGAGATGCGCAACATCCCGTCAAGGGCGAAGTAGTCGGGTAGTCGCCGGCTGGCCGTCGGGAAACGGCGGACGGTCACACCGTTCAAGTCGGAGGAGCCGGCCGGCTCGGTGTTCTCCCATGTCAGATGATCGAGCGAGCAGCTGGTCAGGATCTCCACCGACCAGTCCGGGCGCAGGCACAGGCGTTCGGCGAGCATGCGGGCGGCCGTCTCCGCCCCCCCGATCACCTCGGTTCCGTACCGCGGCGTGACAAGCGTCAGTTTCATCGGGCGCACAGCTCCTGTCTGTCCAGTGCATCCAGCACCTCAACGAACCGGTGCCGGATCCGGCCGGCCTCGAAGTCGTGCAGTCGGCGGTGGCCGCGAGCGACCAGTGAGGCGGCGAGCTCTGCGTCGGTCCGGACCCGGTCGACGGCCGCCGCCACCACGCTCGGGCGCTTGGTCTCGAGCACGATCCCGGCCGATCCCACGGTCTCGGGCACCGCGCCGGCGGCGAAGGCCACGATGGGTAGGTCGAACTGCATGGCCTCGAGGAGGGGTATGCAGAATCCCTCGTGTTCGGAAAGGCACACGAAGATGTCGGCGGCGCCATACCACGCGGCCAGCTCGGCCGGCGTGAGGTTCTCGCCGTGCATGACCGCGTCCGCCAGACCAAGCTCGGCGGCCAGATCGTCCAGAGCGTCGGCGTAGCGGCCGGTGATCGCCGGTCCCACCAACAACAGCCGGGCCTTCCCGTCGTACCACTGCCGGTAGAGCCAGAGCGCCTCGATCAGGTTCTCTTGGGCCTTGTTCGGCGACAGGCGGCCGACGAACAGCAAGACGGTGCCCCCGTCGGCCCGGTCGGCGAGGGCTGCCTCGGCCGTCGGATCGGGGCTCGAGGACCATTCGGCCACGCTGATCAGAATGGGGACGACCACAGTCGACGGGCAGCCCAACGCGGCCAGTTCGTCGGCGCTGAATTGCGAGTCGGCTATGCCCAAAGCGGCCCGGGGGGCCAGCGCGGCAACCTGGCCGCGGGCCTCGGTCACCTTCGCCGCCGTGTGCGGCTCCCATGGGGCGTAAAAGGATGCCGGCGTGATGTTGTGGTAGTTGAGGACGAGCGTCTCGGGCCGCTCGAGGAGGTACTCGGCCATGGGCGACCCCGTCGACGCCTGGTACACCAGGATGTCTCCGGGCCGCGCCCGTCGGGTGTATTCCTCGAAGTACGTCGCCTGGTCCTGAAGCTCGTCGTGCGCCGCTTCGACGTAGATGTCCGACTGCCAGCCGTGGGCTCGCAGGGCAGCCCGAAGGGCCAGCGTGTGTACACCGGTGGCGTCCCGGGGCAGGAGGGCCGGGACGAACTGATGAACGGCTGTCACCGCTCCCGCGCCGCGACCAACACGTATTCGGCCGGGCCGAGCACGAGATCATTGACCACATCGATGACCGCGTTGATGGCCGCCGCATCGCCGACGGATCCCGACACCTGCTCTAGGCGCCGGTCGTCACCGCCGGTGTGCACGGCGGCTGACTGCACGCCGTGGCCGGCCAGAAGATACGACCAGGTTGCGGCGTGCAGCGGCCGTCCGGGGGCCAGGTCGGTGACGAGAGAGGGAGCCGAGCGCTGCCAGGCCTCGGGTGTCATCGACTGCAGGACCAGGACACCACCGACGGCCAGGCGACTGGACGCCAGCCCCACCAGTCGCTCGCGATCGTTGGCGTGCAGCCATTGGACCGACCCACTGAGGATGATGGCTCCGAGGGCCTCCTCGGACACCACCTGGAGATGGTCGAAGACGGACTCGGCTCGGACGTCCAAGCCGCGCTCTATCCCCGGCTCGACCGTCGGCTCGCTCGGATCGACCCCGTAGGCATCGACCCCCGCACCCACCAACGCCTCGACCAGGGACCCGCTACCGCACTCGACGTGGAGCACCCGGCCGCCGGTGCCGCGAACCGCATCGATGGCGGTGGGCGCCCACCACGAAGCGCCGGCATCGACGAGGGGAACCGCCGATTCGGGCAGCTCCGGTGCCCGCATCGAGTCGACCGTCGCCTCCAGGTCCTCGATGTGGTCGACGACCAGGTGCAGCATGCGAGAGACCGACCAGGCAAACCGGACGATCTGGTGGACGACGAAGTCCATATACCAGCTGGTCGACTTGCGGATCAGGCGCTTGATGTACACGCCGACCGCCTTGTTGGACAGTACCGGCACGGCGATGTCCACGTAGGCAGAGCCGTCGACCAGTGCCAGCGTCTCGCGGAGCCGCGCCTTGCCCTGCATGCCCACCGGGGAGAACTCGAGGAACAGCTCGTCCAGCTCGCGTTCGAGTCCGGCCGGCAGGTCGCCCGAGGCCCGTCGCCGCTTGACCTCGGTATCGATCTCGGCCATCACCTGGGCCAGATACCGGGCCCGGCCTGCGGCATCGAGATTCTCAGTTGGCTCGATGGGCTGGTCGCCCGACGAGCCCGAGAAGTCGACCTGGTCCTCCACGTCCCCGGTCTCACCGTCGGTAGGGATCGACACCACGCTGGTCCATTCCTTTCCGCGACGCCCTCAGGCGCTGTGGCTTCATTGCCCGTGCACACGGGTTCCTCGGATACTGACACGGTGACCGGTAACCCGACGATGGCGGCCGCACCCGCTGGCAGAACGGCCCGTCATGCCGGTCCGGCATCCCGCTGACTATAGCCAGCACCGATAGGATGACCGAGCCGCGGGCGTGGCGGAATTGGCAGACGCGCCGGGTTTAGGTCCCGGTCCCCTCGGGGATGGAGGTTCGAGTCCTCTCGCCCGCACTCGCCCGTGCCACTGACGACGCGGCAACCAACGCCGCTCAGCCCAACGCCGCTCAGCCCAACGCCACGGTGCGCAACGTGACCGTGGTCACCATGAGCCGTCCGGTTCCCGACCAGAACACCCGCAACTGCAGATAGCCGCTGGCCTTTATCGAGAAAGGCACTGTGGCGGTCGACAGCGAGTGCGTGGACTCCAGGTGAATCCGGGCCACGGTCAGCGCTGGACTGGTGGGGCTGGCGCTGATGGCCACGTCGGCGAGCTGGGTGGCCGGATCCTGCAGGCTGTAGCGGAAGCTGGCCGTGTAGCGCCCCGGTTGGACCAGGAGCGACGGCCCGAAGACCAGCACGCCCGGGGGCGAAGGGCCCTGGACCACGCGAGCGCCATTGACGATGGTTCCCACTGACGAGGGAAGGGTGCTGGCCGGATACACGGCGGCGGCGGGCAGCGGCGGGGCGGCGAGCAGCGTGGCCAACCCGACGGCCACGATGCCCACGACGGCGCCAACGGCCGGCGCCGGGATGCGAGCCCGGCGTCCAGCACCTTCGGGGGCCGGATCTCGGCCGAGGCGAGCCACGGCGTACACGACGGCCGCGCTCACCAGAGCTACGAAGACCACGCTCAACCACACCCTGTCGCCGTGCCAGACGGCATTCCACGGTCGGGTGAAGTCGCCGAGGATGGGCGAGAACGGATCGAGGAATCCCCACCACCCGGTGTAGGCAGACGGGTCCCACTCCCCGACGTTGTAGTACAGGTGGCTGTTGGCCAGGACCGGTATCCACTCGATGACGGTGAGAGCAACCAGCACTGCGGTGATGACGGCGAACGCCCGGCGACGGGCCCGCGCCAGCTGCAGGAGCGTCAACCCGGCGAAAGCCAGGAGGAGCGGCGCGATCTCCCATTGCAACCGGCCTACGAAACTGAAACCACCGAAGCTGTTGACCAGCGTCGCGTTGACGATGATGACGATCGGCGCGCAGACAACGGTGGTCACCACGGCGATGGGCGTTCGTCGACGGAACAACCACAGGCCGGCCACTCCCACCAGCACGGCCGGCAGTTGCGTGACGATCCCCTGGCGCCGATCGATGAGGAGCGCGGCCGCCCTCGTCCAGGTGGCGAGGTCGAAGGTAACGCCGTTGTCCCCGCTGCCGCTGAGGTTCCCGAAGACGTAGGTGTTGTAGACGGCCAACAACCCCCAGAGCACGATCACCGGCGCGGCCACCAGCAACAGGCGAGGCCACGGTAGCCCGGCGCGCCAGAACACCGCGGCCACCGCGATGGCGGCTACCGCGGCAACGATGATGTTCTTGGTGTGGAGCCACGGCAGGTATCCGATCAGCACCCCCATCACGACCAGCGGCAACGCCGGCATACGGCCGTGGGCCTCGATCTCGGCAACGAGCAGGACCACGATGGCCAGCACCAGCCCGCTCAACAGGTCCGGGTATATCTGGGTTCCGGCGAGGAGATAGGCGGGAGACAAAAACAGCCCGATCACGGCCACCCTCCAGGGCGAGGCGGTCCCCACGACACGGCCCACCAGGTAGGCCACGGTCGCGGTCAGCAGCCCGATGAGCCCGGCGAAGGCCAGCTCGGCGCCGTGTACGCCTCCAACAGCCACAGGGAGGGCCAACAGGAAGGGGATCCCCAACTCGTGGAAGGCAAAATACGAGTGATGGCTGAGGACGGCCTGGGCGTGACCACTGGCGACGGCCTGCGGTCCGAACCGGGTCCCCCAGTGGATGAAGACGTTGTGGGCCATGGCGTAGCGGTACGCCTCGCCGACATGCAGGGTGTGAAACTTGCCGATGGCCAGGGCGGCGACGAGATAGTGGGGCTCGTCGCCGCTGAGCATGACCCCGTCGTGACGGATCAGCACAAAGCACAGGCCGATGCCGGCGGACACCACCACTGCGCCGGCCACTGCGGCCCAGAAATGCGGCCAGCCAACTCGGCGGCGGGACCGGTGAGCGCGACTGTGCACCCGTCCCGATGCGATGGTCACAGCGTCGAATGCTACTCAAGGGCCTCCGGCCCTCCTGGGGAGTGTGGGCACGACGCCTCGGAGGCAGTCAGCGGCCTCAGGAGGCCCTGTCGGTGAGTGGCTTTCGACAGAGGAGGGCCAGCAGATAGCAGCAGGCGGCGTCATAGAAGATGCCGTTGTGGGCGGCCACCTCGGACAGGTCGAAGACGCCGTGCCGTATGCCCGTCCCTCCCCAGTTGAGGCCGCGCTCCATGATCACCTCGAATCCCGCCGCCTTCACTTTGTCGGTGAGGACGTCCAGGGAGTACTCCACCTTGTGATCGGGGTCTATGAACGCATCCTGTTCGAGCCGGCACACCGCGGCATTGGGGGTGTCGAGGGCCAGGTGGCCGCCGGGCTCCAGTACCCGGAACGCCTCGGCCAACGCCACGTCCCCCTCGTCCTCGCTCACGTGCTCGATGGACTGTCCGCTGTAGACCAGATCCACCGACGCGTCACCGGCGAAGGACAGATCGGACATGGACCGGTACTCGTAGCGCACCGTGCCCATGGACGTGTGCTGGTCGCCGTAGGCCTCGGAGCGGTAGAGATCGTGGCGACGTTCCTGGGGGAGGTCGACGATGACCAGGTCGTCGAAGGGATAGGGATAGCCGAGGACGACCAGGGCCCCGCGCCCGTCGGTGGTGTGGCCCCCGCCGATGTCCACGATCCGTTTTGCCGGTGGGAGGCCGAGCACGAACTCACAACGGCTGGCGTGCAGCGAGGTGAAGAACGAGGAGGGCCCGAAGGGGACCTGCGTTCTGTACTCGCTGGAGCCGCGGATCCGATCGGCGATATCGGCGCGTGTCCACACGCCCGAACGCACTGCGCCGGTGTAGTGGTCCCACGCCGCCGGGTCGGGATCGCGCCGCAACAGGACGTTGTAGGCCACCCGGACCGCTTCACGGGGTGGCAGCCGCTCGTAGGGCAGCGCCCGGATGCGGGAGAACTCGCGGTTGGCCCGCTGGACCAGCCGGGTGGCCAACCGGGCCGCAGCGCCGCCCCTATCGTCGGTGTCGTTGCTGGTCACCGGGGCATCCCCCCGGTCGGTTCGTGCAGTACGAGCGCCGTCATGGATCACTGCTCCGGTCTTGCTGAGGCAACGGAATTGGGCCATGCTTCCCGGGTTCCGGGCGTGACGTCAACAGACGCCGATCGGCCACCTGACCACGGGCGGGGGGCAGCATCTGGTCCGGATAGCGGACACGAATAGATACAAGCACAGGAGACACCATGGGTTTGCTCGACGACAAGGTTGCGATCGTCACCGGGGCGGGACGGGGCATCGGGCGCGAGGAAGCCCTGTTGCTGGCGGCAGAGGGGGCCACGGTCATCGTCAACGACGTGGGCGCCTCGCTGCAGGGCGAGGGTGCCGACGAATCGCCGGCCCACGAGGTGGTCAGCCTGATCACCGAGCAGGGAGGCACCGCCGTCGTCAACGACAACGACGTCAGCTCCTGGGAGGGAGCCAAGGGGCTGGTGGACCAAGCGGTCGAGACGTTCGGGCAGTTGAACATCTTGGTGAACAACGCCGGCATCATCCGGGACAAGATGACTTTCAACCTCGAGGAGTCCGACTGGGACGACGTGATCCGTGTGCATCTCAAGGGGCACTTCGCCACAGCCCACCATGCCGCCGTCTATTGGCGGAACCTGGCCAAGGCGGGGAACCCGATCACCGGTCGGATCATCAACACCTCGTCGGAGGCGGGTCTGTTCGGCAGCCCGGGCCAGGCCAACTACGCCTCGGCCAAGGGGGCCATCCTCACCCTGACCTGGATCCTGGCTCGTGAGCTCGAGCGCTACGGGGTCACCGTCAACGCCATCGCCCCCCGGGCCCGGACGAGGATGACCGAGAACGTCTTCAGCGCATCCGCCGCCCAGCCGGGCACCTTCGACCACTGGGACCCCCGCAATGTCGCCCGGTTGGTCGGCTTCCTCGCCTCCGACGAGGCCGCCGATGTGAACGGCCAGTGCTTCGTGGTGTTCGGCGGCAATATCTGGGCCATGGGCGGGTTCCAGCCCATCGGCGAGGTGCACAAGGACGCCATGTGGACCATCGAGGAGCTGGCCGCGGCCAAGGGGGATCTGTTCAAGAACGGTCCGTCGCAGATCCCTCCATTCGTCGTCCAGAGCTGACCCGACAGCGGTCCGCCGATGGCGGAGCCCGGGCTGGTCAGCGGCCCGGAACCGGGTCCCGGGGCAGGCCGAGCAGGCGCTCGCCGATCACGTTCCGCTGCACCTCGCTCGTCCCGCCGGCAATGGTCAGGCACTTCGAGTGGAGGACACCGTGGGCCCACGGCCCGGCGTCGCCCACCGTCGTCGCCCCGGCCGGGCCGAGCAGGTCCAGTCCAAACTCCTGAATCCGCTGATCGAACTGGGCGCCCAGCAGCTTGCCCACGCTCGACTCGGGACCGGGCTCTACGCCCGAGAGGGAGCGAAGGGTGACCCGAAGGCCGAGCACGGCCAGGGACTGTGCCTCCGCCACCAACGATCCCAGCTGATCGAGCACGACCGGATGGGATGCCTCGGGATGATCGGCCAGCCACGAGAGCGCAGCCTCCAGGCCCCCGCCGAACGCCGAGTCGGACGACAACGAGACCCGTTCGTTGGCCAGCGTGGTCCGGGCCAGCCGCCAGCCGCCATCCACCTCGCCGACCACACACGAATCAGGAACGAAGCAGTCGTCGAAGAAGACCTCATTGAACAGCGACTCGCCGGTGATCTCCCGCAAGGGCCGGACCTCGATGCCCGGGGTCTTCATGTCGACCAGGAAGTAGGTGATCCCCTTGTGCTTGGGCGCATCGGGATTGGTGCGGGCCAGGCAGATCCCGACGTCGGCCCGGGTGGCCAGGGAGGTCCACACCTTCTGCCCGGAGATGGACCAGCCGCCCTCCACTTTGACGGCCCGGGTGCTGAGGGCGGCCAGGTCCGAACCGGCACCGGGCTCGCTGAACAGCTGGCACCACACCAGGTCCCCGCTCAAACTGGGACCTACCCACCGCTCGGCCTGTTCCTCGGTGCCGTGGGCGATGATGGTGGGAAGGGCCCACGCCCCCACGACCAGGCTGGGGCGTCGAAGCCCTGCCTTCTCGCACACCTCGTCTATGACCAACTGTTCGACGGCACCGGCGTCCCGTCCCCAGGGGGCGGGCCAGTGGGGGGCCAAGAGCCCGGCGTCGGCCAGGCGGTGGCGCTGTTCCCCGGCATCGGCGATGGCGGCGATGTCAGCCACCAACGGCTCCAACTCGGCCCGGAACCCGTCGGCCTCGGCAGGCAGTTCGACTTGCAGCTGACGCCGGGCCCCGGTCAACGCCAGCCGGGCGGCCTCGGCGCGCAGCGGCGCCGTCCCGCCCAGCAGCTGCCGGAGGCTGGTGGACCGGCGCAGGTGGATGTGGGCATCGTGCTCCCAGGTGAACCCCATGCCCCCCAGGACCTGAATGGCCCCTTTCGCTGCCTCGACGTAGCTGTCCAGAGCCAGCGCCCCCGCCACCTGCACGGCCAACCGGCTCTGGGGCGTCGTCGATCCATGCCCTGCTCCCAGGGCGCCATGGGCCTCGAGGTCGAGTACCTGGGCTGCGTCCCACGTGGCCGCCACCGACTGCTCGACCGATGCCAGCATGTCGGCCAGGCGATGCTTCACCCCTTGAAACTGGCCGATGGGCCGCCCGAACTGTTCCCTGGTCCGACCCTGCTCGGCGCCCGTGTCCAAGCACCAGCGCGCTCCCCCGACCGCCTCGGCGGCGGCATGGACGATGGCCAGGTCCCGGATCTCCTCGGTGCGGGCACCGAGCAGTTCTCCGTCGGGGGCCACCGTCACGCCGTCCACGTGCCAGGTGGCCGTCCGGCGCGACGGGTCGAAGCTCGGCGTCGGCTCCACCTGGATCCCGGCCCCCTGCTCGAGCACCAACCAGCGCTCGGAGCCGTCGACAGACACCGGAGCGACCACGAGCGCGACCACCGCCCCGCTGAGGATGGGGCCCACCGACCCGCGCACCGAGAACGAGCCGTCGGGCCCGACCGTCGCCGTCAGCCCGGGCCGCGCCAGGGCCGCACCGCCGGCCTCGGCGACCGGCAGGACCACGGCGGCGGGAACCGACCCGTCGGCCAACTGAGGCAGGAGCGACCCGGTTTGGGCTCCGTCGCCGACGGCGGCGATGACCGACGCGGCCAGTGCGGTCGATGCCCAGGGCCCGGGAGCGGCGGCGCGCCCCAGCTCCTCGAGGACCACGGCCAGCTCGACCAACCCCGCTCCCTGTCCGCCCAGATCCTCGGCGATGTGGACGCTCAGCCACCCTCGTTCGGCCAGCTCCGGCCAGAACGGTGGCAGCTCGTCCTTGTCGCCGTCGAGGGCGGCCCGGGTGACTTCGGGCGGGCAACGGGACTCGATCCATCGCCGCAGCGACAGACGGAGGTCCTCGTGCTCATCAGCGATTCCGATCGGCATTGGTCAGGCTCCCACTCGGTTGTGGAGGTCCCCCGGCCCCGGCGACACAGGGAGTGCCCTCAGATACTGCTTCGTTTCTAGCATCCGCGGGCCGGTGAACCAGAACTTGTTCTAGTCATAGGACTCGGATCCTCGATGGGAATCAGGACGAGCCCATGGGCGACCACGATCCCGATGAGACGTGATTGCCGGCATCGACGTCGAGGAGGACGCCGGTAATCGACCGGGCCTCGTCGGCCAGCAGGAAGGCCGCGGCGGCAGCGATGTCATCCGCCTCGGTGAGCCGACCGAGCAGCAGACGCTCACCGGCGGCGCTGCCGCCGTCGGCATCCCACATCGGCCGCGTGGCCGATGTCATGGTCAGACCGGGGCTGACCGCGTTGACCCGGATCCCCCGGGGGCCCAGGTCGTTGGCCAGCGTGCGGGTGAGGGCGTTGAGGGCGGCCTTTCCGGCTGCGTACGCGGCCATCGACGGCGTGGTCTTCTTGGGTGACCCGCTCGAGATGTTGACAATGGCACCCCCACCGTCGGCCAGGCCTCGCCTCACCGCCTCTTGGATGAGGGCCAGGGTCGGCCACGTGTTGAGGGCCAGCGTGTCGAGCAGTGAGGCCCGGTCGATGGCCAGGGCCGACCCCTGATAGGTGGCGCCGCCCACCGTGTTGACCAAGAGGTCGATCCGTCCGAAGTGCTCGAGGGCGGCATCGACCAGTCGGACCGGCGTCTCGTCGTCATCGGCCGCGCCGGGCACGGCCACCACCGCTATCCCCTCGTCGCGCAACTGTTGCTCGGTGGCCCGGAGTCGATCCTCCGATCGGGCGTTGATGATGACCGACGCACCCTCGAGGCCCAACCGACGCGCCGTCGACCTGCCGATGCCCGGGTCCGTCGAGGCCCCGGTGACCACGCCTACCTTGCCCTCGAACCGCCGACCGTACGTCTGCTCGTCCACAGATCTCCCCCTTCGCCGCCTGCGCGCCGCGTTCGCCGCCGGCGCAGAGACTAGACGACGGGTCCAAAGGCTCAGTGGCTGACGTTGGCCACCGTGCTGACGT
This sequence comes from uncultured Acidimicrobiaceae bacterium, assembly GCA_963781305.1. Lineage (GTDB taxonomy): Bacteria > Actinomycetota > Acidimicrobiia > Acidimicrobiales > RAAP-2 > DASXMT01. The sequence goes on from CAWAFL010000001.1 coordinate 561,096, forward strand.
AGACGGTGGCACCGGTCACCGCGCACGGGGTGCCCGAGTAGCCGGCAACCGAACCCCACGAGGCCGGCACCGACGTGGACCAACCCGGGAACCGGATGGTCAGGGAGAACGAGCCCTCCGGGCATGACCAGGAGGACCAGGTAAGGCTCGATCCGGCCTGAGAGCTGGTGGACGAGGGCTGGAGCACGGCAGGGACGGCGGAGCGGGGCACGCTGGCACGCTCGTAGACCGAGAGGGGCTGTCCGCCGGCGTTGAGCACGCCGACGGTGGGGACGCCCCGCAACGAGCAGGCCGTCGAAGAGATGTTGTGGAAGAGGACGGCTCCGGCGGGCGCGGTGGGCGCGCTGCCGAGGACGTAGAGCGTGACCGAGGTCAAGATCTGCGACGGCGTGCACGATGCGACAGACGACTTCTTGGCCACCGTCTGCGGTGCGATCACCCCGGCGGGCGGGCGGTGGGTCGACGCGTCGGCGGCCGGCGTCAGTTCCGGTACGAGGAGCGACATGGCCAGCGCCGAAAGGACGACCGCAGTGGCGGCCACCGGGCGGCCTGCCGGAGCGAGCGATCGGCGCAACGCCCTCATGCGTTGGTCACCGCGGAGGGAGGCGGGATCTGGCCCGGACCGGTGGGCAGGCAGGTATAGGACTGGACGGGGTTGGCCGGGTCGGGCAAGCGGGGTGGGGTCAAGAACGCAGGCTTCGACGTCAGGTCGACCATGTCCAGCACGTCGTGGGCGTTGGCATCGCGACGCGTCAGGGCGGGCAGGTTCCACTTGGTCTCGATCGTCTTGAGTATCGACGTGTGGTCATAGATGGTGTGGGAGACGTAGTCCTTCTTGGCGTACGGCGAGATGACGCCGCCGGGCACCCGGAAGCCGTAGCGGGCGAAGGTTCCCGGGAGGCTCCCGGGAGGGAGATCGGGCGGGATGTCGTCGGGTGGGATAGCCGCCGGCGGCGGCACGTGGTCGTACCAACCGCCCCACTCGTCGTAGGTCCAGATCATCAGGGTCTTGGACCACTGCGGACCGCTCATCACCGATGAGACGACGTCGGACAGGAACTGGTCGCCGAACTGGATGTTCTGTGGGTTCTCCTCGGACTGGATGGTGAAGTTGGGGTCGAGGAGCGAGAACTGGGGAAGGGTGCCGGCCGCTGCATCGGTGTAGAACTCCTTGATCGTCACCAGCTTGTCCCTGATGGCCGGCTGGCCCAGTTGCGACAGGTAGACGCCGGCGCTGGGGAGGTCCGAGTAGTAGTCCTTCCAGGTGATCCCGTGCTTGTTGAGGCTGTCGAAGATGGTGCCGTTGGGTGGCAGAGGGGCCGGGAAGCTGTCGTTGATCAGGCCCAGCGACGTCCCCGAGATGAGATAGCGCCGGTTGGGATCGGTCTGGCCCAGCACCGAACAGAACCACCGGTCGGCCAAGGGGAAGGTCTTGGCCAGACCCCAGGTGAAGGGGATGTCCTCGCCCAGGAAGTAGCCCACGGACTCCCCGGAGGAGGCCTCGACGAAGCCCTGGTTGGTGCCGTTGTCGTACGACCGGTGGGCCACGTTCCAATCGTTGCCCACCCCGTTGGTCATGCACTCACTGGGCATGTGGAAGGCGTGCACCAGCTGACCCTGGCCGTTGGGCAAGGCCACCTTTGGCTTCCCGTCGGCACCCAAGGGGAATCCGTCACCGCGCCCCATCATGCCCAGCAGGTTGTCGAACGAGTGGTTCTCCATCATGACCACGACGATGTGCTCGATCTCCGGCAGCTGCTCGGTACCGGCGGCCAGGGACGGGTTGGGCAGCGACCCGGGTTGGCGGATCACCGGTGAACGGGAGGCGGCGAGCCACCCTCGCCTGTTTCGGGTCTCGGGCTGAGCACCAGCCGATCCTCCCCGAGCACCCAGGACGAGCCCGGTGGCTCCGACCGCGGCGCCGGTCAAGAGTTGACGCCGGCTCAGGGTACGACGGTGGGAGGGACCGTCCTGGTCATCTGCTTCCGCGCTCACCGAGTTGTCCGGGTGTAGTCCATATGGATCTCCGACCTGTGAGGGGGAACCATGACGTGCTCGGTTCGTCGGCGGCGTGGACCCAGACGAACGAGCGCATCGTAGCGGGACCAAGCCGTCGACGCCCGTTGGCGGCGTGGTCTTTGACTGCTCCGATTGCGGCTCGTGGCCCCCGCCGTCACGAACCCAGGTTTTGACCGGCCCGGTGTACCGTGGCCAACCTGACTCCACCATCAGTCGCGTCCGAAGGAGAACTCGTTGACGCATGGTCCCACCGGCCGGGTTGCGGTGGCCGCTCTCGCTCTCGCCCTTGTCGCCACGGCCGGAGCCCTCCCGACGTCCGCGGCGACGGCAACCCCGCCGGGGCGGCCGGCTCCGGTGCCCATCACCATGAGCGCCGGTCACTGCGCCTCGTCGTGGGCGCCAGGTCAAGCGGGCGAGACCGTCTTCACCGTGGCCAACCGTTCCGGGCACACCGGATCCATCTACCTGTTCAACCCGCACACCGGCGTGACCGTGGCCCAAAAGACTGCCCTGAGCCCCGGTGCAACGGCGGCGCTGTCGGTGCGCCTGAAGCCGGGCACCTACCAGTGGAGCTGCGTGCTCGATGGTCTGCCCGCACAGTCGTCGACCGTCGCCCAGGTCAGCCAAGCTCCCCGCCCCAGTGCCGCCGGACCGGTCGTGGCCATCCCAGTCAGCGCGGCCCAGATGGGCGGGGCCATCGCCGCGTACCGCGCCTACGTGACCGCCCAGCTCGCCCTCCTGACCGCCCAGGTGCAACTGCTCCAGTCGGCGATCGCCGGCGGTCAGCTGAACCAGTCCGAGGGTGCCTGGCTGACCGCCCATCTCACCTGGCACCGGATCGGTGCGGCCTACGACGCATTCGGGACACTGGGGACGATGATCGATGGCACCGCCGCCGGGCTCCAAGGCGGCACGGCCAGCCCGGACTTCGTCGGCTTCCACAAGGTGGAGCTCGATCTCTGGCAGCAGGGAGACCTGGCTGCCGCATCGAGCGATGCCGCCCACCTGCTCGGCTCGATCGACGCCTTGACCGTCACGTTCCCCCACGACACCATCACGGCCACCGAGTTGCCCCTGCGGACGCACGAGATCCTGGAGGATGCGTCGCGCGACGAACTGACCGGCACCGATGACTACGGCAGCGGGACCGACATGGCGTCGGTGGAGGCGGACGTCGACGGGACCCGTGAGCTTCTCACCATCCTCGCCCCGTTCCTCGCGACCCGGGCACCCGACCTGACGTCGACGGCCACCGCTCAGCTGGATCGGCTCGATGCCGCCCTCGGCGATACCCAGGCGAACGGGCAGTGGGTAGCGGCGACCCTCGTCCCCCTGGCCCAACGCCAACAGGTCAACGGGGCCATGGGCGCGGTGCTGGAGGTGCTGGCCCTGGTGCCCGAGCTCCTGCAGGTCGAGGGGTCCACCTCGTGAGCTTGGACCGCCGCCAGTTCCTGGCCCGTACCGGCTTGGGGGTCGCCGGGGCCCTGGCCGGGGTGGCCGGCGCCGGCGAGACGGCGGGCACGGCCGCGGCCGCCACCCCGAATCATCCCGCCGTCGGTCCGGTCTCCTTCTTTGGACCCCACCAAGCCGGGATCGTGACCCCCCAGCCTCCCGCCGCCGCCTTCGTGGCCCTCGACGTGGTGGCCCCGGACCGTGCCGCCCTCACCCAGCTCCTGCGCACCATCACCTCCCGGGCCCGCTTCCTCACCACCGGAGGGGTTCCGTCGGACCTGGGCACGGCCAGCCCCCCGGCCGACAGCGGCACGCTGGGCCCCGACGTCCCCGCCGACGGGCTCACGGTCACGCTTTCGGCCGGTGCCACCTTGTTCGACGGCCGATTCGGTCTGGCCGAGCAGAAGCCGATTCGCCTGGTGCCCATGAGAACGTTCCCCAACGACGACTTGGACCCGGCCTGGGTCGGCGGCGACCTATTGATGCAGCTCTGCGGCGGGAGCAGTGACGTGGTGCTGCACACGCTGCGCGATATCGCCAAGCACACCCGCGGCGCCATGCAGCTGCGGTGGCGGATGGACGGCTTCTTGTCTCCCCGCCGACCGACTGGCGTACCTCGCAACCACCTCGGGTTCATGGACGGAATCGCTAACCCCGCGGTGCACGATCCGGCCGTTGCCGACCAGCTGTTGTGGGTGGTCCCCGGACACGGTGAGCCGGGTTGGGCGGTGGGGGGCAGCTACCACGTGGTCAGGCTCATCCGCATGTTCGTCGAGTTCTGGGACCGGGTCTCGCTGCACGAACAGCAGACGATGATCGGTCGCTACCGCGCCGATGGTGCGCCGATCGGCATGACCCGGTACACCGACGTTCCCAATTACGCCAAGGACCCCTACGGTTTCGATGTGCCCCTCGGCGCCCACATGCGGCTGGCCAACCCCCGAACCAAGGCGACCGAGCCCAGTCGTATCTATCGACGGGGCTACAACTACGACTTGGGCATCGATCTCAACGGTGACTTGAACATGGGCCTCGTCTTCACCTGTTTCCAACAGGACGTGGCCCGTCAATTCGAGGCCACACAGAAGCGCCTGATCGATGAAGCCCTGGTCGACTACATCAGCCCCTTTGGTGGGGGCTACTTCTTCGCGCTACCCGGCGTGCGCAACAAAGACGACTGGTTGGGCCGTGGGCTCCTACAGGCCTGACCGGGACCACCGGCCCGCCGCCTAGGAGAACTCGGCGATGATCCCGGCGTAGCCGTCGAGTCCCCGCTCCATCTCCCCCACGCTCCCGGTGGGGAAGCCGAGCACGATCTCGTTCACGCCCAGCGACCGGTAGTGCTCCAGCTTCCCGGGGTCGGGGACGACTCCCATGATCACCACCTCCAACGCAGATGGTTCCCGTCCGGCATCCGCCCATACCTGGCGGAGGCCGGGTAACGACCTGCTCAGCCCGGCCCCACCATGGGGCATCCAGCCGTCGGCGTACTCGGCGATGTGGGCGAACGTCTTCGGACCGGCGGCCCCACCGACCAGCACGGGCAACCGGGCCTGCACCGGCTTGGGCCACGACCAACTCGGGCCGAAGGCGATGAACTCCCCGGAGAACGAGGCTTCGTCCTCGGTCCACAGCGCCTGCATGGCCAGCACGCTCTCTCGCACGACGGCGCGACGCTGGGCCGGTGCGACCCCGAAGTGGGCCAGCTCCTCCAAGTTCCAGCCGTAGCCCATGCCGAGCACGACGCGTCCGCCGGACAGGTAGTCGAGGGTGGAGATCTCCTTGGCCAAGGTGATGGGGTGATGCTCGGCTACCAGGGCGATCGACGTGCCCAGCCGGATGCGCTCGGTCGCCGATGCGATGGCGGCCAACGTGACCCACGGGTCGAGCGTCCGTCGGTACTCGTCGTTCAGCGTGTCGCCGGTCAGCGGGTGGGGGGTCTCCCGTTCCACGGGGATGTGGGTGTGCTCGGGAACGTAGAAGCAGTGGAACCCTCGGTCTTCTGCCGCCACCGCGGCAGTGACGGGGTTCACCGCATGGTCGGTGGCGAACAGGGCAGTGGAGAACCGCATGGCGTGACCCTACCCAACGGCACCGCGGCCAGCTGGGAGTACCCCGGGTGGTCCTCTACTATGAGGCGCAGCGAGCAGACCGGGGGGGACGATGATCGTCGAGTTACCAGATTCGTGGGATGAGGTCGTCGACGTCATCGTCGTCGGTTCCGGCGGCGCCGCCCTGACGGCGGCGACCCTGGCCGCCGACGGAGGGGCCCGGACCCTCGTGGTCGAGAAATCCGACATGATCGGGGGGACGACGGCCGTCTCGGGTGGCGTGCTGTGGATTCCCCAGAACGCGCACATGGCCGAGGCCGGCCTGGAGGACAATCGCCAGGACGCGCTGGCGTACGTTCGCCACCTGGCCATGGGAGTGGAACCCGATCCCGACCTCTTGGAGGTCTTCGTCGACACCGCTCCGGAGGCGCTGGACTATCTGGAGTCGAACACGCCAGTGACCATGACGTCGCTCTCCGTGTTTCCCGACTACTACTTCCCCTACGACGTACCGGGGAAGAAGCCGGGGGGTCGGTCGGTCGAACCCGTCCCCTACGCGTTCGGCGCCGAGCTGCCGGAGTGGCGCGACCGCCTCGTGTCCCGGGGGACGCTCATGTCGTTGGGGTCCTACACCACCCTGGCCGAGGACCTCTTCGGCCCGGCCGACCCGGACTTCGAGGCCGAGCTGGCCCGGCGGGAGGCCGAGGACATCCGGCCCAAGGGCGCGGCCCTCATCGGCATGTTGTGGAAGGGGCTGCTGGCTCGGGACGTCGGCATCCGTCTGTCCACCCCGGCACGCGAGCTGATCTCAGCCGACGGCGCCGTCGTCGGGGTACGGGCCGAGCACGACGGCCACGACGTGTTCCTCGGAGCCCGCCGGGGCGTGGTCCTGGCCTGCGGTGGCTTCGAGTGGAACCGGGACATGGTCCGAGACCTCATCGGCTACGACGTCCAACCGCTGTCGCCCCCCAACAACGTTGGTGATGGCCTGGTCATGGCCACCGAAGCCGGTGCCGCCCTGGCCAACTTGAACTCCTATTGGGGGACACCGGCCATGTTCGACCCGGCCATCGTCGACCAGGGTGGGCCCATCCCCCAGTTCGAGGGTGGTCGAGGCATGCCCGGATCGATCATCGTCAACGGGCACGGCCACCGCTTCGCCAACGAAGCGGTGCCCTACAACGACTTCCCCAAGGCGTTCGGGTTCTTCGACGCCTCACGGGCCGAGTTCCCCAACCAGGCGCCGGCCTGGATGATCTTCGACCACGAGGCCAAGGAGTCCACCCAGATCCTGTCCATCACCCCCGGCCAGCCCGTGCCCGACTGGGTCCACCGGGGCGACACCATCGCCGAGCTGGCCCAGCGCATCGGCGTCGATCCGGCCACCCTCGAAGCCACCGTGTCCCGCTACAACACCAACGCCGGAAACGGCACCGACCCGGATTTCGATCGCCACCTGTTGGGGTTGATGGCGACCCCGCCCCTCCGACCCCTCGGTGCTCCTCCCTTCTACGCGCTGGCCGTCTTCCCGGGGACCCTCGGTACCAACGGCGGCCCGCGGGTCACCGCCGATGGTCAGGTCATCGCCCGGACCGGGTCACCCATACCCGGGCTCTACGCCGCCGGCAACACGGCGGCCAACGTCTTCGGTTGGGCCTACCCGTCGGGTGGGGCCACCATTGCCCACGGCGTCACCTTCGGGTACCGGGCCGGCCGTCACGTGGCCGCCCAGGGGTCACGTCCGGCGTTGGCCCTGGCGAGCCGATGACCACCCGGGCCCTGGTCCTCGGCGGCGGCGGGGTGGCCGGGATCGCATGGGAAACGGGGATACTGGCCGGGCTGGCCGACGGCGGGATGGATGTCACCGGAGCGGACCTGGTCGTCGGAACGTCTGCCGGTTCGACGGTCGCCGCCCAGGTCACCAGCGGTGTCCTCCTCGCCGACTTGTTCGACCGCCTGGTGGTACCGGCCCAAACCTCGGGAGAGCTGAAGGCGCCGTCCGCCGTGGCCAGCCTGGAGCATTTGTGGATGGACATGGTGGCCAACACCTCCGGTCCCCTCGAGCTTCGGAGAGCCATCGGCGCCATGGCCCTCGCCACCGACACCGTGCCCGAAGAGGCACGGCTGGAGGTCATCGCCGGACGGCTCCCCCGCCACACCTGGCCCGACCGGCCGGTGCGCATCGTGGCCGTCGACGCCCTCACCGGCGACGAGCGGGTCTTCGATGAGGGTGGGGACGTCCCCCTGGTCGACGCGGTGGCGGCCAGCAGCTCGGTGCCTGGCATCTGGCCGCCCGTCACCATCGACGGGCGGCGCTATGTCGACGGGGGCATCCGCTCGGTGCTCAACGCCGACCTGGCGGTCGGCCACGACGTGGTGCTGATCCTCGCTCCCATCGATGAGCCCCTCCCCGTCGGTCCGGACGTTGCCGCGGGTATGGAGGCACTCGAAGCCCGGGCTCGAATCCAGTTCGTACGACCCGACGATGCATCGACCGCGGCCTTCGGCCCCGACCTCCTCGATCTCGCCTCCAGAGAGCCCTCGGCCCGCGCCGGGCGGAGCCAGGGCCGAGGCCTGGCCGAGTCGGTGCGGGCCTTTTGGAGCTGATCGCCCCGTCGCCGCTCGGTGGCCCGCGTCAGGTCAGCCGTCGACGTCCGAGATGGCCAACACGGTGCGGGCGATGGTGCTGTCGGCCATGTCCTGGAAGGCGCGTTCCACATCGTCGATGGGGTAGACGTTGGTCACCATCTCGTCGAGCAACATCTGCCCGGCCCGGTAGAGCTTGATGTAGGTGGGAATGTCGTGGTGGGGCTGGGCCGAGCCATAGCGACAGCCCATGATGTTCTTGTCCAACCAGAGATCGCGTGACAGGAACGAGACCTCGGCATCCATGGGCGTGGTCCCGACCAGGACGCAGCTCCCGCCGCCGGCCAACGCCTCGACGGCCACCCGGCTCAAGTCCGATCGACCGACGCACTCGAATGACGAGTCCACCCCGTCGGGGCAGACCTGGCGGATGGCATCGCCGCTGTCCTTGCCGTCCATGCCGATGAAGTGGGTGGCCCCGAACTGCCGGGCCAGTGCCTCTTTGTCCGGGTTCACGTCCACGGCCACGATGGTGGTGGCCCCGGCGATCCGGCTCCCCTGGATGGCATTGAGGCCGATGCCGCCCACGCCCAGTACCACCGCGCTCGAGCCCCGCTCGACCTTGGCCCGGTTCAAGGCGGCGCCGGCGCCGGTGAGGACCGCGCAACCCAGCAAGGAGGCGACTCGCAGGGGCACGTCGTCGTCGATGCGGACGGCCTGGTTCTCATGGACGACGGTGTACTCGCTGAACACGCCGGCCTTGGCGAAGGTGTAGGCCGGCTCGCCCTTGTAGGTGAAGGGCTGGCTGAGCCCGCCCAGCGACGAGCGGCAGTGGGTCGGTCGTCCCCGGTCGCACTGATCGCAGGCCCCGCAGTAGCTGAGGGTATGCAGGACCACGTGATCTCCGACGGACACCTTGGTGACCGCTGAGCCCACTGCCTCCACCACCCCCGCGCCCTCGTGACCCAGCACGACCGGGGGTGGGAAGGCGATCGTGCCGTTGACCACGCTGTAGTCGCTGTGGCAGACCCCGGCGTAGGCGACGTGCACCAGGACCTCGCTCGGCTCGGGCCGGCGCACCTCCAGGTCGTCGGTGACGTCGATGAACCCGTTCCACACGATGCCCTTCATCAGCCTGTTCTCCCTCGGTTGTCGGTGATCGTGGCCTGGCCAGCGCTCAGCCCACGGGCTCGGGCGAGAGCTCGTGGAGGGCGGGCAGCACTTCCTTGGCGATCAAGCGCATGGTCTTCTCCCCGGCGTCGGCGGGCATGCCGCCAAAGCGCGGATGGAGGATGATCTCGTCGCAATTGGTGCCGCCCATGAGCTTTTTGATCCGCTCGATGCACTGGTCGGGCGTTCCCCACATGTGATCGGCAATCAGGTAGTTGGACTCCTCGATGGACTGGGACTCGCGCACCCGCGCCGCCCGTTCGGCGTAATGGGAGAAGCTGGCCAGGCTGTCGAAATGGGTTCCGAAGAACTCGTAGTGACGGTAGGCCGACTCCACGTAGCTGGTGAGGTAGCGCTCGGCGTACTCCTTGGCCTCCGCCTCGGTCTCGGCGCAGTAGGCCCACACCACGATGGTCGGGGACGACGGCTCGTAGCCGTTGGCGGCCCGTATGGTCGAGTACTCCTCGAGCTCGGCCCCGTACTCCTCCATGGGCTTTTGGGGGATGACGAAGGCCTTCAGCCCGTTGGCGGCGGCGATGGCCACCGACGCCGGGCTTCCCCACGCGCAGGCCATGTTGTCGATGATCTTCTGCCCGTTGCGGCATCGCGGACGCATCTCGGTCTCGGGGATGGTGAAGATCTCCCCCTGGTAGGAGAAGCGGTCGGAGGTGAGGGCCAGCTTCATGATGTCGAGCACCTCTTGGAAGCGCGGTCGGGACTCCTCCATGTCGATGCCCAACGAGCCGTACTCCCGTCGTCCGATGCCTCGGCCGACGCCCAACTTCAAGGCGCGGTCCTCGCCCATCACCTCTTGGAGAAAGGCCACCTGTTCGGCCAGGCGCAGGGGTTGGTGCCAGGGAAGGACGGTGACCATGGTGCCCAGGTCGATGCGCGAGGTTCGGCCGGCCATGTAGGTCAGGAACTGGAGTGGGTTCGGGGCCATCTGGTACGGCGTGACGTGGTGCTCGACCGACCACAGGCTGTCGTACCCGAGCTCCTCGGTGAGGTCGGCCATGGCCAGGTCCTCTTGGAGGATGTCCCAGTCGGGCGTGGCCGGCGCTGCTGGCACGTCCTCATGGCGCTCGGACGCCTCGAACCGATCCCAATCATCGGTATTGGAAAAGTGCATACCGATTCCTACGCGCATGGCAACTCCTACTGCTAGAGGTGATTCGGTGGTGGCCCAAGAGCCGATTGTCAGGTTATCCATAGTTGGAGGGGATGGGTCCTGGGCAATTCGGGCGTGGATTGGGCGTCCAGCTCAGATAATCACAAGCTGACGGTCATGACTCGTCGGCCTCACAGATGGGTGAGGAACCAGTCCCGGGCCGCCCCGCTCGTGGTCTCGAAGGCCTCGCTGTAGACGGCGTAATGGTCCCCGTCCACGGTGACCAGGGCCTTGGGCTCGAGTGCCCGGTTGTAGGCGCTCAGACCGTCGGCCGAAGGGGTCATGGTGTCCCCGGTGGGAATGACCATCAGCAGGGGCGTCGGGCTGATGCGTTCGATGAAGGCGGCCGGCTCGTACTCGGCATAGAGCTCCCACGATCGGAGGGTGATCTCGTTCTTCCAGTTCTCGACGTACTCGGGGGGCAGCGACTTGATGAACCGGACCGAGTCGCTGTCGTCGGCGAACGCTTGCACCGTGACGGGCGCCTCCCCCCGTTGGCGAGCAAGGCGGTCCTCGGCGAAGCGCCGGTAGAGGTCGACGACGGCAGCGGGTGAGTTGCGGGCGATGGTGTTGTCGCGGCCGCTGATGGTCATGGCCTGGGACACCACGCACTTGACCCGGCGGTCGCTGGCGGCCACGGCGAGCACGTGACCGCCCGAGTAGCTCGTTCCCCAGATGCCGATGCGTTCGGCATCCACGTCGGGGTGTCCGGCCAGGAAGGTGATGGCGTCTTTGTATCCGCGCTGTTGCTTGATGGGGTCGAGCTCCTGGCGCGGCGTCCCGTCGCTGGTCCCGCAATTGATGTGGTCATAGTTGAGAACCACGAAACCGGCGTCGGCAAAGACCTGAGGGTAATTGTGATGGAGGAACACCTCCTTCACCCCGCCGAATCCCCCGGCCACCACGATGGCGGGATGGGGTCCCTCGCCGGCGGGCACGGTGAGCCAACCCCGGAGGGTGGCGCCTTCGGATGGGAACTCGACATCGTGGGGCACAGGCATTCCTTTCCGTTTGCGTTCGTCTCGAGAGGGCATCGTCCTCGGGGCTACGCGATCATGTCCAAGCGAACAGAGGAGGACAATGGACATGGAACCATGGGAGACGGCGGCGCGCGAGGAGATCCGAGAGCTGGTGGCCCGGTACACCCACTTTGGGGACGGGGGCAGGATCGACGATCTGGTGACCCTCTTCGAGCCCGATGCCGTCTTCGAGACCGACGACTCCCCCGAGCCCCTGCACGGCCGCGCCGCCATCGCCGGATTGCTGGGAGGCCTGGCCACCGATCATGGCGGCGAGCCGGGTCAGACCTACATGCGCCACAACGTGACCAACCTCACCATCCAATTCGAGAGCCAGTGGGTGGCCACCGGCGCGGCCTACTGGTTCGTGATCAGCGACAACGGGCTGTGGCGCTGGGGCCGTTATCGCGATACCTACCGGCGAGAGGGCACCGGGCCGTGGCTGTTCGCCCGCCGACGGGTACGGGCCGACCCCCAGAACACCTGATCGGCGCAGGGGCGGACCACCGGGGGCATCCGATGGCGCCATCTACCCGGCGGTGGCGATGCGCTCGCTGAACCGCCAGCCTTCGGAGGTGCGGACGAAGGCGTCGGCATACGAGCCGATGGCCAAGAGGGTTGGCGTCGTGGTCGTCTGTGCGAAGTACTGCCACGACGATTGGGCGGCGGCACGGTCGCCTTCCACCGATACCGACACCATGGAGACGACATGCCGGGTGTTGGCTCCCGGTCCGGTGAGACCACCGGCTCGGCGCTCTCGAGCCGAGTCCATCACGTTGTCGCGACCCCTCACCACGTCACTTCCGGGCATCTGCCAGCTGGCGTCGGCGGCGATGAGATCGGAGTACTCGGAGACGTCACCCTCGTCGGTCACCCTCGCCATTCGCACGATGAGCTGGCCGATCTCGTCGGCGTCCACGAGCAACCTCGTGTTCGGGTCCACGGGTTGACCGCTCCCTAGTCCTGGTTGGCCGACAACGTCTGACCGGCGTCGGCATGGTCTTGCCCTTGGTACAAGCTCTCCAGTTGTTCGATGCTCGTCTCCGATGCGGAACCTCGGTATACCGCCACACCTCTGGACAGAACGAGCAGGATGTCGGCGATGCCGTACGCTCGCTCGAGGTACTGCTCGATGAGCACGAACGTGGTGCGCCCTTTGGACTCGCTCAAGGTGTGGAAGAGACTCTCGACGATGGCCGGGGCGAGACCGTGCGACAGCTCGTCGATGATGGCGTACGGCGGCTGGGTGATGAGGATGCGGGCCAGCGAGAGCATTTGCTGCTCGCCCCCCGACAACATTCCCGCTCGGGTGTTCCGGCGAGCGGCCAGGAACTCGAAGAAGCCAGCCGCCTTCTCGACGATCTCCGCCTTGCCTCGCCGGGACAGCCCCTTCGTGCCCAGGCACAGGTTCTCCGAGACGGTAAGGGAGGGGAATACGGCCCCGCCCTCGGGAATGTAGGCGACTCCCCGTCGGGCCCTCCGGAAGAGCGGCTCGGTCCCGACGTCCACGTCGTCGAGAAAGACCTTGCCGCTGGCGACGGGGAGGGCCCCGGCCACGGTGGCACCAAACGTGGACTTTCCCGCTCCGTTGGGCCCGAGCACGCAACAGACCTGGCCCGGCTGTATCGAAACGTCAATGCCGTGCAGAGCAGAGAGGGCACCATAGGAGTAGGAAAGGTCGCGGATGGCGATGCTGCCCTGGCCCTCCTGGTGGGCCATCATCCGACGGCCTCCTCGAGCCCGAAGTACGCGCGCCGTACGTTGGCGTCCTGGAGAACGCTCTGGGTCTGGCCGTCGGCGATCAACTCGCCGAAGTCGAGTACGGCCAAGCGATCAGCCAGGCGGGTGACGATACCGACGTCGTGCTCGACCAGGACGATACCCGGGCCAGACGTGGCCCTCAGTTCCAAGAGAAGGTCGGCCAGGTCATCTCGCTCCGTCGCTCCCAGGCCGGAGAACGGCTCATCGAGCAGCAGTACCACCGGTCGAGTGGCCAGGGCCATGGCCAGTTCGACCAACCGCGCTTGGCCGAGGGGGAGGGTTCCGACATCGGCCTCGGCCAACCGGGCAATCCCCACTTGACGGAGGAAGCTGGTCGCATCGAGCTCGACCGTCTCGGGTGTGCGAGATCGACTTCGAATCGTCCACAGGCCCCTGGAGACGTCCAAGGCGAGCTGCACGTGTTCCCTCACGGTCAGATCCGAGAACAGGGTGACCCTCTGAAAGGTCCGGGCCAAACCCAGGCTCGCCCGCTTGTGCACCGAGGAGTGCGTGCTCTCTCGGCCACCCACGACGACCCGCCCCTGGCTCGGACGGAGCAATCCCGACATCACGTTCAGCAGCGTCGTCTTCCCGGCGCCGTTGGGACCGATGACTCCGACGATCTCACCCGGGCTCACGCGAACGCTCACGTCGCTCAGGGCCTGCAGGCCCCCGAAACGCATCGACACGTGGTCCACGTCCAAGACGAGGGGCGCATCAGCGGCTTCCACCGCAACTGCAATCACCGTTTCGCTCATCGCTCACCGGCCATCTCGAGCCCGGCGGGCTGAGGGGCGGCGATGCCATCGTCACCACCGCCACCGGTCGCTCGGGCCCGGGATCTCCATTTCGAGATCATCACGTGCCAACCGTCGTCGAGCTGAGACATGAAGCCACGAGGCTCCTTGGCCAGGCCCACGGCGCCCAGACCGAACAGGATCGTCGGCACGTTGGCGATCCAACTCACGCTGATGAGCGAGAAGGCGGCGGGAATGACCGAGAAGGCGAGGCCGGCCATCAGCGCGCCCCGGGGACCCTTGACGCCGAATGTCACCACCACCGCCACCCACACCAGTCCGACGGCGAGGGCCACGTCGGGGATACCGAGCTGTTGCTCGTTGATACCGAGCAACACCCCTCCCAGCCCGGCAATGCCTCCGCCGATGGAGAAGATGATGGTTCGCATCAGGCGCACATTGATTCCGAGACCTTCCGCAGAGAGGGGGTTGGCTCGGATGGCCGCGTAGGTTCGGCCAAAGCGCCCTCGTTTGGCGTAGACCACGAGCCCGGCCACCACCGCGAACACGATCGCTCCGAGCAGGACCTCGCTCCTGGCCGTGCTCAATCCGAAGAAATGGACCGACTTGAACGGAACGCCCGACGTGGGCACGAAGAACGTGAGGTTGAAGGCAAACTGCTCACAAAAGAGGGCAAAGGCCAAGGTGACGAGGGCGAAGCCGATCTGATCGAGACGGGAACCGATTGCCCCGACGATGAACCCCACCACCATGGCCGCCAACACGCCGATCACGGCAGCCAGAATGATCGGCATGCCATGGCTACTCGCCAGCCGTCCGGCTATGAACCCACCCACTGCGGTAAACGAGGCCTGCCCGAGGCAGAGCACGCCACCTTCCCCGGTCGCCACGGTGAGGCTCAAGAAGATGACCCCGAACGCGAGCCCGGTGGCCAGAACGCCGGTCCAGTAGTCGGAGAACGCGAACATGAACACGAGGAGGATGACAACGCACGCGCCGCCCATGGCCAGGGTCGTCCACGAGGGGTACCGGAACCTTCGAGGCGGGGGGCTCTCCCCCCGGGCCCCGGCCTCAGGCCGTGCCGGGACGGCCAAGTCCTCCACTTCTGGACCTGACCGGGCAGCGGCCATTCGGGCCAGTGAGCGGCGGCGGGTCGGAGGGGCCTGCACGGCGTCCTGGCGCGCCGAGAGCGGTGAGGCTCCGGCCAGTAGGAGGATGGTCAACAAGAAGAAGGGGAGCGACGGGACCAGCCCGCCGATCACCGTGTTTCCTGCCGGGGCATAACCGGTGATGAGCGACGAGGCGACGCCCAGTCCCAACCCGGCTAGAGCGGTCATGATGAGACCACGGAAGCGGCCGAACAATGCCACGCTGAGGGCAGCCACGGTGAGCTCCGTGTACGTTCCGCTGTCGAGGGTGATCAGTGGCGAAAGCAGGACGCCGCCGATGCCGGCCAACAGTCCGGCCAACACCCACGAGATGGCACCGACCCGGGATGTGTTGATGCCCCGACTTTGTGCCAGGACGGGCCGATCGACGACCGCACGCGTCGCCAATCCCAGCCTGGTCCGATCCACCAGCAACACGAGGCCCACGACGCACACCACCGAGCCGATCACGGCGGCGAGCTGGTTTCTGGTCGCGGTGACGAAACCCAGGTGCACGAGCAGGAGGCCGCCAGGAATGATCCCGGGAGCCTGCTGGACCTGCGCATTGGGAATGATCACCTGCATGAGGGCGGGCAGGGCCACGGCCAGACCGATCGTGGCCACGACCTGGACGACCAGATCGGATTTTTCCATCTGCCGAAATACGGTCAGCCATAGAATGAATCCCAGCGCGGGCGATACGACCACAATGGTCAGTAGTCCCGCCGACAATAGAGACCAATTCTCGACGGCGACAAGGTGATAGTAGAGGTCGGCAATGACGTAGGCGATCGTGCCTGTGGCCAAATTGAGAACACCGGTGGCGCTGTAGGTCAGGGTGATGCTGTTGCCAAGGATTGCGTAGACCGCACCGATGACTAGGCCAGGAAATATATATTCCATCTACGTCTTTCCCCTCTCCGGGTTAGTGCGCATCTGCATGAAACGATCACCGTGCCCGGCATCGGCTCACCACGTCAGATGCATGGTGCGATCCTCTGGTCCATGCCAGTCCCCCTGATGCGACGCGCTCCGTACGCGGCAGTGGCCATTGCTTGACTTTCGACTCCAGTCTCAGCGACGATCGATCCCAAAGAGCAGCCTAATTTCCCCCTGGCGTTCACGCTGAAGCGGTCCGACGACCCCCCAGAACACGCCGAACAACCCCCAGAACACGGCAGTGAGCCTATCGATCGTTTGGTGGGTTTGCAAGGGCGGGAGGCGGTAGCGTGCCCTACGTTTGAACCACCGCATTCCCACGTGTAGGAGTCTCATGAAGCCATCGCTTGCATTCTTCTCATTCGCCGAGCTCACCGACCCGACCAAACATCACGAGTTCAACGAGTACCACCAATTCGATCATCGTCCGGAGAACCTGGCTCTTCCCGGTGTCGTATTCGGCGAGCGGTGGGTCCGCTCGCCCGACTGTGCGCACAGGATTCCCACCCCCGACACTGACTTCTCCGGCGTCCAGTACATGACGATGTACTGGCTCCGTGAGCCCGTCGAAGCCAGCCGTCTGGAGTGGATGGACTTCGGAACCCAGGCCACCCACCTCGGTCGCCGGCCCGACCTGGCCTGGGCAACGAGACCGCTCGTCGGCGCCTTCATCCCCCTCAAGGGCTACGTGAACCGGCGAGTGCTCATTTCGGAAGAGGCGCTGCCCTTCCGTCCCAATCGTGGGATTTTCGTCACCGCGACGCAGTTGAGCGACGACCTGCCGGCGGTGGAGAGGCTGGCTCGATGGTATGACCGGGTCCACATCCCGGACATGTTGGGCTGTCGGGGCGTGGCCGGCGCGTGGACGTTCGTCAGCGAGAATGCCTACCCCGGCCGTCATGGCAACACCCCCGCCTCAGCCGGCCCCACCCTGAGGGTCCATGTGTACTTCCTGGACCAGGATCCACTGATCTTCGCCGAAGACCTGCTCCAGCACCAGAGCCAGTGGCAAGCCGCCGGACGTGTCCCGGACGAGGTCGCCGCCGAGACGCCCATCTTCCAATCGCTTCTCCGCACCATCGTCCCGTGGGAGTGGGACTGGTTCGACGGGCAAGCGTAGGCCACCCCGTCTACCGGCCGGATCCCACAACGGATCTGGGTCCAACGGATCTGGGTCCGTTGTGGGATGGGCTCGGCTCAGGTGCGCCGGCACAGCATCACCCGGTGCCGTGTCGTGCACGGCACCGGGTGAGTCGTGCTCAGGGCAGCGGCGCCGCGCAGTAGAACGGGCTCGACTTCGTGCCACTGATCTGCACCCACTTGCCATTTTGCACCTGCACGAAGGCGAAGCACGAGGGAGCGGCGGTGTGGAAGAGCGGGAAGCTCACCGGGGCCAATACCCCGTCACCCGTGTAGTTCTTCAGGGTGTTCGTCGACTTGGTGAGCGACGCCCGTGTGACCGGCTGTGTGCCCAGCGCCTCGACTCCACCAGCCAGCAGACTGGCCGAGGCCCATCCGACAAGGGCCTGGAAGTTGTACTCGTCGCCCGGGGACGTCTTGTGCATCGCAGCGAGGTAGTTGGTCATGCCCGGCGTCTTCACCGTGAACGGCGTGGTGAAGAAGAAGAACGTGTAGTTGTTCAGGGCCGGCCCGTACTGCTCCGGCAGGTTCTGTTCGTAGTCGGAACCGTTGGACACCCAGATATGGCCAGCACCCACCTGGGCCAGGTCTGCTTGGAACTGTGCCTCCGTTCCCCCGGCCGCAGAGTCGACCACCGTCGCCCCCGAGTTCTTCACCGCTTGGGCCACGGCGAGCAGCGATGCCGTATTGGTCGGGTCCACGTTGAAGTTGGTGTAGACGACCTTGCCACCGGCCTTGGCGATGAGCGGTACCGAGGTCTTGATCCCGGCGGAGTCAGCCGGGCTGGGGTCGGAAAGGAGCGCGAACTTGGTCTTGCCCTTCTTCACCAGGAACTTGACCGAGGCAGTCGACTTCCCGTCGATCGGATTACCCGTGTAGGAGAAGAAGTTCGTCTTGTCGGCGCCGAAGAAGCCCGGGGTGATCCCGAAGGCGTACACGGGAATGCCAACCGACTGCAGGTACGGTGCCGCGCTGTCGAACAGCGGGTCGGAGTCGATGAGCGCCACCGCCCCGTTCTGTACGGCGAGATGGGCATTGGCCACGACCTGGCTCGGGCTGCTGGCGTTGTTGTAGATCTTCAGCGAGACCTTGTGCCCATTCAGACCACCGTGACTGTTGACCCAGCTGGCCCAGGCCTGTACGCCCGGCACCAACGGACCGAACTGTGCGCCGAACTCGCCGGTGCTCTCGTTCAGCACACCGATGTTGAGCGTTGCCGGTGCCGCCACCGCCGCAGGAGTCGTGACCGCCACGCCAATGACCGACGCCAAAAGAGCCGAAACCGCCATGCCTATCCGGAGGACTGCGGTCCGGTGTCGGACCCTCAAGTCCGGCCTTCCCCGCCTGCCACGCCACCACCCGTGCTTGCCTTCGTTCCCATTCATCGAGCCCCCCTAATTGAGATGGATTGATCTTATTACAGTTGTATATCAGCAATACGACAATTGTGTGTCAATGTCAACCTTTTTCATTGTCTGCCGGTCAATTACCCCCTCTATGAACGTGAATGGTTGGCTGAATGGGTCCGAACGGGCGCTTCATGGCAACGGATTGGGCGGGACCGGGTGCCGGAAGAGCTTCACCGCGTTCTCCCAGCACATCTTGCGCTGTTCCTCGACGGGCACGCCGGCCAAGTGCTTGCGCAAGAGGGCCTGGGTGTTGGGCCACGTCGAGTCCGAGTGCGGGTAGTCCGACTCGACCAAGATGTTGTCCACGCCGATGATGTCTTTGGTCAGGAACCCCGACGGGTCGTCGAGGGCGCAGAACCAGAAGTTCCTTCGGAACACGTCCGAGGTGACCTGGAGTTCGAGGTCGTCCACCCCCAGCTCGTCTTGGCGGATGTTCAGGTGGTCCACCCGGTCGATCACCGCTCCCACCCAGCCGATGCCCCCTTCGGACATGCAGATCTTGATGGTCGGGAACCGGTTGGCGATCCCCGAGTAGAGCCAGTCCACCGAGTAGGTGAACGAGGAGGCGGCGAAGAGGGCGCCGATGACCCCGGTGGGGGCGTCGTCGGAGGTGGTGACGGTCTCGCCAGCCGAACCCACGTGGAGGGAGATGACCGTCTCGGTCTCGGCACAGGCGGCAAAGAACGGCTCCCAGTAGCCGCTGTGGATGGTGGGGAGGCCGAGCTTGTGGGGCGCCTCGGAGAAGCTCACGGCCTTGAACCCGCGCTCGGCGTTGCGCCGGATCTCCTCTGCTGCGATCACCGGGTCCCGCAACCAGGCGATCTGCTGGGGGATGAACCGATCGGGGTCGGTCCCACACCAGGACTCGAGATGCCAGTCGTTGTAGGCCCGCATGGCGGCAAAGGCCAGCTCCTCGTCCTTCGGCCACAGAGTCAGGCGCTGGCCCACGAACCCGGGCAGGAACGACGGGAAACAGAGGGAGGCCCACACGCCGTTGAGGTCCATGTCGACCAGCCGGGACTTGGCGTCCCACGCCCCTTTGCGCATGTGGTCGAAGCGCGAGGGTTCAAAGGTGTGCTCGGCTCGGGGACGACCGGCGACCGCGTTGAAGCCGACGTTGGGAAGGAGCTGGTCGAGCCACAGCCAGGCCTGTCCCCCGTTCTCGGTGTCGACCACCCGGGGAGCCTCGTCAGCGAACTTGGCCGCGAACCTTCCCTCGAAGATGTCGGGGGGCTCGACGACATGGTCGTCGACCGAGACGATCGTGGCCCACAGCTCGGGGGGCTCGGGATCGGGAAGGAAGGTGACCGTGCCGGGACCTTGTCGTCCGAAGTCCCCGGTGCGCTTTTGCAGATCTTCAACCGAAATCCCCATGGGGGGCCTCCTTTGGGTATTGCCAATGGTGCGAGAGGTGCGACCGGATCAATCGAGCACCTCGGGCTCGGTGCGCAACAGTTGACGCACGGCGCCGTCCCAGAACACCGGGGGGCACCCGACCTTGAGACCGGCTTTGAGGGCGGCCCGGGCCGAGGGGGCAATGGGGCGGGGCTTGATCCCGGTGACCAGTGAGTCGTACATGAACTGGCACATGCGCTCGAAGGTCACCGCCTGGTAACAGGCCTGGCCGATGCTCTCGCCGGTGACGATGGCCCCGTGATTGGCCAACACCACGCCGGTGGCTGTGCCCACCTTGTTGGCCAGGTGCTCCCCGGCCGAGGAGCTGTCGACCAGCCCGGCGTACTCGTCGACAAAGGCGATGTCGCCGTCGAAGATGGACGAGTTCTGGTGGATGATCTCCGGGGTCACGCCCAGGCCGCCGAGCAGGGTGGCGTAGTAGGGGTGGCCGTGGACGACCACCTTGGCGTCGGGGCGGGCACGATGGAGTTCGGTGTGGATGAACACGGCGGCGGTGACGTCCCACTGGCCCGCCACGTGCTCGCCGCTCTCGGCCACCAGGGCGATGTCCGAGGCCGTCGTCTCCTCCCACCAGATGCCCCACGGGTTGCACCACAGGTTGGTCGATCCGTCTTGGACCCAGGTGATGTGGCCCGACAGGTTCTCCTGCCAGCCGGCGTGGGCCAGGATCCGCAGGGCGCAGGCCAGCTCCTGTTGGACGCTGAGCTCCCGGCCGATCCCCTTCACCGGTCGGCGCATCCCGGTCCCCGGGCGTTCTTGCGTTTTTGTCCCCGAGTGAGTCTCTGTTGGCGTACTAACCATGCATGCCTCCTCCCCCGCTCCGTAGAGCTCAGCTATAGCCTACCGATCGTTTGGTGGAGGAGCAAGAGAGGTCGCGGAATCCGGTCGCGTCCGGCCGGAAATGGCCGGTCCCATCGAATCGTGGCCAGCACGTCGGGCGCCACGACTGTGCCTGACCCGAGCGGACCCGGGATCGCAGCCGGCCTTAATACCCGCTGTTCGGTGAACGGCCGAATACTTCTCTGATCATGGGCATGAACGTCTCGAGGGGAAGGCTCTGGTAACCAGGATCGAAGGAGCGCTGGTCCCACTGGGCACAAAAGTGCACGGTCGCATCGAAGTGCGGCGAGTCCCGATACTGATCGCGAGCGTTGCGGTCTCGGCCCATCTTGTGGAAGTAGTGGTATCCCTGGAACAACCCGTGATGCCGCACGATGAAGGCTGCCTCTTCGTCCAGGTAGGGCTGAAGGACTGCGGCGGCGAACTCGCTGTGGTTGGCGGGCGCCAGACCCTCTCCGATGTCGTGGAGGACCCCGGCCACGACGAGATCGGCTCGGGCCCCGTCGCGATAGGCCCGACTGGCGGTTTGCAGGGAGTGCTCGTAGCGATCGACCTGATACCCGAGCTGATCGCCCTTCAGCCCCTCCAACAGCCCGAGCACATTGTCCAACAACTGGCTCTGCAAGATGACGCCGGCCTGCCCCATGATCAGCGCGATCTCTTCGTCGGTGGCCTCGTCCATCGACGTGAAGCCCACGGTACGCAACGTCCCGGTCATGTGACCACCCCCAGCTCGTTCTCGTCGCATCGGCGACGGATGTTCGGCGCGGGCCCTGTGGAAGGACGCTCGAGCCCGAATGCTGGATCACACTCGACCGGTCACCTCTCGAAGAGCACCTGTGGCGAGACTATCGACCCCCGTCGACCTCCACAAGAGGTGGCCGATCACGTGGAGCGAGGGGCGATGGTGATGTGCATGGCTCGCTCCCCCTCGATCTCGTCACCGAGGGTCCGGAGAGCAAGATCCAGTTCATCGAGGTGCATCGTGTGGGTGTGCAGGCCGGACAGGTCCTGCTGGTTGGAAGACAGGTACCGAATCGCCTGCTCTTTCCCCCACTCGCTGACGCTATAGGCACCTCGCATGGTGAGCGCCTTGGCCAGGAGATGGTCGATGAGGACCGATGATTGCACCGTCGACGCTTTCTTGGCTGCCAGCACCACGGTGCCCTCGGGCCTGGCGATCTCGCAGGCGTCGAGCACTGGTTGCATGGCGGTGGGCGTCGTGTCGATGACCCTGTCCGCCATTCGACCGTCCGTCGCGGCGCGTACGGCTCCGAGCACCGACTCGGTCTCGCTGTCGACAGTATGGGTGGCGCCGAGGGACCGAGCCAGGTCGAGCTTCCAGCGACTCCGCTGTCGCCCGACGACCACGATGCGGTGGGCGCCGGCGTCGCGAGCGGCAATGACACAGGACAAGCCTCGCTGACCTGGGCCGAAGATCACGACCGTGTCGCCCGGCTCGGTGCCGGCCATGCGGACGCCCCAGTCGAATCCCGAGCCGAGGGGGTTGAAGAAGACGGCGTCCTCGGTGCTCAGGTGGTCCGGCAGGGGATACACACGGCTGTTGGCCCGAAGGATCATGTACTCGGCGAACCCACCGGAGAGTCCCGGTTCATTGGTGACGCTGGTCAGTCCATAAATGAGGCGGTGCTCACAGAACAGCCATCTTCCTGCCGTGCAGGGAGGACACGCTCCGCACGCCACCGTCGACTCCACTGCGACCCGGGCGCCCTCGGTGAGGCCCCATCGCTTCGACGCCGTATGTCCGCACGAGACGATGCGCCCGATCGTCTCGTGCCCGGCAACGACCGGAAATGGGACCATGGCGGCGAGCAGGCCCCGGTACTGGTCCCAGTCCGTTCCGCACATGCCGGTTGCCTCGACGGCAAGCAGGGCTTCGTCGTCGCCAAGCTCGCCGGGAACAGGGAGTCGCCGCAGCTCGATGTGACGAGCTCCGACCTGGACAGCAGCAAGGGCATCCATGCAGCACCTCATCGAAGTATCCTGCGCCTCAGGACGAGGACCCCGGCGTCGACCGGGGAAGAGAACAGACAACCCTATCCTCGTTCCTCCTTGGCGCAGCGGTGTCGAAGTGCCGTGCCACGACGCCAGTGATGGGTTGGGCCCAGAGACACGACGAAGACGGGGTTCCCACCGTGACCGAACCAATTCTCATTGGCGTACTGAACGACGGCGAGCGTCCGAGCGATTTCGACGCCGGCAGCGCGGCAAGCACCACGTACAGTCAGCTGGCCACAGACATGGCTCTGCCCATTGACGCGGCAATCGCCGCTGGTCGGATCGATCGCGACGTCGAGTTCGTCCAAGAGTACCGAGAGGGGCTACCCAACGGTACTGCCCATGCCGTCGGACAGGCATTCATTGCGCTGGTCGACGCCGGCGTCCTCCTGATCGTGGGCCCGGCCATCGGGGACAATGCCATTGTGGCCACGCCGTTCGCCGATGCCCACCGCACGCCCGCCATCAACTGGTCGGCATCCGAGCGAGCCCGGAGCGACTTCATGTTCCACCTCCAGGTCGGCTCGCACGAGGACGAATCGATCCTGATGGCCCGGTACCTGGCGGCGAACGGCCATGAGCGCGTCGGGGTCGTCTACGACAAGACTCCCATCGGTCGTCGCCACCTGACCTTCTTCGAGGACGAATGTGAGCTCTTGGGCCTGGGGGTCGCGGTTCGCGTCTCGATTCCCCCGCTGGCCCCCGATGCCACCGCACAGGTCGACACCCTGATCAACGAGCACGTCGACGGCATCGTGTACCTCGGTCTGGGCTGGGCCGGCCGCCAGGTGGCCCGGGCCAGAACGGCCCGCGCCTTCGCTGCTCCCGCCATCATGAACGCGGCCGGCATGCGGGGGGTGGACCCCGCCTACGCGCAGGACATCGACGGCTGGGTGTACCCCGACATGCACTCCGACGGAAATACCACGCTGGCCGGCGTCCGACGACAGGTGGGAGAGGACCCGCCACGGGGAGCGGCGCTGGCCTTCGGATACGACATGGGCCAACTGGTGGCCGAGGCCATCGCTCGGGCGCCGGAGCTCAACCGTTTCGGCATCCGAGCAGGACTGGAGGAGACCAAGCTCATACCGGCAGCTGAGGGACACGAGGGGACGACCCTGGGATTCGGACGATGGGATCGCGGCGCGCTGAAGGGGAGCTACCTGGTGCTGAGGCAGTGGACAGACGGCCGCACGGTCGAGCTCGGTTGACGGGACGCAGCCTCTATGCCATGTGCTTTCCGCCATTGACCCGCAGCACCTGTCCGGTCATGAACGAGGCCTGAGGAGAAGAGACGAAGGCGATGGCCGCGGCGATTTCTTCGGGTTTGCCCCAGCGGCCCATGGGCACGGAGTCCATCACCGTGGCCGCCGAGACCAGTGGGTCCGACTCCTCATCCGGTGCGGGCCAGGTCAGGATCGGACCTGGTGAAATCACGTTGACCCTCACGGCTGGGGCGGCCTCCAAGGCGAGCACCCGGCTGAATGCCTCGATACCCCCCTTGCTGGCCGCGTAGGCGGAAAAGCCATCGAGGGGGACAGCAGCGGACGCCGACGCAACGCTGACGATGCTGCCCCGGCCTGCGTCGAGCATGCGACTCAACCCGGCACGACAGCAATAGAAGAGGCCGGTGAGGTTGGTGAGGATCACTTCGTCCCAGAGCTCATCGGTCATCTTGGTCACCCTCTCTGAGGGATAGATGCCGACGATGTTGGCCAGGACGTCCACGCTTCCGAACATCTCATCGACCGCCCCGAACAGGTGATCCACGCTGTGCCGGGAGCGTTGATCGAACGGGATGGTACGAACATCGGCGTCCGTGCCCCTGCAGGCATCGGCCGTTGCCGCCAACCACTCCTCGTTGATGTCAGCGAGAACCAAATTCACGTTCTGCTGAGCGAACAATTCGGCTGTCGCTCTGCCGATACCGTGCCCTGCTCCGGTCACTATGACGGTGTTCGGTGACATGTTCCCTTGCCTCTCCACTTGCGTTCCCAGGTCCCGATCGATCGGCGGTGACCGGCCTGTATCGTAGGCTCGCCATGCGGTGGCGCAGGCGAGGGACACCAACATCCGCCGGAACCCATCGACAGGCGACTGACGCGATCGGAGAGGCTGTAGACATGCGATTCGGAATCGGGTCCCCCATCGTTACCTTCTCCAACCCCGATTCGTGGGAGCGGAAAGCCGGTCCGAAAGACTTGGCCGACATAGCCACCGCAGCCGATCGCCTCGGGTTCTGGCACATGACCTGCTCCGAGCACATCGCCGTCCCCGACGGACCGTACGCAGGCTTTCCGTTCTGGGATCCGGTGGCGACGTTCGGCTATCTGGCCGCGGTCACCGAGCGAATTCGGTTCGTCACCTACGTCTTGATCCTCGGGCTCCACCATCCCCTCGCCATCGCCAAGCAATACGGAACGGTCGACATGATCTCGGGCGGCAGGCTCGTCTTGGGACTGGGCGTGGGCAACGTCGAAGAGGAGTTCGACGCATTGGGGGCATCGTTCGCAGACAGGGGCGCTCGGGCCGACGATGCGCTGCTGGCCCTGAAGGCCACTTTGTCGCGCCGCAGCGTGAGCTATCACGGTCCCTATTACCACTATGACCAGCTCATCGTGGACCCCCACGCGGTCCAGCCCTCGGTGCCGCTGTGGATCGGCGGCCACTCCCGACGCTCGTTCGTGCGGGCGGTCGAACTGGGCGACGCATGGATTCCTCCTCCGGCCGCGCACCGAGGACCCACCCCGACGGAGCTCGCCGCCATGGTGGCGACGACCGATCTGCCCGAGCGGTTCGACATCGGGGTCAGCGCCGATGCACCCATGGATCCGATGAGCCAATCCGACCACTGCCTGGACGCGGTAGAGCGGTGGCGGCAGGCGGGGGCGACCGTGATGACGGTGGCCTTCGTGCACGAGTCGGCCGCGCACTACGTCGAGCAGCTCGAAGCATTCGCCGCACTGATCGGGCTCGAGGCCGCTGCGGCCCCGGATGCACCAGGAGGACTTCGATGAGCCAGAAGATCGCATTCGTCACCGGAGCGAGCCGCGGCATCGGGCGGGCGTGCTCGATCTCGTTGGCTCAGGCCGGATTCGACGTGGTCATCACGGCCAGGACCGTGGCCCCCGGCGAATCGCGAGAGCACTCCGTCACCGTCCACCAGTCCGACACGCAGCCGTTGCCCGGGTCGCTGCAAGAGACGGCGGCGATCATCGAACAGACCGGCCAACAGAGCCTGATCGTTCCGATGGACCTCTTGGATCGGGCCTCGGTCGGCGCGGGCATGGCACTCGCCCTCGAGCGATGGGGACCCGTCGATCTGCTCCTGCACAATGGTCGCTACGTGGGTCCGGGCATGATGGACGTGATCCTCGACACGCCCATCGACGCCTACGACAAGTTCCTCGAGGCGCATGTGATAGCGCAGCTGATCCTCACCAAGATGGCCCTCCCCGGCATGCTCCAACGAGGGAGCGGCACCATCATCACCATGGGTTCGGGAGCCGGCTACACCGACCCTCCCGCTCCGGCCGGGCAAGGAGGTTGGGGACTCGGCTACGGGATAGCCAAGGCAGCCAGCCATCGCCTGGTCGGCCACCTCAAGGTCGAATTCGCCGGGCGGGGAATTCGAGCGTTCAACGTCGACCCTGGCTACGTCAGGACCGAACGCAACCAATCGGTGTCGGACGGTCTCGACCACTCGACCGGAGCACCGCCGGAAGCCATTGGTGCCGTCATTGCCTGGCTGGCGACGTCCCTCGATGCCGATCCGCTCCACGGCTCCACGGTGATGGCCCAGGACCTGTGCCGGGAATCGGGGCTGTACCCCCTGTAGCCCTGTGCCCCCTGTAGGACGGAGTGGAGGCGCGGCGGCGCTATTCGACTCCTCGGGCCAAGAGCTCGCGTGCTTCCCGACCGCCATCCAGCAGGCGGTTCACCCGACTGGTGATGCGCCACCCTTCGGGCCGGCGCACGAACTCCCACCGAGTGGCGGTCACGCGCCACGGGCGAAAGCCGTCGCCGTCGCGCACGTAGAGGTGGAAATAGCAGGTGGCAAAGGCGGTGTCCTCTTCGATCGAAAGCAACGGCATGGCGGCGACGTGGGCGGCCCCGCCATGTATCAGGGCCTGATGGGCCGAACCCTCGATCATGCCGGCAATGGCTTGGCGTCCGGACCACGAACCGACCTGGGCGTCGTACAGCCCTTCCTCGGTCCACAATCGGGACGCAACCTCGCTCGAGCCGCTATCTACGGCTGGGCCATAGGTCATGATCAGCTGGTACAGGGCCAGCTGATCTTCACAATGCCGGAGCCGTGTCTCGAGGGCCTGCACCATCGCGACGGTGACGGGCTCGCCTTGGGTAGTCGTCATTGAATGCCCTTCATATCGACGCTGTACGCGCGTGGGAACGGACTCTGAGCGATAGGGGGCAGCTTACGACTGGGACCGTCGTGGTCGGCACGGTCAGACCCGGCCCCTTGCGTTGCATCCCGGTTGCGGACCAACCAAACGGTAGTTAGCCTCGGTGGGCACGGGGCCGACGACCGGAAGACTGGGTCATGGCCAGCCAGAGGAGGCTGAATCGACGATGCAGTACCGAAATTTCGGGAGCACCGGCATCAAAGTGTCCAATCTCTGTCTCGGCGCCATGATGTTCGGCACGTTCGGCAATCCCGACCACGAGGATTCGATCGGCATCATCCATGCCGCGCTGGATGCGGGGATCAACTTCGTCGATACCGCGGACATGTACTCGGCGGGAGAGTCGGAGGAAATCGTCGGGAAGGCCCTCCAGGGGCGCAGGGACGACGTCATCCTGGCCACCAAGGTCTTCATGCCCATGAGTAGGGACCGCAACCATCGTGGCAACTCACGCCGATGGATCATTCGCGAGTGCGAGGACAGTCTCCGCAGGCTTCAGACCGATTGGATCGACCTCTACCAGGTGCACCGACCGGACGTCTACACCAACATCGACGAGACCCTGGGTGCGCTCTCCGACCTGATCCACCAGGGCAAGGTGCGCTACATCGGATCGTCCACCTTCCCATCGGAGGAGATCGTGGAGGCGCAGTGGGTGGCCGAGCGGCGCGGCCGGGAACGGTTCATCAGCGAGCAACCTCCCTATTCCATCTTCGCCCGCGGGATCGAAGCGGGAATCCTGCCCGTCTGCCAGCGGTACGAGATGGGCGTGCTGACCTGGAGTCCCCTCAACTCGGGCTGGCTGACCGGGCGCTATCGGTCGGGAGCAACGGCAGATCCCGAGGGTCGCTCGGCTCGAACCCCTGAGCAATTCGACCCGGCGGTGGAGACGAACCAACGCAAGCTGGCCCTGGTCGACGAGCTGCTGACTCTGGCCGCCGACGTAGGTGCGCCTCTCGTCCACGTGGCCCTGGCCTTCGTCCTTCGTCATCCCGCGGTGAGCGCGGCCATCATCGGGCCGCGGACGATGGAACAGCTGGTGAGCCAGCTTCCCGCCTCCGACCTGGTTCTCGACAATGCCACCATGGACCGCATCGACGCCTTGGTACCGCCAGGAACCAATGTCAGCACTGACGATGCCGGCCACGTCCCACCCTCGATCGCATCGTCTTGGCGCCGACGTCGCTAGCGGCCGTCTCCGGACGCACTGGTCGTGAGCGGGAGGGCGGCACCCATCATGGGGCGTCAACGTGACGACATCGCAGGCGTCCGGCGCCACGAACAACGAGGCCGCTGACGTCCTCATCATTGGTGCGGGTGCGTCGGGAGGGGTGGCCGCCCTCCGCCTGGCTACGGCCGGACTCTCCGTTGTCTGTCTCGAACAGGGCGACTGGCCCGATCGAGCGTCCTTTCGTGGATCATCGCCCGACTGGGAGCTGAACGCGCGCAAACAATGGTCAGCCGTTCCCAGCGTTCGCCGCGCCCGGGGCGACTACGCCATCGACTGCAAGGAATCGGACATCAGCGTCGCCAATTTCAATGGCGTGGGCGGCGGCACCGTGCTGTACAACGCCCAATGGCCCCGAATGATCCCGGCCGATTTCCACGTGAGATCCAGCGAGGGAATCGCTGACGACTGGCCGCTCACCTACGGCGAACTGAGCCCGTACTACGACCGGGTGGACCGACAGTTCGGTGTCTCTGGTCTCGGGGGCAACCCCATATACCCGCCGGGCGCCGATCCTCCCCTACCACCGCTTCCCATCGGCGAGTCCGGAAGTCGCGTCGCCCGTGCGCACGCCCGACTGGGCTGGCACTGGTGGCCGGAGACCAACGCCATCCTGTCGGCGCCCTACGAGGGACGGCATCCGTGCGTGCAACGAGGAACGTGCACCCAAGGGTGCAACGAGGGAGCGAAGTCGTCCTCGGACCTGACCCACTGGCCGGCGGCTGTCGCCAACGGATGCCGGCTCATCACCGGGGCCACGGCCACCAGGATCCTGCTCGATCAGGCCGGTCGGGCCTGTGGAGCCAATTGGCTCGACCGGAACGGCACCGAGCACCGGTCCCTGGCCCGAGTGGTCCTGTGCGCAGCGAACGGCATCGGCACACCGAGGCTGTTGCTGTCCTCGGCATGCAACCGCTTCCCCGACGGGCTGGCCAACTCGTCGGGGCTGGTGGGTAAACGACTGATGATGCATCCGTTGGTCAGCGTGACCGGGTACTTCGAAGACAGCCTCTCTTCGTGGCAGGGGCAAGCCGGCGCACTGATCCAATCACTCGAGTTCTACCGGAGCCACGAAGAGCGTGGCTTCGTCCGGGGAGCCAGGTGGGCCTTGGGCCCGACCGGCGGACCGCTCGGCCTGGCCCTGGCCGGTCGGGTGTGGGGCGACGGCCACCACCAGTACATGCAGAAGCGGTTCGGCCGAGGGGCCCGTTGGGGCATCCTGTGCGAGGACCTTCCCGAGGACTCGAATCGCGTCGTCCTGTCCGATGAGGTGGACCCGCACTCCGGGATGGCCATCCCAAAAGTCATGTACCGCGTCAGCGACAACAGCCAGCTCATGCAAGCGTGGCACCAGGTGCGAGCCACCGAGTCCCTGGCCGAGGCGGGCGCGGTGTTCACCGAGGCCGAGAGCTTCCCCTTCTCTGGGCATGCCATGGGTACGGCGCGCATGGGAGACGACCGGGGGTCCTCGGTGGTGAACCGATGGGGATTCGCCCATGACGTGCCCAACCTCGGTGTCATCGACGGGAGCGTGTTCGTCACCGCCGGGGGCATGAACCCGACCAGCACCATTTGCGCGCTGGCCCTGCGGACAGCCGACTACCTCGTCGCCCACCGCAACGAGCTCGGCGTGGCCGAGACGTCGATGTCGCTTGCCATCGAGGGGAAGGGACCGTCGGCCGACCAGCCGGCCGGCACTGCCCCCATCCCCGGCCGAGTGGGACGGGATGGACCCAGTGCAGTGGTGGGAGCCGACCCGGACCAACGCGCACGAGAGCGGCTGGCGCGTCTGGCCAACCTGCTCATACCGGGGAGCGAGGCGAGCCCCTCAGCCGATCAGGTGGGTGTCAGCGGTGTGCTCCTGGACCAGGTCCTCCGGGCTCGGCCCGATCTGGCCGGGGCCCTGCAACGGGCTCTCGCCGACCCGTTCGACGACGCCGCCCGGCGACTCGAGGAGCTCCGGGCCGATGATGGATCGGCCTACCGTGCCGTGATCACCGTGGTGGCCGGCGGCTATTACCTCGACCCCCGTGCACAACGAGCTCTGGGCTATGCAGGCCAACAAGCCATCCAGCTGACGGCCCGCCAGGTCCCGGCCTACGTTCTCGACGGGCTCCTGGACGAGGTCGGAGACCCGACGTAAGCGCTCCGGCTATTCGGTGTCCACCCCGCTGACTTCCCACAGGTGGTCGATCACCTCTTCGAGGCGGCCGACGGGAGCACCGAGGTCCCGAGCGACAGCGAAGGCGATGGCCGCGTCTTTCCCCAGCAACGGGTGCACCCGTGCCCCTACGGCTGCCGTCGACCCGTCTTCGGGAAGCAGGTCCACGGCACGACTGCCGCCGGTACCGTGGCGCAGCACCTCGAGGACCAGCTCCGGTTTGATGCCAAAGCCCTCGCTCATGGCGACGGCGTCCACCAGTATCGAGAAGTTGGCCGTGAGCACCACGTTGTTGATCAACTTGACCATCTGCCCGGACCCGACCGGTCCCACATGGACCACCGGATCGCCGAAGGCTTCGAACACGGGCCGCGCCCGTGCCACGGTGTCGACATCGCCACCGACCATGACCAGGAGCTGACCGGCTCGAGCCGCCGGAGCCGCTCCGCTGACCGGTGCATCGACCACGTGCACGCCCCTCCGCCCGGCCGCCGCTTCCATGGCTCGAACGGTCTCCGGGTTCACCGTGCTGTGGATGGCAATGATCGATCCGGGGCTCATGGAGGCGAGGAGTCCTTCCGGGCCGGCCACCACCTCTTCGACGTCTCGGTCAGCAAAGACGCAGACGCAGACCAGCTCGCAGTGCGCACCCAGCTCCGACAACGACGCCGCCACCGTGGCCCCGGTGCCGCCGAAGGGCTCGAGCGACTCGATCCGTCGAGCCCAAATGGTCAGCGGAAACCCTGCAGCCAGCACCCGCTCGGCCATCGGAGTCCCCTGTGATCCCAGACCCACGAAGCCAACCTTCACGGGGCCTGCCTTCCCGACCTAGAGGCCCGCACTGCGATAGCGCTCGGCCATGGCCGAGTAGCCCCCGCCGGTGGTGCCTGCCCGCCGCTGGGCCTCCAACATCGCCTCGTGCTTCGGGCCCAGAGGCCGCACGATGCCCGGCACCCCGGAGACGAACGAGCGATCAGGCACCTTGGATCCGGGGAGCACCACCGCTCCCGCGGCCACCACGCAGAGCGTTCCGATCTGGGCATGGTCGAGCAGTGTCACGTGGTTCCCGATCAGGCAGACGTCGGCGATCTGCCCACAGTGCACGATGGCGCCGTGGCCGATGGTGACGTCGTCGCCGATGACGAGGTCAGCACCACTGTGGACGACGCAGTTGTCCTCGATGTGGACACGGGACCCGATGCGGATCGACCCGAAATCGCCCCGAAGCACGGCGCCGGGCCACACCGTCGAGCCTCCACCCACCGCCACGTCCCCCACCACATAGGCAGCCTCACTGATCCAGGCCGAGGCGTCGATGACAGGGCAGAGGTCACCAAGCGCCCTCACCACCATGGAGCTGCTGCCGCCGAACGAGCCGTCACCATTGACCTAGGTAACCGCACCGGCGATCTTCATCTGCATGATCTCGTCGTCGGAGTGGCCGAGCTCGCGTAAGACGTCGTCGGTGTGCTCGGCGAACAGCGGGGCGCGATCGAATGTCGACGGAGTCTCGTCGAACTGCACCGGGGCGGCGATGAGCCGTCGAGGGGTGCCGTCGGAGTCAACGACATCGCCCACGTAGCCGTTGATCCGCAGCTGCTCGTCGTTGCCGACCTCCAGGCTGTTCTGCACCGGCTCCCACGGCCCTTCCATGGTCTTGAACCGCTCGAGCCACTCCTCGAAGGGCCTCGAAGCCAGCTCGGCGGCGATGATCTGGCTCACCACCTCGGCCTGCTCGACCACCTTCTCCGCTGTTTCGAACCGCTCGAGCAGGTCCTCTCGGCCCAAGTGCCGACAGAAGTCCTCCCAATAGCGACCGACCTGCAACATGGTGAAGGCAAGCCACCGACCTCCGCCCGTCTTGTAGATCCCGGCCAGCGGGTTGGTCGGGGCTCCATAGCTCCCGCCGATCGCCGCCGCCGACCATGGCTCTCCGTTCACGAACGACGCGTCGATGGCCAGGGCGTTGGCCCAGGCCCCAACGCTCAGCAACGAGACGTCGACCACCGACGGTTGTCCCGTTCGCTCCCGGGCGAACAGAGCAGCCGATATCCCTCCTGCCACCGTCATCCCTCCGATGGAGTCTCCGTAGGCGGGTGCGGGCATGGCCAGCATGGCGTCGATGTTGGGCGGCGTCACACCTTGAGCACTGCCTCCCCGGCACCAATAGGTGATGGAGTCGTACCCACCCCGTTCTCGCATCGGTCCCCGGTTCCCGAGGGCCGAGCCCCTCCCGTAGATGATGTCCGGGTTCACCTTGCGGACGTCATCGACGTCGAGGGCCAGCCGGGCCCGGGCGGCAGGAAGGAAGTTGGTGAGGAACACGTCGGAGTTACGAATGATCTCGTCGAGTACCTCCCGTGCCTCGGGATGCTCCAGGGCGAGGCCAACGCTCCGCTTTCCGTGGTTCGGGTGCTCGATGATCGGGGCAAATGGACCGGTGGCCGATACTGCCCCGAGGTTGGTCAACCCCCGCTGGGCATCACCGGCCTCGGCGTGCTCGACCTTGATGACCTCGGCTCCCCACTCGGCCAGGATGGCCCCGGCAGAGGGGACAAAGGTGTACTGCGCCACCTCGACAACGCGAACGCCTTCCATGGGACGAAATACCATCAGTCAGGGCTCGCTTAGGCGCTAAGGGTTTGAATGTCGTAGTGGGGCTTGGCTTCATAGCGCGCCCGAAAGATCTCCCGGGGCACTTCGGTGATCTCTACGTCCTTCGCCAGCGAGCGAAGGGCACCCACGGAGGCCTGCTCCTTTGGAATCACGGTAAAGGGGTCGTAGTCGCAGAACCTGGAGACGTTCTGCCAGCTGATCTTGTTGATGTCCTCGTCGGAGAGATTGGCCTGTTGGCACTCGGCAAGCAAGTGCTCAGGGGCATCGGGCCACAGTCCGTCCGAGTGCGGGTAGTCCGATTCGAAGGCGATGATGTCGATCCCGATCTCGTGGGCGAGCTTCAATGACATGGGGTCCGAGATGAAACAAGCCAAGGCGTGCTCCCGGAACACATCGCTGGGCAACTTGTCGCCGAAGTCCTGGCCGGTCCACTTCTGGTTCATGTAGTGGCGATCGCACCGATCAAGGAGGAAGGGGATCCAGCCGATCCCGCCTTCGGACCACGCCACCTTCAGCTCCGGGTACTTGCGCAGGGCAGGACCCCACATGAGGTCCTGCACCGAGAGCACCGATACTTGCGTGGCCAACACCATGAAATGGTCGTTGGACATGTCGTCGGCCATGGAGATGGCAGAAAAGCCCTGGCCGATGTGCAGGCACATTACCACCCCTTCATCACAGACCGCGGTGAAGAAGGGATCCCAGTAGTCGCTCTGATAACTGGGGAGCCCGAGGAGGTGGGGCAGCTCGGGCATGCTGATGGCCCGACAGCCTTTGGCTGCCACCCGGTGGACCTCGGCCGTGAGGGCCTCCATGTCCCAGGCCGGGGGGAGGGCCAAGGGCATGAAGCGTCCCGGGTAGGCGCCGCACCACTCATCGATGTGCCAATCGTTGTAGGCCTGCAACATGATCAATGCCAGCGCAGGGTCGCCGATCTCGGCTGCTTCCTGAAATGTCCGGCCGCTGAAGCCCGGGAAGGTGGGAAAGCACATCGAGGCGAGCACGCCGTTCCGGTTCATGTCACGAATCCGCTCGTGGATGTCATAGGAGCCGGGCCGCATCTCCGAGAGCGTGCTCGGATCCATCCCCCACTGCTCCTTGGGCCACGACACCACGCTGTTCAGACCCATGATGCCCATGGTCGTCCCTTGGAAGACCCACTTCTCGAGGCCGTCCACGTCCCGGATCAGCTTCGGCGCCTGGTCGGCATACTTCGCCGGCACGTGGTTGTCGAACATGTCGGGTGGTTCGATCAAGTGGTCATCGATGCTGACGATGATGAGGTCTTCGGCTCGCATAGGTTTCTCCCTTTACCGGTCCTGCACTCCATGGCAACGCACCGTTGCCCGGTTTCTTCCGTTATACGACTCCTCGCTCGGGCCTGCGGCTCTTGGCTCGCGCATGGCCATCAGATAGCCCCTGCCTCTCGTAGGGTTTCGATATCGGCGGATTCGAAGCCCAGTGACCCCAGCACGTCGCCGGTGTGCTCGCCCAGGCCAGGTGGGCGCCGCAGCTCCGGCCGGCTGGCCGGGCCCGAGTCGGTGTTGAAATGGAGGGGATTCGAGTAGACACGTCGGTGAGCGGGATCGTCGGCGATCTCGGCGATGGCCCCCCGAGCCACCAAGTGCTCATCGTCCAAGAGATCGGGGGCGTCGTTCACCGGGTCCACGCAGGCCCAGTCGGCACCGAGCGTGGCCACCCACTCCAACGCCGGCCGGGTGGCGAACGTTCGCTCGAGTCGAGCCCTCATGTCCGCCTGCTCCTGGTCAGTTTGGGGAATGTGGTCGGAGAACTCCTCGAGTCCCAGCCCCTTGCACAGCGCCGTCCAGGTGCGGGCTTCGTCGGCCGCCACCGTGATCATGCGATCGTCCGAGCACCGGTAGACCCGGCGTTGCGCCGTCTCGTGCCACCAACGCGTGCTCTGGCCGAGCGAGACCCGGGCGACGTCATCGGAGAGGATCCAGGCGTTGGCATCCACGATGCTGAGGTCGACCTGTGATCCCTTTCCGGACAGGGCTCGCTCGGCCACCGCCGAGAGGATGCCCACCGCCGCCGTCAGCCCGGCCACCGGGCCGGCCAAGAAGAACTGGGGCAGCCACGGGAAGTGGTCGCCGGACATGGCCGTCAACAGACCGGAGTGGCCGAGGTAGGTCAACTCGTGACCTGGGCGCTCGGCGTAGGGACTGTCCTGGCCGAAACCGGTGATCGAGCACCAGATCAGGCGCGGGTTGATCGTGGACAGATCCCGGTAGCCGATGCCGAGGGTTTCCATGAAGCCCGGTCGCTGCGATTCGACAAGAACGTCGGCGTCGACCACCAGCCGCTTGAGCACATCGACCGCTTCTGGCCGCTTCAAGTTGAGCGTCATCGAGCGCTTCCCCCGGTTGAGGGCCAGGTGCGACGGCGAGTCACCATCGGTGGCGCCAGCCCGGACCGGATCACCCGTTCCGGGCTGTTCGATCTTGACCACGTCCGCCCCCAGGTCAGAGAGCATGAGGGTGCAGAAGCCGCCGGGGTACATGCGGGACAGATCGAGGATCCGAATCCCCTCGAGGGGTACGTAGCGTCTAGAGGGCAAAGGAATAGCCTCCGTTGACGGGATAGGTCTGACCGGTGATCCAGGAGGCATCGGGACTGGCCAGATAGGTGACGATTCCGGCGACGTCTTCGGGTTGACCTCGGCGGCGCACGACGTAGCGGCTGACGATCCTCTTGGCCTGCTCGTCGGCCAGGTCCTGCTCGGGATCCGTCCCGTGCGGCATGATCGTGCCCAGGGCGACGCAGTTCACGGTGATGCCATACCTGCCCACCTCTCGAGCGATGCAGCGAGAGAAGCCCGCGGCGCCCGCCTTGGCCGCGGCATAGGGGGCCAGGTTGGCGTCACCGGTCCGACCGGAATCGGAGATCACGGTGATGATCCTCCCGTCCGGAAGTCCGATCATGCCGGGGAGGGCCGCTCGTACGCAGTGCATGACCCCGTACAGATTGACGTCGATGAAACGGCCCCAGTCCTCGGGCTCGGTCTCATGAAAGGGCCGCATGCCGGTCCAACCCTCCGGGCCTGCATTCCCGGCGTTGTTCACCAGGATGTCCACCGGACCGACCTCGTCCACCACGCTTCGAACGGAGGCCCAGTCGGTGACGTCGAACACCGCGGTGCGGGCCTTTCCCTCGGAAGCGATCTCCGATACCACCGACTCGGCTCGTTCAGCGTCGATGTCGTTGACGAGAACTTCGGCACCGGCGGCGGCCAGGTAGAGCGATATCGCTCGTCCCACCCCCTGTCCGGCGCCGGTGACCAGAGCAGACTTCCCCGAAAGGTCAATTGAAAGGCCAGTCACGAATTAGCCTTTCGATGTTCGGTCGATTGAGGAACGCCCGCCGGTTACCGCCGGCAACGGATTGGGCGGGACCGGGTGCCGGAAGAGATTCACCGCGTTCTCCCAGCACATCTTGCGCTGTTCCTCGACGGGCACGCCGGCCAAGTGCTTGCGCAAGAGGGCCTGGGTGTTGGGCCACGTCGAGTCCGAGTGCGGGTAGTCCGACTCGACCAAGATGTTGTCCACGCCGATGATGTCTTTGGTCAGGAACCCCGACGGGTCGTCGAGGGCGCAGAACCAGAAGTTCCTTCGGAACACGTCCGAGGTGACCTGGAGTTCGAGGTCGTCCACCCCCAGCTCGTCTTGGCGGATGTTCAGGTGGTCCACCCGGTCGATCACCGCTCCCACCCAGCCGATGCCCCCTTCGGACATGCAGATCTTGATGGTCGGGAACCGGTTGGCGATCCCCGAGTAGAGCCAGTCCACCGAGTAGGTGAACGAGGAGGCGGCGAAGAGGGCGCCGATGACCCCGGTGGGGGCGTCGTCGGAGGTGGTGACGGTCTCGCCAGCCGAACCCACGTGGAGGGAGATGACCGTCTCGGTCTCGGCACAGGCGGCAAAGAACGGCTCCCAGTAGCCGCTGTGGATGGTGGGGAGGCCGAGCTTGTGGGGCGCCTCGGAGAAGCTCACGGCCTTGAACCCGCGCTCGGCGTTGCGCCGGATCTCCTCTGCTGCGATCACCGGGTCCCGCAACCAGGCGATCTGCTGGGGGATGAACCGATCGGGGTCGGTCCCACACCAGGACTCGAGATGCCAGTCGTTGTAGGCCCGCATGGCGGCAAAGGCCAGCTCCTCGTCCTTCGGCCACAGCGTCAGGCGCTGGCCCACGAACCCGGGCAGGAACGACGGGAAACAGAGGGAGGCCCACACGCCGTTGAGGTCCATGTCGACCAGCCGGGACTTGGCGTCCCACGCCCCTTTGCGCATGTGGTCGAAGCGCGAGGGTTCAAAGGTGTGCTCGGCTCGGGGACGACCGGCGACCGCGTTGAAGCCGACGTTGGGAAGGAGCTGGTCGAGCCACAGCCAGGCCTGTCCCCCGTTCTCGGTGTCGACCACCCGGGGAGCCTCGTCAGCGAACTTGGCCGCGAACCTTCCCTCGAAGATGTCGGGGGGCTCGACGACATGGTCGTCGACCGAGACGATCGTGGCCCACAGCTCGGGGGGCTCGGGATCGGGAAGGAAGGTGACCGTGCCGGGACCTTGTCGTCCGAAGTCCCCGGTGCGCTTTTGCAGATCTTCAACCGAAATCCCCATGGGGGGCCTCCTTCGGGTATTGCCAATGGTGCGAGAGGTGCGACCGGATCAATCGAGCACCTCGGGCTCGGTGCGCAACAGCGTGGACACGGACACCCGCCGAGCACGCCAGTACGTCCACATGATCTACCCCCCAGGCTCAATTGTTTTTAATACAAGACACGCGTTTTGTACCTGAGCAGTGTATCCTTGATGTCATGAAGTGGCAAGGAAGAAACGGTCGGGACTAGGCCCGTGGCTGCCCCCGTACCTGCTGTTGAACGGGCCAATCGGCTCCTCACCGTGATGGCGGAATCCCCGCGCGCCCGATTCACCGCTGCCGAATTGGCATCTGCTTTGAGCATCCATCGATCCAGCTGCTTTTCTCTCTTGTCATGCTTGGCCGAACTCGACCTCGTTCATCGGGATCCGATCGGGAAGACTTACTGTCTCGGCCCGGGTCTGTTACGACTCGGCGCGGCTGCGGCTGACCACTACCCGGCTATCGGGGATGCAAGGCGCGAAATGTACTCCTTGGCCCACGAATTCGACGTCGGTGGCCTTATCTGCGCCTCGGTCGACGGGGACATGGTCATCCTCGACCGGGTTGGTAGCGATGACCCAACCTTCGCCATGCCCTCGATCGACCACGTGAGGGCGCCCTTGGCGCCACCCATAGGGGCCATATTCGTGGCCTGGTCGTCCCCCGAGGCGATTCAGGCCTGGATGGAGCGCGCACCAAGCACGGCTTCGGCCGCCGATACGGAGTCTTACCTTCGCAGCGTTGCCGCGGTCAGAGCCAGAGGGTTTTCCATCGGGAGCGAGACCGAGGTGAAGGTGCAGCTAGAGGAGGTCTTGGGTCGGCTGCGGCAGAACGGCCGTACGGAGCGCTTGGCCGCCGCGCTCGAGCTGGCCGATCTGGTGCGCCTGGGGTTGGGCGCCCCCGACGGCGAGGCGTCGGGGCCGGACCAGGCGATCGATCATCTCATCGGCCCGATCTTCGATCGATCCGGGCAGGTGTACCTCACCATGACCATCTTCGGTCGTCCAGGTCAGATCCAAGGGACCAACCTCAGCGACTACGCCGAACCTCTCGTGGCGGCATGTGCACGAATCACCCGTAGCGTCAGCGACGCACGGACGAATGCGACGGCACTCCCCGCGAGCGGTCATATCGCCACCGGGTAGATCCCGATGACCTTGTAACGTGGACTCAGCGCAGGCGGCTCACGGCGTATGTGTTCGGGACTGAGGGGGTCATATGAGCGATCTGGAAGAAACCGTTCGTCGTCTGGAAGAGCGGGTTTCGCTGCTCGAGGACCAAGTGGAGCTGTACCAGCTCATCAGCAGCTATGGGCCGGCGGTCGACAGCGGCAGCGGTGATGTCGCCGCAGGGATCTGGACCGAGGACGGGACGTATGACACCATCCCCCAACCCCTCAACGGACGCGAGGAGCTTCGGGCCATGGTGGCCGGTGACGGGCACCAGTCGCTGATCGCCAACGGCTGCGCCCACGTGATGGCCCTACCCCACCTCGTGGTGGACGGCGACAAAGCAGTGGCCACGGGCTACTCGCGGGTCTATCTCAGTGACGGGGATGGGTTCCGCGTCTGGCGAGCCTCGTCCAACCGGTGGGAATTCGTACGACGACCCGAAGGCTGGCGCGCCGTCAGCCGGGTGAACCGGGCCATCGACGGTTCGCCCGAAGCCCGCGAGATCCTGCGGGAGGGCATCGCTCACCGACCTACCTGAGACCCCTACCGTCTCCATGACCGGCTTCGAGCCATCCGGCTCCAGACGAGGGAGCCATAGGAGCGCGGCCAAGCACCAGCGCGAGGCACCGGACGAGAGGATTGGCGATGGGGACAGTGCAGGACAAGGTAACGATCATCACCGGCGCCGGGGAGGGCCTGGGTCGCGCCATGGCCAACCGGTTCTCGGAGGAGGGCGCCCCGGTAGTGCTGGCCGGACGTCGAGCCGAACTACTGGTGGAGACGGCGTCGCAGGTGGCCGGACCGGTACTCGTCGTGCCCACCGACGTGACCGATGAGGCCCAGATCGAAAACCTGGTGGCTCAGACGGTCGACCGCTTCGGTCGGGTCGATGTGCTGTTGAACAACGCAGCACAGCCGGGAACCGACCTGTTCATCTGGGAGCAGACCCTCGACAATTGGAACAGGACCATTGCCGTCGATGTGACTGCGGCCATGCTCTGCACCAAGCACGTCCTGGCTCAGAGCATGCTCGAGCAGGGGTCCGGCTCGATCGTCAACTTCTCCTCCACCGCGGGATGGAACGGCATGCCTCGAAAGAGCCACTACTCGGTGGCCAAGGCCGCGCTCCGAACCCTGACCAAGGTGTCGGCGCTGGAGGCCGGTCCCCATGGCATCCGGGTCAACTGCTTGGTCCCGGGGAGCATCGATACCGACCTCCTCGAGCGCTATCTCGATCGCGTCGCCGGCGAGCAGGGCATCTCCTCCGAACAGCTGCGACAGCAGTGGGTGGCCAACGTGCCCCTCCGCAAGATCAGCTCGCCCGAAGAGATCACCGAGGTGGCCCTGTTCCTGGCCAGCGAGGCGTCGGCCGCCATCACCGGCCAGTCGATCACAGCCGATGCCGGCGGCGTCATGATCGGCTGAGCCGGAGCTGTCCCAGCCACCCATCGGTGGCCCCATCCGACAAGTGCAACTCCGCCACCGGGAAGGAACCACCATGAACCGCCTCACCCTGCTCTACGACATGCGGGCCCCGGACTCCGGTGCGCCGGCGGACACCCTCTACCGGGCGGCAGTCGAGCAGTGCGCCTGGGCCGACGCCCGCGGGTTCTCGAGCGTGACCCTCACCGAGCACCACGCCACCACTGACGGCTACCTCCCCTCCCCCATGATTCTTGGTGCCGCCATCGCCGGCAGCACAGAGCACCTCCTCATCCGCCTGTCCCTCATCCTCCTTCCGCTTTATCACCCGTTGCGGGCCGCCGAGGACCTGGCCGTTCTCGACTTGATCAGCGGCGGCCGGCTGCGGGTGACGGTGGGGTTGGGCTATCGGCCCGAGGAGTACGAGCAACTGGGCGTGGTCATGAAGCACCGGCCGTCGCTCATGGAAGAGGGGGTGGAGACGCTCAAGCGGGCATGGACGGGCGAGCCCTTCGAGTACCAGGGCCGGACGGTACGCGTCCTTCCCCGTCCCGCCCAGCGCCCACGTCCCCTCATTGCCATGGGCGGCGCCTCGCCGGCTAGCGCCCGCCGCGCCGCGTTGATCGCCGACGACTACCAGCCCCTCTCCCCCAAGCTGTACCAGCTGTACTTGGACGAGCTGGCCGCACTGGGCAAGGCCGCCCCGGACCCCGATGAGGGAGGTGGAGGGGCCGGCGGCTACCTGTTCGTCTCCGAAGACCCGGATCGGGATTGGGCCCGGATCGCCCCCCACGCCCTCCACGACAACAACGAGTACGCGGCATGGATCGGCGCCCGCAAGGGGTCCTTCAGTGCCCGCACCGATCCCGGCGAGCTGCGACGCTCTGGCCCCTACCGGGTGGTGACCCCCGAGGAGTGCGTAGCCATCGCCGCCACCGAGGGCA
Source organism: uncultured Acidimicrobiaceae bacterium (assembly GCA_963781305.1). Classification (GTDB taxonomy): domain Bacteria; phylum Actinomycetota; class Acidimicrobiia; order Acidimicrobiales; family RAAP-2; genus DASXMT01. The sequence continues at coordinate 602,617 of CAWAFL010000001.1, forward strand.
CCCTGGCCTTCAAGCCGTTGGTCGGTGGTATGGATCCCGACATCGGTTGGGAGGGTCTGCACCTGTTCGCCGACAAGGTGCTCCCCAACCTCAGCTGAGGCGCCGGAGTGCGGCGCACGAGGCTCGGGCTCAGCGTCCCCTGAACCGCGGGCGACGCTTCTCGGCAAAGGCAGCAAGGCCCTCGGGGGCGTCGAAGGATGTGAGGCAGTAGTAGGCATCGCGAGCCAGCTCGTACTCGAGCCCCGACGCCACGCTTCCGTTGTCCGACCACACGTCGTGCATCACCTGCTTGGTGTTGGCCACGGCCAGTGGGCTCTTCTCGGCCACCTGGCCGGCGAAGTCCAGTCCGGCATCGAGCAGGTCCTCGTCGGCCACCACCCGGCTGACCAGCCCCCAGGACTGCGCCTCCTCGGCTCCCAGGAAACGACCGCTGAGCATCAGCTCGGCGGCCCGAGCGCGCCCGATCGCCCGGGGCAGGAGGGTCAGCACCCCGCCCCCGCCCATCTGTCCGAAGTTGAGGTGTCCATCGCCGATCCGGGCAGCCGCACCGGCAATGGCGAAGTCACAGTTGAGGAGGAGCTCGAGTCCACCCGCAGCCGTCACCCCATTCACCAGGGCCACCACCGGGACGGGCAGCCCACGCAGTCGACCGAAGACCCGATGGAGCTCGCTCACGAACCGCGGGAACCGGACGGGATCACGCTGGAGGGCCACGTACGCCTTGAGGTCACCCCCGGCGCTGAACGCTCGTCCGGCCCCGGTGATCAAGATGGCCCGGACCTTGGCGTCGTCGACCAGATCGGTCACCGCTGCGTCGATCTCCTCGAGGACGCGACCGTCGATGGGGTTCAGCTGGTCGGGCCGGTTGAGGCGCACGACCCCGGCCACGGCGGAACGCCGGGCCAGGGCGAGCCGCTCGGTCAACACGAGAGGTGCGGTGGCCACTGGGCTCCTTTATTCGCTGTCTGCCTGCATGATGGATCGGATGATCTCATGCTTGGGGATCTTCCCCGATGCCGTGGTGGGAAGGCTTTCGACTACCTCCAGGCGTTCGGGAAGCTTGTAGGTGGCAAGGCCTTGTTCCTTGAGGCGGGCAACCGTGGTGATCAAGTTAAGGCGCGCACCGCGATGGAGGACCACGCACGCGCACATCCGCTCACCCAGCCGCTCGTCGGGCAGGCCGACGACGGCCGCCCGTTCCACCTCGGGGAAGAGGGTGAGCATTTCCTCGATCTCACGCGGGGTGATGTTGAGCCCCCCTCGAATGATGATTTCCTTCTTGCGCCCGACCACGGTCACGTAGCCGTCCGGATCTTCGGTAACCAGATCTCCGCTCAACACCCATCCGTCCACAAAGGTGGAGGCCGTGCGCTCGGGATCGTCGAAGTAGCCCACGCAGGTGTTCGGGCCTCGAACAGCGAGCTCGCCCGGCTGGCCGCGGCCGACGGGGTCACCGCCCTCGTCCCGGACCTCGATGTCCACGTGGCTCATGGGCGTCCCGTCGGTGTGTCGGCGATGCTCGAGGCTCGACGTCGGTCGGTTCCACGTCCCCACCAGCACTTCGGTCGACCCGTACAGGCGCAGGACCTGGACGCCGCGCTCCCCGGCCGCATCGACCGAGGGCCGGGGGCACCGCTGCGCCCCCGCACCCGAAGAACCGGAGGGACCCGAGGGGCACACCACCGCGGTCGGCCGCCTCCACCAGGTCTTGGAGAAAGGTGGCCGCGGCCAAGGTGTAGGTGCACGCTTCCTCCCGGACCAGAGCAGCCGCCGCCTCGCCGTTCCACCGGTCTTGCAGGACGAGTCGAAGACCGTGGTAGAGGGCGAAGCGCATCCCATAGTTGAAGCCCGTCGAGTGTCCGAGTGGCGACGGCATCCACACCACGTCGTCCTCGGACAGGCCGAGGTCGTCATGAGCGATCCGGACGCTGAAGTTGGCCGTCTGCTCGGTGTGCATGATGGCTTTGGGACGGGCCTCGGTGCCCGACGTGAAGATGAGCTCGGACACGGCCTCGGGCCGGCCGCCCCTCAGCGGGGCATTGCTCGCCCTGGCCAGCTGGGCGTACCCCGTCGCACCGGGGCCAGCGTCGCCACCGACCACCACATGGTGCGGCCGCACGCCCGTAGCCTCCGCCACCTCGAGCACCAGCACGCGGTGATCGAATCCGCGGTACTCCGCAGGTGTGACGATGACCCGCGGGCCGGCGGTCGTGAACACCGCCCCGAGCTCCCGGGCCCGGTAGTTGGGCAACAGGGGGTTGATCACCGCGCCGAGCGACTGCACGGCCACGGCCACGACGGCGAACTCGTAACGATTGGGAAGTTGGGCCGACACGACCGTCCCGTGTTCGACGCCGAGCTCGGACAGGCTCGCGGCGAAGCCAGCAGCGTCCGAGCACAGGCGGCCGAAGCTGTAGGAACCGGCGTCGTCGACGACGGCGATGGCATCGGGCATGGCCGAACCGTGGTGCCGGACCCGGCCGGCCAGGGTGGTGTCGTCCCACAGCCCCTCGGCGAGGTACCGCTGCCGGGTGGGGAGGGCGGTCACGGTGTCCAAGGGGACCGATCGTCGCCCTCTCACCATGGCCCCCCTACCGATCAACGACCCTCCTTGAGTTCAATCTGAAGACTACAAGGGCACTACGTAGCCTTCGAGGCCTCTCTTGGCTATCTCGAGCAAGAGCTGTGCTTAGCTATAAACGATTGCTAACTGTTCGGTCAATAGACGCTTTCGGTCAATAGCCACTTGGCTCAGACACCGGGGACGCCGCGGAGAGGGGAAAGGGGCAGCGAGTCATGCCGCAAGACACGCTTGTCGTCACGGGGGCCGGCCACAGCATCGGCAAGGCGACAGCCCAGATCGTCGCCGAACTGGACGTCAATCTGGTCCTCGCCGACACCAATAAGCAATGGTTGGCCGCGACGGCCAGCCATTACGAACGAAACGGGCGACGGTCCTGGCCGTGCCATTCGACCAGCGTTCCCGCGTGAGCATCGATCAGCTCTACGAGCGGGTGGACGAGCGGTTCGGGAAGATCGACGCCGTAGCCAACGTCGCCGGCATGTACCCGGCTGAGCGGGTGACAGAGATGTCCGACGAGCTCTGGGACAAGGTCATCCTCACCAATCTCACCGGCGTCTTCTACTGTTGCCGGGCGGCACTGTCGCGGATGCTCGAGAGCGGTGGCGGGAGCATTGTCAACGTTGCATCGATCTTGGCCGCCGTGCCGCGAGAGGGATTCGCCGCCTATGCCGCCAGCAAAGGGGGGATCGAATCGTTCAGCCGGGTTCTGGCCTTGGAAGCCGCTCCGACGGTCAGAGTCAATGTGGTGGCGCCGGGCCCGGTCTTCCCATCGCCCGACACCGCCCGGGTCCCGCCGGAGCACGTCGATGCACCCGAGCAAGCGACAACGACCGCCCATCGCATCCCGATGGCCCGAGCGGGGCAGCCGGGTGAGATCGCCGCGGGCATCGCTTTTCTGATCTCGGCAGGTGCATCGTTCATGACGGGACAGGTCCTACGGATCAACGGCGGGATACACATGGCCTGATGGGTGCACGTCTCATGGAGTCACAGTGATGTCGAATTGGGCAGCGATGGCATACACTGTCCGACGTTCCCGGCGAGGAGGGTGTCGGGTGGCGTCCCACGGGAGCGCTACGTCGAGGCCCGCCACCCAGAGGTGAACCGTTCCCTACGCTGTCAATCCAGGGCATGCGACCGAAGGAGATCATGAAGCCCCGCCGACATCTCCAACTGAAGCAGCCTCGACTGGCCGAGTTGATTGCCGTCAATCTCCGCGACAGGATTCTGGCCTCCGAGTTTGCCGACGGGGCGAACCTTCCCAAGCAAGAGGATCTCCTGGACGAGTTCGGCGTCAGCCCACCGTCGATCCGCGAGGCACTCCGAATTCTCGAGACCGAGGGTCTGGTCAGCGTGAAGCGGGGCAACGTCGGAGGGGCGGTGGTCCTCCAGCCCAGGGTGGAGAAGGTGGCCTACATGCTGGCGCTGGTGATGCAGGCGTCGTCGGTGTCGCTGGGCGATGTCTCCCACGCGCTGGTCCAACTGGAGATTCCTTGTGCGGCCGAGTGTGCGCGACGCCCTGACAGGGATCGCACCGTCGTACCTCGACTTCGGGCCGTCTTGGACGAGAGCCGGGCCGTCATCGACGTACCGGCCGACTACATGGCCTCGGCGCGCCGGTTCCACGAGGAAATGGTCAACAGCTGCGGCAACGAGACCATGATCCTGGTGGTGGGCACCCTCGAATCGTTGTGGTCGGCCCAGGTGCGTGGCCTGCTGGCCGGGGAGAGCGAGCCCTCACCGTTGTTCAAGGACTTGGCCTTCCGCGAGCAGAGCCTCGAGGACCACGAGGCTCTGTTGGAACGGATTGCGGCTGGCGACGATCAAGGGGCCGAGGCGGTCGCCCACCGGCACCTGCTCGAGCGACCGGCCGCCGCGTACCCGTTCTCCTACAGTCGCACCGTGATCGCCGGGCTGGTCCGCGACGACTACGGCAACGTAAGCAGCCAACAGACCTAAATGGAAACCGCGGCGTCCATGTCTCGGGCACGGGAACAGTAGCGAGCGGTGGCCATCCGGCCGGATGCCGACATCCACAGTGGCGCCTTTTGGGAAGGCCTGCGACGCCGGGAGGTCGTCGTGGCCCGTTGCGTGGACTGTGAAAGCGACTTCTTCCCCCATCTCCCCAGCTGCCCACGGTGCGGCGGACGTCGGCTGGTCAACCGGGTCGTCTCCGGCACGGGCACGGTGTACTCGTGGGTACGGGTCCATCGCTCCCTCAGCGATGCTCCCGTGGTCGAGCCGCCCTACGTGGTGGCCACAGTCGAGCTCGACGACGGCTGCCGGATGTTCGGTCGGATCGAGCCGCACGAGTCGGCAACCATTGGACTGGCGGTCGCTGGGACCTTCGTGGACCATGAAGGGTGGACCGAGCTGGTCTTCACACCGGTGTCGTCGCGATGAGGAGAACATGACCGCAGCAATCGCCGGAGTCGGCTATACCGCGTTCACCAAGGAGTCCGATCGCTCCGTTCTGGACCTGGCGGCCGAGGCGTGCTCGACCGCCCTTGACGACGCCGGCTTGGAGGCGGACGAGGTCGACGGCATGGCCAGCTTCATGGTCATGCACGACTCCGTGCCCTGTCAGGCCGTGGCCACGTGCCTCGCCATTCCCGAGTTGCAAGTGGCCTTGGACCTCGATCTTGGGGGTCAGGCCCCCTGCTATCTGGTCTGGCTGGCGGCCAATCTGGTCGAGGCCGGCGTTGCCGATGCCATCGTCGTGTTCCGGGCTATGAACGGCAGGTCGGCAGCGCGGGTGGGCACCATGCAGTTCGCCGGGATGGGCGGCCAGTTCCGATACCCCATCGGCTACGACGCCTACCTCATGTACGTGGCCATGTGGGGCCAGAGGTTTCTCTTCGAGACCGGCCAGGGGGAAGCCGATCTGGCCGGGGTGGTGCTCAACCAGCGCCAGTACGCCGTGGCCAACGAGCGGGCGGTCAGGAGGCGTCCCCTCGACCTGGACCAGTACCTGGCGTCGCCCATGGTCGTGGACCCCTTCCGAGCCGACGACTGCACCGTCGAGGTGGACGGTGCCTGCGCGTTGGTGGTCACGTCGCTCGACCGGGCCCGTGATCTCCGTCAACCGCCGGTCCTCGTCGCGTCAGGGGCCTACCGGGCCGGGCCGCGGCCCGGGCTGGATATCGGAGACCACCTGCTCTGGTCCGACTACAGCCGGAACTACACCTCACACCTCGCTGCGGGATTGTTCGGCCGCGCCGGGATCTCGGCCGGAGATGTGCAGTTGGCCGAGATCTACGACTGCTTCTCCACGACCGTGCTCATCGGGCTCGAGGGGTTGGGCCTGGTCGAGCGGGGCCAGTCCGGGGCATTCGTCCAAAGCGGCAACACCCGGCTGAGCGGCTCGCTGCCCACCAATACCCACGGGGGGCTGCTGTCCGAGGGCTACCTCCACGGAATGAACACGGTGACCGAAGCGGCCTTGCAGGTCCAAGGGCGTGGGGGTACTCGCCAGGCTCCCGCCCACGAGGTCTGTGTCGTGACGTCGGGCGCCATGATGGACGGCTCCGCGTTGGTGCTCACGGCCGATCGCTGACCCGGGCCGCACAGACGACCCAGCCGGGCCCGACCGCCACCCGAGACCGGTTGACTCCTCCCTGTCGACCATGGTTAGATAGCATTCATATAAGTGATTGTGAGGTAGTTGGTCGACTACCTTGCACCAGGGGCAGAGGCCCCGAGGAGGGGTGGTCATGCCTGCCGATGCGGCGTCGTACAAGCTCATATCCGCGGACGGTCACCTCAATGAGCCCCGTGATGTCTGGACGTCCCGAGTAGCCACGAAGCACCGGGACCTGGTCCCAAAGGTGGAGAGCCTCCCCGAGGGGGACGCCTGGGTGTTCCCCGGCTATGACGTGTCCCTCCCCTTCAGCTGGGGGGCAACCGCCGGGCGGGATCCCGCCGACATGGGCCCGTGGTGCCGGTACGAGGACATCAACCCGGGAAGCTACGACCCACTGGCCCGGGTCAGCGAGATGGAACAGGACGGGGTCGATGCCGAGTTGATCTTCGGGTCGAACTACCCGAGGAACTACGTTGCCGGCTGCGAGGACGCCGACCTTCATCACGACATGATCCGGGCGTACAACGACTTCATGTCCGAATTCTGCGGGTCCGCCCCCGAGCGGCTGGGTGGAACGGCGCTGCTGCCCAACCAGGGGGTCGAGGGATGCCTGAAGGAGATCGAGCGGGTGTCATCGATGCCCGGCTTCGTCTCCTTCCTCATGCAGCGGTATCCGAACGGCGACCTGTCGATCAAGCCCGAGGACGACGCGGTATGGGAGGCCATCGAGGCGTCGGGGATGCCGGTCTCCATTCACGTCGGGCTGGTGAGCGGCAAGATGGGGCGCCAGCGGGCAGAGTCCCTGCCCGGCACCGGGCACTTCTACGATGCCCCCCTCCGCATGCTCCAGTTCATCTTCGGCGGCGTCCTGGACCGGTTCCCCGATATCCGGGTCCCGTTCATCGAGGTCGACTGTGGGTGGATTCCCTACTTCGAGAGCCAGGCCGACGACAACTACATGCGCCATCGCAAGGCGTCGCTCCGGGACTCGAAGCTGACCCGTATGCCCAGCGAGTACATGCACGAGTACTTCCCGGCCGCCTTCATCACCGATCCCTTCGCTGTCCAGAGCCGCCACCACATCGGCGTCGACCGGATGTTGTGGTCGAGCGACTACCCACACATCACCACCGATTGGCCCTATTCGTGGAAGACCATCAACGCCACCTTCGAGGGCGTTCCCGCCGATGAGCGGCACGCCATCCTGGCCGGGAACGCGCAGCGGGTGTTCAAATTCGGAAGTGCCGGGAAAGCCTGACCCTTGGCTCACACCAGCGGCGGGGTCGATCCCGACCGGGCCAGCACGTATGTCATCGCCATCACGCCGTTCACCGACGACGGTGCGTTCGACGAGGATGCCGTCCGTGGTCATCTGCGTCGGATGGCGGCGGCGGCCATCGGCGTGTACGTGGGAGGAGGTGGGAGTGGCGAGGGGTACGTCCTCTCTGACGCGGAGGCCCGACGTCTGCTGGAGATCAGCGTCGAGGAGCTGAAGGGCCGCGTTCCGGTTCGGGCCATGGGGGTCGAGCCCCGGACCGCTGCTCAGATGATCGAGTTCATCGAGATGGCGGCGGAAGTAGGGCTCGATGCCGTGCAGATCTACTCCCTCGACCAGGGACACGGCCATCGTCCGACCCAGAACGAGATCCACCGCTACTTCGACGACGTGCTCAGCGCCACGACCATGCCAGCCGTGCTGTCGACCCATCAATCGGTCGGCTACCAGGTCCCGGTCCCGATGTTGACCGAGTTCGCCGATCGCTTCGACCATCTGATCGGCATCAACTGCAGCCACCAGGATCTCGGATACCTGACGGCCATGATCGACGCAGTGGGAGACCGACTCGAGATCCATGTCGGAGGTCCGCAGCTGGGTCTCACCGCCCTTTCGCTCGGGGCCAACGGCTATCTCAGCTCGGAAGGAAACCTCGCGCCCACACTGTGCGTCGGGGTGATCGATGCCTATCGACGCGATGACGCGCAGCGCATGGCCGATCTCTACGGGAAGCTGCTCCGGTTGTCGATGGCGTTCTACGGTGCCGGTGGGATCCGCGCCACCAAGGCGGTTCTCAACGCCCTCGGCCACCCGGGCGGCGCACCACGCCTCCCCCAGCTGCCCGTCGCGCCCGATCGGGTCGCGGAGCTCCTCGGTGTCGTCGACGACCTGGACCTTGCCGAGATCGAAGGTTGGTAGCGACTGGAACGAGGGACAAGCCCTCGCTCCGGGTTGCACGACGATGGCAACGGACCATGTGGGCGACACGAGCGGTGACCCACCGGTCGCAGATGGTCGATCGAGCGACATTTGAAGAAGCGCCGATCGATCAGCCCTTCAAGGGGTGACCCACCGGTCGTAGGCACCGCAAACGGGCCGTCGCAGAATATTTTTCCAAGAAATCGCTCTCGGAGCGATCTCTTCGCCGGGCTCGCCCGTAGTTCATGGGTAATCGGGAACACTTTCGAGAACCATGGACTACGAGTAGAACGAGGGAGAGCCCACGATGAAAAGCACGAGCAAGGTCCGGGTCATACGAATCGCAGGCGTCGCCTTTGCCGTTGGCGGGCTGGCGGGATCGTTGGCTGTGGCTGGCGTGGCCAATGCCGCCACGGGCACCACCATCTCAACAGCGAAAAATGCCAAGGTGGGAACGTACCTCGTGAGCGGCAAGACGGTCTACACCCTGCAGGGGGGCAAGCCCTGCAACGCTGCGTGTCTGAAGTTCTGGCCCGCGGTCACGCTGCCGATGGGTGTGACCAAGCCACAGGCGGGAGCTGGCGTGAACGCGGCCAAGCTCGGCACGAAAACGACCAGTACTGGCGTCCTCCAGGTGACCTATGGCGGTAAGCCCCTCTACTACTTCGTAGGGGACACCAGTGCGGGACAGGTGAACGGGAATGTGACCGATAAGTTCGGCAAATGGACTGCCGTGGTGACGGCGAAGTCGACATCGTCCGGTTCGGGCTCCAGCTCCGGCTCCGGCTCCGGCTCTAGTGGGTCCACTGCCGGTTCAGGGGGAGTGTCGTTCTAGTGCCGGGTCTCAAGCCGGGGTTGCCCGGTGAGAGGTGGTCATGTCCTCTGTCCTAATTGCGCCCTCCCAGTCCGCCGAGACCCAACCACTGGAGCGAGAAACCTCCACGAGCCTACGGAAGGCTCTGTCGTCCCGGGTCTACCTGCCTGCGTGCTCGATCGTGGCGGTGGCAGCCGTGCTCGTGGGGATCGGTTGGTCCAGTGGCTGGGGGGGTGGAGCGTTCGTCGGGTCGCTGACCAGTCTTCAGGTGGTCACGATCGGTCCGCTGAGCCTGGCCTTCATCGGGGTCTTTCTCGTTGTCGAACGGATATGGCCGGCACAACAGCGATCGCGCTTCGCCCGCGGTTACCGCCACGACCTGCTGTTCACCATATTCAACGCGGCACTTGTGGTGCCGCTGGTGACCGCACTCACCCTCTCCTTCGACGAGGTGTTTCGCAGGTTGCTGCCGTGGGTCGTCCTGCCGAAGATGGGTCCGTTGCCTCACTGGGGTGTGCTGGTCCTGCTCCTGGTGGCAGTGGACGGGTGCAACTGGTTTGCACACGTTGCCAACCACCGCATCAGAATGCTGTGGCGCTTCCACGAGCTTCACCATTCGCAAGAGGACATGAACGTGCTGACCGTCTTTCGCACGCATCCCCTCATTCACGTTTCCTATCTGATTTCCCTGATACCGGGACTGGTGCTTCTGGCCAACGGGTCGCTGTCCATCACCCTGCTCGCCTTCTACGGCGCCATCGTCGCGTTCGCCCACTCGAACACCCGCCTGGGTTTCGGACCTCTCGAACGGATCATCGTGAGTCCGAACTATCACCGCATTCACCATCAATTGGACGGACCACAAGATGTCAACCTCGGCTTCACCCTGACCATCTGGGACCAGATCTTCCATAGGGCGGTGTGGCCGACCGAAGAGACGGTCAGAACCGATACCGGGCTGCCGGGCCGGCCCTTGATCGTCGAACAGGCACGACCCGCGTCGCGTCAGCTCTCGGTGTTCGCCGCTCAGATGTGGGGGCCGTTCCGCCCGTTGGCCGGGCCGACGAAGCGTCCGTCTCTTCCACAAGAAGCACAAGGAGCGTCACGGGGCAGGACACGCGGCAACCACTACGCTTTGCAGAGCGCGGCACCAGACAGTGTCGAGGAAGACAACGTCGAAGAACGGGAAGTGGCTTGATGGCAACGGCTTCGCTCCAGACGCATCGGCGCTCCGGTCGTGCGTGGCTGGCCCTGGCGGTCAGCTCTCGTACGGCGGCGTTCCCGGCTGACTGTGCCCTGATCGCGGTGCGCATCGCCCTGGCCTGGATCTTCATCTATTACGGGGGCGGGAAGCTCTTCGGCTTGTTCGGTGGTCCGGGCCCCCACGGCATCCACCAGACCGCTCTCTACTTCTCCAACACCGCCCACATCCACCCGGGCGGACTCTTCGCCGTCGTGGGCGGCGTAGTCGAGTTCGGGGGGGGCATCGCCCTGGCCCTAGGGTTGGCCTCACGACTGGCGGGTGTCGCTCTGTTCGGGGACATGGTGTTGGCCATGATCACCGTCACGTGGTCGACCGGGATCAGTTCGGCGACTTCGCCTCCCGGCTACCAGCTGAACATTGCGCTCGCCGTCCTGGCGCTGGTCGTCGCCGTCTTTGGTGCTGGTCGATTCAGCGTCGACGCACTCATTGAACGACGCCTCAAGGCCACGTCGCCACCTCGACGCGAGCAGGCGACGTCTCCGAGCACCTCGGAGTTGGCGAGCCGCTGACAACGGGCGGCCCGAGCCGGAGGAGTCGGCCTCGTCCGCCTCTCGCCCTCTAGCTGGTGGGCACCGGTTCCCCCACCCGCTTCCAGACCGTGAACACGTCGCGCCGCTGGATGGCCCAGCCCTCGCCCCTGCGGACCAGCTGGTCCTCGTAGCGGACACCGATGATGAGCGAGTCCACCTCGCCGGCGGCGTCGGCGAAGTGCCGGGCGATCAGGTAGGTCTCGGTGAACCCCCTATCCCCGTTGAGCTCCCGGAGTTGGTTCCCGATGAAGTGCTGGGTGGCCGGGAAATGCTCCACCCCGGGACGGAGGATATCCAGATACGTATCGAGCGGGCCCTCGAACGAGGTCCCGTGGACGAAGGCGTCGGCGGTGAAACACGACCGGACCAGGTCCCAGTTGCGCCGGTCGATCCCCCGGGCGTAGTTGACCATGACCCGTTGCAGGGCCAGCTCGTCGGTGACCCGCCGGACGGCATCGGCCAGCTCGGCGGACTCGGCGCTCACGGGTGCTGGCCCACGACCACCAGGGCGTCGGCCGCGCAGGCGGCACCGTCGGCCACCCGGATGGGATTGACGTCGACCTCGGTCACCTCGGGCACTTCGAGGGCGAGCTCGCCCAGGGCCACCATGATGGAGGCCACCGCCTGTTGCTCGGTGTCGCTCAGACCGCGTCCCCCGGCCACCAGGCGCCCCCCGAGGAGCCCGGCCAGCGCCTGCTGCGCGGTCTGGAAGGTGAACGGCGGCCGGAGCATGGCCGTCTCGCTCAGGATCTCGATGAGGATGCCCCCCAGCCCCAGGACCACGGTGGGACCGAACACCGGGTCGTCATGGATGCCCGCGGTGAGCTCGAAGCGGGCCGGGACCATCTGCTGGACCAGCACGCCTTGGCGAGCAGACTGCGGCGCCTTGGTGGCCACCTCGGCCAGCATCTCCTCGAAGCCGGTCCGAACGGCGTCGGCGCCACGGAGGCCGAGGCGGATGGCGCCGTACTCGGTCTTGTGGGGCAGGTCGTAGGACATCACCTTCAGGGCCACCGGTCCACCGATCTTCTCGGCTGCGGCTACCGCCTCGTCGGGCTCTCGCACCAGGACTTCCTGGGTGATGGGGATCCCGTAGAGGGCGAGCAGCTCCTTGCTGGTGGACTCGAGCAGCGAGCGGTGCCCGGCGTGTCGGCCCAACAGCTCGCGGGCGCCGGCGGCGCGGGCCTGGTCGGGGCGCCACGACGACCGGTCCACGATCTCCAACGTTCGCAAGGACAGGTCGGCCACCGCCCCCAACGCGTGCATGGCCCGATGGGGGTCGGTGTAGGTGGGTATCCCCACCACTTGCAGCTCGTCCAACCAGGCGGTGGAGGTGAGGGCCACCGGCTTGTCGGTTCCTCGGTAGAAGTCGATAACCGAGTCGGTCTGCGGGCCGGGAACAGCCCAGATGACCGGGGCCACCATGTCGACCACCCTGGACTCCCCCACGGCGTGGAGCACCTTGGCGAAGCTCTCGGGCATGGCCACCACCTGGGCGGTGGTGTCCACCGGGTTGGTCAAGCTGCCGTAGAACGGCTCAGGCATCAGGGCCATCATGGCTTCCTGCTCGTCGGCGGGGATCTCGGGCACCTCGAGGCCCTGGGCCGAGGCGGCGTCGGCCAGAAGCACGCCGGCCCCACCCGATGAGGTCATGATGCCGACGCCCCGGGACGCGACCCGGCGTCCGTCCTGGAAGATAGTGCCGAGGTCGAGCATCTCCTCCATGGTGGAGACGACGAAGACGCCGTACTGCCGGCACACGGCGTCGAGCACATCGGCCGACCCGACGATCGACGCCGTGTGGCTCATGGCCGCTTTGGCCGCGGCATCGGAACGACCGGCCTTCAACAGGACGATCGGCTTGTCCATCTCGGCCGCCCGGCTGGCGGCGTCGATGAAGACGTCGGGATCACGCAACGTCTCGGCGAACACCATCAACACCTTGGTCTCATCGCGGTCGACCAGGTACCGGAGCACGGCGGCGATGTTGACGTCGGACTCGTTGCCGGTGCTGACGAACCAGCCGAGCTTGAGGCCGGCCAGCATGGCCTTGGTGGTGATGTAGGAACCGAATCCCCCGCTCTGGGACACGAGAGCCACGGGACCCGGCGGGGGTAGGGGGACGGTCGGGGGCAGAGCGAAGTTGGCCATCACGCCGCCCCACAGGTTCATGAAGCCCATGCAGTTGGGCCCGATGACCCGCAAGCCGGTACGGGCCACCACGTCGGTCATCTGGTTCTGCAGGGCGATGCCTTCCTCGCCGGCCTCGGCGAACCCGGCGGTGATGACGGCGGCGCCACCGACCCCCCGATCGGCGCACTCTTGGAGGGCGCCGGGCACATGGCGGGCGGGAACGGCCACCACGGCGAGGTCGACGGGATCGGGCAGGTCCAGCACCGACTTGTACGCCGCCACGCCCTGCACCGTCTCGTCCCTGGGCGTCACCGGCGTGACCGGGCCGTCAAAGGCACGAACCAGGTTGGCGAAGACGTGCCCGCCGATGTTGGCCACCTTGTTGGACGCACCGATCATGACGATCGACTGCGGGGACAAGAGCCGGTCGATGGCGGAGCGCGTGCTCTGGTCGCCAGACGTTGCCTTACCTGTCGTGTCGCTCATGGTATCCCCCTCGGTCTCGTCTGCTCGTGGCGTCGGCGTCTGTCTGAGCCCCGGCCGCCGCTCTCTGTCAGGTTGCTGCCCCGCCCACACCCACGCGGCTGACGGTCTTGATAGCGGTGAGCCGAGGCACCAGCGTTTCTCCCATGCGTACCACCTCACGGAGAAACTCTGCACGACTGTCCACCGGACGAATGACCCCACCGTAGAGGTAGGTCACGCCCACCCCGGCCAGCTGGGCGGCCGTCTCAACCAGGAGATCGTCGACGTCGGTGGCCCCGCCGTCGGACGGGATGTCCATCTCCAGCCCGCCCAACGACGAGGCGATGGTCAAGGGCGCGGTTCGTCCCACCGTCTCGGCGTGCCCGGCGGCGTAGTCGATGCGAACCTTGAGGTCCTCCAGCGTCTCAAGGGCGGCAGAGTGGCGGCGGGCCGCGGTCTGGGCCGGGTTGGGCATGGGCGCCCAGCCGTCGGCCAGCTCCACCGCTCGGCGGATGGCCCGCTTGGCGTTGCCCCCGATCCAGATGGGGGGATGCGGGCTCTGTACCGGGCGGGGCAGGGCGACGTTGTCGTGGGCCTCGAAGTGCCGGCCGGGAAGCGACAGCGGCTCGCCCGACCAGGCCGCCTTCATGGCCACGATGGCCTCGTCGGTCAGGTCGTTGCGCTCGGCGAAGTCCACGCCCAGGGCGGCGAACTCCGCCTCCAGGTAGCCGGTCCCCGCACCCAGGATGACCCGACCGCCTGACAACACGTCGAGCGAGGCCACGGCCTTGGCGGTGAGAAAGGGGTTCCGGTAGGGCAAGACGCAGAGGTGGGTCTGCAGCCGGATGGTGGTGGTGGCAGCGGCGGCAAAGGAGAGAGCCACGAACGGGTCGAGGGCGTGGTGCCCGCCGGTGTCCATCCATCCCTTCTCCGGAAAGGGATGCTCGGTCACGAACACCGCGTCGAACCCGGCCGACTCGGCGGCGCAGGACATCTCGGCGATCGCTTCGGCCGACACGAACTCGTCCAGCTTGTCCACTCGTTGGGTCGGCAACCCCAGCGAGATTTTCATGCCGGGATGATCGGACGGGCTGGCGAACCGTACATGACACACTTGTCTACTATCAGCTGGTCCATCACGACAAGGTCACGATAACATGCTGCTCAGAACGGGCCGGAAGCGTCCGGGATGCTCGCGTCAGCTTGCATGACGCCGCCTCCCGGGCACGATACAGACCTGTGGATCGACACTGCGCGGAGAGCGCGGAGAGGGGGTTGCGGTGCTTGCGCTGCTGACCGAGGAGCAGGAGATGCTCCAGGAGATTGCCGCTCAGCTGGCCCAATCGATGGGGCTCACCAATCCGAGCGACCTGGAGAAGGTCGACCGGGCCAAGGGGTGGGCCGCCCTGGCCGATGCAGGGCTGCTCGGGCTGCGGGCCCGGGACGGCCAGGGGAACCCGACGGCATCGGGTGTCGAGGTGGCGCTGGTCGTCGAGGCGCTGGGCGCCGCACTCGCCCCCGTCCCCTACTCCGGCTCAGCCGTGCTGGCCACCGAGCTGCTCTCGCTCGCCGGCGCCCCGGAGGCGTGGTTGGCCGAGCTGACCGACGGCAGTGCTCGCTGCGCCCTGCTGATGACCGAGGACCTGTCCCGCCTGGCCCGGGCGGATGAGCTAGCTGGCGCCCTGGCCTGGGACGCCGATGGGGCAACCCACGGCCTGGCCCTGACCGGGGCGGCCGATGCCCCCGGCGTTGTCCGGGTGGCGTTGGGCGACACATGGGCACCGGTGGAAGCAGCCGATCTCACCCGGGTGCTCAGGCGAGCCCCCGGGGCGCCGTCGGCCGACCAGATCGAAGAGGCAGGTGGACCGCTTACCGCCGGGCAATTCAACTCCTGGTTGGCCCTGGCCCTCACCGTGGTCAGCGCCGACATCGTCGGCGCGCTGAAGCAAGGGCTCGAACAGGTGGTGGCCTACACCAAAGAGCGCGTGCAGTACGGCGTGCCGGTGGGATCGTTCCAAGCCGTCCAGCACCTCTGCGCCGAAGCCCTTGTGGCCGTGGAGGCATCGGCCAGTACGGTCAAGTACGCGTCCTGGGCCGTCGACGAGCTCGATCCGGGCGAGGCCCTGATAGCAGCCCGCACGGCCAAGGCCTACAGCGGGATCACAGCCCGGACGGTGGCCGAGACCATCATGCAGGTCTACGGCGGGATCGGGCAGACCTGGGAGCACATCGCCCACTTCGTGGCCCGTCGAACGTACCTGGACCGCGCTCTGTTCGGAGACGATGCGCTCCAGCTGTCGGCCATCGCCGATGCTCGTTTGGGAAGTCACTCATCATGAACGCACACGTGGGAGATCGTTGACATGGACTATCGGGATACAGCAGAAGAGGCGGCGTTCCGGAAGGAACTGCGCGCGTGGCTCGAGGCCACTGCGCCGAAGAACTACGCAGAGATCAAGGACTACACCGAGCGGAACAAGATGCACCGCCAGTTCCACCGCAACCTGTACGAGGCGGGCTACATGGGGATGGCCTGGCCGGTCGAGTACGGCGGCCGCGGCCTCAGCCCCATCTACGACGCCATCTTGAACGAGGAGGCGGGCCGATCGTCGAGCCCCCCGATCCCGGGCATGGTCAACTACCTCGGTCGAGCCATCTACACCTACGGGAGCGAGGAGCAGAAGACCCGGTTCCTCCCCACCCTGCTCAACGGGGACGTGGCCTGGTGCCAGGGGTTCAGCGAGCCCGAGGCCGGGTCCGACCTGGCCTCGCTCCGGACCCGGGCCGACCTCGACGGGGACGTCTACGTGGTCAACGGTCAGAAGATGTGGACCAGCGGCGGTCAGTATGCCGACTGGTGCCTGCTGCTGGCGCGGACCGACCGGGACGTGCCCAAGCACAAGGGCATCTCGTGTCTGCTGGTGGACATGCACTCCCCGGGCATCGAAGTACGGCCCATCGTGCTGAGCGACGGGGACCCCGAGACGTGCGAGGTCTTCTGGGACAACGTGCAGGTTCCGGCGTCCCAGCTGCTGGGCACGCCCGGCCTGGGGTGGAAGGTGGCCATGACCACGGTCACCTACGAGCGGGGGCCGGCCGACATCGGGTTCATCGCCACGTACCAAAAGGCGCTGCGCACGGTCGAGGCCCTGGCCGTCGAGAAGGGCGTGGGCGACGATCCCGAGGTGCGCCGCGAACTGGCCATGGCCTACGTCCGCGGCGAGGCCATGCGGCTCAACGTCGTCGAACAGCTGTCGATGCGGGTGTCAGGCCGGGAGCCGGGTCCTGAAGGCTCGGTAGGCAAGCTGCTGTGGGCCGATGCCGAGCAGACCCTCCAACACCTGGCCATGGACATCGCCGGGGCCGACGCCCTGACCGGTCGCCGCCCGGAGCGCCTCGAGAGCTACTTCCGGTCCCGTCCGGTGAGTGTCTACGGGGGATCGGCGCAGATCCAAAAGAACATCCTGGCCCTCTCGGCCCTGGGCATGCCCCGGTCCTGACCACAAAACAGCTCGATTACACGGGCTCAGCCCGGACGCCTCAGCTGGTGATGCCGAACCGCTCCAGGCCGAATGCCTTGATGGCATTGCCCCGCGTGAGCTTGTAGATCTCCTCGTCGTTCAGTCCGGCCTCGGCGCAAATCTTGGTCAGGACTTCCTTGGACACCGGGAACGTCGAGTCGGCGTGCGGGTAGTCGGTCTCGAAGCAGATCTGGTCCATGCCGATGACATCGCGGTTCCGCAGCCCGGTGGCATCGTCGAAGATGCAGCCGTAGACGCGGCCGGCGATGTAGCTGGAAGGCGGCTCGGGGAGCCACGTCCCGAAGCTGTTGTCGCTGCGCTCCTCCCAGAGCTTGTCGGCCCGCTCGAGGATGTAGGGCATCCACCCCACCTGGCCCTCGGAGTAGGCGATGGTCAGCTTGGGGTACTTGGCCAGGGTGCCCGAGAACAGGTAATCGCACAGGGAGCCCATGGCGTTCTGGAACGTCAACGTGGAGCTGATGATGAACGGGGCATCGGGTGCGGTGCTTGGCATCTTGGACGACGAGCCGATGTGCATGCACACCACTGTGCCGGTCTCCTCGCACGCTTCGAAGAACGGCTTCCAGAATTCGTTCTTGTCGTGGATGGAAGGGAGGCCCAGCGGGTGGGGGTTCTCCGGGAAGGTCACTGCGAAGCTGCCCTTGGCCGCGCAGCGACGAACCTCGTCGGCAGCGAGGTTGGCATCCCACAGCGGGATCATGGTCAGAGGGATGAGCTTTCCCTTGCCTTCGCCGGCCGACCACTCGTCGATCATCCAGTCGTTGTAGGCCTTGACGCACAAGAGGGCGAGCTCTTTGTCCTCACGTTCGTAGAAGGTCTGACCGCAGAAGCGAGGGAGCGTGTTGGGGAAGCAGATGGCCGCGTCGACGTGGTTGGCGGCCATGTCGGCCAGCCGCTCGTGCTTGTCCCATGCCCCCTTGCGGATCTCATCGAAGGTGGTCAGGTTGAAGCCGACCTCGTCGAATCCGACGGCGGCCGACAGCATCATCAGCGGTGACACCAGGTCGTCGTAGTACCAGACGTCCGACCAGACACCGTTCTCGGTGTCCTCGACCCAGGTCATCCCGCCGCCACCGGTGGTCGGACCACCCAGCGTGATCTTCTGGCGCTTGATGCGCGGTCCACGGTCCTGGTACTTGGCCGGCAGCCGCGAGGACCACAGGTCCGGAGGCTCGACGACGTGGTCGTCCACCGAGATGATCCGCGGTACTTCTGTCATGGTGTGTCCTCTCGTGTCCCTCTGTCGAGGTTCCAGATCGAGCGTGTCATGTCCCTCTATGTTGCCCGCATGGCTCAGTGCGTGGCGACCGTATCGGTGTTTCGGCCCGAGCGCAGGACCGTTCCCCCCAGCGCCCCGGTCGACTCACCGTTCTCGATGGTCGGGGTCCCGTTCACGAAGACCCGGGAGACCCCGATCGACTTCGACGTCAGGCGCAGGCTGTCCCCGGGCAGGTCGAAGACCCGTTTGGCCGGGCCGCTGTCGACGATGTCGGGGTCGAAGATGCCCACATCGGCGAACCCTCCCACCTCGAGCCGGCCCCGATCGCGCAGGCCGAACAGCCGGGCGGGCACGTCGGTCATGAGCTGGACGGCACGCTCCAGGGGAACCAGCTTGCGGCCGCGCAGGGTGTCGCCCAGGAACCGGGTCGGGTAGGGGGACCCGAGCATCCGATCGAGGTGGGCCCCGGCGTCGGAGCCGCCGAGCATGACATCCTGGCGCTCCCACAGGTCCCGGCGCACGGCCCAGTCCTCCGCGGTGTCGGCGGTGGGCAGGGGCCACAGCACCGTCTTGAACTCGTCGGCCGCAGTGATGTCGATCAGCGCGTCGGCCGGGTCGACGCCCAGCTCCTGGGCGATGTCGGTGATCAGCCGCCCCTCGTACTTCCTGTTCTCGGGGGCGACGGTGTCACCGATGCGGTAGTTGGAGAAGTCGGCCAGGCGCTCGAACACCGTGCCCTGAGCCGAGGCCACCATCCCGGCCCGCACCGCGGGGTCCCTCAACTTCTGCGTCTTCTCGGCCAGGGGAAGTGACAGCACGTCATGCCAGCCGGGGATGAGCCACAGGGCACAGAACGTACCCAGGCTCATGTTGTTGTCGGCAAAGATGGGCATGGTCAGGGCCACGACCCGGCCCCCCACCTGGCGGGCCCGCTCCGAGGGCAGCAGCTGCTGGTGGATCTTGTCGGTCTCCGAGGCCTGCACCGAGAGGACGTTCCAGTTGAGCGGGCGGTTGGCCTGGGCGCTCATCGCCGCCATCAGCTCGATCTCGTCGCCAGAGAACCCGCGCAGGCAACCCTCGACGATGGCCTCCAAGGTCGTCCCGGGGTGCTCACCGACCGTCCGGCACAGGGTCAGCAGCTCTTCTTCGGAGGCGGCCCGGCTGGGCACCGGCTTGTTGTCGCCGTCGTTGTGGGTCGAGGAACGACTGGTCGACAGGCCGAGACCGCCGGCATCGAGGGACTGGTTCAAGAGAGCCACCATGGCCGACACCTCGTCGGCAGTCCCCTGGCGTTCGCCGGCGTCGGGTCCGAGCACGTAGCGGCGAAGGGCACAGTGCCCGACCAGGAATCCGGCGTTGACCCCGATGCGGCCCTCGAGCCCGTCCAGGTACTGGCCGAAGGTCTCCCACTTCCAATCGACGCCGTTCTCCAGAGCCTGGAGAGGCATCCCCTCCACCTTGGCCATCATCCGCCTCGTGTAGTCGGCATCGACCGATTTCAGCGGGGCCAGGGTGAACCCGCAGTTTCCCCCGATCACCGAGGTCACGCCGTGGTTACTCGAAGGTGTGGCGTAGCCGTCCCAGTAGAGCTGGGCGTCGTAGTGGGTGTGCGGGTCGACGAACCCCGGAGTGACCAACTGGCCGTCGACGTCGATGGTCTCTCTGGCCTGTTCGTCCACTTCGCCCACCGCCACGATCCGGTCCCCCCGAATGCCCACGTCGCCCGATCGGGGAGGGGCGCCCGTGCCGTCGACGATGGTTCCGCCTTTGATCACGTAATCGAGCATCACACCTCCGAGTCGCAACGGTCAGCTGGGAAGCCACGGGTCCCGCGCAGCAACAAGTTGCCCTCACCCGTGGGAACTGACGATGCGCTCAGGTTACCAGTAACTGACAATTGAGTCTACCGATTCCACCAGGGTGTTCACGGCCACCCGGGGAGCAGGTTGCGCTCCCGGCACTCGTCTTGGCCCTGAATGTGGGCGCCGTTCAGGGAGGGCGCTTCGGAGGAGGTGGCCAGCCAGGCGGCAGCCGCCCCGATCACGTCTGGTGGCGCCCCGCTGCTGGCGTCGAACCCGAAATCGCCCATGTCCAGGGCCATGCGCTCGGTGGCCACGAAACCGGGGTCCAGGTTGAAGGCCAAGATCCCCCGATCGCCCAGTTCGGCGGCCAGGACCCCGGCCACCCGGTGGAGGGCGCCCTTGGACATCCCGTATCCCAGGCCCCACCCGCCGGACCCGACGGGTGCGGGAGGGTCGGTGAGACCGGACGAGGAGGTCAGGTTGATCACCATGCCCGATCCCCGCTCGAGCATGCCGGGGAGGACCAGTTTCGTCAGCACCAGCGGCGCCATGACGTTGGCCTCGAGGTGGTGGTCCAGCAGCTCGGTCGGGGTGTCGATGAAGGCATCCATGTGGCCGGGTCCGATGTAGCGCCCGTTGTTTACCAGGACGTCGATCCGGCCCCACCGTTCCTCGACGGTCCTGACCGCGGCGCCCAGCGAGGCGCGGTCCAACAGGTCGAGGTACACGGGGAGGGCTCGGCGCCCGGCTTTCTCCACCAGGTCCGAGGTTGACGCCACCGATCCCGGCAATGGGCGGGTGTCCGACCGCTTCACGGTGGACGAGTGCTCGCGGGCCTCGCCGTCGGCCATCGTCCGAGCGGCCACGGCGACGTCGAAGCCGGCCCCGGCCAAGTGGACGGCGATGGCCTTGCCGATGCCCCGGCTGGCCCCCGTCACCAGGGCCACCGGCGCCGGCGACCCCCCACCGTCGATGCTGCCCTCATCGGTCTTCGGTGATGTCATGGTTCCCTCTCGCTCTCTCTACTCGCCCGTGTTCGGCTCGCCCAGTATCCCGGTGCACCCGGTGCCGGGCGCGCTGCTAGTGGCCCTGTTCCAGTTCGGAGGGCACCCGGATGATGCCCTCGCTGGCCAGCAGTTGCTCGTACCCCTCAGGGTCGGCCGGGACCGGCGTGACGTCCCCGGTGTAGAACTCGATGAGCTGTGCCCCATCCGGACCGGTGACCAAGGGCCCGAAGGTGGCGCCGTGTTCCAAGAGGACCATCATCCCCGGCGTGCAGTCGACCTCGCCGATGCGCAGTGACCCCTTGGTCACGAAGATCACATGATCACTGCTGTGGCCGTGCTCCTCGAGCACCAGTCCGGGGTCGTACTCGGTGTAGATCACCGAGCGGGTATCGGCCATCTCCAAGAACTTGAGGCGGACCGCGACCCGCCGATCGCCGTGCATCTGCGCCCGTACCTCTTGCCACGGGACGTCGTCTAGGTGACGGAACACCAGTTCAGGCACGGATCCCCCTTCGCCATCGGCCACAATGCCACTAGTGACCCTGCACCATGCTCGCGGTCGGGCCCCCACCGGTCCTCGCTGCGATTGAATCTGCGCTGAGACACTTCTATCATGTTAGGCGCACCGGTGACCGCGGGCGCAAGCTCGTGCCGCAATGGCGCACCGTTCCGGTGCACGATTTAGGAGAACACATGCCGTCACGTGACCTCGACTTCCCTGTCTTCGACGCCGACAACCACATGTACGAGACCAGAGAGGCGCTGACCAAGTACCTGCCCGATGGCTACAAGAACGCCATCGACTACGTCGACGTGCACGGCCGGACCAAGATCGTGGTGCGGGGCCAGATCAGCGACTACATCCCCAACCCCACCTTCGAGCGGGTGGGCGCGCCGGGTGCCCAAGAGGAGTACTTCAAGCACGGCAACCCCGAGGGAAAGTCCTACCGTGAGATCCTGGGTCGGGGTATCGACGCTCCTCCTGCGTTCCGCGAACCGGCCGCCCGGCTCAAGCTCCTCGATGAGCAGGGCATCCAATGGGCCACCATGTTCCCCACGCTGGCCAGCCTGGTGGAAGAGCGGATGAAGGACGATCCCGACCTCACCCATGTGGTCATCCACGCCCTGAACCAGTGGATGCACGAGCACTGGACCTTCAACTACGAGAACCGGATCTTCCCCGTTCCCGTGATCACGCTGCCGGTGGTGGACAAGGCCATCGCCGAGCTCGAGTGGGTCGTCGAGCGCGGCGCCAAGGCCATCCTGATCCGCCCGGCGCCAGTTCCCGGATACAAGGGACCTCGCTCGTTCGGCCTGGAGGAGTTCGACCCGTTCTGGCAACGGGTGGTCGAGCTCGACGTGCTGGTGACCATGCACGCCTCGGACAGCGGCTACAACCAGTACGCCAACGAGTGGGAGGGCACCTCCGGCGAGATGCTCGCCTTCAAGATCCAACCCTTCTCCATGGTGGCCACCCACGACCGGGCCATCAGGGACGCGGTGACCGCCCTCGTCTGCCACGGCGCGCTGACCAGGCATCCCGAGCTTCGGATCGCACTCATCGAGAACGGCAGCAGCTGGGTCCGTCCCCTGCTCCACGAGCTGGAGGATGCCTACAACAAGATGCCCCAGGCCTTCCCCGAGGACCCGATCGTGGCCTTCAAGCGGAACCTGTACGTCCATCCCTTCCACGAGGAGGACCCGGTCGGCCTGGTGAAATTGCTCGGCGCCGATCACGTGCTGTTCGGTTCGGACTTCCCCCACGTGGAAGGCATGTCGGACCCGATCACCTATGTGGACGAGCTCGAAGGTCTTCCCGACGAGGATCTCCGGAAGGTCATGGGCGGGAACATGCTGTCGCTCATGGGCCTGACCGTCGACGCCTGATCGGGTACACCTCCAGTAGTACGAGTAGCCCAGTAGTACGAGAAGGCCCCCCGACCACTGCTCGGGGGGCCTTCTCCATTGATCAGGCCGGCTCCAGACGGAGCGCGGCGCGCTCAGAGCTGGTCGGTGTAGTCGTCCGTTCCCACGTTGGTGCCGAAGAAGGGCGCGGCGAAGGTCAGCCGGGCCACCCCTCCGTCATCGACGGTCTCGCCGTAGGCCCGGAAGGCGTCCCACGTGGTCGTTGGGTCGGCCTCGATGAACACCAACTGGACGAACCGGTCGTCCTGGCCGCCGTCGGTGCCCAGCTTCATGGGTGACTGACTCTCCCGATCGGCCGGGGCCGGATGCTTGGTCCACGCCGACCAGTTGCTGATGCCGGTGGGGGCCAACAGGCCGGGCACGGCGTTGGTCTCCAGCCAGGCCAGGTGGTCGGCGGCGCTGACGCCCTCGGCCGGCTCGGTGACGAGGACACCCAGCCCGGGGAAGTGATGGTCGAGCGACAGCTCCAACGGCACGCCGTCGTCGTCGGCGTACTTCACCGAGACCAGGTCGTAGATGCTGGTGTGGGCGTGGGTCCGCTCGTTGAAGCCCCTGCCGTTGGCGTAGAGCCACACCACCTGCTCCCCGGCCCACTCCAGGTGCTCTTCGACGTGGTCCTTGTGGATCCAGTAGGTGGACAGGTAGGAACCTGCGTCGACCGGCTCGGCAAACGGGCTCTTCGCCGGGAAGCGCAGGTCCTTCAGCGGTCGGGGTGCCACCCAGCGGCCACCGGCGAACAGCCAGGGGCCGATCATGCAGCCGGCGTAGAAGTGGTCTCGCTCGTACCACCGGTTGTAGGCGACCTCGAATCCCGGATTGGGATCCACCATCGTGAACAGCATGCTCCCGATCTGGACCGGATACTCATCCATGGGGTTACTCCTCTCGTCGTGTGTCAGGGGTCATCGAACGCTGGTGCTCTGGTTGGGCAACGAGACGATCGCCGTTCCCGGCGCCAACGGGTCGCCCCCGTCCACCTCGGTCCACACCGCCAACTCGACCACCACGCGGTCGGCGTCGGGGTGGATGGACTCGATCCGTCCGCGGGCGGACACCGTCTGGTCCTTCAGGTTCGGCGATCGGAATTGGCAGGCGACCTGTTCGATCCGACCGTCGTCGCCCATCCACTCCCGGAGCACGTTGTGCAAGAAGGCCCATTGCAGGTTGCCCATGCCGATGGCCGAGGGGTACCCGGCCTCCTGGCCGGCGGCGTCGTCCATGTGTATGGGCACGAACTCGTCGTTGACGGCCGCATACCGATTCCACTGGGCGAATCCGGTGGTGCGCACGAACGGCGGGATCTCCTCACCGACCGACAGCCCGAGCGCCCGGGTCTCCGGCCCGTCTTCAGTCATGAGTCGACTCCATGGTGGGACCTCGCCTGGTTCGTCATCAGTAGCGGATGACCGTTCCCTGTGACCGCCGGACCATGGAGCCGTGTTGGTTCGTCCACGTGGTATCGAGCGTGGTGAACAGCATGAGCCCCAAACGACCGGTGCGCTCGTGGTATCCCCCCAGCTTGGAAACCGAGGTGACGACATCGCCCGGGCGCATCCGCTCGCCGTAGGTCATGGAGATTCCCCCGTTGACCTGGAACCCAACGGCCGGAGGGTCGACGCCCAGGGTCTTTTCCGTCGCTTGGGGGTCATTGGCCCGGGAGCCCTGCACGCCACCGCCTCCGGCCGCCATCCATGCGAACGGGTTGAAGTCCTCGGGGGCCACCAAGCCGCGGTGCACGGTGGTGGCGGCGAAGTCCGCGTCCCAGAACAGTCGGGGCGGCGGCTCGGGGTAGTAGACGGCGATGGCCCACTTGCGGATGTCCGATTCGGATATCGGGTACGAGACCTGGCGGCTGAGCTCGGTCCCCACGGCATCGGCCATGACCGCGGAGATGTAGGTGGTCACCAAGGGCTCGGTCATACCGATCGGTCCCTCGGGTCACCGGGAACGGCCCGCGTGGTGAACCGGAACGGGGCGCCGAATGTACCGGCCGGGTCGGCCAGGATCGTCGTGTCGTCCCGGGCCAGGATGGTGATGCCCTTGGCCTCCAGGTGGTCGGCCACCTGAGCCAGGTCCCCGACGCTGAAGGCCAGCGCGTGACAGGACTCCCCCAGCGCGGCCAGATCGCCCCCAGCCAGCGACTCCCCGTCGAGGGGCACGGCCAGCTCGACGACCGTCTCGGGGCCGACGGCCACGTAGGTGTTCACCGTACCGGTCAACGCCGAGGATCCCTCGTCGATGATCGTTCCTCCGAGCACGTCGACGAAGATCGAGGTGGCCCGGTCCATGTCCCGGCTCACCACCGTCGCATAGGCCAGACGCTGCACCCCCAGCGGGTTGGCCGAAGCGGCCCACTGCTCGGGCCACGTTGGATCGAACCGCGGGTCGGGCGGGCCGCCCGTGGCCGCGGGTGGCTGGAAGAACTCCAGTTGGGTGAGCGTGTCCTTGGGATGGGTGTAGATGTCGCCCTCGTCGGGCCGGTCGGTGGGCGCGTGATGGATCACCCGAATGCCGTGATCGACCAGGTGCTCCCAGACCGCACCCACGTCGTCGGTGTACCAGGCCAACGAATGGAGATGCCGGCCGAAGCGGGCGAAGAACTTCCCCACGGGCAGGACCTCGGAGCCGGGATCACGAGACGGGGCCATGGTCTCGATGACGGTGTCGCCGATCGCCAGGAGCGATCCCTCCCGCATCTCGAGGGCGAGGTAGTCGTCGTCCATGATCCCCCGGCGCGGGACGAACACGTCGTCGTACCAGGCGTCCAGAGGACGGAGTGCCTCGGCGACGTGGACGATATGGAACATCTTGCCGATGTTCAGCGACATGGCCCCCCTACGCGGTCGACGCCTGCTGTGACTTTCGCCGAGACTACTTTGTCAGAGAACGAGGACGCCACTGCCGGTCAGCCGCAGCGGGTCCACCGGGCGCGGCGTCCAGGGTTGTTTCCCGGGCAGGGGATTTCTGGCCACGGGCCGACCGAGTCGGGCAATGCTTCGGCTAGCTGACACTTTCGTATGAGATCGGCGCGCCGACGCTCACGCCATGTGGTTGCCGCCGTTGACCCTGATGACCTGGCCGGTGATGAACGAGGCCCTGTCGGAGGCCAGAAAGGCGATGGCGTCGGCGATCTCCTCGGGTCGGCCCCAGCGGGCCAGCGGCACGCCATCGATGATCCTGGCTGCCGCGGCGAGCGGATCATCGACGGTGTCGTCGGACTCGTGCGGCCAGGTCTCGGTGGGACCGGGGGCAACCGTGTTGACCCGCACCGTCGGCGCGCCCTCCTTGGCCAGCACCCGGCTGAGGGACTCGATGCCACCCTTGCTGGCCGAGTAGGCCGCCATCCCCGCGTAGGGGATCTCGGCCGTGCCCGAGGAGATGGTGACGATGCAACCGCCGCCGGCGGCCACCATGGCCGGCAGCGCCGCCCGGCAGCAGAAGAATACGCCGGTCAGGTTGGTGGCCAGCACGTCGGCCCAGAGCTCGTCGGAAGTGTCGCCCGCCGCCGCGAACGGGTAGATGCCGGCCACCGTGGCCAGCACGTCGAGACGGCCGAAGCGTTCGATGGCCGCGTCGATCAGTGATGTGGCATCGGTGCTCGATCGTTGGTCGAACAGGACCGGGAGCACGGTGGCTCCCGCCGACCGGGTTTCCTCGGCCGCCTCGGCCAGCGTGTCCTCGTTGAAGTCGCCCAGGACGAGCTGGGCACCGTCGGCCGCGAACCGCCGTGCCGTCGCCCGGCCGATCCCGTGACCGGCTCCGGTGACCACCACCGTCTTTCCCGCTGCGGTCATCCGATCTCCTCCCGGTTGACGTGTTTGGACCCGGTCCACTGCGGTGCCCGCCGTTCCAGGAAGGACAGCGAGCCCTCCTTGCCGTCGGGCCGTCCCACCAGGTACTGGAATGCCTCCCGCTCTTCGGCCCGGGCCGCATCCCGGTCGCCGGTGGTCAGGTACTCGTAGAACAGCTGCTTGGTCAGGGCGACCGACTCGGGCGCGGTATTTGCGGCGATGTCACGAGCGATGTCGAGGGTGGCCGGCAGTACCTCGGCGGCGGGCAGGGCGCGCGACGCAAGGCCCAGCTCGGCTGCCTCGGCACCGAGGAAGGTGCGGCCGGTCAGCAACAGCTCGAGGGAACGGGAGGTTCCGATGGCCCGGCTCAAGGACCAGAGGGAGTTGGCCTCGGGCAGCACACCGCGGCGGGTGAAGACGAAGCCGAGCTTGGCCTCTTCGGCGACAATGCGGATGTCGCACTGCATGGCATAGGTCAACCCCAGCCCGACGGCGTGGCCGTTGACGGCGGCCAGGATCGGCGTCGCCATGGTCCACGGCGAGAGGGAGGACATGGGCGGCCCGGGCAGCTCCGGCTCGTCGTTGAGGCCGTTGAACGTCGAGCTCGCCGGGTCGAGGGCAGCGCCGGCGCAGAAGGCCCGGCCCGCGCCGGTGAGGACGATGGCCCGCACCGACTCGTCGGCGTCCAACGTCACCAGGGCATGGCCCAGCTCGAGCCCCATGCGCGGCGTGAAGGCGTTCAGCTGCTCGGGGCGGTTCAAGGTGACCACGGCCACCCCCGCGTCCACCTCGACCAACAACACCTCGTACGGTCCTGCGCTCATGCCGTCGACCCCATTCCTCGCACCGATCTCCCCACCCTCGTCCCCCGGCGGGCCAGCCGGCCGCCAGCCGACGGCCCGTGCCGACCCGTGATTCGCCGCCGGATGAGACATGCCTATCAGGTAGTGGATAGTGTAGCGACCGATCGTATGACGTTCGCGGGGAGGACCGACTGCATGCCTGGTCATGAGTGGAAACGGGGGGCGGCAGCCATCGTCGGCGCGGCCGACATGGTCTCCCCCACCGGCGAGCTCGACGGCACGCCCCGGGCCATCGAGACGGCGGTGATCGCCGAGGCTCTGGAGGGCGCGGGGCTGACCATCGCCGACGTCGACGGCGTGGCCTCGTGCATCGGTGGGTTGATCATGCCATCGGTCGAGCTGGCCGAGTACCTGGGCGTCCAAGCTCGCTGGACTGACACCACCCAGATCGGCGGGTCGAGCTTCGAGGCCCATGTCGAGCACGCCGCCGCCGCCATTCAGCTCGGTCTGGCCGAGGTGGTCGTGGTCTCCTACGTGAGCCTGCCCCGGTCGACGGCCAAGCGGGGCGGCCGGGCCTTCTCGGGGGCCGCCGGCCAGGCCGACGCCGCCGCCGCCGGGGTGGTGGCCCCGCGGCTGGAGTGGGAGATGCCCTTCGGCATGCAGTCGCCCGTCGGTGCCTATGCCTTGGCCGCCAGTCGCCACCAGGCCATGTACGGCACCACGTCGGAGCAGCTGGCCCAGATCGCGGTGGACACCCGGCGCTGGGCCGCCCTCAATCCCAAGGCCCGTTACCGGGGGCCTCTCTCGGTCGAGGACGTGGTCACTTCGCCGATGGTGGCCTCCCCCCTCCACCGCTTCGATTGCTGCCTGGTCACCGACGGCGCCGGAGCAGTGGTGTTGACCAGCGCCGAACGGGCCCGCGACCTCCAAGCACCCCCGGCGTTCGTCCTCGGCGCGGCCACCGCCCACAGCCACCAGATGATCTCCCAGATGCCCGACCTCACCGTCACCGCCGGGTCGGTCTCGGGCCCGAAGGCCTTTGAGCTGGCCGGCGTGTCGGCTGGCGACGTGGACGTGGCCGAGCTCTACGACTCGTTCACCATCACCGTGCTGTTGGCCTTGGAGGACCTGGGCTTTTGCCCCAAGGGCGACGGGGGACCCTTCGTGGCCGACGGCAAGCTCGGGCCCGGTGGCTCGTTCCCCGCTCAGACCTCCGGCGGTGGCCTGTCCTACACCCATCCCGGGATGTTCGGGATGTTCCTCCTGGTGGAGGCCACCCGCCAGATCCAAGGGGCGGCCGGCCCCCGCCAAGTCCCCGATGTCGACGTGGCCATCGCCCACGGCGTGGGCGGCGTGCTCTCGGCCACGTCGACCGTCATCCTCGGAACGGAGGCCACGTTGTGACCCGACCCACCCAGCTGGAGTCGATCGAGGCCGGTCCCTACTGGGAGGCCACCCGCTCGCGACAACTCGTCCTTCCCTGGTGCACGAGGTGCGAGCGTCCGTTCTGGTATCCGCGCGCCGCCTGTCCGGGCTGCCTGAGCAGCGATATCGAGTGGCGGGAGGCCTCGGGCCGGGGCACGGTGTACGCGGTCAGCGTCCAGCACAACGCCGCCCTCCCGGAATTCAAGGACCAGGTTCCCTACGCGGTGGCCCTGGTTGAGCTGGACGAGGGTGTCCGGTTCATGACCAACATCGTCAACACCGAACCGTTGGGCGTGGCGATAGGGCAACGGGTCCGCCTGTCCTGGGACCCCATCGAGGACGGCCGCGCCATCGCGGTGTTCGAACCAGCAGAGGAGAGCAGCAGTGGCACAGATCTGTGAAGGCCGGGTGGCCGTGGTCACCGGCGCAGGACGGGGCATCGGCCGGGGACATGCCCTCGAGCTGGCCCGCCAGGGGGCCCAGGTCGTGGTCAATGACCTCGGCGGCGAGGTCGACGGTAAAGGGGCGTCGGTCTCCGCCGCCCAGCAGGTGGTCGACGAGATCGTGGCCAACGGCGGCCAGGCCGTGGTCAACGGCGACGACGTGTCGACCCCGGAGGGCGCGGCAAGGCTGGTCCAGACGGCCATCGACACCTACGGCGACATCCACATCGTCGTCAACAACGCCGGCATCCTCCGGGACCGGGTCATCGTGAACCTGTCGGAGGAGGACTGGGATGCCGTGCTGGCCGTGCACCTGCGGAGCACGTTCCTCACCACCCGGACGGCAGCCCGTCATTGGCGGGAGCGAGCCAAGGCCGGACAGGAGAACAGTGCCCGGGTGATCAACACCTCGTCGGTGTCGGGGCTCTTCGGCAACATCGGACAGAGCAATTACGGCGCAGCCAAGGCGGCCATCGCTGCTTTCACCATCATCGCCTCCCTCGAGTTCGACCGCTACGGGATCACCGTCAACGCCATCTCGCCGGCCGCCAGGACCCGGATGATCACGCCGGGCGGCCAGGAGCGGATGACCGCGGCGGCGACCGACGACTTCGACACCTTCGCACCGGAGAACGTGGCCCCCCTGGTGGCCTGGTTGGCCAGCCCCTACTCGGCCGGGGTGACCGGACGGGTGTTCAACGTTAGCGGCGGTCGCATCAGCGTCCTCGAGGGCTGGCACGAGGGTCCGACGGTCGACAAGGGTGCCCGCTGGGAGCCCGAGGAGCTCACCGCCATCCTTCCCGATCTGGTGGCCCAGGCGGTCCCCAACGTCGATCTACGCGGGGGCTCGTAGCTCGGGGTTCTCGGCTCCGAACAGCGACCGCTGGATGAACTCGGCCAGGCCGATGGCCAGCTCGTCGCTGCTCACCAGCAGCTGACCCCGGGACATGGTGCGGTTCGCTCCTTCGATGAGGGCGTAGATGGCCAGGGCGGCGATCTGGGGATCGACGTCGCTGGCCCCGGTGGCCCGCACCCGATCGGCGATCAAAGCCGTGTTCTTGGCCAGTCGGCGCAGCGAATCGGTGCTGACCCTGGTGTGGGTTCCGGCCTGGAGCGCCTCGCTCACCGCCTGGAGCAGGGCCCCGTGGGCCTGTAGCTTCTGGCACACGACTTTCAGCCACTCGTTGAGGGCGGCCAGTCCCTCTTCGCCGGGTTCGAAGGGAGGCACCGCACCGAGTGCCGGTTCGAGGTCACGGCTGACGTCGGTCATGGCCGCCGAGAGCAGATCGTCCTTGTCGGCGAAGTGCAGATAGACGGTGCCGTGCGCCGTTCCCGCCCGCTTGGCGATGCGGGCCATGCTGGCACCGTGGTAACCGTACGAGGCGAACTCCGACACGGCTGCGTCGAGCAATTTGGCAATGGTCCGCCGACCGTGGGCGCGGGTGGTCCGGCTGGCCACGGTCAGGCTCCAGCGCCCGGATTCAGGGGACTCGGACGACTCAGACGACTCGGTCGACCTCTCCGCCTCGGGCACCAGGTTCTTCGTCACGCGGCCTCCGCGATATGTCGTTGTTCCACCCTTGCCCGGCGTGGTCCCGTCAACCGCCGGCGCGGGTTCGCGGGAGGCCCAACCCGGCCTCGGCGATGATACTCCGGTGGATCTCGCTGGTACCGGCATAGATCCGGGTCACCTGGCTGTGCCGGTAGGCGTGCTCGATCTTGCCCAGGGTCTCGTCGCCCAGCCCGCGGCCCCGTTCGAGAGACGCCGGGCCGAAGATATCGAGGATCTCGCTGGTCGCCCGGGAGAACGCCTCCGAGGAATAGACCTTGGCCATCGAGCCCTCGACCAGGGGCCGCTGGCCCACCTGGTGCATCCAGCCGGCGCGCATGCCCAGGAGATCGGACATCTCGGCCTCGACGGCCGCCTGGGCCAGCCGGGTCCGGACGCCGGGGTCGTCGATCAACCGGGAGCCGTCGGCGTCGGGCTGGGAGGCCTGCTCGACAGCCACCGCCAGCACCTCGAGCGTCTCGCCGGCGTAGCTGCCGGAATGCTCCAGCTCGAGGGCGGCCGAGGCCACCGACCAACCCTGGTCGACCTCGCCCACCCGCAGGGCGTCGGGGATGCGGACCCCCTCGTAGGTGGTGATGTTGGTCCGCTCGCCCCCCAGCGTCTTGACCTCGGAGATGGAGAAACCGGCCGACGTGGTGGGCACCAGGAAGGTGGTCAGACCCCGGTGTTTCTTCGCATCGGGGTTGGTCCTCGTCAACACGAACACGTAGTCGGCCACCTGGGCCAGCGTGGTGAACATCTTCTCGCCGTCGATCACCCACTCATCGCCGTCGCGCACCGCCCGGGTGCGGGCGGCGGCGGCGTCGGACCCCGAGTCGGGCTCGCTGTAGCCGAGGGCGATCACCACCTCGCCCCGCACGGCCGGCTTCATGATCGCCTCCTTCTGTTCGGGGGTCCCGAACATCCGGAGCGTGGCCGCGATGAGCATGGTGGTGCCGATGGCGTCCATCGGGGCATCGGCATGGCGCAGCTCCTGGTTGAGCGCGACCTGCTCGAGCCAGTTCCGGCCGCCGCCCCCCTCCTCCACCGGCCACCCGGAGGCAATCCACCCTCGGGCGCCCAGGGCCCGGGCGAAGTCGGCGTCGTAGTACGTGCCCGTCTCGGCCATCCGCTCGTGGATGTCCGAGCTCACGTTCTCGGCCAGGAACTCACGCGCTTCCTTGCGTACGGCGTCTGCGTCGGCGCCCAGGTCGAAATCCATGTCGTCCTCTTCTCCTCTATGCCGTCGCCAGCGACCGGGCCGGGCCCCACAGCAGGTCGGCCACGGACTCCAGCTCCTTGCGGCGGTCACCCACTTGCAAAGACCACGCCTTGATGCGACGGAAGTACAGCTGGATGTCGTACTCGAGCATGAACCCATAACCGCCGTGGAAGTGGAGCACCTCGTCGACGGCCTTCTGGGCTGCCTCGTCCGCTCCTACCAGGGCCATCTGGACCAACGGCCGCCACCGGTCGGTCCGCGAATCGATGGCCCAGGCCGCCTTGCGGGCCAGCAGTTGCGCTCCGTCGAGGGCGGTGGCGGCATCGGCCAGCCGGTGGGCGATGGTCTGGAACGAGGCGATGGGGACGCCGAAGGCGTACCGGTCGGTGGTGTAGGCCACCCCGATTTCCACCGCGCGCTTCCCGGCCCCGACCGATTGCGCGGCGATCAGGCCGTGCCACTCGAGGACGGCATCGGCAAACGCGGCCGCAGCCTCTGGCCCGGCAGCCAGTTCGACGGCGTCCGCGGTCACCCGGCGATCGGCCACCGGCAGCGCGCCCAGGTTGTTGGGGAAAGGCGTGGGGGCGTCGCCCCGCTGGGCAATCACGCGATCGCCATCGCGGGCCAGCACCACATCGGCTACCAGACCGGCGGGCACCCAGCCGAGCCTGCCCTCGACCGCCGGACGCGGGCTCAGGGTCACCGGCTCGCCCGATGCCAGCACCTCGGCCAGCAACCGGCGGGCCGGGTCGGTGTCCAACGCGGCCAGCAGGCGGGTGGCGGCCACCGACTCGGCCAGGGGCACCGGAACCACAGAAGCGCCGATGACCTCGCTCACCAGGACGGCGTCGAGAAAGAGACCGCCCGCCCCGCCCGCGGCCTCCGGTAGGGACATGTCGACGCCGCCGAGCTCGCCCACTCGAGCCCAGAGCGCCGGGGAGAAGCCGGTCTCCTCGCTGGAGCGAACCACTTCGGTGCTGCACTCACGTTCGAACAAGCCGCGGTATGCGCTCTGAAGTTGCTCTTGCTCATTCGAGAGCCCGAGGTCGAACATGTCTTCTCCTCTGATTGCTGGCCGCCAGCATAGCAAAACTGACAAATACGTCTACAATGCTCGTTCTCCGGTCCACCATTCGGGCCCCAGATGTTCAACATCGGAGGCAGCAGCACTGCTGATAGCCCCTGCCGTAGCACCACTCCGTGGAACGTTTCAGTCAGGTTGTGTATGTTGCCCGTACCGGCGAAGGCCGGAGTCATCGAGGGCCGTGGGGGCTGCCAGGCGAGGTTGGAGATCGCCGCCGGCAAGGATATCCGGGTGCCGGTCGTCCGCTCCCCCGGCACTGTGCCCCACCCTTCGACCCAGTACCGATCAACCAGTACCGATCAAACGCCGTGAAATCCATCGGCGTACACATAAGCCCCTGGGGGGAACCATGACCGTCACGTCCCAGCCGACCCTCGGGTTCGGCATGCAACTGCCGATCCAGTCGCGATCCAAGCTCTACCGCGAACCCTGGGAGGACAGCGCCGGACGGGACGAGCTGGCCGCCATCGCCCAGGCCGCCGACCGGGCGGGGTTCTCCTATATCGCGGTCTGCGATCACGTGGCCATTCCCCGGGACAAGGCGGAGACCATGCAGACGGCCTGGTACGACACGGTGGCCACACTCGGCTGGCTCGCCGCCCTCACCACCGATGTCCGCCTGCTGTCCCACGTGTTCATCACGGCGTACCGCCACCCGCTGGTCACGGCCAAGTCGTTCATGACCCTCGACCATCTCTCGGGGGGACGGGTCATCCTCGGGGTGGGCGCTGGTCACGTCGAGGGCGAGTTCGAAGTCCTGGGCGTCCCCTTTGCCGAGCGCGGTCGCATCACCGATGACGCCGTCGACGTCATCCGAGCGGCCTTCGACGACGAGTTCCCCGATGTCGACACCGATCGCTGGTCGGTGCACGGTGTCGGGCTGTCGCCGAGGCCTACGCAGGCCCACCTACCCATCTGGGTCGGTGGCTCCTCCCGTCCCGCATTGCGCCGAGCGGCGGAGCGAGGCGACGGCTGGCTGCCCCAGGGCCCACCCCCCGAAGGCATGGAGTCGGCCATCGCCTTTCTCCGCCAGCGACGGGCCGAGCTCGGTCGGACCCAGCCCTTCGCCATCGGAGGGTTCGCCATGCCCATGTACGTCGGCACTCCTGATTGGGACCTCGGGCCCCACGCCGTCTCGGGATCCCCGGGTCAGTTGGCCGAACAGCTTCGCCAGTGGGCGGCCGTGGGTGCCTCGCACCTGCAGGTCCGCCTGCGCAGCCGGAGCGCCGACGAGCTGGTCGACCAGATCGGCGCGTTCGGGGCCGAGGTCATCCCGCTGACCCGGTGAGGGCGGCGGCCCTGCCTACGTGACGTCGCGCCCCCGTCGATGGGCAACTGCACGCCAAGCCGAGAGACCGCCTCTCTCCCTGGTCATAGCGACGTCCGCGAACGCCGTTCGGATAGTGTTCCTCCGATGGGGAAGGAAGAGGGTCCGGAAAAAGGCACGGGCGCCTCTGTGCCGCCGCCCCGACAGGACCATGATCTGCGCAACCGGTTACTCGAGGCGGGCCAGCGTGTCTTCGCCGAGACCGGGTACGCCGGGACCCGCGTCGACGACATCATCGAGGCGGCCAACACCTCCCGGGCCACGTTCTACCGCTACTTCAAGAGCAAGAACGCCCTCTTCACCGAATTGAGCCGGATCTGCTTCGTCGACATGCGGGTGACCACCCGAGCCATTGCCTCGGTGACGCCGGGAAAAGAGGCGCGCGGCCAGCTCATCGAGCTGTTGAAGCATTGGCGAGACCTGCTCGATTCGCACGGGGGCGTCATCCGCGCCTGGTTCGAACGGGACGCCGTCCCCGATTCCACCATCTCGGGAGAGGCGACCAAGGCCTTCGACGCCCTCTTCGAAGAGCTGTTGAGCCCGATCATGGCGGCCAAGACCGAGTCCCGGGTCCATCCCGAGGTCCAAGCGGCGCTGCTGTTCATCCTGATCGACCGGTCCTACAACTACGTGACCTCGCGGCACTCCCAGGTCAACCCAGATCGGCTGGCCCCCACGCTGGCCACGATGATCGAACGATCGTACCTCGGGGCCAGCGCTCGGCCGCAGGGACGACGTCTTCGCATCGCACCCCACTGACCTCGGGTTCGGAAGCCCTCACGCCGGCCAGACGATGCTCTGCAATTCGCTGTAGGCCTCGATGCCGAAGTGGGTTCCGTCCCGACCGACCCCGCTCATCTTGAAACCACCGAAGGGCGTGTAGGGATTTCGTCCTGTGGTGTTGATGCCCACGTTCCCGGCCCGGAGGCGGCGGGCTACCCGGTAGGCGCGGGAGGTGTCGGTCGAGAACACGTAGTCGTAGAGCCCGTACGAGCTGTCGTTGGAGATGGCGATCCCCTCCTCCTCGTCGTCGAAGGGCACCACCACGATGACCGGCCCGAACACTTCCTCGCGCACCACGTACATGTCGTTCCGGCATTCGGCCAACAGGGTGGGGGCGACGAAGAAGCCGGTGTCGAGATGCCCGGGTCGACGGCCGTCGACCACGATGTGGGCACCCTCGTCCTGGCCCGAGGCGATCATGGACTCGACCCGATCACGGTGCGCGCCCGAGATCACCGGGCCGACCACGGTCGACGGGTCGAGCGGGTCACCCGTTGTCAACATGCCGGCCGCCACGGCCAATCCGTCCACCAGTTCCTGATAGACAGATCGGTGGGCGATGACCCGGGTCGGGGCGGTGCAGATCTGACCGGAGTGGAAGGCCCACACGCTCATGATGTTGCGTATGGCCCCGGGGATGTCGGCGTCGGCCAGCACCAGCGCTGCCCCCTTCCCTCCCAGCTCCATGAGCAACCGCTTCATGGTCTTGCCCCCGGCTTCGAAGATCTTCGCTCCCACCACGGTGCTGCCGGTGAAGCTGATCATGTCCACCTCGGGCGAGTCCACGAGCGCCGCGCCGACCTCAGGGCTCGACCCGGTCAACAGGTTCACCACCCCGGGCGGAAAACCGACCTCGTCGAGCACCCGCACCAGCTCGATGCTGCCCAGAGGATCCTGGGGGGCGGGCTTGATGATGACGGTGTTCCCCATGGCCAGCGCCGGGCCGATCTTGCCCGCGGTGTTGGTCAGGGGGAAGTTGTAGGGGGTGATGCATCCGACCACGCCCACCGGCTGACGGGCGGCCATGGCCCCCATCAGGGCGCCCGGGGCCAACGGCGAGGTCGGGCTCTCATTGGGCAGCAGGGGAATGTCCCAGTTGCGCAGGGCCAGCTCGGCATTCTCGAACAGGCGGGCACCGCATCCGGGGACCTGGGCCCCGGCGGCCACCGCTTGGATGGCGCCGGTCTCGGCCTGGACGAGGGGCACGATGTCGGCCTCTCGCTCCCGCCACAGCTCGGCCGCCGCCCGCAACAGGGCCGCACGCTCGTAGCGCGACGTCTGCGACCACGGACCGAACGCTTCCTTGGCCGCGCCTATGGCATCGGCCGTGTCCTCCAGCGAGGCCTCGGGCGCCTCGCCCACCACCTCCTCGGTGGCCGGATTGACGATCGAGTAGGTGCCCGCTTTGGGCGTGACCCAATCCCCACCAATCCGGAGCTTCCACTCCTCGTCCGCCCGCGCCACCGTCATCTGCTCGCGCCTTCCGTCGGTATCTGGGGCCGCAGTTTGGCCTTGATGATCTTGCCCGTGGACGTCCGAGGGAGCTCGTCGACCAGGAAGATCTCCTCGGGCACCTTGAACTTGGCCAGATGCTCGCCCACGTAGCTCTGGATGGCTGGGATGTCCGGATCGGGATGCTCGTCGGCGGGCACGACGAAGGCCACCACCCGCTCACCCAGCACCGCATCGGGCTTTCCCAAGATGGCGGCGTCGGCAACATGGGGGTGCAGCCGCATCACCGCTTCGATCTCGATCGACGAGATGTTCTCGCCCCCGCGGCGGACGATGTCCTTCTTCCGGTCGACGAAGAAGAAGTAGCCCTCGTCGTCGAAGTAGCCGAGGTCACCGGTGTGGAACCACTCGGCGTCGATGACGGCCGCGGTGGCCTCGTCGTCTTTGAGGTAACCGTCGAAGGAGATCGTGCCCCGGCCGAACACCACCTCGCCCTCCTCGCCGGGGGCGGCGACGGTCCCGTCCACTCGCAGGATGGTCATGGTGGAGTCGGGGAACCGGCGGCCGGCCGAACCCGGCTTCCGGGCTTCGTCGAGCCGGGTGTAGGTGCCCATGCCCGCTTCGGTCATGCCGTACCAGTCGATGACAGGAGCTCCGAATCGCTCTTCGATGATGGGTGCGGTCCGCGACGCCCCCAGAGCGATCATGACCCGGAGATTGTGGCGCTTCTCGTGGAGGCTCTCGGGTCGACCGAGGAGGATGTTCACGATGGGCGAGAGGGTGAACAGGAAGGTCGGTCGGTACAGGTCGACCAGCTTCCAGAAGCGGGTGCCGGAAAAGCGACGAGGGAAGACCACGCTGGCCCCGTAGATCAGGGCCACCATGAGCCCGCCCATGCCGTTGCCGTGGAAGAACGGGGTGACCACGATGCCCCGGTCCTTGGAGGTGATCCCGAACATCTCCTCGTAGTCGATCCCGGGCTGGTCGGTCACCTGGTTGATGACCGCCTTGGGGCGCCCGGTCGTCGTCCCCGAGGTGTACATGATGTGCTCGGCGAACTCGAAGTCCTCGGTCGGGAGGGTTTTGCTTGGGTCTTCCGGCGCGCCCTCGATGAGGGCGGCATAGGACACGGACCCCGCGCCTGCCGGCTCACCGGGGTCGGCGATGGCGATCACATGGCGAAGGCCGGGCAGATCCCGTTTCAAGGCCACCACCCGTTCGGCCAGCTCGCTGTCACAGATGACGGCGCTCGACTCCGAGTGCTCCAGGATGAAGGAGATCTCTGAGTCGGTCCACTCGGGATTTCCGGATACGCACCGGAGCCCGGCGGCGCCCACACCAAGATACGTCTCGACCCATTGGGGACTGTTGGCGGCCAACAGGGTGACCGTGGCCCCCGGGGAGACGTCCAGTTCGCCGTAGAGGGCGCCGCCGATGGCGGCGGCATTGTGCACCAGCTCGGCGTAGGTCCGGGTGCCGTCGGTCTCGGTGATGAGGGCCAGCGCGTCAGGCTGTGCCTCCGCCCACTGGGCGAGCGCTCCGAACAAGGTGCTCATGACTGCTCCTCTGTACAACATCGACGAAGGCGGGCACAACGCACGCCTTCTATCCGGTCAACCGACCGACACCTGCTAGTCGGCCAGGTACGTGGCCAATAGGTCCTCGCGGGAGGGAAGCTCGGCGTGGGTGCCCGACACCGCCACCCGGCCCGTGGCCAGGACGTAGGCCCGTCCACAGAGATCGAGCGCCAGCCCGGCGTTCTGCTCGACTAGGACCATGGCCACCCGGTGGGCGATGGAGTGCAGCGCCTTGAACACCGACTCCACCACCAGCGGCGCCAGACCGAGCGAGGGCTCGTCGAGCAGCAGGACCCGGGGTGAGGCCAGCAAGGCCCTGCCGATGGCCACCATCTGCTGCTCGCCACCGGAGAGCGTCCAGCCTCCACGGCGTCGGAGGCCGGTGAGCTGGGGAAAGAGATCGTACGTGTCGTCGAGGCTGAACACGGGTTCGCGCCCGCCCCGCGCCGTGCCGCCGATCAGGAGGTTCTCCTCGACGCTGAGGGACCCGAAGAGCCGGCGGCCTTCGGGGATGTGGATGATGCCGGAGCGGGCAATGGCTTCGGGTTGCCGGCGAGCCTGGTCCTCGCCGTCGAAGATCACGGCACCGGTCGAGGAGATCAGCCCCGAGATGGCCCGCAACGTGGATGTCTTTCCGGCCCCGTTGGCTCCGAGGAGAGCAACCGCCTCCCGCTCGCCGACTTGGAGATCGATGTGATCGACCGCCGGGGTGGGCGTGCCGTAGGTCACGGTGAGGCCACGCACCTCGAGCAGAGGGCGACCGGCGGTGCCCGCCGAAGCGCTGCCGGTCGTCGCCGCCTCAGTGGTCATGCCGACATCGGTTGTCATACTGCCTCACCCAGGTAGGCCCTCATCACTGTTGGATCCAACCACACTTCCTTGGGGGGCCCGGAGGCGATCTCATGGCCGAGCTCCAACACGATGATCCGATGACAGAGCTGCTCGATGAAGGCGATCTTGTGCTCGATGAGGACCAGGCTGATCCCGGACGAGGTCACCTCGCTCAACAGGTCGGCCAGGCGTCCCGTCTCGGTGGTGTTCAGCCCGGCGGCCGGCTCGTCCATGAGGAGCAGGCGCGGACGGGCCATGAGGGCACGGGCGATCTCGAGCCGGCGTCGCTCGCCGTAGGAAAGGCCCGCGGCCGGGCGATTGGCCCGGTCGAGCAGCCCGACCCGTTCCAGGACCTCGCCCGCCTCCTGCCAGCGCGCCTTTTCCCGTCGCCACATGGCGGGACGGAGGGGCCAGGAGCCGAGCAGGCCGCGCATGGCCAGATCAGGGGAGGTGACCAGGGTGTTCTCGATGCACGTGAGCTCGGCGTCCACCTGGGGCGTCTGATAGGTGCGGAACACGCCGTTGCGGGCCATGACCCCGGGCCGGCCGAACGCCACCGATCTGCCTTCCACCTCGACCCGGCCCTTTGCCGGCACCAAGCCGGAGACGGCGTTCAAGAAGGTGGACTTGCCCGACCCGTTGGGGCCGATGAGCCCGACCACTTCGCCCCCGTCCTCGATCGACAGGGACACGTCGTCCACCGCCACCACGCCGCCGAACCTGACGGTCA
This sequence comes from uncultured Acidimicrobiaceae bacterium, assembly GCA_963781305.1. Classification (GTDB taxonomy): domain Bacteria; phylum Actinomycetota; class Acidimicrobiia; order Acidimicrobiales; family RAAP-2; genus DASXMT01. The sequence continues at coordinate 642,697 of CAWAFL010000001.1, forward strand.
GGCCCTTGCACTCCAAGAACGCGCTCACCGCCCGGCTCGCTGCCTGAGCTTGGCCCGCCGGGCCCGGAACTCGGTGGGTAGCGAGGTCAGGCCACCGGGCAGGACGAGGATAACGAGGAGGATGGCGAGGGCGTACACCAGCTGCTCGTAGTTCTGCCAGCTACTCAGCACCTGTGGCAGCACGGTCAGCACAATGGCACCGATGATCGGCCCCCACACCATGCCGATGCCCCCGAGGAGCACCATCAACAGGACCAGCAAGGCCACGCTCACCGAGGCGGCCGAGGAGAACGAGTTGAGATCGACGAAGCCGGTGGTGGCACCGAGCAGCGAGCCGGCGGCGCCCATGTAGGCGGCGCCGGCGGCAAAGGCCACCACTTGGAGGTAGCTGGCCCGGAGCCCCGAGGTCTTGGCCACGAGCCCCATATCGCGGACGAACGTCAGGTCGCGCTGGGCCGGGGAGCGCTCGAAGAGCAGAAGGAGCGCCGTGCAGATGAGGGCCACCGCAGCAATCAGGTAGTACTGCTTGGTCTGGGTGTCGAACTGGTAGCCGAAGAGGGTGGCCGGGGGAATGCCGAACTTCCCTTGGTCTCCTCCGGTGAACGACGTCCAGTTCTCCAAGATGATGATGACCAGGCCGCTGAAGGCCAGGGTGGCGATGGCAAAGTGGATGAGCGGTGACCGGGCCAGCAGCAGCTTGGTCAGGCCGCCCAGCACCGCCGTGACCACGACGGCCACGATGAACCCGAGCAGGAAGCCGTGGCTGGCCGACACCCATGCCGATGTGTACGCCCCCACCGCGTAGTACGCCGGGGTGGCGAAGCTGAACTGGCCGGCCAGCGCGAACTGGAAGTAGAAGCCCAGAGCCAAGATGGCGAACAGACCGGAGTTGATGGCGATGTTGTAGCCGTACCCGCTCGTCACCACCAGGGGAAGCAGTGCAGCCAGCACGACGACGCCCAGCCAGGTGCGTAGCTGGTGGCGGGAGTAGACCGCCGGTCGGACCAGCCGTGCCGCCAGCTTTTCCGATGCGCTGGACAGCGGGCTTGCCGGTGGCGGCGAGCCGCTCTCAGTAACGGACACCGACGGTCGCTTTCACGAGTCCCTCGGGACGCAAGACCAGGGCCACCAGCAAGATCATAAACGGATAGGCCTCGTTCAGGTTGGGGGCGACGTAACCGGCCAGCAGTTGCTGAGCCACGCCCACCACTACCGCTGCGGCCACTGCCCCACCGACACGGTCGAAGCCGCCGAGCACGACGGCGGCAAACGAGCCCAGCAGCAGGGTGAACCCGAGCGTTGGCGAGGCGCCGAGGACCGGGGCGATGAGCAGGCCGCCGAGCCCGGCCACTGCGGCCGACAAACCGAACATGATCATGGTCAGCCGCCCGGCCCGGATCCCCTGGAGTAGAGCGGCTTCCCGGTCGGACGACACGGCCCGGACCTGGCGCCCCAAGGTCGTGCGCTGGAGCATGCCCTGGATCAGCACGAAGACCACGATGGTCACCACGATGATGAGGACGTCCTGGTAGGGGATGGCCGCGCCGAAGAGGTGCCACACCCCGCTCCCGAACGGGGGCGGCAACGTGCGAGGGGTGTTGGTGAAGATCAGCCCGATCACCGCTTCGATCAACAGCGACAGGGCGAACGTCGAGATGACGATGGCCAGTAGGGGCCGTTTTCGAAGGGGGGCATAGCCGACCCGCTCGACCACCACGCCCACGCCGAAGGACAAGATGATGGCCATGACGTACGAGAGCCCAGTGGGCAGGTTGAGGTCGACCAGGAGCCAGATACCGAAGTACGCACCCAACGTGAGCAGGTCGCCCTGGGCGAAGTTGACCACGCCGGTCGTCTTGAACAGCAGCACGACGCCGATGGCGATGAGCCCAGTGATGGCTCCGTCGGCGATGCCGGAGAACAGAATTGCGATAAATCTGGCCATGGGTGGGTCAGGCGACCTGGTTCATTTCAGATGGCGTGGTTCTCATCAGTGTTCTCCCTAATTGTGCAACCGAGGGGGTGGCACCGTCTCGAACCGTGCCATTGTGGCCGTGAGGCGACCCCGAGTCAAGAATCTACCAATCGGATGTTTGACAATGCCACCACAGGGCGGCAACACGCGCACATTCTGCGGTCAGGACGTTTGGGCTACTGTCTCGGCCCATGCTGCCCACGGTTGTCCTCATCCACGGGTCGGGGCACTCCTCGCTGATCTGGGACGATGTCGTGGCCAAGCTGGATGGGCCGACCCTGGCCGTCGACCTCCCCGGCCGGCGGCGGCGACCCGCCGACCTCACCGAGGGGACGATCGAGGCCTCGAGTGCAGCGGCTGCGTCCGACGTGGAGGAGTCCGGCGCACACCACGTCGTCCTCGTCGGCCACTCCTCTGGGGGTCTCATCCTCCCCTCCCTCGCCGCTCGCCTCGGGCCACGGGTCTGCCACCTCGTCTTCGTCGCCGGCCTCATTGCCCGAGACGGCCACTCGGTGAGCGAGGTCATCAGCCCCGATGATCCGGACTCGATGCTCGGCACCCGCGACGCCTTGCGCCAGAGGTACCGGGGCACCACCTTCGGCGGTCTCTCCCACGGCGAGGCACCGATCGAGACCGACCTCTGCGTGACCGAGGACGTCCGGGCGGTGGGCAGTATCGAGTCGCTCACCCTGATGTACCAGCCCGTGTCGTGGCTGGGTGTCCCCTCCTCGATGCCTCGAGCCTTCGTCCGGTGCCTGGCCGATCCCATCCAGCCGCGCGCCATGCAGGCACAGTTGATCGAGAGCGCCGGGGCCGACGAGGTGTTCGACATCGACGCCGACCACACGCCGGCGGTCAGCCGGCCCGATGAGCTGGCCGCCATCGTGAACGAGGTGGCCGCCCGCTACGCGGTCAACCATCCATCCGGGCCATGACCACCGTGGTCAGGCGATCGTCGTTGCCGGGGTCCCGGATCTCCACTCGCACGGTGTGGTCGTCGAGGGCGACGGCCGACGTGCGTGCGGGACCGACGCGGACGGCCGATAGGTAGCGCACCTCGAGATCGAGCACCCGAGACCGGGTGAGGCTTTCGGCCGCCAGCTCGGCGAGCAGCGCCACCACCCCACCCTGCAGGGTGCCCGCGGGCTGGTTCACGTACGGCCCTCGCTCGATCAGCACCACGCCGGGCGAGAGCACCTGTGCCCCCAACGCCTCGGCGATGGGGGCACGGAGGGCGTTGCCGGAGGTCCGCGCGGCCGACAGAGGCCCGATCACGTCCTGGGGACGCGGCGAAGCCATGAAGGTGGCGTGGGACAGCGCCACCACCGCACCGGTGACCGGGTGACGGAAGTCGGTCTCGGCCACGATGGTGGTGCGGCCCTGCTTGAGCAGCTTGCCCACGATGTCGAGCCGGTCCCCACCCACGTCACCCACGATGCGAGCCGTCAGGTCCAGAGTCAGAGCCAGCTTCGGGGCGCAGGCCATGCCGGCCAGCGCCCCGGTCCACACGTCGGACAGGGTGGCCAGCACCGACGCCCGGACCTGCGAGGAACCCGGGGCGCGCAGCTCGTCGGTGATCTGGAGCCACCCCCGGGAGACACCATCGCTGATCTCCTGGGTGTACCCGATGTCCTGGAGGAACATCCCCTCGGACGTGTGAGGGAGCGCGACCATGATCAACCGGTGCGGAAAGCGGGGCGCGGGGCGCGGACGGAATCGGGCCGGAGCCGACCGGGGCTCAGCGACCGGTGAACGTCGGCTTCCGCTTCTCGATGAAGGCCGAGGACGCCTCTCTGAAGTCGTCGCTCAAGAAGGTGGCGCCCTCCAGGGCCAGGCCGATCTCCAGGATCAGGTCGAGGCGCTCCCGCAAGACCTGGTTGACCGCCTTCTTGGTCCACTTGAGGGCCAGGGTCGGGCCGTCGGCCAGGCGTCGGGCGACGGCGGTGGCCTCGTCGAGCAACTGGTCGGCCGGCACCGCCTTGTGGATCATGCCCATCCGTGCCGCATCGGCGCCGGTGATCCGGTCCCCGGTCAGCAGGTGGTACTTGGCCTGGCCGAAGGGCAGCAGCAAGGGCCACAGCACGGCACCGCCGTCCCCGGCCACCAGCCCCACGTTGACGTGGGTGTCGGCGAAGTAGGCGTCCTCGGCCGCCAGCACGATGTCGCAGAAGAGGGCGATGGTGGCCCCAAGGCCCAGGGCAAACCCCTGGACGGCAGCGATGATGGGCTGCTCGATGGCCAGCATGGAGTAGAGGAGCTCCTTGCTGCCCAGGATGGAGTCCACCCGCTCCACCGGGGTCGGCGTCGCCGCGGACATCATCTTGATGTCGCCTCCGGCGCAGAAGGCCCGACCTTCACCCCGCAGCAACACCGCGCCCACCGAGTCGTCGTCGCGGATGAGGGCGATCAGGGTGGATAGATCCCCGCTGACACCGCCGTCGATGGCGTTCATGTTGTCGGGACGGTTGAAGGTCAGCGTCAACAGGCGTCCATCCTGATGGGCGAGAACCTTTTCGAACCGGCTGTAGTCAGGCATGCGACACCACTCTCTTTCCGCTGATGCTCTCCACCGAGGAGGCCGCCTCTGTGGTGGTGGACGGATCCACCGTAACGTGACGATTGTGTCTCATCGGTGCTTGGACCCTACCAATCCGCTCCGGGCCACGCCTCACAGCTTCGTGATGACCTCGTCGGCGAACCGCGCCGTGAAGTCGCGCACGTCGTCGGCCGAGACCCGACCGTTCACCGCCATGGCCCCGGCCACCACCCGGGTCACGCCCAGCTCCTGAGCTCGCCGGATGGTGTCCAGGTCGGTGCCCACCCCGGCGGTGAACTCGAAGGGGAGGTCCTGGCGTCCGGATTGGCGACGGTGCTCCCGGATGACGTCCATCTTCGCCGCCAGCTGGTCGAGATCGTTGCAGCCGATCTCGATCCACCCGTCACCGAGCCGGCCGGCCCGGCGGAGGGCGGCGGCCGAGGCGCCGCCGATCTCGATGGGGATGCTCGGCTTTTGCAGTGCCTTGGGCGAGAAGGTCAACGGGCCGACGTCATAGAACTCGCCGTGGTGCTCGACGGTCTCCCCGGTCCACAGCTCGCGGAGCAGGCCCATGATCTCGTCCATCCGCCGACCGCGATCGGCGAAGGACTGCCCGACGATGTCGAACTCGCCCTCGAGCCAGCCCACACCGGCGCCCAGGGTGACCCGTCCGCCGGACAGTCGGTCGAGGGTGACCACCGATCGGGCCGTGGCGATCGGGTGTCGCAACGGAAGGATGAACACGTTGGTGGCCAGGCGGATGGTCTCGGTGGCGCTGGCCACCGAGCCCAGGACCACCCACGGGTCGTACAGCGGAGTCTCGGGGGTGATGGGGGGAAACCCGCTCTCGGTGTAGGGATAGGTGGCCGGCATCTCCGCCGGGATCACCAGGTGCTCGGGCATCCACACCGATTCGAAGCCGTTGTCCTCGGCGGCCCGGGCCACGGAGGCATAGTGCCTCGGGCTCAGCCCGAAGAAGGGTAAGCCGAACTTCATGACAGTCTCCTCGCTGGCCCGTGATCAGGCCCGTTGGTGTTGTTCATCTCGCCGTGCTACCCGGCCGACCAGGGGACGTGCTCGGGCTCCTCGTCGCTGAGGCGGAACTGGGGCAGGGCGAAGTCGTCGGCCAGGTCGACGAAGCAGACCTCCACCCGCTTGCCGATGGCAACGTTCGATTCGTCCTCCGGACGGGTCGGGTCGTCCCGTCGGACCAGATTGGTGATCAGCCGAACGGAGACCGATTCGTCCTCCAGCCCCCACCGCCAGGGCACGCTGCGCTGCTCGTCCAGCTCGACCAGCACCACCGGGTAGGGAACCCAGTCGGCGAAGGCGGGTTGGATGGCCTGGGTCACGATCTCGTAGCTGTAGACGACCCCCTTGCCGCTCACCGGCTGCCATTCCCAGCTCCCCGAGGTGCAGAAGGGACACGACGCGCCGATGATGCCGCGCAAGTGGCCACACGCCGTGCATCGCTGTACGACCAGCGACCCGGCTCGGGCTGCCTCGTAGTAGCCGCGGTGCTCGGAATCGGTCGGCTGTACGTCCAAGATGAGGTTCATGTACTCGGCCATCACTACCTCCCCAGGATCAGGGCGCTGGAGACGGCCGGCGTACCCCAACCCATGTTCATGGCCAGCTCCACATCTTCGACCTGGCGGCACTGGCCCTCGCTGTAGTCGTAGCTGTGCTTGCCCTCCTGCCAGCCGGGACAGCCGTCGTCCGCCTGGTGGCGAAGTTGGCGAACGTTCTCGATGACCAGGTTCATCCCGTGGGTGTAGCCCTCGCACAGCTGGCCGCCACTGGTGTTGTTCGGTCGCGCCCCGCCCAGATTGATGACGCCGCTCGACACGTACTCGCCCCCCTCGCCGGGATCGCAGAACCCGTAGCCCTCGAAGAGCAGGACGGGGGTAAAGGTGAAGGCGTCATAGCAACCGGTGACCTGAATGTCCTCGGGCTCCACCTCGGCATTGCGGAACGCCACCCGGCCGGCGTAGTACCCGGCCTGCCTGGTGATGGGATCGCACTGGTAGTGGCTGTACATACCCTGGAACGGCTTGTTGACTCGGCCGGCCACCGACTTGATGCTGATGGGGCGCTGGCGGAGGTGGCGGGCCCGGTCAGCCGACGTGACGATGATGCAGGTGGCGTTGTCGGTCTCGATGCAGCAGTCCAGGAGGTGGCAGGCCGGCTTCACGATCCAACGGGAGTCGAGCACGTCGTCCACCGTGAGCCGGTTGTTGTAATAGGCCCGGGGATTGTTCGAGGCGTGGTTGGAACAGGCCACCTTCACGTGGGCCAGCTGCTCGCTGGTCGTCCCGTACTCGTACATGTGGCGGGCGAAGGTGAGCTGGAAATTCTGTGCCGGGCTGGTCATGCCGTAGGGCACGGTGTCCAGGTCCGGACCGACCACCACCCGGGCCGGAGGACGCACGGTTCCCGGCGAGCCACCCTGGCGCAACCCGGAGTACCCGTTCATCGAGCGGTAGACGGCCACGGTGTGGCACAACCCGGCCTCGATCACACCGGTGGCGATGCCGATGATGGTCTCGGTGCTCGAGCCCCCGCCGAAGGTGTCGGTGTAGAAGTCGAGCCGGATGCCCAGGTCCGTAGCGATGGTCTGCGACAGCGTCGAGTCGCCCACGTGGTAGTTGAGCATGCCGTCCACGTCCCAGGGGTGCAGGCCGGCATCGGCCATGGCATTGCGCACCGCCTCGGTCCCGAGGTCCCGGGTGCTCCGGCCCGAGTTCCTGCTGTAGCTGGTCTCGCCGATCCCGACGATGCAGTACTTGTCCCTCAAACCGGCCATGTAGTTCCCCCTTTGTGCCCGACCCGGATCCCTACCGGTGGCGTCCCGCCACCCAACGATCCCTCGCCGTACCCTCGAGCCCGGAACCGCGGCCACCCTGCCGAGTTCCCGTGTCCAACGGACGGGCTGAGCCTAACATCCGTTTGATAGGTATTACCGATCCCACGGACCCGCGCCCCTCAGCCCTCGCCCAGACCGAACAGCGGGATGGGGACGCCGTCCTCGTCAGCGATGAATTGCTGGTTGGGGCCGTCCCGCCTCCGGGTCTGTCGCTCCGAGACCATCAAGAAGGCTGCAGGGATGGCGGCGGCGGCCGTGATCCCCAAGGCCCACCAGAACGTGTCGCCAAAGGCGCGCGCCAGGGCGTTGGGCCCCGGAGGTCGGCCGCCCGACGTGGTCGCGTCGGCGATGTTGTGGGAGAGGATGACTGCGAGCAGGGCCGTCCCCACTGATCCGCCGACCCGCTGGATGACGTTCAGCTGCGGACTGGCGTCGTGGATCTCATCTGGGCGGAGCACGGCGAACGCCGCAGCCATGGACGGCATCATCGACGATCCGACCCCCACCCCCCGGGCCACAAGGGTGAAGCTGATCAAGACGTACGAGGTGTGGGCACCGATGAACACAAGGGGCAGGGTGAACAGTGAAGTGATGATCACGCCGCCGAGAGCCACGATGCCTCCTCCCACCCGGTCGACCAACCGACCGGTGAAGCCCATGGCCAGGGCCACGCCGATGCCCTGCGGTATGAGGAGCAGCCCGGTGACCACCGGATCCGTGCCGCGGACGTTCTGGAAGTACAGGGGCAACAGGATCATGCCCCCGAAGATCGCTGCCCCCAAGCAGAAGGTGGCCACCGACGCGGCCACGAAGGTCGGTTTCTGGTAGAGCCGGGTGTCCAACAGCGGCTCGGGGACGCGGCGAGCGTGCCAGGCGAACGCAGCGATCAACAACAGGCCGACGACCAGGGAGGTGACCCACCGGGCCGTGTGGCCGGACTGGATCTCGGCCAGGCCATAGATGGCGGCGGGAAGCCCCACGGCCAACAGGACCAGACCGGTGACGTCGAGCCGACCGGCAGGCTCGGGCTTGTCGGCGGGAAGGAAACGCACGGACACAATGACAGCGACGATGCCGACAGGGATGTTCACGTAGAAGATCCAGTGCCAGCTCAGGTGCTCGAGCAACAGCCCTCCCACCGTGGGACCGATGATCGGGGCCAGCACGGTGGGGATGCCCACCATGCTCATGGCCCGACCGATGCGCCGGGGCCCGGCCGCCCGGGCCAGCGCCGTCTGGCCCACGGGCAGGATGAGGCCGCCGCCGATGCCCTGGATCACGCGGAAGGCCACCAGCGAGGTCGTGGACCAGGCCAGCCCGCACAACGCCGAGCCCAGCGTGAACAGGATGATGGCCGCGATGTAGAGCCGCTTGGTCCCGAACCGGCGGGTGGCCCAACCGGAGATGGGAATGACGGCGGCCAGGGCCAGCAGGTAGGCGGTGACCACCCACTGAATGGAGTCCAAGCTGGTGTGCAGGTCGATGGACAACGTGTTGAGGGCGACGTTGACGATCGTGGTGTCGAGCACCGACATGATCGAGCCGAGCACGACGGCGACGCCGATGCGGACGACCGCCCGATCGAGTTGGTCGCCGCCCGAGGCGGGAGAGGTGGGCGACCGGCTCATGGTGCCATCACGTTAACGGTCCAGCAGGCGGGCACCAATTGCACCAACCAACCGGTAGTTTGCCTTGGCGATGCCGGCGCCGTAGCTTCACTGGCGGCGGCACCCGGCCGCCACTCGACGGGAATGGGGAACGACGTGCTTGCGCTCTCGCAGCTACTGGAAGCACTCCGGATGGAACCGGTCGGCGAGGGACGGCTGGTCGCCCAGAACGTCGGCGGGGGCCGTGATGTCGTCTTCGGTGGTCAGATCCTGGCCCAGACCATCGTCGCCGCCACCGACGCACAACCGGGCAAGGAAGTGAAGACGGTGCAGACCATCTTCGCCCGGGGGGGCAGGGTCACCGAGCCGCTCGACCTCGTGGTCGAGACCATGCACGCCGGACGCACCTTCGGGAGCGTCACCGTGACCGTCTCCCAGGGACCGCGATTGTGCGCTCGCTCGCTGGTGCTCCTGCACGACCCCGAGCCCGACCTCATCAGGCACGCCGATCCTGCGCCCACGGTCGACGCCCCCGGCGCCACCCCTTCGCACGACTACGAGTTCGACGGCTGGGAGATGGGCGTCGTCGGTGGCGTCGACCTGTCCGATCCCGACGACGTCGGGGAGGCCGAGCTCCTCGTCTGGACCCGGTTCCGCGACGCTCCCGACGACCTCATCACCAGCCAGGCACTGCTGGCCTATTCCACCGACGGGTTCCTGATCGGGACGGCCATGCGGCCCCACGAGGGCATCAGCCAGGCCCAGGCCCACCTGGCCATCTCCACCGGCGTGGTCAGCCACACGCTCACCTTCCACGAGCCGTTCCACGCCAACCAGTGGATGCTCCTGGCCCAGGAGAGCTCGTATGCCGGCCGAGGCCGGAGCTACGGACGGGCCCACGTGTTCACCGAGGACGGCGCGCTCATCGCCTCGTTCGTCCAGGACGCCATGATCCGCAGCTTCCCGGACTCCGGCGGCGAGCGACCGGTACTTTGAGCCGGAAGGCCACCGTCGTCGGCATCGGCGAGACGGCGTACACCAAGCGGGGGGCGGCCACCGAGCGCGAGTACCAGTTGGCCTGCCGGGCCATCCTGGCCGCGCTGACCGACGCCGGCATCGCTCCCGCTGAGGTCGACGGACTGGCCCCGTTTGCCGACGAGCGCAGCAGCCCCTGGACCCTGGCCAGCGACCTCGGCCTCCGCCAGTTGCGCTTTGCCGCCACCACGGCCATGCCCGGTGGTGGTGGCGCGTGCGGCGCCATGCTCGAGGCCGTGCTGGCCGTGGAATCGGGTCAGGCCGAGGTCGTGGTGGTCTACCGATCCCTGTGTCAGGGCCAGTTCGCCCGCATCGGCCGGACCGAGCCGAGCGGCGGCGAATCCTCTCCCACCGTGGTGGAGACGGCGTTGGAGACCGACGCCCTGCAGGCCTTCACCGCCCCCTTCGGCATCCTCGGGCCCTCGGTCATGTTCGCCTTGCCCATGCGCCGCCACATGGAGGTGTACGGAACCTCGAGCGAGCAGCTGGGCCACGTGGCCGTCACCCAGCGGGCCCACGCGTCGCGCAACCCGCGGGCGGTCATGGGTGCCCGCCCGCTGAGCCTGGCCGACCACCAGGCCTCGCGGATGGTGGCCGATCCCTACCGCCTGTTCGATTGCTGCCTGGAGACCGACGGCGCCTGCGCCGTGGTCGTCACCACCGCCGAGCGAGCGTCCGATGCCCGGGAACGGCCGGTCGCGGTGTTGGCAACGGCAGAGGGAACCGACGGTGCCCAGCTGGGGGGCACGGCGGGCAATGCCGGGTCCACGGCCCGAGGGTACGCCAGCGGCGGAGGGTCGGGGGTGGCCCGGCGCTTGTTCGGGCGGGCCGGCGTGAGCCCGGGCGACGTGGACGTCGCCCAGCTCTACGACAACTTCAGCGGGCAGGTGCTGCTCGGACTGGAGGACTTCGGCTTCTGCGCCCCCGGAGAGTCCGGGCCGCTGGCCCAGTCGGGCACCTTGGCCTGGCCCGACGGAGCGCTCCCCACCAACACGGCGGGAGGGAACCTGTCCGAGGCGTACATGCAGGGCCTCAACCATGTCATCGAAGGCGTTCGCCAACTACGCGGGGAGTCGACGAACCAGGTAGCGGATGCCGAGCTCTGCCTGGTGACCAGTTCACCGGGCATCCCGTCCAGTGCGATCCTCTTGGCTCGATCATGACCGAGCGCTGGTTCCCCGATGCCATGCCCTCCCCGGCCGTCACCGATGACACCAGGCCGTTCTTCGAGGCGGCGCTCGAGCACCGGCTGGTCATCCAGCAGTGTGCGTCCTGTGGCACCCATCGTCACCCGCCCCGACCGCTGTGCCCGTACTGCCACTCCTTTGATGCGGTCTGGCCTGAGGTCCCAGGGACCGGGACCCTGTTCACCTATTCGGTCGTCCACCAGCCCCTCCTGCCCGCCCTTGTCGGCGTCGTCCCCTACGTGGTGGCCATCGTCGAGCTCGATGGCACCGGGGGGACGCGACTGTCGTCCAACCTGGTGGACGCGCCGTTCGACGCCCTTCGTGCCGGCCTACCCGTCGAGGTGGTCTGGGAGGACATGAGCCCGACGTTGACGCTCCCCCGCTTCCGCCTCCGAGCAGCACACTGACCGTCGGCACTCGGCCGACCCAACGCGGTTGACCACGACCCGTGGCCGACCTAACCTAACATCCGTTTGATAGGTACATCCCGCCCCCGGATGGCAGGGACACCTGCCCCGAGGTCGGCCAACTTCACGACACGCATCGGAGCCCGACGCCCATGATCATCCCCTCGCTCGACCAGCCGACCCGGACCACCGACGCCATCGTCGCCGCCCTGACCGAGGCGGGCATCGAGCTCGTGCTGGGCATGCCCGGCGGGTACACCGGCACCCTGTTCAGCTCCCTGCACGATCACCCGACCATCAGGGTGGTCCAGGTGCGGGAAGAGGCGATCGGGTCGGCCATGGCCGACGCCTACGGCCGGACCACGGGCAAGCCCGTCGTGGTGATGGGCCAGGGAGAGTGGATCGCCGGCAATGCCGGACAGGGCTTCCTCGAGGCGCTGCTCGGGAGCGCGCCGATCCTCGTCCTGACCGAGATGTCCGACGGAGGCCCGCTCTCCCACCACGGCTACTACCAGTCGGGCACGGGCGACTACGGGAGCTGGGACGCGGTCTCCGCCCTCCGGGGGGTGACCAAGCGGGTGATGGTCAGCCACGACCCGGCCCAGGCCGTCCAGCACACCCAGTTGGCCATCAAGCACGCACTGGTCGGGGAGCCGGGCCCGGTCGCCGTCATCTATCACGGCGACGCATTGAAGGGAACGGTCGGACCGGATTCGGTACCGCGCATCTACCCGACCAGCGCATACCTGCCGCCCCGGTCCAAGGCGGTCGACGTCGACGTGCTCAACCGGGCGGCCGGGGCCCTCCGGTCCGCCATCAGGCCGGTCATCATCGCCGGCAACGGGGTCCGGGTGGGGCAGGCCTGTGACGCCCTGTTCGCCCTGGCTCGCGCCCTCGACGCCCCGGTGGCCACCACCGCCGCCGGAAAGGGGGTCTTCCCCGAGGTCGACCCGTTGGGCGCCGGGGTGATGGGCACCTTCGGTACCCCCGAGGCCAACGTCGTGGTCGGGAACGCCGATGTGGTGCTCGCTGTCGGGACCAAGCTGGCGCCCATCGACACAGCCGATGAGAGCAGCGCCCTCCTGGATCCGACCCGCCAGACCCTCATCCAGGTCGACGTCGAGCCGCTCAACGTCAGTTGGACCTATCCCATCGACCACGCCCTGGTGGGTGAGGCGGGCTACATCATGGATCGGCTGGCCGACGCGGTCAGCGGCCAACCGGGTGCCGTTCGTCCCCAGCGCGGCGCGGCGCGGGTGACCGCCGCCGAGGAGGCCCACGGTGAGCTCGACGGGGCCGAGTTCACCTCGGACGAGGTCCCCATCGCCCCGCAGCGAACGATCAGGCTCCTCCAAGAGACGTTCCCGGCCGACGGCATCATCACCTGCGATGCCGGTGAGAACCGGCTCTTCATGATGCACTGGTACCGGACCAAGTCGTCGAGCAGCTACCTGCAGCCGGCTGCAGGTGGGGGCATGGGCTACTCGGTGGCCGCCGCCCTCGGAGCCAAGTTGGCCTGCCCCGAGCGACCGGTCCTGGCCGTGTGCGGCGACGGCGGGTTCGCCATGTCCATCCACGCCCTCATGACCGCGGTGCAGGCCCGCATCCCCATCACCGTGGTCGTGTTCAACAACAACGCTTTGGGGTGGGTGCTGCACGGCATGGGCGAGCGGGCCGTGGCCGCCGGGTTCGACGAGTTCGACCACGCCGCCATCGCCCGGTCGGTCGGTTGCGACGGGGTCCGGGTCACCAGCACCGACGACCTGCGCGAAGCCTTGTCTTCGGTGGCCGATCGGACCATCCCGTTCGTCATCGACGTGCCCACGTCGCTGAAGACCTCCTTCAAGGACATCGTCCAGTCGCTGGCCGGTGATCGCTGGAAGGCGGGCGAGTAAACCGGCCCGACCGATCAGCCGCCGGGCTTGTCCCACTCCGACGGGTACCGGATGAAGGATCGATCGAGATCGGTGACCGCCTGGCAGCCCAGGAGCCGGAGCGTGCGGTCCATGTCGACGCGCAGCGTGGACAGGATCGCTTCGATACCGGGCTCGCCGGCTGCGGCCAGTCCGTAGGCCCACGCCCGGCCGATCATCACGGCCCGGGCCCCGAGAGCCAGGGCCCGGATGACGTCGGAGCCCCAGCGCACACCGCCATCGACCAACACCTCGACCGAGTCGCCGACGGCGTCGAGCACTTCGACCAGAGCGGGGAGGGTGGCCGGCATCCCGTCGAGCTGACGGCCGCCGTGATTGGACACCACGATGGCCGACACGCCGCAATCGACGGCCCGACGGGCGTCGTCGCCGGTGACGATGCCCTTGGCGATGATCGGCCCCTTCCACTGCTGGCGGATCCACGAGAAGTCCTCCCACCGGGGTGGCGCCGCGGTCCACTCCCAGAGCGCCTCCTCCACCGTCATCGGGTGGTCGGGCCGGCCCAGGGAGGTGGCGTTCGCGATGTCGAGCTGAAAGCGATCTCGGGCGAACTCCATCAGCCAGTCGGGGTGCAGGGCCACCTGGGGAGCGAACTTGACCACATTGTGCAGGTTCATCTGGAGCGGGAACTTGACCGGGTTGCGCAGCTCCCGGACGCGATTGCCGGGGATCTGGGTGTCCATCGTCACCACCAGGGCTTCGAAGCCGGCCCGTTGGGCCCGATCCACCAGCTGGGCCGCACCCGGCCGCCCGCCCAGGAAGTACAGCTGAAACCAGGCCGGGCCGGTGGCCGCGGCCGCCACCTCTTCCATGGTGTGCCCGGACATGGAGCTGAGGGTGAAGACGGTCCCGGCCTGACCGGCGGCCCGGGCCGCGGCCACGTCACCGTGCCGATCCATCATCCTGGTGAAGCCCACCGGTCCGAGAAGCACCGGCATGGACAGGGGCCGGCCCAAGACGGTGGTGGACAGCGAGGGAGCCGGCTCGCCCGGCGTCACCCCCATGCGGGGTCGGAAGCCGACGGCCATCATCGCCGTCCGATTGGCCCGCAAGGTGCTCTCGGTCTCGGCCGCACCGTCGAGGTAGTTGAACACGGCCGGGGGCACCCGGCGCCGGGCCAGGGTCCGGGCCCGATCCACGGTGACCAGCCGGTTAGGGTCTCGGTAGGCAGCCCGGAGGCGACGGCCGATGGTGCGAGCGCGCCCGCTCAACTGGGCTCCCGGAGCCATGTCACCTCCATCGCACGGCCCTCGGCCAACGGCCCGGTCAGGCCGGTGCCGGGACCTTGGCTCCGAGCAGGCCCATCATGTTGCCGCCCATGATCTTCCTGATGTCCTCTTCGGGCAGGCCGGACAGCTCGTCGATGTAGGAGACCGGGTTGGCCAGGCCCTCGACGTGGGGGTAGTCCGACCCGAAGATGATGTGGTCGGCCCCGAGCAGCTCGACCAGCGTCCTCGGGTCCTCCTCGTGGAACGGGTGCATCCAGAAGTGGCGCTTGAAGGTGTCAGAGGGCTTCTCCTGGTAGGCCTGGGGCATGGTCTTCCAGGTGTGGTCCAGGTGCTCCAAGAGGGAGGGGACCCAGCCCGCCCCGTTCTCGATCAGGGCGATGCGCAGCTTGGGATGGCGCCACAGGGCCCCGTGGGTGATCATCGAGGTGACGGCGTCTTGGATGTCGCGGTGGGTGTTGCGGACGGTGGCCGAGAACCGCTGGGGCTCGGCGAAGGCCTGGGTCTCGGTCTGGGACCCCTCCCACTCGTTCGTGTAGCGGACATAGCCGGTGTCCGAGGCGTGGAAGACGACGAGCAGGCCCGCCTCTTCCACCTTGGACCAGTAGGGGTCGAACTCCTCCAAGGCGAAGGACCGTGGTCCCTGGTAGCCCCAGGCCGGAGCGGGGCGCATGAGGATGACCCGGGCATCGTGCTCGATCAGGAAGTCGAGCTCCTCCATGGCCTTGTCCAGCACCCCGGGGGTGATGATGGGGGTGGAGAAGACCCGGTCCTTGTAGGCATAGGGCCAGGCCTCGAGCATCCAGGTGTTCAAGGCGTGGATGGCCGCAGCGCACAGGTCGGGGTCGTCGCGCATGCGCTCTTCGATCAGGCTGGCCAAGGTGGGCAACATGATGGCGAAGTCGATGCCCTGCTCGTCGAGCAGCTCTAGTCGGGCGCTCGCCTCCCGGAAGGCCGGCGGGCAGTCGATGCCCCGCCCGATGATCTCCCGGTAGGTCTTCCCCTCGGGGTTCCCCTGCTTGAAGTACTCCTCTTGGGCCCCGGGCCGCCCCACCCGCTCGAAGGTGGGGTTGGGGATGTAGTCGCTGATCTGGCCCCGCACCATGATCTTGGTCCGGCCGTGGATGTCGACGTAGTCGATGGCCCCTTTGTACTCGGGGGGCAGGTACTTGGTCAGGGCGTCGGTCGTCTCGTAGAGATGGTTGTCGGCGTCAAAGACGGGAAAGTCGAAGGGTGAAACGGAAGACATTGAGGACCCCCTAGAAGGCACGGATTGCAGTTCTACCAATCGTTTGGTATAAGGCTAACACGGTGAACGACCCACCCACTCCTTAGTGGACGAACATACGGTACCGCTCCATGCCAGCCGCCGGCGATCTGCCCGGCCACCCATGTCATACCCAGAGATGCGAGGACCACATTCCATGCACCCCACCAGCGCCATCGGCCCCGACAACAGCACCCGACCATGACTGCACCCGCGTGGGCCGGGCCCACCTTCCCCGACTACCCGCCCACGGTGGGGAACGCCGTGGCCGTCGCCGCCGACTCCTGGGGAGACCACCAGTTCGTGGTCACCCCGGACGACGCGCTCACCTATGCCCAGCTCGACCGGCGCTCCCGGCATCTGGCCGCCCGCCTGGTCGAAGCGGGGGTGACCAAGGGCGACAAGGTGGCTGTGTTGTTCCCGAACAGCCCGGCCTGGGTGATCTCGTGGGTGGCGGTGACCCGTATCGGTGCGGTCATCGTTCCTGTGAGCACGTTCTACAAGGAGTTCGAGCTGGGCCGGTTCCTGCGCCACTCCGACGTCGGGTACCTGCTCGGCATCCCCTCGTTCCTGAGCCATGACTACGTTCGGCGACTCGCCGCCGTCGCCCCCGAGCTCCACGACCAGACCGTCCCGCAGCTGCTGGTGCCCAGCCTGCCCCAGTTGCGCGGGGTGTTCTTCTGGGGAGACTCACCCGTCCCCTGGGCCACAGGCGGATGGGGCGACGGTCTGGACGACGAGCCACCGGCACGGCCGGCCGAGGTGGCCGCGGCCATGGAGGAAGACGTGTCCCCGGCCGATCCCATGATGCTCATGTACACCTCGGGGTCGACCGCCGATCCCAAGGGCGCGCTGCACAGCCACGGGGGCATGACCCGTCACGCCACCAACATGGCGGCCTTGTCGCAGTGGGAGAGCTCCTTCCGGCTGTGGTCGCCCATGCCCTTCTTCTGGGTCGGTGGGTTCCACACCATCATGTTCCGCGCCCTCATCTCCGGGGCCACCCTGGTCACCCAGGGCGCGGTCGATGCGGGCGAGGTGCTCGAGACCATCGAACGCGAGAAGATCACCCACATCCTGGCCTGGCCGGGGACCACCCAGTCGCTGATGGACCATCCCCGGTATGCCTCGACCGACTTCAGCTCGGTGCTGGGCGGGTCCCTCTACGAGCAGGTACCCGCCGATCGCCGGCCGTCCGACCTCACCTTGAACTGCAACTCCCTGGGCATGACCGAGACCTGCGGTCCCCACAGCTCATACACCGTGCACGAGGAGCATCACGGCGTGCCCCCCGAGTACCGGGGCACGTTCGGCCGCATGGTCCCCGGCGTCGAGGTCCGGATCGTCGACTTCGACACGGGCGAGCCCCTGCCCGACGGCGTCGAGGGCGAGGTGGTCGTCCGCGGCTATTCGGTCATGCTCGGCATCTACAAGCAGGAGCGCGCCGACACCTTCGACGCCGATGGCTGGTACCACACCTCTGACCGGGGCCTCTATCGCGACGGCTGGCTGTTCTTCTCGGGCCGGCAGTCCGACATGATCAAGACCAGCGGCTCCAACGTCGCTCCCGCCGAAGTCGAGATCTGCCTGAGTACCTTCCCCGAGATCATGCAGGCGTTCGTGCTCGGCGTGCCCCACCCCACCCATGAACAGGACGTGGTGGCGCTGGTCGTGCCCTGGTCGAGCGAGACGGGCGAACCGGGGAAGCTCGACACCGTCGACATCACGGCCCGGCTCCGACAGCAGCTCTCGTCGTTCAAGGTGCCCACACAGATGTTCGTGGTGCCCGAAGACCAGGTTCCCTGGCTGCCCAGCCAGAAGCCCGACCGGCGAGCCCTGACCCGGCTGGCCGAGGAGCTGGCCAAGAACGGAACGTAGGGCCGGTTCCGGGGCTCAGTGAGCCTCGTACCCGGGGTGGTCCCGGGGGTCGTCGATCGACAGGCCGGCGACCCCCGGCACCGATCGTTGCAGCATGCCGATGGCGACGCCCTCGAGCATCGCCCTGGGCAGGACGCACTCGGCGCAGTTGGCCGACTCGAGCACCAGGCGAAGGGCGACGGCCCCCGACGCGGTGTCGACCGAGACCAATTCGATGTCGGCGCCGTCAGCCTGCACCAGAGCGGCCACTTCGACCAGAGCGGTGCGAACCTCAGATTCCTCGACCATGTCCTCCCCACTCCCTTCGGTGCTTCGCCTTGCGGATGGTAGCCCCCGCCCCGCCCCGCTGGTTCAGCAGTCGTAGGCCAGCTCGAGGCCGGGCACAGGCCAGGGACAGGAGACCAGGCGCCCGGTAGTGCCCAGGGTGATAAAAGCCATCGCCTTCCCCGGACCGCCAAAACACAGGTTGGTGGTCATATGGTCCTCGAGGCCCGGTGGTAGTTGGTAGTGGGTCAGCGTCGCCCCGTCGGGGGCGACGGCGGTGATGCCCCCGGTCACCAGGGTGGCAATGCAGATGTTGCCAGCGGCATCGACGGCCAGCGAGTCGAAGCCCTGCAGACCGGGGAGCGTGCAGAGCACCGACTCGACACCGTGGCCCACCAGCGGGGCCAGCTCCCCCGGGCCGGTGATCCGGCGCGCCCGGAGCCGCGCCGTCACCGTCTCGGCGTAATAGAGCGTGTCACCGTCGGGCGAGATCCCGATCCCATTCGGGCTCTCGGCCGGAAACACCACCTCGTCGAGGCTGCTCCCGTCGATGGTGGCGTGGTAGACGGACCCCACGTCCCTCTGTCGGCCCTGGAACTTGCCCGTATCGGTGAACCAGAAGGCGCCGGTCTCGTCGAAGACGATGTCGTTGGGCCCCGACAGACGGCGGTCCCCATGGTGGCTGTAGAGCACCTCGACCGAGCCGGTGGCCAGGTCGACCCGCTCGATCCAGCCACCCTTCCAGTTCCCGTCGGCGAACCGGCCACCGTTGTTGCAGACATAGAGCGCCCCGTCGGGGCCGATGGCCGCTCCGTTTGGGCCACCACCGCACAAGGCCACCACCTCGACCTGGCCATCGGCCGTCACCCGGGTGACCCGGCCGGCCTCGATCTCGGTGACCAAGACGCTGCCGTCGGCACATGCCACCGGGCCTTCGGGGAACGACAGGCGCTCGGCCAGCACGGTGACGTCATCGAGGACGACCGCGGTCATGGCCGCACCGGTGGGAGCCACCTCAGGCCTCAGGAACGATGCGCACGTGCATCGGCTTGTCCTCACCGATGAGGGCCCACAGGCCCTCCTCGGCCCGCGCGATCGGGTAGGCATCGCTGGCAAAGGTCTCGAAGGGCCAGCGCGATGACTCGAGCAGCGAGATGGCGTACTCCATCGATGCCAGCGATCGGGACACGGCCCCTTTCAGCGTGAGCTGCTTGGCCGACACCATGTCCACTGGGATCTCGGCCATGCCGTTGGGCCCTTTCATGCCGGCCAGGACGACGGTGCCCTTTCGGCCGGCGATGCGCACGGCGTCGGTCACCGAGCTGAGCGACATCGGCGTGCAGTCGATGACCAGATCGGGAGGGGCGGACATGGCCCCTAGGACTTCGTCCACCACGGGGACCTCGCTCACGTCGAGGGCGTGATGGGCACCCATCTCCCGGGCCAACTTCAGGCGCTCGCGGTCCACCGCCAAACCGGTGACGGCGATCTCCCTGGCCCCGGCGGCCGATGCCGCGATCACCGATGCGATCCCACGCGGCCCGGGGCCCAGGATGGCGATCGACATACCGGCGCGGAACCCCCCGACGTCGAGCACCCAGTCGACGCCGTTCGACATCACGTTGAAGAGCGATGCGGTGGCCACGCTGATGTCCGGCGACATGGGGACAACGATGGCCTCGGGCGCAAGGTAGAGGTGCGAGGCGAACCCGCCCCACAGGGCCGGGGCCACGTCGGGTGACCGGAAGCCGTAGATGGTGGTGTCGGCGAACTCGGGGGCCGTGCACCCCCGCAGTCCGGCACGACAGGTGCGACAGCGCCCACAGGTCAGCGTGGAGTGGACCGCCACCCGGTCGCCCTCGTCGACATTCCATTTGGCCTTGGCCGCCGAGCCGATACGCACGATGCGGCCGAAGGGCTCGTGGCCGGGCACGATGGGATAGCGGTCACCCAACGCACCCTCGAACACCTCCACGTCGGTGCCGCACACACCGCAGCCCTCGAGCGCCACCAGGGCATCGTCTGCTCCGATGTCGGGCAACGGTGCCTGGCGCACCTCGTAGTGCTCGGGCTTGGTCTGGACCACGAAGGTTGCTTGGTCAGCCATCACTTCCTCCTTGTTCGTCGAGTTGCGTGTTCGTCGAGTTGCGGGTTCGTCGAGTGGCGCGTTCGTCGAGTGGCGTGCCGTTCACCGCAAAGGGTGAAAGAACGCCCGAATGCTGTCGGCCACCGCGCCGGGTTCCTCCCAGGAGGCAAAGTGGCCGCCCGAGGGCAGATCGACCCAGTGGCGGACGTCGTGGACGCGGTCGATCATCTCCCGAGGGGCTCGCCGCGGCGGAAAGCTCGGCTCGAACCTGGGCATGGCCACCCCGGTGGGCACCGGCAACCGTCGACCGGGCTCCATCGGCGGATCAGCCTTCACCCGCTCGTAGTAGGCACGGAGCGACGAGGCGATGGTGCCGGTCACCCAATAGGTGGTGGCGCTGGTCAGGAACTCGTCTTTGCTGTACCGCTGCTCGAGGTCGCCGTGGCAGTCGCTCCACGACCGATGCTTCTCCACCAACCAGGAGGCCAGGCCGGCCGGTGAGTCGTTCAGGGCATGCCCGATGCTCTGGGGCTTGGTCCGGTGGAGCTGGGCGTAGGCTCCCTCCTCGGCCGCCCACTCGCGGGAATAGGCCGAAAAGGCCAGCTCGGCTTCGGACGGCGGCGGCGAGGGCGGCTCGAACGAGGCCAGGGGCATGAGCGCGGGATCATGGGTGTGCACACCCACCACCGAGTCGGGTTGGTCGAAGGCCATCCAGCCGTTGACGTAGGCCCCGAGCCCGGTGCCGTGGAGCCCGTAGCGGTCATGGCCCAGCCCCTCGGCCATCAGCCGGTGCAGGGCAGCCGCGGCCCGGTGGTAGCCGAACCCTCGGACGCCGGTCGACCCCGAGAACCCGAATCCGGGAAGCGACGGCACGACCACGTCGAAGGAGTCGAGCGGGTCCCCGCCGTGCGCACCGGGATCGGCCAGCAACGGGACCAGCTTGGTCATCTCCAGATAGCCGCTGGGCCAGCCGTGGACCAGCACCAGCGGCAGAGGGCTCGGCCCGGTTCCCCGCTGATGGGCGAAATGGACGATCACGCCGTCGACGGAGGCCCGGAACTGGGGCAGCCGGTTCAGGTGCTCCTGCTGCTCGAACCAGTCGAACGCGCTGTGCCAGTACTCCACCAGCTCGGCCAGGTAACCGGCGCTGGTGCCGTAATCCCAACCGGCGCCGTCGGGCTCCTCGGCCAGCCTGGTTCGGGCCAGACGGTGCGAGAGGTCGTCGATGACCGACGGCTCGACGTCAACTCGATAGGCAACGATCTCCACGGCCCCCCTTGTGGTTCGATACTCGGCACCAGTGTGCCGTGCCCCCGGTGGGGCCGGCTACGCGGTGGGTGATGTCCTCGGGCGGCGGGCCCCGAACTCAGACCTCGAGCCCGGCGGCGATGACGTCGTCGTGATAGCGGGCCTCACCCAGGTCGAACTCCCAGTGCTTGGCCCGCCGGGTGTACAGCTGGACATCAGCCTCGACCATGAAGGCCACCCCGGCGTGCACCTCGTGGGCGCTGTGCACGATCCGCTGGATGGCACGGCTGGCGTACGACTTGGCCAGGGCGACCTCGCGTCGAGCAGGCAAGCCGGAGTCGATCCGCCACGCGGCCTGATGGCACAACAGCTCGGAGAGGTGGGTCCCGATGGCGATGTCGGTGCACAGGAACTGCACCGCCTGGAACTGGCCTATCGGCCGGCCGAACTGCTTCCGCTCCAGCGCGTAGTCCACCGAGAGCTCCAAGAGCCGCTTCCCGGCACCGACGATTTCGGCCACGCGCAAAACGGTGGCCCGATCCAGCGCCGGGCCGAGCAGCGACCAACCCCGGCCGGTCTCCCCCACGACGGCCTCGGGTGGGACGGCGACCTGGTTGAAGGTGACCGAGAAGAGCGGGAGATCGCCGACGTTGGGCAGGGCGTCGATCTCCACGCCGTCGGCCTTCGGATCGACGAGGAAGAGGGTGACCCCGTCGGGCGGGGCCTCCGTGCGGGTGACCACCAAGAGCGCTTGGGCCACATGGGCGAAGGGCACCAACAGCTTGGTCCCATCGATCTGGAAGCCAGTCGATGTGGCCCGGGCCGGCACGGTCACCGCGTCGGGCCCGAAGCCGGCGTCGGGCTCCATGAGGGCGGGCGCGACTATCGCCTCCCCGGCCACCATCGACGCCAGCAGATCTCGGTGGCGGCCGCTCTCGTCCCCGACCAGCGTCTCGCCGGCGATGACGGCGGAAGCCAGGTGCGGGCTGGGCACGAGCGCCCGGCCCAGCTCCTGGTAGATGACGCTCAGGTCCACCATCGTCCCACCGGCGCCCCCCAGGGCCTCGGGATAGGTGAGGCTCAACCAGTCCAGCCCGGCCATTTCCCGCCACAGGCCGGGGAGGTAGCCGAGGGGATCCCCTTCGAGCTGGCGGACCGTCGTCAACGGGCAGCGGGCCTCGAACAGCTGGCGGGCAATCCGACCCAGCTCCTCGTTGTTGTCGTCACGCGTGGTGTCCATGGCTACGCCGTCCCCCGGGCCCTCATCTGGGCAGGCCCAACCCGCGGGTGGCCAGCACCATCCGCTTGACCTGCGACGTGCCCCCGGCGTGGTTGGCGTACGACCACCGGTACCAGGCCTCGGCCCCGCCGTCGAAGGGTGCCCACCGGCTCTCCTGCCGGAGCTGGGCCAGCGGGCCGACGATGCGGCTGATGATCTGGGCGAACAGCGGCTTGTTCTCCTTGGACACGACCACGCCGAGGGCACCCCCGAAGCGAGGAGGGCGGCCATGGGTGGCATTGCTCAGCGATTCATAGGTGAGGAGGCGCTCGGTTTCGACCATCAGCTCGAGCTCGGCCAGCTGGCCGCGCACGATGGGGTCCTTGATCAACAGCACCCCGCCCCGGGTGGTGGTCTTGCAGTACGCGATCACCTCGTTCAGCATGAGGCGCATCTCGGCGTGACGTGCTCCCACGCCGCCGCCCGCGTAGAAGGCGTTCATGATGTAGCTCCAGCCCTTGCCCTCTTCCCCGATCAACATGTCTCCGGGCACCCGCACGCCGTCGAAGAACGTGTGGTTCTGCCGCCCACCGGCGATGTTGTAGAGCGGCGACAGGGAGACGCCGGGCGCCGTCAGGTCGAGGCAGAACACGCTGATCCCATGGTGGGGCGGCGCCTCGGGATCGGTCCGAGCGGCCAGGAACATCACGTCGGCGTGATGCCCCCATGTCGTGTACGTCTTCTGTCCCGTGACGACCCAATCGTCCCCGTCGCGCACCGCCCGGGTCGAGAGGGAGGCCAGGTCCGACCCGGAGTCGGGCTCGGTCAGGCCCTCGGCCCAGAAGCGGTCGAAGGCGGCGATCCCGGGGAGGAAGCGCTTCTTTTGCTCTTCGGACCCACCGACCAGGAGGGATCCGGCGGCCAGTCCCCATCCGATCACGTTCACCAGGGGGGCATCACGGGCGGTGAACTCCTCGGCCAGGATCAACCGTTCGGTCGCCGTCCGGCCCAGACCGCCGTACTCGACCGGCCAGGTCAGACCGATCCAGCCGCGCGCTCCCACCTTCTTGGTGAACTCGAAGGCGAACCTCCACAGGTCGGCATCCTCGTTGAACTCATGGTTGAACGCCATGTCCGGTGGGAGCTCGGCATCCAGGAAGGCCTGCACCTCCTTGCGGAAGGCATCCTCGTCGGCGGTGAAGGCAAAGTCCACGGCGTAAACCCCCTACCGGGCCGAACCGGGGTCGGACACTCCTCGAGCTCCCAGCATCGTCATCCTCGTGCTCCCCCATCAGTACGGCCCCAGGCCCGGACACCGACCAGCCTGGTCCATCATGACCGAGATCGAGTGGTCCGTTGCCGCTGTTTCTACCATCGGGCCCGCCCGCCGTCAACCAATCGTTTGGTATTGAGGATTCCCCTCCGGAGGTGACACACTGGCCCCCGGACCACTGGAAAAGGGGGGCGCATGGCGCGAGGCGCGGATCTGGCATCGGCTTTGGACTTCGAGCAGATCGAACCGGGACGGTGCCGATTCTCCAACGCGGGAGTGGGCGAGCGCGGCGTCGTCTTCGGCGGCCAGCTGCTGGCCCAGATGATCGTGGCCGCCGCCACCGTCGTCGACCCCGGCACCAAGTCGGTCAAGTCGGCCCACGGACTGTTCGCCCGTCCCGTCCTGGTGGACGAGGACATGGACGTCACCGTGGAGATGCTCCACGACGGGCGGGCGTTCTCGATGGTGACGGCCACCTCGTGGCAACGCGACCGCCCCTGTGCACGGGCACAGATCGTCTTGGACGTAGGCGAGGACGACCTGATCAGGCACGGACCCGACGCGCCGGACGTCGACGGACCCGATGTTGCCCTCCCCTGGGGCGAGCCGGTCGAGGGCCGGGAAATACGCACCGTGGATGGCGTGGACATCCTCGACGCCGACTCCACCGGTCCCCCCCTGGTGCACGCGTGGGTGAGGACGTCGGGCCCCCCCGACGATCTGGTCGTCAACCAGGCCCTCCTCGCCCACGCCACCGCCTCCCTCCTCATCGGCACGGCCATGCGGCCCCATGCCGGCGTCGGCCAATCGGTCGCCCATCTCGATATCTCAACCGGTATCGTCGGGCACACCATCAGCTTCCACGAGAACATCGCCCCCGACCAATGGATGCTCTTGGTCAACGAGAGCCCCTTCGCCGGGCGGGGCCGGGCCTTTGGCCGAGGCCAGGTCTTCACCCAGTCCGGCCAGCTGGTTGCGTCGTTCTCCCAGGAGGCCATGATCCGCCACTTCCCCGCCGGGCAGAGCGCGACGGGCCGGGAGTCCACTGTCTTGTGAGTCCCACCGATCACCACCGATAGGAGAAGCGGACATGCGATTTGCCAACGTCGAAGGACGAATGCAGTTGGTGGTGGGCGACGGCACCATCGACGTCGCCGACTCCTCGGGTGACAGGCTCCCGAGCGATCCCCAGGCCTGTCTCGACGCTTGGGACGACCTGATGGTGTGGGCCCGTGGGGCGTCCGGTTCCGATCGCACCGCTCGGACGGGCACGCTCCTTGCTCCCGTCCCCCGGCCCCGGCAGTCGGTGGGTATCGCCCTCAACTACCAGACCCACGTGGGGGAATCGGACTTCTCCGCCCCCGCCGAGCCGTCCGCATTCACCAAGTTCCCCAGCTGCATCGCCGGTCCGGGATCGGACATCCCCATCGTCGGCGCCACCGTTGACTGGGAGGTGGAGCTGGTGGCCGTGATCGGGCGGCGCGCCCACCATGTCCCCGAAGGCCAGGGGTGGGACCACGTCGCCGGGCTCACCGTGGGACAGGACATATCCGAGCGCACCGTGCAGATGCGACCGCCGGTGCCGCAGTTCTCGCTCGGGAAGTCGTTCCCCGCCTTCGGTCCGATCGGCCCAGAGCTGGTCACCGTGGACGAGTTCGACGACCCCGACGACCTCGAGATCGGGTGCACGGTCAACGGTCGCCAGATGCAGCTGGCTCGCACTTCAGAGCTCATCTTCTCCGTCCCCGAGCTGGTGAGCAGGTTGTCCGCCATCATCATCCTGTTTCCCGGGGATGTGATCTTCACCGGCACCCCCGCCGGCGTGGGTCACGCCCGCACACCTCCCGAGTACCTCCACCCCGGAGACCGGCTCGACAGCACCATCGAGGGCATCGGGACCCTCCACAACAACTGCGTGGCGCCCTGACCATGGGACCACTACCATCCGGCTCTCCCGACTCCTTTCCCCTGGAGGATGCATGCTCGCCCTGGTAGCCGCACCGGACAACCCGACCGGCCTGGAGCGGAAAACGGTGAGCGAGCCGAACCCTGCGTCCTTCGAAGCGGTGGTGGGCGTTCATGCCTTCTCGTTGAATCGCGGTGAGGTCGGGCACATCCGCACCCTCCCCGCCGGCACGGTGATGGGATGGGACGTGGCCGGGACGGTGGTGCAGGCGGCGGCCGACGGTTCGGGGCCGGCGGTTGGCAGCCGGGTGTTCGGGTACGCCGAGAACCGGGGGGCGTGGGCCGAGCGGGCCGCAGTCCCCACGGCCACACTGGCGCTGCTGCCCGACGGTGTCGGCTTCGCCGAGGGCTCCACCCTGGGCGTGGCCGGGATGACCGCGCTGTACGCGCTCCGCTTGGGCGGATCTCTGCTGGGGCGGACGGTGATCGTCACCGGCGCAGCCGGTGGGGTCGGTCGACTGGCCATACAGCTGGCGGCCGCGTCCGGCGCCGACGTGATCGCCATCGTGGGAGCCGACAAGTCGCGCGTCGCCGCCGTCACCCAGCTCGACCTCCCCCGGATCCGCATCGAGCACGGCTTGGCCGCGACCGGAGTGCCGGCCCACCTCATCCTGGAATCGGTGGGCGGCTCCTCGCTGTCGGCCGCCTTCGCCCGGGTGGCCCGGGGCGGCGTCATCGTCACCTATGGACGTTCCTCAGGCGATCCCGGTGCGGTGCCACCGGACTGGTTCTTCGCAAACGCCACGCTACAGGGGCTCAGCTTCTCCCACCATCAGCAGGTGGACCCCACGTCGCCCACCGGGCTCGACATCCTCGGCCGTCTGGTGGCCGAATGCCGACTCGACACCGGCATCAGCCTCCGACGAAGCTGGGATGAGGCCGACTCGGCCATCGACGCATTACGGGACCGGCAGGTACAGGGAAAAGCGGTCCTCCACGTCGTGGACGGATGAACGAGGGGACAGACGGTGACAGAGATGCAGACGACCGAGAACCAGACGGCGCTGGCCGAGCGGTTGCAACGGCTGGAGGACCTCGAGGAGATCCGCCAACTGTTCATCGACTACGGGCACTACCTGGACAGCGGGAACTTCGCCGCCTACGGGGAGCTGTTTGCCGATGAGGGCGAGGTGCTCCTGGGCGCCATCGGCCGGGCCAAGGGACCGACCGCCATCGAAGCGCTCATGCGCCAGACGATGGAGGGAGCTCGGGGGTCGAGCTTCCACATCGTGTCCAATCCCATCATCGAGCTGGACGGCGACCAGGCCACCACTGAAGTCATGTGGACGGTGGTCGCACGCGACGGGAAGGACCGTGCTTCGGTGACCATGCTCGGTCGCCATCGCGACCGGCTGACCCGAGAGCGCGGCCGGTGGCGGTTCCTCCGTCGGGAGGGATTCATCGACGTCCCCAGTCGCTATCGCACTGGCGAGGCCCCGACAGCGGACTGACTCCGCCCGCCCGCTGTCGGACGCAGCAATCCGGTCAGTCGGCGGGCGCGCTTTGAAAGTGCGGGCCCCCGAGGCCCCGCACGATGAACTGGGCGTACCATTCGGCCACGTTGTCCTTGGAGAGCCTGCCCTTGGGCTGATGCCACTCCTGGGTGCTGTTGAGCAGCTCGAAGACAGTGATGGTGGCCAGGGAGACATCGACCGTGGGGTCGAAGGCGCCCTCTTTGACCCCCTGGACGAGGATTCCCTTGACGAAGTCGCTGAAGGTATCCCGCCGCTCGATCACCGTCTTCAGGCGCTTGGCGCTCAGCCGGGTGAACGAGCGCTCGGCCACGCGGTAGCCCTGCTGCTCTTTCAGGGTCAACGAGATCCATCGCTTGATGAACCCGGTCAGGCGGATGGGTGCGGTGGCCGAAGCCATCGCCTCGTCCTCTTCCAAGGTGGCCATATAGAGGTTCTGGGCCCGATTGACGATCTCGAAGAGGAGATCCTCTTTGGTCTTGATGTAGTAGTAGATGCTTCCCTTGAGGATGCCGACCTCGGACGCGATCTCCTGAAGGCTGGTTCCCTCGTACCCGTTCTTGAGGAACGTCGTGGACGCCACCTCGATGATCTCCTCCCAGCGGGCCTCGCTGTCCATCGGCTTGGAGCGCCGGGCATTGGGCCTCGGTTTGGCCGGGCCGACGCCACTGGGCGATTGCGAACCTTGACTACTTGCCACGGGAATCCTTTAGTTGCGTATGTCGATGCTGGGCATGATCGGCGCCGACGGCGCGATCGGTACGGAGCCGGATATGCCGGGTTGAGCTTACCGACAGGGGCGGAGGTCCTAGGGGATCTGGTCTCACGGGATCTAGTGGAACGTCTCGCCGGCGTTGGTATCGATGGCCTGGCCGGTCATGGCGGCCGACAGGTCGGAGGCCAGGAACATCACGGCCCGGGCGCACTCCTCGTCGGTGGCCAATTTGGGCAGTGAGACGTCGTTCACCATCACTCCCACCTGCTCGTCGAACGACGTGCCTCGCTGCTCGGCCAGGTGCCCGATGTAGGTATGCAGCGCCGGCCCCCACATCCGGCCGGGCACCACAGTGTTGACCCGTATGTCGTAGGGACCGAGCTCACGGGCCAGGACGTGCGAGGCGGTGAGCAGGGCGGCCTTGGACGAGGCATAGGCCCCCCGACCGGCCCGCACCCGGCGGACGATCTGCGAACCCACGAACACGACCGTCCCGCCGTGCCGGCGCCTGAGGGCGGGTATGGCCGCCTTCACCAACCGCAGCGAGCCGAAGAAATTGACGTCGAAGGCGGGCAGCCACGAGTCGACGTCGGCCTCTTCCAGGGTGACGTTGTAGGAGCCGGTGGCAAAGGCATTGGCCACCACGCTGTCCACGCCGCCGAACCGGTCCTCGGTGGCGGCCATGAGGGAACGGCACTCCTCGTCGGCGGTGACGTCGCAGCGGGACACACTCAGGCGGTCGGCGCCGTAGCGCTGTCCCAACTCGGCAGCCAGCTCCTCCAGGTAGTCCTGGGAGCGGGCACTGAGCATGACCGAGGCGCCGGCGGCGGCGGCGTGCTCGGCGATATGGCGCCCGAGACCGGGACCGACACCGCTGACCACGACGACCTTTCCCGCCAGAAGGGAGCTGCGCTCGATCACCGCTTCACCTCGTCGCTGGGCCACGCCCGCGCCTAATCGGCCAGCTCGGCTTGGAGCACGTACTTCTTGACCTTGCCCGACGCCGTTCGCGGCAGTTCGTCCACGTGGCGCCAGACCCCGGGGATCTTCTGGGGAGCCAGGCCAGCGGTGCGGAGGAAGTCGCACAGCTCCTTCTCCGTGGGGGGGTTGAGCCCCTGGGTCAGGATGAAGGCGGCCGGTTGCTCCCCCAGGCGAGGATGGGGCGCGGGCACGACCGACGCCTCGATGACGCCGGGATGCTGGGACAGCAGGTCCTCGATCTCTCGTCCCGAGATCTTCTCGCCCCCCCGGTTGATGATCTCCTTGGAACGACCGGTCATGGACAGCACGCCGTCGGCGGTGAGGAAGCCGAGGTCGCCGGTCCGGAACCAACCCTCGTCGTCGAAACCGTCACGCGTGTGCTCGGGGCTCAGGTACCCGAGGGCGCGCTGTGGGCCCCGGATGAGGAACTCGCCGATCTCGTCGGGGCCCAGCTCCTTGTCGTCGGAATCGACCACGCGCACCTCGCAACCCGGCGCGATCCGGCCGTCGGTGCCACACCTGATCTCCTTGGGCTCGAACGGCGCGCTCGAGGTCACGCCGGGACACTCGGTCATCCCCCACGAGCGGGCCGGGTGCATGCCCACCGCCTCGGCCGCCAGGGCCAGCGACGTGGGGATGGTGGAGCCGCCGCAGGGGTAGCCGCTCAGCTCCAACCGATCCTGACCCCGACTCTCCAGGGCGGACAGCAGCTCCTGGATGAAGATGGCCGCACCGGACGAGAAGGTGACGTCGAAGGCGGCCATGTCGTCGATGGCCCGTTCGGCGTCCCAACGGTCGCGCAGGACCACCGAGCAGCCGGTGAACGAGGGGATGGCCACGGCCGAGAGCAGGCCGGTGGCGTGGGCCAGGGGCGCAGGCATGTAGACGCGGTCCTTCCAGCCGTAGGCGGCCTGGCGGGAGGACCGGAGCCCCGAGCTGATGAAGCTGGCCGAGCTGTGGGCGACGCCCTTGGCCCCCGACGTCGTCCCCGACGTGAAACCGACCAACGCAGGTGCGTCGATGTCGACGTTGTCGGCGATGTGGGGCGCACCCGACGTGGCGTCGTCGAACATCGTCCAGCCGGTGGCCGCTCCCCGCAGCACCACCCGCAGATCGGGCTGGTGGCCAACGGCATCGCAGGCGTCCGACACCAGGGCCACGTGGTCGATGCCGCGGAACGACTCGGGAACGACCACACATCGGGGCTGCACTGCTTGGATGACCTGACGGAGCTCGTGCTCCCGGTAGATGGGGACGACCGGGCTGCTGACTGCGCCTGCAGCCCAGATCCCGTAGGCCACGGCCAGCGACTCCCACCAGTTGGGCAGCTGCCACAGCACCACGTCGCCCGGGCCGATGCCGTGGGCGTGCAGGTACCCACCGAAGCGGGACGCCAGTCCGATCAGCTCCGCCCAGTTGAGCGACACGTCCCCGTCCATCACCGCGGGAAGCACGCCGAACTCGTGTTGATTTCGCTGCATCAACGAGCCCAACGTGACGCCCGACCGGTAGCCGCCGCGCCGGTAGTGGGCGGCCAGCTCCTCGGGCAGGGCGGCAGGGGCGTACTCGAGCGGGCTCACCGGCCGGGCCCGGTCAACGGGCTGACTCCGTCTCGCCGCTGCCCATCGTGGCTCTCCATGGTGTCCCCTCGCGCTGCGCTGGTTCGGCGCGCGCCGTCTGCCGGCCAGATCTGTCTACCAACCGTTCGTCAGGGTAATGTCCGCCACCAGCACGGTCAAGATCTGTTCGGCGGGTCCTGGAAGGCTTCCGCCAGCTTGTGGTGCACAGCCGCCACCTGGGGCCAGAACTGGGGGTGGGTGACGGCGAAGGGCCGGTTCTCCCGGATGGCCTGCATCACCAGTGGTCCCACCTCGGCCGGGTCCATCCAGTCCGCAGGGGCGCGCCCGGAGGCCGGGGACCCGTTCCCGCCGGGCGGAGGTGCCCACTCGGGTCGACCGACCTCGGACGTGCGGGCCAGGTCGGTGGCCACCGGCCCGGGCAGCAACACCGTCAGGCCGATCCCGTGAGGATCGAGCTCCTGGCGCAGGGCCTCGGACAGGCCCAACAGGGCGAACTTGGATGCGGTGTACATGGTCTGCCAGCCCATCACCCCGACCCGCAGCGAGGACATCGACCCGGTGTTCACCACGTGTCGCTCACCGGTTGCTTCGATCATTCCCGGCAAGAAGGCCCGGAGCCCGTTGACCACCCCGAAGACGTTCACCCCGAAGATCCATTCCCAATCCTCCGGGGTGCTCTCCACCAGCGGCCTTCTGGCCGCCACGCCGGCATTGTTGCAGAGCACGTGGACGGGCCCGAACCGCTCGTAGACGTCGTCGCGCAACACGGACATGGAGGTCGGGTCGGCCACGTCGACGTGGGCGGCCATCACCTCGGCGCCGCGGGCCTCGAGGCGTTCCCCGGCCCCGCGGGCAGCCCGGTCGTCGCGGTCGGCCACCACGACCCGCATGCCCTCGGCGGCAAAGGCGTCGGCCATGGCCAACCCGATCCCGCTGGCGCCACCGGTCACCACCGCGCACCCTCCGGCGAAGTGCTCCACGTCAGGAGGCACCGCGGCGCGGGCCCGCGTCCGGCTGGGCATCGCCGGTCGTTCCGATAGCCTCCCCGTGTCCGGGCCGGCACCGGGGCCACCACGAAGACGAGAAGGGGTGGCCATGGGCACCATCGAGAGCGGCGAGGGATTCGTCCACCACATGGCGGCTCCGGACGAGGGCAATCCTCCCGGAACGCACCTCAGCAACCTCGGCGTGGCCCGGGTCCTCTTCGAAGCCCGGAATGCCCTGTTCTCGAGCCTGGACATCGAGGGGGGCATCTGGAGCCAGCCGGTCACCCCGCTGATCCGGGAGCTGCTCATCCGCTACGAGTCCGAGGTCCTGCCCGGAGTACCGCTGGCGTGCGCCATCATCGTCGTGTCGCGGTCGCGACGGGCCTTCGTGATGGAGGAGTCGGTCACCGACATCTCCGACCCCGGTTCCCCGCGGCTGATCGCCACCTGCCGCGGGGTTCACGTGGCCGTGGAGGCGGCCAGAGGAGTGTCGGTCGACGTGCCCGACGCCCTCGTCCGCGCCATCGAGGTGCGCCAGGGTGCGGCCATCCCCCGTGTCGGCCGGCAGGAGACCGGCGCCGGCTGACGCGTCAGGCGGTGCCGGCCGGTCCGGCGACGGATGGCGACCGACGCCGTGGTCGGGGAGCCGGGGGGCCGAGGGCATCGGGAATACGATACTGATCCACAGGTGTGCCGGTACGGTACCCCTACCGATATCGACGACGACGAGGGAGGGCCCATGCCCACCGACGACAGCCCGGTTCCCGACTATGGACAGCTCTTGCGCCTCGACGGTCGGGCCTTCGTCGTCGGCGGGGCCGGGTTCGGCATGGGGCGTCAGGTGGCACACGCCCTCTCGTCCCAGGGCGCCTCGGTGCTCTGCATCGACCTCATCGAGGAGCGTGCCAACGCGGTGGCCGACGAGATCGGCGGTGTGGCCTGTGTGGCCGATCTGCGCCTGCTCGCCGACGTGGAGCGCTCCATCGACACGGCCGAGCGTCAGTTCGGGCACCTCGATGGCGTGGTGGACATCGTCGGCGGCGCTCGATGGAGCAGCATCGTCAACATGACCGAGCAAGATTGGGATGGGACCTTCGACGAGAACCTCCGCCATGTCTTCCTGATGATCAAGTGCGCGGCGCCCGCCCTCAAGCGCGCCGGGGGCGGCAGCTTTGCCTTCGTGAGCTCCATGAGCGGGACGACCACCTCGCCGTTCCACGGCGCCTACGGTGCGGCCAAGGCCGGCATCGTCTCTCTGGTGAGGTCGGCCGCCGCCGAGCTGCGCCGGGACAACATCCGGGTGAACTCGGTGGCCCCGGGGGCAACGGCGACCCCCCGTATGGTCGAAGCCACCGGAGCGACCTCCGACGGGACACTCACCGGTTGGGGTGCGCCGTCCGATATCGCTGCCGCCCTACTGTTCTTGTCATCGGACCTCGCCCGCCACGTCAGCGGACAGACCTTCCTGGTCGATGGGGCCACCACCGCCGAGTATCCCCAGGAGCTCCCGGCCGCGCTGACCGGCCAGCCCTGACCCCTCGGTCGAATCAGCCGATGGCGATGGGGTTGACCGGGCTCCCGGTGGCGCCGGTTACCGGCAATGCGCCCACCACCAGCGTGGACTCGTAGCATCGATCGGAGGCCAGCTCGGCCAGCCACAGGTGCTCTACCAGCGTCACCCCCAGCTTCACCAACAGCTCGATGTGGACAGCCAGGAAGATGTTCTTGTCGAAGGGAATCGATTCGATGGCCGCGTTGTCCGCCCCGACCACGGCGATGTCGTGGTCCCGGATGAAGTCGACGGCGTCGAGGCCCAGGCCCGGCTCCAACCCGGCGGCCGGACCGTCGGGCTTCTGGCGGGCCTCGAGCCAACCGGTGCGGACGATCATGATGTCGCCCGGTAGGACCTCGGTCCCCTGGGCGGCACGCGTCGACTCCAGGTCATCGGAGGTCACCACGCGCCCCGCTTCGAGGAACTCCTCGCCCGCCCAGGCGGCCACGTCGAGCAGCACGGCCCGGCCGACGAAGCTCCCCGTCCGCTCGATACCGCACTTGGCCGCGCCCAGCTTGGGGGTGAACGAGCCGGCGGGATGCCCGTTGTAGACGGTTCCCTCGCTGTAGACGTGGGAAAGGGCATCCATGTGCGTCCCGGCGTGGCTGGGAATGATGATGAGGTCCTCGTTGGCCCCGACACCCTCAACGGCGCCATAGGTCTCATACACCGCCGAGTCGGCCGGAGCGGCCAGGGTAAGCCGTTCGGGGTTGGGTCGGTCCGAGACCTGCGGGGTGGCGAAGTGCCCGATGGGAATGGCGAGGCTGTACACCTTGCCTGTCTTGCACCGGCTCAGGGCGGCCAGCACCGTCGGTCCGTCGATGAGGTTGAGAGCGCCCCGCTGGTCGTCGGCACCCCATCGTCCCCAGTTGCCCGTTTCGGCCATGTTCCTGCCTCCTTTACCACTCGGTGCGCCCCGTGATCGGTGCGCATCCATCTGTGAGCTTGTCAGCCCGAACCGGGGGGTGTCGACGACGCCGGAACCTCGCCCAGGGTGCCTGTCCCCAACAGGATCGGGTTGATCTGATCGATGGCCGACGCGGTGGAGTCGCCGTCGAGCACCATCGAACCGTTGTCCATGACGTAGTACCGGCTCGAACGCTCGAGGGCCCGCTCGACGCTCTGGTCCACCAGCACCACGCCGAGGCCGTCAAGGACCAGGCGATCGATGGTGTCGTAGATCTCGTCGACCAGGATGGGGGCGACGCCCGACGCCGGCTCGTCGAGCAACAGATACGTCGGTCGGCTCATGAGCGCCTGACCGATGGCCACCATCTGCTGTTGGCCGCCGCTGAGCGCACCGGCCACCTTCCCGCTGTAACGGGACAGGACGGGGAACAGGGCGTAGACCTCCTCGATGTCGCCAGGTATCTCCTTGCGAGCAGTGCGCCGACGGGTGAACGCGCCGAGGCGCAGGTTCTCGATCACGCTCATGTCCCGGAAGATCCGGCGCCCCTCGGGCACCAGGCTCACGCCGGCGACGACGATGGCGTTCGGGGTCTCCTGGCTGACGTCGCTCCCGTCGATGGTCACGCGGCCGCCGGCCTGTCCGAACCGGAGCCCGACGGTAGCGGCCAGTGCCGTGCTCTTGCCCGCCCCGTTGCGCCCGACCAGGGCCACCACTTCGCCCGGCGCCACCGTGACGGTGAAGTCGCTGACCACCCTCACCCGGCCATACCCCGCGGTCAGCCCGGTGACGCGCAAGCCCTTGTCCTCGCTCACGTGGACTCCTGGGCCAGGGTCACCTTCGTCGAACCATCCCCACCGGGTCGATCCAGGCGTTGGCGCCCGATGTAGACCCGGACCACGACCGGGTCGCGGCTCACCACGGCCGGCGTCCCGGTGGCGATGACCTGGCCCTCGTCGAGCACGGTGACCTCGTCGGCGACGTCGAACACGATAGGGAGATTGTGCTCGACGATCAGGACGCCGAGGCCGGCGCGGGCCATCATCCGAACCGCGTCCTTGAACACCTCCGCCTCTGCGGGAGAGAGTCCGGCGGCCGGCTCGTCCAAGAGCACGAACATGGGCCGGAGGGCCATGGCCCGGGCGATCTCGAGCAGGCGCTGCGTCCCGTGGGGGATCAACCCGGCCATGTCGAAGGCATTGGTGACCAGGCCCACATCACCCAGGGCGACGAACGATGCGGCCATCGCCTTGCGGTCGTCGCGCCGAGACCGAGGGGTATGGAACAGCGTCCCCAACAGCGGGCCGAGCGAGGTCCGGTCCGCTCCGGCGAACACATTGCCCAGCGCCGTCTCGAACTGGTTCAGCTTGGGTGTCTGGAAGGTCCTGGCAATGCCCAGCCGAGCCACCGGGACCGTGCCCTTCAGGGTATCGAGGCGCCTGTCCCCCACCGCGATGCTGCCGCCGTCGAGCGAGTAGTAGCCGGTGATCAGGTTCAACAGCGTGGTCTTGCCCGACCCGTTCGGCCCCACCAGGGCGTGGATCTTCCCCCGTTCCACGGTCAGATCCACACCGTCGACCGCCATCACCCCACCGAACCGTCGGCGGGCGCCGGTCACCACCAGCGGTGCGGCGTCGACGTCCACACGTCCAGGCGGCTCGGCCGACTCGGCCGCCTCCGACCCCCCGACCTTGGCGGCCAGGTCCTCCACGCTGGGCGGGGCCAGGGAACTGGGCCGGAACCGGGCCAGGAGGTCACGAAGCAAGCCCATCAGCCCCGTGGGCATGAGGATGGCCACCAGGATGAGCACCGCTCCGTACACGAGTCCTTCGTACTGGTTGAAGCTGTTCAGCAGCTCGATGGCGATGCCCACCAGGGCCACTCCGACGATGGGCCCGAGGATGGTGCCCGCCCCTCCGACGACCAGGCCGGCCAGGATGTAGATGGAGGTCTGGACGGTCACGCTGTCGGGACTGATGAACTGCTGGCTGTAGACGTAGAAGCCCCCGGCGATGCCGATGGGAATGGCAGCCAGCAAGAAGGAAGCCAGCTTGGTCCAATAGGGCGCCACCCCGATCGAGGTGGCCAGATCCTCGCTGGCCATGATGGAGCCGAACCGCCGACCCAAGCGGGAGCTGCGGACGGCCCAGGCGAACCCGGCCATCACGGCCACGATCCCCACCCCCACGACATAGAGGGCATAGCCGCTCGGCTTCTGGGTGAAGGTGAGGATGGTGAGAAGGGACAGGCCGCTCTGGCCACCGGTCAACGACCACTGCCCGGCGACCACGGGAATGACCAGGGCGATGAACAGGGTCACCATGCCCAGGTAGAAGCCGCCGACCCGCAGGGTCAGCGCGGCGATCACCGCGGCCAGGATGACCGACACCACCACCGAGATCAGGCACATGGCGTAGATGTTCTGTGCGCTGGTGTAGTGGGTGGCGGCAACGGCCGACGCGTATCCGCCCGCGGCGAACAGGGCGCTCGGGCCGAGGAAGATCTGGCCGGCGAAGCCAAGGACGATGTTCAGGCCTATGCCCACCATGACCAGCGACAAGATGTAGTCGAGCTGCCCCAGCTTCTCGACGCCATTGCCGTACACCACGGGGAGGGCCAGGCCGATGGCCAACCAGATGATGGTGGTGGCCAGTCGCCCCCAACGCGTCCTGCACAAGAGCATCGTGTCTCCTCAGACCGTCCGGGCCACGGTCGACCGGAACAGGCCTTCCGGTCTGATGGTCAGGACCAACAGGACCAGGATCAGACCGACCAGGATCTCGTAATTGGAGCTCACATAGGCATCGAAGAGCTGCTCGCAGACACCAAGGGTGAGGCCGCCGACCACCGCACCCCGGATGCTCCCGAAGCCACCGATGGCCAGGGCCAGGAAGCCCTTCAGGGTGAAGCTCAATCCGATGTTGGGGTCGGAGAAGGTGATCGGCGCGATCACGAACCCGGCGATCGCTGCCACCAGCCCGGCCATGATGAAGGCGGTGCGGCTCATGGACACCGGGTTGATGCCCCGCAGGCTGGCCGCCTCGCGGTCCTCGGCCGTCCCCCGCATGGCCTGGCCCAGCCACGACTTCGCATAGAACAGGTCCAAGACGACGATGACGACGATGAACGTGCCGATGACCAAGAGCTCGCGGTAACCGAGCTGCACGGAGCCGATGTGCAGCCCGCTCAGCGAGAGCGGTGTGGGGATGGCCACGACGGCCCGATGCCCGAACAGGATGTTCACGACGGCCTCGAGCATGGCGGTGAAGCCGAGCGTGGCGATGAACCAACCGAAGCTGGCCGCTCCCGTCTTCTTGAGGAACGGTCGGACCACGAACCGTTCTTCGGCTGCGGAGATGGCCGCCACCCCGGCCAGCACGACCACCAGGGCCGCCAGCCAAGGCAACTTCCACACCACCAAGGTGAGATAGGAGCCCATGACCCCCACCATGACCAGGTCCCCCTGGGCCAGGTTGAACACCCGGGTGGCGTTGAACACCACGGTGTAGCCGATGCCGACCAGGCCGTAGATGGCCCCGATGGCCAGACCGGCCACCACTGCTGTCCAAAAGAGCGTCACCTCAGCTGTCCCCGGTGCTCACCCGTCCGACCGAACCAGGTCGGGTCGGCGCGCCGCCACCATGCGCCGGATCCCGTCCGCCAGGTCGGTCCCCGGAGGACCGGCCAGTTCGACCAGCCTGGTGGTGTCCACGCACACCGACGAGATCGTCTGGTCGGTCTCGACGAACGACGGTTCCAGGCCGGTCACCGCCCCGATGAGCCCGCACCATTCCTCGATGGAGGACTGCGTCCCGCCCCAGTTGACCGTGGTGGCCGGC
Organism: uncultured Acidimicrobiaceae bacterium; assembly: GCA_963781305.1. Taxonomy (GTDB): domain Bacteria; phylum Actinomycetota; class Acidimicrobiia; order Acidimicrobiales; family RAAP-2; genus DASXMT01. The sequence continues at coordinate 680,702 of CAWAFL010000001.1, forward strand.
ACACTGGCCGCGGCGAGCAGACCAGGGAGCGACTTCAACACGTCATCCTCGTGGATCGGGTTGAAGCGATTGGGCCGCTCGGGATGCAGTGGGATGTCCATGCCCGCAGCCATCATCTCGAGGTGGGCGGCCGGCCACCCACCGTTGTCGCCGTAGGGCACCGACAGCCGGGCGATGGTGGTGGGAACATTCCATCGCCTGGCCCCGAATCGGGCCACCGCCTCGGCCGCGATCTTCCCGATGCTGTAGGTCTGCATGAAGGGCATGCTCGATGCCCAGATCCGGTGATTGTCGCCGAGCGGGTGGTCCTCGCCGAACACCGTGGCCAACGCCGGCTCGTACACGGCCGTCGACGAGCAGTGCAGGAAGGCCTTGGCGCTGCGGCAGTGTTCCATCAAAAAGCCCACCGATCCGGCCGAGGCGTCAAGGTCCTCGGTCCACTTGCCCGACTTGGCCACGGCCAAATTCAGGGCGTAGGTGAAATCCTGAGGCAGTGCCGACAGTTCGGGGGCGACCAGGTCGACGACCTCGCACCGCACCCCGCCGGCCTCGAGCGATGCCCGGGCCGCCGGGTCGGAGAAGCGGGCGACAGCCCAGACCTCGTTCTCTTTGGCCAGGGACTTGGCCAGAGGGAGGGCCACTTGGCCCGTCGCCCCGACAACCAGGATCTTCTCACCGTTCATGCCTGTCCTCCTTCTCTGTATTGACAGACTCGATCGAGACGGGCGGGCAAGGGCCGATCCCGATGCTCACGCCGGTCGCAACTCGACCAACCGGACCAGCGGAATGATGCGGTCGGTGCGGGTCTGGTAGTCCGCGTAGTACGGACGATCGGCGAGAAGCCCGTCCCACGTGTCCTGGTACTCCGAACCTTCGAGGATCTGACCGTCAGCCCAGAACCGATGTCCCTGGTCGAGCACGAGCAACTCAGGGTTTGCCGTGCGGTCGGTGAGGTTCAGATACCAGGACGGGTGCTGGGGGGCGCCGGCGAACGATGCCACCACCACGCGATGACCGTCGCTGTCGGACCAGTAGGGCAGGGCGACCTTGTGCTCGTTGCCCGACTTCCGGCCGATGGTGCGCAACAGGACGTGCCGCATCCCGGCCACCACCCAGATGTCATCGGAGTCCGACGTCTCCATGGCGGCAACGTGTTGCCGGCTGATGCCGGGGATCTCGTCGCGGGGTGGCTCGACGAACGCCTCGTTCTGCTGATTGTCTGCCATGGCTTTTGCTCCCAACTACCGATGCGACGTTGACCGTGGCCCAACGATGACGATCAGCTCTTGACGGGCACCTTGCCCACTCCTCCGGCGTAGGGCGGAGCCATGAGGCAGGTCGCCGCCCCGAATTGTCCGATCAGCCCGTAGTGGTTGGTGGAGGAGAAGTTGTACTTGAACCCGAGGAACGACTGATTGTGGATTCCCTCGATGGCCTTCTTGATGGCGGCCGGGTCGACCGAGTGGTACTTGGTGATGGCGTAATTCAACAACTCCAGGGGCATGCTGTCGGTGGCGATGAAGGTCAAGTAGTTGGTCACCGCGTTGGACGTGGCCGCGGCGTAGGCGGCCATGAGGGACTGCTGGGTGGCCGAGAAGGTCTGCGTGGTCGTGTCGGCGCAGTTGTAGTAATACGCGCTGGCCTTGGCCTGCAGGGGGCCCATGGCGCTGAACCCGTCGTACCACGCTCCCGCCGACGTCAGGATGGTGGGCGACCAGTTGGCCGCCTGCACCGCGTTCCAGATCGGGCCGTAGCTCACCCCGGCGTTGACGACGAGCAGGTCCGCCCCTGAGGCCTTCAGCTTGCTGATGGCGGCCGAGTCGTCCACCGCGCCCGGGGTGATCGTGGTCGAGGCCACCACCTTGGCTTTGGGCGCCTGGGTCTTCATGTCACTCAACATCTGGTTCTGGACGGCCACATCGGTGGCGATGCCGTCGTTCAACATCGCCACTTTGGTGAAGCCCTTCTTCTTCATCCACTGGGTCGAGGCCAGCACGTATTGCTGGATCGACGAGTTGGGGCTGAAGAGATAGGGATAGGTCTTGGTGTCCGAATACTGGAGACCGGACAGGTCGGCGACCACCGGCATCTTGGCCTTGGTGAACACGGCCAACTGCTGCGCGTCGGCCGACGGGTTGTAGCTGACGGTGATGACGGCGGCATCCTTGTTGGCCACTATCTGGTTGGCCACCTGGACGGCCTGGGTCACGTCGCTGCCGTCGTTCAGGATCTGCACCTTGACTTGGTGGCCGTCGATCCCGTTGGGATGCTCGGCGTTGAATGCCTTCAGGGCCTCGGTGATCCCCAGCTTGGTGAAGATCCCGTAGGAGGCCTGGGCGCCACTGGTCGGGGTGGAGACCCCGAAGGTGATCGGCCCCTGCGGAATGGGCGGGTAGCCCGAGCTGGCTCCGGCGGTGGACGTCGGCCCGACCAAGGCCAGCGTGCCCGCGCACACCAGGACGGCCACGGCAACCGAAAGGCGCTTCCTCATCGTTTCCCCCTTGTGGTGGTCCCGCCGCGGTGCGCTCCCCAAAATGACTCGGCACACAACGGCTCAATGAACCGATCGTTACGGTAACACGACGGTCGACCCTCGCCAAGGCCTCGTTTCCGAATTCCTGACATTCCTGTCGCTGCCCCAGAGGGTGCCGGTTCGAGCCGTGCGACGGGGACGGTGACCCGCTACCATCGCCTCGTCACCGGAGGGAGGGTGCCATGAAGACCAACCAGCTGCACCGGTCAGGACGTCACCGGGTGGGTACCGGAGCCCCCCCTCGTCGCCAGACGAACCGGTCCTGAGCCATGGCCTTGTTCGGACTGCGCTTCGACTTCAGAAACCCGTCCTTTGCCGGGACCACCATGGCCGAGCGTTATCGGGCCGCGCTCGACATGGCCGAGTGGGCCGACCGCTTGGGCGCCGTGGCGTTGGTCCTCTCCGAGCACCACGGATCCGACGACGGCTACCTGCCGTCGCCACTTCCCCTGGCCGCTGCCGTCGCCGCACGGACCACGAACATTCGCATCAACCTGGCCGCGCTGGTCGCCTCCTTCCACGACCCTCTGCGGCTGGCCGAGGACATCGCGGTGGTGGACCTCATCAGCGAGGGCCGCTTGGACGTGATCATCACCAACGGGTACGTCAGCGATGAATTCACCATGTTCGGCCAGCCCATCGGCGGCCGAGCCCAACGGACCACCGAGCTCGTCTCCGTGTTGCGCCAGGCCTGGACGGGCGAACCCTTCACCTACCGGGGCCGAACGGTCACGGTTAGCCCCCGACCGTTTCAGGACGGCGGGCCCAAGATCTCGTTGGGTGGGAGCACCGAACCAGCGGCCCGCCGGGCCGCCCGTATCGGTGACGGTTTCATGCCTTCCACCCCCGCGGTGTGGGAGTTCTACCGGGACGAGGTCATCCGACTGGGGCGTCCCGATCCGGGGCCGCATCCCGGCGGCTCCACTGATTTCGTCCACCTGGCCACGGACGCCGACGAGGGCTGGGAGCGGATCGCACCGCACGCCCTGCACGAGGTCAATGCCTATGGCGAGTGGATGGCGGCAGCAGGCCTCGGGGACAGCGGAGGCTATGTAGGGGTGGCCGACGCGGAGGCCCTGCGCGCTACCGGCCAGTACCGCGTGCTCACCCCCGACCAGATGGTGTCCGAGCTCAGCGAACAGGGCCCGTTCGCCTTCGTCGCCTTCCACCCCCTCATGGGGGGCATTCCTCCCGAACTGGCCTGGGACAGCCTCCATCTCTTCGAGCACGAGGTCCTTCCCCGGCTCTGACGGGAGGGCGCGACCATGCGTCGAGGCCCAATTTGAGATATGTGTGTCATGTAACATTTTTCGCGAATCGGACGTCACTCACACTGGGGGAAATTGCATGGAGTTCGGACTGTTCATTCAGGGGTATGTGCCCAACTTCCGTCGGGAGGTGGATCCGGAGGCCGAGCACCATGCCCTCATGGACGACCTGTTGGTGGTCCAGGCGGCCGACAGGGCCGGGTTCAAGTACGTCTGGGTGACCGAGCACCACTTCCTGGACGAGTACTCACACCTGTCGGCCAACGACGTGGTCCTCGGTTACCTGGCCCATGCCACCGAGCGCATCCACCTGGGCTCGGGCATCTTCAACCCGCTACCCCAGGTCAACCACCCGGCCAAGGTGGCCGAGCGGGTGGCCATGCTCGACCACCTGTCCAACGGGCGCTTCGAGTTCGGCACCGGGCGGGGGGCGGGCAGCCACGAGATCCTCGGCTTCCTCCCCGACATGAAGGACCTGTCGGGCACCAGGGAGATCTGGGAGGACGTCATCGAGGAGTTCCCCAAGATGTGGCTCCAGGACACCTACGAGGGCTACGAGGGCAAGTTCTGGTCGCTGCCCCCCCGCAAGATCCTGCCCAAGCCGTACGGCAAACTCCACCCGGCCATGTGGTACGCCGCCGGGAACACGTCGAGTTACGAGATGGCGGCCCGTCGGGGGCTCGGTGTGCTCGGGTTCTCGATCGGGTCCATCGACGCACTGGCCCCGGTCCTGGCCGCCTACAAGAAGGAGATCCCCAACGCCGAGCCCATCGGCGCCTTCGTGAACGACAACCTCATGGTCACCACGGGAGCCTTCGTGGCCGAGGACAGAGACATGGCCCGCTCGTGGGCAACGGGACCGCACTCGAGCTATCTCGGAAGCAACGTCTACCGCTACCACGACACCTTCCCCCACCCGCCGGAGATCCCGGTGTGGCCCGAGCTCATCCCCGACGCCACCCCCGACATGCTCGATGCGTCGATCCAGGGCGGGGGCGTCATCGGCAACCCCGACGACGCCCTGGCCCAGTGCCGGCGATGGGAGGCGGCCGGTGCCGACCAGCTGGTCTTCGGGGTGGGCACGGCCACCACCGAGCAGATGCTCGAGACCATCCGCCTCATGGGTGAGCACGTCATCCCCAAGATCGACACCGATCCGGTGCACCGCACCACCAGGCTGCGCGAAGCTGCGGCGGAGCGCCTCTCCGATTAGGGGTGCTCGGGCGCGGCCGCCGTGCCGCCAGACGATGAGCAACCGACAGAGGGGGATTCTTCGATGGCCATGTCCATGGCTCGCTTCAACTTCGTGCAACCCGGCCTGGAACCAACCGAGATGTCCGACCGGTACCGGGCCGCGCTCGACATGGTCTCGCTGATGGACACCTCCGGCTTCGCCATGATCTCGCTGGAGGAGCATCACGGCGCCGACAATGGCTGGAGCCCGTCGCCGTTGGCCACTGCCGGCCTGATCTTCGGTCGTAGCCAGAACCTCGGCGTCACCATTTCCGCCCTGCTGGTCCCGCTGCACGACCCGCTGCGCCTGGCCGAGGACATCGCCGTACTCGACCTGGCCAGCGGCGGTCGCCTGATCGTGGTGGCCGGCCTGGGCTATCGGCCCGAGGAGTATGCCGCCCACCGGAAGGACTGGAGCCGCAGGGGCAAGCTCCTGGACGAATCACTGGACGCCCTGCTCAAGGCCTGGACCGGTGAGCCCTTCCAGTACGGGGACGCCACGGTGCGGGTGACCCCCCGCCCGCTGACCCAGCCCCATCCCACCATCCTGGTCGGTGGGACCAGCAAGGTGGCGGCCCGACGAGCGGCACGCTTCGGCCTCCCCTTCTTTCCCGCCGCCAACCTCCCCGAGCTCGAGGCCTACTACTACGAGCAATGCACAGCCCAGGGAACGCAGGGGTTCTGCATGATGCCGGCAGAGCGGACAACGATGCTCTTCGTGGCCGAGGACCCCGACAAGGCGTGGGCCGAGATCGGCCACCACCTTCTCCACGAGGCTCAGACCTACTCGGGATGGCAGACGCCGGACATTCGTTCCGCGGTGCACTCCCACGCCACGACGCTGGACGAGCTGCGCAAGGAGGGCATCTACCGGATCGCCACCCCAGCGGAATGCGTGGCCTTGGCCGAAGCCCAGGGCGAAGCAGCGTCGATGGTCATCCACCCGCTCTGCGGCGGGATGCCCATCGACCGAGGTTGGGAATGCGTGCAGCTCTACATCGACGACGTCATTCCCCACCTCGCCTGACGGCCGCTCGACGACGACAGACGAACAAGGGAGCATTGATGGGAAGGCTCGAGGGCAAGGTGGCATTCGTCACCGGAGCGGCACGGGGACAGGGGCGGGCCCACGCCCTGCGCCTGGCCGAAGAGGGTGCCGACATCATCGCCGCCGACGTGTGCGCGCCCATCGACACCATCAAGTACCCGAGCGCCACTCGAGCCGACCTGGAGGAGACGGTCCGTCAGGTCTCCGGTCTCGGTCGGGAGATCGTCGCCGCCGAGGCCGATGTCCGCGATCTGGCCCGCTTGGAGCAGGTGGTGACCGATGGCGTGGCCAAGCTGGGGACACTCGACATCGTCGTGGCCAATGCCGGCGTGATGAGCGCGGGCCGGCTGTGGGAGCTCAGCCAGGAACAGTGGCAACAGGTGATCGGCATCAACCTGACCGGCGTGTGGCACACCATCAAGGCCACCGTGCCCATCATGATCGAGCAGGGCACCGGTGGTTCGATCGTTCTCACCAGCTCGGTCGCCGGCCTGGTCGGTCAGCCCTTCGTGGGCCACTACGTCTCGTCCAAGCACGGGGTGGTGGGTTTGTGCCGGACGCTGGCCAACGAACTGGGCGAGTACAACATCCGGGTCAACTCGATCCATCCCGTCGGCGTGAACACCGCCATGCTCCACGACCCCGATCTGTTCCCCATGATCCAGGAACGTCAGGACACGCTCGGCCCGCTGTTCATGAACACCCTCCCGTTCGACTTCCTCGAGCCCGACGACGTTGCCGGTCTGGTGGCCTTCTTGGCCAGTGACGAAGCGAGGTACATGACCGGCGCACAGGTCCCCATCGACCTCGGTGTGGTCAACCGTTGATCGCAGCGCCCTATCGGTTGACCCCACCCCCGTCGACAACCATCGACAGGCCCGAGACCCAGTCCGCCGCATCACTGCACAACCACACGGCTGACTCAGCCACCTGACTCGGTTTACCGAGCTTGCCCCCGGGCAAGAACTTTGCCATCTCGGCCAAGCCGTTCCAGGAGTTGAGCATGGGCGTGTCGACCATGCCAGGGCAGATTGCATTTACCCGGATGCTCTTCCCGTTGTACTCCTGGGCGGCCACCTTGGTGATCCCAAGCACGCCGTGCTTCGCCGCCGTGTAGTGCGGGAGGCCTGGTGCGGGAACCAGACCCGCGCCCGACGAGGTGTTGACGATGGCCCCACCACCCTGGGCGACCATCTGCACCAGCTCGTGCTTCATGCACAAGAAGACCGAGGTCAAGTTCACGTCCAGCATGTGCTGCCAGTCGTCGAGTTCCAGCAGGTGGAAGGGGCCGCTGGGAGCGTTGATGCCGGCGTTGTTCCAGGCGGCATCGAGCCGACCCCGCTCGTTCACGATCCGGGCGATGAGGCCGGCCACGGCGGACTCGTCGGTGACATCGACGGGGACGAACGTCGCCGCTCCTCCGGCTTGTTCGACCTGAGCCACCGTGTCCGCCCCACCCTCGGCGTTGGTATCGACCACATAGACGTGCTCGGCCCCCTCGCGAGCGAAGATGCGGGCGCCGGCCTGGCCGATGCCGCTGCCCCCGCCGGTCACCAGGACTACTTTTCCTGTCGCCAGTTCGCTCATCGATGTTTCCTCTCTGTATGCCGGTCCGTCTCGACTGATGGCCGACCGGGTGACTACATGCCCGGTGATTACTTGCCCGGTGATTACTTGCCCGGTGATTACTTGCCCGGTGATTACTTGATGGTGGCGCCGAGGTCGATAGGCAGGGTGACGCCGGTCACAAACCGTCCGGTGTCGGATACCAGGTACATGATGGCGTCGGTGACGTCCGAGGCCTCCAGCCATGGCTCGGGAAAGATGTTCATCGAGGCGAACCCGGGAGCCACGTCGTCCGCCGTCGGTGCCTCGAGATCAGGGCGGAAGAGCTTGAACATGCCCTCGTTCTCGACCATCGGGGTGCGCACGTTCCCAGGATGGATCGAGTTGACCCGGATCCGGTACGGAGCCAGCTCGTGGGCAGCCGACCGCATCAGCCCGACCAGTCCGTGCTTGGCCGCCGTGTAGGCGGGGATGCCCCCCGAAGACTTCAGGCCCATGATGGAGCTGGTCAGGATCACGCACCCACCGTTTCCCCGGGCCACCATGGGCCGCACCCCTGCCTGCACGGTGTTGAAGACGCCGGTGAGGTTGATGTCGATTACTTCACGCCAGACGCTGGGCTCGCAGGTGAGCAAGGAGTCCATGGTGCTGATCCCGGCGTTGGCGATGACGATGTCGATGACCCCGAACGCGGCGGTGCCGTCCCGGACGACCTGGTCGATTCCCCGGTCGTCGCGAACATCGACCACCCGGGTCAGGGCGCGGCGGCCGGTTACCTCGATCAGGCGACCGGTCTCTTCCAGGTCCTCGGGAGTGGGCATCGGATAGGCGGCGCTGGCCACCGGAGCACACAGGTCGACGGCAATGACGTCGGCTCCCTGCTCGGCCAGGCGAACGGCATGGCTCCTGCCCTGACCTCGAGCTGCTCCAGTGACGAACGCGACCTTGCCGTCAACGGTGCCCACGGGGTTCCCCTTTGCTGGCGCGCATCATCCACCCCGTCGGAGTGATCAACCCTGCGCCTTCATCAATTCGATTCGGACTCCGTCGGGATCGCGCAGGAACAGGAGGTCGATGCCCTCCGTGGTCGTCCTGGTCGACTCGATGACTGTGCCTCCTGCGGCCACCAGCGATGCGGCGGTGGCGTCGACGTCATCCACGTAGAACGAGAGATGGGTCAGGCCCAGTTGGTTCCGTCGTTCCGACGGTTGGCCAGTCGGGGCGGGGGTGACGTAGTAGAGCAGCTCGACGGCCAATCCCTCGCGCCGGATGAACTGGGAAGTCAGCGACAGTTCGCCCGGCACCTCCAGGGCGGCACCGAAGGTGTCGTCGATGGGGATCGACTCGCCCTGCTCGAAGCCCAGCCCGTCACAGTAGAAGCGGAGCGACCGATCGAGATCGGTCACGCAGATGCCGACATGCGAGAAGACAGTGGTGGCCGGCGTCGTCATGGTTCCCCCTTGGAAAGACCTGTGGCCCGAGGGATCCCGGTCAACTCCCGGGCCCCGGTGGCAGCAGCGATGGTACCCGGGTACCAGCAGCGAAAGCGAGGACGGGGTGGCTGCCCGTCGAGAGCCCGTGGGTGCAGCCCATGCGGGACGCACGGCGACCCCGACCGAACCGATCCTGCCCTGGCAAGGTCGATCGGTCGGGGTCGAACGTCAGACGTTGTCGCCGGCCGGCTCAGCTCTTGAAGTACGACGCCGGCACGGGGCCCTCGTGGAACGTGGCGGCCAGCTCTCCGGGATTGAACCCGTTGGCGTAGGACACCATCGCCACCTGGTGCATCAGATCATGGTTGGCGTCGGTGTGGTACGTGCCGCACACCCCGTTGTACGTGATCTTCCCCAGCTCCTTGATGATGGCCGAGGAGGACAGGTCGCCTCCGTCAGCCTTGATCGCGGCGCCGATCAGCTCGACTGCGTCGTACACGTACGGCGTGGCCGTGTGGAGGCTCTGTCCGGGATAGGCGGCCGAATACGCAGAGACATACGCCTTGGCCTGGCTGGTGGCGAGGACGGGCGCATAGCAATAGGGCGTGAACGTGTACTTGGTCAGCTCGGATGGCTTGTTGAGGCCGAAGGCGGCGAGGAAGTCGCCACTCTGGTCACCTTGTATCGGAGCGTCGATGGCGTTCTGGGACAACGCGGTGTTGAAGTTGGCCTCGACCAGGGGGAACCCGTACTCGTAGACCACCTGGTCGCCCTTCATGGCCAGGGCCTGCTGGGTCGTGTCGGTGGCCTGGTCCGAAGCACTCCGGACGGTGAAGTTCTTCACCCCCTGCTTCTTCAAGAGCGCCTGGGCCGTGGCGGCATCAGCGTTGGAAGCCGTGTCGTCGGTATGGAAGATGCCAACCGACTTGGGGTGGAACTTGGAGTACCCGTAGGTCGCCGCGGCCTGGATGCTGGTGACCAGGTTCGGCACCACCGTGTAGAGGCCGGGGACGTGGACCACGTTCGAACTGGCCGCCGGGCCTTGGGCTACCCCGAGCACGGGAATGCCGGACTGCTTGAGCAGCTGGGCGGTGGCCTGGATCTGATCATCGACCGAGTAGCCGACGATGGCAGTGGGCTTGGTTCCCAGCGCTTTCTGCGTTGCCGTCACGGCCTGCTGTGGTGTGAGGTTGGCGTCGTACGCGACGTACTGCACCTGGTGGCCGTCGATGCCACCCTGGGAGTTGATCGTCTTGGTGACCAGGTTCATGTCGTTGTTGACGCTCGGCTGGGCATAGGGCCCCGACAACGTCGTCATGTAGGCGATGGTGATCGGCGCCTTCGACGACGCCGCCATGGTGGGCGCGGCTATGGCCACGCTCCCTGCTCCGGCCACGACCGCTGATGCGAAGACAGCCAAGCTGCGTTTCTTCACGACAACCCCCCTTGTAGTACCTGTGACCCGGACATGGGTCCCTCCCCCAGCATGATGTCAATTTCATGACAACTTGCTTCGCTGAGTCTGACCGCTCCGAGTAACCAAGTCAATCGAATTCATGACATTGGTGTCTGGACCCGCGGCCGCATGGGCGCGAATCCGCCCTCAACTGGGGTCTTCCCCTCATTGAGCGGTCAGAGGCCCGGACGCCACCCGCGAGACGGACCCCCGTTCAGACACAGATGTCATTGACGAGCCGGTGACCGCCACCAGCAAGCGGCCCTCAAACCCGCCCACGCTGGCCCTCCAGCGGCTGACTCCGACGCTCAGGTCCGGCTCGGCGCAGAGTTGCGCCGTACCTCCTCGAAGGGCTTGTCCCGGTCGTCGGCATGTTCGCGCGGCATACCGAGCACCCGCTCGCTGATGATGTTGCGCTGCATCTCGTTGCTGCCTCCGCCCAGGCTGCCGCCCTGGCGATGGAGGTACACGATGCCGTACCGACCGCCCACGTCGTCACCGGCCCACACCGCGGCATCCGATCCGGCGATCTCCAGTTCGATGTCGACGCGCCGCTCGTTGTTCACCGCTGCATACAGGCGAGGGATCGAGCCGGCCGGACCAACGAAGTGACCGGTTCGGAGGCCGGTGGTCACCCGACTGATCAGCTGTTGTTGGACCCGCTCGTTGACGCGGGCCTCCGCCACCAGCTGGCGGACATGGTTGTCGTTCTGCTTTCCCGTGGCCTGGGCCAGCTCCACCACATCGTTCTGGGGGCCGCTCCTGGTCCCGGGGCCGATCCCGCTGGCGTAGGGAGAACCGCCACCCACCGCGTCGCGCTCGTGGAACAGCAGGCGCGAGGCCACCGTCCAGCCGTCGTTGACCCGGCCCACCACATCCTCCTCGGGCAGGGCGACGTCGGTGAAGAACTCCTGGCAGAACTCCTTGCTGCCGTTGACCATCTCGATTTGCTGGAGGTCGATGCCCGGTTGATGGATCTTGACGATGAACATGGTCAGGCCCCGGTGCTTGGTGGCGTGCCAGTCGGTGCGGGCCAGGCACAGGGCATAGTCGGCGCGGTAGGCACCCGTGCTCCAGATCTTGGACCCGTTCAGGATCCACACGTCGCCGTCCTTGTCGGCCCTGGTCACCAGGCCAGCCAGGTCCGATCCGCCGGTGGGCTCGGACAGGAACTGCACCCAGATCTCGTCGCCGCTGAGGATGGCCGGCAGGTGGCGGCGCTTTTGCTCCTCGGTCCCGAAGTCCAAAATGGTGGGGGCACAGATGGTCAGCGCCGGTGTATTGAACGCGATGGGCATCTCGTAGGGCGCCGACTCCTCGGTGAAGGCCCGCTGGTGGGCGGGACTCAGCCCCTGGCCGCCGTACTCCACCGGAAAGCAGATGCCGGCGAACCCGCCGTCGAACAAGATACGCTGCAGCTCTCGGGCCCTGATGCCGTCGCTATCGAGCTGCTCCTCGGCGTAGCGGGGACCCGGGGCCAGCGGCATGTTCTCCTTCAGCCAGAGCCGGGCACGCGTGCGGAAGGATTCGACGTCCTCGGTGGATGTGGGCATGGCGGTAGTAGTGGTCACTGTCTCCTCCTAAAGACCGATGAGCGTGGCGATCCGCTCCCGATGATCGGTTGGCGCACCGAACAAAACCCGATCCTGGGTGACCCGGCGGATATAAAGGTGCAGGTCGTGGTCCCAGGTCACCCCGATGCCCCCGTGCATCTGGACGCAGTCCTGCAAGAGGGCCGGCCCGTGATCGCCGATGTAGGACTTGGCCACGCTCACCAGCTCGGGGGCGTCGTCCGCCGCGGCCTGTACCGCTCGAGCAGCGGCGCCAGACGTGGCATGACTGGCCTCGAGCCACAACTTCATATCGGCGAACCTGTGCTTCAACGCCTGGTAGGAGGCAAGCGCCCGACCGAACGAGAACCGATCGAACGAGTACTCGAGGGTGAAAGCGAACACCTGGTCCATGGCACCCACCATTTCGGCGCACTGGATGATCAGGGCGAACTGGAGCAGCCGCTCGATCTCGGCCGCCGCCCCGCCGATCTCGCCGACGACGGCCGACGACGGCACCTCGACGTTGTCGAAGTGGACCCGACCGAACCGTCGGACCAGGTCGAGGCTTTCGAGCGCGGTCACCGAAACCCCGGAAGCGTCGCTGGGGACGAGGAACTGGGTCAGACCCTCGCCGGTCCGGGAAGTGACCAGAAAGTAGTCGGCCTGGGCTGCCGCTTCGACCGCGGTCTTGTCGCCCTGCAGGACGAAACCGCCGCCCGAGGGCTCGGCCCGGAGCTGCGCCTCGGCCGGCGACCATGAACCGCCGGGTTCAGCCGTGGCCCAGGTGGCGATGGTCTCGCCGCTCAGCAGTCCGGCCACGACGTCGTCGTGCTGTCCGGCCGCGCCCGGCGCGCTGAGGGCTGCTGCCACGATGTTGGTGGGCAACAAGGGACCCGGGGACACCAGCCGTCCCATCTCCTCGGCAACGAGCTGAAGGTCCATGACGCCCTCACCCGAGACGCTTCCCCCGCCCTGATCCTCGGGGACAAGCATCGACGTCCAGCCCAACTCCGCCCCGCGTCGCCACCAGCCCCGGTCGAATCCGTCCGGGTTCTCGGCCGCGATCTCCCGCACCACGGTCAGCGGCGTCGACGTCTCCAAGAATTTCCGAGTCGTCTCCCAAAACAACTGCTGATCGTCCGTCAGCTCCAGCTCCACAGCGTTACCCTCCTGTTGGCCCGGTCGAACAATAGATGACAAAGCCGTCCCCCGAAATCGCCCGTGGCCAGCACCACTTTCTTGGCCTTCCCGGCCTCCTACGAGACTGGAGGATCATGTGCGGTCCCGGCCCACCGCCTAACGTTCCCCCGAGCGTCTAAGGGAGGCCGCATGTTGTCGGACGAGAAGATCCTCATCACCGGGGCCGGAGGGCAGATCGGGCTGCCGCTGGCGGCATCGCTGGCCCAGGACAACGAGGTCTGGGGAGTGGCCCGGTTTTCACAGGAGGGCTCCCGGGAACAACTCGAGTCGCACAACGTGCGGGCCCATCAGTGCGACCTGGCGGCTGGGGACTACCGCACCCTCCCGACCGATTTCACGTACGTCATCCACTTCGCCGTCTTCCAGGGCGCCGGCTACGACTACGACACCGCCATCCGCATGAACGCCGAGGGCACCGGTCTCCTGCTGCAACACGTACGCCTGGCCAAGGCGGCCCTGGTCATGTCCACCCAATCGGTGTACAAGCCCAACGCAGATGCCGGACACGTCTTCCCCGAGGACGACCCCTTGGGTGACGCGTCGCCCCTCCACTCCCCCACCTATTCGGTGTCGAAGATCGCCGAGGAGGCGGTAGCCCGTTACTGTGCGCGTGCCTTCGATCTGCCCATCACCATCGCCCGCATGAATGCCTCCTATGGCCCCAACGGAGGGCTTCCGGCGTACCACCTCGACGCCGTCGTAGCCGGACAGCCGGTGGCCGCCCGTCACGACCCCGCTCCCTACAGCCCGATCCACCAGGACGACATCAACGCCCAGATCGGACCGCTCCTGGAAGCGGCCAGCGTGCCGGCCACCATCGTCAACTGGGCCGGGGATGAGGTCGTGACCGTCCAGCAGTGGTCCGCCTACGTCGGCTCGCTCATCGGCACCGCCCCCACGGTCAACGTCGAACCCGCTCCGGGCACGAGCATCGGTGCCATCGCCGATGTCACCAAGAGGCGGTCGATCACTGGCCCGTGCACGGTGCCGTGGAAAGTGGGGATGCGCGCTGCCCTCGCTGCTCGGCACCCCGACACCGCCATCGTGTCGGAGTGAGCGATCTTCATCCGCGGGTGTCGGTCAACGCCATCAGCAGCTTCTCGTGGACGCTGTCGCAGGACCTTGACTTCTGGGCGGCCAACGGCATCGGCCAGATCGGTCTGGCACACCACAAGCTCGAGCAGTCGGGATGGGAACAGGGCCTCGCCCAGGTCAGGTCGGCCCCGCTCCGGACCTCGTGCCTGGTGGGAGCTCCGGTCATTCCCCTGGACCACCCCGACGAATGGGACGACGCTCGAGCTGCCCTGTGCCGGGCCGTCGACGGCGCAGCCGAGGTGGGGGCCGGTTGCCTGTTCGTCGGTGGCCGGCCCGGAGCGCTGACGTCCGACGGTGCCGCCTCTGCCTTCGTCGACGCCATCGGGCCCGTTGCCCGCTATGCCGGGGATCGTCATGTACCGCTGGCCTTCGAGCACACCAATCCGCTGCGCCGGGACCTCGGGTTCATCCACACCTTGGCCGACGGCATCGAATTCGCCGCCGAGTCGGGCATAGGGCTCGACGTCGAGCTCAACAACTGCTGGGTCGAGCGGCACCTGGACACCCTCTTTCGGCGGGGCCTGTTTCACATCCGACTGGTCCAGGTCAGCGATTTCGTGGTGGGGACATTCGATACGCCCAACCGCGCCGTTCCCGGCGACGGTGACATCCCCCTGGCCTCGATCATCGGCCAGATCCTCGAGGCCGGCTACGCCGGACCGTTCGACCTCGAGCTCATCGGTCCCCGCATCGAGGCCGAGGGCTACGCATCGGCCATTGCTCGTGGATCGCGGTGGCTCTCCGATCTCCTCGTCCGGCTCGGAGCGTGAGCGAGGCTCAGTCCTCGGACAGGGCGCGGGCGGCGGGCAACGGGTTGTAGTACTCGCGTTGCCGACAGACGAGACCGTCCCGAAACGTGGCCACGGCGATGTAGCTGTTGGCGTAGGGCTTGCCCGTCGTGGTGACCGAGCCAACGCTCGTGTATTCCAACACCAGCCGGTCGGGGTCGGTGCAGTCGTAGACCTCGGTGATGCTGAGCCGCAGCTGGAAGATACCCAGGGCCGACTGCAGATAGGCACGTACCGTCTCCTTGCCGGCCACCGTCTTGGGTGGGTCGGCGTAGGGGAGCTCGAGAACGAAGTCCTCGGTGCACAAGGCCAGCTGGCGATCGACGTCACCCTCTGACACAGCCCCCATCGAGGCCTCGATGGTGGCACGGTTCTTGGCCCGGGTCTCCTGGTCGCTCATGGTCAGCCACTCTAGGGAACCGGCGCGGTCACTGCCCGGGAGTCTCGACGGTGCGGGCCGTCGCCATGCGTCGGTCCCGAATCGGTGGGTACAGTCGGCTCTCATGACAGACCACCGCACTGACGGCGAGCCACTCGACCTCGATGGCGCAGTCACCGTTGTCACCGGCGCCACCCGGGGCATCGGCAGACAGGTGGCCGGCGCAGTCGGTCGGGCCGGGGCACGGGTCGTCCTGGTTGGACGGACAGGCCAGGACGCTCCCCAGGCCAAGCTTCCGGGGACCCTCGAGGAGGTCGCCGCCCAGTTAGCTGATGAGGGCATCGAGGCGCGCGCCGTGCAGGCCGACCTCAGCGATGCCGAGGCGACACAGCGGATCGTCGATGACACCCTCGCCTGGTACGGGCGTTGCGACGTGTTGATCAACAACGCCGCCTTCACATCCAACGGGCCCCTGTTCGAGATCCCCTGGCGCCGGTGGCAGACGGCCTTCCGACTCCAGGTCGTGGCTCCGCTCCAGCTGTGCCAGGGGTTCGTGCCCGGGATGCTCGAGCGCGGTACGGGTCGGGTCATCAACGTCAGCTCCGGCGCCTCCCAATCCCTGACCACGAACCTCGCCCTCTATTCGGTGAGCAAGCTGGCCATGGAGCACTGGGGCGACTACCTCCACCTCGAAGCGGGCGGCCGGGGCGTTTCGTTCAACACCCTGCGGATCGACCGTCTGGTCGAAACGGAAGGCTTTCACTACGTGCTCGAGACCCAGGGCGAAGAGATCGCCACCGCCGGCAACGGCATGGCCAGCGTCATGACCTCGGCGGAGGCAGCCGAGCACTTCTTGTGGATGCTGGCCCAACCGCCCGAGTGGAGTGGGCACATCGTCGGGTTCGACGACATCACCGCCTTGGGCGGTCCCCCGACGCCGGCGCGACCGGTCGTCGCCGAAGGCTCCTGAACGTTTGCACGTCCACGACCGCGACTGAGACACTCCCCGCATGTGCCCGGATCAACGCTCGAGTGAAGAGCGCGCCCTGTTCGTGCCTGATGGGGATCGCTTCATCCCCACCTCCCTGAGCGGTGGGCCCTGGTCCCCCGAGCACCAATTCGGTGGATCGGCGGCCGCCTTGTTGGCCACGGTGATCGAGGACATCCCCACGCTGGTGCCCCAACGGGTCGTGCGGTTGACCGTCGACCTGATGCGCCCGGTCCCGGTCCGGCCGATCACCGTCGAGTCCCGCGTGGTCCGAGAGGGAAAGCGCATCCAGGTGAGCGAAGCGGCCATCATCTTCGACGGCATCGAGGTGGCCCGGTGCTCGGCCCTGCGCATGCGGGTGGGCGACCTGGGGGACCTGCCCGTCGCGCAGGGGGAGCCACGGATCGGGCCGCCGGCCAAGGCCAGCCGGCCCGACGGCCCCTTCGACAAGAGCAACCCCCCCGGCGTGGCCGGCGCCGCCCATTTCACCTTCGAGAGCCCCGATGGTTTCTTCGTCGACCCCACCTGGGTACGCATGCGGGTGCCGGTGGTGGCCGGGCGGGAGACCCAACCCTTGGCTCGCCTGGCCTTCTTCGCCGACTTCGCCAGTGGCATCGGGCAAGACCGGTCTCTCGAGGTGACCGGCATCAACGCCGATCTCACCGTCAACGTCGTCCGATATCCGACCGACGAATGGCTGTGCCTGACCGGGACGGGATGGACCAGCCCCCAGGGCATCGGGCTCTCCCAGGCGGCCATCTCCGACAGTCAAGGGGTGGCGGCATCGGCCTCGCTCTCGAGGTTGGTCGACCGAACCAGACCTCCCGCCAGCGCGGTGGTCCCCAAGGGCAGGCGGTTCGACGGGAAGCGGACGGCGGTTGACATGGCCGACCGCCCGGCCTAGACCTGGCCCGCAGCTGGGCAGAGCCGGCCGCTGGGGATGATCGGGGGACAGAGTGAAGTTTGTCGCTGGCGTGGCCATGGTGGATCCGACGTTCTACGTCCCGATCGCCCAAGCAGCCGAAGCGGCCGGGTTCGACAGCGTCGCCGTCCCCGACAGCATCTTCTATCCGGCGGAGTCAGACGCCACCTACCCGTACAACGAGGATGGCACGCGTGAGTTCTTGGAGAACAAGCCGTTCATCGAACCGCTGATCGCCGTGGCCGCCATGGCCGCAGCCACCACCAGCATCCTCTTCCACACGTCGGTGCTCAAGCTGCCGATCCGTCATCCGGTGATCTTCACCAAAGAGCTCACGTCGGTGGCCGTGCTCTCGGGGAATCGGGTCCGCCTGGGCGTCGGATCGAGCCCGTGGCCCGAGGACTACGAGGCGGTGGGGTTGCCCTGGCGGGGCCGCGGTCAGCGGTTCGACGAGTGCATCGAGATCATCCGAGGCCTGTCGACCGGACGCTACTTCGACTTCGCCAGCGACAACTTTCGGATCCCGCCGATCCGGCTCAACCCCGTACCCACCGAGCCGGTTCCGATTCTGATCGGTGGCCACGGCCCGACCGGCCTGCGCCGAGCGGCCCGTCTCGGGGACGGATGGATCTCGGCCGGCTCCAGCACCGAGGACCTGATGGCGCGGCTCGCCCTCATTGATCGGTACCGACGTGAGTACGGCCGAGAGGACGTGCCCTTCGAGGTCCACGCCACCACCGAGGACTCGTTCACGCCCGACGGCATTGCCCGGCTGGAGGAGCTGGGGGTCACCCACACCAACGGTGGGTTCGGGCGGTTCAATCCGTACGGCTCTGAGCCCGATCCCGAGTCGCTGCAGGAGAAGATCGACAACCTGAGACGCTTCGCCGAGACCTTCATCACCTGAGAGGCCCAGCGTCCTCGATGGGGGGCCCGGCGTCAGTCGGGGATGGGGTGCGATCGACCGTGCTCATCGGTCAGCCCGTACTCGAGCGCCAGCTCGGCCACCCAGAACCGGCGGCCGGTCCGCTCCATCACCCCATCGTCGCTGGCCAGGGCGACCACGGTGCGGCCGGAGTACCGCGGCGTCTCGAGCAGGTCGAGATCGCCGTAGGCCGCACTGCTGCCGGCCGACGAGGCGTCAATGTTCTCCGTCCGGGTCACGTTCGGCCAGATGGAGACGACGGCCACGGCTTCGTCGCGGAGCTCGTCGGCCATGTCCCGAGTCATCTTGTCGAGGGCGGCTTTGCCCACGCCGTAAGCCACGTTGTACCGGTACCGCTCGGCCGCTCGCCCCGAGACGTTGACGATCAACCCGCGTTGGGATCCGAGCAGCAGGGGGGCGGCATGGACAGCGGCGACGTAAGCCGAACGGGTCCCGACGTCGACCACCTCGCGCCACAGGTCGACGGGCAGCTCCCAGAACCGCCGTCCGATGGAAGCGCCGAACTCGTGTGCGTTGAAGACGCTGTTGACCAGGACGTCGAGGGATCCGTGCTCGTCGCGAACGGCGCCGAACAACGCCGCGACGTCACCGTCGTCGGTGAAGTCGCACCGAGCCGGCGTAGCCGATCCTCCCGCCGCGGTGATCTCCGCTGCCGTCTCTTCGAGCGAACCGGGTTGGCCACCGGGTTGCGCTCGGAGCGTGCGCCCGCTGACCACCACGTGCGCGCCGGCCGTCCCAAGTTCGAGGGCGATCCCTTTGCCGATCCCCCGGCTGGCCCCGGCCACCACGGCCACTGTGCCCTCTAATGCTCCCACCGTCGATCCCCGTCTTCCTGTTGCCGTCAGCCGAACGTAATGATCCGGTGCGCGAGCTTCCAACCCTCGGGCGTACGTTGGAAACGATCGCGGTAGTGGCCGATACCGTTGACCTGAGGAGTGGTGGTGGTGTCCCCCACGAATAGGAAGTACGCCTCGCCGGTGGCCGCGTCGGCCCCCTCGAGGCGGACCGACTGTGTCGTGATCACGTGGCGGGTGTTCGTGCCCGGACCCTGGGTACCCGACGCTCGCCGTTGTCGGGCCGCGGCCAGGATGTCATCCCGACCGCACACTTCAGTGCCCGCAAGCTCCCAACTCGCGTCTTCGGTGTACTTGCCGATGTACTCGGAGAGGTCGTCCTCGGGCGCCATGTCGGCCATGTGCGCGAGGTCAGCGACCAGGTTCCTGATCTCGAGCTCGTCCGCTACCTGTTGCACCTGCGATGGCTCAGCCAACGTGATCGCCCCCGATTCGGTTCGCGTGCCCGTGCACCGCGAAGGACCCACCAACGTGGGATGGCACGGCGAGGTTATCGCCGGTGGATGCCGCTTGCCATAGGCATGCCGGTGGATGCCGCTTGCCATAGGCATGCCGGTGGATAGAGTCACGCCGTGCTGCTTCATCAACTGATCGACTCGGTCGCTGCGTCGGACCCCGACCGGACCGCAGTGTGCTTTGAGGACGAGGTGATCTCCTTCGCAGAGCTGTCCGCCCGCAGCGAGGGGGCGGCCCTCGCCGTTGCCGGTATCACCGAGCCGGGCGATCGGGTGGCCGTCATCGGCGAGAACCATCCCGGCTGGGTCGAGTGCTACTACGGCGTACCTCGGGCCGGTCGGATCCTGGTGTTCCTCAACCATCGGCTGGCCCCGGCCGAGCTGGCATCGATCGTCCATCGATCGGGAGCAACGCTCCTCATCGGCCCCCGGACCGAACTCGACCGTGTCCGACCACTGGCCGGGCAATTCCCCGACGTGCGGACCACGCTCGACTTGGACCAGTGGACGTCGATGAGGCAGGCGGGTCGAGCCGGACAATCGGGCGTACCCGTTGAGCCTGAGGTGGCGGGGAGCCAGCCGGCATGGTTGATCTATACCAGCGGCACCACTGGATCACCCAAAGGGGCGACGCTTACCCACGACAACTTCTCTGCCGCCATCGCCGCCAGCGAGCATGGGCGACCGGTATCGGTCGACGACGTGTTCTTGTACACCTTCCCCTTGTGCCACGTGTCCGGCTACAACGTCCTCCGCCTCCACGCTGCCGGCCGACCGGTGGTCGTGATGAGGCGGTTCGAGGCGGCCGAGTTCGTGGACAGCGTCCATCGCCACCTGGTGACCTCGGTGACCATGACCGCCACCATGGTGTCGAGCCTGCTCGACCACCTGGATGATCACCCTGAGGATCGGAGCCGGCTCGGCTCGCTGCGGCAGGTCGCCTACGGGGCGGCGCCCATGCCACCCAGCCTGTTGCGCCGGGCCATCCAGGCCTTGGGCGTCGATTTCACCCAGGGCTACGGGATGACCGAGCTCTCGGGCAACGCCACCTTCTTGGGTCCCGATGCGCACCGCCGCGCCCTGGCCGGAGCCGAGCACCTGTTGGCCGCGGCCGGTCGACCCGCTCCGAACGTCGAGGTTCGGGTCGTTGATGACGCCATGGCCGATGTGCCCACCGGGGACAGCGGCGAGATCGTTGTGCGCGGGGCCCAGGTCATGGCCGGGTACTGGATGGACGAGGACGCCACCCGACGGGCGTTCAGCGACAGCTGGTTCCACACCGGCGATGTCGGCAGGTTCGACGCCGAGGGCTGGCTCTACGTCGTCGATCGCAAGAAGGACGTCATCGTCACCGGCGCGGAGAACGTCTCGTCGCGCGAGGTGGAGGACGCCATCCTCGCCGTCTGCCCGGAGATCAAAGAGACCGCTGTGGTCGGGGTGCCCGACCCCCACTGGGGCGAGAACGTCTGCGCCGTCATCGTGCTGCGACCGCACTCGACCATCGACGCAGGAGTCCTGAACGACCGTGTTCGCAAACGCCTGGCCGGCTTCAAGGTCCCCCGCCACGTGGTGGCCGTGGCTGAGCTCCCCCGCACCCCCACCGGCAAGGTGCTGAAGCAACAGCTGCGTGCGTGGCTGGCCGAGCACCCCGAACAGATCGGTTCCCGTCGCTGATCGAAAGGGCAGCGTCTGGCGCCACCAGTGGCGCTCGCGCTGTCCAGGTGTACAATACAAGTCACCAAACGATTGGTAGAAAGTAGCTGAGCACAAGGGGTCCTCAATGTCTTCCGTTTCACCCTTCGACTTTCCCGTCTTTGACGCCGACAACCATCTCTACGAGACGACCGACGCCCTGACCAAGTACCTGCCCCCCGAGTACAAAGGGGCCATCGACTACGTCGACATCCACGGCCGGACCAAGATCATGGTGCGGGGCCAGATCAGCGACTACATCCCCAACCCCACCTTCGAGCGGGTGGGGCGGCCCGGGGCCCAAGAGGAGTACTTCAAGCAGGGGAACCCCGAGGGGAAGACCTACCGGGAGATCATCGGGCGGGGCATCGACTGCCCGCCGGCCTTCCGGGAGGCGAGCGCCCGACTAGAGCTGCTCGACGAGCAGGGCATCGACTTCGCCATCATGTTGCCCACCTTGGCCAGCCTGATCGAAGAGCGCATGCGCGACGACCCCGACCTGTGCGCTGCGGCCATCCACGCCTTGAACACCTGGATGCTCGAGGCCTGGCCCTATGCCTACAAGGACCGGGTCTTCTCCACCCCCATCATCACCCCCGGGGTGCTGGACAAGGCCATGGAGGAGCTCGACTTCCTGATCGAGCACGATGCCCGGGTCATCCTCATGCGCCCCGCTCCGGCCTGGGGCTACCAGGGACCACGGTCCTTCGCCTTGGAGGAGTTCGACCGCTACTGGTCCAAGGTGGAAGAGGCGGGCCTGCTCGTCGTCTTCCACGCCTCGGACACCGGCTATGTCCGCTACACGAACGAGTGGGAGGGGTCCCAGACCGAGACCCAGGCCTTCGCCGAGCCCCAGCGGTTCTCGGCCACCGTCCGCAACACCCACCGCGACATCCAAGACGCCGTCACCTCGATGATCACCCACGGGGCCCTGTGGCGCCATCCCAAGCTGCGCATCGCCCTGATCGAGAACGGGGCGGGCTGGGTCCCCTCCCTCTTGGAGCACCTGGACCACACCTGGAAGACCATGCCCCAGGCCTACCAGGAGAAGCCCTCTGACACCTTCAAGCGCCACTTCTGGATGCACCCGTTCCACGAGGAGGACCCGAGGACGCTGGTCGAGCTGCTCGGGGCCGACCACATCATCTTCGGGTCGGACTACCCCCACGTCGAGGGCCTGGCCAACCCGGTCTCCTACATCGACGAGCTGTCCGGCCTGCCCGAAGAGGACATCAGGAAGATCATGGGCGGCAACATGATGGGCCTGCTCGGAGCCAAGGTCCCGGCACCGGCCTGACCGGGCCGTTGGCCGGCACTGAACCAGGCGGACTGAACCAGCATCACACGACGACACCCGTCGTCGGCGATCGAACCGGAGGATGACATGCAGGTCGGAGTAATGGTCACCAGCTACAACCACGGCGACTGGGATCGGCTGATGGCCGGGGACTACTCCCACGGCCCCGCTATTCCCGACGCCCAGAAGCTGGACGAGACCCTGCACATGGGCGAGCTCGTCGAGCCGCTGGGATTCGACTCCATCTGGACGACCGAGCACTACGGATCGGCCTATTCCATGCAGCCCAATCCCATGCAGTGGCTGGCCTACTGGGCGGGACGCACCGAAAGGGTCGACCTGGGGAGCGCCGTGGTCGTGGCCCCCTGGTGGAACCCGGTCCGGCTGGCCCATGAGCTGGCCATGCTCGACATCCTGTTGAAGGGGCGCAAGCTTCATCTCGGCCTCGGCCGCGGGGTCAGCGAGCACGAGTACCTCTCCCTCGGCATCCCCCGGGAACGGTCTCGGGACTACTTCTACGAAGTCCTCGACGTGCTCCGGCTGGCCGACAGCGAGGAGCGGTTCAGCTACGACGGCGAGATCTTCAAGATCCCGCCCACCAGCATCCGGCCCCAGCCCCGGCACAAGGGCCACCTGCTCGAGGGGGCCCGGGCCGCCTTCACCACCAAGAAGTCAGCCGAGCTGGCCGCCGAGGCCGGCTTGGGCCAGCTGTTCGTGGCCGGCGAGCCACTCGACGACATGACCGTGCAAGTGGGTCAGTTCAACGCCATCCGGGCCGAGAAGGGCCTGCCACCCGACCAGCCCACCGCCTTGTTGTGGATGTACTGCGCCGAGACCGAAGAGGAGATCGAGGAGGGCTACGGCTACTTCGAGTCACAGCTCCTCGACGCCAAGAACCACTACTTCGACTGGAACTCGACCGGCTTCGAAGGCGTTCCCGGCTACGAGGAGTACGCGGCCAAGAGCTCCAACAACGTCGACTTCGGGGCAGCCAACGTGTGGGACCAGCGCAACACACAGCCCATCGGCAC
This sequence comes from uncultured Acidimicrobiaceae bacterium, assembly GCA_963781305.1. Lineage (GTDB taxonomy): Bacteria > Actinomycetota > Acidimicrobiia > Acidimicrobiales > RAAP-2 > DASXMT01. Next base: position 704,439 of record CAWAFL010000001.1, read on the forward strand.
ACCCGCCCAGGTCATCGAGAAGATCAAGCAGATCCAAGAGGCGGTCAGCCTCGAGTACCTGGTCATCCACGTCTTCTACGGGGCCATGCCGCGAGAGAAGGCGGAGAAGAGCCTCCGCTTGTTCGCCAAGGAAGTGCTGCCCGCCATCCACGCCATGGACACCCCCCTCCACGCCTCGTCGCTGGGCGTACCGGCCGGGACGGCTGCTTCCTGAGTGGCTCGGCCCCCTACCCCTAGGGGGCTTCGGGTTTGTGGCCGCCGATGGCCACCGTCACTGAGTCGGTCGCCGACACCAGCCGCTCACCCAGCTTCTCGATCTCGGCGGCGCCGGCCGGCTCCACGAAGCCTTTCAGCGTGATGGCCAGCACTACCTCGCCCGAGCGGTCGAACACGGGAGCGGCGATGCTCGAGAGCTCGTAGAGAGCTGAGGGAGCGAGCCGGGTCACCATGTAGCCCTCACTGTTCCGGACCTGATCGATGAACCCGTCGAGCGTGCTGGAGAGGTCACCCTCGGCAGACAGCGCGTCGATGGAGCCGAGTATTTCACGGACCTGGTTCAGGTCATCGCTGGCAATGGCGCTCACCGAGTAGCCGCGGGATCGCACGGCGGACAAGGCATCGAGGTAGCGCTGTCGCCGATCGGGCGCCCACACGTCATGGGCGGCGCTCAGCCATTCGTTGATGCGGGTCGGACCCCACCACGCCACGAAGATGGCGCCGATGGGAGGGGCCAAGGGGATGCGCTGCGAGAGATAGAGCACCCGAAGGTCGTTTCGCTCGAGCTCGGCGGCACTGCTCTTCCCGACGACCACGATGGCGTGGTCCAAGACGGTGGTGAGGATGACGTCGAGGTCCAGCTCCTCGGCGATGAGCTTGATCTCCCGCCTCCCGATGGCCACGGCCCGGTTCCGATGCGAGGCCGCTTCACCCAGGGGAATGACGGCCGGACCCAGGCTGTACTCCCGCTCGGCGTTCCGATTCACCAAGCCCCCCTCGACCAGGGTGGCCAGAATGGTATGACCGGTCGCCTTGGCCATGTCCAGACGGCGGGCGAGCTCCGAGAGGGTGAAGGTGTCCGATTCATGCTCGGCCAGAAAATTCAGGACCGACACGGCACGGGCTACGGCGGGACTGGTCCTATTGATGTGAGTCTCCTCTCGTTGGGATCTCCCCTTGCGTCGGCGACCATGCCTTGTCACCCAAGGCCTTCCCCACCGCCACCGGAGGAGCCGTGTGCCCGAGCGGTGACTTGGTCAAAAGGCCGCCGTCGACCACCAGGGTCTGACCCGTCACGTAGTGGGCCAGGTCCGAGGCCAGAAACAGGACGGTCGAGGCGATGTCCCGCGTCCGTCCCATCGAATCGAGCGATCCGTTGGCCATGTCCTCTGCGGCGACCCCCCGAGAGGAGACGGCGCGCGGGGTGGCGATGACCCCGGGGGCGACCGCATTGACCCGGATGTCCGTGGGCCGAAGCTCGATGGCCGCGCTGCGCACCAACGACATCAGCCCGGCTTTCGCCGCTCCGTACGCGGCGTGGAACGGTGCACTCGAGATTCCGCTGATGGAGGCCACGAACACCATGGTGCCACGGCCGTTGGCCGACATGGCTCGACCGGCGTACTTCACCACGTGGAAGGCGTGGCGGACGACCATGTCGTGACACCAGTCCCAGTCGTCTTCGGGCATGTCGACGAGGGCGGCCCACCTGGCCACTCCGATGATGTCGACCACGCCGTCCAGAGCGCCGAGCTGGCCCACGGTCTCATCCACCACCCGTTCGACCTCGCTCGCCTTCCGAGCATCGGCCACGCACGCCGTGCCGCCGACTTCGGCGGCGATCTCACCGGCCAGGCGCTCGTCGAGGTCGACGCAGACCACGTAGGCCCCTTGACTGGCCAGCGCATGAGCGGCCTGCCTGCCGATACCCTGTCCCGCTCCGAGCACGACGAAGGTTCGCCCGTCCAGGCGCAACATGGCTCCGTAGTCGGGCACCGGGGAACCGTCGGCCGAGGTCACGCCGGGGTCCCGCTGAGCCGGGGTCCGGGCACGGCGGCCGATACGCGTTGGCCCCTACCGCTTGGGCACATAGCGGTCCAAGGCAGGGATGACTTCTTTTCCCAGCAGCTCGATCGTGCGCATCACCGAGGCGTGGGGCAGGTGGCCGAACTGGACGTAGCAGATGAGCTCGTCGACCCCGATGTCGGCGTAGTGACACATCTTCTGATAGCAGCGCTCGGGGTCGCCGACGATGATCATGTCGGCATCGTTGAAGGCGGCCACATCGAACTGGCCGTCGGCCCGTGCGGTGAGGAGCGGAAAGGCCCGGTCCTTCTCCTCCTGGGAGAAGTGCGGGAACTCCCACTCCAGGGTGAACTCGGCCAGATGCTGGTACCACCACCAGACCGAGTCCCAGATCCCGTTGTCCGCAGCCGCGGCCACGGTGTCGGCGCAGTGCACCAGCGTGTAAGCAGCCACTTTGTTGTTGGTCACCCGCGTGAGGGGGGACGGGTTGGCTGCCGCCTCTCGATACTGGCGGATGGTGGCCGCCGTCTGGTCGAGCGGATTCATGATCGACATGGCCAGGAGTCCGAGCCCGGCTTCCCCGGCGACGGCTGCCGTTCCCGGGCTGACCCCGGCCATCCATGCCGCCGGGTGGGGGTCCTGGACCGGCTTCGGGGTGACCATCCGCCGGGGGAAGTCCAAGAACTCGGTGTGCTCCTCGTAGTACTCCGACTCCCACATGCCCACCACGGTCTGCACCGCGGCGCGCCACTGATCCTTGCTCCGTGACGGGTCCACGCCGAAGGCCGTCTGCTCCATGGGCGTCGAGCGCCCGGTTCCCCACTCGACCCGACCCTTGGACACGATGTCGACGGTTGCCACCTTCTCGGCTACCCGGGCCGGGTGGATGAACGGATGGGGCATGAGCGTGACGCCGAAGCCCAACCTGATCTGCTCGGTGCACTGCGACAGGGCGCCCAGGATCACCTCCGACGAGGGTGAGTGCGACCGACCCTCCCGAAAGTGGTGCTCCACATGCCAGGTGGTGTGGAAGCCCATCCGGTCGGCCAGCTTGATCTGCTCGAATGCCTCGGCGTACGCCTGTTGCTCCGCGTCGCGCTGCCCGTAGGGGTGGGCCTTGTCCCCCCACGGCCTGGGCACATCGATCTCATAGAGGACGTCGAGCTTCACGGGTCTCCCTCGCTGTGGCCCGAAGCCACGTGGGCAATCGTTCCCAATAGCGAACATAGCGTTCTCACAACAGAACGATTCTCAGCCACGGTCGAGGAAAAGTCAATGAGGCCGATCGGTATCGGCCAGGATCCGGGTCACGACGGCGGCCAGTTGATGCGGTTTGGTGATCATCACCTCGTGGCCGGCGTCGATGTCCTGGACGCTCACGCCGGAACCCAGCCGGCGGATCATCTCGTCCTGCTCGACCAGGGAGACGGCCCGGTCCTGGAGCAGGCGGACGTAGGTCTTGGGCGCATCGCGCACGTATGGGCCCCATGTCACCGTGTCGGTGAAGAATCGCATCGAGTCCGGTCCGACGTGGTCGAGCACGTAGGACCACTGCTCGTCGTCCAGGTCGTTGCCCAGCAACGCACGGTGGTGATCGGCTGAGAGCTCGGTCGCCTCCCCCTCGCCCGTCCGCAGGCGCCGGTCGAGCGCATCGCGTTCGTCGGGCGGCGTCATGGTGAGGACGGACTGTCCGTCCGGTACCACCAGGCACGAGACGAAGACAAGGTGCACGGCCCGGTCACCCAGCCTCCCGGCGATAACCGGAAGGCTTGCTCCTCCCAGGGAGTGCCCGACCAGAACCACCCGGTCGAGGCCGGCGGCGTCGATGTCGGCCAGGACGGAGTCGGCCCCCACCTCGATGGTGACATCGTCGAGGTTCATGGGATGGCTGCCCCGCCCGGGTAGATCGACGGCGAGGGTCGGGGCGTCGAACAACGGGGCCACTCGGTCCCAGCACCACGCCCCGTGATACCCCCCGTGTACGAGCACCACGCCGGTGCGCCCCGAGAGTGCACTCATCGCTCTACCCCCTTGATTGCAGCCAGCAGAAGCTGGCGAACCGCTCCAGTCCCGAGGCCGAGATGACAGTGCCCTGCGGGAGTGACTCCGGCTGGTCGCTCAGCCCTTGGCGTCGGCCGGGATGGTCCCGAAGTTGTACGTGGCCACGAGCTCCTTGCCCGAGGGACCGTTGCTACCCAGCTTCACGATCTGGGCCTGGTTGATCATCACGTTCTCGGAGTCGTTCTTGTACGGCCCACACGCGCCCTGGTACTGGATCTTCTTGAGCTGGGACACGATCGACTTGCTGGACGTGTTACCTCCGCCCGCCTCGATGGCCTTGGCGATCAGGTACACCCCGTCATAGGTGGCCGGGTCGTCGACCGCGCTCTGGGTCGTCGACGGGTAGGCCGCCTTGTAGGCAGAGGTGAACGCCTTGGCCTGCGTGGTCGTGTTCACGTCGGGATCGCAGTAGGGCGGGTAGTACATGTTGGCCATGGCCGAGGCCGGCGCCAGCTTGAAGGCCTGGACGGAGTTGTCGGCCTGAGCCCCCATGATGGGCGCGGTGATGCCGTTCTGGGCCAGCTCGGTGACCAAAAGGCCATCGGTGACCGGGAAGCTGTTGATGAAGACGGCGTCGGCCGACTTCATGGCCAGCACCGCGGTGGTGGCGTCGGTGACGTTGTTGGGCTCAGTGCGGATGATGAAGTGCTTGACGCCGTCCTTTTTCAGGAACGACTCGATGAACGTGGCCGATGCCGTCGATGCCGCATCCTCGGTGTAGATCATGCCCACCGTCTTGGGCTTGTACTTGGTGTACACGTACTTCGCCTCGGCCTGGGCCGTGTTGTAGTCGATGGGGTTGATGTCGAAGAAGTTGGGCAGGTGGGTGTTGGTCAAGTCGGTGAGCGGTCCACTGGTCAGGCCCAGAGTGGGCACACCCGACTGCTTCAACAGTTGGGCCGTGGCCTGGACCTGGTCATCGACGGACGGGCCGATGATGGCGGTCGGGTTGGTGGACAAAGCCTTCTGGGTGGCGGTCACCGCCTGCTGAGGGGTGATGTTCGAATCGTAGAACTCGAGCTTGACAGGGTGCCCATCGGCACCGCCGCGGGCATTGATCTGGTTGGCAGCCAGCTTGAGCGGGTCCTCGGCGGTGGGGCTGGCATCGGGTCCGGTCAGGATACCCAGATAGGCGATGGTGATCGGGCTCTTCGACTCGCTCGTCGCTGCCCCGGCCGTGCCTCCGGCCACCAACGACAGCACTAGCGCGCCGGCCATGGCCACCGACAGCACAACGGTCCGTGATGATGCTCGCACTTCAATTCCCCTATTTCTCGATGGTGTTCGTGTGTCACGCCGGCCTCTGTCCCACGCTGACGCGGCGAGAGGCCAACCACCGCGCGCAGTACTTCGTGTTCATAATAACGAACGACGCTTCCGTAGTCTCGAACATGCTGACCAGTCGTCGAGCGAAAGTCAAGCCGGCGTACCGGAGCTGGGACCGCAGCCGAGCGGAGGCCGGCGGACGGGGCGTCAGCCGGTCAGTGCTTCGAACGCCTCCCGAAAGAGGCGGCTGCGCTCCCGGAACCCGCCTTCTCCGTCGGGGGTCGGCGCCCCGGGAGAGAAGAGGACGACTCCACCCCTCGGGGTGGTCGTCCACGCCGTTCGGGCCGCGTCGCCGGGGTCGGCCGCCTCGCTGATGGACACCTCCACCTGGTGTTGGCGTCCCACTGTCGTCAGACGGTCGGCGATGCGTCCACCGTCGGGCGGAATGGTCACGACGTGGGGCACCGGCACCCGTGTCGCCACCACCTCGGCCAGATCGGTGAAGTCGACGCCCCGGTCGGCGCCCCCGAGGATGAGGGTCATGGGACGATCGCTGTAGGAGGCCACCGAGGCGACGGTGGCGAAGGGGTTGCTGGCCAGAGCATCGTCTACGAACTCCAGGCCGCCGCGGGTCCCGATCGACTGGCATCGGGACGGCAGGCCCTCGAATCCCTCGATCGCCTCGACCAGCGCGGCCGGTTGTGGTGGAGAGCCGGTGAGCAACAAGACGCCGGCGACCGCCCCGCACAGGTTGGCCACGTTGTGCTCCCCTGGCGTCCGCAGCCCCACGTACTCCACCAGCTGCTCACCGTCGACACTGATCCATCCCGACCGCGCCTGCACCCGACCCTGGTCACCGTAGAGGGTGCGGCCCGGGTGGTCGGCGGTACGGCTCAGCGCTTCCGCACTGGCTGCGTTGACGGCCAGCGCCCCGAGGGGACCGGCTGATATCAGTCGCAGTTTGTCCCGGTAGTAAGCCTCCACCCCGCCATGCCAGTCCAGATGGTCGGGGGCCAGACTGGTCAGCACGCTCACCGATGGGGACGTGGTCACCTCGGCTGCTTGATAGGACGAGACCTCGACCACGTATGCGTCGAAGTCCTTCTGTCCGTAGAGGTCGGTCACCGGGGTGCCGATGTTTCCCACCAGGGCAACGCGCCCACTGTGCCCGAGGATCCTCGCCGCCAGCGTGGCCGTGGTGCTCTTCCCCTTGGTCCCGGTCACCGCCACGATCGGCGCGTGGTGGAAGTCCTCGAGCCAGACGGCCAGCGGCGTTGTCACCACCACCCCACCGCGGGCGGCGTCGACCAGCTCGGGGCGGTACCTGCTCACCCCCGGCGACCGGACGATGGTGTCCGCCGCGGCCAGCACGGAGGGTTCGGGCGGATGAACCACGAGTGGCGTATCGGTGACGGTCGGGGCGCGGCGGGCGGCACCGACCGGGTCGTCGTCGACCAGGACCGGCGACGCTCCTCGTTCCATGAGCAACCGGGCAAAGGCGACGCCCTCTTCTCCCATGCCCCAGATGACCACCCGCTGGGAGACGAGCGACTCCAGGTTCACGACGTGCTCGGGATCGTCGGTGGCACCGGGGCGTCGATGAGGCGGTCGACCAGTCGGTCGATGTCGCCCGAGCCCATGCCCACCGTTCGGTCCGGGGCCAAGAGCTCGTCGACGTCCCCGTCGGTGGTCAGCGCCGCAGCCGTCGGGGCCAGGGCGGCGATGACCGGGGAGCCGGCCCACTCGGGTCGGCGGCTGAGCAGCCGGATGGCGGCGGCTGACTCCCGTCGTTCCCCCACGCACTCGAAGGGTTTGTCGTCCGTGCTCATCAGGGAGCGAAATCCGTCGATCTGATCAGGGTCGGCGAACATGTCCCGCCCGATGATGGCGGTCAGTGCGGCGCGATCCAGAAACGGCGCCAGCATCAGGCCGACGAACCGACACTTCGGGCACTCCCCGCACCAGCGGTCCCCCGTGGCCGCTGCGGATCGAAAAGCCGTGTTGCAGCTGCAGAACGTGCCGTGGTATGTGGTCAGGCCGGCGAACGACCGGGAGATGGCCAACTCCGAATAGGGACGGAGGGCTGAGCCGTAGGTCAGGCCCGCATCGATACTGGTGGTGACCAGCTCGCGCAACGCCAGTTCGAAGGGATAGCTCTTGGAGAACTGGTGATTGACAGCCACGCCGCCGACCATCGAGGTCTCCTCGCTGGCCGAGCGTTCGATGGCCATGGCGATCGTGTCGTAGTCGTAGAGAAAGCTCCCGGCCACGGCGATCAACGAGACGATGGCCGTGATGGGCACGTGCCCGTTGAGGGCGCCTCGTCGGTTCAGACCCATCAGGTTCGGGGACAGGCGCCGGCGCACCTCGATGAGCTCCAGACCGGCGAGGGCGGCCAGGTCGGCGACCAACGGATGGGGGTTGACGGCGAACAGGCGGGGCCGGAGGGAGCGGACGGCCTCGATGAGCACCATGGAATCCTTGCCCCCACCGATGGGCACCAGAAGCGAGGGCGATCGGTCGTCCCGCGGCCTGCCGACAGGCCGGGCCCCGCGGGCCACGGGGGCAATGAGGCGGACATCGACAGGCACCGGCCGAGCGTTGGTGACGGCGAACTCCCGGAGGCCGTCGTCGTAGAGGAGGGCGTGGAACCTCTGCTCGGCCTGGGTAAGCGGCGTCTGTTCGATGCTCACCGTGGTCGGCGCCGCCGCTTTAAAGTAGCTGACCCCGGCGGCGATGTGGAGGTGGTCGATGGCGCGGGCAAATCCATCGGCGTCGAATCCGGTGCCGGGGCCGGACGGCTCGGTCACGAACTCGATGGTCTCGGCGAAGGACTCCTGGTCGTCGAGTGCGTACCGGAGGGTGACGAGGCGGGCGACGGGGTCGTACTCCCAGTCGAGAATCCGGAAGGTGTCGACCGATTGGGGGTCGAAGGCAAGCTGGTCGCTCATCGCGCCCGTCAGCGTACTGGCTGGGCCCGGAAGTCCAGCTCTAGTGGCCCGGCCCACAACCACCGGCCTCCGTCGCGACCGGCGCCGGCGGGTCACCCATCATCTTGAGCATCATGCGGCCGCCGGTGCGGAGAAAACGCCAGATCAACACCAGGGTAAGGGCGATGAAGGCGATGTTCAGGAAGGTGGTGTAGTTCCAGGTGACGGTGGCGGTGAGCACTTGGGCGTTGCGGGTGGCGGGAACCAGCCCGGCGGCGCCGAAGATCAGCTCGACCAGGTACCCGGCCACCACCATGGTCAGGTAGAACGAGCCCAGGATGACGAGCATCATCTTCGTCCCGTAGTACTTCCGGTAGATCACCAAGATGGGCAGGATCAGCAGGTCGGCAAAGATGAAGCTGATCACCCCGCCGAAGCTGATACCCCCGTTCCACAGCACGGCGGCCAGGGGTACGTTCCCGATGGAGCAGACACACGACAGGATCGAGATGATGGGGCCGATGAGCGGACCCCAGATCCTGGCCAGCAAGGGGTGCCCGGTGAAGAAGAGGTGACGCCAGAAACTGTCTGGCACCCAGGCGGCCAGGGCGCCGGCCACCAGCAGCCCGATCACGATGTCTCGCAGCACGGCCAACCACTCCATGACGAACACGTGGGACACCGCAGTGCTCCCCTCCGACGAGAGCAGTCGAGACCACAGGCTGCCCTCGGCCTGAATGCTCATGTCCATGGCCGCGTGCCCTTCCATGGATCCGGTCAGTCCACGATCGGCCTGGACCCGGGCATCGGCCACCAGTCGTCGACGGAGGACCAGACGGAACAGGACGGCTATGCAGACGATCATGATGGGGCCGCCGACGAATTCGGCCGCCGTGAACTGCCACCCGAGCAAGAGGGCCATAATGATTCCCAGCTCGATGACCAGGTTCGTCGAGGCGATCTCGAACACCATGACCGAAGTGAAGCTGGCCCCTTTTCGGAACAGGCTTCGCGCCATGGCAACGGCTGCGTAGGAACAGGACGAACTGGCCACGCCGAACGCCGTCGCCGTGGCCAGCCCCTTGGGCGAATCGCTGCCCAGAAGCCGCTCCACCGTCTTCTTGCGCACCAGCGCTTGGATGATGGCCGAGAGGGTGAAGCCCAGTAGGAGGGACCAGGTGATCTGCCAGGTCATGCCGCCGGCCACGGTCAGCGCATGGCCGACGGCGTCGAGCACCCTCACTGATATGCCAGTGCGGGGCGGCCCGCGGTCTCGAGTCTGACCATGTCCCTACTGTACCCTATGGGGGTATATGATGCACTATACCTAATGGGGGTATAGACAAGGAGGCTCGGATGCCGGGATACACGGATCACAAGGACCAAGTGGCAAAGCGCCTGCGACGCATCGAAGGTCAGGTCCGCGGCCTCCAACAGATGATCGAGGACGACCGCTACTGCATCGACGTCCTGACGCAGGTCTCGGCGGTGACCAAGGCCCTTCAGGCCGTGGCCATTGAATTGATGGGCGACCATCTCGGCACCTGCGTGAGCGAAGCGGTCCAGGCCGGTGGACCGGCTGCGGACGAAAAGATCACCGAGGCCATCGATGCCATTGCCCGCCTGGTGCGTTCCTGATCCCACTGAACGTGAGCAAGCCGCAGCCCGCCGGGAATGGTCCGCAATTCGCATCGCCCTGGACCCTCGGCGAAGCAGGCAGTTTGGGCCGGCGGCTTCACCGATGGTTGGGCCACCGGCCTCGGGGGCCTCTGTATTGTGGTGCACGCGGGAACGAGCGAGCCGGGACGTGCACCCGGTGGCCTCCTGTTGCATCGCCACTTGAGCACCCGATCGGCCGTCTGCCACCTCGAGGGAGAACGCATGGCGCAAACACTTTGGAAGGGCGTACGACGCGTGGTCGGGAAGGATCCGGACTCGCCGGAACGGCAACCCAGCTACCGTCCGAAATTCCGCCAGACTGCCATCGAGTCGGCCGTGGCCATCGCCGCCCTGGCCTTCGTGGCCGCGTTCGGCAACGTCCACGGGCACAGTACGGAGCACAAGGTCGTCGCCCTCGCCGGAACCATCGCCTTCGTGGTGGCTGCGGTGCTCGCTCTTCGTTCGCTGGCCAGCGAGATCGGGAAGGCCACCCGTTCCCGCGGTGGCAGGTCGGCCGGTTCGGCGGTCGAGCTGACCATCTCGATAGCCGGGTACATCCTGATCCTGATCCTCACCCTGGACCTTCTAGGGGTATCCGTGCAGCACCTGCTGCTCGGCGGGGCCATCGTCGGCGTGGTGCTCGGGATCGCCCTTCAGCAGACGCTGGCCAACGTCTTCGCCGGCGTGGTCCTGCTGATGGCCCACCCCTTCTCCATCGGTGAGCGCATCAGGATCAGGTCCGGCGCGTTGGGGGGCGAGCTGGTGGGCCTGGTGGCCAAGGTGACGCTGACCTACGTGGTGCTGGAGCTCGACGACGGGCCGCTCAACGTCCCCAATGCCGGGGTCCTGGCCGCCGCGGTCGGTCGCGCCCCCGACCCGAGCCGGGAGTGACAGCACCGGCACGATCGCTCAGCTCTCACCCCCGGCGAGGGGAGCCTTGTCCGCGGCCCGAGGAGGGTGAGCAGGCATGTCGGGAAGCTCGTCGTCGGTCGCACCGTCGTCTTCGAGCTCGTCGGCCAGCTCCTGGTCCTCGGCAACCGCTTTCCCGAACTGGTGGTCCTGTGGATCCCGGTCGAGTTGGTCTTTCGGATCAGCCATGGTTCTCCTTGGTCGGCGATGCCGTACCGTTCGGTACCGCCGTTCCTTACCCGCTACGGTGCCGCTGCACACGCCGGACCCGCTGCGGTGCTGTTGGACACGCCGGGCCTCGCCGGTGGTCGGCGCGATCGCTCAGGCAGGGAACAGCACCGCCACCGGGAGCGTCGAGAACAGGTCGCCGACGGGCAGGGCGCCGCGGCGGTGTGATGGATGTCGGCCGGTGAGCACGTCGACCACGTGGCGCGGCGACCGCTCCGGCGTCACCACCGATGTGCCCGGCCACAGCTCCGGCCCCACCGGCATGCGACCGGCGCCGGCCACGCCCAACGGGAGGCGAGGGACCACGATGATGACCCAGTCGGATCCATGGTGTCGAGCAAAGGCCACCACGTGGCGCCGGAGCGGTCCGCGAACAGCGAGAGCCAGGTACGAGCCGCGATCGAACAGGTGAGGATGGTGCCGGCGCAGCCGGAGCAGCCTCTGGGTGACCATCAATTTCAGCCGTCCGTCGGGCCAGGAGGCAAGGAGATCGGCGGTCAGCACGGGGTCGGGTTCGGACCCTTCGAGAGCCTCGAGCAACCGCGCCCGCCGATCGAAGTCGACCGGGCGTCGATTGTCCGGGTCCACCAGCGAGTGGGACCACAACTCGGTCCCCTGGTACAGATCGGGGACCCCCGGTGCAGTGCTCTTGAGCACCGTGGACGCCAGCGCATTGACCGATCCGGCGGGCCCTATCTGTCCGAGCAACCGATCGAGATCGGCATGGAAGCGTTCATTGGACGGCGCCAGGATCGTGCGCACGAACGAGCGGACCGATCGCTCGTATCCGATGTCGGGGTGGAGCCAACTGGTCGTGACCTTGGCTTCCCTGAGCGCTTTGACCATATAGTCCTGCACCCGTTGGCTGAAGCGGCGGCGATCGTCGGCATCGAGCGGCCACGCTCCGACGACCGTCTGGTACACGAAATGCTCGTCATGGGGATCGGGCACCGAGGGAAGCGACCGGTGTCGTCGATGCCATTGGCCCACGAGCTCGCTCCAGGTCTCCGGCATCTCGGACAGCACGGCCAGGCGGGCCCTGACGTCCTCGCTTCGTTTGGTGTCGTGGGTGGTGGTGGCGTTGAGCGACCCCGGGCTCAGCCGTTGACGCTCCCCCATCGCCCGATGGAACCGGTCCACCGAGAGCGGCGCTCGACCGGGGTCACTGCCCACCTCGGCCAGGGAGAGCAGGCCGCCGAAGCGGTAGAGGGCGGTGTCCTCCACCCCCTTGGCCGTCACCGCTCCGGTGTGCTGTTGCCATCGCTGCACCAGCTCGAGGTGGCCCGACCGGGGAGGATCGGGATCCGGCGCCGTCCGGGCGGGGTGCCCGGGATCGACCAGCAAGGCCATGAGCACGTCCAGGGCCCGGCGGCCGTCCTCGCCCAGGCTCCTTCGGGCTCCGGCTCCGGCCTGGCGGAGCCGACGTCGATCCTGACCCTCGGCGCCGGCACCGTCGACGTAGGTGCGGTAGACGCCGAGCTGGGAGGCCAGCTCGACCAGCGCAGCGACAACATCGGCCCGGGCGACATCGGGGCTGACGGGTGACCGGTCAGTGACCGACGTGACCAGGCGGGCCAGCCGCTCGACTTGACCGGGAAAGAGCGACCGCTGGACGAACCGCTTCGCATCGGCTCTCAGCACAGCGAAGTCACGATGGTCGCCATCCAACTGCGCGCCCAACCGGGCGATGGCGATAACGCCGTCGGCGTCGACGAGAAGCGACCCCACCAGGTCGGCGAATTCATAGCCGGTGGTGCCGTCGACCGGCCACTGGTCCGGGAGTTGCTCGTCACGAGCCAGGACCTTCTCCACCAGAAGCGCCGGCCGACTGCCGCGGGCCCGATCGAGATCCTGGCGCAGTCGGGCCAGGTAGCCGGCCGGATCGACCAGGCCGTCGACGTGGTCCACCCGGAGCCCGGCAATGCGCTCGTCCCGGGCCAGCTCGAGGAACAGCGCGTGCGTGGCCTGATAGACGGCCGGATCCTCGACCCGCACACCCACCAGCCCGTCGACATCGAAGAAGCGCCGGTAGTTGCCCTCGTGCCGGCTGAGCCGCCACAGCGCCAACCGGTAGTGCTGGTGCTCGAGCAGCTCGCCCATCATCGTGGGATAGGAACCACCGCCACGAACAGCGGTGAGCGCGTGCAGCAACCGGTCGTCGGTGCCCGGAGCGATGGGAAACCGGTGGTCGAAGTAGGCCAGGGTCAGAGGCCCACCCTCATCCACCACCGCCAGCTCGGCGTGGGCCACCACCTCCGACAGCGGGCGGCCCAACACCGGGAGCAGGACCCTCCCGTTGCCCGCAGCCCAATCGATGTCGAAGTACCGGGCGAACTCCGACCCCTGCCCCTGGCGCAGCACATCCCACCACCAGGAATTCTCCGCCACCGCCGCCATGTGATTGGGCACGATGTCGATGAGCAGGGCCATGTCGCGCCGGTCCAGCTCAGCGAGCAGCGCCTCGAACTCGTCGATCGAGCCCAGGGCCGGGTCGAGCCGGGAGGGGTCGATCACGTCGTAGCCGTGAGTGCTCCCCGGCGCGGCGGCGGTCACGGGCGAAACGTAGAGGGTTTCGACCCCGAGGTCATCGAGATAGGGAACCAGCTGTCGAGCTCGAGCGAACCCCAGCCCGTTCAGCTGCAGCCGATAGGTCGAGCCCAGATGGCGGTTGGTCGGCCACCGGCGCGGCGACAAGCCTGTCACTCGTCCAGGCGCTCGTTGTGACGGAGGAGCAGGCTCGAGTGGGCGGTGAGGTTCACCGCCGAGGTCCGGACGGTCCGCCCCTTCTCGCCCGGCCTCGCCGTGGACAGCAGCTCCTCCCACCGTCCGGGCCACTCGAGCCGGGGAAGGGTCCAGGACCGCGAACGGCTCGAGGCGTTCAGCAACAACAGCAGCGTGTCGCTCTTGACCAGCCGCCCGCGGACGTCGACCTCGTCGGCGGCGCGGCCGGGAAGGAGCATGCCGATCGACCGGTTCTCCGAGTCCTGCCAGTCGTCCTCGGTCATCATCTCGCCGTCGGGTCGCACCCACATGGCGTCCCGGGCCTGGTCGCCTATGGGCTTGCCGGTGAAGAAGTCGCGCCGGCGAAGGATGGGATTGTCCTCCACGATCGTGATCAGGTCGCGGGTGAAGTCGCGCAGGGCGGTGCCGGTTTCGCCCACGTCCCAGTTGACCCAACTGATCTCGGAGTCCTGGCAGTACGGGTTGTTGTTCCCGTTCTGGGTGCGACCGATCTCGTCTCCCCCCGAGATCATGCGCACACCCTGGGAGAACATGAGCGTGGTCAGGAAGTTGCGTTTCATCCGATCCCGGACCCGTTCGATCCGCACCGAGGGTGACGGCCCCTCCACCCCCCAGTCGCGGCTCAGGTTGTTGCTCGCCCCGTCGTGGTTGTCCTCGCCGTTGGCCTCGTTGTGCTTTCGTTCGTAGCTGACCAGATCGGTCAGGGTGAAGCCGTCGTGACAGGTGACGAAGTTCACCGAGGCGTAGGTCCGGCGACCGCTGGGGGCGTAGATGTCGCTGGAGCCGGTCAACCGCGAGGCCAGTTCGGGCACCTGGCCCGGATCCCCGCGCCAGAAGCGGCGGATGGAGTCCCGGAAAGCTCCGTTCCACTCCGACCAACCAGGAGGGAACCGGCCCAGTTGATAGCCGTCGGGGCCCACATCCCATGGCTCGGCGATGAGCTTCACCTTGGAGAGCACCGGGTCCTGCTGGATGATCTCGAAGAAGGCACTGGGGTGGCCCGCCTCGTATCCCCGGACCAGCACCGGGGCCAGGTCGAAGCGAAATCCATCGACATGCATGTCGGTGACCCAGTACCGCAGGCTGTCCATGATGAGGGCCATGGCCCGCGGGTGCATGATGTTCAGGCTGTTCCCGGTGCCGGTGAAGTCCACGTGGTAGCGCGGATCCTCCGGGTTCAGCCGGTAGTACGAGGCGTTGTCGATCCCCCGGAGCGACAGGGTGGGTCCGAGGTGGTTCCCCTCCCCGGTGTGGTTGTAGACGACGTCCAGGATGACCTCCAGCCCGGCGCGGTGAAGGGTCCGGACCATCGACTTGAACTCACCGATCTGCTCGCCCAGTCCGCCGGTGGCATAGCCCACGTGCGGGGCCAGGAAGGCGATGGAGTTGTAACCCCAGTAGTTGGTCAGCCCCCGCTCCACCAGGTGTCGGTCGGCCACGAACTGGTGGGTGGGCATCAGCTCCACCGCGGTGACGCCCAGGCCCACGAGGTGGTCGATGATCGGGTCGGAGGCCAGGCCGAGGTAGGTGCCCCGGAGATGCTCGGGCACCCCGGGGTGGCGCATGGTCATGCCCCGAACGTGGCACTCGTAGATGATGGTCTGGTTCAAGGGCGTGTCCGGTGCCCGGTCGTCGCCCCAGGTGAAGGCCGGATCAGCCACCACGCACTTGGGCATGGCCCCGGCCGAGTCACGCTGATCCCGGGACAGGTCCTCGGCCGGGTCGCCGATGGTGTACCCGAACAGCTCGTCGCTCCACTTGATGGTGCCGCTGACCGCTTTGGCGTAGGGGTCGATGAGGAGCTTGGCCGGATTGAAGCGGTGGCCCTCCTCGGGTGCATAGGGCCCGTCGACCCGGTACCCGTACAGGGCGCCGGGTCGGACATCGGGCAGGTAGGCGTGCCAGACCCGATCGGTGGCCGCAGACATCGACACCTGCGCCGACGGCTGGGCTGACTCAGGCGTGTCGAACAGACAGAGCTCAACCGAAGTGGCGTGCTCGGAGAAGATGGCGAAGTTGACCCCTTCGCCGTCCCACGTCGCCCCCAGGGGATGGGGACTTCCGGGCCAGATGCGCATGCTCAAACCTCTCTCTGGCCCACGTGGGCGTACGAGCAGAAACCGTGGGGGCCCAGTCGGACCACGTCGTGGGCCGGGACCGTCTCCGGTTGGCGTTGGCCGTGACCACCCAGGGCCGGGTCATTCGAATCGATGAGCCGGGTCCATGACGAGGGCCCGCCTGCTTCGCCCCACGGGGCGGGAAGTCGGGCCTCGGCCTCGGCCGCGCCGAAGTTGAACAGGGTACAGACCGATTCGACGGAGTCGGACCGCAGCAGGGTCACCACGTCTCCGTCGGCCTGTGCTCGGGCCTCGGGACGAGTTGACCGGGCCAGTGCGCTGTGGGCCTGGCGGAGCCGGATCAATGACCGGTAGAGGGCCCACAGCTCGGCATGTCCGGGAGCGGACCGCAGCGACCGATCGAGGATGGCCGCCCGAAACGTCCGCTCGTCGAGCGGGTCGGCGGTCTCGTCCGTCCACCCCAGAACGGTCATCTCCTGGGCGCGGCCGCGGCGCACCGCCTGGCGCAGTTCGGAATCGGCATGATCGACGAAATAGGCGAACGGCGCGATTTCGCCATACTCCTCTCCCATGAACAACAAGGGCACCCCGGGAGACAACAACAACACCGCAGCGGCCAGCCGGAGGGCGCCCGCGCCCACGATCGAGGCCAGGCGGTCACCTTGGGGCCGGTTCCCCACGTGATCGTGGTTCTGGGCAAAGAGCACGAATCGCTCCGGCTCGATCCCGGTCGAGGCGGCACCGTGGCGGCGGGAGCGGCAGCGGGAGAACTGGCCCTGATAGACGAACCCCTGGGACATCGATCGGGCCAGCTGGCCGAGGTCCCCGAAGTCGGCGTAGTAGCCCAGCCGCTCGCCGGTCAGCGTGGCATGGAGGGCGTGGTGGAAGTCGTCGTTCCACTGCGCATCCAGACCGAGCCCCCCCACCGCCACGGGCGAGACGACCCGGGGGTCGTTGTCCGCGCTCTCGGCGATGAGCTCGAGCCGGCGGCCGAGGACGGTGCCGAGCTGCTCGGTGGCCTCGGACAGCTCGGCCAGGAACGGGATGGCGGTCGGATCGACGATGCCGTGGACGGCATCGAGCCGGAGGGCGTCGACGTGGAAATCTCGGAACCAGGTGAGTGCGTTCTCCACGAAGTACCTGCGGACCTGGTCGGAGCCGGGTCCATCGAAGTTGATGGCCGCACCCCACGGGGTCCGGTACCGGTCGGTGAAGTACGGGGCATAGGCGTCGAGGACGTCCCCCTCGGGCCCGACATGGTTGTAGACCACGTCGAGCACCACGGCGATGCCCCGCTGGTGGGCGGCGTCCACGAAGCGTTGGAAGGCGGCGGGACCACCATAGGAGTGCTGCACGGCATAGGGGAAGACGCCGTCGTATCCCCAGTTCCGGGTGCCGGCGAACTGGGCCACGGGCAGGGGCTCCACGGCGGTGATGCCCAGGTCGGCCAGCTCGTCGAGGACGTCGATGGCCGAGTCGAAGGATCCGGCCGGGGTCAAGGTTCCGATGTGGGCTTCATAGATGACGTGTTGCCACAGGGGCTTGGCCACGAACCCGGCGTCGTCCCATCGGTGTGCGGACGGATCGAACACCGCTGAGGGCCCGGTCACGCCGTCGGGCTGAGAGCGCGACGCCGGGTCGGCCAGCTCTCGGCCGTCGTCGAGTACCAGTCGGTACCGGGCCCCCGCCGGCAGGTCGCTGAGCGGTCCGCGGTGATAGCCGTCCTCCATCGATCGGAGCGGGACGAGCCGAGCGGGATCGCCGAGTATCCGGACCGATACCGTCGCCGACTTCGGGGCCCACACCGCCACGTGGGTCTCCTGACCGGGCACGGGAACGACGCCGAGGGGCAGGTCACCGTAGGGGACGGTGGGAACGCCAACGAGTCCCCAGCGACGGGATGTCGATGGCACGGCCTCCTGGTCGGCCTGGCTCACGATGCCGGGTCACGCCGGAAGAAGGCGCACCCCAACGGGGGCACCGTGAGGTGCAGGGTGTGGGAGCGATCGCGCCAGGCAACGGGATCGGCTTCCACCGCGCCGAGGTTGCCCACGCCGCTGCCGCCGTATTCAGTGGCGTCGCTGTTCAGCAGCTCGAGCCAGGACCCGCCCTCGGGCACGCCCACCGGAAGCTGGTGACGGGGTATCGGTGTGAAGTTGCAGACGACCAGGACCGAACCGCCCGCAGCGTCGCGGCGGAGGAAGCTGAGCACGCTGATCTCGTCGGCATCCATCTGCACCCACTCGAACCCGGCCGGATCGGTATCGAGCTCGTGCAACGGGCGCTCCGAGCGATAGAGGCGGTTGAGATCGGCGACCCACCGAGAGAGCCCGGCGTTGGGCTGGCGGCCCAGCAGGGCCCAGTCGAGCCCGCTGTCGTGGGCCCATTCCCGCTCCGAGCCCAGCTCGGATCCCATGAAGAGGAGCTTCTTTCCTGGTTGACCGAACTGGTACCCGAACAGCAGCCGGAGGTTGGCGAACTTCTGCCAGTAGTCCCCGGGCATGGCGGCCAACAATGAGCCCTTGCCGTGGACGACCTCGTCGTGGGACAGGGGCAGCACAAAGTTCTCGGTGAAGGCATAGACCTGCCGGAAGGTCAGCTGGTTGTGGTGGTAGCGCCGGTGGATGGGGTCCTCGGACATGTAGGCCAAGGTGTCGTGCATCCAACCCATGTCCCACTTGTAACCGAACCCGAGCCCACCGACGTCGGTGGGCCGGGACACACCCGGCCAAGCCGTGGACTCCTCGGCCATGGTCTGGACGTCGGGATGGTCGGCGTAGATGGCGATGTTGAGCTGTTTCAGGAAGGACACCGCCTCGAGGTTCTCGCGTCCTCCGTGCACGTTGGGCATCCATTCTCCCGGCTTGCGGGAGTAGTCCAGGTAGAGCATGGAGGCGACGGCGTCGAAGCGAAGGCCGTCGACGTGATAGCGGGACAGCCAGTGCTCGGCCGAGGAGGCGAGGAAGCTTCGCACCTCGTGGCGCCCGAAGTTGAAGATCAGGCTGCCCCAGTCGGGGTGGACCCCGAGCCGCGGGTCAGCGTGCTCATAGAGGTAGGTGCCGTCGAACTGGGCCAAGCCGAAAGCATCGTTGGGAAAGTGGGAGGGGACCCAGTCCAACAGCACGCCTATCCCGGCCTGGTGCAGTGCGTCGATCAGGCCCATGAATTCCTGTGGGCTGCCGTAGCGGGACGTGGGGGCGAAGAACCCGGTCACCTGGTATCCCCAGGACCCATAGAACGGATGCTCCATCATGGGCAGGAACTCCACGTGGGTGAACCCCAGGGCGCGCACGTGCTCGATCAGCCTGGGCGCCACCTCCGTGTAGCTCAGCAGTCGGCCCGGGTCCTCGGCTGAGCGCAGCCAACTGCCGAAGTGCACCTCGTAGACGGAGATCGGCGCGGTCATGGTGGCCCTCGCGCCGCGGGATTGCATCCACTCGTCGTCTTCCCACTCATAGGCGAGGTCCCAGACCACCGAGCCGGTACGCGGGGGCCTCTCGCTGAACAAGGCGACCGGATCTGCCTTCTCGAGCACCCGTCCGTCGCGGGTGGCGATGGCGAACTTGTACACGTCGCCGGGCCGCGCCGAGCGTACCGTTCCCTCCCAGATGCCCGAGTCGCCCCGGACGATCAACGTATCGGCACCGGCATCCCAACCGTTGAAGTCTCCGATCACGGCCACCGACGAGGCGTTGGGGGCCCAGACCGAGAAGAGGACGCCCTCGCCCTCGGGTCCCTCCAGCACATGGGCGCCCAGCTTGTCGGCCAGGTGCCGGTGCGTGCCCTCGTTGAACAGGTACAGGTCGTCGGCAGACAGGAGGGTGTCGGAACCCGAGGGCACGAACCCCGCTCGGTCCCCGCTCATGCCTCGGGCCCGGCTGTTGGTCCCACCGTGATCAGGTCCTTGCGGAGCCCGTCGACGGCGCGGAGCAGTCCGACCACGCCGGCATCTCCTCGAGCATCCTCGAGGGTCCTCGCCGCCCGCAGGCGCCAGTTGGGCACCTCGGGGCCGGTACCCGGCCGGTTCTGGGGTTCGGTCTCGAGCCAGAGATCCTCCAGGTCGACCAGCATGAGCAGCGAGGGGCCGGCGGCCATGTGACGAAGACAGGCTCCCAGGAGCTCCCCGGTGTCGACGCCCCGTCCGCGACCGTCCAGGTTCAATGCAGCCTGCAGTGCCAACTTGTTCGCCTTTCGCGCTGTCCGCTCCCGGCCGGCCGTTGCCCGGTCCACCGCCCCCGATCGTTCCCGATCATCGATGTCCGCGCCGTCCCAGTAGGCGGCGAAACGAGGCAGGTCGTGGGTTCCCCACGAGGCCAGGGACCGCTCGGGGGCCACCGGGAGAGGATCGGCTGCAGACGTCTCGAACTGGAACACCCAGGATCGGAGCATCCCGTCGTGGGCCATGGCCGACCGCACCTGATCGGGAACGGTGCCGAGGTCCTCCCCGACCACCGCCGTCCCCGCTCGGCTGGCCTCGAGCGCGACGACGGCGCGCATCTCCTCGTGCCGGTACTGCACGTAGGCGCCATCGCCGTCATCGGAGCCGTCCGGCAGCCAGTAGAGGCGGTCGAGCCCCATGATGTGGTCAACCCGAACAGCGTCGGCGTGGCGGAAGGCCTGGCGCATCTGGGCGATGAGATAGCGGTAGCCCTCGTCTCGAAGGCCCTCGGGATGGAGCGGCGGAAACCCCCAGTTCTGTCCACCGGAGAAGAAGGCGTCGGGGGGGGCGCCCCCGCTCACACCGGTGGCGAAGGCGCGCCGCTGCCACCAGGGATCGAATCCGGACGGGTGGACACCGATGGGGATGTCGAGGTAGAGACCGGCCCCCCCTCGCGTGCTGACCGCGGCCAGCTGCTGTTCGGCCACCCATTGGACATAGAGGTGGAAGTGTTCGCCATCGTCGTCGGTCCCGCGGCCGGCCATCGCCACCTCAGCGGCGGACCACCCCGTCCACTGCGAGCCCAGCCGATCGCACGCCGACCGGAATCGGGCGTAGGCGGCCAACTCGGGGCGGGCGGCGGCAAAGGCTTCGAGCTCGCTCCGTCGGTCAGAGGATGTGGTAAACAGCGCCTCGGCCATGGGAGCCAGGACGGAGCGCAGCGTGGCCATGACCGGGCCATGATCGACGAACCGGGACGCCCGCGACGCCTCGACCTCCTGGCGGAGGGCATCGCTGGCCAGCAGGCGGCGGGCCACGGGTGCGATCTCCAACTCGGGCAGCCCGGTCGGGTCGATGTAGAGCTCGCTCAACCCCAATTTGGTGACGGGCCGGTAGGGGCTCGGGTCCACCGGCTCCTCCAGGTACACCGGATACAGAGGCAGCGTGCCGACCAGGGCACCCCCAACCTGGCCGGTCCACTGGGCCAGGCGACCGAGGTCGGCGTAGGTCCCCACACCCCGATCGTGTTCGGTCCTGAGGGCGTGCAGCGGAAGGAACGTCCCCCACGCCGGCGTGGGAAGAGGGCACGTGGGAGCCACGATGACAAGCGCAGTGGCCACCGGGTCGGGCGCGTGCACGGTGAGCCGGTGGTAGCCGGGAGGAAGGGCCAACCCGCCGCCGTCCAGCGGGAGCTCATAGCTGTCGAGGGTGCGCCCGTCCACCTCGTCCCGGGCTGTCGGGGACCACCCGGTCCGTGACAGCGGTCGGCGGCGGACGGTACCGTCCTCCAGCTCGAGCTCGTGCCAACCCTGGTCGAGCGCGCTCCCGGCCGGCAGCACCAGGTGCACCGATCGGCGCTCCCCCAACCACTGGACGAGGACCGGTTCCATGACCCGTCCGGCCCGGCTGGACCGTACCGCCCGCAATGCCTCAGGGATGTCGGCGACGCCTCCGACCGGGAGGCCGAGGGCACCGAGCACGGCCATCAGGGTCGACGGGCGCGCCCGTCGTCGGGCCCCGTCGTTGCCGGTGAACTCGGTTTGCACACCGACCAGGGCGCACAGTGCCTCCAACGATTGCCGATCGTTCGCCCCTGCCGCGCTCACGGGCTCGACGCCAAGATGTCGAGTACGCCTCGGGCGGGGATGTCCACCCAGTCGGGCCTGGAGTTGGCCTCATAGCCCAACTCGTACACGGCCTTCTCCAAGAGGAAGAAGTCGAGGAGGCCGGCCAGCTGGTCAGGATCCGACGGGAGGAACCCTCCGGGCCGGGCCACCTGGAGGTAGGCATCCAAGAAGGTGCCCGACACCCAGCGGTACCAGAGGGTCAACCACGCCTCGAGGTCCGAGTGCAACGACGTATTGAGATCGCGGCTGAGGCGGATGGCTGCGGCCCGCGAGGCGTAGTGGAACGACCGGATCATCCCGGCCACGTCCACCAGAGCGGGGCGCTTCAGCCGGCGCTGGCTCAGCGATCGGTTGGGCTCCCCCTCGAAGTCGATGATGACGAAGTCCTTGCCCGTCCACAGCAGCTGGCCCAGGTGGTAGTCCCCGTGGCACCGGATCCGCTGGGCTTGGATGCGCATCGAGCTCATGACCCCGAGGCGCTGGGCCACCTCGGCCTCTCGGGCCAGCACCTCCTGCAGGCATTCGGAGGGATCGGCGATCGAGGCCAGCTGCCGGAACACGCGCTTGGTCAGGCTTCGTGCTCCGTGGTAGAGCGCCTGGCGCTCGATCCCCGTCATCGGCTCCGGGGCCAGGTCGGGGTCGGCGGGGTCCGAGGTCAAGGCCAGGTGGAGCTCGGCCGTACGGGCCCCGAGCAGCGAGGCCCATTCCAGGTGGGGGCCCACCAACAGGTTGCCGGGCTCCAGCTTGATGGCGCCGACGTCCAACAAGCGCGGGGCGCGATCAGATGGAGGTCCTCGGAGCCCGGGTTGGCCAGGGCCTCCTCGAGGCCGTGGCCCAGGGCGTCGACCACATAGTTGTAGCCGCTGCCCTCGTTGGGCACGAACTCCTCGAGCGCAGCGACGGTAACGGGTGCGGATCCGGGCACCTCGGACCGGTACTCGATCGAACCCGCGGTAGCCGGGGCGTTGGCAAAGTGGGCCCGTTCGCCCAGGAAGCGGCCGAGCTCCACCCCGGGGTTCACCCCCTCCTCGAACCGGCGGATGAACTTCACGATGGCCTGGTCCCCGAAGGCGACCGAGCTGTTCGACTGCTCGGCGGCGATGGGAACCGGTGGCGTATCGACGGTGATCCGCTCCCGTACCGAGCGGAAGCGAGGGGTAGGGACGCCGGACAAGCGACCACGGCGCCCCGGCAGCGGGCGGCGCCTCGACAACATCTGGAGGATGGCCCACGAGAACTCCGGTTCCCAGACGGCGTCGTAGATCAGCCCGTCCTCGCCGCCGGCGCGCAGATCGGCGATGATCGCCTCGGGCCTCCATCGTTCGATCTCCTCTGCTCTGGCCCCGACGGCAAAGGCAATGGGCAAGGAGTACAGCTCGGGGCTCCCGTAGTCGAGCTCCACCCGCACGATGGCGAAATGGGCCATCGGCTCCTCGCGCCGCCCGCCGGCCGGAGGGATGGGCACGGTGTCCACCACGCTCACCGACGTGATCTGGCGCGACTTGTCCCCGAACCATCGGCGTTCGGCCAGATAGGCGGGGAGGTACTCCTCGAACCGGCGGACGCCGGCACCGGAGAGCAATTCGCTCCAGTTGCCGCGCACGGTGAACGAGCCGCGCGGGACGTGGGACTGCTCGGTTTCGGGCTCCAGCGCGAACCAGTAGAAACCGTGGGGACCGAGCGTGATGAAGTAGGGCAGGTCGCCCACCACCGGGAACTCCATGTTCCCGAACAGTTCCACCGGCGTGGCCCCGCGGAACTCGGAGAGATCGAGCTCCGCGCACTGTACGTTCCTGGACAGGTTGACCACCACCAGGATCAACTCGTCGTCTTGGCGTCGGAGAAAGGCGAGCACCTTGCGGTTGTCGGGACGGAGGATCTCCAAGCTCCCCGAGGCGAACGCCCGGTATCGCTTGCGCAGGGCCACCAACCGCCTCATCCACCACAGCAATGAGCTCGGGTTCTGGTCCTGGGCCTCGACGTTGACCGCTTGGGAATGGTACCCGGGGTCGATGACGACGGGAAGGAAGAGACGCTGGGGATTGGCCCGGGAGAAACCGGCGTTGCGGTCGCTGTCCCACTGCATCGGGGTGCGCACGGCGTTGCGGTCGCCGAGATAGATGTTGTCCCCCATGCCGATCTCGTCGCCGTAGTAGAGGATCGGGGTGCCAGGCAAGGAGAACAGCAAGCCGTTCATCATCTCGATCATGGCCCGGTCGTTTCCGAGCAAGGGGGCCAAGCGACGCCGGATACCCACGTTGACGCGGGCCTGGGAATCCTGGGCGTACACGCGGTACATGTAGTCGCGCTCTTCGTCGGTCACCATTTCGAGGGTGAGCTCGTCGTGGTTGCGGAGGAAGAGCGCCCACTGGCAGTCGGGGGGCGTCGCGGGGGTCTCGGTCAGGATGTCCACGATGGGGAACCGGTCTTCTTGACGGGCGGCCATGAACATTCTCGGCATCAGGGGGAAGTGGAACGCCATCTGGCAGATATCGCCGTGACCCATATAGGCCACGGCGTCCTCGGGCCACTGGTTCGCCTCGGCCAGCAACATCCGGTCGTCGAACCGTTCGTCGACATGGGCTCGCAGCTCGCGGAGGAAGTCGAAGGTCTCGGGCAGGTTCTCGCACGTCGTTCCCTCGCGGGCGAAGAGGTAGGGAACGGCATCGAGGCGGAGACCGTCCACCCCCATCTCGAGCCAGAAGTCGACGACATCGAACATGGCCTGGCGGACGGCAGGGTTGTCGTAGTTCAGGTTGGGCTGGTGGGAGTAGAAGCGATGCCAGTAGTAGGCCCGGGTGACGGAATCGAAGGTCCAGTTGGACGTCTCGAAGTCCTTGAAGATGACCCGGGCTTCCTGGAAACGCTCGGGCGTGTCGCTCCACACGTAGAAGTCCCGGTAGGAGGATCCGGGCCGGGCGCGTTGGGCGCGCCGGAACCAGGGGTGTTCGTCGGAGGTGTGATTGAGGACGAGCTCGGTGATCACCCGTAGACCGCGCCGGTGCGCCTCGCGGAGGAAGGCGCGAAAATCACGCAAGGTGCCGTAGCTGGGGTGCACCTGACGGTAATCGGAGATGTCGTACCCGTCGTCGCGGAGCGGTGACGGGTAGAAGGGCAGCAACCACAGAGCGGTCACCCCCAGCTCTTGGAGATAGTCGAGCTTCTCGATGAGCCCGCGAAAGTCGCCGACCCCGTCCCCGTCACTATCTCGAAATGAGCGGACGTGGAGCTCGTAGATCACCGCGTCCTTGTACCAGTGGCGAACGCTCTCCGCCGGTTCGGCCACGGTTTGGACGGCGCGGGGGCTCATCGGGCAGCCCGCACCGCGGCCGGACGGCCGGGTGGGGTCGTCGGGTGCGGCGGCCGGAGGTGGAAGATGTGGGCCGGAACGACCTGGGGATCGAGAATCACGAAGTTGTGGGCTCCTTCCCACTGGTACCGGGTGTCGGTGAGGAGATCGTGCATGGTAAAGGGGCGGTCGGCCTCGATGCCCAGTTCTCCGAGGTCGAGGTCGATCCAAGCGGACTGACGATGGCCGGGATCCAAGTTGACCACCATCACCACGGTGTCGCCATCCCATCCCGGCGAACCGCCGGCCACCGTCCCGGGAGCAGGGCGCGACTTGGAGTACACCAGGATCTGTTCGTTGTCGCTCCCGTGAAAGCGAAGCGAGTCATTGAACTGCAGGGCTGGGTGAGACCGACGGATGCGGTTGATCCGAGCGATGACCGGAGCAAGACTACCGGGCCGCTCGAGGTCCCAGTGTCGGATGGCGTACTTCTCGGAGTGGAGGTACTCCTCGGATCCGGTGTGGCGAGGAAGGTGCTCCTGCAATTCGAAGGCGGGGCCGTAGATGCCGTAGCTGGCCGCCAGGGTGGCCGCCAGCAACAGGCGGATGGCGAAGATGGACGGACTGCCGCTCTGCAGCTGCTCGGTGAGGATGTCGGGAGTATTGGGCCAGAAGTTGGGCCGGAAGAAGTCGGCAACCTCCGTTTGCGTTAGCTCGGTCAGGTAGGACTCGATCTCCCACCGCGCCTGGCGCCAGGTGAAGTAGGTATAGGACTGGGTGAAGCCCACCTTGGCCAGGCGGTACATCACCTTGGGCCGGGTGAACGCCTCGGCCAAGAAGATGGCCTCGGGGTGCGATCGCTTCACCGACGCGATCAGCCACTCCCAAAAGCGCAGCGGTTTGGTATGGGGATTGTCCACCCGGAACACCGAGATGCCATGGGCGATCCAGAACTCGACCACGCCCAGGAGGGCATCCCAGAGTTCCCGCCATGCTTCGGTTTCGAAGTCCAGCGGGAAGATGTCCTCGTACCGCTTGGGCGGGTTCTCGGCATAGCGGATGGACCCGTCGGGCCGGTGTCGAAACCACTCGGGGTGCTCGTGCACCCAAGGGTGGTCAGGCGAGCATTGGAAGGCGAGGTCGAGGGCCACGTCGATCCCACTGGTGGCCGCAGTGGCCACCAGATGGTCGAGGTCATCGAGCGAGCCCAGCTCGGGGTGGACTGCGGTGTGGCCGCCTTCGGGAGCGCCGATGGCCCAGGGCGAGCCCGGTTCGCCCGGACCGGCCACCGGTTCCCCGTCGTCGCCCTTGCGGCTGGTCGTCCCGATGGGATGGATGGGCGGAAGGTAGAGCACGTCGATACCCAGTTGCTCCAAGTACGGAAGGCGGGCCTCCACGTCAGCCAGCGTGCCGTGCCGGTCGGGATCGGGCGAAGCCGATCGGGGGAAGAGCTCGTACCACGTGCTGAAGCGGGCCCGCTCGACGTCGACGAAGACGCTCAGCTCCCCAGACGACGACGCCGCGACCCGGTCCGGATAGCGACGGACCACTTCAGCCAGCTCGTCGCCCAACACCCGTTCAACCACGCGGTTGGCCAGGCCCTGCTCCGCATCGGCCAGGTCACCGGCGACGGTGGTGAGGGCGCGCTTCTCCTCCCCACGGGCTCGTCGAGCGGCGCGCCGGAACAGGTCGGCGCCGACGAGCAGATCGGCCGAGGCGTCCTGACCGGCGTCCAACCTGGCCTTGAGATCCCGGCGCCAGGTCCCGAATCGATCAACCCAGGCGTGGACGGCAAAACGGTGACGCCCGAGCTCGGACACCGCGAACGCGCCACGCCACCGGTCGTTGCCGATGGGATCCATGGCCACGGTGGCCCAGCGATGCTCCGAGACGTGCCGGTGCCGCACCTCGCAGGCGAGAAGATCGTGGCCATCGAGGAAGGCGTCGGCTTCGACCGTCACCACGTCACCAACGGCTGCTTTGGCCGGGAACCGACCTCCGTCCACCTGCGGGCGTATGGCCTCGATGATCGGGCGGACCTTGCTCTGCCCGGTGGGGTTCTGCGCGGTGGGCACAGGCGCGGGCCTCCTCTGGTCGGCCGACTCCCTCCCCTCTGCCTCGTGTGACCGCGGCTCTGCCGCAGATCGCTTCGCCATGGTTGTGGGGCGCCCTCCTACTCAGATCGTGGTACCCCGGGCGTGGGGTCGGCAAACGGCTAGAAGGTCCGAGGGCTCGTACGGTTCGCGGTCTGGCATCCTGATCATGATCGCCCAACGGCAGGCAGAGGATTGGTCCGACTCCTCGCCCACAAGGGGGTGGCCGGTTGTCTCGCCGAAGGATGCGGCGGTCACGGATGGGGTTCGATCGTGTCCGGAGCGGGGGCCGGGGGCACCAGATCGGGGACCCGGCTGGCGTTGTCCAGGTAGTCGATCAAGCGGGGAACGTCGACCGGCTTGGACAAGTAGCCCACCGCCCCGGCGTCCAAGATCCGGTCGATGCGGCCCGGGGTGACGTCCGCAGACAGGACCACCACCGGGATCGAGGCCGTCTCCGGGTCCGCTTTGAGCCTTCGGAGAGCCTCCTCGCCGCTCATGTCGGGAAGGTGGAGGTCCAACAGGATCAGCACGGGGTGCAGCTCCCGGGCCAACTCCAGTGCCATGGTTCCCTGCACCGACACCTGCAGTGTCTCGGACCGACCGTTGAACAGTCGCTCGATCATCCTGAGGCTGGCCAAGTTGTCCTCCACGTAGAGGACAACTCCCCCGCCCTTGTCGGCACGCGGCCCAGACGAACGCCGGGGATCGAACTCGGCTACGGGCAACTCCACCCAGAACCTCGATCCTTGGCCCACCTCGCTGTCGGCCCCGATGGTGCCGCCCATCGCCTCGACCAACGCCTTGGACAGGGACAGGCCCACGCCGGTGCCCTCGATGCCGCTATGGGCTGCGCCCATCCGGTCGAAGGGGACGAAGAGCCGGTCCAGACTGGACTCGGGCATGCCCAGACCGGTGTCGGCCACGGTGAGGGCGACGGCATCCGCCGACGCCGCACCGGTGATGATGATGCTCCCGCCCTCCCGGTTGTACTTGATGGCGTTGGAAACCAGGTTCAACAACACCTGCTTGATCCGTTGCCGGTCGGCCCACACGGCCAGACCGTCCAAAGCGTATTCCTCTACGCTCACGGCGCGGGCGGCGGCGATCGGGCCCATCAACGAGACGATCTCGGTGACCACCTCACGGAGCAGGATCGGCTCCATGGAGAGGGACAGGTTGCCCGACTCGATCTGGGAGATGTCGAGAACCTCGTTGATCAGCTGCAGGAGATGTTGGCCGGCAGTCACGATGTGGTCGATGCTGTCGGCATTGTCGGGACTGAGGTCCTCGAGCTGCAACAGCTGGCCGAAACCGAGGATGGCGGTGAGCGGAGTGCGCAGCTCGTGGCTCATCCGCGACAGGAACTCGTCCTTGGCCTGGGTGGCGGCGAGCGCCTCGTCCCGCGCCCCTTCGAGCTCCACCTTGCGCTGGTCCAGGCGAGCCGACGCCACCACGAGCGCCTGGCCCAAGGCGCCGAGCTCGTCGTGGTATTCCCGCGACAGCTCCAGGGGCTCCTCGGCCCCGAGGTGAACTGCATTGCGGGCGATCAGCGCGATTCGCCCTCCGGCCCTCCGCAGAAGCACCAGGGTGATCAGGATCGTCACCACCACCACGCCCAGACCGATGTAGTCCACCACCTGGGACCAGTTGATGTAGGAGGACAGCTGGCTGCGCTGGTTGGCGCGGATCACGTCCAGCCGGGATTCGACCAGGTTGAGGTCCGAACGCACCTCGTCCATGTACTTCTTGCCCGTCAATAGCTTGTCGTTGAGAGCGGAACCGCTGAGCGTGCCGTCGGACACCCCGGAGCGGATCTGGCTCAGCACCACCAGCTCGTTGACGACGTTGGCCTTGAGGGCATTGCTCTGTTTGGTGGTCAACAGCCCGTTGGCCGCAGGTTCGCCCTCGGCCAGCGCCGCGGGAGCGGCGGCGAGCGCTTGGTCGTAGGGCTGCAGGAACACAGGGTTTCGGGTGGCGGCATAGCCGCGCACTCCGGTCTCGGCGTCGATCAGCAGCTGCAGCTTGTTGTTCAGCCCGGTGATGGCGTTGCTGGTCTGCCTGGCGTTGTTCAGCTGGTCATTGGCCTGGCCGCCCAGGAGGATGCCCGAGATCACACAAGCCAACAGGGCGCCGAGGGGAAGGGACAGCAGGATGAGGACCTTGGTGCGTACCGGGAGGTCGACCCACCGATGTCCTCGCCGAGTCACCCGGCCATGGTAGGTCACGGGAGCGCCGCCGGAACTAGGGGGGCGGCGTCATCTTCGCTAAGGTTCGGGTGGGAGCCAAGTGCCGAGCCGGGTGGCGAGGCGAGAGAGATCTCACGGGTGGCACATGAGCGCAGACAGGCAAGACGGCGACGGCGCGTTGGGCGCCGATGCCACGGCAACCGCCCGCGAGCGAGGTCGCATCCTCGTCGTCGAGGACGACCCGGGCACGCTCCGGTACGTCACCCTCGCCCTGGAGCGGGCCGGATTCGATGTGAGCAGCGCGGCATCAGGGCCGGTGGGACTGGAGCTTCTGGCTGCCGACCCTGACGTCGACGTCCTGCTCGCCGATATCGGGCTGCCCGGGATGTCCGGGTTCGACCTGATCCACGAGGCTCGGCGCCGCATCCCCGGGCTGGCCACCGCCTTGATGACGGCTGATGCCAGCGTGGACGTGGCCGTCAACGCCCTGCGGAGCGAGGTCGACGACTTCCTCCCCAAGCCAGTCACCCCGCAGGCCCTGGTCTCGCAGATCGAACGGCTGATCGAACGCCGCCGGAACCGGTTCCAGAACCTCCCAGAACGGATCCTGGCCGTCGGGGCCCATCCCGACGACGTCGAGATCGGGGTGGGCGGCATCCTGGTCGGCCACGGCAAGGCCGGCGATGAGATCACCGTGCTGACCATGAGCCATGGGGCGCGGGGCGGAGATTCCGGTCGCCGCGCCGAGGAAGCCCAACGGGCAGCCGAACTGCTCGGAGCCACCCTGATCCTTCAGGACCTCGAGGACACCCGGGTGCCCATGGCCGATCCCACGGTGAACATGATCGAATCGGTGGTGCAGCAGTTCCGTCCCACCGTGGTCTACACCCACACGGCGTGCGACCTTCACCAGGATCACCGCAACGTCCACCAGGCCACCTTGGTGGCCACCAGGAACGTGGCCAACGTGTACTGCTATGAGAGCCCGTCGGCCACGGTCAAGTTCGCGCCGGCCCGCTTCGTCGACATCGACGCCAACCTGGACGAGAAGCTGGCCATGTTGGCCGCCTTCTCCAGCCAGAGCGAGCTTCGGACATACCTGGCCGAGGACCTGGTGCGAGCCACGGCGCGCTATTGGGGTCGCTACGGTCAGAGCCTGTTCTCCGAGCCGCTCGAGGTGGTGCGGGATCGACCCACCGTCCGACAGAGTGCGCCGGACATGAGTTCGGCGCGCTCGTGATCGGTGACCTCGGACGGGACGGGCACGTCCACTCCACCTTCTCCGATGGGAAGAACACCATTGAAGAGAACGTGACCATGGCCCACCGGCGAGGGCTGCACACCATCTGCCTGGTCGACCATGTCCGGGCGGACTCGGACTGGTTGCCGGAATTCATCCAGGCCACCGATGAGCTGATCGAAAGCGATGCCGAGCATCGGGAGCCCCTCACCATCCTGCGAGGCGTCGAGACCAAGGTGCTCGACCAGGCCGGCGCGCTCGACCTTCCCCCCAACCTCGAAGCCCTGGATCACATCCTGGTAGCCGATCATCAGTTCCCCATGGAAGACGGACCCCACAACCCCAAGGAAGTTCTGCACGGCATCGAGGACGGTAGATGGGACGCCGACGCACTGGCGGAGGTGCTCATCGAGGCCATCGGCAATTCGCTGGAGGCTGTTGCCGGGATCGGGATACTCGCCCACATGTTCAGCGTTCTGCCCAAAGCAGGGATGTGCGAGGAGGACCTGTCTTCCTCCGGTCTCGATTGGCTGGCAGACCAGTCCCGTCGGTTCGAGATCATGGTCGAGGTCAACGAACGGTGGGGGTGCCCGTCGGCGTCGACCCTCGAGCACTTCGCCCGCCGCCGGGTACCGATCGTGTGCGCCACCGACAGTCACCGCATCGAGACCATCGGCCTGTACGACCGGGTTCCCGGGATACTGGCATCGATGTCATGAGCGGGGGGCGGCCGCGCCGGCCATGACGGTCACCTGACGATGGAAGTGTTCGTCCGTATCCTCCTGTCGTTGTTCGTCATCGCCGCCGCATCGGTATCGCTGGTCAGTGCCGGGTTCGTTTCCCTGGCCATGTTTCATCGCTACCGGGACCACGCCAAGGACTCGGTGCCGACCGAACCCCGAACGGCCATCATCATCCCCGCCCACAACGAGGAAGCGGTGCTGGGCACCACGCTCACCACCCTGTTGTCCCTCGAGTACCCCGCCCAAGCGGTCCGCATCTATGTGGTCGACGACGCCAGCACCGACGGCACCCCGGCTCTGGTCCAAGCGGCGGCGGCCGAGCATCCCACCCGCATCTACTACCTCCGCCGAGACAAGGGCGGCGAGGGAAAGGCGGCGGTGCTCAACCATGGGCTCGCGGTCATCCTTGCCGACGACTGGGCCGAGGCCGTGCTCATCATGGACTCCGACGTCCTCTTCACCCCGACTTCGCTTCGGCGGATGACCAGACATTTCTCCGATCCCAAGGTCGGCGCGGTGGGCGCCTACATCCGAGAAGGGAGCCGTCCTGGTAATTCTATGACCCGCTTCATCGGGTTCGAGTACGTCATGGCTCAGGCCCTGGCCCGGCGATCGAGCAACCTCATCGGTGTGGCTGCGTGCCTTCCCGGGGGGGCCCAGCTGCACACGAGGGCCAACATCGATGAGCTCGGTGGTCGGATCGACGCCAGCACCCAGGCCGAGGACACGGTCAGCACGTTCCAGACCCAGCTGAACGGGCGAAAGGTCATCTTCGAAGGCCGGGCGGTGGCCTTGGCCGAGGAGCCCGGGGACATCGACGGATTGTGGAAGCAACGGATGCGCTGGGCGAGGGGAAACCTCCAGATCGTCTTCAAGTACCGTTCGGTGTGGTTCCGCCCCCGCACCCCGCTGGGGCGACCGACGTTCGGTGTCGTCTGGTTCGCCGTGACCCTGCAGCCGATCCTCATGGTGCTCAATGCCATCGCCTTGAGCATCCTGTACTTCATCGACTATGGCGAAGCCGGTTCGTTGCTCAGGGTCTTCTGGATCTCCAACGCACTGAGTTGGGTGACCATCACCGTCTTCGGGCTGCTCGCCGATCGGACAACGGCCCGGCACGCCTGGCTGCAGGCCGTCCTGTTCCCTGGGATCATCTCAGTGGGGATCATCACCTACACGGTGCTGCCCCACTTCTCCATCGACATCATCAACGGCGTGGTGCGCCCATTGCACTGGACATTGACGCCTGTGGCCCAGCACCAAGAGGTGCTGTTCGCCAGCATCTGGAGCGCAGCGTGCATGGTGGTGGCCCTGGCGGCGAGGGAAGTCGAGCGTCGACTGGGACTGAGGCGGCTCGCCTTGGCCCTCGTCTACCTGGCCGGGTACGGACCGTTGCTGTGCGCCATCGGGTTCACCGCCTACATCAAGGAATTGCAGGGCAGCGAGATGCGCTGGGAAGTAACCAAGAAAACCGGAAAGATGGGAGGCGGCGCCGATGCGACGACCGCTACAAGTGGGAGTCCAACCGAGCACATTGCACCGCAGCAATGATGATGCGACCTTGGCCGAGATCAGAAGCGATCGCCGACTGGAGCGCCGCTTCTTGTTCCGCGGGGTCGTCGCCCTTGCCGCCGCCGGCGTGGTCATCCTCCTTCGACATGTCCTGGGATCGTGATGGCCGACCCTTCGCAGGCCACGCCCCTTCCCCCCCAGGTGGTCATGGTCACCGGTGCCGGGGGCCCGGCCGGCGTGTCGGTCATCCAGGCACTGGGCAAGGCCGGGCACCGCACCGTGGGCGTCGACGCCTCCCCCGATGCGGTGGGCATCAGGTTGGCCGATTCCGGTGGCACCCTGCCGCGGGCAGACGAACCCGGGTTCGGGGCGGCTCTGGCTGCCCTGGGCTGTGAGCACTCGGTTACCGCCGTCATCTCGTCGGTGGCCGAGGAGCTGGTGGCCCTGGCCGACGTCACAGCAGACCTCGATGCGGCGGGCATCGCCCACTGGTTCCCCGAGCCCGCGGCCGTCGTGTCCTGTACCGACAAGTGGTTCTTCCACCAAGCACTGACCGCGGCAGGGCTGCCCGGTCCACCGACTGCCCTCGGCACCGCCGAGGGCGTGCCCGGGCCGTGGGTGGTGAAGCCCAGGCATGGGCGAGGGTCGCGTGACATCCACCTGACCGACGACGCGACCAGCATTCCCCGCCTGGTGGCCGAAGTCCCCGACGCCATGGTGCAGCACTGCCTGACCGGTCAGGAGTTCACCATCGACGCGCTGACCGACCACAACGGCCTAGTGGTGGCGGCCGTGCCCCGGTGGCGAAGCGAGACGAAGGCAGGAATCTCGGTCCGCGGCGAGACCTTCGCTCACGACGCGCTGGTCGAGGGGGTGGCCGCCCTCATGGGTGCCCTGGGACTGACCGGTCCCGCCAACATCCAGGGCTTCATCCCCGAAGCAGGGACGTTCACCTTCACCGAGGTGAACCCGCGCTTCTCGGGCGGACTGCCCCTGTCGCTCGGGGCCGGAGCAGAGCTCGTCGAGCAATACCTCCGGGGGATGCTCGGGTATCCGCTCCAACCCGATCGCCTGGGGTACCGGATCGGCGTCAGGATGTACCGCTACTTCGAGGAGATCATCGAAGAGCCGGACGGGTCTGTTTGAACCGTATTGAATCGGGCCGTATTGAATCGGACCGTATTGAATCGGGCCGTATTGAATCGGGCCGCATTGGACGTGGGCCCTAACGACACCATCACCGGTCGGGATGGTCCCGACCGGTGATGGTTACAGCAGGTGCGAGCTCACACTACGAGCTCGACAAAAGCGAAATTCAGACCTTGCGAACTCGGCTGGCCTGCATGCCCTTTTGGCCTTGGGTGGCTTCGAACTCCACTCGCTGTCCTTCGGGAAGATCGCGGAAGCCTTCCATCTGGATCTCGGACTGATGGACGAAGAGATCTTCGCCGCCGCCGTCAGGCGAGATGAAACCGAAGCCTTTTTCCGCGTTGAACCACTTAACCGTACCTTGTGCCATTTTGATATCTACCTCATGAACTCCACGCATCTGAGCAGCAGGAGTCCATCGTGGATACCAGTGCAGCAAGGCTCGGCGTGATTCGAGCCGCTGAACACAGCCTAGCCCGACCCGGACAGCCCGGTGGGACGAGACCGGTACCGATCACTCCCAGGCACGATTTCGGCCACTGCCACCACCTAATTCTCAATTCACCACCGCCGGGGCAGTTGCCCCCGAAGCATGGTCACTGGCCCGATGGTCAGCCACCCGCCCGGCCACCGGGGCCCACACCAGCGGGAGCAACATGGTCAACACTGCGGCAGCGGCGGCGGCGGCGATGAATGGGGCCCATACGGCCACGGCGAACAGCAAACCTCCCACACCGGCAGAGATGGCGATGGACCCCGTCTCGCTGGTGGAGAACAGACCCTGCACCCGGCCCACCTCGGTCGTGTCCGACTCCTGGGTCAGCAGGGATTGAGCGGCGGGCAGGGCCACGGCCACGCCGATCGCCTCGACGGCGCCGAGGACGACCAAGAGGAGAACGCTGTGGATGAACGGATAGGCGGCGCAGAAGGCAATTGACGAGGAAATGGAGATGACCACCAGCCAACGCCGATCGAAATGATCAGCCATCCAGCCACCGGGACGGGCCATGGCTACGAAGGGAACGGCGAACATGCTCCAGCTCAACCCGATCTGCCAATTCTTCGCTCCTCGGGCGTCGAGTAGCAACGTCCAGCACGATTCGTACACGCCGAAGGTGAGCCCGATGGCTGCGGCGGCCACCAGCGACCCGACAAGCGCCCGATTGAGATTCGGGAGCCCGCGGGCCCGGGGGCTGAGATCCCGGGCGGCGGCCGAGACCCGCTGGCCGACGAACTCGGATCCCACCAGTACGGGCAGGCAGGCCACCAGTGACGCGGCTCCGGCGGCAACGAAGATGATCCCCATGGCCCCCACACCAAACAGGCTCCCCACCAACGGGCCGATGGCGATCCCGGCCAGTTGTCCGGCGTAGATGGACCCGAAGGCCCGGCCCCGTCGCTCGAGCGACACCGCGCCGGACACCATGGCCAGTGACGCCACCTCGGCTGCTCCTGCTCCGGCTCCTTGCAGGGCACGAAGGCCCACATAGGCCACCGGGCTGACCGGAGCCAGGAAGGCGACGCTGGCCGCGGCATAGCACAGGAGGCCCATGAGCAAGACGGGCCGGCGACCGATGTGGTCGGCCAGGCGTCCTGCCGGGTACTGGCACAGCACGCCGGCAGCGAAGAACGCGGCCATGACTGCACCCACCAACGCATCGGACCCGCCCCGATGGCGCAAGTACTCCGGCAACAGCGGCAAGATGGCGCTGGCCCCCAACCATTGCAAAGCGGTGACCAGGGTTAGGGCCCGCACCAAGCGGTCGGCGTTGCGCCGGTCGTCGAGCGGAGCGGGAGGACGGATCGACGCGTCGTGGAACCGTTCTGAGGCCACCGCGGCAGTATGGCAGGTGGCAGGCCGAGGCGTTATCGCTCCCGTGGGCGAGGCTTCCCTGGTCAGTCGTAACCCTGGGTCCCGGTCAGATCACCGCGTGCCTCGGCAACCTGGGGATCGATATCGACGGCCTGGCCGAGCAGCGTCCCTTACCGATGGGCGTGGCGGTGCTCGGCGGCGAGGTGAGAATGGCCCACGCCGATGGGCTGGCCCACCCGCTGTTCATGTCCCGGCCAAGGTGACCGGTACGAGCAGGCATCGCAGTTGACCACAGGGGTGCCCGCGTGAGCCTGGCCATAGCGCTCGAGGATGGTGGGGATGAGCCGCCGGTCCGCTCCGAAGTAGCCGGCATCGACCACGACCACCCCTGTGCGATCGGCGAAGGCGGCGATGTCGGCGCGGGCCCGCTCGATGAGCTTCCCGGTGCAGAGGAACCAGAAGCCGAGGGCCATGCGCTCGAAGCCCAGCCGGGCGAACACGTCCAGCGCATCGGGGACCGAGGGTCCGGTCACCCCGGTGAAACCGGTGTGGACGAAAGGAGCGTCACTCCACTCCCCCACCAGTCGGGCGGCCTTGGCTGCATCCCCGTTGGCATCGGGATCCGAGGTGCCCCGGCCCACGAGGAGCAGGGGCAGTCCCCGGCCTCCCGCCGAGGTGACCGCATCGCCCATCGCCGCCACCAGGTCCTTGGCCACCCCCATGGGGCTCCCGAACTGGAGTTCGCATCGGGGATGGCGTTCCCGGCCCTCGAGCACCACGGCAGCCACGTCGTTCTTGGCGTGCCCGGCCCCCAGCAAGACCAGGGGCAACACCACGATCCTGTGGCAGCCCTGGTCCACCAGTCGATCGAGGACGACCCCGGCCGATGGCTCGGTCATCTCCAAGAAGCCGACATCCACCATCACCCCAGGCAGTTGTGAGGCTACGAGGGCGGCGATGGCCCGCATCTCCGTCTCGCTGTCCTCACTCTGGGAACCGTGACCGACCAGGAGCAGTCCCTCGTGACCCTGCATGTTGGCTCCCTTCTCGGTTGATCCCGCCCGTCCCCTCGCCGCGGCCGGCGCCCGCTTCCGGCACCGCAGCGTATCCAACCCGTCGGCCAGGGCCGGGCGTCGGTCCCCCGACAGCACCTCATCGGACAGGGCCTTCCCCCTCGTGAGAAGATGAGAACCTGTTCCACTGGCGGACCCCGGAGAGGAGACGAACGGTGCGTGACTTCGACGAGGTCGATCATCCCGTGTTCGACGGCGACAACCACTACTACGAGGCGCCCGACGCCTTCACCCGGCACCTGGATCCGGCTCTCGGCCCGCGGGTGATCCAGTGGTGCGAGATCGGGGGACGGCAATACCACGTCATCGGAGGTCACGTGAACCACGCGGTGACCAACCCCACGTTCGACCCGGTGGCGTTTCCCGGTGCCATGTACGAGTACTTCAGGGGCAATCCCCACAACCGCAACCCGATGGAATTCCTGTCGCGACGGGAGTCGATCCGTCCCGCCTACCGCCACCCCGCTGCTCGGGTCTCGACCCTCGACGAGCAGGGACTCGCCGCCTGCTGGCTGTTCCCCACTTTGGGCATGATCTACGAGGAGCCGTTGGCCCACGACCCCCAAGCCGTCTGCCACCTGTTCCGGGCGTTCAATCGATGGTTGGCCGAGGACTGGTCGTTCAACTACCAGGACCGCATCTTCGCCGCACCGTACGTCACCTTGGCCGACCCGGAGTGGGCAGCGGACGAGTTGCGATGGGCGCTCGATCAGGGTGCCCGGAGCGTGGTCATGCGGCCGGCGGCCCCGGTGACCAGTACCGGTCGGCGCAATCCGTTCGACCCCAGCTTCGACGGGTTCTGGGGACTGGCCGACGAGGCCGGGATCACCGTGGTCGTCCACGCCGGCGACAGCGGCCTCTCTTCGAACGGATACGCCGCCGAAGGCTTCGCGGCCACGTTCTCGGGTGGGTGGAAACCGACCATCAAGTCGTTCAACATCGAACAAGCCATCCGCGATTACCTGCTCACGCTGATCTTCGAGAACCACCTCGAGCGCTTTCCCAATCTGCGCATCGCCTCGGTGGAGAACGGGGCCGAGTACCTACCCGAACTGATCAAGAAGGTGCGCTCGACGGCCAACAAGATGCCGGGCTATTGGAAGAACGACCCGATCGAGACCTTCCGTCGCCAGGTGTGGATCAACCCATTCTGGGAGGACGACGTCTACCAGGTGGTCGAGTGCATGGGTGCCGACAGGGTCATCTTCGGTTCCGACTGGCCCCATATCGAAGCGTTGCCCGAACCCCGTGACTACGTCCGGGAGCTGAAGAACTTCGATACCGTCGATCGCAAGAAGATCCTCTTCGACAACGTGACCGAGCTCACCGCACTTCGACCCAAGTCGACCTGACGGACGACCAGGCAGCGACCAGGCCACCTGACCGCGCTCGGCATCAGGGCCTAATAGCCATCGCTCATATCGACGACGTTCTCCAGGGGACGATCACCCACGTACCGCTCGAGGTTGGCGAAGAAGTGATCGAACGTGCGCTCCATGTATCCCTCCGTCGAGGTGGAGCTGTGGGGAGAGATCGACAGGTTCGGTGCGTCCCAGAGCGGATCCTCGGGCGGGAGCGGCTCGTGGCGAGCCACGTCGATGGCTGCGGCCCGCAACTGGCCCGACTCGAGCGCGTCGATCAGCGCCGGCTCGACGACCAGGGAGCCTCGGGCCACATTGATGAAGATCGCCCCCGGCCGGGTGGCTGCGAACGCGGCCGCATCGAAGAGCCCATCGTTCTCCCTACTTCCTGGAGCGGCGACCACAATGATGTCGGCTCGAGCCAGGGCCTCGTGCAGGGCACCGGGTCCTATGAGCTCGTCGGCGTCGGGTGAGGATGACCCAGGTACCCAGCTGCGCCGGACCCCGATGACGTGTACCCCGAAGGCACGGGCCCGGCGGGACACCTCGCGGCCGATGGCCCCGAGCCCGACGATGACCATGGTGCGGCCCATGAGCATGGACCCATATCGAGGTTTCCACTCGCGACGACGCTGCGCCTCCGCATGCTCGTCGAGCCGCTTGGTGATGGACAGCACCCGGGCCAGAACCCACTCGGCGATGGGAACCGAACCGATCCCCGCCGCGTTGGTCAACACGATGCCGGTCCCGTCCAGTCCCGAGGAGGCGAACTGGCCCACGCCGGAGCCCAGGGCCTGGATCCAGCGGAGATGGGGGGCCAGTCGACCGAGGTCATAGGGGGCGTCGAGGGTGAACAGGACCTCGGCCCGACCCAGATCGGCCACCAGCTGCGGGCTGAGCGGGGGCTCGAAGGCCCGGAGCTCATCGTTGTCGGGCTCATGTGATCGCCGGGTCCGCTGTTCGTGACTGATCTCGTAGGGAGCGGTGACCACCTCGGTCGTCGGGCAGAGGGCCCGCACCCGTTCGTGGTCGAACACGGAAACCAGGGCCGGGGTGGCGACGTGGATGACCGATGGTTCAGGCACGGGGGACCCCGGAGGCTCTCATCGCCACGACCCTACCCGCCTGTGCCGTGGCGACGCGAGGAGCGGCCGACAGCACATAGGGTCTGCTGTGACGTCTCCCACGGGCGGGCGTTTCGATCGG
Organism: uncultured Acidimicrobiaceae bacterium; assembly: GCA_963781305.1. Lineage (GTDB taxonomy): Bacteria > Actinomycetota > Acidimicrobiia > Acidimicrobiales > RAAP-2 > DASXMT01. The sequence continues at coordinate 744,008 of CAWAFL010000001.1, forward strand.
CAATCACAGGAGGAATTTGGGATGGAGACACGTCGCCTCGGAGTGGACGGACCCCTGGTCTCAGTGGTGGGACTCGGCTGCAACAACTTCGGCATGAGGATGGACGCGGCTCAGACCCATTCTGTGGTGGACGCGGCGCTGGAGACAGGGATCACCCACTTCGACACAGCCGAGATGTACGGCGGCGGCAAGTCCGAAGAATTCCTAGGGGAGGCACTCGGACGCCGGCGTGACCACGTGGTTATCGCTACCAAGTTCAGCCCGCGCCCGAAGGACGACCCCTACCGGCCCGGGGACCTCCGTCGGCGGATCCTCGAGGCCTGCGAGGCCAGCCTGTCCCGGCTGGGCACCGATCGGATCGATCTCTACTATCAGCACTACCCGGACAGCGACGCACCCGTGGAGGAGGCCCTGGACGCCATGGGTGAGCTGGTCGACCAGGGCAAGGTCCTCCACATCGCCTCCTCCAACGTCTCCGCCGACCAGATCGAAGAGGCGGCGAAGACGGCCCAGGAGCGCAAGACGCCCTCGTTCTGCGCCACGCAGATCGAATGGAGCCTCCTGGTACGTGAGGTCGAGAAGGAGGTGGTCCCTGCAGCCCGACGTCATGGCCTCGGGATCGTTCCCTACTTTCCCCTGGCCTCAGGCTTGCTCACCGGCAAGTACCGAAAGGGCGAGCCGTTTCCGCCCGGATCACGCTTGGACAGAGGCTCGTACTTCGCCGCCGGCGCCACCGACGAGAACTTCGACTACATCGAGACGCTGACCGCCTTCGCCGAGGCGAGGGGCCATACCCTGCTCGAGCTTGCGGTGGCCTGGCTGGCCGCGCAGGACGGCGTGGCCAGCGTCATCGCCGGTGCCACCACGCCCCAGCAGGTCCAGGACAACACGAGTGCCGCCACGTGGCAGTTGACCGCCGATGATCTGGCTGCACTGCCCTCTCGGCCGGGCTGACCGGCCCCACATCCGGTCGTTCTACGGCGAATCGGGCATATTGGTCCACCCCGGACCATTCCGCTTCAGGTACCAGCCGCCGGCGGCCAGCGTGCCCCCATCGACCGGAATGACATGTCCGGTCACGAACCGGGACAGGTCGCTGGCCAAAAAGACCACGACGTCGCCGTAGTCATCGGGGTGGCCGAAGCGGCCGAGCGGAACCCAGTTCTGGACCAGAGCCTCGTCCCGCCCGGCCAGCATCATCTCGGCCGGTGTCTGGAGCGTGTCGGCCAGGTCGGGGGCGATGGCATTGACCCGAACCCCTTTACGCCCAAGTTCCACGGCCAAACTGCGGGTGAACGCGTTGATCCCCGCGTTGAACGCCGAGTACACGGCGTTGGCCGGGATGCCCCGAAAGGCTTCGACCGTCGAGACGTTGACGATGCTCCCCGAGGAGCGCTCGGTCATGGCCGGGGCGATCGCCCTCGTGCAGGCGAAGACGTGCCCCAGGTTCAAGGCATACAGCGCGTCCCAATCCTCGGGTCCGGACTTGAGGAACATACCGTTGGGACGGAAGTCGCCGACGTTGTTGACCAAGACATCGATGCGGCCGTCGGCCACCGCCCGGGCCGCTCCCACCAGCGACTCGACCGTCGTCTGCTCTCGGATATCGCCGGGCACCGGTCGGATGAAGCCGCCAACGGCCTGCAGCTCAGCCTCCGTTTCGGCCAGCAGGTCGGGATCGATGTCGTTGACCACGACCATCGCGCCCTCGGCCACCAACCGGCGGCAGATGCCCCGTCCGATCCCCCCGCCGCCGCCGGTGACCACGGCCACCCGATCGGCCAAGAGGTCTTCGGCCACCATCAGGCCAGATCGGCGTCCGCGGCCTCGGGAGCAGGCTCGACGTCCGCCGAGTCGTCCTTGCTCGGGGGACGGTAGGAGGTGGCCAGCAGGACCCCGGCGCCGGCCAGACCCAGCGCGGCGGCACTGATGGCCATCGCTGCCCCCGATCGCTGCCTTCGACCAAACAACCGGTCCACCGACCACCGCCCGTTGCCCAATCCGGCCAGCGCGGTGGCGGCGAGAGCGACGACCGCGGTGTACTCCCAACCGCCCTTGAAGACGAAGAACCCCTTGCCCCGGTGATCGGTGGCAGCAGCCGTGGCCATCAAACCGACCACTGCCGCGCTGGGCAGGGGGTTGACCACGCCCAGCGTGATGAGGGTGCCCGCCCCTATCTCGGTGGCCGCGGCCATACGGGCGTGGACGGCGGCCGGCTGCAGCCCGAGGCTGTCGAACCAACCAGTCGTGCCCTTGAGCCCGCCGGCGCCGAAGACCTTGTTGTGCCCGTGGAGCACCAACATGGGTCCGATGGCCGTGCGAAGCGCAAGCGCGGCGAAGTCCCGATCTCTGTCGCTCATCTACTGTCCTTTGCTCATCGTCTTGGAAGGTACCTGCTGCATACGGTGACCTATCGTAGGGCGTCATCATGACACTGCTTCGAGTCGTCCCGGCTCGGAGCAGTCGGGAGGGGACATGGCAGCCGCGGTCTTACAGCTGGGCAACGATCTGATGGCCGAGACCGAGGACTTGGTGGCCCTGGTGACCTCGCTCAGCCCCGCCCAGTGGGAGACGCCCACCCCTGCGCCCGGTTGGTCCATCCGCGACCAGGTCGGCCACCTGGCTTATTTCGATGAGCAGCTCACCCTGGCCGCCACCGATGCCGATGGCTTTGCTCGGGGACGCCTGGAGGCTCTGGCTGACGTCGACAGTTTCGTCGAGGCCGCCACCCAGGCGGCACGCCAGCGCCCGGTCGCCGACCTCGTGCCCTGGCTGTACGAGGCCCGGCACACCATGATCGAGGCCACCGGCGGCGCCACCGAAAGACGCATCCCCTGGTTCGGGCCTGACATGAGCATCGCCTCCGCCCTCACCGCTCGGATCATGGAGACCTGGGCCCACGGCCAGGACGTCGCCGATGCGCTGGGGCGAACCCGAACCCCCTCCGATCGACTCCGACATGTCTGCTTTCTCGGGTACCGATCCCTTCCCAACAGCTATCGATCCCGCCGGCTCGAGGTACCCGAGGCCCCCGTGCTCGTCGTCCTAGAGGGAACCGATGGCCTTCCGTGGACCTTCGGTCCCCCCGGCGCCGTCAACCAAGTGCGCGGCTCGGCGCTCGACTTCTGCCTGGTGGTCACCCAACGGCGCCATCGTGACGACACCGACCTGGTGTGCGAGGGGACAGTGTCGACCCAGTGGTTGGACATCGCCCAGGCATTTGCCGGGCCTCCCGGACCGGGACGACGACCCGGGCAGTTCACATCCTGACCCCATCCTCATGCACCGACAAGGAGACCCATGACCTACCGTTTCGACCCCGAGCTGGCCGCCGTCATCCCGGTCATTCCTGCCGTCGGCATCGGCGACCTGGCCGCGGCCCGGGCTGGGCTGGACGAGCTCAGTGCCCAGGCCGGCGCCAACGTGGACACCAGTGGCGTGGTCATCGAGGATCGAGTGATAGCCGCCTCCGGTGGCCACGCCATCCCGGTGCGGGTGTACGCCCCCACCGAGAGGGACGGGCGACTGCCGGGCGTCCTCTACATCCACGGCGGTGGGTTCGCCCTGGGCAGCGTGGATACCGAGCATGCCGGCGCCGTCTTGGTGGCCAGGTCCGTGGGTGCCGTGGTGGTCTCGGTCGACTACCGGCTCGCCCCCGAGCACCCGTTCCCCGCCGGGTTGGATGACTGCTACGACACCTTGACCTGGATAAGGGATGCCTCCGACCAGCTCGAGGTGGACCTCGATCGCCTGGCCGTGTTCGGGAACAGCGCCGGCGGCGGGCTGGCCGCGGGTGTGGCCCTGGCCGCTCGAGACCGCGGCGGCCCGTCGCTGTGCTTCCAGTACCTCGGCATCCCCGAGCTCGACGACCGGCTCGAGACCGTGAGCATGCAGACCTTCGTGGACACGCCGATGTGGAATCGGCCCAACGCCGTGCTCAGCTGGCAGTACTACCTGGGCGAGGACCGAGGCGAGGTGTCCCCCTATGCGGCACCGGCCCGGGCCACCGAGCTGTCCGGTCTCCCCCCCACCTACATCTCCACCATGGAGTTCGACCCACTGCGCGACGAGGGACTCATATATGGCCTCCGCCTGCTCCAGGCCGGGGTCACGGTGGAACTGCACCAGTATCCGGGCACCTTCCACGGATCGGCGCTGGTGTTCACGGCGGCGACATCGGTGCGCCAATCGGCCGAGACCTTGGACGTCATGCGGAGGGCCCTGCACGGCTGATCCATCGAGCCCCCTAGTCGATCGACCAGAGTACGGGACGGCGCGCTGTCGATCCTGGACATGGCGGTTATTGGGTGTCCCAGGTCATTGAACATGATCCGGGGCCAACCCCCGTACCATCGAGGCATGCCGGATCGAGTAGCGCTCACCCCAACCGCCGTCGCCGCGGCAGCCGAGGTGTTGCGCCCCGTGGTGCGGGAGACGCCGGTCGAACGCAGCGAGCGCCTCTCACTCGAGCTGGGCACGGAGGTGTGGCTGAAGCGAGAGGACCTACAGATCGGCCGCTCGTACAAGGTGCGGGGAGCGTACAACTTCATCAGCTCGCTCACGCCGGCCGAGCAACGCCTGGGCGTGACCTGTGCCAGCGCCGGGAACCACGCCCAAGGGGTGGCGTACAGCTGCCGGGCCCTGGGCATCCGCGGCAAGGTGTTCGTCCCCACCTCCACCCCCCGCCAGAAGCGGGCTCGCATCACTGCCCTCGGACGCCCCTGGATCGAACTGGTGCTGGCCGGAGCCAACTACGACGAGGCCAGCGCGGCGGCTCTGGCCGACGCAGCCGCGACCGGCTCCATCTACGTGCATCCCTTTGACGACGTACGCACCATCGCCGGGCAGGGAACGGTGGCCGTGGAGCTGAGCGAGCAGTGCGGCGAGGGCATGGGCACCGTCATCGTGCCGGTGGGGGGCGGTGGGCTGATCGCCGGTGTCGCCGTGTGGCTCAAGCAGCACGCTCCCGGCGTCCGCATCGTGGGAGCCGAGCCCGCCGGGGCGGCCAGCATGGCCGCAGCCCTGGCTGCCGGTGGGCCGGTCGCCCTCGACCACATCGACTCCTTCGTCGACGGTGCGGCCGTCGGCACGGTGGGCCGGTTGACCTACCCCATCGTCTCGGACCTGGTCGACGAGATGGTGACCGTGCCCGAGGGGGCGGTGTGCACCGAACTGCTGGAGCTCTACCAGTCCGACGGGATCATCGCCGAGCCTGCCGCCGCCCTGGCCAGCGCGGCAGCCCGCCACCTGTCCGGCCTCCGAGGACCCGTGGTCTGCATCGTGTCGGGCGGCAACAACGATGTCAGCCGCTACGCAGACATCGTGGAGCGTTCGCTCCTCTTCGAGGGTCTGAAGCACTACTTCCTGGTCACGTTCCCCCAGGAGCCGGGCGCTCTGCGACAGTTTCTCGACGGTGTCCTCGGCCCCGACGATGACATCGCCCTTTTCGACTACGTGAAGAAGAGCAATCGGGAGACGGGCCCGGCGCTGGTGGGCATCGAGCTGGCCCGGGCCGGCGACGTCGACGGGCTACTGGAGCGCATGGCCGCCAGTCCGCTGCAGATCGAGCGGGTACCCCCGGGGTCGCCCCTGTTCACCTTCTTGGTCTGATGAACGGGCCGGGCACGACGCCCAACGACGGCTAAATGGTCGGGCCTACCACGGTGACCAGGGTGCCGACCGGGGTCAGCGGCCACACTTGGGCTGCGTCCGAGATCGCCATCTCCACGCACCCGTTGCTCTGCGGCGAGCCGTAGGTGGCCCGGGGGAATCCGTGGAGGGCATCGCCTCCGTTGAAGTAGCTGGCCCACGGGACGGCGGGGTCGTCGTACGTGCTGCCGTCGGGGTTGGTGCCCTTCATCTCCGACGAGGGCACGTGCTCGAAGACGGGGTAGGTGCCATCGGCGGTGTCGGCGCCCGGTGCACCGGTATTCACGGGAATGTTGGCGAATTGGACGGCGCCGTTGTTGTACAGGGTCAGGGTCTGCGGCACCGTCTTGGACACGTAGACGTACACATAGGGGTTGGCGTCCACCTTGGCCGTGGCCGCGTCGGCCAGCAAGGTCGTCCATACCTGGGACCCGGCCAACCCGTCCACGCTCAGCCCGTTCTGGGTCTGGAAGGCCATCACCGCTGCCTTGGTGATGATGTCCTCCTGCCCTTGGGTCCACAGGCTGGTGAGGGAGGCCGGCAAGGTCGTCCACCGCCAAGTGAACGACCCTGCCTGGGGGTTGGCCGCTTCGGCCGGGGAGGTGAGCGGGGCCGATGGGGCGAAGGACACGGGCAGGTAGTTGAGCTGGGCCAGGAGTTGCTGCAAGCGAGTCGTGCTCCCCTGGGCCACGGTGAACGGGACGACGAGCGGCGCGGCCAGCGTGGAGCCGGCCTGATCGCGCACACCGGTGGAACCGCCGGGCACCGTGAGCGTCTCCGACGTCGACGGGATGAGCGGGGCGGTGGCGGCGAACGCGAGCGTGGCTTTGCCGACCTTCTTCCAGGTGCCCGCTACCGCCGGGCTCAGGGTCGGCATGGCGCTGCCGGCTGCGAGCGGGGCCGATAGTTGAACGGTGATGGCGATATCCGTCGGGACGTTCGCCGCCCCCGACGTAGGCGTCGTGGAGACGACCGACAACGTCTTGGCCACCTTGGCCGGCGCGCCCGACGTCGAGGTCGTGGTGCCCGTTCCTCCCGCTGCCTGACTCGGGCCCGAGGTCCGCAGGGCCAGCGTCGTGCCCACGGCGGCGACGGCGAGGATCACCACCACCAAGGAGAGTATCCACAGGGAACGGTGACCTCCCGGTGATCCTGCATGTCGTGAGTGTGCATTCATGGACGGGCGTCGCTCATGCCTGGGTCAGGGACCGATGCGAAATCGTAGACGCTGATCATGGCAGGGCATCCTTTCGCAGCAGAGAGTAGCCAACGATCCCCGCCCGAGAGGAGTCAGGGGGCGACCAGGTCCTGGTAATCGGGATGCTCGGCGATGAAATGGGCAACGTACGAGCACTGGGGTACCACGCCCCGCCCGCTGTCCCGGATGGCATCGAGAGCGGCCCGGATCAGCTCCGCGCCCAGCCCGCTCCCTCGCAAAGCCGGATCGACCTCGGTGTGGGGCAGCACCACCCGGTCGCCCTCCACCCGGTAGTCGGCAATGCCCACCACCCGGCCGTGGTCTTTGATCTCGAAACGGGACAACTCGGCATTGTCGTCTACCGGCTGAGGCACAGCCACCTCCGTAGGGCATCCACGTCCCGATGGAGCGTACTGGCTGGTGCATCGATCTCGGGCGCGCCGGTTCGGTCGGGCCGCACCCTAGACCCATCTCGCAGACTTTGATGCACTGACGCGCCTCGACGGGTCGGCGCCCCTCGGACGGAAGCGTCAGTGCCGCCGGCGAGTCCATCCGGGCATCGGCCCATGCCTAGCCCCTGTGCCCGGGGTGGTTCGCTACGCGGCGGCGATGAACGCGGCGATGTTCGGAGTTCCTCTCCCGGTGACGTAGTCATAGCCAGGTGTCGCCGGGTACGGCACGTTCGTGCCGATCTCGATGTCGTTGAACGAGGTCGTGGGCTCGGCGTAGATCGTGTCGTTGGCAAAGCCCAGGTTGCCCCCGTGGGCTGCCTGGGTGCGGGCCCAGATCCCCAGCCACGACGGGCTGGAGCCGCTGGTGCCTCCGACCACCGTGGGCTGTCCACCCACGATCACGTTGAAGCCGCTGTCGGGGTCGGCGTCGAAGGCCACGTCCGGGACTCCCCGCCTGAGGCCGAGGTTGGAACCGCCCACGCTCGACTGATAGGCGGGCTCAGCCTCGAGGAGGGATTGGCCGCCCCCGCCCGCGTACCAGCCGATCTCGCCGAGGGGAGCGGGTCCGCCGAGGATGGTGGTACCCCCGACCCCGACGGCATAGGGGCTCGACGCCGGGTAGTTGGTTCCGGGAAGGCCGGCCGGGACGCCGTTGACCCCGACCAGGAGCGGGCAGAAGGCCCCCGTGTCACCGGCTGCGGTAAACAGGGTCTGGCCCTGGGCCACGCCCTGTTCGAGGACCTGGTCGTTGGAGGTGAGGAACCCATCGGAGTCGGCGAGCAACTCGCACTCGCCGGCCGAGAAGTTGGCCTGCTTGGCCTGGTCGTCGGTCACCCACTTGTTCATCTCGGCCAGGATGTCGGGGTCCGAGAGCGACGGCGCGTCATAGACCAGGAGGCTCGAGACGTCCTGGGCCAGACCGGTCGAGTACTGGGTGTCGAGGTCCCACTCGTCGTTACCCGAGGTGTCGGTGGACGCCGCCCCCGTCGGGATGGTGGTCCAGGGAACGGTGGGGAGGCCATAGGTCTGCTCGAAGCTGGCCAGGTCGGCCTTGGGGCTGCTCAGATCGCCCTCGGCCAGCACGGCAATGGTCTGCCCCGCACCAGTCTGGCTCGCCGGCGCGTTATAGAACGACCAGAAGTCCTGGGGGCCGTAGCTCGACGGGAACGACACGCTCCCGGTGGGCGCGGCGACCGGGGCCAGTTGGACCTGGCCCAGCGTGGAGAGGCCGACGATGGAGGACACGTCACCGGCCAACGCGGCCGGCACGGTGGCCGTCTGGGTGTTGGAGATGAAGGTCTGACCGTTGGTCTCCCGATAGCTGTCGAAGGTCACGCCGAAAGCCTGTCCCAGCTGGGACGGGCTCCCGGTGACGGTGACGAGAGTGCGATTGGACGAGACCGATGTCACCGTGAGGCCGGCCGAGGAGGCCCAGCCCGTCACCGCATTGACGGTGTCGCTGGTCGGGCTGAATTGCGAGGCGAAGCTGGCCGGCGTCAGGAACTGGTGATACGTCGGGCTCGACGGATTGGTGAGCCCTGCGATAAGGCTGTGCAGCCCGGCTTGGTTCCTGAGGGGCAGCGACAGCGTCACCGCCAGCGGCTGCTGAGCTGCTGCTCCCAGATCGGTGGCCCCTTGGACCAGCGTCGGCACCGTCCCCGGGATCGGGGAGGCTGGCGCCGCGTCGGCCGGGCCAGCAGAGGCACCCACCGCCCACACCACCCCGAGCAGGGACGCCGCCGCTCCCATTGAACACGCACGTCGAACCAGACCCATCGGGTGGTCCCTCCCCTTCAGTCAGTCGTTGCCGTCACCAGGGGAACGTCTGACTGGGACCAACCTTCCGGTTCTTTTTCAGGGCGATTCCACTGCGGTTCGGTGCCGGCTCGAACCGATCCGCGTTGGAGGCCCGGGCCCCCCCGTCCGGGTGGTGCCTACTCAGGTATCGGCAGGCATGGCATCGGCCATGTCCCGGAGCTGGTTCTTGGCCACCTTGTCCAGCGTGGCCCGAGGGAAGTCGTCGACCACGTAGACGGCACGCGGGACCTTGAAATCGGCCAGATTGGCCGTGCACAGCTCGATGATCTGCTTGCTCAGCTCACCCTCATCGACCTCGGGGCTACCCGTGATGACGAAGGCCACCGGCACCACGTCGAGCATGTCGTGGGAGCGGCCCACCACCGCGATATCGACGATGCCTGGCACCTGGCGGCAGAGATCCTCGATCTCCCGAGCGGACACGTTCTCGCCGCCCACCTTCAGGACGTCTTTGTCGCGCTCGCAGTAGAAGAAGTTGCCTTCCTCACCGACCCGGACCATGTCGCCTGTCTTGAACCAGCCGTCCTGGGTGAAGCTCGCCGCCATGGCCTCGGGATTGTCGTAGTACTCCAGAAAGAGCTGGATGCCGCGGGTCCCGCGCACCCAGAGCTCACCGATCTCGCCATGGGCGCAAAGCGCTCCCGACTCGGGGTCCACGATGACGAACTCGTATCCGGGCGTCGCCTTGCCCATGGACCGAACGGGGTAGTGCTGCCAAGGGTCGGCCCCGATGGCGTGGATGACGGTCTCGGTCATGCCGTAGGCCGGAGCGACCCGACACCCGAGCATGGCCTCGAGCTCGGGAACGATCAGGCCGAAGACTCCAACCTTGAGTCGATGGTCGGGCAGGGGTTGGCCGGCAATGGCCTTGAAGACGAATGGGATAAGCGACAGGTGGGTCACCCCGTGGGACATGACGATGTCCCAGAACCGGCTGGACGAGAACTTGGGCTGGAGGACGACCGTTCCGCCGACGCCAAGGGTGGTCCAGAAGCTCCAACTCTGGGCGTTCACGTGGAAGAAAGGCAGGAACACCAGGTAGGTGTCGTCGCCTCCCATGTCGATGGTCTTCGGTCCGACCCGGCCGGCCCACAGGGCGTTGGCATGGGTGTGGACCACGGCCTTGGGTCGAGAGGTGGTGCCCGAGGTGAACATGATCCCGGCGGGCAGCATCGGCTCGGCCGGTCGTTGGGGAAGGGTGTCGGAGTCAGCGAACAAAGAGGCGAAGTCCGCCTGCCCGTGGCCAAGCTGCTCGGCCGGGGCCGGGTCGCCGCTGTTGTCCCCGGTGACCACGATCCACTCGAGACCGGGTGCGCTCTCGGCCACCACTGCTGCAAACTGCGGCTGCGTGATCGCCCCCACGCAGCCGGTGTGGTCGGCGAAGTAGTTGATCTCGGCGCTCACGCTCCGCGTGTTGGTGGTGACGCCCACGGCTCCGAGCTGGGCACAGGCGTACCAGCCCAATACCATCTCCGGGCAGTTTTCCGAGTGGATGAGGATCCGATCCCCCCGTTTCACCCCCCGTGCGTGCAGGCCGGCCGCCACGGCACGCACGTCGTCGTGGAACTGTCGGTAGGTCCACTGCCGTCCCGCCCCCGTTCGGGGCTCCCAGATGAGGAAGGGATGGTCTGGCTTTACCCTCGCCCAATGGGCGAGCAAAACGGGGAGGTCCTGGCCCGCGAACTGAAACTCGCTTACCTGCTGGGCGTCCACTGCAGCTCCTCTGTCCTTGTTCACCGGGAACTTCCGTCCCCTCGTTGTTCACCGGGAACTTCCGTCCCCTCGTTGTTCACCGGGAACTTCCGTCCCCTCGTTGTTCACCGGGAACTTCCGTCCCCTCGTTGTTCACCGGGAACTTCCGTCCCACCGGCGTCCCTGTTCGGTCGAGCCCCCTGTTGCTACCGGCCGTGCCGCCAGTCTGCCAGGTGCAAACACACCCCACCGGAGTACCATCCGGGCATGCCGGCGGACGAGGACGACGGACGGGAGCGTTGCACCTGGGCCACGGGGCCATGGCTCGTTCCCTACCACGATGAGGAGTGGGGGGTGCCGGTCCACGACGACCGGACCCACTTCGAGTTCCTCGTGCTCGAAGGGGCGCAAGCCGGCCTCAGCTGGTTGACCATCCTGAAACGGCGTCACGACTACCGCCGAGTCTTCGCCGATTTCGACCCGGCGAAAGTGGCTCGGATCACCCCGGCGCGCCTCGAGTCAATCCTCGCCGATGCGTCGATCATCCGGAACCGGCGCAAGGTCGAGTCGGTGGTGAGCAACGCCAAGGCATTTCTGGCCGTGCAGGAAGAGCACGGGAGCTTCGACGACTACCTCTGGGATTTCGTCGACGGCCAGCCGATTGTCAACGGCTGGCGCTCGACCGACAAGATCCCGGCCACGACACCGCTGTCCGACGCAGTCAGCGCCGATCTGCGCTCGCGTGGGTTCCGCTTCATCGGTCCCACCGTCTGTTACGCCCACCTCCAAGCGGTCGGGTTGGTCAACGACCACCTGACCGGTTGTTTCCGCTACGGGGAATTGGTCGCTCCCGATGCTGGGAAGACGAAGAAGAAGCAGAAGCAGAGGAAGTAGAGCCAGAACCAGACCCTCGAGCGCTCCGGTGGCAGCGGGGGAGGAGCGAGCTGGATAGGGTGCGATCCATGTCCGATGCCGGTCCTCTCGAACCCGTTGCAGCCGGCTTCGATCCCGTGGCCCTGTCGATGGAGGCCGCGGCGGCGCTGGCCACGGCCACGGGGGTGGCACGCCACCAGGTGGCCGTGGTGCTCGGGACCGGGTTGGACGGCGCCGTGGCGTCGCTGGGTGATCCGGTGGGCTCCTGCAGCTACGCCGACCTTCCCGGTCTGGCCATGCCCACGGTCCGAGGTCATCACGGAACGGTGGCCTCGGTTCCGGTCGGCGGTCATCAGGTATTGGTGTTCAGAGGGCGACTCCATCTCTACGAGGGTCGGGGTGTCCACGAGACCGTGCACTCGGTACGCATCGCGGTGGCGGCCGGCTGTCACACCGTGATCCTCACCAACTCCTCGGGAAGCCTCGACCCGGCGATCGGATCCGGGTCGATCGTGGTTGTCTCCGACCACATCAACACCACCGGCCAGTCGCCGCTGGTGGGGCTCTCCGTCGAGCAGGGCCAGCCCAGCCCGTTCGTGGACCAGACAGCAGTATGGTCACCGAGGCTTCGGGCTCTGGTCCGCAGCCTCGAACCGGACATGAGCGAGGGCGTCTACGCCCAGGTGCTGGGACCGCAATTCGAGACACCGGCAGAAATTCGGATGTTGCGCTCCATGGGTGCCGACCTCGTCGGGATGTCGACCGCATTGGAGGCCCTGGCTGCCGTGCACGTGGGCGCCGAGGTGCTGGGCCTGTCGCTGGTCAGCAACCTGGCCGCCGGCCTCTCCCCTCGGGTCACGGTCGAGGACATCCGGCGGGCAGGGACGATGGGAGCTCCCGACGTCGGTCACGTGCTCCGTGCCCTCTTTGAACACCCCGATTTGGAGATGCGCCGGCCCTAGAACGGTGGCGTGGGTCCGAACCAGTCCCGAGCCGACACCGCCTCTCCGGTGATCGTTTGCCAGAATGTGAGCGAGGGCCTGCACGGTTCTCTGGGGAGGTAGACGTGGCTCCATTTACGTGGACGAGTGATCACCGCTGGTGGGTCATCGTTCCCGCCATCGTGATCCTGCTGGTCGCAGCGGCGGTGAGCTTCTGGTTCGTCGTCTTGCGCAGCGTGGGCAACCCGGTGGACCTGCGCGATGCATTGCGGCTGTATCGGAGCCAGGGAGGCACCCGGGACGTGGCCGGAGCCGGCCTGCCTCAGCCCGGTGTCTACCAATACCGGACCAGCGGCGGTGAACAGTTGAACGTGGCCGGCATCCATCGAGCCTTCCCTGCTTCCACCAACATGATCGTCACGGAGGGGGCCTGTGCCACCGTGCAGTGGCAGGCCCTCCAACAGCACGTCGAGCAGATCGTCGAATGTTCGCAGCCCGACGGTTCCCTCACCCTGGCCTCGGCCACCACCACCGAGCAGATCGCCACTGACTCCAACACGACCGTGATGGTTTGCGACAAGAACGCGTTCATCGTCCCTGCCGATCCCCACGTGGGTGAGCGATGGTCGAGCTCGTGTCACCAGGATCACTCGGTCGTCCGGCTCAAGGGACAGGTGATCGGCCCGGCACACGTGACCGTGGGCACCAAGTCGGTGGCCGCCATCCACACCCGGTTCACCCTGTACTTCTCCGGCAATGAACAGGGCGTCTCTCCCACCGACGTCTGGATCGCACCCGCTGACGGGTTGATCTTGCGTCAGCGCGAGTCGGTGTCGATCGCCCAGGCATCTGGACCGTTGGGATCCGTTCGCTACTCGGAGACGATGAACGTGGCCCTGCGGTCGTTGGTGCCATTGCGCTGACCCTGTCGTCCGGTCACGCGTCCCGTCGCACCATCAACCAGGCACCGATCCCAAGCGCCACCGCGACATAGGCGCACAGCACTGCGAACGCCGCCCCCGGCGACAAGGCATGGGCCTGGCGGTGAACGCTGGCCATGGCCGATCCGACGTCACCGGGGAAGTACTGGCTCACCGAGTTCTTGATCGAGCTCGGGAAGGCCTGCAAGACAAGGGGAACGATGAACAGCAGGCCGACCAGGGCCGAGATGGCACCGGCGGTGTGGCGGATGATCGTGCCGATGCCCATGGCCACCAGCCCTATCCCGGCAACATAGACGCCGGCCAGCACCACCGCTTGCAACACACCCGGTTGGCCCAGGGATGCGTGGGGGGCGTGACCGGACAAGAGCGACTGACCGGTGAGGAAGGCTACGAAGGCGACCAACTCGCCGACCAGGAGGGCCACGCCGCCGAAGATCGCTGCCTTGCTGGCCAGCACCAACGGCCGATTGGGCACCGCGGCCAGGGTGGCTCGGATGGTGCCGGTGGAGTATTCGGCGGTGATGATCAGCACGCCGAGGACGCCGATAGCGATCTGGCCGAAGGCCAGGCCCGTCAGGCTCAGGTTGGTGGGGTCGTATCCGACCTTGTCGGCCGGGGACATGGTGGACCAGTGGGAGGCGGTCTCGGCGGAGGCGATGATGCCCACCCCGATGCTGGCCGCCACCAGTGCGACCAACGTCCACACCGTGGAGCGCACGGTCCGGAGCTTCGTCCACTCCGAGCGCAACGACCCCGAGGCGCGGTAGTGCCCCTCGGGACCGTTCAGAGCAATAGCGGTGGTACTCATCGGCTTCTCACTTTCTCGGTTGAACGAAACTGATCGACCGATTCCTTCGGCCGCGGCTGAGGGTCGCCCCGGTATTCGACGCTGTCGTGGGTCAACTCCATGAAGGCTTCCTCCAGTGAGGCCGACTGCGGCGAGAGCTCGTGCAGGACCAACTGGTTTGCGCCAGCCAGGTCACCGATGACGCTGGCCTCCAAGCCCACCACCGATACTGCGCCATCGTCGTCGGTGGTCACGGTGGCCCCCGCTCCCTGCAGGACGGGGATCAGGCTGGCCAGCTTCGGACCGCGAACCCGCACGAAGTGCTGCGAGCTCTGTGCGATGAACGCGGCCACCGGCATCTCGGCGATCATGGCCCCTCGTCCGATGACCACCAGGTGATCAGCGGTGAGCGCCATCTCGCTCATGAGATGGCTGGACACGAACACGGTGCGCCCCTCTGCGGCCAGGCTCTTCAAGAGGTTCCGGACCCATCGGATTCCTTCGGGGTCCAACCCGTTGATGGGCTCGTCGAACAGCAGCACACCCGGATCACCGATGAGGGCACTGGCCATGCCCAGTCGCTGCCCCATGCCCAGGGAGAATTTCCCCGCCCGTCGGTGGGCCACGCTGCCCAGCCCCACCAGCTCGATGACCTCGTCCACCCGCGATGTCGGGATGGCGTTGGTCTGGGCCAACGCGGTCAAATGGTGTGCTGCGCTCCGTCCGGGGTGAAAGGCTTTGGCCTCGAGCAGCGCGCCCACTTCACGGAGCGGCCACGACAGATCGCCATAGGGCCGCCCGTTGATCCGCACGCTCCCGGCGTCGGCCGTGTCCAGCCCCATGATCATGCGCATGGTCGTCGACTTCCCGGAACCGTTCGGCCCCAGGAAGCCGGTCACCTGCCCCGGGCGGACCTCGAAGGTGAGGTCGTTCACCGCGGTCGTCTTTCCGTATCGTTTGATGAGACCACGGGCTTCGATCATCGAATCTCCTCGCAGCGTTGTCGGGTCTGACGTCTCTCCGATCACGCTAAGGAATCGGCTCGGAATGGGGAATGGGGGCACCACCCATCCGTCCGGGGGGTTAACCCCCCGCCCTGTCCCCCTCCTCGGCCTGAGCGCGAGCATCGATGCCGGCCTTGCGCTGCAGCGCTTGCAACGCGGAACTGATCACCGGCTCCGCGTGCACCGGCCGCTCGAGGTCAGCCTGCTCGTCGGCCAGGGCCGATCGATCGCGTTCGAACCTGGCGCGTGCGATGGCGAGCGGATCACGCTCCCCGATGCGCTCTCCGCCCTCCATCACCACGACCATGAGCGCCTCGGAGTCGGGTGTGGGCGGTTGCTCGTCTCTCAGGCACAGCGTGTCGGACAGGCCCGGACGGCGGTACACCTGTTTTGCCCCCGGCAACGTCTCTTTGTCCTCGGACAACTTGACGACGCCACGACCGTCGTAGGCCACTAGCTTGTAGGCACTGTCCACATAGGGTGCATCCGCCGCGGTGGCCATCCGTGTCCCCACCCCGGCGGCGTCAATGGAAGTGCCGCTGCCCGCCAACTCCTTCAGGGCGAACTCGTCCAGGCCACCAGACACCAGGATGCGGACATCGGGCAGTCCGGCACCATCCAACAGGCTCCGCGCCCGGCGCGCCATGGTGGCCAGATCGCCGCTGTCGATGCGGATGGCCGCCCGGTGCTCCAGCCCCAGGGACCGGATGGCTTCGACGGCGTGCTTCACTCCCGCCACCGTGTCGTAGGTATCGACCAGGAAGGTCGACTGCCCAGGCCGGTCCTGAGCGAACGAGCGGAACGCCTCGAGCTCCGACGGGAACGCTTCGATATACGAGTGGGCCATGGTTCCCACGGGCTCCAACCCGAACCGGCGAGCGGCCTCGACGTTGCTGGTGCCCGAGAACCCCACCATGACCGCCAACCGGGCCACGGCCATGCCGGCGTCGATCCCCTGAGCCCGCCGGAACCCGAATTCGACCAGATCGATCTGCCCGCCGGCGGCCATCACGCACCGCGCCGCCTTGGTGGCCAGGGTGGTCTGCATGGTGACCTGGTTGAGGAGGAACGACTCCACCAGTTGGGCTTCGGCGATCGGCGCCGTCACCTCGAGCAGCGGTTCGTTGGCGAAGACCATCCGACCCTCGGGCACGGCTCGAACCTCGCCGGTGAAGCGCACTGCGGCGAACGCATCGAGGGCGGCGGCATCGAAACCGATGGTGGCCAGGTAGCCGAGCTCGTCGGTGGTGAATTGCACGTGCTCGAGGTGATCGAGGCAGTCATCGAGCCCGGCGGCCACGAGGAAGCCACGGCTGGGAGGCAGTTCACGGACGAACAGGCTGAAGGTTGCCTCCCCGATCATGCCCTGGCGCCAGTAGCTGGCCGCCATGTTGAGCCCGTAGAGGTCGGTCAGGAGCGGACTGGCCATACGATGAAGCCTCAGCGTCTCTCGAACAACACCACCGGGATGTCTCGATCGGTCTTCGTCCGATAGGTGTCGAAGTCCGGCCAGATGGCCACCATGGCCGGCCACAGCCGTTCCTTCTCGTCGGCACCGGCTGTCCGGGCCGCGGCAGCGAAGGCGTCCGCGCCGACCTGCACCGTGACGTCGGGATCTGCGTCCAGGTTGGAGTACCAGGCCGGGTTGGCCGGCGAACCACCGTATGAGGCCACCACCACGAAACGGTCACCGTCGGTCCCGTAGATCAAGGCGTTCCGCCGGAGGCGTCCGCTGCGTCTCCCCCGGGTGGTCAGAACCAAGGTGGGCACCCCGTTCCACAGATGGCCGTCGGCCCCGTTGCTGGCCACGTAGCGCCGGGTGTGCTCGGCCACCCAGTCCTGGGCGTTGTCGAGGGGTTCCTCATGCACCTGTTCGGTTCGGTCGCTCACGAAGCCCAAGCGTACCGACCGGAGTGATCCGAGGCATGCTTGACGACATGACCGACGCCATCGCCGTCCCCGCCGATCATCCCGTTTTCTGGACGACGGGCGCCGCGCCCGAGGCATACCTGATCGACATGGATGGCGTCCTCCTCCACGAGTCCACGCTGATACCCGGTGCTGACGCGTTCATCCACAAGCTCCGCGAAGCAAGCCGCAAGTTTCTGGTCCTCACCAACAACTCGATCTATACCCCTCGCGATCTGCGCGCCCGGCTCATCCGAGCCGGTATCGACGTGCCCACCGGATCCCTGTGGACCTCGGCGCTGGCCACCGCCCAGTTCTTGGACTCGCAACGGCCGGGAGGAACGGCGCACGCCATCGGCGAGGCCGGCCTGACCACGGCGCTGCACGATGTCGGCTACGTGCTCACCGAGGTGGAACCCGACTATGTGGTCCTGGGTGAGACCCGTACCTACAGCTTCGAGGCCATCACCCGCGCCATTCGCCTGATCCGTGACGGTGCCCGCTTCATCGCCACCAATCCCGACCCGACCGGCTACTCCCCCGAGGGGTTGCTCCCGGCCACCGGGTCAGTGGCCGCGCTGATCACCAGGGCAACGGGGGTGGACCCGTACTTCGTGGGCAAGCCCAACCCGTTGATGATGCGCTCGGCGCTGAACCGATTGGGGGCCCACTCCGAGTCGACGGTGATGATCGGCGATCGCATGGATACCGATGTCGTGGCCGGCATCGAGGCGGGTTTGCGGACCGTTTTGGTCCTGTCCGGCGTCACCTCGCCCGCCGACATCGACCGCTTCTCCTACCGGCCGACCCACGTGGCGACCTCGGTCGCCGACATCGCCGTCTGACCGACGCTGTCTGATCAACGCTCGCCGGCCGGAGAGGGTTGTCAGCTACAGCCGTCGACCCAGGGCGCCTCGCCATCGAGAGAGTAGAGGGTCACGGCCATGGTGTCCTGGTCAGCCTTGGACGCCAGGTTGGGCGGCACGCCCACCAGATCGGGTCGACCGGCCGCCTCGGCTGCCTCGTTCCAGCTCGCTTGGCTGAACTGGAAGGCCCCCATGTACTCGCCGTTGGGCGAAACGGCACCGTAGTTGCCGCCCGACTCGTGCTGGACGACGCACTGCAGGAAGGGGTTCAGGGCGGGGTCCGTTGAGTTGCCCGATGGGGCGGGGGCTGGAGCCGGAGATGGCGCCGGAGTTGTCGCTGCAGGAGCTTGTGTTTGAGTCGGCGCTTGGGTTTGGGCCGGGGCTTGGGTTTGGGCCGGGGCTTGGGTAGTCGAGGGTGCGTGGCTCACCGAGGCGGCCGCTTGAGCCTTGGCCGTCGCCTCATTCTGTGCCGCCTGGACTGCAGCGGCGGCCGCAGCAGCCTGGGCCGCCTGCTGTTGGGCCACGGCCGTGGCCAGTTGCCCGGTCACCTGAGCCTGTTGGGCTTCCATCTGTGCCTGGGTGCTCTGGGCCTGCTGGAGGGACTGGGCCTGGTTTGCTTTGGTCGCCTGGTCCTGTGCCTGCTGCTGCGCCAATGCGGCCTGCTGGGTCTGCAGTGCCTGCTGATGGGTGTGGAGCAAGTCGACCGAGGTCGTGATGGTGCCCACTGCGATGTTGCGGTAGACGCCGCGAACCAACGATGTCTGCTGGTTGGTGTCGAAGGCATCGACGATCTGGCTGGAGGCATCGGATCCCGCGTTCATGTACGCGGTAAGCGCCTGCGACCGCACCCGCGCTTGGTCCCGAAGGATCTGCTGTTGATCCTGGGCGATCTGAGCCTGGGTACGGGCGATCACCTGCTCGTCTTGGACGACCTTGACCGAGTCGACGCTGTATTGCTGCTGGAATGCCCCGATCTGCAGTTGATCCTGGACGAGCTGCTGGGAGATCTGGGTCGCCTGCGCCTTGAGGTCGGAGATCTGGTCTGCCGCCGCGGGTCGGGGAAGGAAGACCACCGTCGCGGTGATCGCTGTGACGAGAGCCAGAAGAACCGTGGCCGGCCCTCCCGTCCGGTGCCTCGATGTCACGTCTGGCTTCGCCGTCGAGTACTGCCCGACGTCTGTCACAAGGGTTTCGAACTTAGCGGTTCAATGGCAGGCACGCAAGGGGCAGCGCTCCGACCAGGTATTACTGGTCGAGGACCCCGGCCAGGGCCAGCTCTGGCTCGCCCTGCGCCTCTGCTCGGCCGCGAGCCCGGGCCGCCTCGAGGTCCCACTTCTCCTCGACGTTCCCCACGCGCCAGACCACGAGGGCGACGATCCAGGTGAGTGCGAACAAACCGACGATGACGAACCCAGCGGTGTTGATGTTGAAGGCCTGCATGAAATCCCAGAACCCTCCGTGCAAGTTGGCCTCTTGGGCCACGAGGCCGACGATCTCGATGGTCCCGACGAAAAAGGCTACGAAGACCGACAGCCCGGTCATGGTCAGGTTGTAATAGACCTTGCGGATCGGTTTGGCGAAGGCCCAGTCGTAGGCGAAGTTCATGAAACAGCCGTCGAGCGTGTCGAACAGGCTCATACCGGCGGCAAAGAGAAGAGGAAGGGACAAGACGGCATAGAAGGGAAGGCCACCCACCACGGCCGATCCGGCCAGTACCAACAATGCGATCTCGGTGGCCGTATCGAACCCCAAGCCGAAGAGCACGCCTATCGGGTACATCTTCCACGGCGTGTCGATCCGACGGGCGTATCCTCCGAAGAATCGGTTCATCAAGCCCCGGCTGTTGAGCTGGCGCTCCAGTTCCTCGTCGTCGTACTTCCCGTGCCGCATCTCCTTGAACACCTTGACGATCGAGACGAGGACCACCACGTTGAGCGCGGCGATCAGGTAAAGGAACGTCCCCGACACCGACGTCCCCACCACTCCGGTGATCCGGTGCAGGGAAGAAGAGCCGTTCTTCACCGCGCCGTTCACGGCGCGGACTCCAAAGTTCAAGACGATGGCCAGAACGAACACGACGGACGAGTGACCGAGGGAGAAGAAGAACCCCACACTCACCGGGCGCTGGCCATCGCTGATCAATTTGCGCGTGGTGTTGTCGATGGCAGCAATGTGATCGGCGTCGAAGGCGTGACGCATGCCCAGGGTGTAGGCCAGGATCCCGGTACCGAAGCCAAAGATCTCTGTCTTGTTCACGTGATAGTGGCCACCGACTGCCGCGGCCAAGAGCCCCCAGCCCACGACGTTGAGGGCAATGACCACCGCGGCCATGCCCCCCACCCGGGCCCATTCGTTGGGGCTGAGGCCGTGACGAATCTTGGCCAGACGGACCCGAGGGTCGGTCATGTTCAGCTCCTCCCAGGTTCATGGTCCACCGGTCCGGCGCGAGCTGGACCCCATCAGCGATCACCTTAGGAGAAGGTGCGAATGACTTGCAACAGCTACCAGCACGCAGTAGTGGCCCCAACCGGAGGTCAGTCGAGCGCCCTGCCGGACCCAGCCGGCGCCGCGGCCACACGGGCCGCCACGATGACCGAGCCGAGGGCGGTCAGGACCACGGCCGGCGCCGCCCTTGGCACCTCCACCACGAGCACACCGGCCGCCACGGCGCCGACGACCAGGGCGGCGATCACCGCGATATTGCGTCGCTGGCCGGCCCAGCCATGGCCAGCAGCCACTGCGCTGACCAGGTTGGTCAGCGTGGCGGTCATATAGGTGCTCGACAGACCCGGATCGGCCAGCGCTCGCACGGCCGCGCTCTGGATGCCCATGGCCAGCGCGGCCATGCCCAACATCAGAAGCTGGGGATCACCAACGGGGTGTCCACCGACCAGCTCCCATCCGATCGTCACCCCGACGATCAGGGCCAGCTCGATCAGCAAGGCCCCGGTCACCCGAGCCGGCCAGGTCGAGCGCGCACGACCGGGCTGGCCGGCGACGACGACACCGGCCACGACGCCGACGATGTAGCCGGCCAGGGCCACCCCCACATGGGCGGCCAACGAACCGCTCCGGTGGCTGGCGCTCACGCCCAGCAGCACCAGGTTGCCGGTCATCACGCTGGCGAACACGCCACCCATGGCGATGAACCCGATGGCGTCCATGCCACCCGTGGCCACGGCCAAGGCAACCACCAAGGCATCCCGGCGCTCCGTCGGCATGCCCGGCTCGTGGCCGGAGCTCAGGTCACCACCTCGGCCGACTCGGCCTCGCTCGATTGGCCACGACCCGTCTCTGCCATGTTCCCCCCGCGATCTCGGCGACCAATTTCCAGTTCGGCGCCGACCATAGTCCTATGGCGCGACCCCGTCCGGATTTCAAGAGCCGATCGGCTCAGCATGGAGCAGCGAGGCGGACGGCCCCATTCCGCTATCCCCCAGTGCGGGCGCCCGACCCGGTCAGGACCCGGCCGTCCGGCGTCGATGGCCCGGTGTCGCCGTCGGTCTCGACCTCGACACCGAAGCTGGGGACGATGCGATCGAGCCAGGAGGGCATGTACCAGTTGGCCCGACCCAGCAGCTCCATGACCGATGGAACCAGGATCATACGGACGATGGTGGCATCGATGAAGATCGAGGCGGCCAGACCGAGGCCGAACACCTTTAGCACCCGCAACGGATCACCGATCACGAACGAACCGAAGACACAGATCATGATGGCCGCCGCCGCGGTGATGACGCGGGCCGTCTTGGCCAGCCCGTCGGCCACCGCGGTCGCGTTGTCTCCCGTCCGCCGCCACTCCTCTCGGATACGCGACAAGAGGAAGACCTCATAGTCCATGGACAGGCCGAACAGGATGGTGAACATCATGAGCGGGATCCACGGATCGATAGGGCCGGTGGAGCCGATACCGATGAGGGACCCGAGCCAGCCCCATTGGAAGACGGCCACGATCACCCCATACCCGGCCGCGGCGGACAGGATGTTCATGATGGCGGCCTTGACGGGAATGACCACCGAACGGAACACGGCCATCAACAGGAGGAAGGCCAGCACGATGACACCACCGATGACCCAGAAGAGCTTGGTTGACAAGTAATTCGACGCGTCGACGCTGGCAGCGGTCTCCCCGCCGACAAGGGCGGTGACACCGGTTCCCGCCGTGGCCCGCGGGATGACGTCGCTCCGGAGATGGGTGACCAGTTGTGCCGTCTCCGCCGCCTGGGGCGAGCCGGTTGGGTAGGCGATGATCACCCCGGTGTTGCCTGCCGCATTGACCTGAGCCGGCACGGCGAAGGCCACTCCCGGCGTGGCCCGGATGGTGGCATCGAGTCGATCCAAGGAGGCCTGGCCCCCGCTGGGCGGGAGCTTCGCCGCGATGACCAGGGGCCCGTTGAACCCGGGACCGAACCCCTCGGCCAAGAGGTCGAAGGCCTGGCGGGTGGTGAGTGATGTCGGGTCATTGCCGGCGTCGGTGAAGGCCAGGCGCATCGAGAACAGCGGGATGGCCAGCACCACCAGGACCAAGAGTGCGCTCAAGGCCGACGACCATCGATGGCGCTGGATCATGCGGCTCCAGCGGTACCAGAAGCCTCGTTGTGAGGGGACGGATCCGGACTGCAGCAGGCCGGGCACGTGGAGCTTGTCGATGGCCTTGCCGGCAAAGCCGAGCATGGCCGGCAACAGCGTGAGGGCCGCGGTCATGACCAGCACGACGGCGGCGATGGCACCGACGGCCAGTCCCTGCATGAAGGGGAGGTTGACGATGAAGAGCCCGAGCAGCGAGATGATCACCGTGCACCCGGCGAAGAGCACGGCCCGACCCGACGTGGCCAGGGCCAGCACCGCCGCCGCCTTCGGCTCCCTGCCCTCGTGGAGGCCCTGCCGGTATCGGGTGACGATGAAGAGGGCGTAGTCGATGCCCACGCCCAAGCCGATCATGGCCAGCATCTCAGGGGCGAAGGTGGGCACGTTCAGGATGTGGCTCACCAGGTCCTCGACGGCAAAGCCGATGGCGATGCCGAACAGCGCGGTGAGTATGGGCAGACCCATGGCCACCAGGGATCCGAAGGCGATGAGCATGATGATCATGGCGGCGAAAATGCCGAAGCCCTCGCTGGAGCCAGGCGCCGGGGAGACCGCGGTGGAGATCACCTGGCCGCCCAGCGCCACGTGCAGGTCGGGGGTGGCAAAGGACTTGGCCGTGTTGATGACCCGGTTCACCGTGGCGGCGGCGATGGCCGCCTGATCCTGGTCGAACTGCACGGTCGCGAAGGCGATGTGGCCACCCGCTGAGATCTGGTGAGTGGCCTGTGGGCTGAACGGGCTGACCACGCCGGAGACGTGCGGGAGGGACCGGAGGGCGGTTGCCATCTTCGTCGTGGTCGCCACCGTTGCCGGGCTGGTCACCGGTCCCGCGGTGTGGATCACCACATCGGCGGTGGTCCCCGCCGTCTGGGGGAAGCGGGCCGCCAGGATGTTCTGCACCTGCTGGGAGGGGGAGTTCCCAGAGGAGAAGTTGTCCTGGAAGCGACTCCCGAAGCCCTGAGCCAACACAGTGATGGCCACCAGACCGCCGATCCACAGCACGAGGACGAGCCGGCGGCGTTCGTAGCTCCAGCCTGCTAGCCGGCCGAGGAAGCTTCGTTCGGCCGAGTTGATCGACTCCGGACCAGGGGCGCGGGAGCTATAATTCATCACTGATGACTTTTATCACATTCCTGCTGTCATGGGAACCCCCCTTCCTCTCCACCGCGCCGGTGGTCGGCTAGTGGTGCCGACCGGCCGACGGCCGGGCAATTCGACTACCCGCGAAGAGATCCTGGCCGCCGCTCGGGCCTGTTTCGCCGAGCGCGGCTACGCCGACACCAGCTTGCGCGCCGTCGCCCGACGCAGCCAGGTCGATCCCGCCCTGGTGCACCATTACTTCACCGACAAGGCCACCTTGTTCATGCACACCATGCAGCTGCCCATGGACCCCCGCCGGGTGGCGGAGACGGCGAGGGGAGACGGCCCGTTCAACGGTGAGCGGGTGGTCGAGGGCTTCCTGGCCCAGTGGGAACACGGGCCCAAGCCGTACACGGCGTTCGTCACCCTGGCCCAAGCCATGTGCGCCTCGACCGAGGTCGCTGACGCCGTTCGGGAGTTCCTGGCCGAACGGCTCCCGGCACACGGCCCCGCGGGCGAGGATCCCGCTCTGTCCCGACGGCGTCGCAGCCTCGTCTCCTCCCAACTGGTCGGTCTGGCCTGGACCCGCTACGTGGTGCGCATGGAACCACTGGCCTCGGCCAGCCGAGCCGAGGTGGCCGCGTGGGCTGGGCCGACCATCGATCGCTACGCCAGGGGCGAGCTCCCCGGGAACGCCGGCTAGGGCGCCGGTTGCGTCGTGGTCGTCGGCGCGCCGCTCAGCTCCAGGTCGCGATCAACCCGTTCGGCAGGTGCGTCGGTCTTCTTGTCCTCCCGCAGTGGCCGCGGCCAGAGATGGCGATCCAGGACCACGTTCAGCTCGGCCGCGTACATGCTGATCTTGGCCAGGATGAGCAGGAACCCGACCAGACCGATGACGACGGCGAACTGGCCGTAGGTCTCCGAGCTGTTCCGGATCTGATGGGCGACCAGTCCCGATCCGACGGTGATGAGGGCGGTGAAACCGATGGCCGCGGCGATGGCCCCCGGCAGCAGGGATCGGGTCCTGACCGCCTTCGGGGTCAGGACCCGGAAGGCGACGGCATAGGAAAGGATGTTGATGACCACCATGGCCAAAATGACGGGAACACGGACGGCATAGGTCCGAGCTCCAGCGGTGGCCACGGCGCCCAACGCGGCGTTCGCCACGAAAGAGCCACCGATGACGACCAGGGCTCCGATGCTTCGTCCCAGCCGCGCCAGGAAGCGGGGCAGCTCCTTTTTTGGGATGTCCCAGACTTTGGCCATTGCTCGTTGGGCCGTCTGAGTCACGCCTTGGGCCCCGTAGACGAGCAGGACCAGGCCCACGACCAGGCCGGCGACGTTGCCGTGCAGCCGGCTCGATCCCTTGGCCGGGTTGAACTCGGATCCGATCACGGGGAACTGGTGCAGGGTGGAGACGATCCCGTTGCCGAGCGACGCGGCCCCGACGAAGCCGAAGATGGTGACCACGACCAACAGCAGCGGGTAAATGGACGTGAACCCGTACCAACCTAGGCCGACGACCAGGTCGTTGGCCTGATCGTCGCCGAACTTCTTGATCACGGCATAGGTGGGGGCGGCCACGCGGTTGTGCTGTTGCCATTGGTCGGTGCGGTCAACGACCCGGTCGAGTGCCTTCATCCCACAGTCTTTCCCCCATGGACGACGATTCAAGCGTCGCCCGTCGGCGTCACCGAGCTGGGCCGGGTGCGGCGACGAGCCGAGCGGGTATGGGCAGGTG
Organism: uncultured Acidimicrobiaceae bacterium; assembly: GCA_963781305.1. GTDB lineage: Bacteria > Actinomycetota > Acidimicrobiia > Acidimicrobiales > RAAP-2 > DASXMT01. The sequence goes on from CAWAFL010000001.1 coordinate 769,548, forward strand.
TCCCAGGTTGCCGGGGAGCGGGGGGTAGGTGGCTCCGGCAACGGGTTCCAACCGGGAGACCCGCTCCATGAGCACTTCGACGGCGGTCAGCCCCTCCAGTCGGGCCAGGCTTGCCCCCGGGCACACGTGAGGACCGGCGCCGAAGGTCAGGTGGCCGCGGGGCTGCGGGCGGTCGAGGCGAAACGTCTCGGGCTCATCGAAGACGGCATCGTCCCGGTTGGCCGAGGCGATGCCCATCTCCACCCAGTCCCCGGGCCGGAGGGCGACCCCTTCGATATCGGTCTCGGCGGTGCACCGCCGCGAAGTGCGCTGCACGGGTGCGTCGAAGCGCAGGGACTCCTCCATGTACGCCGGGACCAGGCTGGGATCGGATCGCAGCCGCTGGTAGAGATCGGGATCGAGCAGGAGCCGCTGGACCAGGTGGGCCAGCAGGCCCCGGGTGGTGTGCACGCCGGCTTGGATCATGAAGTGGAGCTCGGTCACGATCTCTTGGTCGCTGAGCGGCTCCCCCTCGATCACGGCGTCCATCAGCGTGGTGAAGACGTCCTCGCTTCGTTCGGGACGGGTCCGGCGAGCGGCGAGCTCGTCGGCGAAGAAGTTCTGCAGGGGATGACGGCCGGCGCCGACGTCGGGTGAGCACGGTCGCTTCATGATCATCCCGTCCACCGACCAGGCCATGAACTTCGCCGCCGTCTCGTCGGGCAGTCCCATCACGTGGGCCATCACCAGCCCGGGAATGGGCATGGCGTAGCCGGCGTGGAGGTCGACCTCACCGCCCGCTAACAACTGGTCGAGCAGGGCATGACAGGTGGAGCCGATGAACGGCTCGACCTTGGCCGTCCGTTGCGGACCGAAGGTGGCGTTGAACAGTCGGCGGATCTGCGCATGGCGGGGACCGGAGATCTCGCTCAAGAAAAGTTGATCGCTGGGCACGGCCTCGATCCCGTCTACCCCCGACATCCGACCGAGGTCGGCGCGGAAGGTCCCGACGTTCCGGAGCGACGCCTCCACGTCCTCGTAGCGGGCCACGTACCACGATCCCGATGGGGTCGGGCACACGGGCACCTCGCGGCGCAGTTGGGCCAGACGGTCGAAGGAGACCCCGTCGGTGAATTGCCTCGGGTCGTTGGGATCGTAGGTAGTCACGGACTCAGACGCTGGGCCGACCGGCGGTGATGCCACCATCCACGTAGATCACCTGACCGGACACGTAGGCCGACTGATCCGAGGCCAGAAAGGCCACCACGTTGGCGATGTCGGTCGGCTCCCCGACCCGTTGGAGGGGAACGGCCCGGGCCCGTTCGCGTTGCCGATCGCCCTCGTAGTTGGCCGCCGTCCCCTCGGTGACGATCAGGCCAGGCCCCACCGCGTTGACCCGGATCGACCGTGGTCCCAGCTCCACGGCCAGCTGCTGGGTGAGCAGCTCGATGGCGCCCTTGGAGGCGGGATAGATGCCCACACCGGACGCGTGCATCGCCGCCGCGGCCGACGAGAGGTTGACGATGGCGCCGCCGCCGCCCTCGGCCATCGCCGGGCTGAACGCCTGGCAGCAATGGACGGTACCCAAGAGGTTGACCCGGAGCACGTCGTTGAGATCCGATTCGGAGGCTTCGAGGACGGGGCCGAACCGCCAGATTCCCGCGTTGTTGATCAGGATCTGCACCGGGCCGACCTCATCGGCCAGGGCATGTACCGCATCACGGTCTCCCACATCGCAGCGATGACCGGTGCCGCCGACCATGGCTGCCGTCTCCTCGGCACTGGCCAGGTCGATGTCGACCGCCCGTATGACATGTCCGTCAGCGGCCAAGCGCCTGGCAATGGCGCGTCCGAGGCCCCGTCCAGCCCCGGTTACGAGGGCCACACCCATCCCCAACCCCTCTCGTCAGCGAAACGATCGAACGTTAGCCCGGATCGATCAGGGGCCCACCGACGGCTTAGCCTGGAGCACCATGATCACGATCTCGGTGTTCGGCGGCGCAGACTCCCCCACGGTCAGCGAGCTGGTGTCGCGCACAGCGGCGGCGGCCGACGACGGCTTCGACAGCATCTGGTTCGGCCAGGGGTTCACCGTGGACACGTTGACGGCTCTGGCCGTGGCCGCGGGCCAGGTCCCCACCATCGGCCTGGGCACTGCGGTCATCCCCATCCAGGGACGCCATCCCCTGCCCCTGGCCCAACAGGCCCTGACCGTGGCCACCGTGGCCGGCCCGGATCGACTGACCCTCGGGGTCGGCGTGACCCACCAGGTCGTATCGGAGGGCTGTTACGGCGTGCCCTATTCATCGGTGGTCGACTTGTGCGCGAACGAGCTCGAGGGTCTCGCTCCCCTGCTCGGCCCGGACCGCCGGGCCGACCTCGCCGGTGACCGGATCGTGGCCCGAGGTGCCCTCGGGATCGACGCACCGTCTCCGGGTCTCGTGCTGGCCGCACTGGGGCCGAGGATGCTCGAGCTGGCCGGCCGCCTCACCGATGGCACGGTCACCTGGATGACCGGTGTCGACACCATCCGACGACACGTCGTCCCCTCGATCGCCGCCGCAGCATCGAGGGCGCACAGACCACCGCCGCGGGTGATCGTCGGCCTTCCCGTATGCGTCACCGACGACAGGGACGGGGCCCGTCAGCGGGTGGGGGCGGCGATGGCCGGTCCCGCGACCATGCCCTCGTACCAGCGCATGCTGACGGCCGAAGGAGTGGCCGAGCCAGTCGACATCGCCTTGGTGGGTGACGAAGGTGAGGTCGCCGATGGCATCGCCGCGCTGGGTGAGGTCGGGGCCACCGAGCTGGTGGCCAACGTGCAGGGGAACCTCGAGGAGCAGGCGCGGACCCGCACGTTCCTCGGTCGCCTGGCCCGGGCGTGACCCCCGGGCGGGAGTGGGCTACCAGAGCTGGTCGACGTAGGTGTCCGTGCCCACCACCGTGGTGAAGAAGGGGGCTGCCAGCTGCAGGCGGCCGAGCCCGTCGGCCTCAACGGCATCGGTGTAGGCGCGAACCGGCTCGAGCACCTCCCGAACGTCGCCGTCGACGAAGAGGAGCTGAACCAGTCGGTTTGGTCCCCCGGCCGGGGAGCCCAGGTCCATGGGGACATCTCGCGGCCCCTCGTCGGGGGCCGAGGGCGTCCATGATGAGGCGATCTCGATGGCCGAACCGGCCAGCAGCGCCCGGGTGTGCTCGCCCGCTACCCGGTGCATTTCCGATCCCTCGGTCCCCTCCGGGCCATCCCACCACAGCACCACCAGACCGGGGTAGCCGCGATCGAGGGCCAGATCGATGGGGACGGGGTCGTCGTCCCGGTAGAGCGAACCGATGTGATCGAACAGTGAGGTGTGCACGTGACGCCGCTCGGCAAAACCTCGGCCGTTGGCGTAGAGGTCGCGCACCTGAGGGACGGCCCAGGCCTCGAAGTGGTCCTCATGATGACCCTTCTCCACCCAGTAGATGGCGATGAAGCTCCCGGCGTCGTAGGGAGCGGCGACCGTACCGCCGTCCTTCGGCCAGCGCCGGTCCTTCAGCTCCCGCGGGGCCACCCAGCGACTTCCGGCGAACAACCAGGGGCCGATCATGCAACCGGCATAGAAGTGGTCGCGCTCGTACCAACGGTTGTAGGCCTGTTCGTATCCCTTGGACGGATCCACCAACGTCATCAACATGCTGCCCACTTTGACGGGATAGTCGTCGACCCCGCCCACCTCGAGTGGATAGTTCATGGCTCATCTCCTTGTCGGCCAACCGGCGCGTGCTCGAGCGGCCCGCACCCCGCCGAGAGAGCGTAGAGCGGGATCGAGCGTCCGGCGCGATGCTGTCTGATGACCGACGCCTGAGAGCCGGAAGTGAGGCGCACCCGATGACCGACGTGTTCACAGAAGAGCCCAAGACGAATGACACCGTCAGCGACCGGGTCGCCCGGGGCAAGGAGGCGCGGCGCCGGGCGCCCCGATCAAGTCACGGAGACTGGGAACCGGCACACGACCGGCCCGACCCGGTCGGGCTCCTCCAATCCCAGGAAGCCGACCGGGTGCCCGAGCTGGTGCCCATCCGCCACGGCCGCATGTTGGCCTCGGAATTCTCCTTCTTCCGCGGGGCCGCACTGAACATGGCCTCGGACCTGTCCCAGACGCCCTCGAGCGGCATCGAGGTCCAGATTTGCGGGGACGCCCACCTGTCAAACTTCGGCGTGTTCGGCACCCCCGAGCGGGGGATGCTCTTCGACGTCAATGACTTCGACGAGACGCTGGCCGGACCATGGGAGTGGGACGTGAAGCGGTTGGCCGCCAGCCTGGCCGTCGCCGGTCGAGATCGCGGTTTCACCGACCTGGAGCGAACCGAGGTGGTCACGGCGGCAACGCGCAGCTACCGGACGGCCATGCTCGCCTTCGCCGGGATGTCGAACCTGGACGTCTGGTACGGGCGACAGGATGTCTCGGTGCTCGAGAGCTGGCGGGCCCAAATGGGCAGGCGGGAGAAAAAGGTGGTGCAGACCACCTTGACCAAGGCTCAGGGCCACGACCATCTGGCCGCCTTCGCCAAGCTCACCACCAACGAATCGGGTGTGGTCAGGCTGCGCGAGGAGCACCCGCTCATCACGCCGCTCGACAGGCTCCTGGATCCGGTCGCAGCCGAGTCGCTGCGGCAGAGCCTCGGGTCATTGCTCGATCAGTACGCGTCCAGCCTTCCACTCGATCGCCAGCGACTGCTCGAGACGTTCCAGCCGGTGCAGATCGCCCGCAAAGTCGTGGGCGTGGGCAGCGTGGGCACCCGGTGCTGGATCATCCTTCTCCTCGGACGCGACGAGTCCGACCCGTTGATCCTCCAGGCAAAAGAAGCGGGACCCTCGGTGCTCGAGCAGTTCCTGGCCCCCAGCCAACTGGACCACCACGGACAGCGGGTGGTGGAGGGCCAACGCTTGATGCAAGCGGCCAGCGACATCCTGCTGGGTTGGGTGACGGTCAACGGCATCGACGGCATCACCCGCGACTTCTACGTTCGTCAGCTCTGGGACCACAAGGGCTCGGTGGACATCGCCCGCATGGTCCCCCACGGCATGGGCCTCTATGGCGAGCTGTGCGGTTGGACCCTGGCCCGGGCCCACGCTCGTTCGGGCGACCGCATCGCCATTGCCTCCTATCTGGGAACCGGTTCGACCTTCGACCGGGCCATCGCCCGCTTCGCCGAGGCCTATGCCGAACAGAACGAAGCCGATCACCAGGCCCTGGTGAACGCCCACCAGGATGGTCGGATCGAAGCGATGACCGGTGTTTGAGCCCGGCCGCGGCCCGGTCTAGATGAAACCCATGCGGCGGGCCTCGTTGGTCAGGGTGTCCCGGAACGCCGGATCGGCCACGGCGATGAGCCGTTGTGTGCGTTCCCTGACGGTCGTGCCCCGCAGCTCGGCCACCCCGTGCTCGGTGACCACCCGGTCGACGATGTTCTTGTAGGTGGTGACGGCGGCGCCGGCCTGCAGTTGGGGAACGACCCGGGACACGGTGCAGTCGTGGGTCGACGAGTGCAGCACGATGAACGACTGGCCCTCGGGCGAGTAGATGGCACCCCGGGCGAAGTCGGCCTGGCCACCGGACGAGGAGAAGTAGTGGCTCCCCAGGGACTCCGATGCGCACTGCCCGAGGAAGTCGACCTCGAGGGTGGCGTTGATGGCGACGAACCGGTCCTCGGTGGCCACCCGTTGGGAGTCGTTGGTGTAGTCGACCGGCCAGAACTCAACACCGGGGTTCTCGTCGACGAAGTCGTACAAGCGCCGGGACCCGAGTGCCGCCGTGGTGACCACCTTGTTCCGATTGTGCCGTTTCAGGCCCCCGCTCACCGCCCCCGACTCGACGAGGTCGACGACGGCGTCGGTGATCAACTCGCTGTTGATGCCCAGATGCTGGCGGTCGTAGAGCAGGCCCAGCACGGTGCCGGGGATCGCCCCGATGCCCACCTGCAGGGTGGCCCCATCGGGGATCCGCTCGGCCACCAACTCGGCGATCCGGCGATCAGCCGGGCTGGCAACGGGCTGGTCCACCTCGGTCAATGGGTAGTCGGCCTCCGACCATCCCACCAACTGGCTCACATGGACCTGGTTCTCGCCGAAGGTTCTGGGCATGGCCGCATTGACCTCGAGGAACAGGGGCACGTCGCCGGCCAGCGCGGCCATGTAGTCGGCGTGGCACCCGAGGGAGAAATATCCGTGGGCATCGGGGGGCGAGGCGCTAGCGATGGCCAGCGGGCGACGAGCCGTCCGACGCAGCAGCTTGGGCACGTCGCTGAAATTATTGGGGACCAGATCGCAGTGACCGTCGGCAAAGGCCTGGCGGTCGCAATCGGACAGGAACCAGGAGACATGGCGCAGCCCCGGCAGCTCACCCCGGATGTAGGGACGGTTCCTGAGGGGCAGCATCTGGTGGAGGCGAACGTCGTGGAAGCGGTCAGCGCCGGCCTCGATCGCGTCGAGGACGGTGTCTGGCGCCCCGTTGGCCACACCGACGATGACGTCGCTGCCGTCGGTGATGTGATCGAGGACCGACTCCGGCGGGTACAGCCGGCGGGCCAGTTCGGCTTCGGTGTTCGGAGAGCGTCGCACGCCGGCATCGTAGGCACAGTCGTCGAGGCGACGCTGGCGACTCCAGGAGACGGCGAACGAAGAATTCCCACATCGGTCAGGAGTAGTGCTTTCCTGCTCGGGTACTTTGGCACAGAGGCTCGGGCTGCCCACGTCTCGCACACGCTGTGGTGCCGGGGATCACGGCGCAGAGGGCACGGCGCAGGGGTCACGGCGCAGGGTCACACGGTATCGACGAGCACGGGGAGCATCACGTGATGGAAGCGAGCGAACTGACTTGGATGGACGCAGTCGGACAGGCGGAACTGGTTCGCTCCGGTGCGATCCCATCGCGCTACCTGGTCGATGGGGCGATCGAACGCATCGATCGGCTGGACCCGGTGATCGGGGCCCTGGTGGCTCGCCGCTTCGACCAGGCCCGGTCCGAGGCCGATTCGCTGGCCCTCGAGCCGCGCCCGGACGACGACCGACCGTTCGCCGGCATCCCCTTCCTGCTCAAAGACGCCGTCCAGCACTCCCAGGGGGACCGGTACCAACACGGCATGCGCTTCCTGCGGGACAACCCGTGGACTTCACCCAGAGACACCGAGCTCACCCGGCGCTACCGGGCGGCTGGCCTGATCGTCCTGGGACGGACCAAGGTGCCTGAACTGACCATCTCGTCCACCACCGAACCCCTGGCCTTTGGCCCCACCGCCAACCCGTGGGACCTCAGCCGGTCCCCGGGGGGCTCCAGCGGTGGGTCGGCCGCCGCGGTGGCCTGCGGGATGGTCCCGGCCGCCCATGGAAACGACATGGGCGGGTCCATCAGGATCCCGGCATCGTGTTGCGGGCTCGTCGGGCTCAAGCCCAGTCGGGACCGGACCAGCCTGGCTCCCGACCTCGGGGACTACTGGGGGCCGCTGACCCATGAGCACGTACTGACCCGATCGGTGCGCGACTCGGCGGCCGTGCTGGACGCCACCGCCGGTCCGGTTCCCGGTGACCTCCACAGGGCCCCGCCGCCGACCGGCCCCTGGCTGGAAGAGGTGGGCCGGGACCCCGGCCGGTGCCGGATCGGCCTCGTCGTCGATCAGCCCTCGGGCGGCCCGGTGGACGACGAGTGCGTCACCGCCGTCGAGGACGCCGCCCGGCTCCTCGAGGGCCTCGGCCACGACATTGGTCAGCTGGCCGGCGACGCCCTGTTCGATGCCGGGGGCATGGCCGGCGTGAGCACGGTGATCGCGGCGGGCATCGCCCGCGACGTAGGCATGTGGGAGGCGCGCCTGGGTGCGGTGGCCACCGACATGGAACCGATGCCGGTGGCCATGGTCGAGGCCGGTCGGGCCCTGTCCGCCACGCAGCTGATCGACGCTGTCGACGCCATCGCCCGGTGGAGTCGAGCCATCGAAGCGGCCGCCGCAGAATTCGACGTGCTGCTCACCCCGACCATGGCCATCGTGCCGCCCGCCCTGGGCACGCTGTCGGGCGACCGGCCCCTGGCCGACGTGTACCCGGGATGGTCGGCGATGTCGGGCTTCGCCCTTCCCTTCGACGCGTCGGGCCAGCCCGCCGTCTCGCTGCCCCTGTGGTGGACCGACAGCGGGCTGCCGGTGGGTGTCCAACTGGTCGCCCACTATGGACGGGAGGACCTGCTGTTCCGGTTGGCCTCGCAGCTCGAGGTGGCCCGGCCGTGGGACGACCGCCACCCGGCCATCGCCCTCTGACCGCGTCGGGCGAGAGCGTCCGGACCGCAGCTACAAGGGCAACCCGCCGGTGGCGGCTGCCGTCGACCCCGAGTCCTGGTAGGCGGCGATGGTGCGCTCGGCGATGCGCATCTGGTGGATCTCGTCGGCGCCGTCGGCCAGGCGGGCCCAGCGGGCGTGCTGCAACATGGAGGCCAGCGGGGTGTCGGTCGAGTAGCCCAGCGCACCGTGGACCTGGATGGCCCGGTCGATGATGCGGTTCAGGCTGTTGGCCACGAAGTGCTTGCTCATCGAGACCTCGGTCCGGAAGTCGTCGCCACGATCGATCTTGTAGGCGGCATGCAGGACCATGAGCTTGCACTGGTAGAGCTCCATGGCCGAGTCGGCGATCAGCCACTGGATGCCCTGCTTCTCGGCCAGGAGCGAGCCATGCGAATAACGCTTGAGTGACCGATCGACCATCATGTCCAGAGCCGTCTCCGCCTGGGCGATCCAGCGCATGCAGTGGGCCAGGCGAGCCGGCCCCAGACGGTACTGGCCCAACTGGTGCCCGTTCCCCCGCCCTCCCAATATCTGCGAGTCGTGCACGCGGAGGTCCTCGATGACGATCTCGCTGTGCCCGGTCGAGCCGTGCATGGTCTCGACCTCTCGCACGTCATTCCAGCCAACGGCTGGGAGGTCGATGATGAAGGCGGTGTTGGCTCCCCGGGAACCGACAGGAACGTCCGGTTCGGTCCGAGCAATCAGGATGGCAAAGCTGGACCGGCGGGCGTTGGAGATGAACCACTTGTGCCCGTTGATCACCCATTCGTCTCCGTCTGGATACGCGTGGGTGCGAATGAGGGTGGGGTCCGAGCCGGCTACCTCCGGCTCGGTCATGGCGAAGCAGGACATGGCCTCGCCCCGGCACAGCCGACCTAGGTAGTTCTCCTTTTGGACGTCACTGCCCCAGTGCAGCAACGTGTGCATGTTGCCCTCATCGGGAGCCTGGCAGTTGAGGATCCACGGCCCAAGCCGCGTCCGTGCCGACTCGGTCTGCACCATGGCCAGGGCCACGTGCCCCAACCCCATGCCTCCCCACTCTGTGGGCATGTGGGGCAGCCATAGCCCGGCCGCCCGGGCCTGGTCACGGAGGCCGAAGATGGTCTTCAGGTACTCCTTCCGGGAGGTCTCGCGGTTCTCGTGGTCGAATCCGGCCACGGCCGGCATCACCGTGCCCTCGATGAAGCTCCGGACCCGAGAGCGGATCTCCTCGTGCTCGGGGGCGAGAGTGAAGTCGATGCTCATCGGAGCTCCTTGGCAGTGATCGCGGTCATGGTATGAATTCGGGCCTCAGATGGAGGCTCAGGTCTCCGGCGAGGTCCACGAAGAACCGGCGCTCGGCAAAGCACCAACTGCCTTCGGTGTCGCGCCGGAACGTGTCCCGGTAGCGACCGGTGATGATCGGTCGTAGCGGCGCGTCACCCGCCGCCTGGAAAACGACATACGAGGACCGGGCCACGGCCTCGGCGTCGTCCAGGGACTCGAACACCGTGTTGACCACCAGGTGCTTGGTCGACGGGGTCCCGTCGTCGTACCGGATGACCTGCCTGGCAAAGACGTCGGCCACTGCCTCGGGCCCGGTGGCAAACACGTTGCCGTGCTCGTCGGCCAGGCCACCTTTCCTGAACAGGTCGCCCACGCCGGCGAAGTCGCCGCGATCGATGCGCTCGCAGTAGGTAGCCAGCAGGTTCCGGATCTCGTCAGAGGATTCCATACTCGGGACGCTATCTGGCTCACGCCGGCCCGAGCCGGGCGGCAACGGGTCAGGTGCCGATCCAGTCGACGAGGACCTTGGCCAGCTCCGGCCCGCAGTCCTCTTGGAGGAAGTGGCTGCCGTGCACGGTGACGTGCGGCTGGCCGGTAGTCCCGGGAACGCGCGAGAGGAACGCCCGGTCGCCACCGGCGGTGATGGGATCCTGATCGCTGAAAGCGCACAGGAACGGCTTGGTGAATTGCTCGAGGACCTCCCAGGCCCGCTGGTTGTCCGGCGTAGCCGGGTCGTCGGCACTCTGGGGGATCAAGCCCGGGAACGAGCGGGCCCCGGCCTTGTAGGAGGCATCGGGAAAGGGCGCCTCGTAGGCGCCGACCACCTCTGGTGGCATGGGGTTGATCACTCCCGAGGACACCAGCATGCCGATGGGCAGGTCAGGGTCGGATTGCACGAACTCGTAGAAGCGCCACCACGCCTCGGGCAGCCGCCGGCTGCCATCGGGCAGCCCGGTGTTGGCGGCGCACACCCGATCGAAGCGGTCGGGATGCTCGGCCACGAGGCGGAGACCGATCAGGCCGCCCCAGTCCTGGCAGAAGAGGGTGAGGCCCCGGAGGTCGAGGTGGTCGAAGAGGAGGGCCCGCATCCACTCGACGTGGCGCGCGTAGGTGTAGTCACCGTCGGCCAGGGGCTTATCGGACCGGCCGAACCCGACCAGATCGGGGACGATGACACGAAATCCGGCCTCGAGGAGGCCGGGGATCATGGTCCGGTACAGGAACGACCAGGACGGCTCGCCGTGGATCAGCAGGACAGGCGAAGCGTCGGCGGGTCCCTCGTCGATGAAGGCGACCCGCAACGAGCCACCCTCGTCATCATCCACGTTGTGGTACCGGGGCAGGTAGGGAAAGTCGGGCACGACGGCGAATCGGTCGTCGGGGGTGCGGGCAACGTCCATGAAGTCGGTCTCCTGGGTAGAGGAACAATCTAGAACTGACCGCTGCTCGGTGCCTCCCGGAGATGGCACATGGCAAGATCGATAACCGTGGACGAGACGAGCCGATCCGGCGGGCGGGCCCCCTGTAGATGACCACGGACCCCGGCGCGCCAGCAGTGGGCGGTCGCTATCGCCTCGAGGATCCGATCGCCAGCGGGGGGATGGGCGACGTATGGCGGGCCGCCGACGAGCTCCTGGGCCGTCAGGTCGCAGTCAAGATCTTGAAGCCCGGGTTCGGTGACGACGCATCGTTTCGCCTGCGCTTCCGAGCCGAGGCCCGAGCTTCGGCCAGCCTGTCTCACCCCGGCGTGGCCACGGTGTACGACTACGGCGAGCAGGTGGCCGGGGGCATCCACACCGCCTACCTGGTCATGGAGCTGGTGCCCGGGGAGCCGCTGAGCGCGCTACTGGCTCGCCAGGTGACCATCGATCCGGCGCGGACCATGGACCTGGTGGCCCAGACGGCCGGCGCGCTGCAGGCGGCCCACGATCGTGGGATCGTGCACCGCGACATCAAGCCGGCAAACCTGCTCGTCCGACCGGACGGAAGCATCAAGATCACCGACTTCGGCATCGCCCGGGCCGCCGATGCCATGGCCCTCACCCAGACGGGGATGCTCCTCGGGACCGTGGCGTACATGTCGCCCGAGCAGCTCAGCGGCCTGACCGCGACGCCGGCGTCCGACCTCTACAGCCTCGGCGTGGTGGCCTATCTGTGTCTCGTCGGTCGCACGCCGTTCGCCGGTGTGGAGCAGATGGCGGTGGCCGTAGCCCATGTCCGAGACGACGTGCCTCCCCTCCCCAACGAGGTCCCCCCGGCCGTGCGGGATGTCGTGTACCAGCTCTTGGACAAGGATCCCGCTCGCAGGCCGGGGTCAGCCGGCGAACTGGCCGCCACCGCCGCAGGCATCCGGGGTCAGCTGGTCGGCGAGCCGGTGCCCACCGCCCCCACGGTCCCACCGAGCCCCCTCGCCCCCCTCGCCGATCTACTCGGCCGGCTCCCGACCGTGGAGGCCGTGGGGGCGACGAAGGCTTCCACCGCGGTGGCACACCCACCCCTCGGGGTTGGCGGCCCTGCCGGCAATAGGGCGACCGTGGCCCTGCCCGATCACACTCGGCCCGATCACACTCGGCCCGATCACACTCAGCCCGATCACACTCAGCCCGATCACGCTCGCCCCCCTCTACCGGAGCCCCGCCGGCACCGCCGGCGGGTAGCGATCGCGGTGCTGGCCGGGATAGCCCTTCTGGCCCTGGCCCTCGGGTTGTGGGCCTCGAGCGGGACATCGATGATCACGGTCCCAGAGGTGCAGCACCAGCCGGTGTCCACCGCGGTGTCGGTCATCACCAAGGCCGGCCTGCGAGCCTCCACCCGCCCGGTCGACAGGAACGAACCGACCGGACTGGTTGTCACCCAGATTCCAGGGCCGAGGGCTCGGGTGAGCGCCGGGTCGACGGTGACACTGGCTGTCTCGAGCGGCTACCTCGACCTCTCCCCGACCGGACTGATCGGGCAGCAGTACCCGCAGGTGGCCGCGTCCATCACCCTTCTCGGCTTCCTTCCGTCACGGCGGGAGACGGCGTCGAGCTCACCGGCCGGTACCGTCCTCGCCGTCACACCCAACGGGCGGGTCAAGGTGGGCGCCACCATCACGCTCTGGGTGGCTTTCGCTCCGCCACCCACCACAACGGTGCCCACGACGAGGCCACCCACCACAACGGTGCCCACGACCAAGGCGACGGCTCCGACAGTGCCAACGACGAAGCCCACCACACGGACGGAGCCCACCACACCGACTGTGCCCACCACGACGCCAACAGCTCCGACCCTCCCAACCACGGAGCCAAGCGCTCCGACCACGAAGGGCAACCAGGGTCAGGGTGGGAACCGTGGTGATTTTGGGCCGCACCACGGCGGCGACTGAACTCCGGGCCACGCTCCAAGGGACGGCTGCCCGGCACCGTTTCGGATCACGTCCATCTGGGAACGGGGCAATCTTTTCGCCGGCATCATCCGTAGTACAGGCATGAACCGATCATCCGGAGGAGTCGCCGCCGGAAGTGATGTCGGCGGCATCCTCAGCGGCCAGGGCACCGATCCCGGGACCCGATCGCTGCTCGCCCACGTCACCTTGGCCCTGTGGCTCGGCCGAGGGGAACCAGAGGGAACCCATGCCCGTCCATGAGGCGACCGAGCGCCGCGTTGCCGGACACCTCCGTGGTGGCCAGAATGGCTCCGTGCTGACACCGAGGACCGGCGGGACCCACGCGCACCCGTCGGACGAGGCGCTGATCGCCGGCATGGCCGTGGGCGACGAGCAGGCCGCCGCGGCGTTCGTCCGTCGCTACCAAAGGCGGGTGTTCGGCTTGGCAGTCGGGATGTTGGGTGATCCGGGGGTCGCTGAAGATGTGGCTCAGGAAGCCTTGCTCCGCGCCTGGCGCCATGCTCCCGTGTTCGACGCTCGTCGGGGATCGGTCACCAGCTGGATACTCACCATCACTCGAAACCTGGCCATCGACGCCATCCGCCGGCGTCGGGCCGTGCCTACCGATCCGGAGGTGTTGGTCTCGCTCGGCCTGGCCGAGACGAATGACTCGGCCGAGGACGTGTCCACCGCCGGGCATCTCGGACCCGAGCTGCGGACAGCCCTCGCTGCGTTGCCGGTGGAGCAACGTCGGGCCACCCTGCTCGCCGCGCTCTACGGGCGCACTGCCGAGGAGATCAGCACCTCGGAGTCCATTCCACTGGGCACGGCGAAGACCCGGATTCGCGCTGGCCTCTCAAAACTGCGGGCCGCGTTGCGCGACGCAGAGGAGCTGTCGTGACCGAGCAAGGGCAACCGATCCCCCACCAGCGTTACGTGGCTGAGCTGTCGGACCTGGCCGTCGGCGTGCTCGACGGGCGGGAACGGGCTGTCGTCCTCGAGCACGTGGCCGACTGTGCCAGCTGCACGGCTGAGCTGGAGCAACTGACAGCGGTGGTCGACAGCCTGGTGCACGTCGCCCCCGAGGCGGAACCGCCCATCGGTTTCGAAGCCCGGGTGCTCAGCCAACTCCAGGTACCCCGCTCCATCCCCACCATCCACCGTGGTTGGCGCCGCTCGCTCCTTGTCTCGGCCGCCGCGGCCGTGATTGTCCTGGCGTTCGGCATCGGCTGGGTCGTGCACTCGGCCGCCGGGTCTCGGGTGGTGAACGCCATAGGCTCACCCAAGGGCTACGTGGCCGAGGCAACCCTCGTGACGCCAGGCGGGCAGTCGAACGGGAACGTGTCTGTCTATCCCGGTTGGGCCGGCTCTCCGTCGTGGCTGTTCATGACGGTCAGCTCCCCGTCCTGGACCGGTCGCGTACGATGCGCGATCACGTCGACCGATGGGACCACCCACACCATCGGGTCGTTCCCAACCGTGGCCGGACACCAGGCGTCGTGGGGTGCTCCCCTTCCGGTTGCAGCCAAGTCGGTGCAAAAGGCCGAACTCATCGCCCCCGACGGGCGCATTCTGGCCCGCGCCAATTTGTCGTGACCACCCCGACCTGATCGGACCAGGCGACACCCTCTGCCCGGGCCGCAGCGGCCACGGTGACAGCAACGCAGGCACGGTGGCCGGTAGGGTGGCCCGGATCATGGAGACGAGAGGCCCGGTTTGCGTCTGAGTCGAGCGCAGCGTCGAGCACGGCGTCGCACCCTTTTCGTCGTCGGCCTCGTGGTCGTGCTGGGCGCCGTCGGCGCAGTGGTGGCTGTGATCAGCCTCAAACCCCAGCCCCCGGCACAATTCGAATCAGTGTGCACCGTTGCCACCGGCACGACGACCAAGTCGGGCACCGCCAACGTGTATGTCCTCGTGCCCGATCAGGCCCAGAACGCGTCGATCATCGCTGCAGTTGCCATGCAAATGGGTCTGCCCGATCATGCCGTGACCGTGGCCCTGGCCACCGCGTACCAAGAGAGCCAGCTCGAGAACCTCACCTACGGCGACCTGGATTCGGTCGGGCTCTTCCAACAGCGCCCATCCGAGGGTTGGGGCACACCTGCCCAGATCGAGAATCCGGTCTATGCCGCCACCGCCTTTTACGATCACCTCGTGCAGGTCCCCGGATGGGAGACCATGCCGGTGACCGAGGCGGCACAGATGGTCCAGCACAGCGCGTCACCCGATGCCTATGCCCAGTGGGCTCCCGAGGCACGATCGCTGGCCAGGGCGCTGACCGGCGAAGAGCCCCAAGGCATGGCGTGCCATCTCGACGGCTTCGGCGGCCACGCCCCGTTGACATCGACCTTGACCAGCGCAGTCACCACGGAATTGGGCAGCCCCGCCTTCGGCGTGCCCGTGAGTACGAAGCGCGGCTGGCAGGTGGCAGCGTGGGCCGTGGCCCACGCCTACAACTACCACCTGACCTCGGTCACGTTCGACGGCCGGGTGTGGACGCCCTCCTCGGGGGCCTGGAATGCCGCATCAAAGACACGACCGGCGGTGGTGGTCACCCCATGAAGGGGTCGGGAAGCGCATTCGTTCGGGAGACCACGGTGGTTCCCGACCCGTCGAAGTCGGGCCGGTATCGGCTGGAGCTGAGTGGCGACTGGGTGGTTGCCCAGGTGCCCCAGGGCGGTGTGGTGGCGGCCGTCGGGGCGAGGGCCATGGCTGCCCACCTCGGCCGCGAGGATCAGGTGCTCCGGTCGATCTCCGCCGTGTTCGCCGGACCGGTGGGACCGGGCCCGGTCGAGGTGGACGTCACCGTCCTTCGTCGGGGTCGGTCGCTCTCCCAACTGTCAGCCACCGTTCGCAACGTGGGCGCCGACGCCGGCCTCACTGCTCTGGCCGTGTTCGGGGCGGCACGACCGGGATTCGAGTTCACCGATGTGAGCTTCCCCGAAGTACCGGCTCCCGAGGCATGCCCGTCGTTCCGCGACCCCCCACCCGAGGGCGTACCCGAGCGGCGCATCGCCGCCTCACCCTTTTGGACCAGGGTGGAAGGCCGTGCCGCCGTCGGTCATGCCCCCTGGGACCGATGGCTGCCCACCACATCGGAAACGGTTGGCTGGTACCGCTTCGATGAACCTCCGGCCGATGTGCAGGGACGCCTCGACCCCTTAGCCCTGGTCGTCCTGTGCGACACCATGCCCGGCTCGGTGGGTGAGCGCATGGGCGGTAGCGACGTCGAGTGGTTCGGGCCCAGCGCCGACCTGACCGTGCACGTGGTCGGGACGGCGTCCGCTGGTTGGCTCCTGGCCCGTGGGCGGGCCCGTCATGCTGGCCAGGGGTATGCGTCCATCGAGCTCGAGCTGTGGGACCCAGGCCGGCGTGCGCTGGTCGCCTACGGTACCCAGCAGATGTACTTCCAGTTCTTCGGTGATCCACCCACCGGAGACCAACTCCGACCCCGGACGTCCCTTCCCCCCGACTGAGCGGTGCGCCGTCGGCCTCGACCGTTCGGCCACTCCAGCGCCTATCCCGGTGAAGACGCCGCTTCTTTGGCCGCTTCCCATCCCGCCACCATGGCCCCGAAGCGCATCGGGTTGTAGACGTCCTCCTCGTAGGACCAGCGACCGTCGCCGGCGTACTTGAGCAGGGTGAAGTTGTACGCCTGGTGGGTCGAGCCATCGCCTGGGTCCTTCATGCGATTCCACACCTGGCAGACGACCCAGCCTCGATCCTCGTCGATCATGTACCACTCGATGGGGAACTCGGGCATGGCGTTGCCCGGATATTCCGACATGCACGAGCTGATCCAGGCGCTGATGGCCTCTCGCCCGTTGAACGTGCCGTAGTGGTGCTCGATGTAAACGGCGTCGTCGGTGAACTGGTCGGCCCAGGCCTTCCAGTCACCGGTTCGACCGGCAACCGCGGCCACCTCCTGGTACTGCTCGAACGCCGACTCCAGCTCGTCCCTGCTCCATGTGCCCATATCGCCTCCCGGCCGGCCCCCCGGGCCACGGCCCAAGTGTGGGGCCCGCGTTCCCGTGCGGTCAAGGCCCTGCACCCATCAAGGGGGGCTGCGCCTCTCAAACGGGGTGAGAAGGCGGGGACTATCCCGGTCGCGGGCCCTCGGCCGCGGTGATCTCGGCGTCGAGGTCATGGCCGGCGAGCCGCGCCCCGACGAGAGCGGCAGTCTCGGAGAGCTCCACATGCAGGTCGACATCCTCGTCCAGCAAGAGAGTGCCCGACTCCAGCACGAAATCGAAGACATGGCCACCCGACCGGCGGGCCGCGTCGATGAAATGAAGGTGATAGCCGGCCACCGTGATCCCCTGGGCGTAGTCGGGGGCCCGAAACCCGACCAGCGTTCCGTTGACATCGGAGAACCTGGAGACCACTTGATCGGCGGTGGCGTCCACCAGGGGGCGGTAGGGGGCACGTTGGCGAGCCGCCGTCCGGGTGACGACGTGTCGAAATCGTCCCTCGACCCGGATGGGGTAGAAGCTGTTCTGGCCGGGCACGAGCTCGTCGATGATCGTCTCGAGCTCCTGGCGACTGGTCACCTGGTCGATGGGGCGACGGGCATCACCGCGAAAGAAGGTCACCACTGCGAACGGGGTCAGATCGGAGGGGTCGACAACCGACGCTGTGCCGTCCGAGTGCAGGTGGAAGAACGCTCCGTCCACGGCGAGCATCTCGCCGTCGAGACCATTGAACGTTCCCACGCCGAAGTCGCCGTGGCGCGCGATCTCTCCATAGGAGACCGTGCCCTCGTACACGGCAGCGAGCAACGCCGACATTGTGGAGGATTGATAGATCTCATGGGCATGCTGGGCCCGGGCGTGCAGACTCTTGTCCCCCGCATAGTGGGCCGATGCCGCTTTGGCCAGGTCCCAGCAGTGCCAGTCGTGGGTCGGTTCGCTCACTGCCCCGACGCTTCGGCGTCCAGGTCGATGCGTACCGTGAGCAGTGCCGTCCCCATGGTCCTGACCATCCTGGCGTTCAGCGGGTCCAGCAATTTCTGCCGAGCGATCGGGTCGTCGCCGTCGAGGACGTGGGCCGTTCCCTCGTGCCAGCGGTGGCCGATTTTGACCCGGACCTGGGGGTGGGCCTCGATGTTGCGAACATAGTCAGCGTGGTGGCCGTGCTCGGCCACGATCCAGAACGTGCCGTCGGTCTGTCCGTTTCCGACCGGGGTATGGCGTGCCTTGCCCGACCGACGTCCCGTGGTCTCGAGGAGGGCGACGCGCTTGGGAACAAGGTCCCGTTCGGCCAAAGCCCGGACAGGCGGGTTGACCACATGGCGCAGGAGGAGGCGGACGGCCCGGAATTTGACGGAGGGGGCGCCTGGATCATGGTCAGCCATGTTCGACGCCCATGGGAATGCTCCACCTGCTCATCCCACTACCCTTCTCATCCCACGAGCTTGCCACCTCCACGCTGCCACCTTGCGTTCATGATCGGCGGGATCGGGGTAGGGGTTCCGACATGGAGAACCCAGAGATGCCACGCCAGGCGGAACAGCGTCCCTCGGACCTCGATGCCCGCCGGCTGTCGGCGGACGACGAGGTCCCCGAAGCGGACCGGATCGAACAAGCCACTCCGGCCGACGAGGTCCCGTTGGACCTCGGCCCGAGCCTGTTGTCGGCAGACCACGAGGTACCCGAAGCGGACCGGATCGAACAGACCATCCCGGTAGAAGTCGAAGAGGTCAGGTTGCGCGAGCCGGCCGGCGACCACCCAGAGGTGGACGAGGCCGACTGGCTCGATCAGAGAACCCTCGAGGTCGACGACGACGACCGATAGCCGTAGCTGACGTCGAACACGTTGCCCGGCGACGCCGGTTGGTACAGACTGCACCCATGCCCCAATCATCTCCCTGGTCCGACGCCGCCTCTGCCCTCACTACCGCCCTCCAACTGGATGTGCCTCCTATCGCCATCACGTTCTCGGAGTCGGCTCCCCAGGGCGTGGCCCCCTTCGACGCTCCCATGCCCGAACCCACGCCGGACGGGCGTACCGGCCGGGTGCCGGCCGGGTGCGTTTTTTGGACCAAGGCGCTCGACCGGACATTCACCACGGTTGCCGCCGATCACGGCAACTGCAGCGTCGGCAGCCTTACCCATGGCTTCGTGACGTTGGACGAGGCAGCCGGGCGTTCCGACGTGGCCGCCCTGTTGGAATCGGGCTGGGTGACCATGGAGATGGTCCCCGACATTCCCGTCGTCGCCGACAAGCCCGAAACGGTGACGTACGGCCCGTTGGCCGAGTCACCGATCGATCCGGACGTGGTCCTGATCCGCGTGAACGGGAAGCAGCTCATGGTGCTCTCCGACGCGTTGCCCAACCTCCGCATCGAGGGAAAGCCTCAGTGCCACATCATCGCCGTGGCCAAGGAAGAGGGTGAGGTGGCGGCCAGCGTGGGCTGCATGCTCAGCCGCACCCGCACCAACATGTCGAGCAGGGACATGACCTGCGCCATACCGGCCCCCAGGCTGGGCGAGGTGATCAGGCAGATCGAGGCGACGGCAGCAACCGATGGAATCGTGGCCTCCTACGCGGCCGAAGACGCCCGACGCTTCCTTCCGGTCTGAACGACGGCGAGGACCGCCCGGGACTATTTCTTGGCTGCCTCGTAGTACGGATTGGTTCCGGCGGCGTGGTCGGTGACGTCGATCACCCGGACGATCTCGGGCACCGAGTCGCGCAGGGCCACCTCGATGCCCTGACTCAAGGTGACAGCTGCCATCCCACAGCCGGCGCAGCCTCCGCTCAGCCGGAGGTAGGCGGCGTCGTCCTCCACGGCCACGAGATCGGCGCGACCCCCATGGGCGGCGATGCCCGGGTTGATCTGCTGCTCCAAGACCTGAAGCACCCGCTGGGCGACGTCCCCGCTGAGATCGGCCGGAGGTCCGGCCATGGCCGGGCTGGGCCCGGGCGGGAGCGGCGGGCGGTTCGGGTTCTGGATGACCATCCCGCCCAGGTTCACATCGGGATTGACGTCAAGGGTGGCGCCGCGCATCTTGCCCACGCTGCCAGCCGGAACCACCAGGGCGAGGCCCCCCCGCTCGGCACTCCAGTCCTCCGGTGAGGCATCGGCGGTGGCCTGGAAGTACATGTCGTAGGCGTAGGCGTCGCCGCTCGTTCCGGACACCTCGACCCAGAGGGCGAGCGCATCACCCTCCTCCTCAGCGGCCCGGAGGTCCAACACCATGGCCAAGGCTGCGTCGGTTGCCCTCAGAACGGGACTTCCGCCGTCTGCGTCTGTATCGGTCATGGTGCCCTCGCATCGGTGTTGCGTGTACCAGGCAGTATAGAGCGGTGCCCAGGATCCTCTTGTTGCTTCCCACCACCACCTACCGGGCATCGGACTTCATCGCCGCCGCCGACCGCCTGGGCGTCGACGTGGTGGTGGGGTCCGAGCACCGCCAGGCCCTGGCCGCCGCCATGGGCGACCGGGCCGTCGTCGTACCGCTGGCCGACCCGACCGCCGCCGTGCGGGCCATCGCCGACCTGCACGAACGGACCCCGATCGACGCCGTCCTGGCCGTCGACGACCAGGGGGTGGTGATCGCGGCCATGGCCGCCAAACAACTGGGGCTCCGTCACAGCCCGCCCGATGCGGTGGCCAGTACCAGGGACAAGGCCGTCATGCGGCAACGGTTGGGCGCGGCGTCGATCCCCCAACCCCCCTATCGCATCGTGGCGCCCGGCGACCGTATCGCCGCCGCGGCCTCGGACATCGGGTATCCCTGTGTGGTCAAGCCCATCTCGAGATCGGCCAGCCAGGGGGTCATCCGCTTCGACGACGCCGGCCAGGCCGAAGCGGCCGAGTCCCGGGTGCGCACCATCATCGGGAACGACCACGAGCCCCTCTTGGTGGAGGGCTACGTGTCCGGGGACGAAGTCGCCGTGGAGGGTCTGCTCCACGATGGCGAGCTCGAGGTCCTGGCCGTGTTCGACAAGCCCGATCCCCTGGACGGTCCCTTTTTCGAAGAGACCATCTACGTCACGCCCTCGCGCCAGCCGTCGTCCGTCCAGGCCGCCCTCGAGGCCTTGGTGGCCCTGGCGGCAACGGCTTTGGGACTGAGCGAAGGGCCAGTGCACGCCGAGGCGCGCGTCAGCCCCGCCGGCCAGACGACGATGCTGGAGCTCGCCGGTCGATCCATCGGCGGCCTGTGCGGTCGCTCGTTGCGGTTCGGGTCCGGTGCCAGCCTCGAAGAGATCATCATCCGTGAGGCGTTGGGGATGGGACTCGACGGCCTGACCCGGGAAGACCCGGCCTCAGGGGTCATGATGTTGCCGATCACGGCCGGAGGCGTGATCGACGAGGTGACGGGCCAGGACCGCGCCCTCGCCGTCGACGGAGTGGTGGGTCTCGAGATCAGCATCCCGCCGGGGCGCCCCGTGGTTCCCCTGCCCGAGGGAGATCGATACCTGGGCTTCATCTTTGCTCGGGCCGGCACCCCGGACGATGTCGTCGAGGCGCTCCGCCATGCCGAGGCCTGTATCGAGGTACACCTTCGCTGACCGCCGCCCCAACCCAACCGGTAGGCTCGCTCCGGTGCGGATCCTTCTGGTTTCGACCTATGAGCTCGGTCATCAGCCGTTGCACGTGGCCATGCCGGCTGCCGCACTGCTGGCCGCCGGTCACGACGTCCGCTGCGTCGATGTCGCCCTCGACCCGCTCGACGCAGCCAGCGTTGACTGGGCCGACCGGATCGCCTTCTCAGTACCGATGCACACGGCCATGCGCCTGGCCCTCCGGGTGGCCGAGACGATCCGGGCCCGGCGACCCGAGACGCCACTGTGCTTCTACGGCCTGTACGCGCCGGTCAGCCGGGATCTCACCGTCAGGTCAACGGCTGACGCCGTGATCGCCGGGGAGTACGAACCCGGCCTGCTGGCCTGGGCGGCCGGCAACGATCCCGGCCCGACCGTCCAGCTGACACGGTCGGGAGCGCGGGTGCCGTCACGCCATCTGCTCCCACCCCTGGACCGGTACACGCGGTTGGCCGTCAACGGTGAGGAGCGGCTGGTCGGCTCCGTCGAGGCCAGCCGGGGCTGTTCCCATCGCTGCCGGCACTGCCCGGTGCCGGTCATCTACGACGGCCGGGTCCGGCCCGTTGACGTGGCCGCAGTGGTGGCCGATGTCGACCAGTTGGTGGCGGCCGGCGCCGGGCACGTGTCGTTTGCCGATCCCGACTTCCTCAATGCCCCGCTCCACGCCCGTCGGGTCGTGGCCGCAGTGCACGAACGACATCCTCACCTGACCTTCGATTGCACCACCAAGGTGGAACACATCCTCAGGCACGGCGAAGCCCTCCCCGACCTGGCCGATGCCGGCTGCACGTTCGTGGTGTCCGCCTTCGAGTCGGTCAACGACACCACGCTCGCCACCCTCGACAAGGGCCACACCGTGGCCGACGCGTCAGCGGCGATCGTGCTCCTTCGGCGCCATGGCATCGAGGTTCGCCCGTCATGGCTGCCGTTCACCCCCTGGACGACGATCCAGGATTTGGTGGACCTGGTCGACTTCGTCGTGGACCACGATCTCGTGCCCAATGTCGATCCGGTGCAGTACACCGTGCGGCTCTTGTTGCCCGAGGGCTCGTTGCTGCTCGACCGTGGGGAGATGACTCCCCACCTCGGATCGTACGACCCCGATCGCCTGGGTTGGACGTGGACCCATCCCGACCCCTCAGTCGATCACCTGCAAGAAGAGCTGGCTGCTCTGGTCGAAGCACGGGTCGATCAGGACGGGGCCGAGACGTTCCGGGAGATCGACGGGCTGATCCGACACCGTTCGGAGCACTCGACCGCCCGTTCGTCGCCGGCGGGCGCCATTTCGAGTGGGCCCCGGCCGGAACACCGGGCCCGTCTCACCGAGCCCTGGTTCTGCTGCAGTGAGCCGACCGCCGCCCAGCTGGCGCCGCTCGTCCCACTGGGCTGAGGTCGCCTGAACGGCCCCCCTTCCTGCTTCTTCGGCTCAGCCTTCCTCGGTGATGGGCACGGCCATGTGGGCCATCATGACCCGCAGCTGGTCCCGAAGGAACGCGGGATCCTCGTCCTGAAGCCCGCTCGACTCGATGAGGAGCGGCTCGAAGAGCAGCCAGCCCATGGCCAACGCCGCCCCCTGGCTGGCCCGGATCCGGGCCGAGCGTTCATCCAATCCGCCGACGTCTCGAGCCAGTGACGCCAGCTGTACCAAGATGGGGTGGTTTGCGGGCAGGGGCGTCAGGTCCGACTCCTCCAGCATGACCCGTCCCAGGATCCTGGTGTAGGTGAGCACCGGGCTGTCCTGGTCCATGGCCGTTCCGGCAGCCAGCGAAGTCCTGGCCTTGCTGGACAGGTCGTCGAGCACCGCCTGGACCAGGGCCTGCTTCGACCCGAAGTAGTGATGGACCAGCCCGTGGTTCACCCCGGCCAGCCTGGCGATCTCCCGGACCGACACTGATCCCGGGTTCCGCCGATCGAACAGCTGCGTTGCCGCCTCGATGAGAGCGGCCTCGGTGGCCGCCCTGTCGTAGGACCGGTGGGCGTCGGTCCCCGGGCCATCGACGGGGACCGTTCCCTGCTCCACGTCCTCGTCCTCCCCGCGTTCGGTTCGATCGACGAAGGCCATGTCAGGTCGAAACCGTGGGGCGATCCAGGGGCGGGGCGAGCGAGGGCTGAGGGGGGTCCTGCCGGCCAACTGCTGCTCGTTTCGGGCCGGTTCCAGACGACATCGGCTATTCCTCACTCATTGACGACACAAGCATCTTATCCACTTGACTAACTCTCTTCAACTCTTTACCCTGACCGTAGGAGTTATACACCCGACTAAGTTTCCTCAAACCCCCCCTGAGGAGGGCCGATGTGGAATCCCGTGCGTGACGTCAGAAAGAACGCAGCCGGATCGACCGGAACGAACGCCACTGTCCGGGCCAGCACTGCCGGCGGCGTGTCGGATCGGCCCGGATTCCGCCCGTTGACCACGTGGGAAGTCCCTCCGATCTCCGAGGGCCGAGCCGGGGAGGACGCCGCGCTACCGGCACTGGTCACCCAGATGGGCCTGGTGGCCACGGAGATGGAGGAGAACATCTTCTCCACGACATACCGGCACGTCGGCGGGGCAGCCCTGGACGGTTCTCGTCGCTATGAGCTCCAGTTCCGTCCGGCCGAGCTCTCCGATGCGGGTCAGTTCTGGTCGGTGACCATGTATGGGCTCGATTGCGACCTGGCCGAGAAGCGCATCGACCGCTACTCGGTCGGGGACCGCACACCGTGGCTCCGGACCGACGGCGAAGGGGCCATGACCCTCGTGCTGCAGCATGAGCGGCCCGATGACGAAGGGGTGCTCAACTGGTTGCCGGCGCCCGAAGGCCGGTTTTGCCTGGTATTTCGGGCCTATGGGCCCGGCCGCTCGGTCCTCGACGCCGAGTGGACGCCGCCGGCGGTGCGGATGGTGGCTTAGGAGAAGCCGGCCATCGAGGACAAGATGCCCTGCACGTACTGCGCCGTCGACGCGAACATCCCGCTCTGGGTCACCGACGCGAACCCCTGGTAGTACGAGGCGAGGGCCAGGCTTTCGCTGCCCCCGGTCTCCACCAACAGGTCGTGGAGCAACGCAGCTGACATCTCGATGTTGTCAGCGGGGACCGTGGCGTCGAGGGTCGGGTCGCCAATCCGGATGCGAAGAATGCTCACGGTCTGCGGCTCGAGCTGGCAGATACCGACGGCGCCGGTGCTGGACACCACGTCGGCCTGCCAACCCGACTCCCACCAGCACATGGCCTCGAGGAGGCTTACCGGCACCCCGAACGCACCCGCCCACTGGTGGAACACCGGCTGGAGCTGCACACGGTCTGGGTGAGCCAGCACCTGGGCGGGCAGGGCCCCACCGGTCGATGTACTCGACGTGGTCGATGCCGTGCTGGCCGTTCCTGTGGCAGGGGTGGACGAATCGACGATCAACTGGGATCCGGCCTCGACGTAGTCCGGATCCGTGATCCCATTGAGCTGCACCAGCGCGGCGACCGTTGTCCCGTAGTGAACGGCGATGGACGACAGGCTGTCACCGGGGGCCACGACGATAGTGGTCGGCTGGGTCGTCGCCACAGTGGGTGCGTCCGGTCCCGAGGGGATCAGCAGGGTTGCGCCGGCCAACACCAGGTTCGGATTGACCATGCCGTTGGCGGCCGCCAGAGCCGAAACAGTGGTGCCATAGGTGGCGGCGATCCCTCCCAACGTCTGACCCGGCGCGACCTGCACCGACGTGGCCCGGGCGGGGGTTCCTGCCATGAGGCCGACGGTGGCCAGGGCGCCGACGAGACCACAGGCCACGCCCGTGAGCCACACCCGATGCCTCGTCTGCCACGTTGTCGATGTTGACCTCATCAACCTCACCAACCTCATGAACCCCAATAGTTACAAAGAACACGGGGCCAGGACAAGGGCCGCGACCTCGGAATGTCCGTAATTCGGAATAAAGATTGCTTCTCCTTCCTTTAATCCGGGTGCGATCTCTGCGTAGGAGATCACCAGGAGGTCGGGCTCATGGCCACGGCAATCGTTACCGGAGCATCTCGGGGTCTGGGTGCGGCGTTGGCCGCTGGCCTGGTCGACGCAGGATGGTCTGTCATCGTCGACGCCCGGAACGGGGTCCAGCTGTCCGAGGCAGCGGCGATCCGTACCCGGAGCACAACTGGCGCCGAGCTGGTCACTGTGGTCGGGGACGTGACTGACCCCGAACACCGACGACAGCTGGTGGCCGCGGCCCGGGCGAAGGGCGGACTGGATCTGGTGGTGAACAATGCCAGCACCCTCGGGCCTTCCCCCTTGCCCCGTCTCGACTCCGTCCCCCTGCCTTCACTGCGCCAGGTCTTCGACGTCAACGTCGTCGCTCCCCTAGCGCTTCTCCAAGAGGCAATGGCCACCCTGGCCGCCTCGCCCGATCCAAGGGTCGTCAACGTGACCTCCGATGCAGCCGTGGAGGCATATGAGGGGTGGGGTGCCTACGGATCCTCCAAGGCCGCACTCGACCATCTCAGCGCGGTGTTGGCCGCAGAGCACCCGAGCCTGCGGGTGTGGGCGTTCGATCCGGGCGACATGCGGACGCAGATGCACCAGGACGCGTTTCCCGGAGAGGACATCTCCGACCGACCTGATCCGGCGACGGTCGTCCCCGCACTGCTCGACCTGATTGGCGGTGACCGACCCAGTGGGCGGTATCGAGCTGCCGACCTGCAGGCGGCACCTGCCGGCGGTGCACAATGACCGCCGTCGCCGACCGACGGCTCTGCGGACTGCCCGTCTTCGAGCTCCCACCCGAGCTGGAGGCCTCAGGTCCACCCGAGTCCCGTGGGCTCACCCGGGACGCGGTCCGGATGCTCGTGGCCGACCGGGCCGACGGGTCTCTGGTCGACACCACTTTCACCGAGCTCCCCCACATGCTGCGTCAGGGCGACCTGGTCATCATCAACACCTCGGGAACCTTGGCCGCCGAGATCTCCGGCCACGACAGTGGGGGCCGGAACATCGACGTGCACCTTTCCACCCAGCTCCCCGCCGGACTGTGGACGGTGGAGGTGAGGCGGGCCGGTCAACCGGTCTTCGACGCCTCCGCCGGTGAATCGATCGACCTGCCGGCCGGTGGACGGGCCGTGTTGCTGGCTCCCTACGCCGAGCACCCGGCCGGCGTTCGCCTGTGGGTGGCGAAGCTCGACATTCCCGGCCGGCTGCACACCTACCTCAGCGCCCACGGGCGACCCATCCGCTACGGCTACGTCCAGGGAAGCTGGCCCATCTCGGCCTACCAGAACGTGTACGCCACCGAGCCCGGATCGGCCGAGATGCCCAGCGCCGGTCGGCCATTCACCGCCGAGATGCTGACCAGGCTGGTGGCCGCTGGTATCGCCGTGAGCCCCATCGTGCTCCACACCGGGGTGGCGTCCCTCGAGGCGTCGGAACCCCCCTATCCCGAGTACTACCGGGTCCCGGCCACGACGGCCAGCCGGGTCAACCAGACCCGACACGACGGCGGCCGGGTCATCGCCGTGGGGACGACGGTGGTGCGGGCGCTGGAGTCGGTGGTGGACGAACATGGGGCGGTGCACCCCGCCGATGGTTGGACCGACACCATCATCACTCCCGACCGGACCATACGCTCCCTGGACGGGTTGCTCACCGGGTGGCACGAGCCGGAGGCCTCGCACCTGGCCATGCTCGAGGCCGTGGCCGGCCGGGACCTGCTGGAGCGGTCCTACGCCATGGCCCTCGAACGCGGCTACCTGTGGCACGAGTTCGGTGACGTCCACCTGGTGCTCCGGTGACCGAGCTGGAGCACGCCCTCGAGCCACCGCTCGCCACCATGCCGTCCACCCGGCGGGCCATCCTCACCTCCCTCAAACGCCATGGCGGCGAGGAAGCCGGGGACCTGGCCCGTGAGCTGGGCATCACCGTGGCCGCTGTCCGCCAGCAGCTCCTGCGCCTGACCGACGACGGGCTGGTGACCCATCACCGCCAAGCCGAGGGCCGCGGGCGTCCGGCCCACCGCTACGAGCTCACCGCGACGGCCGAGAACCTCTTTCCCAAGCGCTATGGAGACCTCACCACCGAGCTTCTCGGCTACCTGGGCGGTCCCACCAGCGACCGGGTCGATGACCTCTTCGAGCAGCGTCGCCAGCGCCGACTCGACGACGCCCGCCCCCGGCTGGCCGGAATGAACCTGGACGAACAGGTCCACGAGCTGGCCCGCATCCTCGACGAGGACGGGTACCTGGCCGACGTGGAGCCCTGGGACAGCGGATGGAGGATCGTCGAGCACAACTGCGCCATCCTCTCGGTGGCATCGGGATTTCGCCAGGCGTGCCGCAGCGAGATCGCCTTTATCCGGGACGCCCTTCCCGGTACGGAGGTGGCCCGGGTCTCGCACATCCTCGACGGGGCGCACGTCTGCGCCTACGAGATCCGGCCGCTGCCTGGCCGGGCGCCCTAACAGCACCACCGAACGAGTTGACGGAGTGACCGACCGGGAGACATGGTTGAACGTGTCCGCAGTGACTGCAGCCATTCGTGAGCGTGGTCCCGAAGCCGTCTGACCAGGCCGCTTCTACGGGCAGTCAGGGCCCCGACGAGCCGCGCCTTCTCTCGTGGAAGGCAGTGGTCAAGCGGGCCATCGTCGTCGTCATTGCCGGCGTGGCCCTGTATTTCGTGGCGCCGAAGATCATCGCCGTCTTCACCTCGTTTCCCCAACTGGCCAGCGTCGACTTCATCTGGCTGGGAGCCGCCGTGGTCGCCCAGGCGGCCCACTTCGCCTGCACCTTCGCGCTCCAGCGGATCGCGCTGCGGACCAAGGCCTGGTTCCCAGTGGTCACGGCCCAATTGGCCGGCAACGCCATCAGCCTGATCATGCCCGGTGGAGCGGCAGCGGGCGCAGCCGTGCAATTCCGGATGTTGGCCACGAGCGGCATGGATGCCGGAGAGGCGGTCGGCGGGCTCACCGCCTTCTCGCTCCTCGGCGTGGCCGGGTTGCTGGCCCTCCCGGTGTTCGCACTCCCCGCCATCCTCTTCGGCACGCCGATCAACCACAGCCTGTTCGACGCCGCGCTGCTGGGCATCGTCGGGTTTGTCTTCCTTGCCGGCTTCAGTGCCGCCGTCCTGCTCTCCGACCGGCCCCTTCAACTCGTCGGACGGGCCGTCCAATGGGTTCGCAATCGCGTCATCCTGCGCCATCGAGCACCGTTGACCGGACTGGAGGGTCAGCTCCTCAAGCAGCGCGATCTCATCCGCGGGGTGCTTGGGCAGCAGTGGTGGAAGGCCATCCTGCTCTCCGCCGGTCGTCTGGTGTTCGAC
The DNA here is from genome assembly GCA_963781305.1 of uncultured Acidimicrobiaceae bacterium. GTDB lineage: Bacteria > Actinomycetota > Acidimicrobiia > Acidimicrobiales > RAAP-2 > DASXMT01. The sequence continues at coordinate 798,286 of CAWAFL010000001.1, forward strand.
TTCTTGTGCCTGCTCTGCTGCCTACGGGCGGTGGGCAGCCGACCGAGTCCGGCCCTGGTCCTGATTGCCTACGCCGTCACCGGCATCATCGGCATGATCCCGATCACCCCAGGAGGGCTGGGCATCGTCGAGGCCAGCCTGAGTGGGTTCTTGGTCCTGGCCGGGGTCAACTCGGGCGACGCCGTGCTGGCCACGCTGGCCTACAGACTCGTCTCCTACTGGCTCCCGATGTTCTCCGGGCCCGTGGCCTATGCCATCTTCAAGCGGCGGTACCGCCATGCACCCCCGCCGGCATCGGACAAGGCCGAGGCCTTACCGGCCTAGTCCAGACCGGCCTAGTCCAGACCGGCCTAGTCCAGACCGGCCTAGTCCAGACCGGCCTAGTCCAGACCGGCCTAGTCCAGACCGGCCTAGTCCAGCTTTGGTCGGCACCCGACCACTTGCCACGCGCAGCGATCGGCGCGATCCTCGCAGTGGTCGGCATGAAACGGGCCGACGTCGGACGACGGTGGGAGGGGGCAGTGCAGGCACGCATCGAGTCCTCGGTCACCTCTCTCTCGTGGATCCCTTCGGAGGCCGTGGCCGGGCTGACCAGAGTGGCGTTCGACGTGGGCCTCTCGCACTACGACGCGCCGCCACCCGATGTTCTGGAGGAGCTGGAGGAGCTGCGGCGCTCGGACCGGTTCCGCTTCGCCAACGAGCTGTGGGCCTGGATCGAGGTCGAGGACGGGCGCATCGTGGCCCACGGTCAGGAGGGACGTGGGTGGATCGGGTCCTCGACGCTTCGATTGGGCTCCCGGAGCATCGCCTTCGAGGCGGTGCCCTTCCCCGACATCCGGCCGGCGCCGCGCATCGGCGAAGCCTCCATTCGGTTCGAGCAGACGGCAGGGGGCCGGGCGGCCCTGCCTGCACCCCGGCGGATCCGGAAGAGGCCGTTCGTTCGCTTGGTCCCGCCCGTGGCCTGGTCGACGCTAACCCTGACCCTCCATGCCGACGGCCGATCGGAAGGCCGGCTGGCGGCGGCCAGTCCCTTCCCACGGCACTGGGTCTACGGCCACGACCGGCGCTTGTCCACCAAGACCGGGCTCATCGACTTCGAGACCTGGTACTACGAGGATGTCAACGCCGAGACCCCGTGGGGCGCTGAGAACTCCCCGCCGGTCGTGGCCATGGCCGAGACTGCACTCGAGCGCGAGCTGTCGCGGACCATCATGCGTGCCGGCACGGCACCCCGCATCATTCGGCTGGCGGCGGGACACACCCTCGTCAAGCAGGGCGACCCGGGAGGCGAGCTGTACGTCCTGCTCGACGGCATCGTCACGGTCGAAGTCGACGGCGAGCCGCTCGCCGAACTCGGGCCGGGTGCCGTACTGGGCGAGCGGGCCGTCCTCGAGGGCGGCCGGAGGACGGCGACGATCCGGGCGGTCACGCCGGCGAAGGTGGCGACGGCGTCGGCCGGTCAGCTCGACCCCGACAAGCTGGCTGAGCTGTCGGCCGGCCACCGGCGGGAGGAGCATCGATCCCCATGAACGATCCGCCGCCCACCAGGTTCACCGGAGGCAAGGGGTACACCTTGGGTACCAGGTGGCCGGCGGCGGCCGGGGATCACAGTATGAACTTGATGGCCAGGATGCCGGCGCACATGAGGAGGCACGCAGCGATCTGACCGGCGAGCGCCCTTCCTCCCAGTCGGCCGCGGATGGCGGCGATGGCCTCGAACACGAGGAGCAGGACGATCGACGAGATCAGTGCAGCGATGGTGGCCCTGTGGGATGACGCTCCGAAAGCCAGGGCGATGAGGAACACCAGGATCTCGGTGAGCCCGCCCCTGACGATCGTCCACTGGCGGCCGAGTTCCTGGAAAACCCCGCGGGTCGGGCTGGAGCTGTCGGGAGAGAGTCGCGAGGCGAGGCCGTAGGAATAGGCGTGGGCCAGCCAGTAGACCATGAGGGTGCCCACCACCGCGGCGACGTCCTGGAGCGCGGGATTGGCTTCGGTGCTCTCGGCGGCGAAGAGGACGCCTACGGCGAGTGTGCCGTACACGGTGCCAACAGGATTGCTGGCCGGGAGCAGCACATTGCCGACCCATCGGCCAAACGCCCGCACACGACCTGACTCCGCGCCTCCGACGTCATCTGCGGTCACGCGGACAGCCTCCCAACTCCGAGCACCCATGAGGCCGGCAGGTTATCCGCCGCTCGGCGGAAGCGGCCTCCCTACCAATAGGCGCCGTCGAGCATCCTGCGCAGATGGGCGTGGTGAGCGATGGCGTGGTCGGGATCCTCGGGCATCTCCGCCTCGCCGAAGCGGATCGACCGCCGCGTGATCCGGAACATCACGATGCCGTGCCGGAGGGCGGCATAGGCGGTGTAGAAGTCGAGATCGCGGGGTTCGTAGCCGGTCAGGGCCTGGTAGGTGGCGGCCACGTCCTCCCGGCGCAGCACATCGGGCAGACCGGGCATGCCCAGGTCCTCGACCATGTCCTGGAAGAAGCGGTGGATGTAGATCATCCAGCCCAGGTCGATCTCGCGGGGACCGATCGATGCCATCTCCCAGTCGAGCACGGCGACGGGCGTGAAATCGCGGAACATCATGTTCCCGACGCGTGCGTCGCCCCAACTGAGCACTCCGTCGTTCTCGTTCTCGGGCCAGTGGTCCTCGAGCCACTCGAATCCCCGTTCGATCAGGGGCGACCGCACGCCATCGGACGCCACCCAGTCGTAGTAGACGCGCTGACCCCGCACGTGGGCGCGCAGGTGGCTCTCCCCGTCCGCGTTCTCGGCCAGGAACCCCGCCGGCCCGTCCACGGTGAGCTGGTGGAGCGCAGCCACCACCTCGACGGCATGGTTTTGGAGCCGCAGACGGTCGTCGGGATCGGCATCGAAGAACCAGTTGTCGCCGAAGGTGTAGGGCATCACATCGGGCGGGACGATGCCCTCGATCCGTTCCATCACGAAGAAGGGGACGCCGATAGCGTCCGTACCCGTCTCCAGCCACAGCACCCGGGGGACGGGCACGTCGGTGTGCTCGGCCGCCAACTGCATGGCCTTGAACTGGCGCTCCATGTCGTAGACGCGGAACACCGGATCGGCGCCGGGGTCGGGGGCTATCCGGGCCACCAGCTGTCTGGGTTCGGGCTCTCCGGGCACGGTCAGGTCGAAGAGCACCGTCTCCGACGACATCCCGTTGGATGCGGGGACGATGAGCTCGGATACTTCGGCACCGGGCACCTTGGCCGCCACCCAGGCCTCCAGCTGTGATCGCAGGAATTCGTAGTCGCGGGTCGACGTCTTCGGTCGCTCGCCGGTTGGCTCGTGGCTGACGGTCATGGGTACAACACCCCTCAGTGTCTGTCGTGGTTGTCGTGGCTGCGCCGGTGGCGGCGGATGCCGTAGGCGCTCCAGTTGTCGTGATCCTCGCCGTACGCGGCGATCCCGTCGAAGGACCACTCGGTCAGGGAATTCACGGTATAGAGGTTGGGGTTGAGGAAGAGGCCCAGCCCGTTCAGGCACCGGCCCTCGGCGTGGAGGGGGCGACCCCAATCGTCGATCAGGTCGAGCACCACGGCTCGGGGGTAGCCGGTCCGGTCATCCCGCTCGGTGACCTGGCGGGACCCCGACGCCACTTTGGCCCACTCCCCGTCCCGCAGCAGGTAGCCGTGAATGGCCATGCTCCCGGCCCCGAAGTCCATGGTGATGGCGTGGAAGGCATCCCGCTCCGATGCCGTGGCATAGCTGTACCCACCCGACTGGGCCGGCGACCCGTGGATGCCCCGCCCGAACTGGGAGCGAGGTCCCCATGATCGATCCCGGAACCCGAACGCGTCGACGGGGATCTCCTCACCTTCGAGGGCGATGGTTCCCACATAGCGGCCGGGTTGGTCCAGGTGCGATTCCCCCAGGTAGTTCGGGCGGGCGATGGCCGTGAACGTCAAGCGGACGCTGATCTCGGACCCCTCCTCCACATCGGGGTCGTCGTAGGCGATCTCGTAGCGGCGCAAGGGCTCCAGGCAGCGGTAGGCGATGCCGTTGGGCAACCTGATGTCCGAGAGAGGCTGGTCGGGCAGGGGTAGATGCCAGAACTGCCGGGCATGGAGGATGTCGTCGGGGCTGTGGCCCGTCTCGTCCCAGAAGAAGGCGCCGGCAGACAGGACGTTCTGGTTGGGCTGGAAGAACGGGTACAGCTGGCCCGATAGCCGCCGCTCGGGAACGGTGAAGGTGAACCAACACGTCTCCGTCCAGTAGGGATCGTCGCTGGTCGGTGGATGGAACTCGTCGTCTTGATGGTGCTCGTCCACCCGCGGCCCCCCTGCGGCGATGGCATGTCCGTACTGGTTGGCCCTGAAGGTACTACGCGGCGGGGGGTGCGGGAGCAGCCACCTCCGACCCCCGGGGAACCGGCGCGAAGTACGCCGTTGCCACATAGGCCACGGTGACGGCCACGATCACCAGGGGGATGGAAGCCCCGCCGGCCGATTCGGTCAACAGGCTGGCCAGCAACACCGAGGTCAGCGGAAGTTTGAGCATGACCACGCACATGGCCCCGATGCCCATGGCCACGCCGGGCACCATGGGGAGCCCGGGAAGGTGGGAGAGGGCGAGCCCACCCACCGCCCCCAGGAACAGGGCAGGGAAGATGGGACCGCCACGAAAGCTGCTCAGCGAGACGCTGTAGGCGATGCCCTTGCACACCACCAGCAGCACCAGGGCCCCCAGCGACCACCCGGCGGCGTGTTGGACCACGGGCCCGAGGGCCGTCTGGCCGGAGAAGAGGACCGCAGTGCTGCCCTTCCCGGAGCCGGCTTCGAACAGGATGGCCATCCCGGCCACGGCCAATCCGGCCACTGGCGTCAGGAGGAGCGGCCGCTGGTCGACGTGCGATCGGGCGAACAGCGCAAACCAGCGGATGGCGCCCCCGAAGGCCACAGCGGCAAGGGCGATGACGAAGGCCCAGCCGAATTCGGCGATGTCGGGCGTGGAGAAATGAGGAAGGTGCGGGATGGCCAACGTGAAGGTGCCGAAGCCGGTCCAGCTATCGAGGCCTACGAAGACGAGGTAGCCGATGCCGGCCGACAACAGCCCGGGCACCAGGACCAGGCCCAAGAGCGGGCCGCCCAGTCCCGACGCCTCCATCAACAGGAATGCACCGAGCAGCGGCGAGCCGAACAGGGTGCTGATGGCGGCGAAGCTCCCAGCCGCGGCCAAGACGGTGGAGACCATGGGTGGTGCGTCTCGTTTGGCCAGCCGGACGGCGCAGACTCCGAGCCCTCCGCCGAGGGCGATGAGCGGCGCCTCGGGGCCGAGGACCGCACCGAGCATCAAGGTGGCGAGGGCGGCGAGGACGATTCCCGGCAGCTCGAGCGGCGTTGGTCCCCCCGCGCCCACTTGGAACCCGGCGGCGGGAGAATGACCACCGGTGCCGGGCAGGTACTTGATGGCCAGGGCCACCAAGACCCCGCTGACCGCCAGCAATGGTGCCGGCCACCAGAGCGGCACGGCATGGAAGCCCAAGGCATGGGGAAGGTCGATGTACAGCTTGTGCTGGGCGTAGGTGACCAACTCCAAGAAGAAGTAGGCCAGCGCCGAAATGGGTACGCCGATGGCCGCCGCCAGGACCAGGACCTTCACATAGGAGCGACTCTTGAGCAGATCGAGAGGATTCGGCAGGTCGGCCATGGGACGCTCATTGGATCACGTCGCACACAGAGCGTCCATCCATCGGGACCGGGATCCATGGGCGGCATCGATCGAGCACTATCGTCATCGTCTGACCTCGATGAGAGATGGGGACCATGACCGACCGCCCCGATGACGACGGCGACATCGACGAGCCGGGAACCAACAACCGTCGCACCGACCTTGGACCGAGCGGACGGGGGCCCAAGGGGGCGGAGCGGCGGTGGCGATCCGGAGCCCTTCGCCAGGCGGTACGGACGTCGGACAGCTATGGGCTTCTGCTCGTCCTGCTGCTGGTCGACTACGTGCTGATCGCACTGGTCGACACCAGGAGATGGAGCGACCTCATCGTGGGCGCGCCCATCGCCCTCTCCCTGCTCTTGGCCATGCACACCTCGCGCGCCCATATCCACGCCATCCGGCTGGCCCGCCTCGCCGCCCTGGTGGTCGTGGCCCTGGGCATTGTCAGCGCCATCACCGGCGAGAGCCACCTCACGGCCGCCATCGGATTCCTGTTCTGCGTGCTGTTGATCGTGAGTGTGTACGTCATCCTTCGACGGGTGCTCGGGCACGAGCGGGTCGGGATCGAGACCATCCTGGGGGCGCTCTGCGTCTACATCATCATCGGGTTGATGTTCACGTTCTTGTTCATCTCCATCGCACGGCTATCGACCACACCGTTCCTGGCCCAGCCGCCGCCCCGTCACGAGCCTTCTGACTACCTGTACCTCAGCTTCGTCACCCTCACCACCGTCGGGTTCGGAGACCTGACCCCCGCCTCGAAACTGGCGCGTTCGGTCGTGGTCCTGGAGGCCCTGGTCGGTCAGGTCTTCCTCGTCACACTGGTGGCGCGACTGGTGGCTCTCTTCGGGAGCGAACAGAAACGCACCGAAGCCCACGTCGTCCGCGACCGGCCACGTACCCCTGACGAGCGGGACCCGTGACCGGCTGGCGCCGTTGCCGCTTCGGCCAGGCTGGCGAGCGACACAGGCGGCGGGCGGCTCCGTCGATCAGGTAGACGACCCACCTTCGAGCACGGTGACGTTGGAGACCTTCCAACCCGCCGGTTGTCGAGTCAGGTTCACCACCACCCGCAAGACATCTGCTTGTGGTGTCTTGCTCGTGTTGTTGGCATAGACCTGGTCGATAACGGAGTACACCGACGCCTGTCCGCCGCCGTAGGACTCGACATAGATGTCTCGGATCTGACCGCGGGATGTGGCCAGCGCCGTCTCGAGCTTCTGACGAATGTCCGAGCCGAAGAACTTGTTGGCCTGGCTCGAGAAGTTCCCGGTGGCCATGTTGGTGATCTTGGTGAAATCAGTATCAATGGACTTTGCGTCGAAGTTGGTGAGGGCGATGAGGAACGTGGACGCCGTTGCTTCGGCCTGGTTCGCCCCCGACTGTTGCGAATTGCTTTTCCACCACGCCAGCCCGAAACCTACGCTCCCGGCCACGCCGGCCACGGCGATCAGAAACACCACGATGAAGACCCAGGGCCGACGGTTGGAGCGAGTTCCACCAGAACGGCGGCCTTGATCCGAACCGCCGCGAAGGCCGTCACCGGACCCCGCCGGGTCGGTGGCATCCACCGGCTCCGCTGCGTCCACGGGCGGGCCGGCTTCCCTTGATGCTCTGGAGCGCTCCCGTACCGTTGTCGTCCCCGTGCTCACGATGCCCCTCCTGGTTGTTACCGGTCTTGTCGGTTCCTCATTGGTGTTCCTCGTCCTTACAATGACAACGGTTGCCAGCACGGCAACTTGCGGGCCAACCCGACCCCGGCGCACGGTTCGGACCGGTGCGGTCGGGTCATGGCTTTCCCGCCTGGGTTGCCGCCCGGACGCCAGTGCCCAGCTGGTTTGTGCATGCCTGGCCGGGCAACGTCGCCGGAAGTCCCGTCGGGGCCGGATACGTGTCGGCCGAGGGCGACTGGGGAGGCAGGAGGAGCCGGGTGCGCAGGAACAGCTGATTGGGATTGCTTTGGTCACTCGATGTCAGTGCCTTGGCTGTTCCCGGTTGGAGTACGTCGGCGACAGCGCCGAAGAAGTACTGATTGTCGGCCAGGGCATTCGACAGTGGCGTCAGGTTCGCCGGCTGGGCCAGGTTGGAGGACACCTGCGCCAGGTCGGTGACGAGGCAGCCCACGTTGGCAGCCTGCGAGGACAGCAAGTTGTCCAACAGGTTGGAGGCGCCTGCTCCCTGCTGCAGCAACTGGTCGATGGCGAAACGCTGGGTGGCCAGAACCTGTGCCAAGGTCTGGGTGTTGTGCAATGCGTCCTGGAGTTGGGGCCCCACCGCGGTGACGGCGTTCATCACCGGAGGTGCGTTGGCCAGCAGGGCACGGAACTGTTGCTGGAAGGCCAAGAACTCCTGGGAGAACACGGTGCTGGCCGAGACGATGGTGCGAAGGTCTCCCGAACGCCCTTTCAGGGCGGTGGCCAGGTCGGCCAGCAAGGCGTTGAGCTGCCCGGCGGGAATGGCCTTCAACAGCGTGGTCGCCGTGCCCACCACCTGGCCCACGTCGGCGGGTATCCCGCCCGGGGTCACCGGTATCACTGCGCCCGACTTCAGCGGTGTGGCCGTGCCGCCGTGCTGCGGGGTCAGCTCGACGACCTGCTCCCCCAGATCGTTGGCCGCGTCGATGCTGGCCTGTACGTCACCGGGCACGGTGACCCCGTGGTGGATGGCCATGTTCACCCGGGCGCCGCCGCGGGTGAGCGTGACCCCGGTCACCGAACCCACGTCCACCCCGTTCAACTGCACGCTGAAGTTGTTGTAGAGGCCCGAGGCGTTTGGGAACACCGCCGACACCTGGGTCGGCGGCTGCAGCGGGTTGCCGATGAGGTCCCCGTACCCGTACACGATCAGGGCGATGCTCACGGCGAGGAAGACGACGAGGTTGATGATCAGCCGCCGGCTCATCCTGCGCTCCCACAGGTTGCCGCCGCGGAGCTGGGATCGCCGCCGCCGCCGGGAATGCCGCACACGATCAGGTTGTCGAGGACCTGCACGAAATTGTTGACGACGTCCTTAGGCAACGTCGTGTTGTGTATCGGCAGCTCGCGGAGCAGGCCGAGCAGGTCCTGTTGGTGAGAGCCGAGCTGGTTGGCCACGGCACTCAGAGCGGTCAGCTGATCGTTGATCTGGGGGAAATAGGTCTCGAGCAGGCTGCGACCCTGGGTTGAGACGCCATCGAGCGCCTGCAGCAGATCGGTGAAGCGACCCGACTGCTGGGCCAGGATGGACACCGTCTGCGAGAGGTTGGACACCGCCTGGGCATCGGCGCTCGACGACGGAGCGAGTGTGGAGCCCAGTTGATCGAGACTGGTGATCAGCGTCTGGATGTCAGAGGTGTGGGCGGCATATCCGGCGGTGACCGACGACAACGAGTTCAACAACTGCCGCAGCGACGCGGCCTGGCCGTCGAAGCCCTGGCCGCCGGCGGCGATGATCTGAGCCAGGTCGTTGGTCGAGACCGAGCCGAACACCTGGGCTCCGGCGGCGATGAATTGCTCCACGTTGGGAACGACGGAGGTATGGGTGATGGTGCCGCCGTTGGCCAAGAGCGCCGGGTCCGCACTGTGGCCCGACGGGACCTGCAGTTGGACGAAGTGCTCGCCCAAGATGGTCGTCTGGTCGAGCGCCGCGGTGGCATCGGCGGGGACCTGGGCGCTCTTGTCGATGGACATGGTGACCCTGGCGCTGCTGCCATCGAGCGTGATGGCCGTCACTTGGCCGATGGGTACGTCAGCCATCTGCACCTGTGCCCCCGGCACCAGGTCCTCGGCATCGGAGAAGACGGCACTGGCCGTGATCTTCGTCGAGCTGCCGTTGCCCGTGAGGCATCCTGCGCACCCGACGACCACGGCCACCGCGACACAGAAAGCCATGCCCCGCCGGAACAGCCTGGTGGACAGCGTCGCTTTGATCACAGCCAACCAACCAGGTCGTGGCCGACGTGGTCGAGAGCGGCGAGCACACCGCCTGATCCCTTGCGGCGGTGGGTGGCGTGGCCGTGTCCCGGCATGGGAGGCAACGAGGCGGCGATGGACAGGTTCAGCGTGGGTGCCGGCGGGCCGGACTGCACCGCCTCCGTGTTCGCCGCTCCCACCGAGGACGTGCTCGACGTCGACGAGTCGGAGAGCAACCCGCCAGACGAAGACGAGCCGGAACCCGACGAGTTGGGACACAGGATCGACCCGATCACGCCGCTCCCGCTGCAGGTGATCGGGTTCTGCGGGCTGGTCGGGGCGGCGGTCGGTGGCGGGGCTGTCGTAGGCGGCGGCGGGGCTGTCGTCGGGGTCGGCGGCGGGGTCGTGGTCGGGGTCGACGCGCCGGGAATCTCCGCCGCCCCCTGTTGCAGCATGGCGGCTGGACTCTGAGGGGCTGCGGACGCGGAGATCGGCGTGCCGCCGGGTATGGCGCTCAAGATGCTGGGGACCTGGTCGATAATCGCGTTGAAGTACCCGGAGCTGGGATTGCCACAGCTCGCCAAGGTGGCCAACTGGGTTGCGGAGAGACCGGCCGAATGGTTGGCACTGAGCCGCCGGCAGATTCCGGCCAGGCGGTCCCGGACCAGCCCGGCGGCATAAGCGCCGGTCACTCCACCGGGGAGCTGATTGTTCAGGTTCAGCCAGTTGTACGTCGGGTCATAGGCCCGTTGGGCAGCGGTGAACAGGGCCACCGCCTGCGTGAGGACCTCATCCACGCTCGAGATGTTGCGATCGACCGTCTGGCCGACGGTGGTGATGGTGCCGACGTCCTGTTCGAGCGGCCCCAGGTTGGGCGAGAGAAGCCCCACCACCTGGGTCGTGGCCCCCGACAGCTGACTGATGGCGTCACCCAACTGTGTGTTGTGTTGGGCGACCACGCCGGACACGGTGTCGTAGTTGGTAATCAGCGACTCGATCTCTGACGACCGCGAGTCGAGCGTCCCGGTCAGCTGAGCCAGGGTCCCGTTCAGCTTGCCCAGATCGTCACCCTTGTCGGCGAGCAGCTGCAGCGTGCCGGCCGCGCTCCCGATGAGGGCGTTGAGGCTCTGGCCCTGACCCTGCAGGTCCTGGGCCAGGTTGTCGACCAGGTCTCCGACGGCGTGCGGGTTGATGGCTTGGAGCGTGCGCTCGAGCGAGCGGAGGAGCTGGTCCGTTGAGACGGGCACGCTGGTGCGCTGCATGGGGATTGTCGCCCCTGCGTCCAGCTGCGGTCCGGAGGTATACCCGGGAGAAAGCTCGATATCCGGTTCGCCCAGCAGCTGGGGAGAGGCCAACGAGGCCGTGGCCGTGGCCGGGATCGATTGTCCGTCGTCGACCACCATGCCGACCACGACCGTGTTCCCCACGTTCTTGACCGAGGTGACCGTGCCGGCCGGGACCCCGAGCACCTCGACCGACGCGCCGGGGAACAGCCCCGGGGCTTTGGCGAACACTGCAGTCAACGGATAGGTGGAGGGCCCCCGGAAGACGTCGATGGCGACCAGGGTGGCCGCAGCCACGATCACCACAGCCAGAGCCCAGCGGAACAGCCGGGAACCGGCTATCGACCTCACGGCGCCGGAAAGAGCAGCGATCGCGTTGCCCATCAGTTCCCCTTCCCCCCGAGGACGGGGCTGAGCAACTGCGACAAGCCACCGGCACCGGAGTTGGGCGCGCTGGTACTGGTGGATCCCGATCCCGATGCGGTCCCCGGGGCACCACCAGATGAGCCCGCTGACGGCGAGGCAGATGGCCCGGCTGACGACGAGGCGCTGGGCAGCGGGCCGGTCTGTTCGCTGCACGGAAGCGGGTCGGGCCCGAGGGCGGCCGTGAGGGCCTGGTCGAGCGCGCCGCACGGGCCCAGCACCCCGAAACCGCCCGCCAGAGTCACCACGTTCGTGTAGATGTTGGCCCAGGTGTTGGGCGAGTTGTTGGGCCCCGAGTACCCCACCGAGGCGAAGCCCTTCAACGCGGACCCGAGGTAGCTGACCCCCTGGGCTACGTCCACCTGGTGGTTGGACACCACGCCCAGCACCTGATGGAGGTTCTGCAACAACGAGTTGAGCTGTGGCCGGTCCTGACCCACCAAGCTGTTGGTCTGGGCGGCCATCTGGTCGATGTTGGTGATGAGGCTGGCCAGGTCCCCGCTCTGGTTGGCCAACCCTCCGGTCACCGTGTTCAAGTTGTCGAGCACGGACGCCAGCTGTTGGTCCCGGCCGGCCAGGGTGCTCGACACGGTGTTGGCCGAGTCGATCAGCTGGCTGACCTCCCCGCTGCGCTGGTCCACGGTGGTGGTCAACGCACCCAGGCCCTTGATGATCTGGGCCACCTGCTGCTGCTTGCCCTGGGTGATGGTGGCCAGGGACTCGATGATGTTGTTGAGCGCCTTGGCATTGGTCTGGGTCAGGAGATGGCCGGCGGTGTTCTGGACTTGGTAGAACTCCTCGGGCACCGACGTGTCGGTGATCAGCGCGCCGGAACGGAGAGGGGACGACCAACCCGATACCGGCTGCAATGCCACATCGACCACGCCGAGCAACGTCTCCACCTGCACCGAGGCCAGGGTGTGGTGGGGCAGAACGATCCCGTGGTTGATGGACATGGTGGCGTCGACCGCGTTGCCGTCGATCTTCACGCCGGTCACCGTGCCCACCTGCACCCCGGCCACCAAAACGTCGGTCCCCGATCCGATGCCGGCGGTGGTGGAGAAGCGGGCCGACACCTGATAGCCGCTGTTGAAGATGTTCCGGTTGAGGAAGATGATGCCGATCACGACAACGGCCATGATGGCCACGGCCACGGCGCCGAGCACCCGGGGGCGGCGTTCGGTGAAGGCCTTCATGACCCGCCCCCGGCGATGTTCGCCGGCGATGCGCTACCGGCGACGTTGTTGAGGATGGAGCCGATGCTGGGCGCAGCGCTCGACGGTGCCGACGCGCCCGCTGCCGGTGCCGACGCCGCAGGAGACGAGAGCGGTAGCCCCCCCAGGGGACCGGAGCCGCTCGGCGCGTTGGTCGGTTGGAAATAGACGCACGCGCTCTCGCCGGCCAGGCACGTGTAGACGGTCTGGATCTGGAACCACTGGCCGTAGGAGGAGATCTGGATATAGGGGGTGAGTCCTGCTCCCAGCGTGGACAGGCTCTGCGCCAGATCTTGCTGGTGGCCGGCAACGTCCTGAGCCACCGCCTGCAGGTTGTTGATGGTGCTGTCGAGGTTGCTGCGGTTGTTGCCCACCAACGAGGCCAGGTCGCCGGCCACCTGGCCGAGGTTTGTCACCACGCTGTCGAGGACTTGGTTGTGGCTGGCCAGTGACTGGGCCACGGTCTGCAGGTTGTCCACCAACGAGCCCAGATCGCCGCTACGGGAGCCAAGGGCGGTCAGGACCTGGTCCAGGCTGTCGATGACCACCCCGACCTGGGTATCGAGGTCACCCACGGTCTTGGATACGGTTGCCCCGTTGTTGATCAGCTGATTGATCTCAGCCGTGTCCCCCTCCAGCGCGCCGGACACGTTCTCCACGAACTCATTGGCCTGTTTCGGATTGATGGCCGAGAGAAACGGGCCGAACGAATTCAAAAAGGCGTTCACGCTGGCGTCGGACACATCGTGGGTGAGCGGGAGGGTGGCACCGGGCTTCAGGGTGGGGCCGTCTCGCCCCGGGAAGAGGTAGACCTCCTTCTGCCCGATCACGTTGTGCCACCGGAGACCGACGTCGGTGCCCTGACGGAGGGTGACGTTGTTGTTGAGGTCCAGTCCCACCAGGGCATGCCCCCGCTGGAGGGTGATCGAGGAGACCTGGCCCACCTGCACGCCGGCGATGTCGACGCCGTCGCCGGTAGTCAGACCGGTGACATCGTTCATCTCCGCGCTGATGCCGTGACGCGACGAGAAGAGGGAGACGTTGCCTATGCGCACAGCCAGCGCCACCAGCAGGACAAGGCAGACCACGGCGAACACGGCGAACTTCCATGCCGAGGGGGGGAAGTGCCTGAGGAACTTCATGACCCGCCGCCTAGGAGCGAATTGATATATCCCCCGATTGACCCGGATGCACTGACCGGGGACGAGGGTTTGCCCAGGATCCCGTAGACCTGGTTGGTCAGGCCCTGGGCAGCCGATGAACTGGTGGGATTGGGAGCGGCCGCTGCCTGGGTCGGCGGTGTCGGCGGCGTCGTGGCGGCCGGAGCGGTCGGCGCCGCTTGGGCGGCATTGAAGGAGGCCAGCTGGCTCGAGCAGTTGAAGGCCGAGCCGGCGCCGGCAAGAGCCTGCTGCAGGGGCTCCAGGAACGACATGCCCGTCCCCCCCGGCGTGATGAGCGAGCACACCAACTGGTTCACGTCGGCAAAGAGGATGAAGGTGTTGAAATACCCGAAGGTGCTGCCATCAGGCAGCACGTCGGTGCCGCTGGCATGGCCCAGCTTGTCGGCGTAGAGATAGGCACCCTGGATGACCTGGCCGATATTTGCCTGTTGGGCGGTGAGGACGCGGGCCACGTTGTCCCCGGAAGCCAGGATGGTGGCGATGTCGGGGTGGAGATCGGTCAGGATCGTGGCCAACTGGTTGGCGAACGGGGTCAACGACTCCAACAGCCTCTGGTAGTCAGCCACATTTCGATTGAACTCGGGCAACGCGATGTTCGCCTGCTGGGAGATGCCGTTGATGGCCGACGCATCGGGGGCGAGCACGGCGCTGAGGCGGGCGAAGGAGGCGAGCGCGTTGAGTTGGGCCTGCAGCGTGGAGTCGAGGAAACGGGCCAGCTTCGACCCTTCCTGGATCGACGCGGCGATACGGGGACCCTCGCCGTTGCTGGCCTCGGCCAGCTCCGAAATGACGTTGGACAGGTTGACCGTGTTGACCTGGTTCAACAGCGGGGTGGCTGCGTCGAAGAGGTCCCCGATCTCAGCCGACATGTAGGCGTGGGCAAAGCTCGACCCCGGGGCCAGGTACGGCCCGTTGTCGGCGTCCCCGTCCGGCGTCGTGAGCGACATCTCCTCGGCGCCGAACAGGTTCACCGGTCGGATGGTGGCGGTGGCAGAGGCGGGAACACGAAAGGTCGGCTGGATGAGAACGGACACCTGGGCGCGGGAATCGACCAGGGAGATGGTCGACACCCGGCCCACCTGCACGCCGCGGAACACCACTTCCGACCCGGGCTGCAACCCCTCCCCCGCCCGGGGGAACATGCCGGTGAGGTGGTAGGCGCCCGAGTAGTCGCCATTGGCCATCCTGACCAGGAGTACCGAACCCGCCCCTACGGCGACCAGGACGACGAGGGCAACTGCGCTGCGGACGATCCTGGTCATCCGACCAACCGGGCCGTGAAGTTGACGCCGCCGAACAACACCAGCGACAGCAGCAGGTTGATGAGCACGACCACGATGATCGACATGCGGATGGCCCGCCCGGCGGCCACGCCCACGCCGGCCGGCCCGCCGGTGGCGTTGTAGCCGTAGTAGCAGTGGATGAAGGTGACGGCAACGGCGAACACCATGGCCTTGAGGAAGGAGTAGAGGATGTCGATGGGTGGGAGAAAGAGCTGGAAGTAGTGCTGGTAGGTGCCGGTCGACAGGTGGAAGAACCTGGTCACGATGAGTTCGGTCGCCAGGTAGCTGGCGAACAGGGCCGCCAGGTACAGGGGGATCATGGTGATGAGCGCAGCCCACACCCTCGTGGCCACGAGGTACACCACGCTGTTGACCCCCATGACCTCGAGGGCATCGACCTCCTCGGAGATGCGCATCGCACCCAGTTGGGCGGTAAAGCCCGCGCCCACCTGAGCGGCCAGTGCGATGCCGGCCACCAGCGGCGTGATCTCGCGGGTGTTGGCCAGCGAGGAGATGACGCCGGTGAATGCCTGGGCGCCGATCTGCTGGAGCCCGTTGAATCCCTCCAGGCCCACCTCGGTGCCGGTGAAAAAGGCGATGCTGGTGACGACGAAGAACATGCCGCCCCCGATCACCAGGGCTCCCGCCCCGAGGGCGATGTCGGAGATCAGCGTGGCGATCTCGCCCCGGTGGTGCAGGGCCTTCGGCATCGACCGAAGGATCCGACCATAGAACCGGAACTGGTCGAAGATGCCGTCCAGACCGCTCAGGGCAGCAGTGCCGATCATCTCAGATGCCCTTTTGCGGGATGAAGTTGAAGTAGAAGATGGTGAGCACGAAGTTCACGAAGAAGGCCAGGATGAAGGTGACGACCACGGCCTGGTTCACGGCGTCGCCCACCCCCTTGGGGCCGCCCTTGGCGTACATGCCCTTGTAGCAGGCGACCATGGCGGCGATGAACCCGAACAACGCCGCCTTGAACAGGGCGATGGCCAGGTCGGCCAACTGGCTCAGCTCCGAGAAGGTGGCAAAGAAGCTGCTGGCCGTCACGTGCACCGAGTGCACCCCGAAGAACAAGCCGCCGGCGATGCCGGCCACGCTGACCACGGCATCGAGCAGGAAGGCCACCACGGTGGCGGCCAACAGCCGCGGAAGGACCAGGCGGTGGAGCGGGTTGATCCCCATCACCTCCATGGCCGAGATCTCGTCGCGGATTCGTCGAGAACCCAGGTCGGCACACATGGCCGAACCACCGGCGCCGGCGATCAACAAGGCTGTGGCCACCGGAGCCTGCTCTCTGACCACGGCGAGCACCATGGCCGCCCCGAGCTGGGACTGGGCCCCGATCTGCTGCAGCAGCGATCCCACTTCCAGGGCGATGACCATGCCGAACGGAATGGAGATGAGGATCAACGGCAAGGTGGTGACGCGGGCCAGGAACCAGCACTGATCGAAGAATTCGGCCACCGGCAGACCCCGGATGGGGAGCTGGCGGAGAGCCTCCATGGCTACGGCGAACATGTTGCCCGTCTCCCGGATGCCGACACTGGCCTTGGACGGCGGCCTGGAACGCGGAGGGGCAGGGGAAATGGGCATCGGTCGCCGTCCCTCGGGTGCGACCTCCTTCGTAGCGGGCATCAGGACGTCACCACTGCGGTTGTCGCCCCCACGGTCGGCCCGGTCGACTTTCCTGTGAGGGCGCGACCACTCTGGGCGCGGCAGGACGCATACTCAATACCAACCCTTTGGGGGTACCCGGTCCTCGCGCTGCCCTTGGGGGGCCGACAGTAAAGGACCGGGTGCCCCCCAGAGGGTTGTGATCGTGCGTCCCTGCGGCCTCGTGCCATGGTGGACCCCCTTCCGCCGGCTATTCGTGATCAGTTTCTGGACAGTGCCTGAACAACGGCTGGAAGGTGCTGACCTTTCGGTAAGTGGGCAAGGATTTCGCCTCGGGGCGCCATTTCCCGACCCGTCCGCAAGTTCTCCTCTCTCGGCCCGTTACCCACGGGTAAGGACCGATGCACCCAGTAGATGGGGCCTTCTTGGGGGAGGACACAGATCCATGGCTCTGCAACCGAGGGAGCTGTCGGCAATGCACGACGATGTCGACCTCGACCGCGATCGGGCGCTCGTCGAGCGGTGCCAGGCCGGAGACACATCGGCGTTCGGCGAGCTCTACTCGCGGTACCACGCCCGTGTCTACCGTTTCTGCTTCCGACGTCTCCACGATCACGAGGAAGCAGAAGACGTCGCCCAGGATGCCTTCGCCCGCGCGTGGCGTGCCCTACCCAGTTTTGCCGGCGAGCGGCGTTTCTACCCGTGGTTGACCGTCATAGCCGACAACCGATGCCGGGACATCCAGCGCCGTCGAGTTCGCAGCATGCCGACCGCCGACGTCGACATCGCCGCCAAACAGGCTGCAGAGCCGCCGAACGCCGACACGCCCGAGGACTCCCTCATCGCGTCGGTTGAAGGCGACCTCGCCCTCCAAGCACTCGGCCGTCTTTCGCCCCGCCACCGCCAGGTCCTCTCGTTGCGAGAGGGTTCCGGTTGGACGTACCAGGAGATCGCCAGCCACGAGGGCGTCGAGATCAGGACGGTCGAGAGCCTGATCTGGCGGGCACGT
Source organism: uncultured Acidimicrobiaceae bacterium (assembly GCA_963781305.1). Taxonomy (GTDB): domain Bacteria; phylum Actinomycetota; class Acidimicrobiia; order Acidimicrobiales; family RAAP-2; genus DASXMT01. The sequence goes on from CAWAFL010000001.1 coordinate 815,882, forward strand.
CAAGCCCTGAAACGCGAATACGCCTCCATCGCCAGCGTGAACGGCGTCATCGGCGGCGTCGCCCTCGGGCGTGGGGGGGCCCTCCGGCGAGCGGGCGGCTCGTTGGCCCGGCGGACATACCCGGCGGGCGCCGTGCTGAACAGCACGGGCGGGGCGCGAGGCCTGGCCACCGCGGTGGCCTTGACGTCCTTCGCGGTGGTGGCCGCGGCCGTACCCGGGAGCAGCCAGCCCGCGCACCACTCGGTGGCAGCCCTAGCTCCGGCGGGTCAGGCCGGAGCCGCCCAGCCCGGCCCGGGGGATTGGCTCGGAGACAGCACAGCGCCGACCGTTGGTGGCTCGGTGGTCCGAGGTGGGACGTCACCCTCGGGAGGTTCGGTAGCGGCGTCGACCTCAGCGACCAGCCCGACGGCTCCCGACCAGGCCACCGTGTCCTCCTCCGCCAGCGGCTCGTCGACCACCGGTGGGGGCGTGGTCCCAGCGCCGACCAACCCGGTCATCCCGCCGCCCAGCTCCCTCGAGCTCCCGGTCGCGCCCGCCGGGTCGGCTCCGGCTCCGGTGCTGCCCACCCTGAACCAGCCGACCAATGCGCCCACCATCATCCCGCCCCTCCCGTCGGTTCCGTCGGTTCCGTCCACCACAACCCCGTCGCTCCCGTTGGGATCGAATTCCCTGACCACCCCGGTCGAGGGGCTTCTCGGTGTCAACTGACCAGTCCGGCACAAGTCGATCGCTGATCCGACGTTCTCCCAACGAGCGGACACCATGACACAGGCAGACGCGATCCAACCCACGCCCCAGACGACGGTCACCTCCGACGGTGAGGTGCGACCGTGGATCGCCCCAGGAGAGCCGATCATCTCGGTGCGTGGGGTCACCAAGCGGTTCGGCTCGAACACGGTGCTCGAGGACATCACGTTCGACGTGCCCAAGGGGAAGATCACCGCCATCCTCGGCCCGTCGGGCACAGGCAAGTCGGTGTTGCTCAAGAACATCCTCGGTCTGTTGAAGCCGGAAGCAGGCGAGATCTGGGTGGATGGTACCCAGATGGTCGGATTGCGGGAGAAGAAGCTGTACCAGATCCGGCGGAAGTTCGGTGTCCTCTTCCAGGACGGAGCATTGTTCGGGTCGATGAGCCTCTACGACAACATCGCCTTCCCACTGCGCGAGCACACCCACAAGAATGAGCGGGAGATACGAGAGGTCGTCCTTCGTAACGCCGAGCTGGTCGGCCTCTTGGACCACCTGAAGAAGCTTCCCGGCGAGGTGTCCGGCGGGATGAAGAAGCGCGCCGGTCTGGCCCGGGCCATGGTGACCGATCCCGAGATCGTGCTCTTCGATGAGCCGGATTCCGGTCTTGACCCCGTCCGTGTGGCCTATCTCGACGATCTGGTCCTAACTGCACAGAAGGAGACGGGCGCTACCTTCTTCATCATCACCCACAACATCTCGTCGGTAAAGCGGACCGCCGACTACTTGGGCGTCCTGTTTCGCTCCCGGTTGGTCAAATTCGCCAGCAAGGACGAGATGCTGACCACCGACGATCCGATCATCAACCAGTTTCTGGCCGGCCGGGCGAACGGCCCCATTGGGATGGACGAGATGGCCGAGAACGACGGCTACGTCAGCGGCCCCGGCGACCACGCGTCCCCCCGACCCGACAGCGTGCCGACATCGACGTGAGCACGTGGTCATTGCCGGGATGGAGGACACGGCGTCGTGCCCGGCTACGGTCGACCCCTCGAGATCAGGGGGCCATCCGGCAATGAGGCTCGGGTGGCCATCCGGGCAATCACGGAGGGAAGACCGCCTTGTGTAGGACGTTCACGCACGAGGGGCCGTTCGACGCCCAGACTTGGGGCTCGAGATCCCTCGGCGACGGATCACAGACCACCATCGACGATCGCGTGCCGTAGAGCTCGGTGTGAACGCAGCAAGCTGAGATCTGGGAGGCGAGCCGAGCCGCTTCGGTGTCCTCGACCGGCGCCTGGGGGATCACATGGTTCGCCAGCACCGCCCGCAGGCGGGTCAGCGCCTCAGCACCTGACCGGCCACTGAGGTCCCCGATCAGGCTCCGCACGTGCTCCACCTTGGCACTGGGCTCCCCGAGGGGCTTGTTCTCCAGGACGTACACTCCGGGCGAGAGCGACTCAGCACGGGCCCCATCGGGATCGGTCATGTCCACGGAGTGCAAAGAGTCACGGTCTCCGACCAGCACCCAACAGGGGTTGAAGCTGCTGGGCGAGAGCGTCGCCTTGAGCGCTTCAACTGCATCGGCGGCCGATCCCTCGGAAGCCAGGACCAGAGGGATCTCGCCCCGCGAGCGCTTGGCCGGATCTCGACCGGCAACAGCCGGCTTGTTGGTGAGCCCGGCCACCACACCGTGCTCGTTCACCGCCAACCACGTGCCTCCGGCCAACTCGTCGCGTCCGCCCAGAATCCTCGGGTGCGCCGACGACAACGTTGTCAGCGGGGTTGCTTCCCGGTCATAGCGTTCGTCTCGATTGGCGGCGACGATCAACGGAGCGCCCTCCACCACCTGAAAGACGACGACGAGCAGGCACATGGGAGCCGGGGAACCGCGTCAGGCTCGTCGCAGGAGGATCTGACAGATTCGGTGGTTACCGTCCTTCTCCACGACCATATCGGCCCGCCCCCGCGTCGGGGCAATGTTCTCGACCAGGTTGACCAGATTGATCTCGGACCATACGTAGGCAGCCATCGCCGTCATCTGCTCGTCGGACAGCGACGCATACTGATGGAAGAACGAATCCGGGTCCTGCAAGGCCGTTGCCCGCAGGCCCTGGAGCCGTTCCGTGAACCATCGGGCCACGTCTTTCTCAGCGGCATCGACGTAGATGGAGAAGTCGAAGAAGTCTGAGACCACGACGCGGTTGGGTGCGTTCTTCGTGTCGACCTGAAGCACGTTGAGCCCCTCGACGATGACCACGTCGGGTTGGCGAATGACCTGGAATTCCCCTGGCAGGATGTCGTAGGTGCGATGGGAATAGACCGGCGTCTCCACCTCGGGGTGCCCGGCCTTGATGGTGGCCAAGGCGTCGACCAGCTTCCGCTGGTCGTAGCTCTCAGGGAAGCCCTTTCGCATCATGAGCCCGCGATCTTCGAGCACGGCGTTGGGATGCAGGAACCCGTCGGTGGTCAACAGCTCCACGCTCGGGCGACTAGCGCTACGACTCAGCAAGGCCTGGAGGATCCTGGCCGTGGTGCTCTTGCCGACGGCAACGCTGCCGCCGATACCGATCATGAACGGTGCGACGGGTCGATCAGCAGCCAGGAACTCATCGGTTCGATGCTGGAGCTCGAGTGCGGCAGCAGCTCGGAGAGCCAGGAGCTGGGCCAGAGGCCGATAGACCTCGGTCACCTCGTCCATGGCGACCTGCGCCCCGGTGGCCGAGAGCAGCGCCACGTCGGATGGCGACACCCCGTCGGCCAGTGGCTCACCGAGCGCGGCCCACCGGGCGCGCGAGTAAGACTCGAAACGCGCGCCCACTGGTGGTGCTGGTGGCGGTGCACTCCCGTGCGAAGGGGCGGGGAGAGCCATTGACAGAGACGCTACCAACCGACGGGTTCAGCGCCGATACACCGGATCAGACCGGTCCCGGCAGGCAACCGGCCCTTCCCCCTCTTTGGCCCTGACCTGATCAGCCGGGATGGAGCGGGTCCACTCTCGCACGGCGAAGCGCTCGGAGATGCGCCAGTGGCCGTCCCGTCGCTCGAAGCGATCGACGTAGCGAAAGGCCGATGTGAAGTTGAGCGCCGCGTCCTCCAGCGGCTCGCCCCAATGGTGGGCGGTCCCGTAGGTCTCGGCATAGGCCTTCTCCCCCACCAGCTCGCTGAGGTGGTTCCCGATCAGGTGCATGGTGCCGGCGAACCGTCGCAGCCCAACGTCTATCCATGCCACGTAGCTGTCCGCAGAACCGGTGAATCCCGTGTGGTGATCGATGCCGTCATCGTGATAGCAGGACCGGACGAGAGGCATGTCGAGCCGGTCCACCCCCCGGCAGTACCGGAGCACGACCTCGTGGATGGCCTGCTTGTCGAGGAGCGTCTGTAGCTGGTCATCGTCCATCGCGGTCTCCTGGGTCGGTTCGGGCCTGCACGGATGAGCGCGAAGGTACCCCGCCCAGTCCTATCCCGTCGTCATACCGCTCCGGGGCGATCGCCGGTCTATCGTCGTGGGCACCAGCATGGCTGGGGATGTCGGGCACAGGAGGCCGCGTGGCAATCACACCAAAGAGCAGCACCGGGGCGTTTCGGTGAGGGCCGTCCGGTTTCGCGAGGGCTCGGCTCGGGTTTCGGAGGAGCCGGCACCCACGGGCGACGGCGTCCGGGTTCGGGTCGCCTCGGCTGGCATCTGTGGTTCCGATCTCCACCTGCTGTCCTTCGACATGCCCACCATCGTGGGCCACGAGATTGCCGGGGTGCTCGATGACGGGACTCTGGTGGCCGTCGAGCCGATCGCCCCGTGCTACGAGTGCCGCCCTTGCCGGAACGGCGAGTACAACTTATGCACCGTCGGTCCCGACATGATCATGGGTATCGGTCAGAACGGGGGCATGGCAGACGAGTGCATGGTGCCGGCATCGTCGATCATCCCGGTCCCATCGGGTCTGTCGAGCAAGGACGCATGCCTGGCTGAACCACTGGCTGTGGCCGTCCACGGAGTACGCCGGGCACAGGTCGCCCCCGAAGAACGGGTTGCCGTGGTCGGGGGCGGATCCATCGGCCAAACCGCCCTGGTGGCGGTCCAGGCCACGGGGGCCACCGTGGCCCTCGAGGCCCGACACGATGCGCAGCGTTCCGCCGCCGAGCGGCTGGGTGCGGCCCCAATCGGCGACGGCGACTACGACGTCGTGGTCGAGGCCGCGGGGACTTCCAGTGCCCTCGCCCGGGCGGTTGAGCTCTGCCGTCCTGGCGGTCGGGTGGTGCTGCTGGGGAGCTACTGGGACGGCACCGTCGACATCCCCGCCTACGCCGTCTCGATGAAAGAGATCAGCCTCATCCCATCGAGCATGTACGGGCGCATCGGGCCGTCTCGGGACTTCGAGGTGGCGGTGGCATTGCTTGCCGCCCGGCCCGACGTGCCCGAGACCATCATCACCCATCGATTCCCGCTCGATGCCGCCGCCGAGGCGTTCACGACCGCCCAGGACCGGGAATCCGGCGCCATCAAGGTCGTTCTGGAGCCCTGAGCGCCTTCGGCAATTGGTCTAGGAGGCCTTAGGCCAATTGGTTTGGAGAATTTTCCCGCGTTTCGGCGAAAGGCTCGACGTGGTCCTGCGATTCGCCCAGATGCGGGAACATCCAAGAAACCTCCATGCGAGCAGCAACCTCTACGAGAACATGAGCAGCTACCTCTATGCGAGAGGGACTCTTTGAGGGCGTAGTTGCTCGGTGGCTACGGGGCCGGTGGCTATTGCGCGGGCACTGCGGGGCCGGTCAGCTCCCATCGGTTCCCGGCAGGATCTCGGGTGAAGACGACCCGACGGGCAGCGCTGTCCGTAGCCTTCCATTCGAAGCCGGAGCGGCTCAACCGCTCCTCGGCGGCGGCAAGGTCATCGCCGAGCCACACGGCCACGTGGGCACGAGCGGCCGGACGGTGCTCGGGGTCGACGCTGAGATGGATCTGCCTTCCGTCGTCTCCCTCGAACCACAAGGGGTTGAAGCGGGCCTTGATCTCGGCCGGAGCATCCACGGAGCGGAACCCCAAGACATCGACCAGGAACCCCGTCTCGGCCTCGGTCCCCTCAACTGGAATACCGAGATTGACATGTTCGAACGTCGGCATGGGTCAACAGTACGACACCGGGCCTCGCTCCGCCCTTTTAGGCCATGCGAGCGAATGGAGGGCCGGCCTACAGGCCCAAGGCCTCGCGGGTACGGCCCAGCTCGTTCGGGTCGGCCGAGGTGGGCACCAGGAAGAACTCATCGCAACCGACCTCCCGGGCAGTATCGATGGCCCGGCGGAGCGCCTCGGGCGTGTGCACGGGGGCCGAGTCAGCGGTGGCCCGCGCATAGCCCGGGTCGAAGATCTTCAGGTAGTCGAAGATGTAGTCGCCCAGCTGCTGCTTGGCGTCTGGACCGAGGGCGTACCAGAGGCTGGTAGAGAAATGGGGTTGGTCATTCCGGCCGGCGTCCTTCCATGCTTGTAGGACCTTCTCGCGTTGGAGGGCCAGCGCATCGCCATCCACCTCGGTGATGGCAGTGGGATCGTCGACACCAATCGCCCAGCGAGCGGCCCGAGCCATGGCCTTGGGCCCGATGACGCCGGCCACAAACGGTGGGCCTCCGTCTTGGACAGGCGGCGGACCGACGGGGTCGGATCCCTCGAAGGGCGGGCTCTGGGCCCAGATGCGGCGCATCTCGGCCACCTGGGCGTCCATGCGCGCCCACCGGCGGGTGAAGTCGCCGCCGATGGCCCGGTAGTCCTGTTCGCGACCTCCCACCCCGACGGCCAGGGTCAACCGGCCGTCACTCAACTGGTCGACCGAGGCCATGTCCTTGGCCACCTGCACCGCGTTGTGGGCCGGAAGCACGATCAACGTCGTCCACAGCCTGACCCGTTCGGTGAGGGCCGCCGCCGCCGCCAGTTGGACGGTCAGGGCATGGCTGGTATAGGTCACGCGCTCGGGCACAGCAAGGCTCGACCACGGCCCCTCGTCGATGTCGCGGCACCAGGCCAACAGCTCCCGCCGCCCGTGGGGCAGCATGGTGGGTAGGGTCATGGCGATGTCCATGACGTCATGATGCCATCTGGGCCAATTCGCGACCCGGTTGAGCGCCATGGGGGCCATGAGCGCCTGCAGGCCACAGATTACGGTTCTGTGACAATCACTCCGGGTGGGGCGAGGTCGGAATAGATGGTGGTGCGCCCTGGTTGTACGTTCAGACGGTTGCCACCTTTCGATGTTCGGCAGGTTCCCCCCTCCCGCGGATTCGCTAAGGCGGGTAGCTGTCCGAAACCCCACTCGACCACGGTCGGGTGGGGTTTCCTCGTATCAGGCCCGCGGCCGAGACCCCAAGGCGGCTTACTGGGGTCGATGTCGTTGCAGGTGGGCCATAGCCTTCGACGCACCCCACGCCAACCCCGGGTCAGCCAACGACGGATCGATATCGGCGAACTTGGCCGGGGTGAGGTCGTAGACGTCATCGGGGAAATTGGACTCACTGAACCGGTCCCTGGACACGGCGGGGACCCCGGCTTCCCGCAGGACCAGGGTCGGATACACCACGGCCTGGCGCAGTATGGCCAGTGGCGTCGTGGTCTGGACGTCGATGTCGAGCTCCAAGAGTGCTCGCAACCGGATGCGCACCTCTCGGCGCGCCGTCTCCCCAGCTTGTACCGCGGCTTCTCGCAGTTGCGGGGACTCGGCCAACCCGGCCTGGCCGGCCCGGAGGGCAACGCATCGCTCCACCCAGGCGGAGAGCACGGCGTCGACGGCGTCGGCCAGCTGCTGGGCATAGGGGTCCATGCCGACATCCTCGCGCCCCCGACCGGTGCGACGACGACGCACCCTCTCGCCCCCACCGGCGGTTGGGTCCCTCGGGAGCCCACCCGAAGAGGTGGAAATCGGCGTGCCTTAGTAGGGTCGGAACATGACCGATTTCGACGGACTCATCGACCTCGGGCTCTCCGGCAAGCGGGGACTGGTTGCCGGTGCCGGCTACCGACCCTCTCGAGCGGGCATGGGCCGGCTCAGTACCCTGAAGTTGGCCGCTGCCGGCGTGACCCTTGCCTGTATCGATATCGACAAAGGTCGTGCGGATGACATAGTCGCCGAGGTCAACGAGGGTGGCGGCAAGGCGGTGCCCATCATCGCCGACATGACCGTGCCCGACCAGAGCACGCGAGCGGTGAACGAGGCAGTGGAAGCCCTCGGCGGCCTCGATCTGGTGGTGGACATCATCGGTGGCGCCCGATGGTCCGAGTTCCACGAGTTCTCCGACGACGATTGGCAATGGTCCATCAACAACAACATCAGCCAGGCCTTCTACCTCTACCGGGCGGCATCGGTCCACATGATCCGCCAGGGTACGGGGGGCTCGTTGGTCGCCCTGGCCTCGGTGGACGGCATGGGATCGGCCGCATTCCACGTGGCCTACGGCGTGGCCAAGGCGGGCATCATCTCACTGACCAAAACGGCGGCCGAAGAGCTCGGGCGCCACGGCATCCGGGCCAACGCCGTGGCTCCGGGCGGTGTCGGCGGCGGGAATGAGGACCAGCCCGACGACCAGTGGGGCACCGGAGGTGCTGAGCCCCTCAACTCCCCACGGGCCCGGGACATCGCCAACGCGGTGCTCTTTCTGTCCTCGGGATTGGCCGCCCGCGTCACCGGCCAGACGATCGTCGTCGACGGAGGAGCCACCATCAAGTCGCCATGGGGGTTCTCGGCAGACGCGATCCAGGTGCTCAAGAACTTCTGAGCGGGCAGACGACGTCCGACCAAACGAACGGGGACGACATGTTGTTCATCGATGGAAAATGGGTGGAGGCCGCATCGGGGCGGACGTTCGACGCGGTGAATCCGGCCACCGGTGAGGTGCTCGGTCAGGTAGCCGATGGCGGCTCGGAGGACACTCGCGCCGCCATCGACGCCGCCGCTGCAGCCTTCCCCGACTGGTCGGCGCGCACGGCCTACGCTCGGGCCGCCCTGCTGGCCGAAGCTCACCGGCTCATGCTCGAACGCCAAGACGAGCTGGCCCAGATCATGACCAAAGAGCAGGGCAAGCCCCTCCGGATGGCACGGAACGAAGTCGGCTATGCCGCCGACTTCCTGGCCTGGTTCGCCGAAGAGGCCAAGCGGGTCTATGGCGAGACCATCCCGTCTGCCCGGGCCGATCAGCGCTTCATCGTGCTCCACCAAGCGGTCGGCGTGGCCGCAGCCATCACGCCGTGGAACTACCCCATCTCGATGATCACCCGAAAAGTGGCCCCGGCGCTGGCCGCGGGGTGCACGATCGTGGTGAAGCCGGCCGAGCAGACCCCGTTGTGCGCCGTTGAGACGTTCCGGGTCTTCGAGGATGCCGGATTCCCGCCGGGAGTGGTCAATCTGATCACGGCCAGCGATCCCCAGCCAGTGGGAGACGAGCTCCTCACCAATCGGGCCGTCCGCAAGATCAGCTTCACCGGCTCCACCGACGTGGGCAAGCACATCGCAGCACGGGCGGCCGAGCAGATGAAGCGGGTCTCCCTGGAGCTGGGGGGTCACGCACCCTTCATCGTGTACGACGACGCCGACCCCGAGCACGCGGCCAAGGGACTGGCCCTGGTGAAGTTCCTCAACACCGGGCAGGCCTGTATCTGCCCGAACCGCATCTTCGTCCAGCGCGGCGTGGCCGACTCGTTCATCGACACGCTGGTCGAGCGGGTCGGACGCCTTCGCCCCGGCAACGGGCTCGACGACGGCGTGACCGTCGGCCCGCTCATCGACGAGCCGGCACTGGCCAAGATGCAGCGCCAAGTCGACGATGCCCGGTCTCTGGGCGCCACCGTGCGGGCAGGGGGCGACCGCCTGGCTGGCGAAGCGTTTGACAATGGGCAGTTCTGGGCACCGACCGTGCTCACCGACGTCACCCCCGACATGGTGATCTACCGGGAGGAGACCTTCGGGCCCATTGCCCCGGTCGTCGTCTTCGATGACGAGGACGAGGTGGTGGCCATGGCCAACGACACCACGTTCGGCCTGGCCTCCTACGTGTACACGCGTGATCTGAGCCGGGCCCTTCGTACCGTCGAGGGCCTCGACTTCGGGATCATCGGCGTGAACGACATCAATCCGACGTCTGCGGCGGTGCCCTTTGGCGGCATCAAGGAGAGCGGGGTCGGACGCGAAGGGGCACGGCAAGGAATCCACGAGTACCTCGACACCAAGGTCTGCGGCATCGCCATCTGAGGCGGCGGCACCGAGGGTGGCGCTCCTGCTGCCGCCTGGTCGGTCGTGTCGTGATCCCGGTAGAGTGCCGCCGTGCCCGTGGTCCAGACCCCCGACGGAATAGAGATCAACTACTTCGACCTCGGAGGATCGGGTCAGCCGTTGTTGATGGTCCACGCCACCGGGTTCCACGGGCATATGTGGGTCCCCGTTGCCGACCGTTTGCAGGATGAGTTCCATTGCTGGGCGCTGGATCTTCGAGGCCACGGGGACTCGGGTGCCCCATCCGATCTCGACTTCTCGTGGGCCGGGTTCGCCCACGACATCCGTGCGGTCGTGGAGGCGCTCGGTCTCGAGCAACCGCGAGCGGTCGGTCATTCCCTCGGTGGCGCCACCCTGTTGATGGTGGAACAGCTCGCTCCCGGTACCTTCAGTTCGATCTATGCCTACGAGCCGGCCATCTTCGTTCCCTCGGCTGTGCCCGGCGACGACGGCAGCGAAGCCATCGACCTGGCCCTGCGCCGACGGCCGCGCTTCCCGTCCCGAGAGGCTGCTCTCGCCAACTACGCCGGCAAGCCGCCGATGAACTCGTTCGACGAGGAAGCGCTGGCCATGTACGTCGAGTACGGGTTGGCCGAGGAGGAGGACGGCAGCGTCTCTCTCAAGTGCCGCCCCGAATACGAGGCCGGGGCCTTCCGGGGTTTCTCGGGCACGAGCATCTACGCACGCCTGCCTGAAATCCGCTGCCCGGTCGTGGTTGCCTGTGGGTCTGAATTCGGCTCCCCGGCGGCGGAACGAAACGAGCGCTTCGCCTCGAGGTTGCCCCAGGGCCACGGCGTCGAGCTCGCCGGGCTCGACCACTTCGGCCCACAACAGAATCCGGCGAGGCTGGCCGACTCCGTCCGGGCCGCGTTCGGCGCCGAGCTCACCGGTGGGCCGTGCGGGGCGCACCGATCATGATGCGCCCCTGGGTCACATGGCGTTGGTGGCGTCCAAGCCCATGGCATCGGGCGGCTTGGCAAAGCCTCGGATCATGGCCTGCACCGTGTACGAGGCCATCAGCCGCCCGTCCTCACTGAACACCTGGCCCTGGCCCTGAGCCAGGCCGCGACCCGACCAGATCGCCGGGTTGGCGTAGAGGAACCACTCGGTCACCGGGGCGTCGTCGTGGAAGGCGATGCCCACGGACATGATGCCGGTCGACATGGTCACGTGGGCATCGGCCTCGCCGAAGCCGTGGTGGGGGCGCATGGCGGCCCCGATGGTCCAATGGGTCGTGGCCTGGGCCACCAGCGCGCTCTGCAGGTACTCCTCGGCCGGCGCCTCACGAAAGCGGACCCAGGCGTATATGACCGGTGGTCCGTCGCTGTTGGGATCGGGTGAGTAGGCCCCGTCGACGATGCGCAGGTCGCGTCCGAGGACCCGCATGTCGTAGGGCTCGGATTCGTAGGGGCCGGGGACGTCGGGCATGGCCACTCGGTCGCCGATGGTATCCGGAGCCCCGGCATCCATGAGGACGAGGCCGGGGCTGCAGAGGACGCCGTTCTGCTCCGCCCGGATGGCCAGGGTGGAAAAGGTCCGGCCGGCCCGCAGCTTCTCAACCTTGATGTCGATGGGGTCATCGAACGAGGCGGCCTTGGGGAAGGTCATGTAGGCGGAGGTCACCCGCTGCTCAGGCACCGTCTTGGACGCGGCCACGATGGCCTCGGCCAGGATCTGACCCCCTTCGACGACATTGCGGGTCTTGTCCCGATAGGGCGGAGCGACGAACTGATCGGGCCCGTTGGGCTGCACGTCGATCAGTTGCACCAGGTCGCCGGCGTCACCCCACGTCGGCACGCGGGTGATGTTCACATCCCGGTCGTCGGTCCCGCGCTCCTCCAGCTCGACGCGCAGCCGCTCATGGTAGACACCGACGTGGCCCTTCAGCCCGGCCACCTCGTCGAGTGGGGTGGGATAGGCCCAGATCAGGTCCTCCGTCGGCGGGTCGGTGGCTGTGAGCGTCCAGTAGTCGGCCTCCCCTTTGAAGGGACAGATGGTGTGATGGTCGTTCGCTTCGAAGAGGTCCAAGCGGACGTCGGACTCGGGGAAGTACAGCCGCTCGACGTGGTCGGTCTCCAGCACACGCAGGGCCGAGGTGCTTTCGGCGATGAGCAGATCCTCGTGCCAGGCCCGGGCCGTACCCCGAAACGGTACGAGATCGATCCGATAACCCGGGTACCGCCCCCATGCCGACTCCACTTGTGCCATCGCCCCTCCAGACCGGTTCCGCCGGTGAACTCAATGTCAATATAAGGGTCTACCGCATCAGCCCACGCGGCGATAGACACCCGATCCGGTGCTGGTCACCCGGTCCTGGTTCCCTTCGTCGTGCAGCGACAGGCGCACGCCCACCCGCCCCTGGCCACCCTCGAATGCCTCACCGGTCACCCGGAACGGCCCCACCTTGCCGCGGGCCACGAACATCACCTGCCAGCTCTCGATCTGGAGCTGATCGGTGCCGGCATGATCGGCGGCCAGGTCGTTTGCCGCAGTCTCGAGCACGATGTGGATGGGCCCGAGGTGCAGGGCGGCATCGGGTGATGCGAACTCCAGTTGGAGCTCGGGCAGCGTCCAATGGCCGTCGTCCCGCTTGCGAGCGCCGAAGACCTGATGGAGCGGGGGCATGGACGGCGAATCGACGACGTCGATCGGCGGGTTGTCCACCTTTTCGAAGCCGGGAGGGGTGGCGCCCAGGCTGACCCCCATCCCGGTGGACAGAGCGATCAACCGATCGTGGTCTGCGTCGTCAACCACCCGGGAGCGGCTGAAACCCATGGTCCGACCGAGATGAATGGTCTCGGCCAGGACGGCCACCCGGGCCACATCACGGGCATCGTCGAGGATCTGCATCGAGGCGATGATCGGGTTGGGCACGAAGAGGTCGTCGGCCATGCCACCCGATTCGGGCGAAGCGATGCACAGCGGAGCAGCCATGATGCCTCCCACCGCGTTGCGCATGTCGTGGCGCAAGGGCATCGTCGTGCCCTCGGGAGCGTTGTCCAGGACACTGCTCACCTTGCCCAGATATCGGTAGCTCAAGAGCGCAGTCCACTTGTGCTCGAAGTCCGACCAGTACTCCTCTGCTGGTGTGTCGCGGATGTCGCCTTCCATAGCCATGCTCCCCCGGTCATGACGCCTGTCGCTGGTCCCTTGTGGCGTCCCAACCTGTCTAGCCTCTCGGCGAGGGGGTTTCACATCCGCAGCGGGCCAGGCCGAGGATTCTGCCCCCGGTCGGGTCAGTAGGCCCCTTGCCGGGCGAAGATCCTCTGGGGGTTCCCGATCAGCATCAGTTCGATCTGATGGTCGGATACGCCTCGTTCTTTCAGCGCGGGCAACACCTGCTCGGGGACATGGGTGTAGACCCACGACGGGTTTGCTTCGAAGAACCCGGGGAAATCGTCCATGACGCAGGTGGTGTCGTGGGACAGAACCATCCTGTCGGCGTAGCCATCGGCACACAGTGTGGCCACGACCTGCACCCGCTCGTCGAAGCTCAGGTGCGGAGGGTTGTAGAGACCGAATCGGTCCATCCCGATCGTCGAGCCCTGGTCCATCAGCTCCTTCAGGTACTGGGTATCGGCGGTGTCACCGCTGTGGCCGATGACCACCCGGCTCAAGTCGACGCCCTCTTCGGCGAACACCCGCTGTTGGTCGCGTCCGGTCTTGTGCCAGACGTTGGAGTGGGTGCTGATGGGAACACCGGTGAGGCGGTGGGCCCGGGCGACTGCCCTGAGGACCCGGTCGATGTTCGGGGTGACCCCTTTGACCTCGGTGCAGCACTTCAAGACGGCCGCCTTGACCCCGGTGTCACCGATGCCGACGGTGATGTCCTTGACGAAGAAGTCCACCAGGATGTCTCCGTCGGAGGAGTGGGGGTCCACCGGGGGCCGCCGAGTGATGAAGGCGGGCAGGTGGTCGTAGGTGTACATACCGGTGGCCACGATGATGTTGACGTCGGTCCGTTGGGCCACGGGAACCAGATCCTGGACCGACCTCCCCAGACCGAGGACGGTGAGGTCCACAATGGTGGTGACGCCCGTCGCCCGGAGCGCCTGCAACTTCCGGACGGCATCGGCTTGACGGTCTTCCTTCCGCCCGTCCCAGCTCCACTCGGGGTACTCGTGCTCGATCTCGGGCGTCACCATGAACACGTGCTCGTGCATCAGCGTGGTGCCCAACGTGCCCGTCTCCACCGGCCCGTTGACTGTCTCGACTAGCGGCACTGTCTACGTCTCCCCCGTTCGACCCGGCGCGGTCGGTCGACTTGTCGTCAACGGACCGAGACGAGACTACAGCGGCGAGCGAAGCGCTCTGGTGGTGCCGGGTGGCGAGTCTCTGCGAACCTAGGACCGTCCCGGCGCGACCGGGCACGACGATGTCGCCGATCGTGGCGGCGGCAGGAGGAGAACCGGTGGACCGGTCCATGGAGCTGAACGATGTCCTGTCTGGCCTGACCGCCTTCCTGCAGGCCGAGGTGTTTCCGCTTCACCGTGACCACGGTGACATCCTGGACGACCCTCGACGCCGGTACCGACCCGATGGCAGCTTGAGCGATGAAGCCCTGGCACTCATCCGCCAGGTACGTCAGGCGTCGGCGGAGGCCGGTTACTACCTCATGACACTGCCCGAGTCCATCGGCGGAGCGGACATCGGGTGGGAGGGACTCTTCCTGGTCTGGGAGCACATCTTCTTCCAGTGCGGATCACTCCTATGGCTCGGCCATCATGTCGTGGCCCACTGGACCAAGGGTCCCAACCCGTTGCTGGCCGAACTGTCACCGTCGGTGCGGGACAGATACCTTGCCGACCTCGGTGCCGGCACCACCTCGATGTGCTTCGCCATGTCCGAGCCCGACGCGGGCAGTGACGGCTGGATGATGCAGACAGGCGCAGTGCCCACCAATGGCGGCTGGACGCTGAACGGCACCAAGCAGTGGATCAGCAACGGTGCCCATGCCGACCTGGCCATCGTGTTCGCAGTCACCGACCGCGACGCGGCTCGGGAGCGTCGGGGTGGAATCAGCGCCTTTGTCGTGCCCACCTCGACTCCCGGATTCGAGGTGGGCGGAGTCACCCCGATGTTCGGGCAGCTGGGCAGCAACGAGTCCGTGCTCCATCTGTCCGACGTGTTCGTGCCCGATGACCACGTACTGGGCCAACCGGGTCGGGCCTTCTCCCTGGCCATGTCGGGTGTGGCGCTCGGTCGCCTCTACAACTGCGCCAAGGTCGTGGGGTTGGCCCGGTGGGCCCTGGTACAGGCGGTGCACTACGCCGGGGAGCGCCGGGCGTTCGGAGTCCCCCTGTCGTCCCACCAGGCCCTGGCGTTCACGCTGGCCGATCGGGTGATGGAGGTCCGCGCCGCCCGCCTGGTGGCCCTGGACAGCGCCAGGCGTCTGGATGAGGGGAGCCCGGCCCGACACGAGCTCGCCGCGGCCAAGGTGCAGACGACCGAGGCCGCCGTGGCCGCCATCGATTCGGCCATACAGGTCCACGGGGCCTCCGGATTCACCAACGAGCTCGGGCTGGTCGAGGCCTGGGCCATCGCCCGGGCCGCCCGGGTGGCCGATGGCACGGGCGAGATCCTGCGCCGACAGGTGGCCCGGGCGCTGGTTGCGGGCGATTGGAGCCCATGACGGCAGTGGCGGTCACGACCGAACCGCGGCACTCGAAGGGGTGCCGATCAAACAAGGGAGGGCGCTGTGCTCGGACGCTGGGTGTCGGACTTGGAGGTGGGCGATATCCTGCCCGTCGTCGACTATGAGGTGACGCCGTTTCTGGGTCGGGACTACGCCCACGCCGTGGAATCGGTGTGGGAGCGATTCCACTCCGCGGTGGGAGGCGACCCCCAGCTGGCTCCGCCCACGCTGGCCCATGTCGACAAGCTGCGCGTACTGGCCGCAGCTTGTCCGGAGGGTGCAGGACCCGTCGCCCGCATGCAGCTCGAATACGATGCAGCCCATCATGGCCCGATCCCGGTGGGCAGCCGCATGTCGGTGAGCGGCCGCGTCGAATCGCGCCAGGCACGGGCGGGGCGAGAGCGCCTGGTGGTCGTCTTCGAAGTCCGCGACGCGGCCACGGGCTCGCTGCGGACCCGCTATCGAGACACCTCGCTGCTGAACTTCATACCGGAGGAAACCAGGTGAGCGAGCTCTGGCTTCCCGGTCAGGAGCTGCCCCGAGTTCGGCGGACCATGACGGCCGAGCGCATGCGCTGGTACGCCGACGCCCTCGAGACGTCGTTGGCCGGTCGGACCGTCCAGGCCGCACCCAACATCCACACCGACGACGTCATTGCCCGGGCCAACGGACTGCCCGGACGGGTGGCCGATGGGATGATCACGACCAACTGGCTTTCGAACATGTTGGTCGACACCTTTGGCGATGCCTACGTGCACACCGGCTCGCTCCGGACCCGCTACCGACGACCGATCGTCGAGGACACGGCCGTCGAGGCCGTCGTTCGCGTCCGCGACGTCGAGGAGAGCCGGGATGGTCGCGCGCTGGTGGCCGACGTGTGGTGTGAGACCGACGATGGCGAGCGCTGCACCGTCGGTGAGGCAACGGTGCGCCTCTGATCCTCGGGCGCACCAGGACCGTGCCGTCCAGCGATCGGGTCGACGGGTCGCTCGGATACCATGCCGACATGTCCCCAGGTAGGTACCAGGCCGACCTGTTGCCAGGCCGCGACGTGGCCAGGGCCAACAGGAAGGCAGCAGCATGAGCGGGCACGTCCCCTTCGAGTACGCCCCGGCCCCGATGCCTGACGAGCTCACGCGCCACTATGCCCGGCTCGGCTTCCAGTCATCGGTGACGCCGGGTGCCTTGATGCTCCGCAATCAGCGGGAATTCGGTCGGCTGCCAGCGGTGTTCGACGACGATGTCAGCCTGACCTGGGATGAGCTCATCGACCGGGCCGCTCGTTTCGGGGGCTATCTCCGGGCCCAGGGAATCGGACCAGGGGACGTCGTCATGTGGCAGCTCCCCAACTGGTGGGAATGCCTGGTGGCGGCGTACGGGATCTGGGCCGCCGGGGCCATCAGCAGCCCGGTGGTTCCCATCTACCGAGAGCACGAACTCCGCCAGGTGGTGGCTCGTGTGCGGCCCCGAGGCGTCATCACCGCAGCCGCGTTCCGCGGCATCGACCATGTGGACCTGGTCAACGAGGCCTGCCGGCTCGAGGGCTGGGAGCCCGTCGTGCGGGTGGTCTTGCGGGGAAAGGCCACCGGCTGGACCAACTTCGACGACACCGCCACCGCGCAGCCCTTCATCGCTGACGACGTCGATCCGGATGCCCCGGCCTTGATCGGTTGGACCTCAGGCACCACGGCGGGGCCCAAGGGCGTGGCCCACAGTTCCCGCAGCTTCATCAGCTCGCCCCTGCGGTCGTCGCGCATGCACTCGTACGGCTGGGACGATCGTTCGTATATGCCCGCTCCCCTGGCCCACGCCACCGGGCTTCTCTCGGCAGTCGCCATACCGTCCTATACAGGGTCCTCGGTTGTGCTGCGAGATCGCTGGGATGCCGAGCTCGCCCTCGACGACCTGGCCCGCTACCAGGTGACGTTCTCCTCGGGCGCGTCGGTGTTCATGCAGGAATTGTTGGCCGCCATGAAGAGCCGGGGCCAGGAGCGCCTCGACCTTCCGACCGGCTATCCGTGCGGCGGTTCCACCATTCCCACCACGCTGGCCGAGGCCGCCGACGATGTGGGTATGCAGCCGACGCGGTCATGGGGCATGACCGAGTGCCCCAGCGTCTCCGGCACCAGCCGGTTCGACCCGCGTCATGCCCGCTGTGGTACCGACGGCCGTGTCGCCCCCGGGTGCGAGGTGCGGGCCGTCGATGCGGAGGGCGTGGTGCTCGGCCCCGGAGAGGTCGGCGAGCTGCTGATCCGGGGGCCCCGAGCGCGCCCTCGGCTACCTCGAGGCCCAGCACACGAAGGAGTCGTTCGACGAGGAGGGTTGGTTTCGCACCGGAGATCTCGGGTTCGTGTCGGCCGAGGGGTTGCTGTCGATGACCGGGCGCATCAAAGAGATCATCAACCGGGGTGGTGAGAAGTTCTCGGTCCGGGAGATCGAAGACGCACTGGTGAGCAACCCCGACGTCACCGAGGCGGCGGTCGTCCCGGCCCCTCACCCGCGGCTGGGCGAGCAGGCCGCCGCCTTCGTGATCACCAGGGACGGGTCATCCCCGAGCGACGAGGACCTCCAGGCCTTTCTCCGCCAGACCGGCCTGGCGCCCCAGAAGATCCCACGGGTATGGCGACACGTGGACGATCTGCCCCGCACCGCATCGGGAAAGGTGAAGAAGTTCGAGCTGCAGGCCCGGTTGGCCGACGCCCTGGCCGACACGGGCGAGGCCGTCCCCGGTCAACCGGGCTAACCCGACCGGGGTTCTGTCCTCCCGGGGTCGGGCGCTGCATGACACATTTGTCATGTTTTGCCGGGACAGACCGCCCAGCGGCAGCCCTGGCCGGCCCGATGCTGGTCAAGGCCAGGTCGGACGGCCGGGGGCGCCGTGCTGTGAGAGGCGGGCGGTGCGCTCAGCTCTTGAAGTACGACTGGGGCACCGGGGACTCGGTGAAGGTGCCAGCCAGTTCACCGGGGTTGATCCCGTTGGCGTAGGACACCATGGCCACCTGATGCATCAGGTCGTGGTTGGTGTCGGCATGGTAGGGGCCGCACGCGCCGTTGTAGGTGATCTTGCCGAGTTCCTTGACGATGGCCGAGGACGACAGGTCGCCTCCGTCGGCCTTGATCGCCGCGCCCAGGAGCTCGACGGCGTCATAGACGTAGGCCACCGACGTCTGCAGGCTCTGGCCCGGGTAGGCCGCGGCGTAGGCGGCCGTATAGGCCTTGGCCTGCTTGGTCGGGAGCACGGGCGGATAGCAGTACGGGGTGAAAGCGTACTTGGTCAGCTCGGCCGGCTTGTTGAGCCCGTAGGCGGCGAGGAAGTTGCCCGTCTGGTCCCCCTGAATCGGGACGTCGATGCCGTTCTGGGAGAGAGCGGTATTGAAGTTCGCCTCGACCAAGGGGAACCCGAACTCGTAGACGACCTGGTCGCCCTTCATGGCCAGGGCCTGCTGGGTCGTATCGGTGGCCTGGTCCGACGCGCTGCGCACGGTGAAATTCTTCACTCCCTGCTTCTTGAGCAGGGCCTGGGCCGTAGTCGCATCGGCATTGGAGGCGGTGTCATCGGTGTGGAAGATGCCCACCGACTTGGGGTGGAATTTGGTGAACCCGTAGGTCGACGAGGCCTGGATGGCGGACACCAGGTTGGGCACCATCGTGTACAGGTTCGGGACGTGGACGGCGTTGGAGCTGGCTGCCGGGCCCTGGGCCACGGCCAGGACCGGGATGCCGGACTGCTTGAGCAGCTGGGCGGTGGCCTGGATCTGGTCGTCGACCGAGTAGCCGATGAAGGCGGTGGGCTTGGATCCCAGAGCCTTCTGGGTGGCCGTCACCGCCTGCTGAGGCGTGAGGTTGGCGTCGTAGGCCACGAACGAGACCTTGTGGCCGTCGATGCCACCCTGCGAGTTGATTTGATCGGTGGCCAGCTTGATGTCGTTGTTGACACCAGGCTGTGCGTATGGCCCGGACAGGGTGGTCATCCAGGCAATGGTGATCGGTGCTTTCGAGGAGGCGGCCATGCTCGGCGTCGCCGTACCAACGCTCGCCACCACGGCAGCACCGGCAACTGCGAAAACAGCCAGACGACGTTTCTTCACGAGCTTCTCCCCATATCTGTTGTGGACGCGACCCGGGCAAGCCTGCCCTCGTCGGTACATGTCAATCGTGTGACGACCTGTGGTGGGCGAGTGTGGCCGCTCGACCGCGCCGCGTCAAATCCTGACAAACATGTCTCTCGCGGCAACTAGGCGAAACCCGGGGCTTCCTCGTCGCGATGGTCCGCCGGTACGCCCAGGCCGCCGAGCACCCGGCTCACGCACGAGTAAAAGGCGATGGTCAAGACCACCTCGACCACCTGTTGCTCGCCGAAGGTGGCCACCAACTGGCTGCGCTCGGTGGCAGAGAGCTCCCCCGTGCTGGTCAGGCTGTCGGTTGCGCCGAGCACGAGCCGTTCCTCCGCCGAGAAGTGGCCGGCGCTCCGCCAGTCGCCCAGTGCGGTGAGCTTGGCGGTCGGGACCCCGGCGTCGAGGGCCATGGGCCAGTGGGCTTGCCACTCATAGTCAGAGCGGGAGAGTTGGGCCACGCGCATGATGGCCAGCTCCCGCAGGGCCCGGTCCGACGCGGGGACGGCGCGCAGGGTCCAAGCAAAGTCCACCCACGCGGCCAGGAGGTCAGGGGCGTTGGCCAGCGTGGCGTAGAGGTTCGGCCAGTGACCGAACCCCTCGGTCACCCGGTCATGCACGGTGCGAACGCGTTCGTCGCCTTCGGTTCCGGAGAGAAGGGGCAGCTCGGGCATGGGGTTTGCTCCTTGGGACAGGCCGGGGGCGAACTGGGGCCGGGGCACGGGTGGTGCCGGCTCAGGGTATCCATTCCCGCGTGCGCACAGGAAGCGGGAACGACAGCGCGCCGGCAGACACGAGCCGGTACCCTGCTGGACGTGCCTACAGATGAAGAAGCAATCCGGAACCTCATCGGACTCCACTCGCAGCTGACCGACGACGGGGAATACGAGCGCCGAGTCCAGCTCTATACCGAAGACGGCGTGTTCATGATGGGCGATGCCGTCTCCAGGGGCCGGGACGAGATGTCTGAGGCGTTCGCCTCCACCAGCGCCCCGGAGCGGCGAGGGAAGCACATCACGGCCAACACCGTCATGGAGATCGACGGCGGCGCGGCCACCGCCCGAACGGACTTCTTCTTCCTCCTCCCCTCAGCCGAGGGCCTGAAGCCCCTCGCCGCCGGACGGTACTTCGACACCTTCACCAAGAAGGATGGGCACTGGCTGTACAGCGAACGGCGCATCACCTTCCTCGGGACCTAGGTGCCGAGCGACCTGGCTCTCAAAGCCATGAACACCATCCACCGCGCCGGGCTCCGGCTCAGTGGTGGGCGTCTCGGATGGCAGGCGGCGCGGATGCCGGTGATCGAGCTGACCACGACGGGTCGCAGGAGCGGTACCAAGCACACGGTGATGCTCACCTCGCCGATACAGGACGGAACCACCATCGTGGTCGTGGCCTCCCGAGGGGGCGACGACGCCCACCCGGCATGGTTCCTCAACCTCCAGAGCGACCCCCGCGTCGAGGTCTCGCGGCAAGGCATGCCGAACACGCCGATGCGGGCGCGGGCCGCCACTGCCGAAGAGCGCGCCGAGCTGTGGCCGCGGGTGATCGCCGATCACAAGAACTACGCCGGCTACCAGACCAAGACCACCCGGGAGATCCCCTTGGTCCTCCTCCAGCCGGAGAGCTGAGGCCGAGCGAGGTCAGGCGGTGTCGGCGCCCAGGTAGGCGCCCACGACCTCGTCGCGGATCTCGTCGGGCTCGCCCTCTTTCACCACTTCCCCGTTGACCATGATCGCCGCCCGGTCGGCGATGGTCAGAGCGGTCTGCACGAACTGCTCGACCATCACGATGGTCAGCTGCTCAGACGCCACCAACTGGCCCACCACCGCGTAGAGCTCCTCCACGATCAGGGGGGCCAGGCCCATGGACAGCTCGTCGAGCAACAGGATGTCGGGATCCGTGGTCAGGGCACGGGCCATGGAGAGCATCCGTTGCTCGCCGCCGGACAGGGTTCCCGCCAGCTGCTTCCGTCGGCCACCGAGGACCGGGAATCGCTCGATGGCTCGCTCCTCGACCCACGCGCTCTTCATCCCCGAGCGCCGAAACGTGTACATGAGCAGGTTCTCGCTCACGGTCAGATTGGGAAAGATCGACCGGCCCTCGGGGATCAGGCAGACACCGGACCGGGCCAGCCGCTCGGTGGCATTTCTCCCCAGTCCGCTCCCCCGCACCTCGACCGTCCCGGCGGTGAGAGGCAACTGCCCGGATATGGCCTTGAGCAGGGTGGACTTGCCGGCGCCGTTGGGACCGAGCAGAGCCAGCGCCGAGCCTTTGGGCACCTGGAGCGATACGCCGTGCAGCACCTCGATGCGACCGTACGCCGCCCGGACGTCCCTGGCAGACAGGGCGATCTCATCCGATAGCGGCGCGGCCGGAGCGCTGCCCCTGGCCGGTACGGCAGCTCCGTTCCCCGACACGGGCGGGGGCGGCGATGACGGACCGGTGTCCCCACCCAGGTACGCCTCCTGCACGTCGGGATTGGCTCGGACCGAGACCGGATCACCCCGGGCGATGACCCGACCGTTGTCCAGCACATCCACCCGGGCGCAGACCCCCATGACCAACGACATGTCGTGCTCGACGAGCAGGATGCCCATACCCTCTGACGCCAGCTGGGTCAGGACCTCACCCAGCCCCTCGGTCTCCCGGGCATCGAGGCCCGAGCTGGGTTCGTCCAGCAGCAGCGTGGTCGGCGAGGTGGCCAGGGCGCGGGCTACCTCGACCAACCGGGCCAAACCGGTGGGCAGCGAGTCGGTCGGCTCGTCAGCCACTTGGAGGATGCCCACCCGCTGGAGCTGAAAGCGCGCCTCCTCGGCCGGTGATCGTCCTGAGGTGAGCTTGGCCCGTTGCACCTCGGCCGCCATCTGCACGTTCTCCCTGGCGGTCAGGGTCCCGAACAGCTCCAGCCGTTGGAAGGTCCGACCCAAGCCGAGCCGAGATCGCGCGTGCGGCTTGGCTCGGGTCATGTCGTGGGTACCCAGGTGGACCTTCCCATGGGTGGGGCTCTGCAGTCCGGTGATGACGTTGAAGAGCGTGGTCTTCCCCGCTCCGTTCGGACCGATCAGACCGTGGACCTCACCGGCCGTCACCTCGAGGTCGACGGAATCAAGGGCCTGGAGGCCTCCGAAGCGGACCGAGACTTCGGAGACCACCAAGTTCGGGGCGGCGGCCACGGTGGGCTGGGGGTCAGCCAACGGAGGGCACCTGTTCGGTCAGGGGCGAGCCGGTGGTATCGGTCGGTGGTTTGCCGGTCAGCCCGTTATCGGCGCGGGCCTCGGCCCGGCGCTTGTCCCACCACGTGCCGATATCGGAGTAGACGCGCCCCATGCCGTAGGGGTTGCGGCCCACGGCCACGATGCCCACGCCGAACAGGATGTAGGTGAAGCCGGAGATCGACGGAATGTGCAGTCCGATCACCGGGGCGAAGGCCAGGCCGATGCCGGCCTGGACCGATCCGCTCAGGATGGTGACCCCGGCCAGGACCACGGCCACGAACAGCACCATGGAGTTGACGAAGCTGAACTGAGACACCGACACCGTCCGGGACATGCCCCCGTAGAGTGCGCCGGCCAGCCCGGCCATTCCCCCAGCCAGGATGAACACAGCCAGCTTGGTCTTGGTGATGTTCATCCCCACGGTGGCGCAGGCGGCCTGACTGTCGCTCATGGCTACCAGCCGACGACCGAACGGCCCCCGCCGCAATGCCCCCACGCCGATCAGGCACAGGGCGAACACGATGGCGATGAGCACGATGAAGGACCGGTCCGAGGTGAACCGCATCCCGAAGATGTCGGGGCGTCCGACGGTGAGGGAACCGCCACTGACCACCGAGGGGTTGATGAAGAAGATGCTGTCCATGAGGGCAGCAAAGGCCAGCGTGGTCAACGCCATGTACAGGCCGCGCAGCCGGAGAGCGGGGAGGGCCAGGATCCCCCCGGCGGCGGCGCACAGGCCGATGGCGGCCAGGACACCGAGGATGGAGCTGCCCCCGTCCACCTTGGTCATGGCCCAACACCCCAGGCCGATGAAGGTGAACTGGCACAGCCAGGCTTGCCCCCCATAGCCAGAGAGCAAGACCAACGACAGCGCAGCCAGGCCGATGGACAGGCCCAGCCCCAGGGTGAACAGGTTGTTTCCGGTGATCAGGGAGGACAAGAGGACAGACACCGCCACCAGCACCACTCCGCTGACCACGGTGGTGGTGAGGGACGGCACCCGCGGAGCCCGAAGCCGCACCACCCGACCGACGCTCAGCTTGGCCTGGGGCAGGATGAGCAAAGCGATGATCAACAAGCCCATGGGCAGGACGGCGGTGACGTCGTTGAGGGCGCTCGATGGCACGTACCCAACCGCCATCGACTCGCCGACACCGAGGATCATGGCGCCCAGGAAGGTCAGGGGAAGGCTGCGCAGGCGGCCAACGATCGCCGCGGCATAGCCAAAGATCACCAGCTCAGACAGGATCTGGATGCTCATGCCGGTGCCCGGAGCCAACAGGATCCCGGCCAGGCCGGCCAGCATGAACCCGATCATCCACGCGAACCCCGAGATGCGGCTGGACCGGGCGCCGGTCATCGAGGCCAGAGCCGGGTCGTCGACCACCGCCCGCATGGAGACGCCGATCCGGGTCCGCTTGAACAGCACCCATAGACCGACGGCCACCCCCACGGCGCACCCGACGGTGATGAGCTGCTCGTAGGTGAGGTTGACGTTGAGCACGTCGACCTGGTCGCTGCTGAACCAGGAGGGAAGGTTCCGTACCACGCTCTGGTTCCAGATGGTGCTGGTCAGGCCGTAGAGGATCAGGAACATCCCGAGGGTGACCACGATCGTGGTGTTCAGCGATGACCCGTACAGCGGGCGCATCAACACCCGCTCGACGGCCAGGGCGAACACGGGGGCCACCACGAGCAGGACGATCACGAGGGACAGGATCGGGTTCCATCCCCAGCCCTGCCAGAGCTGCCAGTACAGGTAGGCCAGGAACATCCCCACTGCGCCGTGGGCGAAGTTGAAGATGCCGGTGGCGTTGTAGGTGACGACCAGGCCGCTGGCCGTCACCGCGTAGATCGACCCGGTGACCACCCCGGTCACCAGCAGCGAGAGGAATTCGGTCATGGTTCCTCGACCCTCGCTCGCCCGTCGCTACTCAGCGGGGGATGCCCTTGTAGCTGGCCGGGTAGAAGCCCTTGGGATTGCAGATGAACGCCGACTTGGGATCCGGGCTCGTACGCAGCCACTTTCCATTGTTGTACTTGGCGATGATCCAACACTGACCGGGGATCTTCTGGGCCGGGTTCTGGGATGTGATGAGGCCGCTGGCGTTGAACGAGTCGACCTTGTTGAGCTGGGCCACCAGGCTGGCTCGAGTGGGGTCGGTGCCGGCGTTCTTGAGCGCCTGCACGAACAGCTGGGCGTTGATCCATCCGTCCAGGGTGAACAGGTCGAGGGCGGTCTGAGGGTCGGCCTTCTTCGCCCACTTGTCGAAGGTGCCCACCGCCGGAATGACCTTGGCGTCTTCGCCCATGTAGAGCGCAGTCGACGTGAACAACAAGGTGCCGTTGCCGGCCGATCCGGGGTCGAAGGCCTTGGAGTAGGTGCCGGCCCCCGTGACCAGCGGAACGTTGAGGCCCTGCTGCTTCATCTCTTGGGCCATGCTCGATATCTCGGTGGGACCCTCTGTGATCTCCAGGACCATCTTCACTCCGGAGCTCTTCATCTTGATCATGTCGGGAAGGAACGTGGTCTCGGTGTAGCCGGCGTCACGCGAGTACACCCATTTGTAGCCCAGGTTGTACGTCAAGTTCCGGTAGACATGCTCGGAGGCGACGGCCGAAGCGGCGGCATTAGAGCCGATGAACCCAACGGCCTTGACCGCCGCAGGATTCTGAGACTTGAACCACTTGAAGAAGCCGTTCCCTGCTCCCCCGTTGACGGTGGGGATGGCCGAGTACAAGTTGGGGTCAGCGGAGAGCGAAGGGGTCAGGGTCTGGGCGATCATGGGAACCTTGTTGGCGTCGATGGCGGGTTGCTCCGCTCCGTCGAGCAGCGAGTAGCCCCCGACGAAGGCGAAGTCGTTCTTGGCGATGCTCTGGGCCTCACTGGCCACCGTGCCCGAGGAGAACGCACTGTCCCGGGCATCGAGGACCAGCTTCCGTCCGTTCACGCCACCCTGGCTGTTGATGTAGTCGAAATAAGCCTGAGTTCCGACTTTGGCCCCCTCGAACAGGCCGGGGATGGGAGAGGAGATGTCGCTGATCGAGCCGACGGTGATGGTCGTTGCAGTGACGCCCGGCGTGGCCGTGGGGGTGTCCGCTCCGGCGACCGACGCCGTCGCTCCCAGCGAGAGTGACCCGACACCGATAGCCAGTGCCAGACCACAGGTGACAGTCCTGCCCTTGCGAAGCCGCATGTTCCCCCCTGCTCCCCCGGCTAATCGTCGAGGCCGACCGAAGTGGTCGAGAGCAGACTAAGACGCTCCCCTTAACAATGCAACAGGTTCTTGCCGGACCACATCATGCACTACAACGCTCGGATCGCCGAGCAGTGCGACCGGTCACGGCTGTCCCATTCCCACCATGGCGGCGAGGCCGTCAAGCAGGCGGTGGAGCCCGAACTCGAAGAGGGTTGTGGCGTCGAGGTCGAACCCATCGGCATCGAGGCGAGCGAAGACGGTGGTGACGAAAGGGAAGTGTCCGGCGGTCACGATCGCCTCGAGCGCCGGCGCCTGTACCTCCAGGTACTCCTCGTCGGTGAGGCCCGTGCTGGCTTCGGCCTCGATGTCGGATGCCAGGTTGACTGCGGCCCCTCGGACGTAGCTGAACAGGGTGAGGGCCACGTACAACATGGTTCCAGGATCGAGGCCCAGGCCGTCGACGGCGCGCAAGGCCCATTCGGTGTGGGGCAGCGCATTGGCTGTCGGCTGTGGCCGGCTGAAGGAGAGCACTTCGCTCATCCACGGATGGCGCTGATAGATCGACCACTGCACCCGGCAGATGAGCTCCAGCTGGTGCCGCCAACCGGGGGGAGCCGGGTCGGGCAGCGCCGCTTCCCCGAACACCGAGTCCATCATGGCCACGAGCAGACCGTCCTTGTCGGCGACGTGACGGTAGAGCGACATCGGGGCGGCATCGAGCTGGGCGCCGACCCGTCGCATCGACACCGCGGCCAGACCCTCGCCGTCGGCGATCTCGATGGCTGCGGCCACGATGCGAGCGTGGGTCAGGCCGTGCACCACTTCGTGTGCCGCTTCGCGAGCCGGTTCGACCCGATCCCGGCGTTGTACGGCACGCGGCTCCACGACCGTGCCCACGCCTGGCACCACCCGGACCAGACCCTCCTGGCGGAGTGTGCTCAGGGCACGGGTGGCGGTGGCCATGGCCACCCCCCACTCCTGGGTGATCTGGCGGGTGGACGGGACCCGGTCCCCTGCCTCGAGGACGCCGGAGGCGATCCGATCCCGGATCTCGGACGCGATCCGCAGGTACGGGGGGTCGGAATGAGTGATCGATTGGTCCACGGCTGCCTCCTCATCGGCTGGTCCGGATGACCCATACTAGTGCACCTGAGTAGGCGTACTAGTGCACGCGCGGAGTGACTTACAAGCAATTTGGCTAGTTTTCGCCCGTTTGACGGTGTACGAACTGGTGAATACAGTGTACGCATCCACGGGGCGCTCTGACGCTCGAGAGACACGAGAGGGAGGGATATGACTGAAGAGTGGGCGATCGAAGCCACCGGCCTGACCAAGTCCTACGGTGCGGTCGCGGTGTTGCGGGGCATCGACCTCGCCGTCAGGCCGGGCACGGTGTTCTCACTGCTCGGCCCCAACGGTGCGGGCAAGACAACCATGGTCCGCATCCTCGCCACCCTGGTGCAGACGGACAGCGGACGGGCCAGCGTGGCCGGCTTCGATGTGGTGAGCCATCAGCACGACGTGCGCCGCAGGATCAGTCTCACCGGTCAGTACGCAGCCGTCGACGAGTTGCAGACCGGCCTCGAGAACCTGATCATGATGGGGCGGCTGTGCCATCTCTCTGGGGCGACGGCCCGTCGGCGGGCGCACGAGCTCCTCGACCAGTTCGACTTGGCCGACGCCGGTCGCCGGCGGGTGGCGACCTACTCCGGCGGGATGCGTCGGCGGCTCGACCTGGCCGCCTCCCTGGTCGGCCGACCGTCGGTCATCTTCCTCGACGAGCCGAGCACGGGCCTCGACCTCCGCAGCCGACAAGGGATGTGGAACGTCATCACCGGACTGACGGGATCGGGGGTGACCGTCTTCCTCACCACCCAGTACCTGGAGGAAGCCGACCAGTTGACCGACCGTATCGCCGTCATCGACGGCGGCCTGGTGGTGGCCGAGGGGACACCGAGTGACCTCAAGTCCCGCGTCGCCGCCCAACGTCTCGACCTCACCACTGTCGACAGGGCGACGCTCGAGACCGTGGGCCGAAGGCTCGGCACCCGGATGATCCACCGGGATCCCGATCAACTGACCGTCGGGGTGGCCACCGACGGGACGGCGGCGCACGTACGAGCCCTCATCGACGAAATCGACCCCGGAGGCAGCGCCGTGGAGAGGTTCACCGTGCACCGGGCCACGTTGGACGACGTCTTTCTGGCCCTGACCGGGCGGGCCCCGGTTCCCGTCGAGAGCACCCCTGTTCCCACCGAGAAGGAGACGGCATATGTCTGAGATCCAAGCACCGGCGGCGGCAACTCCGTGGACGACGCGATGGGCTTCGGCCCCGGTCGACGCGGTGGTCATGGCCGGGCGCTGCCTCCGGTTGTCCCGCCGAAATCTCGATGCCCTGCTCACCTCGTTGATGCTGCCCATCATGTTGATGCTGGTGTTCGTCTATCTCTTCGGCGGCGCCATCCGAACCGGCACCGCCTATGTCACCTACGTGGTCCCCGGCGTCATCTTGCTGTGCGCCGGCTTCGGATCGTCGCAAACAGCCGTGAGCGTGAGCCACGACATGACCGGCGGCATCATCGACCGGTTCCGATCCCTGGACGTGGGCGGCGCCGGCTTCCTGGCCGGGCACGTGGTGGCCAGCGTGGTGCGCAACACCATCTCCACCGTCCTGGTCCTGGGGGTGGCCTTCCTCATCGGGTTCCGACCCGCTGGCGGTGCCGCCGATTGGTCGGCCGTGGCCGGCATCCTGGTGCTGTTCGTCCTGGCCATGTCGTGGTTGTCGGCCGCCGTCGGCCTGTTGGTCAGGTCGCCGGAGGCGGCCAACGGCTTCACCTTCGTGGCCATGTTCCTGACCTATGCCAGCAGCGCCTTCGTCCCCATCGACACCATGCCCACCTGGATCCGGGGCTTCGCCCAGAACCAGCCGGTCACCCCCATCATCGAGACCGTTCGCGGCCTGCTGATGGGCTCGCCCACCGGCTCCAGCCCCTGGCGTGCCCTGGCCTGGTGCCTCGGGATACTGGTCGTATCGGTGGGGGCGTCCGGGGCGCTCTTCCGATGGCGGACCCGGTAAGCGAACCAGCCAGACGGCGAGGACGGAGGTAGCCGCTTTGGGCGTCGCCCCGGACCGTCCGTTATGGTCGCCACAACATCGCCGAACAGGTCCGAGCCCACCCACGGCGTCCGAAGCGAGGAGACCCAGACATGGCCGAATCCAGATCAGTTTCGATCACCCGGATCTTTGCCGGGGACGACGGGCAGTCTCACTTCGAGGGCCTCTCGGTTCCCCTGGAGGAGTTCTTCGGGCACCCTGCACCGACCATCGCCGGGCGTTCGATCGGCTTCATGGCCGCATTACCGGCCACCGAGATGTCCTTCCGCGTCACCCCGCCCGGCGGCGATCATCCTTTCCACTTCTCACCCGGTCGTTCGCTCCAGGTCACGGTGCAAGGGGTCTTGGAGCTGGAGGTGGGCGACGGCTCCACCCGTCGGTTCGGCCCCGGTGACTTCTTGCTGCTCGACGAACAGGGGTCGGGGCAGGGGCACATGAGTCGCGAGATCGAGCCCAGGGTTACGGTCAACATCGAGATCCCCACCTCGCTCGATCTGACCCCCTTCCGTTTGGCCGAGAACCAAGACGATCAAGAAAGGAACACCTAGTGCTCGCTGTCACCTGCGTCTCGCAATCCGAGGACGACCCGCTGTCTGGCCTCGTCGTGGGCGATCAGCCTGCCCCCGAGCCACGTGAGGGGTGGGTCCGCGTCACGCTGCGGGCCAGCGCGCTGAACCACCACGACCTGTGGTCGTTACGGGGCGTGGGCCTGGCCCCGGATCGTCTGCCCATGATCCTCGGTGGCGACGGCGCCGGTGTGCTCGACGATGGCACCGAGGTCGTCATCCACTCGGTGATCGCTGACCCGGCGGCCGGCGGTGGCGACGAGACCCTCGACCCCAAGCGCACCTTGTTGTCCGAGCTCTACCCCGGAACCCTGGCCGAGCAGGTTTTGGTCCCCGAGCGCAACGTGGTGCCCAAGCCCGCGGGCATCTCGTTCGACGAAGCGGCCTGCATTCCCACCGCCTGGCTCACCGCCTATCGCATGCTGACCACGCGGGCCGGACTGCAGGGACCGGCCACCATCCTCATCCAAGGCGCCGGCGGGGGTGTGTCCACCGCCGCCATCGTCTTGGCCAAGGCACTCGGCCACACCGTCTTTTGCACATCCCGGGATGCCGGCAAGCGCCGGCGGGCCGAGGCGTGTGGGGCCGACGCCACCTTCGAGACGGGCGCCCGATTGCCCAGCAAGGTCGACGTGGTCTTAGAGACGGTGGGCCAGGCGACCTGGTCCCATTCCCTCCGGTCGTTGCGGCCGGGAGGCCGGGTCGTCGTCAGCGGGGCCACCAGTGGCGCCAACCCGCCGGCCGATCTGAACCGGATCTTCTTCTTGCAGCTCGAGGTGGTGGGCTCGACCATGGGCACACGTGACGAGCTGGTCGACCTCTTGGCCCTGCTGGAGGAAACGGGTGCCCGCCCCGTCATCCACGATGTCCGCCCCTTGGCCGAGACACGCTCGGCCCTCCAAGAGATGGCCGACGGCGACGCCTTCGGGAAATTCGTACTCACGCCCTGAGCGCGTCGAGCTAGCGGGGTGCCTCCCGCCAGGGGACGCCGCGGTCCACTCGGGGCTCGGCCGGCAGCCCGAGCACCCGCTCCCCAACGATGTTCCGTTGGATCTCGTCCGACCCGCCGGCCACGTGATAGCCGGGGGCCCCGAGCACATGGGCCGACCAGGCGTAGTTCCCCTCCTGCCCAGAATCAGCGGCAAGTCCAGGGCCCAGCACCGACGAGGCCGCCTCGGCGATGCGGGTGAGTTGGCCCACCCAGTGGAGCTTCCGGATCGAGCCCTCGGGCCCGGGAGGCTGCCCGTTCAGACGTGAGGCGGCGATGCGCTGGGCGATGAAGTCGGCGATGCGGTGGTTGATGTACACGTCGGCCAGCCGCTGGCGGGTCACCGGGTTCCCGGCGGCATCGAGCCGGTGGGCCAGGGCCAGCAACTGCTCCCAGCTCCCCCCGGTCCGCTTGGTGCCCTTGGAGTTGCCCCGCTCGAACCCGAGGGTGGCGAGGGCCACCTGCCAACCACCTCCGATCCCGCCCAGCCGGAGGTCGTCGGACACCCTGACGTTGTCGAAGAACACCTCATTGAACGAGGAGCCCCCGGCCATCTGGCGAATGGGACGCACCTCGACGCCGGGAGCGTCCATGGGAACGAGGAAGGCGGTTATGCCGGCGTGCTTGGGCACCTCTGGGTCGGACCGGGTCAGTAACTGTCCCCAGCGGGCGAACTGGGCGCCCGAGGTCCACACCTTCTGCCCGTTCACCACCCAGCCGTCACCATCCCGTACGGCAGCGGTGGCCAACGAGGCCAGATCCGAACCGGCACCGGGCTCGGAGAACAGTTGGCAGCACAGTTCCTCGGTGCGAAGAAAGCGCCGGACGAACCGCGCCTGCTGATCGGCCGTCCCGAGCAGCCCGATGGTGGGCGCCACCAGGTTGAGGGTGATGGAAAAGGCCTCATGACC
Organism: uncultured Acidimicrobiaceae bacterium; assembly: GCA_963781305.1. GTDB lineage: Bacteria > Actinomycetota > Acidimicrobiia > Acidimicrobiales > RAAP-2 > DASXMT01. The sequence continues at coordinate 847,559 of CAWAFL010000001.1, forward strand.
GTCGGGGATCTGAAAGTCCTCCTCCGCCTCCACGAATGCCTGCTCGTACTCGGGCGAGAGTCCGGCACCGCCGTGCTCGGCCGGCCAGCTGATGGCGCCGTATCCGGCGTCGAACTTGGTTCGCTGCCAGGCCATGGCCGCCTCGAGGAGGCGCGCCTCGCTCGCCGGGTCGAGGTCATGGAACACGGAGACATCGCCGGTGGAGCGCCCACCGGCCCGGGGCCGTCGCTCGGCGTTCCCGGACAGCCAGGCCCGGGCGCGTGCGCGGAACTCGTCCAGGCTCAAACGCTCGCGCACCGTCCCAGTGTGGCCCGCCCGGCTTGCCCGGGGCACATTGAGCCGGCCAGCCCGCGGCCGGCGTGGGGGTCAGATACCGGTATGCCGGGCTCGCACCGGGTTGGGGTCGGGTACGTGGGGCATCAACGCGTTGGGCGGGATGGTCCCCAGTCGACCGGCTTGGAAGTCCTCCATGGCCTCGGCGATCTCGGCACGGGTGTTCATCACGAACGGGCCGTAGTGCTCGACGTGCTCACCGATGGGCTGGCCACCGAGTACGAGGACCTCCAGGTCAGATGGGTCACCTCCTCGCTGGTCATCGGCCACCACGGTGATCCAGTCGCCGGCGCCGAACGAGGCCAGCTGGCCGACGCGCACCGGTTGGCCGGCGGCGCCGACCCGACCGGATCCGGCCAGGACGTACACCAGGGCGTTGAACGTGGCGTTCCAGGGCAGGCGCAGCTCGGCACCGGGAGAGACGGTGGCGTGCACGAGGGCCATCGGCGTATGCGTCGATCCAGGGCCGGCGTGTCCACCGACCTCGCCAGCGATGACCCGTACGAGGGCCCCTCCGTCCGGCGAGGACAGCAGCGTCACGTCTGCAGCCTCGAGCCCCTGGTACGCCGGTGGGATCATCTTGTCCTTGGCCGGCAGGTTCACCCAGAGCTGAATGCCGTGGAACAGCCCGCCCGCCTCCACCAGTTCCTCAGGGGGCGTCTCGATGTGCAGGATGCCGCCGCCGGCGGTCATCCACTGGGTGGCCCCGTTGGTGATGAGGCCTCCTCCGCCGTGCGAATCCTGGTGGGCGAAGGTCCCGTCGATCATGTACGTCACCGTCTCGAACCCCCGGTGGGGATGCCACGGAGTGCCCTTGGGCTCGCCGGGCGCGTAGTCCACCTCGCCCATCTGGTCCATGTGCACGAACGGGTCCAGGGCGGACAGGCTCATCCCGGCGAAAGCCCGGCGCACCGGAAATCCCTCTCCCTCGAGACCACTCGGAGCCGTGGTCACCGAGGCCAGCGGTCGCTCGCGCACAGTGGTGCTTTCGCTTTCGGGGATTCGGGGTAGGGCGGACAGGTCGTCCACGGTTACTGCAGGCATGGCAGCCTCCCTTGCATTATGAACTCAGGCGGTACTCAGGATCATCGTTCCTCCAACGCCGATCGGCCCTGGGCTTCCTCGACGGTCAGCTCGGCGGTTGGGTCCGCTTCGAGGCGCTCGTCGGGTATGGGCAGGCCGCTGCGAATCGAATGACCGAACGTCCCCTCGGCCAGTCGCTGCTCGGCTCGGCCGATGGCTTCAAGGCGTTCACGGAGGCTGGCCGACACGGCGTCATCGCCTTCCTCAGCGGTCAGGGGTTCGGCCGAATCGCTCATGTCACCGGGCGCGTCCGCCTCGGCTCGGTCTTCACTTCCGGCCGCCCCTGTTTCGGCCAGGAGCCTCTGTACCCGGGACCGCTCGTTCTCCAACAATGCTCGGGCTTGCTCGTCGTCCACTGGCCCTCCCCACTCGGTGCGACACGATTCGTCACCTCGACCTTAGGACGGCTCCGTCGCCTTCGATGCCGCGGACTGGTTAGCCGGCATCCCCCGCCCACGACGAGGGGGGATCGCTGGCCGGGAAAGACTCCTCATCCGCCTCCTCGACCGGGTCGGCCGGTTCGTCGGAGGAGGATTGCTCGTCCTCATTGGGATGGTCGGGCATCAAGCGCTGAGCACAACGGCGGCGTCGGGTGAGGCCACGTGGAAGCTGAAGCTCTCGACCAGATAGAGGTGCACGTTGTCGGCATCGTGATGGTCATAGCCGATTGAGAGGTCCTCGCCCGACTCGAAGAGGAAGTCGCCTCCCCGCATGGACACCACCACAGCCCCACGCACCCCGGGCGACCAGACGATGGGGCCGCCGAGGATCTGCCGGAGATGGTCGAATACGACCAAGCCGCCGTGTTCGGTGGTCTCCACGACCCCGGTATAGCCATCGGGACCGAGGGCCAGCCCGTAGGGGCCACCGATGCCCGCCGACAGCAGGGCCTCGACCGCCTTGGCCACAACGCTCGGATAGTTGGCGTAGTCGGCGCCCAGTGAGATCGGGGCGTGAGGCGAGCCTTCGGTCATGCCCACGATCCCAGCCTCACCCCAACCATGGATGACGGCGATGTTCTCGGCCATGGCGATCTGACGGGCCGCCTCGTCGAGGGCCTGGAGATCGATGTCCAGGGCACCCCGGTCGGCGTCGAGCAGTTCCGCCCGCGAGACGGTGAAGTCCGCTCGGAGCTCCACCAACGGCAACACCCGGCGTTGGCGGGCCACCAGCCCCTGAGCCGGAACCCCATCGATGGACGTGGTCCGTCCCAGGTTGGTCGACGAGTGCCCCCAACCGAGAGGGCCGCTGAAGTCGGCCAGCTTGCGCCCGGCCAGGGCAGGGACCAGTCGCTGACGACCCTCCTCGTCGATCTGCTCCCATCCGCTCTCGGTGATGGGGGCGTGTGAGCGGAGGAGATGGTTCATAGCGTCGCCCCTTTCAGGCTGCCGATGGAGAGGCAACCCTCGGCTGGGCCCATCTCGCCATCCGCCTCGGCCTCTCGCTCCACTTCGGTGACCGGTTCCGTGGTGAACAGGTAGGTCCGCAAGTGTTGGTCCAGTACGGGATCGTGACGGCGCAACCATTCCAGGGTCATCGCCGCGTGCTCCTTCTCCTCGTCCCGGTTGTGAGCCAGGACCGCAGCCAGCTCGCCATCGGCGGTGGCGTCCACTCGCTGGTCGTACCAATCGATGGCCTCCAGCTCCTCTTGGAGTGAGGTAATGGCGCGATGGCGATCGATGGTCTGGGGCGACAGCTGATCTCCGGGCTCGTGCAGTCCGGCGCTCTGGGCCATGGTCACGTCTCCTTCACTGGGGTCGGCCTGATGCCGTCATCACCGTACCAGGAGCGTCCGGACGAGGATATGGTCCCACCATGGACTACACCCAACTCGGCCGGACCGGCCTGCGCGTCAGCCGCCTGTGTCTCGGCACCATGAATTTCGGACCGGAGACCGACGAACCCGATGCCTTCGCCATCATGGATCGAGGGCACGATCTGGGCATCAATTTCTTCGACACGGCCAACGTCTACGGCCGGACCAAGGGCCGAGGGGCAACCGAAGAAATCGTCGGCCGCTGGCTCAACCAAGGAGACGGCCGGCGCGAGCGGACGGTGCTCGCCACCAAGCTGTACGGCGACATGGAGGAGTGGCCCAACGCGGGCAAGCTGTCGGCCCTCAACATTCGGCGCGCCTGCGATGCCTCGCTGCGCCGGCTCCAGACCGATTACATCGACATCTACCAGATGCACCACGTCGATCGATCGACGCCCTGGGACGAGATCTGGGAGGCCATGGAGGTCCTCCGCTACCAGGGCAAGATCCTGTACGTGGGCTCGTCGAACTTTGCCGGATGGCACCTGGCCCAAGCGCAAGAGGCAGCCTCCCGCCGCAATCTCGTCGGTCTGGTGAGCGAGCAGTCCATCTACAACCTGTTGGTCCGGGACATCGAGCTGGAAGTCATACCGGCCGCCGTCGAGTACGGGCTGGGCATCATCCCCTGGTCGCCCCTCCAGGGCGGCCTGCTCGGTGGAGTGGTCCGCAGCGAGCGCGAGGGGAGTCGACGGAGTAGCGAACGGTCTCAGAAAACCGTCGAAGCACACCGTCCCCAGCTCGAGGCGTATGAGGCGCTCTGTGAGAAGATCGGCGAAGAGCCGGGCACGGTCGCCCTGGCCTGGCTGCTGACCCGACCGGGTGTCACCGGGCCCATCGTCGGGCCCCGAACGATGGAGCACCTCGAAGGGGCCGTCGCCGCCCTCGAGGTCACCTTGACCGCCGAGACCCTTGACCAGCTGGACAGCATCTTCCCCGGACACCGGACCGCCCCGGAGGACTACGCCTGGTAAGCAGCCCGGCCGGTGGGGATGGGCTTCCCCCCGGTCAGCGGAACGGCGAGAGGATCCGCCAGAGCTCTTCGACCGACCGGAGCCACGCGCTGGGATCGCCCTGAGTCGGCATGGCCACGACGTGGTCGACTCCGAGGGAGCGGAACGCCTCGGCGCCCGCCTTGATCTCGTCTTCGGGGGTGTCGATCCCGTCCCAGGAGGTGCGCATGGAAACCGTGAACGAGTCCTCCGGCCGCTCGTCCCGGAGCTGGGCCACGATGGGAGCCGCCTCCTCCGGCGAGACGTTCCCGTGCCAGCCGTCGCCTTTGGCCACCACCCGCCGGAGAGCACCCGGCGATGCGCCGCCGACCCAAATGGGGATGGGGTGCGCGGGCTTGGGCCGGACCTTCATCCGATCGAACTTGACCGTGGGCCCGGCCACGCTCACAGGGTCGTCGCCCCAACAGGCCCGCAGCACATCGATGCACTCGTCGCTCCGGGCCCCGCGTTCGGCCACGGGGACGCCGAGGGCGTCGAACTCCTCGGCCAACCAGCCCGCGCCGGCCCCCAGGATCAGTCGACCGCCCGAGAGCTGGTCGAGCGAGCTGAGCTCCTTGGCCAGATGGAGCGGATGGCGATAGGGAAGGATGAGGACGCTCGTGCCGAGACCCACGCGGCTGGTGGCGGCGCCGGCCCAGGTGAGGGTCATGATCGGCTCATAGAGGTATGCCGGCGGATAGGGCACGCCATCAGGAACGGCCAGATGGTCGCTCACCCAGACGTCATCAAAACCCAGTTCCTCGGCCTGTTCGGCCGCCCGACGGATCGAGTCGGGTCCCGAGGCCCGACCGAACTGGGGCAGGTGGACACCGATCCTCATCACACACTCTCCTTCCGCATCCCTGGCGAACGCCCCAAGGGCCTGCCTCGCGGCGTGCATCCCGATCAAGGTGGACGACACTATCCACAAACGACGAGCGCCACGGCACCGGGCCGACCACGGTGGTCGAGCCGCGGCGCCCCATGCCAAGGTGGGAACGCTCGCAGCGGCATCACCGTCTCGAGCAGGGAACGGGCGAAAGGAACTATGGGGTATGGCTGTCTACGACGTTGCCGGCAAGGTGGCGGTGGTGAGCGGAGGCGGATCGGGCATCGGGGCGGCCTGCGCCGTCACCCTGTCCCGCAGCGGGGCAAAGGTGATGGTGGCCGACCTGCAACTGGACGCGGCCGAGGCGGTGGTGGCCACAATCGACAAGGACGGGGGCGTGGCCGCGGCCCTCGAGGCCGACGTCACCGACCCCGCGTCGGCGGAGCAGATGGTGCGGGCCACCATCGTGCGCTTCGGCACACTCGACATCGGGGTCAACAACGCCGGGATCGGAGGGGAGCACGCCCCGACGGGCGATTATCCCCTCGAGAGTTGGCGCTCGGTGATGTCGGTGAACCTCGACGGCGTGTTCTACTGCACGCGAGCCGAGATCGGGGCCATGAGGGAACGGGGTGGCGGGGCGATCATCAACATGGCATCGGTGCTCGGGGCAGTGGGGTGGCCCGAGTCGGTGGCCTACGTGGCGGCCAAGCACGGCGTGATCGGCCTGACCAAGAGCGCGGCCATCGAGCACGCCGCCGACGGCATCCGGATCAACGCTGTCGGCCCCGGGTTCATCAACACCCCGCTCATCGCCGAGAACCTGGATGAGGGCTCGATCGCCCTGCTGGCCGACCTCCATCCACTGGGCCGGATCGGAGAGGCGCACGAAGTGGCGGAGCTGGTGGCGTGGCTGGCCAGCGATTCGGCTTCGTTCGCCACCGGGACCTACTACCCCATCGACGGCGGCTACCTGGCCCGCTGACCCGTCCCGCGGCCCGGACCGCGGGCGGAACAAGCGGTCAGTCTCGGACCAAGGGCTTGTAGCGAAGGCGATGGGGCTGGTCGGCGTCCACGCCCAGCCGCTTCTTGCGGTCGGCTTCGTAGTCGCTGAAGTTCCCTTCCCACCAGCAGACCACGGAGTCGCCTTCGAAGGCCAGGACGTGGGTGGCTATCCGGTCGAGGAACCAGCGATCGTGGCTGATGACCACCGCGCAACCGGGGAAGCCCAACAGCGCCTCCTCCAGGGCGCGGAGCGTGTCGACGTCGAGGTCGTTGGTGGGCTCGTCCAGCAACAGGACGTTGCCGCCGCCCTTCAGCACCTTGGCCAGCTGAACCCGATTGCGTTCGCCCCCCGAGAGCACCCCGACCTTCTTTTGCTGGTCGCTGCCCTTGAACCCGAAACTGGACACATAGGCGCGCCCATGGAGCTCGCGCTGGCCGACCACGATGCGATCGACGCCACCGGTGATCTCGTCGAACACGGTGGCCTCGGGTTCCAGGTCATCCCGGGACTGGTCGACGTAGGCCAGCTCCACCGTGGCCCCCACCTCCACCGTGCCCGCGTCGGGCTTGTCGTCGCCCACGATCATCCGGAACAGGGTCGTCTTCCCCGCTCCGTTGGGGCCGATGACGCCGACGATGCCCCCCGGCGGCAGGAGAAATGAGAGGTCATCGATGAGGAGCCGTTCGCCGAAGCCCTTGACCAACCCGTGGGCGTCGACGACGCGGTCGCCCAGCCGGGGGCCGGGGGGAATGGTGATCTCGAGCTTGTCGGACCGGCGCTCGGCCGCCTCGGACTCGGCCACCAGTTCGTTGTAGGCGGTGATGCGGGCCTTGCCCTTGGACTGGCGGGCCCGGGGGGACATCCGTATCCACTCCAGCTCCCGCTGCAAGGCGTCCTGGCGGGATTTGTCCGCCTTCTCCTCGCCGGCCAGGCGAGCTTGTTTCTGCTCCAGCCACGACGAGTAGTTGCCCTCCCAGGGGATGCCGGCGCCGCGGTCGAGCTCGAGGATCCAGCCGGCCACGTTGTCGAGGAAGTAGCGGTCGTGGGTGACGGCGACCACCGTGCCCGGGTAGTCCTTGAGGGTGCGCTCCAGCCACGCCACCGACTCGGCGTCGAGGTGGTTGGTCGGCTCGTCCAGCAGCAAGAGGTCCGGCTGGGAGAGGAGCAGGCGGCACAAGGCGACGCGCCGACGCTCGCCGCCAGAGAGCGTGGTGACGTCGGCATCCCCCGGCGGCAGCCGGAGGGCATCCATTGCGATGTCGAAGGTCCGCTCCAGGTCCCATGCCCCGGCGGCATCGATCTTGTCCTGGAGCTCGGCCTGTTCGGTCAGCAGCTTGTCGAAGTCGGCGTCGGGTTCGCCCATCGCCGCGCACACCTCGTTGAAACGATCAACGAGCGCTTTGGTCTCGGCCACGCCGTCGGCCACGTTGCCGGCCACGTCCTTGGTCGGGTCGAGCTGGGGCTCCTGAGCCAGGAACCCGACGGTGAAACCGGGCGTGAGCCGGGCCTCGCCGCTGAAGCCATCGTCCTCACCCGCCATGATCTGCAGCAGCGAGGACTTCCCCGATCCGTTGGATCCGATCACGCCGATCTTGGCCCCGGGATAGAACGAGAGGTTGATGCCCCGCAGCACCTCCCGGTCGGGCGGATAGAAGCGGCGGAGATCTCGCATGGTGTAGATGTACTGGGCTGTCATACCGACCAGTGTGGCGCGGCTGGGGCGAAGGGCGGAACGGACCTGTCCGGAGCGACAGGAGTCGGTCTTATGCTCCAGGGATCACAACACGGCGATCCGGGAGGACGAGCTGATGGCCGGCGAAGGCGTGAGCCCTGCGGAAGACCCAACCAGTCGATCGGGCGACGTGGCCTCGCCTACCTTGTCCGAGCGGGCGCTGGCCGAGCTGGCCGCTTTCGGGTCCGAGCGGGCCGTGGACGTCGGGGACACCCTGTTCCGCGCCGGCGATGCCTCCTACGACTTCGTGGTCGTCCTCGAGGGTGAAGTCGAGGTGGTAAGGCCGGACAGGGCCGGTGATGTCGTCATCGTCACCCACGGACCGGGACGGTTCTTGGGCGAGCTGAGCCTGGTCACCGGCGAGCGGCCGTACCTCACGGCCCGGGTCTCCCGCCCCGGCCGCGTCCTGGTCATCGAGGTGGACGCGTTCAAACGGATGATGAGCTCCAAGCCGGACATCGCCGACGTCATCTTCTCTGCCCTGGTGGCCCGCCGGCAACGGCTCCAATCCGGCGACGCGGCCCAAGCGGTGCGCATCATCGGCTCTCGCTTCTCGCCCCCGGCGATGGCACTGCGGGTGTTCGCCACCCAGAACCACCTGGTCCATACGTGGATCGATCTGGAGGACGCCGAGGACGTCGGCGTTCTCCTGGCCAGCATGGGGCTCCGGCCCGCTGATACCCCGGTGGTGGTTACCCCCACCGCTGTGCTGCGCCGTGCCACCGTGGGGCAATTTGCCGAGCAACTGGGCCTCACCTATCAGCCGACACCGGGATTCACGTTCGACCTGGTGGTGGTGGGGACCGGTCCGGCCGGTCTCGCCTCGGCCGTCTACGGCGCCTCGGAGGGGCTGTCCACCGTGTCTCTCGATGCGGAGGGCTCGGGCGGGCAGGCCGGGGCCAGCTCGCGGATCGAGAACTACGTGGGCTTTCCCAACGGAGTCTCGGGGGCAGAACTCACCGGGAAGGCCTCGATCCAGGCCCAGCGGCTCGGGGCCCGCCTCAACGCCCCTTGCCACGTGGCCGGGCTCCGCGTGGAGCGCGGGTTCCACGTGCTGACGTTGGACGATGGCAGTGAGATCCCCACCCGAGCTGTCATCGTGGCCACCGGGGCGCGCTACCGGCGCCTGGCCGTGCCCGAGCTCGAACGGTTCGAGGGAGCCGGCGTCTATTACGCGGCCACCGACCTCGAGGCTCGCGTCTGCGGCGGTCTCGAGGTCATCGTGCTCGGGGGTGGCAACTCAGCCGGGCAGGCGGCCATCTACCTCGCCCAACAGGGCAGCCGGGTCTCCATCGCCATCCGGCGCGATGACCTGTCTGCGAGCATGTCGCACTACCTGATCGAGCGGATCGACGCGGATCCCCGCATCGAGGTGCTCACCTGCACCGAAGTGCGGGGGCTGACCGGCGACAGCCATCTGGACCACGTGACCCTCGAGCACACGGCCACGGGCGAGCACCGCACGGTCCCGTGCGCCGGTCTCTTCTGCTTCATCGGCGCCATTCCTGCCACCACGTGGCTGGGTGACGCGGTCGCCCTCGATGACAAGGGATTCGTGCTCACCGATCGCTCCCTTCCCGAGTCGACCCTCTCCGACGCCTCGTTCGCCGGCCGGGCGCCTCTCCCGTTCGAAACCTCGGTGCCCGGCGTCTTCGCCGTGGGCGACGTCCGTCAGGGCTCCCTGAAGCGGGTGGCGTCGGCGGTGGGCGAGGGATCGAGCGCCGTACGATCGGTGCACGACCACCTGGCCACCTCGGCCTGATCAGGCCGGTCCGTGGTGACATGGAACGTTCGGCCGGCATAATCTGGATGCCATGGCCGCCGACATCGATCCGACCGTGCCGCCTAGTGGGACAGGATGCGTCGAGTGCCAAGCCGCCGACGGTTGGTGGTTCCACCTTCGACGCTGTGCGACGTGCGGTCATATCGGTTGCTGTGACTCCTCACCAAGCCAGCACGCCAGCAAGCACGCCTCTGCGGCCGCCCATCCCCTGATCCGCAGCTTCGAGCCGGGTGAGGACTGGTTCTGGAACTATGCCGACGACCAGTTCTACGACGGTCCCGCTCTGGCCGCGCCGGAGCACCACCCACTCGATCAACCGGTGCCTGGCCCGGCGGGCAAGGTGCCGCCCGACTGGCAGCGGCACCTTCACTGACCGGGAACGGGCCGGGGCCCAAGGGGCGGCCCGCTCACGCCGGGCGCGGGCGGATCAACCCGAGGGCTGACGCCTGACCGGCATCATCGACTCGACCACCGGATTGGTGATGAAGTCGAGAACCAGCTGGTTGAAGAGGTCCGGTTTCTCGAGGGGGGCCACGTGGGAGGCGCCGGGGATCACGGCCAGTTGCCCGGCGGGGAGCCGGCGGGCGAGCTCGTCGGCACTCGACACGGTGATGAGGTCGTCATCCCCCACCATGACCAGGGTCGGAACCGACACCGCGGCCACGTCGTCCCACCAGTTGTATTCCTCGCTCCATAGGGTGCGGACCTTGTCCCACACCTCGGCGAAGTGCGCCGGGCCATCGGGCGAGGCGGCCTCGTACATGGCCTTGAACATGGCCATTTCGGGATCGTCGGCCGGGAGGCCGGTCATCTCCTCCATGGCCCCGGCGACGTAGCCGTCGCTGGAGACGGACGCGCCCACCATGGTGATGGTCCTGACCAGATCGGGGTCGGAGACGGCGACCAGGAACGCCACCATGCCTCCGTCGCTCCAACCCACGAGGTCGGCCGGTCCGAGGTCCATGAATCGGAGGAAGGCGACGGTCTCTTGCGCCATTGCCTGATAGGTGATGGGACCACCAGGGTCGGGCGTGTGTCCATGGGCGCGGCGTTCGGGCGCTATGACCCTGCGATGAGGTGACAGTCCGGCGAACTGCGGGACCCACGTTGAATTGTCGGCCATGCCTCCGTGCAGCAAGACGATCGGCTGGCCCGTGCCCTCTGTCTCGTAGAACACCGGTAGTCCGTCGATGTCGACGATGGCGCTGGCCCGATCACTCATGAAGCGATGGTACTGCTCGGAATCCGATCGCCTGCCGCTGTCAGCTGCGAACTTGTTGGGCCAGGTAGTGGGCCTCGCCGAGCTGACGGACCAGCTCGAGCTGGGTCTCGAGCCAATCGGCGTGATCCTCTTCGCCCGTGAGTATCCCCTCGAGCAGATCCCGGGTGCCGTTATCGTCCTGGGCCACGCACAGGGCGATGCCCCGGTTCAGTCGGGAGATGGCCTGGCGCTCCAGATCGAGGCCGAGGGTCAGCTTTTCGATGGCCGTCTCTCCGACCTGCACCGTTCCCAGCCGCTGCAGGTTGGGGTGGCCCTCCAGGTACAGGATCCTCTCGATGAGCTCGTCGGCATCCTTCATCTCGCCGATCGACTCGTCACGGAACCGCTGACCCAAGCGCTCGTATCCCCAGTTGTCGAACATCTTTGCATCCAAGAAGTACTGGTTGACCGCAGTGAGCTCCGCCGTGAGCACCTCATTGAGCAATTCGATGACGCCCTCGTTACCGTGCATCGCTGCTCTCCTCCGACCGTGCGGTTGTGGTTGTGGTTGTGGTCATGCCGCGATCGTATGCCTCGGACGGCACGGACAGGCCGCTCAACCGTTCAGGCGGCGGAGCTGGCTGCCGGCTCGCGAAGTGGGTCAGCGGCATCGATGAGCGCCTGGAGGGCGCCGTGGCATCCACCACATCCACCGCCGGCTCGACACCGCGCGGTGACCTCGGCCACGGTTCGCACACCCGAGGCGATCGCCGCGTCGATGGTGCGGTCAGTGATCGCCTCGCAGTGGCATACATACATGGCTCTAACGCCCCACTGGCTGGGGTGAGGCCATGTGGGTCACATGCGGCGTACCGTCGGCGATCAACTCGGCCGCGGTAGCCAGGGAGATCGAGCAGACGGCGGGTAGGCGGAAGCCGACGCCGACAGCCTCGGCTCGCATGCCCCCGTTCTCGACGAAGACGCGGACCCAGTCCACTCGGCGTAATCCGATATCCCTCACCGTCCGGTTCGATCGCACTGATTCGCTCCCCGTGGACCCGATCCCCCAATATTAGGGAAGGCTAACCTTTGTGTCAAGGGGTCCCGGGGGCACGGTGGCCAGGTTGGCCTGAGCGATGCCGGCGAACAGGTGGTTCAGGCGAGGTCAGATGACCTGCCGAGACGAGAGGGAGGCGATCTCGGCCTCGTCTCGGCCCAGTTCCCGAAGGATGTGGACAGTGTGCTCTCCCAGAGCCGGCACCGCGCCCATAACCGACGCCGCGCCGGACAGGTCGGCGGGCGGCCTGAGTGCCTCGACCACGCCGCCGGGCGTCTCCACATCGGCCCAGCGGTTCCGCGCCCGGAGGACGGGGTGGTCGACGAACTCGGAGATGCTGTTCACCCGGGCATTGGCGATGGAGGCCTCGTCGAGGAGCTCGATCACCGAGCTGGTCTCCAAGCGACTGACCACCCCCTCGATCACCTCGTTCAGGGCTTCCCGGTTGCGGACGCGGCTCCAGTTCTGGACAAAGCGATCGTCGGTGGCCAGGTTGGGCAGGTGGAGCACCAGTGAGCAGAGGGCGCGCCACTCGCGTTCGTTCTGCACGCCCAACACGACCATGCCGTCCGCCGTTCGGTATGGGCCGTAGGGCGCGATGGTGGCGTGCTCGGCACCGAACCGGCCCGGCTCCGCCCCGCCGTAGTGAGCGTAATTCGCCGGCTGTGACATCCACTCCCCCAGCGCTTCGAACAAGGACACATCCACCGAGGAGACGACACCGCTGGTGGCCCGCTGGAGCAGCGCGGTGAGGATGCCCGAGTAGGCGTACATGCCCGCAGCGACGTCGGCGATGGAGATCCCCGTCCTGGCGTGGTCCTCGGGCGTCCCGGTCAGCGAGATCAGACCGACCTCACTCTGGATGAGCAGGTCATAGGCCTTCCGGTCGGCCCAGGGCCCACTGGCCCCGTATCCGGAGATGGTGCAGGCGATCAACCGGGGGAATCGAGCACGCACCGATTCGTTGTCCAGTCCTGCTCGCCGGGCTGCGCCCGGGCCCAGGTTCTGGACCAATACGTCGGCCCCGGCCAGCAGCTCGTCGAGGATGGTCCGGCCCTCGGGCGACTTGATATCGAGCGTGAGCGACTCCTTGCCCCGGTTCAACCAGACGAAGTAGCTGGATTGTCCGAGCACCGTCTCGTCGTAGTGCCGAGCGAAATCTCCCCCCGACGGACGCTCGACCTTGACCACCCGAGCCCCCAGGTCGGCCAGATGGCGGGTGGCGAAGGGCGCTGCCGCCGCCTGCTCCACCGCCACCACGGTGATGCCGGCCAACGGGCTCGGTTTCGCCTCCTGTGCAGAGCCGACGGGTCCCGATTGCTCACTGACCATGCCGCAGCGTACTGGGTGGGCTCGGCGGGCCTAAGCCGGAGCGGCCAGCACCTCGGGGTCGAAATGGAACAATCGAGCCGCGGTATCGCGAAAGATCTTCTCGGCCTCTTCCGGCTTCAGTTGACCGCCCAGCCGATCGACGGTGGCACGCGAGTTGGGGTACGTGCCCTCTTCGTGGGGATAGTCCGACCCCCACAACAACGCGTCAACGCCGGTGATGTTGATGTTCTGCATGCCGACCTGGTCGTCCTGAAACGTGGCGTGCACCTGCCGCCGGACATAGAAGCTCGGGCGCTCCTCGAGCTGGGGCGTGATGACCGGCTTGGGCGGTCGGTTGGCACCGGCCAAACGGGCCGAGCCCATCTTGTCGGTGGTGCCGTACCGATCGAACGACTCGGTATAGAAGTCGACGGTTTCCATCATCCAGGGCAGCCAGCCCACGTTGTACTCGACGAAGACGACGTGCATGTCGGGGTGGCGCTCGAGCACGCCCGATGTGGCCAACAGCGCAGCCGTCCTGGGCCCAACCGACTGGGTGGCCAGCAGGTTGGCCACCGTGGCCCCTGGACCCCGGTACCAGATCATGTCGTGGCCGGTGCCCTGATGCATGACCACCGGTATGCGCGCTGCTTCGATGGCATCCCACAGGGGCTCCCACCGGCGGTTGTTGTACGAGGGTTCGGCCACCGTCGGGAGCATGGCCGCGCCCAGGCCCAACGCGGCAATGTGGCCCACTTCCTCGATGGCGTCCTCGATCCGCCAGGTGGGAATGACACCGGCACAGCGGAACCGCGGGGACTGGCGCTCAAGCTGGTCGTGGATCCAGTCGTTGTAGATGCGACAGGAGACCCTGCCGTCATCGGGATCTTGCAGCATCCAGACGTAGAGCCCGATTGTGGGAAAGATACATTCGCCGGCGATGCCCTCCTCCCGCATGACGGCCAGGCGATGGGCGGGATCGAGCACGGCCAGGCGATCGGCCTCCGAAGAACCGGCTTTGCCGATGTGGGACCCGTCGAGGATCAGGGACCAGCCACCGTCCTCGGTGGCCTCGATGCCCTTCATGGCCCGCTCCCGCATGGAGGCCGGGAGGTTGGCGCTCCAGAGGTCCCGGGGCTCGTTCACGTGCGAGTCCGCAGAGATCATGCCCAACGACGATGTCGACATTGCCTGAGGCTACCCGCGAGGTCAGGGTGAGCACCGTCTTGCCGGGTGCTCACCCTGAGCACCGTCTTGCCGGGTGCTCACCCTGAGCACCGTCTGTGAATGATTCCGGCATGCCCGGTCTCGAATTCTGGACGGTCCGCCTGGCGCTGCCGGGAACCATCGCCGGGGCGGCCCGGCGTTTGGAGGACGAGGGCTGGCGTGGCCTGGCCCTCGGTGACTCCCAGAACCTGGCCGCCGATCCGTACATCGAGCTCACCCTGGCCGCGGCGGCCACCACCACCCTGGGCCTGGGCACCGCGGTGACCAATCCGATCACCCGGCATCCGGCGGCCACGGCCACGGCCATCGCCACCGTGCAGGCCGAATCGGGCGGCAGGGCCGTCCTGGGGATCGGGCGGGGCGACTCAGCACTGGCCCACATCGGGTTGGCGCCGGCACCCGTGGCCATGTTCGAGGGGTACGTGGCCCAGGTCCAGGGCTACCTCCGGGGCGAGGAGGTCCCCTTCGACACACCCGTGACCCGGTCCGGTGGGACGCGGACGGCGGACGCCCTCCACATGGCCGGAGCTCCAACGGCCAGCCGGCTGCGATGGCTTCCCGAGGGTCTGGCCAAGGTCCCCGTCGATGTCATGGCCACTGGACCGAAGGTGATCGCTGCGGCAGCGCGGGTGGCCGACCGCATGACCTTCGCCGTCGGCGCCGACCCCGGACGTCTGCGATGGGCCATGGACACGGCCGCCACCGCTCGGTCGGAAGCAGGCCTTCCTCGCGCCGACGCGCCGCCAGGCATCTTCCTCCCTGTTGTCGTCCACGAGGATCGGGCCACGGCCCGCCGCCTGATCTCGGGAGTAGTAGGGTCCTTCGCCCGATTCTCGGTCATGCACGGCACCGTGACCGGGCCGGTCAGCGACAGCCAGCGAAAGAGTCTCGAGGCCGTGCACTCCAGCTATGACATGAACAGTCACTTCCGAGACGGTTCACCCCAGTCCCAGGCGCTCACCGACGAGGTGATCGATGCCTTCGGCATCGCCGGGCCGGCGTCCTACTGCATCGACCGCCTGACCGAGATGGCCGAGCTCGGCGTGGGCCGCGTGGTCATCGCCCCGGGCGCTGCGGCCAGTGGTGGCACCCGCGACGAGCTCAGAGCCGCCCGTCGTCGATTGGTGGACGAGGTCCTGCCCGCATTGTCCTGAGTACCATTCGAGCAGGGGCGGTCCGAAAGGCGACGGGGTCCATGGACGATTCGATTGTGGTGCAGCAAGCCGACCGGGTTCGCCGGATCGTGCTCAACCGGCCGGAAAAGCTGAACGCCATCACCACCACGATGTGGGAGCGCCTGTTCACCGAGATCGACACCGCTCTGGGCGACGACGGTGTGGGCGTGATCGTCATCAGTGGAGCGGGACGCGCCTTCTCTGCCGGAGCCGACATGAAGGAGGGAGGTGTCGACAATGCCGACGTCCTGCGGGCGCCGTCCGACATGTCCACCAACCGCGCCAAAGTGGCAGAGATCATGAGGCTGTGGGGGGCGCCCAAGCCGATCATCGCCCAGGTGCATGGCTACTGCATCGGCAGCGCCAACGACATCGTGGCCATCGCCGACCTGATCGTGTGCGGGGAAGGGGCTCAGTTCGGCATGCCCGAGGCCCGCCAGTTCGCACTGCCCCCCACCCTCGGGTTCTGGCCCTTCAGGATCGGCCTGGCCAAGACCAAAGAGCTGCTGTTCACCGGCCGGTTCGTCGGGGGACGAGAGGCAGCAGCCATCGGCCTGGCCGCCGATGTCGTGGCCGACGAGGCGTTGGGTGCCCATGTCGATGCCTTGGCGGCCACCATCGCCGAAGTGCCCTCGGATCGATTGGGCGTCATCAAGCAGGCCGCCAACTCCTGGTTCGAGATACTCGGCCTGCCCCAGGCCGCGCTCCGGGGTGCCGAGTACCACGCCATCTACCACCAGGCCAGCGAGTGGGCGGCGCGGGGGGACGAACGGTCCACCGAGACGTCATGACCAGCGGCAGCATCTGCACTAGCCAGCTGAAAGCCGAGAGTATGATGAGCGTGATCGGAGGACCATGGTGACCACCTCGACCGAGCCCGGACTTCGCATCGGTGAGATCAGCGAAGACTGGAGCGGCGACGCACGGTTCTTCGAGTACTCCAAGGCGGCCAACCCGATCGGGTCAGGATTCACCTTGAGGCAACCGATCGAGACCTTCGCCGCTTCGATGCACAAGGGTGGCGCCTCCCGGATCGTCCCCCTTGACCTCTCCGCCGCCCTCGGCATCTCCGACGGACCGGCAACCAGCCCCGCCCTCCTGGCCAGCTTCATCCACATCCGCCCAGGCGAAAAGCTGGCGACGGCCCCGACGGCCACGTCCGAGCTCTATTACGTCCTGCGGGGCGACGGCATCTCGATCGTCAACGGCGAGCTGATCGACTGGATGGCCGGAGACTTCATCACGCTGCCGGCAGGCAGCCGGTCGAGCCACCACGCCGCCAGCGACGCCGCCCTCTACTGGGTCACCGACGAGCCGCTGCTGCGCTACCTCGGGGTCCGGCCCGACCGGCCCAAGTTTCGAGCGACCAAGTACGACGGCGAGACCGCCCGGGTGGAGCTGTCCAAGGCCCTCCACGCGCCACACGCAGCCGATCGCAGCCGAATCAGCGTCCTGCTGGCGAACGCCAACCAGGATCAAACCCTGACCATCACCCATGTCCTGTGGGCCATGTACGGCATCGTGCCGGCCCATTCGGCCCAGCGAGCACATCGCCACCAATCGGTCGCCCTGGACCTGTGTGCCGATTGCCCGCCCGGGTGCTACACGCTCCTCGGGACCCGCCTGGACGACCATGGCGACATCGTCGACCCCATCCGCGTCGACTGGGCCCCCGGGTCGGCGTTCACCACCCCTCCGGGCATGTGGCATGCCCACTACAACGAGTCCGATCAGGATGCTTGGATCATTCCCATACAGGATGCCGGACTGCAGACCTACCTGCGTTCGCTCGACATTCGCTTCGCGCCCCCGGATGCCGCGGCTGAGAACGGACACCGGAGCTGACGGTACGGACGGCACCATCGGGCCAGGACTGGGGATCGCATGGCGAAATTGACGAGAGGGTTCACCGGACGGAGGCGAGCGGCGCGGGATGGCCGGCTCCCGCCGGGGCAGTACGACGTCGGAAGACAATGGCCCGTCCTGACCGCCGAGGTCACGCCCACCTTGTCCACCGACACGTGGTCCTTCACCATCGAAGGTCTGGTCGAAAAGAAGACCATGTGGACGTGGGAGGAGATGCGATCGTTTCCGCCGTCTACCTATGCGGGCGACATCCACTGCGTGACGACATGGTCGAAGCTGGGCATCGCCTTTACCGGCGTGTCGATCGATACCCTGTTGGAGGCGGCAGGGCCGCTGGAGAGCGCCTCCCACGTCCTGGCCTACACCCACACGGGTTACACCACCAACTTGCCCCTAGCCGATGTAACCGGCGGCCAGGCGTGGGTGGTCTGGGAAGTGGACGGTCAGCCCCTTCCCACAGAGCACGGAGGCCCGGCCCGCCTGTTGGTTCCCCACCTCTATTTCTGGAAGAGCGCCAAATGGATCTCGGGTCTGGAGCTGCTCGACCACGACGAGCCCGGGTTCTGGGAGCAGAACGGCTACCACAATCGGGGTGATCCCTGGCTCGAGCAGCGCTACCAAGGGGACTGACGGCATGACCGCCCCCAAGACGACTGACGACGCGGCCGCCACCACCGGGGTTGACGGCGTGACCACCCCCAAGGCGATGGACGACACGGCTGGCCCAGAAGGGCCCGGCCCGTGGCAAACGGCCACGATCGTGGCCGTCAAAGCCGAGACTACTACGGCGAAGAGCTTCCGCCTGGCGCTGGCTTCGCCCTCCCCCCACCTCGCCGGCCAGCACTACCTGGTCCGCTTGACGGCACCCGACGGGTACACGGCAACGCGTTCGTACTCGGTGGCCTCGGCTCCCGATGGGTCGGCCGAGCTCGAGCTCACCGTGGAGCGCCTGGAGGATGGCGAGGTCTCGACCTATCTCCACGATGTGGCCCAGGTGGGCGACGAGCTCGAGGTCCGTGGACCCATCGGCGGCTGGTTCGTCTGGACGGGCGAGACTGCGGCCACGCTGGTCGGAGGAGGTTCCGGCGTCGTTCCGCTCATGGCCATGCTGCGCCTGGCCCGCAGGAACAACCATGCCGACCGTGTCCGGCTCGTCGTCTCGGCCCGAACCCCCGGCGACCTGTACTACGCCGACGAGCTGCCAGGACCCGAGACCACGATCGTGTACTCCAGGGAAACGCCGGCCTTGTGGCCGCGGCCCCCGGGACGGCTGTCCGTCAATGACCTGGCGCCGGCACTCCTACCCGGCGCCACCTCGTATGTGTGCGGCTCCCCCGGATTCGCCGATGCCGCCGGATCGCTGCTGGTGGGCTTGGGCGTACCCGTCGATTCGATCCGTGTCGAACGCTTTGGGCCGACGCAGTAACCGCCGGTCGGTGACCAGGTTCAAGAAGGCGGTCGGAAGTTGATGACCCAGGACCGGACCCTACGATTCCTCGGGGATCTTGTCCCACCACTGGCACCACCACTCGGATCCGACCAGGATCCGTAGCTTCTGGTGCCAGCAATAGGAGATCTCCTTGTACGGCTCCATGTAATACCGGCAGTTCTCACACTTTTCCTCGCCCGAGGGGTGAGCCCGGAGGACCGCATTGTCGGCAAGGTGGCGCAATTCGATCGACAGCTTCTCGTCGATCTCCTTGGGCTCTGGCTCTGGAATGACGTAGTCGGACACGTGAGAAAGGTACCGCATCCGGCCGATTCCATGGTTCGTCGGCCGAGGGTGCGTAATTGGGGAAGATCGCCCCTCCCGGGATGATCTGAAACGGACCGGTGACCGCCGCGCCTGCCTGGTGACCCCACACGAGTAGGGTGACGAGGGTCAACTTCGGTTCGGCTCGACGCGCGCTCCCCGCGGGTCGCCGCACGCTCGGCTGACGGGCTCAGTGATCGACCAGTACGTGCAGCAGTGGTCGGGGTCCAGACCATGAAAGGCGAGGTCAGCCCGCTCGGGTTGTCCTTGCGGCACGTCCGCCTGCTGGCACCAACCGAGAGAGACACCATTGCGCACCGAGACCCAGGCTCCCCCGATCGCGTTATCGAACCGCGAAGACTTTGCCGAGCTGTCCCGCCAGGTCCGCGAGGTGGGATTGTTGGCCCGCCGCCGTGGCTACTACACCATCAAGATCGCCGCCACCATCGGGGGCCTGGGTGCCACGGTCGCCGCGGTCATTCTGGTCGGCGACAGCTGGTGGAACCTGGTCGTGGCCGTCGGCCTTGCCTTCGTCATGGTCCAGTTGGGCTTCATCGGTCACGACGCCGGGCACCGCCAGATCTGCACCAGCCGACGGGACAACGATCTCATCGGGCTGGTCCACGCCAACCTGCTCACCGGGTTCAGCTTTGGCTGGTGGCTGACCAAGCACAATCGCCACCATGCCCACACGAATCGCCCGGGCAAGGACCCGGACCTGGCCCCGGGCGCACTGGTGTACACACCGGATCAGGTCCGAGCACGCGGGCGCTTCGGCCAGTCGTTTGCCCGGACCCAGGCCCTCCTCTTGCTGCCCCTCATGTTTCTCGAAGCCCTCCACCTGCATGTGGCGAGCATCCGGTCGCTGTCCCGGCGACGGGACCGGGGAGCGGTACTCGAAGTCGGTCTGCTGGCCATCCACGCCGGCCTCTTCTTCGTGGCGCCGTTCTTGATCCTGTCGCCGCTCCGAGCAGTGGCCTTCATCGTCATTTCGCAGTCCCTGTTCGGCTTCTACCTGGGCGCCAGTTTCGTCACCAACCATGTGGGCATGCCCACCATGGCCTCCACCGATGATCTGGGCTTCCTGCGCCGCCAGGTTCTCACCTCCCGTAATCTGTCGGGCCGGTACCTGACCGGCTTCGTCTTCGGAGGGTTGGACACCCAGATCGAACACCACCTGTTCCCGACGATGCCACGGGCCAACCTGCGTCGAGCACGCGAGCTGGTCCGTCCCTTTTGCGCCGAGCGCCGGATCGCCTACGCGGAGCAGAGCCCATGGCACGCGTTCCGTGACGTGCTGCACCATCTCCGGGCCACCGGCGCCAGCGGCGCCATCCCCGCTGTCCGCTGACACCGATCGTGTCCCTGGTGTCAGGGCATCGGGTCCGGTCCTGACGGGGACGAGGGCACTGAAAGCAACTCGGCTGCCGCCTCTACCACCGCGGCGCGACTGGACCGCAACGACGCCAGGGAGGTGCGCCGCTCCCGGGCCAGACGGGTGGCCTCGACCACTCCCCCGATTTGCTGGAGCCGCTCGAAGAAATGCACGGTCACGTAGCCGCTGGCCGGCCCGACGGCGAACGCCACGGCCCCCAGGGGCCGCCCGAATCGCTTCCCCACGGCGCGAGCGATCAGGCTGTAGACCGTGGTGAACCCGGCCAGGCAGCCCAGGAGCTTGACGGTGGCCCTCATGCCGTCGTTGGCTGGGATTCGGGCGATGCGCCGGACCACCTCATAGGGGACGATGTGGATGACGGTGCCCACCAATGCCACCGGCGTGGCGACGGCGACCTTGGCCATGGGCCACCACAGGACGGTCCGCCAGTGGGGCCGGTCCGAGCTCGATGCGATCTGGCTGTCGTCCAGTCCGAAGAGCGCGAGTTCGTGGCCGTAGCGAGTCACCGTCGCTCGTAGCCCGTCCGACCTCGCGTCCCCCCCGGATCCCGATACCGCCGCCATCAGCGACCGGACCACCTCCTCACGCCGACCCAGGTCCACCTCCTCAGGCTCCGACGACCCCACCCGCCGCGTCACGATCTCGGCTACCAGCGACAGATCGGCCGCCTCTGACCACGAGCGGTAGTCCGGTCCCACGGAGCGGAGACGCTCGGCGATGTCCTGGGTCACGGCTCGTACCGTTCCATGGTGGTCCTGGCGATAACGGGACCTCCATACCCAGACCGGTTGCGGTGCGCCCAACCGGACGAGAGCCCTCGAACGAAAGCGTGCCTTGGCGTCGTAGGAGATCCCGACGGGAACCACCGACACCCCCTCGACGTGGTCATCGACCGACGTCTCCAGGGCGATCCGAGCGGCTCCGGTCCTCAGGGCCTGCAGGCTCGGGGCGTCGTGACTGATGCCTTCGGGGAACACGGCCAGCACGCCCCCACCGGCCAGGATCCGACGGCTGGTGGCGAAGGTCGAAGTGTTCTGGCTGGTGGACTGGCCATCCGCGGCTCGGTAGACGGGGACCACGCCGGCCAGCTTCAGGAACGGCCACAACGGCGGGATCTTGAACAGCGTCGACTTGCCCAGGAAGCGGGGGTAGCGAGGAAGTGCGGCCATCAACAACAACCCGTCTACCAACCCATTGCGATGGATCGCCACCACGATGGTCGGGGCCCGAGCCGGGAGGGCCTCGGCGTTCTCCACCTCGACGCTCCGGAAAAAGGTACCGATGAGCACGTCGGCGAGACCCTGCATCACCCGATCAGCAACCCGACGCATTGAGTGATTGTACGGACCGATTCGACTCGCCGGCTGGCTACGCATCCAGCCAGGAGTGCCTCATTCGGAGCGATCGGATAGCGTCACGGCTACATGTCGGCAACGGGATGGGTGGGGGGAGTGAGGTCAGAAGCCTCTGATTCGGTTCCCGAGGGGGGCGCGAGCGCGTCCTGCTCGTGGAAGACGAGGTCGGCGACGCCTTGTTGGTCTGCGAGCAGCTGGCCGAGGCCGGCCCCGAGTTCGAGGTGGTCTCGGTTCGATCCCTGTCGGCGGCACAAGAGGCGCTTACCTCCTCAATCGCGTGCGTCCTGTTCGACCTGGGGCTGCCTGATGCCGAGGGTCTGGATGGGTTGCGGATGATGATCACCATGGCCCCCGGTGCCGCGGTGGTGGTGCTGACCGGCCACATCGACCAGTCCAAGGGACCCGAAGCCGTTGCCCTGGGGGCGGAGGACTACCTCGTCAAGGGACATGTCGACGGAGAGGCACTGGCCCGGTCCGTTCGTTACGCCATCGCCCGTCGGCGAAGCGAGGAGGCGCTGCGCCGGCTCAGCGAGGCCGAGTTCCTGCGCTCGGAGAACACTCGGCTCGAGCGGGGACTGCTGCCCCGACCCCTGATCGCCACGGGTCAGCTGCGGTGGGCGACCCGCTATCAACCGGGCGGTGGTCGGGCCCTGCTGGGCGGTGATTTCTTCGATGGGATCGAGTTGCCCGACGGAACGGTGCGAGTGGTTGTCGGTGACGTCTGCGGCCACGGCCCAGACGAAGCTGCCCTCGGAGTGGCCCTACGCGTTGCCTGGCGGGCGCTGGTCCTCGGCGGGGTGGTTCCTGACGCCATCATGCCCGCCTTGGAGCGCGTCCTCGAGACCGAGCGCTTCGACGAGCAGATCTTCGTCACGCTGTGCGATCTGACGCTCCGCCCTGACCTCCGGCAAGCCCAGGTCCGTTTGGCTGGTCACCCCACTCCCCTGCACCTCGACGGAGCCTCGCCGAAGGACATACCCGTGCTCCATCGCGGCCCTCCGCTTGGCGTGGTCGACGGCGGATCGTGGAAGTCGAACCACGTCGACCTGGGACCGAGGTGGACGCTCCTGCTGTTCACGGACGGGATTGTCGAGGCCCGCACCGGGAATGGCAGCGAGCGGCTGGGGGCCACCGGCCTGACGGACATGCTCGCCCGGCTGATGCACGAGGCGTCCAAGCTGGAGGCGATGGCGGACCAGCTGGTGCGGGAGGTGGAAGCAGCAAACGGGGAACCCCTCCGCGACGACGTGGCCCTCTTTCTCCTGTCGAACGCCCAACGCTGGTCGGAATGACCGACAACGGGGCCCATCCTCGTCACCGGACCCGGCGATGGCCGGCCGCTCCTCGTCGGCTGGGCCAGATGACCCTCCGGGGTCGCCTGCGAGCCGTCTTCATCGTGGCCCTGGTGCTGTTGATCGCCGCCCTGGCCGTGAGCGCCTTCTCCTTCGCCCGGCTTCTCGAGAGTCGCTCGACGCTGTACAACGAGATCGATCCGGCCCAGTTGGCGTCGGAGCAACTCCTGGCCGCGTTCCTCAATCAGGAAACCGGTGTCCGGGGCTTCGTGCTCACGGGTCAGGAGGCCTTTCTCCAGCCCTACACACAGGGCCTGCCTGCGCAACAAAGCGCCTCGAACCAGCTGCACCGCCTCCTGGCCGATCAACCCGGGCTCCTGGCCCTGGTCCGGAGGGCCGATCAGCAGGGGCGGACATGGCAGAACGACTTTGCCAAGCCGGCCATCGCCAAGACCCGTGCCGGTCTCGCCGTCCACAACTCAAAGGCCGCCCAGGATCGATCAAAGCAGCTCTTCGACCGCTTCCGGGCGGACGTGCAGGGCCTCGACGACGCGCTGGGTCGCGCCAGGCAAGCGGCGAGCGTACGTCTCAACGACAGCACCTTCCAGCTCGAGATCGTGCTGGCCGCCGCCGCCCTCGTGGCCGTACTGGCCGGGTTGGCCGGACAGCGGTCGCTTCGGGTGTGGGTGACCGACCCCCTCCTCAGTATCGGCGGCGACGCCCGCCACGTCGCTGCCGGCGACCTGGACCACCCGATCGCCCCTACCGGTCCACCCGAGTTCCGGAGCCTGGCCGGCGACTCAGAGGCCATGCGCCTCGGCATCGTGGGAGAGTTGGAGGAGGTCGAACGCGCCCGGGCCGAGTTGGTGATCCGCAACGCCGAATTGGCCCGGTCCAACGCCGAGCTCGAGCAGTTCGCCTACGTCGCCTCGCACGACCTCCAAGAGCCGCTCCGAAAGGTCACCAGCTTCTGCCAGCTGCTCCAACAGCGCTATCAGGGCCAACTCGATGACCGAGCCGATCAGTACATCGAGTTCGCCGTCGACGGCGCCAAGCGGATGCAGGGGCTCATCAACGACCTTCTGGCCTTTTCCCGGGCAGGGAGGACCACGGACCAATTCGCCCCAGTGGACCTGGCCGACTGCGTCGAGGCGGCCATGAAACGCCTCCGGGCGACCATCGACGAGACCGGCGCCGTGATCACCACGGGTAGGTTGCCGGTGGTAGACGGCGACAGCGGTCTGCTCATCAGCGTGTTCCAGAACCTCATCGGGAATGCCATCAAGTTCCGAAGCGGAGCGACACCCGAGGTATGGGTCCAAGCCGTCCGCGACGGCCCATCATGGCTCGTCTCGGTCACCGACAACGGAATCGGCATCGAGCCTCGCTTTGCTGAACGGGTGTTCGTGATCTTTCAACGCCTACACTCCCGGGAGGCATACGAGGGAACGGGGATCGGCCTTGCCTTGTGCCGGAAGATCATCGAATTCCATGGCGGTACCGTCTGGCTCGATACAGACTTCAAGCCCGGGACTCGGATCTGGTTCACCCTCCCGGCAACCACAGGAGCGACTCCGTCATGAACGTCATCGATGAGGCAACACCGATCGAAGTACTCCTCGTCGAGGATGATCCCGGCGACGTCCTCATGACCCGCGAGGCATTGGTCGGCAGCAAGCTGGTCCACAACCTCCACGTCATGGACAACGGTGAGCTCGCAGTCGAATTTCTCCGCCGGCGAGGGCAGTACCAGGACGCACCCCGACCCGATCTCATCCTGTTGGACCTCAACCTGCCCCGCCTCGACGGTCGGGAGGTACTCGCTCAGATCAAGGGGGATGAATCGCTCCGACAGATTCCTGTTGTCGTCCTCACCACCTCCGACGCCGAGGAGGACGTGCTGCGAAGCTACGACCTTCACGCCAACGCCTATGTCACCAAGCCGGTCGAATTCGAGGCCTTCATCGCCGTTGTCCGCCAGATCGACGACTTCTTCCTCTCCGTGGTCCGCCTCCCCCATCACTGAGGTCCGCGATCACCCTATGGGTGAGCCGAGCGTGTGGCAGTTTGGCCTCCCGCCCGGACGGGTAGACCCCAGCGGCACCCAACGGACAAGGTCTGGACTCGGGTACGTTCGGGTGAGCACCACGAGCCGAACCGACGTGGCCGGGTCGGGTGTACTTTGGCCCGCGAACGACGAACCAACAGGAGGACCTCATGAGCGATGACCGTACGGTGCCGTCTGACGAGACCGATGCAGCAGAGCGGGTGGACGAAGAATCGGCTCACCAAGCAGACCACCTGGCCACGCCCGAGGAAGAAGCGGCGGCCGACAAGGCTCGCAACGAGCTGGCCGGTGACGAGGAGCAGGTAGCCGAGCATTACAAGGACATGGCCGAAAAGGGCGCTCACATTAAGGGCGAAGGAGAGATCTCCTAGCCCGATGCCGGGGCGGACAGAGCGTCAGCGAACGCCGTGGGGACGGAACTGGATGCTGATGCGCGGACCGACCGGCCGTGACGTCTTGGTAATTGAGTGCTGCCATGTGCGCTGGCAGCTGCCCCCCATCACAAATAGATCGCCGCTGCCCAGCTCGTAACGCCGGGCGTGGCCCCCTTGTCGTGGTCGGAGCAGCATGCGACGGGGTGAGCCCAATGAGACGATCGCCACCAAGGTATCGTCCGTTGACCCGCGTCCGATCCTGTCGCCGTGCCACGCCACGCTGTCGCGTCCATCGCGATACAGGCACAACCCCGCGGTGCAAAAGGGTCCTACCGGGTCGTGACGGTACTGGTCGGTCAGGGCCTCTTTGATCAGGTCGAGTCCTGGATCGGGTAGGGCCTCTCCCTCGTCGTAGAAGTGCAGCAGACGAGGCACGTCGACAACCCGGTCATACATGGGACGTCGCTCAGCGCGCCATTCCACCGTGTGCAACAAGCGGTCGAAGAGGGCGTCTGCCCCGGCCAGCCAGGCCCGCCCCACATCGATCCACGCCCCCGCTCCAAGGTCGGTTCGTGCCACGCCGGACTCCCCCGAACCGGGTTCGACCTTCTCGCCACCGTCGAACAACGAGCCTTGCACTGCGACCATCGTCGCTTGATTCTAGCAGAACACGAACGCATGTTCGCCACCGGGCACGTCGGCCCGGGCACACTGTCAGCGGTTGGTCGGGGTCCCTTCCCAGCGGACCAGGACCATCGAGGCATCGTCGCGGAGCTCGGTGATCTTGTAGTCGAGCACCGCTCGGACCAGGCGTCGGACCGCGTCTCCCGGCCGGAGTCCCTGCGACATCACCTGCCCGGCGAGGTCAGCCAACCGTTGGGCGCCGAACTCCACGCCGTCGGGACCCCGTGCGTCGACCACGCCGTCGGTGTAGAAGAGCACGCCGTCCCCGGGCTCCAGAATCTCCGTCGCCATCTGGGCCTCAGGCGCCTCGAGTCCCCAGGGCACGGTGGGTGGACACTGGAGCTCACCGACCACCCGGTTGTCCCGGATGAGCAATGGACTGGGATGTCCTGCGTTCACCCAGGTCAACGTGCCCGACTTTCGCTCGAGCTGCGCCAGTTGGCCAGTGGCAAACACCTCACCCCCGAAACTGGCGGTCAGGGTGGACTCGAGGTTGGCGTGCATGTGTACCAGGGTCGACCCCTCGCGTCGTGCGTGGCGGTAGGCCCCGACGGCAAGGGACGACACCATGGCCGATCGCACCCCGTGGCCCATGGCGTCGAGGATGGCCACCTCCAAGATCGGTCCGTTCAGCGCGTAGTCGAACGCGTCGCCTCCGACGTCGTAGGCGGGCTCGAGCATGCCGGCCACCGAGACGTCGGGCAGATCCAGCACCAACGGAGGAAGCAACTCCCACTGCATGCTGGCCGCCAGGCTCATGGCCTTGCGCTGCTGATGGAACCGGAATACATCCGTGGTCCTGCCCTGCGCCGCGATCAGGAACCCGGCGAACAGACCGAGCTCCACGCAGGCACGCATCGATTCGTCGTTGCCGTGGGGCACGGTCATGGCCAGCACGCCGCTCGGGATCGAGCCGGCAACCACGGGCACCCAGATGCGGGTCCCCTCGGCACGATCGACCGTGACCGGTGCCTGCGTGGTGAATGCCCGCCCCGCCATGGTGGTAGCCACCCCCTCGGGCTGGGGCAGGTCGACGTGGGTCAGCTCGTCGGGCAGCGGAATGAGCAAGACCTGTTCCGCGTCTACCACGTAGACGACGATGTCGGTGGCGCCTAAGCCTTCCACCGTGGCAGCAACGAGGGCCGGAACCGAGGCCGGGTCAGTGGTGGCGGTCGCCCGGAGTCCGGCACCGATATCCACAGGTGCCGTCATGCCGACAGTGTATCGGCGGCGGTCGCTTCCACTGAGGCCGACGTCGCTCATTGGTCGCGTTTCGGGGCCTATGTGCAGGGGTAGGCGATGGGCATGACCGATGAGCTGAAGGATCGATGCGTCGCATTCGTGATTGCCAATGAAGGCGTTGAGCAGGTGGAGTTCACCAACGCCGAGTGCAACTGGATCGACCGCGAGGTGCAGGCCTGCACGGATGGCCCGAACGTGCTGGTGACCAGCCGGAAGCCGGACGACCTTCCTTCGTTCTGCACCGAGCTCGTCGTGCCTTCTTCCACGCGGGCCAACCGGCGTGAACCAACGGCCATGACCCCGAACGGGGAAGCGGCGGCCCAAGGGGAGGGAGCCGCCCGCTCCCACTCGTCCGGGAAATCGGCGCCGTGAGAGGCCGAGCGGTCGAACGAATGACGGGTACCCGGCACCTGAACGATTCAAACCGAGCACTCGCACCGGTTCCGGTTCGGACCTTCCGTTTCCGATTCGGACCGACGGTTTATCAACGTTCGCCGGTAGTACCGTGCGTGGTTAGGTTTTCACAGCATGGGGTATACAGCACGCTGCATGGGCCGCCAGGGCACGGGAGCATTCATGGAAGGAAGTCAGGTGGCTGAACCCATACCGGGTTCAGCGGCCCTGCGTGCGGGGTACCAACACGAGGCATTCCTGTATGAGGGACATGAAGAATTCATGCAGGGCTCGCTGGATTTCATCTTGGACGCGGTTGCGGCAGCGGAGCCCGTGCTGGTGGTGGTCGACTCGGACAAGATCGACCTCCTTCGCGGCGAGCTGCGCGGCAACAGCGATGATGTCCTCTTCGCCGACATGGCCGAGGTGGGGACGAACCCAGCTCGGATCATCCCGGCCTGGCAAGATTTTCTCGACGAGCGCGGCGCCGCCCACCGCCGGGTCCGGGGAATCGGCGAGCCGATCTGGTCGGGCCGGAGTCCGGCACAGCTGGCGGAATGCCAGCGGCATGAGGCGTTGTTGAACCTCGCTTTTGACGACCCCTCCTTCTGGCTGCTCTGTCCCTACGACCTCGTGACGCTCGACGCAACGGTGATCGACGAGGCCCGGCGAACCCACCCGATCGTTCGCCAAGGGGGTGTGGGCGGACCCAGCCCGAGCTATCCAGGTATTGGCGAATTGGCAACGCCGGACATGTCCCCGCTGTCGGAAGTACCTGACGAAGCCCTGGTCATGGCGTTTCGACCCGGCGACTTAGGCGAGGTCAGACGGTTCGTCGCCCGTCACTCCGCCCACCATGGGTTGGGAGCTGATCGGGTGGCCGATCTGGTTCTGGCTGCCGACGAGATATGCACCAACAGCCTGCGTCATGGCGAGGGGCAGGGAACGGTCAGGATCTGGACCGAAGGCGCCGAGGTTGTCTGCGAGATCCGTGACCGGGGTCGCATACAAGAACCCCTGGCCGGTCGTCGGCGCCCTTCCCTTGAACACAGCGACGGCCGGGGGCTGTGGATGGTCAACCAGCTCTGCGATCTGTTCCAGATCCGCTCCACGGAGGGCGGAGGCGTGGTCCGGCTGCGCGTCGCGATCCGAACAACGGGCTAGATCCGAGTTCAGCGAGGGCGTGCCACCACCTGCCCGTCCGAGCGAGGGAGCGTCCCCGGAATGGGCTCGGCGGGATGCGAACGTTCAGCGACGTCCTCACGGCTGTAGTGTGCACGACGCGATCCGAGCGCTTCCGAGCCGGATGCTCGCGCTCGGTCCTCAGTGCAGCAAGCTCGAGACGACGTTGATCACCAAGGCGACAATGATGGCGCCGAACAGGTAGGAGAGGAGGGCATGCTGCAACGCCGACCGTCGGATCGGTTTCGATGTGAGGTTGGTATCCGAGACCTGAAACGTCATGCCGATGGTGAGCGCGAGGTAGGCGAAGTCCAAATACGTCGGATCATCCTCCTCGTTGAAGTCGATGCCGCCGATGGGAGGCGAGTAGTAGAGGCGTGCATACCGCAGGGTGAAGACGGTGTGTACCGCTGACCACGCCAGTGCCACGCTGAGCAAGCCGACGACAATGAGATAGGCCTTTGTGCCGCCATGGGCATTGCCCGCCTTGACCAGGGCCAGACCAACGGCGGCAAGACTGGCCACGCCGGCGCTGACGACCATCAGGTCGCTGGAGGCCGCACTCGGATCCTCCCGGACGGCGTGCTCGCGCGTCGTGGGCGCATCGAACCTTCCCAACCTCACCCACACGCCGAAGACGTACGCCAGCGCCGCCGCCGACCAGCCGATCAGGACCGCCGCCTGCCAGGGCACGAAGAACATTGCGACGATGCCCAGGGCGGCGCCGATCGGCACCGTCGCCGCCACCCGCGCCCCCGCCGGGCGACGGGCGACGTGTCTCCCTTCGTCCCGGTCGGACGTCACCGCCATGGCGGGACGTTGCTGAGCTTCAACATGGTGGATGTCCGATCATCAGCGTCGCCACGACTTTAGGGCAGCTCATTTCCGTGCGTGTACCAGCGTCACCATCGGTCGCCACCGACGATCCGTCACCGATGGCCGGAAGCGAGAACGACCGGCAGGGGGCTGGCATACTGGCCCTCAATGAGCCAGCCTCCGCCCTCGATTGCTCATGATGAAGACGGCGATGGACGAATCCACTGTCCGTAACGCGCTGGAGGCCGAGCGAACAGCCACCCTGGCCCGCCTGGAGGCCATGACCGCCGAGTACGACGGAATCGTGGCTGCGTCGCTCGACACGAACGCCGACGACGAGCACGACCCCGAGGGGTCGACGATCGCGTTCGAGCGAGCCCAAGTCGCCGCGCTGGTGAGCCAGGCACAGGCGGATCTCGACGACCTGAATCGAGCGATGGCCCGGCTCGACCAGGGTGGCTACGCGATCTGCGAGCGGTGCGGCTCGCAGATCGCCGAGGAGCGCCTGGCGGCGAGGCCGGCCACCCGGACCTGCATCCGCTGCGCAACGATTCCTCCCAGCCCCTAGGCCACGGCCCCGCCCACAGTGCGTGTCCAGAGTCAGCCGCCCAGATTGGCCCGCAGCTCGGTGAGCTCCGAGCGCAGGCCCTCGACTTCCGAGCGCAGTGCCATGACCTCATCCCGAAGCTCGGCCAACTGACCCCCAGCAAGCGCGCCGGGGCTCGTGGAGTGGGCCGGGACGTCGATGGCCCCTCGATGGGGATGGGACATCGCGTCCGGGTCCGGAATCGCCGACGGGTCGTCGACAGCCAGCAGCTGTGCCCATCGCTCTTCCTTTTGGCCCGGACGGCGTTCCAGTCGCTCGACCAGACCGTCCCCCAGGTTGGCCATCAGCTCCAGGTCATGCTCCACCGCGCCCATGTCGTCGAATTCGACCATCCGTTCCGTCCTGGTTCGCAGCTCACCCACGGTCTGGGGACCACGGAGCAAAAGCACAGCCAACAGAGCCAGCTGTCGATCATCGACCCCCAACACCTCATCGAGCACCTGGCGGTAGCGGACCACCGATCGTCCGTGCGACGGGAGCACGAACCGCACAAGGTGTTGATCCTTCAGTTGCGAAAGGGCCGACTCCACCACCGATTCGTCGTAGTTCACCACGGGAGCGCGGTTCGATGTCTGGTTGCACGCCAAGACCAAGGCGTTCATGGTCAGGGGGTACTGCTGTGGAGTGGTCAACCTCTTTTCGATCAAGCTGCCCACCACCCGTGCTTGCTCGATGCCGATCTGCATGGAGGAAGCATACGGTCGGCGACCGCCGGGATATCTATACTCACGCCAGTCCTGCACTACCAGTCCTGCACAAAGCAGTCGAGCCCCGAGGGGAGCAATCATGGGAACAGGCCCGGACAGTCCCGATCAGGTGGTACGGCGATTCTGCGACGCGGTGACAGCCATGGACGCCGAGGCACTCCGCCCGTTCTTTACCGACGACGTCGTCTACCACAACATCCCCATGGAACCGGCCGTGGGCATCGACGCCACCATCGAGACCCTCACCATGTTCATCGGCATGTGCACGGCCCTGCGTTTCGACATCCATCACCTTGCGGTGCAGGATGGCGCCGTTCTCACCGAGCGAACCGACGTGTTCACCATGGGCGCGGTCGAAGCTCCTCTTCCGGTCATGGGGGTATTCGAGGTAGTTGACGGTCGGATCACCGCATGGCGCGACTACTTCGACATGGCCCAGGTGACCGCGCTGTTCAGCGGCGGCGGTTGACCCCTTCGGGGTGGTGGTTCCCCGAGGGCCGGCTACGCAGCCCCCTTTTCGAGGATATGCACCCCACAGGCGGATCCGAGCCCGATGACTTGGGCCAATCCCACTGTCGCCCCTTGGATCTGACGCTCACCGGCCTCGCCCCGGAGGTGATGGCAGACCTCCCAGACATTGGCGATGCCGGTGGCGGCTATGGGGTGGCCCTTGGACTCGAGACCACCGGAGACATTGACGGGCGTAGCACCGTCACGGAAGGTCGCACCCGACTCGAAGAAGTCGACGGCACCCCCGGGCGGACAGAGCATCAGGTTGTCGTAGTGGACCAGCTCGGCGGTGGCAAAGCAGTCGTGGAGCTCGACCAGGTCGAGGTCCTCGGGGCTGACGCCCGCCTGCTCGTAGGCTTGTTGGGCGGCATTCCGGGTCAGGGTGTTCACGTTGGGCAACACCTGGCACGCCTCTTCCCAGGGATCAGTGGTGAGGATTGATGCCGACACCTTGACCGCCCGACGCCGTTGTTCGCTCGACAGCTTCCTCAACGTCGAATCCCCGACCACGACCGCGGCCGCCGCCCCGTCACAGTTGGCCGAGCACATCGGCCTGGTGTTGGGGTAGGCGATCATGACGTCGCCCATGATCTGTTCCAACGACATCCTCTTGGTGTAGGCGGCGAGGGGGTTGAGCGTGGAATGGGCGTGGTTCTTCTCGCTGATCCGGGCGAACAGCTCGAACGCCGTTCCGTCATACTCGTGCTCGAAGAGGTACTCCATGCCGATCTGGGCGAACACCCCGGGCATGGTCTCGGTACCGACCCGACCGTCGATACCGGCGACAGCCCCATAACGACCGCTCGGTGTCCAGGTGGGCGAGTTGGCTTTCTTGGACCCTCCGGCCAGCAGGCCGGCACCGGCGAGCTTCTCGACGCCGACGGCCAGGCCGTATTCGACCTCACCCGCCTTCACCGCCATGATGGCGGTGCGCAGGGCGGTAGCGCCCGTGGCGCAGGCGTTGGCCACGTTGTAGACGGGGATGCCCGTCTGCCCGATCTGCTTTTGCAGCTGCTGGCCGATGCCGCCCATGCTCATGAGGTTGCCCGCGGCCAACACCCCCATGTCGCCCATGGTTACGCCACCGTCGCCGAGCGCGCCCATCGCGGCCTCGGCCGCCAGGTCGACGACATCCTTGTCGGGGTGCTTACCGAATTTCGTCATGTGGATCCCGAGGATCCAGATGTCTTCACTCATCTGCGCTCCCTTCGCCGTCAGGACGGCTCGAAGCCAAAGCCGATGGCCTCGGTGCCGTTGTCGTCGGTGCCGATTGTGTAGGTGGCCAGCTTGACCTTCATCCCCAGCGTGACATGCTCAGGGTCCGGCTCGACGTTGATGATATTGGTACGGATGCTCGTCCCGGCCGAGTCCACGACGCCGGCAACGAAGGGCACGGGGATCCCCGGCGCTGCGAACGAGACGATGGTGAACGCGCGCAGGGTACCCCTCGAGTCGACATCAACGGTGACGAAGTCGGTAGCCGTACAAGCGGCGCAGGCATTGCGGCGGTCGAAGAACCGGGCGCCACAGGCAACGCACTGATGGGCAATGAGGTGGGGATCATCGCCCAGCACCAGGTAGTCGACCAGCGGGATCTGTCCGGCCATGGAGCCCTCCTTCCGTCTCGGTTCGGGACAACCTCACGCTATCGACGCCGAGATGATCATGCAGACCGTCCCGAGGTCGGTGAGACCGGCCCGGGCCGGTCTCAGGCCTTCGTGTTGAGGTGACGGGGTTCGACAACGACTTCGGCATCTCGGAGTAATGCCAGGCTTTGGTTCTCTCGTCCGTAGGTCAGTGGAGAGAACAGAATCGTGTCCAACGGAAACCAGAGTCCCACCCACACCAGGACCCAACCCACCGTGTCGAAGGCGAGGTTGATGTTCCCGCTCCGACCTGCAAGTGTCACGGTATTCACCACGGCAATGAGGCCGAGAATGAATATGGGCAGACCGACCCGCAACGACCAGAGGCCGTCATACCGGACAGCCCGCCGCTCCCGCTTGTTGTAGTCGATGCGGTGCTCGCAGTAACGGCGGAGGGTGCGGCCGATCTGACCGGCGGTGCCATCATCCACCTCTGACGACGGCATCGACAGCTCGAGACGGACCGGCGCCCGGGAGCGACGACTCCGCAGCTCGCTGAGGCTGTAGTCGATTCCAGTCAGGAAATTCCGATATTCGGAGAACAGGTCGGACTGCGGCATCTGAAACATGTCCTCGGGCGACGTCAGCTGCAGTCGAATGACCTGGTGCACGTTGTCACCCATGGTCGCTGTCTAGTCGATGGGGCGTATCCAGCCGCGCATATCCGACGGCGCCAGGCATACGCACGCAGGTGGTACCGGCTCACCGGCCATGCTTCCGCTACCCTGCAGGCGAGTCTTGGCCCTCGGGCGCATGGATGTGTGATGCGGGTTGGACGGGGGACGTCTGACGGTTGGCCCACATGGACTCACGAGTAGAGACCGAGAGGACACCAATGCGTGAGATCCATGCCAACCTTGCCCCCTACTGGCTCGGCGGGCTCATCGAAGCGGCCAGCGTGGACGGGGGCCCGACCGACGAGCAGCTTCGCCTCGTGCAGGGCTTGCTCCGGGGGTACTTCGGGATCGAGGGGGCCATCGAGCTGGTCCCGTTACCGGCCGAGGAGCTGCGGGAGATCATCACCGACCCGAGCTCCCGGTACCGCCTGGTGCAAACCATGATCATCCTTCAGTTTGCCCGCCACCCGGCTAGCGAGGAGCTGGCCGATTCAGTCGAGCGCTACGCCTCGATCCTGGGGGTGGACGAGCCCATGCTGGTAGTGGCCCGCGACGCCGCCCGCCACTCGCAGGAGTTGCTGATGGCCGACTGGGCTCGGTATGCCCGCAACTCCAAGGGCTCTCCACAGCTGCGCAGCCGCTCGGACGACGAGTTCGCCGCCCAGTTCGATGCCCTGCGCCACTGCCCCGACGGAAGCCTGGGCCGCGCCTTCATCGACTTCTACGAGTCCAACGGGTTCGCCTTGCCTTCCACGTGCACGGGATTGAGCCTGAGCCTGGTGAACCACGATTTCACTCACGTCCTCACCGGCTACAAGCCCAACGACGCGGTGGAAGAGGTCGCCCTCTCGGCCATGTTGGTGAGCTCGGCCAACGGCGAGGAGCACTTCAGCGCGCTGGCGGCGTCGATGGCCCTCTACGAGGTGGGCCTGTTCGACATCCTGGGCATCACCCCGACCAAGGGCGTCCTGGACCGCCACGGGGCGCCCGACGTCTTTGCCGAAGCCATGCGCCGCGGGGCGTCGTGCTCAGCCGACCTTTCCGCCATCGACCACCTGGCATTGGCCGACCAGCCGCTCCGAGACCTCCGCGCCGACTTTTCCATCCCGCCCCGCCAGGTGGCATAACCGGCCCTCGACGACGCTCGTGCATGCCTACGGGCACGTTGACAAGTGCAAGGAGGGTGGGACGAAGGAGCTCCCCTACCCGGCGGCGCGGTGCATCAC
The DNA here is from genome assembly GCA_963781305.1 of uncultured Acidimicrobiaceae bacterium. Classification (GTDB taxonomy): domain Bacteria; phylum Actinomycetota; class Acidimicrobiia; order Acidimicrobiales; family RAAP-2; genus DASXMT01. The sequence goes on from CAWAFL010000001.1 coordinate 882,835, forward strand.
CTCGCTCATCCGGGAACGTAGTCGAAGGTATCGGGGTCGGGCCCGGTGCGCCCGTCCCGATCCAGGGCGGAGATCCGTGCCATGTCGGCGTCGGACAGGTCGAAGTCGAAGATCTCGAAGTTCTCCTCTATGCGCTTGGGAGTGACGGACTTGGGGAACACGATGCTGCCGCGTTGGACGTGCCACCGCAGCACGACCTGCGCCGGTGACTTGCCGTAGGCCTGGGCCACGTCGACGACGGTTTTGTCATCGAGCACCGCACCCTGGACGAGGGGAGCCCATGCCTCGGTGGCGATCCCGTGCTTGGCGTCGAAGGCCAGCAGGTCGTCCTGGGCGAAATAGGGATGGACCTCGATCTGGTTGACGGCGGGCACGACCTCGGTCTCGTCGAACAGCCGTTCCAGGTGGTGCGCCTTGAAGTTGGACACGCCGATGGCACGGGCCCGACCCTCGCCGTAGACCCGCTCCAATGCCTGCCATCTCTCCACGAAGTCGCTGATCGTGGGGAGTGGCCAATGGATGAGGAACAGGTCGATCTGTTCCATGTCCAGGTCGACCAGCGTCTGGTCGAAGGCGCGGAGGGCGTCATCGAAGGTGCGGTGGTTGTTGTTGAGCTTGCTGGTCACGAAGATCTCGGACCGGGCGATGCCGGACCGGGCAATGGCCTGGCCGACCTCTTTCTCGTTGCGGTACATCTCCGCCGTGTCGATGTGCCGGTAGCCGGTCTGCAGAGCGGCGGAAACCGCCTCGGCCGTGTCTCTCGGTTTGACCTGGAACACGCCGAATCCAAGTTGGGGGATCTCCACACCGTTGTTGAGCCTCACACTGGGTACTGCTGTCACCATGTCCCTCTCCCATCGATCGCGCTTGGATATTGCTACAGGGTAAGGGCCCAGGACAATCCACTACTCGCTGCGATCACATTGCGACGATGGCTCAGCCCACACGAGGGACGGGCCGCCCTGGGGAAGGGCTAGGGCGAGACGAACACCGTCTTGCGCCGGACCATCTCTTCGATTCCCGCCCGACCCCCCTCGCGGCCGAAACCGCTCTGTTTGTACCCGCCGAACGGGGTGGCGGGCGAGATGCCGCCCATCCCGTTGACCACGACCGTGCCCGACTCCAGCTCGCGGGCGAATCGTTGCACGCGTCGGTTGTCGCTCGTGTGCAGGTAGGCACCGAGGCCGAAGGCGCTGTCGTTGGCCTTGGCCAGGACCTCGTCTTCGGTGGTAAAGCGCAGTACGGCCTGGACGGGTCCGAACACCTCGTTGCGAGCCAGATCGCTGTCATGGTCGACTTCGCCGAACACGGTGGGCTCGACGAACCAACCGTCGGCCAGATCACCTCCCAGTCGGGCCCCGCCGGCCAGCAGCTCGGCCCCGTCGCCCTTGGCCCGGTCGATCACGCCGAGGATGCGTCCCATCGCCGCCTCGGTGACAACAGGGCCCACGAACGTCGCCGGGTCCAGCGGGTCACCCACCGGCGTGGATGCCAGCAGGGTCACGACCTTCGCCACCACCTCGTCGTACACGTCGTCGTGGACATAGAGCCTGGTGGGAAGGGCGCATCCTTGCCCGGCGAGGAGAGCCGTCCCGAAGTGCGCAGCCATGGCCGCTGCGGTATCCAGATCGGCATCGGGGAAGACGACGTTGGGGGACTTCCCCCCGAGCTCCAGGGCCAGAGGGGTGAGGTTCCGGGCCGCCGATTCCATCAGGAGGCGAGCAGTGGCGCCGCCTCCGGTGAAGCTGATCTTGTCCACGCCGGGATGGCCCACCAGCGCCGATCCGGTCGTGGCCCCGCCGACGACCACGTTCAGCACACCAGGGGGCAGTCCGGCCTCGAGGGCCAGCTCGGCGAAGCGCAGCATCCCGAACGGGGACACCTCGGGCGGTTTGGCCACGACGGCGTTGCCGGCGGCGAGGGCCGGGCCGCACTTCTGGCCCATCCCCATCATCGAGCCGTTCCACGGGGGGATCACGGCGATGACCCCGTAGGGCTCCAGACGGACGTAGGAGAGGCCGGGGTCGGCCGACAGCACTTCGCCGTCGAGCTTGTCGCACCAGCCGGCGTAGTACCGGATCCACGCCGCCGTATAGGACCCGGGGTTCATCACGCCGACGGGGGTGCCGTTGTCGAGGGCGGCGAGCTCGGCCGCCTCGGACGCGTGGAGCTCGAGGAGGTCGGCCAGCCGGAAGAGAACGCCGGCGCGGTGCAGGGGCGGGAGGGTGGCCCAGCGACCTTGCGCAGCCCGAGCGGCGGCCACCGCCGCATCGACGTCGTCGGCGCCGGCGAGGCCCACATGAGCCTGCACCGCTCCAGTGGCCGCGTAGCGGTGATCGTAGACACCGCCTGCGTCGCTCGCCCTCCATCGGCTCCCGATCAAGTGTCCTTGGCCGGCCAGCCTGGTCACTGTGCCCGACGTCTTCGTCGTTCTCACGGGACCACGTAACCGCCGTCCACCGGCAGGGCGGCACCGAGCACGAACGAAGCCGCCGGGGTGCACAGCCACACCGCTGCCTCGGCGATCTCGGAGGCCTGGCCGATCCGACCGATGGGATGCAGTGTCTTGAGGTAGTCGTCGATGGCGGGATCCTGCTCGATGGCCTGGTCCACCATGGGCGTCGCCGCGGTGCCCGGGCAGATGGCATTGACCCGTACGCCCTGGGCCCCGTAGTCGAGGGCAGCCACCTTGGTCAGTCCGATGACGCCGTGCTTGGATGCGGTGTAGGCCGCCTGGCCGGGATAGCCGACCAGACCCACCCCCGATGCCGTGTTGACGATGGCGCCCCCTCCCCGCTCGAGCATGCGGGGGATCTCGGCTTTCAGGCACAGATACACCCCGGTCAGCATCACGGCGATGGTGCGGTCCCAACCGTCGTCGGGATAGTCGGCCAAGGGAACCATCGGCGCAGCGATCCCGGCGTTGTTATGGGCGCAGTCGAGGCCCCCGTAGACGTCCACCGCGTGCTGCACCATGGCGGCCACGTCCGCTGGCACGCTCACGTCGGTGCGGACGAAACTGGCCCGCCCGCCGGCCGCCTCCACCAGGGCCACGGTCTCCCGTCCCCGGTCTTCGTCGATGTCGGCGACAACTACGCTGGCACCCTCCCGGGCGAAGATCAGTGCAGATGCCCGCCCGATCCCCATCGCCGCTCCGGTGACAACGGCGACCTTCCCGTCCAAAGAGCTCACCGGGGTCATGCTACTGGCAACCCAATTGAGCAGGTACGTTTCACGGCATGGGACGATTCGATGGCAGGGTGGCTCTGGTCTCCGGCGCAGCGAGCGGCATCGGCCTTGCCGTGTCGGACAGACTGGAGGACGAAGGAGCGGCGGTGGTCCGCAGCGACATCCACCACATCGCCGGCGGCATCGTCTGCGATGTCAGGGACGCCACGTCGTGCGCGGCAGCAGTGGCGTCGGTGCTCGGGGACCACGGCCGGCTCGACATCCTGGCCAACGTGGCCGGCGTCGGCATATCCCGCACCATCCAAGACCTGGACCCGACCGAGTGGCGGGACATCATCGAAGTCAACCTGACGGGCACGTTCCTCTTGTCGCAGAGCGCGCTCCCCGCCCTGTTGGAAACCAAAGGGACGATCGTCAACATGGGATCGGTGGCCGGCATGCGGGCCACGCCGTACAACGCCGCGTACTGCGCATCCAAGGGAGGGGTCATCATGCTCACAAAATCGATGGCCATCGAGCTGGCCAAGGCCGGGGTGCGCGTCAATGCCGTCTGCCCTGCTTCGGTGGACACGCCGTTCCTCCGGGGGTTCGAGCTGCCCGAGGGGGCCGACATGTCCCTGCTGACCCGGGCCTCGTCGCCCATGGGCAGGATGATCGACCCCGCGGAGGTGGCGGCGGCCGTGGCCTACCTGGCCTCCGACGATGCAGCCACCATCAGCGGCACCACGCTGGTCATCGACGGTGCCGCTACCGCCTGACATGAGCCAGCGACACGGTGTCCGTGTCATTCCCGGAGCGAAGCACCCGGCCGGGACGCTCTCCGGTCACCTCACCGTCGGTCACGACTTCGACACCGCCGACGAAGACGTGTTCGATCCCCAGCGAACGGGCCGAGAGGCGCTCACCGCCGCCGGGGAGATCGTGCACGAGCTCCGCCGGCCGGCTCCCCACCTGGGTGGGATCGAAGACGCACAGATCCGCATGCCAGCCCGGTGCGATCCTGCCCCGTTGGCGCAACCCGTAGTGGCGGGCCGGGCGATCGCACATCATCTCGACCGCCTCCTCGATCGAGAGCAGGCCCCGCTGGCGAACGGCCTCGCCCAGTACCACCGTCGGATAGTTGGCGTGGCACATCAGGTCGAGGTGGGCGCCGGCGTCGGACCCACCCAGCATGACCCGGCGGTCCTTCCACACCGATGACCGCACCCGCCACCCCTCGTCGGTTCGGCCCAATGACGGCGTGAGCGAGGGGAGGACGAGGTAGAGGGTGAGCCCCTCCACCAGGACGACATCGATGAGGACGCCGATGACGTCCGTGCCCCGGGCCTCGGCGATCTCGCCCAGCGATCGGCCCACCCAGGCCGACCCGAGATCGGACACCTCCATGAGGGCGAAGTCCGACAGCACGCCCAGTGCCCTGCCGGCCGCCTGTTCGGCCCCGGCCCGCAGCCGGTCTCGCGTCCCAGGGTCGGCCACCGCCCTTGCCCGGTCACCGCGCCCGAGGGCCAGGACCTCGCCCCAGCCGGGCAGCGCGGCCAGCACGGTGGTGGCCCGCATCCGCATCAGGTCGGGGAGGGTGAGGGCGATGACGTGGGCCCCCTTCTCGGCAGCCAGGTCGGACGCCTGGAGCTGCTGCTCGTAGATCTCCTCGGAGGCCAGGCTGCCGAGCAGGTTCCAGTTGAGCGGCCGATCGGCGGCCAGGGACATGTCGGCCATGAGCTCCATGCGCTCGGCGGGGATGGGACCGACGGTGGGAATGAACTCCAGCGTGGTCCCGGGATGACCTCGCACTGCACCGGCCAGGGCGATGAACTCTTCGAAGGTGGCCGATCGGGAGGGGACGGGGGCACCGTCGCCGTCAACATGGCCCTCGCCCAGCGATGACGACAGCCCGAGCGCCCCTTCGGCCACCGATTGACCGACCAGAGCGACCATCTCGGCCAGCTGTTCGGGAGTGGCCGGCTCCCGAGTGGCGGCGTCGCCCATGACCACGCGCCGGATGGTCGAGTGCCCGACCATGAAACCGGCGTTCACCGACAGGCCTACGTCGATGCGGCTCAGGTACTGGGCAAACGTCGTCCAGCCCCACTCCCCCCCGCTCTCGAGGGCCTCGATAGGGATGCCCTCGACCACAGCCATCATGTGGCGGATGTAGTCGGCATCACCGGGTCCGAGGGGGGCGATCGAGAACCCGCAGTTCCCTCCGAGCACGGTGGTCACCCCGTGGAGGACCGACGGGCTGGCCGTGGTGTCCCACAACACTTGGGCGTCGTAGTGGGTGTGCAGATCGATGAAACCGGGGCACACCACCATGCCGGTGGTATCAACGGTTCGGGTGGCGTCCTCATCGATCCGGCCCACGGCCACGATCACCCCGTCGCGGACGCCGACGTCGCCGACCATGGCCGGCGCCCCGGTGCCGTCGACCACGGCGCCGCCCCGAAGCAGGAGATCGAGCACGTCAGTCCTCCCCGGCCAGCAGCTGGTCGACGGCCGTCTCCACCACCGTGCCCTTGAAGAAGGTCGGGTTGGTGTCGGTGTAGAACCGTGCCGGGTTGGTGAAGGTGAACTTTTTGAAGGCGTCCTCGTCGATCCAGCCGTGGTCGACCATCTCCCACGCCTCCTCCAGCACCTCGGTCATGTCAGGTACGTCCCAGTGGGCGACGTCCGACCCCATCATGGCCTTGAGTTCGGCCCCGAACGGGTTGACCGAGGTATTGAAGGCCATGGACGTGAGGGGATCGTCAGCTTCGCAGCCGAAGTAGAAGCGGTCGACGAACAGGTCCTTGATGTCCTCAGCCCGGCCGATGCCGCAGGCCGCCCATTCGTCCAGCGCGTCCTCGGGTTCGGGCGGACGGTCCGTCAATCCACCGCGCACGGGGCGGGCATCGGGGGCGTAGGTGGCCATCATGCGGCCCAGCAATGCGCGATCGACCAGAGCGGGATCGAGGTCGCGGCGGAGGGCCTCCAGGTTCCGCTTCTCCCAGTGGCCGATGATGTCGCTGTAGAGCGCCGCCGCCCACGCCACGCCCCCTTCTAGGAACACGAAATTCATATCCGGGAACCGACGGGTGACCCCGCCCAGGAACAGTGACTTGGCCAGCGACTGCTGACCGTTGGCCAGCATCGAGAGGTGGTTGTACATGTAGCTCGATATGGACCGGTACGGGGTCATGCCGATAAAGCCGGAATGGAAGGCGAGCGATACACCCAGCTCTTGGGCTTTGGCCCACACCGGGTCGTAGTCGAATTCCGAGTCGACCCCGAACTGGTCGAGCCAGAAGGCGTACCGGGAGACCTCGGGGTCCTTGTCGGCCAGCGCCGCGAACGGACGCTGCACATAGCCGGCACAGAGCACCGCCTTGAAGCCCAGCTCGGTCACTGCGAACTCGAGCTCGGCCACGGCCTCGTCGGGAGTGTGCATGGGGATGGCGGCGACGGGGGTCAACCGATCGGCCAGCGGCGCGAAGGTGGCCGAGTTGGCCCGGTTGAGAGCCCGGCACATGCCCCGGCGATAGCGCTCGTCCGGGTCGTGAAGGAACAAGAGGCCGAGGCTGGGATAGACCACGCCGAAATCGATCCCCAGCTCGTCCAAGCGCTGGTACAGCAGCTCGGGGAAGAGGGCGGTGGCCAGATCGATGGTCTGACGGGCGGGCGAGCCCCACCACGGTCCTCGGGGAGTCCGGGTGGCGGCCCGCTCCTCTGGTGACTGCTCGTACCACGTGCGGTCGGTGCCCCGGTAGCCGGGAAGGAGGTGCCGCAACGCGGGATGGTCGAGGGAGAGGCCCTCCCCCTCGATGTAGGGGGCCAGGGTGGGCAAGTGCTCAGCCATGTGCCCATCAATATCGATGACGGGATGGCCCAAGCTGCGATGGATCTCGGACGACGTGCTCATGGCGTCTAATATAAGCGCATTACTCAGGTAAGGACGGGGGCGACATGGCCTATGACATGGTGATCAGGAACGGAACCGTCGTCGACGGCTCCGGTCTGGGATCCTTCCGGGCCGACGTGGGTATCGCCGACGGTCGCATCACTTCGGTGGGACGGATCAGCGAACGGGGCGCCGAGGACATCGACGCCGACGGGCACGTGGTGACGCCGGGGTTCATCGACGGTCATACCCATATGGACGCCCAGGTGTTCTGGGACGCCACCGGATCGAGCTCGTGCTGGCACGGGGTGACATCGGCGGTCATGGGCAACTGCGGCTTCACCCTGGCCCCGGTGCGGTCCGACCAGCGCGCCCTCGTGGTGCGCAACCTGGAACGAGCAGAGGACATGGATCCCGCTGCGCTGGCCGCGGGCATCGAGTGGAGCTTCGAGACGTTTCCCCAGTACCTCGACGCCGTCGACCGACTGCCAAAGGGCATCAACTTCGCCGCCAATATCGGGCACTCGGCCCTGCGCACGTGGGCCATGGGGGAACGCGCATTCGACTCGGAGGCCACCGAGGCCGACCTGGACGCCATGAAAGGGCAGCTGGCCGAGTCCATCCAGGCGGGCGCCATCGGCTTCTCGACCTCTCGGAGCCAGCACCACGAGACGTCCGACAACCGGCCGGTGGCTTCACGGTTGGCGTCCTGGGACGAGGTCGTCCATCTGGTCGCGGTCATGGGCGAGCTCGGGAGCGGCATCTTCGAAGGCGCCGATGCCGGCATGTCCGACCCCGACCCCGAAGAACGGCAACGGTCACTCGATCGAATGCAGAAACTGGCAGCCGAGACCCAGGTGCCACTGACCTTTGGGCTGGTGGCCACGAAGACGTCGGACTACCTCCTCGACTTCTTGGACGTGGCGGCCGCTGCCGGGGCGAGGGTGATCGCCCAAACCCACTGTCGGGGCATCTCGGTGCTCCTGTCCCTGAAGACCAAATTGCCCTTCGACCTCATTCCCGCCTGGGACGACCTTCGGAAGCTTCCCGTCGACCAGCAGGTCCGCATCCTGGGTGACGAGCAGTTACGGCGGCCCTACGTCGATGCGGCCGTCCAGGCACGCTACGAGGAGTGGACCGGGGTCGGGGCCCAGGCTCGGCCGCCCGACTTCGACGGCATCAGGGTCTACGAGCGCGGGCTCCCACCCAATCCGTCGGTGGCCGACGTCGCCGGCCAGAGAGGCGTCCACCCGGCAGAAGCCATGATCGACCTGTGCGTCGAGACCGGTGGCGATCAGCTGTTCATCCAGCCCAGCCGGTACCCCCAGGACGAGACGGTGCTCCTGCGCGCCCTGCGCCATCCCCGGGCGGTGATGACCTTCTCGGACTCCGGCGCCCACCTCAGCCAGATTGCCGACTCGTCGATCCACACTCACCTGTTGGGCCACTGGGTACGCGACCGGCAGGAGTTCACGCTGGAGGAGGCGGTGCGCATGATCACACTGGCGCCCGCGCTGGCCTGGGGCTTCAACGATCGGGGCCTGGTGCGAGCGGGCATGGCCGCCGACCTCAACGTCTTCGATCCCGCCACCGTCGGGCCAGCCGTGCCCCGGCTGGTCGACGACCTGCCGGCCGGAGGGCGCCGCCTAGAGCAGCGGTCGCACGGGTTCCTGGCCACGGTGGTCAACGGTCAGGTGACCATCCGGGGTGGCGTACCCACCGGCGCCAGCCCCGGGCGCCTCATCCGCAGGCGTCCGGACTGATCAGCGCATCCACACCGTCTGGCTGGTGCGGCGTCGGAACAGCCAACGACCCTGGTCGAGGACCACATCGTCGAGATAGCGGATCCCGAGAGTGAGGTCGCCCAACCCTTCGTCGCCCAGTTGGTACACGACGGCGTAGGTATCGACCGCAGCTGCCGCCGAGCCCTCCTCCAGGGTGATCAGTGGTTCACCGATCATGTGCATGCTCGACGGGAACGTGCGCGGGGCACGCATGGTCTCGAGCCATTCCCCCACCGGCTGGACGCCGCGTGCACCGGCGATCTCCGCCTGGGGATGGAACAGGCCGACCAGTGCGTCGATGTCCCGCTCATCGACGGCGCGGGCATAGCGCTGTAGGAGCGCCCGTACCGCGTCATGGGCGGTCACAACACCGCCACCGGGTTGACCGGGCACCCGGTTCCTTTGACGATCCTCAACGGGCTCATGGCGAAGAGGAACTCCCAGCGACCGGCGGCGGCACAGCGCTCGCTCACCGCGGCCAGGGCCATGTTGTCGATCAGGTGCAGGCCCACCGCGGTGATCCCGATCTGATGGACGGGGAAGGGCCACTCGGGGGTCCCGGCAAAGGGCATCGGGTCGGAGATCCCGTCGCTGCCCAGAACAGCCACCTCCCGCTCGTACAGCCAGGGAAGGCATTCGGCATGGAGGCCGGAGAACCCGTCGAACCCCTTCTTCGCCTCGCGTCGGGCCTCCCGCCCCCACAGCACCATGAGCACGTCGCCCGCCCCGACCCGGACGCCTTCGGCTTGCTCGGCCGCCTCCAGATCGGCGACGGTCACCAGCTCGCCGCTGTCGTAGTAGTCGCGACCACGGGTGCGTGGGATGTCGAGCAAGACCCCCCGCCCGACGACGCCGTCGGCCATCGACAGGATGGTATTGGATCGTGCGCCGTCGCTGCGGACCTCGCTGGCCGGCCGTCCCCCGAACATTTCCCCCCGGACGAACATGTGCGAGAGGGCATCCACATGGGTGGTGGTCAGCCCGTGCACGTCGAGGGCGAGGTGGTCACGAGCGGCCTCATAGCCGGGAATGCCATTCGAGTCACGAGCATCGCCGGAGGCCAGCATGTGGTGTTGCACCGGGTTCGGGTTCTCGGGCATGGGCTCGGTGCCAAGGTCGTGGGCGAGGCTGATCGACTCCCCCGAACGGACCAGGGCGGCAGCCGCGGCCCGGCGCGGCGTCGGTGAGATGGTTCAGCGCGCCGCGCTCGTCGTCTGCTCCCCACCGACCCCAGTTCTTGAGCGACTCGTACATGCCGTTCAGATCTTCGGTGGTCGGTACCTCACTTGAGCTTGCCATCGGACCAGCTTGTCAGCCACCACCGCTGGGTGCACTCATCGCCCCGATGACCATGTCGATCAGGTTGTCGACAAAGCGGTCGTCGGAGAGGATCCCGCGAACGCCACCGCTGTCGAGGAGGCGTGCCCGGTCCGCAGCAGCGCGGCCGACGAACACGATGCAGATCTCCCGGCGTACACGCCAGAGATCGGCCGGCACCTTCGTGCACCGTTCCCGCAGTAGGTCCCATGCTGCGTACCCATCCGTCTGGGTCATCAGCTCTTGGATCTCGATCGACGTCCGGTCGAGGGCTCCGCTCAGCTCCGAACCGATCTGCAGGTACGCCCGCTCTCGCCATCCGCGCTGGGCGAATTCGGTGACCGGCCGGACTATGGCCTCGGCTGCCGGCCGTATGTCCTTCACCGGGGTGGAGCGAGCCCGTTCGAGGAGTTGGTGACGCCTTTGGGCGATGGCCGGCACGTGCCGAGCCAGCACGGCGAACAGGAGGTCGTCACGATTTCCGATGTGGTACTGCACGGCTGAGGCATTGCGCTGCTGCGCCATTCGAACGATCTCGGCAATGGACACATTGTCGACACCCCGCTCGGCGAACAGGCGAGCGGCGGCATCGAGAAGCAGGTCGCGCGTGGACAGCGATTGAGCCATGTCGATCGCGACAGTAGCGGGGGCCTCGCCTCGAGAGTGGATTACAGCGCCTGGCGATGGACCAGCCGGGCGAACGTACCCCCAGAATCGGCCACCAGCTGGTCATAGGTGCCTTGCTGCACCAGGTGGCCGTCATCGAGGACGAGGATGCGATCAGCATTGCGAATGGTGGACAGTCGGTGGGCAATGATGACCCGGGTGGCGTGCATCTCCTCGATGTTGCGCATCACTACAGCCTGGCTGCGGTTGTCGAGGGCGCTGGTGGCCTCGTCGAGGAAGACGACCCGGGGTCTGGCCGCCACCGCTCGGGCCAACAACAGTAGCTGTCGCTGGCCTCCCGAGAAGGCGCCGCCGTATTCGTTCACCACGGTGTGCATGCCCATGGGCAGTTGTCGCACGTAGTCGTCGATGCCGGCGAACCGGGTGGCGGCCCAGGCGTCGTCCATGGTGAGGGTCCTGGTACCGACGATGTTGTGGAACACGTCGTCCGGCGTCATCTGCGCCCCTTGGACCACCACCCCGCATTGGCGTCGGATTGCCCGGACGTCGAGCCCTGAGAGATCTTGTTGGTCGTAGCTGATGGTCCCCACCACTGGTTGGTCGAAGCCCAGGAGCAGCCTGAGCAGCGTCGACTTTCCTGATCCCGATGGCCCGACGATGGCCACCAGCTCGCCCGGCGAAATCGAGAAGCTCACGTCGTCGAGCACCAAGGGATCGTTCCGGTCGTAGTGGTAGCTGACGTGACTCACTTCGATGGCGCCCCGAACGGTCCCGGGGTCGGCCTTGACCTCCGCCGTCTCCACCGCCGTTTGGAAGATGGGCCGCAGGCGCGTGTAATAGGGCACGGCGGCAGCCAGGACGCTCGCCGAGATGCTGAGTATGACCATGCTGGCCACCACTTCGGTGAACGATGTGTTGAAGGCCACAAAGGTCCCGGGCGACACCGAGTGGGGCGGGAGGGTGGCGATACCGATGAACACCAGCGCCGTGGCCAGCGGCACCCAGGCGGCCATGAAGCTGGTCAATACGGCCAAGGTGCGTCCGGCGCGCGTCGACTCCCGTTTGAGGGTGGCGAACTTCTCCACCCACACGGCGAAGGCACGGCGCTCGGCGTGGGCGACCCGCAGCTTCGGCACCGCGCCCAGGATCTGCACCCCGAGCCCGACGACCTGACCGTTGGCGGCGCGGACGGCGTCCTGGCGCCGGACCAGAACCCGGAAGGACAGCACCATGACGGACACCCCGACGATGACGGCCAGGACGGCGAAGACGGCCAGTACCGGCTCGATCACAAAGAGGATGATGGTGTTGAAGAACGTGATGAACGCAGCCAGCACGGTGGGGACCAGGTACTGGGAGACCAGCGTGGCCAGGTTGTCGATCCCCATCGATCGGGAGGCCAGGTCGGCTGACATCCAAGAGCGGAAGAAGGGGGGCGGAAGATCGAGCAGGCGGTCGAACACCGCCGCCTGCAGCCCGAATGAGCCCTTGGACACCAGTCGCAGGCCCGAGAGGGATTGCACCAGGGTGAGGCCTCCGATAGCCACGGCCGTACCGACCAGGACTGCGACCAGCCACAGCAGTCTCGAACGATCGCCGGAGGGCACCACCGTGTCGAAGATGGCCTTGGCCACGATGGTGGGTAGCAGTGACAGCAGGCCGACCAGCATTCCGGTGATCAGCAGCCGGCGCAGGTCCACACCAATATCTCGGAGGACGAAGCGGAGTACCCCCCGCCCCCGTACTTCCTCGCGGGGCAACGGCCGATAGAGCTGGACGGCCGTGGGCACCAGGGTCGAGGCCAGGGTCCTGTCGACGGGACGGCGATCGCCCTCGAGGGCGTCGACCAGTTCGTGGCGCCGCGCTCCCCGCGGCACCAGAGCGACCCAGCCGCCGTCGGACTCCCGTCGGGCCAGCAGGGGGGCGCCCGGGTTCCGCCACCATCCGTCGGTAAGGGCGACCTGGCGGATCCGCATGCGCGAGTAGCGGGCGATCAGCGCCATGGGGTCGTCGGCCGCCTCGAGCACAGTGGCCGGCGGCTCGACCAGCTCGATCCCGGCCGACGCCGCCACAACCCGGCACGCGGCCAGCAGGTCGTCGGTGGCCCGGAGCCGACGGCGCGGCGGCGGACCGGATGCATCGAGGACGGAGCCCAGCTCGGTATACGAGCTGACCCGGAGCTCGGCCTCGTACTCGGCCAGGCGCGCCAACCGGGCCGCCTCCATCTGGTGCCGCTGCTCGACGAGCTCGTCCAGCAGCTCGAGGCCAACGGCGACGAATGCGTCGAGTCCCGCCCAACCCCGTTCGTCGGCCAGCGCAGTGGCGCCGTCCACCGGCACCACGACGGTGTCGTGCTGGCATTCCACCGGTACGCCGGTCGGGAGAGGCACGATGCCCCGGACCGGGCGGCCCCACATGGTCAGGCCTTGGACCATGGGTACCCAGACACCGGCGGTGCGGGCGAATGTGCGATCCCCCGGGGCCAGGACGACCTCGTCCCCGACGGCCATCGACATCCGTGCGCCCGACCCGGGTTCAACAGGATCCTCGTCGACCCCGGCCACCGCACTCGCCATCCGGCCCACGAAACGCTCCAGGGCCTGCACCACGATCGGTTCCTCTCGGGCCAGTCGGTGGAGGTCGGACCGGGCAATGGGACGGGCCTCGGTACCGGGAACGACACCGACCAGGCACAGCCCGAACGACGAGCCCTCAGGAGTGGACGGATAGATGAGGGCTCCCGCCCGGGCGATGGTGAGGGGGTGCATGGGCCCTTCTGCCCGACCGTCCACCAGCTCCACCGCGAACACCCGGACCTCACCCGCGCTGATCACCCACGACACCGAAGCATCGTCGAGGGCCAGCCGGGCGTTGGTGGCCACCCGCTGACGGGGTCCCAGCCCGGGCAGATCGAGTACTGACTCGAGTGAGCCGGGAATGACCACGGCGTCGCCCGGAGGCTCGGGAGGTGTCACTCCGCCACCAACGTCGAGTACAGGCCGCCCTGGGCCATGAGCTGGTCATGGGTTCCCCGCTGAATGGTGATCCCCTTGTCCATGACGATGATCTCGTCGGCGTCCCGAATAGTGGACAGGCGATGGGCGACAATCAGGCACGAGCAACCCCGAGCGCGGATATTCCGGTCGATCTCCTCTTCGACCACGGGATCCAACGCGCTGGTCGCCTCGTCAAGAACGACGAACGAGGGATTCCCGGCCAGGGCTCGGGCAATCTCCATCCTCTGCCGTTGGCCACCGCTCCAGTCGCCGCCACCCTCTTGCATCGGACGATCGAACCCACCGGGGCGCCGGACGACGTCGGCATGGATCGCCGCATCACGGGCCGCCGCCACCAGCGACGCGTTGGTTGTGGTCGGATCCCACAGGGTCAGGTTGTCTCGTACCGTCCCGGCGAAGAGCACCACGTCCTGATCGACAAAGGCCACCGATGCGGCCATGAGGTCGGCCGCGATCTGGCTGCGGGGGATCGAGTCGAAGAGCACTTCGCCGCTCCACGGTTTGTACAGGCCGCACACCAACTTGGCGATGGTGGACTTGCCCGAACCCGAAGGCCCGACGATGGCTACTCGATGTCCGGGCTGTACGGTCAAATGGAAGTCCCGAAGCATCGGTTCGGCGAACCGGTCGTACCCGAAGGTCACATCGGACAGCTCGAGCAGACCGCTCAACTTTCGCCTGACCAACACCGGGACGCGGACATCGTCCCCGGAGCCATCGGTGGGCGCCTCAGCGCCGGCCCCGGACACCACCCCGGCCAGCATCTCGTCCTCGGGGTGGTTCAGCACGTCGTCGACGGAGGCCAGCTTGCCCGACATGTCCTGTGTCACCGCCCCGAGCTCAACCAGTTGGGCGATGGGCGCATTGAAGTTGGTGCTCAGGGACTGGAAGGCAGCCAGCGTTCCGAGGGACAGGGCGCCGCTCAGCACCTCCCACCCACCGAAACCCAGAATGACCACCACGTTGAGCATGGACAAGAGCACGGGCACGCTGCCGATGATGCCGACGGGCACGCCCATCTCCTGGTTGGAGTTCGTGACCCTGGCCTGGTACCCGGCCCACCGGCCGAAGATCCCCCCCTCCTCGCCGGTGGCCTTGATGGCCTCGATGTTCTGGATGCCTCCGATGGCGGTGGAGACCAACTTTCCTTCTTCGAGCACGATCTTCCGGCTGGCGTTCTCGCGCCGGCGAGCACTGAGACGGAGTGCGATCAGGTTGATCAGCGCAAAGGCCAGGGTGATGGCGCCAAGCAGTGGCGAGTAGAAGAACATCAGCACGGCGTAGAACGCCACCGTCACCAGCTTCAGCAGCGCCGTCGTGAACTGGCTGGACAGGAGGCTGGCCACGTCGTCGTTGACGTTCAGCCGGGTGACCAGCGTGCCGGCATAGCGCTGCTGGAAGAAGGGAATGGGGAGGCGCAAGAGGTGCTCGATGAACCGGCTCGACATCGAGAGCGACAGCTTCGTCGACAGCCGGACCAGGGTCACCTGTTGGATCCAGGTCAAAGCAGCCGAGACCACCGCGGCCAGGAGCAGGCCACCGATCAGACCCACGATGATCCCGTTCCCATGGCGGTTCGTCGGGGCGAGGACGTCGTTGACCAGCACTTGGAGGAAGGCGGGCAGGGCCAATCCGGGGACGATGAGCCCCAGCCCCGCCAGCAGGCACATGGCCAGCGCTCCCCGCGCCCCCCGGAGCCGCGAGGCCAGGCCCCGGACGAGCGACGGCTCTGACCCGCTGGGCTCGAAATCGGGGCCCGGTACGAAGGTCATCACCACCCCGGTAAAGGCTTGATCGAAGTCGCTCCAGGGCACGTGACGCGGACCGTTGGCCGGGTCATTGATCCAGGCCCCGGAGCGGTTGGCCCCTTCCACCACGACGAAGTGATTGAAGTTCCAAAAGGCAATGGCGGGCAGGGTTGTGGTGGCCAGGTCGGCCACTTCGAGCCGCAAGCCCTTGCTCTCGAGACCGAGCGAACGGGCAGCCTTCAAGACGTTGGCGGCCGAGGAGCCGTCGCGGGTCACCCCGCACAGCACTCGCAGCTCCTCCAACGAGACCCAACTGTCGTGATAGCCGAGAACCATGGCCAAGGCGGCGGCCCCGCACTCGACCGCCTCCATCTGCAAGACCGTGGGCGTGTGCCGACGGTGAGCACGGAACTCTCCCGCCAGCCCGTCAGGGGGGTCGCCCGACGTCATCGAAGGAGCGGTGGCCGTTGCCGACCCGGCCTCAGTCATGATCCACGACTTTGGCCATCACGGTGCACACGGTCCCAAGCCCTCAGGAGATGTAACTGATCGGATGCCGGGAGCCGACCACGATGGTCACGTCAGCGGGAAGGCCGCCGGTCAGTGCCGCATAGCTCGGCCCCTCCCCGATCGACCAGGCGTACCCACTGGGGGTGGGTGCCGGCTGGAGGGACATCAGCACCTCGGTGACGGGGCCCGATGAGCTCACCTGCTGCACCAGGGACTCGTTCTGAAGAACCTCCTGCAACCGCTGCTGGGTGGCGGGAAAGGGGGCGACCGACACGACCCGGCCCTTCAAGTAGCCATAGGCCGACGGGGAGACCGTGCTCGGGGATATCTCGGTGTCGGCGCCCACGGGGATCTCGTGGGCCAGCCCGGTGGGGATGTAGGCGTGCACCACCAACGTGTCGTCAAGGGGCCGGATCACCGCCATCTGGATGCCCGGGTTGACGTACTCCTGCTGGCTCACGGCCACCTCGACCACGTAGCCGGTTACCGGCGACCGCACCGTGACCGAGTCACCGGCGGCGTCGGTGATGAGGGCGAGGGCCTCGCCCGAGACCACCGGGTCGTTCACTTGCACGTCGAGGACGGAGACGATGCCGGCCGTCGCCGCTTGCACGCTGTTCCAGCCCTCTTTGGGGAGGAAGAAGCCGGTTCCACCCACGCTGACGGGAACGGTGGACACGATCGACCACACGACGGCGACGATGAGGGCGGCCAGTAGGGTGAGAAGGGCGATCCAGGCCCCCGGCTTGGCCGGCTTGATCCGGGTGTCGAGCTGCTCGGGCGACTCGATCTTCTCGACGGCTCGTGATCGGAAGGCACCCAAGGACAGCACGGGCGGACTTTACTCACTTGGCTGGAGCAGTGGCAGCTGAAGGTCCGCCGCCCGAGCTCCCGACGGCGATCCCAGGTCACGAGGGACGGGCGATAGAGTCCCGGGTCAGTCCGTGGGTAACGGGCACGCTCGCTGGGAGGGCAGGGCCGATGGGGACAGGACGACGCGCCCGGGCCTGGAGGGAACCGTGGGCCGCCCGAGGCTCCTCGGCCCGAGGCACTCGGGACCGACGACGGCATGGCCTACTCGCCGTGCTGGCCGTCGCCGCGCTCACCGCGGCGGGATGCGGGACCACGGCTCTCGCCCCCGTCAACTCGAAGGGCGCCTGGTCCGGTCGCGTCATCACCTTCGGAGCCGTCTACTCCAGCACGGGCGCCGGGAATGCCTACGGGCCCCAGTCCATCCTCGGAGCGAGGCTGGCCGCCTCGCAGATCAACGCAGCCGGCGGCATACGAGGGGCGAAGGTGCAGCTCGTCTTCCGCGATGACGGGTCGGTGCCGGCCAACGCCGCCGCGGTGACGGGCCAGCTCATCACCGGCCAGAAGGTATTGGCCCTCCTCGGGCCCTCGCTGTCCAACACGGCTGCCGCCGCCCACGCCGTGGCCGATCAGGAGAAAACGGTCATGATGGCGACCAGCAACGTCGGCCCGGGCATCGTAGGCGACTGCTCGTTCCCCTGTTCGTGGATCTTCCGTGACTCCTTGGGCGATGACTCAGCCATCCCGGCCAACATCGCCGCCTATGCCCAATCGGCCCACCCTTCGACAGCGGCCATCTTGTACCCGGCCACCGGAGACACGCTCGGCTTGGATCAGACCCAGATCGCCCAGCAGGCACTCCCCCTCAACCACATCGGGCTCGTTGCCTCCGTGGGCTATCCCACCGACGGGACCAGCCTGGCACCGGCGGTCTCCCAGGCGATCAGCGCCCATCCGGACCTCCTCTTCGTCGGCGGATCGGCGTCGGCCAGCCTGGTCGGCATCATTCAGACCGCCCGCCAGCAAGGGTTCCTCGGCCAGATACTCGGAGGGAACACCTTCAACTCGAGTGCGGTGGCCAACGGGGTTGGCGCGTCGGGCATCGGGGCTCAGAGTGCCGCGGCCTGGTACGAGGGCAACGCGTTCCCAGCCAACACCAATTTCGTCAACAGCTACGAGAACGCCTACCACCAGACTCCCGACCAGTTCGCCGCCCAGGCCTATACCGGCGTGCAGCTCTTCGCCACCGCCGCGGCACAGGCACAACTCGGGTTCACCAACGTTGCCGCCGACCGGCAGCACTTCATGACCGCCCTGGAAGGGGTGAAGATCCAGACTGCCCTGGGACCGTTCAGCTTCACCCCCGGACACGATGTACAGCAACCCATCTGGATCGTGCAGATGAACGGGCAGGGGGGCTTTTCCCTCATCACCTCGGAATTGTCCAACCCCACCTCCTAGTCGATGCGCCCCTTCACCGAACCGCTTCGACGCCTCGGCCGGTGATACTCGTGACGACCACTGCCGCGGACAGTGACATGGGTGCGACCACGGGAAGAAGTACCAGGGTGGCGGCCCAATTCCGTTCACGAGCTGCGCTACCATCTCTCCAGGCATTCGGAAGCTCAGCCCAATCCGATCGGCTCCAATCGATGAACAGGAGGCTCCGTGTCGTTGACCTTGCAGGAAATTCAGCAGAAGGCGGCGGTTGACGGTGTGTTCCGGGCGTCCCTGCTGGCCGAGCCCAAGGCCACGCTGGCGTCGGTGGGCCTCGACGTTCCCGAGGGGATCACCGTTGATGTCATCGAAGCCGGATACAACCGCCTCCCGATCGTCCTGCCCCCCGTCCAACGAGGCGAGCTGAGCGACGACGCCCTGGCCAGCATGGTGGGCGGATCGGCGCAGGCCTCGGCGGGCAGCGAGTTCATCACCAACTTCATCGGCACCTGAGCCCACTCCGCCCACGCCCGACGGTTTCAGGTCAGGGGTTGGCGTCTCGGCGGCGCTTGATCTCGAACACCTGCGGCAGTGCGGCGAACCCGGCGACGATCTGCCAGAGCAAATCGGCGTCGTCACCGGTCGGCGTCGGGGCAAGCACGGGCCCGAAGAACCCCCGCTCGCCGGCGCGGGTGGACAGCACGATGACCGGCGAGCCGGCGTCGTCACCGGAAAAGGCTTGCGCGGCACGACGAGAGGCGGCCACGTCGGCGTCGAGGCCCGCATCGTCCAGCGCGACGAGGTAGTCCTGACCGCCCGCTTGGGTCAGCGACTCTTCGATCAGCTTGCGTGAGGGACTCGTCTTCCGATCATGCACGGCGGTGCCGTAAGCGGTGTAGAACGTGGCGATCATGGCATCGTCGCCGCGGACGCGGGCGGCTTCGACGACGCGCAGAAACGATCGGCTGGCCAGCGCGCCCGCCCGGTACTGCTCGGGGACGGAATCCAACGGAGCACCGTCGCTCAGCTCGAAGGCGCGGTAGGACAGGGGCAGACCGTTGCGCCCGGTCACGTCGACCAGCCAGCGGGAGGTGCGCCAGGTCCAAGGACAGGCCGGGTCGAAGTAGTACGTCACCCCGGTGACGTCGCTGCTCGTGGTCATGAATCTCCTCCGTTGTCTGAATCTCCTCCGTTGTCGACGGTAGGAATCCACGACTCGACGGCGTGTCCCCCGACCGAGCGTCGCATCGCGGCGTGAAGTCCGTCGGGGGTGAGCACGCCCAGGTAGCGACCGGACTCGACCACCGGGATCCAACTGACATCGCGCTGGAGCATCTCGGCCAGTGCCGTCCGCATCGAGCTGCCCAGCGGCACCTCGACGACGAACCGGGTGAGCCGATCGCTCACCGGCCCGTCGAGGCCGGGATCGAGTGGGACCCAGCCCTGCAGGACATCGTCCTCCCCGACGGCCACGGCCCATCGGCTGTCGTTTGCCCCTTCGCTCGTTCCGTCGCTGAGCTCCGCCGCCGCTCTGGCCTCGGCCATGGTGAACGTGGGCCGGACCACGGGCGGGTGGACCAGGTCGTCAATGGCGATGCGCACGACGGCCAGCCGGCGAACCCCTCGATCCGATCCCACGAAGTCGGTCACGAACTGGGTGGCGGGATGGCCCAGGATCTCCGCCGGCGTGTCGTACTGCTCGAGGACACCGCCCTTGGACAGTACGGCAATGCGGTCACCCAACTTGGCCGCCTCGTCGAGGTCGTGGGTGACGAAGACGATGGTCTTGTTGAGTTTGGACTGAAGGTCGAGGAACTGGTTCTGGAGCCGTTGGCGGGTGACCGGGTCCACGGCGGCGAAGGGCTCATCCATCAAGAGGACCGGCGGATCGGCACCGAGGGCCCGGGCCACACCGACCCGTTGCCGCTCACCCCCCGATAGCTCGTGGGGAAAGCGGCGTCCGTAGTCCTTGGGGTCGAGGCCCACCAGCTCCAGCAACTCGACCACCCGATTCTGCACGCGCTCCTTGTCCCACCCGAGCAGACGCGGGACGGTGGCCACGTTGTCGAAGATCCGACGGTGAGGGAACAGGCCCCCCTGCTGGATGACGTACCCGATTCCCCGACGCAAGATCACCGGGTCCATGGTCAACACGTTCTGGTCGTCGATAAGGATGCGGCCGCCGGTCGGTTCGATGAGCCGATTGATCATGCGCAGTGTCGTGGTCTTGCCACAGCCCGAGGGGCCGATCAGTATGCACAGCTCCCCATCGGGAATGGTCAGGCTGAGAGCATTGACCGCCACCTCGCGTGATCCATACCGTTTCGACACGGCATCGAGGGTGATCATGGGTCGCCACCCTATCGACCGGCAGCCGTCCACATGCCTGCCGCCTGTCCCGGCACTCTCGGGCGCCTGGCAGCTAACCTCAGCAAATGTTGGCTTCCGAGCCGTTCTTTCGCTGGAGCTACGTGACCGGCAACTGGCACCAGATCGGCTCCGATCTCGTGCAGCACATCGAGCTGACGCTGATCGCCGTTGGGATCGGACTGCTCATCTCCCTCCCCCTCGCTCTGGTGGCATGGCGGTTCCGTTTGGTCCGGCCGCCCGTGTTCGGGATCGCCAGCGCCCTCTACATCATTCCGTCGCTCGCCCTCTTCGCAATCCTCGGCCCGATCACCGGCTATGTGGCCTCGTATACGACGGCTGAGTTCGCCCTGGTGGGCTACACCCTCCTCATCGTGATCTGGAACACGGTGGCCGGTCTCAACGCCGTGCCCGACGATGCCCGCCAAGCGGCGAGGGCCATGGGCTACTCCCCTGGCGCGGCGTTGGTAAAGGTGGACTTCCCCTTGGCCCTCCCCTATGTCTTTGCCGGGTTACGGGTGGCCACCTCCACGGTGATCGGCCTGGTTACGGTCACCGCCCTCATCGGCCTGGGGGGTCTTGGTCAGCTGATCACCTACGGCTTCAACGCCCAGTACTACACCCCTATCATCGTCGGCCTGGTCCTCTCCGTGGTCTTGGCCGCCGTCGCCGATCTTCTCTTGGTCCTCATCGAGCGCCTGGCCCTTCCGTGGGCGCGCTCGGAACGACAGGTCCGGGGCGCGAGCTGACATGGACTTCATTGAGTCGGTCTTCCACTGGTTCACCACCTCGGCCAACTGGACGGGACCCAACGGCATCCTGCAGCTCTTCTACAACCAGGCCAAGCTGTCCATCGCCGTCGTGATCGGCGCCCTGATCATCGGCGGTGGCCTCGGAGTGGTCCTGGGCCACACCGGCCGAGGTGGCCTGGTGGCGGTCAATACGGCGAACGCCTTCCGGGCTGTTCCCACCCTGGCCCTTCTCACCCTGCTGGCCATTCAACCCAACATCTCCCTCACGTGGGATGGTTTCCTGGCCTCGTGGATCGCACTGCTCATCCTGGCCATCCCGCCCATCCTCACCAACACGTACATCGGGATGCGGAACGTGGACCGCGACGTCCGCGACGCGGCCAAGGCCATGGGCCTGTCCGGCGGCCAGGTCCTCGCCCGGGTTGAAGCGCCGTTGGCCCTGCCCTTCATCATGGCCGGTGTCCGCACCGCCTCGATCGAAGTAGTGGCTACATCCACGCTGGCTGCCTACGTGAGCTACAGCGATCTGGGCACCTTTGTCATCTCTGGCCTGAACGGTCAGGACAACGTGGAGGCCTTTGGCGGCGCCATCCTCGTCGCCGTCCTGGCCGCCATCGTCGCTGTCGGGCTCGGACTCCTCCAGCGCTGGTTGACCCCCCTGCCCATGCGCCAAGTGTCGAGGAGGCAGGGCCTGGTGGGAAACGTCTCCCTCTAACTTGATAAATTCGATGGTCTGAGTCATGATTACAGTTGTGTTACGAGCGGTTGACGAACACCGCGCGCGGGAAAGGTTATGAGATGTCACTGAAGAGACTGCTGCTCGCCGGCGTGGCCACGCTCCTCTTGTCCACGTTGGCCCTTCCGGCGGTGGCGTCGTACGGGGCCAGCTCCAAGCCGACCATCGTCATCGGGTCGACCAACTTCGAGGAACAGGCCATCGTGTCCAACCTCTACGGCGACGTCCTGCAGAAGGCCGGCTACACGGTCAAGGTGGAGCCGGCTCTGGGCACCCGCCAGGTCGTGGTCCCCGCGTTGGAAAAGGGGCAACTCGACCTCGAGCCGGACTACGCCGGAACACTGCTCGACTATCTGAACGGCGGAACCGTCGTCGCAGCCGGCAACAACATCACCACCGCGGTCCCCGCCCTCAAGGCCAAGCTGGCCAAGTACGGGGTCACCGTGCTCGACCCGGCGCCGGCCGTCGACACCAACGTGTTCGCCGTGACCAAGGCCACCGCCGAGAAGTATCACCTGACCACGCTGTCGAGCCTCAAAGCCGACGCATCCAAGCTCACCTTGGGCGGACCGCCGGAGTGTCCCCAGAACGCCGGGTGCGAGAAGGGTCTCGAATCGGTCTACGGGCTGAAATTCGCCAGCTTCAAGTCCCTGGACGAGGCCGGGCCCCTGAGCGTCGCCGCACTGAAGAACGGTGAGGTCCAAGTGGTCGAGCTGTTCTCCAGCGACGGCACCGTGGTGTCCAACAACTTCGTCGCCCTCACCGACAACAAGCACCTGGAGCCGGCCGACCACATCATCCCCGTCATCCGCACTTCAGCCGACGCGGCCGGTGTGGCCAAGGCACTCGACGCCCTGTCGGCCAAGCTGACCACGGACCAGATCTCCAAACTGAACCTGCTGGTCACCGGCCCCCAGAAGGAGTCGCCGGCCGCGGTGGCCCAGACCTGGTTGAAGCAAGAGGGCCTGGCCTGACCCCAGTCGGCGGGGCCGGAGCGACGTCCATTCCTGGGGAGCAGCTCATATCATCGCCAGGTGCCATCCGTGCCTGCCAGACCTACGGAGCGGCCGAGACGGGTCGGGCGACGAGTCTTCATCGGCATGGTCACGCTTGGGGCGTTCGGCATCGCCGTGGGAGCTCGCGTGCAGAGCGTCGTGGGCAGCGCCCTCGGCTCGGGCCTCGGCGGCCTCCTGCCGGGTGGTGACCGCTTCCGGATCTACACCATCACCGATTCGTTCCCCCAGATCGCCCGGTCCGCCTATCGGCTCCAGGTAACGGGCTTGGTCGACAGGCCGCTCGAGCTCACCGTGGATGACATCGAGGCCATGCCCAGGACCAAACTGGTCAAGGACTTCCAGTGCGTGACCGGTTGGCGGGTGCCGCAGGTCCACTGGGAAGGGGTCAGGCTGTCCGACGTCCTGGCCGAGGCCGGTGTGCACGACGGTGCCGGGGGCCTCGAATTCGATTCGTACGACGGAGCCGACACCGAGAGCCTCACGCTCGACCAGGCCAGGCGGCCCGACGTCATCGTGGCCTATCGCATGCTCGGCGCCCCGATCACCACCGA
Source organism: uncultured Acidimicrobiaceae bacterium (assembly GCA_963781305.1). Taxonomy (GTDB): domain Bacteria; phylum Actinomycetota; class Acidimicrobiia; order Acidimicrobiales; family RAAP-2; genus DASXMT01. The sequence goes on from CAWAFL010000001.1 coordinate 906,570, forward strand.
ACACGGCGGCCCGGTCCGGCTGTACGTGGCCCCCATGTACGGCTACAAGTCGCTGAAGTGGTTATCCGCCATCCGCGTGGTCAAAGAGCCTGTCCCCGGCTACTGGGAGCAGAACGGCTACTCGACCGATGCGTGGGTGGGCAGTTCGAACGGTCGCAGTGACAAGCCGACCGGGTAGCAAGGGCCGGGCGCGGCCCGCTGCCACCAACGCCAAGAGGGAGGCCCGTCGCCTGCTTCGCTTCGACGGCGTAGAGCGGGCGGCCCACTGGGCCACGGCGCTGCTCTTCGGCATCCTCATGGCCACCGCCCTTCCCCTCTACTTCGTCCAGGTGGAGAGCCTCATCGGACGTCGTGCTCTCGTGGCCGACATCCACACGTGGTGTGGCGTCGCTCTCCCCGTGCCCCTGATCATCTCCCTGGCCGGTCCCTGGGGGAAGCGGATGCGACGGGACGTTCGGCGCTTCAACCTGTGGACGACGGCCGAGATCCGCTGGTTGTGGTCGTTGGGACGGGAGCGAATACCCAAGCCGGACAAATTCAATCCCGGTCAGAAATTGAATGCCCTGTTCATCGCGGGCGCCATCGTGGTCATGTTCGCAACCGGTTTCGTGTTGAAGTGGTTCGGATTCTTCCCGCTGACGTGGCGGACCGGCGCCACCTTCGTCCATGACGTGTTGGCCCTGGGCGTGTTCCTCGTGGTTTTCGGCCACATCGCCTTTGCCCTGAGCCATCGCGAAGCCCTTCGATCGATGATCAAGGGCTGGGTAACGGTGGGATGGGCGAAGCGGCACGCCTCGGGCTGGCTGGAGGAAGAAGAACCGTCAGATTCCGCCGAGGAACGAGAACCTGCTTCGACGGTCTCGTGACCGGCCGGGGTCAGGGCTAGGGCTGGGTCACCTTGGGGGGTTCCGACGCCTCGAACTGGTACAGCCTCTCCGCGTTGCCGCGAAGGATCTTGTACTGCACGGCCGGAGACAGCCCGGCGGCGTCCAGTCGCTCGTGGGCCAGCTTGAGCGAGTAGGGCCAAGTGGTGTCGGAGTGCGGGTAGTCCGTCTCGATCATCACGTTGTCCTCACCCACGACATCAAGCATCCCCAGCCCGGTGGCGTCGTCGATGAAGCAGCCGTAGAAGTGCTCCCGGTAGTCCCGATAGACGTTGATCTTCTCGGTGTCGATGTGGGTGTCGTAGTCCTGCACCGGGCCCACATTCCCCAGGCTCTGGCCCTTGGCCACCCAGAACCGCTGCGTGGTCCACACCTGCTGGGCCCGCTCCAGCACCCAGGGGATCCACCCGATCGAACCCTCGGACAGGGCGATCTTGATGTTGGGGAACCGCTCGAACAGGCCGCTGAAGATCCAGTCCATCAGGCAGCCCATGGGGCGGATCATGCCCAGTGAGAAGTTGGCCATGAACGGTGAGTCCTTGGAGATCTTGTGGAAGGTCGACGAGGACCCGATATGGATAGACAGCACCATCTTCAGGTCGTTGGCCACCCGGAACACCGGGTCCCAGTGCCCGGTGTGGATGGTGGGGAGGCCGAGCGGCTCGAAGTTCTCCGAGAAGCAGATCGAGCGGCAGCCCTTGGCGTACACCCGCTCCATCTCGGTGACAGCCAGTGCCGGGTCCCACAGGGGGATGATGGCCAGCGGAATCAGGCGACCCGGGTCGGTGCCGCACCACTCGTCGATCATCCAGTCGTTGTAGGCCTGCACGCAGAGCAGCGCCAGGTCCTTGTCCTTGGCCTCGGCGAACGTCTGGCCGCAGAACCGCGGGAAGGACGGGAAGTTGAGCGAAGCCAGGATCCCGGCGTCGTTCATGTCGAGCAGCCGGGCCTTGGGGTCGTAGCAGCCCGGCCGCATCTCGGTGTAGGGGAAGCCGACGGCGGTGATGTCCTCCGGGCGGCGACCGGCGCTGGCCCCGAGGCCACCGGTCATGATCCGGATGTGCTCGTAGGCCCAGACCTCGGTGCCGTCGTCGTCGATGATGACGTGGGGCGCCACGTCCTTGTACTTGGCCGGAAGCCGGTCGGTCCAGACGTTGGGCGGCTCGATGATGTGGTCGTCCACCGAGGTGATCCAGTTCAAGTCGTATGCGCCTTCGGTGTCCATGGGGCCCCTCCGTCTTCGGTCAGTATGAGTCTTGGTTGTCAGGTTAGCTCCCGCGCCGGCGACCGGCCCATACGGTGCGATGACCAGCACTTTCTGCCCCGGGGACGGTCGATCGCCCCCATGTCGAGGTCAGCCCGGCACACCCGTACCGACGGCAAAGGAGGATTCTCACGTGGGCTCTTGTGGATGAGCGCGGGATGGCGCCAATGAGCGGGGGATGGCGCCAACGAGCGCGCTGGACGGTCGTGGCCGGAAACAGAGGGGATGCGACGGGCGAGCTCCCAAGGCTTCCGGATCGACCGTTGCGCTACCTTTTGCCCGAGCGGCGTCAGGGTCCCATGCCACCGGCGGTGGACGCCCGAACCGAGGGGGAGACATATGCCCAGCCCACCCACGAACACCCAGGATCTGTTCCGACTCGACGGGAAGGTGGCCATCGTCACCGGGGCGGGCAAGGGGATCGGAGCGGCGATCGCAGGCGCCTACGCAGACGCCGGAGCCGACGTCGCCCTGATGTCCCGCACCGCAAGTGACCTCGAGGCGGTGGCCGACGAGGTGCGGGCGCGTGGGCAGCGGGCCCTGGTCCTGCCGGGCGACATGAACGACTTCGCGGTGCTCGCCGAGCTCGTCTCCCGTACAGTCGGTGAGCTCGGTGGGCTCGACGTGGTGGTCAACAATGCCGGCGGGTCCCAGTCCCATCCTTTTTTGGACACCACGGTCCAGCAGTTGGAGGCATCCTTCCGCTTCAACGTCTTCGCCCCGTTCGAGTTGAGCCGGCTGGCCGCCCCCCACCTCCTCGATCGTCCCGGTGCTTCCATCATCAACATCTCCTCGATGGCCGGCCGCAATGCTCCCCGGGGCCAGTTGGCCCACGGGACGACCAAGGCAGCCCTGTCGCAGCTCACCAGGCTGATGGCTGCAGACCTGGCTCCCCGGATACGGGTGAACGCCATCCTCCCCGGCGCGGTAGAGACCGAGTCGTTGGGCAACTGGCTGTCGAGCATGGACCCCAACATCCGCCAGACCATGATCCAACGCACGGCCATGCGCCGGAACGGTGCTCCCGATGACATCGCCGCGGCCGCCGTGTACCTCGCCGCCCCGGCCGCCAGTTGGGTCACCGGCAAGCTGCTCGAGGTCGACGGCTCGGCCAATCCGGAGTTGGTGCCCAAACCCATCGCCGATCTCTGAGCGCGATGGTCTCCAGGCCTCTCGCCCCGCGGCCGCCGCGGCTTCCGACGGCCTTGTCCGCCGCAGAGACACCCCGCCTGGACGACGAGTTCGAATGGCACGCAGTCGAGACGGCCGGGGACTTCTCCGGACACAGCGCCACGAACTGCGAGATCAGCGAGTCGTTGGTACGGGGGGCTCGGTTCGTGGGCACGACCCTGGATCGGGTTCGGGTACGCGACACCATCTTCGAATCGTGTGACCTGTCAGGGGCGAGTCTCGTCGACGCGGCCTTCACCCGTGTCGAGTTCAGGAATTGCAAGATGTCGGCCATCGACCTCGCCGGTGCCCGCATGCTTGACGTCCTGTTCAACGACTCGAAGCTCGACAACGCCAACTGTCGGATGATCAGCGGTGACCACGTCCTCTTCGAACGGGTCTCGCTGAGTTCGAGCGACTTCTATGCGGCAGGGTTGGCCCACGCTCAATTTCTCGATTGCGACCTCACCTCGACCCAATTCTCCCAAGCAGAGCTAGCCGGGGTCCGTCTTCACGGATCGAAGCTCGAGGGATTGCAGGGGGCGATCCAGTTGCGGAACGCCATCATCGACTCGACCCAGGTGCTTCCCCTCGCCTTGGGCGTGTTCGCCGCGCTGGACATCAGGATCGATGACGATCGGGGAGACGACTGAGCTTCGCCGGGTCGCCCCAGACAACGGCGTTGGCGATCAGTTACGACGGAAGGGCGACGCAACCAGCTCGATGGCAACGCCGTCGGGGTCGCGAAGTTGCAACGAAGGGTTCCCGTTCTCGAGCACGACGCCGGGATGATCGACGCCGCTCTGGGCCAGGTGATCGGCCCACGCTCGGAGCGCACCCTCGTCGGACACGGCGAAGGCCAGGTGATCCAAGGTCTCGTTCCCCGGTGACGTCGCCACGGCCACCTGGTCGTCACCCACCTGCGAGGGCCGGGTCAGCACGACGACGACGTTGGCCCCTCGGTGACGAAGGGCCACGTAACCGGTGTCGACGCTTCCGGCGTAGGGATCGAGCCCCAGGGCCACGGTGTACCACTCGGCGCTGGCACTCACGTCGGAGACCAACAACTGGACGTGTGAAAGCCCGGTCACGGGAGCATTAGTGCGTACCGCGCTGTTCTCGGTCACGGCCTGCACCCTACCGGAGGACTGGAGTCCGGGCACGGCCCCGGACGGAAACGACAGGGGCAGTCGAAGGATTCAGCTTGGCTTGGGCGAACCATGGTGCAGTTCGGCAACCAGGGAGTCGCGGCTGCCGGCCATGCGTTGACGAACGGCGGGATCCACCTGGGGATACTGCGGATCGATGTCGATCAAGGTCCGGGCCAGGATGGCCGCGGTGGCCAGGCGGGCGAACCATTTGTGGTCGGCAGGCACCACATGCCACGGCGCCCACTCCGTGCTGGTGTGGCTGAGCATCCTGCCGTAGGCCCGTTGATAGTCGTCCCAGTAGTGGCGTTCATGGATGTCGCTGGGAGCGAACTTCCAGTTCTTCTCCGGCCGGTCGATCCGTTTGATGAACCGCTTGGCCTGTTCCTCCTTGGACACATTGAGCAGCACCTTCACCACGCGGATGTTGTTGTCGACCAGATGGCGCTCCCAGTCATTGATCTCGTGGAAGCGGCGCTTCCAAACGCCCTTGGGCGGCGGACCACCAGACTCGAATTGGCGTTGCAACAGTTCAGGGTGGACCCGGACGACCAGCACTTCCTCGTAGTGCGACCGATTGAAGATGCCGATCCGGCCCCGTTCGGGAGCGACCCGCTGATGGCGCCAGAGATAGTCATGTCTCAGCTCGTCGTCCGACGGTTCCTTGAAGCTGTGCACCTCGACGCCTTGAGGGTTGAGTCCGCGCATCACGTGCTTGATCGTGCTGTCCTTCCCGCCGGCGTCGAGCGCCTGGAGCACGAGTAGTACTCCAGAGGCGGTTTGGGCCGACAGCCGATCTTGGTAGTCGGCCAGAAGCTCGATGACCTGGTCCAGCCGCGCCTCGGCGTCGATGCGCGACACCGTCCCATCGACGTAGGTGGGGTCGAAATCTCGCTCCATGGTGACCGACTTCCCTGGCCTGACCCGAAACGGATCGACGAGATCCCGCACGAAACGCTGACTCTGGTCCATGTGACAACTCTGCCCGACTGGCGGAAGCAACGTCAGAGGGGTGCGTCCAACCACATCACCTCTGGCCAGGTCGTCAGGTCCTCCGCGCCGGCTGCGTTGGCCTGGCCTGCATACCGAGAGTCCCGCTACCGACCCGATGAGCTCGGCCTTGCCTCCGAACGGCCATGGTTTGACTATAACAGACCGGTCTGTCTAGAGTAGTAGGAAGCAGACAGACCGGTCTGTTCTTCGGACCCAGGAGTGAACATGGTCTTCACCCAGCACCACGAGATCCAGGATCGACCGGCGGGGCCGTTGGCAGTCAATGCCCCAGCGCAAAGGGCACGTCGCCTTCGGCTACCCACCACCGCGGCCTTCTATCTCCTGGCCTCGATCGTGGTGTCCTTCCTGGCCGGGTCCAGTGCGCCCACACCCCTCTACCGCGTCTACCAGTCCGAATGGGGATTCTCCCCCATGACCATCACCATCGTCTTCGGGGTATACGCGGTGGCGGTGTTGGCGGCGCTGCTCACCGTTGGAACCCTCTCGGACCATGTCGGGCGTCGGCCGGTATTGTTGGCGGCCCTCGTACTCCAGGCGGCGGTCATGGTCATCTTTGCTACCGCCGGGGGCGTGCCTGCGCTATTGGTTGCCCGGGTGGTCCAGGGCCTCTCGACCGGAGCTGCGGTCGGTGCCGTTGGGGCCGGCATGCTCGACTTGGACAAGGCCAAGGGCACCATGGCCAACGCCGTCGCCCCGGTCACGGGGACGGCGACAGGTGCGCTGGTGTCGGGGCTGCTTGTCCAGTTCCTACCTGCCCCGACCCACCTCGTGTACCTCGTGCTCCTCGGGATCTTCATCCTGCAGGCGCTCGGCGTGGCCCTGATGTCGGAGACGTCGACGTCGGAGGCTGGCGCCCTGGCTTCGCTCCGACCCGAAGTCCGTGTCCCTCCGGCGGTGCGGCGCCCCCTGCTGGTGGCCATCCCAGCCCTGGTGGCGGTCTGGGCCCTCGGAGGCTTCTACGCTTCGCTCGGACCGGACCTGGTCCGACAGGTCGTCGGCTCCAGCTCACCGGTGCTGGGCGGCCTCGCCCTGTTCGTCCTGGCCGCCTGTGGCGCCCTCGCAGTCCTCTTCTTCCGAGCGACACCGCCACGCACGGTCATGTTCATCGGCACCCTCGGGCTCGTCGTCGGGGTGGGACTCACCTTGCTGGCCGTCGCCCTGACCTCGGCGGTGCCGTTCTTCATCGGCACGGCCGTGGGCGGCGTGGGGTTCGGGGCCGGGTTCCAAGGGGCCATTCGAACCGTGCTTCCCCTGGCTGCGCCGCACGAGCGGTCCGGGGTGCTCTCGACCGTGTGGATCGTGTCCTACCTGGCCTTGGGCCTCCCTGCCATCGTCGCCGGTTTCCTCGTGGTGCATGGCGGTGGGTTCTTGAGCACGACGTGGCAGTACGGGGTGGCCGTGATCGTGCTGGCCGTCCTGGCCCTCGCCGGCCTGGCCTGGAGCGGGTCGACTCCAGCCGACGAGCGGCCCGGCATCGGTCGAACAGTTGCCGGTGGTGAGCACCATGCCGAAGCGGCTCTGCCCTCGAGTATGTGTTCAAAGGCCGGTCCGGTGCACTCGAGCGGGGCCACTTCGATCCACACTCGGACCTCGCTCGTCATTGCTAAGCGAAGCGTTGGCTCGGGATCGATGGCTATTGGGGACGTGACGGCTCCGACGTGACGGCACGCACGGGCACAGCGACGCGAGCCCGGGCGGGTGGCCGAATCCAGTCGAAGAGGGTCATGGCCAAGGTGCCCACGCCGAACCCGACACCGAGCAGACAGACTCCCGTCCACTTGTCGGCCGAGAACACGATCCCGGCGGTCACAGAACCTATGGCCCCGCCCACGAAGTAGCAGAACATATAGGCGCTGTTGATGCGGCTGCGGGCCTCGGGCCGGAGGGCGTAGATCACCGCCTGATTGGTGATCTGCATCCCCTGGGTACCGATGTCCAGGACGACGATGCCGACGATGATCGCGGCGACCGAGGTCTTTCCGAACCCCAGCACCACGAATGACAAAGTCAGGAGGACACCGGCGGCCGCCGTGGTGAGAGACGTCCTGTTGACATCGGCCAGCTTGCCGGCCAGGTTAGCCGCAGCCACCCCGGCCACCCCCACAAGACCGAACAGGCCGATCACCAGATTGGAGTAGTGATAAGGCGCCGCCGACAGCAAGAAGGCAAGTGACGTCCACAGCACGCTGAAAGCGGCGAAGGCCATGGCGCCGTGCCAGGCCCGGCGGCGCAGCGTCGGCTCGTCGACCAAGAGACGCAGGGACGAGCCAACCAGATGGGGATAGCTGAGGTGCGGTCTCCTTCCTTCGGCGGGCAGAGCTCGCCACAGCACGGCGGCGAAAACGACCATGAGCCCCGCCGATATCCAGTAGATGGCTCGCCACCCGGCCAGCTCGGCCACGACGCCGGACACCGTTCGGGCCAACAGGATGCCGAGGAGGAGGCCGGTCATGATACGGGCCACCACTCGTCCCCGCCGTTCCTCAGGGGCGAGATCGGCGGCGAAGGGGACCATGACCTGACCGGCAACCGACGCACAGCCTGCCGCGACCGATCCAGCCTCGAAGAGCCAGAGGTTGGGTGCGATGGCGCATGCCACCAGGGCCACCGCCGACAGCGCGAACAACAGGACGACCAACGAGCGACGGGGCCGGAGGTCGCCGAGCGGAACGATCAGCAACAACCCCGCGGCATAGCCAACCTGAGTGGCGGTGACCACGGTTGAGGCGGCCGCCGAACCGACGTGCAGGCTCCGGGACACCTCATTGAGCAACGGCTGGGCGTAGTAGAGGTTGGCCACCACCGCTCCGGTGGCCACCGCCATCAACAAGACCAGCCGGCTGCTCAGTGCTTGTCGTTCTCGGGGATGTGCCATTGCTCCTCGTGGGCTGCTTGGCCGGTTCGTCGTCCAGGCCGATGCCGTACGGCCCTGGAACCGCCAGCGGGGCCCAGCCGTGGACACAGCACACCGGCATGGGTCCTACAACTATCCCAACATAATGAGTGACAAGGGGCGAACAGACGTCTGGCCCGCGGCGGCCAGGCCATGAGCTCAGCCGAGCGCGGCGGCTGCGGCCTCCGACAGGACGTCGAGGCTCTCGTCCAACAGCTGATCGCTGATGACGAGCGGCGGCAACAGACGGATCACATTGCCCCACGTTCCACAGGTGAGGACAATCACTCCCGCACGAAGGCAGGCGGCAGCCATCCGCCCGGCCGAGTCGGGATCGGGCTCGAGGGTTCCGGGCACCACCAGCTCGATGGCTTGCATGGCGCCCCGCCCTCGGACCTCGCCGATGGCTGGAAGCTGGGCCTGCAACGCGACCAGTCGGTCGGTCATCCGATGACCGATGCGGTTGGCCGCGCCGGCCAGGTCTCTGGTTCTCATGACGTCGATGGTGGCCAGAGCGGCGGCGCAGGCCACCGGATTGCCGCCGTAGGTACCCCCCAGCCCACCGGCGTGTACGGCATCCATGAGCTCGGCCCGGCCGGTAAGCGCGGCCAAGGGCATCCCCCCGGCAATGCCCTTGGCCATGGTGATGAGGTCAGGGACCACACCTTCGTGTTCGCTGGCGAACCAGGCTCCTGTCCGGCAGAAGCCCGATTGGATCTCGTCGGCCACCAGCACCACCCCATGATCGTGGCACCAGGCGGCCACGGCGGGCAGGAACCCGGGGGCGGGAACGATGAACCCCCCTTCACCCTGGATCGGCTCGATCAGCACGCAGGCGACGTTGTGGGCGCCGACCTGCTTGTCCAGTTGATCCAGCGCTCGCTCAGCAGCCTCATCACCGCTCATGCCCGTGGGGTCGCGAAACGGGTAGGACATCGGCATCCGGTAGACCTCGGGGGAAAAGGGACCGAAACCCTCCTTGTACGGCATGTTCTTCGCCGTGAGGGCCATGGTGAGATTGGTGCGGCCGTGATACGCGTGGTCGAAGACCACCACTGCCTGGCGACGGGTGGCGTGGCGGGCAACCTTGACTGCGTTCTCCACCGCCTCCGCCCCCGAGTTGAACAGTGCGGAGACCTTGGCATGATGACCCGGAGTCAGCGCTCCCAGCTCCTCGCAGACGGCGATGTAGCTCTCGTACGGCCCGACCATGAAACAGGTGTGGGTAAACCGCGCCACCTGGTCGCTCACCGCCTCGACCACCTCGGGCAGGGCATGACCAATGCTGGTCACCCCGATGCCCGACCCGAGATCGATGAGCGCATTGCCGTCCACGTCCACCACGATGGCTCCCGATGCGGCCTCGACATAGACGGGTAGAACGGAGCTCACCCCCGATGCAACCGCGGCATGGCGACGGCTGGCCAGTTGGCGAGAGCGTGGTCCGGGCAACTCGGTGACCAGTCGTCGGGCCTGGACGATCGGGGGCCCGACGCCGGCACTATCTGGTTGGGCCACAGCCACGAACCTACCGTTCTCCTAGGAGCTTGTCCGATCGTCCCGCCGGCGACGACGAGAGCCGGGCGCGGTCCAGTTAGTTACGCTCGGCTGCGTGGCCATCGACTGGGGGGGCGGGCCTTCCGTCAGCGCTGGCTCCGGCACCCTTGAGCGCGTCCACCAGGACCTGGGCGCCCCCGACCAGGCCGGCCGCCTCGTAGGGCACCACCACCTTGGCGTTGGTCGAGGTGGCTATCTGCTGCAGCGCTCGTAACTGGAGCACGGCGAGCGTGTTGGGCCTGATGGTGGCCGTATCCAATGCTCCGAGCGCCATTGCCTCTCCTTCTCCCCGCAGCGCCGATGCTCGCTTCTCGCCCTCGGCTCGGAGCTCCAGGACTTTCTGCTGAGCCTCGGCGGCCAGGATCGATGCCTGCTTCTGGCCCTCGGCCTCGAGCACCGCCGCCTGCTTCCGGCCTTGCGCGCTGTTGATGGCCGACTGTTGATCACCCTCCGACTTGAGGATGGCGGCGCGCTTGTGCTGCTCGGCTTCTTTCTGCTCGGACATGGCCTGTAGCACGTTGGCCGGTGGGGTGATGTCGAGGATCTCTATGCGATTGAGCCGAACACCCCATTTGAGGGTGGCGTCGGTCATGTGCTCTTGCATCTTGGAGTTGATCGTCTCGCGCTCGGACAGCGACTGGTCGAGGGTCAGTTCTCCGAACACCGCCCGCAAGGCCGTTCGGGACAACTGGTCGACGGCCAGCTCGTAGTCCTCGATCTCGTAGAGCGCCGCTTTGACGTCAAGTACCTGGGCGAAGATCGTGGCGCTCACCTGCAATGACACGTTGTCGGCGGTAATCACCGACTGCCGGTCACCGGTGTGAGGGAACTCACGGATGTCGACCTTTTCCATCTGGTCGAAGAACGGGACCAAAAAGGCGATCCCGGGCTGGCGGACAGACTTGAACTCCCCGAGCCGTTTCACCACTCCCACGCTTCCCTGCTGCACCACCTTCAGGGCCTTTTTGAGGACGACTGCCACCAGCACTACGACGACGACTACGACTATTACGACGCCGGTGATCACGCCGGCACTCATACTTGCGATCATCATGAGCCCTTTCTTGGACTTGTTCGGGTGTTATGCGGAATCGGTGGCGTAGACCACGAGCAGTCCCCGCTCAACGTCGGCGACGACCACCGTGGATCCGACGCCGATGGTGGTGTCGGGGAACAGGGACATGGCGTGCCAGTTCTCACCCCGGGCCCGTACCAGGCCTGGTCGGGTGCTCCCGCCGACTTCCCGTGTTACCAGTGCGGTCTCGCCGACCATGCCTTCGATACCGTTCAACATGCGCCAGCCGCTCCGACGCGCTTGGCTCGCCGCGGGTCGATCTCGAGGTGCGACGGATGACGGCTGATCTCCGCGCTGCCTATCTGGGTCACCGGGACGAACATCATCGCTTTGGTCACTATACGAGTGCGTGCTCTGGCCGACAGGACATGAGGGGCGGTCCAGCCGCCGGCCGAGCGACACCCCCGGTGAGTAAGTTGTGCCTTACCGTAAGTTGAAACTTACCAAGCTCATGGACCCTGGGGGCGTGCGGACAATGCAACCCACCAGCGCAAGGAGATCGGGAATTCGATGGCGGAGGTTCACGCGGCCCCCGCCAAGGTAGAGAATTGCCAAGTCAGAGAATTGCAAGGGAGATCAGCCAATCTCTTTGGGGGCTTCGGCCGTAACCCCTGTATCGGCATCTCCGAGAGCCTGAGGACAGTGACGGTATGGAGCAGACGAATCAAGAGCGAGGGAGGGAACATGGGCCTGCCGCTAGGCGGTAGAGCCACTGTTCTTGGCCGCGAGGCAGGTTAGGTGGGATCACCCGCGATCGGCCTTCGAGAGGAACCAGCGACTTCCGCTGCACCGGAGTCGCGGCCGCCACTAGAGCGACAAGGGGGTCGCACGCCCACACGCTCCCTGGTGCAGCGTCTGCGGGAACCCGAACCACTCTCTTCCAGAGCGGAGCGGGTGGTCAGGGTCACACTCAATCTGGTGGGAGCCGCTGGCGCGGCCTTCTTTGCCGAAGCCACCCTGCGGGCCTACCTGCACACCCACCGCTGGTTCGGCCCGGCATTCGTCGCCGAGCAGATGTGGGTAGTGGTTGCCTACCTGTTCCGTCGCTCGGCGCGCACGGTGACCCGGCGAATGAGCGACTGGCTACTTGCATTCGGCGGAACGTTCGGCGGTGTGCTGTTCCGGCCAGACGGCGCCCATCCACCCTGGGGAGTCCAGGCGGGACTGGGCATCCAGCTATTCGGCCTGGCGATCTGCATTGCCTCGTTCCTGGCGCTCGGTCGATCCTTCGGCTTCGCTGCCGCTGATCGCGGCTTGGTGCGACGGGGTCCCTACGCCGTCGTCCGCCATCCCATCTATGCCTCGTACCTCTTCCTCCAATTTGGGTACCTGTTGCAGAGCATTTCCGTGTGGAACGGCTTGGTGATGTTGTTGGTGACCAGTTGTAACGTCGGCCGGGCACTGGCAGAGGACCGTCTGCTTGCCACGAACGAGCACTACGACGCCTATCGCACTCAGGTCCGATGGCGGTTGGTCCCTGGCCTCTGGTAGCCCGGTATTGGAATGAGCCCTACGGTTGGGTGATGGCCCTTCCCCCTCCCGCAGCAGACCGGACTGCCGTGATCACCGGCGCCTCCTCGGGCATCGGTGCGGCCATCGCCCGAGAGCTCGCCCGGCGCGGTCACGGGGTGACGCTGGTTGCGCGACGAGCCGACAAGCTCGAGAGCCTGGCTGCCGAGCTCCGCGCCAAGGGCGTGCAGGCACACGTGCTGGTGGCTGACCTCTCGGACCGAGAAGCCCGTGCCCGGTTGCTCGATCGCACCGCCGAACTGGGGCTCGCCCCCGAGATCCTGGTCAACAACGCCGGATTCACGACGGTGGGACCGGTGACCAAGTCCGATCCACTGGCAGAGATCAACATGATCGAAGTCGACGTGGTGGCGGTCGCCGATCTGTGCAGTCGGTTCCTACCGGCGATGGTCGAGAGGGGTCGGGGTGCCGTCCTTAATGTCGCTTCTACCGGCGCATTCCAACCGCTGCCGGGCCAGGCTGCCTACGGTGCGGCGAAAGCGTTCGTCCTGTCCTACTCGGAGAGCCTGAGCGGTGAGCTGCGAGGCACCGGTGTGCAGGTATCGGTGCTGTGCCCCGGCCCGGTCGAGACCGGGTTCGGCGAACGTGCCGGCATCTCGAAAGAGGAGGCCGAGGCCGCACTGCCCAAGTTCTTGTGGGAGAGCCCTGAAACGGTGGCCGCCATTGGGGTCGAGGCGCTGGCCAAGGGCCGGGTCGTCGCCATCCCCGGCCGCGCCAACCAGGCCGGCGCCATCCTCGGCCGCCTCACGCCCCATCGGCTCTTGATACCGATCTTGGCCAGGAGCCATCCCGCCCTACGGACCTGATGCACTTGCGGGCCCGGACTGGTCCTCCTCGACCTGTTGGTGGGGTCAGTTCCAGAACGAGGTCAAGTCGGCCAGGTCGGAGGAGGCCTGGCGGGCGCCCATGGCCAATGCTTTGGGAACCGAGGCGGGCGACATCAGCTCCAAGGGATCCACCGCTTCCGGGGTGCGGAGTTCGACCTTGGTTCCCGTAGCCATCAAGTCCTCGATCTCTCGTCGGCCACCGCTCGGTTGGCTGGTCATCATTCCCTCGGTCAGCTCGCTGCCGTCGCTCAGGGCCAGCACCAGCACCCGCTGGGCACCGGCCAGGACGTCGAGATGGGTGCCGGAACCGCTTACACCGCCGTCCATGCAGCGACGGTCAGCGATGAGTTGAGGGGGGAAGAGGCCGGGTACCGCGCTGCTGGCCGCAGCGGCGGTCGACACGGCAACGCCCGCTTCTCGGGTAACGAAGCATCGCTCCCCCGTATAGGCATCGACACAGCTGATGTGCAGGGTCGGCGATGGCCAGCGCTTTGCCCCGATGATCAGGGCCACGTTGCGCCGCATGGTCCGAGCGGCAGGGCCGGCCGACGCCAAGGCGGCGTGTCCGATGGCTCGGATCGTGGCCGGTTCACTGTCCTGGGCTTGCCAGAACAGGTCGAGCGCACGTTGCTGGCTGGGACGCAGATCGGAACTCGGAGCGAGCGCAGCTACCACCTTTGGCGCCTTGCCCAAGATGGCGAGTTCCCGGTGGACGAGATTGAGGCGACCGCCGAGGAGGGCTGCGGCAACGACCGATCCCGCCGACGTTCCCACCACTCGTTCGGCGGCGTCGAGATTGAGCCCTCCCTCAGCCAACGTGTGGAGATAAGCCGTCTGCCAGGCGACGAAGAAGAGACCGCCACCGCCGAGGCACAGCCCGTGGCTGAGGCCGGCACCGTATCGGGCTTCGAAGCTTCGTGGCCGGGCGATATCGAAGGGGTGTGAACGATCGGCTTGGCTGGTCACGGCGCAACTCTACTGGGGAGGTCCTGGCGCGCCGCGTCCCGACCGCCGGCTATGACCGGTGTCACCACTTCGGGCTCGGGTTGCGGCCCCCGAGTCCAGGAAGCCGCTGCCGCCAACAGGCTGGCCACGATGGCGAAATCAAGCGCCGCATGCAGGCCTGACCGGAATGGGGCCGTGATGATCGAGGGGAAGAATCCCCGGCCGGCGAGCACCGTTTGTTGTGCGTGAGGGACCTGGGAGAGCACGTGCGCCCCCAGCAACTGCTGGACAGGGTTGTAGCCCAAGAAGGCGGCGAACAGGGTCGAGACCGGAGGCAGGTGCGAGGCGGTGGTGGCCGCCGCTGGCGAAACGCCGTGGCTGACCAGCCCGTGATACAGGCTCGCGGGCAGCGAGGCGGAGAGCCCCACGATCATCAGCGTGAAGAAGATCCCGATGGACAGGACTTGAGCGGAGTTCTGGAAGGTGGTGTTCATGCCCGACCCGGCCCCCCGATGCTCCGGGGGAAGGCTGTTCATGACCCCAGCCCGGTTCGGCGAGCCAAAGGAGGACATGAACAATCCGATGACGAAGAGCAAGACGGCGAAGAGCCAGTATGGGAAGTCGATGGGCAGCAGCTCCAAGAGGATGAAAGAGGCCGCCGTGCCGAGCATGCCGCCGGTGGCGAACGGGCGGGCTCCGTAGCGGTCGGACAGGATGCCGGACAGGGGGCCGGCGATCAGGAACCCGGCCGTGAGCGGAAGCATGGCCAGTCCGGCCCAGAGCGGAGTCCGGGCGAAGTCGTAGCCGTGGAGGGGCAGCCAGATCCCCTGCAGCCAGATGATGAGCATGAACATGAGGCCACCGCGGCTCAAGGCGGCGAGCAGGCTGGCGAAGACCCCGGCCGTGAACGCCCGGATCTTGAACAGCTGGATGCGGAACATCGGCTCGGGGACCTTGGTCTCGATGATGCCGAAGACGACGAGCAACACCACGCCGAGGGTGAGGGCCAGCACCACGACCGGATTGGTCCACCCCATGGTGTTGTTCCGGTAGGGCTCGATCCCGTAGGTGATTCCCACCATGACCAGGATGAGGCCGATGGCGAAGGTGATATTGCCCGGCCAGTCGATGCGGGCTGGTCGTCGCTCGCTCAGTTCACGCAGCTTCAGATAGCCCCAGATGGTGGCGAAGAGCCCGATGGGCACGGAGACGAGGAAGATGAGCCGCCAGTTGATCGGGGCGAGGATGCCGCCCAGGACCAATCCGATGAAGGTCCCACTGAACGCGGCTGCCTGGTTGACCCCCATGGCCATGCCCCGCTGCCCGGGCGGGAACGCGTCGGTGAGGATGGCCGCCGAGTTCGCCATCAACATGGCGGCACCGACTCCTTGGAAGATACGCATGATGATCAGCCACAGCCCGGCGGCGTGACCGGACATCCACGTCACGCTGAGCAGGAGCGAGAAGAAGGTGAAGACGGCGAACCCGAGGTTGTACATGCGGACCCGGCCGTAGATGTCGCCCAGGCGGCCCAGGCTGGTCACCAGCACGCTGGTGACCACCAGGAACCCCAGGATCATCCACAACAAGTAGAAGCTGTTCCCGGGTTCGAGCGGGTTTATCCCGATCCCCCGGAAGATGTCGGGAAGGGCGATCAGGGTGATCGAACCGTCGATGGTGGCCATGAGCATGCCCAGCGTGGAGATGAACAGGGCCACCCACTTGTAGCCGTCCGGGACCGGGCCGAGGGCGCTTGCCGGCCCAAAACGCCCGGCCGGTCGTATCGATTGATCGAGGTCGGTCATCACACTCCGGGAGGCTGACTTGCCGTTGACGTGAACAAGAACCAATCTTAACGGGTGCGTCAAGCACTCAGGACAGGCCGCACGTAGCATCACCCATCGAGAGGAGCCACTGTGACCACCACTTCGCAGATCATCATCGAGACCGCCGACGGCCCCATGCCGACCCACGAAGCCTCGCCCGGTGGCACTCCCCGAGGCGGCGTTCTGGTGATCCAAGAGGCCTTCGGGGTGACAACTCACATCGAGGGGATCGCCGACCGACTGGCGGATGCGGGCTGGTATGCGATCGCGCCGGCTTTCTTCCACCGGCAGGGTTCGCCCGTCCTGGCCTACGACGATCTCGACTCGGTCATGCCGATCATGGGCGAGTTGACTGCCGAGGGTCTGGCCGTCGATGTGGCGGCTGCCTTCGATCACCTCGAGCATGCCGGGCTCGCCCGGTCACGGATCGGTGTCGTGGGATTCTGCATGGGTGGCAGCGTCACCTTCTTCGCCGCCACCACCCGGGCGGTGGGTGCGGCCGTCACCTTCTACGGCGGTGGGGTTGGCCAAGGTCGGTTCGGTCTGCCCTCTCTGATCGAGCTGGCCCCCAGCCTCAAGACCCCCTGGCTCGGCCTGTACGGCGATCTGGACAAGGGAATCCCGACCGAAGAGGTGGAGCAACTTCGAGACGCCGTCTCCCGTGCGTCGGTGCCGACCGAGATCATGCGCTTTGCCGATGCCGACCACGGGTTCAACTGTGATGACCGCGCCTCGGTGTTCAACGCCGCAGCTGCGGCCGACGCCTGGCAGCGCACCCTGGCCTGGTTCGACACGCACCTGGGTGACGGTTCGGTCCGAAAGTAGCCATCACCTACTTGCCGGGCACTTCAGCCCGGCACTGGATTGGCCACCGGCGCCGTCGGAGTCGCCCCCGCCGGGCAGGCTCGGGGGTCCCACGGCTCCAGGTTCGTGTTGGCCGAGGAGGCGGCGGTGATCGCCGCCGACGGGTTGCTCGTTGTCGTCGTCGGTGCCGATGGGGCCGCAGAGCTACTGGTCTCGCCTCCGGTGGTCGACGGGGGTGGGGCGTTCACCGCGAACTGCGTGCCGGTCACCACGGTCACTTTGGCACCGCTCGAGACCTTGCTCGGGTCGTAGGCCATGATCACCGAACCGGTCATGGAACGGACCACCTTCTCGGCCGCAGCCTCGCTAGCCGGGGACTTGGACCCGTAATAGACGACGGTCTCGGCCACGTCGCCCACCGGAGTGGTGTCGCCAATGCTGGCGATCTTGAAGCCCAGCGCAGCCAGCGCAGTGGATGTGTCCGTGGCCTGGTTGTAAGCGCCGGTGCCGTTCATGACCGACACGGCGACCGACGATGCAGCGGGAAGTGGATTCCCGGTCATGGAGTCGGTGGTCGATCCGATGCCGAGCACCTTGTCCACGGCAGACAGGTCCTGCGATAGGGAGGGAAACTCGACCTCCTGATAGTTACCGCCTTTGTAGATGAGATCCCCAGCCTGGCCGGCGGGGTCGATTACCTGGCCCACTGGCAAAGTGAGCTGGGGCACCGAGTTGATATTCATCGAGTGGAAGGCGAGCACCAGGTCGGCCATGTCGTTCACCGACCAGGATTGGTCGAAGGTGAGGTCGCTCTTCACCGAGTTGATGAGGCTGACGTCAGAGATCGGGTTCCCCAGTCCCTGATGGGCCACGGCAGCGGCGAGCACCCGAAGGAACTCGTGATCACGGCGGATCCGGGATAGATCGCTTTCCGGGTCGGCAGGCCAGTTGCTCGGGTTGGTCGAGGTGATCCCCGGCCGTTGATACACGAGGTGCCTTGCCCGCACCACCTGCAAGGCCTGGGTGCCGTTGAGGTGGACACAGGTGGCGGCTCGGACGTTCAGGCCCGACGAGGCGTCGAACAGCGATATCGGGAAGGACATGTTGATGCCGCCCAGGGAGTCAACTACGTTTGCGAACTGGTCGAAGTTGAGCGAGACGGCGTGCTGGATGGGGATCCCGAAGTCCTCCTCGATCGCCGATACCAGCTGGCTCAAACCCTCGTAGAGGCCGGCGTCGATCTTGTTTGCCCCCTCGGCACGGGCATTCGGGATGAACAGGTCGCGGGGGATCGACAGGAGCGCCAGCTGGTGCTTGGCCGGGTTGGCATGGAGGATCATGATCACGTCGCTGTTCACGCCGTTCACCGGCGCCGAGTTGGCGGTTCCCTGGCACAACCCGTAGGCCGGATTCTGAACCTTCAACGCGCAGCGTGAGGTCGATCCCACCATCAGGATGTTCTCGGCGCCGGCTTCAGCCCCCGTGTCCAGTGCTCCGTGGAGACCCTTTACATCGATGCGCTTGAGTCCATGAGTGAGGTAGTAGGCATACCCGGCACCCCCTCCGACCAGCACCAGCAGCACGGCCACACCGATGAGGACTCCCCGTTTGACCCGACGGCGGCGACGGGTGCTGGCCGCCTTGCGACGACGACCGCTCCGACCGCCCGGGGGCCGATGCATCTCCTCGGCCAGGGCGGCCAGACCCGCCTCGTTGGCCACTTTGCGCTCTTCGTCACGGCCTCTGCCAGCACCGGGACCAGGTCCCAGGTGGCCGAGCTCGTTCAACCCGTTCGCCTTCGGCGAGGATCGGCCCGGGGGCTTCGGTGGGCCACCAGCGGCGCGCCGATCTCCCCCCCGTTCGTTCATGGACGGTCACCGTACCAATCGGGAGGGCAAACCTGGCACCATTGCCGATCGGGCCAGCAAAGAACGCAGTCCCTGGCCAGACCTGAAAGAATCACCCGGGCCCAGCCCTGAACTCGTCTGGGCAATAGAGTCGGATGCATGATCGATCGGGTCGAGTTCGGACGGACGGGACACCGCAGCTCCCGTGTCATCTTCGGGGCCGCGGCGCTTGGCACGATGGGCCAGGATCCGGCAGACCGCGTGTTCGAGGTGCTGGAGGCGTTCGGGGTCAACCACCTGGATACGGCGGCGGCCTACGGGGACTCCGAGCTCCGGCTGGCGCCGTTGCTAGCCCGGAATCGAGACAACTTCTTTCTGGCCACCAAGACGGGTGAGCGTTCCGGTGACGCGGCCCGTGCGAGCTTGGAACGCTCCTTGACCCGACTGGGCGTTGACCACGTCGACCTCATCCAGCTCCACAATCTGGTGGAGGAGGACGAGTGGCAGACGGCGCACGGGCCCCACGGGGCGCTCGAAGCGCTGGTCCAAGCCCGGGACGAAGGCCTGACCCGGTTCATCGGCGTCACCGGACATGGCCTGCGCATCGCGGCCATGCACCGTCGCAGCCTGGAGCGATTCGACTACGACTCCGTGTTGTTGCCGTTCAACTACCCGCTGCTCCGCGACGACAACTACCGACGTGCGTGTGAGGACCTGGTGGCCACGTGCGCCGAACGGCGAGTCGCGGTCCAGACCATCAAGTCCGCCGCCCGGCGGCGCTGGGCCCCCGACGACCCGTCGCCCCACTTCAGTTGGTACGAACCGCTGCCCGAGGGACACGCCCTGGCTCGATCGGTGCAGTGGGTGCTGGGTGGTGGTGCCTACGAGGGTCAGCTCTTCGTCAATTCGTCGAGCGACGCCCGGCTGTTGCCGTCCATCTTGCAGGCGGCCTCCGACGCACCGTCACAACCCCGCCCGACCGACGATGAGCTCACGGCCGACGTTCTCGGTGAAGGGGTGACCCCGCTGTTCGACGGCGGAGCCCTCGAAACGATCTAAATGGCTTCCCGCGTGATGAACGTCGCCTTCGCTCCTCCGCCTGACCAGACATGGACCCGTGTCTCGCCGCTGCTGGCCCGCATGCGTCGAACCGTGGTCATTGCCCTCGGGATCCCTGTCGTCGCCGGCGTCGCCGTCGGCCTGTCGTTCGCCTGGGACACGGCTGGACCCATTGTCGGCATCATCGGCGCCCTCCTCCTGGTGTGGGCCTGGTTCGCCATCGGACGCAACTTTCGGTCATGGGGCTACGTCGAGCGGGCCGACGACATGGTGGTGACCCACGGGGCCATGTTCAAGAAGCTGACAGTCGTCCCCTACGGGCGGATGCAGTTGGTCGACGTGAAGGCCGGTCCCATTGCCCGTTCCTTCGGACTGGTGAGCGTCAAGCTGCACACGGCTGCGGCCACCACCGATGCCCAGGTGCGCGGGCTCACCCCCGACCATGCCGGCGCGCTGCGGGACCGGCTCACCGCCTTGGGCGAGGCCCATGCCGCCGGACTCTGACCAGAAGACGGGCGATTCCTCCCCTGCTCTCGCGGACGAGACCTTTCGGCTGCATCCGCTGACACCGATCGCCCTGGGGGGGCGCGTCCTCGGCATCCTGATAGTCATCACCGCCCTCGGGTTCGCCGAGCGAGGGGCGTCCGGCGGTGCCAGCCCGAACTGGATCCAGGTGGCCATCTTCGGGGGCCTTGCCCTCCTGGTGGTAGTGCGAGGCATCATCACCGTGGCCGTGACCAGCTACCACTTGTTGGGTGGCGAGCTCCGTATCGACAGCGGGCTGCTGCAAAAGCAGTCCAAGCGGATCCGCCTCGATCGGGTCCAGAGCGTCGACGTGCTCGAGCCCCTCTCGGCCCGTATCTTCGGACTGGCCGAGGTGAAGGTCACGACCGCGGGGAGCGAACGGGCCGCGGTGCGTCTCCGCTATCTGACCCTGCCCGTTGCCCAGTCCTTGCGCGCCGACCTGCTGGGGCGGTCTACCGGCGCAGGAGAGGGAGCGGTCGAGGCGCCGGAGCGCCTCCTGATCACCGTGCCCCATGGTCGGCTGGTGGGGTCGGTGCTCTTGGAGATGGTCTCGTGGCGCTTGCTCTTGTTGGCCCTCGGGCCCGCCCTCACCGTGATCGGGCAGCAGAACGGGCACAAAGCCACCACGGGCATCGGCATTGCCATCTTCGTGTGGTTCGCCGTCCTCATCGCCCACGCCATCTGGCAGCGGGTCAACTCGCTGTGGGAGTTCACCGTCACCGAATCCCCGGACGGGCTCCGGGTCCGCCATGGGCTCCTGTCCACCACCCGCCAGACCGTCCCTCCGGGGAAGGTCCAGGCGATCCTGATCCATCAGCCCATGTCGTGGCGCCCCTTCGGGTGGGTGCAGGTCCGGATGAACGTGGCCGGCTATGGCCGAGCCGACTCCTCCAAGCGGACCACCCTGATCCCGGTGACCGACAGGGCCTTCGCCGAGAGTCTGGTGGGCTGGATGCTCGGTGGCATCGACCTGCACGACATTCCGCTGACCCGGCCACCCCGGAGGGCCGCCTTCCGGGCACCACTGTGGTGGCGAGCCGAATGGGCCGGCGCTGACGATCGGGTCTTCGTGGCCCGCCACGGCCTCTTGTCCCGGACCATCGACGTGGTTCCCCACCAGCGCACCCAGAGTCTCCGGCTCAGCGCCGGACCATGGGAGCGGGCCTTCGGCCTGGCCTCGGTGCATCTCGACTCCACGCCGGGACCGGTGAGGACCCGGGCTGCCCATCGGGACGCCTCCGAAGCACGCCAGATGCTGGACCGTCAGATCGATCGCGCCCGCACGGCTCGCCAGATCGGGACGCAGCAGTCCGCCCCGGCTCCCCAGGTGTCCTGACCCCTCGACCCTGCACCCAAGAAATGATGATGTTTCATGCATAACCGGACACCGGGATGGGTAGGTGGTGCCCATGGCGATCGGAAGCATGTAGGCAGGGATGGCGATCGCCGGGCGGGTTCGCTTTCGGACGTCGCCCCCTGAGCCGCGGCGCGCCACCCGCCAACGGGACGAAGGAACACGAGAAGACACAACGGGAACCTACAGTCCTGGGGTCCCCGGGCCCCGGCTGGAGACAGGCGACGGGGTCGAGCTGGCCACCAGGCGGTGGCCGGTCTCCGAGCGGGCGCGAGCTGTGGTGGTGCTAGCTCACGGGCTGACCGCCAACAAGGACGACGCCCGTGTCGTGGCACTGGCATCCGAGCTGCACAGGCAGGGCTTCGAGGTCATCGCCTACGACTCTCGTGGCCACGGCCAGTCCGGTGGGCAGTGCACGTTGGGCGATCTCGAACGTCACGATGTCGCCGCGGTGGTCGCGTGGGCGAGAACCCGGAATCGGAGTGTGATCTTGGTGGGCGCGTCCATGGGTGCAGTTGGGGTGCTCTCCTATGCAGCCACGGCGAACGACCTGACCGGCGTGGTGACGGTGTCCAGTCCGGGCGAGTGGCGACTACCGCTTCGGATCCGCTCCATGATCACCGCGAGCCTGGCACGAACCCGGACGGGTCGCGAGTTCGCTCGTCGGCGCATGGGTGTCCGCATCGCCCCCTGGACCTCGCCGGAAAGCCCGCGCTCGCTCGTCGAGCGGGTCACCGTTCCCGTGGCCGTGGTCCACGGCCGGAGCGACGCCATCATTCCTCATGGGTCCGGGCTGGCCCGGGTGGTCCACGAGGGTCCGGTCCGGTCCGTTGCGCTCGTGCACTCCATGGGCCACGCCTTCGATCCCGTTGGACACGGGCAGATCGCCGCCGCGATCACGTGGGCGTTGCGCCAGAACGAATCCCTCGTCGCGCTCGAGCCGCCGCCGGCGGATGCCGAGACACGCGCCCAGCTCCAGCGACAGGGCCCGTGAGCTCGCCGGCCGGGAGCATCGGCCCCAAGGTGCACCGACCACGGGGGCGGAGGCAGGGTGGCGGGGATAGTGAGCTGATCGTTCCCCTACAGGAACGGCCCGAATCGAAGGGGTCGCTCCACCGTGGACTGGTCTGGTTGGCGGTCGGGCTTGCCGCGCTGTATTCGTGGTTCGCCGCGCTCACCACCCCGTTTACCAGCAGAGCCAATGTGATGACGGCACTGCCGTTGATCGTTGCCCTGCTGGCGGCGGTCCTGTTCGCCTTCATCCTGCGATCGCGGGGAACCAGCGAGCGCCTCGCCTCGCGCCCGACTGGGCGACGTGTGTGGCCGTGGTGGGCGGCACTGGGTGTGGTCGGGGCATGGGAGCTGTTCTGCTACTTCGAGCTGCCCCGGTTTGAACACCCCACGTTCAGCTCCCTCTACGACAGCGCCAGCAGCTCGCAGCCCTTCAAGGCCCTGCTCTTCTTCGGGTGGCTGGCATTGGGCTGGGCCATCGTGCGCGCCTACGGCAGGGTCAGGTCGTGACCTGGCACGCCGTTTCACTCGCTATCTGGGCGATCATGGCCCTGCTCCTGGTCGGGGTGGGGGTCGCCGCGGTTCTGTCGAATGGCCGACTGGCCTCGGTGGGCGATTTCGGGCGCGTCCTCATGAGGAGCCGCCTCAGCGGGGCAGTGGTCATCGTGACCTGGATGTGGCTGGGTTGGCACTTCTTCGCCCGGTGATCGAGAACAGCACCTGATCGAGCACAGCACATCGACATCCGGGCCCGTTCTGGCGGCCGGGGACTACCGCAGGGCCTGCCAGCCGCTCCATGCGGCCAGCGCCACCAGGGCAACCGCGGTGACGATGCGGAGCGTCCTGATATTGACGATGCGGAGGACGCTCTGTCCTCCGATCACGGCCAGCCCCGCCACCGCCCACAGGGCCAGCAGGGCACCCACCCCGACCGATACCGGTGAGTGGTAGTGAGCGGCCAGGTTGGCCGTCAGGATCTGGGTCAGGTCGCCCCATTCGGCCAGGAAGATGACGATGAAGGCGGTGACCACCACGCGCCGCCCGGAGGCCGCCTCCTTCTCGACAAGGCCTTCCTCCTGTTGCGCCTTGGAGGCCTCTCGGATGGCCAGCACGGCACCGGCCAGGAAGAGGAGGGCGACGATGCCGTCCAGCACACGGTGGGGCACCAGATGGAAGAGGGCGACCCCGATGGTGGTGGCGATGACGACGTGGACCGCGAAGGCGCCGGCGGCTCCCACCCAGACGGCGAAGGGCTTGCCCCGGGTGGACATGACCAGCGAGGCGAACATGGTCTTGTCCGGCAGCTCCCCGATGAAGATGATCGGGAACACGGCGGCGACGATGGCGAAGTTCAAGCCGGTCTCTCCCGCCGGCCGCCCGCGACCAGCCCCGGATCCCGGCGATGGAGGGCCCGGATGGCTGGCCTTCCGATCCCGCCGCAGCCCTCCCGATACATAGGACGATC
The DNA here is from genome assembly GCA_963781305.1 of uncultured Acidimicrobiaceae bacterium. Taxonomy (GTDB): domain Bacteria; phylum Actinomycetota; class Acidimicrobiia; order Acidimicrobiales; family RAAP-2; genus DASXMT01. The sequence goes on from CAWAFL010000001.1 coordinate 930,768, forward strand.
ATGTTCGCATACCGAATCGGCCCGAGTTTCGCAATGCCGGCCTCGGGTCCCCGTGAATCAGATCGAGACGATCAGGCCGGGTTCTGTGGGTTCTATGCCAAGGACCTTCGACCGCGACCGAGACGCTGAGAGGAGTTCCCGGCCGACCTGCGGCGATGACCGGCTCGCCCTGAGCTGCTACCTTTTGGTCGTCGGCTTGGACAGTCAGGCCGGTCATCGTTCGAACCGAATCCTTGGACATTGACCGACTTTGCCGGGCTAGAAGTGACGAGTGACGACGGCGAGAGCGTGGTAGACCACGTCAGCACGGTGACGGTGGTCGGCGAGATCGACTACAGCACCTCCGCTCAACTTCGACGGGCACTGGTCGACGTCCTCGACGCCAGGGCACCTGATGCGGTCGTCGACCTGTCGGCCGTCGACTTCATCGATGCGTCGGGCATCGGAGTGCTGGTCGGGGCGGCGAGGCTGGCCGATTCCTGGGGCGGGCAGTTGATCATTCGCAACCCGAGCCGGGCCGTGCGCATCGTGCTCGATGTCTTGGAATTGGACGGGGCTCTTGCCGTCGAACGTTGACGGGTGGAGACGGCTCGGCTAGCTCTTCCCTTCTGACCGCTCTCGTTGCCGTGCACCGCTGACGACCTCCTCAGCGATCTCCCGGAGCTTGCGGTTCTCCCGCTGGGAAGCCCGGACCAGCACCTGAAATGCCTCGTCAGGGCTGCGACCGCCACCAGCCATGACGATCCCGACGGCGTAGTCGATCGTTGCCCGGGAGGCCATGGCCTGTTGCAGATTCTCGTTCAACTGTCGGGCGTCCCAGTAGACCTGGGCGTTGGCCAGGACGATGGCTGCTTGCCGAGCAAAGGTCTCGATCCGGTCGACGCTGTGGTCATCGAACGCCTTCGCCTGATGGGAGTAGAGATTCAGAGCACCAAGACTCTGGCCCCGAGCGATCACCGGCACCGACAGCGTGGCGAGAATGCCGTGGGCCAATGCCATCTTGGCAAAATCAGGCCACCGCTGGTCATCAGCCGTGGAGTCGATCCGGTTGACTCGTTGATGTTGGAATGCATCGAGACACGGTCCCTGCCCGCTCGAGTACTGAGCTTCGTCGATCTCGGGTGCCTCACGATCGGTGAACACACCGGTGCTGGGTTTGCCCTCAACCAGCATGGTGATGCCAGCGAAGTCGGCTGGTAGCACCTGACAGGCGAGCTCTGAGACCCGTAGCAGGGTGTCCCCCAGCGTGCCCTCGTTGACGAAGAACTGCGAGAGCGCGCTGAACTCGTCGCCGCTCGTGCCTGATTGACCGGCCACAAGCCGCTCCTGGCTTGGTGAGTGAAGCCAGGCGCATCCCACACGGGTAGAAGGAAGTTCGGCCAACTCAGGAAGACACGGAGTCTAACCTGGTATTTAGCATCGACGTTCCGACCCAGGGGCTCGGTGTCAGTGTCGTTCATGGGTCCGGACCCATGAACGACGCGCGTCCAATGACGGTGCGGAACAGCGGCTCAGGTAGGGAGGGCGATCTCGAACCATACCGACTTGCCGTGGGCTTCGGGGTCGACCCCCCATTTGGTGGCCAGGGCGCTGACAATGGACAAACCCCGACCGCCCTCTGCTGTCGGGCTCGACGCCAGGAGCACCGGCAACCCCTCTCCCTCGTCGGTCACCGCCACCCGTACGCAGTCGGGACGGATCTCGACCGCCAACGAGATCGATCCCTCGCCGTGGGCAATGGCGTTCGCCACCAGTTCGTTGACGAGCAACGCCGACACGTCGGCCACATCACCGTCCAGCGCGGCAAGGGCGCCCCGAACCGTCGACCGAGCACGCCCGACGGAGTCCGAGCTACGAGCGAGGGAGAGGATCAACTCGTCCACCTGAACATTCCTACCCTTCGACACCGGTCACCAACCGGTGCGCTCGCCCCATGCCCAGGGGAAACGATATCTACGTGGGCCTGCCGACCTGGCCACCTTGAGCGTTCGCACGATCAGACGCGAAGTGGCTACCGTCGGGATATGGCCGAGGACTCTGAGATCGACCTGGCCACGACCTTCGGTGACATCGCCCGCACGCTCGTAGCCGAGGAGGATGCGCATGCCACCCTGAGGCGGATCGTGCGGTTGGCCGTCGGCACCATCGATGCCTGCGAGCACTGCGGGATTTCTATCGTCGAGGGTCGCACCATTGGATCACCCGCGGCCAGCGATGCCATACCGGCCCTCGTGGACAAGCTCCAGTCCGAGACGGGCGAGGGTCCGTGCGTGGACGCCATCCGGGTTCATGAGGTGTTCCAGACCGGTCGGCTCTCGGAAGAGACGCGCTGGCCGAACTTCGCTCAACGAGCCAGCCAGGAGTCCGGGGTCGAGAGCATCCTCTCGTTCCGACTGTTCATCGAGGACAACACCATGGGCTCCCTCAACCTCTATTCGGCACAGGTTGACGCCTTCGATCAGCACGATGTGGCGTTCGGGGCGGTGTTCGCCGCCCACGCCGCGGTGGCCTGGTCCACGGCAAGGGTCATCGACAATCTGAGGACGGGCCTGAAGACCCGCGAGGTGATCGGTGAGGCTGTCGGAATCCTGATGGCCCGTCAGGACATCTCGGAGACCGAAGCATTCGACGTCCTGATTCGAGCGTCCCAGCGCCTCAACATCAAGCTTCGCCTCATTGCCGAAGGTGTGGTCCATCCCGCGGGTCCATCCAGTCCCCACCAGTAGGCAAGGGGGACGGGTCAGCCCGAGAACGGAGCGATGGGCCCCTCGTCGGGAGCAACCTCGAGCAGTTCTCGACGGAGCACCTCGATCTCCTCGGGCGACACGCCGTGGGCCACGAGGTACGACGCCACCGAGCCGTGATGCCGGCGCACGGAGGCCAGCACTTCCGTGATGAGGACGGGATCGCTCGACATGAGCTGTGCCGCCTGGCTCTCTTCCATCCCGTAGCCCGCGATCATGGCGACCATGACCTGTCGGTGCTCGTCGGAGAGAAAGAGCCCGGTGGCGGCAAAATCCAAGGCAATGACCTCGTCGGGCACGCCCACCACGGAAAGAACCAAGGCGATGATCACGCCAGTGCGGTCCTTGCCCACCGAGCAGTGGACCACTGCGGGGAGCGCCCCGGGCGCGGCCAGCTCCCGTATCACCGCGGCGATGGCGGACCCCCGATCTTCGACCAGCATCCGGTAGATGCCGTCGAGGGTGAGTTCCAGGTCTCCGGTCGCCCCCGCCCCGCGGTCGGCTTCGAACAGTGGGAGGTTGACAATGCGGGCACCGACATCGTCGAGCAGGTCGGGGTGCGATTCGCGCTCGGTGTCGCGCCGGAGGTCGATCACCGTCCGAACGCTGAGAGAGCGCAGGTGTGCCCGCCCCTCATCATCGAGGCCGTGCAGCGCATCTCCGCGGATGAGCGTATAGGGCTTGGTCGTTCGACCGTCAGTCGTGGCGTAGCCACCCACATGTCGCACGTTCCACGTGCCGGCTATGGGGATTCGACGCTCGAGCAGGTCGCTATCGCTCGGTATCGGCGTCATGGCCATACCAGGCGATCAGAACGGACTGTTCCGGAGGTTCGAGGCACAGGCAAACGATAGGGCGGAAACATGAACTGGCAGTCGCGGCGAGGCAACGTCTTGGAGAACCCTGGGTTACCGGCGGGGTACGGGAGGTCTCACCCGATGCCCACCAGCGGGGGAGCTCGGCCACCGACCCGAGGATGTGGGTAGCTCCGGCGGCCACGGCGTCTCCACCGAGAATCCCGTGGTCAGGACTTCGCGTCGGTCCTCCCCCGCGGCCTCGTCATCGTTGGAGGGCCCAGTGCCGCGTCCACGAAAGCAGCCACGTCCGAGCCGAGCAAGGTCGCCGGTGCGACACCCATCTGTATCGACGACATCAGCAAGGACAGCACGACGGTCACCAAGCCGCTGCCCACGGTGAAGGCATCGATGTCCGGTGAGACCTGGCCGGCCAGCTGTCGAGCCCGGACCCGCTCGCCGCAGGCTTTTCGCATCTGCTCCAGCGCAGGGAGGTGGAGCAGGCGAACAGTGAAGTCGGGCTCCAGACCGGCCAGCACCCTTCGGGCCAACGGGTGGCGGTCGACCGACTCGAACAACGTGGCGATCAGCGCCCTGCGCCAGCGGGTGGTCCCCTTGGAGACGGCGATGCTGGTCAGCCCCTCGTCGATGACGGCGGCGGCGTCTTCGTCCACGGCAGCCAGGAACAGCGCCTCCTTGTTGGGGAAGTACACGTAAGCGGCAGGAGCGCTCAGACCCACGTCCCGAGCGATCTCGGCCACCGACGAGCTCCGATAGCCATGGCGACCGAAGCAGACGATGGCCGCGTCGAGAAGCTGCTGACGCGTGCGGGCGCCCTTGCTGCCAACAGGCGAACGCTGCTGGATCCCGACCATGGGGCCAGGTTAGAAGAAGTGATGATTTTGATCAAACCATCATGTATGGTGCGGGTGGCGGCACGGTGACCTCCATCACCGGCGAGGCACGGTCGACCCGGTGACGAGACGTCGTCCGAGCGTCGAGAACGAGCGACCAAGGAGCGGAGAGGGGACGAGATGGGTAACGTGTCGGCTGGAGTGAGACGGTCGCTGCTGGCGGGAACGGTCATCGCCTGCCTCACCACGTTCGCATCGGCAATGGGGCCTTCGCCGTCCTCTGCTTCCGCCGTGGTCTCGTCGGCGCCCCTGCGCGTCCAATGGATGCAGGGCTTCGACGCGCCGGGAACGCCGGCCAGGTACGACAAGGTAGGTGTCCTCAAGATCGGCCCCAGCACGGCCAAGAACGTACTGGTCCTCGAGCCCGGCACCTCGGCCGGGAGCGCCTATTTCGTGCCGCTTGCCCAATGGATCGTGGCCAAGACCCCAGGTTGGCAAGTGTGGTCGGTCGAGCGGCGCGAGAACCTGCTCGAGGACCAGTCCGAGCTGAACCTGTTCAAGAAGGGGAAGGCCACCCCGACCCAGCTGTTCGACTACTACCTGGGCTACATCAAGGATCCGAGCGTCACCCACCACATGCAGTCGATCCCGAATTCGACAGTCACCTTCGCCAAGCAGTGGGGCATGAACGTCGCTGTCCAGGATCTGCACACGGTGATCGGCAAGGCCACCAAGCTCGGCGGGAAGGTCGTGCTCGGCGGTCACTCGCTGGGCGGCTCGGTGGTCACCGCGTATGCCACCTGGGACTTCGACGGACGAGCCGGCGCTGATGATCTGGCCGGCCTGGTCTACATCGACGGGGGCAGCAGCCCGGCGTCGGAGAGCGCGGCCCAGGCGACGCAGCAACTGCAGTCTCTCGACGCGCCGTCGGCCTCACCGTGGCTCGATTTCGGAGGCATCGCCGCCCCCTTTGCCGGACTCTTCAACGCCACTGGCTCGGCCGCGGCGTTGTTCGACCCCGAATGCACCGTCGCTGGGTCAGTCGTCCGGGCCTCCTTCCCGCCGACATCGTCCCCCCGGTGCCGGTGACCAACGTGGGTCAGTACGGTTTCGCGCTCAACGTCGCCACATCGCCCCCGAGCTTGGAAGCGGCGCAGGCCCATCTCGGGCAGGGCCTTGCCGCCGACGGCCCGATCCACGGCTGGAACGGCACGGGCGCGCTCACCCCGATCAAGCGGTTCGCCACCATGTTCTCGGGAGCCAGGATCCAGAACACCGACGGGACCGAGTGGTACTTCCCCCAGCGTTTGACCGACGACACCGCCGCGGTGGGCAACGGCAACGCCAACCCGGCCCAGTCCGCGCTCGACGTCGATGCCACCATGGGGCATGAGCTGCCCCATGGTCTCCTGATCTACGCCTTCGGAGCCCACCTGGAGGGCCAGGGCGCGCTTACCGCCGCTCAGGCGTTGGCTCAGCAGTCGAACATTCCCGCCAGCAACCTCACGCTGATCAACCGCCAGAGCACCTACGCCCACAACGACCCGGCCGGCGCCTATCCCAACAACGTCTTCTTCCAGAACCTGGTCCCGTTCCTGAAAAAAATCACCGCTCGCTGAGAGGCGGCCGAGCGATCCCTCGTCGGTGGCCACCGGGGCGATGAACCAGTGTCGATCCCGCCGCTGGGCGGAATTACGAGGAGGGCTCTCGACCCATGAAGGCGATGAACCGGTCGAGTGGTGGTGCCTCCGAACCGATCGGGATGGGCGGGCCGAACGGCATGTCATCGCCCCGGTACTCGGCGGGCAGCGTTCGTTCCGCTCTATCCAGCGCGTCGATCGCCTCGTCCTCGGTATAGGGGGCAACTTGTGCCGTGGCCACGGCCAGATCCCAGCCGTGGGTGAGGTACTCCATGACCGTCATGTTGAAGACCATCTCGCCTGGCATGGCGCCACTGATAATCCGAACCTGACGGTCAAGCCCGTGTTCCTGCCAACCGGCAACGACCCCGGCGGCAGCGACACGGAACTCACCTTCGGGGTCGGTTCCACAGCGGTACGCGATGGCGTCCCCCTCGAAGGCACGCTCGTTACTTCCGGCGTCGAACACCTGGATCCATCCGACGATGTGATTCACCAGCGCCGTGACGTCGTAGTCCTCACAGGGCGTCGGGAGATGGCCTTGATCCGCGCCGACGCCGGCGATCACGTCACCGGTCTTGTCCAGGATCCCTGTCAGCAACTCGATTTCAACCATGGAGTGACCGTACTCGTCAGGACCTCGATGCGCCGTGAATACGTGCGACGACGCCGCATTCACCTCTGCGGCCACGCAGCTCAGGAAGCCCGGCGACGCATAGCATGGCCAAGCGGGCACTGCCCAGCCACACGTTGGGAACGCAGCCACCCGTTGGGAACGAGGAAGGGATGCCATGAAGGCAGCTGTGTACTACGAAACCGGCGGTCCGGAGGTCTTTCGCTTCGAGGACGTACCCGATCCGGATGTCGGTCCTGATGACGTCCTGATCGCCGTCGAAGCAATCAGCATCGAGGGCGGTGACACCCTCAACCGACTGGGGGGACAACTGGCCACTGTGCCGCACATTGTCGGCTACCAGGCTGCCGGCCCGGTGATCGCCGTGGGCGACGACGTCACCGGCGTCGCTATCGGCGACCGGGTGGTTACCGTCGGCCTGGACGGATCACACGCCCAGCTTCGGGCGGTGGGCCAGTCGTTCTCGTGGGTCATCCCCGAGGGATTGTCGACCGAGGAAGCGGCCTGCGTACCGGTGCCCTTCGGCACGGCCAGTGACTGCCTGTTCGAGTTCGGGCGCCTCCAAGCGGGCGAGAGCGTGCTCATCCATGCCGGGGCCAGCGGCGTGGGAATCGCCGCCATCCAGATGGCCAAACGGGCGGGAGCCCGGGTCATGGCCACCGCCTCGAGCGACGAGCGCCTGGCCCGACTGGGCGCCTACGGCATGGACCACGGCATCAACTACGCATCGGGCGACTTCGTCGATTCCGTCCGTCGACTGACCGACGGGGCCGGCGCCGACGTGATCGTCGACGGCGTGGGTGGACCCACCCTCCAAAAGAGCCTGCACTGTCTGGCTTACCGGGGCCGGTGCATAACCTTCGGCGATGCCGGCAGGGCGATCCCCTCCCCATTGGATATCTCGTCCATGCGGGCCAACAACCAGTCCCTGGTGGGCTACTTCCTCGGGGCGGAACTGTTCCTCAGCCCACGACCCCATGCTGTCATTGCCGTGGCCCTGGACGACGTGGCCTCGGGCGACCTGCGGGTCGTCATCGACCGAAGGTTCCCACTGGCCGAGGCGGGCGAAGCTCACGCCTACATCGAGAGCCGACAGGCGTTCGGTCGGGTGCTCCTCATCCCCTGACCACAACCGAGGACTAGGCCGCCCGGGGGTTTTCGAGCACGAGGGCGACCCCCTGGCCCGAACCGACGCACACCCCGAGGACCCCGTAGCGGACCTCGCGGAAGCGGAGCTCGGTAGACAGGGTGAGCACATAACGGGTGCCCGACGACCCGAAGGGGTGGCCGATGGCAACCGCCCCGCCGTTGGGGTTCAGACGGTCGTCGGGCACTTCGAAGCCGTCCAGTTGCCGAGGAAGCTCACGCAAGACGCCGAGCGCTTGGGCGGCGAAGGCTTCGTGGACCTCCCAGACGTCGATGTCGGAAGGAGCCAGCCGAGCCCGCTTCAGCGCGAGGGCGATGGCAAAGGCCGGGGCGATGCCCATCAACTGCGGATCGAGGGCGTGCGTAGCAGAGGCAACCACTCGGGCCAGGGGCTCGATGCCCAACACCTCGGCCGAAGCGTTGCTGGCCAGGACGACGGCGCTGGCTCCGTCACTCAAGGGCGACGAGTTTCCCGCCGTCATCTGGGTGGTGTTCGGCTGCGGGGGCAGGGTGGCCAGCTGTTCGGCGGTCGTGTCTCCCCTGATGATCTCGTCATGCTCGAACGTACGCGCCGGCTGCTTGCGAGAGCCCGGAATGTCGACGGGCTGGATCTCCAGAGCCAGCCGGCCCGAGTCCCGGGCCGCCGCTGCATGGAGATGGGAACGGAGGGCGAAGGCGTCGATCTCCTCTCGCGTCAGTTCGTAGAGATCGGCCACGTTCTGGGCCGTCTTGATCATCTCGACGTAGGCGTTGCGAGCGAGGAGAGTCGGATTGGGCGGCCCACCAGCACCGGCCCACATCGTGTCCAGGATGAACAGGGGCCCGCGAGGGCTGAAGGGGGCGTCCCCTTTCATGAACGCCCAGCCCGATCGAGACATCGACTCCACCCCGGCGGCGAGCCCGACGCCAAGCTCGTCGCTGCGGATGGCGTGGGCGATGGAGATCATCCCCGTCAGCGAAGAGGCGCAGAACCGATTCACGGTGACGGCGGGGACGGAATCGGGAAAGCCTGCGGCCAGCGCAGCCCAGCGCGCGACATCGCCCATGCCCTCGTGGGCAGGATTCACGCAGCCCCCGGTGATGTCCTCGATCCGGTCCAGGGGGACGCCGGTGCGCTGGCAGGCTGCCACCATGGTCTGGCCGAGCAAGTCGTCGGCACGGATGTGTGACAGTGAGCCGCCATAACGCCCCACCGGCGTTCGCACGCCGCCCAAGATGAACGCATCACTCATGGAAATGGTCCTCCCTTGTCGAGGGCGCTCCCTTGGAGCCACCATCAAACCTACCGGGGCGCAACGCTGGACGTGCGTCCTCCCACGTCCCGACCAGCGGCTGACGACACCGGGGGCGGAGCGGTTTGACGCGATACCATCGGAACGTGAGATGGGCGTGGTGCCCGTGCGCCCCGGCCGGTTCAGTCGGGCCGGCTCGTCACCACGGGGGAGCACGATGCCGACAAGCACAGAGGCCGAGCAGAGCCAGTGGTTCCTGCCCGAGCCGGAGCCGCGATCGGTGCGGTACACGGTGATCTCGGTGGACGACCACCTGGTCGAGCCTGCCCATGTGTTCGAAGGGCGCCTGCCGGTCCATCTCCAAGATCGGGCACCCCGGATCGTGGAGAACCAGGAAGGCCACCAAGTGTGGGAGTTCGAGGGCGCCACGTTCACGCAGTCGGGAGCGAACGCCCTCGCCGGCCGGACTCGCGACACGATCCGGATCGAGCCGTGTCGGTTCGATCAGATGCGGCGCGGCTGCTGGGACATCAACGCACGGATCCAGGACATGGACATCAACGGCGTGTGGGCCTCGGTCAACTTCCCGTCTCAGGTCACCGGATTCTGCGGACGCGTGTACTCCCAGGCCCGCGAGCCCGAGCTCGGGTTGGCCGTGACCAGAGCATGGAACGACTGGTTCTACGACGAGTGGTATTCGCCCTACCCCGATCGGATCATCCCTCTGGGCATCACCTTTCTGTCCGATCCGGTCCTGGGTGCGGCCGAGATCCGGCGGAACGCCGAACGGGGTTTTCGCTCGGTGAGCCTTCCCGAGCGACCTCATCGGCTTGGCTTCCCCTCCATCTTCAGCGGCTATTGGGATCCCATCGTGGAAGCCTGCGCCGAAACGGATACCGTCATCAGCCTGCACGTCGGCTCCTCGGGCATGGCCGACATGGCCGCCGACAGTCCCATGTTGCAGCTGGGCGCCACCATGTTCGGCCAAATGTCCTTGTCGGCGTGCTCGGAATGGCTCTGGTCGGGGTACGCCGTGCGTCATCCCGACCTCAAGGTGGCCATGTCCGAAGGCGGGATCGGCTGGGTGGCCATGCTCCTCGATCGTCTCGACAACATCGTCGATCGTTCCGGCTACGGGGTCGGTTGGGACATCCGTCCTGCCGAGGTACTCAAGCGCAACTTCTGGTTCTGCACCATCGACGACCCGTCCACCATCGATACCCGCCACCGGATAGGAACTGACCACATCATGGTCGAAACCGATTATCCGCATGGGGACAGCACCTGGCCCGACACCCAGGACGTCATCGAGCGCTACTGGGGCCACCTCCCCACCGACGAGCTCCGCCTCCTGACCCACGAGAACGCCGCCCGCCTCTACCGCCACCCACTACCGGAGACATGCCTGCCATGACCAACTTCGTACCAACTGCCGACAAGCTCCTTCCCGATCTCACGCTGAAAGAGGAGCTGGTCCTCCTGGCTCGAACCCTGTGGCGCGAAGGCTATGACGATCACCTGGCCGGGCACATCACGATCGGGCTCGGCGACGGAACCCTCTTGTGCAACCCGTGGCTCTTGACCTGGGCCGAGTTCCGGGCCACCGACGTCATCCGCGTCGACCTCGAGGGTCGGGTGGTGGAAGGCGACTGGCCGATGCCGCCCGGCGCACAACTGCATCTCGAACTCCATCGGGCCCGTCCGCACGTCGGGGTGGCCGTCCACCACCACCCCCGTTTTGGCACCGTCTGGGCCGACCTGCACCGCGTCCCCGGGGTCTTCGACCAGAGCTCGGGCCTGGGCGGGGGCACCGTCGCTCTGGTGGACGAGTACAAACGAGCGGTCAACGATCCGGACGCGGCACGAGCGGCCGTCGAGGCGCTGGACGGAGCGGACATCGGCATCCTGGCCAACCATGGGGTCCTCATCATCGGAGCCAACGTCCGGGCCGCGCACCAACGTTCGGTGGCCTTCGAGCAGCGTTGCCGGAACGCCTGGTACGTGGCGGCGGCCAACGGTGGGATCGAGCTGCCGGCGGCGGTGCGCGACCTCTTCGAACGGTCCGATGGTCAACGCTTCATCGGCTTCTGGGAGGCCATGGCTCGAGCCGAGCTTCGAGCCGATCCGACGATTCTGGAGCCCCGTTAGCCGTGCACTGACCCGTCGCGCCGCACTTCGGAGCGACACGTTATCGGGGGTCGAGCGTCTCGCCGATGACCCGGGCGTCACGCAGGAGCTCGAGCTCGCCCGGCGCCACGCCCACCTCGGCCAGCACTTCGTCGTTGTGCTGGCCGAGAGTCGGCGAAGGGATCCGGATCCACCGGTGGACGCGTTCGGACCGGAAGGGCAGACCGGGGACGTGGTGGTTGCCGGTGACGGGATGGACTTCGGTCTCGAACAGCCCCCGATGCCGCAGCTGCGGGTTGTCCGTGATCGCCGACGGCTTGATGACGACGGCCGCCGGGATCCCTGCGTCAACCAGTTGTTCGACCAGGTCGGCGGCATCGGCCGCACCGGTCAACGAGCTGATCCAGCGGTCGATGGCGTCATGGTGGGCACGCCGTGCATCGACGTGGCTGAGATCGGTTCCCGCCAGCTCGGACGGGACTGAGGAGTCGAGCGAGGGATCGCCGGTGATGGCGCAGAGGGAACGCCACTGGCGATCGCTCTCGACGGCGACGGCGATCCACTCATCGGAGGCACACGCGTACACGCCCTGGGGGACGGTGTCACCTTGGCTTCGGTTCCCGCGCCGGCTCATGACCTCCCCCGTCAGTTGCCAGTCGATCGATTGCTCGGCCGCCGCGTTCAGCACCGATTCGACCATGGTGGCCTCGACCATCCGGCCACCACCGTCGTCGTCGCGCCACGAGAGAGCGATCAGCGCGGCCAAGGCGGCGTGGAGCCCGCCCAGCGGGTCCCCTGCCCCCCGCACCAGGGTCGGCGGACCGTCGGGGTGTCCGGTCAGCCAGGCCAGGCCGGTCAGTGACTCCATGGTCTGGGCGAAGCCCGGTCGATCCCGCCACGGACCGTCGAGGCCGAAGGCGGGCATGCGGACCATGCAGAGAGCGGGGTTCAGTCGATGCACATCGTCCCAGGCCAGCCCGAACTGATCCATCACCCGGGGGGTGTAGTTCTCGACCACCAGGTCTGCCGTGGCCAACAGCTGCGATACCAGTGCCTGGCCCTCGGATCGCACCAGATCGATCGTCACTCCCCGTTTGTTGGTATTGGCCGCGTGGAACAGCGGACCCCACTCCCACCAGTTCGGCTGGTCCGGGGAACAGGTGCTGGCGAAGCGCATCAGGTCGGGCCGACGCGTCGACTCGACCTTGATCACATCGGCACCCAGCCCGGCGAGGGTGTTGGTGGCCGATGGCCCCGCCCACCAGGCAGTCAGGTCGACCACTCGCACGCCCTGGAGTGGCATCCGCCACCCGGCGGTCTCCACTCCGCGGATTGGTGCCGGCCAGCCGATGGCACCATCGTCGTGACCGGGATCCGGTGCCGGGGCGAACTCGGGGGTATCGACACCGGTGATCCGGTACGGGACACGTGGCTGGCGGAACCTCCCCGACGGATGGGCCACGAAGACGTCGCGAGCAACGAATTGCTCGAAGTCCATGACGTTTCCGCCGTGCAGTACCGGCGCCACGGGGATGCGCAGCAACCCCGCTTCCTCGATGATCTGCGACGAAGACCGGGGTTCGGTGTAGGCGTGAACCAGGGGCCAGAACTCGTCCCGATGGGTGAAGCGTGGTCCTGCTCGTGTGAACCTCGGGTCCTCGGCTAGTTCCGGATGACCCATGAGTTGGGCGAAGTCGCTGAACTGCTGGGCGCTGTTGGTGGTGAAGTTGACCCACCCGTCCGCCGAGGGTTCGACCGAAGGCACTTCGATCGTCCGGCTGGCACCGGCGGGTGGACGGTGACCGCAGGCGGCGGCGAATTCGGCGAAGAGCGACGGGAACGTCACCATGCTCACGGCCATGCAATCGAGCATGGCCACATCCAGGTGGTCGCCACACCCGCTCCGCCGGGCCTCGCGCAGGGCGGCCACAGCCGCCACCGCGGCGTAGGTTCCGGCCAGCCACTCTCCCAGCTGACCACCGGCGGCCAGCGGCGTCTCCGAGGGGAGGCCACGTCCGCCGGTCGACCCGCAGGATGCCTGGAGGGTGAATTCCGTCGCCGGGCGGCCAGCCCATGGTCCCGTCACCCCGAACGGGCTGATGGTGACCACGACCTGGCGGGGCGCAGCCCGTCGTGCGGCAACGGCATCGAAGTGCTGGTCGGCCACGACGATGTCGGCACCTTGGGTCAGTTCCGGGTCCTGACCGACGGTGGCCGATCGCTTCGAGGTGTGCAGGAAGGCGAACAGGCCACCGGTCCCCAACCGCCGCTCGTCGGCGCCGCCCGGGGGCTCGAGGAACACGACATCGGCTCCTGCGTCGGCCAGGAGCTTCGTGCAGTACGGACCGGCGACGCCCCGGGTGCGGTCGACGACCCGGACGCCGGCCAGGGACATCAGCCCGCTCTCACCGACGACCGGGGCCGAAAGTACGGCAGGCTGACACCATCACCCACGGGACGGAAATCGACTTGGACGTCCAGCCCGACCAGGACGTCGGTGGTATCGCAGTCGATGACGTTGGACAGCATCTGGTAACCCTCGTCCAGGTTGACGATGACCGGCGCGTAGGGGACTGCGAACGCCGGAGACGGCGGCTGCCACGAGACCGTCCAGCTGTAGATGGTGCCTCTCCCCTGGCTCACCTGCCAGTCCAGGTCCCCGCTGCGGCACTGCCGGCAGATCGGGCCCGGATTGAACAGGGCATGCCCGCATGCGCGGCATCGCTGGTAGCGCAATTCGCCTACCGCGCACCCGTCCCAGAACGGCTGGCTCCACATTGACGGACGCGGGAGGGGAATGCCCGGCGGTTGGGGGTGGAGGCGGGTCACGACCGGGTCCTTCCCAGCAACACGACATCGTTGAACAACGCCCCCGAGCCGCCACAGGTGCACATGACGACCTCGGGGTCCGACAACTGCACGCCGCTGGCCCGGCCTTGGATCTGCTCGACACCGCGGACCACTCGTTGCAGCATCTGGGTCAATCCACCGGGATGGCTGAAGGACATGGTCCCGCCGTCGGTGGTCACCGGATGGCGGCCAGACGGTTCGATCACGCCGGACGTCACGTAGTCCCCCCCTTCGCCGTCGGCACAGAATCCGAACGCCTCGAACTGCCGGATCAACTCGAACGAGAACGGGTCGTAGAACTCGCACCCGTCCACCTCATCGGGTCCGATCCCGGCCGTGGCGAATGCCTGGCGCGCCGCCCGGCGACCCACGTAGCCGTTGGGGACGTCGGTGTTACCGGTCAGGTCCCAACTGGGCGGATGTTGATAGGAGGGACCGAAGTGATCGATGCCGCCACCCAGGATGTACACCGGCGGGCAGCGGAGATCGGCGGCGCGATCGGCTGTGGTGATCAACAGCGCTGTCGCCCCTTCCGAGGTGGTGGCGCAATCGAGCAGGTTGAACGGCTCGGCGATGGGCCGCGACGACCGAATGTCAGCCGGGGTGAACGGCCCGCGCCCGTAGTAGATGGCCTCGGGGTTGGCACTCCCGTTGTTCCGGATGGTGGCGGCCACGTGGGCCATCTGGTCGACGGTCGTGCCGTGGCGCTCCATGTGGCGCCGGGCGATGAGCGCGAACTCGGCTGCCGTGAACATGCCGAACGGGGCAACGAACTCGTTCCCGGGCCGCGTCCACGGCGCCACGGCATCCCGATCCGTGTAGATGCCCGCCTCACCGTCGGCCAGCAACACCGCGTTGGCCGCGCCGGCGGCAACGGCAGCCGCCACCGTGAGCACGGCATCAACACCCCCGCTCAGACGGGGATCCCAGACCGGTCCGATTCCCAGCAGGTAGGCCAGCGATGTCCCGTGGCGTCCGGCCACCCCGTCCACTTCGGCGACGTCCATCCCCGCCGTGTCCAGTACGGACAAGGCGGCGTCGAGGGTGATCGACAGCGAGTCGGAACCCTCCAGTCGACGAGCCTGGCGACTGTTGGAGACGGCGGCAATGGCGACACCGCGGTAGGGGTGTGATGAGGTCACCAAGGGTGCCTTCGTTCGCGGTGATCCCGGGACAGGTTCACGGCGGCAACATAGCCCGACCGGGCCACCCGTCGCTCTGGTTCGATCGCCCGCCGGCCGGAAGCCACGGTCAGAGGTCACCACCGCCATGGCGGACTGCGACCCGCCGAGCCGATTGGCTAGCGTGTCGTGGGGGCGCCACGGCGATCTCCGTGGAGCAGAGGGGGACCGGTGAATGCACAGGACCTAATTCTGATCAGCGTCGACGACCACATCGCCGAACCGGCCGACATGTTCGCCGCCCACGTTCCCGACCGGTACCGAGGCCAGGCGCCGCGGGTGGTGCTCGAGGCCGACGGGGTCGAGCAGTGGTACTACGGCGACGTACGGGGCCGTAACCTGGGCCTGAACGCGGTGGCAGGCAAGCCGCCCGAGTTCTACAACATCGACGCCAGCCGTTACGACGAAATGCGCCCCGGCTGCTTCGATGTCCACGAACGGGTCCGGGACATGAACGCCGGCGGTCAACTGGCGGGGCTGAACTTCCCCAACTGGCCCGGGTTCTCCGGTCAAGTGCTCAGCCAGGGACCGGACCGCCACCTGAACGACATCATGATCGGTGCCTACAACGACTGGCACGTCGACGAGTGGTGCGGGGCGTATCCGGAGCGGTTCATCCCCTGTGGGATCCTGCCCCTCTACGACGTGGACCGCGCCGCGGTCGAGGTGCACCGGCTGGCGGCCAAGGGATGCCATGCCGTGACCTTCTCCGAGAACCCCGAGGCGCTGGGAATGGCCAGCATTCACAGCCGCTATTGGGACCCGCTCTTTGCCGCCTGCTCCGAGGAGGGAACGGTGCTGTGCTGCCACGTCGGCTCGTCGTCACAGGCTGTCCACACCTCGGCCGACGCCCCGGCCAGCGTGGCCATCAGCCTGTCGTCGGTGGCGTCGATCTTCACCATGGTCGACTTGATCTGGTGTGACGCATTCGCTCGCTTCCCCGAGCTTCGCTTTTCGCTCACCGAGGGGGACGTGGGTTGGATCCCCTATTTCCTGTGGCGCTCCGAACACGTCGGCGAGCGACACCACGGCTGGACCGGCCACGAGTTCCCCGAGGGCATCAGTGGGCCCGCTGATGTATTCCGCCGCAATATCCTGTGCTGTTTCATCAGCGACCCGGTCGGCGTCGAGAACCTCTCCCATTTCAATGTGGACAATGTGTGCTGGGAGTCGGACTACCCCCATTCCGACGGCATCTGGCCGAACGCCCCCGAGGTCCTGACCAAGGTTCTGGCCGGGGTCAGTGACGCCATCGTGGACGGCATCACCCATGGCAATGCCATGCACCACTACCAGTTCGATCCCTTTGCCCTGCGGTCACCCGATGCCTGTCGGGTGGGTTCCCTTCGGGCCGAGTCCCCCGGCGTCGACACCGTCACCCGGGTGGGACGGCGCGCCGGGGAGCGCGACCGCCAAGCCTGGGCCAGGATCGCCAACCGGGTGGCGGCCACCAAGGCGGGGCGCCAGGCTCCGGCCGCGACCTCGCAGTGAGGGCCGCGGTCCCTACGGTTGGCGGCCCAGGGTGAGGGTGGTGCTCTTGGACTGGCCGTCCCGTTGGTAAGTCAGGGACACTTTGTCGCCCGCCCGCTTGGTCAACGTCAGCGCCACCAGCTGGTCTGAGGTCGTCGCCGCCTCGCCGTCGACTTCGGTGATCACGTCACCGACCCGGATGCCGGCCTCAGCGGCAGGCCCGCCGCTGGTAACCCGGCTCACGTAGAGGCCCTCGGTGACGCCGGCCTGCTGGGCCGCCGATGCCGGGATCGGAGCGGCCTGAAGCCCGAGGAACGCGTGAGAGACGGTCCCGGTGTTGATGATCTCATCGGACACCAACTTGGCCAGGTCGACGGGGATGGCGAACCCGATGCCGATGCTGCCTGCGCTGGACTGACCGGACGGGCTGGGCACGGTGGCGCCGGCGGTGGGTACACCGACCAGATTGCCGCTGCAGTCAACCAGAGCCCCACCGCTGTTGCCCGGGTTGATGGCCGCATCGGTCTGAATGGCGTCGGCCAGCAGGGCCGATGCGTCGTTGTCGCCGGGCACCTGGACGGTGCGACCGAGCGCGCTGACGATCCCGCTGGTCACGCTGCTGGAAAGGCCGAGCGGTGCCCCGAGGGCGACAACCGGTTGGCCGACGGTCAGGTTCTCGGACTGACCGAGGGCAATGACCGTGGGGGACTTGAGATCGGAGGCCTTGAGGACGGCGAGATCCGTCTGGGGATCTCGCCCGACGATGGTGGCCGGATAGGAGCGGCCGTCGCTGAGGAGAACCTCCACGCTGCCGCCGTTTGCCGCCACCGACACCACATGGTTGTTGGTCAGGATGTACCCGTCGCTGGAGATGATCTCACCGGACCCCGTGCCCCCGGCCTGACCTCGGGCCGTGTTGGCCGAGATGGTGACCACCGAGGGCAATACCTCGTCAGCGACGCTGGTGGCCGAGCACGCTCCTGCCGACCCGGAGTCGGAGGACCAGGTGAAGTGCACGATGAGCGCACCGACCAGCCCACCCACCAGTGCGGCCACCAGCGCCACCAGCAGCAACGGCCATCCTCGACGCCTAGGTCTGACCGGTGCAGTGGCGCTCATCCAACCCTCCCAACGACACCCGTCAGGGACGCTCGAATTGTATCGGTGAGCAGGACCGACTGCCGGGCGGCCGGAATTCGCCGGTGGGCGCCCGCTCGACGTCGGGTCGGTACGGCGCTGACGCTGAACGACCGCGGTTCAACTCGGGAAGAGGATCGAGCTACTCGGGGGTCGCCGGGGCCTCGGCGGCAGGCACTACGACTTCACACTTTGGGAGTCTTCACACTCTCCGAGTCCGTCGGTTTGGGTTCCGGGGTGTCCGAGGGCACCTCGGTAAAGAGGATCCACGCATCGGTGGTGGCCAGGCACAGCCCAGCGGGTCCGAGCGCGCCGCAGGCGAGAGACCACCGGATCATTTCCTTCTTCCATGCGGCGAACCGTATGTGGCGACGGAGCCTGCGCATCCACTGACGGTCTCGCTCTGCGACGGCCACCAACGCACAAAAAGCCTCGTGGTCATCCATTGTTCCCCCCATGTTGACAACCCTCCCCCAATCGATGTCTGTTTCGACACGAACTGCGGCTTCAACTCCTGGTCACTATATCTGTGCCCCCTGTTCCTCGCTGGATAGCCGGCTCACCGGTTCCGAGCGACCCAGTAGGATCCGCCTCAGGGCGCTGAGACACGGTTTGGAGCATCCCATGAGCTCGACACATCTTGACCTCCCGATGCTGGGCCCGCCCAGGGCAGAGGAAGTCAGCGACGGGGTCTTCGCCTACATCCAGCCCGATGGCAGCTGGTTCATCAACAACACCGGGTTCATGATCGGTGCCACGGGGGTCACCAGCATCGACGCCTGTTCCACCGAGCGTAGGACCCGAGCGTACCTCGAGGCCATTGGCGGCCTGACCGGCCAGCCCATCAGGACGCTGATCAACACCCACCACCACGGCGACCATACCCACGGCAACTACCTCTTCTCCACGGCGACCATCGTCGCCCACGAGGCGTGTCGGGATCAGGTGCTCGCCAGTGGGCTGCCCGACTTCCACGGGATCTGGGACGATGTGGACTGGGGTTCGTTGGAGCTGGCTCCTCCCTTTCTCACCTACCGCGACGCGGTGACCGTATGGGTTGACGACATGCCGTGCGAGGTCCACCACGTCGGCGATGCCGCCCACACCACCAACGATTCGGTCGTCTGGCTGCCCGAGCGGTCGGTGCTCTTCTGCGGCGACCTGTTGTTCAACCAGGGGACGCCATTCGTGCTCATGGGCTCGGTGGCCGGCGCCATCGACGTTCTCGAGACCGTCGTGCGGCCGTTTGGGGCTGAGACGATCGTGCCCGGTCACGGGCCGGTAGCCGGTCCCGAGCTCATCGATCGGGTCGTGGACTATCTGCGTTTCGTCCTGGCCACGGCCAAGCGGGGCATCGAGGCCGGGGTGAGCCCCCTCGAAGCGGCCCGCGACACAGACCTGGGCCGCTTCGCCGGGCTCTCCGACGCCGAGAGGATCGTCGGCAACCTCCACCGCGCCTACGCCGAGCTTCAGGGCACACCCCGAGGTGGCGCCATCGACATCGTCGCCGCCCTGTCGGACATGGTCACCTACAACGGCGGCCGACCACTGACCTGCCGGGCTTGAGCCCGGTGGCGGGATCAGCCCGCCTGTGGCCGCAGACCTGCGCCCGCCATCGTGGACGTCCTGATCAGGATGGCCAGACGATGCTCTGGAGCTCGCTGTAGGTCTGCATCCCCCACTTGCCGTCCATGCGCCCGATGCCACTCATCTTGAACCCACCGAAGGGGGTGTGTGCGTTGCGACCCGTGGTGTTGATGCCCACGTTCCCGGCCCGGAGCCGACGGGCCACCGCGTAGGCCCGAGGAGTGTCCTTCGAGAACACGTAGTCGTACAGCCCGTACGAGCTGTCGTTCGAGATGGCGATGCCCTCCTCCTCGTCGTCGAAGGGCACCACCACCACGACGGGACCAAAGATCTCATTTCGGACCACGTGCATGTCGTTGTGGCACTCGGCCAACAGGGTGGGAGCCACGAAATATCCCTTTTCCAGATGCTGGGGCTGACGGCCGTCCACGACGACCTCGGCTCCGTCGTCCCGGCCCGACGCGATCATGGCCTCGATCCGATCCCTCTGGACCCCGGAGATGACCGGGCCGACCACCGTGGCCGGGTCGAGCGGGTCACCGGTGGGCAGCAAGCGGGCCGCCTGGGCCAGGCCGTCCACCAGCTCCTGGTAGAGGGACCGGTGCACCACGACCCGGGTGGGGGCGGTGCAGATCTGCCCGGAGTGGAAGGCCCAGACGCTGGTGATCGAGCGGATGGCCGTCGGGAGGTCGGCATCGGCCAGGACCAAGGCGGCGCCCTTGCCGCCCAGCTCCAACAGCAGGCGCTTCATCGTCCTGCCGCCGGCCTCGGCGATCCGGGAGCCCACCACCGAGCTGCCGGTGAAGCTGATCATGTCGACATCAGTGGAGTCGACCAGGGCCGCACCGATCTCGGGTCGCGAGCCCGTCACCAGGTTGACCACCCCAGGCGGGAACCCCACCTCCTCGAACACCCTCACCATTTCGATGATGCCCAGTGGGTCCTGGGGGGCGGGCTTGATGACCACGGTGTTGCCCATGGCCAGGGCGGGACCGACCTTGCCGGCCATGCTGGTGAGTGGGAAGTTGTACGGCGTGATGCAAGCCGACACGCCCACCGGCTGCCGGGCGGCGATGGCCCCGAGCAGGGTCCCCGGCGCCAGCTGCGACGCCATCGACTCGGTTGGCGGCAACGGTTCGTCCCAGTCGCCCAAGGCCAGGTCTGCGTACTCGTACAGTCGGTTGGAGCAGCCTGGGACCTGTGCTCCGTCGGCCACGGCAAGGGTCGCACCGGTCTCGGCCTGCACCAGCGGGACCAGCTCGTGGTGGCGTTCGACCCAACGGTCAGCGGCGGCCCGGAGCAAGGCGGAGCGTTCCTTGCGGCTGGTCAGGGACCACGATGCGAACGCCTGCTTGGCCGCCGCCGCCGCCGCGGCCACGTCGTCGACGGTGGCTTCGGGAGCGTGTCCCACGACCTCTTCTGTTGCCGGGTTGACGATCTCATAGGTGCCGCCGGTGGGCGTGAGCCACTCTCCGTCGATGTGCAGCTTGTACTCAGCCCTGGCGTCCACCGTCGTCATCGTGCCCCCTTCGTCCTGGTTCCAACGTACCGCCGATCAAGGCCCGGTACCGCATTGGCTCGTCGGCTTCGAGGGTCGTGAACCCTCGCGCCCCGACGGGCCCGGTCGGCGTACGGTCCGGTTCCGCGCCCACCGGCCCCGGGCCCGATTCCGCCTACCAACGCTTCGGGGGATCGCTCCGGTTGAGGTCGGCCAGGTAGCGGTTGTATGCGGCCAGGTCCTCGTCGACCACCACCTTCACGCCGACCACCTGCGCATCGACCACCGGCTCGTCGCCGTCGGGGATCACCTCGGGATGATCGTCGACCATGGTGGCGCCCATCAGTGCAGAGTCAGAGAGCTTTCGGTCCTCTGACTCGAGGGCCTCGGTCTGCCTGCCCTGGGGCAACACGGGCGACCCCGGCGATCCCAGGCTGGCTTGGATCACGGCCGCCGAGAGCTTCTTGTCCAACGCCCACCCGGGGACCTCCTCGAGGGGCATGCCCGAATTGGCCGCTGCAGTCCGATCCCGGGCCGCCCAGAGCCGGGCCAGCGCGGTGGACTTCTCGTGGATCAAGCGCCACCAGACGTAGATGGCATAGATGCCGAACAAGGGCCATTCGACGGTGTAAGCCCAGCTCAACGTGTTTCCGCTCCGTGCGGCATCGAACTGCCACCGTCCGAGCAGAAAGAAGGTCGGCACCACGATGAGGACGAGCACATGGAGGCCGATACAACGCCAGGTGAAGTACTTGCGCATCGGACCTCAAGCGTACTCTCGAGGGCCGACGGCGACACCATCGGACCGTGGTTTCGAGGCGGCGCTCCCGGCTCAGGAGTCGAGGGCTCGTTTGAGGAAGCGGACGGTGAGATCCGTCCATGAGCTCAGATCGGCGGCGGTGGAAGCCACGTGGAGCTCGGAGTCGGGAAGCAGGGAGTGAAGTTCTTCGGCGGTGGACAGGGGATGGATCGGATCGCCGGTCCAGGCCAGGATCAGGGCGGGAACGTCGATTCGGGCGATGTCGGATCGGTCGGGGAAGTTGGCCCTGGTGGCGCCGCGCATGACCAGGGCCAGTCGGCCCGGATCCCAGGCCCGGGTGGCGGCAGCCTGGAGCTCCCGACGGCGATCGTCCCCCAGGTAGGGGTCGGGCGGGTCGAGCTCGGCCCGGGCCGCGATCACCGGTTCGACCCCCTCGGTCTCGATGACCGAGGCCGCCAACTCCCACTGCTCGGCCTGGGCCGCTCGTGTCTCCCACGCGGTCGGAGGGATGGCCAGGACCAGAGCCCTCACCCGCCCACCGCCGAGGACGCCGGCGTGGAGCGCGGTGCCACAGCCCATCGACGCGCCGGCGGCCACGTAGGTGTCGATACCCAGGGCGTCGGCCAGGGCCAGTTGGTCCCGGGCCAGCTCCGACCAGCTGTAGCCGTCCAGATCGGGCGTCGACTGGGACTCACCGTGGCCCCTGGCGTCGTAGCGAACGACGGTGAAAGGGATCCGGTCCCAGTCGAGCAGTCCCATGTCGGCGTCGCTGTCCCGGTCCATGGAGAGCCCGTGACCCCAGATCAGATCGGGCCCTTCCCCTGATACCTCGGCCTCGACCTCGACGCCGCGGATGGTGAACCGTTGTGGGGGTACCGACAAGACGATCAGCTGGCCGAGCGGCCCAGCGACGCCGGGTTCATCGGCGTGGCCATGTCGTGAACGGCAGGCAAGACCTTCTCGGCGAACAGGCGCAGGCTCTTTTCCGCCTTGTCCTGGGGCATGCCCCCGTAGAAGACGTGGATCACCAGTGTCTCCAAGCTGATGGCCCACTGCAGGGTCTTGAGTTTGTCGATGATTTCGTCGGGCGTGCCGATGGGCTGGGTCTCGCGGCGACTTTCCACCGCGGCATCGGCCACGCCGACATCGGCGGACTGACGGGTGAGGTACTCCTCGTAGCCCTTGACCCCTTCGAAACCGGGATTGTTCCACTCGAAGTAGTGGTGCTGGGCGGCAAGTTGCTGGGCCCGGAAGTACTCCCACCCCTCCTCCGCTTCTGCGGAGGTCTCGGCGCAGTACATCCACAACAGGGTGGTCGGCTGGTCGGGGGCCAGGCCGAGCTCGGCCCGGATCTCGTTGAACCCCCGAACCTTGTCGGTCATACCGGCCAGGTCGTCATCGGAGACGAACATCTGTCCCAGGCCGTTCTCCGCGGCCAGACGAGCCGACTTGTCAGTGGTGAACGCGGCCTTGATGTTGGTGGTGAGTTCGCCTTTGTGGCGGGCCTGGGGCCGGACCGTGGTGGGCGGTATCTTGAACACCGGCCCATCGAAGGTGAACCGCTCGGCGCCGTCGGCGGCCCGGATGGCGTTCACCACATCGTAGAAGTAGGCGTGCGACTCCTCGATGGGAATGCCCAAGGAGGCGTACTCGTGCGGGGCCACTCCGCGGCCGATCCCGAGGTGCAGACGACGGCCCTGGAGCAGGATGTCGAGCATGGAGATCTCGTGGGCCAACCGCACGGGGTTCCACCACGGAGCGACGATGACCGCGGTGCCCATGTCGACGCGGGACGTGCGTCCGGCCCAGTAGGCCAGCCATTGCAGCGGGTTTGGCTGCATCGAGTAGGCCGAACCGTAGTGCTCGGTGGCCCAGATCGAGTCGAACCCCAGGGGCTCGACCAGCTCGCCCATGTACAGGGTCATGTCCATGTTGACGTGGTCAGGGACGTCGGGCGGTCGTTCGTAGTCGCCGGCCATCAAGCGTGGCCAGTCGCCCTGGTTGTACCCCGTAACCATCACTCCACAGTGCATCGCATCTCCCCTCGTGCCCCGACAGCATCCCATGTCCGCACCCATCCGTGCGACACGGTTATCAGGTTTACCTCGCGACCGTCCGTCGAAGCCATTCGGGGTCGGATGGGGTTCAGGCCGGCGTCGAGAACTGCTTGCGGAGCTCCTGCTTCAAGATCTTCCCCATGGGATTGCGCGGCAGCTCGGCCACGATCTCCAGACGCTCGGGGATCTTCTGGTTGGCCAGCTCGTGGGACCGGCAGTGCTCCACCACCTCGAC
This sequence comes from uncultured Acidimicrobiaceae bacterium, assembly GCA_963781305.1. GTDB lineage: Bacteria > Actinomycetota > Acidimicrobiia > Acidimicrobiales > RAAP-2 > DASXMT01. The sequence continues at coordinate 954,714 of CAWAFL010000001.1, forward strand.
CAGGGTCAGTGTGTCCTCGCCCTCGGCCAACACCACCACCGCGCAAGCCCGTTCGCCGGTGCGGGGATCGGGGACGCCGATGACGGCGACGTCGGCCACCTTGGGGTGGGTGTAGACGACACCTTCGATCTCGAGGGCCGACAGGTTCTCCGCGTTCCGGATGATGATGTCCTTGGTCCGCCCGGTGATACGAAGGTGGCCGCGGGGCCCGACGACGCCCAGATCGCCGGTCCGGAAGAAGCCGTCATCGTCGAAGGCGGCGGCATCCAAGCTGGCGTCGACGTAGCCCTTGAGCGCCTGCGGACCCCGCACCAGGACCTCCCCCTCCTCCCCCGGCGGCAGCACGGCTCCGTCGAGGGACACGATCTTGAGGTCGATGCCGGGAAGGGCCCGCCCTTCGGCCACGGCCAGGTCCTCGTCAAGGTCGTCCATGAACGAGCCGGTGGCGATGGGGAACTCGGTCAGGCCCCAGGCCGAGAGGATCGGCACGCCGAAGATCTCCTTCATCTGGTAGAAGAGCTCGGGCGGCTTGGGTGCGCCGCCAGAGGACAGCGAGACCAGATTGGGGAACAACGGCTCGGAGCCGTGGTGCTGCTGGGCCTCGGCGTAGGCGAGGAAGAACGGCAGCGAGCTGCCCAACCGGGTGGCGCCGTGTTCGGACATCACCAGCGGGCTCTTCACCGGGTCGAAGATCTCGATCATGAGAATCCGCGATCCGGTGTACAGCGTGGAAACGGTGACGGCGAACCCCCCGACGTGGGTGTACGGGTAGGGCAGGGGCATGACGTCGTCGCTGCTGGCGTTGAGGATCGGCCCATTGGCCGTGGACATGAGCGACCTGTCGGTGTGCCTGGCCCCCTTGGGATCCGCAGTGGTGCCCGACGAGTAGAAGATGTGCCTGACCGGGTCGCCCTCACCGGTCGGCGGCGGCGGCAGTATCGAGGGATCGCCGAGGGGCAGGCCGCCGCGGTCGATCACCAACGTCTCGCACCCGTGGGTGTCGGCGACATCCTTGGCCAGGGCGGCATAGTCGAAATTGCGCCAGATGCTCGGGGTGATCAACAGCCGCGCACCGGTCTGACCCACGATGAAGCTGACCTCGCGCTGGCGCAGGATGGGGATGATGGGGTTCTCAACCGCCCCCAACCGGGCCAGGGCCAACAACAGCACGGCGGCCTCATGAGTGGTGGGGAGCTGCCAGCTGACCGGGGTCTCGGCGGTGATCCCCCGGGCGTACAGAGCCGCCGCCACCTGCTCTGCGGTGTCCCGCCACTGGGCGGCGGTCATGGTGCGGCCGGTGTCATCCTCCAAGAGCACCCGATCCGGCGTGGCCTCAGCCCGCTGCTCCAACAGGCCCCACAGCGTCGGGGGGTATGTGGGCAGGTCGTCCACGGTCAGTTCCGCCGCCGGCTTATCTCGCCCCACAGGCGCCAGGTCGGTCATTGGTGTCCCCCTTGATCACGGAGTCGGTCGGGATCAGCCCTGCCTCCAACAGACGACAGAGCCGACCAGAACAGGCACGATAGCGGTCAGACCGAAGACCCGTGCCTACGTCAGCCGGTCGGTGGCCCCATCGGGGCGGCCGTCGAAGTACCGATCGAGCACCAGCGCGAACACGGGATCGTCGGGCTGCGCCCGCATGAACAACGTCATGGACGAGTGCAGCTTCTGAGCGTCGACGCTCCCGAAGATCTGCTCGGCGGTGCGCCCCTCGGTCGCTCCAGCAACCAGGCCGGCGCACTCGATCAGCCTCGGGCCCAGCACGTCGTGACCCAGATAGGCCCGTGCCTCCTCCAGCGATGTGATGGCGTAGGTTCTCGAGGTGGCGCTGTGACCGAGGCCGGCGATCTGGGGAAACACGAACCACATCCAGTGGCTCGTCTTCCGGCCACGGCGCAGCTCTTCGAGGACGCGGTCGTAGGTATGCCCTGCGTCCTGGGCCTGAACGAAGCGCCTGAGGTCGAACGGGTCGTCCACGTCAGAATCCGGAGACGACGACCTTGCCTATGGTGTGGCCGCTCTCGATCAGCTGGTGGGCCCGTCGCATGGTCGCCGCGTCGAACGGCGCCAGCTCGTTCGTCATCGTCGTGCGGAGGACACCGGCGTCGACGAGCTGGGCCACCCGTTCGAGCGCGTCGTGTTGGACAGCCATGTCGGCGGTATAGAAGAGCGGTCGGGTGAACATGAACTCCCAGTGCCAGGCGATGCTCTTGGATTTGAGCGGCATCAGATCCAGGCCCTCCGGATCATCGATGGCGACGATGTCGCCCCCGGGGAGGAGGACGTCGGCGAATGCATCGACGTTCCCGGCCGAGTGGGTCGAGAACAGGTAGCGCACGCCGTCGGGAGCCACGGAGCCGACCTCTGCGACCAGGTCATGATGATCGACCACGTCGTGGGCGCCCAGCGCCAGCACCCACTTCTGCGATTCCGGGGTCGAGGCCGTTGCCACCACCGTCACCTCGGTGAGGGCCCGAGCCAGCTGGACCACCATCGAGCCGGCCCCGCCGGCAGCACCCACGACGAGGAGGGTGCCCCGGCTCTCGGCGGTCAACGCCCACCGGTCGAAGAGCGACTCCCATGCCACGAGGGCGGTCAGGGGCATCGCTGCCGCTTCGCTGAAACTGAGCGTCGATGGCTTGGGCCCGACGATTCGCTCGTCGACCACGTGGAGCTGCGAGTTGGTCCCGGGTCGGTCGATGGCCCCGGCGTAGTAGACCTCGTCGCCCACCGCGAACGTCGACACCTCTCTGCCGACGGCTTCGACCACTCCCGCTGCGTCCCATCCCAGTACGGTCGGATCTCCCTCGGGATCACTCCCCCGTCGCCGCTTGACGTCGACCGGATTGACCGACACGGCGCGCACGTTCACCAGTAGGTCGCGAGCCCGGGGGACAGGAGCCGGCATCTCGATATCGATCAAGCTGTCGACGTCGGTGATCGGGAGGCTGTGCCGGTAGGCAACCGCACGAACGGGGTCGGTCATAGGTACTCGATACCCGGGGCCGGATCAATGTAACAAGGGCCGGAACGAGGTGTACGGCCCGCTCACGGGTCTCCGTTGCGGCCACCAGGAGGTGGGCTGACGCTCACACCGTCGCTGCGGCCCGAGCGTCAGCCACCAGCTTGTCGTCATCAGCCAGAAGGGCGTCGGCCAGGTCACGGATCATCTCGACCACCTCAGCGTGGGTTTCGGGATCCCACCCTTCCAACAGCTCGGTCATCGACTCACGGCGAGCGGCCGTCAGCTTCTCGATGACGTAGCGCCCGGTGGCGGTGACCACCAGCTTGTGGTGCCCGGTGACATCCACGTTTTCGACCGATCCCGCCGAAATCAACGAGATCACGGCGTCACGGAGGAGCTCGGGGTCGACCTTCAGCTGTGCGGCCACCTCTTCGACGGTGCAGCCCGGTCGGTCGGCCAGCCGGTAGAGCAGCCAGACGGCCCGCGGCTCGAGGTCGACGCCGGCCCGGGCGGCAAGCGACCCATAGAGCTCCCTGCGGTTCTCACGGCTGGCCGCCCGGTCGAGCAGCCGGCGTATCTCCTCCAGCGACGTACGGGGCTTGGGCACACCCAGGTTCCCCGCCGGATCCGAGGTGCGGATGGACTTGCGCAGTTCGATCTCCGGCAACGTCCAGCTCAACAGGAAGGCGACGAAGGCGATGGGAACCCCGATGAGGAACATGGTTGAGACGGTGTGGGCGATGCCGTGGACCACACCGGACTGAAGGGCCGCGGGCAGCTTGTGGATGGCCGAGGGGTTGTCGGCATTGAGGCTGAACCCGCTGGGTGCCTTGGCCAGGTGCAGCGCGTCCAGGATGTTGTGAACCACGATGTTGGCGAAGACGGCGCCGAACACCGCCGTCCCGAACGAACCACCGATCATGCGGAAGAAGGTCACCCCGGATGTACCGGTACCCAGCTCCTCGTAGGGCACGGCGTTCTGGACGGCCACGGTGAGCACCTGCAGCACCAGCCCGAGGCCCAGGCCGAACACCACCATGTACGCGGCCGTCGCCCACGCCCCGGTGGTCACCCCGATCAACGACATGAGGTAGAGCCCGATCGTCATCAACCCGGTGCCGACCACCGGAAAGACCTTGTAGCGCCCCCACCGGCTGACCAGCAGGCCGGAGCCGATGGAGGCGACCAGGAGTCCACCCATGAGCGGGAAGAGCCGCACCCCTGACAGGACGGGGCTGATGCCCTTCACGTCCTGGAAGAACAGGGGAATGAAGGTCAGGGCGCCGAACATGGCGAACCCGACGACGAAGCCGATGGCGCTGGAAGCGGCGAACACTCTGTTGGTGAACAGCGGGAGGGGGATGACCGGTTCGACCGCCCGGCGCTCCGCCCAGAGAAAGAGGACGGTGAAGACCACGCCGGCGACGGCCAAGCCGATGATGAACGGCGAGGTCCACGGATAGGAGGTGCCTCCCAGGCTGGTGAACAGCACCAGGCAGGTGGCAGCCAGGGCCACGAGGGCAGTGCCCAGGTAATCGATGACCCGGTGCACCCGGCTCAAGGCTCCGGGTAGGGCGAAGGTCGTGACCACCAAGGCGATCGCACCGATGGGAATGTTGATGTAGAAGATCCATCGCCAACCGATGGTGTCGACGAAGAAACCGCCGATGAGGGGTCCGATGACGGTGGTCACCCCGAACATGGCCATGAACAGGCCCATGTACCGGCCGCGTGCTCGAGGAGAGACGATGTCACCGACGATGGTCTGGGCGCCGATCATCAGGCCCCCCCCGCCCAGGCCCTGGATCGCCCGGAACAAGATCAGCTCGAGCATCGATTGGCTCAGGCCGGAGAGGGCCGAACCGACCAGGAAGATGACGATGGCGGCCTGAAAGAAGACCTTCCGCCCGTACATGTCGCCGAGCTTTCCCCACAGCGGCGTGGACACGGTTGAAGCGAGCAGATAGGCGGTTACCACCCAGCTCAGATGGGAGGCGCCGTGCAAGTCCCCCACGATGGTGGGGAGGGCGGTGGACACGACGGTCTGGTCCAAGGCGGCCAGGAACATCCCCAGCATCAGCGCCCCGATGATGATGAGCACCCGGCGGTGGGGCATGTCTCGAACCGGTTCGGGTACCACCGGGGCCGTGGCCGTCTCAGTCATTCCGCCGCTCCTCGTTCGCCACTCGACCCCTCAGGCGACATTCCCGCAGTGTATGCCGAGCGACCGGACATGAACCGACCAGAGGCGACCGATTGGGTTACGTGCGATCCGGAGGGGTATCACGATGGGGGAGGTCAACGGGTGATGTCGCGGCGACTTTGGTATCGAGTACTGGCGCCGTTCATCTCCGTAGCGACACTGGCGGTCATCCTCACCTCGTGTGGAGGGGCACCCGTTCTGGCCGGTACCGTGTCCACGCTGACCTACTGCACCAACGGTGGCACGGCCCTCACCTTGCAGCTCTACCACCCCACTGCCGTGCCCAAGCATCCTGTCCCTGTCGTCGTCTATGTCCACGGCGGCGCCTGGGAACTCGGGACACCTTCGATTCAGCCTGGGACCCATGTCGGTGATGTCGAGTCGGATCTCGTCAATCATGGCTGGGACTTCGCCACGGTGCAGTATCGGCTGGCCCCGCAGTGGCCGTGGCCGTCGCAGATCATCGATGCCAAGTGCGCGATCCGGTATCTGCGAGCTTCGGCCGCATTCCTTCACATCGACCCGTCGCGGATCGGCGTCATGGGCTGGAGTGCCGGTGGTCAGCTGGCGGCGATGGCGGGACTGGCTGGCCCGAACGCCGGTTTCGACGTGGGGCAATACGTGGATCAATCAAGCCGGGTGCAGGCCGTGGTCGACGAGTACGGGCCGGCGGACCTTGCCGCTCCGGGTTGGCTGTCCTCGCCCATCGCGCCGCAGGTGGACCCAACCGTCTTCGGGGTGACTCCCGGGAGCGACACCGCTGCACTGGCCGCGGCCAGCCCTGTCACCTACGTGGGCCCGAGCGCACCGCCTTTCCTCGTCATCCAGGGGGCCGAGGACTCGATCGTGGTGCCGCCACAATCGATCGAGCTGGTGGACCGATTGACCGCCGCACACGACGAGGCGCGGTTGATCATGGTTCAAGGCGCCGGGCATGGGTTCAAGCAAGCAGGATCCTCGCCCATAAAGCCCGACATCGTGACCCTGACGTCGGACGTCGCCTCCTTTTTCCTCGCCGAGCTGGCCCAACCGGGTTGACCGGCGCGCCGTCGGGGTCGAGCTTCTCCGCACTCAGCGATGGGCGATGACGGGCACGTGCGAATACCCGGCGACGTTGCTCATGGTCACCCGTTCCAGCCCACCTTCGACGATGTCATACCGGGGCCAGCGCGCCGCCATCTCGGAGATGGCGATCCGGCTCTCCATCCGGGCGAGAGCCGCACCGAGGCAGCTGTGCACCCCGTAGCCGAAGCCCAGGGCGAGGCTGGGTGGACGGGTGATGTCGAAGCGATCGGGCTCGGCGAACGCCTGCCCATCCCGGGTGGCCGAACCGGTGAGCAACAGCACCGGCTGGCGGGCGGGAATGGTGACGCCGGCGATGGTCCGTTCTTCCAACAGGTATCGGCCGTTGTACTGACTCGGTGGCAGATAGCGGAGAACCTCCTCGACGGCGCCGGGGATGAGCTCGGGGTCGTCCGACACGAGGCGCCACTGATCGGGATGGCGCGCAAAGAGGACGGCGGCGTTACCCACCAGCTTGGTCACGGTCTCGGCCCCGGCCCCGGCCAACAGGGAGAGGAATCCGGCAATCTCATCGTCCTCCAGCCTGCTCGTTCCCTCGTCACCCCGGTCGACCTCGGCCTCGATCAGGCGGCTGATCATGTCGTCGGCAGGACGCTTCCTCCGCTCTTGCACCAACTGGTAGAAGTACATGCCGGATTCCAAGCCTGCTGCCTCCGCTTCGGCAGACGGGCTGATGCTGCCCTCGTCCCGGTGCAGCATGACGTCGAGCCTGAGCCGGATGTCCTGACGATCACCCTCGGGGATGCCCAGCATCTCGGAGATGATCTCGACGGGGAAGAGGGCGGACCATTGCTCGACGAGGTCGAAGCGCTCGGCATCGCCGATGGCGTCGGCGAAGCCGGCGATCACCCGACGGACCATGGGCTCGAGCTGGCTCACGGCGCGGGGAGTGAACACCCTGGTGACCAGGGCCCGCATGCGGTCGTGCTCGGGAGGGTCCATGAAGATGATCATCTTGTAGGCGATCTTCTCGGGGTGGCTGAGGAGATGAAGGTCGGTGCCGTAGCCGCTGGAGAAGGCGGCATAGTCCTTGTGGGCCGCAGCGACGTCGTCCCACCGGGAGAGAGCCCAGAATCCGTACTTCTCGCTGAAGTAGACCGGGGCCTCGTTCCGCAGCCGTCGGTAGACCTCGGTCGGGTCTCCGAAGAACGAGGGGCTGAAGGGATCGAATTCCAGGGGCTCGTCTTCGACGGTCGATGGCGGCGACACTGACATGCGCTCGTTGTCCCCCTGGCTCTCGGCTCTGCGTCCGGGCCGTGACCCGACCCGTGGCCTCAGCGTAGTGGTACCGGTCAGGCGGGCCCGAGCCCGGTGAAAGGGACCGGTGGGATCGTAGCCGAGCCGACCTACGGGTGGCCGTGCTGGTGCAGCTCGATGGCGTTCCCCGACGGGTCGACGAGAAATGCCTGGCGGTCGTCGTTGATGCCCATGGGGTCGCTGACCGCGACACCGTGACCCCGGATCTCCGCCACCGCATCGTCCATGTTGGTCACCAGCAAGGAAAGGTGCTGGCCCATGTTGGGTGGAATAGGCGCCTCCAGGAGGTGCACCTGCTGACCACCGGCATCCAGCCACGCCCCGTCTATGCCGAGGTCGGGTCGATCAGCCCGCACCGAGAGCCCGAGCACCTCCGTGTAGAACGCCACCGAGGCGGCAACATCGTCCACGTTGATGGCCACGTGGTCCACGCCCAGCGGCTTCATGGCCGCCGCCAGTCGTCAGCATCGGGAAGCGGGTGGTCGAACAACCGGGCTGCATTACCGGCGGCGATGGCCTGGAGCTCCTCCTCGGGCAGGTGCCCCATGCTGGCGGTAACAACCGCTTGGGTGTCCGGCCACGTGGAGTCGGCGTGGGGATAGTCGCTTTCGACCATGATGTTCTCGATTCCGATCACGTGCCGCAATGGTACAAGTGAAGGGTCGTCGATGCTGCAGAACCAGAAGTTGCGACGAAGCACCTCGCTGGGCAGCAACGGCGACGGCCATGCCGTGCTGTTGACCCCCGATGCCGAGTGGGTGATCACGTAGTCGACGCGATCGATCAGCATGGGGACCCAGCCCATCCCGCCCTCGGACAGAGCGATGGACAGGTTGGGGAATCGAAGGGGCACTCCCGACCAGAGCCACTCGGCCGTGGCCACCAGCCCGTTGACCGGGAAGAGCGTCGGCAACAATTCAAACGGGGGGTCCGGCGATGCCACCGGCACCCATGACGAGGAACCGGTGTGGAGGCACACCACCGTCTCGGTCTCCTCGCAGGCAGCGAGGACGGGGTCCCAGTGACCGGAGAAGATGGAAGGGAAACCCAGATGGGTGGGGAACTCGGGAAAGCTCACGGCGGCGAAGCCCCGTTCCGCATTCCGCCGGATCTCGGCTGCAGCCAGGTCGACGTCGGGTAGCCACGGTAGCTGCAGCGGGATGATCCGATCCCGATAGGAACCCGCCCACACCTCGAGATGCCAGTCGTTCCAGGCCCTGATGCAGGCCAGACCCAGCTCGGGATCGGCCGAGCGAGAAAAGACCGCCCCGCAGAATCCCGCCACCAGCGAGGGGAAGCACAGCGAGGCCCAGATACCGGCCGAGTCCATGTCGGCGATCCGGGCGTCGATGTCGTAGCAGCCCGGCCGCATGTCCTCGAAGCGAGCCGGCTCCATGCTCCAGTCTTCCTTCGGTCGTCCGACGACCGCGTTGAGCCCGACGTTTGGATAGAGGCTTCCCTCGTACACCCATGATTGGCGACCGCCGTCCAGCTCCACGATGCGAGGCGCCTCCTCGGCCAACCGTCCGGGCAGCCGCCCTTCGAACAGGTCGGGCGGCTCGATCAGGTGGTCATCGACCGAGATGATGGGCACTCGGATCTCCCGCGGCTGGGGATCGGGAAGGAGCGCGTGGACAGGGATGCCGGCCTGGTTCATCGAACTCCTCGACCCTCCCCCTCGCCGTACTCTCGGCTCGAAACTATCGTTGTTGTCGTTCAGCCGCAGAGCCAAGCGGGCAACGACGATCGGGGGTGGGATTCGAGTGCTGGATCTGGTGATCCGAGGGGGCACGCTGGTCGACGGGACCGGCTCCTCTCCACGACAGGCCGACGTGGGAGTCCGCGGCGGACGGGTGGTGGCCCTCGGCGCCGTCGATGAGCCGGCCCGACAGGTCATCGACGCCGATGGGCTCATGGTGGCCCCGGGTTTCGTCGACCTGCACACCCACTACGACGCCCAGCTCTTCTGGGATCCCACGGCCAGCCCTTCGCCGTTACACGGAGTCACGACGGTGCTCGGCGGCAACTGTGGGTTCTCACTGGCACCGAGCGGACCGGATCACGCCGGTTACCTGGCCCGGATGATGGCCAAGGTAGAAGGGATGCCGCTGGCGGCGCTGGAAGCGGGGCTCGACTGGTCGTGGACGTCGTACGGCGAATGGCTGAGCCGCCTGGAGGGCCGGATCGGGGTGAACGCCGGGTTCCTGGTCGGACATTCCGCCCTGCGGCGTACGGTCATGGGCGACGACTGCGTGACCGAGCGGGCCACCGAAGACCACATCACGGCCATGGCGGAGTCGCTCCACGCGGCACTGGCCAGCGGAGCCCTGGGCTTCTCCACCTCGCAGGTGCACACCCATCACGATGGCGAGGGACAGCCGGTTCCCTCTCGAGCGGCGTCCCGCTCCGAGATCGAGGCGATGGCAGCGGTGGTGGCCGACCATCCGGGAACCACGATCGAGATGATCGTCCAGGGTTGCCTCATCGGGTTCAGCGAGGAGGAGACGAGCTTGATGACCGCAGTGTCCCGGCTGGCGAACCGGCCGGTGAACTGGAACGTGCTCGGCACCTCGGCCACCGGCACCGAGCGCGCCGCCAAGCAGCTAGGGGCATCGGACACGGCGGCAGAACGGGGCGGCACGGTCGTGGCCCTCACCCTGCCTCACAACATGCGCATCCGTCTCTCGTTCGAGGGAAGCCCCATCCTCGAGGGCCTCCCAGGCTGGAGCGAGATGCTGTCGCTCCCCACCGCCGAGCGTCTGACCGCCCTCCGGGATCCGGAGGTGCGCCGGCGCCTGGATGAGGGAGCGAACTCGGAGGAGGCCGGCGTCCTCCGCGGTCTGGTGACATGGTCCCGCCTGAAGCTCGACGAGACGTTCGCCCCCGAGAACGCAGCCTACGAGGGCCGGACGGTGGGGGATGTGGCCACCGAACGCGGCCAGCAGCCCTTCGATGCCCTTCTCGACATCGTGGTGGCCGACGACCTCCGGACCGGCCTTCGGCCTCCCATGGCCGAATCGGATGCCGACTGGGAGGCGCGGGGGAAGCTGTGGCGCGATCAGCGCACCGTCATCGGTGGATCCGACGCCGGTGCTCATCTCGACATGATGTGTGGGGCCATCTACTCGACTGCACTACTGGGCAACGGCGTACGGCAGCGAGAGCTCTTGAGCTGGCAAGAGGCCATTCACCTGCTCACCGACGTCCCGGCCCGGCTGTACGGGCTCAAGCACCGGGGGCGGGTGGCCGAGGGATGGTGGGCCGACCTCGTGGTATTCGACCCGGCCACCGTGGGCCACGGGCCCGAGCGCAGGCGAGCCGACATGCCCGGCGGAGCCAGCCGCCTCTATGCCGAGGGCACGGGCATCGAGCACGTCCTGGTGAACGGGTCCGAGATCGTGAGGCACGGCAGCTTCACTGGAACACTGGGCGGCCAGCTCCTGAGGTCGGGCCGCGACACAGAGACGGTGGCGGCCGGTGCTCCATGGCGGCCGTGATGACCTGGAGGGAGCTCAGGGCCGGCGGCGATAGACGAAGTGGCCCTTGACCGAGTCGTCGGTGGGCTGCTCTCCCCGTTCGTTCTTCTCGTCGAGTAGCTCGAAGTTCGCGTCCAGCGCAGCCTTCATCCGGGATAGGTGCACAGCGAGCTCACCGATTCGTTCGCCGTGGAGGGTGTACTGCGATGGACAGACCTCCTCGAACACCCGAACATCCCAAACCGAGATGCCCTCGGACTCTCCGTCTTCGGCGAACGAGACGTCGATGATCGCCACTCCCCCGTCGAAGTCATCGACCCACGCTGGCTCCTCACCCAACCGGCGAAGCTCGCCCACCGTGTTCACATCGAAGATGAACAGGCCCCCGTCGGCCAGATGCCGATGGACCGCATCGAACATCGACTCCCAGTCTCCGAAGAACAACAAGTGGTTCAAGCTGTCGAACACGCAGATGACGACGTCGAAGCGCTCCTCGAGGGAGAACGACCTCATGTCGTCTTCGATCAGGCGGGCACGGGGAACCTTGGCCCGGGCCCGGGCCAGCATCTCCGACGATTGGTCGATGCCGGTCAGCTCGGGAACCGAGTCGAGCCGAACAAGGATCGATCCCGTGCCGCAGCCCAGCTCGAGCAGAGAGGTTGTGTGCGGGCGATACCGTTGGATCCACTCGACCACCCGGTCGGCCCGGGGACCGGGGTCGTCCATCACCGCGTCGTAGAAGCGCGAGAAGACGTCGTATTCGGTCACCCGGTCAACCGTGCCACAGGTTCGGTGCACCAGGCACGTGCGGCCTCGACGAGCCTCAGCGGGGACCGGAGTCCTCCCCGAATCGATCCAGCGATTCCCGCACCACGATCTCGATGCAGGACAGCGTTTCCTCCACCGCTCGAAGCTCGCCGAACCCCTGGACCAGGGACACCACATGGACGTGTCGGTCGTCGACCTGGGCTTCGACCCCCTCGGCAACCCGACCGGCGATCACCAATACGTCAACGCCGAGGGCCGAGGCGTCACGCACCACACCGCCAACCACCTTGCCGGCGAACGATGTCCGGTCGAGCCTGCCCTCGCCGGTGACCACCATCCGCGCCCCGACAAGGTGACGGCGGAGCCCGACGCGTTCGGCGATCAGCTCGTAGCCCGACTGGAGCCGTCCCCCCAGAGCGACCAGCGCGCCTCCGAGCCCGCCTGCCGCTCCGGCCCCGGGAATACCACGCACGTCCACCCCGTAGTCGGCCTGATAGCGGGCACCCAGCGTCCGCAGCCGGTCCTCCAAGGCCACCACCTGTTCTGGGGTTGCCCCCTTTTGGGGAGCAAACACCGTCGCTGCTTCGATGAAGGAGGTCTGCACGTCACAGGCGCCGATCAGCGACACCCCGCCCAGTCCGCCGGCGTCCTCGACGGCGCGTATCGCCCCCCAGCCGCCGTCGGTGGTAGCCGACCCACCCAGCCCCACCACCACCGTTCCCTCGCGGCCCACGGCGGTGGCCGCTGCCACCATGAGCTCGCCGGTGCCGCGCGTGGTGGCGTTCACCGGATCATTGCCATCGGCCCCACCGACCATGAGCAGGCCGGAAGCCCTCGACATTTCCACGATTGCCCGAGTGCCGTCCACACGCCACTGTGCCTCGACCACCTCGCCGAGTGGTCCGGTGACCCTCGTGGTCTCGAGGCGGGAGCCCGGACCATCGAATATCTCGAGGAGGCCGTCGCCTCCGTCGGAGACGGGGACGGAGCGAACCGACCATCCCCGGGACGATGCGGCCCGCTCGATGGCCCCGACCACCTCGCGAGCCGTCGCCGTACCCCGGAACTTGTCGGGCGCAGCTACCAGCAGGGGCATGCTGAGGGGCCGCCGACTGCATCCATGCCGCCGGCGCCCCATCCCGTCACGTCAGTGGTGTGGTCCATGGGGTCGTGCTCCGTCGGTCGTCGAGCGGTGGGGATGTCATCGATCCTGCCGAACCACCGTATCTGTCCCTCAGGGGTGCAGGCGTGATCGACCGGTAGGATTCGACTCGTGGACGCACCCACCGACGTCAAGCAATCGGTTGATGAACGGCGAGCGGAGGGGCGCTCAATTCGCGGCGTCGATACCGCGTTCGGCCCACGGCGAGTGGAGCCCGTCCTCGGATCGCGCCGACCCCCTCGAGATCCTGGAAACCCAGGCCGAGACGCGCTTGGCCGAGCTGGGCCTTATCCGCTACGAGCGCATGGCCGAGTCACCCTTCGCCTTCTTTCGGGGCGCCGCCGCCGTCATGGCCATGGACCTGGCCGCCACACCGACGTCGGACATTCCCGTCCAGGCCTGCGGCGACGCCCACGTCAACAACTTCGGGTTCTTCGCCAGCCCCGAACGCAACCTTGTCTTCGACATCAACGACTTCGACGAAACGGTCCCCGGCCCGTGGGAGTGGGACGTAAAGCGCCTCTGCGCCAGCCTCCACGTTGTCGCCCGCCAACGAGGCTGGTCCGGCGCCGACTGCGACGTCGTGGTGACCGCAGCGGCTCGCACCTATCGCGAGCGCATCTCCGACTACGCGTCGTGGCACACGCTCGACCTCTTCTACGAGCGAACCGAGATCAAAGAGGTTGTCGAGCACTTTCCCGTGCAGCACCGTTCCGGGGTGAAGCGCTACGTCAATCGGGCACGGCGCAAGGACCACCTGCGCGCCGTGAGCAAGCTCACCCACCTCGTCGACGGCGAGCGTCGCTTCATCGACGACCCTCCCCTGCTCGTCCACCTCGACCGCACCGAGCACGACCTTGACGAGGCCATGGGCCTGATCGCTCGTTACCGGACCACACTGTCCGACGACCGTCGGTACATGTTCGACCGGTACCGGTTGCTCGATGTCGCCCGCAAGGTTGTGGGGGTGGGGAGCGTGGGCACGCGTTGCTGGATCGCCCTGCTCGCCGGCCCTGATGACCCCGATGCCGATTTCATCGTCCTCCAGGCCAAAGAGGCCCAGGCATCGGTGTTGGAACCGTACGTGGGCGAGTCGATGCTCGGTCACCATGGGAAGCGGGTGGTCGTCGGACAGCGGCTCATCCAGGCCGCCAGCGACATCTTCCTGGGCTGGGCAGAAGGCCCAAGCACCGGTCACAGCTACTACGTCCGTCAGCTCTGGGACTTCAAGGGTCAAGGCGACCCCATGGTCATGGACCGCGACAACCTCAGCCACTACGGCGCATTGTGCGCCTGGATCCTCGCTCGCTCCCACGCCCGTACCGGCGACGCGGTCAAGATCACCGGCTACCTGGGCAAGGCCAAGACCTTCGACCGGGCCATTGCCGAGTTCTCCCGGCGGTACGCCATCAACAACGAGGCAGACCACGCACGACTGGTCGATGCCCTGGCCCGAGGGCTCTACCCGGTGACGGCCGTCTGAACCATCGCTCGGTGACGGGAGCTGCCGTCGGCGCCGGGATGGATGCTCAGGCCACCACGCCGGCGGCCCGCAGGTCGGCAATCCGGTCGACCATGCCCAGCTCGCCGAGGATCTCGTCGGTGTGCTGGCCTAGCGCAGGTGAGGAGTCGGTGGTGTGGGCCGGGGTGCCTCGGAACTGGGCCGGATGCCGGGGAAAGCGGGTGGGCCCGACGACGTGGTGATCCCGCTCCTCGAACATCCCCACGGCGACGGCATGGGGATCGCGCGTCAACTCGTCAGGGGAGAGGATCATGGAGAACGGGATGCGTTGGGCCTCGAAGCGCGTCGTGGCCTCGGCCATCGTGAGGTTGGCGGCCCGTGCGTAACACATGTCCACCAGCTCGGACGTGTAGTCCCTGTTCTTGTTGCGCTCCCCGACCGTCGCCATCCTCGGATCATCCCAGCCCTCGACGTCGAGGGCCCGACACATCCCGGCAAAGTCCTCGGCCGACGTGGGAGTGACGATTCCCCACCCGTCGGTGAAGCGCATAGGGCTGAAACCAGCTACGAAGCTCGAGTTTTGCGAGTGATCGGACTCGAGGAGCACTTCGTTTCCGGCCGAGTCGGCCCACAGGAACGAGGTCACCGCGTCCATCATCGCCAGCTCGACGTGCTGTCCGCCCCTACCCATGGCCCGAGCGAAAAGGGCGGCGGTGACGGCTTGAGCAGCGTAGAGGGCAGTGACCTTGTCGGCCGCCGTCTGCCGCAAGAAGACCGGGACCCCGTCGGCCGGATCAGCCTGGTTGGCGGCCATGCCGGCGTAGGCCTGGCCGACGGTGTCGTAGGCGCTGCGGTCACGATAGGGGCCTTCGGCGCCAAAGCCCGACAACGATGTGTAGACCACCTGGGGGTTTACCTCGCGCATCGCCTCGTACCCGAGGCCGAGCCTGTCCATGACGCCAGGACGAAAGTTCTGGAGGATGACATCAGCCCTCCTGGCCAGGTCCTTCACGATGGCCACTCCGTCGGCCGTCTGGATATCGACGGCGATCGATCGCTTTCCCCGGTTGCACATCAGGTACAGCGCGCTCATGCCGTTCACCGATACGCCGATCCATCGGGCGATGTCGCCGATGCCCGGCCGCTCGACCTTGATGACTTCGGCGCCCTGATCGGCCATGAGGGTGGCGACATACGGACCGGTGAGGGCGATGGACAGGTCCAGGATGCGAATACCTTCCAGTGGCCTCGTCATTCCGTGAACTCCTTGTTCGTGCGGGGGCGGCCGTGCGGGCCGCTGTAGGCCAGTCCCCATGCCGGTTGCACGGCGAAGTCGGGCACGACGACCTGCGAGCGGGCGGCGAGCCACGAGCCGATCAACGCGTCCTCGGCACCGTAGTCGAACGGGTCGGTGAGTATCTGCTCCTCGATGCCCCCTCGTTCCGGGGGGTTGTCGGCCAACCAGCGCGCCGTCCGGGCCACGGCCTGGCGGGCGGGCACCACGTCGCGATGGCCGAGCTGGCGATGGAGACGGGCCAGGTCGAGCACCCGGTGGGTGGGGAGGGGCTGGGCCAGCAGCGGCCATGCCGGCACGGCCAGGTCGTAGGGCATCGCCACGATCTCCAGGTCAGCCCCGAGCTCTTCGGTGCACACCTCCACCATCTGGCGCACGGTCAGCACTTCCTCGTCCCCCACGTTGCACACCATGCCCGACGATCGCTCGGGATGCTCGATACCGAGCACCACGGCCGCGGCACAGTTCTCGGTGTAGCAGTGATGGTGGAGGGTCAGCCCCTCATCGGCCACGATGATCTGCCGCCGGTGGTCGAGGATGCGCCGGACCACCGACCACTCACGTGGAACCGGTTGGTAGGGCCCATAGAGATAGGGGTAGCGGAAATGGGTGGCGGTGGGATGGGCCTCGAACACCGCCGCTTCGGTGCGCACGATGCGATAGCCCTTGTCGTCGATGGCCGGATCCTCGACCAGGTCGGCATCCTCGGCAACGGGGACGGGCATACCGGGCGGGTCATGCTGCCAGGCGTCGGTCCAGCCCCGATAGGCGGGCACCCCTCCGACAGACACGAAATGACCGCTCAGCCCCTTGGTCACAGCGGCGATCATCCGAAGTCGGCCGTACATGGCCACGATCACATCCCACGACGTGCCGGCCAGCGCCTGGGTCAACGACGTCTCGTCGTAGGGGTCGGCATGGATGTGGGGGACGTCGGGTGGGGTCTCCGGGCGCTCGTGATGGCCGCGGTGGAGTATCGACACGTCGTGGCCGTGGGCCACCAGCCGGTTGACGATGGGAACGCCGGTGGGGCCCGTGCCGCCGATGATCAGGATCCTGAGGGCGGCCGGTACGAGCACGGCAATCACCATATGTTGCCGATGGCTCAGCGAGCACGAGAGCGGTGCAAGCACCCACTGAGCCCATCGCATTCCGAACGACAACACCGGGTCGACCAGGCTCGGAGCCGCCTCGGGGTTCAGATCTGCCTAAGGTAAGTCGTCGCAGACTCCGGCCGGTAGGACCGACAGGAGGTCAAGGTAAAAGGGGGTAGACGATGGGATTGAACTTGGCCGGCTGTCGAACACTGGTAACCGGTGCGTCCTCGGGTATCGGGGCCGGGTTGGCCGAGGCGCTGGCCGCGCAAGGAGCCGTCGTGGGCATCTGCGCACGGCGGACCGACCGGTTGGCCGACGTCCTCGCCCGCTGCGTCGAGCGCTCACCGGAGAGCCGCCTGTGGACCGTGGACCTGGCTGACCTGTCGGCCGTGGATCAATTGTCCGTCGATGTCGTCGATGCCTTCGGGGGAGTCGACCTGTTGGTCAACAACGCCGGCATTCCCAAGCGGCGGCACACCACGGCCCTCGACATCGAGACCATCACCCAGGTCATGCACATCAACTACCTGTCCCCCATGCGGCTGACCATGGCCCTCCTGCCTCAGATGCTGGAGCGGGGATCGGGCACCATCGTCAACATCTCCTCCATCGCCGCCACCTTGAGCGCCCCGGGCGAGGCGGCCTATGACGCTTCCAAGGCGGCGCTGACCGCCTTCTCCGAGGCCATGGCGGTCGACCTGTGGGAGACGGGCATCAAGGTAATGGTGGTCTATCCCGGCGTGATCGACACCGACCTGTTCAGCCTGCCCGACAACGACGTCCCCGACCTGCCCGTGCCGGCCGAACCGGTGTCGGTCGCCGTCGACGCCATCCTGGGTGGTCTGGCCGCGGGGGCGGCCCAAGTCTACGTACCTGAGTACTTTGCCGGCATCGCCGCCTCGAAGGCGCAGGACGTCGGGGAATTCCTGAAGGGCACTGCGGCCTACCTCCGCCAGCAGCGGGCCGGGACCTGACGCCCGAGATCAGTTGATCAAGGGGTCCCGGGGGAGCCCGAGGATCCGCTCGCCGATCTGATTGCGTTTGATCTCGGAGGTGCCTCCGGCAATCGACATGGCCCGGTGCATGAGCACCATCATCCCCGAGATGGCCGCCGGCCCGTCCAGGAACGCAGCGTCGGGGCCGCTCAGGGCGTGGAGGATGGCTGCCGCCTCGTGGCCGTTCTCGGACAGGACGAGCTTGGTCACATTGCCCTCGGCGCCGGGATCAGCACCGGCCACCGCCCGATGGGCGCTGCGCAGGTTCAGGACCTCCATGGCCTGGGAACTGGCGATGGCCCGACCGACGCGGCCGGCCCCACCGGGCAAGCGTTCGGGGTGGGCATCGAGGGGGGCGATAAAGGCCTCGACGGGCAGGGACATCCCGCCTTGGCCACCGCCGATGCTCACGCTCTCGTTCCCCAGGGTGGCCCGGGCCACCGTCCAACCGCCGTTCACGGTCCCCACCACATCGTCATCGGGGACGAACACGTCGTCGAAGAAGATTTCGTTGAACTCGGCGTTGCCGGTCACCATCCGGAGCGGTCGGACCGTCACCCCTTCGGCCTTCATATCGATGACCACGGTGGTGATGCCCTGATGCTTGGGGGCATCCGGGTCGGTCCGCACCGTGGCCAGGCCGAAGCTGGCCACGTGGGCCCCGCTGGTCCACACCTTCTGGCCGTTGATCAGCCAGCCGCCGTCGACCCGGGTGGCCTTGGTCTTGATGCCTGCGGCATCGGAACCGGCATCGGGCTCGCTGAACAGCTGGCACCAGATCACCTCCTGGTTCAAAGCGGGGCGCACCCAGCGGGCGACCTGGTCCTCGCTGGCGTGCTGGACCAAGGTCAAGATGACCCACCCGGTGATCCCGTAGCCCGGGCGCCTGATCGAAGCGGCGGCGAATTCCTGCTCGACCACCAGCTGCTCGATGGCCCCGGCATCTCGCCCCCAGGGCTTGGGCCAGTGGGGCATCACGTAGCCCGACTCGATCAAGGCCTGGCGCTGGGCATCGCCGTCGAGGTTGCGCACCCGCTCCACGAAGGCGCGGACGCTGTCGCGGATGGGCTCGGCCTCGGGCGGGAGATCGATGGAACGCACCCGGCTGACCCCTCGTCGGACCAGATCGGTGAGGTCGATGGCCGCTGCCCCGGCGTCGATGAGGGCCTCGATGGCTGTCGCCCGCCGCAGGTAGAGGTGGGCGTCGTGCTCCCAGGTGAAGCCGATGCCCCCGTGGACCTGGATGTTGAGCTGGGCGTCCAAGTCGGCGGCGGGCACGGCGAGGGTGGCGGCCAGTGCCGCCGTGTAGGTGAGCTGGTCACCGCCGGCGTCCGCCGCTCGGGCCGCGTCCCATACGGCAGCGGTGGCCAGTTCGGCGGACACGGCCATGTTGGCGCAATGGTGCTTCACCGCCTGGAAGGTGGCGATGGGGCGCCCGAACTGCTGGCGCACCTTGGCATAGTCGCTGGCTTGGACCGTGCACTCCCGGGCAATCCCAGTGGCTTCGGCGGCCAGAAGCACACGGGCCAGGTCGACCAGGACCTGGCCGGCACCGGCGACGAGCTCGACCGGCGCCCCCTCCAGGGTCATCCGAGCCGAGCGCCGGGTGGGATCGAGGTTGGCCGGGACCTCCACCGTCACGCCCCCAGCCGTTGGGTCGACTATGGCCACGTCCTTTCCCACCAGCACCAACACCACATCGGCCAGACCGCCGCTGAGCACGACGCCGGCCGCTCCGTGGGCCACACCGTCACGGATCTCCACCGCCCCGCTCAGGGCCACCGTTCCTATCGAGGACCCGTCGACCAGCCCGGGCAGAAGGCGGGCCTTCACGTCGGACGACGCAGTGGCGGCGATGACGGCGCTGGCTGTCACCGTGGGCACGAACGGGCCGGGAGC
Source organism: uncultured Acidimicrobiaceae bacterium (assembly GCA_963781305.1). Taxonomy (GTDB): domain Bacteria; phylum Actinomycetota; class Acidimicrobiia; order Acidimicrobiales; family RAAP-2; genus DASXMT01. The sequence continues at coordinate 974,375 of CAWAFL010000001.1, forward strand.
GACGGCGCGGCCCAGCTCCTCAACCACCACCACCAGCTCGGGCAGACCGAAGCCCGAGCCGCCGTACTCCTCGGGGATGTGCAGCCCGAGCCAACCCAGCCCGGCTACCTCGGCCCAGAAGGCGGGCAACCCCTCGGTCTTGGCCTCGAGCAGGTCCCGGGCGGCGCCGCGGGCGCCGTTCTTGAGGAGGAAGTCCGACGCCGTCTGGGCCAGGGTGCGGTGGTCATCGGTATTGGCGATCGACATGCGTGCGTTCCCTCGTTGGTAGTCGGGCTCCGCTATTTGGGAGCGAATCGCTGCCCGGCGTCGAGGCGGATGGTCGAGCCGTTGAGCATCGGGTTCTCCACGATGGCCGCGACCAGGCGGCCGTACTCCTCGGGCTTGCCCATGCGCTTGGGGAAGGCGGCGTCCTTGGTCAGCACCTCGGCGAACTCATCGGGAATGCCCTGGGTGATCCCGGTGGTGAACAGGCTCGGGGCGATGGCCACGACCCTGATGCCCAGGCTGCCCAGATCCCGGGCCATGGTCAGGGCCATGCCGGCGATCCCGGCCTTGGCCGCCGTGTAGGCCACCTGCCCGATCTGGCCCTCGAAGGCGGCGATCGACGCCGTGTTGATGATGATGCCGCGCTCACCCTCTTCGGGTTCATTGGTCGACATGGCGAAGGCCTGGAGCCGGTTCAGGTTGAAGGTGGCGATGAGGTTGAGCTCGATGACCTGCCGGAAGTCGCCCAGCGGGTGGGGTCCCTTCTTGCCCAGCGTGCGGGCGGCAATGCCACCCCCGGCCGTGTTCACGGCGATGTGCAAGCCCCCCAGGGCTTCGACCGCCTCGGCCAGCACCCGCTCGACCGCTTCGTCGTCAGTGACGTCCACGGCGTGGAACGTCCCATCGAGGCCCGAGGCGACCTCGGCCCCAGCCGACGTGGGGAGATCGACGATGGCCACCGTTGCGCCCCGCTTGTGCAAAAGCTCGGCCGATGCCCGGGCCATGCCCGAGGCCCCTCCCACGATGATGGCCTTCTTGCCTTCGATCTCCACTCCAGCTCCTTCTCTCGGGTGGGCGCCGCCCACCAGTCCATGCACCGAGCCCGGCTCGATGACGAGTCACAGTGCCCCCGACGCGTGACCACCAGGGGCGGTTGCGTCCCGACGATGGTACTCGGCAGCCAGTGGCGGGCTCAGCACCAGCTCAGACGGGGCGCGGCGGGCACCGCCGCAGGCGAGCGATTACAGGCGCTCGATGATGACGGCTGGGGCCATGCCCCCCGCCGCGCACATCGTGATCAGGCCGAACTGGCCGTCCCGGCGCTCCAGCTCATCGAGGGCCGTGCCGATGAGCAGGCTGCCCGTGGCCCCGATGGGGTGCCCGAGGGCGATGCTGCCCCCGTTGACGTTGATCTTGTCCCGGTCGACGTCGAGGTCCCGGATGAACTTCTCGGCCACGACGGCGAAGGCCTCGTTGACCTCGAAGATGTCGATGTCGCCAATGCCCAGCCCCGCCTTGGCCAGCACCTTTCGGGCTGCCGGGACCGGTGCATTCAACATGAGGGTCGGATCGTCACCGATGTTGGCGATGGCCACCACCCGGGCCCGCGGGGTGAGTCCGTGAGCGGAGGCGTAGGCCGGGCTGCTCAACAGGATGGCGGCGGCACCGTCGACGACACCGGACGAGTTCCCGGCGTGGTGCACGTGGTTGATCTTGAGATCGGGGTACCGGCGCAGCACCATGTCGCGGTAGGTGGTGCCGGCCTCATCGAGGGGCATGTCGGCGATGGCCTCGAATGCGGGAGGCAGGGCCGACAGGGTCTCGGTCGTTGTTCCCGGTCGGGGGTACTCCTCCCGGTCGAGGGCCATCGACCCGTCCTGATGGAAGACGGGCACCAGGCTCCGATCGAACCGGCCCTCCTTGATGGCGACCTCGGCCCGACGCTGTGATTCAGCGGCCAGCTCATCGAGGGCGGTGCGATCGATGCCCTCGATGGTGGCGATGGCGTCAGCGGCCACACCCTGATTGGTCTGCGGATGGCGCTGGCGCAAGCGGGTGTTGCCATTGTCCATGAACGGTGTCCGGTTCCCGGAGGAGTTGGCCGCGTACGAGGACATCATCTCGGCGCCGCCGGCGATCACGACGTCTTCGAAGCCGGCGATGATCGACCCGGCAGCCAGGTTCACCGCGGTGATCCCCGACCCACAGAACCGGTCCAACGTGACCCCGCTGGCCGTCACCTCGTAGCCGGCGTCGAGGGCGGCCATGCGACCCATGTCCCCGCCCTGGGTACCGGATTGCATGCTCGTGCCCCAGATGACATCGTCCACGTCGCCGGTATCGAGATCGTTGCGCTCGGCAATGGCAGCGAGCACCGTTGCTCCGAGCTGTTGCGGATGGATCTCCGCCAGCGCGCCCTTCCCTACCTTGCCGATCCCTCGTGGCGTCCGACAGGCATCGATGATCCAGGCCTCGTTCACAGCGTTACCCCATGTTTCGTTCGACGATCGGCGCTCAGCCTACCTGTGGAGGATCGCCGGCGGCCCGTCGCCGCCGGCGCCGGGCGGGCCGGGACCTTACGATGCCATTTGCCTACCGGCGCCCGGGTCGGGTCCTCTCATCGACGCCCCCCGGGAACAGCCATGATCAGGCCGATGAACTGGTAGCCGCCCGGGTGGTCTGGTCCGGGCGAGGCCCCTACCTGGTGAGGGCTGGATCCTGTTGCAGCTCGATCGTGTTCCCCGACGGGTCCACGATCCAGATCTGCACAGTCGTCCCCTGGGCACCCCGGGTGTAGTCGATGCCCCGGGCTTCGAGCTCGGCCACGGCGGCATCGAGGTCCTCCACGCCGAAGCACACGTGCGGCCCTGCCGGCCGGATGGGTCCGGGGCCGGCCGGGGCGTCGACCAGGTGCACCTGAGCATCGCCGATGCTGAACCAGTGCCCATCGATGCCGGGGATCTCGGGACGAGGAAGGTCGCCCAGAGCGAGAAGCTGGCGGTAGAAGTCCTCGGCGCCGGCCAGGTCACCTTCGACGTTGACGCTGTGATGCAGGATCCGGGTCAGCTTCATGACGGCCCGGTGGGCGGGTCTTCGAGCTGTTCCATCAGCTCGAGGCGGATGTTGCCTGGAGCCTCCATGAAGGCAATCCGCCGACGGCCGAAGGGACCCTCAACCTCGGTCGGTCCCCAGATGACCGTCTGACCGGCAAGGTCGGCGTCGAGGTCGTCGCTGAACAGGGCGGGGTGCAAGAAGCACTCCTCGGGTAGGGAGAGCGCGTCCTCGTAGATGGCTCTGGTGAACAGCGTGAGGTGGAGCGGACCGAGATCCACGTCTGCGCGCTCGCTCCCGTTCCACACCATCCGGTCGTGGGTCGTTCCCCCGACGGATTCGTAGAACGAGATGGCCTCATCGAGGTCGGCCACCTTTAACGCCAGGTTGGCCAGGCCGCTCACTGCCATGGTTGCCAACCCCCCTCCCCCATCACCAGGCGCCCCAACCGGTCGGACTGACCGAGCCGGTGATGGTCCGGGGGTCCACCCGCTGGCCCGTATTGCCCGCTTCGTACACGGCGAAGCACAGCTGGAGCACCTTCACGGCCTCGTCTGCGGTCATGTCGGGTGTGGTGCCGGCCAGCAAGGAGTCGATGAAGTGGGCCGCCGACCGATCGAAGCCGGTCCCCCAGTTGGCGTCGTCAACGGGGATCTCCCGCATCGATCCGTTGCCGTCCTTCCCTTGGAAGAGCAGGACGGGTGCGAGATCGAGCATCTCGCCGGTGCAGCGCGTCACCCAGATGAACCCCTCGTCCCCTTGGATCTCGAAGAACTCGTCGGCGCCGTAGTACGAGCTCCGGATGGACATGGACGGCGCGTAGCTGACCTCCATCGAGCCCAGCAGTTGCTCCTCCTCGTACTCGAATATGGCCACGCTCGGCTCGAGGAAGAGGTTGCGGCGCCGGACGATGGCCTGTACCGAGGTGACGTCCTGGCCGGCCAACCAGAGGGCCATGGCGTACTTGTGCACGTTGTCGTCGAAGAGGTGACCACCGGGGCTCCGGCGATCGAGCCGCCAGATGTAGCCCTCGGGCTGCAGGTCGGCCTGGAACGGCGAGTCGGTCGTACCCACGATGGTCCTGATCCGCACGTTGCTCAGCGGACCGATGGCTCCCGAGGTGATCAGCTCCTTGGCCCGGACCAGCGGCGGGTAGTGACGGAAGCACTCGCTGATGCGTAGGGTCACGCCGTGCTCGGCCGCGGCCGCCTCCATCTCCCGCGCATCCTCGATGGTGTTGGCCACCGGTTTCTGGCACGACACGTGCTTGCCCGCGGCCAGGGCGGCCATGACGTGGTCATGGTGAAGATGGGTGGGGGTGAGGATCTCCACCGCGTCGATGTCAGGGTCGGACAGCAGCGTGTCCAGGTCGGTGAATACCTTCGGTGCGTCCCAAGCGTCGGCCAGGCGCCGTGCCTTCTCCTCTATCGGATCGCAGACGGCGACCACATCGCAGCGGTCGTGCTCCAGGTAGCCCTTGACGTTCACCGGGGCGATGTTGCCCGCACCGACCACCGCCAGTCGGATGCGCCCATTGGGAGGTGACATGGCCGCCAAGGTAGCAGGGGGGTCGTCGGGTAGCTCGGGAGCCAGGGGCGACGCCGGCCCGGTCGGTCGATCAACCTCGGCGGATCTCCACGGGGGTCCCCCGGTTCTCGAACACGAAGTCGGTGCCCGTGCTGAAGCGGGTCAGGACCACCTCTTCCGCCTCTGGTGCCCGCGTCTCATCGGTCACCACCTCGACGGTCAACTCGCCGCTACGGTCGGAACGCGCCTCGCATCCCAGGCGGCCATCCACGGCGCGCACGATGGCGTTCAGCGGCCCCAGGTGGTCGGCATCGAGCATGGCCGGCCACGCCCCATCAGCTCCTGCTCCGGTGTCACGGCCCACCCGGAGCGTCGGGCGGTCGAAACCGTCCACCTCGCATCGCACGTAGGCGTAGGGCAAGAGGGCCGGATGCAGGGCGAGGACCGTTTTGACGTCATCGAGCTCGCGGCCCAACCCGAGGGCGGCTCGGATCCGCCCGGCGGCAACTCCGGCGACCCCGGTGAACTGCTTCCGGGCGAACTCGATCGCCTCCTCGTCAGTGGCCACCCGCCTCCGTACCGCGGCGATGAAGGAGAGGGTGAGCAGGTGGCCCTGCAAACAGACCTCTTCGGCCACGCGGAGCAGGGCTGAGCGCGACCACTCGCCAAACTGGAGGTCGGCCAGGAGCGGGCCCCGGTAATCGGATCGACCGGCATCATCAGGATCGATGGCGTCGAGCTCGACGACGGCGGCCCGGGTCTCGGCCATGGTCTGGGCCGGTCCGGGCATGGCCACCGGATGGTGGTCGTCGGCGATGGTCACCGTCCAATGACAATGCGGGGCTCGGTCGGCTGGAATCCGGGGTGGTCGGTGGATCGGGCGGACCTGGGCCCGGGCATTGGTGGCTATCGCCGTGGCATCGAAGGTGGGGTCTTCGATGTCGTGGCACATGGCCACGACGAAGTCGGGGCCCATGGGCTCGACATCCATCAATGCGCCGCAATGGTCGAGCCAGAACTCGCCGTAGTCGTGGTCGACCACTCGATAGCGGAAGTCCATGAACTGAGGAGGGGCCCCGATATCCAGCTGGATCCCCTTGAAGATGGTCTCGACCGAATCGCCCTCGAAGCGGAGCGCCCGTTGCATGCGCTTGGTGTAGACCGGGCTCGCTCCCATCCACTCCTCGATGGCGATGTCGCGCATGACATCTCGGCCGAACGCTCCGACCAGGTGGGGCATGCCGGCGCGATCGATCAAGTGGCCGGCCAGAAGGTACTCGGGCACGAGCAGGGCCAGCTCCTCCCTCGTACGCTGGCGAAGGCCTGGCGGCAGAGACATGATCCACCCCTCTCGTTCCCGCCATCGGACGGGCAGACAGCTAGCTTGCCACGGTGTAAGGAAAACCTATCGAGAAAGGCGACACCTGATGCCCAACCCCATCGGCGCCCTGCTCCCGGCCGACGAGGGCCTCACCCACCAGATCGCTGACACCTTCGCCATCGTGGGCACGAGCGATCCGGCTTGGACGGAGAAGGTGTGCGCCATGGCCATGGCCCGTGACGGTCGCCTCCAGCTGGGCTTCGGGCTCGGCCGTTACCCGAACCGCAACGTCCTGGACGGCTACGCGGCAACCAGTCGGGGGCCCGAGCAGACCACGGTGCGCGCCAGCCGCAGCCTCTCATCGGCCCCTACGTCGACCGCGGTGGGGCCGATCCACTACGAGGTGATCGAGCCACTCCAACGGGTGCGCTTCCAGCTGGAGCCGAACGAGGTCCAGCCCATCGCCTTCGATATCGAATTCGCCCCCGCCGTCCCACCCCACCTCGAGGAACGGACCCACCTGCGCGATCAGTTCCGCGTGTCAGCCGACCTGGTCCGCTACCACCAGACGGGCGTTGCCTCCGGCTGGCTCGAGATCGATGGCCATCGCACCGAGATCTCGCCGGACACCTGGGTCGCTACCCGCGACCATTCCTGGGGCGTCCGCTACGACGTCGGTCCACCTCCGCCGGACCGAGGCGACACGACCGCGTTCCCTCCCGGCGTGGGGTTCATGATGATCTGGTGCCCTGCGCTGATGGAGAGACCCGACGGCAGCCGCTACGCGTTGCACCTCCACTTCACCGTGGTGGAGGCGCCCGGCTTCACCCAGAAGACGGTGATCGCCAGCGTCGAGCACCCTGATGGACGGGTCGAGCCGATCGTGGACCTCCGTCCGTTGCTGCAGTTCGATCCGGACAACCGCCGCCTGCTCGGTGGCTCGGTCACCGCCGTGATGGCCGATGGCGGCGAACGTCCGATCGAGATCGAAGTGCTGGGCGACACCGGTATCCAACTCGGGGCCGGGCTGTACTTCGGGTTCGACGGACACCATCACGGCGAACGGCGCGGCGAGCTCCACGTCGACGGCGAACGCATCGACGACTGCCGACCGGTCGAGGTGGCCCGTCGGCTGCATCAGATCCGCGACACGGCGGTCCGGGTCATCGACCGCGTCGGCGGTGGCATTGGCTGGGGCAACTGCCAGCCCATCGCCGCTGGGCCCTGGCCAGACCTGGGCCTGGCCGACGATCCCTGGATGTAGCCGGGGCCGGGCGGTTGGCCGGAATGGTCACGTGACCTGTGGCCAATGGAGAGCCGTTAGATTCCGCCTATGCAGATCGGCGTGACGTTCCCGCAGACCGAGATCGGCGGGGACCGGGGCGCGGTGCGGACCTACGCCACCAGTGTCGAGGAATACGGCTACCGCCATGTCCTGGCCTACGACCACGTCCTCGGTGCCGATCCGTCCAGCCACCAGGGCTGGCCGGGTCCCTACGACGTGGACAGCACGTTTCACGAGCCTCTGGTGCTGTTCGGGTTCTTGGCCGCCATCACCTCACTGGAGCTGGTCACCGGGATCGTGATCCTGCCCCAACGACCCACCGCCCTGGTGGCCAAACAGGCGGCCGAAGTCGATCTGTTGTGCAACGGTCGGCTCCGCCTGGGAGTGGGACTGGGATGGAACTCAGTGGAATACGAGGCCTTGGGACAGGAGTACTCCACCCGTGGCCGCCGCATCGAGGAGCAGGTTCCCCTGCTGAGACGCCTGTGGACCGAGCGCAGCGTCACCCATCACGGGAAGTTCGAGCATGTGTCGGGGGCAGGCATCGCTCCGCTGCCGGTACAGCGGCCGATCCCGGTGTGGTTCGGCGCCGCCTCACCACCGGCTCTCGAGCGCGTCGGGCGCCTGGCCGACGGATGGTTCCCCATGTTCGAGCCGGGACCACGGTTCGAAGCGGCGCGGGCGGTCGTCGATGAGTCCGCCGTCCAAGCCGGGCGCGATCCGGCCACCATCGGGATGGAGACCAGGGTGAACTGGGTCAACGGGGCGCCCGAGGTGGCCGAGCGGCTCGCCCAGTGGCGGGAGGTCGGCGCGAGCCACGCAAGCGTGAACACCATGGGGGCCGGCTTCACCTCAGTCGGGCAGCACCTCGATGCCCTCGAGCGAGTGGCCCACCTCGTCGCTGGCTGAGTCATTGGAGGCGATTCTCCTGACGAGAACCTCCAGCCCGTGGACGTCCGGAACCGGAGGGAGCACGGGGAGACGCCAGTTCCGCCTGAGTCGGCAGTAGATTCATCGACCATTGCAGAGAACTGGGTGGGCACGACGGTGCGCGGTCCACAGGATGCACATGAAACACAATGAGGGGTACGCATGTTGCAGCACGAGGGAGAGAACGGCCGGATTGGCCGAGGCCCGACCGCGTGGACGGCTCGCCCCTCGATAGGCGGGGCTAGACCAGGCCAGGGTCGACTGCGTGCCTGAACCGCTGGGTCGCGACCAGCGCTACATGCCGGGCCTGGACGGCCTGCGGGCGGTTGCCGTCATCGGGGTGGTCGTCTTCCACCTGGGTTTCGGGTTCCTGCCCGGCGGCCTCCTCGGGGTGTCGGTCTTCTTCACGTTGAGCGGCTACCTGATCACCGACCTGCTCATGAGCGAATGGCGCGCGTCCGGACAGCTGCAACTGGGCGATTTCTGGATCAGGCGAGCCCGCCGGCTGCTTCCGGCCCTGTTCGTGATGCTGGCCGTGGTGTCGATTTGGGTCTCCGTCGGCGATCCCTCCCAGCTCGGCGCGCTCCGAGGTGACGTCTTCTCCTCGGCCGTGTACGCCAACAACTGGTGGCTGATCTTCCACCACGTGTCGTACTTCGATCGGTTCGGTCCGCCCTCCCCGCTGGGCAACCTGTGGTCCCTGGCCGTCGAGGAGCAGTTCTATCTGCTGTGGCCCTGGTTGCTCCTGGGCGGCCTGTTGTGGGCTCGGCGAGCGGGTGGCGAGGGTCGGGCCCGGCTTCATCGCATGGCCCGGCGCCGCGACGTGCTGGTCGGGGTGACACTGGTTGTGGCGGTCGCCTCCGCGGCGGAGATGGCCCTCCTGTACCACCCCGGCGTCGATCCCACTCGTCTCTATGACGGCACCGACACCAGGGCGTTCGGGCTCCTCTTCGGGGCGGCCCTGGCCATGGTCTGGCCCAGCCGTCAGGTGACGGGCCATGTCTCGGCCAACGCCCGCCGACTGCTCGATGCCCTGGGGGCCGTCGGCCTGGTCGGGATTGCCCTGTTGATGTGGCGCACAACCCAGTACTCGGCCTTCCTTTACCGAGGCGGTTTGGTGCTCCTATCCATCGCCACCATGCTCGTCATCGTGGCCGCCTCCCACCCGGCCACATGGGTGGGCAAAGCGCTCGGTTGGGGGCCGCTGCGATGGATAGGGCTGTGGTCCTACGCCATCTACCTGTGGCACTACCCCATCATCGTGCTCACCACGCCCACAGTGACCCACGGCGTCGACAAGGTGCGGGTCCTGCTCCAGGTGGCGGCCATCGTGGGCATCGCCGCGCTGTCCTGGAAGTTCATCGAGTCGCCCATCCGCCACGGCGCCCTGGGCCGGTGGTGGAAGCAGCTGCGGTCGGCGAGGGGGGGGCAGATCGTCACCGAGTCCGGCGCCACCCGCCCGGCGGTGATCGCCGCCGTGGTCGGGCTGGCCGTCACCGTCGTGGCTCTGATCGGCTTGATCCCCACTGCCCCGGTCAACACCTTGACCACCGCCATTCCGCCGAACCAGAGCCTGACCCGGGTGGTGTCGGGCACCCGGCACGTCCACGTTCCCACCACCACCACCACGACGACGGCGGGAGGGGCCACGTCGACCACTGCTGTTCCACCGGCTCCAATGAGCAGCTGCACCTCCGTCGTCCACGTCGGCGACTCCACCTCCGAGAGCCTCGTCGACGACACGTACATCAGTCCCCCCGAGCAATTGCCGGCCCAGTACGGCCGGGTCGGGGCCAGCACGGTGAACTTGCAGATCTCCGGGGCCCGCTCCACCGGCCCGGAGATGGTCGACGGCCAGCCCAACGGCGACCAGGTGGCCCAGCAGCTCATCTCCCAGGGGTACCACGGGTGCTGGGTGCTGGCGCTGGGCACCAACGACGCCGCCGACATCGCCGTCGGATCCAACACCGGCGCGGCGGCCCGCATCCAGAAGATCATGTCGATCATCGGCAACCAGCCGGTGATGTGGGTCAACGTCGTCTCGCTCCTCACCAGCGGGTACTACGCCAACGCCAACATGCAGGCGTGGAACGCCGCTCTGGTGGCCGCCTGCCCGGCGTACCCCAACATGCGCATCTACGACTGGGCGTCTGTGGCCCAGCCGGGCTGGTTCATCTCCGACGGGATCCACTACTCCTCGGCCGGCTCGGTGCAACGGTCGGCCGACTTCGCCAACGCCCTGGCGACGGCCTTCCCGGCCACGCCGGTGCCGACGCACAAGGGCAGCCCACCCCCGAGCTGCGTGATCCAGTAGGTCGGCGCGGCGGCCCGGGGTCACCCGACGGCGAGCGTGCGCAGCCGCGCTATGGCGTCGTCTATGACCTCAGGGCGCTTGCAGAAGGCGAAGCGGACCAGCGACCGCCCGGCCGCTTTGTCGTCGTAGAGCAACGACGCCGGTATCGCCACCACCCCGCAGCGCTCGGGGAGCTGACGACAAAAGGCCGCCCCGTCCTCCTGGCCGAAGGGGTGAATGTCGGTCATGGCGAAGTAGGTAGCAGCCGGGCGCAGGACGTCGAACCCGGCATCGTCCAACCCGACACAGAGACGGTCGCGCCGGGCAGCTAGGTCTGCCGCCGCACCAGCGAAGAACTGATCAGGCAGCCCCAGGCCGACAGCCACCGCCGGTTGGAACGGGGCACCGCTCACGTAGGTCAAGAACTGCTTGGCCGTCCGCACGGCGGCCACCAGTGGGGCCGGACCGCAGGCCCAGCCGATCTTCCAACCCGTGAACGAGAAGGTCTTCCCCGCGCTCGAAATGGTGATGGTCCGCTCGCGCATCCCCGGAAACGAGGCCAGCGGCAGGTGACGCCCCTCGAACACCAGGTGCTCGTAGACCTCGTCGGTGACGACCAGCACGTCGGCCTCGACGCAGACCCGGGCAATGGCCGCCAGTTCGTCAGGGTCGAACACCTTGCCGGTCGGGTTGTGGGGCGAGTTGAGCAGTACCAGACGGGTTGTGGGGGTGACGGCGGCAGCGAACTCCTCGAGGTCGAAGCCCCACCTCGGGGGTCGAAGCGGCACCACCCGACGTCGGGCTCCGGCCATGGCCACGGCCGGGGCGTAGGAGTCGTAGTACGGCTCGAACATCACCACTTCGTCGCCGGGTTCGCACAGGGCCAGGGCGGCGGCGGCGATGGCCTCGGTGGCTCCCGCCGTTACCAGCACCTCGGTGTCGGGGTCGTAGGCCAAACCGTAGAACCGTTGCTGATGGGCCGAAATGGCCTGACGCAGCTCGGGGATCCCCGGCCCGGGCGGGTACTGGTTGCGCCCGTCCCGCATGGCCTTGACCGCGGCATCGATCATGACCGCCGGTCCGTCCTCATCCGGGAAGCCCTGGCCGAGGTTGATCGCCCCCGTCCGCTCGGCCAGCGCCGACATCTCGGCGAAGACGGTGACCCCGAACCCCTGCAGCCTCGAGGTCAGGTACGGCGCCGAGCCGATTGGTTCGTCGTTCCCGTTACCTCCGGCCACCGGCGCATCCTACGGGCCGTGCCACGGGGCCGGTCGGACCGCTGGCTCCCATCTCGCTCTCTCTCGTCACTGAGGGAAGAAGCGGGCGATGTCGGGCAAGGCGCTGAGACCCCAGGCATCGAGGCTCGGCGCGAGGTCGACCATCTCCGGCTCGGTGACGTACAGGGCACGGGTGGGCAGCGCCGCTCCCAGCTCGACGAGCAGCGGGCGGAGGTGGGCCTCGGGGGCCAGGGCGTGGACGGGTGAAGCCCCGGTCATCACGGGCACAGCCAGTCGCCCTTCGAGCGCCCGGTTGCCGTACCGGTCGAAGAACAACTTCAGCAGTCCCGTGTAGGTCGCCTTGTAGGTGGGGGACGCCACGACGATGAGATCAGAGGCGGCGACCTCCGCGCAGAGGTGGGTGCTCCGCTCCGACTGCCAGTCCAAGAGGTCGGGACCGTACTCGGCCAGGTCGGCGACCAATCGGTCCGATGTCTCATCGACCACGGTGGCGAGCAGATCGGCCGTGGCCAGAGCGACCTGCAGCGTCCGTGACGCCGGTTTGGGATTACCAACGACCACAGCGATGCGTACGGGCACCTGTCCTCCACTTTGTTTGTGCGAGTCACATCTTCACATGCATGACTCGATCGGCGGTGATCCCCTCACGCCACTACGTAGCGATTGGCCGGTCGGCTCAACCCGAGCAGACCCCGCAACGTGCTCTCCTGCTGTCGGCGTTCACGGCCCCAGCGCATTCCGGAGGTCGTCTTCGGCGTTGGCCAGACACTCATCGCACACGGTCCCGCAGGTCGGGCACGAACGCTGCTTCCATCCGGGCCGGTTCTTCAAGACGAGCATCATCGTGGCCCGGGCGATGGACACGCGAGTCGACTTGACCTGGATGAGGGCCAGCATCCGTAGGGCCTCCGATTCTCCGTTCAAGACGAGACGATCGACCAAGTCCGCCTCATCGCCGTCCTCCCCGACAACGTCCCAGGTGGCCTTCAACACCTCCATGATCTCCGCTGGCCACGAGTGGTCCCACGGCTCGAGCGGTTCAATCGCGCCTTCGTCCATTGCCCGCCCTCCTGAGTCGTCCGTTCCTGGTCTGGCGCACCCCCGTTGCCCGATGTGACCCAGCGCGAACAAGGGCCACATCTGTACAACGGGTGTGACCGACCGACCTTGTGGGTCCGTGTCTACCTACCGGTAGGTAGCTAATGGGCACGAGGCGGCCTGAACTGGGGAAATGGGCCAGTTGACCACCAGTGCGCTGTATTCCGGGCCTTCACGCTGCCTCGATTCACTGTTCAGGACGAACAGCCACAGGGCATGGGACCTCATCACGGTGCGATGAGGTGCATCGGGGTTCCCCGCAGGCACCGGGATCGCACCACAGTGCTCCGGATCCACAATGCCTTGGCTGTAGTCGTAGTCGACTCCGTAGTACTGGCTGTCGTGGAGTACTGGCTGTCGTGGCCGGCGGGCACTTCGGCTTCGGCTGCCCTCGGCTTGGCAAACCGCTGGCGTCGTCAGGGCGGTCGAAAGCGTGACAGTACGCTGCGGCGGTGGCTTGGGACGAGGCGATCGATCGGCGTCGTTTCCTCAAGTCGGCCACCGTGTTAGCCAGTGCCGCAGTCGCCGGTACGTCACTGGCCGCCTGCTGACACCGTCTTCTGCCAGACCTGATATCTGGCAAGAGCTGGAGCGGCACTTCAAGGGCTCGTTGCTCCGGCTTGCCGATCCCGATATCGGGCAATGGCCCGGCCGTACAACGCCCGGTACTCCGGCGTCCTGCCCCAGGGGATCGCCATATGCCAGGGGAGCAGCGACGTCAGCCAATGCATTCTGTGGGCCGCAGTCACCACGTCCCCTTCGCAGTCCGATCAGGAGGACACAGCTACGGCGGCTTCTCGACCACCACCGGGCTGTTGATCAGCCTCAAGGAGATGCACGGGGGGACCCTGGGCCCAGTCACCGGCACGGCCACGCTGCAGAGCGGGGCCCTCAACAGGCAGCTCATCGGGCTGCTCCCCCGCCACGGCCTGATGGTCCCAACCGGGCGTTGTCCGTCGGTGGGCATCGGGGGCTACATGCTCGGAGGTGGCTTCGGCTTCAACTCCCGGCAGCTGGGCCTGGCCGTGGACAAGCTGGTCCGAACCCAGATGGTCACCGCCGAGGGGAAGGTGGTGACCGCCGACGCCGACACCAACAGTGATTTCTGGGCCCTGCGGGGTGGCGCGGCGGAAACTTCGGGGTGAACCTGGACTACACCGTGGTCACCACGCCAGTCGGAGAGCTGTCCGTCTACAAGCTCCGCTGGACATGGGACCAGGCGCCCACGGTCATGACCGCCTTCGACCAGCTCATGGCCGGAGCCCCCGATGGGCTCTCCGCCCGGATCGGACTCGACGTGACGGGAACGCAGCCCCCGCTCAAGGATCCCGGAGCGCTGTCCATGAGCGCCCTCGGTCAGTGCGTACGGCCCTCCCGACGAGCTTCGAGAGGCCCTCCTGGCGCCCGTCATCGGCACGGCGGCGCCGAACCACGAAGGTCATCGAGTCGCTCCCCTACCAGAAAGCGCTCGACTTCTTCTCCCACAGCGTGCCCACGGGCTCCTTCACCGAGAAGTCGGCCTATATCGGGCCCTCCGGGTTCGACAGCACCTGCGTCGAGACAGCCATGTCCTGGGTCGAGAGGTGGCCGGGCAGCTCCAACAGTTCTGCCGTCGGGTTCACGCTGTTCGCCTGGGGAGGTGCGATGAATCGACCGGCGGCAACCGACACTGCATTCGTGCATCGGGACGCCTCATGGCTGGCCGTGGTCGGGACCTCGTGGACCAACAGCGATCCTCGGGAGCTGATCGACACCAACCTGACCTATGTCGGTGATTTCTACGAGGCGATCGGTCCATTCGTCACTGATGAGGCGTACCAGAACTTCATCGATCCCGCGCTGCCCAGCTGGCAGACGGCCTACTACGGGCAGAACCTGCCCCGCCTCATCCAGGCCAAGCACGACTGGGATCCTGACAACGCCTTCACCTTTGCCCAAGCCATCCCGGAGTGACCGTCACCGTCGGCCGCATGGGCGCCCTCGGACTCACCCCGTTCCGGTCTGGAGGGAAGCGGGCTCCAACCTGCCATGCTTGAGGTGGACCACTTGATCAAGGGAGACCTGATGGCTCCATCTGACGTATCACTATTGAGCATCCAGCTTGACGAGGACCATGCTCCGGAGACCAACGGCCGGATGACAGTCTGCCGTCGCTGTGGCTTTCGGACGGGGGAGACGAGTAGCCCGGCACGCGGCCACAGAAGAGCACAAGGTCAAGGCGGGTCGATGGCTCGACAACCAAGCCCTGGCCACCCGGATGGCACAGTCGGGCACCGGTACCGGGCGCCTGAGTAGGGGCCCAAGCTAGGGAGATGATGGCAGGCGGCCAGCACCATGGCCGCGATTCCCTAGACCAGCCGGCGGTCGGTGGCCCACTTGGTGAGCTCGTGCCGGGTGGAGAGCTGGAGCTTGCGCAGCACCGACGAGACGTGGGACTCCACCGTCTTGGCCGAGATGGTCAGGTCGCGGGCCACCTCCTTGTAGGTGTACCCGCGGGCGATCAGGCGCAGCACCTCCCGCTCCCGGGGCGAGAGCTGGTCGAGCTCGGGGTCGAGCCCGGGGACGAGGCCCCCGGCGCCACCGGCGAAGGCGTCGAGGACGAAGCCGGCCAGGCGGGGCGAGAACACGGCGTCGCCCGCCCCGACCCGGTACACGGCCTGGAGGAGCTCGCCACCCGAGATGGTCTTGGTCACGTAGCCCCGGGCCCCGGCCCGGATGACCGCGATCACGTCCTCGGGGGCATCGGACACCGAGAGGGCGAGGAACTGGACCTCGGGGTGGTGGGGTATCACGCCCCGAGGACGGCCTGGCCGCCACCGCCGGGAAGGTGGACATCGAGGAGGACGACGTCGGGGACCCGCTCGTTGATGAGCTCGACGGCGGCATCGACCTCGTCGGCCTCGCCCACCACCTCGACGGCCTCGCCCAGCTCGGCCCGCACCCCGGACCGGAACATGGCGTGGTCGTCGACCAGGAAGATCCGCGGCCGGCCCCCTGGCTCGCTCACGTGACCAGCTCGCGTCGGGGCATGGACAGCTCGACCTCGGCGCCGTCGCCGGGTGCGGACCGGATGACCACCGATCCGCCGAACGCGGGCCATGCGCTCCCGGATCGACTGGGCGATGCCCTGGCGGTCCTCGGGCACGGCCTCGGGGTCGAATCCCTGGCCGCGGTCGCGGACGTAGATCATGACCGCGTCACGGTCGACCTCGCCGTAGAACGAGACCTGGGGCGCGCCCGACCACTTGGCCGCGTTGACGGTGGCCTCCCGGGATGCGTCGAGCAGCGCCCGCAACCCGTCGTCGAGTGGGCAGTCGCCGACCACCACGACCTGGACGGTGATGCCGTGATCGGCCTCGATCTGGCGCTGGAGCACGTCGATCCCCTCGGCCAGCGTGGACGCCTCCTCGCCGATGGTGCCCGGCGGCCGGCCCTCGAACAGCCACGAGCGGAGCTCGCGCTCCTGGGCCCGGGCCAGGCGCACCACGTGCTGGGGATCGTCGGCCGAGCGCTGGATGAGGGCCAGGGTCTGGAGGACCGAGTCGTGGACGTGGGCCGCCATCTCGGGCCCGCTCCTCGGCCCGGGCCCGGGCCTGGCGCTCCGACATCAGGTCGCGCGACCAGCGACAGCCACCACGGCCCGAAGACGACCACGATGGCCGCGATGACCAGCAGGGCACCGCCGACCGGCCGCAGGGCCGCGCCGTGCTGGGGTGGCCCAGACGAGGATGAGCAGCCCGACGACGCCGAGCGGCGCCGGCGGCGATGCGGGCCACCAGGGCCCACCGCGGCTGCCGTTCGCCGCCGGAGTGGAGCATGGGCACCAGGTCGGCGTTGATCCACACCTTCTCGCCCTCACTGGCGTTGCGCCGGATGAGGATGGCGGTGCCGGCGGCCAGGAAGACCGGCCAGCTGAACGAGCCGACGTAGCCGATGTGCCAGGGTGCGGCGACGATCTGGACCACCACCAGCACGGGGAGGAGGGCGATGACCAGCCTGATGCCCCGGCGGTCGTTGACGGCCCGGGAGAAGATGGTGGTGGTCTCGCCCTGCGAGCGGGAGGAGGAGCCAGGCCAGCGCGTAGACGGGGATGCCGATGCCGCTGCCCAGGGACAGCAGGACGAACCCGATCCGGATGAGGGTGACGTCGATGCCGGTGGCCTGGGAGAGGCCTCCGCACACCCCGGCCAGCACCCGGAGCGTCCGAGCTCCGGCGGATCGGGCCCCGCAGGCGCAGGTGCCGATGGCCCCGGCCCCGGTGCCGGTGGCCTTCCACCCCCGCTGACCCCACGCCGGGTGCCACGCCCGTGCTCCGCACGGGGGGCGGTTCGGGTCGGCTGGTGGTTCTGGGTCGGGCGTGGTGGGCACATTCACCCCGGTGTCGGTGAATTCGGCGATACCAGATGATCGCGCGCCCCGGTGCCCGGGGCCATCAGGGATGTCCCTGACCGGTGGGCCGGATCAGGGTCGGACCAGGGTCATGCCGGATTCCGTTCCCCCCCGGCCCCGCAGGCTGGCCCCATGGACACCTCCCCTCCCAGCACCCCACCGCCCACCGGCCGATCCCCGGGAGCGGATCCGGGCCCGTCGGCGGTCCCCGACCACATCTCTACCGGTGCCGGCAGGGCCGGATGCTGGCCGGCGTCGCCTCGGGGTTGGCCGACTACTTCGACATCGATCCCACCCTGGTGCGGATCGGGTTCGTCGTCCTGGCCCTCCTCGGCGGCCTGGCCGTCCCCCTCTACCTGGCCGGCTGGCTGCTCATCCCCGAGGAGGAGACCCGTGCTCGGTGGCCGAGGATCTCCTGGCCCGCGAGCGGGCCCGCTGACCACCGACGCCACCCGACCGATCCGAGAGGACAGACCATGCGCTACCGATGGGATCCCGTCTATCCGGCCTACGTCCGCCGGACGGCCCGCCGATCTCCACACGCTTCCGACGCCGAACGCAACGAGGTGGCCGACAAGCTGGCCCGCCACTTCGCCGAGGGTCGGCTCGACCAGGCCGAGTTCAAGGCGCGGCTCGAGCGGGCCATGGGGGCGACGAAGGGGCGACCTGGCCGGCCTGTTCGACGACCTCCCCCCGCTGGCGACCGAACCCGCGCCCGACCCGCGCCGTCGGCGACGGCTGGTCCCCTTCGTCCTCCTCGTCGCTCTGGTGGCGGCCGCGCCGGCTCGACCTTTCACTCATCCACTTCCCGTGGCTGCTGGTCGGCTTGGTGGGGCTCTTCCTCTGGTATCGGGTCGGCCGCCACCACCTCGGCCCAGGCCCTCCATCCGAAATCGACCGGTAGCTCAAGGATCCCCACCTTAGGGGCGGGGTCCGGATCCGCGTCGAGCAGTGCGGCGATCGGGCTACAAGCGGCCCCTGGACACCCCGCGCTGCCTCGGCTGCTCTCTCCCATCGGTGCTCCACGTTGCCGTACTTCCACACCGCCACGGCTATCACCCAGATGACCAGGAAGAGCCCGACCATGATGATTCCGGCCTTGTTGATGTCAAAGTTGGCCACCGTGTCCCAGAACCAGCCATGGAGATGCAGTTCGCTGGTCAACACTCCGATGATCTCAATGGTGCCGATGATGAAGGCAGCGGCGATGGACAGCCCGGTGATGACCAGGTTGTAATAGACCTTGCGCACGGGTCGGGCGAAGGCCCAGCCGTAGGCGAAGTTCATGAAGCAGCCCGTCGATGCTGTCGAAGAAGCGTCATGCCCCCGGCGAACAGCAGCGGCATGCGTCGAGCACGGCGTACCAGGGCAAGCCCCTCGGTAGCGGCCGCCGGCGGTCGCCGACAGCAGCACGACTTCGGTGGCCGTGTCGAACCCGATGCCGAAGACGAGGCCGACGAAGAACATCTGCCACGTGTGGTTGATGGAGCGCATGAACCGGCCGAAGAACCGGTACATGAGGCCGCGGGACTGGAGCTGGCGTCTCGAGCTCCTCTTCGTCGAACATGCCGCGGCGCATGTCCCGGAAGACCTTGACGATCCCGGCCAGGACGATGATGTTCAGCAGGGGCGATCAGGTACAGGAAGCCGGCGGCCATCGAGGTGCCGAGCGACGCCGCCGACGCTCTCGTAGGTGGAGTTGGGATTGACGATGGCCCCGAAGACGGCCTTGGCCGCGATGGACAATCCCGACTCCGACGATGACGATGATGGTCGAATGGCCAATGGCGAAAAAGAACCCGGTTCCCAGCGGACGCTTGCCATCAGCCATCAGCTTGCGGGTCACGTTGTCGATGGCGGAGATGTGGTCGGCGTCGAACGCGTGGCGCATCCCCCAGTGTCCAGGCCGTGATACCCAGACCGATCCCAATCCCCAGCCCTTTGAAGTGAAAATGGCTGGGAAGCACCTCGGTGATGAACAGACCCCACCCGGCCAGGTTGACGGCGATGATCACGAGGCCCATGCCCCCCAGCCGCCAACGCTCTGCCCGCGTCAGGGAGCGTCCGACCATTCGGAGCTGACCCAGCCTGGATCCCACGTGCCGTCCTCCTCGGGACTGTCCCCGAGGAGAGGCTGGATCGCGGTACCGCCAGTCCTGGCGGTACACGAACCGTCCTTCTCCGAGGACCTGGTCGTCGATGCACAGCAGTCGGCCGGGCTTGTCCCCACGAGGGGGCTTCACCGTTGCGGGACAGCGTCGGGATCTCACCGAACTTCGCTTCCCGTGCACCACTCCGTCCGGTTGAGCGGAGTGGACACAAGGTACGTGCCCCCCTATTCACTGTCAAACCTCAGCAGATGACTAGGTGAATACCTTGGTTGTGCCAAGCTGTGGGCATGCATCTCGTGCCCCCAGGACGGTCCACCGATCGCATCATCGAGGACGAGCGGGTCTGTGACGCCATCGGCGGCATCGGCGACCCGACGTCGGTGGCACGAGAGGCGGCCCGGTTCTTGCTTCTTGGTGATCCCACCCGCCTGACCCTGTTACTCGGCGATCAACCACGCCGGGCCGATGAGCGTGTCGGACTTGGCCGTCGCCGGCGACATGCACGACACGACGGTGTCGCAGGCTCTCAGGATCTTGCGTGCCGCCAGCATGGTGAGGCCCATACGTGACGGCAGGGTGGTCCGCTATCAGTTGGCAGTCGACCGGATCGGTGAACTACTCGAGAGGGGTCGCCCCGGTGGACCGTCGCCACTCGGCTGCCCATTGACGTCACGGGACACGTCACCGTTGCGTGGACGCGTAGCCACGGCTGCAGGCCAAGCTCCGCTGACACCATTCGGGTGCCGCGGGTCGCCAGTGGAACCGATGAACGTGCCCCCGTCCTTGACATCGGTCGGAACTATAGGAACCCGACCTGACGGCAGCTTGGGGTCATCGACGCCCACATCACGGAGCAGACCTCGTGCGGCGATGGTAAACAGGCATGGTCAACGTTTCGGAGAGGACCAGGAATGAGCGAACTGCTCTTGGCGGAAGAACGAGAGGCCGTGGCCAGCGCCAGCCGCCATCTGGCCGAGAAGGGGCTCGTCATCGGCACCGCGGGCAACATCTCCGCCCGGCAGGGGGACCTGATCGCGGTCACCCCACCGGGGCCGACCTGGGCACGGTGACGGCCGAGATGGTCACGGTCATCGACCTCGACGGGGAGATCGTGGACGGGGACCTCGCCCCCACGTCGGAGGTGCCGCTGCACACCGGCATCTACGCCGCCACCAATGCCCTGGCCATCACCCATGCCCACGCCATGGCCTCCACCGCGCTCTCGTGCACTCACGACGAGCTGCCGCCGCTGCACTACAGCTGCCTGGGGCTGGGGGCGCTCCCCGGACCGCGGCCTACGCCACCTTCGGCTCCCAGGAGCTGGCGGACAACGTCATCGAGGCACTCCAGGGGCGCAACGCGGCCATGATGCAGAACCACGGCTCCATCGCCTACGGCAGCACCATGGATCAGGCCGTGGAGCGCCTCGAGCTCCTCGAATGGCTGGCCGAGTTGTACTGGCGTGCCTCCTCCATGGGAACCCCGCGCGTGCTGACCGACAAGGACTTCGAGACCATCATCGTGGCGGCCATGGAGCGCGGGTACGGCTCCATGAAGAAGGTCAAGAAGGACTAGGACAGAACCCGACTTCGGGCGCCGATGGTATCGATGACGTCGTCGGATCCAGGTAGGTCTTCGGCGGGGAGTTGCGAGCTTGATGGGTTGGCTGGCGGGGATGCGGCGAGTGGGAACTGTCTGGGCGTTGGCTGTCTCTGGGGCTGGGCTTGGCCGCTTTCAGCAGGGAGTACGGGGTGCTGCACCATCGACCACAGTGAGGCCATGGGCGCCGGACCGGTCGATAGAGGCCCTGCAGAGGCAGGCGGGCCACGACGTGTGCGACGCCGCATGGCAGGGTGGGATCCGATGGTTCGACACCGCCCGTTCCTACGGCCGAGCCGAGCAGTTCCTGTCCGCTAGTTAGACCACCATGGCATTGAGCCTGACCAGGTCACCGTGTCGTCAAAGTCGGGGTTGTGCCTGCACCGCCGACTGGAAGGTGAACGCAGAGGTACCTGGAGGTCGGAGCCCGCTCCCGCTGCCGCCCTGGCTCGCCAATGGCGGGAGACGGAGGCGTTGCTCGGACCTTGGCTCCGGCTGTACCAGGTCGATTCGGCCACCCTGGAGTCCGGGGTGACCTTCGGATGAGCGCCAGGACCGGCGGAGCGCTGGCCCGGCTTGGCGTGCCTCTCGGCATTAAGCGTGGCGGGGTCCGAGTCCGATCGGACGCCCCTCCTCCGGGCGCCTGTCGATAGACATCGATGGCCCGCCGCTGTTCTCCGCCCGTCCAAGCCCACCTGGAACCTATCAGAGACTCAGCCGCTCCGGCGCTGGCTGACGCGAAAGCCGCGGGCTGCGACGGTGATCGTCGAGAAGAACTTGCCCTGGCCAACAAGCATTCGCGTACCAGGACCGGCGGGAGGGGGCCACGTGCCACGTCCCGACGTGACCACGTTGGCCAGCGTACTGGCCCCGCCCTGGGCCGACATCGTGCTCCTCGGAGCAGCGACGGTGCCCCAGCTGCACTCGAACCTGGCCGCGCTCGACACGGCCTTGCCGCCGGATACCGATCAGTTCGCCACTCTTGCTCTCGATCCACAGGCCTATTGGAGCGAGCGCGCCGCCCCATGGAGTGGACCTAACGACCATCTGAACGTTGCGGGGGGCGACTCAGGGCAGCCCGAACCACCACCCCTGGCCAACCAACGGGCTACTGATCGGCCCGCATCGCGTGGCCCACGTGCGACGGCTGGCATGCGGCCCGCACGGCTGCGCCGAGGCTCTCTCCGATCTCCATTGCGCTGACGGAGCCGTTGTTGAGGTTGCCGGCTAGGGTCTCGAGACCGTCCGCCGCCTGTTCGGCGCCTGGCTGTGCCGTGGCGCCCTGATCATTGGTCCCGAGCTCTGGGCGCATGCGGCCCAACCGTCGGAGTTGCACGGCCAACATCCGCAGCCGCCTCGCCAGCCCCTCACGCTCGCTTATGGA
Source organism: uncultured Acidimicrobiaceae bacterium (assembly GCA_963781305.1). Classification (GTDB taxonomy): domain Bacteria; phylum Actinomycetota; class Acidimicrobiia; order Acidimicrobiales; family RAAP-2; genus DASXMT01. Next base: position 996,586 of record CAWAFL010000001.1, read on the forward strand.
GGCTGGGCTCTCCGACGAATGAAGCTCCTCTTGGATTCGTTGCAGTTCTTCGCTCATCACCTTTGCCTCTCTGGCCAGGTCCTCTTCCCATCCGACCTCTTCGAACAGATTGCGTAGGACGGAATGCGGCAGTAATTCGAAGTTTCCGGGAATTCCGACGTAGGCCGGTGAAGCGACCTGACCAACAGCTCTTGGGCACTGTCAGCACGTCCTGCTTCTTCCAGGAGCGCAGGAGTCCAATCGGGACTCAGCAACGTCGAGCAGCGAGGGCAGGAGCCGTCTTGTCTATCGACCAGCTCGTAGAGGTAGAACTCGTTGTTGCAGCCTCGACATCGAGCCTCGATCGGCGATGCGTAGATGCAGAACCGCCTGCTCGTCTTCCTAGTCAGGGCGGAGGCGCCGGCGGTGTGGGCCACTTCGGCGGTTCGGTGAGGGGCCCGGGTGGCGGTCAGCCGGCAACACCAGGCCGGCGGCACGAACCCAGAAGGAACGCCGCATCGTTGGCCAACACCATTGCTGACGAACAGGCACACGTCATCTTGTTCGCGGCAGCGCCGGTCGTGTATCACATAGCCGCGTAATCTCGCGGCTCACTTCTCCATCTGCGTTCGTTCGGTGACAAACTGATCCAGGCCGGACAGGACATCGAGAAAGACCTCGTCGACAGCGCGCCCGGCGTTGACGGTGACGAGACGTCGTCGGAGCGAGTAGTACTTCAGCAGGGGACGTGTCTGGTCCTTGAACACGCGCAGACGGTGCTCCACGATCGGGAGCCCGTCATCGTCTCGACCCTGACCGACGGAGCGCTGCGCCAGTCGCCGACGAACCTCGTTGACTGCCACATCCAGGTAGATCGTGGCATCCACCGTCGCTCCCGGGACCCGTGACGTGTGCTCGAGAGCAAGGGCTTGAACCAGATTTCGGGGGAACCCGTCGAGCACGTACCCCCTGGCGAGCTCGGAAGTCAGTCGGGGCAGCATCACGGCCACCATCACCTCATCGGGAACAAGATCACCCTGCTGCATGTCCCTGTTGGCCGACTCCCCCAAGGGCGTGTGCTCCATCGCTTCCTGCCGGACCAGGTCTCCGGCCTCGACGTGGGGTATGCCGAGATGGGCGGCCAATCGACCGGCCTGCGTGCTCTTGCCTGATCCAGGCATCCCGATGAACACGAGGTGCTTGAGGTCGTGGTGCGGGCGCCGGTCCGAGACCTCTGCCGGGGCTTCCACCGCCAGCCCGAGCGCACCACCTTCGGGTGCCTCTGATTGCTCTGGTCCAGGATCTGTCATGAGGTGCTCCACATCGTGACCGGCCTGGGCGTTCGGTCGAGCGATGTCAGTGTGGCTCGAGCTCGAATTCGTCATCGACCCATTGGCCGAGCACCCGTCCCGGTGCTGCTCCTGTGCGACGACTGACCACCTTGCCGCCATCCACCAACATGAGGGTCGGGATGGCATGAACGGTGAACCTGCTGGACAGCTGGGGTGCTTGGTCGACGTTCACCTTGACCAACTTCAAGAGGCCGGGTCGCTCCCGGGCCAGCTGCTCGAGATCGGGGCTGACCGTTCGGCAGGGACCGCACCACGTTGCCCAGAAGTCGACCAAGACAGGGATAGCCGATCTCTCGACCACGTCCGCGAAGGTCACATCGTCGGCCTCGGTGATCCACGGCAGTGCGGACTGGCAGTGACCGCACCGGGGAATCCCCGATGCCGCCTTGGGAAGGCGGTTCTTGCGACCGCAGACGAGGCAAGTCACCACGTCCGCCGAAAGCCTGGTCCTACCGCTGTCAGCTGTGCCTACCACCGGACCTCATTCCAACAGGTGCCCTCGTAGCCTCATCCGCCCACCACGACTCCGGCATCACCGAGACGCGTAGTCCTTCCTCGCCCAGGTTCACCGTTGGGGGCCCGAGCACTCTTCGTGTTCATCGGTTGCCGAGCCTCACGCACGGTGGCGACCCATGAGTACCTGGGGACGGCGCTCCGAGGTGCCCGCCAGTAGCAATCCTCCCCTGTGACGGATCAAGACCACGCGATCGGGGGATACCGGTACGCCGTCTTGGCGCGACACTCAATTTCGGCCGTCGAAGCATGGGTTTCGCAGGTGGCTCACCGGCCGACAGCCCACCGATCGACCGATGTGTACACAGGGCCGAGGTCGTGAGCGGGCCCGACCAGGCCACCGAGGTCAGCTCGGGAAACACCTCGAAGGCCGACGCAGCCCCGATCAGAAGCAGCTGCGATCAGGAACAGTACCGACGACGAAGAGGAGCGGAGATGGCCAAAGCAGTGGGCATCGACCTAGGAACGACCAACTCGGTGATCGCCACGGTGGAGTGCGGCCAGCCGATCGTGATTCCCAACGCTGAGGGTCGCGGACGACGCCGTCCGTGGTGGGCTTCACGGACCAGGGTGACCGGGTCGTCGGCCAGTTGGCCCGACGTCAGGCGGTGCTCAACCCAAAGGGGACGATCTCGTCGGCCAAGCGGTTCATCGGGCGGCGGTTCGAGGAGGTGGCCAGCGAGATGAGCGCCGTCTCCTTCGATGTGGTCCCCGGTCCGGACGGCATGGTTCGGTTCGACGTTCGGGGAAAGCAGTACGCCCCCGAGGAGATCTCGGCCCTGGTGCTGCGAAAGCTGGCCGAGGACGCATCGAAGTTCCTCGGGGAGAAGGTCACAGAGGCGGTGATTACCGTTCCCGCCTACTTCAACGATGCTCAGCGCCAGGCCACCAACGATGCCGGCCGGATCGCCGGGATCGAGGTTATGCGCATCATCAACGAGCCAACGGCCGCGGCCCTGGCCTACGGGCTCGACAAGAAGTCGAACGAGACGGTTCTCGTGTTCGATCTCGGGGGGGGCACCTTCGACGTCAGCATCCTCGACGTCGGCGACGGCGTCGTCGAGGTACGGGCCACCTCCGGGGATACCCATCTCGGCGGCGATGACTTCGACCGTCGACTGGTCGATCTTCTCGCCGACGAGTTTCAGTCGGAGAACGGCATCGATCTGCGTAAGGACCCCCAGGCGCTCCAGCGATTGTTCGAGGCGGCAGAGAAGGCCAAGATCGAGCTTTCTTCGGTAACCCAGACGCAGGTCAACCTGCCGTTCGTCACCGCCGATGCCAGCGGCCCGAAGCACCTGGTGACCACGGTCATGCGTTCGACGTTCGACGAGATGACCGCAGACCTGGTGGAGCGGTGCCATGGACCGGTGCAACAGGCCATGCAGGATGCCAAAGTCACCGATGCCGACATCGACGAGGTCATCCTGGTGGGTGGCTCAACCCGGATCCCCTCGGTCCAGACGCTCGTGCGTCGGCTGACCGGGGGCAAGGACCCCAACATGACGGTCAACCCCGACGAAGTGGTCGCCATCGGTGCCGCGGTCCAAGCGGCCATCTTGAAGGGCGAGGTCAAAGACGTCCTTCTGCTGGACGTGACGCCGCTGTCACTCGGCGTGGAGACGATGGGCGGCCTGATGACCAAGGTCATCGAGCGAAATACCACCATTCCCGCCCGGCGTTCCGAGACCTTCACGACCGCCGAAGACAACCAATCGGCGGTTGACATCGTGGTCCTCCAGGGGGAGAGGGAGCGGGCCAGCGACAATCGGGTGCTCGGCCGTTTCCGTCTCGAGGGGATCCGCCCGGCGCCCCAGGGGTACCCCAAATGGAGGTGATGTTCGAGATCGACGCCAATGGCATCCTGCACGTGTCAGCCAAGGACAAGGACACTGGGGCAGCAGAGCATCACCATCAGCGAGACGGCCAACCTCGACTCGAGCGAGATCGAGCGCATGGTGGCCGATGCCGAACGGTACCGGGAGGAAGATGCCGCCCTCCGGCAGATCGATGCCCGGAACGAACTGGACTCCGCCGCCTACCGGGTGGAGCGTCGGCTGGCCGAATTGGGTGACGCCGTTCCCGTTCACGAGAAGGCACGGGCCGAAAGACTGGTGGCCGACGCTCGGAGGCGGCGAGCGACGAGTCTCCCCTTGAGCGCATGCGATCCCTCACGGCCGAACTCCAACAGGTGTTCCACGGCCTCGGGGTGGGGAGATCCGAACAGGGATCCGCTCCTCCCCAGGGATCAGCGGACGACGACGTGATCGATGCGGATTTCACGGTGAGCTGACCGGGATCCTTGGTGAACGAATCCTCGTCGACGAGCACCTCCAGACAAAGACTGCCGACGACGAGGCGGCGGACCAATCGACATGGGAGGCGGAGGAGGATGCCAGCCCTCCTCCTCCGCCTCCGTCGAGCGGGACGGTGAGCACTGACCATGAGGTGCCGCTCCGGCGGGCCCTCGCTGACCTCGACAATCTCCGTAAGCGATACCAGCGAGAGGTGGCCCGGGCGCGTTCGGCCGAGCGGCCCGGGTCGCGCCGTCTGGCTGCCGATCGTCGACGATCTGGAACGTGCCATCCAACATGCCGGCGATGACGATGCAGCCCTCGTCGAAGGGGTACGGGCAGTTCGCGACCAGGCCGTTCCGTCTTCGGCGCCTGGGCTTCCCCCGCTTTGACGATATAGGTAAGCCCTTCGACCCGACCCGGCACGAGGCAGTCGGGGACCGTCGTCGGCGAGGGCCGCCCGGGAACGATCGTGGCGGCGGTGCGCCCGGGGTACGGACGGCCCCGGACCATCCTTCGACCGGCCGGGGTGATCGTCTCGCGAGGGCCGCTGATGGCCGACCAACGGGACTTCTACGAGGTGCTGGGCGTGGGGCGGAATGCGAGCCCGGAGGAGATCCAGCGGGCGTATCGCAAGCTGGCCCGGACCTACCATCCCGATATCAACAAGGACCCAGCGGCGGAGGGGCGGTTCGAGGAGGTCTCTGAGGCCTACGACGTACTGTCCGATCCGGAGTCCCGCAAGCGCTACGACGCGTTCGGGCACGACTTCCGACATGTGCCCGAGGGTGTGGACCCGAGCACGGGCGGGGGGAGCGCCGTCGGGCGGCGGCCGACGGCGCCGGACCCGGAGTGGCTCACCGGCCCGGCTGCCGACTTCGGGGCCGACTTCGGCGGCATGGACATGGGGGACCTGTTCCGCGACCTCTTCGAGAACACGCGATCGGGGAGCTGGGGGTCCGTCGCCGGCGCTGACCAGGAGACCGAGTTGACGTCTCGTTTGACGAGGCCTTCCGGGGCGGCAACGGACGATCACGCTGTCCGGGCCGACCGGGCCGCGAGCTCCAGGTCACCATCCCGCCAGGGGTGGTCGACGGTCAGCGCATCCGATTGGCCGGCCAAGGGCGGGCTCGAGCGGCGGGAAGACGGCGATCTCTATCTGGTCGTGCGGGTGGGGCCTCATCCCCGATTTCGGCTCGAAGGCCGCGACATGCACGTCGAGGTGCCCGTCTCGCCCTGGGAGGCGGCGCTGGGCGCCTCGGTTCCCGTCGAGACACCCGGTGGCGAGGTCCAGATGCGGGTGCCGGCGGGAAGTTCGTGCGGTCGTCGAGTCCGGCTTCGCCATCGAGGCATGCCCAACCCTCGCGGCGACGCCGGCGACGTCTTGGCTGAAATACGCATCAAGGTGCCGCGTTCGTTGAGCGACGACGAGCGCAGACTGTTCGAGGAACTGGCGGTGTCTTCGTTCGATCCGCGGCACCGTCGATGACGGTCGCTCTCTGGTTCCCCCGCCGGCCTGGACATCGAGTCGTTCGCTCGGGCCGCCGGGCTCCATCCGGAGTTGGTGCGACGGTTCGTGTCCTGGGTCTCCTCGAGCCGAGCCGGGACCGCCGGGGCACTTCGGTTCTCTCCCCTCGCCACCGTGGCCCGGATCCGGCGGCTGCGAGCCGGGCTCGCCATCAACTACACCGCTCGGTTGGTCATCGACCTACTCGACCGAATCGCCGAGCTCGAAGCCGCACTGCAGATGCGATCTCATCCCATGGGAGGCCTGACCATGAATCCGGAACGTTTGACCCAGAAGTCACAGGAGGCGTTGCACGACGCCCAGAGCCTTGCGCTGCGCCTCGGCCACACCGAGGTGGACAGCGAGCACCTGCTCGTGGCTCTGATCGACCAGGCCGAGGGGCTCGTGTCACAGCTCCTCAGCCATGTCGGAGCCGACGTAGCGGCGCTCCGTGCATCGGTAGAGCGGGACCTGGGCAACCGCCCGCGGGTTTCTGGACCGGGGGCCGGCCCCGGGCAGGTCTTTGTCACCCAACGCCTGTCACGCCTGTTCGATACCGCCGAGCAGGAGGCGGAACGCTTGGGTGATGAGTATGTATCGGTCGAGCATCTGGTCATCGCCTTGCTCCGGGAGGGGCCCGCCGGTGCGGCAGGCCGCCGCCTCAATGAGCAGGGTGTGACCCTCGAAGGGTTCCTGGAGGCGTTGTCGGCGGTCCGAGGGCAATCAACGGGTGACCTCGGCCACGCCCGAGGGTAGCTATGAAGCCCTGGCCAAGTACGGGGTAGACCTGGTGGCAGAGGCGCGCGCCGGGCGTCTCGACCCGGTCATCGGGCGTGACGCCGAAATCCGCCGGGTCATCCAGATCCTCTCTCGCAAGTCGAAGAACAACCCAGTACTGATCGGCGATCCCGGCGTGGGCAAGACGGCCATCGTCGAGGGGTTGGCACAGCGCATTCACGCGGTGATGTACCCGAAGGCCTTCGGGACAGGACGGTGTTCGCCCTGGATATGGGGTCCCTGGTCGCTGGGGCCAAGTATCGCGGCGAGTTCGAGGAGCGACTGAAGGCCGTGCTGGCAGAGGTGAAGGCGGCCGAGGGCCGACTGTTGATGTTCGTCGACGAGCTGCACACCGTGGTCGGGGCCGGCGCCGCTGAGGGGGCCATGGATGCCGGCAACATGCTGAAGCCAATGCTGGCTCGAGGTGAGCTGCACATGATCGGGGCCACGACGATCGACGAGTATCGACGGTACATCGAAAAGGATGCGGCCCTGGAGCGCCGGTTCCAGACCTTGATGGTGGAAGAACCTTCCGTTGAGGACGCCATTTCCATCATGCGAGGGCTTCGAGAGCGCCTGGAGGTCTTTCACGGCGTCAAGATCCAAGACATGCCCTCGTCTCGTCGGTTCGACTCAGCCACCGGTACATCTCGGGTCGCTTCCTTCCCGACAAGGCCATCGATCTCGTGGACGAGGCATGCGCCATGCTCCGCACCGAGATCGACTCGATGCCCGCCGAGCTCGATGAGCTCACCCGGCGGGTCATGCGCCTGGAAATCGAGGAGGCTGCGCTGGCCAAGAGACGAGGACGTGGCTGGTGAGGAACGGCTGTCCGAGCTGCGTCGGGAGCTGGCCGACCTGCGGTCGGAGGCCGACGCGATGAGGGCCCAGTGGGAGGCTGAACGGCAGGCCCTCCACAAGGTCCAAGACCTCCGCCAGGAGATCGAGCAGGTACGACGCCGCGCTCGAGGAGGCCGAGCGGGCCTACGATCTCAACGGAGCGGCCGAGCTCCGGCATGCCACGTTGCCCGAGCTGGAGCGCCGACTCGAGGCCGAAGAGGCCCTGTTGGGGAGGAAGCACGGTACTCGCCGCTTGCTCCGAGAGGTGGTGACCGAGGAGGAGATCGCCATGATCGTGGCCCGCTGGACCGGTATCCCGGTCAGCCGATTGGAGGAGAGCGAACGGGACAAGCTGTTGCGCTTGGATCACATCCTTCACGAGCGGGTGGTCGGTCAGGACGAGGCGGTCCAAGCTGTCACCGATGCCATCGTCCGATCGAGAGCCGGGATCGCCGACCCGTCTCGGCCGGTGGGATCGTTCATCTTCCTCGGTCCGACTGGCGTGGGCAAGACGGAGTTGGCCAGGGCCTTGACGTCGAGCCTGTTCGACACCGAAGAGAACATGATCCGGCTTGACATGACGGAGTACCAAGAGCGGCACACGGTGAGCCGGCTGATCGGTGCCCCACCCGGATACGTCGGCTACGAGGAAGGCGGCCGGCTCAGCGAGGCGGTTCGGCGCAAGCCATATTCGGTGGTGCTGTTCGACGAGATCGAAAAGGCTCACCCCGATGTGTTCAACACCCTGTTGCAGGTGCTCGACGACGGTCGATTGACTGACGGCAAGGGTCGAACGGTCGACTTCCGCAACACGGTGCTGGTCATGACCTCGAACATCGGATCCGAGTACCTCTTAGACGGGGTCAGTGATTCCGGTGAGATCAAGCCTGACGCCCGAGAGATGGTCATGGGCGAGCTGGAGCGCCGATTCAGGCCAGAGTTCCTCAACCGGCTGGATGACGTCGTTCTCTTCAAGGCGCTCACACTTTCGGAGATCGAGCGAATCGTGGAGTTGTTGCTCAACGATCTTCGCCAGCGCCTATTCGAGCGTCGCCTGAGCCTGACGGTGACCCTGCAGGCCCGCACCTCATAGCCCAGCGGATTCGACCCGGTCTACGGGGCTCGGCCCTTGCGCCGCTACATCGCCCATCAGGTCGAAAATCCCATCGGCCGAGCCCTGCTCAGCGCCCAGGTGGGACCGGGCACGGTCATCCGAATAGACGCAGGCCCGGACGGGCTCATCGTCACCTTCGACAACCCGTCGGGGGACGGCGGTTCGGACTCGGAAGGCAAGCGATGACGGTCATCAGGGGTGGCCAAGACCCGCGTTCAGATCGACTGGGGATCAGGCGTCGACTGGGGATCAGGCGCCAATCCGATCTTCAAGGACCTTGCGAGTCAACTGGACCCGAGAGCTGACATTCAACTTGCAGAAGATGTGCCGGAGGTGGAAGTCGACCGTGTGCGCGCGACAGGTAGAGGCGCTCGGCGGCCTCGCGTTCGTCAAACCGTGCACCACCAGATTGACGATACGCCGCTCGGTGTCGGTCAGGCTCGACCACCCGAAGGTCGGGCGCCGCTACCCGAGGGACGACGGGCATTGACACCCATCCGGCGAAGGCGAGGCGGACACGAGCGGCGTCACGGTCGGCTCCGACGTCCTCAAACGAGCTCTGGGCCTGGCGGAAATAGGCCTGCGCCCGGTTGCATTCCCCTCCTTCGTCCAGCACGACTCCCACGTCTTCCGCGGCATAGCCTCGGGAGCGCTGATCGGAAATGCCCCTGCCACCTCGGCCAGAGCGGTCGGCTGCTGTTGGAGCACGCCACGGGCGTGTCTGGCCGCCAGGACGAGGACGGAAGCATCGGGGCGACGGGCGGCCAGTCGCTCGGTTGCCGACACGACCTCGTCGGCCCGGTGTCGGTCTCCCTTGGCCAATGCTCCGCGTACGAGCCAGGCAGCGGCCTCGGGCTGGCTGATCAAGCCGTCCCGGTCGAAGAGGGCCCGGTCCAGACGAGATTCGAGGCCGCGAACGTAGTCATCCCCCTCAATCTGAGCGTGCTCGGGGAATTGGTGGAGTGTCATCGGTCCACCCCTCCGGCCGTCGCGCCTAGCCCTCGACAGTAACGAATGCCCCCTGGCCGTCTCACCGGTTCCGTTCCGCTGCTGGGCAGTGATGCCGTGGCGAACACCCTGGTCGAGCCGGAGCGGCCGGCCCCTCACGGCTGAGTTTTGGAGGTTGGGACCTCGAGTTTTGGAGCACGATACTCTCACAGTCAACAGCGTCTACAGTCCACTGATTCGGCGCCATGAGCAGGTACATCGAAGCTCGTGGGCCGTGGCTGGCCGGCTTTTTGACCCGTCTCGATGCTCTCACGGTCCACGAAGAGTTAGCAAGCATAATTTTGACTACGGCTACGCGGACTTCACCCTCTAGCTCCGCTCGTAGCGTGGCAAACGCGAGCTCGCAGAGCGGTCAGTTCATGGCCGTGGTTGCAAACAGTTCATCTCCCGTTAGCCATTCACGCACCGAACGGCCTCACCGCCCTGCCATCATCATCGAATGGGGACCGGACCGACGGGGCCGCGCCGACGTGGGAGGGCGTGCGCATGAGCGGTACCGATCGGGCGGCCGACGACCGTCCGCCGACGTGATCCGGCACTCGGTTCGTATGACCACAGTGAGGAAGGCGGCGCTATCGGCGATCCGACCGCTTGCCCTGCTGGCCCTGGTCATGATGACCTCGGTACCGATTGCCCTGGCCGACGCCGGACCCGAGCGCAGCGGCCGCCGCCCCGCTGACGCCAGTGGTGGGGCAGGGCTCCACCGATGCCGCCCTAGCGTTCCAACAGTGGATCGCCGATACCTCGAGCACGGGGCTGAAACGCGAGCTACACCGGCACCAGCTCGGTGGCGGGCCTCCAGGCCTACGCCAACAACACGGCCGACTTCGCCGGGTCCGAAGCCGAGTTCTCGTCGCTGGAACCGGAACTGGGCGTCCCGCGGGGTTACGCGGTACGCCCCAGACCTCGCCGGGGGCACGGCCGTCATGTACAACGTGGACGACTCGGCCGGGGAGAGCCGTCTCCAGCCTTCATCTCTCCAGGGTCACCGTGGCCAAGATCTTCTTGGGGATCATCACCAACTGGGACGACCCCGCGATCAGCGCTGACAACAAGGGCCTCGTCCTTCCGAACCACCCGATCACCGTGGTCGGTCGCTCCGGCCAATCAGGGACGACGGCATTGTTCTACGACTTCGTCAACCAGACCGATCCCACCGACTTCGCCCAGTGGGCCGCGGCGAACGGGTTCAACCCCAGTTCCCGCATACTCGAGATCGATCAAGGAACAGAGACGGCGGCCACCTCAAACCCGGACGCCGGACCGGACCAGCAGGCCTTGGAAATCTCCAGCCCGGGTGGCCTCTGGTCCATCGGCTATGACGAGTCCGAGCTACGCCAAGGTCTACAACGACAACGTGGCATGGATCCAGAACCAATCGGGCAACTGGGTGCTGCCTCAAGCGGGAAACATCACAGCCGCCTTGCAGTCGGCTGTGCTTGCCCCGGACACGTCCGAAAACCTCGACGGCGTGTACACATCCATGGATCCAGCCGCGTATCCCATCTCGAATTACTCCTACTTCGTCTACCAATGCGGGCCGAGCCCGGACACACCCACCTGCGCGCACCCGTACGCCGATCCAGGTAAGACCAACACGCTGGCACAGTTCATGCGGTACGTGGCCTGTGCAGGCCAGGCCACGATGCCTGCTCCATTCAAGGAAACGGCCGCCCTTCCGCCCCAGCTCAGCCAGTTGATGGCCGATGCCATCGGGTCCATGACGGGACAACCGGCTGAGCAGCTCACCGCGGAGAACTGCGCCAACCCGGAATTCGAGAGTCCTGCGCCCCGTCGGCCCCGGTGGTGGGACCGGCGTCCGTTCCCAATGGCTCTGGCTACTTGCTGGCCGACGTGCACGGTGCGGTATCGGCCCACGGTGTACTCAACCACGGCTCCATGGCGGGCGACGGCTCAACGCACCGATCATCGGCATGGCCCCCACCGCCGACGGTAAGGGCTACTGGCTGGTGGCGTCGGACGGCGGCGTCTTCGCCTTCGGGACGCCCACTTCTCGGGTCGACGGGCAACGTCCGGCTCAACCAGCCGATCGTCGGCATGGCCGCCACCCCGGACGGCAAGGGCTACTGGCTGGTCGCGTCGGACGGGGGGTGTTCACCTTCGGTGACGCCCGTTTCTACGGTTCGACCGGCAACGTGCGCCTGGACGCGCCCGTCGTGGGCATGGCCGCCGACCCCGGACGGCAACGGCTACTGGCTGGTGGCGTCGGACGGCGGGATCTTCGGCTTCGGTGACGCTCCGTTCTACGGGTCGACGGGCGACCTGCGCCTCGACCCGCCGGTCGTCGGCATGGCCGCCGACCCCGGACGGCAAGGGCTACTGGCTGGTGGCGTCGATGGCGGGATCTTCGCCTTCGGTGACGCCCGGTTCTACGGCTCGACGGGGGGATCGCCTTCAAGCGCGCCGGTGGTCGGCATGGCGCGGCACTGAAAGCGGCGGGTACTGGTTGGTGACATCGAACGGTGACGTCACGGCCTATGACGCCCCCGACTTCGGGAGTGATTGATCATTCGCTAACTCCCCCGCTCAGCGCTCTCACCGCCGGGTGCTTGCATCTGGATCAGCCCGGCGGCCGATTGCCCCACGCCGCGAACAAAGTCGGACCTACGAACTCGAAGGCGGAATCGGTCATCAACCTCGACACTCTGGCCACGTTGGTGGGGTCGAGCCCACGGAGGTCTCCAAACAGCTGAGCACTCAGCTCCATGAACCGCTACCCGCTGGTTCTCCACCTCGGTGGACGTGGACGGATCCTTCGCTCTGAACGCAGGCGAAGGCCGAGCGCCTCCACCAAATGACGCAGTCGGCGCCCGAAGAAGGCGTCCATGAATCCCATATTGGTCATCGACACGAACGCCCTGTGGATCGAGTCGGACCACTCGCCGGCTTCAGGGTATGAGGAGTCGACTGCCATGCACGAGCCGAGGTCTGCCTCTTCGACCAAGAGGACACCCCCGGGCTTCAGGGCCGATACGAGTGTGGGCAATGGGTTCGACCGCACCAGCTTGTAGAGGACGGCGCGGACGTGGATCAGGTCATACGCGGCTCTGATCGAGGTGATCGAAACCCAGGTCGTGCCTGCGTATCACCACGTTCGGAGGCAACTCGGCCAGGAACTGCAGATCGACGTCGGTGGCCACGACCTACCTGGTACGACCCACCCGACCGCCCAACCAGTGGGCGATCGAGCCTGCGCCCGCGCCGGCCTCCAGGCATGACCACCCCCCTTGAGGCCCTAACGACTCGAGCCGGGCGATCGTCGTCGGGTCGGTCATCTGCTCCCAGTGGCGCAGTCGCTCGAGCTCGAACTGGCCCTGTCGGCCATGACCGATTGGTTCGGAGATCATGGGCTCCGGTTTAGTCGCTCGATGCACGACCAGGCCGGATCATGCGAACCGATCCCTGGCACGAGGCCGGTCCGCCATCGATCGGCCACCCCCATTCTGCGTGGCACATGAGCGTCCTGCGGGCACGTTGCAGCATGTACCACCAAGGAACTATCTGGAGCCGCAGGGGGGCGTCCCCTGGCTCCCATGGCGCCATACTAAGACGGTGAGCTCCGACCCCCACCCGAACTCGTGCGACTCCATGGCCAGCAGATCGCCTATCGCAGGTGCGGGACGGGGCCCGTGCTCCTCTTGATTCATGGGATGGCCGGCAGCTCCGACACCTGGGCCGCAGTGCTTCCTCTCCTGGCCGAACACTTCACTGTTCTCGCACCGGACCTCCCCGGGCACGGCCAATCCGACAAGGCCCCCGGCGACTACTCCCTCGGTTCCTACGCCAGCACCCTCCGGGACCTCATGGCGGTACTCGACATCGAACGGGCGACGATCGTCGGACAGTCACTCGGCGGCGGCATTGCCATGCAGTTCGCCTACCAGTTTCCCGAATGCTGCGATCGGCTGGTCCTGGTGGACAGCGGTGGCCTCGGACGCGAGGGTTGTGGATGCTTCGAGGTCTCGCCCTTCCCGGCGCCGAATTGGGCGATGCCGCTTCTGTTCCCCAGTTTCGTCCGAGACTGGGGCAACAGCGTGGAGCGGTTCCTCCATGATCGGGGAATCCGCTGCGGTCGAGCTTCCGAGTCGTGGCAGGCCTGACGCACCCTGACCCATGCCGAGAATCGCCGCGCCTCTTCGTCCGTACCGTTCGGGCGGTCATCGACGGCGGCGGACAGTCCGTGAGCGCGGTCGAACGCCTTTACCTCGCCTCGGAAATACCCACCCTCATCGTGTGGGGTGACCAGGATCGCATGATGCCGATTGCTCACGCCAAGGCCGTGGACTGAGGCCATGCCCACGAGCCAGCTGTCGATCATCAAGGGCGTCGGGCACTTCCCTCACGTCGAGGACCCGGTGCAGTTTGCCCACACAGTGACCGCCTTCGTCCATAACACCGAGGCTTCCACCGTCGATCGGGCTCGCTTGGCCACCATGCTCCGAGCTGGAAGTGAGACGGGCTGAACCCAGCCTCGAAACAAAGCCGCCGCGCCAACCGGCGCCCTCTGATTAGGGTGGCGTGCCATGCGGGCATGGCAGGTAACACGGTACGGGCGACCGAGCGGGCTTTGACCTTGGACTGTCCCCTCGCCCCGGCCCGGTCCCCTCGAGATCCTGGTTCAAACGTCAGCATCGGCGTGCAACTACAACGAAGTGGATGGCTGCCACGGCCGATATCTCACCATCAACCCTCCCCTGCCGTACACCCTCGGCATGGAGTTCGTCGGTGAAGTAATCGCTACCGGCCCCGGGGCCGAATCGTGGATGGGGCGTCGGGTCATGGGCTCAGGTACCGGCGCCATTGGCGCCCATGCCGAACAGGTCGTGGGGCCGATCGCCATGGCCTTCGATGTTCCTCCCGAGCTCGGTGACATCGAGGCCGCCGCGTTCGACTATCCGTTTCATCTCGCCTACCTCGGCTTGCACGAGCGAGGCCGACTGCAAGAAGGTGAAACCGTCCTCGTCCACGCCGCCGCAGGAGGGGTGGGTTCCGCTGCGGTGCAACTGGCGGTGGCCGCAGGTGCCCGGGTGATCGCCACCGTGGGCAGTGCCGAAAAGCTCGCCGTCATCCGCAGTCTTGGTGCGGACACCGCCATCGACTACCGCGCCAGCGGCTTCGCCGACGCCGTGCTCGACGCTACCGACGGCACGGGAGTCGATGTGTGTTTCGACGGCGTCGGCGGCAACGTCACCACGGAATCGATTCGATGCCTGGCCCGGAACGGACGCCACCTCGTCGTGGGGTTCGCCGGCGGGATCGAAGCCGAGGAGGTACCCATGGTCGCCGGGCGCGCCCTGTGCTTTGGCAACATCTCGCTGATGGGCGTCCTCCTGGCTTATCGGGACTCCGTGCTGCCGGCCGGCTCCGGGTTCAACCCGACACCGCGCTCGGTGGGCGACGCGGTCCACGACCACCTGGTGACCCTCCTCCGTGCCGGCCGCATCCGACCCCTGGTGGGCAAGACCGTTCCCTTCGAACAGCTGCCGCTGGCTCTCGAGGACATGGAGGACCGTACGACCATCGGACGAGTGGTCGTGCACACCCGCGACACCGGCGACAGGCAGGGAATCACCACCACCGCACCGCCATAGAGCTCGCACGGGACCCTTTACATATTGGTATCGGACTGTAGAGTTGTTCCAGGGTTGCAGCAACGGGCGGCCTGGTGCCGAGGCCGCCAGGGGGGTGGGTGTGATGGTCCAATCAGTGCTCACCGAGGAGCAGGGGGTCCTCGCCGAGGTGAACTACATCAGGAACGTCCCCGACGTGTCCGACGAGGTTCTCGAGTTCGTCACCGAGGAAGAGGATCGCTCGACGATGCAAACCCGCCCCGGCCGGCAGGTTCGGATCGAGAACGCCCGACCGCTCACGACCGATGTTGACCGTGAGGGGTTCGTGCTCGTGTCCCATGCCAGTTCGATCGCCGACTTCGACCAGATCCAAGAAGACGCCGCGGTCGACAAGCAGTACATGGACGAGATGACGGAGCTCCTGATGCGAGAGACCGGCGCAGCCAGGGTCCTCATGCTCGGCGGCGGGAAGAAGCGCTACGGGGAGAGCGCCACCACGAAGCTGGCCGCACTGGCCAACGCCAAGCCTGCCCGATACCCGCACGCCGACAACACCGATAGGTCAGCGACCGGACTGGTCGAGCTGATCGCCGCCTTCGTCGACGACCTCGACTTGGAGCACTACTCCCGCTATGCCCTCTACAACATGTGGCGTGCCGTATCGCCGCCCCCGCAGGACTTCCCCCTTGCCGTGTGCGACGCCCGTACGGTCGGCGTGGACGACGAGGTCACCGTCACCGCCATCACCGAAGAGCGAGGGGCGGGAGACATCCGTCACGACACCACCGGCTATGCCTACAGCCCGGCCCACCGCTGGCACTACTACCCCGACATGACGATAGATGAGGTCATCGTGTTCAAGGCCCACGACACCGACAAGCGCCGATCGGGACGTGTGCCCCATACCGCCTTCACCGACCCGACGTGCCCGGCCGGGGTGGCCACTCGAGCAAGCGTCGAGATGCGAGGACTTGCGCTCTTCCCGTGACCGACGGGGCCGCTCCCGACACCGGACCACCCCCTGACGTCACGCCGCTCGGGGATCGACGGTTCGCCGGGAACGAAGGGAGCTGCAGCCTGCCATCAGCCCGCCTCATTGATGAGTTCGTTCAACCCAACACCCGAATCCACCAGTGCGCATGCCTGGGCCGAAGCCCGTGATCGGTAGGTTCGTCGTGTCGAGCAGCCCAACCTGGGCGAGCAAAGACGCCTGGTCCCAGTAGATGTGCTCGGAAGCGACCTTGCCGTCGTCGAATCCCATGACGACCACGAGCGGTATCTCCACCCGTCGCCCGGTCGGGGCAATGCCCGGAAGCCAGAAAGGCATCTCCACCGTGTGGGTGAAACGCATGATCAAATTCATCGACAGCACGCTCTGTGCCAACCGTCCGCGAGACCTGCTCAACCGTCGTGTCTGCGGGCCAGGCCGGAATGAACGAATCACGATAGAACCGGTGGAGCTCAGCCGAGTCCCGTCCGCCCGTGAGCACGGGCACATGGATCACGGTCGGTCGCTCGACCATTGTCTCCATCGTGGCGGTGGCGTCCTTGGCTTCGAACTCCAAGGACACGTGGCGGTCGAAGAGCGAACCGAGATCGGGCATCGAGGCCTCCTGGTTGGCGTGGTCGTTCACGCACCCACCCCCCTGGTGGGTGCGGACACCACACGTGCCCCTGGAGCATAGATCGGTCATCCGGACAGCCCAGACACCCACCGTCGCCCGGGTTGGGCACCACAGAAACTCAAGCCGGCGGGTCCACGGCGTAGACGATCTCCACCGAGCCACCGTTGATGGCCCGTGAGCTCTCGAAGGTCAATCGGGTGCTCGGATCCAACGCTGGCGTGAGTCTCATCCCACCCCCCACCAAGATCGGCAGCACGACCAATTCGAGCTTGTCGAGGGCACCAAGGGCTCGGAACGTCTCGATGGTGGTGGGGCCACCGATCAGGTGGACGTCGCCACCGCCATTTGCCGCCCGCATCTTCTCCAGCAGCCGCACCGGGTCGCTGTCGACGGTTACGTGCTCGGGGGTACCGGCGGGCCGGTGAGGAACCGAGGACGAATACGTCCAGGTTCGGCCACGGCCACCGATCGTTGGTGAGCGCCGGCTCGAAGGTCGTTCGACCCATCAACGCCGCCTCGCAACTCTGGAGGAACTCGGGGATCCCATGACTCAGGCCCGGGACGTGGGCGGGATCGACCACCTGCGGCGGCCAGCCATCCGGCGTGGTCACGTTCCCGTCGGCGCTCATGCACACACGGCTCAATATCTGCATGGGGCTCCTTCCCGAAGTGCTCCGCTACTGCGCCTACAACCGGTACGACGCCAGTGCCGCCCGATAGTCATCGCCGGCTCAGATGAGGTCGGCGAGAGGGCCCCAACCCTCGGGTGCCGGCGCCAGGCGCCAGAATTGCTCGGGCGCCCTGCCCGCCAGTCGACCACTGAGGGAATGGTCCTGCTCGAGGGGCGCGATCTGGCTCGTATAGCACCAGATGGCGCGGTGCTTTCGCTCCTCGTCCTCGTCATGGGGCACGATGGCCGGGGTGGGCCATGGCCCGTGCCGCAGCAAGCGGGCGACTCGCCAGGCCAACAGGCCGGGGAGGTGCTTGTAGCCGGCATCCTCATAGCAGTACCAGGCCAGATCCTGATGTGCTTCGCGAACGAGCATGGCCGCTTGGTGGGTGACGTCGTGGTCAGGATTGGCCAGACCCATGGGAGCGAAGACGGCCGTGGGTTGCAGCGAGAGGATGGCCTCTTCCAGAACCGGCGCTATCTCCTCGGGCGTCGGACGATCCTCGGCAGCCAGGTATTGATGGTCAGGGAAGTCGAGCCAATAGGGTGTCGCCCCCAACACCTCCATGGCCCGTCGGTCCTCCTCTTGGCGGGCCGCCACCACGTCGTCACCGGGTCGGAATCCCCCAAGGGCGTCCCAAGGACCGGGCTCAGCCGGGTAGGCAGGGGGTCGACCGCCCATGACCGTCATCACTGCCGTTCCCGGATAGCTGGCGATCAGGTACCCGGCCCCCATGGCCGCATCGTCGAAGTGGGGCGAGAGGACCACGAGTCGCTGCAGCTCCGCCCGGTCCACTACCCCCCATGTCAGCTCGGATGTCACCTGTCCTCCGATCGCGCCACTGCCGCGGGCAGACGGTAGCCGCCGCGGCCGACGAGGGCCGACTCTTTCTTTTCTTTCCTGAGGATTCGATGAGGCCACCCGAGGCCTGCTTCGTGTTTTCGCCAGGCTCTATCGGCACAATGGGAACCATGCCCACCCCTACCCAGGAAAAGCTCTTGAGCTCGGCGCCACCGGGACTCAGGCGCACCCTCTCCCTCCTTCGGATCGACCTGCAGCCGAAGCATCGCCAACCGTCGATGCTCCTGGTGGCGCTGGCCACGATCGCTTCCCTAGCCCTATCGCTGGCCGCCGACGCCGTGCTGGTCGCCATCGGAACGGCCGTCTTTCCCACCACGAAGGGCTACTCGCACTTCCAATTCGCCGATTACTCGAAGCTGACCGTCATCGGCGTGGTCATTGCCTGCGTGGCGTGGCCGATCGTGACCCGCATCTCATCGGCTCCCCGCTGGTTGTTCTTTCGCCTGGCCATCCTGGTGACGCTGGTGCTGTTCCTTCCCGACCTGTGGATACTGGCCAAGGGCCAGCCGGTCCGAGCCGTGATCGTCCTCATGCTCATGCACCTGGCCATCGCGTTGGTGACCTACAACCTCTTGGTCCATGTGGCCCCGGTGCGCAGAAAGCCCCGCCGACGCGCCTGAGCTGAAGCCAGCCCCACCAGGCGAGGCCGGCTTCGTGCCAGGTTGATAGCTTTTCTGTCTGGGTGTCACAGCGACGCCGGCCGACCAGACGAGGGGGCAGTTCATGCGAACGCGGGGTGCGGTCATCAGGTCCTCGCCGGGCCAATACGAGTGCATCGAGTTGGACTTGGACGAACCCCGCCAGGACGAGTTGTTGGTCCGTATGGTGGCGGCGGGCCTGTGCCACTCAGATGACCATTTGGCCACGGGTGATCTCCGGACGGGCATGCTCCCCATGGCCGGAGGCCACGAGGGATCGGGGGTGGTGGAACAAGTCGGGCCCAACACACCTGGCTTCGAAGTCGGTGACCACGTCGTCTTCTCATTCCTGGCTGCCTGTGGCCGCTGTCGCTGGTGCGCCACCGGCCACCAGAATCTCTGCAACGTCGGCGCCACCATCCTCAGCGGGGCACGACCTGGCGACCCGACGAGCTTCCGGCTCCGCACCACCGACGGTGACCGCGTCGGCCAGATGTCGGGCATCTCCACCTTCTGCGAGTACACGGTGGTCTCGGTCATGTCCGCGGTGAAGGTTCCCAAGGACCTGCCCCTGGAGACCCTGTGCCTACTGGGCTGTGGCGTAGGAACCGGATGGGGCTCATCGGTGAACTCGGCCGCGGTCGCACCGGGTGACGCAGTGATCGTCATGGGCGTCGGCGGAATCGGCATCAATGCCGTTCAGGGTGCTGCCCACAGTGGCGCATCGCACGTGATCGCAGTCGACCCGGTCGCCATGAAGCGCGAGAAAGCCCTGGAGCTGGGGGCCACCCACGCCTTTGCCGACATCGCCGAGGCTGCCGTATTCGCCAAGTCCGTCACCGATGGGCAGGGTGCCGATTCGTCCATCGTCGCAGTCGGTGTGGTCACCGGTGAACACGTGGCCCAGGCCTTCGCCGCCATCCGGAAAGCGGGCACCGTCGTCGTCACCGGGATCGGCCCCCAGTCCGACGTGGGCATCCCGGTGTCTCTGCTCGAGTTGACGCTGTCCCAAAAGCGCATCCAGGGATCGCTGTTCGGCGCGTGCAACCCCACGGCGGACATACCTCGCCAGGTGCAGATGTACAGAGAGGGCCAGCTCAAGCTGGACGAACTGATCACGACGACCTACGCCCTCGACGAGGTGAGCAAGGGTTATGAGGACATGCACGCCGGAACGAACATCCGCGGCGTCATCCTCTATTCGTGATGCATACCGTGGACGCTCGCCACCCCCAAGGCCGAGGCGGTCGCCTGACCCTCTGGACGACGCAGTCAGGCACCGGTCACTGCTCGTTTTCCGGTTGCTCCCCCTCCAATTGCTCCCCCTCCAGTTGTTCCAGGCACCGTTCCACCAGCGCACGCGTCTCGCCGTGACCGGCAGACATGCCCAGAGCCTCCTCCATCCCCAGGATCTGGGACACACTGGTTATGAGGACCATGACGGCAACAGGGGGGA
Organism: uncultured Acidimicrobiaceae bacterium; assembly: GCA_963781305.1. GTDB lineage: Bacteria > Actinomycetota > Acidimicrobiia > Acidimicrobiales > RAAP-2 > DASXMT01. The sequence goes on from CAWAFL010000001.1 coordinate 1,016,812, forward strand.
ACCGTTCGGTGTCGATCCCGTGCTCATCCATGATGGCGCCCAGCACTTCCGTCTGCCGGCTGCGAAACAGCTCGGCGTATCGAGTGATCTCGGTGCGGATGGACTTGCGATGGTTGGCCAGGGCGGCGAACTCCATGGTCAACGCGGTGTTGGTCGGGTCGTCGCTGAGGGCCCACAGGGCTCGGAGCGATCGGCCCGGCTCGAACACCTGCGCCTGACGCCTGAGAGCGCCCTCGGCCCGACGGCGAAAGGCGGCGAGAAACAGGTCGTCCATCGTCCGGAAGTAGTAGTGCACCAACTGAGGCTTGAGTCCAGCCTTTTGGGCGACGCGCCGGGAGGTGACTGCGGCGTAACCCTCCTCGAGCATGAGCTGCTCGGTGGCGTCGAGGAGTGCGGCGCGGCTCTCGGAGCCCTCGCCACCGATCCTTCGTGTTGATGCCATCTCACGTTCCTAGCAGCACGAACCGCTGGTTGTGCGCCGGTTGACCTGCCCTAGGGGAAATGCTAAGCACTTGCACAGCATTCCCCCTTCCGAAGATCGGAGTGGCATGACCAACTACGAATCGGTCGACTTCTTCACCGATGAATCGCTCCTCGAGGACCCCTATCCATACTTCGAGCACCTGCGCTCACAGTGCCCGGTGGTGGCCACGCCCCACTACGGCGTGGTCGCGGTCTCCGGCTACGACGAGGCCACGGAGATCTACCGGGACCACGACACCTTCTCGTCGTGCAATTCGGTGATCGGCCCGTTCGCCACCTTCCCCGAGCCGCTCGAGGGGGACGACGTCAGCGAGATCATCGACCGCCACCGTGATCAGCTTCCCATGAACGAGCACATGGTCACCATGGACGCGCCCATGCACACCCGGGAGCGGGCGCTCCTGATGCGGCTGATCACCCCGAAGCGGCTGAAGGAGAACGAGGCGTTCATGTGGAGCGCGGTCGATCGCCAACTCGACGAGTTCATCGGCAACGGTCACTGCGAGTTCATCACCGCCTACGCCCAGCCCTTCGCCATGCTCGTCGTGGCCGACGTGCTCGGCGTGCCCGAGGCTGATCACCAGTCGTTTCGCCAGTTCTTCGGCCTGAGCGCCAATCCCGGGGCACTGGCAGCCGCATCCGGCGAGGCCGAAGCAAGCGATCGCAGCCAGACGCCGCTCAACGCCCTCGACTCGCTCGACCAATGGTTCGCCACCTACATCGAGGACCGGCGGCGTAAGCCCCGCCGCGACGTGCTCACCGATCTCGCCGTGGCCAAGTACACCGACGGATCGACCCCCGACGTGGCTGCAGTGGTGCGGACGGCCACGTTCCTGTTCGCCGCCGGGCAGGAGACGACCGCCCGCCTGCTGGCTGTCGGGCTCAAGTACCTGGCCGAGAACCCGGAGCTCCAAGACGAGCTCCGGGCGCACCGGGAGCGCATACCCGACTTCATCGAAGAGGCGCTGCGCATCGAGAGCCCGGTGAAGGCCGATTTCCGGCTGGCCCGACGAGCAGCGAGCGTCGGTGGTGTCGACATAGCACCGGGCACGCCGGTGATGTTGTTGAACGGAGCGGCCAACCGGGATCCGCGGCGGTTCGAATGCCCAGCGGAGTTTCGCATCGACCGGCCCAACGCCAAGGAGCACCTGGCCTTCGGACGCGGGTCCCATTCCTGTCCCGGCGGCCCCCTGGCCCGCGCCGAGGGCCGCATCAGCATCGAGCGCATCCTTGACCGGATGCGGGACATCCGGCTCTCCGAAGAGCACCATGGGCCACCGGGTGCTCGTCGCTTCGACTATGAGCCGACCTGGGTTCTCCGCGGTCTACACGACCTGCACATCGAGTTCACCCCCATGGATGCGCCGAGGTGAGCGGTCGAGTGGCCGTGGTCACCGGGGCGGCGTCAGGCATTGGCCTGGGTATCGCCCGTCGGTTGGCCGAGGACGGACATGCCGTGGCGCTGCTCGATCGAGACGGCCCTGGGACGGAGGCGGCGGCTGGCGAGCTGTCCGATCGAGGACTCAACGCCACTCCCTATGAGGTCGATGTGGCCGATCGCACGGGGTTGGAGGCGGTGTTCTCTGAGGTCCGCACGGACCTCGGCGCAGTCACAGTCCTGGTTACCAGCGCCGGCATCGAGTCATTCGACGCTGCGCTCGACATCACCCCGGAGAAATGGGACCACATCCTGGCTGTCAACCTGACCGGCACGTTCACCTGCATGCAACTAGCGGTGCCGGACATGATCGACGCCGGTTGGGGCCGTATCGTGACGATCTCCTCGTCGAGCGCCCAATCGGGAGCACCCAACATGGCCCACTATGTAGCGTCAAAGGGCGGCGTGATCGGCCTGACCAAGGCGTTCGCACGCGAGTTCGCGGCCCAGGGCATCACGGTCAACACCATTCCTCCGACCATTGTCGACACGCCCATGGCCAGAAAGGCGGAGAAGGTCGGGAACGTACCCAGCATCGACACCATGGGGAAGATGGTCCCGCTGGGTCGGGCGGGAACGCCGGACGACATCGCGGCCATGGGTGCGTTCCTGTGCTCCGAAGAGGCCGGCTACATCACCGGCCAGGTCATCGGCGTCAACGGGGGCATGTACATCTGATCGCTGAGACCCCATCCGGGCATGGCGGGCTGCCGATGCCTGCTCACACAGGCACGACGTCGACCAGGAGATCACCCGACTGAAGCATCGTGGCTGTGTCACCTTCAGCCATCACCACGGTCGTGAACGGACTTTGGATCAGCGCCGGGCCGGGGATCGTCGACCCAGCCCCGAGCTCATGACCGAGGAACACGGGAGTTTCATCCACCCACCGATCCCCGGCGTACACGCGCCGATGGGTGAGCGGTCGTGGCCGCTCGGGGGCAGCTCGTCCGGCCTCCTCCGGCTGTTCCACCAACCCTGTGGCCACCAGGCGAACGCCGCGAACCACCGGTTCCTGGGAGCGGGCCTCGATCAGTCGGGCAGCCTCGTTGCGGTGATGGAGCTCCTCGGCGGCCTGGGCCACCGACCCCCGGGTGAAGGGCGTCCCCGGTTCCCGTTGCACCGGAATGGCCACGTCGAACGTTTGACCGGGGTACACCAGGTTCAGCAGCCATTCGTAGCGCCGGCGACTGGGGTCCACGCCGGCGAGCTCGAGCTTCGCCATGGCCAACGTTTCCAGATCATCGCCCAGCCGGGTGAGCACTTCGACGTCGACTTCTCGCCAGTCGGCGATGATCGTCCTGGTGTCGTCGATGACGTGGTCGGCGGTCAGCAAACCCAGGGCCGAGAAGGCCGGAGCCGCCTCGGGAATCAAGACGCGCCGCATCCCGAGCAGCGCTCCCTGACGGGCGGCATGGACGGCGCCCATGCCGCCGAAGGCAACCAGATCGAGGGCACGCGGATCGGAACCGGCCAGCGACAGGACCCGCCGTACCGCGTCGGCCATGTGGGCGTCGACGATCTCGACGGCGGCGCGCGCCGTCTCTTCGGAGTCGAGACCGAGCATCCGTCCCACTTGGGCCAACGCTCGATGGGCGGCGTCAAGGTCGAGCTCGAGGCGACCTCCCCAGAACGACGTCGGGTCCAACCGACCCAGGACGAGGTCGGCGTCGGTCACCGCCGGCCGGGTGCCTCCGTTGCCGTAGCAAACCGGTCCCGGGGTGCTGCCGGCCGATTCCGGCCCGACCCGGAGGACGCCGTCAACGACCTCAATCAGTGAACCGCCGCCGGCGCCGATTGCGTGGATGTCGACCATGGGGAGGGCGACGCAGTACCGATGGCGCCAGTTCCAGTTGGCGGTGACATCGGGGCGACCGTCTCGGATCAGACAGACGTCGTAGCTGGTGCCACCCATGTCCACGCTGACCACATCGCCCAAGCCGGCGCGCGCGGCCGATCGGGCGGCGGCCACCACTCCCCCGGTGGGGCCGGAGCTCATGGTGAGGAGCGGGCGGCTCCGGATGTCGTCCGGCCTGGCCACACCTCCCGAGCAGGTAGCCAGCAGGAGCTCCCGGCTGAAGCCGGCGTCGGCCAGCGCCGCCTCGAGCCGGCGCAGATAGCTGACGATCGGCGGCCCGATATAGGCGTTCACCAGGGTGGTCGAGGTCCGCTCGAACTCAGGTGGTTTCGAGTAGACCTCGTGCGAGAGCGAAATCAACTCCACGTCGGGGTACTCGTCCACGATCACCTCCCGGGCGCGTCGCTCGTGCTCCGGATTCAGGTACGAGTACAAGAACGAAACGGCGATCGAGGTCACGCCGAGGGCACGGAGACGGGCGGCCGCCTTGCGCACCCCTTCTTCGTCCAGCGGTACGTCCACCGCCCCTTCCGCAGTGAGACGCTCGGCCACCTCGAGCCGCACGCGCCGGCGGGCGATGGGTGGGGGCGCTTCGAGGGCGGGGTCCCAGATGTCCTCTTTGAAGCAGCGGCGCAGCTCGATCTCGTCCCGGTAGCCCTCGGTGACGATGAGGCCGGTGGGGGCACCAGACATCTGGATCATGGTGTTGTCGGCGATGGTGGTGCCGTGGACGATCGACTCGCAGCGTTCCAGAAGCGACTGGACGTCCTCGTAGTCCTCGGCCACAGCCAGCCGCCTCAGGCCCTCCAGGACGCCGGCCGACTGGTCCGTCGTTATCGTCGGCGTCTTCTCCAAGAGGAGGGTGCCATCGGGTCGCAGCAGCACGCAGTCGGTGAAGGTTCCACCGACATCGACGCCCACACGGTATCGCTCGGTCACGACCGGACCGTTCCTTCAGCAGCGAGCTCGGATCGAACGGTGCTGGTTGCCTCGTCGTCGACGGCGAGATCCATTCCCTCGAGGGTTCCGGTGATCACCACGCCGTAGTCACGACGGGCTCCGTCAACGGAGACGTACTCGTCCCAGACGTCGTTGAGAACCCGCTCCGGGTCACGCTGAAGGGGATCGCCCCAACCGCCGCCGCCCCCGAAGTCGTAGACGAGCTGATCGCCCGCCTCGAGCAGGTGTCCGGTTATCGAGGGTGAGACGACCACGTGTCGTTCGGTTCCCGGGCTCAACGAACAGGCATCCGGGCTGCCATGGCGCCCTCCGGCGATGCCGGGATGGATGTGGCGCTGGTTGACGACATATTGGTTGATGGAGGTCGGGGCGCGGACCTCCTTGACGAAGTGACTGCCGCACCCCCCACGGAACTCGCCCGGGCCACCGGAATCGGTGATGAAGTTACGGCTGCGGATGAAGTGCGGGAACAGGTGCTCATTGAATTCCGCCTCGGCCTTGATCAGGTTGCCCATGGCCGCCGCATGCGCTCCCCACCCGTCGACCCCCCGAACGGCGTTGACCCATCCGGCGCTGACTTCACCGCCGTGGTCGAAGAACGGACGGCCGGATCGCAGATCGACGTCGCCGTACATCTGACGGGGGCTGCCGAACTTGTACGTCTGGGGTGCGCACCGCTCGGGAATGATCGTTGACATGGCCACGGCGATGGCGTCGCCCACTTCGACACCAGGGTGGTGGGTCCCGCTGCTCACCGGCTTGCCCTCCACCGGGTTCAGGCAGCACCCGAGGGGCACCCGCAGCTCGACGCAGTCGAAGAACCCCTCGTTCTTGGGGATCGAGGGGTCGACCATGCTGGCCAGCTGGGCTATGGCATTGCCCCGGGTATTGCCGAAGGTGGACCAGGCGGCAATATGGGGACGTTCGTCCGATCCGGCAAAGTCGATGATCAAACGGTCGTCATCGACCGTCACGGCCACGTGCACATGGATGTCCTGATTGCCCTGAGGATCGCTGTCGACGTAGACATCCGCCTCGTAGGTGCCGTCGGGCCAACCGGCAATCTCGCTCGAGAATCGTCGGTGAGCGTCGTCGATGGTGTAATCGACCGCGGACTTGACGGCGTCGACGCCATATTGGTCGACGATCTCCCCGAGCCGCCGCGCCCCGAGCTGCGCGGCGCCGACTTGGGCACGGAGGTCGCCGATGAACCCGGCCAGGCGGTTGTTGGCCCTCATGGTGAGAACGACGTCGCGCCGTTCCTTGCCCGCGTCGATGATCTTGAGCAGTGGATAGCGCGTTCCCTCGGAGTAGATGTCCTTGGCCATGGTGTTGTAGCCACCGGCCACCGCCCCACCGGTGTCACCGTGGTGGCACTGAATGGAAGCTATGAGCAACAGCTCTCCCTCGTCCGAGAACACGGGCGAGAACACGTTGAAATCGGGGAGGTGGCCGCCCCCGTGGTAGGGGTCGTTGGCCACGATGACGTCGCCGGGTTGCAACTCGTCACCGAAGAAGTCGATGCTGAAACGAACGGGAAGGGTGGAGCTCAACATGAACTGGGGAATGCCCACCGAAAGGGCCGAGAGTCGACCCTTGGCATCCAAGATGGTGGCATTGCGCTCGTTGCTCTGATTGAGGATGGGGGTGGTCGCCGTTCGGGAGACGAAGGTCGCCATCTCGAAACAGGTCGTCTCCATGGCCGAACGAATCACCTCGGGTGTCACCAGGTCGACTTCGGGGACCGTTACCGTCATGGTGCTCCCCGTCTCAGGACGCAGCCGAGAATTCCAGGTGCAGGCTGGTCAAGCCCTGGAGGAAGTAGGTCGGGATGTAGTCGTAGCGTCGCGCTCCGGCGGGACCGTGCTCCGATTCCGAGATCCTGATGTCGGACGCCCGGTCGAGGAAGCGCTCGAGGGTGACCCTGGCCTCGGCCCGGGCCAGGGGAGCCCCGGCACAGGTGTGGATGCCGTGGCCGAAGGCCACGTGCTGTCGTGCATTGGCCCGATCCATCCGGAACTCGGAGGGACATTCGAATTGCCTGGGGTCGTGGTTGGCGCCACCGGCGGCCACGAATGCCGTCGTCCCGGCTGGGATGTCGACGCCACCCACGGTCGTCGGGAGGCGCGACAACCGGAAGGATCCCTGTATGGGACTCTCGATCCGCAGGGTCTCCTCGATGAAGTTGGGGATGCGCTGGCGGTCGTCTCGGAGCAACTGTTGGAGATCGGGGCGCTCTCCCAGCAGTCGCAGCGATGCGGTGAGGAGCCGTACCGTCGTCTCCTGTCCGGCGGCGAACAAGTTGGCCGCGATCAGGGCCACATCGTGGACCGGGGGCGTCGAGCCGTCGGGGAAGTCGGCAGTGGCCAGGCTGGTCATGACATCCCCCTTGGGGTGGCGGCGTCGATCGTTGATGTACTCCGTGAACTGGTCGTAGAGGTATTCCAGCGGTTTGTGGTCCTGGCCCCCCATCGGCTGGTCGGCTGGCTTGGTCATCCGCGAACGGAATTTGCCAAAGTCGGCTTCGGGCACGCCCAGGAGATCGGCGACGACGAGGAGCGTGTAGGGACTGGCGTACTCGCGTATGAACTCACACGTGCCGTGGGCCAAGAATTCGTCGATCTGGCGATCGGCGAGGTCCCACATGAACTCCTCGTTCTCCTTCATCCGCTTGGGCGTGATCAGGCGCATGAGCAACCCGCGCTGCTCGGTGTGCTTGGGCGGGTCGAACGAGGGCAGCTGATCGCTGAAGGGGAGCTCGTCGCGGTGCTGATCGATGAGGTCGCCGACGTCGTCTCCCTCGAGCGGGACGGGAAAGCCGGGGCCGGCCACCGTATTGCAGTTGGACCAGGTGACCTGATCGGTGTACACCGACACCGCCTCCTCGAATCCGGTCACCATGACCACATCGTGATGGGGTTCGCGCTGCACCGGACACTGGCTCCGGATGTGGTCGTAGTACGGGTAGGGGTTCACGAAGAGCGACTTGTCCCGGAAGAAATCCGTAGCCTCCACGTAGGCATCGGTGTCGGTCATCACGCGCCCCCTCTGGCAATCTCGCTCGGGCATCAGGGAATCATCTCCAGCGACCCTGCGGGCCGACGGACACAATTGACTTCGATGTCAGAATTTAAACTATAACGGTACTGAGGACCGGGCCGCCACCGGGACACGGCCACCGGTGCCCGCAGTTCGGCTCGGGACCTGCCCGCTCGTCCACGTGGCGTCGCGCCAGGGCAGGAGGAATACTTGACCCATGGTCGATCGATCTGGACACGAGGAGTTGCAGGCTCCTCCCGAAGTGGAGATCGACCGGGAGGTCTGCATGGGGTCGGGGAATTGCATGTTCTGGGCGCCCGATGTCTTCGACCTGGACGATGACGGAGTGGCTGTGGTCCACGGCGATGTCGCGGGACACGAGGAACAGGTGCGACTGGCGGCCACCAATTGCCCCACGTCGGCCATCCGCATCGGAGGCGTGCTGCCCGCGTAGGCCTGTACCACCCAGGCAGTGGTAGCAAAGAACTACACGGGTACGACCAATGATTGGCCTGGGGGACGGACTGGATCTAGGGGAGGAGACTGTATGGCCACGTACAATCACACCGGACAAGTGGTTACCGACCTCGAACGGTCGAAGACCTTCTATAGCGAGGTACTCGGGTTCCAATTCTGGTACGAGATCACCCCGCCCGATGAAGCGACCTCCAAGCTCAATTGCCTGCCACCACCATTGGGAGTCACCGCTTCCTACCTGACCCGTGATGGCTTCGTCCTCGAGCTGATGCACTATGCGGCCCCGGGGGCGGCTGCGGACTTCCGGCCGCGCACGATGAACGAGCCGGGACTCACCCACCTGTCGATCTCGGTCGACGACGTTCGGGCCACCGCCGAAAAGGCGGTCGAGTTCGGCGGAGACATCATCGAAGAGAGCGACCTCGGTATGGCCATCTTCATCCGAGACCCCGATGGTCAGCTGCTCGAGCTACTGCCGGAGTCCTACCGCGCCAGTTTGCCGCCGAAGCCGGGGATGGCAACGACGAGCACGGCCGGTCGCGGATAATCATGGACCTTTCCTACACGGACGAGCAGCGAGATCTCCGAGAGAACCTCGCCACCTTCTTCTCAAAGGAGTCCACCCCCGAACGCGTTCGGGCCGCCGAGCCCCATGGCTTCGACCCGGGGCTCTGGAACAAGATCGCGGCGATGGGCCTCCCGTCGATGGCCGTCGCCCAGGACCAGGGCGGCGGAGGGGCAGGATTGCTCGACCTGGTACTCACCGCCGAAGAGTTCGGACGGCGGATCCCCCCCGCACCACTGATCGAGTCGGCGGTGGCCACCAACCTGCTGGGCCGCCTGGGAGGGGCCGGAGCGACCGACACGGCCCGTGAGCTCTTAACCGAAGCCGTGGCCGGCGACTCTCTGATCACCGTGGCTCTCGAACCCCTTCGGGCCGGTGTGGCCCAACTGGCGCCGGCGGGAGCAGTGGCCGACGCGGTGCTGGCTCTGGAGGGTGACGAGCTCGTTGCCTTCCGATCCGAGGTCAGTCCTCGCTCGCCCCTCGAGGTGCCGCCCAACCTCGGGACCTCCCCTCTGGCCAACCGCGGCGCGGGCGTCGACGAACGGGTCGTCCTGGCTTCGGGCCCCGGCGCCCGAGCCGCCTACCACCGGGCCCGGCAGGAGTGGCAGGTCCTGATGGCCGCTGCGCTGGTGGGCCTGGCCCAGACGGCCCTGGACATGGGATCGGCGTACGCGCAGCAGCGTCGGGCGTTCGGGGTACTGATCGCCTGGTTCCAAACGGTCCAACACCGACTGGCGGACGCCGTCACCGATCTGGAAGGGGCGCGCTTGTTGACCTACGAGGCGGGCTGGTCGGCCGACGATGGATCGGCTCACGCGCCGACGCTGGCCTCCATGGCCTTCCTGTTCGCCTCGCAGGTCGCCTTCCGGATTGCGGCGGAGAGCCTGCACGTCCACGGAGGCTACGGCTACACACTGGAGTACGACATCCAGCTCTTCTTCCGGCGGGCCAAGGCGTGGCCCCTCGCCTACGGGGATCCTCGAGATGGCTACCAGGACCTGGCCGCCGGCCTGTTCGAGCACGAGGAGCGCTGAACATGGATTTCGTTACCGTGGACGACCTGGCCGAGCACCGGCAGGCCGCCCAGAGTTGGTTGGACACGCACGTCCGCCCGGAATGGGCCGACGAGCAGTACCGGAGCGGGACCCATCACACCGAAGCCCTCCACCAGCAGCTGGCCGGCGACGGAATCCTGGGTGCCGGCTGGCCGCCCGAGTACGGGGGAAGCGACACGGACCCGGACTTCGCCCGAGCCGTGCTGGATGCCGTAGCCGGCTCCGGCCTCTACGGCGACGGTTGGGCCACCACCAACATGGTGATCCGGACGATCCGACATAGCGGGACCGAGGCGCAGAAGAAGGCCATCATCGCCGGTGCCTTGCGAGGCGAGATCCTGATCGCACTGGGCTATTCGGAGCCCGACTCGGGATCCGACGTGGCCGCAGCCAAGACCCGTGCCGTCAAAGACGGTGACGAATGGGTGATCGACGGCCAGAAGATGTTCACCAGCACGGCCCAATCGTGCTCGCACATCTTCGTCCTGGCTCGCACGAACACCGACGTCCCCAAGCACAAGGGACTGACCATGTTCTTGGTGCCAACGGACACACCGGGCTTCGAGCTGCAGCCCATCTACACCCTGGGCGGTCAGCGAACGAACGCCACGTTCTACTCCGATCTTCGGGTGCCCGATTCGATGCGGATCGGCGGCATCGACGAGGGCTGGCGAGTGATGCGGGTGGCCCTGGTGTTCGAACGCGGCGGCGGGCGTGTGTCCGCCGGACCCACCCTGGCCGAACGGGCGGCAGCCTGGGCCATGTCGACCGAGCGGGCCGACGGGAGCACGTACTACGACGATCCGGTGAACAGGGAGCGGTTGGCCCGGATCGCCATCGAGGGGGAAGTGGGGCGCCTCCTCGAGCTGCGGGTCCGCTGGATGAACGCCGCCGGCGAGCTGCCTGGGCTCGAGGGTTCGATAGCCAAGCTGTTCAACAGTGAGGCGGCGCAGCGTCACTACGGCGAGCTCGTGGACATGCTCGGGTCGGCGGGTGTTCTGCAGCCCGGGGCCGACGGAGCGCCGCTCAACGGTGATCTCGAGGCCCATTTCCGCTCGACGGTGGTGGGAACGATCTACGGCGGTGCCAGCGAGATCCAGCGGGACATCATTGCCCAGGGACGGCTGGGGCTCCCGAGGAATCGGCCCCAGAACTGAACGGGCACGGGCCCCGATCATCCCAGGCGAGGAACACTCATTCCATCGTGGACCGACGGGCACCGATGCATCGGCACGCTACATTTGCACTCGAGCACGGAAGGACCTGGGCTCCGGAAAAGGGTTGTGTGCACCGATGGCTGAGCCGGCCAGTGAATCAGAGGGCGATCGTAAGCGCTCACGCAAAGGCGTCCTGACCCGAGCGCGCCTCATCGAGGCAGCGAAAAAAGTGTTCGAGAAGGACGGCTTCCTCGATGCCCGCATCTCGGACATCACCGAACGGGCCGGTCTCTCCTACGGCGCCTTCTACCACTACTTCGACTCGAAAGAGGAAGTCTTCCGCGAGGTTGCGGCCCGGGTTGACGAGCGCCTCAGTGCACCGTTGGACAGCGTCATCCTCGATCCGGCATCAGACTTGGCTCCCGAGCAACGGATCCGGGACGCGCTCTCCCGCCATCTGACCAGTTATCGCGCCGAGGCAGGGATCATGGGCGTGGTCGAGCAGGTCTCCCGCTATGACGATGAGGTGGCGGCCATGCGATTCGCTCGCCACCAGGAATACAACAAGCGGATCGGCGACTCCATCAGGCAACTGCAGGAGCATGGATTGGCCGACAAGGATCTCCAGCCTCAACTGGTGGCGGCAATCCTGGGCGGCATGACCCAGCGATTCGCCGAGATGTGGCTCGTGCAGAGCATCGTGAAGCCCACGTTCAACGAGGCCGTCGAGCAGCTCACCCTGGTCTTTGTGAACGCACTCGGCTTGCGGAACCCGCCTCCCCCTCCGCGTAAGAAGAGGACGACCACCTGACCGACCCGGGTTGATCAATCGAAGGCAATGACCCCCCGGATGTTCACCCCGTCGAGCATGTCCTGGTACCCCTGGTTGATCTGGTCGAGCCGGTACGTCCTGGTGATCAACTCGTCCAGCATGAGCTGCCCGGACCTGTAGAGGTCCAACAGGTTGGGGATGTCGAACCGGGGGTTGGCGGCACCGAAGACGACGCCGCGTACCTCCTTTTGCCACATGGCCAGCTCGAAGAGGTTGATACTGCACTCGGTCTGGGACTGGGGTGCCACGCCGGTGACGACACAGGTTCCGCCCTTGCCCGTGAGCGTGAGGGCATTGGCCATGAGATCGCCGAACATCACGCTGGGCATCAGGATGACGGCATCGGCCATCTGACCCCGGGTGAGCTCAGTGACCAGGGGTATGGCCTCCTCCATGGACCCCAACGCATGTGTGGCCCCGAAGTCGAGGGCCGACTTCTGCTTGAACTCGACCGGGTCCACGGCAACGATGTTCTTGGCCCCGGCCATGCGGGCGCCCTGGACGGCGTTGATGCCAACGCCGCCGATGCCGACCACGACGACGGTCTCCCCGGGCATGACCTCGGCCCGGTACACCGCCGAGCCCCAACCGGTCGTCACCCCGCACGACACCAGGGCCACCACGTTGAGCGGGAGATCGGGCTCCACCTTCACCAGCGAGGCCTCGTGGACCACGCTGTGCTCGGCGAACGTGCCTACTTTGGCCATGACGTTGAGATCCTGGCCGTTGAGGTGGTAGCGGGCGGTGCCGTCGGAGATCTGGCCCGGGGCGAAGGTTGCCGCTCCGAGGTCGCAGAGATTCGAGTGGCCGGTGATGCACATCCGGCAACGGCCGCAGATCGGGAAGAAGCTGGCGGCGACGTGGTCGCCCGGCTCGAAGGTCCGCACGCCAGGGCCGACCTCGAGGACGACACCTCCACCCTCGTGACCGCCCACCATGGGGAACAATCGGGGCTCCGGCACTTCGGGCACCTCTGCCTGCTCCGCGCCGGCGCCGATGTCGTTGGACCGGAGATGTTGGTCGGAATGGCACAGGCCGGCGGCGGCCCACTTGACCAGAACCTCCTGCTCCTTGGGCGGATCCAGGTCGATCTCTTCGATCTGCCAGTCCCGGCGCCGCCCATACAGGATTGCCGCATGCGTCTTCATGGTCCCAACCCCCTGAGCCGTGGGCGACCTCGGCCGGTCGCGTCCAAAGTGTGCCACCAACGCGCACCCGGATGCACCGGGCAGTTTTGCCACAGGCCTCCTCGGTCATGATCGGCCGGTCCATGGTGGACGCTTCACGCCCGGCACCGCGCGCCTCGAGACGGATGACTACGCTGCCTCACCGCAAGCCGATCGGAAGGATCGAATAGTGACGGACCTACCCCAGTTCCAGCGGATCAAGCTGTCACGGTCGGGCACGACGGCCGTCCTCACCCTGGCCAGCGACAAGGTCAACGCACTGGATCGAGAGGTGCTGGATGAGGTGACCGCAGGCGTGGACCGGTGCGACCAGGACCCGGAGATCGGTGCCCTCATCGTCACCGGTGAGGGCTCCCTCTTCTCGGCCGGGGTCAACGTCAAAGATGTCCTGGACCACGACAGGGCCCACACCGGGGAGCTCCTGAGCGCACTGAGCACGGCCATCGTCGGCCTGTTCCGGTGCTCGAAACCAACCGTGGCCGCCATCAACGGATCGGCCATCGCCGGTGGTTGCCTCCTCGCCTTGGCATGCGACCACCGACTCATTGCCGAAGACGCTCGGATCGGCGTGACCGAGCTCCGGGTCGGGGTGGCCTTTCCTACCTTTGCCATCGAGCTGCTCAAGCACGCCTGCGGGCCCCAGGCCGAACAGCTGGTGTTCGATGCCCGGTTGCTCGATGCCGACGAGGCCTGCCGGTCCGGTCTGGCTCATCAGCGCCGGCCCCGATCGGAGCTGGACGCGGCGGCACTGGCTGCGGCCGAGCAACTGGCCTCGTTCGATGCCCGCGCCTATGCCCTGGCCAAGGCGTCGATCCGCCGGGCGGCGCTGTCGGCCATGGTCGACGAGGGCGGCCAACAGCTCGACCGACAGGTGAGCGATCACTGGCAGGACGACCGGACCAGAGCCAACCTGGAGCAATTGCTTAAGCCGAAGGGTTAGGACCCGGCGCCGCCCCCGAGGTCGACGGTGATCAAACGATCAGCAAATCGCCACCGCCCGTCCACCTGCTCGAACCGGTCGACGTACTGACCCGAGAGCATGACGTCGACGCCCCCCGTCGATACCTCGCGCAGGACGGTCCAGTAGCAATGTGAGGCGGCGGTGCCTGCCCCGGCGTCGACGTCAACGGTCAGGTTGGTCAGGAGGTGCTTGGTTCGCGGTGCACCGTCCGCCGTGAGACGCTCGTAGACCGGTCTGATCTCATCGCTCCCACGCAGCACCGAACCGTTGGGCTCCGACCGCAGGGTCGAGTGCTCGAACAGGGCCACCACCGCCTCGATATCGCCCCCATCGAGGAGAAGGGCATAGGAATGCACCAGCGCGGTGATCTCCTGAGCATCCGACATCAAGCACCTCGCACCGTTCGGAAGAACTCGCGGAGATCGCCGACGAACAGCTCGGGCTGCTCCATCGCCGCGAAGTGGCCGCCGCGGGGCATGTCGGCCCAGTAGGTGACGTTGTACTGCCGCTCGACCCAGGAGCGGGGCCAGCGCAGGATCTCTTTCGGGTAGCGGGCCACGCCGGTGGGAAGGGCGATGAAGGGCATCGGCTCGGCGAGCGCGTCGCCGTGATTCCTCTCCCAGTACAGCCGGGCCGACGAGGTGGCGGTCTGGGTCACCCAGTACAGCATCACATTGGTGATCAGCTGGTCCCTGGTGAAGCAATTCTCGGGGTGACCGTCGCAGTCGCTCCAAGCCCGGAACTTCTCCACGATCCAGGCCAGGAGCCCAGCGGGCGAGTCGTTGAGGGAGACACCCACGGTCTGGGGCTTGGTTCCCTGCTCGTTGGCGTATCCGGCCTCCTCGCGTTGAAAGCGCTGCATGGCGGCCACATCGGCCTGTTCCACCTCGGTCAGCGGGGCACCGTCTTCCGTCCTCGTCCCGATGGGCATGTTGAGGTGGATGGCGGCGCAGCGCTCGGGATCGAGCACACCGATCCGGGTGGTCACCTGGGCGCCCCAGTCGCCGCCCTGGGCGACGTAGCGCCCATAGCCCAGCCTGCTCATGAGGACGACGAATGCCTGGGCGATGCGCCTGACATCCCAGCCCGGGGTGCGCGGCGGCTCGGAGAAGCCATATCCGGGCAGGGACGGTGCGATCACGTGAAAGGCGTCGGCCGTCCGGCCACCGTAGGCCTCCGGATCGGTGAGACGAGGGATGACGTCCAGGAACTCGACCACCGATCCGGGCCAGCCGTGGGTGAGCAGGAGGGGCACTGCGTCAGCATGAGGCGAGCGGGCATGGACGAAGTGGATCAGCTGTCCATCGATGGTCGTGCGGAAGTGGGCGAGCTGGTTGAGCCGTGCCTCCTGCGACCGCCAGTCGTAGGTGTGGCGCCAGTACTCGACCAACTCCTGCAGATAGTCGATGGGGATCCCGTAGTCCCATCCCGTGCCCTTGATCTGGTCCGGGAACCGAGTCCGGCCCAGACGATCGTGGAGATCGTGGAGCACCGTGTCGTCCACGTCGACCCGGAATGTCTCGACCGTCTCGCTCATCGCTCGCCACCGGCTTTCCCTCGTGTGGATCCCTAGTCGAATCAGCCCGCC
Organism: uncultured Acidimicrobiaceae bacterium; assembly: GCA_963781305.1. Lineage (GTDB taxonomy): Bacteria > Actinomycetota > Acidimicrobiia > Acidimicrobiales > RAAP-2 > DASXMT01. The sequence goes on from CAWAFL010000001.1 coordinate 1,032,412, forward strand.
GCAGTGCCGTCAAGTGGCCCCTCCGAATTCGAGGGCAGAGCCGGGAGACGGGTCTTCGGTTATCTTCCGGCTGACGAGAGGCACTATGAACACGGTGCGGACCCGTGCCGCCCGACTGGAGGAAGTTGCAGATGGCGAATGAATTGTCAGGGAAGGTGGCGATCATCACCGGGGGGGCCAGCGGGATCGGACTGGCCACCGCCGAGCTCTTCGTGGCCGAGGGAGCCAAGGTGGTCATTGCCGATGTGGACGCCACACGGGGCGAAGAGGTCGCCGCCGGTCTGGGTGATACCGCTTTGTTCAAAGAGACCGATGTGGCCGACGTCGACGAGGTCCAGAACCTGGTCGACTTCGCCATCGGCCAGTTCGACGGGCTCCACGTCATGTTCAACAACGCCGGCATCCCCAGCTCCTTCGACCGCTTCTTGACCAATGACCTGTCCGACTTCGACCGGGTGATGGCGGTGAACCTGTACGGGACGATGGTGGGCAGCCAGCGGGCCGCACGCCACATGGCCGAGCACGGCGGAGGATCGATCATCAACAATTCATCGATCGGCGCCCTCACCGGTGGGGCCATGCCGGTGGCCTACCGCATCTCCAAAGGGGCGGTCATCCAGTTCAGCCGGTCGATCGCCATCGACCTGGCCGAGTACGGCATCCGGGTGAACTGCGTCGCCCCGGGCCACATTCCCACCGGCATCACCAACTACGACCTCAACCGCACCATCGAGCTGACCCAACCGCTGCAGCGCCACGGTGCACCCGAGGATGTGGCCAATGCCGTCCTGTTCCTGGCCAGCGAACGAGCGGCACAGATCACCGGGATCGTCATGCCCGTGGACGGCGGGACGGTGGCCGGACCTCCGGTGAACCAGTTCCGTCTGCTCCGGGCGGCCATGAAGGAAAGCCGCCCCTGACCCGATCGGGCCGATCCCTGGAGTGCGATCTGACGAGGCCCACGCCACATGGCTACTATTGATACCGATGTCAAAATATAAATTGACGCCTGCCTGGGCGGTCGGGCCCACGCTGGTGGGGGAAATCGGCAGAGCGATAAGGCTTCTTGGAAGAATCGGGGTATCGCTCCGGCTTCCTGGCCCGGGCATGGCAAGGGGAGGGTTCATGGCAACCGCAACATCTGACATCTATTACGACCCCTACGACTTCGAGATCGACGCCGATCCCTACCGCGTCTGGAAGCGGCTCCGTGACGAGGCGCCCCTGTACTACAACGAGAAGTACGACTTCTATGCCCTCAGTCGCTTCGACGACGTGGAGCGTGGCCTCTCCGATTGGCAGACCTACAGCTCGGCCGAGGGATCCGTCCTCGAGGTGATCAAGGCCAACATGGAGATGCCGCCGGGGCTCTTCATCTTCGAGGACCCACCCCAGCACGACCTGCACCGGGGACTACTCAGCCGGGTGTTCACCCCCCGGCGCTTGGCCTCGATCGAGCCCCAGGTCAGGGAGTTCTGCGCCCGTAGCCTTGACCCGCTCGTCGGCTCGCGCGGGTTCGATTTCATCAAGGACCTCGGCGCCCAGATGCCCATGCGGACGATCGGCATGCTCCTGGGCATCCCCGAAGACGACCAGGAGGCCATCCGCGACCGGCTCGACGACGGCCTCAGGCTCGAGGACGGCGTGATGCCCGAATCGGCGGTGACCGGCGGCATGGGGATGGAGTTCGCCGAGTACATCGACTGGCGAGCCGACCACCCCTCCGACGATCTGATGACCGAGCTCTTGCAGGCCGAGTTCACCGACGAGGATGGGTCCACCCGGACCCTCACCCGGGATGAGATCCTCGGCTACATCGGCCTTCTGGCCGGAGCTGGGAACGAGACCACCACCCGGCTCATCGGCTGGACGGGCAAGCTCCTGGCCGAGCATCCCGATCAGCGCGACGAGCTGGTGGCCAACCCGGGCCTCATTCCCAACGCCATCGAGGAGATCCTCCGCTTCGAGCCGCCTTCGCCCGTCCAGGCCCGCCTGGTCACTACCGACGCCGAGTGGCACGGCCAGACCGTGCCCCGCGGGAGCATCGTCCTGTTGCTCAACGCCTCGGCCAACCGCGACGAGCGCAGGTACGAGGATCCCGACCGCCTCGACATCCACCGAGAGAGCGGGCGGCACCTGACCTTCGGCTACGGCATCCATTTCTGCCTCGGGGCCCACCTGGCCCGGATGGAGGGCCGGGTCGCCCTCGAAGAGGTGCTGAAGCGCTTCCCCCACTGGGAGATCGACTGGGACAACGCCGTCCAGGCCCGGACTTCGACGGTGCGGGGTTGGGACACCCTGCCCGTCATCACCTCATGAACAGCCACCCCCCGACCGTGGCCAGGTCGTCGGAGACTGGCTCGGACCAGCGGCGGTGAGCTCCACGGCCACCAGGCTGTTCGGTCCGACCGGGACACCACGGGTGGCCATCATCGGCGCCGGGTTCGGTGGGATCGGTGCCGGCGTGAAGTTGAAGCGAGCGGGCATCGACACCTTCACCATCTACGAGGCATCCCTCGGGGTGGGCGGGACCTGGTGGGACAACACCTACCCCGGCGCCGAGGTCGACGTGCACTCGAACCTCTATTCCTATTCGTTCAAGTCACACTCCTGGACCCGCACCCATGCTCGGCAATCCGAACTGCAGCAGTACCTGGAGGAGACGGTCGACGAGTTCGACCTCCGAGCACACCTGCAGCTCGGTAGCGGGGTCCGATCAGCGACATGGAACGGGGACCGCCACGTCTGGAACGTCGTCCTCGATACCGGTTCGGTCCATGAATTCCACGCGGTGATCAGCGCCGTCGGGTTCCTCAACGTTCCCCGCTATCCGGACTGGCCCGGACTGGAGGGCTTCGAGGGACCCGTCTTCCACACCTCCCGATGGGAGCACGACCATGACCTGTCCGACAAGGTCGTGGCCGTCGTCGGTAGTGGCTCCACCGCCACCCAGGTCGTGCCGGCCCTGCAACCCATCGTCAAGCGGCTCTACCTGTTCCAACGGGAGCCGGGGTGGGTGACCCCCAAGTTCGAACGCGACCTGACCGACGAGGAGCGGGCGATGTTGGCCGAGCCCTGGCGGCGGGCCCTGCACCGGTCGAAGTTGCGCTGGCTCATCGAGTCGAGCCTCTGGGGTGCGGCCATGTACCGGCCCGGTACCAAGCTGCACGGGCAGCGGCAGCAGGCATGCCTCGACTACATCGCCCGCGAGTTCGCCGACCGTCCCGACCTCCGCGATGCCGTCACCCCCCGGTATCCCTTCCCCGGCAAGCGACCGATCATGGCCAGTACGTACTATCCCGCCCTCAAGCAGGACAACGTCGAGCTGGTCCCCAGGGCCGTGTCACGCGTCACCCGTTCGGGGATCGTCGATGCCACCGGGATGGAGCGCTCCGTCGATGCCATCGTCTTGGCCACCGGATTCCAGGCCGCCAATTATCTGGCCCGGCTCCGGGTCGTGGGCCGGACAGGCGAGACCCTCCAAGAGCGGTGGGCGGGCGAGCCCCGTGCCTACCTCGGCATCACCGTGCCCGGGTTTCCCAATTTCTTCCTGGTCTATGGGCCGGGCACGAACGGTGGCGAGCTCGTATCGATGCTCGAGGCCCAAGGCGAGTACGCCGTACGTGCCCTGCGGCGCATGCAGCGCCAAGGCCTCAGCGCCATCGAGGTCAGACCGTCCTTCGAAGCCGTCTGGTACGCGTGGCTGCAGTCCAAGATGAAGGGGACGTCCTGGACGATGAGCACCAACTACTTCAAGTCGGACACCGGGAAGATCGTGACCCAGTGGCCTTCGGGCAACCTGGTCTATCGAGCCCTCACCAAGGTAGCGGGGCGCGTGTCGGAGACCACCCTGACCCCGGCTCCCGCTTCTGGTGCCCTGTTCGACGACGATGGGGACCGCGTTGGAGGGTCGCGTCGCATGGCCGACAGCCCGTCGTGACCCATCCGTCCAGCGTGAGGAGGTGGCCCGTGCCCCCGAGCCGGCAGAGGAGCCCGGGGCGTCCATGACCGTCGACTTCGATCCGCTCGACCTCGTGGACCCGGCCCGGTTCGCACGAGATGGCTATCCGCACCACGTGTGGACCCGACTCCGGGCCGAGGCCCCGGTGGCCTACATCGAGCCGCCGGGTCATGCGCCGTTCTGGGCCATCACCAAGCACGCCGACGTCGTCCAGGCCGCCTCCCAGCCGCAGCTCTTTTCGAGCGCGCAAGGCATCACACTGGACCAGGACGTGAGTGGGGTGGCCGCCGCCTCGGAGATGATCGTCTACCTCGACCCGCCGCGGCACGGTCCGATGCGCCAGCTGGCCAACCGGAAGTTCAGCCGAAGAGCGGTCCGAGCCAAGAGTGACGAGATCGAGCGCATCGCCCTCGATCTCGTCGACAGGGCGTCGACCGGTGGCGAGCTCGGCCGGTGCGACTTCGTCGACACGTTCGCCGCGCCGCTTCCCGTCGGGGTGATCGCCTGGGTTCTCGGCGTGCCCCAGAACGACTGGGAGCAGCTCTTCCAGTGGACCAACGAGATCATCGGAAAGGATGACTCGGAGTACCGAAGGGAGGGCGAGAGCCCGGGACAGACCTCCATGCGGGCCCGCGGTGAGCTGCATCGCTACTTCGAGCGGCTTGTCGCCGAGCGCCGCCGCCACCCGCGGGACGACCTGGTCACCGAGTTGGCCCAGAGCGAGGTCGACGGCGAGCCGTTGACCCAGCGCCAACTGGTCTCCTACTGCGAGCTGCTGGTCGAGGCGGGCAACGAGACGGCTCGTGACGCCATCGCCGGCGGGATGCTCGCCTTCTGCGAGCACCCCGACCAGTGGGAGAGGCTGCGGGCCCACCCCGAGCTGCTGCCCGATGCCGTCGAGGAGATCCTCCGGTGGGTCACCCCGATCAGCTACTTCGCCCGAACCGCCACTGAGGACTGCGAGCTGCGGGGTACGAAGATAGGCGCCGGCGACAAGGTGGCCTTGTACTGGGCGTCGGCCAACCGCGACGAAGAGGTGTTCGAGGATCCGTTCCAGTTCCGGATCGATCGCCAGCCCAACCAGCACCTCGTCTTCGGCTTCGGCCCGCACCTCTGCATGGGTGCCCATGTAGCCCGAGCCGAGGTTCAGGCCATGTTCGGCCTCTTGCTCACCCGCATGACATTGTTCGAGCAGTCGGGGCCGGTGGAGCGGCTCAACTCCTCGATCAACGGGGCCATCAAGCACCTACCGATCCGCTACCGGGTGGCCTAGCCCGGCGGAGACGCCGATAGGAAAGGAATCAGCACATGGACGCCTCGAGCATCTACTCCTGTGACGATCACCTCGATCTGCGGGCCGTGCCCCCGGAGTTGTGGCAATCCCGGCTACCCAAGGACCAGGCTGAACGGGCGCCGCGGGTGGTCGCCCGTGATGGCCAGCCAACCTGGGTGTCCAACGACCGGGTGCTCGGCCGCAGCGGACACGGGTCGGGTGCCGACGCCGTCAAGAGCGTCAGTGCCATCGGGCGCGCCGGCATCGAAGACGACGGCTTCCGGGCCAGCAACCCGAAACTGCGGCTGGAGGACATGGACCGCGACGGCCTGTGGGCCTCGGTCATCTACGGACCCGTGCCCCTGACCCTCTCGATCCCCGAACCGGACCTGCAGACCGTCTGCTACGCGGCATGGAACGATTGGGCCTTCGAGGAGTTCAACGCGGCCGCCCCCGACCGGTTGTGCGTCCTCCCCTTTCTGCCCAGCCACTCCCCCGAGGCGGCGGTGGCAGAGCTCGAACGCTGTGCCAAGATCGGCCACCGCGGCGCCATCATCGACGTGTTCGATTTCGACGCCGGTGACCCAGCTTGGGACCGGCTGTGGGCCGCCGCCGACCAGACCGGCCTGCCCCTGAGCTTCCACATCAAGGGCGGGGCTTCCCCGAGACTGAGCTATCAGATCGGCAAGTGGCAGTCGGCGGCGTTCGCGTCGCTCCTGCCGCTGCAGCTCGACGAGGCGCTCGCCATCATGATCTTCTCGGGGGCGCTCGAGCGCCACCCCGGTTTCAGGCTGGTGCTGGCCGAATCGGGCGTGGGCTGGCTGCCCTATTACTTGAGGCGGATGGACCTGGAGTGGGAGAACCTGCGAGAGTCGATCGACTACGCACCGAGCATCTCGCCCACCGAGCTGTTCGAGCGGCAGATCATCGCCACCTTCGAGGAGGAGCCGTTGGCGCCACAGCTCATCCCGCTCCTCGGTGCCGGCCATTGCATGTGGGCGTCGGACTACCCGCACACCGACAGCACGTTCCCCGATTCCGAGCAGGCCATCGACGACACGTTGGGCGCCCTCCCGGCCGAAGACCGCCGCAAGATCATCGCCCTCAACTGCGCCACGCTGTACCACTTCGACCATGTCGCCTGACCGCGGAGACCCCGCTGCGGCGGGAACGGTTCTCGGCTTCGATCACATCGCCCTCCCGATGCAACACACCGAGGCGATGATCCAGTTCTATCGCTCGCTCGGATTTCCGGTGGCCGAGAACGCCCATGTGGTGCAGGTCTACATCGGTGACCAGATGATCAACTTCCATCGCCCGGAGCTGTGGCAGGGGGACTTCTCGTTGCGGGCGCCGGCGGCCAGGCCACCGTGTGGCGACTTCTGCCTGGTGTGGGACGGTTCCGAGGCGTCGTTGCACTCCCTGCTCGACCAGGCTGGAGCCGAGATCGAAGAGGGTCCAGTAGCGCGACAGGGCGGCCGCCAGGCTGCCGGATCGAGCGTCTACGTGCGCGACCCGGACGGGAACCTCGTGGAGTTCATGACCTACGTGGAGGAGAACACACATGACGGCTGATGTGGTGATCACCGGCGGCACAGTCTTCGACGGGAGCGGCTCCCCGGGCCGTGTCGCCGATGTGGCCATCAGCGACGGCGTGATCCAGGACATCGGCCCACACCTCGAGGGCAGGCTGGAGCTGGACGCATCGGGTTGTGCCGTGGCCCCGGGCTTCATCGACATCCACACCCACTTCGACGCTCAGGTGTTCTGGGACCCAGGTCTGAAGCCGTCCTCGTACCACGGAGTCACCACGGTGGTAGCCGGCAACTGTGGATTCTCGATCGCTCCGTGCCGGCCCGAGCAACACGACGTGATCGTCCATACTCTCGAGAACGTCGAAGGCATGGACGCCGCCTCGCTCAAAGCCGGCATCGTGTGGGATTTCGAGACGTTTCCTGACTATCTGGCTCTGGTCAATCGCCGGGGGACGGCGCTCAACTTCACCGCCTACATCGGGCATACCGCCCTGCGGTTGTACGTGATGGGCGATGCCGCCTACGAACGCGCCGCCACCTCTGAAGAGATCGATCGCATGTGCCAACTGCTGAGTGAGGCGTTGGACATCGGCGCGGCTGGGTTCTCGACCAGCTTCTCGTTTGCCCACCGGGGCGTGGACGGCAAGCCCGTCCCCAGCCGCTTTGCCGAGATGGACGAGGTGGAAGCGCTGTTCATGACGGCGGGCGCATCAGGCAAGGGCGTCGTGCTGACCACGCCCGGCTGGCAGTGCGAATATGCCGACGTCTACACCTGGCAGCCGCGCGTCGGCCGGCCCTTCACCGGGCCGCTGTTCGCCGCCTCGAACGGGAGCCATCTCAAGACGGTCAAGCTGCACGAAGAGGGCATCGCCCGGGGCGCCAACGTGTGGCCGCAAGTCACCCCGCGCCCATTGACCATGCAATTCACGCTGGCCGACGCGTACAACCTCAACGTGGGCGAGGTGTTCGCCGAGCTGATGAAGGTGAGCCGCGAGGTCCGCGTGGCCGCGTTCCGGGATCAAGAGTGGCGGACGCTGGCGTTCAACGACCTCGAGCGGGGCTCCACCGGGATGAAGCCCCGCTGGGACACCTACGAGGTTTCCGAATCGGAGCGGTTCCCCGAGCTGGTGGGCCGGCGGGTCACCGACATTGCCGCTGAGCGCGGCTCCAGTGCGCTGGACGTGATGTGCGAGCTGTCGCTGGCCGAGGACCTCAGGACCCGGTTCCGGGCCTACATCGCCAACGACGATCCCGAAGCGGTGGGCCTGCTCTTGACCCAGGATCACGTGGTACTGGGTCTCACCGATGCGGGGGCGCACGTCGATCAACTGTGCGACGCGCCGCTGCCGACCGACTTGCTCGGCCAGTGGGTCCGAGAGCGCCGGATCATGCCGCTCGAGCAGGCCATCCGTAAGCTGACCGGCGAGCCAGCGGACATGTTCGGTTTCGAGCGACGGGGCTATCTGCGCGAGGGCTACTTTGCCGATGTGTGCGTGTTCGACCCGGCGACGGTGGGTCCCGGTCCCCAGAAACGTGTGCGCGACCTGCCGGCCAACGGTGAACGCCTGACCAACGAGGAGCCCAGCGGCGTCAGGCACGTCTTGGTGAACGGCACGCCCATCCGCCAGGACGAAGTGCAGCTCGATCTGGCGCAGCTGCCCGGAGCTCATGCCGCACTCCTCTGACCGGGATAGCCGATGGCGTGACTGCGCAGAGATTGTTCCGAGCCGACCAAGGAGATGGGAATGGCAACGTATGTGCTCGTACACGGTGGGGCTCATGGCGGGTGGTGCTATCAGCGGGTGGCCCGCATCCTGCGATCAGCTGGTCATGAGGTGTACGCGCCGACGATGACCGGGGTGGGTGAGCGATCACACCTCATCGGCCCTGAGGTTGATCTCGATATGCACATTGCCGACATCGCGGCCGTGCTCCGCTACGAGGACCTGCGTGATGTCATCTTGGTCGGTCACAGCTACGGGGGCATGGTCATCACCGGTACGGCCGACCGGGCGGCCGAGCGGATCGGGCGCCTGGTGTACCTCGACGCGGCAAACCCCGTGAACAACCAGTCGCTCGTCGACGTTTCCGGGCCCATCATCGAGTCGACCCGCCCGCACGGTGAGGTGGTCAACGGGGCCGAGCTGGTGCTGCTCCCCGGTCCCGGCGCGGGAGCGTTCTACGGCGTGACCGACCCGGTCGACATCGCCTGGATGGACGAGCGGCTGACCGGGCATCCGTGGCGGAGCTTCGAGCAGCCCCTCCGACTCACCAACGAGGCCGCACTGTGGGCGATACCCCAGTACCACGTCGTCTGCACGTCGACCCTGGCCACTCGAGACCCCGAGCTGATGGGCCGGGCGCGGGCCGAAGGGCGTCTGTGGGCCATCGACACCGGGCACGACCTCATGATCACCGAGCCGCAACAGGTGGTCGATGCGCTCCTCCAGATCGCCGAATCCTGATCGTTGAGACATTGCGCCATAGTCTGCCCGCTGACGCCACAGCACTTGACCGGGTGGCCAAGGAATCCGCCATTGGGGGTTGATGGATCAGCCTGGAACCAAGCCGGCCGAACGTGGCGAACCCGCAGTGATCCCACGCCACCCGTGCAATTGGGTCAGAGTTCTAGGCACCAGCTATGGTCGGGTACCCGGGACAGGCCAGGGGAGGGTCGCCCATGTTGGATGTGATCATTCGGGGCGGAGATGTCGTCGACGGGACGGGCACACCCCGACGCCGTGCCGACGTAGGCGTCTTGGACGGCAATATTGTCGAGGTCGGCGTCACGGACGAGGCGGTCTCGGTTATCGATGCCACCGGCATGGTCGTCACCCCGGGGTTCGTAGATGTCCACACTCACTTCGATGCCCAGGTGTTCTGGGACTCGGCCCTGACCCCTTCTCCATTCCACGGAGTCACGACAGCCCTGGCCGGCAATTGCGGATTCACCATCGCACCCCTGTCGACTGATCCCGCCGACGGCGAGTACCTCATGCGGATGCTGGCTCGCGTGGAGGGCATGCCCCTCGAGGCGCTTCGCGAGGGAGTCCCGTGGTCCTGGACCTCAACGGAGCAATACCTCGGCTCCATTGACGGCAACCTCGGGATCAACGCTGGCTTCATGGTCGGCCACTCGGCCATCCGTCGTGTGGTGATGGGGGCGGACGCCAACCGCCGAGAAGCGACACCCGACGAGGTCGCCGGCATGGGCCGCCTGTTGCACGACAGCTTGGAGGCGGGCGGCATCGGGTTCTCGTCCTCATGGGCGCGAACCCATAACGATGCCGACGGTCACATGGTGCCTTCGCGGCACGCGGGACGCGATGAGCTCATCGAGCTCTGTCGTGTTGCGGGCATGCATGAGGGAACGTCACTGGAGTTCATTCCGATGGTCGGCCCTTTTGAGCCGTGGGCAAGTGAGCTCATGGCCGACATGTCGGTGGCGGCGGGGCGGCAACTCAACTGGAATGTGCTGACGGTGTCGGCTGCGGACGCGCCCCAGGGCCGCGCCAAGCTGGGCGCGGGTGATCTGGCCAGGGACCGAGGCGGCAAGGTGGTCGCCCTCACGGTGCCGATGAACTTCACTCTCCGGCTGAACTTCTCGTCTGGGTTCGTGCTCGATGCCATGCCGGGCTGGGAGGAACCCATGGCGCTCTCCCGATCGAAAAAGCTGGAGCTCCTGGGCGACCATGCAGCTCGCGCTGCCCTCGATGCATCAGCGCAGCAGTCCGGAAACCCCCTGAGACGGGTGGCCAACTGGTCAACCAAGGTGATCTTCGACGTTGTGGCCGACGAGAACCGCGACTACGTCGGGCGTACCGTGGGATCGATCGCCCAGGAACAGGGCCGCAACCCCTGGGACGTGTTGTGCGACATCGTCATTGCTGACGACCTGCTCACCAGTTTCGGCACCCCGGCACCCCGTGAAAGCGACGAGGACTGGAAGACCAGAGTCGAGTTCTGGCGCGATCCTCGAGTCGTCATCGGAGCGTCCGATGCAGGGGCTCACCTCGACCTGTTCGCCACGTTCAACTACCCGACCGTTCTCCTGGCCGAAGCAGTCCGCGAACGCGGTCTGCTGCCATTGGAAGAGGCGGTGCACCTCTTGACCGACGTTCCCGCTCGTCTCTACGGACTCGAGCGACGCGGGCGAATCGAACAAGGATGGCACGCGGACCTCGTCGTGTTCGACCCCGAGACAGTCAAGAGCGATGACATCGCCATGCGGTTCGACGTACCTGGCGGCGCCGGCCGCCTGTACGCCGGAGCGCAAGGCATCGAACACGTCCTTGTCAACGGCCAATCCGTGGTCCGCCAGGGAAGACTGACGAACCAACGCTCAGGTACGCTCCTCAGATCGGGCCGTGACACGGCGACGCCCGAACTGAGTTGAGTCCATGATGGAACGGTCTGCCTGATCCTGCGGTCTAGGGCCGCACGACGTCAGGAAGCGGGCGGTTCTCCGTACGCTAGTCAACTGTTCCTCCTTGCCCCCCTCTGCTGCACATCGCCACCACCGTCTCTCATCGCCAGTCATGTCCGGCCTCCGGCGTCGGGAGTAGGCGCACGTACAAAGCGATCCAGGACCCCTGGTCCCAGCCTCACGCGTCCAGGGGCCAAGAACGGCTCCACCAGGGTCTCCATCAATCGATTGCGAACCCCGCGATGCGCAACGTCGTTGACGAGGTCGATGTCCTCCGTCGGGTCCGCGCCCAGGTCGAACAGTTGGACGGGCTCGTGCGTGTCTTCGACGAACACGAGCTTGTGCGATGAGGTGCGAACCATCCCCAAGCCGTAGCATTCGCTGAACACGGCCGGCCGCGAGAAACCGGCACCGCTCTGCGCCCAACCGAGCAGCGACCGTCCTTCGAACGAAGGATCGCCATCGGATTGAGCGATGTCCCGGATGGTGGCCGCCAGGTCGAGGTGTTCGACCATCTCGGTTACGACACGAGGGTCGCAGCCTCCAGGGGGCCTGATCATGAGGGGGACCTTCAGCGCCGGCTCGTAGGGCACCATCTTGGAGAGCATCCGGTGCTCGCCCATCATCTCGCCGTGGTCTGAGGTGTAGATGACCCAGGTGTCGTCGAGGAGTCCTCTGCGTTCCAATGCATCGAGGATGCGGCCGATGGCGTCATCGATCAGGGTGAGGTTGCCGTAGTAGTACCGCCGGACCTCGGCGATCACGTCGTCGGTCAGATTGGAAGAATCGCTGTAGACGTTGACGAAGTACTCGAGAAAGGTCCGGAACGGCCCCTCGGCCGCGAGTTCGGGCCGGACGTGGGAACCAGGCATGGGCATCTGTACGTTTCGGTAGCGGTCCACGTACCTCTCTGGTGCGTCCCACGGATCGTGGGGACCGGGGAACCCGACCCATTGAAAGAACGGCTGGGAACGGTCGTATCCCTCGATCCACTTGACCACACGATCCCCGACCCAAGTGTCGATGTAGTCCTCGCCCGATACCGGATTGGACGCCGTCGACCACAACGGGAGCCGCTCGATACGTCGTCCGTTGACCGTCTGCGGCGCATACATCCTCGCGGCGACCCACTCGCGATAGGTGTCGGAGAGGCCGCGGTCGATCAGGTAGTCGCTGTACTCGCTAGCGACATTGACGGACGCCAGTTTCCCTACGGTCTCGATCGGCTCGGCGAAGCCGTAGGCGCGCATCTGGTCGATCCGTTCGCGCACGTCGCCGGTCCGGCTCCCGTTTGACCCACGGCCGTACGCCCACAGGTGCATTTTGCCGATGCACGACGTGTGGTACCCGGCCTCGGCTACGCGTTGGACAAAGGTAGGCAGATCGGTGGGGGTGTCCCACCTATTCTCGAACACCCCATGGTCACGGACATAACGCTCGGTGAGCAGTGAGGCCCGGGCCGGCATGCAGAGCGGACCTTGGCAGTAGGCGCCGTCGAAACGAACTCCTTCCTCGGCCAGCCGATCCATGTTGGGCGTGCGTACCAGTGGATCGCCCGCACACCCCATGATGTCGGCTCGGTGCTGGTCCGACATGATCAGTAGGACGTTCGGCCTCCGCATCGCGTCCCTGTGCGATAGTGGCGGTCCCGTCGTCAAGCCCTTCGGCCCCACTACCGATCGAGGTGCCCGCGGGTGCGGCCGGCGCCAGCCGGCGACCAACCGCTCGTGGAGCAGTGGTCCGGCGATGGCTACGGTGACGCTCAGACAAAGGGCCACGAACTCTGCCGCCGCGTTGCGGGACAGCCACTGTTCGAGCAGCAACTCAAGGCCCAGGGCCAGTACGACCAGGACCAGCTTGACTTCGATCCATCCTCGGAGGTGCACCTCCCCGGCACGCTCACGATCCGCCCGTTTCCCGTAGCGCCGGCGGATTCGACGAATGACGGGGGCCACGAGGACCAGCAGGACCACCACCCGGATGGCGTGGATCCACGGCGCCTCGTTCTCTTGCCAGACCCAGGTACCGCCCAAGACGAGCCCGATGACGGTGTATCGCACCCACACCGTCAGCTCGATCCCGAACGCTCCGGCTCGCATCGGCTGGGCTGCCCCATCGGATCGACGGGAGCGACGCCAGATCGCCCATCGGGTCAGACCTCCAATGAGGACCAGGACGGCGACGTAGCGGATGGCGTGCCGGGACAGAAGAGTGATGCCCTGGTCCCACCAGGCGGTACCCAACATGAAGTGGCTCACCGGGACGTACCCGAACGGAGCACCGCCGTCACCCCGGCCTCGCCACGTAGGTGGCCGTCAATCCGTAGGGTCCCTGGAACGCCAGGGGGGCGAAGGCCGCACTGGGCAGCAGGTACCGGTAGGCGAGCGACACTTGGAGCGGTTGAGGACCAGCCACTAGGCAGTTCAGGTAACCGGCCACCGGGCAGGTTGGTGACACGATGAGGGCGAAGCGGTTGCTCGCCCTCGGGAAGCGGATCTGTTCGTCACGCAGACAGTCACCGGTATGGAGATCCTTCAGCACGATGCACAGAGACCAGTAGCGAACCTGGGGAGACTCCTTCGCCGGCCGGGCCAGCCTGTTGACCGACGGGAACGCATCGGCTTGATAGGTCGGGGCCTGGGCCGATACGACGAGGTTGCCCTGCGTGGTCGAGTAGCGGACGTGCTCGTACGTGTTATCGGGATTGTTGAACTTGCCGGCACCGTGTGAAATACCTGCCCTGGGCGGACGCCCAGTCGCAATGGCGGGAACGGGGGCATCGGGCGGGTAGGTCTGCGTCAGTGCAGTGGGCAAGGCGCCGTGCTCTCCTTGGTAGGAGGCCAACTGGTTCCCGATTGCCTTGGAGCCTGTAGCCGTGGCCAGCGATGACGGCGATCCTCCGGCGTTGGAGTACGAGAGGGTCGGAAGCGGCACGCTCCCGGTTCCCGCGCCATTCAGGTCAACGGGCACGTAGAGACGCAGTACCACGATCCCTGCCTGCTCGGCCTTGGTGGTGGCGAGGCAGGTGCCCGTGATGCCAGCGCAGCTGGCCGAGATCGTCACTTTATAGCGGCCGTGGGTCTGAGCGATATGCGTGTCGTGGACATGGGTGACGGGGTTCGTGGCCGGCAGCGGATAGGCCACAAAGGACCAGTAGCGCGCCGTGGGGACCATCCCAGTGATGACTGTGCGGGCGCCGTTTCTGGTCCCAAAACCACCCAGGTAGTAGTCGCTGTTGGCGTCGGGCAGGAAGATATCGAGCGCCTGCACGGTGTCCTTGACCCACGGAGATGCAGCGGTGGCGGGTGCGCTGGCCGCGCCGCTGGCCGTTGCCGTCCCCCAGGCCGTTAGGGCGAGGAGCAGCAAGATCGCCGCCAGGCCGACCCACGTCCTCCACCGCCCAGCACCGGTGTTCGTGTTCTTCATGATCCTGCCCCGTCGGACCCGTTGCCGAGGCGCAGGGCGCTCAGCGTGGAGGAGGCGATCCACGCCGCCCCGTCGGAAGGGTGGAAGTCGTTGTCGTAGCCGCCGTAGTAGAGCCGGCCGTTTCCGAAGGGAGACGCCTTGATGGTGCGGATCGAGACGAACGCCTGCCCGGAACGGACGGGGCTGGGCTGGGCGACCGAGGGCTTGAACTGAGGTCCGCTGAGGCAACGCAGGCTGTAGGTCGGTGACGATCCCTGATCGGTGCGCACGGCGAAGCAGGCCGAGGCGCTAAAACCCGAGGGCGCACAGATCTGGGTCGACGGACATGCCCTCGCGTAACCCCATTCGAGACCAAAGACCTGCCCCCTGACCCCGTCGATCCTGAGGGTCTCGAAGTTGTTGTAGGCGGCGATGACATAGTCGATCGAGGTCGAACCAGTAACCGGGACAGTTGTGCCCTCAGCCGCCAGCATGTGGCTGATGGCCGTGATGGGAGTGAACTCCAGGGTCAAGACCAGCCCTGGGAACGGATGACCCGGGCCTACCGGCATGGTGCCGGCCAGCTGCCCTTTGGGTAGATCGTCCAGGCGGTAGACGTCCCCGCTGCCCTCGGTCGAGAAGAGCAGGGACGGCGAACCGACGTGGGTGACACATGACAGCCCGCGCAATCCACTGTTGAACGGACCTACCGGGGGTTCTTGGTAGACGAGGGCCCAACGGGGGGATCCGGACGCAAGCGTGCCGTCGTTTCGACGGAACATCATCGTATTGATGGTGACGTAGAGCGCCCCGCCGCAATCGGTGAAGGCCGTGACCTTCTGGGTCTTGAGCCCCGGCGCCCCGGGTGATGCTCCACTCAGCTCGGGCACCGGGCTGAACACCAAGGTGTGCTTGGTCTTGGACCAGGTACCCCGGAGGATGCCGGTGGGACCGACGCCGGCATAGATCGACCACACCCCGTCGGTCTCGTGGGCGCCGAAGGACCGGACGGCGGCTCTGGTCGAGGCCAGGGTAAAGGAGTTGGCCGGGGTGAAGGACTTCGCTCCGTCGAGCAACCATTGGATCTGTGACTTGCCGTTGACGATGGCCTGGGTGATCAGCAGCGAATGCCCCGGCCCCATGCCCTGGTTGCTCGGGATGGGGAACGAATCGAGGGCTTGGACCCGGGTGGACTCGGTCTGCTCGAAGACCTTCCACGGCGCGGTGGCCGAGCTCTTGACCAGGACCTGGCCGTAGGCGGACGGTCCCGTGTACTCCCATTGATCGGTGGCGGCGAAGAGGCGTCCCGCATGAGCGGCGAGCGCCATGACCTCGTTGTCGTGCGCCACCCGGGACCGGGTGTTCGTCGTTAGCGGCTCCCGTGCCGCCGGCACGGCGTACGTCGTCGACACATTGGTTGCCGCCGAGCTCGCAACCGTGCTGCCTATGGAGAGAAGGCCCACCGCGACCAGTGCCACCAGTGCCAACGGCAAAAGCCGGCAGCCCTCTTGTGCCGGTGAGCGTCGCATCGCCCCAAGTATCGAGGATCTCTGCTAGAATGTCAACCATGGTTGTCAATAAGAGAGGTCCGGTGCCAATGAACCAAGCGGACCCACCGACCGACACCGGGGAAGGCGACCCGCTACCGGAACGTCAACGGGGACAGTTTGGCCTCGGTGGTAGTTTGCGCCGGGCCTGGATCGGCTATCGGCGTCGACTGGACGAGCACCTGGCCGCGGCAGGATTCGACGATCGCAAGCTTCCCGATGGTCGAGTGTTGCGCATCTGCTCGAGTTCCACCGAGACGACGACCTCGCAGATCGGTCGGGAGCTAAACATCAGCCGCCAAGGCGCCGGCAAGATCGTCAATGATCTTCGTGATCGGGGCTACGTGGAGGTAACTGCTTCCGCGACCAGCGCAGAGAGAAGACGGTGAGGCTCACCCCGAGGGCCGTCGCCTACTTGGCGGCCCACCGAAAGGCCGCCCGCGCCATTGAGCGTCAACTGCGCGCCGAACTGGGAACCGAGGCCTTCGAGGGCCTGCAACACCTTCTCGATGCTCTCGGGGACGACGATCAGCCACGGATGAGCGACTACCTGCTCGGGGTCCGAGAAGTGGTCTACCCCGAAGGCTGACGGCCGGCATGGACCACGCCGGTTAGCGCTTCTGATTCGCCTATGAAGGAATGGCATGAGCGATGGGCGACCGACGATGACGTCTATGCGGACATGAAGTTAGACCGGCCCTTGACCGTCCTGAACTGCCTTCTCGACCAATCCGATGACCCAAGAGACACCCCGGATGGCCTGCTCGGGATCCATCTGCCAATCGACGGCAAGGCGCTCGTAGGATGCCACGCTCCACAGCACGTCGAACAGGGCCGCCACGAGCACCTGATCACCCGAGGGCCACTGCGCAGTCGTCGCCTCGACCGCGCCGAGCAGCGCTGCTCGCTGGCGTTGGTTCGCATCGACGAGCGTCGGATCGAGTGGTAGGCGTGGTTCGACTGGATAGGTCGACACGTGGTCAAAGATCTGTGCGGTCACCTTGGCAATGTCCCCGAGCTGCATTCCCTCGAGATCGATGCCAGCGTCTTCCTCCTGGCGGTGCATCACCGCATCTCGCAGCCCACGCTCGTTGCCAAAATGACGGTAGACGGTTCGCTCATTCACGCCGGCGCGCTCAGCGACGGCCCGAACCGTCAGTCGGTTCCAGTCCCGAACGGCTGCACTGTGGAGGAGCTCGGAGCCGGCATCAACGATCCGCTCGCGTGTCTCCGCGGCCCGCTCGCGGCGCAGGGTGCGATCATAGGATCGTCCGGGCCGGACAGGTTCACCGGAGTTGGGTTCCGCCGAGGCAGTCATGGTCCTCATTCTGCTACGCCAGCTTGGCCGACCAACCCCCATCGACCGGAATCACCGCACCAGTGACATATGAGGCCCGATCAGAGGCCAAGAAGGCGCCAACCTCGGCCACCTCGTGGGGCAGACCGGCGCGGTTGAGGGCAGCCTTGGCGGCGATGTCGGGAATGAAGTCCTCTGCCCCCACGGCCATGATCTCGGTCAGGATGAACCCAGGACAGATGGTATTGACGCGGATCCCCTTGGTGCCGTACTCGATGGCAGCTGACTTACCGGCGCCGATGATCCCGTGCTTGGCCGCCTGGTAGACGCTGGTGAAGGCCGATCCGTTGAGGCCACCGACCGACGACCAGTTGATGATCGAGCCGCCGCCGGTGGGGAGCATGGTACGGACGCCGTGCTTCATTCCCAGCATCACCCCCCTCAGGTCGACGTCCATCAGCCGGTCGTAGAACTCCATCGTCAGTTCGGTGAGCGCGCAGCCATCGGCGATACCAGCCACGTTGAGTACGGCATCTACCCGGCCGAACGCCTCGACGGCCGCGGCCATCGTGGCCTCCACGTCGGCCTCGCTGGAGACGTCGCAGTGCACGGGGAGGACATCCCCGCCGACGTCGGCTGCAGTGTCCTGCTCGGCACCACTGATGTCGGCGGCTACCACCTTGGCCCCCTCGCGGACGAAGACGCTGACCGATGCTTTGCCCATTCCCGAGCCCGCTCCGGTGATCACCGCCACCTTGTCATCCAACAGGCTCATCGGCGCTCTCCCAGAATCACGAAATGAGAGCCGGGAGCGTCTCCCAGCCCCGGACCGTCGAGGTCGGTGCCAGCGTGGCCCGATCCATGTCCACTTCCCAGGTCGGGAACCGGTTGAGGATCTCGTCGAGAGCCACCCTGCCTTCGAGACGGGCCAGGGCTGCTCCCAGGCAAAGATGGATTCCGTAGCCGAAGGTCAGGGACTTCCCGTCACTCCGGTGGATGTCGAAGGCGTCCCCGTTGGAAAAGCGGCGGTCGTCGTGGTTGGCTGAGCCCGGGAGGAGCACCATGATGCTGCCTTCGGGCACCGTTTGGCCCTGGATCTCGACATCCTGGGCGACGTATCTGGCGGCGTGGGGTGCCGGCGTCTCGAAACGAAGGACCTCCTCGATGGCGTTGGGGAGGAGCGACCGGTCCTCGACCAGCTCCCGTCGCTGATCGGGATGGTCGGCCAGCACCTTGCCTGTCCACCCGATCAGCCGCCCGGTGGTCTCGTTGCCGGCACCGCTGATGACGCTGATGTACGTCAGGAGCTCATCTCTGGTCAGACGGCGGGTGGTCCCGGTCTCGTCCTCGAACTCGGCTTGGAGGAGATCGGTCATGATGTCGTCCGAGGGGTGGTCGGCCCGCCAGTCGATGTAGTCGGCGAACATGCCGGTGGGGATGAAGTTCTCGGACACCTGCATGGGCTGACCGGCCTCGGTACGCAGGTTGGCATCGACCTTGTCGCGAACGGTCTCCTGGTCCTGCTCGGGGATGCCGAGCAGCATGCCGATGACCCGCATGGGCATCTGGGCCCCGAGGTCGGCGATGAAGTCGAACTCCTCGGCGCCGATCAGCGGGTCGAGGCTGCGGGCGCAGAACGTCCGGATCTGCGGTTCGAGCGCGGCCACCCGGTTGGCTGAAAACACCCGCGACATCAGCCGACGGTGGATCGTGTGTACCGGCGGGTCCTCGAAGATGAGCACACCCGAGGGCATCGCCACGTTGGCCCGGATGAGCTCGATGATCCCGCCCCGACCGGAGATGAAGGTCTTCGGGTCGAGATAGCCACGCTCGACGTCGTCGAACCGGCTCACCGCGTAGAAGTCGTGGACCTCGTTGTAATAGAGCGGCGCCTCCTCCCGCAGCCGGCGAAAGACGGGATACGGATCAGCGTCAATGGCTATGTCGTACGGGTCGTAATAGACATCACTCATGTTCTGCGCTGTCATGGCGCACCTCCCAGGACGTTCGTGTCGCACTATGACATCAAATCCTCATGGGATCAAGCACGCCGAGTCGTCCCCCCTGGGCTCTGTGAGAGGAAAGCGCCAGCTCCTTACAGCACGAACTTCCTGCCACCCTGACCGTCGACCTCGCCGAGGCCGTCGGTCACGGGCTGCCTGGCCGTGCCCAGGTTGGCGATGACCTGGGGCAGCTCGACCGTGGTCCGAATGCCCGGAGCCGCATCGCACACGATGGGCACGGCATTGACGGCACGATTGGCGGTATAGCCAGGCGTGGTCGCCGCCATCTGTTCCAACGGAATCGCCAATCGGATTTCGACATCGAGGGGGCAATCGCCGTCCACGATCACCCGCCACCCTCCATCCCGGAGATCCCAGTCGGCATCGATCTCGGTCGAGCAGTACCAGGTGGCACTGAAGGTGATCAACGGCTCGCCGTGGCGCAGGCCCGACACGGTCATGCGCTGGGCGGCGACGGTACCGGATCGAACGGTGCCCGCGGCGATCTCGACGTCCCGCGTGGCGGTGGACAGCGCGCCGGTCGAGTCGACCGAGTCCAGGGGCATGCCGAGCGCCTCGGCCACCAGCCGCAACGACGGCCCGAAGGCCACCGCCCCGTGCGCGAACCGTCGAGTATCGAAGTCAGCAGGCTCCTTGCCGAAGCCCATGAGATCGAAGAGCATGGTCGGCGAGTCGCGGCTCGACACATCGGCGAACTCCAGGATCTGCAACTTGTCCAACCGGCGCTGGATCGAGGTAAGCACGATGGGGACGGCCTCGGAGATGAACCCGGGGCTGCTGCCGGTGCTGTGGATCGAAGCGGCGCCCCGCTCGCAAGCGGTCTCGACGCTCTTACGCGCCGCCGGGTCCATGCTCTCGGGATGGTGGAACTCGCCACAGGTAGCCACCACGTTCACCCCGGCCTCCAGCAGGGTGCAGATGGCGTCGAAGTCGCATCCCTGTTGCATGTAGAGGACGCAGTCGGGCTCCAGGGCCAGGATGTCGGCGATGTCCCTCGTCGCCACCACTCCGGTCGGAGCGAGCCCGCAGAGGTCGCCTGCGTCGCTGCCCTCCTTGTCCGGGGTGGTCACGTACAGACCGGCCAGGGTGAGCTGCGGATGCTCGATCACCGCTCGCAGCGAGCGCGCCCCGATATTGCCGGTGGCCCACTGCACTACCCGGTAGGTCGACTCCAGTCCGACTGGATCTCCCATGTCCCCCTCCTGACCTCAGCCCTACTCGAAATTACTATTCTCATGACGTGAAACCACTGATCTCAGGGAGCACGCCGGCACGGCGACCTGGGATCAGGACCCAGAGCCCTCGGACGCGGCCAGAGCCGCCTTGTGCAGGACGTTGGCTGCCAGCCGCATGTGAGCAGCGTCCACCAGCTTGCCCTCGCGCCCGATAGCGCCCACTCCCTCGGCCTCCGACTGGCGATAGATCGCCACCGACTCTTCGGCTTCGGCGATCTCGGCTGCGGTCGGCGCGAACGCAGCGTTGGCCAGAGGGACCTGCCCGGGATGGATGGCCCACTTGCCGTCGTAGCCCAGCAGGCTGGCATGCTGTGCGGCCCGCTTGTACCCGTCGGGGTCCGTATAGGCGGGATACGGGGCGTCGATGGCGTCGATGCCCGCCCCGCGGGCGGCGGCCAGGATCTGGACCCGGGCGAAGTGCCAGAAGTCGCCTGGGTACTCGCCCACGGGATCGAAGTTCCCGTCCACGCGGGCGTGCATCGATGCCGACAGGTCGCCGGCGCCGAAGATGATCGCTTCCAGGCGATCGCTGGCTTTGGCGATCTCCGCCGCGTTGGTGAGGCCCTCGGCCTCCTCGATGAGAACTTCGAGGCCGATACGCTTGGTCAGGCCGAGCTTCGTCTCGAGCTGGGTGAGCAGCACGTCGAACCACCAGACGTCTCGGGCCGAGCGGGCCTTGGGGACGATGATGACATCGAGCGCCTCGCGGGCGCCGGTGACGATCTCGACCACGTCCCCATAGCACCAGGGCGTCTCGAGGCCGTTGACCCGCACGGCGCGCACGACACGGCCCCAGTCCTGGTTGGTCAGGGCGTTGACGGCAATGGCCCGCGCCGATTCCTTGACGATGGGTGCACAGGCATCCTCCAGGTCCAAGAACACGAGGTCGGCGCCGGAGCTGGGTGCCTTCTCGCACATGCGTTCGCTGCTGGCCGGGGCGGCCAGTTCCGATCGTCGGGCTCGGGGTGCGTGCACGGTTGCCTCCATCGTGGCTGCGGTTAGATGATGCCCGCCGCCCGGAGGCGGGCGACTCGGTCAGGATCAATGCCCAGCAGGTCGCCGTAGACGGCGTCGTTGTCTGCGCCCAGCCGGCGGCCCAGGTAGTCGATTCGCCCAGGGGACTCGGAGAGCTGGGCCACGGGGGCCTGTACGGTCATGGGGCCGAGGTCCGAGTCGTCGACCCGGACGAAGGTACCGCGAGCCACCAGGTGTTCGTCGGCCAGGAGCTGCTCGGCGTCGTAGATGGGCGCCGCTGCCACCTCGGCCTCGAGGAAGACCTTCATGGCCTCGTCCAACGAACGCTTCGCCACCCAATCGGCGACGAGCTCGTCCACTTCGATCCCCCGCTCCTGGCGACGCACGGGGTCCACGTAGTCGGGGTTCTCGGCCAGATCGGCGCGGCCGATGGAACGGTAGACGCGCACGACGATGTTCGACGACGCGCTCGAGATGGCCAGCCACTTGTCGTCGGCGGTGCGATAGGCGTTGCGGGGGGCGCTGGCCGGGAGCCGATTCCCCTCCCGGGTCGGGGTGATGCCCAGCTGATCGAAGGCGAGGGTCGAAGACTCGATGAGGCGGGCCAAGGGCTCCACCAGGTTGACGTCGACGAGCTGGCCCCCACCCCCGTGCAAGTCACGGTGGTAGAGGGCCATCATCACCGCCCACGTGGCCGACTGGGCGGCAACGCCGTCAGCCAGCATGAAGGGAGGGAGCGTCGGCGGACCGTCGGGCTGCCCTGTCACCTGCGCGAACCCGCTCGTCGCCTCGGCCAGGGTGCCGAAGCCGGGCCGATCGCTGTGGGGACCACCCCGTCCGTAGCCGCTTATATGCAGCATCACCAGCTCCGGGTGCTGGGCGTGGACCGACCGGTAATCGAGACCCCACCGGGTCAGCGCGCTGGGCCGGTTCCCAACCACCAGGACATCGCTGACGGCGAGCAGCTGATGGAACAGTTCCTGGCCCTCGACCTGCCGCAGGTCGAGGGTGATACAGCGCTTGTTCCGGCTGACGCTCTTCCACACGAGCCCGACGCCGTCCTTGCGGTGGCCCCAGGTGCGCAGGGGATCGCCAACGCCGGGTTGCTCGACCTTGACGACGTCGGCGCCGAACTCGCCCAGAGCGGTGGCCACCATGGGCCCGGCGACCAGCGTCGCGGCGTCGACCACGCGAAGCCCGTGCAAGGGCCCGCGGCACTCAGCCATGACGTGCGCATTCGGGGCGGGCCAGCCCGAGGTTGTCGCGGAGCGTGGTGCCGGCGTAGCGGTCGCGGAACACGCCACGTCGCTGGAGCTCGGGCACGACGAGTCGGACCACATCCTCGTAGGCGCCGGGCGAGTGGGTGGCGGCAATCACGAACCCGTCGCATGCGCCGGTGTTGAACCACTCCTCCATCTGATCGGCGACATCGGGGCCGGTACCGACGAAGCGCGGACCCTGCAGCAGGGTGGCCCGGTGGCCGGCGAGGTCGGCGAGCGTTACCGTGTCTCCGCCGATGTGCTTGCGGAGGTTCTGCACCAGCCCTCGGATACCCGAGACCGACTCGATGACCTCGTCGGGGATGGGTGAGTCCAGGTCGAAACCCGACAAGTCGTAGTTCATCAGCTCGGAGAGCAGGGTCACCGAAGCCATGGGGTCGATGAAGTCGTGGAGGAACATCTGTTCACGTTCTTCCGCCTGGGCCGTCGATTCACCTACGACCGTGTAGGCCATCGGCAGCATCTTCACCGAATCAGGGTCACGCCCGAACTCACCGATGCGATCCTTTTGGTCCTTGTAGTGGCTCCGGGCCCCCTCGATGCCGGGGTCGCCGGTGAAGATGACCTCGGCCCACCGGGCGGCGAAGTCCCGGCCCCGCCCGGACGAGCCCGCTTGGAGCAGGACGGGTCGGCCCTGTGGCGAGCGCGGGACGGTCAAGGGGCCGCGGACCCGGAACCAGTCACCCTCATGGTTCAGCTCGTGCACTTTGTCCGGATCGGCGAACACACCGTTGACCCGGTCGAGCACGAGGGCGTCGTCCTCCCAGGTGTCCCACAGCCCGGTGGCCGCCTCGAGGAACTCGTCTGCCCGGTCATAGCGTTCGTCGTGGCCGAGCACCTGATCGACGCCGAAATTCTGCGCTTCGCTGTCGTTCACCGAGGTCACCACGTTCCATGCCGCCCGGCCGCCGCTCAGATGGTCGAGGGTGGCGAACGTTCGGGCCACATGGAACGGCGAGTAGTACGTGGTCGAGTAGGTGGCGCCGAGCCCGATCGACTGCGTCGCCCCGGCTATGACCCCGAGCACGATGCTCAAGTCGAGCTTGACGGGACGGGCACCGTGGTGAACCGCCTCGCCCACCGACCCGGCGTAGATACCGGGCATGGCCAGGCGATCGTCGAAGAACATCATGTCGAAGCGGCCCTCTTCGAGGATACGGCCCAGCTTGGCGTAATAGCTCGCAGTGAGAAACCCGTGCTCGGTGGCCGGGTGGCGCCACGACCCTGCGTAGACGGTGGCATTCCCCGCCTGCATGAAACCCACCAACGACATCTGTTTCACCGGGCTCACCATGACTCTCGTTGCGGCGTCTGACGGTCAGGCTTCAGCGGCCACGGCGCGGAGCGCCCGGCGACGGAATCCCTCGAGCTTCTCGTCCGGCGTGCGTATCCGCGTGCTGCGGGACACGGTCGACACGTCGTGGCCGCGGTCCCGTTGGCGAAGGGCGCCCACCGTCGCCTCCTCTCTGGGCACGTGGACGAAGGGGTCGAACGAGTACCAGCGCATGGCGTTCTGGTGCGTCATCTTGGCGATCTCGGAGTCGGGGACGGCATTGGCGACGAACACGTCGTGCAGCTCCTCGGGTGCCGTGGGCCACATCGAGTCACTGTGGGGGTAGTCAGCCTCCCAGGCCATGTTGTCGATGCCGATCCGGTGGCGCAGCTCGACCCCCACCGGATCGCTGATGAAACAGGTGAGAAAGTGCTCCCGGAACACCTCCGAGGGAAGCCGGTCCCCGAAGTCCTGCAGGGTCCAGGCCCGGTGCATCTCATAGGTGCGATCGACACGGTCGAGGAAGTACGGGATCCACCCGGTACCACCTTCGGACAGTGCCACCCGCAAACTGGGGTATTTCTTCAGCACCCGTGACCACAACAGATCGGCCGCGGCGGATTGGATGTTCATCGGCTGCAGGGTGATCATGACGTCCGGGGGCGAGTCGACCGCCGGGATCGACAGGCGTCCGGACGAGCCCAGATGAATCGAGAGCACGGTCGCGGTGTCACAACAGGCCTTCCACACCGGGTCCCAATACTCGTCGTGAAAACTGGGGTAGCCCAGAGCGGCCGGGTTCTCGGTGAAGCTCAGCGAGTGACAGCCCTTGGCCGCGGTACGGCGCACCTCGTCGGCTGTCTCTTCGGGGTTCCAGATGGCAGGAACGGCCATGGGGATGAAACGACCGGGATGGGATCCGCACCACTCGTCGATGTGCCAATCGTTGTAGGCCCTGACCAGGGCAAGGGAGAGGTCGCTGTCGTCGGAGTAGAACGTCCGGGCGGTGAAGGTCGGGAAGGACGGGAAGTTCATCGAGGCCAGGACGCCACCGGCGTCCATGTCCTTCACCCGCTCATCGACGTCGTAGCAGCCGGGGCGCACCTCGTCGAGGCTCTGCGGCTCGAGGCCGTATTCCTCCTTGGGTCGGCCGGCCACCGCGTTGAGAGCCGCCGTCTCCAATACGAGGTCGCCGAACTTCCAGACGTCGGAGCCTTCGTCGTTGCGGACGAGCTTGGGCGCTCGATCCTGGTA
The DNA here is from genome assembly GCA_963781305.1 of uncultured Acidimicrobiaceae bacterium. Taxonomy (GTDB): domain Bacteria; phylum Actinomycetota; class Acidimicrobiia; order Acidimicrobiales; family RAAP-2; genus DASXMT01. The sequence goes on from CAWAFL010000001.1 coordinate 1,057,897, forward strand.
CTTGGCCTCGAGGTGGTGGACGAACAGATCAGGCGGCTCGATGATGTGGTCATCCACGCTGATGAGGATGAAGTCGTTGGTGTCAACCATGTCTTGGCTCCGAGAATGAAGTTATCGCTTGCGTAGAACGTAGCTTACTGCAGCCTTTCGTCACGGTCCTTCCTAAGCACGGTTGTCAGGTGTTGCGGCCCCCGTTCACCCCGATCACCTGTCCGGTGACATAGCTGGCCTCCTCGGAGACCAGGAACGAGCAGGCGTATGCGATGTCCTCCGGCTGGCCGGCGCGCCGGACCGGCGTGCGTCCGGCACTGTCCTCCACCGTTCCCCCGAGCAGGCCCCGTTCCTCGGATGCGCGCAGCATCGGCGTGTCGACCATGCCCGGCGGGATGGTGTTGACCGTGATGCCCTTGGGCCCGAGTTCGAGGGCCAGCGCCTTGGTAAAGCCGATGAGTCCCGCTTTGGACGTCACGTAGTGGACCATGTAGGGCTGACCGGACTGCGCGCTGGACGAGGAGATGTTGACGATCCGTCCCCAGCCGGCCTCCACCATGCCGGGTACGACCGCCTGGGTGCAGTAGAACGGCCCGTTGAGGTTCACCTCCATGATCCGGTTCCACTTCTCGTCGGAGATGTCCATGAACTGCTTGAACCCACTGACGCCGGCGTTGTTCACCAGGACCAGCGGCGGACCCATCTCGGTTTCGACCCTGCGGACGGCGGCGTCGACCTGGGCCCGATCGGACACGTCAACGCCGCCATAGGCCGCGCTGGTCGATCCCTGACCGGCTATCTCGCCGGCTACCCTCTCGGCGGCCTCAGGGTTGAGGTCCATCACGGCGACGGCGTGGCCCTCCCCGGCCAAGCGGGTGGCGATCGCCCGCCCGATTCCCGACCCGGCGCCGGTGACGATCGCCACTCGGGGGGTACTCATCGGATGGCCTCCAGGCGGGCAGCGGTCGTGGTCATGGACATCGGTCCTCCGTTCGATCAGGCGCGGGCGATGGTCGACGCCGCGTCATGACGTGCCCTCCCTGGCCCCCGGATCGTGCATCCTACGAAGGGGACGTTCTCGCGTCAAAAGAACATTGTTTTCACGCCGAGCGCACGGATCAAAGCGGCTCGTACTCGATGGTGATCGACGGGCTGGTGGGCAGGGCCTGGCAGGTCAGGACCCAACCTTCCTCCAACTCCTCAGGGGTCAGCGCGTTGTTGACCCGCATGCTCGCTGTACCTTCACGGATCAGAGCCATGCACGTGGCACAGCTGCCCGCTTCGCAGGAGTAGGGCGCCGGCAAGCTCGCCCGACGGGCCGTCTCGAGCACCGTGTCACCGGCGTGATAGGCGATCTCGTTCTTCTTGCCCCGGAGGATCAAGACGACCCGCTCAGGAGGGCCAGCATCGGAGCCGCCGGCCTCGGGTGCGCCGGCCTCCGGCACCTCGGCCGCCAGCACATCGGCCGCCCCAGCCTCAACGAAGGCCAGCGGTCCAGGTTGACCGGCCGTTTCGAAGCGCTCGACGAAGATGGCTTCGGGGTCGACACCGATTGCGAGGAGCGTACCCTCGACCAGGTCCATGAACGGTCCCGGGCCGCAGATGTAGAAGTGGGCGTCGAGGTGTCCCTCGACGAATGCCGTGATGGCCGGAGCATCGATGAAGCCCCCGTCGAGGTCGAAATGGTGCTGCAGCTCGAATCGCTCAGGATGCCTCGCCTGCAGGGTGTCCAATCCCTCGCCGAAGATGACAGAGCCCGGGTCCCGGTTGGCGTAGAGGAGGCGTACGGACCGTCCGGTCGCGGCCAGCACGCTCTTGGCAATCGACAGCACGGGTGTCACCCCGCTGCCCCCGCAAAAAGCAATGATCGGCTGTTCGGCCGGCGCGGCGCAGAACGTGCCCATCGGGGCGGTGACCTCCAAGGCGTCGCCGGTGGCCACGTGGTCGTTGAGCCAGTTGGAGACCAGACCACCGGGCACGCGCTTGACCGTGACCACGAGGTCGTCGTCCGTTTCCGGAGCACTCGACATCGAGTAGCACCGGGCGTGATCCCCCCCGCCCACGTGCACTCGGAATGTGCAGAACTGGCCGGGTCGGTACCGGAACGCCTCTTGGAGTTCGCTCGGGACATCAAGGATGAGCGAGCGCGTGTCGTCGGTTTCCTGGACGATTCCCTTGACCCGGAGGGTGTGATAGCCGTGCCGGCGCACGACCTCGGCCCGCTCAGCCACCAGGACCGGCCAGGTCACGCACGAGAACGCGCCTTGCTCTCACCTGGGCGAGCGTACCACGCTGGCGAAAATGCCATTCTCATCCGCGGTGCACGCCGACAGAGCTCACGGGGTGGCCCCGGCTTGTCCCCAAGCCCTTTGCTACGATAACGCACGTTGCGTACGTCGAGAAACGATGTTGCGCCTGGGGGAAACGCTTCTACCGTATCGAAGGGGTCCACATGCCACGACCACCGCAGCCTCCCATCCACCTGGTCAGCGCGCGGATGGTGGACATCGAGAGCGGCCAGCTGGTGCAACCCGGCGACCTGCTCATCGAGGGCGATCGCATCGTCGGCGTCTCCCCTGCCACCGTCCCCGCCGACGCCCTGGAGATCGACCTCGGGGACGTGACCCTGCTGCCGGGGTTGATGGACATGGAAGTCAACCTGGTCATGGGTGGGCCCAACCATGCCAGCCCGTTGGTCCCGGTTCAGGAGGATCCGGCGCTTCGGACCTTGCGCGCCGTGGCCAATGGCCAACGCACGCTACGCGCCGGCTTCACGACGGTACGAAATCTCGGGCTGTTCGTGCAGACCGGTGGCCTCCTGCTCGATGTCGCCCTCATGAAGGCCATCGACATGGGCTGGGTCGACGGCCCGCGTATCGTTCCTGCCGGGCACGCCATCAGCCCCACCGGAGGCCACCTCGACCCCACCATGTTCCAGGCCTTGGCCCCGCACGTGCTGCCGCTCACCGTGGAGGAGGGCATCGCCAACGGTGTGGCCGAGGTTCGCAAGGCCGTCCGCTATCAGATCAAGTACGGAGCGCGGGTGATCAAGGTCGTCGCCTCGGGTGGGGTGATGTCGCATACCGGGCCGGCCGGTGCCCGGCAGTACTCCATCGAGGAACTGGAGGCGATCGTCGACGAGGCCCACCGCGCCGGCCTGAGGGTGGCGGCCCATTGCCACGGCGACGAGGCGGCCCGTGTCGCCGTCGAGTGCGGTATCGACTGTCTCGAGCACGGCTCGTTGATGAGCGACGAGACCCTCGACCTGCTCGTGGAGCGGGGCACGTACCTGGTGGCCACCACGTACCTTGCCGATGGCATGGACACCTCACACGCCGCCCCCGAGCTTCAGGCCAAGGCCGCCGAGGTATTCCCACGAGCAAGGAAGACCATCAGCAAGGCCATCGAGCGCGGCGTCCGCGTCGCCTGCGGCACCGACGCACCTGCCATCCCCCACGGCCGAAACGCCAAGGAGTTGATCGCCCTGGTCGAGCGGGGCATGACCCCGCTCCAGGCCCTTCGAGCCGCCACTACCGTGGCTGCCGATCTGATCGAGGTCGATGACCGGGGACGCTTGGAGGTTGGCCTTCTGGCCGACATCATCGCCGTCCCCGGCGACCCGCTCACCGACATCTCCGTGACCGAATCGGTCCGTTTCGTCATGAAGGGCGGGCTGATCTACCGCCACGAGGGTGGTTCGTAGTACTGCCTGCCACTCCCCTCTCGGTCATCGTCCCGGACGGACCGGGCAGCACTCAGATCGAGTCGATGATCGATGCGATGTAGTCGCGCGTGCGCCGCGACGACGCCAGCTTGTCCTCTCGGCTTGCGCCGATGGGCACGACCCGCAATGACACGTCGGTAGCACCCGCATCGGCGAACGACCGCAGCCTCTTCTCGATCGTCGCCTCGCTACCGGCGGCGAGAATGTCACCTACGGACCGGGCCTCGCCGTGGTCGAGCAGCTTCTGGTAATTGGGCGAGATCTCCGACTCAGACAGCACCCGGTTTGCCCGGTCGATGGCCACATCGACCTCGTCGTCGCCGCACAGGCAGATGGGGACCCCGGCCACGATCCGCGGCGGCCGGCGGCCGGCGGCCTCTGCGGCGCGATTGATCGTGGGGGCCACGTGTGACCCGATGGCCCGCTCATCGGCCAGCCAGAGGATGGTGCCATCGGTGCGCTCGCCGGCCAAGCGGAGCATCATCGGACCCAAGGCGGCGATCATCACCGACGTTGGCCCAACGTCGGTGATATCCATCGGGTTGTGCACCCGGAACATCTCGTTCTCGACGTCGACCATCGCCGGCCCGGCCAGTGCCGGATCGAGGACGTCGAGATAGCAGCGCATCGTGGCCGCGGGACGCTCGTAGGGCAATCCCAGCATCTCGTCGATGATCCAGTGGTGGGACACACCCAGACCCAAGGTCAGGCGGCCGTCGCACGCCGCTTGCGTCGACAGCGCCTGGTGGGCCAGCGCGATCGGATGCCGAGGCTGCACCGGGACCACTGCAGTCCCGATCTCCACCCGGGAGGTGTGCACGCCGATCAACGTGGCCGCGGTCAAGGCATCGAAGTCGTCGGGGATCTGCGGCACCCAGACCGACGCCAGTCCGGCATGCTCCGCCCACTGGGCATCAGCCAGCATGCGCTCGATCTTGGTGCCATAGCGGCCCCGCTCCGGGCCGACCATTACGCCGATCCGCATTGATGACCAGCCTTTCCATCGATGGGCCCGTTCTTCGTCACGGGTTGCATCCGAGGGCCCTCACTTCAGATCGTCGTCGAGCTGGACCCCGAATGAACGAAAGGCCATGGCCAGGAGGTCATACGCTCCCACGGTGAAGACCAGGTCCATCAGCTGCTCGACGTCGAGCTCGGCGGCCAGCACCTCCCACGTGGCGTCGGCCACCAAGGCATCATCGAGGAGTTCATCGACGGCGCTGACCATGGCCCGATCGATCGGCGACCACCCCGGTGCCGTGGGCCCCTCGGCGATCCACTCGACCTCCTCGGGCGTGATCCCGGCATCGCCGGCCAACACGACGTGCTGTCGCCACTCATAGGCCGCCTGGCGCACGGCGGCGACCCGAAGGACGAGCAGCTCGCGCTGGCGGGGCGACAGGCTCGTTCCGAACAGCACGTGGCCGTTGAAGGTGTGGTAGGCCCGAGTGAGCGTCGGATACTGGGCCAGCGTCCCGAGCGCATTCAGACCCTTGGGACGACCGGGCTCCCTCGACGGGAAGGGATGGCGGGGATGGGCGGGGCGGATCGCGGCCAGAGCCGCTCGCATCGCCTCAGGCCACTCGCCGGGAGGCAAGGGCGGGATGCGCGGTGTGCCGGCCGGGGCGGTCACTGGATGACCTCGTCGCCGGCCAGCGTCGTACGGTGCATCCGATCGCAGTCCACACCGTCGACCCTGGCGCCAACGGTGTGGCCGAGCCGTTCGGTGGTCGCTGCGGTCATCGCCTCCCCTTCATCCGGCCGCGTCAATGGAGTGGCGAGGCCATCTGGTCACTCGCCGTGCAGAGCGAAGTTCTCACGATAGTAGAACACCGCTTCAGGGTCATCAACCGGGGCGCGGGGTCGACGGCGCCCGAGCACCGGCGGGGACCGTCAACGCAGGTGGCGCCAGCTACATTGCCAGCCAGGGAGAACACCGTTATCGTCCTCTGTCGTGGGATGCCGGCGGACCTGCGCATCCAGCCGCCGGCCTGATTGGGCGCCGAGTGCGTCCGGCCGGACCAGACTGCCAGGGCGCCTGCCGGCGCCGTCACCAACCCGAGGAGGCCCAACATGGGTGATCTGCCCGACGCCGACGTCATCGAGCTCGGTCAGCTGCTGGCCAAGTACGCCGTCGGCATGACCAAGGACGACATCGACATGGTCATGGAGGTGTTCACTCCCGACGGCAACTACAGCGCCTTCGGTGACACCTACCAGCTGGCCGACTTCCCCGCGCTCGTCGCAGCCGCCCCGAAGGGTCTGTTCCTGGTTGGTCCGCCCGTGCTCGAGCTCGACGGCGACAGCGGCACGGGTGAACAGCCGCTGTGCTTCGTCGACCAGAAGGACCACGACATGCGCATCGGGTACTACACCGACACCTACCGTCGGACGACCGACGGATGGCGCCTCCAGACCCGGGCCATGACTTTCCTGCGCAAGAGCGGGGAGCGGGACTCCGGTCGCGCCCACGATCCCACCCGTCCCAAGCCGGGCGGGGGATGACCAGCCCATCGGGGGTGGGGATCGACTTGCGACGAGTTCCGGTCCTCCCTTGATGCCTGGTTGGAGGACAACCGGTCCGCTCCTCGAGCTTGGCGGCCCGCTCGGTGTCGTCGAGCTGCCCGACCGTGCCGGGCCCGAGCCGGTCGACGACCTGGGCGGCCGAGTCGCGGAGCGCCTGCTGCTCGGGGGAGAGCCGGACGTCCATCAGCCCTCTGCCGTTCCGACGCAGAAGCGACGGCGTCCACTCGTCCCGCAGCGTCCGGCGCAGCACCTTGCCCGAGGGGAGCCGGGGGATGTCGTCGACGACGACGACGTGGTGCAGGTGCTTGTAGGTGGCCAGCGAGTCGGCCACGAGCTGCCTCGAGCTCGCCGGCGGCTGACCGGCTGCGTCCGGGTCGAGCTGGACGGCGGCCACCGGCACCTCGCCGGCCCGCTCGTCGGCCAGGCCGAACACCGCGCAGTCGAGCACCGCCGGGTGCCCGTGCAGGACCGCCTCGATCTCGGCCGGCGCCACCTGGAAGCCGTTGACCTTGATCATCTCCTTCGAGCGGTCGGTGAGGTGGACCCATCCCTCCGGCTCGAGCCAGCCGACGTCGCCGGTCCGGTACCAGCCGTCGGCGAAGGCGTCCGCGGTCGCCTCCTCGGGCAGGTAGCCGGCCATGACCGACGGGCTGCAGGACCTGGATCTCGCCGATCTCCCCCGGGGGCAGGACCTCGCCGCTGTCGAGGTCGGCGACGCGCAGCTCGACGCCCGTCGGGCGGCAGCCCGGCCGAGTCGAGCCGCCAGGACGCCGGGTCGTCGACCGGATTGACGGCGATGACCGGCAGCTCGCTGGCGCCGTAGGCCGGGAGCCAGCGCACCCCGGTGCGCTCGGTGACCGCTCTCGGCCACGCTCTCGCTCACCGGCGTGGCCCCCCACATGATGTAGCGCAGCGACGACAGGTCGTAGTCCTCGAGGTCGGGATGGTTGGCCATGGCCAGCGCGATCGGTGCCACCGCCATCTCGAGGGTCATCCGCTCGGCTGCGATGCGGCGCAGCACCTCGTCGAGGTCGAACCGGCGGTGCAGCCGCACGGTGGCGCCGGCCGAGGCCGCGGCCAGCAGGTTGAGCAGGCCGAGGATGTGCGACGGGGGCGTGGCCACCTGGAACCGGTCGTCCGGACCGAGGCCGAGGGTCTGGCACCAGTGCGCGGTGGCGCAGCCCGATCGAACGGTGGGTGTGGCGGACGGCCTTGGGCAGCCCGGTCGTGCCCGAGCTGAAGACCAGCACCGCCTCGTCGTCGTCGCCCACCGCCAGCCGGCAGCCCGGTCGGCCCGGCTGCCGGCGGACGCGACCGTCGGCGAGTCGTCGAGGTCGGTGACCCGGTCCGCGCCCAGGCACTCGGCCAGCAGCGCGGTGGCCGGCCCGTCGGCCACGGCGTGGACCGGGCCGGTCAGCTCGAGCGCGTGGCCGACCTCGGCCGCCTTCCACGCCGGGCTGAGCAGCACGGCGGCCGCGCCGAGCTTGCTGATGGCGTGGACGGCGACGACGAACTCCGGCCGGTTGGCCGTCATCATCGCCACCCGGTCGCCGGGGCCGACCCCCCGGCCGACGAGGTGCCGGGCGAAGGCGGTGCTGCAGCTCGTCGAGGTCGCCGGAACGACCAGCGCTCGTCGCCGGCCCGGACGGCGTCGCGGTCGCCGAACCGGGCCGCGGCCTGCTCCAGGGCGTGGTGCATCAGGGCCGCTGCCATTGGAAACATTCTTCTCTTTCATGAGATCGACGTCAACATTGACAGGATGTACTCTTCTCACCATGGCCAGAGCCGAGCGCCGACCCGACGTCGCCGACCCCACCGATCCCGACGTGCGGCACGAGATCATCGAGACCGTCCGCCGGTTCGTCGCCCGCGAGGTCATCCCGGTCGCCTCCGAGCTGGAGCACGAGGACCGCTTTCCCGACCGAGATCGTCGACCAGATGCGCGAGCTCGGGCTGTTCGGGGTCACCATCCCCGAGGCCTACGGCGGGCTGGGCCTCGACCTGTTGACCTACATCGGCGTCATCGAGGAGCTGGCCTACGGGTGGATGAGCCTGACCGGCATCGTCAACACCCACACCATGGCGGCCACCCTGCTCATGGCGCACGGCACCGACGAGCAGAAGCAGCGCTGGCTGCCCGTCGCTGGCCTCCGGGCGAGCGGCGGGGCGCGCTGTCGCTGTCCGAGCCCGACGCCGGCAGCGACACCCGCAACATCTCCTGCCGGGCCACGCGCGACGGCGACGAGTACGTGGTCAACGGCACCAAGGCGTGGGTGACCAACGGCGAGCGCGCCGGGCTGGTCGCCCTGGCCGCCCGCACCGAGGAGGGCATCTCCGCCTTCATCGTGGAGAAGGAGCCGGGGCCCCGCTTCGAGGGGATCTCGGTCAGCAAGAACGTCGGCAAGCTCGGCTACAAGGGCGTCGAGACCGTCGAGATGGCCTACTCGGACCACCGGATCCCCGCCGCCAACCTCATCGGCGAGGCCGGGCGGGGCCTGCCCCAGATCCTCGGCGTGCTCGAGGTCGGACGCATCAACATCGCCGCCCGGGCCGTGGGCGTGGCCCGGGCCGCCTTCGACGCCGCCCTCGCGCTACGCCCAGCAGCGGGAGACCTTCGGCAAGCCCATCGCCGAGCACCAGGCCATCCAGCTCAAGCTGGCCGACATGGCCACCCGGCTGGAGGCGGCGCGGCTGCTCACCAGGAACGCCGCCGAGCGCAAGGCCGCCGGGCTGCGCTGCGACGTGGAGGCGGGCATGGCCAAGCTGTTCGCCAGCGAGACGGCCCTCGAGCTGGCCACCGAGGCCATGCGCATCCACGGCGGCGTCGGCTACACCACCGAGCTGCCGGTCGAGCGCTACTACCGCGACGCCCCGCTCATGGTCATCGGCGAGGGGACCAACGAGATCCAGCGCCTGGTCATCGCCCGCGGCCTGCTGGCCCGGGCCCGGGACCACGGACTGACGACCGTCCGGCCGGCGGATCCGGACGCTACGCGTCGGCCATCCAGGGCGACGGCGTCGCTCGGCCAGCTCGGCGAGCACCTCGTCGGTGTGCTCCCCGAGCGCGGGGACCGGCGACCGCGGCTCGGCGGGCCACGCCGGAGAAGCTGACCGGGCCGTTGACCGACCGCACGCGCGCCGCCCTCGACCTCCACGATGCCGTCGTTGGCCAGCAGCTGGGGATCCTCGACCACCTCGGCCGGCGTCTGGGCCGGCGCCCACCAGACCCCCTCGCGGTCGAACCGCTCGGCCCACTCGGCCAGCGGCCGCTCGGCGATGATCTCGTCGAGGATGGCGATGACCTCGCTCCGGTTCCTGCGGATGGCGGCGGCGCTGGCGAAGCGATCGTCCTCGAGCAGGTCGGGGCGGCCGAGGGCCCGGCACACCGCTCCGATGTGGCGGCCGGCCTCGAGGCCGGTGAAGAAGAACCACCGCCCGTCGGCGGCGCGGTAGGGGTTCATCAGCGGCGCCTGGTTGTGGTGGCGGGACTCGGCCCGGCCACCTTGCCCAGCGTCATCTGGAGCCCGAGGTCCCACCCAGCACGTAGGCGCCGGTGCGGAGCAGCGACACCTCGACGACCCGGCCGACGCCGGTCTGGCGCTGCTCGAGCACCGCGGCCAGGATGCCGGACAGGGCGGCCAGCCCGGTGATGTGGTCGCCGATGCCGCCCCGGGCGTTGAGCGGGCTCCCGTCGCCGTCGGCCATCTGCGTCGAGAGTCCCGACCGGGCCCAGAAGGCGCCGATGTCGTAGGTCGGGCGGTTCCGGTCCTCGCCGCGCAGGCCGTAGCCGCTGATGCTGCAGTACACGAGACGGGGATGGCGGCCCACCGTCGCCTCCGGCTCGAGGTCGAGCTTGTCGAGCGCGTCGGGCCGGAGGTTGCTGACGAACACGTCGGCCGTGGCCAGGAGCTCCTCGAGGTGCTGGCGGTCGTCCGGCTCGCGCAGGTCGAGGACGACGCTGCGCTTGCCCCGGTTGTCGAGGGCGAAGGCCGGGTTGGGCAGGTCGCCGCCGATCCCGATGCGACCCGAAGACGTTGCGCATCGGGTCCCCGGTCGGGCGGCTCGACCTTGATGACCTCGGCGCCCCAGTCGGCGAGCAGCGCGGCGGCCGACGGGGCGGCCACCCACACCCCGAGCTCGACGACCCGCAAGTCGGCAAGCGAGGAGAGGCCGAGGGACCGGGTCGCCGCTCACGTCGGGCCGTCCCGGCGCGGTCCGGGACGCCGCGTCGCCGCAGGACGTCCTTCAGGACCTTGCCGGTGGCGTTGAGCGGAGCTCGTCGACGATCTCCACGACCCGGGGCACCTTGTAGTTGGCCATCTGGTCCCGGCACCACTCGATGATGTCCGGCCCGGTCACGGCGCGTCCGGGCCGCAGTGACCACGAAGGCCATGCCCACCTCGCCCAGGCGCTCGTCGGGGACGCCGATCACCGCCGCCTGGCGGATGTCGGGGTGGCGCAGCAGGCCGTTCTCGATCTCGGCCGGATAGGCGTTGAAGCCGCCGACGATGAACATGTCCTTCGACCGACCGACGATGCGCAGGCAGCCCGGCGGCGTCGACGCACGCCGAGGTCGCCGGTGCGCAGCCACCCGTCGGGCGAGAGCGCCTCGGCGGTCGCCTCCGGGTCGTCGAGGTAGTGGGACATGACGCTGCCGCCCCGGAGGAGGATCTCCCCCGGCTCGCCCGGCGGGCACGTCGTGCCCCTCGTCGTCGACGATCCGGAGCTCGAACCCGGGTCGCGGGCCGCCCGACCGTGGTGGCGATGGTCTCGACGTCGTCGTCGGGCGAGGTGGCCGCCGCCGTGCCGCCTTCGGTGAGCCCGTAGCCGGTGATGATGGTGGAGAACGGCAGCTCGTCGTGGATCCGGCGGATGAGCTCGACCGGGATGTCGGCGGCGCCGGTGACGGCCACCCGCAGGCGTCGACAGGTCGTAGCGGTCGCGATCGGGATGGTCGAGGATGGACTGGTACAGCGTGGGCGGACCGGGCAGCACGGTCACCCCCTCCTCGGCCACCGTGGCGAGCACACGGTCGACGTCGAACACCGGCCTCGGGGAGCATGGTGGCGCCGGCGGCACACCGCGGCCAGGATGCCCGCCTTCAATCCGAACATGTGGAAGTACGGGTTGACCATGAGGTAGCGGTCGCCGGCGGTGCAGCCCGGTCATGGCCACCCAGTCGGTGGCCACGCGCAGGGTGCGCCCGTGGGTCTGCACCACGCCCTTGGGGACGCCGGTCGTCCCCGAGGTGAAGAGGATGTCGGAGGGTCGTCGGCGCCGACGGCGGCGGACGCGCCGGTCGACCTCGGCCGCGGCGGCGTCGGTGGCGCCGGGCGAGGAAGTCGTCCCACGACTCGGCGCCCGCCGACGGCCGGGCCCGCGAGCGACGACGATCGGTCGCGAGATCGGGAAGCTCGACGCCGGTGTCCTTGAGCATCGACACGTAGTCGGTGCCGAGGAAGTCGGTGACCGTCACCAGGGCCCTGGCCCGGCTCCGCAGCAGGATGTCGGCGGCCTCGGCGCCCTTGAACCGCGTGTTGATCGGGACGAGCACGGCGCCGGCCTGGAAGAGGCCGAGCGCGGCCACGACCCACTCGGCGCTGTTGAAGGCCCAGATGGCCACCCGGTCACCCGGCTCGATGCCGGAGGCCACCAGGGCCGCGCCGAACCGGCGGGACCTGCTCGACGAGCTCGCCGTACGACAGCCGGGTCTCACCGTCGATGATCGCCGGACTCTCTCCGAACCGATCGGCGCGTGGCAGATCATCGGCACGGTGCTGCCCACCCGCTGCTGCGGGCAGGACTCATCGCCGCAGGACGACGTCGTCGACGGTCATGAGCCGGGCCAGGTTACCGCCCATGATCTTGGCCACCCATTCCACGGAACCCCCTCCTTCGCCTATGAGAATGATCCTATCTCCTAAGAGAGTACCGTTGCTTCAGGGCCGTCGCCACTCATGGCCAACGTCACCAGCCGGACACTGGCGGCCTGATGCGACGGTGTGAGAATGTTGTTCTTTGTCTGGAGCAACAGCCATCTGCCAGTGCCAACCTAGGGAGTGGACATGACCGCGACCGATCCTGACATCTACTACGACCCCTTCGACTTCGAGATCGACACCGATCCGTACCCGGTATGGGGGCGGCTTCGCCCCGATCGTCCCGTGTACTACAACGAGCGATACGACTTCTACGCCCTGAGTCTTATCCGGCCCCCCCAAGCCCCCCCCCCCCCCCCCCCCCCCCCCCCCCCCCCCCCCCCCCCCGCTTTCCGTCGTGGGAGGTCGATTGGGACCAGGCCAAGCAGGCCCGGACGTCCACCGTGCGGGGCTGGGAGCGCCTGCCGGTGATCACGTCGTCATGAATCTGTCTCACGGCAGACCGGATGAAAGGCAGCATGCATGAGGACAGTCGTGGTTGGAGCATCGAGCGGCCTCGGTCGTTGTATAGCAGTGGGCCTGGGGAACCGAGGCGCCACAGTGGCATTGCTGGCGCGACGACACGTCCGCCTGATGGAAGCGGCAAAGGAAGCCGGCCCCGACGCGTTGGCCATCGCTTGTGACGTCACCGACGAACCGTCGTGCCGGACAGCAATCGAGCAGGCCGCCCGTGAGCTCGGTGGGATCGACGCCCTGGTCTATGCCACCGGCATCGGGCCACTGGCCCGGCTGGCGGACGTCAACGCTGATACATGGCGAAAACTGTTCGACACCAACGTGACCGGAGCGGCCATCATCACCGCCGCCGCCCTTCCTTACCTCGTCGAGTCACGGGGCACGGCCGCCTACCTGACATCGGTGAGCGCATCGCTGACCCCGCCTTGGCCTGGGTTGGGCGCCTACGCGGTGAGCAAGGCGGCCCTCAACAAGTTGGTGGAGGCGTGGCGGTCCGAGCATCCCCATGTCGGGTTCACCAGGGTCACCGTGGGTGAGTGCGGGGGCGGCGAGGGCGACTCGATGACAGAGTTCGCCAACGGTTGGGACGGCGACCTTGCCTTGGAGGTGGGCCCCATCTGGATGGCGCGCCAATACATGGATGGATCGTTGCTGGACGTCGACGAGTTGGTCCGGATCCTCGATGGAGTCCTTCGCTGCGGCCCCAGCGCTTGTATTCCCACCGTGGAGGTGGTCCCCCAGCGCATGGGATGACGGTCCATAGACGTGATGTCTAGTGTTGCCCATCGACGCAGTTTGGAGTCATTGATGGCACGAGATCGACCGGTGATGGGCCGATGGTTCGAGGACCTGACGCCGGGCCTGGCCGTCGACCACGCCGTCACGAGGACGATCACCGAGTCGGACAACACCATGTTCTCGGTCATGACCATGAACCCTCAGCCGCTCCACCTCGATGAATCGTTCGCCGAAGAGACGGAGTACGGCACGCGCCTGGTGAACAGCCTCTTCACTCTCTCGCTGCTGATCGGCCTCTCGGTCTTCGAGACCACCCATGGGACGACGATCGCCAACCTCGGCTTCGAGGACGTCGCCTTTCCCGCACCCGTGTTCCACGGTGACTCGATCCGGGCCCAGACCGAAGTGATCTCAAGTCGCCTGTCGGCCTCGAGACCGTCACAAGGCATCGTGGTCTTTGAGCACCGAGCATTCAATCAGCACGATGTGCTGGTGACCCGCTGCCGTCGGTCGGCCCTCATGCGCTGTCGTCCATCATGAGCATCCGCTGGCGGAGCATGCTCTTCGTCCCCGGCAACCGAGCTGACCTGGCCGCCAAGGCGGCGCGGTCGACACCGGATGTCATCGTGCTCGACCTCGAGGATGCGGTTCCACCAGCGGCCAAGGCCCAGGCCCGGGCCACGGTTCAGGAGGCGGCGGCCGACCTGGGAACCGAGGTTCCCCTGTGCGTCCGGGTCAACCCACCAACCACGTCCTGGTTCGTGGACGACGTCGCCGCGTTGCCCGAAGGGCTGCTGGCCGTGGTGGTGCCGAAGCTCGAGTCCGCCGCCCAGCTCGCCGAGGTGGGCGAGGCGCTGCGCGGGCGCTCCGTCGTGGCCGGACTGGAGACGGTGCGGGGTGTAGCGGATGCCCGGGATGTGCTCGTCGCACCCGTTGTCGCGTGCTACTTCGGAGCCGAGGACTACGTTGCCGACCTCGGCGGTATCCGGACCGACGGCAACGACGAGGTGGCGTACCCACGGTCGTACGTAGCCATGGCTGCCCGCATGGCCGGTGTACCGGCTTTGGACATGGTCACCGTTGACTTCGGCCACGACGACCGCTTCGTTGGAGAGTCACTCCAGGCGAGGGCACTGGGCTACGCCGGCAAGTTGTGCATCCATCCGGCGCAGGTGAAATTGGCCAACGAGGCGTTCCGCCCCTCGGCCGAGGAGATCGACTGGGCGAGCCGTCTCCTCGAAGCCTTCGAGCAGGCCGGCGGCATGACCATCGCCTTCGAAGGCATGATGGTCGACGAGGTCGTCGCCGCCCGGGCCACGGCCATCCTTGCCGCTGCCGATGGCGGTTAGACCTGGACACGTCGACCCCAACTCGGGTCGAGGCCTCTACGACCACCCGAGCTCCGGCTCGTCGCTAAACGGAGGCGATGGCCCCCTGGTCGGCTTCGCCCAGGTAGCGGTCGAGGACCTCTTGTTGGGCCTGACTGGCTGCTCCCGACCAACCCACCTGGCCCCGGGTGAGGATGATGCAGTGGTCGGCCAGTTGTAAGGCCCGGTGCACGAACTGTTCGATGAGCACGATGGTGATCCCGGACTTTCTGGCCACGTCCAGGCTCTGGAACACGGTCTCGGCCACCAGGGGGGCCAGCCCGAGCGACATCTCGTCGGCGATGATGAGCCGGGGAGGAACGGCCAGGGCCCGGGCGAGGGCCAGCATCTGTTGCTCGCCACCGGAGAGGGAGCCAGCCCGCTGCATGCGCCGGGCCCCGAGCACGGGGAAGAGGTCGATGGCGGCGTCGATGGCCGGGGCCCGTTCGTTGCGCTTCTCCTGGCCCACGGCCATGCGCAGGTTGTCCACCACCGAGAGCCCGGGGAAGATGCCCCTGCCCTCGGGGATGTAGGTGAGCCCGAGCTTTCTGATCTTGTGGGCCTGGTGCCCGGTGATGTCGGTGCCGTCGAAGGTGATTTTGCCCTTGGAGGCAGGGACGAGGCCCGAGGCGGTGCGGGCCAGGGTGGACTTCCCCGCACCGTTGGCCCCGAGGACGGCGAGCACCGATCCGGGGGCCACGTCCAACGAGACGCCGAAGAGGGCCTGGGAGGTGCCGTATCTGACGTCGAGGTTCTCCACCCGGAGCAGCGGCTCGGTCATGGCTCGTCTGATCCCTGTGCTCGATCGTCTGGTGCTCGATCGTCTGGTGCTCGATCGTCTGGTGCTCCACCGTCTGGTGCTGTGGGCTCTCGGTCGGTCGGCTCTGGTGCTGTGGGCTCCAGGTCGGTCCTGGCTGCGGTCACGTTCTCGTCCCCCAGGTAGGCCGAGCGCACCGCAGCGTTGTTGCGCACCGCTTCGGGGCTGCCCTCGGCGATGAGCTCGCCGAAGTCGAGCACGTAGATGTGGCTGGACAGTGCGAGCACGGTGGCCACGTCGTGTTCGACCATGAGGAGGGACACCTGGCGCTCGCCCTCGTCCACCACCCGGCGGAAGGCCGAGGCCAGGTTCTCACTCTCGTGCATGTCGAGGCCCGAGAGGGGCTCGTCGAGCAGGACCACGTCGGGCTGGGTGGCCAGGGCCCTCCCCACCTCGACCAGCCGGGAGGTCCCGAGGGGCAGGGCGGCCACGGGGGCCTTCGCCACCCTGGTCAGGTCCAACAGCTCCAAGAGGGCATCGACCCGGTCGTTCTCTGAGGCGGGGGCGGGTAGGAGGGCGAGCGGGTTGGCCATGTCCTGCCACAGGCGCTTGCGGGCAAAGCGCACCCTGTGGGCCAACACCAGGTGCTCACGGACGGTCAGGCCCAAGAACAGCTCGGGCTGCTGGAAGGTCCGGGCCATGCCCTTTCTGGCTCTGGCCTGGGGGCTCGACCGGGTGACGTCGGCCCCGCCCAGATAGACCCGGCCCGAGGCGGGGGACAGAAGGCCCGAGAGCACGGCGAACAGGGTGGACTTCCCGGCACCGTTCGGGCCCACCAGGCCGATGATCGAAGACGGCGGGACTTGGAGGCTGACCTCGGAGAGGGCGACCAGGCCGCCGAAGCGCACGGTGACCCCGGTGGCCGACAACACGGTGTTGGCCGTTGGGCCTGGTTTCGCCAGCGCCGTGGCTGTGGCCGTGGCTCCCCCGCTCACTGCATCGCTTACTCCCCCGCCCACTGTGCCATTGGTTTCGGCTGTGGTCATGTGGGCACCTCTTCGACCACGGGCGTGGTGTCACCGGCGGGCGCACCGGCGGTGGCCAGGACCCCGATGGGCTGGAGGGGCTGGCGCCGGTTGGCCAGGTGCAACAGGCCCCGGCGCAGGTATTGGCCGTATTGGGCCACGGTCCCGTCGGGGAACTTGGCCACCCCGATGGCCCCGAGTCCGAAGAGCACCGGCGGGATCTGGGCCGTCCAGGCGGGCAGGTAGGCCTGGAACAGTCCGGGGATCAAGGTGAAGGCCAACCCGGCCACGAGGGCGGCCACGTTCGAGCGCACCCCGATGGTGACGAGGACGGCCAGCCACACCACGCCCAAGAAGGTGGCGAAGTTGGCCGGCTGGGCCGTGGTCTGGGCCGTGACCAAAAAGCCCCCGCCGATGCCGGCGACCAGGGCCCCGAGCCCGGCCACGATGATCTTCATGGGCACGACGGAGATGCCCATGGTCCGTGACCCCGGCTCGCTCCAGCGCACGGCGTTCAAAGCCAGCCCCGTGGTCGATCGTCGGAGGTTCACGATGAACAGAGCCACGAGGGCAAAGGCCCCGAGGCACACGTAGGCAAAGGCGTGGTCGGTCGAGGCCCAGGTGGGTCGGAGCACGTTCACCCCGAGGCCCTGGTTCTGGAAGATGCCGAGGGTGAACACCAGGTTCTCCATCAACAATCCGAAGGTCAAGGTGACGAGGGCCACGTAGAGCCCACCGAGGCGGATGGTGAGAAAGCCGATGATGAGCCCCATGGGCAGAGCGACCAGGCCCCCGACGACGATGGCGGCGAGGATGGGCCAGCCGTGGTTGGTGGCCAGCTGGGAGGCGGTGAGGCCACCGACGCCGGCAAAGGTGATCTGGCAGAGCCAGATCATGCCCCCCTCCCCGGTGACCAGGGTGAAGGACAAAAAGATGATGGCGTAGGCGAAGGCCTGGGCCACGAGGCCCACCCAGAAGCCCTGGACCACGATGGGCAACACGGCGGCGATGGCGATGAGGACGAGCGGCCCCCCGTATTTGGAGATGAAGCCGAGCGAGCCCGAATCGAGGGCGCTGGAGGTGGAGCCGGCCAGTTGGGATTCCCCCTGGGGGATGATGGCCATGTCGAGTGCCCCGCCCACCCGCTCGGTCTCTGAGACCTGACCTCTCCGGATGAGGTTGTAGAGCAAGAAGACGGCGATGAACATGAAGGGGACGGCGTCGACGATCTCGGTGGTCACGCTGGAGCTGGGCGGCAGGTAGCGCTGGATGAGCGAGGTGACCACGCCCATGAGCAAACCGACGATCACCGCGATGGGCAGGCTCTTCAACTTGGCCGCCACCACGGCGGCAAAGGCGGCGGCGATCAACAAGGTGAAGTTCCCCGGGTCGAGGCCGATGATCGGCGCAGCCAGCACCCCGGCCAGGCCGGCGAAAAAGGTGCTGACCGCCCACACCCCGATGGAGACAGCACTGGGGCTCGTCCCCGACAGGGCGGTCATCGACGGCGAGTCGACCATGGCCCTGACCTTTAAGCCCACGTCGGTGTAGCGCAGGACCACGGCCCCGGCCACCACCGTTGCCACCACGCAGATGTAGACGATGATCTGGTCCATGGTCACCGGCACGCCGATGAAGTCGAAGACCCGGACCGGCTCGGGGGCAAGGCCGGGGGCCTTCAAGATGGCCCCCGATCCGAAGATCAGGGTGGCAATGGCCGGGATGGTGACCAACAGCCCGAGGGTGGCCACCACTTTGATCAGCGGGGAGGAGAGCCGCAGGTAGCGGAACAGCACGAAGTACAAAAAGACGCCGAGGGCCGGTCCGGCGATCACGACGGCGACCACGCCCGAGGGGGCGATGCCCCAGTTCAGCTGGGAGTGCAGGTAGTAGTAGAAGCGGGCGATGAAGTAGGCGAGGGCTCCGAAGGCGAAGTTCAAGATGCCCGAGGAGACATAGGTGATGACCAACCCGGCCGAGGCGATGGCGTAAATGCCACCGAGCACCAGCCCGGCGATCACGTATTGAAGCATGGATGCTTCCCCCCTTTCCCTACGTCAGCGCCACAGTCCTACCACGCGCGTTGTCGCTCTTGATCCACACTCGGCCTCACCGGACCGAACCCTCAGTTGACCACGGCGCGTGGCCAGGGTTTCGCCCCTTTTACTTTTCGTTGGGGAGCGACCCAGTAGCCGAACATTAGTGTCCCGTCTCGTCGACTGCCAGCCCTTCTTTTGTGCTCACGATACGTTCATATGACCCCTACTTGACCGCTCACATGCCGGATCGTAAGCTCACCGCAACATATTCCGTTGGTCAGTTCCGCCATAAGCGGGGGTCGGCACTAGGTCAACATTGAGCATTATCGGGGGGAACACGTGCGTTTTACGCTGGTTAAGGCCGCAACGACGGCCGTCGCAGTGATGGGGCTCGCAGCCTCTGTCGGAGTACCGGCCTCCACCGCCTCGGCGGCGGCCACCGGTTCCCCCATAAAGATCGCGCTGATCACCTCGGAGACGGGGGAGGCCGCCGCCGAATTCCAGAGTTCGCCGCAGGGCTTTCTGGCTCGCATCGACTTGCAGAATGCCGAGGGTGGCGTCAACGGGCACAAGATCGTTCCCATCGTGATCAATGACCAGGGCAGCCTCACCCAGGTGGCAACGGGCACCCAGCAGGCCATCTCGGAGGGAGCCATCGGCATCGTGGCCGTGACGCCCTTCTTCTTCGGCGCCTATAAGTATCCACAGCAGGCTGGTATCCCCGTGACCGGCGGAGCATTCGACGGCCCCGAGTGGGGCGAGCAGCCCAACACCAACATGTTCGATTCCGACGGCGCCGCCACCAGCACGGCCGTCCCCGTCAACGACGGTGTCGGCAAGTTCTTCAAGTCCAAGGGGGGCACCGTCCTCGCCGCCTACGGGTACGGCGTGTCGCCCACTTCGGCCCACTCCGCCATCGGAACAGCAAAGTCGGCCAAGCTGGCCGGCCTGAAGGTGGGCGTACTCGACACCTCGATCCCCTTCGGTGGCGTCAACTTCACCACCCAGGTCTTGGCGGCCAAGCAGGCGCACATCAACACTCTCTACGCCGGATTGGACAACAACTCCAACTTCGCCCTCGTCACCGCGTTGAAGCAGGCCGGGGTCAAGCTGAAGGTGGCCGAGTTTCCGACTGGGTACGAGCCCGACATCATCAACACCCCGGCGTGGCAATCCGTTCAGGGCGTCTACTTCGTCTCCGAGTTCCGTCCGACCTCCCTGCCCAATCCCGGCACGGTCCAGATGGCCAATGCCCTACTCAAGTATCAGAACCGCCCGTTGAAGAACTTCCCCACCTACAACATCTACGAGGCATACCTGGGCGCCGACCTGATGATCAAGGGCCTGCAGCTGGCCGGGAAGAACCCCACCTCAGCCGGGGTCATCACGGCGCTGCGTGGCGTGAAGTCCTACAACGGCAACGGAATCCTGCCTGTCTCCATCAACTACTCGACGGACTTCGGCAAGGCCGCTCCGATCTCTTGTGGCTGGTACATGCAGGCACAGAAGAACGGGTTCGTGGCCAACAGCACCCAGCCAACGTGCGGGAAGACCCTCTCGGGTACGACGTCTCTGTCGTCCTAGCCACGACCGTGGCCGTCGGTGCAATGGGACCAATCGATCAGGGGGCGTCGCACATCCTCACGCTCATGCAGATGCAGCCGGTCGAGGACCCCGAGATGGGACCGGCGCTCGAGATGGAGCTTCGCCCGGAGGTCAGCAACCCCCACGGGAGTCTGCACGGCGGGTTGATGGGGGCGCTGATCGAGTGCGGTGCCGCCGGGTGTGCTGTCCGTGCCTCGGGTTCGGTCAACATCGTCGCCTCGGACATGAACATCCGCTTCCTGAGCACGGTGAGCGTCGGTCCGGCGCGCGTGGTCTGCGAGGTGCTGCGCCAGGGGCGACGGAACATCATCGTCCAGGCCTCGGTGATCGACATCGGCGACGACCGGAAGCTGGTGGCTTCGTCCACCCTGTCGTACTCGTTGCTCGACGGCCCATGATGGCCGTGAGCAGGACGGGGGGAACCGGATGAGCGCACATAACGGGCGGACCTACGTGGTGAGCGGGGCGGCCAGCGGCATCGGCAAAGCGCTCTCCCTCCAACTGTTGGCCGAAGGGGCCAGCGTGATCGCCCTCGACCGCGACGTGGGCGCCATCGACCAGCTCTCCGACGAGGGCCGGTCCTTCGAAGGGGCGCTCCTGTCGACGGCCGTCGACGTCTCCGACGAGGCCGCGGTGGCCGATGCCATCGAAACGGCCGTGGGCACCCTGGGCCCGCTGGCCGGCGTCGCCACTTGTGCGGGGATCTTCGTCGGTGGGGACTTCGCCCCGATCGCCGACATCGAGCTCGACCACTTCCTCTCCGTTCTCAGTGTGAACCTGGTGGGAACCTTCCTCGTGACCAAGCACGGTCTCCGCCACCTCCAGCGGCCCGGCGGTTCCGTGGTCACGGTGGGGTCCACCGCCGCGCTCCGCGGACACGGGAGGGGCGCCGGCTACACGGCGTCCAAGGGCGGCGTCGTTGCCTTTACCCGGTTGGTGGCCGCCCAGTACGGCTCGGAGGGCATCCGAGCCAATTGCGTGTGCCCGGGTGGGACGAACACGCCGATGACCATGGGCGCATTCACCACGCCCGAGGGCCTGGCGGCGATGCGCGCCACCTACCCGCTCCAGCGGGCGGGCGAGGCCCACGAACCCGCCGCGGTGATCTCGTTCCTGCTCTCCGATGCTGCCTCGTTCGTCACCGGGACCACCATCCCCGTCGACGGCGGCGTGGTCATCGCCTGACCCGCGTCACCACCCGTCAAGCTGTCGGCTGGGCGGCGGGTATTCGATCGACCTCGAAGCTCGGCCACCCGGCCGGCGGCGTCGACTACCAGATAAGCGGCAGCTTCTCGATCTGACGCAGACCGACCATGTACTCGAGCTCGGTCCCTGGGACGATCTCGTAGTCGGGGATCCGCTTGTGCCACTCCCGCAATGTGGTCCGGAGCTCCAGACGGGCCAGGTGCGAGCCCAGGCAGCGGTGGACGCCACCGCCGAAGGCCAGGTGCTTGTTGGGCTGGCGAGTGAGGTTCACGGTCTCGGCGTCGGGCAGGGCCCGCTCGTCGGTGTTGGCCGACCCGATGCTGATGCCTACGTGATCACCCTTGTGGATCGGGCACCCACCGACCTCGGCGTCCTGGGCTGCAACCCGGGCCACCCCGGTGACCGGGCTCTCCCAACGCAGGAGCTCTTCCACCGCGGAAGGGATGATGGTGGGGTCGGCGATGATCGCCCGACGCTGCTCGGGGTTCTGGGCCAGGTAGGCGAAGAAGCACTCGAGGGTGTCGGTCACCGTGTCCAGACCGGCCAGGATGAACAGGAAGCAGATGCCGATGATCTCGTCCTGCTCCAGACGGGCCCCGTCGACCTCGGCGGCCAGGAACCTGCTCAACAGGTCCTCTTGCGGTTGGCGTCGGCGATCGTCTAGGGCCTGAGCGAAGTAGCCCTCGATCTCGGCGGCCGTCGCCCGTTGTAATTTCCGCATCTCCTCCAGGTCAGTCGTTTGCGGTCGGAGGATCCCGTTCTTCATGCCCAAGAACATGTCGAGATCGGACAAGGGCAGCCCGAGCAGCCGGAGGAACACCGAGGAGGGAAGGGGCTCGGCCAGAGCGGTGGTGAACTCGCACGACCCCTGGTCGATGAAGGAGTCCATGAGCTCGTTGACCAGGCGGGCGATGTCCGGCTCGATCAGGTTCATCTGCTTGGGGGCGAAGATCGGGTCGAGCAGCTTCCGGTACTTGGAGTGATCGGGCGGGTCGACCTGCAGCGGGATGAGGGGCACGGTCTGGCCCAGGTCCACCGCCTCCATGGCCGAGGAGAAGATGTCCGGGTGCTGGAGGGCGAAATCCACTTCGGCCCGCCGCATGACCTGGAACCCTCCGAGGGGACCGGGCACGATGGGCGCCGCGTCCCGGGCCTCTTTGTAGAGGGCCTGGGGATTGCCCGCCCGCGTCATGTCCATGAACGCAGAGGCGTCGAACGGTTCGCTGGTGGTTACGTCCTGGGTGTCGGTCATCGGCTCAGCTGTTGGTGAGGGTGCCGAGGTCCGACGCCTTGTTGGCATGGGGGGACTTGGGCGTGCGCCGAGTGGAACGGATGGCCACGTCCCGGCCGGCCTGGCGGGCCCGCAGGGCAGCCACGGTGGCCTCCTTCTTGGGGATGACCGAGAAGGGGTCGTAGCTGAAGTGGTTCATGGCGTTCAGGTGGGTCATGCGGTTGATGTCGTGCTCGGGCAGCTCCCCGATGTACTTCCACAGCTGTTCGGGCGCGGTCGGCCAGGTGGTGTCGGAGTGGGGGTAGTCGCACTCCCACGTGACGTTGTCCATGTTCAGAAAGTCCCGGCTGGCCACCCCGAAGGCGTCATCGATGAAACAGGTGATGACGTGTTCGTTGAACACCTCGCTCGGCAGCTGGTGGCCGAAGTCCTGGCCCGTCCAGGCGTGGTGCTTTTGGTAGTTGTAGTCAATGCGCTCCAAGAAGTAGGGGATCCAGCCGATCCCCCCTTCGGACAGGGCCACTTTGATGTCGGGGAACTTGCGTAGCACCGGCGACCAGATGAGGTCGGCGGCGGCGCGGACGATGTTCATGGGGGTGACGGTGATCAACACGTCGATCGGGGCATCGGGCGAGGTGATGACGAGCTCGGAGGACGAGCCGATGTGCATGCACACGACGACGTTCTCTTCCGAGCACGCCTTCCAGAACGGGTCCCAATGGTCCGAGTGGATCGAGGGCCAGCCCAACTTGGATGGGTTCTCCGAGAAGGTGACCGAGTGGGCCCCCTTGGCCGCTGTGCGCCGCACCTCTGTCGCGAGGACCTCTGGGTCCCAGATGGCCGGCAGCGAACAGGGGATGAAGCGGCCCGGGTGGGTGCCGCACCACTCGTCGATGTGCCAGTCGTTGTAGGCCCGGACCATGGCCAGTGCCACGTCCTTGTCCTCGGTGCGGGCGAAGAGCTGCCCGCAGAACTGGGGGAAGGAGGGGAAGCACAACGAGCCGAGCACGCCGTTGGCGTCCATGTCCTTGACCCGCTCGTTGATGTCGTAGCACCCCGGGCGCAGCTCGTCGAAGGACGTCGGCTCCATCCCGAACTCGTCGGGGGGACGTCCGGCCACCGCGTTCAACGCGATATTGCCCAGCTCTTGGCCCTCGTAGCGCCACGCACTGGTTCCGTCTGCTCTGGTGATGAACTGGGGAGCGAGGTCCACGTACTTGGCCGGCAACCGGTCCTCGAAGACATTGGGTGGCTCGACGACATGGTCATCGACGCTCACAAGGATCAGGTCATCAACGTCCATCTGGGACCCCCTTCGCACTAGAGCCACAGCAACAAAAAACACGGTCCTACCGGCTGCGCGTGGCTATATTCACGTAACGTAGCACAGCTGTTCTCGGGGTCCCAGGCGCCGAGGTGCGCGGGGTGGAGCGGCGCGGATGTCGGTGACATTCTCGGCGGACCCGGTGCGTTCTCGGAGCTGAAACGCGCCGTGCCCACAGCTCCCGTCCGTCACGGAAGCTGCTACGAAGTGAGGGGCGGTCAGAGCGCAGGACGCGCCGGATGGCAGGGGGATCAAGGAACATGAGCGCAGCCGAAAGTAACCAGCCCGGGTTGGGCGAGGACGTATCCCACTCCGGCGACACCCGGATCCTCGACGGGGTCCGGGTGATCGATTGCTCGGAAGGCATCGCCGGCCCGGTGGCGTCGATGATGCTGGCCGAGGCCGGGGCCGACGTGATCAAAGTGGAACAGCCGGGAGGGGACCCGTCGAGGGCGTCGGAGGGCTTTCGCACCTGGAACCGATCGAAGCGCAGCGTGGTCCTCGACCTCCACGACGAGGCCGGCCGCGACCAACTCCATCGACTCCTGGCCGAGACCGACGTCTTCGTCCACGGTTTCGGGCCGGCCATGACCGCCGAACTGGGACTGACCGATGACGAATTGGTCGACCGCCACCCGCAGCTGATCACCTGTGCCGTACTGGGGTGGCCGGCGGGTCATCCCAGTGCCGACGGTCCCATCGACGACCTTCTGGTCAGTGCCCGACTCGGGCTGTGCGACGAGCAGCGCGGGCATCGGGAAGGACCCGTGTTCCTCCGGTTCCCCTTCGGCAGCTGGTGCGCGGTCTACCTCGCCACCATCGGGGTCATCGCCCGGTTGATCCAACGCCAACGGGGTGGCGCCGGCGGCGGACCGGCCCACACCAGCATCGCCCAGGGCGCGTTGGTGCCCACCATGATGCACTGGGCCCGGGCCGAGACCCCCGGCCCCATGTTCGCCTTCGGCTTGCCCAAGGACCTGCAGCCATCCCTGTTCGAATGTGCGGACGGCGTCTGGGTGCATCTGATGCGCTGCGCCGACACCGACTCACCCCTCATGGCCAAAGCCCTTGGCGACCTCGGCGAGGACGGGATAGCGCAAGCCAACGCCGTCACCGGCCTCACCATGCCCGGTTACCCCAACTTCGGCGCCAACCAGGTGGCCTTTCGCACCCTCCCCAGCCAACAGTGGCTGGACGACTTCTGGTCCCACGACATCCCCGCTCAGGGAGCTGCGCCCTACGGAGCCATCCTGGCCGACGAACAGGCCCGGCGGAACGGGTATGTCACCGAGGTCGTCGACCCGGAGCGGGGTCGCATCGTCCAGGCGGGCACCCCCTTCTCGACCATCCCTCCGTCGCGGGTGACCCGGCACGCACCCGCCCTGGGCGAGCACACCGAGGAAGTGCTGAACGCCTCGCCCCCGAACCCACGTGGTCCATCCACCCCATCGGTGAGCGGACCAGTGCGCTCGCCCCTCGAGGGTCTGAAGGTGCTCGACTTCGGGAATTTCCTGGCCGGCCCGCTCGGCCCGATGCTGCTGGCCGATCTGGGCGCCGATGTGGTCAAAGTCGAGGCGACCACCGGAGACCAGATGCGTCCTGTCCAGCGCGTGTTCGCCTCGTGTCAGCGCGGGAAACGGGGAGTGGCCCTGGACCTGAAGTCGCCATCGGCGCGCCCGGCATTGGAGGCCCTCGTCCGCTGGGCCGACGTCGTGCACCACAACTTGCGGATGCCCGCCGCCCGCCGGCTCGGCCTCGACTACGAGTCCATCCGAGCCATCAATCCCGAGATCGTCTTCTGCCACGCCAGCTCGTACGGACCCGAGGGTGAGCGCGCCGATTGGCCCGGATACGACCAGCTGTTCCAAGCCGCCGCCGGTTGGGAGGTCCTCGGTGGCGGTGAGGGGAACGATCCCATGTGGTTCCGGTTCGGCTTCATGGACCACCTCTGCGCGATGGCCTCCACCGTGGCCACGTTGCTGGCCGTATGGCACCGCGACCGGACCGGGCACGGCCAGAAGGTGACCGGGTCGCTCCTGGGCGGCGGCGTGCTCACCAACAGCGAGACGTACCTCAAAGATGGTCAACTGGCCGTGCCCGCTGCTCCTCTGGATCACGAGCAGATGGGCCTCTCCCCCGGCTACCGGATCTACCCCGTGGCTGACGGATGGATCGCGCTCTGCGCCCAGGACGACGGTCAGCTGGCCAGCGCCTGCTCGGTGCTCGGGGCATCAGCTCCGAACGACATCGGTTCGCGGCTGGCCGGCACCCGGTGCGACGACGCCCTGCGAGACCTCCGAGCCGGCGGCGTTCCGTGCGAGCCGGTCCGCCTCGATCAGGGCGAAGCCTTCCTCGACGACGAGCAGAATCGGGTGCTGGGGCTCGTCACCTCCTACCGCCACGCCGAGTGGGGGGAGCTCGAGCAGGTGGGCGCGTTGTGGAGCCTGGGAAACCTGGAGGTAAGTCTCGACCGGGCGCCGCCGGCATTGGGCGAGCACACCCGAGAGGTTCTGTCCGCCGTGGGCCTGGACGAGACGACCATCGCCGAGCTTCTGGCCGAGTCGGTGGCCGTGCAGTCGTCCCCGGAAGAACCGGCGATATGACTGGACAGCTTCTCCTGGCGTCGGGTTATGCTCCGCCGCGTCCGGCGCCACGGGGAACCAGGGGGAATCGATGACCGAAGCTGCGACACCGTTTCGCATACTGCCCGAGCTCACCGATCGGAACCGACACTTCTGGCAGGGGGGTCGCGACGGTCAGCTGGTCTTCCTTCGCTGTCAGGACTGCGGGTACTACATCCACCCACCCACCCCCATCTGTCCGCTTGATCGGTCGAAGAACGTGGCTCCCGAACCGGTGAGCGGGCGGGGCACGTTGGCCAGCTACACCGTCAACCATCATCCCTGGCTCCCCGGCGTCGAGTTGCCCTACGTCATCGGCCTGGTAGAGATGGCCGAACAGGAGGGGCTCCGGCTGACCACGAACATCGTCAACTGCCCCCCTGATTCGGTGCACGGGGGGATGGACGTGCAGGTCGTCTTCGAACACCACCAGGACCCCAACGGCGACGTGTGGTTGCCGCTCTTCGAACCGATTGGAGGTGCAGGTGTCAACTCATGACGACCTGGCAGAGAAGCGCTGTGCCATCTCGGGTGTGGGCCAGTCGGACATCGGACGGCGGTTGGGACGAGATCCCCTCGAGCTCACCCTGGACGGGTGTCTGGCCGCCATCGACGACGCCGGGCTCAGCCTGGCCGACATCGACGGGGTCTCGACCTATCCCGGAGCAATGGGCGTGCCCAAGGGATTCACCGGTGCCGGCGCCATCGATGTCATGGACGCGCTCCGACTCGAGGTGGACTGGTACGACAGCGGGGTGGAGACCTCGGGGCAGTTGGGGTCAGTCATGAAGGCGTGCATGGCGGTGGGAGCGGGCATGGCCAACCACGTCCTGTGCTTTCGATCGGTGTGGGAGGGCAGCGCCCAGGGAAGCGGCGGTCGGGCCAGCATCAGCATGGGTGGCGGCGGCGGCAACTACTACGCCTCCGGGTTTCAGCAGTGGACGTTGCCGTTCGGCTCGGCCTCCGCTGCCTGCTGGGTGGCCTTGTTCGCCCAGGCCCACATGGACCGGTACGGAACCACCCCGGAACAGCTAGCCCACATCGCGCTGAACGCCCGGCGCAACGCGGCGCTGAACCCCAATGCCATCTACCGGGACCCCATGTCGCTCGACGACTACTTCAATTCCCGCATGATCACCACCCCGCTCCGTCTCTTCGACTGCGACGTCCCGTGCGACGGCGCCACCGCGGTGATCGTGTCCCGTCGGGAGCGAGCCGTCGATCTGGCCAAGGAGCCGATCTACATCGAGGCCATGGGCGCCGCCATGCACGACCGGCCCAGCTGGGATCAGCTACGCGACCCCACCCGCACCGTCGGCGCCGACGCCGCCGCCCAGATGTGGTCCCGCACCTCGCTGACGCCCGCCGACGTCGACGTGGCCGAGCTCTACGACGGCTTCAGCTACTTGACCATGCTGTGGCTGGAGGCGCTCGGGCTCTGTCCGGTGGGCGAGAGTGGGCCCTTCGTGGAGGGCGGCCACCGGATCGCCCGCGACGGCGCCCTGCCCCTCAACACAAACGGCGGCCAGCTGTCGGGCGGGCGACTCCACGGCTATGGGTTCCTCCACGAGGCCTGCGTGCAGCTGCGAGGAGAAGGGGGCGACCGTCAACTGCCCACCCGGCCCGCCGTGGCCGCCGTGGCTGCCGGCGGAGGGAATACCTGTGGCTGCCTGCTGCTCACCAACGTTGCTTGAACCGTCCCCGTGGCCCGGGCCCTCGAGGGGGAGGCCGAGGACGCGGCGATGAGGCTCCGGGCTACGCACCGCCAGGCGGCCAGCTCTCGATACCTGCAATCCGGCGGGTGCTGGGACGTGCCGTCGCTCGATCGCCTGGCTGCCGACCACCCCGTCGTCGATGGCACGGCGGTGGCCGACTCGTCAACACGGCTGGACGCCGAAGCGCTGTCCACCGCCGTCGCCTCGTTGGCCGGCGGGTTGCGCGCCGCCGGGGTGGCGAAGGGGGATGCGGTGGCCTGGCAGCTTCCCAACTGCACCGAGGCGCTGCTCTTGTTCCGGGCCTGCTGGCGGCTGGGTGCCGTCGCCGTTCCCGTCCACCATCAGATGGGACCGTCGGAAATGGCCCGGCTGGTCGAAACGGTCGACCCCTCCCTGGTGCTGGCCGGGTCCGGCCTGGCCCTGCACGACCGCCCTGGCACGCTCCTCGCCCAACTGGGAACGGACAGTTGGAAGACGCTGATGGGCTCGGCCCCGGTGCTCCGGAGCCCGGTACGAGGTTCGGACCTCGCCGTGGCCCTGTTCACCTCCGGGTCGACCGGCGAGCCCAAGGCGGTGCTCCACACCCACCGGGCCCTGTCCTACAAAGCATCGGTCATGGCCACAGCACACGGGCTGCGCTCTTCCGACGTCGTGTTGATGCCCGCACCCCTGTCCCACATCTCCGGCCTGTTGAGCGGTGTGCTCATTCCTGCCGCCGTCGGGATGCGGACCATCATGATGGAACGCTGGGATCCCGACCGGGCGATCGAAGTGGTGCAAGACGAGGGGGTGACCTTCATGATCGGGCCACCTACGTTCTTCTCGGGCATGGCCAGCGCCGCGACGTTCTCCAGCCGGGCCGTGTCCACCCTGCGGATCATCTCCGTGGGCTCGATGGCCATCAGTCCCGAATTCGTCGAGCGCACGGCGTCAGCCTTCGGTGCCACGGTGAAGCGAACCTACGGCTCGACCGAGGCGCCCACCGTCACCACCTCGACGTGGAGCGATCCTCCCGACCGGGCACGACGCACCGACGGCAGAACGGTGAGTGATGCCGAGCTCCGCGTGGTCGACCCCGAGAGCGGACGCGCCATGCCCGCAGGCGAAACCGGCGAGCTGTTGCTCCGGGGCCCCGAGCTCTTCGCCGGCTACGCCGACCCAACCCAGACGAGCGCCTCGATGCATCGCGGCTGGTTCCGCACCGGGGACCTGGCCACGCTGGACGAGCAGGGTTGGCTGACCATCGTCGGTCGCATCAAGGAGCTCATCATCCGCGGGGGCGAGAACATCGTGCCCGCCGAGGTGGAGCGCGTGCTCGAGTCCCATCCGTCGATCACCCAGGCCGTTGTCGTCGGCTATCCCGACGAACGACTCGGTGAACGGGTGGCCGCCTGCGTGGTCGCCACCGTTCCCTTCGACCTCGAGGCCTGCCAGGCCTGGTTCGCCGATCAGGGAATCGCCCGGTTCAAGACGCCCGAACGCGTCATGCACGTGGACGCCTTCCCCCTCCTCAGCTTGGGCAAGCCGGACCGCGAGGCCCTGCGCACGTACGTCAACAAGGCCAGCGCCACAGCACATGTCACAGCAATGAAGTCAAGTCATGAAGCCACCTAGTGTGAACCGGGCAAGCCGGCACAAGGACGGAGAATCCACATGTCGACGGTGAAGATCGAAGACGGCACGATCAGCTACGAGATCATCGGTGAGGGCGGACAACCGTGGGTACTGACCCCGGGCGGTCGGTTCAGCAAGGACACGCCCGGCCTCCGCCAGCTGGCCGAGTCATTGGCCGCACGCGGGAAGCAGGTCCTCATCTGGGACCGACCCAACACCGGCGCGTCGGACGTGGTGTTCACGGGGCCGTCCGAGTCGGAGATGCAGGCTGACCGGCTGGCCGGCCTGCTGCAGACCCTCGACATGACGCCGGCGGTGATCTTCGGCGGCTCGGGCGGTTCGCGGATCTCGCTCCTCACCGCGGCCCGGCACCCCGAGGTGGCTGCCGGTCTGGCCATGGTGTGGATCTCCGGCGGCACCTACGGCCTGATGGGCCTGGCTCTGGTCTATTGCGGCGAGTCCATTCGCGCCGCGTGGCGGGGCGGGATGGAGGCCGTGGTGAAGCTGCCCGAGTGGAACGAGGTGCTCGAGCGCAACCCGGCCAACCGGGAGCGGTTCCTCAGCCTCGACCCCCGCGCCTTCATCGAGACGCTCGAACGGTGGATGGAGGCCTACTGCCCCAATCCCAACGCATTGGTGCCGGGGATGCCGGACGACCAGTACCCACGGGTCACCGTTCCCACCCTGATCTTCCGCAGCGGGGTCAGCGACCCCCACCACACCCGGGCCACGTCGGAGCGCCTCCACGAGCTGATGGTCGGGTCTCACCTGGTCGAGCCGCCCTGGGGCGACGAGGAGTGGAACCAGCGATCGGACGCGGCCAGCGGCGGCACCGGGTTCCTCTTCGAGCGGTGGCCGCTGCTGGCCCCGCAATTGCTCGAGTTCGCCGAGACCTCTATCCCGTCCTGATCAGGGCGACGCCAGCGCTCAGTCGTTCCGGGGGAACCCCAGGTTGACCTGGCCGGGGCTCGGGTCGCGCCACCGGCTGGTGACCACCTTGCCGCGGGTGAAAAAGTGCACGCCCTCGGTGCCGTGGGCGTGGGTGTCGCCGAACAGCGAGCTCTTCCACCCTCCGAAGGAGTAGTACGCCACCGGGACCGGGATGGGCACGTTGATCCCGATCATGCCCACCTCCACCTCGTTCTGAAAGCGCCGGGCCGCTCCCCCGTCGTTGGTGAAGATGGCCGTGCCGTTGCCGTAGGGGCTGGCGTTCACCAGGGCCAGTGCATCGTCATAGGTGGCCACACGGACCACCGACAACACGGGCCCGAAGATCTCGTCGACATAGAGGGTCATGTCCGGGGTGACCCGGTCGAAGAGGGTCGGCCCCAACCAGAAGCCCGAGTCGTCGCCGTCGATGTCGATGTCTCGACCGTCGACCACCAAGGTGGCCCCCGCGGCCACACCGGCATCGAGGTAGGACACCACCTTGTCGCGATGGGTCCCGGTCACCAGGGGCCCCATGTCGGTTCCCCGCTGCCCGTCCCCCACGGTCAGAGCGGCCATGCGCTTGGTGATCCTGGCGATGAGGTCATCGGCCACCGGGTCGACGGCGACCAGGACCGAGATGGCCATGCAGCGCTCCCCCGCCGACCCGAACCCGGCGTTGACGGCGGCGTCGGCGGCCATCTCGAGGTCGGCGTCGGGCAGGACGACCATGTGGTTCTTGGCGCCACCGAGGGCCTGCACCCGTTTGCCATTGCCGGTGGCTGTCTCGTAGACGTAACGGGCGATGGGGGTCGAGCCGACGAACGACACCGCCTTGACCTCGGCATGGCCCAAGAGACCGTCGACCGCCACCTTGTCGCCGTGGACGACGTTGAAGACTCCGGGGGGCAGCCCCGCTTCGGCCCACAGGGCGGCCATCCAGTTGGCGGCCGAGGGATCCTTCTCGCTCGGCTTGAGGACGACCGTGTTGCCGGTGGCGATGGCGAGGGGGAAGAACCAGCACGGCACCATGGCCGGAAAGTTGAACGGGCTGATGATGGCCACGACACCGAGCGGCTGGCGGATGGAGAACACATCCACCCCCGACGACGCCCCTTCGGTGAACCCGCCTTTCATGAGCTGGGAGATGCCGCAGGCGAACTCGACCACCTCGATGCCTCGGGCCACCTCGCCCTGGGCATCGCTCGTCACCTTGCCGTGCTCGGAGGTGATGATGGCGGCCAGCTCATCGGCCCTGCGGTGGATCAGCTCGCGGAAAGCAAAGAGCACCTTGGTCCGCTTGGCCAGCGAGGTCTGGTGCCAGGAATCGAAGGCTCGGCGGGCGGCGGTCACCGCCTCGTCGACATCGGAGGTGGCGGCGAACGCCACCTGTTTGGTGACCCGGCCGGTGCTGGGATCGAACACGTCGCCACGCCGCTCGGGCGACCGCGTCACCGCCGTCCCGTCGATCCAGTGGGGGACCAAGGGCACGGTCGTCGTCTCGGGGGTCAGGTCCGGCTTCATCGAGCACCGCGAAAGTCGGGGGTACGGCGCTCGGCGAAGGCGGCCATTCCCTCGGCCATCTCCGGCGAGATGGTGGCCATGGCCTGGGCCTGGGCCTCGCGCTCGAGGGAGGTGGGCAAGTCGGTCTCAAAGGTGGCATTGAGCAGCCGCTTGGACAGGCCCATCGATCGTGTCGGCCCGGCGGCCAGCTTGGCCGCCAGCTCTGATGCCTCCCGCTGCAGCTCGTCGACGGTGGGGACGCACCGGTAGGCCAGGCCCAGGGTCACGGCCTCAGCGCCCTTGGCACCCTCCCCGAGCATGACCATGGCCTTGGCCCGGGGCAAGCCGACCAGCCGGGGCAGAAGGTAGGCGCCCCCGGCATCGACCACCAGGCCCCACTTGGCAAACGACCACACGAACCGGGCATCGTCACAGACCAGGACGAAGTCGCAGGCCAGGGCGAGATGGGCGCCGGGGCCGACAGCCGTGCCGTTCACCGCGGCCACCGTGGGCTTGTCGAGCTCCCACAGCTCGCGGATGAACGCCTGGACGCCGACGCGAAGGGCCTCGCTGGTCGCCCGGGGGTCGAAGCCGGACCCGCCCGCCTTGGACACCGTGGACGCCCGAAGATCCATGCCGGCGCAGAAGGCATCGTCGACCCCGGTGACGAGCAGGGCCCGGACATCGTTGTCGGCCCGCACCTGGCGCACCCGGGCCACGATCTCATCGCGCATCTCGATGGACAGCGCGTTCTTCGCCTCCGGTCGGTCGAGCACCAGACGGGCGACGCTGTCGTCACCAACGGAGTAACGGATCATGCGCACAACGTAGGCCAACATCCCCACACCCGCCTACTTGCCGCCGCCGGATGTGGGACTAGATTCTGCTCGGCGCTACGGGGTGCTGTCCACGGGACCTGACCGCCACGAGGGGGCTCTATGACCGATCCGGAGGGACCGACGACCTCACGGGAGTTCTTCGACGTCGTCTTGCACCAACGTGCCTGCCGGGCGTTTTCCGACCGACCGGTGAGCGAGGATCTGCTGGATCGCTGCCTGCGCGCCGCCACCCATGCACCGAGCGCGGAGAACCTCCAACCGTGGGTGTTCATCGTGGTTCGAGACGCCGAACTGCGAGCGAAGGTGGGGGACCTGACCCTTCGGGCCTGGCACGGCGGCGGACGGCAGCACTCCGAGGGCCGGCTCCCCCCGTCTCTCCTGGAGGAGGTGGGCCAAGGGGCCGAAGGGGGCACCCAGTCCGCTCCGGTCGTCGTGGTGGTGTGCGGCGACGTCGACATCGGTCTGGAATCCACCCTTCCGGCATCGGTCTTTCCCGCCACCCAGAACCTGCTCCTGTCGGCCGCCGCCCTCGGCCTGGGATCAGCCATGACCACGCTGGCCACGTTGTTCGCCGACGAGCTCGGTGACCTCTTGGCCCTTCCCCCGTCGGTCCGGCCCATGGCCGTGGTGCCCATCGGCTGGCCGGCCAAGACCCCCGGTCCGCCCCGTCGACTGCCGTTGAGCGAACGGGCCCACCGGGACACCTACGGCCAGGCCTGGTAGCCGTCACCGGTCGGCGCCTTCGACTCGGCTCTTCTACTCCGGCGCTCCATACTCCGGATGTTCTACTCCGGCGCTTGGTACTCCGGCGCCTTGAGCTCGCCGATGCCGAACGTCTCCATCATCGACTCCTCCAGGTAGTCCGGGCCCTCGGGCGTCGGCACGAACCAGCCCGTGGGGCACATGGTCAGCACCTCGACGAACGTGAACCCCGCCCCGGCCATCTGGAGCTCGACGGCCCGGCGGATCATCCGCTTGGTGCGGGCCACCATCCCCGCCGTGTTGACCGCGCCGCGGGCCGCATAGGCCGTTCCCTCCATCTGAGCGATGAGCCGGCTCACGTCGATGGGATAACCGTGGGCTTCGGCGTCGCGCCCCTCAAGGCTGGTCTTGGTGCGTTGACCGATCACGGTGGTGGCGGTGAGATGGCCACCGGTGTCGCCGAACACGCCGTTGTTGAACAGCAACGCGGTGACCCGCTCGCCCCGGGCAGCGGCGTGGAGGACCTCGTGCAGCCCCTCGCTGACCATGTCGCCGTCGCCTTGGAGGGTGAACACGGCGGCGTCGGGAACCATGCGCTTGACCCCGGTGGCCACCGCCGGCGCCCGTCCGTGGAGGCACTGGAGCGAATCGAGGTCGCTCAGCTTCATCATCTGCGTATAACAGCCATGACCGGCGATGAGGATGCTCCGGTTGGACAGCCCGAGCTCGGCGATGACGTCGAGCACCAGCCGCCAGGCCACGGGATGGCCGCACCCCGGGCACAGCTCATGGTCGCCCGACTGCAGGAGGTCGGGCTTGAACCCCACCACCTGCCGTGACGGCCGATCCGGGATCGAGCTGGTGTCGATGGTGGTCATGACGTTGTCCTCCCTCACGGCACCGCAGCGTGCGGCTCGGCGATGGCGCGCTGAACACGTGTGCGGACCTCGTCGGCATGCAACAGGTCGCCCTGTCGCATGCCGGTGGTGTCCTGGGACACCCCTCCGATGGAGCGTATGACCGAACGGTCAGCGGCGTACATGCGGACGTCGTCGACCATCTGGCCGGCGTTCAGCTCGTATACCAGCACCCGGGAGGAGCGTCGCGTGGCCTCGGCCAACGCTTCCCCGGGAAACGGCCACAGGGTGATGGGCCGGAACGATCCGATGCGCACGCCCTGCTCCCTGAGCTCGTCTACCACGCGATCGACGAAGATGGCCGTGGTCCCGAACGAGACCACCAGGATGTCGGCGTCCTCGGTCCGGTGGGCTTCGAACCGGGGCTCGACTCTGGCAATCTCGTCGTACTTCTCGGCAATGGTCTGCCAGGACCGGTTCGGTCCGGGGCCGGGCGTGTTGGGCTTGCCCCGCGCCCACGTCCAGATCTGCCGGGCCTGCCCGGTCCCGCTCATCGACCCGTCGAGCGCCCAGTCCTTGGCCGGGAGCGGGGCGAAGTCGAGTCTCTCCACCTCGATGCCCACCGACGTGTGGGCGATCACGTAGTCGCCGTAGAGGATGGTCGGGGTGCGATAGCGATCGGCCAGGTCATAGAGCAACTGGGTGTGGGCGGCGGCCTCGGGAACATCCTTGGGAGCCAACGTGATGGTCCGGTAGTCGCCCCAGCCACCGCCCCGGGTGGCCTGGAAGTAGTCCTGTTGGCCCCGGGCCATGTTGAAGATGACCATGGGCAGCTCGTTCAAGGCCAGCTCGGCGATGCCCTCCTGCATGAGGGCGAGCCCCTGCCCGCACGAGCCGGTTCCCGCCCGGGCGCCGGTGGCCGCAGCCCCCAACGCCATGTTGATGGCCTCGATCTCACTGTTGGCGTTGATGCACACCCCGCCGGCTTCGGGCAGCTTGCGGGCCATGTTCTCGAGCAGCTCGGTGAACGGCAGCATGGGGTACCCGGTGAAGAAACGGCAGCCGGCCAGGATGGCGGCGTCGGCGATGACGTCGCTGCCCTGCATGAGGCGACGCGTCATGTCCTCGGCTCGATCTGCCCGTCGATCATGGCTTCCACCCTAGGCTCATCGCACTTTCACCCCCCGACGGCCAGGTCGGGCGCCTCACGGGGCCGTCACCGGGGTGCCCTCGACCCAGGCCGGTGCGGCGAGATCGGGAACCTGCTCGGCGCCGGCCCGGATGGCCCGCTCATTGGCCTCCAGGTGTTGTACTCGGTAGGCGGGAACCAGCTGTCGCATGGCCGTCACGATGCTGTCCACGCTCACCAGCCCGGTGACGGCCACGAAGGCGCCGAGGAGAACGAAACCGGCGCCCATCGGGCTACCCAGCTCGGTGGCGACGTCACTGGCCGGTACCTCGAACACGGTGGCCTCGGGCACGTCGACGGGGATGGCGAACAAGGACGAGTTGAGGACGACGACCGCACCGGGACGCAGATTGGGCTGGATGGTCGACCAGTACGACGAGTCCATGACATAAGCCGACCAGGCCGCCGTGGCCACGGGCAACGCTCGCAGTGGTGCGTCGCCGATGGTCACCTCGGCATTGGTCATGCCTCCCCGCATGCCTCCGCCGTAGCGCGGGACGAGCATCACCTGTCGACCTTCGTCGATGGCCGCTGTGGCCAGTGCCTTCGAGGCGATCTGGACCCCTTGGCCACCGACGCCGGTGAACATCACTTCGCGTTCCATAGGCTCCTTACGATCCGTACTGCCGGGCCAGCAGCGATCGCTGGACCTGGCCGGTGGCGAGCGTCCGCGGCAGCTGGTCAACCCGTGCCACCAGGCGTGGATGCTTGTAGGAGGCCAAACGGTCGCCGATGTGGGCACGGAGGCCTTCCACGCTGGGCACGGGCGTCCCATCGGCCATGACGACGACGGCACAGACCACCTCGCCCCACTCGGGATCGGGGGCACCAATGACCGCCACCTCGATGATCCCGGGATAGCCGGCCAGCGCCGCCTCGACCTCCACCGGGGCCACCGTCTCGCCTCCGGAGCGGATGATCTCCTTCTTACGACCGACGATGTACACGTAGCCGTCCTCGTCGATCTCGGCCAGGTCCCCGGTGTGGAACCAACCGTCCCGCAGCACCTCAGCGGTCTCGTCGGGCAGGTCGAAGTATCCGGTCATCAGCCGATCGCTGGACAGCAACAGCTCTCCGTCGTCGGCCACGCGAGCCCGGACTCCGGGGATGGGCTGGCCGACGCTGCCGGGACGGGAGAACAGATCGGCGTCGGGCAAGGCAATGGCCCGCGCCGCCTCGGTCGACCCGTAATTGACGGTCGTCCGCGTGCCGGGGAAGCGGTCCTTGATCCCGTGCAGCAGCTCCGTGGTGACCTGGGACGTCCCCGTCAGCGCCCACGCCAAACTGCTGACATCGGCTTGGCGCTCGCACTCGAGGATCCGACGCCAGACGGCGGGTATGCAGTACAAGGTGGCCGCCGACCAGCGCTCGACCGCTCCCAACAACTCGTCGGCGTCAGCTCGCCGGACGAGGTGGGCGCTCTGGCGGGCAGACCAGGCCATGGCGGCGAAGTTCCAGCCGGCCATATGGAAGAGCGGGAACATGACCACCTGGCCCGGACCACCGCTGGTGGTGTGGGCGGAGGCACCGGCATGGGTCCGCAACCAGCTCGCCCGGTGCGAGATCATGACCCCCTTGGGACGTC
Organism: uncultured Acidimicrobiaceae bacterium; assembly: GCA_963781305.1. GTDB lineage: Bacteria > Actinomycetota > Acidimicrobiia > Acidimicrobiales > RAAP-2 > DASXMT01. The sequence goes on from CAWAFL010000001.1 coordinate 1,095,377, forward strand.
CGGTGCTCCCGCTGGTCAGGAAGATGGTGCAGATCGCGTCCTCCGCGGGTAGAGCCACGTCGGGGGTGCGGGCAGAGGCCGCTTGGGTCAAGGCGGTCAGGTCGTGACCAGGACCACGCGCACCCTCTCCCATCGTGACCAGGGGTATGTCGAGACCGGTGGCCAGCGGTTCGGCTCGTTCGGCATGGGCCAGATCGACGATGAGGAGGCGCGGTCGCAGGTACTCGAGCGCGGCGGCGGCCTCCTCGTCGGTGTAAGCCGGATTGAGCGGAGTGAAAGCCACGCTGATCCGACAGAGCCCGAAGTAGAGGGCGACCCCGTCGAGGGAGGTGTCCGACCACCACGCCACGCGGTCCCCGGCGCGGGCGCCCAGACCGAGTAGGGCGTGGGAGGCTCGGTTTGCCCGGCTCTCAACCTCGGCGAAGGTGAAGGCCTGGTCCCCCAGGGTCACGGCCAGGCGCCGCGGCACCGTCCCGGCGGCAGAGGTCAGGACGTCGCTGGCAACGAGCGGCATGGGCCGGCACCTCCCATGGGCCGGCCGCGCAGGTGGTCCTCGATCGTCGCTGCCATCACCGTCCCCTCGCTCCAGTACTCGTCACGCTACCGAGTCGGACGCCCCCGATCCAGAACACGCGCTTTCGGTCAGCGAGGCAGCCCCAGGATGCGGTCACCGATGATGGTTCGCTGGATCTCCGAGGTCCCGCCGGCGATTGAGGCCGCCCGCGACCACAGCCACTGCCGTTGCCACTTCCCCGCCATCGGGTTGCCCGATGCCTCGCCCCACAGCGGAGAGGCGTCGCCGATGACCAAGAGTGCGGCCTCCGACAACGTCTGGGTCATGTCCGTCCACGACAGCTTGACCACGCTCGACTCGGGGCCGGGTTGCACGCCTTTGGTCAGCCGGGAGAGGGTCCGCCAGTTGTGGAGGCGGAGCACCCGGAGCTTCACCGTGGCTTCGGCCAGCGCCTCGGCCACCAGGGGGTCGTCAAGGGTTCCCAGCTGGGCGGCCAGGGCGTACAGCTCCTCCAGGTAGACCTCGTGGACCACCTGCTCTTTGAACGGGAAGGTGGTCCCTCGTTCGTGGGCCAGCGTGGTGTTGGCCACCGACCATCCCCGGTTCAAGCCCCCGACCAGGCAGTCGGAGGGAACGAAGACTTCGTCGAAGAAGACCTCGTTGAACTCGGACTCACCGGTGATGGTGACCAGCGGCCGGATGTCGATGCCGGGCGAGGTCATGTCGACCACGAGATACGAGAGCCCCTTGTGCTTCGGAGCATCGACGTCCGTGCGGACCAGGGCGATGCCCCACCGGGCGAACTGGGCATAGCTGGTCCACACCTTCTGGCCCTGCAGCACCCACCCGTCGTCGGCGGCGATGGCCCGGGTGGTAAGCGACGCGAGGTCCGACCCGGCACCGGGCTCGCTGAAGAGCTGGCACCAGATCTCCTGGGCATCGAGGATGCGCGGCAACCATCGCTCCTTCTGCTCCTCGCTGCCGTGGGCCAAAAGGGTGGGGCCGACATGGTTGATGCCGTTCCGGTTGACCGGTTGCGGCGCCTTGGACCGGGCGTACTCCATGTTGAAGATGGCCACCTGGAACGGTGAGGCGCCGCGGCCCCCGTAGGCCTCGGGCCAGTGGATGCCCACCCATCGGTCGGCGGCCAGCCGAGCCTGCCACGTGCGCCCCCACGCGAACTCCTCCTCGAGCGAGGCGAAGGCCGACGGCAGCTCAACGTTCGTGTGGAGCCACCGACGAACCTCGTCCTGGAAAGCCCTCTCTTCGATCGTAAGCGACAAGTCCACGACGGGTCACACCTCCTGGCGCGGGCTCGGACCATAACGTTGCCCCGAGGGGACTGGCGGCTTTAGCCGTCAGGTGAATCGAGGCTTGGGGCGAAGCCCCGACCTCCCTCCCTCCGGTGCGCGTCACACCGTGCTCGTAATCTGCTCTTGTCATGTCGAATGCTCGCTTTCGTCGCTCTGTTGGTGGGGTCACCGCGCTGGGCTTACCCGTCGTGTGGTGCCCGCAGCACCGAAAGGGAGTGCTCGGCGGCCCGGTAGCGCTCCGCCTGTTCGAGTTGCTCGACCAGACCACCGCCCGACGATACATCGAGCACCAGAGGGGCCAGGTGGCGTGAGACGGGCGTACAAGTTCCGCCTGCGGCCCACCAAGGGCCAACACGTGGCGTTGCAGGCGTGTCTTGACGCTCATCGCGAGTTGTACAACGCCGCGCTCCAAGAGCGCCGGGATGCCTACGACCGAACCGTGCAGCGCTCGCCGGGGTACTACGGGGATCACCGGGAAAAGATGCCCGTTCGCTATGGCACCCAGTCGGCACAACTGAAAGAGATCCGTTCGGTGCGTCCGGAGATGGCCCGGTGGTCGTTCTCGTCGGAGCAGGCCACGTTGCGTCGTCTCGACAAGGCGTTCAGGGCGTTCTTCTCCCGGGTGGAGAAAGTTGGGACGCCTGGCTATCCCCGTTTTCGGGCCGCCCATCGCTTCGACAGCGTGGAGTGGCCCAAAGACGGTGACGGGTGCCGGTGGAAGCCCGAGGCGGGGCGGGTCTATCTCCAAGGCGTCGGGGACGTGAAGGTCACAGCCCATCGGATCGTGCAGGGTCGGGTGAAGACCGTCCAGGTTCGCCGGGAGGGCCGTAAGTGGATGGTGGTGCTGTCCTGTGATGATGTTCCGGTTCGGCTTCTGCAGCCGACCGGAGAAGTGCTTGGCATTGACGTGGGCATCGCCAGCTTCGCCACCACGTCGCAGGGAGACCACATCGACAACCCCAACAGCGGACGGAACGCAGCGGACAAGCTCGCCGGCGCCCAACGGGTCCTCGCCCGCAAGAAACGGGGATCGAACAATCGTCGGGACGCTCGCGAGACGGTGGCCAAAGGCCACCGCAAGATCGCCAACCAACGACGGGATTTCCACCACAAGACCGCCCGCCAACTGGTGGGCAGCTACGACGTGATCGCCGTCGAGGTTCTCACCATCGCCAACATGGTCAAGCGGCCCAAGCCCCGTCCCGACCCCGATTGCCCCGGAAGCTACCTGCCCAACGGGGCAGCGGCCAAGGCCGGGCTGAACAGAAGCATCTCCGATGCGGGCTGGGGAGCCTTTGTCACCATCCTGTGCGCCAAAGCGGAAGAAGCTGGACGCACAGTGATAGGCGTCGATCCCCGGCACACCTCCGACCGCTGTGGCCGTTGCGGTCACACCGCCAAAGAGAACCGCGTCAGCCAGGCAGTGTTCCGATGTCAGGCGTGCAGTTACAGTGCCCACGCCGACGAACACGCGGCAACCAACATCCTCCGGGCTGGACTGGCCCTTCTCGCAGCCGACCAAGCTGCGTGAAAAGAAGCTGGCGGCTTGAGCCGTCAGAGAAGTCACAACGATCACCACTGTTTCACGGCGTCACGGCCAGTGCCGCCTGTTTCACGGCGTCACGGCCAGTGCCGCCGCCCGAGCCTTGAGCGCGGTCCGATCGGGCTTGCCCGCGGCGAGCAACGGTACCTCTCCCACCTGCACGACCACCTCGGGCGTCTTGAACCGGGCCACGCCTTGCTCGGCGAACCACCGGCGGCACTCGGCCACGTCGATCTCCGATCGGGCGACCACGAAGGCCACCACCCGCTCGCCCAGGCGCTCGTCGGGGCGCCCGACCACTACGGCCTGGGAGATCGTGGGGTGGAGCTCGAGGGCATGCTCGACCTCGGTGGAGGAGATGTTCTCCCCCCCTCTGATGATCAGCTCCTTGATCCGGCCGGTGATGGTCAGCCAGCCCTGATCGTCCAGGATCCCGAGGTCGCCGCTCCGAAACCAACCTCGGTACATGGAAGCCGACGTGTCGGACTCCTCGCCGTATCCTGCGAACAGCTCGGGTCCCCTGATCAGTACCTCGCCTGCCTGCCCCGGCGACCGCCACCGCCCGCTCAACGGGTCGATGACGCGGATCTCGGCCTGGCCCACTGCTCGCCCATCGGTGTCCCGGCAACGGTCCTGCGGGTCGAGGTTCGTGCACGTCGAGACGGTGGGGGCCTCCGTCGACCCGTAGCTGCGCTTGACGATGGCGCCGAGCCCCTCGTGGGCCGCGTCGATGAAGGCGGGGCTGACCCCCATCATCCCGCTCGACACCACCCGCATACTCGCCACCGCGGCCGAGCTGAAACCGGGCGCCTCCATGACGGCCGTGAACATGGTCGGTGGGCCGATCATGAAGCTGACGTGCTCGGCGCCCATGAGGTGCAGGCCCCGCTCCACGTCCCACCGCTCCATGAGCACCGTGCGCATCGCCGCGGTGCCTGGCACCAGCACGCCGTTGAGCAATCCGGAGACGTGGGCCAGGGGCGCCGGCATGAGCACGGCGTCGCCGCCGGACAAGCCGTGCACCCCGGTCATGGTGAGCGATTTGTAGGCCAGGCTCCGGTGGGTGTGGAGCACGGCCTTGGGCTGGCCCGTCGACCCAGAAGTGAAGATCACTACGGCCAGGTCGGACGGACGGTTGGGGCTGGTGTGGACCGCGGGGCCGGTCATGAGTTGGTCGAAGCGAGCGTCGGCTCCGCTGCGGACGAGCACCGCCCCGTCCCGCTCGGCCAAAGGCAGGGTCGACGAAGCGAATGCCACCGCCGGTTCGAGCACGTCGACCATGTGCTCCACCTCGGCCGCTCCCATCTGATGATGGAGGGGAGCAGCCACCGCTCCGCACCGCCAACAGGCACGAAAGAGCACGAGCGCCTCGAGCCAGTTGGGCAGCTGCCAGGTAACCACGTCGCCACGACGGATACCGCTCCGGCGCAGGCCGCCGGCCAGCCCGGCCACCATGTGCTCGAGCTGGTCGGCGTCGATACGTCGGTCGCCGTCGACCACGGCCGGTCCCGAGCCCACCGGGCGAGAAGTGATGAGGGCGTCGAGCGTAGGCACGTCCCAGGCCCCGTTGGGCTGCCGATACCGGGGGGCACCCGGCGGCCGGTAGGTGGCTCGGAGCTTCATGAGAGGGCAAACACTACCGGCCCCCGTACGGACGCCGGGACGCGTCGCTTCGTTCGCCGTCGACTTCCTCTTCACCATGAGGGCGGGACATGGCCGGTGGTAGCGTCGCTGAGCCGAACGTGACACCGGGGGAACAGGAGACAGCATGGTGACCGAGCGACCGTTGCAGGTGGGCATCGCAACTCCCGTACTCACCATGCTGCCCGATGCCCATGCCGCTTGGGAGGTCGATGGCACCATCGACGACGTCGCCACCCTCGCGACCGCAGCCGACCGGCTCGGCTACTCGCACCTGACCTGTAGCGAGCACGTCATCGTCCCCCCCGACATTGCCACCGTTCGCGGCAGCCGGTACTGGGACCCCCTGTCCACCTTCGGCTACCTGGCCGCGGTCACCACCGGGATCCGCTTCAGCACCAACGTGCTGGTACTGGGCTATCACCACCCGCTGGAGATCGCCAAGCGTTATGGCACGCTCGACCAGGTAACAGGGGGCCGGCTGACACTTGGTCTGGGCGTCGGTTCGCTCAAAGAGGAGTTCGACCTGTTGGGTGCGGCGTTCGACGACCGGGGCGCCCGCGCCGACGACGCGTTACGGGCGCTTCGGGCTTCGCTTTCACAAGCGCAGCCTGAGTACGCCGGGACGTACTACCAATTCTCCGACGTCGTCGTGGACCCTTGCGCCCGCCAATCTGCGGTTCCCCTGTGGATCGGTGGGCGGACGGCCCGATCGCTCCGTCGTGCCGTCGAGCTGGGAGACGGTTGGGTACCCTTTGGGCTCGGCACCGCGGAGATGGGCGCCATGATCGCTACCGCCCGGGAAACTGCGGCCTGGGCCGCTCGACCGGGACCATTGGAGATCGTGCTGGGCAACGCCCGGCCGGTGGACCCCATCGACGATCCCGAGGGCGCCGTCCAGATCGTCGACCGGCTGGCCGACGCCGGGGCCACCGGGCTGCAACTGCGCTTCGTGCATCACTCCCTGACCCACTACGTGGAGCAGTTGGAGGCCATGGCCCAGCTCATGTCCCTTGATGCGCGAATGGCCTGAGCAAGGAGCACCCTCGTTCTCACAGGGGATACCATGGGCCACGTTGGCTCGTGGGCACTAGATCTGATCGCCCGATCCCGGGGAGGGACACTATGTCTGATGTCGCAGTGAGCGAAGCGCCGCTCGAGTTCGATCCGTTCTCGGACGAGTACTTCAACGGCCCCTACGACCTGTATCGGCGGATGCGGGACGAGTCACCGGTCTACTTCAACGAGAAGTACGGCTTCTGGGCCTTGTTCCGCCACGAGGACGTCAGCGCCGCCCACAAGGACTGGCAGACCTTCTCGAGCAGCCACGGCGTCGACCTGTCCACCCTGAGCACCGACCCCGAGGTGATCAAGATGTACCGGTCCATCATCATGATGGACCCGCCCGAGCACGACCGGCTCCGGGCTCTGGTCAGCAGGGTGTTCACCCCCCGGGCCGTGGGCGCCCTCGAGCCCATGGTCCGAGAGGTCATCCAGTCCTTCCTCGCTCCCTTCGACGACGCCGACTCCTTTGATGCCGTGGCCGACTTCAGCGCCCCTTTCCCGGTCGAGATCATCTCCCGGATGCTGGGCGTGCCCGAGGGAGAGCGCCAGCAGATCCGCCACTGGCTCGACTTGTCGCTCCACCGCGAGCCCGGGCAGATGGACCCGACCCCCGAGGGGATTCAGGCCGGTATTGATGGGGGCCTCTACTGGTTCCAGCTGGCCGACGAGAAGCGACGCAACCCGGGCGACGACATGATCAGCCGCCTCACCCAGGTAGAGGTGGACCGCGGCGACGGGGAGATGACCCGGCTGGACAACGAGGAGATCGCCGGGTTCGCCAGCCTCCTCGGGGGAGCAGGGGCCGAGACGGTGACCAAGCTGGTGGGGAACGCCGTCGTGCTCTTCCACCGCAACCCGGGCGAGTACCAAAAGCTGGTCGACGATGCCTCCAAGATCCCCACGGCCGTGGAGGAGATCCTGCGCTACTACCCGCCGTCGCAGTACCAGGGCCGGTTCTCGGTGAGGGACTCCGTCTACAGCGGGGTCGATGTCCCGGCCGGCTACCCCACCATCCTGATCACGGGCTCGGCTACCCGGGACGAGCGCTTCTACGACGATCCCGACACGTTCAACGTCGAGCGGACGCCGAGCCTGGCCCTCGGACTGGGGTACGGCATCCACAGCTGCCTGGGGGCGGCCCTGGCTCGCATGGAGAGCCGCATCGCCATCGAGGAACTGGCCACTCGGTGGCCCCACTTCGAGGTCGACGAGGCCGGCACCACCCGGGTCCACATGTCCAACGTGGCCGGCTACGGCAACGTCCCCATGCACCGGGCCAGCTGAGCCCGCCCGCCTCCACGAGTCCGCTCGCTCTGCCGGTCACGATTACTCCATCGGAGGTCCGCCGATCTGGGGCCCGCCGTTGACCGAAAAGGTCTCGCCGCTGACGTACGAGGACTCGTCACTGGCCAGATAGAAGATCGCCCGGGCCACGTCGATCGGCTCGCCCACCCGCCCCAGTGGGATGCCGGACTGGAGGACGTCCGGGTCGATGCCGGCGACCTCCCACGCGTCGACGGCGCGCTCCGAAGCCACGAGTCCAACGGCCACGCAGTTCGCCCGGATCCCGTAACGGCCCCATTCAGCCGCGGTGACCCGCGTAAACATTTGCAGGGCGCTCTTGGCCGCGCTGTACCCCGCTCCATAACGCACCCCCGAGACCCCCGCACCCGAGGAGACGTTGACGATCACGCCCGAACGCTGGCGGATCATGTGCCGTCCGACTTCACGGGTGGCGATGAAGGGTCCTCGAACGTTCAACGAGAACGTCGAGTCCCAGGCCCGGGTGGGCAGGTCCTCCAGCGGCCCCATGCGGGTTCCTCCCGCGTTGTTCACCAGGATGTCAATGCGACCGAACTCCTCGATGGTCCGGGTGACCAGCGCGACGATCGAGTCCTCGTCCTTGACATCGGTCGGCACGGCAACGGCACGGCTGCTGTCGCCGGCGTTGATCTCGCCGGCTACGGCATCGAGTTGCTCTGCCGTGCGAGCAGCCAGGACGACCCCGGCCGCGTTCCTGGCTGCGAATAGCCGTGCGGTGGCCGCGCCGATACCGGTGCCACCACCGGTGATGACAGCCACCTTCCCCTGAAGCCCACTGCTCCCAACTTCGGGCACGGTGCTCACAGCACCCGGGTGGCCCGGCCCTCCCAATAGCGGTCCCGGACCTTCGCCTTGTAGAGCTTGCCGTTGTCGAGCCTCGGCAACTGGGGGTCGAAGTCGAACGAGCGGGGGCGCTTGTACCCAGCTAGCCGGGTCTCGCACCAACGCTGCAGCTGGGCGGTGAGCGCGTCGCCGGCGTCGTCCCAGTTGACCGGTTGCACCACCGCCTTCACCTCCTCGCCCATGTCCTCGTTGGGCACCCCGAAGACGGCCACGTCGAGGACCTGGGGATGGGCGAGCAGGACGTCCTCGATCTCCTGGGGATAGACGTTGACCCCTCCCGACACGATCATGTACGCCAGCCGGTCGGTCAGGTAGAGGTATCCGTCGTCGTCGACCTTCCCGATGTCGCCCAGCGACCGCCAGGTCGGATGGTCGGGGTGCTGGGCGCCAGCGGTCTTGGCCGAGTCGCCGTGGTACTCGAAGGTGGCGGAGGGGTCCTCGAAGTAGACGGTGCCGACTTCACCGGTGGGAAGCTCCTGGCCCTGCTGGTCACAAATGTGGATCTCCGCCTGATAGGCGGCCCGACCCACCGATCCCTTGTGGCCCAACCATTCCTCCGAGGTGATCGATGTGCTGCCGAAGTTCTCCGTCCCGGCGTAGTACTCCTCGATGATCGGGCCCCACCAAGCGATCATCTGCTCCTTCACGTACACCGGACAGGGGGCGGCTGCGTGGGTGACCACCCGCTGGCTCGAGAGGTCGTAGGCCATCCGCTCGTCCTCGGGCAGCTTCAACATGCGAACGAACATGGTCGGCACCCACTGGCTGTGGGTGACCCGTTCCCGCTCGATGAGGGCCAGGGCATCGGCCGCATCGAAGCGCTCCATCACCACTACCGTGCCGCCGATGCTGTGCACGGCCAGGGAGACCCGAAGTGGGGCAGCGTGGTAGAGGGGGGCAGGGCTGAGAAAGACCATGTCCTCGCCGAAGCCCCAGCGGGCCCGGCTGTGCTCGCCGATCTCCCACTCCCCGAGCGGGGAGTCCTCCGGCGGCAGCGGGAACTTGATCCCCTTGGGCTGACCGGTGGTGCCCGAGCTGTAGAGCATGACCATGCCCCGGACCTCGACTTCGAGGGGCGCGGTCGACTGCGATGCGACCTCGCGTTCGTAGGAGCGGTGGCCGGGTGTCATTCCCTCGACCATGAACCGATGCTCCACCGCCGGGGTCAGCTCCCGGAGCTGATCGGCCACCCCGGCCAGGGAGGCGCTGGTGACCAGCACAGTCGCCCCGCAATCGTTCACGATGTACGCGGCCTCGGCCGCGGTGAGATGGGAGTTGACCGCCGTCACGTAGAGTCCCGAGCGCATGGCCGCCCACACCACCTCGAAGTACCGGCCGTGGTTCTCCATCATCACCGCGTAGTGGTCGCCCCGGCGAAGTCCCAGCCCCCACAGCAGCCGGGCGAACTGGTTCGACCGCTCGTTGAGCTCCCGATAGGTAATGACCTGGCCGGAACCGCCCATGACCACGGCGGCCCGGTCCGGGGCCGTGGTGGCAAAGTCCCCTATGTACATGGTGCTGCGCCCGATCAGCGGGCGGGCACGGGGCCCTCGACGGCATCGGGCACGGCCAGCCTGACCGGCGTCGGTTTCCGCCAGTCGGCCACACCGTCCTCGGGCACGGCGACCGGGTACTTGTTCTCATGGACCTCGGCCCAATGGGAGTGGTTCAGCTGGTGCAGGGTGAAGCAGGCCTGCAAGGCGTTGTAGAAGCCCATGTTGTCGACCGACTGGTTCACCGACTCCTTGATGAGGAGGGCGGTGACGGTGGGCCGCTCGGCGATGCGGCGGGCGAAGGCCAACGTCTGCTCATCGAGCTCGTCGGTCGGGAAGATCTTGCTCACCATGCCCAGGCGATGTGCTTCCTGGATGTCGATGGCGTCACCGGTCAGCATGAGCTCCTTGGCTTTCCTGGGCCCGAACTCCCACGGGTGGCCGAAGTACTCCACCCCGCACATCCCGAGGCGAGTGCCCACGACATCGGCGAACAACACATTCTCTGCACCCACGATGAGGTCGCAGGCCCACATCAACATCAGGCCGGCGGCGAACACCGTTCCCTGCACCTGGGCGATGGTGATCTTGCGCAGGTTGCGCCAGCGCAGCGTGTTCTGGAAGTAGTAGTGCCACTCCTGCAGCATGCGGGCCTCCGCACCCTCCCGGGAGCCCCCATTGATCGAGCTGGTCGGGTGGCTGGTCCGCTCTTCGATGGCCTGGGCCGAGCCCATGTCGTGGCCGGACGAGAAGAGGGGGCCGGTACCCCCCAGGATGACCACTCGGACCTCGTCGTCCTCCTCGGCCCGGCGGAAGGCGTCGTCCAGCTCGACGAGCAAGCCGCGGTTCTGCGCGTTCCGGGTGTCGGGGCGGTCGAGCATGATCCGGACGATGCGTCCCTCATCGAGCTGCTCGAACTGTATGTACTTGTACTCGGGCATTGTCGTGTCCTCTCCCTCTTTGTACTGGTCGACCATCACGACGTCGAGCCAGAAAGCCCGAGTCGAAGTCCCTCCCGATCGACGGCGATCACGGTATACCGCGCCGGCCAGCCTGGGGCCAGCCCTTCCGTCTCTCGACCACACAACTTGTCAACCACCTAATTTCTCAACCACCTAATTTCTCAACCACCTAATTTCTCAACCATGCTGCATCTCAACTCAACCACTCAGCGAACTTCGGCACATCCCGGGCCGCGCGGCTCGGGCTCGGGCCCGTCGCGCTCGGCCACCAGTGCGGCCCGGCTCAGCTTCATGGCGTCGCTCCGGGGCAGGGCGGGCACGAACTCGACGGTCTTGGGCACCTTGTAGGCCGCCAGCCGCTCCTTGGCAAACCCGATGACCTCGTCGGCCTCGAGGGGCCGGGACGGATCCTCGGCCTGGACGATGGCATGGACCCGGCGCCCCCACTCGGGGTCCCGTAAGCCGACCACGACGACATCGGCGATGCCGGGGTGCTCGCTCAGGGCCGATTCGACTTCGGCGGGGAACACGTTGACCGCACCGGTGACGATCATGTCCACCCGGCGGTCGGCCATGTAGAGAAATCCCTCCTCGTCCAGCCAGCCCATGTCCCCGACGGTGACGAATCCGTCATCGGTCCGGGGCATGGGGGCGACGTTGTCGCCGACGTACGACGCGCCGGGGCCGGTGGGGGTGCGCATGTAGATGCTCCCCACCTCGCCCGGTGGCAGCTCGTGCCCGTCGGCGTCGAGGATCTCGATCTCGGTCTCCATGAAGCCTCGACCCAGTGTGCCGGGGTGCTCCAGCCATTGGTCGCCCCGGCAGACGGCCAGGCCGTGACCCTCTGTGGCGCCATAGCTCAGATAGAAGTGCTCGGCTCCCACCAGTTCACACCACCGGCGACCCAGCCAGACCGGCAGGGGCGAGGCCCCCTGCTGCACCCAGTCGATCGACGAGAGATCCCGCTCTTCGATGCCGGGAACCTGGGCCAGCCGTTGGAGCATCGGCGTGGCCCCGATGAAGCCGGTGATCCGGTGCTCTTCGATCAGATCGAGGATGCGGGGCGCGTTGAACCGCTCGAGCAGCACGACCTGCACGCCGGACATGAGGCTCCTGAAGGTGGTGAACCCGTTGGTGTGGTACAGCGGGGCGGGCACCAGGACGCGTTGGGGCTGGGGCAACGGACCGAACGTCTCGACCACCGTCGAAGTCCCGGGCCCCTCGATGTAGACCCCAGGGTTGTTGACGACGATCACCTTGGGCGTGCCGGTGGATCCGGAGCTGCACATGGCCCACCCGTGAGGGGAGACCGCCTCCGGCATCGGCTCGGTCGAGGCCGAGAGGCTCTCGTCGAAGAGGTCGGCGTGCTCCGCATCGACGATCACACGAGGGGCGACAACGTCGAGGATGCGCCCGCGCTCCCAGTCGGGCAGGTCCCAGCGCATGGGGACGATGACGGCCCCCACCTTCCAACCGGCAAAACAAGCCATAAGGTGCTCGGGCGAGTTGCGCAGGCACACGGCGAGGTACTCCCCCACCTGGATGCCTCGCCCGGCCAGCACCCGGGCGAGCTGGGTCGAGCGATCGTCCAGCTCCCGCCAGGTGACGGCTCGCTGGCTCCCGTCCTCGGCGGCGAAGATCACGCCGACGCCGTCAGGGTCCTTCGTGGCCACTTCGTGGATCTTCGTGCCGAAGGGCACGCCCTCGTCGGCCGGCACCGATGTCATGTGAACCTCCGGTTCCTGTCGTCCTGCACTGCACCCCCGAGAACGCTCGTTTTGATTCTGGGCGCCTACGCTCTCACAACCGACCCAGTTCGTCCATCACGACCGGCTCGATGGCCCGTCAGTCCAACCGCACGTCGGGGACCTCGTCGCTGTTCGCTCCGACCATGGCCAACACGAAGACACACGGCTCGGCGTACCGGTTCCACCACTGGTGCATACCGCCCAACTGGATGTTGACGTCGCCGGCGCGGAGCGTGACCGAGCTGCCGTCGTCCATCAGCAGATCGATCTGCCCCGACACGATGAATTCGTAGTCGATGGTGTTGGTGCGGTGCCAACCGGTCGGCTCCGCGGTGGGAGCCATCGATTCGATGAGGAACCTGGTCGCTCCGGGTGCGAGCGAGAAGATGTCCCCCAGGCTGGCCTGGGGGGCGCGGTCGGTGACGTCGAGGCCCACGTGGTCGTCGGCCCAGAAATTGAGGAGGTCGAATGGTGTCCCCTGGACCTGGTGTCGCTCGGCGGCGGTGGCCGGACCATCGTGAACGACGCCCCAACCGCCCGCCTCCGTCTTGCCGCACACCACACGCCGCGCCCGCAACTCGGCCATCGGTATCCTCCGTCTTTCTCTCCGGCGGCGACTGGCCGCCCGCTCATTCGAACTGGTGGCGGTCAACGCCATGCCGACAGGTCCCTAGCCATCCTCGAGCCACCGCCCGATCCGCTCCGCCACCGCCTTGTCCTGGTCGTCGGGTGAACCCTCGACCCGGCACCAGATGGTCGGGGCCGCGCCGGCGCCGCTCAGGACGCGCTGTTGCTGGTCGAGGATAGGACCGCCCGAAGGGTCGGTTGCGGCCAGGAGGATGGGCGGACGGTTCGCTGCGGCCAGAGCCCGACCGGGAAGGAGCTCGAGGTGCCCCAACGGAGCGTCGACGCTGACCACCGAGCCGACCTCTGCGGCTCGGAGGAGTCCGGCTCCGACGGCGACGACGCCGCCCTGGCCCCAGCCGACGAGCACCGGTCGGTGGAGCCCGAGGTCGTCGAGCAGGTCGCAGACCTGCACCACCGCCTTGGCCAGCGAGATGGGATCGGTTCCGGCGAACCCGGGCAGCACCCGGTACCAGCAGATCCCGCCCACTTCCATCCCGCTGGGGTAGTAGCCGTAGTCCCCATAGGGGGCCAGTACCCGTCCCACTCCGGGGGTGGCCTGCGCCACCGCGGTGGGCCGATCGATGGTCACGCCCTCTCGATGGAGGACGACGGCTGGCGCTCCCGTCGCTGTGGTCGCGATGTCCTGATACGCCAGCTTCAACGTCGTGACCCGACTCGAGGGGACCGAGCTGCGGCGTGGGCTCCGGCCAGGAACCCGAACACCATGCCGGGACCGATGGTCGAGCCACCCCCCGGGTAACCCTCGCCGAAGATGCCATCGACACAGTTACCCGCGCCGTAGAGGCCGGTGATCGGCCCCGCCGCGCCGAGCATCTGTCCCTCGGTGCCGATGCGTGGTCCGCTGTTGGTGTCGAACGTCGTGCCCACCACTGAGATAGCGGACAGCGGTCCCTCCGCATCGAGGGGGTACATGAGCGAATTGGGCAGCCGGTTGTCCGCGGCCGGGGACCCGTGGAAGGCGAACTCAACGGCCTTCGAGCCCCGTCCGAAGTCGTCGTCACGCCCGTTCTCGGCCATGACGTTGAACCGGTCGATGGTCGACCGGAGGGTCTCGGCGAACGAGGGCGAGAGCGACACCGGGGCGATGCCAGGGGGCATGGTGGCATTCGACCGGCGCTCCAGTCGGTCGGACAGCGCCTCGGTCAGTCCTTCCACGCCCTCGCCGGTCACAACGTGGTCGGCGACCGCTCCGGCGGGTGGGATCGGGTACCGGCCGCCAAAGCGCTCGGCCGTCCGTCGGTCGTAGACCATGAACATGACCCGATTGACGTACTCGTCATCGGCGAACACATGGTGCACGCGGCCGCGGGACTCGTACTCCCGCTTCTCGCCGACAGTCCGGACACCGAACCGGTTCACCAGCACCATGCCGTCGCCGGGTATGGCCCACACATCGAGCACCGAGTGGGCGTAGTCGTCGACCGCTTCGAGCACCTGTTGGTTCCACCAGCCGTTGTGCATCCCCCCGAAGGACGCCCCGGCCCGGGTCCCGATCCCCACGAGGTCGCCGGTGTTGGAGGGGACCCCCGAGCCCCCGGCTATGGGGCCGCGGAGGAACCGTTCCCGGAGCTCGGGACTGTGGGCGAAGCCACCGGACCCGAACACCACGCCGCCCCGGGCCCGGATCGTCCGGCACGCCGACCCGTCATCGACGACGACACCGGTCACCGTGCCCTGCTCGAGCACGAGGTCGACCACACGGTGGCCAAGGCGCACTTCGGTACCCCGGCTGCGGGCGAAGGCCATCAGCTGGCGGACCAGCTCGCCCCCGTTGCCCGTTCCGCCATCCGGTGTCACCGCCTGGATGCCCCGGCCGCGCACGGCCACGTTCTCCGGCGGCTCGTAGTAGTCGGGGTACATCTGTCCGTCCCAGGCCAACCAGGGCCTCTCCATGCGTACCGCTCCGACCTCGGCCAGGCGGCCCATCACCTCGGTCCCTCGGTCGTAATAGGTCTCGAGCAGTGCCAGCTCCGCCGGTTGGATCCCGAGGGACGGAGCGTCGGGATCGAATGCAGCGGGATAGCTGACCCGGGCCATGTAGGACAGGGCCCGATCACGGGGATCGGCGATCCCCGCCGCCTGCATGACGGTATTCCCGTAGATGTGGGCAACGCCGCCGGAGCAGGCAGTCGTTCCTCCGTGCACCGGTGCCTTCTCGCACACCACCACCGATGCGCCCGTCGCCAACGCACCGGCGGCAGCCGAGAGCGCCGCTGCACCGCTTCCCACCACCACGACGTCACAGCCTTCGGGTCGTGCGATGGGACGGACCGCCGGCGACGATGCCACGCCCGGTCGGTGGGGAAGCTCGGCGAGCTCGGCGACCCGCTCTCCCAGCGACGGCTGGTGTGCTCGTGTGACCATGGCCGACTCCCCCCGGGCCCGATGAGGTGCTCCTTCTGCTCGTCGGTAGTTATAGCATCGCGACCGCACAGCGAAAACGGTGATTCCGGAGGGCAGTCGCGCTCGGTCGGAACCGAGACGGGGGATTCATGGGACTGACGATCGACGATCAGCTGGCCATCCAACAGCTGGTCGCCCGCTACAACCACGCGATCGACAGCGGCGACAGTGCGGCGTTCGCCGGCGCGTTCGTCGACGACGGCGTGCTCGACGCCGGCCAGCTGCAGGTCGAGGGGCGTACTGCCCTCGAACAGTTCGGCCAGCAGTTCCACACGTCGGCGCGCGCGCCTCGCCATGTGGCCACGAACCTGGTGATCGACGGTCACGGTGACAAGGCCACGCTCCAGGCCTACGTCCAGATGTACGCCCTGCTCGGGGATCCACCACGCCAGGAGATCACCGCATCCGGCAAGTACACAGACACCCTGGCCAAGGTGGACGGGAACTGGCGCTTCGTGCGCCGTACGTTCACCGTCGACGCATGAGCACCTCAGGCTGAGCAGACCGCGTACGGAGTCGGCCCCCGTCCGTCACGCTGGGGCGTGATCGTCAGCGGGCCTTGGTCAGAAGGAATTGGTCAGCGGGCCTTGGTAAGAAGGAAGCAGCCGCCGGGCGTTCCCCCGCCCGTGCTGACCACGGCCACCTCGGCCCCGGCCACCTGCCGTTCGCCGCCATCGCCTCGTAGCTGTACCACCGCCTCGTGGATGAAGCCATATCCGTGGGTACGCCCGGCCGAGAGCTGGCCGCCGAAGGTATTGAGGGGCAGCTCGCCCGTGAGCGAGATGCGATCAGGGTCGGCCAGGAAGTCGCCGGCCTCCCCTGTCTCGCAGAACCCCAATGCCTCGATCCAGCTCAGGCAGTTGAAGGTGAAGCCGTCATAGAGCTCGGCCACGTCCACGTCGGCCGGGCGCAGTGATGACCGCGACCACAGGTGGGCCGCCGGTCCCTGGGTCTGGGGCTCGTGGTGGAGCGTCCCCTGGTCCCAACTGATCCGGTCGATGACCTGGGTACCGACGGCGTCGACCAGCACCGGCGGGCGCCGCAGGTCGGCGGCGGCATCGACGGCGGACACGATCACGGCGATGGACCCGTCGCAGGGGACATCACAGTCGTAGAGGCCGAAGGGGCTGGTGATCATGCGGGCCCCGTAGTAGTCGTCCATGGTCATCGGCTCGCGGTAGATGGCGTCGGGGTTGAGCCCTGCGTTGCGCCGGGCGTTGACCGCTATCGCCCCCAGCGCGGCCCGGGTCGTCCCGTAGCGATGGAAGTGGTTCGAGGCGTTCATGCCGATCCAGTTGGCTGCGCTCAACGCCCCGTAGGGCATGCGCCACGACATCATGTCCCCCTCCACCCGACCGCCGCCGGAGGCAGGTGGGCGCTGGCGCAATCGTTCGGCCCAGGTCGACTCCCACACCGTCCGGAAGCACAGCACATGGCGGCAGAGACCAGCGGCCACGGCCAGCATGGCCGCCATCACCGACCCGCCCTGGCCCGGGGTCTCCCCCGCCCCGTTGATCCAGGTCGGTCGGATCCGGAGGGACTCCTCCAGCGCCGTGACCCCGCCCTCGGAATGGCCACCCATAGGTGGGCTGCCGGGATAGGTGGAGAGCCCGTCGATGTCGGCCAAGGTCAGCCCGGCGTCTTCGACGGCTCTGCGCGAGGCCTCGACGGTCAGGGCCAGCGGGTCCACACCGAGGCGCCGTCCGATCCTGGACATGCCGATTCCGGTGAGCGCCACCTTCTCCTCGAATTTGTCGGCCCGCGCCATGGGCCGCACGAAGGGAGCGGTGGGCTCCTCGGCCGGGAGGGCACCCTCGGCCGGACCGTCCGAGGCCAGGGTGAAGACCGGAACCCACACGTCCTCGACGTGCTCGAAACGCACCTCGACCCGTCGCCCCACGGCGAGCTCGGACAGAGGCACGTCCACGAGGTTGGTGGTCAACCTGACCCGGGGATCCTCGTCGATGGCCACGATGGCGATGATGTACGGCGGAGGGAAGGCCGGCGTCCAGGTGTGCTCGTTCACGGTGAAGCCCGCCACCACGCCCGTCCCGGCCACGGGCTCGGGGGCCAGGTCGTCGGATCCGCAGGTTCGGCAGATGGGGCCGGGCGGATGCTGGAACGAGCCACACTTGGCGCAGCGCCGGAACCGGAGCTTGCCGTCGGCGCCCGATGTCCAGAAGAATTCGTTCTCCGGTGTGAGCTGCGGGAGTGGTCGGGTCACGCCGTATCCATCTTGCGGAAGTCCCAGCTGACGAATTTCTCGGGGACGATCCGGAGCCAAGCATGACGGCCGTCGTAGAAGAACTGACCACCGCTGTATTTGTCGCCCGAGAGGCGCTCGGGGGTCACCAGCTCGTCGTCGGCCTCACCTGTGCGCGGCACCTCGCCGACCACCTCAGCCCGCCCGATGATCTCGATGCCGCGCAGCTCGCCGAAGTCATGTCCGTCATCGACCATCACGCTCACCCGAGGATCTCGTTGGATGTCGGTGAAGCGCTGGCTCTTGACGATCGAGGACACCCACAGCGCGTCGCCATCCCACACGAACCAGACGGCACTCAGGTGCGGTCCTGCCGCATTGACGGTGGCCAACCGACAGGTGCGCTGCTCGAGGAGGAACTCGTCCCGTTCCTCGGGGGTCATGGCAATGCGGCGCGACCGCCGCTGTTCCCTGATCATGATCGATCTTGGCATGGCCACATTGCCGCCCGCACGTTGGCCGACAGTGTGGCCGAGCCTGTGGCCGCCGCAGGGCCTACGTGTGCTCCTGCGGAGCCGTCGTCACGACGGTGCCGCCCAGGGACCTCATCAGTCCTCGATGGAGATGGCCGTTCAGTCCTCGATGGTGATGGCTGTCTTCGGGCACGAACGGGCTGCGGCCTCGACCTTCGCCCGCAGCTCCTCGGGCGGCTCGTCTTGGAGCACGTACAGGAAATCGTCGTCACGCACCTCGAACACCTCGGGGGCGGCCGCCATGCACAACGCATTCGATTCGCATTGGTCGAAATCAACGATGACTCGCATGAACGCAGTGTACCGAGCCACGAGCGAGGCAACGGAGCCAGTCACCTGACCGGATCTGCCCGAGTCGACCTTCAGGGTCGATGATGTACCGTAACGGTTCCGAACGACCGGCACCGGGGGTAGACGTAGATATGGATCTCGAACGGGAACAGCGAGGCTCGGTCCAGCTCCTGACGCTGAACCGACCACAGGCAGCCAACTCCCTCGATCCCGGTCTCCTGGCCGAGCTGGGCCGGGCGTTCGACGAGATAGCTCGGGATGACGACACCCGAGTGGTTGTGATCACCGGTGCCGGCGATCGGGTGTTCTGCGCCGGGATGGACCTCAAGGCGTTCAGCGAGCAGTCAGCCAAGCCGGCGGACACCCCTCCACCCGAACGGGGCAGCGACGACAGCGGCGGCGGTCAGGGGTTCAACCTGTTTCAAAACCCCTGCCCCAAGCCGATCATCGCCGCAGTGAACGGTGCCGCCGTCGGCGGCGGGTTCGAGGTGGTCCTGGCCTGCGATCTGGTGGTGGCGGCCGATACCGCCCGGTTCGGGCTGCCCGAGGTGAAGCGCGGGCTGCTGGCCGGCGGTGGCGGGACGCTGCTCGGGACCCGCCTGCCCCTGGCCCTGGCCATGGAGATCGCGCTGACGGGCGAGTACATCGATGCGGCCCGGGCTGCGGCATGGGGATTGGTCAACCGGGTCGTGCCCGCCGACCAGCTGATCGAGTCGAGCCTGGAGCTCGCCGCCGTCATCGCTGCCAACGGTCCTCTGGCCATCCAAACGACCAAGGAACTGACGCGGCGGGCAGTGCTGGACGATCCCAAGCTGGGCTGGGCCACGCCCGAGGAGATCGCCCGGGTCTTCGGCAGCGACGACGCCAAAGAGGGAGCGGTGGCCTTCTTGGAGAAGCGCGCCCCGAACTGGACCGGCCACTAAACACCCGCATCGGCGGAGCCGGCCGGTGGTGCCGGTTGGGGATCAACTGGTTCGGGGTGCTTTGATGGGCTCATGGACGTCGAACGGGTGGTCTTCGAAGGCTTCGAGGGATTGCAGCTGGTGGCGGATGTGCGCGGCGACCCCGACGCACCCCCCGTGCTCCTTCTCCATGGGGGTGGTCAGACCAGGCACGCCTGGGGCACGACAGCCGAGACGGTGGCGTCCCGAGGGTGGCGGACGGTGGCCCTCGACCTCCGCGGTCACGGCGACAGTGAGTGGGCGCCCAACGGCGATTACTCGTTCACCGCCTACAGCGCTGACTGCCTCGCTGTCGTCGACCAACTGGAGCGGCCGCCGGTCCTGGTCGGCGCGTCCCTCGGTGGCATGGCGGCCATGCTGGCCGAGGGAACGAGCGACCGCGTCGTCTCGTGCGGCCTGGTCCTCGTGGACATCACGTCCAAGAGCAACCCGGAGGGAATCGCGCGCATCAGGTCGTTCATGCAATCCGGTCTCGACGGGTTCGAGACACTGGACGCAGCGGCCGAGGCCATTGCCGCCTATACCCCCCAGCGCACCAAACGGGTGAACCCCTCCGGGCTCAAGAAGGTCCTGCGAGAGCGCGACGGTCGCTGGTACTGGCACTGGGACCCCAAGTTCATCGGACAGGGCCGCACCGAGGTGGTGCCGGACCGTCTGGCCGGGCTGATCGACGTGGCCATGAGCAACATCCACGTCCCCACCATGTTGGTGCGGGGCCTGCTCAGCGACGTCGTGACCCAAGAGGGCGTCGACGAGCTCCTGGCCAAGATCCCCGGGGCCACCGTGGTCGGCGTCGACGGGGCCGCCCACATGATCGCCGGGGACCGCAATGACGCCTTCTCCGAAGCGGTGGTCACCTTCTTGGAGGAGAGGATCCGGCCCACCATCGTCTAGGAAGACATGGGGGAACGGCGAAAGCTAGGCCCGTATCGTCTAGCCCGACAGCCCGTATCGTCCAGCCCGTATCGTCCAGCCCGTATCGTCGAAAGATCAGGGGGACCATGAACCGCGTCAAGGTTGGCTTCTTTTCGCTGTCGCACCGCTCGCCCACCGGCGACGACCGGCCGTACCTGGCATGGCACCAGCTGGACCACATGCCCGAGCAGTACCAGCTTCCCGGCCTCCTGTTGGGCCAGCGGTGGGCCTCGACGCCGTCGTGCCGGGCCGTCAGGGCGGCCGAGGCGGAGGGCTGGTCGGCCGTCGACCACGTGGTCTGCTACCAGATGGGCAACCCGGTCGACGAGACCATCGACGAGTTCATGACGCTGGGCCGTCACCTGGCCGAAGTGGGCCGGTACTCCCAGGCGCTGCCCTCCCAGTACCGGGGGGCGTTGCGGCTCCTCGAGGCCCACGCCGCCCCTCGCGTCCTTGTCGCCGCCGAGGTCGTGCCCTTCCGACCGCACCGGGGCGTCTATCTGATCGTCGAAGAGCCCACCGACCCATCGGAACGGGACGCATACCTCCAACGGAGGCACGTCGAGCTGGTCCCCGAGCTGGTGTCGGTACCCGGTGTGGCCGGGGCGTGGACGTACGCCACCACCCCGGCCATCCGTCGACCGATGTTCAGCGAGGGCGCCTACACCATGACCCTCTGTTACCTCGACGACGATCCGGCCACGGTCGGGGCGCGGCTGGCCCCGGTGCTCGAGCGGGCATGGGAGAACGCGCCGGTCCGGCCATTGCTCGCCGCCCCCTTCGAGTCGATGATGCGATGGGATTGGGACCGGTTCGGCCCCAACCCGGGTTGACCGAAGCCCCCGCTGGGCATCGCTACGGCGCGCCGGCGGGCGGTCCCGTGGGTCGGACCGAAAAGGTGAGCGTGGCCGTGGCCACGTAAAGGTCCTCTGCCCCACGGTCGTGCACGTCCACCCGGACAACGGCAGTCCGCTTCCCCCGACGTAGCACATGGGCGGTGGCGCGGACAGGACCGACGCGAGCGGCGTCCAGAAAGGTGATGAACATGTCGCTGGTGGTTCCCCGCTGCGGGCCGAGCTCGCCCTCGAGCAGGACGGTGCCAGCCACCAGATCGATGAGCGTGGCCATGAGGCCGCCCTGCAGGGCCCCCGAGCTGTTCACCACCTGAGGAGTGACCTCCATCTCGATCGCCCCGTCGGCCCCGTCCACATCGACGGTGGTGAGGTCAAAGGCATCGAAGGCGTGGCCTCGAGCCAGGCCGGGGCGGCGCTTTTCACCCGGGTCGCTCGCGTCGGTCATCGTCGCAGACTCACCTGGGGCTCTTCGGCCCAAAGCGAATGGCTCCGTCGATCCGAATGATCTCGCCGTTGAGGTACGAGTTCTCCCAAATGGACTGGACCAGTTGCGCGTACTCTGCGGGCTGGCCCATCCGCTTGGGGAAGGGGACAACCGGCGCCCACATCGCTTCCACCACCTCGGGATCGGCCCCGTAGGCGGGGGTGATGAACGTTCCCGGCGCGATGGTGACCACGCGGATGCCAACCACGGCCAGATCCCGGGCCGCGGTCAGGGTCATCCCCACCACACCACCCTTGGCGCTGGCGTAGGCCACCTGCCCGATCGTGCCTTCGAAGGCGGCGATGGAGGCGGTGTTGATGATGACACCGCGCTCACCGTCTTCTTTGGGATCCGACTTGGCCATGGCCGCAGCCGAGAGGCGCAGCACATTGAACGTTCCCACCAGGTAGTGATCGATCACCTTGCGGAAGTCGTCCAGCGCGTGCGGGTTGCCGTCGGCCTTCAGCGTCCGCCCGCCGCCGCCGAACCCACCGTGGACAGCCACGGTCACGCGAACCGGACCAAGACTGGCGGCGCGGTCCAGGGCGTGGGACACGCTCTCCTCGCTGGTGGCGTCGGTCTCCACGAACTCAGTCGCCGAGCCCAGCTCCTTGGCCAGTGCTGCCCCCTTGTCCTTGGCCAGGTCGGCGATGACCACCTTTGCCCCCGCCGCCACCAGGCGCCGCACCGTCGCTTCGCCCAGACCCCCTGCCCCGCCGGTCACCAATGCTGCTGAACCGCTGATATCCATGTTCACTCCTCTCGCATGTGCCGCCGATTGACGACGGGGGCTGGAGATTGCGGTCGGGTTCCCCCACCATCAGGGAACCATTGTTCTCGCCCAGCCGGCGCCAACAGTAGACGACGCCGAGGCCGGTCCTATAGTTGGCGACGGGGCCTCAGGACCTGGACTTCCGGCTCCTGGAGGAGGAATTGCCCGTGCGGTTCAACCATATGGAGCTCACGTTCGCCCGCGGCGCGCTGGACGAGCGGGCCCGCTCCGACATCGACTCGTTCTACAGCGGCGTGCTGGGCTGGCAGTCGGCTCCCTACGAGCTGTTCGGCCAGCTCGGACAGCTGCTGAGGCCCGACGACGGCCAGTTCATCCTTCTGATGGAGGTCGATGATCCCATCCAGTCGCCCAGCTACGACCATCTGGGCCTGCTACTGGACTCCCCCGACGAGGTGGACGACCTCTTGGACGAGTGCCGCCGGTTCCAGGAAAAGGACGATCGGCTGGCGCTGCTGGAGCTAGACGACCTCGTCAATCCCCGGGTGACCCAGCACGCCTTCTACGTGCGCTACATCCTGCCCATATGGTTCGACGTCCATGCCCTGATCTATCCCCCCGGTGCCGGGCCCGAACGCAGCTGGCAGTACACCGCGTCCTGAGAAACACGTCGGCGCCGCCGGTTGGAGAACCACCGTTGTAGGATCAAGCCGACGGAAGGAGGGGGTCGTGATCCACCCACAGCGGTTCGCGGCAATTCGTCCCTCCGGGCAGACGGGCGACCGCAGGCAGATACGCAGGATCGGGAGGGAAGCTCCATGACGGCGGAGGACTGGGCAACGGGGGCGGCGATCGCCGGGCTGCCCGTACCGAGCGAGCCCGATCTGGCCCGGATGCGAGCCGATCGGCACCGCCGGTTGCAACAGCACCTCGAGACCCAGGGCCTTGACGGGCTCGTGCTCCTCGGCTGCAGCTCGGTGGCCTATGCCACCGGAGCGGACGCACCCGGTGAGGACAGCGGCCGGGCGGGACTGTTCCGGTCCGTGGCCGTCGTCGTGACCGGGGCGGCTGCCCCCCACCTTTTCACCCCCTACTGGGACGGGGCGCCGCTCGAGCTCCCGGCCGACCACCTGCACGGGCCGCTCTTCCCCGACCTGGAGGATGGGATCGGCGAGATGGCCGAAGCGCTGGGCCAGCTGTTCGCCCCCGGAGCCCGCCTCGGCGTCGACGAGCAGACCCACCCCATGCTGGGCGCCCTCGGCGGGTTCCAGTGGACCGACGCCCGAGATGTGCTGGGGCCGGCCAAGCTGACCAAGACCCCCGACGAGGTTTCGTGCATCCGAGCCGCCCAGCGGATCACCGAGCTGGCCATGGACGCCACCCGGCCGACCCTGCGACCCGGGGTCCGCCAGACCGAGCTGAGCGGGACGTTCCTGCGTCGGGTCTTCGAGCTGGGGGCGACGGCCAACGCCATCGACCCGATCTGGCAGGTCATGGAGCCGACCAGAGCGGCCGGGCCCTGGACCAGCCACGGCGACCTGGCCTATCCCACCTCCACCACCGACCGGATCCTCCGTGCCGGCGACGTCATCTGGGTGGATGCGGGCATCTCCCACCATGGCTACGCGTCGGACTACGGCCGGACCTGGCTCACCAGCTCCGACCCCCATCCGTCGGACCGCCAGGTTTCGCAGTTCCGGCGCTGGCGTTCGGTGGTGGACTCCGCTCTCGACATCTGCAAGCCGGGAGTGACCGCTCTGGAGCTCGGTCGTGCCGCCGTCGCCGCCAATGACGGGGTCAAGCCCTGGATCGAGCACTTCTACCTGGCCCACGGGGTGGGGACCGACAGTGCCGAGATGCCCTTAATCGGGACCGATCTGGGCGAGGCCTTCGATGAGACGCTGGTCATGGTGCCGGGCATGGTCGTAGTGTTCGAACCGGTGATCTGGGACGAGGGGGCGTCGGGCTACCGGTCCGAGGACATCGTGGCCATCACCGACGACGGGTGGGTCCCGCTCAGCGGCACCCGGTACGACCCCTTCGAGGTGGGACAGTGAACGCCGGGGTCATGGCGCTCGAGGACACCGCCCGCGTCGACTTCACGCGGCTGCGCCAGGAGCGCCGGCGACGCCTGTTCGACGCCATGGATGCCGCCAGGCTCGACGCCGTCGTCCTCGGTCGGTCGGGGAACGTCCGCTATGCGTCGGGTGCTCGCCAGCTGTGGCGGGCAGGGACCTTCCCCTTTGCCCCGGTGTGCGTGGTGGTGCGGAGCACAGAACGCGTCCACCTCCTGTCGGTATGGGACGAGGGTATTCCCCCCGAGATCGGCCACGAGGATCTCTACGGGATGTTCTGGAACCCGGCCCACCTGCTGGCCGCGCTGGGAGCGATCCCAGGGCTGGCCGCGTCCCGCCGGGTCGGGACCGACTCCCTCAGCCCTTTCTTCGCACAGGTACTGCCCACGGTGGTGCCCACGGCCGAGCTGGCCGACGCGTCGAACGCGCTGGCCCGGGCCCGGACGACCAAGACGCCCGACGAGATCGCCTGCATCACCGTGGCTGCCGCCCTGGCTGAGGCCGGGCTCTCGGCCCTCGAGGCCGCATTGGCTCCCGGGGTGACCGAACGGGAGCTGCTCGGCGTGTACGACGAATGCGTCGCCAGCCTGGGCGCGCCCACGCCGCCGAGCGAGAGCGTGGCCTTCGCCACACCCCGCCGCGGTCCCGTCCGTTTCCGGAACCTGGTCAGCGGTCGACCGATCGGCGACGACGAGCTGGTGGTCCTGTCCCCCGGCGCCCTCTACGCCGGCTACGAGGGTGGGCTGGCCCGGACCCGGGCCTCCGGCGCCACCCCAGCGCCGGGAACGTCGGCGCTGGCCGACCGATGCTTCCGGGGGCTCGACGCCCTGCTCGCCGCCTGCCAGCCGGGGAACACCGGCTCCGATCTGTACAAGGCGTGGGAGTCGACCGGCGAGCCCGAGGCCTCTGTGGCCCTGGCCCACGGGATCGGCCTCGGGGCCGAAGCTCCGCTGATCGGCTTCGGGCGGGGTGCGGCGGCATCCCTGGACGAGGGCTCGGTCCTCAGCGTCCAGTCGTGGGTGACCGCCGAAGGTACCGGCGGGTTTCTCCAGCGCGAGCTGGTTCGGGTGGGGGCCGATGGGCCAGAAGTGCTGACCAGAGGGGAAAGGTCCCTTTCATGAGCGTGACCGACGATGCGATGGTCGACTTCGACCATCATTCCGACGAGTTCTTCGACAACCGTCACGAGAAGTGGGCGGACCTCCGGAAGTGCCCGGTGGCGCACAACTCCCACTACGGGGGCTTTTGGATCGTGAGCGGCTACGACGAGGTGGCCGCGGTGTCGCGGGACGGCGCCACGTTCACCTCCAAGTACGAGGAGAACTCGCCCGACGGCATCGAGTACATCGGCATCATGGGCGTCCCGCGTATGCCCGGGGTGCCCCCGGCCCTGATAGCCGAGGTCGAGGGCCCGACCCATGCCTCGTTGCGGCGGATCCTCAACCCCTTCATGCTGCCCTCGGCGGTGGCCGCCTACCGGCCCTTCATCGAACAGTGCGCCACCTGGTTCTTGGACCAGAAGATCGCCGACGGCGGCATGGACATCGTCACCGATTTCTCCAATGCCGTCCCCGCCGTCCTCACCATGAAGATGGTGGGACTCCCCTGTGAGAGCTGGACGTACTACGCCAAGGTCTTCCACTCGGTGAACGCGGCCGGCAATGAGGACGAGGAGCAGACCCGTTCACGCGACATGATCGCCGACATGATCGCCGAGCTGCTGCGGACCGCCGAGGAGCGCCGGAAGGAGCCTCGCGACGACGTCTTGAGCCAGCTGGTCAACCTGGAGATCGAGGACGGCCGCAAGCTGCGCGACGACGAGCTCATCGGCGTGTTGTGGAACCTCATCGGTGGCGGGCTGGACACCACGTCGTCACTCACGTCGCTCGCCCTGTATCACCTCGACACCCATCACGACCTGCGTCAGCGCCTCATCGACGAGCCCGACCTCCTGGTGCCGGCGACCGAGGAATTCCTTCGCTTCACGTCGGTCAACGAGACCCTGACCCGGACGGTGGCGGCCGACGTGGAACTGGGAGGCCGGCAGCTCAAACGGGGCGACTTCGTGATGATGAGCTGGTTGGCGGCCAACTTCGACGAGAAGGTCTTCGACCGGCCCGACCAGGTGGTGCTGGATCGCACACCCAACCCCCACCTGGCCTTCGGCGTCGGCCCCCACCGCTGCATCGGCATGCACCTGGCCCGGACCATGTTCGCCGTGCTGATGGGCGAGGTCCTGACCCGGATTCCCGACTACCAGGTCGACCATGAGGCAACCCGCTTCTACAAGGGGAACCCGGAGCTGGCCGGGGTGGTCACCATGCCGGCGACGTTCACCCCCGGTCCCGCGGTCGGGGTGGATCGACCCTTCTGAACCGTCGATCGACAAGCGGTCCGTGCGGTGCATCGGCATCAGCGCGAGCCGTCCCTGCGGGGAAATGAGAAGGGCTCGGGATACGTCCCGGGCCGAAGTTCATCAACGAGGAGGGGCAGTCATGACAAGCGATCGCAGGGTGGCACTGGTCACCGGAGCCAGCCGAGGGGTGGGCCGGGCCGCAGCGGTGTCGCTGGCCAAAGCCGGTTTCGATGTCGTGGTCACCGCGCGCACCGTCCGCGAGGGCGAGGGCTTCGACGTGGCCCACGATGGAACCCGACGTGCGCTGCCCGGGAGCGTGGAGAGCACGGCCGAGCTCGTGCGGGCCGAGGGCCGCGAGGCACTCGCCGTCGGCTTGGACCTGACCGACCCCCTCTCCATCGGCCTGGCCGTGGGGAGGATCCTCGAGCAGTGGGGCCACGTCGACGTGCTCGTCAACAATGCCATCTACACCGGTCGTGGGGCCCAGGCCGCCATCCTCGACCTCTCGCTGGCCGACTTGCGTGACGAGATCGACATCGACGTCATGGGGCCGCTCGCCCTCATCTCGTTGCTCGTCCCCGCCATGGTCGAGCGGGGCGGGGGAACGGTGCTGAACGTGACGTCGGGGGTGGCCTACACCGATCCGGTCGACATGGGCAGCTACGGCGTCGGCTACGCCGTGGGCAAGGGAGGGCTCTTCAAGGTCTCCGGCATCCTGGCCGTCGAGCTGGGCGAGCGGGGCCTACGGTCCTACAACGTGCATCCCGGGTTCATCCGCACGGAGCGGATGCAGCTGCACGTGGCCGACCAGGAAGGCCTCGATCTGACCTACGCCGCTCCCCCCGAGGTGTGCGGCGAGGTCATCGCCTGGCTGGCCAACGATCCTCAGGACCCGCCGGTGAACGGGTCCCTCATCGAGAGCCAGGCCTTCTGCGCCGAGCACGGCCTGGTGGAGGGCTGGCCCCCCACCGATCGGCCGGCGGGCGATCCCCGGCTGGCCACCGACCGGGCGTGAGCCTGCGAGCCGCAGTCGTAGGCACCTCCTTCGGGGCCCGCATCCACGTACCGGCCCTGCGCGCCGCCGGGTTCGAGGTCGTAGCCCTGGTCGGTCGGGACCGGGGGCGTACCGCCCGCCGGGCCGAGCGGCTGGGCGTCGACCACGCAGCCACCTCGATGGGCGAAGCGCTCGACGTCGGGGTCGACGCCGTATCGATTGCCGGGCCACCGGCCTCCCATGCGCCCTTGGCCACCGAGGCCATCGAGGCCGGCTGCCACGTGCTGTGCGAGAAGCCGTTCACCCTCGATGCCACCCAGGCCCGGCAGCTGGTGAAGGCGGCCGACGCCGCCGGTGTCGTGGGTTGGCTGGGCCACGAATTCCGCTGGTCGCCTGACCAGGCGCTGATCGAGTGGGCCCTCGATTCGGGGCTCATCGGGACGCCGAGGCTGATGCTGGCGGCGTCGTTCCTGTCCATGCTCCGGTCATTTCCCATGGCCGACTGGTGGTACGACCCGGCCGCCGGGGGTGGATGGTTCGGCGCCTCCGGCTCGCATCGGATCGACGCCCTCCGCCAGTGGTTCGGCGAGGTCGAGGCGGTGAGCGCCGGCCTTCCCGCCGTGAGCGACCCGGCGCTGGCCGTGGACGACAGCTTCGACATTCGCTGTGTCATGCGCAGCGGGGTCGACGTCTCCCTCATGCAGAGTGCCGCAGCCATCGGGCCGGCGTGCTCGGTCAACCGCATCGTGGGCACGGGCGGGACCCTGTGGTCCGAGGCGGATGGCGTCCGGATCGCCGACGCCGACGACCCCGAGGGACGCCGGCTCGACCCGCCCGATTTCTTGGCCCTGCCCGATGTGGAGGACCTGGCCGTGGGTCCGCTGGCCGACATGACCCGCACGGAACTCCCGCCCTACATCATGTTGACCCGCGCCTTTCGGCGGGCCATCGAGGGCGAGCCGGCGCGTCCCGGTCCCCGACCGGCCACCTTCGCCGACGGCCTGGCCTGCATGCAGGTGGTCGACGCCGTGCGTCAATCGGCAGCGACCGGTGGAAGCTGGATAACCCTGGAACCCGGAGGTCCGACATGAGCGACGTTGCCCCCATCGTGGTCGGAGTGCTGCTCGACCATCCCGGGCCCGAGAGCCCGATGATCGGCGAGATGCGCCGGGTCGTCGACCAGGCGGTGTCCGCCGGTCGGCTGGATCGTGACGTCAGCTTCGTCACCGAGGTGACCGACGGCCTACCCCAGGGAACGGCCGCCGCGGTGACGGCGGGCTTCGAGCGGCTGGTGGCCCAGGACGTGCTCGTCATCATGGGCCCGACCATCACCGACAACGGACTGGTCGTCCGGGACCTGGCCGACGAGGCGCGGGTTCCCTGTGTCAACTGGACGGGCAGCGATCGGACCCGGAGCGAATGGATGTTCCACTACCAGATCGGCTCGCTGGAAGAAGAGCCGCACCTCCTGGCCAACCACCTGGAGGCGGAGGGCTGCCGGCGCCTGGTGCTGGTGCAGGACCAGTCGCCCATCGGTTCCCGATACGGGCAGTTCTTCGAGGACGCGGTGGCCCGCCTCGGCCTGCAGATCACGGCCAAGTCCCTTATCTCGCCGGTGACCACCGACCTCTCCGCCATCGTGGACGACCTCCGTCGCCAGGAGGCCGACGCCCTGGTCTACCTGGGCCTGGGCCTCTCCGCCGGCGCGTTGGGCCGGGCCCTGACCGCGGCCGACTGGCATCCCCGGGTGGTGGCCAACTCCGCCCTCATGTTCGGCTACGCCTACCCGGAATGGGTGGCCGACTGGGAAGGCTGGACGTACGTGGATGCCTGGTCCGAGCAGAACCCCCGGCTCCGCTCACTGTTGGCTGCCCGCAGCGACGGTGACGCAGTGTTCCCCATGACCGTCGCCTCGGGCGACGACATGGGCCGGCTGCTGGTCGAGGGACTGGCCGGAGCCGAGAGCCTGACCCGCGCCGGGGTAAAAGAGGCCCTCGAGCGGGTGAAGTGCCTGCCGGCCACGCTGGGCACGCCCGGCACCTCCATGGGATTCGGGCAATGGGACCGCGCCGCGCTCAAAGGCGGCTTCATCCTGCTTCGTCGCTGGGTCGACGGCCGCTCGATGGTCGTCGACCCGTTGGCAGAGGGCTCGCTCCAGTAGTTCTGCGCCACAGGCGGCCTCCCCCGTGCGGGGAGGCCGGCCAACGGTCAGGCGGCGGTGCCGAAGCCCATCAGGCGGTTCAGGTTGCCCCCCATGACCAGCTGCACGTCCTTGTCGGGCAGACCCTCGAGGTCGTCCACGAAGGTGATGGGATCGGACATGCCCTCGGGGTGGGGGTAGTCGGAGCCAAACAGCACGCGGTCGGCGCCCAGCAGCTCGATGAGGCCCTTGGGGTCCTCCTCGTGGAAGGGGTGCACGTAGATGTTCCGCTTGAACACCTCAACGGGGTGCTCGTCGAAGGAGTTGGGGCTCGAGATCCAGGCGTGCTCCATGTCGGCCAGCAGCGGGCGGACCCAGTTGCTGCCGTTCTCCACCGGGGTGAAGCGCAGCGTCGGGAAGCGCGAGCACAACCCGTGGCCCACCAGCGAGGCCACCGTGTCGATGATGGGGCGACCCTGGTGCCCGGTGATGGCCTGGAAGCCCGAGACACCCTTGAACGGCAGCATCTCGCCGTCCCTGATGCCCTCCCACTCGTTGGTATAGCGCTGGTAGCCGGAGTCCGAGGAGTGCATGCCCACCAGGATGTCGGCCTCGGCCACCTTGGCCCAGAACGGATCGAACTCGGGGAGGGCCATCGAGCGCGGACCCATGAAGCCGGGGACCGGCGCCGGGCGGATCAAGATGATCCGGGCCCCGTGGTCCAGCACCCACTCGAGCTCCTTGATGGCCTCGTCCACGATGCACAGGGTGATGACCGGGGTGGGGAACATGCGGTCCTCGTAGTTGAAGGACCAGTGCTCGTGCATCCACTGGTTGAGGGCGTGGACCACGGCGTGGGTGGCCGGAGGATTGTCCCGAAGGCGCTCTTCGAGCAGGCTGGCCAGCGTGGGCCACATGAGCGCCCGGTCCAGGCCGAGCTCGTCCATCAGCTGCAGCCGCGGCTCGGGGTCCTTGAAGCCGGGCAGGGCGCGCATGCCCTTGCCCAGGATCTCCCTGCGGGACTTGCCCTCGGGGTTCCCCACCTTGAAGAACTCCTCCTGGGCTCCGGGGGCGGCGACGCGCTCGAAGGTCGGATTGGGGATGTAGTCGCTGATGCGGTTGTTCACCGCGATCTTGGTGCGCCCGTTCACCTCGACGTACTTGATGAGGCCCTCGTACTCGGCCGGCAGGAACTGGGTAAACGCCTCGGGTGTCTCGTACATGTGGTTGTCGGCGTCGAACACCGGAAAGTCGAGATCTCGTGACGGCATGTGGGCACCCCTCCTGGTTCGTCCGCTCTCCCGCATGCTCTGTTGCTCGGCGCTTGCTCGGCGATTGCTCGCCGCAACGGCTCGGCGCTTGCTCGGCGCAACGGCAGCGGGGAACGTGCGGTCAACGGTTGTTTTCCGTAACTCTATCAAGTGGGAGGCGCAGGGGAAAAAGCCGAACTCCCTTCTAACAGGCCCTGCAGGTGCTGGCAGGAGCGGCGAAGCGCACCCTCGTACCCCTCCCTCTCGATGGCCGACCCGATGATCTCGATATCGAAGGGCCCTTCAAACCCGGCGGCCAGCGCCGCAGCCACCATGGGGCCGATGGGCATCTCCCCGTCGCCGGGCACCAGCCGCTCGACAACCGGGGCGCTGAGGGCCAGGTCGGCCACCTGGAACACGGCAAAACGCTGGGCCCCGGCAGCCATCACGTCAGCCAGACCCGGCTCCCACCAGAGGTGGGCGGTATCGGGCATGAGCCAGAGGTCCAGCTGCTCGGCCAGGGCCACGCCATCGCGCAGGGTGTGCACGAATCCGAGATGGGCGAACTGGGGGCGGGTCGCCTCGATCGCCACTCGAACGCCGCTGTGTCGGGCGATCCGGGCCACGGGCTCGATGGCCCGGGCGAACCGGTCGACGGCCCATTCGTAGATGTGCCCGCGCCCTGATCCGCCCGCG
Source organism: uncultured Acidimicrobiaceae bacterium (assembly GCA_963781305.1). Lineage (GTDB taxonomy): Bacteria > Actinomycetota > Acidimicrobiia > Acidimicrobiales > RAAP-2 > DASXMT01. The sequence goes on from CAWAFL010000001.1 coordinate 1,127,356, forward strand.
GTGGGCACGGTGGTCGCCCCCAGGCGCCGGGCCGTCTCGATGGCCATCGCCATGGCCTCGCGGGCCTCGGGCCATCCCGACTCGTCGGTGAGGTCGAAGGCGGCGCCTGGGAGGACGGCGTCGACGCTGATCCCGCGGCCGACGACCTCGTCGATGGCGCGCTCCAGCCCGGCGTCGACCAGCTTGGGCAGGAAGAGGCTGACCCGCCGGATGTCCAGTCGCCGGTAGAGCTCGAGGTCCTGGGACAACGACCAGCTGATGCTGGACAGCGAGTTCACCGAGATGCGCGGGTCCCAACGCTGTGCCGAAGTCACGTCCTCAGACTGCCCCGGGTGGACGCATGACGCGTGACGCCTGCGCCCACTCGACCAGGACGCGCCGCTGGATCTGGTGGGTCGCCCCGGTGCGGGGAAGGGCATCGACAACCACGAGCCGTCGGGGATGCTTGTAGGAGGCCAGCCGCCCTTCACAGTGGCGCCGCAGCGTGGCCAGGTCCAACGAACATCCCGGCTGGAGCACGACGAAGGCGGTAATGAGCTCGCCCCAGTCGTCGGAGGGCACCCCGGCCACGGCTGCGTCGACGACGCCGGGGACGCTCAACATCACGTTGTCGACCTCCACCGGCGCCACCGTCTCCCCACCGGTCCGGATGACCTCCCGGGCCCGACCCACGATCGAGTAGTACCCCTCCTCGTCCCGCTCGGCCAAGTCGCCGGTGTGGAACCAGCCATCGACCAACGCCGCCGCCGTTGCTTCGGGATCCCGGAAGTACCCGTTCATGAGGACTGGGTTACGGACCAAGAGCTCGCCGTCTTCGGACAGGCGGACCTCGGAGCCCAGTGCAGGAGGTCCGACCGACCCGGGCTTGCGGTGGATGTCCTGGGGCCAGAGGCGGCAGACGCCGCCCGCCTCGGTCGATCCGTACGTGATGGATGTCTGGGTACCGGGGAACGCGTCGGTGATGGCCGAAAGCAGCTCGGGCGTGGTCGAGGACGTACCGGTGTCGCAGTAGCGCAGGCACGACAGGTCGTAGGGAGAGCGGTCGGCTTCGAGAATCCGGCGCCAGACGGCAGGGATGGCGTAGAGCCGGATCGCCCTCCGCTCGTGCACCGCGGCGAGCAGGGCCTCGGCCTCGGCTCGCTCCACGTAGACCACTTCGTCGGCCGAAGTCCACACCGTCATGGGTGCGAACCAGCCCGCCATGTGGAACTGCGGGAACATGCACACCAGCGCGCCGGACGGCCACATGGAGGCATCGCCCAGGATGCGCAGTCGGGATGCCCGATGAGACAACTCGACGCCCTTGGGCTGACCCGACGAGCCGCTGGTGAAGAAGATGACATGGGGTTCGTTCTCGTCGATGCGGGGCAGCGAGACTCCCGTGGTAGCCGGCAGGGCCAACAGCTCGGCGAGGTCGACCTGGTCGCTGCGGGTGCCGTCGCCCACCACCAGCGTCGGATCGGCCACGTCGAGCATGGGGCCGGCTTCCTCGGAGGTGAAGCGGGGGTTCAGGGGCACGCACACAGCACCCAACTTGGCCAGGGCGAACCAGAGAGCGATGGCGTCGAGGGAGGTCTCCCCCCACCACACCACCCGATGGCCCGCCTCGACGCCGCGCCTCGAGAGGGCCCGAACGAGCTGCTCGGTCGACGCATCGAGCTCGGCGTAGGTGACCCGGCGATCCCCCATCGAGGCGGCGACCCGTCCCGGGGCGCGGCCCGTGGTCACCGAGACGACGTCTCCGATCCGGAGCTGCTCCACCGATCTTTCCTCCCGCCGCAGCCGGCCCGTTCAGTCCTCAGCTCGATGTACACCTGCTGGCGCCACCGGAGCAGGTTAGGAAAACACCTGTTCTCAATTGCGATCGTCTACACTGCGCCGTCGTGACGAAGAAAAAGACGGCGCCGGTCGATGTCGTAGATCCTACGGTCTCCCGCGCCGAAAACGGAAAACCGTCCGGGACGGGCCAACCCGAGGGCGACAACGAAGTGGAATTGCTGGTCTCTGCCACGCTGGCGGTGGCCGCCCGCCGGGGCACCATCGAACCCTCCGTGCGCGAAATACTCGAGCAGGCCGGCCTCTCGACCAAGGCCTTCTACCGCCACTTCCGATCCAAGGACGAGCTCTTGCTGGTGACCCTGGAAGAGGGCTGTCGAGTCGTGGCCGAGTACCTCGAGCACCGGATGAGCAGCGTCCCCGACCCCCTGGGCAAGGTCGGGGCCTGGATCGAAGGGTTCGTGCGACAGGCGGTCAACCCGTCGGTCGCCCGGCGGACGTTGCCCTGGGCGCTCGGCTCCGGCCGGTTGGCCACCGTCTACCCGGAGCAGTTCGATAAGTACCAGGCTCGCGTCATGGTGCCCCTCCACCGCGAGATCGCCAACGCGGTCAAGGACGGCTCGGGCCAGAGCCCCGATCCCGTCCGTGATGCCCGGCTCATCTACGGGTACACGATGGACACCGTTCGCTACAACCTCATGAACGACACGGTTCCCAACGCCCGCACCGTCCGTCACCTCACCAACTTCGCCCACCGGGCCCTGGGAACAAAGCCCAAGGACTGAACGCAGGTCCCCGGCCCGGCCGTCCTTTGCCGCCGGGGCTGGTTCTCTCGGGGCCCAGGTTCTCTCGCCGCCGGCGGGCCTGGTTCTCTCGCCGCCGGCGGGCCTGGTTCTCTCGCCGCCGGCGGGCCTGGTTCTCTCGCCGCCGGCGGGCCTGGTTCTCTCGCCGCCAGCGGGCCTGGTTCGATCAGAGGCCCAGGCCCCGTCCGATGATCTCCTTCATGATCTCGGTGGTGCCACCGTAGATTGAGGTGATGCGGGCGTCGGCGTAGGCCCGGGAAATGGGGAACTCCCGCATGTACCCGTACCCGCCGTGGAGTTGCAGCCCGCGATCCGCCGTCCGCAACTGCAGCTCGGTGGACCACCACTTGGCCATGGCCGCCCGCTCAGCGGTGAGCTCGCCCCGACCGAGCTCGGCCACGCAGTTGTCGATGAACGACTCGGCCACCTCGATCTGGGTGGCCAGCTCGGCCAGCACGAACCGGGTGTTCTGGAACGACCCGATGGTCTGGCCGAAGGCGGTGCGCTGCCCGCAGTAGTCGAGCGTCAGGCCGAATGCATAGCGGGCGGCGGCCACGGCCGAGACGGCCAGGGACAGCCGCTCTTGAGGAAGGTTCTGGACCAGCTGGGTGAAACCCTCGCCCTCTTCGCCCAAGAGGTTCTCGACCGGGACGGCCACGTCGTCGAAGAAGAGCTCGGCCGTGTCCTGCGAGTGCATCCCCAGCTTTTCGAGGTTCCGACCCCGCTCGAACCCCTTCATGCCCCGTTCGAGCACCAGGAGGCTCATGCCCCGGTGGCGCTGGCCCGGATCCGTCTTCACCGCGGTCACGACCAGGTCGGCGTTGATCCCGTTGGTGATGAAGGTCTTGGACCCGTTGACAACGTACGTGTCCCCGTGGCGGATCGCCGAGGTTGACATCGAGGCCAGGTCGCTACCGATGCCCGGCTCCGTCATGGCGATGGCCGTGATGAGCTCGCCCGAGGCAATGCCGGGCAGCCAACGCCGTCGCTGCTCGTCGGTGCAGTAGGTCAGGAAGTACGGCAGGACGATGTCGTTGTGCAGGGCAACGCCCAGGCCCACACCGTTGCAGCCGGCCAGATGGATCTCCTCGTTGACCACGACGTTGTAGCGAAAATCGTCCACTCCACCGCCGCCCAGCTCCTCGGGCACCGCCATGCCCAGGAGGCCCAGCTCGCCGGCCTGGGCGAACAGGGCCCGGTCGATGATGCCGTCGGCTTCCCACTTCTCGAAGTTGGGCACGATCTCGTTGGCCACGAATCGCCGAGCCGCCATCCGGAACTGCTGGTGATCGTCGGTGTAAAGCGGACGGGTCACGCCGTTCCTCGGCACGCTCGGGTGGAGCTCGCGCTCACGATCGTGGTCTCCTCGTCGATAGGTCTTCGGAATGGGCGCCCGAAGAGGCGGTGGCCACACAACGACCGTTTTCAATTCTTACCACCTGGTGTGGTCGAGTAGCCTCACCACCCGACATGGACAAGGTTGTTGACCTCGACACTGCGGTGGCGCACGTGCGGCCCGGAGATGCCGTGCACGTCGTCACCAACCACTCGCGTTGGACAGCCGGTGCCCGCCATCTCGTCCGTCGGTGGTGGGGCCGGGACCCTGGATTCACCCTGGTGATGTTGAGCCTTTCCAGCCTGGGCACCTTGTTCTTCAAGGGCGGCCTGGTGAAGAAGGTGGTGACCGGCTACTCGGGCGACATATTCCCCAACTTCACCCCTAACCCGTGGTTCTCCGACGCCTATCTCCGCGGCGACGTGGAGGTCGAGCACTGGTCGTTCCTGACCTTCCTCCAGCGGATGGAAGCGGCCGCCCGGGGCTTGCCGGCGGCGGTGACCGGCTCGCTGGCCGGGTCGAGCATGTCCGACAACGCCGGCTTCGCCGAGGTCGAATCGCCCTTCGGCGGCACCGTTGGGCTGCTGGCCCCCTACGCCCCCGACATCGCACTGTTGCACGCCCCGGTGGCCGACCGCGATGGGAACGTGGCCTTCAACGCGCCGGTGCTCGAGGGGGTGTGGGGCGCGTTGGCGGCCCGTCGCGGCGCGGTGGTCACCGTGGAGCGGGTGGTCGACGACATCCGACCGTGGTCCCACCTCGTCCGCATCCCGGCTCACCGGGTGCTGGCCATCACCGAAGCACCCATGGGCGCTCATCCCGGAGGCCTGTTCGCCCGGGACACCCCGGCCGACCCCTACGGGGAGGACCTGGACTTCTGGTCTGAAGTCAGCCAGGTCAGCCGGAGCGATGAGTTCGACGCCTGGATCGACCACTGGGTGCTCGAGCCGGGCGACCAGGCCGAGTACCTGCGCCGTCTCGGCCAACCCCGCATCGACGCCCTCGTGGCCCGAGCTGACCCCGAGTCGTGGCGGGAGGATGAAGCGGCCAACCCACCCGACCTCACTGCGCCCATCGGGGCCTGGGAGTTGGCCGCGGTGTTCGGAGCCCGTCACCTCTCCGATCGCATCGTGGCCCGGGGGGCCGATGCCGTCCTCGCTGGCGCCGGGGTGGCCAACCTGGCCACCTGGCTCGGCGTCCACCTGGCTCGGCGCCGGGGGGCTGAAGTGGAGCTGACCGCCGAGCTCGGGTTGTGGGGCTACGAGCCGACCCCGGCCGATCCGTTCGTGTTCAACCATCGGAGCTTCCCCACCGCCACCATGCTCTCGGACAGCGAGCAGATCCTTGGCCTCATGACCGGCTCACCGGGCACCACCCTGTTGGCGTGTCTGGGGGCGGCCCAGATCGACCGCTTCGGCAACATCAACTCGACGGTCATACCCGGGCGGTCGTTCCTCGTGGGATCGGGCGGCGGCAACGACGTGGCCAGCCGGGCCGACGAGGTCGTGGTCATGGCCACCCTCACCCGTCGGCGCACTGTGGACCTGGTCCCCTACATCACATCCCCCGGCGGACGGGTCGGTGCATTCGTGTCGGACCTGGGCATCTTCGAAAAGGGCGAGGATGGGACGTTCGTCCTCACCGCGGTGCCCAGCGGGCGTCAGTCGATGGAGGAGCGAGTAGGTGCGGTCCGATCGCTGTGCGGCTGGGAGCTCACGGTGGCTCGGTCGCTCATCGAGCTGGACCCACCTGCCGCGGCCGACATCGAGGCCCTCCGCCGGTGGGATCCCTTGGGCCGGTTCCTTCGCCCCGACGCCTAATCGGGCACGCTCCGCCCAAGTGGGCACGCGCCGCCGGAGTGGGCTCGTTCCGCCTGAGTGGGCTCGTTCCGCCTGAGCGGGCACGCGTCGCCGGAGCGCGGCTCGTGCCGCCTGAGTGGGCTCGTTCCGCCTGAGTTGGGTCGCACCGGCTGAGTGGGGTCGCACCGCCTGAGCGGATACGTAGCCGGGCGGGGGATCTGTTACACCCGAATGGAAAAATGGGGGGCATGGATGTCGATATCCAGACCCTGACCGAGGCCATCGAGCGCCTGGCCGACGCCGGCCCGTTGGTCCCAGCCGACCCCGAGTCGATGGAGTCCCTCATGTGCCTGCGGGCCCGCCTCGATGCCATCGTGACCGAGGCCGGCGCTTCCTTTGACGCCTCGGGGGACTGGGCCCCCGACGGGGCAAAGTCGGCCGCCGCCTGGCTGGCCCGCCGGTGCAAGATCCCGGTGGGCCAGGCCAGAGCCCTCATCCGGCGGGGCCGGGTCCTCTCCGAGCTGCCTGTCTTTGCCCGGGCCTGGTCGAGCGGGGCGATCAACGCCGCCCACATCGACGCCGTGGCCGCCGTGCGCAACCCCAGCACCGAAGAGGCCCTGGCCCGAGACGAGCAGGTCCTCTGTGACCAGGCCGCCTCGCTGTCCTTCGACAGGTTCACCCGAGCGCTCTCCTACTGGGACCAGTTCGCCGACCCCGACGGGACAGAGGAGAGCCACGAGAAGCGCCTGGCCTCCCGGGATGTCTATCTGGAGAAGAGCTTCGACGGGATGTGGCTCGGGCAGATGACCATGGACCCCCTCTCGGGCGCTGCCGTCTCCGAGGAGCTCTGCCGCTTGGAACACGAGCTGTTCGAGGCCGACTGGGCCGAGGCCACCGAGCGCCTGGGCAAAGAGCCCGCCCTCTCCGACCTCGCCCGGACCTCGGGCCAGCGGCGCTCCGACGCCTTGGTCGAGATGGCCACACGGTCGAGGAGCGCCCCGGCCGACGGCAAACGGCCGGCACCGCTCATCTCCGTGCTGGTCGACTTCCCGACCCTGTCCGGTCGGATCTGTGAGCTGGCCAACGGCACCGTCCTTCCCCCGGGGGCCCTGCTCCCCTTGCTGGATGAGGCGTACTTCGAGCGGGCCGTGTTTGCTCCCGGCAACCGGGTGGAGGTGAGCGAGACGGCCCGGTTGTTCACCGGGGCGACCAAAAGGGCCATCGAGCTCCGGGACCGGACCTGCACCCACCCCTACTGCGACGGGTCAGGACCCTCCCAGGTCGACCACATCATCCCCTACGCCCAGGGTGGCCCCACCAACCAGGAGAACGGCAGGCTCCTCTGCGGTTTTCACAATCGGCTCCGGAACCAGCGGCCGCCGCCAGGCTCGTAGCGGTACTGCCCGATCGTCGACCCGGTCGGATTGGCGCAATTCCCCGACAGACGATCGAGCGAGAACCGGTCAGTCGACGAGCGGGTTCATCCAGCCGGCCGATACTGACGTGACACCGCGAGCGACGCTGGAGCCGACGTAGTTCCGTTGCGCCTCGATGGTGCCCGCCCCGATGCACAACCCGCGTATGTCCCGATAGACCCGCTCCACCGGGTACTCGCGGCTGTACCCGTACCCGCCGTGCAGCTGGATGGCCTCGTCGCACACGAACTTCGCCGCGAGGTTGGCTGCCGTCTTGGCCATCGCCGTCTCCAGGGCCGGCGGCGTCCCACCCGGGCCGGCCAGTCGCACGGCGCGGGCCAGGAGGAGCCGTGCACCCTCCAAGGCGATTGCCATATCGGCCAGCTTCCACTGCAACCCCTGGAGCGAGGCGATGGGCTTTCCCCCGATGACCCGATCGTTCATGTAGCGGGTGGCGTGCTCCAGCGCGCCCTGGGCTGCGCCCACGCACATCGCCGCGTTGCCGCAACGCTCGTGGTTGAGATGGGAGAGCAGAACCTTGAACGCCTCGGCCGAGGACGGGTCGCCGGCCAGGAGCACGTCGTCCTCGGTCACGGCCACCCCGTCGAAGGCGATCTCGGCCTCGGTAGCGGCGTGGATGCCCATGGATCGGTGCTTTCCGGCCAGGGAAACACCGTCGCGATCCATGGGGACGATGACCGCGCCGATCCCTTTGGCCCCATCGCCGCCCGGCCACCGGCACCACACCAGCACGCCGGCAGCGGCATGACCGAGTGTGGAGAAGTTCTTGTAGCCGTTCAGGCGCCATCGGCCGGGACCGTCCTCGATCAGCGCGGTGCGCATCGACTGCACCGCTGAGCCCGCATCAGGCTCGGTGATACCGATGCTCACGATGGCCTCGCCGTTCGCTACCGCAGGCAACCACCGGTCCTGCAGGGCCGGATTTCCGAGGTGCTCGATCCCCCTGGCCGGGCCGTTGAAAGCCAGCTGGCAGCAGATGGCAGTGGAGACGTCGTGACGGGCCACCTCCTCCAGCACGATGGAGGACTCCACGTCGCCGTAGCCCAGTCCGCCCCACTGCTCGCCGATGGTCACCCGAAACAGATCGGCCGCGGCCAGGGCCTTGATCGCTTCGGTGGGCACCTCGCCTGTCTCGTCCCCATGGGCGGCCCTGGGCCCGACCTCTCGCGCCGCCACCTCGCGGGCCAGTAAACGAAGTGCGGTTTGGTCCTCGTCCTCGGCCATCGGATCCACTCCGTGGGCACCGGCCATGCATCACCACTTTCGACGGATCACCCCAGCGGGCGATGGGACTCGCCGCCCAATAGTATCGGCAGCCGGCCCCGGACTCTCTGGGGCCGACGTGATGGGAGGGCCGATGTTGCTCGAGGGACGCGTAGCGGTGGTGACGGGAGCTGGACGGGGACTCGGTCGTGAATTCGCCCTGGCCCTGGCCCGTGAAGGCGCGGCTGTCGTGGTCAATGACATCGGCGTCGGGCTCCGTGGCGATGAGACCGGTGAGGACCCCGCCGCCGAGGTGTGCGCCGAGATCGAGGCCGCCGGCGGCCGGGCAGTCCCCGCCTACGACTCGGTTGCCGACTACGACGCCGCCGGTCGGATCATCCAGACCGCAATCGACAGCTTCGGAAAGGTCGACATCCTGGTGAACAACGCCGGAATCGTCCGCGATCGCAGCCTGGCCAAGATGGGGCCGGACGACTTCGACGCCGTCATCGCCACCCATTTGAAGGGAACGTTCAACTGCACCCAGCACGCCGTGGGTCCCATGAAAGAGGCGGGGTATGGACGCATCGTCAACATGACCTCGTCGGCCGGACTCCGGGGCAACTTCGGGCAGACCAACTACGCCGCGGCCAAGGCCGGGATCATGGGCATGACCTTCGTGTGGGCACTGGAGCTCGGGCGCTCAGGTATCACCGCCAACGCCATGGCCCCGGCCGGCGCCACCCGGATGACCGCCAACCTCTACAAAGAGGGCGAAGAGCCGCCGGCCACCTTGGCCCCATCCCTCAATGCGCCCATGGTCGTGTACCTGGCCTCGGAGCGGGCAGCCGCCGTGAACGGGCAGCTGTTCGGGAGGTCCGACTGGGCGTTCACGCTCTTCCAGCATCCCAAGCAGATCGCCTGGATGAGCCGGGATGGAGGCTGGGATGCCGAGACGCTGGCTGACCAATTCGACGCCATGCTGGGACAGCACCTGCAGCCGGTGGGCATGGTCATGCCCGGCGGTCTCAGCCAGGACACGGCACGGTCGTGAGCGGCCCTCAGTTCGAGACCGGTCAGTTCGAGACCTGTCAGTTCGAGACCGGTCAGAATTTGAAGCAGGGCTAGCCTGAGGTCGAGCGGGCAATGCCCGAGACTGGGATGCGACGGGCGTAAGGAGATCGGGTATGACCGTCACGCCAGACCCGGCGGATCCGATCGATGTGGTGCAACGGTTTCTCGGCGCACTCGCCGAGGGCGACACCGCGGTCGCGGGATCGCTCGTCGCCGACGAATTGGTCTACGCCAACGTGTCCCTGCCGACGATCCGCGGCAAGCACCGATTCACCAAGGCGGCCGCCCTCTATTTCCGCCACATGGGCTTCGACGTGAGAGTGCATCGCATAGCGGCTAATGGCCCGGTGGTGTTGACCGAGCGCACCGACCAGCTCATCCTCGGCCCACTGCGCATGGAGATTTGGGTTTGCGGAATATTCGAGGTTGTCGACGGACAGATAGTGACATGGAAGGACTACTTCGATTGGGCGAACTCGACGATTGGCCTGCTTCGGGCCATGGCTGGAGCACTGGTGCCCGCTCTCAGACCGCGACCACTACGACCCTGACGCCCAAGGGCGCTCCACCGACTCCATGACGTCGGGTCGACGGCGGATCCGCCGGGGTCGAGCCCCTACGAGCTGGTTACGACGACGTTCGACCCCACCAGGGCATCGATCTCCTCAGGCAAGTACCCCACCTCTTCGAGCACCTCTCGCGAGTGCTGGCCCTGGTCGGGACCCGGCCGGCGGATTTGGAGCACCTCGTCGTCGAACTGCGCCGGGGCGGCGGCCAACCGCAGAGGAGGATGCGTGGGATGGGCCATGAGGTAGCCGTTTTCGACCACAGCCGGGTCGGTGACCACTTCGGCAGGGGTGGCCACGAAGGAGAAGATGCAGTGTTCGTTGCTCAGTCGCTCGCCCAGGTCGTCGCGGTCCATCGAGCCGATGGTCTCCCCCAGTCGATTGCAGATCTCGGGCCAGGCGGCGCGGCGCACGGCCTCGTCGGCAAACGGCTCGATCATCTCCGCCAGACCGAGAGCACGGCAGGTGGGCTCCCAGTAACGAGCCTCGTCCAACATCATCAACATGAGCCAGCGCTGATCGCCGGTGCGGTAGGTCCAACCCAGGGGGCTCCGATCCCCGGGCGCTGAAGTGTGGCGAGGCGCCTCGGTCCCGGCCACCGAGGCATAGGCGAGATCCGGCCCGAGGGTCCAGTTGGCCCCGTTCAGCAGCGACGTGTCGACCACCACCCCCTCGCCGGTCCGCTGGGCGTGCACCAAGGCGGCGCAGATCCCGCCGGCCAGGAACATCCCCGTCGGCACGTCACCGAGGGCGGGGCGAGGCGAGGCCAAGTGGTCGGCCCCTGGATCGGTGAGCATGTGCGCCACGCCCCCTCGCGACCAGAACGAGACGGAGTCGAACCCGCCCAGCTCGGCCCCCTCGCCCCGCTGTCCCTGACCGTGGCCCCGAGCGACCACCAGGGCGGGGTTCACCTTGAACAGGTCTTCGGGCTCCGTGTGGAGCTTCCGTCGCACCCGGGGCAGCTGATTGGTGACGTACACGTCGGCCCATGCCACCAAACGCTCGAATACCTCACGACCGGACGGGTCGAGTACGTCGATCGACACACCCCGCTTGTTGCGGTTCACCAACTGGAAGAGGTAGTCGTACCCGTCCACGTCGGCCACCAGCCCCTGGCGGATGATCTGGCGCATCGGGTCGCCCTCGGGTCGCTCGATCTTGACCACGTCCGCTCCCCAGTCGGCCAAGGCGGCACAGGCCGACGGCACGAATCCATGTTCGGAGAACTCGAGGACTTTGATCCCGGTGAGTGGAAGCGTCATGGATGTGGAGCGTAGCCCTGGCGCCCGAGCCTATGAATCGTCCGCGTCAACCAACCTTTGTCCTTTTTGCGTTTGGTCCACCCTTTGATCAGTGCTGGGGTCTTGATCACTGCTGGGGGTCTTGGTAGAAGGCGCGTACCCGTTTGGCCAAACCCATGTCGTCCACTTCGACCACATCGAGGACGCGGTTTCCGTTTTCGCGTTGGTAGAGAATGGCGTAGCCGGCGGGAGCCGTGAGAAAGGATTCCTCGGTGAAGGTCAAGTTGGGGGCGAGCTCAAGTCCGAGCTCGAAGTGCTGGCGGAGCTCAGTCCTTCCTTCCAAGCGCCCATCAGGTCGGCCCCAACGGCGCGTCACCGTCGAAGCGACAAAGTCGACGTCCTGGGCGTAACAAGCCATCACCGCGTCGAGGTCGTGGGCGTTCCAGGCTGCCAACCACGCATCGGCATGGGATCGGAGACTCACCGCACCAGGTTCCCACACGACCCTCTGGGGAGAGGACAATCGAGTGGGGAGAGGAGAATCGAGCGATAGCGGGGATCATTGCCGGACGCGACTGACCGGTGCCTCCGCACCAGGTGCTCACTCGGCGCTCTTGCTCCTCGACCGCACGTACGCGTCGATATCCTGAGCGCGCTCGGCGATCTCGTCGCCCACTTCGGGGGTGGTGAGGACGAGGAAACGATCCTCGACAATGGCCTCGACGACCAGGTCACCGACCACCGAAGCCTCGACCACCGGCAGCGCCGGTGCCCGTACCGACGTTGCCGTCCCGAAGAATCGCATGTGCTCGGCGATGTTGGTGATCACCCCGGCCGGGCACAGGCAGCTGACCCCAATGCCCTGGGGCCGCAGATAGAGGGCGAGCGACTCGGACAGCCCGACGATCGCATGCTTGGTCGTCGTGTACGGGAGCCGGTCGTAGCCGTACGGCAACAACCCGGCCGTGGACGCGGTGTTGACGACATGCCCTCGCTGTTGTTCCAACAGCAGGGGCAAGAACACCTGGTTGCTGCGAACGATGCCAAGCACGTTGACGTCGAGAGCCCGTTGCCACTCCTCGAGCGGGATGGCCTCGGGCGATCCGACAGCCAGGACGCTGACGTTGTTCATCACGATGTCGACCCGACCGAAGCGTTCGAGGCAAGCGTCGCGGGCGCGCTCGAAATCTGCGAGTTTCGACACGTCACACGGCAGGGCGACGGCGTCGCCCCCCTCGGCGTGGATCTCCGCGGCCACGGCGTCGGCCCGCTCCCCGTCGATGTCGGTCACCACAACGTGACTCTGCTCCCTAGCCAAGGAGTGGGCCACGGCCCGGCCGATCCCGCTGCCCGCCCCGGTGATGAAGGCCACGGAGTCGACGAGGTCGACGAACGCCGTCACCGCGGGCGACGGCCGGAGGCGGGGGGGCCGGGGGGAAAGGCCTCGAGTGCGTCGAGGGTGGCGGTAGAGACCTGCGCCTGGAGGAAGCCGATGATCCCGTCCAGCAGCTGGGCGACGTGTAATGGGTAGGCGGTGACCGGAGACGCGTAGCGCCTGGCCCTCTCCCGGTCGGCGCAGGCGTGCACACAGATGGCCAGCGCCTGCTCGATTCGGGACCAGCGCACCGATGGGGGGAGATCAGGCAGCAGATCGGAAATGTGGCCCATGAATTCCTCGGTGGTAGTTCGGAAACGCTCGGACAGTCGTCCGAAGGGGTGCTCGGCGACGCCGGTGCCTTGGAGCTGGACCAGGAAGCTCAGGTAGTAGCTGTCCTCTGCTTCGGCCTCCTCCACGATCGGCAGCAGGTAGGCCTCGAGGCAGGACCGGAGATGGTCGGGGCGGGCCTGGGCGGCGAGCAGCTGCCGGCGGCGGTTCAGGCCGGGAAGTCGGTACTCGAGGATTGCCTGGAGGAGCCCTTGCTTCGAACCGAAGTGGTACCGGACAGCTGAGTTATTGGCGTTCCCCGCCTGAGCGCCGATCTTACGGAGGGAGACGCCGTCGATGCCCTGTTCGGCAAAAAGACGCTCGGCGGCGAGGATCAGTTGCTCGCGCGTCGACGACGCAGCTGAAAACGGTTCGGGTCGGGTCAGGACTGCCGATGCGGCCACGACGGGAGCTAATCACCTTGCACGGTGAAAGTCAACTGACTTAGAGTTCTTACACGTGACTTCGAGGGAGGGCGGCAGCGTGATGGGGAGCGACAGCCGGAACGACTGGGGCAGCAACTCCGGGGGCAACCCCGACAGCGACACCGGGGGCAGCAACGCAGTGGGCAGTCCGGCGTCGGGCCGGGCACAGGCCATACAGATGTACCGCGAGGTCATGACGGTGGAACCCGACCAGGCGACGAGCCCGTACGCCGAGTCCACGTTGGACTTCGTCTTCGGCCGCGTCTGGTCCCGCGACGGGTTGAGCCGGCGAGACCGTCGATGGGTCACCCTGGCCTGCGTGGCCGGGGCCGACTCCATAGGGCCGATCAACGCCCACGTGTACGCCGCGCTCAACAGTGGCGATATCACGATCGCCGAGATGCTGGAGTTCGTGCTCCACTTCGCTGTCTATTGCGGTTGGCCCAAGGGCTCCGCTGTGGAAGGGGTCATCCGCCAACAGTGGGCCCGGATCCAAGAGGAGCGAGGCGAAGCACCGGCTCCGCTCCCGCCACTGACCATCGATTCGCTCGGTCCCGGTGACCCGGAGGAGCGGGTCCGTGGGGGCGAGGAGGCATTCCGCGACATCAACTTGATCGGAGCGCCGCAGCCCGACACGCCGTACACCCAGGCCGGCATCTTGAACTTCGTCTTCGGGCACGTGTGGTTGCGGCCCGGCTTGAGCCGGCGGGATCGCCGGCTCATCACCCTGGCCTGCGTGGGCATCGACGACTCGGTCATGCCCATTCGCAGCCACGTTGGGTCGGCACTGCAATCCGGTGACATCAGTCTCGGCGAGATGAGAGAGGTCGCCCTCCAGTTCTCGGCCTACTACGGTTTCGCCAAGGGCGAGTTCCTCAGCCAGGTGGCCGAGGAGACATGGAACCGTCTCGTCGAAGAAGGTCTCGAGCCGTTCACGACGGCAGGGTCTTGAGCGTTTCTTCGGCGTCGATGCGGACGTTCGCAGCAGTGATGTCCAGGATTCTTCGTCTGTCGACGGGTTCGCAGCCAGGCACACCACGGGAGGAGGGGCAGCGACCCATCACGATCAGGTCGTCGGGAACCGGTTCTGTCGAATCTGGTTGAAGGGAATGTCGGACCCGGGCTGAGGTTCCCGGGGTAGGCCGAGAAGGCGGTCCCCGATCACATTGCGCTGCATCTCGTTGGTGCCGCCGGCAATCGATCGGGCCCTGGTCCCCAGGTACTCCTGTGCCCACTCATCGCCACCCTCGTCCTCCGGCCAGAGCACGCCCCGCTCGCCGGCCATGGACATCGCCGTCTCGGCATTGCGTTGGTGCTTCCCGGCCCGGTAGAGCTTCAAGAGCGCGCTGGCGTGGGGTGGCATCCGGCCCGACTGGATGGCACCGGCCACCCGACGGGCGAAATACCCCTCGACCGCACCGGCGACGAAGGCATTGGCTATGGCCTGGTGCACGATGGGGTCGTCGCCCAACCCTCGCTCGCCGGCCAACCTGACCAGGTCGCCAACGACATCGCGTGGGCGGCCCACTCCCGCCGCTCTGCGCTCGAAGCCCATGAGCGTTGTAGCCACAGACCAGCCTTCGTTGACCACGCCGACCACGTTCTCGACCGGAATGGGAACGTCGTCGAAGAACACCTCGCAGAAGTCGGACTCGCCGGTGATCTGCCTGATCGGCCTGACCGTGACCCCGGGCGCATCGAAGGGGACGACAAGCATGGTCAGGCCACGGTGCTTAGGGGCATCGGCATCGGTCCGGACGAGGCACAAGCCGAACTGCGAGTAATGCGCGCCGGTGCTCCACACCTTTTGGCCGCGCACAATGAAGAGATCACCGTCCCGGGTGGCACGAGTAAGGACCCCGGCCAGATCCGAGCCCCCGGTCGGTTCGGAGAGCAACTGGACCCACCACTCGTCCGCCCGGATGAGCGGGGGCAGGTACCGCTCCTTTTGGCTCTGGGTACCGCACGCCGCGAGCGTCGGCCCGATGATGGCCAACGTCGGTACCTTCAGGATCGTTGGCATCTCGTAGCCGGAGGTCTCCTCATCGAAGATCTGCTGGTACCGGATGCCCAGTCCCCGACCGCCGAACTCGGTGGGGAACGTGAGCCCGGCGTAGCCGCCCTCGATCAATCGATGCTGCAGCTCCTTGGCCCTGGATACCTCACCCGCCTCATCGGCCCGATCCTGCCCGGAACCGGCGTCCGGGACCTGGCGCGGCACGTGCTCGGCAAGCCACGTCCTGGCTGCAGCACGAAACGACCCCTCGTCAGGCCACCCTCCTTGCCCCTCACCCCCGACCGTCACGCCGATGCACCGGCCCGGTCTGGGTGAGCCTCGTCATGCCCTCCGGCGGCGGCGGCTCGCCCGGCCTCAACTCGTGCTCCGCCGTCAACTCTTGCTCCGCCGTCAGCTGGTGGTCCGCCGTCAGCTGGTGGTCCGCCGTCAGCTCGTGAGCCGGTGGCAATGAGTCCGTAGACGCGCTCGCGGTGCCACGAGGGCGTACCGAGTAGAGCCTCGTTCGACTTGACCCGGCGCAGGTACAGGTGGAGATCGTGCTCCCAGGTGAACCCGATGCCACCGTGGATCTGGAGGGCTTCTTGGACGACGGTCGTGCACGCCTCGGCTACATAGCTCTTGCCTGTGCTGGCTAGCAGCGAGTCCGACGCCTCGCCGCTCATCTGGCGCGCCACCGAAGCCGCGGTCGCCTTGGCCGCCTCGAGCAGCATCATCATGTCGGCCAACCGATGCTTGATCGCCTGGTAGGAGCCGATCGGCCGCCCGAAGGACAGGCGATCCTTGGCGTACTCAACCGTCAGTTCGAAGATCGCTGCCGCCGCACCGACGGTCTCCGCGCACTGCAGTGCAACGGACCGATCGAAGCGACGGGCGATGGACGCTCCCGCATCGGGCCACCGGCCGACCAGAGCGGCGGCAGGAAGGTGCACGCCGTCGAGGAGCAGCTGGCCGTATCGGCGCGTGACGTCGAGCGACCCGTACGGGATAGAGGACACGCCGGCGGTTCCGGTGGGCACCAGGAAGTCGGCCAGCGAACCGTCAAGGCGGACGGTAACCAGGACCTCGTCGGCTAGGTGGGCATCGTGGACCAGGTCCTTCATCCCGGACAGGACGTATCCGGACGCCTCGCGCCGTGCCTCCAGTACGACGTCGGCTGGGTCGCAGCTCCCCCGCTCGGCCACCGCCCAGGTGGCAACCTGCCGGCCCGAGAGCAGGTCGTCGAGCACGACCGCGCTGGCATCGGTTCGTTCGCTCTCGGCGAGCGCTTGGGCAACGAGGAGCGTGGGGACGAAGGGCCCGGGCTGCAGGTTCCGGCCCATCTCCTCACAGACCAAGGCGGCGGCGATCATGCCGTCGGACCCGGTGCTGCTCCCACCGTGGCTCCCGGGAACCAAGAGGCCGAACAGCCCGACGGCCCCGTAACTGCGCCAGGTTCCTCGATCGATGCCGGCGCCCTCATCGATCAGCGATCGGACCTTCGACACCGGACAGTGCCGTTCGATGAGCTTGGCCACGGTGTCAGCCAGGAGTTTCTGTTCCTCGGAAAGGTCTAGGTCCAACCTGCTCCTGGCCATCTCGTTGGGCCGGTCCGCGTGCACTCGACCGACCTCAGCTTCCCGACCGGTCAATGCGATCGGCCAGCAGTTCTGCGAGCTTGACGTACCGCACCTTGAACGAAGGCGTCCATGGGATCTCCGCCTCGGTGAGGAACACGAAGAAGCTCGGCACCTTGAACGTGGAGAGCCGAGCTCGGAGCGCTTGGTGAAGCTCGTCTCCGGTCAGGGAGCACCCGTCCTCGAGGATGACCGCGGCTACGACCACTTGTCCCCGGACCGGATCGGGGAGCCCGAGCACGTAGGCCTCGCGGACGCCCTCGACTTGCCGAAGGGCGATGACGACCTCGCTCGGGGCGACGTTGGCCCCCGACGTCTTGATCATGTCGTTGAGCCGGCCCTGGAAGTGCAAACGGTAGCCGTCGACTGTCACTCGATCTCCGGTGTGGAACCAACCGTCGGTGTCGAAGACCTCGTCTCGAACCGTCTTGTAGAACCCCCTGGTGACCGCCGGCCCCCGGAGCCAGACCTCGCCGAGATCACCGTCGACCACCGGTTGGCCTGCGGTGTCGACCACGCGCAGCTCCATCCCCGGTTGCAGGACCTCGAGGGGCGGGGGGCGGCGATCGCTGCGCAAGCGGCCGCTGGGGGCTCCCGGTTCTCCCGGCTCGGGCCGTCCCCACCAGTAGCCGCCGAATGTCTCGGTCATGCCGAGCCCAATGCGCAAGGAGTCGGGACCAGACTGGGATTCGACGGTGGGAAGTAGCAGTCGGGGGTCTGCCTCCCGCAAGGACGACCGATCCGCTCCGGCGAAGTCGGGGTGCTCGAGCACGGCGTTGATCTGATGGGGGTAGAGCACCGCCCGCTCGATGCGTTCGTCGCCGATGAGGGCCAGGACCTCGCCGGCGACGAATCGGTCGGTGCAGAACTGGGTCCCTCCGCCGTCGAGCACCACGAAGAGGCTCATGGTCAGACCGCCCACCCAGAAGAACGGCGCCGCGGTGTAGGACCGGATGCCGTCCTTCACTGACATCCACTCCCGGAGATAGTGGGTCTTCTCCATGATGGTGCGGTGGCTGTGGGGAACGCCCTTGGGCGTCGCCGTGGACCCGGACGTGTAGATCATGATGGCGTCGTCGTCAGGGTGCACCTCCCGTTCCGCCTCGGCCAGGATGTCCTCGTCGAACGCGGCTGAGGCCGATCCCTCGACCAGCCAGCCGAGCCCTCTCGACCACGGGGGACCCTCGTTCGACTCGTCCACCGAGACCACCCAACGAAGGTACGGGGCCGCCTTGATGGCCCACGGAGGGGCCCCTTCGCCCGACAGCTCTGGGAGTGCCTTTGCCATGCGGTCCCGCTGGTCGTCGCCGAGGAACCGGGGATGGATGAAGATTCCCTGGAGGTCGGCGTGGCGGACCACCACGGCCAGCTCTTCGTCCGAGAAGAACGTACTGAGGGGAACGGCCACTGCCCCACATCGGGCGATCGCCGCGAACGTCACCATCCAGGCAGGCCCGTTGCCCAGCCACAACCCGATACGCGTCCCCTTGCCGACGCCCCTGGCCAGGAGGCCCCGGGCCAGCCTTCGGGACTCGCGGTCGAGGTCCCGGTACGTGAGGCGCCCGCCGCTCCCGACGACTGCCTCGCGGTCTCCGTGAGCCGCAGCCAGGCCGCGAACCCAGTCTGCCACCGTGACCGCGCTCTTCGGACCGGGACGGGGTTGGGCGGTTGGCATCGGTGGCGGACCGGGGGTCCGATCGCCGGGCCGGGCACTGCCGGGTGGCGGCGACGCAGCGTCTCGGTCGACCATCAGTTTGAAACGAGGAGCGACCGCAGGTTGTCACGCATGATGTAGCGAACGTCCGTGTCGGAGAACTCGTCCAGCGCCTTCGCGAACTGGGTCGGCTCGGGTAGGCCGTCGGAATGAGGGAAGTCCGATCCGGCCAAGATGCGCTCGACCGGTACGTAGGTCGTGAGGTCTTTGATGTGCTCCTCCCAATAGGGGACCACCCAGACGCACCGCTCGAAGGCATCCACGGGGTCCTCGGGGAACGAGCCCGGGTAGCGCTGGTACTCGACTTTGAAGCGCTCGATGATCCAGTGCACCCAGTCCGACCCGTTCTCGACCGAGAGCAGGCGCAACCGGGGGAACCGGGTCACCGCCCCTTGGACGACCATGGCGGTGAAGAAATCCATGGTGGCCCGGGCGTGGGTCGATATCGACGCGAACGGTCCCTGGGGCCGGTGGGGGGCGAACTCGTACACACCGGTCCAGTCCCCCGAGTAGCGGTGATACCCGGTGGCTGACAGATGGCCGCAGACGAGGACCTGAGACTCCTGGCACCGGGCCCAGAAGGGATCGAACATCGGGTCGGCGGGCGAGCGCATGCCCACACGCGTCGGGACCGGCGAGGGCCGCACCATGATGGCTCGGCACCCACGCTCGAGTGCCCACTCGAGCATCCGGACCGACTCGTCCACATCGGCAAGGGAGATGACCGGCGTGGCGAAGAGTCGATCCTCGAAGGCGAAGCCCCAGTCCTCCTCCAGCCATCGGTTGAACGACCACAAGAGGTCCATGGTCAAGTCGACGTCGTCGCCCGTCGCCTCCTCGAGGCCGGAGACCATAGTGGGAAAGACCAGTGATGCCTCGACTCCCTGCTCGTCCATCCGGCGCACCCGGGGCACGCGCTGCTGGTACTCGGGGCGATGGGCCAGGGGTTCGAACTGATACGCCGTGTTCTTTGTTTCGAGCATCGACTTCTCGCCCTTGAACACATCGAGCAGGCAGCCGGCCACGGCGATGGGATCGAAGGTCGGATTGGGCAGGTAGTCGAAGATCTTGCCGCCCAGGATCACGTGACGGTGACCCCGCTCGTCCGTCGTCCAATAGAAGTCGCGCCGGCGATGGTCCGGCAGGTGTCGGGTGAACGCGTCCGCCGCCTCGTAGAGATGGTTGTCTGCGTCGTACATGCGGTAGTCGAGTGGCACGTCAGAGATCCCCTTGCCCAGTGTCGGGTTGGCGGCCGCCGGTGCGTGTCAGGTGGGGCTTGCACCTCATCCAGTCAATTCGACCCGTTCGGTCACCGCGCCTCAATTAGCTGTCCTTCTCGTTGAATGAGCTGTCCTTCTCGTTGTTGTTCTTCCGGAGATGCAGCAAAGACACCGTACCTCCCGTCCGACCAGTCGGTCGAGTTGGGCACAGCTTGATGCCTCCGACCCAGTTATCTTGTCGGCGCACCTCGAACCCAACACCGGCTTACCACTCAGAAGACTCAGCCGAGGGCCATGGCGGAGGGGCCGTCCACATGGCACACTGACCCCTTCCGACCTCAGCAATGGCCGTTGTCGTCGGCCTGTCTCATCGTGAGCTGGCGAATTGGAGATGTCCCTGATGGCGAAAGTCGACGAACAGCCATCGCCTTCCAGAACTCGGTATGCCGGCAACCGCACCGAGGAAATCCTGGCCGCCGCCGTGGCCGTATTCGCCGAGAAGGGCTATCGGGCCACGTCCATGAACGACCTGGCTCGAGCGGCAGGACTCAGCAAGCCGGGCCTCTACCACTACGTGTCGTCCAAGGAGCAACTGCTGGTCCTTCTGTACCAGACGGTGATGGAGCAGCACTTGGTCGAAGAGCGCGCCGTGATCGAGTCGAGCACATCGGCCACCGAATCGTTGCGCCGCATCCTGGCCCAACGCGCCATCTATTCCTGCCGGCAACAGAAGTTGTGGAGGATCTTCACCGAAGAAGAGGCCGAGGTTCCGGCCGAACTGATGGGGGACATACGGAGGCAGCGACGAGAGCGCGAAGACTTCCTGGTCAAGGTGGTGGAGGACGGGCTCGCCGCGGGCGAGTTCCGCCTTACCGGCACTCCGCGGATCGCCGTCCGGGCCATGAACGGCGCCGTCAACTTCTGTTACAAGTGGTTCGACCCGTCAGGACCGAGGGACGCCGAACAGATCGGGTCAGAGGTGGCCGACTTCCTCGTCTCGGCCCTGGTCCCGGAAAAGAAGGCCCGCAAGCCCCGCGGTTGAGGGCTGCCGGTCGCCCTCAAGCGGCAAGCCCGGAAAGGAATGACCGGGGACGAGTCGCCTCGCCCGCGTCTTAGGCCGAGGGCTCGGATCCCACGACGCTGACGAAGCTCACGCATTCCCCCGGGCCGCCACCCAGGTTGTGGGTCAGGCCAAGGGTCCGACCTCCCTCGGTGACGCTCTTGATCTGGCGGTCCTCGGGCGCCTGGCGCCGAAGTTGCAGCCAGCACTCGAACATCATCCGGAGCCCTGACGCCCCGATGGGGTGACCGAAGCTCTTCAGCCCACCGTCGGGGTTCACCGGCAGTTCACCGTCGAGGTCGAACGTCCCGGCCAGGACCTCCTTCCAGGCCGTGCCGCGGTCGGCGAATCCGAGGTCCTCCATCAGGACCAGCTCGGTCGGGGTGAAGCAGTCGTGAACTTCGGCCATGGCCAGCTGCGCTCGGGGATCGGTCACGCCCGCCTGCCGGTAGGCGTCGGCGGCCGAGCGCACCACCTCCTCGAAGGTCGTGTAGTCGTAGTCGGGATCGATGGGGCCGGCCGCCGGTCCGGCCACGAAGCTGAGCCCCTTCACGTACAGCGGTGCGTCTGTGTAGCGGTGCGCGTCCTCGGCCCGGCACACGATGGCCGCGGCTGAGCCGTCGGACACGCCGCTGCAGTCGAACACACCCAGTTCGCCAGCGACCCGGGGCGACTTGGAGATGGTCTCGAGAGAGACCTCCTTGCGGAACTGGGCACGAGGATTGCGGGCCCCGTTGAAATGGTTCTTCCAGGCGATGCGGGTCATGACGTCTTTCATTTCCTGGGTGTCCACCCCGTATTTGTGGCTATAGGAGGGAGCGAGGAACGAGAAGGTGGCCGGAGCCGTGAGCGAGCCGCCGGTGCCATCGCCCACCTGGTGGATACCGGTGAGGCCCGAATAGCCCGAGTCCTTCAGTTTCTCCACTCCGATGGCCATGGCCACGTCGTACGCTCCGGAGGCGACGGCGTAGCAGGCGTTGCGAAGGGCCTCTGACCCGGTGGCACAGAAGTTCTCCACCCGCGTGACCGGCTTGTAGTCGAGCTTGAGCGGACGGGACAGGGTGAGACCGGAGTTGCCCGAACCAAGCGTGCCCAACCAGAAGGCGTCGATGTCGTCGAGGGACACTCCGGCGGAGGCGATGGCGTCC
This sequence comes from uncultured Acidimicrobiaceae bacterium, assembly GCA_963781305.1. Taxonomy (GTDB): domain Bacteria; phylum Actinomycetota; class Acidimicrobiia; order Acidimicrobiales; family RAAP-2; genus DASXMT01. Next base: position 1,149,492 of record CAWAFL010000001.1, read on the forward strand.
TTGGCCGCGTCGGTGAGCAGATCGTCCGCGCCCTTGTCCCAGCGCTCGCCGAATTCCGTGCAGCCCATGCCGACGATGGCCACTCTGTCCCGAATGCCGTTGCTGGCCATGTCTATGCCTCCTTGGTCGGTACTGCGCCTGCTGTAGCTGTGGCTGCCGATGTTGTGGCGGCCGAAGCTGTGTCTGCCAAAGCTGTGGCGGCCGAAGCTGTGTCGCCCTGGGGCGTCCCGTCACTCACCGGACGCGCCTTCCAGAAGTAATTGTGCATCCCGTCGGCGGTGTAGAAGCGGCGGAAGGTCATCTCCACCCTGGTGCCGATCTCGACGGCATCGGGATCGCAGTCGGTGAGCTCGCAGCGGAACCGCCCACCACCATCGAAGTCCACCACCACCCCCACGGTCGGCGGGGACAGGCTGAAGGCCAGGTAGTCGATGGTAAAGGTGGCCACCGTGCCTTGCACGTCGGCCAATCGCTCCGACTCCATCTGATCGACCGACTTGCAGCGGAGGCACACCCGGGTGGGCGGAAGATGGCGAAACCCACACACCAGACACTGGCTGGCGTTGAACCCATACTTCCATCCCTCGGAGCGCAGCATGTTCGGCGCACCGGGTCGACCGGGCTCGGGACGGCGCGGGGGCTCCCGGTGCAACTGACCCCGCCAGGTCAGGAACGACGCATAGGAGAGATCGGAGCGACCCGAGGTCACCTGCTCGGCCACGCTGTCCAGGCCGGCCTCACGGTGTGCCGCCTGGACGGCCGGGAGTCGGTCGGTGGTTCGCCACACCAGCGCGTCGGCTCCGTCGGCCAGTTGTACGGTGACCACGACCTGACCGGGCGTGGCCCGCTCGAGCACGTCGGCCAGTCCCACCCCCAGCTGGGAGGCGCCCAAATTACCGATGGCGGACGAGTTGTCGGGGGCCACCGCCTCGGCGGCCACGCCCAGCGAGCTCTTGATGGCCCGGACGGCCCGGGTGTGGAGGCCGGTCACCACGAGATGGTCCACGCTCTCCGCGGTGATGCCCGCCGACTTCAGGGCGTCGGCAAAGGCGGCATGGGCCAGGGGGACGTAGGCCTGCTCACCGAAGCGCTCCTCCCATTGTTGTGAGCTCTGCTCGCCGGGTACGCGCCACCGATCGACGAACTCCTCGGTGGCCGAGGCCCGCCCGATGAGCTCGAGCGCTGCCCCGTCGGGCACGCAGGTGAAGGCCACGCCGCCATCGCCCGACTCCCGCTCGTCGCCACCCCCGGCCAAGCCGGTTCGGAGCTCGGAGATCACGGCCAGGGTCGGGTGGTCGCGTCCGGAGTCCACCGCTGTCGTGAGCGCGGCCACGGCGGAGCGGACCGAGCCGACCAGGTCATAGGCGCCGGCCCGCTGGGGGAGGCCCAGGGCGGCGTGGATGGTGGTGGCGTTGGTCTTGTCCTGGTAGGCGGGCTCGGGGGTGGAGAAGAAGAGCTGCTCTGCCGCAGGCACTCCAGACCCTGACTGGGCACGACGAGCCGCTTCCACCCCGAGCGTCGTGGTGTCCTCATCGAAGGAGGCGACGGTCCTCGCCCCACGACCGGCCGGTGCCCCAAGGGCCTGCCCGATGGTCTTGCGTTCCAGGCGCCAGAACGGGAGGTATACCCCCCAGGACCCGATTCCCGATGCCATCCACTCCCCTTTATCGGTCGCTGGGCCGGCCTCTGGTGACCGGCACCATCGCAGCTCCGATGCTAGGGGAAAATCGCTCTGGTCAGAAAACGCCTGTTGCGGAGTCCGGCCGCAGGCCGGCGGGCTCAGAACTTCGATCGTCCGCCCGCATTGGGCTTTTGGCCTTCGGGGAAGGCGCGGACCATGTTCTCCTGCACGAACGAGGCAACCAGGCGGCCGTCGGTGGCGAAGACGTTGGCCCGACCATAGGAGCGACCGCGCCCGGCATAGGGGCTCTCGTGGGCCAGCAGGTACCACTCCCCCGCCGCGATCGGCTCGTGAAAGGTCAGGGTGTGGGTGAGCACGCTGGTCGAGAACTCGACATGGGACAAGGCCTGCCCGAACCCGGCGTGCGGCCGCATGGCCGTCCCGATGAGGAACCCGTCGGTCGCGTAGGCCAGCAGGGCCTGCCCGATGGTGCCGACATCTCCAGAGCCCGGGAACCTGCTCCACACGAAGAGCTCGGCCGGACCGACGGCACTCGGGTCCGAGATGTCGACGTCGTCGACCACCCGGATCTCCCAGAAGGCCTCGTGGGCCGACAAGGGGGAGTCCTCGGGCGCGCCCACCGATGGCGACTCGGAACCGTGGCGGATGAGGTCGGGCTCCACCGCGCTCAACAGGACCAGGGAACGCGTGCACAGTCGGTCACCCTGCCTGACGGTGACGGTGGCGCTGCCCAGCGCCCGGCCGACGTGCATGGCCTCGACCTCGATGTCGAGGGGCTGGTCCAGCGCACCGCCGCGGGCGAACACGGTATGCACCGACTTCACCTCTTTGGTCGGATCCACCGTCGCGCCGGCCACGATGGTCTGCGCCAGGAGCTGGCCGCCGAAGACCACCCCACCCGGACCGGATCCGAAGTTCTGGGCGCGAAAGCGACCCTCACCGACCCGCTCGAGATCCAGGACCCCCAGCAACTCCGAAAGCTCAGCCATCTCTCTCCCTCTCGTCCTGGGCGACGTGGTCCCTCCTGCTGCTCGGACGAACCCCCGCGGTCCCCGATGGAACGGGCGCCCCGACGGGGGATCTTGTCACAGGCGATCCGGATGCGCCGCCGTCGACCCCTGGCCGACGATGGCGAAAACACTGATTTCCGTCTACTGTGATGCTCCGGCGTGGCCACGCAGGAGGGGGATGACATGCTGTTTCTGCACGAGGTCCACAAGGTGATCGGGTCGAAGGAAGACGAGTTCGAAGCGGCCTACCGGGACCAGTGGATGGCCACCATGGCCGAGAGCGACTCTGCCCGGCTGCTCTGGTATGCGAACCATGCCCACGGTAGCGGCATGTCCTACCAGGTGGTGACCGTCACAGCCCTGGCCGACGGCCGAGCCTGGCAGGACGTGGCTCACCGAGCGCGAAGCGGTGACCTGCAGGCGTGGATGCGGGAGGTCGACTCCCTCCGCCATGACGTCGAGGGCAAGATCCTCATGCCCCTGCCCTGGTCGCCCATGCAGGAGGTCGACCTCTCCACCGTGCCCGTCGACGGGCGCGAGCACGAGTTGACCATGTACATGGAGGACACCATGTGGCCCTACGACGGAAAGCTGCAGGACTACATCGATGCCTGCGGATCCGTCTACTCCAAGAGCCTGAAGGTCGACGCGTCGGACAGGCTCATCTCCATCCAGCTGGCCAGCCAGCCGGCCTTGGGCTCCTCGGTGCGCAACGAGGTCACGCTCATGCAGAAGATTCACGATGCCGGGCGCCTACAGCAGCTCCTCATGAGCGAGATCCCGCTGGAGCTGCGCAAGCCGGGTACATGGATGCACGATGCCCTGGCCGTGCGCGACCAATGGGAGAGCAAGTTGTTGCGCACCTCGGCTTGGTCACCCCTCTACTGATGACCGTCCCCCAGTTGCGAATGGCCGGGGATCACCGCCCCACCGGGAGGCGTCCAAGGTGAGCAGCATCAACATCGGCCACGTCAGCGATGCCGCCGTCAGGGGGCTTCCCTCCCGGGTGGCCCTGATCGTGGACGACCGTCCCTGCACCTACGGTCAGCTCGACGACGTGGTCCGGCGGGCCATGACCTGCCTGGCCGAGAGGGGAATCGGGCCCGGAGATCGGGTCCCGATCGTCGATGTCGGCAGCGTCGTCTCGGTGGCGGCCACCCTGGCCGCAGCCCGGATGGGCGCGGCCGCCGCGCTCATCAATCCGGCCCTGCGCCCGGGCGAGATCGCGGCCCTGGTGGACACGGCCGGATGTCGACCGCTGGCTGTCACCGGCGATGCCTTTGCCGCGACGGGGGGCGTTGCGGTAGGCGGGAACGTGCTGACCTCGTCGGAGCTCCTCGGGGCCGCGCCGGCAGCAACCGACTCGTCGATCGGCTCCGACGGCGAAGAGGCCCTCGTCCTCTTCACCAGCGGGACCACGGGCCTGCCCAAGGCAGTGCCCGTCAGCCACGGGGTGCTGGGTGCCCGACTCAGCGGCTTCGCCGCGCCGTTCAGGCCCGAGGTCGATGCCAACACCACCATCATGTGTGTTCCCTATTTCCATGTGGGCGGATCGCTGGGCCTGCTGGGCAGCCTGTACTCGGGCAACACCCTGGTGATCCAAGCCCGCTTTGACGCCGGCGAGTGGATCCGCCTTGTCCGGGACCATCGGGTTACCGGCGCCTTCCTGGTCCCGACCATGTTGCAGAGGATCCTCGACCACCCGGACTGCTCCGCCGAAGCGCTGAACTCGTTGGTCTCGATCACCTACGGGGCCGCGGCCGCTCCGGTGGCCCTGGTCGAACGGGCCATGGACGCGCTCCCCCACGTGGGCTTGGCCAACGTCTTCGGTCAGACCGAGACCCTGGGCGCCTACACCATGCTGCTGCCCGATGACCACAGACGTCGGGATCGCATCGGCTCGTTGGGCAAGCCCCTCCCCGGGGTCGAGATCCGCATCGTGGTGCCCGGGACCGAGGAGCCCGTGCCTTCCGGTCAGGTCGGCGAGTTGCTGGTGCTATCACCGCAGAACGTCGCCCCCGGATGGCTGCGCACCGGCGACCTGGCCCGCGTCGACGGCGACGGCTACCTCTACCCGTCGGGGCGCCTGTCCGACACCATCAACCGGGGCGGCGAGAAATTCGGTCCCATCGAGATCGAGACGGTGTTGCGCAGGCACCCTTCCGTGGCCGACGTGGCCGTCACCGGCGTGGCCGACACGGAGATGGGCCAACGGGTGGCCGCCGTCGTCGTGCTGGGCAAGCCGGCGACCGAGCAGGACCTGACCGACTTCTGCCGGGAGCACCTGGCCCGCTTCAAGATCCCCGAGCGGATCGTCTTCGTCGACACCGTTCCCTGCAACGAGACGGGCAAGGTCGACCGCCGGGCCCTGGCTCAGCTGGTGGCCCATGAGGCCGAGACGGTGGCCCATGAGGCCGAGACGGCCTGAGAAGAGGAGAGAAACATGTTGTTCCTGCACGAGACCCACAAGGTGGTGGGCAGCAATGAAGACGAGTTCGAAGCGGCCTACCGCGATCAGTGGATGCCGACCATGGCCGAGAGCGACTACGCCCGACTGCTGTGGTACACCAACCACGCCCACGGCAGCGGGCTGTCGTACAACGTGGTCACCATCACCGCCATCACCGACGGCCGCGCCTGGGAAGAGCTGGCCACCCGGATACAGAGGGGTGACCTCCAGTCGTGGGCCGGGACGGTGGACGACCTCCGCCACGACGTGTTCGGCAAGATCCTCATGCCCGTCGACTGGTCGCCGCTCCAGGAGGTGGACCTGGGTACCGTCCCCACCGACGGGCGCACCCACGAGCTCAGCTTGTTCATGGAGGACACCGGCTGGCCGTATGTGGCCATCGACGATTACATCCAGGGTTGGTACGACATCTACTACGCGCCCATGCAGAAGCGACCCCCCGAACAGCAGGTGCTGGACATCCAGGCGTGCTTCCAGGTCGCCCACGGCACCCATCAGCGACGCGAGGCCATGCTCTGGCAGAAGATTCGTCGGCCCGAGGCGCTGACCCAACTTCTCACCAGCGAGATGCCGCCCGAGCACCGCGGTCCTGGCTCCTATATGCACGACGCCTTGGAGCTCCGCGACCAGTGGGAATCCCGGCTGCTGCGGACTAGCAGCTGGTCTCCGCTGTTCTGAGACACGTGGGTCTGTGAAGAACCGCGCCACCAACGGCCGCTTCGGCTCAGCCAACGGCCGCCACCGCTTCACCAACGGCCGCTTCGGCTCAGCCAACGGCCGCTACCGCTTCACCAACGGCCGCTTCGGCTCAGCCAACGGCCGCTTCGGCTCATCGGGGACGCCTCGGATCGTGATCGTGGGCGCCGGATTCGGCGGCATCGCTACCGGCGTCAAGTTGAAGCGGGCCGGGATCCACAGCTTCACCATCTTCGAGAAGTCCGATGGTCCCGGCGGCACTTGGTGGGACAATCGCTATCCGGGCGCCGAGGTCGACGTCTCCTCCCACCTCTACTCGTACTCGTTCAAGAGCTACGACTGGAGCCGGACCCACGCCCGCCAACCGGAGCTCCAGCGCTATCTGCAAGAGGTCATCGACGACCACGGGCTCCGATCCCATCTTCGCTTCGGGACGACGGTTGAGGAAGCGGCCTGGGACGAGAGGACCCACCTCTACACCGTCCGACTCCACCACGGCGAGGAGCTCAAGGCCAATGTTGTGGTCAGCGCCCTCGGCCTCCTCAACTATCCCCGGTATCCGGACTGGCCCGGACTGGACACGTTCCGAGGGCCGAAGTTCCACACCTTCCGCTGGGAACACGAGCACGATCTGACCGGGAAACGGGTGGCCGTGGTGGGCACCGGCTCGACGGCCACCCAGATCGTGCCCGAGATCGCACCCCTGGTGGGGCAGGTCAAGTTGTTCCAGCGGGAGCCCGGGTGGATCATCCCCAAGGGCGACCGGGACTTCACGCCGGAGGAGCGACGAAGCTTCCAGAACCGGCTCAGACGACGCATCGAGCGGATCCGGCTGGCCCTGCTGCTGGAGCGGAACCAGATCGGTGGGGCCATCCACCGTCCGGGCACGAAGATGAACTCGTTACGGGAACACCAGTGCCGCAGCTTCATCGACCGTGAGTTCGCTGAACGGCCGGATCTGCGGAAGGCGCTCACCCCCAAGTACCCCTACCCGGGGAAGCGGCCAATCTTGAATTCGACGTTCTACGGCTCGCTGCGACGCGACAACGTCGAGCTGGTCCCCAAGGCGGTGACGGCGGTGACCGAGGAAGGGATCGTCGACGCCGAGGGCATCGAGCACGCCGTCGATATCCTGGTCATGGCCACCGGCTTTCAGCCCGCCAACTACCTGGCCAGCCTGGAGGTGCGCGGGCGTGACGGCCGGACCATTCACGACGTATGGGACGGCGAGCCCCGGGCCATGTTGGGCATGACCGTGCCGGGGTTCCCGAACTTCTACATGCTCTACGGTCCCAACACCAACGGCGGGGAAATCATCTCGTGTCTGGAGCGACAAGCCGAACACGTGGTGGAGGCGGTGAAGCGGATGACGCGCCAGGGCGTCACCGCGGTCGAGGTGCGCCCCGTCTTTTATGAGCTGTACAACCGCTGGCTCGAGCGCCAGATGGAGGGCACGGCCTGGCAGGTCGCCAACAACTACTACAAGTCGGCGTCAGGCCGGATCGTGACCCAGTGGCCATTCGGGGCGTTCCTGTACGGGGTGCTGACCAAGGTGCTGGCCCCGCTGTCGGAGGCCACCCGGGTGGCGACGGCTACTGGGCCACCGCCCGAAGGACGCTGATGGCCGCCGTCCCCGAGCGATTCCAGATCGCGGTCGACGACCTCGTGCTCGAGGATCTCCAGGACCGATTGACTCGGACGCGCTGGCCCCGCGACCCCGGCAATGACGACTGGCGCTACGGGACCAACCGGGCCTGGCTCGAGGAGCTGGTCGACTACTGGCGCAACCAGTACGACTGGCGCGTCCACGAGAAGGCCATGAACCGCTTCGAGCACTACCGGGTGGTGCTCGACGATGTCCCCATTCACTACATCCATCGCCGAGGAGTCGGCCCCCATCCTGTCCCGTTGGTGTTGACCCACGGATGGCCGTGGACGTTCTGGGACTTCGCCGAGACGATCGATGCGCTGGCCGACCCGGCCAGCCACGGCGGTGACCCGGCCGACGCGTTCGACGTGGTCGTTCCCTCACTCCCGGGTTACGGCTACTCGGTGCCGTTGACCCGCACGGGGGTGACCGTGCGCACCACCGCCGGGCTGTGGGTCCGGCTCATGCAAGGGGTGCTGGGCTACGGCAGGTTCGGGGCCCACGGTGGCGACTGGGGCGCCAGCGTGACCGCCCAGCTCGGCCATGAGTACCCCCGGCACATGGTGGGGGTGCACCTCAGCCTGCCGGTGCTGATGCGCGTCTCCTACTACTCGGGGCTCTCGGCCAACGACTACGGACCGGGGGAAGAAGGCTGGTTCGAGAAGATGCAGGAACGCATGGCCTTCGCCACCAGCCACGTGGCCGTACAGTCACAGGATCCCCAGACCCTGGCGTATGCCCTCCACGACTCACCCGTCGGCCTGGCCTCGTGGATCCTGGAACGGCGGCGTCTGTGGAGCGACCACGACGGCGACGTCTACGACGCGCTCTCCCGGGACTTTCTGCTCACGAGCGTGATGCTCTACTGGGTGACCGAGAGCATCGGGTCGACCATGCGCTACTACTGGGAGAACTTCCGGGAGCCCAACCGCCTGGCCCATGATCGGATCCCGTCCATCGAAGCGCCCACCGGCATAGCCGTCTTTCCCCGGGACCTCGTGTTCGTGCCCCGCCGGCTGGCTGAGCGCTACACCAACCTGACCCGGTGGACAGAGATGCCCCGGGGAGGGCATTTCGCCGCGGCCGAGCAGCCCGACCTGCTGGTCGACGATCTCCGAGCGTTCTTCCGGCCCCTGCGATAGGCGGCGACGACGCCGGTCAGGTCGACGAGGGCTCGGTGCCGGGGAGCTCGGTGCCCGGGAGCGACGGGGCCGGGAGCGACGGGGCCGGGAGCGTGGCGGCCGGGAGCAGTACGGCCACGTCGGCCAGCGAACGCAGCGTGTCGTTGAGATGGGTACAGGTGCTGACACCGGTGAGCTCGCGCCGGACCCACCGTCGGAGATCGGTCAGGGGCATGCCGGCCACCCGGTGGGCACTGGCCAGGGCGCCGGGGCACTCCATCCAGGGCAACACGTGGGCGCGCGCCGCCACCTCACCGATCCGCCCGGCAGCGCCGTCTACGGTGCCGGTCACCGAGTACTCGTGTACTACCGACTCGACCACGTCCTCATCGGCGTGGCTGTCGCGGAAATGCACATCGAGCCGATGAAGACCGCCCGGCTCCGTCGGTGGCAGCACATCGAGCCGGCGGCGGCGACGCGTCCCGTGAGGGGTCATCGGCGCCATGGCGTGCCAGGACCACGGGTCGTCCGGGGACTCGAGGACGGGCGCCGGCGGCCCCATGGGCACGGGGATGTTGCCCGTGGCCCGGACCGTCACCATCATGGTGGCGTCGTGGGCCCAACCGGCACAGAGGTCGTCCCGGGAGAGGAACTCGGCCGACATGTCGGCCCGCCGCTCGGGAGGCGTATCTCGCTCGTCGAAGGCACCGGCTCGCTGGAGGGCATAGCCCGAGACCAGGGCCGCGCCCGGCAGGTCGTCGAGGAGCAGGTACAAGAGCGTGCCCGCTTCGCATTCCTCGGGGACGGCCTCGTCGACCCGACGTCGGAAGCCCGGACCGACCAGGACGCCGAGCAGCGCGCCCAGCTCGGGGACCTCCGGCGTGGTCTCAATGGCGGCCAGACGGTGGGTGGCCCCATCGATCCGGGCCTCGAGCACGGCCACCCCGGCCACGTCCACCGAGCCATCGAGCGCGGTGCCCAGGTCCCGGGCCCGGGCGTCGACCATTAGGTCGCCGTGCAGGCCGTCCGGGCGCGAGGTGTCGATGCTCGATGTCCGGCGGATCGAACCGGGCTGTCGCGCCGGGGTGGCCAGGGCGGGGTCGCTCGGTCCCGCCGCCTCGGGGAGCAGCAGCATCAGCCCACCGGCCTCAGCCGGCGACCGGAACGGGCCCCGGTCGAGCGACCGTGGCGCGTGGCCACCACGCCGTTGACCACGCTCATCTCCACGCCGACGGCGTCGGTCACCAGACGGCGTCCACCCTCGGGCTGGTCGTCCACGAAACGGACTCCCGTGGTCCCAATGACGTCGGGGTCGAACAGGACCAGATCGGCAGCCAGCCCGCGCTGCACCCGCCCGCGATCGGTCAGCCCGAGGAGCCGGGCCTGGTCGCCGGTGAGCTTGGCCACGCCCCGCTCCAGGGTGAGCGCCTTGCGCTCGCGTACCCAGTGCTGCAGGGTCCACACCGCATAGCAGCTGTCGGTGTTGGCCAGGATGTGGGCGCCGGCGTCGGAGGCGCCGATCATGGCCGCGGGATGGGCCACCAGCTCGGCTACTTCGTCGTCGTCCCCGTTTCGCATCACGGTGGCCACCTGGGTATCGAGATCGTCGGCCAGGGCCAGGTCGAGCAGCAGGTCGGTGGGGGCCACGTCTCGCTCGCTCGACAGCGAGGCCATGTCTCGACCCTGCACATGGGGCTGGTGGGAGTAGCGCACACCCACATGCTCCCAGCGCCCAGAGAAGACGGGCGACGACGGCATGATCGAACCCTCCTGGCGGAGGCGGTCCCGGCCGGCCGGGTCGGCGGCCAGCGAGCGGACGCCCGCCGCACCGTCGGCCCGCACTGCTCGCATCAACGTCGGCAGGGAGCGCACGAGCAGGCCCGGGCTGTCGAGCCGGGTCCACAGCTCGAAGGGACGGGTGGAGATCTGGGGCACCACGGTAACGTCCGGTCGCGCCCCGGCAAGGACCAAATCCATGATGGCCACGGCGCCGCCGGGGTCATCGTGGGAGCCGAAGATGGGGCCGACCACCACCGGGCGCCCCGAGGCCTGGGCCAGCCGCTGGTGCCAGTCCAGGTCGGCCACCCGCTCTGCCCTTCCCTGCAGCAGCGCGGCGTTGGCCATGGTGAACAGCCCGGGGCCGGGGCCCGCCCCGAGCACGGCGGCCAGGGCCAGCAGCTCGTCTTCGCCGCACACCTGACCGGGCAGTGCCGTCCCGCCCGGTCCGGGGTTCCCCACCACCTGGTCGGTCGAGAACCCGAGGGCGCCGAGCTCGAGCCCCTGGCGAAGTATGCGCCCCATGGCCTCGATCTCGGCAGGCGACGCCGTACGGGAGTAGGCATCGGGCACACCGAGCACAGCGGCGCGGAGCGGGACGTGCCCGATCTGAAAGGCATGGTTGATGAGTACGTCGAGCTGGTCGAGCCGCGCGCTATAGGAGGCCAGGTCGTCCCAGTCGAAGGGGACGGCGGCGTTGATCGATCGCTCGGGGATCTGCTCGACCGTGCTCATGGCCGCCACCATGTAGGCCTGGGCGTCGTCCTCGAACACCGGGGCCAACCCGTAGCCACAATTGGTGGTCACCACCGTGGTCACCCCGAAGCTCGAGGAGGGCGTCAGGTCGGCGTCCCAGAACAGGTTGGCGTCGAGATGAGTGTGGGGGTCGATGAAGCCGGGCGACAGCACCAGGTCCCGGCCGTCCACCTCCTCGGCCCCGGCCCCCGCACAGCGGCCCCCGACGGCGGCGATCAACCCGTCCCGGACAGCCACGTCGCCGTCGACGGGCGGTCCCCCGCTCCCGTCGATGATCACGGTGTTCCGGATCACCAGGTCGTACTGCGATGCCATCGAGCCGCCTAGGCCTCGCCGATGCGCGACGTCGGGCGCGACGCGAAAGCACTGTCGATGACCCGCAGCTTCATGTCGCACACCTCCTGACGCACCTGGCAGAATCGGGCGGGCCCACTACCACACCCGTTTTCGACGCTAGCCGCGTCGACCACGAGGCGGTGCGGCACGCCTGAACCGGCTAACGGCCTTCGTAGGAGGCCCGGGGCGATCCGATGAGCCCCGCCGCCGATACCCTACGTGGCCGTGCCCTTGTAGGAGCTCGACGCGGCCAGCTCGGCGGCCCGGGCCATGTTGTCGAGGACGACCGCCCCGAAGGCTTCGAGCTTCGGATCTCCGGCGGCCCGCTGGAATCCCTGCTCGAGCACGATGGCCAGCTTCCAGCTGGCGAGGACCAGGTAGTAGTCGAAATCATCGACCTGCCGCCCGGAGCGCTCGGCGTAGAAGGCGAGCAGTTCGCTACGACCAGGCATTCCCGTGATGTCCACGTAGCCGCCCTCCCCGCGCTCGACCGAGGTGTCTTCGGGCCAGCCCTGGAGAGCCCAGCCCAGGTCGAGCTTGGGGTCGCCTACGGTGCCCATCTCCCAGTCGATGATGGCGGCCAGCCGAGCCGGTGAGCCGTTGCGGAACATGACGTTGGCGAACTGGTAGTCGCCGTGCATGATGCCCGGCACGAAGTCGAGGGGCCTGTGGGTGGAGAGCCACGCGGTGGCCTCGTCGAAGCCAGGGATCTCACGACCCCTGATCCTCTCCAAGAAGCGGGTCCAGCGCTCGACCTGCCGATCATGGAAGCCATCGGGGCGGCCGAGATCACCGAGTCCCTTGCCCTGCCAGTCCACCTTTCCCATCTCGACGATGCCGTCAATGAGCTCGTAGGCCAGGCCCCGACGCTCCTTCGGATCGCTGTCATAGGGGGCGGCCCAGCCACCGAGCGCCATCGGCGACCAGCCGTCGACGAAGCCCATGATGTAGAATGTCCGGCCCAGCACGCTCGGGTCCTTGCACACGGCAATGGCCTCGGTGTGGGGTACGTCCGTACCGGTCAGCGCCTCGATGATCCGCCACTCGCGCAAGATGCCCTCGTCACGCGTCGCGGGGGCAGTGCTCGGCGGAATCCGGAGCGCACCGTGCAGCTCGCCCCGCCGGATCTCGAAGATCTCGTTCTGGCTTCCACCGGAGATGAAGCTCGACTCGACGGGCAGGCCGGCACCGGGCAGGCCCTCCTTGTCCATCCAGGCGGCGAGCGAAGCCACGTCGATGGTCGGTTCCTCGATTGGGTCAGGGGTCATGAACGGTTCCCTCCGGTTTCAGGTAGTGCGCGGACCTCGTTGGTCTGCTTGATCGCTCGGCCCTTCAGGCCGACGGTTCGCCGATGGTTGACAGCGATCGACATCAGGCCCACGGCTCGATGAGGACCTTGCCCGTGGCCCGTCGTTCGGCCAGGTCGGCCAGGGCTTGGTCGGCCTTCTTCAGCGGGTAGGCGGCAGAGACGTGGGGAACCACCCGCCCGCTGGCCAAGAGATCGAGGAGCTCCGACCGGTCGCGGGCGACGTCTTCCGGCTGGTTGCGGGCGATACCCTCCATGGCGAACCCGGTGATGTTGACCCCTTTCAACAGCACCAGGTTCAACGGGATCCGGGGGATCTCCCCGGATGCGAATCCGACCGACACGAACCGGCCGCCCCAGCGCATGGCGCGGAGGGCCTGTTCCGAAGCCGGACCGCCGACGGGATCGATGACCATGTGGGCCCCGCCCCCGGTGATCTCCTTGATCCGTTCCTTCAGGTTCTCGGTGCGGTAGTCGATCACCGCCTCGGCTCCCTTGTCGAAGCACAGGGCCAGCTTCTCGGGGGTGGAGGCGGCGGCCAACGTCCGAGCGCCCAGCACGCTGCCCAATTCAATGGCAGCCAGGCCGACCCCTCCGGCCGCGCCCAGGACGACAACCCACTCCCCGGGAATGACCCGGCCGACGGTGCGCAGGGCGTGGTACGCGGTGAGGTGGGCCACCACGGAGGCGGCGGCCGACCGGAGGTCCACCGCCGGGTCCACCGGCTGGACCGACGACGCCGGGACGAGGATCTGCTCGGCGAAAGCCCCGATCAAGGCGGACCCCATGACCCGATCTCCCACGGCCACCCCGTCCACTCCCGCCCCGACGGCGCTGACCGTCCCGGCGAATTCACTGCCCGGCGTGAAGGGGACGGGCACGTGGATCTGGTACTGGTCGGCCACCAACAGCACGTCGGGAAAGTTGACGGCGGCGGCGGCCACGTCGACCACAACCTGGCCATCGGAGGGTATCGGTCCCGGGATTTCCTCGACCACGAGGGAGTCGACCGACCCGTACTGGTTGCATCGCAGGGCGCGCATGGATCCGCCGCTCAGGAGTTGCCGACGACGTGCTCGACGTACTTGGCCAGCCGCTCCCGGGCCGCCTCCCGCTGGGCGGGGAGATGGGCCGTGGGCCAGAGGCCCGGAGAGGGCTCGTAATCCTTCAGGACCTCGCGCGCCACCGTGACCTTGTGCACTTCGGTGGGTCCGTCGACCACGCTCATGACGGGCGCCATCCACCACATGCTGGCGAAGGGCATCTCGTTGGAGACACCGAGCGCCCCGTGGGCGTGCATGGACCGCCACACCGCATCGTGGACGACCTTGGGCGTGAGGGCCTTGATCGCGGCGATGTTCTTCCGGGTCTTCTGGTAGTCCTTGTACTGGTCGATCTCCCAAGCCGTGTAGAGGACCAGCAGCCGGAACTGTTGGAGCTCGGCGTAGGAGTCGGCGATGTCGCCCTGCATGAATTCCTTCCGGGCCAGCAGGCTGCCCTGGGTCTCGCGGCTCAGCACCCGCTCGCACATCAGGTCGAGTGCTCGTTGGCAGGTGGCCACCGTTCGCATGGCGTGATGGACGCGACCCCCGCCCAGCCGGGTCTGGGCGATGGCGAAGGCCTGGCCCTCCCCGCCCAGCAAGCTGTCGGCCGGAACGCGGACCTCGTTGTAGTGGATCAGGGCATGCATGCCCTGATCCTCGGATTCACCGGCCAGGCCGACGTGGCGGACCATGTCGACGCCGGGCGTGTCCGTGGGGACCAGGAACATGGAGGCGCCCTGGTAGACGCTGACGTCGGGATCGGTGACGGCCATCACGATCAGGAAGGCGGCGGTGCGGGCGTTGGAGGAGAAGAACTTCCACCCGTTGATCACCCACTCGTCGCCGTCGCGTACGGCACGGGTGGTGAACTGCTTGGGATCCGACCCGGCCTGGGGTTCGGTCATGGAGTAACAGGAGAAGACCTCGCCGTTCAACAGCGGCTGAAGGTACGTGGCCTTCTGCTCGTCGGTACCGTAGTGGGCGATGATCTCGGCGTTCCCCGTGTCGGGGGCTTGCGTCCCGAACACGATGGGTGCCCAGCCGGAGACCCCGAGGATCTCGTTCAACAGGGCCAACTTGAGCTGCCCATAGCCTTTTCCGCCCAGCTCCGGGCCGAGGTGGGCGGCCCACAGGTCGTGGTCCCGAACCTCTTGCTTCATGGGGTCCACGATGGGGCGCAGCTCGTCGTCCAGAGGGTGGAACTGCAGATGCGGATAGAGCAGGTCCAACGGCTCGACTCGTTCGGTCACGAATTCGCGTGCCCAGTCCAGCTTTTCTTGAAACTCGGGCTCGGTAGAGAAGTCCCAGGCCATCAGTGTCCTTTCGTCGTGGTTTCTCTCGCCCTCGGGCGAGGTGGTTCGTCAGAAGGCGAGGCGTGCACGCCCAGGCCGGACAGCAATCGCTCGTTGCACTCGCTGATCTCCTGGCGGGCAGCCACAGGGTCATCGGCGTGGGCCACGTACATGACGGATCCTTCTCCTAGGGCGGTGAGCAGATGCGCCAGCGGCTCGATGGGCTGGGGCTCGAGCACGCCCTCGGTCACCGCTTCCCGTAAGTACTCGGCGATCTTCCGAGTGGGGCCCTCGATCCGATCGGACCAGGCGCCCTGGCCGAAGACGGCCGGCCCGTCGACCATGACGATCTGCCGGTAGGCCTGATTGGTCGAGGCAGCGTCGAGGTAGACCTCGCTGTTGGCGCGGAAGAGGGCCCAGGCGTTGGCGCGACGGTCACCCGACCGTCGCAACAGGGACTCGATGACCTCGGACTCAACCTCCTCGAACACAGCCCGGAACAGATCCTCCTTGTCCCGGAAGTGGTGGTACAGCGCGCCTCGGGTCAGGCCGGCTCCCTGCACGATCTCCTCGGTGCGGGTGGCTTGAAAGCCGTTGGCGGCGAACAACTCCCTCGCCTTGGCGAGGAGTGCGCGCCGCGTGTCCTGCACATGCACGGCCCGGAGACCTTTGCCCTCGTCCAGGCCCTTGCCCTCGTCCAAGGAGGTCATTGGTTCCGCCCGGCAGAAAGCACGAGATCAACCGCCTGGCATCCAACCCGGCGAGGCCAGCGGCCGGGACAGGGAGTGCTCAGGTGTCTTAGCTCAGCGTGATACATTGCGTCTTTAACATACATAATGTTTGGCGTCGGCGCACAATGGTGCTTGCGGCAGGTATTGACGCCAAACAAACGGCAGATCGAAGAGGGCGTGGCATGGAGAACCTCGAGGGGAAAGTGGCTCTGGTGACCGGAGCCAGCCGCGGTGTCGGTGCCGCCACCGCGGTGGCTTTGGCCGAAGCAGGGTGCAATGTGGCCTGCGCCGCCCGCTCTACGCAGTCCAACCCACAACGGACGCCGGGCACCCTCGACGAGACGATCGCCCGCATCGAATCCGTCGGTCGTCGCGGGCTGGCCATCCCCACCAACCTGGCCGTTGACGACGAGGTGGTGGACATGGTGGCCAAGACGGTCGAGCACTTCGGACGACTCGACATCCTCATCAACAACGCCGCCATCACCTTCATCGGCGATATCGACATCCCCCTCCATCGCTACGACCTCATCATGCAGGTCAACCTGCGAGCACCGCTCATCGCCATCCGGGAAGCGGCCCCGGCCATGGCGGCCACCAACGACGGCGGCGTCGTGATCAACGTCTCATCGGTGGCGGCCATGTACCCGCACCCCTCGCTCATGGCCTACGGCATCTCCAAGATCGGACTCGAGCGGCTCACCGTCGATGCCGCACTTCAACTGGCGTCCTCCGACATCGCCGTCAACTGCTTTCGCATCGACATCGGGGTGGCATCGGAGGGTTTCATCGCCAACACTCCCGGCGCCGACCACTCCACCTGGGAGCCGTCCTCAGTGGCGGCGGAAGGCATCATGTGGATGGTGCGGCAGCCTCCCTCCTACTCCGGCAGACGCGAGTCGATGTTCGCCCTACGCCAGCGCGAGGGGATCATGGAATCCCAGATCGATCAGCCAGCAACCGTTGCTCCCCCGGTCGAGCTCTACAGCGGCCTGGCGGAGGCAACGGTGTCCGAATTCGAAGAGCCCTACTCCTAAGGGCTGGCCGGCGTATGACGCCGAGCGACGATGCGATCAGCCGACCATGCCCACCAGTCGCTCAGCCGACCATGTTCACCAGTCGCTCAGCGGACCATGTCCACCAGTCGCTCAGCCGACCATGTCCCCTCACGACCAGTGAGGTGTGCTCCACGCTCGAGATGAACGAAACGCGGTCAACCACCCCTGCGCCGCGCTTGACCAGCCGATCGGGAACCTGCTCGAGCGGCGCCACAATGGCGAATGCGTTGAGCACCTCGTCGTCGATGAGCTCAGGCATTTCCGCCCACCGATCCTCCTTGGAGAGCCGCGTCAGGTCCTGGCCCAGGTCACCCCAGCCGTGGAGGTCGAGCACGGGCCTGTACGCCGGTGTCGACGCGTAGAAGGCAAGATGCGAACGGATGATCGCCACCTCGGCTTCGATATCGGTTCCTGTCCCGGTGGCGAGGAAGATGGCCGCCTTGATGGTGAACCCCTCCATCGATTTGCCGGCCCGCCGACGTCCCTCGGCCAGAGCGGGGACGGTGTGCTCCCGGATCCATTGCTCGGTGGTGAAGGCGTGGCAGAGGAAGCCGTCGGCGACTTCGCCCGCGATACGCGTCATCCCATCTCCCACCCCGGCGACGTAGACCGGTGGTGGTCCGAATTCGTGGGGTGCGGGCACAAAATTCGGGGGCATGAGGGTGTGCCGGTAGAACTCGCCCTCGAACTCGAGCGGCCCACCTTCGAGCCAGCATTGCCACGCGGCCCGCATGGCCAGAACGAACTCGCGCATCTGCGCCGCAGGGCGACCCCACGGCATCGAGAAGCGCCTGGTGATGTGCGCCTTGACCTGTGACCCCAGACCCAGCACGAGCCGCCCGTGAGAGAACCGCTGCAGGTCGTGCGCCGTATACGCCACCGACATCGGCGACCGCGAGAAGGCCACGGCAATCGATGTTCCGATGTCAATGCGATCGGTGGCCCCGGCCGCCAACGCAAGCGGGAGGAATGGGTCGTTGCTCAACTCACCGGTAAAGATGCCGTCGTAGCCGGCATCCTCGGCCGCGGTCGCCGCGGTGGCGGCGGACTCGAGATCACCCAGGGTCGTGTCGATCAGCATCAGGATGTCTGGGTGCGACCGCGAGACATCACATCAGCACTTCGCTCGGCGACCTGGCTGCTCCTCAGCGGCCATGTCTCGGCCATGTAGCCCTCGATGAGGTGAGCCTCGTCGAGGGTGGCGGCGTTGGCCATCTGCCGGTAGTGCTGCAGCAGGCGACGGATACTCCGCTGGTCGTTGTTGGCGATGTCGGCGGCCAGCTGCCGGGTGAAGGGCAACAGCTCGCCGTGGGGAACGACGTGATTGACCAAACCGTACAGCAGGGCTTCGTCGGCGGCGAGGAAGTTGCCGGTCAGGGACAGCTCGAGGGCGCGCCTCAAACCCATCGACTGGGCCATGTGAACGGTGATCCCACCCCCCGGCATGATCCCGACCCGAGCGTGGGTGTCGGCGAATCGGGCCCGTTCCGATGCCACCAGGAACGTGCATTGGAGCGCGATCTCGAACCCTCCGGTCGCGGCGACGCCGTTGATGGCGCCGATGACCGGCTTCTCGATCACCGGGAGGAAACGGAACAGGCCATTGGTATCACGCCCGGGGCCCTGTCCTTCCGGGCGAGCCTCCACCGAGGGAGGGGCCTCACCGGTTAGCTCCTTGAGGTCGACGCCTGCGGAGAAGGCTGGGTCCGAGCCCGTCAGGATCACCGCATCGACATCCGGGTCACTTCCTGCCGTCCCGATCGCATCCCACAACGCGTACATGAGCGCTCGATTCAGCGCGTTGCGCGCCTCAGGCCGGTTCAGAGTCAGCGTGGCGATCCGGTCCTCGACCTCGACCATCACGAGCGGCTCATCTTCCACGGGGCACCTCCACCAGCGGTGCCTGCAGCCCAGTGAAGACACCGCCCAGATGATGGATGGCGACCAGGGACACGGGGTCAGCGCCCTAGATGACCGGAGGGGCCACGGGATGATCCCGGATCTCGGGAAGAACCTGTTCGGCAAAGCGCCGTATGCCGTCGACGGCCTCGCTCCCCCGTTGCCACGGCTTGACCAGAACCCGGCCCACCCCGGCGTCGGCGAAGCGCTTGAGCATGTCGAGCTCGGTGCCGCCCCCGCCCAGGGTGATCTCCACCATCCCCGGGCGCCCGGCATCCTCACGCAGCCTGGCGATGCGGGTGGCCTCGGCCGGAATCTGCTCGAGGGTGTGGTTCATGGGGATCCAGCCGTCTCCGACCAGAGCGGCCCGTCGGAGGGCCGCCGGCCCGTCGCCACCGATATGGAGCGGAGGCCAGGGTGCGTGGGTGGGCTTGGGCTCGAACATCACCGGTCCGAAGTCGAAGAACTCCCCGTGGTGCTCCACCACGTCCTCGCTCCACAGCCGTCGACAGACCTCGATCGACTCATCCACCCGGCGCCCCCGAGTGGCGAAATCGAGACCTACGGCCTCCCACTCGGCCTGCAGCCAACTGGCGCCGATGCCGAACTCCAGCCGCCCGCTGGACACGACATCTAGGGTCGCCGCTGCTCGGGCCACGATGAAGGGATGGCGCAGACCGATGTTGTAGACCTGCGTGCCAAAGTGGATCTGTTCGGTCTGGCCGGCCAGAAAGCTCAGGTAGGCGAAGACGTCGAAGACCGGCACGTCCGCCGGGATGGGTGGGTGCTCGGCTCCGGCGTGCGGGCTGCCCGCCATTCCTACCGGGATGACCAAATGCTCGGGCATCCAAACCGACTCGTAGCCGAGACGGTCTGCTTCGCGGGTCAACTCGGCCCACAGGCTGGGGCGGAGCACGCCCAGCGAGATCCCGATCTTCATGGTGCCGGCTCCGGGACCCGACGGGCCGATGACCACACTGGCCGCACCGGGATCGCTGCCTCCGCTACCGCAGTCTTCTGTGCCATGTGACCGGGCACCTTAGTTCTTCCTCATCGGAATTGGGGTGTCCGAAAGAGGGCCTCGGTGGCCGACACCAGACCGTTCTACTGCTGGACCGGCGCCTCAAGCGTTGGCAATGAACGGGACGTTCGAGTATCCGGCGACGTTGGACATCTGCACGCGCCGGAGACCGCCCTCGTCTACCCCGAACGTCGGATTCTGCAGCGCAATGCGGGCCAGGAATCCTGCTGCGCGTTCAGGGATTGGGAAGCGCGCACCCAATAACCACGGACATCATGGGTATGAACTACCTTTCAGGCAGGATGGCCGAACTGATGGACACGGAGCAACCGTTGGCTATGCACCTCCCTAGCTGCGGCTCGGAATGACGAGCACTCGGGCGACGACCAGGCAGCTGCACTCGCCAAAGATGGCCGAGCTCGTCGCGGCAGATGTCCGGCGGCGCATCGTCGTCGGCGAACTCGCGGTGGACGACACGCTTCCGGCAGAGCCCGACTTGATGAGCGAGTACGGAGTGTCACGCGGGGTCCTGCGCGAGGCGTTGCGCATCCTGGAGAGTGAGTCCTTGATTGAGCTTCGTCGCGGCTCACGCCTCGGAGCCAGCGTTCGTGCCCCCCAAGCCCGCGTCGCCGCGCAGTACTTCGGGTTGTTGCTCCAATGGCGCGGTACCACGTTGCGGGACGTCGTATATTCCCGGGCGATTATCGAACCGGGCGCGGTGCGGGAGATCACATCATTCCGAAAACGAGCACCACTTGTCGAAGAGCTCTCGGAGTACCTGGGGCACATTGCCCCCGCGATCAACGACTTCTCGCGGTTCGGTGAGTTGGCATGGGGCTTCAGCAATCTGCTTGTTCAGCTCACCGGCAACCAGGCGGTCACTCTGCAGCACGAGATGCTCGAAGAGGTCATCAATGCCCACATCGCACGGGTCGAAGCAAAGTTCAACGCAGTCCCCACCCGTGGCGTGAAAGCGAACACCGCTGCCCTGCGGGCGATGGAGCGTGTCATCGCGCTCGTGGATGCCGGTGACGAGCGAGTCGCCGAGGACCACTGGCACCGCCACATCGTCGCGGTCGGCGCCACGCTGCAGGAGGAAATAGACGAGACTGTCCGTATCGATCTCTTCGGTTGAGGTTCGAAGCAGGCTGCCAACGAAAGAGAGGCGAGCACTATGCGCATGGAAGACATGATCCTGGTCAGTATCGATGACCACATGATCGAGCCGCCTGACATGTACAGGAACCATGTCCCGGCCAAGTGGGCCGACGAGGCCCCCAAGGTGGTCCGGAGCGAACATGGGGTGGACGAATGGGTATTCCAAGGCGAGCGGACCGCGACGCCGTTCGGCATGGCCGCCACAGTCGGGTGGCCCCGGGAGGAATGGGGCTTCAATCCCGGCGCCTACACCGAGCTTCGCCCGGGCTGCTTCGACGTCCACGAGCGGGTCCGCGACATGAACGCCAACGGGGTGCTGGCATCGATGTGCTTCCCCACCATGGCGGGCTTCAACGCCCGCACCTTCCACGAGGCGCATGACAAGGAGCTCGCCCTCGTAATGTTGCAGGCGTACAACGACTGGGCCATCGACGAGTGGTGTGGCACCTACCCTGGCCGGTTCATTCCACTAGGCATCGTCCCGATGTGGGACGTCGATCTCGCCGTGCAGGAGATCCATCGCATCGCCAAGAAGGGCTGCCGGTCCATCAGCTTTCTCGAGGCACCTCATGCCCAGGGGTTCCCGAGCTTCCTATCCGGCCACTGGGACCCCATGCTCCAAGCTCTCTGTGATGAGAACATGGTCCTCTCGCTCCATATCGGTGCCGGGTTCGACCTGATCAAGAAGGCCCCCGAAGCGCCGATCGACCACCTGATCGTCCTCTCTTGCCAGATCTCCGCACTGGTCGCCCAGGACCTGTTGTTCGGCCCCACCTTGCGGCGCTTCCCTGACCTCAAGGTCGCCCTCTCCGAGGGCGGCATCGGCTGGATCCCCTTCTACCTGGACCGTGCAGATCGCCACTTCGAGAACCAGGCTTGGCTCGAGAACGATTTCGGGGGCAAGAAGCCCTCGGACGTGTTCCGCGACCACATCCTGGCCTGCTACATCACCGACCCGTCCGGGCTGGAGCTTCGCCACCGAATCGGCATCGACATCATTGCGTGGGAGTGCGACTACCCACACACCGACACGACGTGGCCACAATCCCCCGAATTCGCCTGGAAGGAGTTCGAGGACGCCGCATGCAGCGACTCGGACATCCAGAAGATCACCTGGGAGAACTCGTGCCGGTTCTTTGATTGGGATCCGTTCAAGCACACGCCGAGGGACCAGGCGACCGTGGCCGCCTTGCGGTCCCTGGCCAAGGACGTGGATACCACCCGGATGGGCCGGGACGAGTGGAAAAAGCGCAACGAGAGCGCCGGCATCGGCATCTTCTAGCCGCTCGTTCGATATCAGCCCACGGTGGTCATGCCGAGAAGGCCGATTGGATGGCGCGCAGCTCCTGGTTGTCCATGGGGGACGTCGCCCTGGCCACATCAGCGTTGGCCACTCCGTAGAGGGCTGCCGCGTTGCGCCACAGGATCTTCTGCTTCACCTGCTCGGTCAAGGGCGGATAGCCGAATTCGACCTGCAGGCGCTCGGGGATCTGGAAGGACCAGAACGCATCGATCAGCGACTGGGGGGAGCCGTACCAAACGCTGTCAGTCCCCCAC
The DNA here is from genome assembly GCA_963781305.1 of uncultured Acidimicrobiaceae bacterium. GTDB lineage: Bacteria > Actinomycetota > Acidimicrobiia > Acidimicrobiales > RAAP-2 > DASXMT01. The sequence goes on from CAWAFL010000001.1 coordinate 1,172,012, forward strand.
AGGATCCGGTCCTCCCCCACTCCGAGCAACAGCTTGCCCAAGATGTGCGCTGCTTCCTCTGGTCGCCGCAGCGCCAGGTACCACGTGCTCCCGATCTCGGCGTACACGTTGCTCCCCGGCGCCACCCCGGATTCCTCCAGGCTGGCGATGAGCCGGTTCACGCCCCTACCGCTGCTGGCCTCGTCGTAGGGTCCTTCACGCCCGTCGGGGTCGAGCTCGTAGCCCGAGTGGTACACAACGAACACCAGGTCGGGATAGCGCACGGCGACCGGCCCTATGTCGCGTGGCGAGGACCCATCGGGAGACGCGCCCGGTATCGCGGCACCGATCCCCTTGTGGGCGCACACGATCGTGGTGGTGGTCCTCCGTACCGCTTCGAGGAACGGGATGCCGATGCGCTCGTCATCCAGGAACCACCCCTGGCCCAACCCACCGGGAGTGATCAGCTCGGGCGGATCCCACAAGGTGTAGACCTTCCAGCCGGCCGGACGAAGGCTCTCCGCCCATTCGGGCAGCCGCTCCATCTCCTGTGCACCGAGGTTGGGATGCACGATCGTGTGGGTGAGCACCCGGTTCGTACCGGCGTAGCGATCGACCAGATCGCGACAGGCTGCGATTTCCTGGTTGGTCAGCACGTTCTCGTGGGCCCGACCGGGGAGGGAGGTGAGCAGGGCGATGTTCGTCTCGCTCTCGCCGAACAGCTTCTGCGCCCACGATGCACCGGACAGCAGCTCGGGATCGATGCCGCCGCCCCATCGGTCGGGATCGACCATGCGCAAGAACCCGGCCAGCGCCTCCGCCTTACCTGCACGCCAACGCGTAGGGCTCACCAGGTGAGTCTGGACGTCGATCACGTAGGACCCATCCCCACGCGCAAAGGTGGCCTCCGCCGCCTCCTCGCTGTGCTCTGCCTCGATCGGCACGGCAAAGAACCCGCCGCCCGCCTCGGCGTCGAAGGTCCGGAGGACGGTCGCCGTCGTGGTTCGACCGTCGAGCAGGTTTCGAACGGCAGCGCCGCTCGAGCACCGAGCCTGAGCCACACCGGCCGATACCGCCTCTCGGGCCAGGAGCTCGGCCCGGTCCGGCGCGACGGGGTCGTACTCCTCGCTACTGAGCCCGGCAATCAGCGAAGGCTGCGGCTGAGCATGGGTCATGAAGTCCTCAGGCCGGCAACGGCGGGAGATGGTCCCGCCACGCAGACGCCGTCAGCTCGATGAGCTGTCCGTCTGGATCGCGGATGATGACGGCGGCCTGCACGTTGGTCTGCTCGAGCACTTGCCCACCGTGAGGAGCGACCTTGTCCAGCACCGTCGGTATGTCTCCGACCGAGAGGGAAAGATGGGTCAGGCCCGGCTCGTTCATCACCCGCGCTCGGAACGGCTGGGCCTCGGCCTGGCTGAAGTGCAGCAGCTCGAGGACCAAGCCGTCGCGCACCAGATACACCGCGTGGAGGCCTACCGGCGGCGGGATCTCCAGGAGCTGGCTGGTGCCCTCGTCAGGTGCGTCGAGCTCCCACCAGTAGCGGAACTGCAGGACCTCTTGGTAGAACCGCTTCGATCGGTCGAGATCGGTCACGCAGATGCCCACGTGGTTGAACACGGTCTGCTCCGGAGACAAGTCTCCCGTCATAGCCCCCCTTTTCCTTGCGCTCGGTTTACCTGCGTGCGGCCCGACCCCTGTCAGCCGGGAGCAACCTCGATCACCGTGGCCGAGCCCATGCCGCCCCCCGCACACATGGCGGCCACGCCGATGCCCCCGCCCTTGCGGGCCAGGTCATAGACGAGGGTGGTGAGCATCCGGGCCCCGGTGGCGGCGATGGGATGGCCCAGGCTGCAGCCACTGCCCGAGATGTTGATCAGGTCCTCGTCGAGGTCGAGGACCCGGACACAGGCGACGGGGACCGAGGCGAAGGCCTCGTTGATCTCATAGAGGTCCACGTCGCCCAGGGTCATCCCGGCCCGCTCGAGGGCCTTCGGGATGGCGATGGTGGGGGCCATGCCCGTGTCTTTGGGATCGACGCCGACCGAGGCCCACGAGCGCACCGTGGCCAGGGGGGTAAGACCGTGGTCGGCGGCAAAGGCGTCCGAGGTGACCACGAGGGCCGAGGCGGCGTCGTTCACGCCCGAGGCGTTGCCGGCGGTGATGGAGAAGCCCTCGATCTCGGGGTGGATGGGCTTGAGCGAGGCCAGCTTCTCTGCGGTCGAGTCCCGCCGGGGGTGCTCATCGGTGTCGAACACCACGGCCGAGCCGTCCCTGGTGGTGACCTTGATGGGCACGATCTCGTGGGCGAAGCGGCCCTCGTCGATGGCGGCGATGGCCCGCTGGTGGGAGCGGAGGGCCCAGGCGTCCATGTCCTCTCTGGTCGCTCCGACCTGTCGGGCCGTGTTCCACCCGACGGTGATGGACATGTCGAGGGCGGGGGCCTCGGGGGTGCTCGGATGGGAGAGGGACATCCAGTCCTCCCAGTCGTCACTACCGGGGACCCGTCGCTTGTCCCTCGGGGACAACGACGAGGCCTGGACCCCGCCGGCGATGACGGCGTTGTCCATGCCGGCCATGATCGAGGCCGAGGCGGACTGGACCGCAGCCAGGCCCGAGGCGCAGTGGCGGTTGTGGGCGAGACCGGGGACGCTCTCCATGCCCGCCACCACGGCGACGTAGCGGGCCACCACCCCGCCGCCGTAGAGGGACTCGGCCAGGATCAGGTCGTCGATGTCGCCGGCGGCGAGCCCGGTCCGGGTGAGGGACTCTTCGATCACCGGCTGGGCCAGCACCGAGGCCTCGGTCTCGCTCAGGGTGCCCTTGCGGGCGGTTCCGATGGCGGTCCGACAAGCCGAGACGATCACGGCATCAGGCATGGTTGCTCCTCTCCGGCCACGAACCAGCGGCCAACCGATACCGACCATCGGGCCAGGCGTACCGAGCTGTGCTCGTGGTGTGGGTGGATCTGTGGTGTTGGGACTGTGGTGTGGGAACTGCGTGTTGGGACTGCTATTGGGACTGCGTGTTGGGACTGCACAGTACCAGCGGAGCCCTCCCCCGAGCACAGCTGTGCTCGCACCGGGACCAACTGGGTAGGATGACCGACCGTGAAGACGGACAGCGACCCGGTGGCCGGGTTCCGGGTCGAGCTCGTGTCGTGGCTGGCGGAGAACCTGACGCCGGCCGTGATCGAAGCCGGGCAGGCCGGCATGGACGCGGGCGACAACTTCGAGATACTCCGGAGGTGGAACCAGACCCTGGCCGATGCCGGTTGGGCGGCCGTCGCCTGGCCCCGGGAGTTCGGGGGGCGAGAGGCAGGCATCGCCGAGCAATTGGCCTTCTTCGAGGAGATGTCGGCGGCCCAGGCACCCGGAGTCATCAACGTCATCGGCGTCTCCAATATCGCCCCGGCCATCATGGCGGTGGGGACCGAGGAGCAGCGAGCACGGTTCCTGGCCCCGATGCTGCGGGGGGACGAGATCTGGAGCCAGGGCATGTCAGAGCCCGACGCCGGCTCGGACCTGGCCTCGCTGCGCACCGCCGCCCGGCTCGAGGGGGACACCTTCGTGGTGAACGGCCAGAAGACCTGGAACAGCTTGGGTCGCCACGCCGACTGGTGCCAGCTCTACGTCCGCACCGACCCGGACGCCCCCAAGCACAAGGGCATCAGCTGCCTGCTGGTCGATATGACCACGCCCGGGGTCGAGGTGCGACCCCTGCGCACCATGGCCGGCGAGCTGACCTTCTCCGAGCTGTTCTTCTCCGACGTGGAAGTCCCCCGGGCCAACCTGCTCGGGCCGCTCCACGAGGGCTGGCGGGTGGCCATGACCACCCTCAGCCACGAGCGGGCCGGAGTGGCCCGGCTGCACCTGTCGTTGAGCGATCGGCTCGACAAGCTGATGGCCGCGGCCAAAGGACGCCCCGCCCTCGCCGATCCGGTCATCCGGGACCGCCTGATGGCCCTCTATGCCCGCATCGCCTGTATGCGCTGGACAACGACCCGTGAGCTCCAGGCCATCGGGCAGGGGCGCCAGCCCTCCCCCACCATGGGCAGCATTGCCAAGCTCATGTGGTCCCTCACCGAGCAGACCCTCGCCGAGCTGGCCGTCGACCTGCTCGGCCTCGAGGCCCTGAGCGGCCCGTGGGCCAAGAACCTGGCCTCGTCCCGACAGTCCACCATCGCTGGTGGCACCACCGAGATCAACCGGAACATCCTGGGCGAGCACGGTTTGGGGCTGCCCCGCTGAGGGATGGCGCCGCGACGCTCGGGCGTCGTCTTGACGTCCGGTGGGCCGTGGGCCAGCATCTCGCAAACACTCGATTTCGAGGAGCTCGAAAGAGAGCAGACGTAAGGGGGGCACTGTGGCGTCGTTGTGGGACTACGAGGGAACGCGAGTGGTTGTAGCCGGGGGTGGTGGTGCCGGCATGGGAGCCGCAGCGGTGACCGAGCTGACCAAGCTCGGCGCTGAGATCCACGTGCTCGACCTCCGAGAGCCACCGAGCGACGTAGCCAGCTACCAGGCCACCGACCTGCTCGACCCGGCAGCCACCGAGGCGGCCGTCGAGAAGATCGGGGGTGAGGTCAACGCGCTGTTCTATTGCGCCGGCCGTCCGGGCGGCCGGTACAGCGATCTCGAGGTGATGACGGTGAACTTCCTGTCCGCCCGCCACCTGGCCGACCTGGTCGTGCCCCACATGCCCGTGGGATCGGCCATCGCCTCGATCTCCTCCACCGCCGGGGCAGGTTGGATGGCCAACATCGCCAAGTGGCTGCCGCTCGTGCACACCCAGGGGTTCGAGGCCGGCCGGGCCTGGTGCGAGGCCCATCCCACCGAGATCACCGGCGGCTACGCACCGTCAAAAGAGGCCCTCATCGTCTGGACCCAATGGGCCGCGCTGGGTCTGGCCCACAAGGGGATCCGGGTGAACGCCATCAGCCCGGGGCCGACCGACACGCCGATGATGCCCGACTTCATAGCGCAGGTGGGAAAGGAGTTCATGGACAACTTCCCCATCCCCCTGGAGCGGCGAGCACGCCCCGAAGAGCAGGCCTATCCGTTGATCTTCCTCAACAGCCGGGCCGCCTCCTACATCACCGGCGAGAACCTGATCACCGACGGTGGGACCATGGGCTCCATCATGACCGGCACCATTGATGCGGCCGTCCTCGGCGGAGCAGCCGCCCGGTAGAGGGGCCGGCTCGCTACGAGCGCAAGCTCGGGCTCGAGCTACGCAGGGGGGAGGCCACCGGCGTAGGTCTTCGTCTCCGTGTATTGCTCGAAGCCTTCGATGCCGTTCTGCCGCCCGATCCCACTGGCTTTGTACCCGCCGAAGGGAGCATCGGGGCCGTACCAGACGCCACCGTTGATGCCGGCGGTCCCCGCCCGGACCCGCCGGGCAACGGCCATGGCCCGCTCCTCGGAAGCAGACGTGACCCCAACCCCGAGGCCGTACTGGTTCTCGTTGGCCAGCCGGACGGCATCGTCATCGTCCTCGAAGGGCACCACGACCAGGACCGGACCGAAGATCTCGTCGCGGGCGATGGACATCGTGTTGTCGACATCGGCGAACAGGGTCGGCTCCACATAGAAACCCTTATCGAACTGAGGCGGCCGGCCGCCACCGACGACCACCCTGGCCCCCTCGGCCTTCCCCTTCTCGATGTAGTCGAGCACCCGATCGCGCTGCAGGGCGCTGATCTGGGGCCCCTGGATGTTCGCCGGGTTGGTGGGGTCGCCGTAGGGGACGTTGCGGAACCCCTCCTCCATCATGGCGATACCCTCCTCGTACCGGGAACGGGGGAGCAGCATCCTGGTCAACATGACGCAGCCCTGACCACCGTGGGTGCAGATGGTCCAGGCCATGGACAGCTTGGCTTCGAAGTCGGCGTCCTCCAGGATGATGTCGGCCGACTTGCCCCCCAGCTCCAAGAACAGCCGCTTGAGGGTGGGGGCGCCCTGCTCCATGATCCGGCGACCAACTCCGGTCGACCCGGTGAACGAGATGAGGTCGACCCGGGGGTCGGTGACCAGGTCCTCGGCCACCGAGTTGTCCGAGGTCGTCACCACTTGCAGCACGCCCGGAGGGAAGTCGGTTCGCTCGGCGGCCAGCCGACCGATGCGAGTGGCGTTCCACGGGGTGTTGGGAGCGGCCTTCAAGATGACGGTGTTGCCTGTGGCCAGCGCCTGGCCCAGCTTCTGGATGGCCACTTCGAAGGGGTAGTTCCAGGGCACAATGGCGCCGACCACGCCGACGGGCTCCTTGGCCACCTTGCGCCAGCTTCGGGTGCCGAAGGCGTTGCCCTCGGGGAGGTCCCGCTCCCACTCGAACTTGTCGATGAAGTTGGTTGGCCACACCAGTCCCTCGGACAGCGGTGCATCCAGCTGGGGGCCGTAGGTAATCAGAACCGGCGCGCCCACCTCGGCGACGAGCTCGGCCCGCAGCAGCTCCTTCTCCTCTTCCAACGCGGTCTGAAGCTGGCGCAGGCAACGCTTGCGGAGCTCCTTGTCGGTGGCCCAGGCGGTCTGGTCGAAGGCCCGACGGGCCGCACCGATGGCCTCGTCCATGTCCTCGTGACCGGCGTCGGCCACCTGGCCCAACACCTCTTCGGTCGCCGGGTTGATGTTGTCGAACACCTTTCCCGACTTGGCCTCGACGAGCTTGCCGTCGATCTGCATCCGCTGTTCGCCCAGTACGGCCGAGGCACTGTCACTGGTTGTCATGGCGTTCCCTCCCTTGACGGCCGAATGGCCGATGGCCCATGAGCCCCATGACCCACCTCGGCACGAAGTACTCCCCAACCGCAGGAGTCCGCTCGAGCACCTGACCGCTCGACTTGGTCAACCTACCGAAGCCAGAAAACGAGGCTTTTCACTATGCTACCGACCGGAGCCTACTGCACCCAATCCGATGCTCCCTGGCCGGCGAACGGCGCTGGCCCCAGGCATCTTCGTGTACGGTTCCCCACTCATTGGCGCGATGCAATCGGCACCGGCGGCCATGGGGATCGGGCACAAAGCGCACGGAAGGGGACGTTCATGGAATTGAAGGCTGGGGTGCAGCTCAAGAGCGCGGTGAGCACCACGGAGGTAGTCGTGGTGCGGGCGCCCAAGGACGAGGTCACGCTGACCTGTGGCGGAGCACCCATGCTGGGCCGGGACGAGGAGTCATCCGGGGCCGCCATCCAGGCCGGGGATGACGGTTCCTCTCTCTTGGGCAAGCGGTATGTCGATGAGACCTCCGATATCGAAGTGCTCTGCACCAAGCCCGGGGACGGCACCCTGGCCGTCGATGGCCGGGCCCTGGAGTTGAAGAGCGCGAAGCCGCTGCCCTCGTCGGACTGAACCGGCTTCGGACTGAACCGGCTTCGGACGGTTACGAGCCGCCCGCCTCCTTCACCGCCTGCGACTGCTTCTCAGCCACCTGGCGCGGGAGGCGCCCTCCTCGCTTGGCCATGAATTCCCTGACGTCGGTGGCGCCACTGGCGATGGTGGTGAAGTCGGCCGTGCTCTGGAGGTGGACCCTCATGCCCATGGTCTCCCACGCCCGCTTGACCCCCGCCTTGACCGTCATGATGGTGGTCAAGGGCATCTGGGCGATGGTCGCCGCCATTTCCTCGACCGTCGCCTCGAGGTCCGCCCGCTTGACCACCTGGTTCACCAAGCCCCACTCTTTGGCTTCCTCGGCTGACAGGGTCGGGGCCAGGTAGAGGTACTCATAGGCCCGCTTCCAGTTCATCAGGGCCCAGGGCTCGATGAGGGTCTGGGCGCCCGGCAACCCGAAGCCCTGGGGCAACGGCATCTGGAAGTAGGCGTCATCCGACGCGACGGTGAGGTCGGTCAGGTAGCCGTAGACCGTTCCTCCCCCGACGCAGTAACCGTGGATCTGGGAGATGGTCGCCTTGGGGAACTCCCACAGGTTCAACGGTGGCCACAGGAAGAGGTCGTAGTTGTGGGCCTTCCACGTGCGTTCGGGCGTGGGCCCAGTGGTGGGATACACCTCGGCCATCTCCTCGGGTTCGACGATGGCGTGACCGGCGCAGAAGCCGTTGCCGTTCGCCTTCACGATGAGGACCTTCACTTCCTCGTCGCGATTGGCCCATCTGAGCGCGTCCTCGAAGTCCCAGACCTGCTGGGCGGTCTGAATATTGGCCTTCTCGGGCATGTTCAAGACGATGCGGGCGATCGGGCCGTCCTTTTCGTAGATGATCGTCTTCATCTCGGTGCTGTCCATGTCGGCTTCCTCCTGGTCAGGCGATCGACAGACACGGAGGCGCCAGCCTCGGTCCCCCCGACCACGATGGGTGCGGAATCAGAGTGTTTGGAATCAGAGTGTCTGGAATCAGGTCGTGCGGGGTCATGGCGTGCGGGGTCGTCCTCGATGCGGGTGCTGAGCCTGAGGTCACCAAGGCGTCGCTGCCCGCTCGGCTTGGAGCTGTCGCTTCAACACCTTTCCGTTGGGCTCTCGGGGCAGGGTGTCGACGAACTCGATCGTCCTCGGCCGCTTGAAGTCGGCCAGGCTCTCCGACAGGCGATCGAGGATGACCGACGCATCGGGAGCCACTCCGGGCCGCAGCTCGATGATGGCGTGGACCCGTTGGCCCATCCGCTCATCGGGAAGGCCGATCACGGCCGAGTCGACCACATCGGGATCGGCGGCCAAGGCGTTCTCGACCTCGGCCGGGTAAACGTTGGCGCCGCCGCTCAAGATGAGGTCAGTGCGGCGATCGGCGATGAACAGGTAGCCGTGCTCGTCCAGGTGCCCCAAGTCCCCTACGGTGGCGAAACCGTCGCGGTAGGCCGCAGCGGTCTTCTCCGGATCTCCCCGATAGGAGAAGGCGGCCCCGGGGAAGGAGCTGATGTAGATGGTGCCCACCTCTCCGGGCGGGGCCGGGTGGCCATCCTCGTCGAGGACCCGTACCGACAGTCCGGGAAAGGGCCGACCGACGCTGCCCGGCTTGAACAACCATTCCCCGGGCGAGATGACGGTACCCATCGCTTCGGTAGCCCCGTAGAGCTCCCAGATCGTCCCTCGGGGGAACACCTCCATGATGCGCAACTTGAGGGGCACCGGACAGGGGGCAGCGGCATGGATGAGCAAGCGGATGCTCGATCGGTCGAAGGCGGCCCAGTCCGCTTCGAGGATTCGGACGAAATGGGCGGGGACCATCTGCGTCCGTGTCACCCGGTACCGGTCGATGAGCGAGAGGCAGCGTTCGCCGACGAACTTGTCCTGCACCACCACCTGCCCGCCCTCCCACAGCGAGTACTCGGCATAGGCACTGGGAGCGGTGTGGTAGAGCGGACCGCAGACCAGCTGGACTGTGTCCGGTCCGTAACCCCAAAAGGCGGCAACAGCTGACGTGGTGCCCACCGGGGCGGGAACCGGCGCCGGCCGCTCCACCGCCTTGGGTGCTCCGGTGGTGCCCGAGGTGTAGCCGAGCAGGGTGGGTGCGGTGTTGAGAAAGTCCGCTCGGGGAGGAGCGTCGACAGCTTGGGGGAAGTCGGGGCCGTCGATGTCCAGCACGTGAACCCCGTCGGCGGCGAAGCCCACCGGGCCCTCGGCCACGCACGCCTTCATCCCCGAGTCACGAACGATGTACTCCGCTTCGCCGGGAGTCAGCCGGGGCGAGATGGGCACGAACATGGCCCCCAGGCGGGCGATGGCGTGAGAGACGGTGAACCACTCCGCTCGGTTCCGCAGCCGCATCCCTACGGTGTCGCCCGGGCCCACACCCAGTTCGGCCAGCCGAGCGGCCAGCCCGTTGGCGTGCGCATCGAGTTCGCCGAAGGTCACCACCCGCGTATCGTCGATGACGGCGACGCGATCGGGATCGAGAGCGGCGGTGGACGCCACCCCACGCAGATGAGAACCGACCTGCCCGTTCAACGAAGGGCCGATCGCGCCGCGAAGCGAGCCCGAAGCTCCTTGCGGTCCACCTTGCCGAAGTCGTTGTAGGGGATCTCGTCTACCACCATGACGATCTCGGGAGCCTTGAAGTTGGCGATGCGCCCCCGGCAGAAATCTCGAAGCGCTTGATCGGTGATCGCCTCCCGCCCGACGATGGCACAACCCACTCGATGGCCCATCTCCGGATCAGGTACGCCCACCACGGCCACGTCGCGAACGGCGGGGTGGGTGCGCACCACCGCCTCCACCTCGGAGGGAGCGAACTTCTCCCCTCCCCGGTTGATGGTGTCGGTCAGCCGACCCGAGGGATACAGGTAGCCGTCCTCGTCGGCTGAGACCATGTCCCCGGTCCGGAACCAACCGGCCGGCACCGCCGCGTCCTTGGCCTGGGCGCTCGGCACAACACTGCCCTCGCTCTTCACCCAGAGCTCCCCCACCGTGCCCGGGGGCAGGGGGTCACCGGTGGTCGGGTCGACGATCCGCACTTCGACACCGGGCAACGGGCGACCCACGGAAGCCAGGCGCTCGGCGGCGTGGTCGCCGGGACCGAGGGCGGTGATCGAGCCCATGGTCTCTGTCTGGCCGAACGTGTTGGTCAACTCCACGCCGGGCAGTGAGGCCATGGCCCGCCGGATCAGGTCGGGCGAGGCCGGTGCGGCCCCATAGGTCAAGCTGGTGAGCGAGCCCAGATCGGTGGTGGCGAAATCCGGGTGATCCAGTATGCGGTGCAGCATGGTCGGCACCAGAAAGGAAGTCTGCACGCCGTGGCGCGCAACCAGGGCCAGCCACCGGCCGGCGTCGAAACGGGTCTGGACGACCGTCGTATTGCCCTTGGCCAGCTGCACCAGCAGCCCAAGCATCCCCCCGATGTGCACGAAGGGCACACACATGAGGGCCACCGTCGGCTCCGACTCGACGGCGGGAGCGAAGGCGGCGATCTTCGGGCCGAGCAGACCGTGGGTCAGGGCCACCGCCTTGGGCGTGCCGGTGGTTCCGCTGGTGAACAGCACGACGGCCTCATCGCTCGGAAGGCGATCCCCGACCGCACCGTCATGGTCGCCCTGTCTCCCGGCGGATCTTCCACCGAGTAGGTCCTCGGGACCGAGCAGGGTTGTGCCGCCCACCCCTCCAAGGTTGTCGACCGAGCTGGCCCCGGCCACCCCGATCGGCGCCGTGTCCGCCGCCTCCATGAGCACGCTCAGCTCGCCGCTGGTCAGGCGAGGGTTCATCAGCGCGGCCGCAGCCCCGGCGTGGGTGGCGCCGATCAGGACGGCTGCCGACAGCACGCTGGTGTCATCGACCAACGGAATGCGCCAGCCGGGAGCCACTCCGGCAGCACGGAGGGCGGCGGCGCACTGGCCCACGGCTGCACCGAGCTGGGCATAGCTGGTGACGGTCCCGTCGATGATCAGCGCAGGGCGATCCGGATCCGAAGCGATGACCTCCTCGAGGATCGAACCGAGCGGCCTGGCTGCGGGCATCAACGCTTTGCCTCCCAGGCGCGGTCGGGCGGCATCCGTCGCGACCACAGTGGCCCCGCTCCCCCCTCATCCCATGCCTGCATCCTGTTCCCCCAACATCGCGACCCGAGAGGTCGGCGACTACGTGCCTGCGTCAGTATCGACATGCCCCACCCGGTAACCGGCAGCACAGAATGCCTACCCGCGAAGCTCGTCCGCGCCCTCCCCCAAACGGGCCGAGTCATACCACCGTGAGCGTTACCCGATCGGCGGAGTCTTCAGCATCGCTCCTGCGTCGAGGCGAATGTTCAGCCCGGTGATGTACCGAGACTCGTCACTGGCCAAGAAGGCCACGAGATGGCTGACGTCCTGCGGATCGATGAAGGGAATCGGCATGGCCTGCATCAGCGGCAGGAAGTCCATGACGTCCTCCCGCTTCGGGTTCTCGAGGTCGGGCCGGAAGGCACGGTAGACGTCGACGTTGTGCAGAAGGTCGGTGTCGCAGTTGGTGGGATGGATGCCGTTCATCCGGATCATGTGCGAAGCCAACTGCAAGGCGAGGACCTCTACGTAGCGCGCCACGGTCTGCTTGGCCCACGAGTAGCCGACGCCGCCGCTGTTGCCCATCATCTCCGTAGTCCCCTTCATCATCCCGGCCGTCGAGCCGGTGACGATGACCGACGCTCCGGCCTGAAGGTGGGGCAGGGCAACGGCGACGGTGTTCATGGCGCCGATGAGGTCGACGTCGGTGGCATCAACGAACCCCCCGCACAGTGTGTCGTCCCGGCCCGGGCAGATGCCGGCGTTGGCCACGATCACGTCAACACGGCCGAAGGCCTCGAGACCCTCATCCAGGATTTCTTTCAGCTGCTCCCGGAGCCGTACGTCGCCTTTTCTGGCGATGATCCTCCGTCCCGTTGCCTCGACCTCCTTGACCGTTTGATCGAGGTCCTCGGGGGTGGCATTGGCGTAGTTCATGCTCGAGATCGGGGCACACAGGTCGACGGCGATGATGTCGGCACCTTCCTCGGCCAGCCGGACGGCATGGCTCCGACCCTGACCTCGAGCCGCCCCGGTGATGAATGCGACCTTTCCGTCGAGCTTCCCCATGCTTCTTCCTCCCCGTTGATCGTTCGTGACCTCGTTCCCGAGAGGTTACAGGAGGGCATGGCGAACGTGAAACGGGCGTTGTCACCTTCCGTCCAAGGGATGGGGCGCAGATCGACGACGTCGGGTGGCGTGTGCTCAGCGAACGAGCACGGCCACACAGGCGTTGGCGCCTCGGCCGATCACGTGGGTCAACCCGACCTGGGCGGCCTCCACCTGGCGAGCGCCGGCCGTCCCCCGGAGCTGGCGAACGATCTCCACCACCTGTCCTAGCGCGGAGGCGCCGAGGGGCTCGCCCTTGGAGAGGAGCCCCCCGGACGGGTTGACCGGCAACGCTCCGCCCACGAGCGCGCTCCCGTCCTCGATGATCCCAGCCTGTTCCCCCTCCTCGCACAGTCCGAGCTCTACCCAGGCCAGCAATTCGCGACCGGCGTCGGTGTCCTGGCACTCCACCACGTCCACGTCGCTCGGTCCCAGCCCAGCCTGGGCGTAGGCCTCGTCTGCGGCCAACGTGGTCGGCGGCGTGATCGTGGTGTCGTCGATCCCGCACAGCGGGGAGTCCTCGCCCAGGACGCTGCCGGGCAGGTGCGAACGCAGCGAGATGCCCGCCACCGTGACCCCATCGCCGTCTCGCTCCAGCACCACGGCGGCCGCGCCCTCGTTGGGCGAGCACAGCATGAACAGGGTGAGCGGCTCGCAGATCATCCTGGCGGCCAGCACCTCGTCGACGCTCACCGCCTTTTGGAACATGGCGTCGGGGTTGGCCGCACCGTGTCGACGGTTCTTCACCACCACCTCGGCCAGGTGCTCGGCGGTGAGCCCCGTGTCCATGAGAAGCCGCTGGGCACGGAGGGCAAAGTACGCCGGTGCCGGGCTGAGGCCGCCGGCCTCTTGCCAGGGGGCGAAGAACGACGAGCGGATGACACCTTTGGGCATCTTCTCGATGCCGAAGACCAGCACCCGATCGTATTGTCCCGAGGCAATCGAGGCGGCGCCGAGTTGCAGGGCGGCGCCGCCCGAGGCACAGCCGGCCTCAACGTCGTAGATGGGGATGCCCGTTCCCGCCAAGCCTCCCAGTACCCGGTGGCCGGCGGCCACCCCGCCGTAGGCCGTCCCGCAGAACGCCGCCTGCACCTGCCGCACCCCGATGCCCGCCTCGGCCAGGGCGGCTCGGACGGCGATCACGCCCATCTCCGTTCCCGTCACCCCCTCGAAGCGGCCGAAGGGATGCAGCCCGACGCCGCTGATCCGTACCTCGCTCATGCGTGAAATGCCCATGTCAGCACCGGCTCGCCATCGGGGCCGGGGAGCTCCTCGCCGGTCAGCTCGACCCGTGTACCCGGGGCCAGGCCCTCGCCGGAAAGTCGGGAGACGATCCGCAGCAACGGCTCGCCGTCCAGTTCGACGACGCCGAATTGGTAAGGAACGGGGCCCGCGTAACCTGGCGGCGGCAGGTTGACCGACGTGTGCAGCCAGACGGTGCCTGCCCTCGGCAAGTCGATCGGCTCGACGTCGTCGGCACCGGTGAACGGGCAGACGGGCGAGCGCGGAAAGTGCCGTTGGCCGCTGGTGGCCGACCGCCCCCCGAGCAAGGTGATCCCATCGTCATCGACTCGCAGCACGGAGCGGTCAATGGGCGGGAGGGACACGATGGATCACTCGGGCCGCGAGGGCGAAGCGTTGTGACGGACCTCATCGAAGGGCTTGTCCTTGTCGGCTGCGTACTCCCGGGGCATGCCCAGCAGCCGCTCGCTGATGATGTTGCGCTGCATCTCGTTGCTCCCCCCACCGAGGCTGCCACCTTGCCGGAAGAGGAACTCGACCCCCTTCGCCCCTGCTACCTCCCCGTCCTCCCAGGCGCCGGCCCCCGAGCCTGCTATCTCGAGAGCGATGTCGAAGTAGCGTTCGGCGCCGGTGGCGGCGTAGAGACGGGGCAGCGAGCCTGCCGGCCCGAGGAATTGCCCCGTCCTCATCCCCGTGGTCACCCGGCCGATGAGCTGGCCACCCACCCGGTCGTTGACTCGAGCCTCGGCCACCAGCTGGCGCACGCGCCGGTCCTCGGTGCTCTCGGTAGCCCGGGCCAACTCGACCAGCTCCTCGCGACCACCGCTGCGGTCACCCGCACCACCCCGCCCGCTGACGTACGGAGAGCCGCCACCCACCGCGTCACGCTCATGGAAGAGGAGGCGGGAGGCCACCGTCCACCCGTCGTTGACCTCGCCCACGACGTTCTCGGCCGGGATGGCCACATCGTCGAAGAACTCCTGGCAGAACTCGTTCCACCCGTTGACCATCTTGATCTGTTGGAGCTCGATGCCCGGCTGATGGATCTTCACGATGAACATGGTCAGACCACGGTGCTTGGTGGCGTGCCAGTCGGTACGGGCCAGGCACAGCGCATAGTCGGCCCGGAATGCGCCCGAGCTCCAGATCTTCGACCCGTTCAGGACGAAGACGTCACCGTCCCGCGTGGCCCGGGTGACCAGGCCGGCCAGATCAGAGCCGCCCGAGGGCTCCGAGAGGAACTGCACCCACACCTCCTCGCCCGACACGATGGCGGGGAGGTGCTGCAGCTTCTGCTCCTCGGTGCCGAAGTCGAGCAGCGTGGGAGCCAGGATGGAAAGCGACGGTATGTTGAGCAGCACCGGCATCTCGTAGGGGGCCGACTCCCGGGAGAAGACGGCCTGGTGCTGCCGCGACAGTCCCTGGCCTCCGTACTGGCGCGGGAAGCACAGTCCGGCGAACCCCCCATCGAAGAGGATCCGCTGCAGGTAGCGGGACCGTAGGCCGTCCTCGTCCTCGGTGGCGAGCTGCTGGTTAGTCCGGCCCTCCAGGCGGGGCATGGACTCGGCCAGCCAGGCTCGGGCCCTGAGGCGGAAGGCCTCGAGGTCCTCGGTGCCCGACGTGGTGTCGATGGACGTTGGGCTGTTGATGGACACAGTGCTCCTTGCCGGCGTTCAGCTATTGGAGGTTCGGGCAGTCCGAGAGCATAGCTCCGGCACCGCAGCTGCGGAAAACGGCTGTTAACGCTACTGTGCCACCCACACCAACCGACTGGGGGGCCAATGCGCACGGTCGAGATCCACGTGGACGTGACGGGAATCGCCGGGCTGGCAGGTCCGCTGACCACCGCGGCCACGGCGTACCTGCCCGATGTCTGCCCTGCCTCCTGCCCGGTGGTCTTCGCCTTTCCCGGCGGCGGCTACTCCCGCCGCTACTACGACCTGACCGTCAACGGGGACCGGAGCTACAGCCAAGCCCGACACCACACCGATCGGGGCATGGTGGTGGTGGCCTGCGACCACCTCTGCACCGGGGAGGCCACGATGCCCGCCGACCCGTTCGCCGTCACCTTGGAGCAGCTGGCCGAGGCCAATGCCGTCACCGCCGACACCGTCGCCGAACAGCTCCGGACAGGGACACTGGCCGCCGACGTCCCTCCCATCCGCATCTCAGCCTCTGTGGGCATCGGCCAGTCCATGGGCGGCTGTATCCTCACCGTCCACCAGGGTCAGCGACCGAGCTTCGATGCCGTGGCCTTCCTGGGCTCGAGTGGGCGCCATACCGCTTTCCCCGACCCGGCCGGCGGTACCGTGCCCATCACCGTCCCCACGCGGGGAGCCGACCTGCACAACGCTCCGATGCCCGACATGTTCACTCCCGATCTGTTCCGCTACTGCTTCCACCACGACGATGTCCCCGAAGAGGTGGTCGATCTCGATCTCGGAGCCGACGAGAACCCCTGGCGCTCCCTCGGAGCGCCACCCTGCGCCGTCTCGATGCTGTCGCCCGGGGTGGTGGCGGCCGAAGCCGCAGCCATCACCGTTCCGGTGCTCATTGCCTGCGGCGAGCGGGACGTGGTCCCGGATCCCCATGCCGAACCCGCTGCCTATCCGGGGTCTTCAGATGTCACGCTGGTGGTGATGCCCAAGATGGCGCACATGCACAACTTCGCCGGCAACCGACAGCAGCTCTGGGATCGGCTGGCCGACTGGGTGGGCACCGTCGTCGACGACGGCGTCACCACTCGACCCGGGCCATCGTGATGCCGTCCAATCGTCGATATCCGCTCGGGGTGCACAGCGTCGTGTTCGGGCGCATCGACGTGCGGACCTGCTTCGAGCAGGCCGCCGCTCTCGGCTTCGACCATGTCGACATCGGCGATGTGGCCCTGCAACGGCTCCATGCCGATGGTGGGCCACCGGCGCCGCTCCCGGCCGGGGACCTGCTTGCCGGGCGTGGGTTTGCGCCCGACCGCACGGCCATGGCGCCAGTCCTTCGGCCCAATCAGTCCTATGACGAGGTGGTGGCCCTCTTGCGCTCCCATCCCGGAACACGGCTCGAGGTCGGCCCCGGCTCGGTCGCCGGAAGCGTCGAGGGGATCAGGCGGTTGGCCGACGACGTACCCGGCCTCCGCTACACCATCGACACCGGCCACATCGCGGCATGGGGCGAGGATCCCCTCGAGGTCCTCGACCTGGCCGACCACGTGCAACTCCGCCAGGCGGCCCCCGGTCGCCCGCAGCTGTGGCCGGACGAGGGTGACATCGACTTCAACGCCCTCATCGCCCGGTTGCGCGAGGTCGACTACCGCGGCCTCCTCACCATCGAGTACTTCGACCTGCCTGACTATGGTTGGCCCCTCGACGACCCAGTCGGCCACGCCGTTGCGCTGGCCGGGGAGGTCCGGCCCCTGTTGGCCTGCTGAACCCCCGACCGGCTGTTGGCCGGGTAAGCCAGCGGCTCAGCCCTCTCGGAGCCCGGGCTCGAATTCCACCGGCAGGTGGGTGATCTCCCGGATGGACGGGCTGTAGGTGGGGATGAACCCCTCGGGGAGCCGATAGGAGGGAATGCGCCGATGCCACTCGGCCAGGGCCACCCGGAGCTCCATGCGGGCCAGGTGCGAGCCGAGGCACCGGTGGATGCCGACGCCGAAGCTCAGGTGCTTGATCGACTGGCGGGTGAAATCGACTTCGGTCGGGCGCTCGAACCGATCGGGATCGATGTTGGTCGTGGCCAACAGCACGGCCATCTTCGTCCCCGAGCTGACCGGGCATCCCTCGATCTCGGTGTCGGCCATGGTCACCCGGATGACGGTGGGTACCGGGCACATCCAGCGCAGGAGCTCCTCGACCGCGTTGGGCCGGAGGGAGGGATCGTCGACCAGCTGCCGCTGGTGCTCGGGACTCCGGGCCAGGAAGGAGAAGAAGCACTCGAGGCTGGCCGTGACCGTGTCCAGGCCGGCCATCAGCTGCAATAGCGAGATGTTCAGCGTCTGCTCGCGGGTCAGCTCGCCGGCGAGCTCCAGACGGGAGAGGTGGCCCAGGATGTCGTCGGTCGGTTCCACCACTCTCCGGTCGAGAGCCTCGCCGAAGAGGTCGAACACCCACTCCGCGGCCCGGGCCCGAGCCAGGTCCGCCTCGGCGTGACCCTCGCCCACCGGACGGATCAGGTCGTCCTTCACGGCCAGGAACTCGTCGAGCCTGTCGAGTGGCAGCCCCAACAGGTGCAGGAAGGTTCCCGACGGAATGGGCAGGGCGAACTCGGCGGCCAGGTCACAGCTACCCCGCTCGATGAACTGATCGATGCACTGGTTCACCAGCGCCGCCACCTCGCCCTCCAGCTTGGCCATCTTGGGCGGAGTGAACAGCGGATCGAGCATCCGGCGATAGCGACGATGCTCGGGTGGGTCCACCTGTAGAGGGATCAGCCCGGTCTCCGAACCGAGGAACTGGGCGTCGGGATTGGACGAGAGAAGCGCGGGATCGTGCATGAACTCGTCGATGGCACTGGGACTGGTCAACATCGAGACGGTGCCGAAGTCGAGTACGGCCGGGCCGGTGCGCATCTTCTCCCACTCCGCTTGGACGTTGTCACCCGAGATGCTCAGGTCCTCTTTGGGTGCCGCCTCATCCGATGTCGCCGGTATGTCCACGCTCATCCGTGCCTCCTCATCGACAGTTGCCCTCCCGTTGGACCCGTCGAGTCGGGTTCCGAACCGGCTTTGTGAGGGTGAGCTGCCGCTGCAGGTTCTCGATCCCCCAGCGAAAGGCACACCTGCCGACCACGCATGGCCGGCTCCCCCCAGGGCAGGCTAGCTGCTCGGAAAACACCCGTGTGCGCAAGGCGGGTGATGGCATCATGTGCGAGCATCATCGGGGGACCGGGCCGGACACGTCAGCCGGACCCTCGATGACCACGACCACAACAAGGGGGCGACCACGGTGAGCGACATCGAGACCGACACGACGGCGCTCATCGAGAAGCTGACCACTCAGCTCCTGGACGAGCACCCGCCGGCCACCACCGACCGAACCACGTTCCTCGGCGCCCGGTTCGATCTGGGCCTCGCTGCCGTTCACTTCCCGCCGGGCTGTGGCGGCCTGGGCCTGAGCCCCCGCGTCCAGTCACTGGTCGAGGCCCGGCTGGGACCGGCCGGCGCCCCCTCGTCCTCGGCGGTCAACCCCATCGGCGTGGGCATGGCCGCGCCGACGCTGGCTACCCATGGGACCGACGCCCAGCGGGCCCGGTACCTCCGTCCGCTGTTCACCGGGGAAGAGGTGTGGTGCCAGCTCTTCAGCGAGCCGGGCAGCGGGTCCGACCTCGCCGGACTGTCCACCCGGGCCGTGCGCGACGGGGACGAATGGGTGGTGAACGGCCAGAAGGTGTGGACCTCGCTGGGCCATCTGGCCGACTACGGCATCCTGTTGGCCCGCACCAATCCCGACGTGCCCAAGCACAAGGGGCTCACGTACTTCGTGGTCGACATGTCGGCCGCCGAAGTGGACGTTCGGCCCCTGTTTCAGATGACCGGGGATGCCGAGTTCAACGAGGTCTTCCTCACCGACCTGCACATCCCCGACTCCGACCGGGTCGGGGACGTGGGAGAGGGCTGGCGAGTGGGGCTGACCACGCTCATGAACGAGCGGGTGCTCATCGGCGGCGGCGTGTCCAAGCAGGGCCAAGGGGCCATCGCCCTCCTCGTCGCCCTGTTCCGGGAGCGAGGGGGCGACATCCTGGCCCGGCAAAAGGTGGCCGCCCTCTGGGTTCGGGCCGAGGTCCTGCGGTTGACCAACCTCCGGGCCAGCGTTGGTCGATCGACCGGCACCCCGGGCCCGGAGGGATCGATCGGCAAGCTGGCCCACACCGAGTTGATGCAGGACATTCACTCCGCCACCATCGACCTGCTGGGCATGGAAGGCACCCTGTACCCCGCCGGTTACCGGAAGATCCGGTCCCAGCGGAGCTCGGAGGCGCCCAGCCGGCAACAGGCTTTCCTCCGCAGCCGGGCCAACTCCATCGAGGGCGGGACGACCGAGATCATGAAGAACATCCTGGCCGAGCGGGTCCTCGGCCTACCGGGGGACGTCCGGGTCGACAAGGAACTGGCCTGGGCCGACGTGCCCCGGTCCTGAACCTTCGTTGGTTCGGAGAGCCGGGCGCGCTCACCGACGAGCAGGGACGGGCACCCGGAGCAGGTCCTCGGCGGCAACGACGTGAGGAAAGATGACCGCCGCTTCGTCGGCGAGGACCCGGCTGTCCGGGTAGCGCTGGGAGAAGTGGGTGAGGACCAGGCGCCGGGCGCCGGCATCCCGGGCCAGACGAGCGGCGTCGGCCGCGGTCAGATGGCGGTACCGCCGAGCCAGGTTCTCGTCCGCAGTGGTGAACGTGGATTCGCAGACCAGGAGATCCACATCGGCGGCCAGCTTCAGGGCGGCGTCGCACAGGCCGGTGTCCATGACGAAGGCCATCGACTGGCCCGGCCGCTCCCTGCTCACCTCGGCGAGCTCGATGCGCCGGCCGTCCACGTCGATCCATCCCCTCTGCTCGAGCGCCCCGACGGTCGGCCCGCTGATCCCAGCCCGGTCCAGGAGCTCGGGCACGAACCGCCGACCGGACGGCTCTTCCAGTCGCCAGCCGAACGTCTGGGGCTCGTGCTCCAGTTGATGGGCGACGATGGCGAACGACGGACCCGTCCACACCGTGCCGTCCACCGACACCGGCATGGCCTGCACGTCCACGTCGTCGCGGTATACCGAAGCATGTCGTAACCGATCGAAGTACTGGCGTCCGCTCGTCGGGAAGAAGACCGGGATGGGCCGCGTGACGCGATCCAACGACAGGCGTTGGAGGATGCCTGGAAGCCCGAGGCAGTGGTCGCCATGGAAATGGGTGACGCAGACGGCCGTGATCGATGCGGGCGAGACACCCGCCAACAGGAACTGCCGCTGGGTTCCCTCACCGGGATCGAAGAGCACCCCTTCGCCGTCCCAGCGGAGGAAGTACCCGTTGTGGTTCCGATGCCGGGTCGGGGCCTGGCTGGCCGTTCCCAGCACGACGAGCTCACGCATGGACATGCGGCACTCAGGAAGCCTTCCTCGGCACCGACTTCCTGGCCGGGGCCTTCTTGCCAACCGCCTTTTTGCCAACCGCCTTCTTGACGCTGCTCTTCTTGGCGCTGCTCTTCGTCGTTGTCCCGGGCCGGGCTGGTGTCTGGCGCTCGCGGTTGGGCTCGGACGCCGCCCCCGTCCCGCGGCGGGAGGAACGTGTCGCAGACGAGCGGTCGATACTGGCCTGAAGCGCAGCAACCAAGTCGATGACGTTCGTCGGTTCCGGTGCCTCGTCGGTGGGCGTGAACTCGCCGCCCGTGCGCTTGGATTCGATGAGTTCGTTGAGGCGACCGGTATAGGTGTCTCGGTAGTCGGTCGGTCGCCACGTGTCGCTCATCGACTCGATCAGCTGCGCCGCCATCTGCCGCGCCGGCCCACGGGCTGACACCCTGCCGGGGACGTACTCCATCGCTGATGCGGGATCGCGGACCTCGTCGGCAAAGAACATCGTCTCCAAGACGAGTACCGCCCCGCAGGGGCGGATGGCAGCCAAGTGCTCCTTGCCCCGCATGACGAACTTCCCGATGCCGGCCTTGTTGGTGTCCACCATGGCGTCACGCACCAGCGCGTAGGTCCTTACCGTTTCCGCACCCGTTGGGCCCACGTAATAGGGCCGGTGAAAGTACATCGGGTCGATCTCGTCCAGGCCGACGAAGGCATGGATGTCGAGCGACCGGGAACGGCCTGGAGCAACGAACTCCAGTTCCTCGTCGTCGACCATGACGTAGTTGCCGCCACCGGTGGGCGCCCCTCGTTCGATGTCGTCATAGTCCAGCTCGTCGCCAGTGCGCTCGTTGACCCGCCGGTAGCGGACCCGGTCCGTGGTGCCCTTCTCGAACTGGTGGAAGGTGACCGTATGTTCCTCGACGGCCGGGTACAACCCGATCGGTACTGATACCAGGCCGAAGCTCATGACACCGGTCCAGATTGTCCTGGCCACAGTCGCCTCCTGCCCTCGTCCCGGGAGCGCTTCGGTGCCCCCCCGGGCTGGAGTCCCCGTTTCAGCCGTTGATACCCGATCCGGTCCTGGGCCAAGCATCCCCAGCCAGACCGGCACGTTCAGTCAGCGGGTCTCCGCCGCTCCATGGAGCTTGCGCAGCGAGGCATGGAGCGACGCCTCGATCAGGCGGTCGTTGTCCTTGGAGATGAAGTCATGCACGCGCTTCTCCAACAGCACCCGCATGAGCGGGTTGAAAACGTCGTAGGTCTCCCTGAAGTACACGCGGGTCCTTCCGTCGCCCAGGTCCTCCAGCCGGGTCCAGCCCGATGCCTTGGACCACAGCGGCTTTCCGATGGCGTCGTACCGCCAGGACACCGGGCGGGTCGCCTCGGTGATCCACTCCCATGACTGCGCCTTCCCGCCGGACAGAAGGTACTTGGGCACGGGGAAGTAGCAGTGTCGGACCAGGCCGTTCCCTTCCTCGTCCCCCTGGTGATAGATCTCGATCTTGACCGTGTCGGTCTCGATCCCGGTGCGCGTGCGCGCCCAGATCACATCCCAGACCTCCTCAGGCGTTCCGTCAACGACGAAATCGAACCGGTGGTCCTGCATGATTCCTCCTCTGTGCCTGCTCTCGCATGCATGCCGTGTTTGCGGTGTGCTGTCCTGAGTCTTGACCCTGTCCTGCGGCCTTGCCGCATGACGGCCGGTCGGCGTTGCGAACGTCCTATGGGGTCTGCCCCCCGGACGTCGCCGGGGTGTCGGCGACATCGTCCACCAGCTGGCGCTTCAGCACCTTCCCGCCGGCGTTCCTGGGCAGCTCGTCCACATAGGTGATCCGACGGGGCACCTTGTAGCCGGCCAGCCGTTCGGCGGCGAAGTCCCGGAGCTCGTCCGCGGTCAGGACCTCTCCGGCCCGCAGGGTCACGAAGGCGGCGACGTCTTCGCCCAGCACTTCGTGGGGGATACCGACGACCGCCGCTTCGAGAACGGACGGGTGGGCGTGCAGGACCGCCTCGACATCGTTGGCGTAGACGTTCATCCCCCCGCGGATGATCATCTCCTTCTTCCGTCCCACGATGTAGAGGTAGCCATCGGCGTCGAGGTAGCCCAGATCGCCGCTGTGGAGCCAGCCTCCTTCCCACATGCGGGCGGTGGCCACGGGGTCCTTGTAGTACTCCCGGTGCTTCCCGGGGTACCTGGTGATGACCTCTCCGACGTCACCGACGGGCAGGTCGGCACCGTCGTCATCGATGATCCGAACCTCGACCGGGGGTCGGGGCTTGCCCACCGCGCCCGGGCGCGTCCGCGAAGCCTCGGGGTCCATGGTGAAGGTGGCATAGCCCCCCTCAGTCTGCCCGTAGCTGTTTAGGACAGCGGCATCAGGCACCGCCTCTTGCAGGCGATGAAGGGTGTCGGGAGCGAGAGGGGCGCTGCCCAGGGCGATCATCTGCAGGCTCGACAGATCGGCCCTCTCGAACCTCGGATCATGGATCAACAGCTGGGCCATGGCCGGCACGAGGAACGTCGCCGTCGGCCGGTCACGTTCGACGACTTCGAGCCACGGCCCGACGTCGAACTTGGGAAGGTAGAGGGCCGTCATTCCCAACTTCATGGGATTGTGGATGAAACCGAGTCCGGCGAAGGTGAAGACCGGAGCGGCGGTGAGCCATCCCGTCCCCCGCCACTCGGGGACGGCGTTGGGCAGCATGGAGATCACCCCGTGACGCACGGCCACGCCCTTGGCCGTGCCGGTGGTTCCCGACGTGTACATGATGTCGGCCAGGTCGTCCTCGTCGGTCGGTGTCTGGATGAATCCGTCGTCCGGGCTCTTCACGCTCTCGAGATCGGGACAGCCGTCGATGGGTACCGGGCCGGCCACGACCACGACCGACAAGCTGGGCAGCGAGTCGAGGAGGGGGATGACGGCCGCGGCGTAGACGCCGCTGGTGACGATGGCGGCCACCTCGGCGTGCTCGAAGATCGCTTGGGCCTCGGGTACGGACAGCCGATTGTTGGTCGGCACCGCCACCGCGCCGAGCTTGTGCACCGCGCTGTAGGTGACGATCCAATCCAGGATCTGTTCGGCCTCGAGATATACGGCCACCCGGTCGCCCTTGGCCACGCCCTTCGCCGCCAGTCCTCGGGCCAGGCGGTTGGACTGTCGATTCCACTCGCCGAAGGTGATCGACGCTCCGCTGTCCAGGTTTCGGTACCCGATCTCCCCGGGGTAGGTCGATGCCATCAGCCGCAGCTGGTCGGGCAGCAGGTCAGCCACGAGAAGGGCCCCCGAGGATCCGGGCTGCGGCATCACCCAGGAAGTCGTTCATGGCTTCGGGGCCGAGGGGCAGCTGTCGTGCCGCGTCCAGCGCCTTGTGCATGGGGAGGAAGGGATGGTCGGACGCGAAGAGGACACGGCCCCGGCCCCTGCTCGACCCCATGAACCTGACCAGGCCCGGGTGCATGTATGTGGCCAAGTAGGCCGAGTTGGACAGGTAGAGGTTCGGCCACTTGAGCATGTACTCGATCAGAAGGTCCTCATAGGGGTGGCCCATATGCGCCCCGATGACGACCAGGTCGGGGAAGTCGATCAGCACGTCCTCGAGCAGAACGGGGTCCTGGCACCGGGAACGCACCCTCGGCCCCGGGATGCCGATGTTGATGGAGACGGGAATGCCGAGCTCCTCGCACGTGGCGTAGAGCGGGTAGTAGAGGGCGTGGTTCAACGGGTACTGCTGGACCAGCGGCGACACCCGGACGGCGTCGAGGATCCCGTCGGCGAAGCGGGCGCGGACAGCAGTGCTCTGTTGACGGGGGTGCTCCACATCGTCGGCCGACGCAGCCAGCAACAACCGGCCACGGTGCTCGGCCACGAAGGCCACCCGCTCGTCGTGGACCGAGGACAGGGCGGTGCTGAGCACGCCCTTGTCCACCCCGGCCCGATCCATTTCGGCCACCAGGTCCGCTTCGGTCATGCCTTGTTGGACCTCGCTGCCGAAGAAGCCCTCGATGCCACCGAACCCCTCCTGACCCACGAACGCCTTCGCCGCCCTGGCCGACATGGCATTGACCCAGAGATCGATGATCACAGACAACACATCCCCCACTGCACGAAACGAGAGAGTCCCAGGCACTGGGACCGACGGTGGCGACTCTAGCCAATGGCCGCCGGATTCGAAACCTGACGTTCTCCGGATGCCGACCCGGAGTCATTCTGGCCTAACGTCATCGGGAACGGGCCCCACCACTGCGCCACACACCGCCCGGCAGAGAACCCGGCAGAGAACCCGGCAGAGAAAGGGCGCTGCCATCACGGAAGCCAAGCGACCCGAACCCGACAGGAGAAGGAGAGGGGCATGAGCGAGGAAGCGGTTGTCTACGAGGTGGTCGGCCACGTGGCCACCATCACCATGAACCGGCCCGAGGTGGCCAACGCCCAGAACACCGCGGTCATCGACGGTATCGACCATTTCCTCGACGTGGCCGACGCCGACGACGAGGTTCGTGTCGTGGTCCTGGCCGGAGCGGGCAAGCACTTCTCCGCCGGGCACGATCTGAAGGCACTCGTCGTCGGGGACAGCGCCGACCCCTGGGTGGCCATGCGCGAGACTCCGGAAGGCAAGTTCCGCCACGAGCAGACCATGTACTACGAGCGGTGCAAGCGCCTCTACTCGTTCCGAAAGCCCACCATTGCCCGGGTCCAGGGTGCGACGGTGGCAGCGGGTTTGATGCTGGCCTGCATGTGCGACCTGATCATGGCCGCCGACGACGCCACCTTCTCGAACCCGGTGCTCCGGATGACCGGCGCCGGGGTAGAGCTTCTGGTCGAGCCGTGGGAGCTCGGCATCCGCAAGGCGAAGGAGTTCCTGTGGACGGGCGAGACGATCGACGCCCAGGAGGCCTGGCGACTGGGTCTGGTCAACCGCGTCGTCCCGAGCGCCGATCTCATCGAGCGCACCCGAGAGCTGGCTGACCGGGTCGCCCTCGTGCCCCCGACCACGGCCCAGGTGGTCAAGGACACCATCAACAACTCCGCCACGCTCATGGGAAAAGAAGAGTCCTGGAAGTACCACTTCATGGCCCACCACTGGATGCACAACACGTCGACCGCCCTCGATGCCCTGGCCGCCCGCAAGACCAAGTCCTCGATGCAAGAGGTCTTCGCCGAGCACCGAGATGAGTGAGGACCCGCTTCCGCTCGCCGGCCTGCGGGTGATCGACGTCGGCACCCGCATCAGCGCGCCGTTCTGCGCCGGCCTGCTGGGCGAGATGGGGGCCGAGGTCATCAAGGTGGAGGACCCTCGCGGCGGCGACTTCATGCGAACCATCGGCCCCTTCGTCCCCACCGACGTGGGCTCGGATGACTACTCGCTCTGGTGGGCGGTGGAGGGGCGTGGCCGCAAGGGCGTCACCCTCGACCTTCGACAGGCCCGAGGACAGGATCTGTTCCGGCGTCTGGTCGCGCGCTCCGACGTGGTGTGCGAGAACTTCCGGCCTGGCACGTTGGAGGCCTGGGGCGTCGGACCCCGAGACTGTGACCGGCGTGCCGTCTGGGCCCGAATCAGCGTGTTCGGCCAGGACGGCCCCAACTCCCGACGACCAGGCCTGGACCGTATGGGCATCGCCTACGGGGGCCTCCTCAATCTGACCGGGTATCCCGACCGCCCCCCTGTTCGTCCCGGGGTCACCGTCTCGGACTACCTCACCGGCGTGTTCGCCGCCGAAGCGGTGACGGCCGCGCTCTACCGCCGCGACCGACCCGACGGGGGGACGGGACGGGGTGGCGTGGTCGACGCCCCCCTGTACGGGTCCATTCTCCGCATCCTGGAATGGACCATCGCCGGGCAGGACCGCATCGGGCTGACCCGCAGGCGAGAGGGCAACCGGCTGCCCAACTCGGCTCCCCTCGACAACTACCGCACCGCCGACGGGCGCTACGTCTGCATCGTGGCCGGGTCCGACGCCAACTTCTCCAGACTGTGCGCGGCCATGGACCGCCCCGACCTGGCCAAGGACCCCCGATGGTCGACGCTGGCCCAACGAGCAGCCGGCTCTGATGAGATCAACGGCGTGGTGGCCGATTGGGCCGGTGCCCTGTCGTCCGAGGAGGTCGAGGACGCGTTGCATCGAGCACGGCGTGCCCGTTGGGACCATCTACGACGCAGCCGACATCCTGGCCGACGCCCACATGGCCGCTCGGGGGGACATCGTCACCGTCGACGACCCCGTCGCCGGCCCTCTTCGCCAGCAGGCTCCATTCCCGCGCCTCGACGGCAACGCCCCGGCCACCCCGGCACCCGCACCGGCACTGGGCCAGCACAACCGCGAGGTGTGGTGCGACCTCCTCGGGCTCAGCGCCGACGAGCTCGCCGCCCTGCAGTCGGCCGGTGTGGTCTGAGCCCACGGCCGCATCCCGCTAACCTCCCTGCGCCATGACCAGAGTCGACAATGCAGAGCCCAACCCGGAAGCGATCCCGGCCACCCTGGCCGGCGGGGGTCGGACGATGTTCGTGAACGACATCGGCTTCACCTTCGACATGTCCGAGGACGGGATGTCCATGGCCGGGGATGCCACCATCACCGACGCCCTACGGTCGATGGGCACGCCCCTGCCCCGGCCCTCGGTCCTGGCCACCATCGCCGACTGCGTGGCCGGGATTCCCGCCTTTGTGGCCACGGCACCTCGCCTGGCCGTGACCCTCGACATCGTTGTGCGCATCGTGTCCGATCGATGCGGTGACCGCTTGGAGCTCTCGGGCGAGGTGGTGAAGATGGGGCGAAGCACCGTGGCCGCCGAGGTGCGCTTCTCCGACCCGTCGAGCCACGAGTTGGTGGCCCACAGCTACCTCACGTTCATGGTCTCGCCGCGTCCCCAGGACGTGGCGCCACCCGTGGCCCGGGGCATGCGGACCACCGGGTCGATGCCCGTCGCCTTCCCCGACCACATCGGCATGCGGGTCGTCGAGCCCGGCGTCACCGAGATCGAGCACGGGCCCTTTCTCCAGCAGGCTTCGGGCAGCCTCCAAGGCGGTGCCGTGGCCCTGCTGGGCGAGCTGGCCGCCGAGTCGCTCACCCGGCGTCCTGTCCTCGACCTCGACACGCGGTATCTCACCGCCGTACGGCAGGGCCCCGGTCGAGCCACCGCCGTCGAGATCGGCGGCGGGTTGGTGCGGGCCGAGGTGCGCGATGTGGGCATGGACAACCGGCTGGCCGCACTGGTCACCGCCCGGGTGGCTCCTGCCCGGTAGAGCCAGACGGTCAGGACCCGAGCAGGTACTCGAGCACGCCTTTGGGAGGGTGGTTCAGGTATCCGGCGTCTGGCCAGTTGAACCAGCCGGACGACGCAATGGCGCCTCCGTCGGGATGGAGCGTGGTTCCCGTCACGAACGAAGACAGGTTGGACGCCAGGAACAGGGCACAGCCTCCGGCGTCCTCGAAGGTGCCTTCCCGGGCCATGGGCGTGGCGATGGCCCGGTGCAGCTCCCGGGTCTCGTCCGTGCCCTCTTGCACGGACGACGCCAACCCCGGGGTGGGGATGTAGTCGGGGGCGATGGTGTTGATGCGGATGTTCCGAGGGGCGAGCTCGACGGCCAGGGTGCGGGTCAGACTGGTCACTCCGGCCTTCATCGCCGCGTAGACGGCGTACCCCGGCGCGGCGCGATGACCCTCGATCGAGGTGATGTTGATGATGCTCCCCCCACCTGCGCTCATACGAGGGATGGCCATCTGGATGGAGTGGAGGAGCCAGGTGAAGTTGGTCCGGATGAGGGCGTCCCAACCCCGCGGGCTCGACTCCTCGAAGGACTGCCGGAAGGTCCCGCCCACCACGTTGACCAGCACATCGAGCTGACCGTCGTAGCGCTCGTCGACCTGGGCGAAGAAGGCGGCCAACGCCTCGGGTTCGCGAGCGTCGAGCTCCCCGGTCATCACCTCGGCCCCCGCATCGGCGATGGCGGACGCCGTGGACTTCAGGGCGCCTGGGTCCTTGTCGCAGAGGGCCAGCCGCATCCCGGCACCACCCAGATCGGTGGCGCAGGCCCGGCCGAGGCCGGCACCTCCGCCTACCACCATGGCCACGCGGCCGTCGAGGTCCGCCCGTTCGTCCAGAAAGCTCACTGCCGTTCCCCCGTGTCTTCCGCGATCACGATCACCTGCGTGCGGCCCGACCCCTGTCAGCCGGGAGCAACCTCGATCACCGTGGCCGAGCCCATGCCGCCTCCCGCACACATGGCGGCCACGCCGATGCCCCCGCCCTTGCGGGCCAGGTCATAGACGAGGGTGGTGAGCATCCGGGCCCCGGTGGCGGCGATGGGATGGCCCAGGCTGCAGCCACTGCCCGAGATGTTGATCAGGTCCTCGTCGAGGTCGAGGACCCGGACACAGGCGACGGGGACCGAGGCGAAGGCCTCGTTGATCTCATAGAGGTCCACGTCGCCCAGGGTCATCCCGGCCCGCTCGAGGGCCTTCGGGATGGCGATGGTGGGGGCCATGCCCGTGTCTTTGGGATCGACGCCGACCGAGGCCCACGAGCGCACCGTGGCCAGGGGGGTAAGACCGTGGTCGGCGGCAAAAGCGTCCGAGGTGACCACGAGGGCCGAGGCGGCGTCGTTCACGCCCGAGGCGTTGCCGGCGGTGATGGAGAAGCCCTCGATCTCGGGGTGGATGGGCTTGAGCGAGGCCAGCTTCTCTGCGGTCGAGTCCCGCCGGGGGTGCTCATCGGTGTCGAACACCACGGCCGAGCCGTCCCTGGTGGTGACCTTGATGGGCACGATCTCGTGGGCGAAGCGGCCCTCGTCGATGGCGGCGATGGCCCGCTGGTGGGAGCGGAGGGCCCAGGCGTCCATGTCCTCTCTGGTCGCTCCGACCTGTCGGGCCGTGTTCCACCCCACGGTGATGGACATGTCGAGGGCGGGGGCCTCGGGGGTGCTCGGATGGGAGAGGGACATCCAGTCCTCCCAGTCGTCACTACCGGGGACCCGTCGCTTGTCCCTCGGGGACAACGACGAGGCCTGGACCCCGCCGGCGATCACGGCGTTGTCCATGCCGGCCATGATCGAGGCCGAGGCGGACTGGACCGCAGCCAGGCCCGAGGCGCAGTGGCGGTTGTGGGCGAGACCAGGGACGCTCTCCATGCCCGCCACCACGGCGACGTAGCGGGCCACCACCCCGCCGCCGTAGAGGGACTCGGCCAGGATCAGGTCGTCGATGTCGCCGGCGGCGAGCCCGGTCCGGGTGAGGGACTCTTCGATCACCGGCTGGGCCAGCACCGAGGCCTCGGTCTCGCTCAGGGTGCCCTTGCGGGCGGTTCCGATGGCGGTCCGACAAGCCGAGACGATCACGGCATCAGGCATGGTTGCTCCTCTCCGGCCACGAACCAGCGGCCAACCGATACCGACCATCGGGCCAGGCGTACCGAGCTGTGCTCGTGGTGTGGGTGGATCTGTGGTGTTGGGACTGGGTGTCTGGGACTGGGTGTCTGGGACTGTGGTGTTGGGACAGCTATTGGGACTGGGTGTTGGGACTGCATTGTTGGGACTGCATTGTTGGGACTGCACAGTACCAGCGGAGCCCTCCCCCGAGCACAGCTGTGCTCGCACCGGGACCAACTGGGTAGGATGACCGACCGTGAAGATCGTCATCGACACCGAGCGGTGCACCGGGCACGGCCGCTGCTACTCATTGGTCCCCGAGCTCTTCGACAGCGACGAGCAGGGTCACAGCCTGCTCCGCGCACCTGGCGCCGACGTACCGGCCGATCAGCAGCGAGACGCCCAGGTCGCGGTGGACAACTGCCCCGAGGACTGCATCAGCCTCGAGGACTGAACACACCCGCCCGTGGGGGGCAGTGGGCGCTCGATCAGTCGGGCGGGTCGGCTGAGCACGGTTTAGGGTTCAACGAGCACGAACAAGCAAGAGGGAGAGCATCCTGTGGGAATCATGAGCGGTATCCGAGTGGTCGAGCTGGCCTCGTGGACCTATGTGCCGGTGGCCGGGGCCATCTTGGCCGAGTGGGGTGCAGACGTCATCAAGATCGAGCACCCCGAAAGCGGTGACCCCCAGCGGGGCCTGGCCGCATCGGGCCTCGTGCCCACCGGTCCCGGCGGTGTAGCCCACATGATGGAGCTTCCCAACCGAGGCAAGCGCTCGGTGGGCCTCGATCTCAAGTCCGAAGAGGGCCATGCCTTGTTGATGCAGATGGTGGCCAAGGCCGACGTGTTCGTGACCAACTTCCGGCCCCAGGCCCGAGCCAAGATCCACGTCGACGTGGCTGACATCCGAGCGGCCAACCCCGACATCATCTACGTCCGGGGCTCTGGCCATGGCCAGCGCGGGCCCGAGTCCGAGCGGGGCGGCTACGACGGGTGCACGTTTTGGGGGAGGGGCGGGGCAGCCGACATCATCTCCAACCCCAACGACGGCAGCTACCCCATCAGCCAGCCCGGCCCCGCCTTCGGCGACGTGATCGGAGGGCTCACCATTGCCGGGGGCATCTCCGCCGCCCTCTTCCACCGGGAGCGCACCGGCGAGCCGGTCGTGGTGGACAACTCGCTGCTGGGCACGGCCATGTGGGCCACGGGAGCCTCCTCCTTGGCCGCCGGGCTGTTCGGCATCGAGCGGATGCCTGCGGGGGACCGCACCAAGGTGCCCAACCCGATCGTCAACATGTACAAGACCAAAGACGGCCGCTTCCTCTCCCTGATCATGTTGGAGTCGGACCGCTACTGGGGCGACCTGGTCACGATCATGGGCCGGCCCGAGCTGGCCGAGGATCCCCGCTTCATCGATGCTGCCGCACGGGCAGAGAACAGCACCGCGGCGGTGACGCTGCTCGACGAGATATTCGCCGAACGCAACTTTGCCGACTGGAAGAAGATCCTGTTGGACGCCAAGGGTGTCTGGGCCCCGGTGCAGACCCCGAGCGAGCTGCTCGAGGACCCCCAGGCCCTGGCCAACGGCTACATCCGGGACGTGGAGGCCGCATCGGGGACGGTGTTTCGCATGGTCCCCTCCCCCCTCCAGTTCGACGAGACCCCGCCGGACCTCACCCGGGCCCCCGAACACGGCGAGCACACCGACGAAGTCCTGGGCGAGCTCGGCCTCGACATGGACGCCATCATGGACCTGAAAATCAAAGGCGTGATCCTCTGAGCGCGTCATCGGGCCGGGCCCGCTAGGAGCGGCTATGGAACTCTGGGAGCTGGTCGCTCGAGAAAGCATCCGGGACCTGGTGGCCCGGTACAACGCCAACGGCGACTCCGGTCGCTTCGAACAGATGTTGCAACTGTTCGCCGACGATGCCGTCATGGAGCTGGTGTCGGCCGATGGGGAGGTCCAACAGTTCGAGGGCATCGAGCAGATTGCCACCATCTTCACCGGGACCAAAGCCGGATGGGATGACGCGGCTGCCGGCACCGAGGCCCGACGCCATCACATCCGACATTTCGTGGCCACCCATCAAATCGACCTGGTCGACGCCACCCACGCCACCGGCAGGAGCTACTACGCCGTGATCATGGCGCACGGTCTCGACCATTGGGGCCGCTACCTCGACGAGTACGAGGAGCGCGACGGTCGTTGGCGGATCACCCGCCGCCGCGCCCTCTCCGACGGCAAGACTCCAGGAGGGTTCGCGGACTGAAGCCGAGAAGGCGTCAGCACCAGTCCTAGAAGACGCCGGCGCCGCTCAGCAGGCGGGCTCGGAGGAGCGCGGCCAGCCGATCGCGGTGGAATGCGCCATCGCCGTAGCTGAGCCCGGCGAACTGCGAACGCTTCATATAGAGGTGCAGGTCGTGTTCCCAGGTGAACCCGATGCCCCCGTGCACCTGTAGCCCGGAGGCCATCACCCGCTTGGCTGCGTCGGAGCACCACACCTTGGCGGTGGAGGCAGCGACGGAGGCGTCGGGCTCGCCGGCGGCGATCGCCCAGGCCGCGTACCAGGTGCTCGAGCGCATCCCCTCCACGTCGACCACCATGTCGGCGCAGCGGTGCTTGACGGCCTGGAAGCTCCCGATGGGCTGGTCGAACTGCACGCGGTCCTTGGCGTACTGGGCCGCCATCTCGAGCACCCGTGCCGCTCCGCCCAACAACTCGGCCGCGGCCCCGACCGCACCCCGGTCGAGGAGATCCACAGCTAGGTCGTCTCCCTCCAGGGGGATTGCCGGCGTGTCGTCGAAGGTCAGCCACGAGAGGACCCGGGTGCCGTCCATCGCCGGCTCGGCCGCGGGGCGCCCCACCGATGCCAGGTCGACGGCGAAGACGCCGCTCGACGTGGCCACCACGGCGACGTCGGCCACCGCCGCCCCCTCGACCGGGCCGAGCCGGCCCGACAGCGTCCACCGCCCGCCGGCGTCGATCGCCGTCACCGCATCGGGACGCCTGTTCCAACCGACGCAGCCCATGCGCTCACCGCCGACCAGGTCGGCCACCCAGTTCGCCGGGCCGTGCTCGGCCGACGCCAGCACCGTGAGGGCCAGCAAGCTCGGGAGGAACGGAACGGGTGCGGTATGCCGGCCGATCTCCTCCAACAGGACGGCCGCCTCCACCCAGGTCATGCCGATCCCGCCCTGCGCCTCATCCAGGGCCACGCCCAACCATCCCTGTTCGGCCATGGCCTGCCACAGGCCGGCGTCGAATGGTTGCCCCGACGCGAGGTGCGCCCGCACCCGTTGGGGATCGGCCCTGTCGTCGAGCAGGCTCCGAGCCGCCGACTGCAGCGCCTGCTGATCCTCCGACAGTTCGAAATCCATGGCCGGCATGGTACCGCCGTCCCGTATGCCAAGCTGGCGCCGTGGACCTGACGCCCACCCCTGAACAGCAGGCATTTCGGGCCGAAGTCCGCACCTGGTTGATGGAGAACCTGCCCTGGGATTACGGACAGGGACTCCCTCCACGCTTCGAGGATCTCGGCGAGGAGGTGGCGTTCCTTCGGCGCTGGCAGGCATCCCTCGCCTCGGGAGGATGGGTGGGAGTGGCCTGGCCTGCTGCCTACGGCGGCCGGGGTGCCGGGCCCAACGAGCACTTCATACTGCAAGAGGAGCTGGCCCGCGCCCGTGCCCCCGAGATGGTCGGGCGCATCGGCCTCAACCTGGCCGCGCCCACCCTGTTGGCCCACGGTACCGACGAGCAAAAGGACCGCTGGCTGTCTCGCATCCGGACGGCAGAGGACCTGTGGTGCCAGCTGTTCAGCGAGCCCGGGGCGGGGAGCGACCTGGCCGGAGTCTCGACGCGGGCCTCGCCGGTGGCGGGCGGTTGGCTGGTCAACGGCCAGAAGGTCTGGACCTCCTACGCCCAGTTCGCCGATTGGGGTGTGTGTCTGGCCCGCACCGATCCCGATGCACCCAAGCACAAGGGCATCTCCTATCTGGTCGTCGACATGCATGACCCGGGAGTAGAGGTGCGGCCCTTGGTCCAGCTGACCGGCGAGGCCGAGTTCAACGAGGTGTTCCTCAATGACGTGTTCGTGCCCGAGGACCGTCTTATCGGTCCCGAGAACGAGGGATGGCGGGTGGCCAACTCCACGCTGTCGCATGAACGGGGTGTCAATCCCCGCCAGCTGGTCATCCATATGCAGCTCTTGGAGGAGCTGTTGCGCCTGGCCGAGACCACCGGGGCCTTCGACGAGGATCGACTGCGAAGTGCTCTGGCCCAGGCCTACGTGGAGATACGGATCTTCCAGCTGCACAACCTCCGCAGTGTCAGCCGCCTCTCCCGCGGGCTCGACCCCGGACCCGAGGGCAGTGCCCTCAAGCTCTACTGGAGCGAGATGTCCAAACGGTTCCATGACACGGCCATGGCCGTGGTCGGCGACGCCGCACCCCTGTGGAAGGGGGCAGAGGCCAATCCCGGTGACGGCGCGTGGCAGCGGTCGTGGCTCTACTACCAGGCGTCGTCCATCTGGGCCGGGACCAACGAGATCCAGCGCAACGTCATCGGCGAGCGGGTCCTCGGGCTCCCCCGGCCGCCCCGCCACTAGGACCGATCAGCCACTCCCCCCGGTACCGTTCTTGCCGGTAGAAGAGTCCCGGTACGCTCCGCGGGGCCGACGCCGTCCGGTCGTCGGGTACGCGATCGAGGAGTGGGGCTATGAGCCCAGCAGGAGCCGGCGGCCAGTTCGGCGGGGCGATGCGCTCGCTCCGACGCGACGACAGCATCACCCAGGTCAAGGTGACCAAGGGCACGGCCAGACGGATGTTCCGTTTTGCCAAGCCCTACCGCACCATCCTGATCGTGTTCCTGGTGCTGATCGTCATCGACGCGGTCATCGGCGTGGCCAATCCGCTCATCTTCCGAGCCATCATCAACACGGGCATCCCCAACCACGACACGGGGTTGATCGTCGGACTGGCCTTTTTGGCCGGAGGTCTGGCCCTCGCCGGTGCCGGCCTCTCCATCGGCGAGCGATGGGTCTCGGCCAAGGTGGGCGAGGGACTCATCTTCGACATGCGCTCCCAGGTGTTCGCCCACATCGGCCGGATGCCGCTCGCCTTTTTCACCCGCACCCAGACGGGCGCGCTGATCAGCCGGCTGAACAACGACGTCCTCGGCGCCCAACAGGCCTTCACCGACACCTTGTCCTCGGTGGTCTCCAACCTGGTCAGCGTGGCCCTTGTCCTGGTGGCCATGTTCTTCCTGTCGTGGCAGATCACCCTGGTCAGCCTGATCATCCTGCCGGTGTTCGTCGTCCCTGCCCGGCGGGTGGGTCGCCGCCTGTCGTCGATCACCCGGGAGTCCTACGGACTCAACGCCCAGATGAACACCACCATGACCGAGCGGTTCAACGTGTCCGGTGCCCTACTGGTGAAGCTGTTCGGCCGCCCGGGCCAGGAGCGGCGGTCGTTCGACGACAAGGCGGGCCGGGTGCGGGACATCGGCGTGACCCAGGCCATGTACGCCCGTTTCTTCATTGCCGCCCTGACCCTCACCGCCTCGTTGGCCACCGCCCTCGTCTACGGCTGGGGTGGGGTGCAGGCGGCCGAGGGGGCGCTCAGCGTCGGGACCATCGTGGCCTTGGCCGCGTACCTGACCCGGCTGTACGGCCCGCTGACCTCGTTGTCCAATGTGCAGGTCGACGTGATGACCGCCCTCGTCTCGTTCGACCGGGTGTTCGAGGTGCTCGACCTGCCCCCCATGATCGACGAGAAGCCCGACGCCGTGGCCGTACCCGCCGGTCCGGCCCGAGTCGAGTTCGACCACGTCGACTTCCGATACCCCACCGCCGAGGAGGTGTCGCTGGCTTCGCTGGAGTCGGTGGCCGTGCTCGATGCCACCCAGCCACAGCAGGTTCTGTTCGACGTCAGCTTCACCGCGGAGCCCGGGCAGCTGGTGGCCCTGGTGGGCCCGTCGGGAGCCGGGAAGACGACCATCAGCCACTTGGTCTCGCGCCTCTACGACGTACGATCGGGCGCCGTCCGCATCAACGGGCTCGATGTCCGGGATGCCACCTTCGTCTCGCTGTCGGACACCGTCGGCGTGGTCACCCAGGACGCCCACCTGTTCCACGAGAGCATCCGCGACAACCTCCTTTACGCCCGTCCCGGAGCCACCCAGGAGGAGCTGGTCGAGGCCGTGCGGGGCGCTCAGATCCTGGACATGGTGGACACCCTGCCCGACGGGCTCGACACCGTGGTCGGTGATCGCGGCTATCGCCTGTCGGGCGGCGAGAAGCAACGGTTGGCCATCGCCCGGCTGTTGTTGAAGGCCCCCGAAGTGGTGGTGCTCGACGAAGCCACCGCCCACCTGGACTCGGAATCGGAAGCGGCTGTCCAACGGGCGCTGCGCACCGCTTTGCAGGGGCGGACGTCCATCGTCATCGCCCACCGGCTCTCGACTGTGCGCGAAGCTGATCAGATCTTGGTGCTCGATCACGGCCGCATCGTGGAACGGGGCCATCACGATCAGTTATTGGCCGCCGGGGGCACGTACGCCGAGCTCTATCGGATCCAGTTCGAGCGGCAGGACCAGCCGAGCGATGACTGACGTCACCTCGGCCACCATCCCGACCACCAAGCCCAAGTCCAAGCGGTGGGCGCGTGCCGCCGGGACGTTGACGGCGGTGTTCACGTTCATCGGTGTGGTCATCATGCTCTATGTGCTGGCCCAGCTGCCCACCGAGTTCTCGGGGGTGCGTACCGAGACCTGGGTCTGGGCGGTGCCGGCCGTGGTGCTGGCCGCCCTGACCTATCTGGGCAGCGCCCTCTCGCTCCGGGGTGCGGTGATCCCACCGCTCCCTTTGCTGCGCACCAGCCAGCTGCAGCTGGCCGAGGCCTTTACGTCGGTGGCCACCCCCGACGGGGTGGGGAGCGTGGCCCTGTCCAATCACTTCCTCAGCCATTTCCGCGTGGAGCCGGTCACGGCGGTGGGCGCGTTCACCCTCTCGTCGGTGGCTTCGGGAATCGTGGGGGTGACGGCGGCCGCCATTGCTGCGGCGCTGAGCGCCTCCCGCATCAACCTGACCGGGCCCAGTCACCACGACGACTGGTGGCTGATCCTGGGGGCGGTGCTGGTCCTCGCGCTGGTTGTCGGGGCCATGGTGTGGATCGACCGCATCCGGCGGCGCGTGCTTCCCCCGCTGACCCGGGCGTTCCACGATCTGGTGGCCGTGCTCCGCCGGCCTCGCCGCGCCGCAGCCCTGTTCGGTGGGGAGATTCTCTACACCACGGTGGAGGCCCTTTGCCTGGTGGCCATCCTGCACATGCTGGATGTACGCGCCCCGTTCGGCGTCGTCGTCGTGGTGGTGGTGGCGGCCAACGGCGTCGGGTCCGCCGTTCCCATACCAGGGGCCATGGGCGCGCCTGAGGCCCTGGTGGTGGCCGGGCTGGCCGCTGCCGGCGTGGACCGGGTCAATGCCGTGGCCGCCGCCGCTTCGTACCGGCTCATCACCTACTGGCTGCCCACCATCCCGGGAGCGGTGGCCGCCCGCAACCTCAAACGCCGCGGCCTCCTGTAGCGCACCTCTTGGACATCGCCGTCGATCAGGCGGCCTCGCCGACGCACAGGGACTCTTCGCCCTTGTCGTGGGTGTCGCCGGGATCGACGGCGCACCACGCGTGGGTGCCGGTCTGGTGGCAGCCGGAATACTGACTGGAATGCTGACGATTTGACTGATGTCGCTCGTCTTGTTCGGTTTGTTCGGTTCGTTCGTACATGGCGTTCAACTTTCTTTTTCCCCTTTTGGGGATCATTCGACGGGTGATATGTCCTATTTCGGGGTCCATCGTGGTGGTGCGGTTGGTGAAGCGGTGCTCCACCCGGTGAGTCGGTGCGGTGATCGAAGGGCAAGCGGCCGGACGGTGGCGATGCCCACATACAAAAGAGCCGCTTCTGAGAGAAGCGGCTCTTCGACGGTTCCAGTCCTGTTATGGCTGGCGATTTACGTCGAAAGAGCCTGTTGACCGAGTTTCGAATCACACGAGGATGCGGCTTGCGCCGGGGCGCCCGCTACGGACGATCGTGCGGCACCGCGAGCAGCAAGCTCGTTGGCCTCCCGGTACATCCGGATCGCAGTGACCTCCGTCGAACGCATGCGAGTCAGTATAGCCAACCCGGCAAACCATATGGAACGCCGGCAAGTGCCAACTTGCCCGATATCTCGCTGACGTGGGCGTCTCAATCTTCGAAATGGTGGCCACTAGCGGCGGCCGGCACGGGGGAACCCACCTCGGGCCCGGGTGGCTAGGTTTGCCGGGTGCCCCGCGTCTTCGCCGACATCACCCCGCTTCGGCGGCACAAACAATTTCGGCGGTTGTGGTCGGGCCAGGTGGTGTCGGGCATGGGAAGCCAGCTCACCATCGTGGCCGTCTCCTATCAGGCTTACCGCCTGTCCCACTCGACACTGATCGTCGGGTTGATCGGCCTCGGGCAGTTGGTGCCGTTGATGGCTGGAGCCATTTGGGGCGGATCCCTCGCCGACGCACTCGACCGACGCAAGGTGTTGATCGTCACCCAACTGGCCATGGCCGCCGCCAGTGCCGGACTGGTGGTCAACGCGGCAATGCCCCATCCAGCGGTGTGGCCGCTCTTCGTGTGCACGGCGGCGGCAGCCGCTTTTCAAGGGGTGGACTGGCCGGCCCGACGGGCGGCGTTGCCCATGCTGGTGCCCCCCGAGGACGTGACCAATGCCATCGCCCTGCAGACCATGATCCAGCAGTTGGCTCTGGTTGTGGGGCCGGCGGTCGCCGGTCTGGCCATCGCCGAGATTGGTCTGAGCGCCGTGTTCGGCATCGATGTGGCCACGTTCGGGGTGGCCCTGGTGGTCGCCGTGCTGTTGCCGTCCCTCGTGCCCAAGGGAGGGGGCACGCCGATGGGATTGAAGTCGATGGCCGACGGCTTCCGGCACCTGAGGGGCCAGCGCCTCCTCGCCTCGACGTACTTCATCGACCTCAACGCCATGATCTTCGGCATGCCCCGGGCAGTGTTCCCCGCTCTGGGGACCGAGCTGTTCGGCGGCGGCGCCGGCGTGGTCGGGCTGCTCTATGCCGCCCCCGGGGCCGGCGCGCTGCTGGGATCGTTCGTCACCGGCTGGTGCTCGAGGTTCCGGCGGCAGGGCCGGGCCATCGCCGCATGCGTCGTCGTCTGGGGTGGATCGATCGCCCTGGTCGGGATCATCCCGGTCTTGTGGATCGGGTTGACCCTTCTGGCCGTGGCCGGGGCGGCGGACGTGATCTCGGCCGTGTTCCGTCAAGCGGTGCAACAGCGGACCGTGCCCGATCACCTCCAGGGACGGCTGTCGGGCACGTTCTTCGCGGTGGTGGCCGGCGGACCCCGCCTGGGTGACGCCGAGACGGGGCTGGCCGCCGAGCTCGGTGGCGCACAGTTCGCGGTGTGGTCCGGCGGCTTGGCCTGCGTGGTCGGCGTGGCCGTGCTGCTGTGGCGGATGCCCGTCCTCTGGCACGACAACGGCGGGGGTCAGCCGCTCACTGCCTCCGAGGAGATCGAGGCGATCGGCGAGGCCACCAGCGAGTTGGGCGAAGGCGAACCCATCTAACCGGCGCGCCCGTAGCGCGCTCTCCCTCGCCAATGAGGGAACGCCGACACCGATCGGCCGTCGGCTGCGTCATGCCGTTCCCCTGGCACCAGCCTCCACCGATACGCTTCCGGCAGACCGGGCGACACGGAGGCGATCGACGGCACGCGATCCGGTGGAACGTGGTGGAGAGGTACCTGCGGTGACAACTCACGGAAACATTCCCCCTGCGGGATGGTACTCGGATCCCTCCGGGCACCATGCCTGGCGCTGGTGGGACGGGCAACGGTGGACGGAGCACGCGTCGACGCCGTCACAGCCGCCGGTGGCGGCTCAACCGATCTTCACCGGCGTCTCCCCCTTTGCCGCGTTCGAGAACGAGCACGACTCGGCCCCGTGGGCCAAACGTGCGCTGCTCGTGTACGTGGCTCTTGTCGTCATCGGTGCAGGGCTCATCTGGCTGGCGGAGCCCAGCCTGCACGCGTCCTACACGCAGCTTCGGTTCCGTCTGGATCACCCGAACGCGGGGACCTCACTCTCTCGGACAGCCCTTCCCGTCGGATACCGGATTTGGGCCCCCATCGAAGGCCTGATCAGCATCGCTGGTTTCGTCCTCTTCCTCGTATGGCAGCACCGGGCGGCCACCATGGCCCGCGCCCTCGGCTATCCGGCGAGGAGGAGCCCAGCACTGGGCGTCGGGGGCTGGTTCATCCCGATCTGCAATTTCTGGTTCCCCTACCAGGCGATCCGGGACTGCCTCCCCCCCGGTCATCCCGGGAGACGCATGGTGCTCCACATGTGGCTGTGGTACATCGCCTCGTTGTGCATATCGGTCGTCACCGTCGTGGTCTTGTTCTCCGGCTCAACCGTCGTGGCCGTGGCCCTCCGAGACGTCGGCTCGTTCGCCACGGTGATCTACGCCTCCCTGGCCTTCAGAACGGTCGACTTCATCTACAGCACCCATCGACAGGTCCTGTACCCGCACGAACCCACTGATCCTGATGGCGTCACCGTGGTCCTCGGACCCGTGCCCAGCTAGTACCGGCCGCCGCTACCTCGATCTCGTGCTGGCCGGGCTTCGACCGTCAGACCAACCACTGAGCCGGCCGGCGTTGACCGGACCCAGGTGGATCGCGTCTTCGCCATCCATCGCCTCCGGGCCCGGGGCGCTCGGAGCAGTTGACCGGTCAGGCGGCGAGCTTCCGAACCTGTAACGACAGCAGCACCTGCATCAGCCCGAAGAGGATGAGCCAAATGCCCATGATGGTGGCCAGGATGGACACGGTCAGGTGGGGGTAGGCCAGGGTGACGATACCGGCAACAAACCCGAGGCCTCCCATGACCAGTCGCCAGCCCCGGCCCGGGCTTCCCTTGTCACCGTAGGCGGAGAAGAACTCGATCAGGCCGCCGATGACCCAGAAGATGCCGATGAGAAATCCCAGCGTCCCGATGGTCTCGAACGTATGGCGGACGAAGAACAGCCCGACCAGCACTGAGAGCAGGCCCAGGAATGCCATCAGCAACCGGGTCCCCCCGGTGTTCTTGTTGTCGGCAATGGCCATGACGATCCGGACCAGCCCGCTGACGAACAGCCAGATGCCAAGGACGACGGCGAAGGCGTAGATGGTGTCGTCCGGACGAGCGACGACGATAACGCCCAGGATCACGCTGGCTATCCCGAAGAACAGCACCCAGCCCCAGGACCTGCCGACCACTTCGAGAAGGTCATCGGATTCTGTATTGACGTTCACGTCAGCCATCGTCGCCCCTTGTTCGATCACACGTGAAGGCCTCACGCAGGCGCTGAAACGCCACGGAGAACAGTAGGCCTATGGCACAAAAAAGTCGGTGATGCTCTGGTGCAACCGGCGGCTTGGTGCTGGCGATCAGCTTCTCGCTGAAGTCCCACAGACGTGCGGCGGCGGCCGTCTCCTGAGCGGCCTACGCCGGCCCGGAACCCGCTAGCAGGAGCCAGGCCGTATTGACATTGGAACTTCGGCTTACCTAATCTTTCTTATCAAGCAGGCCTGATAAAGGCCGTTGGATCGCAGCAGCGAAAGGGTGAGAGGCACATGAGGATGTCCAAACTGGGGCGGCTGGTGGCGCTGGTGTGCGTCGTGCTGTTGGGAGCCACTCTCGCCGCCTGCGGCTCGTCCTCCGCCTCGGCATCGACCACGCTCACCCTCTACAACGGCCAGCACGAGCAGACCACCAACCAGCTGGTTGCCGCCTTCGAGAAACAGACCGGCATCACCGTGAAGGTACGCAACGACGATGAGGATGTCCTGGCCAACCAGATCCTGGCGGAGGGATCGGCCTCGCCCGCGGACCTTATCTATACGGAGAACTCACCCGCGCTCCAAAAGCTCCAAGAAAATGGGGCGCTGGCCCCGGTCGATGCCTCGACGCTCAGCCACGTTCCCTCCAAGTTCAACTCACCCAAGGGTGACTGGGTCGGGGTCAGCGCACGGGTGAGCGTGCTGGTTTACAACACCGACCAGCTTCCGGCCAGCCAGGTGCCCACCTCGGTCATGGACCTGGCCGATCCCAAGTGGAAGGGCAAGTTGGCCTTGGCCCAGGGCGAGACCGACTTCCAGCCCATCGTGACCTCGATCGTCAAGACCTACGGCAAGCAGGCCGCACTCACCTGGCTCAAAGCGGTCAAGGCCAACGCGGGAAGCAACATCTATCCCGACAACGAGACCCTGGTGGACCAAGTCAACAAGGGTCAGGCCGAGATCGGGATCATCAACAGCTACTACTGGTACCGCCTGCTCGACCAGAACGGTGCGGCCGGCATGCACTCGGCCATCTCCTACCTCGCTCCCGGCGACGCCGGCTACGTGGTGGACGTGTCGGGTGCCGCCGTCCTCAACTCCAGCAAGAACAAGGCAGGAGCCCAGAAGTTCCTGGCCTTCATCGTGTCCAAGAAGGGCCAGGAGATCATCGCTCACGACGACAGCTGGGAGTACCCCATCGGCTCGGGTGTGACGACCGCTCGACAGCAGAAGCCGTTCAGCGAGCTGCAGCCGGCGCCGTTGACCATTTCCCAATTGGGGGACGGCGCCACCGCGGTGGCCCTCCTGCAAGAGGTCCAGCTGGCATGATCCCCTGACATGACCGTGACCGCGGCGACCCCGCACGCCCTTCCCGCAGTGAGGGCACGGCCCCGGCGTCCGGTCGTGTTGTGGCTCACCAGTGGTGCGGTGGCGCTCCTGTTGTTCCTGCCCTTGGCTTACCTGCTGGTCCAGGTGGCCCAGAGCGGCTGGTCGGCTGTCTCTCACCTGTTGTTCCGGCAGCTGACGCTGGACCTGTTGTGGAACACGGTTCGGCTGTCGTTGGCCGTCACCGCCGCCTGCGCCGTCATCGGCGTGGCCGCGGCGTGGTGCATCGAGCGCACCAACCTGCCCGGGCGCCGGATCTGGGCCGTTCTGGTCGTGGTGCCCCTGGCCATTCCCGACTTCGTGACCAGCTATGGCTGGGTGTCGGTGGCCCCGGCGATACAGGGTTTCCTGGGTTCGCTGCTGGTCATGACCCTGGCCCTGTATCCCCTGGTCTACCTGCCGGTGGCCGCCGCCTTTCGGGGCGCCGATCCCGGTCAGGAAGAGGTGGCCCACAGCTTGGGCCTGGGCCGGGCCCGCACCTTCTGGCGGGTGACGTTGGCCCAGGCCCGACCGGCCGTGCTCGGTGGGTGCGTCCTGGTATCCCTGGCCCTCCTGGCCGAGTACGGCGCCTTCGAGATCCTTCGGTACAACACCCTCACCACCGAGATCTTCTTCGAGTCCGAGCGCGTGTACAACATTCCGGCGGCCAGCAGCCTGTCACTGCTCCTCGTACTCTTGTGCTTCCTCGTCCTCGGCGGCGATCTGGCCGCCCGGGGTTGAGGGCGGGTCAGCCGCACCGGCCCCCAGGTGGCCCGCCAGCGTCGGCCCTTGCGTCTGGGCCGAGCCACGTGCCGGCATTGGCCGGGCTCGCCCTCCTGGCCGGCCTGGCCCTCGGCGTGCCCATCGCCGTCATCGTCTACTGGCTGTTCAACCCCGGGCACACCACGCTGCCCGCTTCGACCTCGCTGGTCAGCGCAGCGCTGTACACCGCCGGGTACGCGGCCGCGGCCGGAGCGCTGGCCACGGTGCTGGCCATCCCCGTGGCCCTCCTCTCTGTACGCCATCCGCGCAGGTCCACCCTGCTCTTGGAACGGAGCACGTTCGTCGTCCAGGCCCTGACCGGGCTGGTCATCGCCCTCTCGTTAGTGTTCTTCGCCATCCGCTCGGTCCCGTTTCTCTACCAGAGCGCCCCGCTGCTCATCGTGGGCTATGCCATCTTGTTCTTCCCCTCGCCCTGGTGGCCGTGCGGACCTCGGTGGCTCAGGCCCCCGTGCAGCTCGAGGAGGTCGGGCGGTCCCTCGGGCAACGGCCGATCGCCGTCCTGTGGCGGGTGGTCCTCGCCCTGGTGGCGCCGGGCCTCGCCGCCGCGTTCTGTCTGGTGTTCTTGTCCACCGTCACCGAGCTGACCCTGACCCTGGTCATGGTGCCTACCGGTGTACAGACCCTGGCCACGGAGTTCTGGGCGTACTCCACCAATATCTCCTACGGAGCGGCCGCGCCCTACGCTGCACTGATGGTCGCCATCGCCGTCGTTCCCAGCTACGTCCTGGGTCGGTGGTTCGACCGTCTGCCCAGTCGGGCATCGGGCACGTCAT
Organism: uncultured Acidimicrobiaceae bacterium; assembly: GCA_963781305.1. Classification (GTDB taxonomy): domain Bacteria; phylum Actinomycetota; class Acidimicrobiia; order Acidimicrobiales; family RAAP-2; genus DASXMT01. Next base: position 1,216,461 of record CAWAFL010000001.1, read on the forward strand.
GACCAGCCTGCACGTCACCGACCTCCACAAGGCATTCGGGTCGCATGCCGTGCTGACCGGGATCGAGCTCACGGTCACCGACGGTTCGTTGGCCGCCATCCTCGGTCCCTCGGGCAGCGGGAAGACCACCTTGCTGCGCGTGCTGGCCGGGTTCGAGCGAGCTGATCGAGGAACCATCGCCCTCGGGGACGACGTGGTGGATGACGGGCGCCGGTTCGTGCCGCCGGAGCGGCGAGGCATCGGCTATGTCCCGCAAGAGGGTGCGCTCTTTCCCCACCTGACCGTCCTCCGGAACGTGGCCTTCGGCGTTCCCGCAAGGAGCGTGCCACCCGACATCTCGACGAGCTGCTCGAGATGGTCGGGTTGGCCGGTTTGGGCAGCCGGTACCCACACCAGCTTTCGGGCGGCCAACAACAGCGGGTGGCCCTCGCTCGGGCTCTGGCCATCCGGCCCGGCATCGTCCTGCTCGACGAGCCGTTCTCCTCGTTGGACGCCGGCCTCCGCTCCAGCGTGCACGCCGATGTGCAACGGGTGCTCCGCGACCACGGAACGACGGCGCTCCTGGTGACGCACGACCAGGACGAGGCCCTCTCCCTGGCCGAACAGGTGGCCGTCATCCAGGACGGGCGTATCGGCCAGACCGGGAGCCCTCAGAACCTCTATGACCACCCGGGGGATCCGGGGATCGCCCGATTCCTCGGTGACGCCAACCTGGTCCCGTGCACCGTCGACGGCTCGGTGGCCGCCACCCCCTTCGGACTGCTGCCGGTGCGAGCCGGAGGATCTGCCTCGATGTCGCGACACGCCATCGCCCTGGTGCGCCCTGAACAGCTCACCGTGTCCAAGGGCGCCGACGGGCCGGGACTGGCGGCCCGAGTCGTCCGCAATCAATTCCACGGACACGACACCGTCATCACCATAAGACCCGACCGATCCATCGGAACCCCACTGATCGTGGTCCGCTCCGACGGCGAGTTCGACGCCCCTGTCGGAGCACCGGTAACGGTCGTGGCCCAGGGCCAGGTGGTGACCTGGCCGGCAGAGGAGTCAACCGGCTCCGTGCTCGAGGCGGTGGACGGTTAGAAGCTCCGGGTCAGAGTGGGCAGACGGTGACCGATGCCAGCGCAACCATGCGGTCGTCCACCCCGGCGTCGTGCACGGCCACGCGGACCACCGTGCCGTCGGGTCTGGCTCCCATCACCGTGCACCGGCCTTCCACCGGGCCGACCCTCGCCGGCGCCAGGTAGTGCACCACCATGTCCGTGGCCGAGAGGTCGCCCTGGGCCACGTCGGTGTCGGTGTCGGATCGGACGGCTCGCACCGCGGCCAGGTCTGACAACAGGGCGATGGCTCCACCATGCAGGATGCCCCACGTGTTGCGGAGATAGTCCCCGATCTCGAGGCGAGTGATCAGACCCGACCCCGGCTGTATCCCGAAGAAGTCCACCAGTGAGACGGGATCCTGTTGGGACGGGGCCATGGGGTGGTGCACGCCGCGCCCGATGGTCGGATCCGGCGACTCCCGAGCCAGGACACCGCACGTCATGATGCTCGACGCCACGGCGGCACCGCCGCTCCCTTCATCGGTGACCGAGACCAGGACCACGACCGAGGCGCGACCCTTCCGGAGGACGGTGGCCTCGCACAGCAGCGGGCCGACATGGCGCCGGCGGCCCATCCGGAGCGTCAACGAGGTGGTGACGATCCCATCGGGCTGTGCGACGATGCCAGCGAGATAGCCGCCAACCGCATCGATCGCCGTGAGCAGAGCGCCGGCGTGGAGGCCGCCGACCTCGTCCATCAGGTGGTCGTCGACCGGGACGCGGGACATGAGCCTGGTTGGTCGCCCGGCACCATCGAGTGGCGGCGGGGCCCACTGCTCCACGCGGAGGTAGTTGCCCACTGGCCACTCGGCCGCTCGGCCGCTGCGCTCTGGTTGGGCATTCAGGTCGGTCACGGCGACACCGCCGCGACCTGCACCATGGCCACCAGGCGGTCCTCGGCCCCCCGGTCGACCAGGCGGATGACCGCGCCCAGCGCCCCGTCGATGTCGGAGTCCGTGTCGATCATCGCGGTGTCAGGCACCGAGGCGATGGGGCCAACCCGGCCCATGGCCAGGTAGGCCACCTGCAGGTCCACGGTGCACGCCGCTCCTCGGGGCAGTCCGAGAACGCCCTCGATGGCCGAGCTGCCCGCCGCCGCCCCCAGCAGGGCCATGACCCCACCTTGCAGGGCGCCGAACGTGTTGCTCACGTAGGCACCAAGGGGGAGGGCGACGCTGGCCGAGCCGGGATCGCCCATCTCGATCCCGATGGCCTCCAGCACCGGCCGCGACTGCGAAGCAGGACCGATCGTCGTCCGCTCGGCTTCGCTCGGCAACGGTTGCATCAGCGGTGGGGCGTCCGTGCGGGGCAGCACGGCGTAGGTCATGGTGGCCCAGGCGTTGGGTGGGCCCTCGCCCGGGAGCCGGCCCCCGGGCGCATCGAGGAGCAGCACCTCGAGGACCAGGGTGGTCCGTCCCTTGCGCAGGACCGACACCCGGGCCTCGACCTCGGGTCCGATGGTGGGTCGAAGCAGCTGCAGCTGGAGGTCGGCGGTGGCCGTCCGGTCGGGGTACAACACACGGGTGGCGATGGCTCCCCCGACGATGTCGACCAGGATGGCCAGCACCCCGGCATGGACTCCACCGTTGGACGCCAGCAGGTGCGGCGATACGGGGAGCCACGCCGAAGCTGTGGCGTCGGGACGGACCTCGACCTCCAGGTCGAGATCGCGGAGAATGTGCTCAGCTGGCGGATACGAGCGAAGCGCCACTCACCGCACCTGCTCGGTGGGGCGGATCAGGAACTCGTTCAGGGCCACATGAGACGGCCGGGTGACGGCATAGACGATGGCGTCGGCGACGTCCTCGGAGCTGAGCATCTCCACCCCGCCGAAGGTGTCGCGGATTCCCTCGAGGATCTCGGGCCGGTTGTGGCTGGCAAGCTCTGTGGTCGTGGCGCCGGGCTCGACCGCGGTGACCCGGACATGCAGGGCGGCGACCTCCTGGCGGAGGGACTCACCGAAGGCAACCACGGCGAACTTGGTCGCGCTGTACACCCCATTTCCCGTGCGGGCGAACCGTCCCGCCACCGAGCTCACGTTGACGACATCGGCCACTTGTCGGGGGCCCCCCTCGGCCGCCGAGATCAGGTGCGGAAGAGCAGCATGGGTGCCGTACAACAATCCGAGCAGGTTGAGCTCGACCATGCGCTGCCACTCCTCGACGGGCGCATCGACGATCGGGCCCAGCAGCATGAGCCCGGCATTGTTGACCAACGTGTCCAGCCGACCGAACCTGGCCACGGCGCGATCCACCATGGCCCTGGCCTGGGCCTCATCGGTTACGTCGGCCTCGATCACCTCGACCCGGGCCGGGTCGCCGATGGAGTCGGCCAACGCCTCCAGCCGATGGCGACGGCGAGCCACGACCGCCACCGAGGCGCCCTCCACGGCCAGGGACCGCGCCGCCGCTTCGCCGATCCCACTCGATGCGCCAGTGACCAGGGCTACGGTCCCGGCAAGACGCCCTCGGTCGGCTGCACGTTCATCTTCCGGCATGGTTCGCTCCCACGGTGTTGGTTCGATGGCCAATCAAATCGGGCCAATCAAATCGGGCCATTCAAATCGGGCCGTTCGGACCGGGCAATTCGGACAGGGCAATTCGGACAGGGCAATTTCGGACTGGGCCATTGCGGATCGGTCGAGTGTACCGAGGCCGATCGACCACCTGCGAAACGGCGAGGAGGTCGCGGCCGGGCCCGGCGAGGTGGCGCCCCAGTAGAAAAGGCCATCCGAACACGGCCGCGATCGACGATTGATTCTGATTCAGAACGGGTACAGACAGGTGGGAGTGAGGCGCCGCCGGGGCGTCCGCGCCATCGATGTGGGGACGGCGCACGGGGGTGCGCCGCTGTGAAACCTGGATTTCCTCCGGCAGATCGGGCGGTATGGATAACATCCACGAGGTCGAACTCCGGATCCCCCTACCCGACGACACCTCGAGCGCCGCCTGCACCCGGGCCGCGGTCCGCGAAGCCCTGTCCGGGTGGGGGCTCAGCGAGCTCGAACCAGTAGCGAGCCTGGTGGCCACCGAGTTGGTGACCAATGCCGTCATTCACGCCGACGCCGGGCCGAGCCAGCTCACCCTGCGCGTGCGCGGCGGACGGTTGCGAATCGAGGTGTCCGACGGAGATTCCAGTCGGCTGCCACGGCGGATGCACCGCGACGTCACGGCCGAGGGCGGTAGGGGCCTGGCCCTGGTGGAGTCGCTCTCGGCCGCGTGGGGAACGATGCGGCCCCGTATCGGTCACGGTAAGACGGTGTGGTGCGAGCTGGATCTTGTCGAGCCATAGCCGTTAAATCGGGTCGGAAGCCTTCAAGTCGGTGTCGAACAGCGGTGAGGTCGAGTCGGACGAACTCGGCCCGACCGGGTTCAGGCGGCGTTGGCTCTGAACCGGCCCCTGTCACGTCGACGACGGGCGGACCCACGAGGCGGCCGCGAAGACATGGCCGACATGTCGTGGAGGGCGCAGCAGTCCGCACCGTTATAGATGGAGAGCCGCGCGTCGCATCCCTCATGGGCACACACCCGGCCGGAGCGGTAGACGGGAGGCGCTCCATGGCCCCCCAATGGCTCCGATGCCACCGACCCGGCGGTTGTGTTGCGATCTCGCATTGGCACACCTCCTCACTCGAGAAGGAGGTACCCGGACACCCGAAGCATCAAACCCGATTGGCCGAGCACCGGTGCGGGATCAGCGCTCGTCGGCGAGGTTCTCCCTGATCCGGGCCAGGCTCTGAGCCAGCAGACGGGAGACGTGCATCTGGCTGATACCCACGCGGGCAGCGATCTCCGACTGGGTCAGCCCGTCGACGAACCGAAGCCGAACCACCTCCTGCTGGCGCTCGGGCAGGGCCGCCAGCGCCGGGGCCAACACCGAGCGTTCGTCGACCACGGCAACTTCTGCGTCATCGGCTCCCAATCGGTCGGCCAAGGTCTCATCCCGTTGGCCGGGTGCATCGATCGATGACGAGCGATAACCCTGACCGGCTTCGATTGCCTCGAGAATCGCATCTTGGGAGACCCCGATCGACTCGGCCAGTTCAGGAACGGTAGGGGGCCGACCCAGCTCCTGGGAGAGCGCGTCGATGGTGTGCCCGAGCTCCAAATACAGCTCCTGGATGCGTCGGGGTGCTCGCACGGCCCAGCCCTTGTCCCGGAAGTGCCGTTTGAGCTCGCCGATGACCGTTCCGGTGGCGTACGTGGTGAACTCCACCCCGCGTTCGGGGTCGAAGCGATCGACCGCCTTGATCAACGCGATCGAGCCAACCTGGACCAAGTCGTCGTAGGGCTCGCCCCGATTGGCGAACCGGTGGGCCAGTCGCCGGGCCAGGCCAATGTGCTCGGTGACCAACTCGTCCCGCAACCGCTCGTCGCGGGAGGCAGCGAACTCGACCCATCGTTCCCGGGGCAGCGGTGGCCGCCGGGCATCATCGGCCATCAGTGTTCAACCCTGCTCCTGCGCTTGGACAGCCACGCTCGTCGACGACGGTCGCTGGATTCTCGGCCGTGCTCGTCCACAAGGGCCTCGATCAGCCGAATCGACAAGTCATCGGGCTCCCCGGGCCCCTCGCCGTCATCGGGCTCACCGCTCCGATCGAGCTCGCAGGTGATGGCGATGGTGGCATCGTCCACGGAGAACTCGAGGCGAACCGTCCCCGACCTCGCTCCCCCCACCACCGACAGGCACAGTTCGTCGACGGCCAGGCGGAGGTCCTCGATCTCCTCGATGTCGAAGTCGGCCCGGGAGGCCATGGTGGCCGCCGTGATCCTGGCCAGGACCAGGAGCTCGGACCGTACCGGAAGCGACAGCGTGACCGAGTCGCTCATCCCGCCAGCGCTTCGTCCACGGTGGCGAAGATGGTAAACACCCTGACGAGATCGGTGATCTCGAACACTTTGAGGATCCGGGGTTCGGCGATCACCAGCTTGAGGGTCCCGTCCGACTCGCGTAACCGCTTGAACGACCCCACCAGCACGCCGAGTGCGGTGGAGTCGAGGAAGGAGACGCCGAGGAGGTCGACGACGACCACGTCCGCCCCCGTCGCCTCGTGGACGCCTAGGTGCTCTGCCAACGTCGGCGCCGTGGCGACGTCGATCTCTCCGGCGACGGCAACGACAGGCACCCCGCCGATGACCTGTTCGTTGATCTCAAAGGTCAGCTCCATGATCTCCTGTCCTTCATCGCTCCGACTTTCCTCGCTCGGACTCTGGCCCCGCTTGGTCTACCCGCCCGCGGCTTCATCCCGTACATCAACCTCGCTCCCCTCGAGCTGAGTTGGACAGTGCCCATCTCGATGGATGGCGAAACCGGCACTGGTCCATTTCCCAATTGACTGAAGTGCTTTGTCGAAGGCTACGCCACCCCGGGACCGGCTCGGTCGCCCAACGAACAAGCACCGGCTCACGAGGGTGGAGCGTGGCGAACATGCGGGCACGGCTGGCGCTCAACCTGGGCAAACGTGTCCGAGAGCACCGTCGGGCTCATCGTGGCCGTGGCGCTGATCTGCGCGCTCCAAGAGCATGATCCGGCGCCGGGAGAAGCCCGGACTCCGCCGGAGGCCGAGCCCCTCCCTCATCTGGTGACCCAGGGTTGAACGGATGCGGGCGAGCCCACCGCCCTACCGAGGCGATCGCTGGATCCGCCCGGTCAGCGGCAGGACGAACCAGAGGCCGATGAAGACGACGGGCATGATCGAGGACAGGATGGGCACGACGGCACCGGTGGCGACGGTGCTGACCACCAGCCAGACAGCAGTGGACAGGGCCAGGCCCACGGTGGCCAATCCGCTCAGGGCAAGCGCGTTGGACACGGCCAGGAGCCTGCCCTTCTCGTGCTGGCGAAACACGATCCGGTGATAGGCCACCGGGGCGGTGAGCAGGGCGGTGGCCCCGACGGCTAGGAGCAGGCTCACGAGGTACAGAACCCGTTGAGGGTGGTCGAGCCGGCTGAAGTGGTTGGTGAAGGGCAGCGAGAGCAGAAACCCGAACAGGACCTGGACGCCCAAGCTGGCCACCCGCAGCTCTTGGAGTAGCTCGGCCACGTTCCGATCGATGCGTTCGTCCTCGGACTCGTGTCTACCGTCGTTGGCCTGCTCCGCTCCCCCCGAGTCCATCACCCCAAGGGCATACCCGCCAGCAGCGCCGGTCGAACATGTCCGCCCCCTCGTCGGGCACACGATCACCCAAGGAGCGAGCGGCCAAGGTCGCCAACTCCTCTGTTACTCGGATGCACCACCGGAGCCTCCCGGGCCGAGGGGACTCGAGACGGCTCGAGGCCGACCCGCTCCACGGCCAGGGCGAACCGGTGTGCGTCACGGACGGCGCATCCCCCGTGGTCGTTGTTGAAATAGACGTAGACGTCGTCATCGGAGGACCACCGATCGGCCAGTCGCTCCGCCCATGACCGGAGCGCGGTACGCCCGTAGCACGGAGCGGGGCTGGCCCTCCCTTGGTGGAATCGGAGGTAGCCCCAATCCGTCGTTCGCCACTGGGGGGAGCGGCGGCTCGGGATGTCACTCAGACAGAACGTGGTTCCGTGTCGGGCCAAGAGGCCTGCCGTCTCGTCGGTGTACCAGGAATCTGGCGCGGCTCGAAGGCGATGCGCGTCCCGGGAGGAAAGAGGCTGAGCGTCTGGTCGAGGGCTTCGAGATCGATGCGGAAGTTGGCCGGGAGCTGAAGAAGCACCGGACCCAGCTTGGCTCCCAGATGCTCGGCGCGGCTCACGAGACGGTGGACGGGCTCAGCGGGATCCTTCAGACCGCCGGACGTGGGTGAGATAGCGGCTGGCCTTCACCGCCACGATGAAGTCATCGGGGGTTCGTCCTTCCACGCCTCGAAGGTGGAGGCATCGGGGAGGCGGTAGAAGGCATTGTTCACCTCCACCGTCCGGAACCGGTCCGCGTAGTGCTCGAGCCAACGGGCCTGGGCCAGGCCCGGCGGGTAGAAGCGCCCACGCCAGTCGGCATACTGCCATCCCGACGTTCCGATGAGCACGGGCACGACGGCGAATGGACCGGGCGGAGCTCAGTCGCCTCGGCCGGGGCGTACGGAGCGCTGGCGCAGGGCCCGAGGCTCCCGGCGCCGCACCTCGAGATCCCCGTCCTCGATCCGGGCCTCGTAGACCGGTTGGGGGATCGACGCCGGCCCTCTGGCCGGCACGCCCGAATCGAGGTCGAACTGGCTGCCGTGCCAGGGGCAGACGAGACAGTTCCCCGACGGTGGCCTTCGTGCAACGGGCCACCACGATGGCAGCACCGACCAGCCAGGACGCGGGCCGTCCCTCCGGTCTGCACGGCAACGACCCGGACACCGTCCACGATCCCGCCGCTGACGCCGCCGTTCGGGTCTATCTTGCCGGACACCTTCGTCCAGTCGGCCGGCCCGACCTCGAAGGCGTTGGTGTCCACGCCCACGCCCATGTTGTAGGCCAGGTGGCCACCCAACCAGCCCGCTCCGGTGGCCACCGTCGCCCCCAGCAGCGACCAGCACTGGCCGGCCCGTCCTCCCCGGCGCCTGGCCCACCAGGACATGGTGAAGCATCCCACCGCCGTGGTGTTGAGCGCGGCATGCACCAGCCCGACCCGGGTCTCGGCCAGATCGGTGTCAGACCAGTCGGACAGCCCGGAGGCAATCGCCGGGAGGGCTAACAGCACACCGATGCCCATCAGCCATCGGGCGCCCCGTCGCTGACCCCGTCCGGTGGAGTCGAGCAGCATCGCACTCGTCCAAAAGCCGATGGGCAGGTCGACCAGGACGGGATGGGCCGGGTGTCCGGGAGGGGTGCCGCTGGCCAGGTACGGATGCGATCCGAGCGCAGCAGATGCTTCGCCCGTCGGCGGATGGGATCGGCAATCCCGTCGAGCAACTCGAAACGCTCGAGGCCGTCCACGGCACGGGCCAGCACAACACCGGTTGGCGGTCGTCCTTTCATCTTCATGGCTTGTGGCCAGGAAGGAGGCTCGTCGTTGCCGCGGTTCCCGGGCGGGTGCCGGCAAAGCCGCGGTTGACCCGATCGGTCACCAGGTCGAAGAAGGCGGCGTTCACCGCCGAGCGGTAACGGGCGCCTCGTACCATGCCCGCCGCCCACCACGGATCGGTGGACGGGGTCGAACCACGTGGTTGAGCCATGCCTTGCCGTGCTTGGGATCGGCAACCGCGTGCTCCTGGTAGAACGCCAACGCATCCTCGTTGGCATCGAGTCGACGCATGGCCCGAACGACGCTTCGACAGAGCGGCCCGGCCTGAAGTTCGACGAGCCCCAATGCGCCGACCAACTCGGGCTGCAGCCGACGGTTGGTGGCCAACATCGTCGACAGCAACGACCGATCCAACGATTCGATGGGCAACAGGGAACGGGGGGTCGAACCCAATCCGACCGCAGCGGCCATCCGGTGCTGCAGGTGGGTATGGACGTTGCCGGGGGATCCGCGCCCCATCTCGTCCCAGTAGTTCCTGGCCAACTCCAGCTTGGGCTCGCCGAGCAATCCGATCTGGCCGATGGCGACGAGGTCGTCGAAGCCTCCGTCCGGGCCGCCTTCCATCTCGAGGAAGGCTCGGAGCCCGGCCCAGCTGGCTGAAGCGGCGACCCACCGGTAGACCGAAGGGACCATGTCCCGGGCGGCCAGCGACCGGATCGCCTCAACGGCGCCCTCGTCCCTGAACCTGGCCACACCCTCGACCAACGCCTGCACCCGGTCCATCAGGTCGGACTCCAGGCGGTCCTTGAGGGTCACCACGGCCCGATGGTGCTGGTAGACGGCGGCATCACGCACGCTGTCGAGCGGAGCGACGAAGAGGTCGTGGATGACGGCCAAGGTCAGTGCGCCGTCGCGGTTATCGACCGGGTCAGCGTCGAACGAGCTCGTCGAGTGCGTCAGAACCGGCCACTAGGGCCAGCTGCAATCGAGACTCGAGCCGACTCTCGGTCGTCGTGGCCGGAGCCGAGAGGGCGGCGAGCGTCATGGGCTGACGATGCCCGATGCCCATCGTGCCTAAACGCCCCATCATCGGACAGGATGAGCACGTGAGGTGCGGGATGGGGTCATGGTTTGATCACGAGACGACGACGGCGTTGGGCTCAACCATCAGGCTAGGGAACGACTGGACGGTGAGGCGCTGGTTGACCAGCGTAGGCCCAAATGGCGCCCGAGTCCGACCGACTCGTCTCATCCCGTTCGTCATGGGCGCCGGACCCAGGCGGAGACGCAGGGCATGATGGTGGTGTGCTCGACGTACCCATCTCCGACGACATGATCCGCTTGGGTCAGTTCCTGAAGCTGGCCAATCTCATCGATTCAGGATCGGATGCCCGGATCCTCCTCGAGGACGGGTCGGTCCGTGTCAACGGCGAATCGGAACGACGGAGGGGCCGCCAGCTGCACCGAGGAGACGTGGTCACGGTCCAGGACCACCAGGTACGCGTGGCCTGAGTACCGCCTCTACCTGCTCAGGCGTACCCCTGGGCAACGTGTTCGATCCACCAGGCCGGCGCACCGTTCATCAGCGTCTGGAGATCCCAGTAGTCCCACCACCGCATGATCGAGCCGTGGCGCACCTCTTCAACCGAGACGAACGGCAGGGCGACGACCTCGCCGGTGGGCCAGTGCCAGGTCTCCGTGTGCTCGGTGACCACTGCGTCGCCCTCGGCCACCATCAGCCTGAGGTCGTGTTCGTACTCACTGATGCGTTCGAGGCCCAGCCGCAGTCGAGCAGAGGATCTGCTCGGGCCCCACGGCCACTTCATCGGGGGGGGTGGGCATGTCGGTGTACTGCGACTCGGCGGCGAAGAACCCTTCGACCCGGTCCCAGTCGCGCTGGTACAGAGCACTCCAGAAGTCGGTCACCAGCTTTCGATTGGCCTCGGCGCTCATGGTCACTCCCTCGTCGTGGTCGGTCATCGATCGTACGCCGTCGCGTGGCCGCCGGCCTTCCCTACACTCGTCGGCCTGCGCGTGCTGATTACCGGAGCTGCCCGAGCGATCGGTGAGGCCACCGCCAAAGAGCTGACCGCCCACGGTCACGAGGTGGTGGCCACCGCCCGGGACGCGGGACCTCGACATCGTCGAGGCATCGCAGCGCATCGAGCTCGATGTCCGGGATGAGGAGTCGATCCGGCGAGCTCTGGACGTGTGTGGCGAGCTCGATGCCATCGTGAACAATGCCGGCATCTCCACCAAGGGGCCGCTCGAGGACTATCCGCTGCACCGTCTCCATGACGCCCTCGACACCAATGCCATAGGGCCCCTTCGGCTTCTGCAGCCGGTCCTCCCGTCATGGCGATCCCGAGGTAGCGGCGTGATCGTCAACGTGAGCTCGGTGCAAGGACGCATTCCCACCCCGCTCGAGGGTGCCTATGCCGCGTCGAAGCACGCTCTGGAGGCTATCTCCGAGACCCTCCACTATGAGCTCGGGCACTTCGGGATCCGTGTGGTCATCGTGGAGCCGGGCTACATCGCACCGGGGATGAAGGACGCCGGCGAGCACCGGGGACCCGACGCCTACGGCGAGCTCTGGGAGCAGTGGGACAACGTCTCCACCACACTGACCGGACCTTCGGGGCGATCGGATCCGAGCATCGTTGCCACCGCCATCGCCGACGCGTTGGAGGATCCGGACACGCCGCTCCGCGTGGAGGTCGGTGCAGACGCCGAGACGGTGTTGGCCGTGCGCCGGCAGCTCGACGACGCCTCGTTCGAGGCCACCATGCGAGAGACCCTCGGCCTCACGTGGTGAGCTCCGGCGTCGGCGTTTGCGCCTCGAAGCCGGGAGTCGATCGCTCGAGGGCGCCCCACCCACTGAGCTGAAGGCGGCGCTCCCGTTCGACCCGGTGGCCACCTCGGATCCCGAACAATCGCTTGGCCACCAACAGATAGACCACGATGGCCACGTTGATCACCAGGATGATCACCTTCAGTGCGCTGACCCCTTCGGTGATCTCGTAGACCTCGAAGGGGACGAAGAGGGCTGTGCTCACCAGGGTCAGGTACTCGGCCCATCGTTTGGCCCACCAGAGCCCGACCATCTCGGTCGCTTCGAGGGCGGCATAGACCGTCAGGACGATGCCCAGCTCGTAAGGGCGTGTGGGGTGTACCTGAACAGGTTCTTCAAGTGGCCGAAGACACCCCGGAGCTGGATCGAGGCCGGATCACCCCCGGAAAGGTCGTTCATCAGCTCGTTGTAGTCGTGTTGAACGGTGGTGTGGTGGCGGCTGAAGATGAAGAACAGGATGGCCAGGGATCCATAGAGCACAACGTGGACACCGCGCTCGACGGCGATCAGGCGGAGCACGTACCGATCGCGGAGCATCGGCCCCCGTTCGGGCACACTGATTTCGTCACGGGTGGGAACGGAAGCCTGGCCCGGATGGGTCGGCCGCTCCCGGGGCACCCAGGCGTCGCATCGGAGGCACCGATGCCACCGCAGGCCGTCGGCCTCCCGGACCACCAGTGCGTCGGCGGCGGTCACCGTGGCCGCATCGATCCCGACGAAGACGTGGTCCTGCAATGAGCACGTCAGAAGTTCGTATCGGTTCGTCGAGGTCTTTCGTCGAGTCACGCCCGAACGATAGGCGGGCATCACCCTCGGGCGAGACAACCGGGGCTAATGGTGGTGTCGACAATCTCAGCTGGCTGCGGCCGGCGCCGCACGCAATTGCCGGTGCTCCAGTACTTCGTCAACCATGCCGTACTCGATCGCGTCGGCAGCACCCAGGATGTAGTCCCGATCGGTGTCGCCGCGATCCGCTCCTTCGTCTGACCCGTGTGGTAAGCGAGGATCTCCTCCATGCGGCTGCGCAGGAAGGCGATCTCGCGCGCCTGGTTCTCGATGTCGACGACTGACCCTGCGCGCCGCCGTGGGGCTGGTGGATGAGCACCCGGGCGTTGGGCAGCGCCAGTCGCTTGCCCGCGGCCCCGCCGGCCAGGAGCACCGCGCGCGCCCGACGCCGCCATCCGAGGCAACCGTCGACACGTCGGGCCGGATGACCTGCATGGTGTCGTAGATGCCAGGGTCGCGGTCACCGAGCCGCCTGGACTGTTGATGTAGAGGCAGATGTCCTTGTCGGGGTCCTCGGCCTCGAGGGGAGGAGCTGGGCGGTCAAGAGGTTGGCGCTGGCGTCGTTGATCTCGGTGCCGAGGAAGACGATCCGGTCCTTGAGTAGCCGGGAATAGATGTCATAGGCCCGCTCGCCTCTTGCGGACTGCTCGATAACGGTCGGAACGAGGTAGCTCATGGTGACCTCCTCACTATCTGCAACTTACTGGTTGCACGTTAGGCATAGTCAGACCAGATGTGCAACTCTGTAGTTGCACTAAGCTAGCGACCGGAGGGTCCCGCATGCTCGAGCGACAGGTATTCATCCCAGCCGATCCCCAGCACGTATGGGAGACCTTGACCGATCCCGATGCCCTCTCGACCTGGTTCGGGGCCGAGGTGGACTGGGACCTCAGTCCGGGCGAGCCGGGCCCGGTTCCTCGAGGACGACGGTACGGTCCGGGAGGGCCGGGTCGACGTGGTGGTCCCCGACCAGCATCTGCGATTCAGCTGGTGGCCCGAGGGCCAGGCGGACGGCGAGACCTCGGAGGTCAGCTACATCCTCGAACCTGACGGAGACGGGACGGGCCTCACCGATCATCGAACGGCCGGTCCCCACCAAGCAGCCGGCTACGACCCTGTCCACGCACGTGCCAGTCGGGCACGGCGTGCGACTCGGCGGCGGCGACCTGGACGGCAATGGACGACCACTATGGTCGGCGTGTGGAGCAGGGTCAACGCACCCGTTGCCGTTGGCACCCGCTGAGCCGCCGGCAGAGCCGCCAAGAAGCGGACGCCGGTGGTGTGTTCGCCGCGCTGGCTGACCCGACCAGACGGCGACTGCTGGATCAGCTGGCCAGCGAGGGGCCGCTGACCGCCACCGCGCTGGCCCACGGGATACCCGATGTCGCGCCAGGCCGTGGTCAAGCATCTGACCGCACTGACCGCCGCCGGCCTACTGGTCAGCGAGCGCCAGGGTCGTGAGGTGCGCTATCAGGTAGTGGGCGGAGGTCTCGGCCAGGCGGCCACCTGGCTGTCCGAGGTCGGCGATCGCTGGGACCAGCGCCTGGACGCCCTCCAGCGGCGGTTCAAGGACTCATCCGGTCCCTGATCGCAAACAGCTTCCGCCGGTAGGTTGTTTCGTCTGGGAGCGGGTTGAGTAAACCGTGGACTTCCCGCCCCACGCCCCGTTTCGGTGAGACGATGGCAGTGGTGCGCGCCGATCGGATAGCCCCGGGCATCGTCTTGGCCGTCGTCCTGTGCGCGTGGTGCGGATGGGCGAGCAGCTTGCATCGATCCACCACTGCTGCCCTGGCCATGTGGGTTGTGTCACTGGCCTTCGTGGTCGCCATCGATGTCCTGCTGTGGCGTGGCCGGCACCATCGCCGGCTCTCCGTGCACCTCCCCCCTGTCGATACGCACTGGCCGCGACCGAGTGGCCATGGCCGCACCAATGCGCTCGGTGGGGTATCGCCGTGGCTGGCCCTCGTCCTCATCGTGGTGGTCTGGGAGGTACTGGGAATCCAAACGGGCCCGCACGAACCGCACTTGACGGTCAGCGCGTTGGCCCAGGCGTTCCGACCCGTCGCAGCTGCCCTGTTGCTGGTGTGGATGCTGGTCGGACTGGGCTACGGAGCGGCTCGGGCCAGGGCGCCGGTCGATTGGCAATCGGCCACACCGTCCCGCCGGGCATCTCAGGGTGCATCGCCGACTTCGGCGGCGGTGGGCGCACAACACCCCGCGCTCGTGCCCGCACTGGCCCTCCCGTCCAGCCGGGCCGTGGGCGTGGCGTTCTGGGGTCGGCCTCGTCGTCGTGTGCGTGCTGGTCGACCTGGCGGCCAGGCGATCCCACGGTCGCCTGGCCAACGCCGAGGAGTTCGTTCGGCTGATCTCACGACCAAGGGTGGCGAACATCCTGCTCGTCGTGGCCTGGGCGTACGCTGGATGGCATCTCTTCGCCTTCTGAGCCGCACGGGGGGTTCAGAGCTCCGGAGCCCACCGAGCATGGTTGGCTGTCCTCACCCTCCATAGGCCACGGTCGCCTGGTTCCACGGCATCATTCCGACGCATAGAGATCCACTGTCCGGCGGCCTCGAAGTACCAACCGCAGCAAGGCGCTGAACGGGCCGCCCCGTGGAGCACACTCAAGGAAGATGATCTCCCGCTCGTGCACGTCGAAGGTGACGTCGGCCACCGCTTGGCGATGGGGAACCCTGATTGTTACCCGGTGCTCGCCCGGGGTGACGGCGAAATTCTTCACCTCGCCTGCCTTGATGCCCCCGACGGCCTGATCATCCAATCCGACCTGGTAGGTCCCCAGACCACCCACCGTCCTGGTTGCGACCCGGGCCAAGCGGACCGTGGCCGATCTTCCGCCGCCGCGATCCGAATGGTGCGTTATGGCCACTGATCGACGGTATCCCTCCCATGCGAACGGGGGAAGGTGGATCGGTTGATCTCTCGGTCACACCTCCATCAACGAGGCAGGGCTCGCCCCCACCGGCTGTGCCTTCTCGCCCCCGCTGCCCCGCTTCTTCGCCGCTCCCGACCGGGGTGACCGGTTCGGTCTTCTCGAAGCCGATGTGCGGGAGAACGCGATCGAGTGGAACGGGGGAACCACCAATTGGCTTTGCCGATGAGGATCATCAGCGACGGCACAATGGCCATCCTGATGACCACGGCATCGATCAGGATGCCGCCGGCCAATCCCAGACCGAACTCCTTGATGACCCGTTCGCCGCCGAGAGATGAACGATCCGAACACCAGGATCATGATGAGCGCCGCGGCGGTGATGGTCTTTCCCGTAGCCGCCAGTCCATTGCGCACAGCCATGCGGTTGTCGCCGGTCTTTATCCACTCTTCGTGCATGCGGGTCACCAAGAAGACCTGGTAGTCCATGGACAGCCCGAACAGGATGGCAAAGAGCATGACGGGCAAGAAGGCCTCGATGGGACCGGCGCGGCTGACCCCGAAGACCGAACCCAGCCAGCCCCACTGGAACACGGCGACCAGGATCCCGAAGGCGGCCCCGATCGAGAGCATGTTCATCGCCGCCGAGATCAGAGGGATGACGAGGCTTCGGAACACCACGGGCCAGCAGGAGGAACGGACAACAGGACGACCAGGCCGATGAACAGCGGGAGCTTGGCCGAGAGCACGTGGGCGAAGTCGATGAAGATCGCGGTCGAGCCACCGACGTAGCACGGTCAGCGACGAATGGCCGACACGGCGTCGGGCACGGTCTGGTGTGCGCAGGTGGTTGATCGAGGGTGGTCGTGGCCGCGTCCTGGGGCGCGCTGTCCGGGTAGACGTTGAAGATGGCCACTTCCCCACCGGTTTTTCCGGGATGAGGACCGGAGCCGAGACGCTGGGCCACGTTCGGGCTGGGTCTTGACCTGCGGCCACCACCCGAGTCAGCGCGGCCTGGTCCGGCGGACCGTGAACCACGGAGACCACCTGCAGGGGGCCGTTGAACCCGGGCCGAAGCCCTCGGCCAACATGTCGTAGGCCTGGCGGGTGGTCGTCCCCACCGGGTCGTTGCCCTGGTCCGAGGAGCCGAGGCGCAGGGAGAAGAAGGGAAGGGCGATCAACACCACGGCGGCCAGTGCAACAAGAGCGGGGAGGATCGGGCGGTCCCTCACGAAATTCGCCCATCGCGGCCAGAAACCCTTGGAGCCCAAGCCGACCACGCGGGGACCGTCGGTGGCCAGGCTTCGCTTCTGTTTCCGCGAGAGTACCCGTGGTCCGATGAAGCCGAGCAGCGCGGGCAACAGGGTCAAGGCGGCGATCATGGTGAGAGCCACCCCGAGCGCGGCGGAGACGGCCAGGCCGTAGAGGAAGCTGACACCCAGGGCGAACATGCCGAGTAGGGCGATGCAGACGATGATCCCGGCGAAGAGGACCGCCCGGCCCGAGGTGTTCACCGCTTGCACGATGGACGTCCTCCGTGTCCCGGCCGGCAAGGAGGCCCTGGCGGTGCCGGGTCACGATGAAGAGGGCATAGTCGACGCCCGACACCGAGACCGATCAGGACCACGAGCGTGCTGGCGAATTCGGGCATCTTCATCACGTTGCTGAGTAGGCCGATGAGGCCAATGGCGGTTCCCAGCGAGGCCAGGGCCGAGATCAGCGGGAGGGCCATGGCGAAGAGGGACCCGAACACGAGGCAGAAGGACCACGGCGGCGAGGAGGATCCCGGGCCCCGTTCCCCCCAATGACGCCTTGTTCGATGCTTCGCCCAGCTGGCCGGACACGGCGACGTGCAGTTGGCCGCTGTCCGCCGTCTCGGCGGTGTTGACGAAGGTCTTGGCCAACGAGGTCGGGAGGTTTTGCGCCTGTTGGTCGAAGGTGACGGTCACAAAGGCGATGGTGCCGTCCTTGCTGATGTGGGCAGCACCTTCGGCTTGGTAGGGCGAGACGATGTTGGAGACGTGGGGAACCTTGGCCAGCTTGGCCACCATGGTGTCGATCCGGGCCTTGATGGCGGGATCGGTGACGTGGGCGCCATCGGATGTCTGGAACACGACCTGTTCGACGTCACCCGACACCTTGGGCGAGGCTGCCTGGAGCAACTGGATGGCATCGGTCGACTGGGTCTTGGGCAGCGTGAAGCTGTTCGAGTAGTCCGAGCCCACGCCCTTGGCCACGAGGCTGACCACGACCAGGGCGGCGATCCAGAAGAGAACGACCAGACGGCGATGTCGGACACACCAGGTGGCAAGGGCACGCATGAAAGGGGTTACTCCTCCGGTTCGAACGGCGTCAGTCGGACTTGCACCGAAGATGCTGGCAACCTGCGCACCGATCTCAGTGCTCGCATGTTGTTCCTCGGTGGACTCGTGCAAGCTTCTCTGCACATGACCACCGAAGACGAGATCGGTATCGAGCGGTCCATCGCAATGTTAGTCAGTCTCGTAGTGGACGGGGCGCGGGCCCGCTAGCACAGGAGGTCGCGGACGGCGTCGCGCAGGATCTCGCTCAGCTCGACGACGGGACGTCGCCGAAAGCGTCGCCGGACATGAAGACACCCCCCCATGACCGCCCCGAAGGACGCTGCCATCCGGACGCGGTCGCGGACAGACACTCGGTCGTCGGCGAGCACCCGTGCGAAACTTGTCCTGAATGTCGTCGTGCTTGGCGTCGTGCTCCTCCCGGTGCAGCCCTCGAAGGCGGCCTGGTTCCGCTCGTGCAGGAGGAAGATCTTGCGCTGGGCCAGCATCTGGTCGATGATCTGTCGAGGAGCGTCGCCCCACAGCTCGACGTGCGGCTCCTGGTCGCCCATCTGGCTCAGGGCGTCCTGCCGAACTCGTGCAGGCGCAGGTGCAGCGCCATCAGGATGTCGTCCTTGCTGGCGAAGTGGTAGTAGAGCGCCGCCTTGGTGAACCCGAGCTGCTCGGCGATCTCGCGCAGCGACGTCTTGTCGAAGCCCTTCTCGATGAAGAGGTCGAGGGCGACGTCGAGGATCCGCTCCCGGGTGGACTTGGCCTCCGGCGCGCTCCGTCGGCGTCGGGACCGGCGTCGCTCGGCTGATCGCCTGGCTCGGTCATGTCTGCCATCGCTCCTAATACTACTTGACGGCCGGTAAGTATGCCCTTACCATGCGGCCAGTAAGTCAGACTACTAGCCGACCGGTAAGGAAGCTATGGCATGCGACGAACATGATCGAGGCCGAGGGCCTGACCAAGCGCTACGGCGAGACCCAGGCCCTGGCCGGCGTCGACTTCGCGGTCCCGGCCGGGACCGATCCTCGGGCGTGCTCGGGCCCAACGGGGCCGGCAAGACGACGGCCGTGCGCATCCTCACCACCCTGGCCATCCCCGACGCGGGTCGGGCCACGGTGGCCGGCTATCGACGTGGTCGCCCAGGCGGCCGAGGTGCGGCGCCACATCGGCGTGGCCGCCCAGGACGCCACCCTCGACGAGCTGCTCACCGGCCGCCAGAACCTGGTCATGGTCGGCGAGCTGAGCCGGCATGGGCCGGCTCGGCGTCCGGGCCCGGGCCGCCGAGCTGCTCGACCGGTTCGAGCTGACCGACGCCGCCGACCGGGTCATGAAGGGCTACTCGGGCGGCATGCGCCGCCGGCTCGACCTGGCGGCCAGCCTGATGACCCGGCCCCCGGTGCTGTTCCTCGACGAGCCGACGACCGGGCTCGACCCCACCAGCCGCCAGCGGGTGTGGGACGTCATCCGGGAGCTGGTCGGCCGACGGCGTCACGGTGCTGCTCACCACCCAGTACCTCGACGAGGCCGACACGCTGGCCGACCGGATCGTCGTCGATCGACCACGGCCGGGTCATCGCCGAGGGCACGCCGCGCGAGCTCAAGGAGGCGAGCCGGAGCGCCCGCCTCGAGGTGACCCTGGCCGTGCCCCACGCCCGAGGCCGTCGCCGCCCTGCAGCGCCGCTGGTCGACGGGCGGGTGCACGTGAGCGACGACGGCCGGCGGCTCGAGCGCCGCGGTCGACAACGCGCCCGGGCCTGGCCACCACGTGGTGCGGGCCCTCGACGCGGCCGGCGTGCTGGTCGACAACATCGAGGTGCGCCAGCCCTCGCTCGACGACGTGTTCTTCTCCCTCACCGGCCACACGGCCGACGCATCGACGCCGACCCGGACGCGGCCGACGGCCCGCCCGCACGCTCGAAGGAGCCACCGCATGACGACCACCGCTGTCGTCGTCCGACCGTCGCCGCGGCGCCGACCGGCCGGCCCACCGCCGGCATCGGCGGCCGGCTGGCGCGACGTCGTGGGCGCTGACCCGGCGCAACCTCGTCCACATCTCCCGGGAGCCGATGCAGCTCTCCGACGTCACCATCCAGCCCGTCCTGTTCACCCTGCTCTTCGTCTACATCTTCGGCTCGGGCATCCCGATCCCGGCGGCGGCAGCTACAAGGACTTCGCCCTGGCCGGGCTGCTCGCCTTGAACCTGACCACCTCGACCATGGGCACCGCGGTCGGGCTGAGCACCGACCTCACGAGGGCATCATCGACCGCTTCCGCACCCTGCCCATGTGGCGGGCCGCCGTGCTGGTCGGCCGCTCGATCTCCGACCTGCTGTCCGCCGCGTTGTGCGTGGCCATCGTGGCGCTGACCGGCCTGGCCATCGGCTGGCGGCCCGACGCCAGCTTCGCCTCGGTATCGGCGGCTTCGCCGTGGCCCTGTTCTTCACCTACGCCCTGTCGTGGGTCGCGCCTGCGTCGGGCCTGGTCAGCAAGGGCCCGGAGTCGGCCGCAGTCGTTCGGGCTTCATCGTGCTCGTTCCCCCTGGCCTTCGTCTCCAACGCCATGGTGCCCACCCAGCACATGCCCGGACTGGCTGCAGGCCATCGCCGACTGGAACCCGGTGAGCGCCGTGACCGCCGGCGGCCGCGCACCTGTTCGGGCAACCCCAACCCGTCCGGCCCATCCCGGCCTGGCCCATGCAGCACCCGGTGGAGGCCGCGCTGATCTGGTCGGTGGTCATCCTGGCGGTCTCCGCCCCGCTGGCCTCGTACTTCTTCCGGCGCCGGACCACCGAGTAGCCGCCGACGGTGGGGGCAGGCCCCATCGGTGGAACCCGGGCGGTTCGCAGGAAGCGCCTCCGCCTCAACTATGCAATCGTGTCCGCCTATGCCGCCCCGGCCATCCCGATCCAACCTGCGGTTGACTCGAGCGCATGGCGACCACGAACGATCCGCCTGAGGACCACAAGGAATGGTGGAAGCGGGCAGTCGTTTACCAGATCTACCCGCGAAGTTTCGCCGACTCGAACGGTGACGGCATCGGGGACCTGGTCGGCATCGCCGGCCGAGTCGACTACCTGGCTCAACTGGGCGTAGACGTGGTCTGGCTATCCCCCGTGTACCGATCCCCGCAGGACGACGCCGGCTACGACATCAGCGACTACCAGGGCATTGATCCGGTGTTCGGCTCGCTCCAGGATCTGGACGAGCTGGTGGGAAAGCTCCACGATCGCGGCATCAAACTCATTATGGATTTGGTGGTGAACCACACCTCGGACGAGCACCCCTGGTTCGTGGAGTCCCGCTCAAGCCGGGAAAACCCGAAGCGAGATTGGTACTGGTGGCGACCCCGTCCCCCAACTGGCAGAGCCTGTTCAAGGGTTCAGCATGGGAGCTCGATCCCCAGACGGGCGAGTACTACCTGCACGTCTTCTCACGCAAGCAGCCCGACCTCAACTGGGAGAATCCCGAGGTCCGCCAGGCCGTGTACGCCATGATGCAATGGTCGCTCGATCGGGGCGTCGACGGGTTCCGGATGGACGTCATCAACATGATCTCCAAGGACCCGGAGCTGCCCGACGGGCGAGCGAGTGCCGAGTTCGCCGGGATCGAGCACTACCTCCAGGGACCCCGGGTGCACGAGTTCCTCCAGGAGATGCATCACGAGGTCTTCGACGGCCGGGAGGGGCAATATCGCGCCCCGTGGCCGAGACGCCGACCGCGACGTTTGCCGATGGCCGCCTATACACCGACCCGGCCCGAGCGGAGGTGGACATGGTCTTCCACTTCGAGGTGGTCGGGATCGACCATGGTGCCGGCAAGTGGGATCTTCGAGCCTGGTCGTTGCTCGATCTGAAGGAAGTCCTGGGCCGCTGGCAGGAGGGCCTGGCCGATGTGGTTGGAACAGCCTGTATTGGGACAACCATGATCAGCCTCGAGCGGTATCCCGGTTTGGCGACGACGGCCGGTACCGGGTCGAGTC
The DNA here is from genome assembly GCA_963781305.1 of uncultured Acidimicrobiaceae bacterium. Lineage (GTDB taxonomy): Bacteria > Actinomycetota > Acidimicrobiia > Acidimicrobiales > RAAP-2 > DASXMT01. The sequence goes on from CAWAFL010000001.1 coordinate 1,238,295, forward strand.
GGCCAAGTTGCTGGCCACCGTGCTCCATCTCCACCGCGGGACTCCGTATATATACCAAGGCGAGGAGTTGGGCATGACCAACGCTCCCTTGGCAACGGCCGCTGCTTTCCTCGATATCGAATCCCGTAACCACTACGCCGCCGCGGTCGCCGCCGGAGAGGATTCGAGACGGTGCTTGATGCGATGCGCCACATGGCCCGGGACAATGCCCGCACCCCTGTCCAGTGGGACGGATCGGCCCATGCCGGCTTCACCACGGGAACGCCATGGATGGCCGTGAACCCCAACTACGTGAACATCAACGCAGAGGCAGAGATGGCCGACCCGCATTCGGTGTGGCAGCACTACCGGCGCCTCATCCAGTTGCGGCACACCGAGCCGGCCGTGGCCTACGGCGACTTCACCATGGTCCTGTCCGACGACCCAACCATCTACGCCTTCATCCGAACACTCGGCTCCACCTCACTGCTGGTGGTGGCCAAATTCTCCGGTCAGCCACTGAGCGTCGTGGGACTCCCCGATCAGGACGCTTGGATGCACGCAGAGCTGGTGGTCTCGCACTATCCGCCTCCACCGCTGCCGGATCTGCGGTTGGAGCCGTGGGCGGCCCGGGTGTACCAGCGGACGCGGATAGCCCTGACCCGGAGCATCCGTCTCGGATTGGGGCCCGTTCTCAGCTGGCCTGGGCTTCAGTAGAGGGCTCGCCATGCCTGCTTGGTCCGGATCGTTGTGTCGACATCCTGTGCTCGACGCGCAACGCACCCACTGTCGCTACCTCTCGGTCTATGTGGGCGAAGGGCTCATACCCGAAGAAGCGGCACGTGTTCTGCCATGTGATCTTGTCGATCTTCCACCCTCCCGGCACGTGGGCGTCGAACATGTCGCGGGGCTCGATCACGTGGTCGTCGATGCTGACCAGGATCATGTCGTTGTGTTCCACACGGTGGTCCTTCCTAAGTCATTCATGTGGTACGGAATCGGCTAGTCCGGGGAATCGCCGGGTCGTGGATGCGTTGCGGTGTCACTGGAGTTCCAAAGCTTGCATCGCTGCATCGGGCTCATCGATGGGCAACCGAACGTCGTCGATCCTTCGGGTCGATCGTGGCAGCGTCCGCTGGACGGATGGCTTCCGATGCCACCAGGTCGACCACAGCGGATTGCCACCGGGCTTCAAGAAGTCGACGGGACGGGTACAGCGTCTTGAGCTCGTCATCGGTGAAGGGTCGAGCGGCACCGAAGAGCGGTGGCAATCCGGTGCCGACCGCCGTACCGCGGTATTCGGCCACGGGCGCTCGAGTTCCGGAAGGCGGATGCCGCCGACGGCATTCCCGTAGGCGGCGTCGCGCCGGATGTGCGGCGGCGGCCCGGGTCCACCTCGATACGGGGAAACGACGGCGCAGGTCGTCCTTCGGCCACCCACCGACGAACATGACGAATGGCCGACTCGGCCACGGGCTTGAACCGCAGGGTGTTCGGCCTCCAGCCGCGGCCGTGCGGGAGATCGGGCATCCGGGTGACCCCATGCGGCGTACCGGCCACCTCCCAATAACGGATCCACCCGAGTCGACGGCTCCGGCAAGATGGAGGGCAAGCGTCTCGAACTCGCTGTTCACGACCACAACGGGCACCCCGAGGTCATCCCTGATAGCCGTCCTTCCTCCGCCGTAGGAAATCGGCCCGTCCATCAGATTGGGTGCTCGGCCTTCCCAGGCAGACAGCACGTATCCGTCGACAACCCGATGGGGGCACGATGCAGTGCATTGGCGTAGGCGACCAAGCGCATCGCCGACTGCGATCCGCCGACAGCAATGACGTGATGGACATCGAGGTCGGCCAAAGGGTCGATGGCGGTCGACCGTCGTGGGACGACGAAACGGGCGGCATCGGAGTAGATGTCGAACGATCCGGATCGCCGGGGTGCCGCAGCATGCCGTACCGCTCGGGGTCTTCGTCCACGAGGCCCCGGGCTGATTGGCTCTGCCACCCTCGGCCCATACCCACCGGTGGTCCGTACAGCCCGACCTCCTGAGCGCTCACGCCTACCCAGGCATAGCCCTCGTAGAGCTCACCATCGCTCGGGGCGAACGATATTCGAACCCAGCCGACACGTTCTGCCAGTTGAGCAACTACCGTGTGATTGAAGCGAGTCGGATCCGCCGGTCGGATGACCAGCAGACGGGTGCGATAGGGGGCGGTGCCCAGCTTCCTCCACTTCGATCTTGGCCGTCGGGTGGTCGGTCACGGGCTGGTGACGCGGCAACGCCGCTGCAGCTGGTACTCCTCGACTGTGTATTCAAACAACGCTGGGTCAATACGGGGGACGCCCAGGCTGGACGGGACCCCTTGACTGGCCCCAGAACCTCGGGCTGCACTCGGCCGACCACCATCACTCGCTGCCGTCAAGCCGCGAACGGTGCACAGTCGAGCAACGCGTGACCGGCGTTGCCCGAGCCAACGACTTCGGTCCCGGCTTGGTACATCTCGTCCTCGGCGACGTCGACCACGCTTGAAAAGCATAGATCCCTTGATGATCGCCCGATGTCCGGGCGGCCGAGGACCGGCATCACCCCGCCGGCCGTCAGCCGCTCTTGCTCCCACTTCTCGGTTGCCGAGAATGCACGTACTATTTCCGTATCGACTGACATTCACTCAACCATCGTTGACCGGGGGCGCACATGGAACAGCCAAACAAGCTGACCTTCTTCGACACCGAACACATGCCGGGCTACACGATCGCCGACATGGCCGGCGAAGGCCCGCAGGCGCAGGAGATGATCGAGCTGTTCGGACGGGAGCTCGTGACCAAAACAATCCTCCAGTCGGCGAAGCTGTCGGTGTTCCACGAGAAGGACAAAGCCCGGCGAACGGGTGAAGCCGCACCGCCACGGAACCCTGCAGGTCGACTACGTGCTCCGCGGCGAGCTCATCTTCGGCAATCAGCGGGTCAGCGCCGGCATGGGGTACGTGATCCCCGACACGCTCTATTCGTGGCGGGCCGGTGACGAGGGGGCCGAATGGATCGAGATACACGCGGGCGAGGTCGGTATCTTTACCGAGCGCAACGGTTCATAACATACCCATTGAGCTGGGTTTGGCGCCCACGGCGCGGTGGATCGGGCGGCGTGGTACAACCCTCGTCTTGCTCCCCTCGAGCAGCGGCATTTCCGTCACCCCGGTTTGATTCAAAGCTTGCGAGAAGAGGCGCCGCAGCCGCGTCGCCCCTCGAAGGCTCGAATCTGTATTCGTGGGTCATGCGGCAATCAGCGGAGAACCACGGACTCACCGAAGTGTACGACGGGGATCGGCTACCATTGTACTTACTATATTTACTCTTGCGTTCAGTATCCCGAGAACTTGGAGGGGCACATCATGTCTCAGCAGCTGATTTCAGCTGACGATCACGTTGATCTCAGTCACGATCACGTCAAGAAGTTCTTGTCGTCGAAATTTCATGGGGACTATGACGAAGCGGTAGCGGAGTTCGCCAGGTCGATGGGTAGCACTATTTCTGCGGAGGCGAACCAGCGGTGGCGCGAGCAGCAGGGTCTCGAGGTGGACCTGACTGCGATGCCGATGATCGGGAAGCGCCAATATGCGGCCAGCGGTCGGGCAGGGCACACGGACCCCATTGAGCGGTTGAAGGACATGGACACCGATGGGGTCGACGCCTCCTCGAGCTACTGCGAAGTCAGTGCCTTCAGGTACCTCTACATGGTGAAGAACGGTTGGCAGGAGGCTACCCGGGCCTTCAATACCGCCTTGGCCGAATTCGCCTCAACTGATCCAAAGCGATTGATCGTGTCTCCAGATTCCCATTCACGATATCGACGTGGCCGTGAAGGAGGTGCGTTGGGCCGCAGCCGAGGGCTGCAAGTCTCTGCAGCTTCCGGTGTTTCCCACCGAGTTTGGTCTCCCCGACTACTGGGACAGCCGCTATGACCCGTTGTGGGCGGCCATACAAGACGCCGATCTGCCGATCTGCTGTCATATAGGCCTCAACACTCAGTTGGAGGGGCTGGCAAAAAGGGACCCGACTCCACAAAAGGGCATCTTCGTCCCGATGACGGGGTTGTCGACCGGCGAAGCCCTCGGCATGTGGGTCCTGACAGGTGTCCTCGAACGCTTCCCACGCCTCAAGGTGGTGTTCGTCGAACCCGGCGTGGGCTGGGTGTCATGGTGGCTCTATCTCGTCGACGACATGACGACTCGACAGGGTTACGAGTACCCGGGTCTCAAGCACTTGCCCAGCCACTACTTCCGGCAGAGCGTGCACCTAACCTTCATCGACGAACCGGACGTCGTGCGGCACGCCCACGATCGGCTCGGTATCGAGAACGTGATGTGGTCTTCCGACTATCCCCATCCCGTTTCCAGTTGGCCCAACTCGAAGCAAATCAGCGAGACATTGATGGCCGGTGCCAGCGATACCGACCGCGAGCTCGTTCTGTCCGGAAACGCGAAGCAAGTCTGGAACCTCTAAGTAGCACGGACCAGACGAGAGCGCCCGTGGATTCGGGAACTAGCCGACACTCATGAGTCGGAGCCGCACTCCGACTCGGCCTCCACTATGTGCGCTGCCTCCTCGCGAAGGGCGCCCCTCATGACCTTGCCGCTCGCATTCAGCGGCAAGTGAGTCACGATCTCGACGTGACGGGGGACCTTGTAATTGGCCATGCGGCCCCGACACCACGAAACGAGCTCGTCAGGATCTATCTGTTGACCGGCTCTTGGCGCCACAAAGGCCATACCCACTTCGCCGAGCCGCTGGTCTGGTGCGCCGACCACTCCGACCTCGGCCACCGAGGGGTGACGCAGAATCATTTCTTCGATCTCTGCGGGCGATGCGTTGAAACCACCAACGATGAAGATGTCCTTCATGCGTCCAGTGATGCGTAGGTTGCCATCCTCGCCGATCGTTCCGACGTCACCAGAGTGCAACCACCCATCGCTGTCAATGGCCTGATTGGTAGAGTCGGCGTCATCCAGATAGCCATTCATGACGTTGAACCCCCGCACCACGATCTCTCCAGTGGTGCCAACCTCGCAAGGGATTCCGCCGTTGTCCACGGTTCGCACCTCTACACCGGGAAGTGGTCTTCCAACTGTCGTAGCAACGGTCTCGACCGGATCACCGTGTCGACATGCCGACACGGTGCCGTGGGTCTCGGTTAATCCATAGGCGGTGAGCACGTCCTCAAAGCCGAGATCGGTGTGCATCGCCTCTACCATGTCGACAGGCACCATCGCTGCACCAGTGATGCCAAGACGCAGGCTGCTGAGGTCGAATCGGGCCAACGAAGGCGCAGTGAGAATCGACTGGAAGATTGCTGGGGGACCTGGGAGAACGGTGATGCGCTCCTGCTCGACGCGGGCCATGACCGACTCGGCACCGAACACCGGGTGCGGTATCAACGCACAGCCCTGAAGAGCACAGGCCAAAATTCCGGCCTTGAGGCCGGCGGTATGAAAGAAGGGATACACCATGAGGACTCGATCGCCAGCGCGTAGGCCGACACTGTCCGTCCATGCCTCATACGTCCACACACTTGCTCCATGTGTGAGCATGGCGCCTTTCGGCCGTCCCGTGGTGCCGGAAGTAAAGACAACATCTGACAGGTCGCCTGGGCCAACGGCAGCTTCACGATCGAACACTGCACCATCGGAGACGCCCTTCCCCCGCTCGAGGAAGTCAGTCATGGACGTCCCCCCATCGGGCACGTCGCCACTCATCACCACCACCTCGGTGAGATGTGGCAATGGTGTTTGGTCGGCGAGCAGAGCTAGATAATCAGTGTCCAGGAAGTCAGTGACCGTAAAGAGCATTCGGGCGGCGGTCGACCGCATGATTGTTGCCGCCTCCTCTCCCTTGAACCGGGTATTCACCGGAGCAAGCCCGGCGCCGATCCGGTAGACGGCATAGCTGATCACGATCCAGTCGAGCCCATTCGGTGCCCATATGGACACTGCGTCGCCGGCCTCGATCCCAGTTGCAATCATGGCGCGAGACACCTTGTCCACTTCAGCATCCAGCAACGCGTAGGAGAGGCTGCGATCACCATCGACCACTGCGTCCTGATCGGCGAACCGGCTGGCGGCGCGGCGCAGTACCCCAGAGATGGTCGTCATCTCGCCGCTGCCGTCCCCGTTCCGGATCTCAATTCCGTCAGTCCTTCATTTCGTTCTTCCACTACTCGACAAAGCCGGACCGAGTGCGGTCCTTGGGTGCTCCCGCTCGGCGACTACCTCCGAGTCAATGCGTTCCCCTGACGCGACTCGGGTGCAACAGAGACGGGACTGGCGGTTCGAAGCAGAACGTGCACCGCACGAACATCGACCCTCATGCCCTTCCGGTCTTCATTTCGCGTTCGAGGTAAGGCGCCAGCAGATCGGCGAGGAGTCGACGCTGGCGGGATGATCGATCGACTTTGGGGGTCATGAAATCGTACGCCATGCTCCCCTGAACATGTTGGCTGATCGCGAATCCACGGATGATGAGGAATACTGTCGTCGCCAGGTCAGGATTGGCGGTCGCAGAGCCCAGCCCTTCTTGAAGAAGGTTACGGATGTGGGCTTGGGAACGGGCCGCGACCCCTTGCATGGTCTGTCGGACCTCGTCGCTTGTCCGAGGGTCGCGATCCATGTTTAGCAATATCTGCATGTAAGCCAGATACTCCGGTCGGCCGTAATGAGTCAGCAGAATGTCTATGAGATGCTCGATCCGCTCCGCGGCCGTGTTGCCTTCGACGTGTGTGTCCTCTACCACCTCGACGAAGTGTCGAATGCCATCCTGGAGCACTGCGAGCATCAGGCCCTCTCGCGTCCCGAAGTAGTGCTGGATGACACCCCAAGTGACCCCGGCGCGTCGGGCGATCTCATTTGTGCTCGCCCGGTAGAACCCACATTCGAGAATGCAGGACACGGCGGCATCAATGACCAGCCTCTCTGTGGCTGTATCGCCATTGACCGCATTGCCATCGCCGGTTGACCCGCGCTGGTGTCTCCGGACGGCCGCCCTTGGCTTCTTTGCAGTCGTAGTCACACTCCACACTCTACGGGACCGCTTGTCCTCGTTCGGCGCATCGCGCTACGGAATCCATAGCGACCACTATATCCTTAACCCTCGAGGTGAGCAGGGCCGCTGAGACCGGCCAGGCAGGGAGGGAGGGGTCGTATCTCAGCCCTGGATAGGCGCGGGCAGCAGCGATCTGACCCAACGTTCGAGTCGGTTCCATAACTCGAGCCTCGATTCGGTGACATTGTGATTGTGGCCTACCCCCGGCAAGGTCAGCAGAGTCACGTCCTGGCACGCTGGAAGCTGCCGAGGCAAGGCTGAAGCCGGCCCCGCTATGTCGTGCTCGCCGACGGCAACGAATGTGGGAACATCGATCTGGTTCAGCTCGGGTTGGATGGACCCGGCACCAGCGAGGTAAGACCGACCAGTCCGAGTAGCCGCGAACTGGCTCGGTTGGCGGCCGCCTTTGCCCCGTTGGAGGTGGTTCCCACCAGGAGCATGTCCGAATCGGCGGCCGTGCCTTGAGGCAGTGCCGTTCCAAAGCGTGCCCGTACGAGATCGGGCAGGGCTGCCGCCAACTCATCCGGACGATCTACGAACTTCGCCTCCTCGTCGGTGAGCACGGCGGGAAGCCCGCTACCAGAAAACCCGAGAAGGGCAACAGCACGAAATGTGCGGTGACGCGCTTGCTGGCACGCGACCAATAGCCCTCCTGCGGAGTGACCGACGCCGATGACCACTTGGAACTTTCCCGCTGATACGCGGTCCACTTCACCTGCGCCAATCATCGCTAGCACATCCCTGACCACGACGTCGAGGACGTCTGCCACTGCTCTAGGTGTGAGCTCGTAGCCATCGTCCGGGGAGTCGCTCTCCGCGACCCCAGGGGGATCAATGGTAAGGACATAGTGTCCACGCTGAGCAGCGAATCGGGCCATGCTGTAGAGATCGTCTGAACCCGGGATCGCTAAATCGAAGTAGGCGCGGCTTATGCCACCGCCCGGTACACAGCACCATATGACTGGCGAGGCATTCGACTCGTCGGGTACGAACAAGTCTGTAGCTATACGGCGACATCCAGAAGGACCTCGTCCCGCGAGGTCGACCATCAGGCCAACCTTCGTTACACCGGCCACCATGGAGATACCTCTCTTCGCTTGGCTGATCGATTACGAGCTCCTTCGATCATAGTGATCACTATTCTCGCCCGATGGCAGCAGGCGTTCTTTGCCAGCCGGATCGCGATGAGGTGTGGATGAAGCAATCTCAGCCATCGTGGTCGGCGCCGAATGGTGGGCGACCTTCCCCGGCGGGACCGGCAAACGCCTGAGCGATCCCCAGCCAACGACCGGCCACCGTCCCCTTTGTCACGAGGGCGGTGTCGGCCACGTGGCGCCGCTGGGTAACCACCAGGCAAAAATCCAGTGCCGGGCCCCTCACCAACTCATCAGCCGTCGGGTCGCCCCAGGCCCACACGCTGCCGTCCGGCGCCCCTAGCTCGACCCGAACCGGTGTGGTGGGTACGTCCAGACCATGCAGGGCGAACGAAAACGCGAACGTGTGAACGCCCAGGTGGGCGATATGTCGCAGTCGGACACTGGGCCTCTGCTCTACCCCGAGTGCATCGGCAATGTCCTGGCCGTGGGCCCAGCTCTCCATGATCCGGGCCGTGACGGCACTGGCCACGCTCATCGGCTGGCTGTACCACGGCAGCCTGCCACGCGGGTCGAGCTGAACAAAGATCTCGATGAGCCGGTTGCGGGATGAAAGAAACCAATCCCGCAACTGTTCGGGAGTCAACGTCCGGTACTGCTCGACGACATAGGTAGTGAAATCTGGGCCGTGCTCCTCAAGCGATCGAGCCTCGCTAAGGAAGCGATCCGGTTCGACCGCGGCCATCACGGCGGCGTCGTCGAAGTACGCAAGATGGCTCACCTGGTCGCGGATGGCCCAGCCAGTAGCCGGCGTGGGCATGTTCCACCCCTCGTCGTCGAGGTCGGCTAAAAGCTCATTGACGGATCCGGTCTCATCCTGTAAATCAGACAGCAATTGGACGAGGTCTACGGGCATCGAGGATCACCGACCTTTCCATTGGGGGGCACGATGGTCACGAAATGCAGCTGGACCTTCCTGGGCGTCGAGACTCCGGTACACGGGCTCCCAGATCTCCTCGGCTTTGGCGTAGGCCTGTTCCAGTGGAAGCTCGGTGATCAGCCCGACTGTTCGTTTCGCCGCCAGGACCGACAGCGGCGCGTTGCTGGCAATCCTCTCGGCCAGGTGTTGGGTCGTCTCCTGTAAGTCCTCTAGCGGCACCACCGCGTTCACCAGGCCCAGTTCGTATGCCCGACGGGCGTCGACCGGCTCACCGGTCAACAGGATCTCCATGGCGGCTCGTGGCGGAATCAGCCAGGGCAGTGGCGCGGCCCAGGGTGCCCCGCGTCCGACCTTCGCCTCAGTGATCGCGAAACGGGCCGTGTCGGCCGCAACGCAAAGGTCGCAGTTCTGCGCCAGTAAGAACCCGCCGGCGTAGGCGACACCATTGACCGCAGCAATGGTCGGCTTCTCGATGTCAATGTTGCGCCCAAACTGTGGGACGAAGTCCGAGGGCGGCACCTCAAGCGCTTGGTCTGCCATCTCCTTGAGATCGCCGCCGGCACAAAAGGCGACTTCGCCAGCGCCCGTCAGGACTAGGACCTTCGCCCCCTCGTCGTCGTTGAAGCGCCGCACGCCAGCAAAGAGTTCATGGCGAACCGCCTGATTGAGGGCATTACGGGCCTCGGGGCGGTTGATCGTGAGCCACGCCACCGGACCCCGCAACTCGTACCGCACGCTCGGTGGCGGACTGCTCATGCGTGCACCTCGCAGGCTTCTTCGACGACGCAGATTGTTTGTTATCCACTAATAACACTCTGGTGAACATCACGTGGATGCTCAGACACCACTTCCGAGGACCACAGCGCTGCGACCGGCGGCGCACAGCACGTGCTGGGCTCCGGCAACTTGATTGGCCGCCGTTCCACGCAGCTGACGGACACCCTCAAGGATGTTGTTCACGCCGTGAATGTAACCCTCGCCCAGGAGCCCACCATTGGTGTTGACGGGCAGCTTTGCGCCGATCTCGATGTTTCCCTCAGCGATGAAGTCCTTTGCTTCGCCGGGGCCACAGAAGCCATAGGCCTCAAGCTGGTAGAAGACAACGGGACTGAAATTCTCGTAGATCATCGCCACATCGATGTCGGCCGGCCGTAAGCCAGTCGTGTCCCAGAGTTGTGTGGCCGTGTACTCAGCCTCAGCAAAGCGCGAGATGTCGCCACCGTAATAATTGAACAGGACCTCACCGTCCATGACGTTCCCTTGTGTTGCCGCGTTGATCGCCACCAGGGGCTGGCGGAGGTCCCTCGCTCTGTCCGTTCGGGTCACCACCAGAGCCACACCCCCATCGCTTTCCTGGCAGCAATCGAGTAGGCGCAGGATCGGTTCCACGATCCAGCGCGAGTTCTGATGGTCCTCGAGGCTGATGGGCCGCTTGTAGTACCAGGCGTTGGGGTTCGTGGCCGCATGCTTGCGAGCGACCACCGAATACCGACCAAAGTCCTCGTTGGCCACGCCGTATCTGTGCATGTACCGCTGAAACCACAGCGAATAGATCTTTGCCGGCGTGTCGAGTCCGTAGGGACGGTACCAACTCAGTGACGGAGGAGGCGGACCTGCCATCGGCTGACCGAAACGTCTCCCCGAGCGCTCATTGAATGCTCGATAGACAACGACAGCATCGGCCGCGCCCGATACGACGGCGGCAGCGGCGTGTTCGACCGTGGCCGAAGCCCCACCACCGCCAAATGGAGTCCGCGACGTCCACCGCATCTCTTTGATCCCAACGCTCCGCATGAGGGCCAATTTGTCATTGGTGTCCTGCATGAACGTCACCGATCCATCGATGTCGGATGGCTCCAGACCGGCGTCCTTGATTGCCGCTTGGACTGCCTCGGCGCACAACTGAAGTTCGCTCCGTTTCGAGTCCTTTGAGAATTCCGTCTGACCGATGCCAACTATTGCTGCTTCATTCCGGATCGATGGCACTAGGCATCCTTTCCAGGCACTGGCCGAAACTGAGGCAGGCGAACACCGTCCACGTCCATGAACACCACCTCGAGAGGCATGTCGTTCCTCACTGCGGCCGATTCGATGCCCTGGAGGTTCGAAACCAGGCGTACCCCCTCGTCAAGTTCGATTAAACCAACGATCCTGGCTGCATCGTCAGGTTCTGAGGGATGGCGCGAGACGATCCAGCTATGAAGCGTTCCCCGACCCGAGAGTTCTTCGACGTCCCACTCCAGTGAGCCGCATTGAGGGCACATTGGTGATGGAGGCTGCTGGAGCCGCCGGCAGTGGGCACACCGCCGTGCCAGCAATTTTCCTTCCGCTACCCCATTCCAAAAGAACTCGTCGTCTCGATCCACTGTGGGCGCCACCGCGTGAGGCACAGCACACCTCTCTCTCCGAAGCCAATAGTAGTCACTATATGCTCTGCTGGAAAGCTACTAACTGCCGGCTACATCCGCAACGTACGCAGCATCATCCCAGTGGAGTTGACAGCACGGGTCACTCGTTTCAAGACGGTCCCGTGGGTCGAACTGAGTGTCGCCGGGTCACTGTGCCCACTCGACGTCTGCCGTCGACGAACGCGTGACGCTAACATTGCACTCGCTATGGAGCAGATGAGCCAATCTAGCTACTTCGACCTGAAAAAGTCGGTTCAGGCATAGAGTCCTTTCGGCGTAGAAGCCGCCGTGGGCCCACGTGGGCCCCGCCCCGACCTCTCCGGTCGTTTTCGCCCCCTATTTCCGGCCGTTTCCGGCCGGTGGGGCGCGACGGGAGAGGTAGGGACGAGATCAGGCGGGCATTCTTCGGTGGTGGCGGAGGGCGACCGGTGGTCCGGTAGCGGTTGGCGGGGTCTTGGTCTCGAGCCCGTGGACTTGGGTCGTGTTTCCTGCTCTTCGATGAGCACGGCGATCTTGGTGGCGTTGTGGGCGAGGACGCCCCAGCCGCACCATGTGCGCGCGCCGTCGATGCCGTCGAGCATGGTGCGTTCCCAGCCCCAGGAGTGCTTGAGATGCGAGATGCGTCCTTCGGATCCGGTGCGCCACTTGACGAGCTTGCGGAAGCGGCGCGAGGACTCGAGTTCTTGCCGCTGCGGACCGGGCCGTCCCTTTCTCGGGATGGCGACGTGCTTCACCCCGAGGGCCTCGAGTTCGGTCTCGACTTTCGCTTCGCCATAGCCGCGGTCGGCGGTCACGGCTTTGGGCAGCTTTCCGAAGAGCGACTTGATGCGGGTGATGGCCGGCACGAGCATGGGGGCGTCGGGCGGGTTGCCCTTTTCGACGCTGTGGTCGACGACGATGCCGTCGACGTTGTCGGTTACCTGTGCCTTGTAGCCGAACTCGACCGGCTTGCCCAGTCGTCCTTTGGCGATGGGACGGGCGTCGGTGTCGTGGAGGGAGACCAGCCGGGTGGCGCCGTCGGGGACCTCGCCGGCGAGTCGGGTGCGGGTCTGGGCCACGACCTGGTCCAACGCGCCAATGGTGCGCTCGAGCTCGGCGACGAGGGCGGTGGCCTTGCCCGAGGCCGCGTCGCCGGCCCGGCGAAGCCCTCGGCGGGCATTTATGGCCACGACCTGGGCGTCTTTGATGGCGGCCTCGGCGATGGTGGCCAGCTCGCCGGTCAGGCCGAGCACCTCGTCTTTGGCATCGCCGCTGCGCCGGCGCAGCCAGGCGGCGATCTGATGGGCCCGACGGCGCACCGAACGGGTGCGGTCCCGAAAGCGGGTCCGCCGGGCCAAGCCGGCTGCCTTGATCGCGCCCACGGTCTTGGTCAGCTTGGCCACCCCTTTGGCGAGCAGCCCCGAGTCGGTCGGGTAGGCGACGTTGGCGGGGACGACCGTGGTGTCGGCGCGGACTTTGTCGAGCTTGACCACATGGGCCGCCATGGCCTTTTTGAGCAGTGCCTCGTTCAACTGGTCGACGGCTTGGTCCCCGCAGCGGGTGGTGATCTTCATGAGCGTGGTCGGGTGGGGCACCGTGTCGGTGATCCCGATGCGACAGAAGCGTCGCCAGGCCAACGAGTCACCACTCGGCGCACAGCGTCTCGAAGCCGAGCCGGTAGCGGAAGCGCAGGAACATCATCCGCAGGTAGGTCTCCATCGGGATCGACGGCCGGCCGATCACCGGGTCGAAGAAGGCGACGAACGGCTCGAAGAACACCGGGTCGTCGAGCAGGCCGTCCACCTGCTCGAGCCCTGGTGGGAGGCGCAGGAACTCGGGCGGGAGGATTGCCTCCCACAGCGTCTGCTGAGCGTCTACCTTGGTGCGCAACACGATGGCTCCATTCTCTCCGGCAAGAGGGATGGAGCCATCGTTGCGTCATTCGGGCCAGAACGCGAGCACCCTCCCATCTGAACGCGCTGGTCACGGGCGATTTTCAATCCTTTTTCAGGGCGAAGTAGCTAGACTGCCCGGCGGGAGCGTAACCGCGTGAGGGCGCTAGGTGGAACCTGGGTTGCGAACCATGGGGTGGATTGCGGGTGATGGAATCACGGGAGGAGATCAGGATGAACACGACATCAACGCTGCGGGAAGAGCCACCCAACAACCTCGCTTCGCTGCTGATCGATCATCCGTTCACCTCCGACGAACCGTTGCTCTGCACCATCGATCGAGATCATGACTGCCGGCCAAGCGCGTTCGAAGGCACGGCAACTGGCGAGCAGCCTGAAGGGCCGAGGTGTCTTGCCGGGCCAAGGCGTTGCTGTACAACTGCCTAACGGGCCTGAGGTGGTGGTAGCGATGATGGCGATCTGGATCTCAGAAGCTGTCTTCATCCCGCTCAACCCCAGGCTGCCCAAAGCTGAGAGCGACAACGTGCTCGAGATGACCTCGCCGGTCGCCGTGATCACTGGTGACGGGATCGACACGCTGCCCGATCCCCGGCCCTACGAGGAGGGCGCCGCTTTTGTCCTGTGGACGTCAGGCACCACCGGGCGGCCGAAGCCGATCCTGCATTCACACGCCGCGTACATCGAGCTGCTCGACCGAATGCTCGGTCCGTTGCGTTCCGGAGACCGACGGCCTGAACGCAAACCGACACCCAATCTCATTCCTGTTTCATTGGCCCTCAATGCCGGTATTTACAACGTGCTCTTCGGCCTCCGAGCCGGTGCAGCCATCGTCATCATGCAGGGATTCGAAACTGCCACGTTCGCAGAGCTCGTCGCTCGGTTCGAGATTCGGTCGACGGTCCTGCCACCAGCGGCTATGGCCATGCTGAACGATGACCCCTCCATCAGTACGTTGAAGCCGCTCAAGTACGTCAGAAGTATTACATCGCCCCTCTCACCCCTCCAGGCCCGACGCTTCACCGAGAGGTTCGGTGCATTCGTCCTCAACAGCTATGGGCAGGCCGAGCTGGGAGAGGTGATCGGTTGGACAGCAGCTGACGCCAAGGCACACCCAGAGAAGCTGGGCGCCGCCGGGCGGCCTCATCCCGGCGTGGCCCTCAAGATCGTCGGAGAGGACGGAGCGCTCCTGGCCCCAGGGGAGGTCGGCCAGCTCATGATCCGGCCGCCCAACATGGCGATCGGATACGCAAGTGGAACCGAGTTGCGTGACCGCCTCGACCATGAGGGCTATCTCTCCACTGGCGATCTCGCCAGGGTCGATGAGGACGAATTCGTGTGGATCGAAGGACGAGCCGGCGATCTCATCAATCGGGGGGGCAACAAGATCTATCCCGGTGAGGTCGAAGAGGTCCTCCAACTCGCCCCCATGGTCACCGAGGCCGCCGTAGTGCCAGTACCCGACGAGCGGCTGGGCGAGATACCGATCGCCTTCGTCGTCTCAGATAGAGATATCAACAGTTCAGAACTCGACGCACTCTGTCGCACGCATCTCGTACCCTATAAAGTCCCGGTCGAATACGTCCGCGTAGACGCACTACCGCGAAACGAAGCTGGCAAGGTCTTGCGTCCAGAGCTGATCGCTCAGCACGCGGTCGGTCACGTAAGGCGTCCGTCAACGCCGAACTCACGGTCTTTGCAAGGTCACGCCGGTTCTGCTGGCGAATACGACCGCCGTTCGAAGATGGTCGAGCTGGGCCGTCGACGAGGAATTCCTTCGCGGCACTTCAGCATTGGTCAGGGGCGCTCGACCGGCGCGTCCAGGATGGCACGAGCGGTGACCAGTGCTCCTATTTCGTCATCCGAATACCCATACTCCCGCAGGATCTCGCCAGAGTGTTCCCCGCATAAGCAAGGTCCGCGCTGGATCACCGGAGTCGAAGGTGCCAGATTGACAAGCAAGCCGGGATCCTCGAAGCGCCCGACATTTCCCGCCCACGTTTCGCTCACGAGCTGAGCGGACCGGGCATCGGCGTCGTCGAAGATCGTTCGGCAATACTCTTCGTCCACGATCTCTACCGGCACCCCTGCCCGGTCCAGTTCGGCAAATAGCTGCGCGGCAGGACGCTCAACGCAGTGCCCTTCCAGCACCTTGGTCAACCTGTCGCTGTCGGCCTCGGCCTCTGCGGCACTCATTGACCGTTCATCGACTACGGCAAAGAGTCTCTCCCTCTCTTGCTCGGACACGGCAGCCAGGAACAGCCAACGCTCGTCGGCACACCTGTACATCCGGTAGAACGGCGACAACCCGAATTGCTGGGCATCGACATGTTCCCAATCTCCGGGTCTTCCGTCGGCGTGAATCCAGGCATACGAGGTGTGCAGCAATCCGGCGTTGACGATCGAGGTGCTCACTTCCTGACCCTCACCCGTCCTGTCGCGGTGGTACAGAGCACTGACGATGGCGATGGCAGCTAAGAGCGCGTTGCCCGTATCGCCCATGTTCGAACGGCTCCAGAGCGGGGGGTTGCCGGCGTCACAAGCACCGTCCTCCCACTCGGTACCAGTGAGTGCGGCCGCATTCTGATCCGTTCCCGGGAGGTCGGAACGTGGACCTTTCTCGTATCCACGGGTGTTGCAGTAGACGATGGCCGGGTAGCGGGTGCGCAACGTGGCATAGTCGATGCCGAGGCGTGCTGCCGCTCCCGGTCGCCAATTCACGGTGACGACGTCGGCCTGTGCGATGAGCTTCTCGAGGGCTTCGCGTCCTCCCTCGTGCTTCAGGTTCAACGCGATGCTCCGCTTTCCGCGGTTGGTGCCCAGACCCATATGCGTTCCGGCCCAGTACGTGTCGTGCAGGGCATGCACTTTGATGACGTCGGCACCGAGGTCGGCCAAAACCCTTCCCGTGTATGGGCCGGCCACCCCAAGGCCAAGATCCAGGACTCGGACACCCTCCAGCGGATGAGCCAATTGCCTGCGATCTGATCTCGGTCCAGCGACCTGTTCCTCGCGATGGTTCGATTCCTTGAGAACTTCGTGGGTGTGTTGCCCCGAACGCGGCGAAGGACCCGATACCGCCCCCCGTGTGGAAGAGAACTCGAGCAGCGGGCCGGCATGGCGGATTGGACCAACTTCTGGATCGTCGACCTCCACGACACAACCATCAGCGAGGAAGAGCTCATCAGCCAAAGCCTCCGCAGGGGAGCGAACGGTCGTCACCCCTAGCCCAGCGGCCTCGGCAGCCTGCTCCCACTCCATGGCGGGAAACTTCTTGAACGCATCGGCAAGCAAAGGGTGGAGGAATATCCCGGTGAGAAAGCCTTCAGGTTCCATCGATATGCGGTCTGGATCGTCGCGATAGGAGGTGTCGAGGGTCACCGCATTGAGTTCATCTTGCTCCGCCGATGCAAAGACCCAGCGAGGGCGCAGGGTCCAGTGGTGCACCCACTTCCCGTCGGCGCACTCGTAGATCCCCTCAATGGACCGCGAGTCGATAGGCCACATCCAGTAAAGCGGGGCGTCCGGTTTCTCAACCCGTTGCCAGTTGAGCGACACTGCGGCCAGCGCGCCTTGCAACAGCGATGTTGTCACTCGTTGTCCTTCACCGGTCACCTCGCGTGCCCGAAGTGCGGCGGCGATGCCGAGAGCGGCGTAGTACGTCGCCCCAATGCTGGGCCATGCTGTACGGGGATAGACGGGCCCACTGCGGTCGGCTCCCCGGACAAGACCCTCTGGAGCATCGAATTCGGGGTGTGGTCCAGGACGACCATCGATGTACTCCATGGCCGTTCCCCGACGGCCCTTTTGGTCATAGAGCAAACCAGTGCGAGCCGCGACCAGTCCGTCGTACCCCGGGCGATCGCGGTGTGCAGGGTGTTCACCGTATCCAGTAATGGAACAAGTGATGAGACGAGGATTAATTTTCTGCAAACTGTCGTGGTCGATGCCAAGCTTGGCCATCGTCCCCGGCGAGAAGCTGTCGATGACCACATCGGAAGAGGCGGCAAGCCGCCGGAATGAATCCCGACCCTCATCCGACTGTATGTCAATGCGGGCGCTCCGCTTACCCCGATGCCAGACACGATATCCGGATTGATCGCGGTACGGGTCGCCATCAGGTGGCTCAATTCTGGTGACCGCAGCTCCGTTATCGGCCAAGAGCATGGTTGTCATCGGTCCAGTCGTCCCCCACGAGAGATCCAAGACCTTCAGCCCGTCAAACACTCCAGTCATTCCCCAGCGTCCCTCCGGCAGTGGCTCGTCCAGCAACCGTAGCACTTACTATGTCGTACAGGCCCAGGCCCACGGCCAGACACCCCCGAACGGGCAGACCCCCCCGAACGGGGAGTGTAAACCGCCGATAGTGACTGCTCTGCCCGTGAGGTCACGCCGATCGTCAGACCTCTAGTCCTCGCTCTGCGGGGCAAGAGCTTCCCACTGCGGTTCCCGCTTTTCAGCGAAGGCCTTGGGCCCTTCCTCTTGATCGGGGTGGCCCCACATGGAAATGAGCTCATTGGCGCCGGCCCGACAGGCATCCGTGAGACCCAACTCCAGAGATCCCCACAAGGCGCGCTTGGTTGCGGCCATGGCCGCAGGCGAATTTCTGGCGATCACCTCACCAAGAGCCTGAGCTTCCTCCCGGAGGCGCTCGGGCGGATCGACGATCTGGCTGATCATTCCGAGCTCATAGGCACGTTGGGCGTCCATCCGCTCGTACCGTCCCACGAGCGCCATCCGCATGACCGCTTCCACCGGCATCTTGCGCAACAAACCAATGGCTTCGATTGCCACGACCTGCCCCACAGACACGTGTGGATCGAAGAACTGCGCATCCGATGCGGCGATGACGATGTCGGCGTCGGCCACCCAATGAAATCCTCCCCCGGCGCAGATACCGTTTACCGCCGTGATCACCGGCTTCCAGACCTTTTGATGCCAGGCAGTGAAATGCAGGTCGAAATTCTCGACTGATTCCCTGTACCGCTGCATCCCCTGCCCGTCGGTGGCGATCTCGGTGACGTCAACACCCGTTTGGAACGACTTCCCTGCCCCTGTGTGGACAATGACCCGAACCTCGGGGTCCTCGTCGAGCTCCCGCCAAGCCACCGCGAATTCATCACGCATCAGGGCGTTCATGGCGTTCATGCGATCGGGCCGGTTGTTTATCAACCACCCCACCGGGCCATGGCGTTCAAGGGTCAGACAGGTTAGAGACGAATAGGTCATCGGTTCACTCCTCGGATCGGATGGCGGGCGAGCCCGAAAGAGCCTCCCAGCGCGGCGGTCGTTTCTCGACGAAGGCGCGTGGGCCTTCCTCCTGATCGGGATGGCCCCACATTCCAAGCAACTCGGCTGACCCCGCCCGACAGGCATCGGTGAGGCCCAGCTCCAATGCACCCCACAATGCGCGCTTGGTCGCGGCCATCGCCGTCGGCGAGTTCTGAGCGATCGACTCTGCCAGAGCCTGGGCCCGGATCCGCAGCGCGTCGGGCGTGGCAGCGATCTCGCCCACGATGCCCAACTGCCGGGCTCGCTCGGCGCTCATGCGTCCCCCGCTACCCACGAGTGCCATCCGAAACACTGGCTCCATTGGCGATTTTCGGGCCAGGCCGATGGTCTCATACGCGGTGACCTGCCCCACCGACACATGGGGGTCGACGAAGGAGGCGTCGGTCGCGGCAAGCACGATGTCGGCATCGGCTACAAAGTGAAGGCCGCCACCAGCGCAGGTCCCGTTCACGGCAACGATCACGGGCTTCCGCACCTGGTTGTGCCAAGCGGTCAGGCGAAGCTCGGCCCGCTTCGTTCTCCGGGACTGCTCACGTAAGGCGTCGGGGTCGCGGCTCAGCTGCACCATGTCAAGACCCGTTTGAAAGGACCTTCCCTGGCCTGTGTTCACGATCACCCGTACGCCGGGATCTGCGTCGAGCTCGGCCCAGGCTGACTCCAGTTCACCCAACATGGTGGCGTTCATGGCGTTCCCAGCATCGGGGCGATTGAAGACCAACCAGCCGACGCTTCCCTCCCTCGTGACCAACAGGGTGTCGTACGCTTTCACCGTGTGGTCATCAGCTTCGAGGCACGTCGCGCCACGGAGCACGGTTCCACGGATCCGGTTCGCGTGGTAAGCCCAATACTCGCTCGGCGATGATGTTCTTGTTCACTTCGGTTGTTCCACCCTCGATGGTGTTGGCGCGGCTGCGGAGCATGCCTCTGACCTCGTAGGGTAGCGAGCTGGCATAGGCCTTCGAGGTGTGCTCGGTGAAACCATCCGAACCGGTTGGCAACCACGCCGTGGAAGCGGCGCCGAGCAAGTCGGTGGCCATTCGCTGGACCCGCTGGTTGAGGTCACCCTGGTGCACCTTCCCTACCGAGCTCTCGGGGCCGGGGCCACGACCTGCCGTTGCTCTCGCCCTTACGCGTTGGTTCGTCCAGCTACGGATCCGTTCTTCTCCGGCCAACCGCATGAGTTCTTGCCGGACCACTGGATCATCCCACCCACCGGGACGTCCATCGGTACTGATCTGCCTGGCCAGTCGAATGAGCCGAGTGGTCCCGCTTCCACCGATTCGGTCAACGCCGCCCGAGCCCGAGCCGGCCACCATCTGGCGCTCACCAGAGAGCGTGGCGTTGGCCACCGTCCAGCCCGCGTCGATGTCTCCGACGCGCTGACTATCGGGTACCCGGACCGCATCGAGGAACACTTCGTTGAAGTCGACCTCGCCGGTAATGTGACGGAGCGGTCGCACGTCTACGCCCTTTTCGTGCAGGTCGATCAAGAAGTACGTGATCCCCTGCCGTTTTGGTACGTCAGGGTCGGTGCGAGCCAGTAACACGCCGTAGTCAGCCAGATGGGCCCAGGTGTTCCAGACTTTCTGACCCGAGATGACCCAGCCGTCACCGTCGCGCTCGGCCCGGGTCGACAAGGAGGCCAGGTCGGAGCCCGCCCCCGGTTCGCTGAACAGTTGGCACCAGACCTCTTCGTTATGGACGATCGGTGGCAGATAGCGCAGGCGCTGGCCCTCGGTGCCATGGGCAAGCAGAGCCGGGGCGGCCAGGCTCAATCCCAGGGGATTCAGCCGACCCAGGTTGTAGGGCGACAACTCGGCTTCGACAATTCGCGCTTCGTCGGGACTCAGACCCGCGCCCCCGTACTCAATAGGCCAGGTAGGGGCGACGAAGCCAGCATGGGCAAACACCGGGTACCAGGCTTCATACTCGGCTCGGGTGCGGACTTCGCGGATTGCGGCGGCACCGCCTCGTTCAGCTGCGGCCCGCCACGCCGATGGAACGTGTTCGGTGATCCAAGCACGGGTCCGATGAGAGAGCTCGCGCGCTGGCATCCCAGCCCGTATCGGCAGTTGCCCACTCGCCACCCTCATCGCCCTGTGAAACGGGGCGGTCGTCGATCCGAGAAGGCGGCCAAGCCTTCCTTGAAGTCCTCGCTCCGAGATGACAGCTCCATGGCGAATCCCTCATTGCGTAGCTGCTCGTCCAGAGAGGCATCGGCTCCCGCGTACAGCAGCCACTTGGTCAGGCCGAGCGAGACCGTTGGCCCGTTGGCGAGTTGAGCGGCAAGCTGTGATGCCTCATCTTCGACTCGTTCGGCATCGACGGTCCGATGCACGATGCCCCATTCGGCCGCCTCGATACCACTCAGCTTTCGACCCAACAGCAGCAGGTCCCTCGCTCTCGACGGGCCGACCACGCGAGGCAACAACCACGTGGCGCCGCTGTCGGGCGTGAAGCCACGTTCCATGAAGGGTTCCCAGAAACGGGAGTCAGTGGCGGCCACGGTGAAGTCGGCGGCGGCGGCCAACTGGAAGCCAATACCGGCAGCCCATCCCCGCACGGCACAAACCACTGGAACCTGGACCGAGCACACGAGTGGGATCAAGCGATGTGCCTGCGAAGGGAGCCGACGCTGGATAGACCCGACACGGGGTCGCCGATCCCCTCGAGCGTTGCGGGCAACGATATCGGCGCCGCCGCAGAAATGGTCTCCGCTCCCGGTGAGCACCACGGCACGCACACCCTCGTCGCGCCCAGCCATCTCGAGCACATCGATGAGTCCGGCCATCATGACGTCGTCGATGGCGTTGCGACGGTCGGGGCGATCGAGCTGCAAGCGCAGAACCGATTCGGACAGGTCAACCATCAGCCCCGGCACCGACTCGTACGACAGAGCACTCATCGCAGGGGTGCCGCCGAACCATTGGCGAAATCGGCGACCACGGCCTCGAGCGCGCCAGCCAGGTCGCGCGCCTTTCCTGGCGGATCGGGGAGAATCACGGGGCCGTGCGCGTGACTGGGCAACAACATCGTCGCGTGCCCTGGCGTGGTGACTTCCCCTCGTTGGTTCCTTGCCATCAAGGTGACGTCGAGGGCCGGGCGGTTACCTGGGGCAAGGTATTTGCGCTCCACAGTTCCTTCGATCCATTGCGTGTCTCCCACGAAATTGAATCGCCTGAACTCGCAATCGAGCTTCCACAGCCAGGCGTCGTCGCCCATCCAGTCGGTGCAGAGATGGATCAGCCAGGTCTCGCGCATGCGTCCGTAGTCGAAGGTTGTCGGGTTTCCGGCGCGCCGTGCGAACTCAGGGTCCCAATGCACACGCTGCATGACGTCGGGAATGTTTAGATCGTCGCGATGGTAAAACCCTGGAATGCGCTTCCGGTTCTTGGACCCGAGGCGAAGGGGGGCGACGCCGTACAGTCCCATACCCATTCCCACGTGCCAGCAGATCACGTCCGTGACCGTCAGGGGACCTTTGACGATGGGTCCGAGGAGATCCCCTTCGGACACGTCTTCCCACCATCGTGTCTCTGGGCCACGCGGCCTTTCGGCTGCGTAGGATTCCTCGATGGCGGCGATCTCGTCGTCCTCGTACGGGCGAGCCTCGACGGCAACGTTCTTCTTCTTGGCACGAGCCTTGGTCCGCTCCGTTCGTATCATGAGTCGGTACTGGGCGGAAAGCACCGGCCCGTCGGCATCCTTGAAGACCTGACCCGTCCATTCGTGTACGGCGCGCTCGGCGAACTCACTCGGCTTGTCCAACACACCGACCAATGCGTTCCGCCTGACAATGTTCCGATTGGGTCGCAAGGGCGCCCACCACTCGCGAGCGCTGGCCGAGTAGAACGCGTGTACTCCTCGCAGCGGGTCGCCACGCATGAGCTCTCGGTCTTCCGCGGCGACGGCGGACACTTCGTCCTCGCCCACGAGTGAGTCCCCACCGACCAGCGGTGGCGGTGCAATCACGCCCTTCCATCGGGACGACGCTGCATAGTCCTCGTCCCACCACAGGGGATTGTCATCGCCATAGGCGCGGGCGACATGCATAAAGGCATCAGCCCCCGGCTGCCGATAGTGAGGAGGAACCGGATTGGGCTCGGCAATACCTATTCGTTGCCGGAGCCGGGCGATGGCGGAATCGGTGATCGATCCTCTTTCAGCCACGATACGACCTCACCGGCTCGCCATTGTCCGCATCAGTAACTGCCACCATCGACCTCCCGTTCTACATGATTCAGTGTCATTGCGTCGACCAAAGCCATCGAAGCCTCGTTGGCGGATGGACGCGATTGGGTTCACATCGAGCCGTGGAGTGCCTCGTTGCAGTCTCATAGTGCTGAAAGCGCTGTCCATCCACTTGGTAGTAGCCCGGGTATCGGCGCATTGAGACTGACCTCGCCTCTCCCGGGCGACCACGGTTGACAACCTCTTGTAGGTACGGCACTATTCCTTGCCCCCCGGGGTTCTCGAAGACGGACGTCTCGTTCTCGGAGACGGACGTCGGGGAGAGGGGGGTTGCGATGGCGGAGCCTGCGCAGGGCGTCGAGAGTGCTGTCGAGCTGGCGGGCTACGAACCCGAGCTGAAACGGACGCTCGGCTCGTTCCAGATGTTCGCGATCTCGTTCGCGTTCATCTCGGTGGCGGTCGGCATCTTTGCCACCTACGACGTGGTACTGCAGACAGGGGGGCCGGTCTCCATCTGGCTTTGGGTCCTGGCAGCAGTCGGTCAGGTCCTAGTGGCGCTGGTGTATGCACAATTCGCCGCCCGCATTCCGCTCAGCGGCTCCTCCTACCAATGGGGCTCGCGGCTGGCCAACCCGAAGATCGGTTTCGGGCTCGGTTGGCTGACTGTCTGTTACCTGGCGATCGGGGTGGTGGCGACTGACGATGCGCTTGCGAAGACGGCATTCATGCCCCTCTTCAATATCCGGCCGAACGAGCTCACCGCGCGCTTGATCACGCTCGTGGTGTTGCTCATCGAGGTCGTGGTCGTGGTGGCCTCGACCCGCCTCGCCAGCATGATCAACTCGAGCGCGGTGGCGCTCGAGTTGGTGATCGTCCTTGGGTTCTCGATCGCGCTCATCATTGCCGTAGCTGTCACGGGACACGGTTCAGAGGGGAACCTCGTCTCTCGGGGGGTCGCCCCGAGATCCGATTACTTCGCCATCGGTGGCGGGCTGATGGACGCGATGATCCTGGGCCTTGCTACTCTCGTCGGCTTCGACTCGGCGGCGAACCTGGCTGAGGAGGCGAAGGACCCTTTTCGGAGCGTCCCGCGCGCAATCGTAGGATCGGTAGTAGCAGCCGGGGTGTTGGGATTGGTGTTCCTGGTCGCACTCACCGTGGCCATCAAGTCGATCCCGCGCGTCACGGACAGCGATTCGCCGATCGCCACGATCATTCGCGATCATTTCGGTTCGGGGACGGAAAGGATATTCCTAGTCGCGATCACCCTCGCGTTCTTTGGCGCCGCGATTGCGGTCATGACCGCGTGCTCGCGCCTGGTATTCGCGATGTCACGCGATTCACGCTTCCCTGCTCATCGGCTCATGCGGCGGGTCAATTCGCGCACGCATACGCCGATACCGGCGACACTCCTGATCTTCGTCGTGGGGGTCGTCCTGATGGCCGCGCTGCCCGGGGCCGCGCTGTTGAAGCTGATCATTTCCGGGACGATCATCATGCCGATCATCTACGGCGCGACAATTGTCCTCTACCTAGTGGTGCGCAAGCGACTCGGTCGCAAGGAGGGCGCGTTCAACCTGGGCCGGTTCGAATTGCCGGTCGCGATCAGCGCCCTGTTGTGGGTTGTGTGCGCCCTGTTCGTGATCACCGTGCCCAAGGAGGCGTTCATCCCTGACATGATCGTGGTTGGCTTGGTCGTGGCCGGTGCGCTGTACCTCCTCGGCATGTTCATGTTCCGGCGCGAGGTGCTCGAGACCGAACCCGGAGCCGCGAACGTCTTCGAGATGGAGGCCAGCGGGGTGGCGCCAGTAGGGGGGGAAGCCAGCGGGCCGGCGGGACGCAAGGGCGAGAGGGTAGGTGAGGCGGTTCGGCGGAAGCCAATGCGACGGCCGAAGGCGCCAGCCGTCTTGGGTGAAGGCGTCGTCGAGGGGCTACCAGCCCCGGCAGGGGGCGAATGACCGGGCTTGCGGCGATTTGGCGCGCCGTATTCCCTGTCCATCGTCACGTCGTAGGAGCGCCGGCGGCGGCGTCCCATCTAAGGATTCGACCTCCGCGACGCGCGGGTTTAGGAAACCGACGCTCTGCCTGGTCCTGGGTGGGGTGGCTTGGCGCTTGGTTACGGCTCGCCAGCGCTGGTGCTCAGGCTCGGGCTCTCCGAGTCATCCAAGGTTCCCTACTCAGGCTTACCTTGCTCGACCCATCGTTCGAACACCTCGACTCGTTCCGGGGGCCAGGCACCGTCGCACGGCATGGAGCCGTTCTGTAAGCGGTCGGCGATGGCAGCAGCATGGGTCTGTACATCGGTGCAGGACCACAAATCGAACGCGCTGCGCATCGAATCGCGATCCTTCTCCCGGAACAGAGGCTTGATGTCGGCGTCGAAGCTGATTCCTGGTGCTGGCATGGTCATATCCCCTCGTGGTGGCGCTCGTGCGGTCGATAGACTGGCGGTAGAGTTCACTCGTTTAGTTCCTCCCGATGCTATCGATGCGCATTGTGATAGCGCAGGAAGGGGTGACTACCAGCCCCATCGGCACGCCGAGGGGCCCAACTCGACCAAAGAAATCGGGATTCGCGACGGCTCGTATGCCGAGCTGTACGAATGGGGAATCGGTGTCCGATGGAGGAGCATCGGGATGGGGGCGCGAATGACCACGATCGGCTCATGATGAACTTACGGGAGTAACATCCTCCTGCGATTGCCGTACCAGCCCAAGCCCTTGAACAGCCAGGGGAAACGGGGAAGCTATGAAGGAATCGCGACATGGTCCGTCTCGGCGAGTCTGGCGAAGACTCTCCCCTTCCTGCTGCGGAGCGCCGGCATCAGTCATTCTTCTCGGCGGTAGTTCACGGCCTCAACACTGACGCTCCCGTAGTTGTAGCGCAGGGGGAGGTGGATATGGCCACTGCACCTGAACTATCGGAGGCGATGACCGAAGCCCTGGAACGAAGCCCCAGCAAGCTGATTCTGGACCTGACTGAAGTGACCTTCATGGAATCGTCCGGGATCAAGGTCGTGGTACACGCTCTGAATAGCCTGCCGACGGGATGCCGGATGGTTTTACGGCGGCCTCAACCGGCAGTCCGCGTGGTATTCGAGATCACCGATCTGGCCCATTTGTTTGCAATCGAGGACTAGCTGTCCGGCCGGCCCACAGCGGTTCTGCCCAAATCATGGGACGGGGGCACGGGCCGTGGGTCTAACTCGGTTCACGGCCGCAAACCGGCCCTGGCGACTTCACCGGTTGCAGGTCGCCGGGACCGTCGACAGTTCGGAACCGGACTTGTGGAGTCGTTGTCGTCGACATCCATCGCACCTCTTGTCTACATGGTAACCCTATGCATTTGAGACCCTACGCATTCGAGCCGTCCTTCGCTCTCGTGAAACCCCGGCCCATGTCCGCCGGACCGGCCTTTTCGCTTGGGACCGCGCCAAGTCGAACAAACCGGGCTCGAACCGGCCTGTGGCTTGCGATAAACGAGCCAAGGACCTTAGATACAAGGACCCTAGATAGAGGCGTGGAGCTACCTCCAGCTACTGAGGCTTTTTGCCTCTCAATTCCGAAGCCCCAGCTTCGTTACGGCAACGTGGCTTTAACGGCGATAGTCGGGCGCCGTAAGCGACTGCTCATTGTTCCACGCCGACCTCCGACCGGTGTCGTGTGTTCATGATACGAACTGCTGCCCACCGTCGATGTCGTAGGTCGCGCCGGTCAGGGCGGTGTTGCTCATGATGTGGACGGCGAGGGCAGCGACGTCGGCGGGGCCGACGACGCGCCCGATGGGCAGCGTGTCCCGCAGCTCGTTGCGGCGCTCCTCGAGCTGATCTCCGAGCAGGGCTGCCGACAACGGGGTGTCGACGAAGCCAGCGGCGATGAGGTTGACGCGCACCGGCGCCAGCTCTAGCGCTAGCGCCGCCGTGAATGGAGGCAGCACGGCCGTCGCCGCCGACACGATGCCCAAGCCCCGACTGATCTTGCGGCCGGCGGTGCCGCCCATGAACAGCAGGGTACCGCCCGGCCTCATCTTGCTAACCGCGTTGCGTGCTACCTCGAGCGCCAGCACCGAGTGCGAGCCGAGCGCGTGATTGACCTGCGCCGCGCTCATGTCGAGCAGGGGCACATAGTCCGGACCGGGGCCCGTGATCATCACGTGGTCGATCCGTGCAGGCAGGTCGTTGAAGAACCGCGTCAGCGCGGCCGTGTCGTTGACATCGAAGGCGGCGGTGCTCAGGGCATCGACCTCATTGGCTGCTCGCTCTAACCGCTCAGGATCCCGGCCGACGAGGATGACGTCGGCGCCCTCACGACGCGCTCGACGGGCGGTCTCGAGCCCGATGCCGGCGGTGCCGCCGATGAGGACGACAATCTGGTTCAGCAGTGCCGGTTCCCGCTGACTGGAATCCGAATTGGTTGCGTTGGTCATGGTTCCTCCGATCGGTTCGCCCTCTAGCAATGCATTATGGGTCGGTCCACGTCGTCGCACCCTCGAACCGCAATCAGCAACCCGTCCGGCGCACGAAACAACGGCGCCCGCCCGGGGTGCCAGGTCAGTAGCTGCCCCAGCGGACGCAGTTGTACTCCAAGGCACGCCGCGCCCCGTCGTCGGTCACGTTGCAGCGCTGCAGACCGATGCCGCCCGCGCTGAAGCACGTGGTGAAGGAGGATCGGACCTCACCTGCACCGCGGTGAGCGAAGGGCTTCCCGACGGGCTCCCGGAAGCCTTTAGCTCGGCGAAGCTCACCGGCTACCACCGCCAACTGTCCACTACGAGTCGTGCATTTGATTGGTTGCTAGCAAAACTAGAAGAAGTTACCGTCACGACGACCAGATTGGACTTGTGTTGCACGTAGAACTGTTCACCAAACTCGATTCCGGTGGCTTTCAGATCCAGCTCGTAGGTGGCTTGGGCGGAAGTACCGAGACCATTCTTGACGATGGACGTCTTGATGTGACTCGCTCCGACTTGAGTCAACCCGATCTCGGCTTCTGCGATTGCCGCTTGATCGAATGCGCGCCCGGTCGGTGCCCCAGCGGATGACTCGACGACGACGTTGACATTCGGCACCATCGACCCCGCGAAAGTTCCGATTGCAAACACCTTTATCCCTTTCGACGCCGCCGAGATAACTTCGCCATTCAACGCACTGGCAAGAGTGGGATCATCGTCGGCAGCAGAGTTAAGCAATGCGGTCACGTCACTGCCATTTAGAGGTACTTGCTTCCAGCCGACGGGAAGAGTGAAGGAGAATCCGTATCGGGGCTCTTTGATGACAACGCCGGATGATGCGCTAGCGCTTGCAGCCACGAGGACGAGCATGACCGCCACGAGGGCTGTAGATGTTCCGACCTGCAAGGGACGGCGGTTCCTGCGACCATCTCTCATCCAATTCATGGTCTCTCCTCCTGGTCGCGTCGTGTAGCCGCACGGCGATCTTCGGTTTGCAGATACCGAGGAGCATTGTGCCGGTTTCGGGTAAAGGCCCGGTAAGCCCAAGGCCGATGTTCGAAGGGCTCCCGTTGTGCGGTCGGGGGCACCTACCAGCACCTCTTCACCCGCAGGCAGGCTGAAGGAGTCCGATCCACGGATGGTGACGGCAACATGGATCGGCAGCTAGGCAACAGCTCGGTATTCAACCCCGCGCAGTCGGCGGACCCCAGATCCGGCGCACCTCGATCAGCTCGTCGGCATGTTCGCAGCAACTCTCGACCCTCGGCCACCACTTGCCCGATCGATCCGGTGCCGACCTCGCCGGATCGGCAGTTCCGGGCAGTGCGTCGTCATGCCCTGCGGCCCGGATCCGGGTCATGGAGCATCCGCCAACACCGACCGCTCTCGACCATGAGCGCAGGCGCTAGTTCCACCCGGCAGACCCAAGGGCGCAGGTCTGACAGCCTCGCGGGACCAACGACATGC
This sequence comes from uncultured Acidimicrobiaceae bacterium, assembly GCA_963781305.1. GTDB lineage: Bacteria > Actinomycetota > Acidimicrobiia > Acidimicrobiales > RAAP-2 > DASXMT01. The sequence goes on from CAWAFL010000001.1 coordinate 1,267,097, forward strand.
GACCTCGTCCAGGGAAGGGATTTGGAGCAAAGTCGGTTACAGGCCATCGTTGCCCATACGCTGGCGTACCCGCTGAGCCACGCAGATATTGAGTACGGTGGCGCAGAGTTGCTATATGCGAAACTGAGGCTGGAGGAATGCATGCGGGTGAAGTCTCGTGGCTTTGAGATCGCTTATCAGTCGGTCGGGGAAGCCCCGACGGCCATCGTTATGATTTCGGGGCAATTGCAGGCTGCTGAAGACTGGTTGGACGCTGGTTACGCCCGAATGCTGGTACCGGCTTATCGAGTCATCGCCATCGACCCCCTCGGCTATGGAAACAGCGACAAGCCTCATAACCCTGATGCCTACGGCCTTGACGGAAAAGCGGCGGATGTCGAAGCCGTACTGGACGACGCCGGAGTCGATCGATCCATAATCTGGGCCTACAGCATGGGCGTCCCTCTTGCCGAAGCCTTTGTCAAGCAACATCCCGAACGGACAGAGGCCGTGGTACTCGGGGGATGCCTTGTCGGGCTGAGTCCCAAAGATAGAGACAATGTCTTCACTCCAGCGGCCCCCTTTCTGGAAAATGCGGGGCTTGCTCGATACATCGATGAAACCATGCCATTCCTAGGTGAACGGGTACGAGATCTGTTCCTCTGTCGGAACGATCCACTCGCCGCTGCCGCTTCCAGCCGGGCGTACGCCATCCCCTATGCCGCGGAAGACACACCCCTTCCCGAAGCGACCTTGAACTACGCAGGAACGCGTGAACCTTGGTACGAGATCGCGGTGGCCGTTGCAGAAGCCAATGGGGTCGCCTTCGAGGGCGTTCCAGACGCCGACCACGGACAGGCATTCCGAGCCACGGCAACGGTGGTTCCCATGGTCCTGTCCTTTTTGGCTTCCCTGTAGTTAGCCAGCGAACGCTTCGCTGTCGTCATCAGCCATGGTTGGGATGGCCGCGGTGTTCAACCGATCATTGGCGTTTAGGGAGGCAGCCTGGCCTGGCATCATTTGGTTAGTGTAGGTCCAGTCCGCCTGCTGCCCCGCCCGCGACCCGGGAGTCGATCGGCCAACGGAACTGATTCGAGCAATCTGAATCGAGCTCTGAAGGCTGCACGGATTTCGACTCCCGTGCGCAGGCGAAGCTAAATAATGCAAAGGGGTGCCCCGGAGTCCGGTGATCCAACCCGGCACCTCTAACTGGAATTCCAGATCTCCCCGTCTCCGAAACGATGTCCGGGGCCAAAGATCTGGTTATACACACGGGTGAGCCGCTCGGAGCCGGGGTATCCGCCGACCACAACGGCGACGCCGACATGGTAGCGAGCAAATGCCGCGGCAATCTCACGACGTTGGGCGCGGTTGAGTGTTACGGAAGGAGATACCTCGGCCACGTGGCCCACGATGTAATCGAGCAAGCTCGCAGTGGGTTCCACCTGCGCCGTCTGATGGCCCGGTTGAGGATGCCAGGCGTAGCCCTCGAAGTCGCGGTAACGAAAGTCGGCAACCGCTTGCCACGCTAGTGGGGTCCCGGAGAACGGACCGCTGGCCGGAAAGATGAGCGCGGTGATTGGGCTCCCATTTTTTCCGGTCGGAACATGCCGAAGTACGTTCGGTACCGCCACGTTTTCGAATCCGGTATAGGGAACATTGCTCGCTACGAGCAGTGGTAACACCATGAGGGCTCCGGCGCCCCCGACGGCGATGTCGCCGAGATAGCGTCGCCACATGCCTCCGTTTGTCTGAATCGCCGACAAAACTCCGTCGAGGGTGATAGCTACAAGAAGCGCGAGGAGAAGGTCGGTCAGGATCGAGATTCGTATCCACCCGGGATTCTTCAAGATCGGTATCGCCCTTGAAAGAAACCAAGCCGGGGCGTGCCACGAAAAGGTCGGGTTCGATCCGGTCAGTCGAGTGGCTCCGCCCCACGAGAGAGCTATTGACCATAGGGTCGCAGCCCACAGGAGGAGAACGACCCGATGTCGACGAGCAAAAAAGAGCGCCGCCACAGCCAGCACAACGATCAGCGGGCCAACGAAGGCCAGGTCGAAAAGGTGCTGCCAGGGAGTCCCCGGCAGGGGCTGAAAAAAATTGTGTCCCGTCGTCGCCGATGGCCACACCAGTGAAGACAACCCCGCGCCTGGCATGACATTCGAATTCACGGACTCCACATGAGCCGGACCTTTGAAATAGATGATCATCGGATAGATCAGGAGAGCTCCGGCAGTGCCTACTGCAGTGCCAGCACCTTTCAAAGCGAACCGGACGTGTGACGAGGCCTGTCTGGGATTGGCAACGATTGCGACGGCGAGCACGGGGACGGTGACGACGGCGCAATCAAGAAGTACCTCTGGACCCGAGAAGAACTGGACGACTATGAGCAGACCCAGCACTAGACCGAGTCGCACTGGGCGACCCGTCTGCCGGAAGAAGATTAGGTCGATGAGATACGCTGCGAGAGGCGGGAAGAACATCCAAGTTAGATTGAGATCGGCGACTCCATTGGACTGCAACAACGCAGGCGAAAACCCGTAGATGAGTCCGCCGACGAACGCCACCGATCGGCGCATCTCGTACCGGCGGAGAACGAAGTAGATCGACAACGCCGAGATAACGGGTGCGGCTATGCACGCGATGTTCAGCGAAGTGATTGGCGAAGAGAGTTCGGTAATTGGAGAGAAGAGGAACGCTTGGAACAGCACACTGGCGTTCGCCAGGACGTTGATACCGTGTGGAGCAAACATGTAAGTGCTCACGAAGGGATTCGTGTGATGAGCAATGGCAAACGGAAGCCAAGCCATGAACCAGACCCTTTGGCCCACGTCGCCGACGTTGGCCCGGTACATGTGTGTCGTGACCCCAGCGGCCACGAGGTGCTGCCAGCAGAACAGCGATAGCGCCGTGTATAGAACCGTGACAGTTAGACCCGTAATCGTCGCGGCCCGTGTTCTGTGGGAACGAGTCCTGGTCTCGCGACTCGCCTCAGGCTCTGCAACTGGGTGCAGGTCAGGTCGTTCGATTAAACGGAGACCGGTCAACGTTGAGCCAACTTCGAATGTGTGGGAAAGGAAGTTTCAACGTGGAATCCACAGCCAAAATTGCGGTGAAGACTCCCGAGGGGGCGGGCTATACCCGACAGGGCCGTTGCCGTAGCGGGCTCGGCTTGCCGGACGGGCTGGTGAGTTATGGGACCTGGCACCGTCTCAATAACAGTCATTTCTGAGACGTCGATCGTGGTCGCTGTTGGCGGATGATCGGTGATCCGGATCTACGGTGCAGGTCCGACAACCCCCCTCCACCCGCGGACCTGGTCTCGGTAGCCGCTGGGCTCCCGGCAGTCAGCGAGAGCGCCCTGGCCTCGTACCGGGGAGAAAGGGCATGACGATGAGCTGCCCTGAACCACCGATCCAGCGAGGTCGGTATCAGGGCTCGCCGAGGGTCGAGAGCTGCGACGAACACGCCGAGGAGTTGCTCGACGTAGGCCGGATTAGGGGCCGCTGAGCGCGTTGGGCCAGCAGGAGACATGCTAGATCGATTCGCGATCAGGCTGTGGATGACAAGTCGGGCTCAGCATCACTGGGACCAGCCAACCCGACGCCTGATGAGGCGATCTTGGAGGCGTCGGGCAATGCAGCCTCACAAGTAACCGTGCCCGATTTCAGATCCACGATGAGCTCAATCGGAGAGATTGCGTTGGGAACTCGCAGACTGCCCTCAAGCAATCCTTGGTCTACGAGCACCCCGGCTGCTCTTGTTCATCGGAGCCTTTGATTCCGGATACCGGGATCAACCTGGCCGCTTCCCAGGTCTCTTGGTCCACCATTGTCTTACCCCCTGTTCGACTGCCACTGACGGTAGTCCAGCATTTGATCCTGCACCATGATCTAAGCGTTTTCAGCCCGAGCGAACGGCCATTGCTGTTGTCCCATCCGTCCCAAGTCGTATGTCTTGTACCTCGGGAGGCAACGATGTGAAAGCGATTTCCTCATAGATGGAAATACTGTTTATGAGGCTGAGCTGGCGCAGAACCTAATGGCCCGATGGGATCAAGGCAAAGGAACGCCCAAGAGCCAGACGCCGATTCGGGGGTGCGCTGAGATCCGTCTCCATACCCTACCCCTGCGCGATGTCCGGCGAACGATATGTCCGCCAGGAGAATCCCACCCATCGACCCCACTGCTAGCGAGAGTTGCATGCACGCGGACCGGCACTTCGGGCGTCTGACCGGAGGAGAGTGCGTTCCAGAAAGGCGACCCAAGCGACAACTGAGGTGAGGTGCCATACTCGGCTCTCTGGAATATTCGGCGGAAAGAGCGGAAAGCGAGATTGAGATGGCACCGAAATCGAATCCGGTGGTCTTTATCCACGGCTTGTGGTTACACGCGAGTTCATGGGGGCCATGGGAGGAACTCTTCCGTAATTCCGGCTACAACACCTTGGCTCCTGGGTGGCCCGGTGACCAGGACACTGTTGAGCTGGCCCGCGCCAACCCGGACTCGGTCGCCAACAAGGGCATAGACGACGTGACCGGCCACTATGCCACCATCATCGAAGCCCTTCCCGCCCCACCCATTCTCGTCGGGCATTCCTTTGGGGGCATGATCGCCGAGAAACTGCTGGGGATGAACAAGGGAGCGGCCGCCATCGGCATCGATGCCGCCCAGATCAAGGGCGTGCTGCGGCTTCCGCTCTCCGCATTGCACGCCACACTGCCCGTGTTTAAGAACCCGGCTAACAAGCACAGGGCGGTGTCGCTCACCGCCGAGCAGTTCCGCTCCAGCTTCGGCAACGCTCTCTCCGAGGAGGAATCCAACGAGCTCTATGAGAAATGGGCCGTCCCATCTCCGGGACGCCCACTCTTTGAGGCCGCGGCCGCCAGCCTCTCGCCCCATTCACCGGACAAGGTTGACACCGACAATCCGGACCGAGGTCCGCTGTTGCTCACTATGGGCGGCAAGGACCGCACCGTACCCGAAGCCATCACAAAGTCGACACTCAAGCAATACCGCCACTCCGCGGCGAAAACCAACCTGGTCGAGTTCGAAGATCGGGGCCACTCCCTGACCATCGACAGCGGCTGGCAAGACGTCGCTGAGGCAGTTCTCGAATGGCTCGGCAACAACGGACTCTGAAGAACCGGACCGCAAACAGGAGCATCACAATGGATCTCGGGCTGGCTGGGAAGCGAGCGGTAGTAACCGGCGCGAGCAAAGGGATCGGGCTGGCTGTGGCACAGACTCTTGCAGCCGAGGGCGTTCACGTCGTCGCGGGATCGCGCAAGAGTTCCGAAGAGTTAAAGCAACTGGTCGCTTCGGGACACGCATCAGATGTTCAAATAGACTAGAGAGCTTTCTTTTTTCCCCTCGCGAAGAGCGGTGACCGACGCCGAGCTGTTGGCCAAGATCACCGTCATCCACGCCGAATCCAAGGGCACCTATGGAGCACCGCGTATCCACAAAGAGTTGCTGCATCGCCATGTGGCCTGCGGGAAGCGCCGGGTGACCAGGCTCATGCGGCAAGCTGGCCTCGAGGGCCGGTGCAAGAAGCGCTGGCGCACCACCACGGTGGCCGACCCCAACGCCGAGGCAGCCCGCGATCTCATCCGGCGCCACTTTGGACCGAGCGAGGAGATCGACCGGCGCTATGTCGGCGACATCACCTACATCGCCACGTGGGAGGGCTGGGCCTATTTGGCCACGGTCATCGATCTGGCCAGCCGCAAGGTCGTTGGCTGGGCCTTGGCTGATCACATGCGCACCGAGCTGGTGACCGACGCCCTTTCGTGGGTGTTCACACACAGAGCACCCGAAGCCGGCGCCATCTTCCATTCCGACCGCGGCCGGCAATACACGAGCGGGATTCCTAGCGTCTCCCGCGGGTCCGAGCCAACTCATCCAGGCCGCCCTCGATGGAGGGCCAATCGACATCCTCATCAACAACGCTGGCGCAGTGACGCCCCGGACTGGCGGATCGGCATCCGTGACTGACGAACAATGGGCCAACTCACTGAACCTCACACTCATGGCTGCGGTTCGGACCGCCCGCGCAGCGCTGCCCGGAATGATCGAAGCTGGGCGAGGTTCGATAGTGAATACCGCCTCGGTAAATGCCTCGCTACCCGACCCGCTCGTCATCGACTACAGCGCTGCGAAGGCCGCACTCGTGAACTTCTCCAAGGCACTGTCAAAGGAAGTCGGGCCAAACGGGATACGAGTCAACACCGTAAGTCCGGGTCCTGTAGCAACCGACCTGTGGCTCGGCAATGAAGGTGTCGCTTCGACATTGTCAAGCACCCTGGGAGGAGAGCCAACCGACTACCAAGCAGAGGCAGTACGCGGCACCGCCACCGCCAGGTTCACTACACCACAAGAGGTAGCCGACCTCATCGTCTTTTTGGCAAGCGATCGAAGCGCCAACATCACCGGTACCGACTACATAGTCGATGGCGGCCTCACCCAAAGCCTCTGAACACCACCCCGATGCCCGACAATTGGTGCACAGTGTTCGTCGCGACCCGATCGTTCCGCTTCTGCACCCAGCTCGACCCGCACCAAGCTCGGCCTACGCTCGCTAATGGCCGGGGTGGGGCTCGGCTCGTCCGGGCCGCCGCTTCGATGCAACCCAGCAATTCCTTTGATTCCCGGTTGGCTGGGCCAGCGAATAATAGAGGATGGCGAAGGACCAATGGCGTTCTGGCAGCTCTACTGAGAGCCGGCTTGCCTGACCGACTCTGCATCGTGGGCCCGGCTGATGAGCATCAGCTGATCCCCCGACCGGAGGACCGTCGAGCCAGAGGGAGCAATCAGACGGCCGTCTCGCCGTATCGAAGTGATGACGGTGCCCACTGGAAGACTCGCTTTCTCCACCGAGTGGTCTGCCAGCCATGACTGACCGGACGACTGAGCGGTCCCTAGATCCGGCACGTCGAGTAGCTCGTCCGGGTGTTCCTTGCGACTTTCGAATCGTGGCCACCATCTTCCCGACTAGTCCCGATACCGACCTCGCCGGATCGGTGCTTCCGGACAGCTCACGGTCTTACCCCGATTCCCTGGCTCCGGGTCCCGGGTCATCCGCCAACACCGGCCGCTCTCGACCATAAACCAAGGTGCCAGTTCCATTGCTCGACCCTACGGCGCAGGTCTGACAGCCTTCGCATGAAGGAGGCGCGAGAGCTGAGGAAATGCCGAAAAGGAGTTGACAGAGTGACTTTTCTTGCAGGCAAGGGAGTCAGCCGAAACCCTGATGATCGGCGTTGGCTGCGATCGCTTCGAACGGCGCCGGTAGTGCCGCCTCAACGGCAGCTTGAAGAAGAAGGTGTTGCCGGGCGATGGCTGGGTGTCGTTCGACTGGGAGCGTGAGCTCTAGTTCGTTTAGCACAGCTCGCAAGCGGCGAACCACTTGGGGAGAGTCAGCGCCAATAGCGGATGATCTCCGTCATGGATAGCACAAGCAGGGCTTCGAAGTTTCGCAACTGGCGCTTGACTCTGACGACCCCGTCGGAGTCGACACGCAGGCCGGTCGGATCTGGGCGGCATCCCGTGACGGCGAGGAGGTCGCTGAGACGGTCGATGGATTGCACAGCGGTGGTCGGATCGTTGACGGCCGGCGACAGTGCCCGTATGGCGATGTCGACGAGCTGGCGAAAGCCGAACGCGGGATCTTGCACGAACGTTCGCTCACCGCGTATCAGGAGGAACCGTGTGACGTCGCCAGCACGCAGCTGGGCGCCGTGCACGACAGCGAACGAAGTGCCATGCGCAATGTATTCGCCTACACCAATTGTCAGGTCGAGCCAGCAGTCGTTATGGCGACATAGCTCTACGAGCCCGTATAGATCCGAGGCAGTCACGACTCCGGGTAGACCTCGATGCACGAGCGTCAAGGGGGATGGGCTCGAAATAGGCGGCTCGGTGTCCACATAGGTCGAACGAGCAGGAAAGCTGACGTCGATCGCCAGCCTGGTCTCGGTGGCGATCGTCTCCAAGAGGTATTGAACCCGCATGAGTCTCACAACCACGTGGAGATAGGCGACAAAGCCGAATACGGTCGCCAATGTCAGCAATAACAACACCGTCACAGACACCACAGGGGCGAATTGCTTCGCCGAAGTCACGGCGGCTCGATTGCTAATGACAACAATCAACGCGAATACAAATGTCGCCAGAAACAGCCCGAGAGTCACCCGGGTTCCCCGGGACCGGATGAACACCCGAACGGTGCGTGGCGAATACTGGCTGGCCGCCAGCTGGATAGCCACCAGGGTGGTAGCGAACACCACGGCAACGAACGCCAACGTTGCTGCCGCGATAGTTCCGGCGAAGCTGGCAGCGGTCGCCGGATCGCTGACCAGGTCGAACCTTACCCGGATACCTGCACCGATCTGACTGTCCACCCAAAGACACAGGTTGGCTAGCCCGATTGCCACCAATGCGAAGATGCTTGGGACGAACCACAGAGACACGCTGATCCGCTGACGGAAGTCGGTCAGCCACAGCGGCTGGGGATCTACGGGTAATGCCTTCACCGACTAGGGAGTCTCGCAGCCCCGTTGCCGTCAAAAGGGGACTCTGTAGACAACCAGCCCCCCTGGCGAGAGCTTCCGCCTGCGACCAGCGAGCGGTGCACGTGCACACGAAGCAGGGCGCAGCCCGCGTCTGCCGGGTGCTCCTCGGTGGCCCGGCCAGCAGGCTTTCGAGCGTCGTCCAACCACGCGAGCTATTTGCGTTGAGGTGGCCGACGACGCCTATTCTTGATCGCGTCTGCTCGGAAACGGGGAATTCATGAAGGTATATCGGGCGTCCGTGAGAGAGCAGGGGGCAGCTACGCTCTGGTTCTACGCCAGAGATTGCGGTTCCGACCGTGCCGGTTTCGTGCTCGTCACCAAGGGCGGCTTCACCATCACGCCGCTAAAGACAAGTGCGTCCTGATGGGACACCCACCCACCTGCAGTCGCGATTGGACAGAGCTCGGGCGGTTGGCCTGGCGGACTCGGTCGTCACGGTGCAAGGCCCGGTGGCCTCGATGATCGAGCATCGCTATCGCCTGGCCGCGGCCGGCCGCGAGGCGGACGAGGATGAGCGGCTGAGTGTTCTCGAGCAGCTCTACGACCCAGTTTCACGCCGGCGGCGCGCGCTGGTCCAGCCAGGCTGGAGGTGCTTGGAGGTCGGCGCGGGCCGCGGATCGATGGCCGTCTGGCTGGGCCAGCAGGTGGGGCCGACCGGCCACGTGGTCGCAAGCGACATTGACGTCGGCTACCTCAACCGGCTTGATCTTCCGAATGTGGAAGTGATCGAGCACAACATCCTCGATGACCCACTGGATGTGCTTGGTCCCGGCTCGTTCGACTTGGTCTGCTCCCGACTGATGCTGTTCCACCTGGTGGGCAGGCAGGAGCTGGCCATCGGGCAAATGGCGCAGTGCTTGCGTCCGGGCGGCTGGCTGGTGGACGAGGACGCCGACTGGGGCACGGCGGCTCCGGTCGATCCCGCCCATCCGCTCTACGGCCCTTACCATGACGCCTGGCGGGACGGTGACTGGTGGACCTTGCGCGGTTACGACAAAGCGTTCGGGCAAAAGTTGCCGGCGCTCTTTGAGCGATGCGGACTCGAGGAAGTGGGTCACGAGGCATACACAGAGGTTGTGCGTGGCGGATCTCCCTGGGCCACATGGTGGGCCGTGACCCTCGAGGTGATGAACGAGCTCGGCGGCGGGGGCTCGGTGGACTCCTATATGCGCGAGCTCGAGGTGATGACCACTGCTCTCGTCGAGCCCAGCGTGTGGCTCATGAGAGAGCTGTTGCACGCGTGTTGGGGCAGAAAGGGCGAGGGCACGTAGACAGCGCAATCTCGGCTGGCAAAGCACCATCTCAGCCGCTTTGCCGTATTCGCGGGTTGCCGACGCGCCACCAGTGGCGCAAGCGCCGTTGGGTGCCGGCCTCGACCTGGACGTGTTCCGCAACAAACGCTTGCCACTCCTCATATGGCATCCCTGTCGGGCAGTTGCGGACCGTCCATTCCATCGCCTCCTTCATCTAAGTACTCGGTTTTACCGGACCGCGATTTATGTCAGGTTCAAGGTGTCTAAGTGTTCAGTGCAGGGCAGCAACACGGCCACGGCGATACCGCTGACTCAATTGGGAGCGCCAGGAATGTTCGTGCAAGATTGTGGACTGTAACAGCGCCACCATCGTCGGCTGGGGATCGATCACGGCTACACGTACGTCGAACTGGCTTAGGACGGCAGCGACCTTGCTCCAACATCGAGCCCTCGAACGTGAACACCGCAAGCTATGAGCGGGGGTTAGCTTCACTGGATTCCGTTACTTGTTGAGCCCACCCGGTAGAGGGCACACCTAGATCGTCCGAGGCACGCTCATGAAACCCCTACCTCGCTTCCGTTGACCCTCGTGCACCATCACCCTCGGGGGAGGAGAGCGAAGACCCATGACATCTACCCGATTCGCCCGACGCCACACGGCATGAATGGCTCCTGATCCGCCGTACGTTCAGCAGCTCGTCTGCATGTTCGTCGCAATTCTCGACCCTCGGCCACCACTTGCCCGATCGCTCCTCATACTGACCTCGCCAAATCGGCGTTTCCGGGCAGCTCGTCGTCATACTCTGTCTTCCCGGCTCCGGGTCTCGGATCATTCGCCAACAGCGGCCGCTCTCGGCCATGAACCCAGGCGCTAGTTCCATGGTCGACGACCCTACGGGGGAGGTCTGACAGCCCGACCCCCTCGCTGCACTTTGTCCGCGCCCCCAAGGCCCGCACAAGCCCCTGTGCCTCACCCCTAATCGCCCAGTTCGGGTTGGGGTGCCCCGTCCGGTTGGAGTGGCCCTGTGGGCAACCGAGCCGGCGTTCAGTGGCAATCGGGAGACCCCCGACATCCGCGCTAGTAAGCGGCCCTTCGGGGACGGCCACCCCTTCACATTTGCCGTTTGTAGGCTTACCCTGATTCCAAGGAATGACAACCTAGGAGGAGGTCGGTATGGCAATACCAAGGGAATACAAGCAATCGATCGTGGTCCCTCTTCCGACGGATACGGAAATCCGTGCCGTTGTCGGCGATTCGTACGATCCGGTCAATGCCCTAAACGTCATCAAAATGATGGCTGGGACAGAGGACATGTATCCCGCACTGGTCGGGATGGTGAACGCGATCTTTGGCACGCCAACGATAGATGACAAGCATCGCGAGATGATCATTCTCAGGGCGGCGGCAATCAACGATGTGCCATACGAGTGGCAGGCAAACGAGAAGATGGCCCGGAACGCGGGACTGTCATCTCAGGAAATCCAAGCTGCGGCGGCGGATGGGCCAGTCGAAGGCATCGACCACGAGTACGTCGTCATCTGCAGAGCGACGGACGAGCTACTGGGTTCTGGGACCCTGACTGACAAGGCGCTGACCGACCTTGTCGATACCTTCGGTGCGACCACCACCCGGAAGTACGTGGCGACTATCGCGTGGTTCAGCCTGCTGAGCCTGTTCCTCAACGGCCTCCGGGTGCCGCTCGAAACCACTGACAAAATCGGCGACCGAACGAGCCCGTTGCCTAGACCCCGCGTTGCCTAGATCCTGAGGGGGCACGTTCGGCCACCGGTCGAACTCCAGAGGGCCGGCAGACCGTTACGGCCCAGGACTACAGCACCCCCTGACGCGGTGCTTTGGCCTTTCCCCCAAGGCCCTCTCTGTCCCGCCCCTTCGTCTCTCTCAGCAACGAGCCGCGCTTGTCGACAAAGAAGGCGACCACCTGTGATGTGCCTGCGTCCGGTTTGAGGGGACTCCCGGGGAGGAGGCTGCCAACAATGTAGAAGACGGCACCGGCGAACCCAGTAAGACATCCCAGGCGGCTGATTGCGCCGACCCCGCAGTTTGCGTCCTCCTCAGCGGGACGAGTGGGTGTTCTGGTGGGGATGACGGCGTGGGTCATGCTCTTCACTCTTTCCCTGAAAGGCGCGTCGAACATCGGCCATCTGGGGGATGCGTGCGGTCCAGGGTCGATCAGGCCGAATTAAGGACCAGGACCTCGAGCACTCGGCCCTGATGGCACGAACTGGCTCCAACCTCGGTCGACACGGCGGTGGCTTTACCCATCTACCGACAGATCGCAGAACCTGAGTTGGGTTCAGCGGACGGACCGACATGGATGGCCCGGCTCGACACCGATCACGAGAACCTTCAGGCAGCGCTCGAGTGGGCCGATATCACCGGTGGCCACGAGACCGTCCTTCGCCTGGCTAGCGCACTCGGCTTATTTTGGGAGGTTCGGGGCCATCGACATCAAGGCATCGGCGGCCGGTGGTTCGCCCGGGCCCTGGCGGTCGACACCGGACCTTCAGTACCCAGAGCTCGGGCACTCTGGGCCGCCGCTCACATGGGGATTTACGGCGGTGATGCCACCACCACCATCGCGCGCACGCCCGAAGCGCTCGCCGTAGCGGAGGCCGTTGGGGATCAACGGACCGATGCCCGTGCCGGAAATACGATGAATTACGTCCGGGCCATGTCGACCCCCAAGCGGGATTGTCGGGGCTCACTGAGACCGTCGGCTTCGCTCAGTCGATCGGCGATGAGTGGGCCGTTGCCGACGGCCTCAAGATGATGACGATCGCCTGGGCGGCTCGTGGCGACTACGACGGTGGGCTCAGGGCGGCCCGAGAGTTAGGCCAGGTGGCAGCGCAGCCCGGTAACAAGTTCTTTATGGCTTGGTCCCACGCTAGCGTCGCATACGTCGCCTTACGGCAGGGCGACTTCGCGACCGCCCGCGATCGGCTAGAAAGGTCGATCGCTCGGTGCGATGAGGTCGGTGACCCGATCACACGGTGGCTTGCCATCTGCTGGCTCGGGGAGGTCGAAAAACTAACAGGCGATTATGCAAGCGGCCGCACCCGCTTTGAGCAGGTGCTTCACAAAGGAGTGTCATCCGAGGGTGACCTCGCCCGCCACTCGGCTATCCCGGACTTGGGTGCGCTCATGTTGGCTCTTGGCGAAGTCGAGGGCGCTGCGGCCGTTATCGAGCCTGCGGCCGTCGACTTCGAGAACGAAATCCCCCTAATGAGGATCCCATTCCTGTTCGTGCACGGCGACCTGAAGCTCGCTTCGGGCGACGAGGCTGGTGCCCGCGCAACCTTTGACGAGGCGAAAGAATCGCGTCGCAGATCGACAATGGTCCTCTCGGTGCCCAGGCCGACTTCCAACTTGGGCTCCTGGCTCAGCGGCGGGGCGAACTCTCTGAGGCTGAGGACCATCACCACCGGGCCCTGGCCGTTCGCTATCAATATGGGCTGGTGCCGGCCATCGCCGAATCCGTCGACGCCCTCGCGGGGCTCGCCGCCGATCAGGAGAGCCCGTCAGAAGCCGCTCGGCTCTTCGCTGCCTCAGCCACCATCCGTGAATCTATCGACCTCGCCCGTCGGCCAGTCGATTAATCCCGATACGAAGAGGACCGAGCCCGTGCGCGCCAGCAGGTCGGCGGGGACGCTTTTGTGGCCGCGTGGGCCGAAGGCGCATCCCTTTCTACCGACGAGGTTGTCGCCTACGCCTCCAGGGCCCGCGGCGAGCGAAAGCGCCCCTCATCAGGCTGGGCCAGCCTCACGCCTACCGAAGTGGAGGTCGTCAGGCTGGCGGCCGAAGGTCTGACCAATCCAGAGATAGGACAACGCCTGTTTATCGGACGAACGACTGTGAAGACGCATCTGGCACACACCTTCACCAAACTTGGCGTGACAAGCCGTACCGAACTCGCTTCCGAAGCCACCCGCCGGGATCTGTGATCAAATCCCACAGTGCGGCCAATCTTGTCGACTCCTCCATAGCCTCAGGACGGCGCTCGGATCAGTGACTCCAGCGCCTCTCGGTTTCGCCGATGCGGCAGCGCCCGTCTGGCCAGCACGTCCCGTACCCTTCGCTCGCTCATCCCGATCGCCTCAGCAACCACCTTCGCCCTCATGTCGTTCAGTCGGTGCACCGTGTCTTCGTCTGAACTTGCATCGCGAGTCGATAGCTGTGACCGGGTGCACGACGGTCCGATATGTAACCGGACGGCGACGCCGAGCGGAAGAGAGAGAGGGGGGGGGGAGTTGCATGCCGTTTGATCAGAACGGACACCCCGTCTCCAACGAAGTAGCACGGTCATCGTGGGTTGTAGCTGCAAGGGGCAATACTCGAACAGGTTGCTCAGACCTACAACGCCACGATCACTTATGGCGACCTCGCAAGAGAGGTCCAAGAGTCAAACGGGGATAACCACGAAGCAGCTGATCCACTATTGGGTGGGAGAGGTCACCTGGACAGGGCGGGATGGGAAGGACCGTACGACGTCGCCGACCAAGAGTTTGTTCCCTCGGCGAGCTTGCGGATGATATCCGGTCGGGGGTGTCTCCTACGTGTGGCCATGTTGCGGTCCGCCTCCGCTCCAGTCTGGAGCATCGGACCCGCATAACGCCCGGACCACTATGGCCGGATCAGCCCAGCTGACCCGGCGCACGTCGATCAGCGCTCGTCTTCGTGTTCATCGCAGCTCTCGACCCTCGGCCACCACTTGCCGGATCGGTCCCGATACAAAGCGGCCGGTCTGCCAAGGACTCAGACGTCAGATTCGGCGCTGTAGGCGTCGTGCTCGCGAAGCCATCCGATGAGGTTCTCGCGCTGCGTTCCTTCCCCGGTAGCGGCGTCAAGCGGTGTGCCTTCGGCGTAGTCGGGGACCCAGTTGAGGTCCGCCCCGCGGGCCATCAGGCACTCGGCAGCGCGGCGTTGCCCTCCCGAGCACGCGTGCCAAAACGCCTGCGACACCTCCTCCGAGGATGGGTTGTCACCGAGGAGCTGCGCCAGACGGTCGAGCAAGCCTAATGAAGCCGCCATCCACGGCCGATCGACGTCGGCGCCGCGGTCTACAAGCAAGCGGGCCACGTCGAAGCAGTCGTAGCCGACGGCGTTCGCGAGTGGGGTGCCGATCGACCCGTCGGGCGCGTTGATATCCGCTCCGGCATCGATGAGCGCAGCAGCGACGTGCCAATCGTCGCTGCTGGCCGCCCAGTGAAGCGGGGTCTCCTCCCCGGGTTGGCGGGCGTTGGGGTCGGCGCCGGCTTCGGCAAGCAGCCGCACGATTTCCGGGCCATTCGGGAAGTATCCGGGCCAGTCGGTGACCTGCATGCAGTGGGGTCCGGGACTTGTACCTGCCGCCCAGTGCTGCCGACGCCACGCCGGGATGGTCGGCGAGCAGTTGGCGCAGCCCAGCGATATCGCCCGAGTGGATGGCCGCTACGACCGCGTCGGCGAGCCTTCCGCCCGATTCCTCAAAGTCGGCTGAAGACGCTGGAGTATCGGGCATTGTGGCCTGCTCGGTCAGAGGGACTTCCCAGCTAGAGCACTGAAACCAACGCCGGGGCCCCCACCCGAGCGCAGGCGATCCCCTCTCCCAACACAAACCGCTCTCGACTAGGAACCCAGGCGCTAGTTCCATTGCTCGACCCTACGGCGCAGCTCTGACAGCCCCACGGGGAAGGGAGGGGCAGAAGGGCCGGGGAGGAAGGGCCTTGGGGGAAAGGGCAAAGCGCCGCGAGCGGATGTGCGACGCCACTGATCTGCCGGCCGAGGACGCAGGACCGTCGGAGAAGTTGGCACGTAGTGGACTCGTGCGACGGCCACGTCGATGACCATCTGGTTGGGGCTGAAGCGGGTCTAACCGCTGCGCTTCTTGCGAGCGTGGAAGGTGCACACGGGGGTCCAACCTTTACCAAGATGAGCAAAGCCGACGCCATCGGCCACGCAGACCATCATGTGGCTCCAGTTCGGCGCGTCCGGGATCGGGGTGCAGGCAATCTGATCACGTGGCACCTCCAAGTCGCCCAGGCAGACGGGACACCGCTTGTCCTCGGGAAGGTCAACGGATGTTCGGAAGCGAGAAATAGCGGTCGATTATTGGACGTTCATCCGGGGCAGGGTTGGTGACGACCTTCGGTAACTGGGTTGAGTGCAGCGGCGTCTCAGCAACCAGGCGTCGGAATCGTGAGGTTGATCGTCTGCTGCTGGCCGTAGTTGTTCACGGCATGGAAGACCAGCGATGCCGACATCGTGCCCGGGGTCAGGTGCTCGACACTCGTCACCGTGGCGCCGGGATGGACGCCATGGGCCGCATTGGCCGGCCCGACACTTGAGGGCGAGCTGGCCGGCGTCGACGTGAAGGTGAACGCCTCGTAACTGCCGATCGCTCCGATCGAGTGACCCGACCAGGTAACGGTGCATCCGACATTGCTCCCCTTTGCGGTCGCCACGTTGACCTGACCCGGCTGGACCACGACCAAGGTGAAGGTCTGGGCGGCATCAGGGCTTACCCCGTTGTGCGCCGTGATGGGGAGGATGTAGGTCCCCGCGGTCAGGGGCTTCGGCGTGCCGGCCAGGGTGGCCGTGCCGTTGTGGTTGTCAGTGAAGGTCACCCCGCCGGGCAGGGCGCCGATCTCGGACAAGCTGGGGGTGGGGGACCCGGTCGCCGTGACCGAAAATGAGCCGCTCTTCCCGACGGTGAAGGTTGCAGTGTTGGCCGACGTGATGGCTGGGGCCTGGTTGACGAGCAGGGTGAATGCCTGGGTGGCATCAGGACTCACCCCGTTGCTCGCCGTGATGGTGATGGGATAGCTCCCCGCCGTACCTGTCGCCGGGGGTCCCGAGAGCACGCCTGAAGTCGGGTTCAGGGTCACCCCGGTGGGTAGGGCGCCGATCTCGGAGAAGGTGGGAGCGGGGGACCCGGTGGCCGTGACCGAAAATGAGCCGCTCGTCCCGACGGTGAAGGTGGTGGTGTCAGCCGAGGTGATGGCCGGGGCCTGGTTGGGCCCTGGGTAGGTGATGGTCACCGAGCCGTCGCCGGTGTTGGTACCGGGTCCGGTGGAGCCGCCCGTTGTGGTGGCGTTGTCGAGGTGGCCGGAGCCTCCGCCGCCGCCGCCACCGGGACTGACAGCGCCCCCGCCGCCGCCGCCGCCGCCGAAGAAGCCGTCGCCCCCGCCGCCGCCCCCGCCGCCGGAGCCCGCACCAGACCCGGAGCCGCCGCTGCCGCCCGACGACCCGGAGCCGCCCGAGCCGCCCGAGCCGTTAACGCATCCGTTGCCAGTGCCGGCGGCGCCGGGGGTGCCGGGGCCGGTGTCGGTGCCGGGCTGGCCCCCACCGGCGGGCGTGCCGCCACCTGGACAGAAGCTGGGGCCGTCACCACCAGCACTACCGGTGCTCCCTCCGCCGTTACCGCCGTTCCCGCTGCTGGAATAGTCGCCACTGCCCCCGCCGCCGCCGGCCACGACCAGGCGGCAGGTGGAGCTGGCGCAGCTCGTTCCCAGGTCGATCTCCGAGCGACCACCGCCGCTGCCGCCGGAGCTAAAGCCATTGAACCCGCCGGCGCCCCCCCCGCCCTGGCTCCCGACGAGGACCGTGTAGGTATTGGTCGAGGACACTGCCAGGGTGGTGATGCTGCTCCCCCCGGTCCCGGCGCTACCACCCGAGAGCCCCTGGGTTCCCCCGGCACCCTCGACATCGACGGCGACAGAGGTCAACCCCGCCGGGGGCGTCCAGGTGCCGGAGCCCTTGGTGCAGGTGACCGTCACCGTGGTGGTACCGGATTCGCTGCACGTGCCGGTGCTCATGGCGTACACGGGGGGTGCCGCAACAGAGAGCAGGCCCACCGACCCCACCCCAGAACCGAGAGCCACCGCCGCTCCGATCACTGCCAGCCGCCGCACACCAAAACGACCGCGATAGGACATCTTCCCCCCTGGTGACATATCGTTTAGCACGTAACGTAGTCGACGCGCTACAAGGAGTCCACCGGTCGGGAAGGCTCGGAGCCTGGCACCCCTCCACTAGTCCCCGGTCGTTGCACCCCTGCCGCACAAATGTGGCGTCAGCCCACGCGCCTTTGTCACGTCCCGCGTCACGCATGGAGCCACGGAGGCGTCGGGCGATGTCCTGGTGGGTCTCCAGGATTAGGCGGCCGTCCTTCTCAAAGGTGGCGACCAAGTACCGAACCTTCCGTGACGCCTAGCGCCTTACGTATGGTGGCCTAGATGACCACTCGGCCATGGGGTCCCATTCGTAGGTTGTGAGTTGAATGCAGCATCACTCATCGCTCCTCGAAGTCAACGGTCATAGGTGTTCCGCCCGGTGCCGGGCATTTGTTGATGGTGATCGAGTCGGAACCTTGGCCGTCTGGGTTTCCGTTTTCATCCGGCTGATCACGATGGTTGGCCACACTCTGACCAGGGAGTCCTGATTCCGCTACCTGACGTCATCAACTCCCCGCTGGCACCTCGTGCGGCCAACGGCATGGCGGCACGGTCTACACGTCGCGTCCGAAAGGGGGCGAGGCTTCGATAGGCCTTTACCAGGCGATTACCGAAGGTCTTTATCTTTGAGCTAGATGCCATTCCGTGGTACTTGCAAGCGGTAGAGGAGCGTGACCTCATGACAACGCCAGCTTCAATCGAGGAACCGACCGGAGAAGTTGTATTGACGGGTCGAGGATTTCGGCTCGCAGCCTGGGGGTTGACCGTCTTCTTCCTACTTGGAACCCTCGGATGTCTCGTAGGTGCTGGGTTTGTCGTGTCCAAGCTGGCTCGGGGGACTGGATCGACTGGCGGCCTTCTCATCTTGTGGCTGTTCTGTGCGATGATCGCCTTAGTCCCGGCGAGGGCCGTATCGAGGAACATAGGTCGAAGCACTTCGTTTGACCCAGAAGGGATCAGCGGTCTGTCGGTCCTCGGATCAAGGCAAACGAATCCGAAGGTGCGTCACCGTCTCTTTCCAGTAGTAGACAGATCGACTGAATTCATCCCGTGGAGGGTCATCGACCACTCCGCCGTGTTTTATATTGCTAGTCCCGAAGGAGGGGGGACGTATGGAGTTCGAGTCCACTTCAAGGACGGTCGACAGGGCACGGTTTATGCCTGGTCTCTCCGCAAATCAACCATGGACAGAGTTGTCGAACAACTTGAGTTAGCAAGACAGCACGGGACGATGCCGGAGTTGACCCCGCCGCCACAACCTCGAAGCTTGAAGTATCGGCTTGTCCCTCATCCACGCTCATCCCGATTTGCGATAGGGCGCAAAATCTCCCTGTGGCTTATTGTCATCTTCGCTGCGATCAATTGCCTTGGGGTTCTGGCCGATTCGTTTGCTCCCAGTCCTGGAGCTCAGATCGAACCGGTGGCGGGAACCGCTATTGGGGTTGCGCTCTTTCTCGCTTGCGTTTGGATTGCCTGGTACGCCGTCCGCATCCCTCGCCGAAAGTCAGCACCCGCACGCGCGCCGGATCTAGGGGCCGCCAACTGCTCCGGTGTTACTGAGCAGCCGCCTAGCCGCCAGCCTATGCTGACGTCACCATCTGTGGAGGGGGCGACACGATGAGTGCAGCGGACTCGGGGCCAGTCACCAATCGATTCCTTCTTTCGCCTTGGCCTATTAGGACAATGGTCGTAGCCGGTATCGCAGTGATGATCGGCTCATCTCTGCCGTGGGTACGTAGCAGTACTCTCATTGCACACGGAAGACCTCCCGATGAGGTGATGACCCTCGTCGGCCGAGCCGCTGCAATAACCTTGGCACTCTTTTATGTGGGTCAACCCTTTCGATTGTGGATTTTCGGCAGCGGGTTCCTATTTGCGGCCATCACCTGGTTTGGGATCTCAGACATGACTGAGCTCCAGACCCATTAACGGAGATCAAGCGGTGGGCTCTGTGAGCATCGGGCCAGGGCTGTGGCTCTGCGTCGTCAGTGCAGTCATTGGCTTCGGAGCCGCCGTTTGGTTCACCCTTCGCGACTGGGCTCAGAGCTGGATGGAGACGTTGGTTGCCTTCGCTACTGCGTCTGCCATAACACCGGGGACAAGCCCCATGTCGTCAGCCGCCTCTCGGCTGATGAGGGCTACAACTCGGAACGGACCCGCCTGCAACTCGACCTGTGCCATGACCTTATCCTTCACGACCCTGGTCACGATCCCAGAGAAGTGATTGCGAGCCGAATTGCGTTCGGCGATTTGTGGTTCGCGGCCCCGATGGAGGCTCTCCGCGAAGCGGGCCAACCGCACGCCCTCAATCCGACGCCGACCTGAAGGTGTCCGCGAGGCATCGAGGTCTCCGCGGTCGATCCAGCGTCGGACAGTGTCGGGGCTCACGCCCAAGATTCCGGCTACTTCTCCGACGCCGTAGTCCACCTCCGACTCCTTCCCTAAATCCAGCATTCACAGCAGATTGTAAGGATATTATTAGGTTATCTAGGAATGCTTGGCCCAACGCCTCGCAAACATCTCATCAACTGGGTAATCTTTCTCCGTTCGATGAAGGATTGCCGGGTCCAAGGCAAATGATGCCTGTCGGCTAGCTGAGCGATCGGCACCGTTCTCCCCCGGTGACTCAGTCGCCCGAGCAAAGGTAGAAAGCACGACCAGAGAGGTGGCCCGCGATGACCAGATCACCGCACCGTGTCCGGCGGGGCATCATCACCGCAGCCGCGCTGGTCGTCGTCGCGGTGGCGGCCGCCGCCTGTAGCAGCAGCCCGTCGAGCACTCCAACGACGACCCCGGCGCCCAAGGTCTCGCTCAGCGGTACGATCACCGTGTCGGCAGCGTCGTCGCTCATGGCGGTCTTCGGGCAGCTCGGCACCAAGTTCGAAGCGGCCCATCCGGGAACGACCATCTCGTTCAACTTCGGGTCTTCGGGTGCTCTCGCCACCCAGATCACGTCGGGCGCGCCGGCCGACGTGTTCGCGTCCGCTTCCCCTGGCGACATGGCAACCGTGCAACAGGCCGGCGACATCACGGGTAAGTCGGTGATCTTCACCCGGAACAGCCTGGAGATTGTGGCCAAGCCCGGGAACCCGCTCGGCATCAAGTCCCTCGCCGACATCACCAAGGCCAACCCGGTGTCGCTCTGCGTGACCACCGCTCCTTGTGGCTCGACCGCCGAGGAGGCGTTGCACAAGGCTGACGTGACCATCCCCTCCTCGCAGGTGACGCTGGGCCAGAACGTGGACGCCACCTTCGCTGCGGTCACCACCGGTGACGCTCTCGCCGGCATCGTGTACGTGACCAACGCCAAGACGTGTGGCAGCCAATGCGTCAGTGTCCCGATCTCGACCTCGGACAATGTGAGCACTAGCTACCCCATCGCGGTCGTGAAGGGAACGAAGAACGACAGCCTGGCGAAGGCGTGGATCTCCTACGTACTCGGCCCGACCGGGCAATCGGCGCTCCGAGAGGCCAGTTTCCTCCCCGCCCACTAGAGTTGCATCGCCGTGAGGACTCCCACGAGGGCACGCCGCCCATCGGTGTTCGTCGTGACTCTGGCCACCGTGACCGTCGGCTTCCTGGCCATCCCACTCGTGGGACTGCTCTCGAAGGTGTCGTGGTCGACCTTGTGGTCGGACTTGACGACACCCGTGGCGCTCGACGCGCTCAAGCTGTCGCTGATCTGCTCGCTGTGGGCCACCGGGCTGTCGCTTATCTTCGGCCTCCCCCTGGCCTGGGTCCTGGCCAGGGTCCAGTTCCCCGGACGGAGCCTGGTCCGGGCGCTCACAGTCCTTCCGATGGTCCTCCCGCCCGTCGTCGGCGGGGTGGCCCTCCTGCTCGCATTCGGCCGCGACGGCGTCTTCGGCCGATACCTCTTCGACTGGTTCGGCGTGCAACTGACCTTCAGCACGGCGGGCGCCGTGCTCGCCGAGACCTTCGTGGCCATGCCCTTCCTCATCATCACCGTGGAGGCAGCGCTACGGACCATGGACCAGCGATACGAGGAGGCCGCGGCCAACCTGGGTGCTGGTCGGTGGACCACGTTCCGGCGGGTCACCCTCCCGATGATCTCGTCGTCTCTGATCGCCGGGGCGGCGCTCACCTGGGCACGCGCTCTCGGGGAGTTCGGGGCCACCATCACCTTCGCCGGTGACATCCAAGGGCGAACGCAGACCCTGCCGCTGGCCGTGTACCTGGCCCTCGAGAGCAATGAACAGGTGGCAATCGCCCTGTCCCTGGCTCTGTTGGTCGTCTCGATCGTCGTCCTCGTAGCGCTGCGTGGTCGCTGGCTCGGTGCCGTTAGTTCGTGAGCCTGCACGCTGATGTCCATGTGACCTTCGGCGCGTTCGAGGAGCGGGTCCACCTCGATGTGGCAGACGGCGAAGTCGTCGCCGTGCTCGGTCCCAACGGCAGTGGCAAGTCAACGCTGCTCCGCGCTCTTGCCGGTATCGAGCCGATCGTTCGCGGGCGAATCGAGCTCGACGGCGTCGTCCTCGACGATCCGGCGGCCAAGGTATTGGTGCCGGCGGAGCGTCGACCGTGCGGCATGGTGTTTCAGGACTACCTGCTCTTTCCACACCTGACGGCGACGGCGAACGTTGCCTTCGGGCTGCGGAGCCGTGGGACTGCCAAAGCGGAGGCCAATCGTCAGGCGCTCCAGTGGCTGGCGCGGATGGGATTAGCTGACCTGTCGGAGTCCAAACCGGCGCAGCTCTCTGGTGGACAGGCCCAGCGGGTGGCCCTCGCCCGAGCCCTGGCGACACGCCCGAGGCTCCTACTGCTCGACGAGCCCATGGCCGCACTCGATGTGGCGGCGCGCGGGTCGGTCCGCCACCAGCTCCGACAACAACTCTCGGAGTTTGAGGGCACGTGTGTACTCGTCACGCACGACCCGTTGGACGCTGCTGCCATCGCCGATCGGCTGGTGATCATCGAGGCCGGTCTCGTGGTGCAGCAGGGCACCCTCAAGGAGGTGACGACCCGACCCCGCACGAGCTACGTCGCAGAACTCATGGGAGTCAATCTCATCCGGGGACTCGCCACGGGAACGCAACTCGTCGTGGACAACGGGGTGACCCTCGTCATGGCAGAGCCGACCGAGGGGTCGATGCTGGCGGTCATCGCCCCGCGGGATGTCGCCCTCTACCTCCAAGAGCCATCGGGAAGTCCACGCAATGCTTGGCGGACGCGGGTAGCCGAGGTGCACCTGATGGGAGACCGGGCCAGGGTCTTGCTCGACGAGCCGCTCCACGTCGCCGCCGAGATCACCACCGTGGCCCTGGCCGACCTAGGCCTGACCGAGGGGATATCCGTGTGGGCATCGGTGAAGGCCACGCAGATCGACGTCTATCCAGCGAGTAGTCGACCGGTCTGACACCTCCCGCCACCTCTTTGCCCCTTCCCCAAGGCCCTCTCTCCCTCGTCCCCGTGCCCCTCTCCTCCCCGCTCAGGCACTGCCGAGGGCACTGTGTGATGTCGCGAGGGGATAGGTGATGGGGCCGCTCTAAACGTCCCTCTTCGAGATCGAGGTTCGAATCATGCCGACCACACGGTCGTTCGACGGGAGGGGAGAGAGGGGCCCAGACAGCAAGACGGCCCCAAAACCGCCGCGCACCCGAGCACCCAGGCACGACGGCACCCGGCACCGGGACGCCGAGCGGGAGCGCCGCCACGGCACCGGGACCCCACCGGAAACGGGGAGGGGGGCCGAGGGGCGAGGGGAGGAGGGGCCTCGGGGGCGGGTTGGAAAGTGCCGCGAGGGGAGCTGACAGACCGGGCCCACATCGATCTGGGATCGGCGGCGGGACCGACACCTTCGCAGGATTGCTGGAGGCCCAAGCTAGCTTCGACCGCCCCCCGCTAGCGGAAGTATCCGGTCGTTAGGTCGTGGATGACTGCGTCTAGCGGGGACCCACTCACGGTGAGGGCTCCTTGCCACGGCGTCGCCAGAGCAAAGATGAGGGCCAAGCTCAGTGCGACGATGATTGCGAGACTGGTCCCAACCGCTGCTGGTCTGAGACCGGCACGGATGCCGATCACGCTGATGTTCACGATCAGTGCCAGCCCGGTGACGAGCACGGTTATGGCGTAGAACTCGGGGAGCCCTCGGGCGGCTGCGGCGAGTCGTTGTCGGCGGTCACTGCTGAGCGCATCGAGGGAGGAGAGAAGCTCATTGCTCGATGATGTGGGAAGACCGCGGATGGCCGCCTGAGTCCTGACGTTGCGCTCCAACGTAGAGAGCGCCTGCTCGGTGGCAGGATCGTCCCCGGTGGCAGCAGCGCTGCTGTGCCATTCATGGGCCCGAGTTGCCTCAAGGTAATTGCGCAGTGCTGACTGGATCGGGGCTGAGGCAACACCCGGAGCAGTTGAGGCCCACGCTAGGACCGATGCTTGTGCTGCCTCTGCGCTCACGGTGTTTTGCGCCGAAGCCAACGCGGTGGCTTCGTTGGAAACTGTCAGCGCGATCAAGAGTGCAAAGGTCGCCGCGAATGCCGTCATAAGGGCAGTCGCGATGGAACACGCCGCCTCACGCTCCCCCAGCGGGATCAAGGCCAGGGCGAGAAGCCGGGCAACGAAGCCGACCAGAAGCGCCACGGGAACGAACAGAACGACCAGTGCCCAGGCTGGTTGGGCACTTAGCCATGAGACCACGTCGCACAACTCTAGATTGCCGACGAACTGTCAGCCAGCCATCAGTCTGCGACCAAGGTCCGCGGGTGGAGGGGAGTTGTCAGATCTGCACCGTAGGGTCTGCCGGGTGGAGCTAGCGCCTGGGTTCATGGTCGGAGAGCGGTTGCCGTTGGGAGATGATGATCGACTCCGACGCCACTGATCTGGCGGCCGAGGACGCAGGACCGTCGGAGAAGTTGGCACGTAGTGGACTCGTGCGACGGCCACGTCGATGACCATCTGGTTGGGGCTGAAGCGGGTCTAACCCCTGCGCTTTTGCGAGCGTGGAAGGTGCGCACGGGGGTCCAACCTTTACCAAGATGAGCAAAGCCGACGCCATCGGCCACGCTGACCATCATGTGGCTCCAGTTCGGCGCGTCCGGGGGATCGGGGTGCAGGCAATCTGACCACGTGGCACCTCCAATTCACCCAGGCAGACAGGACACCGCTTGTCCTCGGGAAGCTCAACGGATGTTCGGAAGCGAGAAGACTCAGGCCCAGGCACCGGGAACGAGCGTAGCGCCCGATTATTGGAGGTTCATCGGGCAGGGATGGGGGACCCTCCCCCGCTACCTGGGTCCAGAGCAGCGCCGTCTCAGCAGCCAGGCGTCGGAATGGTGAGGTTGATCGTCTGCTGCTGGCCGTAGTTGTTCACGACATGGAAGGTCAGTTTGGCCTGAGCCGACGTTGGGACGTCAGGCAGCTGCTCGACGCTCGTCACCGTGGCACCGGGATGCACGCCGTGGGCCGCATTGGCCGGCCCGACGCTCGAGGGCGAGCTGGCAGGCGTCGACGTGAACGTGAACGCCTCATAGCTGCCGATCGGTCCGATCGAACGCGCCGACCAGGTGACGGTACATCCAAGATGGCTCCCCGTGACTAGTGCGAGGGCGGGTGTCGCTGGGGAGGCGACGCCAGCAAATCCCACGAGTCCCGCCAGACCGAACGCCCCCGACGCTGCCACTACTGCAAGTTGCTTTTTCACTTTGCTCCCTCAGTTGGGTTGGACGTTGGGTGTAGTGCCAGATCACCCGCCGCATTTTCCTCTCCACGCTCAGTGGTTTCTGAGGAGCGTAACAACAAGTCCTCTGCCCTAGGAGAACCTGACCGACCCGTCGCCTCAACTAGCGGCAGGCCCCCGGTTTCGGCCTGGGGCTTTTCCGCGTCTCGGAATTACCTCTGAGTGCGACGAATTGGTTGCGGAAAGTGAGCGACTGCACTAAACCTGCTGTTAGGCGGTACCCAAGGAGGGAAAGTCCCTCGGTCAAAGGTGTCGCGACGGAGGTCATGCTGATGCTCTTCCTGACGACGTACCGAACCAAGCCTTTCCTGTCGAAGGACGAACAGAAGGAACTCCTCGACCTATTCGCGAAACATGGCGCAGCGCCGGGAACGATTGCTCACTATGTGTCTGCGGACAACTCGACAGGTTGGGTGGTCGTCGAGGCGGACGACGCTTCGGGCGGATTCGCAACGGTCGTTAAGTACGAGCAATACATCGAGTTCACTACCACACCGATCCTCACCATCGACGATGCGTTGCCGGACATGATGGAGGCCGCCGCCGGATAGTCGGCAAAGGCTTTCCGGCAGGCGCCTGGCCCCCGATTTCGGCCGGGGGTCTGTCGCGTCCCGTGGACCAAAGTCAGCCCGTGCGGTGATGTTCGGAACGTTCACGTGTCGGGAATCGGACGATCTGACCCGGAGGGCGGTGGTTGCCGTGCCGATCTCGAATGGTCACGAAGATCGGCCAGACGACGCCGACGAGGATCGAGGGGATAAGGGCGATCAGTAGCCAGGACCACCAGGGCACATGCTCCGCCCCTTCCTCTCGCCGCAGCGAGAAGGATATGTCATGGGCTACTTATTCACAATGGAGAACGGAAGGCGGCGAGGCTCGCAGTTAGGAACGCGGCGTCGTACGTCCCGTACTTTTCACTAGTTGTGGTGGTAACGTCACTTAGAGAAATAGTCAAGACCTGTGGATGAGATTTTGACCGACTACGCGGCGACCTCCTTGTTCTGCTCGTCAGTTCTTTCGACCATCACCCCCTTTTCGAAGTTCACACCGGCACGAACCAGGGCGACGAGGTGGGGTGCGTTGACCATTCGCCACCGGGTCTGGGCCGACTCGATCAGCTTGTAGGCCATGGCCAGGCCGGCCGCTCGTGAGCCCGGGCCCTTGGTCACCTTGGTCCGCAATCGCACGGTTGCGAACGTCGACTCGATCGGGTTCGTGGTCTTCAGGTGGACCCAGTGTTCGGCAGGGAAGTCGAAGAAGGCGAGCAGCTCCTCGCGGTCCTTCACGATCTTCTCGGTGGCCTTGGGCCATTTGCCCTCGTAGTCCTTCACGAAGCTCGCAAGGGCCTTCTCCGCGTGCTCTTTGTCCTCGGCGTCACGGACTTCTTTGAGAGCGGCACGGGCAGCCGGCTGGGCCGACTTGGGCAGGGCGTTCATGCAGTTCGCCATCTTGTGGACCCAACACCGTTGGTGGACGGTCTCGGGGAAGACGTCGGACAGGGCTCCCCAAAAGCCGAGGGCGCCATCGCCGACGGCCAGAACTGGGGCGGTCATGCCCCGGCGCTTCAGTCCCCGCAGGACGTCGGCCCAGGACTCGGTCGACTCCCGGTGTCCGTCGGAGATCGAGACCAGCTCTTTGGTCCCGTCTGAGCGCACACCCACGATGACCAGGGCGCACAGGCGAGCCTCCTCCAGGCGGACGTTGAAGTGGATGCCGTCGGCGTACACGTACACGTAGTCGACGTCTTTCAGCGACCGGTGGGCGAACTGGTCCCGTTCCTTTTGCCACTCGGTGGTGAGCCGGGTGACCACCGAGGCGGACAGACCGGCGGCCGAGCCGAAGAACTCCTCCAGGGCGGGCACGAAATCACCCGAGCTCATCCCGTGGAGGTACATCAGCGGCAGGACCTCGGCCACCTTGGGGGACTTGCGGGCCCACGGCGGCAGGATCGAAGACCGGAACCGCATCTTCTCCCCAGTTGCCTCGTCCACTCGACGGTCGTCGACCCGTGGCGCCCTGACCTCGATGGGTCCCGCCCCGGTGACGAGCGACCGGGCAACCGCGTGACCATTACGAACCACCAGGCGGTGGCCCGCCTCATCGCGCTCATCGGACAGGGCTGTCACGTAGGCGTCGACCTCGGCCTCGAGGGCCGCAGCCAACATGCGCCTCGCACCCTCGGCGACCAGTTCGTCCAGGGTGGTCGACTGCTCCGCGCCCCCGGCCTCATCAACATGTACTCTCAACATTGGCGTTCCTTCCTCGCCGGCGTTCCACCGCCAGCGTTTCTTCGATTTGGTCAAAGAGGAAGGTACGCCGCGCCCTCGGTCAGGTGGTGCATCCACAAGTTCTGGTTATAACTCCGTCACTTACTGCTCTGGCCCATCAGCAACGGTCTCGCCACCGTGTGTTCTTGGGCCAGGGCTCTTTTAATGGTGCGTTCACGTCACTAACGATGATCTACTAGGGCTTTAAGGTACTCTCGGGCGCAGCCCGTGTGGCGAGAGATGGGTCAGGCGAGACCCCCGCCGGTCAGGGTCCCGGCGGGGGTCTGTCGCGGACCGGCGAAGCCTGGCATCCGGTCCACCTAGCGGGGTCTTGCCGTCGTCCAGTACCGAACAGTAACTTCAGACACCCATAGTCGGCAGGGAGGGTCATCGGCGATGAAGCCATGGCAGAGCAACAGGCCGTGCCCGCTGTGCGGGTCACTGGCATCATCGACGCGGTTCCACCGAAAGGGAACAGTTCGGTGCCAACTTCGTGAGCGGTCACGAGAGCACATACACAAGACCTGCGTCGACTGCCGCTATGAGTGGGCAGAGCTTCCGGCTGAGACTGGAACGCCTGCGCGACTGTCGGCGTAAGGTTCCCCACTACTTCCAAGCTGCCGTCGGCCGTCCCGGATTCCAGCCGTCCCAGGCACCAAACGCCAGATGGCGAGCGGATCGGATGCCTCCCCCACATAGCGTCGGATCATGAGCTTCTGTGCCGTATGTGGCAAATCGTCTGGAGCCGAACTGAGGGACTAGCGGATGCCCCGGTTTCGGCCGGGGGTCTCTCGGGCCCGGACGTCCACTCATCCGACCAGACGCACGTCGGCGGCAGCGCATTGGTACGGTTCAAGCACGTAGGAGTTTGAACGGGGGCAGTGAAGATGGAGAGCGTACGACAGGAAGTCGGAGACGAGCACAACAGTTCGTTTGAGATGATCGCCGTGGATGTAAGGCATTCCAAGCCTGGATTCGAGTCCGGGGAGGAGGCAACCGAATCTCGAGAAGGCGAGCGTCGCTTTCCGCTCAGCGAGGAACGTGATGTGCCGCAAGCCTCACTTGCTGATCGAATCCGTAATGGCAAGCACGGCAGCGCCTGATGGGCGCCTCGACAGTCAGCTTCCACAATTCGTATTCGACAACCCTGTTTGTCGCCTACCTTCGGGAGGATCATGGCTGCGGCGATGAATGCGGACAGCCGTGGGATGTTCTTGGCTGGGTGAAGCTTGTCCCAGGCGCCACGGGATACAGGGCAAATCCCACCAACAATAGGTACTTCTACTATTACGCGGAAGCCCTAAATGGAGCAATCTGGAGAGGTCCCGCTGTAGCCGAGGTAAGCAATTCTGCCTTTGAGAAATGCACCTGCATCGGCGTGCGTGAAGTTAATGGCGGCTCTATAAATCCTTACCACGATGTAGGGTTCCGAGAGCTTGACACCGACGTTCACGGAGGCGTCAACTTCATTCCTTGATAACCAGACGGACACCCCCGTTCGGCTCGATTGTCCGTCCCCGTAGCCTTGTCTCATGTGTGGCCGCATCGGACTGAAGGACCCACCTCGATACGTTGGGAAGTGGCTCGGCGCCCGAGTCTCCGACGAGCTTGAGGCCACCTGGGAAGCGCGCTATAACGTCGGCCCCGTGCTCCGAGTCCGGGCATTTCACCTTCACTGCGACTTCAAGGCCTCAGTCAGTTGCCGACCCTGGTTCCGCACGTTTCCAACACTCTGACCCACTGGCCAATGCCGCAGGACACCGGCTGGCCCAGGACGGAGCATCCCTTCCAACTCTTCGTCGGCATCCACCGCTGGGTCGAGCCATCGCTCCCACGTCTCGGACTCGAGCACCACAGGCTGACGGTGGTGTATCTGCTCCATGTCGGGACCGGCGTCGGTCGTGATAATCGTGGCCGAGTAGATCTCTTCGCCTTCAGGAGAGCGCCACCACTCCCATAGACCAGCGAATACGACCGGCTTTTCGTCCGCTCGAGTGAACCAGTGAGGCTGTTTAGCCTTTCGGTCCGGAACCGCCTGCCACTCGTAGAAGCCACTGACAGGTACGAGCAGGCGTCGGCGTTGGAAGGCGTTGCGGAACAACGGCTTGGTCGAAACCGAGTCGGCACGGGCATTGAAGCTGCGTGATCCGACTTTGGGGTCCTTCGCCCAGCTCGGGATCAATCCCCATCGGTACTGGTGGAGGACCCGATCGCCGTCACGGTCAACCTGAGCGCCGAGAATTGGGATCGGTAGGGCCGACGTTGTATCGCGCCTCCCAGGTGGCCTCGAGCTCATCCGAGACGCGGGCGTCGAGCCACTTGCCAACATCTCGAGGCGGGTCCTTCAGTCCGATACGGCCGCACATAGTCGAAGGCTAGATAGACAGGGCGGCGGACGGTATAGCAGGCCAGAATGGGGACCGAACGTCGCATATCAGCTCATGGTCCCCACCGTGAAGGCGGCCCATGAGCACGCAAGTGGTCGGCAGTTGCCCACCCCCTTAACTACTTGAACGTGAGGTCGAGGCTTGCGGCCGTGCAACTACCCGCATTCGGATCACTGACCTTGCAGAAGGACTCGTTGGCCGTGGTGTAGGTCTGAATTCGGTATTCCACAGTGTGGCCGGTGGTTCCGATCTTGTAGAGCAAGTCTGCCTGGTACTGGGTATCCCCAGCAGTGTCAATATCGCCTAAACTCCACTTGAGCTCAAAGCGCGCAGTACCACCTGGGCGCAGCGTCGATCCGTTTCCGGGACGCCCTTCAAAGGCCATTGGGTAATAGTCATACACGTAGTGATGGCACGTACCAGTCTCAACATTTGAGATGTCACAAAACTGGCCCTGGACCGGCTTGACGGATTGCAGGGTGAGAGTCTGATTGCCGTCGTTCTTGATCAGGAACCCGCGGCTGGCTGCGCTCGCCGGGGCGGCGGTTATCAGCGCTCCCACCAGTCCGGACGTCAGCAAAACAGCCGACACCCCGATACGTATGCATGTCTGTTTCATCTGGCCCTCCTCTAATTGGGCTTCGTTGGTGGGGAGTTCTGGATGCCGCCCCAGAGCGGATAGGCCGAACGAACCTGCCGCGAGTCGGGCGAGATCATCAGGTTGTCGACTTGTCGGGGCCGCAACTGGCTTGCAGCACCCGCCGAGTCCGCTCGAGCCACGCCGGGTCCACGATCTCGTCCTCGTCGCGTAGCGTCGACGCGTCGTAGGCAGGGTCGACGCAGTTGACCTCGCCCTCGAGCCCGTCGGGATCGTGGAAGCGGAGGGACAACATGGGGCCGAGTCGCCGGATGCTGCCGCTTGACGCTCCCACCGCGACCAGGCGGTCACGCAGCGCGAGCAGGGCACTCTCGTCGGCGACGGTGAACCCGATGTGGTCGAGCCGTCCCCGCTTAAACATGGCGGGGGCGAAGCTGTGGGACGCGGGGTCGTACCCGACGACCTCGAAGACGTGCAGCATGACGTTTCCCGCGACGATGACGGCCTGGCGGGTGTGGCCGGGGGCGGCACCGAACACGATGGTCGTTTCGAGGCCGATGGTGTCTTCGTAGAAGGCGCGGAAGCCGTCGAGGTCGGGCGACACCACTGC
Source organism: uncultured Acidimicrobiaceae bacterium (assembly GCA_963781305.1). Classification (GTDB taxonomy): domain Bacteria; phylum Actinomycetota; class Acidimicrobiia; order Acidimicrobiales; family RAAP-2; genus DASXMT01. The sequence goes on from CAWAFL010000001.1 coordinate 1,298,406, forward strand.
GACGTGGCTCATACCCACCGGTTCGCTCACCTTCGGTTCCCAGGTCGGATCCTCACACCCTTTAGGCGTTCCATCTGGTGGAACAATTCGTTCCGTCCGGTCAGCGACCCGCCGAACCGCCTGGGGACGATGCGCTCTCAGGCAGTCTCCACCGTCCACGACAGGGCGGCAGCTGGCTGCGGCAGGTAAATGCAGTGTCCGCCAGTGCGAACCGAGTCCTCGAGGTGCGCACCGAGTAGCGGCGCCTGATCGGTGACGGCCGCGACGGCGCGCCGGAGGCTGCGCACCACGTTGATCCGGGCCCGCTCGGCGTCCGAACCGGTCGGGCGGTCGCGACCACCGAGGCCGACCGCTCGTCTGAGCTCGCGCAAGAGCGCGTCGATTTCGGCGTGGGCACGTTCGCCACGTACGACGTCGTTGGCGACCTCGGCATCGTCGACCTCGACCTGCAGTTGGAGCAGGCGCTGTCGATAGGCGCGCTTCGCTTGGGCGTCGAGACTCGGACCGAGATCAGTGCCGACCGGCGCGTAGGCGCCTCCTGCGAGCTCGAGGGCGGAGACCTCGGCGCCCGGCGTCGTCAGCAGCCGGGCCAGTTGCCCAACGCCGTTGCTATCGGGCAGCTGGGCGTCACCCAACGGCGTGGTCAGCACCCACTGTGTCCCATCGCGACGCATGACGGCTTGACTGGCCGCGTCCTGGAGAACCGGTGTCGGGAGCGGAGCTCGGCCTGGTCGCGCGACACCAGCGGTGGCCGCCAACCCGTCGGCCTCGACGCGCAGCCCTTCGGCCCCGTCCTCGCCTGCACGCTCGACGGCGTCGGCGAGATGGTCGAGGCAGTGGACGAGCAGGGGGGGCGACGGCATCGAGCGGGCGAGCGCAACGGCGTCGCGCGCATGGCGGACCGCGGCTTGGGAGTCGCCGTCGAGGGCGGCGAGGCGACCGAGCACGTCGTCGACCGGCAGGCCGGCACTATGGCCGCCACCAGCGTTGAGCAGCCCGGCATACGGGAGCAGCGCACTGTAGACGGGCCCGGCGTACGTTGTTGCACCCGCTCGGGCAACCGTGTCTCCGAGGACGCGCAGCAGGTGGTCGCCTGTCATCGACCGCAGGAGGCGCTCGGGTCGAGATCCGTACCGGTGCAGCACGTCCTGCACGGTCGAATCATCGCCGAACAACTGCGCTCCAAATCCTTTCTGTACTAGCAACACCGGCGAGGGCACTTCGTCGAACATCTCCGTCGCGACGCGATAGACCTCCTCGGTCCTCACGTCGGCGGCGCCGTAGAGGTCGAACAGCATCAGTTGGTGCATAGCCTCGCACCCGAGCAAGACGACCGGTTCGATGTTCCCGGCTCCTACATGCGTGGCCGCAGTCATCGCTGCGGTAGCGGACGACCGGTTGCCGCTCAGTGCGAGGAGGGTGGTGCGCTGCACCAGTGTGCTGTGGCGCCACGCCGCTGAGGGCAGCAGCGCGGCCAGCACCTCAGCGCTTCCCAGGGACTCGTTCGCGGCGCCAAGGTCGCCTTGATTTAGGTAGTGGCCGGCGCGGCGCTGATGCCCGTAGAGCGCGAGGTCAGATCGACCAGCACGCTCCGCGAGACGGACGACCTCGTCCGCCGCGACAATGACACCGTCGACCTCCGACCGACTCTTCGCCGACATCGCCTGGTTGATGAGCGATTCGGCGATGAGGGTGGGATCGCCCGTAACTCGGGCCACCGCGATCCCTTTGTCGGCCCACGCACGGACCCGGTCAGTGGCATCGACATCGGCACCGCCGAGCATGGTGAGGCGTCCGAGCAGCGTGGCCCGGAGGTGCATCTCCTCGGGCGGGAGCGCGTCGAGTGCCTCCTCTAGACGACGCACGCGCTGAAGGTCGGGCACGAACGCAGTGACCTGGAGGACGGCGCCGGCCTCAGCCCTTGCCCGCGTCACGGGGTCCGAGCACCCGCGGGCCAGGTCGGCGGCCTCGTGATAGAGGTCCAACGCCGGGTTGAGATCGCCGAGCCAGCTCAGCACCTCGGCCAGGTCGAGGGCCACGTTCGCGAGAAGGTCAGGGCGCTCCACGCATTCCGCGCCGACCTCGCGCGCATCCCATAGGAGACCAGCAGCTCGCGCCTGCTGACCGGCGCCAACGAACTCAGCAGCCACCTCGCACGCAACCTCGACCGCGTCGGCAATAGCCGACGCGCCGACGGCAGCATGCAGATGGTGGCGTGAGGCCTCTGCGCGTCCGTCGAGCGTGCCGACGGCGTCCCACGCCATCGCGAGCCGGTCGTGCACGTAGCGAGCGTCGCTCAGCCGTCCGGCGGCTTCAGCCAGCAATGCGTGGCGAAAGCGCACGCCATTCGGCGCCACCTCCTCGACGACACCTTCGCGCTCTGCCGGTTCGAGACGCACGACGGCTACCGCCGTCGTGCAGGAGGTCGCAATGGCAAGGAGGGCGAGTGGCGTGCCGGAGCCGGCGACCGCTGCCACGGCCAGTAGCTCCCGAGTGTCGTTGTCGAACCGATCGAAGGAGTGGTCTATGACTTCGCCGATCACCCCGACGCCGTCGGGAGCACGCACGATCTCCCGCACGAACAGCGGATTGCCACCTGTCCGTGCGTGCAGCCTGACGGCGTCGACGGATCGAGCGCTTTCGGCGGTAGCGAGTTGGCGCACCCCTTCGACGTCGAGGCCTCCGACCTGGACTAGCCGCGACACCCGTCGCACGCCATCGATCCGGGGCATATCCGGCTCGTAATCGCGGCTGGTCGCCACGAGCGCCACAGGCGCATCGCCGAGCGCCCGCGCCAGGTGGTCGAGCACCCAGATCGCCATCGGATCGGCCCAATGCAGGTCTTCCAGGACCACTAGGGCGGGCGCACACGATATGAGAGCGTCAGCAAGCAACTCGAGATGCTCCCATCGTCGGTCCTCGGCCGAGATCGACACCTCGCTGAGGGCGTTGAGGCCGAGCGAGTAGTAGACGCCCCGCCAAAGCTCCATCGGTTCCCGCCGCGAGCGGTTGGCCTCAGCGCGGAGAACACGCATCCCATTCGCCCTGGCCATGATCGCAGCTTCGTCCGCGAGCCGGGTCTTGCCGATGCCGGGTTCGCCCACCAACAGGGTAATGGTCGGTCGGCCCGAACGGCCTTCCTCCAAAGCGGCCTGCAACACCATGAGCTCGTAATCCCGTCCGACCAGGACATCGGGAGTGGGTGCGTGCTTCGCCACCTCAGACTTGCCCGCTTCGATGCATGTCGTTGGGCTCAGTGGCGGGAGAGAAACGACCCGCACTCGGAAATTCGGAATGCGTCGGTCCTCCGATGCTATGCAGCCTTTTTGCGGCTGCAACCATCACCCGAGCCGGTCCCGCTGACGATTGACCGTCCGCAGCCCCGTCAATCCCCTCGGCGAGCTCTTCGCCGGCGAGTGGTCTTGACTTACGAAGATGCTGACGCGCGATCTCAGTCGAATCCTCATCTCTGCTGGTGATCGATCGAAACCGCTTCTCGGTCGGGGGAATAGCTCTCCCGCACAATTCGGCAAGAGCCGCGTATTGGTGCTCCCAATGTTCATCCGCAATGTCCGGGAGAGAGAACGGCACGCTTGCCATCGTTCCATGCTGTGGTCAACGGCGCGAAATCGGGTCCATGCCACCAATTCAGGCAGGGCGTACGTCGGGCCGCGATCCAGCTGTGCCTCGGACGTCGGCAGGCGCGGTCTGGTGCTTCTATCCTTCCTGATGTTCCGGAGCACCCGGTGTCCGCGCTCGGTATCCAAGTGGTCCACGTCGGCGGGCACCAGCCCCCAGCCTCAACCTCGCGGCACTTTGCCCCGTCCCCAAGGCCCTTCCTCCCTCGTCCCTCTGCCCCTCCCTTCCCCGCTCGGGTGGGGTCCCGGGCGTGCGGCGGCGGTCTGCCCCTGCGTCCCCGGTGCCGGTGGCCGTCGTGCCTGGGCGGCCCGGTGCGCGCCGGTTTTGGGGCCGTTTGGCGTGCTCCCCCTTGCCTTCTCGTCGTTCGACGGGAGGCGCAGGGAGGACGGGACCCGGAAACGGGCCGAGAGCGTCCACAGCCCCGAGGTCGAACCTGCCCGCCCGCCCGGTGTTTTAGGGTGTGGGAGGTGCGAACGACGTTCGCTGGTCGGTCATCTACGAGGACGCCGAGCTGTCGATCTGGGTAACACGACCCCACCCGAACGGGAGATGGACGAACGAGAGATGGATGGGCAGAGGGAAGATGGAGGGGGCTTTGGGGGGAGGGCAGAGTGCCGTCGTCGGGGTACTAACCCACTGTGCGAGGTGAGCGCCTCCCTCAAGGCTAACGAGGGGTCGTCTTCCGAGTGTCAGCAGCCTGGCGTCGGGATGGCGAGGTTGATCGTCTGCTGCTGGCCGTAGTTGTTCACGGCATGGAAGACCAACGATGCCGACATCGTGCCCGGCGTCAGGTGCTCGACGCTCGTCACTGTGGCGCCGGGATGCACGCCATGGGCCGCATTGGCCGGCCCGACACTTGAGGGCGAGCTGGCCGGCGTCGACGTGAAGGTGAACGCCTCGTAACTGCCGATCGCTCCGATCGAGTGACCCGACCAGGTAACGGTGCATCCGACATTGCTCCCCTTTGCGGTCGCCACGTTGACCTGACCCGGCTGGACCACGACCAAGGTGAAGGTCTGGGCGGCATCAGGGCTTACCCCGTTGTGCGCCGTGATGGGGAGGATGTAGGTCCCCGCGGTCAGGGGCTTCGGCGTGCCGGCCAGGGTGGCCGTGCCGTTGTGGTTGTCAGTGAAGGTCACCCCGCCGGGCAGGGCGCCGATCTCGGACAAGCTGGGGGTGGGGGACCCGGTCGCCGTGACCGAAAATGAGCCGCTCTTCCCGACGGTGAAGGTGGTGGTGTTTGCCGACGTGATGGCTGGGGCCTGGTTGACGACCAGGATCGGCTGGCAGGAACCACTGCTGGCGCTGGTGTTGAACCCGTCGCTGTCGGCGAAATAGGCGCTGCCGTAGTAGGTGCCCGGTGCCGCTGGGGTGGTCGTCCCGATGGTGTAGGTCCCATTCCCCGCGTTGACGTTGTTGTCGACGCCGAGGGTGAAGGCCAAGTTGTGGCAGCTGGGATCGGTGTAGGCACCGAGCGAGATCGACCCCAACGGCTCATTGGGGCTGGCCAGACCACCGCTCAGCGTCCCAGTGAAGGTGACCGGCGATCCGAACGTGGCCGGGTTGGGCGATGCTGACAAGGTGAGCGTCGTCGGTGCTGGCTGGTTGAGCACCATCTGCCAGCTGGTCTTGAAGATCACCCCGCCGGTTTGGTCGGCCACCTGGACTGTCCCGGAATAGGTTCCCGGTTGGACGGTGTCGGGAATCGTGAATGGGACCAGGCCGGTGTCGTAGTCGCCGGCCATGATGGGACAGGAGACGGCGGGGTCGGTGCTTGCAGGGGTGCCCACCGGCCACACGAAGGGCCCGGCCCAGACGTTCGGGCCGGAGGCAGGAATGACCGCCGTTCGGCTGTTGGCTGGCGTTCCGCAGACGGGATAGGCGAAAGAGATCGGGACGTTGTTGGGACCCTTGAAATCGACGACGACCTTCCCGCCAGTGATGTCCTCTTGGAGGTTGAAGTCCCACCGGACGAAGTCGGTCTGGCCGATGACGGGTGGCCATGTTGTCGCTTCGGCAGCGTTGACCGTGATGTGCTGGATCGTATTGACCGTATAGATAATCGGGACGGTTCCTGGGTCGGGAGTGGGCGAGTAGATAGGGTTGGCTCCCGACGGAGTCGAAGGCAGGATCAGCACCCCAACCGCCGTCATCAATGCGAACCCGATTGCGGCCAGACGGCGCGCACGAAAGCGACCGAGATTCAACATTTCCCCCCTGGTGATTTCAGCTACCACGGACGCTAGTCGACGCGCAACAAAACAAGAGGCCAGACTGTGGGGAAGGCTCATACTGACCTCGGACCACTCGCCGCCAGGCCGTGGCCACGAACCGGGCGCGGCGTTCCGTTGGTGATGGTGCAGCCGGTCAGGACGGTGAAGTCCGGCTGGTGGACCTGCTTGTCGGCCCCACACGGTCAGGTTGTTGTTTGTGTTTCCGGTGTCGGTCCCTTTAATGCAGTTGCACAGGAAGCGAAGATTGAGACTAGGACGCCGTCCGCCCCATTGATGACAACCCAAAGGTCACCTCAAAAGGTGATTGACCGTTGCAGTGGGGGCTGCTACCTTCCCCGCAGGGGTGGAAGTCGGGTGCTTTGCGCCTTTTCTTATTGTCGTACGTTCCGGATTCATTTCCGACCTCCTTGCCTCGATTCGGCGTGTCAACGCCGAGGGTTCGAGTGAAGCGGAGATGACTGTGCGAAAAGCATCCTGGTTTAGCCGTGTGCCAGTGACCATGCTGGCCCTGCTCGTGAGCGGCGCCTCCCTCGTGCTGGCGACCGGCACACCGGCGGCGGCGAGCGGGCCCGGTGGGGCGTGCATACTCAACTCGGGTACCGGCGTGACCACATGCACGTTCTCTGAGACCGATGCCGAACAGACGTTCACCGTGCCGGCGAACGTTACGGCCATCCACATCACCGCTCTCGGAGCGGGAACGCGCTCCGTTGGAGCGTCCCCCGGATTCACCTCCGCCATCCCCGGCAGTAAGGGTGCGCTCGTGACCGGGGATTTCTCGGTCTCTCCCGGCTTGCCGTTGTACGTCGAGGTAGGGGGGCTTGGGACATATTGCGGGGGTCCCGGAAACGATTCGGGCCATCCCCCGTCACCGGGCGGGTGGAACGGCGGCGGTAACGGAAACTGCTCCGGCAGCGGCGGCGGCGCCTCGGACGTGCGAACGGTATCTATGGCTGATGCGAGTACCCTCGCTTCACGTCTGATCGTCGCCGGCGGTGGCGGTGGTGGCGGCGGCGGAGTGTGCGGTGCTGGCGGCGGGCCGTTCCACTGCCAAACCGGAGGTACCGGCGGGGACGCTGGCGGGACCGGCGGCCTTGGGACCGGGACCTCGCCGGGAACGGCTGGCCAGGCCGGCACGCAGACTGCCGGAGGGATTGCAGGTACGCCTGGAGGCACAGCCGGGTCATTGGGCCAAGGCGGCGCCGGTCCGAGCGGCGGCGGTGGTGGTGGTGGTGGTTACTACGGCGGCGGTTCCGGTGGCGGACTGAACGGGGACACCGGCGGCAATGGCGGCGGCGGCGGATCAAGTCTGGTGCCGCCGGGTGGCTCGGCTACGTTGGGCACCGCAGACACGCCGGGTGGCGTGACGATCAGCTTCACCGCCGGACCTGTCGCAGCGCCGACTCAGTCCCCCCCGCAAATGCTGCGGGCTGGAACAACACAGACGTCACCGTCACGTGGAACTGGACGGCCGCTGACCCGAACTCGATCGACCCGACAGACTGCAGGACCTCGTCGACCTCCTCGGGTGAAGGCTCGATCCCATTGAGCGCGACGTGCTTTGACGTGGCCGGGAACGAGGGCACGGCGTCGACAACGGTCAAGGTCGACAAGACCCCGCCGGCGGACAATCCGGTGGTGACAGGGACAGCGGGCAGCAACGGCTGGTACCTGAGCGACGTGTCGGTCGCATGGAACTGGACCGACGCTGGCTCGGGGATCGACCCGGCCAACTGCACCCAGAACAACAGCACGAGCGGCGAGGGGACGGCAATCACGGTGTCGTCGACTTGCTATGACCTCGCCGGCAACACCACGTCGGATTCTCGGACGTTCAAGATCAACAACACCCCGATGGTGCTCTCGCCGTCGTCACTACCCAATCCCACGTGGGAACAGCCCTACTCGACGGCGATCACGGCCAGCGGAGGGGTCAGTCCCGTGACGTTCATGGTGTCCTCGGGGACTCTTCCTACCGGACTCAGCTTGGCCAGTAACGGCGTCCTAAGCGGCACGGCAACCGGAAAGGCCCAAATCGGTGAGCAGTTCGGCTTTGCCGTGACGGCTACAGCCGCCTCAGGCAACTCGGTAACACAGAGCTACACCATGACTGCTCAGTCGCCGCCAACCCTCAAATCATCGGCCAACCCGTCGGTCGTCGGCCAGGCAGTGACCTTCAAGGCCAATGTGACGAGCACGGGCAGTGCGCCTTCCGGCAACGTCCAGTTCACGGTGGACGGCACCAACCTCGGCGCTCCGGTGGCCCTCTCGTCAGGCAGCGCCACGAGCCCGGCAACCCCTAGTCTCTCCCCCGGGGCCCACACCGTGACGGCCAATTACTTGGGGTCCACCGCATTAGCTGCTTCCTCAGCGAGCCTCACCCAAATCGTCACCCGCACAGCCTGCGCGACGCTGGCCGGTTGCAACCTTCAAGGCCTCAACCTGTCCGGGGCCAACTTGGCTGGCGCCAACCTGAGCAAGGCCAACCTGACCGGGGCCAACTTGGCTGGCGCCAACCTCTCGGGTGCCGTCCTCAACCAGACCAACTTGACCGGGGCCAACTTGGCTGGCGCCAACCTCTCGGGTGCCGTCCTCAACCAGACCAACTTGACCGGGGCCAACTTGGCTGGCGCCAATCTCTCGGGTGCCATCCTCAACCTGGCCAAGCTGACCAACGCCAACTTGCAGGGTGCCATGACCACCGGGGCGACCTTCAACCAGGTGACGTGGAGCAACACCACCTGTCCGGACGGCACCAACAGCAATAGTCATAAGGCGACCTGCGTCGGGCATCTGTAACACCGAGCGCGAGCGCCAGTCTTGGACGTGCGACAGGACCTCAAACAAACAGGAGGCTCCCCCGTCGGCGGTGGCCTCACAAACACCGGCACGCTCAATCTCGCCGCCAGTCAGGTGAACAACAGGGTCAGCGACACCCATGGATCCCGCCCAGCGAGGGGGCATCTTCAACAGCTCCGGGGCCGTGTGTGCGCTCTCACCGAACCCCGCGATCTGCGATCAGTGAAACTCGCGCTTGGCGATCAGGCGATCTCAACCGGTCATCGCACAATTGCATCACCGAGTCGGCTTGAGTTGGAGCCTTCGGCATTCGTCCGGTGAAGCCCCGGCGCTCGACGCTTCGCCTTTCACTCCCCGAACGGGAGGAGATTTCGAGAGGAATCTCCATGAAGGAAACCTTCGCGGTCATCGCGGCGAGAATCGGACGATCGACTTCGACCGTTTCTCGAGAGGTCGCTGGCAATGGAGGACGCGGTCGCTATCGAGCCTGCCGAGCTGACCGGGCAGCCTTGGTCCGTGCACGACGTCCCAAGACGGCGAAATTGAAGAAATGTTCCCAGCTCAAATCGGAGGTAGGGGCGAGGCTTGCCAAACGGTGGTCACCTCAGCAGATATCGGCAACGCTTCGTCAAGAGTTCCCTGATGAACCGGACATGTGGATTTCCCACGAGGCCATCTATCAGGCCCTTTTCGTTCAAGATAGGTGCATCTTTCCAGTCGACGCCCATAGATTGCTCCGGACCGGTCGCCCTCGGCGCAGAGCCCAGCGATGCACCAGACAGGAGCGACGGGGCAAGAATCCGAACATGGTCATGATCTCCGAGCGGCCGGTCGAAGCCACAGACAGGCTCGTTCCCGGACATTGGGAAGGCGACCTGGTGCGCCACGAGGCGCTGTTTGACCGTGCGGTGATGAAAGGACACCGCCGTCGGGATGTCGCAGCAGCCCGGCAGAAGCTGAGGGCAGCCTGACCCTGGAGTCGCAGGGGAAGGTGGGAGCAGCCCTGACAACGACGGGACGGACCGGCACTGCCAGACGGTCCGGGTCCGGCAAGCGAGACGAAAAGGTGTACGTGAGAAACCAGTGTCTGAAGGCTCCTCAAGCATCCCGCCAGCTCGAATCTGGTGGATCTGGGCTGGGTTGCGACGCGCACCCGCAGCAATTAGGCGGGGAACTCTTGGGGCGGAAACAGGTCGCCGCCTCGGAGGCCACACTGAATGCCTGCGGCGTAGGTGTGGCGAGGTCGCAGGGGCATAGCTGGGCGCCTAATTCGTCGAACGGTCAGCAGTGAACGTGGGAACCATCCCGGCGGTCCCCTCACCGGCCAGCAACCAGCTGGTTGGCGGGAAAGTCCGTCGTCGGCTGATGCCGCCGGGGTGGGACGGAGGGCCCGTAGTAGTCCGAGTCCGGGAAAGCCGGTCACATGGCGAAGGGGCCCAGCAGGATCGCAGCATCAATGCTGAACGTGGAGTTCGCCAGTGAATACCGGCGATCCGTGGCCCGACCTCGACGAGGCTGAGCTCCGGGTACAGGTGATGCAGACGAAGCTGCACCAATGGGCGATCAGTGATCCTGGTCGTTGTTTTGATGACCTCTACAACCTCGTCTGCGACCCGGCGTTCCTCGTCGTGGCTTGGAGTCGAGTCAAGGGGAACAAGGGGGCACGCTCGGCCGGTGTCGATGGAGTGGTTCCACGCTCCATCGTCTTCGGTGCTGGGGAGCTGCTCGGTGGGTTGCGAGATGACCTCAAGGCACGCCGATTCTCTCCGATGCCGGTGCGGGAGACGATGATCCCCAAGGCGAACGGAAAACTCCGTCGTCTTGGCATCCCAACCGCTACCGACCGGGTGGTGCAAGCCTCCTTGAAGCTGGTGCTTGAACCCATCTTCGAGGCGGACTTTAAGCCATGTTCGTATGGTTTCCGTCCGAAGCGCCGAGCCCAGGACGCCATCGCCGAGATCCACTTCTTCGCCTCGCCCACCCGCAACTACGAGTGGGTATTCGAGGGAGATATCACGGCGTGCTTCGATGAGATCGACCACGTGGCCCTGATGGGCCGGGTGCGACGTCGCATCGGGGACAAGCGTGTCCTCGGCCTGGTGAGGGCGTTCTTGCGGGCCGGGATCCTCAGCGAGGATGCTGTCCACAGGGACACGACCGCCGGCACACCCCAAGGTGGGATCCTCTCACCGCTGCTGGCCAACATCGCTCTGTCCGTCCTTGACGAGCACTTCGTTGCGAAGTGGGAAGCGCTCGGCTCGGAATGGAAACGCTCAAAGCACCGCCATGCTGGCGGCGCCATCTGCCGATTCGTTCGCTATGCGGATGACTTTGTGGTCATGGTGTCAGGCAGTCGGGAGGATGCCGAAGCGTTGCGCGACGAGGTCACCTCGGTGCTCGCTCCTATGGGCCTGCGCCTGTCGGAAGAGAAGACGAAGGTCTGCCACATCGACGAGGGGTTCGACTTCTTAGGGTTCCGCATCCAGCGGAGACTGCAACGGGGATCGGACAAGCGGAGGGTGTATACCTATCCGTCGAAGAGGTGGTTGGCCTCGGTGATGGACAAGGTTCGTGCACTCACCCGCCGGTCGAGGCACCGAACGCTCGCTGACCTGTTGCGCCAAGTAAATCCGGTGCTACGGGGCTGGTGTAACTACTTTCGCCATGGGGTGTCCAAACGGACCCTCAGTTACGTCGACGCATACGCCTGGTGGCGGATCGTCGGCTGGATCCGCAAACGTCACCCCAAGGCGAACTGGGGAACAATCCGTCGTCGTCACCTCCCGAACTGGGAGATCAGCGACGACGTAGCAATGTTCCGGCCACGAGCGGTGCCGGTCACTCGATACCGCTACCGGCATGCTCACATCCCCACACCATGGGCAAGCGCCACGACGGGAGGATCACCCGCACCAGCGGCATGAACCTGCGGAGAGCCGGATGCGGTTGAGAGCCGCACGTCCGGTTCGGCGGGCGGACCGGAGAAACCCACCAGCTCAAAGGCTGGCAGGGCGCTCCGGTCCGACCCAACATCTTGGGTCGTGGCCATCTACGAGCCATCGGAACCCTCGTCGAGCGAACCACCCGCTACGTCGTCCTCTTGAACCTCGTGAATGGCTATAGCGCAGATCTGCTGAACGCCGTTATGGACACCGAGTTCGCCGGAATCCCGGAGCACCTATGCCGCTCATTGACCTGGGATCAAGGGACCGAGATGTCAGGCCACGCAGCGTTCACGGCTGCTACGGGAATCTCTGTCTACTTCTGCCAACCACGGAGTCCATGGGAGCGAGGGACGAACGAAAACACCAACGGCCTTCTTCGCCAGTACTTCCCAAAGGGCGTGGACCTGGCCGGCGTAACACAGACCAGACTGAACGCTGTCGCACGGCAGCTCAACGAACGGCCGCGGAGAATCCTAGAGTGGGGCACTCCCGCCGATCATTTTGCAAGGTTTGGTGCGATGACCGGTTGAGATCGCCTGATCGCCGATCGCGACTTTCGATGATTACAGAGCGCGGGTTTCAGAGATCGCGCACACCGTGGCCTTTCATCCCCGGCTTCGTGTTTGGCAGCGGCCCCAACAACTGCGCCCCCACCCAACAGCGTTCCCGGCTGCAGCGGCTGACGGCGCCGTTCAACTGAGGCTGTCTAAGAGGAAGTGAGGGGCAGTTTGTCCCCTGAGGGCCCGACGATCTGTTGCAAAGTTGTTCGAGCTAAGGCACGGATACTGGATGGCAACGGCACGTAACCGGCTTTAGCGGCGTAGGACTGACCGTTGCTGGTCAACCAACTGAGCATCTGAACTAATGCCGTCCCAGAGGCTGCGTTGTCTTGATGCTGATAGACGAGAGCCCAGCTGTACCCGACTATTGGATATGACTTCGACCCGGGTTCATTCACGATCGAGAAGTTCGAAGCGCTTACGTCGGCCTTCTGAGCCGCCGCAGCAGCAATATTGCTCGGGGTCGGTGTCACGAACCGACCCGCCGAGTTCCGAATAGCGGCGAAGCCGAAAAGCTGGTTGGGGTTGTAGGACCGTTCGACGTAGCCAATCGAACCGGGTATGTGCCCGACCAACGCAGCCACCCCGGCATTGCCATTGCCGCCGTAACCCACTGGCCAGTTAAGGCTGCGGCCCACACCGAGGCTGGACGCCCAATTCTTGTCGACTCGTGAGAGGTAGTCGGTGAAGATATAGGTCGTCCCACTCCCATCGGACCGATGAACCACCGTGATCGGAAGGCCAGGGATCTCAACTCCGTGGTTGAGCGCCGTGATCGCAGGTGCATCCCAGCTCGTGATCTGTCCCCGGAAGATGTCGGCAATGACCGAGCCAGTCAGATAAATACCAGTCGGCGTACCTGGCAGGTTATAGATGAGAACCTCAGCACCGAGATCCACTGGGACCTGAACGGATGGACCACCTTGGGCGCTCATCTGCTCTGCAGCAGTCATCGGGACGTCTGAGGCGCCGAAGGCAACCTGATTGGCCGAGAATGACGAGATACCAGCGGTGCTTCCGACGGCCGAATACTTGATTGATACCGCCGGGTTCATTCGGTGATATGCGGGAAACGCTTGTTTGAAGAACGGGGCGTCGAAGGTAGATCCTGCCCCGGCCAAAGTGACGGGCTGCGAGACGGTGGCCGCTGCCCCCGAGGTACTGGCAACAGTCGTCCACGTCATGGATAGGACCAGGGTGGACGCTGGCAGCAGGATCCACCGCCAAGCCGTCCACCGCATCCACGGGCGCCGTTTACCAAGCGATTACCGAAGGTCTTTAACTTTGAGCTAGATGCCATTCCGTGGTACTTGCGAGCGGTAGAGGAGCGTGAGCTCATGACAACGCCAGCTTCAATCGAGGGACCGACCGGAAAAGTTGTGTTGACGGGTCAAGGATTTCGGTTCGAGTTAAGACGCACGAATCCGAAGGTGAGCGCACAGAGGATACCGATGGCGAAAGCCGTTCTGCTCCATCTCGGGGCTATCACCGTCGCCGTTGCGCTTCTGGTCGGCGCCCTGGCCACCGCTGCCGGCGCCAACGCGGTCTCCGACGAGGCTCAGGCGAAGACCCACCTGCTGGGGCTCTCGGACATGCCGAATGGATGGAGCGCCGAGAAGGGGACAGCCGGAAGCGGCACTTCGGGCTACTTCACCGGCTTCGGGCTCGCTAGACAGCTGGCCGCCTGTATCGGGGTCCCGACCGGTGTCTTCTCGTTCAACGCGCCCAACGCCAATAGCCCGAACTACGACAACCAAGACCAGTCGCTCCAGGTCCAGGACACAGTCTCCGTGTTCCCCTCGGTCACGGACGCGCAGGCCCAGGTGACCGCCATCTCTAGTCCCGAGACACCGGGCTGCATGACCGCGTACATGAACAGCGCTTCCGCCAAGTCCCATCTTGAGAGCTCGGCCGGCAAGGGGGTGAACATCGGCACGGTCACAGTCACCGCCGTCGACCCCTCGCTCTACGGCAAGAACACGGCCGGCTTCACCATGAACGTGCCCTTCAGCCTCTCGGGCAACACTGTCGTAGTGCACTTCTCCTTCCTCTACTTCAACAAGGGGAGACTCGCCCATACCATCACCTTCACCGCCTATGGCACCACCTTCCCTACCTCGTTGGTCGAGCACCTGACCTCGTTGGCCCAAGGGCGCCTCTAGTTCGAGTTAGCAGCGGCGTCCGGCGTCCGCCAGGCCTGACGCTATCCGAACGTAGGGTTAGCGAGGTATGCGTTGCCGGTCGGCAACCTGGGACGCACGAAGTGTCGGCCTTAACGAAACTGATCCCGCCGGAAACAAAGAACATGCTCACCGTCGACCCTCGAAGCATGGTTGGCTCCATAGCGCAGACGTGCCGTAGGCACTTCGATATCCCTGTCCATGGTGAAGCCCATGGCCAACAGCGTGTCCCTATGCCATTCGATGACAGGCATCTCCTGCCCCTTCCGGATGTGGTTGGACTTGATCCGCTTCGACGGACAGGTTGCTTGTGTTGATTATGCCGCCTGAGTGTCGGCGTCGTGGTGGACTGCTTCGTATTGAGTGGGGCTGAGGTATCCAAGCGTCGAGTGCAACCGGCGGGTGTTGTACCAGCCTTCGATGTACTCGAATACAGCGCGTCGGAGTCCGTCCCTCGTCGGCCATGCTTGCGAGTCGACGAGCTCTCGTTTGATGGTGGCGAAAAATGATTCAGCCACCGCGTTGTCCCAGCATTGACCCTTCCTTCCAACCGAGAGCACGACGCCATGGGCTCTCGCCAAATCGGCGAAGTCGCCGCTCGTGTATTGCCGGCCGCGGTCGGAATGGAAGATGGCGCCGGCTTCGGGTGCTCTGTGTGTGAACACCCGCGAAAGGGCGTCGGTCACCAGCTCGGTGCGCATGTGATCAGCCAAGGCCCAGCCAACGACCTTGCGGCTGGCCAGATCGATGACCGTGGCCAAATAGGCCCAGCCCTCCCACGTGGCGATGTGGGTGATGTCGCCGACATAGCGCCGGTCGATCTCCTCGCTCGGTCCAAAGTGGCGCCGGATGAGATCGCGGACTGCCTCGGCGTTGGGGTCGGCCACCGTGGTGGTGCGCCAGCGCTTCTTGCACCGGCCCTCGAGGCCAGCTTGCCGCATGAGCCTGGTCACCCGGCGCTTCCCGCAGGCCACATGGCGATGCAGCAACTCTTTGTGGATACGCGGTGCTCCATAGGTGCCCTTGGATTCGGCGTGGATGACGGTGATCTTGGCCAACAGCTCGGCGTCGGTCACCGCTCTTCGCGAGGGGACACCGTTGCGGCGCTGGTAGTAGGCGGCACGGGAGACCTCGAGCAGTTCACACGCCTTGTTGACGCTGTGGCCTGCAGCTTGCTCCGCCTCGATGAAAGGGTGCACTTTCACCGGGTCTCCTTCGCGAAGAAAGCCGTCGCTCGCTTGAGGACCTCGACGTCCTCGCGCAACGACCGGTTCTGCCGGCGCAACTCTGTGAGCTCAACCCGCTCCTCGGTGGTGAGACCAGGACGATCTCCCTGGTCTATCTCGGCCTGCTTCACCCAGGTCCGCACGTTGGTATCGGTCAGATCGAAGTCTCTGGCCACTTGGCCGATGCTGCGATCGCCGCGCCGGCACAGCTCGACGATCTCAGCCTTGAACTCCGGAGTGAACGACCGACGGGGACGGGGCTTCTTCCTCTCCATGGTCTCCATTTTGGACATCCTTTCTGGGGCTGTGCCCCTGATGGTGGATGTCCGTCAAAACGGAGGAAGCCCAGGTTGGACACGTTGAGGACAAAGAGGCCTCCTATGGGGTAGGACCCGTTCAACCTCTCCCCATGACAGCCGGTGGAACTGGCGGTAGTCCTCACCCCACTGCATGGCCCCTGAATTGCCTGGGGTGAGCGTGCGGCCCAGGTTATGTGTGTAGGTAATGCGCCTACTTCCATCCTTGGCGTTGTGACGGTCCGCCATACGGTTCCTATAGGTAGGGGATGTCACCACCATGTCAAAGGAGGCATGGGCAAATGGAAATGCCCGGGCATCCCCCACCATGGTTCGGAGGTGCTGACAGGCCCATTCCGGCTCAAGCTCTATACCTACTGTGGCAATCCTGGAGGTCATAGGTCCCCATAGGTCTTCCTGCCTATGGACACTCTCGGTGGACAGGGCATGAACACCCCCTACGCCTGCAAAGGGATCGAGCAAATCCGCTGGCAAGAATAAGAGGACATTGGCTCATTCTGCTGGCCGTGGGCCTTGTCCTTTTCGGCCCGGTTGGCGGTCTGCTAGGGGTCGTTTATCTGGCTGCAGTGCGACCCAAGCTCAGGGCACGCCACTCAGCCCTGATCAGTTAGCTCGTCACCTTCCCGGCGATCGGGGTCACCCGGATTTGAGGGATGCTGCCGGTATCGTGACGGCATGCCGTCGGGCAATCCCAAATCCCGCTAGCCGACTCCCCAGCAGATGTGTGCATCCACCTGGAACGGACGTTGGGCAAGTGGTCTGAAGGTGCGTGTCCCACCCGACGAGATGCGGCTGCAATATCTCGATCTGATCCCGATTCCTGAACTGCTCTGGCGGTTTCATGAGGGTCGATGAGTCATCGTTGCGCCGACTGGAGGCATGCCTGGTGCGTCCCAAGGAGACGCCAGGACGATCTCCGACTAAGCCAGACTGAGCCGCCCCTAAACGCTAGCGAACACTTCTCGTAGCTCGACGGTCAGAGGAGTGACGCCAGGCATCAAGGGGACTGGATACGCCAGAGCAGTATCGGCAGCCTCCTTGGTGTCGAAGACAATGACAGACATGCCGATGCCATCGATCGGTTCCAGCCAATACCCGGTCACCATGCCCGGTGCGCGCTTGAGCAGCGGCACTCTCGTTGTCTGGAGCACCTTGCGGGCTTCTTCGGGGTTCTCCACTCGCACGGTCGCAACGATGGCGTACATCGGATCGGAGCTCATCGCCGGGAACCTAGCCAAGCCCAACCAAGGAGTCCAGAAGCTTCAGTACGGGTCTACATAGCCGACCCGATGATGGCCAGCTTTGACCGCTGAACTGTCACGGTTCAGGTGCCGAATGATTCTGCCACCAAGTGTCCAGGGTCTGCGTGGACATTCCCAGCCCCCGCGTGCCGCTTTGCCCTTCCCACAAGGCCCTTCCTCCCCGCTCCCTCTGCTCCTCTCCTCCCCTCTCGGGTGGGGCCCCGTCGTCCCGGCGGCGGTCCGGCCCCGTCGCCCTGCGGCCGGCGCCGTCGTGCCTGGTTGGGTGGTGCGCGCCAGTTTTGGGCCGTCCGGTGTGCCCCGCCTTGCCTTCTCGTCGTTCGACGGGAGGGGAGAGGAGCCCCGACAGCAAAACGGGACCAAAACCGCCGCGCACCCGCCCCACCCAGGCACAAAACGGCCCGGCGACGCGGCGGCGGAGGCCGACCGCCACCCCGGCACCCGGGACCCCACCCGAACGGGAGGGAGGAGGGCGGAGGGACAAGGGAGGGAGGGCCTTGGGGGGCGGAGCAAGAGGCGCGTTAGGGGCTTGCACCCAAGGGCAACCAGGTGGCAAGGGCGACCAATTTCACCCTCTTAGGGTGACGCCGAAGAAGATGACAGCCTTCATCATTGCCGTTGGCAGTTGCATCCGAAGTTTCGGAAAGGCTTAGGTGTCGATCGACTCACTTAATGTCCCGTTCGCTGGCCGGTTGGCATGAAGGAGTTCATTTACCACCGGCTGCTGTTGCCCGCGGTCGGCCACAATGCTGATAGGCCATTGGCGACCAACGTTGCCACCGGGTTCTCTACGACCTACGCGGAACACCTCGCCCGAGTCAGCCGCCTGATCGGCGGTCTGCGGGATCTCGGCGTCGAGCGCACCGACCGGTTCGCCGTCTTGGCCCTCAACTCGCCGGAGTATCTGGAGCTCTATCACGCAGGGTTCCTCGGGGGCGGGATCATCAACCCCCTCAACCTCCGCTTCGCGCCGAAGGAGTTAGTCCACGTCTTGCGGGACTCGGAAACCAGGACCTGCTTCGTGGACGCCATCTTTGCCCCGGTGATCGATGCGATAAGGGATGAGGCCGGGCTCAAGCACGTGGTCCTCATCGGAGAGGGCGACGCCCCCCACACGGCAACCTTCGACGGGCTGCTGTCCACGGGTACATCGGTGATACCGGACGAAGGGGAGGAGACCGATCCCGCGCTACTCATGTACACCGGCGGCACCACGGGGATGCCCAAGGGCGTACTGCACGACCAGCGGGCCCAGATCTTGAACGCCTATCACATCATGATGACCACCAAGCTTGGCCGCGATGCAGTGAATCTGCTGCAGACGCCGATGTTCCACGCTGCATCCATCTATGCGGTGGTCGGGGGACCTGCGATCGGTGCACATACCGTGATCCTGCCGATGTTCGAACCGAAGGCAGTCATGGAGGCCATCGAGGCGTACCGGCCCACCGTCACGACGATGGTGCCAACGATGATCGGGCTCACTATGGCTCATCCCGACTTCCGGCCCGATCGCCTTGCCGGCCTCGACGACCTGGTCTACGGAGCCTCGCCTATGCCCAAGACGCTGCTCGACACGCTGCTGGGCGTGTACCCGAACATGAACATCTGGCAGGGCTACGGCATGACCGAGTCGTGTTCGGTCGTGACCATGCTCGGCCCCGAAGAGCACCGTAAAGGCGAAACGTACCTAAGGTCCGCTGGCTATCCGGTCATGGGGGTCGAGCTCTCCATACAGGACCCCTTTGGGCAGACGCTGCCTATAGGGGAGACAGGCGAGGTCTGCGTTCGGGGAGCCAATATCATGGTCGAGTATTGGCGTCAGCCGGTGGAGACGGCGACAGCGCTCCGCGATGATTGGTACCACACGGGAGACGCTGGCTACCGGGACGCGGACGGCTATCTCTTCCTTGTGGACCGGGTGAAAGACATGATCGTCACCGGCGGCGAGAATGTGTACTCGACTGAGGTGGAGAACGCTCTGGCCAGCCACCCGGCCGTCCAGCAGGTGGCGGTCATCGGGATCCCACACGAGGAATGGGGCGAGGCTGTCCACGCCGTTGTCGTCCTCCGCACCGGTCGGGCGGTCTCCCAAGAGGAACTCACCGCCCACGCCCGCGAGTGGATCGCCGGGTACAAGGTGCCCAAGACGATCGAGTTCCGCTCCGAGCCCCTCCCGCTATCAGGCGCCATGAAGGTACTGAAGCGCGAGCTACGCGCCCCCTACTGGGCCGGTCATGAACGCACAATCAACTAAATCTGCCTAGCGGCCCTGACCCACCCCGCGTGCGTTGGAAGGTGTCAACGAGGCTGTAGGGTGTGGAGCTATGTCCTTGGGTCCTCCGTTTCCTGAGCACCCAGAACTGTGCAGCGTGGCGAGGGCGCTCGAGACGGCGGGAATGTCGGCCGAGATCCTCGACGCAAAGTGGCGTGTCGTCTTCATCTCGACTGAAGAGGCTCGCATTGTCGGCATCGACCCTTCGGAGGTGGGTCGCTTCTATGGCAAGGGTCTTCCGGTGAGACAACTCGAGGATGCCGACTTCTGGGTCGTCGCCGACGACAGCAGTCGCGAGTGGTGGAAGCTCAACGTGCCCATCATGCGCGCGAACCTCGAGCCCGATGACGAAGCATTTGGCGACGTGTTCGGTGCAGCGGCCGAAGCGGCTGGACGCGTCGAAGCGGGGGAGCTGATCCGGGCCTGGTCCACGACCCACTCGATTCCCGAACACGAAGGTTTGCGCACGTCGTGGTTGGGTGACATCACCTTTTTCGATATGCGCATCAATGACGACGCTGGCGACTTCATTGGCGTCCTTCGACTCGCAACGCCCGACGCGCCGGCCAGCTTGCTGGCGCGGATGGGACGAGGAGATCGGACAATGCATGAACGAATGGATGCCGTCGTTGTCCCAGGGCGGCGGCCGGCCAGTATCCTGTTCGCGGATCTCGAAGCGTCTGGTGAACTATCGAGGCAACTGTCCTCGCGCGGTTATTTCGATCTTATTCGCCGACTTACAGATCTCATCGACTCTCAGGTCATCAAACACGGTGGAATCGTGGGAAAGCATGCGGGCGACGGCGCTTCGGCCCTCTTCCTTGTCGAACAACTCGGGCACTCCGAGTCGGAAGCGGCATCCGCCGCAGTGCGATCGGCTCGGGCCATCCGCGACGGCGCATCATCCCTGGGTCCCACTGGCGTCGATGTTCGCGTGAACGTGGGTATCCACTGGGGAGCAACGCTCATGGTCGGGCAAGTCGCTACTGGTGGACGACTCGAGGTGACGGCGCTGGGGGATGAGATGAACGAAGCGGCCAGAATCGAAAGTGCGGCGACGGGCGGAGACGCCTTGGCTTCGAAACTCTTGATCGAACGACTCGAAGAGACAGACGCCGCTGATCTAGGATTGAATCCCGACGAGATGAGCTACATGACCGTTGGAAAAATCGAAGGATCAAGCGAAAAGGCGGTGCGAGACGCCGGCTCAATCTCGGTAACCGTCATCTGAAAGAGCGATGACCCCCCGCCCAGGCGAGGATTATCAGAGGAAGACCAATGCGACGACTCCGTAAGGTCAATCGGAAGTCGCGTCGGTCAGAGCCAGCTAGCGTTGCCATCCAGAGCACCAATGGGTAATTCACCTCTATCATTCGTTTCCTGGCTTCATCCACGCTCAGGGGGGCAGCATGTTTTCCACGATCGTTGTCGGCACAGATGGTTCGGACACGGCAAAGTCTGCACTTGCCGTCGCCGCGCACATCGCACGCCAGAATGGTGCCACGCTGCACCTGGTAGCTGTGTCCCGGGCCACCGCCGGAGTCGGCGGTGGGGGGCTCGCCTCCGGGGCTCCGATTGGCGATGACGGCCTCTCGAGTCTGGCGGCGGAGCGCATGCTCGAGGCAGCAGCGCTTGATCTCGCGGACATCGAAACGGTGACTTATGCCGGAACGGGATCGCCGGCGACGGTGATCGTTCGCCGCGCCGACGAGCTTGGCGCCGACCTGATCGTGGTCGGCAGCAAGGGGATGCAGGGCACGCGACGGATCCTGGGTTCGGTGCCAAATGGCGTGGCGCACAACGCCAGCTGTCACGTGCTCATCGCAAAAACCACGTGACGACGCTGTTGACTGGAATTTGACCCCTCTACGGTGCAGAGGCGGCGGCGACCTGTCGGTCTTAGAGGTGCCCGAGTGTGCCCACCGAACCGGCTTTCTGGGGCAGCCGGTCGGTGCGCCGATGATTTGTTCCACCATGCGTCGTCTCTACCGGTGATGAGACTGGAAGTTTCAGACCCGAAAGGTACGGTACATGTCTAGATCTGTGCTCTATATGTCGATGTCACTTGACGGGTTCATCGCCGGCCCCAACGACGAACCGGGAAACCCAGGAGGCGACGACTTCATGCGCCTGCACCAGTGGTATGGGTTTGCCTCGGACGCTGGGCCGACCGCCGAGACCACTGATGGCTCGGGGATTGGCGAGCAGTTTCTCGATGAAATCAAAGAGACCGGCGCAGTCCTCTCCGGTCGCAATACCGTGGAGCAGGTCGATCACTGGGCCGGCGACCACCATGACGGCGTCCCAATCTTCGTGCCCAGTCACCGGCCGCCGGGGACGTCGGTCGCGAAGTACCCATTGGTGACGTACGTGACGGATGGGATCGTCAGCGCGATGGCACAGGCGAAGGCCGCTGCAGGTGATCGTGACGTACTGGTCCATGGTGCATATACGGCACAGACGGCGCTTGAGGCAGATGTGCTCGATGAGTTGCAGATTCACCAAGTCCCAGTGCTGTTCGGTAGCGGCCGCCGACTATTCGACGTGTTGTCGACAAGGGTCGAGCTGGAGATCGTTCGAGTGATCGACACTCCCGAGGCCACGCACATCCGCTACCGCACTGTGAGGTAATCGGCACTTCGGGTCTCACCATGCCTCCAGGGTCGACTGTGAGCATGTCCTCTGTTTCCGGCGAGGGTAGGTGGGGGGCACCCCTGACCATCAAATCGGACGGGCGAGCAGGAATGCAGCACTCAACGTTCGCTTGCTGGAGTGAGCAGGCGTCCCAGCACCATGCCAGATATCGATCCCCGATCCGGCGATCGGGACAAGGTGGCTACCCGAAGAGCAGGCGAGCGCCGCCTCGTCCGGGTAGCCTTTTTGTGGGCACCGGCACTGAATGGCTACGGGGTCCTGACAGGGGGGTGATCGACGATGACACCGACCAATGAGGCTGTGGTACCGCTCGGAAACGCGGACCGGTTCTTTATCGGGGGCAAGTGGACCAAGCCGTCCTCCGACGCCACGATCGATGTCCTCGACTCGGGGACCGAGGAGCTGTTTTTCCGTGTGCCGGAGGCAAAGGAGGCCGACATGTCGCGGGCCGTGGCCGCCGCCCGGGAGGCCTTCGACGAGGGCCCGTGGCCCCGGATGAGCCACACTGAGCGGGCCGGATACCTGCGGGCGCTGGGGGCCGGTCTCCAGGAGCGGATCGGGGATGTCGGACAGATCTGGCCCCGGGAGTCCGGTGTCGTGCACGCCTTCGCTGAGGCACTCGCGGGCGTCTGGGCGAGCGCATTCGACTACTACGCCGGGCTGGCCGACACCTTCCCGTTCGAGGAACAGGTGACGCCGTGGATGGGCGAGTTCGGATTGATCGTGCGGGAACCCGTCGGCGTGGTGGGGGCCATCATTCCCTGGAATGGTCCGCTGGTGATGATCACCTACAAGGTCGCCCCCGCCCTACTCGCCGGGTGCACGGTCGTGCTCAAGTGCTCCCCGGAGGCGCCCGGTGAGGCCTACGTACTGGCTGAGATCGCCCAAGCGATCGGACTGCCGGCCGGGGTGTTGAACGTGGTCACCGCGGATCGTGAGGTGTCCGAGCTGCTGGTCCGAGATCCCCGGGTCGACAAGATCACGTTCACGGGGTCGACGGCGGCGGGACGGCGGATCGGGTCGATCTGCGGTGACCGCATCGCCCGCTGCACCCTGGAGTTGGGGGGAAAGTCGGCGGCCGTGATCCTCGACGACATCGATATCGCCACCGCGGCCGACAGCCTTGCGGCCAACGAGTGCATCCTGTCGGGACAGGTCTGCTCTTCCCTCACACGGATCGTCGTCACGCGGAACCGGCATGACGAGCTCGTTGACGCGCTCACCCAGTCCTTCGCCCAGGTCCAGGTGGGCGACCCGTTCGATCCCCAGACCCAGATGGGTCCGCTGGCGGCCCGGCGCCAGCGGGACCGAGTCGAGGGCTACATCGCCAAGGGCCTCGCCGAGGGGGCGACCCTCGCCGCCGGCGGCGGTCGCCCGAAGGATTTGGATCGTGGCTGGTACATCGAGCCGACGGTGTTCGGGAACGTCGACAACTCGTCCACCATCGCCCAAGAGGAGATCTTCGGCCCTGTTCTCAGCGTCATCCCCGCCGACGACGAGCAGGACGCCATCGCCATCGCCAACGACACGATCTACGGATTGAACGCCTCGGTGTTTACCAACGACGTGGACCGGGCACGCGAGGTGGCCCGGCAACTCCGTTCGGGCACGGTCGGCCACAATGCATTCCGTACTGATTTCACTATGGCGTTCGGCGGCTTCAAGCAGTCGGGGATAGGACGCGAGGGTGGAACCGAAGGGCTGCTTCCGTTCCTTGAGACCAAGTCGGTGATCCTCGAGGGCCGTCCGGAAGGCTACAAATCCGAAAGCTAGAGTCGCTTTGCCCGTTGCGCACCTTCCAGGCAACGACGAGGCACCGGGCAGCCGGGTCGGCTCTCGAAGAGGCGGTGTGGTGCCGAATGGCATAGGGACACCCTGTTGGCCATGGGCTTCACCATGGATAGGGATATCGAAGTGCCAACTGCCCGGTTGCGCTATGGCGCTAACCACGCCTCGAGGGTCGACTGTGAGCATGTTCTATGTCTCCGTCGAGGCAGATGGGGCGGCGACTATCCCATGACGGCACGTGCTGAATCACTGCCGTGATAGCAAGAATGACCTATTTGACAGTGCAGATGTCTAATCAGAGTGTCCGGGCCTTCCACGCCGGCTGCTGGGTCTCGTCGTTTTGCACGATGATGTCAGCGTGCTCAATCGGCCGGACTGTGTCGAAGTAGAACTGTTGGGACGGTCTGTAGCGCTCGCGGTGGCGTCGCTCGACTTCGGTGGCGGATCCGAACAGCGCCACGTCTCGTATCCGGGCGCGATCCAGTGTCTCCTCGAACGCGGCGGACACGAAGATGCGCAGGTCCCAGTCGTCAATCAGCTCGGGACGCAGGAGGAACACGCCGTCGAAGATGAGAACGGCATCGGCGGGTGCCGTCGTGAGCGGCAGGGACAGTGCGGTCTCCGTCTGGCGGTCGTAGACCGCCTGTCGAAACCTTCGGTCTCCGCCCGGGCCCAGCGGATCGAGCAGAACCCGGTGCAGCGCTTCGAAGTCGAAACTGTCGTGATAGCAGCCTTCGGCGGAGTATTCACCGCGCCGATAGCGCTGTGACCGAGGGAGAAGGAAGCTCTCGATCGACCCGCGGATGACCTCGCGTCCTTGGGCTCGCAGAACGACAGCCAGCTCGTCGCCCAGCGTGGTCTTACCGGCGGCGGGCGGTCCATCGATGGCGACCCGCGTCGGGTGGGCGATGGTGACGGATCCGACCGCCTCGGCCAGCCGACTAAGCAGCTCGTCGCGGGTGCCGTTGTCCATGTTCTGCCGCCGTCCCTGCGCCGTGAATGACCCGTCGACCCCACCCTATGCCGGTCTCGGTGTGTGTGTCGGGCGGCGGGGTCCTCGACGAGCGCGCTTCCGCGCGTACGAGCGCGATTTGGTGGGCCGCGTTGACTCCGCTCCAGCAGGTCAGGGTGGACTCGATCAGCTAGTCACGAGTTGGCCGATGCTTCAACTTCCCGTTGCCTGGTGTTGCTCTGTCGCCACTCAAGTGCCTCTGGGTCTTCCTGCCACTGCAACAGTGATTCGCCGAGTTGCTCAAGGATGATGCGGACCTCAGTCGGATGGACCCGGAAGAACTCGCGTCGCATGTTGACGAGGTTGACTCGCTTTTCAGCAAGCGCGTGGTGAAGATGGGTCTCCAGCCCGACGGCATCGTCGCTCGGGACCATGGCGTGCAGGTCGTAATGGAACGGAACTGAGGCGTCTCCAAGCTCTCGTACTCGGTCCATCGGGTCGAGGCGTCGGGTCATCCCGATCTTCACCATGTCGGGGCCGAACGATCCAAAGTTCGAGATGATGTAGACGTGGCCGGCGCGAATGTTGGCCGCTCGCTCCGTGATCCCATCAATTGCATCTTGGATCTCGGTTACCTTTGTCTCCGCCGCCGCCGCTGCGGCCTCATCGCCCTGTTGTCGCAATGCAGCAACGGTAGACACGTAGTGGGCTTGTTCCTTGCGTAGACGTTCTTGTTCTCGCTCAAACTCTCGGCGCGCCTTTTCTTCTTCTCGTACCCGATCGCGTTCTTGGCGGTCTCTTTCCTTTTCTTCTGCAACCTTGGCCAGGTAGTCCGCCGTAAGCTCAAGCTCTTCGACGCGGAGCTGGTGATAACGATCAGTGACACGGATGTTCATCGTGCCTCCGAGCTTCGTGATAGTCGCCTTCGCCTTTTCGAGTCGCCCAATCGACGACGCAAGGGTGTACGGCTTCATGGAGCGAAGGGCGTTGTCGGCCTCGTTGTTGTACGCCCTGAGCATGAGCTTCGAGAACTCCCGTACCATCTTGGTCCCCGCAGCCTTCGAGCCATTTACTTGCCAGTTGGTGGAGCCCACGACGGCGTTTCCAGCTCGGGCAGCGTCCTTGCTTTGAGCTTGGATTCCTACGAGCTTCGCCTTGTAGGCGGGAGAGTCGTCAAGGGGATGTCGGTACTGATAGATACCGACCTCTTGGAGTAGCACGGACTCTCTGGTCTCGACGACCTGTGCATTTAGCTCAGCCAGTTCGGAGCGGGCTTGAGCCGATTGGGCCACAAGTTGCTGAGATGCCGCAACGTCAGCTGCCAGGGAGTCCTTAGATGCCTCAAGCTGCTGCACCTCGATCCGCAATGCGGCGGCAGCAGCCTGCTCCGTTCGAATTTGAGTGAGTTCTAACCGCAATGGTTCTACTTCAGCTAGCAGTGAGTCCCGTTGGGACCTGAGCGCCGGAACCTCAATATTGAGTTCTCCAAGTTCGGCCCTCAAGGCGTTTCGTTCTTGCACCCCAAGGGCTCGGAGTTCCCCTTGAAGCTGAGCGACTTCCTGCTCTAGTTCCTTCTTGCCACCAAACAGACCGTGTTTTCGCCCTTCCTCATGGGTAGCGGATCCGGCCACAGGCGCGATGGTTGGGTCCTGAGAGAAGTTCGGGTTTGACATCACGGGAGGTGGCGGCTTTGGAACAGGCGGAGGCGGGAGTGACGGTGCCTGAACTGGCGGTGCCTCCGGGCGCATCGGCTGAGTGTTGGCTGTCCACGAATTACCGTCCCACCACCTGAGTAGTCCCGGTTGTGCCGAGTCCGGGTACCATCCAGCCCCGGGTTGCCCTTGATTGGTCATGGTCCCCACTCGCGTCGATTGCCGTCTACCTGATCTTTGCACGGTCATCCGTGGGGCGCCCGGGCCGATGGCCCGCCGTCATTGCTCAGGGGTGCATCCTGAGGGCGGCCCTAGGTCAGCAGAACTTATAGACCGAAATGTGCGATCGAGACTCGGCAGTGAACTCAGTCCCCATCCAGTCAGCGTGCCTCGACTCAAGATCAAACCCAGCGAGTTGTCCCATCAGGTCGAGTTCGGCCGGCCAGATGTACCGGTGCGGACTGCGGAAGACCCGTGCTTCGTTGTTGTCGCTACCGAACGTGAAGTGATGCGAGACGATGCGCTGGCGTAGCGGGTCGTACGTATCCAAGCCGATGCGCCCAGGCTCCGACTGCCAGACCGTGGCTTGCTGTCCGGGTGGAAGCCTCCGCAACTCGGGTACCCACAGTTCGATCAAGAATCGGCCGCCTTGTGTCAAGTGGCGGGCGGCATTGCGGAAGCATGCGACTTGCTCCGCCTGGGTGAGAAGGTTGGAGATCGTGTTGTACACGAGGTATACGAGCGTGTACTCGCCCGGAGCGTGGGCCGAGGCCATGTCGCCGACGACGACCGGGATCGCCGCTTCGTCTAACTTCGTGCGGAGCGGCTCGATCATCGGTTGGGATAGCTCGATGCCTGTGACGGTACACCGTGCTGCGCAAGCGGCACCGCCACACGTCCGATTCCAATAGCGAACTCAAGGACTCGTCCGTCACCGGCGAGTTCAGCGAGGCGTCCGACCGTCTGGTCCAACAACTCAGCGGCGAACATGCCTGGGACCGACGAGTCGTACCGCTCAGCCGCATCGGCATCCCATGTCTGCATGAGGGAAGTGTAAGCGCTCTGTACAGAATGGCGGCCCCTGACCGCCCAGAGGGCTGACGAGAGGCGAACTATATAGCGGTCCCGCTAACGGCCCCATTTAGATGTATACGATGGCAGTTATCGGGCGTCCCGATACAGCCGGCCCCGTTATCGCCCCGGCCTGAGTCAGACTCAAGGACCATGCGCCAACAGCGACCGCTCTTGACCATGAACGTCGGCGCCAGTTCCATCACTCGAGCCAACGGCTGCCAGCCATCGACGAAGGCAAGCGGCATGATGGAGAGATGAAAGGCGTCCATTTCCCGACAAAGGGATCATCCATCGTTGCATTCACTGCAGAGGAGCGGCCTGATCTCTGGGAAGGCTCGCTGTCTCCCTTTCGTAAGCTGTGGCCCGAATACAACCATCACGGAAACGACAGCGGTAAATACTTCGGCGCCCTCTTCCCCCGGTACGGACATGTCCAGATTCTGTTATTCGATCGCACCACTGAGCAGGTGGTGGCCCGTGGAAGGACAATTCCGTTTCGATGGGACGGATCGCTGAGAGATCTTCCACACGGGATCGACGCCGTAGGGCTGCGAGCAGTCGATGACCCGCAAACGCCCACTTCTCTATCCGCCCTCTCGGCTGAAGTGGTCCCGGACCAGCAAGGAAAGGGCCTGAGCCGGTTAGTTCTTCTGGCAATGGCAGAGGTAGCCCGGCAAGCCGGGCTAGCGCCTCTCGTTGCCCCCGTCCGCCCGAGTTGGAAGGATCGCTACTCCCTCATCCCCATGGACCGGTACGTGTCTTGGAAAAGGGACGACTCGCTGCCCTTTGACCCGTGGTTACGAGTGCACGCTCGACTGGGAGCCACGCTCCTCAGGGCTGAGCCAAAATCGATGCGAATCGAAGCGCCCGTTCACGATTGGGAGCAGTGGACAGGTATGGCATTGCCTGGTGACGGGGATTACGTGTTTCCGTCAGGGCTCACGGCCCTTCGTGTCCAAGATGGCATCGGCGCCTACTGGGAACCCAACGTGTGGATGCACCACGAGCTATGACCCGTCTCGACCATGAACCCAGGTGCTAGTCCATGGCCGACGACCCCACGGTCCCGGTCTGACAGCCCCACGCGCGGCACTTTGCCACGTTCCCCCAAGGCCCTCCCTCCCTGGTCCCTCTGTCCCTCCCCCTCCCGTTCGGGTGGGCGCCCGGGGCCGCCGGGGCGGTCGGGCTCTGCGGCGCTGTCGGCGGGCGGGTTCGTGCCTGGGTGGGGCGGGTGCGCGGCGGTTTCGGGCCGTTTGGTGTGCTCTGCCTTGCCTTCTCCTCGCGACATCACACGGCGCCCACGGCACGGGAGAGGCAGGGCGGCCAAGCGCGGACGGCCCCAAAGCGCACACGCAGGGACAGCGCGAGGCCGACCGAAGCGACGGCGAAGCCAGGACGACGGAGGGCAGCCCGGAAAGGCGGCCCCAAAGCGCACACCGCAGAACAGGGACAGGACCCGGGCGGGGACCCGGGCGAGGCCATCTGGAGGCAGGGCAGGGGCCCGAGGCCCAGGCACGAAAGGGCCCCAAAGCGCACGTCCCGGCGAGGCCTGGGGCTCAGCACGCCTCCTGCCGTGCCCCGGCACGACGGGCCCCGCCGGCAGGGCCAAGGAGCCGGACCGCCACCACGACGCCGGGGACCCACCGGAAACGGGAGGGAGGGGCAGAGGGACGAGGGAGGAATGGCCTTGGGGGAAGGGGGAAAGCGCCGCGAGGGGATGGAGCTGTCAGAACATGGCCGTAGGGTCTGCCGGGTGGAGCTGGCGCCAGGGGCAGGTTGGGCGCTGGAAGTCTGGCTATGAGGGGGTCGGAGGTCAGGTGGCCGAGGTCGGGCGACCGGCACGCAAGTTCACTTGCGCTGCGTTGGTTCAGCCAAGCAGTTTGGCTTTATGGGCCGCGAATTCCTCTTCGGAGATGGCCCCGGCATCTCGGAGGGCAGCCAGCTTGCCGATCTCGTCCGCTGTGCTTGACGCTTGGGGCACGGCGGTTGCGGGGTGCGGACCTTGGATCGCCTCCTCGACAGCCGCTTGTAACTCTTCGAATGCCGGTTGCTGCTTCTTGGTGAACAACACCGAGTTCTCATCCTTGGCAGCATCGACCGACTGCTTGCCAAAACGCGATCGTGACTCATTTCCCCCCGCGAAGCTGAACTGGATAAACCCCCTAACCCCCATGCCCGCTGGCTTCAATTGAACCGACGTAATGCTAGCGACGGGAATGCGCTTCGTACCCTTTCCAATGGTCATTCGCGCCATGCGACCCTTGCGATTGATCGTCAACCATGCTCCTTCAAACTCAAGTTGACCGTTGACTCCTGCGGCTTCCATCACGGTCCCTCCCTAGTCGACGTCTATACCCAATGCCAGTCACGCTAGACGCCTGGTGGGTTGGGCGTGAGGGCCATCGAGCCTGGTGGCTTTGGGGACTTGGAGCCTACTGGCTTGGGGTTCAGGAGATGTGTGCTGGGAGAGTCGGCATAGATGGGAGGGATGCGCCGCAGCTCCCAGCCTGAAATGCCTGAGTGATGTACTGAAAGGCCGCAGTCACGTCGCCGTTTGCCTGGTCGATATAACCATTCGTCGTCGAAAGTGCCGGGGCGATCAATGCGTTTGCGGCAGCGACGGCTTGGGAAACCTGAGTCTGGCTGGGTGGGTTGGGCGGGCTATAGCCGGGCAGCGTCGCCTCGTCAGATTGAAACGTGGCGAAGTCGCTGTTTATCTGTTGTATCTGTTGGCGGATGGTTGTGGCCGAGCTCTGGACGTATTGAGCGGCTCCTCCAACGCTCTGTGCATTGCCGCCCACGCTTTGAGCATCTCCGCCGACACTCTGGGCATCTCCACAGACAGAAGTGCCGTTGCCGTCGGGACCCTGTTGCGCTTCTGAGGACACTTGTTGTTCCAAAGTCTGCGTAGCGGCGAGCGCATTCGCTACTTGGGTCAGAGCACTTTGGACAGCTTGTACATTGTTGCCAATATCGGTCGCACTCTCCGAGAGCGAGGCGATGTCACTGGCCACTTTCGAAGCATCACCAGTTATGGCCTGTTGCTTTTGCTGCAGAGCTTGAGCGTTGCTAGCCGTCTGATTGGCTTGGTTGACGCGCCCGTGCAGCTCGCTGACGTCATCGTTGAACTGAGCTGCGGTGGCGCCCTGGAAAGTCACGGGCGCCAACGTCCCATCAGACTGAGGGATGTTCAGAGTGAACGATCCGCCCGACAATGTGCCGAAGGCAGGGGCACCACCGTCGAAACTGAGACTCAACGATGACCCATTTAGTGATCCTGTCACAGAGCCCCTGTCACTGGTCGTTGTCAGATTCGGACTTTGACCAGATGTGCTGACTGCCTGCAATGAACCGACTAGGTTGCCCCCGTTGTCGTTCCACTGGATGAATTCGACGAAGTTCGATCCCGTGGCAAGGTAGCCAGATCCCACTGGAGGGGCCGTAGTGGCGGGAGGTTGGGATGAGCCCTGCGACGTCGAGGACGTTGCCGCCGTTCCCGTCCCGCAAGCGGCGAGCAATCCTGCCGCGATAGCGAACAAGGCAACGTTCCGCGATCCATGTCGTACGCAAGTTGCCTCCGGAGTCGTTTGACCTTTGTGGGTGACGTGACACCCTATTTCGTAGGCTTCGAGGCATGCTGAGGTGCGGAGCCATGTAATGCGTGCAAAAGGGATAACCCCAGGTCGGACGGCATGAGTCCTGTCTATCTCGTCGACTGGTCGAGGGTAGCAGGCCATTGAGACAGTGAGCCTGGCTACCTATTAGACATGTCATTGTTGCCTTTGTCGCTGGCGAGACCACAACCTCAAGCCCTGGAAAGTGGACACCTTCAAGGTCTCGAACGACCCCCGGTTCGAGGAGAAGCTGGTCGATGTCGTCGGGCTCTATCTGAACCCGCCCGAGCGGGCTGTCGTCTTCAGTTTCGATGAGAAGACCCAGGTCCAGGCCCTCGATCGCACCCAACCCTCGCTGCCAATGAAGCGCGGGCGGGGTCCGACTCTGACCCATGACTACAAGCGGCACGGCACCACCGATCTGTTTGCGGCCATGAATCTCGGAACCGGCGAGGTGCTCTTCGATACGAAGAAGTCCCACAAGGCGACCGACGTACTCGCTTTCTTCAAGCTCATCGACCTGCACGTTCGAAGGGACCTCGACATCCACGTCGTGCTCGACAACCTCTCGGCCCACAAGGCACCTCCGGTGGCCAAGTGGTTGGCGGATCCGAAGCGTGCACGTTGGCATCTTCACTTCACACCCACGAGTTCGTCCTGGCTGAATCTCATCGAGCGCTGGTTCAACGAGCTCACTGAGCGACGGCTCCGCCGAGGAGTCTTCTCCTCGGTCCCGCATCTCGTCGAGGCCATCGAGATCTGGGCCGAGCACTGGAATGACGATCCCAAGCCCTTCGTATGGCACAAGCAGGCCGAGGAGATCATCGCCAAGGTCCGACGAGGCCGGGCGACTCTTACCCAAGTCAAATCCGCGACGCGCCACTAGCGTCCTGGTTTCTTGCCGCCTCGTCCCCCAAGGTCCTTCTTCGCTCGCCCCCTGTCCCCTCTTGGGCAGGTGCTGTGCTGAGGAGAGCGCCGTCAAAGTGGGAGGTCCTTTTATGGCTATGAGAGACCTCAGGGGTTCCCGAGCGGCAGCGGCTTTGGCACGATGTCGTGGTCAAAGGCGGCCAGCTCAAGAACGAAAGTCCCGCTCAGGTTCCAGATGAGACCGTCGGCACTAGCAGGGCGGGGCTAAAGCCACTGCGTTAGGCTCACAGCGGCTGTGGCTCAGTCTTATGCCTTGGGAGAGCACAGTGAACCTCGAGCCCGTACAGGTATTCATCCACACTCCGGAAAGTAACGGCTCAGTGCTGATCAAAGCCTGTGATCAGGCCGAGAAGCAGTCCGAGCTCCCGGTGAAGCGGTCGCCGCCTCAGCCTATTTACGCCGGCAGTGGACCGCTTCCCTCCTTACTCCAGGGCCTGATCGAGATCATCGTCAGCAACACCAACCAGATCGACGGAGGGGCCAGAGAAGCTGTAGGACGGCTGGCGAGGACGTTGGGCGAGCGCCTTCCAGTGACCGCACTCAAGGCACTCGGTGGCTACGTTGGTGAGAAGTTAGGCGACGTTGCCACTCAAGCCGTTGCCGAGGCGTGGAGTGATGCCAATGCAGCTATTTCTCCGGCGAACGAGTTGGTAGGGCAGATCAAGGATGTCATCGTTCGGGCGGACGGGCAGACTCTTCTCGAGTTGTGCGAGCTCACGGTCGATTCGCTCTCACCAGTCCGACTGCTGCTGCCCCTCAAGGGTGGCGCATGGCTCGGCGGTGACGACCATGGTCAGCAGTTGTTGGCTTCGTTCGCTCAGAGAGCCCTGGAGAAAGAACTGCCCTGCTCAGTGCTTGTCGACGTCGGCAGTGATGAACCGGACCTCCAAGACCTTCTTCAGCAGCTCTCGAAGCAAGTGGGTCCGAATGCGCTGGCGGTCACGATTACAAATAGCCCGGCGGTGGTGAGGAAGCGCCTCTCGCTGCTGCAGCCGCTAGCGTTCGAAGCGGCGGGGATGCTGAGTCTCCTCGATGAGCCACCGGCTCCAGAAACCATCATCGCTTTGCTGGGTTGCACCCCTCAGGAATGGTCGTACGCAAGGGCAGAGCTCGTGAACGGTGGGTTGTGGCACACGACCAAGCCCGCCTGGTACCTCGACGATGTCCGTGACAACGTGCGCGAAACACTGCAAGATGACGATTTCATCAGGTTTCGATACAAGATCGACGGGCTCAGCACCAAGACTGCCCAACCCGACACGCTGATAGAGACGGATGTCGATCTCCCCACTTCCCTATCGGCCACGGATCCGGCTGAACTGCCACTGCTCTCTCCTAAGCCGAGCACGGCACTGATCGTTGACGAGCTTCAACAAACACAGGTGACTCCTGGGACCGTGGCCGCATCTAACTTCGCTGAGCAAGATGTCGTTGAAGAACTCATGATTCCGGGATATGTGGTCGAGGGAGAGTTCTCCGGACTGCCAGGGTTGTCGTCGTACCTTGCAGTTAACCAGAGGTCGAATCGTGCCGTCGTCCTAAAGATCTTCGATGCCAATGTCTCAGAAAGCGATCGATTTCGCAAGACCTTCGACCAAGATCTGAGGGCAGCCAGGACTCTCCGCAACAAGAGTATTCAGCGGACACTCGATTACGGCGAGGTCGACGGCCACGTCTATGCCGTCGTCGAGAAGTGCGATGGCCGCCCTCTGCAAAGCATCCTCGACGAGGAAGAGACATTGGAGCCGGAGAGGTGCGCCAAGATCGCCATGGACATCGCCAACGCTCTTGCTTACGCTCATTCACTTGAGGTCGTGCACGGCCGACTCTCGGTGGGTTGTCTAGCCCTTCTAGGCGACGAGGATGTGGTCATTTGTGATTTCGGTGTCGCTCGCCTATTGAACCCTCTTCCCCATGACAAGAGTATGTTGGGCCACGGTTTCAACTCCTACCTCTCGGAAAAGCAGCCCGACTCGGAGCCCTTCGAGAAGTCTGGCGACTTCCACGCGCTAGGTACGATTCTTTACGAGATCGCAGTGGGCGAGCCGCCCGTGTATGTGCCATCCGGCTACAAGAGGATGGACCTGGCCTCGCCCCATCAAGTCGACCCAGAGGTACCAGAGTCACTTTCCGACCCGATCGTCAAGCTGCTCGACGATTACATGTTTAACAGGTACCGGGACCGAGACCTGAAGGTTCTCCTAAGTGACTTGGCGAGGGTTCGTGGCGCCCAGGTATCGTGAAACAGTCAGGCGGAGGCCCGGGGCCGGGGGGAAACGGATCGGCAGAGCGTCTGAGCAACTTGGACACACCGTTTGCTCCCGGAGCGAGCACTATTGACTCGGTTAGGCCAGTTCAGTCTGATGTTCGGGTCGGCTGGACTAGACGGATCGGAATGGTGCGGTATCGATCCATCACCTCAGCGCTGATTTCGGAGGCCTGGCAGAGTCGGCCCTGTTCACAAGGGACCTCGATAGGTGGGGAAAGGGCCTGAGGAGGCCCACCGGACGTTTCAAACGCCCCTATCACCTATCCCCTCGCGACATCACACGGCGCCCACGGCAGGATTCGAACCTGCGACGCACGGTTTAGGAAACCGACGCTCTATCCCCTGAGCTACGTGGGCAGTTGGTAGTGGAGGCACACGATAACGACAAAACGGGCGGGTATTACAACGTGGCAATCAACCGGTGGGTGGCAAACAGGCCCGGACGCGACATCGACTCCCGGCCGGAAGCAGCAGGAGTCGATGCGCTCGGATACTGATAGGCGGACATCCCTCTGCCTACCGGCACATCAATACCCCTCTGCGAGGCATCGAAACACCGAAGGATCGACCGAAATACATTGAAAGGTGACGGGCCTTAGCCGAGCTGGCAGGTGGGCCGGGCCGAGGATACGCCCGGTCGTCAGGTGCGGCCGCGACCGTTCAACGCTGCGGCCAGGTCCTGGGCCAGGACATCAGCGGCTTCGTCGCCATCCCGCAGTCCCAACCTGATCCCGATGACGTCCCTCGTCCGCTCCACCCCGAGCACGACCACGGCCCTCGCCTTGTCTCCAACAGCCCCGACGGTGGCCGCCACGGGCGACGAGTGCCCAACCTGGCCGGCGAGCCTGACTATCTGCACATAGCGTTCTCGCCCTGCCCTCGCACCCAGCGTGTACCCGATGCCAAAGGCGACGACCGTTCCCATTCGCAGCTTCACGGTTACCATTCTGGCCGCCCCGGGCGCCGAGCGCCTGCTCGGTCCTCGGCGGTCTTCCCGGACGGTGCACCGACAACGACTACAGTCCTCTGTCGCGTCAGATGGGACATGTCCCGAGCTGGCGCCCCTTCCGGGGTAGCTCAATCGGCAGAGCAAGCGGCTGTTAACCGCTAGGTTGTGAGTTCGAGTCTCACCCCCGGAGCGCAACACGGCAGCAAGAAGGCAGGAAGGTTGGCCCGGACTTCTCTCCGGTCCAGCGGGCCTCAGACCTCGTCCAGGTAGTCCCGGAGGAGCAGTGCCGAGTCCGGCCTGCGTAGCTTGGCGAGCGTTTTGGCCTCGATCTGACGGATTCTCTCCCGCGTGACGCCGAAGGCCTTGCCGACCTCCTCGAGCGTGCGGACCTTGCCGTCGTCCAACCCGAAGCGCAACCGCACGACATCCTGTTCCCGTGGAGCCAGGTGGCCGAGTGCTTCTCGCACCGCCTCATCGAGCATGATCCGGGTGGCGGCGTCGTCGGGGACCACGGCGCCGCGGTCCTCGATGAGGTCGGACAGGCTGAAATCGTCCTCGTCCCCCATGGGTTGCTCGAGCGACACGGTGTCCTGGTTGATCTGCTGGATCTCCCGAACCCGCTCGATGGTGAAATCGACCTGCTGGGCCAGCTCGGAGGCGGTGGGCTCCCGACCCAGTTCCTGGAGGAGCTGCCGCTGGGCCCAGACCACCTTGTTGATCGTCTCGACCATGTGCACCGGGATGCGGATCGTCCGGGCCTGGTCGGCGATGGCCCTGGTGATCGCCTGACGGATCCACCACGTGGCATAGGTCGAGAATTTGAAGCCCTTGGTGTGATCGAATTTCTCGACGGCTCGCATCAATCCGAGGTTGCCCTCCTGGATCAGGTCCAAGAACGCCATCCCCCGGTTGCGGTAGCGCTTGGCGATGGAGACGACCAACCGGAGGTTCGCCTCGATCAGCGCCTCTTTTGCCGCCTGCCCCCGCCGAACCAGGGCCCGATCGCTGGCCCGGGTCCGGTCCCCGCCAGCTTCGTTGCCGCCACTGTCCAACTCGAGCCGCTCGGCTGCCTCGGTCCCGGCCAGGATTCGCTGGGCCAGCTCCACCTCGAGTGCAGCATCTAGGAGCTGGACCTTTCCGATTTCCTTGAGGTACGTGTGCACCGGGTCAGCACCGGGCCCGGCAAAGCGGTCACTACCGACGTAGCCGTTGTCAACGGGGGCGCCACCGGTCGAAGACCGGCTCGATGGCCGATCCTTCGATCGGGTCGCGTTCGGCTTACGGGCCGCTGGGCGTTCCGGCGCCACGGCGCTCGGTGCCCCTGTGTCTCCCCCACCGGGTGACAGAACGGTTGTCGCAGGGCCCGTGCCGTTCTCCGGGACATCGGCGCCGTTTTCGTGGCCGATGCCATTCGTCGTGGGACCCTCGGGCTGGGTGCCTAGGTCGAGCACGGCCGTCGTGGGTGGGACCGAGGTGAGGTCGCCGGCATCGTCGGGGGAATCGACGAACTCGACTCCTTCGGCCCGGACCCGCATCACCACTTCGATGATCAAGTCCGGGCTCAGCTCGACCGAGCGCAACACCGACATGAGGTCGTCCTGTTCGAGGTACCCCTTCGCCCTCCCCAAT
The DNA here is from genome assembly GCA_963781305.1 of uncultured Acidimicrobiaceae bacterium. Taxonomy (GTDB): domain Bacteria; phylum Actinomycetota; class Acidimicrobiia; order Acidimicrobiales; family RAAP-2; genus DASXMT01. Next base: position 1,335,349 of record CAWAFL010000001.1, read on the forward strand.
TTGGAGAAGGACCTCGAACTCGCCGGCATAGAGCAGAGCGTCGGCGGGCGAGGGGGAGCTGGCCGGCGCGTTTGCCCGCTCACACGATGGTCGTCGAAGATGATGTGGTCCGTCATGCTCTCTACCGACGGCCGAGCGATGCGCCCAGCGGTCACGTGCCTCCGCCCGTCAGACTCATATGCTCCTCCCAACAAGCCAGGCTACCAACCGATCCGACGCCTCACCTATGGTGCCTGTGACCTCCATGTGCTCGATCACAGGCCGCATCTCCACCAGTTCCGCGCCTGCCTCGGGTGAGGTCCGCGACTCCCGCTCGAGCACGGCCAGCTCCCGGCGCGCCGCCAGTCGGATCAGCGTAAAGAGGGCGCCGTCGGGCTCGCCGATCGGCTCCTCGACGACCAGGCGGGCCAGCAGATCCCTCACCGGTGGAGGCGCCTCGGCGATGGCCACCCGCAGGTCGTCAGCCTCCAACAGGACTAGCAGCGCACTCCGCTGGAGCTCGTCGCCGAACAGCACCGGCTCGAGCCGGTGGGCCACGTCCTCGGGTCGATGGATGGCGAAACGGAGCACCTCGAGGCCGGGCCCGAACGACGGCGCCGTGGTCCGCTCCCACCCACCTCCGTCCTCGGGCGGGGGGCCGTCCTCGTCGCCGTCGGGCTCTCCCCGGTCCCACGGGTCGTCCGGATCACGGACCCACGAGGGAGCATCATCGGTGCCTGACCGGTTCGACGGGCTACCCCGTTTGGCCACCGGTTCCTTCGGCCCCTCTCGACGGAGACGCTCGAGCCTGTCCCGCAGCGACGTCGGCTCCAGCCGGCACCGTTCCGCCACCTGCATGACGTACTGGTCCCTGACCAGGTCATCAGGGTGCTCGGCGACGGCCGACAGGGCGGCATCGGCCGCCTTGGCCCGGCCTTCTGGGGTCGAGAGATCCGCCGCCGACAATACCCGCTCCACGCGGAATTCCAGGAAGGGCTTGGCCCCCTCGATGGCGGCCCGGAGCACGTCGGGATCCGACCGGGACAGCTCGCCGGGGTCGGCTCCGGCCGGGAGGTCGGCTACGGCCACATCGATCTCGTGGCGGCGCTCCCACTCGTAGAAGCGACCAGCTGCAGCCTGTCCGGCCCCGTCGGCGTCGTAGGCCAGGACCACCCGCTTGGCAAAGTTCCGAAGCACGCCGAAGTGCTCGTCGGCCATGGCCGTGCCGCAGGTAGCCACCGCCCGCTCCACCCCCGCCTCGAAGAACCCGATCACGTCGGTGTATCCCTCGCACACCACGACCTCGTCGCTCTTGATGATGTCGGCCTTGGCCCAGTTGAGGCCGTAGAGCACCTTGCGCTTGGAGTAGATGACCGACTCCTGCGAGTTCTTGTACTTGGCCGGGTCGCTGCTCCCCGGCAGCACCCGGCCCCCAAGTGCCACTGGTCGGCCAGACGAATCGCAGATGGGGAACAGCACCCGGCCCCGAAAGGCATCCTGGAGCCGGCCCCGGCGGTTGACGAACCCGAGCCCTGCGCCCACCGCCACCTCCTCGGACAGCTTGAGCGCCCGGCACAATGCATCCCAGTCGTCAGGCGCCCACCCCAGGCCGAACCGGCGAACCACCGATCCGTCATAGCCGCGCGATCGCAGGTAGTCGCGGGCCTGCCCGGCGTCCGCTCCGGTCAGGAGGCGTTCGTGATACCACTGGGCCGCGGACTCCATGGCGTCCATGAACAGCTTGCGGCGCTGGCTGGCCCGGCCGGCGTTGGCGTCCTCGTGGATGGTGATGCCGGACTTGTCGGCGAGCCGGCGCACGGCGTCGACGAAGTCGAGGTGGTCGATAGCCCGCACGAAGCTGATGGCGTCACCTTTGGCCTGGCAACCGAAGCAGTAGTAGAAGCCCTCTTCGGCGTTGACGCTGAACGACGCCGTCTTCTCGGCGTGAAACGGGCACAGGCCGCTCCAGCGCCGGCCCACCCGCTTGAGGGCGACGTGTTCGCCGATGAGCGCGACGATGTCCGTGCTCGCCCGGACCCGGGCCACGTCCTCGTCAGGGATGCCCATGGTGGTTGACGGTACCGCGAAGAACTGACGGCCGAACCGTCCGCCTCGTCACGGGGAACGGGTGGGCCCTACTTCTTGGCCCGAGCCTTGGCCGCCTTTGCCGCGTTTGCCGCCTTGGCCGGTGCGGGTGCGGGTGCCGACCCGCCCTCGGCCAAGACCGCTTGGGCGGCAGCCAGCCTGGCGATGGGTACCCGGAACGGCGAGCAGCTGACGTAGTCCAGGCCGGCCTCAGCGAAGGTGGCGATGGACTCGGGGTCGCCCCCGTGCTCGCCGCACACCCCGATCTTCAGGCCCGGCTTGGTCGATCGGCCCCGCTCGACACCCAGCCGGACCAGCTCGCCCACGCCGTCGGGGTCCACGACCTCGAATGGGTTTCGCTTCAGCAGTCCTTCTTCGAGATAGGTGGACATCATCCGGCCCTCGACGTCGTCGCGGCTGAAGCCGAAGGTCATCTGGGTCAGGTCGTTGGTGCCGAAGGAGAAGAAATCGGCCTCTTCGGCGATCTCGGCGGCCCGGAGGGCGGCCCGGGGCGTCTCGATCATGGTGCCGATGATGACGTCGAGGGCCCCGGACGTGGTGGCCCGGCGGGTGGCGGCCGCCTTCTTGCTCCGTCCGCCCGTGGACCCCGCGGCCAACGCCTCGGTGACCGCTCCCTCAACCCAGCTGCGGGCCAGGGCCAGCTCCTCCCTGGTCACGGTGAGGGGGATCATGATCTCGACGATGGGATGACCCCCCACGCCGACCCGCTCCAGGGCCGCCTCCATCAAGGCTCGGACCTGCATGGCGTACAGCCCGGGCTTGATGACCCCGAGGCGCACTCCGCGGGTCCCGAGCATCGGGTTGAACTCGTGCCAGGTCTTGGCCGCTTCCCACAACCGGCCCTCTTCCTCGGTCAGGCCCACCGTGGCGTCCTTGATGGCCAGCTCCTGGACATCGGGTAGGAACTCGTGCAGCGGAGGATCGAGCAGGCGGATGGTCACGGGCAGGCCGTCCATGGCCTCGAGGATCTCCTCGAAGTCAGCCTTTTGGGCGATGCGGAGCTCCTCCAAGGCGGAGAACTCTTCGCTCTCGGTCGAGGCCAGGATCATCCGGCGCACGATGGGTAGACGGTCCTCACCCAGGAACATGTGCTCGGTGCGGCACAGGCCGATGCCCTCGGCTCCGTGCTTGCGGGCGTTGGCCGCGTCAGGGCCGTTGTCGGCGTTGGCCCGGACGCCCATATGCCCGGCGCGGATGGTGTCGGCCCAACCCAGGACGGTCTCGAACTCGGGCGGGGTCTCCCCCTGGCTGAGCGGGACCTGGCCCAGCACCACGGTTCCGTTCGTGCCGTCGACCGAGATCCAATCGCCTTCGTGAACCACGGTGTCGCCGACGCTGAACGTGGTTCCCGAGATGCGCACCTGCTCGGCGCCGACCACCGCGGGCTTGCCCCATCCGCGGGCCACCACGGCAGCGTGGCTGACCAGCCCGCCGCGGGCGGTGAGGATGCCCTCGGCCGCCAGCATGCCGTGCACATCCTCCGGCGAGGTCTCGCTACGGACCAGGACGACCGCTCACCCCGCTCGGCTGCGGCCTGGGCGTCGTCGGCGGTGAGGTAGACCCGGCCCACGGCCGCTCCCGGTGACGCCCCCAGCCCCTTGACCAGCACGGTGTAGCCCGACCCGGCGAACTGGGGGTGGAGCACCTGATCGAGGTGGTCCCCGGTGACCCGTTCGATGGCCTCGGACCGGCTCAACTTGATCTTCGGGTCGGTGGTCATGTCGACCGCCATCCGGAGGGCGGCCTGGCCGGTGCGCTTGCCCACCCGGGTCTGGAGCATCCACAACTTGCCCTGTTCGATGGTGAACTCGGTGTCGCACATGTCCCGGTAGTGCTGCTCGAGCCGGGCGAAGATGGCCAGCAGCTCGGCGTGGATCTTCGGGAACTGGCGCTTCAGCGCCGAGAGCGGCTCCGTGTTGCGGATACCGGCCACCACATCTTCGCCTTGGGCGTTGATCAGGTAGTCGCCGTACTCGCCCTTCTCGCCGGTGGCGGGGTCGCGGGTGAAGCCCACCCCGGTTCCCGACTGGTCATCCCGGTTGCCGAACACCATGGCCTGGACGTTGACCGCGGTGCCGAGCTCGTGGGCGATCCGCTCCCGCACCCGGTAGGCGTTGGCCCGGGGGCTGTCCCAGGACTCGAACACGGCCTCGATGGCCCCGCGGAGCTGGGCATCGGGGTCCTGGGGAAAGGGCTTGCCGGTGTGTCGCTCCACGATCTGCTGGTAGGCATCGACCAGGTAGCGGAGGAGCTCGGTGGGGATCCCGGCGTCCGATTCGGTGTTGGCCAGTTCCTTGGCCGCGTCGAGCAGGGAGTCGAATTCCTCGCCGGGAACGCCGAGGACGATCCGGCCGTACATGGCAACGAAACGGCGGTAGGAGTCGAAGGCAAAGCGCTCGTCGTCGGTCTGCTTGGCCAACCCGAGGACCGACTGGTCGTTGAGCCCCAGGTTCAGAACGGTGTCCATCATGCCGGGCATGGAGAACTTGGCGCCGGAACGCACCGAGACCAACAGCGGGTCGACGGCATCGCCGATGCGCTTGCCCATCTTCTTCTCGAGCCGCGTCCGGGCCTTGGCCACCTCTTCGGTCAGGCCGTCGGGCCATCCGGCCTCCATGTGGGCTCGGCAGGCGTCAGTGGAAATGGTGAACCCGGGGGGGACGGGAAGGGCCAGTACCGATGTCATCTCGGCCAGGTTGGCACCCTTGCCGCCAAGGAGGTCTTTCATTTCCATCGGGGGCTTCCGGTGCTTGTGATCGAAGTCGTAGACGAACGGCATCGCGTCGAGTCTCCTGCAGCTGGTGGGGTGGTGCCGCGCTCGATTGCGCGAACCACCAATGCTACCCAACCACGCTGAGGCCTTCGAAGCGGCCGCGTATCGGAGCCACGCTCAGAAGGCGTCCGTCCGGCGTTGGATCACCAGGCTCAGGCGCCGTCCATCCGGCGCTGGATCGCCACCACCAGATCGGCGATGGGCACCCGCTCCTGCTCGGTGGTGTCCCGGTCCCGGACGGTCACCGCCTGATCCTCGAGGGAGTCGAAATCGATGGTCACGCACCAAGGGGTTCCCACTTCGTCCTGCCGGCGGTAGCGCTTGCCGATCGACTGGGTGACGTCGTAGTCGCACATGAAATGAGGCTGCAGGGCCGAGAGCACCTTTTGGGTCAGGGGCTCGAGCGTGTCCTTCTTGGACAAGGGCAGGACGGCCACCTGGTAGGGGGCGAGCTTCGGGTGCAGCCGCAGGATCGATCGGGCCTCCCCGCCCACCTCGTCCTCGTGGTAGGCCGAAAGCAGGAAGGCCATCATCGTCCTGGTGGCTCCGGCCGCGGCTCGATGACGTAGGGCACGTACCGCTCATTGGTGGTGGGATCGAAGTAGTCGAGCCGCTCGCCCGACGCGGCGGCGTGGGCCTTGAGGTCGAAGTCGGTCCGGTTGGCGATGCCCTCCAACTCGTCCCAGCCCCAAGGAAACAGGAACTCCACGTCGGCGGTGGCCGCCGAGTAGTGCGACAGCTCGTCGGCATCGTGGTGGCGCAGCCGCAGCTGGTCCTCGGGGATGCCCAAGTCGAGATACCAGCGGAACCGCTCGTCCAACCAGTACTCGAACCACTGCTCCGCCTCGGCGGGAGGGACGAAGAACTCCATCTCCATCTGCTCGAACTCGCGGGTCCGGAACACGAAGTTCTGCGGGTGATCTCGTTGCGGAACGACTTGCCCACCTGGGCGATCCCGAACGGCGGCTTCTTCCTGGTGGTCTGGATCAAGTTCATGAAGTTGATGAACATCCCCTGGGCCGTCTTCGGGCGCAGGTAGGCGACGGCACCCTCGTCTTCCAAGGGGCCGGACATGCGTCTTGAACATGAGGTTCGATGCCGGGCCTCGGTGAACTCGGTCGACCCGCACGATGGGCAGACCCCGTCGATCTTGTCGGCCCGCCACCGCTCATTACAGTTACGGCAGTCGACCAGCGGGTCGGTGAAGTTGGCCAGATGGCCGGATGCCTCCCAGATCTCCGGGGTGGACAGGATGGACGCGTCCAGGCCGACCACGTCGGTCCGCCGCTGCACCATCGCCTTCCACCAGGCGTCCTTCACGTTCCTGAGCAGGTTGACCCCGAGGGGGCCGTAGTCGTACGTGGAACGGAAGCCGCCGTAGATCTCGGCTGACTGGAAGATGAAGCCGCGGCGCTTGCACAGGCTCACCACCTTCTCCATCAGGTCTGACGGGCGCTCCATCAGGTCTGACGGGCGCTCGGGCGCGTCTGGGGGGGCTTCCGCGTCGGGCATGAGGGCATGGTACCGGTTTGGCGCTTCCCCTCTGGCCCGAACGGTGACAGACGGCCCATCTTTCTCCTCGTTGGGCGGCCGGTCGCCCCTGGGCCTGTGCGATGGGCCCAGTCAGTTCGCCGACGCGTCGACCACCAGTCGGGCGCTCACCGTGTTTGCCAACAGCCGTCCCCGAACGGTGAGCACGGACCGGCCCTGGTCCGACGTGACCAGGCCGCGGGAGATCAGGATCATCGGGCACGGCGGTCGCCTGCACGCCGGACCGAGTGCGGAGCGAGGAGGGCGAGCGCCCGAAGGCGCGTCGCGCCCCGGTCAGGATCTCCTCGCCGGCCTGGGCGCTGTGACCTGAGCCGATCTCCCGTACATACCGGTCAGGGGTCCGAACGTTCCACCAGCGCCGCCCCTCGTGGTGGGAGTGCGCCGCGGAGCCGATTCCCCGG
>CAWAFL010000002.1:0-27639 GCA_963781305.1 uncultured Acidimicrobiaceae bacterium
CGACCGGGACGGGACACGAGTTGCCCGGGCCGGGCCGGAGGATCGCGGTGCCTTCCCGAACACCTCGCCGTCGTGCTGGCCCAGCCGGGGAGCCGGCCCCGGTCGGGGTCCCCGGCCCGAGAAGCGCCATGGCCCGGTTGGATAGCGGTAGGTGCCGGCAACAGGGTGGGAGACCTCGTGAAGGTAGCCACGTTCGATGATCTGATCGGAGCCCACCACCTCGTCGATGGCGTGGTAGGGCGCAACGGTGACACCTCCCGCTTGTCCTGTCTTGACCAGCTGGTCCCTGGTCAGGGTGGACAGGAATTCATCTAGCCGCGCATTGATCTCGCCGGTGTGGAGCAACCGGGTCTCCTCGGATTGGGCCCACTCCTGCTGGGCCCACTCCGGGTCTCCCATCAGATGGACCAGCGCCCGCCATTGGTGCTCCTCGTGGAAGGTGAACTGCAGGTAGCCGTCCTGGCAGCGCATGATCCCGCCGAAGGGCACTGCCAATGAGGTTCGAGTGGGAACCTCGCCCTCGCTGAGCCAGCCCTGGAACTCGAAGAAGTTGAGGCCGATGAGCGCGTCCTGTTTGGAGAGGTCGATGACCTGGCCGATACCCGACGCCCGAGCATGGATCACGCCGGCCATGGCCAGGGTTGCGGCATAGGTCGCCAGCTTGTACTCGGCGGCGAACCGTCCCTGCCTGAGCGGTGGGAGCGTGGCCGTATCGGGCTTGAGGTGCGAAGCCACCGGAGTCAGGTAACCCTCTCCGGCGCCGTGAAAGGTGGTGAGCGGCGTTGCCTCGAAGTCCTTGTAGGGACCGGACGTCCCGAACGGGGTCATCCACAGGACGACCAGGTCGGGATGGTCGCGCACCAGTGCCGCCGGATCGAGATGGTTGGCCGCCAGCTCGGCCGGCGACCGATCGGTGATGAACAGATCAACCTGCCCGACCAGCTCCCCCATGCGCCGACGTCCGTGGGCACTGCCGGCGTCCACTCGCACTCCTCGCTTGGACGTGTTGAGGTGCATGAAGAGGATGCTGGCGTCCTCGCTGTGGCGGTCGTCGATGAACGGTCCGACGCGTCGAGCCCTGTCACCGTCCGGCGACTCGACCTTCACGACGTCTGCTCCGAGGTCGGCCAGGAGTTTGGCCGAGTACGGAGCGGCGACCATCTCGCCCCATTCGAGGACGCTCAATCCTTCGAGGAATCCCTCCGGCACGTCCGTACCAGCCTCTGACCCGATCCGATCGGTGTGCTGATCCCCGGTCATGCCGCCTGCTTCATCGGAAATTGCAGCAGGGCGATCGTTGCTCCTTCAGTGGAGGATTCCGCAGCATGGGCGTTATCGCCCGGATCTGCCCACCCGATGGATCCCTCACCGAGGGCGAGGCCACCCGTGAGCACCTGTCCCGACAGGAGGATCACGTACGCTCCCGCCCCTTCGATCTCGGGCCATATGACCGGTCTCGAGGACTCGACCCGTCCGACCACGATGCGCAGCCCGTCGTCAGCGGAGATCACATCCTCCCACCGGCTCGAGTGCACGGTGGCTGCCACCTCTCCCAGGGCAAACGTCGAGCTTCGCCGGGGTTGCCCCGATACATCGGCAAGCGATCCGGCCAGCTCCTCTCGGGCCTCAGGCATGTAGAACGCACCGTTGTTGCTCGCTGCTCTCAGAGTCAGAAAGGCAAGGCCATCCTCGTCGGAGAGGAGGGGTCCATAGGGGGTGAAGCGGTCCGAGTAGTGGACGGTCCAGCGGTCGACCCGGTGGGCCCCGAACCGGCCGCCTCCACGGACAAAGAGCTGAAACTGATCCACAGGGTGATAGTGGACACGCAGGGTCGGCGTCTCGGAGCCCATCTCCACCAGGAAAGCCTGCGGCTCGGGATTCTTGGCCGCGCCGCGTTCGCCGACTCCCGGCGCCGGTCCAAGATAGGGTTTCGTTCCCGTTTCACCAGGACGTATGTCCGCATTGCTCAGATCTTCGTGCCAGCGCATCGATGCCCCGCTCCTCCCATTGCTTTCGACCCTCGTTTCGGCCGTTTGTCGGCCGGCCTAGGCATAGGCCACCCGGTATGTTCCTGATTGCATTCCTTCCCGGATCTTCTGCTTTTGGATCTTTCCCGTACCGGTGCGCGGCAACGCATCCAGTGCGATCAGGCCCTCCGGGCATTTGTACGAAGCCAACTCGGTGGCGCACAAGCGCTGGACCTCGGCAAGCGTCATGGGCTTACCGGCAAACTGAACCGCGGCGATGACCCGCTCGCCCAGGACCGGGTCGGTCTTACCCACGACGGCGGCGTCGAGAATCTCAGCCGACCCCAGGAGGACCCGTTCTACCTCGATGGGTGAGATGTTCTCCCCTCCCCGTCGAACCATGTCTTTTATCCTGTCGACGTAGAACAGATACCCGTCGTCGTCGAGATAGCCCAGATCGCCGGTGTGGATCCATCCGTCCCGGACCACCGCTGCCGTTGCTCCCGGATCATTGAAATAGCCGAGAAAGCTCTGATGCCGGCCGAACTTGCTCACGATTTCGCCCGTCTCGCCCGGCCCGCACCTGTTGCCATGATCATCGACGATCATCAGCGTGCAGAGGCCAAGGGGCCTGCCCGCCGAGCCGGGCTTCGTGGGACCGACCGTCCAGCCGCCATCGTCATTTCGACCTGCCACCGGGGTCACCGTTCCCGTCAGCATCTCGGAAGCGCCGTAGCTGTCGACGACCGGGAATCGGAACCGCGCCTCCACATGCGGTCCTTGATCGGCAGCCCCAACGATGTAGCCGAGGCCCAACGTGCTTTCACGCTCCGATGGACTCGGCGGCAACGTCATCAATAGTGCCGCTATGGGATAGAGCGCGAACAGATACGTCGGGCTGTTCACCCGGACGTCGTCCCAAAATTGGCGGAGCCGGAACTGGGGCTGGCACGAGACACTGGCCCCGGCCCACAGAGCCGACATGGTGGCGACCATGGCGCATCCGTGGGTCAGCGGCGTCACGAAGAAACTCCGATCGTCCTCAACGATGTGCAGGGCGTCCGCCCATGCCTCTCCGAGGCCATGGACGACGTTCCAATGGTCATGCAAGAGGGGCTTGGCTCGACCAGTCGTCGTTCCGGACGTGTTGATGATGAATGCATTGTCCGACTCACCGGGATCGGGGAACGTCCTCGTGCGGATTTCGGCGATCACATCGGAAAATGAATCCTGTCCGTCGACGTGACCCTTCACGACCATCCGAGCGACGTGGCTCGCCGTCGCCATCGCCCTCTCGGCCCGATGGACAAGCGATGCCTCGGTGAACACGGTGGTGGGCTCGAGGGTCTGGAACAGGTATGCCACCTCGGCGTCTGTCGCCCGCGGGTCGATGCCGAAGACCACCAATCCCGCGGTCAGCGATCCCAACAGCGCGGTGATCCACTCGGACGAATTGGTCATCCAGACGGCCGCTCGGTCGCCCGGCGCCGACGCTCCGTCCGTTCTCAGATGGCAGGCCAGGGACTCGACGGCCACGGCCAACTGGGCGTACGTGATCTGGTCGTCACCGTTGACAACAGCCGGAGCCGAACCACGAGCGTCGGCGTGTCGAGCGACCAGGTCCCACATGTTCACGTGGCGTTCCTCCCGGCAGCATCGACCGGTCGTCGACAGGGTCCAGCTTGCGTACCCACACCAGCGACCTTCATGCGGTGATCCCGAAGCGCTCCAGGCCGAAGGCACGGATGGCGTTGCCCCGGGCCAGCTGGTAGATCTCGCTGTCGTTCAGGCCGGCCTCGGCGCACAGCTTGGTCAGCACCTCTTTGGAGTGGGGCCAGGTGGAGTCGGCGTGGGGGTAGTCGGTCTCGAAGCAGATCTGGCCCATGCCGATGGTGTTGCGCTCCCGCAGCCCGACGGCGTCGTCGAAGATGCAGCCGTAGACCCGGTCGGGGATGAAGCTCGACGGTGGGACGGTGAGCCAGGTGCCGAAGCTGTTGTCGCTGCGCTCCTCCCACAGCTTGTCGGCCCGCTCCAAGATGTAGGGCATCCAGCCCACCTGGCCCTCGGAGTAGGCCAGGGTGAGGGTGGGGAACCGCTCCAGGGTGCCCGAGAAGATGAAGTCGAGCAGCGAGCCCATGGCGTTTTGGAAGGTGAGGGTGGAACTGATGATGGCGGGGGCGTCGGGCGAGGTCGAGGGCATCTTGGACGAGGAGCCGATGTGCATGCACACGGTGGAGTCGGTCTCCTGGCAGGCGGCAAAGAAGGGGTCCCAGAAGTGGCCCTTGTCGTGGATGGAGGGGAAGCCCAGCGGATAGGGGTTCTCGACGAAGGCGATGGCAAAGCTGCCCTTGTCGGCACAGCGACGTACCTCTCGGGCGGCCAGTTCGGCGTCCCATAAAGGCACGATGGTGAGGGGGATGAGCCGGCCCCTGCCCTCTCCGGCACACCAGTCGTCGATCATCCAGTCGTTGTAGGCCTGGATGCAGAGGAAGGCCAGCTCCTTGTCGTTCCGCTCGGAGAAGGTCTGGCCGGCGAAGCGGGGCAGGCTGTTCGGGAAGCACACGGCGGCGTCGACGTGGTTGGCCGTCATGGCCTCGAGGCGGTCCTTTTGCTTCCAGGTGCCCGGCTGGTACTGCTCGTAGGTGGTGACCTTGTGGGCCAGCTCACCGAAGCCGGGGGCGGCGAAGAGCTGGATCATGGGGGCCCGGACGTCCTCGTAGTGCCAGACGTCGCCCCAGTCGCCGTCCTCGGCCTCGACCCAGGTGCCCGCTCCCCCGGTGGACTGGCCGATCTTCAGCTTCTGGCGGACGATCCTCGGGGCCCGGTCGGCGTACTTGGCCGGCAGTCGGGACGTCCACAGGTCGGCGGGCTCGATGACGTGGTCATCGACCGAGATGATGCGGGGTACCTCTTCCATGTGCACTTTCCTCTCGTGTCCGTGTCCGTGTCCGTGTCCGTGTCGTGGGCGGTCAGGCGGTAACGACCGTGTCGGTGTCGCGGCCGGAGCGAAGCACTGTTCCCGACAGGGTGCCCGTCGGCTCCCCGTCGACCACCGACTCGATGCCGTTGACCAGCACTCGCCTGACGCCATAGGAAGGAGCGGTGAGCCGAAGGCTCTGCCCCGGCAGGTCGTGGACCCGGCGGGCTGTTCCGCCGTCTACCTCTTCGGGATCGAAGACGACGATGTCGGCGTACGCCCCCTCGACGAGCCGGCCTCGGTCTCGCAGACCGAAGAGTCGGGCGGGCACATCGGTCATGAGCTGGACCGCCCGCTCCAATGTCACCAGCCGGCGACCTCGAAGGGTGTCGGCCAGGAAACGGGTGGGATAGGGCGACCCCAGGAGGCGGTCGAGATGGGCTCCGGCGTCGGAGCCTCCGAGTAGGACGTCCTCATGGTTCCAGAGGTTGCGCCGGAGGTCCCAGTCCTCGGCCGAATCCGCAGCGGGTGAAGGCCACAGCACGGTCATGTACCCGTCTGCCTCTTCGATGTCGATCAACGCGTTCCAGGAGTCGATGCCTCGTTCCCTGGCGATATCGGAAACGAGCCGCCCCTCAAATTGCTTGTTCTCCGGCGCGACGGTGTCACCGATCGAGTAGCTGCCGAAGTCCGATCGCCGTTCGAACGGCGTCCCCTTGGCTGCAGCCAACATCGATGCCCGTACCGCGGGATCGCGCAGCTTGGCCGTCTTCTCCGAAACGGGGAGAGTCATGATCTCCCGCCAACCGGGAATGAGCCACAGGGCGCAATAGGTCCCGAGGCTCATGTTGGTGTCGGCAAAGATGGGCATCGTCAAAGCCACCACTCGACCGCCGATCTGGCGAGCTCGGCTCGATGGCAGCATCTGGTGTTCCACCCGGTCGACGTCCGACGCCTCCACCGACAACACGTTCCAATTAAGTGGCCGGTTGGCGGTTGCGCTCATCTGCGCCAACAGCTCGATCTCGGGCTCACTGAAACGCCTCAGACAACCTTCGACGATGGCCTCCAGCGTGGTTCCCTCGTGCTGGCCGACGACCCGGCACAGGGTGAGAAGCTCATGCTCGGTTGCTTGGCGACTGGCGACTGGGTTGCCTTCGTGGTCGGGGTGCGTAGACGAACGGGTGGTCGAGAGGCCGAGGCCGCCGGCTTGAAGCGATTGCTGCAGGACCGAGACCATGGTGGCCAACTCTTCAGCGGTGGCTTCCCGATCGAGCGATTCCTCGGCCATGACATAGCGCCTCAGAGCGCAGTGTCCGACCAGGAACCCGGCGTTGACCCCGATCCTGCCTTCGAAACCGTCGAGAAACTCGCCGAAGGTCTCCCAATTCCAATCGATCCCGCACTCGAGAGCCAACAAGGGCATGCCCTCGACCTGAGCCATCATGCGGCGGGCGTAGTCGGCATCGGCGGCCCGTATCGGCGCCAAGGTGAAGCCGCAGTTCCCGCCGATCACGCTGGTCACACCGTGATTGGACGACGGTGTGGCATGGCCGTCCCAATGAAGCTGGGCGTCGTAGTGGGTGTGGGGATCGACGAACCCCGGCGAGACCACCAGCCCATCCGCATCGACAGTACGCGCCGCCGGCTCGTCCGCCTTGCCGATAGACACCACCCGACCATCCCGAATCCCCACATCCGCAGTGCGCGGGGCTGATCCGGTCCCGTCCACAACCGTGCCCCCGGTTATCAGGTAATCGAGCAATGAACCCCTCCTGCCCGTCGGTCGACCGATGACCTCTTTGACCTACCGGTCGGTAGGTTTACCCAACGGTCGGTAGGTAATGCTACGGCGGGAAAGACGGCTACGCAACAGGGATATCGGCGAGCCCCGCCTGGTACAAGGAGCACCGAGGTCGGCCCGTGGAAGCGCCCAACGAGGAACCGTGGCAGGCTCCAGTCGTCTGCCGGCACTCCGGCCCCGACCGAGATCCTGAGGCCTCCCATGTCCCCCGTCGCCGTCATCACCGGGTCCAACACAGGCATCGGCAAGGAGACCGCCGTCGGCCTGGCCGCCATGGGCATGACCACCGTGCTGGCCTGCCGCAATACCGACAAGGCGGCTGGCGCCGCAGCCGAAGTGCGAGAACGCAGCGCCTCCGATGCCGTCCACGTGGTGGCCCTCGATCTCAGCGACTTGGCCTCGGTCGCCGCGTGTGCCGAACAGATACGGGAGCGATGGGATCGGCTGGACGTCCTGGTCAACAACGCCGGCGGCATCTGGTCGAAGCGGGAAGAGTCGGTGCAGGGATTCGAACAGACCTTTGCCGTCAACCACCTGGGCCCGTTCGCGCTCACGGTGCTCCTCCTCGACCGGCTGGTGGCCTCGGCCCCCAGCCGCATCGTGAACCTGACCTCGTTCGGTCACCACGCCGCCGTGCTGGGCATGCGCTGGGAGGACCTGAACGCCGAACGTCGCTACAGCACGTTCGGCGCCTACGCCCAGTCCAAGTTGGCCAACATCCTCTTCACCAGGGCGCTGGCCGGTCGCCTGGACGGCACCGGGGTCACGGCCAACGCCGTGCATCCCGGCCCCGTGCGGAGCGGGTTCGGCATGGACGGCGACCTACACGGCATCATGCGGATAGGGAACGAGCTGGTGCGTCCGCTCGAGATCTCCCCGCAGGCCGGGGCCATCACCACCATCCACGTAGCCACCGCCCCCGAGCTCGAGCTTGCCACGGGTGGCTACTACGCCCGCGGTAAGCCCGGTCGGATGTCCGGGCGGGCTCGATCGCTTGGTGATGCCGACCGGCTCTGGCGGGTCAGCGAGCAACTGATCGCCGGGGCCGGGTTCTCGCTGCCCCGATCAATCGGCACGGCGGACGCGCCCTGATCGCTTCAAAGGTCGTGCAACACGGGCCCCCAGGTGTCAGGCAGAGTGAAAGGGGGTATCCGGTATCGCGTGATGCAACCCAAGGACCCGGCCGAAGCCATCGCCTCGATGGTCGATCGGGTCGACTACCCCCTCTTCGTCGTGACCGTGGCATCGCCAGAGGAGCGCAGCGGCTGCCTGGTCGGCTTCGCGACGCAGTGCAGCATCGAGCCGCCCCGGTACCTGGTGTGCGTCTCCAAGGTGAACCACACCTGGAACCTGGCCAAGACAGCGGACGGCTTGGCCCTTCACCTCCTCGGCGCCGATCAGCACGACATGGCGTCCGTGTTCGGGGAGGAGACGGGCGACCAAACGGACAAGTTCGACCAGGTGTCGTGGGCCGATGGGGTGACCGGGTCGCCAATCCTGGCCGAATGCGCCGCCTGGCTGGAGGGAACGATCATCGATCGTGTCGACGTGGGCGACCATGTGGCCTGCGTGGTCATTCCGGTCGCCGGCGGATACGGAACGCACCCCGGTGAATTCACCTACTCCGATGCCGCTGACATCGAACCCGGGCACCCGGCCGGCGACTGACCCATTCCTCCATCGACCGTTGCCGCAAAGGAGCCTCCATGGAAATCGGCTACACGATGTTGTGCGAGCAGACCGGCCCGAACGAGCTGGTGTCCGATGTGGTGGCCGCGGAGGAAGCCGGGTTCGACTTCTCGGTCATCTCCGACCACTACTTCCCCTGGCTCGACGTGCAGGGTCACTCCCCCTACGCCTGGTCCGTCCTGGGAGCTGCGGCCCAGGCCACGTCGCGCATACCGCTCATGACCTTCGTCACCTGCCCCATCCGCCGCTACCACCCGGCGGTGATCGCCCAGAAGGCGGCCACCATCCAGCTCCTCTCCCGCGGCCGGTTCTCCTTGGGGCTCGGGGCGGGTGAGAACCTCAATGAGCACGTCGTCGGGGGAGGCTGGCCCAGCGCCGATGTCCGCCACGACATGTTGCGCGAGGCGGTGGAGATCATCCGGGCCCTGTGGGCGGGAGGGTACGTCCGCCATCGGGGGAAGCACTACGACTTCGATTCGGCCAAGGTGTGGGACCTGCCCGACCAGCGTCCGCCCATCGGGATCGCCGTATCGGGACGCGACTCGATCCGGCTGGCCGCGGAGCTGGCCGACGTGCTCATCGCAACCGAGCCCAAGCCCGAGCTGTGCCAGGGCTTCGACGCCGCCGGTGGAGCAGGCAAGCCGAAGTATGGACAGCTGGCTGTGTCGTGGGACGAGGACGAAGGAACGGCACGACGTCGCGCCCTGGAACAGTTCCGATGGTTCGGTGGTGGCTGGAAGGTGAACGCGGAGCTCCCCGGCACCGCGGCCTTCGCCTCGGCGTCGCAGTACGTGACCGAGGATGACATCGTCGAATCGATCCCCTGCGGTCCCGACCCGGAACGCCATCTGGACGGCATCCGCCGATTCAAAGAGGCCGGCTTCACCCATCTGGCCCTGGTGCAGATCGGCGGCCATCACCAGAGCGGTTTCATCGAGTGGTCAGCCGACTCACTGCTAGCGGCCGCTCGAACGGTCTGAGCGGGCATGAGCTGATCCCTCTCAAAAGGACAACGTCTACGGCAGGTACGTGTACCGCTTGTCGTCCTGATCGCCCAGGCCGTACGTTGACGGCCATGCGGACCGTCGTGTGCCCCGAGTTGGGTTCCCTGGACAACCTGGTCATCGAAGACCGTGAACCTCCCGTGGCCGGCGAAGGCCAGGTGGTGGTGCAGGTACGAGCGGCAGGGGTGAACTACGTCGACGGGCTCATGTGTCAGGGGCGGTACCAGATCAAGCCGACCACGCCCTTCGTGCCCGGCAGTGAGCTGGCCGGCGAGGTGGTCGCCATCGGACCCGGTGTGACCGGGTTGGCCCCGGGACAGCGCGTGGTGGTGTTCTCGGGGCTCGGCGCCTTCGCCGAACAGGTCGTCGTCCCGGCCCTGTCGGCACTGCCCATGCCCGAAGGCCTGACCTATGCCCAGGCCGCCGCGCTCATCCAGAGCTACGGCACGGCCCTGTTCGCGTTGACCCGACGTACGTCGGTGGCCGAAGGGGAGCATGTGCTCGTTCTCGGCGCCGGCGGCGGCGTCGGCCTGGCCGTCATCGATGTGGCTCGGGCTCTGGGCGCCCGGGTCATCGCCGCGGCATCGAGCGAGGAGAAGCTGGAGGCGGCCCGGGCCATGGGCGCCGAGTGGGCCATCGCCTACGAGCATGAGGACCTCAAGGCGCGGGCACGCGAGCTCTCCGACGGGGGTGTCGACGTGGTGGTGGACCCGGTGGGTGGGGCGTACAGTGAGCCGGCTCTCCGGGCCCTGCGGCCCTTCGGCCGGTTCTGCGTCATCGGCTTCGCCGCCGGGCCCATTCCCACCATTCCCCTCAATCAGGTGCTGCTGAACAACCGGACCGTTGTCGGCGTGGACTGGGGCGGTTGGATGTTCCGGGATCCCGGCGGCAACCAACGGGTCCTGGGCCACCTGGCCGATCTGCTCGCCCGCGGTCAGCTGCATCCGACCACGCCGACCGAGTTCCCGCTGTCCGGTGCCGGGCGGGTGATGTCCGACCTCATCGACCGAGCGCTCGTGGGCAAGGCTGTGCTGGTGCCCTGAGCGTCCTAGCCCGAGTATGTCCACCCGCCTAGCCCGAGTATGTCCACCCGCTCCACCGCGACACGATGATGGCCACCACGGGGCCGGCCGGCGGTTGGGCACGGTACTGCCCGTACTTGGACTGGAGCAGCCCGATCGCTACCCGGGAACGGTCAGGGTCGTCCCAGACCTCGGCCTGCCCGTCAGCTCGGGCCCACCACAGGTTCGGCCACTCCTCCTCGTAGTGATCGACGAGCGCCGACACCGTTGGGTTCTCGGCAATGTTGGTGATGCGCCGGAGCGGTCGGGAGGACTTCGGCTTGTGGTCGACGGCCAGCACGACCACGTCGCCGTCGACGGCGAAGGTGAAAGGAACCAGATGGGGACGACCCGAGGCGTCGGCGGTGGCCAGCCGGGCGACGCGGCCCCGACCAAAGCGGTCGCGGGCCTCGCTCTCGGTCAAACGCACGGGCTCACGTTAATCAGCCTGCGTCCGGTTCTTCTGGGTCAGCCCGCTGCCCGCCGCGATCAGCCGACGGCCTTCCGCCATCCCGCCCAGTCGCCCGAATCTTGACGCTGCCGGCCTGGGATGTCACGATGGAAGGCACCATGTACGGAACACCGACCTCGAGCCTCCTCCTTACCTGACAGCGAACGCCACATAGCGTTCGCTCGCAACCTCCTGTGCCGATTAGGCCAGGGGGTTTTTTGTTGGGCGAACTCCAGGGCAGTCGGGGACGGACACCGGGTCGAAGAGCAAGGGAGCAGGGCCGATGAGCACAGAGCAGCACGCATCCGAGTCGAACGCCGAGCGGCGGCGTCTTGCCCTCCCCTGCGACGTCTCACCCATGCCCTTCGGGCTGTACCACTCCCACGTGCCCCTGCGCCTTCCCGACCGCACCTGGCCCGATCGCGAGTTCAACCGGGCCCCGCACTGGGCCAGCGTCGACCTGCGCGACGGCAACCAGGCCCTGGTCGATCCCATGGACTCCGAGCGCAAGCTCAAGCTGTTCGAGACGTTGGTGGCGGTGGGGTTCAAGGACATCGAGGTGGGATTCCCGTCCGCATCCCAGACCGACTACGACTTCCAGCGCATGATCATCGAGGAAGACCTCATCCCCGACGACGTGACCATCCAGGTCCTGGTCCAGTGCCGCGAGGAGCTGATCGAGCGGACCTACCAGTCCCTGACCGGGGCCAGCCAGGCCATCGTGCACTTTTACAACTCGACCTCGGAGCTGCAGCGTCGCGTCGTCTTCGGCCTGGACAAGGCCGGCATCATCGACATCGCCGTCAACGCAGCCCGGCTGTGCAAGAAGTTCGAGTCGACGGTCCCCAACACGGACATCCGCTACGAGTACTCGCCGGAAAGCTTCACCGGCACCGAGCCCGCGTTCGCCATCGAGATCTGCGAGGCGGTCATGGAAGTCATCGAGCCGACGCCCGAGCATCCGATCATCATCAACCTGCCGGCCACGGTGGAGATGTACACGCCCAACGTCTACGCCGACGTCATCGAGTGGTGCAGCCGTACCATCGCCAACCGCGACTCGGTCATCTTGAGCCTCCATCCCCACAACGATCGGGGCACGGCCGTCGCCGCCGCCGAGCTCGCCGTGCTGGCCGGGGCGGACCGGGTGGAGGGAACCCTGTTCGGCAACGGCGAGCGGACCGGCAACGTCGACATCGTCACGCTGGCCATGAACCTGTTCTCCCAGGGCATCGATCCGGCGCTCGACTTCGGTGACATCGAACGGGTGCGCCGGGTGGCCGAGTACGCCACCCGGATGCCGGTCCATCCTCGCCACCCTTATGCCGGGGACCTGGTGTACACCGCGTTCTCCGGATCGCACCAGGACGCCATCAAGAAGGGGATGGCGGCCATCGGCACCGACTACGAGCAGTGGGAGGTGCCCTATCTCCCCATCGACCCCAAGCACACCGGCCGAACCTACGAGGCGATCATCCAGGTCAACAGCCAGTCGGGCAAAGGCGGGGTGGCCTACGTCATGGACGCCGAGCACGGCCTCGATCTCCCTCGCCGCTTGCAGATCGAATTCTCGAAGGAGGTCCAGGTGGCCACCGAGGCCAGCGGCACGGTGATTCAGCCCGACGAGATGTGGGACGTGTTCTCCCGCACCTATCTTCCCGGTGAGACCGGGGTGCGCCTGCTCAGCAGCGAGGTCACCACCCGGGAGCAGCGGACCACCGTGGTGGCTCAGCTCCTGGTCGATGGCCAGCACCGGACGGTATCGGGAGAGGGCAACGGGCCCATCGACGCACTGGTCGCCGGGCTCCGAACCGAGCTGGGCGCCCAGTTCGAGGTCAAGGACTACAGCCAGCACGCACTCACCGCGGGGAGTGGCGCCTCCGCAGTGGCCTACGTTGAGGCCGAGGCACCGGACGGGACGACATGGTGGGGAGTGGGGATGGACTCGAGCACCCTGGACGCGTCACTGAGCGCAGTCGTGAGCGCCGCCAACCGAATCTTCCCGCCGCGACCATGACCGGGTGACGATCCGCCGCCTGGGCGCGTGGGTGCTGGTGGTGGTGGCGTCACTCGCTATCCCGCTATCGGTGGTGGCCTACTGGGCCGTCACCACCGTCACCGACGCCAACCGCTATGTGGCCACGCTCGGCCCGCTGGCCGAACAGCCGGCGATCACCAGCGCAATTGCCGACCGCGCCACCGACCGCCTGTTCGCTTCGATCCCGGGCGGTGCCCGCATAGCGCCCAGCAGTCAGCTGCGAGCCTCCGCCCGGGCCCAGATCGCCAGCCTGTTGGCCACCGAGTCGTTCCAGAACACCTGGGACACCGCGGTTCGCAACTCCCATCCGACCGCGGTGTCCGTGCTGACCGGCGACTCGTCGGCCGCGGCCACCAAGCCGGTGGTGCTCAACCTGACCTCGGTGCTCGACCAGGTCCTCGCCGCCCTGGACGCCCGCGGGATCACCGCCCTCGACGGGGTACGCCAGTCACTCGACAGCGGACAGGCCTTCACCGTGACCATCCTGTCCCCCAACCAGGTGGACGAGTCCCGTCAGGTGTTCCACGCCATCGTGCAGTGGCGCTGGGCGCTCCTGGGCGCAGCCGTCGTCAGCGTGCTCGGCGCGTTGGCGCTGGCCGACCGGCGCCGGCGGGTCCTCGGAGGTCTGGCGGTGGGGACGGCGATCGCCACCCTGGCCGGCTTGGGCGGCCTGACCATCGTCCGCTCGGTGGCGGTGGACCGGGCCCAGGCCTCGCATGTGAACTCGGGCATCTCGACGGCAACGTTCAACGTCCTGGTCCGTTACGCCCGGGTTGATCTGTACATCACCCTGGGCATCGCCGTGGGTCTGTTCGTCATCGTTGGGCTCTGGTCCCTGATCCGGCCGCGGCGGGCGTCCTTGTGGCGATAGGTCGGAGGGCAGGGCTGCCCGGGAAATCGAAACGTGTTCTAGCATGGGCGCCGAACCGAGAGGGAGGGTACCGACCATGAGCATGCCAACTGACGTGGGGGCCATCGACACGATGATCGGCTTTCCCCACAAGGACATGAAGGCGGTCTACCGCTTCATCACCGACCAGACCAAGGACAAGCAGTCGAAAGAGGAATTCGCCTTCCCGGCCGAGTACATGTTCAAGGACGTCCCCGAAAAGGGGCTCACCGACTCGGACGACCCCATCGCCGTCACTCTTCGGGAGATGGACCTGTGGGGCATCGACAAGGGGCTCATCGGCGTGGGCGATCCCGCGGGCCAGGGTGAAGAGGCCATCCGCCGCTATCCCGACCGGTTCATCCCATCGCTGTCCGTCGATCCCAACGACGGCATGGACGGCGTCAGGGCCATGACCCGCGCCTACGAGACGTGGGGCATCCGCGCCGTCAGCGCCTTCCCGGCCGGGACCTATCCCCAAGTGGCGATCAACGACAAGAAGATGTACCCCATCTATGCCAAATGCGTGGAGCTGGGCATCCCCATCTTCTGCTGCGCCGGGGTCCCCGGTCCCCGGCTCAAGTTCGCCGTGCAGAAGGTCGAGCTCATCGACGAGGTCATGTACGACTTTCCGGACCTGGTCTTCGTGACCCGTCACGGTTGTGAGCCGTGGACCGCGCTGGCCGTGAAGCTGATGCTGAAATGGCCCGGCCTGCACTACTCGACCAGCGCCTTCGCACCCAAGTACTACAACCAGGACATCGTGAACTTTGCCAACACGCGTGGGGCCGACAAGATCATCTACGCCGGGTACTTCCCGATGGGACTGTCCATCGAGCGGATCATGACCGAGATGCCCAACGTCGGCTTCAAGGACGATGTCTGGCCGAAATTCCTACGCTCGAACGCCCTCCGGGTTCTCGGGCTGACCGACTGAAGGGAACGAGCCATGAGCGACACGTACACCACCTTCGACGCCGACAACCACTACTACGAGGCCACCGACGCCTTCATCCGGCACATCGAACCCGGCATGGCCAAACGAGCCATGCAGTGGGCCGAGATAGACGGGAAGGAGCGGCTGCTCGTCGGCGGACGGATCAACCGCTTCATCCCCAATCCCACCTTCGACCCTGTGGCCAAGCCGGGCAGCCTGGACGAGTACTTCCGGGGCCGCAACCCCCACTCCCAGGACATCCGCGCCCTGTTCGGCGACCTCGAGCCCATCCGGCCCGAGTACCGCCAACGGGACGCCCGCCTGGCCGTCATGGACGAGCAGGGCATCGACGGCTGCTTCCTCTTCCCCACCCTGGGCGTGGGCATGGAGGAGTCGCTCTACCACGACCCCGAGGCCCTGATCGCCGCGTTCCATGCCTTCAACCTGTGGCTCGAGGAGGACTGGGGGTTCGCCTACCAGGAGCGCATCTTCGCCGCCCCCATGATCACCCTGGTCGACCCGGGTGCTGCCGTGGCCGAGCTCGAGGACGTCCTGGCCCGTGATGCCCGCATCGTGTGCATCAAGGGCGGCCCGGCCCACACCCCGACCGGGCTCACCTCTCCCGCCGATCGTCGGTTCGACCCGTTCTGGGCCCGGATCAACGAGGCGGGAACGACGGTGGGCATCCACTCCGGCGACGCCGGCTACGGGCGACGCATCAACGACTGGGAGCCCTTCGGCGAATTCGAGGCCTTCCGGTACTCGCCCTTGGGCAGCGTGCTCAACGCTGACCGCCCGGCCTTCGAGACCATGGCCGCCCTGGTCTGCCAAGGGGTCTTCGACCGCTTTCCCAACGTCAGGGTGGCCAGCATCGAGTCCGGGGCCGAATGGGTACCGGCGCTGGCCAAGAAGATGACCAAGGTCTACGGCCAGAACCCGGCCGCCTTCGCCTCCCACCCGGTGGAGACGCTTCGTCGCCACGTCTGGGTGGCCCCCTTCTACGAGGACGACCTCGCCGCGGTGAAGGACACCATCGGCATCGACCACCTGCTCTTCGGGTCGGACTGGCCCCACGCCGAGGGCCTGGCCGAGCCCCGCCTGTTCGCCGAGGACCTCCGCCGCAACGGGTTCGACGAGGAGGAGACCCGGGTCATCATGAGCGACAACGGCCGGCGACTGGCCGAGCTGCGTCCCATCGGTCGGTGATCGAGACCGCGGATGCCGACGGGGTCCGCCTGATCACCTTCAACCGACCCGAGGCCCGTAACGCCTTCAACGTGGCCATGTACCGGGCCGTGGCCGATGCCCTCGACGACGCCGGTGCAGACGACACGGTACACGCCGTGGTCCTGACCGGCCGGGGCTCCGCCTTCAGCGCCGGACAGGACCTGCGGGAGATGGCCGAGATCGCCGGTGGTCGGGCTCCCACCCATACCGGTGACGGCTTTCCCCGACTGCTGGACAGCCTCCAGGGCTGCCCCAAGCCCCTGTTCGCCGCGGTCAACGGGGTGGGCGTGGGTCTGGGCTTCACCATGCTGGGCCACTGCGACATCGTGCTGATCGACGAGGGGGCGCGGTTGCGGGTTCCCTTTGCCGAGCTGGGGGTTCCCCCCGAGGCGGGCAGCAGCTACCTCTTTCCCGCCCGTATGGGCTGGCAGCAGGCGGCAATGGTGCTCCTGTGCTCGGAATGGGTCACCGCCCCCGAGGCCGTCGACATCGGCATCGCGCTGCGGGTCTGCCCCTCGGGCACCGTGGTCGAGGAATCGCTGACCCTGGCTACACGGGTTGCCGCCTACCCGCCCGAGGCCGTCCGGGAGATCAAGGCGCTGATGCACGCAGCTCAGGACGACGCGATACGCGGTGCCCGCTCGCGGGAAGACGACGCATTCCGGCGGCTGCTGGGAAGCGCCGCCAACCAGGAAGCCCTGGACCGA
The DNA here is from genome assembly GCA_963781305.1 of uncultured Acidimicrobiaceae bacterium. Taxonomy (GTDB): domain Bacteria; phylum Actinomycetota; class Acidimicrobiia; order Acidimicrobiales; family RAAP-2; genus DASXMT01. Next base: position 16,692 of record CAWAFL010000002.1, read on the forward strand.
TGGGGAACTGCCTGAGCACGGCTCCTGGCGGCCTCAGGGCCGGCGATGCGACGGAAACTCTCAGTCGGCTTCGCCCGCCCCCGCCTTCATCTGCTCATCGATCAGGTTGACCACCGTCGGGTCCATGAGGGTGGTGACGTCGCCCAGCTCCCGGTGCTCGGCCACGTCTTTCAGCAATCGCCGCATGATCTTCCCGCTCCTGGTCTTGGGCAGGTCGGGGGTCAGGATGATCTGGCGGGGCTTGGCGATGGGCCCGATGGCCTTGGCCACGTGGTCTCGGAGCTCGGCCACCAGCGCACCGCCCTCGTTCTCGGCATCGGACACCTCGCCCTTCACGGTGACGAAGGCCACGATGGCCTGACCGGTCGTGGGGTCGCTGGCCCCGACCACGGCCGCCTCGGCCACCCGCGGGAACCCGACCAGGGCGTGTTCCACCTCGGTGGTGGAGATGCGGTGCCCGGAGATGTTCATGACGTCGTCGACCCGGCCGAGCAACCACAGGTCGCCGTCCTCGTCGCGCTTGGCTCCGTCTCCGGCGAAGTAGCGCCCGGGGTAGCGGGACCAATAGGTCTCCTCGTAGCGCTTGGGATCGCCCCAGATCCCCCGGAGCATGCCCGGCCAGGGCCGATCGAGCACCAGGTAGCCGCCGGCGTCGTTCCCCACCGACTTCCCGCCCTCGTCGACCACATCCGCGCTGATGCCGGGGAAGGGGCGCATGGCCGCTCCCGGCTTGGTGGCGGTGATCCCGGGCAGGGGGGTGATCATGATCCCGCCCGTCTCGGTCTGCCACCAGGTGTCGACGATCGGGCACCGGTCACCGCCGATGAACTTGCGATACCACATCCACGCCTCGGGGTTGATGGGCTCGCCCACCGAACCGAGCAGCCGCAAGCTGGAGAGGTCGCGGCCGGTGGGGTACTCCTCGCCCCACTTCATGAAGGTCCGGATGGTGGTGGGGGCGGTGTAGAGGATGGTGACCTTGTAGTCCTCGATGATCTTCCACCAGCGGTCCCTGCCCCCGGCATCGGGGGTTCCCTCGTACATCATGGAGGTGACCCCGTTGGCCAGGGGCCCGTAGACGATGTAGCTGTGCCCGGTCACCCAGCCGATGTCGGCCGCGGTCCAAAAGATGTCCGTGTCCGGCTTCACGTCGAAGATCAACCGGTGGGTGGTGGCGCAGTGGGTGAGGTAGCCCCCCGTCGTGTGGAGGATGCCCTTGGGCTTGGCCGTGGTCCCGCTGGTGTACATGATGTAGAGCGGTTGCTCGGCGTCGAAGGCCTGCGGGTCGTGGTCGGTCGACTGGCGGTCGACCACCTCGTGCCACCAGCGGTCCCTGCCCTCTTCCCAGTCCACGTCCTGGCCGGTGCGCCGGACGACCAGGACCGAAGCCACCTCGGGGCACTGCTTCAGCGCCTCGTCCACGTTGGGCTTCAATGCGGCCTCCGACCCGCGCCGGTAGCCGCCGTCGGCGGTGATCACGATGCGGGCATCACCATCGAGGATCCGACTGGCCAAGGCCTCGGCCGAGAAGCCGCCGAAGGTCACCATGTGGGGGGCGCCGAGACGGGCGCAGGCCAACATGGCCACCACCGCCTCGGGGATCATGGGCATGTAGATGCAGACCCGGTCGCCGGCCTCGACGCCCAGCTCCACCAGGGCGTTGGCCGCCTGGCAGACCATGTCCTTCAAAGCTGCATAGGTGATATCCCGGGTATCGCCCTCGGGCTCGCCCACCCAGTGGAAGGCGACCTTGTCGCCTCTGCCGGCGGCCACGTGGCGGTCCAGGCAGTTGACCGAGGCATTCAGCTTGCCTCCGACGAACCACTTGGCGAAGGGGACCTGCCAATCGAGCACCTCGGTCCACGGCTCGGCCCACTCGAGCGACCTGGCTTGTTCCTCCCACCAGGACAGCGGATCGGCATCGGCCTCCTCATAGATCCCCGGCTTGGCGTTGGCCTGGGCGACGAAGGCCTGAGGGGGCTCGAAGCGACGCCCCTCGTGCAGCAGAGCCGAGAGGCCCTGGTCTTGTTGCCCCTCTTGCTCAGCAGCGCTCATGCCTCGTCCTCCCGGTCGTCACCCTCGCGTTCTACCAACCTCATCCCTACCGCAGAGTCACACCCCGACGCCAGGAGGTGGCGCGGTCCCAGGACCGGGCACCACCACGGCAACCACGACCGGCCGTGGGACCAACGGCAACGTGGGGATGAGGGCCCTCTTGAAGGTCTCGTTGACCACCCCCGCAAATGACGCATACCAGGCCGCGGCGGCCGTGGCGAGACCGATATAGCCGCCCCACTTCGTGATCGTCGTGCTGTTCTGGAAGGCACCGATGGTCAGCAGTATGAACGTCGCCGTCAACAAGACGAAGACGGCTGCCACTGCCCCGCTCACTCGGAGCGAGGCGATCGTCATATAGAAGGTGAAGATCGCCCAGCCCATCAAGAAGGTGCCGGCGGCGATCTCCGTCTCTGAGCCGCTCGCCCCGGTAAGAACGAACTTGGACAGGACGTAGTAGGAGATCCAGAACGCGCCGAATGACGAGAACGCCAGCGCGCCGAAGGTGTTCTTGCGGGTGAACTCCCACATCCCGGCCAACAGCTGGACCCCTCCGCCGTAGACCAGGGCCAGAGCCAGGGCGCTCGCTGCCGCCGGGCCGTAGATATCGGCATTGGACAAGCTCAGTGCGAACGTGGTCATGGCGAATGCCGCCAGCCCCAGTGGTGCCGGGTCGGCCGATCGGTACACGGGCGGCTCGACAGGAAGCGGGCCCTCCTGTACCTCGACCTGTCCCATCGCTGCTGATTCTGGTGGCATGAAACCCCCTTGGTCGCAGATGACCAATCCCGGCCCTGAGCGTCGGCACCAATCACCTTCCGCTATGCAGTCTCTTCATACCCTTTCCTGGAGCCTGCGTAAACCCTGATAAACGGCACACTTTCGCCGTGCCCTCTTGTGAAATAGATCACTAATGCCTGTGAGGCTCATGGACTTCTTCTTGTGAAATAATTCACGTCCCGTTTGTTGCCCAGTGGTCGAACGCAGAGGCTGTAAAACGGCCGCCGGTCATTGCCACCCACCCGGGCACAGGATCTTCCTCCTATGCTCGCGCCATGGACAAAGGTGATGCCGTAGCCGATTTTGAGCTTCCTGACCAGACCGGGACGCCTCGGCGCCTCAGCAAGCTCCTCGAGGACGGGCCGGTAGTGCTCTTCTTCTACCCCGCGGCCATGACGTACGGCTGCACCAAGGAAAGCTGCCACTTCCGGGACCTGAAGGCCGAGTTCGACGCCGTCGGTGCCCAGCGGGTGGGCATCAGCGGTGACACGATCGAGAAGCAGAAGCGGTTCGCCGACAAGCACGAGTTCGACTATCCCCTGTTGTCAGACTCGGACTCCGCGGTGGCCGACCAGTTCGGCGTCAAGCGTTCGGTTTCCATCCTGGGCAAGAACAAGCGGGCCACGTTCGTCATCGGCACCGATCAGCGGGTGCTCGCGGTCATACGATCCGAGCTTGCCTTCAATTCACACGCCGACCGGGCCCTCGAGGTCCTTCGTGAGCGGGCCGCCGCGACCTGACCCTGTTACCCGGCCGTCGTTGTTACCCGGCCGTCGTTGTTATCCGGCTGTCGTTCCGCTGATCAGGGGCGATGACCTACGCCTCGGGACCGGAAAGGCCCATGAGTGCGGTGATGCCGTGGTCGCGCCCGGCCGTGTAGCCGCCGTCCACCGTGAAGGCGGTACCGGTGACGAAAGAGGCGTCGTCAGACAAGAGGAAGGCCGCGGCCGCGGCGACCTCATCCGACCGCCCCATACGCCGGAGCGCGTGCTCCTCGATGACCGCGGCTCGGGTCTGCGCCATGGCCGGGAGATCAAAGACCCGCTCGCTCAGGGGGGTCTCGATGAAACCGGGGCAGACGGCATTGACCCGGATACCCCGGCCCCCGTAGTCGATGGCCATGTTCTTGGTCAGCAGCACGACCCCGCCCTTCGATGCGGTATAGGAGCTGCCGCCGGCGGTGCCCTCCAGCCCCTCGATGCTGGCCACCGTCACGATCGACCCCCGGGATCCTGCCACCGCGGGCTGCTGGAGCATGTGCCCGATGACGTGCTTGGCCATGAGAAAGGTCCCGGTGAGGTTGACCGATATGACCCGCTCCCAGTCGGCTAGAGCCATCGTGTGCACGGGCCCGCCCCCGGCCACCCCGGCCGCATGGACCAGCCCGTCGATGCGTCCGAGCTTGTCGACCGTCCCGGTCACCAGCTCGGTCACCGAGGCCTCATCGCTGACATCAACATGCTCGAACAACCACGATCCGCCCACCGACGGCTCAGGGGCTCGATCGGCCTTGTCGGCTCCGACAACCGTTGCGCCCTCATCGAGCAGCCGGAGGGCACTCGAACGCCCGATCCCCGAGGCCGCGCCGGTGACGATCACTACTTTGTTCCTCAGACCCCGCATCGTGCTTCTCCCCGTACTTTGTCCTCGTACTTTGTCCGAGCCCCATCTTTACATTTGATGGATACTGTACAATTGGATATTCGAGGCAAACTACACATTCGAGGGTAACCCGAATCACCGAACGACCGGCTGGTCGACACGGGTTGACCTAGCCATGGGGGCTGGCGAACCATGACTCCACGCGCCGAGGACCAGGTACAAGCGGCGTGGCGCACGGTGACCACTGCCGCCACCACGTCGTTGACGACCGAGGAGCGCATCTTGGTCGCCGCCGAGCAGTGCGTCACCCGACTGGGCATCCGGCGCACGTCCATGACCGACGTCGCCACTCAGGCCGGCGTGTCCCGTGGGGCCGTCTACTTCCATTTCGCCGACAAGGCCAGCTTGGTCGATGCGGTCATGGCCCGGATGGCCGGCCAGTTCGTGGCCAGCAGCGAAGCGTCGGTGCGTACCGGTGCGTGCCTGGCCGATCAGGTGGCCGAAGCCGCCGTCTTTATCCGGATGTCGGCAGGCGAGCGCGTACCCATGCAACAACTCCCGGCCGACGAGGACCAGCTCCTGGCCACGCTGATGACGGCGAGCAGCCGGCATCTGACCGATGAGTGGGTCGACTTCTGGCTTCCGTTCCTGGAGGATGCCGAGGGCCGGGGAGAGATTCGCAGCGGCCTCGACTACCGAGAGGTTGGTGAGTGGATCGTCCGCCTCCTCATGTCGTTCGCGGTGATGCCGGCCGTCACCTTCGACGGCGACGACCCACGCGCCGTCCGGAGTTTCGTCCGGACCTACGCAGTTGCCGGATTCGCCCGTTGATTGCCACGAGGAAAGGACGGCGTCCATGAAATTCGCACTGTTCTACGAGATCCCGGTGCCCCAACCCTGGGAGCCCGACAGCGAGCTCATCGCCTATCAGAACACGCTGGCCGAGGCGGTGGCCGGCGACAAAGCCGGATGGGACGCGTTTTGGACGGTGGAGCACCATTTCTTGAAGGAGTACTCACACTGCTCCAATCCCGAGGTGCTCTACGGCGCAGTCGCCGCGCTGACCGAACGGATCCGGTTGGGATTCGGGGTGCGCCTGATGCCCAAGCCGTACAACCACCCGGTACGGACAGCCGAGTCGGTTGCCGTGCTCGATCTGATCTCCAACGGGCGGGTGGACTTCGGGACCGGTCGGTCAGCCACCAGAGCCGAGCTCGAGGGCTTCGGGCTGGATCCGGCGGACACCCGCGAGATGTGGCGGGAGGCCATCGAGCACGTCGTGGGCTGTTGGACCAACGACGAGTACGAGTTCGCGGGCAAGCACTGGCAGATGCCCAAGCGGCGGGTACAGCCCAAGCCGCTGCAACAACCCCACCCGCCCATCTGGGGGGCAACCACCAGTGAGGAGGGACACCGCCAGGTGGGCGAGCTGGGTTTGGGTCTGTGCTCGTTCGCCGTGGGCGTATCGCCGGAGGAGGTCAAGAAGAAGGTGGACATCTATCGCGCCGCCTCTCAGGCCTGCACCGAGCCTCTGGGCGCGTACGTTCACAACGAGACGGCCACCTTCACCATGGCCCTCTGCTCGCAGGATCGGGACCGGGCCATCGAGCTGGCCCGCGAGTCGTTCGAGTGGTACCCGAAGACGGGGGCGAGAGCGATCGCCTCGGTCACCGATTGGATGGCGGAGCGCAACGAGTCCCTGGGCTCGTACTCATATGCAGCCGACATGAAGTCCCACGCCGACGACGGATCGCTCGACCTCCTCAGCCTCGAGTACCTGATCGACTCCAATGCCTGCGTGCTGGGCACGCCGGACGAGTGCCTCGAGGCGTGCCGAAAGTACGAGGCGGCCGGCATCGACCTATTGCTGTGCCTGGTCAACCCGTACAAGATCCCCCACGAGGCGGTGCTGGAGACCATCGAGCTGATGGGCAGCTACGTGCTCCCCCACTTCCGGGACTAGGGCTCCCCGTGTGAGTCCGTCGGTGTATCTGGGGTCCGCTCGGCCGGGTCGCTGAAGTATCGGGTCGCTGAAGTATCATCGTGTTCGGATCTCGTCTGAGGAGTCAGCGATGTCAGATAGCGACGACTCTGCCGCCGGCGTCACCGTTCCCGATACCCCGCTGGCACGTGAAGCCACAGAACTCGTGCGCGACGCTACGACCGATCTCGTGTACCACCATTCCCGTCGGGTCTTCTGGTTCGGCAGTGTGCAGGGTCGAAACCGGCGGCTCAGCTTCGATCCCGAATTGCTGTACATAGGGGCGATGTTTCACGACCTCGGCCTGAATGAGGAGTTCCGCGGAAGCGGCCACCGTTTCGAGGTGGACAGCGCCGACGAAGCTCGCCGATTCCTGCAACACCACGCCGTGCCCGAGGACAGCATCCGCCGGGTGTGGACCGCTATTGCCCTGCACACCACACCGGGCATCCCGGAGTTCATGGAACCCGAGGTCGCACTGGTAACGGCAGGCGTCGAATACGACGTGCTCGGCATCGGCTACGAGGACATCAGCGATGCCGATCGAGCCACGATCACTGCCCTGCACCCAAGGCCCGGGTTCAAGCAGCGCATCCTTCAGGCATTCAACGAAGGCATGGCCCCCAGACCGGAAACGACATTCGGTACCGTGAACGCCGATGTGCTGGAGCGATTCGTACCCGGCTTCCAGCGCGGCAACTTCGTCGACGTGATCGAGCGCTCGCGTTGGCCCGAATAGGGCGCGCCTTGGCCTGAATAAGGTGTGGGAAATGCATTTGTTCTCGGTGTTTCTCGGTGGACCGATCGCCGCCGGTCGGATGGGAGAGGACCACGAAGTCGTGTTCGTCGTGGCCTCCAGCCCCGAGCAGGCGAAGGGACTGGCGCGGGCCAAGTGGCGCGGCATGGGAAGAGCGCACATCGACGCCGTCCAGCGCATCGACCAGGTGGACGGGTACCGGCTCTCCCTCACACCGGTCGGCGGCGATGACGGGGATCGCACTGAGCTGACCGACTGCAACTGACCACCACCGCCTGCGCCGTTGGTGGTCGCCCTACAATCGAACCGTGGAGATCCCCGTTGCCTGCACACTAGAGGCCCCAGCGGCGCAGCAGCGGATCGAGCGGTGGCGCACCGTCCTGTCGAGGGCAGTGACGCACACCGAGCGGCCGGCACCGAACCGGTTGGCTTGTCAACTGCGTGCCGACCTGGTTGACCTCCGGGCACTCAGCCTGCTGGCCCAGGAGGAGAAGGCTTGTTGCCCGTTCTTCACCTTCTCGTTCGACGTCGAGGCGGAAGCCGTCACCATGGTGGTCGGCGTACCCGATGACGCGGTGACCATCCTCGACGATTTCGCCACGCTCACGGACGCCTAGCCCTGGTGGCCGTCACCCCTACGTTGTCGTCGCCCTGAGCGGCCAAGCGCAGCCCCGACGAATGAGATCGCGACCATGGGGATACGCTCGGTCAGAGACATGCGGATTGATGAAGGGATTGCCGTGCCCCAGGTGTTCGATGTGAAGGACGATGGCGCTCAGGGAACCGACCTGTTGGACGCAGGCTTCACCGACGAGGAGCTCACCGCCCTGGCCCTGGCCACAGAGCCGGGCGCGCCTGCCGGTCAGGACGCGGTTCCCCTGGCGGACTATCTGGGCGAGACGGCCGGCCCCCTTCCCGAGTGGTACATGCCGTCGCCCATGGCACGAATACACGTCTGGTGGCGGCTCCCGGTGGTGCTGACCATCGTCGGCGCCTTTCTCATCATCGAGGCGTTGGGGCTCTGCAATACCTACGGCATCCTCGGCATTGGCTGAGTAGGCCGTCAGCTCGCGCCGACCGCAGCCGAGTGCACGGAGCCGTCCCGATTAGGCCCGATGACCCGGAGGAGCGCTGGTTGCCTGGCCGACAGAAGCGACGGGCGGACCGCCCCCGGTCCCGTGGTGGGGAAAGACGATGTCCGAGGCCTCGGCCGGGGTGACGTCGGGGTACAGGGCCTTGATGACGAGGACAGCCAGTACGCCTCCCACAACCTGTGCGGCGATGAAGACCGGTACGGAGGAGGGTGCGATCCCGGCGAAGGTGTCGGAGAACATCCGACCGACGGTGATGGCCGGATTGGCGAAGCTGGTCGAGCTGGTGAAGAAGTAGGCAGCCCCGATATAGGCGCCCACGGCGGCGGGGGCGCTGCGACTGCGTCCCGAACGGGCCAGGGCGAAGATCACCAGCACCAAACCCAAGGTGGCCACGATCTCGGACAGGAAGTGGGGTCCACTGGCCCGGTGGTGGGTCGACATGCTGACCGCCGCCTTGGAGAACATCAGGTTGGCTAGCACGGCGCCGCCGACGCACCCGGCCACTTGGGCCGGCACGTAGGCCAGGGCGTCCCGCCAGGCGAGGCCGCCAAAGGCCGCGTCCACCAGGGAAACCACCGGGTTGAAGTGGCCCCCCGAAACCCCGCCGAACATCAAGATGATGGCAAACAAGCCGGCCGCCGTTGCCGCCGCGTTCTCGAACAGCTGCAGCCCTACGTCCCCCGGCGAGAGCTGTTGAGCAGCGATGCCCGAGCCGATGACCACGGCAGCGAGGAAGGCGCACCCCAGGCATTCGGCAAGGAGTCGGCGCCACAGGGCAGGCTCACCCATTGACCCTCGATCCCGCTTCCCGTTCTGCGACGTGGTCTGTGGCCGAGCTCAGCAGCAAGTCGACGCGGATCGAGTGTCGGCCAGATCCGGTCGAGTGGCACAACAGGCGGCACCGGTCTGGTCGGCCTGGCGGAGCTGGTCGCCCGGCGCCTCGGCATCCGAGAGCACGGTGTAGATCTCCCAGGGCTCACCCCCGGGACCATCGACCCACACCTTGTCCTGAAGGGCGAAGCAGCAGTGCACCTTCTCCTCGGTGGCCGTCGGAAGGCTCTCGGCTGCCAGCCTGGCCTGTGCCGCCGTGACCTCGGCCGTCGTCGCTACTTCGACACCGAGATGGTTCAGGGAACCGGGAACCTGCGTGGCGTCCTCGATGAGGACCAGCTTCAACGGTGGGTCAGCAACGGCGAAGTTGGCGTAACCGGGGCGGACCTTGGCCGGTCCGGTGGCAAAGAGCTTCGAATAGAACTCGACCGCCTCATCGAGATCGGACACGTTGAGGGCAAGCTGGACTCGGGACATGCGCACCGCTCCTGATAGATTGATGGACGTCAATCTCTATTGTACACAAACATTTACCAACGTCAATATGTAACGGTGAGCACATGGCCAAGACCCGACAAACCCGACAGCTCGAAGACGTCGATCACAACGCCGGTCCCGACGACGACCTGTGCTGCTCGTTCCTGACCGAGGCGCCCCTCAGCGAGGACGACGCAGTCGAGCTGGGCCGTCTGTTCGGCGCGCTGTCCGACCCCGTCCGGTTACGGCTCCTGTCGTTGGTCGCATCACAGGTTGAGGTCTGCTCGTGCGATCTCGAGGGTCCGCTTGATCGCAGTCAGCCGACGATCTCGCATCACACCAAGGTCCTGGCCGAGGTCGGGCTGATCGTCGGCGAGAAGCGGGGGCGATGGATGTGGTGGCGGGCAGACCCGACCCGACTGGCAGCCGTCCGCACTGCCCTGGGTGGGTAGCGGCCGATGGGCCATGGGCCCCGGAGGAGCCGATAGCGTCGGCACCGTGCCTGATCCCTACGCTGCCTTCGAGACCCTGACCTTCGATCGATCCGAGCCCGGTGTCCTGCAAATCGTGCTCGACAGTCCGAACCTCAACGCCGTCGGCCCCCAGACCCACCAGGAGCTGGCCGACATCTGGTTGACCATCGACCGGGACCCGGAGGTGCGAGTAGCGGTCATCCGGGCTGCCGGCCGCGGCTTCTCCGCCGGTGGAAGCTTCGAGCTCCTCGAACAGCTGACCAACGACTACGCCGTCCGCACCCGGGTGATGCGCGAGGCACGCGACATCGTGCTCAACGTGATCAATTGTTCCAAACCCATCGTCTCGGCCATGCACGGTCCCGCCGTCGGCGCCGGCCTGGCCGTCGGCATCCTGGCCGACATCTCGATCGCGTCCCGCTCCGCCACCATCATCGACGGGCACACCCGCCTGGGGGTGGCCGCCGGTGACCACGCGGCGATCTGTTGGCCTCTGCTGTGCGGGATGGCCAAGGCCAAGTACTACCTGCTGACCTGCGAGGCCCTCAGCGGTGAGGAGGCGGAGCGGATCGGTCTGGTGTCGATGTGCGTGGACGACGAGGAATTGCTGCCCAAAGCCCTGTCCGTGGCCCGGACCCTGGCCGACGGCGGGCAGAGCGGCATCCGGTGGACGAAGCACGTCATGAACAACTGGTACCGGATGCTCGGGCCCGTCTTCGACGCCTCGTTGGCCTACGAGTTCTACGGGTTCGGCGGCCCTGATGCCGCCGAGGGCCTCGCCTCCCACCGGGAGCGGCGGGCTCCCGCCTTCGAGGGGCCGACCAGCGAGTGATGGTCAGGTGGAGAACAGGGTGCGGACGATGACCACCACGACGACCAGGGCCGGGCGGCGAACGTG
>CAWAFL010000003.1:0-37373 GCA_963781305.1 uncultured Acidimicrobiaceae bacterium
ACACACTCCGCCGCCGGCCTCGGCCGGGAGCGCGTTCCTCCCTCGACCGACTTCCGGCGTGGACACTGCGCCTCTCATCCGCGGTGCCCATAGCCTCGAAAAGTTAGCCATCGGTGGTGAACGGACCCTCAATTCACGGCTTCACCCAGGCGAACCTTTCGTGAACGAATCTGAGTGGTCTCGTCAGCCCCTTGACCCGACAATCAGCGCTCGGAATGCTACGAGCAGTGGTTGATGACTCCGTTTGGTCACGCCACGCACTCAGGCGGGGAGAGCATCCCCGGGAAAGCTGCGGACCGGGTGCACCTCGTAGGTGAACACCCCCGCTTTCACTCCCGGATCGTCATCCATGATGCGAGTGACCTCATCAGCTCCGACATTGAAGATCCCGATGCCGCTCCACTGACTGTCATCCACCACGGGACACACGATGGAGAGCACACCCTGAGCCCTGAGGGCGAAATTGCGGCGACCGTGCTCCCAGATGATGGCGTCCACCTCGGGCGTGCGCTGCCTGACGGTGGATTTCAAGAAGAGCACCGTGTAGGTCTTGGTCTGCGCCAACATCTCGCCCATGTAATCGTCGCTGATCGGCGGCGCGCCGCACGGAACACCAGACGATAGTGAATCCGGGTCACCGAGGGCGCGGACGCACAAGGCTCAGCGAGGTTCGCCTTGACCGGCAGAGCACCGACCCCGGGAGCTGGATGGCACTGGATGTAGGACGTCGCCTGATGCAACGGACGCTCCGGGTCCCTGGTACGCGGGCGCCGTCGGTCACCATCGTGGGAGCGGGGCTCTCCGGGCTGGCCATGGCCATCCAGTTGCGTCGATCGGGAGTCACTGACATGACCATCCTCGAACAGTCTGATGGCGTGGGCGGGACCTGGCGGGACAATACCTACCCCGGGAGCGGGTGCGATGTTCCCGCCGACCTCGACCGTTCTCGTTCGCCTCCAAGACCGACTGGTCCCGACGTTTCGCCGAGCAGCCGGAGATCCTGGGCTACGCCGAGGACTGCGTCGATCGCTTCAAGCTGGCCCGGCACATCCGCTTCGACACCAGAGTGGAAGAGGCCCACTTCGACGAGGAAGAGGGCCGGCTTAACCTCACGGTGACCCCCCGAGGGGGTCTGCCCGACGAGGTCGTCTCCGATGTGGTGATCTTTGCCTGCGGGCAACTCAACCTGACCGGCGGTCCCCGAGCTGCCCGGTGCCGAGACCTTCGAGGGGACCAGCTTCCACTCGGCCCGATGGGACCACGACGGTGCGTCGAGGGACGGCGGGTGGCCGTGGTGGGCAACGGCGCCAGCGCCATCCAGTCGTCCTCCCGGTGGCCGGCCGGGCCTCGGGACGGACGATCTTCCAGCGCAGCACCAACTACGTCGGGCCCAAGCCCTATGGCGCCGATGGCGCCGTCGAACGATGGTGCCTGGAGCACACCGGCCCTTCAAGCTTGGCCTACCGGTGGAAGATCTACTGGTCGTTCGAAGCTCGATGGTTACTGTTCCGTCGCTAACGGCTGGGCTTGCGGAAACTGGCTCGCCGATTCGACAATGGCATCCGCACCCAAGTGGTCTCCTCACCGTTTGCCCGAGGCGTCGGTGGTCCCGGACTACCCCCTGGGCTGCAAGCGCATCCTCATCTCCAATGACTGGTACCCGACCCTCCACCGACCGAACGTCCAGCCGGCCACCTATCTGATCGACCACATCGAAGCCAATGCCGTAGTCACCACCGGCGGTCGACGCTGCCCGGCCGATGTGTTGATCTACGCAACCGGATTCCACACCGCAATCGACTTCCTCTCACACATCACCATCGCCGGGGTCGACGGTCGGAAGCTGGCCGACCAGTGGAGGACCGGGGCCAAGGCCTACCTCGGCATGACCGTTCCCGGATTCCCCAACTGCTTTTTGCTGTACGGACCCAACACCAACCTGGGCCACAACTCGATCCTTTTCATGGTCGAACGGCAGGTGAGCTACGTCCTCCACACCCTGGCCCTGACCGCGGTAGCCGGGCGTTCCTCTCTCTCTTAACCGTGTATCGGTCGACGTCAAGACGGAGGCGTATCGCCGAGACACTGGCCGGACCCAACGGCTCATGACCACGACGGCATGGGCGGGAAGCTGTCGCAGTTCTTTGGCAGCAGAGGCGACGGTTCGGATCACCAACAATTTGCTGAGCTGGACGTTGCGCTACTGGCTCGACACCTTGCGTGTCCGCCGGGACGACCTGGTGTTCCATCAAGCCGGTGCCCCGGCGACGGACGAAAACGTGACCAGGGGCGGTGCGCACCACATCACGGGGTCAGCATCGTAGGACTCGTATGCCCCGCGAGCTCCGGAAACGACCATGGCATGGTTTCGGACCCGTGCTATGCCCAAGAGCGTGGGAGCACTGGACCTCGTCCATTCCCTCAGCCAAACCTGGCCGCCGTTCGTGCTCATCGCCGGGCTGTTGCTCATCGGCACGGTCGCCGCCTCCGACGGACTGTTCGAAGCGGCCGGCGCGGCCATCGCCCGGCTGCCCGGCGGGGGTTTGGTGCTGTTCCTATCGATGATGGCGTTGGTGGCCGCCGTCACCGTCGTCTTGAACCTGGACACCTCGGTGGTGTTCCTGACGCCGATCCTTCTCCACGCCGCTCGCCGCCGGGAGGATCGACGAGACCGCGTCCCTCGACGACGCCGTTCGACGGCCAACTGGGCGTCCCGGCCGCGTTCCCGGTCGCGAATCTCACCGAACTCTTCCTGGTCCTCGCCGACACCCCCACCAGCCGGAGCGAGTTCGCCGCGGAGATGCTGCCGGCCTGGGTCGCAGCCGTGGTCGTGACGGCCGTCGTCGTCGTGATCTGGCGGCATCGGGACTGGCGTCAGCCCGGGCACCGCGGCGACGCGGAGCGCCTGACTCTTCGGCCCGGATTCGGACTGGTCGGGTTGATCGCCGTGCTCGTCTTGTGCTGGTACTGCCCAATCCGGCCATTCCGATCGTCGTGACCGGGGTCATCGTGGCCGGCGCCCAGATCGTCGCCGGACGGGTCTCGCTCCCGACGACAACCCGGGCGGTGAGCGTTCCCGTGCTCGCCGGCCTGCTCGGGTCGGCTACTGGGGCTGGGCACGGTGGCCCGACAGTGGGACGGGCCGGCCCGGCTCATGGCCTCGCTGGGATCGTGGGCCACGGCCTGGGTGGGAGTGGGTACGGCGTCGCTCATCAACAACCTCCCCGCCGCCGTACTGCTGTCCTCCCGGCCCCCGGCCCACCCCCGGGCTCTGCTCATCGGACTGGACCTCGGCCCCAATCTGGTCATCACCGGATCGTTGTCCGCCATCTTCTGGATGCGGGTGGCCCGTTCGGAGCGGGCCACTCCCTCCGCCCGCACCTACACCAAGGTGGGCCTGGTCCTGGTTCCCCTCTCGGTGGCTGCCTCGCTCGTGGCGCTCAGCGCGTCGGGCAGGAGGCTGAACCGGCGTTCAGGTCGGGGTCGTAGTACCGCAACTCGATCATGTTGCCGTCGGGGTCCCGGATGTACAACGAGGTGCCCTCGCCCTGGGTGCTGTACCGTTCAGCGGGTCCGTCGACCACGACGAACCGGCCGCTCGCCTTGACCGACTCGAAGTTGACCGGCGCCACCACCAGGCACACGTGGTCGACGTTCTCCCCCGTACGGGAGATGGCCAGCAGGTCGATGATGGTCGTCGGATCGACGCGGACCGACGGGAAGGGTGCCTCGCGGCGGCGCCACTCGTCGACTCGCACCGGGGCGAGACCCAGCTCCCCACAGTAGAAGGCCAACGACCGCTCCACGTCGTCCACAGCCAGAACGACGTGGTCCATCCCGACCACGGAGAGTGTCTCGGCGTTGCTGATTTCGGTCACGGTCCCGATCGTCCCACACCTCCCCCTCCAGACGGGTCCCCCGGCCCTTGCTACCGTTGTCCGCCATGTCCAACAGCGGCCATTCGTTGCCGGCGACCGACCCTTCCCGTCGATCCCGACGTGGCTCTTCCTCCAACGAGGGGGGATCTGGGCGCGGTCCGAGTCCATGGCCCAACCACAGCCCACCCCAGGTCAGCAGCCAGAAACTGCACGCAATCGACCCCGGCCACCTCATCATGCCCACCGGGTTCCAGACGATGGGACGGCGAGTGATGGCCCTCGTCCATCGGCACGTCACTCGCGCCCACGCCCCGGTTCGACCGCCCGGCGCTCCACGTTCGACGAGTCTGGCCTCAGCGCCCTCGGGAAAGCAGATGCGGCAGCTGTCCCTCGATGAAAGGCAGCTGTCCCTCAATGAGAGGAAGGCGAGGCGGCGCAGCCACCGCGGTCCGGCGCATCCTCCTCGGGGTCACTGCGTTGATCGTGCTCCTCGCCGGCGGGGCCTTCGGATACGAATGGTACCTGAACCACCAGATCCACCGGATTACGGTCAGGGGCCTTTCTGCCGGCCTGGTCGACGGGGCCGACGCCCACACCCAGAACATCCTCATGGTCGGGTCCACGACCCGGTGCGGACTGGCCCAGCAGAACGCGGCGTACGGGCTCTGTTCACAGGGCGTGACCGGGGTGAACAGCGACGTGGTGATGAATTCCGATGTGGACCCGGCGCAGCGCACGGTATCCGTTCTCTCCATACCCCGCGACCTGTTCATCCCCAATGCCCGCACCACCGGAGCCAGCAACTTCAACGCCGCCTAAACGAGGGGCCCACGCAGTTGGTGGCGGCCATCCAGGAGGACTTCGGCATCCCCATCCAGCAGGGGGCGGAAATCGATTTTCGACACCTTCGCCAACGTGGTCGATGCCCTGGGTGGGATCAACATGTACTTCCCCGAGCCCGTCTACGATGCCTACTCCGGGTTGAACGTCCAAAGCCCCGGCTGCGTGCACCTGGACGGAGTCCGTGCCCTCCAGGTGGTCCGGGCCCGGCACCTGCAATACAAGGCGCCCGGTGTCACGTCCACCGACCCCACGACCTGGCCGGCGGAGAACCAGAGCGACCTGGCCCGCATCCGGAGGGATCACGATTTCCTTCCGGGTGCTGGCCACCGCCGTGGCCAAGAACGGCCTGGCCAACCCCATCACCGACTTCCACCTGGTCTCTGGGATCGCACCCCAGCTCTCGGTGGACCAGCAATTCTCCGAGTCGGCCATGGTCAGCCTGATCAGCACCTTCCACTCGGTAACGCCAATTCGGCACCCCAGCTCACCATGCCGTGTCGGTCGGCCCGGCCGAGTGCTACGTCTACCAGGGCGGCGGCTACGGTGAGATCGAAATTCCCAGCGAGGTACAGGACCAACAGGTCATCGACCGGTTCCTGGGGTGAGCCCAAGACGGACACCATGCACGGCGGCAAGCTTCCATTCCCGAGCACGGTCTCGGTATCCGTCCTGAACGGTTCGGCGCCACCAACCAGGCGGCGGACACCTCCCAATCGCTTCAGGCTCTCGGCTTCCAGGTCACCGGCATCGGAGACACGCTCGGGGCCACCCAATCGGAGACGGTCGTCTACTACGCGCACATGACAGCGGCCGATGCGACCGCCGCCCAGTCGTCGCCCATTTCCTCGCGGGGGCCGTCGTCATGGCCGTGGGCCCCACCGCCGACGGCGCCCAGGTGACCGTGGTGCCGGCACCCAGTTCGCCGTCGATCTGCCGGCCGCCGCCCACCTCGGCTCCGACGACGGCGCCGTCCACGTCGGCGGCGGGCAGCTCCGCATCGGTCGACGCGGGCTCCCCCGCCGACAGCGTCGACCCAAGGCCTGCAGCCATGGGATCCCCGCTCCTGCACCGCCACCGGCGGCGAGGGACCCTGAGCCTGAATTTCCGGCGCCCCCGATCAGCAACGGGAAGCCTCACCATCCATAGTGCGTTCACGAGGGAATTTGCTCTAGGCAGGGTAAAGCCAGAACGGAACGGTTGCGTTCTGGTCCAGGGTTCCCTATAGTGAGTGAGACGGAACCGTTCCGTTTTTAAGCCTCCTCAGGACACGCCGTGATCGCACCGCTCGCCACCAGCACCTCAGACCCGGAGCGCCGGCCCAGTGGTGCCCGCGCCGAGGCTCGTGAACAGGCCATCCTGGATGCCGCGCTGGAGCTCATCCTGGAGGTGGGCTACGACCGCCTGAGCATGGATGCCCTGGCCGAGCGGGCCCACGCCGGCAAGGCCACCATCTACCGGCACTGGTCGGGAAAGGCCGAGGTTGTGGCCGAGGCGATCCGCCAGCGCCATTCCGCCGAAGAGCTCGTGGCCGACACCGGGTCGCTCCGAGGCGACCTGCTGGCCACCATTTCCAGCATGGATGCATCGGTGTCGTCCGAGGACGGGGCCCTGATCTCCGGCGTGCTCTGCGCCATGCGCACCGATCCCGTCTTGGCCAACCTGATGCGGACACAGATGGTCGAGAGCAAGCGCACCAACCTGATGCAACTCGTGGACCGGGCCATCGCCAGGGAGGAGCTGCCGGCGAGCGCAGCCGGCGATGTCCTCTACGAGGTACTGCCCGCCATGGTCATCACCCGCTTGGTGATCAACGGCGAGGAATTGACTGAGGAGTTCGCCGCTCATCTGGTCGACGACATCCTCGTCCCGCTACTGCAGCACTGAACCGCCCCGACCCCAAGGAGCACCGATGACATCTCTATTCGACGCGCCATCTTCAGCGTCCGAGCTCGACGGGCCCGACCCGAAGCGGTGGCTGGCGCTGGGCATCGTCGCCGTGGCCCAGCTCATGGTGGTGCTCGACGCATCCATCGTGACCATCGCCCTTCCCTCGGCTCAGCACTCGCTGCATATCTCCACCGGGAACCGCCAGTGGATGATCACTGCGTACACGCTTGCATTCGGCGGGCTGTTGCTCCTCGGCGGCCGGATCGCCGACTACATCGGCCGGAAGCGGGCGTTCATCATCGGGCTGATCGGATTCGCGGCCACGTCGGCCCTGGGCGGCGTGGCCGTCAGCTCGGGAATGCTGTTCGGCGCCAGGGCATTGCAGGGAGCCTTTGCCGCGTTGCTTGCTCCTGCGGCGCTCTCGCTCATCACCGTGACCTTCACCGAGGTGAAGGAGCGAGCCACAGCGTTCGGCGTCTACGGGGCCATCTCCGGAGGCGGTGCGGCCATCGGCTTGATCCTGGGCGGCGTGCTCACCGAGTTCGCCTCCTGGCGCTGGTGCTTGCTGGTCAACGTGCCCATCGCCATCATCGCCGCACTGGCGGCCGTACCGGTCGTCCGTGAAAGCCGGGCCCACGGCAATACCAGCTACGACTTGCCCGGCGCGGCGACCATCACCCTCGGGCTGGTCTCGTTGGTCTACGGCTTCACCAAGGCCGAACAAGATGGGTGGGCAGCGTCGGCCACCGTCAGCTTCTTGTTGATCGCCGTGGCCCTGTTGGTGGCGTTCGTGGTCATCGAGCTGAGGAGCAAGAACCCCCTCCTCCCCATGAGGATCATCCTGGAGCGCACCCGGGGCGGCTCATACCTGGCGTCGTTCCTGACCGGGGCCGGCTTGCTCGGGATGTTTCTCTTCCTGACCTACTACTTCCAGGGGACCCTGCACTTCTCGGCTCTCAAATCGGGGTTCGCCTTCCTGCCCTTCTCGGCCGGGATCATCGTCGCTGCCGGGGTGGCCAGCAGGCTGTTGCCCAAGGTGGGCCCCCGGGCGCTGATGACGGGCGGTCTCACCGCCGCCGCTCTGGGGATGTTCTGGCTGACCCAGATAGGCGTGCACACCTCGTTCGTCGCCCACGTCTTGCCGGCCGAGATCCTCATCAGCCTGGGTATGGGTATGGCCTTCGTGCCCTTGAGCAGTACCGCGCTGCACGGGGTCAGCAATCATGACGCCGGGGTGGCCAGCGCCATGGTCAACACGACCCAGCAAGTGGGAGGGTCGCTTGGCACCGCGCTGTTGAACACGCTGGCCGCGTCGGCCACTGCGGCCTATGTGGGCTCACACGTCCCGGGACCGGCCACCGTCGCCGCCGGGCAGGTGCACGGCTACTCGGTGGGCGCCCTGGTCGGTGGTGTCATCCTCGCGGTTGCCGCCCTTGCGGCGTTCGTCCTGGTCAAGGCGGGTCGACAGGACGTCGTCGCCACCGAGGCCGTCCTCGAGCCAGCCAGCCTTCCCGTCGAGGGCGCCACCAGGGAGAGTCTTCTGCCCGGAACCCCTTGACAAGGCTAACGCTGTTAGCTACCTTGGAAGCTAACAGCGTTAGCCCCTAGGAGGTCACCATGTCGTCAACTCCCTCGAATCAGGAATCAGCCAAGGCGCCGGTCCCCCACTACCGCCAGCCTGGATGGTTCACCAAGCACGTGTTCAACAACGTGGTGGCCGGCCTGACCCGCGCCGGGATCAGCATCTGGGGCAGTCGGGTCCTCGAGGTGAAGGGCCGCACCACCGGCCAGCCCCATCGGATCCCGGTCAACCTCCTGGACCTGGACGGGCGCCAGTACCTGGTCTCGGCCCGCGGGAACGGCCAGTGGGTCCGCAACGTCCGGGCCGCCCGCGGTCACCTCGAGCTCCTGGTCGGCCGGCGGCGTCAGGAGTGGGTGGCCACCGAACTGCCCGATGATGCCAAGGTCGACGTCCTGCGGGCCTACCTCCGCCGCTGGAAGGCAGAGGTAGGCGTGTTCTTCGACGGGGTCGACGCCGACTCCAGCGACGAAGAAATCCAGGCCATCGCCCCCAAGCATCCCGTGTTCGTGCTCGCCCCCGCTTCGTGAGCGCCCCCAGCCACCCTGCACCCCCACCGGCGACGGTCCGCTCCCCCCGGGCCACCCAGGTGGTCGAAGCCGCCCGCCAGCTACTCGAGTCCAAGGGCCCCGACGCGCTGACCATGCGTCGGCTGGGCGACGTGCTCGGCATCCGGGCCCCGTCCATCTACAAGCACTTCCCGGGCAAACCGGCAGTCGAGCTGGCCATGATCGAAGACGCCATGGTCGAGCTGGGAACTGCGCTGCACAGGGCCGTGGCCGGGGCGACCAATGGCGAGGCAGTCACTCCCCTCCTGGTGGCCTATCGGGCCACCGCCCGTGCCCACCCCAACCTGTACCGGCTGGCCACCAGCGGCGTGCTCCCCCGCCAGGACATGGCCGAGGGACTCGAGGACTGGACCGGTGAGCCCTTCTATCTGGCCACCGGCAATCCTCATCAGGCCCAGGCCCTCTGGGCCTTTGCCCACGGCATGGTCGTCTTGGAGCTGGACCATCGGTTTCTGCCCGACTCCGACCTCGAGCGCACCTGGGCAGCCGGAGCGGCGGCGTTCGTAACCACCGTCCCGGTCTGAGCGGGGGGTTCACGCTGTCCCGGTGTGACCGGGGGGTTCACGCTGTCCCGGTCTGACCGGGCCAGGTCATGTCACCGGTTACCGGGTGCCATGCTCCGCGGCGATCGTCCCGAGCCGACCGGCCTGGTAGTCCTGGAAGGCCTGTGCCACTTCGTCCTTGGTGTTCATCACGAACGGCCCGTAAGCGTAGACCGGCTCCCCGATCGGCCGACCGCCGAGGACGAGCACGTCGAGCTGGGGCGACCGGGACTCCTGGGCCGTGTCGGCCGTCACCGTGATGGTGCCCCCGTCGCCGAAGACGGCCAGCTGCCCGGCATGGACCGGTCGACGCTCGTCACCCACCGTGCCCTGACCGGACAGGACATAGACCAGCGCGTTGAAGTCGCGGCGCCAGGGAAGCACCAGACGGGATCCCGGTTCCACGGTGGCGTGCAGCATGGTCATGGGCGAGTAGGTCGCACCGGGGCCGGCATGATCGCCCACGTCGCCGGCGATGAGACGGACCAGGGATCCGCCGTCAGAAGAGGACAGGAGGGCCACGTTCCCCGCTCCGATGTCCTGGTAGCGCGGGTCCACCCATTTCTGCGCCCGGGGCAGGTTGACCCAGAGTTGCACCCCGTGGAACAGTCCGCCGCTGGCCACCAGCTCCTCCGGTGGCTCTTCGATGTGCAAGATGCCCGAGCCGGCCGTCATCCACTGGGTGTCCCCGTTGGTGATGAGCCCGCCACCGCCGATGGAGTCGCGGTGCCGGAACGTGCCGTCGATCATGTAGGTGACCGTCTCGAAACCCCGGTGGGGATGCCACGGCGTGCCCTTGGGCTCACCGGGGGCGTACTCCACCTCGCCCATCTGGTCCATGTGCACGAAGGGATCGAGGAATCGGCGGTCCACGCCGGCGAAGGCGCGGCGTACCGGAAAGCCCTCCCCCTCGAACCCCGCTGGCGCGGTGGTGATCCCCAGCACCGGTCGGCTCATCGCCGTTGGGCCTTCGGGCACCACGACGCGGGGAAGCGAACGGACATCTGCAACGGTGACAGCCGGCATGGCACTCTCCTCGGTCGGGACGGCCACCACCGCGGTGGCACGATCCGCTCTACGCAATATCTAACGTTAGTTGCACGCGCAACATTCCCGGATCGGGGCTGGGCGTGCCCGAGCGACGAGTCGTGGGTCCATCAGGGCGAACGGGCCCGAAGGTGGACCCTCCCATGCGCGGCCGACCGATTCGAGCGGATAGCGTTTCCCCTGATTGCGACGTCAAAGACGGAAGCAGCGACGACGGGGGACCTATGAGCATCGCCAAGCGAGCGACCATCGAGGGAACAGCGGCCCCGGGCTTCGACGCGGTACGCGAGGCGTTCGCTGCAAACTTCACAGAGCGGGGCGATCAGGGCGCGTCGGTGTGCGTCTACCGCCACGGGGTCCCCGTGGTCGACCTCTGGGGCGGCCTCGCCGATCCGGCCTCGGATCAGCCCTATGCCGGGGACACCCTACAGCTGGTGTTCTCCACCACCAAGGGGGCTACGGCCGTCTGCGCCAACTTGCTCATCGAACGAGGCCTGCTCGATCCGTCGGCACCGGTGGCCGAGTATTGGCCGGAATTCGCCGCCGCGGGCAAGGCGGGGATCCCTGTGCAGTGGCTACTGACCCACCAGAGCGGTCTCCCGGCCATCGATGCCACCTTGACCCTGTCCCAGGCGTTGGCCTGGGACCCCATCGTCGATGCGCTGGCCGACCAGAAGCCACTGTGGGAGCCGGGGACCGCTCACGGCTACCACGCCCTCACCTTCGGGTGGCTGGTGGGCGAACTGGTTCGCCGGGTAAGTGGCATGAGCATCGGTTCGTTCTTCGCCCGCGAGGTAGCCGGACCGCTTGACCTGGAGTTCTGGATAGGCCTGCCTTCGACGGAGGAGCACCGGGTCGCACCGCTGACCATGTCCCTCGACTACCTCGCCGATATGAATCCCGAGGAACTGGCCACCATGGCCACCTCGTTCGGGCCCGATGGGCTCGGGACCAGGGCGCTGTTCCTCAACGGGGCCTTCGGCGACTTCGGCCAGGGCGGCGGGCCGTTCAACCTTCCCGAGCTCCATGCCGCCGAGGTTCCCGCGGCCAACGGGATCACCACAGCCCGTTCCCTGGCCCGCCTGTACGCCGGGCTTATCGGCGAGGTCGATGGAGTGCGCATCCTGGGGCCGGACACGGTCGCCGACATGTCCCGGTCACGAACAACAGGAACCGATCTGGTCCTCGGAGGCGAGTCCAAGTTCGGTCTGGGCATGATGTGCGACTCGCCCTTCACCCCCCTGCTGGGGAGGGGTGGGTTCGGCCACTTCGGAGCGGGCGGCTCGGTGGGCTTTGCCCATCCCGAGTCGGGGATCTCCTTCGGCTACGTGATGAACCAGATGCGTCTGAGCGTGGCCGGCGACGACCGCACCACCGTCCTGATCGACGCCATCCGCAGGTCCATCGCGTAATGATGGGGACGTGGAACGGCGCAAGGGCTCTGGGCAACGGCCAGGACGGCACTCCCTGGTAGCCATGTGCCGGGCCGAGAAGCGTCAGGGATCGAGGGCGTGATGCGACATCGAGGCACCGATGCCCGCATCGCTTCCGAGGAGCCAGTTGAGCCGACGCCCTCACCCGCCGATATCGGGCGGGTGCTGCGGGAAACGCGCGAGGCGCAGGGGCTCGACCTCCTCACTGTCCACGACCGGCTCGGTCGCCCCATCACCCAGCTGGAGGCGCTCGAGGCGGGCGACCTGAGCCGCCTGCACAATCAGGCGTTCGCCTTGTCGACGCTCCGCCGTTACGCCCGATTTCTGGCCTTGGACGGCGACGCGCTGGCCCTGCAGTTCATGGAGAGCCTGTCCGCTGTGGTGGGGGCGCCCACCGGCGCGGCGGGGGCGACGACTGGTGTGGTGGCCGTAGGCGACCCGGACCCGGACCACCTGCGGGCCTTCACCCAAACCGGTCCCGTCCCTCGGGTGGGCGGCAACAGCCACGGTTTCAACGGGTCGGCGTTCGGGACAGGGGGACCGCCGACGGGAACCCTGTCGGTCATACCCCGCGAACAGATCAAAGAGACGAGGAAGATCCAGCGCAAGGTGAGACGCACCCGGCGAGCTCCGGTGGTGCTCCGTGTGGCCACGTGGCTGGTCCTGGTCGCCTTGCTGGTGGCGCTGGCCGGCGTGGGCATCCGCCACTGGCGTCCCCAGCTCCTGGTCCAATGGCACATCGTCCCGCCCAACGGAGCGCTGTATGTACCCCCCACCACCAGCGCCACCACCAACCCCCACCCCGTGGTTCCGGTCACGGTGAAACTGGCCAGCACCGACAACCTGACCACGGCCACGTACACGGTCAGCACCGCTCACTTCGATGTGATCCTGACCACCACCGCCCCGTGTTACGTCGAGGTCACCAGTCCGGCGTCGGTCAACCCCATCGTGGAGGACGTGCAGCCGGGCGGAGTCACCAAGTCCTATCCGGCCGACGGGTCCCTGACCGTGAACGTCGGTGCCGCCGAGGTATCGATCAGTGTGTCCGTGAACGGCAAGAGCGCCTTCAAGACCGTCCCCACGTACGCCCCGTTCTCCTACACCTTCAACTCGGCGCCCGGGGCGTAGCCCGGGTTAGCTGATCGTCTTGGGCAAGTCGGAGTCGACGATGGCTTCGACCCATGGGTAGCGCAACGGGTCGATATGCACGAAGGGGGCGTCGACCACCACGGTGGCACCGCGATGGTGGGGTGCAGCGGCCCGGATGGCCGTGGTCCGCTCGGCCACGTCGCCCTCCAGGAACACCAGGTCGAGCTGGTCCCCGCCGCCACCGGCGAATTCGAGGCTCATCACGCCATGGACTCCCTCCAGCCCCGCCACCTGCTCCGACCACTCGTGGTGGTACCAAGAGTGGACCTCGTCGCTGCCCCGGCGGCGCACCAGGAGGATCCCGTTGTGGCCGACGAAAGGCACGTCGATCGGTGGAAGGGCCAGCTCGGGCGAGGACACGGCGGAGACGAGCTCGAGTGCGCCACCGTCCCGGACGACCTTCTTGTCAGCCGGGAAGTGCATCCGGTCGGTGGCATAGAGCACCTCTCGGAGCTCGGCCATGGACGCCACCACCTCGAGCGGGGGTTGGCACAGCGTGTAGATGGTGACGAAGCTGCCCCGACCGCCGGCGAGCGGCGAGGACGCATCGGCGACGCGCAGCGCATGCAGGTCGGGCGGGGCGGCGTAGCGATGGCCGGCCATCACCCCGGCCAACGACACATTTGGGGGCACGTGCTCCAAGTCGTACCAGCGGTTGAACGCCTCGATGCTGTCGGCGTCGCAATCGAGCACCGCGCAGATCAGTCCGGTTGCTTGCATGTCCCCCCTGTCCGGTCAGGCCACTTGACGGTCATCGATCATGCTGCGGCCCGGCGATAGGGGCCGACCACCGCCTCGGCCAGCCAGGCCAGCTCCTCCTGGCAGGCGACGAGCGTACGGCCGCGGCAACCGAGGCTGAGCCACGTCACCCCGAGATCCTCGTATGCGGCCAGCCGTTCGCGGAATCGCTCACCGTCGGGATCCCCCTCGGGGTCGGCCCCGTCGAAGGAGGAGAAGGCGATATCGAACTTGCCGGTCAGGCCGGCTTCGGACCGAAGGCGATGGACCTCGTCGATGCCCGTCTTCAGGTCGTCCAGCGTGGTGAGGGCAGGGCTCCCGGTAATGGCGGCCATGACTTCGGGCTGGGGGAAGGGCAGCCACCCATCGGCCAGGAGGGCGGCGCGGCTCTTGGCCGCGGCGCTGTTGCCGCCCACCCAGATCGGGGGTCGGGGTCGCTGGACGGGCACGGGGACCATCGTGTGACCGTGGGCCGGATAGAAGGTGCCGTCGCGTTCCACCGACTTCCCGCTCCACGCCGCGGTCATGGCCTCGATGGCCTCGTCGAAGCGCTTGCCCCGGGTGGAGAAGTCGGCGCCCAGCACACCGAACTCGGCCCGCAGGTACCCGGCACCCATCCCCACGATAACCCGGCCCCCGGACAGGACGTCGAGGCTGGCAATGGAGCGGGCGGCCAGGTAGGGGTTCCGGTAGCCGGCCACCAGCAAGTTGGTCCGCAACCCGATGGTCGAGGTGACGGCCGACATGGAGCTGAGGGCGACGAACGGGTCGAAGGCGTGGTGGCCGCCGGTGGCCAACCAGGAGTCTTCGGGAAACGGGTGATCGGTCACGTTCACGGCATCGAGGCCGGCTTGTTCGGCGGCCACTGCGAAGTCGTTCAGCTTCCCCTCCCCCACCCATGTCTCGAAGTGCTTGATGGCGCCGCTCGGGACACCGACGTCGAACTTCATCACCACGAACTCCCCCACTTCTCTGCGCCGGTAGCGCCGTCGACCTCGCTCCCGATTGACTATCGCGCCGACGGCTTGTGGTCGGCCAGACGGGAAACGACGCCGGCAGGCCAGAGGCAGGCCCGAGCCGGGTGGGCCTACGATGCCGACATGCCGCTCGATCCTGCTGTCGTCGACCCCTCCCATACGGCCATCGTCATGAACGAGATCCAGCGGGGGACGGTCGGCGACCGGTCGTCGCTGCCCGCGCTGGTGGAGGCGGCTGCCCCCATGGTCACCGAGGTGGCCCGGCTGGTGCGGGCCGGCCGAGTAGCCGGGGTGGAGATCGTGCACTGCGTGGCCGCCGCCCGGGTGGACCTGAAGGGCTCCATGGGCAACACCGTGTTCGCGGCCAAGGCCAAGAAAGCGGCGCAGACCAAACCCCGGGACCCGGTCGAGCTGGCCGAGTTCGCCGAGGTGGTGCCCGAGATCGGCGTGGAACCGGGCGACCTGGTGATGAGCCGCCTACACTCCATGGCCCCCATGACCGATACCGGACTGGACATCGTGCTGCGGAACATGGGGATCACCACGGTGATTGCCGCCGGCGTCTCGCTCAACCTCGGGGTCATGGGCCTGGTCATCGAGGCAGCAAGCCGGTCGTACAACGTGGTGATCCCGAGGGATGCCACTGTGGGCGTGCCCCCCGAATACGGCGAGATGGTCCTCCAGAACTCGCTCTCGCTCCTGGCCCGGATCAGTAGCGTCCAAGAGCTCATCAACATCTGGTCCTGACCGGGAGCGAGCCCCGCTCGCTCCGCTCACCGCTCGATCCTCCAAGGAGATTTCCATTCCCAAGCACACGTCGCCCATGAAGATCTACGTCGCCCTGCCCGGCAACAGCCACATGCCCGGGACCCCGGATTGGGCGTGCCAGCTCCAAGCCCCCGACTACCAGCGCATCGCCCGGGCCGTGGACGAACTGGGGTACGACGCCATCACCACCTCCGAGCACTTCGCCATGCCCACCGAGGAGGTCTCCCGCCTCGGGCCCTACTGGATGCAGGGTCTCACCGTGATGTCCTTTCTGGCCGGGGCCACGTCCCGGGTCCGGGTCGACGCCACCGTGCTGGTCCTCCCGTACCACCATCCCCTCTCGTTGGCCAAGGCCGTCACCACCATGGACGTGCTTTCCGGCGGACGGGTCAACCTCTCGGTCGGCGTGGGCCATGCCGTCTCCGAGTTCGCGGCGCTGGGCGTGCGTTTCGAGGATCGCGGCGCCATCGCCGACGAGATGTTGGCCGCCATGATCGAGCTGTGGACAGCGGACGAACCCGTCTTCCACGGCCGGTTCTTCGACATCGAGGGGTTGGCCTTCGAGCCCAAGCCGCTGCAGTCGCCCCGGCCCCCCATCTACATCGGCGGCAACTCCAAGCCCGCCCTGCGCCGGGCCGCCCGCCACGACGGCTGGCAGCCCAACCCCACCGATTTCTCGCTGGCCGACATGCCACCCCTGTTGGAGTACCTGTACGCCCAACCCGAATACGTGGGCAAAGAGGCCAGCTTCGACATCTGCTGGCTGGGCTCGCCCCCCATGTGGTCGGGGGGCGCCTTCGGGCAGGCGACCGGAGCGGAGCTGGCGACCTACCGCGATCGGATCATCGACTGGTGCGCCGAGCTCAGAACCCACGACGTGACCCGAACGTCGTTGCCCCTGCCCATCACGACCTCGGTCGAGGAGTACATAGACCACCTGCAGTGGTTCGACCAGGAGGTCGCGCCCCGCCTGGTCGGCTGACCCCCGCAGGACCGGTCGGCGTCAGGCCGGCGGCACGCTGACGAGCACGAGGGGGACATCGCGCCCGAGCTGGGTGGTCTGGGCCTGATAGCGCTCGAGGTCGGGGTGCTGTCGGGCCACCGACTCGAACACGCGGGTGCGCTCGGAGCCGGCGCTGACCCGGGCGGTGGCCGGGGTCTGCCGGCGGTTGATGCGTATCCAGCAGCGGGGCTCGGCCTCGAGGTTCTTCACCCAGAACGGGTCGCTCGGTCCACCACCCTTGGTGCCGCACACGACCAGGTCGTCACCGTGCCGATAGAAGGGAAGGCACGATGTGACCAGGTTGCCGCTCCGCCAGCCGATGGAGGTGAGGAGCAGATGGTCGCGGTGATAGGGCCGGCCGGCCGCCTTGGCGAACTCGTAGGAGATGAGCGAGAACCCGGTCCAGCGCACAAGGGCGCGATCGATGGCCTTGCCCCGGGCGGTCGGCTTCATAACGATCATCCACGGACGCCCGTGGGCCGAGAAGCTGACCCGGCCTCCCAACGTGGCCGTGCCCGGCGCCGTCTCCGACCCGCTGGCCTCTTCGATCGCGGCCATTGGCGTGCCCTCCTCCGGTTCGGCCACATGGCATCCCCACCGAGGAAATATAACGACTGGTGCGCCGAGCTCACAGCATCGGACGTCACCCGGACCTCGTTGCCGCTGCCCACCACAACTCCATCGAGGAGCACATCGACCACCGGCAGTGGTTCGACGGGAAAGCGGCGCCCCGACCGGGCGCCCAGCGGCAGCGAACCGAAGCGGACCAGCTGCACAACCCGGTCAACGGTGAGGACTTCTCGCCCCTACAGGGGCGAAAGTTTCTAACGCCCGTTTGGTTGGCACTGTGGGTGACGAAATATAGACTGCACCCATCGACAACGACTTCGCACGCGGCATCGAGAGCGCATCGGCACCGGGCCGGGGGGTCGACGGTGTGGCCGTCCTCGGGTTGGCCCGGAGCCCCTTCGGGAAGTTCGGTGGCTCGCTCCGCGAGGCCACGCTGCCCGAGCTGGCCTCGGCTGTCGTGGCTGCCGCGCTCGCCCGCTCGGGGGTGGCCCCCGACCAGGTCGACCAGCTCGTCTTCGGGGTCAATTTCCCCGGATCCGACCGGTCCATCGCCCGCCAGATCCTGCTCCGATCGGACATCCCCGTCGACCGGAATGCCTACACCGTGGACCGCGCCTGTTGTAGCTCGCTGACGGCGCTGGCCGCGGCGTCGCGATCCATTCGCCTGGGCGAGGCTTCGGTGGCGGTGGCGGGTGGCGCCGAGAACCTGAGCCGGGTCCCCTACTTCCTCGAAGGCGTGCGATGGGGCCTTCGCCTGGGCAACCTGGAGATGAGTGACCAGCTGGTCATCTCCTGTCCACACACCCACGAGCCGCGAGCTCGGCAGGCCTCGAGAGAGGCACTCGAGCACGGCATCGGTCGAACCCAACAGGACGACTGGGCCCTCCGGAGCCAGGAGCGCTACGCCAAGGCGCTGGCGGCAGGATGGCCGGCCGATGAGATCGTGCCCGTGCCCGGCACCGACAGCCGCGGGGCGACGATCACCGTCGAGGCCGACGAGGTACCCCGGCCCGCCACGACCGCGGCCGGACTGGCCGCCCTCTCCACCATCTACGAGAGCGAGACGGTCACCCCGGGCAACGCCCCCGACCTGTCCAGCGGGTCGGCAGCCCTGGTGCTCGCCGATCCTCGAGCGGCAGCCGAGCGTGGCCGTCCCGTGCTGGCCACCCTCCGAGGATTCGCCGCAGTGTCCGGGGAGCCCCGCCGCATCGCCTCCATCCCGGCCACCGCCATCGCGGCCTCGCTCGATCGTGCCGGGCTCACGCTCGATCAGGTCGACCTGATCGAGATCAACGAGGCCTTTGCCGCCGTCCCCTTGGTGACGACGCTCGTCCTGGCCGACGGAGACGAGCAACGGGCCGAGGCTCTCCGGGAGCGGACCAACGTCAACGGCGGGTCGGTGGCCATCGGCCATCCCACCGGGGCCACCGCGGCACGCATGGTCATGACCGCCATCTGCGAGCTCCGGCGCCGTGGCGGGGGCACCGCAGCCGTGGCCCTGTGCGGCGGCATCGGTGAGGGCGAGGCCGTCATCGTCCAAGTCGACAGAGAAGGATCCGGCGCCGCGTAAGCGGCATGGCTGGAGGGAGAACGATGACGCTCAACTCCAAGGCCTTCGACCAATGGCGCGAGGAGAACGCGGAGCGCCTGTTGCCCGGGGACAGCGGTGCCACCACCCATTCCGGTCTGCCCATCCAGCCCGTCTACACCCCGCTCGACCTGGGCCAGCCCAGCGAGGAGGAGTTGTCCCGCTACGACACCAAGCTGGGGCTGCCCGGTCAGCCCCCGTTCACCCGGGGCATCCGGCCGGGCATGTATCGGGAAGGCAACTGGGTCATGGGGATGTACTCGGGGCAGGGGTCGCCCACCGAGACCAACCAACGCATCCGATCCCTGCTGGCCGCCGGGCAAACCGGGTTCTCGCTCGCCCTCGATCTCCCCACTCAGCTGGGCCTGGACTCCGACCATCCCCTGGCCCACGGCGAGGTGGGCCGGGTGGGCGTGCCCATCGACAGCTTGGCCGACATGGTCGAGCTGTTGAACGGCGTGTCCCTGGACAAGGTCTCCCAGATTCGCACCACGGCCAACTCCATCGGCCCGCTGGCCGTGGCCCTGTTCGTGGCCGGGGCCGAAGTCCACGGGTACTCACCAACCGAGTTCAAGGTGATGCTGCAGAACGACGTCCTGAAGGAGTACGTCGCCCGCCACACCCATATCTTCCCCTACCGCGCCGGGCGCGACTTCTCGGTCGACGTCATCGAGTACTGCGCCACCTCCCTGCCCCACTGGGAGCCGATCGAGTTCTGCGGGTACCACATCCGCGACTCGGGATCGACGGCCGTGCAGGAGGTGGCCATCGCCATCAGCAACGGGATCGAGTACATCCAGTGTGCGCTCGATCGCGGGCTCAGCATCGAGTCGTTCGCCCACTCGGTGTACATGTTCTTGTCGTCGGGACTGGACATCTTCGAAGAGGTGGCCAAGTTCCGGGCGGCCCGACGCATCTGGTCCGACATCATGGTCAGCCGGTTCGGCGCTACCGACGACGCCAGCCGGGCCCTCAACATCTTCTGCTACACGTTGGGCGGCTACCAGACGGCCAACGAACCCCTGAACAACCTCATCCGGATCTCCTATCAGGCGCTGGCCGCGGTGCTCGGCGGCGTCCAGACCCTGGCCTCGTCCTCGTACGACGAGGCGCTGGGCATCCCGAGCCCGGAAGCCGCCCACCTGGGCCTGCGGACCCAGCAGATCCTGGCCCTGGAGACCGGGGTGACCCGGTCGGCGGATCCGCTGGGCGGCTCCTACTTGGTAGAGGCCCTGACCGACCAGCTCGAAGGGGAGATCCGGGCGTACATGGCCCGCATCGAAGGAGCGGCGGGGCCATCGGGGCGCTCGAGTCCGGGGTCTTGGAGGCCGAGATCGACGAGCAGGCCTTCCGGCTGCAGAACCGCATCGACCGGGGCGATCAACCGGTGGTCAGCGTCAACCAGCACGTCATCACGGCCCCGCCCACCTCGTTGACCCGGGCACCGGCCCGACGGGACCTGGCCGCGATCGAGGAAGCCCAGGTGGAATCGCTCGCCCGCCTCCGTGCGGACCGGGACGCCGGCGCGGTGACCGACGCCCTCGAGCTGGTACGCAGCGCGGCCCGGTCGCAGTCCAACACCATCCCTCCCATCTTGTCGGCCATTCGGGCCAACGCCACGGTCGGCGAGATCTGCCAGGCCCTGGCCGACGTCTGGGGCGCTTCGATGCCCACCATCCCTGAGCTGGTCGAGCGG
This sequence comes from uncultured Acidimicrobiaceae bacterium, assembly GCA_963781305.1. GTDB lineage: Bacteria > Actinomycetota > Acidimicrobiia > Acidimicrobiales > RAAP-2 > DASXMT01. The sequence continues at coordinate 20,271 of CAWAFL010000003.1, forward strand.
TCGGCCCGTGCCTATGGGCCCCGGGTCGCCGTGGCCGACGGCGACCGCCAACTGACCTTTGCCGAAGTAGGCGACCGGTCCGGTCGGCTGGCCAACGTCCTTGGCGGGCTGACCACCGAGCCCGGCGCCCGGGTGGCCATCTTGATGCGGAACCGGTTGGAGTACGTGGAATGGGACTTCGCCATCGCCCGCGCCGGGATGGTCAAGGTCCCCATCAACCCGCGCCTCAGCGACGACGAGCGCCGGTACCTGCTGGCCGACTCGGGCGCCACCGTCCTCGTCACCGAAGCGGCCGAGCGCTCGCGGGCCGCCGATCTGGTGGCCGACCTGGACCAGCCCCCCACCATCGTGGACCTCGACGCTGATGGCGACGAGACCGGGATCCTGGGCGACTACCAATCCCTGCTGGGCGCGGCGCTGCCCACGCCACCCCGGTTGGACCCGGACCCCGAACGGCTCAGCCAGCTGCTGTACACGTCGGGGACGACGGGCCGCCCCAAGGGAGCCATGCTGGCCGACCGCTGCCGGGTGACGGCCACGCTCATGAGCATCTCCGAGGAGTTCTGCGCCGGACCGAGCGACGGCATGATCCACGCCGGTCCGCTGTCGCACGGCAGCGGGTCCAAGGTGCTCACCTTCTTCACCCGGGGGGCCCGCAGCATCCTGATGGGCAAGTTCGAGCCGGCTGCCTTTTTCCGCTGTGTCACCGAGCAGGGCGGCACGTCCACGTTCCTCGTCCCCACCATGATCCAGATGCTGGTGGAGTACGGCGCAGGCTCGGGTCCGCCACCGGGTCTCCGCAACATCACCTACGGGGGGGCCAGCATCAGCCGCACCACGTTGGATGCCGCACTCGAGGCGTTCGGCCCCATCCTCACCCAGGTGTTCGGCACCTCGGAGGTTCCCCACCCCATCACCGCGCTCCGCCACCGAGACGAGATCGACCCGCGTGTGTCCGGCGGCCCGGCCGTGCCCACCGGGCGACTGGTGTCGGCGGCGTCGATGCGCCTGGTCGACGAGCAGGCACCGGAAACGGACGGGAACCACGGCGAGCTCTGGGTGTCCGGTCTCCAGGTTATGCAGGGGTACTGGAACAACCCGGCCGCCACCTCCGAGGCCATCGTCGACGACGGCTGGTACCGGACCGGCGACGTGGCCGTGGTGGACGACACCGGGCTCATCACCATCGTCGACCGCATCAAGGACATGATCATCTCGGGGGGGCTCAACGTGTACCCGGCCGAGGTGGAGCGGGTGCTGGTCGAACACGCCGGCATCGCTGACGTGTGCGTGGTCGGGGTGCCCGACGACCGCTGGGGCGAGGTGGTGGCCGCCGCCGTGGTGGTCAAGGCGGGCTCCGGGTTGGACGGCGCCACCCTCGAGGAGTGGTGCGGCGGGCGGCTGGCCGGTTACAAGAAGCCTCGCATCGTCGCCGTGGTCGACGACTTGCCCAAGGGGTCCACGGCCAAGATCTCCAAGCGGGCGGTGCGGCAGCTGCTCATGGACAGGGCGGCAAACGGGTCCGGTGCCACGACGGGTGAGCCACCGGTTGGCACGCCCGGGCCCACCCGGTAAGAGTGCTGACCGTGGAAACCGCAACCGAAACAGAAGTCGAGCCGGAGACGACCCCCTACGGGACCCGGATCCATGAGTTGGCCCTGGCCTCGCCGGACGAGGTCGCCCTGATCTTCGCGGCCGAGGACCGGAGCGAGCGTCACTTCACATTGGCCGAGCTCGACGACCGGACCACGCAGGTGGCCAGGGCCCTGGCCCGGCGCGGCCTCGGCGTGGGCGACCTGTTCGCCATGCAGCTGAAGAACTCGCCCGAGCTGGTGTTCGCCACCTTCGCCGCCTGGAAGCTGGGGGCCGTCCCTGTCCCCGTGCGCTGGGACCTGCCCGAGTGGGAGCTGAGCCGGCTCCGGGCCGTCATCGGTGCGGCGGTGACCGTCGACGCCAGCACCGCCGACCTGTTCGAGGAGAGCCGGGCCGAGTCGACCGAGGTGCTGCCCGAGGTCACTGCTCCCCACCACTCCGGCATCTGCAGCTCGGGCTCGACTGGATCGCCCAAGGTGATCCTCCGCAAGTCGCCGGCGGTGATGATCGAGGGGGCCCCTGGCGCGCTGGGGATCCAGGAGTCCTGGGGACCGCTGTCACCGGACCAGCTCATCCTCACCCCGGGGCCGATCTACCACAACAATGGCTTCCTGACCATGTCCAACCTGCTGTCGGGCCATCGGGCGGTGCTCATGGAGCGCTTCCGGGCCGACCACATGGTCGACCTGATCGAGGCCCACCGGGTCACCGGGTTCACCGGGGCCACGCCCATGTTCCAGCGGATAGCCCAGCTCCCCGACGTCACCGCACGCGACTTCTCGAGCATCGAGTGGACCATGCAGGGGGCCGCCGTCCTGCCCCAGTGGCTGGCCCGCTTCTGGTTCGACCTCATCGGACCCGAGCACTTCTACATGACCTACGGGTCGAGCGAGGGAGCGGGGGTGGTGGCCTGCCGGGGTGACGGGTGGCTCGAGCATCCCGGCACCCTGGGCCAACCGTGGACCGAGACCGAGATCAAGATCCTGGACCCCGAGGGCCGCGAACTCCCGGCGGGCGAGATCGGTGAGATCTTCCTGCGCCAGGCGGACGGGGTCACCCACGGGTACCTGGGCGACGTGCCTCCCGCCCCGGTGACCGAGGACAACTTCACCACCATCGGCGACCTGGGCTGGCTCGACGAGGATGGTTGGCTGTTCATGGCCGACCGCCGCGTGGACATGATCATCTCCGGTGGGGCCAACGTATTCCCGGCCGAGGTGGAAGCGGCCCTCAGCGAGCACCCCGGCCTCGACGACGTGGTGGTGATCGGGCTGCCCGACGAGGAGTGGGGACAGCGGGTCCACGCCATCGCCCAAGCGGCGGCGTCGGCGCCGTCGGTCACCGAGCAGGACGTGATCGCCTTCGCCAAGTCGCGCCTCAGCCCCTACAAGGTGCCCAAGTCGGTGGAATTCGTCGACCAGATCCCCCGGTCCGAGGCCACCAAGGTCAACCGGTCGGCACTGGTGGCCGAACGGGTGCCCGCCGCCGACTAACCCACCCAGCTGACAGCTGCCAGCTGCCGATCGCCCCGGGACCTGGTACTTGGGGCGTTCTTGTGACCCTCACGCAACCACCGCTTGCGTTCATCGGGTCTCCGGACTACCTTCCGTATGGCAGGTAAAACCAACGGATTCGCAAGCAGCGATCCGTCCATCGCAGGTGGGTTCCAAGGGGGGGCACATGACGCGGAGGCATGTTCGGTTCGGGTCCATCCGGGTGGTGGCGGCCCTGGCGCTGGTCGCCGTGAGCACGGGGGCGGGGGCGGTGTTCGCCCTTCCGTCGAGCGCCGGTGCCAGTTCGGGATACCCCCCGATTCCCCAGGGGCCGATCACCTTCGAGGTCTCCGCCGACCTGAGCGGGGCGGCCGCGGCCTACGGCCAGACGACCAAGGAGGCCTTCGAGAACGTCACCCTCCAGGCCTTCAACGCCAGCCACCCCAACGGGATCGATGGACACAAGGTCATCATCAAGATCCAGAACGACGCCAGCGACGTGACCGGTGCCGTTCAGGCTGCCAATCAGATGGTGGCGGACAAGGCGGCCGGGGTGGTCACCGTCTCCCAGAGCCCGGCGGCCCAGAGCCAGCAGTTGGCCGTGCTGACCAAGGCCAAGATGCCGGTGGTCTCCACCCTGACCGGCTCGCAGTATGCCGATACCAGCAAGTACCCCTACGCCTTCAGCCCCGGTGGGTCGGTCCAGCAAGAAGGGGCGGTGGCGGCCAAGTGGATGGCCACCACCAACGTCAAGCGGGTGGCGGTACTGACTGACGGCCTGCCCCAGGACACCGACGCAGTGAACCAGATCGAGGCCGGGATGAAGCAGTACGCACCCAAGGCCAAAGTCGTCCAGTCGGTGACCATCCCGTCGGGTTCGGTGGACGACTCGGCGGCCATCACCAAGGCCAAGGCGGCCAACCCCGACCTGCTCCTGGTCTATCTGGGCGTGGGCTTCGGACCGGTGTGGCAGGCCATGCAGTCGGCCAACTGGTCGCCCACCATCCTGTCCTCGGCCGGCGCCTGGTACGACGGGTTCGATGCCATGGGATCCCTGACGGCCAAGGCCTATGCCCCCTACGTCGACTGCGCCGACACGCCGACCCAGACCTTCACCGCCGAGCAGCAGGATCTCTTCGCCAAGTACAGCGCGGTGACCGGAGCCACCAGCACCAACTACCTGACCTATATCGCCTCTGACTCGGTTCCGGTCGAGATCATGGCCGCGGCCATCGAGAAGTACCACTCGACCGACCCCAGCGCCATCAAGAAGGCGATCGAGGACATGCGCGACCAGTCGTTCATCGGCATCCAGTACAGCTTCTCGCCCAACAACCACTTCGGCTTGACCGGCCAGTACGGCCCAGCTGTGTGTGCCATGGGACCGCCGTACGCCGGCGGGGTGGGAAAGGTCCCGATCAAGCAACCGTGACCACGGGCACGGCGGCCGGCTGACCGGTGGTGGCGATCAGCCCGTAGTGATCCGCCGGGAGGCGAGCTTCCAACCGGCGGGCGTGCGGGAGAAGCGGTCGAGGTAGTGACCGATGCCCCGGACGACAGGCGTACCTGTCGTGTCGCCCACGAACAGCCAGTAGGACTCGGCTTCGGCCGTATCGCTCCCGTCCACCCGCACGGCCAGCGTGGTGTTCACGTGCCTGGTGTTGGTGCCCGGCCCCTGGAACCCGTCGGCCCGTCGTCCCCGGCGGTCGGCGGCGATCTCGTCCCTGCCCTCCGTCCGACTGTGTCCCAGGTCCTCGCTGGCACTCCCGGGAAACTCCCACACGGCGTCGTCGGTGAAACAGTCGAGGTAGACGTCAAGGTCGGTGGCCATGTCGGCTAGATGGGCCAGCCGGGCCACCAGGTTCCGGATCTCCAGCTCGTCGGCCACCAGGTGTACGGCCTTGTCATCGTCCATGGCGTGTCCTCTCGTTCCCGTTCCGTCGGCTCTGTCTCGACGATAGCCACTGACATCCCCGAGCCATCGAGGTGATCGGCCATCCACATGGCCTGGGATCGGCGAGATTCCGCCCTGACAGCCAGTGGCCGGGCTCTTCGGAGAGCTCGCCTTGGGTCCGGAGCCAGCGGGACCGTATACTGACAAACCAGTATCGTCGCCCCGCACACCGGCGGGCCAAAGGACACTGGGGGTCAAAAATGGGCAAGCTCGACGGGAAAGTGGCGTTCATCTCGGGTGCCGCCCGAGGGCAGGGTCGCTCCCATGCCGTGAGGCTGGCCCAGGAGGGCGCCGACATCATCGCCTTCGACATCTGCGAGGACATCCCGTCGATTGCCGTCCTCTACCCACTGGCCACGCCGGAGGACCTCCAGGAGACCGTCCGCCTGGTGGAGGAAGCCGGGGGCAAGATCGTGGCCCGCAAGGCTGACGTCCGCGACTTCGCCGGCGTGAGTGCCGTCCTCAACGAGGGCCTCGAGATGTTCGGCCAGGTCGACATCGTGCTGGCGAACGCCGGGATCATCAACCTGATGCAGTCCTGGGACTACCCCGAGCAGACCTGGCGGGACATCATCGACGTCAACCTGACCGGCGTGTGGAACACGGTACGGGCGGCCATCCCCCCCATGATCGAGCGCAACCAGGGTGGCTCGATCGTGATCACCAGCTCGACGGCGGGCCTCCGGGGCTTCTCGCACACCTCGCCCTACTCGGCGGCCAAGCACGGCGTGGTGGGGCTCATGCAGTCGCTGACCAACGAGCTGGCCCCCCATTGGATCCGGGTGAACACCGTCCACCCGACCAGCGCCGACACCCCGATGCTGCAGAACCCGAACACCTACAAGCTGTTCATGCCGGACAAGGAGAATCCCGGCCGCGACGACCTCGCGGAGAACATGTTCGGCCACAGCCCGCTGCCCATCTCGTGGGTCGAGGCCAAGGACGTCTCGGCCGCCATCGTCTTCCTCTGTTCCGATGAGGCCCGGTACATCACCGGGGTGCAGCTGCCCGTCGACGCCGGCGCCTTCGTCAAGTAGGCGATAGCGCCCGGCCGCGGGGCGGGGCCTCAGCGGGGTCAGCCTCTGACCAGCGGGATCACCTCGGCGCCAAAGGCGGCGATCTGGTCGACCAGCTCGTCGGCGCTCCGGCACCGGAAGCGAAGCGAGAGATGGGTGACGCCGGGCAACACCCACTCCGTGATGGCCGTGGCCAGTTCCTCGGGACCACCGGACACCGCGTTGTCGCCGATGTCCCAGGTGGGGGTGCCCACGTACAGCGGCTTGGCCGCGCCGCCGATGTCGAAGCGGCCGGTACGGCCGGCCTGCTCCCGGGCCGAGTTGAGGGTGTCGATGGCCCAGGCCATGCCCTGAGCCGGTGGGCCCTGGGGCAGCCAGCCGTCGCCCCGGGTGGCGGCGCGGCGGAGGGCGGGGGCCGAGGAGCCCCCCACCCAGATGGGCAGGTGGGCTTGGACCGGCCGGGGGGACTGGCCCACGTCGTGCACGGCAAAGTGCGGGGTGTCGATGTCGGGCCACTCGTCGTCAAAGGCGGCCCGAATCACGTCGATGGACTCGTCGGTCAGCGAGCCCCGCTGCTCGAAGGGGACGCCCAGGACATCGAACTCGCCCCGGGCGTGCCCGGCGCCCACCCCCAGGATGGCCCGGCCACCAGACAGGTGGTCGAGGGTCATGAACGACTTGGCCGTGACCAACGGGTGCCGGTAGGCGACGATGAACACGTGGGACAAGAGGCGGACCCGCGTGGTCACTGCGGCCAGCCACCCCAGGGTGGCCACGGTGTCGTACCACGCCGTCTGCATCCGCTCGACCTGATCCCGGGGGACGGCCACGTGGTCGCACACCCCCACGTAGGAGAACCCGGCGGTGTCACAGGCCTGGGCGATCAGGGCCAGCTCCGGAGCCCCGGCACCGTCCTCCCAGGGGTCGCACTGCAGTCGGGATCGGGCCTGGACGGGCAACTGCATGCCGAAGTCAACGTTCGAAGCCGGGTTCGTGGTCATGGGCCCGACGCTACACAGTGGCGGTTCCCCAAACCTGACAGTAGCGTTCAGAGTACGACGCCGCAGGATCACGCAGTGACCCGCGCACTCAGAATTGGAGGTCCGTCATCCTCGACTACCTGATCAAGAATGGAACCGTGGTGGACGGCACCGGGGCCCCTCCCCGGAAAGCCGACGTGGGCATCCGGGGCGACCGCATCGTCGCCGTGGGCCAGGTGGACGAACCGGCCGCCGAGACGATCGATGCCACCGGCCAGATCGTGACACCGGGCTTCGTCGACCCGCACACCCACTACGACGCCCAGCTGTATTGGGACGGCTACGCCACGCCATCGAGCAACCACGGCGTGACCTCGGTCATCGGCGGCAACTGCGGCTTCACGCTGGCCCCGCTCAAGGAGGCCGACGCCGACTTCACCCGCAGGATGATGGCCCAGGTCGAGGGCATGCCCCTCAAGGCCCTCGAGCAGGGCGTTGCGTGGGGATGGGAGACCTTCGGCGAGTTCCTCGACGGGCTCGAGGGGCGCATCGGGGTCAACGCCGGGTTCCTGGTCGGCCACTGTGCTCTCCGCCGCTACGTCCTGGGCGGCGAGGCCGGTGAGCGGGAGGCCACCCCCGAGGAAGTCGACACGCTGATCGGCCTCCTGCGAGAGTCACTTGACGCCGGGGGCCTGGGCCTGTCCACCACCCGGTCGTCCACGCATATCGACGGCGACGCAAAGCCGGTACCCAGCCGCGCCGCCTCCGAGGAGGAGCTGCTGGCCCTCTGCCGCGAGGTGAGCGAGCATTCCGGCACCACACTCGAGGCCATCGTCGAGGGCTGCCTTAAGGGATTCAGCGATCAGGAGACCGAGTTGCTGGCTCAGATGAGCGCCCAGGCCAACCGGCCACTCAACTGGAACGTCCTGTCCATCTCAGCCGGTTCGGGTGAGCGGACCGAGCACCAGCTGTCGCCGTCCAGAAGGGCCCGGGAGATCGGCGGGCGGGTGGTCGCCCTGACCATGCCCATCTTCGCCGACCAGAACATGAGCCTGGCCACCTTCTGCGCACTGTGGCTCATTCCTGGCTGGCACGCCATCCTTTCCCTCCCGCCCAAGGAGAAGGCGGCCAAGCTGGAGGATCCCGCTGTACGCGAGGAGATGCAGCTGGCGGCCAAGGGCACCGCCTTCGAACGGCTGGCCGACTTCTCGAACTACCGCATCGGCGACACCGTCGCACCGGAGAACAAGCAGTACGAGGGGCGACTGGTGGTCGACATCGCCAAGGAGCGCGGCGCCGACCCGGCCGATGTGCTGATCGAGATCGCCAAGGCCGACGACTTTGCCACCGTGCTGTGGCCGTTGCCGGTGGGCGACACCGATGTCGATTGGGCCGCTCGCCGCGACCTGTGGGAGAACGACGACGTGTTGCTCGGCGGGTCCGACGCCGGCGCCCACCTCGACCGGATGCTCGGGTCGCCGTACCCCACCAGGTTCCTGGCCGACACCCTGCGGGGCCGGAAGCTGGTGTCGCTCGAGCGGGCCGTGCACCTCATCACCGACGTGCCCGCCCGGCTGTTCGGACTCCGTGACCGGGGACAACTCCGGGAAGGGGCCTACGCCGACGTGGTCATCTTCGACCCCGAGACGGTGGACGCCGGTCCGGCTCGGCGGGTCTACGACCTGCCCGGCGACAGCCTGCGCCTCATCGCCTCGTCATCGGGGGTCACGTCCGTGTTCGTCAACGGCACCCCGTCCATCGCCGACGGCGAACCGACCGGCGCCCTCTCGGGCACGGTGCTCCGGTCCGGGCGCAACACCGACACGGTGGCCACCCACTAGCGGCTTCGGGAGCTGAGTACCGGATCCGGCGGCACCCGGTAGGGACCAAGCCCGTTGGTGCCGGTACTCAGTCCCTACCGCTCGGTGCTCACAGCTTGGCCGCGGCCGCCTCGCGCATGCGGGTGGTGCGGTGCACCGGGTCGGTGTCGATCTTGGGGATGACGTACTCACCCATGAGTCGCACCATCTCGAGCGACTCCGCCTTGCTGGCGGTGCCGATCCCGAAGGACAGTTGGTCGGCTCCGGCTGCCTCCCAACGCTTGCACTGCTCGAGGGCGTGATCGGGATCACCGACGATCGTGCCCGCCGCCTTGAGGTAGGGAATCTGCTCAGCGGTCACGTCGGGGATCAGCTCGGGCCACACCGGGACCTCGGGTGGGTGGGGGAAGGTGTCGTGGTAGCGAAAGACGTTGCTCTGCAGGTAGGTCATATGTGAGTCGAGCAACGACTGCTCCGCCGCCTTGCCGTCCTCGTTCAAGAACGCGGCCGTGGTCACCATGATGTTGTCGTTGATGAAGGCACCGATGGGGTCGGCGTTACCGATGTCGGCCTTGTAGGCCTCCATCACCGGGCCCAGCTCGTCAAAGGAACCCACGGAGAACCCCAGCACCCCGAGCCCTCGTTGGGCCGCCATGGCGTAGCTCGACGTGTTCCCGGCGGCGTACCACATGGCCGGGTGCAGCTTGCCGTACGGCTTGGGCAGGATCTTGCGGGGGGGCAGCGACCAGAACTTGCCCTCGTAGCCCTCGTAGGTGTCTTGGAGCCACATCTTGGGGAACTCCCCGATGACGTCCTCCCAGATCTCCCTGGTACCCGACAGGTCCTTCATGCCGGGAAGGAATCCGAGGATCTCGAGGCTGCCCGCCCCTCGCCCGGTGCCGAACTCGAAGCGCCCGTTGGACAGGTGGTCGAGCATGGCCACCCGCTCGGCCACCTTGGCCGGGTGGTTGACCTGGGGTAGCGGGTTGAAGATGCCCGAGCCCAGGTGGATGCGCTCGGTGGCATGGGCCAGGTAGCCGAGGACTACATCATTGGCCGACAGGTGGGAGTACTCGTCCAGGAAGTGGTGCTCGGTCACCCAGACGTACTTGAACCCGGCCTTGTCGGCCGCCTGGACCACCTCGAGCTCGTCCATCAGGGCGTGATGTTCGGCTTCGGGGTCCACCTCCCGGCGAAAATTGGGCGTGTACCCCTGAATGAATAGCCCGAACTCCATGTGGATCCCCCAGTTATGAGTAGGTCGGATGTACGTCGAGACGCTACATGACACCGGTGCCTCAGGCACAGCCACAACTCAGACCGGTCTCAGCAGGGAATTCCGGGAAGTGGGGCCGGTGAACTCACCGACGGCCGAGGCATCATCACCCGCGGCCAGGCGGCATGGCCGCCGGGGCCTTCGCCTTCGCAGACCCGAAGGAGCCCCTCGAAGAGGTCCGCATCGGCCACGACTTCGAACCCGAGCCGGGGGGTCCTACGAGACGTTCGACGGCACCTGGGCATGGGACCCGAGGGCGACCGACGACAGGCAGCTCGGACGTCGTGGACACCCGGAGCTGCGAATATGGATCGATGAATGCGCTCGAAGAGGGAACGATGGCTCAGATCGACTTCGAGAAGGTGCGGAGCGCCGCTCGGAGCAACCACGCGCTCATTCCGGTGGTCCTCCAGGACGGAGACTCCCACGAAGTGCTGTTCGTCGGCTACGCAAACGACCTCGCCCTCGACGAGGCACTCCGCTCGAAACGGGCTGTCTTGTGGTCGGCCTCCCGAGACGAGCTCTGGATCAAGGGGGCGACGTCAGGGGACGTACTCGATCTCCTCGATGTCCGCGTGAACTGCGAGCAGAACGCACTCTTGTACCTGGTTCGCCCCCGAACCGGCGGTGCCTGTCACACCGTCACCTCCGAGGGTACGTCTCGACGGACCTGCTTCTACCGACGGGCCCTCGATGCTTCGACCCTCGAGTTCATCGCTGGGTTCGGCCCCACCCCGTAACGGGTGTTCATCCATGACCAAAGACATCCTGGTCCGAGAGGCGTTGGACGCCGACGTCGACGGGATCGTGTCCATCTACAACGACGTGTTGGCAACGACATCGGCGATCTGGAGCGACCAGCCCGTCTCCGTCCCCGACCGGCAGCGGTGGCTCGCCGACAAGCGGGCAGCGAGCGAGCCGGTGGTGGTGGCCACTGATGCCTCCGGAGTGCTCGGCTTCGCGGCCTGGGGACCCTTTCGAACCTTGCCCGGCTACGTCGGAACGATCGAACACTCGATCCACGTCCGTACCGACGCCAGGGGGCGAGGGGTCGGCACCGTGGTACTGGCAGCACTGGAGGACCGGGCTCGCTCGGTCGGGGTCCATGTGATGGTGGCGGCACTGGATGCGGGCAACGACGGCTCCCTTCGCTTCCACCAACGGGCCGGCTTCACCGAGGTGGGGCGACTGTCCGAGGTGGGTCAGCTCCGGGGCACCTGGAGGGATCTCGTGCTCGTCCAGAAGCTCCTGGCCGACTGACAGTGAGCCTCCGGTCGACGCCGGGACCCAGCTCGAGATGCAGCCTTCTATGCCTTCGGACGCGTCGTGGTCGGGGCCGCGGCGGTGCTGGTCGGGGCGGTGCTGGCCGGAACCGTGGTAGGCGGGAAGCCGGTGCCGGCCAGGTCGGATCCGATCACGACGACCACCTCCATTCCCGTGGTGTTGGCCACCGGCACCGACGAGGTCAACGGCTGCACCGCGGTGGCCGGCACTCCCAGCTCAGAGGCGATCTGCGTCGCCGACTGCTGCCAGAACGCGGCGTAGTACACCGACGTCGTGGTCGCCGGGGCCGTGGAGTTGGTCGGAGCTTGGACGTTCCACCCCTGCTGCTGAAGTATCTGCGAGAAGTGGGCGGCGGTGTTGGCCTCTTGCGTTCCGTTAGCGACCAGTACCTTCACGCTGGCGTGGGGGACGGCCGTCGTGGTTGTCGACGAAGGGTGTGTCGACGTCGTCGTGGTCGCCGAGTCCGCGGAGGCGTTGGATTTGAAGTGGGGACCCACGACCGATCCGATATATCCGGCCACGGCGAGGGCCACCACGAGAAGCACGGCAACACCGAAGCGGCGCCCCCAGGATGACCCACCCTGATACGAGTGCATAGAACTCACGGGCCAGAGCATAGGGGGCGCGGCGTGGGAAATCCCTTGTCAAAGGGCCTCCCCGTCTGGACCGCGAGGCAAAAGGCGGACAAAGCATCCCCATCGCAGGCCTGGTGTCCTCCGATTCACAGGGCCCTGACCAGGACAGCTCGGGAACGTGCCCTTTCTAGGAACTCGCCCCGTGGGCGGCCATGGACTCAACGTGGTCCCATCAGGACCTGGAGCGCGGCCGCCGGATTGAGCCCCGAGTCCCTCAGCGGCGTGGTCGTTGGTCGGTCCCCAAAAAGCGTTGGACCGGGATGGATTGAGTCGAGCCCACATTGGGTAGCTCGATCGCTGTGGCATGAGGATGCCGCTGCGGACGTTACGCAGGAGTTGTTCAGCAACCGGACAAGGAGCACGTGAGACGTCGACCCCGCCGGCGGCGCCCGCTTTGTGGCTGGTAGGTGGGTTGGCGTCGAGGCGTTCAGCTGACGCTTAGCCGGTCGATGGCAGAGCGCCGAGACGGTAAATCCGAGTCTCGTCTTCGGGCGGTATCGCGTGCGTTGCGGTGGCTGTTTGCGAAGGCCCGGGGGTGAGAACGGTGAGTGCCTGGGGCGTAGTACCTGGATCCAGGGTTGGGACGGGGCACGAACTGCGGTACACCGTGTCTTCACTGCGGCAAGGACCCAACCTGGAAAGGCGGCCTCGGGCCGATGGCTCCTGACCTCGCCGGTCACCGCACCGCCAGGCCGGGGGGCCGGGCCCTGGTCGCCCTCGCCGTCGCTTCGCTGCTGGCGTTCGGGTGGACCTCGGCGAGCGCGGCTCAGCCACCTGTGTCCCTCCCGGTGCCCCAGACCGGCGAGGTCACCTTCTACCTGTCGCTACCGAGCTCAACGCCTTCGCTCGAAGAGGCCGCGGCCAAGGTGGCAACCCCGGGAGCACCGCAGTACCGCCAGTTCAGCTCGTTGGACAACGCCGCCCGCCAGTTCGGGGCCACGGACAAGCAGATCAATGCCGTCGCCAAATCGATCAAGTCCCTCGGCCTGCATTTCGCCGCCGACCCCTCAAGGTTGTTCGGCCGGGTGACCGGCTCGACCGAGCAGTGGCGGGCAGCATTGGGGTCTCCGCTGTCGAACCAGGCGGCGACGTCGTCGAGCCCGTTCATCACCTACAGCCTCCCCGACCACATACCTGCCGCTCTGCAGCCAGCGGGCACCGGTCTGCTCCTGCCAGCGGCACAGGTCTACGATCCCGCTGCCGAAGGGGGTCGCCCGTCCAGCGGAAAGCTCCCCGAGCCGCCGCTGGCAGCGGCCACCACACCGACCTCGGCGGTCCAGCCATGGCCGTTCAACACCGGCACGCCTCTGGCCGCCAACTGCTCCTCTCCGCTGCTGCAGGACCGACGCGTCTATACCGAGGACCAAGTCCAGACCGCCTACGGCATCAACACGCTGCGAGCCCACGCGTCCGGCACACCGGTGATCACCGTCTTGGACCTGGGGGGCGGCTGGCTGTCCCACGACCTCAAGCTGGCGGGGCAATGCTTCGGATACTCGCCGCCCAAAGTCACCCGGACCCAGGGCGACGGTGTCGCTACGGCTATCGACCACGCCGACGACGAGACCTCCCTTGATCTGCAGACCGTAGCGGCGGTGGCCCCAAAGGCACAGGTGCGGGTAGTGCAGACCACCCCCGATGGCGTGCTCGACGGGTTCAGCCGCGCGGTGGGCGACAGTCGCGGCCCCCCCGACGTCATCTCGATGTCGTACGGTGGCTGCGCGTTCGCCGAAAACCGGAGCCTGCCCCGGTTCACCTCCGTGCTCGACGCTGTGCTGGCGATGACGGCGCTTACCGGCGTGTCCTCGTTCGTCGCAGCCGGCGACTCCGGATCGACCACCTGTGGGACCAGCACGCCAGGGCCCACGCTGTCCTATCCGGCCGTGTCCCCCTTCGTCACTGCGGTCGGCGGCACTCGGCTCACCCTCGGACCGGGAAACACCCGCGTCTCCGAGGTTGTGTGGAACGACTCGGAATACGGTACCGATGCGGCGGGCGGCGGAGGCGTAACCCGTCTGCAGCCTCGGCCTGCGTACCAGGACGGTGTCAACGCGCAAAATCACCGATCGGTCCCCGATGTCAGCGCACTGGCCGACATCGTGCCCGGCTGGCCCGTCGTCATCAACTCCACGCTGCAGACCGTCGGCGGAACCAGCGGCTCGACGCCCCTCGTCGCCGCCTCCACCTCGCTGGTCGACGCCTCGCAGCGCGCGGCCCACCACCCGCGGATCGGGCTGGCAAACGGCTGGTTCTACAAAGTGGCGTCGTACCCGGGGGCGTTCTACGACGTCACGCAGGGCAACAACGATCTCGCCGGCGTGGGATGCTGCCAGGCCACTGTTGGCTATGACACAGCGAGCGGTATTGGCGTGCCGAACTGGTCCGTCCTGCCGGCAACGCTCCCCAAGCCGGGCTGAGCGTCGAGGAATATCCCACACTCAGATCGGCAAGAGTCGGGAGGAGCAGTCAATTTCGTCTGCACATCAGCGATCGGGCCCATGACTCACGACTTCGGCAAGAGATCCCACGGCAAGTCCGACACATAAGGGCGCGTAATACTTTCGATCGAGGCTGACGAACCGATGAGACGTACTCCCTGGCGAAATGACCTCCGTCTTTCCGACAAAACCCAATATGGCTCGAGCACCAAATGCGCCAGCCATGGCGATCAGCCCGGACCGCCGCAGCGGTGAAGGCAACGTGGGCACGTTCAGGACCAGAGCGCTCCCGGCGGCCAGCGCGGCGGCAACGCTAAAACATGCCAACGGAGGTGGGACCTCTTTCGTCCCGACCACCGAATCAGCCAATTGGCTTCTCGCAGCAAACGGCAAGGCTGATCCCAAACCCCACGCCACGTGGAGGCCGGCGAGACCGATGAGGGTTCCGCTCGTCAGCCGATTCGTGAGCGTACTCAAGACGCCACATCAAAGGCAGGCGCGAATCCAGTTGCTTTGAGGTGGTCGGTGACCACCGCAGCACAAGTGCCTGGACTCTCCAGCCAAGGGCCATGGCCGCCGTCGACTTCGTGGAGCCGAGCGGACCGAATCTTGGCGATCGAGGGGCGAGCTTCGGCCGGCCGTAGGAACGGATCGCTCCTTCCCAGGCAGAAGATCGTTGGCACCGAGATCCGACTCAGATCCTCGTCGCTCATGACGCTGTCGGGCCTCGGCTGGTGGAATGTGTTGATTGCGTGCATGAGTGAAGCAACCGTTCGCGCATTCCCCTTTCGTCGGACGGCCATGCGAAGGACCTCGACCATCTCGTCGGGCATGTCTGCTGCCGCGGCAGGACTGAGGCCCTGACCTAGCAATCGACGGAAGACCCGCTCGGGCGTCGGGCTGCGAAGCATGGCGGGCCCGAGAATTGGCACCGTCATGGCAGATAGAGGCATCCGCACCCGCACCCCGGGTAGGGCCACCGCCGGCTCACCGATGACAACGAGTGACGCAGTTCGTCCAGGTCGATCGGCAGCGTGCCACAAGGCAAACATCCCCCCTAGTGAGTGACCGATGACCGGCGGGCTGGGCAGGTCGAGTGCGTCGAAGATCCCTTCGACGAGGCGCACCGCATGGTCCCGAACGGCGCCGGCTCGATAGGTGAACGGGCCAGACAGCCCATGGCCGGGTAATTCAACTAGATGAGCCCGGTACCCCGGCAAGGTAGCCACCCAGGGAGCCCACACAGCCGCGGCGAGAGTCACCCCATGAAACACCACCAAGGGCCGACCCGAGCCAACGCTGAGGACTCGCAGGCGGACTCGGGGGTCCACCAGGTCCAGGTAAGACTCGTCTGGCCGTAGTCCGCAATCGGTGAACAGGCGGGTCTCCGCCTCCCGTAGTCGGTCTTCTAGTTTCATGGTACCAATCTCCGTCTCAATTTATTGTTCCGCAACGATCCAGTGCTAGTAAGCCTGATGACCTTCCGGTCTGCGAGCCGCCGGTGAACAGGGTGGCGACGAGCAATGTGCAGCATCAGCACTCCACGAGGACCTTCCCGGCCAACAGGCAGAATGCCGTTTCGGATCCAAAGAAGTTCAATGCGTAGAACGGGCCGGGGTAGTGGGCATGGGTCAACATGACGTCTTCTCGCAGGACGCGCTGGGCTAGATCAACGATCGCCGCTGGTTGAACATTGCCGACGATCAACCGCCTGGAGTCGCTGAACCTGATCTCGGCAGCGGTGGCGCCGACGCGAGGGTGCAACGCCACGTCATCGATGAATCGGCCGCTTGCCGGGACATCGTTGAGCTTGGCTAGGACCATCTCTCGCCAAGCCCGGCTCTCACTGCGCCAAAAGGCTCTCAGGTGCCGGTCGAGCGATCTATCGAGTCGGAGCTCACGAGCCTGACGTCCACCACGGCGACCGTGGGCTCGGGCCGGCTTGCGCCCTGGGGTCGCGGTTCCTTGCGGGATAGGGGTCTGTTTAGCCATCGCTACGACTCCTCGGAAGCAACTGAAGCAGTACTGTGACTATGACAAGTTCCTGTTAACATGTCAACTACTTGATAACTACGCAAGTTGCTTCAATTCCGTTAGGGTAGGCGTGTGCAGGGACCGGCTGTGGGGAAAGGATTCAGGGGCGAGGAGGGCCACATCGGCTATCTGCTCCAACAGGCAGCGATCACGTTCCGAGCCGCGGCCGACTCTCGACTGCGCGATTTTGGGCTGTCACTGAGCCTTTACTCGGTGATCACTGTGCTTACGTGTGAGCCTGGAGCAAGTGCGTCCGACCTGGCCCGGATGTGTAAGCAGAGCCCGCAATCGATGAACGGCGTGCTGGACACGCTCGAATCACAGAATCTCGTGTCCCGTCAGGATCATCCCGTTCATCGTCGAGTCCGTCAGGTGTTTCTCACCGAGAAAGGGATGCAACTGGTCGAGCAAACGCGTCCGCTGGTGGACGAGCTCGAAAACGCAGTCGAAGACGACTACACGCAGATCGAACTGGCTACCGTCCGGCGGTGGTTGGTCGCAAGCGCCGTGCGCCTGTCCGAGCCACCGCGCTCCTCCGACGCCAACTCCGGCCCCGGGTAGGGCATCTGTGGAACCCTCT
>CAWAFL010000004.1:0-30189 GCA_963781305.1 uncultured Acidimicrobiaceae bacterium
TGCCAGGTGCCCCGGCAAAGAGCACGCCGACGCCGACCCTGATCCAGCCCACTGCCCCCGAAGCGGTCAATCGCACCCGGGCGAGCCTACTTGGCGTCAACCGATCGGGCCCACATCACCACCCGACCGTCGGCCACCCGCACCCCCTCGGCAGCCGGAGGAGGCCCGCCTGCTCGTGCTCGTGGCCGGGCACCAGCCGGCCGGTGCTGGTCACCACCCGCCACCAGGGAAGGTCCGGACTGCCTCCTCGGAACAAGGAGCGAGCCGACGGCCCGGGGGGCGGCACCGGGATAGCCGGCCTCGAGGGCCACTTCGCCGTAGGTTATCACCGTCCCTCGCGTCAGGAGCTGTCCGAGCACCCGGCGCACGTCGTCTTCGAACTCCTGAAGCGCCACCTGGTTCCCTCCTCGATCACCCCATCTGATCACGGCGGCGGTGAGCGGGACCTGTGTGCGTAGGCATCGCCAGCCCCGCCCGATTTTGCGGTCAGGCCACGTCCGCCGCCGACCCGGCCGCCTCGAGCGCGGACTCGATGCATCGCACCAGTTCCCGGGCTGACTCGGCACTGAGTTCCACCGCCACCCTGGCGTCCGGTCCGGCGGTGTTGTCCACGAAGTCGATGTTGAGCGTGTGCTCATAGGGCGCATGGAAGGGATGGTCGAAGTACACAGTGGCCGAATTCAGGCGGAACCAGCCTTGGGGGCCTTTGCCGCTGCCGGCAATGTCGGTTTTCTCAGTCACGTAGGAGCACATGGGATCCTCCTCTCAGGACGCCAGGTAGCGGTCGAACCAGGTCCAGATCCGCTGCCAACCGTCGTTGGCCGCTTCGGGCCGGTACATGGTTCGGTCAACGGCAAAGAAGCCGTGCCCCGCGTTCTCGTAGCTGTGGAACTCGTAGGTCTTGTCCTGCTCCTTCAGCGCCGATTCGAGCGTGTCCACGTCCTTTGGCGATGGCGCCTGGTCCTCAGCTCCGAACAGCCCCAGGAGCGGTGAGGACAGGTCAGCGGTGAGTCCCACCACCGGCTCCATCTTCACCGGGAATCCTTCCGGAGGCGATCCCACCACGAACGCCCCGTAGCAGTCGACCGCGGCGTCGAACGGCAGCCGACAAGCGCTCATGTAGGACTGCCGACCTCCGGAGCAATAGCCGATCACGCCGACCTTGCCGTTGGAGTTGACCAGCGAGAGCAGGAAACGGCGAGCCCCATCTACGTCGCCCACCACCCGTTCGTCTGGAGCACCGCCGGCGGCGCGAGAGGCAGCGGCAGCATCGTCGGGACTGGCGTCCGGGCCCTCTCGGTAGAAGAGGTTGGGGCAGATGGCAGAGTAGCCATGGGTGGCGAACTTGCGGCTGATCTCCTTGGTCGCCTCGTCCCATCCCGGCATGTGGTGGATGACCACGACTCCCGGGTACGGCCCTGGACCCAGGGGGCGGGCGAGGTAGGCGGTGATCTCGTCGCCACCGTGTCCGGCAATCTTGATGGTCTCGGCCATGATCGCGTCGTACATCGTTGCTCCTCTCGCTGGCGTCAACGTCAGGGTATAACCAATCGATCTGTCGGTGACCACGCCTCGGTGCTCACTGTCGAGCGGCCCTGGGCCGGTAGAAACGACGGGTGAGCGGGTCGGCCACACGGGTGGCGATGGGGCCGATGACAGCCATGAGTATCACGTAGGCAGTGGCCAACGGAGCCAGTCGCGGCTCCAGTCCCGATCCGAGGGCCAGTCCGGCGATCACCACCGAGAACTCCCCGCGGGCGATGAGGCTGGTCCCGGCTCGGATCCGTCCTGGAACGGCGACGCCTGCCTTACGCGCGGCCAGCCACCCGGTGACGAGCTTGCTCACGATGCCGGCCAGGCCGAGGAGGATCGCCGGCCCCAGCGAGCTGGCCAGGCTGGCGGGCACCGTCTGCAAGCCAAAAAAGACGAAGAACACTGCAGCGAAGATGTCCCGCAACGGGGTGAGGATGGGCCTGCTGCGTTCGGCCACCCGGCCGGAGAGGGCGATCCCGACCAGGAACGCGCCGACGCCGGCGGAAATCTCCAGGTGTTCGGCGATGCCGGCGACGAGCAGGGTGAGGCCGAGAACCTGGAGCAACAGGACCTCGTTGTTGGGACTGAAGATCGCTCGGCTGAGCACGGAACCGAATCGCAGCGAGAGCACCATCACGACACCCAGAGCCACCAGGGCCACTCCCACCGAGAGCACGGTGGCGCCGAGGGCCTTTTGGGCCAGCAGGCCGGTGAGCACGGGTAGGTAGATGGCCATAGCCAAGTCCTCGAAGACCAGTACGGAGAGGACGGCCGGCGTCTCCCGGTTTCCCAGCCGTCCGAGGTCGGAGATGACCTTGGAGATGATGCCCGAGGACGACACCGCGGTGACACCGGCGAGCGCCAGCGTCGAGACCGGCCCCCACCCCAACACGATGCCGGCGACTATCCCGGGGACCGAGTTCAACACCAGGTCGATCACGCCGGTCGAGGCATGGGTGCGTAGGTTGGTCACCAGCTCTTGTGCTGAGTACTCGATGCCGAGCACGAGGAGCAACAGCACGACCCCGATCTGCGCCCCGGTCTGGATGAAGTCTCGAGTGGTGACGAGCGGTATCAGCCCTCCGCTCCCGAAGGCCAGGCCGGCCAGCAGATAGAAGGGAACAGGGGAGAGGCCGACGATGCCGGCCAGCCTGGCCAGTATGCCGAGCGAGAGAACGACGGCACCCAGTTCCACGAAGAACGTGGCCGGGTGCACGGCTCGCTACTCGGCGGTCAGAAGTTGGATGGCCTGGTCGATGCTGTCGCGTGTTCCGATGATCAGCACGGTGTCCCCACCCTCGATCACGAAGTCGGATCGAGGAGAGAGGCTCATGTCGCCGTTCCGCACGATGGCCACGATGGAAGCCCCAGTGCGAGTACGGACCAGACTCTCGGCGATGGTTCTACCGGTGCATGCGGCGCCGGGAGGAACGATCACGCGCTCAGTCAGAAGCCCGGTGACCTGGTCGTGCAGGCGGGCGATTCGCTCCACGATCCGAGGTGCGCCGAGCAGCTCGGCCAGCGCGTCCGACTCCTCATCGGTGAGCACCACCTCCTCTCGGCACGCGTCCGGGTCGACTTGGTCGTAGATCAGAAGATCGCGCTTCCCCGAGTGCCGGGAGATGACTCCGATGCGCCGGCCGCTGGCCACGGTGAAGTCGTGCTTCAGCCCGATGCCCGGTAGGGGTGTCTCCTCGATGTCCATGTTGCCGGGCCTCCGATCGCCTCGCTAGCAATCTAATGGCAGGCGATCAGATGCTTCCCCGGTGGCGGGCGATGATGTGCTTTGGGCGCTGCCCTGATTACGAGGTCACCGATGCAGCCTCGTCGTTGGGAGCCGCCTTGGGTGCCCGGAATCTATGACTACCCGAGCGGCGAGAGATGCCGGTGAGCAAGGCCAGGATCGCCGAAAGCAGCATGAGGGCCCCCGCAGCCTGGAGGGAGAGGTCGAGACCGTGGTGGAAGGCCCCGTAGGCGGCGTTGACCACCTTGTTGACGATCGCTTGGATCGACGCATTCCCGTGGGCGGCGTTCTTGGCCTGTGACCCGACGGACCCCGTAGTGACGGCGGCAATGACCTGCGACTGGAAGGAGTGGGGTATGCCGATGGCGTTCAGCCGCTTGATCAGGTTGACGGTCAGCTGGCCGTTGACGATTGAGCCGAGGATGGCCACGCCGGCCACGGCTCCGAGCTCCCGGCTGGTGTTGGTGGCCGACGCGGCCATGCCGGAGTGCTCGCCGGGAACCGAGGACAGGGCCGACGAGGTCACCGGGACGATGGCTATGCCGAATCCGATCCCGGCAATGGCCAGCGTCCAGCCCACGGCGGACAAACCGGCTTGCGGTGAGATCCTCAAGTCGGTGAGCAAGATGCCCACGCCCGCGATCACACAGCCGATGGCCATGGGGTACTTGGCTCCCCAGGCCGCGACCCATCGTCCGGTCAGCAACGAGGCGATGACCATGCCTGCGGTCAAGGGAAGGAAGTCGAGTGCCAACCCGTACGGCGACTGCTGGCCCACCACTTCCAGATAGAGGGCTGTGAAGAAGAAGATGGAAAAGATGCCGAAGTAAGTGGTGAAGGCGACCACGTTGGCGCCGGCGAATGGCGGCCGGCGGAACAGCTTCACGTCGAGGACGGGGTTCTCTGCCCGGCGTTCGACGAGCACGAAGGCGATGAGCGTGAGCACGGAGAACCCGTAGAGGGCCAGGATCCATTCCGATCGGTAGCCGGCCGTTTCCCCGGCAATGGTGGCGAAGGTGCCCGAGCCCAAGGCGAGAGCGCCGAGGACGAACCCTGGGAAGTCCAGTCGGGCCCGAACAGGATCAGCGTTCTCGGGGAGCACAATGGCCGCGGCCACGAAGGCCACTAGCCCGAAGAAGACGTTGAACCAGAACACCGCGTGCCACGACCACACGCCGACCAGGACGCCTCCGATGACCGGCCCGAGGGCCAGCGCGAGACCGGAGACCGCAGCCCAGATCCCGAGGGCCCGAGCTCGGGCTTTCCGTTCGGGGTAGAGATGACGGATCATCGAAAGGGTTCCTGGCTCCGATGCTGCCGCGCCGATACCCATGACCACTCGGCCCGCTATCAGCGTTTCAATGTTCTGGGCCACTGCGCCGATCAACGATCCCGCACAGAAGATCACCACGCCGATGAGCATCAACTTCTTGCGACCGTAGAGGTCTCCGAGCGTGCCGCACATGAGCATGAGACTGGCAAAGGCCAGTGCATACCCGCTCACCACCCACTGCAGCTGGGTGACGCCGGCGTGCAGATCCGACTGCACGTTGGAAAGCGTGGCACTGATGATCGTGTTGTCCAAGAAGGTGAGAAAAAGAACGAAACACAGCACGGCCATGCCGGCGTGATTCCTCACCTCACTTGATGCTCGTGACTTGGCTGCGCTGTTCCCCGGTGCCGCGGTCGCCTTCACCATAGGCTCAGGAAACACCGGCACGGCTGGTGGCATTCCGGTTTGCCTTCCGGGTCGCGTTCACCAGCCGGCGTCCCGACACCAACGGGACCTTATCCGCCTGCTCAGTCCCATCCCTGGTCATAAGCATGATTGGTTCCCTTTCCTAGCTCGGCTCAGGGCGCGGTCTCTCGCGTGTTCTTCCTCTACCCACATCTCCTTAGCTGTACCCTCGCGCCGTGTCGTTACGGATCCCAATTCCGGTGCGAGTTCGAGCCCCGGCCCCGGCCTCATGGCCTGAGTTCAGCCCCGGCCTGACGCCTGAGTTGAGTCCCGGCCTTTCGGCCGGAGTCCAGCCCCCGGCCTCATGGCCTGCGTCCAGTCCCGGCCTGTCAAAATTTCAAATCTCC
Organism: uncultured Acidimicrobiaceae bacterium; assembly: GCA_963781305.1. Classification (GTDB taxonomy): domain Bacteria; phylum Actinomycetota; class Acidimicrobiia; order Acidimicrobiales; family RAAP-2; genus DASXMT01. Next base: position 5,363 of record CAWAFL010000004.1, read on the forward strand.
CGCATTTGGGCGAATTCGAGCGCGGAGGTCGCCGCAGGTCTCTAGTGATTCGCCCAAACGCCGGTGATTTGGAAATCCAACTGGGGAGGGCTCCACCCATGCCCTGGGCAGGGTCCCCATTGTGCCCCGAGCCGGAGTGGAGCCCCGAGCCAAAAGGGCTCGACGCAGGCGATGGCCTGAGGCCGTGGTATCGGTCCGAGTACGGTGAGTGCGTGAGCGAACCGACACATCATGTGATCCAAGACATCGGACCCGACGAAGCGGTGAACCTGGTTCAGGCAGGAGCGTTTCTGCTCGACGTCCGTGAGAACGAAGAGTGGGATGGTGGCCACGCACCGCAAGCGACCCATGTGCCGATGGGGGAGATCCAGGGCAGGATCTCCGAGGTTCCGGTCGACCGCACGGTGGTGTGCGTATGCCGGGTGGGCGGTCGGTCTGGCGCCGTGGCCAAGGCGCTCGTCGCTGGCGGCTACGACGCTCGTAACCTGGACGGAGGAATGCTGGCCTGGGCCGCCGCCGGCCTTCCCGTCGTCACCCATGCCGGCACGCCCGGTGAGGTCGTCTGAGGCGCATTGACCGTCTACGTCGACGACTGGCGACAGCGTGCCCGTCTCGGTCATGTGGATGCCCTCTGGTCTCACCTCATCGCCGACTCCGATGACGAGCTCCATCGATTTGCGGCACGGTTGGGGATGAAGCAGGCCTGGTTCCAAACCGATCCTCGTCGACCCCACCGGTCCCACTACGACGTGACCGAAGCCTTGCGGCGCCAGGCCATTTCGATCGGAGCCGTGCCGATCACCTGGCGGGATCTCGGCCGGATGATGCGCGACCGGCGAGAACGGGCCCATCAAGCGAGCGATCCCTTCCGGTCAGCGGGCCCGTAGCGAGCAGCCGGCCGCCTCCGGCATCATGCATACTGACCCGGTGCCTCGGACCAAACCCGTCGACCCACGAACGCCGGTCCTGATCGGCGTGGGGGTGGCGTCGGACGATGTGGAGCCCGCAGCGCTGATGTCGATGGCCGTGGTTGCCGCGGCTCAGGATGCGGGGTCGACGAGCGTCTTGGGCTCCATCGACCGGATCGCCGTTCCCCAAGGGAACTGGGGCTATCCGGACCCGGCTCGGCTGGTTGCCGATCAGGTCGGTGCTTCCCAAGCTCGTACCCACCTGGTGGAACTGGGAATCCCTCAGCAATCACTCATCAATGAGGCGCTGGGTGCGATCCTCGACGGAAGCTCCGAGGTGGCTGTCATCGTGGGGGGAGAGGCAAAGCGTCGGTCGCAGCTCGCGGAGCGGAACGGACGAACGGCTGACGAGACGCCCCAACCCGGTAGAGTGCCAGACGTATTCCACCAGCGGCCCGGTGCGCTGCTTGAGCCAGTCGAGATGTCCACCGGCCTGTGGGATCCGGTACAGCAGTACGCCATGATCGACAACGCACTTCGTCGAGCTGAAGGGCGCAGTCTGGACGAGCATCGGGACGAGGTCGCCCAGTTGTGGGCGCGGTTCAACCGCGTGGCCGCGGGGAATCCGCACGCTGCGTTTCCAGCACCTCTATTGGCTTCGGAGATCGCCACGCCTTCCCGACACAACCGACCGCTGGCCTTCCCCTACAACAAGTGGCACTCCACGCAATGGACCGTCGATCAGGCAGCGGCCGTGCTGGTGTGCTCGGCCAGCGCGGCGCGTCGCTTCGGGATCACCACCGATCGATGGGTATTTCCGTTGGTCGGTCTGGAATCGAGCCACGCGGTGTCACTGCTCCGGCGGCTCGATCCCCACACCTGGCCGGCCATGAACGTGCTCGGCGCCCGCGCCGCCCTGCGCATCGGCCGACCCGTGGCGGAAATTGACGTCATCGAGCTCTACAGCTGCTTCCCGGCCGCGGTACGGGTACAGCAGCGAGCGCTGGGCCTGAAGCCGGAAACGACCCCCACGATCACCGGCGGGATGACGTTTGCCGGCGGCCCGTACAACAACTTCGTCTACCAGGCCACGGCGGCAATGGTCGAGAAACTTCGGGAATCGCCCGGATCACTTGGCATGGTGACCACGGTGAGCGGCTTGCTTACCAAGCCCGGTATCGGCATCTGGACCACTGAACCCGATGACCAGCCGCCATTGATCGGCGATCTGGCCGACGAGGCCTCGACGGCGACCGAGACGGTCGAGGTCCACGAGACGCTCGAGGACTACGAGGGAGAGGCCTCGGTGGTGACCTACACCGTTACCTTCGAGGGCGGGGAACCGAACCGGACCGTGGTGCTTGGCCGGACGCCGTCGGGCACTCGCTGCGTGGCCTTCTCCGAAGATCCGGAGATCGCCCGCCAGGCGGTCTCCGCTGAACTGGGAGGAACGACGGTCCATATCCTGTCGGGAACATTTGCCATCGATTGATCGGCTGGTCGACCGGCATGATCGACCAAGCCGTACTGGGCTGATCGATCATGCCGTACTGGGAGAGTGCAGACCGTGATTGGCCGGCGGGCCCACCAGGGCGTCCGCTCCGGCCCCCGCCCCTCGTGACCACCACCGCCCGAGATAGTTACAGTATTGCCATGGCCGTAGAACTCCCCGAGGCGCTCGCCTTCTTGCGTCAACACAATCGGGGAGTGCTCGCTACTCTCCGCCGAGACGGGCGCCCGCAGCTGTCGAACATCCTCTACGTTCCCGACGAGGGCGACACCATCCGCATCTCGGTGACCGAGTCGAGGGCCAAGACGAAGAACCTCCGCCGGGACCCACGGGCATCGTTGCATGTGACCAGGGAGGACTTTTTTGCCTATGTCGTGGTCGACGGTACGGTGGACCTGTCCTCCGTCGCTACCGAACCGGATGATTCGGTAGTCGATTCCTTGGTCGACATGTACCGCGCGGCGCGCGGCGAGCACCCCGACTGGTACGAATATCGTCAGGCCATGGTGGACGAGCGACGGGTGCTAGCTCGGCTCCACGTGGAACGTGCCTACGGGATGCTCGGGGCGCCATAGGCCGAGGTCTGGAGTGACCGGAACCCGACCGGAAACGGTGAGAGCGAGGTTCACAAGATGCAGGAAGGTCAGGAGTACACCACCGAACCCGGCAATGCTGGCGAAGGCGCTTCGCCACCCGGCCCGCTTTGGGATCACCTGCAATGGGCGGTGGACGAGGCCGAGGTCGAGTCATTTCCGGCCAGCGATCCCCATTCGTCGTGGGCCGGACCCGATCGAGGCAGCCTCCCACGATAGGGCGTCTAGCTGTATGGTCGAGCGCCATGAACAGGGACCGGGACGTGCTTGACATCGGGGATCGACCGAATGCGCCATCAACGGCAGCGTCCGTCTGATGGGGCTGCTCGAGGGGGCCCGCGCCGTCGTGACCGGAGCCGGGTCAGGGATCGGCCGGGCGACCTGTGTGCAGTTCGCCGCTGAGGGTGCACAGGTCGTGGCCCTCGATATCGATGCCGATTCGGCCCAGGCAGTTGCCCGGGAGACCGGGGGCGAAGCAGTGGTGGCCGATGTCACCGACCGGAAGGCGCTCGACGCCGCCATCGCGCGAGCAGCCGAACTGCTCGGCGGGATCAGCATCCTGGTCAACAACGCCGGAGTGGGTGCGATGAAGCGGCTACACCAATACGGTGACAGTGAGTACGACGCCGTCGTGGATGCCAGTCTGCGGGGGACGTTCAACGGCATCGGGGCGGTGGCCCCCCTCATGGTGGCCGAAGGGGGTGGCTCCATCGTCAACATGGCATCGGTCAGCGGGCTGCGTCCGACTCGAGGCGAAGCGCCCTATTCGGCGGCAAAGGCGGGCGTGATCGCCCTCACCCAATCGGGCGCCCTCGAGTACGCCCCGACGGTCAGGGTCAACTGTGTCTCACCTGGTCTCATCGAGACTCCCCTCACCTCAGCCCTCCTGCAGGACGTGGAGGCCCGCCGGGCCTTCGACCAGAACACGCCGCTCGGCCGAGTGGGGACCGCGGCCGACGTGGCCGGTGCCATCACCTTTCTCTGCTCGGACCTGGCCGCCTACGTCACGGGCGTGAACCTTCCCGTTGAAGGGGGAGTCCTCCTGGCCAGTGCGCAGATGGACCCCACCCTCACGGCGATCCTTACCCTCTTCGACTGACATCGTGACCGCTTCGACCGACGCACGATCGACGGCGACCCAGGCACAACAGGAGGTCAGCGCACGCCGGTAAGGATCCCCGAGCGATCCGCGTTGCCGGGAGTAGCCTTTCGCGCATGAGCGATACGCAGCAGGGAGCGGGCTGGTGGCAGGCATCGGACGGCAAGTGGTACGCACCGGAGTTGCACCCGAACTACGTGGCTGAGTCGGCTCCGCCGGCATCAGGAGAAGCTCCGGTATCAGGAGAAGCTCCGGCATCAGGAGAAGCTCCGCCATCCGCGTCGCCCGCACCAGTACCAGAGCCGGCGTATACGACGCCTGCCTCCGGCTACGCGGCGCCCGGTTATGCCGCGCCCCCGCCGGTTGCACCCCCGCCTGGTGGATATGCGTATCCCCCTGGCGGCTACCAACCTGGCCTGCCGTCGGCCAAGTACAGCGGTCTCGCCATCGCCTCGCTGGTGTTGTCGATCATCTGGCTCGGCGGCATCGGCGCCATTCTGGCCGTCATCTTCGCCATCATCTCCATGCGGCAAATTGCCGCTTCCCAGGGTCGGATTCGAGGCCGGGGCCTGTCGATCGCCGGTCTCGTCATCGGCATCATCGGCATCATCGGGGCCGCAGTCACTTGGGCCGTGGTGGCATGGGTGGGCACCAACGCACACCATGTGACCGTGCCCGTCGGGCGCACCATCAACGTCAGCGACTCCTTCAGCTTGGGCATTTCCACCATGCAGATCAGCGCAGTACACCGAGTCGATCAATTGGCCGGATCAACAGCCGGCCACTACGTGGTTGCCGACGTGCGGGTCTGTGCGGGGAACAGCGGGTCCAAGACCGGCGTATTCGACTCGGCCTTCACCCTCAACACCGGCAACGGCAACTCCGTCAGCGGTTCTACTTCGAACCAGCAGACCCCCGACATCGGCAATGAATCGGTCCCGAGCAACACCTGCGTCAGCGGGCACGTGACCTTCAAGGTCAACTCCGCCTCCACCCCGGCGCGCTCGATCGACTATCACGGCTTTCTGCCGTCGACCTATACGTGGACGATTCCAACCGGGTTCTGATCGGGCAGCCCGTTCTCATGTCCTGTCGGCCAGCGAGGTGCCGTCCAGTGCCTCATCGGCCAGCGCGGCGGCGGCGATCAGGTGGCCGGTCAGGTCGTCGAGGCTCGAGCGACCGTTGAGGCCGCTGGTCGACGGCATGAGGTAGACGGGTCGGTCACCGAGAGATTGAGGCTGCACGCCTGCTGTGGCGGTCCGGTCGAGCACGGCTCGCCATCCGGCCAGCCCTACGAAGCACACGGCTCCCGGCTGCAGCCATCGGACCACCCGGTCGACGCGGGCCACGCCTACCCGGTACTCCTCGACGTCGAGCTCAGCGGCGGTCCGGGTGGCCCGCTTGGCCAGGTCGGTGAGCCCGATGCCTGAGGTGGTGAGGGCGTCGATCGGGTCACGGTCGCGCCGCACCAGGCCGGCGGCCACCGCCGCGGGCCAGAACCGATTTCCCGGACGGGCAAAAGGGACACCGGCATCCGCCGAGTACACGCTGGGGTTCAGGCCGCAGATCAGGAGGCGCATGCCCGGACCGACGGTGTCGGCGAGGGTTCGGGCTCGCCGGGCCCGTAACCGCACCTCGTCGCCGGAGATTTTCACCGAAGCGGGCTCGACCTCGAAGCCGGCGCCGGCGACCACGTCGGCCAGGGCCCCGGGTTGCCAGCCGGCGAAGAACCGGCCCCCGACGTCGTCATCGGGGAGGTCGTTCCCCTCGTAGTCACCGGCCAGCACCTGGATGTCGAAGGGTGCGCCAACAGCCAGCACACGCTGGAGGTCCCACAGGGCGACGGGAAGCTGCGACCGGGGCACATGCAGGTGCGTCATGCACGACCAGGCGCCCCCCAACGACCGGGTGGCGAAGGGAAGCGCCTCGACATCTCCTTGCACATATAGGGCTCCGGGGACACGGACTCGGCATTCGTTGAGCATGGCCGGCGATGCGTCCAGGCCGATCAGCGGCTCACCGAGGTGCGGGGCGTACCGCCCGGCACCGCAGCCGATGTCCAGGCGGAGCACGCCGTCGCCCACCTCGGCGGCGAAGGTCTCGGCGTCACCCTTCCGACCTGCCCGAGCGTGGGACTGTGCCCACTGGAGCCCCCGGTCCTCATAGATGGCCACGGTTTCCCTTTGCACGGGAATCGATGTTAGGGGCGGGAATCCCCACTCAGGGTACGAAGCGGTAGCCCATACCCGATTCGGTGCGAAAGTGCTGGGGTCGGGACGGATCGCGCTCGAGCTTCCGTCGCACCCGGGCCATGAGCACCCGGAGGTACTCGGTCTCCGTCTCGTACTCCGGTCCCCATACCTCATGGAGCAGCTGTTGATGCGAGACGAGCCTGCCGGGATTGCGGATGAGCACTTCGACGATGTTCCACTCCTTCGGTGTGAGGTGGACATCCGACCCATCCTGCATGGCCTGCTTGGTGGCCAGGTCGATCGTGAACGCCTCTGTCTCCACCCGAGGATCCTCTGGACCGGGTGTCGTTCGCCGGAGCGCCGCCCGCAGCCTGGCCAACAGCTCGTCCATGCCGAAGGGTTTGGTGACGTAGTCATCGGCGCCGGCGTCGAGGGCCTCGACCTTGCTCACGCTCTGGTGCCGCGCCGAGAGGACGATGATAGGGACGGCGCTCCACCCCCGCAGCCCGCGCACGACCTCGACGCCGTCGATCCCGGGAAGGCCCAAGTCGAGGAGGATCACGTCGGGCCGCTTGTGCGCGGCCAGGTTGAGCCCCTCCTCGCCTCGCCTGGCCACGATCACCTCGTAGCCCCGAGCCCGGAGGCTGATGCCGACGGCGCGTAGCAACGCGATGTCGTCATCGATGATCAGCACCCGAGCGCCCTGCTCCATCTCGGCGCCCGTTTGGGATTGGCCGGCCCGGGGGACCGATGTCACTGCGGCTCCTCCGACCTATCGACGTCCGCTCCAACAGCTCCCGGACCAGGCTGATCCCCTGGGGCCGCCACCGCCTCTGCATTTGTCTCTTGCTCCGGATCCGCCCCGTGCCCATTGTCAGCGGGCGGTGCGACGGGAAGGCGCACCACCATGGTGCACCCACCACCCGGGGTGTCGTCCACGTCCAGGTCGCCACCGACCGCCTCGACGAACCCGCGGGCCACAGCCAGCCCCAGCCCCACGCCGGCCTGGTTCTCGGTATCGCCCAACCGTTGGAACGGTCGGAACACCAGGTCGCGATCCTCGGCTGGTACCCCTGGACCGTGATCCACGACACGGAGGTCGACCCGTCCGGCCACGGCGCCGGCCTCGATCCGGAGGCCGGCGCCCCCACCATGTATCAACGCGTTGTCGATCAGGTTGGCCACGGCCCGCTCGAGGAGAACGGGATCGGTATCGATCCGGGGGAGGTCGTCGGGTACATCCGATGTGACCGTTGCCGCCCGCGGCCCCAAGCTGGCCACCGCGGCGTCGACCACGTCGCTGACGTCGGTGGTCACGTCCATGACTTTCATGGACCCAGTCTGCAGTCGGCTCATGTCCAGCAAGTTCTCCACCAGCGAGGAGAGCCGGTCCGATTCATCGTCGATGGTCCGGAGGAGGATATCGGTCTCCTCGGGACCGAATTGCAGCTGTTTCGATAACAAACTGCTCGACGCGGCCTTGATCGACGCCAGGGGTGTGCGCAGATCGTGACTGACCGCGGCGAGGAGAGCGGAACGGAGCTCGTTTGCCCGAGCCAAAGAGTCGGCCTGGTCGGCGCCGGCTTGCAGGCGCTCGCTGGCCAGAGCCGCAGCCAGCTGGGCGGCGAAACCGGCCAGGATCTCCCGGTCCTCGGCGGAGAGCCCTGGTCCTCTCAGGGCGACCACCTCTCGATCGGTGAGAGGTAGGGCTACGGAGGCATGTTCGGGGGTGAGGGGTGGATCGGAACCGGCGGCCACAACCAGGTCCCACGTGGGCGTGACCCCGCCAGGACCGGTCCGACCCGTGTCCTGCTCGTCGGGATGGCGCCGTAGGATCGCCGCGGCATCGAGCCGGAAGGCGACCACCAGGTCGCCGAGGAGCGCAGGTAGGGGGTTGCCCTCGGGCGACACCAACCGTCCTGCCACTCGGGCCAACATGTGCGCGTCTGCCCGGGCCCGGGCAGCAGCGACCGATCGCCGGGCCGACAGGTCAACGAGCGTGCTGACCACACCGGCAACGAGTATGAAGGCGATGAGGGCAACCACATCTCGCGTGTCGCCAATGGTCAGCGTGTGGATCGGCGGGGCGAAGAAATAGTTGGAGAGCAAGAACCCTGCTATTGCGGCCAGAGCGGCCGGCAACATGCCGCCCGCCACGGCCACGGCCATCACCAAGATCAGGTACACACCGAGCGAGGTTGACAAGTCGGCTTGGGACCGGTTCGTTGTCAGTATCAACGTGGCCAGGGGGAAGGTCACAATGCCCAGGATCACGGCACCAACTTGCCGGCGCCGTGAAAGGGGGGATGCCAGCAGCCGACGGCTCCGGTCCTGTCGCGTACTGCTGGTCCGGCGGGCACCGGCCTCTTCGCTGTCATCGGTGTCATCGGTTTCATCCGATTCCGGTTCGGCCGCGTCGGTGGCGATCACGTGGATGTCGAGTGAGCCACCCGAAGCCCGAATAACAGAGTTGACCACTGAGCCACGGACGAACTCGGTGAGCCGGCTGCGATGAGTGGCGCCGAGGACCAACTGGGTGGCGTTCTCCGCCCGCGCCACCTGCATCAGGGCCGGTGCCACATCGGCGCCGACTACCTCGATATAGCGACCACCCAGCTCCTCGAGGAGGGTGCGGTTCTTGACCAAGCCGTCGGAGGCAGGACCAGTAAGGCCGTCCTCGGCGCGCACGTGCACCCCGACCAGCTCGGCGTTGGTCCGCATGGACATCCGAGCCGCCCGGCGGACGAGAACGGAGCCTCCCGGAGCGCCGGTCAGGGAGACCACCACGCGCTCCTTGGTCGCCCAGGGACCGGCAATGCCGTGCCGTTCCCGGTAGTCCTGGAGCTCTTGGTCGACGCGGTCGGCCACCCACAGCAGTGCCAGCTCGCGGAGTGCGGTCAGGTTGCCGGTACGAAAGTAGTTGCCGAGGGCGGCATCGATGCGTTCCGCCGGGTAGACGTTGCCGTGGGCCAGTCGCCGTCGCAATGCTTCGGGGGACATGTCGACCAGCTCGAGCTGGTCGGCTGCCCGCACCACCCCGTCGGGGACCGTCTCCCTCTGAACGACGCCGGTGATCCGCTCAACGACGTCGTTGAGCGACTCGAGGTGTTGCAGGTTGACGGTGGAGATCACGTTGATACCGGCAGCCAGCAGCTCTTCTACGTCCTGCCACCGCTTGGGATTTCGGGAGCCCGGTACGTTGGTGTGGGCCAGCTCGTCGATCAGGGCGAGCTGAGGGTGGCGAGCCAACAGGGCATCGAGGTCGAGCTCCTCGAATGTCTGACCGCGGTAGACGACGGGCTTTCGCGGCAACACCTCCAGATCCCGCAATTGCTCCGCCGTCTGTTTCCGACCGTGCGTGTCGACCCAGCCGACCACGACGTCGGTGCCGCGCTCTTTCCGACGCCACCCTTCGTTAAGCATGGCATATGTTTTCCCCACGCCTGGTGCTGCGCCTAGATACAGCCGGAGTTTTCCTCGTGCCACTGCTAGGGCTCCTCACAGTACCTAGTGCTCACGTGCTGTCATTCGATGTGGTCATGAATGCCGGGCTTTCAGCGCATTGGGCTGTGCTACCCATCTCCGCTCTCTTACCGAGGATACCCAGTGTGAATGACGGGGCGCTCTTCCCGATCCATGGGGAGCCGCATCACCTCTCATGCAGTAAAGAATGAGCCAAGATTCGGCCTCGCGGCGTAAAGATTCCATCAAACTTATTCAAGTGCTCGGCGCAACGAGCTAAGACTGGATGGACCCGATGGGCGCACTAGTGACAGCCCCCGGGCTCCCCAGAGCGCGACGTCAGTCGATCGGATGTTGTCCGTGGGGCTCGGTCCCGACCAGCATGAAGAAGGACTACGTTGCGCTGCAGCGATTGTGGACTCGAATTGTTGCCCACCGGGGTCGATGGGTCGTTTGCCTGTCCATTGCACGGCCATCCGCTCGCCACTGTCGAAGGGCACAGGCTGTGGAGAGGGGAGATCGTTCGCGTGATCGAGCCGACGAGACACAACGCGGGCAGATTCGTCATTCATTTCGATGGCGGCAAGCAGCGAACAATTCGCTGCGACCATTTGAGGGTCTTTGCCATGGATCACGTCCTCCCTGGACAGGATGAGCGGTGACCCGTGGCCCGGGCCTTGCTGGCGCGACGTCGTCCAAGCCCGGTTAGGACAGGGTCCGCGGGTGCCAGACGTTCGGCCGTCAGGAGCCGCAGCGCCTCGCGAATCGGAAGCGATTGCCATGCGGACAATGGACCGACCTTCCCGAGAGGTCGTCGACGTCGTCAGCAATCTAGCGATGCCCTCCGTTAAGAGACCGACAAAATTTCTCCCCGTTCCGTAATTGCCACATCAAAGCGATTCCTCTCACCTGGCGCGATTGCTAGAAGTGGAAGAACTCAGCCGAGTGGAACACAAGCAATCGATCCCAGTGGTGTTGGGCGAGAGGAGACGGGCATGACGACAACCAGAGTTGGCTCTCGTGCGGCCGACAGCATGGACGAGTCACCTGGTGATGAGGCGTCATCCCTGGATACGCCGGCGTCCCCTGAGGCTGATGATCCGCTGGAACCGCCTCCAGCCGTGGAGCGCACGGCGCTTGTCGTCCACGCCTCCCCCTGCACCGTGTGGTTCGGTCCCCGAGGGCCGGAGTCCGTGGAACGGGAGTTGGCTGCCTTTCTCGGTTCGCACAACGGCGTCGCGGTGTTGCAATGGCCACGTGACACCAACCGAGCCGCGCATTTCGCCGACCTCGGAATCCCCTGCCTGTGGTTGGTGCGGGACCCCGACGACCCTCCTCCCATGCAGTCAGCTCTGCAGGAGTGGCTTCCGCACTCCGCCAGTGACGACGAGGTCCATGACTGTCTCGAACGGCTGAGCGAACACGGAGCATCCAGGCGGCAGGCCGCATCGCTCGAGCTCGACGGTGACGGCTGGCTCCATCTGGGGGACTCCGGTGTCCACCTCGCACCCACGGCTGAGCGACTGGCTACGGTCCTGATCGATCACTTCGACGAAGCAGTTGATGACGCCATGCTGTCTGAAGGCTCGGAGAACGCTTCCACCAGTCGGTGGAACAATTCATTGTCCAGTAATCTCATGCGACTCGATCGGTATGTCAATCCTCTCGGCCTCGAGGTCATCCCGGTGCCGGACCATGCCCATCTCATCAGGAGGTGCAGGCACTGACCGTGACCGGCTCCCACGTCAAGGTCTTACCCCGGACCGACGACCAGGTAGGCGTCATCGATCCAACGGACTTTCCCGGGTCGACCGCCGTCGAAGTGGCCGCCACCAGTCGTTCCCGATCCGCCCTACCACGCCACCTATTGCCCGACACCGCCGAGGTGGCGCCACATGGTCGCCTCTCGGTCGGCGGGGTCGACGTGCTTACCGTTGTTGAAGAGGTAGGTACTCCGGTCTTCGTCTACGACGAGCAACACCTTCGGTCACGGTGCCGGGAAGCGCGCCGGGTCTTCGGCGAGGGGGTTGCCTACGCATCGAAGGCGTTCCTCTGCCGGGCGATGGCGACTCTCGCGCACGAAGAGGGCATGATGCTCGACGTCTCTTCCGGGGGTGAGTTGTATATAGCGCTTCGGTCCGGCGTGCCCCCGGAATGCCTGGTCTTGCACGGAAACAACAAGTCACCGGACGAACTGGCTCTCGCCCTGGTGGTCGGCGTCGGTCGGATCGTGGTGGACTCGTTCGACGAGATCGAGGCGGCTCGAGCGCTCGCAGAAACCCCGGGTGCTGGTCCGGATCAACCCTGGCACCGACGTTTGCACCCACCCGTCCATAGCTACGGGTCAGGAGGACTCAAAGTTCGGCTTTTCACTTTCGTCGGGGGCGGCAAACGAGGCCATCGCCCGCCTCGCTCTTGGCCCCCTTGACCTTGTCGGCCTGCACACTCACATCGGGAGCCAGATCCTCGACTTCTCCGCCATCAGCCGAACGATCACCACGTTGGCCGATCTCGTGCGGGCGGCAGGCCTCACCGAGCTCTGTGTTGGCGGCGGTCTCGGCGTGACGTACACGGGCGGCGACGAACGGGCTCCGTCACTGTCCGACTGGGGCATGGCTATCCGACAGGCCTGCCGGAGGTCCGGGGTCCCGGGCTCGGTCAGGATCACGGCCGAGCCCGGACGCGCCATTGCCGCCGCCGCGGCGGTGACGTGTTACACGATTGGTACCATCAAGTCGGTTCCGCTTACCACGGCGGCGGGCGAACGGACCTATGTCAGCGTCGATGGTGGCATGAGCGACAATCTCCGCCCTGCCCTCTATGACAGCGCCTATGAGGCATTCATCCCGCGGGAGACCGCGGCACCCCGTCCGATGAAGGTGACCGTGGCCGGTAAGCACTGCGAGTCAGGCGACATCCTCGTCCGCAATGGATGGCTTCCGGAGGACACCGTGGTCGGGGACGTGTTGGCCATGCCGATGACCGGCGCATACGGCTACGCCATGGCCTCCAACTACAACAAGGTCCCGCGTCCACCGATCGTCTTCGTTGGTGACGGTCGTTTCCGGGTCGTCACCCGCCGCGAGACGTATGAAGACCTCATCCGCTTGGATGCTTAGACATCAAGTCCGCTTGTTCGCCACCACGAACGTTGCTCAGCAGGTACCTGTCGCTCGTATCGTCAGCTGGGTCACCTTCCAGGTCCTGCCCATCCGTACCAGGTCTGCCGTGGTTGAGCGACGTCCGCCGGGAGCGTTCTTCTCCAATCCACCGCTGGTCTTGTACTCGATCCAATGAGTGTTGTCGAAACAGTCGGTAACCGTTGCCTTGGTCGGATTCCCCGCAGGTGTCAGAGAGGTGATGTGGGGTTGGAGGACCAGTTTGCCCCGAGTGACTATGCCGAGCTCCTGGTCCTTGGCCAGGCCCTCCACCAAGAGGTTCAGGGCGTCACCCGAGGCGTGCCGGGGCAGGCGCGCCGATTGGTAGTCCGAGGTTCGCGCTGCGGACACGAGGTCGGCCCACATGCCGCGATAATCGGCGATCACCTTTTGTGGGATATCGGCCGGCGCTTGTGTGGTTGTCGGCGACGGGCGCGCCGGACCGGTTGTTGTCGGCACGGCAGCCGCGGATGACCCGGAACCACAGGCGAGAAGAGCCACAGCAGCGCAGAGGATCAGACCGACAAGGATTGCCGACCGGGACGACGCTCGCCTGGCGAACGGACGGATCATGTCGAGATCCCCTGATTGGGACGGAGGCTGTAGCCGACGCCGGGTGCCGATTGAATCAGCGTGCCCGCACGATCGTTGAGCTTCTGTCGCAGTCGATGGACGTAGGCATGCACGTACTGGGCCTCCTGGCCATAGCCGGTGCCCCAGACCGCAGCGAGGATCATCTGGTGCGTGCACGTCCTTCCCACGTGGCGCGCCAGAAATGACAGCACCTCGAATTCCTTTGCCGTGAGGGCGACGGTAACCCCTTGAAGACGAGCTTCGTGGTGCACGAGGTCGATCTCCAGCAGGCCGAGCGAGACATTCGCAGGCACCTGCTCCTCTGGTTCAGCCTTACCGTGGCGCAGTGCAGCGCGGATGCGGGCCTCCAGCTCCGCCATACCGAACGGCTTGGTCACGTAGTCGTCTGCTCCACCATCGAGGGCGGCGACCTTCCGGTCCTCGGTGCCGCTGGCCGAGAGAATGATGATCGGCACGTCGCTCCATTGGCGGATCCTCTTGCAGACCGCGAGTCCATCGATGTCGGGAAGGCCCAGGTCGAGCACGACCACGTCAGGAGTGGCCAGGGCGGTCTGAGAGATGCCCTGCTCGCCATTCGCCGCCGTAATCACCTGGTGACCGCCGGCCTGGAGGCCGAGCCGCAGCGCCCGCAGGAGCGACGAGTCGTCATCAACGACGAGGACCTTGGCCATCTCCGTTATGGCCTGACGCCGTTGCTTGCGACCAGGGGCAGGGTGAAGGCGAAGCGGGCCCCGCCTTCGGGGACATCATCGACCCAGATCTGCTCGCCGTGCGCTTCCACGAACGTCTTGGCGATCGACAGGCCCATGCCCGCTCGCCCTCCTGTGTCGAATCGGACGAACCGATCGAAGACTGCCTCGCGCTCGAGAGACGGAACCCCTGGTCCGTGGTCTGCGACCGAGAGCGCGATTCGATCGTTTCGGACCTCGGCGCTCACCGTGATCGGACTGTTCGGGGGGGCATGGCGATTGGCGTTGTCGAGGAGGTTTACCAGCACTTGTCCCATCAGAAGCTGGTCGACTTCGACGTCGGGGATGGATTTCGGAATCAGCAGTTGGACGGGACGCTCACCGAGCGAGGAGTGCAGGGTGTCAACGGCCTCATTGACGAGATCGGCGACCGATTTGGGGCACCGCTGGATCTCCAGTACGCCGGCCTCGAAGCGCGTCATGTCGAGAAGACTGGTTACCAAGCGGGTGAGATGATCGGTCTCGACTTCGATGAGGCCGTGCAGTTCGTGCATGTCGGCGTCGGAGAGGGAGATGGCGGAATCGTAGAGTGTCGAGGCGGCGACCTTCATCGTGGCCAACGGTGTCCGCAGGTCGTGCGACACCGCCCCCATGAGCGCGTGCCGTAGTCGGTCGACCTCCTCCAGCAATTCCGAGCGCATCGCCTGCTCCCGTAGCTGTGCTCGTTCGAGCGCCAATGCGGCGTGATTGGCAAACGTGCGAAGGAGCGCCCTGTCTACGTCAGAGGCCGGCATTCCCCGCATGGCCAGTATGCCCACTGGGCGACCCGAAGCAGACAGTGCCAAGGTTCGCATCGCGTCCGGAGATCCAGGGGCCGTGCCGATGCTGACGGGAAGGCCGGAGTGCGGATCAAGCTGGTGGATCTCCGACTCTGACAGCGCTTTGCCGTCTGAGGCCGCAATTGACAACCGACCATGCTCAGGCACCAGGAGCGATACGCCAGGGATGTCGAACACGGAACCCACCGTGCGGACGATCGTCTTGAGCAGATCCTCGACCGACCGGTCCTCCACCAAGAGCTGGGACAAGTCGAAGAGGCGATGGGTCTCGACCGCTCGTCTCTGGGCTTGGGACCGTGCCGACTCCATGCCGGCCACGACCCGAGCCACGAGCAGCATCACGACCACGTAGACGCCAAGAGCCACCCAGTCCTCGGCCCTGCCGGCGGACATCGCGTAATAGGGGGGGACGAAGGCGAGGTCGTAGACGAGGAATCCGGCGGCCACGCTCACCACGCCCCCGACGAACTCGCCGACGATCACTCCCACAACGACGGGCACGACCAAGATCAGGGCCGCCGTGGCGATACTCAGATGGGAGCGAAAAGGCACCATGAGGGCACCGAGACCAACCGATAGGACGATTCCCACGATCGAGCCGACAAGAGCTTTGCGCACCTGCCCATTGTCGTACGAAATGGCGGCGCCAGCCGAGATGAGCAGCCTTGTTAAGAAAATTTTAAGGTCTACGGGCTCCTGTTCAGATTCTGTTAAGAGGGATCGGAAGATACTCGTCCCATGGCAGATTTCCTCGTAGCGATCGGCATCATCGTCTTCGTGGCGGTCATGCTCGGTCTGATCTGGGCGTTGGATCGGGTATGACGGTCACTCAGGGCCTCCTGCTCGCCGTCGCCATCGTGATGTTTCTCTATCTCGGCTTCGCCATGTTCAAGCCCGAGAAATTCTAGATGGGGTTCACCTGGACGATCGTCACCCTGGTCGTCGCCTTGGGCCTGACCTGGCGATACCTGGGGTCGTACATGGCCGCCGTCTTCGACGGACGCGTGCACTTCTTCGGGTGGGCCGAGCGACCGGTCTACCGGCTTCTGAGGACCAGCCCGGAGCAGGAGCAGACCTGGAAGCGGTATGCCGGCGCCGTCATCATCTTCTCGGCTGTCTCGATCGCCTTCACCTACGTGATCATCCGCATCCAGGGATCACTTCCGCTCAACCCACAGCACCTCGGCGCCGTGCCCCAGGCACTCAGCTTCAATACCGCTTCCTCGTTCGTGACCAACACGAACTGGCAGAACTACGGCGGCGAGACGACTATGTCGTATTTCTCTCAAATGGGCGCGCTCACCGTACAGCAGTTCGTCTCTCCCGCCGTCGGCATCGCCGTGGCCATCGTGCTGGTCCGAGGATTTGCCCGTCGGAATTCCCCAACGATCGGGAACTTCTGGGTCGACATCACCCGGTGCCTGCTCTACATCCTGCTTCCAATGGCGTTCATCGCCGGGATTATCTTCGTCGCCGAGGGCGGGGTGCAGACCCTTGCGGGAACGGTCACGATCCACAACTCGCTGAACGGTGTCACCCAAACCATCCCCCGAGGGCCGATCGCGTTCATGGAGTCGATCAAGCAAACCGGGACCAACGGAGGAGGATTCTTGAACGCCAACTCGGCGACGACATTCGAGAACCCGACTGGTCTCACCAACTGGCTGTCGATCTACCTGCTACTGGCCATTCCGTTTGCCCTCACTTATACGTTCGGAAAGATGGTGGGAAGCATTCGCCATGGTGCGGCCCTGTTGGCCGCCATGGTGATCATCTTCGGGGTCTGGGTGGGCTACACCAGCTACGCCGAGCACCAAAATAACCCGGCGGTCGTCGCCGCCGGAGTGCATTCGACCACCGGCAACACCGAAGGCAAAGAGGTGCGCTTCGGCGACACATCGACCGCCCTGTTCGGGGTGGCGTCGACCAACACGTCGACGGGCTCGGCCGATGCCTCGTACGACTCGTTCACCCCCATCGGGGGGATGGGGTTGTTGACTGGCATGATGCTCGGGGAGGTGACGCCTGGGGGCACGGGGAGTGGTCTCTACACGCTGCTCATATACGCCATCATCGCTGTGTTCATCGGCGGCCTGATGATCGGGCGAACACCCGAGTACCTGGGCAAGAAGATCCAGGCCAGGGAGGTCAAACTCGCTGGGCTTGCGGCCCTGGTCATGCCTATCATCGTGCTCGTCTTCACCGCTATCGCCGTGTCGATAGCAGCCGGGAGGGCCGGTCCTCTGAATTCCGGCCCCCACGGGTTTACCGAGATCCTCTATGGCCTGACGTCGCAGGGTAACAACAACGGTTCTGCCTTCGGCGGCCTGACCGGTAACTCGGCCTTCTACAACACCATCGGGGCGGTTGACATGCTGCTCGGCAGGTTCGCCATCATGATTCCTGCGTTGGCGCTTGGTGGCGCGCTTGCCGCCAAGAACGTCGTTCCCACATCGCTCGGGACCTTCCGTACTGACAACGGCATATTCGTCGGTCTTACCATAGGAGTGATCGTGATCATCGGTGGCCTCACCTTCTTCCCCGCCATCGCCCTCGGACCCATCGTTGAGCAGCTGAGCCACGGGACGTTCTTCTGATGACAATGGTGGCCACACAACCGGAACCGAGTACCGGGGCACATGGTGTCGCCCAAGCGCGCGGCCTCTTCGATCGCCAGATTCTGCGCCGGGCCCTGATCGATGCGATTCTCAAGCTGAACCCGGCAACCCAGATCAAGAATCCTGTCATGTTCGTGGTGCTTGTGGGCACGATCATCACCCTCATCGAGGCCATCGCCCAGACCAGCAAATTTACCTGGTCCATCACCATCTGGCTCTTCTTGACGGTGATCTTTGCCAACTTTGCCGAAGCGATGGCCGAGGGGCGGGGTAAGGCCCAGGCCGACACGCTCCGCCGGATGCGAACCGAGACCGAGGCCCGCCGGCTGCGCCCTGACGGCTCCGAGGAACTGGTCGCCGCCGCCGAGCTGGCCAAGGGGGACGTTGTCGTCTGCGAGGCCAACGATCTGATTCCCTCCGACGGTGAGATCATTGAGGGCATCGCCTCGGTCGACGAGTCAGCTATCACCGGTGAGTCGGCCCCGGTGATCCGAGAGTCTGGTGGTGACCGGTCCGCGGTGACAGGAGGGACGAAGGTCCTGTCGGATCGCATCGTGGTGCGGATTACCGCTGAGCGCGGCGACACCTTCATCGACCGGATGATCACGCTGGTGGAAGGGGCTAACCGGCAGAGGACCCCCAATGAGATCGCACTCACCATCCTGCTGGCAGTACTCACGATCGTGTTCCTCCCCGTGGTCGTCAGCCTCCAACCCTTCGGCCACTATGCCGGGGCGAGCGTTTCGGTCGTCGTCCTGGTCGCACTGCTGGTCTGCCTGATCCCCACCACCATTGGGGCGTTGCTGTCTGCCATCGGTATCGCCGGCATGGACCGCCTCGTGCAACGCAATGTGCTGGCCATGAGCGGCCGGGCGGTTGAGGCGGCAGGCGACGTGCAGACGCTGCTCTTGGACAAGACGGGCACCATCACCCTCGGAAACCGCATGGCGTCCCAGTTCGTTCCGGTGGGCGGCCACAGCGAACAGGACGTGGCCGACGCTGCGCAACTGGCGTCGCTAGCCGACGAGACGCCCGAGGGCCGCTCCATCGTGGTCTTGGCCAAAGAGCGCTTCGACATCCGCGAGCGGCAGCTCGAAGCTGACCATACCTTCGTGCCCTTCTCGGCCACTACCCGCATGTCGGGACTTGACATCGGTCAGCGACAGATCCGGAAGGGCGCGGCCGAGTCTGTCAAACGCTGGGTCACCGAGCAGGGTGGGACCGTTCCCACCGATCTCGACGGAATTGTGGATGGCATTTCACGGGCTGGTTCCACGCCCTTGGTGGTGGCCGACGGGCAAGACATCCTCGGGGTCATCGAGTTGAAGGACGTGGTGAAGCAGGGTATCCGCGAGAAGTTCGACGAGATGCGCCAGATGGGCATCCGAACGGTGATGATCACCGGGGATAATCCGTTGACCGCGGCGGCCATCGCCCAGGAAGCCGGTGTCGACGACTTTCTGGCCGAGGCCACTCCCGAGGCCAAGATGGCGCTGATCAAAACCGAGCAAGAGGGCGGGAAGCTGGTTGCCATGACCGGTGACGGCACGAACGACGCGCCCGCCCTGGCCCAGGCCGATGTCGGGGTGGCCATGAACACGGGCACGACCGCCGCCAAGGAAGCCGGCAATATGGTCGACCTTGACTCCAACCCGACCAAGCTGATTGACGTCGTCGAGATCGGCAAGCAGCTCCTTATCACCCGGGGTTCGCTCACAACCTTCTCCATCGCCAACGACGTGGCCAAGTACTTCGCCATCATCCCGGCGCTGTTCATTGCCACCTACCCACAACTCAACACGCTCAACTTCACGAAGCTGCACAGCCCTCAAAGCGCCGTGCTCTCCGCCGTCATCTTCAATGCGCTCGTTATTGTGGCCCTGATCCCCCTTGCCCTACGTGGCGTCAAGTTCCGAGCCGCTGGAGCCGCCTCCATATTGCGTCGAAACGTGTGGATCTACGGGGTGGGCGGGATCATCGTCCCCTTCATCTTCATCAAGCTCATTGATCTCATACTCGTCGCACTGCACGCCTACTGATGGAGGACACCTGATGCTCATACACCTCCGCCGCTCTCTGGTCATGGCCGTGATCTGTCTCGTGTTCTTCGGCTTCGTATACGCGCTGGTCGGTACCGGTGTGGCCCAGCTCTTCTTTCGCGGTCAGGCCGACGGATCCATCACCGCCAACGGCTCGACGCTCATCGGCCAGAACTGGTCAAGCCCCAGGTTCTTCCACGGGCGTCCGGACGATACCGGCCCATACGCTGCCGACCCCAAGCAGGACGTCGCCGGGGGAGACAACCCGTTGGTGGCGAACGGTAACAGCGGTGAGTCTGGGGCGAGCAACCTGGGCCCGCGATCCAAGGTCCTCCTGGCCAATACGAAGGCTCTCGTCGCCTATTGGCACAAGCTGGGAGTGAATCCGACTCCGGACCTCGTGACCACCTCAGGCAGCGGCTACGACCCCGACATCACGCCGGCCGATGCCCTGGTCCAGATACCCATGGTTTCCAAAGCGACCGGAATTGCTCCGTCAGCCCTGCGCGCACTTATCAACAAGGAGAGCAATAGCGCCCAGTGGGGCTTCCTGGGAAGCAGCTATATCAACGTCCTGCAGCTGAACACGGCGCTCTCCCATCTTCGGTAACACGTGGGGTTTGGCATCTTCCCTTCGTGGAGCAGTCATCGATGCGGTCACGGTTTAGCGGTCATACGGTCTCCCAGCAACGGCTAGGGTCGCTTGTGGTGCGCCGGGAAGTCTGGTCGGCAATGACATAGTCGATCCCGCCCTGGGGAGCACCGCCGTGACCGATACCGAGCCGTTCGCCCTTCTAGTGCTGCTGACAGCGGGCGTCGGGCTGGTCGCGGTGTTGTCGAACCGCTTGACTGATCGAGTAGCCATCCCATCGCCCGCGTTGTTCCTGGTGGGCGCGGCCGTCGCCGTGAAGGTCATTCCAGCGCTGCACGCGCCGCAAACGCGGACGGTGGAGCGAATCGTGACCGTTGCCCTTCTTTGCATCCTGTTCGACGGGGGGATGCACATCGGTTGGTCCCGGTTCCGGTCGGCGGCCGCCCCCATCGCCGTGGTGGGCGTTGTCGGCACCTTCGCAACCGTGGCTGCCGGAACCGTGCTCGTGCACGTGGCGTTCGGGCTGGCCTGGTACGTATCGCTGCTCGTGGCCACGGCAGTGGCACCGACGGATCCGGCGGTGGTGTTCTCAGTGCTTGGGCGGCGCGAGGTCTCGGGCCCAAGCGGCACCATCCTCGAAGGTGAGTCTGGGGCCAACGACCCGGTCGGGATCGCCTTGATGGCCAGTCTCATCACGGCCGGTGGACTCAGTGGCGGCGCGTTCGCTTACGTCGGTGGCGACTTCCTACTGCAGATGGGCGTTGGCACGGCAGTCGGTGTCATCGGCGGTCGTGCTCTGTTGTGGTTCATGCGCCGATTGCCACTGCCGAGCGAGGGGCTCTATCCCCTGCGGACCCTGGCCAGCGCGCTGGTGCTGTACGGCATTGCCACTCTCGCCCACGGATCAGGTTTCCTTGCAGTCTTTGTTGCCGGGATCGTGCTGGGCGACGAACGTGCACCGTACAAGGGAGACATCGAACGATTCCACGCGGCGCTGGCCAGTCTCGCCGAGATCGTCGCCTTCCTCGTCCTGGGACTGACCGTCGACCTTGCTGAGATCGCCCAGGCCGACGTGTGGGTCCCCGGACTCCTGCTCGGAGCGGCGCTTGCGTTCGTCATCCGGCCGGTCCTGGTTGGGTTGTGCCTGATCCCCGCCCGCCTGAAGCGGAACGAGCGGAGTTTTGTGCTCTTTGCCGGCCTCAAGGGGGCCGTGCCGATCTTGCTCGGGAGCTTCCTCGTTGCGGCTCACGTGCCCGACGCGAAACGCCTCTACGGCATAATTGTCGTGGTCGTCGTGTTCTCGGTCGTGGTGCAAGGAAGTCTCGTGCCCACTGTCGCTCGCCTGTTGCGCGTTCCGATGCACACCGTCGAGCCGGAGCCTTGGGCGCTCGGAGTGCGGCTGCGAGATGAGCCCGAAGGCGTCCAACGGCTCACCGTTCAGCCTGGATCGGCCGCTGATGGCTGCACCATCAAGGACCTTGCTGATTTACCCGGCCACGCCTGGATCAGTCTCGTCGTGCGCGACGGCCAAGCCATGCCCGTGCGCGGTGGGACCGAATTGCTGGCCGGCGACGAACTTCTCATCCTGGCCGACCCCGACACCCAGGAAGAAGTTGCGGCACCATTTGAACGTCCCTAAGCGCCGTGATTCCGCTGCCGCTATCGGAGTGTACGAGAACATCGGGCGACCACCAGAGGCCAGGACATGCCTAGAGGCACGATGACCAGGGCGCAGGACGCCTTGCCAGGGTAGGACCGGCTCACGTCCCGTGAAGAGTCGGCCGCCACCTTCGAGACGCCCAGCGGATGGCCCACTCGATCAATTAGTCGATACAATCATTACCTAATGAAAGTATCTCCACCCCCTTTTACGGACCCAGAAACGGTGGTCGACGCAGTCTTGAGTGCCAGCCGGGTGTTGGTGGCGGTCGCCGCCCGTTCGCTCGGTGACGTCGCCGAGGAGGTGACGCTGACGCAGTACCGGACCCTGGTGGTCCTCGCTTCACGAGGCCCTCAAAGCCTGGCTGCCCTTGCCGCTGCCATCGAGGTGACGCCGCCGACCGCTACGCGGATGTGCGATCGATTGGTGCGCAAGGGGCTGGTGCAACGACGGCATGATCGGGGCGACCGACGCCAGATCAGGGTGGCCTTGGCCAGTCCGGGTCGTCAACTGGTGGACTCGGTAACCGAGCGCCGGCGCAAGGCGATCGCCGACCTGCTCACGTCTATTCCCGCGAAGGAGCAGGCCGCCCTCGTCCAGTCCCTACAAGCGCTGGCCAAGGCGGCCGGCGAGGTGCCCGAACAGAGCTGGAGCGCGGGATGGGACCTCTAGCCGATCTGCCCAGGCGCGAGTTATCGGGTGTCCAGCTGTGGCTGCGGGCAACGGGTGCCAAATGTTCAGCTTGGCTGTCGGGCGCTTCCTACCTTCAGAAGTGGCTCATCCTCGGCGTGGTCATCGGTGCCAGCGCGGGCGTCGGCGCCATAGTTTTCTACGAGGCACTGGTGGCGGCTACCCACTTCTTCTTAGGAGTGCTTGCCGGTTACCAAGTCCCTACGCCTTTGGGTGAGGGGGGCCACGCGGCGTCTGCTTCGTTTACTCGACCGTGGGCTCTCCCTTTGGTCGTGGGTCTAGGTGCACTGCTCGGAGCCTTGCTCGTCTATTGGATCGCACCCGAAGCCGAAGGTCACGGGACGGATGCAGCCATCTCCGCCATCCACCACAATCCCCGGGGCATCAGATTTCGCGCCGTACTGGTCAAGATAGTGGCCTCCGCGCTGACCATCGGATCGGGAGGGTCCGGAGGCCGGGAGGGTCCCACTGGACAGATCAGCGCCGGCATGGGCTCCCTGCTGGCCCGAGGGCTCGATCTGAGCCCCGCCGACGCCCGGATCGCCGTGGCCACCGGTGTGGGTTCGGGGATCGGCTCCATTTTTGGCGCTCCACTCGGGGGTGCCATTCTTTCCACTGAGATCCTCTATCGCGATGATTTCGACGTCGAGGCCCTGTTGCCCAGCTTCATCGCCTCGATCGTCGGTTACGTCATCTTCGCGTCGGTGGTCGGGTTCCAGCCGTTGTTCGGCTTCAATGGCGCCTACCACTTCACCGATCCCGCCCACCTCCTGTGGTTCGCACTGATCGGTATCCTCGGCGGCCTATTCGGCCTGCTGTATGCCAAGGGCTTCTACGGCATCGCCGACGCTTTCGAGAGGGTGCAGCTGCCACGATGGACCAAGCCGGCCATCGGGGGGCTGATGGTCGGGGGGATGGCCCTCATTATCCCGGAGGTCCTGGGAACCGGCTATGGCTGGATACAGGCAGGCTTGGGTCGGCAGCTGCTGTCGTTGCCGCTCTGGATCGTCCTCTTGCTGCCGTTTGCCCGGATCCTGGCCACGGGCCTTTCCATCGGGTCGGGTGGCTCTGGCGGCATCTTCGGTCCGGGCATGGTGATCGGGGCATTTATTGGGGCGTCCGTCTGGCGGCTCTTCGAGCCGATCGTGCCGTCCATGGGCCACAACCCGGTTCCCTACGTCGTCGTCGGGATGATGTGCTGCTTCGGGAGCATCTCAAGGGCTCCTCTGGCCGTGATGGTGATGGTTTCGGAGATGACGGGGACTATCTCGATACTCGCCCCGGCCATGATCGCCGTCGGACTCGCCTGGTTTATCGTGCGGCGGAACGACGACACCATCTATCGCAGCCAGCTCAAGAGCCGAGGCGACGCCCCGGCCCAACGGATCTTGACCGGTATGCCCTTACTGGCCAATGTGCCAGTGCGCCATGCCATGGCTCTCCCGAAACTCGTGCTCGACGATGCATCCGATGTTGGTGAGGCGAGAGAGGCGATTATCGCTGTGGGAGCGCGAGGCGCACCCGTAGTCGACGCGCACGGCCGATTCGAGGGCACGGTATCCCTAGCTGACCTTGACGACGTCGTTGCTGCCGAGGCGATTGATGTCACGGGCTCCGTAGACAGAAGTGCGCCGTCCATAAACGTTTCCCGTCAACTCGACGACGCGTTAGACGCTTTGATGGGCACTTCGCATCGTTGGGTTCCCGTTCTCGACGACGACCGTCAGGTGGTTGGGACGCTGTCTATTTCTGACCTCGTTCGCGGGTACCACTCGGGATTGTTGACAAGCCTCCGTCGGGTGAGTGACATCAACGCGATCTCAAGTACGTCCGAAGTGGAAATTGGACCGGGGTCACGGCTGGCAGGCCACTCGGTAGAGAAGGCGAATCTGCCTGTGGGCTCTGTCATCACCTCGATACGGCGAGACGGCCGTCTGGTTGTTCCCTCGGGCTCGACGGTCCTCCGTTCGGGGGATCAGCTGATGCTCATCAGCCGGCCCGACGATGCAGAATCGGTTAGGAAAGCCGGCTCTCAGTAGCCCGAACGCTCGCCGATTCACGAGAGCGGCCACCGCGCCTACCATCGCCAGCAGGGCCAATGGCCACCGTTGCAAGACGATGCACTACTGATACTTGGCTGATCGGCTGCGGCTTCGGAGCGATGTCGTGTTCGTGAGAGGGCAG
>CAWAFL010000005.1:0-15047 GCA_963781305.1 uncultured Acidimicrobiaceae bacterium
GGCGCTGCTCGCGGTCCGTCGGGCGGGGGCCGGGGCGGCCGCTGGGTCCCCAGGGCTGGCAACAGATCGCAGGAGGCGGCGAAGGCGTATCGAATCCAGCCTCGACGCCGGCATCGAACCGGCCGAGCTGTTGTCCCCGTTGATGATGGAGCTGGCTGCCCACGCTGCCGCCCAGCGATACGAGGAGGCAGCCGCGGTTCGAGACGAGGCCACGCGTCTGCGCAACGCCATTGTCAGACACCGGCGAACCGAGGCGTTCCGGGCCGCTGGTCGCCTGGTGCTCGAGATAACCGGCGAGGGGACTGTCGAGCTACATAGCGGCCTCTTGGTCGAGAACGAGACACTGTTCCCCGATCCGGGGCCGGCTGGCCCGAACTGCACCGCTGTGGACGGCGTCACGGCCCACCACGACCAGGACCGTGCCGTGGCTGCCCAGTGGCTCCATGCGAACGCCGGACTGGTGCGGGTGGTCCATGCCGAGCGTCCCCTGTGCTGGCCGGCAGCGAGGATTCCCCAACTGACGGACCTGGCGGCGGAGCCTCGGTGTGACCGGATTGACGGAGGACGCCCAGGGCGATGAGGCGCCAGAGGCGAGGCCGCCCTACGAGAGCTCCGGATTGCCTAGGACGGTCCGCAACGATGGCGGTGACGACCCATCAACATCGACAACGCCGTAGTGGACGGCCGCCTCGGCGGCGATGAGCACCTGGCCGTTCTGCCTCGCCTTATCGGGGTCGTCGGCAATGGCGGCCAGGACCCGACCGGGAAACTCCGGCGACTCGAACGTAGACAGGTCGAACCCCTCGATGGAGTCGGCCCCCGATGACAACACGCGTTCGGTTCGAACGGGACCAAGCCAGAGGCACAACGCGATCACACCGGTTCCGTTCAATTGGGTGGCCATGTGGCGAGCCATCTTGTCCGCTCCGGCCTTGGAGATGCCGTATGGCACCGAGAACATCGGATTACGGGAGCCGAAGCTCGAGATGTTGGCGATAATGCCCGAGCCCTGCCGGACCATGTTCCGGGCCGCGAACACGCTGGCGACGAAGTGCGCCCGGAGTGCGACGTCGATGGATACCTCCCAGTCGGACAGGGGGCGTTCCCAGAACGGCACGTCGGGAGCGATGTCGTAGGGCCCGGCGAAGACGTTGTTCACCAGCAAGTCGAGCCGGCCGTGCTCGGCCTCGACCCGCTCGAACAGGGACTGCACCTGAGCGTCGTCAGTGTGGTCGCAAGCTATCGCCACGCCCTGGCCACCGCGGGCCGTAACGGCCGCGGCCGTCTCCTCGATCGTCCCGCCGACGGGGTCTGTGGGGACCCCGCTGCTCCGCCCGCTGACGTAGACCACGTAGCCGGCACCACCGAGGGCTTGGGCGATCCCTTTGCCGACGCCCCGGCTGGCGCCCGTGACCACTGCCACCCGATCGGTCATGGTCGGGCCCCGTCCATGTGGGTCGGCTCCGACCACTGCTCCACCAGGTGGGCCCTATCGTCGAGGAAGGCGAGGGCCCCGCCACCGTCGTCGTCGGGTAGGCCGAGCACCATCTCGGTGACCCCAAGGCCGCCCAGCTCGCCGACACTCTCGTCGGTGGGTTCCACACCCATCAGGGCCACCTGAGGCGGGCCCAGTCGGCCGGCCTCCGCCCAGACCTGGCGTAGCGAAGCCAACGACTCGGGCAGTCCCTCCTCGATGGGGGTCGTAAGCCACCCGTCGGCATGCTCGGCGATCCACCGAAAGGTCCGCTCGGTCCCGAAAGCACCGACCAGGATGGGCACTCGGGGGGTCTGAATGGGCTTGGGCCACGCCCAGCTAGCGCCGAAGGAGACGAACTCGCCATCGAAGCTGGCTTCCTCCTGCGTCCATAAGGCCTCCATGGCCGACAGCCACTCGGCCAGGACGGCGCGACGCCGTTTGACGTCGACGCCGTGGTCGGCCATCTCGTCGAGATTCCAGCCGAATCCGACACCCAAGTTCACCCGCCCGCCCGACAAGAAGTCTACGGTGGCAATCGTCTTGGCCAGCGAGATGGGGTCGTGCTCGACCGGGAGTGACACGGC
The DNA here is from genome assembly GCA_963781305.1 of uncultured Acidimicrobiaceae bacterium. Classification (GTDB taxonomy): domain Bacteria; phylum Actinomycetota; class Acidimicrobiia; order Acidimicrobiales; family RAAP-2; genus DASXMT01. The sequence continues at coordinate 2,062 of CAWAFL010000005.1, forward strand.
AGTACCCAGGCGGATCCGGGACGTGGTCTCAACGGCCGAAGCTAGCGAGACCCAAGGGTCCAGCGTCCGCATGTAGCGGTCGTCGGGTAGCGACTCGTCTTGGGTCTCGGGATGGGGCGTGGATCTGGCCACCGGTATATGGGTGTGCTCAGGGACGTACAGCGCGTGGAAGCCCCGCTCCTCTGCAGCCTGGGCCGCGGCGGCCGGTGTCAGGCCTCGATCGCTAGCGAACAGGGAGATGCTGAACCTCATGTCACTCCTTTCGATCCGAGATAGGCACCGGCCAGGACACCGGCGATTTCATCGGGCTGACCGACGTGCACCAACCGCCCACCGATCATCACGCCCGCCCGGTCGGCGACCTGTAGGGCCAAGCTGGCGAACTGCTCGACCACCACAATGGTCAACTGGCGACGGGCCCCAAGATCTGCCAGGACGCCGTAGAGCTGGGCCACGATGGTCGGAGCAAGGCCCATCGACAACTCGTCGAGGAACAGCACGTTCGGTTGGGTGGCCAGGGCCCGGCAGATCGCCAGCATCTGCTGCTCGCCTCCCGAAAGGCGCCCGGCCAGCTGGCTCGACCGCTCCTTCAGCACCGGGAACTGCTCGAAGGACTGCTCCTCGACCGCGGACAGGAGGACGTCTCTCCCCCGGAAGGTGAACATGCGCAGGTTCTCCCGCACCGTGAGGTTGGGGAAGATGGCACGACCCTCGGGCAGGGTGCACACCTTTCGGCGAGCCAGTCGTCGGGCAATGGGCTTGGTGATCTCCATGCCGTCGACCACCACCCGCCCCAAAGCCGGTGCCTTGCACCCGCTCAGCACCTTCAACAGGGTGGACTTGCCCGCGCCATTGGGACCGACCAGGGCGAACACGGACCCTTTGGGCACGGCAAAGGTCACATCGTGGACCACCTCGATCCGTCCGTAGGAGGCCGACAGGTTCGTCACCGTGATGGCATCCGCCACCGGCTCATCGGCTGGGCCATCTGGTCCGGCTGAGGAGGCGGGACGCGCTGGGCCGTTCGAGCTGACCGATGGGTTCGAGGCGCCTGGTCCGGCCGGACTGTCGGAAACAGGCTTCACTTCCAGAGGTGCTCCGGGCGAACCCAGATATGCGAGCTGCACAGCCGGGTGCTCTTGCACCGTAGACGGCTCACCGACGGCGATAATCCGGCCGAACTCGAGCACCGAGACCTCGGCGCACACCGACATCACCAGGCTCATATCGTGCTCGACCAGCAGCACCCCAAGCCCGTCGGAGGCCAGCTGGCGCAACACCGACGCCAACTCGGACGTCTCGGACTCGCTCAACCCCGAGGCCGGTTCGTCGAGGAGGAGCACCCGAGGGCCGGCGGCCAGAGCCCGGGCCAGTTCCAAGAGGCGCGCCTGGCCAGTGGGTAGCAGGTCCGCCGGTTGATGGGCCACCTGCGATAGCCCCACCCAGGCCAACAGGTCGCCGGCGCTGCGGAGAGGCCCGTCGGGCTTTCCACCGCGACGGCGTTCCATCGCCACCTGCACGTTTTCGTGGGCCGACAGGCTGCCGAAGAGCTCGATGCGCTGAAACGTCCGGATGATGCCGCGCCGGGCGCGCTGGTGGGGACGCAGCCGGGTGATGTCCCGCCCGTCGAGCTTCACGCGGCCCATCTTGGGTTTGACCATGCCGGTGACCGCGTTGAACAGCGTCGTCTTGCCCGCCCCGTTCGGTCCGATCAGCCCGGTGACCCGGCCGGCAGGAACGGACAGATCGACCTCGGTGAGGGCAGCCAGCCCACCGAAGTGGACGGTCAGTTCGGTGACCTGGAGATCAGCCAACGCCGATCGCATCCCCGTTGGGGCCCGCGTCAGACGCACGCATGCCCGCCGACCCGACTCCGGGCGCTGCGGCGACCGAAGGGGTGGCCTCGGGTAGGAGCGAGGCCGGCCCGGAGCCGCTGCCTCGATGCCTGAGGCTGTCCCACCGCTCTCGGACATCCGCGTACACCTTGCCCATGGCGTTGGGGTTCCGCCCGATGGCCACGATGCCCAGGCCGAAGAGCACGTAGTTGAGGTTGGACAATTGGGGCACGTGCGAACCGATCACCGGGAAGACAGCCAGACCGATCCCGGCCACCACGGCGGCCGAGATGAGGGTGTTCCCGGCCAGGGTGATGGCCACGAAGAGGACAGCCGATTCGAGGAACACGAACTGGCCCCCGTTTACGCTGGTGCCCAACCCACCGAACAGGGCGCCGGCCACGCCGGCCAGGCCGGCGGACAGCGCAAAGACCAAGAACTTGGTCAACGTGGCGCTCAGGCCCATGGCCGAGAACGCCGGTGGTGAATCGTTCAACGCCACCAGGCGTCGACCGAACGCCGATCGGCGGAGCCAGCCCACCCCCACGATGGCCAGAGCCAGAACCACGGCCAAGAAGCAGTCGAAGGAGCGGTTCGAGGTCATGTGCCAGCCGAACAGCGACGGACGGCCGACCGACAGGTTGCCGTCGGTGCCCATGATCGAGCTGGCGGTGAAGAACGTGTTGTCCATCAACACGGCAAACGCCACGGTGGCTAGAGCCAGGTACACGCCGCGGAGGCGCAATGCCGGAAGGGCGACCAACCCGCCGGCCACCCCGCAGACGGCGGCGGCGGCGACCAACCCCACCAAGGAATCGCCGCCCAACACCCGGTGCATGACCACGGCCCCGATACCGGCGAACGTCCACTGGCATAACGAGACCTGCCCGGCGTAGCCAGCCAGCGGGACGAGCGAGAGGGCCAAGAGGCCCACGACCAATGCCTCGCCCAACGTGGCCAGGTTGGGCCCTTGGAGCACCATGGCCACGATTACGGCCAGGACGAGGAGGGCCAGGGCACCGCCGTTGGACTGCCGGGCGGTCGGGGTGCGCGGCGGCCGAGCCTTCACCACCCGGCCGATCTGCAAACGCTCCTCGGGCATGATCACCAAGACGATCAGCAACAGGGCCATGGGCAGTAGTTGGACCACCGTCGACACGGCAGAGGCGGGCACGTAGCCGATGGCCAACGAACTGGCGATCCCCAACACCATGGCGCCGACGAACGTCAGTGGGAGGTTGCGAAGGCGACCGACGATGGCGGCGGCATAGCCGTAGATGACCAGCTCGGTGAGTTGCGTGACGTTCATGGTTGTCGGGGCCAGCAGGATGCCGGCAGCACCGGCCAACACGATGCCCAGAATCCAGGCGATTCCCGACACCCGGCCAGCCGACGCCCCCGAGAGTTGGGCCAGCTGAGGATCGTCCACCACCGCTCGCATTGCGATGCCGGTGCGGGTCCGAGTGAAGAGCACGCGCAACCCGATGGCAACCAGCAGGGTCAGCCCCACCGTTAACAGCTGCTCATAGGAGATGGCGATGCCGTTGATCGTCACCTGGTCCCCGGAGAAGAACTCCGGCATCGAATAGCTCTGGGTCTGGGGCCAGAGGCTCTCGGCTACCCCCACCAACAACAACATGAGCCCGAGGGTGACCACCAATGACACGGCAGTGCTGGCCCGGTAGAGCGATCGCATGATGAACCGCTCGATGAGCAGACCGGCAAGGGGCGCCACCACCAGGAGGCAGATGGCCAGGGACAACAGGGTCGGAAGGTGCCACGCCTGCCACAGCTGCCAGAACAGGTAGGCCAGGAACATCCCGATGGCGCCCTGGGCGAAGTTGAAGATGCCGGTCGTGCTGTAGGTCACCACGAGGCCGGTGGCCGTGACGGCATACACCGACCCCGTGACGATGCCCGCGATCAGCAGGCTGAGGAACTCGCTCACCGGCGCCTCAACGCTTGACGGCTTTGGGCGCTCCCGGGATCTGGTAGAGGCCGCCAGGCGAGCAGATGAACCCTGTCTTGGGCGACGGGGATACCCGCTGGTATTTGCCGTTGACCATCTGGGCCAGCAACCAGCACTGACTGGGGACACCGGCCACCACGTTTGCCGGCGGGAGCAGGCCGCTGGCCGAGAAGGCGGTCTCCTTGTTGAGGGCGGCGACCAGTGAGGCTCGGGTCGGCTGGGTTCCCGCTTGCTTCAGGGCGTCCACGAACATCTCCGCCGAGGTCCAGCCGAACATGGAGTCGGTGGAGAAGGCCGTGTAGCTCGGGTCCACCTTGTGCACCCACTTGTCCATCAACCTCACCGCCGGGTTCCGGGCGGCGTCCTCCCCGGCGAACAGGGAGAACGAGAACGGGAAGTTGGCACCGTTGGCCGAGGCACCAGCCAGCTGGTACAGCGACTGGAAATAATTGTTCTCTTGGACTTCGATGGGATGGAAGGACGCCTGCTGGGTCGCCTTAAGGAAGGCAGCCGTGGTGGCGGCGAACCCACTGCCGAAGTCGAAGACCAGCTGGACGCCCGCCGCCTTCATCTTCACCGCGTCGGGTAGGAAGTTTGTCTCGGTCACGCCGTAGCCTCGGGTATAGGAGAACTTCCATCCCACGCTCTTTGCTGCCTGGATGAAGGTACTGGCAATGTGGTTGGTCTGTTGGCCATAGATCATCCCCACGTGCTGGACGGCCGACGGATACTTCTTGGCGAAGTACTTCAGGGGTCCCAGGGGTATCTGGTTGAGCGGTGCCGGCCACGCCGAGTACACATTGGCATCCTCGGCCAGCGACTGGGCGATGGGAACCGAGACGTCAGGCAGCTTGTTGGCGTCGATGGTGCTCTGCTCGGCCGAGTCGAGCAGCGAGTAGCCGCCGACCAGGGCGAAGTCCTGGGTGGCCATCTGAGCCACGTCCGACTGGACCGTGGCCGACGTGTAGGTACTGTCTCTCGAATCGAGGAGGATCTTGCGCCCATTCACTCCGCCGGTTGAATTGATGTAGGCGAGGTACGCCTCGGTCCCGACCTTGGCCCCCTCGAACAGCCCTGGGATCGGCGCGGTGAGGTCGACGATCTGACCCACCGTGAGGGAGGTTGCCGTCACCCCTGGCGTCGTAGCGGGCGACGAGGTGGCTGCCGCGGGCGGGACCGCCAACCCGAATCCCATGGCCAGCGCAAGAGCGCCGACAGTCCAGATACGCCAAATTGCACGCCTCTTCCGTCGTTTCGTCACGTGACGCCTCCCCCTCATCGATGCGGACTCTTGACTCGTGTGTTTGAACGTTGCTCGGTCGATGCCGGTTTGCGTGCCGCTCTCACGCCGCCACGACTCCGCCGACTGCCCTACCTGTCAGTGCTTGGCCCTGATCACCTACCGGCTACCTGTGGGCCAGGAGCGATCACGGCTCCTGCCGGCACAGGGAACACCATCCCGCTCAGCGGAATGACGTGTGACTTCTGGATCTTCCACTCGCCGTTCTCCATCACGTAGCGATCGTCGTACTCCATCGCCGACTGGGCGACGACCTGATCAGCGCGCCGGATTTGTATGAACAGGAACGTCCAACGCCCCACCGCTGTCTCCTTGTCGACCAGGGTGATGGTTGGGTGCTTGCCATGGTGGATGTCGTTGTTGATCCAGTTGCCTTCCGGCGTCTTGGCCAGCGCCTGAGTGGCGAAGACCTCCACCAGTCCCTCCCTATCGTTCCAGGATCCGATGGGGCCATAGTCGATATCCGCGCCGTGCTCGACGAAACAGTCGCGGAATGTTTCAACATCCTTGCTGTCGCATGCCCGCCAGTAGCGGTACTTGAGCTGCTCGATCTCCCGAATCGTCTCGAGGCGCTCGAGGCGCTCCAGCACGTCGGCGAGGTCGATGGCTTCCGGCTTCAAGGACACCGTCGCTCTCCTTCAGCTTGGGTTGCGGTCGATGCGGGTTGCGCTATCGAACCGGTGGCAGCGTATGACGGCGATGAGCAACTGAACAGAGGCACGTCCCGCTAGTCGGAACGCGCCCTTTCCTCTGTGCCTACTGGTCAGGGACGCGTGAAGAAGCTGAGCGCCACGCTCTCGAACTCGGCCTTGCGTTCCAACATCACCCAGTGCCCACAGTCGTAGAACACGTGCAACTCGCAGCGGGGCACGATCCGCATCGGGACGATGGACATGTCGACCGGCGACACCCGATCGTCGCGTCCCCACATGAGCAGGGTGGGCGCCTGGATCTGCCCCAGCGAGAGCCACGGAGGCGGCCCATAGGCCCCGGACATGACGCCCGGCAGTGCTTGTGAGCCCGCGCGCGAGTACATCTTCTTCATCCATTCGACCGCCCCGGGAGCGGTGGCCTGCTTCCAACGCTCCTCGACCAATGCGTCGGTCAAATAGGCCTGGTCGTAGAGCATCGACTGGATCCAGCGGACAAGGTTCGGCCGGGTGGGATCCTCGACGAAGTCCACGAGGGCGCGGATGCCCTCGGAGGGCATCGTGCTGTACACGTTCACGCCGACTCCGCCGATAGTGGCGAACCGGGTCACTCGCTCGGGATGGGCTGCGGCCACATTGGCGCCGACGCCCCCGCCCATGGAATTGCCCAGGATGGCCCCGCTGTCGATGCCCATCTCATCCAGGAACGAGACCACTGCGGCGGGCGCATCCAACAGTGGGTGTCCGTCGACAGGGGCCTCGCTCCCGCCGAACCCGGGCAGGTCCAATATCAGGGTTCGGAACCGCTCGGCGAACAGGGGCAGGTTCCCGGCGAAGTTGGCCCAGCCACTGACGCCTGGCCCGGACCCGTGCAGCAACACCAGGGGCGGCCCCTCGCCGGCCTCGTGGTAGTGCAGCTTTCCTCTTGGCGTCGCCACCGTCCGGCTGGTGCTTTCATAGCTCAACTCATCCACGGTCCCTCCCCATTCCTTTGCTTTCTGGCTCGAGCCTCGCCATCATCGGCCATCAGTGCCCGGACTTGTCTGGAGTTCTCGCCGGCGGCCCAAGTCGGCGGCGATCTGGATGATCTGGTCCTCCTGTCCGCCAACCAGCGATTGGCGGCCACACTCCAAGAGGATCTCCGCGCCCGACACGCGATAACGATCGGCGGCGCGGTAGGCATGCTTGAGAAAGCTGCTGTACACCCCGGCGTATCCCATGATCAGCGACATTCGGTCGAGTACGCAGTCGGCGCCCATCACGGGCAGGACGACGTCCTCGGCAGCATCGAAGATCTTGAGAACATCGATCCCACTGGTGATGCCGAGATTGGTCAAGACGGCCGCCAATGCCTCGGTACTGGTATTTCCCGATCCAGCTCCGAAGCGACGCGTCGACGCGTCGACCTGCACCGCCCCGGCCCGGATGGCCAAGACGGTGTTGGCCACGGACAAGGACAGGTTCTCGTGGGCGTGAAAGCCGACTTGGGCGTCCTTTCCCACTTCGGCCACCACGGCAGCGACGCGGTCCGACGCGTCCTCGAGGACCATCGCACCGGCCGAGTCCACCACGTACACGCACTGGCAGCCGGCATCGGCCATGATTCGGGCCTGCGCAGCCAGGACTTCCGGAGACTGGGAGTGCGCCATCATGAGGAAACCCACCGTCTCGAGACCGAGCGACCGGGCCAGGCCGAAATGCTGGACGGAGACGTCGGCCTCGGTGCAGTGGGTGGCAATCCGTATGATGGACAGACCGAGATCGGCGGCAGCCTGGATGTCTGCCTTGGTACCCAGCCCGGGAAGGAGCAGGGCAGCGATCTTGGCCCGAGTGGCCGCCCGAACGGCCGCCGACATGAGCAGTCGTTCGTCAGTGCGCGAAAAGCCGTAGTTGAACGAGCTACCGCCCAAGCCATCACCGTGGCTGACCTCGATAACGGGCACACCGGCGTCGTCGAGGGCGGTGACAATGGCAGTGACGTCGTCCTCGGTGAATTGGTGATGGACGGCGTGCGAGCCGTCTCGAAGCGCGGTGTCTGTCACCCGGACGTCGAGGTCGTCAGCGTAGGGCATCGGGAACGTTCCCCCTCGTCTCGGTGAACGGCTCTCCCTGCATGTGCCTGGCGATCTCGTCGCCGACCTTGGTCGCGGCCGCCGTCATGATGTCGAGATTCCCGGCGTACGGGGGAAGGAAGTCACCAGCCCCCTCTACCTCGATGAAGACGGCGATCCGCTGCGTGCCGTCAGGCATACGGTCGAGCTGCGGGTCGGACCGCAGGCGATAGCCGGGAACGTAGGTTGCCACCTCGGCGACCATCCGGCGCACCGAGTCGTCGACCGCATCGACGTCGACGTCCTCGGGCAGTGAGCAGAAGATGGTGTCGCGCATGAACATCGGCGGGTGAGCGGGATTGAGGATGATGATGGCCTTCCCCTTCGATGCCCCGCCCAGTACCTCGACGCCCGAGGCCGTGGTCGACGTGAATTCGTCGATGTTCTGACGGGTTCCAGGGCCTGCCGACACCGATGCCACGGTGGCGACGATCTCCGCATAATCAACGCGCGCGGCCCGGGTGACGGCATGAACGATGGGAATAGTCGCCTGCCCGCCACAGGTCACCATGTTGACGTTGTGGGCGTCGACGTGCTCGGCCAGGTTGACCGGAGGGACCACAAAGGGACCGAGGGCAGCGGGTGTCAGATCTATGGCGCGGATACCCGCCGCCTGGTAGCGGGGAGCATTGCGGGCATGGACCGAAGCCGAGGTGGCCTCGAACACCAGGTCGGGCAGCTCGCTTCTGTCGAGCAGCCAGTCGACGCCATCGGCGGACACCTCCATGCCCTGTACCCGGGCCTCCGCCAAGCCCTTGCTCTCAGGATCGATGCCCACCACGTAGCGAGGCTCCACGTGCCTGGAGCGCTGCAGCTTGTAGAGGAGATCGGTCCCGATGTTGCCCGTACCGACGATGGCTGCGGTCAGGCGGGTCACCGGTTCTGTCACCGACATGATCAACGTCCCTACCCCTCTACCGGAACCGGGCCGAGACGCCGCCCAGGGTTTCGAATTCGGCGTACACGGTGTCGCCAGCTGCCACATCGTGGGCCCGGGTGCATGACCCGGGAAGCACGACGTGGCCGGCCTGCAGGGTGACGTCGAATTCGTGGACCTTGTTGGCCAGCCAGGCCACGGCGATCAACGGGTTGCCCAGCACGGCGTTGGTATTCCCCGAATCGGAGAGCCGGCCGTTGATGCTCAGCGTGGCCTTTATGTCGCCGAGATCGACTTCGTCGATGGGAATGCGAGCATCTCCGAGGACCAAACGGCCCGATGAGGCATTGTCGGCAATGGTGTCGCGCAGAGTCAATGTCCAATCGGCGATCCGCGAGTCGATGATCTCCAGGGAGGGAGCGACGAACTGGGTGCATCGCATGACGTCATCTGTGGTACACCCCGGTGCTGGGAGGTCGGCCCCGAGCACGAAGGCCGGCTCTACCTCCACCCGGGGCTGGAGCAGGGTGGCCGTGTCAACGTCTCCGCTGGGTCCGATGAACATGTCCGACAGCAAGTGCCCGTAGTCGGGCTCGTCCACACCCATCATCTGCTGCATCGCCTTTGACGAGAGCCCTACCTTGTGGCCCCCCACCGTCGACCCTGCGTCCAACCGGGCGCGAATGTTGATCAGCTGCACCAGATAGGCGTCCTGCACCGACATCCGCGGGTACTTCACCGTGATGGGCTTGATGGCCACCCGCCGGGCCTCCGCGTGGCGCAGGGCGTCGGCAATCTCGTCGTGCTCCTGCTGGGTCAGGCATGGTGTGCCCCCATCTTGGCTCTCGGCGCGCACAGGACCAGTCATCCCGGACCGCGATGACCCCAGAAGCTCACCTTCGTGATCTCGTAGGTGGAGGGCATCTCCGGGCCATCGATGTGGACGCCGCCGAACCCGAATTCGACCTGTACACCGTCGGGGGACACGCAGTAGAAGGAGATCATGTGATCGTTGGTGTGCTTGCCCAGGGTCATGGCGATGGGGACACCGGCGTCGAGGCAACGGTCGTAGGCCCGTCCCACGTCATCGATGGACGCCGCTTCCACCATGAAGTGGGCCATCGTCTGTGGCCACTCCATCCCGATGAGTCCCAGCGTGTGGTGACGAGGGTTGCAACCCAAGAACCACATGGCGATGGGCGGAACATCGGGCACCATGTGCAGACGCATGGTGTTGCGGCAGTGCATGCCGAGCACGTCCCGGTAAACGATCAGCGCGTCGACCACCGCGGTGGAGCCGACCACGACGTGCCCCATGCCCATATCACCGGTCACGAAGCCGCTGACCAGCGGGGTGACGACCGGCTCGTGGTCGAGGATCGGCCCATAGAAGAGCTCGATATTGATCCCACTGGGATCGGTCCAGTGGGCCAGGCCGGAGACTAGCCGTCGGTCGGCTTCGGCCGGCTCGGCCGGGACGACCTTGGCTCCCCAGGACTCGAGGTCGCGACACACGGCAGCAAGCTCGTGGTCGTCCCCCACCTCGAAGCCGATGGCATCGATCCCGGCGGTCTCACCCTCGACGACGGCCAGTCGGTAGGGGCGCTCGTCAATCCGGAAGTACCGGGTATCGGCATCAGGACCGGGTGACCGCATCAGGCCCAGTATGTTCGTGGCGAACGCCGTCCATTCGTCGAGCTTGGTCGTACGCCAGCGGATGTACCCCAGTGAACGTATTGGCATGTGACTCCCCTGCTGCTCGTCAGCTCGCGCCGCGTTGCACGATCACCACGGCTCCAGAGAGTCAAAGCCCATGGCGACGCTGGCAAAGCTGTGGTCCGACTTCTCGGTGGTGTTGATGACGTGGTGGAGACCGGCATGGGCGTCCCGCCAGAATTTCTGCAAGGGCGTGTGCTTGCGCAGGGCGCCCCCGCCGGCCAGGTCGAACAGATCGTCGACTGCCCGAGTGGCCCGCCAGCTGCCCGCCACCTGATCACGGCGCGTCCGAGCACGGAGGAGCGCGGTCGGCGCCTCGCCAGCCTGTGCGCAATCCCAGTGGTCTCCGATGTTCCGAAGCAGCTGGGCCCGGCACGCATCGATCTCCCCAATGGCGTGCCCGATGGCGCTCATGGTCACCGGCGCACCGGCAACCGGCCCACCGGCACCCATACTGATACGAGACCGTTGGAAGTCGAGGGCGGCGCCGGCCGCCCCCTCGGCGATGCCGATGATGGCGGAGGTTATGGCGTTGGGAAAGATGGATCCCCACGACATCCTGTGGGTAGGCGGCAGGCTGTCGTGGCCCGGGGTCGTGCCCTCGACGATGTCGATGGCCCGTACCGTCCGGTACGCCGGGATAAAGGCGTCTTCGACCACAATGTCCTTGCTGCCCGTCCCCGAGAGCCCGATCACGTCCCACGTCCCGTCGATAATTGAGTAGTCGCAACGAGGCAGGATGAAGTGAAGGTACCGGTTGGGATCGGCGATCGCCTGGGCCATGTCGATGGTCCCGGGAGCATCGACGGCATTGGCAGTCAGTCCGCCGAGGATGATCCAGTCCGAGACGTCACACCCTGACGAGAAGCTCCAGCGTCCACTGAACCGGTATCCGCCGTCGACGGGGGTGGCCAGGCCGGCGGGCATGTACGTCGAGCACATCCAGGTGTCGGGATCCTCACCCCAGATCTCCTGTTGCACCTGCTCGTTCATGGTGCCCAACTGCCATGGGTGCACGCCAATGATCCCAGACACCCAGCCGCTGGCGCTGCAATGTCTGGCCACGGCCATGACCGCCTCGAAGAAGACCCGTGGGTCCGCTTCGTAGCCGCCGAACCGCTTCGGCTGCAAGAGTCGGACGACCCCGCACTCCTTCAGGCGCTTGGCTGTCTCATCGGGCAAACGGCCCATCTGCTCCGCGTCCTCGGTCTGGGCACTGAGGAATGGGCCCATCTCCTCGATCCGTTCGAGCACCTCATGTCTCACTGCGGCGCACCCCTTCTCCTGGTCTCGGCCGATGGTCAACGACCTGAGCGGAGGCTAAGCCCGCCGGTCTCCCATTTGAAGACCCGCTTCCCATCCAGCGGAACGCGGGCGGGCGGCCCTGCCGTTCAGTTCGATTCAGTTCGATCGCGCTGCGGGGACAAAGAGGTCGCGCCAGATGCTCGTCGCCGTCTGCCGGACCGCCACTTCCATCTCCCGGAACCGGAATTCGCGGCTGAACCCGGTGACCGACACCGCTCCAATGGCCCGGCCTGAGCCGCGGATCGGGGCCGCGACACAGGCGATGCCTGGACATGATTCCTCGTGGTCGTAGGCCACGCCCGTTTTGCGGATCAATTCGAGGTCGAGGCGGAATTCGTGCGGCAAGGCCAGCGTGTTCGACGTTCGCCGGTCGAGTCCGGCTGCGATGGCCCGCTCGATCCCCTCGTTGCCCTCGTAGGCAAGCATCGCCTTGCCCAGGCCCGTGCAGTAAGCAGGCATGCGACCGCCCGTGCGGCTCGGGATGTCCACTTCCTTGGCCGGGATCTTGTCGAGATACACCACCTCGTTGCGGTCGAGCACGGCGAGATGGATGGCCCACATCGTGGTCGTGGCCAGCTTCCGTAGATAGGGAAGGGCGCTGTCCCTCATCCGATTGCAGCGCTCGGCCAGCTCGCCCACCTCGAACAGGCGTATGCCCACGCGGTAGCCGCCGGTGACGCGCTCGAGCCATCCCAAGACCAGGAGCTGCTCGGCCAGACGATGGACGGTCGACTTGGGGAGTCGTGATCGAGAGCTCAATTCGCTGAGGCTCAGTACTGGAGGGGCGACCTTGAACGCGTCGAGGATGGCCGCGGCCCGCGCTAGCACCGACTTGTCTTGACCGTCGACCACGACATCGCTCGTGGCTGGGTCGGAGCCCGGAACGCTCATCCTCGGGGTCACTACCGAGGAGGCATCGACCAATCCGATCCCTCCTTCATCCTGATCCGCCCCCGGAAGTGTCATCTCAACAGGACGTATTGCCATATGTCCCTGCCCCCTCGCCTTCCCTTACAAATCGTTCTACCGTGAATCGAGGTCGCGCTCAACCCTCGAGCGAGGGAATCGCGCCGTCGTTCCACCTACCGGAACGCCCGACAACTCCGATCGTGCATCCCGTCTCCGGCCCTTCCAGCTTCGACCGATCTGGCTCCGGGACCTACTATCCGATGACATTCGTCCGACTGGGACCGGTGACCGACCGGTCGACAGAGGACCAGACC
>CAWAFL010000006.1:0-7369 GCA_963781305.1 uncultured Acidimicrobiaceae bacterium
CAGTCGCGGCGAGGCAACGTCTTGGAGAACCCTGGGTTACCGGCGGGGTACGGGAGGTCTCACCCGATGCCCACCAGCGCGGGGAGCTCGGCCACCGACCCGAGGATGTGGGTAGCTCCGGCGGCCAGAAGCCGGGTGCGGTCGCCCGAACCGGTCAGGACCCCTGCCACCACCGAGGCCCCGGATCGGACCCCGGTGGCCATGTCTGCCTCGGTGTCCCCGGCTATGGCCACAGCCTGGACGGAGTCGGCTCCGAGGCGCATCACTGCCCCGAGGACCATGTCCGGATAGGGACGTCCACGGCCTACGTCGGCAGGGCTGAGGGCCAGGTCGGCCACGTCCTTCCAGTCCAGGGCGTCGAGCAGGAGCGACCGGGTCCCAACCGAGAAGCCCGTGGTCAGGGCCACGCGGATCCCGTTCGAGCGCAAGGCCTTGATGGTATCGGCGGCACCGGGCAGCGGTTGGACCGCCCCGGAACCGATCAATCGGCCGAAGGCGTCCTCAAAGGCGATGTTGGCCTCGTGGGCCCGATCCTCGTCCAGGAAGAGGGCCCGGAACACATCGATCTTCGACGTCCCCATGGTGTCGCGCACGTAGGCTTCCATCCGCGCCCGGTCAGGGTGGTCGGCAGCCACGCCGAGCTCGGCGAGGGCAGTGTCAAAGGCCTGCTCGACAACGCCGTCGTCCGACACGGTCGTTCCGGCCATGTCCAAGCAGGCCACCTGGATCCCTGCACGGTTGGTCTCGCTGGTCACTGGAAGGTCTCCTCCGCGATGGCCGGGGCCAGGGTCATGCCGCGGCCGCCCGGGCCGGTGACCACCTGCACGCCCGCCCCCAGTTCCACCCGGAAATAGGGGACGGCTCCGGACGGGTCGGTCATCTGACTGTAGACACCGGCCCAGCGGCGCACCACGGGAGGGATGGTGCCGGTCCCGAGCAGCCCGGCGGCGGCAGCGAGCAAGTGACGATAGGGCGACTCGTCCACATCGAAGGGGAACGGCTCGTCAGAAGTGTGGGTGTCGCCGATGGTCAGGGACCCGTCGGCTCGCTGCACCAAGAGCAGCTGCGCAGCCCACGAGGCAGCCACCGGGTCTTGCGGTGGCAGATCGGACCTGGCTGGGGCGTCAAACCCGGGGTAATAGCGGAGTGAGTCCCCATCGGCCAGCGAGGTGGTGACGGTAGCGGGCGATGAAGCGGTCTCGAGCATCTGCAGCCGAACCCGACGAATCGGGGCGTCCGCCAGTACCTCTGCCGCGAGGCCGCCGTGCGCCGCTCCCGGGCAGAGCATGACGAGATCACCACCGTGACGATCGCCCACTGCGTCGGTGACCCGGTGCTCGCCCACCCCGACCACCTCACGCCCGGGTAGCCAGTGGTACCGCCCGGTGGCCTCGCATCCGGAGCGCAGAGCACCGAGGACGTGACGGGGTTCCACCACTGCGTCGGTGGTGCACAGCAAGGCGGCGAGAAACGGCTTGCCCCCGGCCAGGGCCGGGTTGACCCGTTGTGCCTCCGAAGGATCAACCAGGCGGAGACCGCGGGCATCGGCGTCGGCCCGGGCCACGACCTGCTCCAGTACGGTCAGCTCTTGGGTCGAGCGGACGACGGTCAATGACCCGGTTGCCCGGAACCCCGTTCCCGGGAACTTCCGGGCCACCTCTTCCCACCGGCGGCGGGCACGCAACGCCAGCTCGAGCTCACGTCCCGGCGCACGACCGCTGACCCAGACAAGCCCGAAATTCCGAACCGATGCACCGCGGGGACCATCCTCTCGCTCGAGGTGCACGACGTCCCAGCCCCGCGCGATGGCCTCGACGGCGTGCATGGTGCCCAGGATGCCGCCTCCCACCACCACCAGACGATTCACGCGAGCGGTCTCGGGCCGTGGGTGTTCACGGAGGGCCGGCTGCGCTCCAGGTGTCCGGGCACCCGGTCCATGGTCCCGACGAATTCGGCCACGAGCTGCGTGGCCGGGTCCAAATGGAACACGGCTGGCGAATCGATCCGCTCGATCCGTCCGCGGCACATGAAGCTGACCCGATCGGCCATGGACAGCGCCTCCTGATCGTGCATGACGGACACGGTAGTGATGTGCAGGCGGCCCTGCAGGGCCCAGATCCGCTTGCGCAGCTGCACCGCACCTTGGCGCCCGGACCTATGGTGCAAGCGTGATCCGCCGTGTCCAACGTGCATAGATTCCAACGTGCATAGATTCCAACGTGCATAGATTCCAACGTGCATAGAACAGCCATCGACGACCTGCTCGATCCACTGCGCACCGGCGGTCGAACGGCCTACGCGGGCGAGCCCGTCTCGGTGACCGATCACTCCCTGCAGACGGCGGCGGCCGCTGAAGGCGACGGAGCCTCGGACGCGCTGACCGTCGCCTCGCTCTTCCATGACATCGGCTGGGTGCTCAGAGGAGGGCCGCGCCCCGACGAGGCGCGCGGCTCGATCTTCTTGGCCCAGTTCTTCGGGCTCGTCGTAACCGACCCGGTGCGGTTGCACGTGCTGGCCAAGCGCTACTTGTGCACGGTCGACGAGGACTATGAGTCGACGTTGTCCGAAGCCTCACGACACACGCTTGGACTCCAAGGGGGCAGCCTCGACGATCACGGTCTCGCCTCCTTCGATGCCGAGACCTACGCCAATGACGCCATTCTCCTTCGGCGCTATGACGACCAAGCCAAGGTCCCCGGCGCCGAGACGCCTGACCTCGCTCATTTCGCCCCCTTGATCAGCGAGTTGCTCGTCCGGTAACCGGTGCTCGGGCTGATGACGACCGGACCATTGCCTCAGCGCCACTGATCAGTGGCTACCACCAGCCCCTCCTGGGGCGACAGCAGGTGGCCACTCAGGGTCCGGTCGTCATGTCTCATGCGCCACTGCAGGAGGCGCTGGGCCTCCTCCCAAGCATCACCGGCCCGGGTCGGGTCCGCGGCCAGGTTCTCGAGTTGGGAGGGATCGCGCTCGAGGTCGAACAAGAGCGGTGGGAGCAAGCTGGACGCCGCGGCGAACTGGACGTACTTGCGCTTGCTTCCCCGAACTACGGCGAGCCACGAATGGCTCAAGGGCAGCCCCAGGGCCTGCTGGTCCTGAGCGCTGGCCGGCAACGAAAAGTCCCATTCGAAGTGAGCTTCCGTCCGCCAGCGTGGCGTCGGTTCGCCATGGAGGAAGGGCCGGAGCGACATGCCATCGATTTGAGAGGGTGTGGCGACTCCCATCCAGTCGCAGATGGTGGGCAGCACATCCACAGACTCGGTGAACTCCCCCACCACCGACCCCCGCGTGGCGTCGGCCGGTGATCGTGGATCGCGAACGATGAGCGGGATGAAATAGCTCTCGTCCCAGTACCCGAGCTTCTCCACCAGCCAATGGTCGCAGCCCATCTCACCGTGGTCGCTGGTCAGGACGACGAGCGTGTCTGCGGCCAAGCCGGTTCGCTCCAGGTACTCGAACAGCTCACCCAACCGATCGTCGACCTCTCGCTGGGCTCCGTAGTAGGTGGCCCGGAGTTGTCTGCGGTCGAGCTCGGTGTCGGGAGCGGCGGCAGCCGGGTTGGGCAGGGCCAGTTGGTTGAAGAGATGCATGTCAGCTTCGGCTTCCCGAGTGGGGGCGGCGGCAAAGGATGCAATGGCATCAGCGTCGTAGAGGTCGTGGTAGCCAGGAGGGTTTCGATACGGAGGGTGGGGCCGAAAGAACGAGGCATGGATGAAGAAGGGGCGGTCGCCGTGGTGATCGAGCCAGTCGATCAGCCGTTCGACCAGGAACGAGGTCTGGGAGTCATCGGCCGAGAAGCCGGCCGGCGCCCACGAGGCCCCATGGGCCTGGGCCCCCGGGAAGTCGGCCACCGGTCGGTAGAGGTCGTGCACGTTGGTGGGCACCTCCACGCCTCGATCAGCCAACCAACGAGCCCACTCGGGGCTCCCCTCGTCCCAGGGGTCGACCACGATGGGATCGAACCCCGGCAGTACCCCTTCGTAGGTGAAGAGCCTCGGGTCGTCGGAGGCCATCGTTCTCGGATCGACACTGGTGTCGGTGTACCCGAAGAGCACAGGGTCATAGCCCGCTTGCCGAGCCAGCAAGGCGACGTTGGTGAACCGCGAGTCAAGGGGAGTGCCATTGTGCACCGAGCGGTGATGATGGAGGTACGTGCCGGTATACAAGCAGGCGCGGGAGGGACCACACGGTGCGGCGTTGGCCCAATGGTTGGCAAACCGCACGCCCGACGCGGCCAGCCGGTCCAGTGTTGGGGTTTCTACAACCGGGTGGCCGGCGGCCGACAGGCAGTCACCCCGCCATTGGTCAAGCGTGATGAACAACACGTTTCCGGGCATTGCCCCGACACTACGGGATGGCGGCGTCGGCAATTCAGGATCGTCTCTTGCCCTTGGTCCGGGGCCGCCTCGTCATCGTTGGAGGGCCCAGTGCCGCGTCCACGAAAGCAGCCACGTCCGAGCCGAGCAAGGTCGCCGGTGCGACACCCATCTGTATCGACGACATCAGCAAGGACAGCACGACGGTCACCAAGCCGCTGCCCACGGTGAAGGCATCGATGTCCGGTGAGACCTGGCCGGC
This sequence comes from uncultured Acidimicrobiaceae bacterium, assembly GCA_963781305.1. Taxonomy (GTDB): domain Bacteria; phylum Actinomycetota; class Acidimicrobiia; order Acidimicrobiales; family RAAP-2; genus DASXMT01. The sequence continues at coordinate 4,579 of CAWAFL010000006.1, forward strand.
CAGCTGTCGAGCCCGGACCCGCTCGCCGCAGGCTTTTCGCATCTGCTCCAGCGCAGGGAGGTGGAGCAGGCGAACAGTGAAGTCGGGCTCCAGACCGGCCAGCACCCTTCGGGCCAACGGGTGGCGGTCGACCGACTCGAACAACGTGGCGATCAGCGCCCTGCGCCAGCGGGTGGTCCCCTTGGAGACGGCGATGCTGGTCAGCCCCTCGTCGATGACGGCGGCGGCGTCTTCGTCCACCGCAGCCAGGAACAGCGCCTCCTTGTTGGGGAAGTACACGTAAGCGGCAGGAGCGCTCAGACCCACGTCCCGAGCGATCTCGGCCACCGACGAGCTCCGATAGCCATGGCGACCGAAGCAGACGATGGCCGCGTCGAGAAGCTGCTGACGCGTGCGGGCGCCCTTGCTGCCAACAGGCGAACGCTGCTGGATCCCGACCATGGGGCCAGGTTAGAAGAAGTGATGATTTTGATCAAACCATCATGTATGGTGCGGGTGGCGGCACGGTGACCTCCATCACCGGCGAGGCACGGTCGACCCGGTGACGAGACGTCGTCCGAGCGTCGAGAACGAGCGACCAAGGAGCACGAGATGGGTAACGTGTCGGCTGGAGTGAGACGGTCGCTGCTGGCGGGAACGGTCATCGCCTGCCTCACCACGTTCGCATCGGCAATGGGGCCTTCGCCGTCCTCTGCTTCCGCCGTGGTCTCGTCGGCGCCCCTTCGCGTCCAATGGATGCAGGGCTTCGACGCGCCGGGAACGCCGGCCAGGTACGACAAGGTAGGTGTCCTCAAGATCGGCCCCAGCACGGCCAAGAACGTACTGGTCCTCGAGCCCGGCACCTCGGCCGGGAGCGCCTATTTCGTGCCGCTTGCCCAATGGATCGTGGCCAAGACCCCAGGTTGGCAAGTGTGGTCGGTCGAGCGGCGCGAGAACCTGCTCGAGGACCAGTCCGAGCTGAACCTGTTCAAGAAGGGGAAGGCCACCCCGACCCAGCTGTTCGACTACTACCTGGGCTACATCAAGGATCCGAGCGTCACCCACCACATGCAGTCGATCCCGAATTCGACAGTCACCTTCGCCAAGCAGTGGGGCATGAACGTCGCTGTCCAGGATCTGCACACGGTGATCGGCAAGGCCACCAAGCTCGGCGGGAAGGTCGTGCTCGGCGGTCACTCGCTGGGCGGCTCGGTGGTCACTGCGTATGCCACCTGGGACTTCGACGGACGAGCCGGTGCTGATGATCTGGCCGGCCTGGTCTACATCGACGGAGGCAGCAGCCCGGCGTCGGAGAGCGCGGCCCAGGCGACGCAGCAACTGCAGTCTCTCGACGCGCCGTCGGCCTCACCGTGGCTCGATTTCGGAGGCATCGCCGCCCCCTTTGCCGGACTCTTCAACGCAACTGGCTCGGCCGCGGCGTTGTTCGACCCCGATGCACCGTCGCTGGGTCAGTCGTCCGGCCTCCTTCCCGCCGACATCGTCCCCCCGGTGCCGGTGACCAACGTGGGTCAGTACGGTTTCGCGCTCAACGTCGCCACATCGCCCCCGAGCTTGGAAGCGGCGCAGGCCCATCTCGGGCAGGGCCTTGCCGCCGACGGCCCGATCCACGGCTGGAACGGCACGGGCGCGCTCACACCGATCAAGCGGTTCGCCATCATGTTCTCGGGAGCCAGGATCCAGAACACCGACGGGACCGAGTGGTACTTTCCCCAGCGTTTGACCGACGACACCGCCGCGGTGGGCAACGGCAACGCCAACCCGGCCCAGTCCGCGCTCGACGTCGATGCCACCATGGGGCATGAGCTGCCCCATGGTCTCCTGATCTACGCCTTCGGAGCCCACCTGGAGGGCCAGGGCGCGCTTACCGCCGCTCAGGCGTTGGCTCAGCAGTCGAACATTCCCGCCAGCAACCTCACGCTGATCAACCGCCAGAGCACCTACGCCCACAACGACCCGGCCGGCGCCTATCCCAACAACGTCTTCTTCCAGAACCTGGTCCCGTTCCTGAAAAAAATCACCGCTCGCTGAGAGGCGGCCGAGCGATCCCTCGTCGGTGGCCACCGGGGCGATGAACCAGTGTCGATCCCGCCGCTGGGCGGAATTACGAGGAGGGCTCTCGACCCATGAAGGCGATGAACCGGTCGAGTGGTGGTGCCTCCGAACCGATCGGGATGGGCGGGCCGAACGGCATGTCATCGCCCCGGTACTCGGCGGGCAGCGTTCGTTCCGCTCTATCCAGCGCGTCGATCGCCTCGTCCTCGGTATAGGGGGCAACTTGTGCCGTGGCCACGGCCAGATCCCAGCCGTGGGTGAGGTACTCCATGACCGTCATGTTGAAGACCATCTCGCCTGGCATGGCGCCACTGATAATCCGAACCTGACGGTCAAGCCCGTGTTCCTGCCAACCGGCAACGACCCCGGCGGCAGCGACACGGAACTCACCTTCGGGGTCGGTTCCACAGCGGTACGCGATGGCGTCCCCCTCGAAGGCACGCTCGTTACTTCCGGCGTCGAACACCTGGATCCATCCGACGATGTGATTCACCAGCGCCGTGACGTCGTAGTCCTCACAGGGCGTCGGGAGATGGCCTTGATCCGCGCCGACGCCGGCGATCACGTCACCGGTCTTGTCCAGGATCCCTGTCAGCAACTCGATTTCAACCATGGAGTGACCGTACTCGTCAGGACCTCGATGCGCCGTGAATACGTGCGACGACGCCGCATTCACCTCTGCGGCCACGCAGCTCAGGAAGCCCGGCGACGCATAGCATGGCCAAGCGGGCACTGCCCA
>CAWAFL010000007.1:0-38046 GCA_963781305.1 uncultured Acidimicrobiaceae bacterium
GCTCAACCCGAGCAGACCCCGCAACGTGCTCTCCTGATACGCGTTCCGGAACGCACCCCGGCGTTGGAGCTCGGGGACGAGGGCGCGGCTGATCGCCTCCAGGTCGTGCGGGATGGCGCCCGGCCGTAGTCGGAATCCGGCGAGACCGGCCCACTGCCAGGCCTGCAGGAGGTCGGCGAGATCGGCGGGCGTACCCACGAAGACGAGGGCATCGCTCGTATATGCGGTCCCGGCCCGATCATCCAGCCGTGCCTTGCGCTCCTCGGCGGCCGACGTGGTCTCCTCCAGGAAGACGACGAGGTCGGCGAAGACCAGAACCGGCCCATCCCGCCTGGCGGCCTCTTGCTCGGCTCGGATCTCCTGGGTCATCGCCAGCGCCTCGGATGCGTCCTGCGGCGTCACATAGACGACGTCGGTCGAGCGTGCGCCGAAACGGTAGGGCACGGTGGCATGGGCGAGCGCGGTGACCAGAGGTTGCCCCTGGGGCGGCCGCGGCACAATCGACGGCCCCCTGACACTGAACCATTGCCCCTCGAAGTCGACGTAGTGGAGCTTGTCCCTGTCCACGAACCGCCCCGTGGCCGCATCCCGTATCTCGGCATCGTCCTCCCAACTGTCCCAGAGCCGGCGCACCACCTCGACGAAGTCGGCGGCCTCGTCGAAGTACGACGCCACCGCAGCCTGAGCCTCAGGCTTGCGAACGTCCCTGATGTGGAAGGTGGGCGCCTGGCGGCGGCCGAAGAGCGACCAGTCGGCCGGGCGCGACACCTGCGCTCGCCAACCTGCACGTCCCGAGGTGACGTAGTCGAGGGTGGCGATGGCCTTCGATACGTGAAACGGCTCGGTATGGGTGACCGTCACCGTCGGGACCAGCCCGATGTGAGTCGTCAACGGCCCGACCCGCGCCGCGACCAGGACTGCGTCCAGACGTCCGCGTACCTGGTCGGTCCGGCCGTCAGGTCCGTCGAAGCGGGAGGTCTGGAGGGTCAGTGAATCCTCGATGGTGACGAAGTCGACCAATCCCCGTTCAGCTTCGGCCACCAGATCAGCCCAGTAACGGGCGGTGAACAGCTCGGTCGGCCGGGCCCGGTCCTCCCGCCAGGCTGCCTGATGCCAACCAGTCCCCTCCAGCGCGATGGCCAGATGGAGCAACGGCGGGGCTCCGTTCGTCATGACGCGGCACGGTCGATCGTCGAACGCTTCCCAACGGTCGGTGACCCGATTCCCAGGTGGTCCCGGAGGGTGGATCCCTCGTATTCGCTGCGGAACACACCGCGCTCTTGGAGCAGGGGCACGACCGTGTCGGCAAACTGGTCAAGCCCACCGGGGGTGATGTGGGGCACGAGGATGAACCCGTCGGCGGCGTCTTTTTGCACCAGCTCGTCGATGTGAGCGGCCACGGTCGCCGGAGTACCGACAAGGGCCTGGCGACCCGTGACCTCGATGATCAGCTGGCGGATGGAGAGTGACTCCGCCGCCGCTCGCTGGCGCCACTCGGTTGCCGTGGTCAACGGGTCTCGGTACATGCGCACGCTCGCCCGGCCCGCAGCAACGGTGTGCTCGCCGAGGTCGGGGTCGATGGTAGGGAGCGGCCCGTCCGGATCGTAGGCGGACAGATCGCGGTTCCACACCTGCTCCAAGAACCTGATGGCCGTCTGCCCGCTCACCTGTTGAAGCCGCACCTCATGCGCCAGCTCGTCGGCGTCGGCGTCGTTGTCTCCCAGAACGAAGGTAGCCGCAGGCAGAATGAGAAGCTGATCGTGCGTCCGGCCGTACCGGGCCAGCCGGTCCTTGACGTCGGTGTAGAAGGCCTGTCCTTCGGCCAGTGTTCCGTATCGTCCGAAGATTGCGTCTGCGGACGAGGCGGCGAACTCCCGCCCTTCGTTCGAGTCTCCGGCCTGGAAGATCACCGGTCGTCCCTGCGGGGCACGGGGCACGTTGAACTGACCGGCGATGTCGAAGTGCTCGTCGTGATGCTCGAAGGCGCCGGCCCGGGGATCACCGAGGAACACACCGGTCGACTTGTCGGCGACGATCTCGTCACCCTCCCACGAGTCGAACAGCTCCAACGTGGTGCGCAGGAACTGCTCAGCGCGCACGTAGCGATCATCTCGAGCCAGGAACCCACCGCGACGGAAGTTCTCGCCAGTGAACGCGTCCCACGAGGTGACGACGTTCCACGCCGAGCGCCCGCCGGACAGGTGATCCAGGCTGGCGAACTGACGCGCCACTTCATGGGGCTCGTTGAACGTGGAGTTGATCGTCCCCGTCAAGCCCAGGCGGTCGGTGACCGCGGCCAGGGCGGCCAGCACGGTGAAGGTGTCGGGGCGGCCGACAACGTCCAGGTCGTAGATAAGTCCGTGCTGCTCCCGCAGGCGAAGGCCCTCAGCCAGAAACAGGAAATCGAACTTGGCCCGCTCGGCCGTCTGGGCCAGGTGGACGAACGAGCTGAACTCGATGTGGCTACCTGCCCGCGGGTCGCTCCACACCGTGGTGTTGTTGACACCGGGAAAATGGACAGCCAGGTGGACCTGCTTGCGGGGCTTGCTCATGGGCCAGGTTCCTTCCTCGGTGCTCGATACCCCATGGTGTCGCGACCGGCCCGCTGAGGCGATCGAAGAATTGGCCGGTTGCTTCGGTGGCCAATACCCTACTTGCTAGATAGGCTTTGTAGAATGGTACGGTCTCGCCACCGGGGGACCGTGTCTGCTGTCCGTGCTCGACCCGCCGTCACGAGGAGGCCCGAGATCCCGACGTCGTCCCCACTCCGCCTCCGGACCTCGTCCGGCACCACGACCAGATCCAAGAGGCGCTGATGCGGGCATCACTGACCGTGCTCGACCTGGTCCCCATCGCCTCCCACTCGAACGCGCCGGAAGCCGTGCAGCGCTCAATCGACCTGGCCCGACAGGCAGAGGCGTACGGCTACCGCCGCTACTGGGTGGCCGAGCACCACCTCAATCCAGGCGTGGCCGGCACCTCACCGCCCTTGATCATCTCCCTGTTGGCCGCGGCGACCTCGACCATCCGCGTCGGATCGGGAGGGGTCCAGATGGGACACCGGACACCGTTGGCGGTGGTGGAGGAGTTCGGTCTGCTCGACTCCGTCTATCCCGGTCGACTTGATCTGGGTATCGGGAGGTCTGGAGGGAAGAAGTTCCTCAAGCAGCGAAGCGAGGGTGCTGGACCGGGGTCGGCCAGCAGTCGGGCCGCCGGAACAGCACGGACCAAGACGGAGTTGGTGCGAGGCGCCAGGGTCCCTCCGCCCTTCACCGTCGGCCGCCTCCTCGCCTCACCCCGCCTCAAGTTGACCGCCGAGTTCCTCCAACAGCCCGGAGCGGAGACTCCCGCCTATGCGGACCAGGTTCACCAGCTCCTCTCCCTGTTGCGCACCGGCTACTGCTCACCCGACGCCGTCGAGGTCCACGTCGTTCCCGGCGAAGGGGCCGACGTAGAGGTGTGGGTCCTGGGCAGCAGCGCGGGCGAAAGCGCCACCATTGCCGGTGAGCTCGGCCTTCGCTTCGCGGCCAGCTACCACGTCAGTCCCGGGACCGCGCTCGAAGCGGTGGACGGCTACCGCCAGGCATTCCGGCCCTCGCCGGACCTGAGCCAACCCCATGTCTGCGTGTCGGCGGACGTGGTGGTAGCCGAAGATGACGCGACAGCACGCCGGCTCGCTGCTGGGTACGGGCTGTGGGTCCGAAGCATCCGATGCGGCGAGGGTGCCATACCGTTCCCGTCGCCCGAGGAAGCGGCGGCCCACGTGTGGACCAGAGAAGATCGAGCCCTGGTGGCCGATCGGACCGAGACGCAATTCGTGGGCTCGCCGCAAACCGTCGTCGAGCAACTCAGCGCCCTGCAGGCCGCGACAGGTGCCGACGAGCTGGCCATCACCACCATCACCCACGACCACGCCGATCGGGTTCGCTCGTACCAGCTGCTGGCCGATGCATGGGGGCGATCCTGAGGTCGGATTGATCCGAGGGGGGACTGGGAATGATGATGACGGCGGAGTCTCGGATCGACCAGGATTGGACTGACCAATGGACAGGGTGCAGGGCGTACCCCCAGGCGAGTTCGGCAAAGCCGGCATCAGTCTGGCTCCCGAGCCACGGAGCGTGTCCAGGGCTCGCTCGTTCGTTGCCGCCATGCTCGAGACCTGGGACTGCGATGACCCCGAGCGGACCGTTGTCCTGTTGACCAGCGAGATCGTGACCAATGCCGTCCGAAGGGCAACCGACAACATCCGGGTGGAGGCAACGCTGGTCGGCGACGAGGCGCTTCGAGTGGAGGCCTCAGATGACCATCCCGCCCTCCCCGTTCGGCATCAGCCCGATCACCATGACGAAGGGGGTCGAGGAATCCTGCTCGTCCAAGCGCTGGCCCTGCGGTGGGGGGTTGACCGCGAGGAGCGGCACAAGGTTGTGTGGTTCGAAGCACCGGTGACGCGTCGGGCCCGGTGACTCCCCGCCGTTGGAGATCCCGCGGTCGGGTCAGGTGCTCGGCGGTCGGAACTGGCGCAACCAAGCGATCATCGCTTCGATATCCTCGTCCGTGTCAAGGTCGTGTTCCGAAGCCCACGCCTGGGCGTCGTCAGGGGTGATCATCCTCTCGGAAAGAGCAAACATCAACATGACCAGGGCCTGACGGCGCCGCGGCGGCAGCGTCACGATCAGACCCGCCAGTCGTTCGCTGAATTCCTCCCACTGGTGGGTGCGGATCAGCTCCCAGCGTTTGCCATCGGCCAGTTCGGCCACTATCTCGCGGAACGGGTCGTCGCCTTTGGCGGTCACGGATCATTCCTAGCGGATGGTGGCGTCGAAGGGCACTGCCTGCTGTCGACATTCACGGCCCCAGCGCATTCCGAACGTCGTCCTCTGCGTTGGCCACACACTCGTCGCACACGGTCCCGCAGGTCGGGCACGAACGCTGCTCCCATCCGGGACGGTTCTTCAAGACGACCATCGTCTCCGCTCGGGCGATGGACACCCGAGTCGACTTGACCTGGATGAGAGCCAGCATCCGTAGGGCCTCCGATTCTCCGTGATCAGAGACCAGACGATCGACCAGGTCACCTTCATCGCCGTCCTCCCGGACAACGTCCCAGGTGGCCTTCAACACCTCCATGATCTCCGCTGGCCACGAGTAGTCCCACGGCTCGAGCGGTTCAATCGCGCCCTCGTCCATTGCCCGCCCTCCTGAGTCGTCCGTTCCTGGTCTGGCGCACCCCCGTCACCCGATGTGGCCCAGGCGCGAACAAGGGCCACATCTGTATCTGTACAACGGATGGGACCGGCCGACCTTGTGGGCAGATAACTACCTATCGGTAGGTAGCTGACAGGACGAGGCGACCTGACCTGGGAGAATGGTCCAATTGACCGCCGCTACGCCGCGTTCGTGGCCGTCGCCGTGCGTCGATCCACCCCGTGCAGGACGAGCCGCCACAGGGCATGAGACCTCATCACGGGAGGATGCGGGGCTCCAACCTGCCATGCTTGCGGTGGACCACTCGATCAAGGGAGACCTGATGGCTCCATCTGACGTATCGCTATTGAGCACCCAACTTGACCAGGACCACGCTCCGGAGACCAACGGCCGGATGACAGTCTGCCGTCGCTGCGGCGTTCGAACAGAAGAGACGAGTAGTCGGCACGCGGCCACAGAAGAGCTCCAGGTCAAGGCGGGCCGATGGCTCGACAGCCAAGCCCTGGCCAGCCGGGTGGCGCAGTCGAGACGCGTACCGGGCGCCTGAGCAGGGAGCCCAAGCTCAGGGAGATGACGCCAGGCGGCCCAGCGCCATGGCCGCCATTCCCTAGACCAGTCGCCGGTCCGTCGCCCACTTGGTGAGCTCATGGCGGGTCGAGAGCTGCAGCTTCCGTAGCACCGATGAGACGTGCGACTCCACCGTCTTGACCGAGATGGTCAGGTCTCTTGCCACCTCCTTGTAGGTGTAGCCGCGAGCGATGAGGCGTAGGACCTCGCCCTCCCGGGGTGAGATCTGATCCAGTTCCGGATCCAGGCCGGTGGTCACCATGTCCCCACTGGCGCTTCCGGCAAAGGCGTCGAGGACGAAGCCGGCCAGGCGGGGCGAGAATACGGCGTCGCCCGCCCTCACCCGGTACACCGCCTGAAGGAGGTCCTCGCCCGAGATGGTTTTGGTGACGTATCCACGCGCTCCAGCCCGTATGACGGCAATCACGTCCTCGGGAGCGTCCGATACCGAGAGAGCCAGGAACCGGACTTCGGGATGGTGCGGCGTGACCCCCCGTAAGATCGCCTGCCCCCCGCCGCCGGGGAGGTGCACATCGAGGAGGACGACGTCGGGGAGGCGCTCGTTGATCATCTCCACTGCGGCGTCGACCTCGTCGGCCTCGCCCACGACGTCGGCCGCGCCGCCGATCTCAGCTCGGACCCCGGCCCGGAACATGGCATGGTCGTCGACGAGAAAGATCCGGGGTCTCACTGGTTCGTTCACTTGATCGGCTCCCGTCGTGGCATCGACAGCTCGATCTCGGTCCCGTGGTCGGGAGACGAGTGAATGACCACCGATCCCCCACTGCGGGCCATTCGCCCTCGGATCGAATGGGCGATGCCCTTTCGATCGCCGGGGACGGACTCGGGTTCGAATCCCCGGCCACGATCGCGCACAAAGAGCATGACGTCATCCCGGTCGACCTCGGCATAGACCGATACCTCGGGCGCGCCGGACCACTTGGCCGCGTTCACCGTTGCCTCCCGGGACGCATCGAGCAGGGCTCGGAGCCCGTCGGTGAGTGGGCAATCACCGACCACCACGACCTGGACGGTGATGCCGTGATCGGCTTCGACTTGATGCTGGATCAGGTTGATCCCCTCGCTGAGCATCGACGCCTCTTCTCCGATGCTGCCCGGGGGGCGTCCCTCGAACAGCCAGGAGCGGAGATCCCGCTCCTGGGCGCGAGCCAAGCGGATCACATGCTGGGGATCGTCAGCAGAGCGCTGGATCAGGGCCAGCGTCTGGAGGACGGAATCGTGTACGTGGGCCGCCATCTCCGAGCGCTCTTCGGCCAGCGCTCGTGCTTGTCGTTCCGAGAGCAGGTCTCGCGCCAAGCCCAGCCACCACGGCCCGAAGGCGACCACGACTGCGGCAACGACCAGTACGGCCCCACCAATTGGTCGCAAGGCCGCGCCGGTGGTGTGGCCCAACACGAGGACCAGGAGACCGGCAATGCCCAGCACGACGGCGGTTATGACCCGTCCCACCAACGACCAACGACGCCCACGTTCAGCCCCCGTGTGCAGGAGTGGGACCAGGTCGTCATTGATCCATGCCTTCTCTCGCTCGCTGGCATTGCGCCAGACGAGAAGGGCAGCGCCCGCGGCCAGGAACAACGGCCATGTGAACGATCCGACGAAGCCGATCCGCAGGGTGCCGGCCACCAACTGCACGACCACGAGAGCGGGCAGGATGGCGATGACCAACCTGATGCCCCGGCGATCGGCGACGACCCGAGCAAAGATGTTGGTGGCCTCCCCTTCGAGCGGAACCAAGAGCCAGGCCAGGGCGTACACCAGTACACCCACGCCGCTGCCCAGGGCCAGGAGGATGAAGGCGATCCGGACCAGGGTGACGTCGATCCCGGTGGCCGCGGCCAGTCCACCACAGACCCCGGCCAGAACCCGCGAGTCGCCCGTTCGGCGAACCGGGCCCCGGAGATGTCGGTGGCGGTTCCGGCCCCGCCCGCCGTGTCGGGGTCGTCCCCCCCACCGACCCCATGGCCCGTGGGGGGCCCCGCCCGAGGTCCGACACGGAGGGGTGCTCAGGTCGGCCGTCGCCGCTGGGGCAGGAACCTTGGGCACGGTGGCCTCGGAATCGGTCAATTCAGCGATACGCGATGATCGCGCACTGCAGGCTCAAGAGCCCTCCGGGATCACCCTGACTCCGGTGAGCCCGAGTCAGGGTCCGACCAGGGTCATGCCCGATTTCGTTCGACCGTCGGACCCCGCAAGCTGGTGGCATGAACACCGCCGCCGCTCACAGCGCCCCAGCCGATCCCACCAGTGCCGATCCTGCCGGGGCAGAATCGGACCCCTCCGGGCCCGGCCCGCAAACATCGGTGCCGGTCCCCGGCCATCGTCTGTACCGGAACCGTGAGGGTGGGCTGGTGGCCGGTGTCGCTGCGGGTATGGCCGACTACTTCGATCTCGACCCCAGCCTGATCCGCATCGGGTTCGTCGCCCTCGCCTTCCTGGGCGGCGTCGCCATCCCGCTCTACCTGGCGGCGTGGCTGCTGATCCCCGAGGAGGGAGCCCCGTACTCGGTCGGGGAAGAGCTGCTGGCCCGTCACCCGGCCCGCTGAGCGCCGACGACACCCGCGACCGATCCGAGAGGACACAAAGCATGCGCAACAGATGGGATCCTCCCTACCCGACGAGCGGTCAGCCCGTCGCCGCCGACGTCAGAGCTTCGGATGCCGAACGGAGCGAGGTGGCCGACAGGCTCGGCCGCCACTTCTCCGACGGTCGACTCGACCAGGCTGAGTTCCAGGCGCGATTGGAACAGGCCATGGAGGCGAAGAAGCGAAGCGACCTCCAAGGCTTGTTCGATGATCTGCCCCGGCTGGAATCCGAACCCGCGCCGGAGCCCGTACGGCGTAGACGAAGGCTCATCCCCCTCATCGTTGTCATCGCTCTGGTGGCGGCCGCGACCGGCTCGACCGTCTCACTCATACACGTGCCCTGGCTGCTCGTGGGCCTCGTGGGCCTCTTTCTCTGGTACCGGGTCGGGCGCCACCACCTCGGTCCACGCCCGCCATCCGAGCTCGACCGGTAGGTCGACGATTCCCACTATTCAGGGGGCGGGGTCCGGATCCCCACCGAGCAGTGCGGCGATCACGTCGACGAGCTGGCCTCGAGGCACCGCCTGCAAGTCATCGAACCATCCGAGCGCTCGGCCCAGGTTGATGCCCATCAGCGCGGACACCATGACCTCGGCTCGCAGTTGCGGCTGGTCGGTTCCTCGCCGTTTCAACTCGACCACCATCGGTTCCACCATGCGCCACGCCAGGTGGGCCTTGGCGGACGTTCGAATATCGTCGGACGTGTCCGAGCGGATCAGGGCCTGGGTCACCGGTCCGAGCCCGTGCTCGTCGGTACGGGTCACGAGGGCGTTGGCAATGTCCACCAGTCGCTCGAAGTCGGGGGCGGGTTGGTCGCCCTGGACCTCGGTCACCAACGCGGCGATGTACAGGTCCGCCTTGCCGCCGAAGTAGCGGGCAATCAGGGCGGCGTCAACACCGGCTCGATCGCCGATGTCCCGGATGGTCGTGCTCTCGAAGCCGCGCTGACCGAACAGTTCCCGGGCGGCCAGCACCAACGCCTGCTTGGTGGCGGCCGCGTCTCTCGGCCGGTGGGGTCCCGGCCGTTTCCTGGCCGGGGGTCCGGAGGCACGCGTGGTCATGTCCGGCGTGCCTCGCTTTCGGCTCCGACCGGTTCACCGTCCAGCATGAGCCCGGCGCCGCCCAGTTCTCCCTCCTCTTCCATCAGCTGTTCGACCTCGTCGGTCAGGGGCGACCGCAGGTGCGTCTCCTTGCCGGGCAGTACGTAGCTGAGGACGAGGGCGACGACGCACAACGCGGAGGCAACCAGCAACGTGATCCGGAAACCACCGATGGTGGGATTGGTCTGTCCGGCGTGGGTATACGCGGTGAGCACCGCGGCAGCGAGCGCGCTTCCCACCGACAGGCCGATGCTTCGTAGCACCTGATAGAAGCCGGTAGCGCTCCCGGTCTCGCTGGGTGGAACCGCTCGCACAATAAACCCGGGCATGGCGGCGAAGGTGAAGCCGATCCCGATGCCGGCGAAGCCGGCAGCCACGAAGGCCTCCCACAGCGATCGATGCTCCAGGGCGAAGAACAGGGACGACAGGGCGAACACCAGAGATCCGAGGGGGATCATGGTCCGCGGCCCGAAGTGTCGGTCATAGACGACCAGGAAGCGGCTGGCCACGAACGATCCAACGGAGAGCGGGACGAACACAAGGCCTGACACCACCACCGACGCTCCGAATCCGTACCCGCTGGCCACCGGAATCTGAACGAACTCGATGATGATGGGCAGGAACATGTACATGGCCACGGCGATGAGGAAGCCCGAGACGTCAGCCGTCAGGACCGACCGGTTGCGGACCTGGCGGACGTCGATGAGCGGTTCGGGGAACCGCAGCTCATGGCGCACCCATAGCCACACCAAAAGGACACAGCCGGTGACGATGCCCAGGGACTGAGGCGCGGTCCAGCCCCACCCGCCCCCCTCGCTGAGGACGACGGAGATCCCTACCACCGGCAAGCCCAAGAGCACCATGCCCAACAGGTCGAACCGTCGCGTGGGTGCGACCGTCCGTGCCGGCAGGACCAGCACCGACAGGGCGAGAGCGAGGGCCACGGTGATGGCCCCAAACCAGAATGCGGCACGGAAGTTGAGAACCTGGGCGATCAGCCCGGTGATCGGATACCCGAGACCGGCGCCTACTGCTGCGGTGACCGACAGGGAGGCGATGGCCCGCCCGGCCTTCTCAGGTGCCAACTGGCTGCGGGCGATGCTCATGGTCACCGGCAGGAGGCCAAGGCCGACACCCTGCAATCCGCGCCCCACCACCATCACCAAGAAGCTGGTGGACAGGGCTGAGACCACGCATCCGACCATGACGACGCCGAGGGCGACCTCGATGACCCGACGCTTGCGTGGTCCGTCGGCCAGGCGCCCCATGGCCGGGGTGGCCAGCGCTCCGGTCATGAGGGCAGCGGTGAGCAACCACTCCGCCGTGCTCAACGACACCCCGTCGGTGCGAGCGATCGTTGGGATGAGCGGTGCACCCAGGCTGCTGACGATGGCGACCAGTGCCGCCACGGTCACCAGGGTGAGCAGTGTGGCGTGCTCTTGTCCCGCAGCGCCGTCCGACCCTGCTCCAATCCCGACTCTGGCTGCCGTGGTCATGTCCATCTGCTCCCTTCGATGTCATCATACGATGACATCGAAGACTTGCCCACCGGCCTGGCCTCGGCCGGGCGGCTCAGTGGCCCCTGGATACCCGCGCTGCCTCGGCCGCTCTCTCCCACCGGTGCTCCACATTGCCGTACTTCCACACCGCAACGGCTACCACCCAGATCACCAGGAAGAGCCCGACCATGATGAATCCGGCCTTGTTGATGTCAAAGTTGGCCATCGTGTCCCAGAACCAGCCGTGGAGATGCAATTCGCTGGTCAACACCCCCATGATCTCGATGGTGCCGATGATGAAGGCGGCGGCGATGGACAGACCGGTGATGACCAGGTTGTAATAGACCTTGCGCACGGGTCGGGCGAAGGCCCACCCGTAGGCGAAGTTCATGAAGAGCCCGTCGATGCTGTCGAAGAACATCATGCCTCCCGCGAACAACAGGGGCATGGTCAGCACGGCGTACCACGGAAGCCCTTCGGTAGCGGCCGCCGCCGTCGCCGACAGCAGCACGACTTCGGTGGCCGTGTCGAACCCGATGCCGAACACGAGACCAACGAAGAACATCTGCCACGTATGGTTGATGGAGCGCATGAACCGCCCGAAGAACCGGTACATGAGCCCCCGGGACTGGAGCTGCCTCTCCAGCTCCTCTTCGTCGAACATCCCCCGTCGCATGTCCCGGAACACCTTGACGATTCCAGCCAGGACGATGATGTTCAGCAGGGCGATGAGGTACAGGAATCCGGCGGCCATCGAGGTGCCGACGACCCCACCGAGGCTCTCGTAGGTGGAGTTGGGATTGACGATGGCCCCGAAGACGGCCTTGGCCGCGATGGACAATCCGACCCCGACGATGACGATGATGGTCGAATGGCCGATGGCGAAGAAGAACCCGGTTCCCAGCGGACGCTTGCCATCGGCCATCAGCTTGCGGGTCACGTTGTCGATGGCCGAGATGTGGTCGGCGTCGAACGCGTGGCGCATCCCCAGCGTCCAGGCCGTGATACCCAGTCCGATCCCGATGCCCAGCCCTTTGTAGTGAAAGTGGCTGGGAAGCACCTCGGTGATGAACAGACCCCATCCGGCCAGGTTGACGCCGATGATCACGAGACCCATAGCCGCCAGCCGCCAACGCTCAGCCCTCGTGAGAGAGCGTCCGACCATTCGGAGCTGACCCAACCTGGATCCCATATGCCGTCCTCCTCGGGACTATCCCCGAGGAGAGGCTGGATCCCGCACCGCCCGTCCTGGCGGCACACGAACCGTCCTTCTCCGAGGACCTTGTCGTCGATGCACGGCAGTCGGCCGGGCTCGTCCCCACGATGGGGCTTCACCGTTGCGGGACAGCGTCGGGATCTCACCGAACTTCGCTTCCCGTGCACCACTCCGTCCGGTTGAGCGGACTAGGGAGAAGGTACGTGCCCCCCTATTCACTGTCAAACCTCAACAGATGAAGAGCTGAATACCTTGGGTGTGCCAAGCTGTGGCCATGCATCTCGTGCCGCCAGGACGGTCCACCGATCGCATCATCGAGGACGAGCGGGTCTGTGACGCCATCGCCGGTATCGGCGACCCGACGTCGGTGGCAGGAGAGGCGGCCCGGTTCGCGCTGCTCGGCGATCCCACGCGCCTGACGCTGTTGCTGGCGATCTACCACGCCGGGCCGATCAGCGTGTCCGACCTGGCCGTCGCCGGCGACATACACGACACGACGGTGTCGCAAGCCCTCAGGATCTTGCGTGCCGCCAGCATGGTGAAGCCCATTCGTGACGGCAGGGTGGTGCGCTATCAGTTGGCTGACGACCGGATTGGTGAACTGCTCGAGAGGGTGTCGCCCCGGTCGAACCGTCGCCACTCAGCTGCCCATTGACATCACGGGTGCCCATCACTGTTCCGTGGACCCGTTCGCCACGGCTGCACGCCAACCTCTGCGGATGAGCACGCCCCGTGCGGCAATGGTAAACAGTCGTGGTCGACGTTTCGGAGAGGACCAGACATGAGCGAATTGCTCTTGGCAGACGAACGAGAAGCCGTTGCTGGGGCAAGCCGCCACTTGGCCGAGCAGGGGCTCGTCATTGGCACCGCAGGCAACATCTCTGCTCGTCAGGGGGACCTGGTAGCGGTCACTCCCACCGGAGCCGACCTGGCCACCGTTACCGCCGAGATGGTCACGGTGATAGACCTGGCCGGCAAGATCGTGGACGGTGAGCTTGCCCCCACCTCCGAGGTGCCCCTTCACACCGGCATCTACGCCGCTACCAACGCACTGGCCATCACCCACGCACACGCCATGGCCTCTACTGCGCTCTCGTGCACGCACGACGAGTTGCCGCCGCTCCATTACAGCTGCTTGGGCCTGGGAGGAGCTCCCCGGACCGCGCCGTATGCGACCTTCGGGTCCCAGGAGCTGGCCGATAACGTCATCGAGGCCCTCCAGGGCCGGAACGCGGCCATGATGCAGAACCACGGATCCATCGCCTATGCCAGCACCATGAAGGAGGCCGTGGAGCGCTTGGAGCTCCTCGAATGGCTCGCTGAGTTGTACTGGCGCGCTGCTGCCATGGGAACGCCGCGCGTGCTGACCGACAAGGACTTCGAGGCCATCATCGTGTCGGCTATGGAGCGCGGGTACGGATCCTTGAGGAAGGTCAACAAGGACTAGGACCATCGACCGGGTCGGCCTGGGGCGGAAAGAAGCGTGCTGCGATGGGTTGGCCCGCAGAGATGCGGCGAGGGAGGCTGTCGCATGGCTGTCTTAGGGCTGGGCTTGGCCGCTTTGGGCCGTCCGGGCTATCTCACCATCGGCCACGGCGCGGCCATCGGCCCCGACCGGTCGATCGAGGCCCTTCAGAGGCGCTGCCACGAAGTGTGCGATGCCGCATGGCAGGGTGGGGTCCGATGGTTCGACGTCGCCCGTTCCTACGGCCGAGCCGAGCAGTTCCTGTCCGCGTGGTTGACCCGCCGTGGCGTTCAGACGGACCAGGTCACCGTGTCGTCAAAGTGGGGATACACCTACACGGCCGACTGGAAGGTGAACGCAAAGGTACCTGAGGTCAAGGACCACTCCGCTGCCGCCCTGGGTCGCCAATGGCCGGAGACCGAGGCGTTGCTCGGACCGTGGCTCCGGCTGTACCAGGTCCATTCGGCCACCCTCGAGTCCGGGATACTCGATGACACCAAAACCCACGAAGCACTGGCCCGGCTCGGCGTGCCTCTCGGCGTCAGCCTGAGCGGTCCGAAACAATCAGACACCCTCCTCCGGGCATTGTCGATCGAGACCGATGGCGCACCCCTGTTCTCCGCAGTCCAAGCCACCTGGAACCTCTTGGAGACTTCGGCCGCTCCGGCGCTGGCTGAGGCGAAAGCCGCGGGCTGGACGGTGATCGTCAAAGAGGCGCTGGCCAACGGGCGGCTCGCGGTACCGGGACCGGCGACAGCGCGCCTCGGTCCACGTCCAGACGTGACCGCGTTGACCGTGGCTCTGGCCCAGCCCTGGGCAGACGTCGTGCTCCTCGGAGCAGCGACGGTGGCTCAGCTGCACTCGAACCTGGCCGTGCTCGACACGGCCGCGCTCGACACGGCCGTGCTGCCGCATACCGATCAGTTCGCCACCCTTGCTCTCGATCCGCAGGCCTATTGGAGCGAGCGCGCCGGCATGGCGTGGACCTAGCCACGATCTGAACCCGGCGCGGGCCGATTCAATGGGTCCCGGCCGTCGGGCATCGAGCTCCGCCTCCCCCTGGTATGACGACGTTCAGAGCGTCGACTTCCTCGCCGCCTTGACAACTGGCTTCCCTCATGTAGAACATATGGCGTACCTAATAAGGTGTGCCTAACTTACGAGAGGGGGACCTGGTGATTCCGACATTCGTCATCGGGTTGCGAGAAGGCATGGAAGCCGCCCTCATCGTGGGCATCGTGGCGGCGTTCCTCGGACAACAGGGTCGGCGCGACGCCCTCCGCCAGGTCTGGATCGGCGTGTCCATCGCCGTCTCCATATGCATCGCCATCGGCATCGCACTCCAAGTGATTTCCTCTGACCTTCCCCAACGCCAGCAGGAAGGGCTCGAGACGGTGGTGGGAGCCATCGCCGTAGTGATGGTCACCTACATGGTGCTCTGGATGCGCCGGCATTCCCGGGATCTAAAGGGCGACCTGGAAAGTGCTGCCGGATCGGCGCTGGCCAGCGGCTCGGCAAAGGCACTGGTGGTCATGGCCTTCCTTGCCGTCCTTCGGGAGGGCTTCGAGACGGTGGTGTTCCTCTTGGCCACGTTCCACGCCAGCGGCAATGCCACGCTGAGCTGGTTGGGGGCGGTGCTGGGGATCGCCCTTGCCGTCATCCTCGGGTGGGCGATCTACAAGGGGGGCGTCCACATCAACCTGGGACGGTTCTTCCGGATCACCGGCATCGTGCTGGTGGTGATCGCCGCCGGCCTGGTCATGACCGCGGTCCACACGGCAAACGAGGCGGGTTGGCTGACGGCGGGTCAGACCCAGGCGCTCGACCTCTCGTGGCTGGTGCGGCCGGGCACCCCGCTCTCCTCCTTCGTGACCGGCGTGTTCGGCATCCAGCCCTATCCGGTGTGGATCGAGGTCGTCGCCTACCTGGCCTACCTGGTGCCCATGTTGGTCCTCATGTCCTGGCCCCAGCGGAGCCGCCGGCCACGGCCCGTCCCCGAGGTGGTCACCTCAACCGACAACGAACTCGCTGTGCAGCACGCTCTAGACCAGGCCCAAGAAGGAGTAACCCACCGTGGCACCAGCCCTGTCCGATGACCCCCGATCCCGACCGGCACAGAGTCGAGATCGAGTGAACCGCCGTTCAAGGCATGGGCTACCGCAATCCAGACTCCGTTTCTCCGCCGTGGGGACCCTGGTGGTTTCCCTCATCGCTGTCGTGGTCGCGCCGGTCGCTCTCGCCCTGCCGGCAGGGGCCGACGCCAAACAGACCACGGTAAACATCACCCTCACACCGCAGACCTGCACACCCAAGCCGGCGAAGGTGGCCACGGGCCAGGTCCAGTTCAACGTGAAGAACAAGAACGCGGGAGCGGTGAGTGAGGCCGAACTGCGGACCAAGGACCTCTCTCACATCCTGGGTGAGCAGGAGAACCTGACCCCCGGCCTGTCGGGAGGGTTCTCGCTGGTCGTCCAGCCCGGGAAGTACGTCATCAACTGTCCTGGCGCCGGCCAGCAGCACGCCACGTTCACAGTGACGGGCAAGAGCAAAGCCTCGTCGTGGAAGACGAACGCGGTGTTGACCAGCGCGGTGTCCGGATATGCCAGTTACGTCAACCAGAACGTGGCCGGCATGGTCTCTTCCACCCAAGCCCTGTGCGCTGCGATCGATGGCGGCAACCTGGCCCAAGCCCAGTTGCTCTATCCGCTGGCTCGCGTGTCCTACGAGCGGATCGAGCCGGTGGCCGAGGTGTGGGGCACGCTCGACGTATCCATCGACGGTCGGATCGACAACCCGGTGACCAATCCGGCCGACCTCGAGGGATTCCACAAGATCGAAGAGCTGCTGTGGGCCGACAACACCCTGGACGGAGCCTCGGCTGTCTGCGCCCAGCTCGTCTCGCACCAACAGCAGCTCCAACAGCTGGTCTCGACCGCCTCCTACGACCCGGTCACCATGGCCAGTGGGGCCACCGACCTGATCAACGAGGCGGCGACGTCCAAGATCACCGGCGAGGAAGAGCGCTATTCGAACACCGACCTCATCGTGTTCCAGGCCAACGTGGACGGCGCCATGGAGGTGTTCAGCCTGCTGAAGCCGCAGCTGCAAAAGAACAGTCCGGCTGTGGTGAGCCAAATCCAGAAGCGGTACAACGCGGTGGAGTCCTCCCTCGCCCAGTACAAGGCGACTCCCGGTTACGACAACACCGGCTATGTCGAGTACTCGACCGTTCTCGATCCCCAGCGTCGCCAGCTCTCGGCCACGGTGCAGGCCTTCGCCGAAGCATTGTCCACCATGTCCGCTCAAGTCAGCTGAGACCGGGCGCAGGGACGAGGTAGCGATGGGCCGCCCTGGGAAGGAACGTCCTCTGACCGGTAGTCCCCACCGGCCGGAGGACCGCGCCTCCCCGTCCATGTCTCGCCGGGCACTGCTCGGCGGCATCGGGTTGGCCGGGGCAGGAGCGGCCATCGGCAGCGTCACCGGTGGTGGTGGACCCGGTCTCTTCATGGCATCGGCGGGGGCGGCCACACCTCCGGATCAGTTCATCGTGCCCTTCTATGGCACCCATCAGGCGGGCATCGCCACTCCGGCCCAGGACCGCCTGGTCTTTGCCACCCTCAATGTGGTCGACGGTGCCGACCGGACCGCGTTGCGGGACCTCTTGTCCGACTGGAGCGACGCTGCGGCCAAGATGACCAAGGGGCAGTTGGTGGGCGAGGACAGCGACCTCGATGCGCCGCCCCTGGATACGGGAGAAGCCGTGGGGTCCCCCGTGTCCGGCTTGACCGTGACGGTCGGATACGGCCCGTCGCTGTTCGATGAGCGATTCGGCCTGGCGCCCAAGAAGCCCGCCCGACTGGTCGACCTCCCCGCTCTGCCCAATGAGGACCTCGACCCGGACTACACGGGCGGAGACCTGTGCATCCAAGCGTGCTCGGACGACCCGTTGGTGGCCTTCCACGCCGTCCGCAACCTGGCCCGCCTGGGCATGGGCGTGGTGGAGCACAACTGGATGGAGCTCGGGTTCGGCCGGACGTCCACCACCAGCACGGCCGAGGCCACTCCTCGCAACCTGCTCGGGTTCAAGGACGGCACCCGCAACGTCAAGGCTCAGCAGACCGACCTCATGGCCGACTACGTGTGGGTGGGCAAGGAGTCAGACCAGCCATGGATGCGCAATGGGAGCTACCTGGTCGCCCGTCGGATCCGAATGTTCATCGAGAATTGGGACCGTGACTACCTCGGCGACCAACAGAACGTCATCGGCAGGGCGAAGACCTCGGGCGCTCCACTGACCGGGGGCACCGAATTCACCAACCCCAAGTTCACCGCCAAGGACGACCAGGGCCACCTGATCATCCCGGCCGACGCCCACATCCGGTTGGCCAGTCACGAGGAGAACGGCGGGACGCGACTGCTCCGGCGGGGCTACTCCTACACCGACGGGATCGACCCGGTGCGAGGCACCCTGTTGGGCGGTCTGTTCTTCATCGCCTTCATGAAGGATCCGAGCCAGTTCATCACGCTCCAACAGAAGCTGGGTACCAGTGATGCGCTCAACGAGTACATCCAGCACACCGGTAGTGCCCTGTTCGCCGTCCCGCCCGGTGTCACCCGGGGCCGGCATTGGGGCGACGCCCTTTTTTCGTGATCAGGCAGCCCGCAGCTGCACCCCTGGCCAACCAATGGGCTACTGGTCGGCCGGCATCGAATGGCCCACGTGCGACGGCTGGCATGCGGCCCGCACGGCTGCGCCGAGGCTCTCTCCGATCTCCATTGCGCTGACGGAGCCGTTGTTGAGGTTGCCGGCTAGGGTCTCGAGACCGTCCGCCGCCTGTTCGGCGCCTGGCTGTGCCATGGCGCCCTGATCATTGGTCCCGAGCTCTTGGCGCATGCGGCCCAACCGTCGGAGTTGCACGGCCAACATCCGCAGCCGCCTCGCCAGCCCCTCACGCTCGCTTATGGAGGCCAGGCTCTCCGACGAATGAAGCTCCTCTTGGATTCGTTGCAGTTCTTCGCTCATCACCTTTGCCTCTCTGGCCAGGTCCTCTTCCCATCCGACCTCTTCGAACAGATTGCGTAGGACGGAATGCGGCAGTAATTCGAAGTTTCCGGGAATTCCGGCCAGCCGGCGAAGCGACCTGACCAACAGCTCTTGGGCACTGTCAGCACGTCCTGCTTCTTCCAGGAGCGCAGGAGTCCAATCGGGACTCAGCAACGTCGAGCAGCGAGGGCAGGAGCCGTCTTGTCTATCGACCAGCTCGTAGAGGTAGAACTCGTTGTTGCAGCCTCGACATCGAGCCTCGATCGGTGATGCGTACATGCAGAACCTCCTGCTTGTCTTCCTAGTCAGGGCGGAGGCGCCGGCGGTGTGGGCCACTTCAGCGGTTCGGTGAGGGGCCCGGGTGGCGGTCAGCCGGCAACACCAGGCCGGCGGCACGAACCCAGGAGGAACGCCGCATCGTTGGCCAACACCATTGCTGACGAACAGGCACACGTCATCTTGTTCGCGAGCAGCGCCGGTCGTGTATCACATAGCCGCGTAGTTCTCTTGGCTCACTTCTCCATCTGCGTTCGTTCGGTGACAAGCTGATCCAGGCCGGACAGGACATCGAGAAAGACCTCGTCGACAGCGCGCCCGGCGTTGACGGTGACGAGACGTCGTCGGAGCGAGTAGTACTTCAGCAGGGGACGTGTCTGGTCCTCGAACACGCGCAGACGGTGCTCCACGATCGGGAGCCCGTCATCGTCTCGACCCTGACCGACGGAGCGCTGCGCCAGTCGCCGACGAACCTCGTCGACTGCCACATCCAGGTAGATCGCGGCATCCACCGTCGCTCCCGGGACCCGTGACGCGTGCTCGAGAGCAAGGGCTTGAACCAGATTTCGGGGGAACCCGTCGAGCACGTACCCCCTGGCGAGCTCGGAAGTCAGTCGGGGCAGCATCACGGCCACCATCACCTCATCGGGAACAAGATCACCCTGCTGCATGTCCCTGTTGGCCGACTCCCCCAAGGGCGTGTGCTCCATCGCTTCCTGCCGGACCAGGTCTCCGGCCTCGACGTGGGGTATGCCGAGATGGGCGGCCAATCGACCGGCCTGCGTGCTCTTGCCTGATCCAGGCATCCCGATGAACACGAGGTGCTTGAGGTCGTGGTGCGGGCGCCGGTCCGAGACCCCTGCCGGGGCTTCCACCGCCAGCCCGAGCGCACCACCTTCGGGTGCCTCTGATTGCTCTGGTCCAGGATCTGTCATGAGGTGCTCCACATCGTGACCGGCCTGGGCGTTCGGTCGAGCGATGTCAGTGTGGCTCGAGCTCGAATTCGTCATCGACCCATTGGCCGAGCACCCGTCCCGGTGCTGCTCCTGTGCGACGACTGACCACCTTGCCGCCATCCACCAACATGAGGGTCGGGATGGCATGAACGGTGAACCTGCTGGACAGCTGGGGTGCTTGGTCGACGTTCACCTTGACCAACTTCAAGAGGCCGGGTCGCTCCCGGGCCAGCTGCTCGAGATCGGGGCTGACCGTTCGGCAGGGACCGCACCACGTTGCCCAGAAGTCGACCAAGACAGGGATAGCCGATCTCTCGACCACGTCCGCGAAGGTCACATCGTCGGCCTCGGTGATCCACGGCAGTGCGGACTGGCAGTGACCGCACCGGGGAATCCCCGATGCCGCCTTGGGAAGGCGGTTCTTGCGACCGCAGACGAGGCAAGTCACCACGTCCGCCGAAAGCCTGGTCCTACCGCTGTCAGCTGTGCCTACCACCGGACCTCATTCCAACAGGTGCCCTCGTAGCCTCATCCGCCCACCACGACTCCGGCATCACCGAGACGCGTAGTCCTTCCTCGCCCAGGTTCACCGTTGGGGGCCCGAGCACTCTTCGTGTTCATCGGTTGCCGAGCCTCACGCACGGTGGCGACCCATGAGTACCTGGGGACGGTGCTCCGAGGTGCCCGCCAGTAGCAATCCTCCCCTGTGACGGATCAAGACCACGCGATCGGGGGATACCGGTACGCCGTCTTGGCGCGACACTCAATTTCGGCCGTCGAAGCATGGGTTTCGCAGGTGGCTCACCGGCCGACAGCCCACCGATCGACCGATGTGTACACAGGGCCGAGGTCGTGAGCGGGCCCGACCAGGCCACCGAGGTCAGCTCGGGAAACACCTCGAAGGCCGACGCAGCCCCGATCAGAAGCAGCTGCGATCAGGAACAGTACCGACGACGTAGAGGAGCGGTGATGGCGAGAGCAGTGGGCATCGACCTGGGAACGACCAACTCGGTGATCGCCACGGTGGAATCCGGCCAACCGACGGTGATCGCCAATGCCGAAGGTCAGCGGACCACGCCCTCCGTGGTGGGTTTCACCGACCAGGGCGACCGAGTCGTGGGCCAACTGGCCCGACGTCAGGCCATCTTGAACCCAAAGGGGACGATCTATTCGGCCAAGCGGTTCATCGGACGACGGTTCGACGAGGTGACCAGCGAGATGAGCGCCGTCTCCTTCGATGTGGTTCCCGGTCCGGACGGCGTCGTTCGGTTCGACATTCGGGGGAAGCTGTACGCTCCCGAGGAGATCTCGGCCCTGGTGCTGCGAAAGCTGGCCGAGGACGCATCGAAGTTCCTGGGGGAGAAGGTCACCGAGGCGGTGATCACCGTGCCCGCCTACTTCAACGATGCTCAGCGCCAGGCCACCAAGGACGCCGGTCGCATCGCCGGGCTCGAGGTTCTCCGCATCATCAACGAGCCAACGGCCGCGGCCCTGGCCTACGGGCTCGACAAGAAGTCGAACGAGACGGTTCTCGTCTTCGATCTCGGCGGGGGCACCTTCGACGTCAGCATCCTGGACGTCGGCGACGGCGTCGTCGAGGTACGGGCCACCTCCGGGGATACCCATCTCGGCGGCGATGACTTCGATCGTCGACTGGTCGACCTGCTCGCCGACGAGTTTCAGCAGGAGAACGGCATCGATCTGCGTCAGGACCCCCAGGCCCTGCAGCGCTTGTTCGAGGCCGCAGAAAAGGCGAAGGTCGAGCTCTCCTCGGTCACCCAGACCCAGGTCAACCTGCCATTCATCACCGCCGATGCCAACGGCCCCAAACACCTGGTGACCACGGTGCCTCGGGCGACGTTCGACGAAAAGACCCGAGACCTGGTGGAGCGGTGCCTCGGACCCGTGGAGCAGGCCATGTCCGATGCCAAGGTCACTGCGGCCGACATCGACGAGGTCATCCTGGTGGGCGGCTCAACCCGGATCCCCGCGGTTCAGGCGCTGGTGCGTCGGCTCACCGGTGGGAAAGACCCGAACATGACCGTCAACCCCGACGAGGTGGTCGCCATCGGGGCCGCCC
Organism: uncultured Acidimicrobiaceae bacterium; assembly: GCA_963781305.1. GTDB lineage: Bacteria > Actinomycetota > Acidimicrobiia > Acidimicrobiales > RAAP-2 > DASXMT01. Next base: position 22,015 of record CAWAFL010000007.1, read on the forward strand.
TCCAGGCCGCCATCATCAAGGGTGAGGTCAACGACGTCCTTCTGCTCGACGTGACGCCATTGTCACTCGGAGTGGAGACGATGGGCGGCGTGATGACCAAGGTCATCGACCGGAACACCACGATTCCCGCCCGTCGTACCGAGGTGTTCTCGACCGCCGAGTACAACCAGTCGGCGGTGGACATCGTGGTGCTCCAAGGGGAGAGGGAGCGGGCCAGCGACAACCGGGTCTTGGGCCGATTTCGGCTGGAGGGCATCCGCCCCGCTCCCCAAGGGGTACCCCAGATCGAGGTCACGTACGAGATAGACGCCAACGGCATCCTGACCGTCTCAGCCAAGGACAAGGACACTGGGGCCCAGCAGAGCATCACCATCACCGAGACCACCAACCTCGACCAGGCCGAGGTGGAGCGCATGGTGTCCGACGCCGAGCGGTACCGGGAGGAAGATACCGCCCTCCGGCAGGTCGTCGACGCCCGCAACGAGCTGATTTCCGCAGCCAACCAGGTGGAGCGTCGGCTGGCCGAGCTCGGTGACGCGGTGCCCGTCCATGAGAAGGCCAGGGCCGAAGGACTCATCGCCGATGCTCGGCAGGCGGCGAGCGACGAGTCTCCCCTCGACCGGGTGCGATCGCTCACCGGCGAACTCCAACAGGTCTACCAGGGCCTCGGGGTGGCCCGTTCCGAACCGGGATCCGCTCCTCCCCAGGGATCAGCGGACGATGACGTCATCGACGCGGATTTCACCGTGAGCTGAACGGAATCCATTGGCTGAACGGAATCCATTGTCTGACGAGCACCTCCAGGCAAAGCCTGCCGTCGACGAGGCGGCGGACCAATCGACATGGGAGGCGGAGGAGGATGCCAGCCCTCCTCCTCCGCCTCCGTCGAGCCAGACGCTGAGCAGTGCCCATGAGGATCAGCTCCGTCGGGCTCTGGCCGACCTGGACAACCTCCGGAAGCGATACCAGCGAGAGGCGACCCGGGAGCGCTCGGCCGAGCGCTCCCGGGTCGCGGCCGAATGGCTCCCGGTGGTGGACAACCTGGAACGCGCACTGCAACATGCCGGCGATGGTGACGCCGCACTGATCGAAGGGGTCCAAGCGGTTCGGGACCAGGCCGTTGCCGCCTTCGAGCGACTGGGCTTTCCCCGGTACGACGACATCGGCGTGCTCTTCGACCCCACGCGGCACGAGGCCGCGGGGACCGTCGTCTCCGATGCCCCCCCGGGAACGATCGTGGCCGCGGTTCGGCCGGGTTACGGGTCGGGCGAGGACATTCTCCGTCCGGCCCTGGTCATCGTGGCCAAAGGGCCCGACTGATGGCCGATCAACGGGACTTCTACGAGGTGTTGGGAGTGAGTCGTACCGCCGGCCAGGACGAGATCCAGCGGGCATACCGCAAGCTGGCCCGCACCTACCACCCCGATGTCAACAAGGACCCGGCCGCTGACAGCCGATTCAAAGAGATCGCCGAGGCCTACGACGTGCTCTCCGATCCCAGTACCCGACAGCGATACGACGCCTTTGGCCCCCAGTTCCGACAGGTGCCCGAGGATGCGGATCCGAGCACGTGGCGGGGGGAGCGCCATCGGGCGGCGGCCAACGGCGCCGGACCCGGAGAGGCGCACCGGACCAAGACGTGCAATTCGAGTCCGGTTTCCGCGACATCGATATCGAAGACTTGTTGGGAGGGATGTTCGGATCGCGGGGTCGGGGCAGCTGGGGTCCCATCGCCGGAGCGGACCAAGAGGCCGAGCTGGTGCTCGACGTAGAAGAGGCCTATCGAGGCGGCAGACGGACGATCACCCTTCCCGGGCCGACCGGGCCGCGCACCTTGGAGGTCGCCATTCCGGCCGGTGTCATCGATGGACAACGCATCCGGCTCAGCGGCCAAGGTGCACAGGGATCGAGCGGCGCCGACGCCGGCGATCTCTACCTCATCATTCGCATCGCGCCGCACCGCCGGTACCGACTCGAAGGCCGCGACATCCACGTGACGCTGCCCTTGTCGCCGTGGGAGGCGGCGTTGGGTGCCTCGGTTGCGGTCGACACACCCGGGGGTGAGGGCAAGGTCCGGGTCAAGGCGGGCACGTCGTCGGGTCGGCGACTCAGGATTCGCGGTCGGGGCATGCCCAACCCCAACGGAAAGGCAGGAGATGTGATTGCCGAGGTCCGGATCATGGTCCCGCCGACATTGACCGACGAGGAGCGTCAGCTCTTCGAGCAACTGGCGGCGACGTCGAACTTCGACCCCCGGCAATCGTCGTGAGCCGCTCCCTGGTTGCCCCCACCGACCTGGACATCGAGTCCTTCGCCCGTGCCGCCAACCTCCACCCCGATCTGGTCCGTCGCTTCGTGGTCCTGGGCCTCATCGAGCCGTCGTCGGGCACCGCCGGCGACCTGCGGTTCCGCCCCTCACAACTTCGTTCGGTGGCTCGCATCCAACGGCTGCGCGCCGGTTTCGCTCTGAACTACGCCTCTCTGTCCCTGGTGATCGATCTGCTCGATCGCATCGCCGAGCTCGAAGCAGCAGGACGCAATCCCCCTCGGACAGGGCAAGAACGGCCATGGACGTGAACATCCTGACGCAGACGTCCCAGGAGGCGCGGCCAGGAGCCTGGGTTCAGATCAGCTGGGGATCATGCGCCGATCTGATCTTCGAGGACCTTCCGGGTCAACTGGACCCGAGAGGTGACATTCAACTTGCAGAAGATGTGGCGGAGGTGGAAGTCGACCGTGTAGCGCGAGAGGTAGAGGCGCTCGGCGGTCTCGCGATTGGTCAAGCCGTGCACGACCAGATTGACGATCCGGCGCTCGGTGTCGGTCAGGCTCGACCACCCGAACGTGGCGCGCCGGGTCCCCGACGGACGGCGGGCGCTGACGCCCATCCGGCGAAGGCGAGCGCGGACACGAGCGGCGTCACGGTCGGCGCCGGCGTCCTCAAAGGAGCTCTGGGCCTGGCGGAGGTAGGCCACCGCCCGGTTGCTCTCCCCTCCTTCGTCCAGCACGACTCCCACGTCTTCCGCGGCATAGCCCCGGGACCGCTGATCGGGATAGGCCCCCGCCACCTCGGCCAAAGCGGTCGGCTGCTTTTCGAGCACGCCACGGGCGTGTCTCGCCGCCAGGACGAGGACGGAAGCATCGGGGCGACAGGCGGCCAGTCGCTCGGTTGCCGACACCACCTCGTCGGCCCGGTGTCGGTCTCCCTTGGCCAGTGCTCCGCGTACGAGCCAGGCGGCGGCCTCGGGCTGGCTGATCAAGCCGTCCCGATCGAAGAGGGCCCGGTCGAGACGAGATTCGAGGCCGCGGACGTAGTCATCCCCCTCGATCTGAGCGCGCTCGGGGAATTGATGGAGTGTCATCGGTCCACCCCGGCGGCGGTGGCGCCCAGCCCTCGGCGGTAACGAATGCCCCCTGGCCGTGTCACCGGTTCCGTTCCGCCGCTGGGCGATGGTGCCGCTCCGCCGCTGGGCGATGGTTCCGTTCCGCCGCTGGGCGATGGTTCCGTTCGGCCGCTGGGCGGTGATGCCGTGGGGAACACCCTGGTCGAGCCGGAGCGGCCGGCCTCTCAGGGCAGAATTTCGGAGGTTGAGACCTCGAGTCTTGGAGCACCATACTCTCACTGTCAACAGCGTCTACAGTCCACTGATTCGGCGCACTGGGCATGTACATCGGAGCTCGTCGGCGTGGCTGGCCAGCTTTTTGACCTTGCGTCGATGCTCTCACGGTCCAAGAAGAATTGGCAAGGATAATTTCGGCTGGGTGGCGGTGCGGATCGGCCTGACCGTTGCCGCGCCGGAAGAGCACATCGAACCACGAGCGTCGCCGAAATGACACCCCGGGTGCGGTCAGTTCATGGCAGTGGTTGCAAACAGTTCATCTCCCGTTAGCCATTCACGCACCGACCGGCACGACGGCCCTGCCATCATCATCGAATGGCGACCAGACCGACGGGGCGGCGCCGGCGTGGAAGGGCGTGCACATGAGCCGAACCCATCGAGGTGCCGACGACCGTCCATCGACATGATCCGGCACTTGCCTCGCATGACCACGGTGAGGAAGACGGCGCTATCGGCGATCCGACCGCTTGTACTGCTGGCCGTGGTCATAGCCACCTCAGTACCGATCGTCTTGGCCAGCGCAGCGGCCGCCGCCCCGCTGACCGCAGTGACGGGGCAGGGCTCCACCGACGCCGCACTGGCATTCAGCCAGTGGATCGCCGATACCACGAGCATGGGGCTCAACGTGAACTACACCGCCACCAGCTCGGTGGCGGGCCTCCAGGCCTACGCCGACAACACGGCCGACTTCGCCGGGTCCGAAGCCGAGTTCTCGTCGTTGGGCCCAACGGACGTCCCGCGTGGCTACGCGTACGCCCCAGACCTCGCCGGGGGCACGGCCGTCATGTACAACGTAGAAGACACGGCAGGGAGAGCCGTCTCCAGCCTCCATCTCTCCAGGCTCACCGTGGCCAAGATCTTCTCGGGGATCATCACCAACTGGGACGACCCCGCCATCAGCGCTGACAACAAGGGGCTCGTCCTTCCGAACCACCCGATCACCGTGGTCGGCCGCTCGGGCCAATCCGGGGCGACGGCGTTGTTCTACGACTTCGTCGACCAGACCGATCCCACCGACTTCGCCCAGTGGGCCGCCTCGAACGGGTTCAGCCCCAGTTCCCGCGTACTCGAGATCGACCAAGGACCAGAGACGGCCAGCTGGCAGTTTTACAGCGGACCGGACCAGCAGGCCGAGGCAATCTCCAGCCCGGGTGAGATCTGGTCCATCGGCTATGACGAGTTCAGCTACGCCAAGATCTACAACGACAACGTGGCATGGATCCAGAACCAATCGGGCAACTGGGTGCTGCCTCAAGCGGGAAACATCACAGCCGCCTTGCAGTCGGCTGTGCTCGCCCCGGACACGTCCGAAAACCTCGACGGCGTGTACACGTCCATGGATCCAGCGGCATATCCCATCTCCAACTATTCCTACTTCGTCTACCAGTGCGCGCCGAGCGCGGACACACCCACCTGCGTAACCCCGTACGCCGATCCAGGTCAGATCAACACGCTGGCCCAGTTCATGCGGTACATGGCCTGTGCAGGCCAGGTCAAGATGCCGGAAATCGGCTACGCCGCCCTTCCGCCCCAGCTCAGCCAGTTGATGGGCGATGCCATTGGGTCCATGACGGGACAGCCGGCTGAGCAGCTGACTGCACAGAACTGTGCCAACCCGGAATTCCAGAGTCCGGCACCCCTGTCGGCCCCGGTGGTCGGAGAGGCCTCCGTTCCCAACGGCTCCGGCTACTTGCTGGCCGACGCGCAGGGTGCGGTATCGGCTCACGGTGTACTCAACTACGGCTCCATGGCGGGCGAGCAGCTCAACGCGCCCATCTCGCAAATTGCGTCCACACCGGATGGGAACGGCTACTGGCTGGTGGCATCGGACGGCGGGGTCTTCTCGTTCGGCGATGCCCAGTTCTACGGGTCGATGGGCGGATCGCCTCCGAGCGCACCGGTGATCGGCATGGCGGCAGCACCCCAAAGCGACGGGTATTGGTTGGCGACATCGAACGGTGATGTCTCGGCCTTTGACGCCCCTGATTTCGGGAGTGATTGACCAGTGGCGACACTCCCCCGGTCCGCGGTCTGCCGCCGGATGCTTTTCTCCTCGATCAGCGCGGCGGCCGATTGCCCCACGCCGCGAACAACGTCGGCCCCACGAACTCGAAAGCGGGATCGGTCATCAACCTCGAGACCCTGGCCACGTTGACCGGGTCGAGCCCACGGAGGTCTCCAAACAACTGGGCACTCAGCTCCATGAACCGCGCCGCCGGTTCTCCACCTCGGTGGACGTGTACGGACCCCTCGCTCTTCACCGACTCGAGGCCGAGCGCCTCCACCAAGTGGCGAAGTCGGCGCCCGAAGAAGGCGTCCATGAATCCCATATTGGTCATCGAGACGAACGCCTTGTGGATCGAGTCGGACCACTCGCCGGCTTCAGGGTATGAGGAGTCGACGGGCATGCATGATCCGAGATCTACCTCTTCGACCAGCAGGACACCCCCCGGCTTCAGGGCCGACATAAGTGTGGGCAATGGGTTGGACCGCACCAGCTTGTAGAGAACGGTGCGGACATGGATCAGGTCATACGCGCTCTCATCGAGGCGATCGAAACCCAAGTCGTGCCTGCGTATCACCACGTTCGGAGGCAGCTCGGCCAGGAACTGCAGATCGATGTCGGTGGCCACGACCGACCCGTTTCGACCCACCCGGCCGCCCAACCAGTGGGCGATCGAGCCTGCGCCTGCGCCGGCCTCCAGGCACGACCACCCCCCTTGAGGCCCAATCGACTCGATCCGGGCGATCGTCGTCGGGTCGGTCATCTGCTCCCAGCAGCGCAGTCGCTCCCGCTCGAACTGGCCCTGTCGGCCATGACTGATCGGTTCGGAGATCATGACCTCCGGTCTAGTCCCTCGGTGCACGCCCGGGCCGGATCAAACGAACACATCCCTGGTTCGAGGCCCGTCAGCCACCGAGCGGCCCTCCTACGTTATTCGTGGTCAAGGCCCGGCTCCTGCCGCGCTGACCAGGGAACGCTCACCGACCGCGCCGGCGTGGCCACAGCCACGCGGGCACGTCATGGCGAGCCCGGCACTGCGCGTCCCCGACACTCTGGCCTCGGTGGCCGAAACAAGGGAACTCTGTCGTCGGAAGTCCCATACTTCGGACGTCGGCAGGTGAGCGTCCCGGCTCGGTGCAGCGTGTGCCACCGAGGCAGTATCTGGAGTCGCAGCGGGCCGTCCCCGGGCTCCAAGGGCACCATACTGGGACAGTGAGATCCGACCCCACCGACTTCGTGCAACTCCATGGCCAGCACGTCGCCTACCGCAGATGTGGGACAGGGCCCGTGCTCCTCTTGATTCATGGGATGGCCGGCAGCTCCGACACGTGGGCCGCGGTGCTTCCCCTCCTGGCCGAACACTTCACTGTTCTCGCACCGGACCTCCCGGGGCACGGGCAGTCCGACAAGGCCCCCGGCGACTACTCCCTCGGTTCCTACGCCACCACCCTCCGGGACCTGATGGCGGTACTCGACATCGAACGGGCGACGATCGTCGGACAGTCACTCGGCGGCGGCATTGCCATGCAGTTCGCGTACCAGTTTCCCGAATGCTGCGATCGGCTGGTCCTGGTGGACAGCGGTGGCCTCGGGCGAGAGGTGTCGTGGATGCTTCGAGGTCTTGCCCTTCCCGGCGCCGAATTGGTGATGCCGCTTCTGTTTCCCGGTTTCGTCCGAGACTGGGGTAACAGCGTGGAGCGGTTCCTCCATCATCGAGGAATCCGCTCCGGTCGAGCCTCCGAGTCGTGGCAGGCCTATGCCTCCCTGACGCACGCCGAGAACCGCCACGCCTTCGTCCGTACCGTTCGGGCTGTCATCGACGGCGGCGGACAGTCCGTGAGCGCGGTCGAACGCCTGTACCTGACCTCGGAAATCCCCACGCTCATCGTGTGGGGTGACCAGGACCGCATGATCCCGATCGCTCACGCCAAGGCTGCGCACGAGGCCATGCCCACGAGCCAACTCTCGATCATGGAGGGCGTCGGGCACTTCCCTCACGTCGAGGAGCCGGTGCAGTTTGCCCAGACGGTGACTGCCTTCGTGCAGAGCACCGAGCCTTCCACCGCTGACCGGGCCCGCTTGGCCACGATGCTCCGGGCGGGAAGTCAGGCGGGTTGAACCCAACCGGGACACAACGCCCACGCCGAGGTTGAGCCTCGCCGACGGGCTGAGCATCCCGATGCACGGTCTGCTCACCGTGATCCCGTCGCCACCTTGGCCAGGCGGATATGGGTGACCGCCGGTGAGCTGAGGTGCTCGACGCACTCGTAGTCGTCGAAGCCCACGTCGAGGTCGTGAAACAGGCGTTCACCCTTGCCCAACAACACGGGCACGATGACGAGATAGAGCTCATCGATGAGCCCGGCCTCGAGGTACTGACGGATCGTGGCTGCGCCCCCTCCGATCAACACGTCCCTGCCTTCTGCTGCCGCTCGTGCCCGTTCGAGAGCTGACTCGATCCCGTCATCGACGAAGTGAAAGGTCGTACCCCCTTCCATGTCGACCGGCCGGTGCGGGTAGTGGCTCAAGACGAACACCGGATGGCGAAACGGTGGGTTACTCCCCCACCAACCGGTCCACTGGCTGTCGCCCCACGGACCTCGGATCGGACCGTACATGTTGCGCCCCATGATGGTGGCGCCGATCCCCTCATCGCGACGTGCAAAGAGGTCGTTATCGATACCCGTCTCGCCGTCCTCCCCGCCCGTCATCGCTCGCCCGTACCGGGTCTTGAAGATCCACTCGTGCAACCGGTGGCCGTTGATGCCGAGGGGATTGTCAACGCCCTGATCGGGTCCCGCGCCGTATCCGTCGATGGACATCGAAAATGCGTGCACTCGAACCCGGCCCATGCTTGTCTCCTCTCGGTGTGAGCCCTCGATCACCCTGGCTATGGCCAGCCAGCCGTCCGACTGCTGTAGACAGATTCCCTGACGCATCGACCGGCCCCATGGTCACAGTCCTGACGTCAGTACGGCCGCAAACTCATCGGTGGCCGTTTTCAAGCGTTAGCCGTCAACCGTGCGCCGCGTCTACCGGCGCCCTCTGATTAGGGTGGCGGGTCATGCGGGCATGGCAGGTAACACGGTACGGGCGACCGAGCGAGGCTTTGACCTTGGCCACTGTCCCCTCGCCCCGGCCCGGTCCCCTCGAGATCCTGGTTCAAACGTCGGCATCGGCGTGCAACTACAACGAAGTGGATGGCTGCCACGGCCGATATCTCACCATCAACCCTCCCCTGCCGTACACCCTCGGTATGGAGTTCGTGGGCGAAGTCATCGCTACCGGCTCCGGGGCCGAATCGTGGATGGGGCGTCGGGTCATGGGATCAGGTACCGGCGCCATTGGTGCCCATGCCGAAGAGGTGGTGGGGCCGATGGCCATGGCCTTCGATGCTCCTCCCGAGCTCGGTGACATCGAGGCCGCCGCGTTCTACTACCCGTTTCATCTCGCCTACCTCGGCTTGCACGAGCGAGGCCGACTGCAAGAAGGTGAAACCGTCCTCGTCCACGCCGCCGCAGGAGGGGTGGGTTCCGCTGCGGTGCAACTGGCGGTGGCCGCAGGTGCCCGGGTGATCGCCACCGCGGGCAGTGCCGAAAAGCTCGCCGTCATCCGCAGTCTTGGTGCGGACACCGCCATCGACTACCGCGCCAGCGGCTTCGCCGACGCCGTGCTCGACGCTACCGACGGCACGGGAGTCGATGTGTGTTTCGACGGCGTCGGCGGCAACGTCACCACGGAATCGATTCGATGCCTGGCCCGGAACGGACGCCACCTCGTCGTGGGGTTCGCCGGCGGGATCGAAGCCGAGGAGGTACCCATGGTCGCCGGGCGCTCCCTGTGCTTTGGCAACATCTCGCTGATGGGCGTCCTCCTGGCTTATCGGGACTCCGTGCTGCCGGCCGGCTCCGGGTTCAACCCGACACCGCGCTCGGTGGGCGACGCGGTCCACGACCACCTGGTGACCCTCCTCCGTGCCGGCCGCATCCGACCCCTGGTGGGCAAGACCGTTCCCTTCGAACAGCTGCCGCTGGCTCTCGAGGACATGGAGGACCGTACGACCATCGGACGAGTGGTCGTGCACACCCGCGACACCGGCGACAGGCAGGGGATCACCACCACAACACCGCCATAGAGCTCGCACGGGACCCTTTACATACTGGTATCGGACTGTAGAGTTGTTCCCCAAGGGTTGCAGCAACGGGCGGCCTGGTGCCGAGGCCGCCAGGGGGGTGGGTGTGATGGTCCAATCAGTGCTCACCGAGGAGCAGGGGGTCCTCGCGGAGGTGAACTACATCAGGAACGTCCCCGACGCGTCCGACGAAGTTCTCGAGTTCGTCACCGAGGAAGAGGATCGCTCGACGATGCAAACCCGCCCCGGCCGGCAGGTTCGGATCGAGAACGCCCGACCGCTCACGACCGATGTTGACCGTGAGGGGTTCGTGCTCGTGTCCCATGCCAGTTCGATCGCCGACTTCGACCAGATCCAAGAAGACGCCGCGGTCGACAAGCAGTACATGGACGAGATGACGGAGCTCCTGATGCGAGAGACCGGCGCAGCCAGGGTCCTCATGCTCGGCGGCGGGAAGAAGCGCTACGGGGAGAGCGCCACCACGAAGCTGGCGGCACTGGCCAACGCCAAGCCTGCCCGATACCCGCACGCCGACAACACCGATAGGTCAGCGACCGGACTGGTCGAGCTGATCGCCGCCTTCGTCGACGACCTCGACTTGGAGCACTACTCCCGCTATGCCCTCTACAACATGTGGCGTGCCGTATCGCCGCCCCCGCAGGACTTCCCCCTTGCCGTGTGCGACGCCCGTACGGTCGGCGTGGACGACCAGGTCACCGTCACCGCCATCACCGAAGAGCGAGGGGCGGGAGACATCCGTCACGACACCACCGGCTATGCCTACAGCCCGGCCCACCGCTGGCACTACTACCCCGACATGACGATAGATGAGGTCATCGTGTTCAAGGCCCACGACACCGACAAGCGCCGATCGGGACGCGTGCCCCATACCGCCTTCACCGACCCGACGTGCCCTGCCGGGGTGGCCACTCGAGCAAGCGTCGAGATGCGAGGACTTGCGCTCTTCCCGTGACCGACGGGGCCGCTCCCGACACCGGACCACCCCCTGACGTCACGCCGCTCGGGGATCGACGGTTCGCCGGGAACGAAGGGAGCTGCAGCCTGCCATCAGCCCGCCTCATTGATGAGTTCGTTCAACCCAACACCCGAATCCACCAGTGCGCATGCCTGGGCCGAGCCCGTGATCGGTAGGTTCGTCGTGTCGAGCAGCCCAACCTGGGCGAGCAAAGACGCCTGGTCCCAGTAGATGTGCTCGGAAGCGACCTTGCCGTCGTCGAATCCCATGACGACCACGAGCGGTATCTCCACCCGTCGCCCGGTCGGGGCAATGCCCGGAAGCCAGAAAGGCATCTCCACCGTGTGGGTGAAACGCATGATCAATTCATCGACAGCACGCTCTGTGCCAACCGTCCGCGAGACCTGCTCAACCGTCGTGTCTGCGGGCCAGGCCGGAATGAACGAATCACGATAGAACCGGTGGAGCTCAGCCGAGTCCCGTCCGCCCGTGAGCACGGGCACATGGATCACGGTCGGTCGCTCGACCATTGTCTCCATCGTGGCGGTGGCGTCCTTGGCTTCGAACTCCAAGGACACGTGGCGGTCGAAGAGCGAACCGAGATCGGGCATCGAGGCCTCCTGGTTGGCGTGGTCGTTCACGCACCCACCCCGCGGGTGGGTGCGGACACCACAGGTGCCTCTGGAGCATAGATCGGTCATCCGGACAGCCCAGACACCCACCGTCGCCCGGGTTGGGCACCACAGAAACTCAAGCCGGCGCGTCCACGGTGTAGACGATCTCCACCGAGCCACCGTTGATGGCCCGTGAGCTCTCGAAGGTCAATCGGGTGCTCGGGTCCAACGCTGGCGTGAGTCTCATCCCACCCCCCACCAAGATCGGCAGCACGACCAATTCGAGCTTGTCGAGGGCACCGAGGGCTCGGAACGTCTCGATGGTGGTGGGGCCACCGATCAGGTGGACGTCGCCACCGCCATTTGCCGCCCGCATCTTCTCCAGCAGCCGCACCGGGTCGCTGTCGACGGTTACGTGCTCGGGGGTACCGGCGGGCCGGTAGGAACCGAGGACGAATACGTCCAGGTTCGGCCACGGCCACCGATCGTTGGTGAGCGCCGGCTCGAAGGTCGTTCGACCCATCAACGCCGCCTCACAACTCTGGAGGAACTCGGGGATCCCATGACTCAGGCCCGGGACGTGGGCGGATCGACCACCTGCGGCGGCCAGCCATCCGGCGTGGTCACGTTCCCGTCGGCGCTCATGCACACACGGCTCAATATCTGCATGGGGCTCCTTCCCGAAGTGCTCCGCTACTGCCGCCTACAACCGGTTCGACACCAGTGCCGCCCGATAGTCATTGCCGGCTCAGATGAGGTCGGCGAGAGGGCCCCAACCCTCGGGTGCCGGCGCCAGGCGCCAGAATTGCTCGGGCGCCCTGCCCGCCAGTCGACCACTGAGGGAATGGTCCTGCTCGAGGGGCGCGATCTGACTCGTATAGCACCAGATGGCGCGGTGCTTTCGCTCCTCGTCCTCGTCATGGGGAACGATGGCCGGGGTGGGCCATGGCCCGTGCCGCAGCAAGCGGGCGACTCGCCAGGCCAACAGGCCGGGGAGGTGCTTGTAGCCGGCATCCTCATAGCAGTACCAGGCCAGATCCTGATGTGCTTCGCGAACGAGCATGGCCGCTTGGTGGGTGACGTCGTGGTCAGGATTGGCCAGACCCATGGGAGCGAAGACGGCCGTGGGTTGCAGCGAGAGGATGGCCTCTTCCAGAACCGGCGCTATCTCCTCGGGCGTCGGACGATCCTCGGCAGCCAGGTATTGATGGTCAGGGAAGTCGAGCCAATAGGGTGTCGCCCCCAACACCTCCATGGCCCGTCGGTCCTCCTCTTGGCGGGCCGCCACCACGTCGTCACCGGGTCGGAATCCCCCAAGGGCGTCCCAAGGACCGGGCTCAGCCGGGTAGGCAGGGGGTCGACCGCCCATGACCGTCATCACTGCCGTTCCCGGATAGCTGGCGATCAGGTACCCGGCCCCCATGGCCGCATCGTCGAAGTGGGGCGAGAGGACCACGAGTCGCTGCAGCTCCGCCCGGTCCACTACCCCCCATGTCAGCTCGGATGTCACCTGTCCTCCGATCGCGCCACTGCCGCGGGCAGACGGTAGCCGCCGCGGCCGACGAGGGCCGACTCTTTCTTTTCTTTCCTGAGGATTCGATGAGGCCACCCGAGGCCTGCTTCGTGTTTTCGCCAGGCTCTATCGGCACAATGGGAACCATGCCCACCCCTACCCAGGAAAAGCTCTTGAGCTCGGCGCCACCGGGACTCAGGCGCACCCTCTCCCTCCTTCGGATCGACCTGCAGCCGAAGCATCGCCAACCGTCGATGCTCCTGGTGGCGCTGGCCACGATCGCTTCCCTAGCCCTATCGCTGGCCGCCGACGCCGTGCTGGTCGCCATCGGAACGGCCGTCTTTCCCACCACGAAGGGCTACTCGCACTTCCAATTCGCCGATTACTCGAAGCTGACCGTCATCGGCGTGGTCATTGCCTGCGTGGCGTGGCCGATCGTGACCCGCATCTCATCGGCTCCCCGCTGGTTGTTCTTTCGCCTGGCCATCCTGGTGACGCTGGTGCTGTTCCTTCCCGACCTGTGGATACTGGCCAAGGGCCAGCCGGTCCGAGCCGTGATCGTCCTCATGCTCATGCACCTGGCCATCGCGTTGGTGACCTACAACCTCTTGGTCCATGTGGCCCCGGTGCGCAGAAAGCCCCGCCGACGCGCCTGAGCTGAAGCCAGCCCCACCAGGCGAGGCCGGCTTCGTGCCAGGTTGATAGCTTTTCTGTCTGGGTGTCACAGCGACGCCGGCCGACCAGACGAGGGGGCAGTTCATGCGAACGCGGGGTGCGGTCATCAGGTCCTCGCCGGGCCAATACGAGTGCATCGAGTTGGACTTGGACGAACCCCGCCAGGACGAGTTGTTGGTCCGTATGGTGGCGGCGGGCCTGTGCCACTCAGATGACCATTTGGCCACGGGTGATCTCCGGACGGGCATGCTCCCCATGGCCGGAGGCCACGAGGGATCGGGGGTGGTGGAACAAGTCGGGCCCAACACACCTGGCTTCGAAGTCGGTGACCACGTCGTCTTCTCATTCCTGGCTGCCTGTGGCCGCTGTCGCTGGTGCGCCACCGGCCACCAGAATCTCTGCAACGTCGGCGCCACCATCCTCAGCGGGGCACGACCTGGCGACCCGACGAGCTTCCGGCTCCGCACCACCGACGGTGACCGCGTCGGCCAGATGTCGGGCATCTCCACCTTCTGCGAGTACACGGTGGTCTCGGTCATGTCCGCGGTGAAGGTTCCCAAGGACCTGCCCCTGGAGACCCTGTGCCTACTGGGCTGTGGCGTAGGAACCGGATGGGGCTCATCGGTGAACTCGGCCGCGGTCGCACCGGGTGACGCAGTGATCGTCATGGGCGTCGGCGGAATCGGCATCAATGCCGTTCAGGGTGCTGCCCACAGTGGCGCATCGCACGTGATCGCAGTCGACCCGGTCGCCATGAAGCGCGAGAAAGCCCTGGAGCTGGGGGCCACCCACGCCTTTGCCGACATCGCCGAGGCTGCCGTATTCGCCAAGTCCGTCACCGATGGGCAGGGTGCCGATTCGTCCATCGTCGCAGTCGGTGTGGTCACCGGTGAACACGTGGCCCAGGCCTTCGCCGCCATCCGGAAAGCGGGCACCGTCGTCGTCACCGGGATCGGCCCCCAGTCCGACGTGGGCATCCCGGTGTCTCTGCTCGAGTTGACGCTGTCCCAAAAGCGCATCCAGGGATCGCTGTTCGGCGCGTGCAACCCCACGGCGGACATACCTCGCCAGGTGCAGATGTACAGAGAGGGCCAGCTCAAGCTGGACGAACTGATCACGACGACCTACGCCCTCGACGAGGTGAGCAAGGGTTATGAGGACATGCACGCCGGAACGAACATCCGCGGCGTCATCCTCTATTCGTGATGCAATCGACCGTGGACGGTGATGCGGCGTCGATCGCGAAGCCACTTGGGTCCGAGGATCTCGCGATCCTGGCCCTCGAAAGCGAGACCATAGCTGGTCACTCCTGCAGTGTGATCATGGTGGAGGGTGGGTTGAGGAGGGGCGCGCTCCTCGACAGGCTGGCCGAGCGCATCGATCGAACACCCCTCCTTACCTGCCGGCTCGAGGAACGGCCGGAAGGGTATTTCTGGGCCTCGGACCCCCACTTCGATCTCGAGAATCACCTATCGGCTCCACCAATGGAGCGCCCATGTGACAGGCCTGGGTTGTGTGATGCGGTAGCACAGCTGTTCGAACAGCATCTCGACCGCACTCAGCCGCTGTGGAGCATTGCCCTCTTTGCGCTCGATGGAGGAGGATCCGCCCTCGTGTGGCGTATTCACCACGCCCTGGCCGATGGCACCACCTCAGCTCTGTTCGCTGAACGCTTGTTGTGGGACAGCGCGGAAAACACGGTGACAACGGCGAGCCTGCATACCAAACAGGACGTGGCCGACGATGCTCGCCGACGCAAACACCTCGCCGCCCTACTGGGACGGGAGTTCGGGCGCCAGCATGGTGCCTCGCCATTCGATGGCACCGTGGGGACCAAGAGGGAAATAGCCCTGGCGGACGTCTCGCTGTCGAGGCTGCGGCAGGCGGCCAGAGCCGTCGATGGCGCAACGGTGAACGATGCCATCTTGGCCGTCGTGGCCGGAGCGCTCCGGCATTGGATCGAGCATCAGCACGGTCGGTTGGCCGATGTGCGTGTCCGCGTGCCTGTCAGCCTTCACGGCGATCATGACGAGGAGCTCAATCGGGATTCCTACTTTTCCCTCCAGCTTCCCGTGCACGTCGTTGATCCTCTTGCTCGGCTTCAGACCGTTCAACGAGCGACCTCACGCCGCAAAGCGGACGCAGACGCGGAGCGTCTCGAACTGCTGTACCACAACCTTGCCCAGCTTTCCCCCCGGCTCAGACAGTTCGCCGCCAATCTGGAGGACAGCCCGCGCCGGTTCGCCCTGAGCGTCTCCAACGTCCCCGGGCCTCGTTCTCCGGTCAGCGTCCTGGGTCACCCGGTCACCGGGTCATTTGGGATCGCTGAGATCGGCGAGCGCCATGCGCTCCGGATCGCGGTCCATTCGCTCGCCGACCGACTCGGCTTCGGGCTTTGTGCTGATCCCCAGCTGGTGCCGAACCTGCAAAGGATGGCGGTGGCCATCGAAGAGGAGGCCGAAGCTTTGGCCGAGGCGGTCGCCTGACCCTCTGGACG
>CAWAFL010000008.1:0-10916 GCA_963781305.1 uncultured Acidimicrobiaceae bacterium
GGTCACGTTGGTGTCGAACAGTTTTCGCCATGTATCAGCGTTGACGTCCGCCAGCCGGGCCAGTGGCCCGATGCCGGTGGCATAGACCAGGGCGTCGATCCCACCGAGCTCACGGGCGGCCTGCTCGATTGCTGTCCGGCACGACGGTTCGTCGGTGACGTCACAAGCGATGGCCAACGCGTCGGGGCCGGCTTCCTTTGCCGCTTCCATCAGGCGGACGTGTCGTCGCGCCAGCAATGCCACTGTGGCGCCTCGGTTCCCCAGGCCCACTGCTATACAACGACCGAGGCCGCTCGATGCTCCAACCACGACTGTCCTCATGCATGCTGCCTTTCATCCGGTCTGCCGTGAGACAGATTCATGACGACGTGATCACCGGCAGGCGCTCCCAGCCCCGCACGGTGGACGTCCGGGCCTGCTTGGCCTGGTCCCAATCGACCTCCCACGACGGAAAGCGCTGTAAGACCTCGTCGAGCGCCACCCTTCCCTCCAACCGGGCCAGAGCCGCACCGAGACAGAAATGCAGGCCATACCCGAAGGCCATGTGGTTGTCTATCGTGCGCATGATGTCGAACCGGTCACCATCGGGGAATTTCCGATCGTCGCGGTTCCCGGAACCGTTCAACAACAAGATGGCGCTTCCTGCCGGCACGACTTGCCCATGGTGGTCGACGTCCTGGGTGACGTACCGGGCTTGGACGGGCGACGGCGACTCGAAGCGCAAGAGCTCCTCGATGGCCTGAGGCACCAGGCTCCTGTCCTGGGCCAGCACGCGCAACTGGTCGGGGTGTTCGGCGAGCACCTTCCCGGTCCACCCGATCAGGCGGGTCGTGGTCTCATTGCCCGCCGCGGCAAGGAGGTTCACCACACCCAGAACTTCGGGGCGGCTCAGCCGCCGGGTCGCCCCCGTTTCGTCCTCGAATTCGGCCTGGAGTAGCTCGGTCATGAGATCGTCCGAGGGATGCTTCGCCCGCCACTCGATGTAGTCCTGGAAGCTGCTGGACTGTGTGCTGGCATCGAGGCCGGCCATATCGGGCATGTCGCCCTCGTTGAGTCGGAGGCTGTCGTCGATGACGTCGCGGAGCGCTTCTTGGTCCTGTTCGGGGATGCCGAGCAGCATCCCGATGGTACGCATGGGCATCTGTGCTCCCAGGTCGGCGATGAAGTCGAACGAGCCCGTTCCCATCAGCGGGTCCAGGGAGCGGGCGCAGAACTCGCGCACCTTGGGCTCGATGAGGTTCATCTTGCGGGGCGTGAAGACCCGGGAGAGCAGGCCGCGGTGAACGTCGTGGCCGGGAGGATCCTCGAAGATGATCGACCCGGGCGGGATCTCCATGTTGCTCTTGATCAACTCGAGCAACGTCCCCTTGGCCGAGCTGTACGTTCTCCAGTCCCTCAGGCCGCGCTCGACGTCACCAAAGCGACTCAGGGCGTAGAAGTCGTAGCGCTCGTTGTAGTACACGGGACGATCGCGGCGAAGCCGCCCCCATACCGGGTACGGATCGGTGTCGATCTCGAAGTCGAAGGGGTCGTAGTAGATGTCAGGATCGGTCGCGGTCATCTGCACTCCCTAGGTTGGCACTAGCAGATCGGATACGCATGGCTCTTGAGTGGCCGCCAGGAGCGAAAATGGCTGTTACTCCAGACAAAGAACAACATTCTCACACCGTCGCATCGGGCCGCCAGTGTCCGGCTGGTGACGTCGGCCATGAGTGGCGACGTCCCCGAAGCAACGGTACTCTCTTGAGGAGACAGGATCATTCTCATGGGCGAAGGAGGGGGTTCCGTGGAATGGGTGGCCAAGATCATGGGCGGTGACCTGGCCCGGCTCATGACCGTCGGCCACGTCATCCTGCGTTGATGGGTCCTGCCCGCAGCAGTGGGGGGGACAGCATCGCGTCGATGACTGCCACCGCAGCCGATCGGTTCGGAGAGGGTCCGGCGATCATCGACGGTGAGACCCGGCTCTCGTATGGCGAGGTAGTCGAGGAGTCCCGCCGATTCGGTGCTGCCCTCGTTGCGTCCGGCATCGGGCGGCATGATCGCGTGGCCATCTGGGCTTACAACAGCGCCGAGTGGGTGGTGGCCGTGCTCGGCATCTTCCAGGCCGGTGCCGTGGTCGTTCCCATCAATACGCGCTACAAGGGCGCCGAGGCCGTCGACATCCTGCTGCGTAGCCGAGCCAAGGCCCTGGTCACGGTCACTGACTTCCTCGGGACCGACTACGTGTCGATGCTCAAGGACACTGGCGTCGAGCTTCCCGACCTCTCCACCATCGTGGTCGCTGGCGGGAAACCATCGGTGGGCGCCGAGTCATGGGACGGCTTCTTCGCGCGCGCCACGAACGACGCCCGCGCCGAGGTCGACCTGCGCATCGCGGCCGTCGGTGCCGATGACCCTTCCGACATCCTCTTCACCTCGGGGACCACCGGCGTCCCCAAGGGTGTGGTCCAGACCCACGGGCGCACCCTGCACGTGGCCACAGACTGGGTGGCCATGACCGGACTGGCCGCCGGGGACCGGTATCTCATGGTGAACCCGTACTTCCACATGTTCGGATTGAAGGCGGGAATCCTGGCTGCGATGTCCGCCGGTGCCACCATGCTTCCCCAACCGGTGTTCGACGTCGACCGCGTGCTCGCCACGGTGGAGCGAGGAGGGAGTGACCGTGCTGCCCGGTCCACCCACCTTGTACCAGGGCATCCTCGACCATCCCGATCGGGATCGCTACGACCTGTCGACGCTGCGGGTGGCGGTCACCGGCGCTGCCGACATTCCCGTCGAGCTCATCCGCCGTCTCCACGATGAGCTCCCCTTCTCAACCATCATCACCGGCTACGGGCTCACCGAAGGGGGCACTGCAGTGGCCACTTCGCCCGGTGACGACGTCGAGACCATCGCCACCACCGTGGGGCGCCCGCGACCCGGGTTCGAATTGCGGATCGTCGACGGCAAGGGGCACGACGTGCCCTCCGGTGGGTCGGGGGAGATCCTCCTCCGGGGCCGGAGCATCATGTCCGGGTATCTCGATGACCCGGAGGCCACCGCCGAGGCGTTCGCCCCCGATGGGTGGCTGCGCACGGGCGATCTCGGCACCGTTGACCCCTCTGGCTGCCTGCGCATCGTCGGTCGTTCGAAGGACATGTTCATCGTCGGCGGTTTCAACGCCTATCCGGCTGAGATCGAGAACAGCATCCGGCGCCATCCCGATGTCCACCAGGTGGCGGTCATCGGTGTTCCCGACCAGCGCCTCGGTGAGGTGGGCATGGCCTTCGTGGTCCTCGGCCCTGACAGTGCCGTGACCGGGCCGGACATCATCGAGTGGTGTCGCGGGCAGATGGCCAACTTCAAGGTGCCCAGGGTGGTGGAGCTCATCGACGAGCTCCCGCACAACGCCACCGGCAAGGTCCTCAAGGATGTCCTGCGCGAGCGGGCGTCCCGAAACCGCACCGGGACGCCGACGTGACCGCGGGCACGCCCTTCGGCCTCTCGTCGCTTTCCGATTTGCGGGTCGTCGAGCTCGGGGTGTGGGTGGCCGCCCCGTCGGCCGCCGCGCTGCTCGCCGACTGGGGGGCCGAGGTCATCAAGGTCGAGCCGCCCACGGGGGACCCCATGCGCAACGTGTTCGGGTCCATCGGGATCGACGACGACCGCCCCAACCCTGCATTTGCCCTTGACAACCGGGGCAAGCGCAGCGTCGTCCTCGACCTGCGCCAGGCGGACGACCGCCAGCACTTGGAGCACCTCCTGGACAGCGCCGACGTGTTCGTCAGCAACCTCCGGCCCGACGCGCTGGACAAGCTCGACCTCGAGCCCGAGGCGACGGTGGGCCGCCATCCCCGCCTCGTGTACTGCAGCATCAGCGGCTATGGCCTGACCGGCGAGGACCGGAACCGTCCCGCCTACGACATCGGCGCCTTCTGGGCCCGGTCGGGACTCTCCAGGCAGTTGGCTGACGGCGACGGGGTCCCGCTCAACGCCCGAGGTGGCATCGGTGATCACATCACCGGCCTGGCCGCCCTTTCGGGGATCCTGGCCGCGGTACTCGAGCAACGCCAGACCGGGGTCGGGATGGTGGTCGAGGTGTCCTTGCTCCGCACCGGCGCGTACGTCCTGGGTTGGGACCTCGGGCTCCAGATGGGGTTGGGCAAGGTGGCAGGCCCCGAATCCCGTCAGCACAATCAGGCGCCGCTGATGAATCCCTACCGCGCCGCCGACGGACGTTGGTTCTTCTTCACCGGGCTCGAGGCCGGCCGCCACATCGGAGCGGTGTGCCGAGCGCTCGGCCGCCCCGACCTGCTGGAGGACGATCGCTTTGCCAGCGCATCTTCCCTCCGCAGGCATCGGAGCGAGGTCATCGCCATCCTCGACGGGATCGTCGCCCAGCGGCCCCTGGCCGAGTGGTCCGAGCGATTCGATCGCGAGGGGGTGTGGTGGGCGGTGGCCCAGTCGCCGGCCGAGGTGGTCGAGGATCCACAGCTGCTGGCCAACGACGGCATCGTGGAAGTGGAAGGTGGCGCCCTGCGATCGGTCAACGGCCCGATCAGTTTCTCCGGCGTGGACCGCAACCGGGACGCCACGGTGCCTGCGCTTGGGGCGCACACCGACGAGGTGCTCAAAGAGCTGGCCGAGCCCAACGCCGACCGCCCACGGTGATGGTTCTCCGACGCTGGCGCCGGGAGCCGAACCCGCTCGGCCCGGCCGCCGGTCGCGGGTTACCCCTGCCGTCGGGCCAGCAGTCCTCGGGCTATCACCAGGCGTTGGATCTCGTTGGTGCCCTCGCCGAT
The DNA here is from genome assembly GCA_963781305.1 of uncultured Acidimicrobiaceae bacterium. Classification (GTDB taxonomy): domain Bacteria; phylum Actinomycetota; class Acidimicrobiia; order Acidimicrobiales; family RAAP-2; genus DASXMT01. The sequence goes on from CAWAFL010000008.1 coordinate 4,788, forward strand.
GACCATGAGCGGAGCGTCACGGTAAAAGCGCTCCACCGGCAACTCGGTGGTGTAGCCGACGCCCCCATGGATGCGCATGGACTCGGTGGCGAGCTCGAGTGCGGTCTCGCTGGCGAAGAGCTTGGCCATGCCCGCCTCCACATCGCAGCGTTGGCCGGTTGACTTGAGCTCAGCGGCGTTCCTGGTGAGCAGCCGCGACGCCTCCAGCCGGGTGGCCATATCGGCCAGCTTCAACTGGATTGCCTGGTGCTGGGCGATGGGCTTGCCGAACGTTTGGCGATCCTGGGCGTAGCTGAGGGCGGCATCAAAGGCGGCCCGGGCTACCCCCACGGCCCGGGCGGCGATGTTGATGCGCCCCACCTCGAGCACCCCCAGGATCTGGGGAAGACCCCGACCGGCCTCGCCGATGAGGTTGGCGGCGGGGATCCGGTGGTCCGAGTACGTCATCTCGACCGTCTCGACACCCTTGTAGCCGAGCTTGCCGACGTTCTTGCTGACCGAGATGCCCTCGAAGCGGGGCCCCGGCTCCTTTTCGACGATGAAGGCGGAGATTCCCTCCTCGGTGCGGGCGGCCAGGGCCACCAGCCCGGAGCGCTCGCCGTTGGTGACCCAGGCCTTCGTGCCGTTCACGACGTATTCGTCACCATCGCGCGTGGCCCGACAGGATATGTTTCGGGTGTCGCTCCCCGCATCGGGCTCGGAGAGCGAGAGGGCGCCGCGGCGATCACCGGAAGCCAGCGCGGGGAGCCACCGTTCCTTTTGCCTGTGGGTTCCCTGCGTCATGATCAGGATGGCCGCCATGGTGTGGGTGTTGATGACGCCGGTCAAGCTCATCCACCCGTAGGCCAGCTCCTCGATGACGCCGATGTAGGTCAACAGGTCGAGGCCCAACCCGCCATAGGCCTCCGGGATGGTGACCCCGAACAGCCCGAGCTCGCGCATCTGGGCGACGATCTCGGTGGGATAGCTGTCTCCATGCTCCATCTCCGAGGCGACGGGAATGACTTCCTTGGCCACGAAGCGCCGGACGGTCTCGATGATCTCGGCGCGCACGTCGGGATCGGTGGGGTCGGACACCGTCGGATCGGGGGTCGGCTCGGACATCTGAGAACAGTACATCCTTCCTAAGTTGACGTCGATCTCACGAACGAGAATAATATTTTCAATGGCAGCGGCTTTGATGCATCACGCCCTTGAGCAGGCCGCGGCGCGATACGGCGATCGCGATGCCGTGTGGGCAGGCGACCAACGGTGGTCGTTTCGGCACCTCGACGAGCTCAGTACTGCTTTCGCAGGGCACTTGACCGACCAGGGTATCGGCGTCGGGGACCGGGTGGCGTTGATGACGTCCAACCGCCCGGAGTTCATCGTCGTTGTCCACGCCATCAGCAAGCTCGGTGGGGCCGCCGTGCTCCTCAGCCCGGCGTGGAAGGCGAGGGAGGTCGAGCACGCACTGGAGCTGACCGCGCCCGTCCATGCCGTAGCCGACGGGCCGGCGTCGGCTCTGCTCTGCCGTTGTCTGGGCACCGACCAGATCACCGACCTCGACGGTTCGCCCGGGGTCGGTACCGCGCTGGCATCGGGCCGAGCCGGCCTGCCCGCAGCTGAGGTGCACGAGACAGACGAGGCGGTGCTGGTCTTCAGCTCGGGCACGACAGGGCTCCCCAAGGCCGTTCGGCACACCCACCTTTCGATGGGTACCGCCACCGCCCACTGGCGCCAGACCCTGGGTCTCGGTCCCGACGACCGGTTTCAGGTGGCGACGCCGCCGTCGCACATTCTCGGCCTGCTGAACCTTCTGACTGCGGCCGAGGCTGGCGCCACCGTGCGGCTGCACCGCCGTTTCGATCTCGACGAGGGGCTGCGCTGTATCGAGGCCGAACGGATGACCCTCGAGATGGCCGTGGCACCGATAGCGCTGGCCATGGCCAACCACCCCCACCTGGAGGACTTCGACCTGTCCTCCTTGCGCTACATCATGTGGGGGGCCACGCCGGTGAGCGAAAGCGTGGCCGCCGTCGTCACCCGGCGAACCGGGGTGCGCTGGCTCCCGGCCTATGGAGCAAGCGAGCTCCCGGTCATTGCCGTCAATCCTGTCAACGATCCGAGTGCCTGGCGCCTCGATTCCGCGGGACTACCGCCGGACGGCGTCGAGCTGCGCGTGGCCGATCTCGACAGTGGTCGGATCCTCCCGCCCGGCGAGGTCGGCGAGATCCAGGTCCTCAGCCCGTCGGTGATGATCGGTTACCTGCCCGAGGAGGCGACATCGGATGCCTTCGCCGACGGTTGGTACCGCACCGGTGACGTCGGCTGGCTCGAGCCGGAAGGATGGGTGCACATCACCGACCGCGCCAAGGAGATGATCAAGGTCAACGGATTCCAGGTCGCTCCGGCCGAGATCGAAGGGGTGCTGCACGGACACCCGGCGGTCCTCGACTGTGCCGTGTTCGGCCTGGCCGACGAGCGGGCAGGCGAGGTGCCGGTGGCCGTGGTCCAACTCGACCCCGACCGGCCTATCGCCCCCGACGAGCTCAGGCAGCTGGTGGCCGAGTCGCTGGCCACTTACAAGCACCTGCATCGAATTGTCGTGGTCGACGACATCGCCCGGTTGCCTTCGGGCAAGGTGCTGCGCCGGACGATCCGGGAACAGTTGGAGCCGTCGCTTTTGGCGGAACGGCAGGATGGCTAGTGGACGTCCGGCTCTCCCCCGAGCAGCAGGCACTCCGCGATTCCGCCATCCAGATCGTCGGCCGGCTGGGTCCTGACGCCGTAGGACAACTGGACGACGTCGAGCGGGCCGACAAGCTCGAGGCGGCCGTCTCTGCCTCCGGTTGGCGCGAGTTGCGGGAGGCCCGAGCCGATGGCACGCCGCTGGCCTCAGCCGTCGAAGTGGCAATCGTGGCCGAGGAACTCGGCCGCGGTCTGGCCGACACTGCGTTTCTGGGGCCGATCCTGGCCGCCGAGATCAGGCGGTTGGCCCGCGCCTCCCCTGCTGTTTCGCCCGAGACCGTTGCCCTGTCCCCCCCGATGTCCGAGCTGGCCGTGGCCGACCATGGCCTCGCTCGCCAAGGCGCGTTGGCGGTCGATGCCCGGGGAGCGACTTCGGCACTCCTCCTGGCGAACACCCCCGACGGCAAGGTGCTGGCCCAGGTCTCGCTGTCCTCGCCGGAGATACGAACCGACCTCACCCGACTCGCCGCGGTCGTGGGCCCCGCGTCCGCTGTCGTACCGGTGGGCCAGCCCAGTGGGCCACTCACCGGCGAGGAACTGTCGAGATGGACAGCCTTGGGGCTGGCGCTGACCTCCGCTGATCTGGTGGGGACCATGCGCGGGGCCATCGACCTCACCGTCGACTACGCCGCGTCCCGCCGGCAGTACGGCCAGCCGATTGGGTCGTTTCAGGCCGTCCAGCACCTGTTGGCCGATGCCTTCGTGGTCATGGAGGGATCTCGCAGCATCGCCCGCCACGCCGCCTGGTCCGTCGATGCCCTGCCGGCGGATGCCGCACTGGCCGCGGCGGCCGTGGCCAAGGCCTACTGCGCCCGAGCGGCGCGTGCCGTGTGCGAGACCTCTATCCAAGTGCACGGTGGTATAGGCAACACCTGGGACTGTCTGGCCCACGTGTTCCTTCGGCGGGCCCTACTGTCGAGCGAGGTACTGGGCGGGGCCGGGGCCAGCCTCGAACGGGTCCTCGCCTATCACGGGATCGGAGACAGCCATGGACTTCGCTGACTCGCCCGAGGAGGCCCAGTTCCGCCTCCGTCTCCGGGAGTGGATCAGAAGCAACGACCCGGGGCTCCCCGCATCGTCGACCGACGACGCGTACTGGGCCGGCCAGGCCACGTGGCACCAGTCGCTCTATGACGGAGGCTTCTTCGGCACCACGTGGCCGAAGGAGATCGGCGGGCAGGCCCTGCCCAGCGTCTACGACGTCATCGTCGACGAGGAGCTGGCCGCGGCCGGCGCCCCGCCTCGTCCCAGCCTCGGCTACCTGGTCGAGGGGATCCTCGAGCACGGGAGCGACGACATCAAACAGCGGTTCCTGCCCGGCATCGTCAACGGGCGGGACCGGTGGTGTCAGGGATTCAGCGAGCCTGACGCCGGCTCGGACCTGGCCTCGCTGCGCACCCGCGCCGACCGTGATGGTGACGAGTACGTCCTCAACGGCCACAAGGTGTGGACCAGCTACTCCGATGACGCCGATTGGTGCCTGGTCCTGGCCCGCACCGACCACGATGTGGCCAAGCACAAGGGCATCTCCGCCTTCGCCGTTCCCATGCATCAGCGCGGCATCGAGCAGCGGCCGCTGCCCATGATCAACGGGATCACCAAGGAGTTCGGCGAGGTCCTGTTCGACGGGGCCCGGGTGCCGGCAGCCAACATGATCGGCGCCGCGGGGGAAGGGTGGTCGTTGGCCATGACCGTTGTCAGCCACGAACGGGAACCGCATGAGCTTGGATTTGCCGGCCGGTACGCCAAGCTGGTGAACGACCTGACCGGCCAGGTCCGAGCCGAACCGTCGCACTACAGCACCGAGCAGGTCCGCGAGCTCGGCTGGGCCATCGTCGAGACGGAGATGCTGCGCATGCACGTCTACCGGCGCCTCTCGGATCGCCTCGACGGTGTCTCTCACGGCCCCGAGGGCTCGGTCGACAAGCTGCTCATGACGTGGACGGAGCAGGCCGTGGGCCATGCTGCGCTGTCGGTCGGCGGCGTGGCCGCGGCTGATGGCGCCGACACATGGTTGAAGGTGTACCTCTACAGCCGGGCCCAGAGCGTCATGGGCGGGACCTCCCAGATCCAGCGGAACCTGGTCGCTGGGCGCATCCTGGGCCTCCCGGTGTCATGAGCACCTACGACCTCACCCCCGAGCTCGAGGTCGAGGCGGATGGGCCCATCCGGGTGATCCGCCTGCCGCGGCAGGCGGTCGAGGATACGTTGCGCATCCTGAACCTCCACATGGAACGTGCCGTCGTGGCCACCCTCGATTTCGCCCTGGCCGCCGAGGATCGGTCGTTCACCTCGTCCGACCTGCGGGCTAGCCTCGATAGCGTTCTCTCGCCTGCCGAGGAGGAGAAACAGGCTCCGGCCGGGGAAAAGGAAGAGGCGTAGGCGACGATCAGAGGGGCAGCTGTGGGCGCAGTGCCGCCCCTGGGGGGCTGGTCATCCCCCGCCCGGCTTGGGACGGGTGGGATCGTGGGCGCGACCGGAGTCCCGCTCCCCGCTCTTGCGCAGGAAAGTCATGGCCCGGGTCTGGAGGCGCCATCCGTCGGTCGTCCGACGGTAGGTGTCGGTGTAGTACCCGATGCGCATGTCGTGGTCCTTCTGGTCGACGAAGCACAGCGGCTGTTCACCCGTGCCGCTGTCGCCGTCGAGCTCGAGCACGGGCGGACCAACCAGGAACAGACCCTTCGGGGCGGCTGCGACGAGCGCGGGGAAGTCGGCCAGCTGGTAGGTGTCACCGAAGGCGCTGTAGTTGCCGTCGGGAGTGAACACCTCCATGACCATGTCGATGTCGTCCTTGGTCATGCCGACGGCGTACTTGGCCAACAGCTGACCGAGCTCGATGACGTCGGCGTCGGGCAGATCACCCATGTTGGGCCTCCTCGGGTTGGTGACGGCGCCGGCAGGCGCCCTGGCAGTCTGGTCCGGCCGGACGCACTCGGCGCCCAATCAGGCCGGCGGCTGGATGCGCAGGTCCGCCGGCATCCCACGACAGAGGACGATAACGGTGTTCTCCCTGGCTGGCAATGTAGCTGGCGCCACCTGCGTTGACGGTCCCCGCCGGTGCTCGGGCGCCGTCGACCCCGCGCCCCGGTTGATGACCCTGAAGCGGTGTTCTACTATCGTGAGAACTTCGCTCTGCACGGCGAGTGACCAGATGGCCTCGCCACTCCATTGACGCGGCCGGATGAAGGGGAGGCGATGACCGCAGCGACCACCGAACGGCTCGGCCACACCGTTGGCGCCAGGGTCGACGGTGTGGACTGCGATCGGATGCACCGTACGACGCTGGCCGGCGACGAGGTCATCCAGTGACCGCCCCGGCCGGCACACCGCGCATCCCGCCCTTGCCTCCCGGCGAGTGGCCTGAGGCGATGCGAGCGGCTCTGGCCGCGATCCGCCCCG
>CAWAFL010000009.1:0-42432 GCA_963781305.1 uncultured Acidimicrobiaceae bacterium
GTACCGGCCGCCCGACCCCAGGTATCGAAGTAGCGGCACAGGCGGGGCCGGACGGCGCGGACCCACGCGGAGCTCTGGTTCCGTTCTTGCTACGGTGCGGGGAACCGGAACGATCCCTCCGCTCCGGTCGCACCCGCACGGCCGAAGGAGCCTCCCCGTGACCATCGATTCCGCCCCATCGGTGGCAACAGCGCGAGCCCACTACAAAGTCACCTTCGCCGTCCTGCTCATCGGGATCACGGCGTACGGGCTCCTGCAGTCGCTGGTGCTGCCCGTCCTTCCCACGATCCAGAGCGATCTCCACACGTCGCAGAGCACGGTCACCTGGGTACTGACCGCGTACCTGCTGACCGCCTCGATCTTCACGCCGATCCTCGGTCGCCTCGGCGACATGATCGGCAAGAGGCGGGTCCTGGTGGCCACCTTGGTGATACTGGGCATCGGCACGGTGGTGGCGGCCGTGTCAACGACGATCGGCGTGCTCATCGTCGCCCGCGCCATCCAGGGCGTCGGTGGTGGCGTCCTGCCCCTGGCCTTCGGGATAATCCGTGACGAGTTCCCACCGACCAAGGTGAGCACGGGCGTGGGATTCACCGCCGCCATAGTCGCCGTCGCCGCCGGGGCGGGGATCGTGCTGGCCGGTCCCATCGTGACCCACCTGAACTACCACTGGCTGTTCTGGATCCCGTTGTTCATGATCGCCATTGCCGCGCTGGCCACCCACTTCGTCATCCCCGAGTCCCCCGTCCGCAATCCGGGCCGGATCAGTTGGGGCGCAGCCCTCCTGCTCTCGGGATGGCTTGTGGCATTGCTGCTTGCCGTCAGCGAGGGGCCTTCGTGGGGATGGACATCGCCGGCGGTGATCGGGCTCGGCGCCGCAGCCGTGGTGCTGGCCGGGTTGTGGATCGTCGTCGAGCTCCGGTCGAGGGAACCGCTGGTCGACATGCACATGATGCGCATACCGGCGGTTTGGACCAACAACCTGGTGTCCTTCTTGTTCGGCATGGGCATGTACGCCACATTGGTGTTCATCCCCGACTTCGTCCAGACTCCGGAGTCGGCCGGCTACGGGTTTTCGGCCAGCATCATCCAGTCCGGGCTGTTCCTCCTCCCGCTGACCGTTGCCATGTTCGTCTTCGGCCTGCTGGCCGGGCCCATGGCTCGAGCAATCGGCTCCAAGATCTCGGTCGTTGCCGGATCGACCCTAACGAGCGTCGCCTTCGTCGTGCTGACCGTGGCCCATCAGCAGGGCTGGGAGATCTACGTGGCCACCACCTTGTTGGGGGCGGGCCTGGGTCTGGCCTTCTCGGCCATGTCCAACCTGATCGTCGAGGCCGTCCCGCCCGAGCAGACGGGCGTCGCCTCGGGTATGAACGCCAACATCCGCACCATCGGCGGCTCGATCGGGAGCGCCGTCATGGCCAGCATCGTGACCTCCGGTGTCGTCGCCGGCTCCCTTCCTCCCGAGTCGGGATACACCCGCGGCTTTTTCTTCCTAGCCGTGGCCACCGGCGCCGCCGCAATCGCCTCGCTGTTCATCCCCAAGAGCCATCCCGGTCGAGGAGGGGCGACCGGCGAGCACCACCTCGACCATGCCGAGCTGGCGCTGGTGGCCGGCGGTACGCTCACCGAAGGCTGATGGCACCCTCCACCGAACAACCGACCTTGCGTCGGGATGCCGCCCGCAATCGCGACAAGATCGTCGCTGCGGCCAGGGAGGCCTTCGCCGATCACGGCGTGGACGTGGGAGTCGACGTGATCGCCAACCAGGCCGGGGTGGGTGTGGGCACGCTCTACCGTCGGTTCCCCACCAAGGAGTCGTTGATCGACGCCATCATCGACGAGCTCTTCGAGCAGGTGTCGGGACTGGCCCACGACTCCCTGGATGCCGAGCCCCCCGAGTCGGGATTCGCCGGCTACCTCCGCGGCGTGGGCCAGCTCCAGGTGGACCACATCGGGTGCCTGTCGCGCTTGTGGAACCACACCGGTCACGCCGAGGCGCGCAAGGAGCTCGAGGCAACCGTGCGGCAGCTCCTCCACCGGGCCCAGGACGCCGGCCTCGTCCGGCGCGACGTTGCCTACCCGGATATCTCGGTCATCCTGTGGTCGCTGCGCGGGGTGATCGAGGCCACCGCGCCGGTCGCCCCCAACCAGTGGCAGCGCTACCTCGATCTCGTGCTGGCCGGGCTTCGGCCGTCAGACCAACTACTGAGCCGGCCGGCGTTGACCGGAACCCAGGTGGATCGCGTCTTCGCCATCCATCGCCTCCGGGCCCGGGGCGCTCGGAGCAGTTGACCGGTCAGGCGGCCAGCTTCCGAACCTGTAACGACAGCAGCACCTGCATCAGCCCGAAGAGGATGAGCCAAATGCCCATGATGGTGGCCAGGATGGACACGGTCAGGTGGGGGTAGGCCAGGGTGACGATACCGGCAACAAATCCGAGGCCTCCCATGACCAGTCGCCACCCCCGGCCCGGGCTTCCCTTGTCACCGTAGGCGGAGAAGAACTCGATCAGGCCGCCGATGACCCAGAAGATGCCGATGAGAAATCCCAGCGTCCCGATGGTCTCGAACGTATGGCGGACGAAGAACAGCCCGACCAGCACTGAGAGCAGGCCCAGGAATGCCATCAGCAACCGGGTCCCCCCGGTGTTCTTGTTGTCGGCAATGGCCATGACGATCCGGACCAGCCCGCTGACGAACAGCCAGATGCCAAGGACGACGGCGAAGGCGTAGATGGTGTCGTCCGGACGAGCGACGACGATAACGCCCAGGATCACGCTGGCTATCCCGAAGAACAGCACCCAGCCCCAGGACCTGCCGACCACTTCGAGAAGGTCATCGGATTCTGTATTGACGTTCACGTCAGCCATCGTCGCCCCTTGTTCGATCACACGTGAAGGCCTCACGCAGGCGCTCAAACGCCACGCAGAACAGTAGGCCTACGGCACAAAAAAGTCGGTGATGCTCTGGTGCAACCGGCGGCTTGGTGCTGGCGATCAGCTTCTCGCTGAAGTCCCACAGACGTGCGGCGGCGGCCGTCTCCTGAGCGGCCTACGCCGGCCCGGAACCCGCTAGCAGGAGCCAGGCCGTATTGACATTGGAACTTCGGCTTACCTAATCTTTCTTATCAAGCAGGCCTGATAAAGGCCGTTGGATCGCAGCAGCGAAAGGGTGAGAGGCACATGAGGATGTCCAAACTGGGGCGGCTGGTGGCGCAGGTGTGCGTCGTGCTGTTGGGAGCCACTCTCGCCGCCTGCGGCTCGTCCTCCGCCTCGGCATCGACCACGCTCACCCTCTACAACGGCCAGCACGAGCAGACCACCAACCAGCTGGTTGCCGCCTTCGAGAAACAGACCGGCATCACCGTAAAGGTACGCAACGACGACGAGGATGTCCTGGCCAACCAGATCCTGGCGGAGGGATCGGCCTCGCCCGCGGACCTTATCTATACGGAGAACTCACCCGCGCTCCAAAAGCTCCAAGAAAAAGGGGCGCTGGCCCCGGTCGATGCCTCGACGCTCAGCCACGTTCCCTCCAAGTTCAACTCACCCAAGGGCGACTGGGTCGGGGTCAGCGCACGGGTGAGCGTGCTGGTTTACAACACCGACCAGCTTCCGGCCAGCCAGGTACCCACCTCGGTCATGGACCTGGCCGATCCCAAGTGGAAGGGCAAGTTGGCCTTGGCCCAGGGCGAGACCGACTTCCAGCCCATCGTGACCTCGATCGTCAAGACCTACGGCAAGCAGGCCGCGCTCACCTGGCTCAAAGCGGTCAAGGCCAACGCGGGAAGCAACATCTATCCCGACAACGAGACCCTGGTGGACCAGGTCAACAAGGGTCAGGCCGAGATCGGGATCATCAACAGCTACTACTGGTACCGCCTGCTCGACCAGAACGGTGCGGCCGGCATGCACTCGGCCATCTCCTACCTCGCTCCCGGCGACGCCGGCTACGTGGTCGACGTGTCGGGTGCCGCCGTCCTCAACTCCAGCAAGAACAAGGCAGCAGCCCAGAAGTTCCTGGCCTTCATCGTGTCCAAGAAGGGCCAGGAGATCATCGCTCACGACGACAGCTGGGAGTACCCCATCGGCTCGGGTGTGACGACCGCTCGACAGCAGAAGCCGTTCAGCGAGCTGCAGCCGGCGCCGTTGACCATTTCCCAATTGGGGGACGGCGCCACCGCGGTGGCCCTCCTGCAAGAGGTCCAGCTGGCATGATCCCCTGACATGACCGTGACCGCGGCGACCCCGCACGCCCTTCCCGCAGTGAGGGCACGGCCCCGGCGTCCGGTCGTGTTGTGGCTCACCAGTGGTGCGGTGGCGCTCCTGTTGTTCCTGCCCCTGGCTTACCTGCTGGTCCAGGTGGCCCAGAGCGGCTGGTCGGCTGTCTCTCACCTGTTGTTCCGGCAGCTGACGCTGGACCTGTTGTGGAACACGGTCCGGCTGTCGTTGGCCGTCACCGCCGCCTGCGCCGTCATCGGCGTGGCCGCGGCGTGGTGCATCGAGCGCACCAACCTGCCCGGGCGCCGGATCTGGGCCGTTCTGGTCGTGGTGCCCCTGGCCATTCCCGACTTCGTGACCAGCTATGGCTGGGTGTCGGTGGCCCCGGCGATACAGGGTTTCCTGGGTTCGCTGCTGGTCATGACCCTGGCCCTGTATCCCCTGGTCTACCTGCCGGTGGCCGCCGCCTTTCGGGGCGCCGATCCCGGTCAGGAAGAGGTGGCCCACAGCTTGGGCCTGGGCCGCGCCCGCACCTTTTGGCGGGTGACGTTGGCCCAGGCCCGACCGGCCGTGCTCGGTGGGTGCGTCCTGGTATCCCTGGCCCTCCTGGCCGAGTACGGCGCCTTCGAGATCCTTCGGTACAACACCCTCACCACCGAGATCTTCTTCGAGTCCGAGCGCGTGTACAACATTCCGGCGGCCAGCAGCCTGTCACTGCTCCTTGTACTCGTGTGCTTCCTCGTCCTCGGCGGCGATCTGGCCGCCCGAGGTCGTGGGCGGGTCAGCCGCACCGGCCCCCAGGTGGCCCGCCAGCGTCGGCCCTTGCGTCTGGGCCGAGCCACGCTCCCGGCATTGGCCGGGCTCGCCCTCCTGGCCGGCCTGGCACTCGGCGTGCCCATCGCCGTCATTGTCTACTGGCTGTTCAACCCCGGGCACACCACGCTGCCCGCTTCGACCTCGCTGGTCAGCGCAGCGCTGTACACCGCCGGGTACGCGGCCGCGGCCGGAGCGCTGGCCACCGTGCTGGCCATCCCCGTGGCCCTCCTCTCTGTACGCCATCCGCGCAGGTCCACCCTGCTCTTGGAACGGAGCACGTTCGTCGTCCAGGCCCTGACCGGGCTGGTCATCGCCCTCTCGTTGGTGTTCTTCGCCATCCGCTCGGTCCCGTTTCTCTACCAGAGCGCCCCGCTGCTCATCGTGGGCTATGCCATCTTGTTCTTCCCCCTCGCCCTGGTGGCCGTGCGGACCTCGGTGGCTCAGGCCCCCGTGCAGCTCGAGGAGGTCGGGCGGTCCCTCGGGCAACGGCCGATCGCCGTCCTGTGGCGGGTGGTCCTCCCCCTGGTGGCGCCGGGCCTCGCCGCCGCGTTCTGTCTGGTGTTCTTGTCCACCGTCACCGAGCTGACCCTGACCCTGGTCATGGTGCCTACCGGTGTACAGACCCTGGCCACGGAGTTCTGGGCGTACTCCACCAATATCTCCTACGGAGCGGCCGCGCCGTACGCTGCACTGATGGTCGCCATCGCCGTCGTCCCCAGCTACGTCCTGGGTCGGTGGTTCGACCGCCTTCCCAGTCGGGCATCGGGCACGTCATGACCAGCCTGCACGTCACCGACCTCCACAAGGCATTCGGATCGCATGCCGTGCTGACCGGGATCGAGCTCACGGTCACCGATGGTTCGTTGGCCGCCATCCTCGGTCCCTCGGGCAGCGGGAAGACCACCTTGTTGCGCGTGCTGGCCGGGTTCGAGCGCGCTGATCGAGGAACCATCGCCCTCGGGGACGAGGTGGTGGATGACGGGCGCCGGTTCGTGCCGCCGGAGCGGCGAGGCATCGGCTATGTCCCGCAAGAGGGTGCGCTCTTTCCCCACCTGACCGTCCTCCGGAACGTGGCCTTCGGCGTTCCCCGCAAGGAGCGTGCCACCCGACACCTCGACGAGCTGCTCGAGATGGTCGGGTTGGCCGGTTTGGGCAGCCGGTACCCACACCAGCTTTCGGGCGGCCAACAACAGCGGGTGGCCCTCGCTCGGGCTCTGGCCATCCGGCCCGGCATCGTCCTGCTCGACGAGCCGTTCTCCTCGTTGGACGCCGGCCTCCGCTCCAGCGTGCGCGCCGATGTGCAACGGGTGCTCCGCGACCACGGAACGACGGCGCTCCTGGTGACGCACGACCAGGACGAGGCCCTCTCCCTGGCCGAACAGGTGGCCGTCATCCAGGACGGGCGTATCGGCCAGACCGGGAGCCCTCAGAACCTCTATGACCACCCGGGGGATCCGGGGATCGCTCGATTCCTCGGTGACGCCAACCTGGTCCCGTGCACCGTCGACGGCTCGGTGGCCGCCACCCCCTTCGGACTGCTGCCGGTGCGAGCCGGAGGATCTGCCTCGATGTCGCGACACGCCATCGCCCTGGTGCGCCCTGAACAGCTCACCGTGTCCAAGGGCGCCGACGGGCCGGGACTGGCGGCCCGAGTCGTCCGCAATCAATTCCACGGACACGACACCGTCATCACCATAAGACCCGACCGATCCATCGGAACCCCACTGATCGTGGTCCGCTCCGACGGCGAGTTCGACGCCCCTGTCGGAGCACCGGTAACGGTCGTGGCCCAGGGCCAGGTGGTGACCTGGCCGGCAGAGGAGTCAACCGGCTCCGTGCTCGAGGCGGTGGACGGTTAGAAGCTCCCGGGTCAGAGTGGGCAGACGGTGACCGATGCCAGCGCAACCATGCGGTCGTCCACCCCGGCGTCGTGCACGGCCACGCGGACCACCGTGCCGTCGGGTCTGGCTCCCATCACCGTGCACCGGCCTTCCACCGGGCCGACCCTCGCCGGCGCCAGGTAGTGCACCACCATGTCCGTGGCCGAGAGGTCGCCCTGGGCCACGTCGGTGTCGGTGTCGGACCGGACGGCCCGCACCGCGGCCAGGTCTGACAACAGGGCGATGGCTCCACCGTGCAGGATGCCCCACGTGTTGCGGAGATAGTCCCCGATCTCGAGGCGAGTGATCAGACCCGACCCCGGCTGTATCCCGAAGAAGTCCACCAGTGAGACGGGATCCTGTTGGGACGGGGCCATGGGGTGGTGCACGCCGCGCCCGACGGTCGGATCCGGCGACTCCCGAGCCAGGACACCGCACGTCATGATGGTCGACGCCACGGCGGCACCGCCGCTCCCTTCATCGGTGACCGAGACCAGGACCACGACCGAGGCGCGACCCTTCCGGAGGACGGTGGCCTCGCACAGCAACGGGCCGACATGGCGCCGGCGGCCCACCCGGAGCGTCAACGAGGTGGTGACGATCCCATCGGGCTGTGCGACGATGCCAGCGAGATAGCCGCCAACCGCATCGATCGCCGTGAGCAGAGCGCCGGCGTGGAGGCCGCCGACCTCGTCCATCAGGTGGTCGTCGACCGGGACGCGGGACATGAGCGTGGTTGGTCGCCCGGCACCATCGAGTGGCGGCGGGGCCCACTGCTCCACGCGGAGGTAGTTGCCCACTGGCCACTCGGCCGCTCGGCCGCTGCGCTCTGGTTGGGCATCCAGGTCGGTCACGGCGACACCGCCGCGACCTGCACCATGGCCACCAGGCGGTCCTCGGCCCCCCGGTCGACCAGGCGGATGACCGCGCCCAGCGCCCCGTCGATGTCGGAGTCCGTGTCGATCATCGCGGTGTCAGGCTCCGAGGCGATGGGGCCAACCCGGCCCATGGCCAGGTAGGCCACCTGCAGGTCCACGGTGCACGCCGCTCCTCGGGGCAGTCCGAGAACGCCCTCGATGGCCGAGCTGCCCGCCGCCGCCCCCAGCAGGGCCATGACCCCACCTTGCAGGGCGCCGAACGTGTTGCTCACGTAGGCACCTAGGGGGAGGGCGACGCGGGCCGAGCCGGGATCGCCCATCTCGATCCCGATGGCCTCCAGCACCGGCCGCGACAGCGAAGCAGGACCGATCGTCGTCCGCTCAACTTCGCTCGGCAGCGGTTGCATCAGCGGTGGGGCGTCGGTGCGGGGCAGCACGGCGTAGGTCATGGTGGCCCAGGCGTTGGATGGGCCCTCGCCCGGGAGCCGGCCCCCGGGCGCATCGAGGAGCAGCACCTCGAGGACCAGGGTGGTCCGTCCCTTGCGCAGGACCGACACCCGGGCCTCGACCTCGGGTCCGATGGTGGGTCGAAGCAGCTGCAGCTGGAGGTCGGCGGTGGCCGTCCGGTCGGGGTACAACACACGGGTGGCGATGGCTCCCCCGACGATGTCGACCAGGATGGCCAGCACCCCGGCATGGACTCCACCGTTGGACGCCAGCAGGTGCGGCGATACGGGGAGCCACGCCGAAGCTGTGGCGTCGGGACGGACCTCGACCTCCAGGTCGAGATCGCGGAGAATGTGCTCAGCTGGCGGATACGAGCGAAGCGCCACTCACCGCACCTGCTCGGTGGGGCGGATCAGGAACTCGTTCAGGGCCACATGAGACGGCCGGGTGACGGCATAGACGATGGCGTCGGCGACGTCCTCGGAGCTGAGCATCTCCACCCCGCCGAAGGTGTCGCGGATTCCCTCGAGGATCTCGGGCCGGTTGTGGCTGGCAAGCTCTGTGGTCGTGGCGCCGGGCTCGACCGCGGTGACCCGGACATGCAGGGCGGCGACCTCCTGGCGGAGGGACTCACCGAAGGCAACCACGGCGAACTTGGTCGCGCTGTACACCCCATTTCCCGTGCGGGCGAACCGTCCCGCCACCGAGCTCACGTTGACGACATCGGCCACTTGTCGGGGGCCCCCCTCGGCCGCCGAGATCAGGTGCGGAAGAGCAGCATGGGTGCCGTACAACAATCCGAGCAGGTTGAGCTCGACCATGCGCTGCCACTCCTCGACGGGCGCATCGACGATCGGGCCCAGCAGCATGAGCCCGGCATTGTTGACCAACGTGTCCAGCCGACCGAACCTGGCCACGGCGCGATCCACCATGGCCCTGGCCTGGGCCTCATCGGTTACGTCGGCCTCGATCACCTCGACCCGGGCCGGGTCGCCGATGGAGCCGGCCAACGCCTCCAGCCGATGGCGACGGCGAGCCACGACCGCCACCGAGGCGCCCTCCACGGCCAGGGACCGCGCCGCCGCTTCGCCGATCCCACTCGATGCGCCAGTGACCAGGGCTACGGTCCCGGCAAGACGCCCTCGGTCGGCTGCACGTTCATCTTCCGGCATGGTTCGCTCCCACGGTGTTGGTTCGATGGCCAATCAAATCGGGCCAATCAAATCGGGCCATTCAAATCGGGCCGTTCGGACCGGGCAATTCGGACAGGGCAATTCGGACAGGGCAATTTCGGACTGGGCCATTGCGGATCGGTCGAGTGTACCGAGGCCGATCGACCACCTGCGAAACGGCGAGGAGGTCGCGGCCGGGCCCGGCGAGGTGGCGCCCCAGTAGAAAAGGCCATCCGAACACGGCCGCGATCGACGATTGATTCTGATTCAGAACGGGTACAGACAGGTGGGAGTGAGGCGCCGCCGGGGCGTCCGCGCCATCGATGTGGGGACGGCGCACGGGGGTGCGCGGCTGTGAAACCTGGATTTCCTCCGGCAGATCGGGCGGTATGGATAACATCCACGAGGTCGAACTCCGGATCCCCCTACCCGACGACACCTCGAGCGCCGCCTGCACCCGGGCCGCGGTCCGCGAAGCCCTGTCCGGGTGGGGGCTCAGCGAGCTCGAACCAGTAGCGAGCCTGGTGGCCACCGAGTTGGTGACCAATGCCGTCATTCACGCCGACGCCGGGCCGAGCCAGCTCACCCTGCGCGTGCGCGGCGGACGGTTGCGAATCGAGGTGTCCGACGGAGATTCCAGTCGGCTGCCACGGCGGATGCACCGCGACGTCACGGCCGAGGGCGGTAGGGGCCTGGCCCTGGTGGAGTCGCTCTCGGCCGCGTGGGGAACGATGCGGCCCCGTATCGGTCACGGTAAGACGGTGTGGTGCGAGCTGGATCTTGTCGAGCCATAGCCGTTAAATCGGGCGGAAGCCTTCAAGTCGGTGTCGAACAGCGGTGAGGTCGAGTCGGACGAACTCGGCCCGACCGGGTTCAGGCGGCGTTGGCTCTGAACCGGCCCCTGTCACGTCGACGACGGGCGGACCCACGAGGCGGCCGGGAAGACATGGCCGACATGTCGTGGAGGGCGCAGCAGTCCGCACCGTTATAGATGGAGAGCCGCGCGTCGCATCCCTCATGGGCACACACCCGGCCGGAGCGGTAGACGGGAGGCGCTCCATGGCCCCCCAATGGCTCCGATGCCACCGACCCGGCGGTTGTGTTGCGATCTCGCATTGGCACACCTCCTCACTCGAGAAGGAGGTACCCGGACACCCGAAGCATCAAACCCGATTGGCCGAGCAACGGTGCGGGATCAGCGCTCGTCGGCGAGGTTCTCCCTGATCCGGGCCAGGCTCTGAGCCAGCAGACGGGAGACGTGCATCTGGCTGATACCCACGCGGGCAGCGATCTCCGACTGGGTCAGCCCGTCGACGAACCGAAGCCGAACCACCTCCTGCTGGCGCTCGGGCAGGGCCGCCAGCGCCGGGGCCAACACCGAGCGTTCGTCGACCACGGCAACTTCTGCGTCATCGGCTCCCAATCGGTCGGCCAAGGTCTCATCCCGTTGGCCGGGTGCATCGATCGATGACGAGCGATAACCCTGACCGGCTTCGATTGCCTCGAGAATCGCATCTTGGGAGACGCCGATCGACTCGGCCAGTTCAGGAACGGTAGGGGGCCGACCCAGCTCCTGGGAGAGCGCGTCGATGGTGTGCCCGAGCTCCAAATACAGCTCCTGGATGCGTCGGGGTGCTCGCACGGCCCAGCCCTTGTCCCGGAAGTGCCGTTTGAGCTCGCCGATGACCGTTCCGGTGGCGTACGTGGTGAACTCCACCCCGCGTTCGGGGTCGAAGCGATCGACCGCCTTGATCAAGGCGATCGAGCCAACCTGGACCAAGTCGTCGTAGGGCTCGCCCCGATTGGCGAACCGGTGGGCCAGTCGCCGGGCCAGGCCAATGTGCTCGGTGACCAACTCGTCCCGCAACCGCTCGTCGCGGGAGGCAGCGAACTCGACCCATCGTTCCCGGGGCAGCGGTGGCCGCCGGGCATCATCGGCCATCAGTGTTCAACCCTGCTCCTGCGCTTGGACAGCCACGCTCGTCGACGACGGTCGCTGGATTCTCGGCCGTGCTCGTCCACAAGGGCCTCGATCAGCCGAATCGACAAGTCATCGGGCTCCCCGGGCCCCTCGCCGTCATCGGGCTCACCGCTCCGATCGAGCTCGCAGGTGATGGCGATGGTGGCATCGTCCACGGAGAACTCGAGGCGAACGGTCCCCGACCTCGCTCCCCCCACCACCGACAGGCACAGTTCGTCGACGGCCAGGCGGAGGTCCTCGATCTCCTCGATGTCGAAGTCGGCCCGGGAGGCCATGGTGGCCGCCGTGATCCTGGCCAGGACCAGGAGCTCGGACCGTACCGGAAGCGACAGCGTGACCGAGTCGCTCATCCCGCCAGCGCTTCGTCCACGGTGGCGAAGATGGGAAACACCCTGACGAGATCGGTGATCTCGAACACTTTGAGGATCCGGGGTTCGGCGATCACCAGCTTGAGGGTCCCGTCCGACTCGCGTAACCGCTTGAACGACCCCACCAGCACGCCGAGTGCGGTGGAGTCGAGGAAGGAGACGCCGAGGAGGTCGACGACGACCACGTCCGCCCCCGTCGCCTCGTGGACGCCTAGGTGCTCTGCCAACGTCGGCGCCGTGGCGACGTCGATCTCTCCGGCGACGGCAACGACAGGCACCCCGCCGATGACCTGTTCGTTGATCTCAAAGGTCAGCTCCATGATCTCCTGTCCTTCATCGCTCCGACTTTCCTCGCTCGGACTCTGGCCCCGCTTGGTCTACCCGCCCGCGGCTTCATCCCGTACATCAACCTCGCTCCCCTCGAGCTGAGTTGGACAGTGCCCATCTCGATGGATGGCGAAACCGGCACTGGTCCATTTCCCAATTGACTGAAGTGCTTTGTCGAAGGCTACGCCACCCCGGGACCGGCTCGGTCGCCCAACGAACAAGCACCGGCTCACGCGGGTGGAGCGTGGCGAACATGCGGGCACGGCTGGCGCTCAACCTGGGCAAACGCGTCCGAGAGCACCGTCGGGCTCATCGTGGCCGTGGCGCTGATCTGCGCGCTCCAAGAGCATGATCCGGCGCCGGGAGAAGCCCGGACTGCGCCCGAGGCCGAGCCCCTCCCTCATCTGGTGACCCAGGGTTGAACGAATGCGGGCGAGCCCACCGCCCTACCGAGGCGATCGCTGGATCCGCCCGGTCAGCGGCAGGACGAACCAGAGGCCGATGAAGACGACGGGCATGATCGAGGACAGGATGGGCACGACGGCACCGGTGGCGACGGTGCTGACCACCAGCCAGACAGCAGTGGACAGGGCCAGGCCCACGGTGGCCAATCCGCTCAGGGCAAGCGCGTTGGACACGGCCAGGAGCCTGCCCTTCTCGTGCTGGCGAAACACGATCCGGTGATAGGCCACCGGGGCGGTGAGCAGGGCGGTGGCCCCGACGGCTAGGAGCAGGCTCACGAGGTACAGAACCCGTTGAGGGTGGTCGAGCCGGCTGAAGTGGTTGGTGAAGGGCAGCGAGAGCAGAAACCCGAACAGGACCTGGACGCCCAAGCTGGCCACCCGCAGCTCTTGGAGTAGCTCGGCCACGTTCCGATCGATGCGTTCGTCCTCGGACTCGTGTCTACCGTCGTTGGCCTGCTCCGCTCCCCCCGAGTCCATCACCCCAAGGGCATACCCGCCAGCAGCGCCGGTCGAACATGTCCGCCCCCTAGTCGGGCTCACGATCACCCAAGGAGCGAGCGGCCAAGGTCGCCAACTCCTCTGTTACTCGGATGCAACCACCGGAGCCTCCCGGGCCGAGGGGACTCGAGACGGCTCGAGGCCGACCCGCTCCACGGCCAGGGCGAACCGGTGTGCGTCACGGACGGCGCATCCCCCGTGGTCGTTGTTGAAATAGACGTAGACGTCGTCATCGGAGGACCACCGATCGGCCAGTCGCTCCGCCCATGACCGGAGCGCGGTACGCCCGTAGCACGGAGCGGGGCTGGCCCTCCCTTGGTGGAATCGGAGGTAGCCCCAATCCGTCGTTCGCCACTGGGGGGAGCGGCGGCTCGGGATGTCACTCAGGCAGAACGCGGTTCCGTGTCGGGCCAAGAGGCCTGCCGTCTCGTCGGTGTACCAGGAATCGTGGCGCGGCTCGAAGGCGATGCGCGTCCCAGGAGGAAAGAGGCTGAGCGTCTGGTGGAGGGCTTCGAGATCGATGCGGAAGTTGGCCGGGAGCTGGAGAAGCACCGGACCCAGCTTGGCTCCGAGATGCTCGGCGCGGCTCACGAGACGGTGAACGGGCTCAGCGGGATCCTTCAGACGCCGGACGTGGGTGAGATAGCGGCTGGCCTTCACCGCCACGATGAAGTCATCGGGGGTCCGCTCCTTCCACGCCTCGAAGGTGGAGGCATCGGGGAGGCGGTAGAAGGCATTGTTCACCTCCACCGTGCGGAACCGGTCCGCGTAGTGCTCGAGCCAACGGGCCTGGGCCAGGCCCGCCGGGTAGAAGCGCCCACGCCAGTCGGCATACTGCCATCCCGACGTTCCGATGAGCACGGGCACGACGGCGAATGGACCGGGCCGAGCTCAGTCGCCTCGACCGGGGCGTACGGAGCGCTGGCGCAGGGCCCGAGGCTCCCGGCGTCGCACCTCGAGATCCCCGTCCTCGATCCGGGCCTCGTAGACCGGTTGGGGGATCGACGCCGGCCCTCTGGCCGGCACGCCCGAATCGAGGTCGAACTGGCTGCCGTGCCAGGGGCAGACGAGACAGTTGCCCTGACGGTGGCCTTCGGGCAACGGGCCACCGCGATGGCTGCACCGACCAGCCAGGACGCGGACCGTCTGTCCGGTCTGCACGGCAACGACCGGGACACCGTCCACGATCCCGCCGCTGACGGCGCCGTTCGGGTCTATCTTGCCGGACACCTTGGTCCAGTCGGCCGGCCCGACCTCGAAGGCGTTGGTGTCCACGCCCACACCCATGTTGTAGGCCAGGTGGCCACCCAACCAACCCGCCCCGGTGGCCACCGTCGCCCCCAGCAGCGACCAGCCCTGGCCCGCCCGTCCTCCCCGGCGCCTGGCCCACCAGGACATGGTGAAGCATCCCACCGCCGTGGTGTTGAGCGCGGCATGGACCAGACCGACCCGCGTCTCGGCCAGATCGGTGTCAGACCAGTCGGACAGCCCGGCGGCCATGGCCGGTAGGGCGGACAGCACACCGATGCCCATCAGCCATCGGGCGCCCCGACGCTGACCCCGTCCGGTGAAGTCGAGCAGCATCGCGCTCGTCCAAAAGCCGATGGGCAGCTGGATCAGGGCGGGATGGGCCGGGTGCCCGAGAGGGGTGCCGCTGGCCAGGTCGCGGATGCGCTCCGAGCGCAGCAGGCGCTTCACCCGTCGGCGGACGGGACCGGCAATCCCATCGAGCAACTCGAAACGCTCGAGGCCGTCCACGGCACGGGCCAGCACTTCACCCGTCGGCAGCCGTCCTTTCATCTTCACGGCTTCTGGCCGGGAAGGAGGCTCAGCGTTCCCACAGATCCCGGGCGGACGCTGGCAAAGCCCCGGTTGACCCGATCGGTCACCATGTCGAAGAAGGCTGCGTTCACCGCCGATCGGTAGAGGGCGCCACGCACCATGCCCGACGCCCACCACGGATCGGTGGACAGGGGTCGAATGACGTGATTGAGCCACGCCTTGCCGTGCTTCGGATCGGCGACCGCATGCTCCTGGTAGAACGCCAACGCATCCTCGCTGGCATCGAGTCGGCGCATAGCCCGAACCACGCTTCGACAGCGCGGCCCGGCCTGCAGTTCGATGAGCCCCAATGCGCCTACCAACTCGGGCTGCAGCCGGCGGTTGGTGGCCAACATCGTCGACAGCAACGACCGATCCAATGCTTCGATGGGCAACAGCGAACGGGGGGTCGAGCCCAATCCGACCGCAGCGGCCATCCGATGCTGCAACTGGGTATGGACGTTGCCCGCGGAACCCCGCCCCATCTCGTCCCAGTAGTTCCTGGCCAACTCCAACTTGGGCTCGCCGAGCAATCCGATCTGACCGATGGCGACCAGGTCGTCGAAGCCCCCGTCCGGACCGCCTTCCATCTCCAGGAAGGATCGGAGCCCGGCCCAGGTGGCTGAAGCGGCGACCCACCGGTAAACGGACGGGACCATGTCGCGAGAGGCAAGCGACCGGATGGCCTCGACGGCGCCCTCGTCCCTCGGTCTGGTCCCACGGTCGACCAACGCCCGTACGCGGTCTACCAAGTCGGACTCCAGACGGTCCTTGAGGGTCACCACGGCCGGATGGTGCTGGTAGACGACGGCATCGCGCACGCTGTCGAGCGGCGCGACGAAGAGGTCATGGATGACGGCCAGGGTCAGTGCGCCGTCGCGGCCATCGACCGGACGGACGTCAACGAGCCTGTCGAGCGCGTCAGAACCGGACACCAGGGCCCGCTGCAATCGAGGCTCGAGCCGCGTCTCGGTGGCCGTGGCCGGAGCCGAGAGGGCGGCAAGTTTCATCTCCTCACGATGCCCGATGCCCATCGTGCCTAAACGCCGCATCATCGGGCTGGGTGAGCACGTGAGGTTCGGAATGGGGTCATGGTGCGATCACGAGACGAGGGCGGCCTTCGGCTCAACCATCAGGCCTCGGAACGACAGGAAGGCGAGGCGCTCGACACAAGGGTAGGCCCAAATGGCGCCCGAGTCCGATCGACCCCGTCGCATTCGGTCGAGGTGGGGCTCGGACCCAGGCGGAGACCCAGGGCATGATGGTGCTGTGCTCGACGTCCCCATCTCCGACGACATGATCCGCTTGGGTCAATTCCTGAAGCTGGCCAATCTCATCGATTCAGGATCGGATGCCCGGATCCTCCTGGAGGACGGGTCTGTCCGTGTCAACGGCCAATCGGAACGGCGGAGGGGCCGCCAGCTGCACCGAGGTGACGTGGTCACGGTCCAGGACCACCAGGTACGCGTGGCCTGAGTACCGCCTCTGCCCGATCAGGCGTACCCCTGGGCTACGTGTTCGATCCACCAAGCCGGCGCGCCGTTCATCAGCGTCTGGAGATCCCAGTAGTCCCACCACCGCATGATCGAGCCGTCGCGCACCTCTTGGACCGAGACGAAGGGAAGGGCGACGACCTCGCCGGTGGGCCAGTGCCAGGTCTCCGTGTGCTCGGTGACCACTGCGTCGCCCTCGGCCACCATCAGCCTGAGATCGTGCTCGTACTCACTGATGCGTTCGAGGCCCAGCCGCAGGCGAGCGAGGATCTGCTCGGGCCCCACGGCCACTTCATCGGCCGGGGTGGGCATGTCGGTGTACTGCGACTCGGCGACGAAGAACCCTCCGACCCGGTTCCACTCCCGCTGGTACAGAGCGCTCCAGAAGTCGGTAACCAGCTTCCGATTGGCCTCGGTGCTCATGCTCGCTCCCTCGTCGTGGTCGGACATCGATCGTAGGCCGTCGCGTGTCCGCCGTCCTTCCCTACACTCGTCGGCATGCGCGTGCTGATTACCGGAGCTGCCCGAGCGATCGGCGAGGCCACCGCCAAAGAGCTGACCGCACGCGGTCACGACGTGGTGGCCACCGCCCGGGACGCCCGGTCCCTTCACAACGTCGAGGCATCGCAGCGCATCGAGCTCGATGTCCGGGATGCGGAGTCGATCCGGCAGGCTCTGGACAGGTGTGGCGAGCTCGATGCCATCGTGAACAATGCCGGAATCTCTGCCAAGGGGCCCCTTGAGGACTATCCGCTGCACCATCTCAACGATGCCCTCGATACCAATGCCATCGGACCCCTTCGGCTTCTGCAGCCGGTCCTTCCGTCATGGCGAGCCCGCGGTAGCGGCGTGATCATCAATGTGAGCTCGGTGCAGGGACGCATTCCCACGCCGCTCGAGGGTGCCTATGCCGCGTCGAAGCACGCGCTGGAGGCCATCTCCGAGACCCTCCACTATGAGCTCGGGCACTTCGGTATCCGTGTGGTCGTCGTCGAGCCGGGCTACATCGCTCCGGGGATGAAGGACGTCGGCGAGCACCGGGGGCCCGACGTCTATGACGAGCTCTGGGAGCAATGGGACAACGTCTCCACCACGCTGACCGGGCCGTCGGGACGATCGGATCCGAGCATCGTTGCCACCGCCATCGCCGACGCGGTGGAGGATCCGGATACGCCGCTCCGCGTGGAGGTCGGCGCGGACGCCGAGACGGTATTGGCCGTGCGCCGGCAGCTCGACGACGCCTCGTTCGAGTCCACCATGCGAGAGACCCTCGGCCTCACGTGGTGAGCCCACCTCCCTGGTGGCAGGGAGCCGCCATCTACCAGGTCTATCCGCGTTCGTTCGCTGACTCGAATGGAGATGGTGTCGGCGATCTGCCTGGCCTCCGGGCTCGGCTTCAGGATCTTGCCTGGCTGGGCGTGGACGCCATCTGGCTGTCTCCCTTCTATCCCTCGCCGATGGTGGATTTCGGGTACGACGTCAGCGACTACTGCGATGTCGACCCGCTGTTCGGCACCCTCGATGACTTCGATTCGCTGGTGGGCGAGGCTCATGCCTTGGGAATCCGGGTCATCGTCGACTGGGTTCCCAATCACACCTCCGAGGCCCACCCGTGGTTCGTCGATGCTCGCTCCGGGCCGGACAGCGCGCACCGGAATTGGTACGTCTGGCGTGATGCCGAGGAGGACGGGGCCCCACCGAACAACTGGACGGCGGCCTTCGAAGCCGGAGCCCCGGCCTGGACCCTCGACCCCCATTCGAAGCAGTGGTACCTCCACCTCTTCGAACCGGCCCAACCCGACCTGAACTGGGACGAGCCCGGGGTGGTGGCGGCCATGCACGACGTGTTGCGGTTCTGGCTCGACCGGGGTGTCGACGGAGTGCGGGCCGACGTCATCCACTGCATCGGCAAGGACCCCGACCTTCCCGACGATCCAGCCGAGGTGGCCGGCATCCCCCATGCGGCCCTGAACGACGTACCCATCACCCACCAACGGCTGCGCCACATCCGGGACGTGGTCGATGGCTACCCCGACAACCGGGTGGTGGTGGGCGAGGTCTACCTGCTCTCGACCGACGCCGTCGCCACCTATTACGGCAACGGTGACGAGCTCCATCTGTCGTTCAACTTCCCTCCCCTGTACGCGCGCTGGGATGCTACGAAGTGGCGCCAGTGCATCGAGGACACCGCTCGCGCCTTCGCCCCTCGCCAGGCCTGGCCCACGTGGGTGCTGTCCAACCACGACAACCCCCGTCATCGTTCCCGATATGACCTCGGTGCTCGGTTCCTGGGGGAGGACGACGACACCCGGGCCCGGCGGAGCGAGGCCCGGACGAGGGCCGCGGCCGTGCTCCTGTTGACCCTGCGGGGAACGCCGTTCCTGTTTCAGGGCGAGGAGCTGGGACTCGTCGATGCGGTGGTCCCCGACGAGCAGCAGGTCGATCCGGGCAAGCGCGACGGCTGCCGGGCTCCGATCCCCTGGGACGGATCGACCAACCGCGGCTGGCCCGTCGGCGGCGGCTCGACGTGGCTGCCGTTCCCACCGGACGCCGAGACCCGCAACTATGCCGCGCAACGCCACGAGCGGGGCTCGGTGCTGCACCTCTATCGCCGGCTGCTCCAGCTCAGGAAGCGGGCCCCGGCGCTGGTGCTGGGCACCCAGGACCTCCTGGCCGGGCCGGAAGGCGTGCTCGCCTACACCAGGGTCCACGGAGACGAGCGGTGGGTGGTGCTCATCAATTTCACCGATGCCTCCGTCGTTCTCGACAACCTTGCTGGGTGGGTGGCGGCCGCCGGCCCGCACCCGATCGTCGAGCTTGCCAGTGACCGGGTTGGAGAGGGACAGCCCTTCCCGGACAGCCTGCGGCCCGATCAGGCCGTGGTGCTCCGAGCCTGATCGACGGTTCGACCGACCAGCGACGGCTCTGCCGCGGCATCGGGCTGGTCGTGGTAGGGCTCGAACCCGGGGGTGGCTCGCTCGAGGGCCCCCCACCCACTGAGCTGGTGTCGGCGCTCGTGTTCGACCCGGTGCCCGCCTCGGATCCCGAACAGTCGTTTGGCCACCAGCAGGTAGACCACGATGGCCACGTTGATCACCAGGATGATCACCTTGAACGCGCTGACCCCTTCGGATATCTCGTAGACCTCGAAGGGAATGAACAAGGTGGTGCTCACCAGGGTCAGGTACTCGGCCCATCGTTTGGCCAACCAGAGCCCGACCATCTCGGTCGCCTCGAGCGCGGCGTAGACGGCCAGGACGATGCCCAGCTCGTAGAGGTGCGTGGGGGTGTACTTGAAGAGGTTCTTCAAGTGGCCGAGGACACCCCGAAGATGGATCGATGCGGGATCACCTCCCGAGAGGTCGTTCATCAGGTGGTTGTAGTCCTGTTGAAAAGCCGTGTGGTGTCGACTGAAGATGAAGAACAGAATGGCCAGGGCCCCGTAGAGCACCACATGGACACCGCGCTCGATGGCGATCAACCGGAGGACGTAGCGATCGCGCAGCAACGGGCCCCGTTCGGGCAGGGTGATCTCATCTCGACCGGGGACGGAGGCCTCGGCCGGATGACTCGGCTTCTCCTGGAGGACCCAGGCGTCGCAGCGCAGGCAGCGGTGCCAACGCAGTCCTTCGGCCTCGCGTACCAGGAGGGCGTCAGCCGGGGTCACCTCGGCCGCGTCCGTCCCGACCAGGACATGGCCCTTCCACGCACAGGTCACCAGCTCGTATCGGTTCGTCGAAGTCTTTCGTCGAGCCACGCCCGAACGATAGGCGGCAATCGGCGTTCAGCGAGCCCACAGGACTCGAGTGTTTTGACCCCTCAGCTGGCGGCGGCCGGCGCCGCACGCAATTGCCGGTGCTCCAGCACTTCGTCAACCATGCCGTACTCGATCGCCTCGATCGCACCGAGTATGTAGTCCCGGTCGGTGTCGGCCACGATGCGCTCGATGGGCTGTCCGGTGTGGTGAGCCAGGATCTGCTCGATCCGTCCCCGCAGGTATGCGATCTCCCGGGCCTGGTTCTCGATGTCGATCGACTGCCCCTGGGCACCGCCATGGGGTTGGTGGATCAAGATCCGGGAGTTGGGCAGGGTGTACCGCTTGCCCGCTGCCCCACCGGCCAACAGCACCGCACCCCCCGAGGCGGCCATGCCCAGGCACACGGTGGAGACATCGGGGCGAATGATCTGCATCGTGTCGTAGATGGCAAACGTCGAGGTGACCGATCCTCCTGGGCTGTTGATGTACAAGGAGATGTCCTTGTCGGGATCCTCGGCCGCCAGATGGAGGAGCTGGGCGGTCAAGAGGCTGGCGCTGTCGTCGTTGATCTCGGTGTTGAGCATGACCACGCGATCCTTCAGGAGGCGGGAGTAGATGTCGTAGGCCCGTTCTCCACGCGACGACTGCTCGATGACCGTTGGGACTAGGTAGCCCATGATGACCTCCTCATTATCTGCAACTTGTGGGTTGCACATTAGCCATGGTCGGGCTGGATGTGCAACCCTGTAGTTGCACTGATTAACGACCGGAGGATTCCCCCATGCTCGAGCGACAGGTCTTCATCCCAGCCGATCCCCAGCACGTGTGGGAGAACCTGACCGATCCTGATGCCGTCTCGACCTGGTTCGGGGCCGAGGTGGACTGGGAACTCAACCCTGGGGGTCGGGCCCGGTTCCTCGAGGACGACGGTACGGTCAGAGACGGCAGGGTCGAAGACGTCATCCCCTACCGCCACCTGCGATTCAGCTGGTGGCCCGAGGGACAGCCGGACGACGAGACCTCGGAGGTCAGCTACGTCCTCGAACCTGAAGGAGACGGGACGGACCTCACCATCATCGAGCGGCGGGTCCCCGCCGAGCAGCCGGCTACCACCCTGTCCATCCACGTGCTGTCGGACAGGGCGTGGGAGTCGACGGCGGCGACCTGGACGGCAATGGACGACCACCTGGTCTCTGCGTGGAGCCGGGTCAACGCACCCGGCGCCGTTGGCACCCGCTGAGCCACCGGCGGAGCACCCGAAAGCCGATGCCGGCGGTGTGTTCGCCGCGCTGGCTGATCCGACCAGACGGCAATTGCTGGACCAGCTGGCCAGCGAGGGGCCGCTGACCGCCACCGCCCTGGCCGCGAGGTACCCGATGTCGCGCCAGGCCGTGGTCAAGCACCTGACCGCTCTGGCCGCCGCCGGCCTGCTGGTCGGCGAGCGCCAGGGCCGTGAGGTGCGTTATCAGGTCGTGGGCGGAGGTCTCGGCCAGGCGGCCACCTGGCTGTCCGAGGTGGGCGATCGATGGGACCAGCGTCTGGACGCCCTCCAGCGGCGGTTCAAGGACTCATCCGGTCGCTGAGCACCACAGCTCCAGCCAGCAGGCCGGCACGGTGAAGCCGTGGGCTTTCCCTCCCCACGCCCGGTTTCGATGAGACGATGGCAGTAGTGCGCGCCCATCGGATAGCCCCGGGCATCGTGTTGGCCGTCGCCCTGTGCGCGTGGTGCGGGTGGGCGAGCAGCTTGCATCGATCCACCACTCCCGCCCTGGCCATGTGGGCGGTGTCGCTGGCCATCGTGGTCGCCATCGACGTCCTGGTGTGGCGTGGCCGGCACCATCGCCGGCTCTCCGTGCACCTCCGGCCGGTCGAGACGAACTGGCCGCGACCGAACGGCCATGGCCGCACCAATGCGCTCGGTGGAGTATCGCCGTGGCTGGCCCTCGTCCTCATCGTGGCGGTCTGGGAGGTACTGGGAATCCAAACGGGCCCGCACGAGCCGCACTTGACGATCAGCGCGCTGGCCCAGGCGTTCCGGCCCATCGCAGCCGCCCTGTTGCTGGCGTGGATGCTGGTCGGACTGGGCTACGGAGTGGCCCGGGCCAGGGCGCCGGTCGATTGGAAGGCGGCCACGCTATCCCCCAGGTCCTCTCAGGGTGCATCGTCGACCTCGGCGGCGGTGGGCGCACAACACCCGGCGCTCATGCCGGCACTGGTCCTCCCGTCTAGCCGAGCCGCGGGCGTGGCCTTCTGGGTCGGCCTCGTCGTCGTCTGCGTGCTGGTCGACCTGGCGGCCAGGCGATCCCGGGGTCGCCTGGCCAACGCCGAGGAGTTCGTACGCCTGATCTCACGACCAACGGCGGCGAACATCCTGCTCGTCGTGGCCTGGACGTACGCAGGATGGCATCTCTTCGCCTTCTGAACCGCACTGCCGGTTCACGGGGTCACTCCGAGGCGTAGAGATCGACTGACCGGCGGCCTCGAAGTACCAACCGCAGCAGGGCGCTGAACGGGCCGCCTCGTGGAGCACACTCGAGGAAGATGATCTCGCGCGCCTGCACCTCGAAGGTGACGTCGGCCTCCGCTTGGCGATGCGGAACCCTGACTGTCACCCGGTGCTCGCCCGGGCTGACGGCGAAATTCTTCACCTCCCCTGCCTTGATGCCCCCGACGGCCTCATCATCCAGTCCGACTTGGTACGTTCCCAGACCACCCACCGTCCTGCTGGCGACCCGGGCCAAGCGGACGGTGGCCGACCTTCCACCGCCGCGATCCGAATGGTGCGTTATGGCCACTGACCGAAGGTATCCCTCCCATGCGAACGGGGGAAGGTGGATCGGTCGATTTCTCGGTCATGCCTCGATCAACGGGCGGGACTCGCCCCCACCGGCTCCGCCGTCTTGCCCCCGCTCCCCGCTTCTCCACCGCTGTCGACCGAGGTGCCCGTTTCAGTCTTCTCGAAGCCGATGTGGGGCAGAACGCGATCGAGGGAACGAGGGAACCACCAATTGGCTTTGCCGATGAGCAGCATCAGCGACGGCACAATGGCCATCCTGATGACCACGGCATCGATCAGGATGCCGCCGGCCAATCCCAAACCGAACTCCTTGATGACGCGTTGGCCGCCGAAGATGAACGATCCGAACACCAGGATCATGATCAGGGCCGCCGCGGTGATGGTCTTTCCCGTAGCCGCCAGTCCATTACGCACAGCCATGCGGTTGTCGCCGGTCTTTATCCACTCTTCGTGCATGCGGGTCACCAAGAAGACCTGGTAATCCATGGACAGCCCGAACAGGATGGCAAAGAGCATGACGGGCAAGAAGGCCTCGATGGGACCGGCGCGGCTGACCCCGAAGATCGAACCCAGCCAGCCCCACTGGAACACGGCGACCAGGATCCCGAAGGCGGCCCCGATCGAGAGCATGTTCATCGCCGCCGAGATCAGGGGGATGACGAGACTTCGGAACACCAGGGCCAGCAGGAGGAAGGACAACAGGACGACCAGCCCGATGAACAGAGGGAGCTTGGACGAGAGCACATGGGCGAAGTCGACGAAGACCGCGGTCAAGCCACCGATGTAGACGGTCAGCGACGAATGGCCAACGGCGTCGGGCACGGTCTGGGTTCGCAGGTGGTTGATCAGGGTGGTCGTGGCCGCGTCCTGGGGCGCGCTGTCCGGGTAGACGTTGAAGATGGCCACTTCCCCACCCGATTTTTCCGGGATGAGGACCGGAGCCGAGACGCTGGCCACGTTGGGCTGGGTCTTGACCTGGGCCACCACCCGATTCAGCGCGGCCTGGTCCTGTGGACCGTGAACCACGGAGACCACCTGCAGGGGGCCGTTGAACCCCGGGCCGAAGCCCTCGGCCAACAGGTCGTAGGCCTGGCGGGTCGTCGTCCCCACCGGGTCGTTGCCCTGGTCCGAGGAGCCGAGGCGTAAGGAGAAGAAGGGAAGGGCGATCAGCACCACCGCGGCCAGTGCAACAAGAGCGGGGAGGATCGGGCGATCCCTCACAAAATTCGCCCATCGCGGCCAGAAACCCTTGGAACCCAAGCCGACCACCCGGGGACCGTCGGTGGCCAGGCTTCGCTTCTGTTTCCTCGAGAGTACCCGTGGTCCGATGAAGCCCAACAGCGCGGGCAACAGGGTCAACGCGGCGATCATGGTGAGAGCCACCCCGAGCGCGGCGGAGACGGCCAGGCCGTAGAGGAAGCTGACACCCAGGGCGAACATGCCGAGTAGGGCAATGCAGACGATGATCCCGGCGAAGAGGACCGCCCGGCCCGAGGTGTTCACCGCTTGCACGATGGACTCCTCCGTGTCCCCGCCGGCAAGGAGGCCCTGGCGGTGACGGGTCACGATGAAGAGGGCATAGTCAACCCCGACACCGAGACCGATCAGGACCACGAGCGTGCTGGCGAATTCGGGCATCTTCATCACGTTGCTGAGTAGACCGATGAGGCCAATGGCGGTTCCCAGCGAGGCCAGGGCCGAGATCAGCGGGAGGGCCATGGCGAAGAGCGACCCGAACACGAGCAGAAGGACCACGGCGGCGAGGAGGATCCCGGGCCCCGTTCCCCCCAATGACGCCTTGTTCGATGCTTCGCCCAGCTGGCCGGACACGGCGACGTGCAGTTGGCCGCTGTCCGCCGTCTCGGCGGTGTTGACGAAGTTCTTGGCCAACGAGGTCGGGAGGTTTTGCGACTGTTGGTCGAAGGTGACGGTCACAAAGGCGATGGTGCCGTCCTTGCTGATGTGGGCAGCACCTTCGGCTTGGTAGGGCGAGACGATGTTGGAGACGTGGGGAACCTTGGCCAGCTTGGCCACCATGGTGTCGATCCGGGCCTTGATGGCGGGATCGGTGACGTGGGCGCCATCGGATGTCTGGAACACCACCTGTTCGACGTCACCCGACACCTTGGGCGAGGCTGCCTGGAGCAACTGGATGGCATCGGTCGACTGGGTCTTTGGCAGCGTGAAGCTGTTCGAGTAGTCCGAGCCCACGCCCTTGGCCACGAGGCTGACCACGACCAGGGCGGCGATCCAGAAGAGAACGACCAGACGGCGATGTCGGACACACCAGGTGGCAAGGGCACGCATGAAAGGGGTTACTCCTCCGGTTCGAACGGCGTCAGTCGGACTTGCACCGAAGATGCTGGCGACCTGCGCACCGATCTCAGTGCTCGCATGTTGTTCCTCGGTGGACTCGTGCAAGCTTCTCTGCACATGACCACCGAAGACGAGATCGGTATCGAGCGGTCCATCGCAATGTTAGTCAGTCTCGTAGTGGACGGGGCGCGGGCCCGCTAGCACAGGAGGTCGCGTACGGCACCGCGAAGGATCTCGCTCAGCTCGTCGGTCGGGATGCTGTCGAACGCGTCGCCGGCGATGAAGACGGCGGCCATGACCGCCCCGAAGGAGGCCGACAGCCGAACCCGGTCCCGGACAGACAAGCGGTCGTCAGCCAGCACCTTGCGAAATTGCCCCTGAAGATCCTCGTGCTTCGCCTCGTGGTCCTTTCGATGCATCGCCTCGAAGGCGGCCTGGTTCCGCTCGTGCAACAGGAAGATCTTCCGGTTGGCCAACATCTGGTCGACCAACTGCTCGAGGAGCTCGGCCCAGAGGGCCACGGACGGCTCCTGGTTGGCCATCTGGGTCAAGGCATCGATCCCGAATTCGTGGAGGCGCATGTGGAGCGCCATCAAGATGTCCTCCTTGCTGGCGAAGTGGTAGTAGAGCGCGGCCTTGGAGAAACCCAGCGGTTCGGCGATCTCCCGCAGTGACGTCTTGTCGTAGCCCTTCTCGATGAAGAGGTCGAGGGCCACGTCGAGGATCCGATCGCGGGTGGACTTGGCCTCCGGCGCCTCAACGTCGTCGGGACCTGGTCCTTCACTGATCACCTGAATCGTCATTTCCATCCTTAAACTACTTGACGGCAGGTAAGTAGTTCCCTTACCATGCGGTTAGTAAGTAACAGACTACTAGCCGACAGGTAAGGACGCTATGGCTGGACACATCATGATCGAAGCGGAGGGACTGACCAAGCGCTACGGCGAGACCCAGGCCCTGGCCGGGGTGGACTTCGCGGTGCCGGCCGGGTCCATCCTGGGGGTGCTGGGCCCCAACGGGGCGGGCAAGACGACCGCGGTACGGATCCTTACCACGTTCGCCACCCCCGACGGTGGCCGGGCCACCGTGGCCGGCCACGACGTGGTGACCGAGGCGGCTGAAGTACGGCGCCACATCGGCGTGGCCGCGCAGGATGCCACGCTCGACGAGCTCCTCACCGGGCGCCAGAACCTGACCCTGATCGGCGAGCTCAGCCGGATGAGCCGCTCCGCCTCCAAGGCGAGGGCGACCGAGCTGCTCGACCGGTTCGAGCTCACCTTCGCCGCCGATCGGATCGTGAAGGGCTATTCGGGCGGGATGCGCCGCCGTCTTGATTTGGCCGCGTCCATGATGACCCGCCCACCGGTGCTGTTCTTGGACGAACCGACCACCGGGCTGGACCCGAGCAGCCGCCTGCGCATGTGGGGCGTCATCCGGGAGTTGGTGGGCGAGGGCGTCACCTTGCTCTTGACCACCCAGTATCTCGATGAGGCCGATACCCTGGCCGACAACATCGTCGTCATCGATCACGGCACCGTGATCGCCCAGGGCACCCCACGCGAGCTCAAGGAAGCGAGCAAGGGGGCACGCCTGGAGGTGACCCTGTCCGCCGCCCACCCGGACGCCGTCTCCGCCCTGCAGCAATTGGTGGAAGGACGGGTCCAGGTCAGCCACGACGGCCGCGTCCTGGACGCCGCCGTCGACAATTCGCCCGGGCTGGCTACCGCGGTGGTGCGCGCCCTCGACGCGGCCGGCGTTCTGGTCGACAACATCGAGGTGCGGCAGCCCTCGCTGGATGATGTGTTCTTCTCCCTCACCGGCCACCCGGCCGAAGTGGCCGAAGCACCTGAACTCGAAGGAGCCTCCCTATGACTACCGCCGTCATCCCCAGCGTGGCCACGGCGCCCGCCAAGTCGCATTTCCGGATCGGTGATCGGCTGGCCGACGTCTGGTCCCTGACCCGTCGGAACCTCATCCACATCTCGCGCGAGCCCATGCAGCTCTCCGACGTCACCATCCAGCCCGTCCTGTTCACCCTCCTGTTCATCTTTGTGTTCGGGTCGGGCATCCCGATTCCCGGCGGTACCTACAAGGACTTCGCCCTGGCCGGTCTGCTCACCTTGAACCTGACCACGTCGGTCATGGGCACCGCGGTCGGGTTGAGCACCGACCTGCACGAAGGGGTGATCGACCGGTTCCGTACCCTGCCCATGTGGCGGTCCGCCATCCTGGTGGGCCGGTCGGTCGCCGACGTCATGTCCGCCGCCTTGTGCGTCACCATCGTCGCCCTGACCGGCCTGGCCATCGGATGGCGGGGCACCACCAGCATCCCCTCGATCATCGCGGGCTTCGCCCTGGCCCTGTTCTTCAGCTACTCCCTCTCGTGGGTCGCCGCCTGTGTCGGCTTGAACAGCAAGAGCCCGGAGTCGGCCGCTTCGTTCGGGTTCATCGTCCTGTTCCCACTGGCCTTCATCTCCAACGCCCTCGTCCCCACCGAGCACATGCCGGGCTGGCTCCAGGCAATCGCCGATTGGAACCCGGTCAGCGCGGTGACCGCCGGAGCCCGACAGCTGTTCGGGAACCCCAATCCGTCGGCCTCTGTGTCGGCCTGGCCCATGCAGCATCCGGTGGAGGCCGCGCTGATCTGGTCCATCGTCATCCTGGCCGTCGCCGCCCCGCTGGCTTCGTACTTCTTCAAGCGCCGCACCACGGAGTAGCCGCCGACGGCAGCGGCAAGCCCTTCATGGATGCGGGGCGGTGTCACTGGAGTTCCAAAGCGTGGGTCCCCGCATCGGGCTCATCGATCGGCAACCGGACGTCGTCGACCCTTCGGGTCATCGCGGCAGCGTCCGCTGGACGGATGGCTCCCGATGCCACCAGGTCGACCACGGCGGACTGCCACCGTGCTTCTAGCAGCCGACGGGACGGGTACAGCATCCTGAGCTCGTCATCGGTGAAGGGTCGGGCCGCACCGAAGAGCGGTGGCAATCCGGTGCCGACCGCCGTACCGCGGTATTCGGCCACGGGCGCTTCGAGCTCCGGAAGGCGGATGCCGCCGACAGCATTCCCGTGCCCGTCGCGCCGGATGTGCGGCGGCCGGCCCGGGTCGACCTCGATGCGGGGAAACGACGGGGCGGGTCGCCCTTCGGCCACCCACCGACGAACGTGACGAATGGCCGACTCGGCCACGGGCTTGAACCGCAGGGTGTTCGGCCTCCAGCCGCGGCCGTGGGGGAGATCGGGCATCCGGGTGACCCCATGAGGCGTACCGGCCACCTCCCAGTAGCGGATCCACTCTGAGTCGACGGCTCCGGCAAGATGGACGGCAAGCGTCTCGAACTCGCTGTTCACGACCACAACGGGCACCTCGAGGTCTTCCCTGATGGCCGTCTTTCCTCCGCCGTAGGAAATCGGCCCGTCCATCAGATCGGGCGCTCGGCCTTCCCACGCAGACAGCGCGTATCCGTCGACAACCCGATGGACATGATGCAGTGCATTGGCGTAGGCGACCAGGCGCATCGCCGACTGCGAGCCGCCGACGGCAATGACGTGATGGACATCGAGGCCGGGCAGAGGGTCGATGGCGGTCTGCCGCCCTGGCCCGACGACCCGGGCGGCATCAGAGAAGATGTCAAACGATCCCGGATCACCGGGGTGCCTCAGCGTGCCGTACCGCTCGGGGTCTTCGTCCACGAGGCCCCGGGCGTTGGCCCTGCCCCCTCGGCCCATACCCACCGGTGGTCCGTACAGCCCGACCTCCTGAGCGCTGACCCCTACCCATGCATAGCCCTCGTAGAGCTCACCATCGCTCGGTGCGAACGACTCCATGCCAGCCGACACGTTCTGCCAGTTGAGCAACACCGTGTGATTGAAGCGAGTCGGATCCGCCGGTCGGATGACCAGCAGACGGGTGCGGTAGGGGGCAGTGCCCAGCTCCTCCACTTCGATCTCGCCCGCCGGGTGATGGGTCACGATCTGGTAACACGCGGCAACGCCGCTCAGCTGGTACTCCTGGACCGTGTAGCCAAACGCCGCTGGGTCAACACGGGGGATGCCCCAGGCTGGACGGGACCCCGTGACAGGGCCCAGAACCTCGGGCTGCACCCGGCCGATCACCGTCACTCGCTACCGTCAAAGCACGAACGGTGCGCAGTGGGTCGACGCATGTCCGGCGCCGGCCTAGCCAACGACTTCAGTCCCGGCTTGGTGCACCTCGTCCTCGGCGACGTCGACCACGCTTCAAAAGCATAGATCCCCTTGATGATCGCCCCATGTCCGGACGACCGACTCCCGGCATCATCCCGCCGGCGGGTGTCAGCCGTTCTTGCCCACTTCTCAGTTGCCGTGCGTATGCGTACTACTTTCGTACCGAGGACATCACCCAACCATCGTTGACCGGGGGCCGCACCATGGAACAGCCGACCAAGCTGACCTTCTTCGACACCGACCAGCTGCCGGGCTACACGATCGCCGACTTGGCCGGCGAGGGCCCGCAGGCGCAGGAGATGATCGAGCTGTTCGGACGGGAGCTGGTCACCAAGACGATCCTCCAGTCGGCGAAGCTGTCGGTGTTCCACGAGAAGGCAAGGCCCGGCGAACGGGTGAAACCGCACCGCCACGGGACCCTGCAGGTCGACTACGTGCTCTGCGGCGAGCTCATCTTCGGCAACCAGAGGGTCAGCGCCGGCATGGGGTACGTGATCCCCGACACGCTCTATTCGTGGCGGGCCGGTGACGAGGGGGCCGAATGGATCGAGATCCACGCGGGCGAGGTCGGCATCTTTACCGAGCGCAACGGTTCGTAACGCACCCGTCGAGCTCGGTTTGGCTCCACGGCACTGTGGAGCGGACGGCGTGACGCACCCTCAGCTTGCTCCGCTCGAGCAGCGCCATCCCCTTCACCCCGGTTTGATGCAAAGCATCCGAGGAGAGGCGCGACAACCCGCTCGGCCCCTGGAATGCTCGAATCTGTAGTCGTGGGACACGCAGCGATCAGCGGCAATCGGCCCGATCGGCCCGATCGGCGCAATCAGTGGCTATCGGGGCAATCAGCGGAGATCACCGGGGTTCACCCGAGGTGTGCGACGGGGATCGGCTACCATTGCACTTACTATATTCACTCTTGCGTGCAGTATCCCGAGAACTTGGAGGGCCCACCATGTCTCAGCAGCTGATTTCCGCTGACGATCACGTTGATCTCAGTCACGATCACGTCAAGAAGTTCTTGGCGTCGAAGTTTCATGGTGACTATGACGAAGCGGTGGCGGAGTTCGCCCGGTCGATGGGTAGCACTATTTCTGCGGAGGCGAACCAGCGCTGGCGTGAGCAGCAGGGTCTCGAGGTGGACCTGACTGCGATGCCGATGATCGGGAAGCGCCAATACGCGGCCAGCGGTCGGGCTGGGCACACCGACCCCATTGAGCGGCTGAAGGACATGGACACCGATGGGGTCGACGCCTCCTCGAGCTACTGCGAAGTCAGTGCCTTCAGGTACCTCTACATGGTGAAGAACGGTTGGCAGGAAGCCACCCGGGCCTTCAATACCGCGTTGGCCGAATTCGCCTCGACTGACCCAAAGCGATTGATCGTGTCCTTCCAGATCCCGATTCACGATATCGACGTGGCCGTGAAAGAGGTGCGCTGGGCGGCGGCCGAGGGCTGCAAGTCCCTGCAGCTTCCGGTGTTTCCGACCGAGTTGGGTCTCCCCGACTACTGGGACAGCCGCTATGACCCATTGTGGGCGGCCATACAGGACACGGATCTGCCGATCTGCTGTCATATCGGCCTCAACACTCAGTTGGAGGGGCTGGCAAAACGGGACCCGACTCCACAAAAGGGCATCTTCGTCCCGATGACGGGGTTGTCGACCGGCGAGGCCCTCGGCATGTGGGTCCTGACCGGCGTCCTCGAACGCTTTCCACGCCTCAAGGTGGTGTTCGTCGAGCCCGGCGTGGGCTGGGTGTCATGGTGGCTCTACCTCGTCGACGACATGACGACTCGACAGGGTTACGAGTATCCGGGCCTCAAGCACTTGCCCAGCCACTACTTCCGGCAGAGCGTCTACCTCACGTTCATCGACGAACCGGACGTCGTGCGGCACGCCCACGACCGGCTCGGTATCGAGAACGTGATGTGGTCTTCCGACTATCCCCACCCCGTGTCCAGTTGGCCCAACTCGAAGCGCATCAGCGAGACATTGATGGCCGATGCCAGCGCTACCGACCGGGAGCTTGTTCTGTCCGGAAACGCGAAGCGGGTCTGGAACCTTTAGGTTACGCGCCCTCCGACTCGGCCTCCATTATGCGCGCTGCCTCCTCGCGGAGGGCGCCCCTCATGACCTTGCCGCTCGCATTCAGCGGCAAGTGCGTGACGACCTCGACACGACGGGGGACTTTATAATTAGCCATACAGCTCCGACACCAGGACACGAGCTCGTCAGGATCTATCTGTTGACCGGCCCTTGGCGCCACAAAGGCCACGCCCACTTCGCCGAGCCGCTGATCTGGTGCGCCGACCACTCCGACCTCGGCCACCGAGGGGTGACGCAGAATCATTTCTTCGATCTCTGCCGGCGAGGCATTGAAACCACCAACGATGAAGATGTCCTTCATGCGTCCAGTGATGCGTAGGTTGCCGTCCTCGCCGATCGATCCAAGGTCACCAGTGTGCAACCACCCATCGCTGTCGATGGCCTGATTGGTAGAGTCGGCGTCACCCAGGTAGCCGGCCATGACGTTGAACCCCCGCACCACGATCTCCCCAGTGGTGCCTACCGGGCAGGGGATTCCGCCGTCGTCCACGGTTCGCACCTCCACACCGGGAAGTGGTTTTCCAACAGTCGTCGCCACGGTCTCGACCGGATCACCGTGTCGACACGCCGACACGGTGCCGTGGGTCTCGGTCAATCCATAGGCGGTGACTACATCGTCAAAGCCGAGATCGGTGTGCATCGCTTCGACCATGTCGACAGGAACCATCGCGGCACCGGTGATGCCAAGACGCAGGCTGCCGAGGTTGAATCGGGGCAACGAAGGCTCGGTGAGAATCGACTGGAAGATTGCCGGCGGACCCGGGAGAACGCTGATGCGCTCCTGCTCGACGCGGGCCATGACCGACTCGGCACCGAACACCGGATGCGGTATCAAGGCGCAACCCTGAAGGGCACAGGCCAATATTCCGGCCTTGAGCCCGGCGGTATGAAAGAACGGATACACCATAAGGACTCGATCGCCAGCACGTAGGCCGACGCTGTCCGTCCACGCCTCATACGTCCGCACACTTGCTCCATGCGTGAGCATGGCGCCCTTCGGCCGTCCCGTGGTGCCGGAGGTAAAGATGACATCCGACAGGCTCTCCGGGCCAACAGCGGCTTCACGATCGAGGACCGACCCATCGGAGACGTCCTGCCCCCGATCGAGGAAGTCAGTCATCGACGTCACTCCATCAGGCACGTTGCCGCTCATCACCACCACCTCGGTCAGCTGTGGCAATGGCGCTTCGGCGGCGAGGAGAGCTACGTAGTCAGTGTCCAAGAAGTCGGTGACGGTGAAGAGCATTCGGGCAGCAGTCGACTGCATAATGGTTGCTGCCTCCTCCCCCTTGAACCGGGTATTCACCGGAGCAAGCACGGCGCCGATCCGGTAGACGGCATAACTGATCACGATCCAGTTGAGCCCATTCGGTGCCCATATGGACACTGCATCGCCGGCCTCGATCCCAGTCGCGATCATCGCACGAGACACCTTGTCCACTTCAGCATCCAACAACGCGTATGAGAGGCTGCGATCATCACCGACCACAGCGTCCTGGTCGGGGAACCGGCTGGCGGTTCGGTGCAATACCTCAGAGATGGTCATCATTCCGCCGTTGCCGTCCACATTCCGGATCTCAATCCCGTCAGTCCTTCATTTCGCTGTTCAGCACTCGATCATTGACCTTCAGCCTCGACCTCCCGTATCGCGCCGCCCCTTCGTGCACCTCACCTCGATCAGAGGAAGGGGATGGCGTCGCCTAAAGGGTCTGGAGGATTCCTCCGGCGACCGTAAGGGTGCCTTTGCCGCCCTAGAACGTGCTCGGCACGACCATCGGCCCCTATGCCTTTCCGATCTTCGTTTCGCGTTCGAGGTAAGGCGTCATGAGCTCGGCGAGGAGTCGACGCTGGCGGTACGATCGATCGGCTTTGGGGGCCAAGAAGTCGTATGCCATGCTCCCCTGAATATGTTGGCTGATCGCGAATCCACGGATGACCAGGAATACTGTCGTCGCCAGGTCAGGATTGGCCGTCGCCGAGCCCAGTCCTTCTTGAAGAAGGTTACGCATGTGAGCTTGGGAACGGGCCGCAACCTCTTGCATAGTCTGTCGGACCTCGTCGCTTGTCCGAGGGTCGCGATCCATGTTTAGCAATATCTGCATGTAAGCCAGATATTCTGGTCGGCCGTAGTGAGTCAGCAGAACGTCTATGAGATTCTGGAACCGCTCGGCCGGCGTGTTTCCCTCGACATGTGTGTCCTCCACGACCTCGACGAAGTGTCGAATGCCATCCTGGAGTACTGCGAGCATCAGGCCCTCCCGCGTCCCGAAGTAGTGCTGGATGACACCCCACGTGACCCCGGCGCGTCGGGCGATCTCATTTGTGCTCGCCCGGTAGAACCCACATTCGAGAATGCAGGACACGGCAGCATCAATGACCAGCCTCTCGGACGCCGTGTCGCCATTGGCCGTGTCGCCATCGCCGGTTGACCCGCGCTGGAGTCTCCGGGCGGCCGCCCTGGGCTTCTTTGTAGTCGTAGTCACGCTCCACACTCTACGGGACCGCTTGTCGTCGGCCGCCCCCATGGCGAGGTAGGCCGCCCGTCATGCGATTCGGGCGGGTGCCCCACTCCGCCCAACGAGCGCGCCCGAATCAGGTGACGGGGGGCTGAAGCCGACAAGGGAGGGAGGGGCCGCATGTGTCTCAGCCGTGGACGGGACCGGGCAACAGCGACCTCACCCAACGTTCGAGTCGATCCCATAACTCGAACCTCGATTCGGCCACATTGTGATTGTGCCCTACCCCGGCCAAGGTCTGCAGGGTCACGTCGTGGCACGCTGGAAGCTGCCCAGGCAGCGCTGAAGCCGGCCCGGCTATGTCGCGCTCGCCGACAGCAATGAATGTGGGAACATCGATCTGGTCTAGCTCGGGTTGGATGGACCCGGGTACCAGTGAGCTCAGACCGACCAGTCCGAGTAGCCGCGAACTGGCTCGGCCGGCGGCCGCCTTTGCCTGGTTGGAGGTGGTCCCTGTCAGGAGCAGGTGCGAATCGGCGGCCGTGCCTTGAGGGAGTGCCGTTCCAAAGCGTGCCCGTACGAGATCGGGCAGGGCTGCGGCCAACTCCTCGGGACGATCGACGAACTTCGCCTCCTCGTCGGTGAGCACGTCGGGAAGCCCGCTACCAGAAAACCCGAGAAGGGCAACAGCACCGAATGTGCGGTGACGGGCTTGCTGGCATGCAACCAACAGCCCTCCGGCGGAGTGACCGACGCCGACGACCTCTTGGAACGTTCGTGCTGGTAGGCGGTGCACGTCACCTGCGCCAATCATCGCCAGTACATCCCTGACCACGACGTCAAGGACGTCCGCAACTGACCTGGGTGTGAGCTCGTAGCCATCGTCCGGACAGTCGCTGTCCCCGACACCTGGGGGATCAATGGTAAGGGTATGGTGTCCGCGCTCAGCAGCGAAGCGGGCCATGCTGTAGAGATCGCTTGAACCCGGGATGGCCAGATCGAAGTAGGCCCGGCTTATGCCACCGCCCGGTACGCAGCACCATATGAATGGTGACGCATGCGCCTGGTCGGGTACGAACAAGTCCGCAGCAATACGGCGGCATCCAGAAGGACCTCGTCCCTCGATGTCGACCATCAGCAGAACCTTCGTAACACCGGCCACCATCGAGATACCTCGCTTCCCTTTGCCGATCGATTACCGAGCTACGTGGATGATAGTGATCACTATCATCCTCCTGATGCCAGCGGGCGATTGGTGTCGAGGCCCGCTGACCCCCGGGTCGGGAATTCCCTGAGTCGGAGCGGCCGATTGCTCGATGACCACGACCGTGGCGCCATCGGCAGCCAGCTCGGCACGTGGTTGCTCAGACACCACTTCCGAGGACCAGAGCGCTGCGCCCGGCGGCACACAGCACGTATTGGGCTCCAACAACTTGATTGGCCGCCGTTCCACGCAGCTGACGGACACCCTCGAGGATGTTGTTCACGCCGTGAATGTAACCCTCGCCCAAGAGCCCACCATTGGTGTTGACAGGCAGCTTTGCACCGAGCTCGATGTTCCCCTCAGCGATGAAGTCCTTTGCCTCTCCGGGCCCGCAGAAGCCATAGGCCTCAAGCTGGTAGAAGACAACCGGACTGAAATTCTCGTAGATCATCGCCACGTCGATGTCGTCTGGCCGTAGGCCAGTCGTGTCCCAGAGTTGTGTGGCCGTGTACTCGGCCTCGGCAAAGCGCGAGATGTCGGCTCCGTAGTAATTGAAGAGAACCTCACCGTCCATGAGGTTCCCCTGGGTTGCCGCCTCGATGGCCACCACGGGCTGGCGGAGGTCCCTCGCTCTGTCCGTTCGGGTCACCACCAGAGCCACGCCCCCATCGCTTTCCTGGCAACAGTCGAGTAGGCGCAGGATCGGCTCCACGATCCAACGCGAGTCCTGATGGTCCTCGAGGGTGATGGGCCGCTTGTAGTACCAGGCATTGGGGTTGGTGGCCGCATGCTTGCGAGCGACCACCGAATAGCGACCAAAGTCCTCGTTGGCCACGCCGTACCTGTGCATGTACCGCTGAAACCACAGCGAATAGATCTTGGCCGGCGTATCGAGTCCGTAGGGACGGTACCAACTCAGAGAGGGAGAAGGCGGACCCGCCATCGGCTGACCGAAACGCCTCCCCGAGCGCTCGTTGAAGGCTCGATAGACAACGACAGCATCAGCAGCCCCCGATACGACGGCAGCAGCGGCATGTTCGATCGTGGCCGAAGCCCCACCACCGCCAAACGGAGTCCGGGACGTCCACCGCATCTCTTTGATCCCGACACTCCGCATGACGGCCAATTCGTCGTTGGCGTCCTGCATAAACGTCACCGACCCATCGATGTCGGACGGCTCCAGACCGGCGTCCTTGATGGCCGCTCGGACGGCCTCGGCGCACAACTGAAGTTCGCTCCGTCCCGAGCTCTTTGAGAATTCTGTCTGGCCGATGCCCACGATTGCTGCTTCATTCCGGATCGATGGCACTAGGCATCCTTTCCCGACACTGCCCGAAACTGAGGCAGGCGTACTCCGTCCACGTCCATGAACACCACCTCGAGAGGCATGTCGTTCCTCACTGCGGCCTTTTCGATGCCCTGGAGGTTCGAAACCAGGCGAATCCCCTCGTCGAGTTCGATCAAACCGACGATCCTGGCTGCATCGTCGGGTTCCGAGGGATGGTGCGAAACGATCCAGCTATGAAGCGTTCCCCGACCCGAGAGTTCTTCCACGTCCCAGTCCAGGGAGCCGCACTGGGGACACATTGGAGATGGAGGCTGCTGGATCCGCCGGCAGCGGGCGCACCGCCGCGCCAGCAATTTTCCTTCGGCCACCCCGTTCCAAAAAAATTCGTCGTCTCGATCGACTGTGGGCGCCACCGCGTGAGGCACAGTACACCTCTCTCTCCGAAGCCAATAGTAGTCACTATATGCTCTGCTGGGAAACCTACTAACTGCCGGCTAGATTCGCAACGTACGCAGCTTGTCACGGTCCACGTACCGCAAGCTTTTCGTCTGGCATGGATCCCCGAGCGACGCGAGCCACCCCGCATAACGAGGCACCCGAAGCCATCTCCACGTTCGATGCGGCGATGAGCGATGGGACAGTTCCTAGTGTCTGACCGTGGCGCGCTCTCTCAACACAAAGATCGGCGCAACCGGGCTCTAGGACTGAGATCGGCGGCCAATCTGGGCCTGGATGAACCGCACCCGATCGTCGAATTCCGGCTGTTCCATCGACCATCGTTGCGCTTCAAGTTCCAGGGATTCCGCCTCGGTTGCCTCGAGCATGCTCTCGCTCAACCGCAACGTGGCCTTGGTTCGCGCCACGAGTGCCCGGGGGCGGTCGGCGGCTCGGCGCGCCAGCGCAGTTGCCGCAGCCTCAAGATCCGAGTCCTCAACGCACCGCCAAGCTAGCCCAGCACGGACGGCCTCCTCGCCAGTCAGGACGTCCCCGAACAACACCAGCGCCGCTGCCCCTTGGCTCCCGATGCGTTGCTGCAGTCGCCACAGGTGCCCTCCACCGGGATGAATCGCTACATCGAGGAACCGCGGGTCAAAGCGAGCCGCTGGCGAAGTCAGAACCACGTCACAGGCCAGAGGAAGATTCACCCCGGCGCCGATCGCAGGACCACCCACTGCCGCGATCGTCGGCACGGGCGCAGCGGCCAAAGCCAAGAAGCCTCGATATGCCTCTTCCAAGGGCGTTCGAGCGAGCAGCCCATCGAGCGAACCCCCGGCGCAGAACACGGGTCGAGCTGCCGTGAGGACAATTGCTCCAGCATCCTCGCTGAGCGCGCGATCGACACCGTTGGCAAGGTCGTTGCTCAGACGGGCCGAAAGGGCATTTCGGTGGTCCGGGTCATCCAACTGCAGGGTGGCCACGCCATTGGCGATCGTCACGTGCACCAGGTCAGCCGACTTCACCGTGGCCTCCATCCCGTTGGATCGTCCGTGCGCTCGCCAACTCGTCGGCGGTGACAACCGTAGCCACCAATGAGATCTGAATTCATCTCGAGATCCTTGTGGATAGGACACCAACCTCGACCGGTGCCACCAGCGAACGCGTGACGCTAACATTGCGACCACTATGAAGCAAATGAGCCGATCTAGCTAGACTGCCCGGCGATGAACACGACATCAACGCTGCGGGAAGAGCCACCCAACAACCTCGCTTCGCTGCTGATCGATCATCCGTTCACCTCCGACGAACCGTTGCTCTGCACCATCGATCGAATCATGACTGCCGGCCAAGCGCGTTCGAAGGCACGGCAACTGGCGAGCAGCCTGAAGGGCCGAGGTGTCTTGCCGGGCCAAGGCGTTGCTGTACAACTGCCTAACGGGCCTGAGGTGGTGGTAGCGATGATGGCGATCTGGATCTCAGAAGCTGTCTTCATCCCGCTCAACCCCAGGCTGCCCAAAGCTGAGAGCGACAACGTGCTCGAGATGACCTCGCCGGTCGCCGTGATCACTGGTGACGGGATCGACACGCTGCCCGATCCCCGGCCCTACGAGGAGGGCGCCGCTTTTGTC
The DNA here is from genome assembly GCA_963781305.1 of uncultured Acidimicrobiaceae bacterium. Classification (GTDB taxonomy): domain Bacteria; phylum Actinomycetota; class Acidimicrobiia; order Acidimicrobiales; family RAAP-2; genus DASXMT01. The sequence goes on from CAWAFL010000009.1 coordinate 38,562, forward strand.
CTGTGGACGTCAGGCACCACCGGGCGGCCGAAGCCGATCCTGCATTCACACGCCGCGTACATCGAGCTGCTCGACCGAATGCTCGGTCCGTTGCGTTCCGGAGACCGACGGCCTGAACGCAAACCGACACCCAATCTCATTCCTGTTTCATTGGCCCTCAATGCCGGTATTTACAACGTGCTCTTCGGCCTCCGAGCCGGTGCAGCCATCGTCATCATGCAGGGATTCGAAACTGCCACGTTCGCAGAGCTCGTCGCTCGGTTCGAGATTCGGTCGACGGTCCTGCCACCAGCGGCTATGGCCATGCTGAACGATGACCCCTCCATCAGTACGTTGAAGCCGCTCAAGTACGTCAGAAGTATTACATCGCCCCTCTCACCCCTCCAGGCCCGACGCTTCACCGAGAGGTTCGGTGCATTCGTCCTCAACAGCTATGGGCAGGCCGAGCTGGGAGAGGTGATCGGTTGGACAGCAGCTGACGCCAAGGCACACCCAGAGAAGCTGGGCGCCGCCGGGCGGCCTCATCCCGGCGTGGCCCTCAAGATCGTCGGAGAGGACGGAGCGCTCCTGGCCCCAGGGGAGGTCGGCCAGCTCATGATCCGGCCGCCCAACATGGCGATCGGATACGCAAGTGGAACCGAGTTGCGTGACCGCCTCGACCATGAGGGCTATCTCTCCACTGGCGATCTCGCCAGGGTCGATGAGGACGAATTCGTGTGGATCGAAGGACGAGCCGGCGATCTCATCAATCGGGGGGGCAACAAGATCTATCCCGGTGAGGTCGAAGAGGTCCTCCAACTCGCCCCCATGGTCACCGAGGCCGCCGTAGTGCCAGTACCCGACGAGCGGCTGGGCGAGATACCGATCGCCTTCGTCGTCTCAGATAGAGATATCAACAGTTCAGAACTCGACGCACTCTGTCGCACGCATCTCGTACCCTATAAAGTCCCGGTCGAATACGTCCGCGTAGACGCACTACCGCGAAACGAAGCTGGCAAAGTCTTGCGTCCAGAGCTGATCGCTCAGCACCGCGGTCGGTCACGTAAGGCGTCCGTCAACGCCGAACTCACGGTCTTTGCAAGGTCACGCCGGTTCTGCTGGCGAATACGACCGCCGTTCGAAGATGGTCGAGCTGGGCCGTCGACGAGGAATTCCTTCGCGGCACTTCAGCATTGGTCAGGGGCGCTCGACCGGCGCGTCCAGGATGGCACGAGCGGTGACCAGTGCTCCTATTTCGTCATCCGAATACCCATACTCCCGCAGGATCTCGCCAGAGTGTTCCCCGCATAAGCAAGGTCCGCGCTGGATCACCGGAGTCGAAGGTGCCAGATTGACAAGCAAGCCGGGATCCTCGAAGCGCCCGACATTTCCCGCCCACGTTTCGCTCACGAGCTGAGCGGACCGGGCATCGGCGTCGTCGAAGATCGTTCGGCAATACTCTTCGTCCACGATCTCTACCGGCACCCCTGCCCGGTCCAGTTCGGCAAATAGCTGCGCGGCAGGACGCTCAACGCAGTGCCCTTCCAGCACCTTGGTCAACCTGTCGCTGTCGGCCTCGGCCTCTGCGGCACTCATTGACCGTTCATCGACTACGGCAAAGAGTCTCTCCCTCTCTTGCTCGGACACGGCAGCCAGGAACAGCCAACGCTCGTCGGCACACCTGTACATCCGGTAGAACGGCGACAACCCGAATTGCTGGGCATCGACATGTTCCCAATCTCCGGGTCTTCCGTCGGCGTGAATCCAGGCATACGAGGTGTGCAGCAATCCGGCGTTGACGATCGAGGTGCTCACTTCCTGACCCTCACCCGTCCTGTCGCGGTGGTACAGAGCACTGACGATGGCGATGGCAGCTAAGAGCGCGTTGCCCGTATCGCCCATGTTCGAACGGCTCCAGAGCGGGGGGTTGCCGGCGTCACAAGCACCGTCCTCCCACTCGGTACCAGTGAGTGCGGCCGCATTCTGATCCGTTCCCGGGAGGTCGGAACGTGGACCTTTCTCGTATCCACGGGTGTTGCAGTAGACGATGGCCGGGTAGCGGGTGCGCAACGTGGCATAGTCGATGCCGAGGCGTGCTGCCGCTCCCGGTCGCCAATTCACGGTGACGACGTCGGCCTGTGCGATGAGCTTCTCGAGGGCTTCGCGTCCTCCCTCGTGCTTCAGGTTCAACGCGATGCTCCGCTTTCCGCGGTTGGTGCCCAGACCCATATGCGTTCCGGCCCAGTACGTGTCGTGCAGGGCATGCACTTTGATGACGTCGGCACCGAGGTCGGCCAAAACCCTTCCCGTGTATGGGCCGGCCACCCCAAGGCCAAGATCCAGGACTCGGACACCCTCCAGCGGATGAGCCAATTGCCTGCGATCTGATCTCGGTCCAGCGACCTGTTCCTCGCGATGGTTCGATTCCTTGAGAACTTCGTGGGTGTGTTGCCCCGAACGCGGCGAAGGACCCGATACCGCCCCCCGTGTGGAAGAGAACTCGAGCAGCGGGCCGGCATGGCGGATTGGACCAACTTCTGGATCGTCGACCTCCACGACACAACCATCAGCGAGGAAGAGCTCATCAGCCAAAGCCTCCGCAGGGGAGCGAACGGTCGTCACCCCTAGCCCAGCGGCCTCGGCAGCCTGCTCCCACTCCATGGCGGGAAACTTCTTGAACGCATCGGCAAGCAAAGGGTGGAGGAATATCCCGGTGAGAAAGCCTTCAGGTTCCATCGATATGCGGTCTGGATCGTCGCGATAGGAGGTGTCGAGGGTCACCGCATTGAGTTCATCTTGCTCCGCCGATGCAAAGACCCAGCGAGGGCGCAGGGTCCAGTGGTGCACCCACTTCCCGTCGGCGCACTCGTAGATCCCCTCAATGGACCGCGAGTCGATAGGCCACATCCAGTAAAGCGGGGCGTCCGGTTTCTCAACCCGTTGCCAGTTGAGCGACACTGCGGCCAGCGCGCCTTGCAACAGCGATGTTGTCACTCGTTGTCCTTCACCGGTCACCTCGCGTGCCCGAAGTGCGGCGGCGATGCCGAGAGCGGCGTAGTACGTCGCCCCAATGCTGGGCCATGCTGTACGGGGATAGACGGGCCCACTGCGGTCGGCTCCCCGGACAAGACCCTCTGGAGCATCGAATTCGGGGTGTGGTCCAGGACGACCATCGATGTACTCCATGGCCGTTCCCCGACGGCCCTTTTGGTCATAGAGCAAACCAGTGCGAGCCGCGACCAGTCCGTCGTACCCCGGGCGATCGCGGTGTGCAGGGTGTTCACCGTATCCAGTAATGGAACAAGTGATGAGACGAGGATTAATTTTCTGCAAACTGTCGTGGTCGATGCCAAGCTTGGCCATCGTCCCCGGCGAGAAGCTGTCGATGACCACATCGGAAGAGGCGGCAAGCCGCCGGAATGAATCCCGACCCTCATCCGACTGTATGTCAATGCGGGCGCTCCGCTTACCCCGATGCCAGACACGATATCCGGATTGATCGCGGTACGGGTCGCCATCAGGTGGCTCAATTCTGGTGACCGCAGCTCCGTTATCGGCCAAGAGCATGGTTGTCATCGGTCCAGTCGTCCCCCACGAGAGATCCAAGACCTTCAGCCCGTCAAACACTCCAGTCATTCCCCAGCGTCCCTCCGGCAGTGGCTCGTCCAGCAACCGTAGCACTTACTATGTCGTACAGGCCCAGGCCCACGGCCAGACACCCCCGAACGGGCAGACCCCCCCGAACGGGGAGTGTAAACCGCCGATAGTGACTGCTCTGCCCGTGAGGTCACGCCGATCGTCAGACCTCTAGTCCTCGCTCTGCGGGGCAAGAGCTTCCCACTGCGGTTCCCGCTTTTCAGCGAAGGCCTTGGGCCCTTCCTCTTGATCGGGG
>CAWAFL010000010.1:0-25486 GCA_963781305.1 uncultured Acidimicrobiaceae bacterium
GGCGCCCACGGCAGGATTCGAACCTGCGACGCACGGTTTAGGAAACCGACGCTCTATCCCCTGAGCTACGTGGGCAGTTGGTAGTGGAGGCACACGATAACGACAAAACGGGCGGGTATTACAACGTGGCAATCAACCGGTGGGTGGCAAACAGGCCCGGACGCGACATCGACTCCCGGCCGGAAGCAGCAGGAGTCGATGCGCTCGGATACTGATAGGCGGACATCCCTCTGCCTACCGGCACATCAATACCCCTCTGCGAGGCATCGAAACACCGAAGGATCGACCGAAATACATTGAAAGGTGACGGGCCTTAGCCGAGCTGGCAGGTGGGCCGGGCCGAGGATACGCCCGGTCGTCAGGTGCGGCCGCGACCGTTCAACGCTGCGGCCAGGTCCTGGGCCAGGACATCAGCGGCTTCGTCGCCATCCCGCAGTCCCAACCTGATCCCGATGACGTCCCTCGTCCGCTCCACCCCGAGCACGACCACGGCCCTCGCCTTGTCTCCAACAGCCCCGACGGTGGCCGCCACGGGCGACGAGTGCCCAACCTGGCCGGCGAGCCTGACTATCTGCACATAGCGTTCTCGCCCTGCCCTCGCACCCAGCGTGTACCCGATGCCAAAGGCGACGACCGTTCCCATTCGCAGCTTCACGGTTACCATTCTGGCCGCCCCGGGCGCCGAGCGCCTGCTCGGTCCTCGGCGGTCTTCCCGGACGGTGCACCGACAACGACTACAGTCCTCTGTCGCGTCAGATGGGACATGTCCCGAGCTGGCGCCCCTTCCGGGGTAGCTCAATCGGCAGAGCAAGCGGCTGTTAACCGCTAGGTTGTGAGTTCGAGTCTCACCCCCGGAGCGCAACACGGCAGCAAGAAGGCAAGAAGGTTGGCCCGGACTTCTCTCCGGTCCAGCGGGCCTCAGACCTCGTCCAGGTAGTCCCGGAGGAGCAGTGCCGAGTCCGGCCTGCGTAGCTTGGCGAGCGTTTTGGCCTCGATCTGACGGATTCTCTCCCGCGTGACGCCGAAGGCCTTGCCGACCTCCTCGAGCGTGCGGACCTTGCCGTCGTCCAACCCGAAGCGCAACCGCACGACATCCTGTTCCCGTGGAGCCAGGTGGCCGAGTGCTTCTCGCACCGCCTCATCGAGCATGATCCGGGTGGCGGCGTCGTCGGGGACCACGGCGCCGCGGTCCTCGATGAGGTCGGACAGGCTGAAATCGTCCTCGTCCCCCATGGGTTGCTCGAGCGACACGGTGTCCTGGTTGATCTGCTGGATCTCCCGAACCCGCTCGATGGTGAAATCGACCTGCTGGGCCAGCTCGGAGGCGGTGGGCTCCCGACCCAGTTCCTGGAGGAGCTGCCGCTGGGCCCAGACCACCTTGTTGATCGTCTCGACCATGTGCACCGGGATGCGGATCGTCCGGGCCTGGTCGGCGATGGCCCTGGTGATCGCCTGACGGATCCACCACGTGGCATAGGTCGAGAATTTGAAGCCCTTGGTGTGATCGAATTTCTCGACGGCTCGCATCAATCCGAGGTTGCCCTCCTGGATCAGGTCCAAGAACGCCATCCCCCGGTTGCGGTAGCGCTTGGCGATGGAGACGACCAACCGGAGGTTCGCCTCGATCAGCGCCTCTTTTGCCGCCTGCCCCCGCCGAACCAGGGCCCGATCGCTGGCCCGGGTCCGGTCCCCGCCAGCTTCGTTGCCGCCACTGTCCAACTCGAGCCGCTCGGCTGCCTCGGTCCCGGCCAGGATTCGCTGGGCCAGCTCCACCTCGAGTGCAGCATCTAGGAGCTGGACCTTTCCGATTTCCTTGAGGTACGTGTGCACCGGGTCAGCACCGGGCCCGGCAAAGCGGTCACTACCGACGTAGCCGTTGTCAACGGGGGCGCCACCGGTCGAAGACCGGCTCGATGGCCGATCCTTCGATCGGGTCGCGTTCGGCTTACGGGCCGCTGGGCGTTCCGGCGCCACGGCGCTCGGTGCCCCTGTGTCTCCCCCACCGGGTGACAGAACGGTTGTCGCAGGGCCCGTGCCGTTCTCCGGGACATCGGCGCCGTTTTCGTGGCCGATGCCATTCGTCGTGGGACCCTCGGGCTGGGTGCCTAGGTCGAGCACGGCCGTCGTGGGTGGGACCGAGGTGAGGTCGCCGGCATCGTCGGGGGAATCGACGAACTCGACTCCTTCGGCCCGGACCCGCATCACCACTTCGATGATCAAGTCCGGGCTCAGCTCGACCGAGCGCAACACCGACATGAGGTCGTCCTGTTCGAGGTACCCCTTCGCCCTCCCCAATTGGAGAAGGACCTCGAACTCGCCGGCATAGAGCAGAGCGTCGGCGGGCGAGGGGGAGCTGGCCGGCGCGTTCTGCCCGCTCACACGATGGTCGTCGAAGATGATGTGGTCCGTCATGCTCTCTACCGACGGCCGAGCGATGCGCCCAGCGGTCACGTGCCTCCGCCCGTCAGACTCATATGCTCCTCCCAACAAGCCAGGCTACCAACCGATCCGACGCCTCACCTATGGTGCCTGTGACCTCCATGTGCTCGATCACAGGCCGCATCTCCACCAGTTCCGCGCCTGCCTCGGGTGAGGTCCGCGACTCCCGCTCGAGCACGGCCAGCTCCCGGCGCGCCGCCAGTCGGATCAGCGTAAAGAGGGCGCCGTCGGGCTCGCCGATCGGCTCCTCGACGACCAGGCGGGCCAGCAGATCCCTCACCGGTGGAGGCGCCTCGGCGATGGCCACCCGCAGGTCGTCAGCCTCCAACAGGACTAGCAGCGCACTCCGCTGGAGCTCGTCGCCGAACAGCACCGGCTCGAGCCGGTGGGCCACGTCCTCGGGTCGATGGATGGCGAAACGGAGCACCTCGAGGCCGGGCCCGAACGACGGCGCCGTGGTCCGCTCCCACCCACCTCCGTCCTCGGGCGGGGGGCCGTCCTCGTCGCCGTCGGGCTCTCCCCGGTCCCACGGGTCGTCCGGATCACGGACCCACGAGGGAGCATCATCGGTGCCTGACCGGTTCGACGGGCTACCCCGTTTGGCCACCGGTTCCTTCGGCCCCTCTCGACGGAGACGCTCGAGCCTGTCCCGCAGCGACGTCGGCTCCAGCCGGCACCGTTCCGCCACCTGCATGACGTACTGGTCCCTGACCAGGTCATCAGGGTGCTCGGCGACGGCCGACAGGGCGGCATCGGCCGCCTTGGCCCGGCCTTCTGGGGTCGAGAGATCCGCCGCCGACAATACCCGCTCCACGCGGAATTGCAGGAAGGGCTTGGCCCCCTCGATGGCGGCCCGGAGCGCGTCGGGATCCGACCGGGACAGCTCGCCGGGGTCGGCTCCGGCCGGGAGGTCGGCTACGGCCACATCGATCTCGTGGCGGCGCTCCCACTCGTAGAAGCGACCAGCTGCAGCCTGTCCGGCCCCGTCGGCGTCGTAGGCCAGGACCACCCGCTTGGCAAAGTTCCGAAGCACGCCGAAGTGCTCGTCGGCCATGGCCGTGCCGCAGGTAGCCACCGCCCGCTCCACCCCCGCCTCGAAGAACCCGATCACGTCGGTGTATCCCTCGCACACCACGACCTCGTCGCTCTTGATGATGTCGGCCTTGGCCCAGTTGAGGCCGTAGAGCACCTTGCGCTTGGAGTAGATGACCGACTCCTGCGAGTTCTTGTACTTGGCCGGGTCGCTGCTCCCCGGCAGCACCCGGCCCCCAAGTGCCACTGGTCGGCCAGACGAATCGCAGATGGGGAACAGCACCCGGCCCCGAAAGGCATCCTGGAGCCGGCCCCGGCGGTTGACGAACCCGAGCCCTGCGCCCACCGCCACCTCCTCGGACAGCTTGAGCGCCCGGCACAATGCATCCCAGTCGTCAGGCGCCCACCCCAGGCCGAACCGGCGAACCACCGATCCGTCATAGCCGCGCGATCGCAGGTAGTCGCGGGCCTGCCCGGCGTCCGCTCCGGTCAGGAGGCGTTCGTGATACCACTGGGCCGCGGACTCCATGGCGTCCATGAACAGCTTGCGGCGCTGGCTGGCCCGGCCGGCGTTGGCGTCCTCGTGGATGGTGATGCCGGACTTGTCGGCGAGCCGGCGCACGGCGTCGACGAAGTCGAGGTGGTCGATAGCCCGCACGAAGCTGATGGCGTCACCTTTGGCCTGGCAACCGAAGCAGTAGTAGAAGCCCTCTTCGGCGTTGACGCTGAACGACGCCGTCTTCTCGGCGTGAAACGGGCACAGGCCGCTCCAGCGCCGGCCCACCCGCTTGAGGGCGACGTGTTCGCCGATGAGCGCGACGATGTCCGTGCTCGCCCGGACCCGGGCCACGTCCTCGTCAGGGATGCCCATGGTGGTTGACGGTACCGCGAAGAACTGACGGCCGAACCGTCCGCCTCGTCACGGGGAACGGGTGGGCCCTACTTCTTGGCCCGAGCCTTGGCCGCCTTTGCCGCGTTTGCCGCCTTGGCCGGTGCGGGTGCGGGTGCCGACCCGCCCTCGGCCAAGACCGCTTGGGCGGCAGCCAGCCTGGCGATGGGTACCCGGAACGGCGAGCAGCTGACGTAGTCCAGGCCGGCCTCAGCGAAGGTGGCGATGGACTCGGGGTCGCCCCCGTGCTCGCCGCACACCCCGATCTTCAGGCCCGGCTTGGTCGATCGGCCCCGCTCGACACCCAGCCGGACCAGCTCGCCCACGCCGTCGGGGTCCACGACCTCGAATGGGTTTCGCTTCAGCAGTCCTTCTTCGAGATAGGTGGACATCATCCGGCCCTCGACGTCGTCGCGGCTGAAGCCGAAGGTCATCTGGGTCAGGTCGTTGGTGCCGAAGGAGAAGAAATCGGCCTCTTCGGCGATCTCGGCGGCCCGGAGGGCGGCCCGGGGCGTCTCGATCATGGTGCCGATGATGACGTCGAGGGCCCCGGACGTGGTGGCCCGGCGGGTGGCGGCCGCCTTCTTGCTCCGTCCGCCCGTGGACCCCGCGGCCAACGCCTCGGTGACCGCTCCCTCAACCCAGCTGCGGGCCAGGGCCAGCTCCTCCCTGGTCACGGTGAGGGGGATCATGATCTCGACGATGGGATGACCCCCCACGCCGACCCGCTCCAGGGCCGCCTCCATCAAGGCTCGGACCTGCATGGCGTACAGCCCGGGCTTGATGACCCCGAGGCGCACTCCGCGGGTCCCGAGCATCGGGTTGAACTCGTGCCAGGTCTTGGCCGCTTCCCACAACCGGCCCTCTTCCTCGGTCAGGCCCACCGTGGCGTCCTTGATGGCCAGCTCCTGGACATCGGGTAGGAACTCGTGCAGCGGAGGATCGAGCAGGCGGATGGTCACGGGCAGGCCGTCCATGGCCTCGAGGATCTCCTCGAAGTCAGCCTTTTGGGCGATGCGGAGCTCCTCCAAGGCGGAGAACTCTTCGCTCTCGGTCGAGGCCAGGATCATCCGGCGCACGATGGGTAGACGGTCCTCACCCAGGAACATGTGCTCGGTGCGGCACAGGCCGATGCCCTCGGCTCCGTGCTTGCGGGCGTTGGCCGCGTCAGGGCCGTTGTCGGCGTTGGCCCGGACGCCCATATGCCCGGCGCGGATGGTGTCGGCCCAACCCAGGACGGTCTCGAACTCGGGCGGGGTCTCCCCCTGGCTGAGCGGGACCTGGCCCAGCACCACGGTTCCGTTCGTGCCGTCGACCGAGATCCAATCGCCTTCGTGAACCACGGTGTCGCCGACGCTGAACGTGGTTCCCGAGATGCGCACCTGCTCGGCGCCGACCACCGCGGGCTTGCCCCATCCGCGGGCCACCACGGCAGCGTGGCTGACCAGCCCGCCGCGGGCGGTGAGGATGCCCTCGGCCGCCAGCATGCCGTGCACATCCTCCGGCGAGGTCTCGCTACGGACCAGGACGACGCGCTCACCCCGCTCGGCTGCGGCCTGGGCGTCGTCGGCGGTGAGGTAGACCCGGCCCACGGCCGCTCCCGGTGACGCCCCCAGCCCCTTGACCAGCACGGTGTAGCCCGACCCGGCGAACTGGGGGTGGAGCACCTGATCGAGGTGGTCCCCGGTGACCCGTTCGATGGCCTCGGACCGGCTCAACTTGATCTTCGGGTCGGTGGTCATGTCGACCGCCATCCGGAGGGCGGCCTGGCCGGTGCGCTTGCCCACCCGGGTCTGGAGCATCCACAACTTGCCCTGTTCGATGGTGAACTCGGTGTCGCACATGTCCCGGTAGTGCTGCTCGAGCCGGGCGAAGATGGCCAGCAGCTCGGCGTGGATCTTCGGGAACTGGCGCTTCAGCGCCGAGAGCGGCTCCGTGTTGCGGATACCGGCCACCACATCTTCGCCTTGGGCGTTGATCAGGTAGTCGCCGTACTCGCCCTTCTCGCCGGTGGCGGGGTCGCGGGTGAAGCCCACCCCGGTTCCCGACTGGTCATCCCGGTTGCCGAACACCATGGCCTGGACGTTGACCGCGGTGCCGAGCTCGTGGGCGATCCGCTCCCGCACCCGGTAGGCGTTCGCCCGGGGGCTGTCCCAGGACTCGAACACGGCCTCGATGGCCCCGCGGAGCTGGGCATCGGGGTCCTGGGGAAAGGGCTTGCCGGTGTGTCGCTCCACGATCTGCTGGTAGGCATCGACCAGGTAGCGGAGGAGCTCGGTGGGGATCCCGGCGTCCGATTCGGTGTTGGCCAGTTCCTTGGCCGCGTCGAGCAGGGAGTCGAATTCCTCGCCGGGAACGCCGAGGACGATCCGGCCGTACATGGCAACGAAACGGCGGTAGGAGTCGAAGGCAAAGCGCTCGTCGTCGGTCTGCTTGGCCAACCCGAGGACCGACTGGTCGTTGAGCCCCAGGTTCAGAACGGTGTCCATCATGCCGGGCATGGAGAACTTGGCGCCGGAACGCACCGAGACCAACAGCGGGTCGACGGCATCGCCGATGCGCTTGCCCATCTTCTTCTCGAGCCGCGTCCGGGCCTTGGCCACCTCTTCGGTCAGGCCGTCGGGCCATCCGGCCTCCATGTGGGCTCGGCAGGCGTCAGTGGAAATGGTGAACCCGGGGGGGACGGGAAGGGCCAGTACCGATGTCATCTCGGCCAGGTTGGCACCCTTGCCGCCAAGGAGGTCTTTCATTTCCATCGGGGGCTTCCGGTGCTTGTGATCGAAGTCGTAGACGAACGGCATCGCGTCGAGTCTCCTGCAGCTGGTGGGGTGGTGCCGCGCTCGATTGCGCGAACCACCAATGCTACCCAACCACGCTGAGGCCTTCGAAGCGGCCGCGTATCGGAGCCACGCTCAGAAGGCGTCCGTCCGGCGTTGGATCACCAGGCTCAGGCGCCGTCCATCCGGCGCTGGATCGCCACCACCAGATCGGCGATGGGCACCCGCTCCTGCTCGGTGGTGTCCCGGTCCCGGACGGTCACCGCCTGATCCTCGAGGGAGTCGAAATCGATGGTCACGCACCAAGGGGTTCCCACTTCGTCCTGCCGGCGGTAGCGCTTGCCGATCGACTGGGTGACGTCGTAGTCGCACATGAAATGAGGCTGCAGGGCCGAGAGCACCTTTTGGGTCAGGGGCTCGAGCGTGTCCTTCTTGGACAAGGGCAGGACGGCCACCTGGTAGGGGGCGAGCTTCGGGTGCAGCCGCAGGATCGATCGGGCCTCCCCGCCCACCTCGTCCTCGTGGTAGGCCGAAAGCAGGAAGGCCATCATCGTCCTGGTGGCTCCGGCCGCGGGCTCGATGACGTAGGGCACGTACCGCTCATTGGTGGTGGGATCGAAGTAGTCGAGCCGCTCGCCCGACGCGGCGGCGTGGGCCTTGAGGTCGAAGTCGGTCCGGTTGGCGATGCCCTCCAACTCGTCCCAGCCCCAAGGAAACAGGAACTCCACGTCGGCGGTGGCCGCCGAGTAGTGCGACAGCTCGTCGGCATCGTGGTGGCGCAGCCGCAGCTGGTCCTCGGGGATGCCCAAGTCGAGATACCAGCGGAACCGCTCGTCCAACCAGTACGCGAACCACTGCTCCGCCTCGGCGGGAGGGACGAAGAACTCCATCTCCATCTGCTCGAACTCGCGGGTCCGGAACACGAAGTTCTGCGGGGTGATCTCGTTGCGGAACGACTTGCCCACCTGGGCGATCCCGAACGGCGGCTTCTTCCTGGTGGTCTGGACCACGTTCATGAAGTTGATGAACATCCCCTGGGCCGTCTCCGGACGCAGGTAGGCGACCGCACCCTCGTCTTCCAAGGGGCCGGCATGCGTCTTGAACATGAGGTTGAACGCCCGGGCCTCGGTGAACTCGGTCGACCCGCACGATGGGCAGACCCCGTCGATCTTGTCGGCCCGCCATCGCTGATGACACTGACGGCAGTCGACCAGCGGGTCGGTGAAGTTGGCCAAATGGCCGGATGCCTCCCATACCGCCGGGGGCGACAGGATTGACGCGTCCAGGCCGACCACGTCGGTCCGCCGCTGCACCATCGCCTTCCACCAGGCGTCCTTCACGTTCCTGAGCAGGTTGACCCCGAGGGGGCCGTAGTCGTACGTGGAACGGAAGCCGCCGTAGATCTCGGCTGACTGGAAGATGAAGCCGCGGCGCTTGCACAGGCTCACCACCTTCTCCATCAGGTCTGACGGGCGCTCCATCAGGTCTGACGGGCGCTCGGGCGCGTCTTGGGGGGCTTCCGCGTCGGGCATGAGGGCATGGTACCGGTTTGGCGCTTCCCCTCTGGCCCGAACGGTGACAGACGGCCCATCTTTCTCCTGGTTGGGCGGCCGGTCGCCCCTGGGCCTGTGCGATGGGCCCAGTCAGTTCGCCGACGCGTCGACCACCAGTCGGGCGCTCACCGCGTTTGCCAACAGCCGTCCCCGAACGGTGAGCACGGACCGGCCCTGGTCCGACGTGACCAGGCCGCGGAGATCAGGATCATCGGGCACGGCGGTCGCCGGCACGCCGGACCGAGTGCGGAGCGAGAGGGTGAGCGCCTCGAAGGCGCGTTGCGCCCCGGTCAGGATCTCCTCGCCGGCCTGGGCGCTGTGACCTGAGCCGATCTCCCGTACATACCGGTCAGGGGTCCGAACGTTCCACCAGCGCCGCCCCTCGTGGTGGGAGTGCGCCGCGGAGCCGATTCCCCGGTAGTTCCCCTGATCCCAGTACAGGTGGTTGTGGCGGCACTCGTGGCCCGGTTTGGCCCAGTTGGAGATCTCTTCCCACTGATAGCCGGCCGCCGTCAACACCTCGTCGGCCAGCTCGTAGCGCGCCGCCTGGGTGTCATCGTCGGGGTGCCGGTCCGAGTCGCCGGCCAGGGGGGTCCCCGGCTCGACGGTGAGGGCATACGCGCTGACGTGCGGTGGCGGATTGGGCAGTCCGATCAGGTCGGCCAAGCTGGACTCCCAGTCGCCGTCGGTCTCCCCCGCCCCTCCGATGATGAGGTCCATGTTCCACGAGGCGAACCCGGCGCCGGCCACCGCTGCGGCCGCGTCGACGACCACCCCCGGCGTGTGGCGCCGTCCCAGACCGGACAGCACGTGAGGGGAGGTCGACTGCACGCCGAGGGAAATCCGGGTCACCCCGGCCTCCCGGTACAAAGCAAATCGACCGGGTTGGGCGTCTTCGGGATTGCACTCGACGGTGACTTCGGCCCCGGGCACCCTTGGGATCGAGTCGAGGACATCGCACAACAGGTCGGCGGCAAGCCGCGACGGCGTGCCCCCGCCGAAGAAGACCGAGGTGGCTGCGGGCATGCCCTCGTCGACTGCCCGCCGGGTCTCCACGATGCAGGCGGCGGCGTACTCCTCCATCAAGTGGTCGCGGTCGGTGTAGGTGGCAAAGGCGCAATAGTCACAGCGCGACCGACAGAACGGGACGTGTACGTAGACGCCGAAGGGGGCCGGGACCACAGGGTCGGAGGGGGTTGGGGCTACAGGGCTGAGGGGGGCCGGGACCACAGGGTCGGAGGGGGTTGGGGCTACAGGGCTGAGGGGGGCCGGGACCACAGGGTCGACGGAGTTCGGGGCGAGAGGGTCGACGGTCACGACATCGGGCCCGAGCGAACGGCACGAAGCCGACGGTCGAGATGGACCTCCATGGCCTCGGTGGCCAGGGCGGTCACCTCGTCGGTGACGGGCGAGCGGGGCTCAGCCAGCACACCGTTCAGCCCGCCACCCAGCGTTCGGCGCAACAGCTCAAGCCCGGGACCGGAGAGCGGGCGGCCCCGTCGACAGCTCCGACAATGGACGCCCCCCTCGACGAGGTCGAACGCGACCAACTGCGTGCTGTCCTCCTCGCCGCACGACACGCACATATCGAGCACCGGGGCCGATCCCTCCAGGACCAGCACCTTCAGGAAGAAGGCGGGCGCCACCATGACCGTATCGGCCTCGTCCAACACCCGCAGGGCGCCAACGAGCATCTGGTAGAGCTGGGGGTTGGCGTGTCGTTCCTGGCCGACCTGGTCCACCACCTCGAGCAGGGAGAGCGCCGCTGACATCCGGTCGAGGTCTTCCCGGACGGTGCGGAACGTGTCGATCACTTCGGCCTGGTTCACGATGTCGAGGTCGCTCCGGCCCTGCCAGGCCAGGATGGCGACGTGGCTGAGCGGCTCCAATCGAGCCCCGAACTTCGACGCCGTGCGACGAACCCCTTTGGCCACGGCGCGGACCTTGCCGTGCTGCTCGGTCATGATGGTCACGATCCGATCCGCCTCCCCGAGTCGGATCGTGCGCAGCACCACCCCCTGGTCGCGGAACAGGCTCATTCGTGGTCGCCGGACTCCCCGCCACCAGGTTCCATGCGGGCGTCGCTCTGTCCGGCGCTGTCGGTCTGTCCGGCGCTGTCGGTCTGTCCGGCGCTGTCGCTGTTCCTGTTGGCTGGATCGGCGGTCCTGTTGGCTGGATCGGCGGTCCTGTTGGCTGGGTCGGCGGTCCGGTTGGCTGGGTCGGCGGCGGCGGGCTCACCCTCGGCAAGATGCGCGGCGGCGGGGGAGTTCGGACCCGACGAGGACAAGGGGGCCGGCGCGAATGCCGGTCCGCCCCCCCTGGTCCGCCCGTGGCTACGTCCCCCCAGCATGTTCCCTCCGCCAACCAACAGAACGAGAATGGGCACGATCACGATGAGCGGGACGATGGCGGTGAACCCGGCCGCGGCCAAAACCACGCAAAAGAGGTAAAGGAGCACCCCACCGGCCACGCCTACTTTGATCACGGCTCAGTCCACCTACGAATCTCGTTCACTTCACCCCTCCATAACGCCGCTGGCGCTGCTGGTACTCCCGAACGGCATCAAAGAGATGCTCGCGCCGGAAGTCGGGCCATAGGACCTCGGGGAACACCAGCTCGCTGTAGGCCAGCTGCCAGAGCAGGAAGTTGGAGATGCGGGTCTCGCCTGAGGTCCGGATCACCAGGTCGGGATCGGGCTGGTCTGGGTAGTAGAGCCGGGAACGGATCGCCTTTTCATCGACCTTGTTGGCCGGGACACCGTCGGCCACCAGCTTTCGGACGGCGTCGACGATCTCGGCCCGGCCGCCGTAATTGAAGGCCATGGTCAGGGTCATTCGCCTGTTCTTCTCAGTGAGGGCCACCGACTCGTCCATGCGCCGCAGTACCCGCTTGGGGACCCGCCAGTCGCGGCGGCCGGCAAATCGGATCCGGACCCCTTTCTCGTGCAGCTCGTCGCGGCGCCGGGCCAGGAGACCCTCGTTGAAGCCCATCAGGTACCTCACCTCGTCGGCCGGCCGGCGCCAGTTCTCGGTGGAGAAGGCGTACATGGTCAACCAGGGGATATCCAGCTCCAGCGCTCCCTCCACCGCATCGAGCAGGGCAGCCTCCCCGGCACCGTGACCTTCGGTGCGGGGTAGCCCCCGACGGCTCGCCCACCGACCGTTGCCGTCCATCACGCACCCGATGTGCTTGGGGATGGGCCCGCCAGCGACGTCGGCGGCCGTCAACGGGCGCGCCGGGACTTCGGTCTCTGTCAGGTCGCCATCGGCCGATTGCACGCCGCGAACGCTATCCGCTGTGGTCGGGGGTGAAGTTCGTCCAATGCTCGAGCTAGAACCGGGCTCCGCGGGCACTGCCGCCTTGAGCTGGGGTGAATGCCGGGCTAGACCCTCTCCATGTCACCGCTCGAAGCACTGGCGATCTTTGCCGCCGGTCTCGCAGCGGGAACCATCAATGTCATGGTGGGGGCTGGGTCCCTCATCACCTTCCCCACCCTGTTGGCCTTCGGCTTTCCGCCGGTGTTGGCCAACGTGTCCAACAGCCTGGGCCTGGTGCCGGGCAACCTGAGCGGGGCTATCGCCTACCGCCCCGAGCTGGTCGGTCAGCGGCCCCGGGTCATCATCCTGAGCATCGCCGCCGGCGCCGGCGGCCTGGCCGGGGGCGCCCTGCTCCTGGCCCTGCCCGGGAGTGTCTTCCGCAATATCGTGCCCGGCCTGATCCTCCTCGCCTGTGTCCTCATAGCCGTACAGCCGATGCTGTCCCGTTGGCTGGCCGGACGGGGCGAACGCGCCCACCACGGCGGGCCGGTCCTGTTTGTCAGCGTGTTCGCCACCGGCGTCTACGGCGGCTACTTCGGGGCGGCCCAGGGCGTGATCCTCATCGCCCTGCTGGCCATCTTCCTGGATGACGACATGCAGCGGCTGAACGCGGCCAAGAACGTGCTGACCTTCATGGCCAACCTGGGTGCGGCCTGCTTGTTCGTCTTCTCCAGCCATGTGAACTGGGAAGTGGTGGCCCTGATCGCCGGCGGATCGATCGTCGGAGGCCAAGTGGGCGCGCCTCTCAGCCGCAAACTGAACCGACAGGTGTTCCGAGCGCTCATCGTGGCCGTGGGGGTGGGGGTGGCCATCACCTTGTGGGTCACCAAGGTGTGATGGCCGCATCCGGGCCTCGTCACGACGAGGCGTGGTGGTCGTCATCATCTGACGCAGGCGGTCATCGGGCTCCCGGTAGGGTCACGGGGTGACCGAACCGGTGACAGAAACGGAGTCCACCCGGGAGTCCGATGCGGTGACCGAGGCCCTCGACCGGGCCGCGGCCGCCCTCCCCGGCGGCGGGGAGCACCGAGCCGGTCAATCGGAGATGGCCCGGTCCGTGGGTCGCGCCATCGCCGGTCGTCGTCATCTCGTGGTCCAGGCCGGGACGGGAACGGGCAAGTCGCTCGCCTATCTGATCCCGTCGATGCTGGCCGGGGAGCGGGTGGTCGTGGCCACGGCGACCAAGGCGCTTCAGGACCAGCTGGCCGGAAAGGACCTCCCCAGCGTGGCCACGCTGGCCACCGGCGAGTTCTCCTTCGCCGTCCTGAAGGGTCGGAGCAACTACCTGTGCAAGCAGCGAGCCGCCGAGGTGGGCGGCGCCGGCGAGCAGCTGAGCATGGAGGACGGTGGGGCAAGCCCGGCACCCAGGGCGGCCGGTCCGGCCGAGGACGGACGGCTGGGCGACCAGGTGCGCCGGCTGCTCGACTGGGGCCAAGACTCCCCCACGGGGGACCGAGCCGAGCTGGACTTCGAGCCCGCGCCCCGGGCCTGGGCCCTGGTGAGCACCACCGCCCGGGAGTGCCCGGGAGCCTTCCGCTGCCCGTCTGGTCGGGACTGCTTCGCCGAGAACGCCCGGCAACGCGCCGCCGATGCCGACGTGGTGGTGGTGAACACCCACCTCTACGGGGCCCACCTGGCCAGCGGGGGGATAGTGCTCCCACCGCACGACGTCGTGGTCTTCGATGAGGCTCACGAGCTCGAAGAGGTGATGACCGACAGCCTGGGCACCGAGATCGGGCCGGGACGGTTCCGGGCGTTGGCCGCGTCCGTTCGCGGCCTGGTCGACGATCGATCCGATTCGGCCGTCGACGCCGTCGCCGAGGTGGGTGACGTCCTGCAGCGGGTGCTCCAGCCTCTGGCCGGTTCGCGGGTGCCCCGGTCTCAACTCATCGGGCCGGGCGACACAGGCGGGCTCAACGGGTCGGACGACACAGGCGCAGCGCCCCCTGCGGGCACCGCTGAGGTCAGAGGAGAGCGTCCACCCGGACCAGAGGAACCCGAAGACCCCGAGCGTCCCGGTATCGATCCCGAGTTCCAGGGCCCCGGTATCGATCCCGAGCCCCAGGGCCTCGATCTCGGGCTGCCGCCTCTCGACCTCGATGTGGGTCGGCCGGCGCCCCGGAAGCGACGCAGCCTGACGGCGGCAGCAGCCTCCAATGATGCAGCGGCCTCCAGTGCCCCCAATGCCTCCGCTGCTAGTGCGGCCGCATCCAAGGCAGGCACGGCGGTTCAAGCGGCGACCGGTCGGTTCGGGCTCCAAGCCGCCACCGAAGCCGATCCCGGTCTCGGTGCTCTCATTGAACTGGCCATTGGCCGGGTTTCCCGTCTGGTCGACGGGCTGCGCCGGGCCGAGCGTGAGACGGGCGAGACCGACGGCAACGAGATCCGGTCGCGACGGGACCGAGCTCTGCTGGCCGCCGGTCACCTGAGCGATGACCTGGCCAAGCTGACCGCGCTCACCGACGACCAGGTGGCCTGGGTGGACGGTGGCTCCCGGTTCCCCACCCTCCGGGTCTCCCCCATCGAGGTCGGGCCCCTCCTGGCCGAGCGCCTGTGGGGCGAGGTGACCGGCGTCCTCACCTCGGCCACGGTGCCAGTGGGCCTACCGGACCGACTCGGCCTCCCCGCCGAACGGACCGACGAGCTCGATGTGGGCAGCCCCTTCGACTATCCGGCCCACGCTGTGCTCTACGTGGCTCGGTCGCTCCCCGACCGTCGGCGCCCGGAGTCGGAGCCGGCCATCCACGACGAGCTGGCCGCGCTCATGACCGCGGCGGGGGGGCGGACGCTCGCCCTCTTCACGAGCTGGCGAGCCATGACCGCGGCCGTGGCCGTCCTGCGGGAACGAGTGGCCTTCCCCATCCTGGCCCAGTCCGACCTGCCCAAGCCGGCACTGATCGAGGCCTTCCAGTCCGACGAGGCCACCTGTCTGTTCGCCACCCTCGGGTTCTGGCAGGGCGTGGACATCCCCGGTTCCACCTTGAGCGTGGTGGCCATCGATCGCATCCCCTTCCCGCGTCCCGACGACCCCGTGCTCCAGGCCCGCCGGGACCGGGCGGGCACCGCCGCGTTCCAGGCCGTGGACCTGCCCAGGGCGGGAACGCTGCTGGCCCAGGGGGCCGGCCGCCTGATCCGCTCGGCCGACGACCGGGGCGTGGTCGCCGTGCTCGACAACCGGCTGGCGTCAGCCAGCTACCGCGGCGTCTTGCTTGCCCGGGTCCCTCCCATGCATCGGGTGGTGGACCGACACCAGGTCGAGGAGTTCCTCCAGCGCGAGGTCGTCAAGCGCGCGTAGGGGATATTTCGGTGCGTGTTCAGAACCCGAGATGGCGGCCGGTTCAGAGCCCGGGACGGTCGGCGTGCTCAGAATCCCAGCCGATCGAGGGCGTCGTCGCGCTGCTGCCACCGCTTCTCCACCCGCACGAACAGCTCCAGGTAGGCGCCGGGGGGCATCTGGGCCCGAACGGCCGTGCCTACGGCCTTCAGCGTCGAGCCCCCCTTGCCGATGACGATGCCCTTCTGCGAATCCCGCTCGACCAGGATCTCGCACCGGACGCGAGGCCACTCCCACTCGGTCACGCGGCAGGCGATGCTGTGAGGCAACTCGTCGTCGACCCGGGCCAACAGTTGCTCCCGGACCAGGTCGGCCACCCAGAACGCCTCGGCCACATCGGTGATCATGCCCTCGGGGTAGTAGCGGGGCCCCTCGGGCAGCCGGGACAGCACGGCATCGACCAGTGTGTCGACGCCCTCGCCGGTCACGGCCGAGACCGGGAAGTACTCGACCGGGATGGGGACGGCTCCTCCCTCGACAGCAAGGGCCTCGCCCACCTCGGCCACCGAGGCCAAGTGGGTCAGCACCCCGTTGTCGTCGACCTTGTCTATCTTGTTGACCACCACCAGCAGAGCCGGTGGGGCCACGACGACACCACCGCCGTCCTCGCCGGGTGAGCCGCCGTCCTGCCCAGGTGAGCCGCCGCCGGCCGACGCGAAGGAGCCGTCGTCTTCCCCGGGCGAGCCGTCGCCGGTCGACGCGAACTTGGCGGCCATCGCCGCGCTCCGCACCTGGGCTCGCACCCGCCTGGCCCCGTGAGCCAGGACCATGCGGTCGCCCGGGCCAATGGCGCCGGTGGCGTCCACCATGGTCACCACCACGTCGACGTCATCGAGCGAGGACGTGGCCGTGTCGTTGAGCCGTTCCCCCAGAGCGGTGCGGGGGCGGTGGAGTCCCGGCGTGTCCACGAACACGGCTTGGCTGTCGGGACGGTTCAGCACGCCCCGGACCTGGGCCCGGGTGGTGTTGGGCCGTGGTGACGTGATGGTGACCTTGGTGCCGACAATTCTGTTCACCAGCGTGGACTTGCCCACATTCGGCCGGCCGAGCACGGCGGCGAAACCGGAACGGTAGGTCACGAGCGCTCGTTGGCCATCGGTTGTGGCGGCGCCGGCACGATCCGGACCCGCTCGATCCGGCGGCTCCTGACCCGCTCGGCGATGAGCTTGACCCCATCGGCCTCGACCGTCTCGCCCTCGACGGGCACGTGGCCCAGGAGGTCGAACACGAGACCGCCTACCGTGTCCCATGCCCCCGACGGCAGGTTGGCGTCGAGCAGGTCGTTGACATCGGAGACGACCATCCTGCCGCTCACCCGGATCTCACCCGAGGCCAGGCGCTCGATCGGCGGCTCCTCCACATCGAACTCGTCGACGATCTCGCCCACCAGCTCTTCGATCAGGTCCTCCAGCGTCACCAGTCCCGCCGTGCCGCCGTACTCATCGACCACCACGGCCATGTGGTACTTCTCCTCTTGCATCTCTCGCATCATGCCAGCGACGCGCTTGGTCTCGGGAACGAAGCGTGGCGAGCGCATGTGACCGCGGACCGAATCGGCGCCGGCGCCGGCCCGGAGGGCCCTGATCAAGTCCTTGGTGTAGGCGATGCCCAGCACGTCGTCGACCTTGTGATCAACGACGGGGATCCGGCTATAGCCGACGGCCATGGCGTGCTCGAGCGCCGTCTCCACCGTGACGTCGGCCTCGATGGTGCTCATGTCAGGACGGGGCACCATGACCTCGCGCACAACCGTGTCGCCGAACTCGATGATCGAGTGGATGAGCGCCCGTTCCTCCGTCTCGATCACATCGTCCTCGAGGGCAACGTCCGCCATGGCCAGGAGCTCGGACTCGGTCACGTCCGATCCGGCCGCTTCGCCCCGTTTCCCGATGAGCAAGTTGGCCAGGCCGATCAGTGCACCCGAGATGATCCGAATGGGCCAAAACCTGACCATGGCCGACACCAGCGGCGCGCTGAACAGCGCGGCCCGCTCGGGGTGGTGGACGGCCCAGTTCTTGGGGACCGCTTCACCCAGGACAAAGATGACGATGATCTCGAAGACCGTGGCCGCGGCAACGCCCCAGGCCCCGAACCACTCCGAGGCCAGCAGGCCGACCAGGGTGGCCACCACCAGCTGGCAGATCAACACGAGCAACAGGACGGGGTTGAGAAAGCCCTGAGGGTTCTCGGTCAGCCGGACCAGGTCCTTGGCTCCCCGGCGACCCTCGTCCACCATGGACATGGCCTTGGACTTGCTCGTCCGGACCAGGCTGGTCTCGGCCAGGGCCAGCACGGCCGAGGCGGCAAGGAGCACGACCACGACGATGATCAGGATCGCGTCGACACCGGTGAACTGCGTCGTGGCCAGCAGCGGTCCGCTCACAGTGCGCTCAACGGTGCGCTCACAATGGGCTCCCTTGGCTCCCTTTGCTCCCTGGCCTCACAGCGCAGTCACGAGGCCATGCGGTAGTGGCGGGCCAGCAGCTGCTGCTCGCGCTGCTCCATCCGCTCCGCCTCCGCCTCGACCTGGTGGTCCATACCCAGCAAGTGGAGGATCCCGTGAACGACCAACAGGGCGATCTCGTCGTCGAAGCTGACCGCGTGGTCCACGGCGTTGTCGGCCGCTACAGCCGGGCAGATGACCACGTCACCCAACAGGACGAGCTGGTCGAAGTCCGGATCGACCGACCCCGGGCCGGTCCCGCCCTCGTCGGGCGAGCGCCCGCCCCGTTCGAGGTCGTCCTCGATGGGAAAGGCCAAGACGTCGGTGGGACCGGGCTTTCCCAAGAACCGTTCGTTGAGCGAGGCGATGGTGGGCGCGTCGACGAACAGGAGCGACACCTCGGTGTCGTGCTTTACCCCTTCGGCCTCGAGCACGGCGCGGGCCAGATCGGACCAGCGCTCGATGGCCACCGGATGGTCGGTTTGCTCGTCGGCGGCGTAGATGTCAAGGCTCACCGGAACCGCCGCTGGCGCCGCCCACTGCGGCGGCGCCGGAGGTGCCGGTCGCGCCGCTAGTGCCGGTCGCGCCGCTGGTGCCGGTAGCACCGCTGGCGCCGGTGGCATCGCCGAGGGGCCGGGACCCGTTGGGCGGAGGGTTGGCGCTGGCGCGTTCGTAGGCGGCCACGATGTCGCCCACGATCCGATGCCGCACCACGTCGCGCTGGCCGAGGTGGACGAACTCCAGTCCCTCGATGCCGGTCAGCACCGGCTCCAGGCCCACCAGTCCGGATCTGCCGCCGGGCACATCGATCTGGGTCACGTCGCCGGTCACGACCGCCTTGGAGCCGAAGCCGATCCGGGTCAGGAACATCTTCATCTGCTCGGGGGAGGTGTTCTGGGCCTCGTCCAAGATGATGAAGCTGCCGTTTAGGGTCCGACCCCGCATGAAGGCCAGGGGCGCAACCTCCACCGTCCCCCTGTCGAGCAGGCGCTGAGCGCCCTCCGGCTCGAGCAGCTCGTACAGGGCGTCGTACAGGGGCCGCAGATAGGGGTCCACCTTGGCCATGAGATCACCGGGAAGGAACCCGAGCCGCTCTCCGGCCTCGACAGCCGGTCGGGTCAGGATGATCCGATTGACCTGATGGGCCTGGAGGGCCTGGACTGCCAGCGCGACCGCCAGATAGGACTTGCCCGTACCGGCCGGGCCGATGCCGAAGGTCACGATGTTGGAGGCGATGGCGTCGGCGTACTGCTTCTGGCCAGCCGTCTTCGGTCGGACCGACCGCCCCCGGGATGATCGCAGCAATTCGGAGGTCAGCACCTCGGAGGGACGGACGTCCTCTTTCACCATGTCGATGGTGCGGCCCACCTGGGTCGGATCCAGACCCTGACCCGACTGGAGCAGCAGCACAAGCTCTTCGAACAGTCGCCCCACCCGCTCGGCCTCTTCGCCGTCGATGGAGATCTCGTTGCCCCGTACGACAATGTGGGCCCCGCTGAATGCGTTTTCGACCAGGCGCAGCAACTCATCACGCTGGCCCAGGAGGCCGGCCATCAGATGGTTGCCGGGGACGAGGATCTTGACCTGGGTTGACGTCACGTGTGCTCTGTGCCCGACCCTACCAGTGACTCGGTGGGCGCGAACCCACGCGCACGGCGCGACCACCCACGGCGCCCCGGCGCCGCTGCTCCCCCGGTCGAACCGCCCGGCTCAACCGGGTGGCCAGTCCATCGCCCTGCCGCCCAATACGTGGAGATGGAGGTGGGGAACCGAGTTGTTGGCGTCGGGTCCCACATTGAAGATCAGGCGGTAGCCCCGATCGGCGCCGCCGATGCCCTCGGCGTCGGCCACCGCCTTGGCCGCCACGAACAGCTCGGCCACGTCGTCTGCGTCATCCGGCCCGATCTCGGCCGCATTGGGGATGTGGCGCTTGGGCACCACCAACACATGGACCGGGGCGAAGGGATTCAGGTCCCGAAAGGCCACGGTTCTCTCGGTGGCGTGGACGATCTCAGCCGGAACGTCGCCGGCCACGATTCCACAAAACAGGCAGCCTGGCACCATTCAGCCGGGGCCGCCGCCAGCGGCCACCGACGGAGCCGACATGTTCCCGCCGTTGCCCTTCAGCTCCGGGTACAAGTGCTCGAGGCTCCCGGGCGGAATGCGGCTTGCTTCGATGAAGCGCTCGACGTCTGTCTCCTGGATGCGGATGACGCGCCCGAACTTGTAGGCGACGAGGCCTCCCTCGTCGATGAACCGGTAGAGGCTCCTCAGCGTGATGCCGAGACGTTCGGACGCTTCTTTCGTGCTCAGCCAACGGATCGAATCAACCATCTGAGTAGTTATACCTCGTTGGGTTGTTCACCAACCCTCGGTAGACGACGATAGATCTCGCATGGGCTCAGGACGTAACCAGAAGTCCCAGCTCACCCAGCCGGGTGGCCATGGCATCCGGGGTGATCCCGAACATGCAGGCGATGGCTCGCACATCTTCGGCGCGTATCGTGATCATCCGACCGTTGAAGTCCTGGCGATGCACCTGGATCATGCTGAGGAAACGGCGCAGGAGGTCGCGCTCGGGACCGCTGACCGAGTGCAGTTTGGTCAGATCAATGGTGATCTTCTCGTGGCCGCCCAGTCCGTGCAGCGCCCGCCGAGCGGTGAGCGGCGCGGTCTCCGGGCCTCCGCCCGATGCCCCCCAGCGTGTGCTGGCGTCGTCGTCGGGCGGCAGGAGCTGGTCCACGGGGACGTCATACAGCTTGGCCAGTCGCTGTAGCCGAGGCACCGAGATGGCCCGTTCGCCCCGCTCGTAAGCACCGAGGACGGAGGCCTTGAACTCCTGGTCGGACATGGCTTCGACCGCTTGTAGTGACAACCGCATCTGCTTGCGCATGGCGCGGATGCGAGCTCCAACGGCCCGGGCATAAGCGATCCGGGCAGCCTCTTCTTGCTCGTCGTCCTCACCAACCTCGTCGTCGATGTCCGGGGCGGCGATCCCGTTGTCCACGGCAGTCATGATCTGTTCACTATCGTCATCGGTTCCTCATTCACTCTCGTGATCAGCAGGTTTAGAAACTCACGAGCTTCGGGCCGAACCGGCGGATCGGTCGTTCTGGCGATTGTACACGGTTTTGCCCACGAAGCGTGGTTACACCAGTGGCGCTATCAGGTGTTGCCTCAACGCGCACAGTAGCGTACCGGCGGCAACCGCTGCCGTCTCTGCCCGGAGGATGGTCGAGCCGAGCCCGACCATGTCGAATCCGGCGTCCAGCTCGTCCGGGTCCCATCCGCCCTCGGGCCCGATGGCCACCACCGGTCTGGACAGGTCAGGCGGTGAGCCTCCCGGGCTGGCCATGGCGGTGGGCACCCCGGTGAGAGCGGCCAATGACCGGAGCGAGGAGACGGTAGCGACCTCGGGTAACCAGGCGCGCCGACACTGGGCCGACCCTTCGCGGGCCACCCGCCTCAGGCGCTCGACCGCCTTGACCGCCCGCTCCCCCTCCCAGCGGACCACCGACCGGGCGGTGAGGATGGGCACGATCCGGTCCACGCCCAGCTCCGTCAGCTTCTGGACCACCCACTCGGGCCGGTCTCCCTTCACCGGGGCAAAGGCCACAGTGATGGCCGGCTCCGACGCGTCGGTCGTCTCCACCGGTCCGATCCTCTCCAGGGTGGCGTCGTGGAGCCCCCCGACGTGCATCTGACAGCGGGCCCAACGCCCGGCACCGTCACCGGCCACCACGATCTCGCCGTCGCGCAGTCGGAGCACGGCGGTGAGGTGACGGATGTCGGCCTGGTTCAGGACGGGAAGGGTGGGGTCCTCGACGAACACCATGGCCGCGGCGGCGACGGATGCCGGGACCAACGGGGAGCGCTCCGTGTCGTTCCCGTCGCGCGAGCGCTCCATCCCGTTCTCGTCCGGCGACCGCTCGGTCCGGTTCCCGCCAGGTGAGCGCTCCATCCCGCTCCCGTCGGGCGACCGCTCCGACACGGTCAGCTGAGTGCGGAGCGGATCTTGGAGAACAGCTTGTCGGGCCCAGGCGGAGCGATCGCCTCGCCTCGCTCGATGGCCAGGTGCTCCAGGAGCTCCCGCTGGCCGGGGTCGAGCTCGGTCGGGGTCTCCACCACCATTCGGACGTACAGGTCGCCCCGGCCCCGTCCGCGGACATGGGGGACACCGAGACCCTTCATCCTGACCACCTGGCCGGTCTGGGTCCCCGGCGCGACGACAACGTCCCGGTGGTCATCGAGTGTCTCGAACCCGACCGTCGCCCCCAGGGCGGCCTGGGTCATGGCCACGTGCAGGTCGGCATGGAGGTCCGAGCCCTCGCGTTCGAAGACGTCGTCCTCGTTCACCGACAGGTGGACGAAGAGGGCACCGTTGGGCCCGCCGCGGTAGCCGGCGGGTCCGTGGCCACCCAGCCGGAGGGTCGATCCATCGTCCACGCCGGCAGGCACCTCCACAGTCAGCGTGCGCTCGACGACCTTTCGGCCGTCGCCTCCGCAGTCGCTGCACGGCGTGGTGACCGCCTCACCTGTCCCCTGGCACCGCTGACAGGGCGTGGCCGTGACCACCTGCCCGAGGATGGAGTTCCGCACCCGGCGAAGCTCGCCCGCACCACCGCAGTCCGGGCAGCGGACTGCCGACGTGCCCGGTCGTGCACCGCTGCCGGCACAGGTCTCGCAGTGGACGGGCCCCTCGACGGTGACCTCCCGGCGGGCGCCGAAGACGGCCTCGCGGAACTCGAGCCCCAGAACCATTTCCACATCGGGGCCAGGGACAGGACCGGTGCGCCTGCGAGCACCGCCGCCTTGCACGCCGCCGTTGAAGAAAGCGTCGAAGAGGTCGCCCAGTCCCCCGCCCCCGAAGATGTCTCCAGGGTTGCCGCCGAATCCCCCGCCGCCGGCGGCCGGCCCGAAGACGCCCTCGGCCCCGAAGCGGTCGTAGCGGGCCCGCCGTTCAGGGTCGCGCAGGACCTCGTAGGCCATGCTCACCTCTTTGAAGCGCTCATCGGTGGCCGCGTCGCCGCCGGTGGCGTCAGGATGCAGCTCGCGCGCCTTTTGCCGGTAGGCCCGCTTGAGCTCGTCGTCGCTCGCGTCGCGCCCTACTCCGAGGAGGGCGTACAGGTCGTCGTTCATAGATGCTCTGTTCCGATCAAAGGGTTCCGGTCAAAGGTTCCGGTCAAAGGGTTCCGGATTCGCCGAGGCGCTGGCCGAGGCGCTCACCCACCACCCGGGCGGCGGCCAGCGCTTGCGGATAGTTCATCCGGGTAGGTCCGAGTAGGCCGATGGTGCCGGCCTTCTCCCCATCAACCGACACCGGCATGACCACG
Source organism: uncultured Acidimicrobiaceae bacterium (assembly GCA_963781305.1). Classification (GTDB taxonomy): domain Bacteria; phylum Actinomycetota; class Acidimicrobiia; order Acidimicrobiales; family RAAP-2; genus DASXMT01. Next base: position 23,118 of record CAWAFL010000010.1, read on the forward strand.
ATGGCGCACGAGACGAGGGGCTCGAAGCCGTGCTCGGCACCGATGGCCACCGACAGGCCGCGATCGAGGACGTCGCGCAGCAACGAAACCACCACCAACTGCTGCTCGAGGATGGTCAGCACCGAGCGAACCGTCTCCACCGCGTCGAAGGCTGTGGCCAGCCGGGATGGTCCCCCGACGAACAGCTGCTCGGTCTGGTCCTCGGGTCGTATGGCCAACAGGGAAGTGAGCCCGGCCATCACCAACGTGTCGGTGGCCTGGTCCCCGGTGGCGGGGGCTGCTCGGCCCACCAAGTCGAGGGACAAGCCATCGGCATGCGCAGACAGGTGTCGGCTGGCTTCGGCCAGACGCTCCTCGGGCGTGTCCTCGGGCAGTTCGACCGCATGCTTCTGCACCGCCCCGTCCGACAGCACCACGACCAGCAGGGCGAGACGCGGTCCGAGTCCGACCAGCTGGATGGAACGGATGGTCGACCCCTCGTGCGAGGGACCCACGACCATGGCCGTGCAATCGGTGAGGTCGGCCAGAAGGCCTGAGGTCCGCTCGAGCATCTGCTCGATCTCGCCGTGGGCGTGATCGAAGAACTGTCGGACCTGCTGGCGCTGGACTGGCTCCAGGGGACCTGGGCCGCCCAGGTGGTCGACGAAGAACCGATACCCCTTGTCGGTGGGTATCCGACCGGCGCTGGTGTGGGGCTGGGTCAGATAGCCATCCCCCTCGAGGGCGGCCATCTCGGTTCGGACGGTGGCCGAGGACACGCCCACTCCGGGCAGGTCGGCCACGTGCTGTGATCCGATAGGTAGCGCCGTCCCGATGTACTCGGTCACCACCGCGGTCAGGATGGCCGCTTTGCGGGCGTCGAGCGAGGGCGGGTCCCCGTTGGGTTCGTGGAGCTGTTGGTCCTCGGTACGCACCATGGATGATCACTTCGGTCGTCGCGGTCGTCCCCTCGCCGGACAGGCGTTCCCTGGCCGAGTCGGGGGATTCGTCGATTAGCACTCCAGTGTACTGAGTGCTGACCCACCGCGGCCCTCATCCCGGGGACACGACAATGCCGAGCAAGATCGGAGGTAAGGCCCGACCGGGCAGAAGGTCCAGGTCGAGAAGGGGTGCGTCTCGGCACTGGGCGTCTCGGTACTGAGCAGCTCGGTGGCGGGCGTCCGGGTGGGGGGCCTCTCGGCCCGCGGCGCTAAGCCGAGGCGATGAAGAGCTGCTTGGTCATCGCCGGTCCGACGGCCACCGTGTCGTCACCGATGACCAAGGTAAGGGTGCCGTCAGGAGCTTTTGCCTGAATGGTGGCGGTCGTACCCGGGGTCAGTCCGTGGTCACCCAGATAGGTCAGCGACGCAGCGTCGTGCTCGACGCTCTCGGTGATCCTCAGCAGCCGGATGTTCTCGCCCGGCTCGGCCTTGGCCAGGGACCGCTGCTCGCCCCGGGTGGCGGCCGAGCCCGGGATCGGATTCCCGTGGGGGCAGGTGGAGGGATTGTCGAGCAGGACAATCAATCGCTTCTCTACCTCGTCGGATATGACGTGCTCCCACCGGCCCGCTTCCAGGTGGGCCTTGTCCCAGTCGAGGCCGATGATGTCGACCAGGAGCCGCTCGGCCAAACGGTGCTTGCGGACCACGCCCTCGGCCAGGGCCGCACCCGTCGGGGTCAGGGCAATCTGTCGGCCCTTCCGGCTGATGAGGTCGTCCGCTTCCAACCGGTCGAGCATTTCCGACACCGATGGCGCCGCTTTATCGAGGCGTTCGGCGAGGCGAGCCTGGATGACGGGAACGCCCTCTTCCAGGAGCGAGAAGATCGCCTCGAGGTACTCCTCAACCGGGGGATGGAAACGGTCGAGCACGGCAATGATCCTAGGCCGGAGACGTCCTCCTCCGCGCGGTCGTTGCCCCGGCGCCCGCCGGAGCCCGGCTGGGGCCGGCGGATTCCGGCGGGGGGCCGCCGGAGCTGCCGGGGACTGCCCGGGGCTGACGATCTGAGCCCGAGCACTACCGTGGAGTCTGTGGAGTCCGTGGACGACGACGAGGTGCAACGCGACGACGTCGAAGAGCCCGTCGAGGGCGATCCACCCGTGGATCTCGAATCGGGCGAGGAGACATGGGGCGAGGACGCATCAGCGGAACCGCCTGAGGACTCGCTGCGGTTCGACCGGTGGAGGCGCCGATCGGCGGCCGGAGCGATGATGACGGGGATCGCGTTCGGGATGCAAGAGGCGCTCGATCGCAAACGCAAGGAGGCCCCCATCGTGCAACAGGTCGACGGCGACCCCGGGCCCCAGGGTCCCATCGAGCTCCAATTCGATCCCGATCACCCCGAAAACACGGTGGCAGTCATCCGTCCCTGGCTCATGGACGGTGGCGGCA
>CAWAFL010000011.1:0-1530000 GCA_963781305.1 uncultured Acidimicrobiaceae bacterium
CCATCGGTGAGGCCGAGGATTATTGGGACATCCACCGTTCGGCTCCGGCGTTCGACACCCTCGAGCCCCGCTCGGTGATGTTCGAGACCGGCATCAAGGTCATCGACCTCCTCGAGCCCTACGTGCAGGGTGGCAAGATCGGTCTGTTCGGTGGTGCCGGTGTAGGCAAGACCGTGCTCATCCAGGAGATGATCAACCGGGTGGCCCTCAACCACGGCGGTGTGTCGGTGTTCGCCGGTGTGGGCGAGCGCACTCGTGAAGGTACCGACCTGTGGCTCGAGATGCAGGAGTCCGGTGTCATCGAGAAGGCGGCGTTGGTCTACGGACAGATGGATGAGCCCCCGGGTGTCCGGCTGCGGGTGGCCCTCGCCGCACTGACCATGGCCGAGTACTTCCGGGATGTGAAGAACCAGGACGTGCTGTTGTTCGTGGACAACATCTTCCGTTTCGTCCAGGCCGGCTCCGAGGTCTCGACCCTTCTGGGCCGGATGCCCTCGGCCGTGGGCTACCAGCCAACCCTGGCCGACGAGATGGGCGAGCTCCAAGAACGGATCACCTCGACCCGGGGCCGTTCCATTACCTCGCTGCAGGCGGTGTATGTCCCGGCCGACGACTACACCGACCCGGCGCCGTTCACCACCTTCACCCACCTCGACGCCACCACCGAGCTCTCCCGCGATATCGCCTCCCTCGGTATCTACCCGGCGGTGAACCCCCTCACCTCGACGTCGAACATCCTCGCCCCCGAGGTGGTCGGCGAGCGCCACTACAACGTGGCTCGCCGCGTCCAGAGCGTGCTCCAGCGGTACCAGGAGCTGCAGGACATCATCGCCATCCTCGGTCTCGACGAGCTGTCCGAGGAGGACCGGGTCACCGTGTACCGGGCCCGCAAGATCCAGCGCTTCTTGTCCCAGCCATTCAACGTGGGCGAGGTCTTCACCGGCCTGAAGGGTGTCACCGTGCCCGTCGAGGAGACGGTCGAGTCCTTCGAGGCCCTGGTCAACGGCGAGCTCGACGAGGTTCCCGAGCAGGCCTTCCTCAACGTCGGCGGGGCCGAGTCGGTACTGGCCAAGGCCGCCACCCTCGAGTCCGAATGATCGGTTCGGCGCAGATCGATGGCTGACGACGACAATCTCTTCTCCGTACAGATCCTCGCCCCTGACCGGGCGCTGCTCACCGGGCGGGCCGAACAGGTCATCATGCGAACGGAAGACGGCGACATCACCTTCCTCAACGGTCACACCCCGTTGGTCGGCGCCGTCGTTCCCTGTGTGGTCCGGGTGGTGCGGGAAGGGGACGAGGAGGAACGACTCGCCGTCCACGGAGGCTTCGTTCAAGTCGAGCAACTGGACGAGACCGAGAACGACGACGACGGTGGGAGCGCCGGTGCTTCGGGCGGTGACACCGGTACCCGGGTCACGGTGCTGGCCAGCGTGGCCGAGTTGTCCGCTGAGATCGACGTGGAGCGCGCCCGTGTCGCCCTCGAGTCCGCTCAGACCCGGGTGAGCGACCTGACGGCCGCCTCGGGGCGGAGCTCGTCTCCCGACGGGGACGAGGCCGACGCCGAGCTGGTCGAGGCCCAAGGGGCCGTCCAACGCGCCGAGGTCAGGCTCGAGGCATCCGGCGCCACCACCGCGGCCTGAGCGACTCCGGTCGGGCGGGCAGGTCGGGCTGGTGAGTCCGAGCCAGCCTGGATAGGGCGCGGTCAGCCAGGATCGGGCGAGCCAGCCTGGGTGGCTGGGTAGGGCGAGTCAGCCGAATTCGATGGCGCTGTACTCGCCGAGCTTCTGCAACGGGTGCATGGCCGAGATGAGGCGAACCGTCCCCGACTTCGACCGCATGACCAGCGATTGGGTGGTCGCACCCAGTTCGTTGTAGCGCACGCCGTGGAGGAGCTCGCCGTCAGTGATGCCGGTGGCGGCGAAGAAGCAGTTGTCCCCTCGCACCAGGTCGTCGGTGGTGAGGACCTGGTCCAGGTCGTAGCCGGCATCGATGGCAGCCTGCCGCTCGTCGTCGTCCCGCGGCCACAGGCGACCCTGGATCTCGCCCCCCATGCTCTTCAGTGCGGCGGCGGCGATCACTCCTTCGGGTGTGCCACCCACGCCGAAGAGGATGTCCACGCCGGACTCGGGCCACGCGGTGGCGATGCCGGCGGCCACATCACCGTCGGTGATCAGCCGGATCCGAGCCCCCGTGGCCCGGATGGCGGCGATCATCTCCTCGTGCCGCGGTCGATCGAGGATGACCGCGGTCACGTCCCGAACCGATGTCCCCTTGGCCTTGGCCACGGCTTCGAGGTTGTCCTCGACGGGCCGGGTGATGTCGATGGCGCCCACGGCACGCGGCCCCACCGCCAGCTTCTCCATGTAGACGCACGGTCCGGGGTCGAACATGGTGCCCTCCTCGGAGACGGCGATGACGGCGAGGGCCCCACCCCGGCCCAGGGCCGTCGGGGTGGTCCCGTCGATGGGGTCGACCGCGATGTCCGCCTTGGGCGGCGTCCCGTCGCCGATCCGCTCCCCGTTGTAGAGCATGGGAGCGTTGTCCTTCTCGCCCTCGCCGATGACCACCACGCCGTCCATGGCGATGGAGGACAAGACGATGCGCATGGCATTCACAGCAGCGCCGTCCGCCCCCTCCTTGTCCCCACGACCCATCCAACGGGAGGCGGCCAGGGCTGCGGCTTCGGTGACCCGGACGAGCTCCATGGCCAGGTTGCGATCAGGGGCTTGCGAGGAGACGGTCACGGGTTTGACGATAGTTGGTGCACCCCGGGTCGACAGACCTGTGCCGGATGAGTGGTAGCCCCGTCCGGGTAGGCGGTCGACCTTCGGGCGGTCCCCGGCCGGCTCATGAGTGGTTCACTCCGAGCGTTCGGCAGCGGCCCAACGGTCACCTTGTGTGGTCACTTTGTCGAGCCACTCGACAGGGCATACTTGACCGGTGCCGCATCCGAGGACCGAAGCCACCGCCAGTCCCCTGGGGGCACCGTGATGATGGATCGGTTCATCGTCTCCTCCAACGGCCCGCTGTCGGGATCGGTCCGAGCCGGGGGAGCCAAGAACTCGGCATTGAAGCTCATGGCCGCGTGCCTCTTGGCCGATGGCACCCACGTGCTCACCAACGTGCCCCAGATCACCGATGTCGACATCATGGGCGAGGTCCTTACCGCCATGGGAGCGACCGTCACCCGCGGTGCGACGCCCGATGAGCTGGTGGTGGAGATCCCGGCCGACATCCTGCCCGAGGCGCCCTATGACCTCGTGGAGCGGATGCGGGCCTCGGTCGTCGTGCTGGGACCCCTGCTGGCTCGTCACGGCCGGGCCCGGGTGTCCATGCCCGGCGGGGACGACTTCGGACACCGCCCGATCGACATGCACCTACACGCACTCGAGGCCCTCGGGGCCGCCTTCGAGTCGTCCCACGGTTACGTCGAAGGAACGGTGGAGAGCACCGTGGCGACGAGGCCCCGATTGGTGGGCACCCGAGTGGTCCTCGAGTACCCCAGCCACACGGCGACCGACAACGTGCTGATGGCCGCGGTGCTGGCCAAGGGCACCACGGTCATCGAGAACGCTGCTCGCGAGCCCGAGCTCTGCGATCTGGCCAAGTTCCTCAATGCCATGGGGGCGCGGGTCAAGGGTGCGGGTACCTCCCGCATCGAGGTGGAAGGCGTCGACTGCCTCCATCCGACCGAGCACCGGGTCGTAGCCGACAGGGTGGTGGCCGCCACCTTTCTCACCGCCGCCGGGCTCGCCGGCGGTGAGGTCATCGTGGAGGACGCTCGGAGCGACCACATGGACATGCTGGTCCGGAAGCTGAACCAGACCGGGATGCACATCAGCCAGGGCCCCGATGGGCTGCGGGCCGAGCGCGATCCGTCGGTGCGCCTGCAACCGGTGGACATCGCCACGCTGCCCTACCCGGGGGTGGCCACCGACTACAAGCCCTTCATGGTCACGTTGCTCACCACGGCCGACGGGGTCGGGATCGTCACCGAGAACCTCTTCTCCGGGCGGTTCCGCTACGTGGACGAGCTACGGCGGATGGGCGCCGACATCCGGACCGAAGGGCATCACGCGGTGGTGCGGGGCGTGCCCCGTCTGTCCGGCGCCCCCGTACGCTCGTCGGACATCCGGGCCGGCGCCGCACTGGTGTTGGCCGGGCTGGTGGCCGAGGGGGAGACGATCATCTCCGACGCCCACCACGTGGACCGGGGCTACGAAGATTTCGCCGGAAAGTTGTCGTCACTCGGAGCCAAGGTCCGCCGGAGCGACTGATCGCTCGACCAGCGACACCCCTGCGCCCGTATACGCTCTCGGAACCTCATGTCGAAACGTCCCACTGATCCCGCCGCCCTGCTCGACGCCGCCCAGGCCGGGGACCGGGTGGCACTGGCCCGCCTGCTCTCGTACGTCGAGCGCGGTGGTGAGCAATCCCGCCAGCTGGCCCATCTGGCCTATCGGGCACCGGGGCGCGCCTATACGGTCGGCCTCACCGGTGCCCCAGGATCGGGCAAGTCGACCCTGACCGACCGCCTCATCGGCGCCGTGCGCGAGAAGGGGTTCCCCACCGACGGCTCGTCTACCGATGGTGGAGGCGACGGCGGAACGGATGCTGACTCAGCCGACGCTGCACACCAGGTCGCTGTCCTGGCTATCGATCCTTCGTCGCCGTTCACCGGAGGCGCCATTCTCGGCGACCGGATCCGGATGCAGGACCATGCCCTCGACGATGGCGTGTTCATCCGCTCCATGGCCACCCGAGGCCATCTCGGGGGGTTGGCCGTGGCCGTTCCCGACGCGGTACGGGTCCTGTCCGCCGTCGGCCTCCCCGTAGTGCTGGTAGAGACGGTCGGGGTGGGCCAGGTGGAGGTGGACGTGGCTTCGGCCACCGACACGACCGTGGTGGTGGTGAACCCGGGCTGGGGAGACGCCATCCAAGCCAACAAGGCGGGGCTCCTCGAGATCGCAGATCTCTTCGTCATCAACAAGGCCGACCGGGACGGGGTCAGGGAGACCCGCCGCGACCTCGAGGGCATGCTCGACCTCACCGCGCCGGGCGACTGGCGACCCCCGATCGTGGAGACGGTGGCCTCGACCGGGGAGGGTATTGACAGCCTGTGGACGGCGATTGCCGACCATCGGGCCTACCTGGATGCCAGCGGCTTGTTGGACAAGCTCCGGCGGGAGCGACTGGAGCGGGAGTTCCACCAGATCCTCATAGCCCGGCTGGAGCGGAAGATCCTCGACCTCCACGGTTCGTCCGGCTACGCCGGAGTGATCGAGTCTCTCGCCTCCGGAGAGCTGGATCCCTACGATGCCGCCGACCTGCTGCTGGCCGGCATCATCACGCCCGATCCCGCCGTCGACCGGGACCGATAGACGTAGGTCGTCCCGGCGCCGACACCGGGGGCGCCAACCTTCAGCCGATTCCATCGGGCCGTTGTGGCGGTGGGGAGTGGCGGTTCGGCGCCGTGGCCGGCGTTTCGAGGCCGCCGGTCATCATCCGGCCAGGCCGGGCCGAAGGGCACCGTGAAGGGTTCGGCGTAACCGAGGCGTTATATGCCTGCTCATCTCCGTTAACACACCGCTCGTACGATCCGAGGCATGCACCCCAGACCGGCCCGACGCGTGCAACGGCTCCCTGCAGGTCAGCGCGAACATGCCAGCCGTCGTCTCCGCGACCTCATCCGGTCCAACATCCATTGGGGGGCGTACCCGGGCGGCTTCCTGCCCGGCGAGTCGGAGCTCATGGTCGCCCATGGTGCGTCTCGGGCCACCGTCCGTGAGGCGCTCACCATGCTCCGCCATGAAGGCGTGATCGATCGCCAGCAGGGCACCGGGACCTTTGTCATCTCCCATACCGCGTCGACGCAGCTGCGCGAAGCCCACGGCGTCTTCCGCCCCGAGCAAGACAGCATGTTCGACCACCACCACACCCTCGAGGTGGACCGCACGTGGGTGCCCATCCCCGACATCGTCGCTTCCCGCCTGGAGGTCGAGCCCGGGCAGAGGTGTCTCCGCTTCGAGTACGTGGCCTCCCACGACGGCGATGTGTTCGCCGTCGCCACCAACTACGTGCTCGATCCGGAGGCCAGCGCCATCGGCACGATCCCCTTGGGGCAGAGCTGGTACGACCTGCTCGACCGGGCCCAGCTCGTTGTGGGCGAATCCGAGTTCGTGATCGGGTGCATGAACGCCGACGAGCACACCGCGACGCTCCTTTCCGCCGAGCCGGGGGCGGCCATGCTGACCATGGAACAGGTGATCAGGGACGACCACGGCCGGCTGTACAACTTCGCCTTCGTGGCCAGCAGAGGCGACCGCAACAGCATCGTGTCCCGGGCCCGGCGGGGCGACGAGAGCATCCACCCCCTCTGACCGCCGGCCGGCACTGCTCGATCTCTCGCACATCCAGTAGTTCCACCCCGTGGGCCCGTACCCACCTGATCCAGTGAGGTTGATTCATGTTTCCTACCCGCGCCATCGGCTACCTACGACCCCCGAGCCGGGAACAGGTCGTCGAGTATGCATCCCGTCACCACCTGTCCTTGGACGGAGCCGAAGCCGATCAGATGGTGGCGGCGGTGACGGCCTCGCTCGAGATGTACACACGGGTCGAGGAGCTGGACGAGCCCAGCGTGCCGCTACGCCATCCCTATCGTGATCCGGGACGCACGCCCCGGTCCGGTGAGGACCCCTATAACGCCTTCATCCGCTTCTGCGAGGTGCGTGGCGCCGAGGACGGTCCCCTGGCCGGCAAGACGGTCGGGGTGAAGGACTGCATCGCCGTGGCCGGCGTCCCCACGACCAATGGAGGTCGGCGGACGCCCGCCGTGGTGCCCACCGAGGACGCCGTCGTGGTCGAGCGCCTGCTCGATGCCGGAGCCACCATCACCGGGAAGACGAACCTGGAGGACCTGGCCCTCGGTCTGGGCGAGGGCTCGGCCTACGGTGCCTCCCGGAACCCGGTCAACCCGGCCTTCGCCACCGGCGGATCCTCGTCCGGCTCCGGCGCCGCCGTGGCCGCCGGCCTCGTCGACATGGCCCTCGGGGCCGACGAAGGAGGCAGTGTCCGCATCCCCGCGGCGTGGTGCGGGCTGGTAGGCATGAAAGCCACCCATGGCCTCGTCCCCTCCTACGGCCTGACCTACATGGATCACACCATCGATCACATCGGGCCGATGACCAAGACGGTGGCCGACAACGCCCTGATGCTCGAGGTCATGGCCGGATCGGATTGGCGGGACCCCCAGTGGGTCCGAACCGAGCCGACCGCCGGTGCGTATACGGCAGCCGCCGGACAGGGTGTCGGAGGCCTGCGTATCGGGGTCATCAGCGAGGCGCTCGAGGCATCGGGGTGCAGCGCCGATGTGCTCGAGGCATTCGATTCGGCGCAGAAGCTGCTCGTCGATCTGGGCGCGGTGGTTACTGACGTGTCCATTCCTCTGTGGACCGATTCCAAGGCGATCGGCCTGGGTGCTCTCGGGCTCGGGCTCTACGGCATGGCCATCTCCTACGGCATCGGGTTCAGCCATCTGGGCCGCGTCGATCCATCGATGACCGCGGCGTGGGCTTCGCAGACGCGCCAGCAGGCGGCCGACCTTCCCGAGATGCTCAAGAGCACGTTGCTGACGACCGAGCACCTTCTCTCGTGCTACCAGGGGGTGCCCATCGCCAAGAGCCAGAACCTTCGGCTCGAGATGCGACGGCAGACGGCAGCGGCGCTCGCCGGCGTGGACCTGATGATGACGCCGACCATCCCGACCGTGGCCTACGAACTACTCGACCGTCGGGCCCAACCGGGCGAGATGGCCGAGCGCATGCAGCTGTCGATGGGGGCCACCACCAACACCATGCCCTTCGATCTCACCGGCAATCCAGCCCTCTCGCTGCCGTGCGGCACGGGCGAGCACGATCTTCCGATCGGGCTGCAGCTGATCGGTCCCCACTTCGGCGAGGAATTGGTCTACCAGGCCGCATTCGCCTTCGAGGAGGGGATGTCATAGGCCTACCAGCAGGCCGTGTCATAGGCCTACCAGCAGGCCGTGTCATAGGCCTACCAGCAGGCCGTGTCATAAGCGGCCATATATAGCCAGTAGGGCCCCACCATCGGGCGGCCGCCACGCTTGGATTTCGGCAAACGCCGGGTGCTTCGGCACCCGGCGTTTGCGCGTCGGCGCGCTGCTCGCTTGTTCCCCGGCGGTCGACGCCGTGACGGAGTCGGTCGACCGATCTCCCCACCCGCCAAAGCCGGACTCAAGGAGAGACCGTCGTCGGCGGATCCGGCCCTCAATTCGGCGGAACGGGGCTATGGATCACTGGACTTCCTGTTCAGTGGCGTGCCCGTGGCGCTCCCATCGGCGTAATCGCGAAGTAACCGCGCAGCTACGTCGGGGAAACAATGGGTTGGCAGCATGACGCCATGACCCGGGTCCCACCGCCGCCGGCGGCACATCGCGTACTGCGACTGGATGGCCAGCAGGCGAGTCGCGCACTGCGACTGTGCGGTCCGAAGGGAAATGCGGGTCGCCCGATGACCGAGGGTGCGTGCTGATGGGACGGTTCATCGCTCGCCGGCTGCTCATTGCCATCCCCACCCTCATCGGGGTGACCATCGTGGTGTTCATCACCATCAAGATCATCCCGGGCAACCCGATCTCGAGCCTGGCCGGCATGAACTCGACCGCCGCCACCCGGGCCGCCCTCACCCACCGCCTCGGCCTGGACCAGCCGTGGCCGGTCCAGTACTTCGACTGGATCAAGAGCACGGTCCAGGGCGACTTCGGAATCTCCATCTCCCGCCAGACCCCGGTGCGGGCCCTCGTCTTCAGCGCCTTGGGCAACACCATGATCCTGGCCTTCGCCGGCGCCGTGGTCGCCTTCGTCGGGGGCATCCTCCTCGGATTATGGAGCGCCCTCCGGCGCAACCACGTCGACGGCGGCGTGGCCTCGGGAGCATCGGTCGTGGCTGTGGCCGCCCCCCAGTACTCGGTGGCCCTCGTACTCCTGGTCGTGCTGGTGGTGAACAACCCCATCTTTCCCTCCGGGGGCATGTACAACGCCACCGGCGGCGGCGGCTTCCCGGCGCTCCTCGACCACCTGGTGCTGCCCGCCATCGCCGTGGGCCTTGCCCCCATGGGCGTCATCGCCCGCATCTTCCGTTCCTCGCTCATCGACGTGATGAACCAGGAGTTCGTCTCGAGCCTGCGAGCTCGAGGCCTGAGCAAAGGTGCCGTCCTCCGCCACGCCTTCCACAACACGCTTCCGTCCCTGTTCACCGTGGCCGGTCTCCAGATCGGCTTTCTCCTGGGAGGTGCCATCTTCGTGGAGATCCTCTTCACGTGGCCGGGCCTGGGCCAGCTCATCTTCCAGGCCATCTCGTCGAGGGACTATCCGGTCGTCGAGGCCTGTTCGCTCGTCCTGGCCGTGGCCTTCGTCCTTCTCAACGTGGTCATCGACACCGGTCACGCCCTGATCGACCCGAGGGTGCGGCAATGAGCGCCATCGAGATCCCCACCGGCAACGCCGCCCCTGGACGGGGAGGCGCCGCCGCCGTCCCGGCCGGCACCCACCGGGCCCGGCGCCACGTGCCCTTGACGGTCGTCATCCCCGGGGCGTTCCTGGCCATCGTGATCCTTGCCGCCGTCTTCGCCCCGCTGGTTGCTCCCTATGGCCCGACGACGGGGTCGATCAGCGAACGTCTGTTGGCCGTGGGTAGCCCCGGGCACCTGCTGGGCACCGACGGGCAGGGCCGTGACATCCTCAGCCGCCTCATCTGGGGCGCCCGCCCGTCGCTGCTCGAGGGCATCGTCCCCGTGGTGGTGGCCGGGATCATCGGCACCGTGCTGGGTGTGGTGGCCAGCCTGTCTGGTCGCAAGATCCACACCCTGATCATGCGGACCCTCGACGTGCTCTATTCGTTCCCGGCCGTGCTGTTGGCCATCGCGTTGGCTGCCGCACTGGGCGCGGGGGTGGTCAACGCCATCGTGGCCCTGACCATCGTGCTGATCGCTCCCATCGCCCGGGTGGCCGAGACCGAGGTGGCTCGGATGCGCTCGGCCGACTTCATGGAGGCGGCGCGGGCCAGTGGAGCATCGTGGCCGAGGATCGCCCGACGACAAGTGCTTCCCATCATCGCTCCCGTGCTCCTCGTCTACTGCACCGCCCTGATCGGGCTGGCCATCGTGTTCGCCGGCGGCCTGTCCTTCCTCGGCCTCGGGATCGCCCCGCCCCATCCCGAGTGGGGCTCAATGCTGAACGACCTCGTCCAGGACCTCTACAACCAGCCGGTCCTGGCCCTCATCCCCGCCGCCATGATCTTCGTCACGTCCGTTGCTTTCAACGTCCTCGGGGATGGCCTTCGTGACCTCCTCGACATCCACTCGGAGACTGTCTCTTGACTACTGCAACCCGTATCGACACGCCGCCGGACATCAGCGAAGCGCTGTTGAACGCGCCTCACACCTCGCGGTTCCGAGGGGTACGAACCGGGCCGGCGCCGACCGAGGGGACCCTCAAGGTCGAGGACCTGGCCGTGACCTTCCGGAGCAAGCGGAAGACGGTCGAGGCGGTGAGGGGGATCAGCTTCACCGTCGAGGCGGGCAAGACACTCGTCCTGCTGGGCGAGTCGGGCAGCGGCAAGTCGGTGAGTGCCCGGGCGGTCATGCGGCTGTACAGCGACGCCGTGACCATCACCGGGCGCGCCACGCTCGGTGGGGTCGGCGTGTTCGATCTGGACGAGCGGGCCATGCGGTCCATCAGGGGTCGCGACATGGCCCTCGTACCTCAGGACGCCAGCGGCTCGCTCGACCCGTTGCGGCGGGTCGGTTCCCAGATCGTCGAGGTGTTGCGTCGGCACGGGATCGAGCATGGTCGCAAGGCGGCGCGCCAGCGGGCCGCGGACCTGCTCGGTCAAGTGGGCATCCCCGATCCGGCTCGGGCGGTGCGCTCCTACCCACACGAGCTGTCCGGGGGCATGCGGCAACGGGTGCTCATCGCCATCGCCATCGCCTGCGAGCCCAAGGTGCTGGTGGCCGACGAACCCACCACAGCTCTCGACGTCACCATTCAGGCCCAGGTGCTCGACCTCTTCGCCAAGCTGCAAGCGGACCTGGGCATGGGCCTGCTGCTTGTCACCCACGACGTGGGTGTGGCCCGACAGATGGCCGATCGCGTGGCCGTCATGTACGCCGGACGGCTGGTCGAAGAAGGCCCGGGCGCCACCGTGCTCGGAGAGTCGGCCCATCCCTACACAGCCGGCCTGCTGCGAGCCGTACCGACGCCTGAGACGCCACGGGGCCAGCTCCAGGCCATTCCCGGCCAGCCTCCCGCCGCGGGCGAGGCGGTCGACGAGGGGTGTTCGTTCGCCCCCCGATGCGTCTTCGCGGTCGAGGAGTGCGGGACCCACCGCCCCGCTCTGGTTCCGGTGGGCGCGGTGCACTGGGCGGCATGCCCGGTGGTCAACGGCCGGGTGCCCGTCGAGGTCGGGCCACCGGCGTCCGTCGAGGTCGGGCCACCGCAGCCCAGCGCGGAGGCCTCGTGACCGCCCCCATCCTGCTGGCCGAGCACCTGAGCAAGCGATTCGACAATGGGGTGCTGGCCGTCGATGACGTCAGCCTCACCGTGCACCCGGGCGAGACGGTGGGCATCGTGGGTGAGTCGGGGTGCGGAAAGTCGACGACCGGCAAGCTGATCCTGCGCCTGCTCGAGACCGACTCGGGCTATGTGGCCTTCGACGGCAAGAACATCGGCACGATGTCGGGACAGCGGCTGCAGGAGGTCAGGAAGCAACTGCAGCTGGTTCCCCAGAACCCGCAGACGTCCCTGAACCCTCGGCTCACGATTACCGAGGCCATCGCCTTCAACCTCCGGTCTCACCGGTGGCCCAAGCGGGACGTCGCGCCCCGCACGGCCAGCCTCCTCGATCGGGTCGGGGTACCGGCGGCGTACGCACACCGGTACCCGCACGAGCTCTCGGGTGGACAGCTGCAACGGGTGGCCATCGCCCGCGCCCTCTCCACCGACCCGAAGCTCATCGTGTGCGACGAGGCCGTCTCCGCCCTGGACAAGAGCGTGCAGGCCCAGGTGCTCAACCTCCTGGTGGAGCTGCAGCGCGACCTCGGCATGGCCTACCTGTTCATCTCCCACGATCTCGGGGTCGTCGAGCACCTCTCCGATCGGGTGGTGGTCATGTATCTGGGCCGGATCGTTGAGGAGTCTGCCGCCAGCGAGCTGTGGCAGCGCCCGGCCCATCCCTACACCGAGGCCTTGTTCTCGTCGGTGCCCGGGCCGGGCCGGCAACGGTTGGTGCTTACCGGTGACCTGCCCAGTCCGGCCAACCCGCCCAGCGGCTGTGGCTTTCGGACGCGATGCCCGATGGCCGTCGCGGCGTGCGCCGAGGCCAGGCCGGAGGCGATTGCCGTAGCCGGGGATTCGTCGCACCAGGCCGCATGTATCCGCATCGGGGAGGGTGTCACTGCGGCCACCCGAATTGGCGCTGCGTGACCGGGGGCCACCGGCGCATCCAGGGCGTACCCAAACAAGAAACAGATCAAGAAGGAGAGTCCGTTGCCCCTCATCACCCGTTCGTCTGCCCGTCGAGTTCGCGCTCGATGGGGGCTTGGTGCACGCACCCGAGTGACCGCTGTGCTCGTCGTGGTGGCCTCGCTGGCTTCGACGCTGGGCGTTGCCTCCGCTGTACCTGCCTCCGCTGCTTCAGGAACCGGCGGCACACTCATCGTCGGGATGACGGCGGGGAATCTTCCTGCACTCGATACCGAGCTGGCTGGCCTGCAGGGATATGAGGGCTACCGCTTCGTCGGCAACTCGCTCTATGACGGATTGACCCGCTTCAACCTGTTGCAGTCGACCCAGGTGCCCGGGGTCATCCCCGACCTGGCCACGTCGTGGTCGTCCAATGCCGACGCGACGGTGTGGACCTTCAATCTCCGGCCGGGCGTGACATTCCAAGACGGGACGCCGTTCAATGCCGACGCGGTCATCTTCAACTTCGACCGTGACTACAACCCAACGTTCCAGTACTACTCGGCCGCCGTCGGCGCCCAGGCCGAGACGTTGACGTCGGGGATCCAGAGCTACACGAAGATCAATGACGAGACGGTGCAGATCACCACCAAGACGCCCGACTCGCACCTGCCCTCTGACCTGACCACGCTGTACTTTGCCAGCCCCACAGCAGTCGAAAAAGAGGGCAACACCGGGTTCAACCTCAAGCCGGTGGGCACGGGGCCGTTCAAGTTCGTATCCGAGACCACCGGTCAAGAGTTGGTCCTCGGCCCGAACGAGCACTACTGGGCCGGAGCACCCAAGCTGACGAAGCTCATCTTGAAGCCCATCCCCGATCCGACCGCCCGCATCGCCGCACTGCGCTCGGGTGAGGTCAACTGGATCGAGTACCCGACCCCGGACGATATCTCGTCCCTCAAGTCGAGCGGCTACCAGATCAAGCAGAACACGTACGACCACATCTGGCCCTGGATCTTCGACACCACCGAGAAGCCCTGGGACAACGTCAACGTCCGCCAGGCGGCCAACTACGCCATCAACCGGCAGGCAATGGCCACCGACTTGCTGCACGGGACGGCTACACCGGCGTACCAGCTCATCCCCCAGGCCAACTCGGCCTACAGCGCCTCGAACTTCACCTACAGCTATGACCCGACGAAGGCCAAGGAACTGCTGAAGGAGGCCGGCTACCCGAACGGGTTCACGGCCACGGTGTCGTACCCGACCAGCGGCTCGGGGAACATGATCCCCGGTCCCATGAACGAGGAGCTGCAGCACGACCTGGCCGCTGTGGGCATCCACATCAACCTGCAGCCCATGGAGTGGGCCACCATGCTCACCCAGTTCGAGACGGGCAAGGTGCCTGGGGATGCCAGTGCCACCAACATCTCGCTGAGCTTCCAGCAGGAGGCGTTCTGGCAATACGAGTTCATGGGCGGATCCCCCATCAACATCTCCCATTACAACGACCCACAGGTCGATGCCCTGCTGACCCAGGCGCAGTCGGTGACCGACCCGGTGGCCAGGGCCAAGCTCTACACCCAGGCCGGCAACATCATCACCCAGGCCGCTCCGTGGCTGTTCGTGGTCAACGACAAGAATCCACGGGCCCTGGCCCCCACCGTCCACGGCTTCATCGAGCCCAAGTCGTGGTTCGTGAACCTGACCACGGTGTGGGTGGGGTGACGGGCCGCCCAACCGGCGGCGGGGACGCACCCCTCGGCCTGATCTGCCGGGCTCGTCGCGGGCGACACCTCTTGATCCCAGTCCCAGCACGTCCATCAACCGAGGAGATCACATGACCGATGTCCCGCTATCCATCACCGAAGCCGCCACCGCCCTGCGGGCCGGAGACCTGACCAGCACCGACCTGACCGAAGCGGTGCTGGCTCGAGCCGACGTCCACGACGGGGCCCTGGGCACCTACCTGGCCCGGTTCGACGAGCACGCGCTGGCCGCCGCGGCGCTGGCCGACAGCGAGCTGGCCGAGGGTATCGATCGGGGTCCCCTCCAGGGCATCCCCCTCGGCATCAAGGACATCATCGCCGCAGCCGAGGGGCCGACCACCGGGAACAGCCTCGTGCTCGACCGGGAGTGGGGAGCGGGCAAAGACGCCCCGGTAGTGGCCCGCCTCCGATCCGCGGGCGCGGTGATCACCGGGAAGGTGACCACCATGGAGTTCGCCTGCGGTGCTCCCGACCCGGCCAAGCCCTTCCCCTTGCCCCGAAACCCCTGGAACACCGACACCTGGCCGGGGGGATCGAGCTCGGGCACGGGCGCCGGCGTCGCCGCCGGGTTCTTCCTGGGTGGACTGGGGACCGATACCGGCGGCAGCATCCGGTTGCCGTCCGCCTTCTGTGGGATCACCGGCCTGATGCCAACCTTCGGCCGGGTGCCCAAGTCCGGTTGTGCCCCGTTGGGCTACAGCCTCGACCACATCGGCCCCATGGCCCGCACGTCGGAGGACTGTGCCGCCATGCTCCAGGTGCTGGCCGGATACCACGCCAGCGACCCCGACTGTGCCGACCTCGCCGTCCCCGACTTCTCCGCCGGCCTGGTGCCGGGGTCGCTCGAGGGGAAGCGCATCGGCGTCGACCGGGTCCATCACTTCCCCGAAGGCGCCGACCCCGCTGTGGCCCCGTCCTTCGAAGCCGCCGCCGCCGTCCTCGAGGGGCTGGGGGCGACGGTGGTGGAGGTGGTGCTTCCGCTGTACGAGGAGATGTTGGCCGCCGACATGGTGACCATGGGAGGGGAGGCATTGGCCTACCACCTGCCCGACATGCGCACGCGGTGGGAGGACTTCTTCCTCGGTACGCGGCGCATGGTCGTCCAGGGGGCCCTACTGTCGGGAGCCGACTTCGTGCAGGCCCAGCGGGTGCGCCGGGTGGCGCTCAAGGCCCTCGGCGCCCTGTTCGAGACGGTGGACATGGTGGCCACGCCCACCGCTTCGATGGGGGCCACCCACTACGACGATATGGAGGGTGGTGTGTTCGACATCGGGCAGGTGTTCCAGTACGTGCACACGCCCTACTGGGACTCCGTGGGCAATCCGGCGCTGGTCATGCCCATGGGCTTCACCGCCGAAGGACTGCCCTTGTCGATTCAACTCGCCGCATCCCATTTCGACGAGGCCACCCTGCTGTCGGCCGGGTACGCCTTCCAACAGGTGACCGACTGGCATCGTCAGGTGCCCGCTCTGGTGGCTGATGTGGTGGCCGCCTGATCGGGCGACGGTCCGTCACGGCGGGTCGATCCCTCGCCGTGACGGGCCGCCTCGCTACGCACGCCCAGAAGGACTGACGAGACATCACGAGTTGAGACGAAAGGAAGACCATGACCATCGACACACCGACCTGCTCCGACGAGGCGACTGTCCGTACCTTGTTGGCGGCGGCGGGCATCCCCGCCACCGAAGAGGAGATCCTGACCTTCGCCGAGGACTATCCGAGGCTGCGGGGAATGGTCGAACTGCTCCATGCCGTCCCCGAGGCGAGGTACGAGGCCCCGGGACTCCTGTTCGATCCCACGCCGACGTTCGCAGAGTGGGGCTAGTGATGGGCGCCCCGTCGGAGCTCGCTGCCCTGCTGGTGATCGACATGCAGAACGGATTCCTCCACCCGGATGGCTCGATCCCGCGCAACGACAAGCCCATGCTCGAAGTGGAGCGGGTCGTCGCCGAGACGGTGGATCTGGTGGCGGCGGCCCGGGACGCCGGTCTGCCGGTGATCTACACCGCCCACGTGTTCCGGCCGGACTACGTGGACGTACCCTCGCGGATGCGGGTCCGGGACATGTTCAACCAGGACGACGAGACCCTGGTGAAGGGAAGCTGGGACGCAGCCATCGCCGACGAGCTGAAGCCCCTCGAGATGGATCCGGTGGTGGAAAAGAATCGTTATGACGCCTTCTTGTACACGGAACTGGAGCTGATCCTGCGGGCGCTGGGGGTCGGACGACTGCTGGTCTGCGGAGTGGCCACCAACGTGTGCGTCGAGTCCACCGTCCGCTCGGCGGAGCAGCGCGACTTCGAGGTCACCGTGGCCTCGGACTGCACGAGCGGCCCAGCCGAGTACCACGACGCCGCCCTGGCCAACATGGCCTATATCGCTGCCGACGTGGTGCCCTGGCGGGCCGGACTGTTCGCAGTGGCGTGACTTCGAGCCCACCATGACCGTTGCCCTCATCGTGGTCGACGTCCAGAATGACTTCACCGACGAGGGACCGTTCTCCTTGACCGGCAACGACGCCATTGCCCGTCGAATCGGGGCCTACGTGGCCGAACACCGTCACCACTACGACCTCGTCCTCACCACCCAGGACTGGCATATCGAGCCGGGCGACCACTTCGACAAGCACCCCGTCCACTGCGTGGCCGACACCCTGGGGGCGGCGCTCGATCCCGAGCTCGACAGGGGGGCGGGGACCGACTTCACCGATTTGGTCGACCGGCACCTCTACAAGGGCCAGTTCGGCGACGACTACTCGGGGTTCTTGGCCGTCGACGGTGCGGGAGTCCGGCTGCCCTCGCTGCTCGAACAGGCCGGCGTCGAACGGATCGACGTCTGCGGCTTCGCCGAGGACGGGTGTGTGGCCGCCACGGTACGAGACGGCCTTGGCGCCGCTTACCGGGTCTGCCTCCTGGCCGACCTGTCCGGGGCGTCCAGCCCGTTCAACGGCGCTCGCGTCGAGGCAGAGCTCGAGGCCGAAGGAGCAGAGATCACGCTGGCCCAGGGCTCTCCTCTGTAGACCGGGCCGACCGGCTCGGCCGCCAGGCTGGCCCCGGCGCGTCGACTACCGTGCGATTGTGACCGGTGATCAAAGCGCAGAACCAGTTTCGGACGACGGCCAGTTCGTCACCCTCGATCGGCGAGAGGACGGGGTGGCGCTGATTCGGCTCGACCGTCCCAAGATGAATGCGCTCTCCGGTGGGCTGTTGCGCCAGCTGCGGGTGATCGTCGACGACCTCGCCGCCGACCTTCCCGGTGCGGTGGTGCTGTGGGGCGGTCCCCGCATCTTTGCCGCCGGCGCTGATGTCTCCGAATTCAGCGGCGCGAACGCGGCCGCCACTGTGGCCGACGGCTTCCGGGCGGTCGGCGACGCGTTGGTCTCCCTGCCGCGGATGGTGATCGCCGCGGTCAACGGCTATGCCCTCGGCGGCGGGTGTGAGCTGGCCCTGGCCTGTGATATGCGGGTGGTCGCCGACAATGCCACCTTCGGCCAACCCGAGATCCTGCTCGGCGTCGTTCCTGGCGGCGGCGGCACGCAGCGCTTGGCCCGCTTGATCGGCCCTTCCCGGGCCAAGGACCTCATCCTCACCGGGCGCCAGGTCCGGGCCGACGAGGCGCTGAGCCTGGGCCTGGCTGATCGGGTCGTGCCCGGCGACGAGGTGATCACCGAAGCCCTGTCGCTGGCCTCCTCGCTGGCCAGCGGCGCCCTGGCTGCCCAGGCGCTGGCCAAACGCGCCATCGATGGCGGCCTCGACGGTTCGCTGGCCGAGGGGCTCGACGGTGAGAAGGCGGCATTCGTGGCCTCGTTCGAGACCGAGGACGCGACGATTGGGATCCAGTCCTTCCTCGCCCATGGTCCCAACCAGGCGGAATTCACCGGCCGATAGTGAGCACACCCGCCAATGGATGAGTCGCTCCTGTCCGCTCCCGGCTCACGGAAAGAGCCGGTCCGGGCCACGCCGGTCCCTGTCACCGTGCCCACCCCGGCGGGGGAGCCGCTCCCGCCGCCAGAGGAGGATCCTCGCTGGTTTCAGCGGGCCGTCTTCTACGAGGTGCTGATCCGGGGTTTCTTCGACGCCAACGACGACGGCACCGGCGACCTGCCCGGTCTGATCGCCAAGCTCGACTATCTGCAGTGGCTCGGCGTGGACTGCCTGTGGCTCCTGCCCTTCTACCCGTCGCCCCTTCGCGATGGCGGGTACGACATCAGCGATTACTTCACCGTGCACCCCGACTACGGAACCGTGGACGACCTCAGGGACCTATTGCGTGAGGCCCACGCCCGGGGCATCCGGGTCATCGCCGACCTGGTCATCAACCACACCAGCGACCAGCACCCGTGGTTCATCGAATCCCGCCAGAGCCGCGACAATCCCAAGGCTGACTGGTATGTGTGGAACGACGACGACCAACGGTGGCCCGAAGCCCGGGTGGTGTTCGTCGACGTGGAGCGGTCCAACTGGTCCTGGGACCCCGTACGCGAGCAGTACTACTGGCATCGCTTCTACTCCCACCAGCCCGACCTGAACTACGAGAACCCCGAAGTGGCCGACGCCATCCTCGACGTCGTCCGCTTCTGGCTCGATATGGGGCTGGACGGCTTCCGCCTCGATGCCGTGCCCTTCCTCTACCAAAAGGACGGGACAGCGGGGGAGAACCTGCCCGAGACCCACGCCTTCATCCGCCGGGTACGGGCCGAACTCGACGTGAAGTACCCGGGTCGGATCCTCCTGGCCGAGGCCAACGGATGGCCGGTCGACGTGGCCGACTACTTCGGCGACGGCGACGAGTGTCATCTGTGCTTCCACTTCCCCTTGATGCCCCGGCTGTTCATGGCCGTCCGGCGGGAGCAGCGCTACCCCATCACCGAGATCCTGGCCCAGACCCCGGCGGCTCCGCCGGGCGGCCAATGGGCCATCTTCCTCCGCAACCACGACGAGCTCACCCTCGAGATGGTGTCCGATGAGGACCGCGACTACCTCTTCGCCGAGTACGCCAAGGACCCCCGGATGAAGCGGCACATGGGTATCGGCCGACGCTTGGCCCCCCTGATCGACCGTGACCGCCGACTGGCCGAGCTGCTCTACGCGTTGCTGCTGTCCCTGCCCGGCAGCCCCGTCCTCTACTACGGCGACGAGATGCAGATGGGCGACAACCTCTACTTGGGGGATCGGGACTCGGTCCGAACCCCCATGCAGTGGACCCCCGACCGGAACGGTGGTTTCAGCCGGGCTGACTTCGCCCAGCTGTACCTGCCACCGCTCATGGACCCGGTGTACGGCTTCCAGGCGGTGAACGTGGAGGCCCAAATGCGGAACCCCAGCTCGTTCCTGCACTGGATCCGGCGGATGTTGGGGGTCCGGCGTCAATTTCCGGTCTTCGGCACGGGTGAGTTCGAGGTCCTGCCATGCTCCAACCCGTCCGTGTTGGCCTTCGTCCGTAGCGAGCGAGGGTCCGAGGGAAATCCCGTCCTGTGCATCCACAACTTGAGCCGGTTCGCTCAGCCCGCCGAGCTCCACATGGGCCGCTGGCACGGTCTCCAGCCCGTTGAGCTGCTGGGCCGGGTACCGTTTCCCCTGGTGGGCATCGATCCCTATCCGGTCACCCTCGCTCCCTACGGCTACCAATGGTTCGAGCTGGTGAAGCCAGTGGTGTCGCTGACCGGTGAGCTGTCGTACGTGGTGGACGCGTCCGTCGAGGCGTTGTCATGATCATCTTCGAGTCGTCCGACGCCGAGATGCCGACCTCGGCCCACGGCGCGCTGGCCGAGTTGATGGCCGCCTTTGTCAACCGGCAACCAGGATGGACGGGCTCGGCGGGAGAGGCTCTGGTCGAGGTGGAGCCGGCATCGCTGTCGATCGCCAATGCCGACGTGATCCGCCCGGGCCGCCCCGGTCTCATCTCGGTGACCGCCGAGGTGGCCGGCGCGACCGAGGTCGTCGTGCACGCCGTCTTGGGCCTCCGAGCCCCGGGCGACGACGTGCGGTTCCTGGCCGATGCCGACGACGCACCTCTGGGTCTGCTCGAGGACGAGCACGGCATGGCCGTCGTCTTCGACGCCTTGGCCGATGCCGAGCTGTCCCTCTTGCTGCTGGGCGCAGTGGGCGGGGGGGACGGCGAACTGGAGCGGGTCCGCCGGATATGGACTGCGGTTGACTCGGTGACGCTCACGTTCGATGACCGCCTCTCGTTCACCGTCTACCAGCAGCTGCCCATGGAGCCAGGGCCCCATCCCGGGCTCGAGCTCGTCGTGGCCCTCGACGAGGTGGGTTTCAACCATGTCCCCGCCCCGTTCGCCCTCTGGCGGCGCAGCGGAAGGGATCTGGGCGTTTCGCAGGAATACCAGGCTGGGGGGACCGGGGGCTGGGCCTTGGCCCTGACCTCGTTACGCGATCTCTACGCCTCCGGTGGGCCGCCCGAGCAGGCCGGGGGCGACTTTGCCACCGAGGCACGGCACCTCGGGACCATGACCGCTCGCATGCACCTCGGTCTCGGCCAGGCGTTCGGACGGCAGGAGGAAGCCGTGTCCACGTGGGTGTCGGCGGTGGAGGAGGCCGTGCGCGTCGTCGACGCTTCCCAGCTCGAGAACCAAGGCGTCCAGGCCGTGTTGGGCGACCTGCGGAGGTCGCCCCTCCAGGCCGCGGCGATTCGCACCCACGGTGATTTCCACCTCGGTCGGGTCAGCAGGACGGACGTCGGTTGGTTCGTCATCGACTTCTCGCCCGGGGGGCCGCAGGGCGCAAGCCCAGCCGTGGTGTCCTCGACTGGGCCCGTCTACCGATCCCCGCTGGCGGACGTGGCCGCCATGCTGTGGTCCTTCCATCACGTCGCCGAGGTGGCCGCCATCGAGCGCGATCCATCGGGTCGCCTCCACCTGACCGACCTGGCCGAGGCATGGGAGACCCGGAATCGCAGCGCCTTTCTGGCCGGTTACCTGGCTACGCCAGGCATCGAGGAACTGGTGCCGCCGACCGGTGACATGGCCCCGGCGCTGGTGTCGGTCTTCGAGCTCGAGCGCTCGACAACGAGGCAGGCACTGCGCACCCTGGCTGCTCCCGGTTGAGCTCGACCCTCCCTACGATGAAAGCCATGCGGATCGGGATCCTCACCGGTGGCGGTGACTGCCCGGGGCTGAATGCGGTCATCCGAGCTGTGGTGCTCGGTGGCGCACGACATGGCGACGCATTCGTCGGCATGCTCGACGGTTGGCTCGGCGCTGTCGAGAACAACACCGTCCCGCTCGACCCGGATCAGTGCCGGTCCATCCTGACCAAGGGAGGGACCATCTTGGGGTCTTCCCGGACCAATCCGTTCGCCACCGACGACGGTCCCGACCGCCTGGAGGCGACCATGGCCGCGCTGGGGCTCGATGCCATGGTGGCTATCGGCGGGGATGACACGCTGGGCGCCGCCGATCGGCTCTACCAGCGGGGCCTACCCGTGGTGGGTGTGCCCAAGACCATCGACAACGACCTGTCGGGGACGGAGGTGACCTTTGGGTTCGATACCGCCGTCCAGATCGCCACCGACGCCATCGACCGACTGCAGACCACGGCCGAGTCCCACCACCGGGTCATCGTGTGCGAGGTGATGGGGCGCAATGTGGGCTGGATCGCCGTGCATGCTGGCATGGCTGGGGGTGCCGCCGAGATCCTCATCCCCGAAGTACCGTTCTCAGTCGACGCCGTCTGTGATCGTCTGCAGCATCGCCACAACGGGGACCGATACTTCTCCACCGTCGTCGTGGCCGAGGGGGCCCTTCCCCGTGACGATGAGGCCACCTGGCTCCAGCGCTCGCAACAGTCGGGCCGAGCCGACCAGTTCGGTCACATCCGGCTGGGTGGCATCGGGGACTACCTGGCCGAGCAGATCGAGCAGCGAACGGGGTTCGAGGCCCGTTCGACCGTCCTCGGGCACATCCAGCGGGGCGGGTCCCCGACCGCATTCGATCGCGTGCTGGCCACCCGGTTCGGCGCCGCCGCCCTCGCCGCGGCCCACGACCGTGCATTCGGGACCATGGTGGCGCTGCAAGGCGGCTCCATCATCAGGATCCCGTTGTCCGATGCCATCGGGAAGCCGAAGCGGGTCGATCCCCAGCTCTACGAAGTGGCGGGGCTCTACCTGGGTTAGCTGGAGCTCTACCTGGGTCAGCTACCGCAGCGATGCTGGGCTTTGGGTCCTGCTCGCTTCAGCTACCTACCCGGTTTTGGCCACCGGGAGCGGTACGGCCAGCTGCTCGGCCGCTTGTTCCGGGTTCACGATGTTGATGAGCACTCCGGTGCCCAGTTCGAACCCGGCCGCCGTGGCCAACTTGGGCGCCACGTGAACGTGCCAGTGGTAGGGCTCGGGCGCCCGGTAGGGGGCGGAATGGAACACGAGGTTGTAGGCCACGTCGCCCGCCACTTCGCGGAGACGACCCAGTACCTGACGAAGGGCACGGCCCACGGCCGCCAGATCGGCGGGCGGGCTGTGGTGCAGGTGGGGCCCGTGGGCGCGGGGGATGACCAGCATCTCGTAGGGCATCCCGCTCCAGAACGGGCAGATCACCACCACCCGCTCGTCGGCGTAGACGACCCGGTAACCGACGTCCTCCTCGGCATCGGCGGCGGTGCACAAGAGGCACCGACCGGCGAACCGGGCGAACCCGGCCTGTTCCTCCACGAGCTCGCGGGGAACGAAGGACATGCCGAGCAGCTGGCCGTGGGGATGCTCGATCGAAGCCCCCGCTTCCCGGCCCGCGTTGACGATGGCCTGGCTGTAGCGCAGACCGGGGATGTGCGAGTGCTCCTCGATCCGATCGCGGATGGCAGCCATGACCATGGCGGCCTGTTCGTCACTGAGCATCGACCACGAGGCCTGATGGTCGGGGGAGAGGACCAGGACTTCGTGGATCCCTCCGGCGGAGGCCTGGGTGAAGATCGGGCCCCGGTTGGTGACCACGAAGGGCTCGTCGCCTTCGAACGCCGGATAGAGGTTGGGCACGACCCGGACCCGCCAGCGCCCTTCGGGGCCGTAGGTTTCCAATGCGGGCGGGGTGGACTCCTCGTTCCCGGGGCAGAACGGGCAGGGCCGGCTGGTGTCGGCTTGGGTCGGGACCATGCGCGGGGCGAATGCTCGGGGGCGCTGTGCTCGGTCGGTGCTCACGACCACCCACCGGCCGGTCAGGGGGTCAAGACGTAGTTGGTTCATGCGGGGTGGATGTTTTCCATGTGCGATCCCGTAACAGTCGATGTGGGTCTGGGTCCTCTTCTCTTGGCCCTCCGCCGCCGATCCCCGATCGGACATGCCGATCGGTGCGAAGTGCACACCACCAACGTATCAATGGTTGGGAGGTCGTTGTGCTATGGGGTATCGCCGAGCCACGCAAGCTGGGTGGTAATGCCAGAATCCCGGGATGCAACCAGCCGGCGCCGCTCTTTTCGCCCTGTCGTCCAACCGTGGCGCAGCGTACGACGTGGTGCTGTTGGGCCACGTCCTGACGGCCGTCGTCGGCTTTGGTGCCGTTGCTGTCGCCGGCGTTTACGCCCTACTGCTGAGGCGCCCCGGAGCTCCCTCAGTATCGGTGCTCCGCTACTACCAGCCCGGGGTGAACTGGGCGGGTCGGATCACGTTCCTGGTTCCGGTGCTCGGGGTCGCCCTGGTCGCCATGAGCCACGGCCAGTGGTCGTATAACGATCTCTGGGTGCTCGGCGGCCTGGCCCTGTGGGCGGTAGCGGCCCTAGCCGGGGAGATGGTGGTATGGCCGGCCGAGCGCCGGCTTCAACGCCTGGTCAGCGAGGGTTCACCCGACAATGCTGGGCAACGGTCACTGATGCGGCAGGTGGTGGCCAGTTCGGCGGCGATGATGGTCGTGTTCGTCGTGGCAGTCGTGATCATGGTGGCCAAGCCGTAGGAGGGTGTTGAAGCAGTGAACGACTCCGAAGGCACCTACCACCACCCGCCACTGCCGCATCGGGACCGCCTGGATCCGAACCGGTCCGACTACCGAGCCATCCTCGAGGCCCACGCCGCCGCGGTGATGGACGGTGAGCCGGGTTACGCCGACCCTCAGACGGGCCTGTTCGTGCTCACCGCCGCCACCCTTGCCGCCCGCGGCACGTGCTGCGAGAGCGGTTGCCGTCACTGCCCGTACCTCGATCGGATCGACTGATAGCTGTCATTGCTTCGACCGATATCCGAGCGTCTGACTCGTGCCGTCCGGATCTTCGAAGATCCTCGAGATCGGGTCGAGTCCTCGACAGATCGGGTCGAGTCCGCCACATCGTCTGTGAGTCCCGCTACATCATCTGTGAGTACAGTCGGGAGACGCCTCGGGGTCGTCACCAGGTGCCGATCCGAGAGGACGCCCGAGCACAAGGAGAACCGAACCAATGCTGGCTATAAGCGGCATCTTGCGCTTCAAGCCCGAGGACCGCGACGAGGTGATCGAGGGCTTGGCCTGGGTGACCGAGCGCAGCCTGGCCGACGCGGGTTGCATCGAGTACTGGTACGCGGAGGACCTCGCCGATCGAGGTTCGTTCCGGTTCTTCGAGTGCTGGGAATCCGTGGAGGCCTTCGATGCCCACCGCGCCGCCCCGTACGAGGAGGAATTCACCCAGCGGTACCTCACGCGGCTCGCCGGCGCCGGGGCGGCCCAGTACGAGATCACCGACCGCCAGGTCCTGGCGATAGAGGAGCACTGACCGACCGGCGCCACCAAGCCCGCCCGGTGGCGGTGAGCGCCAGGCCGATGGTTACGAGCGGCTGGACCCCTCCGTCACCGCGGTCTGCAAGAGGGCGCGGGCCTCGTCAAGGCGACCGGACCGGACGAGGTCGACGAAGGGGCCGGACAGAATGGCCGACCAATCGGTGGCCTCGGTCGATCGGCCCTCGGCCCGGACGTTCCGCCGGGCCTCGTCGAGCAGCACGGCCAGGGTCCCTGCCTCGGGGCCGATCGCGGCGGCAGCCCGATCTCGCAGCCAGCCGGCCAGGGCCGGACTGGCCCCCCCGGTGGAGACGGCCACGGTGACGTCCCCGTCCCGGTGCACGGCCGGCAGCATGAAGGTGCAGTTGTCGACGTCATCGGCACTGTTCACCCATATGCCCGCGGCCTCGGCGTCGGCCGCCACCGCCCGGTCCACCTCGGGATCCCCGGTGGCGGTGATGACCAACCGATAGTCGGCGGCCTCGCCTGCTCGGTAGGGGCGCTCCTCGAGGACCAACTGTGCGTCAGCCCCTGCCTTTGCTGATGCAGATTCTGCTGATGCGGCTTTGGCTGACGCAGATGTTGCTGAAGCGGCCGAGGCCCCCTCTTTGGCCAGCAAGCGAAGGCGCTCGGTGATCTGAGGGGCCACCACCGTCACGTGGGCATGGCAGCCGAGCAGCCCCTCGGCTTTGTGGGTGGCGATTGGTCCGCCCCCCACCACGAGGCAATGGCGGCCGTCCACGACCAGGGCCACCGGGTAGAGGGGCGAGCCGTGGGGCATCGATGCCGCCCTCAGTCGGGGCTTGGGGTCACGTCGGGGGGGCCGACCATGCCGGCCGCCACGGTGGCGTTGGTGGCGGGGT
Organism: uncultured Acidimicrobiaceae bacterium; assembly: GCA_963781305.1. Lineage (GTDB taxonomy): Bacteria > Actinomycetota > Acidimicrobiia > Acidimicrobiales > RAAP-2 > DASXMT01. The sequence continues at coordinate 25,805 of CAWAFL010000011.1, forward strand.
CGATCAACACGAAACTGCCGGTGATGCGGTTCCGCTGATACGGGTCGGCGGCGAGCGGGGTGGCGGTGGTCAGTATCACCGTGCCGATGTCGTTCTCGCTCAGGGACTCGGTGGGAGACAGTTCCAGGTCGTTGACGTCGAGCCGCCCGGTCACCTTGAGCACGCGGGCCGGGGTGATCCGGGTCGTGTGCTTGACCCGGTACTGATCGCCGGCGGACAGTGGCCGCTGGTCGAACCAGCACACCGTGGCCTCGATTTCAGACGACACCTCGGGTGGATCGTCGGCGGCGGCCAGGATGTCTCCCCGGCTGACGTCCACGTCATCGGAGAGGCGCACCGACACCGACAGGCCAACGGCCGCTTCATCGAGGGGACCGTCGAGGGTCTCGACGGTGGTCACCGTGGTCCGCTGGCCACCGGGCAGCACCACCATTTCGTCCCCGGGCCGGATGGGGCCTCCGTTGACCATCCCGGCGTAGCTCCGGCCCCCGCCGGGCTGGCGGAGCACCCACTGGACAGGCAGGCGAGCTGCGGAACCGTGATGGGCACCGTGCACCCCGGCCCATGCACCGGCCGGTGCCTGTTCCAAGGCCTGGAGGATGGTGGGGCCGCCGTACCAAGGGGCGGCATCCGACCGGTCGGCGACGTTGTCGCCGTAGAGGGCCGAGACGGGCACCACCGTGCACGACTCGATGCCGAGCCGGGCCGACAGCACGAGCATGTCTTTGACCACCTGGTCGTAAGCGTCCCGGTCCCAAGCGATCTGGTCCATCTTGTTGGCCGCCACGATGAGTTGGCGGACTCCGAGGAGCGCGGCGATGCACACATGGCGACGGGTCTGCTCGCGGAGCCCCTTGGCCGCATCGACCACCACGAGGGCGAGGTCGGCGGTCGAGGCCCCGGTGGCCATGTTCCGGGTGTACTGGACGTGACCGGGGCAGTCGGCGATGACGAACTTCCGCTCCGGTGTGGCCGCGTAGCGATAGGCGACATCGATGGTGATGCCCTGCTCGCGCTCGGCCCGGAGCCCGTCGGTCACGAACGAGAGGTCAACGCCGACGGCACCCCGTCGCCGTGACGCGGTGGCGACCGCCTCCAACTGGTCGTCGAACAGCTGCTTGGTGTCGTGCAGGAGACGACCGATGAGGGTCGACTTCCCGTCGTCGACCGAGCCCACCGCGGCGAAGCGGAGGAGGTCCATGACGGGCTCTGGGGACGATTCGGTGACGGCGGCCGCGCCGTCCGAGGCTGCGGCCATGGGCTAGAAGTACCCCTCGCGCTTGCGGTCCTCCATGGACGTCTCCGAGAACCGATCGTCAGCCCGGCTGGCCCCTCGCTCGGACACCCGGGAGAGTGCCACCTCGGCGATGATCTCGTCGACGGTCATCGCATCGGAGATGACCGCTCCGGTGCAGGTGGCATCTCCGACAGTCCGGAAGCGAACGGTTTCGGTCACGGCCGTCTCCTGGGGACCCGGCCTCACCCAGTCCGACTCGGCCAGCAACATACCGTCACGCTCGATGACCGAGCGCTTGTGGGCGTAGTAGATGGAAGGCAGCTCGATCGACTCTCGGGCGATGTACTGCCAGATGTCCAGCTCCGTCCAGTCGGAAAGCGGGAAGGCCCGGAGGCTCTCGCCCGGCTGCACCTGGCCCGAGTAGAGCTGCCAGAGCTCAGGCCGTTGCCGCTTTGGGTCCCACTGCCCGAACGTGTCCCGAAAGGACAGCACCCGCTCTTTGGCCCGGGCCTTGTCCTCGTCACGACGCGCTCCGCCGATGGCCGCATCGAAGCCGTACTTGGCGATGGCGTCGAGCAGGGCGGTGGTCTGGAGACGGTTCCGCATGCCTCCGGGGCCCGGGTCGGCCACCCGACCGGTGTCGATCGACTCCTGGACCGAGGCCACCAGTAGCTCTTCGCCCAGCTCGGCGACCCTTCGGTCGCGAAAATCGATGACTTCGGGGAAGTTGTGCCCGGTGTCCACGTGCATGATGGGGAAGGGGAAGCCAGCCGGGCGAAATGCCTTTTCGGCGAGGCGGAGGAGGACGGCCGAGTCCTTGCCCCCGCTGAACAACAGCACCGGGCGTTCACACTCGGCAGCCACTTCCCGCATGATGAACACGGAGTGGGCCTCGAGGAGGTCGAGGTGGTCCACCCCGGGCGCGGTGGCAACCGTGGAAGAGAGGGCAACGGGGTCGAGAATCGTTGTCACAGCGTAGGGGGCCTTCCTGGTTCCTCGGGCTGGGCTGCGGGGCCGCGGAACCGATTGTCCGAAAACTTGATCTACTTAGTCATGTATACTCCGAAACAGGTGGTCCGAGCAAGGCGGGTAGAGTCCGTCCCGGGTGTCCGGCGGGGCGCTGACCAGGATGAAAGCCTATTGACATACTAGGGAATGGCGTCGTTTTCCGGGCGCCGGAGCCGACCCAATCCACGGCCGTCAGCCCGTTCACCAGCGGCGACGATCGGTCAGGGTTGGACGGCCCGTTGATCGAAAGTGAGTGCCAGTTGTCGAGTGATACTGAGCTCCAGACCGAACCGTCGGAAACGGAGCTGACGACGCTCCGGGCCGAGCTGGCCGAGCGGTCGGCGGAATTCGAGTCGGCGGCGGCCGGATCGGTGATCGCCTGGGCCGTCGAACGCTTCGGGGGCCACCTGGCGTTGGCTTGCTCGTTCCAGGATGCGGTCATTGTGGACCTGGCTGTGGCCGTCGACCCCAGAATCGAGGTCGTCTTCTTGGACACCGAGGCTCACTTTCCCGAGACCCTCGAGTACGTCGAGGCCATTCGGGCCCGCTACGACCTCAACCTGACCGTGACCAAGCCGGTGGCCGGGGCGGAGGACTTCCCCTGCGGCTCGGCCCAGTGCTGCGAGTACCGCAAGGTGCGCCCGCTGCGGAAGGCCCTGGCCGGCAACGAGGCCTGGCTGACCGGGCTGAAGCGGGTGGACGCGCCGACGCGGGCGGCCACGCCCATCGTCTCCTACGACGAGAATTTGGGGGATGGTCAAGATCAATCCCCTGGCCACCTGGACCGACGCCGACATCGCCGGATACGAGGCCGATCACAGCATTCCGCGCCATCCGTTGCTGTCGCAGGGATATCTGTCCATCGGCTGTGCCCCCACCACCCGGCCGGTGGCCGAGGGCGAGGACCCCCGGGCAGGACGCTGGTCGGGCACCGACAAGGTCGAGTGCGGACTGCACACCTGATGGCAAGGGACAAGGACAACCTCTATGGGATGCAGCTCCGGGGCAATGAGCGGTCGATGCAGTTCGTCGACCCCTACCGGACGATCGGCGAGCTGAGCCTGGTCGAACAGCAAAAGCTCGAGCGCCATCCTTACGAGGTCATCGGGGCCATCCTCGATCGGTACTCGAAGGAGGGGCCCGGGGCCATCGCCACCATCCCCGGAGAGGTCGAGCGGCTGAAGTGGGCCGGGATCTATCCGCAAAAGCAGGGCGGCGACTCCTTCATGCTGCGCATCAAGGTTCCCGGCGGCTTTCTCACTGCAGCCCAGTTCCGGGCCATCGGTGTGGCGGCCGACGCCTTCGGCGAAGGACCGGACGGCACCGAGAGCGCGGTTTTCGGGGCCAAGTACGCCGATATCACCACGCGCCAGTCGATTCAGCTGCACTGGATCCGCATGGAAGACATGCCCCGCATCTGGCAGCGCTTCAACGATGTGGGCCTGACCACGCTGCAGGCCTGCGGCGACGGACTGCGCAACGTATTGAGCTGCCCGGTATCCGGCGTGGACGGCCACGAGGCGTTCAACGGCCTGCCCATTGCTCAGAAGGTCTCCGCTTTTTTTACCGGCAATCGTGACTACGCCAACCTGCCCCGCAAGTTCAAGATCAGCATCACCGGGTGTATCGAGGATTGTGCCCAGGCCGAGATCAACGACATCGGCCTGTGGCCGGCCCGAGCCGATGACGGCACGCTTGGCTTTAACGTCCTGGCCGGCGGTGGCCTGTCAGACGGTGAGCGCATGGCTTCTGACCTGGACATCTTCGTGCGCCAAGACCAGGCCGTCGAGCTCACCCGGGCCATCGCCCAAGCCTTCGGTGAGCTGGGCAACCGCGAGAACCGTGGCTTGGCCCGCATGCGCTACCTGGTCCAGGAGCTAGGACCAGAGGGATTTCGGCAGGCGATCGCCGAACGGGCCAAGTTCGAGTTGGCCACCGCAGGCGAGGACCTGACCAAGCGCTACCGCGGCGACCACGTAGGCGTCCACGCCCAAAAGGAGCCTGGCCTGGTGTACGTGGGTTGCTCGGTGCCGGTCGGTCGGATGTCGGGGCTGGAGTTGGTCGAGGTGGCCCGGTTGGCCGAGACCTATGGCGACGGCACCGTGCGGACGGGAACCGATCAGAACTTCATCTTGACCGGCGTGCCCGAGGAGCGGCTCGACGATCTGCTGGCCGAGGGCCTTTTGCAGAAGTACTCGCCCTTTCCCGGCCCGTTCTCCCGGGGCGTGGTGGCATGCACGGGGACCGAATTCTGCCGTTACGCCATCGTCGAGACCAAAGAGCGCGCCGTCAAGTGGGCCCGATTCCTGGACAAGGAGCTGGCCGGCGAGCCGGTGGGGGCCAGGCCGGTTCCTGGCCGGTCCGCTGACCGGGAGGATGCAGGAGTCATCCGGATGCACTTCTCGGGATGTTCGGCGTCGTGTGCGCAGCCGCAGATCGCCGACGTCGGGTTCCGCGGTGCGGTGGCCCATGTCGGGAACCACCTGTCCGAAGCGGTGGATATCGGATTGGGCGGCTCCCTCGGGACCGACTCGGGGTTCATCGACTGGGTGGAGAGCGCCCGACCGGTCAACGACGTTCCCGATGCCATGCTCCGGTTGGTCCGGCGCTATCAGACCGAGCGACGAGCCGACGAACCGTTCTACAACTGGGCCCGTCGCAATTCCGGTGAGGACCTCCGCCGGACGTTGTCGGAGTCGGGCGTGGGTACGCCGGTCAGGGTGACCACCAAGAAGGCACCCACCAAAAAGGCCCCCGTTAACAAGAAGGCACCCGTTAACAAAAAGGCCGCCAGCACGAAGACGACGGCAAGCAAGGCCCCGGCCAAGAAGACGACGGCAAGCCAGGCCCCGACGGCCAAAAAGGCGACGGCCGAAAAGGCGCCGGCCAAAATAGCGAGCGCGCAGACAGCGCGAACAAAGACGGCGCGATGAAGGGCTTCCGTATCCGCAACGAGGTCAACGGGATCACCGAGCCGCCGGGCAAGACGTGGTTCTGGGAGCTCGAGGCCGCGGTGGTCGAGGCCGATCGCTGCATCCAGTGCGGGACGTGCGTAGCGGTGTGCCCGTCCAACTCCATCGGTGTGAACGAGGACACCTTCTTGCCCGAGCTGGTGAAGATGTGCACCGGCTGTTCGCTGTGCTGGGACTTCTGTCCCCGGGGCGGGTTGCGCTACGAAGCGCTCTGGCCTCCGTCCACGCCCATGGCGGTCGACGACGGTTCCGATGCCAACGTGGACCTCGAAGCCCGGGAGCCGTTGCTTGCCGAGACAGTGGTGAGGGCCGACTCCGCCGACCCCTACTGGACGATCACCGGTGGCCCCCCAGGAGACGGTCTGGGCGCCGTCCTCGATTCGTATGCCGTGCGGGCGGGCAAGCGCCCCGACGACGCGCAGGACGGGGGTGTCGTGTCCGCCCTGTTGATAGCGGCGCTGGCCGCCGGCGACATCGACGGTGCCCTCGTGTCCAAGCCCAGCTCTGACCCCGATGAGCCGTGGAAGGGCATCCCCACCGTGGCCACCACGGCCCAGGAGATCCTCGACGCTGCCGGGAGTTTCTACAACCAGACCATGGCGTTGGCTGGCCTCGATCTCACCCCCTACAACCTGCCGGCCAAGCCTCGCCTCGCCGTGGTGGGTACCCCGTGCGAGATCCAGGGGATTCGGGCCATGCAGTCCCGTCGCTGGTCGACCGGGGTCCACCGGGTCGATGCCATCGTGTTGACCATCGCCCTCTTGTGTACCAAGAGCTTCGACTACGAGGGTCTGATGCTGCGCAAGCTCCGCGACGAGCGCCGGATCGACTTGGACCGGGTCAGCAAGGTCGACGTCATCCACGGTCGGATGATCGTGGAGTACCGAGACGGCCAGGTCGCCGTGGACGAGCCGGTGAAGGACTTCCACGACGTGGCCCTCAAGGGGTGTGACGAGTGCGCCGACTTCCTGGGTCGTAGCGCCGACCTCTCGGTGGGGAGCGTGGGGTCGATGGAGGGATGGTCGAGCGTGCTGGTGCGGACCGAACGGGGCCGGGTGGCTCTGGACAACGCCCGCGGACGCCTCGACTTCCGCGAGCTCGACAATCCGGCCGCGCTGGTCAAGTTGGACAACTACGACAAGAAGGTGGCGCTGAAGAGCCTCCAGCGCGAGCTCGACCCGGATGGCCCTCTATTCATCGACTTCGAGGAGCACCTCCGCACCTACTCGGGCACCGATCGGGCCCCAGTGGTGATCGACCGATGAGCCGGACGCAGCCCCGACCTCCGGGCCGGAAGGGTGGCCCCCCCAAGAAGGCGGACCCCCTGAGACTGGTGGAGCCGGTGGCCAACGTCACCCCGGTAGATCGGTTGGCGCCGGTGGAATTCGTTAACTTGCCCGGCGGCCAGAAGCTGGTGCTGCCGGATGAGCCGGTGGAGCTGGGCGAGGGCTTGCGGGACGCGCTCTTGGACGGTCGAGACTGGCGCGAGGGGTTCAGTGACGACAACTCCGTCGGGGTCTGGCTATGGAACCTGTGGCAACCGACGCTGGAGCCGATTGGGTTCGGGCGGGAGGAGTTCGTGGCCACCGTCATCGACACCCAGCGCGAGCTGTGGTTGTGGTTGATCGGGGACCGGCTCTGGAACCAATATGTAACGGGGTTGGCCGGCCGGATCGGTCGACGTGTTCCCCAACCTGATGCCCAGGCGACGCCGTAGAGTCTGAATAACCGAACACCCGAGGGGAGGAGCCCCGCCCATGCCCCGCATAACCGTTCCCGCAGACAAGGACCCGCTCGTCTACACCTGGAGCGAGTTGGCTCCGTCGCTCACCGCTGCTGCGGGCGCTTATTCGAGCGCCGTGTACGAGAAGTCGTCCCTTGGGCTCCGGGAGTTCGAAGCGGCCCGCATCACGTTGGCCCGGATCAACGAGTGCACGATCTGCACCGGTTGGCGCACGGCGAGGGACGTGCCCGGCTGGTCGGACGACCCCGCTGCCGTCCCCGAGGAGTTCTACGACAAGGTCGGCCGGGATCCCGAATGGTCCGGGTTCAGCCCACGCGAACGGCTGGCCGCTGAGTTCGCCGAGCGGTACGCCACCGACCACCTGGGCATGGACGATGAGCTCTGGCAGCGCCTGCACGACAACTTCACCGATGATGAGCTGGTCGATCTCGCCTTGTGCGTGGCGTCGTGGTTGGCGCTGGGCCGCTTCAACCAGGTGTTCGACATCGATGGCGGGTGCCGGGTCCCGAGCCATGCATCCGGGAGTGCCGTCGTCGGTTGATTGAGGGCGCCGCCCGCCTGACCGGTCGCCGGAGCCTGCACCGACCCCGCTGGCAGCGGCCCGTTCGGACCCACTTCCCGATCACCTACGCTTTCTCTTCGGCCCTTTAACGCTGGAGGAAGCACCTGTGGGATTGTCAATCGGCATCGTCGGTCTGCCCAACGTGGGCAAGTCGACCCTGTTCAATGCCCTGACCCGGAACGAGGTGCTGGCCGCCAACTATCCCTTCGCCACGATTGAACCCAACGTGGGCGTGGTGGCGGTTCCCGACCAGCGGCTCACCCAGTTGGCCGAATTGTTCGCCAGCGAGGAGATCGTCCCGGCTACCGTCACCTTCGTCGACATCGCCGGGATCGTGCGCGGGGCATCGGTGGGGGAGGGCCTGGGCAACAAGTTCTTGGCCGCCATCAGGGAGAGCGACGCCATCTGCCAGGTGGTTCGGGTGTTCTCCGACCCGGATGTCATTCACGTCAACGGGGCCATCGAGCCGGCCGACGACATCGCCACCGTCAACACCGAGCTGATCCTGGCCGACCTGCAGACGGTAGACAACCGCTTGGTCAAGCTGACCAAGGAGGTCCGCAAGCAACCCGAACTGGTACCGGCGCTGCATGCAGCGACGGCGGCCCGGGACATCCTGGACTCGGGTCGGACCATCGCAGATGCCGCCGCGGCCGGCGAGGTCGACCTGGAGCTGCTGGCCGACCTGCACCTGTTGAGCGCCAAGCCCTTCATCTACGTCTTCAATGTCGACGAGGGCCGTCTGACTGACGGGGCGCTGCGCGCCGAGCTGTCGGCACTGGTCGCCCCGGCCGAGTCGGTGGTCGTGTGCGCCCAGATCGAGGCCGAGGTAGCAGCACTGGATCCCGAGGATGCGGCGGAGCTCCTGGCCGGGTACGGACAGGAGGACTCGGGTTTGGTGCAGCTAGTTCATGTGGGCTTCCGGACCCTGGGTCTGCAGACCTTCCTGACCGCCGGGCCCAAGGAGTCCCGGGCGTGGACGATCCACATCGGGGACACCGCCCCAGAAGCGGCCGGCGTCATCCACACCGACTTCCAGCGCGGTTTCATCAAGGCAGAGATCGTCGGTTACCAGGATCTGATGGACGCCGGGTCGGTGGCCGCCGTCCGTGCTGCGGGCAAGGCCCGCGTTGAGGGTAAGGACTACGTCATGCAAGACGGCGACGTGGTGGAGTTCCGCTTCAACGTGTCGTAGTCGATATATGACCAGTTCAGCGCACTAGTTTACCTCGGAAGTCCGCACAGAGTCCGCGGGGTTGTTCGATTTGCGAGCGTTGCCTCTGCCGCGTTCCGAGTGCGGTCCTCGGCAGTGGGCCAGAGGCGTGAGTACGTATTCAGCGTCGTGGTGGCTCGGGCATGACCCAAAGCCCTCTGAACGGTCACGACATCGCACGCTGCGCTGATCGGACCGCTGCCAAACAGTGGCGAAGACCATGCAACTCTCACGCTGGACCTGACGGACCACATACAGAGTGCGACCCCAAAGTCGATATCGCCCACCTGGAGCGCCGCCGCCTCGCCTAGCCGAAGCCCCGCGAATACTCATACGGCGATGAATGGGTGGAAGACGGGGTCGGACGCCTCGAGCGGCGAGCGGAGCTGCTCAGCCGCCTACAGATGCCCGACGCACGTTCCTCCTTGGCTATTGCTGTTCGTGCCGTCCGGGCAGGTCGTATTCGACCACTTGATCGAGTAGAAGGCGCCGCCGGTGGTGGTGGCCCCTTTCAGGTTGGCGTTGGTCAAGTTGGCGTCGAACAGGTTCGATCCGTTCAGGTTCGCACCCTGCAGGTTGGCCCCGCTGAAGTTGGCAAAGGACAAGTTGGCCGAGGTCAGGTTTGCCCCCTGGAGGTTCGCTCCGCTGAGGTTGGCAAAGGTCAGGTTTGCCCCCTGGAGGTTCGCACCGCTGAGGTTGGCAAAGGCGAGACTGGCCCTTGAAAAATTGAATCCGGAAAGGTTCGCCCCTTGCAGGTTGGCCGAGCTCAGATTGCAGCCGAAGAATTGTGCTCTGCACAAGGTCACCGTCTCGCCGAGCGGGTTCGATGTGGAGCCGAGGTAGCCCACTCCCGGGTTGTAGGTGCCAACGATCGTGTGGTTGGAGGCGGTGGCGTAGTGGCCGTGGCACAGGGCGACACCGGCCGAGACAGGCACTGCGCTACAGCCGGCGATTGTGCTCCCGCTATCGGTGAAGGTCACGGCGCCGGTGGACGGTATGGGCGAGACCGTAGCCGTGTAGGTGACGCCTTGCCCTGGATTGGCTGGGTTGGGCGAAGCCGTCAATACGGTCGACGTGGGTACCGAGTTGACCACGAGGATCGGCTGACAGGAGCCACTGCTGGCGCTGGAGTTGAACCCGTCGCTGTCGGCGAAATAGGCACTGCCGTAGTAGGTGCCCGGTGCCGCTGGCGTGGTCGTCCCGATGGTGTAGGTCCCATTCCCGGCGTTGACGTTGTTGTCGACGCCGAGGGTGAAGGCCAGGTTGTGGCAACTGGGATCGGTGTAGGCGCCGAGCGAGATCGATCCCAACGGCTCATTGGGGCTGGCCAGACCACCGCTCAGTGTCCCAGTGAAGGTGACCGGGGAACCGAACGTGGCCGGGTTGGGCGACGCTGACAAGGCCAGCGTCGTCGGTGCCGGCTGGTTGAGCACCATCTGCCAGCTGGTCTTGAAGATCACCCCGCCGGTTTGGTCGGCCACCTGGACTGTCCCGGAATAGGATCCCGGTTGGACGGTGTCGGGAATCGTGAATGGGACCAGGCCGGTGTCGTAGTCGCCGGCCGTGATGGGACAGGAGACGGCGGGATCGGTGCTTGCGGGGGTGCCCACCGGCCACGCGAATGGCCCGGCCCACACGTTCGGGCCAGAGGCAGGAATGACCGCCGTTCGGCTGTTGGCTGGCGTTCCGCAGACGGGATAGGCGAAAGAGATCGGGACGTTGTTGGGACCCTTGAAATCGACGACGACCTTCCCGCCAGTGATGTCCTCCTGGAGGTTGAAGTCCCACCGGACGAAGTCGGTCTGGCCGATGACGGGTGGCCATGTTGTCGCTTCGGCGGCGTTGACCGTGATGTGCTGGATCGTATTGACCGTGTAGATAATCGGGACGGTTCCTGGGTCGGGAGTGGGCGAGTAGACCGGGTTGGCTCCCGACGGAGTCGAAGGCAGGATCAGCACCCCAACCGCCGTCGCCAATGCGAACCCGATTGTGGCCAGACGGCGCGCACGAAAGCGACTGAGATTCAACATTTCCCCCCAGGTGTTCTTCCGCCACCACGGACCGTAGTCGACTAATTTTCAGCTACCACGGACCGTAGTCGACGCGCAACAAAGAGTCCAGACTGTCGGGAAGGCTCGGACCCCCCCCACCCCACGACTTAGACCCCGGTCGTGACACCCATAGGAAACTGATGGCACGTAAGCGGACCTTCCGAAGCCCTCTATCGAGGGGCTCGAGACCTGGGAAACGTCGAGGCGGTCAAGAACGACGGCGTCGAAGGACAGGCGAAGTGTGACGCCCGTAGAGCCGTGTACCGGCGTACCAATAAGGTCAAGGTTCGTTTCTATACGGGCGCTGGGGCTGTCCAGGGGGCCGACGGAAGCGGTAAGAGTGCAAGACGTTCCGGAAATCAGCGAACCGGGCTGGAACCGGATCGAATGGTGTGTCGAGGCCACGAATGCCGCGAGTGATCGGCAATTCAGGCGCCGCAACGACCGCGCCTTGCTGCCGCTGCCATTGACGACCACGATTACTGTTTATGCCTGTCTCGTTCCGCTTCAACGTGCAGCTGCCTTCCTCGGCACCTGGGCTAAAGGCGGGTCGGACTGCTTAGGCCTGCAGCTGGACTTCGGTGCCCTCGGTTGGACTGTTGTAGACGGCCCAGAGCCCGTTCAAGTGGCTCTGCATGTAGATGACGTGCAGGCTCAGGATGAAGCTCAGGAGTAGACCAAGCCCCGGGCTGATGGGATCGGGTATCCCCGCCGCCAACTCGGCCTGCTGGATGCGCTTGCCGGTGCGAAAGGTCGTGACGAACGGCGGGACGAGGAGGATGAAACCGGGGACGATGGCCAACACGGCCACGCCCGGCGATACGTCAATACGCCGGTCGAAGTCGTGGGTCTCGCGGTTGATCTTGTACCACCACACGAGGGAGTAGATCCCGAGTGTGATGATCGGCCAGATCAACCAGACCAGGATCACGTTGCGGTGCTTGCCGATGCGACCGACGCCCGGAGCGATGGGCGGTTGCGGTGGTGCGGGCAGCGTCATCGGGTGCTCCTCGTGGGGTTGCCGGTGTCGCGACTGTAACGAACATATTCACCGGCTGTCGTGGTGAGCCCAGTTGGCAGCTAAGGAGCCCCGACCGGCTTGCGTCCCCAGGCCGAAATCATGGGCGATGTGGCGAGATCCATGCCCCCGGCCGACACGTTGGCGAGATGCTGGTCGATTTCCTCGTCCGTCGCGGCGCCCGCAGCCACCAGGCGTTGGCGGATCTGGGCCACGGTAGCCAGCTCCAACTGCTCGCAGGCCGGCCCGGTCATGGGAAAGAAGGCGTCTGCTCGGACATCGACCAGTCCAGCCTGGCGAAGCAGGCGGGGCAGCGTCCTCCCATAGGCCAGGTCGACTCCCCGAGCCGCCATCAAGGTCCGGAACCCGTCTTTGAGCCGGTTGGCCAGCCGCTGCTCGTGGCCGTACTCGTCCGGGCAGACGCGAGGCTGAAGGGCGGGGTCGGCTTCTTCGAGCACCAGCCACCCTCCCGGGCGGACGACACTGGCCATGGCGGCGAGCGCCTCGACGCGCTGGGAAACGTGGACCAGCACCAGCCGAGCGTGCACAAGGTCGAACGGGCCGGCGGGCGGTGCGTCCACCCCGACATCGTGGCGACGGACGGAGTAGGGCTGCTCACCACCATCACCGTCCAGCCAGGACACGTCGATGTCGGTGGCCACGACGTGACCACCCGGTATGACCTGCTGGGCCAGCCAGGTGGGAACGCTGGGGCCACCGGCGCCCACCTCCCAGCATCGCCAACCCTCGGTGATGCCCAGGTCGGCGATATGGCGGAAGGTCGGGGGGTTGAACAGCGTCGACAAGGCGTCGAAACGAACTCCCGCCTCGGATTGCTGGTTGTCGAGCAGGTAGTGGTCATCAGTCGGCACGCCCCATCATGGCCCGGCACTGGCGACACGGCGAGGGCACCGGCATCGCCCGAACCCAGCCATATGGGACCGGTACGGTAGGTGGCGTGGCGACGATCCCAGACGCTGCCGGTCTCGACCCCCGGTGTGAGCGGATCTCCCACGATCGGTGCGCACCGACCACGAGACCAGGAGGATGATGACCGAGGTCGACGAGGGGTCGAAGCACACCAGCACCCGGGCGGTGATCGTGGCCTTGCTGGCCAACATCGGCGTGGCTGCGGCCAAGTTGGTGGGATTCCTCCTGACCGGATCGAGCTCCCTGGTGGCCGAGTTCGCCCACTCCGTCGCCGACACCGGGAACCAAGTGGTGCTCCTGGTCGGGAAGCAGCGATCGGAGCAGCGGGCCGATCTGTTGCATCCGTTCGGGTACGGCGCCTACCGGTTCCTCGGGGGATTCCTCGTCGCTGAGATCCTCTTCGGTCTGGGCGCCCTGTTCTCCATCTACGAGGGGATCGAGAAGCTGATCCATCCCCACCCGGTCGACTACCTCCCCGTGGCCTTCGCCATCCTTGCCGTGACCATCGTCCTGGAGTCCTGGTCGCTCCGGACCGCGGTGGGCGCAGCCAACCAGCAACGGGACAACGCAGGTTGGCTCCGATTCGTACGGGCCACCCGTGTCCCCGAGCTCGCCGTGCTTCTCCTGGAGGATTCGGGCGCACTCCTCGGTCTGGGATTTGCCCTCGTCGCGTTGATCCTGACCGCAGTGACCGGTAGCTCGGTGTTCGACGCCGCCGGCTCGCTGGCCATCGGACTCCTCCTGGGCACGAACTCGTTGATCCTCGGTACCGAGATGGTCTCCCTGCTGGTGGGCGAGACCGCATCGGATGTGCAGCTCAAGTCGGTGGAGGACGCATTGGCCCAGACCGAGGGCATCGAGCGGGTCGTGCACCTCCGGGCCGTCCATGTGTCCCCTGAGGAGCTTCTCGTCGGGGCCAAGGTCATCTTCGATCCGGCGCTCTCGGTCAGCGAGGCGGCTGTGGTTGTCGACCAGGCCGAGGTGGCCATCCGCTCAACGGTGCCCAGCGCCAGATGGGTGTATATCGAGCCCGGGATCCCTGAGCCGCCACCGACCTGAACGCGACCGGATCTGCCCGTGGGGCGCGGGGACGGTGACGGCACACGGCAGACTGTGTCCATGGCCATCAGCTCCGAGTCCTCCCACGCGCCTAAACCTGTGGCCATCCAGCTCGAGGGCGTCGCCGTGGTGCGCGAGAAGAACGCGCTGCTCGACGACATCTCCTGGACGGTTCGGGCAGGGGAACGATGGGCGCTGCTGGGGCCAAACGGTTCGGGGAAGACCACCCTGCTGCGGGTGGCCGGCTCGGCCTTGTGGCCCACGCGCGGGACGGTGGAGATCCTGGGTGAGCGGCTGGGAACGGTAGACATGCGCGTGCTCCGTCAGCGCATTGCCGTGGTCAGCGCGGCGGTGACCCGGGCGCTCCGACCGACGCTGCCGGCGCTCGACGTGGTGCTGACCGGGCGCCACGCCGCGCTGGAGACGTGGTGGAACGAGTACACCGACGACGACCGGGCCGAGGCCGACCGCCTCTTGCACGAGGCGGGGTTCGGTGGCGCCGCCTTCGACGAGCGCCCCTTCGGGCTGTTGTCCGAGGGCGAGCGCCAGCAGGTGCTGTTGGCCCGAGCGCTCATGGGCAAACCGGAGCTCGTGCTCATGGACGAACCGGCAGCCGGTCTGGACCTGGGGGCGCGGGAACGGCTGATCGGACGTCTCGCGGCACTGGCCGAGGATCCTTCGGTTCCCCCACTGGTGCTGGTGACCCACCATGCCGAGGAGATCCCGCCTGGCGTGACCCATGCCGCACTGCTCCGGGGCGGTCGGATGCTGGTGTCGGGGCCCATCGACGAGGTGTTCAATTCGGCCACGGTCTCGGAGTGCTTCGGGGTGCCGGTCACCGTGACCCGCTCCGACGGGCGGTGGACCGCTCGAGCGGTGAGCGAGCCCCTGCCGGCCGCCAGCAAGAGCTGATCGACCCCGGTCTACCGGTGCCGGCGAGAGGTCGAAGCGAAGACCCGGACCACGGACCCGGGCCGTTCGACCGTCCACCGCCGTAGCGCCAATTGCCGGAGCAGTCAACCGGAACACCGTCCAGACTGTCCACCCGGCTTCACCTGGGAACTAGAAAATCGTTTGAGCGCGGCTCCCAAGAGGTGTACAACGGCACGAATGCAGCAGCCGGGGAGGGCGTTGCAACTGAGTTGCGCAGTTGTCGTCGGCGCGGTCATCCCCGACCATCCACCACTGTCCGGACACCCATCGTTAGGGTTTTTAGACAAGGAAGGTAGGTCGAGGAGTTGACGCTAATGGTCCTTGTGTTCCTCGTAGTGGTGTGGGCGGTTGTTCTCGTGCCCATGTTGCTTCGGAGACGTCGAACTGGGGATTCGATCTCGCACTTCCACCACCAACTCGGCATTCTCCGGGGAGGCGACGTACCTGCCGAACCACCTTCCTATCGGCTCCAGAGCGTGCCGTCGACGCGATCGGTAACCGTGAACGGCGCGCCGTTGACGACGCCGCCGGTGCTGACCGTTGTGGGGTGCGATCAATTGCCGAAGCCGGCGTTGGCTTACCTGGGCGAACCGGGACCCGCACCCCTGGTCGAACCGGAGCCGGCACCGTCGGTGCCCGCCGTGGAGTCGGATCGCCGCCCAGCCGCCCAGGTGCCCCAGGATCAGTACCGGGTGGATGCCTTCAGTCGCCAGGGTGCCCGCAAGCGCCGGAGGGCCACGTTGATGGTCCTGGTCCTGACGTTCGCCTCCAGCGTGTTCTTGGGCATGATCCCGGCCGCCCGGCTGCTGTGGGTCGTCAGTGCCATCTCCGCGGTGGCCATCGTCGCCTACGTGGCGGTGCTCGTGCATCTGCGGAGCGTGGCTGAAGAGCGCGAGCTCAAGCTCCACTATCTCCGTCCCGAGCCGGAGTACGGGCCCCGTTCCGAGCCGGAGTACCGCGCTGGCGGGTCAACCGGCGGATATCAGGATGACGATCACGATCGGGATGTCCGATACGGCCATCGTGCCCGCCGCACCGTCGCCGCCCACTGATCGAGCTTCCCCCCGACCCCCGTCGGTCGCTACGATACGGCATGCCGACGAACCAGGTACGTCTTCACGATCACATCGAGCAGGCGCTGGAGGCAGCGCTCGCCGGGAGGATGCTCCTCACCCATCCGTTCTACCGTCGATGGGAAGCAGGCGAGCTCTCCCTCGGCGAGCTGGGCCGCTATTCGTCCCAGTACCGCCATTTCGAGGCGACGCTTCCAAGGCTCTTGGAAGATCTGTCAGGACAGCTGACTGCCTCCGGATCGGTGGAAGCGGCGGCAATCGTCGGGCAGAACCTTCACGACGAATTGGGAAATCCCTCTCCCCATCTTGAGCTCTTCGACCGGTTCGTGACAGCCATCGGTGGTTCTCCGGCCGAGCCCACGACGGCGACGGGCACGCTGACGTCGACGTACGTCGATCTGGTCACCGAGGGGGCAGTGGCGGGACTGGCCGGACTGGCGGCCTACGAGACCCAGGCCTCGGCGATCGCCGGGACGAAGGCAGAGGGCCTCCGCCTCCGCTACCAGATCGACGAGGCGGGCACCTCCTTCTGGGACGTGCATGCCGCCATGGAGGTGGAGCACGGCGACTGGATCATCGACGCGCTGGCATCGCTCGATGCCCGGCCGGATCAGGTGGAGGCCGCCGCTCGCCGAGGCGCTGATGCATGGTGGGCCTTCCTTGATGACCGGGAACTCGAAGCGTCGGTCGGCATCGCCTAGGCGCTGCCCCGACCGGCCCGGCAACCGGTCACGGCACCATCAGGAGTAACGGCGCACCGTCACGAGTATCGACGGGCGATGCGAACTCCCCATGCCACCAACGGCGCCTGTAAGGGCAATCGTGCCCACGCCGCGGCGGACCGAGCGTTCTTTGGTGCACCGGCGTCGAGGGCCATCTGGATGTTCCCGGGGAAGACGGCGACCAGGGTGGCCGCGGCGGACCACCCGCCGGCCCGCCGGACACTCGGGGTCGCCGCCAGGAGGAGCGCACCTGATGTCGCCTCGGCCACCCCGCTGGCGTACACCCAGAACCGGGGGCTTCCCAGCCGGGCCGGAATCAGCTTGACGTACACACGCGGCGCGACGGCATGGACGAGGCTGGAGAACAAGAGGATCCCTGCCAGCCAGAGTCGGGACCTTCGGGCCTTTGGATCCTCAACGCCTGCTGCCTGATAGTCCATCGATTCTTGGCCGGCCATGGGCACAGCTTACGAGTGGCATCGAGCACTCCCGCTGCCGGGACTTCGGTTGACCCGTCACCGGCCGCGTCATGCGTCCCGTCGGGCCGTTCGCCACGCTCCGACGACCAAGGGGACGCAGACCCAAAACCCGATCAGCACCGCGATCGACGGTACCGTCATGGTCAACCCGCCCTGAGGACCAACCTGGCCCAGGCCTGCTGGCTGGAGCTGCCGGAGGACGATGCCCGGGAGCAGCTGTCGGATGTCGTCGAATCCCGAGGTTCGCATGAAGATCGGGGTCAGCACCAGCTGGATGGCCAGGAGGACGCCTACCGTGGTCGACCGTGTCCCGATGACCGAGGCCACGCCCAGGGCTATGGCGAACAGGACGACGGTCCCGAGCTCGACCCAGAGCCCGGACCAGAACATCAGGCCGATGGAGGGAGCCGGATTGTTTCCGGCAAGGGCGACCGAGGCCACCGAGATGAGGGCGAAGGCCACCGCGATGATGGGAACCAGGACGGCCAGGGCGGCCGGGATGCGCGCCGTGTAGAGCGCCCAACGGGACCGGCCGGTGACCACCAGGCTGCGGAAGACGCCGGCGCTCAAGTCGGATGACCCGGCCGAGGCCCCGATCATGATGGCCACGATCGCACCAAGCTCGGACAGGGCGAAGGACATGTTGGCAAAGGCATCCATGCCGCCGGCCGGTCCGTAGTGTGCCGGCTCGGCCAGGTGCAAGATGGCCCGGATCACGAAGACGGCGATCACCACACCGGGCGCCAGCAGCAACGCCGCCGCCATCAACCCCCGCCGACGGCGAAGCTTCAACACCTCGGCCCGGATCAGCCGGGAGCCGGGGAACCACCCACCATCAGGCCGGCCGTTGGAAGAGGCGGTGGCAGCGGTGTAGCGGTCCGCGGTCAGCGTGGTGCTCATCGGGGTTCTCCTGACGTCAAGGGGCGGGTCATCGGTTCGCATCGATCGTCGAGGTGATCTCCAGGAATCGATCCTCGAGGGTGGGGCGGGAGAGCTCCAAGCCGAACACGTCGACGTCGGTCTCGACCAGCCGACGGTTCAACTCGCCGGCCATCAGCCGGCCATCGGCGCCACGCCGCAGGTGGACCACGATGCCATCGGCTGAGCTGTCCACGTCGCTGACCACGGGGAGGGACCAGGCGACGGCTGATGCCCCTTGCGGATCGCTGCAGTCGACGCGGAGAACCGGGGCACGGGAGATCACCGAGCTCATCGAGCCCTGTGACACTACGCGGCCGTTGTCCACGATGGCGACGGCATCGCACGTCTTCTCCACTTCGTCGAGGAGGTGGGACGACAGCACGACGGTACGGCCCTCGTCGACGAAGCTCTTGATCATGGAGCGGAACTCGAGCATGCCTGCGGGGTCCAGGCCGTTCATCGGCTCGTCGAGGATCATGAGATCGGGGTCGCCAAGGAGACAAGCGGCCACCCCAAGGCGTTGCCGCATGCCCATGGAATACTCCGAGACCCTGTCGTCGGCCCGCTCGGTCAGGCGCACACGCTCCAACGAGGCGGGGATGCGAGCGTGAGCGGCCTGGTCTCGAGCCGCGGCCAGGATCGAGAGGTTCTGCCGGCCGGTGAGGTAGCCGTGGAACCGTGGCTCGTCGACGATTGCCCCCACCCGGGCCAGCGCCTCGGTGCGACGGCTGGGCACGGGGATGCCCAACAGTGACATGGTCCCCGTGGTGGCCGGCGTGAGCCCCAAGAGCACGCGGATAAGGGTGGTCTTGCCCGCACCGTTCGGGCCCAGGTAGCCAAACGTACTGCCGCGGGGTACCTGGAGGGCCACGTTGTCGATGACGGTGCGGTCGCCGAACCGCTTGGTCAGACCGGTCACTTCGACGGCCAAGTCACTGCGAGGTGACGGTGCGGGGGAAGGGCGTGGGGTGCTCATGGGACTCACTGTGACGGCCGGACGGCTCGCTGTCGTCACCCCGAGGACTGATTCGGACCCGCGGCGGCCACCGTTGGTCGAGCCTGAGACGGCCCTCCGTTCGGGTCGGCGTCATGCTCGGGGATGAGACGAGGATCGCCCTGGGGGGTGACGTCCCCGGAGCGATCTTTGGCTACCGTTTGTCTGTGCGAGTTCGCAGGGGTCCGGGGGCGTGGCTGCACCGTCACCCGACCATTGCCGACGGCACCGTCGCCGTCGTGCTCTTGGCGGTGGGGTTCGTCGCTGCCTCCCGGGGCGGTCATCGGGTGGACGGTGCCCAAGTCCTCCTGCTGGCCGAGGTTCTGCCCATTACCTGGCGACGGCGCTTCCCTCGGGCTGTGTTCGCCATCAGCGGCACAGCCACCTTCGTGGCCCTGGCCACCGGGCAGATCGGGGGCGTCGCCCCCCTCGCCGCGCTGATCGCCCTCTACACGGTGTCGGCGCGCTGCGATCGGCGGTGGTCGATCGGAGCCGGTGTCGTCGCCTGGGCCGGGGTGGTGGCCGTCGTCCTCGTGCAGGACCAGCCCACGCCGTTTCGGTTCCAGGTGCTGGTGGCGCCGGTGGCCCTGATCGCCGGCGCCTGGCTGATCGGGGACAACCTGCGGGTACGGCGGGAGTACGTGGCCCACCTGGAGGAGCGGGCCGAGCGGATGGAGGCCGAGCAGGAGGCGGAGGCCCGCCGAGCCGCTGACGGCGAGCGGGCCCGAATCGCCCGGGAGCTCCATGACGTGGTGGCCCACCATGTCAGCGTCATCGCCGTGCAGGCCGGAGCGGCCCGGATGGTGGCCGAGAGCCGGCCGGTGGCGTCGTCCTCCGAACCGAGTGGTTCGGAGGACATGCTGGCCTCGATCGAGGTCACCGCCCGTCAGGCCCTCTCGGAGCTGCGCCGATTGCTCGGTGTCCTACGCAAGGGGGAAGACAGGGTCGACCACGCCCCCCAGCCCGGGCTCGACCAGCTCGGCTCGCTGGTCGACCAGGTTCGGGCCGCTGGCGTCACCGTTGACGTGTCCCTCTCCCGCTCGATGCCCCCCGATCTGCCGCCAGGCGTAGACCTCTCTGCCTACCGGATCGTCCAAGAGGCGCTCACCAATGTGCTCAAGCATGGCGGCGGAGCGCCGACCAGGGTGGCCATGCACTTCGACGAGGACGGCCTGGATCTGGCCGTCACCGACTCAGGCTCCGGGGCCCTGACCACGCCCGTCTCGCTGGCGGAGAGCTCCTCGAGGGCCTCGCCCGGCGGTCATGGGATCATCGGCATGCAAGAGCGCGTGGCTATGTTCGGAGGCGAGCTGTCTGCGGGGCGACTTCCCGGCGGGGGCTTCGAGGTCCGAGCTCGCATCCCCTGCGACCGGGAGCGGGCGTGAGCATCCGGGTCCTGGTGGTCGACGACCAGGCGCTGGTGCGCACCGGGTTCCGCATGATCCTCGAGACCCAGGCCGACATCGAGGTGGTCGGAGAGGCGGCCGACGGCTCCGCCGCGCTCGACCTGGCCGCCGCCGTCACCCCTGACGTGGTCCTGATGGATATCCGGATGCCCGGCATGGATGGCATCGCCGCCACCCGGGTCCTCTTCGGCGGCGAGGGCAGTGCCCGTGCCGCGGCCTCGGTGACGACACGGCCCCGTGTGATCATCCTGACCACCTACGACCTCGACGAGTACGTGTTCGAGGCGCTCGAGGTGGGTGCATCCGGGTTCCTGTTGAAAGACGTCCGTCCTGAAGACCTGGTCCAAGGGGTGCGGGTGGTGGCCGCCGGGGATGCGTTGCTGGCTCCAGCGGTGACCGGGCGTCTCATCGCTGAATTCGCTGGTCGGGCTCGGCGCGCCACCGTGGCGCCCGATCCCCGCATGGGACAGCTGACCCCCCGAGAGCGGGAGGTCCTCGGCCTCATGGCCAGGGGCTTGTCCAATTCGGAGATCGCCGGCGCCGCCTATGTCAGCGAGAACACGGTCAAGACCCACGTGGCCAGGATCTTCGACAAGCTGCAACTGCGGGACCGGGCCCAGGCGGTTATCGCAGCCTATGAGGCCGGCCTGGTCACTCCCGGTTCGACGCCCGACGCCCGCTCGACGGTCTCCCGCCAGGCCAACCAGGCCTGATAGCCACCGATCAGGTCAGCGGCGTTCCGGTAACCCAGCGCTCGGACGGTGTCGGCGGCCAGGCTCGAGGCGTAGCCTTCGGAGCAGACCACGACCACGGTCTGCTCGTACCCCTTGACCTCGGAGATCCGATGATCGCCCGACGGGTCGAGCCGCCACTCGAGCACGTTGCGTTCGATGACCACCGCGCCGGGAAGCTCACCCTCCTCGGCACGCTGGGCGACCGGTCGGATGTCAACGATCAGACCGCCGGCGGCGGCGAGGGGTTCGAGGTCGGCGGGTCCAACGCGGGAAATTCGCTGGCGAGCCTGGTCAACCAGCTCGTCGGCGGTGGCGCTCACGAAGGGTCGTGAGCGCGGGTGACGTCGAAAGGCCCGACCGGCTCGACGATCTCGGTGCGGACCGTCTGCAGCCGACCGGTGGGGGAGAGTCGGTAGTAGCTCATCGAGGTCAATTTAGGTCCGTACACGTGCACGCTGACGGCGTGATGGGGACCTACGTTCACGATGTCGTGTACGTAGTGCGAACCGAAGGTGCGGGATCCGCCCGTGTCGAGGTGGTTGGATTCGATCGTGGCCACACTCTGATCGGTCGGGCTCATCCTGGTCTCGATCAATGCACCTTTGGCCACGACCACGGCACCACTCGATTGGCCATGATCGTGGAGCTCGATCTTTCCGCCGGGCGGCCATCCGATGGCCCACGCCTCGAACAAATCTGTGGCGGCGAGGAGGACCCATCGCCGCTCGGGGACATCTCGCAAATCGGGGATCTCGGCGGCCGAGACGGCAAACCCCTCGGCGATGGCCAAGAGGTTAATTTCTCGCCGCGGACGCCGGGCGTAGGCGGCACCAGATTCAGGCGGGTTGGTAAAAGCAGCCGACTCGGGTGGGTTGGTAAAAGTACTGTCGGCCAAGAGAACGGATGCCACATCAGAACTCTACGACCATAAACCCGACTAAGCAAGTCGGCTTTATAGATTGTTTAGTAAGCGTCGGCGTCGGCGGCGTCCATCCGGAGCCCTGTGGTGTCGGCTCCGTCCATCCGGAGCCCTGTGGTGTCGGCTCCGTCCATCCGGAGCCCCATGGTGTAGCCAGCCAAGAAGATGTTGGCATCGTGGAGGCGCGGGTAGCGCGCCTCGAGCTGGCGGAATTCGTGCGAGTGCTCGTATACCAGGAGGTGGGCCAACTCGTGGACGATGACCGAGTCGAGCACCCACGAGGGGACCGGTCGCAGGCGTTCGGCGATCCGAATCTCGCGGGTCGTGGTGGTGCATGACCCCCACCGCATCTGCTGGCGTGACGACCACCGGATCGAGGCGGGCCGAACGCCGTCGAGGTACCGATCAGCCAGCTCGACGGCCCGGTCCATCAGGAATTGATCTGAGGCGTGCAGGTGAGGCCGCTGCTTTAGTATCCGACCCACCAGGTGGTCAACCATCTCGTCCAGTTCGGCTCCCCGCAGCCAGTAGGGGGCGAGCACGACCACTCGGTCACCCTCCCACCGGGCGGCGGCCGTCTTTCGGCGTCGAGTGCTGTGTCGTATCTCCACCTTCGGGCCGGCAGGTTCCTCCGTCGAAAGAGGGGACTCCATGACCGACCCGTCTGCGAGGTCTTCGTTGCCGCCGGGCAACAGCTCGGGCTGGGAATGGAAGGGCAGCGTCATCTCCCTCACGCTACGGACCGGGTGCGACAGTCCGGACGAGGTCCGGGCTCAGCCTCCGGCGACCAGGGTCGCGCCACCGCGGATGGCGACAGCTTGTTTATCCTAAGCACACGGCCGGCAATCGCTGCGGATGCCGTCAGGCCTTCGATGGCGGTGACGCCTGAGCTTCCAAATGGCCCGAACGAGGAGTCCGCGGGGTCAGGGGTACGCTTGGCTCCGCCATATTGGAGACGAACCCCTTGAGCGAGGAGCGAACGTGCGTGGAGCGCTGATCCGGTACCGGATCATGGCCTGGATCGTGGGAGTCGGTCTGATCCTGGTGTTCATAGGCATACCGTTCCAGGCCGCCGGCCACCCCGGGTTCGAAAACGTGATCGGTCCCATCCACGGAACCTTGTACATCATCTACCTGATCGCTGGAGCCGACCTGGCCCGCAGGGCCCATTGGACGCTCGGGCGGATCGTCATGGTGGTCGTGGCCGGATTCGTCCCCTTTCTCGCCTTCATCGTGGAGCGCAAGGTCACCCACCAACTCGAGCAGTCCGGCGCGCTGGACGTCTCTGCCTCCTAGGATCGCTACGGCCGCCGCCTCGCCGAACGAAAGTACGAAAACCCGAGAGCAAAGGACCGAACGCCATGAGCACGTCCGATGACTGGTCCCCTGACCAGGAGCTCGATACCGAGACCTTCGAGCAGGCGGATGAAGCCCTCGACGAGGACGACGAGTTGAGCTCGCAGAGTGCCGACAGTCCCGATTCGCTGGCCCCCCGCAACCGGCAACTTCCCATCGACGACCTCGAGCTGGAGGAGGCGGGTGCCGAGCTCGATGATCCTGAGCAGCTCGCCGTCCTGGACGGAGGGATCGACGACCCCGACGGCGTGGGTGGGGACGAGGTGCGCACGCGATCCCGGTCGTTGGACGACGAGGGTTGGGATCTGGACGCAGACGAGGACATCGACGAGGACATCGGGGACTGACGCCGACACCTTGGTGCGGCCGCCCGGCCGCGTCTACGTTCGGCCGGACAGGGCGCCAGATCACCGGCCGCTCGGTAGCCTGAGCACATGACCCCCACCTCTGCTCGCGATACCACGGTTGACCGCGACGGGCTCCTCGAATTCATTCGACCCCGCCACCACGCCGTTGTGTCGACCACCCGCCAGGACGGGCGACCGCAGCTCTCGCCGGTGACCATGGGCGTGGACCCCGAGGGTCGGATCGTCGTATCGACTTATCCCGAGCGAGCCAAGGCCCGGAATGCAACTCGGGATGACCGGGTCTCGGTGTGCGTCCTGTCCGACGAGTTCGGTGGCGAATGGGTACAGGTCGACGGGCGCGCCGAGGTGATCACCCAACCGGAGGCGGTGGAGGGCCTGGTCGTCTACTTCCGCTCGATCAGCGGTGAGCACCCCGATTGGGACGAGTATCGCGAAGCCATGCGCAGACAGGGGAAGGTCTTGCTCAGGGTGACGATCGATCGGTGGGGTCCCATCAGCCGAGGGGGGTTCCCACCCCGGCTCCTGACCGACGACTGATCTGTCCGAAACCCCGTCTCACCCTGGGATTTCTCCAAACACGGGATCCCCGGCACTGATCCACCACGAAACTCTGCGGGGATGGGTCGCCGTCGAAGTTTGCCCACTCTTTCGGAAATGTGGACCAGCCGAGTGGAAAGACGACCGTCTCGTCAGCGTTCTGTCACAGGACGGCAAGGAGAGAGTGAAATAAGATCAGGCGCACTCGCGGGCATGACGTACTTAGGAGGGTCCGTGGCAGCCACAGTCACGATGTACGACTCGACATCACCCGGCGAAATCCCGACCGACGCTCAGGTGGTTGCCGGCTACGTGGATGGCATCTACGAATGGCTACCAACGGATTGGGCCCGATTTCCGGACGCCATCAAGAAGACCATCGCCGTCTTTACCAGTACCGACGCAGACATCCTGGACTCGGAGTTTCAAGATGCCATGGCCATCGACACTCCGGCATGGGTTCTGCGCCAACGGGCACGGGGTGCAGACCCGACGGTCTACTGTTCCCTCGTCGGACAGCCGGGCTATGGGTGGCCCTGGGTTAAACAAGCATTCGCTGACGCCGGTGTAGCTCCACCTCACTATTGGATCGCCGACTACACCGACGAGCCCCACATGGTTGATGGCTCGGTTGCTACTCAATGGACCGACCATCAGGATCTGTATGACATCAGCCTGGCCGACGAGAAATGGGTCGGTTTGGGCCTTCCCAGTCCGCATACCCCATCAGAGGACACCGCCATGCCACTTTCAGTCGCAACTCTTCCAAACGGGACCGACGTTGTTGTCCAGATCGGCAGCGACGGCACCGTGTATGGCAAATCCCGTGCGGCGAGCATGACCTGGCAAAAGTCGGTCAACAAGGTGATTGCGCAGGCCATTCCCGGATCCTCACCCTTAGCTCGTGTCGTTGACACCCAGTTTCAGTGTTTCATCGAGGCGGCCGATGCGCATGTGCTCTTGTTGGTGACCACTGACGGAATCGAGTGGGACCAGGCCGAGCTTCCATAGAGCCATCCCCCTGGGTGTCGGCGCGAAAACCGGTCGGCGAACGTAGACCGACGGCACGGCCCGCTCCACCGTGATGGTCTCATCCGGTGCCTTGACCCCATTCCGAGCCGTGGCTGAGACACCAATCTGGACACGATTCGACTTCCTTCGCCGCGCTTCCCCTGCGGAACCTCGGAAATGAGTCGAGCTCGGATCGCCTCGCGTCGGCGATGCCTTGCATCGTTGAACGGCTCACCTGCCGAATGTGGCCTGTGGCAGGATCACATCCGACATGAACACCTACCTCCCACACGCCGGCCGTTTCCTCCCTGACGCTTTTGCCCGTAGCCATCAGTACAGGTTGATCGGGTGGGTGCATCCCTAGGAGGTAAACATCCAGCTGGGGGCAGTAGCTCAGTGGTTAGAGCAGGGGACTCATAATCCCTCGGTCGCAGGTTCGATCCCTGCCTGCCCCACCTCAGACAGCAAGACTGATGGCAAACGATGACAGGAGCCCGATGGACATCGAGGAGTTTTACAGTGCCGACGAGCGTCGGCGGCAATCAGCTGAGATCGAACTGGGTACCGAGTGGCACGACGCCACCGGCAATCGCTACGAGCTCAGCTGGGTGGAGGACACCGGAGAGTTGTACGTGATGCTGGAGCGGGTTCCCGAAGCCGGCTCGTGGACCCCCTTTGGCGATGTCGAGGTCGACAAAGTCCCGGTCGAGCAGGTGATCGTGTCGGTCATCGGGCACATCCCCACCCACGAGGACCTGGAGCGGGTCCTCGACGGCTGGCAGGACGAGATGGCCAAACCCGACGGGATTTCCTGGGTGGCCGACCGCCTCAAGGAGGCCGGCGTCCCTCGCGATGCCTCGAGCTGAGCTCGTCCTGGAGCGCCCACGCCCGATACCCGGCGTGACCGACCGGTTGCGCCGTGTAATTGTCGGAAAAATCTGCGATGCTCGTAGCAGGCCCCGGAAAGGTCGGTTCCATTGGCCGAGCCGGGGGTAATGCATGCAAGAGGGGTGTCCGATCGGCAGGAGGCTCGCCGATGTCGGCGGACGCCGAGAGGAGGTCGGTGGATGCAAACCGATGAAGGACGGGAACCTGTAAGCAAGGCGCCTGAGCGCATCGACGAAGCCCATCTTCGGCCCAATCGACGAACACAGGACCGGCTTCCCTCGCTTATTCATGAGCTGGTGGACTCCGAACTCGTACAGAGGAACGCTCCGGGGGAATGGGTGCTCAGTGCCGAGCTGCAGGCGATGCTGGAGGAGCAGTCGGTCTCCCGCGGGATGGTTCGACGGCGGGTCTTCGTGGGTCTCCACTGCGAGGGGTGCGGGGTGGCCGCGGTGACCTGGCTGTCAGAGGGGCGCCGTCTCTGTGCCGCGTGCGCCGAGGCGCCGGCCGAAGGAGCCGTCACCGCCGAGCCCGATCCGGCTCGAACCCGGTCCTGGCGGACGCGGGGTGCCCATGCCTTCCGGAGGGCCGGCTAGTCCTGCTTGCGCCGCTGGCGGTGCAGGCCACCGCCACGAGGCGCCCGGTTCAGTCCCACCCGGTGAACCCGTACCCCTCATGGGGTCCGAGTACCGCGCACTCGAGCATGCCGTAGCCCACTTGCCCTTCCGAGGTGAATCGGGCCGCGTTCTCCGTGAGCCCGAACGGTTTGTAATCGGGACTGGCTGGGTCGTAACGCTGTCCTTGCACGACGAGGTCTCCCTGGTACATCCCATGTCGCCAGTCGGGCTCGAGGCCGTATCCCGTTCCCATCATGAGAGCGAAGGGGAAGGTGACCTCGCAGTCGATCTCGGCGGTCTGCTCGCCATGAGCGCCGAAATAGGAGAGGGTGAGGCCGGTGACCGTTCGGGTTCCGGGAACGAAGCGGAGCTTGTGCTCGGGCCGCCCCAACCACTCCGCCTCTCGCCCGGACCCCACGGGGAACACCCGGTGCGCATCTTGCATGACTCGGCGACCGTTTGGCTCCTCTTGGATGATGGTGACGATGGCATGGTCCTCGAACCGCACCGGGGCGTAGATCCAAAAGAAGCCCCCTGAGGTGTCGGTGGCCCGGATGCCCGGAGGCTCCGGCTCGCCGACCGGACGGACGCCCCAGGACCGGTCCCTGCATCCCCACCATTTGTCGGGGTTGAGGGTGACCTCTCTCTCCCCGACCTTCAGGGACCCGGTCCACGAGCCCAGCTGGGCGAAGCGGGAGGTGTCGAAGGTGACCCGGGAGAACTGCCGGTTGAAGTGGCGGGCCTCGAGGTGGGCCTCGGAGAACCCGTCGTAGACGGCGTCCATCTCGAGACCCCACTCGTTCGGCTCGAGGATGACCCGGACCCGGCGCAGTCCTTCGATGACTTCGACCCGGATGGGGCCGATGCTGGTGTCCATGCGGTCGGCGCCCATGACCTTGGAGGATCGGACGACCCGGTGATCATCACCGGTTCGCACCGAGATGAACGCGTCGGCCACGCCCAAGTTGGGGTACTGGCCGAGGCCGATGACGGCGAACATCTCGTCGTCGGTCCCCGAGACGCCCTCGGCCCCGAGAAGGTTGAAGTAGTAGCGGTCGTAGAAGTTCCTGTCGGAGGGCCCCACGAAGCGCATGGGCTCGGAGATCTGGTGGATCGGGTAGTCATCGAGAGGGGAGAGCACGGGTACTCCTTATCGATCCGGTGCTGGCGCGGCCAGGGCCAACGTCGACAGCACGCCTGTGGGTGCCCGGAGCGTACTGGCCGACGCCCCGGCGGGCGAGGCCCACCGCTCGACCTGGCCGCCCCGACCTCTTTCAACCCGGGATCAAGCCCGGGCGAGGCTCTCTCGACCCGGGGCGAAGGCCAGGCGATTCAGCCGGGCCCGGGCGGTACCATCGACGGGCGAGACCCAGGGTTGTCCCGGGCTGAGCCATCCGTGGGTACGATCTGATAACCGGAATAGAACTGGTTTCATAATCAAGGAGGGCCCATGAAGTCGTACGACCGTCTGTACATCGGGGGGGAGTGGATCGAGCCTTCGTCCTCCTCCACCATCGACGTCGTCTCTCCGACCACCGAAGAAGTCGTCGGTCGGGTCCCCGAGGCCCAGAATGCCGACATCGATCGGGCCGTGGCCTCGGCCAAGGACGCATTCGACCACGGGCCCTGGCCACGTATGACGCCGGTCGAGCGAGCCGAGGTCCTGTCCAAGGCGGCCGACGCCATCCGCAACGACATGCAAGGCATCGCCGAGCTGATCTCCGGCGAGATGGGCTCGCCGGTGTCCTGGGGCCTGTTGGCCCAGGTTCTGGCCCCCACCATGATCCTCGACTACTACGCCGGCCTCGGCTCGACCTTCTCGTTCGACACGGTGAAGGACGGACTGCTCGGCCCGGTGATCGTGGCCAAGGAGCCGGTGGGTGTGGTTGCCGCCATCACTCCGTGGAACGTTCCTCTCTTCCTGGCCGCGGCCAAGCTGGCGCCTGCCCTGCTGTCGGGCAGCACGGTGGTGTTCAAGCCCGCCCCGGAGACCCCATTGGATGCCAACCTGTTCGCCGAGATCCTGGAGACGGCCGGGCTGCCCAAGGGCGTCCTCAGCGTGGTCCCGGCTGGACGTGAGGTCGGTGAGCACCTGGTGAACCACCCGGACGTCAACAAGGTCTCGTTCACCGGGTCGTCGGCGGCAGGCAAGAAGATCGGCGCCGCTTGTGGCGCCAACCTGAAGCGGTTCAGCTTGGAGCTGGGGGGCAAGTCGGCGGCCATCCTGCTGGACGACGTCAATCTGGCCGAGGCGCTTCCCCTCATGATGCCCAACGCCATCATGAACAATGGCGAGGCCTGTATCTCGCTGACCCGGATCCTCGCTCCCCGGCACCGCTACCAAGAGGTGACCGACGCGCTGGCCGATCAGATGCGGAACATGGTGGTGGGCGACGCGCTCGATCCCGCCACTCAGGTGGGCCCGCTGGTGGCCGAGCGTCAGCGCGACCGGGTCGAGGGCTACATCAAGATCGGCCAGGACGAAGGAGCCAAGGTCGCCTTGGGCGGCGGTCGCCCCGAGGGCATCGATAAGGGTTGGTTCGTGGAGCCGACGCTCTTTGTCGATGTCGACAATTCGATGCGCATCGCCCAAGAGGAGATCTTCGGCCCGGTGCTGTCGGTTATCCCCTACGACAGCGACGACGATGCCGTCACCATCGCCAACGATTCCGATTACGGCCTCTGCGGCGGCGTGTTCACCGCCGACAACGACCGTGGGCTCGGCGTGGCTCGCCGGGTACGTACCGGGACCTACATGGTGAACTCGAGCACGCCCATCGACTTCTCCTCGCCCTTTGGCGGGTACAAGGAGTCGGGCATGGGCCGTGAGTTCGGGGAGGACGGCCTGGAGCTGTTCCTCGAGAAGAAGACCATCAACCTGCCGGCGGGGTACTCGCCGACGGTATAACCGGGGTATTCGCCCACGGCATATGCCGGCAGATGTCGGTACATGCCGGTGTTGGCCTGGTGCGAGCGGCGGCAAGGCCGGCACCCAGAACCGGGACTACCGCTGATTTGCTGCAGGGTTGGTCGCTGGCGGGGGAATGGTGTGCTGGGGCCCCGGGGGCTGGAGGGGATTCTGCTCCTTGGTCACAGCGCATTGATCCTTCAGTGACTGGATCAGGTATTGCTCGGCGACCCGGTTGGTCTCGGACAGGTCGGTCATGAGCGCCTGCCACTGTCCGTCGGCAGCCGCCGCCTTGGCAGCCAGGGGAAGTGCGACGCGCAGCTGCACGTAGGCCTTCTCGGCCAGGGCGCTGGCTTGGGCTTGGGTGGGGGACTGCTCGGCCTGGGTGAAGAGGGCGACGGACTTGCTGACATGACTGCAGGCTTGGCGGGCCAGGTCGGTGCCGCCGCTGCTGCAGGCGGCAAGACCGACGCTCAGAGCAGCGACGACGATGACGGCAAGAGCCCACCGGTGCCGGCGACCAGCCGAGTGGGACACTCGACGACCGACGGCTACAGAAGTCACCCGAGCCAGCTGCCCGCAGATTCGAGTAGATAGCGGCTGACCGCCAGGCAGCGGTCGAACACGTCGCACATCATTTCCTCGCCGGCCAAGATACGGGTGAGGGACACGGGACACCGAGCAACGATGGTCAGCCGTCGTTCGGCCGCATCGGTGGCCGACGCATAGGAGTCGATGGCGGATACCTCGAGTGGGAGCTCGATACCCCCGATGCCGGCCAGGTCGATGGCCAACCGGAGCAAGTCAGGGCCATTGGGTAGGGGAGGAAGGGCCCAGGTAAAGGTCAATGGAAAGTGGAACGTGTCCGGCGGATCCTCGTCGTCGGGCAGGCCGAAGACCGCGTCCTCGAAGGAGAGCAGCGTCCGGGGGTCCACCTCCAGGCCCAGGTGGAGATCGAGCGGGCCGCCACATCCGTCTTCGGGATGCAGCTCTACTTCCCATACCTGGCGGAGGGAGTAGGTCTCGACGAAATGACGCTCGTCGTGAACATGGAACCCATGGTCGACGGAATGATCCTTGAGGTCGGCCACATATCCGGCCACGTCGATGACTGCCACAGGTATGTGAGCCTATCGGTCTTGTGACCGTGGGGGAACCTCTCGATGAGGTCCCTGGCCAGCTCCAGTAGCGTCGATGGGTATGGATGACGACGCGCTGTTGGCCGTGCTGCACCGGGGAGCTGCCGCGGTGGCCGACGCACTGGCTGGGCTGGGCGACTGGGGGCCGGCAGGCACCCGGGAGGGTCAGTATCGATCGGACCTGGTGGCCGACGCGGCCGCCATCCGAGTGCTCGAGGAAGCTGGCCTTGGGGTCATGTCCGAGGAGTCCGGGCTCCACGCCGGGGACCGTGCCGTGGTGGTTGTTCTGGATCCGCTGGACGGCTCGACGAACGCAGCCCGGGGAATCCCGTGGTACGCCACCAGCCTCTGCGCCGTGGACGCCGAGGGCCCTCGGGCCGCGGTGGTCGTGAACCAGTCATCGGGCATCCGGTTCGAAGCATCCCGAGGAGGTGGAGCCAGAAAGGACGGACAGCCGATCCACGCTTCGGGGTGCACCGACCTGGCCAAGGCCATCGTGGGATTCTCCGGGTACCCCAGGAGGTACTTCGGATGGTCGCAGTACCGCCAGCTCGGTGCCGCGGCGCTGGACCTGTGTGCAGTGGCCGAGGGCGTGCTCGACGGGTACGCGGTGGTCGGGAGTTCCTCGCTCGGGTCGTGGGACTACCTGGGCGGCATGTTGATCTGTACCGAAGCGGGCGCGGTGATCACCGAGTCGTTCGACCGGGAGCTGGTGGTGTTGGACCACGAGGCACGCCGGACGCCGGTGGCGGCCGGGACCGCCGAGCTGCTCCAGACATTGAGCGCCGGCGCCGCGGATAGCGTGTTGCCTTCGGGCGTTTAGCTCAGTTGGTAGAGCAGCTGCCTTACAAGCAGCAGGTCATCGGTTCGAGTCCGGTAGCGCCCACCACCAGGGAAAATAGTTAGAAGGGTTGCTTGTACTGCGCTCTGACAGCAACTAATATTTTGCTATGGCCCTTCCCGATGTAGCCCTCTCAGATGACCTCGACGTCAACGATGTGGCCGAATTGCGCCGAGGATTCGAGGTTTCTCTGAGGGCGCTGAACCGGTCTCCGAAGACGATAAAGTCGTATCTGGAGGCCGTCGATCTCTATCGGGAGTTCGCCGTGCGCTCGGGGCTACCGACCCGTGTGGACCGGATCAGCCGGGAGCACGTAGAAACGTTCATCTCCGACCAGCTCGACCGCTGGCGACCCCGTACTGCTCAGATCCGGTTCAACGCGCTTCGCCAGTTCTTTAAGTGGTGCATGGATGAGGGCGAGATCACCGCGTCTCCGATGGTCAACATGCGCCAGCCCACGGACGAGGAGCGGATGGTACCCATCATTCCCGAGGCAGACCTGAAGAAGCTTCTGAAGGTCACCGAAGGCGCAGACTTCGTCCAGCGGCGTGACGCGGCGATCCTTCGTCTGTTCAATGACTGCGGGCTTCGGCTGTCCGAGGTAACGGGACTCAGGGTCGACGACATCGACTGGTCGCTCGAAGTCGTGATCGTGATGGGGAAGGGCTCACGCCAGCGCGCTGTGCCCTTCTCGAGCAAGACGGCCCAGGCGCTCGACCGGTACCTCCGTGTCCGTAAGAAGCACGCTCTCAGCCGGCTACCGGACCTCTGGCTCGGGCTGAAGGGACCGCTCACACCGTCAGGCGTCACACAGATGTTGCGACGCCGCTGCAAAGACGCAGGAATCGACCAACTCCACCCCCACCAGTTCCGCCATACGGCAGCCCATCATGCCGCAAAGGAGGGACTCGGAGACTCGGACCTCATGCGCGTGTTCGGTTGGCGCAGTCGGGCCATGCTGAACCGCTACGGAGCCTCAGCCGCCGATGAGCGGGCCAGGGATGCCTACCGAAAGCTGGCACCGGGGGACCGGGTCTAGTGGGTATCGGTCGGAGAGTCGCACCCTCGCGATATGGTGACCGCTGTGCCGTCTGGACCCCACCTATGAGTAGTCTCCGCTGGTGAGCATGTCGCCCGACGAATCCGCTTGGCTGGAAGCCGAGGACGGGAACTGGGACTACGTCAATGGCGAGTGGGCCGAGTGCGAAGACTTTCGGCACGAGCTACGTCTTGCCGAAGACCGCGCAGAAGAGCTCGCGGACGATGTCGACCACATGTCAGTCCCTCGGCATCTGCTCCGGAAATGGTTCAAGTGTCCTACTGGTATCTCCAAGAGTCCTAAGCGAGTAGCCCGTTGGCAGCGCTCACGACAGAGCGTGGATGCGGCAAAGGCTTGGCACCACGCCCGAGACATGGTCGACTCTGTTTGGCAGCCGGATAGCGGCTACTACGCCTACTACGGCGGCCGACCGAAGCCCTTCGACACGAAGTTCGAGGTGGTTCCCGACAACGTTCCGGAAGCGGAAGCTGCCGTGTCTGCGGCTATCGCAGCGATTAGGGACGCCGCCGACGCTTACTTCAACGCCGTCAGGTCGTTGATGGAGCTTCTCTCCGATCTCCCCGTCGCCCTGGAAGTTGATATTCCAGACACCTGGTACGAACCAGGCGACTTTGAACCACCAGGGCAAGCGATTACCTCCTTGCCTCATCTGACGAATGCTCCTCCCGCCAGCTCTGCCGCGCCCCATAGCGTCGGCGAGCTGGTGACGGCTGCCTAACGGCCCGGTCCCCGACCCCAGCTCCATCCCGCCGACTGGCGCGGCTCCTTCCCTCATTCATCGTGGGGTCGGAGTTTAGGAGCACAAGGTGTCAGTACCTTCTGAAAGAGCGCTGCGCGCTCGCTTAGCAGCACACGCCCTACATGCAAAGGGTGGTACCAACACAGCCCCAGCCCGCAAAGCCTTCCTCGACCGGTTCGAGAGGCAGGTTGACCCTGACGGTTCATTGGACCCGACGGTTCGCGCCAAACGTGCGGAACATGCGCGTAAGGCATATTTCCTCGCGCTCGCGCTGAAGTCAGCCAAGGCCCGGAGGAAGCCTGGAACCGCGGCATGAGCAGCGAGAGCCCTTCGTCCGAGGGCGAGCTGTTCCATGTCCCCGAGGACCGTCCTCGTCGAGATCCGACGCTCAGTTCGGAGACGGGCAAAGGCGTCTGGGTAAGCCGTCCCGTCCTTCGCCTGTTTCCGACTCGAATCGAGGGCGTGCAAGGCCAGGTGCGCCGGGCCATCGCTGTCATCGGGTACGACGAGGCCAGCGGCGCCCAGTTGGCGGGCGTGGTCGAGCGCTTCCTTATCGGCGAATGGATCGGAACACCGGCAACTTGGGGCCAGCTCCGCACTGCAGCGGACGCCGAACTGGTCCGTGACGCTCTGGATATTCACGAGATCGGAGGGGTGCAAGTCGTCCATGATTCCTACACCGACGACCTGCTACCCGCGTACTATCCCCAGCTCGTTCGAGACCGGTCACGGGACTCAAGCGCTGCCGGCGTGCCGAAGAGGCGGACGCCTGCAGTCCAGACCTGGCCGTGCTCTCTGTGCGACGGCGTCAACCATGGCGCCGGGAGCCGATTCTGTCTCCGGCATTGGCGGGTCGACTACGAGGCGAACCTGGCCACATACGAGCGGACCTCGCTGAAGACGGGTGAGCCCATGGACGAGAACAACACACCACCGACGACGTCAAGAGGCATTCCATCGGACCCGACCGGCGATAGGGCCACCGCACGCGCCGACACTGGCGAGATCGAGGGTCTCATCCGTGACGAGCTGCTTACGCTGTCAGAGACGAAGGCGCTCGCGCTCCGCTCGGACGAATGGACCCTGGCTGCCATCGGAGCAGAGATGGACGGCATTACTGCGGGCTCGGTGGCCAAGCACGTCGAGCGCGCCCGTGCCAAGCTGACCCCACGACGCCGACGCCTCACCTGGCAGCAGGAGATCGCCCGGACCGTCCCCGTCCGCAGGGTCAAGGCGCGTCAGCCCCAACGGTCGCTACTGGGCCAGCACGGCGACGTCAGCCTCCACGGTCAAGCCGAGGTCGTGTGCCCGCTGTGCCACCTCATCGTGCGCCGAGGGCTAATGCGCGACGGAGTGTGCGCCACCTGCTCCGAAACTTTTTCAGATTCTTTGTCGACAAATGGCCGACTCGTCCCCCTTAGTAAGTGGCAGGGGACAACCCCGCCTTCATTTTTGGCCATCGCATGACCGTCATTACCGAAAGGAACACGATCCCCATGTATCGATCTCCGCGACAAATCGCTCGCGATCTGGATATCAGCGAACCCACCGTCTACCGCTGGCTCCGTTCCGGCGAGCTCCGGAGCATCCGCCCTGGCGGCCGGCTCTATCGGATCGCCGAGAGCGACTATCTGGACTTCAAGGCCAGTCGCGCTTGACCCCACTCGCGCAATCGCTCCCGGCTGCAACCGAGAGCGATGCATTACACGTCCCCCTGAAAGGAACCAAGTGCAAGTTACCACGGCCGAACGGCCCAAACCTGACATCGTCGCGGCCTTCGAGCGGCACGTAGCCGGACTCGACGCTGACCAGCTCGCCCATTTGGCGGCCGCCCTGCAGGCTCGAGCAGCGGAACGCCGCAAGGTCATCACCGATGAGGAGGCATGGACCGCGTACAACGCAGTCCCGCAGATAACGGGATGGCACTGGCGAGGCAACCAGGAGTGCGGCCAGATACGGAAAGCCTGCGAGGTGCTGATCGGCTGGCAACTGCTTCACCCCGAACAAGTGATCGACGCCATGACGGTTGTAGCCGAAGACGTGTGCATACACCCGCTAGTTGCCCGTGAGGCGGTAGCAGCGGGGTGCCGTGATGGTCTGGCGTACAGAGAAGGGCCACAGGATGACGGCGATTGATTTGTATCGGGACGACACCGACCCAGGATGGGCTCCCGACGAAGACCGGCCGTCTGATGCAATGCGCTACGCCGACATCCTCCGGACATCCGCCATCACTGGAAATGGGCTCAAGGATTTGCCGGTTCCCGATCCCTTGATCGACGGAATGTTGTACCGCGGCACCCTGGCCGCCATCTACGGGCCGTCTGGGATCGGCAAGTCGTTCGTAGCGATGTCCATGGCAATGTCCGTGGCGTCAGGGTCATGGTGGCAGGGTCGTGAGGTCCGCAAGGGTCCGATCCTGTACGTCGCAGCCGAAGGCAGCTTCGGTCTGGCGAAACGCCGGCAGGCGTGGATGGACCATGAGCGCGTCTACAACGTCGACGGCGATATATGGCTGCCTCGAGCGGTGAATCTGCTCGACCCAGACTGGGCCGCCGGACTCGTCGAATTGGCGAAGGATGTTGGTCCTCACCTCACGGTCATCGACACCGTCGCTCGGAGTATGCAAGGCGGCGACGAGAACGCCTCGAGGGACATGGGCGCACTAATCTGCGCCGCCGACGCACTGCGGTTCGCCACTGGCACGACGGCGCTGTTGGTACACCACACGCCGCGCAACGCCGACAACCTCCGTGGACACAGCTCGCTCGAGGGTGCTGTCGACACCGCTATCGAGGTACGAGCCAACGACGGTGCGTTTGCACTCAGGTGCGCCAAGCAGAAGGACGCTGCTGAGTTCGAGGACATTCGCCTCGCGCTCCACCAAGTTGGCGATTCGTGCGTAATAGGTCCGCCATCAGAAACTGCCAACAATCTGCCACTCACCGACACGGGCCGGCAGATGCTCGAAGCCCTCCACGCCGTTGACCTG
Source organism: uncultured Acidimicrobiaceae bacterium (assembly GCA_963781305.1). GTDB lineage: Bacteria > Actinomycetota > Acidimicrobiia > Acidimicrobiales > RAAP-2 > DASXMT01. The sequence continues at coordinate 62,233 of CAWAFL010000011.1, forward strand.
GGAGAAGGCGTTTCGCCGACTCGCTGGCAGACCGTTTCGGACGTGGCAGATAGGAGCGCATATCGGTGGCAGAAGAAGCTGCTCGACCTTGGGTTTGTTGGCAGTTTCGGCGACGGCAAGCGAAAGCTCTACACCCTCACTGAGCAGGGACGGGAGGCGCTGGCATCATGAGAATCTGCCAACTGCCACCTAACTGCCAAATCTGCCATCGGCACATTTCCCAAACCTGCCGCCACCACCCCCTCTCTAGAAGAGGGGTGGGTGGCAGTAATGGGTCGGCAGTAGTTGGTCGTGCGTTGTGAGCGCGCTCGAGGATCTGTTCCGACAGACCGACGACCAACCGCTTCCCGGTGGTTGCACTAGATGCGACGCCTATCGAACCCTGGTCGTCTTGAGTCCCGGCATCTACTCGCTGACGGTCCACCACGACGACTGGTGTCCGGTCCTGCGATCCCGCGAAGCGAGGACGAACTGATGACATCCACGAACGCTCCGACTCAAGTCGAACCGGTCCCGGCCGAAGTGGATCACACCACTCGTGACTCTCTGCCCGTCGAGACGAAGTCAAGCGGTAGCCCCCCTCTCGCTGAAAGGACCACAATGACATCCAAGACAGGACTGGTCGGCAACTTCACCGACGATCCCGAGCTTCGATTTAGCAACGCTGGAAAGCCGTGGCTCCGTGGCCGTATCAGGGTGAAGCCGTACGTACCCGGCGCCGCCGAGCAACCCGAGCCCGTCTTTTACGATGTGGTCGCCTTCGGCTCTCTGGCTGAGAACGTGGCCGAGTCCTGCCTCAAGGGTTCACGGGTCGTGGTCACGGGGAAGCTCGAGGATGACACATGGACCGGACGTGACGGTGTGGAGCGGACCAGTCGGAAGCTGATCGCTGACGGTATTGGCCCGGATCTCCGGTTTGCGTCCGCCACCCTCAACCAAGCGGCCCGTCGTGGACCTGTCGAACCAGTTCCGAGCGATGACACCATCACCGGGCTTGTCGGGGACCACAGGCCGAGGGATACAGCGAAGAGCCGTTCTGATGGCCGGCGGAAGCGCCAGCAAGCGCAAGGGCACGGCCTGGGAGTCCCAAGTGGTCACCTATCTCAGGGACCACGGACAGCCCTACGCCGAGCGTCGTGCCCTCGCCGGATCCTCCGACAAAGGCGACGTGGCCGGAGTGCCTGGCGTCATGATCGAGTGCAAAGCCGAGAAGACGATCACCCTCGGCGCCTACGCAGACGAGGTGAAGACCCAGACGACGAACGCCGGGGCGCAGATTGGCGCAGCGGTGGTCAAGCGGCGCAATCGGGGTCCGGCCGACGCCTACGTGATTATGAGCCTCGAGCAATTCGCCGCCATCTTGGCCGATGCGGACGTGCGGTCCCTGTCCGCCTCAAAGGCGTCATGACGGCCATGCCGGCCGCCAAGCAGTCCACGGACGGGTCGAACCGATGACCACATGGATCTGTCCCGGCTGCGAAATTGGCATCGAAGCTAGAGCGCTCGAGTGCGGCCATAGGTGCCCGTCGAGGCACAACAAGTGGACCCGCTTCGTTCCACACAACCCCGAGGCAGTGAACGAAGTACCCAAGGGCTGACCGAAGACCTTGCCTATCGAGCAACAAACCGACGCAACAGACGACAACCAAGGAGTAGCCAATGCCTTCATGGACCACACCTCCCACCTGGACTTCTGGACAGGTGGTCAGCACCACCAATATGACGACGCTCAGTTCCGATCTGACGTACCTATCTGAGCCTCCCGCTGCCCGATTCCACGGCACGACTGGCCAGTCCATCACGTCGAACCTCTGGACCCAGGTAACGGGAACCTCCGTGGACTTCGCTTCCGGCATCACAACGTCAACCGCCAACGAGTTCATCATTGTCACCGCCGGCAAGTACGACGTGTCGGTCAAGACCCAATATGGCGGTGCGACATCGGGTGGACCATTCCAGTTCGGCGTTGCCTGCTATCAGAACGGGTCGAATGCCGTTAACCAGTACATCGAGGTCGATAGCCCCGGATTCGGCACGGCGAACATCACCGATTGCATCAACTACGCGACCGGTGATGTCCCGAACTCTGGACGTACCAGGACATTGGCGTGAGCTACTCGCTCGACTCCAACCCCACGGCTAACACCTTCGCCCTCAGGTGGAGGAGCTTCTAGCCATGAGCATCGATCTGGCCATGGGCAACGGGCATTCTGAGGCAGACCATGGGCAACACCCCTGGCGACCTGGTCTGCGTTATGTGGACCCAGGTATCGCCGAGGCCGTCCGCCATGGCCGAATCAACCGCGGCTGGTCGTACCGTCAGGCAGAACGGAAGACTGGTGTATCAGCTGGCCACCTGTGTCGTCTCGAGCATGGGCAGCGGGTGCCCTCGGTCGCCGTGGCCGAGCTGCTCATCGACCAGTTTCACTTGTGCGGCCCGATCGTCGACCAACTCCTCGAGGTGGCCGTGTCCGACGCCGGCCGGTCGCGGAACCAGGCCCAGACCGCGACCCCATGGAGTCACAAGCGAACTGCAGACCCCCGGACAACAGCGATGAGTCCGTCGAAGGGGATAACGAACCGCTGCACGGCACGGAACCGCTCCGGAGAACAATGCGGCCGAACGGCCTCCCGAGGTACGACGTCTCGCCATGCACGGGGCCAAGGCGCCACAGGTGCGAAACAAGGCCACAATGCGGCTGGTCGAGGCTGAGGCGCGGACTCTCCTCGAGCGGCTGGGTGAACCTGAACCGCTTGGACATCCTGTTGAGGAGCTCGCGGTAGCTGCCGAGTGTCGTGAGTGGCTTGGGGTGCTGCGGGAGATGGTCGCCGACCTTGGCACCTTCACCACCGAAGACCATGCGGCTGTCGAAAGGGCCGGCGCATTGGTTGAGATCTACGAGCGGGCACTCGACCGGACGGCCCGTCTCTTGGTGGACATGACGAAGTTGGACCTCGAGTCCCGCCGTATTCAACTGGACGCAGAGCGGGCTCGGGTGATGTTTGACGCAATCCAGACGGCATTTCGGGCGATCGGCCAAGCCGAGCAGTTCGATTCGTTCCGAGTCGCCTTTGCTACCGCCATCCGGTCCGCCAGTGGTGCAGAGCTGGGGGTAGGAGCGTGAACCTTGGATCCCGACAACCCGACTGGGTCGATGAGCTGATCGGCCTACTGATGCCTCACGATCCTGAGGATCTGGATGCCGAGATCGACAGCCTCCTCGCCTCCATGGACGCCGGGAAGTACTTACTGGACGATGACACGGCTGCTGTTCTCATCGGAAGCCTCGACGCCGAGATCGCTGAGCTGTTGCGTCGCCGAGGGGCGTCATGAGTGATGCGAGCTTCCTTAGGGCGCTGGCGACGCCGTCGACCCCCAACATCAGGCCTGGATCGACGAAGTGCTTACCGACGCCTACGTGGACGAGCTGACCAACCGCTACCCGGAATTCCGTCGCACCGGAGTCGTCGGCAGCTCAATCGTGAACCGGGAGATCGCCCGCCTCGAGCGAGAAGTAGGGACTGGAGGCACGGCTCGGAGATTGAGCCCTGGCCCGGCTCACGGGTGGCGGGACCAGTGCTCACGAGCCAGAGCAGATGTAGTCATAGCACCACGAGGAGTGACGTACTCGCCAGCGGCCTACACCCGAGTGCCGGGCGGTCCTATCTCGTCCGGCTATAGGCCATCTCTAGGACAGATTCACTTGACCGACAACATAATGGGCATTACGTTGTCGATATGACATTGGTTCCAGCCACCACCGGTCAGCACCTCCCGTCGGCGTTCACGGGCGTCCAAATGTCGGCTGATCAGGTGGCCGCAGCTTTCCTACTCGGGTATCAGGGCAGCACCCGTTCGGCGTACGGCCGTGACCTCGCCCGCTGGTTCGAGTTCTGCCGTTCCGTTGGAGTCGACCCCCTCGAGGCCGGTCGCGCCCACGTCGACGCCTGGGCTCGGCATCTGGATGAGGTCGAGGGTCGCTCGCCATCGACCGTCGCTCGCCGTCTTTCGGCCGTCGCTGGCTTCTACCGCTGGGCTGTGGCCGAGGACGTTGTGGGCCGTAACCCGGTGGCCGCCGTGCGCCGCCCGAAGGTTGGCAGCGAATCGCAGTCCACCGGCCTCGATCGGGACGAACTGTCAGCCCTAATCGCAGCGAGCGTCGACGATGGCCCTCGGTCAGCCGCTCTGGTCTTACTGCTGGGCATGAACGGCCTCCGTGTCTCGGAGGTAGTCGGCGCCGATATTGGCGATCTCGACACCGAGCGCGGGCACCGAGTGCTCAGGATCACGAGGAAGGGCGGAAAGCGCCAGACGGTGCCGCTGGCACCTCGGACTGCCGAAGCCGTTGACATCCTGGTGGGGGAGCGCGCCACCGGACCCCTGTTCGTGACCTCAAGCGGTGCCCGGATGGATCGAATTGCGACCTGGCGGTTACTCCGGAAGCTGGCTCGTCGAGCTGTGCCCGCCAAGGCGAGAGCCTCCATCCTCACGATCTGCGACATGCCTTCGTCACGCTGAGCCTCGACGCTGGGGCGAGCCTTCGGGATGTCCAGGATGCTGCCGGCCACGCTGACCCTAGGACTACCCGCAGGTACGACCGAGCTCGGCACAATCTGGATCGCCACCCTACGTACGCTTTGGCTGGTCTAGTGGCATAGCGAGGACGTGCTAAATGGAGATCTTCACCGACGACCTCTCTTCCGTGAGGCGCGTTCAGGGTGCAATTCGACACGCCGTGGCTCGCACCGAGGCAGCTCGCGAGAAGAGAGACAGCGATTTCGTTTTGTCGGGTACGTGGAAACGACGATGTGGGCGACTGCCTTGGACGATCTCTTGACAGCTATGGACCCGGAATACGTTGGGCGTCGAGACGTCGATGAAGGTGGCCAAGCCCTGAGGGGTCTGAGGTGGGCAAGAAATCAAGGCGTTCACCAGCTTGTGACTTCACAAGATGTCTGAGGGGCGCACGTAACCCCTCACCTACTCACGCCGCTACGTTGAACCCGTTTGGCTCGCGCGCGCCGAAACGGCGCCCCTCGCCAAGCCCCAACGGCAGAACGAGCAGGCGTACGACGACCACATAGCGGGGCGAACAGTAAGTTCGACCTTAGCCACGGTCCAAGAGTTTCTGTGGATGAGGGCGATTCCCAATCAGTACAGGGAAGAGCTTCCGTGGGAGGCGTCGACGAGCAATGGCTGATCGAGGAGCCCGTGAAGATCCCCATCGAATCCCTCGTGACGGGATATGGACAGGTGGTAGATGAGTCCCGAGTCGAGTACTACGTCAAGCATCTGGACGAAGCCGATCCGATCGTCGTATTTAGGAACAGCATTGAGACCGTGCTTGCCGACGGGCACCACCGGGTGATTGCTGCTTCTCGACTGGGGCGGTTGACCATCGAAGCTGACGTTCGGCCGGGAGATCGATGGGACGCCCTGCGATATTCGGATCAGCGAGGTCGGTCGATTTAGCCGATTCGCCTCAGGGTGGAAGCAAGAACCCCTCTCAATGGTCGATAAATTGGCGATCGGGAAGTTCGTTACACCTGGCTGCGATACTGATCCGATGACGGAGACTGATGCAGAGTTCAGTCCATTTGATTCAGGAGTAGACGATCCCGTCGAGCTTGTTTGGCCGGCCAGCCTCCATCGAGACCCTAGGCCGCTTCTCGCTTACCTCGACCTGAACCACTGGATCGGATTGGCCAAGGCGGCGAACGATCACCCGGATGCCGGTGACTACCAAGCCACTCTTGAGGCTCGCCGCGATGCCAAACGATCCGGGGCCGTCATCTTTCCCTTTCGGGTACTCACTACATGGAGATAGCCAAAATGGCTGATCCCATCCGACGAGCGAATCTGGCAGCCATCATGGAGGAGCTTTCAGGATCGCGACCCTTAGTTCGAGATTCGTCGTTATGAAGCTTGAATTGGAATCGGGGTTGGACCGCCTACTTGGACCCTCTCCCTACAGGCAAGGTCCCATTCGCCTTGTTGGAAGGGGCGTCGGCCATTCGGTGGGGGTCGTGGGCGGCTTTCGCATAGTCGACGGTGGCGGCAATGACATAACCGACCACGCCCGAAGCCAGTGGGAGGAAGGTGCGTTGGATGCCTTTCTCTCCCATGCGAACCTCGAATTGGAGCGGACGGTTCTCTGCGGCCCGAAGGACGATTCAGAGGCAGCCAAACTCCGGGCGAGTGGGTGGCAGCCGACGCAGCTCTCAAGGTAGCGCAGGACCGGGCCGACCAAGAGGCCGCCCTGGCTGTCATTCTCGACTCTGATCCTCGTTGGCGAAAGGGCCGGCTCCGGGATGTTGTCTCGGCCAATGAGATCTCCCGTGAGCTCATCGAGCCAATCGTCGATGGATTTTCTGCGAGGGACGCCAACATTCGAGATGTGTTTGAGGACCGCCAAGCGAGTCGTCGGTTCATCCGCTCCATGCCCTCGATCGAGGTTGCCATCGAGATGAAGACCATGCGTCATCGCAATCGGGAGACGACGTGGGATAGCAACACCATGTTTGACATCGATGCAATGGCCTTGGCCGTTCCTTACTGCGACGCTGTGGTTACCGAAAAGCACGCGCACGCTACTTTGACGAGGGCTATGTTCGGCGATCGCATGGACACGGTTGTCATGCGTCGGCCAACGGACCTTACGTCTTGGTTGATTGCACGAAGTTGACCTCTGGCACGGCACCGGTGGGTGAGCGTGGTTTTCCGGATAATGGGGATGTGGAGGGGGTCAGTCCAGGTCACAAGCAAACGCTTACTCTCCGACCGTCCACAGCATCTCACCCTGTTCCTGATCGCCGCCATATTGCCCCCATGGCTGGTAAACGATCTGCACGGGCGTGTCACCAGCAGGCATGGGCACGTCGATCTGCATCAGGATGTGGCCGTCGACCGGGTTCAACGCCGGGTCACCAGCGGGCACGACGGGCGCCAGGTGATTGCCGTGAATGTCCACCACATAGACCTGCGTTGCGGGGTCAAAGGTGAAGTCGCCACTCATGTCCGACACGAGATCAAAGGTGATCCCGCCTGAACCATCGGGGCTCGGATCGTTGACGGTGGCCCAGGCCGATGAACTGCCGTCGCGACTCTTCGCTGCCTGATAAGTGCCGGTCACCGGCACGGAAGTCCCTGCTATGACACCTTCGGTAGTTGGGACTGGCGCAGGTTCGGTCGCGGGTGGAGCAGTGGACGTCGTGGAAACTGGGATGTTCGGCGCAGCCGTGGCGAGAGGTGCGGTAGTTGGTGCCACACTGGTTGGAGGCGGCTCGAACACCTTCGTTGCAGAACCGCTGCCGCAGGCTGCCAGGCAGAGGACGACGGGGACGAGGACGGACGCCCTCCCAGTTCGCCTCATGTGGAGACCCTAGTCTTCGACCATGTGCGGCCGTATCGGACTGAAGGACCCACCTCGAGATGTTGGCAAGTGGCTCGACGCCCGCGTCTCGGATGAACTCGAGGCCACCTGGGAGCCCCGGAACAACGTCGGCCCTACCGACCCAATTCTCGGCGCTCAGGTCGACCGTGATGGCGATCGGGTCCTCCACCAGTACCGATGGGGATTGATCCCGAGCTGGGCGAAGGACCCCAAAGTCGGTTCACGCAGCTTCAATGCCCGCGCTGACTCCGTGGCCACCAAGCCCATGTTCCGCAACGCCTTCCGTCAGCGTCGACTGCTTGTACCCGTCAGCGGCTTCTACGAGTGGCAGGCGGTTCCGGGCCGCAAGGCGAAACAGCCAAACTGGTTCACTCGAAAGGATGAAGAGCCCGTCGTGTTCGCTGGTCTCTGGGAGTGGTGGCGTTCCCCAGAAGGCGAAGAGATCTACTCGGCCACGATCATCACAACCGATGCCGGTCCCGACATGGAGCTGATACACAACCGCCAGCCCGTGGTGCTCGAGTCCGAGACGTGGGAGCGATGGCTCGACCCAGCGGCGGATGCCGACGAAGAGTTGGAGGGGATGCTCCGTCCTGGGCCAGCCGGTGTCCTGCGGCATTGGCCAGTGGGTCAGAGTGTCGGGAATGTGCGCAACCAGGGTCGGGAGCTGACTGAGGCCTTGAACTCGCAGTGAGGGAGAAGAGCCCTGACCCGGAGCGTCGGGCAGCGGGGCTGATCCAGCGCTCCACGGGCCAAGGTAATGAGTAGCTATACCACCACAAATAGTGAGATACACGTCGGGCATGTGCGGTCAGGTTTAGAAACGGCGAATCCCCCGGTCACGCACCAGGGGACTCGCTCAAACCCCTGCTCTGACGTTGCCGGGGCGGCACAGACCTACCCCCACGGGTGCCACGTCAAACAGAGAGTGAAGTGCCCCGACCAGGAGCACCCGGAGGCGGGTCCGGCGCTCACAGGCCAAGGCAACAGCAGTCTTACCTCTACCGGACTCAAATGCGACGAAGCCCCGCCGAGGGGGGACAGGGACGGGGCTTCGTACCCGCCGTTGTGACTGACAAAGCGAGTGCACGCGGACTACCCGAACTTCGTCATCGGCAAACCGCGCTGTTGACCTGGTCGGATATGGGTACAGTCCCATGCGGCAGACGCCAGCGGCTCTTAAACAGCCAGGAGGTTGGCGTCTGCCTCCGAACCGCTTGGGGTTCTGTTGCCAGCCTCTGTCGCGACGAAACCCCGCCGGGACACTGACCAGCGGGGGTCTCGCCTGACCCGTCTCTCGCCAGTCGGGCTGCGCCTGAGAATACCTTAAGCCCAGCTAGATGACCATGGAATTTGTGAACGCCCCATTAAAAGAGCCCTAGCCCAAGAGCACACGGTGGCGAGACCGCTGCTGATGGGCCAGGGCAGTAAGTGACGCTATCACCACAACCAGTGAAAAGATACGGGGCGTATGGCACGCGTCCCTCTCGATGGTGCGGGCCCTGAAACAGGTTGCAGCGTCCCGGCGAGCAGAGGCGCGAAAAACCCCCGGCCGAAACCGGGGATCTCGCTTCCCCCGGCCGCATGTTAGCGACGCGATCTCCTGGACGTATGACGCGACGAAACCCCGCCGAGGGGGAAACCTGGAACGGGGTTTCGTCGACTCGCGCCGTGGCCAACGAGTGCGTTGAACCTACCAAACGGATGTTTCGGCGGGGTGAAGGTGGGGTGACAAAGGCGCTGCTCAATGCCGGGACGCGACAAACCCCCGGCCGAAGCCGGGGGCCGTCGCTGGCTATTTCGGGTCAGTTCGGGTCTCCCTCAGGACGCCGCCGAGTCTTTCGATGGGCTTTTCTCGAACCGTAGAGCCTGGCGAGCTGTCCACTCCTTATCCCAGGCCGCCTCCCTGGCGGCCTCTCGAGCAGTGAAATCCTCTCGTGCTTTCTTGATCCGCCCTTCAAGGCGTCGTGCCTCAGATGCCAATCGGCGAGCGTGAAGGCGATCACCGTCTCCTCGAGCTTCGGCGGACTGCTTGCGGGCGCTGACAACTCGACCCTGGGCCTCACGGCAAGCTCGATCGAGGGAGTACAGGTCGCTGATGAACGGGTTGTCGTACATGATGGTCGGTCCGTTGTCGTACGTGTCGGGGAACGATCCTTCGGCAACGCGGATGGACCTCCGGCCCTTCTGAAATCCCTGGCCCCCCCTCACCGTCACTTCGGCGTGAGCGGGGTGGTCCTTGGCTTTCCACGCTCGTATCTCCACCTGGGAACCATTCTGCTTCCCGATCGAAGCCTCGCTGTCGTTTCCTCTCTCATCGACCGAAACGGAAGCGCAGACTGCTCCGTTCATATCGAATAGCTCAAGCCGGTAGTACCTGTAGGTACCGTTGCTGGTTCGCTGGGTGCGAGGACCGATTCGGGCACGAAGCTGACCATTTGGATCGACCAGTTCCAGTCGCTCGGCACGGATGACTTTGGGGACTCGGGGGATCTTGGTGGTCACGACGACATCTCCTCGACCCGGCCCAGGATTGCACTGAGGCGGCCCAGTACGTCTCGGACCGACTGGATCGCACCCGGCGCCGTCAGGTGATCGACACTCGACGGGACAAGCCGGCCAAGGCCGGCCCAGACTCCGTACTCGTACGCTTCGATGACCCGCTCGCCCGTGAGGTCTTCAACGTCATACCAACGATCGGAGGGGACTTGGTCCCTGATGCCAAGAAACACCTCTTGCCACCGTTGTTCGGCGTTGGTGTTGTCGCCCCCGAAGAAGCCCGGTCGCATCTGATGTCTTCTTCTTGTCCCGTGTGCGATCGTCACGCCGCCACCCCCACTGTCGCCGGGCTGAGCTCGTCCCATTCGCCGCTGGCGTAGCTGAACCAGTCGCTCCAGATCAGGCTCGGATGACGACCAAGTCGGATGGCGATTGCGTCCGCCACGTAGACGCCGATGCCTTGGTGGCTCCACCGGTAGATCTGCTGTCGGTCCACGCCGAGCCGAAGCGCGAGCGAAGCGACTTCGCCGTGAGACCGGCACGCCGAGCCGTAGCGAACCATCCGGGGGCCGTTCGTCGACACCAGGTCGAAGAGGGGATCGACCGGGAACGGCCTGGGTTCATCGGGGACGTGCCAGGGGATGGGCCTTAGCACTCGGATTGCGGACGGGTGGTCCGCGGACACTGCAGGGTTAACCTGCTCCATGTCAACGCCTCCTTTGTAGGTGTTGGCCATGCCCCCGGCCGGCTGCTACCGGTGCGGGGGCTTCTGTCTGTGTACATAGAATATGTACATCCTGATCGAGATGTCAATACTTTATGTACACTGAATTCGTGGCGGACCCGGTGGGCATCAAGGAAATCGCTGAGCGCCTCGGTGTTCAGCGCACAACCGTCGATCGGTGGTTGCAACGCAAGATCCTTCCTCCGTCGGCCTGGATTGTGGGCGGCCGCCCGGCATGGGAGTGGGCTGACATAGAAGATTGGGCTCGCGCGACGGGCCGCATTGAGGACGGGGGATCTTGATGGCGCGGAGGAAGACGCTTCGGAGCCAGCTTTATAGAGCGGCTCGAGACATTGGGAATGTCGAATCCGTCAAGGATGGTGGTGTGAAGGGTCTGGCGAAGCGTGACGCTCGCCGAGCCGTGTATCGCCAGACGAACAAGGCGACCGGCTCATTTCTACGTGCTTTCGGGCTACAGGGGACGAGGCGAAAGCGATAACGCGGCTCTCCGGGAGCTTCCCGACCGCCGAAAGTGGCGGTACGCAGACGGGCGGCCTCAGGCGACAGGAGCACCTGTCACACACGGGGTGTATGTTTCTGCCACTAATCGTGCGAGAGGCGGCGCAATGCGTGACAAAGTTTCGAGGGAAGTGCTGTTGTCCGGGAAGTGGAGCCACGTTAGGTCACTGAAGGCTGTTCGGTTGTCACTCGTAGTGGCGGTGGCGGCGTCGCTGATGGTCCTGGCCAACCCTGGCGCCGCCTTCGGCAAGCAGGCACCGTTGCCCAGCTTCACGAGGTCAAACTACGCCCAGCTTGTTAACACGCCGAAGAAGTTCAAGGGCGCTCACGTTGATATCTCGGGCAAGGTCTTCAACATCCCCCCGTCGGGAGCGAAACACGTCACGGCGATTCAGCTGTACATGGACCCCGACAACTACGACTGGAATACCTTGGTCGAGTTCCCGACCAGTTTGGCGACGGTCACTAACGGCGACTATGTGCACGTGGTCGGAACGGTTCAGGGGTCGTACACATATAAGACCTTGGGGGGAGGCAGTGATACAGCCGTCTTGATAATCGGGACGGCGGTCAGCGAAACGGACCAGTCGGCGACTGAGCCACCAATCGCCAGCACGGGAGTGACGCTGTCGGGATGCAATGTCGATCCGGATCTAGGCACTCTCATTGACGTCACCGGTTCGATTACCAATCCATCGCCGGTCAGTTATGACTACGACATCACGATCGAGATCTTGTCGGCAGGTACTCGAGTTGGGACCGCTGAAGAGTTCGAGACAGCGGTAGCGCCCAACCAACCAACGACCTGGTCGACGTCCACCGAAATTACCGGGGGAGACGGGACGGTCACCTGCCAGCTGCTGTCTGTCAAGCGGACGTAGTGGGGTAACGGTCTCCAATGGCCTTACGTCAAAGCCGGTGACCTGCGGCCCCCGCTACGCCGACCACGAATGGGCGACGACCTGCCACCTCCGCCGGGTGTGTCAGCGGTGTGGGTTGGTCGACCTGGCCGGCTCACGACTGACGACTGCGATCGGTGCGTGGCTCCGAGATGGTGCTCGGATGCCGTTATGAGACCGTGTTCTTCGGCCATCCAGACATGAACGTCAGGTTTGTGTCCAAGCCGAAATAGGACTAGAACAGAACCTGTTGCAGTGCAACTGACGCAGTAGTAAGACCCCATCCTGTGAGTAGGGGTTTTGGGGGAAACACGTGGAGTACCACAGGATGGGGCTTGGTCATAATAGGCGAGGGACTCTGACGCGGAACTTGACGCTACGGAGCCCCGTCCGAATCCCGTGTAACTTCGTCGCCAACGGCGGCGAGGAGGGTTCTACGGTGAGCGGCGAAGCCCAAGGATTGCGTCCGCCCAGGTGAGGACTACACCCAACCTTGGCCGCAATCAGAGGGCTTACGACCGCTTCTGTCGGCAATCGGATATGCCGATGATGGTCATTTCGGTCGCGTGGCTTCCGGTACTCATCATCCCCCTCGTCGTTCACCTGTCGCCAAGCGCCAACGAGGCGATCACGTCGATCGATTACGCCATCTGGGGTCTGTTCGTAGTCGAATACCTAATCCGGCTCTATCTTGTGCCCAGAGATGGCACTTTGTTACCCATCACATTGTCGACCTGGTGGTTATCGCCGTCCCCCCGCTCAGACCCCTTCGGGTGCTTCGGCTGCTTCGGTTGTTGAGGTTGGTGAAGGTAGCCGCCATTGTGAGCGAGGCGCTTCGTCGCCTACGGGCGGTGCTGACCCACAAGGGTTTCCACTTCGTTCTGCTGACTGCGGTCATCCTTGTGTTCGCCATCTCAGCTGTAGTCCTCGGTCTCGAGCGTCATGCGCCGCACTCCACGATCCACGATTACCCCGACGCCCTCTGGTGGGCCGCCACGACGGTGACGACCGTGGGCTACGGCGACAAAGTGCCCGTTACTCCGATGGGCCGAACTTTGGCAGTTGTCTTGATGGTGGTGGGCATCGGCCTCGTCGGGATTCTCACAGCGACGGTGGCCAGCTTCTTTGTCGAGCAGCAGACGGACAAGGCCAAAGACGAGCTCGCAGAGATCCGGGACGAATTGCGAATGGTCCGCGAACTCCTTTCGGGAACCAACGGGATCGGCAATCAGTCGGAAGTGCTTCAACCGGCGGTTTCAGCGGGGCCAAGCGATCCCCCTTCAGATGAGGAGAGTCGCCACCTCAAGAATGGCTTGGAAGTTGAGGCGCAGGCATGACGGATCACGAGCAACCAGTGCCCGGATGGTATCCGGACACGAATATGGAAGGAGTCCTCAGATGGTGGGATGGACAAGCGTGGACCGATAGCACCCAATCGCTCGCTCCACCAGAAGCCGAAGATCCCGTCGGAACCGATCCAATCGAGAGGGGGATCCGTTGCCGGCTCAGAGTCGTATGGAGGAGGGCGGCAACCTGCCCGAAGAGTCCAAGACCGGCCTTCGGCACCAAGTGGAACTGATCCGCGAGAAGCGAAAGTCGACGTTGGCGGCCGAGGTCGACGAAAAAGAACTCAATATTTGGGGTACGAACAAGATGTCAACGACCAGCTAGCTCATCGGTCGACTTCTGCGGCGAAGGGCGAAGTCGAACCAGCGACTGGGACCGCTTTGAGCGGCGACGATTGCGCCCGATGGGCGGGGTCGCACACTTGGTCGAGCCCGGCGCCAGCCAGGTCATTACACGGGCGGTTCGTCCGGAGTCAGCGTCCCGGTCGGTTTCGGGATAAGGACACGCGTTGGCTCATCGCACGCAGCTAGACCCTGGTGTGGACATAGACCCCGGTTGACCTAGGCAGGGCAGCAATTACCGATCAGCGAATCGTTTCCGTGGGATCCCGCTAACGTGCGAGTGGGCATTCTCAAAGCTCCTCGTGGTCAACTACGTGGCAAATGGCGCGGCGGTCCTATTGCCGGTCTCTGGACGTGGGACAGTCTCGGGTCTCCAAGCAGAGGCGTGGTACGACTTGAGGCTGTACATCTCAATTGCGTTGTTCGCTCACCAGCACGGCCTACAGGTGGCCTTGGAACCGTCCCACCGAGAGGCGGAGATTCACAGGGCGAGTCGACCGTGACCTGTGACCCGAACTATGGCGATCACGAGTGGAAGACCACCCGGTATCTGCGTCGGGCTTGTCAGCGGTGCGGGCTGGTGGACTTACCGGGGTCGAGACTGACGAAGGCGATCGGTAAGTGGCTGCGAGAATCCGCGCCTTGATGGCCGACATTAGCCGGGGGTCTCGCCCCATCACGCTCGGTCATCTTCCGCTAACAGCAACGATCTTGCCTCAGTCCGTCCCGTTCCTTTAGTTCACCCCTTCTGGTCCGGGCGGTGCGGGATCGGGAGCACCTATTGTTTCGGCACGCCATTCTGTGCCGAGGGTTCCCTGTGCCGCGTGGGTGCCCGACCTGCCACCTCCGCGACCTCGCAACACAAATGCGATTCCAACTGCGATGGCACCCCCTGCAATGGGTCCCGCCAAATACACCCACCATGATGTCCAGTCGCCGAAAACAAGGGCCGGGCCCAGCGAACGTGCAGGATTCATAGACGCACCGCTGACTGGCGCAGCCCACAATCCAGCGAGTGCGATATAACTTCCGACGCCGATGGCGGCAATCGGACCGAGCTGCTGAGCACCCGATGCCGTGCCAAGAATCACGCTCACCAGCCCGGCAGTAAGCACCATCTCGGTCAAAAAGGCGGTCAGATTGGGGACACCGTGGCCTGGCAGAGTCAGACCTGCTGACCCGAACTTGCCGAGCATCCCCCACAGCACAAGTGCACCGAGACTGGCACCAACGAACTCAGCGACGATATATGCCGGAACACGCTTCCAAGGGAAGTCACCTCTAATCGCAAACGCCAATGTCACTGCCGGATTGAGGTGCGCACCGGACACCGCTCCCATGAAAAGGATGACCGCTGCGACCATTAGGGCCGGTGCTACCACACGTGCAGCCAGGGGAATGGAGCCTGGGAATCGAGCATCAACGATGCTGCCACCCACGGCGACCAGAACAAGGAGGAAGGTCCCGAGAACTTCAGAAAAGAGCCGTCGTCCCTCGTAGCGGTCATCCCAGAAGTCGAACGCTTGGGCAACCGAGTTCGGCTGCCCCATAGAACGAAGTGAGACTTGTGCGTGGACGAGTTGTTGTTGGTGCCGGGCAACCTCGTTCTGTGCGTCCGATTCCGTTTGCTCAGTAGTCATTTTGACTCCATACTCGGCTCCGTGGGCACTTGCCAAATACCTTAGTTCGGGACGCCCTGAACTCCCTTGGATCCCCTCGCTACGGGGCAAGGATTGGATATCGTCTCAGTCGTGGGCGATATCCCGATCACCGTCGTTGGGTATTCGATAGTGAGCGCGAAGACTCTCCGGCCGAGGAAGTACCGAAAGGTGTGTGCCGCTGCCGGATTGACCCCTACCGATCGGGGCTGGGGGTTCCTGCGCTGCCTCGATATAGACAGTCAACGCGTCACGTTGGTGACCGATGACGTGGACTATATGGACTTGCTTATGGTTGGCCGAAAAGCTGGGACGCTTGGAGATTTGGAGGTGCCCATCCGATCATTCCCTATCGCCAAGGCGGGATGGCCGAACGACTGGTAGCCATCAGGTCCGATTGCCGTGCCGCAGCACTCGATTTCCATTGACGTGTTTCACGAGGTCACACGCCGGAATGCGACACTTCGACAGCGACAAACTTTGGTACACATGCGATGATGGAAATCGCACTGGAGGGAAGGGGAGGGCAGATGGCAAAGGACGAAGAAAAGCAGGCAAAAAGAGGCACGAGCCCCGTGGGCAGCGAACCGCTCGGCTTGCGGTGGCTCGACGACGTGGTCGGCCACGACTTCGACGCCGCAAAGGCGTATCTGTCATTGAAATTCGACGAGAAACAGGCGTCGACCGCCGTCGCACATCTTCGTAAGGCTAAGGTCACCCGACGCCGGGCCAACGACATCTTGCGCGCCTGCAGCCTTGTGCCATTGCCTTTGGACGATCCCGGTGTGCGCCGTGATCTGTTGAAGGCCGTCTCTGGCAAACTGCTAAGTCCCGTGCTTGTCGTCTCCACGGATGATGGTGGTGACATCGCCGACGGGTACCACCGGGTCTCCCTGGCGTACCACCTCGACCCCTTCGGTGACATCCCCTTGCGCATCGGCGCCGCTCCCGCCTGATCCTCGAAGCTGCCGAGATGGTCCACCTAGTGATCGGGACTCGTCCGGCAAATCGCTGGGGGGAACTGTCGCCCCATGCAACGCACCGGCGGGACCGGTTAATGGTGCCCACGTCGGAACGAAGACGAGCCAGGACAGCCGCTCGCGGCCTTTCCATCTTGTGGCTGACGTCGGGCACTCAACGGGCAGCACACCGAGCCAGGCGGGCTGCGCCCGGATAACGGCACTGAGCAGTAGGAACTGGGGGGGGGTGCATCGATGGCGCTTCTGCCCAAATCGTGGAAGCGTGATGCACATGCCCGACCAGTTCAAGGTAATCCCGGTCACCACAGAGAGCATCGACACGCTCGAATCAGCGCTCAACGCCGCAAGCGAAGAGGGATTCGTCTGGGAGGGTGGCCTATCTATAACGGACGGCCCCGCTCTAGTCGTGATGAGGAAGGGCACGACGAGTGACGCGCCGAGAATGAGGGCGCGCCGAGAATGAGGGCGCGCCCGAGTGCGTCGACCAAGGGCCTTATGGACGGCTGATCACCCTCCTGGTCCCAACCAGCTCGTCGTCGACGTGCCCGTCGCACGACCAGACCACGTGCCACTTCCTCCGACGGTCCTGCGTCCTCGCCCGCCACACGGGCGGCTCTGGGCAGTGAGTGGGGTGACCGGTACCGTCGGGGGCCGTGATCATCCGCCAGCACTGACCGGGCTGCGCTTGGGAGGCTTCGCAGTAGTGGTCCATGGCCGAGACGACTCATGCGATCCGGCGTTTCCGCCCCCGACGCCCAGGGCGTTCCACCAATGTTCCACCAGACGGCGCAGGATTCGTCCAGTCCGCTGATCTCAAGGACTCTGCGGATGAGGCCGCTGAGGACTCAAGAGGACCAACTCGCAACTCTCTGGCATGGCAACACCTGGGTCAAGCGCTCGAACTGTTCGGCTGGAGAGCTTGGGCGGGAGTCAGTCCGAAACCGAGATGAGTGCCATACAGATCCATGGCGAGAGCCTGGACCATTGGTGGTGGCGTAATGGCATTGGCCAACTTTGTGGAGACCACTTCGATTGTCGTCTTCAGAGTAGGCGAGTACATGGTGGCTGACTCGTAGCCGGCAAAGCTGCCTTCCGCGCCAATGAACCCGCCAGACTCGACGAATCCCAGTCCATAGCGCCATCTGCCAGGGCCGTTGTAGTCCCCAGAGAACACGAAGGGGACCGCATCCTTTTTCGCCTCCCTCCAGACGGCCGGTTTGAGCAGCGCACCGGTGGCCAGGGCACGGGACCAGACTCGCATGTCCGAAAGGGTCGAGACCATGGCCCCGTGTGCCCACAGACACGAGCCGGGCAGGTCGGTGGCGTCGTCTGCAGCGACCGGCGCCTGGGTGGGTCCAACGTCACCGGTGCCATATCCGTGGGTAAAGGGCACGCTCAGCCCGTTGCCCGAGGTGGGAAGCAGCGTCCGGCGGAGATGCAGTGGCTTGGCGATGCGTTGCTCGATGGCCGTGCTCAAAGACTCGCCCGTCACCAGCTCGACCACCCGTCCGAGGAGGTTGTAGCCGTAGTTGCTGTAGGACCACGTGGTCCCCGGAGGGGCCACCGGCGGAAACTGCGCCTCGGCGGAAAGGAGCTCTTCTGGCGTGCAGCCGGTGGGCACCTTCGCTTGGACACTTGGCGAGGTGAAGCCGTCGGCCAGACCGCTGGTGTGATTGAGCAGCTCTTCGATGGTGATCTGGTCGCCGTTGGGCACGCCCGCCACCCATTTGGAGATGTGGTCGTCGAACGACACCTTCCCGTCGCCAACCAGCTGGAGAATGAGGTCGGACGTGAACGTCTTCGTCTGACTGGCGATCTTGAACTGCATGTCTGGGCGAAGTGGCTTCCCGGTGCCAAGATCGGCGACCCCGGTCGCAGAGACGAAGGTGCCCTTTGGACTCCAGATGCCGATCAGGACCCCAGGGGTGTGGTTCACGTCCTGGAACTGGCGGATGGTCTTTTTGACCTTGGCCAGCGTCGACGCCGGCAGAGATCCGCCGGCTGTGCCTCCCGTGGACCCCGAAGGGGTGCTGGCTGCAGCGCTCGGCGTCCACGCAGCGATGGCCAAGCCCGCGACGAGGATCAGGGTGCCGATACTTCGTCCCTTCCGGTCGTAACCACCCATGCCCTGGCCACCGCTGCGTTCGCTCCGCCGACGAACCCCAACACGGTGGCAAAGCGGTCGAGCACGACCACCCGCGGATGACGATTCGGACGCTGCCACCTTGAAGCGGTCCATTGGTTCACTCCTCTTGCGTCTGTCGATCTCAACGTGCTCTGGTGCGCGCGACGAACGCCGCCGCTGATCGGGTCGGTGTCTGCCTCGGACGAGGGCGGCCGCCCGTCGGCTATGCCGGTTGGGGCTGAGCGCGGGTTCTGGCGATGATCGCCGATGCTTCGTCAGGTGTCATCGGGGGGCCGATCGGCCGAAGGTCGTGGTTCCCGGCGATACGTGCCAGCTGGTCCATGGGAGGGAAGGACGGGGTGGGTGGCGGCACGTGCTCGGTGGTGGGCGCGCCCAGTTCGCGAACGAAGTCGCGGAACGTCGAGTTGTCGTGGACAACCAGGATCCGTGCCGGCTGGTCCACGACGCGGAACGCGTGGGGCACACCGCGTGGCATGGACACCCAGGAACCCGTTTCGATGAAGAACTCGTCGTCACCGCAACGGGCGGCCATCTGGCCTTCCAAGACATACCAGTTGTCGTCGAGGGCGTCGTGGACGTGGAGCGGAGGCGCGTGGCCGACCGGCAACGTCATCTCCAAGACGATGCCGACCGTCCCTTCGGCGCGCCGGTGCTCGATGACCAGCGCGTCCAGGAACCACCAAGCCTCCACCGACGCGTTATCGGGGCCGTCGATCGTCGCTGCACTCATGTCGTCCACCCTTCTCGGCCACACACCGGGCTCTAATGGGTCAGGTTTCCTGACGGAGATCAGAGTAAGGTATCCTGACGCTCATGTCAAGCGAAAATGGGAATCGGAGCCGCTACGTGGGCGCATCGATGCGTCTGGTGTGGCAGTGGGTATGGGCCGAGAACTACGCGGGAGTCGTCCGAGCCGGGTACGACGATCTCAACCCCGCCCACGTTGCCCTCTTCCGGCACCCCACACTCGACGGTCGGCGGCTGACCGACATCGTCCAGCAGATGCAGATCACTAAGCAATCCGTGCACGAGCTGGTCGGCCATCTCGAAGCGTGCGGCTACCTCATCCGAGTTCCCGATCCGGCCGACCGTCGGGCACGCATCGTGCAGCTCACGGCCAGAGGGCGCCGGCTGGAAACCGTCGTCCGGGCTCAGGCCCGCCAGGCCGAAGAACGGATCGCAGACATCCTCGGACCCCGCCGTTTCGTAGCTTTGCAGCAGGCACTCGATGAGCTCATCACCGAGCTCGTCCCGACCGAAGCCGTGTGAGCCTGCTCGAATCCGCCAGCACTGGCCCGGCTGGGCGATGAACGCCTCGCAGTAGTGGTCCATGCTCGTGGGGAGATCCGTGGGGCATGATGGGCACAGGGAGGCAGCCATGAAGCTGGAAGACATCGAGATCATGGTGGACGAGCCCGATAGGGCCTACCGGACGATATGTGCCCTGGAGGCGACGGTCAGGTCTCCTAGCGCACTCAGCCGCGCTCGCACGGCTGAAGAAGTCAACTCAAAGATGCGCGAGCAGGCTCTGAAAGCTGGCGCTACGGCCGTGATCAGGGTCACCTATCGAAGGGGGATGTCGGCCATCTCTTGGAAGACCCTGACCGCTACAGGCACGGCGGTACGGATCGCCCCGAGCGAGAAGGTGTGCCCGGCGTGCGCCGAGACCGTGAAGGCCGCCGCCGTCGTGTGCCGGTACTGCTCAGCGGCGTTGCCTCCAGCGCCCGACGATTGGGACAAGTCCGAGACTGAGCTCGAGGATTCGAAGCTGGACGACCGCCAGAAATGGCTGCGGTCATCCCTCGGATATCTCGGCAGCCAAGGCGGCGGCAACCATCCGGAAGTGTCGGGCTAATGAGTGCCTTCGTAACCACGACGCCCGAGGGTGACACCTACTAATAGTGCGATTTCGTAAGTACGCCGACCAGGGGAAACCGTAGTTAGCGCAGCGCTTAGTCCTGTATGCCTTACAAGCAGCAGGTCATCGGTTCGAGTCCGGTAGCGCCCACCAGGTCAGAGGCATCTTCCCCCTGGCACTGGTGTCGCCGGGCACGCCGGATCGCCGGAAACCGTCCCTCGGCCTCATTCGACTTTCCGGATCGGAGCCTTCGACTGATCGATCGGGTCGAGTTGACCGACCGGCACCGATAGAGTCCGACGACAATTGCTACTGGCGGTGTGCAGCAGAATCAAAGGATGTGGCAGTGACGCTATCGGTAGATCTCAAACAGCAGCTGCGTACCGCTGCCGCTCGTCTCGGCGGTCAGCATGGGCGTGATCTGTACCGCCGCATCCGTTCGATGCCGGCTCCACCGCCTGAAATCGTTCGTGTGGCGAAAGGGTCATGGCCCCAGTACCCGCCGCCGGGCTATCTGGGTCAGCTATCCGATGCGTTCCAATCCCAGTTGGCGCTGGAACGTGCGGATCTCCTGCGTAGCGATTGCGTCTTCTATCACGCCTCGGACTTCAGCGACGGGACCTCAATTGACGGGCCGTGGGACTTGCGTGGCCGAGAATCGGAGTATCTCGGCGGGATCTCGCTCAAGGGTAAGCGGGTATTGGAGCTGGGACCAGCTTCTGGCCACATGACCTTCCACATGGAGAAAGAAGGTGCCGCCGTCATTTGCCTCGACGCCGGATTTGACGTCGGCAACGACCTGCTCCCGTATGGCGGGATCGATGTCTCGCGGCCTCAGTTGGAATATATGGCCCACATCGGACAGGTCCAGAACGCCTGGTGGTACCTACACCGGGACAAGAGGTCAAAGGCCAAGATCGCCTACGGCAGCATCTACGACTTCCCCCGAGACATCGGAGAGTTCGACGTGGCAACCTTCTCAGCCATTCTGCTGCACCTTCGCAGTCCATTTAGTGCTTTGGAGCAAGCGGCCCGGCGAACGACAGGAGCAATCGTCGTCTCGGAAGCACTCGACCCAGCGATCACCGATGCTGACGGGATGCGCTTCCACCCGACAGGATCGAAGGGGATCAGCGAGGTCTGGTGGTCCTTCTCACCCCGAGCGATCGAAACGATGCTCGACGCTCTTGGATTCCACGACTGCCAGACGACCTTCCATTCTCAGCGGCACTATTGGGGACATGACATGACCAAGCCCGCACAGGAAGTACCTATGTTCACCGTCGTCGGTCGGAAGTGAATCCAGGCGGCGACGAATACGCCGCTCCATGCCCGACCGAGTCCGTCACGGGTCAGGACCCGATGGTGTGAGCTCTTCTCAGGACCCAACCCCAACGTGGTAACACAACCGGCGCCGGACGTCGGATGAGCCGCGGGGACGGGCTCACTTCCCCAATTCCCCCCCATGATCCATGAAGGCAGTGCTGTTCGCTCTTGCCCGTCTCTGCCAGGGGTGATGTGATCGGCGGCATCAGCGCCACTTATTTACTAAGTTGCGCCCGTGCGCATGAGGGCAGCCTTTGGAATGGGGATAGCGCTGTGCGTCGGTGCCCTGTCCTTTGCTACCAGCGCCGTTGCCGTACCGGCGTCGTCGCGTGCTCCTAACAGCGCCACTCAAAAATCGTTCGTCAAGGTGATTCGTTCTGGTGGCCCGGCAGGAGGGTTGTCCAACAAGAGTCTCGTTCAACTAGGTGAAGGTGTCTGCAGCCTGTTGAAGGCACACAGCGTGAGCTTCACCGTGAATCTCATTACTGGAACGGGGGTCGAGTTCCTCCAGCCTCGGCTCGTGAAGTCGCTGATGACGAATTCGCCCAAGTACTTTTGCCCTCAATATGTCTCCAAGGTAAAGACGGGTGGTTCGTTGGTGCCACCTGCGGACATAGTCGCCCTCGCACCCCTGGTGCCCGAGGGTTCGTCGGATTGCGCCGTCATTGGCCCATCCGGACAACCGAATGGCTTCGTCGGAGTGACCGCCTCCATAGCCTGCCAGCTGCCGGATTTGGGCTCGACGAGCGCCGCCGCTCCCTGTCCGACCTATTGCAATTCACTATTCGCTTATCAGTTCGACAACGCCGCCGACTACGCGGCTGACCTGAACACGCTCAACCAGTCCAAGAACTTCAATCCCGGCAACCCGCCCGCTGTGTGTCCGACGAGCAACACTGTCGACAATGGAACCCAAGAGTGGAGCAACAATGGGTACCCGAAGGAGAGCGGGCAGATTCTTGAGTGCTTGACGGTCCAAACAAACGGCAGTGGGCCGAACACCATTCCCGACTACGTTTGGACCCTGCCGTCCAAGAACGTGATCTTTGACTCGTACGGATATCCGGGAATGTCCATGCAGACCCTGGACACGTGGTGGCAGAATCATTCGGCTCCTGGACCCTGACAGTCCGGTGCAGTGCGTCTTGCGGCACCAGACTCGACGTCGATGATCTGGCCGGTGATCTTGGGGGAGCGCTCGGCGATCAGAGCCGAAGACCGCGAGCGATGATCTCGAGAAGGCGTTGGATGTGGGCCTGACCGCCTCTGATGCTTAGGGATTTTGTCTGGCTTCAGCCAGTCAGAATGATCGCCTTTGGGTTACAGTTCTCCGTGCAGGAACCCGGGCTTCCCCCATCGACGCATCACCAGGATTGTGGGTCGGGTGATCAGAGGCAGGACCTACAACCCGGGACGTTCACATGTGGATTCGGCGGCGCTGATGATCGAGCGGACAGGGACCGAGAGCCAAGGCCAACGACGACCCTCATGGGCGGTGTACGTCGGGCGCATGCGGGGAGGTACCTCACGACCGGCAGTTGGCCGTGCTCCGCTGCCGGTCGTACTACTGGCAATGGGTGCCGGCTTCATCGGGATCTTCCTGATCTCGATCCCGAGCCTCTATTCGGATCTACCCGCATCGACCAAGCTCTTCCTCATCGGGTCGTTTGGTGCTTCCGCTGTCCTGCTGTACGCCGCTCCAAAGTCCGAGTTTGCCCAACCCCGGAATCTGCTGGTCGGCCAAGCCATAGCGGCGGCGATCGGCGTGACTGCCTACAAGCTGTTCGGTGGGCATGTGGGAGTAGCCGGCGGGCTGGCCGTGGCGGCCACAATCGGCATCATGCAGATCACGAACGCAGTGCACCCCCCGGCAGGGGCGACCGCGCTCATAGCCGTGCTCGGTCCGGCAAGCGTCCACAAACTCGGTTACCTCTTCGTGCTGACACCGGTGCTGACCGGCGCCGCCATTTTGTTGCTGGTGGCCATCATTGGGAACAATCTGTCACCTGACGAGAACCGGCACTATCCACTCAGGTGGTGGTGAGCGGGCGATGCCTCGGTGTGCCAGTGCGCATGTCCCGTTGCCTGAGCGCCTGAGTCGGGCCGCGAGAAGCCAAGGCGACTCGGATGTGTTCCGAGTGGGAAGCTCATGGGATGCGCATCGGTCTGCACGCTCTCGGCATTGGCCCCGGCGCTGACCCTGCCGTCGTCGAGGCCGTGGCCCGGCAGGCCGAGGTCGCCGGGTTCGCCACGCTGTGGTCGGGGGAGCACGTCGTCATGGTGGACAGGCCCGACTCCCCGTACCCGTACACCTTTGACGGGAAGATCGCCGTACCGTCCGACGCCGACTGGCTCGATCCCCTGGTTGCCCTGGCCTTCGTCGCCGCAGTTACCTCGCGGATCCGCATAGCCACCGGGATACTGCTCCTTCCCCAGCACAATCCGGTGGTGGTGGCCAAGCAGGCGGCCAGCCTGGACGTCCTGTCCGAAGGCCGCTTCGTCCTCGGGATCGGCGTCGGATGGTCCTCTGAGGAATTCGCCGCTCTCGGAGTTCCCTTTCGGGGGCGAGCCCGACGAATGGAGGAGTTCGTCGAGGCCATGCGGGCGCTGTGGCGTGACGACATCTCGTCGTACCGGGGTGAGTTCGTTCGCTTCCAGGAAGTGCGCAGCTATCCCAAGCCGGTTCGGGCCCGGCGGTTGCCGGTCTTAGTCGGAGGTAACAGCGACAGGGCTCTCGACCGCGTGGTCGCCTACGGCGACGGCTGGTACGGCTTCAACCTCTCTCTGGACGAGGTTCCCGAACGAGTGGGCGCCCTGCATGCCCGCTGTCGGCGGGCGGAACGGGACCCCGCCGCCGTGGAGGTTGCCGTCTCGCTCCAGGACGGCTCGCCGAGGGATCTGGGCGCGCTGGCCACCATGGGGGTGACCGAATTGGTGGTGGTGGACTCGCCCCCTGACCACCCCGGCGACGCCGCCCACTGGGTCACCTCGCTGGCCGAGCGGTGGCAGGTGGGTTCGTCGGCCGGTTAGGCACTTCCTGGCGAAGGGCGGGCGCCCGCTACTCCGGGTTGTGACACACGGCCTCGACGTTGTTCCCATCGGGATCGCGTACGAAGGCCCCGTAGTAGTTGGGGTGGTATTCCGGCCACTCCCGGGGCTCGTGGAGCACCTCGGCTCCTGCGTCCACCGCCGCCTCGAAAAACCTCTGCACCACGTCCCGATCCGGCGCGGTGAAGGCGATGTGGGATTCACGGAACCCGTCCCCGTTCGACTGTTGACCGATCCAGAAATCGGGTCTGGGGGCGATCCCGAAGCCGATGGCCTGCCCGAGATCCAGTACCCGCTCGCCCCCGATGGTGGCCAGCACGGCGTCGTAGAAGGTGGCGCTTGCGGCCAGGTCGGCGCACTGGATGGACACGTGATCGAGCATGGCCACACTGTGCCCCATCGGCCGGCCACAGTGTGGCCCATCAGTCCGCCACAGTGTGGCCCATCGGCCGGACGCTGCGCTCCGGCTCGCGGTACTGCCATACTGCGTGCCCGTCGGGTGGGGTAGGAATCGGAACGGGCTCGAAGATGAGTCGGGGGGTCGTACATGCCAGAGCAGGGAGGCGAGCCGCGGCGGTTCCCGCTGGCGGTGGAGGACGAGGTGCTCGACGATCTGTTCGACCGCGTCCGACGGACCCGTTGGACCGACTCGGTGCCCGGCTCGGGCTGGTCGCACGGCTCGAGCATCGAGTACCTCCGGGAACTGGCCGACTACTGGGTCGACGGGTTCGACTGGCGACACCAGGAGCGCCTAGTCAACGAGGCCCTTCCCGGTTGGGCGGTCGAGATCGACGGTCGCCGGGTCCACTATGCGCGGTGCGAGGGCGTGGGCCCGGCGCCCCTGCCGCTGGTCCTGTTGCACGGGTGGCCCGGCTCGTTCGTCGAGATGTCCACCATCGCCCCGCTCCTGGCCGATCCGGCCCGGTACGGCGGCGATCCCAACGATGCCTTCGAGGTGATCGTTCCGTCGCTGCCCGGCCACGGGCTTTCTGCCCCCGTGCTGCAGGCGGGCTTCGGCGCCGACCAGTGCGCCGATGTCATCCGCGCCCTGATGACCGATGTCCTGGGCCATCCCCGGTTCGGCGCCCAGGGCGGCGACCGGGGTGCGTTCGTGTGCGCCGGTCTCGGCTATCGCCATGGTGCGGCCACCGTCGGCATCCACCTCAACTTCGCCGGCGGCATTCCCGGACCGGGGAGCGAGATGACCGACGACGAACGCCGGTGGCTCGATGCCCAGCAGGCCTGGATGGCCGAGGAGGGCGGATACATCGCCATCCAGGGCACGCGACCCCAGACCCTCGGGTTCGCCCTCAACGACTCGCCCATCGGGCTGTTGGCGTGGATCGTGGAGAAGTGGCGGGCGTGGAGCGACTGCGGTGGGGATATCGAGTCCGCCTTCACCAAGTCCGAGCTCCTGACCAATGTCACCCTCTACTGGGTCACCCAGACGATCCGGTCCTCGATGCACTACTACTACGAGCACCGGCTGCATCCCCCCGTCGCCGTGCGACCGGAGCGGGTCGACGTTCCCACCGGGGTGTCCATGTTCCCCGCCGAGATCATGCGCGTCCCCCGCACGGCGGTGGCGCGGAAATACGACCTTCGCCGCTGGACGGAGATGGAGGCGGGCGGGCATTTCGCCGCCATGGAGCAACCCGACGCCCTGGCCGCAGATGTCCGGGCGTTCTTCCGGCCACTCCGCTCCGGCTAGCTCTCGAGCATGGCGGCGAGCTTGGTCACCGTGTTCCAGTTGCGCCCGGTCACCGTGACGCCGAGGTGCTTCTCGGCGAACCCGCCGGCCGCCGGCGCGGCCAGGACGCCATCGGGACACCACTGGTAGATCACCCGGTCGCCGAGACGGATCTCCTCAGGAGCGAGCGACCGGGGGTCGTGGGCCTTCAGCAGCTTCGGATCCGGCTCCTTGGACAGGAACAGGGCCATGAACTTGGAGCCGTTGGTGGCCACGTCGCCCAGCGGATTGTCTTCGATGACGGTCCGGAGCTCGTCGCTGTTGCGGACCAGGCATCCCACATCCAGCCCCAGCTGTTCGTCGACGGCGCCGGTGATGCGCCGAGCCAACGTCTCCGGTTTCGTGCTCCGGGTGGTGAACACGGCGTTGCCGCTCTGCAAGAGGGTGCGGACGTCGGTGAAGCCGAGACCGGTGAGCAGCTCGCGGAGGTCGGCCATGGCGATTCTCTTGTTGGCCCCGACGTTGATCCCGCGCAGCAGTGCTACGAACTTGGCCATGACCGTCCTCTCCCTCGCCCGTCTCTCTGTCGTACCCAAGCAGCCTGTCACCAGAACCTCGGTACCCGATCAGATCGAGTGCTGGTAGGACCGGAACGCTCGGGTGGCCAGGACCCCGGAGACGACCACGCTGGCCAATAGGAAGAGTACGTACGACCCCACCGTGCCCCAGTGCACCTGCACAGCCAGCGCACTTCGTCCCGTTTCCACCGCCCAGTTGACCGGGTTGTAGCGGGCGACGGCGGCGATCCAGCCGGGGACCAAGTTGGCCTGCATGAAAGCGAACGACAGGAACGACAATGGGAGGACCAGGGCGGTGGCCGCCGCGATCAACGTCTCCCGGGTCCGGGTCACCAGCGACAGCCCGTTGGACAGCGCAGCGAAGGCCACGGCGATGAGCACGGCCCCGAGGACCAGCATGAACACACCGGGCACGCCGCTCGGGAATTTGGCGCCGAGGGCCCAACCCAACAGCACGATGATGATGGACTGCACCACCGTGGTGAGCGCCTGATACACGAGCGTGGAGGCCATCATCGCTCCCCGGTGGACGGGGGAGACGAGCATCCGGCCCATGACCCCCGAGTCCATGTCGTCGATGAAGCTCATGCCGCTCCACCCGGCCGAGAAGAGCGCGGTCATCACCACCACGCCCGGGGTGAGGAAGGTGATGTACGAATCACCGCCGAAGCCGGGGATCTTCACCACCTCTTTGAACAAGGCGCCGAACAGCAGGAGCCAGATGATCGGCTGCACCAGGCTGATGAAGATGAACGCCGGCTCCATCTGGGTGAGGTAGCGCCGGGTCAGAGTCCACGTCTGTCGCAGATAAGGACGCATCACGCCGCCACCTCCTGTGCGCTGTGGAACGAGCGGCCGGCGAAGTGCAGGTAGACGTCATCGAGGGACGGTCGGGACACGGCGACCGACTCCACCTGCAGCCCGGCACCGTCCAGTGCGGCAAGCATCGAGGGCAACAGGCGTGCGCCGTCGGGCACGCGGGCCCGCAGCGCAGTGCCATCCAACGCCACCGAGCCCACGTCGGTCAGTCCGAGGAGGGCCCGCTCGCCGATCCCCGCGCCTCGCCTGTCGCCCATCTCGACCACCACCGAGTCGCCCCGAAGGGCGGCCTTCAGTTCGTCGGGGGTGCCCTCGGCCACGATCTGGCCACGGTCGATGATGGCCAGGCGGGAGGCGAACTGGTCAGCCTCTTCCAGGTAGTGGGTGGTCAGCAGGATGGTCAGCTGCTGCCGGGCCGCCAGCTCGTTCAGGGCCCGCCAGGTGTCGGCCCTCGCTTCGGGGTCGAGCCCGGTGGTGGGCTCATCGAGGAACAGGACCTCGGGCTGGTGGACGAGGGCGATGGCGATGTCGAGCCGCCGGCGCATGCCGCCTGAGTAGGTCTTCACCGTCCGGTCGGCGGCGTCGGTCAGCCCGAAGGTGTCCAAGAGCTGTTCCGAGCGACGTGACAGGTCCCTGGCGGGCATGCCCTGCAGATCGCCTTGGAGCCTGAGGTTCTGTCGACCGGTGAGGGCGGCGATCGATCCCGACTCTTGGGCCACGGCGCCGATGAGGCGTCGCACCCGCTCGGGGTGCTTGGCCACGTCGACGCCCCCGACCAGCGCGGTGCCGCTGTCCGGTGCGCTGAGCGTTGTCAGGATCTTGACCGTCGTGGACTTGCCCGCCCCGTTGGGCCCGAGCAGGCCGAAGACGGTCGCGGGCTCCACGTTGAAGCTGAGCCCGGCCAGGGCGGTCACGCCTGCCTTGTAGGTCTTGACCAGTTCGATGGCCTCGATGGCCGGTTCTGCCCTCATGGACTTCCTCGCTTTCCTCGTCGTTCGGCTCCAACGGCTCGCACAAGCGCTACGCCGGCTCCAGTCGTCTGCCGAACAATGTTTAGCTGTCGAACATTGTTTAACATCGATCATCATTCGGGTCAAGTACTCTGTTCACAGTGGCCACCACCCAGCCAGCAGGACCCGAACGGCCCTCCCCGGCCGAGCCGAGGGGTACGTCCGGCTCGACCACGCCGGTGCTCCCCGAACCGCCCTGGCGGTCGACCCCGCGCGCCGGCCGCCCTCCCCGGCCCGAGCTCAGCCGCGAGGCCGTCATCGACGCCGCGCTGGTCGTGCTGGCCGAGGTGGGCCCCGACGGGTTGACCATGCGCCGGGTGGCCACCGAGCTGGGAACGGCGGCCGCCTCCCTCTATGGCTATGTGGCCAACAAGGAGGAGCTCATCGAGCTGGTCGTCGACCGCGTGTTCGCCGAGGTTCCCATTCCCGACGTCGACACCGACGACTGGCAGGCGGAGAGCAAGCGCTACATGCTCGACTGCCGCGATGCGTTCGCCCGCCATCGGGGCACCGCCGGGCTCACCCTTGGCCGTATACCGCTCGGCCCCAACTCGTTGGTGCTGATCGAGGCCAGTGTAGGCATCCTGCGCAGGGCGGGCCTTCCCGATCGGATCTGCGGGTTCGCCGGCGACCTCTTCGGTCTGTACATGGGTGCTGCCGTCCACGAGAGCGAGATGTGGCGAGACAGGGACGAGGGGGGTGAGGAGCAGGTGGCCATGATGCAGGAGTGGTTCCTGTCTCTCCCCCCTGACCAGTTCCCCAACATGCTGGCGTTGGCCGGCGCCATGGTGGAGGGCACGATCGATGAGCGCTTCGAATGGGGACTCGACCTGTTGATCCGGGGCCTGGCTACCTACGTGACCGATGCCTGAGGCCGGGATGAAGTGAGGAGGATGATGTCGGGCTCACCGTCCGAGCCGGAGTCGATCGAACAGCTGCGGAGCATCTGCCTGCAACTGCCCGAGGCGGAAGAGCGGCCCTTCGGCGGGCACACTGCGCCCTCATTTCGTGTCCGGGACAAGCTGTTCGTCATGGTCGGCGAGGACCGGGAGTACATGACGTGCAAGGCCCCGCCCGGGGTCCAGCAGATGCTCGTCGCCTCGGACCCCGTTCGGTTCTTCGTCCCCAAGTACGTCGGATCCAAGGGATGGGTCGGCATCCGCCTGGACGGCGATCCCGACTGGGCCGAGATCGCCGAGATAGCCGAGGACAGCTACCGGATGATCGCACCCAAGCGGCTGGTGGCCCAGCTCGATGAGGGCGAGGGCTAGGGGCACCACTACTTGGTGGTGACGGCTGCGCCGTCGGCGTTCATCACCCACCACAGGCCGCCGAGGTTGTTCAGCCCCTGACCGGTGGCTTGGCCCGGGTAGTGGTCCGGCAGCCAGCGATATAGCGGCCAGTGGTTGTAGGTGATCTGGATCGTCCCGTCGGCACGGGTCGAGGTCCCCAGCAACGGGGCTTTGACCCCCGGCCCGGCCAGCGGTCTGGACACACCCTTGGGCAAGATGAGCGGGGGCCACTGGACCGCGCACATGCCGCTACAGATCGACCGTGACTGGTGGTCGGGCACGAATTGATAGAGGGTCAGCCCCTGCCCGGTGACGAGCACCGGTCCGATCCCGCCGACGTTGGCCACCTTGACCTCGTAGGTGGGGCCCGGCTCGAGCTTCGGCCCTGAAGTGGGCCCGAAGCTGTCATGGACCGCGGCCCCCGAACTGCCGCAGGCGGCCAGGGCCACGGTAAGGACGATGAGGGCTGCCAGGGGCCACCGATACCTCGAAGGGGCCCTTCGGGTTAGGAAACCGGGGGAGGGTGGTAGCCGGCGCATTCAGCTCAGTGTGTCATCTCTGACTGCTGACGCCGATTCGGGCCCGTCGGCAGTCAGGGAGACGCCCGATGAGCCGATCAGAAGTGACGACGGAGGTCGTTGGCGTAGTGGAGCCCGAGCTGGTCGCCGTGGTCGGCCAGCCACGTGGACAGGGCCGTGGTCCCGGTGGCGGGCCCGTCGGTGTCGGCCAGTCCGGCCGCCATGGCCCGGTACTCGTCGCTGGTCAGGAGGACGTCGTGCAGGAAAACCCCGAGCACTTTGGACACCAACGGCAACAGGTGTGCGGGCAGGGGGAGGATGGGCGAGCGGCTGCCGACAGCGCTGCGGATGGAGCTGACCAGTTCGAAGAACGTCGGACGCTCGGGCCCGACGGCATCGGTCACGCTGTTGGTCCGCTCGCCCGCCTTGTCCATGCATAGGCGGGCCAGGTCGTCGACATGGATGCCTCGGACCCGGTACCCACCGGTCCCGCCCACCGCGAATACCGGCAGGTGCCGCAGCAACCAGGCCACGTTGTTCAACAGCACGCCGTCGCCGCCGAAGAGGATGGCGGGCCGGAGAATGGCGTGGGGGACCCCCGTTCGGACCAGGGCCCCTTCGACCAGGGCCTTCCCCCGGAAGTAGGGGAACGGCGCATCGACGCTCGGATGGGTGATGCTCACGTGCACGATCCGCTGGATCCCGGCCTCACGGGCTGCGTCGAACAGCTTTGACGAGTTGACCACTGCTTGATCGTGATCGGTGTGATCGTGGGCGAAGCGCACCCAGTACGTGTTGTAGAGCGTGGTCGCCCCGGCCATCGAGTCGACCATCCGCCGGTGGTCGCCGAAGTCGAGTGGGTGCGCATCGACCGGCGAGTTCTCGGGCGCCCGCTCGGGGTGGCCGGTCAGCGTGCGGACCCGACGGCCCGACCCGATCAGGAGCCGAGCGATGGCAGCGCCTGAGTAGCTGAACGCCCCGGTCACCACGTCGGTGCCGGTGTCAGGACCCTCGCCCCGTGCCGCTCGGGTGCCGCGATCGGTGGTTGGGTTCACGAAGCCTCTTGGGGCGTGGCCTCTAACGCGGGTCCGGCGAGCCCGGAGAACAGGGTGGCCAGCTGCTTGGCCCGGTCGAACAGCTCGAGCGCGGGCGCCCGGTCCCCATCGAGATGGGTGAGCATCTCCAGGCCGAGGTACAAGGCGACGATCCCACGGGCGACCGTGTCGGGAGGCATGACCGAGTCCAGGGAGGATCCACCGAACGCGGCTTGGGTGGCTGCCTGAGCGAATTGCGTCCACGGGGCGATCCGTGCGGCCACCTCGGGGCCGAGGCCCGGGGTGGACGAGGCGCCGGCGATCATCTCGACCAGGACCGTCACGTGACCGGCGTCCAGGTCCTCCCGGAAGATCGCTGCCGCCACGTCGATGAGCTGGGTCGGCGACGTCACCCGCTCGACCACCGCGCTGTAGTGCTGCAACCGGTCGGCGCTGACGGCATCCAGGGCGGCCAGCAACAGGTTGACCACCGACCCGAAGTGGTAGAAGACCAGACCCTGGTTGCAGCCGGCCCGACCGGCGATGGCCCGGGCACTGGCGCCGGCGAAGCCCTCCGACTTCAAGGTTTCGATGGCCGCGTCGACCAGCACGCGACGGGTGTCGGTCGAACCCCCGTCTCCCGGCTGCCGCAGCCTGCTCGATGCGCCCGACTTCGCCATCTTCGTCCTTGAGCGATTGCTTAAATGATCTGATCAAACTGTGGCTTATTCGATGTTTGATGTCAATTCCGGGTTGCGGTGGTGATATACGTCACCAGTGCACGATTTCTTGAACCGGGGAACCCGGCCAACCAGGCCCCGGCTGGCGCGCCTCGGCGCGGCCTCCGTCGTCGTGGGGGCGGTCGTGGCTCTGGCCGGTTGTTCGGGCAGCCCATCGGGGAGCTCGGCGCCTCCATCGGGCCAGGGATCCAGCACGTCCACCTCGGGGAAAGCGACGACGACCATCCCCCCCACCACCACCACCACGGTCCCGCCCACCACCACCACGACGATCGAACAGCCACAACCGGGCTGGGCCGCGGTCAGCATGGAGGGGGGCAGGATCGCCATCGACCAGCAGTCGTTCACCGGGCCGGCTGGAGGTCAGGTCACCGTGTTCCGGTTCCGGGCCGGTCGGACGGTGTTCCGGCTCCACGACGGGAGCTCGGACCCGCCCGCCGGTAGCGCCGCCATCAGCCCCGGCGCCGGATCGACCATCGCCGCCGATGAGGCACCCCTTCTGCTGGCCGCGTTCAACGGCGGGTTCAACAGTTCTACGGGGGTGGGCGGATTCGAGGTCAGCTCCCAGGTGCTGGTTCCGCTGGTGGCCGGGATGGCCAGCTTTGTCATCGATGCCGATGGCACCGCTCGAGTCGGAGTCTGGGGCAGCACCGTCCCCGTAGCCGGGGAGCAGGTGGTCAGCGTGCGGCAGAACCTGCCTCCCCTGGTCGTCGGGGGCCAGCCCAGCCCGGACATCGGCGATGTGTCGGCCTGGGGGGCGACCCTGGGGGGCGGTACCACCGTGGCTCGGAGTGCCCTGGGCGAGGACGCACAGGGAAACATTCTCTACGCCGGGGGCGAGTCGCTGCAGCCCTCCGACCTGGCCGCCGCCCTGGTCAATGCCGGGGCGGTGACGGCAATGGAGCTCGACATCAATCCCGAGTGGGTGCAGCTCGATTGGGCGCCCACTCCCGGCGGCCCGCTGAACGCCGGCATTCCCGGCCAGAATCGACCCGCCGACCAATACCAGGAGGGCTGGACCCGGGATTTCGTGACCGTCCTGGCCACCGGTTGACCGCCATTCCGGCTGAGCGCTGAACCAGCCGACCACAGGCGATCGCCCGCTGAGCATCTGCCCCCAGCTTTGTCCGGCTCAGCAGGTGGACGAAGGCGCCGAGCTGCCCGGTCCGGTCTCGGGGTCGTCGACCACGCCCTGGCCCCCCGGCGGGAGGACGGCGCCGAGGTGGACCACATACCACTGGCCCCGCCACGAGATCATCGATGCGATTCCGAACGACTCGGTCTGGCCGTTCACCTCGTACACGAGCCGGGCGTTGGGGACCTCGAAGTACCCCACGTCGTTGTAGCAGACACCGGGCGGCACCCAGTGTCCGAAGGAGGAAGGGACGTTGACCCCCACGAACTGCGCGTGGGCGGCATCGGCGCCCAGAAGGGCGTGGGCGGCGCCGAGATCGAGGCCGAAGTCACCCACCAGCCGATCCTCGAAGTCGGACTGTGCGCCGCTGATCGTCTTGAGCTGAAGGTAGGCCGCTTCCGGGAAGAACGCCGGCATGGCCGTGGCCACCGAATTGCTCACGACCCCGTTCCACAGCGCATCCATCGCCGCCGTGAACTGGGGCGTGTCAGTGGAGGGGAAGTCATCGGTCTGGGGGAGCGACCCCACGCCCGTGGTCGTCGTGGTGACGGGAGGCGCCGTGGTGGTTGTGGTCGGCGCGACCGTGGTCGACGTGGTGGGGTCGGGAGCGGGGGCAGATGTGGATGTCGATCCGCGCCTGGACACGGCGGCCTGCTGGCCGGAACCGCGGGTGAGCAACACGGTGATGCCCACCACGGTCAACACCACGGCCAGCCCCAAGACGGCGATCCGGTCCCACCGCACCCGGGTCCGTCGTCGGTGGGTTGGCCGACGGGGCGGTCCCGCCGGCTGCAGGCCAGGTGGCTGTGGTGGAGTCGGGGCCTGGGCGCGGTTGCGTCGGTCGAAGGGGTCAGCCATGATCGGCCCGATGGTAGGCCGGGATTTCGTGTCTCACTGCGCCGCGGGGCCGCCCGACTGGGGATCCGGCGCTTGCAGACCGATGTCCGGATCCGCGTACCACTTCAGCTCGATGGCGTTGCCGCTCGGGTCCGAGATCGTCGCCTTGGTCTGCTGGCCGGCCGTCCCCCGGTGGTCGGTGGAAACGGGGCGCAACCACTCGACCGCATGGCCACCCAGCCGGGCCACCAGGGCATCGAACTGCACCTCACTCAGGGCCACCCCGAAGTGGCGAACGCCGGCCTTCTCCGACGCCAGTACCTGGTCGGGCTGCTCGTGCAGGGTGACCTGCATCCCGTAGAACCAGATGTCCATCCAACCCTCACGCTCCCGCCCGGGGCGGCAACCGAGTACGTCCACGTAGAACCGCCGGGACTCGGCCAGGTCCCCGACGGGCAGGGACAGGTGCAGGATGGGCGTCACAGTGCCATTCTCACAGGATCGAGCGGTCGCCCTGGGTTTCTAGTGGGTGGGCGTTGTCCCCGAGCCCCCCACCGGGTGGGGGACCGGGAGACACAGCCGATGGCCGATGCCGGCGGCGGTGCAGGGCGCGAGCCACAGCCGTGACCACGACGGCGGAGGCGATCACGGGGAGCGGTCCCATGGACATCGTGTAGCGGTTGTTCTCCCCGAATTCGATCAATGACGTGGTAGCGAGCAAATAGACGACGGTGAGCCACAGGAACGTCAAGGTGATAGCGGATCCTCGGTCGCGCCGCCGCCAGCGCCAGACGAGAAACGGGCACCCGGCGATGGTGAGCCCGAGCAGCAACAAGGTGGAGTACGACACCTGGGAAGGTGCCGGTCCCTCGTTGAAGTAAAGGGCGGGGCCGGCCGGGTTGGGGTCGTCGCTGGGCTGCACCATGACGACCGCGTCGTAGAGGCGGGACCAGCCGAGGACATGACTGCGGTTACCGGCCACGAAGCTGTACTGGTCCGGAGGCACCGTGGCCAACGCGGTCGATTTGGCCACCATGTCCGTGTAGAAGCCGGGATCCGCCCGGATGAAGGCCAGATCCTCGCGGAGGAACTTCTTCGAGGCCTCCACATAGGCCAGGTTGTTGAAGTTCGGGGTGCCGTCGGATCTGACGGCCTGGTCGAGCGCACCGTTGCCGCTGCGGGAGGGCGGGAACCAGCGGGGTACGTAGTTGCTGACCGCTGCGAACGTGGGCACCTCGGCGAACGGGGTCAGGACGTGGGACCGTACCAATGCGTCCACCCGTCTCGGACCGGCGGGGGAGATGGTGGTCTTGGCCAGGTTCATCCCCAGCCAACTGCTGGTGGTGAAGGTGCCGAACTGGACGGCATCCTTGGCTGCCCACCCGACCACGAGCAAGAGTGGGACGAGGGCCACGAGCAGCACGGCGCGGCGCCGTCCCCACAGTCCCACCAGCACCGCGACCAGGACCACGGCCAGCCAGAGGTACTGGAAGCTGCTGTCGAGCAAGACGACGAATGCGATAGCGGCGAAGAAGCCGAGTCCCCATACTCGGTTGCCGGTGCGCACGTACCGGGCCACGGCCAGCACGGCAAAGGTCAAAAGAGCTGCGGTCGGGTAGCCGTAGGACAGCCAGTTCTCGTAGAGCACGAAGGCGGGGTCGGCGATGATGAGCGCGGTCACGAGGAGGGCGAGCCAGGTCGGGACGTGGAGCTCGACCATCGCCGCGAAGGCACACAAGACGATGACCAGTCCCAGGGCCAGAAAGGTCACCACGGCGACCGGCTCCCGGAGGCCGTCCGGCAGCTTCAGGAGGACGCCGCTGTAGAGGTTGAAGAAGGGGGGTTGGCTGTTCAGGTCCCACACGGAGGCGATGAGGTGGTGTTTGAGCAGGCTGGTGCTCAAGAGCTGCATCTCGGTGTAGCGCTTGGCCAGGAGGGGCGACAGGTCGAACCGGACCCCCGCAGCGAAGTACGCCACGCGGCTGACCACGAAAAGAACTGTGACGGTCCACAACGGGCGTTGCCCCACCCAGCGCCATGTCCGTGGGCGATGGGTTCCCGGAGCCTCCCGGTGACGGGGCCTGCCGGGTGCCGTCGCCCCGACGGGTGCAGTCGCCTCGACGGAGGCGGTCGCCTCGACGGAGGCAGTCGCATCCATGGCTACGCAGTGTACGGCGCTAGCACGGCGCCCCGCCGACTTGAGTACAGGCCGAGGAGTTCGTGACCCGGGTGGAGGTTCGCAATGCAGCGCTCGGCCGGCGCCCGAGCTCGGCCAGCTCGGGGAGGATCAGGGGAGCGAGGTAGGTGCCGGTGGCCAGCGTGGTATGGATGCCGTCGGGCTGGCGGACCACGTTTCCGTCGATGGACCAGGTGAACGTACCGTGGGGATCGAGATACTTGTGCAGGGGGATCACCGACACCACCCCTGGATGCCGGCGGGCCACGGACGCCATGATCTGGTTCAGCCGATCGACGCGGGCCGGTGCGTCCTGGTCCCACGGTTCTCCATTGGGCTGGTCCCCGCTGTGGAAATAGGGTGCGGCGAACAACGCCACGCGCGCACCCTCGGAACCCAGGATGGTCACCGCTTTCTCGAGCTGGGCGGTCTCGTAAGCGTCGAAGGCCGGATCGCCGAGATGCTGCCAACGGCCCTGGTACATCCGATCGGCCGTTTCCCACCACCCGATGACCAGGCCCACCACTTGCGGGTGGAGCTGTTTCACGTCCTGGGTCCACCAGGTGGGCCACATGGGGCAGCCGGGGAAGGGAGTGCCGACCACTCCGTGCACGTTGACCGGAAGCGCCACCGCCACTCCGCATCCGGTGTGCGACCTCCCGCCGAGGTCGACTCCGTACTGCTGGGCATAGCGGGCGAGCCCGACGGCCACGGTCAGGGACAGTGAATCCCCGACGATCAGCACCCGGACCCGGTTGCCGGCACCGTCGAAGTTGTTGACCTGGATCGCCTGTTCCTCGGCCTTGATGGCGTGCGAGGTGGTGGCATCGGCTGGCACCTCCACCCCCGGGGCGAGCGTGGCGACCAGTACCACCACCACGGTGACCGCGGTCATGGCGACATACGGCGGGATGGCCTTGAGCGTCCGCCAGAACGTCCCCATCATCACCGGACGCTCGACCAGGTAGTAGCTGAGGGCGGCGAGTACGAAGGTGAGAGCGAAGCGGACAGCCAGCAGCGGCAGTCCGAAGAGGCCGGTGCGGTCGAAGTCGAGGAAGACGAACACCGGGTAGTGCCAGAGATAGGCGCCGTAGGAGACGGTGCCCATCCACACCAGCGGCCGCCACGAGAGCAGACGGGCGATGGGGCCGCCGCGCACGCAAACGGCGCCGATGATCATGGCGGCAGCGGACAGTCCCGACAGGGCGAACCCACCCCGGTAGTCGAACGACGAGGTGCCGACCAACGTGTAGGTCAGGGTGAGCATCCCGGCGAACCCGGCCACGGCCAGCGCGGTCAAGAACCAACGGAGCACTGGCGAGGCAGCTGCGGGAGCCATCCCGCTCGTGCCTCGTCGCATCTCGATCAGGGTCATCGAACAGGCCAGCACTGCGCCGATGAGGATGGATTGGGCGTGGGTGTCGGTGCCGAAGTACAGCCGAGTGAGGTTGGCCGAGGGACCGTAGAGGTGGGCCATCTCGAAGGCCGATGCTGCCGCCCCGACTGCCGAGAGGATCAGGAGGACCCTGATGCCACGGACGAACGTGCGGGAGAGGTGCATCACGGCCACGACCACCAACGGCCAGACCAAATAGAACTGCTCCTCGACGGCCAGCGACCAGGTATGGGCGAGCGGATAGACCGGTCCGACGGTGGTGAAGTAGTTGCTGCTGGCGACGATCTGCCACCAGTTGGAGAAGTAGAAGAGCGCCGACAGCGCGCTGATCCGGAAGTCGGGGAACAGGCCCTGGGGCTCGGCGAACCGGACCATGAGGGCCACCACCACCAGCACGATGACCAGCGCGGGCAGCAGGCGGCGGGCGCGCCGCAGCCAGAAGGCGGAGAGCTTGACCCCGCCTCGCCTGCGGTACTCGCCCAACAGCAGCCCGGTGATCAGGTAGCCGGACAGCACGTAGAAGATGTCGAGACCGAAGAAGCCGCCCTGCAACCACCCCACCCCGAAGTG
This sequence comes from uncultured Acidimicrobiaceae bacterium, assembly GCA_963781305.1. GTDB lineage: Bacteria > Actinomycetota > Acidimicrobiia > Acidimicrobiales > RAAP-2 > DASXMT01. The sequence goes on from CAWAFL010000011.1 coordinate 100,767, forward strand.
GTAGCCCATGAGGATCAAGAGGGACACCGCCCGGAGCCCGTCCAGGGCGCTGATTCGATCCTTGCCTGTGGCCGAGGTCCGCGCCCTCGACCCGCCGCCGGGCGAGTCGGTCACTTTGTCAGTCGCGGTCACTTTGTCAGTCACGGTCACACGGTCAGCCATCGGCATCGGCGGCCGTTCCGCCGGTGCGTCGTCGTCCCCAGCAACTCGGTGCCAATGACATCAGCGTCTCATGCAGGACCACCGGCGGTGAGGGCGCTCGTCCCTCGGGCCGGTTCCTGCTCCCCCCTTGCGCGTTCGGTTTCCTCGAATCGACGTCGCCATGATGCTGGCGTGCCGAACCGTGCCCCTGTCGGTCTGTACCGGCATCGGCAGATGTTGAGCGAATGGACAACGGTAGTCCACCCGAGCCCGACCGAGTTTGCATCTGGCCTGTCCCACCAGGAACTTCGACCCCCAGCGCCGGCCCCCAGCGGACCCCGGCCGGTCGGACGTCGGCGGCTAGATTTCCGCAATGGCCCGCGACACCAGTCGACGCCGATGGGCCATCCACGGCTTGGCCACTGCGGCCTACCTGGTTGCCGCCCTGGTCATCTGGTCTGGAGTCTGGTTCGGACATCCCACCTCGACCGCGACCTGCGGGTGCGGCGACACATCGTTGTTCACCTGGTTCATGGCCTGGCCCGCGTACGCGTTCAGCCATGCCCACGGCCTGTTCTTCACCACCAGGCTCTACCACCCCTACGGCATCAACCTCCCCGCCAACACCAGCGTGTTGGCCCTGAGTGTCCCGCTTTCCCCGGTGACCTGGCTGTTCGGGCCGGTGGCGTCGTTGAACGTGGCCGCCACCCTGGCGCCGGTGGCCAGCGCCCTGGGCGCCCGTGCCCTGGTTCGTCGCTGGACCACCTGGGAACCGGCGGCCTTTGCCGCAGGACTCGTCTACGGGTTCTCGCCGTTCGTGATGGAGAGCCTCGCTCTCGAGCACGTCGACACCGCCACCCTGGTCGTGCCGCCCCTCTTGTTCCTCTGTCTCGACGAGCTCATCGTGGGTCAGCGGGGACGGGCCTGGTTATGGGGTCTGGCCCTGGGCGGGCTGGCCACCGTCCAGTTCTTCATCAGTTCCGAGGTGCTGACCATGTGCGCCATCGGGGCGGCAATCGGGGTCGTCGTCGTGGTCGGGGCGACAGCAGTCCGCGACCGGCAGGCCCTTCGGAGGAGATGGCGGCACGCCGGCGCTGGTCTCGTCACCGCGGGAGTGACCGCCGGTGCGCTGTTGGCATACCCCGCCTGGTACGCCACGGCCGGCCCGCGCCCGCTGCCCAAACAGGTGTTTCCCGATATCCCGTACTTCGGGAACCGGTGGACAACCCTCTTTCTGCCCCCCGGGGCCCACGACAGGGGTCCCAATGCCGTGTTGGAATCGTACGGCTACTTCGGGAGCCATCCCCTCCTGATGGGGTACCTGGGCATCGGCATGACCGTCGCGCTGGTGATCGGACTGATCCTCTTCTCCCGCGATCTCCGGCTCTGGTTCTGCGCCGTGCTGCTGGTCGTGCTCGACGCCCTGTCGCTCGGTGCGGCGAACGGGCCCTGGTGGCTGTTCCAACACGTGTCGATCCTGGACAACGTGGCTCCCGAACGCATCTCCTGCATCGCTGATCTGTTCGCGGCAGCCATGCTGGGGATCATCATGGATCGGGCCCACCGATCCCACTGGACGGTGGCCGGCCGTGGGCGCGGCGGGTCAATGGGTAACCCCACGGCATCGCGGCGGCCCGACGGGATGTCCAGTCGGATACCCGGCGCCGGCCCGGTGGTCGCCGTGGGCCTTGCGCTCGTGGCCATCGTCCCCATCGCCTGGCAGTACGACCTCCCGCTCACCACCCGCCCGGTGGCCGTGCCCACCTGGTTCACGACGGTGGGGACGAAACTGCCGCCTTCCTCGGTGGTGCTCACCTACCCGTACCCCTCGTCCGGCCTCCAGGCCCCGATGACCTGGCAGGCCGTCGCCGGGCTCCGGTTCTCCCTCGTTGGCGGGGGCGGCATCACGCCCGCCCCGGCCGCTCGTCCGACGCCGGCCCAGCGGGTGGACGCCCAGGCCGCCATCGACCTGTCAACGCTCTCCTACGGGTACGGGCCGTTGCCCACCGGCACCCCATCGCAGTTGGACGACTTGCGCCAGGCGCTCCACGACTGGGGGGTGACCAAGATCGTCGCCCCTTCGGAGGCCGGTACGCCGGTGTCCATCCGGGCGCGCTCGATCCCACTGGCCGTCGCCTACTTCACCGCCGCCCTCCATCAGGCTCCGATCAAACAGTCCGATTCATGGGTCTGGACTGTCCCGCCCGGACCGGTCGTGGCACCGATACCGCCTGCCGCGGCGGTGACCGGCTGTGCCGCCACGGCGCAGGCCCGGACCGATCCGGGCGCAGCCGCCTCGTGCGTGATCGATGCCGCGCTCCCCGCCATCGGCCCGGCTCCCGGGCTCGGCCGTTGACCGGGACGGTGTGATCGCTACAGTGCGTCCCGTGGCTGCCGGCACCGGGAGGGGACTGCGAGCGGGGCTCGTTGGCCGACGGGCGCAGTGGCCGGTGGCCGTGCTGATCGGTGCCTTCGCCCTGTCTCGCGTTGCTGCTGCCGCCGCCGGGGTCCGATTCGACGACAGCGTCCTCAAGGGAACGTTCCTCACCGACAAGTGGCAGCTGCTGGACGTCGGCCTGTTGAAGCACGATCTGGTTACCAGCGTCTGGCACCTCAACAGCCAACCGCCACTGCTCAACCTGTACGCCGGCATCCTCGAGAAGGTCCCTACCGGCCTCCAACGACCCATCGAGGTGGCCAGCGCGCTGGCGCTGGGCCTCGTCATCGTCCTCTGCACCTACGGGCTGTTGGTGGAGCTGAGGGTCCCCCCGGTGGCCGCCATGGTCGTCACCCTGGTGGGGGTGGTGGCGTCGCCTGCCTACCTCTTGTTCGAGAACTGGCTCGACTACGCCTATCCCACCGCCGCGCTGGGGGTGTTCGCCGCGTGGTGCCTCATCCGGTACCTGCGGTCCGGACGGGTCTGGCCCGGTCTCGGCTTCTTCGGGGCCTACGCAGCCATCGTCCTGCTCAACAGCACTTACCAGATCGAGTGGATGCTGGTGGCCCTGGTCGTTGTCGTCATCGTGCTGCGGCGGCAGTGGCGCCGGGTGCTGGCCGTGGCCGCCGTCCCGTTGGTGGTGGTGCTCAGCTGGTACGTGAAGGACGCGGTGCTGTTCGGCACCACCACTACCAGCAGCTGGCTGGGCATGAATGTGGCGCGCCTGGTGCTGTTCAAAGCTCCCCCTTCGGTGGTGACCCAGCTCGAGCACCAAGGGACCCTGACCCCGCTGGCCAGCGTGCCCTCCTTCGGTGCACCCAGAACCTACGTGCCGACATTCGTCAGACCCACGGCGAGCTCGGTCGCCGCCCTGGGCACGCTGTACAAGAAGGACGGCGCCACGAACTTCAACAACCCCATCTACATCACGCTGTCCTCCCAGTACCTCCGGGACGACATCGCCTACATCATGGCCCGGCCGTCCGAGTACGTCGGAGACGTGAGCTCGTCGGTCCAGGTGTGGTTGGTCCCGAGCGACCAGAACTTCACCAATTCGCTGAACTGGCCCCACGTGCGCGGCTACGCCGACATCTATGACAAAGCGGTGGAGTGGCAGCCGGTCGTCGACCCCGCCGCGGCCGAGGTCGTCTTCAAGTCGACGCCGAGCCCGCTGTCGTGGCTCTCCCTCCAGGCCATCGCCGTCTACGCCCTCACACTCATCGGGACCCCGATCCTGCTGTGGCGGCGACGTCGGGTCGATGCGGCCTTCGCCGGCACCCTTGCCGTGCTGTGGTGGACCACCGTCTATGCCTTTGCCGCCAGCTCCCTCGTCGAGCTCGGCGAGAACGAGCGCTTCCGCTTCGAGTTGGGGCCGGTCCCCCTGATTCTGGCCACGGTGGTGGCCACTGCCCTGGTACGGGCCTGGTGGAACCGTCGGCCGGCGAGACAGGTGCCGGTGGACCACGCCCAGCGGCCGGAGCGCGACATGCCACCTCGCACCGTGGTGCCCTCAGCACCGTGACCGGCCGGGCCAAGGGCGGTCACGTCCCTGCCCCGGCCCCCCGGGCGACGAGCCCGAGCTGGGCCACGGTGGGGAGCACGAAGGGCTGAAGCCACTCCCCCCCTGGCTTGGAGATATGGATGCCGTCAGGCCACCGGACCGTCGTGCCGTCCACCACCGTCTGGAACTTCCCCTTTGGATCGAGCTGCTTGTTCAGGTCGACGATCGTCACCGTCTGGCTGTTGTGGCTCGCCACCCGGTCGAGGATGGCGTTGAACTCGGTGACCCGCACCGGGTCGTTCTCCGGGAACGGCGTCCCGTTGGCCGCCTCCTCCGGCGGGTCGATGAAGGGCATCGTGAACAGCACCACCTTGGCTCCGTGGGCCGAGAAGATCTTGACCGCCTGGTCGATCTCGTCGTAGAGGTGGTCGTCCCAGCCGGTCTGGCCGATGTGCACGACGTGGCCGTTCTCGAGGTGGTTGGTGATGTCCCAGCGGCCCATGAGCATGCCCACCACTTCGGGCTTCGACTGGGCGACGTACTTTGGCCACAGTGTCCTCCAGAAGCGACAGTTCGAAACCGGATCAGCGATGTTGCCCGAGACGATGGCCTTCAGATCGTCGAGGTCACAGCCAAGCGTCTCGTGGTTGATGACCCGGACACCGAAGCGGGACACGCTCTTGACCTCCAGCCCGATGGCCATGGTGACAGCCAGGGAGTCGCCGACCATCATGAACCGGACGGGGTGAGCACCGAACGCTCCTGCGGCCACCAACGCCTGGCGCTCGGAGGACGGCATGGCCGTGCTCACGTGTACCGCCGCCGTTGCCGGCACGATGGTGCCCACGACGACCACCGCCACCGTTCCCAACATGAGAGCCACGGCCGGCACGGCGGACTTCAGGGTCCGCCAGAACACCCCGTACATGACCGGGCGTTCCACCAGGTAGTAACTGGCCGCCGCCAGTGCGAAGGTCGTAGCGAAACGGGCGATCAGGAGCGTGATGCCGGTCAGTCCGGTCCGGGCTTCGTCGAGGAAGATGAAGACCGGGTAGTGCCACAGATAGGCGCCGTAGGAGATGGTGCCGAGCCACACAAGTAGGCGGAGCGACAGAAACCGGGCGATGGGCCCACCAGGAACGCACACCGCGCCGATGATGATGGCGGCGGCCGAAAGGGCGGACAACATGAAGCCGCCCCGGTAGTCGACGGCCGACGTGCCCGTCAACGAATACGTGAGCGTGAGGGTGCCGGCCAACCCTGCGAGGCCGAGGAGAACCAACACCCAACGGAGCGTGACCGATGTGGCCGCCGGGGCCATGCCCTCGTTCCCCCTGCGCATCTGGATGATGGTCATGGAACACGCCAGTACAGAGCCGACCAGGATGGACTGGGCATGGGTGTCGGTCCCGAAGTACAGCCGGGTGATGTTGGCTGTCGGGCTGTAGAGGAACGCCATCTCGAGAGCCGAGCCCACCGCTCCGGCCACCGACAGGACGAGCAATACGCGTACGCCCCGGGCGAAGACCCGGGAGAAGTGCATGACGGCGAACGCCACCAACGGCCACACCAGGTAGAACTGTTCCTCGACGGCGAGGGACCACGTGTGGGTGAGCGGGTACACCACGCCGGTGGCGACGAAATAGTTTCCACTGGATGCGATCTGCCACCAGTTGGAGAAATAGAACAGGGCCGACAGCGAGCTCATCCGCAGATCGGGGTAGAGGCCGGTGGGCTCGGCCAGGCGTATCACCAGGGTCACCACCACGAGGACGATCAACAGCGCGGGCAGCAGGCGCCGGGCTCGGCGCAGCCAGAAGGCCGAGAGCTTGATGCGGCCCCGCCTGCGGTACTCGCTCAACAGCAGCCCCGTGATCAGGTAGCCGGACAGCACGTAGAAGATGTCGAGGCTGAAGAAGCCGCCCTGCAGCCATCCGACCCCGAAGTGGTAGCCCATGATGATCAAAAGGGCCACGGCCCGGAGCCCGTCGAGTGAGCTGATGCGATCCTTGCCGGTAGCCGAGGGCCGGGGAGGGTATGCCGGTTGGTCGGGTTTGTTCATGTCGTTGTGCTCGTCGGGGCTTCGGCTGCGTCACCATAGCGGGCGCCCAGCCGTCGGCTCGGGCAGGGTAACAAGCGGTTAGAGCCGATCATCCGCCCTTCACCGCCTCGGCCGGCGCGCCCCTCGAGCCGGACGATGCCACCGTCGAGCCGGACGAGCCGGACGACGCGATGATCAAAGGCCAGAGTCTCGGGGCCAACCAGTTGTAGAAGGCGTTGGCGACCGCCTCGCTGGCATTGTTCACGAAGACATTGCCCTTGGCGTAAGACGGTGTGTGCACCCCGTCGGGCGCCCGTACCTGCACGCCGTCGAGGTATTCGGTGAATTGCCCCTGCGGCGACAGCAGATGCCCGTAGTCGATGATGCTCGCCCGACCGGGGAACTCGTGCGCCACCTTGGCGATCAGCCGGTTGTAGATGATCCGGCGGGCCGGCACATCCTCGGGGAACGGGGGCCCGTGGTGGGAGGCCCCACTGTCCATGGCCGGCATGGTGGTGAAGTCGAAGTGCGCCCCGTGGGCGGTACCGATCTCTACCGCCTTGCGCATCTGGGACAGCTCGTAGCGCTGGAACGACGGCTCCTCGATATTGGTCCATCGGCCGTCGATGAGGAGGTCCTGGGACTCCCAGTTGCCGGCCACGAACAAGACGACGTCTCCCGGTGCGGTATGGGCGACCACCTTGGCGTCGAGGGCCGGCCACTGTTGACCCGCCGGGGTGGTCGAGTTGCAGGCTGGGAACATGGCGAGCTGGGGGGTGGGGGGATTGTTCGACGCGTCGGTGCCGATGGCCAGACCGCACCCGTAGAGGCCGCCGTTGACGATGGTGGTGCCGGCCGGAGCGGTGGCGGCCAGTGCGTAGCCGAGGGTCAGCGCCGTGCTGTCTCCGAGCACCACCAGAGCCGGCGGCGTGGGTTCGTGCGCCCGGAACCGGACAATGGTGACCGCCGCGGTGGCCGGCACGATCGTGCCCACGATCACCACCGCCACCGCGGCCGCCATCGCCCCCACGGCCGGGCCGATCGCCTTGAGCGATCGCCAGAATGTGCCGTAGATGATCGGGCGCTCCACCAAGTAGTAGCTGGCCGCCGCCAATGCGAACGTCGTGGCGAAGCGGAGGGCCAGGAGCCACCCGCCACTCAGACCGGTCTGCTCGGAGTCGAGGTAGACGAAGACCGGGTAGTGCCACAGGTAGGCCCCGTAGGAGATGGTTCCGATCCACACAAGCGGGCGGAGCGACAGGAACCGGGCGATGGGGCCGCCGGACACGCACACCGCGGCCAGGATGATGGCCGCGGCCGACAGGGCCGACAAGAAAAAGCCGCCCCGGTAGTCGAAAACCGCGGTGCCGTCGACGAAGTAGGCCAACGCCACGGTGCCGGCGAAACCGGCCGCGCCGACGACGAACAGGAGGCGGGCGATCGTCGGGGACAGCGCCGGGGGGGCCATGCCCTCCCCGCCCCGGCGCATCTGGATGATGGTCAGGGAGCAGGCCAGCACCGAACCGACCAGAATGGACTGGGCATGGGTGTCGGTTCCGAAGTACAGCCGGGTGGTGTTTGCCATGGGGTTGTAGAGGAACGCCATCTCCAGGGCCGAGCCCACCGCTCCGGCCACCGACAGGATGAGCAACACCCGGACCCCCCGTGCGAATACCCGGGAGAAGTGCATGACGGCGAGCACCACCAACGGCCACACCAGGTAGAACTGCTCCTCGACGGCGAGGGACCAGGTATGGGTGAGCGGCGAGGCGGGTGACGTGGTCACGAAGTAGCTGCCGCTGGACGCGATCTGCCACCAGTTGGAGAAGTAGAACAGGGCCGACAGGGAGCTCATCCGAAAGTCGGGATACAGCCCGGGGGCCGACACGAACCGCACCAGGAGGGTCACCACCACCAGCACGATGACCAGTGCGGGCAGCAGGCGACGGGCCCGGCGCAGCCAAAAGGCCGAAAGCTTGACGCCGCCCCGCCTGCGGTACTCGCCCAACAGCAACCCGGTGATCAGGTAGCCGGACAGCACGTAGAAGATGTCGACACCGATGAAGCCGCCCTGCAGCCAGCTCACCCCGAAGTGGTAGCCCATGATGTACAAGAGGGCTACCGCCCGGAGACCGTCGAGTGCGCTGATGCGAGTCCTACCGGTGGCCGAGGGCCGCGCTGCCAACGCGACGACCTCGCGTTCCGTCGTGGGGGCGGTCGTCATCGAACGCGCCCGCCGAGTCCCACGTCGGGCGTGACGGCGGGTTGCACCATGTTTTCCCGGGGCGGCGGTCAACGGGTCGTCGACGAGGACAGGACGCACGCGGTCGACCGTTCGATGGAGGCCGGTGTGCCGCCGAGCGGGCCGGCCGAGCACTGCGCCAGGGTGGTGGTGGAGGGGAGCACGGCCGGGCCCGCCCGCTGGACACCTGTCCACACCCAAGCCCCGCTCTTCCGGACCGGCTGCTGTCCGATGGCCGCCGTCATCAACACCGTGATGGATCGGACCAGATGGACCCGTTCGTAGACCGGGAGCCCCGGTTGATCCGGGACCACCACCGTGGTCACCCCCCAACCGTCCAGCGCGTCGCGCACGGCGGCGATCTCCTCCGGCGTGATGGGCTGGGGGGTGTCAGAGTCAGAGATCGAGATGTTGCCGATGTAGGTCTGCCCCGCCTGTTCCTTCCCGGCCCGTGCGAGGAGGGATTGGGGCCCCCCGCCGCCGACCATCGAGTACTGCATGCGGTCCACCGCCTGCCAGGTCATCGCACTCTGTTTGAAGGCGAACGGCACCGGGAAGGCCAGGACGACCTGATTGCTGTCGAGATGGGGCGCGACGGTGCGGAACCAGGTCGGGAGCACCACGGGCGTCGCCGTGAGCGGCAGATAGTCCGTGTAGTACGACGCGATGGGCACGAGCGCAACCGCAGCCACCACCGCCCCGGCCAGGGCGCCGACGAAGCCGGACGACATCAACCGCATCCCCGGCTGCGTCCCGACCGTTGGGCCGGCAAGCCGTGCGTTGCGCCACCGCCTGGCATCGGCGTAGACGTGGTCGACGATGACGCCGAGCATAACCGCGGCGGCTAGATAGGTAATGAGCACGAACCGAGCCGGAATGACATTGTTCATCATGGGGAGATGCACGAAGAGCCGCCACGGCGTCCAGTGGTGGAACGCCAGCCCTAGGGAGAGGGGTACACAGACCGCGCCGACCAATCCGAACAGCCACAGGCGACGGTCGCGGCGCCACAGGACGACCCCGGCGAACAGCACGACGACCAGGCCGATCCCGAAGTACTGGCCGGAGAGCACCGGCGCCTGGTAACCGCCGAAGTGCTGAGCCAAGGCCGTGGCTGCCGGATCCGGCGACGGTGGCAGGAGGTAGCTCTTTAGGTGGTTGCCGCCGTAGCTGATCACCGAGTGCGGCCCCCAGATGGGTCCGCTCAAGTGGGCCGGGCCGCGGAAGGTGAACCAGACCGGGTAGGCGAGCACGACGATCGAGGTGATCGCCGCAGTGCCCAGGGCCACGACGGCGTGCCCGACCCTGGGGCGCACCAGGTCAGGATGCCGGAGACCATACAGAAGGACCAGCACGATCCCGATGGCCAGGGCGATGGCCACGATGGCCAGGACCTCAGACCCGATGAAGAACTGCACGGCCACCAGCAGCCCGGTCACGAGACCGATCACCACCGGTCGCCGCCGCTGTCGAACCAGGGCCTCGTCCAGGCAGGCGACCAACAACGGCGGGACGAAGGCCGTCCCGAGCATCAGGTGACCGTCGGTCAGGCTCAACAGCACGAACGGCGAGAACCCGTAGAGCAGACCGCCGACGAACGCGGCCGGGGACCAGGAGACCCACCGACGGAGAAGGGCGTACATGGCCAGCGCCGACAGGAACGGGCTCAGGGTCAGGGCCACATTGAGTGTGGCGACCGGTCCGAAGAGCCACGTCACCGGGGCCAGTACCACGCCGATGCCCACCTCGGCGGTGTTGGACAGCAGGTTGACGCCGCCCGGATGGAACATGGCCGTCGAATACAGGGGGTTGAGCCCGTGCGAGATGGCGTAGGCGGGCCACTCGAGGAACCAGGTGAACAACGACGAATCACCGCAGCCGCAGGTCGTGGTGGACGTGGGGTGGCTCGACCACACGTGCCACCAGACGATCAGTGCCAGCGCGAGGTAGATGGCCCCGCTGATCAGCGCGGGGCGGAGTCGGTGTCGGACCGGCCGGTCGCCACCGGGTTCGTGGTGGTCGGGTGGTCCCCCGTCCGAGCCGATCGGGGTCGGCTCGTCGAGCACTGAGGAGCCGGCGCGGAAGTGGTCGATGGTCGTCATCGGTCCACCGCGTCGGTGCACACGCCCCCCGTAACGGTGTTCACCGGAGCGAACCCAAAGCCTCGATCACGCTGACCCCATTATCCCATGTGGTTCTACCTATTTCAGTCTGGCTCGCCACACCCGGTCGGCATGTTACGGGCTGGTCGGCCCTGGGGTCCATCCACCCCCTGCGGGTCCAGGCCAGGTTGACGACCGGTTGCCTCGGCGCCACGACCCGGTCATTCGACCGCGATCGGCGCCTCACGGCGGGGCGGAGCCGTCGTTTCCCGCTGCTCGAGCTCCGGCGCCGCGTCAGCTTTCGATCGCCGCGCTGCCGCCACCGAGGCCCCGCTGGCGACCACGGCCCAGACGGCGATGATCCACCAACCCATCATTGCCGGGAACTCGGTGACCCGGTGAACCGTGGATAGGAGCCAGGGACCCAGCGCGCCCGTCCCGGTCACGAAGGCACCTCCCACGGCCAGGATTCCCGATGCCAGCCCGGCCCAGCCCCACCAGTCGTTGGCTGCCCCGCTCGCCCGTCGCACTCTCGACAGGAACAGACCGCCCACCGCGGCCAGGGGGGCGGCCAACACCAGGACATGGAGGTAGGGAGTCAGCCCGTGGTAGGACCCGCTGACCCGGCCGGCCCAGGCGTCTATCGGCGACCTAGCCAACTTCGCCCCCCGGGCATCGTCGATGCGCATCAGCAGGGGCCACCAGGCCACCACAGCGAGCTCGGCCACTCCCAGCGCCACCGGCCGCCACCACTGCCGGCGGCGGCCCTCGCGCACCAGTGCCAGCAGGGACCGCAGCGCGATGATGGCGATGATGGCGACTGCTGTCGCCTCACCTTCGTCCTTGGACAGCCCGGCCACCAGCACCAAGAGCAGTGCCGCTCCCTGCTGGACCCGGCCGAGTTCCATCTGCAGCCCGTAAGCGACGGCGCCGACTGCGGCCAGCGACCAGATGGGATCGGCATAGCCGTTGGTCATGAACGGCTCCGCGATCCCGAAGGCCACGAAGACCAGCAGCACCGCGGCCACCACGCCCACCACCATCGGCGCCATCGGCAGCGTGCCCTCGGCCACCACCCCGTCGGCAGCCGCACTGTGGGAGGCAGCACTGTGGGAGGCAGCACTGTGGGAGGCAGCACTGTGGGAGGCAGCACTGTGGGAGGCAGCACTGTGGGAGGCAGCAGGGCGGACCGCGAAGCGACGTCCCAGCTCGACGAGCGCGAATGCCGCGACCGCCAGCGCGCAGGTGTTGAGGATGGCGATGACCACCACGCCCAGACGGTCCGACTGGTTTCCGGTCACGCTCCAACCCACGGCGGTCGTGGCACTCACCAGCGGCGGATAGGCGCTCTGGATGAGGGCCAGGTCCGGGATGCGCAAGTTGGTCAACAGTTGATGATGGCTCTCGAGGAACCAACCCGGTCGCATGAGCCACAGGGCCCGGGCGTCGAAGCCCACGGTAGGAGTGGCCAGTCCTCGGAGGCACCACGCGCACGCCGCGGCTATCGCCACTGCACCACCGATGCCGAACCACCGGTGGGCCGTCCCGTGGCGGTCCTGGCGGCGGACTTCCAGTCGCCAGGGGCGCCGTTGCGGGCGGGCGCTCCAGAAGGCCAGGACAGCGGCGGCGACCAAGACTCCCTCCCCTGTGAACCAGGCCATGAACGTCCCACCGGCGGCCACGTAGGTGGTGGCGGCCACCGCGGCGACGATTGCGCCGGCGAGAGGTGCGAGTGGAATGGCGATCCATCGCACGCCGATCAGTGCCAGGACGGGTAGCACACCGACCGCTGATAGCACCAGTAGGGTCACGATGGCGGCGGGCACGGTGCTCATCGGTTCATCCCGGTCGGCCGCTCATAGCGGGGGTGCCGGCGGGGGACCGGTGCCGGGGACGCTCGCACCGGTCCCGACGCGCTCGGTGAAGGAGTGTCCCTCCCCGGGAAAGCGCGCCACCACCACGGTGCCCAGGCACGCCCCTTTGCCCGGCACGCCGTCCCGCAAGGAGAGCTGCGCCACCGCGCTCGATGGCGGATCGGCGACGGTCACCCAGCTTCCGACGCTCTTCAGGAGCGTCACCAGGTCTCCCAGATTGTCGACCAGATCCACCGGTTGACCGGGACTGACAAGGCTGCGCGCCTGCACGTCGATGCAGTGGTAAAAGGCGTCGTCGAGCGCCGCATTGTGTTCGACGAGGGCGGTGCGCTGGACGCCCACCGTTCGATTGCCCCGGAACGCTTGGCCCGCCAACGCGGCCACGGCCACTGCGGCCACGACAATCCCCACCGTGACCACCGCACTCTGTCGAATTCGGTGTCGGGCCGACGCCCGAATTCGATGTCGAGCCGATGCCCCAGGTTGCTGGGGGACTCCGTTCACGTCTGGGGACGCTAGCAGTCGGACCGGCTCGTGCCCTTGAGCTGCGCCCATGTCGATGGCGGACCGCGCGGGCGGGCGGGACTTCCTCAACGGTGGTTGTCAACCGTGGGAGAATGCCCCGTCGTGAGTGAGCTACGGGTACCCGAGGGGGCGGCCACGGCGGAAGCCGACGGGTCCCCGGCCCCGGCCTCCGCGGCGGCCGGTGGCTCTCCGGCCCGGGCCCCGGTCGCAGCCGATGGCTCCCCAGTCCCGGCCACCGCGACAGCCGACGGGTCCCCGGCCCCGGCCACCGCGGCACTCGATGGCTCCGGGGCACCGGCGCAATTCCGGCTCGGCAACCGTCCGCCGCTGACAGGGATCCGCGCCCTTCTCGTGGGCGCGGTGCTCGTCTACCACGCCAACTTCCAGGCGTTTCCGGGTCAGTGGGCGGCGATCCAGATGTTCTTCGTCCTCAGCGGATTCCTCATCACGGTCATCCTCGACCGCGAGGGGAAGCGGAACGGGCGGATCAGCCTGAAGAGCTTCTACTCACGGCGGGTGGCACGCCTGTATCCCCCGCTGGTGCTGGTGGTGGTCGGGTTGGCCATCTATGTCGCGTTCGTCCACGTGGCCAACGTGTCACAGCGCGTCTGGGGCGACAGCGCCGCGGCACTCTTCTACTACGCCGATTACCGCCAAGCATTCGGCCACGCGCCGTTCTTTGGGTTTCTGGCCCAGACATGGTCGCTTTCGATCGAGGAGCAGTTCTACATCGTCTGGTCGGTGCTGATGGTGGTCGCCGTCGCCATCCACCGTCGCCGCCTGGCCTATGTCTTCGCCGCCGTGGGCCTGTTGCTGAGCGTGGCGGACCGCCTGTACCTGCTGCTGCGCGCCCCGCACTTCACAGGCGCCGTGTTCGCCCGCACCTACTACGCCTTCGACTCCCGGGCCGACGCGATCCTGCTCGGATGCCTCCTCGGCCTGTTGGCTTCCGACGGCTTCCTCACCAACTGGCCTCGGTGGGCCAGGAGGGTCCTGACCGTTGCCGCTGCGGTCTCGACTGCGGTCATGGTTTGGATCCTGCTCTACGCGCCGCTCAATCGTGAGGGGCTGCTCGTGTGGCAACTCCCGGCCTGCTCCCTCGGGTGCGCCGTGATCATCATGTACCTGGTGATCTGCCCCACCGGGCTCGGGTCGAAGTTCGTCGGGCTCGGCGTCTTCGTCTTCCTCGGAGACCTCTCCTATACCCTCTATATCGTTCACTTCCCGGTGTATCTGGCTCTGCAACCTGACGGCACCCACTGGGGGTTCTGGCCCACGCAGGCGGCCCGGACGGCCATCATGTTCGCCATCGCCATCGCCAGTTGGTTCCTCATCGAGAAGCCGCTCATGGCCTGGCGACACCGCTCTGCCGCCCGCTGAGCCCGACCGCGCCGGTTACGGACACCGTGATCGCGCCCAGTGATGCGGCGGACGTCTTGGCCATCGCCGAAGGGGTGTTCAGAACCTCCATCGACGGGGTGCAGGTCAGGGCGCCTGACGGGGGGCATACGCCGTTGCATGCCCCCCGGTAACCCGCTCAGCGGGAACTCGACCGACCAGGTCGGCCAGGCGTTCTACACCTGGCTGTCGCCTCGGATCTGGACGCAGTTCCTCGGATTCGGCCTTCCGGGAGGGCCCGTCGACACCGATACAGCCGGCTGAACCCGGAGCACGTGATCGAAGCGTCAGACCGTCGTGGTGAAATGGAGGAATGACATCCATCGGCCCGGCGGCCGACTTCCACCCGACGGGCGACTTCCATCCCGCCGTCGCCACCTGGTTTGCCCGACGCTTTCCGGAGGGCCCGTCAGCCCCTCAGCGAGACGGTTGGCCACATATTCGATCCGGTGGGGACACTCTGATCGCGGCCCCGACCGGCTCGGGCAAGACCCTGACCGGTTTCCTGGTGGCCATTGACTCCCTGTATCGGGCCTTCGACGAGGGGCGGGACATCGGCCAAGCCACTTCGGTGGTCTACGTGTCCCCTCTGAAGGCCCTCGCCGTCGACATCCATCAGAACCTGGAGCAGCCGCTGGCCGAGATTGCCGCTGTAGCCGCCGAGCTCGGGCTGGCCGCGCCGGACATCACCGTGGGGGTCCGGACAGGGGACACCCCACCCAGTGCCCGAACCGCCATGGTGAGTCGTCCTCCGGCCCTCCTGGTCACGACACCCGAGAGCCTGTACCTCTTGGCGACCGCGGGGCGCAGCCGCCGCACCCTGGGCCAGGTGAAGACGGTCATCGTCGACGAGATCCACGCCTTGGCCAGAGACAAGCGGGGGTCGCACCTGGCCTTGACCCTGGAGCGGCTGGACCATCTCCAGGTCGGCCCCAGGCCCCAGCGCATCGGTCTGTCTGCCACCCAACGGCCCATCGAGCGCGTTGCCCGGCTCTTGACCGGGGTCGGACCCGGTCGGGCGGCCGCCATGGTCGACTGCGGGCACGGGCGTCCGTTGCGCGTGTCGCTGGGCCTCCCGGGCAGCGAGCTCAACGCGGTGGCGTCGACCGAGCAGTTCGGCGAGATGGTGGACCTCATCGCCGCCCAGGTAGGCCAGCACCGGACCACGCTGGTCTTCGTCAACACCCGGCGCATGTCCGAGCGGCTGGCTCACCTGTTGGCCGAGCGACTGGGGACCGACGATGTGGCCGCGCACCACGGGAGCCTGTCCAAGGACCGACGGCTACGGGTCGAGGAGCGGTTGCGCGCCGGGGAGCTGCGGGCCCTGGTGGCCACCGCCTCACTCGAGCTGGGCATCGACATCGGGCCGATCGAGTTGGTGTGCCAGGTCGGATCGCCCCGGAGCATCGCCACCTTCCTGCAACGGGTGGGGCGGTCCAATCACTCGCTGAGCGGTGTTCCCGAGGCGGTCCTCTACCCGTTGTCACGCGACGAACTGGTCGAGTGTGCCGCCCTGCTTGCTGCGGTCCGAGCGGGCGATCTCGACGCAATCGTGTCGCCGGTGGCGCCCCTTGACATCTTGGCCCAGCAGATCGTGGCCGAAGTGGCCGGCAGCGAGGAGTGGGATGAGGAGGAGCTGTACCGACTGTGCCGACAGGCCGCCCCCTACGAAAAGCTGACCAAAGAGCAGTTCGACTCGGTGGTGGCGCTGGCGTCAGACGGCATCGTCACCGGCCGTGGCCGGCGGATGGCCTACCTTCATCGGGACCGGGTCAATGGTGTGCTCCGGCCGCGTCGAGGGGCGCGGTTGGCCGCGTTGACCAGCGGTGGCGCCATCGCCGAGGTGGGCGATTATCGGGTGCTCCTGGATCCGGACAACACCGTCGTGGGCACGGTGAACGAGGACTTCGCCATCGAGTCGATGGCCGGTGACGTCTTCTTGCTCGGCACCCACTCGTGGCGGGTGCGACGGGTCGAGGCGGGCGTGGTGCGAGTGGTGGATGCCGAGGGCATGCACCCCACGATCCCCTTTTGGCTCGGCGAGGCTCCGAGCCGCACCACCGAGCTGTCGGTCGCCGTCTCCGAGCTTCGCCGACGAACGGGTGTGGCCCTGGCCGAGTCGGCCGATGGCCCAGCGGCGGCTCGGGGCTACGTCGAGGAGGCCTGTGGGGTCACGGCCGAGGTGTCCGAGCAGGTGGTGGCCTATCTGGCTGCCGGCCGGGACGCGCTGGGCGTCGTTCCCAGCCAGGCGGACGTCGTCTACGAGCGCTTCTTCGACGAGGCCGGTGGGATGCAGCTGGTGATCCACGCGCCCTTCGGCGGCCGTATCAACAAAGGGCTCGGGCTTGCCCTGCGCAAGCGGTTCTGTGCCACGTTCGACTTCGAGCTCCAGGCGGCGGCCAGCGACGACGCCATCGTCCTCTCGCTCGGTCCCCAGCACAGCTTTCCCCTCGAGAGCGTGCCCGGCTACCTCCGATCCGACACGGTGCCCGCGGTGCTGTCCCAGGCCGTGCTGGCCTCACCCATGTTCGCCTCGCGGTGGCGGTGGAACCTCAACCGTGCTCTCGCCGTGCTCCGCTTTCGAGGGGGTCGGAAGAACCCGTTGCCCATCCAGCGGATGGAGGCCGACGATCTCATGGCCGCGGTGTTCCCTGCCCTCGCGGCCTGCCAGGAGAACACGGCGGGGGGCCCGGTGCCCGTACCCGACCACGTACTCGTGCACCAGACCCTCGACGACTGCCTGCACGAGGCCATGGACGTGGACGGCGTGGTTGGCCTGATCCGGTCCATGGAACTGGGTACGGTCCGTCTCCACTTCGTGGACTCCACCGAGCCCTCGGTCTTCGCTCATGAGATCCTGAACGGCAAGCCGTTCACCTTTCTGGACGACGCGCCGCTCGAGGAGCGCCGGACCCGCGCCGTGCAGGTGCGTCGGGGCCTCCCTCTCGAGGACCAGAACCTCGCCCGCCTGGATGCCGCCGCCGTCCAGCGGGTCCGCGACGAGGTCGATCCTGAGCCGCGCGACGCCGAAGAGCTGCACGATCTGCTCCTCTCCTTGGTGGTGACGCGCCCGATAGACGCGTACCGCGGCTGGTTCGGTGACCTGGTCTCGGCTGGTCGAGCCGTGACGGTCGGGCTCGATCGCGGCGATGAGGGGCTCGATGTTGACTCCCACAGCGTTGACCCCCGCAGCGTTGACCCCCACAGCGTTGACCCCCACAGCGTCGACTCCGACAGCCCCGGTGCGGAGATGGACGGTGACCCAGGGCTGTGGTCTGCGGTCGAGCGACGCACGTGGGTCGAGGCGCTGTTCCCCACGGCCCCCTACCATCCCGCCCTCACCCCGCCCGGCCTGCCGGCCACCGAGGCCGTCGACCCCGACGTGGCCGCCGCCGATGTCGTCCGCGGGCATATGGATACGAGCGGGCCGGTCACCGTGGATGCCCTCAGCGCGGCCACGGCGCTGAGCCGCTCGAGGGTGGCGGTGGGATTGGGACGCCTCGAGGCGGAGGGTTTCGCCCTCCGCGGCCGGTTCGATCCCGACCTGGGAAATGAGGAGCAGTGGTGTGCCCGACGCCTCCTGGCCCGGATCCACTCCTACACCCAGACCCGGCTCCGTCGCGAGATAGAGCCGGTCACCGCGCAGGACTTCATGCGGTTCCTGCTCGAGTGGCAGCACGTCGCCCCGGGCACCCAGCGAGAGGGCCGAGCTGGGGTGCTGGCGGTGGTGGACCAGCTGCAGGGCTTCGAGATCCCCATTGGTGCCTGGGAGGAGGCGATCCTTCCGGCGCGTGTGGAGAACTACCAGGCCCAGTGGCTCGACGACCTCTGCCTGTCGGGAGAGTTGGCATGGGCTCGCTTGAGCCTCCGCGGCGCCGACCAGGGTTCGAGATCGGACCGAGGGGCCTCGACCCCGTCCCGGGCCACTCCGGTCACCTTCACCCTGCGCGAGGACCTGCCGTGGTTGCTGCGGGCCGCGCGGGGAGAGGCCGCGCCAGCCGAGCCGCCCCATGGGGCGGCGCACGACCTCCTGGCCGTCCTGGCAGACCGGGGCGCCCTGTTCCACTCCGAGCTCCGTACGGCTACGGGCCGCCTGCCCGTGGAGGTGGAGGAGGGCCTGTGGGACCTGGTGGCGCGGGGATTGGTCACCGCGGACGGCTTCCAGGCCGTCCGTTCGTTGTGGTCGGCACGCGATGTGTGGCGGCGACGCCGCCGTGACGCCCGCAGCCGCTTGGGCAGCCGCCGCTCCGCCGGTTGGCGAGATGGGGGTGACGGGAGGTGGGCCCTCCTGCGGCGAGATGAGGACGACGAAGATGCCGATGACCTGGCCGAACATGTGGCTGCCCAGCTGCTGGCCCGGTGGGGGGTCGTCTTCTGGGACCTGAGTAGCAGGGAGACGTTGTCGGTGCCCTGGCGCGAGGTGCGGTGGGCTCTGCGCCGCCTCGAGGCACGCGGGCTGGTGCGTGGCGGGCGGTTCGTCAGCGGTTTCACCGGCGAGCAGTACGCACTGCCCGAAGCAGTCGATGAGCTGCGTCGGATTCGCAGGACGCAGCACAAGGACGAGATTGTCCGGCTGTCTGCGGCCGATCCCCTGAACCTGGTGGGCATCGTGCTTCCCGGCGATCGGGTCCCTGCTGTGCGGACCCGTCGGATCGCCTACCGGGATGGGATGACCTTCGAGGAGCCGGTGCTCGGCCTGGTCGACGGCAGGCGAGCGGTCGGCGGCTGAGCGGGCCGTGGCTGCCCCCGAGGGACCGAACATCCAGTAGCGTTCCGGCGATGCCGGAGGCGAGCATGACTTCGGACCGGGCCCCGGCGGGAAGGAGCGGCCGCCTTTCAGTCGCCCGACGGAGCCCCAGCTGGAACAGGGTCCTCAGCCCCTCGGCGCTGACGCTGGTGGCCTTCGGCACCTTGGCCGTCCCCTTCGCCATCATCCTGGTCCGCTTCCTGGCGAGCGGAGGCCACGTGTACCTACCCGATGACCTGGCCCTCATCGACCTCAACACCCGACGGGCTCTGCACTGGCGTCAGGAACTGGGCCCGTTCGACCGATACGGCTGGAGTCATCCTGGTCCTGCGTACTTCTATCTGCTGAGCGTTGCTTACCGACTGATCGGTTCGGGAGCCCAGGCCCAGTTCATCGGGGCCACCGCCATCAACGCCCTGGCCTCGTTCGGTGTCGTCTGGGTGGTGAAGCGGCGAGTTGGGCCCGCAGCGGCGGTGTGGGCAGCTGTGTGCGTCGGCTACCTGGCCATTCAACTGTCTTTCACCGGCGGCCAGACCGTGACGTACTCCGAGTCGGCGTTGGGGGCGCTGGTCAGTCCGTGGAACCCGACCGTGGTCATCTTGCCGATGGTGCTGTTCGCGGTCCTCTGTGCGGCGGCACCGGCCGGGTCGCCGCTCTCGTGGCTCGGAGCGCTGCTGATCGGGTCTTTCATCGTGCAAACCGATTTCTCCGCCGCCGTCATGGTGGTCGTCTT
This sequence comes from uncultured Acidimicrobiaceae bacterium, assembly GCA_963781305.1. Lineage (GTDB taxonomy): Bacteria > Actinomycetota > Acidimicrobiia > Acidimicrobiales > RAAP-2 > DASXMT01. The sequence goes on from CAWAFL010000011.1 coordinate 120,508, forward strand.
CTTGGTGGCCTCGGCGCTGGCCTGGGTGATCCTGGCCGAACGCAAACGCCGCGGGCGCAATCGACGCGTTCATGCCGCTGGTGCCGCTGGAGCTGCTCATTCCGCCGGTGCCGACGGGGCCGCCCCGGCCGACGGCGCTGATCCCTCTGGCGCCGGTCAGGGCGTCGAACGAGGCGCGACGGGGAGGAACCGGTCGGCAAGCGGCGTGTTTGCCAGCGGCCTGTGGGCCAGGACGTGGGCCGGGCTCGGCCTCGTCGTCCTGGTGGCCATGTGGGTTCCGCCCCTGATCCAGCAGTTCACCACCAACCCGGGCAATATGACCCTGATCGTCCGCTTCTTCACCGGTCCCCAGTCGGCGCCCAGCGCCACCGTGGCCAATTCCTTCCGGGCCGCCATGGCCGTGTACGGCGTCTTGGCCATCGGCCCGTCGGAGGTGATGAACCTGGCCCTGGGGCACATCTACCCGCACGCAGCGGTGGCCTCGATCACCGCCGTCGTACTGGTGGCCATCGGCGTGGCTGTCCTGGTGGTCGGTCTGCGACGTCGACATCGTTTCGCCGTGATGCTCGGTGCGCTCAGCCTGGCCGGTGGAGCGGTCACTGTCTTTGCCGCATGGCGAGTCAGCGGGCCGGTCTATGGCTACCTGCTCGTGTGGGCCGTGGCTGCGCCGCTACTCGCCCTGATCGGGGTGGGCGCACTTGTCCTCGGCCCCCCCGGCCGACCGGTCGCTGCGCCGACGCGGCCGGCATCATCCCTGCGAGTTGCGGTCTGTGGATTGGCCGTCGTTGTCTGTGTCGTTCTCTCCGTCCACGTTGCGGTGATTCCACCCCTCTCCACTGTGTCCGATCCTGTCGTCGGTGCCACCGTGGCCTTGGTGACGCCGAAGCTCACCCCGGGCCAGCCGGTGCAGGTCGTTGACGCCCAGGGTCCCGACCTTCTCGGGACGGAGCAGTACATAGGAGTGGTGAACCTGCTCGATGAGCGAGGGTACGACCCGAAGGTGAGCGGCTTCTTCACCGACCTGGTGGGCCCGGGGTTCCTCGCTACCGGCCACGAGCCCACTCAGATCTCGATCGGCCGGTGGACGGTGCGCTCACCTTCGCTTCCCGGCTTTGTCGGGCGTGTGGGGAATGACGCCATCACCGTGACCCATCGGTAGTCGCGCCGGCGAATCAGCTCATCGGGTTCCACCGCCGGAGGCCGGACGGGCGTAGATGGCCCGGGCCCGGAAACGGAGAGGCCGCTCGTTCAGCTCTTCGAGGTAGTGCGCCGTCCACCCGGCCATGCGGGCCACGCCGAAGATGGTCTGACCGGCGTCGGCCGGCATGCCCGAGGCGAAGACCAGGGCACCGATACCCAGGTCGACGTTGGGGGCCGGGAAGTCGTGGCTGTCGGCCAGAGCCATGATCGAGGCCACCACCGCCCGCTGCCGATCGGTGGCCAGCTGGTCGAACAGGTCGAGCAACGGCTGGGACCGGGGGTCGCCCTCGACGTACACCGTGTGCCCGAAGCCGGGAAGTATGTTCATCCAGCGGAGGGCCTTGTCGGCGGCGGGCTCTGCGCCCAGCTCGTCGGCATCGACCAGCAGCTGGTGGACGAGCTGGCTGGCCCCTCCGTGCAGGGGCCCGGCGAAGGTGCCCAACCCGGTCAGGACGGCGTCGTAGAGGTCAGCCCGGGTCGAGGCCGCCATGCGGACGGCCAGGGTCGAGGTGGCCAGCTCGTGATCGGCCAGCACCACCAGGGCGGCATTGACGGCCCGGACGAGCTCGGGGCTCACCGAGGTGGCCAGGCGTGCCGTCAACCGTGCCGCCAGCGCATCGGGGCGAGGCTCCGGATCGCCGTCGATGTGCAGCACGGGCGTTGACCCAACCGCTCGCACCGGGAGCACGCCCACCACCGTGCTGATCAGGCGTCCGGCCGCCTGCACCACCCCCTCCGGGCGTAGATCGGCCCGTAGGGGATCACCGGCACCGGCCATGACCACGGCCCACCGCAGGAGGTCCCGGCTCGACAGGCCGGCCGGGGCGACCAGCGGGTGGGGTTGCCACCGGGCCCGGTCGTCCTCCCATAGCAGTGCGGCCACCTCCTCGTAGGGGACGGTGGTGGCCAGGTCGGCGGTCCGGCGACCCCGGTAGTAGGGCCCTTCCGTGCGCAGCTGGGTGATGGCCGTGGTCACCGTGGCCAGCCGGGTTTCCACCTGCCTCCCGCCCCGAGACCGGCGGGCCAGGGCCTCGATCTGCTCGACGTCGAACAGGCTGCGCTTTCCGTCGGCGGCCCGCTGCGAGGTGAGCAGGCCGCGGCTGACGTAGGCGTAGAGGGTGGGCAGCTTCACGCCCAGGCGCCGCGCCGCCTCCTCGCTCTCCAGAAGCTGGTCCACGGCCCGATCGTAGTCCAGATGTACATTGACTTGATCAACATTTACAACCCCTGGTGAGAGGTACAGGATGGGGGCAGAGCGATGCCGGCCGGCGTCGCCGATGAGGTGGACGAGAGGGAGTGGCCCGATGCCAACCGTGATCCGAGATCTGATGTCGACACCGCCCGTGCAGGCCGATGGCGACGACACGCTGGCGTCGGTGGCCCGGCGGATGTCGGACGCCAACATCGGATCGGTGATCATCGCCGAGGGCGCCGACGTCGTCGGGATCGTCACCGAGCGGGACCTGCTCCGGGCGGCCGCCGTGGACCGTGACCCGGCCACCGAGCCGGCGCGCCGCTGGATGACCGCCAGCCCCGATGTCCTCGGCCCCGACGAGGAGGCCGGCGTGGCCTGGTCGAACCTGTCGGACCATCACTACCGCCACCTGCCCGTGGTCTCCGACGGCGAGCTGGTGGGGGTGGTCTCGCTGCGCGACCTGATGGGCATCGCCCGGCTCCGCCCCGCAGAGGAGACGAGCGAGGAGGTGCCCCGCGGGCTCGAGGGGGTGGTGGTGGCCGAGACCGCCGTCGGGGACGTGCGTGGCCTCGAGGGGTTCTTTCACTACCGGCAGTACTCGGCCGTCGAGCTCGCCGCCCATCGGTCGCTGGAGGATGTCTGGTTCCTGATGGCTGAGGGCGCGCTTCCGACGGGCGAGCAGTCGGACGCGTTCGCCCGGCGCACGGCGGCGCTCCGGTCGATCCCGCCCGGGCTGTCGGCGCTGCTCCCCGCCCTGGCCGGCCTGGGCCAGCCGCTCGATGTCCTGCGCACCGCGGTCTCGGTGCTCGGGGGCGAGCTGGATTGGCCGCCGACCCACGACGGCGATCAGGGCCAGCTGACCGAACAGGCCCTCCAGCTGTGCGCCGTGGTTCCCACCATCTTGACCGCCACCTACCGACTGCGGCAGGGGCTGGAGGTGATTGCGCCCCGATCCGATCTGGGCTACGCGGCCAACTACCTGTGGATGCTCACCGGGGCCGAGCCGACGGCTGCCCAGGCCCGAGCGCTCGAGCAGTACCTCATCTTGACCATCGACCACGGCTTCAACTCGTCCACCTTCACGGCCCGGGTCATCACCTCCACCGGCGCCGACCTGGCCGCAGCTATTTGCGGGGCCATCGGCGCGCTGTCGGGTCCCCTCCACGGGGGGGCGCCCAGCCGGGCACTGGACATGCTCGACGCCATCGGCACGCCCGAGAACGCCGGAGCGTGGGTGCGCGACGCCGTCGAGCACGGGAGCCGGATCATGGGGTTCGGCCATCGGGTGTACAAGACCGATGACCCGCGGTCCCTGTTCCTCCGGGACGTGGCGCGCCAGATGGATGCTCCCCTGGTCGACTTCGCCACGCAGGTGGAGCAGACGGTGGTCGACGTCTTGGCCGAGCTGAAACCGGGACGTCGGCTGTATGCCAACGTCGAGTTCTACGCCGGGGTGGTCATGGCCGCGTGCGGGGTCACCCGTGACATGTTCACCCCTACCTTTGCCTCCAGCCGGACCATCGGATGGACCACGCACGTGGTCGAACAGGCAGCCCACAACCGACTCATCCGGCCGGCGGCACGGTATGTCGGCCCGGTGCCCCCACAGCCAGTTCCCGAGCGCGACCCTGGCTGAAGGCACCCGCGTCGGGAGCCTCAGCTGCTGGGGCCGGACACCTGGGGGAGGACCTCCTCGCCGAGCAGGGCCAAGTGGTCCAGGTCGTCCAGGGTGAGGAATTGGAGGTAGGTGCGGGTCGCGCCCGTCTCGGCCAACCGGCCCAAGCCGTCCACGATCTCCGCGGGCGTCCCGCACAGGCCGTTGGTGGTCAAATCGTCAACCGAGCGGCCGATGGCTGCGGCCCGGCGTTCCACCTCGGCCCGGTCCTTTCCGCAGCACACCACCTGGGCGGCCGAACGAATGATGGACGCCGGGTCGCGCCCGATCACCTCGCAGGCTCCGGACACCCGGGCGTACTGGGCGGTCATCACGTCGACGGGGGCGAAGGGGATGTTGAACTCGTCGGCGTAGATGGCGGCCAGCCTCGGGGTGCGCTTGGGCCCGTGGCCCCCCACGATCACCGGCGGGCGGGGCTGCTGGACCGGCTTGGGCAGGGCCGGGCTGTCGACCAGTTGATAGTGCTTGCCGTCATGGTCGAACCGGCTCCCCACCGGTGTCGTCCACAGGCCGGTCACGATGGCCAGCTGCTCCTCGAGTCGGTCGAAGCGCTCGCCCACCGGGGGAAAGGGGATGCCGTAGGCGGTGTGCTCGCCGTCGAACCACCCCGCACCGAGCCCCAGCTCCGTCCGTCCGCCGCTCATGGCATCCACCTCGGCCACGGCGACGGCCAGCGGGCCGGGCAGGCGGAACGTGGCCGAGGTCAACAGCGTGCCCAGCCGGATGCGGGTGGTCTCCCGGGCGATGCCGGCCAGCGTGATCCACGCATCGGTGGGCCCCGGGAGGCCATCGCCGGCCATGGTCAGGAAGTGGTCGCTCCGGAAGAAGGCGTTGAACCCCAGGCGCTCCGCCCCCTGGGCCACGGCCAGCTGCTGGTCGTAGGTGGCCCCCTGCTGTGGTTCGAGAAAGATACGTAGCTCCATGTCCACCGGTTTAGCGCAGCGGTGAGGGGGCGGATCGAAACTCCGGGTTGGATAGCCTCACACGATGGTTGCACCCCGTATCGCGGTCGGGCCCCGTCCCGGCTCGTTCGCCGTGAACGCCGTCCGGTCGGGCGGAGGAACCGTGGTCGATGTCGATGACCACCCCGAGGCGCTGATGTGGCTCGGCCACGACATGGACGCCCTTGCCGCCGTGCTGTCGGATGCCCCCGACCTCCGATGGATTCAGCTCCCATCGGCCGGCATCGAGCGGGTGGTGGAAGCCGGCCTCCTCGATGCCCGGTTCATTTGGACCTGCGCCAAAGGCGCGTTCGCAGAGCCGGTGGCTGAACACGCCCTGACCCTGGCCCTGGCCGGCCTCCGCCTGATTCCCGAGCGGGTCCGAGCCCGGAGCTGGGGCTCCCAGGGTGGCACCAGCCTGTACGACGAGCGGGTGACCATCCTGGGCGCCGGAGGCATCACCGCCGCACTCCTCGCCCACCTGGCCCCGTTCCGGGTCCACACCACCGTCGTCCGACGGAGCCCCGACCCCCTGCCGGGAGCGAGCCGGACCCTGCCGCTGGCGGAGCTGGCAGATGCCCTGGCCGGCTCCCTGGTCGTGTTCCTCGCCCTGTCCTTGAGCCCCGAGACGACGGGCATCATCGGGCCTGCTGCGTTCGGCGACATGGACGACCGCGCCTGGTTGGTCAATGTCGCCCGTGGGCGGCACGTCGAGACCGACGCACTGGTCGAGGCGCTGGCCCAGGGATCCATCGCCGGCGCCGCTCTCGACGTCACCGACCCCGAGCCGCTACCCGACGGCCATCCGCTGTGGAGCCTTCCCAACTGCATCATCACGCCCCACACCGCCGATACCACCGAGATGGTCAGGCCGTTGCTGGCCGAACGCATCCGCACCAACGTGGTCCGCTACATCGCCGGGGACGAACTGGTGGGGCTGGTCGACCCCGGTGTCGGCTACTGAGCAGTGCCCGGGGCAGTCGAAGACCCCGGGCCTTCGGGCGAGGACCCCAGGAGGGTCACCGCCTCCGGCCATGCGAACTGCAGGTAGAGATGCACGTCGTCGAAGCGCAGGTCGCCGACGGCGATGGCATTGGGCAGTCGGCCCCACACCTGAAATCCCAGACGTTGATAGAGCTCGATGGCCAGGTGGTTGTTGCCCCGAGCCGAGAGTCGGACGGTCTCGATCCCCGAGCTCTTGGCGTGGCCGACGAGCGAGGAGACGATCAGCTCACCCATCCCGAGGCCTCGAGCGTCGGGGTGGGCCATGACCTTGGACACCTGAGCACGGTGGGCAAAGATCCGGCCGGGGTCGCGCCGCCAACAGCCCAAAGCGGCGGGCGTGCCGTCGGCGGAGGCGAGACAGAGGGCGGCATCGCCCCGCGCCACCTCATCCAGCAGGGGGAGGAGCCAGGCATCGCTCTCTTCGGGCGACGGCGGCTCGAGCCAGCCGACCGCGCCACCGAGGGCGGTCACGGCGTGGATGATGCGATGGACGTGGGTCGACAGCTCGTCGGTCGGGCTGGACGGCCAGGTCAGGGCTATGTCCGGTGCCATCGCCTCCAGTGTGCCTGAAGCGATCGGGGTTCGGCCGACCTGTCACCTCGGTACCTGGTGAGCGAAATTTTCCCGCCTGTGGGCGAAAGAGCAGGTAGAGGGCCAGCTGGCCCCGATGACCGCTGGGACGGCCGAGCACGGCAGGGGCGACCCGGGAGCCTGGGGAATTGCGTGTCATACCCTCCTGCCACCATGGGCCACGCCATGAAGGATCCCATGAACACGCCGTCCACAGGAGGTCATACCGTGCCTGCAACGACCCATCCCATCGCTGCTGTGCCCGTTGCGCCACCAACTCTTCGGGCGCCTGCTCCCGAGGCCTTCACCATCGACTGCGCCGACTGCGCCCACCAGCACACCTCGGTGTGCGACGACTGCGTGGTCAGCTTCATCGTCGGCCGCGACAGCGACGACGCCGTGGTGATCGACGCCGACGAGGCCCGAACCGTCCGGCTGTTGGAGCAGGCCGGCCTGGTTCCCGGTAGCCGCCATGCCCGCAAGGTGGGGTAACACCGCTACCGCCGGCTCGTGCAACCATGGTGTGTGCCCGCACCCACCGCAGAACGGACACCGGAAGCACCGGTCGGTGAGGCCCTGATTGCCGATCTACGGGCACTGGCCGAACGGAACGGGCTGGCGGCGTTGGGCTTCGCCGGACCCGAGGAGTTCTCGGAGACGAGAGCGCACCTGATCGACCGGAAGGCCGATGGCCTGCACGGGGATATGCAGTTCACCTATCGGAACCCCGAACGCTCCACCGATCCTCGTCGGATCCTTCCCGGCGCCCGATCACTCGTCGTGGGCGCCTGGGGCTATCGCCGAGCAGATCCCGAGACCTCCGGCCACCCCGAACATCGATCGGTTCTCGGCGCCGGGAGCGGGGGGCCTGCCGGCCAACCACATCCCACCGGCCGGGTGGCCCGATACTCCTGGCAGGATCACTACGCCACTCTCCGGGCCGCCCTCGGCGAGCTGGCCGGCCGGCTGCAAGCCGACGGATGGCAGACGCGGGTGGTCTGTGACGACAACGCCCTGGTCGACCGGGCCGTCGCCCACCGGGCCGGTATCGGATGGTACGGAAAGAACTCGCTGCTCCTCCTCGAGGGCCTGGGGTCGTGGTACGTGCTCGGTACCGTGGTCACCGACGCACCGCTCCCACTGGCTGCCGGAGCGCCGACCGAGCACGGTCACGGCTGCGGACCGTGTTCTCGGTGCATGTCCGCCTGTCCGACCGGGGCCATCGTGGCTCCCGGCGTCGTCGACGCCCGCCGGTGTCTGGCCTGGCTGGTCCAGGCCCCCGGCTCCTTTCCCGAGGCGTGGCGCACCGCCCTCGGCGACCGCATCTATGGATGCGACGAGTGCCAACAGGTATGCCCGATCAACCGCCTGGCCGAGCGCCGCACCCCACCGGGGCCTGCAGACCAGGATGCCGAACCCACCGTGGACCTGTTGGCCCTCCTGGCCGCGTCCGACGACGAGCTGCTGGAGCGCCACGGGCGCTGGTACATCGCCGAGCGTGATCCCCGGTACCTCCGTCGCAACGCGTTGGTCGCCTTGGGCAACACGGGCAACGGTCTCGACCCTGCTGTCGAGGCCGCCCTCACCCGGGCTCTCGCCGACCCGGACGCCATGATCCGGGAACACGCATGCTGGGCGGCCGGGCAGTTGGGCCGGCCCGACCTGGCCGGTGTGGCGTGACCCACCTGTTGGTCACCAACGACTTTCCACCCAAGGTAGGAGGGATCCAGGCATACCTGTGGGAGTTGTGGCGACGGCTCGACCCCAACGACTTTGCCGTGCTCACCGCGTCGTCCAGCCCCGACCAGGAGGCGTTCGACCGAGACCAGGGCGCTCGCGGGGTTCGCATCGAGCGGGTGTCCTCGGCGGTCCTGGCGCCCACGCCGGGACTCGTTCGCCGCATCCGCCAGAGCGCGGCACGGGTGGGCGCCAACCTGGTGGTGATCGATCCGGCCTTTCCATTGGGCGTGATCGGACCGCGGTTGGGGATTCCCTACGCGGTGGTACTCCACGGTGCCGAGGTGGCCGTGCCGGGAAGACTGCCGATCAGCCGCGAGCTGGTGGCCCACGTCCTGCGTCACAGCAGCTTGGCCATCTCCGCCGGCGGCTATCCCGCCGCTGAGGCCCGCCGAGCGGTGCACAACCACGACATGCCGCCGGCGGTCGAGATCCCGCCGGGCGTCGACCTCGAGCGCTTCGTACCGCTGACCCCCGATCAACGGGCCGAGGCCCGCCAGGATCTCGGCCTCCCGGTCAGCGGGCCCCTGGTGGTGAGCGTCAGTCGCCTCGTACCCCGCAAGGGCATGGACGTGGTCGTGAACGCGGCCGTCCGCCTGCAGCCGTCGTTCCCCGATCTCACCGTGGCCATCGCCGGCCGCGGCCGGGACTCGGATCGGCTTTCGGCCCGAATAGCCGAGACCGGCTCGCCCACCCGCTTGCTCGGCGCGGTGTCCTATGACGACCTGCCGCGCCTGATCGGTGCGGCGGACGTGTTCGTCATGGCCTGCCGCAACCGGTGGCTCGGACTCGAGCAGGAGGGATTCGGCATCGTCTTCCTCGAGGCGGCCGCGGCGGGGGTGCCTCAGGTTGCCGGCCGCTCCGGTGGTGCGGGCGAGGCTGTGATCGACGGGGAGACCGGACTGGTCGTGCACCGACCTGGTGATATTGGCGAAGTGGCCACTGCGATCGGGCGACTGCTCGACGACGAATCGCTTCGCCACCGTCTGGGTACGGCATCCCGCCGCCGGGCTGAAGCATCCTTCGACTATGACCACCTCGCCCCTAGGCTGGCTGCCGCGCTCGCGGACGTGGAAGGCTGAGATGCCCGTGCGCCCGGATGAGCGCAACGTCGAGGAGGAGGGCTGAACGTGGCGGAACAAGCCACCGAGCGAATGGTTGTCGCGGCCACACCGGAGCGGTGCTTTGCCGTGGCCAGCGACATCGACGCCTATCCCACGTGGGCCGGTGACATCAAAGAGGTCACGGTCCATGATCGCGACTCCGAGGGCCGACCCTTGCTGGTCACGTTCCGGGCGGCTGCGTTCGGTCGAAGCACGAGCTACACCTTGTCCTATGACTACGCCGATGCCCCTGCCGTCATCTCCTGGGTGCAGACGCGTGGTGACATCACGGCCAAACTGGATGGCCGTTACGTCTTTGCCCCCACCGACGACGGCGGGACCGAGGTCACCTATCACCTCGAGGTGGAGATGAAGGTGCCGCTTCCCGGCTTCATCAAGATGCGGGCCCAAAGCCGGATCATGTCCATTGCCCTGCGTGACCTGAGGGCGCGGGTCGAATCGACCAGTTGAAGGTTGGGGTCACCCTTCCCCAGTTCGTAGACGACGCCTCTGTTGCCGTCACGGCCGCCGCCCGGGCCGAGCAGCTGGGCCTGGACGGCGTGTTCTGTTTCGATCATCTGTGGCCCATCGGCCAACGGGGCCGTCCCGCCATCTCCATGCCGCCCTTGCTCGGCGCGGTGGCTGCGGCCACGTCCACCATCCACGTCGGGAGCCTGGTGGCTCGCATCGGTCTGGTCCCCGATGCCGTCCTCATCGATACCTTCGCCAGCCTCGAACGGATCTCGGGTGGGCGGCTCATCGCCGGGGTGGGCACCGGAGACAGTCTCAGCCGCCAGGAGAACGATGCCTACGGCGTGCCCTTCGATTCCCCTGAGGAGCGCCGGACGAGCATGGCCCTGGTGGCACGGGCCGTTCGTGCCCTCGGCATTCCGGTCTGGGTGGGGGGCGGTCGCCCCTCGACCACCGCCTTGGCCGCCGAGGTCGGTGCCGCCGTCAACCTGTGGGAGGGCACCGCCGTGCGGGTAGCCGAGCTGAGCGGGGCCGGTTACGAGGTCACCTGGGGTGGGCCATTGCGGGGCGATCCGGCGGCCATGGCCGAGCAACTGCGGCTGTTGGCCGGCTCCGGCGCGACCTGGGCCGTGGGCGCGTGGCCCGAGTCGCTCGAGGCGGTGGCGGAGGCGACCACCCTGGCCCGGGCCGCCTGATCGCTGACGGCGGTGCGGCCAAGGCAGGCCTCGGCATCACCGGGCCGGCGACGCTGGGAGGACACGAGGTCGCGGGCGATGACCACACCTCGTCGAAGGGAGGAGGGAGCAGCGATATCCTTTCCGGATGGAGTTCCGTCGGATCAACGACCTGCCCCCGTATGTCTTAGCCACCATGAACGACCTGAAGGCTGCCAGTCGGCATGACGGCCACGACGTCATCGATATGGGATTCGGCAATCCCGACCTTCCCTCGCCCGACGTGGCTGTGGAGAAGCTGGCCGAGGCAGTGCACAATCCACGCAATCACCGGTACTCGGCCAGTCGGGGCATCCCCAAGATCCGACAGGCCATCTCCGATCTCTACCTCCGCAAGTTCGAAGTGGAGCTCGACCCCGATACCGAAGTGCTCAACACCATCGGCGCCAAAGAGGGACTGTCCCATCTCATGTGGGTCCTGGTCGGCCCAGGAGACACTGCGCTTGTGCCGACTCCCTCGTACCCGATCCACATCTACGCACCGCTGTTCACCGGTGCCGACGTCCGTCACGTGCGCCTCGACGGGCCCGGCCCCGACCAGGGAAGCCCGTCCGAGAAGTTCTTCGACAATCTCATGGAGGCATGGGAATCGGCGTGGCCCAAGCCTCGGGTGATCGTCCTGTCCTTCCCTCACAATCCCACCACCGAGTGCGTGGACCTGCCCTGGATGGCTCGGCTGGTCGATTTCGCCCGCGAGCACGAGATCGTGCTTGTCCACGATTTTGCCTACGCCGACATCGCGTTCGACGGCTATACCCCGCCGTCCATCCTGCAGGTGCCGGGAGCCAAGGACGTGGCCGTCGAGCTGTACACCATGACCAAGTCGTTCTCCATGGCCGGCTGGCGGGTCGGGTTCATGGTGGGCAATGCCGAGATCGTTCAGGCCCTGACCAAACTGAAGAGCTATCTGGACTACGGGACGTTTCAGCCCATCCAGATCGCCGCCATCGTGGCTATGAACGAAGCTCCCGACTACCCCAAGTTCATCAACGAGTGCTACCAGGCTCGCCGGGATGCCCTTTGTGACGGGCTCAACCGGGTCGGTTGGGAGGTCACCCCGCCCAAGGGGACCATGTTCGTCTGGGCCCCCATTCCCGAGCCGTACCGAGAGATGGGTTCGCTCGAGTTCTCGAAGTTCCTCTTGCAAGAGGGGGACGTGGTCACATCGCCGGGTGTGGGCTTTGGCCCGGGCGGCGATGGGCACGTGCGGTTCGCGCTCATCGAGAACGAGCAGCGGATCGGGCAGGGGATCCGAGGTCTCCGCAAGGCGCTGACCCGCCTGCGCTAGCTGCACCGGGTCGGCTGGCCGGTTCGTGCTCCGGTGGGCCCTTACCCGGCCATCCGGTCGCGCCCCGTTTCCCGGCGGTCGGTAGCCAGGAACCCCTGACGGCAAAAGGCAATTGCCGCCTCGGCCACGCGGTCGGGATCCTCGCCGCCCTCGAGCATGAAGACGCGGGCCAGATGTGTGGTCACCCCCAAGATTGCGCTGGTCAAGACAACCGGGTCTTCCCGCCGTAGCAGGCCGGCGGTGATGCCTGCCGTGACATGGGGCAGCGCATCGGCGACCACCTGCTGCTCTCCTTGTCGGATGAGGGGTGCAAAACGCTCCTCGGTGCGGGCAAACTCCATGAGCATGAACAGGTGCCGATTGTCGCCGAGCCAGCGGATGGCAGCCCGGATCCCCTGTTCGATGCGGCGGGCCGGATCGTGCTGATCGGCGATCGCTTCCCGTTGGGCCAGCCGCAACCCGAACTGGGCATCGGTCAGGATCTGGCGGAACAGCTCGTCTTTCGAATCGAAGTACCAGTAGAAGACGCCCTTGCCCACACCCATCCCGTCGACGATGTCGGTCACCGATGTGGGGTGATAGCCCTGGGCGGCAAACCGGTGGGCGGCGAAGTCGATCAGATCGCTCCGGCGCTGGGCCCCTTTGGGCGTATGTCGGCGAGTGACGATTGAACCGACGCTACGGGCGAGCCCGTGGCCCGGTCAATCGAGCAGAGCCGGCTGTGGAACGGGTGGGTGCGCCACCGAATCACCAGTTCGTGGCTGGCTCTGCAGCTGTGACCGGGTTCGCCGGCCACGGTCCAAGAGGGAGTGCACGGTCACACAGGCAGCGATACCGTTGCCCCATGGCCTATTGGATCTTGAAAGTGATCCTCACGCCGGTGTTCTATGTCCTGTGGCGGGTCAACGTGGAGGGCCGTGAGCACGTCCCTCGCCAGGGCCCGGTGGTGCTGGCCGCCAACCATCAGTCGTTTTGTGACTCGTTCTTCCTTCCGTTGGTGTTGCGCCGACGGGTTACCTATGTGGCCAAGGCCGAGTACTTCGAGAGCTGGCACACGTCGTGGTTCTTCCGGGCTGCCGGGCAGATTCCCATGAACCGCGGTGGAGGTGACGCGTCCCAGCGCGCCCTAGACACGGCCAGAGATGTCTTGAACGGCGGCTCCATCCTCGGGATCTATCCGGAGGGCACCCGGGCCCCCGATGACCGGCTCCACAAGGGTCACACCGGTGTGGCCCGATTGGCCCTCGGGTGCGGCGTTCCCGTGATCCCTGTGGGCCTGATCGGTACGCGTGGGGTGCAGCCGCCGGGCAGTTGGCTGATGCGGCCCTTCCATGCGGTGACAGTCCGTTTCGGCCCCCCGCTCGATGTCGCCCGGGTCGAACTGAGCGAGCCCAGACCGAACGGCTTGCACCCGAACGGCTCGCACCGGAGCAAAGAGCCGGACTCGGATCAGCTGCGAGCAGCCACTGACGAGCTCATGCGAGCCATCGCCACCCTTTCGGGACAGAAATACGTTGATCAATATGCCACTCGGGCGCCTGTCCGTAATGGATCAGAAACGGCTCGTTCACACTGAGCGCCTAGCGTGTCGGTGTGGCCAATTATTTGATCCGGGTTCATCTCCCGGACCGGCCGGGGGCGTTGGGTGCGGTGGCCAGCCGGATCGGTGCCGTCGGCGGAGACGTCGTCTCCATTGACATCCTTCAGCGCGAGCAGGGGTCGGTGATCGATGACTTCGGGGTGGAGCTCGCCGGCGAGGATCTCGTCGAGCTGGTCCGATCAGAGATCCTCGAGGTGGATGGGGTCACAGTGGAAGGACTGCGCCTCATCGACGGCCCGGTTCCTGACCGCCATGCCGAGATCTTGGACATCGCCACCTCGCTGTTCCATCAGACCTCGCCCACCGGCGTACTCGAGTACCTGACCAATCGAGCGTGCGAGAGCGTGAACGCATCATTCGCAGCCGCCCTCGACCCGCTGGCCCCGTGGCCTACCGCAGTGTCCGGCGCTGTCCCGCCCGATGACGAGCTCCGGGACCTCGCCGTCACCCTCCAGGCAGCAGAGGACGCAGGCGAACGCCCTGAAGTCGGTGCCGACTGCGTACGGCTCCGGATGGCCGGTGCGCTCTTGGTGGTCGGGCGCCCCGACATGCCCTTCCGAAGGCGAGAGCGGACCCGGATCGCCACCATGGCCGAGCTGGCCGACCACCGGTGGCGTGAGCTGACGTCGCGGTCGAACGTGGGCTGAACGGTCCGGGGCGCGTGGCCCGAGCGTCAAGGGAGGGCCCAGTGGCGTGATCGGTCGACCGCCCTCGACCACCCGGCGTGTCGCTGATCGGCTTCCTGGCGCGAGGTTGCCGACACGAAGGATGCGTCTTGGCGCCAGAGCCCGGACAGCTCCTCTTGTGTGCCCCACACGCCCTCGGCCAACCCGGCCAAGGTGGCGGCACCGAGTGCGGTGGTCTCGGTCACCGTGGGCCGGGCGACCGGGACATCGGTCTGGTCGGCTTGGAGTTGCAACAACAGGTCCATGACCGACGCCCCTCCGTCGACACGCACCTCGGTGACGGAACGACCGACCCCGGCGGCCATGGCGTCGAGCACGTCACGCACTTGGAAGCTCATGGCCTCCACCACGGCACGGGCCACGTGGGCCCGTCCGGTCCCACGGCTCAGCCCGACAATCGTCCCCCGTGCGTAGGGATCCCAGTGGGGGCTGCCGAGGCCGGTGAACGCCGGGACCACGTAGACGCCTTCGGTGTCGTGGATGGTGGCGGCCAACGGCTCGAGGGCGGCGGCGCCGTCGATGACGCCAAGGCCGTCGCGCAGCCACTGCACCGCGGCACCGGACACGAACACCGATCCCTCCAGGGCGTAGGCCACCGGCGAACCGGTCCCCGCCGCGCCCCCCAGGTCCCAAGCCAGGGTGGTGAGCAAGCCGTCGATGGGGGCGGGGCACTCGGCTCCCACGTTCATGAGCACGAAGCTCCCGGTTCCGTACGTGGCCTTGGCCATCCCCGGCTCGAAGCAGACCTGTCCGAAGAGCGCGGCGTGCTGGTCGCCGGCCACGCCGCTGATGGGCACGCCGGCAAGGGGGGAGTCGCCACCGACGGCGGTGGCTGACACGGCGGCGAAGCGGCCGGACGAGGGTCGCACCTCGGGCAGGTTGCCCATCGGGAGGTCAAAGAGGTCGCACAGGTCGGCGGACCACCGACGGTCCACGATGTCGTACAGCAGGGTTCGACTGGCGTTGGTGGCATCGGTGGCGAACAGCCCATCGGTGGTGCCGCCGGTCAGGTTCCAGAGGAGCCAGGCGTCCACCGTGCCGAGGGCCAGATCCGAAGATGGATCGACGCCTCCGTGTCGGAGCATCCAGCGCATCTTGGTCGCCGAGAAGTAGGGGTCGAGGATCAGGCCGGTCCGTGCCCTGACGAACGGCAGGTGCCCCGCCTCGACCAGCGAGTCGCAATCGGCCGCAGTTCGGGTGTCCTGCCAGACGATGGCCTTCTGCCGCGGGCGCCCGGTGCGACGGTCCCAGGCCACGACCGTCTCCCGCTGGTTGGTGATCCCGATGGCAGCCGGGACCCGGCCGGTGTCGGCCAACCGGCCGGCCACCTCGGTCAAGGTGGCGGCCACGCTGTCCCAGATCTCCACCGGGTCGTGTTCGACCCAGCCCGGTCGGGGAAAGAACTGGGTGAGCTCGCGGTATGCGAGGTCGACCACTGATCCTTGGAGGTCGATGACCACTGAGCGCACCCCGGTGGTGCCGGCATCGATGGCGACCACTACCGGGGAATGAGGCGTGGAGTCCTGCACAGCTGGACTGTAGCGACGGACAGCGGACGCGGCGAGGCGCCAAGGTGCTCGCGGGAAGCTAAATATTGGCAGTTCTTCGCGAACCCCCGCCGAACTGGAGCGACCGTCGCGTTCCCGGGCCGAAAGCGGGAAAAGATCATTGACAGGGATGTAACTACGCTGCTGTAATGAACCCACTATCTCGTGGCCGGGGGAGGTCGAACCACAATATGTTGTGGTATCAGTGTCTGCCCACGGTAAACTGCAGGGGGTCACGGGGGTCAAAGCGGCGGGACCGGGCAACGGCTTCGTCGACCGTGCGACAGAGAGGTGCACCACATGGCAATCGCCCCGCAACGGACCGGAATCGGCATCCGTCGCCATTTCACCACCGCCGGTGTCCACCCGTACGACAGCGTGGCGTGGGAGCGGCGGGATGCCCGCATCACCAATTACCGGGACGGCACCGTCGCCTTCGAGCAGCTGGGTGTGGAGGTGCCCGAGAACTGGAGCCTCAACGCCACCAACATCCTGGCCCAGAAGTACTTCCGGGGGACCCCGGGCACCCCGCAGCGGGAATGGTCACTGCGACAGGTGGCCGACCGGGTGGTCGACACCATCACCGCGTGGGGCACGAAGGACGGGTACTTCGTCGATGACGAAGAGGCCGAGATCTTCCGGGCGGAGCTGAAGCACCTCATCATCCATCAGATGGCCGCGTTCAACTCGCCGGTGTGGTTCAACATCGGCGTGGCCGGGGTCCCGCAGCAGGGCTCGGCGTGCCAGCCGTACCACGCACTGGTCAGCACGCCCGACGGTCCTGTGCCCATCGGGAGTCTGGTCGAAGACGGCGCCGTCGGCGCCAAGGTGCTCGACGCGCACGGTGTCACCAAGATCCTCGCGGTGAAGGACAATGGCAGCAAAGACGTGTTGCGGATCACGACCAAAGCTGGCCACCAGCTCGACGTGACTGCCGACCACCTGGTGTGGCGAGCCAGCGATGCGCGCTACGGGCGATTCGTGCCGGCTGGCGAGCTCCGACCCGGAGACACGCTGACATGGCACCGCAACGAGGCCTTCGGCTCGGCCGAGATCAAGTATCGGGACGTCGCCGAGGCGGCGCTGGCCGGCTGGCTGCAGTCGGACGGCTTCGTGGGCCAGTACGAGGGGACCAACCGCTCGCTCACCATTGAGGCGATGACCGTGACCGATGCCGAGCTGGAGTGGGTGACCTGGGCTCTCGACGAGGTCTTCCCGGGAGTGCACCGAAAGGAGCGGCCCGTCGAGACCGTCGATGCCAACCTGGATTGCCGGCGCACCCGCCTGTACGGGAACGAGCTCCGCGAGTTCGTAGAGGACTGGGGCCTCCGTGCCCGTGGGCTCGACATGACCGTTCCCCCGCAGCTCATGACCGCGCCGCTCCCCGTCGTGGCCGCCTATCTCCGCAGTGTGTTCCAGGCGGAAGGGTACGTCTCGATCAAAGAGCGCTCTGCCCTCATCGGGTTCGACATGATCTCCGAGGGGATCGTGCGAGGGGTCCAGGCGCTGCTAGCCCGGTTCGGCATCTTCTCCCGGGTGCGTTTCAAGTCCGACCGTCGAGAGGACCGCAACGGGTGCTGGTCATTGACCATCCGGACTCTCGGTGACCGGATGACGTTCGCCGACGAGATCGGGTTCGTCGATCCGGTCAAGGCGGCCAAGCTGGCTACCAGCCTCGAGCTTCCCGGCCACCGGTCGGCGTCACTCAAGCGCCTGGAGATCGCGTCCGTCGAGACCCTGGGCGACATGGCCGTCTATGACATCCAGACAGAGAGCGGGGAGTACCTGAGCGGCAATCTCCGGGTGCACAACTGCTTCATCCTCGCCGTGGACGACAACATGGACTCCATCCTCAACTGGTACACCGAGGAAGGCGTCATCTTCAAGGGTGGCTCAGGCGCCGGGGTGAATCTGTCCCGTATCCGTTCCTCCCATGAGTACCTCAAGGGTGGCGGCACGGCTTCGGGCCCGGTCAGCTTCATGCGGGGGGCGGACTCCTCGGCCGGCACCATCAAGTCGGGGGGTAAGACCCGCCGTGCGGCCAAGATGGTCATACTCGACGTCGATCACCCCGATATCGAGGACTTCATCTGGTGCAAGGCCATCGAGGAGCGCAAGGCCCGGGTGCTGCGAGACGCCGGCTTCGACATGGACCTCGACGGCAAGGACTCGATCAGCCTCCAGTACCAGAACGCCAACAACTCGGTCCGGGTCACCGACGACTTCATGGAAGCGGTGGTGGACGGCCGAGAGTGGCCACTCACGGCGCGCGGCGACGGAGCCGTGGTGCGGAGCGTGCCGGCACGGAATCTCTTCCGCCAGCTGGCCCAGGCGGCCTGGGAGTGCGCCGACCCCGGCATGCAGTTCGACACCACCATCAACAAGTGGCACACGGCGTCGAACACCGGTCGGATCAACGGAAGCAACCCTTGTTCGGAATATATGCATCTCGACAACTCAGCTTGCAATCTGGCCAGTCTCAACCTGATGAAGTACCTGAACGACGACGACTCGTTCGACGTCGACGGGTTCAAGTCCGCAGTCGAGGTCATCTTCACCGCCCAGGAGATCCTCGTCGGCAACGCCGACTACCCGACGGACAAGATCGCCGAGAACTCGAGGTTGTTCCGCGAGCTCGGCATCGGGTACGCCAACCTGGGCGCCCTGCTCATGGCCCAGGGGCTTCCCTACGATTCCGATCAGGGTCGGGCGTGGGCCGGAGCGATCACCGCCCTGATGACCGGGCATGCCTATGCCACCTCGGCCCGTACCGCCGCTCGCATGGGGCCCTTCGCCGGCTTCCACGAGAACGAGGGTCCGATGCTCAACGTGTTGCGCATGCACCGGGACGCGGTGGCCGCCATCGACGAGGAGCAAGTGCCTACGGACGTGTTGTCGGCCGCCCAGGAGGCGTGGGACAGTGCGGTGGAGCTGGGGGACCAGTACGGGGTGCGCAACTCGCAGGCCAGCGTGCTCGCTCCCACCGGAACCATCGGCTTGCTTATGGACTGCGACACCACCGGGGTCGAGCCTGATCTCGGACTGGTGAAGACCAAGAAGCTGGTGGGCGGGGGCACCATGTCCATCGTGAACCAGACGGTTCCCCGAGCCCTCAAGCAGATGGGCTATGCACCCGATCAGGTGAGCGAGATCATCGCCCACATCGACGAGCACAAGTCGATCGTGGGTGCTCCGTACCTGTCGGCTGAGCACCTGGGTGTGTTCGCCTGTTCCATGGGCGACAACACCATCCACTACCTCGGCCACGTTCGCATGATGGGTGCGGTCCAGCCCTTCATCTCCGGCGCCATCTCCAAGACGGTGAACCTCCCCGAGGACGTCACGGTCGAGGACGTGGAGCAGCTCCACATCGACGCCTGGCAGATGGGGATCAAGGCCGTTGCCGTCTACCGGGACAACTGCAAGGTGGGCCAGCCGCTGTCCACGACCAAGAAGGAGGGAGCGGCCGAAGTTCCCCCGGGGTCGGAGGCGGAGGCTCACGCCCGCGAGCTGGCCGACAAGATCGCCGGTCTCGAGGCGGCTCTGGTCCACGAACAGCAGCGGGTGGGCGAGACCGTGGTGGTCGGCGCGGTGCGCGAACGCCTGCCCCGCCGGCGCAAGTCGAGCACGTTCGCCTTCCGGGTGGCGGACTGCGAGGGATATGTCACCGTGGGCGAGTACGAGAACGGCCGTCCGGGCGAGGTGTTCATGAAGGTGTCGAAGCAGGGGTCCACCCTGGCCGGCATCATGGACGCCTTCTCCATCTCGGTCAGCCTGGGTCTGCAGCACGGTGTGCCCCTGGCCACCTACGTGCGCAAGTACACCAACATGCGCTTCGAGCCGGCGGGCATCACCGACGACGTCGATCTGCGCATCGCCACCAGCTTGGTGGACTACATCTTCCGGCGGTTGGCCCTCGACTACCTTTCGGTCGACGAGCGGTCCGAGCTCGGAGTGTTGTCGACGTCGGAGCGTATGCAGCCGACGCTCCCCGGCGTCGAGGAGACAGCGACCCAGTCCCACGGGGTGGTCGAGGACAGCTCGGTCGACCCGGTGACGACGACGGTGGTGGAGTCGAGCGCCCCGGCGTCAACCCAGGTCACCCACCCCTCGCTGTCATCGAATCAGGACGGGCCGATCGCCCGGGACGAGCCCCGGGATGCCCCCTACTGCTACCAGTGCGGCAACGCCATGCAACGGGCCGGCTCGTGCTACGTGTGCGGGAGCTGCGGGACGACCAGCGGCTGTTCGTAGGTCGACCCAAACGGGACTGCATCTCGAGGGCGGACCCACCGGTAGGTATACGAGTGGCCGCCCTCGAGATGGCTCAGTCCGTGGTGGCCTGCAGCTGCTTCAGTCCGAGCAGGTCGAGCACGATCACCGGTATGACCGTGGCCGTGGCGATGGCCACCCCACGACGCCCGACCAGCCTGGTGCTGGCCAGGCCGGCCACGAAGTCGATCGTGTCGCTCACCAGCCCAGCCCGAACCCACCGTTGCAGGTCAGTAGTGTTTCCGGACCGTTCGGCGGCCAGCGTTCCCAGCCCCAGGGCCAGGTCCCGGACACCGATGGTCCGAGCGAACAGAACCAGCGTCCCCGAGGACTCGTCTTCCACGAATCGGTCCACGAACATGCCAGGTGCCCCGGCAAAGAGCACGCCGACGCCGACCCTGATCCAGCCCACTGCCCCCGAAGCGGTCAATCGCACCCGGGCGAGCCTACTTGGCGTCAACCGATCGGGCCCTCATCACCACCCGACCGTCGGCCACGCGCACCCCTTCGGAGCGCAGCAGCTGGGCGTGCTCCCGCTCGTGGCCCGGCACCAGTCGGCCGGTGCTGGTCACCACCCGCCACCACGGAAGCCCGGTGCCACCTCGGGACAAGAAGGTGCCCACGGCACGGGCTGCGCCGGCGTGGCCCGCTTCGAGGGCCACCTCCCCGTAGGTCATGACCGTCCCGCGGGCCAGGCGCTCGAGCACCCGGCGCACGTCGTCTTCGAACTCCTGTCGAGCCACCTGGTTCCCTCCTCGATCACCCCATCTGATCACGGCGGCGGTGAGCGGGACCTGTGTGCGTAGGCATCGCCAGCCCCGCCCGATTTTGCGGTCAGGCCACGTCCGCCGCCGACCCGGCCGCCTCGAGCGCGGACTCGATGCATCGCACCAGTTCCCGGGCTGACTCGGCACTGAGTTCCACCGCCACCCTGGCGTCCGGTCCGGCGGTGTTGTCCACGAAGTCGATGTTGAGCGTGTGCTCATAGGGCGCATGGAAGGGATGGTCGAAGTACACAGTGGCCGAATTCAGGCGGAACCAGCCTTGGGGGCCTTTGCCGCTGCCGGCAATGTCGGTTTTCTCAGTCACGTAGGAGCACATGGGATCCTCCTCTCAGGACGCCAGGTAGCGGTCGAACCAGGTCCAGATCCGCTGCCAACCGTCGTTGGCCGCTTCGGGCCGGTACATGGTTCGGTCAACGGCGAAGAAGCCGTGCCCCGCGTTCTCGTAGCTGTGGAACTCGTAGGTCTTGTCCTGCTCCTTCAGCGCCGATTCGAGCGTGTCCACGTCCTTTGGCGATGGCGCCTGGTCCTCAGCTCCGAACAGCCCCAGGAGCGGTGAGGACAGGTCAGCGGTGAGTCCCACCACCGGCTCCATCTTCACCGGGAATCCTTCCGGAGGCGATCCCACCACGAACGCCCCGTAGCAGTCGACCGCGGCGTCGAACGGCAGCCGACAAGCGCTCATGTAGGACTGCCGACCTCCGGAGCAATAGCCGATCACGCCGACCTTGCCGTTGGAGTTGACCAGCGAGAGCAGGAAACGGCGAGCCCCATCTACGTCGCCCACCACCCGTTCGTCTGGAGCACCGCCGGCGGCGCGAGAGGCAGCGGCAGCATCGTCGGGACTGGCGTCCGGGCCCTCTCGGTAGAAGAGGTTGGGGCAGATGGCAGAGTAGCCATGGGTGGCGAACTTGCGGCTGATCTCCTTGGTCGCCTCGTCCCATCCCGGCATGTGGTGGATGACCACGACTCCCGGGTACGGCCCTGGACCCAGGGGGCGGGCGAGGTAGGCGGTGATCTCGTCGCCACCGTGTCCGGCAATCTTGATGGTCTCGGCCATGATCGCGTCGTACATCGTTGCTCCTCTCGCTGGCGTCAACGTCAGGGTATAACCAATCGATCTGTCGGTGACCACGCCTCGGTGCTCACTGTCGAGCGGCCCTGGGCCGGTAGAAACGACGGGTGAGCGGGTCGGCCACGCGGGTGGCGATGGGGCCGATGACAGCCATGAGTATCACGTAGGCAGTGGCCAACGGAGCCAGTCGCGGCTCCAGTCCCGATCCGAGGGCCAGTCCGGCGATCACCACCGAGAACTCCCCGCGGGCGATGAGGCTGGTCCCGGCTCGGATCCGTCCTGGAACGGCGACGCCTGCCTTACGCGCGGCCAGCCACCCGGTGACGAGCTTGCTCACGATGCCGGCCAGGCCGAGGAGGATCGCCGGCCCCAGCGAGCTGGCCAGGCTGGCGGGCACCGTCTGCAAGCCAAAAAAGACGAAGAACACTGCAGCGAAGATGTCCCGCAACGGGGTGAGGATGGGCCTGCTGCGTTCGGCCACCCGGCCGGAGAGGGCGATCCCGACCAGGAACGCGCCGACGCCGGCGGAAATCTCCAGGTGTTCGGCGATGCCGGCGACGAGCAGGGTGAGGCCGAGAACCTGGAGCAACAGGACCTCGTTGTTGGGACTGAAGATCGCTCGGCTGAGCACGGAACCGAATCGCAGCGAGAGCACCATCACGACACCCAGAGCCACCAGGGCCACTCCCACCGAGAGCACGGTGGCGCCGAGGGCCTTTTGGGCCAGCAGGCCGGTGAGCACGGGTAGGTAGATGGCCATAGCCAAGTCCTCGAAGACCAGTACGGAGAGGACGGCCGGCGTCTCCCGGTTTCCCAGCCGTCCGAGGTCGGAGATGACCTTGGAGATGATGCCCGAGGACGACACCGCGGTGACACCGGCGAGCGCCAGCGTCGAGACCGGCCCCCACCCCAACACGATGCCGGCGACTATCCCGGGGACCGAGTTCAACACCAGGTCGATCACGCCGGTCGAGGCATGGGTGCGTAGGTTGGTCACCAGCTCTTGTGCTGAGTACTCGATGCCGAGCACGAGGAGCAACAGCACGACCCCGATCTGCGCCCCGGTCTGGATGAAGTCTCGAGTGGTGACGAGCGGTATCAGCCCTCCGCTCCCGAAGGCCAGGCCGGCCAGCAGATAGAAGGGAACAGGGGAGAGGCCGACGATGCCGGCCAGCCTGGCCAGTATGCCGAGCGAGAGAACGACGGCACCCAGTTCCACGAAGAACGTGGCCGGGTGCACGGCTCGCTACTCGGCGGTCAGAAGTTGGATGGCCTGGTCGATGCTGTCGCGTGTTCCGATGATCAGCACGGTGTCCCCACCCTCGATCACGAAGTCGGATCGAGGAGAGAGGCTCATGTCGCCGTTCCGCACGATGGCCACGATGGAAGCCCCAGTGCGAGTACGGACCAGACTCTCGGCGATGGTTCTACCGGTGCATGCGGCGCCGGGAGGAACGATCACGCGCTCAGTCAGAAGCCCGGTGACCTGGTCGTGCAGGCGGGCGATTCGCTCCACGATCCGAGGTGCGCCGAGCAGCTCGGCCAGCGCGTCCGACTCCTCATCGGTGAGCACCACCTCCTCTCGGCACGCGTCCGGGTCGACTTGGTCGTAGATCAGAAGATCGCGCTTCCCCGAGTGCCGGGAGATGACTCCGATGCGCCGGCCGCTGGCCACGGTGAAGTCGTGCTTCAGCCCGATGCCCGGTAGGGGTGTCTCCTCGATGTCCATGTTGCCGGGCCTCCGATCGCCTCGCTAGCAATCTAATGGCAGGCGATCAGATGCTTCCCCGGTGGCGGGCGATGATGTGCTTTGGGCGCTGCCCTGATTACGAGGTCACCGATGCAGCCTCGTCGTTGGGAGCCGCCTTGGGTGCCCGGAATCTATGACTACCCGAGCGGCGAGAGATGCCGGTGAGCAAGGCCAGGATCGCCGAAAGCAGCATGAGGGCCCCCGCAGCCTGGAGGGAGAGGTCGAGACCGTGGTGGAAGGCCCCGTAGGCGGCGTTGACCACCTTGTTGACGATCGCTTGGATCGACGCATTCCCGTGGGCGGCGTTCTTGGCCTGTGACCCGACGGACCCCGTAGTGACGGCGGCAATGACCTGCGACTGGAAGGAGTGGGGTATGCCGATGGCGTTCAGCCGCTTGATCAGGTTGACGGTCAGCTGGCCGTTGACGATTGAGCCGAGGATGGCCACGCCGGCCACGGCTCCGAGCTCCCGGCTGGTGTTGGTGGCCGACGCGGCCATGCCGGAGTGCTCGCCGGGAACCGAGGACAGGGCCGACGAGGTCACCGGGACGATGGCTATGCCGAATCCGATCCCGGCAATGGCCAGCGTCCAGCCCACGGCGGACAAACCGGCTTGCGGTGAGATCCTCAAGTCGGTGAGCAAGATGCCCACGCCCGCGATCACACAGCCGATGGCCATGGGGTACTTGGCTCCCCAGGCCGCGACCCATCGTCCGGTCAGCAACGAGGCGATGACCATGCCTGCGGTCAAGGGAAGGAAGTCGAGTGCCAACCCGTACGGCGACTGCTGGCCCACCACTTCCAGATAGAGGGCTGTGAAGAAGAAGATGGAAAAGATGCCGAAGTAAGTGGTGAAGGCGACCACGTTGGCGCCGGCGAATGGCGGCCGGCGGAACAGCTTCACGTCGAGGACGGGGTTCTCTGCCCGGCGTTCGACGAGCACGAAGGCGATGAGCGTGAGCACGGAGAACCCGTAGAGGGCCAGGATCCATTCCGATCGGTAGCCGGCCGTTTCCCCGGCAATGGTGGCGAAGGTGCCCGAGCCCAAGGCGAGAGCGCCGAGGACGAACCCTGGGAAGTCCAGTCGGGCCCGAACGGGATCAGCGTTCTCGGGGAGCACAATGGCCGCGGCCACGAAGGCCACTAGCCCGAAGAAGACGTTGAACCAGAACACCGCGTGCCACGACCACACGCCGACCAGGACGCCTCCGATGACCGGCCCGAGGGCCAGCGCGAGACCGGAGACCGCAGCCCAGATCCCGAGGGCCCGAGCTCGGGCTTTCCGTTCGGGGTAGAGATGACGGATCATCGAAAGGGTTCCTGGCTCCGATGCTGCCGCGCCGATACCCATGACCACTCGGCCCGCTATCAGCGTTTCAATGTTCTGGGCCACTGCGCCGATCAACGATCCCGCACAGAAGATCACCACGCCGATGAGCATCAACTTCTTGCGACCGTAGAGGTCTCCGAGCGTGCCGCACATGAGCATGAGACTGGCAAAGGCCAGTGCATACCCGCTCACCACCCACTGCAGCTGGGTGACGCCGGCGTGCAGATCCGACTGCACGTTGGAAAGCGTGGCACTGATGATCGTGTTGTCCAAGAAGGTGAGAAAAAGAACGAAACACAGCACGGCCATGCCGGCGTGATTCCTCACCTCACTTGATGCTCGTGACTTGGCTGCGCTGTTCCCCGGTGCCGCGGTCGCCTTCACCATAGGCTCAGGAAACACCGGCACGGCTGGTGGCATTCCGGTTTGCCTTCCGGGTGGCGTTCACCAGCCGGCGTCCCGACACCAACGGGACCTTATCCGCCTGCTCAGTCCCATCCCTGGTCATAGGCATGATTGGTTCCCTTTCCTAGCTCGGCTCAGGGCGCGGTCTCTCGCGTGTTCTTCCTCTACCCACATCTCCTTAGCTGTACCCTCGCGCCGTGTCGTTACGGATCCCAATTCCGGTGCGAGTTCGAGCCCCGGCCCCGGCCTCATGGCCTGAGTTAGCCCCGGCCTGACGCCTGAGTTGAGTCCCGGCCTTTCGGCCGGAGTCCAGCCCCCGGCCTCATGGCCTGAGTCCAGTCCCGGCCTGTCGAAATTTCAAATCTCCCGCATTTGGGCGAATTCGAGCGCGGAGGTCGCCGCAGGTCTCTAGTGATTCGCCCAAACGCCGGTGATTTGGAAATCCAACTGGGGAGGGCTCCACCCATGCCCTGGGCAGGGTCCCCATTGTGCCCCGAGCCGGAGTGGAGCCCCGAGCCAAAAGGGCTCGACGCAGGCGATGGCCTGAGGCCGTGGTATCGGTCCGAGTACGGTGAGTGCGTGAGCGAACCGACACATCATGTGATCCAAGACATCGGACCCGACGAAGCGGTGAACCTGGTTCAGGCAGGAGCGTTTCTGCTCGACGTCCGTGAGAACGAAGAGTGGGATGGTGGCCACGCACCGCAAGCGACCCATGTGCCGATGGGGGAGATCCAGGGCAGGATCTCCGAGGTTCCGGTCGACCGCACGGTGGTGTGCGTATGCCGGGTGGGCGGTCGGTCTGGCGCCGTGGCCAAGGCGCTCGTCGCTGGCGGCTACGACGCTCGTAACCTGGACGGAGGAATGCTGGCCTGGGCCGCCGCCGGCCTTCCCGTCGTCACCGATGCCGGCACGCCCGGTGAGGTCGTCTGAGGCGCATTGACCGTCTACGTCGACGACTGGCGACAGCGTGCCCGTCTCGGTCATGTGGATGCCCTCTGGTCCCACCTCATCGCCGACTCCGATGACGAGCTCCATCGATTTGCGGCACGGTTGGGGATGAAGCAGGCCTGGTTCCAAACCGATCCTCGTCGACCCCACCGGTCCCACTACGACGTGACCGAAGCCTTGCGGCGCCAGGCCATTTCGATCGGAGCCGTGCCGATCACCTGGCGGGATCTCGGCCGGATGATGCGCGACCGGCGAGAACGGGCGCATCAAGCGAGCGATCACTTCCGGTCAGCGGGCCCGTAGCGAGCAGCCGGCCGCCTCCGGCATCATGCATACTGACCCGGTGCCTCGGACCAAACCCGTCGACCCACGAACGCCGGTCCTGATCGGCGTGGGGGTGGCGTCGGACGATGTGGAGCCCGCAGCGCTGATGTCGATGGCCGTGGTTGCCGCGGCTCAGGATGCGGGGTCGACGAGCGTCTTGGGCTCCATCGACCGGATCGCCGTTCCCCAAGGGAACTGGGGCTATCCGGACCCGGCTCGGCTGGTTGCCGATCAGGTCGGTGCTTCCCAAGCTCGTACCCACCTGGTGGAACTGGGAATCCCTCAGCAATCACTGATCAATGAGGCGCTGGGTGCGATCCTCGACGGAAGCTCCGAGGTGGCTGTCATCGTGGGGGGAGAGGCAAAGCGTCGGTCGCAGCTCGCGGAGCGGAACGGACGAACGGCTGACGAGACGCCCCAACCCGGGAGAGTGCCAGACGTATTCCACCAGCGGCCCGGTGCGCTGCTTGAGCCAGTCGAGATGTCCACCGGCCTGTGGGATCCGGTGCAGCAGTACGCCATGATCGACAACGCACTTCGTCGAGCTGAAGGGCGCAGTCTGGACGAGCATCGGGACGAGGTCGCCCAGTTGTGGGCGCGGTTCAACCGCGTGGCCGCGGGGAATCCGCACGCTGCGTTTCCAGCACCTCTATTGGCTTCGGAGATCGCCACGCCTTCCCGACACAACCGACCGCTGGCCTTCCCCTACAACAAGTGGCACTCCACGCAATGGACCGTCGATCAGGCAGCGGCCGTGCTGGTGTGCTCGGCCAGCGCGGCGCGTCGCTTCGGGATCACCACCGATCGATGGGTATTTCCGTTGGTCGGTCTGGAATCGAGCCACGCGGTGTCACTGCTCCGGCGGCTCGATCCCCACACCTGGCCGGCCATGAACGTGCTCGGCGCCCGCGCCGCCCTGCGCATCGGCCGACCCGTGGCGGAAATTGACGTCATCGAGCTCTACAGCTGCTTCCCGGCCGCGGTACGGGTACAGCAGCGAGCGCTGGGCCTGAAGCCGGAAACGACCCCCACGATCACCGGCGGGATGACGTTTGCCGGCGGCCCGTACAACAACTTCGTCTACCAGGCCACGGCGGCAATGGTCGAGAAACTTCGGGAATCGCCCGGATCACTTGGCATGGTGACCACGGTGAGCGGCTTGCTTACCAAGCCCGGTATCGGCATCTGGACCACTGAACCCGATGACCAGCCGCCATTGATCGGCGATCTGGCCGACGAGGCCTCGACGGCGACCGAGACGGTCGAGGTCCACGAGACGCTCGAGGACTACGAGGGAGAGGCCTCGGTGGTGACCTACACCGTTACCTTCGAGGGCGGGGAACCGAACCGGACCGTGGTGCTTGGCCGGACGCCGTCGGGCACTCGCTGCGTGGCCTTCTCCGAAGATCCGGAGATCGCCCGCCAGGCGGTCTCCACTGAACTGGGAGGAACGACGGTCCATATCCTGTCGGGAACATTTGCCATCGATTGATCGGCTGGTCGACCGGCCTGATCGACCAAGCCGTACTGGGCTGATCGATCATGCCGTACTGGGAGAGTGCAGACCGTGATTGGCCGGCGGGCCCACCAGGGCGTCCGCTCCGGCCCCCGCCCCTCGTGACCACCACCGCCCGAGATAGTTACAGTATTGCCATGGCCGTAGAACTCCCCGAGGCGCTCGCCTTCTTGCGTCAACACAATCGGGGAGTGCTCGCTACTCTCCGCCGAGACGGGCGCCCGCAGCTGTCGAACATCCTCTACGTTCCCGACGAGGGCGACACCATCCGCATCTCGGTGACCGAGTCGAGGGCCAAGACGAAGAACCTCCGCCGGGACCCACGGGCATCGTTGCATGTGACCAGAGAGGACTTTTTTGCCTATGTCGTGGTCGACGGTACGGTGGACCTGTCCTCCGTCGCTACCGAACCGGATGATTCGGTAGTCGATTCCTTGGTCGACATGTACCGCGCGGCGCGCGGCGAGCACCCCGACTGGTACGAATATCGTCAGGCCATGGTGGACGAGCGACGGGTGCTAGCTCGGCTCCACGTGGAACGTGCCTACGGGATGCTCGGGGCGCCATAGGCCGAGGTCTGGAGTGACCGGAACCCGACCGGAAACGGTGAGAGCGAGGTTCACAAGATGCAGGAAGGTCAGGAGTACACCACCGAACCCGGCAATGCTGGCGAAGGCGCTTCGCCACCCGGCCCGCTTTGGGATCACCTGCAATGGGCGGTGGACGAGGCCGAGGTCGAGTCATTTCCGGCCAGCGATCCCCATTCGTCGTGGGCCGGACCCGATCGAGGCAGCCTCCCACGATAGGGCGTCTAGCTGTATGGTCGAGCGCCATGAACAGGGACCGGGACGTGCTTGACATCGGGGATCGACCGAATGCGCCATCAACGGCAGCGTCCGTCTGATGGGGCTGCTCGAGGGGGCCCGCGCCGTCGTGACCGGAGCCGGGTCAGGGATCGGCCGGGCGACCTGTGTGCAGTTCGCCGCTGAGGGTGCACAGGTCGTGGCCCTCGATATCGATGCCGATTCGGCCCAGGCAGTTGCCCGGGAGACCGGGGGCGAAGCAGTGGTGGCCGATGTCACCGACCGGAAGGCGCTCGACGCCGCCATCGCGCGAGCAGCCGAACTGCTCGGCGGGATCAGCATCCTGGTCAACAACGCCGGAGTGGGTGCGATGAAGCGGCTACACCAATACGGTGACAGTGAGTACGACGCCGTCGTGGATGCCAGTCTGCGGGGGACGTTCAACGGCATTGGGGCGGTGGCCCCCCTCATGGTGGCCGAAGGGGGTGGCTCCATCGTCAACATGGCATCGGTCAGCGGGCTGCGTCCGACTCGAGGCGAAGCGCCCTATTCGGCGGCAAAGGCGGGCGTGATCGCCCTCACCCAATCGGGCGCCCTCGAGTACGCCCCGACGGTCAGGGTCAACTGTGTCTCACCTGGTCTCATCGAGACTCCCCTCACCTCAGCCCTCCTGCAGGACGTGGAGGCCCGCCGGGCCTTCGACCAGAACACGCCGCTCGGCCGAGTGGGGACCGCGGCCGACGTGGCCGGTGCCATCACCTTTCTCTGCTCGGACCTGGCCGCCTACGTCACGGGCGTGAACCTTCCCGTTGAAGGGGGAGTCCTCCTGGCCAGTGCGCAGATGGACCCCACCCTCACGGCGATCCTTACCCTCTTCGACTGACATCGTGACCGCTTCGACCGACGCACGATCGACGGCGACCCAGGCACAACAGGAGGTCAGCGCACGCCGGTAAGGATCCCCGAGCGATCCGCGTTGCCGGGAGTAGCCTTTCGCGCATGAGCGATACGCAGCAGGGAGCGGGCTGGTGGCAGGCATCGGACGGCAAGTGGTACGCACCGGAGTTGCACCCGAACTACGTGGCTGAGTCGGCTCCGCCGGCATCAGGAGAAGCTCCGGTATCAGGAGAAGCTCCGGCATCAGGAGAAGCTCCGCCATCCGCGTCGCCCGCACCAGTACCAGAGCCGGCGTATACGACGCCTGCCTCCGGCTACGCGGCGCCCGGTTATGCCGCGCCCCCGCCGGTTGCACCCCCGCCTGGTGGATATGCGTATCCCCCTGGCGGCTACCAACCTGGCCTGCCGTCGGCCAAGTACAGCGGTCTCGCCATCGCCTCGCTGGTGTTGTCGATCATCTGGCTCGGCGGCATCGGCGCCATTCTGGCCGTCATCTTCGCCATCATCTCCATGCGGCAAATTGCTGCTTCCCAGGGTCGGATTCGAGGCCGGGGCCTGTCGATCGCCGGTCTCGTCATCGGCATCATCGGCATCATCGGGGCCGCAGTCACTTGGGCCGTGGTGGCATGGGTGGGCACCAACGCACACCATGTGACCGTGCCCGTCGGGCGCACCATCAACGTCAGCGACTCCTTCAGCTTGGGCATTTCCACCATGCAGATCAGCGCAGTACACCGAGTCGATCAATTGGCCGGATCAACAGCCGGCCACTACGTGGTTGCCGACGTGCGGGTCTGTGCGGGGAACAGCGGGTCCAAGACCGGCGTATTCGACTCGGCCTTCACCCTCAACACCGGCAACGGCAACTCCGTCAGCGGTTCTACTTCGAACCAGCAGACCCCCGACATCGGCAATGAATCGGTCCCGAGCAACACCTGCGTCAGCGGGCACGTGACCTTCAAGGTCAACTCCGCCTCCACCCCGGCGCGCTCGATCGACTATCACGGCTTTCTGCCGTCGACCTATACGTGGACGATTCCAACCGGGTTCTGATCGGGCAGCCCGTTCTCATGTCCTGTCGGCCAGCGAGGTGCCGTCCAGTGCCTCATCGGCCAGCGCGGCGGCGGCGATCAGGTGGCCGGTCAGGTCGTTCAAGCTCGAGCGACCGTTGAGGCCGCTGGTCGACGGCATGAGGTAGACGGGTCGGTCACCGAGAGATTGAGGCTGCACGCCTGCTGTGGCGGTCCGGTCGAGCACGGCTCGCCATCCGGCCAGCCCTACGAAGCACACGGCTCCCGGCTGCAGCCATCGGACCACCCGGTCGACGCGGGCCACGCCTACCCGGTACTCCTCGACGTCGAGCTCAGCGGCGGTCCGGGTGGCCCGCTTGGCCAGGTCGGTGAGCCCGATGCCTGAGGTGGTGAGGGCGTCGATCGGGTCACGGTCGCGCCGCACCAGGCCGGCGGCCACCGCCGCGGGCCAGAACCGATTTCCCGGACGGGCAAAAGGGACACCGGCATCCGCCGAGTACACGCTGGGGTTCAGGCCGCAGATCAGGAGGCGCATGCCCGGACCGACGGTGTCGGCGAGGGTTCGGGCTCGCCGGGCCCGTAACCGCACCTCGTCGCCGGAGATTTTCACCGAAGC
Organism: uncultured Acidimicrobiaceae bacterium; assembly: GCA_963781305.1. Lineage (GTDB taxonomy): Bacteria > Actinomycetota > Acidimicrobiia > Acidimicrobiales > RAAP-2 > DASXMT01. Next base: position 152,012 of record CAWAFL010000011.1, read on the forward strand.
GGGCTCGACCTCGAAGCCGGCGCCGGCGACCACGTCGGCCAGGGCCCCGGGTTGCCAGCCGGCGAAGAACCGGCCCCCGACGTCGTCATCGGGGAGGTTGTTCCCCTCGTAGTCACCGGCCAGCACCTGGATGTCGAAGGGTGCACCAACAGCCAGCACGCGCTGGAGGTCCCACAGGGCGACGGGAAGCTGCGACCGGGGCACATGCAGGTGCGTCATGCACGACCAGGCGCCCCCCAACGACCGGGTGGCGAAGGGGAGCGCCTCGACATCTCCTTGCACATACAGGGCTCCGGGGACACGGACGCGGCATTCGTTGAGCATGGCCGGCGATGCGTCCAGGCCGATCAGCGGCTCACCGAGGTGCGGGGCGTACCGCCCGGCACCGCAGCCGATGTCCAGGCGGAGCACGCCGTCGCCCACCTCGGCGGCGAAGGTCTCGGCGTCACCCTTCCGACCTGCCCGAGCGTGGGACTGTGCCCACTGGAGCCCCCGGTCCTCATAGATGGCCACGGTTTCCCTTTGCACGGGAATCGATGTTAGGGGCGGGAATCCCCACTCAGGGTACGAAGCGGTAGCCCATACCCGATTCGGTGCGAAAGTGCTGGGGTCGGGACGGATCGCGCTCGAGCTTCCGTCGCACCCGGGCCATGAGCACCCGGAGGTACTCGGTCTCCGTCTCGTACTCCGGTCCCCATACCTCATGGAGCAGCTGTTGATGCGAGACGAGCCTGCCGGGATTGCGGATGAGCACTTCGACGATGTTCCACTCCTTCGGTGTGAGGTGGACATCCGACCCATCCTGCATGGCCTGCTTGGTGGCCAGGTCGATCGTGAACGCCTCTGTCTCCACCCGAGGATCCTCTGGACCGGGTGTCGTTCGCCGGAGCGCCGCCCGCAGCCTGGCCAACAGCTCGTCCATGCCGAAGGGTTTGGTGACGTAGTCATCAGCGCCGGCGTCGAGGGCCTCGACCTTGCTCACGCTCTGGTGCCGCGCCGAGAGGACGATGATAGGGACGGCGCTCCACCCTCGCAGCCCGCGCACGACCTCGACACCGTCGATCCCGGGAAGGCCCAAGTCGAGGAGGATCACGTCGGGCCGCTTGTGCGCGGCCAGGTTGAGCCCCTCCTCTCCCCGCCGGGCCACGATCACCTCGTAGCCACGAGCCCGGAGGCTGATGCCGACGGCGCGTAGCAACGCGATGTCGTCATCGATGATCAGCACCCGAGCGCCCTGCTCCATCTCGGTGCCCGTTTGGGATTGGTCGGCCCGTTGGGCGGATGTCACTGCGGCTCCTCCGACCTATCGACGTCCGCTCCCGCAGCTCCCGGACCAGGCTGATCTCCTGGGGCTGCCACCGCCTCTGCATTTGTCTCTTGCTCCGGATCCGCCCCGTGCCCATTGTCAGCGGGTGGTGCGGCGGGAAGGCGCACCACCATGGTGCACCCACCACCAGGGGTGTCGTCCACGTCCAGGTCGCCACCGACCGCCTCGACGAACCCGCGGGCCACAGCCAGCCCCAGCCCCACACCGGCCTGGTTCTCCGTATCCCCCAACCGTTGGAACGGTCGGAACACCAGGTCGCGATCCTCCGCTGGTACCCCCGGACCGTGATCCACGACACGGAGGTCGACCCGTCCGGCCACGGCGCCGGCCTCGATCCGGAGGCCGGCGCCCCCACCATGAATCAACGCGTTGTCGATCAGGTTGGCCACGGCCCGCTCGAGGAGAGCGGGATCGGTATCGATCCGGGGGAGGTCTTCGGGTACATCCGATGTGACCGTTGCCGCCCGCGGACCCAAGCTGGCCACCGCGGCGTCGACCACGTCGCTGACGTCGGTGGTCACGTCCATGACTTTCATGGACCCAGTCTGCAGTCGGCTCATGTCCAGCAAGTTCTCCACCAGCGAGGAGAGCCGGTCCGATTCATCGTCGATGGTCCGGAGGAGGATATCGGTCTCCTCGGGACCGAATTGCAGCTGTTTCGATAACAAACTGCTCGACGCGGCCTTGATCGACGCCAGGGGTGTCCGGAGATCGTGACTGACCGCGGCGAGGAGAGCGGAACGGAGCTCGTTTGCCCGAGCCAAAGAGTCGGCCTGGTCGGCGCCGGCTTGCAGGCGCTCGCTGGCCAGAGCCGCAGCCAGCTGGGCGGCGAAACCGGCCAGGATCTCCCGGTCCTCGGCGGAGAGCCCTGGTCCTCTCAGGGCGACCACCTCTCGATCGGTGAGAGGTAGGGCTACGGAGGCATGTTCGGGGGTGAGGGGTGGATCGGAACCGGCGGCCACAACCAGGTCCCACGTGGGCGTGACCCCGCCAGGACCGGTCCGACCCGTGTCCTGCTCGTCGGGATGGCGCCGTAGGATCGCCGCGGCATCGAGCCGGAAGGCGACCACCAGGTCGCCGAGGAGCGCAGGTAGGGGGTTGCCCTCGGGCGACACCAACCGTCCTGCCACTCGGGCCAACATGTGCGCGTCTGCCCGGGCCCGGGCAGCAGCGACCGATCGCCGGGCCGACAGGTCAACGAGCGTGCTGACCACACCGGCAACGAGTATGAAGGCGATGAGGGCGACCACATCTCGCGTGTCTTCAATGGTCAGCGTGTGGATCGGCGGGGCGAAAAAATAGTTCGAGAGCAAGAACCCTGCCACCGCGGCCAGGGCGGCCGGCAACATGCCGCCCGCCACCGCCACGGCCATCACCAAGATCAGGTACACACCGAGCGAGGTTGACAAGTCGGCTTGGGACCGGTTCGTTGTCAGTATCAACGTGGCCAGGGGGAAGGTCACAATGCCCAAGATCACGGCACCGACTTGCCGGCGCCGTGAAAGGGGGGATGCCAGCAGCCGACGGCTCCGGTCCTGTCGCGTACTGCTGGTCCGGCGGGCACCGGCCTCTTCGCTGTCATCGGTGTCATCGGTGTCATCCGATTCCGGTTCGGCCGCGTCGGTGGCGATCACGTGGATGTCGAGTGAGCCACCCGAAGCCCGAATAACAGAGTTGACCACTGAGCCACGGACGAACTCGGTGAGCCGGCTGCGATGAGTGGCGCCGAGGACCAACTGGGTGGCGTTCTCCGCCCGCGCCACCTGCATCAGGGCCGGTGCCACATCGGCGCCGACTACCTCGATATAGCGACCGCCCAGCTCCTCGAGGAGGGTGCGGTTCTTGACCAAGCCGTCGGAGGCAGGACCAGTGAGGCCGTCCTCGGCGCGGACGTGCACCCCGACCAGCTCGGCGTTGGTTCGCATGGACATCCGAGCCGCCCGGCGGACGAGAACGGAGCCTCCCGGAGCGCCGGTCAGGGAGACCACCACGCGCTCCTTGGTCGCCCAGGGACCGGCAATGCCGTGCCGTTCCCGGTAGTCCTGGAGCTCTTGGTCGACGCGGTCGGCCACCCACAGCAGTGCCAGCTCGCGGAGTGCGGTCAGGTTGCCGGTACGAAAGTAGTTGCCGAGGGCGGCATCGATGCGTTCCGCCGGGTAGACGTTGCCGTGGGCCAGTCGCCGTCGCAATGCTTCGGGGGACATGTCGACCAGCTCGAGCTGGTCGGCTGCCCGCACCACCCCGTCGGGGACCGTCTCCCTCTGAACGACGCCGGTGATCCGCTCAACGACGTCGTTGAGCGACTCGAGGTGTTGCAGGTTGACGGTGGAGATCACGTTGATACCGGCAGCCAGCAGCTCTTCTACGTCCTGCCACCGCTTGGGATTTCGGGAGCCCGGTACGTTGGTGTGGGCCAGCTCGTCGATCAGGGCGAGCTGAGGGTGGCGAGCCAACAGGGCATCGAGGTCGAGCTCCTCGAATGTCTGACCGCGGTAGACGACGGGCTTTCGCGGCAACACCTCCAGATCCCGCAATTGCTCCGCCGTCTGTTTCCGACCGTGCGTGTCGACCCAGCCGACCACGACGTCGGTGCCGCGCTCTTTCCGACGCCACCCTTCGTTAAGCATGGCATATGTTTTCCCCACGCCTGGTGCTGCGCCTAGATACAGCCGGAGTTTTCCTCGTGCCACTGCTAGGGCTCCTCACAGTACCTAGTGCTCACGTGCTGTCATTCGATGTGGTCATGAATGCCGGGCTTTCAGCGCATTGGGCTGTGCTACCCATCTCCGCTCTCTTACCGAGGATACCCAGTGTGAATGACGGGGCGCTCTTCCCGATCCATGGGGAGCCGCATCACCTCTCATGCGGTAAAGAATGAGCCAAGATTCGGCCTCGCGGCGTAAAGATTCCATCAAACTTATTCAAGTGCTCGGCGCAACGAGCTAAGACTGGATGGACCCGATGGGCGCACTAGTGACAGCCCCCGGGCTCCCCAGAGCGCGACGTCAGTCGATCGGATGTTGTCCGTGGGGCTCGGTCCCGACCAGCATGAAGAAGGACTACGTTGCGCTGCAGCGATTGTGGACTCGAATTGTTGCCCACCGGGGTCGATGGGTCGTTTGCCTGTCCATTGCACGGCCATCCGCTCGCCACTGTCGAAGGGCACAGGCTGTGGAGAGGGGAGATCGTTCGCGTGATCGAGCCGACGAGACACAACGCGGGCAGATTCGTCATTCATTTCGATGGCGGCAAGCAGCGAACAATTCGCTGCGACCATTTGAGGGTCTTTGCCATGGATCACGTCCTCCCTGGACAGGATGAGCGGTGACCCGTGGCCCGGGCCTTGCTGGCGCGATGTCGTCCAAGCCCGGTTAGGACAGGGTCCGCGGGTGCCAGACGTTCGGCCGTCAGGAGCCGCAGCGCCTCGCGAATCGGAAGCGATTGCCATGCGGACAATGGACCGACCTTCCCGAGAGGTTGTCGACGTCGTCAGCAATCTAGCGATGCCCTCCGTTAAGAGACCGACAAAATTTCCCCCCGTTCCGTAATTGCCACATCAAAGCAATTCCTCTCACCTGGCGCGATTGCTAGAAGTGGAAGAACTCAGCCGAGTGGAACACAAGCAATCGATCCCAGTGGTGTTGGGCGAGAGGAGACGGGCATGACGACAACCAGAGTTGGCTCTCGTGCGGCCGACAGCATGGACGAGTCACCTGGTGATGAGGCGTCATCCCTGGATACGCCGGCGTCCCCTGAGGCTGATGATCCGCTGGAACCGCCTCCAGCCGTGGAGCGCACGGCGCTTGTCGTCCACGCCTCCCCCTGCACCGTGTGGTTCGGTCCCCGAGGGCCGGAGTCCGTGGAACGGGAGTTGGCTGCCTTTCTCGGTTCGCACAACGGCGTCGCGGTCTTGCAATGGCCACGTGACACCAACCGAGCCGCGCATTTCGCCGACCTCGGAATCCCCTGCCTGTGGTTGGTGCGGGACCCCGACGACCCTCCTCCCATGCAGTCAGCTCTGCAGGAGTGGCTTCCGCACTCCGCCAGTGACGACGAGGTCCATGACTGTCTCGAACGGCTGAGCGAACACGGAGCATCCAGGCGGCAGGCCGCATCGCTCGAGCTCGACGGTGACGGCTGGCTCCATCTGGGGGACTCCGGTGTCCACCTCGCCCCCACGGCTGAGCGACTGGCTACGCTCCTGATCGATCACTTCGACGAAGCAGTTGACGACGCCATGCTGTCTGAAGGCTCGGAGAACGCTTCCACCAGTCGGTGGAACAATTCATTGTCCAGTGATCTCATGCGGCTCGATCGGTATGTCAACCCTCTCGGCCTCGAGGTCATCCCGGTGCCGGACCACGCCCATCTCATCAGGAGGTGCAGGCACTGACCGTGACCGGCTCCCATGTCAAGGTCTTACCCCGGACCGACGACCGGGAAGGCGTCATCGATCCAACGGACTTTCCCGGGTCGACCGCCGTCGAAGTGGCCGCCACCAGTCGTTCCCGATCCGCCCTACCACGCCACCTATTGCCCGACACCGCCGAGGTGGCGCCACATGGTCGCCTCTCGGTCGGCGGGGTCGACGTGCTGTCCGTTGTTGAAGAGGTAGGTACTCCGGTCTTCGTCTACGACGAGCAACACCTTCGGTCACGGTGCCGGGAAGCGCGCCGGGTCTTCGGCGAGGGGGTTGCCTACGCATCGAAGGCGTTCCTCTGCCGGGCGATGGCGACTCTCGCGCACGAAGAGGGCATGATGCTCGACGTCTCTTCCGGGGGTGAGTTGTACATAGCGCTTCGGTCCGGCGTGCCCCCGGAACGCCTGGTCTTGCACGGAAACAACAAGTCGCCGGACGAACTGGCCCTCGCCCTGGTGGTCGGCGTCGGTCGGATCGTGGTGGACTCGTTCGACGAGATCGAGCGGCTCGAGCGGTTGGCGGGGCGGGTCGAGCGCTCGCAGAAACCCCGGGTGCTGGTCCGGATCAACCCTGGCACCGACGTTTGCACCCACCCGTCCATAGCTACTGGTCAGGAGGACTCAAAGTTCGGCTTTTCGCTTTCGTCGGGGGCGGCAAAGGAGGCCATCGCCCGCCTCGCTCTTGGCCCTCTTGACCTTGTCGGCCTGCACACGCACATAGGGAGCCAGATCCTCGACTTCTCCGCCATCAGCCGAACGATCACTACGTTGGCCGATCTCGTGCGGGCGGCAGGCCTCACCGAGCTCTGTGTTGGCGGCGGTCTCGGTGTGACGTACACGGGCGGCGACGAACGGGCTCCGTCACTGTCCGACTGGGGGATGGCCATCCGACAGGCCTGCCGGAGGTCCGGGGTCCCGGGCTCGGTCAGGATCACGGCCGAGGCCGGACGCGCCATTGCCGCCGCCGCGGCGGTGACGTGTTACACGATTGGCACCATCAAGTCGGTTCCGTTTACCACGGCGGCGGGCGAACGGACCTATGTCAGCGTGGATGGTGGCATGAGCGACAATCTCCGCCCTGCCCTCTATGACAGCGCCTATGAGGCATTCATCCCGCGGGAGACCGCGGCACCCCGGCCGATGAAGGTGACCGTGGCCGGCAAGCACTGCGAGTCAGGCGACATCCTCGTCCGCAATGGATGGCTTCCGGAGGACACCGTGGTCGGGGACGTGTTGGCCATGCCGATGACCGGCGCATACGGCTACGCCATGGCCTCCAACTACAACAAGGTCCCGCGTCCACCGATCGTCTTCGTTGGTGACGGTCGTTTCCGGGTCGTCACCCGCCGCGAGACGTATGAAGACCTCATCCGCTTGGATGCTTAGACATCAAGTCCGCTTGTTCGCCACCACGAACGTTGCTCAGCAGGTACCTGTCGCTCGTATCGTCAGCTGGGTCACCTTCCAGGTCCTGCCCATCCGTACCAGGTCTGCCGTGGTTGAGCGGCGTCCGCCGGGAGCGTTCTTCTCCAACCGGCCGCTGGTCTTGTACTCGATCCAATGAGTGTTGTCGAAACAGTCGGTCACTGTTGCCTTGGTCGGGTTCCCTGCAGGTGTGAGAGAGGTGATGTGGGGTTGGAGGACCGGTTTGCCCCGAGTGACTATGCCGAGCTCCTGGTCCTTGGCCAGGCCCTCCACCAAGAGGTTCAGGGCGTCACCTGAAGCGTGCCGGGGCAGGCGCGCCGATTGGTAGTCCGAGGTTCGAGCTGCGGACACCAGGTCGGCCCACATGCCGCGATAATCGGTGATCACCTTCTTTGCGATATCGGCTTGCGCTTGCGTGGTTGTGGACGACGGGTGCGCCGGACCGGTTGTTGTCGGCACGGCAGCCGCGGCTGACTCGGAACCACAGGCGAGAAGAGCCACAGCTGCGCAGAGGATCAGACCGGCAAGGATTGCTGACCTGGACGCCGCTCGCCTGGCGAACGGACGGATCATGTCGAGATCCCCTGATTGGGACGGAGGCTGTAGCCAACGCCGGGTGCCGATTGAATCAGCGTGCCCGAACGATCGTTGAGCTTCTGTCGCAGCCGATGGACGTAGGCATGCACGTACTGGGCCTCCTGACCATAGCCACTGCCCCAGACCGCAGCGAGGATCATCTGGTGCGTGCACGTCCTTCCCACGTGGCGTGCCAGAAATGACAGCACCTCGAATTCCTTTGCCGTGAGGGCGACGGTAACCCCTTGAAGTCGAGCTTCGTGGTGCACGAGGTCGATCTCCAGCAAGCCGAGCGAGACGTTCGCAGGCACCTGCTCCTCTGGTTCACCCTTACCGTGGCGCAGCGCAGCGCGATGCGGGCCTCTAGCTCCGCCATACCAAACGGCTTGGTCACGTAGTCGTCTGCTCCACCATCGAGGGCGGCGACCTTCCGGTCCTCGGTACCGCTGGCCGAGAGAATGATGATCGGCACGTCGCTCCATTGGCGGATCCTCTTGCAGACCGCGAGTCCATCGATGTCGGGGAGGCCGAGGTCGAGCACAACCACGTCGGGAGTGGCACAGGGCGGTCTGGAGATGCCCTGCTCGCCATTCGCCGCCGTAATCACCTGGTGACCGCCGGCCTGGAGGCCGAGCCGCATCGCCCGAAGGAGCGACGAGTCGTCATCGACCACGAGGACCTTGGCCATCTCCGTTATGGCCTGACGCCGTTGCCTGCGACAACGGGGCAGGGTGAAGGCGAAGCGGGCCCCGCCTTCGGGGACATCATCGACCCAGATCTGCTCGCCGTGTGCTTCCACGAACGTCTTGGCGATGGACAGGCCCATGCCCGCTCGCCCTCCGGTGTCGAATCGAACGAACCTATCGAAGACTGCCTCACGCTCGACGAGAGGGAACCCCTGGTCCGTGATCTGCGACCGAGAGCACAATTCGATCGTTTTGGACCTCGGCGCTCACCGTGATCGGACTGTTCGGGGGGGCGTGGCGATTGGCGTTGTCGAGGAGGTTGACCAGCACTTGTCCGATCAGAAGCTGGTCGACCTCGACGGCGGGAAGGATTTCGGAACCGGCAGCTCGTGCCGTCTCCCCCGAGCGCGGCGGGAGGGTGTAACGGCTTCAAGGCCGAGATCGGCGACCATTTCGGGCGCCGTGGAGATGGAGGACACCGGCCTGGTATCGCTCATGTCGAGAAGGCTGGTGACCAGGCGGGTGAGATGGTCGGTCTCGACTCGAGGAGGCGGTGCAGCTCGGCCATGTCGGCGGCGGAGAGCGAGAGGGCGGAATCGTAGGAGCGTCGAGGCGGCCACCTTCATCGTGGCCAAAGGCGTCCGCAGGTCGTGCGACACCGCGCCGATCAGCGCGTGCCTCAACCGGTCGGTCTCCTCGAGCAACTCCGAGCGCAGGGCCTGCTCGCGTAGTTGGGCTCGTTCGAGCGCCACCGCGGCGTGGTTGGCAAACGTGCCCAACAGGGCCCGGTCGGGGCCAGAGGCCGGGATTCCGCGCAGGGCGAGTATGCCCACTGGGCGACCCGACGCCGACAGCGCCAAGGCTCGCAGGCGTCCGGCGATCCCAGGGCAGTGCCGATGCGGACGGGAAGGCCGGAGTGGGGTCGAGCTGGTGGAGCTCCGGCTCGGGCAGCGGTTCGCCGGCCGACGCCAGGATCGACAGACGACCCGCCAGGTAGGAGGAGCGTACCCCAGCGACGTCGAAGATGGAACCTGACCGTATGGACGATGGTCTTGAGCAGATCCTCACCGATCGGTGGTCGACCAAGCAGCTCGGAGAGCTCGAAGAGCCGTGGGTCTCGACCGCCCGGCCTGGCTTGGGACCGTGCCGACTCCAGGCGGGCCACGACGCGACCACGAGCAGCATGACGATCACGTAGACGCTGAGGGCCACCCAGTTTTGCGGCCCTGCCGGCGGCCAGGGTGTAGTAGCGCCGAATGAAACGCGAAGTCGTAGACCAGGAAGCCGGCGGCCACACTCACCAGGCCGGCCTGACGAACCCGCCGACGACCACGCCCGCCACGACGGGAACGACGAGACCAGTGCTGCGGTGGCGATACTCAGATGGGATCGCAGCGGCACCATGAGGGCACCGAGCGCCAAGCGGGAGGACGATCCCCCGATGGAGCCGACAAGAGCTTTGCGCACCTGCTTCATTGTCGTACGTGGCGGCGCCGGCCGAGATGGGCAGCCTTGTTAAGAGAATTTTTAAGGGCGTACGGGCTCCTGTTCAGATTCTGTTAAGAGGGTCGGCAGATACTCGTCCCATGGCAGATTTCCTCGCAGTGCTCGGCATCGTCGGCTTCGCTGGTGATGCTCGGCCTCATCTGGGCGCTGGAGCGGGTATGACCGTCTCCAGGGCATCCTGCTGGCCGTCTCCATCGTGATGTTCATCTACCTCGGCGTCGCGATGTTCAAGCCGGAGTGGTTCTAGATGGGCTTTTCTGGACCATCGTCGCCCTCGTCGTCGCCCTCGGTCTCACCTGGCGCTACCTCGGCTCGTACATGGCGGCCGTCTTCGACGGCCGGGTGCACTTCCTGGGCTGGGCCGAGCGGCCGATCTACCGGCTGCTCGGCACCAGCCCCGAGCAGGAGCAGACCTGGAAGCGCTACGCCGGCTCGCTGGTCATCTTCTCGGCGGTCTCGATCGGCGTTCACCTACCTGATCCTCCGGATCCAGGGCTCGCTGCCGCTCAACCCGCAGCACCTCGGCGCCGTCCCGCCGGCGCTCAGCTTCAACACCGCCGCCTCGTTCGTCACCAACACCAACTGGCAGAACTACGGCGGCGAGACGACGATGTCGTACTTCTCCCAGATCGGCGCGCTCACCGTCCAGCAGTTCGTGAGCCCGGCCGTCGGCATCGCCGTGGCCATCGCCATGGTGCGGGGCTTCTCCCGGCGGAACTCGCCCACGATCGGCAACTTCTGGGTCGACATCACCCGGTGCCTGCTCTACATCCTGCTCCCGATCGCCTTCGTCGCCGGCATCATCTTCGTCGGCCAGGGCGCGGTGCAGACCCTGGCCGGGACGGTCAGCATCCACGACGTCGCTGAACGGCGTGACCCAGACCATCCCCCGCGGCCCGATCGGCTTCATGGAGGCGATCAAGCAGCTCGGCACCAACGGCGGCGGCTTCCTCAACGCCAACTCGGCCACCACCTTCGAGAACCCGACCGCCCTCACCAACTGGCTGTCGATCTTCCTGCTGCTGTCCATCCCCTTCGCCCTGACCTACACCTTCGGCAAGATGGTGGGCAGCATCCGCCACGGCGCCGCCCTGCTGGCGGCCATGGTGCTCATCTTCGGCTTCTGGGTGGGCTTCACCAGCTACGCCGAGCACCAGGGCAACCCGGCGGTCGCCGCCGCCGGCGTGCACTCCGACCGTCGGCAACACCGAGGGCAAGGAGGTGCGCTTCGGCGACACCACGACCGCGCTGTTCGGCGTGTCGTCGACCAGCACCTCGACCGGTTCGGCCGACGCCTCCTACGACTCGTTCACCCCGATCGGCGGCTTCGGCCTCCTGACCGGCATGATGCTCGGGGAGGTGACCCCGGGCGGCACCGGGAGCGGCCTCTACACGATCCTCGATCTACGCCATCATCGCCGTGTTCATCGGCGGCCTGATGATCGGGCGAACGCCGGAGTACCTGGGCAAGAAGATCCAGGCCAAGGAGGTGAAACTGGCCGGCCTCGGCGCGCTGGTCATGCCGCTCATCGTGCTCGTCTTCACCGGCATCGCCGTGTCGATCCATGCCGGGCGGGCCGGCCCGCTCAACGCCGGGCCCGCACGGGTTCACCGAGATCCTCTACGCGCTCACCTCGCAGGGCAACAACAACGGCTCGGCCTTCGGCGGCCTCACCGGCAACACCGCCTTCTACAACATCGTCGGCGGCGATCGACATGCTGATCGGCCGCTTCGGCATCATGATCCCGGCCCTGGCCCTCGGCGGCGTGCTGGCGGCCAAGAACGTGGTGCCCGACGTCGCTCGGGACCTTCCGCACCGACAACACGATGTTCGTCGGCCTCATCATCGGCGTGATCGTGATCATCGGTGGCCTCACCTTCTTCCCCGCCGTCTCGCTCGGCCCGATCGTCGAGCAGCTGAGCCACGGGAAGTTCTTCTGATGACGCATGACCGACCACCCAACCGCGAGCCGCAACCGCAGCCGGCGCACCGCAGGCCCACGGCGTGGCCGAGGCGCGCAGCCTGTTCGACCGCGAGATCCTCGCGCCAGGCGCTCGTCGACTCGTTCAAGAAGCTCGAACCCGCGGTCCAGGTGAAGAACCCGGTGATGTTCGTGGTGCTCGTCGGCACGGTCATCACCTTCATCGAGGCCATCGCCCACCCGGGCATCTTCACCTGGTCCATCACGATCTGGCTGTTCCTGACGGTGATCTTCGCCAACTTCGCCGAAGCGATGGCCGAAGGTCGGGGCAAGGCCCAGGCCGACACGCTGCGCAAGATGCGCTCGGAGACCGAGGCCCGACGCCTGCAGCCCGACGGCACCGAGGAGCTGGTGCGCGGCGGCCGAGCTGGCCAAGGGCGACCTCGTCGTCTGCGAGGCCGGCGACCTCATCCCCTCCGACGGCGAGATCATCGAGGGCATCGCCTCGGTCGACGAGTCGGCGATCACCGGCGAGTCGGCGCCGGTCATCCGCGAGTCGGGCGGCGACCGCTCGGCGGTGACCGGCGGCACCAAGGTGCTCTCCGACCGCATCGTGGTGCGGATCACCGCCGAGCGCGGCCAGACCTTCCTCGACCGCATGATCACCCTGGTCGAAGGGGCCAACCGGCAGAAGACCCCCAACGAGATCGCCCTCACCATCCTGCTCGCCGTGCTCACGATCGTCTTCCTGCCCGTGGTCGTGGTGCTGCAGCCCTTCGGCCACTACGCCGGGGCCGACGGTCTCGGTGGTCGTCCTGGTCGTCGCTGCTGGTCTGCCTGATCCCGACCACGATCGGCGCGCTGCTCTCGGCCATCGGCATCGCCGGCATGGACCGGCTCGTGCAGCGCAACGTGCTGGCCATGAGCGGCCGGGCCGTCGAGGCGGCCGGTGACGTGCAGACCCTGCTGCTCGACAAGACCGGCACGATCACCCTCGGCAACCGCATGGCGTCGCGAGTTCTATCCCGGTCGGCGGCCACAGCGAGCAGGAGCTGGCCGACGCCGCCCAGCTCGCCTCGCTCGCCGACGAGACGCCCGAGGGCCGCTCGATCGTGGTGCTGGCCAAGGAGCGCTTCGACATCCGCGAGCGCGAGCTCGGAGCGCGAGCACGACGTTCGTCCCCTTCTCGGCCACGACCCGGATGTCGGGCCTCGACATCGACGGCCGGCAGATCCGCAAGGGCGCCGCCGAGTCGGTGCAAGCGCTGGGTCGACCGAGCAGGGCGGCACCGTCCCCGCCGACCTCGACGAGATCGTCGAGCGCATCGTCCCGGGCCGGCTCCACGCCGCTGGTCGTGGCCGACGGCCCGGACGATCCTCGGCGTCATCGAGCTGAAGGACGTCGTCAAGCAGGGCATCCGCGAGAAGTTCGACGAGATGCGCCAGATGGGCATCCGCACGGTCATGATCACCGGCGACAACCCGCTCACCGCCGCGGCCATCGCCCAGGAGGCCGGCGTCGACGACTACCTGGCCGAGGCCACGCCCGAGGCGAAGATGGCGCTGATCAAGGCCGAGCAGGAGGGCGGCAAGCTCGTCGCCATGACCGGCGACGGCACCAACGACGCCCCGGCGCTGGCCCAGGCCGACGTCGGCGTGGCCATGAACACCGGGACCACCGCGGCCAAAGAGGCCGGCAACATGGTCGACCTCGACTCCAACCCGACCAAGCTCATCGACATCGTCGAGATCGGCAAGCAGCTGCTCATCACCCGGGGCTCGCTCACGACCTTCTCCATCGCCAACGACGTGGCCAAGTACTTCGCCATCATCCCGGCGCTGTTCGTCGCCACCTACCCGCAGCTCAACACGCTCAACATCATGAAGCTGCACAGCCCCCAGAGCGCGGTGCTGTCGGCGGTCATCTTCAACGCCCTCGTCATCGTCGCCCTCATCCCGCTGGCGCTGCGCGGGGTGCAAGTTCCGCGCCGCCGGCTCGGCGGCGATCCTGCGCCGCAACGTGTGGATCTACGGCGTCGGCGGGATCATCGTGCCGTTCATCTTCATCAAGCTCATCGACCTGATCCTCGTCGCGCTGCACGCCTACTGATGGAGACCCGCTGATGCTCACCAACCTCCGCCGTTCGCTCGTCCTCGCCGTGATCTGCCTCGTCTTCTTCGGCTTCGTCTACGCCCTCGCCGGCACCGGCGTCGCCCAGCTGCTCTTCAGGCACCAGGCCGACGGCTCGATCACCGCCAACGGCTCGACGCTCATCGGCCAGAACTGGTCCAGCCACGATGTGCCCGGGCATCCCCTCGGCAGCTGTGTCTTCCACGGTCGTCCCGACGACCTCGGGCCCTACGCGGCCAACCCGAAGCACGACCCGGTGCCGGCGGCGACAACCCGCTGGTGGCCAACGGCGTCAGCCGGCGAGTCGGCGGCGACCAACCTCGGGCCCCGTCCAAGGTCCTGCTCGAGCAACACCAAGGCGCTGGTGGCCTACTGGCACAAGCTCGGCGTCGACCCGACGCCCGACCTCGTCACCACCTCGGGCAGCGGCTACGACCCCGACATCACGCCGGCCGACGCCCTGGTCCAGATCCCGATGGTCTCGAAGGCCACCGGCATCGCCCCGTCGACCCTGCGGGCACTCATCGCCAAGAGAGCAACAGCGCCGAGTTCGGCTTCCTCGGCAGCAGCTACATCGACGTCCTCCAGCTGAACGAGGCGCTCGCCAAACTCCGGTGAGATGCGAGCAGTTCGCCCGTGACCGAAGCGGGCCGGTTTGGCGGCGGGTTGGCGCCGTCTCGGCCGTGACCATCCAACATATGGATTGCATCGCCGATGCGGTTGAGCGGTTGGCGTGACTTATCGACGGGTCACAATCGTTGTGTGAGCAGTACCAGGCGGATTGTCCTTTTAGCGCTGATGGCGGGTTTGCTGGCCGGTTGTGGGGGCGCAGAAACCGCTGCCTCGCCCCCCTTCCAGGTCATCTACGACCACCACTGCGTGCCCACCGGATCTAGGGACAGTGCCCACTCAGCCCGGCGACGCCGTCAGAGCTTGCGGGACGAACGGCGGCGGTAGCCTCAGCCCCTGATTGGTCAGCAGACGGCGACCGGCGATCTCGAGAGCGACCTCTCGTGGCCGCTGACCGCCGTCCGCCACGGTGGATGTGAAATACGCATCGCTTGTCCTGCCAGTCCATCAGCGTAGAAGACGCCGGTTCCGGACGCCCTAGGGATCGTCGGTCGTTACGCCGAGATCGCCCTGTCGCCGGACATGGCCGCACCCACCTGATCGGCGATAGCAACGGCCACCCTGAGCTCCTCATCGGTGACCGGGACCAAAGGGGTTGGCGACAACACGAAGTGGCCGGTGACGAACCCGCCGCTGCGAACGGGCAGGTCGACCTGCTTGGTTGGAAGGCCAAACTTACCGGTGGTCCACGGGACGGTTCCGATGAGCACGTCGCCGGTCGGGGTGACGTGGGTGGTGGCAGCAACCTCGGGGCCGCGGGTGAACCGGCAGTCGCGGAGGTGCAGGAGGTCGCGTAACTCGCCGGCCGCTACCATGGCGACGAACTCGGGCTCTTCGCCCTCGGCCACCAACTCGGTCATGGCGTGCATGCTTGCCATCTCGTTGCTCCGCTGTTCGGAGCGCTTCCTTTGCGCTCTTCCCCACGCGGCCAGATTTCCTACTACCAGCCCAACGACCAACAACAAGACATCGGTGATGATGTCGTCGCGATGAGCGATTCGTAGTGAGTAATACGGGGTAGTCAGAAAGAAATCGAACGATATCGCCGCGGCCAACGCAGCAACGGCTGCGGCCAGTCGGCTCCCGCTTATCGCAACCGCGACTACGGCCACGACAAGCACCAATGCGTTGTTGGCGGCATTGAGGTGGCCGCGTCCGGGGATCAACAGTGCCGCCACGATGATCGGCGCGCCGATGGCCACCACAGCCAAGAGCCTGCTGCGCCAGATCTGCGTCATACAGCCAGTTTCGCGCCATCGGACCGGTTCGAGAAGGGATTTTTCGTCCTCGTAACGGGGTCGAACCCCACTTTTATGATCCTGTTACGCCCGTCGACGGCGGAGATGAGCGCGCCCTACATTCCGTGCTGGCGACGGTATGGCTGCGCCGGGTGGGCTCGACCGCCCCTGAGAGGTTGGCTCACGTTGACGAGTCGGTGGTGGTGGACCCGGCGGTCTGGCTACCCTGATCCAACGATGACCGAGAACGCCAGCACCAGCCACGAAGAAGAAGTAGCCGCCGGCCAGGGCGGGCGGATCGTTGCTTCCGCCGTGGTCGACAGCGCGTCGGGGCTGAGCGGTGAAGGTCGGGCCGGCGTTCACCGCCTGGTGGTCGACGAGGGACGGAGCGCCGGAGGGAACGACGAGGGCTTCAACCCGTTCCAACTGGTCCTGTTGGGGCTGGCCCAGTGCACCTCGGCCACCCTGCGGCTCTACGCCGACCGCAAGCACTGGGAGCTGGGTGAGATCCGGGTCCGGGTGCAGTTGGTCCAGACCGGCGAGGGCAGCTCGTCACAATGGCGCATTGAGCGACAGGTCCGCCTGGCCGCCGACCTGGCTGCGGAGCAAGTCGCCCGGTTGGCTGAGATCGCCGAGCGGACGCCGGTCACCCGGATGCTGCGGACGGGTGCGTCAATCGAGACCACCATGGTGTGAAATCAGGCGACCGATGGCCGACTGCCCGACCCTCCATACCGAACGGCTCCTGATGCGGCCCTTCGAGGACTCCGATCTCGACGCCTACGCCCCCATCGTCATGTCCGAGGAGGTGCGGCGATCGCTGCACCTGCCCGACGACTTCTCCCGATCCGACGCCTGGCTGGGAATGGCGCAGTGGCGAGGGCAGTGGGCACTTCGAGGGACCGGGCAGTGGGCGCTGGTCGAGATCGAGACCGGGCTCCTCGTCGGCCGGGCAGGTCTCCATCGACCGGAGGTGCCGGAGTGGCCTGGCATCGAGATCGGGTGGGTGCTCGACCCACGCTGGTGGGGACGCGGTTTCGCCACCGAGGCCGGAGCTCGATCCATCGAGTATGCCTTCGATCAGGTCGGCGCCGACCAGGTGTGCTCGGTGATCCTGCCCGAGAACGTCCGCTCGGCTGCCGTGGCCACCAGGTTGGGCTTCACCCTGACCGAGAGCCGGGTGCTGCCGCACTTCCCTGAGGCCCCCCATGACATCTGGCGTCTCACCCGAGAGCAGTGGGACCGACACCCGCCTGCGTCAGCGTCCCCGCCGCCGGCGGCGGAGGAAGAGGACCACGGCGATCATGACCGCACCCTCTACTGATTCCTTCAGACTGGCACGAGGCCGCGATGAAGGCCGGCCGGGTGCCACCAAGGCGGACCCACCTACCCCAGGCCCGTGGTCGGTGCCCTCGCCGAGGGTACCTTCGCCGGCATGAAGGAGGACTCCGCGGCTTTGCAGGTTGAACAACAGGGCGAAGGACGGTCCGAGAACTACCACGGCGACGATGAACAACACGACGAGCGCCACCAGGACCGAGTGCGGGGCGGCAGCGTTGTCCAGCGTCAGCCCGGTGCCGGGGAGCAGCGTCGGGTACTGGGCCACACCCCAACCCCAGATGACCGCAGCCACCCCGAGCGCGGCGACGACGCGGGCCACCATGAGCCCTGCGGAGCTACTCAGTAGGACGAGCACGGCCAGTCCGCAGAGGCCGGCGACGATCACGAGCGGCAACGCCCGGCCGGTGAGGCGGGAGTACAGTTCGTAGTTCGAACTGTGCAGTTCGGCGAGGAGCGCCAGTGAGAGCGCCCCAGCCACGATGGCCGATGCTTGAGCGCGGTGGGTGAAATAGGCCCGCAGTCGTCCCTCGTTGCGGCGTGCCGCCTCTCCGGTCAGATAGACGGCGGCCAGATAAGAGCAGGCGGCCACGAACAAGAATCCCGTCAGGAGTGCCGTCGGGTTGGTCCAGGCCTCCTGGTTGGCGCTGGTGGGGTTGGCGGGAACGCCGCGAGTGGCGATGGCGCCGATCACCGTGCCCATGAAGAATGGGGTCACGAAAGAGGACAGGGCAAACGTGGCGCCCACAGCTCGCTGCAGGGGCAGCCGGGATATCTCCTTGCGAAATGCGAATCCGGCGCCGCGCAGCACGATCCCGCCGACGGCGAGCCACAGCGGCAGCGCGACGCCGGTCATGACCGCGGCGAAGGCGTGGGGAAAGGCGGTCCAGAAGATGACCAGGTCGAACACGAGCCAGACGTGGTTGGCCTCCCACACCGGCGTGATCGACTCGTCGATGAGCCGGCGCGGCGCCTGCCCGCGTTGGTCGCCGCCGGCGAGCAGGTCCCACAGGCCGCCGCCGAAGTCGGCCCCGCCCAACACGGCGTACAAGGTGATCCCGATCAGCAGGATGGCACCCACCGCCGCCGCCATCAGGAAAGCACCTTGTCCTTCGCCCGCTCCGGAGGATCCAGCTCCGGCCCGTAGGGGACGGCAGCCTGTTCGGTGTCGCTGCGCCGCCAGCGTCGGGCCAGCATCCGCAGGATCAGGATGGTCGCCACGCCGAGCACTGCGTACAGGACGACGACGATGCTCAGGCTGGCTATGACACCGCCGTTGGTGGTGGCCGCTTGGTTCGTGGTCTGCAGCTGGTAGACCACCCACGGCTGGCGGCCGACCTCGGTGACCACCCAGCCGCACTCCATGGCGACGATGGCGGCCAGGCCGCTGACCGCGCCCAGCAGCCAGAACAGCCGCTGCGGAGGTAGCCGCCGCTTCCGCCACCATCCGTATGCCGCCCATAACCCGACCAGCAGCAGCAGGGTTCCCAAGCCGACCATGGCGTCAAAGCAGAGGTGGATCAGCCAGACCACCGGCGGCCGATCGGCGGCCGGGACGGTATCCCACCCGATGACCTTGGTGCCCGGCGAGAATCCGACCAGCAGCGAGTCCAGGTCAGGAATCTTCAGCCCACCGTACACGTGGCCGCCGGTGAAGACACCAATCAGCCATTCGGGTACATGTGTGGACGTGTGCTGGACGTATTCCATCGCCGCGAACTTCACCGGCTGGTCATGAGCGATGGCTCGGGCGGCGGTGTCGCCGACGAAGAGCTGGAACGGTGTCAGTATCGCGGCGGGGACGAAGCCGATGGCGAAGCCGGTGTAGTGGTAGCGGTCGCGTCGGCCTCGCAGGATACCGGTGGCGTAGACCCCGGCGACTGCGAACCCGGCGACCATGTAGGCGGCCAGGATCATGTGGGGCATCTCATAGGCAGCGGCGTGGTTGAAGAACACCTGCCACACATCGACCGACACAATCCGGCCGCCCCGTTCGGTGAACCCTCCCGGCTGGTTCATCCATGAGTTGACCGCCACCACCGACATCGCCCCGAAGACGCCGCTCACCGCGATGGGGAGACCGGTCAACCAATGGGTCCACCCCGACAGCCGCCGCCAACCGTACAGGTAGATGGCGGTGAAGATGGCCTCGAGAAAGAAGAACAGGCCCTCGACGCCGAACGGGAAGCCGAGCACAGCTCCGTACCGGCGCATCAGCCCCGGCCAGAGCAGGCCGAGCTCAAACGAGAGCACCGTGCCGGTCACCGCCCCGACCGCGACCAGCACCGCCATCGCCTGCGACCAGCGCCGCGCCAGCTTCATCGCCGTGTCGTCGTGACGACGCAAGCCGATGAACTCGGCCAGCAGCACGATCGTAGGCAGGGCGATCCCCAGGCTGGCCAAGATGATGTGGAAGCCCAGCGTCGTCGCCATCTGTGCTCGAGCGGGGACCACCTCGCTTCTGACTTGGACAGCGGCGAACAGAGCGCCGGAGAAGTTCACACTCCACCCGCCCTGGCGACCGACCCCGCCCCTGCCCCCGCGTCCGAGTTTGGCTCAAGGGTGACCGACAGCGTCCTCATCGTCCCCGCAAACCCTGCCGTGGTCCTGTTGCCAGACGGTCCTGCTCGCTAACGGCGCCCAAGGGCGAGCCGGGCCGCGCTGATGTCCTCACGGCCATGTCCGGCATGTACGGCCGCACCCCACTGGGTCGAGAGTGCCTCGAGGAGGGGCAGCCTGTCGCCCTCGGCCGATTGGAGCGCCAGGTTCACGTCTTTGAGCGCCCATTCGAGAGGGAATTCCGGGGCGAAGTCGTCCTCTTGCATCTTGTGCAGCTTGGCATCAGCTATCGGCGCGTCGAGGGGTCCGCCCTCAATGGTCGCCGCCAGCTTGTCACCGTCGATGCCGAGCTGTGTCGCCAGTTCCAGGGCCTCGGCCACGCCCTCTATGAGGATCGACATGTATGCGTTGACGACCAGTTTCAGCCGGCTTCCCTGACCCGCATCGCCCACCCAAACGGTCTTGCGGCCGATGGCGGCGAAGACCGGATCCAGGATCCGCTGCGCCTGGGGCGGCCCCGACGGCAAGATGAGCAACTGGCCCGCTTCGGCTGGCCCCTTGCTCCCGGATACCGGTGCGTCCACAAAGATCACATCAGGTCGCAACTCGCCGATGCGCCGTGCGATCTCCAGGGTCTCCTGGACCCCGATCGTCCCCATCTGGGCCCACGCCGCGCCGCGTTCGAGCGCCTCGGCCACTCCGCCATCGAAGACGACCCCGCTCACTGCCTCAGCGGTCGGCAGCATGGTGATGACGACCGTCGCCCCGCGGACCGCGTCGCTCGGCGAGGCTGCGACGAGCGCGCCGGCTTCGGACAGCGGCGCCGTCGCCGAAGGAGAGCCATCCCAGACGGTGGTCCGAAACCCGGCCGCCATGACGTTCCGAGCCATCGCCGACCCCATGATCCCGGTTCCCAGCACGGCCACTCCGGTGTCCTGACCTCCCATGTCTTGTTCAGCCATTGTCCACCTCCGGGAAGGAAGCCGACGCGGTCACGTCGGAAGCGTGTATCCGTTCGCGAAGTCCAAGACCACCGCGAAGGTCAAGTAGATGAGCAACAATCCAGTGAGAATGCGAAATGCGCCGAGCACCCGCTCTGCGTTCGGCACACCGAAACTCGACAGGAACTCGCTCACGTAGACGCACATGAGACCAATGAAGACCCCGGCCACGTAACTGTCATGGTTGCCGAAGAAGGAGATCGTTCCTAGGAGGGCGATCAGGAAGAACGCCACGCACATGAAACCATTGGGCCGTCCGTCCGCCCCGAGGGAACGTCCCATGCCGAGGGCGAACCAGTGCACGCCGAACGCAGTGAACGCCAGGGCCGCCGTGTACAGCGCGGGAGTATGGATCGAGTGGAAAATCACAAGAGCAGCGAACAGGTACATGCCGGCAACGAACTGCATGAAGCCGGGCATCCAGATCCCCCAGAGGCCGTTGCTCAGGTCCACCTGTCGAGTCCGTGTCGGAAAGCCCAAGAGCTCCTGCGGACCCCAGATCACGTAGCCGGTGCCGAGCCCGAAAAACCCCACAGCAAGCGGGGGAAATGCCGTTGTTGGGAAGGAGATCGTCGTAAGAGCAATCAGACTCATGGATCCTCCCTTGTCCAACTAGCCGCGCTACCCCGTTCAGCGAGCCGATAAACCTGTTCGACAAAAAAATTCTCTGCTACTGAGCGCACTTCGATTCCCGCACCCGGCAGGGTGACTTCCCATTATCCAACGCGGTGTATTTCCATGATCCAATGGGGGTGAATTCGCTTCGCCCACGAAGGGTGCTTCGTCACCGGGCGGACAAGTTCACCCTTGCTGGTCAATCTCGGACTGCTTACAGTGAATAGCATGCGCGTTCTGATAACGCGAGGTGCCCGGTTGGGCTGTGCTGGCCCCCGAAGGTCGGTGGTTTCCGTTGGCCCGAGGTTCGCCGTATGACGCCGGACGGGGGTGGCGATAGGCAGGGCCGGGTTCGGGGACTGCTGCGGTCCTGGCCGGTGTGGCGGCAGCTAACGGGCTCCGATCCACTCGGTCGAGGCGCCGCCGCTGAATCGCCGAAGTCAGCCGACCTCCGTTCGCGGATTCCCACCGCCGACCGTGTCGCTCGATCGGTGTGCCCGTATTGTGCCGTCGGTTGCGGCCAAACCGTGTTCGTGAAAGACGAGCAGGTCATCCAGATCGAGGGCGACCCGGACAGCCCCATATCCCGGGGCCGGCTGTGCCCCAAGGGCTCGGCGAGCAAGCAGCTGGTCACCGGTCCACAGCGGGAGCAGCGGGTGCTCTACCGCGCCCCTTACGCCACCGAGTGGTCCACCCTTGACCTCGACACGGCCATGGGGATGGTGGCCGACCGCGTCCTAGACGCGCGGGCAAAGGGTTGGCAGGAGAGTGACGAGCAGGGTCGAAAGCTTCGCCGCACCATGGGTGTGGCCAGCCTGGGCGGCGCCACCTTGGACAACGAAGAGAATTATCTGATCAAGAAGCTCTTCACCGCGCTGGGTGCCATCCAGATCGAGAACCAGGCGCGCATATGACACTCCGCCACCGTCCCCGGTCTGGGGACCTCGTTCGGTAGGGGCGGTGCCACCAATTTCCAGCAGGACTTGGCCAACAGCGACTGCATCGTGATCATGGGCTCCAACATGGCTGAAGCCCATCCCGTCGGTTTCCAGTGGGTGATCGAGGCCAAGAACCGGGGCGCCCGGGTCGTGCACGTCGACCCCCGGTTCACCCGCACGAGCGCCCTGGCCGATATGCACCTCGCCATACGCGCCGGCAGCGACATCGCCTTGCTCGGCGGGGTCATCAACCACATCTTGGAGCGCGACAAGGCATTCCTGGACTACGTCGTCGCGTACACGAATGCTTCCTTTATCGTCCGCGAAGAGTACGCCGACGCAGAGGCCGGGGACGGCATTTTCAGCGGCTACCACTCCGAGACCGGGACCTACGACAGCTCGAGCTGGCGGTATGAGTGCGAAGGTCAGGCCGACCTGGAGCCGTGTCTTGAGTCAAGGGAGCATGCCGCCGGCGACCGGTACGGCTCGGGCGGGCCGACCATCGACGCCGAGGGCGTCCTGCGCGATCGGACGCTGCAGCACCCTCGGTGCGTGTACCAACTCTTGAGGCGCCACTACGCCCGGTACACGCCCGAGATGGTCGAGCGGACGTGCGGCATCCCGCGCGCCCACTTTCTCCAGCTCTGTGACTGGTGGACCAGTGCGTCGGGACGGGAGCGGACGTCGTCGGTGGTCTACGCCGTCGGCTGGACCCAGCACACGGTAGGCGCCCAGTACATCCGGACGGCAACCATCATCCAACTGCTGTTGGGGAACATCGGGCGTCCCGGAGGCGGGATCATGGCCATGCGGGGCCACGCCAGCATCCAGGGCTCAACCGACATCCCCACCCTCTACAACCTCCTGCCCGGGTACCTCCCCATGCCGAACTCGACGTCAGGCAAGGACCTCCGTACGTATCTGAGCAGCGTGAAAAGCGACAAGCACAAGGGTTTTTGGTACTACGCAGACAACTACATGGTCTCCTTCCTCAAGGAGTACTGGGGAGCCGCGGCTACGCCGGAGAACGACTTCTGCTTCGACTACCTGCCCCGCATCAACTGGGACCACGGCACCTACCAGACGGTGATGGACATGATCGACGGCAAGGTGTTCGGCTACTTCCTGCTGGGCCAGAACCCGGCGGTCGGCTCCGCTCATGGGCGGCTGCAGCGGTTGGGCATGGCCAACCTCGACTGGCTGGTGGTCAGGGACCTCGCCATGATCGAGAGCGCCACCTTCTGGAAGGATTCGCCTGAGGTGGCCACAGGCGAGATCGTCACCGAGCAGTGCCGCACCGAGGTGTTCTTCTTCCCCGCGGCGGCACACACCGAAAAGGAGGGAACGTTCACCCAAACGCAGCGAATGTTGCAATGGCGACAGAAGGCCGTCGACCCCCGCGGCGACCAGAGGTCGGAACTGTGGTTCTTCTTCCATCTCGGCCGGCTGGTCAAGCAGCGGCTGGCGGGGTCGACCGACGAGCGGGACCGGTCGATCCAGGACCTGGCATGGGACTACGAGGTCGTCGGGGACGAGCCTCAGGCCGCCGACGTGCTGCGCCACATCAGCGGCCAGGACCTCACCACCGGTCGTCAAGTCGACGGCTACCTGGACCTCAAAGCCGACGGATCGACGTCGTGCGGGTGCTGGATCTATAGCGGCGTGTACGCCGGCGGGGTCAACCAGGCCGCCCGGCGCAAGCCCCGGTTCGAGCAGGACGACTACGCCCTGGAATGGGGGTGGGTGTGGCCGTACAACCGGCGGATCCTCTACAACCGGGCCTCAGCCGACCCCGAGGGCAGGCCCTGGAGTGAACGGAAGGCCTGTATCTGGTGGGACGAGGAACGAGGCCAATGGACCGGCCACGACGTGCCCGACTTCGAGAAGACCAAGCCGCCCTCCTTCCAGCCCGAACGTGACGCCTGGGGGCCGGCCGCGCTCGCCGGTGACGATCCCTTCGTCATGCAGGCGGACGGCAAAGGTTGGCTCTTTGCGCCCGCTGGGCTATCGGATGGGCCGCTGCCCACCCACTATGAACCGCACGAGTCACCCGTTGCCAACCCCCTCTACGCCCAGCAGGTCAACCCGACCACCAAGGTGTACGGGCGGCGGGACAACCCCTCGAACCCCTCACCGCCCGAGCGCCACGGGGACGTGTTCCCGTTCGTGCTGACTGCGGCCCGGCTGACCGAGCACCACACGGCGGGCGGCATGAGCCGCACCCTGCCGTACCTGTCGGAGCTACAGCCTGCCCTCACCGTCGAGGTGTCGCCCGAACTGGCCCGCCAGCGCGGGCTGGAGCACCTGGGCTGGGCCCACGTGGTGACGAGCCGAGCCGCGGTGGAAGCCCGGGTCATCGTCACCGACCGGATGAAGCCCCTCCGCGTGCAAGGCCGGGTGGTCCACCAGGTTTGGTTGCCCTACCACTGGGGACCAGCCGGCCTGACCACCGGGGACGTGGTCAACGACCTCTTCGGCGTGGTTCTCGACCCGAACGTGCTCATCCAGGAGAGCAAGGCGGCGACCTGCGACATTCGGGCCGGCCGGCGGCCGCAGGGTCCCGCCCTCCTTGAGTACCTGGCCGACTACCGCACGCGGGCCGAGATCACTCCGGCCACCGGCACCCAGACGGCGACGGCCCCCGGTGTGCCCCACATCCACCACGTCGTCGGCCGCAGAAAGCCGGCTCCATGAGATTCGCGCCCCACAGCCTCTCTGGCCCCGTCGACGACGTGGCCGAGCAGGCTGGTCACACCGACCACCCGCCCCGGGTCGGATTCTTCACCGACACGTCCGTGTGCATTGGCTGCAAGGCCTGTGAGGTGGCGTGCAAGGAGTGGAACGACGTCCCTGCCGACGGGTTCAACCTGCTCGGCATGTCCATGGACAACACAGGCATGCTCGGTGCCGACACCTGGCGGCACGTCGCCTTCATCGAGCAGCCGCGCCGGCTCGGCCGCCAGGACGCTGGATTGGCCGATCTTCCCGTCGGGCCCTCCTCCACCAGCTACGCGAGCGGGATCGTCGCCGACCAGCTGCGCCAGACGGAGCGTGGCGGCGCCGAGCTCGGTACCTCGGCCTGGGCGCCGGAGCCATCGGGCGCCGGTGCCCCGCCGGACGAACCGGGCGCGGCCAGGATGGACTTTCGCTGGCTGATGATGTCCGACGTCTGCAAGCACTGCACCCACGCAGGCTGCCTGGATGTCTGCCCGACGGGAGCGCTGTTCCGCACCGAATTCGGGACCGTGGTCGTGCAACAGGACATCTGCAACGGCTGTGGTTACTGCGTATCCGGCTGCCCCTTCGGTGTGATCGATCGCCGGAAGGACGACGGCCGGGCCCACAAGTGCACGCTGTGCTACGACCGGCTGCGGGACGGGCTCGAGCCGGCGTGTGCCAAGGCCTGCCCGACGGATTCCATTCAGTTCGGTCCGTTCGACGAGCTGCACACCAGGGCTCGCGCCCGGGTCGAGCAGCTCCACGAAGCCGGAGTCCCCGAGGCCCGGCTCTACGGCGCCGACCCCGACGACGGCGTCGGCGGAACGAGCGCGTTCTTCCTCCTCCTCGACGAGCCCCCGGTATACGGCCTGCCCAATGACCCGGTGGTTCCCACACGAGATCTGGGCCGCATGTGGCGGGTGGCAGGAGTCGCCGCCGCTGCCCTCGTCACCGCGGCCGTGAGTGCCTTCGTGGAGGCTCGGCCACGGTGAACGGCGACCGGGAAGGCTCCGCGCCCAGGGGCGCTAGCGCCACCGTCGATGGCAGACGCCGGCGGTTTGGTCGTGCTCGCGACGACGGCTCTGGCGAGGCGTCCATGGTCGATCGGGCGGAGTTCTCCAGCTACTACGGGCGACCAGTTCTCAAGCCGCCAGTGTGGACGAACGACATTGCCTACTACTTCTTCCTCGGGGGACTGGCCGCGGGCAGCAGCCTTCTCGCGGCCGGCGCAGACCGGACGGGCCGAACCGCCCTACGCAGGGGTAGCCGTCTCGGCGCCGCCGCAGCGATCAGCGCCGGGTCCGTGTACCTGATCAAAGATCTCGGCCGGCCGGAGCGCTTCCACCACATGCTTCGCGTGGCCAAGCTCACCTCGCCGATGAGCGTCGGGACCTGGATACTCACCGCCTACGGCCCTCTGGCCGGTCTCGCCGCAGTGGCGGAGGTGGTCCCCGGTCGTATGCGTGGGCGCTTGGTGGGCCGGTTATTGACGGCCGCTGGCCGGCCGGCCGGCCTGGGTGCCGCCGTACTCGCCCCCGCGGTCGCCAGCTATACCAGCGTCCTGATCTCGGACACCGCCGTACCAGCTTGGCACGAGGCGCTCGATGTCCTGCCGTTCATCTTCACGGGGAGCGCGGCGGCCAGCGCCGGGGGACTCGGCATGATCGTTGCCCCGGTGGCCGAGGCCGCCCCGGCCCGTCGCCTCGCTCTCTACGGTGCCATCGTCGAGATCACCGCCTCACGCAAGCTGGAAGGCCGAGGCACGGCGGCGGCCGAGCCATACCTGGCAGGCGAGACCGGGCGCCGGCTCAACCGGGCCAGCACGCTCACGGTGACAGGCGTGCTCGGCTCCTTGCTGTTCGGCCGTCGCAGCCGCCTGGCCGCGGTTGCCTCCGGGATCGCCTTGTTGCTGGGCGGCCTCTACGAGCGCCTCGGGATCTTCCAAGCGGGAATTGAGTCGGCCAAGAAGACAACTTCCTGAGACACGAAGACAACGACCTTGGAAGCAGAGGCGTTGGGAACATCGGAGTGGAGAAGCTAAAGGAGTGGTCATGAGCAACGAGTCGCGCCCCCCTTTCCCTCCCTTTACCCGGGAGACGGCCAGCGAGAAGGCCCGTCTGGCCGAAGACGGGTGGAACTCCCGTGACCCCGAGAAGGTTGCGCTCGCTTATACGGTGAACTCCCGTTGGAGGAATCGCGCCGAGTTCGTCACCGGCCGCGCCGAGATCGTCGCCTTCCTCACGCGCAAGTGGAGGCGGGAACTGGACTACAGGCTCATCAAGGAGCTGTGGGCCTTCGACGGCAACCGCATCGCGGTGCGCTTTGCCTATGAGTGTCACGACGACTCCGGCCACTGGTTCCGCTCGTACGGCAACGAGAACTGGGAGTTCGAAGACAGCGGGCTCATGAGTCGCCGCCACGCCAGCATCAACGACCTTCCCATCAGGGAGTCCGAGCGCAAGTTCCACTGGCCGCTGGGGCGCCGCCCCGACGACCACCCGGGACTGAGCGACCTCGACCTCTGACCCCCTCAGGCCACGCACCGGCCCTGCCGGTCGCGATGTCGGAACCGGCTGACCCCCACCTATGGTGGAGGCAGGACTTCTGGGGAGGTCGTAGCGTTAAGCGGCGGACGCCTCAGGAACCCGGGCTTCAGCCGTTGGGGAGGAAGCGAATGATCCGGTGGGAGTGAACGTGACCGACAGCAGCGAACGCACTGATACAGGACTCGAGACCGAGCTGGTGGCCTGGCTCGAAGAACACTGGGATCCCGACGTCACCGTGGCGGAGTGGTGGGATCGCCTGGGAACTTCTGGCTGGGCCGCGCCCAGTTGGCCGGCCAAGTGGTACGGATTGGACCTGTCGCCGTCGGAAGCCGTCCGGGCCCAACAGGTCATCGCCGAGTTCGGTGCCCTGGGTGCTCCCGGAGGGCTCGGTTTGTTGCTGGCCGGACCGACCATCGCCGTGCAGGGAACCGATGAGCAGCGTGACCGTTACCTGCGAGACATCGTGACCGGGCAAAGGGCCTGGTGCCAGCTGTTCAGCGAGCCGGGTGCCGGATCGGACCTGGCCGGACTGTCCACCTCGGCGGTACGGGACGGCGACCAATGGATCGTCAATGGACAAAAGGTCTGGACGTCGACGGGCGTGACGGCCGATCTCGGCATGCTGCTGGCCCGCACCGACCCCGATGTGCCCAAGCACCAAGGGATCACCTACTTTGTCGTCGACATGCACCAGCCCGGGGTCGAGGTCCGCCCGCTCCGGGAAATGACCGGTCGCTCCCTGTTCAACGAGGTGTTCCTGACCGATGTCGTGGTTGACGACGACGCGGCCATCGGGGGAGTCAACAACGGCTGGGCCGTGGCCAACACCACGCTCGGATTCGAGCGGTCCGGTCTGGGCGCCGGCGGCGGGTCGGCGGCGGGCGGATTGGCGGCGCCGGGTACGGTCGCTGGTGACCTGGACCGACGGGTCGGGGACTTCATCGAACAACGTGGCCGTCGGGCCGCCGGGGATGGCTTGGCCTTTGCCAGCCGAGAGACCCTCATCGAACTGGCCAAGGCCAATGGGACCATCGCCGACGCCACCGTGCGCCAGGAGCTCATGCAGCTGTACTCGCTCTACGAGATCGCGCGGTACACCCGCATGCGGCAAAAGGCCTTGGCGGCTCGGGGCGGCTCGGTGCCCGGACTGGGCAATATCGCCAAGTTGTCGATGAGCGACATCCTGCGGCGGACCCGCGACCTGGGTCTGCAAATTCTGGGGCCCCGCGGCATGCTCCATGGCTACACCGCCTCTGACGCCAAGGCCCTGGCTGAGCGAGACGGCAACCGGTTGGCCACGGGGGTCACCGAGGCGGCGCTGTTCGCGCAGGGACCCTCGATCTACGGTGGCACCGACGAGATCCAGCACAACATCATTGGTGAACGGGTGCTCGGCCTTCCCAGGGAACCGAGCAATGACCGGACTACGCCGTTCCGCGAGCTTCCCCGGAACGGGTAGGGACGCTCAGCTCAACGCGGTCCGGCGGACCTGGTCGACGATCAGCTCGGACTCTGACTTCGTGGCCTCATCGATGGGCTGGCCGCAGACCGGCACGGGGAGCACTCGCCCCGTGCTCACCGTGGCCTCCCACGTGGTGCCGGCGGCAGGGCCCTCCACGTGGAGCGTGACCGATCCGTCGGGATGCTCGGTCCCGCGGCGGATCGACGAGAAGAGAGGCCAACCGATCTCGGCCAACACGGCACGTTCGAGCGCCTGGACCCGAGGCGAGCTCAGGCCCGAACAACCTCGATAGCGCGGCATCAGATCGTCGAGCGCCCCGCCACGTCGGATGATGCGCTCGACCATGTCCGCGTCGGCGGAGGCCCACACCGTGGCTTCGGGCAGCACGATCATCGTCGGTGCAAACCGATGCCCACCGGTGTGGCTGGTGCGCCACAGGCGGGTATTGTCCCCACCCACTCCGCCGGCGGCGAGCTCCAAGGCGAGCGAGGTACCGAGGGCGCCACAGCATCGGTCGCGCCGGCCATGACCGCAAATGAGGATGTCGGTCTGCTGAGACGGCTCGGCGCCGATGGCGGATGCCCGACCCTCGAGGAGCTCGAGGGCGGCTGCCACCAGGTCGTCCAGAGGAGCGACGACCTCGCGTCGCTCGAAGTGGTCGAATCCCTTCGACGCCTCATCGCCTGGGCGATACAGGATGGCGTGGCGTTCGGGGCCGTGGGGCCAGGTGGCGACCAGCCCTTGGAGGCGGATTCCCGTCCCGGCCAGGGCAGACACCAGCGGAGCCAGCTCGGGCACCTCGCTCAGGTCGTGGGGCCAGGGAAGCGGCCACTCCACCAGCAGGTAGCCGGCGTAGGTCCCGGCTGTGCCGATCGGGTCGACGTGGTGCTGGTGGGTCCAGGCAGAGCACCGAAGGTTGGTGGCGGTATCCAGTTCGGAGGAGATGGCGTCTTCCTTCTCTTGTTGGCTCTCTTTGGCTTTGGCCGGTGAGCACGTCCGCCGCTGCCCGCCACCAATCTACCTGCGGCCTCGACCGGCCAGAGAGCTCGTGCGACCGGCGACACTGGGGGGACGACCACCATGTCGGGCGGGTGCCGCTCCCGTCCCCTACGGTCTGGGGATGCGACTCGTAAGCTTTCGGCCCGACCGTGTCGTTCGGACCGGCGTGGTCTACGGCGACGAGGTCGTCGACCTCACCGATCCGGCCGTCGGGCTGCCGGGCGACATGGTGGGCCTCCTGTCCCTTGGTCCCGCCGCCCTCGACATCGCCCGAGCTGCTCCCGAGGGGGGCGCTCGGCGGCTGCCGCTGGCCGAGGTGGCCCTTCTGGCGCCGGTGCCCCATCCGCCATCGTTCTTGGCCATTGCCCGCAACTACGAGGACCACATCCGGGAGCTGGGCCAGGACCGGCCCGAGTACCAGACCTGGTTCGCCAAGCAGCCCACGTGCGTGATCGGGCCGGATGCGGCCATCGAGGTACCTCGCGTGTCCGATCAGGTCGACTACGAGGGTGAGCTGGGGATGGTCATCGGCACCCGATGCCGGCACGTCACCGCCGACCGAGCCCTCGAGATGGTGGCCGGCTTTGTCGTCGTCAACGACGTGAGCGTCCGGGACTGGCAGCGGCGGACGCCGACCATGATGATGGGGAAGGGCTTCGACACCCATGGCCCTGTCGGACCGTGGTTGGTGACGGCCGACGAGATCGCTGATCCCCAACAGCTCAGCCGTGCGAACCTGGGTCAACGAGGAACGACGCCAGGACGGGTCCACGTCGGACATGATCTTCTCTTGCGCGGAGATGGTCGAGCACCTCTCCACTGCGTTCACACTCGAGCCGGGGATGATTCTGTCCACGGGTACACCGGCGGGCGTGGCCGCGAGCGGCAACCCGCCCCGCTGGCTCACCGCCGGCGACCGGGTCCGCATCGAGATCGAGGGCATCGGCACACTCGGCAATCCGGTGGTCGACGAACCCGGCCCATGACAGGGGACGGGGAACGAGCTGATCTCATCCGGGTCACGCCATCGCTGTCCATTCCCCCGTCCGAGCTCCAGTTCCGGTTCACACCCAGCGGGGGTCCCGGTGGACAGCATGCCAACAAGGTGAACACCCGGGTGGAATTGCGATTCGATGTGGCCAAGTCACCGTCGCTGGGCCCGCGTCAACGGGCTCGCCTGCTGCAGCGATTCGGCCCGGAGATCCGGGTGGTGGCGGACGATGAGCGATCGCAGATCCGCAACCGACAGCTTGCCGTCGAACGATTCAGGGCCCGGGTGGCCGATGCGCTGCACATCGAGAAGACCCGTCGCCCGACGCGACCATCGCGGGGGGCCAAGGAGCGGCGCCTGTCGGCCAAGCGACACCAGTCCGAGCGCAAGCAGCAACGCCGGCGTGGCTCCGACGACGACTGAAGGCGACGCCTCGCCGCGTGTTCGGATGGGCGCAGTCAGCTGGCCCGAGCACTCGAACTCGGCGTGTCCCACACCGCGTCGAGGAACTGGGCGATCTCGCCGGTGAGTCGTTCGGGCTTCAGCCGCAACTCCAAGACCGACGCCGCTTGCAGCAATCGAGCATCGGGAAGGCGATCGGCCAGCTGCTCGGCGTCATGGAACGGATGGATGCGGTCCGAGCGGTGACCGATGACGAGGGCCGGGATGTGCATGTTCTCGCGTTCTTCCACCGTGGGGGAGATGGGGCCGGTCAGGACCCCGTGGAGCACCGCGGCGATCTCGACGGGATCGTTGGAGAGGGTGTTCATCACGCTGTCCAACGGACCGAAGCCACTGCGGGGGAGACGTCGCATGATGTGGCTGGCAACGCGCACCGCCCGGCGGGCCAGGTGCACGGCGATCAGCATGGGTACGAACGTGATGGCCGCGGCGGGAACGGCCCATTCCAGAACCGGCATCTCGACCACCAACCCTTGTACCCGTTCGGGGGACTGCGAGGCCACCAGGAGGGCGACGTTCCCGCCGAGCGAGACGCCGCCCACCACCGCCTTGTCTATCTCCAGGTGATCGAGGAGGGCTTCGACGTGCCGGGCGTAGGTGTCCATCCGGTGATAGGACGCACGACGGGGCTTGTCGGAGAGGCCGTGCCCGGGCAGGTCGAGCAGGATGACCCTGTTTCCCGCGGCAGCCAGGTCGGTGGCCAGCCGGCGGTTCAGGTTGGCGTCGAGCAGGATCCCGTGCATGAAGACGAACACCCGCGGGCCACTGCCGTGGATCTCGTAGTACATGGTCACGCCGCCGTTCTCGAACCGGCCCACCTCGAACGGTGCCGCGCTGGTCGGCGCTTTGTCGGCCCGACGCCGGGCCGCTTGCCGGGCCAGCGACCCCTCCCGGCCCTGGGCGCTGGCTGCGGTGACCTTCTCGGTGGCCTTGGACTTGTTCCGGGGGTCCTTGGAGGGCGGACCACCGCTCGACCCCTCGGTGCTCCCTTTCCCGGTCGACATCGCGTCCTCAGCTGCCATAGGGCCAACGGTAGGCCGCCGGCTGACGATTAGCCAGGACAGGCAGCTGGCGGCGGACTCGCTCTTGCTCGGCGAAGTCCAGATCGGCGATGACCACCCCGGTTCCGCCGTCATCGGCCTCGGCCAGGACCGTTCCCCATGGGCCCACGATCATCGAGTGACCGTGGCAGGCAGGCATGCCGCCGGGGAGCTCACCGATTTGACCGGCGGCAACCACGAACACTTCGTTCTCGATGGCCCGGGCCCGCAACAGCACTTCCCAGTGTGCCGGTCCCGTCGCCGCGGTGAACGCCGCCGGCACGGTGACGACTGTCGCCCCCTCCAGGGTCAGGATGCGGTAGAGCTCGGGGAACCGTAGGTCGTAACAGACGGACAACCCGAGCACCGGATCCGCCGCCGCCGCGCCGCCTTCACCCGCGCTGGTGGAGGGTCCGTCATGGCCGGGTTGGGGGGACAGACGCACGGTACTGAGAGCCTGGCCGGGTGCGAAGGTTGCCGACTCGTGGAAGGTGGCACCCTCCACTTGCACGTCGAACAGGTGGACCTTGCGGTAGACGGCAGCGACCGCACCGTCGGGACCGAGCACGCAGCTGGTGCTGCGCATCCTGGTGTCGGCTGAACCGGCGTCGGGACGCTCGGGAAAGGTGCCGGCCACCAACCAGATGCCGTAACGGCTGGACTGTTCGGCGGCCCAGCTCACCGTCGGACCGTCGAGCGACTCCGCCCGCTCTCTGATGGAGCGGGCACTGCCCGCTACCGAGAAGTACTCGGGCAGGACTACCAGCTCGGCCCCGGCGTCGGCGGCCTCACCGACGAAGGCGGCCGCGGTTCGAAGATTGTCCGCTCGGTCGACGGTGGCGGTGGTCTGGATGGCGGCAACGCGCATCATGTCAGGTTAGGGGCGATCGGCATGTTGTTCGCCTTCGGGCCGTCGCGGTCGCGATCGGGGCCGGACGCGAAGACCCCCCGCCGTGTCGGGTGCGAGACGGCGGGGGGTCGTAGGTATTCGTTGCAGGGACTGGCTTTTTAGCAGCTGGTGAAGTACTGACTCATCAACTCAGCCCGAGCTGAGCCGAGCACGACGGCCACGGACTCCAACCTTGTTCAGCTTGGAGCTGTTCTGCGACCTGATCCTGTTGGGCGGGAGAGGCATCGCTCGGGAGCCCGGAGTAGCCCATGCCCTGCCACGTGCTCTCCGAGAATTGGTACGCCCCGTAGTAGCCGTTCCCGGTGTTGTCGCTGTAGTTGCCACCCGACTCACATTGGCGAAGGGCGGCAAAGTCGCCGCCCAATGATGACGGAGCCGTTGCTGCCGCGGCTTGCTGTTGTTGTGCGGCCTGTGCTTGTGCAGCCTGTTGTGCTGATGCTTGTGCCGCCGCCTGTTGCTGTGCTTGTTGCGCGGCTTGTGCTTGTTGCGCGGCCTGTTGTTGTGCCGCCGCTTGTTGCTGTTGTGCCGCCTGTGCTTGTTGTGCGGCTTGTGCTTGTTGCGCGGCCTGTTGTTGTGCCACCGCTTGTTGCTGTAACGCGGTGGCTTGTGCTTGTGCAGCCTGTTGTGCTTGTGCGGCCTGTTGTTCCGGAATGGTCATCGAGGCCAGTGCGATCGAGTAGCCGTTGAGTGACGCGGTCGAAGCCGCGTTCGAACCGGTGAGGTCACCGATCCCCAAGCGTGCAGGACTCGAGTTTGCAGAGTGCGCAGCTGCCGATCCGTGGAAAATGAATCCGACAACAGCTAGTAGGGCGATAACGAATATATAAAAGCGGTGCTTGCGCAATTCTTGCGCCTCCTCAAAGTCGCGGAAGCCCGGAGGGCCTCGAGGGATGGCATGAGAATGCGGGCGCCGTCTTGGAAGCATTCGTCTCGCAAGCTGGTGCCGGGTAGGGCAAGCGGCCCTGGACGTACGTGTAGGTCCATACGAGGTGCAGACGGAGTGACCCTGTCGTGATCAGTGTGAGGCGGCTCCAAAACTGGTCTTGGGGTATAGGGAAGAACGGTTCATGGGATGTGGATCATGCTGCTATGGGCAGATGGCCGCGTCTGAAACAGTGTTCAGTACCGGCACCCTCAGGCATGTGGCCGTGAGATAGATCACACTCTCAGTGGTGCTCCTCAACACCCCCGACAACAGCTGCCTCGCTGCTGTGTGACCCCATCTGTCTCTGGCTGATCGAGTGAGCCCAACGTATACAGGTAACTCACATCAATGCAATTCCAAACGTGTAGCTACCCCGATCGGGAGGGCGGTAAACGGCAGACCATCAGCCAGGTTGGCTCTCGCCAAGCGCCTTGGTCAGGACGTCGATGCCACTAGGGGAGTCGTCCTCCCGAACGCCCAGGATTGGCGTCAGTGACGCCCACCCGTCCTGCACCAGGCCCGCATCCGAGTCGGGATCGAGCTCTGCCGCTTCCTCTCCCTGGTCGGATCCGCGGCCGCCGCGCAACGTCAGGGCGATCGCCCCTCCCATGGCTGGGGCCCGCCTCGCGTGCACCTCGTCGACCGTCCGCTCGGAACGTACCGAGCGGATCAAGCCCACCCTTCCCAAGGTGCCATGGCGCACGCCTCGAAGCTCGGACAAGGGCACGGCGGGAACGTTGAGGTTGAGCACTGTGCCGCGATCGGCGGCGGCCACAACGGGAACGAGGTTGCACGCCAACGTCACCGGCGTCTCCCAGGGAACCGGGTCGGTGGCCCAGGCGATGCTCACGGCCACGCCGCGCAGCCCGAACTGAGCCGCGGTCAACGCCGCGCCGACCGTCCCCGAGTGCAGCGCCGAGCGTCCGGCGTTCATCCCGTTGTTCACGCCCGAGATGATGATGTCGGGTCGAGGTCCGAACCCCTCGATGCAGGCCAGGATGACCGCCAACGCAGGGGGCCCGTCGACGCCGTAGGTGCGAACGTGTTCGAGCCCTGGAATCTGCACGGCCTCATAGGGGATCGACTCACGTTCGTAGACCGAACCCACAGCGGCGCCGGCGCCGCTGTGATCGATCAAGGGGGCCACCACGATGAGTTCGTGCACGCCGTCGAACCTGGCAGCCAAACCCCGAGCCAGCGCCTCGATGCCCGGCGCGAACACACCGTCGTCGTTGGTGATGAGGATGCGCACGCCAATACTCCGATCGTGGGATCTGCAGAGCGGGCCGGGGCTGATGCCGGTGGGTTCCGAGCCCAGGGCCGCTCGCTGCCGGCCTCTCCGGCTCCGTCGCCTACCATACCGTTCGACCACAAAGTGTCCTCTGGCCGGTGGACCCGTCCCGTGGAACGCGACCGGACGGCCCATAGATGGCCTAGAGAGTGCCCGCCAGTTTCGCTGCTGACCACTGCCGATCGGATGACCGTCCCCATGACACCTCGCCCGCAACCCGACGACCAGCACCCAGCAGGGATCACGCCAGCCACTGGCGACCAATGGGTCATCGCCCACGGACATCAACGGGCGGTCGTCACCGAAGTGGGGGCGACGTTGCGGTCCTTCACCGTCAACGGCCGTCCAGTAATCGACGGCTTCGGCGAGTCGGAGTGGAGCCACGGTGGTCGAGGGCAGGTCCTGGCTCCTTGGCCCAATCGCTTGGGCGATGGGCGGTACACGTTCGAGGGCATCGAGGGCGAAGCCCCGCTCAACGAGCCCGGCTCCCGCAACGCCATTCACGGACTGGTGCGCTGGATGCCTTGGCGGATGGCGACCCGAGCGCAAAACCGGGTCACCATGGCCTGTGTGCTCCATCCCACGCCGGGCTATCCCTTCACCCTTGGACTCCAAGTCGAATACCGCTTGGGCCGAGAGGGTTTGACCGTTCTCGCCGATGCCGAGAACCGGGGAGTGGGCCCACTCCCCTTCGGCTTGGGATTCCACCCTTACTTCACCGTGGGCACCCCGACGGTGGACACCGTCCGCTTGTCGGTGCCTGCTGATCGACGGTTGGTGACCGACGAGCGCGGCCTGCCCACGGGAGACGCCCCGGTGGAAGGGACCGAGTTCGACTTCACCGAGGGTCGCATCATCGGGACGACCCATCTGGATACCGGGTTCGCCGCCCTGAGGCGGGACGCCGATGGCTGCGCACGGGTGAACATCGATCATCCCGACGGAACCGCGGGTGTCACCGTGTGGGTGGATGGAACCTTCACCCACCTGATGGTCTATACCGGTGACACGTTGCCTGAGGCCTTACGACGAACGGGCATTGCCGTCGAACCGATGACGTGCCCGCCGGATGCGTTCCGCTCCGGCACCGATGTGGTCGTGCTTCAGCCCGGTGACAGGTGGACGGGAGCGTGGGGAATCAACGCACGGTGAGGGGGGCCTTGCTCATTCGCTGCAGGACCACCTCGACGTCCGGCGACGTCAACGGCATCGAGAAATAGAAACCCTGAGCGAACCCACAGCCCAGTTCGACCAGCCGGTCACGCTGGCTCCGGTGCTCGATCCCTTCGGCCACCACCTGGAGATCGAAAGCGTTTCCCATGGTCACCACGGCCGAGACCACGGCGTCATAGCGCGTCCCCAGCCCGTCGATGAACGCCTTGTCGATCTTGACCGTATCCACGGGTAGGCGGGACAGGGAGAACAGTGACGAGAAACCGGTCCCGAAGTCGTCGATGGCCAGGCGGACCCCGAGGCGTTTCAACGCAATCAGGCGACCCACGGCAGCCTGGAAATCGCGGATGAAGAAACTCTCGGTGATCTCGAGAATCAGCAGTGCCGGCGGGATGCCGCTCGCTCGGAGCACGTTGTCCACGTCGGCGACGAAACGGTCGTGCTCGAGCTGGCGCCCCGATACGTTCACGCTCACGGTGAGATCGGGAGCAAGAGGGAAGCGGGATCGCCACGCGGCAATCTGCCGGCAAGCCTCCTCGAGCGCCCACCGCCCGACGGGAACGACCAAGCCGGTGTCCTCCGCCGTGCCCATGAATTGATCGGGTAGCACCAAACCCTTCTGGGGGTCGTTCCAGCGCAGGAGGGCTTCGACCCCGGTCATACGGCCGTCGCCGAGGCAGATGATCGGTTGGTAGACCAGCTCGAACTGGTTCCCGGCCAGGGCCAGATGGAGGGACGCCTCGGTGGCCACCCGTTCGGCCGCCAGGGCGGTAAGAGCCTCGTCGAAGAAGGCAGCCCGCGCCCGGCCGTTCCGCTTGGCCAGGTACATGGCTGCGTCGGCGTTACGCATGACCATCCCCGCCTGATCGGGTGTCCGGGCAAAGGCGATACCGACACTGGCCGTCACGTAGCTATCCACGGCATCGACCAGGAACGGCTCGTCGAAGACTGACAGGAGCCGTGCCGCGAAAGCCACGGCGGCATCTTGGTCGGCCAGGCTCTCGACCAGTATCCCGAACTCATCGCCGCCCACCCGGGCGACGAAGTTACCGCCGACGGCGCCCGCCAACCGCTCGGCCACGGCCTGGACAAGAGCATCGCCCGTCCGGTGGCCCCGGCTGTCGTTCACGTACTTGAAGTGGTCGAGATCGAGGAAGCACACCGTGACCGGGGGGTCGATGCCCAGCCTTCCGTGAAGCGATGCGATGAGCCGTTGCGTGAACAGCTCCCGGTTCGGTAGCCCGGTGAGAGCATCGTGCGTGGCTTGGTGGGTGAGGCGACGTTCGAACTCGCGTCGCTCGCTCACGTCTCGGATGGCCACCGAGGTCAACGCACCATCGGGCGTCTCGATGGTGCTGAAGGCGAGCTCCAATGGGATCTCGGTGCCGTCCTTCTTGCGCCCGAACACCGTCGGATCGGGGCCGAGCCTCGGATCACCGACGCCGGCTATCCAGTCGTCCAGGAGTGCGGTCTGCACCTTCTTCACGCGGTCGGGCATGAGCAGGGTGACGCTCTGACCGACGAGCTCGTCGGATGAGTATCCGTACAACAGCTCGGCCTGGTTGCTGGCCTCGACGATTCGTCCGTCGCGCCCGATGACGATGACTGCGTCGGGGGCAGAGGCCAGGAGCTGGCGGAAGTGATCGGCCTCTCGGCGCTGGCGCTCGAGCAACTGCGCGTTCTCGAGGGCGCGACCGGCCTGGGCGGCAAACATCTCGAACGCGGCGATCCGGTCCGTAGCCGGGATGCGCTCCTCCCGGCTTCCTCCTTGGAGCACAGCCACGATCTGTCCGCTCACCCAGACGGGAGCAGCCACCACCGTCCGAAGCCCCGCTTCGACCGCGACCTGAATGGCACCGGGCAGGTTGGAGTAGTTCTGGAAGACGACGGTCGTGCGCCTGGCCAGGACGGTCGGGACCACGGTCTCGGGCTCGCCGTCACGGGTCTTGACCGTGAAGGGATGAGTGAGATGGCGGCTGTGGAGGACGCGCAGGGAGGCGCCGTCGTCCTCCAACTCAGAGATGGCCGCGGCGTCGAACCCCAGCGCGCCCACGGCATCGACGACCGCCTCGAGCACCCGGGTCGTTTCCGGCGAATCGATCTGGCGGACGAGTGATGCCACCTTGCTCCACAGCACCACTCGCTGGTCCGAGGCGACCCGCTCGCTGGCGGCACGGTTGAGCCCGGTCATGAGCTCGTGGCTCAAGGTACCGATGGCCAGAGCGGCGGCTGCCATCATGCCCAGCCGGAAGGACAGGTCGGCGGCGCTGATGCCCCATCCCGTCGCGCCCAGGGTGATGACGTACCCACCGATGACGACGAGGTTCATCGTTATCTCGGCTCGGAGGGAGTAGTAGGGCCCTC
Source organism: uncultured Acidimicrobiaceae bacterium (assembly GCA_963781305.1). Lineage (GTDB taxonomy): Bacteria > Actinomycetota > Acidimicrobiia > Acidimicrobiales > RAAP-2 > DASXMT01. Next base: position 191,204 of record CAWAFL010000011.1, read on the forward strand.
CCAGGAACACCATCACGATGACCAAGACGATGAACAGCTCGGAGTGTGATCCACCGGTCAGGGCGATGCCGATGTCGATGAGGGTGAGCAATCCGAGGGCCCAGCCGTAGATAAGGGCCCGGTCGTTCCTACCGTTGACGATCCTCGGCCAGGGGAGGAGCGCACTCGCGCCGGTAAGGGCTGCGCCGATCAGGATCAGGACGAGGCAGGCATCCCGATTGTCCAGATTGTGGCCCGGGAGGAATGCATACAAGAAGAGGATCAGCAGCACGAACGCAGAGGTGACGATTCCCCAGCGAATAGAGCGGAGAATGTAGGTCCTGACTGGGTCCTCGGCATAGCGCGCCAGATCGCTGTCGGATGCGCTCGGGAACCCTTCGTCCCCTTGCATGATCACCCGTGGCTCTTCGCCCATAGCTGACATGAGAGGTCCCTATGACTCCGTCTTTTGCCGAATGTAGGTCCTCGTGGACCGCCACGTTTGTAGCACCGAATGTTAGTAAAGGTTCAGCCCCCTGACCTGGGCTGACGCTCGATCTAGCACCCTCCGAAGCGGCTTCGCTGTATGGAGTTAATACGTCACAACCCGTGGGAATACGCGAGTCCCGCTTTGACTAACTTTTGGTGTGTGACCCCTGTTTAGTGCCCAGAGTGATGATGAGGTTACTCAAACTGTTTCGGTCTGGTACACCCACGGAGCTGGACGATTCCGTTGCGGATCGGGCCAGAGGCCACAGACATCGATGAATAGGGCCGTGCCGCGTCGTCTGCCCCTCGGCAAGATGATCGATTCGGCCATCGAGACCTCGACGAGCTTGGCATGACGAACATCGCGGACGGTGATGGCGTTGATCTCGGACCGGAGGCGCTAGGACTGGCGCAGTTGGTGACCGGCGCACCCGACGAGCTGCTGGATGCGCCCACCCCTTGCCCCAGCTACTCCGTCGGTGACCTGATCGACCACGTGGGCGGCTTGGCCATCGCCCTTACCATCGCGGCGAGAAAGTCGACGGCAGAAAGCGGTTCGCAGGGGCCATCGGCTGATGCGTCCCGACTGGGCGACGGTTGGCGAATGCGCGTTCCGCAAGACCTGGGTGCCCTGGCCGAGGCATGGCGGGACTCGGCTGCGTGGAGTGGGACAACCGAGGCCGGGGGCCTCGAGCTACCCGCCGAGGTGGCCGGGCTCGTGGCGTTGAACGAACTCGTGGTCCACGGTTGGGATCTTGCCCGGGCGACTGGGCAAGGCTACGACTGCGAGCCGGTATCGCTCGAAGCCGTGTATGCCTTCCCCGACTCGTTCTCGGCCGCCACGTCCGACGAACAACGGGAGGGGCTCTTCGGGCCTGTGGTCGAGGTGCCGGGCGACGCACCGTTGGTCGCTCACATCGTGGGGCTCAGCGGCCGCCACCCGGCGTGGACCCCGTGATGTGACCGACGATGGCGCTGCGTGGTCCAGGCCAATGGGTGCGCCCCCCGGGATTCGAACCCGGAACCTGTGGATTAAGAGTCCATTGCTCTGCCATTGAGCTAGAGGCGCGCGGTTTACTGTAGAAGATCCCCTGGCGGCGCGGGCACGGGGCCCGCGGTCGCCAAGGATCGAGGGTGACCGAGGGGACTTGAACCCCCGACCTCCAGGGCCACAACCTGGCGCTCTAACCAACTGAGCTACGGCCACCAAGGAGCAACCAGTGTGGCACACGTCCGGTGCCTCCATCGCCGGAGTATCCTCTCCGCCTGGCCCCTGTAGCTCAATTGGATAGAGCAAGTGGTTTCTACCCACTAGGTTGCGGGTTCGACTCCTGCCGGGGGCGCAAAGTCCAGCTCAGGGTCCTGCCCTCCTTTCCCCAAGCGCTTTCCGGCGCTGTGGTCGCGATCTGATCGCTTCTGCACCTTCTTGGAGGCCACTTCAGCCTTGAAGACGAGTCCGCCGAGAGGGTCGGCGATGGCGCGATCGGGCCACGTGCTGAATATTGGAGAGCCGTCGTTGGGCAGGCACGACCGGACCCCACCTCAGTGTCGTCGAAGAGACCTCGTTACGAGCTGAACGTTACGGCGCCTGAACCGGTGAGCGATGCGTATTGGGCCAATGGCTTGGCGTTGTTACCCAAGTTGCATTGCCCCTTTTTTGAGCCGCTCTTGAAGGGAGGCCCAACAAAAGCGAAGGTCTCCGTGATGTTGAGCGTCCCCGAAATTCCGGCATAGAGACCAGTCCCATCCATAAGGGTCACTGACCCTGAACCTGTCCCTGTCGCCGAACAGGTGGTTGTGTTTACCGTCGGCTGCACGTTGTTTGCGGCCTGGTTGAGGGCAGTCGAGTCAACTTTGAAGGTTCCCTTCTTGAGGGTAATGACCACGAAGTTTCCGTTCTGATCGACCTTGCCGTTCTGGTCGACTGAGGTGGCGGTGCCGTAATCGCCGATGGCGCCCGTTATGACGATCTTGGATTTTGCTCCGTTGCTCGGCGTCACGTACACCGAGATCTGTCCGTTACTAGGGCTAGCAGATGCCACTTGGGCGGTGGCCCCCACACTCCCGGCCAGGGCGCACCCAAGCACGACTCCGCCAACAGCTGCTCTTGCGACACGCATAGTGGCTCCCCCTTCACAATGTGTAGTGAATAGGGACAGTAAATAGGAAGTCGATCCCCATTTCAAGGTGTTGGGCACAGTTCACGAGAAGTGAGTACGAGAGGAGCACTCTGAGAGTCTTGGCTCTTCTCAAAGCCGGTCATCTGGAACGGTGAGGCCCGTTTGAGCCCCGCTTCATCACGCTCTGATCGAAGTGGGGTGGGTCACGTGGAGCCGGACGCGCATCCAGGAAAGCGGTCGATGTGAGCACAGCTTGTGCTCGTCGGCGGATCGGCCGGGCATGACTTACATTGAGGCTCGTGAAGCTGATCGACCTTCCAGACTTTGGTCCTGATGACTTCGAACAGATCGTGGATGGAGAGACGGATCCCTTCGGCACTGAGCACTTGGGGATCGTCTGGAGGGACAAGAGCGGTCACGTCGGACTGAGCATGGAAGGTCGACTCATCGGTCACGCGGGCTGGGTCCCTGTGCAGGTGCAAGGACCGACTGGACAGATCGTCAACGTCATAGGGCTTGGGGGAGTGATGCTTCATCGCGATTTCCGAGGCAACGGGGCGGGTCGCCAGGTTGTCGTCGGGGCGATGAAGAGGATGGCCGACCTCGGTGGATCAATCGGGATGTTGTTCTGCCGCTCAGAGCGATTGCCGTTCTACAAGCGCATCGGTTGGCTCCACATCGAAAAAACGGTCACAGCGGATCAGCCGACCGGGCTGATCACCATGCCCCTCAATACTTGTTGGACGCCACTGGTTGAAGGAGCACTCCTGCCACCAACAGACCTTCATGTCGAGGGCTTGCCCTTTTAGCCGGCCTCACCCGACGGTAAGTCCTCCACTGATTGCGCTCCGTTTCAGGAGGGATGGATTGGTTCGACGATGCAGTCTCGGATGCCGACTGCTCCCCAACAGCAGTGGGAAGCTACGCGCCCGGCTTTGGTTGGCCGAAGATTGCGGTGGGTATAGCCCACGAGAACCAACAGAACGCACGGCAATGACAAAAGGTTCGTTGGTGACAACAGGCACGGCGGCTTCAGAAAGGTGACGGATCCCACATGACACTCTTCTCGGCTTTGGAGGACATACCCATCCGGGTCGCCACCGGGGGCTTCATCTTGAGTTCGGGGTTGGACAAGCTCGAGGCCGACAAGGAACGGGCTGCCGGCCTCCACGGCTTCGCCACCGGCGCGTATCCGTTCCTGGGCTCGGTCCCCCCGGAACGCTTCGCCAAGGCGCTCGCAGTCAGCGAGGTCGGTCTCGGAACCGCCCTGTTGCTGCCCGTTGTGCCCTCCCGAATTGCCGGTGCCGGCCTGGCCGCGTTTGCCGGCGGGTTGCTCGGCCTCTATCTCCGCACCCCGGGGATGCGTCAGGAGGGCAGTCTCCGTCCCACCGAGCAAGGCATACCGCTGGCCAAGGACATCTGGATGCTCGGCGCCGGCCTCTCCCTGTACGCAGCCGACCGGCGCCGGACCCGGCGAAACCGGAAAAACCGAGAGGGATGATCGAGAGCGCGCTCAGCGACCGATCATGAAGGATGGGTGTTTGACGGCTCCGCGTGCGCATCCACCTGGCTGATCCAGGTGGCGTACATCTCGGCGTAGCGGCCTCCGTGGGCAAGGAGCTCGGCGTGGGAACCGACCTCGATCACCCGGCCTTCGTCCACCACCACGATCCGATCGGCCCGCATGGCGGTCGACAGCCGGTGAGCGATCAGGATGGCGGTGCGGTTCTCGAGCAGCACATCGAGGGCCGACTCGATCATCGTCTCCGATTGCAGGTCGAGGTTCGACGTGGCCTCGTCGAGCACCAGCACCCGGGGGCGGGTCAGGAAGGCCCGTCCCAGGGCGATGAGTTGGCGCTCGCCCGACGACAGGGTCTGCCCCCGCTCGTGGACGACGGTGTCGATCCCGTTCGGCGTGCGGTCGATCACCTCGCCCAGGCCGACCCGCTCCACTGCTTCGTGGATCTCGGCGTCCGACGCGTCCGGCCGGGCGAAGGCGATGTTTTCCCCGATGGTCCCGGCGAAGAGGAACGGCTCCTGGGGGACGACGCCGAGCTGGCGGCGCAACGACAACATGGTCACGTCGCGGAGGTCGTGGCCGTCTATGAGGACCCGGCCCGAGGTGGGGTCGTAGAAGCGGGTCACCAGCTTGGCCAGCGTGGACTTGCCCGCTCCCGTCGGCCCCACGAAGGCCACCGTCTCGCCCGGTGCGATCCGGATGTCCACGTCCTCGATGACGGGCACGTCGGGGTCGTACCCGAACGAGACGTGGTCGAAGACGATCTCGCCGTCGATGGGCGGGAGCTCCGCCGCGTCGGGCGACTCGGTCACCGTGGGTTTGGTCTCGAGCAGGGCACGGAGCTTGGTCACCGACGACTGACCCTGTTGGTAGGTGTTGTACTGCTGCACCAGGAGCTGAATGGGCTGGAAGAACCGGTTGAGGTACAAGAAGAAGGCGAACAGGGCACCGACGGACAGCGTGTGGTGCAGCACCATCTCCCCACCGATGGCCAACAACGCGGCCTGCCCGAGCACACCCAGCATCTGGGTCCCCGGGCCGTATACCGCGTTCACGTGGGCGGTGTAATTGTTGGCGTCCCGGTAGGCGCCGACCACGTTGCGGTGGTGGATCACGTTCTGGCGTTGGCGGTTGTGGGCGGTGACGATGCGTACACCGTGCAGGCTCTCCGACAGGTCGGCCAGAACGTTGGCGATGCCGTCCCGTACCCGGTCATAACCCCGCTCGGACGCCCGTTTGAACCAGATGGACGCCACCACCAGGATGGGAATGATCAAGAACACGGTGATGGCGGCCAGGTCCACGTTGGTGGTGAACAGCACCACCGTGATCACCACCATGGTGAGCCCCTGGATGGCCAGCTGCGACAGGCCGTCTTGGAGGAGCTGCTGGAGGTTCTCGATGTCGCTCGTCATCCTGCTCATGATCACCCCCGCCTTCTCCTCGGTGAAGAACCCGAGCGAGAGCCGCTGGAGGTGGGTGAAGATGGTGATCCTCAGGTCGTTCATCACCCAGGCCGCGATGCGTCCGGTCACCCGAACCTGGGCCCGTTGGGACAATGCGGTCACCACGATGGACACCAGGTACGCGGCGGCCATGATGGCCACCAGGACGAAGCTCTTGTGACTGCCCACGCTGGCGTTGATGGCGATCTCGGTGAGCTTCGGCCCAGCTTGCGACACAACTGCGATGATCACCACCAGCAACCCGGCCAGCGCCAGCATGCCGGGGTACTCCATGAGGAGGCGCCACAGGGTGAGGGCGCGCCCTTCCATCTCCGTGCCGTTCTGGGTGAAGAGGAGGTCGGGTTCGGGGTACTCGGGCTCCGACTGCAACAGCCGGTCCACGCCGTCCTGCAACTCGGAGGGGATGCCGGCGAAGGGCAGCCCCGGCGCGGCAGAACGGCCGAACCCTCCGGGGGCGCCACCACCCATACCCCAGGTCACAGGTCCCTCCCGGTACTCCGGCCTGAACCAACCGGGTCAGGAAGTCCGGCGTCGGTCCCATGTCCGTTGCCGGTGCCGTTGCCGTTGCCGGTGCTCGTGGCGTTGGCCGAGGCGAGCCCGTCTTCCAGGTCGGGCTCGAGGTCGTCAACCGCTTGGGCCAGGACCTCGCCGTAGAGGGGTGTCGTCTCCAGCAGTTCTGCGTGGGTGCCATCGGCCACGATCCGGTGCTGGTCGAGGAGCACGACCCGGTCGGCCAGCGAGATGGTCGAGAGCCGGTGGGCGATGATCAGCGTGGTGCGACCCTCCATCAACACCCGCAATCCGGCATGGATCTCCAGTTCGACCTGGACATCGATGGCGCTGGTGGCGTCGTCCAGCACGAGGATGGGCGGGTTGACCAGCAGGGTGCGGGCGATGGCGATGCGCTGGCGCTGACCTCCCGACAGCGTGTAGCCGCGCTCGCCCACCACGGTGTCGTACCCGTCCTCCAGCCCGGTGATGAACTCGTGGGCGCCGGCCGCCCGCGCCGCCGCCTCGATCTCGTCGAATGAGGCATCGGGTTTGCCGTAGGCGATGTTGTCCCGCACCGATACCGAGAACAGGAAGGGCTCGTCGAGCACGATGCCGATGTTGGCCCGCAGGCTGTCCATGGTCAGGTCGCGGATGTCGTGGCCGTCGATGCGCACCGATCCGCTGTTGACGTCGTAGAAGCGGGTCAACAACCGGGACACCGTCGACTTCCCGGCCCCGGTCCGTCCCACCAGGGCGACCGTCTCGCCCGGGGACAGGTGCAGGTTGAAGTCGGCCAGCACCGGATTCTCGTTCTCGCCGCCGTAGGCGAAGCGCACGTCGGTGAAGCGCACGTCGCCCCGCGACTCGGTGAGATCGATGGCGTCGGGCTTGTCGACGACCGTCGGCTGCTCGTCCAGGATCTCGTAGATCCGGTCGGCCGAAGCCGCGGCCCGCTGGCCCATCATGATCAGCATCCCCAGCATCATGAACGGGGCCTGCAGCATCAAGAGGTAGGAGTTGAAGGCCAAGATAGCCCCGATGCCCAGGTGGCCATGGATGACCATGTACCCGCCGAACAGCAGCACCAGGGCCAGGCCCACCTGGGGCAGGTTCTGGACCGCGGGGGTGAACCGGGCCCGGATGTCGGCGTCTTTGATATAGCCCCACTGCACCCGGTCGGTGGCTCGGGACAGGTTCCGGAGCTGCTGCTCCTCGGCGGCGAAGGACTTGACCACCCGGACCCCGTTGACGTTCTCGTCGACCACGGTGGCCACCTCGGCCAGGCGAGCCTGGATGATCCACGACACCGGGAACATGGACCGGCGCATCCGCACCCCGACGAAGAAGACCAAGGGCATGGTGGCCATGGCCACGAAGGCCAACGGCACGTTGATCGACAGCATGAACCCGAAGGCAACGACGGCGATGGAGCACTGGACCACGATGAGCGGCGCGAAGGTCATGTACATCTGGACCGAGCGGATGTCCGAGTTGGCCCGGGAGATCAACTGGCCCGATTGCACTCGGTCATAGAAGGCGAACGACATCTTGGTCAGGTGCTCGTAGATGATGTTCCGCAGGTCGTACTCGAAGTTGTATGCCGTCTCGAACAGGAACAGGCGGGAGATGTACCCGGCAATGCCGCCGGCTACGGCCAGCCCAACGATCCACCAGACGTAGTAGCTCAGGGGCACGGTGTGGCTCTGGATGGAGTTGGTGATGGCATGGTTCAACAGGTTGGGGATCTGGACCTGGAGGACCAGCCCGACGAAGGTCAGGACCATCGAGATGAGGAACACGACCTTGTGGGCGCGCATGACCGGGAGAGCCCGACGCAGCCAGGACTTGGACCGGTCGGGATCGATGGTGGCCCGGGGCGCCTCGTAGCGCGCCTTCTCGGTCACCGGGACGAAGGCCGTGCCCTGCTCGTCGGTCGCCGCCCGTTTGCGAGTGGGCAGCTTCATCGCGTCGCCCTCCGGGCCAGTCGGTAGGCGCCGAAGGCGCGCCGCCAGGCCAGCAGTCCGTCCAAGGCCCGATCTGTTTCGCACGCATCGTCGAGGCAACCGGCGATGTCGTGCAGGCGGGCCGAGGTGACGGCGTCGGCCGTGTCGAGCACGCGGCGGCCCTCGGCGGTGAGCACATGATCGACCTGTCTCCGGTCCGAGGCGACGTGCCGGCGCTCCACCAGCTCCCGGGCCACTAGGCCGTCAACGATGGAGGTCACGCTGGACGGCCGGACGGCCAGACGCTCGGCCAGGTGGGACTGGACGGCGGAGCTCTCGTCCAGCAGGCTCAGGACTCGGTATTGGGGCAAGGAGAGATCGACGGAGCCCAGGCCGATCTCGACCTGCTTGGCCATCCAGGCCGCCGTGCGGCCTGGTTTCGGGTCGCGTTCGCCCGCCGTTGGTTCGACTCTCACATAGTTAGGTTACCGAACTAACCCGTGGCTCCAGTCCACCATCGGGTTTAACGTTCCCGCATGACCCGGCGGCGTCACCTGGAGATGGGAGATGTCCCCTGGCCCCGGGTCGGCTCGTCCGCCGTGACCGCCTGCTTGGTCGCTGTCCCGCTGGCCGTGGGCTTCGCCACCGGACACTCGGAGGCCGGGGGCATTGGCACCTTGGGGGCGTACCTGTGGACTATCAGCCATATAACGGACAAGCGTCCGATCGGACTGCCCATCAGCGTGGTGACGATCCTCCTCCTGGGGCTGGCCGGGGCGACCGGCGCCCTGGGCGGACGATATTTGTGGTTCTTGGTGCTGATGGTGGTGTTGTGGGCCACGGCGCAAGCCGTCACCGACGTGGCCGGTGGCCCGCTGCGCATTCCCGTCGCCCTCTCCGCCCTGTGCATGCTGCTCTCGGCGATCGATGGCGGCCACACCATCACAGGCTCCCTCTGGCAGGGGCTGCTCACCCTGGGCGGGGCGGCGTGGATCGCCGGCATCGAGTTGGTCCGCCATCCGCCGTGGCGATCTCCTGGCCCGGTGGCCAGCCTGGGCTTCAAAGCTCTGGGACCGGCCTGGCCCCAGGCGCGCGGCTACGCGCTGTTGTTGGTCATTCCCACGGCATTGGCTGCGGGCATCGCCGGCGCCTTTCAGATCGCCCACGGCGCCTGGACGGCGACAACGGTCTTGCGCGTCCTTCGGCCCGACCAGGCGTCGACGGTTACCCGGGGCAAGCAGCGTGCCGCCGGAACCGTCGCCGGTGCCATCCTGGCTGCCGTCCTGTTGGCCGCGGCTCCCGCCGCAGTGACGGCGGTGGTCGTGGTGGTGGTGGCCGTGACCGCCATGCAGCTGGTCGGACCGCGCCGGTATGCGTTGTACACGTTCTTCCTGACCCTGATCGCACTCCAGATCAGCTCCATCGGCCATCCTCGCGATTGGGGGATCGCCCTCATCCGGGCCGTGCTCACCCTGGTCGGATCGGCGGTGGCCGTGATCAGCAGCCTGATCTATGACCGCCTGACCCGGCTCACCAAGTAGCGCTCAGGAGAGGGGCTCCCTCCGGTTGAACGAGGCCAGGGCGAACTCCACCAGGATCGGACGCAGCTCGGGCAGACGATCGATCTGGTTGGCTCGGATGTAGCTGTAGACCCTGGCGTAAATTCCCCCGATGACCAAGGGCACGAGGTCGGAGGCGGAGATGGCCAGCCCGGGCGTCGGGGTGGCATTGGCGAACATCGAGAACGATCGCTCGAAGTCCGCGTCCACCCGTTCCATCACGTTCGGTCCCACCTTGACTGCTTCGACGGCGAAGAACCGGGCAAAGGGCTGGTTGTCCACCAGGATCTGCAAGAACTCGCTGATGCCCGCCTCGACCCGCTCGCTCCACGGGACATCGCCGGCCAGGTACGCCTGAGCGACCCGATCGAACAGGATCGTCACCCCGGCGTCGTAGGCCATCAGGAACAGCTCTTCTTTGGTCTCGAAGTACTCGTAGAAGGTGTTGAATGCCACGCCGGCGCGGCGGCAGATGGCCTTGATCGCCTGCGCGGTCATAGCCCTCCTCCGCCACGACCTGGACGAAGCCGTCGATGAGCCGGTCCCGTTGCACCTGCCGTACGTGCTCACGAGGTAAGCCGTGCCCGCCCACCTTCAACGCACGCGACGGATCGAGCGGCGAACGGGTACCGGGCAGGACGGCTGCGGCCGCTTTGCTCGGGGCCACGGCATCGGTCGACCCGACCTCGTGGCTGCCGATCGCCTTGTTCGCCTGAGATCCGCTGGCCGGGTGTGCTTGTGCGCTCGCCGGCGTGGCCGTGTTCTGGTGGCGGGTGGGGCACATGGGAACACCCTTTGGTAGGGGAGCGATTCACCCCCGCATTTGTCGGGACGGCACGCCGGGCCGATGGTGATGTCGTAGTCGCCGTCTATCGGGATTTGTGATCCGTCTGGGTTTCATACTCTATCTACGAGATAGCCCGTGACGCCCAGCTGACGGGCCTATGCTCACGCGTGTGACCGACGTCCTGGCCGTGGCCAACCAGAAGGGCGGGGTGGCCAAGACGACCACGGTGCACTCGTTGGGCGTGGCCATGGCCGAGCTCGGGCGCCGGACTCTGGTCGTCGACCTGGATCCGCAGGCCTGCTTGACGTTCTCCCTCGGCTTCGATCCCGACCGGCTCGATCAGTCGCTCCACGACGTTTTCGTCCGACGCACCAAGGTGGCCGACGTCTGCCTTCCCGTTCCCGACGTCGCCGGGCTGACGTTGGTGCCGGCCACCATCGACCTGGCCGGTGCCGAGGTCCACTTGTTGACCCGGACAGGCCGGGAGCACGTCCTGGCCCGAGCGCTTGAGCCGGTGCTCGACCAGTACGACATGGTGCTTATCGACTGCCCGCCCTCCCTCGGCGTGCTCACCATCAACGGCCTCACCGCGGCAGGCTCGGTGCTCATCCCCCTCCAGTGCGAGGCACTGTCCAATCGCGGGGTGGGCCAGCTGCTCGACACCATCGAGGATGTACGCGCCTTTGCCCATGCCGATCTCGCCATTCGAGGGGTGATCGCCACCATGTACGACGAGCGCACCCGCCATGGTCGTGCCATCCTCGAAGAGGTCAGGACCCAGTACGGGCTCACCGTGATGCAGCCCCCGGTTCGCAAGTCGGTCCGGTTCGCAGAAGCCCCGGCCGCCGGTAAGTCGATCTTGCAGCACGCCCCCTCTTCACCCGGCGCCGAGGCCTATCGCTCGTTGGCCCGGCAGCTGGTCGGATGACCGACGGGCCTGATCCGCTGGGAAAGCGGGCGCTGTTCTGGATGCCGGTGGAGTCGGCTGCTCCGGACCGGGGCCCGGCGACCGGAGAGGACTCGGGTGGCCCTCGTCGGGCCCGGCCCCTGGGCAAGCACGCGCTGTACACCGACGCCGACCCTGACCGTCTCGCTCCCACGCCACCGCCGTTGGGCGACCCCATGCCCGACCGCGGGGTCTTCACGGTGGCCTGTTCGACCTGTGGTGAGACCAGGCGGATCGGCGTCCTCGATCTCCTCGTTCTCCAGTTCCCCTTCGGGATCTGGCTCCCGGGGCGAACGTTCGACCACAAGATGACCTGTCCGGCCTGTCGCCGCCGGACGTGGCTCAGCGTCACCCTTTTTCGGTGAGCCTTTCCGCAGTCATGGGCCTGGCCATGATGCGACTGGTTGCCGCGTCGTCCGACCAGCAGCTCCCCGGTGGGTTCGTGGGCAGGTTGCTCCACTTCCACGGTCCGGCCGCCTATGCCCTGGTGGGGTTCTTGGTCTTTGCCGAGGCGGCTCTGCTCTTCGGGTTCTTCATTCCGGGTGAGACGGCCGTAGTCATCGGGGGCGTGTTGGCCGGCCTCCACCAGGTCAACTTGGAGACCATGATCGTGGTCGTGGTGGTGTGCGCCATCGCTGGCGACTCGGTCGGCTTCGAGGTGGGCAAGCGGGCGGGGCCCTGGTTGCTCGACCATCGGCCCATGAGGGGAAACCTGGGCGTCAAGAAGACCATGCAGCTGCTCGAGCGATACGGCGGCCCTGCCGTGTTCCTGGGCCGGTTCATAGCCTTTGCCCGGGCCATCATTCCCGGGCTCGCCGGATTCAGCGGCCTGCGCTACCGGACCTTTTTCATCTACAACGCCGCCGGCGGCATCCTCTGGGGCGTGGGCTACACCCTGCTCGGGTACGTGGTCGGGCTCTCCTTCGAGCGGATCCTGCGCGAGGTCGGCCTGTGGTCGCTGGCCGGGATAGGCGGGCTGATCGTCATCGCCCTGGTCGTGCAGATCCTGCTGAAGCGTCGAGAGAAGCGAAAGCTGACGTCGGAGTTCGGCACTGAGGGAGACAACGCGTCGACCCCCCAATCGGATACGACCAGCTGACCGGTGGGCTGGGCTACGGCTCCACGGCGTAGAAGCGGGCCGGGTTGTGACCCTCCCGGCGAAGCCGGTCGTGGAGCTCCAAGAGGATGCAGTGGGCCAGGGTCTCGCCGTTGGCCGACCGCTGCATGTAGTCGTGGATCTGATCCCACGGCCGTGACCACTTGAGCCTGACGGTGATCTCCCAGGCCGTCGACCCGGGATGCTCGGTCACGACGTGCTCGATCTCCTCCAAGCGGTCGCCATGGTGCTTGATCAGCTCCTCGAGCCGGTTCTGAAGATCGGCGAAACGGTACTCGTGGGCGGGAAGCACCTCGTGGGTGTCCAGGTTCTGGAGCTTCAACAGGGATTCCAGGTAGTCGCCCAGCGGATTGGGGGATTGCTGTGTGTGGGCTGAGATGTTCGGGGTGATCCGGGGGAGCACGTGGTCACCGGAGAGCAAGAGGCGTTGATCCTCGCTGTAGAAGCAGACGTGGCCGGGGGAGTGGCCGGGCGTCCAGATGGTGGTCAGGTCCCATCCGGGCAGTTCGATGTGCTTGCCGTCCTCGAACATGACGTCGGGCAACGCCACGGTGACTTGCGACTTGATCATCATGGAGGCCATGTTGAGGTCGAGGAGCTTGTCGTCGGGGACGCCCGAGTCAACCAGGAAGTCGTTCATCTGGGCCAGCAGCTCGTCCGTGTCACCGTAACGAGCTTGGAGCGCCTTGGCGTCAGCAGGATGCAGGCCGATCCAGGCGCCCGACTCGGCGCGGACCCGGCCCGCCAGTCCGTAGTGGTCGGGATGGTTGTGGGTGACGAGGACGGCCTGCACGTCGGCAATGGACCCGCCCGCTGTCTCCAAGCCGCGGTTGAGCGAGTCCCATGCCTCGTCGGTGTTCCAGCCGGCGTCCACGATGGCCACCCCGCCGCCGCCCAGCTCCATGGCGTAGACGAGCACGTAGCGGAGCGGGTTGTTGGGTATGGGCACGGGGATCGACCACAAACCGGGCCTGACCTGCTCGACGGGGGGCAGGACGTTCTTGTCCCATGCTTCTTTCTGGAGAGTGCCGGTGACCTGGACCACGGGGGGCACGGTACACGGGGTCCGGCGCCGGGCGCCTCTCGACCAGCCCGGGCGCTGGCGTCAGCACCCTTCCCTGTGCCGTGTGGCAACCTTGCTCGTTCCCATGACGTCATTTGCTCCCCACCACCAACTGGACGCCCGATGAGATCCCGCCACTCCCCGGGCCGCAGCCTCCTCTGGGCGGCCGCGGCCGTAGCTGTCTCGGCCTTCGGCCTGGGCGTGGCCGCCGATCCCGCCCCGGCGGCCACGCACGCCACCGCCACCACCGCTCCGCTGACCGGGGTCGCCGGGGCCCGGGCGCAACTGGTGGCGGCGATCACCGCCCGTCAGACCGCCCTGCACCGGGTCCTGGCCGCCACCGCCTCCTCCAAGACCATCGCCCCCGACGATCAGTCCATCCTCAGTGCTTCGCTCACCCAGACCCTGACCGAGATGAACGCCCTGGCCGCCAAGGCGCCGACCGATGCCACCGCTGCCGATGTGGCCACCGACCACGCCGCCATGGTCCAGAACTACGTGCTCGCCCTCCAGGTGCCGGCGGCCGACATGGTGCTGGCCGCGGACTACGCCTCCAGCATCGAAGCGGAGATGGCTGCTCGTCTGCCGGCGATCCAGAAGTTGATGGCCCCCGCCGCCAACCAGGGCTCAGCGGTTCCCACCGCGGTCAAGACGGCGTACACCGACTTGCAGCGTCAGCTCACCGCGGCCCAGAGCGCCACCGGGGGTGTCTCGCAATCCCTGCTGGCCCTTCTCCCCGCTTCCTACCCGTCCAACCAGGGCGTGCTCACCTCGGCGAGGTCGGATCTGGCCAATGTCCGCCATGACCTGGGTGTGGCCGTCACCGACCTGAACACCGTCGTCACCAATTTCCACCACTGATCGGGTCCTTGGCACCAGTCAGGGGTTGGGCCCCGTCAGCATCTCGATGCGGCGAGCGAGATTGACCGCATGGTCGCCCAGTCGCTCGTAGAAGCGGGCCAGAAGCGTGACCTGGGCGGCGATGGTGACCGACATCTCCTCTGCTTCCACCTCACGAGTCAACCGTTCGTGGAGGATGTCCATCTCCTCGTCCGCCTCGTCCAAACGCTCGCTGATCCGGTCTCGGTCCCCGAAGGCATCGGCCGCCTCTTGCCACATCTCGTTGGCGACCTCGGTCATGAGCTGAACGATGCCTCGGCTCCGTGGGCTCATGTATGTCCCGAGGTGGTCCACGGCCCGATGGGCAATGTGGTCGGCCAAGTCGGCGCTCCGCTCCAGCTCCGGGATGATCAGGAGCAGGCCGACCAAGTAGCGCAGCTCTTCACCTTGGACCGGCCGTTCCTGCAACTCATCCCAAATGAGTAGCTCGACCTCGGCGGTGAGGGCGTCGACATCCTGGTCCCCGTCGATCACCGATTGCCCCAGCAGCGGCTCATCGTTGAGGAGGGCGTGCGTGGCCCTGGCGAGTGCTTCGGAGACCAACGCGAAGAGCTCGATGACCTTGTGGTCGATCGAGGCGAAGTCTGGTTCGAGTGGTGTCATGTCACGCAATGTTTACCCACGACCTGGGAGCTTCCCTCGAAACTACAAATTGCAGTGAATTGTTTCACTCTACGTTCACCTTGAGATTACCTTCCGTCCATTTTCCCTCGGCAGAGTAGTTGTCGATGACATCATCGAGCTGGACGGGGGCAGCCGGGGCGGTGCCCGTGGGCAGTTCGCCATCGGTCAGCGACCTCTTGAACGAGGCACCCAGGAGCAAGTTCCACCGCCGCACCGTCTTGGTGTCAGGGGTCGGATTCTTCACCGATGCCTACGACCTGTTCGTCATCAGCATCGTGGCCACCATCGTGGCCACCCAGTGGCATCTGAGCACGCTTCAGACCAGTTGGGTAACCGGTTCCGCCATCCTGGGGGCGTTCTTCGGCGCCCTCGTCTTCGGTCGGATCGCCGACGTGCTCGGGCGCAAGCGCGTGTACACCATCGTGGCGGCAATCATGATCGTCGGCGCTTTGGCCTCTTCGGTCGCCCCAGGTTTCGTCTGGTTGGTGATCGCCCGCTTCGTCTTGGGCGTGGGCATCGGCGGTGACTATCCCGTCTCTGCCGTTCTGATGAGCGAGTACTCCAACAGGAAGGACCGAGGCCGCATGGTCGGCATGGTCTTCTCCATGCAGGCACTCGGTCTCATCGTCGGACCGCTGGTTGGGCTGTTGCTGCTTTCGTCGGGAGTGAGCGACGGTGTTACTTGGCGGATCCTGCTCGGCCTCGGAGCAATCCCGGCTGCCGGGGTCATCTACCTGCGATCCAAGATGCCCGAATCGCCCCGCTTCAAGGCCCAGGTCCAAGGCGAGACCCGCCAGGCGAACGAGGACATCGTCACGTACTCGGATGGTGTGGTCGACGGCCCTATTGCCGGTACGGAGGGCGGACATCGCATGGGCTTGAGCCACTTCCTCCGGGACCGTCGCATGTTGATGCTCCTGATAGGCACGGCCGGGAGCTGGTTCCTTTTTGACTACGCCTACTACGGCAACACCCTCTCCCTACCGGCGATCCTCAAGCAGGTCGATTCGGCCGCTTCCCTTGAGACCAAGCTGCTTTGGACCCTGGGGATTTTTGTGGTGTTCGCCGTCCCTGGATATATCGCCGCCGTGCTCACAATGGACCGGATTGGGCACCGCCGTCTCCAATTCATCGGGTTCGGCGTGATGGCGGGTGCATTCCTGACGTTGGCCGCCTTTGAGCATCTCACGACCATGGTCGCCCCCTTCTTGGCCATCTTCGGTCTGAGCTACTTCTTCGTCGAGTTCGGACCCAACATGACGACCTTCGTCCTTCCATCCGAGGTCTTCCCGGTTAGCGTGCGCACGACCGGGCACGGGATCGCGGCAGGGGTCGGGAAGCTCGGCGCGTTCGTCGGCGTGTTCGTGGTCCCCCAGCTACAAAAGCACTACGGGTTGCGTGGAATGCTCACCATTGCTGGCGTTGCGGCCGTCCTGGGGTTCGCCCTCACCAAGGTCCTCCCCGAACCCGCCCGACGGACTCTGGAGGAGATGCACGAAGGGTATGACGCCCCCACAATTGCTCCTCCGAGGTTGTCCTCCCCACAGATAGACCCGGCCTTCGACGACGCAATGCCGCTGGTTCCCTTGGCTGTCCAGCAGGCACCCAAACCCCAGGTTGGAATGGTTGTCCATCAGATGAGCAGGGACGTCGCGGAGGACGCCGGCTAGCACATCTCGAGAAGTAGAAGTGCCGCCCACCTGGTCGGGGCGGCGGGATTTGAACCCGCGACCTCCTGCTCCCAAAGCAGGCGCGCTGCCAAGCTGCGCTACGCCCCGATGTCGTCGTCGGCCACGTGGCCGGGACTCCAAGCCAGACAGGTTAGGCGAGTGGGGTGGACACAACTTCGTCGCGGTCCCATGACTCGCTGAGTCGCCAGCGCTGTCTCGTATAAATCGCACGCGCGGGATAGCGTCACGCCGTGCCGTCTGTCCGTGTTGCCGTGTTCGATCTCGGGAGCAGCTCGTTCCACCTCATGGTGGTGGACGCCAGCCGTGACGGCATGCTGGTCCCGGTGCTCCGGCGACGTTCGTTCCTCCATCTCGGCACCGAGGTGGCCCGTACCGGCGGCGTGCCGCCTGATCGGGCCGCCCTCGCCACCCGGGTGGTGCGTCGTCTCCGACAGACCGCCGATGAAGCCGGGGTCGATGTGGTGGTGGCGTTGGCCACTGCCGCGCTGCGAGACGCGTCCAACGGCGCCACCTTGTTGGACCGGCTCGAGGCCATTGTGGGCACTCCCATCCGTCTTTTGAGCGGCCAGGAGGAGGCCCGCTTGTGCTTCCTCGGCCAACGCGCCGGTGTGTGGATGGGTTCCGACCCTGTCCTCGGGCTCGACCTGGGTGGCGGAAGTCTGGAAGCCGGGATTGGGAATGCCCTGGACATCGTGGCCGTGACCAGCGTGGCTCTGGGCACCGCTCGCCTCCGGGGCGAGCTGGCCACCGGCGATCCGCTGTCGCCCAGGGACCGCCGAGCCATCGAAGCGGTGACGGTCGAACGATCCGAGCCCATCGCCGAGATCCTGAAAAAGCACGCCTCGGCCGGCGACAGGGCCGTGGCCAGTGGGGGAACGGTGCGGGCGCTGGCCCGCCTGGCCATGGGTCTGCACCGCCCTCCGGCGCCGAACGCCTCCTCGGTGCAAGTCAATCAAGTGGAGTTGCCCGCCGGCCAGCTCCATGACCTCGCCGATCGGCTGTCGACCCTGGACCTCACCGCCTGCCTTGAGCTTCCCGGCGTGCAAGCCCGCCGGGCCCCGTTGCTCCCGATCGGAGCGGTGGTGCTGGCCACCCTGGTCGATGTGTTGGACCTGGGTCGTTTGGTGGTGAGTGACTGGGGACTACGAGAGGGCGCCGTGTTCGGCGCCCTCTCGCTTCAATCTGAGCTCACGACGGGCTCGGATAGCCCATTGAACATGACGGCCTAGGAGCAGCCTTCTGGGTGCTTGGTCAGTCCTTCTTCTTGCCGAGAATCCGGTTCATCTTCGTGCCGCAGGTGGGACAGGTGCCCTGGGCGGCGCGGCGTCCGTTGGCCAACTCCACCTCTTGACCGTCGAATTCTCGCTTTTCTCGACATTTGACGCAGTAACCCTCGTATGACGCCATTGCTTCCTCCTCAGATCTTGGGTGGGAAACGATCCCCTGGATGTCGACGGTCAGAACGTATCGGCACCCGATCGCCCGATGGGGGATGGAGGAGGGTTTTGCTAGCTGGCAGCTAATTCTGCTCGCGGCTCCCTGAGGCGCTCCGCCCCCGCTTTTGGACGCTCTCTGACGGCCTTGCTCGTGCCCGCGTTGGCCTGGGTGGTCGGGCCCGGGTCGCCCTAAGCTGACGAAATGACCACCATCTACGAACCGACCATTCACACCCTGTCCGGAGAAGATGCCTCTCTGGGCGACTTCGAGGGCAAGGCGCTCCTGTTGGTGAACGTGGCCTCGAAGTGCGGCCTCACCCCCCAGTACGAGGGACTCGAGCGGCTGCAGCGGACCTACGGCGACCGCGGGTTCTCGGTTCTCGGGTTCCCCTGCAACCAGTTTGCTGGGCAGGAGCCGGGAACGTCAGACGAGATCGCCGAGTTCTGTTCTGCCACCTACGGGGTCTCCTTCCCGTTGTTCGAGAAGATCGACGTGAATGGCAGCGGTCGTCACCCCATCTATGACCAGCTCACCGCAGTTCCAGACACCGAGGGTGAAGCCGGTGACGTGCAATGGAACTTCGAGAAGTTTCTGGTGTCGCCGGAGGGCGAGATCGTGAAGCGCTTCCGGCCGACCGTCGACCCCGAGGCCCCAGAGGTCACCGACGCAATCGAGGCGTCGCTGCCCGGCTGAGCTAATGGCCAACGACGAGGTGGTTGTCGACCAACTGGCCGAGGTGTGGGGATCGGTCGTTACTGCCTGTGAGGGACTGACCTCCCGGCAGTGGGATTTACCCACCGACTGTCCGGGGTGGTCGGTGCGCGATCAGGTTTCCCACCTGATTGCCATCGAGCGGTCGCTGCTCGGTGATCCCTCACCGCCCCCGATGGCCGCAATGCCCCCGTACGTGAAGAACCCGATAGGCGAGATGAACGAACCGTCGATCGAGCAACGTCGGGGCCTTCCCGGCGGAGCGGTGTTGGCCGAGTTCGAAGAGACGGCAGCCCGCCGCATCGAGGCGCTCCGGGCCTTTCCTCCGGAGCAGTTCGAGGTGGTCGGTTGGAGTCCCATCGGGGATGTGCCGTACCGGACGTTCATGACGGTCAGGGTCTTCGATTCGTGGGCCCACGAACAGGACATCCGCTCGGCCGTCGGTCGACCGGGCGGCCGTGACGGTGCGGGCGAGGCCGTCACCCTGGAGCGGTGCTTTCTGACTGTGGGGTACACGGTGGGGAAGAAGGTGGCTCCTCCTGACGACACAACAGTGACGTTCAGGGTCACCGGTCCCCTCGGCCGAGAAGAGTCGGTCCGGGTCCAAGGAGGCAGGGCCGTTTCCGTGGACGAGACGCCATCGGCTCCGACGGCGGCGCTCACCATGGAGCAATCCGCGTTCTGGCGATTAGGACTTGGCCGCTACACCGGCAACGAGGCCTTGGCCGCCGGAGACATCGCTGTCGACGGTGACGTTGATCTCGGACGCCGGGTCGTCGAAGCAATGCCGTTCATGATCTGAGCGTCGCCGTGTGAACCGTTCCGCTCCGTCCGCGTTCGTGGCTCTCGGAGCGCGTTGAGGGATGCGGTCGGGCCCGGATCCTGGACCCAGGAACGTTGCCCGGCCCTGGGGAGACGTGCCCGGGTCCCAGAGGAGACGGCCGTGAGGTAATTGGTTTCGCGTAATATCCCACGTCTCAGCGAAAGGGATGAAGCCGTTGCTCTGCAATTCGCCCAAACACGGGAGAATCCAAAAAACCTATATGGGAGAGGGACTCTCGAGGGTGTGAGCGAGGCGGTTCCGACCGAGGAAAGCCGCCAACGTTGACGGTTACATCCACTCGTTACCGTGGTCGACATGTCCGCGGGCGAAGGCGTTCCCACCAGTCTCGGCCACACCGCACGCGGTGCGCCGAGTCCTCGCCCGCAGTATCGGCATGCCGGCCCGGGGTGTGCGCTGACAGCAGCCGATCCCTTGCGCGGACGACCTCTTCGGCGAGCAGCCTGCGCGGTGATCATGCGGTCGTGGTACCCGTGCTCGGTCTCCGACGTCGTCGAGGTGCTCGGCCAGTGGGGTTACCAAGTCGGAGGTCGCCATCCCCGCAAGGCCGTAGCCGATGCGCTGGCCTACGAGGTCGGTCGCGGCTGGCTCCGGCGCGTGCGCCGAGGCTGGTACGCCGAGGGCACGGTGTCGGCCGGAAGCCGTTACCGAATCCTGTCCCTGTTCCCGTGACGTCCCATGACCGGTTCCCATGACCGGTTCCCATGACCGCCGTGACGTTCCCACGACCGGTTCCATGACGACCTTGACGCCGTAGCGGCGCGCTCCTGGTAGCACCGGCCGATGCTCAGGTAACAAGTCGATTCGGTGCCGATGGGATGGAGGGAGGCAGGCCCCCGTCGGCCAGTAGACTCCCGTATTCGTATGCGAGCCACAGCAGCGCCCGAAGAGGGCAACAAGGTCCGTCTCTCCGTTGAGATCGACGAGGCGGAGATCGACAAAGCCCTCGATGAGGTGATGCGCCGGTTGTCCCGCGAGGTACGCGTACCTGGTTTTCGGCCCGGCAAAGTGCCCCGGCGGGTGATCGAAGCCCGTATGGGCGGCGCCTCAGCCGTCCGCGGCGAGGCGCTTCGCGAGGCACTCCCCGATTTCTACGCCAAGGCGGTGACCGATACCGAGGTGGACCCCATCGCCGCTCCGGAGATCGATATCACCTCCGGCAACGAATCGGGGGGTGTGGCCTTCGACGCGGTGGTCCAGGTACGGCCGACGGTCGGCATTCCCGGCTACCAGGGCCTGGTCGTCACCCTTCCCTCGCTGGCTGTTCCCGAAGAGGACATCACCAGCCAGATCGATCGGTTGAGGGAGACCTCCGGCGAGCTCACCGACGTGAAGCGCCCCGCCCAGGACGGCGACCGGGTGACGGTGGACATCCATGGGACCCGCTCGGCCCCGAGCCCCAGTGGCGAACTGGCGTCTGACGACGACCTTTCGGCCGAGGACTACCTCTACGAGGTGGGGAGCGGCGGCATCGTCCCCGAGCTCGACGATCAGCTCCGTGGGGCCAAGGTTGGCGACATCCTCACCTTCGACAGCACCGTCGATGGGCTCGATCAGAAGGTGTCCTTCCGGGTGCTGGTGAAAGACGTGAAAGAGCTGAAGCTGCCCGACGTTACCGACGAATGGGCTGCGGAGGCCTCGGAGTTCGAGACCGCCGACGAGCTCAGAGCCGACATCACCAAGCGGCTCACCCAGATGCGGATCGTGCAGGCGCAGATGGCCCTCCAGCAAAAGGCCATCGACGCCCTGGTCGAGCTGGTCACCGAAGACATTCCCGATGTGCTGGTGGCCGAAGAGCTCCGGGAGCGCATCCACGATCTGAACCATCGCCTGGAGCACCAGGGCATCGGGATCGAGCAGTTCCTCATGGCCAGCGGGCGCGACGAACAGCAGCTGCTGGACGAGCTCAGAGAGGGCGCCCTCCGGGGCGTCAAGGCCGACCTTGCCCTCCGGGCTCTGGTCGAGGCGGAGCACGTCGAGGTCAGCGATGAGGAGCTGGCGACCGAGCTGGCGGCCATGGCTGAACGCCTGGATACCGACGTCGACCAGGTACGAGAGGAACTCGACCGGGCAGGGCGGTTGCCGGCAGTACGCTCAGACCAACGCAAAGCGAAGGCCATGCGTTGGCTGCTCGACAATGTCGAGCTAGTGGACGAGGAGGGAAATCCCGTGTCACGGGACGACCTGAAGGTAAATCAGGGCGAGGAGGAGTCGGAGTGAGCGTGACAAGGGGAATCAGCACAGAGGGAATCAGTACGGTGGGTGCCCAGGCCTACAGCGTCCCGTGGGTGGTTGAGTCGACCAGTCGGGGTGAGCGGAACTATGACCTCTTTTCCCGCCTGTTGCGGGAGCGGATCATCTTCTTGGGTACGCCGATCAACGACACGGTGGCCAACCTGGTGTGTGCCCAGCTCCTCTTCCTGGAGTCTGAGGAAGCAGACAAGGACATCCATCTCTATATCAATTCGCCCGGTGGCGACATCACCGCATTGTTCGCCATCTACGACACGATGAAGTACATCAAGCCGGACACGTCCACCTTCTGCTTCGGTCAGGCGGCCTCGGCTGCTGCCGTGCTGCTGGCCGCCGGCACTAGGGGAAAGCGGTTCGCCCTGCCCCACGCTCGCATCCTGTTGCATCAGCCCTTCGGCGGGGTCGAGGGTCAGGCCAGCGACATCGAGCTGCAGGCCAAGGAAATCCTCCGCATGCGCGATCTGCTCAACGGCATGCTGGCCGCCGACACGGGCCAGACCATGGAAAAGGTGTCCAAGGACACGGATCGGGACTTCATCATGACGGCCGAGGAATGCGTGAGCTACGGGCTGATCGACGAGGTCATCACGGCCCGGGACACGGTGGGCATCGAAACAGTCGGCGCGGCATAGGGACAGGTTTGAGCGACGCAGCCGGTAGGGTTGGATTCGGCGTTCTTTAGGCATGGCGACAAAGGGAAAAGGGACAAGGGGAACCGACGTGGCGAAGTTCGGAGACGGTGGCGACCTCGTTAAGTGCAGCTTCTGCGGCAAATCCCAGAAGCAGGTCAAAAAGCTCATCGCCGGACCGGGGGTGTACATCTGCGATGAGTGCATCGAACTGTGCAATGACATCATCGCCGAGGAGCTGGCCGACACCACCGAGCTCTCCTTCGAGGAGCTCCCCAAGCCCAAGGAGATCTACGAGTTCCTGAACGATTATGTGATCGGTCAGGAGTACGCCAAAAAGATCCTGTCCGTCGCCGTCTACAACCATTACAAGCGGGTCCAAGCGGGCAACAACGGCACCCATGACAATGAAGTCGAGCTGGCCAAGTCCAACATTTTGCTGCTCGGTCCCACCGGCTGCGGAAAGACTCTCCTGGCCCAGACCCTGGCCCGCATGCTCAACGTGCCCTTCGCCATCGCCGACGCCACCGCGCTGACCGAGGCCGGGTACGTGGGTGAGGACGTCGAGAACATCCTGTTGAAGCTCATCCAGGCGGCGGACTACGACGTCAAGCGGGCCGAGACCGGAATCATCTACATCGACGAGATCGACAAGATCGCCCGGAAGTCGGAGAACCCCTCGATCACCCGGGACGTCTCCGGAGAAGGGGTGCAGCAGGCCCTGCTGAAGATCCTGGAAGGGACCACGGCGTCGGTGCCGCCCCAGGGCGGTCGCAAGCATCCCCACCAGGAATTCATCCAGATCGACACCACCAACATCCTGTTCATCTGCGGCGGGGCCTTCGCCGGCATCGACAAGATCATCGAGAACCGCATCGGTCGCAAGGGCATGGGCTTCCGTGCCGAGGTGCGCAAGGCATCCGAGCGGGACGACTCCGAGCTCCTCCGGCTCGTGCTCCCCGAGGACCTCATGAAGTTCGGGCTCATCCCCGAGTTCATCGGGCGCCTGCCGATGGTGGGGGCGGTGTCCCACCTCTACAAGGATGCGCTGATCCAGATCCTGGTGGAGCCCAAGAACGCACTCACCCGGCAGTACAAGCGGGTCTTCGAGTTGGACCGGGTGGAGCTGGAGCTTACCGACGATGCCCTCGAGGCCGTGGCTGAGCAGGCCTTGCTGCGAGGCACGGGCGCCCGCGGCCTGCGAGCCATCCTGGAAGAGGTGCTGCTCGAGGTGATGTACGACCTCCCCAGCCGGACCGATGTCTCGAAGTGCGTGGTCGACCGGGCCGTGGTCCTCGAGAAGGTGCATCCCACCCTGGTGCCCCTCAACCCACCGACCAAGTCCACCCGCACCCGCCGGGCCGCGTCCTAACCGGGCTCAGCCGGCCCAGACCCACCTCGACCCGACGGGCGCAAGCGCGTCATCGCCCCTCGGCGACCCCACGTCCCAGGACACCATGCCCTTCACCGATCTTCCCGAGGCCATCGCCTGGCTCGACTCGCACATCGACTTCGAGTCCATCGCCCCGACCCGTCGGGCCCTGCCCACCCTGGATCGCATTCGCGAGCTCGTGGGGATCCTGGGCGACCCGCAGCGGGCCTACCCCTCGGTCCACCTGACCGGGACCAACGGCAAGGGCTCCACCGCAGCCATGGTCACGGCCCTGTTCGGGGCCCAGGGGCTGACCGTGGGCACCTACACCAGCCCCAACCTGTACCGGGTGAACGAGCGCATCTCCCGAAACGGGGAGCCCATCGACGACGACGCGTTCCGGGCCGTCTTGGAGACCCTGGCCGGCCTCGAGGGGCTTCTGTCCGATCGACCGACCCGCTTCGAGTTGCTGACCGCGGCTGCCTTCGCCTGGTTCGCCGATGAGGCCGTCGACGTCGCCGTGGTCGAGGTGGGTCTCGGCGGCACTTGGGACAGCACCAACGTGATCGATGCCGACGTGGCCGCGATCACCAACGTGAGCTTCGACCATACCGAGGTGCTGGGCCCCACCCTGGCCGACATCGCCGGTGACAAAGCAGGGATCTTCAAGCAGGGGTCGAGGGTGGTGATCGGGGAGACAGACCCTGCGCTGGTGGCTCTGCTCCGGCTCAAGGCCACCGAGGCCGGGGCCGAGGAAATCTGGGTCCGGGGCGAGGACTACGGATGGACGGCCAACCGGGTCGCGGTGGGCGGCCGCCTGCTCGACCTGCGGACACCACAGGGTTCCTACGGCGAGGTCCTCGTACCCCTCCACGGCGCACACCAGGGCGACAACGCCGCCACTGCCCTGGCCGCGGTCGAGGCCTTCTTCGGCACGCCCTTGCACGAGGACGTGGTCGACCGGGCGCTGTCGTCGGTATCGGTTCCTGGTCGGCTCGAGGTCATCGGACGTCATCCCCTGGTGGTGGTGGACGGTGCCCACAACGTCGCCGGCATGACCATGCTGGCCCGTACCCTGATCGAAGAGTTCACCGTGGAGGGTGACGCGGTGGCCGTGGTTGGCATGCTGCGCGGTCGGGACCCGGTCGCCATGCTCGAGGCTCTCCAGACCGCCGGCGTCGGTTCGTTGGTGGCCTGCGCCCCCGACTCACCGCGGGCCCTTCCTGTCGAGATCGTGGCGGAGGCGGCGCTGGGTCTGGGCATGGACGTCCGAACGGCGCCCACCGTCGCTGAAGCGGTCACGGTGGCGATCGACGGTGCCGGGCCCGAGGACCGCTGCATCATCTGCGGGTCCCTCTACGTCGTGGCCGACGCGCGCCGCCGGCTGGTCGGAGACAGCCTCTGAGGATTCGGCATCCCAACCGATGTCGGCTAGCCTGCCCGCCTCGTGGGACACACACTTGTGATTTGCAAACCTGACGCCGTCGAACGAGGTCTTTCCGGCGAGATCATCAGGCGCATCGAAGCCAAGGGCCTCCGTCTGGTGGCGGCCGAGCTACGCACCATTCCCGTCGAAGTGGCCGGTCGCCACTACGCCGAGCACGAGGGCAAGCCCTTCTACCCCGGCCTGGTCGAGTTCATCACCCGGTCTCCGGCACTGGCCATGGTGGTTGAGGGACCCGATGACACCTATGCCGTGGTCCGGAACCTCATGGGTGCGACGAACCCCCTCGAGGCCGCTCCGGGAACCATTCGGGGTGACCTGGCCCTCGAGGTGGGGGAGAACCTGGTCCACGGATCCGACTCTCCGGAGTCCGCGGCCCGGGAGATCGAACTGTTCTTTCCCGGCCTGGCCTGACCCCTCTTCCGGCCCGGCATGGCTCCCGCCGAGGCCCCTGATCGGGCGGTCCCTGGAGGCACCTAAGGTACAGTGCCTTGTGCGCACTCGTTCCTTCCCCTAGCCTTGAGCCCACGATGTCCTGTAGCGCGCCCCGCGAAAACAGCGGATCCGGGGCGATAGCACAGGGCGAAACGTCAACCCGACCGCTCTACGACGGAGGGGTTCATCTCTGATGGCCGACAACCGCTTTTTTCTATTGGGCCGAGATATGGCTGTGGATCTCGGTACCGCCAACACCTTGGTTTACGTGCGTGGCCGGGGCATCATCCTGAATGAGCCGTCCGTGGTGGCCGTGAACGTGAAGGACGGCCGGCCCCTGGCCGTGGGGGCCGAGGCCAAGCGCATGATCGGCCGGACACCCAGTCATATCCAGGCCATCCGACCGCTGAAGGACGGGGTCATCGCCGACTTCGAGATCTGCGAGAAGATGCTCCGCTACTTCATCCACCGGGTCCACCAACGGCGCTTTGCCAAGCCGCGCATGGTGATCTGCGTCCCCTCGGGCATTACCGGCGTGGAGCAGCGAGCGGTCATGGAGGCGGCAGAGTACGCCGGCGCCCGCAAGGCCTACATCATCGAGGAGCCCATGGCCGCGGCCATCGGAGCCGGGCTGCCTGTCCACGAGCCGACCGGGAACATGGTGGTGGACATCGGTGGCGGGACTACCGAGGTCGCCGTCATCTCATTGGGCGGGATTGTGACCAGCCAGTCGATCCGCATCGGCGGCGACGAGTTGGACGAGGCCATCGTCTCGTTCGTGAAGAAGGAGTACAGCCTGGCCCTTGGTGAGCGCACCGCCGAAGAGATCAAGATCGCCTTGGGTTCGGCCTACGAGCTCGAGGAGGAGTTGCACGCCGAGATCCGAGGACGCGATCTGGTGACCGGTCTGCCCAAGACGGTGGTGATCTCCACCCAGGAGATCCGCAAGGCCATCGAGGAGCCGGTGTCGGCCATCGTCGACGCGGTGAAGGTGACCCTGGACCGCACGCCCCCGGAACTGGCCGCCGACATCATGGAACAAGGCATCGTCCTGACCGGTGGCGGCGCCTTGCTGCACGGCCTGGACAGCCGGCTGCAGTCGGAGACGGGGATGCCCATCGTCGTAGCCCGTGACCCGTTGAACTGCGTGGCCATCGGCAGCGGTCAGTGCCTCGAGGAATTCGAAGCGCTGAAGCAAGTACTGATCACGTCGTCAGCCCGCTGACCGAGCCGCTCGTAACTCGTGGCGAAGCCGCGGCGGCTCCGCCGCCCCAGAACAACGCTCCTGATCCTGGTGCTCATCTCGATCACCATCATCACCCTTGATGCCCGTGGCGATCTGGGTAGCTTCACCTCCGGACTGAAGTCAGTCGCCTCCGACGCCTTCTCGCCCATCCGCTCGGGGGTGGATGCTGTCGTCCGACCGATCGGCAGCTTCTTGGCTGGGACCGTGCACTACGGCGCGGTCCGCGAGCAGAACCAGAAGCTCCAGGCCGAGATCGGATCGCTGCGCCAGCAGATGGCCGAGCAGGGCAACGCGGCGCAGGCGCTCAAGCAGCTCCAGGCGCTCAGCGCCTTGAACAACCTCCCCACCGTCCAGAGTCTCCATCAGGTCAAGGCCGAAGTGATCGACTTCAACTCGTCGAACTTCGCCGCCACTATCGACATCGGCGTCGGCCGTGACGAGGGCGTGGCGGTGGGCATGCCGGTGATGGGATCAGGTGGAGCCACCGGCGGCCTCATCGGCCAGGTGGTGGTGTCGAACAAGAATACGGCGACCGTGCGCCTGCTCACCGACGGGCAGTCCACGGTGGGCGTGGCCTACGGCCCCAGCCTCTACGCCGTCCTTCAGGGTCAGGGAGCGGGCAAGCCCCTGATCGCCCAGTACATCCCGGCCAACACCCCGATACCGTCGGGACCGGCGTTCGTGACCAGCGGTCTCCAAGACGCAGAGTTCCCCCCTGGGCTACCCGTGGCCCAGAAGGTGTCGGTCAAGAACGGCAACTCGGCCAACGACGAGACGGTGACCCTCAAACCGGTTGCTGACTTCGCCCACCTCAGGTATGTCTCCGTCCTCCTGTGGGGACCAGCCACATCGGGTTCTTCGGCTGCTACGGGGGGACCATGACGGTCAGGGACGCGGCCAAGGTCATCGTGGTGGTGTTGCTGTTCGTCACCGTGCAACAGACGCTCATGCTCGACATCAACATTGCCGGGATCCATCCCGACATCATGGTGATGCTTCCGATTGCGGCGGGAATCATCGGGGGTCCCTCCCGGGGGGCCATCATGGGCTTCGGGGCCGGCATGGTGTCCGACCTCTTCCTGCCCACGCCCTTCGGCCTCTCTGCACTGATCGGGTGCCTGGTCGGGTTCGCAGTCGGGCTCTCGACCGTGGCCCTGGACCGGGCCGCCTGGTGGCTGCCGCCGCTGGCCGCCCTCGGAGCGAGCGCCATCTACGAGGTGGCCTACGCCGCCGTGGGATCGATCCTGGGCCAGCCCCAGATGCTTCATGTGGACATCGTGGGCATCGTGTTGGTGGTGTCCATCGCCAATGCCATCATCGCCGTGCCCGCCGTTCGCCTGGTCGGATGGGCGCTGCCCAAGGTATCGGCCGAGGGTATGCCCGGCGTCGTGGGCCCCATGGGAAGTGTCCGTTGACGGAGCTGTGGGGGCCCAGCCGTGTGAGGGGCCGCGCCCACTTTGCCGGTCCGGACCGCCAGGATAGGCGCCTGTGAAACGCTCCCTCCGCCACCCCATCGCCGGGTCGAAGCAATACCTCCGACCTGAGCGCGATCGGTTCGGTCCCCGCAAGGTGGCCAAGCAGCCCAAGATCCACAAGAACCGGGTGTCGGTGGGTTC
Source organism: uncultured Acidimicrobiaceae bacterium (assembly GCA_963781305.1). Taxonomy (GTDB): domain Bacteria; phylum Actinomycetota; class Acidimicrobiia; order Acidimicrobiales; family RAAP-2; genus DASXMT01. The sequence goes on from CAWAFL010000011.1 coordinate 219,883, forward strand.
CATGCTCGACGCCCCCGACTCGACCGCATCTCGCCCCGGGCTGCGACTGCGCATCGTCGGCCTGGTGGTCATCGCCCTCTTCGCAGTGCTAGGGCTGCGGCTGTGGGCCCTCCAGGTGCTCCAGGCCCCCGCCGCCGTTCATGCCGTCTCGGCCAACCAGATCCGGGTCGTGAGCATCCCGCCGACCAGGGGCGAGATCCTGGACCGCACGGGCACCCCGCTGGTCAACAACATCGTCACCCAGCAGATCACGCTGTCGCGGGTCACCGCGGCGCAGAACCCCGAGGTGATCGGCAGCCTGGCTGCCCTCCTCGGTGAAACCGTCGCCCAGGTCAACCAGGTCATCAACGACAAGCAGTACAGCCCCTACAAGCCGGTGCCCATCGCCACCGTGACCGGAGCGCAACTGGCCGACGTGCTTTACATCAAAGAGCACCCCACGGAGTTTCCCGGGGTGAGTATCACCCAGACGACGGAGCGGAACTACCCACAAACCGAGTTTCCCGGGCCAGCAGCCGGCGGCTACCCGGCGGCCCAGACACTCGGGTACGTGGGAGCCATCAGCGCCAGTGAGCTGAAGACCCTGGCCAGCCAGGGCTACCAGGCCGGGGACCAGGTCGGCCAAAGTGGCCTCGAGTACCAGTACGAGTCGGCCCTGCAAGGCAAGCCTGGCCAACAGCAGCTCGAAGTCGACGCCCAGGGTGAGGTGGTGGGCACGCTGAAGACCCTCCCGGCCACGTCGGGCAACGACCTGGTCACCAACATCGACCTGGGCCTCCAGCAAGTAGCCGACGACGCCCTGGCCACCCAGATCGCCACGGTGCGCCAGACCCCTGACGCGGCCGACAACAACGCCCTGCCGCCGGCCATCAACGGAGCGGTGGTGGTGATGAACCCCCAGACCGGGGCCATCCTGGCCATGTCCTCGTATCCGTCGTACAACCCGAGCATCTGGACCGGTGGCATCTCCCAAGCAAATCTGGATGCCCTCACGGCCAGCGGAGCCCAGAACAACTGGGCCATCAACTCCCAGCTGGCCCCGGGATCGACCTTCAAGCTGGCCACGGCCACCTCTGCCCTGCAGACCGGCCTGATCACCCCGAACTACACCTTCGACGACACCGGGAGCTTCACGGCACCCGGGTGCACCGGCGGGGCAGGGTGCACGCTGAAGGACGACATCGGGGACTCGCCGGCCGGGGACATCGATGTCACCCAGGCCATCACTGCCTCGAGCGACACGTTCTTCTACAACATCGGTGCGATGTACTGGGATGCAAGGTCGCAATTCGGCAACGATCCCATCCAGACCACCGCGGCCCAGTACGGCTATGGGCAGCCCACCGGCATCGACATTCCCAACGAGTCGATCGGCCGGGTCGACTCGGAGTCGGTTCGTCAAAAGCTCCACACTGAGAATCCCACCGCGTTCCCCAACGACACCTGGTACACCGGTGACAACATGGAGCTGGCCTTCGGCCAGGGCGGCACGGTCATCACTCCACTGCAGGAAGCGGTGGCCTATTCCACGTTTGCCAACGGGGGCACGCGCTACGCCCCCGAGGTGGCCGCCGGAGTGGTCAGCCCGGACGGCAAGACCGTCTCGACCATCGCCCCCAAGGTCACCGGCCACGTGGCCCTGTCGCCATCGACGTCACAGGCTCTGTTGGCTGGCTTCGAGGGCGTGATCACGAGCGGGACCGGCTCGCAGGTGTTCCAGGGCTGGGACCAGGCGGCCTTCACCCTCGGCGGGAAGACGGGAACGGCCAGCGTCAACGGCCAGGAGCCGACCTCCTGGTTCGTGGGGTTCGGCCCCGAGCCCAACCCCCAGTACGTGGTGGTCAGCGAGATCAACGAGGGTGGCTATGGCGCCCAGGCCTCGGCCCCGGTCGTCCGCAAGATCTTCGACTACCTGGCTACCCACCCGGTGACGCCCGTCAACATGTCGCCCCCTCCCTCGTCGGTGAACGCCACCGCGCCCGCCGCCCTGCCCTCGACCACCACGACGACCGCACCCGGATCGACGACGACCACCACCGACGGCTCCACCGCCACGACGGCCCCCGATTCCACCACCACGCCCGCCACGACGCCGCCCACCACGGACACGACGCCGGGCACGGACACGACGCCGGGCACGGACACGACGCCGGGCACGGACACGACGCCGGGCACGGCGACCGGGACGGGCGCCGCCTACAAGCCCACGAGCCATACCACCAGAGCCCACAAGGCGAGGGGCTCCCGCCACTCGTCCTAAGCTGAGGACCAGATGGAGTCCCTCTGGTCGCGGATCGAACCGCTCTTGTCCCAGGTCACCAAGCCGGCGCGCTATATCGGCGGTGAATTGGGCGCTCAGTCACCCGACCATGTCGACGGGAGCGTGGCCTGGCTTCTTGTCTACCCGGACACCTATGAGATCGGGCTTCCCAATCAGGGACTCCAGATCCTCTACGAGATCCTCAACGAGCGCACCGACGCCGTGGCCGAGCGGTCGTACGCACCGTGGGTGGACATGGAAGAGCAGATGCGGGCCCACGGCATCCCCTTCTTCTCGTTGGAGAACCATCTGCCCGCCCGAGCCTTCGATGTCCTGGCCTTCAACCTCTCGGCCGAGCTGACCTATACCAATGTCCTCAACCTGATCGATCTGGCCGGGATGCCGGTGCGCAGCGCCGACCGTTCTCTCGAGGATCCGTTGGTGGTGGCCGGCGGCCACTGCGCCTTCAACCCCGAACCCCTGGCCGACTTCGTCGACTGCTTCGTGCTGGGCGATGGCGAGGAGGTCATCGGCGAGCTCAACGACGTGCTGGCCGCCTGGAAGGCTGACCGGCCCATCGACGGCGGCGATGCCGAGCCCGGCACGCGTGAGGCGCTTCTCCGTGCCCTGTCCCAGGTGCCCGGGGTCTATGTCCCGTGGTGCTACCAGCCCGAGTACGCGCGTGCGGGCGAGACGGACGGCCACGCAGACCACGTAGGCCAAGCAGACCGGGACGACTCAGCCGGATCGAGCCTGCCCGCCCTGGTCGGGACGGTGCCCCGTTTCGCCGAGACGCCCGAGCGGGTCGAGAAGCGGACCATCTCGGACCTGGGTGCGTGGCCCTACCCCAAGCAGCAGTTGGTGCCGCTCATCGAAGTGGTCCACGACCGGTTGAACGTGGAGCTGTTCCGGGGATGCACCCGGGGCTGCCGCTTCTGCCAGGCCGGGATGATCACCCGGCCGGTCCGCGAGCGTCCGGCCGAACAGGTCCGCACCATGGTCAGCCGCGGCCTGGACCGAACCGGCTACGACGAGGTGGCCCTGACCTCGTTGTCGAGCGCCGACTACTCGGGCATCGAGGACACGGTGACGTCGATCATCGATGATCCGTCGTGCTCGGGACAGGTATCGGTCAGCCTCCCCAGCCTGCGGGTGGACGCGTTCACGGTGGGAACTGCCGCACAGATCCAGCGGGTGCGCCGGACGGGCCTGACCTTTGCTCCCGAGGGCGGCACCTGGCGGATGCGCCAGGTGATCAACAAGCTGATCCGCGAAGAGGACCTCTACGCCGCGGTGGATGCCGCCTTCAGCCAGGGATGGCGACGGGTCAAGCTCTACTTCCTCATCGGCCTGCCCACCGAGACCGACGAGGACACCCTGGGCATCGTCACCCTGGCTCGCCAGTGCGTGGAGATCGGCAAGCGCTACCACAACAGCGTGACCATCACCGCCTCGGTGGGCGGGTTCGTCCCAAAGGTCCAGACCCCGTTCCAGTGGTTCGGTCAGAACACGGTGGAGGAGCTGAGCCGCAAGGTCAACCTCCTCCGCGAGGCTGCGCGTCGGGTCCGGGGGCTGACCATTCGCTGGCACGATCCCAAAGCCACCGCCGTGGAAGGGATCGCCAGCCGTGGCGACCGCCGGACGGGCGCCGTAATCGAGGACGTCTGGCGGGCCGGCGGCACCTTCCAGGAGTGGTCCGAGCACTTCGACCTGCAGCTGTGGACCGACGCCCTGGCCGCCCACGGCCTCTCGCTGGAGCAGGCGGTGTACCGCCATCGGCTCGAGGACGAGGCCCTGCCCTGGGACCACATCTCGGCCGGGTTGCACCGGGACTTCCTGTGGCAGGACTGGAGGGACGCCCTCGACGCCCATGGCCTGGAAGATTGTCGCTGGACGCCCTGCTACGACTGCGGCGCCTGCACCGGTTTCGGGATCGAGCACGTGGTGGCATCAGCGGTGCCACCGGCCGGCGGAAGCCAGGGCACGGGCCAAGATCTCTCCACCGGGGGTCAGGTACCGGTACGATTTCTAGTGACGGCGCCAGTCGGCGCCGGTTCGGCTACTGCTGCCGACGTGAGTCCTGCCGTGTTGGTGGGAGAAGGGAAAGGCTGAAGTGCGCATCCGGTTCCGCTTCTCGAAAGTGGGCAAAGTGCGCTTCACCAGCCAACGAGACGTGGCTCGGATGTGGGAGCGGGCGTTGCGCAAGGCTCGCCTCCCTCTGGCCTACACCGAGGGATTCTCGCCCCGCCCTCAGCTCAGCTTCGGGTTTGCCCTCCCCACCTGCGCTGAGTCGATCGCCGAGTATCTGGACGTCGCCCTCGATCCTGGTCGGCCGGAGACGGCCTCGGTGGACGTGGACGACCTTCCGTCCCAGCTCACGCCCCTCCTTCCCGAGGGAGTCACCGTGAACGAGTCGGCGGTGGTCGATCCGAAGATCGGCTCGCTCCAGCAGCAGGTGACCTCCTGCTCGTGGGTGATGAACTTCACCGGTGTGACCAGGGAGGCCCTGGCCGAGCGCACGGCCGCTCTGCTGGAGGCATCGGTGGTCCCGATCCGTCGGGAGCGCAAAGGACGAGAGGCCGACGACGACCTCCGACCGTCGGTCCTTGCTCTTTCCGTTTCTGACCGGACAGACCAGGAGGCCCTGGTGGGCTGGGGGCTGGATCGAGGGAACCAGCATGGCGTGGAGCTCATCGCCGAATTGGTGACCCAACCACGAGGGGTCAGGCCTCGCGAACTGGTCGCCGGGCTCGTGGCCGTGGGCCGATCCCCGGGTGGGGACGGCAGTAGGACAGGCGGGACCGGAGTGGGTGAGGACGAGATCGGCACCCTGCCGGTGCTCGACCGGGCCTGTAGGACACAACAGTGGATCGAGCGCGACGGCGCCCGATGGGAGCCCCTTGCACTTCGGGCCATCCCTTCGGAGCCCGACCGCGCCGTGTACGCCAGCGTGCGTGCATCGTGAACAGTATGAGAAGGGAATTCGATGTCAGAAGCAACGACCGGGCAGCCGGTCGAGACCCCGACCGAGACGCCGGGGCCGTCGACCGCGCCCATCGAGAACGACGCCGTCCGTGCGACGGAAGCGAGTGATAGCACCCCTCGCCCCCAAGTAAACAACTCAAGTGACGCTGCCCCGTCGACCTCCGCAGAAGGGGACGACGGCTCGAGTCCCACCGGGGCCCCGAGGACCGGCCAGAACCGGCGACGGCGCGGGTCTCGGGGCGGCCGAGGACGTGGTCGAAGTGGCACCGGGGCCAACCCAGGGGGAGTGGGCCCCGGTTCTGGCGCCGATGTATCCGGGGGTCCCGAGGCAGGCGGGGGCGAGGGCGCTGGTGACGGGGGCGAGCCGGTCGCTTCGGTCACCACCGGCGCTACCCAAGGGATCCAGGCCGGTGGCACTGCTGCACCCAGCGACCAGGCCCGAGAGACCGCCGGCCCGACTGCTCCGGGACCGTCCGGGGCCCTGTCGCGGCCCAAGATCGGGGACACCCGCCCCGGAACACCGGTGGTGAACCCGGAGCAGGCCCCCCGCAACGCCGGAGGAGCCGCCGCCGGAGGAGCCGCCGAAGGAACCCGGTCGGGGAACGGCCGACGCCCGGGCAACAACGGAGGAGGGCGCGATCTCGCCCGCAACTCGGGCGAGCCGGGCACCGAGCTGGCCGAGACGAAACGGACGCCGGCGTCGAAGGGCCCACAGGCCCTGCCGGGTGCCGACAACGGCCAAGGGTCCGCCGACGGCGACAGGGCCTCGAGCCGGCGAGGGGGCCGCGAGCGCCGGGGCAAGGCCGTCGGCCGGTACATGATCGCCGTGCACGTGCAGCCGCATCTGACCCAGATCGCCCTGCTCGAGGGGCGCACGCTGGTGGAGCACTACGTGTCCCGGGCCACCGATGACGACACCCAGATCGATGGGAACATCTACCGGGGCCGGGTACAGAACGTGCTTCCGGGCATGGAGGCCGCCTTCATCGACATCGGGACGCCCAAGAACGCCGTCCTCTACCGGGGCGACGTCCGCTACGACACCGACGACGTGGAGTCAGGAGCCTCGGGCCAGCCCCGGATCGAAGACGTCCTCCGGCCGGCCCAGACCATCCTGTGCCAGGTGACCAAGAACCCCATCGGGGCCAAAGGGGCGCGCCTGACCCAGGAGGTCTCACTGCCCGGCCGCTTCGTGGTCCTCGTCCCCAACTCCACCGCCTACGGCATCTCCAAGCGGCTCGACGACGGCGAGCGCAAGCGCCTCCGCAAGATCGTCGACGCGGTCCGGCCAAAGGGCCACGGGCTCATCGTCCGTACCGCCGCGGCCGGGGCCAGCGCCGAGGAGCTGAGCCACGACGTGGAGCGCCTGGTGGGCGAATGGGAGGGGATCGCCGCCGATTCCATCAAGGGCTCCGGCGCCGCTCTGCTCTACCAGGAGCCGGACATCGCCGTGCGGGTGATCCGCGAAGAGCTCAACCGCGAGTACCGGGCCGTGGTCATCGATGACCTGACCCTCTACGAGCAGGTCCGCGACTACGTGGGCGCGGTGAACCCCGAGCTCGCCGATCGCGTCGAGTACTACGACCCGGCCGAGGAGCCGCTGCCCATCTTCGAGCGGTTCCACGTGCACGAGCAGCTCCACAAGGCCCTGGACCGGAAGGTTTTCCTGCCCTCGGGCGGCTCGTTGGTCATCGACCGGACCGAGGCGCTGACGGTGATCGACGTCAACACGGGCAAGAACGTGGGGAAGACCAACCTGGAGGAGACCGTCTACCGCAACAACCTGGAGGCGGCCGAAGAAGTGGCGCGCCAGCTGCGATTGCGGGACATCGGCGGGATCATCGTCATCGACTTCATCGACATGGAGATCCGTGAGAACCGGGACAAGGTGTCGAGCGCCCTGCGGTCCGCCCTGGCCAGGGACAAGACCCGGACCCAGGTGTTCGACATCTCGGAGCTCGGCCTGGTCGAGATGACCAGGAAGCGGGTGTCCGAGGGCCTCATCGAGTCGATGTCCACCATCTGTGAGGTCTGCGCCGGTCGCGGCATCATCTTCGACGAGAGCGAGCTCTGATTCCCCACCGGTGATCTGGCTGCCTCCGGCGCCTTCGTCCCCAGCTGGTAGAGTGTCGCTCTTATGTATGCCGTGATCCAGACCGGAGGAAAGCAGGAGCGGGTGGCCGAAGGCCAGCAGCTCCGTGTGGAATTGCTGGGGCAGGGCCCCGGCACCGAGGTGGCGTTCCGGCCCATCATGGTGGTCGACGGCGACACCGTCCTGGCTACCCCCGAGGCCCTGGCGGGCACGTCGGTCACCGCCCAGGTAGTGGGCGAGGAACTGGGTCCGAAGATCCGCGGCTACACCTACAAGAACAAGTCGAACCAGTCCAAGCGCTGGGGTCACCGCCAGCGGTACTCCACCATCGAGATCACTGCGATCTCGTCGGCGAGCTGACCGACCCGCAAAAGGAGTCATTGCCATGTCCAAGACCAAAGGTGGCGGTTCCACCCGAAACGGACGCGATTCGAACGCACAGCGCCTGGGCGTGAAGACCTTCGGCGGCACCTCGGTGCAGGCGGGCGCCATCATCGTCCGCCAGCGGGGCACGAAGTTCCATCCCGGCATCAACGTGGGCCGTGGCGGCGACGACACCCTGTTCGCCCTGGCCGACGGCACCGTGCAGTTCGGGCACCGCAAGGGCCGCAAGCTGGTCGACGTGGTCACCGCCGACTGAGCTCGGGTCTGACCGAGCTCGCATCCACCAGTAAGCCCCCGCCCGTGACCTCGAGGGAGAGCACCGGCGTGTCCGCTGTGCCCGCCGGCGGTGACCCCTCCCGCCGACTTCCCGTCGAAGGATGTGTGAACTTCCGCGACCTGGGTGGGTACCGCGTCGCTGACGGCCGTCGGGTGCGGTGGCGTCGCTTGTTCCGGGCCGACGGGCTCAGCCGGCTGAGCGACGACGACCGTTCGCTGCTGCGCGACCTGTCCTTGGCCACGGTCATCGATCTGCGCACCCGCGACGAGGTCCAGGAACGGGGGTCGTTCCCCGTCGACGCCCTGCCGGTGGCCTATTACAGCTTGCCGCTCACCGATGTCCTGCCCTCTCCGGAGGAGCTGCCGTCGTGGGCGGAGGCCTCGTTCGTGGCTGCCCGGTACGCCGACATGTTGTCGGGCGGTACAGCCGTGCTCAAGCAGTCCATCGAGATCCTGGCTGCACCGGGCGCCCTTCCCGCTGTCTTTCACTGCAGTGCGGGCAAGGACAGGACCGGGGTCCTGTCCGCCCTCATCCTGGCCTTCCTGGGCGTGCCCGACACGGTGATCGCCGAGGACTACGCCCTCTCCGGACCGGCCATGAACGAGCTGTTGGCTCGCCTGAAGGCCGAGCACGCCGACGTGGCCGACGTCGTCGAGCAGTTCGCGCCGGCCATCCTCCATGCCGTCCCCGAGACCATGGAGCAGTTCCTCAGCGAGGTCAGGGCCGAGCACGGCAGCTATGAGGCACTGGAGGAGCGGCTCGGTGTGGTTGAGGCCATGGAACACCTGCGTCGCGACCTGCTCGAGGAGGGCTGAACCGGGCGATCCGGCGGTGCCCAAGACTCCGATTGACCGGCGGCATCGTTCGTCAGCAGGGACGACGTGGTCCTGGCCCTAGGATCGACGGAATGTCCGGCTTCGTCGACGAGGTACAGATCCACGTAAAGGCGGGCGACGGGGGGGCGGGCGCGGTCTCGTTCCGGCGAGAGGCGCACGTGGACAAGGGGGGTCCAGACGGCGGCGACGGTGCCAGAGGAGGGGACGTGTGGCTGGTGGCCACGACCAACCAGTCCTCGCTGCTGGCCTTTCGGGACCACCCCCACCGGCGGGCGGGCAACGGTGGTCACGGCGGCGGCAAGAAGAAGCACGGAGCCCGCGGCCCCGATCTCGAGGTCCTCGTCCCGGTGGGAACCAAGATCTCCGACAGCGACGGGACGGTGCTGGCCGACCTGGTGGGGCCGGGCGACCGCTGGATGGCCGCCGAAGGCGGCCGGGGGGGCAGGGGGAACGCGTCCTTCCTGAGCAACCGGCGTCGGGCCCCGGCCTTTGCCGAACAGGGCGAGGTCGGCCATGAGCAGTGGTACGACATGGAGCTGGCCCTGGTGGCCGATGTGGCCCTGGTCGGCTTTCCCAACGTGGGCAAGTCCACCCTCATCTCGCGCATCTCGGCGGCCAAGCCGAAGATCGCCGACTACCCGTTCACCACCTTGGAGCCAAACCTGGGCGTGGTGCGCACCGCAGACGACGTCAACTTCACCGTGGCCGACATCCCCGGGTTGGTGGAGGGCGCGGCTGACGGCAAGGGCCTCGGACACCGATTCCTCCGCCACGTCACCCGGGCCCGGGTCCTCCTGGTGCTCCTCGAGCTGGAGCCGGTGACGGGCATCACCCCCGAGGAGCAGGGTCGGGTGCTGCTCGACGAGCTGGGTCGTTACCGCCCCGAGCTGCTCGATCGCCCCCGATTCGTGGTCGGTTCCAAAGCCGACGTAGCTGGCGTGGTCGCCGGCACAGCCGGGACATCCGGCGTGGTCTCCGGCACAGCCGGGACATCCGGCGTGGTCTCCTGCACACCCGGGAGCCCCGACCCCCCGGGATCAACCGACGAGAGCGAGTCGGCGACGCTCGTCCCCGACCTGTTGATCTCGGCGGTGACCGGGCAGGGCATCCCCGAGCTGCTCGGCGCCCTGTCCCGCCTGGTGACCGAGGCCCGGGACGCAGTGCCCGAGGGAGACGGGACCATCGTCATCCACCGGCCCCTCCCCGGCGGCATCATCGTGGACAAGGTCGACGACGGAGTCTTCGCCGTGATCGGAAAGGGGGCCGAGCGGGCCGTCTCGCTCAACGACGTCACCACCGATGAAGCGGCCGCCTACATCCAGGATCGGCTCCGCCGCCTCGGTGTTGACCGCCTGCTGGCCCGGGCCGGCGCCAAGGACGGCGATCTCGTGCACATCGGGGGCCTCTCGTTCACGTGGTACCGGGACCAGCCCGAGTTCACCGGCGATGCCCCCAGTCGCAGGAAGCGTCGGTCTTGAGCGCTTCCCGGACGGTGGTGGTCAAGATCGGCTCGTCCTCGCTCACCACGGAGGACGGCGCCATCGACGGCGATGCCATCGCCAAGCTGACCGCCGAGGTGGCCCGGGTGCGGGCCGACGGGCACCACGTGGTCGTGGTCACCTCGGGAGCCATCGCCGCCGGCTGGAGGACCCTGGCCGAGGGTGCCCCCCGACCCTCGGACCCGGCCACCTTGCAGGCCGTCGCCGCCGTCGGCCAGCACCAGCTCATGCGGGTGTGGAGCGACAACCTGGCCAGCCTGGGGCTGATCGCCGGCCAGGTCCTGTTGGCCCCGCTCGACTTCGTCCACCGGAGCCAGTACCTCCACGCCCGGCAGACCCTGGGCCGCCTGCTCGATCTGGGCATCGTCCCCGTGGTCAACGAAAACGATGCCGTGGCCGACGAGGAGATCCGGTTCGGCGACAACGATCGGCTGGCCGCCCTCGTCGCCCACCTGGTCGGTGCCGACCTGCTGGTGCTGTTGACCGACACGCTCGGCCTGCTCACCGGCGACCCGAGATTCACGGCCGAGACCACGCTCATCGAAGAGGTGGTGGAGATCGACCACGAGCTCGAACTGATCGCCGGAGGGCCGGGATCCCAGGCCGGCAGCGGGGGCATGGCCTCCAAGCTGGCCGCAGCCAAGATCGCCACCTGGTCGGGGGTGGAGGCGGTCATCGCCGACGCCTCGCGAGAGGGCATCCTCACCTCGGTCATCTCCGGGACGCTGGGAGTGGGCACCCGGTTCCGGCCCCGCGAGCGCCGGCTGCCCGCCCGCAAGCTCTGGATCGCCTTTGCCATCGGGGCCTCGGGAACAGTGGTGGTCGACGAGGGGGCTCGCCGCGCCCTGGTGGAGCGGGGCACGTCCCTGCTCCCCGCCGGCGTGGTGTCGGCGCGAGGAGAGTTCGGCCCCGACGACGCCGTCGAGATCATCGGCCCTGACGGAGCGGTATTCGCCAAGGGACTGGTGCGTCATCCCTCGTCACAGATCAGATCGTGGGCCGGCCGGCGGACCTCCGAGCTGCCCGAGAACCTGTCCCACGAGGTCGTCCACCGGGACGACCTCGTCGTCCTGGGATAGGGCGACCGGGGCGCAACGGTACGCTAGAGAGGTGAGCTCCGAACCCCCGGCCACCGTGGCCCAGCTCGGCCAACGCGCCCGGGAGGCTTCCCGGGCCCTGTCCCGAGCCTCGTCAGCGGTCCGAGACGAGGCCCTTCGCTGTGCAGCCGACCTGATCGAGCGGCGCGCTGGCGAGGTGCTCGAGGCCAACGGCACCGATATGGCCCGGGCCGTTGCCGCCGGGGCGGATGCCACCACCCTCGACCGCCTGCGCCTCTCCCCCGAGCGGATCGAGGGCATGGCCCGCGGCCTCCGCTCGGTGGCCGACCTCCCCGATCCGGTGGGTGAGGTGGTCGAAGGGTGGGTGCGACCCAACGGGCTGCGGGTGACGCGGGTGCGGGCGCCGCTCGGGGTGATCGGCATCATCTACGAGAACCGGCCCAACGTGACCAGCGACGCCGCCGGGCTGTGCCTCAAGTCGGGCAACGCCGTGCTCCTCCGGGGCTCCTCGGCGGCCATCGAGTCCAACACGGCGATCGTCTCGCTCCTCCGGGCCGGGTTGGCCAAGGCCGGACTGACCGAGGATGCCGTCGGCCTGGTCTCCGACACCAGCCGGGAGTCCGCTGTCGAGTTCATGCGCCTCCGCGGCGTCATCGACTGCCTGATCCCTCGGGGCGGGCCCTCGCTCATCGCCACCATCCTGGAGCACGCCACCGTGCCCTACGTGATCGACGGCGACGGCAACTGCCACGTCTACGTGGACGCCCGTGCCGACCTCGACGTGGCCGAGGCCATCGTGGTCAACGCCAAGACCCATCGTCCCGGCGTGTGCAACGCGGCCGAGTCGCTCCTCGTCCACCGCGACGTGGCTGCGGCGTTCCTGCCCCGTGTGGCCCGCGCCCTCGGCGGGGTCGAGCTGGTCGGGGACCATGCCACCCGATCGCTGCTCGCCGGGGTGAGCCCGGCGACCGACGAGGACTACGCCACCGAGTTCTTAGGACCGAAGCTGTCGGTGGCCGTGGTCGGTGACATCGACGAGGCCATGGACCGGATCGCCCGGTTCGGGACGGGTCACTCCGAGGTGATCATTACCGAAGACCTGGCCGCGGCGGATAGATTCACCTCCGAAGTTGACGCTGCGGCTGTCCTGGTCAATGCGTCGACCCGCTTCGTGGACGGTGAGGAGCTCGGCTTGGGGGCCGAGATCGGCATCTCCACGCAGAAACTTCATGCCCGGGGGCCGATGGGCCTGCGGGAACTCACGAGCATCAAATATGTGGTGCACGGACAAGGGCAGGTACGCCGATGACCACAGACAATCCGAGCAACTACGCCACCGGCTTCCCCACCGCCGGTGAGCCCCGGTTCGACTCCATCGCCGGGGTGCGCTCCGGGCTGGCCGGCGTCGACTACCTGGCCGACGAGGGCATCTCCGGGGTCGTCTACCTGGCCGACCGCCTGGCCAAGCCCATCCTGGTCGAGGGTCCGGCGGGCACCGGGAAGACCGAGCTGGCGAAGTCGGTGGCCCGGATGACGGGCAGCCGTCTCATCCGGCTCCAGTGCTACGAGGGCCTGGACGAGTCCAAAGCCCTCTACGAGTGGAACTACAAAAAGCAGCTGTTGCGGATCCAGGCCGACTCGGACCAGTCGTGGCAGCAGCTCGAAGAGGACATCTTCTCAGAGGAATTCCTACTCGCCCGGCCCCTCCTCGAGGCCATCCGTTCGCCCGAGCCGGTGGTGCTGCTGGTCGACGAGGTGGACCGGGTCGAGCTCGAGACCGAGGCCCTCCTGCTCGAGATCCTCTCCGAGTACCAGGTGTCCATACCCGAGCTGGGCACGGTGCGGGCCACACAGATCCCCCTGGTCTTCCTCACCTCGAACAACACCCGCGAGCTGTCCGAGGCGTTGAAGCGGCGCTGCCTCTACCTCCATATCGACTACCCCGATCTCGATCGCGAGCGGGCCATCATCCAGACCCGCGTCCCCGGGATCAGCGCCGAGCTGGCCGACCAGGTGGCCCGGATCGTGCGATCCATCCGGACGCTGGAGCTGAAGAAGTCACCGTCGGTCTCCGAGACCCTGGACTGGGCCCGGACCCTGGTGGTGCTGGGGGTGGAGTCGATCGACGCCGAGCAGGCCCGCGACACCCTGCACATCCTGTTGAAGTACCGGGCCGATATCGACCGTGCCGCCAAAGAGCTGGCCTCGGTCGACATCGCAGACTGAAGCGGGACCGAACACCATGCTCGATGTGCTCTCGGGGTTCGTGTCCGAGCTGCGGGCTGCCGGCATACCCGTCTCTCTGACCGAGCACCTCGACGCGGCCGAAGCGATGCGCCACGTCCCCTTGGAGGACCGCGAGGCGCTGAAGTTCGCCCTGGGCGCCAGCCTGGTGAAGTCCTCGTCCCACTGGCACGCCTTCGACACCGCCTTCGAGGTCTACTTCTCCTTGCGCGGCCCCGAGTACACCATCGACGAGAACAGCGCGGGCCGGGCCAACGAGGACAAGTCCAAGACGTCGGGCGACAGCGGGAACCAGGGAAGCGGTCGCGGCGGGGGGAGCGGTCAGGATGCCATGACCCCCGAGGAGCTGGCCGAGCTGTTGTACAAGGCCCTGCTCGGCTCCAACGACTCGATGATCACCGCGGTGGCCCGACACGCGGTGGCCCGCTTTGCCGGCATGGAGGCGGGGCGACCGGTGGGGGGTACGTACTACCTCTACCGCACGTTGCGGAACCTGGATCTCGACGGGGTGATGCAGCGCCTGATGGAACAGGCCCGCACCGGCGCCGCCCCGGCTCCGGGGAAAGGCGACGCCGACGGCAGCGGATCCTCGGGCCTCACCGGGCTGGAGGAACGGTTGGTGCGCGACGAGTACCAGTCGCGTATCGACAAGCTGCGCCAGGAGATCGAGAACGAGATCCGCCGAAGGTTGGTGGCCGACCGGGGCAGCGAGGCGCTGGCCAAGTCGCTGCGCAAGCCGCTCCCCGAGGACATCGACTTCATGCACGCCACCAGGGACGAGCTGGTGGCGTTGCGGGGGGCTCTCCAGCCGCTGTCCCGGAAGTTGGCGGTGCGACTGGCCCGCAAACGCCGCCACGGCCGAAAGGGCCCGCTGGACTTCCGGAACACGGTGCGCCACTCGCTTTCCACCGGCGGGGTCCCGGTGGATCCGCGCTTCAAGTACCCGAGGCCCTCCAAGCCCGAGATCGTGGTCATCGCCGACATCTCCGGGTCGGTGGCCAGCTTCGCCCGGTTCACCCTCCATCTGGTCCACGCCATCGCCACCCAGTTCTCCAAGGTTCGAAGCTTCGTGTTCATCGACGGCATCGACGAGGTGACCCGGTTCTTCGAGGGCACCGACGACCCGGCCGAGGCCGTGCACCGGATCAACACAGAAGCCGACGTCGTCTGGGTCGACGGTCACTCCGACTACGGGCACGCCCTCACCGTGTTCTGGGAGCGCTGGGGCGAGGAGATCAACGCCAAGTCCAGCGTGCTCCTGTTGGGCGATGCCCGGAACAACTACCACGCCTCGCACTCGTGGGTGGTGAAGGAGATCCAGAAGAAGGCCCGTCACGTCTACTGGCTGAACCCGGAGCCCCGCGCCTATTGGGACTCGGGCGACTCCATCGTGAGCGAGTACGCCATCCATTGCGACGACGTCGTCGAATGCCGGACGCTCCGGCAGTTGGAGCGGTTCGTGGGCGAGCTGGCTTGAGCCTGAGCTCCCCTCCCGAGGGCATCCGGACCACCTCGCTGCCCTCGCACCGGGCCACCCGTCTGGTGCTGGTCCGACACGGTGAAGCGGTGTGCAACGTGTCCGGTGTCTGCGGTGGCCGCGCCGGTTGCACCGGGCTGACCGAGCGGGGCATCCAACAGGTGGAGTTGCTCCGGGACCGTTTGGCGGTGACCGGCGAGCTCGTGGGGACGGACGCCCTGTACGCCAGCGTGCTGCCCCGGGCCATCCAGACGGCGGAGATCCTGGCTCCCGCCCTGGTCGGTGGCGACGGACCAGGGCTCTCGGTGATCCCGGAGTGTGGCCTGTGCGAGCTCCATCCCGGCGAGGCCGACGCCTTGACCTGGGCGGAGTTCGGCGAACGGTTCGGCCAGCTGGACTGGGACGAGAACCCCGATCAGGTCATTGCCCCCGGGGGCGAGAGCTGGACGGGCTTCGTCAACCGGGCCGCCGACATGTTGATGACGCTGGCCGACCGGCACCCAGGCCAGCTGGTGGTGGTGGCGTGCCACGCCGGGGTCATCGAGGCATCACTGCTGGGCCTGTTGCCGGTGGCGGGAGGACGGCAGGGGGCACGGTTGCAGCTGCGGACCCAGCACGCCTCGCTCACCTCCTGGGAGGTCGACGACGGCCGCTGGCGCCTGCTGGGCTACAACGACAGCGCACACCTGGTCGCCGGGGCGCTGTGGGCTTCGCCTGGTTCGGCGCGGGTCGGCACCCAGACCGTCGGGGCGTAGCTCAACAGACGTAGTCGCCGTCGACGGCCCCCGTGCTCACGTTGAATACGTTGTCGGTCCACTGCACCATGGGGACCCCGCCCGTGGGAAGCCCCGCTGTCTTCTGCTGCCACCCGGCCACGGTGCCGCAACTGTTGGGTCCGCTGGTGGTCCACGTGGCCATCCAGTAGGGATAGTCGACGGGCCAGTTGCCGGCGATCTGTGGCCATCCACTCCCGGGGCTGGCGTAGATGCCCACGTTGCCCGCGCCGGCGGCGGCCAGGCCGTCGTGGGCGCCTTGGATGAGCTGGTCGTTCTGGAGGGTGGTCGAGGACCAGGCGGGCAGTCCGGTACCGGTGGTCTGCTCGACGTCGAGCCACCAGTTGACGTCGGTGGCCACCCCTGCGGCTTGGGCCTGGCCGAAGGCGTACTGACCGGCCTGGTATCCGTAGCAGTAATAGACGTTGACGTTGCCGTTGCAGAGCGACGAGGAACTCGATGTCCCGAAGGTCAAGAAGATGTAGAGGTTGAGGCCCGAACCGGCCCATGTCGCCTCCTGGGCCAGGCACGAGTTCGTGGCCGACAACGAGGCGCCCGTCACCTGGACGATGTTGACTCCTCCGGCGGGGGGCAGGTTCCCGCAGTTGAACACGGACACGTCATACCCCGAGGAGCCCGGGGTCAAGGTGGTTGACGGCCCCGTCGTCGGCGGCGGTGGGGGCGGTGGCGGTGGTGGGGGGGGGAGGGGGAGGGGGTGGCGGATCGGTGACCGTCCCGTTCCCGAAGGTTTCGGCTATGCCCACCATGGGGGAGTTCAGGGTCTGGCCGCCCATGGAGCCGTAGAACCCGGCGTTGCCGAAGGTGAAGATGCCCCCATCGGTGGCCACCTCCCAGTAGCCGGCCTCGCCGGGGGTGCTGGCTATGCCCACCACCGGTTTGTTGAGATGGGCTCCGCCCTCGGAGCCGAAGTAGTTGATGGCCCCGAACCCGAAGATCCCACCATCGGCGGCCACCAACATGTAGCCGGTGTCGGTGTTGCCCGACCCGGGAGTGACCGTCATCCCCACCACGGGCGCATTGAGGGTTGACCCTGCCATCGACCCGTAGGAGACGGCGTCGCCGAAGTTGAAGACGCCGCCGTCCGCGGCCACCAGGTAGTAGCCCAGACCGTCGGTCGTGGCCGCCATGCCCACGATCGGAGCGGTGAGGGGCGATGCCCCCTCGGAGCCGTAGAAGTTGGCGTCGCCGAAGGTGAAGATGCCGCCGTCGGCGGCCACCAGCCAGTAGCCCCCGCCGTCGGGGGTGGCGGCCATGCCCACGATGGGCTGGTTCAAGGGCGTCCCCCCCTCGGAGCCGAAGAACCCGGCGTCGCCGAAGGTGAAGATGCCACCGTCGGTGGCCACCAGCCAGTAGCCGCCGCCGTCGCTGGTGGCGGCCATGCCCACGACCGGAGCATTCAGATGCGAGCCGCCCTCGGACCCGAAGAAGGGAGCACCGCCGAAGGAGAAGACCCCGCCGTCGGATGCCACCGTCCAGTACGCCGGCACGGTGAGCGCCGGGTTGGAGCTGGCCGTCAGCGTGGCCGGGGCCGGTGTTGCCCGGTTCGTGGCGGTCGACGTCGCGCCGGCAGCGGTCGTCGTGGCCGCGCCCGCGGCCGAGGCGGCGACGACCGACAGCCCGAGGACGGTTGCGGCAGCCACCGCCACCAGCTTGCCCAGACGAGAGATGGGTGTCCTGCGAGCCGGTCGGGAATTGGCGCGGATTCTCATGAGCTCCAAGGTGGGGAATGGTCCGACGTCACCGCTGAAAAGCCGGCAAGCCTGTCATCGAGTCGCGCACAGTCTTGTCGTCGACGGTCTCCAGGTCAATGACCATGGAGGAGCGGCGCCGGTTCGGTCAGTCCCGCAGGAACTCAGCCACCCGAAAAGCCAGGTCCAGGGACTGGCGGGCGTTCAACCGGGGATCGCACGCCGTGGTGTAGCGCTGGTGCAACTGGTCCTCGACGATGTCCTCCATGCCGCCCAGGCACTCGGTCACGTCGTCCCCGGTCAGCTCCACGTGCACACCGCCCGGCCACGTTCCCTCCTGGGCGTGGGCCTGGAAGAACCCCTTGATCTCGGTGAGGATGTCATCGAATCGACGGGTCTTCCTGCCGCCCTCGGCGTTGATGGTGTTGCCGTGCATGGGATCGCACACCCAGACCACCGGATGGCCCTCGTCCCGGACCGCTCGGAGGAGCGGGGGCAGCGAACCCTCGACGTGATCGGCGCCGAAGCGGGTGATCAGGCTCACCCGTCCGGGAACCCGCTCGGGATTGAGCCGCTCGCACAGACCGACCACGTCGTCGGGGGTTGCGCTCGGGCCCACCTTGGAGCCGACGGGATTGTGGATGCCCGAGAGGAACTCGCAATGGGCACCGTCGAGTTGCCGGGTGCGCTCGCCCACCCACAGCATGTGGGCCGAGCAGTCGTACCAATCACCGGTCAGCGAGTCGCGCCGCGTGAGGGCCTCCTCGTAATCGAGGATGAGCGCCTCGTGGCTGGTCCAGAAGTCGACCTCGTGAAGGCTGTCCTCTCGGGCCAGGTCGATGCCGCAGGCGCCCATGAAGCGAAGGGCTCGGTCGATGCCCTTGGCGATGGCGTCGAAGCGGCGGCCCTCGGAGGAGGAGGCCACGAACTCCTGGTTCCAGGCATGGACCTGGGCCAGGTCGGCGAAGCCGCCCTTGGTGAAGGCCCGCAGCAGGTTGAGGGTGGACACCGACTGGTGGTACGAGGTGACCAGGCGGTCGGGATCGGGGACCCGAGCGGCCCGCTCGGGCAGGTCGTCGTTGACCATGTGGCCCCGGAACGAGTCCAGGACCTCACCCCCCACCAGCTCGGTCGGGGACGACCGCGGCTTGGCGAACTGGCCGGCGATCCGTCCTAGCTTCACCACCGGGACACCGGCGCCGTAGGTGAGGACCACGGCCATCTGCAGGATGACCCGGAGCTTGTCCCGGATCCCATCGGCGGTGAAGTCGGTGAACGACTCGGCACAGTCACCGGCCTGCAACAGAAAGGCGTGCCCTTGCGCGGCGTCACCCAGGGCGCTGGTCAGGCGGCGCGCCTCGCCGGCAAAGACCAGCGGCGGGAGCGATGACAGTTGTTCGTGGACCCGCTTCAGCTCGGCATCATCGGGCCAGACCGGCTGCTGCGCAGCCGGACGCTGGCGCCAGGAGTCGGGGGCCCAGGCCTCACCGGAGCGGGTCGTCGTCACCTCCACAGCGTAGGACGCGTGGCCCTAGGCTCGGTCACATGGTGCCATTTCGCTTCGCCGTCCAGCTCAACAAGGCCGCTTCGGGGGCCGCCTGGCGCGACACCGCCCGCAACGTCGAGGGACTGGGCTATTCAACATTGTTCGTCCCCGACCACTTCGGCGACCAGTACGGGCCGCTGGTGGCCCTGACCGTTGCCGCCGAGGCCACCACCGACCTGCGGGTGGGCTCACTGGTGTTGGGCAACGACTACCGCCATCCGGTGGTCCTGGCCAAAGAGGTGGCCACCCTCGATCTGCTTTCGGAAGGGCGGGTCGAATTCGGGCTGGGTGCAGGCTGGATGACCTCGGACTACGAGCAGTCGGGTATACCCAACGATTCCCCCGGGACCCGGATCGACAGGATGGCGGAGAGCCTGGCCATCATGAAGGCCCTGTGGTCCGAGGGGCGAGCCACGCTGGCCGGGAAGCACTACACCGTCACCGAGGCGGTGGGGGCCCCCACCCCTCACCAGCGTCCCCATCCCCCGGTCATCATCGGCGGCGGCGGTCAGCGGGTCCTCACCTTCGCCGGCCGGGAGGCCGACATCGTGGGCATCAACCCCAACCTGGCCGCCGGCACCATCGGTCCCGAGGTGGCGGCCAACGCCCTGGTCGAGTTCTACCGTCAGCGGGTCGACTGGGTCCGGGCCGCGGCCGGCGAGCGCTTCGACCAGCTCGAGCTCCAGGTTCTGACCTTCCTGGTGCAGGTGGTGCCCAACGGCCGCGAGGTGTTGGCGCAGATGGCCCCGTTGTTCTCGACCTCGCCCGAGGCGATGGCGGAGATCCCCATAGCCCTCGTGGGCACGGTGGACGAGATCGCCGAGACCCTGCAGCGGCGGCGAGAGGAGCTGGGGATCTCCTACGTCGTCATCCAGGAGGCCGGGTACGAGGCCTTCGCCCCGGTGGTCGCCCGTCTCACCGGCACCTGAGGGTGGACCGGCACCTGCGCATCGGGGTGTTCGGCGGAACCTTCGACCCCATCCACGCCGGCCATGTGGAGACGGCGGAGGCCGTCCACCGCACCCTCGACCTGGACAGGACGCTCTTGGTGGTGGCCAACGAGCCGTGGCAGAAGGAGGGAACCCGATCGGTCACCCCGGCCGAGGACCGCCTGGCCATGGTGGAGGCCGCGGTGGCTGACCGTCCCGGGCTGGAGGCAAGTCGGCTGGAGATCGACAGGGGTGGGCCGTCCTACACCGTGGACACCGTTGATCAGCTCCACGGTCTCTACCCCGGGTCCGAGTTGTTCCTGGTGGTGGGGGCGGACGTGGTGCCCGACCTCCCGACCTGGCATAACGAAGCAGCCCTGCAGGAGTCGGTGGTGCTGGTGGTGGTGGACCGTCCCGGGTCCACCCGGGAGAAACCCCCGCCGGGATGGAACGCCGTCTCGGTGCCGGTCCCGCCCTTCGACGTGTCGAGCACGGAGCTCAGAGCCCGACTGGAAGCGGGCGAACCGGTCGGCGGTTTGGTGCCTGAGGGCGTCATCCGTTGCATTCGTGGCAGAAATCTGTACGCTACGAGCAGATGAGCGTATGGACGACGCTGAACGAGAGCGATACGGCCGAGGCGGATATCGTGCCCGGTGCTCCCGCCGCCCTCTTCGCTCCCTATCCCCAGCCTCCAGCGGATTCCGGCCCGATGACGGTCGATGAACCGAATGGGTCGCCGGCTGCCGTCGGCCGTCGCGCCCTGCGGGAGGCCAGGCGCAAGCGTCAGATCACCGCCGCCGTCTGCGTGGTGGTCGTGGCCGCCCTGCTCGCCATTACCATCATGATCCTCGGCATCGCCCGTGACCGCCCGGGCGCCCCCGCGTCGTCGGGTGTGGCCGTCGGCTCAGGCCTTCCAGGGTCGATCCCATCGTTGTGAACAAAAACGGCGCCCCGGCGCCAGAAGGAGGACCCCTTTGACAACTGCAGCTGCCCGATCGGTCGCGGTCCAATCCCAAACCGCGGTCCCCGACGACTCCCTCCTGGCGGCTCGAGCCGCCGACTCGAAGCTCGGTGAGCGTACGGTGATCCTGTCCGTGGGCGATGCCCTCGGCATCACGGAGGCCTTCGTGATCACCAGTGGTGGAAACGCCAGACAGGTCAGGACCATCGCCGATGAGGTGGAGCTGCAATTGAAAAAGGCCGAGGGTCGAGCCCCGATCCGCATCGAGGGGCTGGACGACGCCCGCTGGGTGCTCATG
Organism: uncultured Acidimicrobiaceae bacterium; assembly: GCA_963781305.1. Classification (GTDB taxonomy): domain Bacteria; phylum Actinomycetota; class Acidimicrobiia; order Acidimicrobiales; family RAAP-2; genus DASXMT01. The sequence continues at coordinate 241,211 of CAWAFL010000011.1, forward strand.
GACTACGGGGACTTTCTCGTGCACGTCTTCCTGGAAGAGGCCCGCGAGTACTACGACCTCGAGCACCTGTGGGCTGACGCGCCCCGCGTCGCCTGGTCGTAGGAGTCCCGGACGGGCGGGGCTCCGCCCGAGGAGAGGACTACGGCGTCGCCGTGGTGACCGGTGCCTGGGCCTGATATTGGGCCTGGTTGACCGGTCCGGGGACCAGGGCCCCGTTTGGCCCGATCGGTACCTCGATGGGCTCGCCGCCGATCTGGAACAACACCCCCGTCACGTTGGCCTGTTGGGTGACGGTGAACACCACCTGGGCGATGGCCAAGAGCGTCTGGGAAGCCCCGACGACTTGGACGGGGTTCGTGGCGAAGTTGACGGTGGCGATCCCGTTGGCCACGGTGACGACCGCCCGGTTGGCACCCGTCAACGGAGACCCACTGGAGACGAAGCTCTGGATCCCTTCGGCCGACTCCGCTGCGACGGGCCCCAACAGCAGCGCGTCGACGATCTGGGTGAGGTTGGCCGGTGGGGCGATGTTCCGGTTCCTGGGTGTGAGGTGCAGGCTCGGGTCGACCAGGTAGATCTGCTCGGTGACGTAGACCGGGGGCGGATTGGGGATGGTCGTCGTTGTGGAGCCGGGACTGAGCAGTCGGGAAGGGATGTTGCCCTTGGCGATGGCCTGTGGCCCCGAACTGGTTGGGATGCCGCAGGCGGCGGTGAGCACGCTGATCAGCCCAGCGACGGCCACGACAGCGGTCCTCCGTGTCCTTCGACCAGACGATGAGCGGCTCCGTGCTGTCCCGGTCATGATCCCGTTTCTGCGTCTTTCTCCGTCCTCGACGACGGCGACGGCGCACCGTTCGAGGCCATAGTGCCCGCGTCATTGCCATTGCCGGCCTCAGTGCCCGCGTCATTGCCATTGCCGCCCTCAGTGCCCGCTTCGGGCAACGACGTGAAGCCCCCGAAACCGGGCGCGGCCGCTTCGGGATCCAAGGGCAGCTCCACCACGAACCTGGCTCCACCGCCCGGTGCATCTTCGATCCACACCGACCCACCGTGGAGTCGCACGTGCTCGGCCACGAGCGACAAGCCCAGGCCGGTCCCTTCGCTCGAGCCCCGACGCCCCGAGGCCCGGCCCCGGTAGAAGCGTTCGAACAGATGCCGGCGGGCGAGCTCGGGCACGCCGGGGCCGTGATCCTCGACCGCTACGCGCACGGCGGTGACCGGCTCGGTACGCAGCTGCTCAGGTCCGAGCGCGGTCGCGCCGGGCCGGGCCTCGACCACGACCCGGGATACGCCGTCGCCGTAGAGCCCGGCGTTGTCCACCAGGTTGGCCATGATCCGTTCGAAGCGCCGCTTGTCGACCCGCAGGCGGAGTGGCTCCACCTCGGGGGAGACCTCCACCGCGAAGCCCACCGGCTGGCGGTTGCCGTCCTCGCCGATGGGCACGGTGGACGCAACCGCCCGCCGCACCAGCTCTCCAGGGCTGACGTCGTCGAGCGAGAGCTCGGCGGAGCCGGCATCGAACCGGGAGATTTCCAAAAGGTCGTCCACCATGCGTCGGAACCGGGCCAGGTCGGCGTCGAGGAGGGTCAGGGCCCTTTGAGCCTGAGGGGACAGCTCGTCCCGGTGGGTCTCGAGCACTCCGACCGAAGCAGAAAGCGTGGTGAGCGGGGACCGAAGTTCGTGACTGACGTCGGACGTGAACCGTGCCTCCCGCTCGATCCGTCCCTGGAGATTCCCGGCCATACGGTTGAACGAGCTGGCCAGTGCCTTCAGGTCGGCATCGTCCCCCGCCTCCACCCGGGTGCCCAACTGCCCCCCGGCGATGGCCACCGCCGCTTCGGAGATCCCGGCCAGCGGGCGCAGGACCCGGCCGCTGGCCCAACGTCCCACGACCGCGCCGGCGATCGTGGTCACCACGGCCGCCGCCCCGAGCGCCAGGGCCAGGACCCGCAAGGTGCCGGCCAGCTCGTCGAGGGAGAAGACCTCGAAGTAGCTGGCATGGACGGTGGTGAGGGGCACGCCCACGACGAGCTCAGGCGTCCCTCCCAAGTCGAACACCTCCGTTGCCGCCGTCCCCGAGATCACCAAGTGGCGCATCGATGCTGGCAACGCGTTCTGGCCCACGGAGAGGGAGGTGTTGAACCACTGCCTGTTGGTGTAGAGCACTGACCGCGACCCGGACAAGGCATCGACCGACGCCAGTGACTGCACGGGATCGGCCCCCGAGCTCTTGAGCGCGTTCTGCACGAACGACGCGTTGACGAAGGCCTGGTGCTGGGAGGCCGACTGGCGCTCGTTGACGAAGGCCTGGCGGGCGGAGAAGTAGGTGATGCCGGCGAACACCGCCGACAAGATGAAGGCACCCACGGCGAACGTTGCGGTCACCCGGGCCCGGAGGCCCAATCGGGACCAGGAACGGATCCGGATCTGCGGAGCGGCCTTCGGTGGGTCGCTTACCGGACCGGTCACCGCAAGCTCAGACAGCCAGCTTGTAGCCCATGCCTCGGACGGTGAGGATGAACTGAGGGTTGGCCGGGTCCGGTTCGACCTTCGTCCGCAGACGGCGGACATGGACGTCGACCAGCCGCCCGTCGCCGAAGTAGTCGTAGCCCCACACCCGTTCGAGCAGCTGCTCCCTGCTCAGCACCTTGCCCGGGTTCTCGGCCAGCTCGCACAGAAGCCGGAACTCGGTGCGGGTGCAGTGAACCTCCACCCCGGCGCGGCGAACGACCCCGGCGTCGGGAATGAGCTCCACGTCGCCGAAGGTCAGTGCGTCAGGGCCGTTGTCGACGGGGCGGGCTCTTCGCAGGAGGGCCCGGATGCGTGCGGCCAGCTCTTTGGCCACGAACGGTTTGGTCACGTAGTCGTCGGCACCCGCCTCCAGCCCGGCGACCACGTCGTGGGTGTCCGAACGGGCGGTGACCATGATCACCGGAACCGTGCTCTGGCGGCGGAGCGTGCGACACGCCTCGAACCCGTCGATGCCGGGGAGCATCAAGTCGATGAGGACGAGCTCGGCCGGCTGCTCGGTGAAGCGGGCCACGCCCTCCTCCCCGCTGGCCACGTCGTCGACCGAGTAGCCCTCGTCCTCCAACGCCAGGCGCATTGACGAGCGGATTCGTTCGTCGTCCTCGATGATCAGGATGCGGCTCATGGCTCCAGTGACTTGCCTAGGAATTCAACCAGATCTGGGCGGGCCAGATTGCGCCGGCGATCAACCCGAAGGCGGGTTGGCCCGCTGGCGTGGTCGGATTGTTGAAATTCTCGACCTGCGGTTGTGAGGCTATCGCCCATACGTTCCTGTCCGTCCATATATAAGGCAGGTCCTTGGCCATGAGCTTGGACACCTGCTGATAGGCCTGGGCCCGAACGGTGGGATCGGATGATTGGCGCCCCTGGATCAGGGCGGTCTCCATGGTCGGATCGGTGTTGCGGGCCATGTTGATGGAGAACGCCGAGTTGATCTGACTCGGGCTCCAGAAGATGTAGTTGAGGTCCGGATCGGTGGCCGAGAACTGGGTCCACACCTGGGCCTCGAACCCTCCGGTGAGGGCGGTGTTGATGATCTGGGCCTGTTGGACCGGGGTCAGGGACGCCCGGATGCCGATGTTGGACAGCTGTTGTTGGAGGAACTGGCCGATCTTGGAATCGAAGGAGTCAGGGACGTGGTTGATGTTGACGGAGACCGGCTTCCCCGTCTGGTGGGCCACCTTGGCGATCAGCTTCCGGGCTTTGCCCGGGTTGAAGGCCGGATAGCCGTTGGGCGCATAGTAGGGCGAACCCTTGGTGAACGGGCCGTTGGACGGCGGGTTCACGTTCTGGTCGATGACCGTGGCGTACTGCTTGGAGCTGATGGCCATGGCCACGGCCTGGCGAACGGACAAGTTGTCGAACGGTGGCTTGGACAAGTTGAGCAGCAGGCAGTTCATGTCCGGTTCCCCCACGAGGTGGGTCTTGTCGTCGATGTAGGACAGGGAGGTGTTGCCCTGCAATGACTTGACCACCGACGAGGTGTCCGTCTGGATCAGGTCGACACCGCCGGACAAGAGGCTGTTGAGGAGGGCTTGGCTGTCGGGGATGGGTCGGTACTCGATGGTGTCCAGGTAGGGATATCCGGAGCGCCAGTAGCTGGGGTTCCGGTGGGCGGTGAAGTGGTCATTGGGGTCCCACTCGCCGAACGCGAACGGGCCGGTCCCCACCGGGTGGGAGGTTCCGGTGGAGCTCTTCAACATGGAGGGCGCGGCGATATAGGCCACCTGGCCGCCGATGCCGCCGGCCAGGTAGAAGTCAAAGGGGACCCAGGGGGACTTCATGGTCACGGTGACGACCAGCGGTGCGGTCACCGAGATGGTGTCGATGTTGGTCAGCGCCGAGCCGGTGAGCAACGAGGCTTTCTGCGCCTCGAAGTTGTACGCGATGGCCGCGCCGTCGCAGGGCGTGCCGTCGTGGAAGTTCACGCCAGGCCGCATGGTCACCGTCCACACCGTGTAGTCGGGGTTGGGGGTGACCGATTGGGCCAGGTAGGGCTGGACCTTCCCGGTGGCATCGATGATGGTCAGCGGGTCGAAGACCGTCCGGGCGTACTGGACGCCCGGGGTGTCGAAGGTGGCCGTGGTCGGGTCGAATCCCTTCTCCTCCGCCGTGGTCCCGAAGGTCAGCTTCCCGCCCTTTTTGGGCTTTGCCGTCGAGATGCCGTTGGCGTGCTTGCCGCCGGCGGTCGAGCCGCCCGAATTGCTCTGCGCCGCCGAGGCCCGTCCGGTGAGCATCCCACCGGTGGCACTGGCGATGGTGAGCCCGGCCGCCGCCGCCGTTCCCCTGGCCAAAAACGAGCGTCGATCGATCGGATCCGACATGTTCCCCCCCTTGCGACACGGCCGGCGATGACCGAGTGTTAGTCCTGTTCAGCACTCCGTGAACCCCGGCTACTGGTCGTGACGTTACCGCGGGGTCATCGATCAGGGGCGTACCGGCTCCCCCGGTCCGTGTTCGGAGCCATCCTGGCCGGTTACCCTGGCTCTATGTGGGAGCTGGCAGCATTTCACCGTTCCCTGGGCGGTCTTTCGCCGGCCACCGTTCGGGCCTACACCTCGGACCTCGATGCGTTCACGTCGTGGGCTGAGCGCGGTGGGGCCTCCGGGCCGTCCGATGTGGATCGAATCGTGCTGCGCCGGTATCTGGCCTACCTGGCCACTCGGCGGTATGCCAAGGCCACGATCGCCCGCAAGGCGGCCGCCATTCGTACCTACTTCGCCTGGTGCCACCGCCGGGGGCTGATCGCCGGCGACCCATCGGCCCGATTGTCGGCCCCCAAGCCCGCATCCCGCCTGCCCAGGGTGCTGGGCCGGAACGAGTTGCACGCTCTCCTCGAGCCCGACGGGGTGAGGCCGGCCCCGGCGCCGGGGGGCCCGGCGCCGGGGGGCGCTTCGCCGGTCCCAGATCCGGCTGGAGCGGCACAAGGTGGCCCGGCCGACCTGATGCCGGCCACGGCCGTGGCCCACGCGGTGCGCCAGCGGGACGACGCCGTCCTCGAGCTCCTGTACGGCAGCGGGCTGAGGGTGGCCGAGTTGTGCGGGCTCGACCTCGGCCGGGTCGACGTCGGCGGCCGGTTGCTCGCCGTGATCGGGAAGGGGAACAAGGAGCGACAGGTGCTGATGCACGATCGCTGCGCCGAGGCCGTGTCGCAGTGGGTGGAGGATGGGCGGCCCCTGTTGGTCAGGGCATCCAGCCCGGCCGAGGCGCTGTTCTTCAATCAACGAGGCAATCGCCTCGGCCCGAGAGACGTTCGGCGCATCCTCGATCGTCGCTCGCCGGTGCCTACCCACCCCCACGCCCTGCGCCATACCTTCGCCACCCACCTCCTCGACGGCGGCGCCGACCTCCGCGTCGTGCAGGAGCTGCTCGGTCACGCCAGCCTGCAGACCACCCAGGTGTACACGCACGTGAGCAAGGAACGACTCCTCACCGTGTACGACGGCACCCACCCTCGGGCCTGAGGAGGCTCCGGGTGGAGTAGCGGGATAAACCCTGTATTATCGGTGTGCTCTTCCGTCCGGAGGAGCGACATCGCGCGAAGAAATCACGCACCCGGCCGCGTCCACGGTCGCCTCACATCGTTGGGGTGCTGCGGCCGGGGAGGAAGAACCGCTGGAAGGAGCAGTACATGGCTGTCGTCACAATGAAGCAACTCCTCGGAGCTGGGGTCCACTTCGGGCACCAGACTCGCCGATGGAACCCGAAGATGCGTCGGTTCATCCTCGGAGAGCGCAACGGGATCTACCTGATCGACCTGCGCCAGACCATGAAGGGCATCGAGGAGTCCTATGCCTATACCCGCGACCTGGTCGCCGGCGGCGGCACCATCTTGTTCGTGGGCACCAAGAAGCAGACCCAGGGACCGGTAGCCACCTATGCCGACGCCTGTGGCATGCCCTACGTGAACGAGCGGTGGTTGGGCGGCATGCTGACCAACTTCCAGACGGTATCCACCCGGGTGAAGCGCATGCAGGAGTTCGAGGCCATGCAAAAGGCCGGCGACTTCGACGCCATGCCAAAGAAGGAGGCCTTGCGCCACACCCGTGAGCTCGAGAAGCTCCAGCGCAACCTGGGCGGGATCCGTGGTCTCGACCACCTGCCCGATGCCATCTTCGTGATCGACACGAAGAAGGAGCACATCGCGGTGACCGAGGCGAACAAGCTCGGGCTGCCCATCGTGGCCGTGGTCGACACCAACTGCGATCCCGACGTCATCTCCCACGTGATCCCGGGCAACGACGATGCCATTCGGTCGGGCACCCTGCTCTGCCGCGTGATCGCCGAGGCCGTGGTCGAAGGACGCTTCATCGCCCAGCAGCGCCCGGCCAAGGCTCCCGCTCCCGAAGCCGCAGCGCCGGCCAAGGTACCGGCCCCGCCGGCTGCCCCGGCCGAAGGTGCTGCTCCGGCGGCGCCTGCCGCTCCGGCCCCAGCCGCTGCTCCGGCGGCGCCTGCCGCTCCGGCCCCGGCCGCGCCTCCGGCCCCGGCCGCCGCAACTGCTGCTCCGATCCCGCCCCCGCCCGCGACGTCTGCTGCACCGGCACCCGCGCCAGCAGCAGCTCCCGCTCCGGCGCCGGCCGCACCCCCGATCCCGCCCCCGCCCGCTTCGGTGGCCGCACCGCAACCGGCCCCGGCAGCAGCACCCCCAGCTACAGCACCAGCTCCCGCGGCACCGCCGGCTGACGGCCCGGCGCCGGCTTCGGTGGCGGCGCCCCAACCTGCACCCGCCCCGGCTGCTCCCACCGAGCCCGTGGCGGCATCCAACGAAACCCCTACGGCCACCGAGGAGGCCTGATCGTGCCCGAGTTCACCGCCAAAGACGTCCAAGCTCTGCGCCGCGCCACCGGCGCCGGCATGCTCGACGCCAAGAAGGCGCTGGAAGAGACCGGCGGCGACATGGACGAAGCGACCAAATGGCTTCGGGTCAAGGGCCTGGGTAGCGCCGACAAGCGATCGGGTCGTGAGGCCAGCCAGGGAGCCGTCGCCGTGGGCAAGGACGGGAACGCCGCCGCCATCGTGGAACTGAAGTCCGAGACCGACTTCGTGGCCAAGTCCGACGACTTCGTCAATCTGGCCGACGAGCTGGCCCACCTGGTGGCATCCAAGGGCGTAGACGCCCTGTCCGAGCGCCAGGACGAGATCGACCGGTTGCGGACCACGCTGCAGGAGAACATCTCGATCGGTGAGGTCGCCCGTGTGGAGGCGGAGGCCGACGGTGCCGTCGACTCCTACCTCCATCTCCAAGCCGGACGCGGCGTGAACGCCGTGATCGTGGCCGTCCGCGGCGGCGACGAGGCGCTGGCCCATGACATCGCCGCCCACATCGCCTTCACCCGGCCGAGCTACATCACCCGGGACGAGGTGCCTGCGGCCGAGGTCGACGCCGAGCGGGCCACGGTGGAAGAGATCGCCCGCAACGAGGGCAAGCCCGACGCGGCGCTGCCCAAGATCGTCGAGGGAAGGCTCAACGGCTGGTACAAGAACCGCGTGCTGGTCGACCAGGCCTACATCAGGGACGAGAAGCAGACCATCGCCCAACTGCTCGGCTCGGCCGTGGTGACCCGGTTCGCCCAGGTCGTCATCGGCGACTGAGAGACAACGCATGGGGGACAGGCGGCGCATCGTCTTGAAGATGTCGGGGGAGGCGTTGGCCTCATCCGCTTCCGACGAGACCATCGACGCCTCAGTGGTGGAGCGCATCGCCGCCGAGATCGCCCGGGCCCGGGCCGAGCTCGACTTGGAGCTGGCCGTGATGGTCGGTGGGGGCAACATCTGGCGGGGCACCACGGGTGCAGGCGCGGGCATGGACCGAGCCACGTCGGACACGATGGGCATGTTGGGCACGGTGATCAATGCTCTGGCCCTCCAAGACGCGTTGGAGCACCACGATCAGCCCACCCGCGTGCTGTCCGCAGTGCAGATGGCCGAAGTGGCCGAGCCCTATATCCGACGCCGGGCCATCCGTCACCTGGAGAAGGGCCGGATCGTGGTCTTCGCCGCCGGGATGGGCAATCCCTTCTTCACCACCGACACCTCGGCCGCCCTTCGGGCTGCAGAGATCGAGGCCGAGTTGCTGTGCAAGGGCACCCACGGGGGGGTCGACGGGGTCTACACCGCCGATCCCAAGCTCGACCCGACCGCCACCAAGTACGACGAGGTGTCGTTCATGGAGGTCGTGTCCAAGGACCTCCGGGTCATGGACCTGACCGCCATCACCTTTTGCAAGGACAACGGGCTTCCCATCCTGGTCTTCGACCTCATGGGACCGGGAAACATCCGCAAGGCCCTGGGTGGCGAGACCATCGGGACCCTGGTCAGGTGAGCCCACCTCGCTCGGCTCGAATTCCCAGTTGGGGACGCAAAAACGGTACGGGGCGACCATCATCGCTACGCTGGTTCGCTAATGGATGATGACCTCACGGCCCTGGTAGTGGCCGAGGCGCGCGAGCGCATGGAGAAGGCGGTCGAGCACACCCAGGCCGACTTCGGATCGGTGCGTACCGGGAGGGCAACGCCCGCCCTGGTGGAGCACCTGAAGATCGACTACTACGGCACGGAGACCGAGCTGCGCCAGCTGGCCGGTTTCAGCGTGCCCGAGGCTCGCCTGTTGATCATCTCCCCCTATGACAAGGGATCGCTGGGCGCCATCGAGAAGGCGCTGCAGGGCTCCGACCTCGGCATCCAGCCCTCCAATGACGGGAACGTGATCCGGCTGGGCTTTCCCGTGCCCACCGAGGAGCGCCGGAAGGATCTGGTCAAGGTGGTGAAGCAGAAGGCAGAAGACGGGCGGGTGACCGTCCGCAACCTTCGTCGAGCAGCCCGCCACGAGCTCGACGCGCTGGAGAAGGACGGTGACGTCTCGAGTGATGAGATCGAGCGGGTGGAAAAGGACCTCGACAAGGTCACGCACGACCAGGTAGCGGCAATCGACCGGCTACTGGCCCACAAGGAGCAAGAGCTCCTCGAGATCTGACACGGACGGCGGCTCCGGCCGCTGTCCGGGAGGAATAACCGACGTGGACGACCGCGACGACCGGCAAGACGAGACCGAGGACGAAACCCTTCCTGCAACCGGCCCCAGGAGCGGCCGCGTCCGGATCGTGGGGGCCGAGACGGCTGGCGAGGCCACCGGCCAGGTCCCGGCCGTCCGCGCCGATCCCATCCAACCGGGGGACACCGTCCAGCCGGGGGGCGACGTCCGACCGGCGGGCTCGGGCTCGCCGCCCAGTGCCGTGAAGCCGCTCGGGACGGACTGGCGACGCGAACCGATCGAGCCTGAGGAGCCCATCGAAGCCGATTCCGAACCGTGGTCTGTGCCCTGGTCGTCGCAACCGCCGCCGCCGCTCTTCGAGGAGCCCGAGCAGCCCGTCGCCAACCAGCCCCACGACCCCTACGCACCCGTCGAGCCGCACGCCGCCGGTGAGGAGGACGCACCCTCCCCGGACGTGTCGGGATTGCCGCACTGGACGGAGCCGCCGACCGGCCAGGTTCCCGCCGTGCTGGCCCGCGACACCGAGGACGGCGACGACTGGCGAAGCCGGTCGGGACCGACCTGGCGGGAGGAGCAAAGCGACTGGACGGCGCACGAAGACCAGTTCGATCCCGACCTGTACGCCAACGAGGAGACCGCCCTGGGCTCCCTCGATGAGAACGATGCCCCCGATCCGGTCCGCCGACCCTGGGAGTTCGACCTCCCCTCCGACACCGCCCGGGTGCCGCAGATCAGGTTGAGCGGCGAACCCGTAGCCGACCTCCGGGACAGCGGGACCCCGGCCCCGGCCGGCTTCGACTACGACTACGAGGACCAAGGCCAGCGTGCCCAGAGCTCCCCGGCCTCAGCCGGCCAGGGCGACTCGCCGGCATACACCACCATCGACCCGGTCACCGATGTGGTCGAGGCCGTGGGTCGTGGGGCAACCCAGGATGTCGAGCACGACCCCTATGCCCGCCCCGGCGACCAGGATTTCGATCGATTCGGGCCCGAAGAGGAGCCACCCGTCCCGGTCCGTTCCGGCCGCCTCCGGCGCGGCGAGGGACGCCGCGCCCGGCTCCGTGTCCGGCGACCGGAAGGGGCAGCGGCGGATCCCGGCGCTGACGCGCTGGCCGCCGAACCGCCCGGAGCCTCGGTGACCGACGTCCCCGGCGTGGGCCTGCGAAGGGGTGGCATCGCCGGGTTGGCCGCCGCCGATCGATCGGCGGCTGCCTCGTCCGGTTCGACCACCGAGTTGCCGGCCGGGCCGGACGCCGACATGCCGCCCGAACGGATGGTCGGTCGGGTCGACTTCTATGCCGAGCCCGAAGCACGCCAGGTACCGGTCTCCTCCGAGCCCGAAGCCCGCCAGGTGCCGCCTCGCCCCGAGCAATGGTTCGATGAGAACCAGGCGGCGGGTCCGCCGGCGCGACGGGGGTTCCGTTTCGGGCGAGGCCGGGACAGCGCCGGCCATCCCGGGACAGACCCGGAGCCACCCGAACGGGGGGAGCCTGGCGAGGCCAATGTCGGAGTGCGCATCGCCACCGGGATCGCCGCCGCCGTCATTGCCCTCGTGCTCTTCGCCCTGGGCACGGTGCCGGCGCTGATCCTCTGCATCGTGGTGGTGACGTTCGCCGCCGGCGAATGCTTCGGGGTACTGCGGCGAGCGGGCTACCACCCGGCCACCCTGCTCGGGCTGGTGGGAACGGTGGCCCTGATGATCGCCGCCTATACCAAGGGGGCGTCGGCCATCCCCCTGGTGCTGGTCCTCATCGTCGTGTTCACCTTCTTGTGGTACCTGTTCGGAGTGGAACGCGGCGCACCGGTGGCGGGCGTCGCCGCCACCCTGCTCACCGTGGGTTGGATCTCGTTGCTGGGATCGTTCGCCGCGTTGTTGCTCGCTCCCTCGGACTTCCCCGACCGTCATGGCATCGCCTTCCTCCTGGGAGCGGTCATTGCCACCGTGGCCAACGACATCGGCGGGTTGGTCATCGGCGGTTGGCTCGGGCGCCACCGGATGGCCCCGTCGATCAGCCCCAACAAGACCTGGGAAGGCTGGTTCGGGGGCCTGGTCCTCTCCGTGGTGGTCTCGGCCGCCCTGGTCGGGGCCATCCATCCCTGGACGCTGGGCAAGGCCGCGGTCCTGGGCCTGGTGGTGGCGGTGGTCGCCCCCCTCGGCGATCTGGCCGAGTCATTGCTCAAGCGGGACCTCCACATCAAGGACATGGGAACCCTCCTCCCCGGGCACGGTGGCGTCCTGGACAGGGTGGACGCGCTGTTGTTCGTCCTCCCTGCCACCTACTACCTGGTGCGCGCCTTCAACCTTGGCTGATTTTCGGGCAGGCTAGGAGGATGCCACCGACCACGAGCGTCAGTCTGATCGGATCCACTGGATCGATCGGGACCCAGGCCATCGATGTGGTGGATGCCTGCCCCGACCAATTCTCGGTGGTGGCCATCGGCGCCCAGCGATCGGTCGAGCTCTTGGCCGACCAGGCCCGTCACCTCCATCCCGAGGTCGTGGCCATCGGCGATGCCACGCTGGCCGGCGAGCTGGCCCGTGCCCTTCCCCCCGGCGTGGAGGTGGTGACCGGGACAGAGGGACTGGCCCACATCGCCACGGTGGCCGACGTGGCCGTCAACGGGGTGGTGGGCTTCGCCGGGCTGACCGTGACCCTCGCCGCCCTCAATGCCGGTCGCCGCCTGGCCCTGGCCAACAAGGAGTCGATCATCGCCGGAGCGCCGGTGGTGCGCCAGGCCCGTCAGGTTCCCGGCGCCGAGATCATCCCGGTGGACTCCGAGCACTGCGCCCTCCATCAATGCCTGCGGTCCGGGGGCGCCGCCGAGGTGGCCCGCTTGCTGGTCACGGCGTCAGGCGGTCCCTTCCGTGGGCGCACCCGCGACCAGCTGGCCGCGGTCCGGGTGGAAGAGGCCCTGGCCCACCCGACGTGGTCGATGGGCCCGAAGATCACGGTGGACTCGTCGACGCTGATGAACAAGGGGCTGGAGGTGATCGAGGCCCATGAGCTCTTCGACATCCCCTTCGACCGCATCGATGTGGTGGTCCACCCCCAATCGATCGTGCACTCGATGGTGGAGTACACCGACGGCGCGGTGATGGCCCAGCTGTCGCTCCCGGACATGCGCCTTCCCATTGGGTATGCCCTGGCCTACCCCGAACGCCTGCCCGTGCCGTTCGGGGCCATCGACTGGAAGGCGCTGTCCCTGCTTGAGTTCGAGGAGCCCGACCGCACCGTGTTCCCGTGCCTCGACCTGGCCTATCGGGCCGGTCGACAAGGCGAGCTGGCCCCGGCATGGCTGAACGCAGCCAACGAGGTGGCGGTGGCCGCCTTCCTCGACGGTCGGATTGGTTGGTCGACCATCGCCGAGGTCGCCCTCGGCACCCTCGACGCCTACGAGTCTCCCGGTTCCCGCCCGCTCACCGTGGACGACGTGCTCGAGGCCGACGCCAGCGCACGGCGTACGGCCGAGCGGGTGGTGGCCGGCCGGGAACGGGCAGCATGAGCACCACCTCGGACGCCCCGCCGCGGACGCGGGAATCGACGGCACCGCCCCAGCCTCCTGTCCCCCCGCTCGAGGGCGGGGGCTACGGCGGCAGCGGCGAGGGGGGCCAGCCCCAGCGGGTGAAGTCCCCGCGCCGGTCGGCCGTGGAGCTGCTGGTGGCGGTGGCGCTCATCGTGGCCGTGGCCGTCCTGGCCGGCGCGGTCGACCTGCTGATCGTGATCGTCGCCATCATCGTGATGGTGATGATCCACGAGCTCGGCCACCTCCTGGCGGCCAAGCGGGGCGGCATGAAGGTGACCGAGTACTTCGTGGGCTTCGGCCCCCGGCTCTGGTCGATCCGGCGGGGGGAGACCGAGTACGGGATCAAGGCCATCCCGGCCGGGGGCTACGTGAAGATCCCGGGGATGACCAACCTCGAAGTGCTGGATCCCGAAGACGAGCCCCGCGCATACCGGAACCAGCCGTTCCGGTACCGCCTGTTGGTGGCGGTGGCCGGGTCGGCCATGCACTTCATCATGGCCTTCCTGCTGCTGTTGGGGCTGTTGGCCTTCGTCGGGGTGGGCAATACCAACCAGACCCAGGTCTCCGGGTTCGTCAAGCTGACCGGTGTATCCAACCCGGCCCAGGCCGGCGGACTGCACGCGGGCGACATCGTGGTCTCGGTCAACGGCAAGGCCATCGGGGGCAACGTCGACGGCCTGGCCAAGGCCATCCGCGCCAACCAGGGTCGACCGATCACCGTCGTGGTCGACCGGGCCGGACACCGCTTGCAACTGACCGCCACCCCGGCCGACGGGCGCACCGCCCACGAGCCGGGGGTGTCGACCCCGACAGGATCGGGGCCCGACGGGGTCCTCGGGATCGACCTGACCAACCCGATCGAGACGGTCAACCCCGTCCATGCCGTGGGGACCTCGGTGGTGGATCTGGGCTCGGTCACCTGGCAGTCCGTCCGCGGCGTGGTCAACCTCTTCTCGCCGCACCAGGTGGTCAGCCGGTTGGACCAGGTCACCAGCGCAAAGGCGGCCAATCAAGCCACGCAGAACGGGACCCGGGCCGAATCGATCGTCGGCGTGGTGCGGACGGCCGACCAGGCCGCCCAGTCCGGGATCGGGAACCTGTTGGTCGTCCTCATCACCATCAACATCTTCTTCGGCGTGTTCAACCTGTTCCCCATGCTCCCCCTGGACGGCGGCCACGTGGTCATCGCCATCTATGAACGGATCCGGACCAAACGGGGTGGGCCCATGTACCACGCCGACGCGGCCAAGATGATGCCCTTCGCCTACATACTGCTGGCCTTCCTGGCCGTCTTGGTGGTCACCGCGCTCATCGTGGACCTGGCCCACCCGGTGGCCAACCCCTTCGGCTGACCCGACGAGGGGCCAGCTGCCTGCCGTTTTGGCTGAACGGTCCAGGGGACGACGGCCGTCAGCCGGCGGAAGTCGGCGGTTGGAGCAGCCACTCCATGGTGCTCACCAGATGGGAGCGGTCCCGCGCCGGCAACACCCAGCTGCTGGCCAGCAGCCGCATCAGCACGTCTACCACCTGGTCAATGCTGAGCGTGCCCGACACCACCGGGGCAGCCCCGGCCAGTTCGGCGCCCAGGTGCCCGACCACCATCTCCTCGACTGCGGGCGACATGGCCCGCAGGTAGTCGATGACGAAGCCGGGTTCCGACTCGGTCAACTCCCGGGCCGGGTGATCGTTGATGTAGCCGACGGCATAGTCGAGCAGGAGGCGCGTCCGATCGGGACCCGAGGGCGCCGGGGCCAGCGCCTTGTCCAGACCGTCGGAGAAGCGCTGCAGGTCGTAGGCAGCGACGCTGTCGAGCAGCTTCTCCTTGGTGGCGAAGTACCGGTACAGCGTGGTGCGGGACACCTCGGCGGCCTCGCTGACCTCGGCCATGGACAGGTGTCGGACCCCTCGACGGCTCACGACGCGCAGCGCGGCCTGCACGATGCGTTCCTCGGTTCCGTTCATGCCGCTCGCAGGCCCTTCTCGAGGCCTGGCTGCGGAGGGCGGCGGTTGCTACAGATAGGACGAATATGTACAGTTTGTCATATGGGGAAGCCAGGTGAGCCCCGAGCCAACGAGCAATTCCCGGAGGTCGGAATGGACATCAGCGCGAAGGCTGCGGAGGCCGAGCAGATGCGGTTCGAGGCGATGGACGCCCTGGCCGGCGGCACCCGCGATCCCTACCCCGAGTTCGCCGAGAAGCGAACGCACGACCCGGTGTGGCGCGGCACCCTCATGGACCACTCCAACGTCCCCCCCGAGTTCATCCCCGACGAGGAGTGGGCCGTCTTCCGCTACGAGGATGTGTCGCGGGTGTTCCGCGACCAAAAGCAGTTCAGCTCGGAGGGATACAACGAGACCATCGGACTGGTCATGGGCTCCACCATCTTGGGCATGATGGGATCGCCCCATCGCGAGCACCGCAACCTGGTGGCCAACGCCTTCAAGGAGCGGTCCCTGCAGCGCTGGGAGCCTGAGTTCATCGCGCCGGTCTGCCACCGGCTCATCGACGAGGTCATCGAGGAGGGTCGGGCCGACCTGGTCCGGGCGTTGACCTTCGAGTTCCCGGTGCGGGTCATCGTCAATATCCTGGGCCTTCCCGCCGATGACCTGGACATGTTCAAGCAGCTGTCCATGCAGCTCATCGGCATCGCCGGCGACATGGAGACCGGCTTCAACGCCTCGCTCGCCCTCCAGGAGTACTTCCAGGGCCAGATCGAGGCTCGACGCTCCAAGCCGACCGACGACGTGATCAACGACCTGGTCACCGCCGAGGTGGACGGGGAGAAGCTGACCGACGAGGCCATCGTCTCCTTCCTCCGCCTCTTGTTGCCCGCCGGCGTGGAGACCACCTATCGGTCGTCGGGCAACCTGTTGTTCCTGCTGCTGACCCACCCCGATCAGCTGGCCGCGGTCCGCCAGGATCGGTCCTTGGTCCCCCAGGCCATCGAGGAGGGCCTGCGGCGGGAGACGCCGCTCACCAATGTGGCCCGGTGGGCCACAACCGACGTCGAGCTGGGCGGGAAGACCATCCCCAAGGGGGCCACGGTCGGCGTGTGCATGGGATCGGCCAACCACGACGAGACCCGATGGGACGATGCCGAGTCCTTCGACATCTTCCGACCCCAGCTCCCCCATATTTCCTTCGCTGCCGGTCCCCACGTGTGCCTGGGCATGCACCTGGCCCGGTTGGAGACCCGGGTTGCGCTCAACGTCGTGCTCGACCGGCTGGGGGACGTGGCCCTCGATCCTGGTGACCGCGATCCCCACATCCGGGGAATGATCTTCCGGTCGCCCACCAGCCTGCCCGTGACCTTTCGCGCCGCCTAGGGCAACCGAGCGGAGGTCGGCGGGCTGTCCGCCGTGTGCCGAGGGACGGCGAACGGGCGCCGATAGCATGAGGACCATGGGACGAACCGCCTGGACCACGACCGAGCGCCGCCCGACCCGACGGATCAGCGTCGGCTCAGTGCCCGTCGGCGACGGTGCGCCGGTCACCGTGCAGTCGATGACCACGACCAAGACGGCTGACGCCGAGGGCACGCTCGTCCAGATCTACGCGCTGGCCGCGGCCGGGGCAGACATGGTGCGCTGCACCTGCAACGAGGAGGCGGCGGCGGAGGGGCTGGCCCGGATCATTCCTCGTTCGCCGGTACCGATCATCGCCGACATCCACTTCCACCACGAGATGGCGCTGGCCGCCCTGGAAGCAGGCGTGCAGGGCCTCCGGCTCAACCCGGGCAACCTCCGCAAGGCCCATGAGATCAAGCAGGTGGCCTCGGAGGCGAAGGACAGGGGCGTCCCCATCCGGATCGGCGTGAACGCCGGATCGCTCCACCCCGATCTCTACAAGCGGTTCGGTGGGGCCACTCCGGAGGCGTTGGTGGAGTCGGCCCGCATGGAGCTCGAGTACTTCGCCGAGGTCGGCTTCGACGACGTGAAGATCTCGGTCAAGGCCTCCTCGGTCCCGTTGATGATCGAGTCCTACCGGCTGGCCTCGGAGACGTTCGACCACCCACTCCACCTCGGGGTGACCGAGGCAGGCCCGCCTCCGGCCGGGCTGCTCAAGGGCACGGCCGGGATCGCCACGCTGCTGGCAGAGGGCATCGGCGACACCATCCGCTACTCGCTCACGGCCGATCCGGTCGAAGAGGCGCGGGCGGGGCGTCAGCTGCTCGAGGCCCTGGGCCTCCGGGAGCGCAAGGGCCTCGACCTCATCGCCTGTCCCAGCTGTGGCCGGGCGGAGATCGATGTGATCGCCGTGGCCAAGGCCGCCCAGGAGGCGTTGGAGAACCGGAACCTCCCCATCCAGGTGGCCGTCATGGGGTGCGTGGTGAACGGTCCCGGCGAAGCGCGGGAGGCCGATCTGGGCATCGCCGCCGGCAAGCGCCGGGGACACCTGTTCATCAAGGGCAAGATCATCCGCGTCGTCCCCGAGGACGAGATGGTCTCCGCACTGGTGGCCGAGGCCGAGCAGTTGGTGGCCGAGGGAGTCGAGGCCCGCTTGGCCCTGGCCGACGCCGGTGCCGAGGCGGAGGCGGAGGCCGATCGGCGAGACCTGCTCGAGGCCAAGGGAACCGACGCCAACGCCTCGGAGACCAAAGTGGAGCTGATCCGGAAGAAGTTCGGCGAGGAAGGCTGATCGCCACCCGTTGAGGCCAGGAGGGACGGGAGCCTCGTGCCCAGGCGACCCGTCGGGTGTGCCCGTGCACCTCGTGGTCGGGTCGAGGGGACCGGCCCGAGGGGCGGCAGATCCGGTCGAGGGGTGAGGAGCGCGAGATCGTCGTCGGTTCGGTCATGGGCGAGCTGGGCCGGCCGGCGGTCTCTGTCCAGTCGACCGCATAGTCGCTGGTCAGCGGATCATCGGTCACGGATCGAGGTTGGCGCAGGGCCCGGCCTGCGAGCACCTCAGGAGACAGAAATCGGCCGGAACTGCTATACTGGCTCCCTGCCGTTCAGTTGAAGTGGAGTGACGCTGACGAAGCGTGGGCGGACAGCCCACGCTTTTCTTTTCTGTTGGCTCCGCTTCTTCCCACTGGCAGGACGAGACCATGATGAGCCCACCGAGCCGCAGAGAGGAGAGACACAGATGGCTGAAGAACTGTTCCCTCTCCTCGAGCCCGTGCTGGCCGCCTCCTCGCTGGAGCTGATCGACGTCGAGGTCCGTTCCGGGGTGGTGCTGGTCACCGTCGACCGCGAGGGAGGCGTCGACCTCGAGGCGCTCACCCAGGCCAATCGAGCCGTTTCGAGCATCCTCGACGAGCACGACCCGATCCCTGGCCACTACACCCTGGAGGTGTCGAGCCCCGGGGTGGAGCGGACGTTGCGGACTCCGGCGCACTTTGCCCGGGCCGTGGGCGAGAAGGTCACGGTCAAGACCCGCCCGCACGTCCCTGGCGATCGCCGCCTGACCGGGACGCTGGTGGCATCGGACGATGACGGCCTGGTGCTGCGGATCGAGGACGATCCCGCCGGGGACCGCCGGCTGGGGTACTCCGACATCGACCGCGCTCGTACCGTCTTCGAATGGGGCCCCGCCCCCCGCCCCGGTGGTGGCGCCGGCAACACCGCCAAGGCCAAGAACAAGGCCGCCAAGGCCAAGAACACGGCCGCCAAGGCCAAGAACAGCCCGAAGTACAAGGCTGCCGGATCTACGCAGAACAGGAAGCAGGTCACCACGCCATGAGCAAGACGAACTTCGAGTTCCTCGATGCCCTCGGCCAGATCGCTCGCGACAAGGGGATCTCGGTCGAGGCACTTCTCGATGCCTTGGCCAATGCCCTCGTGGCCGCGTACAAGCGCACCCCGACGGCGGCCGAGGAGGCGGTGGTGACCATCGATCCCGAGTCGGGCGAGATCCGTGTCTACGGACAAGAGCTTGATGAGGACGGCAACGTCACCCGGGAGTGGGACGACACGCCCGACGACTTCGGCCGGATCGCGGCCCAGACGGCCAAGCAGGTCATTCTGCAGCGCATCCGCGAAGTGGAACGGGACCTCAAGTACGAGGAGTATGCCGGTCGCGAGGGTGACATCGTCACCGGGATCGTCCAGCAGACCGACAATCGCTACACCCTGCTCGACCTGGGCAAGGTCGAGGCGTTGCTGCCCCAGGCCGAACAGGTGTCCTATGAGCGCTACGAGCACGGCGCCCGCCTCAAGGCGTACATCGTCGAGGTCCGCAAGACGACCAAGGGGCCCCAGATCGTGGTCAGCCGGAGCCATCCGGGCCTGATCAAGCGGCTCTTCGAGCTGGAGGTGCCGGAGATCTCCTCGGGAGCGGTGGAGATCAAGGCGGCGGCCCGAGAGCCCGGGCACCGGACCAAGATCGCCGTGTGGTCCAACGATCCCAACGTGGACCCGGTGGGCGCCTGCGTGGGCGCCCGGGGATCTCGCGTCCGCATGGTCACCAACGAGCTCCGCGGGGAGCGGGTCGACGTGGTCCCCTACTCGGACGACCCTGTCGAGCTCATCCAGAGCGCGCTGGCGCCTGCCCGGGTACGGGAGGTCCGCCTCGACGACGAGACGGGGACGGCGACGGTCATCGTCAGCGACTACCAGCTGTCGTTGGCCATCGGCAAGGAAGGGCAGAACGCCCGCCTGGCCGCCCGGCTCACCGGTTGGCGTATCGACATCAAGAGCGAGACCCAGCTGGCCGAAGAGGAGGCCGGGTACGGAGGCGAGGAATGGGCCCAGGGTGAGTGGGTTCAAAACGACGCCGGTGAGATGGTCTGGCAGCCCGCCGAGGGCGGGGAGGCCCTGTCGGCCACGCAGTGGTCCGAAGGGGCTGAGGGCGCCGAGGGAACGGACGGTGCCGAGGGTGCCGCCGGTAGTGTGGTGGCAGCCCCCGGCGAAAGCACGGAGACGTCCGAAGCCGTACCGGGGGCTGGCGTCGAACCGCCGCCCGTGGCCGAGCCGGCCGCCGGCGCCGATGCGCTGACCGGGGAGAATCCGGCATAGCCCCGATTCGAACCTGCATCGGCTGCCGGCGTACAGCGACGCCGGATCAGCTGGTGCGGTTGGCCCGTCTCCCCAACGGCGAAGTGGTCGTGGGGCGGGATGCTCGGGGCCGAGGGGCCTGGTTGTGCCGTTCCTCGACCTCGTGTGTGGAGCGTGCCCTGCGCCGGGGAGCGCTCTCCCGGGCCCTGCGCGGTCCGGTTGCTCCGGACCAGGTCGAGCGGCTGCGAGCGCTGCTGACCCCGGTCGAGGGGAGGCCGGGCGCTGTGATGTGCGAGGATAGAGGTTCGCATGTGCGAGCCACCGAATGCGAAGTGAACGAAGGACAGTAGGAACCGTTGCCCAAGAAGATCCGCGTCTACGAGCTGGCCCATGAGCTCGGTCTGACCAACAAAGAGGCCCTTGACCTCTGCCTCTCTCTCGGGATGGGGGTCAAGAGCCACTCGTCGTCCATCGAGGACGCGCAAGCCGATCGCGCCCGGAGAAAGGCCGACCGGGAGGGTCTCCGTCGTCCGGTCCAGCCCGAGGAGCCAGCGGCGCCGGCCAAGGCGACCAAGAAGGCAGCGGCAGCCAAGAAGGTCGCAGCCACAGAGCAGCCCGACACCACCCTCACGAAGTCCGACGGCGACATCCCGCCGACCTCGACGCCGGCCACCAGCGGAACGGACGGCGAGCTCCCCGACGGCGGGGGTTCGACGACGCCGATCAAGCGATCGGGTGCCCGCCTGGTCACCAGCAGCCGACCTGCGCCCGAGCAGCCGGGATCGACGGGGCCCTCGTTGGTCCGTTCGAGCCCGAGCCCTGCGGCCGCTCCTACCGCCCCGGCGGCGCCCCGCCCCGCCGCCACCCCACCGCCTGCCCCGCGTCCCGCACCGGCACCTGCCGCCGCTCCGACGCCCCAGGCACCGGCTGCGGCCGCTCCCGCCGCGCCCGCTCCCGCCGCGCCCACTCAGCCCGCGCCCGCAGCGACGCCGCCAACCGCTCAGCCCGCGGCTCCGGCCGCGCCGGTATCAGCACCGCCGGCTCCCGCCGCCCCTGCGGTCAGCGCACCCGCAGCAAGTGCCCCCGCTGCACCGGCACCAGCAGCGGCACCAACGCCAGCCCCGGTGGCAAGTGCCCCCGCCGCTCCTGCGGCGGCTGCTCCGACCGCCCCCGCCCCGCCGACGTCGGGTCCGGCCCGGCCGCCCACCAGCCAATCGGGCAAGCCCGTTCCGCCCCCGCCCGGCGGTCCGCCCCGGTCGGTCAGCGGCCGCCCGATCCCGCCGCCGCCCGGCGCCGGTGGTCGGCGGACTCCTCCTGGGGCCGGTCGCCCCGGTCCCGGTGGACCCGGTGGTCGCCCGAGCGGCGGCGGCTATGCCGGTCGTCCCGGCGGCGCCGGCGCAGGTCGTCCCGGTGGTGCCGGTGGTGGCACCGGTGGTGGGTTCGGGGCACGCCCCGGTGGCGGTGGTGGCTTCACCGGCGGCCGCCCCGGCGGCCCTGGTGGACCTGGTGGTGGCCCCGGCGGTCCTCCCGGTCGCGGTGGTCCCGGCATGGGACGCGGCCGTCCCAACCAGCGCCGACCCCGTCGTCGCCGTCGGAACCTCGAAGAGCTGGAGCCGACGCAGCTCACCGCCTATACGCCGTCGACCGCCCCGGTTCCCGACTCCGAGGTCATCGTGGAACGCGGCTCGACCGCACGCGACCTCGGCCCCAAGCTGAACCGGTCAGCCGGCGACGTGATCCGGTTCCTCCTCCTGCAGGGCGAGATGGTCACGGCCACCCAGTCGCTCACCGACGACATGATCGAGCTGTTCGCCGCCGAACTGGGGGCGACGGTCCGATTGGTCGACCCCGGCGAGGAGCGCGAGGCCGAGCTGCTGGCCAAGTACTTCGACGATGACGACGACGAGGAGGACGAGGCCGATCTGCGGCCCCGTCCCCCCGTGGTCACCGTCATGGGCCATGTCGACCACGGCAAGACCCTCCTGCTCGACCGCATCCGCTCGGCCAACGTGGTCGCCGGGGAGGCCGGCGGCATTACCCAGCACATTGGCGCCTACCAGGTCGAGTACAACGGCAAGCCCATCACCTTCATCGACACCCCGGGCCACGAGGCCTTCTCGGCCATGCGTGCCCGCGGCGCCGAGGTGACCGACATCGTGGTCCTGGTGGTGGCGGCCGACGACGGCGTGATGCCCCAGACCATCGAGGCCATCAACCACGCCAAGCTGGCCGAGGTGCCCATCATCGTCGCCGTGAACAAGATCGACCGTGAAGAGGCCGATCCCAACCGCGTGCTCCAGCAGATCTCCGAGTACGGCCTGGTGCCCGAGGCGTGGGGCGGCGACACCATCACCGTTGAGGTGTCGGCCCTCCAGAACCTGGGTGTCGACGACCTGTTGGAGCAGATCGTGCTGGTGGCCGAGGTCGAGGAGCTGGTAGCCAGCCCCGAGGGGCCTGCCCGCGGCTTCGTCATCGAGGCCGAGCTCGAGGTGGGCCGGGGCCCGGTGGCCTCGGTCATCGTGGAGCGGGGCACGTTGCGGGTGGGTGACCCCATCGTGGCCGGTGCCGCGTGGGGCAAGGTGAAAGCCCTCGTCGACGACCGCGGCGACCAGATCAAAGAGGCACCGCCGTCCACGCCGGTCCAGGTGCTCGGGTTCTCCGAGCCTCCCAATGCGGGCGACGAGCTCCGGGTGGCCCCCGAGCTGGCCCAGGCCCGCACCATCGGCGAGGCCCGTGCCCATCGCTACCGGGTGGCCGGGCACGTCCCCGCCGCCGCATCGGCGCTGGGCGGGGCCAAGTTGGAGGACCTCTTCGAGCAGATCCAGCGGGGCGAGACGGCCACGCTGAACATCATCTTGAAGGCCGACGTCCAGGGCTCGCTCGAGGCGATCACCGAGAGCCTCCGGAAGCTGGAGCGCGACGACGTGAAGCTCAGCTTCGTGCAGCGCGGCGTCGGCGGCATCACCGAGAACGACGTCCAGACGGCCCAGGCCTCGAATGCCACCATCATCGGCTTCAACGTCCGCCCCGACCGCCGGGCCCGCGAGCAGGCGGTGAAGGCCAATGTCGAGATCCGTACCTACGAGATCATCTACAACCTGCTCGAGGACCTCCAGGCGGCCATGCTCGGCCTGCTGGCGCCGGTCTACGAGGAGATCGTCACCGGCGAGGCCGAGGTGCGCGAGGTCTTCCGGGTGCCGCGGATAGGCGCCATTGCCGGGTGTTACGTCCGAGAGGGCGTGATCACCCGCGGGTCGAAGGTGCGCTTCCTCCGGGAGGGCGTGGTGATCTGGAAGGGCTCGATCACCTCCCTGCGCCGGTTCAAGGACGACGCCCGTGAGGTCTCTGCCGGGTTCGAGTGCGGTATCGGGCTCTCGGACTACCAGGACCTGAAGAACGGCGACGTTATCGAGACCTACGAAGAGCGCGAGATCCCCCGGACCTGACCGGTTCGACGGGACCATCGAACCGGGTCCTGGGGCCCGGACCGGAGAAGCTGATGCCTGGTCGCCGCCATGACAATCGAGGTGCGGCTCCCTACGCAAGGTCGCTCCGGGTCAACCAGGTCCTGCGCCAGATCCTGGCCGAGGAGCTGGAGCGCTTGGCTGATGCCGACGAGCGCCTGCGCCTGGTCACCATCACTGCGGTGGACACGGCCCCCGACCTGCGGACGGCCCGGGTGTACCTGAGCTCGATGTCCGACGACGCAGCCGAAGCGCTCAGCGAGCGACGGGTGCAGCTCCAGCGGTCGATGGGGAGCCAGGTGCGGATGAAGCGGACGCCGATGCTCGCCTTCGAGCTCGATCCTGCGGTGGTGGCCGGCGGGCGGGTGGAGGACGTCCTCCGCCGGCTGCACGAGCTGGAGCAGCGCCGCGAGGCAGACGAGGAGCAGCCCGACCGGTGAGCGCCGATGGTGTGAACGGCCTCGTGGTGGTGGACAAGGAGGCCCAGTGGACCTCCCACGACGTGGTGGCCCGGTGTCGCCGGATCTTCGGGCAGCGCCGGGTCGGGCATGCCGGCACCCTCGACCCCGATGCCACCGGGGTGTTGCTGGTGGGGCTGGGCCGGATGACCCGCCTGCTCCGCTTCCTCACCGCCCTGCGCAAGACGTACGAGGCCGAAGTGGTGTTGGGTACGGCCACCACCACCCTCGATGCCTCCGGCGAGATCGTCGGCACCTGGGACATGAGCTCGGTCTCCCTCTCCCAGGTCCGGGCGGCGGCGGTGGGGTTGATCGGCGAGATCGAGCAGATCCCGCCCATGGTCTCGGCTGTCAAGGTCAACGGGCAGCGGCTGCACAATTTGGCCCGCCAGGGGATCGAGGTGGAGCGGGCCCCCCGTGCGGTCACCGTGTACCGGCTGGACGTGGACGAGACGGCGAGCAGCGGTGTGTTCCACATCGAAGTGGAGTGCTCCTCGGGCACCTACGTGCGCACCCTGGCCGCTGATCTCGGGGCCCTGCTGGGCGGGGGTGCCCACCTCCGCAACCTCCGCCGGACCCGGATCGGCTCGTTCTCGGTGGACGACGCCCGGCCGGTCGACGAGCTGAGCCCGGCCCTGGTGCTGACCCCGGCCCAAGCCGTCCGCGACATGGAACAGGTCGAGGTGAGCACCGAGGTGGCCAAGCTGATCACCCGGGGCCTGGCCCTCGACCGGGTGCCGGTCGGGGTGATGGGGGACGGCCCGTGGGGACTGGTCGATCACGGCGGCCAGCTGCTGGCCATCTACGAAGCCACCGAGACCGACCGCATCCGCCCGGCCGTCGTGCTGGTGGCGGCAGGATGACGATGGTTCCAGGGACGGACCGCCCGCCCGATAACCTCGTGGCCTGATGGAGATCGTCACCGACCCGACCGCCAGCGTGCCCCCTGCCGGAGGATCGGCGGTCACCATCGGCGCCTACGACGGGGTCCACATCGGACATCAGGTCCTCCTGGCCGACTTGCGCGCCCGAGCCGAGGCCCGGGGGTTGGCCACCGTGGTGGTGACCTTCGATCGTCACCCGGCAACCGTGGTCCGGCCCGACTCGGCGCCGTTGTTGCTCTGCGACCTGGACCAGAAGCTCGAGCTGTTGGCCGCGGCCAGCGTGGACCGCACGGTGGTGGTCCCCTTCGACGACGAGCGGGCCAACGAGTCGGCCGAGGACTTCGTATCGGAGATCCTGATCGGTGCGGTGGCCTCCAAGCTGATCGTGGTGGGGGAGGACTTCCACTTCGGTCACGGGCGGAAGGGGAACGTGGCCCTGCTCCGGGAGATGGGCGTCGACGCCGGGTTCGGCGTGGAGGGGATGTCGTTGGCCACCGCGTTCGACGACGGGTTCGCCGCCGTGCCCATCTCGTCGACCCGCATCCGCTCGCTGGTGGCCGAGGGCAGGGTGGAGGAGGCGGCCACCCTGTTGGGCCGTCCCCATCAGGTGCGGGGCACGGTGGCCCACGGCGACGGCCGCGGCGGGACCGACCTCGGGTTCCCCACGGCGAACGTCGAGGTTCCCGCCGGGATAGCCGTTCCCGCCGTCGGCATCTACGCCGGCTGGTACGAGCGCCCCGACGGCCGGCGGTGGCCCACGGCCATCTCGGTCGGCACCCGCCCCACCTTCTACGGCGACGGGGGCCCCCTCATGGTGGAGGCATTCCTGTTGGACTTCGAGGGCGACCTCTACGGCGAGGCGGCCAGGGTGTCCTTCGTGGCCCAGGTCCGGCGGGACGAGCTGCGCTTCGACTCGGCCGACGAGCTGGTGGCCCAGATGCACCGGGACGTCGAGGCCACCCGGGTGGCGCTGTCCGGCCCTTGAGCCGCCCTCCCGTCCAGCTGGTGGTGACCGACCTGGACGGCACGTTGTGGGACCGGGATTGCGTGATCCACCCGGCAGCGGTGGCCGCCGTGGGCCAGGTGTTGGCCCGCGGCACCCCGATCTTGGCCGCCACGGCCCGCCGCCAGCGCAGCGTCCTCCCTCGGCTGGCCCCCTACGGGCTGTCGCTGCCCCTGGTGCTGCTGGACGGGGCCCTGGGGCGCGACCCGGATGACCTCGGCACCTTCCACCGGCGCGTCTTCGACCAGGACAGCGCGCCATCGGTGCTCGAGGCCTTCGCCGAGCACGGCATCGAGCCGTGCCTCAACGTGGACGACGGGCGAGACGTTGTCATCGGGCCCAATCCGTCGTCGCCCCCGGCCAACGTGGCCTACCTGGCCAGCTTCGGTGCTCGGGGCGACCTGATGCAGACGGCCAGGTCGGCGGCCGTCTTCTCCTTCCAGCTGTTCGGCCTTCCCCGCAACGTGCTGCAGCCGGTCGCCGACGCCGTGCGCGACCGCGGCCTGGGTTCGGCCACCGTCGCCCACGACATCACCCACGGAAGGTTCTGTCTCACGGTGCGACCGTACGGCGTGTCCAAGTGGGAGGGCGTTCTGGCCTTTTGTGCCCGTACCGGCATCGACCCCGCAGGGGTGTTGGCCATCGGGGACGGCGAGAACGACGTGGAGTTGTTGGAGGGGGCGGGGAGGTCGTGCGCCCCGGCCAGCGGGTCGGCGGCGGCCCGGGCTGCGGCCCAGACCGTGGTGGGCACCCTGGAGGACGGCGGATGGGCCGACATCGTGGCCCTGCTCGACTAGAGCACTTCGGGAGCGGGCCCGTCGCCCACCAGCTCGTCGCGGAGCTCACGCTTCAGCACCTTGCCGGCGGGGTTGCGCGGCAGGGGTTGGCTCCGGAACCAGTACCGGGTGGGCACGTTGAAGGCGGCCAGCCGTTCAGCCACGTGGCGGGAGAGCTCGTCGGCGGCCACCTCGTGGCCGGGGCGGAGCACGATGACGGCACCGACCTCTTCGCCCAGCACAGGGTGGGGCACCCCGATGACGGCGCAGTCGGCCACCGCCGGGTGCTCGAAGAGGGCAGCCTCCACCTCGACGCAGTAGACGTTCTCCCCACCGCGGATGATCATGTCCTTGGTCCGGTCGACGATGTGCACGAACCCCTCGTCGTCGATGCGGGCCACGTCGCCGGTGTGGAGCCAGCCGTCGGTGAACGATCGGGCGGTGTCCTCGTCCCGGTGCCAGTAGCCGCGGACCACGTTGGGGCCCTTGATCCACAGCTCCCCGGTCCGGTCGGGATCGGCGAGCTGATCGGCCGGCGGCTCGGTCCCCCCGTAGTCGTCGGGGACCACGGCGACATCGCACACCGGAACCGGGGGACCGACACTGTCGGGCTTGCGGACGTAGTCGTCGCCGGAGTTCATGGTGCTCATGGCCGATGTCTCGGTCAGCCCGTAGCCGTTGGAGGGCGAACCCACCGGGAAGTACTCCTTGATCCGCCGGACCAGGTCCGGTGGGGCCGGGGCCCCTCCATAGGAGATGCTGCGCACTGACGAGGTGTCGCGCTGGGCGAAGTCGGGCGAGTCGATGATCTGCATGACCATGGCGGGAACTCCGCCGAAGAGGGTGATCTTCTCCCGCTCGATGAGCTCGAGGGCCCGCTCGGGATCGAAGTGGTGCATCATCACCAGCTTCCCGCCGGCCGCGGTGTTGGTGACCAGCACGGCGTGGCAGCCGGTGGCGTGGAACAGGGGCACCGACAACAGGTTGGCGTTCTGGCCGCCGCCGCCCACGTCTCCGGGGCCACCGCTGTGGCGAAGCTGGCCCTGGGTGGCGATGAAGAACAGGTTCATGAGGTTGGAGCACGTGTTGCGGTGGGTGCCCACCGCCCCCTTGGGCCGACCGGTGGTGCCAGACGTGTAGAAGATGGTGGCGTCGTCGTCGGGCTGCAGGTCGACGTCGGGAAGGCCGCGGTCGCTCTCGGTCTCGCCCATGGCCTCGGCGAAGGTGACCACGGTGACCTGTTCGGGAACGTGCGCTGAGTCGACGTCACCGCGGGCCGACACGCCGTCCCTCGTCTCTGATGCCACCACCACGGCGCGGAGGCCGGGCAGGTCGGCCAGCAGCGGGCGGATCCGAGCGGCGCGCTCCTCGTCCACGAAGGCCACCGAGGTGCCCGAGTCGGTGAGCCCGTAGGCCAGCTCGGCCCCGGTCCACCAGGCATTCAGCGGTACCACCACGGCACCGACGGCCGCTGCGGCCCAAAAGGCAATGATCCATTCGGGGAGGTTGCGCATGGCAATGGCCACCCGGTCGCCCTTTTGGACCCCGAAGCGCTCTACCAGCTGCCGGGCCAGTGCCGACACCATGGCGAAGTGCTGGTTGAAGGTCACCCGTTCGTCCTCGTAGACGATGAAGTCCTTGTCGCCGTGGGCGGCTGAGAGCTCGAGCACGGTGCGCAAGGTGGCGGGGGCGTTCTTCCAGATCCGGGTGGGGATGCCCCGGATCTCCAGCTGGTCCATCTCGAAGAGCTGACCCTCAGCGGTCAGCGTGGCGGTCGCCTCGGCAAGGGTCACGGCGGCTGGCTCGGGCGTCGCCTCCTCGGCCGTCTCGGTCACGGTGCTTCCCCTGGGGTCGGGGAATCGGTGGTCGCGGTGGGCCGGAAGGCGGTCGCCCGGTAGTAGGCCAGCTCGGCCACGCTCTCTTTGATGTCGTCCATGGCCCGATGGTCCCCGGCCTTGGTCGGGGCGGCGGCGAGGATCTCGGGGTACCAGCGCCGGCACAGCTCCTTGATGGTGGACACGTCGACCGAGCGGTAGTGGAGGTAGTCCTCGATGGCCGGGAGATAGGCGGCGAGGAACCGGCGGTCGGTTCCGATCGAGTTGCCGGCCAGGGGCACGGTTCGGGGCTTGGGCACGTGCTCCTGGATGAAGGCGACGGTGGCGGCACCGGCGTCGGCCAACGAGACCGTCGAGTCCTCGATCTCCTTCAGCAGGCCGCTGGAGGTGTGCATCTTGCGGACGAAGTCGTCCATCTCGGCCAGCTGGGCGGCGGGCGTGGCCACGACGAGGTCGGGGCCCTCGGCCACGATGGTCAGGTCGTCGTCGGTGACCAGGGTGGCGATCTCGACGATGACGTGTCGCCCCGGGTCGAGGCCGGTCATCTCCAGATCCATCCACACGAGCACGATGGAGGACGCTATCGGGGTTATCCGCCCACTCCAAGCGGCTTCCTCCTGCTCGGTGGGTGTGACCCGGTCGCCGGGCCCTTGGGACATACCCGGCTGTGGCAGTAGCGTCAACGGGAAGCAACGCGGGAGGAGAGGTGCGTGTCGGGCCAGATGGACGTGGTTGAGCCGATCGAGGGTCCTTGGAGGGCGGTGCGGTTGCCGGTGATCCGGCTCGATCCCGATCTCCCGCTGCCGGCCTACGCCACAGCAGGCGACGCCGGCGCGGACCTGGTGGCCCGAACCGGGGTGACCCTCTCGCCTGGTGGGGGGAGAGCGGTGGTGCCCACCGGCATCGCCCTGGCCATCCCGGTCGGCTACGCCGGGTTCGTGCAGCCCCGGAGCGGCCTGGCCATGCGCCACGGGGTGACCTGTCTCAACACGCCAGGACTCATCGATTGTGGGTATCGAGATGAACTGGCCGTCCTGCTGGTGAACACCGATCCCGAGACTGCCTACGAGGTGCAGCGGGGGGACCGCATCGCCCAGTTGGTGATCCAGCGGGTGGACACGGCCGACTTCGTCGAGGTGGCCGAGCTACCCCCGAGTGAGCGCGGGCTCGGCGGTTTCGGGTCAACGGGTCGCTAGGCGATCGCGGGTGGCCATGCGGCGGATGCAGGGCCTCGACGGGGCTTTCCTGTCGCTCGAGTCGCCAACCACCCACCTGCACATCGCCGGGGTGCTGGTGTTCGACGCCACCGATGTGCCGGCCGGCGTCAGCTTCCGACGGATCCGGGAGGCGATCGCCGAGCGAGTGCACCTGGTTGCGCCGTTCCGGCAACGACTGTGCACGGTCCCCTTCGGGCTCCAGCACCCCTCGTTGGTCGACGACCCCGACTTCGATCTCGACTACCACGTCCGCCGGGTGAGCGTGCCCCATCCGGGCGGCCCCAACGAGCTGGCCGCGGTGGTGGGGGACCTCGTGGGCCGACCCCTCGACCGCCAACGACCCCTGTGGGAGTTCACGGTGGTGGAAGGGCTGGAGCACGACCACGTGGCCATGGTGACAAAGGTCCACCACGCCATCATCGACGGCGTCTCGGGTGCAGAGATCCTGGCCAACTTCTTCGACCTCTCCGAGGAGGGGAGAGCGGTTCCTGCGCCGGAGACCTGGGCGCCCGATCCGGTGCCGGGCGAGATCGAGCAGATCAGAAGCGTTCTCGGTGGGCTGGCCAACCAGGGCGAGATGGCGGCGCAGACCGTGGGTCGGACAGTGCAGTCGATGCGCAGGTTGTCCCGGCGGAACCGTTCGATCCCGGCCACCTTGCCGCCGTCGCCGTTCGACGCACCGCGGACATCGATCAACCGGGCCATCTCGCCGCACCGCCGGGTGGCGTTCACCGAAGTGCCGTTGGCCGAAGTGAAGCGGGTGAGCGATGTGTTGGGGGGCACGGTCAACGACGTGGTGCTGGCCATGGTGGCGGGCACGCTCCGCGACTTCTTCGATGGTCGAGACGAGGAGTTGAGCTCGTCACTGGTGGCCATGGTGCCGGTGTCGGTGCGCGCCGACAAGGACCGAGAAGCGCTCGGCAATCAGGTCTCGGCCATGCTGGTCTCGCTGGCGACCAGCGTCGAGAACCCAGCCGCTCGCCTCCGGCTCATCAGTGACGGAGCGGCACACTCCAAGGTGCAACACGATGTCGTCGGTGCCGATGTCTTTGCGGGCTGGGCCCAGTCGTTGGCGCCGGCCATTGCCACCCGGGCATCGAGGTTGCTGAGCAATCTCCGGGCGTTCGATCACCTGCCACCGATGTTCAACACCATCGTGTCGAACATCCCTGGCCCGGACTTCCCCCTCTACCTGGCCGGGAGCCGTCTTGTGGCCATGTATCCGTTGGGTCCGGTGATCGAAGGGGTGGGGGTGAACGTCACCGTGTTCTCCTACGCGGGAGCCATGTCCTTCGGGGTCAACGCGTGCTGGGACCTGGTACCCGACGTCGATGTACTGGCCAGAGGCATCCGGGACGCCCTCGATGCCCTGTTGAAAGAGGCTGACCGCCGTGACCGGCCGGTGCCGTGGTGGCACGAGGACGAGTCGGGTTAGCGGGGCTCGGGATCCTTGCCAGGGTGGGGAGGGCCTGACTGCTACAGTGTCCTCCTTACGCGGACGTGGCTCAGCTGGTAGAGCACAACCTTGCCAAGGTTGGGGTCGCGGGTTCGAATCCCGTCGTCCGCTCCAGAGAAATCACCAGGTCAGGGCATTGCGAGGGGCCGAAAAGGGCCCCTCGTGGCGCGTCCCGAGGGCCGACGCACCACATTTGCACCTGAAGGGTGTCATCCGATAATCGATCACGGACCGCGCGGAAAATGACCTCACGAGTACCTACTCGAAATAGGGGAATGGCCCTGTCGTGGTGACTCAAAGAAGATGGGGCGCGCTTCGATAGACCCCTGAACTCCGATTTGCGCCGTGTCGAGCACCGCAGTGGCGGTACTCGTAGAGAGGCTTAAGCAGCCTTCCGATGGTATTCGTGGATGAGACCACCGAGGCGGTCGCGGCGTACGATCGACCCAGTGGCTTTTGCGGGAATGACTGGTGGTCCGCCCTCGGGTATTCGCAGGTCGAGGCCGCGGTGAGGTCGCTCTCGGTTGTAGTGGTTGATGTACGTGGTCGAGCACCGATTCGAGATGGCGTTCGTTGACGATGAAGATCCGATCCAGGCACTCGGTCCGGACGGTCCGAACGAAGCGTTCCGCATAAGCATTGGCCCGTGGAGCACGCCATGGAGTTCGAATGATCTTCGACACCCTCGGCCTTGAAGACCTCGTCGAACATGGCGCCGAATCGCTTATCTCGGTCGTGAACGAGGAATCGCAATGGCGTAGACCGCGACTCCCGAGCCTCGGAAAGGTTTCGGGCGATCTGGGTGCACCAGCGAAGATTGGTGGCCTCACCCGTGATGCCGCCGATGATGACTCGACGGGAGTGGATGTCGATGAAGAAGAGGACGTGAAGCGTCTTCATCCTGATCGATTCAACGGTGAACAGATCGCAGGCCACGATTGACGCTGCCTGATTCCTCATGAACTGGCTCCAGGTGTCGCGCTTCGGACCTGGTCTCCGCTTTGGAGCGATGACTCGTCGGATACTCGATGCCGAGATCTGGACACCAACCTTGAGCAGCTCTCCTTGGATGCGACGGTAGCCCCACAGCGGGTTCTCTTTGGCAATGCGCCAGACGAGTAGCTGGGTCTGCAAAGAGATGGTCCGTCTTGGCTTCACCCGATGTGGACGGGTCCACTTCCGACGAACCAGCTCACGATGCCACCGGCGGAGGGTATCGGGTGTCACGAGCGAGGACATTCGCTCTTTGGCCGGCCTCAGTCGTTGCAGCATCGACAAGACGATGCGTTCTTCTGGTCGTACCTTTGGTCGGTTGACCTGACGACGGAGAACGCCGACCTCCTGTCGGAGCACGAGGAGCTCGATGTTCTTGGACTTCGAAGATCGGCAGGACAACAAGACCAGCCAGAAGAGCTGACGGCTGAGTAAGGCAATGAGTCGCACGACCATATGCAGAGTCTGCTTGGGCATTGACACAAGAGCGATCTGCGCAGTTCTTCCTGGTCATGGCACAGGCAATGCGGTGACACCCTTCAGGGTAGTGGATGTTGTTGAACGCCTTCACGACGTGCGCTCCGGCCAGGTGCCGCTGGAGGATTTCGCTATCGGTGAGTTCCTGCGGTTCGAGTTCCGGGATGGTGCCGTCACGCGGGGCAAAGTAGTTGCCGGTGTCGATGACCGTCTTGTTGACGAGGGACTCCGCGGGAACCGAGTTGCGGCGCAGACGCCACGCGAGCACCTGAAGGGTGTCATCCGAGAAGCGGCCACTGACCGCGCGGAAAATGACCTCACGAGTTTGTACTCGAAATAGCGGAGATGGCCTGTCGTAGCGACTCAAAGAAGCCGGGGCGCGCTTCGGTAGACCCCTGAACTTCGATTGGCGCCGTGTAGCACCGCAGTGGCGGCGCCCGCGAAAGGCTTAGGCGGCCTTCCGAAGGTATTCGTGGATAAGGCCACCGAGACGATCGCGGCGCACGATCGACCCAGTGGCTCCTGTGATTCTGACTGGCGGTCCGCCCTCGGGTATTCGAAGGTCGAGTCCTCGGTGGGGTCGCTCCCGGTTGTAATGGTTGATGTAAGTCTTCAAGACCGACTCGAGGTGGCGTTCGCTGAGGACGAAGATCCTGTCGAGGC
Source organism: uncultured Acidimicrobiaceae bacterium (assembly GCA_963781305.1). Lineage (GTDB taxonomy): Bacteria > Actinomycetota > Acidimicrobiia > Acidimicrobiales > RAAP-2 > DASXMT01. Next base: position 274,418 of record CAWAFL010000011.1, read on the forward strand.
ACTCGGTGCGAACGGTCCGGACGAAGCGCTCGGCATAGGCATTCGCCCTGGGGGCTCGCCACGGGGTGCGAATGATCTCCACACCCTCCGCCTTGAACACTTCGTCGAACGGCTCTCCGAATCGATGATCTCGATCGTGGACGAGGAAACGCAACGGCGTCGACCGGGACTCTCTCGCCTCGGACAGGTTCCGGGCGATCTGAGTACGCCACTTCACGTTGGTCGCACCGTCAGTAACCCCGCCTAGTAGGACTCTTCGGCTGTGGAGATCGATGAAGAACAGGACATGGAGCGTCCTCATGCGTATCGTCTCGACGGTGAATAAGTCACAGGCGACGATCGATGCGGCCTGATTTCGCATGAACTTGCTCCAGGTGTCCCGTTTGGGGCCAGGCCGTCGCTTCGGGGCGATGACTCGGCGGATGCTGGATGCCGAGATCTCGATGCCCACCTTGAGCAGCTCACCCTGGATGCGCTGGTAGCCCCACAAGGGATTCTCCTTGGACATCCGCCACACCAGAAGCTGGGTTTGTTGGGACACTGCCCGCTTTGGTGTCACTCGATGGGGTTGGGTCCATTTACGTCGGATGAGCTCTCGATGCCAGCGTCGGAGCGTGTCTGGCGTGACCAGCGATGAGGTGCGTTCCCACACCGGGCGGAGTCGCTGCAGCACTGCTAACACCATGCGCTCCTCAGGCTTCACCTGTGGACGGTTCACCTGACGGCGGAAGATGGCTACCTCTTGGCGGAGGACCAGTAGTTCGATGTCCTTTGACCTGCTGGTCCGACAGCAGAGGAGAAGGAGTCGGAACAGCGCTCGGCTGAGCAAGGCGATGACTCGAATGACCATCGACCTATTCTGGCCACAGGGGGAGTTGTTCATCGCATCGAGAGGTAGGTCCCTCACCAGGGCAAACGTGCCGACTCCGTCATGACACCCTTCACCCGAGGCCGAGGATGCTGCTGCTGCTGCTGATGATATGCCTACTTTCTGTGGGTAGGGGTAGAGAACGAGAGTCGATAGCGCGCGGGACGGCACGGCCGCTAAGCCGCAACAAACATGCTGGAGGCCACGCTGGCGACAAAGGGGCCTCACTACAGTGTGACTACGTTGGAAGGTCCCATGTAAGTCCGCAAGGACGAAATCTTGGCGTCTTCGTCGAAGGTCATTACGTCGATAACGTCTACACGCTGGCTGGAAAAGACGACTTGCACGTGAACGGCTGCTTCTCCGCCGGCCACGTTCAGCGACACAAGGTCGACTCTCTGCTCTCGGCCGTCCCACATTGAGTGATAGGCACTGCGAATCGCTTCAATCCCGCGATGGACGTCGCCGCCGGCTGGACTCTCGAAGATTGCGTTGTCGGCAAAGAGAGCCGCCACTTCGTCAGCACTCCGGTGTCCCGCAGCACTCCCGTGTCCTGCCAACTCGATATACGACTGCACAAGCTGGGTGATCTTCTCTGTGCTCAGTTCCGGCACGTCGTTTGCGTCGCGCACAGAACTACTGGCGGGGAAGTAATGGCCGTCGTCCAAATCCGCGAGCAAGCCGGGCTGGGCGGGTTCCCAGCCGAGGGTCTGGCGGGTGATGAGGTTGGACGCCGAGTAGCTCTGCGTGACTATGTTCGCGAGGAGCCCGAAGTATCCCGGCAACATCAGTTCGTCCGCGGGAATGCTTAATGCGGGCAGGTCCAGGTGGCTACCGATGGCCTCGGCGATCTCGCGGAGCGCGATGCCTTCGTCCTGAACCGCGTGCCAGTATTGGCCAGCGGCGCCCTTCTCCAGCGCCAGGCGAAACAAGGACGCAACATCGCGGGCGTGCACGGCGTTCCACAGGTTCGCGCCGTCGCCTGGGTAGCCAGCGAAGCCCTTCTCCTTCGCCAGCGCGATCAGGATGGGGAGGAAGCCGGCACGATCGGTCGTGCTGTGCTCGATAAGGGCAATCCGCACGACCGAAGAGCGCACTCCCCGCTCAGCGAGGTCGATTACGGCGGTTTCTACGACGTTGCGAACCCGCAGGGTGCCTTTGTGCTCATCGCCGACGGGAAGGGCCGGGTCCTCCTCAGTGGCCGGGCGACCCATATTTCCGGACGAGCCAATGCTCCCCGCCGCGACCAGCGGCTTTCCGGTTCCCGCGAGAGCCTCGCCATACGCGAGCATGACCGGGAGTTCTGCGGCGGACACGGCGTCCATCCCGCCAAACGGAAGCAGATCTTGCCTGTGCGCGACGTGGATGACACCGTCAGAGTCCGCGGCCGCCTCCATAAGCCCTTCGAGGTCCTGGAGGTCGCCGCGGCGCACCTTCGCTCCGAGCGCGGAGATCGCCACCGCAGCCGCGTCCGACCGGGCCAAGCCAGTGACCTCGTGCCCGGCGGCGATGAGCTCGGGGATGATGTACGAACCGGTATGGCCGGTCCCGCCAGTGACGAAAACGCGCATGCGACTGCTCCTTGTGGGTGATGTGCCGGAAGAAATGGTGGAGCGGGTGCGCTCAGTCGAGAAGGTCGACGCCGAGGGCGATGTTGAACCCCGCGCCGTGGCCGGCCAGGCCCATCATCAGCAGGCCTGCCCCTTCCAGCCAGTGCGCCATCTCCAGGCTGCCGACATCCAGCGGGCGCAGCCCGACACTCTCGATGAACGCCGACACGCCCGCCTTTGCCCGCGCGTCGTCCCCGGCGAAGAGCACGTCCAGCGGGCGGCCCAGGGCCAGGACGTGGGCGAAGACGGTGTTGAATGCCTTCACGACGTGCGCGCTCGCCGGGACGGCTTTGGCGATTTCCTTCGCGCCCGAAGAACCGTCAGGGGTGACCAGCTCGGTGTCGTCGGCGCCGGTGAAGGTGTTGGAGATGTCGATGATGACCTTGCCGGCCAGCGCGTCCCCGTACTGAGCGACGACCGGCACGGCGCTGGCGTAGGGGACGGCCAGGATGACGATGTCGCCGGCCGGGGCGGTGCCGAATGCCCCGGCCGTGGTCCCGCCGCCGAGTGCGGCGGCCAGGTCCTTGGTCTTGGCCGCGTCGCGGCCGATGACCTCGACGGCGTGGCCAGCTTCGACCCCCCGGGTGCCGATGGCGCGAGTATAGGTCCCGAGGCCGATGATGCTGATGGTGCTCATGATGTGTGCTCTTCCTTCCTTTGGAGTTTCTTCTGGTCCGGTCCACGTCGAGCGCGTCGAATGCCTGCGTCGGGTACGAGCGCGGCGCTATTTCGAGCCTGTCCGACGACGTTCGTGATCAACTGCTAGGCGGAGCCCTGGAATGACCTCCGCGGCGAATCGTTCGAGAGTCGGTCGGTCGTCGGTGGCGAGCAGAAAGGTACCGACCCCGTCTTCAATGACACTAGGAAGCAGTTGGTCAACCCACTGAGAAGGGGACCCCTCGATAAACGAACTGGAGGACCCGAAGGCGCCGACGATCGCGGCCATCCGACGAATTTCGGCGGGAGCGCGACCGACCTCAGTTGCAGCCTCGTCGATCAACCTGGTGGCCGCCTGCCATTCGTTACGGGACTGATTCTGCCCAAGTGAGGCCGTCCACCCATCGGCCTTTCGACCGACAAGTCCGAGCATGCGAGGCTTCAACGCGCCTATCCAGATTGGCAGCGGATGACTCGGACTAGGACCTCGTTGCATTCCGGCTACCGAGTGGATTGTTCCGCGATAGTCCAGCGGAGTGGGGTCATGAGCGGTCCAGGCACCGCGAATGATGTCGATGGCCTCCTCCAGTGCGGTGGTGGCTTGCGCTGGGTTGAGACGCCGTCCTCCGACGGACTCGATGGCGTCCCAGAAGAACCCGGCGCCCAGTCCGAGTTCGAAGCGCCCGTCGCTGAGCAGATCGAGGGTGGCCGCGGTCTTGGCGACAATGACTGGGGACCGCAGCGCCATGTTGAGCACATTGGACACGACCCTGATCCGGTCGGTCTTGGCCGCGACCCAGCTCATGAGCGTGATCGTGTCGAGGTAGCCGCTCTGGTAAGGGTGGTCCTGGATGGCGACCAAGTCGTAGCCCCATCGTTCGCTTTGCATGGCGAGATCGAGGGCGTAGGTCGGTGGTGTGCTCTTCGGTTCGGGAAAACTAGCGAATTCGAGGCGGTGGCCAAAGTCTGGCATTTCAGACCTGCGCCATGCCGCCGTCGACGAACAGTGCGCTGTCGGTGATGAAGCTTGCTTCTTCGGAGGCCAGGAAGGCGACGGGCGACAGCAGATTGGCGGGATGCAGACCTGCGCGCTGGCAATCGACGACGGCGATGATCTCCGCGGTCATACACACGCTTGGTTCAGACAAGAGGTTGATGCTCTCAACCATAGTCCTCTTGGTTGAAGGTATCAACTAAGTAGCATGGTCTCATCACGACGGAACCGAACTGGCTCAGCCCCCACGAAGACCGCGCCTGGCGGGCTTTTATGCACGCGAACGATCAGCTCACCATTCGCCTGCACCGCCATCTGCTCCTGGACTCCGGACTGACCGCGACCGACTACAAGATTCTCGCTGCGCTCTCGGAGCACCCTGCGGGTCGCATGCCAGCGCAGGAGCTGTGCTCACTACTGCAGTGGGAGAAGAGCCGGCTGTCCCACCAGGCGCGACGCATGGAGGAGCAAGGGCTGATCGTCCGTGAACCCAACCCCGCCGATGCCCGCAGCGTTCTGGTCTGCCTTCTGCCCGCCGGACGCCGCGCCATCGAGCAGGCCGCCCCCCACCACGTGAAGCATGTCCGCCAGCACTTCATCGACCTGTTCACACCCGCAGAACTCGACACCCTCGCCGCCCTCAACGAACGGGTCCTGCACCACCTTGCCGAGGAGCCCTTCTGCGAATAATCCGTTGCCGAGCATCGGCTGGGAACCTGCGCGTGCGGGATTCACCGCCCTGAGGTGGCCGTGATCGGCCGGGCCAACTCCGCCGGGCAGGCGGCCCTGTTTCTCGCGAGTCGCGGGTTGCGGGTCCGGCTCGTGTGAGTTCTTTGTCGGCGGGTCTCATCGGTAGATGACCGCCGACTCAGGCGTGGGCGCGCAATTCCCGTTCGGTCTGGGCGTAGATGCGTTCCTGGCCTTCGGCGTCCTGGGACTTCTTCGAGGACTTCTTTAACTTCGCGGAGCTGTAGTAGCCCCCGGTCGCGGTCGCGAGCTCCGGATCGGCCATCAGCCGCACACAGCCGCGTGACCCCTTCTCCGGAGGCCCGACGAACGGATTGGTCAACTTCTCAATCGTTTTGAACGGCCCGCCGGCCTTGCTGCCGAGACTGGTTTTGACCGTGCCCGGGCTGACTGCGTTGAACGTCAGGCCCTCGCCCTCATGGCGCCGAGCTTGGGCGTAGGTGTACATCAGGGCCAGCAGTTTGGCATTGGCGTAGGCCTGGATCTGCTTGTACTTACCCGGGTAGCTCCAGTCGGTGATCGGCTTGCCCCGCGACTCGATCAGGGCGGTCATGTTGACCACCCGCGAGGGCGCGGCGAAATCATCAGCACCCTTCCGGAGCAGGTCGAGCAGCCCGTCGGTCAGTGCCGCCAGCGCGACGTGGTTGATGGCGATGGTCCGCTCGTACCCGTCGGGTGACAGTGCCTTGCTGGAGAACGCGGCGCCCGCGTTGTTTACCAGTCCGTTGAGTCCCTTCGGCGCGGCCTCGTGCACAGCGTCGACCAGTCCCCGAACACCGGCTAAAGATCCGAGGTCTCCGGCTACGGCCAGGTACTGGCCGTTGCCGTTGCCGTTGGTGACCAGCAGGTCGACAGCGCGTCGGGCTTGGTCGGCACCGCGGGCGTGCACCAGCACAGTCGCCCCACTGTTCCCAATGCCTTGGGCGGTCTCATGGCCGATACCGCCCTTGGCGCCGGTGACTAGCACGGTCTGTCCATCCAGCCGACCGGCGAATTGAGCATCGAACTTGCTCATGGTCTCTCCTCGAAAGATGTGCAGTAGGAGTGAGTCGTGTAGCTCATTCTGGCAGCCTCGAAGTGGGCTGAGGAGGCGGCATCTGGAGCCACCTCGATCAGATGGGGAGGCCGTCGAGCAAGCTAAACCGGGCACACATCGCGACGCCTCGGACCTCGATCAGCTGCTGATATTCAGGCGAGTTGTACCAATTGAGCGCCGTCTCATGGTCGGGAAACCGGATGAGTGCCCCTGAAGTGAGCGAGCCATCGCCGTGCAGGATCTTCCAGTTGCTGTTGGCGAGAACCTCGGCTCCGTAATCTTTGGCGGTTTTTCCAGCGTTGCTCGCGTATTTCTCACGATAAATATCTGGGTCCCTAACGGTGAATTCGGCTATTACATATGCGCTCATGCTGATACTCCTTAATAGTTAATCGTTGATTGTGTTCTGTGTCTTCACACCTAAACGTCGCCGCCGACAGCCTTTTACGTCGCTGCTCGGCCACCGTCGACTGCAAGAGTGACGCCGTGGACGAAGCTGCCATCATCACTGGCGAGGAACACGATCGCCGCAGCGAGTTCCTCGGGCTCGGCGACCCGACCTGCTGGTGCGAGCGCTGCGAGATGGTTCACCATCTCCTCGGGAACACCTTCCATCATCCGGGTGCGCGTCGGGCCGGGCGCAACGGCATTCACCCGAACACCACGCGGGCCGTATTCGGCGGCCCAGGCCTTCGTTAACAGTTCGAGAGCTGCTCGGCTGGCGCCATACAGAGCCATGCCGGGCTGTCCAAAGCTGGCGACCATCGTGGAGACGTTGACGATCGAGCCCCATCCGCGTTCGGCCATGGCTGGCGCCAGTGACGCGACGAGGAAGAACGGAACCTTGACGTTCAGTGCAAAGGTTTCGTCGAACTCTGCTTCGGTGGCTGCGTTGCTTGGTCCGAGCAAGGCCACGCCAGCGTTGTTGATGAGAATGTCGACGTGGCCGTCGCCTGCCTCGGTGGCCCACTCGACCAGCTCCTGGGCTGATTCGAGGTCGCTCAACGTGGTCAGCTTGAACAATGCGCTACCGCCGCTGCCTTCGATCTCGGTGACCACGGCCTTGGCTCGTTGTTCGTTGCGTCCCACTACCAATACGTGAGCGCCGCGAGCAGCCAAGCCGATGGCCGTAGCCTGGCCGATCCCGCTCGTGGAGCCCGTAACCAGAGCAGTCTTGCCTGTTAGATCAGTCATGCGATGTGTCGTCCTCTCGCTCTAAAATGGGGTGTGCACCTCACTCTTGCAGCCAGGTTCTGGGTTGTCAACCTCAGAATCCTGCTAACATTCGTGCATGGTCAACGAGACGAGTGATCGGCCGAGGCTCACCCCTAAGGGAGCACGCACCCGGGCACGAATAGTGGAAGAGGCCGCCGCCCTGATCCATGAGCGCGGCGTGGCGGGCACCACCTTGGAAGACGTCCAGGCGGCGGCGGAAGTCAGCGGCTCTCAGATGTACCACTACTTCCCCGACAAGATCGAACTCTTGCAGGCGGTCATCGACTACCAAGCCGACGCCATCGTCAATCGCAATCGGCACACGCTCGGCAGCGCGAACGGAGTCGAAGCCTGGCGGAACATGGTGATCACCGCAGCGAAGCGGACCAAAGCGAAGGGGGGCTGCCAACTTGGCTCGCTCGTTGGTCAACTCGCCGAGAGTGACCCCGAGGCCCGAGCGCTCATAGCGGCAGGGTTCGATCAGTGGGCCGCCGCAATCGGCGATGGACTCAGATCCCTTCATGCCGACGGGAAACTCCCGTCCGACATCGACCCGGACGACCTTGCTATCACCTTGCTCGCCACGCTCCAAGGAGGACTTCTACTCGCCCAGGTGCAACGGAGTTCCCGCCCGTTCGAGACCGCGGTCAATACTCTTCTCGCCCTTAGCGTCGGCAGATGAGCTCAAACCGGGTTCGTCAACCTCCTGAACCTGCTCACGGCTCTTGGATAAAGCAGTTGAGGTGAGCACTATCGCTTGCTGACCCGCTGCCATTGACTGTGCCGGACACCTCGTTGCGCCCGGTCGGTTGCTCCGGGCTGGCATTCCGTGAGCTCATCTCGCCGACCCTGACTGCCTGTTCTTGCTGGACATGGCCCGGTCTGATCAAAGCCGACGAAGTTTGATGACGGCCCCTCGGCCGGGGGACGCGTTCCACCTTGACCTCGACGGGACGGTGGTTGCCGGCCGCTACATAGAAGTCGATCCCCCGCACCGCCTGGTGATTGGATGGGACCATGAAAGGACCGACAAAGCGACGCCGACACCTGCATCAATTGAGATCACACTCACCCCAACGGGTGACGGCACGAATGTGAAGGTCCAGTTGTCCGGCCTGAGTGTGATGGATGCCGCCTTCTATCGGCAACTCTGGGCGCGTCACCTTGACCGGATTGCAGCTGTCTTCGCTGGCGCCGAACCTGGCGCACTTCCTGGCAACTGAGTCAGGGACCTCACCTGCAGACCCGCGACAGCTGCGGATCGCCACTGTCACCTGGATCGAACCTACCTACCACCGCAGGCGCCGCCAAGAGGCCCACGGCCGCCGCACCTCCATCGAGTACCAGACGATCATGACCCCACCGGCCCACCAAGCCCCGTAACCCGAGCTGTCACCGGATCGTGCAGCCGACCCCCCACCCCCGTCGGCCACCGTGCCCTCAACCTGCCCATCGTTTCAGAAGCGACCAGCCTTTGAGACCGTGATCGCCCCCAGGGAGATCTTCAACGCGCTGCCTGGACGGTCGCGGAAGCCTGAGTACCTGCGGGACAGTCAGGGAAGCGTCCTTGATGCTTGGTTCAAGCGGCGCACCGAACGCGACCTCGTCATCAAGATCAACACGGGCGGAGGGAAGACCGTCGCCGGCCTTCTTGTCCTCCAATCATGCCTAAATGAACACCAGGGTCCGGCTCTATATGTAGCGCCTGACAACTACCTGGTCGATCAAGTGCGCGCGCAAGCGATGGACCTCGGCCTACAGACGGTGGATGATCCCAAGGATTCTGACTACATCAGTGGTAAGCGCTTCGCCGTTGTAAATATCCATAAACTCATGAACGGCAGATCCGTGTTTGGTGGCCCTGCGAGTATCCAACCGGATCACATTCCTATCGGGAGCATGGTCATTGATGACGTGCATGCCGCGATCTCAACGACTGGTAGCCAGTACAGCTTGACGTTCGAGAGATCGCTCGGCGATTGAACCGGAGCCCTTCGACGATTTCGAGAGAGCTCCGCCGCAATGCCCCGACTCGGACCTTTGGTCTCGAGTACAAGGCGTCCACCGCTCAGTGGCACGCCGAACGGCGTGCACGCAGGCCCAAGGTGGCCAAGATGGCCAAAAACGAGCCCCTGCGTGACTACGTCCAGGAGCGATTGTCCGGCGTCAAAAGAACACCCGACGGCCGACTCGTCGGCCCGCCTGGTCCGAAGTGGAACGGAAAGGGGAAGCCCCATCGGGCGGATCGCCGCTGGGTAAAGGCTTGGAGCCCTGAGCAGATCTCCAAGCGGCTGAAGGTCGATTTCCCCGATGATGAGGCCATGCGGATCAGTCATGAGGCGATCTACCAGGCGCTCTACGTCCAGGGACGAGGGGCGCTCAAGCGCAAGCTGGTGGCTTGCTTGCGAACCGGCCGGGCCTAACGAGTGCCCCGCTCAAGATCACAGCATAAGGCCTGGGGCCACGTCACCCCTGAGGTGATGATCAGTGAGCGACCCGCCGAAGCCGACGATCGTGCCGTCCCCGCGCACTGGGAGGGGGGCCTCATCATCGGATTGGAGCGCTCGGCGATCGGCACGTTGGTCGAGCGGACCACTCGGTTCACCATGCTGATCCATCTGCCTCGAGAAGAGGGGTATCGACACAAGCACACGCCGAAGAACGGACCGGCGCTCGCCGGCTATGGAGCGGTCACGATGAAAGAGGCGCTCGCCGCCAAAATGACGACGCTTCCAGAGCAGCTGCTTCGATCCCTCACTTGGGACAGAGGCAAGGAGCTCTCACAACATGCATCGTTCAGAGTCGAGACCGGCATCCCCGTCTACTTCGCCGACCCCCGCAGTCCTTGGCAGCGAGGCAGCAACGAAAACACCAACGGACTCCTGCGCCAATACTTCCCCAAGGGCACCGACCTCTCGCGTTGGAACGCTGAAGAGATTGAAGCGGTTGCAACCATGCTCAACAGCCGACCCCGCAAGACCCTTGATTGGAAGACACCTGCTGAAGCACTCAACGAGCATCTACTATTGGTCAAATAAGCCGGTGTTGCGACAATCGATTGAACCCAGTTAGTTCACTTCTTGGTCGTTCACCCAGAATCTCAAGCACCATAAGTTGCTCTGTTCCATGGGAACGATCGGTGATTGTTTCGACAATGCAGCGAGGGAGTCCTTTTGGGGCTCGATGCAGATCGAACTACTCAACAGGAAGAAGTGGATAACCTACGTCGAACTGGCCACTGCAATGGCCGACTACATCGTTAACTTCTACAACCCGCTAAGACGACACAGTTCGCTCGAAGGCCTCACGCCCGACGAATTCGAAGCGTCATCATCTGAGCACACCCAGGCCGAAACTCTCACCACCATGGTCCAATGAACGGGGCCCAGGTCAGGTGGATCAACTCATGGGGACCCGGTCAGGAGGGCGAGACGCCACGCGAGATCTAACGTTGTTTGAAGCGTTACGTCGCACGCGGGTTCTTCCGCCTACTCGAGAGTGGTCCTCATCCGACTTGACGATCTATAGGAGCGTCATTGGAGACTTGGCTTCAAGGGGTTCGCAAGAACACGCTCTTTTGGCATTCGACCGAGTTGTCGCAAGTCAAACGGGTGCCGATGCTCTGCGGACTGTTCCCAGGTGATGTCGGAGGACCAGCTCGATGTCCTTTGACCGACTGTCCTACAGCAAGTGGGCGCCGGTGAGATCGAGCCGTCTGAGTCGTCGGAATACTGGCCGTGCTCAACGCCTACAGCTTTCCTCGAGTTCAGGAACGCCAACCGCGTCCGACCCTTGCTCAGGCGCCGCCTGCAGATGCCTTCTCGTTCTCGGCCGGAATCACTAGACCCAGACCGTGGGCGATGCGTACGCCGAGGTCGGGGTCCACTTTGGCCCAGTAGTCGTTGACCGCGCGCTCCTGAATGAAACCCTCCACCCCCTGGCTCAGATGCCAAACGATGTTGCCGACCAGATGTTCCCGATCAGTCGGCGTCATCACGTCACGATAGAGCGTGCCGGGCTGGATAAAGTCGTTGTCCTCCGTGTGCGCTTCGTAGGCCGTACGCATGATCTCGGCAGCCTCCACAAACCAGCTCGGATCCCGGTAGCGCTGCGGATCGCCCTTCGGGCCGCCGTAACTGTTCGGCGCGTAGACAGGCTGGCTCCCACTGTGGCGGTAGCGCATCGGACCGTCTTTATTGTAGTTGTGGACCTCGCTGAGTGGCCGGTTGACCGGCAACTGCTCATAATTCGGGCCGGTGCGATAGCGGTTCGAGTCTGCGTAAGCGAACATCCGCCCCAGCACCATCCGGTCCGGGCTGGGCCCGATGCCCGGGACAAAGTTCGCCACGTCGAACCCGGCCTGCACGATCTGGGCGAAGAAGTTCTCGGGGTTGCGGTCGAGTACCATCCGGCCGACGGGGATCGTCGGGTAGTCCTTGTGCGGCCAGACCTTCGTGATGTCAAACGGGTTGAAGCGGTAGTTGGGCGCATCCTCGTAGGGCATGATCTGCATCTCGAGGCGCCAGGCCGGGAAGTCCTGGCGGGCGATCGCCTCCCACAGGTCACGCCGGTGGTAGTCGAGGTCCTCGGCGCGCATCGCCCTCGCCTCGGCGTCGGTGAAGTTCTGGATGCCCTGCTCGGTCTTGAAGTGGTACTTGACCCAGAACTTCTCGCCCGCGGCGTTCTCCCACATGTAGGTGTCGCTGCTGTAGCCATTCATGTTGCGCCACGTGCGTGGTGTACCCCGGTCGCCCATCAGATAAGTCACCTGGTGGGCCGACTCGGGTGAAAGCGTCCAGAAGTCCCACTGCATGTTGTTGCTGCGCAGGCCAGTGTCTGGCAGGCGCTCCTGCGAGTGAATGAAGTCGGGGAACTTCATAGGGTCACGCACGAAGAAGACCGGCGTGTTGTTGCCCACCATGTCGTAGTTGCCCTCTTCGGTGTAGAACTTGATGGCGAATCCGCGCACGTCGCGATCTGTGTCTGGGTAGCCCTCTTCGCCAGCCACTAGCGAAAGGCGCGCCAGCACCGGCGTACGCTTGCCTACCCGGGAGAGGAAGGCGGCCTTGGACCACTGGGTGACGTCGGCGGTAACCTCGAAGTAGCCGAAGGCGCCGCCGCCCTTGACGTGGTACACGCGATCTGGGACACGCTCGCGGACGAAGTGGGCCAGCTTCTCGACGAGGTAGGCATCCTGTAGTAGCGCGGGGCCGCCCGGACCTACAGTGAGCGAGTACTCGTCGCTGGGCACGGGCATGCCGCCGTCCGTGGTCGTATTTGGTGGGTTACTCATTTCATTCTCCCTACGCACGGCGTGGAGGGTTCCTCTCAGCAATCTTGCGCCCTATCGCCATGTATGTCCAGGGGTCGTCGCCGTGCGCTCCGCTACGGTCGACCTACATGCCCATTACGACGAGGCCGCAGGAACCATCATGACCACTGCAGATCGAAGGGTCGCACACGCTCGTCACCGGGGCTCCCAGCGGCATAGGCCGTGCGATTGCCGAGACGCTCAGCGCCGATGGTGCGCATGTGTTCCTCTCCCGGCGCGCCGAGTTAGCAATCAAGGAGTCGGTTGCCAAGATCGCGGCAGGCGACGGCAACTCCGAGCTGTGAGTCGGCGATGTGCGCGAGACGAGCGCGATCGAGGCGCTCGTCGACCACGTCGTCGCCCAGACAGAGCGGCTCGACCTCATGGTGAACAGCGCCGCTTTTCACAGCCCGAGGCAATTATGGACGGCACATCCGAGCAGTGGAATGCCACCTGTGCGGTTGTAAACGTGTGTTCGTTGTGGGCACACTGGCCGGATTAACTCCGGAGTCGAAGTGGTCGTGTTTTGGCGGCGGGCGGCTCGGTGTCCAGAGCTGGGATTACTTGGCCCCGGGTAACCGTGTCCGTGTCTCATAAAGGAGAACTGACGTGCCGCGAGTCCACATCGACCCAGTCGAGGACCGCTCCGACGAGCAACTCGCCGTACTCGCCGACACCGTCTACCAGGCTGCGCGTGACGCCTTCGCAGCCCCCGAAGACGACCGCTACATCATCATCACTGAACACAAGCCGGGTCGGATGGCTGTCGTCGCCCAATTACCGCCGGGCGTGTTGTCTACCAGCCCACCAGTCGTCTTGTATTCCAGCCAATGCGTGTTGTCGAGGCAATCTGTGATGGTCGCCAGGGTCGGGTCTGTCGCCGGCGTACGTGACGTGACCTGAGGATGTGAGACGGGTTTGCCCTTCGTCACGATGCCAAGCGCCTAATCCTTCGCGAGACCTTGAACCAGAACTGACAATGCGGCACCGGTCGCATGCTCTGACAAGAGGGGAGGTTGTAGTCGGAGGTTTGAGAGGCGATGACCATGTCGGTCCACGTGGCGGGGTAAGCGGCGATGGCTTGGGCGGCTGCTCCGGTCGACGGTTTCGTGGTCGAAGTCGACGTCCTACCTGGTGTCGTCGATGGACTGCTGGCCGGTGATCCCGAACCACACGCTGGGAGCGCTAGCGCCGTGGCGCACAGCACCAGGACCGCGATCCGCCTCGACGGACCTAACGTTCGCCTGCATGCCGTCCGTGGCCTTTCCCGGAGTCTCGGGAACATGGCGCATATCTGTAACTGTGAACTGTCTCGTGCTACTTGTCTGCGACTTCCGTCGGACCAAAATCGGACTTTGGTCACATCCGGCGTCACAGCATCATTCCCGTTGGCCCGCTACCCTGTCGGAGGCCCTATTCGTTGACAGCGGTGATACCTGCTTGGCAGACATCGACCAAACCCCCTCCCTGAGCGTTCCTACGGGCCGGCCGACGACTTCTCGAACCGACCCAACAGCAGCGGCGAGTTCTGCCTGATGGACGGACTGGGTGTCGTTCTCACCACATTCGTCAGAGCCAACAGATGGTGGGCAATACGCGCCCGAACCGGCTATGAGCTTGCCGGCCGGCAAATGGAGGATCCGCGCTGAAGTGCTAAATCGCACCGGACCGGCTCGGGCACGATTCCAAGAAGGTGTACTGGAAGACGCTTCGAATGTCTCGATGGACCATCCGCCGCTCCAATGGAGGGGATGGTTCGTCGCCCCGCTCGTGGTTGAAGGCCGGCTTAGGACGACAATGCTTGCGGGTAAACGCCTGTGCGGTACCAATCCTGACGTTGACTACATACAGTGCTTGTTAGAAATCATGCCGTAGTTGTAGGCGCTGGCTTCTTTCCGCTGCAGGTTCACTATGGAGAAGGCCTGCGTGTGCCTGGCCACCAACTCTCATCATTGCCCGCATCCAATCGAACTGTGGATACGGCGAAACCTGCCCTCCTTGTCCGAACCTGACCCGGTGCAGCCTCAGCCCTTCGACTTTGTCAGCTCGAGCTCACAGTCGTCGTTCCCGGAAGGTCCCTGCCGCACACGGCCTGGGGCGTGACCGGAACGAAGCCCTTGGTCTGGGCCTGCAGGTACCAACCGCAGGTCTCAGGAAGGTCGTGCCCAAATATGGTGGAGTAGTTGATGGGCTTGGGCAAGATGCCGTTGCCGTCATAGGCCGTGATGCTGCGGAGGGATTTGATAACTGCTGATGACGTCGGATTGTTGCCTGCCAGCTGGAGGCCCTTGATCATGAGGTCTGCTCCCAACCACGCTTCGTACTCGTCGAAGGCCGGGAACCTGGACTTCGTGTAGCCGTCGTATTTCTGGAGCGCGGCTTGCATCTGGATCGTTCCGGCATTGGGCAACGCGAACGGTCGGAACTCGGAAGCGAAGTAGTCGCCTTTCAGGTCGGGCCACGCCGGAGACGTGATAGCGGATGGCTCGTACCCCGTCGGGAACAAGACTGCCTTTACTTTGACCCCGGCCTGCTTCATGGCCGTGGCCATGGCGAAGTTCGAGTTGTCGTCCATGGCCCCGTAGAGACCGGTCACGCCTTTTGATTTGGCCACCAGTGAAGCGGTGGTGAAGTCTGTTCCCCCAAAGGGAATCGAGGTGTCGAGGACACCTTTCTTGCCTCCTGCGTGAATGACGGCTTGGACGATACCGGTTGCCGAGCGGGCGGAGGACGGCGAAATTCCGTATCCGTAGGAACCGACGACCTTGCCGCCCTTGGAGACGAGAAAGTTCCCAACTCCAGTCTGGACGGGGTACTTAGGATCGACGCTCCCGGTATCGGAAGCGAACATGTTGGTATAGGGCGGCGTGCCCCACTCCGGTCCGTCCGAAGAGGCGCCGGTGACTGGGATCCCCGCCTGATTTGCATACTTGGCGCCCTCGAAGAACAGGGCGCTGACTGCGACGATGCCGATGACCCCGTGCGACACAGCTTCTTGGACGGCGGTGGGATCTTGGGTGGGGCTGGTCTGGTCATCGAGAACGAGCGTCGAGATCTTGTGCCCATTGACGCCGCCCATCGCGTTCTGTGCGTCGACCCGGGCGCGAAAGGCTCCGACCGCCCCTTGGTACTCAGGTCCGGCTGCTCCTGTGCACGAGCAAATGAAGGCGATGGTGATGGGCGACCCTGTAGCCGCGGCGCTTGCCGATTCCGGGGCCGTCCCGACGACACCAGCGAAGGTCAAAACCGTAGCCAGGGCCGTCGCTAACGCAATCCTCGTGACTGGCAACCTCATGGTTGTTCCTCCCCCTGACCGGTCAGACGAGCCTGATCCTCCGCCCATGCCGTACCCGATCTTGACATCGATGTAGACATTGATCGACAGTCAACATAGACGTCATGATCGGGTCTGTCTAGCGCGTCCCCTTTGCTCAACCATCAGGACGACTGGTGATCAGCCGGCCTGGTCTCTTCGGGACAGGAGCTGTCCCCTTGAACCGCTGTGCGGTGGACTGCCGCTCAAACGCGCCTGGCACTACCTGCGTCGCCGAAGCTCTAGGAGCGGCTCGATCGTGACCGGGAGCGGCGAACTCGATGGCCGTGTGGTGCAGGTCACTGGTGCCGCGCGTGTCTGACCGCGGCCGGAGTCTGAGTGATCGCGGGTGACCTACTCGGTGCGGTCGACGAGCTGGTGGCGGTGCTGCCCAACCGGTTCCATGGCGAATCCCCGGCGGTTACCGAGCTCCTGGCAGCGTCCTGTCGTGCTTGGGGTGGCGCAATTCAGCTGGCTGCACTCACTGGTAGAAGGCTGCGATCTTGCGGCGGACGTCGACCGCCGAGGAGCGCCGCCGATGAGGCCCGCAGGCCGACGATTTGGTCCGATGACAGCTGTGCTCAGGTCGGATAGGTGACGACGCCGCGAATGTTTCGACCGGCTCGCATGTCCTCGAAGCCATCGTTGATGGAATCCAAGCTATAGCGCCGGGTAATGAGCTCATCGAGCCGGAGGCGCCCCATCCGGTAGAGCTCAAGCAAGGCGGGAATTTCCTTGGACGGGCTCGAGGCACCGAACAGGGATCCCTGCAGGCGCTTCTGGTAGAGGACGATATGGCGCAGGGAGATGGGGAGGCTGACGTCGTCGGCAGCCCGGGGAAGCCCAGTGAGCACGCAAGTTCCCGCCTTCCGGATGGCTTCCACTGCCTGGGCCACATGCTCTCCGGTCGTCACCCCGATGCACACGATGCATGAGTCGGCACCTTGGCCGTTGGTGAAGCTCCGAGCGATCTCGGTGGCCTCGTCCATGGTCGCCACCGCGTGGGTCGCCCCGAATCCTATCGAAGCCGTCCGCTTCATCTCCACGGGATCGACGGCTATGACCACGGCCGCACCGGCATGAGCAGCTCCCTGGACAGCGTTCATGCCGATGCCCCCGACTCCCATGACGATCACCACGTCGCCCACCCCTACGTCTGCCGACCGGACCGCCGATCCCCAGCCCGTGCCCACGCCGCAACTGGTCAAGCAGGCTGCATCGAGGGAGACGTCGTCCGGACACTTGATGGCCGACTGGACTGACACCGTCGACCATTCGCTGAAGGTCGACACCCCGGCACCCTGACCTACGGGCTTGCCTTCCAGGGTCATGCGACGGCTGCCGTCCTCCCGAACGCCGGCGAGTATGCGCGCTCCGTTGTCGCACAGGTTCTGCATGCCCGAGGCGCACCATCGGCAGAGGCCGCACATAGGGAGGAAGGTCAGCACCACATGGTCACCGACCTTCCAGCCGGGTGTATTAGGACCGATCTCGGCCACAACGCCGGCTCCCTCGTGGCCGCCCGCCACCGGTAGGGCCTCGGGGGGGATGGGTAAGTCGCCGGTCAACATGTGGTCGTCCGAATGGCAAAGGCCGGCGGCGGCCATTTTGATCAGGAGCTCTCCCTGGCGGGGAGGTTCGAGCTCGAGCTCGGCCATTTCCCACTTGCCCGGGGCACTGAACAGGACAGCCGCTTTCGTCAACATTGGCTCTATCTCCTTGCCGGATGTCTGTTGCCAAACCTTCTGGATTTGCGTTCAACAACTACATATACTCACTTAGTAGAATGGCAATCTACCCCATCTCCGGTTTCGGATGACCGCTTCCGACCTTCTTCCTCAGCGTGGGTCCTATGTGGCGGGCCAGTGGATCGATGGCAACGACCGGTTGGCGGTGGAGAACCCAGCCGACGAGACCCTGGTCTGTGAGCTGTCGACCACTCCGATGGAGGAGATCCGTCGGGCGGTGGGAGCGGCGCGCCGGAGCTTCGATGGCGGTAACTGGGCCAACCTCGAAGCCAGCGACCGGGCGAAGGTGCTGCACGTCTTTACCGACTATCTGGAGTCGGTGCGGGAGCCGCTGATCGCCACCATGATGGCCGAGGCGGGCCAGCCCCGGATGTTCGCCGAGATGGCACAGTTCTCCGCCGGCATCACCCTGGCCCGCAACGCCATCGACCTCTATCTGTCGCTGGCCGACGAAAAGGCGAACCCGGTCCCCGTGGACGAGCTGATCCGGGGCCGGGTGGCGATCAGCATCCGGCGTTTCGAGCCCGTCGGCGTGGTCAGTGCCATCACCCCCTATAACGGCGCCGTGATCATGGCCTTTCAGAAGCTCATCCCCGCCCTCATGGCCGGCAACTCGGTCATCCTCCGGCCCAGTCCGCTGACCCCCCTCTCGTCGCTCGCCTTCGGCGCCGCCGCAGAGGCGGCAGGACTACCCGAGGGTGTGCTCAGCGTGGTGGTCGAGTCGGGATCGGCGGGAGCGGAGATCCTCACCTCCGATCCGGCGGTGGACATGGTGTCGTTCACCGGTTCTACCGCGGTGGGTCGACAGATCCTGGCGCAAGCGGCGCTCACGGTGAAACGAGTGGCCCTGGAGCTGGGAGGGAAGTCGGCCCAGATCTACCTGCCCGACGCCACCCACCGGGCCGGGGCCGGAGCGGCCGCCGTGGTGGCCATGACCGCGGGCCAGGCCTGTGTCGCCGCCACCCGCATGTTCGTTCCCCAAGAACAAAAGGATGAAGTGCTGGATGCAGTGGCCAGGGTCTACGCCGGGATCACCGTGGGCCCGCCCAGTGATCCGACCGCCCTCATGGGCCCGGTGATCACCGCGGCCCAGCGGGAGCGCTGTGAGCGGTTCGTCGCTCTGGCCGAAGAGCACGGGGGAAAGGTGGCACAGGGCGGTGGTCGGCCCGACCGCCTCGACCGTGGCTACTACTTCGAGCCGACCGTCCTCGACCTGCCCGACAACGCCAATCCCGCCGCCCAAGAGGAGATCTTTGGTCCGGTGATCGGGGTGGTCGGCTACCGCGACGTCGACCATGCCGTGGACATGGCCAATGACTCGATCTACGGCCTGTCCGGTCAGGTATATGGGGCCGATGCCTCGGCTGCCACCGCGGTGGCCAGACGACTCCGTACCGGGGCGGTCAACGTCAACACCGCCATGTTCAGCGCCTATGCCCCCAGCGGCGGCTATAAGCAGAGCGGCCTTGGTCGTGAGCGCGGCATCGACGGCATCCGCGCCTTTCAGGAAGTCAAGCACCTATCCATAGGCGAGCTCCCGACATGAGCTCGGAAAAGGGAGGGAACATGGAAACCGATCTGAACTTAGATTGGCTCATCTCGGTGGACGACCACGTGTTGGAGCCACCGCACCTGTGGGTCGACCGGGTCGCGGCAAAGGATCGTGACCGGGCGCCGCACCAGGTCGTTGAGGGCGATATGGAGTTCTGGGTGTACGACGGTAAGCGCTACCCCAGTTCTGGACTCAGCGCGGTGGCGGGCAAATCCAAAGAGGAATTCAGCCCCGAGCCGGTGACCTACGCGGAGATGAGACCGGGCTGTTATGACGCCAAGGCCCGCATCGAGGACATGGACCGGGCCGGGATCCTGGCCTCGTTGTGCTTTCCCACCATCACGCGGTTTTGCGGCCAGTTGTTCATGGAGGCCAGCGATCGCGAGTTCGGTTTGGTGTGCATACAGGCATACAACGACTGGATGATCGAGGAGTGGTGCGGAGCAGCACCCGGTCGGTACATTCCGCTGATCCTGATCCCCATGTGGGACCCGCCGCTGGCCGCGAAGGAGATGGAGCGCTGCGCTGAAAAGGGGGCCACGGCCTTTGCCTTCTCGGAGAACCCGGCCCCCCTGGGTCTGCCCACCATTCATGACAAGGACCGCTACTGGGACCCGGTGATGTCCACCGCCTCCGAACTGGAGATGGTGTGCAGCATGCATGTGGGATCCTCGTCCCAGGTGCCCCAGATCGCGCCAGACTCTCCGTTCATGGCCAACTTGGCCTGGGGGGCGACGCGCACCTCGGGGGCCATGTTGGCCTGGTTGTTCAGCGGGATGTTCACCCGGTTCCCCGGGTTGAAGATCGCCCTGTCGGAAGGCGAGATCGGCTGGATGCCCTACTTCCTGGAGCGAGCCGAGCAGGTGTTGGACAAGCAACGGTTCTGGGTGCAACGAGGCGTGACGTTCATGGAGCACGCCGGAACCGACGTTGACCTCAACACCATCAACATCCGCGAGTTGTTCCGCGACCACGTCTTCGGCTGTTTCATCGAGGACTACCACGGGGTGGCCAGCATCGGCGAGATCGGCGAGGACAACATCATGTGCGAGACCGACTATCCCCACTCCGATTCCACCTGGCCCCACTGCATCACCGTGGCCAAGAAGGTCATTGCCGATCTGTCGCCCGAGGTTCAGTACAAGCTTCTGCGAGGCAACGCCGAGAAGCTGTACCGGTTCACTCCCGCCGAGCCTCCCGTATCGGTTCGTGCCTGACCATCACGAGCACCCGATCGTCCACGTCGACCGGGATCTCTGCATGGGAAGTGGCATGTGCACCATGTATGCACCCGGCACCTTTGCTCAGGATGAGGAGAACAAGGCGGTGGTGACGGCCGGGGAAGGCGATCCGTTCGAGCAAGTCAGTATCGCAATCGAGGCCTGTCCCACCGGTGCGTTGAGCCTGACCGACAATGACAAGGGAGCATGAGTTGCAGAGCGAACTCGAGGGAAAGGCCGCCGTCGTGACCGGTGGTGGTTCAGGGGTCGGGCGGGCCTCCTGCCTGCGCTTTGCCCAGGAGGGAGCGCGCCTGGTCTGTGTCGACATCGATCTGGATCGGGCCAAGGAGACGGTGGCGCTGATCGAGGCGGCGGGCGGAGTGGCCGTGGCCGAACGGTGCGACGTGTCGGTGGAGGACGACGTCGTTTCTGCGATCGGGACAGCAGTTGATCGGCTCGGCCGTCTGGACATCATGTTCAACAACGTGGGCGTGCCCACGCCTCGCTTGGGAGCCAAGCTCGAGGATCACACGATGGAGGACTTCGAGCACCTGGTTGGCATCAATTTCCGTGGCGTCTTCCTCGGATCCAAGCACGCCGTGCTCCAGTTCAAGCGCCAGGACAGTCCCGGGGTGATCCTGAACACCGGCTCGGTGGCCGGCTTGGTCGGCTGGGGGGGCTCCGTGTATGGCGCCACCAAGGGGGCCATTCACCAGCTCACCCGGGCCGTGGCCATCGAGGGCGCCCCCTTCGGGATCCGGGCCAACGCCATCTGCCCGGCGGCCATGCCCTTTACCAACTTCATGGCCGCCGGCGGCTTGGACACAGCCAACGTCGACAGAGACCAGTTGGGTAAGCAGTCCGGGGCTATGCATCCGCTCGGCCGCCCCATCACCGCCGAGGATTGCGCCGAGGCCGCCGTTTACCTGGTCTCTGATCGCGCCGAGAACGTGACGGGCGTCCTGCTCCCCTTGGACGGCGGGTACGTGGCCCAATGAGCGAGACCATGCCCATCCTCGATCTCGACCGGGTGCGGGAGCTCTTCGACCTGGCCGGGAGCTTCATGACCTGGACTGGCGGCGGCTACACCGACGATCCCTACCCGAGCTGGCACGCCCTCCGCAGCCAGGCGCCGGTGCAACCGGGCGTGGTCCACGAGCTCACGGGCATCTCCGAAGACCTCTTCTTCCACGGCCTTCCGTACCCAGACCGGCCCCATTTCTCTGCCTTCAGCTGGGCCGCTTGCGACGCCGCCTATCGCAACGACGAGGTCTTTTCCTCCGCGGCCGAGGTAGTTGACCTTGTAAGCGGTGAGATCAGCGCCACCAACAGCATGCTGTCGATGGGGGGAAGGGAGCACCGCCGGTATCGGGCGTTGGTGCAGCCGTCCTTCTCGCCCGCTCGCAGTCGGTGGTGGATCGAGAACTGGATCGAGCAGACGGTCCACGCCCTGATTGATTCCTTCGAGGCCAACGGACGGGCCGAGCTCAATGTTGAGTTCTGCGCAGCCATTCCCGTCCTCACCATCACCGGAAGCTTTGGCGTGCCCGTCGAAAAGGCGCTGGACATTCGTGAAGCCCTTGGCCGACCCAACGAGGTGGTGGAGATCATCAAGCCGATCGTCGCCGCTCGACGCCAGAAGCCAGAGAACGACCTCATCAGCGTCCTGGTCCAATCGGAGATCACCGACGAAGGCGGCCAGACCCATCGTCTCAGCGACGCCGAGATCTACTCGTTCGCAATGCTGTTGCTGGCTGCGGGATCGGGGACGACCTGGAAGCAGATGGGCATCACCCTCGCCGCCCTCCTCCAGCGTCCGGACCTCCTCAAGGCGGTGAGAGAGGACCGGGCGCTCCTGCGACCGGCCATCGAGGAGTCAGTGCGCTGGGCCCCCACGGACCCGATGTTCTCTCGCTGGGTCACCCAGGACATCGACTTCCATGGCGTCCACCTGCCCGAAGGCGCGGTGCTCCACATCTGCGTCGGTGCTGCCAACCGAGACCCGGAGCGATGGGAGCGCGCCGACGAATACGACCCGTTCAGACCGCTCAAGCCGACCCTAGGTTTCGGCAGCGGTCCCCATGCCTGCCTGGGCCAACACGTCGCCCGAGCCGAGATGGCCGTCGGCATCGGTGCGCTGTTGGACCGGCTCCCGAACCTGCGTCTCGACCCTGATGCCGAACCGCCCCGCTACATCGGACTCTACGAACGGGGGGCCACCGCCATCCCCGTCATATTCGGTTGAAAGGACCCGATATGAGTGAAGCTGAGTACCGAAGCCCGGACCTCGATCTGGTGGGGGCCGAGCATGTCCGCCGCTATCGGGAGACCGACGGAGCGGTCGGCTACGAGTGGAATGGGGTCACCGCCCTCCTCCTCACCACCACCGGACGTCGAAGTGGCAACCGCAGGACCTCTGCTCTGATCTTCGGCCGACACGGTGACGATTACCTGGTCGTCGCCTCCCAGGGCGGTGCGCCCACCCATCCCAACTGGTACCTCAACCTTCAGGACAATCCAGAAGCGGAGATCCAGGTGCGAGCCGACCACATCCCGGTGATGGCCCGGACCGCCTCGGCCGATGAGAAGCCGGGTCTGTGGAAGATCATGACCGATGCCTGGCCCAACTACGACGTGTACCAGTCCCGGACCGATCGGGCCATCCCGCTCGTCGTACTGACACCGACCAACTAGCCGAGATGGACCAGGACGAGACGGAGGAGACGATGGCCGAGAGGCCCTTCGATGGTGTGCGGGTGGTGGAGCTGGCCCAATGGGTCTTCGTCCCCGTGGCCGGCGCCCTGCTGGCCGACTGGGGCGCCGATGTGATCCACATCGAGAGCACCCAAGGCGATCCCTACCGGGGCCTGATGACCCAGGGGATTGGTAGCGACCGAGGGGGAGTGAACCTATCGTTGGCCCTGGCCAATCGGGGGAAGCGCTCGGTGGCCATCAACATCAAACTTGAGGAAGGGAAGGAGGCCCTGCACCGGTTGCTCAGCTCGGCCGATGTGTTCCTCACCAACATGCGCCCAAAGGCGTTGCAGCGGCTGGGCCTCGATGCCGAGACGTTGACCGATCGGTATCCGACCCTCATCTACGCCCGGGGACACGGGTACGGGGTTCGTGGTCCCGACGCCGATCAAGCGGGATATGACGCCTCGGCCTTTTGGTCCCGAGGTGGCCTGGCCCACATGCTGACCCCACCGGAGCGGGAGTACCCCATCGGACAGCGGGGGGCCATGGGTGACCGGAACGGGGCAATGGCCTTGGCCTTTGGCGTCGCCGGCGCTTTGCTCAAGCGGGCCCGCACCGGCGCGGGATCGGTGGTCGACGTCTCGCTGCTGGCGACGGCGATGTGGACCTTGTCCTCCGATGTCCTTGCCGCCCTCAGTGGTGACGAACCGAAGGCGGCCAGCGGTCGAGGGGTTCCCGTCAACCCGGTTGTGGGCATGTACCGGACCAGGGACGGCCGCCACATACAGCTCGTGTTCCTCGAGGCCGATCGCTACTGGCCCGACTTCTGCCGAGTCATCGGCCGTCCCGAGTTGGTTGACGATGCCCGCTTTGTCACCCTGCAGGCCCGGGCCCAGAACGCCGAGGCCTGCGTGGCCGAGCTCGATGGCGAATTCGCCAAGCGGACGTTTATCGAGTGGAAGGAGGTGCTGGGCCAGTTGGACGCGCCCTGGGCGCCGGTGCAGTCGGTCCCCGAGTTGATCGACGATCCCCAAGTGGCAGCCAACGGTTACGTTGGTGACGTGGTGGTCGACGGCGAAACGCAGTACCGCTTACCAGCCGTACCCGTGCAGTTCGATGGACAGCCGCCCCCACTGCGGAGAGCCCCGGAGCATGGCGAGGACACCGAGACCGTGCTGGTCGAGCTGGGTTACGACTGGGATGAGATCGTCGGGCTGAAGGAGGCTGAGGTCATCCTTTGACCACACTCGCACGGCCGCTCCCCGTACCCGACGAGCAATCTTCTCCGTTCTGGCAGGCCGCCGCCCAGGGGATCCTGACCGTGGCCCGATGCTCCCGCTGTCAGTCCTTCTGCCACCCACCCGACGTCGTCTGTCCTCATTGCCACAGCACCGACCCGGCGTTCGCCTTCACTCCGGTCAGTGGCCGGGGAACCGTTCGATCGTGGACGGTGATGCGTCAATCGTTCCTGCCCGGATTCGACCGGGATGTGCCCTTCCTGTTGGTCGATGTGGAGCTGGTGGAACAGCCCGACCTCCGGATCATCGGCCGCCTGATGGACGGCCCCGATGTCGACCTCCACATCGGGGCCTTGGTCCACGCCACCTTCGAGCAACTCAACCCGGATGTTGCCGTACCGGCGTTCGCTCTCGAGGGGAACCGATGAGCCGAAGGTTCGCGGCCCGCAACAAGGTAGCGATCGTGGGTTACGCCCAGAGCCCCATCGAACGGCACGCCCACGAGTCTCTCGGTGTGCTGGCTGTGGACACGGCGCGCCGGGCCATGGCCGATGCCGGTCTCGATGAGGTCGACGGATTCGTGACCGGTAGCCTCTTTCCCACCGCGGGCAGTCACACCGCGGAAGACGGCGTCAGCGTGGTCACGGCCAATTGGCTGGCTGCGCACCTGGGCATCAACCCTGGCTATGCCGCCGGGTTCCAGGGCTTCGGGCAGATACCGGGTGCGGTGTCCATGGCCGTCAACGCCGTGGCCAGCGGCGCGGCCGACCACGTGCTGGTCCATCGGGCCCTGCACAATCCCCGAGGTAGTTACCACGCCAACCAGATGAGCGAAGTGCGCGGCAGCCAGCAATGGATCGTGCCCCAGGGTTACTTCGGCCCCCTGGCCATGATCGCCCTGGCCTACAACGAGTACATCCAGCGCTATCGGGCAACCAGAGAGGCCATGGCCGCCGTGCTGGTGGAGGCCCGCAAGAACGGTGCCCGAATCCCCTGGTCCTACTGGCGGGATCGGCCGCTGAGCGGGGAGGAGTACCTGGCCGCTCCCATGATCAACGACCCCATCTGTCGCTTCGATTGCGATATTCCCATCGACGGGGTGGCCGCCTTTGTCTTCACCTCGGCGGAGCGGGCCCAAGACCTGCCCCATGCGCCGGTCTACGTCTCGGGTTACGCCACCGGTGCCCCGGTGACACCGCGGCTGCCGCTGCATTGGCCCCTCGACGACATCATCGGCGTCGGGAGTGAGACGGCCCGGCGTCTGTGGGAGTCGGCGGGGATCGGGCCGGCCGAGGTCGACCTGCCCCAGGTGTATGACGGCTTTTCCCCCTTTGTCTATTTCTGGCTGGAAGCCCTCGGTCTCTGCCCTGTCGGGGAGGCTCATCGTTTCGTCTTGGACGGAGGGATCGACAGCGACAGATCCGGGGCGGTCCCGGCGCTGTCGGGAGGAGGCGCCCTCGGGAACGGAAGGATGCACGGCGTGCCCCAGATGCTGGAGTGCTACCTGCAGCTCTCCGGACGGGCGGCCGAGCGCCAGCGCCAGGAGGCGACCATCGGTGTGGCTTGTCATTCCTCGCCCCACTTCGGTGGCGCCGTGGTCTACAGCGCCGAGCCGTTCTGATGTCCGATGGCGTCGACGTCCCCACCGCTCAACCGGCCATGACCCAGGCCACGGATACAATCCCGGAGGTGTCCTGGGCCGAACGCGCTGCCGATCAATCTCCGGTGGTACGGCGCTCTCGCGCTCGAGGAGTCGAGCAGGCCACCGCCATCGTCGAAGCGGCACAGCGACTCATCGCGGTCAAAGGAACGGCCTTCACCACCCAGGAGCTGGTCAAGGAGGCAGGGATCGCCCTCAAGACCTTCTACCGGTACTTCGCAGGCAAGGACCAGCTGATCCTGGCTGTCCTCGAGGACATGGTGGGCGAGTCCTGTATGGGGTTCAAGGAGGAGGCGCTCCATCTCGATGACCCCGTCGCCCGACTGCGCTTCTACCTCACTTCCGTGGTCCAGGCGCTGGCGGCCGAGGGGAATGACCCGCAAAGCGCTCGCTTCATCACCGCCGAGCACTGGCGGCTCCAGTCGCTCTACCCCCTCGAGGTCGCCGTCGCCACCAAGCCGTTCACCGACCTCCTCCACGAGGAGATCGAGGTGGCAACGGAGGCCGGACTGTTGCGGCCAGCGGACCCGGCCTATACCGCCTGGATCGTCACCCAGCTGGCCATGGCTGTCTTCCACTACTACGCCTTCGCCGGCACCGACGGCCCGCTCGACGACATCGCCGATCAGTTGTGGGAGTTCTGTCTGGGCGGTCTGGGTGGCCGCAGCCAGGTCGAGGGCGGGGGAGACCGGCCCCAGGCTCTGCGAAGCGTCGAAGGACGGCAATCAGGCCGTTGACGTCGACACTGACCACGGGACCGGATTTCTGAATGGGAGCTGCGGACTGGGTGCTGCGGGCCACCCCCGACGAGGACCGTCGGCGCTTTGTGGCCGAGGGGTGGTGGACCAATCAAACACTGGGCCAGCGGCTGGCCGAGCGCCTGTCCACTCATGCAGACCTGCCCTTCGTCATTCACTCCGCCACTCGCCCCTGGCGGGGGACGTTCGGCCAACTGTTGGACCTGTCCCAGCGGGTGGCCGGCGGTCTTTCCCGCTTGGGCGTCGGCGTCGGTGACGTGGTCTCATTCCAGACCCCGAACTGGATCGAGGGAGCGGCCACGTTCTACGGCGCCGCGCTGCTCGGAGCCATCGCCGCGCCGGTCGTCCACTTCTACGGGAGCCGGGAGCTCGGTTACATCCTGGGCCAATGTGAACCTCGCGTCCATGTCACGGCCGCACGGTTCGGCCGACAGGACTTCTTGGCCAACCTGGCGTCGATCCCCGACCTTCCCGCCATGGAGGTCGTGGTGGTCGGGGACGACGTGCCGCCCGGTTACTCCTCGTTCGACGACCTGGTCACGGCGGACCCCATCACCACGCCGGCGGCCGCCGATCCTGCATCCCCGGCCCTGGTCGGGTGGACCTCGGGGACCACCTCCAAGCCGAAGGGTGTCATCCACTCCCATCAGACGGTCACGGCCGAAGTGCAACAGCTCGGCGCCACCTCACCCCCACAGGACATGCCCGTCCTGATCGCCAATCCGATCAGTCATGCCATCGGGATGCTGGCCGCCCTCCTGACCCCGGTCGACCGGGGCAAGCCCGTACACCTGCTCGACCTGTGGGATCCGAAGGTGGTGCTCGACTTGATGCTGGCCGAGAACCTGTCCACCAACGGCGGGGCGACCTATTTCCTGATCAGCCTGTTGGACCACCCCTCCTTCGGTGAGGAGCACCTGAAGAACATGCCCTATCAAGGCATGGGTGGTTCGCCGGTGCCGAGGGCTGTCACCGAGCGGGCGACGGCGCTCGGTATCAACATCTATCGCATGTACGGGTCGACCGAGCACCCCTCTATTACCGGATGCACGTACCTCGACCCGCTCGAGAAGCGACTGGGGACCGACGGGCGGCCCCTCCCAGGCTGCGAGATTCGACTGGTCGACCCCGATGGGATCGACGTCCCGGTCGGCCAGCCCGGCGAGATCCTCTCTCGTGGCCCGGAGTGCTTCTTGGGTTACACCGATCCGGAGCTCACGGTCTCGGTGTTCGATGCCGACGGTTGGTACCGAACCGGTGACGTCGGGTTCATGGACACCGACGGGTATGTCGGCATCACGGACCGGACATCGGATGTGATCATCCGCGGCGGCGAGAACATCAGCGCCGCCGAGGTCGAAGAGGTCCTCCTCACCATGCCGGGGATCGCCGAGGTGGCGGTGGTGGCCGCTCCCGACCCCCGGCTGGGCGAACGGGCCGCCGCCGTGATCCGCATGGTGCCCGGTCATCCGTTCCCTGATCTGAGCTCAGTTCGCATCGAGTTCGAACGAGCGGGATTGGCCCGGCAGAAATGGCCCGAGCAGCTGGTCGAGGTGGACGACTTCCCCCGCACACCCTCAGGCAAGGTGCAGAAATTCGTCCTGCGCGACCGGCTGAAGGAGGCCTGACCGGATCTCCGTTTACGGGGTAGCCGTCTGTGTCCCCGGGATGTCCGTCCCGCAGGTGGGTGTGGTCGAGACGGGGACGAAGCCCTTGGCCTGTGCCTGCATGAACCAGCCACAGGACTTGGGCAGGTCGTGACCGAAGATGGTCGAGTAGTCGATACTGACGGCCAGGAGCCCGTTTCCGTTGTAGGACTTCACGCCCCTCAAGTCCTTGATCACCGCCGCGCTGGTTGGGTTCGGACCTGCCAGCTGCAGGCCCTTGATCATCAGATCCGCCCCGAGCCAGGATTCATAGATGTTGAAGGTGGGAAACTGCGCCGGCGGGCGATTCTGGTACTTCTGCAGAGCCTTGGCGAACTGCATCGTGCCGGCGTTGGGTATGGCGGTGGGCCGGAACGTGGTCTCGAAGTAGTCACCCTGGACCACCGACCAGGCCGGCGAGTTGATCACGTCGGGCTCGTAGCCGGTGGGGAAGGTGACCACCTTGAGCTTGACCCCTGCCTGTTTGAGCGAGGTGGCCAGGGCAAAGTTCGAGTTGTTATCCATGGATGCGTACAGGGTGTTCACCTTCTTGGACTTGGCCACCAGTGCTTCGGTGGTGAAGTCCACTCCTCCGAATGGTATCGACGTGTCGACGATTCCGGTCTTACCCCCTGCGTGTTCGAACGACTTCGCAGTGCCCAGCGCCGAGCGGGTCGACGAGGGTGAGACGCCGTAGCCATAGGTCCCGATGACAGTGCCGCCCTTGGACTTCATGAAATCGCCCCCCAATGTGTTCACGGGGTACTTGGGGTCGATGCTGCCAGTGTCCGAGGCGAACATGTTGGTGTAGGGCTGCGTGCCCCACTCAGGCCCGTCGAACGATCCACCGGTCACCGGGATGCCGGCCTGCTGCGGGTACTTGGCCGCCTCAAAGAAGAGAGGGCTGTCCGAGACGATGCCGATGGCCCCCTTCGAGATGGCTTGCTGCACGGCCGTGACCACGGTGGTGGGATTGGTCTGGTCGTCGATGACCAGGGGCACGATCTTGTGGCCATCGATGCCTCCCTGGGCGTTCTGTTGCGCGACGCGGGCCCGGAACCCGATGGGCCCGTCGGCGAACTGCGAGGCGGCTTCACCAGTCTCGGAGACGATCAAGGCAATGGTCAGGGGCGATTTGGCTGCGGCTGCCCCCGCCGGGCCGGCGGAGCTGATCGTGAGACCAATTCCGGCTCCCATAGTCACAGCCACGGTGCCGACCGTGATCAGTCGTTGCCAACGTATGTGCTTCATGGATTCCCCCCTACTGGCTGCGATGTGCAGCCCTGATGTGACGTGACACTGTGTTCGGTGCTCGAGCTCAGACTCCCAGTAGTTCGAAGGTCCCATGGTCCTCGACGGCATGTCCCAGCCGTTGCAGCGTTGCCGTCGTGAGAGCCTCGGGCGTGTACTGGGTCATGGCCCACAGGAAGAATCCGTAGGCCAGGTGCTGCCGGTAGGCCATGACCGCCGATTCCCACGCCGGTGCGGCAACGCCGAACTCGCCCAGACAATCCAGGTAGCACTGCAGCAGTTCCCATTCGGATTGTCGTCGGTCCTCCGTCTCGAGCACCGAACCGATGTGATAAGCGACGTCGGTGGCCCACGTGCCCCGCTGGACGAGCTGCCAATCGAGTAGGCCGGGCCCCGTTGTGCTGTCGAAGATGTTGCCGGCATGGGTGTCGCCGTGCAGCATGCAGCGAGGTGAGTCCTCGGGCATGTGGCCAACAGCCTGCATGGCGGCCCGTACCCGCGTGCCGGAGCGGGTGGCTTCCGAGAGGCCGTCGGCCCGTGGGCGATCGAGGAGCCCTTGTAAATGTTCGGGAGAGACGTGCTGCGAGATCGACAGCATGCGGGGAGCGAGCCACGGATCGTAGAGGGCGGCGTCCTCCCAGGTTTCGGCGTGCCTGCGGGCGAGCTGGCGAAGGGTGGCGGCCGAGAGCTCGGGAGTGAACCGATGAAAGGCATCCAGCGGTATTGCTCCTGCTGCGTTGAGGTCCTCCAGGATCAAGACCGAGGACCCCGAGCCTTCGTCCAACCCCACGTAGCTGCAGGCGGGGATCCTGATCGCCGTGGACGGTGCACAGTCTCGGTAGAAGCGGGCTTCGGACTCACCGGCTCGTGATCGCGCCGTGCTCTCGCCGAAGTACGCCTTGATGCACAGTCGGCGCGGCGCCGGCGGCGAACCGGGGTCGTCGAATTCGACGTCGATGAAGTGCTTGCTGGCCACGGTGGTACGACTGCCGTTTACCGCAACTGCGCTCACCCGACAGCCCTCATGGCGCACGCTCAGGGCCCTACTCAGCCAATCGACATCGAGCACGTCATCCAGGGCTGACGGGACCGGATCGAAGTGGGTTGACAACTCGGTTCTCACCGGGAGCCCGCAGTTTCGACAATGGAGCATGGCAGGTGGGCTGAGCGACCACGGGCAGGCCCGGCCTTCCTGCTCACCACGATGAACTTCCATAGTTCATAGCCTGGACCCCCTGACAGACTACGAGAGTATACCATTTGAGATACTTATATTCTACCCTATGGTGCGGCATCTGGGAATTGGCGCTCGATGACCCGCCAAAGGTCGCACGCGCACCTATTCGATGTGGCCCCTGGAACTCCTGTGGGCGCGGTGTCGCGCACCGGTGTGGCCGTACCCGGGCAAATGGGCTTCCCCAGCCTCCGGTGGTGTTCGTCGACGCCGCCCCGAAGCGGTCGCGGTGACCGGCTGTTTCAAGACACGACGATGCTGCCGGCGCAGGATGTCTAGTCCGAGGCCCTTAGCTGTCGACGCCGTCGCCGTGGCGGGTCGATTGGATGTTGGTGAAGCCGAGGTCGAGTGCACGGAGGTTTGGGTAGCGGCGGTACCCCTCACCCATGGCGAGAAGCTCGAAGATGCCGTGTCCGGTCATCCCGTCCAGTTCGAAGTCCATCAGCTGGTCGAGAGCCACTGCCCCGGCCTCCATCTCGCTGAGCACGTCGGCATCGTTGCTCGACCAGTGGTAAAAGCCGGTTCCGTCCCGTGCTCGGCGGCTCCGGTGCGGCGGCCCGTGATACACGTTGACGTCGAGGTTGAGCGCCTTGGCGGTGACGTAGAACTCGATTCCGTCCTCGTCGATGAAGACAATGTCGGCACCGGTCGGGCGCTTCATATTGCCATCGAAACGGATGTCGTGGTTGAAGCTCACGAACCGCTTCGACTGTCGGCCGTCGGTGAAAGTGAATCCGCCATCGACGTACTGCACGGTGCCGTCAGCGGTCTCGAAGACCCAAGCCTCGATGGCTCGGTCTTCGAAGTTGGCCTCGAACCACACCCAGAAGTCGATCTTTTCGGAAACACGGACACCGAAGGTACGATCGCGGCCGCCGTTGTAGCCGTCGACGGAGATTCGCTCGCCATCGATCTGAAGCCATCCCGTATAGCGGCCCGGCTGTTTGATGTGATGCATGTCGGCAATGACTTCATCACCTCGCCGGATGTCGAGGGGAAGAAGATCCCAAACTGGAGCGGTCGACTCGTAATGGAGTTCATACTCGAGTCCGGAGTCGTTGGGTCCGAGCTCGATCATCCACCTTTTGAGCGGCTCGACGCAGGTGAATCTCAGGGCGCCCGCGTGCAGATCGCCGCGGTCATTTATGCATTTGCGAGCGACGTCGAGGTCCCAGTGCCGGCCGTCGGCGAGGGCGATCTTGACGTAACCGTGGGCGTAACCCCCGTTGGGGAAGTTGCCGTAGCCACATGTGAGCAGCGTGGATCGGTCGGGTGAGTGCGCGCTGAAGTAGCAGCGGTCCGACCAACTCTTGTCCGGGTCGTGAACTTGATCTACTGGCTTTGGTAGCTGATGGATGAAGTACTCGTCCCAGGGGCCATATCCCATGTCAGATCGATCCTTATCTCTGGTCGAAGGTGTGCGCTTGTGCGGCTTGCATGCGTTCCTCGCGTGGGTAGATCGGCCCCATGGGAAGTTCGTCGGTGACGCCCAGGGAGTTCAGGCCGATCGGAGTCATCAGTTCGATGCCCATCGCCATTTGGATGGCTCGCGGATCATCCCAGTGCCCTGCGTCATAGAGCATCGAGGCGATCAGCTGGATGACGTCGACCTTGAAGACCTGCATGGCGAGGTACCAGCTGCGGTGCTGGACGGCGATCCCGGTTCGCTGCTCCCAGCGAGTGACGAACTCATCGACGGTAAGCGATGAAGGCTTGCTGGTTATGCCTACCGGCATCGCCCACAGCAGCTCGAGGTAGCCGACATCCGCGAGGGGGTCGCCGACTGTGGTTAGCTCCCAATCGAACACCGCCGACACCTCGTCGCCGATGAACGCGAAATTGCCGGGCTTCGGGTCGCCGTGCACGAGCGTGACAGTGGGGCAGGGCTCGGGTTGCTGCTTGCGGAGCTCCTCCAAGAGGCGTTCCATCGCCGGCAGCGGTCCTCGCTGCACGCGGCGCATCTCCGCCGCCCAGCGTTCGAGCTCCCGATCGAGGAATGTCGTGCCGTCACCGAGCGAGCCCAGTCCGGTCTCCTCTAAGTCGACGAGATGGATGGCAGCAAGCTGATCGACCATGCTCTCGCACATGCGGCGGAGTGACCCGCTGTTCTCCATCTCGGCCGGGATGCGCTGCTGCTCCCAGACCTCGCCGTCGAGTCTTTCCATGACGAAGAATTCGCGTCCGAGCACGGCCCCAGTGGGCTCAATCCATAGTGCCTCCGGAGCCCGGACGTCGGTTCCTTTGAGGCCCTTCAGCACCTCGAACTGGGTGCACAGATCGTAGGGCTCGAGTAATCCCGGTTTCGGCGGCCGTTGGCGTATAACGACGTCATATCGGCGCTCCACCCCGCCGACTCGCTCTACCACCGTCATCAATAGGGTCTCTGATGAGTGGCCAAGCGACGCGTGATCAAGGCCCTCAACTGTGACTTCTTCGGCGTTGGGAATCTGATCCGCGAACCACGCAGCAAGGCGATCGTGGATGTCGTTCGTAGTCATGCGGAACCCTTTCGGTTGCACTCGGCGTTACGGTGTCACCGAGAAAGTTGCGCTTCGCTTCTCGCGGGCTTTCCCTTAATCGGGGCCACCAATCTGGCGGTTCGCGTCGTCGTCCGGTCACCGGTATCTCGCTGTGCTGCGATCGTTCCCACGCCGGAGATGGCGGCGCGACGAGCGGCCCCTTCGCGGCTCCCATCACTTCGATGGGTAGCTTGTCGCGAGCGGTGGGGGGTACCGCCGTCTCCAAGTGGAGTCAAGGCAAGCTACCCATCGAAGTGATGGAGACTACCCTCATGGCATTGACATCGATATCAACATATCAGTTCGGGACCGTGAGGTCCCAGCCGGTGGGCCACACCCCTTGGGTGCCGGGGCATCGGCCCACTTAGACGATTCGGTTAACTTGCTGTACGCTCAACTAGCAACTGCGTAACCCCTCTCCCAAGTGAAGGTATGAAATGTCGACCTATGACATCGTGATCAAGGCAGGCACCGTTATCGACGGATTGCAGACGCCGCGCTTCAAGGCGGACTTGGGCATCAAGGACGGGAAAATAGCGGTGATCGGGTCGGTCGACGCGTCGGAGGGCGATGAGGTCATCGACGCCTCAGGAAAGATTGTGGCCCCCGGATTCGTCGACCTGCACACGCATTACGACAGCCAGCTCTTCTGGGATCCGTGGTGCACGATGTCGGGCTGGCACGGCGTCACGAGCGTGGTGATCGGCAACTGCGGGTTCGGGTTCGCGCCCTGTCGACCAGAGGATCAGGACCGCACGATGCTGAGCCTGTCCCGGAACGAAGCGGTGCCCCTGAAGACCATGCGTGCGGGGATGCCGTGGGACTGGGAGACGTTCCCGGAATTTCTCGACAGCGTCGAGCGCACGCCCAAGGGCGTGAACGTGATGTCGTTGGTCCCGTTGGCCCCGCTGTACACCTACGTTGTCGGCGTCGACAAGGCTAAGGAACTACGCGCCTCCGACCAGGAGCTGGACGAGATGTGCCGGCTGGTTCGTGTAGCCATGGAGGCTGGCGGCTGTGGCTGGAGCTCGCAGATCACTGGCGACATCGGAAACGTGCAGCGAGACTTCGATGGCACGCCGATGGTCACCGACCAGATGACTGAGCGAGAGATCGTTGCCTTCTCGCGTGTGCTCCGGGGCATAGGCCGTGGCACCACACAGATCACCGGGGACCTTGATACCGCGGCGTTAATCGCTCGGGAGAGCGGGCGACCGATCATCTGGAATGCACTGGCGCCTACCGGTTCCGTGAATCAGCACGGTGAGTCCCGGCATCCGCACCTTGAGACCATCGCCCGTCTGGACGAGCTGAACCAGGAGGGCGCCCGAGTCTTCGCGTCGGCGCAGATCGTCCGGTTCAAGTCCGAGATCGTGCTCGAGGATTACAACCTCATGGACATCTTTCCCGCCTGGATGGAGGCGAGTCTCGGTACCCTTGAGGAAAAGATCGCCAAATTCTCCGACCCGGTGCGCCGCCCGGCTCTCAAGGAGGCGATTGACCAGCTGGGTGGCGGCTTCGGCGCCGCCGGCTATCGGCTCGACGAGATCACGGTGAACTGGATATCCAGCGACGCACGGAACGCCCTGCAGCTGAAGGATCGGTACGAAGGATTTTCGATTGGCGAGATCGCGGCACGAGAGGACAAGCACCTACTCGACGCCATGCTCGACGTCGCCGTGGCCGCCGACCTCAACGTGGGGTTCGGCACGACCATGATCGAAATGGACCCCCAAGCGGTCAAAGAGGTCGGGACTTCGTCGGTGGCATTGCCCGGTATCAGCGATGGGGGGGCCCATACCAAGTTCGTGACCACGGCCCGGTTTGCCACCGAGCTGCTGGGACATTGGGTCCGCGAACACGAGATCATGTCGCTCGAAGAGGCGCACTGGCGCCTGTCGGCCTACCCGGCGATGGCCGTGGGTCTGAAGGACCGGGGCCACATCACCGAGGGCAAGGCGGCCGATGTCATCGTCTACGACCCGGTTACCATCGACGCACTTCCTCAGGAACGCCTGTACGACTACCCGGCCGGGGAGTGGCGACTCGTACAGAAGGCCAAGGGCTACAACCGCATCATCGTGAACGGTCGGACCACGTTCATCGACGGCCAGTGCACCATGGAGACGCCGGGGCAGTTGCTGCGGCACGGATCGGCGTAGCTGCCGGCCGAGGCCATCTCGCCGCCGGTTACGGCGGGGACAATTAGGCGCGAGTCAGGTCGCGGGCGTTCTGATACATGATTCGGTGCTGGTCCTCAATCGAGAAGTGGGCCACATTCTCGAAGAAATCTTTGGGCTGTGGAAAGCCCTCCCCATGGGGCCAGTCGGAGCCGAACAGGATCCGTTCCACGGGCAAGTGCCGGGCAAGTTCGTCCACGCTTTCTTCGACGAAGGGCGCCACCCAACAGTGCTCGATGAACATGTCTTTCGGTTTGCTCCGGTACTCGTTCCCGTGACCGAGGTATTCCAATGCCTGGAGCACCGGTGGCACCCAGGCAGAACCGTTCTCGATGAACGCCACCTTCAGGTTCGGAAACCGTTCGAACAGTCGATGGGCTATAAGGAAATACGCGAAATCATGGACGTTCCGGTTCTTCATCAGCGCTCCGATGACCGAGCCCCCACCCATCATCTTCATAGTCTCACCGGACCCTTTGACTCCAACACTCGTGTCGTCGCCCCATATCCGACTCAGAAGTGAGTTCATGTCGGCGTAGGTGTCGTCCGACCCATCATGCGAAGACACCACAACGCCGGATTCCTGGGCGAGACCCCAGAATTTGTCGAACATGGGATCGGCCGGAGACCGAAAGCCATCAGGGGTAACGGCCGAGCCGTGGCGGATAGCGACGACCCGAGCGCCGCGGTTGAGGCACCATTGCAGCTCGTCCGCCGCCATGTCCGGGTCCGATAGGTTCAGGAAGGGCACTCCGAAGATACGGTTCCTGTATGCAAAGCCCCATTCTTCTTCGATCCAGCGGTTGAAGGCCCGCATAACCTCGATCGCCGCCCCGACGTCGCTTTTCAGCATCGGCGCCTCGAGTACGACACCTTGCGAAGGGAACATCCAAACGGCCTCGACGCCCTGTCGGTCCATGACCTCCAAGCGCTTGTCTCGGTCGTACCACTCGGGGTGCTCTGACGGAGGGACGTTGAACGAGGCATCGAAATCCTCGCGAGACAGCTTTCCCGCGAAGTAGTCCATGAAGGATCCTGGCTTTGGTCGCGGGTGCACATCGCTGGGGCCCGGAAGCGACCGGAATATCTCACCGTCCACGACGTACCGCAGGACACCGTCGACTTCTTTTACCTGCACTCCTCGATCGGCAAACTTCGAGTCGCGATGCCGGGTAAACGCGTCGCTTGTCTCCCAATAGTGGTTGTCAGCATCGAAGACAGCCGTGATCGGTTCGCTCCCTTTGGTCACGTGATCCTCCTCGTCGGCGCCGCACCCGAGGGCGATCCGTCATCTACTTGTTGTTCGACCAGCAATGTTATCAGCCAAAATATACCTTCGCGGTGGGATCAGCCCGTCGACTAGCCGCCGCCGGTCCGTAGGGTGGGAGGCAGCAGCCGGTTAGCTCGCAGGGTGTCGAACCAGTTCCGAAGCATGTCTTCGGTGTCGATGCATCCCTCGAATCCGGCTTGGCGGATCTTGATGGTCGACAGCAGTACCGGAGGCCTTACTGCCGCACTCGAAAGCCGTATCAGAAGGTCGGCGTAGGTGAGGGACTGTCCGACGAAGGCATCGACCAGTGCAGGGGCCCGAAGCTGATATCGCTGCGCGATCTCTGCCCACGCCGGACGGAAGTCAGGCAACATTTCGGCCAGCGATGCCGGTGCGTCCGCGCCCACCTCCATCCCCAGCGCAGCCGCGATTGTCGGCCAGACTCCCCTCCAACTGAAGACATCGCCGTTGGTGACGTTGAAGGTCTCGTTCGCACTGGTGGGACATTCGAACGCCCATTGGCAAGCCTGGGCAATGAGGTTCGCATCGGTCGCCTCGGCCACGCCGAAGTAGGGTCCACCCGGGAAGTCCAATGGTCGTCCCTGCTCGGCGCGAACGGACGCGTAGACGGCCAGAGCGAGCATCGGATTCATGTTCACGCCGATGGCGTCGCCAAACACGACCTGCGGGCGCAGGATCGTCCAGTCCCAGTCAGCTCCTTTGCTCTTCATGCGGACGTAATCCTCTTGGTCAAAGTAGAAGTTCCGGTGCTGGTGCCGGGGCCACCTCTCACGAGCGGGGGAGGGTATGTGCTCGACGTGAGCGCCGTAGGCCTTGGTCCCTTGGAGCAGGATCACGTGACGGAGCTGGGGCGCGCTGGACAGCAGCGGCTCGAATAGGTTGCGCAACATGGCGACATTCGTGTCAACGTGATTTTGTTGATGCCAGCCCCCGACTAGACCCGGAGTCTCGTGGACCGCGCAGTAAATGAGATGGGTCACGTCGCGCAGCGTTTCTGCTGCCTTACGGCAAGCTTCGGGGTCGAGGAGGTCGAGGGGGAGGATGCCCGCACCTGGGCAGTTCAGGGGAGTGCGCCTCGAAATGGCTGTGACTGACCACGCGCTCTGCGTCGCGAAGTGGCGGGTCACTGCCTGGCCGATGACGCCAGACGCACCCACGACTGCTACCTGAAGGGGTGTCGAGGCTTTACCGGCCATCTTCGTTATCCTTCGTGTCCGAAACTAGGGGGCAGCGTACCGGGAACCTCGGACCGGACACCGGTGCGAGCCCTTCGCCAGAGTCCTCGCAATAAGTGACACCGACGTCAACATTGTATTATCGTTTCTCCTTCACCGCGGGATGGCGCCTTTCCCTGGGCGGCCGCATGAAGCTGCGGGCGGGCAGCCTCAGTTGTGGGGAACAACAGATGCTCGCGCTGGTGCGCACGCCGCCGGAGCCTCCGGGCTGCTGGTCCAGTAGTACGTCACCCGAGCCTTGGAACTGGCCGACTTGGCCCACTTGCTCAACGGGCACGCGGTCCTATTCTCCGACGCAACCGAAGAGTTGGCCGGCGACGGGTTTTCGAGAAGTACTTCGGCATCGAGTTCGGTGTGAGTGACACCAATGTGACAACGCGTCGAGTCGAGCGATGGTCAGGTGGGGAGCCTGTCCCGCGACACCTCATAGCTTCCCATCGGGACCTCCTAAGGACATGAACCCGTACCGGCCGGCTCGATCATTTGAAAAAATAATCTTCGAAGTTGGGCCACTTGGTCATCTTCCAGTAGTCCACGAGCCTCCAAGGGCTTAGTACATATACCTTTCCATCGGGCCCCTTGTACCATGAATGCCGAACCGACGGATGGGCCCAGACCGTGCTGGACAGTTTGTCCTGAAGCCGCCGGACATAGGTGTCATGCGCGTGCTGACGCACTTCGATTGACTGCGATTCACTTGACGCCATTTGTCTCAGGCACACGCCGACAAACTGCATTTGGCACTCCGAGTGGAAGATGATGCTCCCAGCGTGAGCGAGGTTGGTGCCGGGCCCGTACATGACGAAGAAGTTCGGGAAACCCGGCACCATGATTCCGAGGTGCGCGGATGGAGTCTTTCCCCACTGCTCCGACAGAGATCGGTCCTGTCGCCCGACGATCTGTACCGAGGAGCTCATGTCGTCGGTTTGGAAGCCGGTCGCCATGACAATCACGTCGACCTCGTAGCGATCGTCCCCCGACCTGACGGCCCCCGGCTCGATTGAGGTCACAGGATCGCGTACGAGCTGGACGTTGCTTCGTGTCAGACATCGAAGCCAACTGCCGTCGTCTTGGAGTTGACGTTTGGCCATGGGGGGATAGTCCGGAGTCACCTTCTCGAGGAGTTCTTCATCGTCGCCCACATGCTCGATGATCCAGTCCATCATGACCTGTCGCCGCTGCTCACTCACCGCATTGGCCGATAGGGGCATTCCCGACCAAGATGGATCGATCGTGACGACAGCCAGCGCCTTGTCGCTTGCTTGGTAGAGGAGCATGAAGCGATACCAAGCCTGATAACCGGGAATATGGCGCATGGCCCATTTCGACCCCGGGCCGACCGGCTGCCGATACCGACGGTTTGGGGACATCCATTGGGCGCTCCGCTGGAAGATAACCAGCTCTTCGACGTCGTCGGCTATCGCTGGCCCAACTTGGAACCCGCTTGCGCCGGCGCCGATGACGGCGACCCTTTTGCCTCGGAGATCGACCGTGTGGTCCCAGTTTGCCGTATGGAAGACCGGTCCACTGAACGAGTTGAGGCCGGGAAAATCGGGCACAAAGGGTGTGTTGAGCTGGCCCACTGCTGATATGAGGATGCGACTGATGCGTTCGGTCTGATGGCCGTCCGGACCACGAATGATCGTCTTCCAGATCGACTCGGATGGATCCCACCGTGACGAAATGACCTCCGTGTCCCATAGGACGTGGTCCTGGACGCCCCAGCGGTGCATGGCTCCACGGAAGTAGCCGAGAAGCTCGGGTTGCCGGCAGTAGTACTCGCTAAAATCGTGGTTGGGTTCGAATGAGTAGCAGTAAAAGTGATTGCCGACGTCCACGCGGCATCCGGGGTAACTGTTCTCGAGCCATGTACCGCCGGCCTCAGAATTCTTCTCAACGATCACGAAGGGGATTCCCGCTTGCTTGAGGCGGATGCCAGCCAGTAGTCCGGACGCCCCAGCCCCAATGACCAGCACGGGCAGGCTTTGGAGGCACGCCTCACTGGACTCGGGAAGCCTGATCTGGCGAGGGTCGGTTCCGCCGATGTCCATCTCCTCGAGGAACATCTCCACGTATTCGGCCGGCACGTCCTCGCAGACAAGCCACGACATGGTCTCGAGGATCGTGTCTCGTTGCAGTTGCGGCGTCGGTGGACAACCGCCCTCTCGGAAGTCCCGGAGCACGTCGAATGCAAGCGAGCGCAGCTCTCGTCTCTCGTCGTCCTCGAGACCCCCCTGGAAGTCGTTGGGAACGAAGCGCCTGGGCCGGATTGGACCTCGGAGCAGAGTCGGGTCGCCTGTGGTCTGAACGATGGCGGCGATGAGCGCGGGGACACTCACGTCCTCCAGGGCGGCCTTGATCTGCTCGTCGGACTCGGTAAACGGGAGAGTGCCCGCCCGGAGGTGTCGGGTGTCGATCGGAGGGGTCTCGCCTACGCCTGATCCCACGTCGTAAGCGTTGGTGCTGAACACTCCACGACAGTACAGTTGATCGACATCGGTGTCGATATTGATCACGCCCTTGAGCTCGATTCTGGGATGACCCCCAGTTGGGGTGGTGGGCTGAGGAACAGTCCAGACGTGAACGGGAGGATTGATGCGATGAGCGGATCGGGGAGCGTGCTTGCGTCCGGAGGCATGAGGGACCTTCTCGACCACGAAGTAAGAGGGGTGATTGAGAACTACGTCCTTCCGCCCGCTGACCTCGATGGCCTCGGGATCGTGCGCAATTCTTCACTCAGGGACATGGTCCTGTCCGGATCCGTGTCGAGGACCGATCTCGTGGTGGGGGGTGATCCAGCAGTACCGGTACGGGTCCACCGGCCGGTCGACCAAGTGGGCCTCCTGCCAGCGGCCGTCACTATCCATGGCGGTGGTCTCGTATTCGGCAGCTACGACATGGACACGCCGTTGCTTGATCGGTGGTGCACCAAGTTCGGCCTGATCGGGATCTCGGTCGACTACCGTTTGGCACCCGAGAACCCGTATCCGGCCGCCCTCGACGACTGCTACAACGCATTTAAATGGGCCAGCGACCACTCGGAGGAACTCGGAATTGACCGGACCAGGATCGGGCTCTTCGGGATTAGTGCGGGGGGCGGCCTAGCCGCCTCGACGGCGGTGATGGCTCGGGATCGTGCAGAGGTAGCTGTTGCGTTCCAGATCTTGGATATGCCAATGATCGACGACAGACAGTTCACGACGTCGCCCCAGGGTGACGGCATGTATGTCTGGAACGGGGAGTGGAACGAATTCGGGTGGCGGTCCTATCTAGGTTCAAAGTACGGCAGTGTCGACGTTCCTCCCTACGCGGCGGCGGCCCGTACCGAGGACCTAAAGGGATTGCCGCCGGCCTTCATGGCAGTGGGGTCGATAGACGGGTTCCGCGATCAGGTCGTCGAGTACGCCATGCGCTTGAACCAAGCAGGAGTCGCCTGTGATCTGCATGTATTCGCAGGCCTGCCCCACGGATACGGGCTGGTTCCCGAGGCGTCCGGCGTGCAACGAGCCGCGGTGAACATGGAGTGCTGGCTCGCTCGCAAACTCACCGCCGATGAAAGACCGTAGAAGGCGAGCCGTGTGTGTCGCTCCACCCAGCACGCGCCGTGCATCCAATATTGACACCGATATTGATTGAGGCCATCATTCGGGATGTCCATGACGGCGCGGCGCCACTCGTGTGGGAGTCGCACGACTAGGAGCTCGGCACGAATGATCGGAGTGGATGCGGTGCTTGCCCCGTTGGTGGAGGAACAGTGGGGGTCCGGTGCAGGGCGGCCAATGTTCACCGGCCCGCTCAGGATGATGATCGAGTGGGAAGCGTGGCGCTGAGGTGGCTAGGGACGGGTTAGAGGAACTACAGGCACGCTTGTCTTGTCTAGAAGATGAGTCGGCCATTGCGAAACTAATCCTGTCCTACGGGCCAGCCGCAGACGCCGGCCTCACCTCATTTGCCGGGCAACTGTGGGCGGAGGACGGCGTCTACGACTGGGATGCAGAGGGGGAGCCGCATCGAGGAAGCACAGCGGTCGACTCCATGCTTCGGAGTGACGGCCATCAGGGGCTAATCGCCCGCGGCGTGGCTCACTTCGCTGGCCCGCCCCTTGTCGAGCTGGACGGTGACCAGGCCACAGCGATTACCTACTCGCTGATCATGCGATCCGAGGGTGATCGCTTCTTCCTGTGGAGGGTCAGCGCCGTTCGGTGGGATCTGGAGCGAGTGCACGCCCTCTGGCGGGTGCAACGGCGGACCAACCGACTGCTCGACGCCTCTGGCGGTGGCCGTGAGCTGTTCGGAGCCAGCTTGGGGGAACTGTTCGAGGACGCTCACCAATGAGCGGTGGCAGGCTAGAGGGCAAGGTCGCAATCATCACAGGTGCCAGTAGTGGTCTCGGGCCTGTGATGGGTGCTCTCTTCGTCCGAGAAGGAGCGCGTGTCCTGTTGGCCGCTCGGAGAGAGGAACTTGTCATAGAGGCAGCAGCGAAAGCGGGCGAGGGCGCCATTGCCATGCGTGCCGACGTGACCGATGAGGACGACGTATCAGCCATGGTCTCGCGAGCGATCGAAGAGTTCGGGCACGTTGATGTCCTCTGTAACAATGCCGCCGCACCGGGCACCGACCGCTGGATCTGGGAACAGACGCTCGAGAACTGGAACGCCACGATCGCCATCGACGTGACTGCGGCAATGCTCTGCACGAGAGAGGTTCTGAACCAATCAATGCTCGAGCATCACTCGGGCGTGATCCTGAACTTCTCTTCTACTGCGGGTTATAACGGAATGGTCCGCAAGTCGCATTACGTCACGGCAAAGGCATCCCTGCGGGCTTTCACCAAGGCGGTGGCCCTCGAGGTCGGCCAATTCGGAATCCGATGTAACTGCTTGGTGCCCGGCAGCATTGATACCGAGTTGTGGCGGGCCTGGGTCAAGCGAAGTGCCGACGAGCAGGGCGTCGACGTGGAGGCCCATCGGACTCGCCTCTTGCAAGGCGTGCCCCTCCGGGACATCTCGTCGACGGAGGACGTCACCAACCTGGCACTGTTCCTGGCCAGTGACGAGAGCCGGACCATCACCGGGCAGTCGATCCCAGTGGATGCCGGCGGCTACATGCAGGGATAGAAGAGGATCGGAGGACGTTGAAAGCGTCGGCAGGAACGCCGGTGGTGATTTTTACACCGGGCTCCCGGGAGCCTTGCGGCGTCGATCGAGGACCTCGCGTCGGATGACCGAAACTGTGGTTCGGCTCGGCTACAACATCTGCCATACAGCAAGGACGCTGCCTTGTCATCGGCTGAGATCGGCCGGCGGAGGTGCGTTCTCGTAGTGACTACTGGCCACGTTGGATATCTGGCGGCATGAAGATCCGGTAGAGGCTTTCAGTCTGGACTCGGTTATGAACGGGGAATCGCAAGGCGTGCTTCGCGACTATCGGGCTCGGTCAGGTCCGACTATCACCAGCGAAGTTCCGGCCTGTTCACCGGTCACTCCACCGATCATCACTCGACGAGCATTGACTCGAAATCGTTTGGAACTTCATGATTGGTCACGTTGCTTGCTAGGAGAAGGTGAGCTCTCGGGCGTTGTCGGTCATGATTCGGTGCTGATCGTGCGGCGAGAATGACGCCACCTTGGTGAGGAAGTCTTTCGGATGGGGAAGGCCTTCGGCGTGGGGCCAGTCGGAGCCGAACAGGATGCGCTCGACCGGGATGTGCCTGGCCAGGTCCTCGACGTTGTCCTCGACGAACGGCGCCACCCAGCAGTGTTCGATGAACTGGGTAACCGGATGAATGTTGAACATGCCTGGGTTCTGGCCATGGAGCATTTCGAGAGTGTGGAGCAAGGGACGGACCCAGTCGGCGCCATTCTCGATGTAGGCCACTCGAAGACGGGGGAAGCGCTCGAACAGCTTGTGGGCCACAAGGACTGTGGCGAAGTCCTGGATAAGTCGGTGCTTCATGAGGTGCGACGTGATGGTCGCCGCCCCGTCTGCCGCGTCGAGCAGCGCCGATTGGCTACTGCCCATGCCCCATGAATTGGCCACGGCCTCGCTCACGTCGACATATCCGTCCTCGAACCCGGCGTGAGCGGTTACGACGACGCCTGCTTCTTCGACCCGGGCCCAGAACGGGTCGAACATCGGGTCGGCGGGGGAGCGGGTTCCTTCGACGGTGAAGGCCGGCCCATTGCGGATGGTGATGATGCGGGCACCGTGATCGAGGCACCATTCCAGCTCACCAACCGCTTGGTTGACATCGGACAGAGTGAGGAAAGGAACGGCGAAGATACGGTTGCGGTAGGCGAAGCCCCAGTCCTCCTCTAGCCAGCGGTTGAAGGCCCTCAGTACCTCGATGGAGGCGGGGATGTCGGGTTGCATGGGCCCTTCCATGCACACGCCCTGGGAGGGGAACAACCAGGCTGCCTCCACGCCTTGATCATCCATGCAGGCCAAGCGGGCGTCGCGGTCGAACCATTCGGGATGAGCGGCGGGCGCTTCACAGGCCAACTCGTCGCCGATCCGAGCCTTGTCCGACTTACCCTGGAAGTAGTCATACAGCGCACCCGGACGTGGCCGCATATGGGCGTCGCCCGGTCCAGGAATGATCGGATGGATGCGGTCCCCGAAGAAGTAGCGGGGCTTGCCATCGACGTCGCGCAGGACCACCCCTCGGTCGGCGAACGACGGATCCCGATGGCGGGTGAACGCGTCGCTGGGCTCCCAGTAGTGGTTGTCGGCGTCGAAGAGGCCTCCACCGGTGTCGGCTGTTGTCGTCATCGCTTCCCCTTTGTCAGTCGGTGCCGTGGCGCAACAGCTTGCCTGGGGTGGCATCGGTGCATACGCCGTCGATGAAGGTGGTTCGACCATTGACGATGATTCGGTCGTAGCCGACTGCCTTTTGGATGAGCCGCCATTCGCCCGCCGGGTAGTCGTACACCCGTTCCTGAGGGGTGCTGTCGATCGTCTCCGGGTCGTAAACGAC
Source organism: uncultured Acidimicrobiaceae bacterium (assembly GCA_963781305.1). GTDB lineage: Bacteria > Actinomycetota > Acidimicrobiia > Acidimicrobiales > RAAP-2 > DASXMT01. The sequence goes on from CAWAFL010000011.1 coordinate 319,374, forward strand.
GACATCAGCCGGCGCGCCCTCGGCCAGGAAGCCCCGATCTTTGAGCCCGGCCGCGACGGCGGGGTAGTAGGAGAGCCGCCAGTGGGCCTCTTCGAGCGACATGATCTCGTGCTCGCGCACCCAGTACCCAAGGAGCTCGGTGGGGTAGCGGGCCGTAGTCACAAACTTTGTGTGGGCACCGCCGTCGCTCACCCCGGGCAGGGCCACGGGGGAAGTGGCGATCTCTTTCATCGACTCCGGTGGGGTCATCATCATGGCCGTTGCGAACCCCACCCGCAGCTGGCCGGCCACGGCCACGTCCAAGAAGGCGTCTATCTCATGTTTGCCTTCCCTCGCTGCTACCTCGCCGATGAAGAATCCCTCGTAACGCTCCTTCAACTCCTGGGCGTTGGGAACATCGCTCGAGATCCAATGGATCTTGATCTCGGTCAGGTCGTAGCCAGCCCCGAAGAGGCCGCCGCGCTCCTCGTGGACCTCCTTCATGGCCGACCGCCGCACCGGGTCGGCAAATTTCAGCATCTTCTCTTCGAGCGTCCCCATGCAGGCTTCCTTCCAGCATGGGATGGTGTCGGCCAGGTTGTAATCCTCCAGGGTGAACTCGGAGACGAAGTTGGTGGTCAGCGCCTGGGCGAAGACTCGTAGGCCCTCTTCCTCATTGAGGTAGGCCAGCTGCTTGAGTGCCTCGCGGTGGGTGTACCTGGCTCCCCCGTGCTGGTTGAGGGCGCCGTCGGCCAGGAGGGCATTCCAGATGATGGACCGGCCGCTCTCTCGGGCCATCAGGGCTGCGGCCTCAAGCGTCCCGGTTAGCTGGGCCACCCCTCGGCCCAGCGAGCCCATGGCCCGCGAGAAGGCGATCAGCTCTCGGTCAGTCATGCAGTCGGTCACCATCGGCGTGCCGTCGAAATCCAACTGGACGTTGCCGATTTCGCCTTGGATCTGGGTACTGAACCCGCAGGCGCCGGCCTCCATGCCCTCCACCAGCAGCCTGCACATCTCGACTTGCTGACCGTCGGTGACCCGATAGGCCTTGGCATTGTCGACGCCAGCCACGTAGGCATACAGGGGGGCCAGAGGCACGAAAGCCATGACGTTGACGCCCTTGGGCGTACGGCTGACGCTGTCGAGAAACTCCGGGAAGGTCACCCAGTCCCACGGCATACCGGCGCGCATCGTCTTGATGGGGACGGCTTCGTTCCGCGACAGGCTCAGCATGGCCCGGTCCCGGTCCTCGGGTTTGCAGGGTGCAAAGCCGAAGCCGCAGTTGCCGATCACGACGCTCGTCACCCCGTGCCACCCCGACATGGTGCACCAGGGATCCCAGAACACCTGGCTGTCGTAGTGGGTGTGCAGGTCGACGAAGCCAGGAGCCACCACCCGGCCCGATCCGTCGACGACCTCGGTGGCGTCGGCGGCGTTGATCCGGCCAATCCGCACCACCAGACCGTCGGCAATGCCCACGTCCGCTTTGTAGCGTGGAGTCTGCAGGCCGTCTATGACGGTGCCGCCCTTGATTACGATGTCAAGCTTCGACACGGCCCCCCTCGCTGGGATGACTCTTCGTTGTGCGTCTGTTCGCCCATGGACTGCGTAGCCGGGCAAACCACGTCCAACCTTCCGATAAAAGAGCCTATAATACTTGTTGCCTGGCCAGCAAGCTTGTAGGGTTCACGGCATGGCATCGGAGAGTGCGCGCCAGACCCAAGCGGAGCGACGGAGCCGCTCGGAAGAGGCCCTGCTCGACGCAGCCGCAGAAATGATTGCGGAGCGCGGGGTTGATGGGGCGTCGCTTGCCAGCATCGGTGGACGGGCGGGTGTCAGCCGCGGGCTCCCCACCCACCACTTTGGAACCAAGGACACATTGGTCGCCCGGCTGGCCCAGCGGGCCCAGGAGCGAATCGCCTCCGCCATGGTGGCCACTCTGGAGAGACAGTCGCGCCGGGTCGAAGAGTTGTCGGGTCTCGAGGTCGTGCATCAGACCGTCGACTCTTACCTGGAACTGTTTGAGCATCCGGCGGCCGACGAGCGAGCACTACTAGTCATGTGGGGTTCGACCTTCTCCACTACCTCATCGGTGCAGGGGATGATCGAGGCCGAACGGCGGAGCTACGACGGCCTGGCCGAATTGATCGCATCTGGCCAGAAGGACGGGTCGATCAGAGCCGATGTCGACCCGACCGCCTCCGCTGTCCTCCTCTTAGGGATGATGCGGGGAATCGCCGCACTTCTCCTGACCGACTCCGCCATCACCGACATGAGGCGGGTGCGCAGGACATGTGCGGATTGGATCACCTCGTCTTTAGCCTTCCGCTCCGGTGCCGAGGACCCCTCGGCGCCAGCGGCCATGACCTCTGTCGAGCCATCCCTGGACCTGCTGCCCGATACCAGGAAAGGAAACCATAGGAATGTGGAGGCGGACATGATCACCGTCCGTCATAACGGTCCGAAGTAGTGGATCACTGCATGCTGGTCAGGACGTGGAGGCGGGTGTGGCCGTTGCTCCCCAATGGAGTCAACTTCAAGTGATGGAGGATCTGCAGGCTCAAATTGCAAATACGCCGTCCAATCCACGAACCAGCCCACTTCATCAGCAGCCATCTACTATTCGGCTCATAGCCGCTCTCGGTAGCTCTTTTGCTGCCGGCCCCGGTCTTGAGCCCGTCGTCGATAGGGTCGCTATGCGCTCCGGTGCAAACTATGCACACCTCGTCGCCAACGTGCTGAGCGCCGAACTGATCGACCTGACTGTCTCTGGCGCCACGACGGAAAATATTCTCGATACGCCTCAGCTCACAATGGCGGGAATTGAATATCCACCGCAGATTGCTGGCCTACCCCCTGATGCGGACCTGGTCGTGATTACGGCGGGAGGAAATGATCTGCAGTTCATCGGATCCATGCTCTTCGCCGCATGGTCTAAGGCAGAGCCTGATGGATTGATTACCCAGATGCTCGCCAACATGTTCGAAGAAGGCATTCCGGAGATTTCCGAGGCGGACATGGGCGCGACGGCTGATGGCCTCGTGCGAATCGTGGCTGCCGTTCGTAAGCGAGCAAGTATGGCCCGCATCGTTCTCGTCGACTACCTCACTGTCGTCACTGAACGGACCCCGACCGGAAATGGGGCATCGTTCACGCTAGACGAGCTCTCGGCATTGCTTCGCATTCAGCGGTCCCTCGCCGGGGCCTATCGAATCGCTGCTGCCCGTTCGGGAGCGGAACTTCTCGCAGTTTCAGAGGTGAGCCGCGACCACGGAGTCGGATCAAGCCTCCCCTGGATATCCGGGTTTCAATCCGACGCTAACAAAACCATGGGGTCCTTTCATCCCAACCATCGCGGCATGCAAGCCGTCTCGGACGAGCTTGTCCGAATGCTCTGACCACCGGACGACCGTGAAGGGCTTCGCTTTGTAGCCTCACTCGGAGGCGGGAGGTTTGTAGCGACCCTGAAGGCCTCGTCGACAGGGCACGTCAACGGACGAGAATCGCAACGGATCACCGTTTAGCTGGTTGGATCGCCATCATCGTAGTGAATGGCGCTCTGGCTTCCTGTGTCCATGCCGGCCTGCGCCGTCTTACTCAGTGTCGTGTCGAAGCGGTTGGTGATCGTCGCCAACTTCACGCGCCGGCGGGCTCACTGAAGCCCACAGGGGCGCACACTTGGCAGCTGCGTCGAAAATGGCTGCAAAGCGCTCGCTTGTCTCCGTTACCTTCATGCCAAACGAGTTAGCGTGCCGGAACTCCAGCACCTCAACTCCCTCGGGTCCGGCACTGTACTGGTAGGGCGCTCCAGTCGGCACGAAGAAACCATCGCCAGCCTTAAGGACTTGCTTTCCTAGTAGAGCTGTCCCGGCGATCACGTAGTACAGGCAGTCGGCATCGTGACTGTGGCGCGGCAGGGAGAAGTGAGGTTTAAACCAGGCGTAGACGAGACTGAACCCTCCTTCTTCGTCGGACTGCCGGTAGAGCACCTTGACCGACTGGCCCGCTACGACCGCTGCAGTGTCGGCATTCTGGGGACGGACGAAATCCTCGCTAAATGTTGGCGTCGACATCATGTCGGTCGCGTCGAGATCGGGTGCGTCCTCATGTCGGAATAGTGCGATACCTCGTCGATCACGCAATGTGCCTCCCCTCCTCTGCCCATGGCTCCTTCCAGAGCCCGACGAATTGACCATAGCGGCTGCAGCGGTGGTTAGGCACCCTGGGGATCACGTGCTGACCGTCAGAGTTGCCGTTGAAAGAGGGGCTTGTGGAAGAACCGGTGGAACGACAAAGTCGCATAGGCCACAAGGATCGAAAGGCAGACCGGACGAAGCACCAGTTTCGACCTTATGGCTGGCCGGTACGTCGGCCAAAGGATGGCTGCCTGATACTAATGGGAAGGTCATCACCTCATCGACCAACGGACGTGGGCCCCGGGGAGCAGCACAGATCCGAAACGGCGTTCGCTTAAGAGGAAGATCCGGGGAACACGGGGTCTGAGTGGTGTCGAACATGCATGCTGAGCGGCAAGAACCAGTTGAGGTGCATTGGACTTTCCCGCCGCGTCACCTTCGAGGTGATTGCCGACATTTTCATGAGGAACACGGCAGCGGTCACCGTTGAGCGCCTGGGCCGTCTTGCCAGCGAGGCCAATGTCCGGATGCAGTGGGTAGGCGTTCCCGCCTTCAAGTACCAGGCCAACATCCGGCCCGAGCTGGAAGCGTTGCATGAACGCTTCAAGGAAGAAGGCCGTGACTTCTGGACGGGCTTTCACCACGTTTCACCGACCTCGATGATGAATTTCATCTCGAGCCTGGTGTTCAGCCAGAACGGGAACCCGGTCTGGCAGGAGATGGTAAACGCTAAAGGCGAAGAGACCAAGCTCCTCACCATCGAAGAAGCGGTGCACGTCCTTACAGGGAAGGTGGCGGACTTCCTCGGCTTGGCGGAGCGTGGCGTACTGAAAGTGGGCTATGTGGCCGACCTCACCGTCTTCGATCTGAGCGAGATCGAGCGTCGACCCGAAGAGAAGGTTTGGGACGTTCCTGATGGCGACGGAGGCGTTACCTATCGCTACACCCGAGCCCCGGCCCCGATGCGCCTGACGTTGGTCAACGGCGTGGCTACCTTCGACAATGGGGCGGTAACGGGCCGCTTCCCGGGGCAGTTCATCGGTCCCGGCGCAGCCGCTGAGCAGGCCACGAAGGCCGAGTAGGCACGACAGCAAATAGCGCAGCCACCATGCAGCAGATCGTCCGATCCCTCTCGGGGTAGCCGCCGTCGTGCCTGACCATCGTCTGGCGCGGCTTGGCGTAGCCGCAGAGGATCGCTCGTCAGTCAGATAGGCCTGTCGATGAGAGGAGCACCAGCATGACCGTGACATCCGGTAGCGCTGCGTTTGCGTTCACGAAGCTCGTTGTGCATGACCTGGAGAAAGAGGCGACCTTCTACCGTGCCGTCTGCGGTTATGGCGACGGCGAGTTGCTAAAGGCTGACATCGCGGGTCGACCCATCGAGGAGATCGTTCTCCGCACGCCGGAGGGCGTCCTGGATCTGGTGCTCCTCTCCTATCCTGGGGAACCGCTGTGCTGTTGGAATGGTGTGATCACTGGGTTCGACACCGCCGACCTGGACGCCTATCAGGCACGCCTGCTGAACGCAGGGGGTGCGGTTGTCGACGCGATTAAGTCCATCGACATCGGCCCCAACCGAATGCGGATCGGCATCTTCGCCGATCCCGAGGGTCACCTGCTCGAAGTGATGGAGCGCTAGGCCGCCTTGTCGGTCCTCGGGCCCACCTGCCTCCGGTCGCCTGCATCGGCCGGCGTCGGGTCAACGGTCGCCTTCAGCCGATTGCGGCGATGAATCGCTCCAACTCGCCCGGAAAGTCCCGTCCTGCGGGTTGGTAGGCGATCTCAGTGACCCCGGCGTCACGAAGCCCCGCGACTCGGTCGCGAAGTTCCGTTGGGGTGCCAGTCAGAGACACCTGCGGCAGTAGTTCGGCGCCAACCTCGACAGCGGCCCGGTCCCGTTCGGTGAGGCGAACGAGATGGCCCTCATGTGTCACGAGGTGCCGCCTTTCGGCACTGGCCTGCTCGACCGTACTCCGCCACAAGCGTCCGCCCGGAAACTCGTCGACCGCGTCTGCTCCTCGACGCTCATAAACGCCGTGATAAACAACAGCCAGAGCAGGCCCAGCCGCGTCCATCACCCGGTCATCGGTCAGGCCTTCGTGGTCACCGAGCACAGTTCCAAAGGTCAGCACGCCGCGCCAAGAGGGGAGATCATCGCCGATCGGCGGTCTCCCGGATCCGAAGACCCCATCCCCGATCTCGCTCGCCACTGCCCTACCCTTTGGTCCGTCAGCACCGATCAGCAATGGCACCTCGACCGGGTCGCGCTCGAGCATTTTGATGACCGTTCCGCCCCAAGTGGTCTCCTCCCCGCGAAGCAACTGTCTCAATGTATTCACGTACTCCGCGACGTCCGCCCACCTCATCGGCGGTTGGCCCAGCGTGTAGCGCCCAGTGAAACCGGCACCGACTGCAGCCGCCACCCGGCCGGGTGCGAGATCAGCGAGACCAGCGATGGCGGCAGCATTCACCATCGGGTGCCGAAGCGACGGGATGAGCACCGCTGGTCCGAGCCCGATCCGCGACGTTCGGGCCGCGGCGAGGGCCAGGACCATCCACACGTCGGGGTACAGAGCGGGGGAGTCGTAGCACCAGGCTCGGGCATAGCCCAGACTCTCGGCGAGGGCGATGTGGTCGGGCGTCGAGATCGAGGGAGGGAAAGCGCACGAGATCTGCATGAATGGTGATTCCTCTCGTCTTGTTTACGCCGACTCGGTCCGGACAATTGCCGCCCACCTCGCAACCTCGCCGGTGCCCACCGTGCGATAGACCTCCAGATCGTGTCCGAAGTGCCGCGTGGTGATCCACAAGCTACGCATCATCGATCTCTGCTCAACAGGCGTGGTGGTTCGCGGTGAACTTCACCTCCGTCGACCACGAGCGTCTCGCCGTTGATCCACGTCGCGTCGTCACCCACCAGGAACAGCGCCGCCCTGGCAATGTCCTCGGGTTGACCGGGGCGGCCGAGAGGGATGGCGTCAATGTAAGCCCGCCGGGACTTAGGTTGGGTGGGCGCAGTCATCGGCGTCTCCACGAACCCTGGGGCTATGGCGTTCACACGGATGCCTCGTGGGCCCAGCTCCAAGGCGGCGACCCGAGTGAGCATGTCAACTCCTGCCTTGGCGCAGCCGTATGCAGCCATGCCTTCGCCGGGCTGGCGACCATAAATCGAGGCCAGGTTCACGATGACGCCTCCACTGCCCTGCTCGAGCATCGCTCGCGCCTCGTGCTTGATCGCCAAGAACACCCCGGTAAGACATACGTCGAGCACAGCTCGCCAGTCCTCGATGGGATGGTCGTACACCGGGGCGAGAGTGCCTATGCCGGCGCAGTTGACGGCAACATCGACCTTGCCGAATCTCTCGCATGCGAGGTGTACGAGTCGCTCCACGTCCGGTTCATTCGTGACGTCGATGGCCGTTGTGGCACAGGTTTCGACCCCGATGCCTTGCTGCACGGTCTCGAGGAGCGCCACGTTGCGGTCACCAACGACCACCTTGGCTCCTTCGCTGTTGAAAATCTCGGCTGCCCTCCGGCCGATGCCAGAAGCCCCACCGGTGATGACCGCCACCTTGCCCTTCAGGCGGGTACCCACGTTCCTTACCTCCTGTAACAACCTCATCGCCCGTTGGGCCTAGTCGAACAAGGTCGCACGGCTCATTGTCCCACCAGCGCTCATGTCGTTGACTTCATCGAGACTGTACGGCGCCAGTGCTGAGCTCATCACTCATGAGCTTCTCGGCGCTGTACCTGGGCAAGGTTTGGCAACTTCGCCCAGCATTTGGCTCATGATCATGCCCCCGGTCGATCTAACGATTCATGCTGGTTGGTAGGGCAGATTCGCCGAGCCCCCGGCCACCGTTGCCACCCTAGCGTTCACTGATCTTGATGTCGACATCGGCATCCCCGTTTGAGTTGGCGACGCTCGTGCATGATCGACTGTGACATCAATGTCGTGGAGCCAGGAGAGCTAAGTTCTGGTGGTGGATACGCTGACGGATGTCGAGAGGCTGGTGGCCCTCGAAGAGATCAGGCTCCTGAAGGCCCGTCGTGACCGCTTTGTCGATACGAAAGACTGGGAGGCCCTGGAAGCGCTCCATGCCCCCGATCACCACTCGTACAACGACGACTATGCCCCGTGGGAAACGGCTGCGGAGATGATCGCGAATGTCCGGGTGATCATGGCAGGACTCAGGACGGCCCATCACTCGCACACCCCCGAGATCACCTTCGAATCATCCACGAGAGCAAGCGGTATCTGGGCCATGAACGGTGTGTCGATGTGGGATCAAGGTGCCGAGGAACACTGGTTCGTCGCCTTTGGCCACTATTTCGAGACCTACGAGAAGCGCGACGGCCGCTGGGTGTTCACTAGCCGACGCCTCACATACCTCTTCAGCAAGAGTTCACCGGGCGCCATCTTTCCCCCGCCGTCTCGCCACTGAGCTGCTCTGCTCCTGGTGGTGCGACGGCCGGACCGGCATTGCCTGTTCGACGGCGAGGGACAGATGCTGGCGAAGCATCAATATCGGTGTCAACCTTGAGTCGATGGTCTACGATCAAGGGAGTGGGGGATCCCAGGATTAGAACAGGGCACCGTCGGCCGTGGATACCTCCTCGCGGTGGGCAGCCCGGTGGGCCCGAGTCCGGGCAGCAACGGTGTTGCCGTATCGCTGTCCTGCCATCTTGAATACGAGGTTGGGAAGTCACCATGTCCAACGATGAAGCAGCGTCTCCCACCCCCAGCGTTTCCAGCCGTGCTTTCTGGTCTCGAACCCCAGCAGAGCGAGCCTCAACCTTCGCCGAGCTCAGGCGGTCCGCACCAATAAGCCTTCAGGCGCCATCCGACTTCGGCGGGGTTCGGCCCGAGCGAGGGTTTTGGGCGGTGACGCGCCATGCCGAGGTCGTGCAGGTCAGCCGGAACGCAGAGACATTTTGTTCTGGACAGGGCGTGGGGCTCGGAAACGTCCCGATCGACCTTCTCGAGCTGAACGCCTCTTTCTTGGTGATGGATGCACCCCGACACACTGCGCTCCGTCGGGTTGTGAGCGGAGCATTCACCCCGAAGCGCGTTGCACAGCTCGAGGAGCGAATTCAGGCTGAGGCCGGGCGTATTGTCGACGACTTTGTTGACAGCGGTGGCGGCGACGTTGTCGACGACCTGGCCGGAAAGCTCCCGCTGTGGACCATCTGCGAAATGATGGGTGTTCCGGACTCGATGCGCGGTGAACTTTATTCCGCCGCCGAGACCCAGATCACCGGCCAAGACCCGGACGTCGCTGATCCCGCAGCTGTGGTCAAAGCGGCGATGACCATGCACGATCTCGCCGCGGATCTTGTCGAAGCCCGCAGGGCTTCTCCCGGTGACGATATCCTCTCGACGCTCGTTCACAGCCGAGTTGACGGCCAGCCCCTCTCCGATCGGCTGCTCGGCGGAATCTTCGCGCTATTCAGTACGGCCGGCAACGACACCACTCGGAGCACGACAGCCCACGCCATGAAGCTGTTTGCCGATAACCCCGCACAGTGGACGCTGCTGGCGGCCGAGAGGACACTTATCGGGACAGCAGTCGAAGAGATGGTCCGCTGCGCCACTCCGGTGATCCACTTCCGCCGTACGGCCACCATCGATACGACGCTCGGTACCGTGCCAATAGCGGCAGGGGACGCCGTCGTGATGTTCTATGAGTCGGCGAATCGCGATGAAGCGGTCTTTTCGGCGCCCGAGCGCTTTGACATTGCCAGGAACCCGAACCCTCATGTCGGGTTCGGGGGCGGGGGACCGCATTTCTGCCTGGGCGCAAGCTTGGCGCGCGCTCAGCTTCGGGCCTTGTTCTCCCGTTTGTCCGAACGCGTTTCGACGATCGAGGTGGGCAATCCTTCCTACGTGGTGAGCAACTTCGTCAACAGTATGAAGCGGATGTCCGTCTCAGTGGTGGCACGATGATGGCCACCAACCAGCTCGATCGCGAGTCGACGGAATGTGAGGAGCTCGGAGAGCTCGGCTTCTACGCCCTTGCCGGACATTCCGACTCGCCTCGGGACCTTATCGACCAGGTGCGGCGAGGAGAGGAGCTCGGGCTCGGCGCCGTCTTCATTTCCGAGCGATTCAACCTGAAGGATGCTCCCACGTTGTGCGGAGCAGCTGCCGCCGTCAGCGAGCGTATCGGTATCGCTACCGCCGCAACCAACCACAACACTCGCCATCCTCTGGTCACAGCGACGTTCGCTGCGACTATGCATCGTTTGACGGCAGGGCGCTTCGCTCTGGGGCTAGGGCGGGGATTCGATGGGCTGTTCCGAAGCATGGGCCTAGCACCGATCCGCACTGACCAGTTACGGGATGCTGCCACGATCTTCCGCCAGCTGTGGGGGGGTGGCACTATCGTCGGACACGAGGGCCCAGCCGGAAAGTACCCCTACCTCCATCTCGACTCCACGTTCAATGAAGACATCCCGCTGCTCATGGTCGCTCTGGGCGAAAGGACGCTCGAGTTCGCCGGTGCCTGCATGGACGGAGTGGTTCTGCATACATTTCTGTCCGACGAGGCCCTCCAGCGATCGGTAGCTGCAGTGAGGCGTGGTGCCGAGCGCGCCGGCCGCGACCCTTCTGCCGTTCGGATCTGGTCCGTGCTGGCCACGGTGGGGGATCACATTGACGAAGCTGAGCAACTCAAGAAGACCGTCGGACGAATGGCTTCTTACCTGCGCGGCTATGGGGACCTGCTTGTCAGGACGAACGAGTGGGACCCCGCCGTGCTCGACCGGTTCCGGTCGGACCCATTTGTCACGGAATTCAAGGGGGCTATGGACGCCCGAGCCACAACCGCTGACCTGCAATACCTTTCGACCCTTATACCGGCCGAATGGCTGGAAGCCGCAGCCACAGGCACGCCTGGCCAGTGCACTGCAACCATCCTGGAACAGTTCGATCTCGGCGCCGACAGCGTCATCCTTCACGGTGCTACGCCGATCGAGCTGGAGCCGATACTCGATGCCTACCGAGCGGAGCGCCCGTTGAGGTTCCGCGGCACACCGGCGAACCCAGGCAGGTCCCGGCGGTGATCGAGGTTCTGACAGCGGTGGGCCAGCTGACCGAGGAATGGCTTTCGTCGGCCCTCGACATAGATGTCCGCTCCGTGAACCCGCAGCCCATAGGCACCGGGCAGACCTCCTCCACCTATCGCCTGGCAATCGAGGCCGACGGCGGCCCATCGTCATTGGTGGCTAAGTTGGCCGAAGGACCGGAGGACGCTCGGCGTCGGGTGGCGACAGGCCACCGCAGCGAGTGCGGCTTCTACCGTGAGCTCGCCCGGACCCTCGACCTACGGGTGCCCCGTTGCTGGTACGAGGCCATCAGCGACGATGGCTCGAGCTTCACCCTCCTTTTGGAGGACCTGTCACCTCGCCAGCCGGGACGACAGGCAGACGGATGCTCGTTCAGCCAGGCGGCCGAGGCGGTGCGCAACCTGGCCAGGCTTCACGCATCCCGATGGAATGACGACACGCTGTTGGATGTCGATTTCCTCGTTCCCCTCACCGAGGAGCGGGCGACGTTCCTGGCTGATCTGGCCGAGGGGGCCACTGCTCAGTTCATTGAAAGGTACGCCGATCGCCTGAGCGCGGACGACGTCGCAACCCTGCGCGATGTGTCCGGCGTACTGGTCGAATGGCAGCTGAATCGAACTCGCCCCTTCTCTGTTGTGCATGGAGATTACCGCCTCGATAACTTGATGATCCATCCGATGGGTGACGACGTGGTTGCTGTGGACTGGCAGACCCTGGCTATCGCCATGCCAGCCCGCGACCTCGGGTACTTCATCGGTACTAGCTTGCCGACCGAGCGCCGTCGCGCCGAGGAGAGCCGGCTCGTTGCCGAGTACCACGCGGAGCTACATGCGAGGGGCGTAGACACGTACACATCCGATGAGTGCACTGCCGACTATCGGAGGGGTCAGATCCACGGTCCTTTGATCACCGTTCTTGGGTCCATGACATCCGCTCGAGAACGTGATGCGGCGGTCGACGAAATGTTCCTTTCTATGGCTCGTCGATCCTGTGCAGCGGTTCGTGATCACCGATCGATCGAAGCGACCTTCGCCGACCGGTAGGGATGCAGTGCCCGAGCAGCCACCGCGAGGAGGATTGACTCTTCGCCGCTGTACCTCCCAACAAGCGCTTGACCTGTCAGTCAGGTTCGGCAACTGGCGTTCAGGACACCACGAGGTGCCCCGTGTCCATCAGTTGGGGGTGAAAGAAATGCGAATGCAGTCGAATGCTCGGGCAAAAGTCGCCGGGATGATCTTCGGCTCCTCGGGGTCGACCAGCTCCCAGTCCGGCATCCTTCGAAGGAGCTCTTCGAACATGACTCGGATTTCGAGCCGGGCTAGGTGTGCGCCAAGGCAAAAGTGCGACCCGAAACCGAAAGCAACGTGGCGATTGCCTGTTCTGGTCACGTCGAACAGGTCGGGCTGGTCGAAAGCCCGGGGATCGCGATTAGCCGATGGATAGAGCAAAAGGAGCTCATCGCCAGTGCGGATCTGCGAGCCGTGAAGTTCATGGTCCACTGTCGCTGTACGGCGCATGTTCAAAACCGGGGATACCCAACGGATGAACTCCTCGACCGCAGTCGTGGTCAAAAGGTCCGGACGGTCGAGCAGCTTCGTGCGCTGATCGGGCTGCAGCGCTAGCTCCCGGATGATCGATCCGATCACTGTGCGGGTAGTCTCCGCCCCACCGTCAAGGACGAGGACTGTCTCCTCGAGAACGCGCTTGGTGTCCCAACCCTCAGAGTGGATCCACCGCGATATTAAGTCATCTTGGGGATTGGCCCGGCGCTCCTCGATCAGAGCGGCGGTGATCCCTGCCCATTCCTCCATGACCGGAACGATCTCGGGAGGTGTGATGTGCGGCGGCCCGGCCGGTGATGTCTGGCCGGCGAGCATCATCACTTGCTCCGACCAGTAGCGGACACGTTCCCACATCTCAGGCGGATAGCCGAGCAGTTCACCGATTACCATCGCCGGCAATCGCGAAGCGATCGCCTCGATCGCCTCGCACTCGCCCAACGGCACTACGGCATCGAGGATATCGGTGACAATCTCGCGAACGTGCTCTTCATGGCTCTGTACCCCGCGAGGTGTGAAGCCGCGAGCCACCAGATTGCGTTGCGCCTGATGGTCCGGGTCATCACGGTTGATCATCGACCGGTCGTCAGACTGATCGAGGTGAGGTCGGGAGCCGTAAAAGGACGAGTACCGCGCCGCATCGCGTTCGACGGTCAGTATGTCGTCATAGCGCGAGATCGCCCAGATCGCCTGCACCGGATCCCAAAACACCGGGGCCTCATCCCGGAGCCAGCGATAGGAAGCCCAAGGATCAACGTAAAACTGAGGATCAAGCACGTTGATGGGTGGTCGCACCCGGACGTCAGTGGTCATGCGTGTGGTACCTCCGCCCAACTAACGGCTCTCATGCTCTGCCAATTCGGCACATCATGAGCACGACGCAATGTGCCGACACGGCTGAGGACTATCTCCTCACATCCCCAGACTTGTCGCGTCCAAGACGAGCCCATCGTTACAAGCGCGTTCTCAGTCAAATCGAAGACAGCCAAGTCAGCCTCCTCAAATTAGACGGCCTTAGACGGCCTCCAACGAACCATACGAGGGCAGACCGAGCGTAGTGACAGCCAACCTCTTCTTTGGATTGACAGTAGCATCCAGTACGACATCGACGTCGACATTGGTTTGTCCTCGATGTGGACTACTACTGGGAGGGTGACGAAGTGAGGAGCACAGGGGCCATTCTGTGGGAAGTCGGTGAGCAGTGGTCGGTCGAGGAGATCGATGTTCTTCCTCCCGGTCGGGGTGAGGTTCTCGTTGAGTGGAAGGCCGCGGGGCTGTGCCACTCGGAAGAGCACTTCGTCACCGGCGATTTTGTCACGCCTGCCAAGATCCGAGAGGAAGCAGGGCTGCCCAGCCCCTTTCCGATGCTGGGTGGCCACGAAGGAGCAGGCATTGTCATCGAGGCGGGCGATGGCGTCACCGACGTTATCCCGGGCGATCTTGTGGCCTCCTCGTTCATGCCATCCTGCGGACGGTGCCGCCATTGCACCCGAGGTCACCAAAACCTCTGTCAACAGGGTGCCGCACTTATGTTGCCCGGTCAGATGACTGATGGAGTCGTTCGCCACTTCTGTCGTGGTCAACCGCTCAATCTCTATTCAAAGTGCGGTACGTTCGCGCGCCATTCGATCCTCTCGGAGCAGTCGGTGATAAAGGTCGACTCTTCCCTTCCTGCTGCTGTCGTGGCTCTTGTTTCCTGTGGCGTCGCGACTGGCTGGGGATCAGCCGTCTACCGGGCCGCGACAATCGCGGGTGACACGGTCGTGGTGGTTGGTTGCGGAGGTGTCGGCATGAATGCGGTGCAGGGCGCGGCTATGGCAGGGGCCAAGACGATTGTTGCTGTCGACCCGGTTGAATTCAAACGTCGATCTGCCACTCAATTCGGAGCGACGCACTCGTGCGCGAGCATGACGGAAGCTATCAACCTCGTCTGCGACCTGACTTATGGCGACATGGCCGACCGCGTGATTATGGTCCCGAGCGTCATGTACGGCAACCTGATGAGCGAAGCGATGACTCTCACAGCGAAGGGAGGGACGTGCGTAGTGACCGCAGTTGCTCCGGCCCTTCAGGCCGAAGCGTCGATCAATCTGATGCAACTGGCGATGTTCAACAAAGAGGTGAAGGGAACAATTTTCGGCTCCGGTAACCCCCGATTTGACGTGCCGAACCTGCTGTCGATGTACGCCGCCGGAAAACTCAAGCTCGACGAGCTTGTGACCCGGACCTACCCGCTCGAAGACATCAATATAGGGTACGAGGACATGCGCCAGGGTCGAAACATCCGCGGTGTGATCGTATTCGATTAGAAATTGGAACGGATTATTTGTCCTTTCAACAAATTTGGTGATCAAGGGTGCTTGGTCCAGAGGTTGGTTCCTATTATCGGGCCTTCGTCTTGCGTATAACCACGGCGCCCACTTCAGTGGCGTAAGACACCCCCTCGGACAGTTATTCGAGAAGACATGGCTGCATGAATACTTCTGGGTGCTGATGCCACCGGCTGATGACTGCACCGGTGTGACGGCATCAGCCAGGTAGCAGTCCAACCGGCGCTTAACTAAAGCCACGAGACACGGACCGTCGGAACGGTTCAACGGTACGGTCCCTGAATCGACGTAATCACCGCCAACCGGCCGACCGTTGAGTGACAGGACTGGCTAAACGCTCGCGACCGGAGTCGGTCTTTGGAACGGAAATGGGTGTGACCAGAAAGCATGGCTAAACCGGCGCTGTCGGGGATGTGTTCGGTAGTATGAGGTATGCGTTCACTCAGGATCACTAAGTGGCACGGTGGGGCCGAGTTCAGTGAGATCGACACGCCCACCCCCGGCCCGGGTCAGGTCGTCATAAAGGTCGGCGGTGCGGGGTTGTGCCATTCCGACCTCCATATGATGCACGGCGATCCCAGTACCCCCTCGCCGTTGCCGTTGCCATTTACGTTGGGGCACGAGAACGCCGGCTGGGTGGCCGAAGTTGGTCCAGGTGTCACCTCGGTCCGGGGAGGAGATGCCGTCGCCGTGTACGGAGCCTGGGGTTGCGGGCGCTGCTCCCGATGCATCGTCGGGATGGATAACTACTGCGAGGCGAATCTGCCCGAAGCCGGAGGCGGCCTCGGCGCCGACGGCGGGATGGCCGAGTACATGCTCGTGCCCGATGCACGCTATCTACTGCCGTTGCCCGAAGGACTGACACCGGCCCAGGCAGCTCCCTTGGCCGACGCCGGAGTCACTCCGTTCCACGCCGTCAAGCGGTCCTTACCGAAGCTGGACACGACTTCGACAGCAATGATCATCGGCGTCGGTGGGTTGGGTCATATGGCGATCCAGATACTCAAGGCCACGACCGCCGCCCGGGTGATTGCAGTCGACAACCGCAGTGAGGCCTTGGACCTCGCTCTCTCCCTCGGCGCTGATATTGCCGTCGAGGCTAATCATGGGACCGTGAACGAGGTACGCAAGGCAACCAAAGGCCTCGGAGCCGATGTGGTTCTCGACTGCGTAGGGACTGACCAGACTCTGGACACAGCCGTGGGCTCGGTCCGTACCCTTGGCGACGTCACGCTGGTGGGCGTGGCGGGCGGGACACTCCCGTTCGGGTACTTGCAGGTTCCCCGCGGCGTGTCTTTTCAGACCGTCTATTGGGGTAGCCGCACCGAGTTCACCGAGGTCCTCGGGCTTGCCTCCCGAGGATACCTGCAACCCGAGATTACGATTTACCCCTTGGAGCAGGCTCTCGACGCGTACGGAGCACTTGACGCCGGAGAGGTTCTGGGACGGGCTGTGGTGACGCCCTTCGTGTCAGCGTGAGCCCGGTACGGGATGCGTGGCTACTGCACCGGCTGAGTTCCACCTACTCAGTTGTACCTGGTGCGGCCGTCCCTCCCGGCTCGCTTGACAGCGGGTTGAGCGCTACCGGGTCGAACGACTTCTGAACATAGGCCGCGTAGTCCGGACCGGCGCGCAGGCAGTGCCCACCGTCGACTGCAATCGTCTGGCCGGTGATCCACCTGGATTCTTCGGACAGCAAGAACCGCGCCACGTTGGCGATGTCCTCTGGCTGGCCGACATCGCCAAGAGGCGTCTGTTCGATGTAACTGTTCCAGACTGGTCCACCTCGTTCGATTCCTTCCATCACCTCGGTCGCGGTAAAGCCAGGCTGCATGGCGTTGAAGCGGACTTTGACACTTCCGTACTCGTCGGCTGCGTTTCTTATCATGGACTCGATTCCTGCCTTTGCCACTGGGTACGCACCGAAGTACCGGTGGGTCACGTGCCCGGCGATTGACGACATGGCCACAAAGGACCCCCCGCCCCCAGCCGCGAGGTGAGGTACGGCATGCTTGATACACAGCATGGTGCTGACCACGTTCAGGTGGAGGACTCGGATGAACTCACTTTCACCTTGGAGGTGATATGGCGCCAGGCCCCCTCCACCACCGGCATTCGCCACCACCCCGTGTAGGCCAGAGCCGAACTCGACTGCGGCTTCGACCACGCGGGCCACGTCCCTCTCGACGGTAACGTCGGCCACAACGATGGAGACCGCACCGCCGGCCGAGCGGATTCTGTCCGCCGTGGCCTCGAGTGTACCTTCGGTTCGGCCCGCTATCGTCACCAGCGCACCTTGCTCTGCTGCTATGCGTGCACAGGCGGACCCGATTCCGGTCCCCCCACCGGTCACGATTACGGACCGCGCTTCGAGAGACCCAATCGTCGTGTTCATCTTCAGTCTCCTATCGGAGTAGGCAGAGTGGGAGGACCAGGAGTTACTTGGGCGGAAACCGCAACGCTCCATCGAGGCGGATGATCTCACCATTCAGGTAAGGGTTGCAGGCGATCATCTCTACGGTGAGCGCAAATTCTTCTGGATGACCCATCCGCTTCGGGAACACGACCTGGTCGACAAGTCGCTGCTTCAGTGCCTCGGGTGCGTCCTGGAATATGGGCGTCGCCATGGTACCCGGAGCGATGGCACAGACGCGAATGCCAAGTGGCGCCAGGTCGCGGGCCATGGGCAGCGTCATCCCGGCAACGGCCGCCTTGGCCGCGGCATAGGCCACCTGGCCAGCCTGGCCCTCGAGCCCCGCAAGCGACGACGTATTCACAATGACGCCCCGCTGGCCATCATCGTCTGGTTCGTTGGCGCCCATTGCCACCGCCGTCAACCGAGTGACATTGAACGTACCAACAGCATTGATTGCCATGGTGTAGTCAAACGCGTCCTTGTCGTGCGGAGTCCCGTTCCTTGAGACCGTCCGCTGGCTGCGGACGCCACCACCGGCAATGTTCACAAGCAGGGCTATCGGGCCCAACCTCTGAGCCGCAACAATGGCGGCCTCGACATCACCATCGTCAGTGACGTCACCACCAACCGCCACTGTTCCTTCTCCGGTATCGACGGCCAAAGCCGTCGCCCGGTCACGGTCACGGTCGAAGATGACTACGCGCATGCCCAGGCTCGCAAGGTGGCGAACAGTGGCGGAGCCAAGCCCGCCCGCGCCTCCGGTGACGATTGCGGCGCGTCCGAAAAGTGTCGGGGCCATCAGTGGACGAGCCGGTCGTTGTCGGTCCAATAGCGAGCGCGCAATGCCTTCTTGTCAGGCTTGCCCAGCGGGCTCATGGGGATCGACTCCACGATCTCGACTGATTTGGGTGCGTGGTGCGAGCCCTTCTTCTCCTTGACCAGGGCGATCAGGTCATCGACATTCAGAGTGGCTCCTTTGCGGAGCACGATGACGGCCGTGACGGCCTCACCCCACTTGTCGTCGGGGGTGCCGACGACAGCGACGGTAGCCACGCTGGGATGGCTGGAGATAACGTCCTCAACCTCGCGTGGAAAAACGTTGAATCCGCCCGAAATGATCATGTCCTTCTTGCGATCTACGATCGTCAGAAAGCCGTTCTCGTCTTGGCGGGCCACGTCACCGGTGTGGAGCCAGTCGCCATCGAGGGCCCGGCTTGTCTCCGTTGGCTTGTTCCAATACCCCTTCATCACAAGGGGGCCGCGCACACACAGCTCACCGGGTTGGCCCGTTGGTACTTCGTGCCCGTCGTCGTCGAGCAGGGACACTCGAACCCACGGCACCGGCCGGCCGCACGATGCCAGTCGGTCGAGATCGTCGGGATCGTGTTCCTCTTTTCTAAGGACGCAGACTGTCTGAGGGCACTCGGTCTGGCCATAGAACTGGAAGAAGATTGGCCCAAGCTTGCTGATCGCCTCACGGAGTCGCGTCGGAGAGATCGGCGACGCTCCGTAGTAGATCGTTTGCAAACTGGACAAGTCGGTCTCGGCGAAGCGGGGGTGGTCTAACAATGCGTAGATCATGGATGGGACGAGCATCGTCGTCGTAATCCCATGCCGTTCGATGGCATCGAGTACAGCGCCTGCATCGAAGCCGGGGAGTACCACCATCGACCCGCCACGTAATAACACCGGAACGAGCAGCGAAGACCCAGCGTGGCTGAGCGGCGTGCAGACCAAGTGACGGACCTCATCGGGCCACTGCCATTCCGAGACCATGATCTGGGCCATGGATGCGCTTCCCCGATAGGTGTTCATCACTCCTTTTGGCTTCCCCGTCGTTCCGCCGGTGTATGCCAGAGCGGAGAGGTCCTCGGGGTCGACCCGCGGCCCGACTAGCCGTCGGGATTCGAATGTGGCTGCCAGTGCCACCAGGTCCTCACCCACGTCGGCGTCGCCGTAGGACAACAGTCGCTTCAGAGTCGGTACTCGCTCACTCAGCTGCGCCGCTCTCTCGGAAAATGCCGGGTCGAAGATCAACGTTTCGATTCCAGCATCCTCGAGAACATACGCGTGATCTTCGAGTGACCCGAGCGGGTGCAGTGGCGTATTGCGGCACCCGCCGACCATTACTGCTCCCATGGAACACAGAACCTCGGGCCGGTTTTTCGAAAGGGTGGCGACGCCTTGGCCCTGCAGGATGCCTTGGGCATGAAAGGCATCCACATACCGACTTACGTGGTCGCGCATCTGGGAAGCAGTGATCACGTCCTCGTTGATGTAGAGGCATGGCAGGTCGCCATTTCGATTGAGGGCGGCAATCAACAGATCGGGAAGAAACCGTGGGAGATGGAGGTTATTCAATTCGTGCCTCTCTGGCCTTCCGTTCCGCTCCTACAAAGTTGCGGCCCTTGAAGGGGACCCTCAGTCGAGCATTCGTCCGACCCTGATACATTGACTTGTAAGCAATATCGGTGTCAATGTCGAGTAGGTTTCAGAGACCCGTGTCGGGTGCTTCCCGTGTTCTCGGCGTCATAGTCGGTGCCGCCAAAAGCGCGAGCGATGGCATGGGTGCCGCGACTGGTTAGAACGGAGGCCGGCGGTCGCAGCGCCAATGCGGTCGAAACCCGCTCCCGGGATATCGGGGATCGACGCCCAAAATCCGAAGTCTGGCCGGGCTGCCTGCGGATGCAGGTGTGATCGCCGACGAACAGCCGAGCCGTTCGAGCGCCCGGACCCGAGATCATCCGTCGAGGCTAGGAAAGGCGATCAGCCAGTTGTTTTCGGTCGGCATCGGTCAGCAAACGGAGGAGCTCTCCTCGGCTAGGTCTCCAGTACACCGGGTCGACCATCCACGCCTCACGGCGCAGTCGGGTCTTGTCCACCTTCAGGCTCGCCAATTTGGGCAAGTCCTGGCTCACGCGAACGAATGCCGGCATCCATTTTGGACCGAGGTCGGGCTGGTCAGCCAGGAACTCCTCGAACACTTCGATTTCGAACGAGTCGGGCTTGTCGATTTCCAGAGCGGCCATGACCAGATCCCCAACTGGTGCATCGGGTACGGCGTAGATCACCGCAGTGCGAGCGCCTTCAAACCGACCGATGATTGACTCGACAACCCCGGCGGCGAAGTTCTCACCGTCCACCCGAAGCCATTCATTAGACCGGCCGGCAAAGTAGAACCAACCTTCGGTGTCGCGGTACGCGAGGTCCCCAGACCAGTAGCGCCCCTCACGGAATCGCTCGTTCGTGGCTTCATCGTTCCGGTAGTACCCCTCGAACCCTTGTCCAGGGGCCAGATTGACGATCTCGCCGGTCGCTTCGGCCGCGTTGAGAATGGTTCCGTCAGTGGCTCGTTCGACGGGGGGACACTCCTCCCCGGTTTCCGGATCAAGCACGACGATATGATCGTCCGATTTCCCCAGTGCGCCCTCCGGCATCGACGCGTCCCGGCGGATGATGATGACCCCCTCGGTGGAGCCGTAGCTGTCGCGGACCTGGCAGTCAAAGCGGTGGGCGAAGGCGCGAATATCACTGAACGAGGCCTCGTTGCCGAGGGCAAGCCGAAGCGGGTTTAGGGAGTCATCATCCCGTTCAGGAACGGCCAAGATGTAGTTCAGAACTTTTCCTGTATAGGTCATCAGGGTCGCTCCCATGCGTCGGATGTCGTCCATCGTCCTCGAGGCAGAGAATTTCGAACGCGTGCCAATGGGGACACCGGAGGAGAGCGACGATGCAAGTCCGGTGAAAAGGGAGCTCGAATGGAAAAACGGCAGTGGCGAGTACACGCCGTCACCATCACTGAGAGTGGCGACGGCGGCAACATGTTCACCGGTACGGGCGAAGCGTCCCTGCGTGCACCGCACCGCCTTGGGAAAGCTGGTGGAACCGGAAGTGAAGATGAGCAGAAAGAGATCGTCATCCTGTGGAGGTGCGATGTCGACATCCCTCGTGTCCGCACTGGCCAATAGCGATCGATAGTCGCTTGTATCGGTACGCAATACCTTCCGCGGGTCCATGGCGAAGCCAGCATCGTCGAGTAGTCCGCCGTACACAGATGATGTCACCATGGTCTGGCAGTCTGCATGATCGATCAGACGCAGCAGCTCGTCGCCTCGATAGGTCGAGTTGATGCCCACGATCACGGCGCCGGATATGGCTGCGGCACCCAACCAATAGAGGAAGTCAGGAGTGTTGTCGAGGAGCACTCCAATATGCGGCGGCTGCTTGGGATCGCGAATCTCCTGCCAGAGGGCCACCCGCCGGAGCGATTCGTTGATCCACTCCTGATACGTGACCCTTTGATCTCCCATATACAACCCAATGGCATCGCGGTCACGATGCTGGAGGAGCAGTTCAGCCGCTGTCATGTTCTGTCCTCCTGAGCCCTTGGTTCGCGAGGAAGGCCAAGTCCGCGCTCGGCCATGATGTTGCGCTGAATTTCATCCGTTCCTCCTCCGATGCGTAGTCCAGGGGAGAAGAGGAAACGATCCTGCCAAACATCGGTCTCCTCGCCTAGCCTGGCAACCGATGCCATCCCAATGATGTCCATGGCGCTGGCCGACGAGAGCCGAGCGTGTTCGGAATATAACAATTTGCCGATCGACGACGCTCCGGTGCCGGAACTGCCTTCAAGTACACGTTGCATGTGCAGATCGAGCACGCGCTCTCGAATGTAAGCGGCTGTTACCGACTGGCGGACCAGTGCATCGGGTCTCTCGCTTGGCATGGAAGCCTTCGCCGTGCGGATGAGGTCCTGGACCGATCGGGCACTCGTGCCTCCCCCGATCGCCGACCGTTCGCTGGACAGCATGGTTCTTGCCACCGCCCAACCTTCGCCCTCGTTCCCGATCAGATCATCTGAACCAACCAGAACCTTGGAGAAGAACACCTCATTAAAATGGTATGCGCCTGACATCTCGCGCAACGGCCTGACCTCTACGCCCTGGGCTCGCATGGGTAGGACGAAACATGAGAGTCCGAAGCGGCCGCGAGATGACGGCTCCGTTCTGGCCAAAATTAAGCCGAGATCGCTGACGCCAGCTCCGGAGGTCCAGACCTTCTGACCAGTGATTTCCCATCCATCCTGGGTGGAGACGGCCCGTGACGCAATGCTGGCCAGGTCTGATCCTGCGTCGGGCTCAGAAAAGAGCTGGCACCAGATTTCCTCGGCCCGAATGATTGGCGGCAGATAGCGAGCTCGCTGGGCGTCTGTTCCATGCTGACGAATAACGGACGCGACCATCTGGAGACCCACGGATAGAACCTTCGTTGAAACACCGAACCGGGCGTGCTCGTCGGCGAATACTTCCTCGGTCCACTCGGGAAGGTCCTGCCCGCCATACTGTTCTGGCCAGGACAGACCGGCCCAGCCCGCGTCATACAAGCGCCGTTGCCAATTGATGGCCTGATCGAACACTTCGCGCTCTCGAAGGAAGAACTCGTCGAGCGTCTTGGCGGTCAAGAGGTGGGATGCGGAGAAGTCTCCCGCGGCACCGCGTGGGATCGCATTGGCCTCGAGCCATTGTCGGACCCGGGACCGGAACTCAGTCTCGGAGTTAGCTTGCATGGCGGCTGGACTCTCGTAATGACGCATGAGCGGAAATTTTCACTATGCGAACGCTCCTACCACGCAGGAAATCCCGCGATCTTTTGGGGGCGAGTGATCCGAGCGAAGGTCGGATTGACGGTGTGCTGCTGACGGGGCTGTCCATTGTCGGTCGGGCGCTCCTGAACGTGAACTCGCAACCGGCTTGCCTTGAAACATGGACAGAGCCAACGGGACAGTACACGTGCGGGAGAACTTCGTCATCGCCGCCACCGAAGTTGGGGAGCTCGGATTCGATCATGTATTTCTCACATTCGCATGCTCTCAATAGTGACCACCAACGAAAGACGACCACTATTCTTCACCTAGGGTATACGTAATTGACGTCAATATTGGATAACTAATAGCCTCTCCCGTCTCGGGGGCAACGTCATCTCCGGCAACCTACGGGTGCGAGAAGGGATTCTTGATCAAGAATGCGCATCGGGGTCATGGACATGACAGTCAATTGGGGCACGACTGATGATGTCGTGGCGGCTGTGGCCGATGCTGCAGCACTCGGGGCCGCAAGCTTCTGGGCCCCCAACTTCTTTGGCCTCGACTGTCTCACCATGCTTGGCATCGCCGGTGCACAGGTTTCGGATATCGAACTGGGATCGGCTGTCGTTCCCATCTTTGGTCGCCATCCTCGGGTGCTGGCCCAGCAGGCGCTGTCGGTGCACGCTGCTACCGGTGGCCGGCTAACGCTCGGCATTGGACTGTCCCATCGATCCCTCGTCGATGGCATCGTCGAACCTTGGCCGGAGTCTCCAGTCGACTACCTCAAACGCTATCTGGAACAGCTGGGACCACTGTGTGCGCGGCGCGATGAAGGAAGCGCGTCGGATGCAACGCGCCTTTCTGTGGCGGTGGACCGTCCTCTGCCCGTAGTCACTGCGGCTCTTGGGCCCAAGACCCTTGCTGTAGCCGGGGCGTTTTCCGACGGGGTCGTCCTTTGGTGCGTTGGACCAAACACGCTTGCCCAGATCACGATTCCGGTGCTGAATTCGGCCGCCTCGTTTGCTCAACGCCCTGTGGCTCGGATCGTGGCGGGCGTACCCATCTGCGTGACGAATGACTCCGCTACCGTTCGGACGGCGATCGAGCGGAGATTCCGGCGATTCGATGCATTGCCTTCCTACCGGGCTTCACTCGAACGAGAGGGCATTGGTTCCATAGGAGAGCTGGCTATCGTCGGCGAAAATCAAGACGTGATCGATGGCATTGACCGATTCCGACAAGCGGGAGTTACGGAGTTCCTCTGGAACGACGCCACGTCGACTCCGTATCAGCGGGAGGCAACCCGGACGCTCCTAGCTGACATCCTTGCGGCCGAATCGTGAGCCTCGGTTCCTGAACGATGCCGGGGTTGGGGCGCTTACGGCGGCCCGCTTTGAGTGAGCCTGTCACCCTTCGTCTAGTCCGCAGTGTCGCTACGGTCACGTTTTCGGCCTGGGGAAGACAGGGCTGCCGAAATGAATGCCTTCATACGGTGAGCACACTCGACGCGTCAGGACTCACCCGGTAGACCAGGGGGGTTTCCGGACGGCAACGGTGCCGGCCTATCTGAATCTGACTTCAATGTTGAACACGGAGTCAGGGACGTATAGCTTTAGGACGATGCAGCTCGAAGGAACTCCCTCTGATCGACTACCTGGCGTGCTTGCCACTGGCTCGACGGATGTACGGTTGGCATTCATCTCCCTATCGTCTCGCGAGCCTGCCGGTCGCGACGCGGATTACATCGCCTGGCATTCGCTCGACCACCGGCCCGAGCAACATAGGCTCGCCGACCTTCGTAATTCCCTACGGCTTGTTTCAACACCTGCTTGCCGATCGGCCCGGGCTGCCAGCCTCGGAATATACGACGCTGTGGACCACGTCATGACGTATCTCTTTAGTGATCGGAAGGCACTAGGGCCGTTCACCGAGCTCGGAGCGGCGCTTGACCAGGGCGGTCGCATGCCTCTTCGCCTCCCGAGTGTGGAGTTCATGACGGCCGACCTGGCCGGAAAGGCCGCTGCGCCGAAAGCTGTGGCGGGGTCTGATGTCATCCCCTGGCGTCCGGCACAGGGCGTATACATCCTCATTGAGAATGGCGAGGCTCCCGCTGACGCCCTTGCCGACGTTCCTGGTGTGGCTGGCGTCTGGTGGTACTCCGGAACGATTGCCCCAGATCCATATGCGACCGACGCCCGCGGTCGGCAGATTACCTACTGTTACCTGGACGATGATCCAGTTGCCACTGCGGGACGACTTGACGAAGTGGTCCGACGGCGGTGGATCTCGGGTGATGTCACAGGTCTCTTGGCCGCACCATTCCACACCCTCTCGCCGTTCGAGTGGACGCGCCATCTCCCCGGCGAAGTGGCCTCCGACGCGACTACGGGTCTATGACCCCTTGCTTGGCTCATAGGAGGCGTCTTTGGCTTAGTCGGAAGCGAAGGAACGTGCATACGAACCGGCAGGTGTTTCTCGGTGTCTCACATTGTCCTCAGGACGGCAAGACTTTCGATCGCCGGGAATTGGATGACAGGGAATCGCTCCCTACACTGGTAGGGACGTGCCCGTGAAATTGTCGATTGCCACACCGGTTGTGACGATGAACCCAGCTGTACATGGGGCTTGGGAGGAAATCGCATCGATCGAGGAAGTGGCTCGTGTGGCCGAGACCGCCGATCGACTTGGCTACCATCACCTCACGTGCAGCGAGCACGTCGCCGTTCCACCTGCTGAGATCGATCGACGAGGGTCCCGGTATTGGGACCCGCTCGCCACCTTCGGCTATCTCGCTGCTTGCACCGACCAGATCCGCTTCGCTACCAGTGTCTTGGTC
Organism: uncultured Acidimicrobiaceae bacterium; assembly: GCA_963781305.1. Classification (GTDB taxonomy): domain Bacteria; phylum Actinomycetota; class Acidimicrobiia; order Acidimicrobiales; family RAAP-2; genus DASXMT01. The sequence continues at coordinate 345,282 of CAWAFL010000011.1, forward strand.
CTTCCGTATCACCACCCACTTGAGATTGCGAAACGCTACGGCACGCTCGATAAGATCAGCAACGGCCGATTGATCCTCGGGGTAGGCGTGGGAACGTTGAAAGAGGAGTTCGATCTCATCGGCGCACCGTTCGACGAGCGTGGACAACGCGCCGACGATGCCCTGCGTGCCCTGCGGGCGTCGCTCTCCACGGCCGAGCCGGTCTATCACGGTCGGTTCTATGACTTCGAGGGATTCGTAGTTGACCCCTGTGCGACGCAAGAGCGCGTTCCGTTGTGGGTGGGCGGCCGTACCGTCCGGTCACTTCGTCGTGCCGTTGCTCACGCCGATGGGTGGTGTCCGTTCAGCGTGGTCCCTGCACAGGCCGCTGAATGGCTTCGCGAGATAGAACCCCCGGGCACCTTCGACGTTGTTCTCCCTCCGACGGCGAGGCTGGAGCCGATCGACGAACCTCAGCAGGCCGAGGCGATCCTCGCTGAAACGGAGGAATTCGGCGCCACCATCGTCACCTGCAGCTTCACTCATCGTTCGCTCAGCGAGTACTTGGAGAAGCTCGAAGCGCTCTCCACCATCCATGCCGCGATGGGCAGACCGTAACGGTCTGGAAGCCGGGATCCACGCCGCTACTGTCGGATGGGCACTGGGGGTGCCGCCGTCGAAGGCACACAATGCAGTTGGCGTAGATGAAGCTAGGTTGTTAATATCGACGTCGACACCAAGATAGCCCAAGGGGACGGCTTCAAATCGCAGCAGAAGGAGTTTGGCGGTCGACTCGTTGTCGCCAGGCGGAGTGCTCTACAACATCTGTTGCAGTGATGTCGCCCTCACGAACAGGTTCCCAGCATTGGTACAAAACTCGACATCGGGCCGATCCAGGTAGGGCATCACCGTCATCGACGGGATCGGGGCCATGGCAGAGGAGGCTGCAGGCATGACCGTACAGGGAGAGCAGCGAATGCTCATCGACGGCGACCTGGTCCTTGCCGATTCCGAAAAGACCTTCGAGAATGTCAACCCCGCCACAGAGGAAACGCTGGGTCAGGTTGCAGACGCGTCGGTTGCAGAGATGCGCCGGGCGATCAGTGCAGGGCGCCGAACATTCGATGAAACGGGCTGGGCGACGAATAAGAAACTACGACAACGCTGTCTCGATCAGTTGCAAGACGCCCTCGAGGCTGAACAGGAAATATTCCGAGAGGAGCTCATCCTCGAAGTGGGCTGTCCGCGTATGTCGACGCATGGGCCACAGCTCGACGCTCCCGTACGGGACGCCATCAGGTGGCCGGCGACGCGGATAGATGACTTTCCATGGATCACGGAGCTGCCAGATGTCAGCGAACAGTCGGGCCGGCTGAACGCTCGGCGAATCGTAAAGGAACCGGCCGGGCTGGTCGGTGCTATTACCCCCTGGAACTTTCCCCTCGAGGTCGTCTTCAACAAAGTCGGCCAGGTGCTGGCCACCGGCAATACGATGGTCCTGAAGCCGGCGCCCGACACTCCGTTCAACGCAACCCGCCTGGCCCGGCTCATAGTCGAGCGCACGGATATCCCGGCCGGGGTCGTCAACATCGTTACCTCGTCCGACCATCTCATTGGTGAGGAGCTGACCCTCTCGCCTGCAGTCGACCTGATCTCGTTTACCGGCTCCACTGCGGTTGGAATCCAAATCATGGAGAAGGGGGCGGCCACCATGAAGCGCCTCTTCTTGGAGCTCGGAGGCAAATCGGCGACGGTTATTCTCGATGATGCGGACTTCAACGAGGCACTGATGGCTGGTATGGGCGTGTGTTTCCACGCCGGCCAGGGCTGCGCTATCCAGACTCGAATGCTTCTCCCTCGATCTCGCTATTCCGAAGGCGTCGCCATTCTCGAATCGATGCTGGCAGCGGTACCGTATGGCGATCCGCAACGTCCCGACGTGCTCATGGGCCCGGTTGTATCGGCCCGGCAGCGAGACCGTATCCTCGGGCTCATTCAGAAGGGCATCGATGAGGGAGCGACCCTGGCGTTGGGGGGGAGCCGGCCCAAGCACCTCCCCGTTGGTTGGTTCCTGGAACCAACGCTGTTCACTGACGTCGACAATTCGATGGCGATTGCTCGGGAGGAAATCTTCGGCCCTGTCCTCGTGGTCATCCCATTTGAGGACGACGACGACGCTGTTCGGATTGCCAATGAGAGCATCTATGGATTGGCTGGCGGTGTTTGGTCGACCTCAACCGAAAGGGCGTTATCTGTGGCGAAGCGGATCCGGACGGGCTCGGTCAGTGTGAACGGAGGCATAACCTACGGCCCCGACATGCCCTTCGGGGGCTATAAGCACAGCGGCATTGGTCGCCAGAACGGCGACGAGGGCTTCGAGCAGTACCTCGAGACCAAGACTTTGGCTTGGCCGCGGCCGCAACGAGGAGGCTGACATGACGAATACGTCAAGCGACACAGGGCCTTACTACGATCCATTCGACAACGAGATTGACAAGGATCCGCACCCGGTCTGGCGCCGCCTGCGCGACGAGGCACCCCTGTATTACAACGAGAAGCATGACTTCTTTGCCTTGAGCCGTTTTGATGACGTCGACAAGGCGCTCATGGATTGGGATACCTATCGCTCGGGGCGAGGCTCGACCTTGGAGATCATCAAGGCCAATGTAGAGCTCCCGTCCGGGATTATTCTCATGGAAGATCCGCCGATCCACGATCTCCATCGAGGCCTACTGTCCCGAGTGTTCACCCCAAAGAAGATGAACGCCCTCGAACCCAAGGTGCGTGAATTCTGCGCGAGGAGCCTCGATCCCCTCATGGGCGCTGGGCGTTTCGACTTCATTGCTGACCTCGGAGCGCAGATGCCGATGCGGACGATCGGGATGTTGCTCGGTATCCCGGAGCAAGATCAGGAAGCGATCCGCGACCGCCTCGACGAAGGTATGCGAATCGAAGATGGTGAGGAGTACGTGCCGGCGGCGAACGATTTCTTGATGAATGCGGGTGAGATATTCGCCGAGTACATCGACTGGCGAGGTCAACATCCGTCTGATGATCTCATGACTGAGTTGCTCACCGCCGAGTTCGAGGACGAGACGGGCGAGCGTCGCAACCTCAACCGGGAGGAGGTCCTGACCTACGTGATGCTGTTGGCAGGCGCCGGAAATGAGACGACCACACGCCTGATCGGATGGGCGGGCAAGCTCCTCGCCGAGCACCCCGACCAGCGCCGAGACCTGGTCGAGGACCGTTCATTGTTGCCTCGGGCGATCGAGGAGATCCTCCGCTACGAGGCGCCATCCCCGGTGCAGGCTCGCTCCGTCAACCGCGATGTCGAGCACCATGGTCGGGTCGTGCCCGAGGGCAGCGTCATGGTGCTCCTCAATGGCTCGGCCAACCGTGATGACCGCAATTTCCCGGAGGGTGATCGGTTCGACATCCACCGTGAAGTTACCCAACACCTCAGCTTCGGCTACGGCATCCATTTCTGCCTCGGTGCCGCATTGGCTCGGCTCGAGGGGCGAGTGGCAATTGATGAGGTTCTCAACCGATTTCCAGAGTGGACGGTCGACTGGGAAGGTGCGATCCAAGCCCACACCCCGACCGTGCGCGGTTGGGAACGGTTGCCCGTTGTGACTGGTTGAGGGGATTGCCCATGCAGATGGACGACATGGTTCTCGTCAGTATTGACGATCATTCGATCGAACCGCCGGACATGTATGAGAATCACGTACCGGCAAGATGGAGAAGCCACGTACCCAAGGTGGTTCGCAACGCCGAGGGCGTCGACGAGTGGGTCTTCCAGGGAAGGAGTGCGACGACTCCGTTCGGCATGGCTGCCACTGTCGGATGGCCGAAGGAGGAATGGGGTTTTGAGCCCGGGGCCTTCAGCGAGCTCCGTCCCGGCTGTTTTGATGTGCACGAGCGGGTACGAGACATGGACGCCAACGGGGTTCTTGCGTCGATGTGCTTTCCGACGATGGCTGGTTTCAATGCCCGGACGTTCACCGAAGGTGTCGATAAGGAAATCTCCCTCGTTATGCTCCGGGCGTACAACGATTGGCACATCGACGAGTGGTGTGCGACATACCCCGGCAGGTTCATCCCGTTAGGCATTGTCCCAATGTGGGATGTAGATCTCGCGGTTGCGGAGGTGCGACGCATCTCCAAGAAGGGCTGTCGGGCTGTCAGTTTCCTCGAGGCACCTCATTCCCAGGGCTATCCCAGCTTCCTGTCTGGTCATTGGGATCCCATGCTTCAGGCACTTGTCGACGAAAGCATGGTGCTTTGTCTGCACATTGGAGGCGCATCGGACATAGTAAAGCTTGCCCCTGAGGCGCCCATTGACCACGCCATCGTGATTCCTTCTCAGATCACCATGCTTACTGCCCAAGACCTCCTGTTCGGCCCGACGCTGCGTAAATTTCCCGACCTGCGTGTTGCCCTCTCGGAAGGCGGCATTGGATGGATTCCGTTCTATCTCGAACGGGTTGACCGGCACTTTCAGAATCAATCATGGATCGACAACACGTTCGGCGAGGGCAAGTTGCCTTCGGACGTGTTCCGTGAACACTTCTTAGCCTGCTTCATCACTGATCCATCGGGACTGAAGCTGCGCCATGAGATCGGAATCGACGTCATTGCCTGGGAGTGTGACTACCCACATACCGACACCACCTGGCCTCGGTCGCCAGAGTTCGCCTGGCAGGAGTTTCAGGCGGCCGGATGCTCCGATGACGAAGTCAACCAGATCACGTGGAAAAACGCCTGCCGATTCTTCAACTGGGATCCGTATTCCCACACGCCGCGGGAGCGCGCCAATGTTCGATCGCTCCGCGATCTAGCGTCAGACAATGACACTTCGGTCCGGCCGCGAGCGGAATGGCGCAAGCGCAACGAAGCCGCAGGTATTGGTTTACTCTGATTTACCCTCGGGCGGGATCGGGTCGTGATGTCGGGGTCCAAGCTGCTGGTTCCGGGCCCCAATTGCGTCGTTTGAGAGTCAGCCAGGGCCAATAGCGAATCCAGTCTGGTGTGCGCCATCAGCAGCTACCGCTAGTTCGCATCGCCGAGCGACAGGCTTAGGGAATTCCCGCGCCGGCGACGGGCACCCGCACGACGTCTATACGTCCGTCGCGGGTTCCTCGTAAGGCTTCCGGCGAATGGTCATTCGCCGACAATAGAAAGAGCGTGCGCCGACCTGGACCACCGAGGGCACAGGCGATGGCCATTCGTCCCTCAACCGATATCGAGTGCGTAACTTCTCCGCCCGGAAGGATCCGTTCAAATACCCTGGCCAGTGGCATCGCCGTCCAGATTGCCCCATCCTCATCCATACAGATTCCGTCAGGGCCTCGTTCAGGACAATCCGCGTAGACCCTACGGTGATTAAGTGATGCGTCTGGCGCAATGTCAAACGCGGTCAATCGTCTGCCGAGAGATTCGGCAACGATCAGCGTTTGTCCGTCAGGAGTGATGACGCTCCCATTCGGAATAATCATGTCCTTTGCAACGGTGCGATGTGTTCCATCCGGCTCCACCAAGACCATCGATCCTGTCGGGGCAGATGGGGGAGGGAAGGATCCGACATATGCCCGTCCGTCGCTGCTCACGACCATATCGTTGCAGGCGTCGGCGATGAGATCGCTGACGTCAGCATGGAGGGTGATGCCGGACTGGTTCCACCGCAGGATCTCCCGCTCGAGCATGGAAACGATGAGTAGATCGCCGTCGGGGAGGAAACCCAAGCCGGACGGCCGACGACCCGGCAGTTCAACCACGAGTTCCCGCCGCCCGGACAAGTCGACGGTCCAGACGGCCTCGCCGTGCATGTCTGAGAACCACAGCCGGTCGTTCCGCCATCTGGGTCCTTCACCGAACACAAGACCGCCAGTCAGCAACTCGGGCACCAAGGGACTCTCCGGCATGCTCTGTCTCCATTCTCTTGGATTGCGGTGACGGCAACCGTTCACCGATTCTTTCACTGAGCGGGTCGAGCAACGCTCCCGCTCGCGATGCCACCGGTCATCGAGCGGCAACTCTCTATCGTTACGCGGCTAGCTGGCAATGGCCAAGATGAGTTGCTCGCGATGGGCTGGCGGTAGGAGCGATGCAGGGCCCGAAAGGCGAAATCGTAAACCATTCTGCCTCAGTAATCCCTGGCGTGAGAGTGCACGTCCACATACCTTTCCAAAGTCGGTTAGCTCATTTCCGGTGCGGTCGTTGGTACCTCATTGGCAGTCGCTGCCGGTCCGCTCGACATCCTTCGGTCCAGGCAGTGCGAGAGCTTGACACGCGCTTTCCGGACATCTACATTGACGTCGACACTGAGGTATGGGAACGACAGGGGGATCTCCAGATGAAGGCACGTAGACCACGATGGGGGGCGTGGGCGAACACTCGCTCGCGAGCCATGCGTCTGTTCCTGGCCGTGGTGACGGTTGTTGCGACGGGGGGAACGGTGGCACTGACTTCAGGGTCAACGGCCTCAGCCGCGAGTTCGCCCATCACGATCGCCTTCGTGTGCTCGTGCAGCGGTGCCGCCGGACCGGAGTACCAGGGAGCTGTTGGCGCCCTCATGGCGCGGATTGATGTAACAAACGCAGCTGGCGGCGTGAACGGGCGGAAGATTAAGGCCATTGTCTTGGATGATCAGACCAACCCCACGGCCGACGCCACAGCCGTGCAGGAGGCGGTCTCGAAGGGGGTGACGGGCATCGTCGCTGTCAGTGCGGTCTTCTTCGAGGGAGCGAAGTACGCCAACCAGGCAGGAATACCGGTGACTGGTGCATCCTCGGACGGGCCCGAGTGGGGAACTCAGCCCTACACGAACATGTTCGCGTCGGACACTGGAAGCGTCGACCCGAAATTTCCGGTCAGCACTCTGATCGGAAAATTCCTCGTGTCCCATGGCGGCACTGTGGTCGGCTCATACGGCTACGGAATCTCCCCTTCGTCGGCCCGGTCGGCCATCAGCACAGTCCAGTCGGTCGAGCACGCCGGCGGGAAGGAGGGAGTCCTTGACTCATCAATTCCCTTTGGCTCTGTCGACTTCACCGCGGCATCGTTGACAGCGAAATCCAAGAACGTGAATGCCATCTACGGCGCCATGGACGACAACTCGAACTTCGCCTTGGCCACCGCCATGAAACAGGCTGGCGTCAAGCTCAAGGCGGTCATTTTCCCCACTGGCTATGAGCCCGCGGTCATCACTTCGCCTGCGTGGAAAGACCTCCAAGGCGTCTACTTCGGCTCCGATTTCCGGCCGTTTCAAGCGCCCAATGCGGCTACAGCACAGATGCAAGCAGCCCTCATAAAGTACGACCACTTCTCCAAGTCCGAGTTCCCGGCGTTTGTCCAGTACGAGTCATGGGCGGGTGCTGACCTCATGATCAATGGCCTGAAGAAGGCGGGAAGCAATCCCACACCGTCCAGTGTGGTCAAGGCCCTCCGCGGCATCAAGGCCTATACCGCCAATGGATTGTTGCCGGTTCCGATTAACTACTCCACCATTTTCGGGCACGACCTATCTCCCGGGTGCACCTGGATCCTCCAAGCGAAGACAAACGGATTTGTCGTCGCGGGGAACAAGCCAGCTTGCGGCACGGACATTCCGGGCACGTCAGCGGCGAGCGCTAGCTAGTGCGAGTGTGAGTGCGACAGGACAAGAAGCTCCGAAGAGCACCTGCGAGGGCCCCAACTCGCGCGTCTGAGTCCGAATGGCCGAGCTAACCGAACGAACCGGCACGCTGCACTTGTGCGGGTATGACGATGGAGAAGGCAAATGAACGTGGTCATCGGTGGGGGATCGGGCATCGGCGAGGCCGTGGTAGCTGTTCTGCCTGGCCGTACCGTGGTTGCCGATCGGGTCGGTGGAGAGGTGTACTGCGACCTCACTGATACATCTACCATCGACACACTGGCCCAGGGCGTCGACCAACTGGATGCCCTCGTGATCACCGCCGGTGTCTCGCCAGCGATGGCTAATGCGCAGACCATCTTTGATGTCAACCTGGCGGGTATGGCCCGAGTACTGAATGCGTTTGACCATCTTGTCCGACCGGGCGTCGTCGCTGTCTGTGTGGCCTCAATGGCTGGACACATCGGAGCCTGGCCGAATGAGACGCTTCAGGTGCTTGATGATCCATTGAGGACTCCGGAAGCCGGGCTAACCGATGATCCTGGCACGGCCTACTCGATGGCGAAGTCGGGTGTTATCCGTCTGATTCGGAAAACAGCACCGAGTTGGGGGAGTCGAGGTGCTCGCATTGTGTCCATTTCACCCGGCGTGATCGATACTCCGATGGGTCAGTTGGAGTTGGCCAAGACAGAAGGCACGGCCATAATGGCTGATAGTTGCTCGCTGGGTCGGATGGGTCGCCCCGACGAAGTTGCATCGGTGATCCAGTTTCTCTGTTCGGACGGGGCCAGCTACATCACAGGGACCGACGTATTGGTGGACGGCGGCGCAGTGGCGATCTTTGCCTGAGGAGACAAGCTTGCGTTCCTGGCGCTTTCGACGTTGGAAACGGGCTGCGGCAAATAGGCGCGTGGCGAGCTACATGCATGAACGGGACCCTGGCAGTACTGGTTTCGGTGAAATGAGAGGGATCTGGCTTTAGCCATGTCTATTCGACAACTCCACAAACCAGGCGCCTAAACGTTCTGTGGTCGACGGTCTGGTGAGGATCTGCCAGCTTGACGATCCGGTGTGGCTTCAGGCTCCGTTGAGGCTCGTCCGCAAGCGCGAGTTTTAGCTTCCACGGCGCGTTCCGACAATAGATTTGAAGAAAATCCGATTTGTTCGACTAGTCAATGAGGTGACTCCCGATGAAAACGCACGACGATGAACTCGGTACGGTGGGACGAGAGGTGACGAGGTTCATCCCGGTCCCGACATCGGTGAGCGAACAGGCTCAACAGTTCTTGGCCATGGACATGTTCGGCGGAGACGCCAGTGCCCCTGCCGCAGACGATGTCGATGGATGGCGTTCCATGATTCGGGGCTCCAACGAAATATTGGTGGCTGCGATGAGTCCGCGAATCGAACATCTCCGCTCCAAGACCGAATCGACAACGGTTGACGAGGTGCCGGTGTTCGTCGTGGTTCCCGAAGGCGTGCCCGATAGTGATGACGATCCCGTCTACCTCGATATACACGGGGGCGGCTTCACCATCGGTAGCGGCGAAGCATGCCGGGCGATGGCCCTATTCAGCGCTGCCCAAGTGCAACTAGCAACGTGGTCCGTCGACTATCGCATGCCGCCCGACCACCCGTTTCCGGCTGCGTTGGACGACTGCATCGCCGTCTATCGCCGCCTGCTTGAAGCCCGGAATCCGGAGCACATCGTGGTCGGGGGCGGGTCGGCGGGCGGGAACCTTGCCGCCGCGTTGATATTGCGAGCTCGCGATGAGGGATTGCCCCTACCGGCAGCGCTCATCTTGCTGACACCTGAGGCCGATCTCACCGAGTCCGGCGACACATTCCACACGAATCTCGGCATCGACTCAGTCCTTACTTCGAGCCTGGCTGACTCCATCAGGCTGTATGCCGGCGACAGCGATCTCGAGCATCCCTATCTGTCGCCTCTGTTTGGCGACCTCACAGGGCCCTTTCCGCCCACGTTTTTACAAAGCGGCACTCGCGATCTGTTTCTCTCAAATACGGTGAGAATGCACCGCCAGCTCCGTTCGGGTGGGGTGGACGCTGAGCTGCACGTGTTCGAGGCCATGCCCCACGGCGGGTTCTTCGGTGCCCCCGAGGATGAGGAAATGGCCAAGGAGATACGTCGTTTCCTGGCCAGCCACCTCGGAGGTTGATCAAGCATTGCCGATCTGGCCGCCGTTGGATCTTGCGGGCGAGCTGCGTGCCGACGCATGGCTCGGTGATCACCTATAATCAATGTCGACGTCAATAATGGTCTGGATCCCGATTCAAGGAGGCGCAATGCCGTCGAGGGTGCTCGATTTTTCGGTTTTCGACGCTGATAACCATATGTACGAGACCACAGATGCCTTCACTAAGTATCTGCCGAAGGAGTACGAAGGTCTGATCAAGTACGTCGAGGTGAATGGGCGCACAAAGATTGCGGTCAAGAACCGAATCAGCGACTACATCCCGAATCCCACCTTCGATGTGGTTGCAGCGCCCGGAGCCCAAGAGGAGTATTTCAAGCACGGTAATCCCGAGGGCAAGACCCGTCGCGAGATCTTGGGCAAGGGAATGCGGGCCCTCCCCGGTTTCCGCGATCCAGAGGCGCGGATTGTGTTGATGGATGAGCTAGGCATTGATCGTGCCCTCATGTGGCCCACCCTGGCCAGTCTCCTCGAAGAGCGCATGCGTGATGATCCGCTTGCCACCCAAGCTGTTGTCCACGCCCTGAACCAGTGGATGGTGGAGCACTGGACCTTCAATTACGAGGACCGGATGTTCCCTACTCCGGTCATCAACCTCGGGGTCGTCGACCACGCCATCAAGGAGCTCGATTACGTCCTCGAACATGGTGCCCGGATCATCTTGGTGAGACCAGCGCCGGTGTGGGGCTTTATGGGTCCCCGCTCGCCAGCGTTACCTGAGTTCGACCCGTTCTGGAGCAAAGTGGAAGAGGCCGGAATTCTGGTCGGTATGCACGCGTCCGACAGCGGATACCAGCGGTACACCAACGAATGGGAGGGCGTCGGTGATGGCGAGATGCTGCCCTTCAAGGGCATATCGGGATTCGCGGCCATTGTCGGCCACAGCCGAGCGATCATCGACACGGTCGCTTCGCTTGTAGGCCATGGGTTGTGCACTCGATTCCCGAAGCTCCGCTTCGCTCCGGTGGAGAACGGAAGTAACTGGGTTCGGCCCATCGTCGCTGACATGGAGAACGCTTGGCATCACACGCCGAATGCCTTCGAGGAAAACCCCGTCGAAGTGTTCAAGCGCAACATCTACGTCCACCCGTTCCACGAAGAGGATCCCAAGGGCCTCATCGATCTCTTGGGCGCGGACCGAGTGTTGTTCGGTTCGGACTACCCGCACCCAGAGGGCATGTCAGACCCGATCACCTTCGTCGACGATCTGGCCTTCTTGCCAAAGGAGGAACAGGCGAAGATCATGGGCGGGAATCTGGCAACACTCATGGGTATCGCCGCCTGATTTGAGGAAGTACTGTCTCTTTCGAGACAGCTCCGGCGGGGCGCTTTGCTGCTGCCAATCTAAAGGTCGGAACTGGGTATCCCCTGGCACGCTGGTCGACAGGTGGCTTGCCGAGAGCTGTAGTCGGTGAAATCGGCACGCATAGCAACCGACGTCGCTGCGGTAACGGAAGGGGGAAGCACTCCATGCTTCAATACGTGATCGCCGGGCTGGTGCTCGGTGGCATCTACGCCATCGCCTCGGCCGGGTTGGTCATCACCTATGTCTCCTCGGGCATCTTGAACTTCGCCTTCGGGGCCCTCGCCTACTTCATCGCCCGCTTCTACTACTACCTGCACTCCCAGCTGAACTGGGGCATCGCCCCCTCGGGCGTGGTCGCCGTCGTGATCGCCGGACCGGCCCTCGGCGTCTTTTTGTACTTCGTGCTGTTCCGCTACCTGCGGCTCTCCTCCCCGCTGATCAAAGTGGTGGCCACCCTCGGGCTGTTGGTCACCATCCCGGCCATTGCCACCCTGATCTTCGGATCGGGGGCCATCTTGAAGGCCCCCGGCCTTGCCCCCGAGCCGGTCCGGGTCTTCGACTTCATCGGCGTGCCGGTGACCATGGACCAGATCATCGTCTACATCTGCGTGGTGGCAACGGTGGTGGCCGGGGCCGTGGTCCTGCGTTACACCGACGTGGGCTTAAAGGTCAGGGCCATGGTCGACTCGCCCTCGATGACCGCCCTGTCGGGGACGAGCCCCAGTGCTGTCTCCATCGGGGTGTGGGCGGTCAGCACCTTTTTCGCCGGCCTGGCCGGGGTGCTGGCTGCGCCCATCATCGGCCTCGACCCGGGCAACTTCACCTTGTTGATCGCCGCCGCCTTTGCCGCCGTGGTGGCGGCCAAGTTGAAGAGCCTGCCCATCGCGGTGATCGTCGGTTTGCTCATGGGCGTGGTCACCTCGCTCATCCAGCGCTACCTGCCGCCCAGCTCCAGCGTGACCACCGAGATCGTCGACGCCGTCCCCTTCATGTTCATCGCCGTCTTCTTGCTCTACAACCTCATCCGCAGGGGTCAGGTCTCAGAGACCGAGCGGGTGGGCGGGGCACTCGACATGGCCATCATCCCCCAGGGGGAATCCCAACTGGCCGGCTCCACCTCCAGCGCCCTCGATTCGGGCTCGCTCGGCTTCATCTCCAAATACGGGGGGCCGCTCGTCCTCATCGCCATCGCCGCCGTGTTGCCCATCGTGGTCCAGGGCTTCTGGGTGGGCCTCGTGGCCCAGGCCTTCGCCTACGCCATCATCTTTTTGTCCTTCACCCTGGTCACCGGGGAGGGGGGCATGATCTGGCTCTGCCAGATCACCTTTGCCGGCGTCGGTGGCCTGACCGCCTCCCAGCTGGCCACCAACCACGGCTGGCCCATCCTCGCCGCCATCGTCGTCGGGGGCCTGGTCGCTCTGCCCATGGGGCTCATCATCGGCTTTCTCACCATCCGCCTCGGTGGGCTCTACGTGGCCCTCGTCACCTTGACCTTCGGATTGTTGATGGAGAACCTGGTGTTCACCCTCGGCATCTTCCAGAACCAGGGCCTCGGGGTGAACGTGCTCCGACCCACCTGGGCCTCGACCGACCACGCCTTTGCCTACGTGTGCCTCGGGGCCTTTGCCCTCGTGGCTCTGTTCATCGTGAACCTCCGACGATCGACCACGGGGCTGGCTTTGAACGCCGTGCGCTGGAGCGAGCCGGGGTCACGGACCATGGGCATCTCCGTCGTGCCCATGAAGATCATCGTGGCCGGGCTCGGGGCCCTGGTCGCCGGCATCGGCGGGGGCTTTTTGGTCACGGCCCAGACCACGGCCCAGCCGGCCAACTTCGCCACCTTCTTGGGCGTGGTGTGGCTGGCCGTCCTCGTCACCATCGGGGTGCGCTCGAACGTGGCCGCCCTCGTGGCCGGGTTGGCCTTCACCTTGATCCCCGGACTGTTCCAGGCCTACCTGCCCGCCTGGACGGCCCAGATCCCGCCGGTGCTCTTCGGACTCGGTGCCATCGGGGTGGCCAAGTTCCCCGACGGGACCGTGGCCCAATACGGCCAATACCTGCGCCGGGGCCTGTTGCACCTGGCCAACCGGCGCCAGCCCCTCCAGCCCATCGGGGTCCTGGCCACCGCCGGTGCGCCGGCCGGTGACACCACGCCCGTGGTCGAAGAGGTGCCCACATGACCACAGCCGAAACCAATGGCGCAGTCGGCGGGGGAGTGGGCGGCCCAGTAAGCGATGCAGTGAGCGGGGGAGCCACGGCCACAGCCACGGCGCTGGCGAAACCAGGCCCCACGGCCAACACCGTGTTGTCGGCCACCGGGGTCACGGTGCGCTTCGGCGGCCTGGTCGCCCTCTCGGAGGTCAGCCTCCAAGTCCCGCCGTCTTCGATCATCGGTCTGGTGGGCCCGAACGGTGCCGGGAAGTCCACCCTGTTCGCCGTGCTCTCGGGCCTTCTGTCCCCCGCCTCGGGCCGGGTCTATCTGGGCGGGGCCGACGTCACCCGGTCGAGCCCCCAGGCCAGAGCCAGAAAGGGCATGGCCCGGACCTTCCAGCAGCCCGAGCTGTTCTTGGGCCTGACCGTCCGTGAGCACCTGGTGTTGGCCCACAGGGTGCGCTTTGCCCGCAAGCGCCTGTGGCAGGACATGGCCAACCCGCTCGCCCTCCTACCCGCCCCCGCCTCAGAGAACGACCGGGTCGATGCCCTCTTGGAGCTGTTGGACCTGACCAGGGTGGCGAAGGCCCCCGTGGCCGCCTTGCCCCTCGGGACCTCCCGGCTGGTCGAGGTGGGGAGGGCCCTGGCCACCCAGCCCGACGTGGTGCTGCTCGACGAGCCCCTCTCGGGCCTCGACATGCACGAGAGTGAGAACCTGGCCTCGGCCTTCCGCCGGGTGGTGGACGAGGGGGAGCGCCAGGTGTCCCTCCTCATGGTCGAACACGACGTGGCCACCGTGCTCGCACTGTCCAGCCACATCTACGTGCTCGACTTCGGCGAGCTCATCGCCGAGGGCAGCCCCGAAGCGGTGCGCAACAACGCTGCGGTGCGCTCGGCCTACCTGGGGGACGAGAACGTGACCGCAGCCAGGACCGACCTGGAGCCCACAGCACCAGAGCCGACCGACCGAGAGCCCACAGCACCAGACGGTGGAGCACCAGACGATCGGGCCCAGGGATCAGACGAGCCATGACCGAGCCGCTGCTCCGGGTGGAGAACCTCGACGTCAGATACGGCACCTCCCAGGCCCTCTTCGGCGTCTCGTTGGACGTGGCCCCCGGATCGGTGCTGGCCGTCCTCGGGGCCAACGGTGCGGGGAAGTCCACCCTGGCCCGCACCGCCTCGGGCCTCGTCCCTGCCTCCAAGGGCACGATCACCTTCGACGGCACCGACATCACCGGGCACCAGGCCCACAAGATCAGAAAGCTCGGGCTCACCTACATCCCCGAGGGCAGGGGCATCTTCCCCGGCCTCTCGGTGGTGGACAACCTGCGCATGGCCGTGGGCCAGGAGAAGCGCAACGAACGGGCCCCGGCCATCGACGCCGCCATCGACCTCTTCCCCGTGCTCGGGGCCCGGCGCATGCAACGGGCTGGCTCGCTGTCGGGGGGCGAACAACAGATGCTGGCCCTTGCCCGGGCCCTGGCCGTTCCTCCCCGGCTCATCATCGCCGACGAGATGTCGCTCGGGCTTGCCCCCCTGGTGGCCGAGACCGTGTTCCAGAGCCTGGACGTGGCCAGAAAGTCCGGGATCACCATCGTGCTCATCGAACAGTTCGTGCACCGGGCCCTCCAGCTCGCCGACCACTGCATCATCCTCACCCGGGGCCAGGTGGGTTGGTCGGGAGCAGCCAGTCAGGCCCAACAAGAGGTCCTCGACCGCTACCTGGGCGAAGCCGACCAGGGGGCCATCGCCGCTTCCTAGGTTGAGGTGGCGACGCAGAGTCGATCGAATCGTCACAGCATTTACCCGAACGATGTGGTGTTGTACGTACCAGTCCACCCGAGGAGGGCCGTGTACCAGCTCCGATTTTCGATGCGAACCCCCGACGAAGGCCGGGCACCGGCCGACGAAGCTGCGGCGCGGACCGCGGCCTATCAGGCCGCTATCGACATGGTGGCCTGGGGCGAGGGGAAGGGCAGCCCGGCGGTGGCGATCTCCGAGTATCACGCATCCGCCGATGGCTGCCTTCCCTCGCCTTTGATTTTGGCGTCGGCCATGGCCGCCCGAACCCAATCGACCATCATCGTCGTAGCCGCGCTGCACGGCCTCCTCTACGACCCGGTCCGTTTGGCCGAGGACTTGGCCGTGCTGGATCACGTGAGCGCCGGCCGGGTCATGTGCATCCTGGGCATGGGCTACCGGGACGAGGAGTACCAGTCGTTCGGGGTGGACCCCGCCACCCGAGCAGAGCAAATGGAAGAGCTACTGGTCACGCTGAGGCGGGCCTGGACCGGAGAGCTCTTCGACCATCCCACTCGGGGCCATCCGCTGGGCGCAGCCCGGCGGGCGGCCCGACACGGCCTCTTGTTCTTGGCTGAGGCGGGTGGCGACCATCTCCGTGAGGCCTACGAGGACGAAGCCGCCCGGTTGGAAGTCGATGCGCCAGGTTGTCAGCTCACTGCTGCGGGCACGGCTACGACGGTATTCGTCTCCGACGACCTTGACGCTGCCTGGGATGAGCTGGGTCCACGAATGCTGAACGAGATCCGCCTCTACCGGGAGTGGGACCGAGTGGCAGGCAAGAGCGGCATCGCCTCGTTGTCCGAGGCCGACACCGTGGAGGATCTTCGGGCCGAACAGGGTGGCTACCGGATCTACACCTCGGCCGAGGCAGCCGATCTGAATTCCTCGGGACAGGTGCTCCCCCTCGAGCCGCTGTGTGGCGGCCTACCCCCCGAGCGCGCCTGGCACTATCACCGCCCCGCGGCGTCAGCAGTGGCTCCCCGATCGTGACTGGGAGCGGCGAACTCGATGGCCGCGTGGTACTGGTCACCGGCGCGGCGCGTGGACAAGGGCGAGCCATTGCCGAGTGTTTGGTCGGTGCCGGAGCCGGCGTGATCGCAGGCGACGTCCTCGGCGGCGTCGACGAACTGGCAGCACTACTACCCGACCAGGTCCATGTCGGAGCCCTGGACGTGACCGACGCCCAGTCGTGGGAGCGCCTGGTCGAGGCCGGGGTCGAGCGGTTCGGCCGGCTGGACTCACTGGTCAACAATGCGGGTGTCCTACGGAGGGCGCCGATCGAATCCGAGACGGCAGAGCAGTTGGAGCGCCTCTGGCGGGTGAACTGCCTCGGAGCCTTCTTCGGGATCCAGGCGACTCTCCCGTACCTCCGAGCCAGTGGCGCAGCCGCCGTGGTCAATACGTTGTCTACCGCCGCCATCACCGCCTGGACCGAGCACGCTGCCTACGTCTCATCCAAGGCGGCCCTCCGGGGGTTGACCAAGGTCGCCGCGCTTGAATTGGCGGCCGATGGCATACGGGTCAATGCCATCGTTCCTGGCCCCATCCTCACGCCCATGGTCCTACGAGATGACGACCCCCTGGCTGCCGAGCGTCTCGCCGGCACCCCGCTCGGAAGGGCCGGGCTTCCCTCTGACGTTGCCGAGCTGGTGCTCTTTCTCGTTTCCGCCCGCTCGGCTTTCATCACCGGGTCGGAGTTCGTCATCGATGGGGGTCAGACGGCGGGAACCATCCTGAGGTAGAGCCGTGAGGTGGCGAGGCGCCCCGGTGACGCCGGGGCGACCAGAGTTGTCGTGCCGCACCCATGCATCCCCCTGTCCTGAGAGACTAATATCAACATCAATGTCAACGTCAGTAATGCCGTGAACACCTACCTCTCACCGGTCCGGAGAGCGGCTACCTGTTTCGGTGATCGGGTAGCGCTGATAGACGCCACGACCGGGACCGAAACCACCTTTCGCCAGCTCGAGACTTGGGTCATGCGTATCGCCGGGATGCTCAACGAACTTGGGGTAGCCCGGGGGGAGCGAGTGGCCGTCCTGGCTGATGGGGGATCCCGATACGCCCAGCTGTACCTCGGCGTCCCTGCTGCCGGCCGGGTGGTGGTACCACTGAACGCTCGTTACACCCGGGACGAGCTCGAAGCAGCGTGTCGCGACTGTACGCCGAAGCTGCTGTTGGTCGACCGACAATACGAGCCGCTGGCCGCTGGCTTGGCCGATGTCGTGATGGTCCTGGATGATGAGTTCGACCGACGTCTAGCCGGTACGAAGGAGCTAGTGGTATCGGACGTTGGTGAGAACGAACCGGCGGCCATCTTCTACACGGGGGGCACCACCGATCGGGCCAAGGGCGTATGCCTGAGCCACAGGAACAAGTTGTGCGACGCTCAGACGCTCATCATCGAGCTGGAGCTTGGTGAAGCAGACCGATGGCTGGTGATGAGCCCCATGTTCCACGCCGCCGGATCGTTCAATGTCCTTCCCTGCGTGTGGGTCGGTGCCACTCAGGTGTTTCTGCCCCGTTTTGACGCAGAGGGCGCCCTTCGTGCCATTGCCACGCATGCAATCTCATTGACTTTTGGTGTTCCCATCATGCTCGATGCCCTTGCCGACGCCCAGGACCGATTGGGTCTCGACGCTTCATCGCTCCGCATTTTGGGTCATGGAGGCGCTCAAGCAACGCAAGCCACTCTGGCCCGGACGGTCTCCGCCTTTCCCGAAACGGAGATCTGTGCTCAGTACGGCGCTACCGAGATGGCGCCGTTGGCCACTGTCGGTCGTCACCAGGAGCGGCGATTGGGTACACCGTCCGCTCGAGCGGCGGGTCGGCCGGCCATTGGTGTCGACGTGACCATTACCAGCCCCGACGGGTCGTCCGTCGGGACCGGCGAAACCGGAGAGGTCACGGTCACGGGCCCGAACATCAT
The DNA here is from genome assembly GCA_963781305.1 of uncultured Acidimicrobiaceae bacterium. Taxonomy (GTDB): domain Bacteria; phylum Actinomycetota; class Acidimicrobiia; order Acidimicrobiales; family RAAP-2; genus DASXMT01. Next base: position 363,308 of record CAWAFL010000011.1, read on the forward strand.
GCTCGGCTATTGGGGCAAGCCTGAGGCCACGGCCGAGGTCCTGACCGGGGATTCGTATCGCTCAGGCGATCTCGGGTACCTGGACGGCGATGGTCTTCTCTATGTCGTCGACCGCAAGAAAGACATGATCATCAGCGGTGGGGAGAACGTGTTCAGCGTAGAGGTCGAGGACGTGCTCTCTTCGCATCCCGACGTGGTCGAAGCAGCCGTGCTCGGCGAGCAGGACGAGCGGTGGGGCGAGGTGGTAACCGCGGTCATCGTGGGTCGAAGTGAGGATCTCACTCATGAAACGCTGGACGTGTTCTGTCATCAGCACCTGGCCGGTTACAAGTGTCCACGGCGCTATACCTTCCGCCAAGAGCCGCTACCCCGAACCGCCGCAGGGAAGCTTCTCAAGCGGAACTTGCGTCCGCCGACCTCAGGTGAGGGGCGACGTGCACGCGACGACGGGGATCAGGTTCCGTCGCCAGCTCGTCCCGCTTGAGCTTTCCCGATGCCGTTCGGGGTAGTGGCGTCGTCCACACCTCGATCTGTTCGGGAAGCTTCCCTCGTGCCAAACCTCGGCCAAGGAGAAAATCGCGGATGGACTCGTAAGTCGCCGGCTCTGCGTCGTCGCTTCGGATGGCGAGCACCAGGCGTTCTCCGGTGGCATCATCAGGAATCCCGAAGGCCGCCCACTCTGTGGCTCCGGGGTAGCCGGACACGGCCGCGTCGATCTCGGGTAGCGATATCTTCACCCCTTTTCGGGCCACAACCTCTTTGAGCCGACCTTCTATCGAGAGGCGACCGCCACTGATGCTGGCCAGATCACCGGTACGGAACCATCCCGCCTCAAAGGCGCCCTCATTGTGATCGCTGGACAAGTAGCCATGGAACAAGTTGGGACCCCGGACGAGGAGCTCAGAGGGATGTCCAGACGAGCCGATCGAGATCTCTGATCCTGAGAGGGGTGCACCGTCGTCGGCCACGGCCAACTCGGCGGGATCGGTGGGCCGACTAGCCGTGTGTGTCGGTGCCTCCGACGAACCGTAGACCCGAGCCGGTCTGATCCTGAATTGATCGATGGCCACCTCCAGAACAGACCGGGGGATCATCGTGCCACCCAGGGCAACCGTGCGCAGCGACGAGGTTGGACGATCCTGACGCTTGTACTCGGTGAAGAGCATCTCCAGGATGACCGGAGCTCCTCCGAGCATGGTGGCGCCGTAACGCTCGAGTAACTCCAGCGATCGTCGGGCATCGAAGTCATCTTCGAGGACGAGGTGGCCACCGCTCAGCGCAAGCTGCACCTGGCTCAGACCGGTGATGCTGGCCAGCGGGCTCGAAAGAAATGGTGCATCATCGGCTCCGAACCCACCGAGAGCGTCGCCGAGATTTCGAACTCCGGCAAGGAACGAGTGCATCGAATGGACGACGCCCTTTGGACGGCTTGTGGTACCCGAGGTGAACAAGACGATGCGGGCGGCGGCCTTGTCGGGCTCATCCCAACGATCGAAGCGGTTCGATCCGCTCGAGAGGGACTCGAGACCCAGAGCCGGAACATCGAGTTGGTCGAGTCCAAGTGGCGCAATGAGCGAGGTGGGGGCGATGGACAGGTGAGGGGCCGTGGCCTCTATGGCCTGGGCAACATCAGCCAGCCCGCACCGGCGGTCCAGGGCCACCACTACCCCCGAAGCGCGAAGGATCGCGCAGAAGGCCACAACGGAATGGTATGAGTTGGGTGCGACCAGGAGAACGGCATCACCGGGTTCGAGGCCCTGGGCAACGATCGATCCCACAGCATGTTCCACGTCTTCTCGAAGCTGCCCATACGTCCTGGCTCCCGTGTTGTCAACGACGGCCAATCGGTCAGGTTCTCGTTCGGCCGTCCTCTCAAGGCCGTTTCGGAGACCGACCTCGTCCCACAGCCCCAGTGAGCGGTACGACTCGGCGAGGTCAGGTGAGGTCGGAACGCTGAGTTGCACGGTCATGTTGGATCTCCGTCCAATTCGCACCTACCGGTGTCGTTCGGCGGGAAGGCCAAGGTGTCGCTTGGCCAGGATGTTCCTCATGATCTCAGAACTTCCACCGGAAATGGTCAACGCCCGTGACCACAGCCAGGCGTCACGAAGGCGTTGGGCGGCAGGCACGTCGTCGGCCGAGGTGGCCGGGTACTCGGCCATGAGCTGAACGCCGTATCGGGCGATGCGGTTATACGTCTCGGAGTACAGGAGCTTGCCCATAGGTGCGTCACTTCCAGTGCCGCGACCCATTGTCGTCCTGGTGATGTAATCGTTGACGAACGTGATGGCCGCTTCCGCTTCGGCCGCCAGCTCGATGATCTGACTGAGCACGTGTTCGTTCTCAATGGGGGATTGTTCGTCGGCACGCGACGATCTGGCCACGGCGACCAGATCGTCGAGCAGCAACGTCAATAAGACGACGTTTCCGCCCACCCCGAAGCGCTCTGCTTCGAGCCCGGCCATGGCCACGCTCCATCCACTGTCAACTTGGCCAAGGATCGCTGATGGAGCCAGGGTGACGTCGTCGAGGAACACTTCGTTGAACTCATGGGCCCCGCCAATCGTGGCCAAGGGTACGACCGAGACTCCGGGAGTCGTCATCGGGATGAGGAACGCCGTCAACCCGCGGTGGCGAGATCCGTTGCTGCCCGTTCGGGCCAGGGCCAAGCCCATGTCGGCCCAATGTCCGTCGGTGGTCCAGGTTTTCTGGCCACGCAATACGAAGGTGCCGTTGTCAGATCTGATCGCCCGGGTGGCGATCCCGGCCAGGTCGCTTCCGGCGCCAGGCTCGCTAAAGAGCTGACACCAGACGTCTTCTCCTGAACGAATGCGCGGCAGGTAGTCGGCCTTCTGGACGGGTGATCCGAATTGCAGGATGACGTGGCTGGCCAGTTGGACTTGATCGAGGGGCCGGGGGGCACGGGCCAAGAGCAGTTCCTCGGTAGCGATGACATCGTGCAAGGGAGAGTGGTCGGGGTTTCCGCCCCATTCGACTGGCCAGGCCCCCCCCACGATCTGCTCGGCATAGAGGGCCCTGTACCAGCTCCGAAGGCCCGCTTCTTCGGACGAGTCCCGTGGGGCTCGATGGCCCTCCCGCGTCTCTCCTGGAGGGCGATGTTCGGCAATGAACCGGCGGATGTGAGCGCGGTACTCAGCCAGATCCGTTGCAGACGTGGTCACGACTTCCATCCACGATCGGTGGCCATTCGCTGACGGCTCCCGGTCGCCGAACGGATGGAGTGGGAGTTGGTCAGTGCTCGACGGAGGAAATGGTGAACGGGGAACTCCCAGGTGAATCCCATTCCGCCAGCCAGCTGTATGCAGTCATCGAGCGCCACCACCGCTCGGCTCTGGATGAACACATGAGCGGCATCGATCAGCGCCGGGGCGCTCGGGTCTTGTTCGGACATGGCAACCGCTGCTCGTCGGACCAGCGACTCCCCGCTCAGGTGGGTCACCCTGAGGTCAACCAGGCGATGCTGCAGGACTTGAAAGCTGGTCATGGGCATGCCGAAGGCATCACGACCGGCCAGATGGTCCAACACGATGTGGATAGCGCCCCCGAGTGCACCAATGGTGTCTGCGCAGGACAAGAGCTGGGCAGTGTCGACCAGAGCGCCGAGAACGGCAGTATCGAGGCCCTGGTAGGGGTGCGTCGACAACTCGAGGGTGCTGACGGCACGGGTGGTGTCGAGCGAGTGTCGATCCTGGCCGATCGTTGCGTTGCCATCAGCAAACACGGCGACCAACGCATCGTCCGGCTCGGAGGCGAGGACCACGATGTCAGCGGGAAGCCCAAGCACTCCGTGGGCCACCGCACTGACGGTCGGAGGTGACGCCCCATGGGCGGCAATAGTGGCGGTGCAGAAGGTGGCGCTGGTCCGGCCGCCCAGGATCTCGGGAACGAGGTCGCGAGTCTCAGGTGACGACGCCAGCCCGGCCACCGCCAAAGCGGCGAGCCACCAGGCAAGCGGACTTCGGGCCTCGCCGCTCGCCAGAGCGATGGCGACTGCTTCTTGAGGATGCCAGCCCGCACCGCCGCGCTCTTCGGGGGTCAAAAGTGCCAGCCACCCGAGGTCAGCCAGTTGCTCCATAGTGGGGCTGGACCCGAACACGTTGTTTGCCGTAGCCCCGAGCAGGTCCAGGGTCTCGTAGTCGATCACCGAGCAGCATCCTACAACAGTCGCCCGTCTGGCAACATTGACATCGACTTCAACTAGACTGGTCGCTCGTGAGCGATGGCGAGAATACTGATCCGATAACGGTCCGCATGGAAGGCCCTGTACGAGTCGTGTGCCTGAACCGCCCAGAGGCACTCAACGCCGCAGATGCAGTCCTCCATCGCCGACTAGCTGAGGTTTGGATCGAGCTCGAGGAGGACTCGGGATGCCGCGGAGTTGTCCTGACCGGCGCAGGTCGAGCCTTCTGCGCCGGTGGCGACCTGGACGTCCTGCGGCGCATGCACACCGACAGTGAATACCGAGAGGCGACGCTGCGAGAAGGTGTGCAGATCGTGCAGCGGATGGTGCAATTTCCCTGGCCGATCGTCGCTGCTGTGAACGGTCCCGCCGTGGGGCTGGGCTGCAGTCTCGCCGGTTTGAGCGATGTGGTGCTGATCGAAGAGAGTGCCTTCCTCGCCGACCCTCACGTATCCGTTGGTCTGGTTGCTGGTGACGGGGGAGCGCTGACCTGGCCGCTGCTGATGAGCCTGCTTCGAGTCAAGGAATACCTCTTTACCGGAGACAAGATACCAGCCGATGTGGCCGTCGACCTTGGCCTGGCAAACAGGGTCGTTGCCGATGGGACGTCGGTCGAGCAGGCACTGATCCTGGCTCAGCGCATGGCCAAACAGCCTCCGGGGGCATTGCGCGACACGAAGCGTGCTGTGAACCGGCATCTGGAGCGGGCCATGCATGACGTTCTGGCCTTTGCCATCACGGCCGAGAGCGTCTCGAGCGCCAGCCCCGAACATGGAGCCGTGTTGGACAAGATGGAGCAGGGCGCCCGTGCGCGGGGCTAGGGGAATGCCCGTCGGCCTGGGACTGAGCATGGCTGGTATGGCTCCGGCGAACATGGTCGAGTCGGCAGTACGGGCCGAGGACTTGGGTTTCGACTCGGTGTGGTCGTTCGAGGCATGGGGTAGTGATGCCTTCACGCCGCTGGCGGCCGTAGCCGCTCGGACATCTCAGATCAGGGTGGGCACGGCCATCGCTCAAATCGCGGGCCGCAGTCCGGGGGCCACAGCCATGACCGCACTAACCCTCCAGGAGCTCTCGGGCGGTCGGTTCGAGCTGGGTCTTGGCGTGTCGGGGCCACAGGTCGTTGAAGGGTGGCATGGCGTACCATTTTCGCGCCCACTCCTAGCTATGCGTGAGTACGTTGCTGTGCTCCGCACTGCCTTAGCTGCCGACCAACACGTGGAATTCGCAGGTGAGATGTACCAGGTGCCGTACCGAGATGCGGATGCCACCGGCCTGGGTAAGCCTCTCCGGTCTACACTTCCCGGTCATCCCGAGACCCCAATTCTGATTGCTGCCATCGGGCCGAAGAACGTTGCCTTGGCTGTGGATATTGCCGACGGGTTATTGCCATATCTGTGGAGTCCGACCAGATGGGAGCGGGCATGGGGCAAGGCGCTGGCCTCCGCGCCGTCCGGGTTCCGCGTGGTGCCGACAGTGTTCGCCGCGGTTGGCCCGGACCTGGACGCTTGCCGCGATGCCGTTCGACCTCGCATCGCCATGCACGTGGGTGGGATGGGCTCGCGCACCAAGAACTTCTACAAAGACCTGATCGTGCGCTACGGATACGAAGATGAGGCTCAGCGCATCCAGGAGCTATTCCTGGCCGGTGATCGTGCCGGGTCAGCGGCTGCAGTGAGCGAAGCGCTGGTCGACGATCTGGCGTTGCTGGGACCGATCGGTCGGATTGCCGATCAACTCGATGCCTGGATGGAGGGCCCCCTCACCAGCGTCATCATTGAACCCATGGGACCGGGGACCATGGAGGCAGTAGCGGAGGTGTGGCACCGATGAGTACAAAACCTGAGGGCCGGGACCGGGACGAGATCACCGATCTGTTAGCACGTTATGGATCTCTGCTCGATCGGGGGGATCATGAAGGTTGGGTGGACTTGTTCACCGCGGAGGGTTCATTCGAGGTCTTCGGAGGGAGCTTCCAAGGTGGTGATGGACTGATGCGTATGGCGGAGACGGCCCCTGGAGGCGTGCACATGGCCGGTCTGCCGGTCATCGAGATCGATGGCGATGTCGCCGCGGTGCAACAGAGCTTCGTGTTCTTCAATCAGGGCACCCACGAGGTTCGTATTGGCTGGTATGACGATGTCGTGCGGCGCGAGGGAGAGCGGTGGCGCTTCGAAAGACGGCGGGCGACTTTTTTGACTGCGGACGGTCCGTCGGATCGCCCGTGACCGTTGACCATGGATCGACACCAGCATTGATTCGCAGCCGGACCACGTCACCGGAGACGTCCCATGGTTGAGGCGATCGACGCCGAGCGAGTGGTTCTCGCCGGATCGCCGGGAAGCCCTTGGTCCACGCGGCTCCAGTTCCGTCACTGGCTGTCCGAGAATCGCTCGTCGTTCGTGGAGTTGCCGAGGGGAGTCGATTACCGTGCTCGCCTCGAGAGCGTCCGCCAGCTGCAAGCGACGTTGTACGACGCCGGATGGGCACGGATCGGCTGGCCCGAACACCTCGGTGGGTTGGGCGGCGACGCCCGCCACCGCGCCGTGATCAATGATGAACTGGCTGCGGCGGGCTTCACGTCCCGCTATGCGCTCGAGCACCTCGAGATCCTGGCCCCCGCGCTGGTCGCCCATTGGGAACCACTCCAACTCCGGGAGATGCTGCCCAAGCTCCTTCGGGGCGATGAGCTCTGGTGCCAGGGATTCTCGGAGCCTGACGCAGGGTCCGATCTGGTGGCCATGCGGACCTCGGCAACCCTCGATGGCGACGAATACGTCATAGAGGGTCACAAGATCTGGACCAGCTGGGCACTGTATGCCCAGAGGTGCGTTGTCCTGGCCAGAACGGGAACTCCGTCGCAACGGCACCGTGGCCTTTCCGTGTTCTTCGTGGATTTGGGCAGCGCAGGCATCGAGGTTCGTCCGCTCCGCCAGGCAAACGGGCTCGAAGAGCTGGCTGAGGTGAGCTTCGACGAGGTCCGTGTCCCTCGGTCTGCACTGGTTGGGCCCGAAGGGGGCGGATGGCCGGTCGCCCTCGACGTCCTCTCGTGTGAACGTTCGGCCTTTGCGTGGCTTCGACAAGCTCGGCTCCATGCACGGGTCGAAGCTCTGGCCCGAGCGGCAGATGTGGGATCGGCCGAAGAACTTGGTAACGTCCTCGTCGACCTTTTTGCGGTGAGAATGGCTTCGGCCAGTGCCGTCAACGATCTGGCCGACGGGCGGTTCGCCGGTCCTGCCGCCGCACCGGTGAAGGCTCTGCTCACGGATGCCGAACAGCACCTCTATGACCTGGCCCATCGCCTGTATGGATCCGCTGTCGCCATGGGAGGGAGAGACGATGCAGGCGAGATGACCGAATGGCAAGAGGAGTACCTGTTTTCTCGGGCCGTGTCCATCTACGGTGGCACCCGCCAGATGCAGCTGACAACGATCGCCCGCTTCCTGCTCAAGTTGCCTACCCCGGAACGTCCCACATGACGGCTGATCTGGAGAACGAACTGGTCCTGGCGGCCGCCGACGTTCTTAATCGGACGGGTGGCGGGCTTGATGGGTTGCGAGCGTTGGAGTGGGAGCCATGGCCCAAGGGTGACGATCAGATGTGGTTGCCGACCACGCTGGCCCTCATGAGGGCTCAGGGCCGGACTCTGACTGCCACCCCGGCGGTGGCCATGACTCGGGCGCAGGTTCTGAGCCCGCAAGCCGGTCCCTCCGACCCCAACGTGGTGGCTGGATTCGAGATCAAAGTAGCCGATGACTCGGTCCAGATGGTATTGCCCGCTGACATCGAAGGTGTTGACCGCGTCGTCGTCGATCTGCCGCTCACAGGCCTTGGACTCGTGGATGTGTCGAACCTGAGGGTCGATCGATCGGGTGCCCAACCGTTGGACCCCGCTGTCGCCAGCCGCATGTCTTGCCGTCTTGACGTATGCGAGTTTCGAGCTGACGACGGGGAGCTAGGCGAGCGGCGAACCGCGGCCAACGGTCTGGCTCGCGTCATGATCAGTGCCGAGCTGTTGGGAGCGGCCGAACACATGATGGATACTGCTGTCCAGTACGCCCGTGAACGCATGCAATTCGGGCAGCCCATCGGGAGCTTCCAGGCAGTGCAATATATCCTGGCCGAGGCCGAGTCCCAACTGTGCGGCCTGCGCGCCGCTCTCGATCAGTTGACCCCTTTATTGGCCGGCCTGAGCTCCGATGAGGCTGACCACTATCTAGGGCTGCTCAAGGCCCTGGCGGGGCGGACGGCCCTCAGAGTCTCCCAGGCCACATTGCAAGTGCTCGGGGCGATCGGCTTCACCTGGGAGCACGAGCACCAACGGTATGCCAAAAGGATTCTGACCCTCGATGCCCTATTCGGAAGCAGCAAGTCGCTGACCTTCGAACTGGGTTCCGCTTCGCTTGGGAACAACATCCCGCGGCTCGCCGTCATTCGTTGAGTGGGGCCGCGGGCCTCGTAGGGTCGGAGCGCGGAACCGGCGCCGCTCTCTACGCGGACTTCTTCTTGGCGCCGGGAGCCTGCTTCTTGGCTGGTGCTGACCGGCGGGTCGGCTTGGGTTTGCTCGCCCGTGCCTTCGTTTGCATATCTAGGCCGATGGCATTGGCCCACAGCAAGGTGAGCTGCTCGACAGCAAAATCCATGTCTGTCGGCTCGTCCCGGGAGGCCAGCTGGTCAGCCACGAACGCGACCATGCCTCCCAGGGCGTTGGCGGCCAGCCACGGATCAAGATCGGGATTCGAGAGGCTCTGCTTTTGGTACTCCCGTATACGGCGCTCCACGGCATGACCGAATGCGTCTTGGCGCTGGATGCGGGTCTGGCGCACCTCGGGATCGAACGTCGCCACCTGTTGGATGACTTGGAGGATTTTGGCGTTGGCAAGGTACGTCTCGAGATAGTGACGATTGGCGGCTCGAATCCGCTCTATGGGGTTGGTTTCTTCGGGCACCGGCTCGATCCGTAGGAGATCGATCTCTACTGTGTCGACGACCTCTTGAAAGACCTCTTCCTTCGAGACGAAGTACGTGTAAAAGCTGCCATGCGACATCTTTGCTTCATCGCAAATGTCTGCGATCCGGGCGTGAAGGAATCCATCACGTTCGAAGACAACCCGGGCTGCTCGGGTGAGTTGCTGTCGGGAGAGCCGGCCACGCTCGGTCCTACCGGTTCCGCGGCGCGGAGTCTCCGTCCCTTTGGCTCCCTCATCGCTCCTACGGCGACTGGCGTTCGGCATACGGGCAGATCGTTGCATTTCGGCCACACCCTACTCGACGACGCCGTTCACCATTGTGATCCAAACGGATGCAAAACTCCCCGGTTCCATTCGGCCTTTCTTCCGGCACTCACTGTGGGGCTCTCTGGGCAGAGCGAGAACTCGTTCGGCGACGGGGTTGCGGTGGATCTCGTGGGTCCCAAGCATGGGCTCTCAGTCGCAATCGTGAGCATCATGGACAGCCTGCAATGGCAGGCACATCATGGTTCTCTCAATGGTGGGGCCTACTGAGGTGGCTGCCGAATACGCGACGATCATCGTATTGACATCCATCGAGGCGGCATCGGCGCTCGGAACGACCTTTGCGTGGCGTGGTCGCGTCGGTCCATCAACGACGCTCGGGTACGACGTCGAAGTTCAATAGCCAGTCAGCCGAGATGTTATTATCGACGTCGAAATCGATACGTTGATGTTAGGGATCGGTTGCACATTTGTGCTGGCCAAGGAGGATTGACATGAGCAACATCGGTGCGCGCCGCACGAGGGCCAGCGAGCCCAGTGCTTACGTAGACGCGGTTCCTGTGGCCTTTTCCTATCTCGGCCGGCCGGCATGAGCGACATCCGAGTCGTCGTAGTGGGGGCGTCAACGGGACTTGGTCGGTGTCTTGGAATCGGGCTGGGGCAGAGAGGGGCGAGGGTCGCGATGATGGCTCGGCGCGAGGACCTGTTGGTGGACGCGGCGACGGAGGCAGGCCCTGGGACTCTGGCTATCAGGTGTGACGTAACCGACGAGTCGTCGTGCCGGCAAGCGATAGACGAAGCTGCCGACAAGTTGGGCGGCATTGATGCCGTGGTCGTCTCAGCCGGCATTGGCGAACTACGGCGCATCGAAGAGCTCGACGCGGCCACATGGCAGCGTGTGTTCGCCACGAACGTGATCGGAGCATCATCGATTACCACCGCCGCGCTGCCTCACCTCAAGGCATCGAATGGCATGGCTGCATATCTGTCCTCGGTGAGCGCGTCGCTTACCTCACCGTGGCCGGGTCTGGCCTCCTACACGGTGACCAAGGCGGCACTGGACAAACTGGTGGAGGCGTGGCGGGCCGAACATCCCGAAGTTGGGTTCACGCGGCTCATTGTCGGCGAATGCGCCGGCGGCCAGGGAGAAGGAACTTCTCAGCTGACGGCGTCGTGGGACATGGAACTTGCCGGGGAGCTCTTTCCTGCATGGACGGCACGAGGGCTGCTCACGGACAAACTGATGGACGTCGACCACTTCGTCAGTTCGGTTGACTCGCTTGTGCGATGTGGTTCAACGGTCAGCATTCCGACCGTTGCCATCACACCTCGACGTCCGATCTAGCAACGGATTCCAAACTATCGATGCGGCTGGCGCCTTCGACACGAGGAATTGGTCGACGGATCATTGAAGTCTTAAGGAGTGTGAGCGAACAATGTTGCTGGCGCTGAGCCCCGACCAGGAGCTCTTCAAGCAGACCACTGCGAAACTGCTCAATGAGCTCGTTCCCGTCGCCCAGCTACGGCGGCTAAGAGAGGACCCGGTGGGCTTCGGGGTCGAGTACTGGCGTCGGGGTGCTGAGCTGGGCTGGACGTCCCTGCTGGTTGGCGAGGAGCACGGTGGCGGTTCCATTGGTGACTCTGGCCTGGTCGACCTGTCGCTCGTGGCCTACGAGTTCGGTCGACACGCCGCCCCCGGACCACTGGCCGTCGCCAATGTGGTTATCGCCACCCTGAGCGAGATCGGATACGAGGGTGACGAGGTCGTTGACGGGCTGCTGGCTGGGACATCCATCGCCACCTGGTGCTACGGGGAGCCGGTGCCGGGCGATCGGCTCGGGAGCGTCACCCTTGATGTCCGCGTGGAGGGCGAAGAGGTTGTACTCAACGGGGTCAAGCGCCCGGTCGAGTCGGCGGCCGACGCCGATTACCTGCTGGTCACCGGACGCACTGGCACAGGCCTCACCCAGGTGCTGGTCCCCAGGGGCGCCCCTGGGGTGTCAGTGGCCCCGATGGGGTCTGTCGACCTGGTCCGTCGGTTCTCCGAGGTCACTTTCGAGGAAGTCCGCCTGCCAAGCGCGGCTCTTGTCGGGGACCCGGGGGTTGCCGATGAACAAGTCGCCAGCCAGCTCGATCGGGCTCTGGTCCTCTCTTGTGCCGAGTCGGTCGGGGCCATGCAAACCGCCTTCGATATGACAGTTGAGTGGTCCTTTGACCGATACTCGTTCGGCCGACCCCTGGCCTCCTATCAGGAGCTCAAACACCGGTTCGCCGACATGAAGACATGGTTGGAGGCGAGCCATGCCATCAGTGACGCAGCTACGTCGGCAGTGGCCAACAGGTCCTCCGATGCAGCCGAGTTACTAAGTACGGCCAAGTCGTTCATCGGCGACTATGGGTCCGAGCTTCTACAGGACTGCGTGCAGATCCATGGCGGGATCGGGGTCACCTTCGAGCACGACCTGCACCTCTATCTCCGCCGCCAAACACTGAACCGGGCTCTCTTCGGCACCCCGGCCGACCACCGGCAGCTGCTAACCGACATCATCGAAAGCCGGGAGACAGTGGCATGAGCACGCACGACGTCGAGGATCTCGAGACCTTCAGGGCCCGGGCACGGGACTTCGTCCGCGGCAACCTCCGACCGTTAGACCCAAGCCAATCGGTCGGCCCTCTGCGCAACGAGCGCACCGACGAAGAGGAGCTGGCGGCGGTGGCCCGGGAGCGGAAGGTGCAACAGATGCTGTTCGACGCCGACCTGGCCGGCATCTGCTTCCCCAAGGAATACGGCGGCCAGGGGCTGACCCCGGAGCACCAGCGGACCCTCAACCAGGAGCTAGCCGGCTACGAGTACCCGTCGCGCCTCCAGGCCCCAACGCTCTCACCTTGTGCAGCTGTCCTCTTGGATTTCGGGACAGAGGAGCAGAAGCACAGACACATCCCCGCAATCCTCCGCGGCGAGGAGATCTGGATGCAGTTCCTGTCCGAGCCCAGCGGCGGCTCGGACGTCGCCGCCGCACTGACCAGTGCGGTCAGAGACGGTGAGGAATGGGTGCTCAACGGATCCAAGATCTGGACGACGGGAGCCTGGTGGTCGGACTGGGGGCTCTGCCTGACTCGGACCAACTGGGACGTCCCTAAGCATCGGGGCCTGACTGTCTTCATCCTCCCCATCCGCCAGCCCGGCCTCGACGTCCACCGGATCGAGATGCTCAACGGATCCAAGGAGTTCTGCCAGGAGTTCCTGACAGACGTGCGGGTGCCCGATTCCGATCGTGTGGGGGACATCGACGACGGCTGGACCGTGGGGACTCGGTGGATGTTCCACGAGCGCATGCTGACCAACTCCCCGCTGGTCACCGTCCCGTCCAGGCTGAGCCACGGTGGTGGAAGTTCGCCCATGATGACGATGGCGAGGGACGCCGGCCGTCTGCAGGACGCCTCCGTACGCGAACTGGTCGGCGAGGCCCACATGCTCGGGGTGGTCGACGCCAAGCTCCGGCGGCGTATCGGCGAAGGGATTGCCACCGGCACCTTGCCGGACCAGTCGGCAGCCATCGGCCGCCTGTTTAACGGGGTCACCACGGCGCGGATACGGAGCATCGGCTTCGAGATCGCCGGGGCGGCCGGCGCCGCCTGGGCCGAGGACGACGGCGAGTTGGCATTCGCTGGGTCGGACTTTCTCATGCGGCAGGTTTCGTGCATCGGGGGCGGCACCACCGAGATGGCCCGCAACGTCATAAGCGAGCGCGTCCTAGGCATGCCCCGAGAGCGTTCGCAGGACCGGAACGTGGCCTTCCGCGACGTTCCTCGTAGTGCCTCATCCCGCCCATGAAAACAGAACTTATCTAGTCGTCTCGTTTCTCAGGCCTTGAAGTCCATTTGGCACAAGATCGATGTTTTGCGCTGAAAAACTGCTGAAGTGTCGATGTCAACCTGCACGACCCAGTTGCGCTGTCTGTTCGCCTATCGCCGCTCTAGTTGGCCTGCGGATGGAGTACCTCGTCGGCTTAATCGCGGGCCGCCGCACTTGCGCGTGAGTAGGCGAGGAACCGCTCAATTGCCGAAACCGTATGGGCAGTTCTCGTCGATGAGACGGATTCAAATCCATGCTGGGCAACGGGAAGCTCAGAGTAGACAACGGGCGCGCGTGATGCTTTCCCTAGTACCTCCACAAACCTCCTGGCCTGGGCAACTCGCGCAATGACGTCGTTCGCACCCTGCACAATCATGAACGGCGGGGCGTCCGACCCGACCTGGTAGGTCGGCGATGCTTGTTCCCATCGATCGCGGTCCTCGCTCAGTGTGGTCTTAAATACCTTCTTCGCCAGGAAATCATGGGTCTCCGATGCGCCGAGTGCATCATCGTCCACAAGGTCGTACGCGCCGTAAAGAGGCACCGCAGCTTGGACGCGAGTGTCTGCGGTCTCGAATCCCACCTGAAACTCGGGGACGTGCGGAGTTAGTGCTGCCAGCGCGCTCAGATGGCCTCCCGCTGATCCACCCGTGATTGCGATGAACCCGGGGTCGCCTCCGAATTGGGCGATGTGTTCTTTCACCCACGCGATCGCCTGTTTGACATCAATAATCGCCGACGGCCACTCAGAGTTCGGGCTCAGTCGATAGTTGATGGCAACACAGACCCAACCCTGTTGAGCCAAATGGCTCAACAGGGGATGAGCTTGCCCGCGTTTGCTCCCCATGGTCCATGAGCCCCCGTGAACCTGCAGTAGGACCGGAGCGCCTCGGTCGAGCGGTAGGTCACGACGAGCCCAGATGTCAAGTAGGTTCCATTTTCCGAATTCGCCGTAACTCAGATCCGAAGCGAGTGCATAATGGCTGCGCTGACCCGGTCGCGGGAGGACCTTTTGCTGGCGGCTGAACGTGACGTCCGTCGGAGGATTAGGCAGCCCGTCGTATGCATCTCGATACTCGGGGCCCAGTTCGTCGACAAGGGCGTGCTCAAGTACGTCGCGAGAATCTTGAGCGACACGATGCAGACCGAGCAGCCCAATCCAAGAAGCAACTGAAATGCCAAGGCCAAGACGACCACTTCGTGTGCGAAGAGCGCCCTTGACCGCAAACGCCGCCGTCGCTGCTTGTTGCCACGCAATGGCCTGAAGAGGCAACTCGGACGTGGGGGTCGCGGACGTCCAGACAAGAGGAATGGCAATCCCGTTCCTTGCGATTGGTCGATAGGCGTTGAATGTGTTCGCCGCGCCAGCGGCGCTAGCTAGTAAGTACTTCATACCTGAGTTCACGGCGCAAGCATAAGGCCCGCTAGCCCGATGTGACGGCCTGAACTGAGGGATATGGCCCGGCCGCCGAGCTTGTCGTTGCAACTTGGGGTCAACGAAGGCTGACGCTGATCCATTTCTGGAGGTATAGGTCGACACCTTGTCACGCCTGGCGCTTCGACTCTCGATGTCGTACGAACACCGTCCCGATTTGTCCGAAGAGCAGGGGCCGGTACGAATAGGCTCACAGCCCATGCATGTGAACATGATCACATAGTTGACATCGATATCGAAGTTCATGTATGACTAACTCCGGTTTGCAAATGCTGGATTCCGGACGGTTACGGGGGGACGCGAGAACAAGGGCTCGTTGATGACGGGTGCCGTGCAGTAGTCGGCGACATGGGCAAGAGGGAATCCAGGTCGGACAGACATTGCCGCAGGAGATAGAGGGCCCGACCTGTGCCAACTACGCTGTGTGGCTCCCAAAACCAGCTTGCTCAGCTAGTGGTGCAGGGTTCTAAAAGTTGGATGAGTGGTTCGCAAGCCGTTGACATTGACGTCGATGTCTAGATAAGGTTCGCAACGCGTGTGATCTCATGCGTCTGAATTGAAGCTTCCGGGGGGATGTGGATTGTGAGCACTAAGGGGCTGACGAGGATCCACCAGGCCATGGCAGGTGGGAGCGGATTGTATCTGTGTCTTCCTCGTGTGGATCGCGGCTGAAGCATCGTGACTTCCGGGCCGATGGTTCTGAGCATCTCATCACGCTGTGGGCCGTCGGCTGCGGTCTCGCCCACTAGGCCAACCCCTTTTGTTCTGGCTTTCAGTCGTCTACGACTCCCGGCTGCGCCGGATCGTCCCAATAAAGGAGAACATCGTGACCCAATCTCTTTCTATCGGGAAGCGGACCCGACGGTCGGCATCGGTGTGTGTCGCCGTCTTGGTGATGGCCGCAGCCTTGCTGGTCGGGATGCCCGGGTTGGGCGGGAACGTCGTCCCAGCCGCCGGGGCAGCCAACGCCTCCGCCGGGACCAAGGCTAACTGCCCGACTGGTTCGGCTCCAGGCATCACGTCGGACCAGGTGAAAGTAGCGGCGTCCATCATCGATGTCTCCAGTGGATCGCTCAGCAACGCCACAGTGGGTGTTCCGTCTACGGCGCAACAAGAGGCCGACTACAACCTGGTGGCGAAGAAGATCAACAGCCAGGGCGGGGCCGGATGCCGGAAGATCGTGATGAGCTTCTACGAGGTGAATCCCGTTAGCGCCGCGAACGCGCAGCAGTCATGCTTGACGATTGCCGCAGCACAGCCCTACATAGTGCTCGACAGCGGAGCGCTCACCGAGGTCGGCGCGAGCGACTGCATCCCGCAGCACCACATCCTGTTGGCCTCGGGGTACTTGACTCCCCAGAACCTGGTGACGTACCACCCCTACGGCCTTGATATCGGGGGAAACGCCCAGGCAGCATTTCTCACCGGGGCCCAGGCGCTGAAACAGCTCGGTTACTTTACTGCAGCCAAAGGATTCAAGAAGCTTGGTGTTCTGTACCATACGTGTTCTGCTGGAGCCAAGAGCATTGAGCAATCGGCGCTCACTGCGGCAAAAGTTCCCGCCAAGTCAGTTGTCTATTTCAACCTTGGATGTCCTGCAGGTCAGATCGACACCTCTGCCTCAATGGAGCAGGCAGTTCTCTCGTTCAAGAATGCCGGAGTGACGGACGTGACCGAGGTGGGTCTGGGTGACTGGGGCCTCTTTACGCAGGTAGCTCAGCAGCAGAAGTACACACCCCGCTACCTGTTCACGGACAGCGCGGCGGCGGCGTCCAACTTTACCGGGTCCGACGCCCCTGACCCGACCAACTTCAACGGAACGGTCAACATCGTCGAGGGTGGTTACGGCGAGGCGACGACTCCCGGATTCAAGCCCTCGGCAGCCACCAAGGCCTGTAACGCCATCTATGCCGCCGGGGGCCAGCCGAGCGTCTACAAGCAGCTCGACGGGTACGGCGGCGTTGTGTGCTCGTACCTGTGGTTCGTGCAGGCGCTGTTGAACCACGCATCGACGGTGTCATCCACTGCACAGATAGCGAACATGAAAAAAATTGGCCTCCTTAATTTTCCCTATCCGTTCGCTCCGATCGACTTCTCCGCTGCGCCAGCGAAATCGGGGTACGGCACATTGGAATGGCGCGCCATCTATTACAACGCGTCGTGCAAGTGCTGGCGGATTCCTGATCCGAACTTCAACAAAGCGGCGTGAGTCATGAGAGGGAGAATGTGAGCGCGATAGCACGGGCCAAAATCTTTCAGACAGCGGCCGGTCGGGGCAGTCGGCGTTTGTGCCTTTCAAACATGGGTCGTTACTGAGCATCGTGACTGCCGGGACGATCGTTCTAGGCCTCATCAACGGGCTGATCATCAGCTTGCTTGCCGTTGGGTTCGTACTGATTTACAAGGCGAACCGCTTCCTCAACCTGGCCAGCGCCCAGCTCGGGGTGCTCTCGGCCATGCTGCTTCTGAAGGTCGTCAACGATTGGGGCTGGAATTGGTGGCTCTCGTTCGCGGGTTGCGTCCTGGTGGGAATCGCCACTGGTCTGGCAGTCGAGCGGTTCATCATCGGCCCGGTGCGGCGTCGGACTAAGTCGCCAGTACGCTTGCTGATCCTGTCCATCGGTGTCAGCCAGGTGTTGCTCGGCGTCACCTTCATCCCGGGTCTCACGCCTGCGTCGCAGGCGCCGTTCCCGCAGCCATTCAGCTCGAGCCTCCAACTCGGTGGCGTGATCTTGAGTGGCATGTCGGTGCTGACGTTGATCGGGGTTCCCCTTCTTCTGATAATCCTGACCGTCTTCTTGGAGTTCACATCGGTCGGAAAGCAGATTCGTGCTGCCGCAGGGAATCCCGACTCGGCGCGACTGTGCGGGATTTCGGTATCTCGTGTCAGCCTCATTACCTGGGGGATTGCTGGTGGCCTCTCGGCTCTGGCAGCGATCCTCAACGGGCCGACGACTGCCTCGTTCAACGCGGAGGCCATCGGCCCCTTCTTGCTGATGTTGACCTTGGGGGCAGCAGCCCTTGGGGCATTCGTGTCCTTCCCCGTCGCCGTAGGCGGGGGCATCGTACTTGGACTCGTCTATCAAGTAGTGCTTGCCCGGACGAGCAATGCGGGGACTGCCGAACTGGCAGTATTTGCGGTAATTCTGGTAGCGATTCTCGTGCGCGGCAAGGCCATCGGGCGAGCATTTGCCACTGAAGGGGCCGCTGTACCCGAGCTGCCCAGCCTGCGCATACCTGTAGCGTTACGCGGCTCACCGTTCGTGCGTCACGCTCTGAAGATGGTGATCGGCCTGTCGCTGATCGTTTCCGTGGCGGTCCCCCTCCTGCCGTACTTCAAGTCGAACCAGTTCCTTCTGGTCTTCGTGCTTATCTACGCATTGATCGGTGTCTCACTGACCATGCTGGTCGGGTGGGCCGGCCAAGTCAGCCTCGGGCAGTTCGCCTTGGTGGGTATCGGCGCCTATCTGACGGCTCGCTGGGCGGGAGAATCCGGATGGAGCATGATCGAGCTTCTGATCGTGGCTGGCGTGGTCGGCGCGGTTGTTATGGTGGTGATTGGACTGCCGGCGCTCCGGGTGCGGGGCCTGACTCTCGCAGCGACGACGCTTGGCCTGGCGGTGATCGCTCCAGACTGGCTTTACCAGCAGGGATGGCTTGGTGGAAGCAACCCCTTCAACGCAGAGGTGAAGACCATGACGCTTCTGCCCGGGTTCGGTACTGTCGGTTCTCAGCTCTATCTGTACTACGTGGCGCTGGTGGTGCTCGTCCTGGTAGTCGCGGCTGCGTCGACGTTACGTCGCTCCGCGGCGGGCCGAGTCATCATCGCCACCCGTGACAATGAGAGAGCCGTCGCGTCGTTCGGAATCAAGCCATCCGTGGTCAAGCTGCGTGTCCTGGCGTTGTCGGGGTTTGTGGCCGCTACCGCCGGCGTGTTCTTTGCAGCCGACTGGCAAAGCGCCACCCCTACGTATTTCACCGCAGATGCATCTGTTGCCATCCTTGCCATCCCAGTGATCGGTGGGCTCGGGTCATTGGGCGGCGCAGTGGCCGCTGCGGTGCTGCTGTACATGTCTACGTTCTTTGTCGGGCCCCATGTCGAAGGATTGCTGGGCTCTGTTGGCCAGAATGCCGGGTTTCTGCTCTTCGTCGGCGGTGCAGGTGTTGTCGGCACGATGATTGCCATGCCAAACGGCCTCTCGGGGAAGGTGCAAG
Organism: uncultured Acidimicrobiaceae bacterium; assembly: GCA_963781305.1. GTDB lineage: Bacteria > Actinomycetota > Acidimicrobiia > Acidimicrobiales > RAAP-2 > DASXMT01. Next base: position 382,249 of record CAWAFL010000011.1, read on the forward strand.
AAGGGTGGCAGGCCTATCTCAATAAGAAGGCGGCACGATTGGCTACAACGGAGCACGAAGGCGCCGTATTGGCAACCGAAGCGTACGCTGCGCCAAGCGACGGGGCGGCTATTGAGGTGTCAGTGGCCGATGCCGAGCGGGCCGCGGCCGGCATGAGCTTTGCTAGCGCGGGGAGGCGTGATCAGCCTGCCCGGAGCACAGAGGACACGTCACGCTCAGCGGCTGTCGGTGCCCCGCCATTGGATGTCGACGACGTGGAAGTTCATTTCGGCGGCATAGCTGCGCTCACGGGGGCGACAATTGGGGTCGACCCAGGCGAGATCGTGGGTCTCATCGGCCCCAACGGTGCGGGCAAGACCACCCTGATGAATGTCATCAGCGGAGTGCTGCGCCCGAATCACGGGTCGGTACGGCTGTTCGGTCACGAGGTCGCGGGTCGACCACCGGACGTTAGGGCCCACTACGGTATGGCCCGAAGCTTTCAGGACGCGTCGCTTTTCGCGGGCCTGACGGTGGTCGAAACCGTGCAGTTGGCAATGGCACAGCGGACGAAGACGCTCCTCATTCCGGCCATGTTCGGCGCGCCTTGGGTGCGCGCTGCCGAACGGGACACCCGCAGGCGTGCGCTTGAGATCGTAGAGGCCTTCGGCCTCAGTCCGTGGGCGGAGGCCCTGACCTCTGAGCTGTCCACTGGGATGCGCCGAATCTGCGATCTGGCAGCGCAGGTGGCGACCGAACCTCGACTGCTCCTTTTGGATGAGCCGACCGCCGGCGTGGCACAGCGCGAAGCCGAGGCATTCGGCCCCCTCGTGCGTCGCATCCGAGAGGATCTTGACTGTTCGATCTTGGTCATCGAGCATGACATGCCAATGTTGATGGGGCTATGTGACCGGGTCTATGCCATGGACGCAGGTGCGGTGATCGCCGTCGGTACGCCGCAGGAGATTCGAGAGAATCCAGTAGTTATCGCCAGTTATCTCGGTACCGATACCGCGGCGGTAGCTCGATCTGGTCAGATAATCACCACCTGATTAGGTCCGCTCGGGCTTCAAGATTCTGTGAGGGGATAGCAACGTGAGAGGTTCGAGGAATCCGAGGGCAACGCAGATGCGGAGTGTTTCCTCGTACATGTGCGGGCACCTATCCGTTTCGATATTCAAGTCGCTGTTCACATGAGCGAGCAGCAAGAAGTTCCGGTAGCGCTCCGAGTCTCTGATGTCGACTTCGCGTACGGGCAGCTGCAGGTACTGTTCGGCATATCCCTCGAGGTGCACGAAGGCGAAGCATTGGCCCTTCTCGGCACAAACGGTGCCGGCAAGTCAACCCTGCTCAGAGTGATCTCGGGCTTGGAAAAACCGGCCGCGGGGACGGTCAGTTACTTTGGAGAGAACATCACCGGAGTTCCTGCCGAGCGGCATCCGGCTCGAGGACTGCTCCTCGTGGTCGGGGGACGCGCAGTCTTTACCGACATGTCCGTTCACGAGAATTTGCACATGCAGGCGTTCGCCGCCCGAATGGACAAGTCGCGCCTGAATGAACGCCGTGAGGTCGTTTATGAGACGTTCCCGGCGCTCGCCGCCCGCCGTCGGCAAAAGGCCGGAAATCTCTCAGGTGGAGAGCAACAACAGCTGGCGGTCGCAAAGGCTCTTCTGCTCGATCCGAAAGTTTTGTGCATTGACGAGATGTCCCTGGGTTTGGCGCCCATCGTCGTCAGCGAGCTCCTCGATGTAGTCCGGCGGATCCATGCCACTGGCGTAACCCTCGTCGTGGTCGAACAGAGCCTGAACATTGCCGCGGAGATTTGCGAGCGAGCGGTCTTCTTGGAGAAGGGGGAGGTCCGTTTCGAAGGTCCGACTCGAGACCTTATGTCGAGCGACGATATCGCTCGAGCCGTCTTCCTTGGATCGAATCCTGACAGCGCTTCTGAGGGTGAGCGAATTCGGACGAAAGAATAAACGAACCTACATATTGCACTCGCGTCGGTAGCGCTGAATGGAACCAGTACGGAGCTCTCGCCAGCACGGGCCGGATAGAGGAAAGTCTGGGCAAGAGTGATGGTGCGACTACGCCTCCGCGTGGAGCAGAGGGAAGAAGGACCTGCCGATGGCGGCGATTTCATGGTGATCCTCGGCCAGCAGGAACCCGGCGGCGATGGCCGCATCGAGTGATGCATCGAAGCGCGCCAGGTACTCGTCCTTCCCTCCCGGGTAGAGCCGGGCCAGGGTGGCGTCATTGAATGGCGTGGTCACGCCCAACAGGACAGCGAAGGTCCCACCCGCCTGGCCCAGCCCGGAGTGAATGGCGGTCGGGGCGTCGATCCAGGGGGTGCGGATGCCGCCCTTGGCATTACCCTCCGCGTCCAGTCGATAACTTCGTCCGGTCTCCTCCAGCTCGAGACGCGGTCCGCTGGGTGGCGGGGTCCCTTCGGTGATCCATCCCACCAGGTGGGCCAACGCGGCCTGGGCCACATAGTGTTGCTGCGGCCCCGCGTTCACCGGAAGCGCGGTCGGTCCCATGATCGTGTTCTGGCTCGGGCGGAGCAATTCGGCCAGGCGCTCGGGTGACAACGTCCCATCGTCGAGACGGCTTGCGCTAATGGTATAGGTGTCTGCATGGGCAGCCCCGGCAATCTCCCAGACCCGAAGGCTGTCCGAGTCGGGCTGGGCGGCCAGGCGACCGCCCAGGAGCACGAGATCGGTCTCGCTCTGGAGGATCAACACCGGGATGCGGACGTCGTCGCGGATGCGCTCGCCCGTGGTTCCGATGGCTTGAGTGGTGTTGTCTAAGCTCTCGTCCTCACTGTGGGGGACAATGAAGGAGCCGTCGATGGCCAATCCCATGCCGGGTCGGCCATGGACGAACGCCCCGTCGAACACAGGGGTGTGGCGGTCGATGGCGTTCAGGTAGGTCACCAGGCAGGAGGCGGACTGTGACTCGCCTGCCGCCACCAGCTGGCGCGCTGTAAGTCGCGATAGCGGGTTCTCGTCAGCGGGTAGTCGTAGCAACTCGCCCACCTGTGCGAAGATGTCGAACGACCAAGCATCCCCGGGGTGATCAAGCCCGGCATACCGGTCTGGGTCCAGGACCTTGAGGTGTATGCCCTCAGTAATGCCGCCCCCGTCGATGCCCGCCTTCTGGGCCGATACTCCTACCCAACCGTGGCCGGACTTGGCCAGATGGCGGTGGAGGAACGCCCATTCGGGTCCGGCGTCGAGGCCACCCGATACGTTGTGCCATTCGACCACCACTGTTCCACTGAATGCATCGGGATCGATCGGGCGCCGCACCACTATGCGGGTCCGGTAGCCCGCCGATGGACCGAGAGTCACGTCCCAACGACCGTCTGCGCCGCGATCGCCCACCAGTTCGTAGGACATGGCGGAGCCCTCCACGGCGTATTCGATCTCCTCGTAGCCGAGGACGTCCAGGTCGTAGTCGCGCATGAAGTCGGTTGTGGTCCCCGACATGACCTCGAACGTTGCTCGTGCCATGTGATCCTCCTCAATCACGACGCGACCCAACAGGCTTCCGTCCTCGCGTCAGTTCCTCGTTGCGGCCTTGGCAGACACTACGACATGACCCTCGCGACCATTACGGGCGGCGGATCCGGGGACAGTGGGGGCCAGGCAGCCTATTGACCCCAATCTATTGCCACTTGAAGTCCGTTGACATTGAGCGGTAACCCAAATACTCTACACGTGGTAACACGAATACCGCGACGAGGCCCCGCCTTTTTCACGGTCAGGAACATTCTTTACGACGGTGCGGCAACAGGGGGAAGAGCCAGTGTCACAAGCCCGGATGATCACAACTGATTGCCACATCGCTCCGCCGTTTTCGCTCGTGGATGAACTTCCGGAGTCCTATCGGCAATATTTCACACGCCTGGATCGGCGGGATGACGGCGCATACTTGATTCGCCCAGTGCCTCCTGCGGTAGCGGCGATGATGATGGATGATGGTCCGGAGTCCGGCGCCACCACGGTGGAAGTGCCTATAGAAGATGAACCTCGAGCGCTCGCCAGGGCTGCAGTGAACAATGTCTGTCCGGAGGCCCTACCCAGTTTCGACCCGGCGGCTCAGCTCGCCGATCTCGAGCGGGACGGAGTCCATGGTGCGGTGCTGATCGGACGCATATCAGCGTTCGACGATAACTCTACGCCTGAGGTGGACGTAGCCTATTGCCGCATAGTCAATGACTGGCTTGCCGAAACGTGGGGCCCTCATTTGGATCGAGTGGCGCCCGGTATTTACCTTCCATATCGCGATGTTGCGGCATCAGTGCGTGAATTGGAGCGGGCCGCGGCAATGGGATTGCGTCCAGCGCTCCTCCCGGATGGCATTTTTGCCCGTCCTTACCACCTCGCTGAGTGGGAGCCGCTGTGGGAGGCGGCCAACGCGCTGAAGATTCCGATCTCGATGCACGTCGGCGGCCTGCGCGCGGCGCCGAACCCATATCCGATATATCCAGGAGTGGCAGACGTTGCCTGGTACAACTTCTGCTGTGGCATGGGTGAGACGCTTGGGTGGCTCACCTATAGCGGCGTGTTCGCTCGTTATCCTGATCTGCATGTGATCATGACAGAGGGCTACGCCGGATGGCTGGCCTTTGCCATCCAATTCTTTGATCACCACTGGAACGACAGTCGCTTGCATGACCTCGGTATTGGATCCGGACCGGCCGCGCCGAGGATTGATGCTCCTCCGAGCTTCTACTTGAAGCGCCAAGCTCATGCCACATTCATGTGGGACCCAGCAGCGATCCGTCTCCGAGATATCACGGGGATCGACTGCCTGATGTGGGGCAACGACTATCCGCACAACGAGGGATCGTTTCCTTTCTCGGTCGAGTGGGTGGACAAGCAGTTTGAGGGTGTCCCTGATGTCGAAGTAGACGCGATGGTACGTGGGAATGCAGCCCGGATCTTCGGCATAACTGTGTGATGGACGCCTGAATCTGGTCAGCGACTAAAAGACCAACGAAAGGAAGAGGCTTGCCGACAGGAGTAATCGAGACAGCAAGTGGCCGTGTACGCGGGGCGGCGGACGACGACGGCGTGTGGTCCTTCAAAGGAGTGCCCTATGGGGATGACACTGGCGGGCCGGGCCGATTCCGGCCGGCGCGTCCTCCACAACCATGGTCCGGGGTCCGTGACTGCCTGACGTATGGGCCGTCGTGCCCACAGATGACCATCGAGCAAATGACCGGAACTCCCATGCCTGTCGAGATCGAGCAGATGATGGGTGTCTTCGGGACCGAGCCGTCGATGAGCGAGGACTGCCTTGTTCTGAACGTTTGGACGCCGACTCTCGAGGCCGACTCCACGCTGCCAGTTCTGGTCTGGCTTCACGGTGGCGGAATGAATACAGGCTCGGCATCCTGGCCGCTCTACGATTTCTCTAACCTGGCAAATCACGGCGATGTGGTCATCGTCGGAATTAACCACCGCTTGGGAATTCTCGGATTTCTGGACCTGTCTGCATTCGGGGAAGACCTCGCCGAATCGGGCAATGTCGGAATGCTCGACGTGGTGGATGCTCTTGATTGGGTACGCCAAAATATCGGTGGTTTCGGTGGCGATCCGAAGAACGTGACGGTATTTGGCGAGTCGGGGGGTGGGGCCAAGACATCGACGCTGCTGGCCATGCCAGCCGCGAACGGGTTGTTTCACAAAGCATTCCCGATGAGCGGCATGTTGTTGGCTGCGCAACGATCAGAGCTGGCGCAGTCCACCGCCGAGATGGCATTGGAGCAGCTCGGAGTCGGGACGGATCGCAAGAAACTGGAAATGGTCGAGGTGAGCCGACTCGTCGAGAGCGAATTGGCGCTGCAAGGATCGCAGCTACTCGGAGGAGGGGGTCGAAGGTTCGGGCCCGTCCTGGGTCCCAGTCTTCCCCAGCACCCGCAGCAGGCATTACAGAACGGAGCCTCTGCCGGTACTCCTGTTGTGTCTGGTTGCACGACCGACGAAATGCTGGCCTTTCTGGCCGCCGATCCAGAGTTGTGGACTTTAACGGAACAGGGCCTTCGAGATCGACTCGGGTCACTGCTCGGCGAATACACGGATCCGATTATCGCTGGCTACGGATCGATCCGCCCCGAAGACAATCCGACGTCGCTTCTCGTCGCAACGCTCACAGATGCAACGATGCGTGTACCCCACATCCGATTCACCGAAGCGAGGCTCCAGGCCGGCGGGGCTCCTGTGTGGATGTACTTGTTCGCTTGGGGGCAATCCGACCCTTCCGGGCGAAGGTGGTGTGCTCACGGGAGCGACATGCCCTATTTCTTCGACAACGTGAACAAGGCACCGATGGCCGCCGGGCCTCACTCTGATGAGCTTGTCACCGCCATGAGTGGATCCCTCGTCTCGCTTGCCTACACGGGCGACCCAAACCATGACGGACTGCCGAAATGGCCGACGTACACACTCGACGACAGGTCGACCATGATGTTCGACACGCCTTCGTCGATCAACTCCGATCCCTTTGGAGCCGAACGCCTCCTTTGGCAAGACGTCCCTCTCGGTGGACTGTTGACAGGTGAATAGTGTCCTTAATGGGTGACATGGTGCCAACGAGAACGGCAGCGCAGCGCACGGATCCTGCCGTCATTCTTGAGGCGGTCGAAGAGCTGCTCAAATCAGTTGGATTCGACAAGTGGCAGCTACGAGATGTGGCGGAGGTGGCCAGGGTCTCCTTGGCGACCATCTATAAGCATTTCCCGTCGCGTGATGAGCTGATCCTGGCGACCGTGGAGCGATGGATGAAGGAGCACGCCTACGAGCCCATTCAGGCTCGTCGGCCAGGAGAGCCGCTCTTCGACGCCCTGATACGCATGTTCCGGACGATCTTCGAACCCTGGGAGAAGCATCCGATGATGTTGGATGCTTTCGTGCGGGCCAGCTCGTCGGTGGGCGGCGAACGCTTGTTTGCGCAAGGCGCCGCGTCCGTAGAGCCCATGAGCGGGGCTTTCGAGGGACTGAATCCGTCGGACGTCGCCGATTTGGGGGAGATATTGACGAACGTAACCTTTGGAGCCATGTCGAGATATGTCGTAGGCGCGATCCCCGTAACGGGCATACTGCCCGCGATCGAGCGAACGCTCTCATGGCTAAGAGAGCCGTCAGAAAAGGTCGGTCATCAACGAAAGAATAGGTCCAGCTCAGGCTCTTGAAGCTCGATTCCCTTGACTCAGAAGGATCCGTCATGTTGCCGATCAAGAAGGTAACCGTCGGGTCAAAGAAGGTGCGACTCGCCCATTTTGCGGACCCTGAAGCACTTGCTGGAAGTGATGGAGCGTGAGTAGAGACGGCGAGCCACTCTGGTACTGGGCTGAATCTTCCCGACCTGGAGCCCACAGTTGTTGTTGAAGCCTCCGCGGTACTGCGACTGCACTTGGCTCAGGCCAGCATCGTTATTTGGCGATCTTTCGACGTTCAGAGAGTTACGTATCGTCGTCCGGCGGACGAAGGAGTGAGTAATGGATAGGGATAGTCGGCGGGGTACGACAAAGGCTTTCCTGAGAGAAGGGAGGGCACCAGGGGCTACGAAGGTCGTTTTGTGCCTGGGCGATAGCATCACGGAAGGCGTGGGCAGCGCGGATTGGGTAGCCAAGTTGCGCAGTCAGGTTGGCACACAAGGCATCCAGTTCGTGAACGCAGGGGTCGCTGGTGACTTGTCGTGGAACGTTCTTCAGCGGCTCGATGCGGTGATTGCTTGCGACCCCGACATCGTGACTCTCCTGGTGGGCACGAATGACGTGGCCGCAGTTTCCTCAGCGTTCCCTCTCTTCCTCTTACGGATGAAGGGAATTCGGCAAGCACCAACGCTCGAGTGGTACGTCGAGAATGTCTCCCACATCCTTCAACGGCTGCAGTGGGAAACTCGTGCCCAAATCGCAGTACTTGAAATCCCCATGACCGGCGAAGATCTCGCTAGCGCGATTAACCAGCGCATCGGCAAATACAACGAGGCGCTTCGTGACGTCGCCGTCGAACGAGGCGTAGCGTGCTTGCCGCTGTACGAGCGTTTGGCGAAGCTGATTCCGCCGGACCACATTCCGCTCCCCTACAACGCAAAGATGTGGCCAGTGGTGAAGGCTCAGTTTCAGCGTCAGGTGCTTCGATCCTCGTGGGACCACATTGCTGATCGTAACGGACTGGTCTTGCACGTGGACCATACCCATCTTGGCGAACGTGCCGCACAGGTGGTCGCGCAGCTTGTAGCTGAGTTCGTTGCTCAACATTGAACCACCTGAAGGGTGTCATCCGAAAATCGGTCACCGACGGAGCGCAAAATGGGCTCTCAAGCACTTGCTCCAAATAGGCGAATGGCCCTGTCGTGGTAACTCAAAGGAGACCCGGCGCGCTTCAATAGGCGTTTGAGCTTCGATTGGCACCGTGTGGAGCACCCCAATGGCGGTCCTCGTAGAAGGGCTTAGGCAGCCTTCCGATGGTATTCGTGGATAAGGCCACCGAGGCGATCGCGGCGCACGATCGGCCCGGTCGCATCTGCGACGCCGACCGGCTGTCCGCCCTCCGGTATCCGCAGATCGAGACCACGGTGGGGTCGCTCCCGGTTGTAATGATTGATGTAGGTCTTCAACGGACATCTGCTACATCAAACCGGACAAGGACTTCATTGCATTCGGGTTTGGTGAAGCCGTAAACCCCTCTCGTGAGATAGGCGCCAGCGTGCATCCGGTGGCGTGGACCTTCACCTCGCTGGACGACGCGACGGAAACCAAGGTTCGCGCTCTCGTTAAGAAGGCAGCGGCCTGATATGAGGCGCTGTGTGCGACGTTTGCGTCGTAGGGAACACGAACTCGCCATCATCGCCTGGAGAGACCTTGTCCGATGAACCCATCCCTTTTGCTGATGCGTCCCACCTGCGGGACAAATTTTCGGAGGATGGTCGTTGCGCAGAGAGGTCGGTTGACTGTCGCTCCCGTCATGGTTCGCGCGGGGCGAGGGTAGCGTGCATCTTGACCAATTGCATCACGGGGGCGGTTTCAATGTGGGTGAGGCCGTCAAGGGTGGTCATTTCGCCGGTGAGGTACTCATAGAGCGAGCGGTCGTCTGGGCAGACCAGTGCCGCGACCAGGTTGGTGGATCCGGTGGTGGCGGCGACAAAGGGAAAGTCGGCGCGGCTGGCCAAAACCTGTCCAACTCCTTTGAGATGCGTGGGGGCCACCGACATCCACAACAGGGCCTGAGAGCGGATCCCAAAGGCGTCGCTAGCCAGGTCTAGGTCGAAGAAGAAGACTCCTGAGGCAATGAGGTCCTCGACTCGTCGTCGGACGGTCGACTCGTGCCAGTGAGTGCGCGCTGCCAACTGCCGATATGAAGCGCGGCCGTCGTCCGCGAGAGCCTGGACGAGTGGCCAGTCGGAGTCCGCCAGCTTGGCCTTCGGGCGATCGATCGACGGCCTGTCCCGTGCCGGAGAGTCGAGTTGGGCAACCTCCTCACGGCTGAGGTCGCTGGGGCCAGGCGGAGCCGACAATCCAGTGGCGAAAAGGTGGAGGAGGCAGTAGGCCTCGTAGTCGACTACCTGTCGACCGACCGAGAGCTGGCTGAGCAGCAGTGGGGTTGGCTGTTCGCCGTCGCGTGAGTGAATCAAGCTGAAGATCTCGGTTCCCCCCGAGGTCAGCTGCACCCAGGAAGTGTGCGGATGCTGAGCGAGCTTGGCGGCGACAGTCGGCGCGGACCCCGGAGCACAACGGATACGAACGGCCCAGTCGTACTGGCCGAGCCGCTGAGAGTCGAGCTGGCCCACCACACGAAGAATGCGATCGTCGAACAGACGCCGGTAGCGGCGGGAAACAGTCGGCTCGGTGGACCCGAGGACCTCAGCCAAGCGACTATACGGCGCTCTGGGGTCGACGTAAAGCGCCTGGATGATCCTTTGGTCCAAGTCATCGATCTTGATGGATTGCACGCTAATCATCATAGTCAAAGGTCGAAAGCATGCATATATGTACAAACCTGTGGCGTCCCGCCCGTTCGCACCGCAAGCTACAGCTCATGGAAAAGAAGTGGTGGACCCTGGTCGTGGTGTGTGCAGCGACCTTCATGTTGTTGCTGGACATCACCATCGTGATCGTCGCCTTGCCGACCATTCAGTCCGGACTGCACGCCAGCTTCAGCGACGTGCAGTGGGTCATCGACGCCTACGCCCTGACCTTGGCGTCGGTACTGCTGACCGCCGGTTCCCTGGCCGACCGTTACGGGCGGCGATTCCTGTTCACCGTCGGCCTTGTCGTCTTTACCGTCGGCTCGTTGCTCTGCGGGGTGGCCCAGTCGCCGATCATGTTGATCGTGTCCCGCTGCGCCCAAGGCGTCGGCGGTGCGATCCTCTTCGCCACCTCGCTGGCTCTTCTGGCTCAGAGCTTCCACGGCAAGGAGCGGGGGACGGCCTTTGGGATCTGGGGTGCGGTCACTGGGGTGTCCGCCGGACTCGGACCAGTACTAGGTGGGGTCATCACCGACGGCATCAGCTGGCGGGGCATCTTCTTGGTCAACCTGCCGGTCGGTATTGCTGCGCTGGTTATCACCAGGCAAAAGGTCGATGAGTCGAAAACGCCACATGCGGCCCGGCCTGACTGGGCCGGGTTCGCCACCCTCACCGCAGGTCTGGTCACCCTGGTCTACGGATTGATTCGTGCTGGGGAGATCGCCTGGAGCGACCATGGGGTCGTCATCTGCCTTGCCCTCGCCGGGGTGCTTTTGGGGATGTTCGTCGCCGTGGAACTCCGAGCCGACCACCCGTTGTTCGACCTGTCGCTGTTCCGTATCCCCACCTTCAGCGGTGGATTAGCTGCGGCCTTTGCCATGAACGGTTCGCTCTACGCGATGTTCTTGTACCTCGTCCTCTACCTCCAAGACGACCTCGGCTACTCCGCTCTGGCGACCGGTATGCGGATATTGCTCATCAGCGGGATTTCCATTCTCTCGTCGATATTCGCCGGTGTGCTCAGCGAACGCATGCCCATCCGTTGGCTCATCGGTCCGGGCCTACTGCTGACCGGGGTGGGCCTGCTGCTCATGACCGGGCTGAATGGCGTCAGTTCCTGGACCCACTTGATCCCTGGCTTCATCGTGGCCGGCGTCGGCAGTGGGATAGTCAACCCGCCACTCGCTTCCACGGCAGTCGGCGTTGTCACCCCCCAACGTTCTGGCATGGCCTCAGGCGTCAACACCACCTTCCGCCAGATCGGCATCGCCACTGGCATCGCCGTCTACGGGTCGATCTTCGCCTCCTCGCTGCACAACAAGATGGACCATGCGCTGGCCAGCATGCCAACGCTAGAGCGGCACCTGCCCGGAGTCGTCAAGGCCATTCAACAGGGCGACTCCGCTCAGGCCATCAACGCCGTGCCTGCCCCATTGCGAGCACCACTTGTCACGGCCATCCACGCCAGCTTCGCCAGTGCGCTTGACGTTCTGCTCGTCGTCAGCGCTGTCTTAGCCCTTGTCGGAGGGGCCTGTTCCATTGTTCTCATACGACGTCGGGACTTCGTGGTCTCACACCAACCAGCACCAGCAGCGGCAGAGCCACTGGGCTCGCCTGCGTGATGAGAACACATCGATGTTTACCTCCCTTTGGCCCTGAACAGTTGCACCACCCGTTCGAGCGAGCAGAGTGAACATGGAAGCAATCATCACGACGGAGGATCTTCGCAAGAGCTTCCGCGGCAGGAAAGCAACCGTCGAAGCGGTCCAAGGCGTCAGCTTCGAAGTCGGTCGGGGTGAGATCTTCGGCTTCCTCGGACCGAACGGAGCTGGAAAGACGACGACCCTCCGGATGCTCACGACGCTATTGCCCATCGACTCGGGCACGGCGAGCGTGGCCGGCTCCGACGTCGCGCGCGAGCCCAAGCAGGTGCGTCAACGGATCGGTTACGTCAGCCAAGCGGGTGGCGCCGACGACATGTCGACCGGCTGGGAGAACCTCATCCTTCAGGGCCGCCTCTACGGAGGGGATCTCCATTCCGTGCGCCAGCGGGCGAAGGAGCTCGCCACGGTTCTCGACCTCACCGAATTTGCCGATCGGAAGGTCGCGACCTATTCGGGAGGCCAGCGCCGTCGCCTCGACGTCGCCCTCGGACTCGTTCACCAACCCGAGGTCTTGTTCCTCGACGAGCCCACCACCGGCCTCGATCCGCAGAACCGGGCGAACCTGTGGGCCCACATCCGGGCCATCCAAGAGCGCGGGTCGACGGTCTTTTTGACCACGCACTACCTGGAAGAGGCGGATGCCCTGTGTGACCGGCTGACGATCATGGACCATGGGTCGATCATCGCCGAGGGGACCCCTCGCGAACTCAAGCGGGAGGTCGTCGGCGATTCGGTGGTGCTCGACCTTGTCGACGACGGGCTCGTCGAACGGGCAAGCGCGCTCCTGCGAACCGAGCCGTTCGTTAGGGAGATTAGCGCCGAGGACGGTGGGCTGCGTCTATATGTAAAGGACGGCAGCGCCGTGCTGCCCGAGCTTCTCCGACTGCTCGATCGGGCGCAGATCGCGTTGAAATCGATCAGCCTGTCGGAGCCGACGTTGGACGACGTGTTTTTGCGTTGTACGGGCCGGTCACTGCGAGACACCGGCAATTCCTCGGAGGTGGCGGCATGAGAACCCTGAAAGAGACCGGTCTGCTCTTCCAGCGGCATTTCACCCAGCAGCTGCGCAATCCGACGTGGATGTTCGTCGGACTCTCAGCGCCCGTGCTCTATCTCGTGCTGTTCACGCCGCTGCTCAAGCACTTCACGCGAACCGGGTCGACCGGAGCGGTGCTCGACGTCTTTTTTCTCGGCATCCTCGCGCTCCTCGCGTTCGCCAGCGGCACCGCCCAGGGATTCGGCACGATCTTCGAGCTTCGATCCGGCGTCATCGAGCGTTTCCGGGTGACCCCGGCGAGCCGCTTGGCGATTCTCGCCGGACCGCTGGTCTCCGCGATGACGTTCATGTTCTTCTTCGACGCCATTGCGGTCGCCGTCGCCCAAGGCCAACTGCCCCGGTGCGCAGCTGACCGGTGCAATGCTGAGGGAAGCCTTGCTCGATTATGCGGACCTGACCGGGGCGAGTCTTTCCGGCGCCACGCTCGACCTGGCTTCACTCGACTACGCCTCCCTGTCCGGGGCCAACCTTGGAAACACGAGCCTGACCGGCGTATCGATGAACTACGTGTACGCACCGGGAATCTCACTGGTTGACTCATCGCTACACCTAGGGAGCATTGCCAACGGCGATCTGAAGGGTGCAGACCTCCAAGGATTCGACGCCAACTTCGGGGCGGTGGTCGGTTCGGACCTATCCCATGCCAACCTGTCCCACGCCAACCTTTCTGATACCGACTTCAACGGCGACGACCTCACCGATGCCAGCCTGACGGGGGCGAACATGGCGAACGCCGACCTCACCGGGTCGAAACTGGGAGGTGCCCTATTGAACGGTGCGTCCTTCTGCAACACGGTCATGCCCAAAGGAACGGTCCGCGACCCACGAAAGGGTACGTGTCCCGGTCAAGTTGCCTCGGGTCAGCCGGGAGCGACGCCGATATCGCTGCCATCGACGAACGTCTTCTATCCGGCGATCGACGCGCTGCTCACCGGCCACCAGGTACATGCCGGCACGGTGGTCGATGGCTGCCGCTTTCAGGCATACACGAAGTGCCCGCAAGCCAAGCTGGTGGCCGCCGATCTCCAGGGTGCGTTCCTCGCCTATTCGACCCTCGACGGCGCAAACCTCAGCGGGGCGAACTTCTTCCTGGGCAGCGTCGCCTCGGCCACGCCAGTGGGGCCAATCTGAGGGCAACCGAGTTCGGAGCGACCTCGGCGGTGGACGCCACCATGGAGGGCACCTCGCTGGCCAAGGCCGAGCTCACCTTGTCCAACCTCTCGGGTGCGAATCTGCGCAATGTATCGCTGGCCGGTGCAGACGGCAGAGTCGGCGTCTTCACCGGCGCCGACCTGCGCGGCGCCGACCTCGACGGCGCCGATCTTGCACAAGCATCGTTCGCCGGCGCCAACCTCAGCGGGGCCGACATGGCTGGAGCCAATCTCTCCGAAACGACGCTGATCGGGGCCACCAGGGTCGGTGCGGACACCACGGGAGCGACGTTCTGTGACACGATAATGCCCGACGGATCGATCCAGAACCCCACCATCGGACCTTGCTAGGAGCGACGTTCACCGGATCAGCATCTGGAGAAGACGCTGCTCAGAACGTACGCCCGATATCGGCCGGCAGCAGGTTGCGTTTTGGTCCGATCTTCGAAGCGGCGGAAGAATTCATTACAGAGTTCGCTCGGCTCGATGCCACGAGCGCCGGGTGAGAAGAGGTCACGGGTCAGGTTCGCTTCGGAGAAGGCGCGGACGAACGCCGAGTACGCGCTGGCATAGGCAGCCGAGTCTCCGTTACGTTCGAGCTGTTCCCAATACGGATTCTGAATTTCCTCGAGCTTTGAGCTCACCAGGGCGAGTTGAGCGACGAGTGCTGCGCCCTGTTGAACAGGGGCAGCCACCTCTTTCTCGCTCCGGCAGTAGACCGGGAACACGTAGCGTGCGAGGATCCCCGAGTCCAAGAGCTCATCGTCGGTCAGTTCAAGACATACTTGCCACATCTGGTCAAGCAGGCCGGCGGCCGACACTCGACTCGCATCAGCGGTTGCAATTCCTTGTACGAGAAGACGTCCCCCGTGAGCTAATTCAGCGGCACGCGCAGTGAGGAAAGCGCACCAATCCTCGGCCGCCTGTGCGGCCAGCAGCTGGCGTGCCTCGCCCTTCGCGGCAGAAAAGAACATGCCGTCCACTGGTCCGACGTCCGATTGCTGTCGAAACCAATGGGCTGCATTCGAACACAGCCCGAGGTGCACACTGTCGTCCGGGACCACTTGGCCAAAGAAGCTCCCGGCCGCTGCCGTCGAGAAGATCGGACCCGATTCATCGAGATACCCGCCTGGTGCAGCGGCGAGCTCAAAGATGGAACTGAGATCACTCGTTGGTAGATCGTTATGGACTGCGACCAATGGCCGCGTCGCTTCCCGCACTCGTATGGCGCGAATCGCGGAGTGCATGGCCAACACCGACGTAGAGCCGGTTCCTGCCCCATAGTCAGCAATGGTGAATGCGCCCGAGATCCCATCGAGTGCAACACTGGCGACGGTCTCTCGGATTGCTGCCTCGCCGGCGAGAATGATGCGCTGCTGGTACTCGGAGTGCGCGTCATAGAAACCCGCACCCTTCATGCCCGTTGTGGTGGCTTCTGTTGATCGCTTCACTCGCGTGATCATAGATGCCAGTGTCGACGATCGGCCGGTCAGCTGCGTCTTATTCTGGGTTTCAAGGCGCTCATTGGGATTGTCGCCCTTAGCTCATCAACGACGGGGCGCTCCCGTCAGATGTATTCAGCCGACAGTTGCTTGATCGCTTCAAAATCGTCAATGCCGAGTGCCCACCTCCCGGCTCATCTGGGTCGTGATGACGGGTATATCTGTGTAGGTGCGGATTCCCGCATCTAGGCGCTTCAAGTCGTCAGCCTATGGTCCGACGGGACTCGCCTAGAGGGCATTGAGCTATCTCGAAAGCGCTCTTCCCGCCTTGGGGGATGTACGAGGAATAGCCCCGGTTGTTGAGTCGCGGAATAGTGGCGGCAGGTAACGCAACATCAGCGTCGACCAGGTCAAATGGGTCAGGATCGGTGCAACGATTCCCCCCGAGGAGCGGCGCTGCGCAGCAAACAGGCCACCCATCACCCCAGAGGCGAGCACCAACGCTGGATTGCGGGTCGCACTGGTCGCAAGTACGTAGACTGCCGTCGACGCCAAGACCGGATTGCGGCCACTGAGCGCATTGAAAAGGGCGCCCCGAAAGAACAATTCCTCAGCGGCGCCGTTGGCGAGCGTCGTCGCCAATACCCAGCGGTCTGAGCCACGGTCAGGATAACGCAGAATGGACGAGATCGCCTCGTTCAGCAGCGGTATCCGCCGGGCAACGAGTGCTGCGCCGACGAACACTCCGAACGCGGCGGTGCCGATGAGAATCGGGGTGATCACGAGACGGCCGAAGACGTGCTCGCCGGAACGATCCCAGCCCAGATGCGGCCGCTCGAGAGCCAGGCCGCCAGTCAGCCAGGTGCCAGCGACTGCAAAGGTAAGGGCATAGAATTCGGTTGTACCGGGTTGCGTGGACAACGACGCCCGGAGCAGACCCGTCCCGGCCACCGAGACTGCGGCGACCGCTCGTTGATGGTGTCGGAAGGCATCATCGGTCCTCCGACGATTTTGGGGCTCGTTCTCACCTCTCGAGGACGGCAACCATCGCTCACGATGGGGGTGGTGCGGTGTCGGCGCCTCCGACCAACCTGCTTGACCCTTTTTCATGGTTATCGTGCCTTTGCTCGTTCACCCAGGGCCCTCAGCACTGCGCTGTCAAAGTCCATCGGCTCAAAGGGCACGAGCGCCCGAATGCTGTCGTCGCGCACAATCACCTCGTTGCTCATCGAATCGACCAACGCCCGCCCTGTCGGTACGTCGACATCGGTAACCAATGCCAGCCACAAGGAGGACAACGATGGGCTCAGCAGCGGGACTGGCACTACCAAGAGGTGCCGGCCTTCGATAGCGGCGACGCGCCGCAGCATCTGCAGATACTCCAACACCTCGATGCCGCCGATGTCAAAGACGCGGCCTACTGCCTCTGGGACGTCGAGCACGCCGACGAGGTAGCGGATCACGTCGACGGCCGCGATCGGCTGGGTCTTGGTGTGTACCCAGCGGGGCGTGATCATTGCGGGCAGATGCTCGACGAGCTGGCGAGTGAGTTCCCAGGAGATCCCACCGTGTCCGATGATGATGCCCGCTCGCAGCACCGTGACGGGAACTCCGCCCTCGCCGAGCAAGTGCTCCACCTCTCGGCGGCTGCGCAGGTGGGCTGAAAGGTCATCGGCACTGTTGCCCAGACCCCCGAGGTAGATGATCCGGTTCACGCCGCCCTGCGCTGCGGCCAGGCCGAACGTCGCCGCTGCGGAGGCATCAGCCGACGCGAAGTCCTGTTCGCCCAAGCGGTGCACGAGGTAGTACGCAGCCGTGCAGCCTCGTAAGGCAGCAGCTATTGATGCGGGGTCACTAACGTCGCCTCGTATCGGTTCGCCAGCACCGCGATAATCCTCGGGGTGGCGGGTCATCGCGGCCACGTCATGCCCCGCCTCCTCCAATGCCGGGCACAGCTGGCGCCCCACGAACCCTGACGACCCGGCCACCAAGACCCTCATGAAGCCACCTCGTATCTTTGATCGTCGTCGTACGAGGACCTCAAGTCGGGATGAGCCAAGGTCCGGAGTCCTTTGAGCGTCATGCTCGTGACGCTGTTCTCAATGCACCGTAACGGGCAAGTGCCTCTCCACGTTCAGTCGCATGGTCCACGATCGGTGCTGGGTAGGCCGGTTCGGGTGCCAGCCAGGAGCCCATAGCCTTCCACGGTTCGTGGATGGTGTCATCGGCCATGCCGGCCAGCTCAGGCACCCATCGCCTGACATAGGTCCCGTGCGGATCGAACCGCTTGCCCTGGGCCACTGGGTTGAAGACCCGGAAGTATGGGGCCGCATCGGTGCCGGTCCCCGCCACCCATTGCCAGCCGTGCTGGTTAGAGGCGATGTCACCGTCCACCAGGTGCTGCATGAACCAGCGGGCGCCTGCTCGCCAGTCGATGTGGAGGTCTTTGACCAAGAAGCTGGCGACGATCATGCGTACCCGATTGTGCATCCACCCTTCGCCGAGTAGCTGACGCATGCCCGCGTCGACAATCGGATAGCCAGTTTGTCCCGTCGCCCATGCCTCGAACCGCACTTCGGTCTCGTCGCCGCTGTCGGTAGGGAAGGCGTGCCATTCTCGCCGGTACGCAGCACGAGCTGAGTCCGGCCGATGGTGCAGCACGTCAGCGTAGAACTCCCGCCAGCACAGCTCGGTCAGGAATCGCCGATGAGCGGGATTGATGAGGTCGAGCTGAGCGAGCACCTGTCGGGGATGGAGGCACCCGAACTTGAGATATGGCGATATGCGTGACGTGCCCTCGTGGTCGGGGCGATCGCGCTGGTCGTCGTAGTGCTCGATCGAATCCTCGAGAAATTGCTCCAATCGCTGGCGGGCGGCCACCTCGCCTGGTCGAGGGAACGAGGCACCCATTGTGGGCGGCTCTGGGAGAGGATCGCTAGCCACGCCGACCACGATCGAGCCGTCGATTCCGGGCTCATCGAGCGGCAGATCCCACCCGTTAGCGCTCCACGCCTTGAAAAACGGCGTGAACACCTGGTAGGGCCTATGACGCCCAGTGAGCAGCACTCCCGGGGAAACAGCATAGGAAGATCCCACCCGGCAGAGCAATCTGTCGTGGCCCGAAAGCGCGTCCGACACAGCCGCATCGCGTCTGGAACCGTAGGGCCCGAAATCCTCTGCGCACCAGATGCGTTTGGCGTCGAGCTCGCCGGCGAGGCGAGGCACCACGTCAACGGGGTCACCGTTGCGTATCACCAGCTCGCCTCCGAAGGACCGGGCCAGGTCCTCGAGGCAGCCGTGGAGGAAGGCCAGCCGGGGGGCACCGGCGGGGCTGACCAGGACTGGGTCCCACACGAACAAAGGCACCACCTGGTCATGGGCCTCGATGGCCTCGACCAACGCTGGATTGTCGGCGAGGCGCAGGTCACGGCGGAACCAGACCACTCCCACATTCGATCGCCTCCCGGCGGCTGGTCGGGTCGTCACAGAGGTCTCCTGGAGGGTTCTACATGGTCCCGACACCACTCCCACAGTTGGACGCCGTCGATGGCGCGCCGGGAGGGAGGGACCCACGTCCAGGGCAGGTAGTACTCCCCGCGCCGGCGGCGATCGAGCCAGAGCCCCCCACCGGTCGGCGTCCCCGCGGGCAACCGGGCCAGCCAGACGAGGGTGTCCACCCCCTCCGAGGCAGACCGAAGGAGTGGGTGCATAACCCGGGCGAAGGTTGGGAGGCCCGCAGCGAGGCCCGGCGTGTCGGCCCAACCCGGGTGCACGACATGGAAGTCGACGCCCGAGGAGCCGTAGCGCCGTTGCCACTCCTGGGTCAGGACGACCTGGGCCCGTTTGGCCTGGGCGTACACGGTCGCCCCGTCGTAGCCATCGTCAGGCGCGACCACGTTACCCAGCTTGAATCGCTGGGTGTACATGCCACCCGAGGTCATGGTGATGACCCGGGCCCCAGCTGAACGGGCCAGGATGGGCCTGAGCCGCTCGGTCAGAATGTAGGGCGCCAGGACGTGCAGGGTGACGGTGGCCTCAATTCCCTGGGGAGAGGTCTGCTTGGTCCGGAAGAGAGCGCCGGCGTTGTGCACCAGCCCGTCGATCCGTCCGAGGCGCTCGCCCACGCGATCAGCCAGGTCGGCGACCTGGTCGAGGTCGACCAAGTCGGCCAGTTCGCTGGTCACAGCGGCACGTGCCGTGACCTCGATCCTGCGGCGTGCGTCCTCAGTTCGCCGGCGGTCGCGGCCAACGATGCACACATGCGCTCCGAGTCGCGACAGTTCAGTGGCCGCTGCGAGCCCGAGCCCTGACGTTGCCCCGGTAACGACGATCACGCGCCCTGCAGCAGCCTTTGGCTCGTCCCAGTGTGCGCTACGACGCCGGAGGGCCGGCCCGACCCTTGAGAAACTGCCGACCACGCTGGCCTCAAGCACTGCGTCGAGCACCCTGGCAGCCGGGGACAGCGCGGCGGCTCCATCGAGCGTGCTACCTGCGCTCTCCGAAGTAGGGAACCGGGACATCTGTCTCCTTGTTGGCTTGTCTGCGACGTGCTCGTCAGAGTGCCCTCATGCCCCGACAGCCGCCTGTGTGACTTTAGTGCTAAAAAGGTCTGATGCACATCGCCGTGGTCGGAACGGGTATCTCGGGGCTCGTCTGCACACATCTCCTCGGCCCGAACCATGACCTGACGGTGTTCGAGGCAGACAGTCGCCCGGGTGGGCACAGCCATACGACCACCGTATCGATCGAGGGTGGATCGGTGCCCGTAGACACCGGCTTCCTGGTCTACAACGAAAGGACCTATCCGGGACTGGTCCGCCTGCTCGCCGAGCTGGGGATCGCGACCAAGCCGAGCGACATGAGCTTCTCTGTTTCCGACGAAGTGTCGGGGATCGAGTACCGGGGGACGTCCTGCAATTCCATCTTCGCCCAACGGCGGAATGTGTCGCGCCCCCGGTTCCTGCGAATGATCGCTGACGTGGCGCGGTTCCATCGGGCCGGCCGTCACCTGTTGCTCGACCCTCCAGACGACGGGTACACCCTGGCCGACATGTTGGCCGAGGGCCGGTGGTCGCGAGCATTCGTCCAGTGGTACCTGGTTCCCCTGGGCTCGTCGATCTGGTCGGCCGACCCGACCACCTTTACCCAAATGCCGGCCACAACTCTCCTCCGGTTCTTCGAGCGCCACGGGATGCTTTCGATGGGGGACAAGCCGGCCTGGCGTACGGTCGACGGCGGCTCTGTCCGCTACGTCGAGGCAATACTCGGGCCGGTCCGCAAGGCCGGTCGTCTCAGGCTCGGCGCACCCGTCGAGCAGATCCTGAGAACCGACGAGGGAGTCGAAGTGCGCTGTGAGGGCACCCGTCGCGAGCGGTTCGACCACGTCATCGTGGCAACCCATAGCGACCAGGCTTTGGGGCTGATTGCCGACGCCTCACGCATCGAGAAGGACGTGCTCGGCGACGTCAGGTACCAGCGGAACCACGTCTCCCTCCATACCGATGCCCGGCTCATGCCTAGGAATCGCCGGGCCTGGGCCGCATGGAACTACCACCGCCCGGCAGTGCCGTCGAGGCAAGTAACCATGACGTACCACCTGAACCGGTTGCAGGGGTTGGCAACCTCCACGCCGGTGCTCGTGACCCTCAACCGGGACGAGGAGATCGATCCGGACAAGGTGCTCCGAAGATTCGAGTACTCCCATCCGGTCATCGACGCTCTCGCGGTCGCCGCCCAGGCCCGACACGGTGAGATAAGCGGGCATAATCGGCTCTCGTTCTGCGGGGCCTATTGGGGCTCGGGATTCCACGAAGATGGGCTCCAGAGCGCCGTCGCAGTGTGTGCACGACTCGGGGTGCGCTGGTGAACTCAGTGAAGGGGGCAAGCGCCATCTACGAAGGTGCGGTCAGGCACCGCCGGCCAGGCCCTGACGGTCATAGCTTTGACCAAGAGGTCCACATGGCGCTGATCGACCTCGATGCGGTAGATGAGCTGTGCCGGCTTCATCCACTGTGGTCGGCTCATTTCCCTGCTCCGGTGTGGGTGCGGCGGGCGGACTATTTGGGAGATCCGGCCGTTCCCTTGGCCATCGCAGTCCGGGACCTGGTTGAAGCGCGAGCCGGCACCCGTCCGTCGGGCCCGATCACGCTGTTGACCAATCCCCGGACCTGGGGGTGGCTGTTCAACCCCATCAGTTGTTATTTCTGTTTCGACCGGGCAGGCACACAAGTGGAGCACATGGTGGTCGAGGTCACCAACACCCCCTGGCACGAGCGGCACTCCTATGCCGTCGGGCCACCGGGGACCCATCGGCTCACCAAGGCAATGCATGTGAGCCCGTTCCTCGAGATGGGCCTCGAGTACACGTTGGACTATTCCGAGCCGAGGACTCGGTTCGAGATCGCGTTCACGGTCAGTGGGCCTGATGGCCCTCAGCTGTATGCCGGGATGAAACTCACTCGACGTGCCGCGAACCGGAGCTCGCTGGGGAACCTCGTGTGGACGCCTCGTGCCGGGACGATAGGCGTGTCGATGGGTATCTACCGTCAAGCTCTTGCACTGTGGCGGAAAGGCGTCTGCTTCCACCCGCATCCGCCTCCACCCCCACCCCCACAGGTGGAGCTGGAGGACCTGCACGGGGAACGAGCGACGTGGTCGAACCACCAACGAGGAGGTACGCATGCCTGAACTGGCTGAACTGCCGGCGGCCGTGACCCGCCGGATGGCCGCTTCGATCCACGAGGGCACCCTGGTGGTCGACGGCGTGGGGGGCGGCTGGAAAGTGGGAGCCGGTGAGCCGTCCGCCCACGTGACCGTCCACGACCGGCGCGCTTATGGGGCGCTTCTGCGCCGGGGCTCGAACGGATTGGCCGAGAGCTACGTGGCCGGTTGGTGGGACTGCGACGATCTCACCGGACTGGTCCGACTGCTGATCGCCAACCTGGCCAGGTCGCTGCGTACCCTTGATCGCCTGGGTGAGGCCATAAACGGCCCGGTCTCGCTTTGGCAGCGGTTGCAACCTCCGAACAAGGAGTCGGACCGCCGCAACGTACGCGCCCACTACGACCTTCCCGCCGACTTGTTCACGGCCATGTTGGACGAGTCGATGACGTATTCGTGCGGCGTATTCGAGCAGCCGGGTTCGACCTTGGCTGGTGCCCAACTGGCAAAGCTCGACCGCATCTGTTCGAAGCTCGACCTGCAGTCCAGTGATCACGTCGTCGAGATAGGGACCGGCTGGGGCAGCTTCGCTCTCCATGCCGCACGGGCCTACGGTTGCCGGGTGACCACGACAACGGTATCCCGGTCCCAGTACGAAGTTGCGACGCGGCGGGTGGCCGAAGCCGGTCTCGCAGACCGGATCCGAGTGCTCGAGGCCGACTACCGCGACCTGGAAGGGACCTACGACAAGCTGGTGTCCATCGAGATGATCGAGGCCGTGGACTGGCGGCGTCACGACACCTTCTTCGCCGCCTGCGAGCGACTGCTCCGGCCCACGGGCCTCATGGTCCTCCAGTCCATCGTCATCGCCGACCGGAGCTACGATCGGGCCAAGCACCACCGCGACTTCATCCGGCGGATGGTCTTCCCCGGGGGCTGCATTCCCTCGGTGACTGCGCTCGGCGATTCACTGACCCGAGCCACGTGGCTCCGGATCCTCGACCTCGAAGACATCGGCCGGCACTACGCAGCCACGCTCCGTTGCTGGCACGACAACATAGCGACACATTGGGACGCGCTGCCGTCGAACGGTACCGATGAGGAGTTCCGCCGCCTCTGGCGGCTGTACCTCTGCTATTGCGAAGCGGCGTTTCTCGAACGGCACATCAGCGACGTGCAGGTGGTCATCGCCGGCCCCGAGTACCGTTCCTCACTCTCGCTCCGGCCCCGATGAGACCGCGAGTCTGTCCGCGGGCATAGGTTGAGATGGTGGCTGAGAAGGCGGAAGAGAAGAGTATGGGAGTGGAGTTGCGCGGCCGAGAGACGCCCAAGCGGCTGATTGGGCTGCCCGAGGCCGCCGAACTTCTCGGCGTCCACTACATGACCGCTTATCGGTATGTGCGAACCGGGCGCCTTCCTGCCCATTCGGTCGGCGGAGTCTGGCAGATCGACCCCGATGACGTTCTTGCGGTGGCCGGCGCAGGACCTGCACCTCGCCGGGTCCAAGGAGGGTCGCGCTCCCGGGCTGCCACGAGGCTTGAGCGTCGGCTGGTCCAAGGTGATGGTGCCGGGGCATTCGCCGTCTGCGAGGAGGCCATCGCTTCGTGGGCTACCCCCGAGGACGTCTACGCCGACCTGGTCGTCCCGGCCATGCGTAGCATCGGCGACCGATGGCACGACGGCGAGATCTCTGTAGCGGTGGAGCACCGTGCTACCACGGCGATCGCCGGGGTCATGGGCCGCCTCGGGCCCCGCTTCTCTCACCGCGGCCGCAAGCGGGGGACCATGGTGATTGGTGCTCCAGCGGGCGATCGCCACTCTATTCCGGTCACGCTGGTGGCGGACCTACTGCGCGCCGCCCGTTTCGACGTGGTCGACCTCGGAGGGGACACACCGCCGGAGTCCTTCGTCGAGGCGGCCCGGGTCGCAGACCGCCTGGTGGCGGTGGCCATCGGCGTGACCACCCTCCGAAACGGTCCGGCCGTGACAGCAGCCGTCGACGCGCTCCACGCTGATCTGGCCGGTACGCCTGTCATCGTCGGGGGAGCGGCAATGCCCACGCGAGCGGCGGCTACCAGGGCCGGCGCCGACCACTGGTCGGGCACTGACGGTCGGCGGCTGGTGGAGTTGGTCACGATCGAAATGGCCGAGTGGGCATAGTCAACCGGTGGCGGATCAACGAAGGAGATGGAAGGTTGCAGTGCCGTGGATGCACCCCTCGATCCAAACCATTTCGCAATGCTGAGGATGCGCAGTCCGCACCAGGGACCAATGAGGATGAAGGCCTCGGTCGTGATGGCCTTGGGGGTCGTTGTGTGCCGCCATCGAGCCAAGCGCCCCTGAAAACCCTCGAGTCAATAGCCGATTACCGGATGTATGCGGACGCGGCGAGCGTCCCGAATCGACCGCCGCCCGAGAGTGCCCGAGTCCCGAGCTGCTTGTCGAGCGCTGTCGCACCGGCGTCGGTCAATCGGACCACAGATGAGCCAACCACAAGCCGATGGGAGCCTACGCGATAGACACGGTCGTCAGGCGCTGAACCCAGAGACAGCGTGAACATCGTCACTGGGCCGCTTCCGGGAATGACGGCGGTGATCGACGGATTTGGCAACAAGCTGACCACGACGCTGTTCAGCCTGACAGTCCTGTCGGTGTGGCCATCGCGCAGAACGAGGGTTCCACTGAGGTTCACGGTGCCGAACGCCGACTTCGTCCAGACGGTACCGCCACGCACCGGTAGAGCAACGAAGCGCGCTCCTACCGCCTGTTGCCCGGTTCCGAGAGAGATCTCGCCCATCGCCACCGACGCGGTATCGGGATTAAGGCCCAGGGTCGCCTGACCCGATTTCGGCGTGACCTGGCCTTCCCATGGACCAAAAATGCAGGCTCCGGCCGGTGAGGACAGCGCCATCGTGATCAGGGACGTAAGAACGGCAGCCGTCGTCACGAGACCCACGACGCGCCGCCCGAGAAATCTATAAGTGGCCATGACTCCCTCCTTTAGTACTAAATACTAACACTTGGGCTCACAGTCCATGACGAGCTTGTTCGACGTCCGGGTGTGACCGCCGACGGCAATGAGGGCATCGCGCTCGACCCAGATACGCAGCGTCTGTTCGCCTATGCTCAACCGGCGGGCCACACGTGAGACCACGCCCACGCTCGCCGGTCTCCTCGATTGACTGTTGAACCATGCGGACGGCCGTTCTCGCATAATCCGATGGCGTGGGGATGAAGAACATGTTGCAGCTACGTTCCGCTGCTCGGTGGATCCCCCACGATCACCCAGAAGCCACTTGCACTGGTATCTAGCCGCCCCATACGAGGAGAAGAGCCTTCGGTCGGGCCTTTGCCCAGTAGCTCGTCGAGGCACAGGAGTGGAACCAGCGAACGAGATCGGCGGCCATCATGACCGTGGCCAGCCAGTTGCGGTTGGCCTCGATCTTGGTGAAGGGAACGACGAGAGGCCCGAATCCTTCAGGCGAGCGACGTTGTGTTCGACATGGGCGTGGGCCCG
Organism: uncultured Acidimicrobiaceae bacterium; assembly: GCA_963781305.1. GTDB lineage: Bacteria > Actinomycetota > Acidimicrobiia > Acidimicrobiales > RAAP-2 > DASXMT01. The sequence goes on from CAWAFL010000011.1 coordinate 407,694, forward strand.
CATGATGCGATCGAGCTCGACCGGGTCGCCATCCTGGTCGGTGTAGATGGCAGGGCGATGAGTCGAACGGCCATAGGAAGAGTCTGCTCGGGCAGACACATCTACCTCTACCTGGTAACGCCGCAGTCGATGCGGTGACACCCGTCAGGGCCGGCACTGCGTCTACGAGTTGGCCAGCTGGCTCAGGGTCACCGAGACGCTAAGTCGATTACCGGCTGGGTCGATATAGGACACCTTCACTCGATCGCCCGGGCTGAGATCGGCCAGCACGCCTTCGAGATCCGGGAGCGAAGTGATGGGCTGGCCGTCGACGTTGGTGATTACGTCACCTGGCTGGAGGCCAGCTTGGGCGGCCGGCCCACCCGGAGCGACCTGATTAATGACTACTCCGGCGGGATCACCTTGCGGAGTGAGAACACCGGAGGCGATGAACCCCAGCGCGGCTCGATCGCTCCTGGTTACGCTGCCTCGAGCTATTAGCTGTGGAACGATCTTCTTCACGGTGCCGCTTGGAACGGCAAAGCCAATTCCGTCGGCACTGGTACCCACCTCCGGGTCGGTGGCAGCCAAGGTCGGGATGCCGACAACTTGCCCGGCGAGATCGACCAGGGCACCACCACTGTTGCCTGGGTTGATCGCCGCGCTGGTCTGAATAGTCGAGGGCAGAGTGACGCCATTGGGCTCGCTGACCGTGCGCCCGTTGTAGCTGACGATACCCTCGGTCACCGAACTGGCCAACCCCAACGGGTTGCCGATGGCGAGAACGATGTCACCAACCTGCAGGGTGCTCGAATTGCCAAAGGTGGCGGGAGACAGATCCTGGGCGCCTTGTACCCGGATAACCGCCAGGTCGTCGGCCGCGTAGGTTCCAACCAGGGTGGCGCTCAGCCGTTTCCCGTTAACGAAACTAACCATGAAGGTGGTGGCATCGCCGACCACATGATCGTTGGTGACGATGTCGCCGTTTCGGTCGTACACGATCCCCGAACCCAGACCGATGCTCGTCGAGATCTCCACTACCTCGGGCCGAATCTCGGAAATCACTCCGACGAAGTCCTGCTGTAGGGCGTCAGCCCCGGCCTTCGTCTCAGCCGAAGTTGCAGCCTCTGCGTCGGTTCGACCCCCGGCCCCCCACCCGGCGAGGAGAGCCATTCCCGTCAATGCCGCGACCCCTGTCAACATGTGTCGGCGACGGCTGCGATTGGACTTCATCAACACTTTGCCTTTGCGATTATGGGGCTTGGCGGCCTGCCTTTCATCACAGAGTGGGAGTTGACCCCTCGCTCAGAGAGGGTGCTGGCGACACCGTCTGGACCCAACTTTCCGAGACCCAGTCTGAGCGTGCCAAGCCGCGAGTCACACCCCGCGATCGCGTGGAACTGCCGAGCACCCATCGGTCACGCTGTGCCCGGCCGATTCAAGGGGGTTGATCCCGCCGGACCGCCAGGACGTTATACGGAGGATAACGCCGTCAGGGCGAGCAGATGCTGGTCTACGGCAAAAGAAGCAATGGTCGGCTTACGGCAACACGGGCGTGCTCGGACAGCACCCCTTGATCGCTACCCGGTCCCACACCGGTGAGGTCCTCCACATCCATCATCGAACGCGCTCGGCCAACGCCGATCGTGGGGTCCACGTTTCGTGCGTGAGACGATCGGCCGGGTTCGCCGGTCTGGGGCCACCGTGCCACTTACCCTGCGGGCCGACTCGGGATTCCACAGCCGCATCGCAGTCAACGCCTGTCGTGACCACGATGTGCGCTACTCGATCACCGTCAACCAGAACAAGGGCGTGCTCAGGGCCATCGAGGCCGTCGCCGAGGGAGAATGGGCATCAATCGACTACACCGTCTAGGGCAAAGCAGAGGTATCCGAGTGCCCCTATGGCGACGGCCACCGTCTCGTCGTCCGTCAAAAGGGCTCACCGGGAAACAAGCTGAGCTGTTCCCCTCCTGGCGCTACCACGCCTTCATCACCGACGGGGTGGGAAGTGCCGTCTTAAACGCCAACCATCGCCACCACGCCGTCGCATGGTCTAGTCGGGTTCTCTGCTTATGGTGCATCCAAGGCAGGTCTAGTGGGACTTACCCTCACTTGGGCAAAAGAGCTGGCGCCATTTGGAATCAGGGTCAATGCGCTGGCACCCGGGGCAATCACCGACATGATGAGAGAACTGCCCCCCGACGTTCTCCAACCAATTGTCGACCGAGGTCTTCCGACCGTCGACGCAGTTGCAAATGCGGGACTGTTCTTGGCCTCCGACCTGTCGAGTACGGTTACCGGCCAGGTCATCCACGCAACCGGTCGGCCGCCTGGATAGGACGAATTCATTACTCGTCGTTCGCACCGCAGCGCTGGTCGGGCCTCTGTTTGTTCTACCTAGACCTGCATCCTTCCCCGAGTGATTTGTTCGCTGCGATTCAGCACTGGCCTGAGGCGACACAGTCCCGGACCGAGCGGGATGATGCAAAGTCCGATCACGGGGAGGATTTCTAGCAACTTCTCTGAGCTGGCGTGGTCGTCGAACGCGTGTCATGAATGCTGCACGGTGGATATCTATGGCCGTAGTTCGACGACCTCGGCCGTCCCTTGAGCCTCGGCGCCCTGAGCACCTCGCCACATTGCCTCGAGCCCCTCGCGCAGCCGTTGGTCGAGGGGTCGGCAGCGAGTGCCCATATCGGTCGAAGGTCAGCTGAACAGTCGAATGGCGAACGAGGCACGGACTCTTCGAAAATTTAAAATCTCTGCATCCGGGCCAGCATTACCTGTAACGATCGGTCTACGCTCTCTCGGGAGGATAGTACGCGTGACCCGGTGCTGGTGTTGCCGAATTTCATGCGCTGAGCCGGACGACATAACGGACGGAACGACGGATGCAGATGGACGACATGACTTTGGTCAGCACCGACGACCACATGACCGAGCCACTGGACAAGTACGAGAACCGTGTTCCGGCCAAGTCTGTTCTAAGCGGCCGATGCTTCGGGTTCGATAATTCTTTACCGACCCAATTGAAGGTCTGTGACCTCATCGGACCGAAAGAGCTGACAGCAATCTCAATCGAATGACGGAGAAAAGTGGAAAAGCGATGCCAGAAAAGGTCAGTGGCGAACCCTCTTCCAAGCTATTGACACAGGCAGGCGCCCTAGTTCCCAGCACGAACTGGGCCGGGAACATCATCTTTGGAGCAGCGCGAGTACATAGGCCCCGTTCCATCGACAGCCTTCGTCGGATCGTCGCTGGCTCTCGCCGGATACGGCCCCTGGGCCGCGGTCACTCTTTCAGCGCTATTGCTGATACCACCGATGATCTAGTCCTTTTGGACGGCCTGCCCGAGACCGTCATCATCGATCCGGCTACTTTGACCGCAACTGTGCCCTCTGCCATGACTTACACCGACCTGGCTGACGAGTTGCATCGAGCAGGCTTCGCACTGGCGAATTTGGCCTCGATCCCGGGCATCTCGATTGCCGGGGCATGCGCAACCGGTACTCACGGTTCTGGCAATGATCAACGCGTCTTGGCTGCCGCGGTCACCGGGATTCAGCTTGTCGGACCGGAAGGGGATTTGTTTGAATTGAGACGCGAGGTCGATCGAGACACATTTCGAGGTTCTGCGGTCGCGCTTGGCGCACTTGGCATCGTGACTCAGCTGACGTTGGATATCGAGCCAACGTACGACATGACGCAATGGGTACGCCTGGGTATTCCACTCGATGAGTTGGAGAACCGACTGAACGACGTCTTCAGTGCAGGCTACAGCGTGAGCGCATTCACAAATTGGTTAAGCGGTGAGGCAGCCCTGTGGCTCAAGTGTCGAGTTGATGAGCCAGACTTGAAGTGCGCCAGTGGCACGGCGGCTCGACACTCGGTGCACCCAGTACCCGGTATGGCACCGGAGCTATGCACGGAGCAATCGGGGGCCGTGGGTCCCTGGCACGAACGGTTGCCGCATTTCCGCCCCACGGCGGTCGTGGGAACGGGAAATGAGTTGCAATCAGAATTGTTCGTTCCACGCCACGTTGCACAAAAAGCCGTCGTTGCACTCCGCGAGATCGGTCACCTGGTTGCGCCGGCGCTGCTCGTCAGCGAGGTGCGCACGGTTCGTGCTGATGACCTTTGGTTAAGTCCCTCGTATGGTAGGGACTCCACCGCGTTCCACTTTACTTGGAATAGCGATGAAGCAACCGTTTTGCCTGCCGTCGCCACCATCGAGGAGCGGCTTATGCCGCTGGGGGCACGGCCGCACTGGGGCAAGATCACTACGGCGGATCCACGTACGGTCGTCAGTCTTTACGAGCGAGCTCCCGATTTCGAACAGTTGACCTACGACTTCGACCCGACTCAAAAATTTCGCAACGACTTCGTAAATGGCCTCTTTCCCATCCGTTGACCAAAGGAGCCGACTTCTACAGCCGTCAGATGACGTCAGGGTCGCTCCGTTTCGATCCTGACGGCTCGTTTTGCACCCCGACCTGCGCTGTGGACCGGACGGTGCGCACCGCGTCGAAATGCTCGTACCGATACCTTCTGTCCGTCGGTGTCCGAGCTACTGTCGGGAGCGTGGTCGGGCAGGCTGAGGGAGCGCAGCCAGCGCCGCTGAACGCCTTCTTTCAGGTCACCGTCGACAACGATGGAATTGTCGAGGTCTGCACCTTCCCAAACCGCACTGACTCGGACTGGTCAAGAACCGAACCTCCGTTGCCGACAAGCTGTCGTTGATGTGGTGCACGTGGCACGGGATCCAGCGATTCGCGCTCCACAAAAAACTCACGCGCCGTTGACAATTGCGGTCAATCTCGGTTAGCTGTTGTTAGTCGAAAAGGCCCATCGTTCTGCAGCTGTGGCGAATCCGCAGGTAGTCGAATTGCACCAAAAGAGCTTGCCAAGGTTGGGGTCGCGGCGTTCGAATTCCTCTGGGCTCGCCTCCGAGCGCGCAAATACGGGAAGTCCATGAGAGAGGCAGTACTTGGCTCGTCGTTGTAGCTCGCGGTTCCGATGCGGCGTCGAGGGATGTCGACATTTGGCCATTGCTCGCTGTCCCTGGGAGCCGGCCGCCTGGGTGGTGGTCTGCTGCTGCAGACCAGGTCATTCCCGAATGCCGTAGGTTATGAAGGCGGAGATCCGACGGCCGACGGCTTGTCGTACGTGGTGGATTCATGCGACGGTCACGTCGACGACAGGCTGGTTGGGGTGAAGCGGGCCAACCGCGATGCCCTGGACTGGATTACCGCCAACGGCAATGGCGTGAGGCCGATATGCCGGAGCTCCCAGTCTCTTTCAACCTCTGTCCTTATGTCGCTTGGGGATGTCCGCCTTCTTCACCTCTGGTGATACTCCGCAATCGTCTCAGACACCCTCGACCGCGTCGAGCCGCCCGGACCGGACCGCCTCTGCAAACGCCCGATAGTCCCTCTCATTCTGGTCGGCATAGCGCTTAGAAAAGTCGGTGATCGAAGAGTCGAACTTATCGCTCATCCCCAGATACCCGGCCAGCTCGACGGCATCACCGGACCGGGCGTGTGCACGAGCCAGAGTCCAGCCACATATTCCGGCGTAGAACCCGAGTGCCACCGGAGTCATCGTCTCGACGAGGGCCGACCCCTTCATGTCACGGAGCTGTCGCCAGTACAAGTAGCGACCGGCCTCTGCTCCTTTCGTCCATCCGAGGAAGATGTCGCTGGCCGCCTGCATGAGCCGCTGCCCCTGAACCACCCGCTCGCCGGGCTGCTTGAACCGGCTCTTCGGAAGGTGGTCCTCGAGCACCGAGGCCGAGGCCTCCTTCACCTGGAGAAACAGGGGATCCCCCTGGTCACGGCCCTGCAGCAAGACTATGAACGCCCTGGTGCCGACGCTCCCCACCCCCACGACCTTATGGGCCATATCGACGATCTCGAAGCGTTCCAGGAGCTGACGACGGTCCTCTTGCAGGGTGGCCCTATACGCGTCGAACTGGAGGTGGACCGTCTCCTCCAACTCGTCCGCCGAGTACCCGGACATGGCCACGAGGTCGCGCGCCGGGATGACCACTGGCGGTTGGCTAATGATCCGGTAACGACCGTCGGCCATTTCGCCGAGCTTCGACAGGGCCTGCAGGCTGTCTCTCGTATGCGCTTTCTGCGCGGTCTTCTTGGCGCGTTTGGCGCCCTTCTTGGCCTGGGCGGCCGCATGCTTGGCTCGCTCGCCCTTAGTGACGGCGCGGATGGCGTCCATGATCTGGTGCTCCGTGAGATGGGCGTACCAGATATCCAAATTTCCCATCTCGGCGAACTCCTGCATGGCCTCTCGATACGCCCTCACCGCCGCGAGCGTCGCCCCGGTGGTGTCCGCGGCAGCGAAGCCGTTGTTGCGCGCCGCGATGGTGAAGCTCGCCGCCATCCGTTTCACGTCGTACTCGAAGGGCCCGGGTAGCGTCTCATCGAAGTCGTTTAGGTCGAACAGCAGTGTGCGCTCGGGCGAAGCGAACCCCCCGAAGTTGGAGAGGTGTGCGTCACCGCACAGTTGGACGTTCAGGTTGGCCACCGGTGTGTCCTTCAAGTCGGTGGCCATGATCTTGGCCGCTCCCCTATAAAACGTGAACGGCGACGCCATCATTCGACCGTGTCGGACGGGCACGAGTTCGGGCACTCGGGTGCTGTTTTGCGCCTCGAGCAACGCGACCGGGTCCGGGCGATCGCTGGCCGGCTTCCATCCAGTGTGGCTGGCAAGCGGCGTCTGTTCACGGGCGTCCTTGCCCTTGACTCGGCGCTCGTCGACCCCCGGATGTGCGATGTTTGCGATAACCATGATTCAGTTGCCTCCCCTACTCAATGCATAGACCGTGGCGGCGGATTAGCGGACTTCTCCCAAGTTGGCAATGAGATGTATGGCTGTGATGCTAGGCAGGAACACATACGCCGCGGCTTTGGTCGTAACAAAGCTTGAGAGTCCGGTCACCCTGATCGGCGGGTTCTCATCTGCCTGAGGTATGACGAAGATACTCTCCGCTGGGTCCTGAGTGGCAGTCAGCGGATCTTTTGACTTTGGATCAAGCCTGACGGCCCCAGCAAATTCGCTGTCATTGACCCAATGTTGCAACACGAACTCGTATTGGTTTTCGATGCTCGAGTTGATGAAATGAAAGAGCATCCCGCGCTCGACGTCATCGTAAGGGTTGGTCGGATCAAAGGTCGGCCCATACGGCAAACCACGACGAATCAGGCGGTGAGAATTGTTGCTACCGCCGGGCTGGCCCTGGCCCGCGACTGGTGACCCTCGTGGATTTACGCGGCGAATGTGGGCGCCAACGGGACAGCCGATCCCCTTCGGGTCTCCCGAACCATCAGCATGTACATACTCGAAATCGTTCAACTGTTCGAGCGACACCCCGCCCGGGGGGCTGTCCGTGTTCGGTGACGACGCAAGAGGAACGCCGTTGCGCCATCGCCCGCACATCTTTGCAGCCAACAGTTCAGGATCGATCTGATCCTTGTTCGACTGTAAGAAGTCTTCAAAGCCAGCGACATCGGTCTCGACCTTTTTGAAGACCGCGAAGCTGCCGTTCAGCCCCAGTGCTCGAGGCTCGGGTACTACATAGTTCAGGGCTTCTTCCCGTAAGACGAAGTGCCACGGTTCGCAGGGCTCTTGGTGGTCGGGGTGATAGATCTCCGGACCCCCGCGGATGGTCGGCGTAGTGAGGCCATCCGAATATCCGAAGTGAACTTTGGCAGTGGGCATGGGTTGGCCGTCTTTCGTTTCCATGAGCGCCATCCCGTCTTGACGCCAGAACTCTCGAAAGGCATTTCCCTCAGCAAACCAGGCACACAACATCTCGCTGTAGCTCGTCATCGCCTCCGGGCTGATGGCGTGCAGCGTCACCAAGACATGATCGTCGCCGGTCCCGAAACCGCCAATCCAGTTCTGGGGCGAACTTGGGCCCGTATCTCCCACCGACTCGGCACGTTGCGCAGCCCCGTCGATGAACGCGCCATATGACTTGAACGACAACGCTGGCATCCGTTCCTCTACCTCTAGCGCCACCAATCCAGGCCACGTGAAACCGATGTTGAGGCAATAGTCGGGCCTGCGACGCGGGGCTGCCGCGGGATCGTCTCGCGGTCCGGGCCCGAATCCCACGTGCCAGTCCTCGGCGGTCGTGACTTGGGGGACGTCGGATTCGTCGCCACTCACGAGCAGCCCAAGCTGCCGGCGCGCTTGTGCCGGTGACCCCACAGCCAGCAAGAAGTGCCGCACCATCGGCATTCTGTAAGCGCGCAAAACAAACCCTTGAATGTCCGCGAGGTCGAGCGGCGAGTCTCCTATGGCTTTCGAATCGCCACCGCCCTGGCCTTCATGCCGCCTTCGACGAAGCATGCGGCCAAGGAACCCCGGGCTCTTCATCGCCGCTCACGCATGTGTGCTGTCCTCCTTGGCCTACGCCGAACTCGGATCGCTCTGGTTCATGACATGTGACGCCCTGCTATCCGGCGGCGGCCGAAGGTGGCCTGCGATAATCGGACAGCAGAGCTCGGATGTCTTGAACCGAGAGTCCCGGATAGGCGCTGTAGAAGCCGATCGGCGGATAGTTATTTGCCAGTGCCCACTCATAGAACGCATGGGCGTTCTTAGCCACTGGGGTTGGCGGCCCACCAACGACATGGGGAAACACTGAATCAAATACGAATGACGTCTTATCCGCGAAGTCCTGAATGTACTTGGCAAAATCACCGTCGAAGATGGTGAAAAAGCCGATGTGATTCTGCTCAAAGGGTACCCAATGGGAGAAATGTAGGGTCCCAATAGAATCCGAGGCGTCCTTGCCCTTGTCCTTGATATTCCTCGTGTCCATCTTCAACGCAACACCTTGTAGGCGCGACTTGATGGTCATATAAGTCAACAGAGGGCTCTGTGACGTATTGCCCGTGAATCCCGCCGCGCGCACGCACGCCTTGATATCCTGAACCGAAGAGTCCTCGTACGCGAAATACATGTCCAGCGGCTCGCGCACATGTTGCCTCAGCCACTCGATGACCACCTCACGGTTATCTGCGACGGGCGTGGGTGGAGGGTTATCCACGTGCACGAAAATGGCGTCAAACACCCGGGCGGCACTCTCCACGAGCCGCTCAAGGTGCTGTGCGACCTTGCCGTCAATGTCCGAAAGGAAGAGAAGCTTCTCGTCTCCCTCGATCATGAAACGGGAGTAGTGGACGGTACCTAGGTCGTCCTGAACTTTTGCCAGATCGGGCATCAACGGCGGCAACTCATCGGCGAGCGCCTTCGCGTTGGCGGGACCGTTGATCGGGAAGTCAAGCACGAGATGATCCTGAGGCATAGCGCCCTCCTCAAGCTATCCGGAGATCCAAAACATCAAATTATGGTGCCCGGTGGAATCGCTTTATCCAAAAGATGGGATTGGCCCCGTATCCAGATGACATGCGTTGCCGTTCGGGAGTCGGCCGGGTGCAACGAGTCTGCTATTCCGACAAGGCATGCGCCGCCTGACCGTGTTGGTGGGCGATGTGGATGTCGGCTTCGTCCTGTTCGGCGAGGTGCGGCAGGATGTCGAACACCACCCTCTTGATCGTCCCGGTGAACGGAAACGGCTTCGCGTCCTCGTAAGCGCGATCGACGACGCCTCCATTGTCCCGACCGATGTCCATACCCGCGTATCCGGAAAAGCGCAGCGGCACCGTAAAGTCCATTCTTCCTTTGCCGACCTGCCGATCATTGATTCGCAAGGTCACGTCGCCGCCCGTTGCCGGCTTCGCCCCGTCGGCCAAGAATTCCATTCGCACCGTAACTTCGCCGGTGGGCAGGTCCTCTTCGGCGATCTGGGTGTAGACGAAAACGGCCATCATCGAATACGTGTGCGTGAGCTTGCCGTCCTTGACATAGAGGGTGAATCCCCCGAGGTGGTCGGCCTCAGCCACGATGACGCCTTCCGCACCCTTCTCCGGTACGACGAGGTCCGCGGTGATGGTGTACGACCGATTGTAAATCCTCGGAATCATGCCGGAAAGGACATTCTGCACGTCACCCCGAAACTCGAACGTCGTATCTTCCGACATGGGAGGCACTAAGCCGAAGAAAGCTGACAGCGCCGCTAGCAGCGGCAACACCTTGTAGCGTTCGGCTTCCTGCCAAAACAGATCCTTCAGCTCCTGTACCTTCTCAGGATGATCGGCGGCAACGTCTTTTGCCTGGGAGAAGTCGTCCGGCAGGTAGTAGAGCTCCGCCGGACCGGCATCGGGGTCCCAGACTCCCGGCGCATACGGAGCAAGGGCGTCTGGCGTCATCTCCCACGGAATCCGTTCGGTCTTCATGGCCAGCCACCAGCCGTCCTTGTACATTGCGCGGTTGCCCACCGTTTCGAAATATTGCTGTGTGCGGTGCTCAGGTGCAGAGCCGTCGGCGAGCGAAGCGGTGAACGAGGTCCCATGCATAGGCTCTTGCTCGATCCCATCGACTGTCTCGGGCTCCGGGATCCCGGCGACGTCGAGAATGGTAGGAGCCACGTCGATCACGTGCGTGAAGGATGTACGCATGGCACCGGCGTCCTTGATTCGGGCCGGCCACTGCACGACCATCGGGTTTCGGGTACCGCCAAGGTGGGAACCCACCTGCTTGCCCCACTGAAATGGCGTGGCCCCTGCCCACGCCCATGCGGCCGAGTAGTGCGGATCCATAGTGGCAGCACCCCATTGGTCCAGCCCGCCATACTGCTCGGAGAGCTGGAGCTGCATTTCCTGGGTCAAAGGGATTCCGTTTTGCGTCGTGAGCTCGTTGAAAGATCCGGTGACCGTGCCCTCCATGCTCGCCCCGTTGTCTCCCCAGATCCACACAATCAGGGTGTCGTCGAGCTCGCCGAGGTCCTCGATGGCGTCGACGACGCGCCCGACGTTGAAATCTGCGTTCTCCGAATACCCGGAGTAGACCTCCATCTGGCGGGCGTAGAAAGCCCGCAGATTGTCGGGGACGTCGTCCCACGCCGGAAACGCCTTGTCGCGGGGGGTGAGCTCGGTGTCACCAGGAATCACCCCGAGTTCCTTCTGACGGGCGAACGTCTCCGCTCGCAGCTTGTCCCAGCCCTGGTCGAACATGCCCTTGTACTTGTCGGCCCACGCATTGGTCACGTGGTGTGGGGCGTGGCTGCAACCGGTGGAGTAATAGACGAAGAACGGCTTGTTGGCGTCCTGGGCGCGGACGCCATGGAGCCACTCGATGGTCCGATCCGCCATGGCATCGGGAAAGTAGAATGGATCGTCCTCGTCGTAGTACTTGTCCGGGGTGCCGATAATCTTTTGGTTCTCGACCAGGCACGGGTCCCACTGGCTCGACCCTCCGCCCAGGATCCCGTAGAAGTAGTCGAAGCCCCATCCATTCGGCCAACGGTCGAACGGACCGGCGGCGCCCTGTTGGCCGTCCGGCGTGAGATGCCATTTTCCGAAGATGGCCGTGCTGTAGCCGTTGTCGCGGAGGACCCTGGGGAGCGGTGCGCAGTCGCGTGGCAAAGTGGCGGAATATCCTGGAAATCCACCGGCGAACTCACCGATGGAACCGAACCCGACCGCGTGGTTGTTCCTCCCGGTCAGAAGTGAGGCGCGGGTTGGAGAACACAGGGCAGTCACATGGAACCGGTTGTACCGCAAGCCTCCGATGGCCACACGAGTGAAGTTGGGCGTCTGGATGGGGCCGCCGAACGTACTCGGGTTCCCAAATCCGGCGTCGTCGATCAGGACCAAGAGCACGTTGGGCGCGCCATCGGGCGGTGTGGGGTGACCGATCAGATTCCAGTCGGGTTGTGACCCGTCCAACGTCCTCCGTGTCGTGCCAGCGAAAGCCGGTCGGCGAATCGGGAGACGGCTTCGGTCGACATCGCTCATAGCAATCGTGCTCCTTCAGGGTGACGATCGTCGCCCTTGACTCGCGGTCGTGTGAGGGTGAATGGAGGATTCGGTGCCGGCCATCGGGTGGCAGCGGGTCTGGTCTCCAAACCAACGGCATCTACAAGTTCGAGGGTGTTTATTTCGCTGCCCGTCATTCGTTCCTCCGTATTTCAGACGTCTCCGGGGCGGGCGCTGATGTAGGTCAACGCGCCGAGAATGGGCAGGAAAACGATGAGCACGGTGCAAACATTCTCCTCCATCGAGACCACCCCGTTCGGCCCCTCATTTGAGTATTGCGACAGACAGGTCATCCGTCATCACCCTGGTTGGGGTGATCGCGGTCCAATCCCCCGATTGCGGACGGTCCGGGCGGTTTGGCGCCGAACCCGCCTTAGTTCTCGCCGCCCTGTGGCTTGGCTTACTCGCTCAACTCACCCCTGCGACAGCACACATGCGAAGTGCCATCCGTGTCAACGAACCGAAGAGGAGCGCTCACGCATGTCCTTCCTTGGTACGAGGGTCTTCGACCGATCCCACTCGGCCGTTTCCGTTCCGGTCTGATGAACGCAGAAGCCAATGGACGGCGCGGGAGAAGGATAGGTTCCGCTCACGCCACACCACTCCCACTACTGCGCCCAGGATGATGACAACACCGATGGCAATCAGCCAGGACATGAGCGCAAAGACGACTCCGATCGGGCCGTACTTTTTGTCATCGGATATCACTGTTCCCGAAAAGATGATCGAGAACACGACCTCCATTCCTAACCAAAAGACAGCGGTCGCTACCGCCGAAGGGAAGAGGGCACGCCACGAGACCCGCGCCGAGAGTAAGAACCACATCGTCAGCCACCAATAGAGAGTCATCGCGGCGAAGCCGACGACGGCCACGAACCACAGGCCGACCGCATCGCGGAGCCACGGCCCGGCCAAGGCGGCGAGCGAGACCAAGGCAACCGTCCCCACGAGCCAGGCGAGTCGACGGAACATGTCCCTGAAACCTCGGGATTCCAGTTCGAAGGAACGCTCGTAGAGATCTTGTACCGCTGACGCTGCAGCGATACCGCCGAGGATGAAGAAGACGTATGCAGTTCCGGTAACGGCATTCGAAGTTGTCGAGGACGAGGCAAAGAGACCACTGACGTCTCTGGCGGCCTCTTGGTTCAAACCAAGGTGGCGCACCAACCCGGTGACTGCTGACTGCCCGGCAAGCGCGTTGGCCACGATGATGAAGGGAAAGAAGCACAACAAAAGTACGGCAGCAAAGAGCATTCCCTTGTTGATGAAGTCAAGGGCGTTGAGTCGACTCCACAAGTGCTCCGCCGAGGAACCCTTGTAGGTGCCTTCCAGTGACTTCACGGCGCGCCGGACCCACTTGGGAAGGCGAATGTTGTCAAGCCACGCCCCGGATTCGTCGTTTGGAGTCATACCGTTCGGGCCGTACCTGCGAAGGTTCTAGTGAGACACGCGGCAGACGTGGCTCGTTGATCGATGGCCATCATCGTCACGGGCTCTTTACGACTCATCGTTACGCGGAGGTTCATCACGACCGTCCGAGTCTGACCCCTCGACGGCAAGTGCGCGGGTCTTCGTTGGTCGGTACGAGTTGATCACCTTCGCGACCGCCGTGACCAGGAAGAGCTGGCCAATGAGCATCTCGGCCAACGCGAAACCCTGGCCCGGATTCTCTGCCGGGACGAGGTTCCCGTAGCCCGTTGTCGTGAGCGTCGTGAAGGAGAAGAAGAGGTCCTGAGCGAACGTTCCGTCGCCCTGATCTCCGAAGAAGGCTGTTCCTTCGTTGGCGCCGGCGACACGATAGACGAACGCGAAGAACATCCCAATAAGGAGATAGGCCGCAACCAGACCCAAGATGGTCTCCAGATCGATAACCGTCCTCCGTACGAGGTGACGGATCACCGAGATGGGTGCAATCAAATAGAGCAGGCTACTGACCGCTGGCAGGAACCGGGTGGCCGTGTCGTGATGGAGGAACAGGGCCAAGATGGCCGCCACAATGGCGACGAGAAGGCTGATGGCGGCAACAACCCGGATCGGGTTACTCGCTCGCGAGATCCGGAGGATGATAGAGACGGTGGCGATCTGCACGACGATGATGACAGATGAGCCCCAGGGCATCGTCAGATTGATCGTGAGGATATACGTGATGAAAATGAGCACCAACACACCGCCGTAGCTGTCGAACTCCAGGACAGATCTGATCGTCGGGAGCCGGAATGAGCCGGTGACGGCCGAGGGAGTCACCGGTCTGTCTCTCGGGCATGGGTCGACCAGTAGGGACGGCAGCGAATGGATCGTCGCGATGACTCGATCATGGCTGACGTCCGTCTGTCGAGATTCTTGGTGATGTACCGTGACCGTCACCGTCGTGTGCGTCAGCAAGGAGAGGCTTCGGATCGGTCGAAGAGAGCCACGCCGAAAGGGATAAAACAACCAGATAGGCGACGACAACGGCCACGATGACGAGCGGGGTCGTGGAGGCTCCCGCCTGGGAGACGACCATGGCGATGATGATCGAAGCCAAGGGAAGTCGGAGGATCGAGACTGTTCCTGCGCCCATAAGAGCAGCCACCGCAGGCGCCTCGGAGAATCCCGGCAGGTGGGCGCACAGCAGTCCGGCAACGATGCCGAGGAACATGGCCGGAAACGTGGGCCCACCGCGGGCACTTCCCAGTGAGACTCCGTAAGCGAGACCCTTGAAGATCAGAAACAGCGCAAAGGCGGTCTGGGAAAAGCTGCCAGCCTGGTTGACCACCGCGCCCATCGTGTCCTGGCCAGAGAAGAGCACCAGGTCCTCCGGCTTGCCACTGAAATGCCCGAAAGCAATGGCCAACACTCCGACAGTGAGGGCGGCAAGAGGAACAACTACAAAGGGTCGACGGGACGTCGCCGCGTTGACCACCAACCCAATCCGCGCGATGGCGAAGATGCCCACAGCCACGGTGGCCGCGAGCACAATCGTCCAGGCGAATGCCGAAACTGTTGGGGCGTGGTATTTCGGCAGCGAGAGGGGGGCAACGGCGTAGGCGCTGGAGCTCAGACCGGTCAACGAGCCCATGCCGATGAACACGAGAGAGCCGATGCCAGCCGCCAACAGTCCCGGTAACAGGATAACGGGGAGGGTCGCTCCACCCAATCCGGCTGCTTCGATGATGATCACGGCCCCGACGATGGGGGAGCCGAAGAGGGAGGACATCGCTGCGAAGCTGGCTGCGCCGGCAATCAAGGCGAGTACCTGATCAGGAGCGTCTTTCCGTGCTGATCGCACCGCCAAGATCCCAAGGCCCCCGGCAATCGCGATCAGAGGAGCCTCGGGACCGAGGACCATCCCGAATCCAATCGAAGCGAGCGAGGCGAGCAGAACGCCCGGAAGCTGGTTGGGCTGGGTGGGAGGTCCGGCCTTGAGTCCTTCGGCGGGCTTGTGGCCGCCGCTTCCGGGCATGCGAGCAAGGGCAAACGCGATCGGCACCGACGCAACGGCCAGTACGGGCAATGGCCACCAGCTTGGAACGGGTGACAGGTCGAGCCCGCTCGGGAGGTCCTTGTAGAGCCATTGCTGGAGGTAGTGGATCAGCTCGAGATAGCCCCACGAGGCCAGTGACACCAGGACGCCGATCGCTGCTGCCAACACGAGGAGGACCCGGTAGTCCTTGCTGCGCAGCAAGGACTCAGGATTGGGTGGTGACGAGGTGTCTGGCGAGGGGCGATCTTCCATCAGCCTGGCTGTGTTCCCCAGCCTCTACAGTGCCGTCTCTGTTGCGACCACCTCCGCTCTACCAGGGGGTCGCGTGCACTCATTCAGATCCCGCTTTCAGCGGTGATAATGCCCGATGCGATCGCGTCCAACAGAGCCTGATGGTCACGCTCGTTCTGTTTCGCATACGACCGGGCGCAAGCGGCCAGGGCGTGGTCGAAGGCGTCGCTCGAGCCCAGATAGGCGCCGATAGCCGGTGCACTTCCCGACAGCGAGTGTGCCCGAGCCAGTGTCCAGGCGCAGATGCTGGCGTAGATCTCCAAGACCTTGGGGTTCATCGACTCAAAAGAGGCGGACGCCTTCCAGTCCCACAGCTGACGAACATGGAAGTCCCGATGCTCGCCGTCCTGCAGGTCGACTCGTCGCCACCCCAGAAAGATGTCGCTCGAGGCCTGCATCAGTCGCTGGCCCTCGACGACCCTTTGCCCATGGTTTGACACGGTCCGGCTCACCGGCCGAGACTTTCCACTTGAAGATCCATTCATCCCTGATTCCTGCGTTCGGCGTTAGACATCCGTAAGTGGGCACGCAATCGGCATAGCCGCTCGGTCCCCGTCCTCGGTACACCGAACGGAACCGAAACTGAGCTCGCTATGACAGCTCGTTTGGGAGCTAGCTCGGAGTCAGGCTGTCAGGCCATCGCTTTCGACTTTTGTGCCTGGAACTCCTGCTCGGTGATGACTCCCTCATCGCGGAGCTTGGCCAACTTCGTCAACTGGTCCGCTGGGTTGTTTCCCGAGCCCGCCACATCCTGGACATAGGTGTCAAATTCCTGCCGCTGTTGCCGCGCATCGTGGGAGGCCCTTTCCTGCATTTGTCCACCACGGGCGATCAGATAAATGAGAACGCCAACTAGGGGCAGGAAGATCACGAGCAACACCCACAGGGCTTTTGCGAAGCCGCCTATATCGTGGCTCCGGAAGATGTCTCCGAAGACGACGATGAGGAGCCAAATCCAGACCACGAACCCAAAGATCAAGAGCATTGTCCAGAATAGGCTCAGGAGCGGATACGTATATGCAAGCATTGATCCTCCGATGTAATCGAACTGTGATCGAGCAAATCTCAGTATGTCTTCCGGTTTCTAGTGGGTCATCACCCCTTGAGGGGTGATTCATCAGCGACCCTTGACGAACATGCAAGGATCGGACGCTTGATCTGCTGCTCCATCTATTGCGCCGCCTGCGAGCGCACGCCACATTCCTCAGGAAGTGACGGAGCGTGTGGGTGGCTGCTGGATTCTGCGGGCCCAGGCGGCGACGAGCTGTGGCAACCTGAGGTACGCGGCGAACACGATGACGATGGCAGGGATGACTCCATCCCCTCAGGTTGCCTCCGAAGAGGAGGAAGAGGGCGACAATGGCGAGGCCGAAGAAGCAGTCACTTGAGGTGCCAGAGGATCCACCCGCCAGCGCGGCAAAGTATCGTCCGTCCCGTTGGAGGCTGGCCAGCCTCCGGCCTTACCACGCGTACCTGCAGTGCTACCCAGCGTCCCGCCTTGCCACATGTCGAATGGACCTACACGTTGGAGTAACTCGTCCGGCCAGGCAGAGACCCAGGGAAGCCAAAGCCGGCGACGAGCAGCATCCAGCGCAAATCGGTCTTGAGAAAGCGGCGGGTGGTGCCCCGCTGCGGTCAAAGGTGTGCCCCGCTTGGCTGATGAACGTGATGCGCGTCAGAGACCGACCCGCAGCGGCCGCGTGTCCAGTGCCTCCCCGAGGGCCATCCGTTGCAGGGCGGTCGACCGCAGTGCCGATGCCGAGGATTGGCAGAACTAGCTCGCTATCTAGGGCCACGACTGGGATGAACCAAGTCGCCAACGTGCCCCTCCGTGCGGCTCAGAGAAGTCCGGCCGCCCTGGCGCGGGCCACGGCATCGGACCGGGACGACGCATCCAGTTTGCGGTAGACGCTCTTGAGATGGGATTTGAGCGTGTTCATCGAGATGAAAAGCTCGCCTGCGATCTCACGGGTGGTGAGGCGTGTCTGTAGGTAGCGAAGCACCCCCTGCTCACGAGCGCTCAGTTCGCTATCTCCTGATGGCGGGCTGACCGCGCCATGAGCCGCCATGCGGTCCGCCACGGCCACGAGGGTATCTGCGTACTCGTCGCTGGGAGAGTGCCTCAAGAGGGTAACCAAATTGTCACGAAGGCCAGATGACACGTCCAACACCGAGAGGATGAAGCCCTGCGGACGCCCGAGCTCGACCAGCCGCCGGAGATCGTCGTCGTAGCGGAGCCCCAGGTTGCGCCGAACGTCGGCCCGGAGGGCGGCGTACTCGATCATAAGGCGTACACCAAGGGCAGTGACATCAAGCCGGTCCATGGTGACGTTCGCTCGATCCGCTTGCCCTAACGCTAACCAAGCTCGCGCCTCGAGGAGACCACGTGCAGGCGAGCGTGGAAGTGCCTGTGCCAGGTCGGCCGCTCTCTGAGATTCACCGAGGTCAAGGCGGACTCTGGCTTCGACGGCGTCGGTGCGCTGGTTCAGTGGGGAAATTGATCCAGCTGGCAGGACCGTTCTCGCCCGTTCGAGAATGCCCAGGCCCTCGGTCAACTCGCCTCGAGCACGAAAGAGGCGCGCCCGCTCGATGAGCGCGAGCAGTTCGAACGGCGGTCGAATCCTCTCGCTACGCCGAAGTGCTTCCTCGATCAAGCGCTCTGCCTCATCCAATTGGCTCGTCTCCAGGCTGAGCGCGCCGAGCGTGAGGAGGGCGTCAAAGAGACCGACATGATGTTCGACCCCTCGTTGACGTGCCGCGTCGAACGCAGCCGTCACTGCCGCCCGTGCCTGTCCCAGCTGACCGAGCTCGAAGAGGGCGCCGGACTTGATCCCTAACAGCACCGTAGCTGTAACTGGGTCGGCGTGACCGAGAGCGACATCGCACGTGGCGATACAGGAGTCCGGGTCCTCTTTGTAGAGATGAGCCCGCGCCGAGAGGACTGGGAACTGGTCGAGGACGAAGTCCGTGCCCGGCTTCAGGTGCGAGAAGACCTTCTCTTCGAAAGCAAGGACCGGGTCGGGTTCGCCGCGCATGCCGTGCCACTGCGCGTCGACCGCAGCCAATCTGATGTCAAATTCGCTGTCCCTGTCGCCTGCAGCGCTCGAAGCTTGTGCGAGCCACCAACCTTCCTCCTCGACCTTCCCGGCGAGCCCGAGCGCAAGGGCGTAATCGACCATACGAGCACGGTGAGCCTTGATGTCCTCGAAAGAGAGCCTCCCCAACCAGGCGTCCATGTTTGCATTTCGGCCGGGAAACCATTCGTGTGCCAGGTGATCATGCAAGATCCCGAAGGCTCGGTCGAGGTCACTGGCCTGCGCGAAGTGATCCACTGCTACCGCATAGGACCCCGACTTCTCGTACCACGCACCAGCCCGCGAGTGCAGCGCCTTCGCTCGAGCAGGGTCCTCGGCCACTAACTGGGCGTGTAGAAGCTGGCGAAAGAGCTGGTGGTAACGATACCGAGGCGGATCCCGTCCAACAGCGATGACGAAGAGCCCCGAGTTCATCGCTCGTCGCAGGAGGTAGGAGCCGTGCTCATCACCAAGCAGACAGTTCGCCAACTCCACGTCGAACTCATCGACGACTGAGGTCGCCTGCAAAAAATCCACCAAATCGGGAGGTTGCTGTTCGAGCACTTCCTCGATCAGGAAATCGGCTATTACACGCTCGGTTCCGGCCAGGCGTGCGATGAACGAGGATGGGTCGTCGGGGCCGTGTTGCAGAGACAACGCCGCCAACTGGATCCCGGCCAGCCATCCCTCCGTGCGTATGGTCAAGGTATGCACGTCGCCGTGCGAAAGATCGAGGCCGTAGTGCTGCATGAAGGTGCGGACGTCCTCCTCCTTCAGCCGGAGGTCGGCGTCGCGGATCTCAGCCAGTTGGCCCCGGGCCCGCCATCGCTGGATCGGCAGAACGGGGTCGATGCGGGTCCCGATCATGACATGTGCAGTGGCGGGGAGCCGCTCGACAAAGGTGGCGAGCCCGCCAAGCGCGAGTGGATCGACGACGTGCAAGTCGTCGAGGATGAGCCACGTGGGGCCGGACCAAAGAGCCATCTCGTTGACCAGAGAGGCCACGACGTCTCCGATATCGTCGGGACCCTCTACGAGGAGGTCGAGCGCATCGGAGGCGCCTCCTGGCTCGACGGTCGCAAGCGCAGCAGCAACGGACGTCCAGAACCGAAATTCGTCATGATCCCACCGGTCGCACGAGAGCCAAGCGCACCGAGCCCGAGGTCGCTCTGCGACCCAGGACGACAGCAGCACGGTCTTCCCTCCGCCTGGGCTGCCTGCGACCAAGGTGCAGGGAATTTGCGCGACTGCATCCAACCGGTCGAGAAGGTCCGGCCTTGGGATCAGGGCGTGTGGCAAGGGGGGTCGGATGAACTTCGTCACAGCCGGTTTGGCACTGATCACCAGCGACAGAGTACCAAACCGGGCTCCGAATCACCCGGGCGAGGGTGACGACGTGTGTGGCGGCACAGATCACAATGACTAGGGCGAATGGAACCAACCACGTACGTGATTACCTTCAGAGGCGAGGCCGGACGGGCCGTGTCGGCGGCGTTCGCGGATCTCGATGTCTCGACTAAGGAGGGGTTGACGACCCTGCGGGCCACCGTCCCGGACCAGGCAGCCCTGCATGGGGTGATCGAACGGATCCAGGCTCTTGGACTCGAACTCGTCGCCATGCGAGAAGCAAGCGATGACGAGGAATGACCCAAGGACTTCCTCGGCGCCTCCGACCGCCTGCCCGGTGGGTTCCCGACGTCAACCTCGGGACGAGGGAGCTGCTCCGCCATGTGGTCGATTGCCAACGGGACCTCCTGGCTGACACAGAGTCACATACGCCCCGCAACATATCGGTTAGTTCGGCACCGCGATCGGTGAGTTCGACGCTCGAGCTCGCCGAGATCGGCGGCCTCAGCGCCGGGTGGAACGCCAACGGACGACGGAGACGGACGCGAACGGACAGCGACACCGTTTGCTCGAGCTTCCCGCCCATTCGTGCATATCAACAGGCTCGGCGATGAGGCACAAACTCGCCGCCGCATTCCCGATCGTTGAGGAAATGCGCAGCGGTCCTTCTCGCCTGCTTCTCCGAGATCTGACCGCTGGGGTCACCGTGGCTGCGGTCTTGGTTCCCCAGGGCATGGCGTACGCCGAGTTGGCCGGTCTGCCTGCAGTCACCGGACTATACGCGAGCTTCATACCGCTGCTGGCCTACGCATTGTTGGGCTCTTCCCGGCAGCTAGCCGTCGGACCGACGGCGACCGTTGCCGTTCTGACGGCTACGGTGATCGCGCCCCTGAGCAACGGGAGCCCTAGCCTGGCGCTCGCTTTGGGAGGGACGCTTGCCCTACTTGTCGGTGGCGTCTGCCTCCTTGGGGGTCTGCTGCGCGGCGGATTCGTAGTGAATTTCTTGTCGCAATCGGTCCTATCGGGCTACGTCACCGGGGCGGCTCTAGTGATCGTAGCCAGCCAGTTGGGAAAGCTCCTTGGCTACAGCGTCAGCGGGGACACGTTCTTCCAGCTCATTTTCCACGCGATCGTCAACCTTGACAAGATTCAGGGGCTGACAGTGCTCGTTGCTGCATTGTCAGCCGGGTCTTTGTTGCTCCTCCGTCGGTTCGCACCGCGCTGGCCTGCGGCGCTGATTGTCGTCGCGCTGGCCATCACCGCCGCCAGCTTGCTCGACCTGTCCGCCCACGGAGTGGCCGTGACCGGCACGGTCCCAAGCGGCCTGTCTTCCTTGACTGTCCCCAAGGTGGGGATCCACGACATCGGCAGCCTGGTGTTCGACTCCTTGGGCGTCGCTCTGGTGTGCTACGTCGAATCGATCGCCGTGGCCAAGGCGATGGCAGACCGACTGGGCTACACAGTAGACCCGAACCGGGAGTTTGTCGCGATCGGGGTGGCCAACCTCGGAGCCGGGCTCTTCCAGGGCTTTCCGGTCAACGGCAGCTTCTCGCGGACAGCGGCAGCACGCGATGCCGGGGCACGAACACAACTCAGCGGGGTGGTGGCTGCTGTGTTCGTCGGACTCACACTGCTCTTTTTGACACCGCTGTTCAAGAACCTACCCGCTGCGACCCTCGGAGCAGTTGTTATCGTCGCAGTCAGCGGACTCTTCGATATTGCCGGTTTGCGCCGGGCCTGGCGAATTCGACGCGAAGACTTCGTCATGGGGGTCATTGCGCTCGTCGGAGTGCTGGCCTTCGGGGTCCTCGAGGGCCTGCTCATCGCCGTAGGAGTTTCGCTCGTGGCTCTCGTCTACCACGCGACCCTGCCGCATCGGGCGGTGCTCGGGTACGTACCCGACGATGATTCGTTTCGGGACATCGAACGCTTTGACGCGGTCATCACCACTCCGGGGGTTATCATCTACCGGTTCGATGCGCCATTGTTCTTCGCCAATTGTCGCCGGCTTAACGACGACATCTTGGAACTCGTCCGAGAGGCGCCGGACCCGGTCGACACCGTGGTGCTTGATGCTGGGGCCATTACCTTCCTCGATACAACGGGATCCTCGGTTCTTCTGCAGCTCATTGAGCGGCTAGCTCCGCTCAAGGTCCAGCTCGTAGTCGCCCGAGCCCATGGTCAAGTGCGTGACGTTATGGAAGCATCTGGAGTGACCGCCGCGTTGGGGCCTAGCCGAGTCGCACCCACGGTCCGGGCTGCCATCGAGTCTCGTCATGACCGAGGTGAGCCCGCCGCGCGCCCCGATGAACTCCACTAGATCGGTTCTCGCGCTTACAAACTGGGTGCGCTTCGGGTGACCCGCGACATCGTGTGACGTCACGCTGCCGCCGGTGACTCCGTTGTATTTGGCTTGGTTCGCCTTTCCAATCACCCCTTGCGGGGTGATGACCTGGCAACAAGGAAACCGCATACTGACATAGCCGTTCCCAAGCCCGATGCACGGTGCGAGGCGGGAGAACGAGGTAGGCCGTCGGCCTACGCAAAACCGCGAGCCGCAGAATGGACCTGGCGAACCGCTACTACCTGACCCTAGCCGCTCGCAGAACGAGAAACGGAGACAGACATGGCTGACAACGAACTGGACGAACTGGGTCCAGTCGATTACCTGGTCGTCGAGTTCCCACCCGGACAGTCCCACTTCACCGGAGAGATGGCGGCCGAACTGGCCAAGTTGGTAGACGCCGGAACCGTTCGCCTCTTGGACCTTTTGATCGTGGCCAAGGACGAGAACGGACAAATTGAAGGCATGGAGATCGAGGACCTGGAAGAGATCGACGAACTGCGCAGGGCCGAAACGCAGCTGGCCGACTTGCTCGCGGCCGACGACGTCGCGAACCTTGCCGCGGCGATGGAAGCAGGGACTGTGGCTGGTGTGCTGGTTTGGGAGAACGCTTGGGCCGCTCCGTTTGCCGCCGCCGCTCGCCGCTCTGGCGGTCAGCTCATCGCCAACGGACGGATTCCGATCCAAGCGATCCTCGCCGCACTCGAGGCGGACGAGGGAACCCAAGGAGGTTGAGATGCCACTTCGACCAGCCCGCGGCGCCCGGAGAGGCGTCATCGGTGCTCCCGTTGTCCGCACGGCGGCAGTGGTGGGCACTGCCGCCGTCGTGACACACGGAGTAAACCGCCGGAGGGACCGACGCAAAGATCGAAGGGATGACCGCCAGGACCGAAGGGAAGATCGTCGCGATCGTTGATGGAACGAGACATCGGGAGGTAACGACATGGAATGGTGTGTAGGAGGACACGCCGCCGAACCATGATGGTCGCTGGGGGAATGGCTTACGCTGGAAGGCTCGACCCCAATGGATTCCCAGACCGATTCCATTGGGGAATCGCGATTGCAGTCGCCGACGGTACCCATCGAGTCTAAGAGTCCTGGGCCGATTCGTTTGTCGTTAGGATGCCTCGCTCAACCAGTCGTGGACTTCGCTGCCGGACGGGTGCGGAGAAGGCCGACATCATGAGGTGAGCCGCGGCGACCGAGTGAAAGACCCAGGGCGCGTGATTCGTGAAGAATCGCATTGCACAGCGCCGGGCAATGATCCTGGATCAAATATCTCATAGGTGGGGATCCAATTGCCTCGTGCGGGCCCCGCGACGAGAATATTGCTTGTGACCAGAAATCGTTTCGCCGGAGAGCCGTTTGAGGACGGCGACGAGGCCATCGCCCGAGCGCTCGAAGACGTCAGCATTCCGGCATTGATGTGCGCGCTCGTGCACATGAGCGGTGACCCATCGTGGGTGCGAGGTGGGATCCAGCCAAACGTGGCCGTCTCGTTGGACATTCAGGGCGGCATGTCGGAGGGGGATATGGCGGAGGTACGCCGCCGTGCCCTCCCGGCGGTCGCCGCCTATCGCGACAACGGGTGCGTCCCGGTGGAGCCGTCCCGGGAACTGTTGGGAGAGATGATGGGCTTCCTCGGCCGGCGTCCCGTCGAGGGCCGGCTGGCCGGCCTCTTCTTCGACGACTTGCAGTTCGAGGGCGGTGACTGCGGAGAGGTCTCCTGGGGTGACGAGATCTCGGAGTCCAAGAAGACCTCGACACCCGTCGTCGTCATCGGCTGCGGGATGGGTGGAATCCTGGCCGGTATCCGCCTTAGGCAGGCCGGGCTGCCCTTTACGATCATCGACAAGAACGAGGGCCCTGGCGGCACCTGGTGGGAGAACCGCTACCCGGGCGCACGCGTCGACGTCGGGAGCCATCAGTACTGCTTCTCCTTCGAGCCGGCCGAGCTGTGGAGCGAGTACTACTGCCAGCAGCCGGAGCTGCGCGACTACTTCGGTGGAATCGTCGACAAGTTCGACCTCCGGCGGCACTGCCGCTTCGAAACGGTCGTCACCGGGGTGGAGTGGCAAGAGGACCGGGCCATGTGGCGCGTCACTGCGCGTGAATCGAGCGGCGCCGAAAATGTGGTCGAGGCCCGCTTTGTCATCAGCGCCGTGGGCTCGCTCAATCTTCCGCGGTTACCAAAGATCCCGGGCATGGAGACCTTCGCCGGGTCCTCGTTCCACTCCGCACGCTGGCCGCGAGACCTGGATATCCGCGGGACCAGGTTCGCACTTATCGGCGCCGGCGCGAGCGGTTTCCAGATTGGCCCCGCCATCAGCGCGGAGGTCGATCACCTCACAATCTTCCAGCGCACGGCCCAGTGGATCCTCCCCAACAGGCTGTACCACACGCCTGTGCCACCGGGTGATGCGTGGGCGCTACGCCATCTGCCCTTCTACGGACGGTGGTACCGCTTCGTTATGACCTTCGCCGGCATTGCCGCCGGGACGGACATGTTCCGCATCGATCCCCAGCACGACGACCCTACGCACCAATCGGTCAATGCGCTCAACGCGAGACGCGCGATGGCCCTGCTGGAATCGATGCGATCACTCGTAGGTGACGACCCGGAGCTCCTTGAAAAGGTCATCCCGGACTACCCCGCGACGGGTAAGCGCATCCTGCAGGACGACGGCACCTGGTTGCGCTGCCTGCAGATGCCAAACGTCGAGCTGGTCCGGACGGGGATTGATCGGGTCGTCCCCGACGGAGTCGTGACGGAAGACGGACGTCACTATCCGGCCGACGTCTTGTGCTACGCGACCGGTTTTCGCCACAACGAGTTCCTGGCATCGATGAACGTGATCGGGAAGCACGGCGTCTCATTGCGTGACCAGTGGGGCGACGAGCCCACGGCGTACCTCGGCATCACGATGACGAACTTCCCCAATCTCTTCTGCATCTACGGTCCGGGGACGAACCTGGCTTTCGGCGCAAGCCTCTTCTACCACGCCGAATTCCAGGTGCATTACGCGCTGGAGGCGATCCACGAGACGCTCACGTCCGATGCGCTGTGGGCCGAGGTGCGGGCAAAGGCGCACGACGACTACGCCGATCGGTACCAAAAGGAAATCGGCCAGCTGGTGTGGTCACATCCCTCGATCACACATAGCCACTACAAGAACCGCCAGGGCAAGGTCTTTACGCTCTCACCGTGGCCACTCGACCTTTACTGGGAGTGGACCCGACGTGTCGAGCGCGAGGACTACGAGTTCGGCGGAGTATGAGTGCCGAACGGCGACTTCGACTTCCTAGCGGATCTCAATCAGGTTCTCTTCACCATTATGGCCGGGGATGGATCGGGCGTGGTGATCTACGATCAAAGGTGGTTTGATGATTACGGTCGAACGAGACGGCGACGTCTTCGTCGTGAGGGCAGAGGACGGAGAAAATCGGTTCAATCGCGGGTCAATCGACGAATGGCACGCCGCACTAGACCAGGTCGAGCGGGTTGAAGGGCCGTGCGCACTGGTAACCACCGGATCGGGAAAGTTCTACTCGAACGGGTTGGATCTCGACTGGATGCAGGGTCCAGGGGCGAGTGATTCTGCCTTCCTCCCCGATGTCCACCGCCTTCTCGACCGAGTTCTTCACTTTCCGGCTATCACCGTCTCGGCAGTGAACGGACACGCATTCGCCGCCGGGGCCATGCTGGCCACCGCGCACGACTTCGTGTTCATGCGAGAGGACCGAGGATACTGGTGCCTTCCCGAAGTCGACCTCGGCCTTCCTTTGACGCCCGAGATGTTCCGGGTCGTCGCTGCTCACCTTCCGTCAGCAACTCTTCGTGACGCCCTTCTTACTGGCCGCCGCTTCGGTGGAATCGAAGCGTTGGATGCTGGCATCGCCCACGACGTGGGATCAGAGGGAGGACTATTGGAGACGGCCGTCGAGCAAGCTCGCTCATTCGCCTCGAAGGATCGGCAGGTGATCATCGAGCACAAGCGCCTTCTCTACCCCGCGGAATCGATCTGACGGAGAGCTGGGCTCAATACGAAGGACGGTGTCGGCGTCGGTGTCCCACAGGGCAATGACGGCCCGCTCAGTGAAGAAGATGGCGGAAGAGCTGTCGGCTGGTCCGGTCACTATGATCTTGGGGGGTGCCCGATCAGAAGCCTCCGCGTCTGCAGGCTGGCGAGTCCGAGACCCTGCACGGGCTCTTGCAGTATCAGCGGGACTCACTCGTGCGCAAGGTCGCCCGAGTCGGAGAGGTGGATGCCCGGCGATCACCCGTCGCCAGCGGCACGAGCTTGTTGTGGCTGATCAAGCACATGGCTCGCGCGGAGATCACTTGGGTGCTCTATCGCTTCGCCGGACAGGAGGTTGAGATCTCCGATGATGTACCAGTTCCCAGCGACGCGCTGGTGTCCGCGGTCGACTTCTACCGGGAAACCTGGAGCAGTGTCGACATCATTGCGTTCGCCGGAGCGAGTCTGGAGGAGGTCTGCCGTGGTTTCTATGCCGACCCGCCAGTCAATCTGCGCTGGGTGCTTTTCCACCTCTTGGAGGAAACTGCTCGTCACGCAGGTCACGCGGACATCCTCCGCGAGCTCATCGATGGGCAGACGGGAAGGTAGAACCACTCGCGCTGTCTCGAAGCTGGATCCGCCGTTCAGGTGCATGACCCGCCCGATGTCTGCCGCCTCCAGTGGCAACCAAGGCAAGGCCGACTTCGGTTGGGAAGTGTCCCAGAGCGATCTACCCAGTTCTACCTAGTCATGGCACAGACAATACGGTGACCTTCAGCCTGACTTAGGGTGACATTCATGCACATCGCCCTGCGACTGAACCTGTACCGGTCAGCCGAGCTGACGGTTCCCGTGGATCTCGTCCAGGCGGCAGACGACCTTGGATACCACTCGGTGTGGAGCGCCGAAGCGTACGGCACCGATGCCCTCTCGCCCCTTGCCTATCTGGCCGGTTGCACCCGCCGGATCAAATTGGGGACGGCGATTGCCCAACTTGCCGCCCGACCTCCAGCCACACTGGCCATGCACGCCATGACCATCGACGCCTTGGCCGGCGGAGGGAGGGTCATCATCGGCGTTGGCGTCTCGGGGCCCCAGATCGTCGAGGGATGGTATGGCCAGCCGTGGGGCCGTCCCACCGATCGGCTGCGGGACTACTTGGCCATCGTGCGCAAGGTGATCGACCGCGAGGCCCCGGTCACCCACGTGGGACCGGAGATCTCCCTCCCGTATCGGGGGCCGGGATCGACAGGGCAGGGCAAGGCTCTGCGCTCGATCCTGCATGCTTCGGCACCCATTCCGCTCTGGCTGGCGTCGGGGGGACCCCGCAACACTGAGCTGTGCGCCGAAGTCGGCGACGGCTGGCTGCCCATGGGGCTCGGTTCCGATGGCGCCCACACTAAGCAGCTGGAGTCCGGATGGGAGAAGCGCGGGGGGCGGCCTCCAGGCTTCGAGATCTTCACCGGCGTGTCCATGCAGCTCACCGGAGACGTGGCCGGAGCGCTGGACCGAATGCGACCGCTGACCGCCATGTACGTTGGGGGCATGGGCAGCGCCACCCACAACTTCCACCGGGAGGCCATGGAGAGGAAGGGCTTCCCCACCGAGGCGGAGCGCATCCAGGAACTGTGGCTGGCGGGTCGTAAGGACGAGGCCGTGGCCGCAGTACCCGACGACTACCTTGAGCAGTCGGCGTTCCTCGGTGACGAGCAGCGCATACGTCGCCGCTGGGCTACCTGGGCGCCGCCGGCCCTCACCACCGGGCTGATCGTCGACGCGGCAGGAGTCGAGGAGCTCCGTCTGATGGCCTCGCTGCGGGACGGGTCGTGAGTTACCAGACCATCGTCGTCGACTCTCCGGCCGAACACGTCGCACGGATCACCCTCAACCGGCCGGAGAAGCGCAATGCCATCTCGACGCAGATGCGGGTCGAGATGCTCGATGTGCTCCGTGGTCACGACCACGATCCCGATGTACGGGTCACGGTCATCCGAGGATCGGGACCCTGCTTCTCGGCCGGTTACGACCTTGCCGGCGCTCCCATGATGGAGGGCGCGCCGTTCTACTCCGCGCCGGGTGATGGTCAGTGGGCCCGCCAGTGCAACGACACCTGGTTCAGCATCTGGGACCTGGCCAAGCCGGTGATCGCCCAGGTCCACGGGTACGCCATCGCTGGCGCGACCGAGCTGGCGTCGGCTTGCGACCTGGTCTACGTGGCCGACGATGCCGAAATCAGCTACCCGGTCGTACGGGTCATGAGCCCGCCCGACTGGCAGTACCACACCGTGCTCCTGGGCATGCGCCGGGCCATGGAGCTGGTCTTGACCGGCGATCCGATGTCCGGAGTGGAGGCCGCCGCCGTCGGCTTCGCCAACCGGTCATTCCCGGCCGACGAGCTCGAGACCTCGGTGCTCGCCGTGGCCGAAAGGGTGGCCGGGGTGCCCAGTGACCTCGCTCAGATCAACAAGCGAAGCATCCATCGGGCCTTCGACGTATGGGGCGCCCGCGCAGCGATCCGGGCCGGAACCGAGCTTCAGGCGCTGGCCGGGCACACCCAGACGGCGGAGGCCAACCGACAAGGACTGCTCGCCCGCATGAAGGACCAGATCGCGAAGGACGATAAGGACAGCTAGGCCCGTCCCCGACTTCACTGGCGGCGGTTCGCCTTCGGTCAATGACTCCAGGCTGTGACCCTCGGGCTCGGGCGGCTCAGTGACAGCGAGATCGCTCACGCTGAGTTGTTCGGTCCGGTACTCATTGTGATCCGCTACGACGAGGACGCAGTCCGGATCGCCCACAACTCGATCTTCGGTCTCTCGGGCGGCGTGTATGGGCCGATTCCGAACGTGCGCTCGCGGTGGCTCAACGGATGTCGATCTTCCTCGCTGGGGTATTCATCCGGCCTGGGCCGCCACCGGCGTTGTGATCTGCGACGCGGAGACATGTCCGTGGTCATGAAGGAGCAGATGACATGACAGCGGTCGCCGGCCCACCCACGAGCGCCGACTTCGGAGCCGAGCGGGCGGTAGGTAGCCCAGTATCCTCGGACGAGGCGGCGGTGCCACTTGAGGATCGTCTTCGCAATGACGAGGAACGACGACACCGTCGGCGCGGACGAGCCCGGAGAGCAGCAGGATGACCGCCCGGTCGGAGAAGCTGAACCGCGGAGGGGTGACATGGGCGAAGCACTGCGGGCTGGTGATGGCGCACAAGGACCTTCGCGTCCTTTGCGACGTCGTCCATCCTGTGGACGCGCACGAATCCGAGTGCCCCGAAGTGAATGCGGCGACCCGGTGACAATGAAGAGTTAGCCCATGTGGGTGAGTCCACCGTCAACGACCAGTTCGATGCCCGTCACGTAGCTAGCGTCGTCGGACAGCAGAAACCTGACCACCCGACCGATCTCTATCGGCTCGGCCAGGCGCCCGAGCGGGGTGCGGCCTACCATGCCTTCCTGGACGCCGGGCCGAGCGAGCGCGGGAGCCAGCATCGGTGTCAACACATAGCCTGGACATACTGCATTGACTCGGATCCCCTGCGGTGCCAGGAGCTGCGCCATCGAACGCGTGGCCCCGAGCACCCCGGCCTTCGACGCGCAGTAGGCCGGGATGGTCGGCTGGCCGAGGAGTGCCTCGATTGAAGAGATGCCAACGATCGAACCGCCGGGACCAGCCCGCCGGATCTCGGGGAGCACGGCCTGACTGATCATCACGTAGGCCCGAAGGTTGACGTCGAGCACCGAATCCCACTGTGCAACGGTGATCTCGTCGACCGTGGCCACCAGCACGGCGCCGGCGGCGTGGACCAGCCCGCCGATGGGGCCGATGGCAGTGCCACAGGCGGCCACGACCTCGGCCAGCACCTCGGCGTCAGCAGTCACGTCCGCCTCCCATCCCACCGTGTCTACATGGTGCTCCTGGGCGATCCGCGCCGCCGCATCACGGGCCCGGTCGCCGTCGCGATCGACCAGTGCCACCGACCGGCCCACCGCGGCCACGGCCTCGGCACTGGCCAGACCGATGCCCGAGGCGCCACCCGTGATCAGGACGCCGGTCGACGGTTGGCGGTACGGTTCCGTCATGGAGCCCCTTCGGGCTCGAGCGCAGCGCGGAGTGCGGCGTGGGCGGTGGACGTGGCCAGGGTGGCCGCGGGCAGGACTCGACCTAGGGTGAAGAACCCGTGGAACATCCCCCCGTAGCGGACGTTGGTGACGTCGACGCCCGCATCCCGGAGGCGATCGGCGTAGGCCTCGCCCTCGTCCCGCAGCGGATCATGCTCACCGGTGATGATGTGTGCGGCGGGCAGCCCACTCAGGTCTTCGGCGAAGAGCGGCGACGCATACTGGTTCCGGCCATCGGCCGGGTCGGCCAGGTACTGGTCCCAATACCAGCGCATATGTTCGGCCGTGAGGAAATATCCCGTTGCCTTGTTCAGGTAGGAGTCCGTGTCGAATGCGTGAGCCAGCACCGGATAGATGAGCAACTGGAACCGGACGGGAGGACCGCGTCGGTGGCGCGCCATCAGGCAGACGGCGGCGGCCAGGTTCCCCCCGCGCTGTCACCGGCGACGGCCAGGCGGCCTTGGTCGACCCCGAGCGCGTCGGCGTGGCCCGCCACCCACTGAAGCGCGCCATATGCGTCGTCGACCGCGGCTGGGAACGGGTGCTCGGGCGGTTGGCGGTAGTCGACCGACACCAC
Organism: uncultured Acidimicrobiaceae bacterium; assembly: GCA_963781305.1. Classification (GTDB taxonomy): domain Bacteria; phylum Actinomycetota; class Acidimicrobiia; order Acidimicrobiales; family RAAP-2; genus DASXMT01. The sequence goes on from CAWAFL010000011.1 coordinate 438,813, forward strand.
GACGGCGCCAGTGCCGTTGGCCAGCGACCGGCAGAGGTCGTCGTGCGTATCGAGGTTGCACAGGACCCAGCCGCCACCGTGGCAGAACACCACGACTGGGAGCACTCCTTCAGCCGGGCGGTAGATGCGGACGGGAACCGGTCCCCCCGGTCCATCGAAGCTTCCGTCGGTCACCTCGTGAACGGGCTCCGACTCGGGTGGACGGGGTAACTGGGCCATCAGGTGCCGGGATTCGGCCGCCTCGTACAGGGTGACATCGGGGAAGGCGCGAGCCATCGCCTCGATGACGCTGCGAGTGGTGGGGTCGACGGTCATGATCCACCGTTCCATAGGTTCATGGGCCGCAGGTTACGCAGATGGTCTTGCCCGCGTCGGCGAGAGTGACGCCCCCCATCAGCCCTGCGTCTCCCGGTCGCGGAAGTAAGGGATGACCTTCTCGCCCCAATTGCGGATGGTCTCGAGACAGATCTCCTGAGGAATCGTACCCATCTGGATGAGGCACATGATCTCATCCACGCCGGCCTCTTCCAGGCGTTGCACGTAGTCGATGGCGTGGTCCACGGTGCCGTAGGCATGGTTGACGTTGTAGGTCCCGAGGGTCGACGGGCGCACTGGGATGTTGGCCTCGTGCAGCTTGGCCACCATGGCGTCGGCATCCGCCTTGATGGCGGCCACGTTGTCGTCATCCTCGGTGTCTTGGGCCGGCGGGGGGGCGTTGCCATACCAGTGCCCGATCGACTCGGCAAAGAAACGCTGGCCGCGAGCGCCCACGCGCAGTGCTTCGTCGGCGTCGTCAAGGACGATGGTGGGGCACAAGGCGCTGAAGTGATCGTTGCGGACGGTCGCGACGAACCGGCTCCCATCCCTGTGCTCCACGGCGCTGCGGTACAACTGGTTCAGGTGGGCAACCTCGTCCACCCCGGCGAAGCCCAGGACCAGTGCGCCGATGCCATAGTCGGCGGCCAGCTCCACCGTGCTCTGTTTGGTGCAGGCCATGAATAGCGGGGGGTGCGGCGTCTGCACCGGGCGGGGGAGCACGGGATGGGGCTCGATGTCCAAGAGGCCGTGCCACTCGAACTCGTCGGTAAGCCACATGGCGCCGATCATGCGCAGCGCCTCTTCGACCTCGCCGTACGTCTTTCCCGGCTCTACGCCGCACAGTGACATCTCCTGTAGCGTGGCGCCCCGGCCGGCGCCCAGGTCGAGGCGTCCCCCCGAGAGGACGTCGAGCATGGCGGCACGTTCGGCCGCCCGGACCGGGTGGTTGTAGCCGAAGGGCATACACACCACCCCGTGCCCAATACGGATGCGCTCCGTCTTGGCCGCCACGTAGGCCAGGAAGGTCTCCGGTGCGCTCATGTGGGCGTACCACTTGAGCGCGTGGTGCTCCACTGCCCACACCCGGTCGAACCCCATCTTCTCGCCGAACACCGCCTGGTCGACGCAGTCCAGGATCACCTGGTGCTCGTGCTCGACGGTAGGGTGGTTGAGCTGGGCTTCGAAGATCATCGAGAACTTCATGGTCAGTATCGTCCTCTTTTTCCGGATACGTAGTGAATGGCAGACTATTCCTCATAGAACTATGTCAAGGACCTGTTCCATGTGCCACTGAAGAAGTCCATACCTCAGTGGACACTGAGCCGATGGATTTCACTCGGAAGGCCGCCGCAGGTGCAGATCAGATCGCCATGGCGGCGCGGGCACCCTCAAGCGTCGCGTGCATCATGCGCCGCGGCGCGAGTGCGTCGCCCACCACCTGCACCTGGGGGATGCCCGCTTCGAGAGCCTGCGCCAGACGATGGTCAGGCACGAAGCCGCACGCCAACACAACGCTCGCATCGTCGATCCGCCGGTCCCGTTTAGTGAACATGTCCGTCGCCACTACGGCATGGTCCTCGACACGGCACACCTTGTTCAACATCGATATACGCACACCCTTCATACGCAGGCGCTGGAACAGCGGCAGCCGGGTTCCGTCCTCGACACCCTGAGCGAAATCGAACTGTTCCGAGACAAGTTCGACCTCCTTTCCCTGATCAGCAAGGAACTCGGCGATGGTGGGCGGTCCGAGGTGCTTGTCAAGACCACCGACCACCACTACACGTGACGCTGTTTGCGCGCCGCGCAATACCTCGAGCACGTTCAAGACGTTGTTCTCCTTCATGCCTGGCACGTCGGGAAGGAGTGGCCGACCCCCAGTGGCCACTATCACCGCGTCCGGGGAGAACTCAAGGAGTTCTTCCGCAGTGACCTCGTTGCCCAGCATGAACACGATGCCCAGCTTCCGCAGTTGCGTCTCGAAGTAGGCAGCGTGGTCGCGTAGATTGCGCCGATTGGGGTCAAGGGCTAGCACGGCGGGAGTGCCCCCGATCCTTCGATGCGCGTCAGCAAGGTACACGCGATGACCGCGCAGAGCAGCCACACGCGCCGCTTCCATACCAGCGGGGCCAGCACCGACGATGACAACGGTCTTCTGCACGTCGGACGGCGTTATCTCCATCTCGGCCTCGCGCGCTGCGGCAGCGTTCACGGCGCAGGTCACTGGCACGCGATGCGGTCCGATGGCGTGGCATTCCGACATGCCGACACACATGCGGATCTCGTCGACGCGTCCCGCCCGAGCCTTCTTGGGCAGCTCGGGGTCGGCGATGAGCGCCCGCACCATGCCGATCATGTCGGCTCCGCCTTCAGCCAGGATGCTCTCTGCGAGCGAAGCATCAGCCACGCGGCCGGTCACGATGACGGGCACGTCGACGGCCGCTTTGACCGCGGTCGCGGCTGGTACATTGAACCCCGGCTCCCTGTACCACGGGCTTACATACGCGAGTTCTACTCCGTCGCCGAAGCCCGAATAGCTGCCGCCGCTGACGCTGATGTATTCGACGTGTGGGGCGAGAAGGCGGCTCGTCTCGACAAGTTCCTCGATGGTGAGGCCACGCTTGAGGCCGTCCCCTTCTATGCCGACGCGGATACCGAGCGGGAAATCAGGACCAACCATCGTACGGGCGGCCTCGATGATGGCGAGCGCAAACCGCGCTCGGTTCTCGCGGGAACCGCCCCACTTATCCTCGCGGCGATTGAAATAGGGCGATAGGAACTCATTGACCAAGTAGCCATGTGCGCCATGAATCTCCGCCGCGTCCATGCCACCTTCGTGGGCGCGGCGTATCCCATGCGCAAATGCCCACACGAGTTCCTCGATCTCATCGTCTCGCAGCGCGTGCGGCATGTGAGCCTCGTACGGATCCTGCACTGCGGAGGGTGCGAGAGCGGGACCAGTACTGGCGAGGTGGCGAGCGGCACCAGGGTGGTACACCTGTGCATAACACGCCGCTCCTTCCGAATGGACGACTTGGGCCCGGCGGCGCGTCCACGGGATCACAATTTCGTCGTATCGCGCGATTCCCCCGGAGCTGACCGGCGAGAGCGCTTTACCGTCCCAATCGGGTGTCGTAGTGCGAGGTCCAGCGCCGATGGGGTAGCTGTAGACGCCGGTACTTGCGTTTACGCCGAGCAGGGCTGCGCCGCCTCGAGCCCGCTCATGCAAGTAGCGGAGGTCTCGCTCTTCGCCGAGCCCCGTGCCGTGCGTCGTGTTTACGATCCGGTTGCGGATCGTAAAATTCCCGATGGCGAGGGGCTCGAAGAGGCGCCGGAAGCCCGGAGCCGCGGCATGCTGTCCGTTCTCGGCCCGACTCCTAGCAGGCGGCACCAAAGTTCGCCTTCGGATATTGCGGAACGCAAGGGAAACTGGGGACGAGAGCCTGAATGGCTTCCACCGACGTAGTCTCGCCCAGGCAGAGAGCCTTCACCGCTTTGACCAGATGTTCTTGCATCTCCGCGGCCGAACGGAGGGTCGTCATCGTGTCCCAAACCCCTCTCTGGGTCTTATCGTGGCGACGTTAGTACGTATCGATGCCGGACATTCAACTGGGGGATGCCGGACATTCAACCGGGGATAGCATCGCTGCGAGGTGCCCGCTAGGGGAGAGAAAGGCGGTGGCCGAGGGGGTTCTTGGGCCCTTCAAGACACCAGTGCCGGTCGGGGAGTGGGTTGGCCCTCTCGACACCGAGGCATTCGATTACTGGACAACTCGCTGATCGCCAAGCAAGCGAATGCGAGCGATCGCGTTGAGATGGGTCCGCATTCGATTTTTGGCTAGTTCCGCGTCGTCTCTGACGATCGCGTCAAAGATCCCCACGTGCGCGCGATGGGACGCATCGCTCACGGTTACCGAAATCCTCCGCTACCCGGACCATCGCACGACCGTACGAGCCAGTATGCAATTCGAACTCGCCGCGGCCCTCCTCCCTTGTTGACGGTCCACGAGAACCGATCGAAACCTGATGGCGACTATCTACCTGAGGCGTTCTTCATTGATGACAGAACCTGAGGCCCCTATGTCAACTCCCTCCGGTCGTTGCGGCATTCGATCGCAGGCTGGAATCTCAGAACGATTGACGCAAGCGGTGCTCGTGCCCAGCGAATTGACAGCCGGCGCCAAATGCGTGTCTCATTTAGCGCTGGTCATCGGAGTTGGTCAAGGCCATCGGCCGGTGATCGTTGGAAGGCAGGCGAGTGGGTAGTGGCTCAAAGCATTGATCCACGAGGAGTCGGTGATAGCGGCGCGTTGGCAGGTGCCAATACCGACGAGTTCATGGGACGGGTTGCGCTGGTGACGGGTGGAGCCGGCGCGGCGATCGGATCCGCGACCTGCAGGATGCTGGCTGCCCGGGGGGCGGCGGTTGTGGTGCTCGACGAACACGAGCGGCGTACTCACGCGACAGTGCACACCCTGACTGAGGAGTTCGGGACCCCGGCCTTTCCTGTGGTGGCTGACGTTGCCGACCGGGGAGCAACCGACGAGGGACTAGCCCGGGCCCAGGCCGAGCTGGGGCCGATTGACATCCTCGTGAACAGCGCTGCCGTCAATGTCCAGGGCACCATATTCGACTTCGAGCCAGCCGACTGGGACCGGGTGATCGATGTTGACCTGACCGCCCCGTGGTACCTCATGAGGATGCTCATGCCGGGTATGCGAGACCGTGGATGGGGTTCCATCGTCAACGTCACGTCTGTTGCGGCCTACATCGGAGGTCGTGGCAGAGAGGGACCGTATTCGGCGGCCAAAGCAGGTTTGCACGACCTCACTCGAGCCGCTGCCATCGAGGGAGGGCCCTTCGGCATCCGTTGCAACGCCGTGGCCCCGGGCCTTGTGCGTTCGAAGTGGGTCGACAAACAAGCCGACCGGTACCAGCATTTTGTCGACGCCACGCCTTTGCGGCGCCACGGGGAGCCTGAGGACGTGGCCAATACCATCGGATTCCTGATCTCTGACCAGGCCGCTCACATTACCGGCCAGATCATTAACGTCAGTGGTGGTTGGTATCTAACGCCATAACCAAACGAGGAGGTACGGGAATGTCTGGGCTCAACTACTTACTCTTTGATGCCGACAACCATTATTACGAAACGCCAGACTGCTTCACCCGTTACATGGGCCCGGCTGACGCGGAACGGGCCATCTCTGCCCAACGGAACGCAGACGGAGAATGGTCGGTGAGGGTAGGCGACCATCCCTATCGGTTCATGGACCTCAAGTTTGATAAGACCAATCCACCTGGCTCAATGCATGATCTGCTCCGCAAGAAGGCGATCTCGTCCGAGATCACCTGGGGGGACTCCTATTCCACTGACCACATGCTGGCCGCCTTCCAGCACCGGGAGGATCGGATCGGCCTGATGGAGGAACAGGGGATCGAGACGGCCATACTCTTACCGACGTTCGGTGCAAGCGTGGAACAGACGATGGTCGGTGACGTAGATCAGACCTACGCCAACCTCCGGGCGTTCAACCGCTGGCTCGACGACGAATGGGGTTTTGCTCGCGATGGCCGGATCATCGCCCCACCGCTGCTGTCCTTACTCGACGTGGACAGAGCGGTGGCCGAACTGGACCGAGTGCTGTCTCTCGGTGCCCGGCTCATCCACCTGCGTCCGGGCCCTACTGGCAGTGGCCGGTCTCCGGCCGATCCTTACTACGATCCGTTTTGGGCGCGCCTCGACGAGGCTCGCGTGCCGGTTGCCTTCCACATCAACGACTACCGCTATCCTGAGGTTTCACTGGCCTGGGGCGAGGACCCCGATCCTCCGGTTCGGGAAATGTCTGCGTTCCAGTGGGCCTTCGTGCACGGTGACCGGCCGATCATGGAGACCTTTGGCGCGCTCATCTACGGCAACCTGTTTGGTCGATTCCCAAATCTGTACGCGCTCAGCATCGAAAACGGTTCCGACTGGGTGTCCTACTTGCTCACCCTGCTCGACAAGAAGAAGGGCATGGGCCGCTATGGGCCCTGGGTCGGTGGCCGCCCGACCGGGCGTCCGAGCGACACGTTCCGAGCTCACTGCTATGTGTCGCCGTTCCCCGAGGACGACGTGGAGGCGCTCATCGACCGCATCGGTGCCTCCCAGGTGCTCTTCGGTTCCGACTACCCTCATCCCGAGGGACTCGCCCGGCCCGCCGACTTTGCCGGCCTCATCGAGAACCGGAGCGACGACGAGATTCGCCTGGTCATGCGGGACAACGCCGAACGGCTGTTCGCGTGATCAGGCGGCTACCTGGTGAGGTCGAATCCGTACGGGGTGTAGCCAGTTGGCAACGGCACACCCTGAGTGTTGGGTCATAGGCATCGGAGGTGACGTGAGCGAACTGCGCGGCGCAGCCGCCAAGGTTTTTGACGACACAATGTTCGACGTCGCCGCGGTCGAGCAGGGTGCCTGGGTTCCTGGGCCCTACGGATCCGGCGATGAGCGGGGTTCATTTAATGAGGTGACTGCCGAGAAGACGGCGCAGGCATTGGCGTTGCTCAACCTGGACGAACCAGTGCAGACGTACAGTCTGGGGGAGACCATGGTGAATGGTTTTCCGGCCTGGGGTGATCGCACCTACGATCAGCACCTCGTTGTGACCGGCTATTCGCCGGCCGAGGACTTCGGCGGCATCCTCACCAGGGCTAAGCCCCGGGGCCCTGGCCGGATGAGCGTCCACGAGGAGCGAGTCTCGCTCACTTACAACATGGGGACGAAGGTCAACGGTCTCCACCACGTTGGCGTGGGCGACATGTTCTACAACGGCTTCCTGGGACCGGAGATCGCCCGGACGTCGGGTACAACACACCTTGGCGCTGAGACGATGGGACCGATCGTAACCCGGGGGGTTTTGGTCGATGTGGTCGGTTCAGTGGTGGCGAGCAGTCAGTCCGACGCCTTTGAGATTGCGCCGACAGGACGGCCGATCCTAAGGGAGAACTATCGGATCACAGTCGAGGACATTGAAACCGCACTGGCGTGGGAAGGCGTAACGTCGCCGATCGGACCCGGCGATGTGATCTTGTTGCGTACCGGATGGCGCGAGCTCATCGAAGCCGACCCTGAACGCTACAAAGGAGCCGGGCCGCCTGGACCATTTCTACGAGAGTGCCGCTACCTGGCCGACCGACGTCCGGCCCTCATAGGGAGCGACTCGTGGTGTTTCGAGGTCGTAGATCCCCAGCTGACTCGAGGCTTCATCATGCCCTGTCACCAGGAGCTGTCGACTCGGTTCGGCATTCGCATCGGCGAAGCTATTCCCACAAATGACCTTGCCGATGATGGCGTCTACGAATTCGTCTTCTGCCTCAGCCCGCTTTCAGCACGTGGGGCCATCGCGTGCAACACACCCCCTCTGGCGCTCGGCCAACCCACCAAACGCCATTAGAGGTCGAGGGCGCTTCGGATTCGGCAGGCTGCAGAGTGTGTTGTTCCTACGTTTGGGCATAGGGACGCCGGTTCGTAGCAGCCGAACAGCGTGTGTCGGCCTCGGTCGGTTGAGGTCGAAGACGAGTTCAAGTGCCGGCGCGCTTTCTCGCCGTGGTGCGTGGTACGAGAGTCCGCAGCTTGTGCTCATTTCACTCATTCCACCCCGGTCCAGAGTGATGATCGCACGTCCACTGGAAGCCCTAGCGACCGCCTCTGACGCGAAATGAGTCATTTGACCGATTATGCGGGGCACCCGATTCCGTAAGGTGAAGCCAGGAGCGAATCAGCCGTGCGACCTGGGGTTCGCCTCCGACGACCGGCTCCGCAGGCCCATTGAGGCGAGCAATTGAGGAGGTCGGCACATGACCACACTTATCACCGACGACGGCACGGAGATCTACTACAAGGACTGGGGTGACGGCCCCACGGTGTTGTTCGTACACGGGTGGCCCTTGAGCGCCGACGCGTGGGATCCACAGCTGCTGTTCTTTGTCGACCACGGTTACCGCGTGGTTGCCCATGATCGCCGGGGTCACGGCCGGTCCACGCAGAGTGCGACTGGCAACACTATGGACGGCTACGCAGATGACCTCGCTGCGGTCATCGATTCACTGGACCTTAGAGACGTCACGCTCGTCGGCCATTCCACGGGCGGCGGAGACGTTGCCCGCTACATTGGCCGACACGGGACGGATCGGGTAGCGAAGTCCGTTCTGGTGTCCTCTATAACGCCGACTCTCGTGCAGACAAAAGCCAATCCGAGTGGCGTGCCCATGAAAGCTTTTGACGACATCAGGTCTGGTGTCGCCAATGACCACTCGCAGTTCTACAAGAAATTGGCTGCTCCCTTCTACGGCGCCAACATGTCGGGTACGAATGTGTCCCAGGGAGTTTTGGACCAGTTCTGGCTATGGAGCATGCAGTCGGGGTTGAAGAACGCGGTCGAAAGCATCACCGCGTCCTCCCAGGCGGACTTTACTCAGGACCTCAAGAAGTTCGATGTCCCAACCCTGATCATTCACGGCGACGAAGATCAGTTTTCCCCGGTCGAAAACTCTGCAACGAAGTCTGCCCAGCTCATTCCGGGCGCGCTGAAGATGGTCTATCCGGGCGCCCCGCATGGGTTGACGACCACGCATCAGGATAAGTTCAACTCTGATCTGCTTCTCTTCCTCAGGGAGTAGGAGAGGGCTGTAGACGAGCGGGTCGGTTCCGGCGGGCCGGGTCGGGGCCCTCTGGTGCCGGCGCTGGGCCGTGCATCGGTGGGGGGCGCAAGGCGCTTAGTCAATGGACATTGAGGACCATCGGGGCAACATGTTGCCGTTCGGTAAGCAAGGGACGCTGTCTTGGGTAACTCGTCGTCGGAGATTAGTGTCCTGAACAGGAGATGTGCGCTCTGGGGCGAGTCTTGGCCGATGGGGATACCATTCACTTGGAATGGTCCTTTGTACATCGAGGGCGGACAGATGGGCGAGAGCGGCACGCCAGGATGGAGCGCTGTCGGGGGCCTGGTTGGACGCGAGCAAGAGCTTGGTTTTATTCGATCGTTCCTAAGTCATGCTGCGCTGCAGGGCGGTTCTTTGATCGTGTTCGGTGAACCAGGTAGCGGCAAGACCGCAATTCTGGACGCAGCTGCGGACTTCGCTGCGAAGAGCGGGACTCAGCACGTGCGAGCCACCGGTGTCGAATTCGAAGCGGAGATGAGCTTTTCCGCTTTGAACCAAAGTGTGCTGCCCCTGATGGACGACTTCGAGCTCTTGACGGCTGCTCACCGGACCGCACTTGGTGTGGCATTGGGCCTGGATGATGGCCCGACGCCAGACATGCTGTTGGTTTCCAATGCGGTATTTTCGCTCCTCCAGCACGTTGGGTCTGTGCGACCCTTGCTGGTGACTGTCGATGACCTGCAATGGGTGGACCGGTCGAGCGCCGTCGTCTTGGGCTTTGTTGCTCGCCGTCTCGAGGGCACTCGCGTCGGGTTCGTCGCTGCCTCGCGCCTCGGGGTCGAGAGCTTCTTTGACTACAACGGGTTGCCGGAGCGAACGTTGAGGGCGCTGGACGACCAGGCGGCTGCCAACCTCTTGAGCGTCCACTTCCCCGAGATTGCACCGCAAGTCAGTCAACGAATCCTGGCTGAGTCTGCCGGCAACCCGCTCGCCCTCCTCGAGCTGCCGAGGGAGTTGAGCAGCGCCGAGCGGGCCGCGCACCAGGACTTGCCAGGGGTCCTGCGCCTCGGCCGCAGACTCCAATCGATATTCGAGTCTCGAATCAGCGGGCTTCCTCCGGAAACGCGCCAAATTCTCTTGCTTGCGGTCTTGGACGGTACCGGTGATCTTCGGTTGCTCCAGAAAGCCCTTCCTGATCACGTCGTCACAGAAGGACTTGCGCCAGCGGAGCGGCGCCAGCTGGTATTGGTTGACGAGAATGCTTATCGACTGGCATTCCGGCATCCACTGATCCGATCCGCGATCGTGGGTCTCTCCGCGTCCAGTGAAAGACTCAGAGCGCATCGATCGTTGGCCGAGGCGCTTGACGATCAGCCCGACCGTCAGGCATGGCACCTTGCGGAAGCGACCGATGAGCCTGAGGAACGTGTAGCCGAGCTGCTCTACCAGTCGGCACAGCGAAGATTCCGGCGAGGAGACTCGGTAGGCGCCGTCGCCGCCTTGACTCGCTCCGCCGATCTCAGCCCTCACCAAACCGATCGAAGTTGCCGACTTCTCGAGGCCGCATATCTCGGTGCCAACGTAACCGGCGGACTGCGAAGCACGCAGGAGCTGCTTGATGAAGCTCGCAAGGCGGACCCGCAGCTGAGCGGTTCCCTCTACGCGGCAGCGACCAGCGCCTACTTGCTTCTTAACGGTGAAGGGCACATCGACACGATCCACCGGCTACTCGTCGGTGCAATTGAAGATCGGGATGCGGTGGCCCATGTTCATGACCAATCATGCGCCGATGCGTTGGGAACACTTTTCCTTGTTTGTATGTTGGGGCGTCGCCCCGAGCTATGGGAGTCGTTCTTCGCCGCCTTGAACCGGCTGGGGCCCAATGCGCCAACCGAGCTGTACCTCCTCAGCCAGCTGATGTCAGACCCCGTTCGCTTGGGTACCCGGCGTGTACTTGATGAGCTCGACCAAGCTATGGGCGGATTGGATAAAAACGTCAATGCCTGGAGCGTCTCATGGCTGAGCTCAGCAGCCGTCTCCGTCGATCGACTGGCTGGCTGCCGGGACGCCATGTGGCGGGTCATTCAAGACGGCAGGCAGGGAGGAGCGGTCGCACTGGCGATTAACGCTTCGCAGCAACTGAGTCTCGATGATTTCGCGACCGGTCAGTGGGAGGAGGCCGAACAACTGGCCGAAGAGAGTCTCGATCTGTGTCAGACCCACGGCAATCAACTCATGGAATGGATTGCGTTTCATCGTCTAGGGCTTGTTGCTGCCGGACGGGGGGAGGTTGAAACATGCCGACAGCACGCGGACCGCATCACCCGGTGGGCCGTCCCACGAGGAATGCTTAACGCTCAAGAGAACGCTGATCACGTGCGTATCCTTTCAGCTGTCGGACAAGGCGAATTTGAACTTGCCTACCAACACGCCACGAGATTGAGCCCGCCGGGAGTCCTGCCCTCCTACGTTCCGCTGGCGCTACATATAGCCCTGGATCTTGTGGAGTCCGCTGTCCGGACAAACCATCTTCCCCAGGCGATGGCCCACGTCACCGCCATGCACGAAGCAGGTGTTTCCGAACTCTCAGTCCGGATGGCCCTTATTGTTGGTGGGTGCTCAGCCATCGTGGCCCCCGACAATCAGGCTTCCAACCTGTTCGAGGCAACTCTCACCATCACCGGCGCAAGCCGCTGGCAATTCGACTTTGCCCGAATTCAACTCTGTTACGGCGAGCGCCTTCGTCGGGTCCGATCGATCGTGGAATCACGAGAACATCTCGCTGCTGCGCTCGATGCTTTCACTCGGATGGGGGCAAGACCCTGGGCAATCAGAGCGGAAACTGAGCTTGGCGCTACAGCCCGGAACAAGATGCGATCGTCATCTATTGGGTTGGAGTTTCTCACCCCCCAGGAACGGGAGGTGGCGACGCTGGCGGCATCGGGCCTCACCAACAAGGAGATAGGGGAGAGAATATTCCTCTCCCACCGGACCGTAGGCGCCCACCTCTATCGGGTCTTTCCCAAGCTGGGCATAACAAGCCGAGCTGCACTGCGAGACGCACTCATGAACCTCGACGATCGGCGGAAGGCCTGAGCAGCTGATGGCGCTCCTCGTCGAAGCCGAGCCCTAAGACCGAAACGTAGCATCGGCCACCACGCCTTAACCTGTTGGGTCGGGAACGCCAAGACGCGTGGGTGGATCCTCCTCAGGATGCCATGGACCTCATGCATGCCCTTCCCCATGGCTGTAGTCGGTGCCAACGCGACCCTTTCGATCAATGAAGTCATTTGACCGATTAAATGCTCGCATGACGGCCTTACCGTTACTACTGGACCGATGTTGTCGATTACTTGGGTGATGATTCCAGGGATTCGGGTGGTCCCACCTAGCCTGAAGTTCCCGTAGAGGAGTTCCCACAATGAGCACGATTACAACGAAAGATCGACGGCAAGGAGTGGGGCGTCGGTCCCGTGGTGACGGCATCCCACGGGTGGCCCTGGAGCGCGGACGCCTGGGATGGGCAGATGCCCCGTCTCTCGGCGGTCGCGGCGTGCCCCGGCTCCGCGATGTTGGTCCGACTGCGTCGGTACTGACACCGGGCATCGATCGGTCAGGGCCACACCCTTCAGACGAGGCGCTGATCGCGGGCATGGCCGTGGGCAACGAGTGCTCCGCAGTGGCGTTCGTGCGCCGCTACCAAAAACGGGTCTACGGGTTGGCCATCGCCATGCTGGGCGATCCCGGCATCGCAGAGGACGTCGCCCAAGAAGCACTGTTGCGTGTCTGGCGGCACGCGCCGGTGTATGACGCCCGACGAGGATCGGTGACCAGCTGGGTGCTCACCATCACCCGGAGACTGACCATCGACACCATCCGCAAGCGCCGGGCCGTTCCCACCGACCCCGAATCCCTGGTGGCACGGGGCCTGGCTAAGTCCGGCAACTCGGCCGAGGACGTCGCCACCTTTGGCCACCTCGGCCCCGAGCTGCAGACGGCACTCGCCGGACTGCCGGTAGAGCAACGCCGGGCTACCGTGCTCGCCGCGTTGTACGGGCGCACCGCCTCCGAGATCAGCACCTCGGAGGCCATCCCACTGGGCACGGCCAAGACGCGCATCCGCGCCGGGCTCTCGAAACTCCGGGCCGTGCTGCGCGACGCTGAGAAGCTTTCTTGACCGATGGGCACATGTCAGGCCGACGTCGTGGCCGCCATCTATCCCGACGCCGGTCACTGTGGGAGTTTCAGTACGCACATGAGTCCGTGAACGGAAACCAACACTTCCTCTCAGTGGTGTGAAACCGTTCAAAGATGGCTTCGCCGCATGGCGACCAATAGGTAAAGGAGCGACACATGGTATCGACTGTTCTGGAGCACACGGAAGTGGATGTCGTCGGTCTCAGTGGTCTCTTGGATGATTCACCGCTCGCTGACTGGGCGTGGGATGCTGCTGGGAGGTACGGGATCTCACCCGTCCATGCTCTCGAGATGATGGCCGCCGCGTTGATGCGATCGTCGCAACGTGACTAGTCAGCGAGGATGGCTCGACCTGCTCCCGTCGCAGCCCATCCAGTTCGGTTTGGCTGATCTCCTGACGGCGCCGCCGGCCTTTGGCGTCGGACAGAGGACGTTCATCAGCTCGGCGATGCGCTCTCGGTGACGTGATGGTTGGAGCGTCCTTCAACGGCGGGGAGGCAGAGCAACGGTCCTGGAAGCAGCCGGCGCGGTGTTCCTTGGACTCGTCGCTTCGTCACTCACCCCGATAGGCACTGCGACTTCCGTGTCGCCACGTTCATGTCCCGGCATTCGGTTTGCCCGACACAGTCGATTCGTCGGAAGCACTGGCCGATCGCTCGGAAAGCTTCTCTACGAACATGCCCAGGGAATGCGAGAAGTCCGACAAGTAATTGCTGAAATCCTCCAGCTCGTTATCGTTCAAGCCGGCAGCGACCTCGTCAATCGTCACCAACCAGCTTTGGAAGGTTGCATCGAAAATAGCCTCACCCTTAGGCGTCAGGCTGACCAGAATTGACCGGCCATCGACTGGGTGAGGCTCACGAGCGATGATGCCCTGTTGGCTGAGGATGGCAAGGTGCCGACTCACCGTTGGTATCTCCAGTTGGACCATCTCGGCCAGGTCGCTGATGCGGACCGGTTGCGATCGATGCACGTACGGGAGAAGTCCGTAGTAGATGTCCCCGTATGAGACCCCTCCCCGACTCGCGACATAGCGCCCGAGGGCTTGGTTCCTGACATTGCGAACGACTACTGACATCGCCAGCTGGATTCGTGCGACTTCGGCATCGCGATCTTGTGGCACCGCCCCCCCTAGGTTGGACACCTCACCCACCCAAAACTACTAGCCAGGGCCCTGGCACAACCGTGGTCGATGAACGAGGGTTCCGTGAACCCGTGACAGGGATTGTGAGCGATAGCACTAGAGCCTCTTCGGGGTCGAGTCATCGCCCGAGCCGTCGGCGTTTCGATTCCAAAAGTCGGCTTGTCTGGCCAGGGCCTCTTGAGAGACCTGTTGGACCAGTGCCGCGAACGCCTTGGAGAAAACAAGCAAGTATGCGCTGAAGGCAATGACCGCACCGTCGTCCCAATCCTCCAGTACTTCGTTGAACGTGGCCAGCCAACTCTTGGAGGTTGCGCTGAATATTGCCTCGCCTTTCGGACTGAGGCTCACGAGGGTAGAACGTCCATCTATCGGATGAGGGTCTCGGCGAATGATGCCCTGCCTGTCCAAGCCAGCCAGGCGACGGCTAACTGTTGTTGTCTCGAGCTGCATCATCTGAGCCAGATCACTGATCCGAACCGGTTGTGAGCGATATATGAACGGCAGGATACCGTCGTGAAAGTCCTCAAATGGGACTGCGGCCCGATTCGCAACGTATCGCTCGACCGTCTCACTGCGTATGTTCCGTACGATCACGGAAACGGCAAGCTGGATGCGGGCTACGTCAGCCCTCCGGTCAGTCATGTCGAGGATGGCTCCCCTGAGTATGCCCTGGGCGTTCCCCGGTGAGCAGGATATGACCCGTACTGGTGATGGCTCGGAATGAATGGACCATATGGTTATCCGCGTCGTAGCCAGATGCTCTGGTTGTGGGTGATGACGTTAGCCGATGTATTGGTCGAAATGCTTGAGAGCTTCTTTGAGCTACTGCGATTGGAGACTGCCGTCACGTTCGGCCACCAGGCTGGATCGGTTCAACTTCGTCGCCTCCGATCGAGGGATGGAGTCCACAAACTCGACGGATTTCGGCACCTTGTAGGGGCTCAGCCGTGTGCGGGCAAAGTCGATCACGTCTCGTTCTGAAAGAGGGGGCGCCGCAGCCGAACGTTGGACGATGGCATGGACCTTGCGGCCCCATTCGGCGTCCGAGAGGCCGACCACGGCGACGTCGGCGATGGCCGGGTGCTCACTCAAAGCCGCTTCGATTTCAGCTGGGTACACGTTTACGCCACCGCTGATGATCATGTCGACCCGTCGGTCGGCAATGAACAACCAGTCCCCTTCCTCGAGCCAACCGAGGTCACCGATGGTAGTAAAACCCTCCTCGGTCACCGGGGACGCAGGAACGTCCCCGAGATACCCGTGGACGATCCCAGCCGATGGCTTCATGTAGATCTCTCCGATCTCCCCGGGACCGAGCTCGGTACCGGCCGAGTCCAAGATCTTGATGGACGTACCGCCCCACGGCCGCCCGACGGTGCCGGGGTGGAGGAGCCACTCATCTCCTCGACAGGCAGCGGCTCCGGCGCCCTCGCTCGATCCGTAGGAGATGTAGAAACGCTCGGGACCAATGAGGTCGAACCAGCATCGCGCCAGCCAGTGGGGTAGGACGGAGGCGCCCTGCATGACCCACTGGATGCTCGAGAGGTCTCGATCGGATATGCCCGGGATCTGTGCGATTCGCTGGAACATCGTCGTGGCCCCGGTAAATCCCGTGACTCGGTATCGTTCGATCAGATCGACCATGCGCTCGGCCTGAAAGCGCTCCATCAATACGATCGAGTGGCCGGCCAGAAGGACCGACGCGGACAAGAACCCGTTGTTGTGGTAGATCGGTCCAGGGGTAAGGACGAGTTGGGGACTGGGCAATGGACCCCACGACTCCATCACCGCCAAGGTGGACGGATCATCCTCGGCGAACACGGCCGGGGCCTTGCGCAGGATGACCTTTGGCGATCCCGTCGAGCCGGAGCTGCAGATTCCCGAGTGGTGAGGCGGTACGACATCGGGAAGTGGATCGGTCGACTCCGACTGGCTCTCGTCGAACAACTGGGCGTTGGTCGCGTCGAGCACCAACCGGGCTCCGATCACCTTCCGGAGCCTCGTGAGCTCCCACTCGGGAAGGTCCCAGCGCACCGGGACGGGGACAGCGCCGACCTTCCATGCCGCGAATGTGGCAAACAGGAGCTCGGCGGAGTTCTTGAGTTCCATGGCCAGGAGGTCCCCTTGCCGGAGCCCGCGCCCGGCGAGCGACCGCGCCACCTGGGTGGATCGGTGGTCGAGTTGCGCCCACGTAATCGACGTCTCGCTGCCGCCGGCGGCGGCGAAGACGATGGCGGATACCTCGGGTGTCTTTTGGGCTACCTGATGGAGCCGCGTCCCGAAGGGGAGTTCAGTTTCCATGCTGGATCCAGTTCGTCGGGCACTGGCGTGCGGGGGATGGCTTCACGTTTCTGAACGCCGGCCTGCTGGCGCTCCGGTGGTCCTGCTCTCATCGTGTCGGCGCTTTCTCCGGTGCTCGGGACCCGACTCTTGACGAATGCGTGAAGCTAAGCATATGTTTGCAGTTAGTCTACAACTAATAAGCGTATGACCTGGTCGGGGACGAACCGCCGTCGCAATCGGTAGGTAAGGCCGCAATGAGTGTTCAGACCATGCACACATGGCGTGATGGGGAGGGGGCTTGATGGCGATTGACCACGGAGCAAAGACCGGAGCGCCATTCGCTCGCGGATCGGTGTCGCTGCGGCTCTATCCGCACAACGAGTTGGACGCCGGCGGAGTCGTGAACGAGCTGTGCACGCAGGCCCGGTTGGGTCTCGATGCGGGATTCGACGGGATCATGACGAGCGAGCACCACGGGGGTGTCGGTGGCTACATTCCCAACCCCTTCCAGATGGCGTCCTTCGTTCTCGAGGACTCCGCCGTGGGTTGGACGGCGGCCTGTCCGCTGCTTCTCCCTCTTCGACCCACCGCCCTGGTCGCCGAGGAGGCGGCCTGGCTGGCCGCCCGCCACCCGGGCCGGGTGGGCCTCGGGGTGGCAGCCGGGGCCATGGAGCTGGACTTCACGGCCATGGGACTCGAACTGGCTGACGCCGTGCCCTCATTCAAGCGAGAGCTGGGATCGATCGTGGCCATGCTCCAAGGGCGCGACCTCCGGGGTCTGGACGAGGATCGGGCGCTGCAGCAATGCAAGGTGAGTCCGATACCGGTGCTGAGCGCGGCGGTATCGCTCACTGCTGCGCGCCGGGCCGCTGCCTGCGGTGCGGGGATCCTCCTGGAGGGCATGTCGAGCGTCGAAAAGGTCTCGGCCATGTGCAAGGCGTTCGACGACGAGGGTGGTACGGGTTCCAAGGTTCTGGTTCGCCGCGTGTGGTTGGGCGAGCCGCGGAGCGAGGCCGTGGCCAATCAGCGGCGCTTCTACGAGACGAATGGACCGGCGGCTAATGCATTTCCGGAAGACCAGACCGTCGTTTCCTCGGAACCAGCCGAGCTGGCAGAGCGGATCGTGGCCATTCAGGACCAGGCCGGCGTGGACGCCATCAACCTCCGCGTCCATCTCCCGGGCCTCTCGGCGCCGGCCGTCCGAGAACAGATCGTCGCCTTGGGGACCGAGGTACTGCCGGTCATCCGCCGCCTCGCCCAAGGCTCCCTTTCCGGAGGCGGGACGACCCAGGAGCGAGGTACGGTCCGATGAGGAGCACATCATCGAGTGCGGCCATGACCACCGAGACCCGCTCGCACCGAGGTGGGTCGTCGAAAGGCAGCGGGGCCCTTCAGGTCATCCGCCGAGCGCCCGGGCCGGCAGAGGCGAACCCCCGCCGGTACTACACGCGACGTCGGCGGCTCGAGCTGACCTTGGGCTGCGTGGTACCCATCTTGTTCTTGGTCCTGTGGCAAGTAGCTTCCGCCTCCAACGTCATCAATCCACAGTTCTTCCCTGCACCCCTGTCGCTGTGGAGCACCATGATCAGCATGATTCAGTCTGGTCAGCTCCAGACCAATCTGTGGGCTTCGATGGAACGGGTCCTGTTGGGATTCCCGCTGGGTGTCATCACCGGAGTCGCAGCCGGACTTGCCCTCGGCATGTCTCGCACGATTCGGGCCGCTCTCGATCCACTTCTGGTGGCCCTCTACGTCGTTCCGAAGCTCGCTCTTCTGCCCCTGCTCCTTCTCATCTTTGGGACCGGTGACCTGCCGTTGGTCCTCTTGATCGCCATGACCGTCTTCTTTTTCATGTGGATATCGACGATGGCGGCGATTCTGTCCGTGGAAGAGGCGTACCAAGAGGCGGCTCGGTCATTTGGGGCAAACCGACGCCAACTGTTCCGCCATGTCCTGTTTCCGGCTTCACTTCCCCAAATATTCAGCGGCCTCCGACTGTCAGCGGGAACGGCGATCCTCGTCGTCGTGGGCATCGAATTCGTCGAAGGAACCAAGGGAATTGGCGTGCTGATCTGGAACTCCTGGACGCTCTTCCTGGCCAAGCCGATGTACGTGGGGATCGTCACGGTTGCCGTCGTCGGCGTCGTCTTTACCCGGATCATCGACCTTATCGGTCGGGCAGTAACGCCCTGGGCCGGGCATAAGGACGAGCCCAAAGGCTACTACTAAAACAAAATCCGCAGCAGTACGTGGTGACAGAGGCTATCGGGGTTTGAATCTGTCTCTGATTAATGGTGTCTCATAACGATCAACAATGAGGGGATAAGGCATGAAAAAGTTTCGGGTACGGATGTGTGTGGCTGGGATAGCCGCATTGTTATCAGTGTCGGCCTTGAGCCTTCCGGCGTCTGCAGCTACAACTACTTCAAGTACCAGTTCGGTCCAGAAGCCTGGGACGCCAGCCCCGAAGCCTCTATCGACGCCGGTGACGATCAACGTGAGTGAGGGCGTGTCCGGATCGACGTTGGCCTACCTCGCCCCTCAGCTGGCCCAGTACTTCGGGGAGTTCGCCAAGGAGAACTTGACGGTGAACTTCACGAAGACAACCGACGCCAACGCGACGGCTCTCCTCGAATCGAATCACCTGCAGGCCGCCGTCCTCGGATTCGGCGCCGGACAGTTCAATGCCCTGGCCGGTGGAGGGGATTTCCGATGGGTGTTGCCCTTTGGACGCCTCCCCGCCAACGACACCACGGGCATCTGGGCGCGCAATAGCTTGCTCTCGAAGGACGGGACATTCAACGCCTGCAAGCTGAAGACCGGGGTGAAGAACGGCACGACCGTGTTTGACTTTGGTTCGGCCGTCGGAGCCGGCGGTCCGTTGATCACCTATTACGCTGCTCTGGTGTCGCAGTGCAAGGGCTTGACCCTTCAGGAGGCCCTGCAGAAGACGACCATCGGCACCGTGTCCGGGGCCAACCTGCTGGTCGGCCTCCAAACCGGATCCCTCGACCTCTCGGTCCTGTACGACCCACTGGTCTCGACGCCTGGTGTCCGCGCCTACGCCAGCCCGATCCTCTTGGCCAACAAGATTCCCAACGTGGCCACCCAAGACGTCGGCGGTTGGGTACTGAGCGGCGACTTCATGAAGTCCCAGCCCAAGGTGGCAGCGGCGTTCCTGCGTGCTGTGATCCGCACGGAGAGGACCTACCTCCAGGGCGACTACCTCAAGAACCCGGCCACCGTCCAGGCCCTGGCTTCGGTGACCGGTCTCCCGGTGGCAACGGTCAAGACCTTCACGCCGGACACGTTCACCCCGGCGCTGATGGACTCGAAGGTCTACATCGCGGACCTGCAGAAGGACTGGACCGAGGTGGGCGGCCAAATCCTGAGCTACACGAAGCCGCTGACCGTCAACCAGGTGGTGAGCAACACCATCGTCAAGAAGGTGCTCGCCGAGAAGTAATGGACGATCCCGTACCTACGATCGGAGCAGGCCTTGCCGTCAACGGGAATGCCGGGCGACATGGACATCGGACCGTGCCGGCGTCGGAAGTGGGCGGCGCGATGGTGCCCGCAGCGGCCGAAGGCGAAGCGATCCGGGAGGTGACGTCTCAATTGGTCGATCCCGGGGACGCAAAGATCGCAGTGAGGCAGGTCGAGCGGGTGTTTGCCACCAAGCGCGATCGGGTCCAGGCCCTTGGCCCCATGGACCTCGACGTGGGCGATGGTGAGTTCGTCTGTCTGGTCGGCCCGTCGGGCTGCGGGAAATCGACGCTGCTCCGGATCGTGGCCGGCCTGGTCAACCCGACCGCGGGCGAGGTCCAGATCTCTCCCGGAGGGACCGGGAAGGTCCCGGTGGCCATGGTGTTCCAGGACTACAGCATCTATCCCTGGAAATCGGTGCTGGCCAATGTGCGATTCGGCCTGGACCTGGCTCACGTCCCCAGGAAAGAGGCAACGGCATCGGCCATGAAGTGGATCGACAAACTTGGCCTCACCGATTTCGCTGACGCATTCCCCAATACGCTGTCGGGGGGAATGCGCCAGCGGGTCTCCATTGCTCGAGCCCTGGCCGTGGAACCTGAAGTGCTGCTGATGGACGAACCGTTTGCCGCGCTGGATGCGATGCTCAGGATGGTTCTTCAAGACGAGCTTCTCGACCTCTGGCAGTCCGATAGGCGGACGGTGCTCTTCGTCACGCACTCCTTGGAGGAGGCAATCCTGCTAGGCGATCGGGTTGTCGTCATGTCGGCGCGCCCGGGCCGAATATTGGCCGATTTCAAGATTCCGTTCGACCGCCCCCGACGTCCCGAGTTGCGCGCCGATCCTGGCTTCACCGCCCTTCAGGGTCGTCTGTGGGAGGAGTTGAGTGGCGAGGTTTCCTGATTGATGTCCAGCGCCAATGACAACGCTGAGTCGGATGACCGTGACGTCGTTTCCGGTCACCACGCATTTGCCCTGCTGGTGCAGAGGGTTGGCTGCCCCATTCGGGATACCGTGCCACCCCACGTCACGGTCGCCTCGGCCGATGCGATTCGGCACTTTGCTCGCGCTTACGGTGACGGAAATCCCCTGTATTCGGATCCCGTATATGCGATGGAGAGCCCGCGAGCGGGGCTGTGTGCACCTCCGCTCTTCGGATTGGCCACCGGCACGCCGCGGCCTCCTGCCGATCCTGAGGACGTGGTGGATATGGACCAAGTGCCTGGTGGAAGGGCACAGACCATCCTGCTCGACCGCTGGGCTCTGACCAGGCCGATCTGGGAGGGGACCCGGCTCAATCGGGACAAGGTTCTCCTCGATGCCGCCGTGGAGTCAGATTCCGGGGGACCGACCTGCGTCGTCACCGAACGGACCGTGTACTCGGCCGACGACGTGGTCTATGCGGTGCGTGACAGAAGCCGACGATTTCGCCTCGTCCCGGCGGCCAAACCTGCCGTGGTCCCCGTTCAACGGACCCAGTACGGCCCCGAGTACCTGGCCGACATCGAGCGGGCGTACGACACCGAGTCCTGCCGAGGGGCGGAACCACTGCACATCGAAGATGTCTCCGTCGGTAATCACCTTGGCCCGTTGGTCAAGGGGCCCTTGACGGTGACCGATCTGGTCGAATACCGCTCGGGTGTCGGCCCCGGGCCGCTCGGCGGAGAAGCGCTTGCTCTGGCCCATGCCAATCGCCGGCAGAGGCCAGAGCTCTATGCCAGTGATGCCTGGGGGGTGCCCGACATCATCGAGCGGCGGCATTGGGATGAGAAGTTTGCCGAATCCCTCGGTCTGCTGAGCGCAACCGACTACTCGCACACCCGGATGACCTGGTTCTCGCACTTGGTCACCAACTGGATGGGCGACGGTGGATGGCTGCGTGAGCTGTCCGGCGTCACCAACCTGGGCGCGAACTATGTGGGGGACACCCACTGGTTGGAAGGTGAGGTCGTCGCCATCTCTGACCGGGGCCGTATCGGCGAGGTGGGACTGGCCCTGTCAGGCCGAAATCAGCGGAGTGAGCTGACGTGCCAGGCCGATGCGGTCGTCGTGTTGCCCAAGCGACCCGCAACTTCGGTGACCGAACAGGATCTTGAAGCATTGCCCGGAGACGCAGGGGTGGTGGTCTGACCCGATGAAGCCCTTTGCCGACGGCTCGATTTCGTTTCGGTTGTACCCACACGCCTTGGGCCCGATCGAGGCCCTTGACGAGATGAAAGCGCAGGCCTCACTGGCGGTCGAATCGGGATTCGACGGGTTGATGGTCAGCGAGCGCCACGGGGGCATCGCCGGAAATGTGCCCAACCCGCTGCAGATCACCGGTTGGCTGGCCTCGGGTATGGACCATGGATGGGTGGCCCCCTGTCCGGTGCTGGCCCTCTTTCGTGCCCCGGCGCTCATTGTCGAAGAGGTGGCGTGGCTCGCTGTCAACTATCCGGATCGCGTCGGGGTTGGCCTGGGCACAGGAGGAAACGAACTCGACTTCGAGCTCTTCGGGACGACCAAGGCCGATCTGGGCCGCCGCTTCGAGCCCGTGCTCAAGTTCGTGACGGAACACTTGTCGGGAACGGCCGACGACGATCTGTGCCGGGATCCGGCAGTCGCCCGATGTGTCGAGCACCCGATCCCGGTGCTCAGCGCGGCCATGAGCCCTGGGGCCGCCCGTCGTGCCGCCCGGTGCCAGGCGGGCATCATCGGAAGCTCCCTCATCTCCCTCGAGACCGAGCGGGATCTGAGCCAGGCCTACCGCTCGGCTGGAGGCACCGGTCCTGAGGTGCTGATCCGGTTCATATGGCTCGGAGACTTGCCCACGGATGCCGTCGATTCCAAGTTCAAGGAATACCAGAACACGTCGCGCTCACGGGGAGGGGCCATCTCGGGCGCAGCGGAGATCATTGCCAGCAAGGATCCCGAAGTCATCGCCGAACGCCTGACCGAGGCCATGGGCTTCACCGGTCGGAATGCTCTGCACCTGCGGGTGCATGTCCCCGGGATTCCGCCCGAACAGATCCGCGACCAGATCCAGGCAGTGGGGGAGAGCGTGCTGCCGCTGGTCCGGCGAGAGCGTGCGAAGCCCAGTCAGTGAAGGCCAGACAGGGCAGCGTGCGATTCGCTGCTCATGGACAAGGAGAGTGCACTATGGACAGAACAAGGCGATTCGAGGGTCAGGTGGCCGTCATCACCGGGGTGTCTTCCCAGGGAATCGGTCACGCATGCGCCCTTCGCCTTGGGCGCGAGGGGGCATCGGTCGTCATCAACCGCCGAGGATCTGAAAAACTGGCCGAGACGGAGCGGGCCCTTCGGGACGAGGGCATATCCGTAGCCGCCGTTCCCGGTTCGCTGGAGGATGACGAGACACCACGGGCGCTCATCCGTACGGCGATCGAGCGTTTCGGGCGGGTCGACGCATTGGTCAACGGCGTCGGGGGGTCACCCTATGTCGGTCCGGTGCTCTCGATGGGACGAGACGACTACCTGGGGACGATCACCCTCAACACGTGGGGAACGATCGCCCTTGTCCAAGAGGCAATGCGCCACGGACTCGCCGACGGAGGGGGATCCATCGTCAATATCTCGAGCGGAACGGTCCACAAGACCACGCCGACCATGTCGGCCTACACCGCAGCCAAAGCCGCACTCAACGCCCTGACCCGCACCCTGGCCCGGGACCTCGGCCCTCGAGGCGTCCGGGTGAACGCGGTGGCGCCGGGGCTCACCCGGGTCGAAGGAAATGTGGCCATGTGGGAGGACGACGACGGTGCCGCCGCGGGCAAGAACCTTCTCCTGGGCCGGATCGGATACCCGGACGATCAAGCCGCGGCCGTGGCCTTCTTCTTGTCAGAGGAGGCGTCCTGGATCACCGGAGTGGTCCTCGATGTCGATGGGGGCAACCACTTGATGGGCGGGTGGAGCCCGATGACGTCCGAGCCGGTCGGTGCCGGGAACGGGGCGACCGGGTCCTCGTCGTAGACGTCACCATGAGATGGGTCAACCCATCGCGATCCCCACCACCGGAGGGTCGGGTCGATGCCCCCAGGATCGCAGTGGGTCCACCAAACAGAAAGGTCGAATTGCGATGCAGTTGGAGTACCGGCTGATCGATGCCGACAACCACTACTACGAGCCACGGGATGCCTTCACCCGGTTCATGGAACCTCGATATCGGGACCAAGCGGTCAGGGTCGAACGGTCAGCCGACGGGGCCGACCATATTTTCGTGGGCGACATGCCCTACAACTTCAATTTCACGGCCGCCGACGCGTTCGATCGTGTCGGACGCCCAGGGTCCCTTCGCCAGCGAATGAGGTTGATCAAGTCCGGTGACACCCTGGTCGATCGCGACCAGCTGGAAATGGACATGGCCCCGGAATTCACCGATCGCTCGGCCCGACTTCGGCTACTCGATGAGCAGGGCATCGAAGCGGCCATCATGCTTCCGTCCCTCGGTGTCGGGGTGGAACATTTCATGATGCACAACCCCGGCCAGCTCTACGCCAACCTCCGTGCCTTCAACCGCTGGCTGGACGAGGACTGGGGCCTCAACTTCCAGAACCGGATCTTCTCGCCCCCCCTGCTCAGTCTCATCGACTTGCCCATGGCCATAGCGGAATTGGAATGGTCCCTCGACCGTGGTGCTCGAGTGATCCACCTCCGGCCGGCGCCGATCCTGGGCCGGTCCCTTGCTGACCCCACCTTCGACCAGTTCTGGGCCCGAGTCGAGGAAGCCGGCGTCCTGGTCGTGTTCCACATCTCCAATTCCGGGTATAACGAGCTCATCTCGCCGGCCTGGGGGGAGCCGCCCAATCCTCCGGTGCAAGGGATGTCCGCCTGGCAATGGACTTGTTCGTACGGGGACCGGCCCATCATGGACACCATGGCCGCCCTGGTCCTGCACAACCTGTTCGGAAGGTTTCCGGGCATTCGGGTGGCCAGTATCGAGAACGGATCGTTGTGGGTCGACTACCTGTTGAGCGCCATGGACAAATACCGGGGCATGGGCCGCCACGGAAATTGGATCGGGGGGCCGGTGCTCGACCGACCAAGTCGGATCTTCAAGGAGCACGTCTATGTCTCGCCGTTCCATGAGGAGAATGTAGTGGCCCTGACCGAGATGATCGGTGTCGGACATGTCCTGTTCGGTTCGGACTACCCCCATACCGAGGGACTGGCCACACCGGCGGATTTCGCCGACCAGCTGGCGGGACTGAACCCGGTCGATGTTCGATCGGTCATGAGAGAAAATACCGGACGCCTCTTGGGTATCAGCCCGACATCGTGACTGATCCGACCGCCACCCCGGGCCAGCGACCCGGCGATTTTGTCGGGCGCGTGGCCCTTATCACCGGAGCGGGGGCCGGGATCGGTCGCGCCGTGTGCCACCGTCTCGCCGCCGGAGGAGCCACGGTGATACCCACCGACAAGCATGCGGGACGACTGCATGAAGTCGTCCGGGAGCTCAAGTCACAATGGCCGGCATCGGTGGGGGCACAGTTCGTGCTGGACATCGAACAGCGAGACCAATTCGACACGGTGTTCGAAGCCATCGACGAGCGCCTGGGGGCGCTCCACATATACATCTGGAATGCGGCCCTGAACGTACAGCAACCCATCTTCGAACACGACCCCGATTTGTTCGACCGGATTCTCTACGCCAACGTCAACAACTGCTGGTACTCGTGCGTACTAGCCGTCGAACGGATGAAGCATGCCCACGGCGGGAGCATCGTCATGATCGGGTCCATCGCCCCCGACGTGGTGGCCACGGTCAGGGAGCCCCCCTACGCCATGTCCAAGGCGGCGGTCCGAGCCCTCATGCTGGGTATTGCCAAGGAGGCGGGCCCGTTCGGCATTCGCTGCAATGAGGTGGTGATGGGACTGGTGACCGGAACCAGATTTGCCGACAGCCGGCCGGAGCGACTGGCTGAATTACAGGCCGAGGTGCCGCTGGGCCGACACGCCGCAGTTGACGACATCGCCGAGGCGGTGGCATTCCTGTCGTCGGAACGATCGGGGTTCATCACCGGCGAGGTCCTGAATGTAAGCGGAGGGCTCTATCTGACGCTGTGATGCCAATGGGCCGGGTGGTGGGCGGCCGAGAGACGGGGAAGGGCAGCGGCCCGAATGAGAGAAGAGGAGACAGTTGCCATGGAGATGCAGCGGGAGGTCAGACTACTGGTCGACGGAGGATCGTTCTTCGAATGCCCACGATGGCACGAGGGCCGTTGGTGGGTGTCGGACTTTCACCGCCACTCGGTGTTCGCCGTTGGTCCTGATGGGCAGCACGAGGTGGCGATGACCGTGGATGCGCAGCCGGCAGGGCTGGGATGGTTGCCCGACGGATCGCTGTTGGTGGCCTCGATGAAGGATCACCGGCTGCTCCGGCAGTGGCCCGATGGCTCGGTGACCGAGCACGCCGATCTCACTGGCCTCTGCCGCGGATATCTCAACGATATGGTCGTTGACGGTGAGGGGCGCGCCTATGTCGGGAACTTCGGCTATGCCGTAGCGGCAGGCGAGAGCCGGGCTGCCTGCCCGCTGGTTTGTGTGGATGTGGACGGCTCGGCCAGAACAGTGGGCGAGGACCTCCTCTTTCCCAATGGGACGGTGATAACAGACGAGGGCCGCACGCTGATCGTGGCCGAGACGATGGGCTGTCGACTGTCGGCGTTCGCCGTGCAGCCCGACGGTTCGCTCACCGATCGACGGATATGGGCGCAACTGGCCCCGACCCCCGCACCGGATGCCGAGGTCCCGATCGGACCGGACGGATGCTGTCTCGATGCCGAGGGTCACCTCTGGGTTGCTGACGCCTTCGGCCGCCGGTGTCTGCGCATAGGGGAGGGAGGAGCGATCAGCGAGGAGATCACCATTCCCGGACAAGGCATATACGCCTGCATGCTGGGGGGCAGGGATGGCCAAACCCTCCTCATGTGCGTGGCACCAAACTTTGGGGAGGCAAACCGTCGAGAGGCACGAGACGCATCGCTATACACCACCGAGGTTGACGTTCCCCATGCGGGGCTCCCGTGACGGCGACCCCGTACATCCCACGACGCCACCGGGACGGTGGTGCACCATGACCTGGGTCGAGGAGCGCGACACTCGCGGCCCCCTCCTTCCCCTACGGGGCTCGAAGGACACCGATGGCGAAGTCCGCCGATTGTTGGAGAAATTCGAGGACCGGAACAACGCGCCGGACATCCTTCGAGTAGTGGCCAACTCCAAGCGGGGGTTCCAGCTGTGGGTGAGGGCAATCGACGCCCTCATGTACCGATCCGAGCTCCCGGCGCCCGATCGGGAGGCGGCGGTGCTCCGGCTGGCGGCGTCGTGCCGATCCCGATACGAGTGGGTGGAGCATGAGCAGATTGCCAGGACGGTGGGACTGTCGGCCGAGGCCATCGAAGCCATCGCCGCCGTCGATGACCGCACGCCGATCCCGTTGCTCACCGAGTCCCAGAATCTGGTCATCACCATCGTGGACTCCACCCTCGATGCCGGGGGACCGGGCATCGACGACGAGCTCTGGAGCCGAGCCCGCGCCACGTGGGGGGACAGTGCCGCATTCGACCTGTTGTTCTGCATCGGATGGTGGGGGGGCATGGTCCCCTTGCTCATACGCATGTTCCGGCTCTAGGCCATGACCATGGAACAGCATCCTCTGCCCGGGTACCCCGACTGCGGTTCCCTCGCCGACCTCCTCCATCAGTTGGCCGACCGGTACGGGGGCCGCCCGGCGCTGATCGACCGGGGGCGGACGTTCACGTTTGCCCAGTTCGACGAGGCCGTATCGGGTCTGGCCGCAGTCCTGCGGACACAGGCCGAGCCCCGGAGCCGGTGTGCCGTGCTCATGGACAACGTCTTCGAGCACTTGGTGGCGTGGTTTGCCGTTCTGCGGGCCGATCTCGTACTAGTCCCGGTGAACGTGAACCTGGCTGCGCCCGAGGTAGCCCATCAGCTGGAGGATGCCGAGGCGAGCACCGTGGCGGTATCCCCGACGCTGGTGCCACAGCTCGACCTCGCCCTTGCTGGCGATCCCCCCGCCATCCGGAGCGTCGTCGTGGTCCACTCCTGGCGAGAGGACCCGGGATCCGATCTCGCCCGGCCGGCGAGGGCTGCGATGGTCGATGTGGAACCGGCGACCCTGGGCCCGGTGGACCATCATTTCGCAACAGCCCGCGGCGATCTGGCCCTGATCTGGTACACGTCGGGTACCACGGGTCATCCGAAAGGGGCGGCCCACACCCACGACTCATGCCTCAACGCCATTGCCGCGTGGGTGGCTGAGTGGGACTGGACACCAGAGGATCGCGGCCTCATCCGCAACCTGTATCACGTGGGCATGATGGCCACCGTCATCGCACCCCTGGCCGCAGGGGCCAGTCTCGTGTTCTCGGGCCCGTTCGTCATCGATCGCTATCTGAGCTACGTCGAAGAGCACAGGGTGACGATCCTTCGAACCTTTCCGGTGATGCTGGCGCTGATGGACAAGCGACCCGACCTTCTCCAACGCTTCGACCTCTCGTCGGTGCGCCACCTCGGCGTGGGCGGGTCGGGGATCGACGACGGACTCCTTCAACGCAGTCTCGAACGCTTCCCCCATGTGACCTGGGACTATTCGTGGTCACAGAGCGAGCTGAACAGCGGAGGCACGAACGTCTCGGGCGACGAGTGGCTCAAACGGCTGCACTCCTGCGGGCGACCCATTGGCTGCGTGAAGGCACTCTCCATCCAGTCGGAGGGGGGAACGATCCTGGCCCCGGGCGATGTCGGGGAGGTCTGCGTTCAGAGCACGACGGAGATGACCGGATACCTCCATAACCAGTCGGCCACCAGCGAGGTGAAGAAGAACGGATGGCTCCACACCGGCGACCTCGGGTACCTCGACGGTGACGGCTACCTCTATCTGGTGTCCCGTCAGCGTGAGGTCATCATTCGCGGCGGTGAGAACGTCTATCCAGCGGAAATCGAAGCTGTGTTCATGGCCCGCACGGATGTGGAGGAGTGCGCCGCCGTTGGTATCCCCGACTCGGTCATGGGGGAGGTGCCGGTAATTTTCGTGGTGCTGGCCCCTGGATCGAAGACCACCCTGGCTGAGCTCGAGGAGGTGTCGATCTCGAGCTTGGCCCGCTACAAGCGCCCGACCCGGATCGAGTTCATCGACGAAGTCCCCCGAAACGGGCTGGGCAAGGTGCAACGGACCATCCTGGCCGAGTCCGGGTCCCGGTACTCGAGGTGACTATCGCCGCCCGGCAGCCGGGGCGCAGTTGGGATGACTGCCCCGCTTCCGTGCTCAGGAACCAGGACTAGATGGGCACGCCCACCTCGGCGGAGCTGATCGCTATGTACGAGCGGATGTCACTCATCCGGGTGTTCGAAGAGAACGTCGGGCGCCTGTACCGAGACGGCGAGATACCCGGGTTCGTCCATCTCTCGATCGGCCAGGAGGCGACAGCGGTAGGGGCGTGCTGGCCCCTCCGGCCCGCTGATGTGATCACGTCGACCCACCGAGGGCACGGCCACTGCCTAGCCAAGGGGCTCGACCCGTTCGCCATGCTGGCCGAACTGATGGGGAAGGAGGACGGCACCAACCGAGGCCGAGGCGGATCCATGCACGTGGCCGACCCATCCCTCGGGGTCTTCGGGGCCAACGGGATCGTTGCCGCCGGTCTGCCCATCGCGGTGGGTGCAGCCCTCGCCTTCCGTCTCCGGAATGAGGATGGGGTGGTCGTGGCCTTCTTCGGCGACGGAGCGGTCGCTCAAGGCGCATTCCACGAATCGGTCAACCTGGCCGCGGTGTGGGACCTTCCGGTCGTGTTCTTCTGCGAGAACAACGGCTATGCGGAATTTACGGCGGCGGCCGATCAACACCCGACCAGTCTCGCCCAGCGATGTGTCGCCTACGGCGTCGACCATCACCGAGTCGACGGCGACGATGTCGCGGCCGTGTCCGCCGTCATGGCTGACGTCATCTCGCACAGTCGAGCGGGCAGTGGTCCAGTGGTGGTCGAGGGGGTCACCCACCGATGGAGCGGACACTACGAGGG
This sequence comes from uncultured Acidimicrobiaceae bacterium, assembly GCA_963781305.1. Classification (GTDB taxonomy): domain Bacteria; phylum Actinomycetota; class Acidimicrobiia; order Acidimicrobiales; family RAAP-2; genus DASXMT01. The sequence goes on from CAWAFL010000011.1 coordinate 468,927, forward strand.
GGACCCCCAACGGTACCGGCCAGACGATGAGGTCACCCACCACCGGCATCATGACGACCCGCTCATCCTCCACCGGAGGTTCCTGCTGGCCGAAGGGGTGACATCCGAGGTGATCGACGGCATCGACCGGGCCACGGTGGCCAGACTGGAGCGTGACATCGAGTCGGCCAGACGCTCGGCTCTGCCCGATCGTTCGAGCCTGGGGCAATTCGTCTACCGCAGGGACCCGCCCCAGGTTCAAGAGGCGCGCCCACGGACCGGGGAATCCTTCCGGGTCATGGATGCCATCCACGATGCCCTGGCCTCGCTGCTCGAGAGCGATGCGTCGGTGTTCCTCGCCGGGATCGACGTCGGCCGCGGCGGTAACGTCTTCGGCATCACCCGTGGGTTGTTCGATCGTTGGCCGACAAGGGTCTTGGACACGCCGATCTCGGAAACGGCCATACTCGGTGCGGGGGTTGGCGCAGCCATGGCCGGCATGCGGCCGGTGGTCGAGGTCATGTACCTCGATTTCATCGGGGTGTGCTTTGACCAGATCATGAACCAGGCGGCCAAGCTCCCGTACATGACGGGCGGAAAGGCTCTGATGTCACTGACCATACGGACCCAGTTCGGTCCCGGGCACTCGTCGGGAAGCCAGCACTCCCAAAGCCTCGAGAGCCTCCTGGCCCATATTCCCGGCCTCAAGGTGGTCATGCCCTCCACGCCGGCCGACTACTACGGTCTGCTCCGGTCGTCGGTCCTGGACCCCAATCCCGTGGTGTTCATCGAGAACCGCCTGCTCTATGGGATGAAGGGGCCCAAACCTCCGGCCGACCACCTCGTGCCCATCGGTTCTGCCAACGTGGTGCGAGGAGGAGGGGACGTGACGGTCATCTCCTGGTCCAAGGTGGTCCACGACGTGCTCTCGGTGGCCGACGAACTGGACGACCAGGGCATCCACACCGAGGTCATCGACCTGCGCACCATTTCTCCCATCGACTGGGAGACGGTGCGCACCTCGGCGGCCAAGACGGGACGGGTGTTGATCGTCTCCGAGTCCGTCACCACCCACGGCGTGGGAGCAGAGATCGCGGCCGACCTCGCTTCCTCGGCGTTCTGGTCCCTGGACGCCCCTATCCAACGACTGGGTGGGCCGTTCACCCCGGTTCCCTACTCGCCTCCGCTGGAGGAAGCCTGGCTCCCGGGTCGAGGGGATATCGAAGCGGCCATTCGGTCCTTGGCCAAGGTGTAAGACGGTTCCGGGCAACCTCCACGAGGAGCGAACCACCAACGAGCGGGAAGACTGTCGTACCGGACCCAAAAAGGAAAGAGCACGATCATGACCGAAGTCCCAAAAATCATCTCCGTGGACGACCATGTGGTCGAACCACCGGATCTGTGGTCGTCCCGGCTTCCATCTAAGTACCGAGATCGCGGCCCCCGCATCGAGCGAAAGCAAATGATGCTCTCCGGTGCTGTGACCGGCAGTCTCGGTATCAGATGGATCGAAAGCCCCGAGGGCCAATGGTCTGATGTCTGGTATTACGACGACCTCGTCTCCCCGCTCATGATGACGGCGGCCGCGGTTGGCTTCGACGAGGTGAGCTTCGGCTTGACGACGTTCGACGAGATCCGGAAGGGCACGTGGGACCAGACGGCCCGGTTGGCCGATATGGCTGCAAACCATGTTGACGCCGCCATCAACTTTCCCAATACACTTCCGCGGTTCTGCGGTCAGACCTTCTACGAGCGCGACGACAAAGAGTTGGCCCTCCTGTGTGTCCAGGCTTATAACGACTGGATGATCGACGACTGGTCGGCCGGAGCGGGCAAAGGCAAGTTGATTCCCTTGACGATCATTCCCCTGTGGGATCCGATGCAGGCGGCAAAGGAGATCGAGCGGTGTGCGGCCAAGGGGAGCTTCGCCATCACTTTTCCTGAGAATCCCTATCCGCTCGGGCTGCCGTCGATCCACGACACCAGCGGTTTCTGGGCTCCGGTATTCCGGGCCTGTGAGGAAACGGGGACCGTCTTGTGCATGCACATCGGATCGTCGTCGTCGATGCCGTCCACGGCACCCGACGCTCCGTTCATCATCACGTCGACCCTGACCTTCCAAAATGCCATGGGCTCGCTTCTCGATTTCATCTTCTCGGGCACACTGGCTCAGTTCCCGAGGCTGACCATTGCCTATTCAGAGGGCCAAGTCGGCTGGATGCCGTACATATTCGAGCGAGCCGACAAATTGTGGGAGGAGCGGAGCGACAACAGTTTCGGGACGTGGCTGCCGGACCCCCCGTCCAGCTACATTCCCGGCCGGGTATTCGGGTGCATCTTCGATGACGCCACTGGTCTTCGAAATCGTGACGTCATCGGCATGGACCAGATCTGTTTCGAGACCGACTACCCCCATGCCGACTCCACCTACCCCGTCTCCAAGGAAATCCTGACCAAGATCTGTCAACAGGCTGGGCTGAGTGACCAGGAGATCTACAAGCTCGCTCGGGGCAATGCCATTGCGGCATTTGGCCTCGACCGATTCGGGATTTCCAAGTGACAGCCCGCCCAGGTTGAGTCCTCGGGGTTCACGAGCTTGGGTAGACGGACGGAGACAGCCGCAGCCCATGCCGCAACCGAGCCGGCCGCCCTGGTGCAAGTAGTGCGGAAATCGGTGGTGTGTCTCCACGAAACGCACGAGCTGCTGACAGACGTGGAGTCGAAAAAGTGCAAGCTACGAACGGAGAGAAACGACAACCATGGGTTTGCTGGAGCATGAGATTGCCATCATCACGGGGTCGACTCGAGGCATCGGTCGCGCTATGGCGGAGCGATTCGCATCGGAAGGCGCCCGGGTTGTCGTGCACGGCACCCGACAGTCCGATGCAGCGTCGGTAGCCGAGGAAATCCCGGGCGCACTGGGCATCGGTGCCGACGTCTCGAACCGTGCCGCATTCGAAGCTCTCGTCGTGCGCGTCAACGAGGAATGGGGAGCCCCGACCGTGCTCGTCAACAATGCAGGAGTATCCTCGAGAGCTGCAATTACCCGGGTACGTGACGAGGACTGGGATCGCGTCCTGAAGGTCAACCTCTCCGGTCCGCTCTATGCCGCCCGGGCGGTTATCCCAGGGATGAAGGCGAACGGCCGGGGAGTCATCGTAAACGTCACATCGACGGCGGGAACACACGGTCTGGTCGGGTTCTCCGCATATGGCGCATCCAAGGCGGGCCTGGTGGGGCTTACCCTCACCTGGGCGAAAGAGCTAGCGCCCTTTGGAATCAGAGTCAACGCACTGGCACCAGGTGCGATCACCGACATGATGAGAGAACTGCCGCCCGACGTTCTCCAGCCGATTGTCGATCAAGGTCTCCCGACTGCCGAAGCAGTGGCGAATGCGGGACTCTTCTTGGCCTCCGACCTGTCGAGCACGGTCACGGGCCAAGTCATACATGCGATCGGTCGACCACCTGGGTGAGACACTCCCTCACGTTCAGGCAGTGTCGATCAACCCGTCGGCGCACCGTAGTCAGGCTCGAGCGCTGGGTGGCATCAGGCCCTCCAGGGTAAGGGTAAGGGCGCGGTTGGCTGCGGCCCCGCGTGCGGCAGCACCATCTGCTCTCGTCATGGCGCCCCTGGCCATGAGCAGCAACAAGAAGACGTCGTCGAGCGATGTATCGCGGCGCAGCGCGCCGGCGGCCTTGGCGTCGGACAGAGGACGTTTCATCAGCTGGGCAATGCGCTCTCGGTGACGCTCGAGCTGGGTGCCAACGCAGGCGTCGCTCCGGGCCAGGTCACCCAGGGCATACAGGTCGGCTATGTCCTCGACAAGACTCCGTAGCAGAACGAAGAAGGCGTCCGGGTCGCCAGCGCGCTCGGCCGCAACCTGGGAGAAGCGCTCGATCTGCTCGACGAGGACTTCGGCGGTCAGCGCCCGGAGGTCGGGAAAGTTGCGATAGAGCGTCGCCTGTCCCACTCCGGCACGACGCGCTACCTCGCACATGGAAACGTCGGCTGAGTTGGAGAACAACTCGCGGGCGGCACCGACGATCCTGTCGCGATTGCGCACGGCATCCCTGCGTAGCTGACTGTTGGCCACTACAAACCCCCTTCGAGGACTGTACAACCGGACATGCCGGTCCGCAACAAGAAGGTCTCCACCAATGATGCAGGTAGCTGGCCATAAATAAAGTGGACGGGTCTGTCCGATTATTGCTAAAACCCGATGGCAGGGAAGGCGGCCCTCAACGCCGCTTCGTCAGTCCGACGCCATGAGGAGAGCGATGCACCGCTGGTACCACCAATTCCTGGGCGGCGCGGTGACATGCCCGCCGCAGTGGTGCGCTCTGGAGCTGGGCGACAGCGGTGGAACTCTCGCGCCCGAGGGAGGGACCTACTAATGCGCCAGGGCCCCCTGGCCGGCCGGTACCCCGCGGTAGCGGCCATGGTCATGTTCGCGTTGATCCCCTACCTGGCGTTATCTTCCGCCCTTGGCCCGATTACGCCGTTCATCGCCAAGGATCTCCACACGAGCCTGCAGACGCTGAGCCTGGGCTCGGGCCTGGCGAATGCCGGTTACGCGGTCGGCACGGTGTTGGCCGTCCAGTTCGCCCAGCACCTCCCACAGCGCAGGATGGTGGTCGCCTACGCGGTGCTGCTGTTGCTCGGGTCCGTCCTAGCGGCGGCAGCGCAGGATCCAGCCATGTTCATCGTCGGCCACGTGATCCAGGGCCTCTGCACCAGCCTGCTGTTGATCGCGGCCGTGCCGCCGCTGGCCATCGGCTTTCCGCAGGACAAGCTTCGCATCACGGTTGTGATCATGAACATGTGTATCTTCGGGGCGGTCGCACTCGGCCCCTTTATCGGCGGCCTGCAGGCGCAGTCCCATGCCTGGCGGCCGTTGTTCTGGATCGTCGCCGGGATCGCAGCTGTGGCCCTCGTGCTGACCGTGTTGACGTTCGAGGACTCGCCGCCCGCCAATCCCGACTCGCCGCGTGACATCCGGGCCATCGGGCTGGCAACAGTCGGTTGCGTTGCCGCCTTCTTCGGCGCCTCGGAGCTCACGAGCCACCGCTTCTTGGACCCGGCGACGATCATCCCACTTCTCGGCGGCCTGGCTGCGATCGTCGTCCTGGTCATCTATCAGTACCGGGCAAAGCGGCCGCTGCTGACGATCCGTACCATGCTGAAAAGCTCGATACCGGTCGCCGGGATCGCAGTGGCGCTGTTCGCGGCGGCGGCGTCGGTGTCGGCGACGGTACTCACCGCGAGTGCGCTGGCGGGACGGTACACCCCCCTGCACATCGGGCTGCTCTACCTCCCGGAGGTGGGCGGTGCGATCATCACGGCGCTTGCGCTCGGGATGGTCATCAATAGGCGGTGGCTGCACTATCTCCCACTCGTCGGCATGATCGCGTTGGCGGCCGGGATCGTGGTGTTTCGGATCGAGGTGCCCTCCAGCCAGGCGCTCACGCTGGTCGGCTCGGGATTGACGGGAATCGGGCTCGGGGCCACGGTGGCGCCGGCGCTCTTTGTTGCCGGGTTTTCACTTGCCGCCGCAAACCTCCAGCGTGTGCTCGCTATCGTCGAGCTCCTGCGTGCCGTGGCTGCGTTCCTGGTAGCACCAATCTTCGTGTACTTCGTCTCGATCGCCCCCGGCGGCGTCGATGCGGGCACAGCCACCGCGCTCTGGGTCGGGCTTGGGCTGGCGGTCGCAGGTGCTGTCATCGGCATCGCCATCTACGCGCTCAGCGGGGCGCGTCCGCAGGCAGCCGACCTCGATCGCTTCTTGGCCGGTTCGGACCCTGCGTGGTACTCGCCGCCGCTGCTGGCGAGGATCAGGTCTGGCCTGCTCGCCTCTGCCCCGGTCAGCGAGGAAGCCCATCGACGCGACACCCCTGACATGATTGCGGCTATCGGGCCCTATGTTCCCGCGCCCGTCGGCCCTGTGCTGTTCGCCTACGACGGCTCTGAGCTCGCCGCTCTCGCCATCGACCAGGCCGGGAAGCAGCTCGCGACCGGGCGGGACGCGCTGGTCGTCTGCGTATGGCAGCCGGCCGATGTCGGCTTTGCGCCAGTCAACAATCGCCACTTCGACGCCGCCGCAGCGACCGAGGTGCATCAGGCAGCGGATGAGACCGCCGCGTACGGAGCATCGCTCGCAGAGAAGGCAGGCTTCCGGGCACAGAGGATGGCGGTCGAGGCCGAGCCCACGTGGAAAGGGATCGTCCAGACTGCCAAGGACAGCCATGCGAGCCTGATCGTGATTGGCTCCCACCGCCACGGTGGTCTGATGGGGCACCTGGTCGGCAGCGTGGCCGCGGCAGTAGTCGCACATGCAGGATCCCCCATCTTGGTCGTTCGTCCGCGACCCTGAACAGACGAGGGGCGCCCAACCGGGGGATTGAGGTAACTGTTCAGAGCGGCCCACTGGCGAGCACGTCCGCTGCATCGAAGTGGCGGGCCGGGACGATCTGAGCCCTATCCCCGTCATTGGCGAGCATTGGCCGAACTTGGTAGAGGTTCCGGTCAGCAATCACTCTCCGGGCTAGTCTCACTACGGACCGAAGTCAACCGGTCATTGGCGCCACGGAGGAGAGATCGAAATGGTCGAAGGGGTTCGTCGAACGATCCGCCCTCTCGGGCTGGCCAGGGTGATTCTGACGGTGCTCTTTGTCACGGGGGTAATGGTCGTAACCGTCGCCCCGGCCAATGTGGCAGCCGCTTCGCCTCCTTCGAGTACCGCTTCGCCTCCTTCGCCTACTTCGTCTTCCACTTCGTCTACTTCGAGTAGCGCTTCGTCTTCCACCTCGTCTTCTTCGAGTACCACTTCGCCATCGTCGTCTTCCACCTCGTCTTCTTCGAGCACGAGCACGTCGGCACCGAAGGCGCTCACCGACTGCAACGGGAACGATTGCTATTACAGCCGGGTATCCGTCCTGCTCGCGACAGATGCCGCCGTGGACCTACGGAGCTTCCACTTCGATCGCGGACCTGCCGGGAAGGAGGCGGATGCTTGCTTTTTGCCGACGAGTCCTTACCCGGAGAGGGTGACCCCCTCCTCCTCGGTGTCGTTCTGCTACGAAAAGCAGATGTACACCGACCGCAGCGGTCAAGGGGTCGACACTCGCCTCGTTTTCTACTACGAGATCTACAACGACCAGGGCCAAGACACCGGTTACTACGTCGACGGGTATGCGTTTGTCCCGAACATCGGCGCTAACGAGAAAAGCTGCACCATTCGGGAGCGGGTGAGCGCCAAGGACGTTGGCGTTTCTGCCCCCTACACCTGTTCCGTGAGCTGGGCGAGTTCGGACCCCCATAGCGTGGACCCACAGCCACATTTCAGCGTCACCACGAAGCCGGTCACCGTTATCGACGCTAAGACAGACCCGAGTCCGACCCGCGCCCGCGACCTGGTCCTCCAATACTGTGACACCACCGACACTCCGAGATGCAAGTGGCAGAAGACTGGCTCATCCGCCTTCCTGCAGCCCAAGGGTGATCGGACTCAAGTCACCTCGGTCCACTCGACGTGTCCTCCGGAGAGCAAGGAGTCCGAGCTCAGCTACGAAAAGAGGGTGCACATCGAGTGGTCCGACAACATTGGCGTCAAAGTGTCCGGCGAGACCAAGGTGAGCATCTTCGGGCAAGAAGTCAAAGCGTCGGTGGAGACGGAGTATTCCCACGAGGTGACCGCAGGTACCGAGACCAGTGAGAAGATCAAGCACTTCATACCCGAGGGATATCGGGGGGCGCTCTATTTCACCGCAGGGGTTGTCGAGGTGAAGGGCACCGTCAACATCTTCACGCCAGACCGTGCCTACAAGATCGTGAACGTGATCGTCGACTTCCCCCTTTCCAACGAGTACCGGCCGCCCAACAATCAACCCCCAGTGCCGGTCGGAGTCGTTGATCCCGAGTACTGGAAATGCGAGGAAGCGCAGCCCTCGTACCCGCCGTCGGGGAGCCCTGGTCTACAGATCACGCAGTCACCCCTCTCGTAATGTTGCGTTCGCACACGAGGGTTGGTCCTTCTTCCCGGTCTTATGGCCGACGAGGGGCTCTAGCCGCCCGGACTTTCCCTGTTCTGTCACTCGGTGACGGCGCCGACCGGGGACTGCTGGTGATGTCACCTTGAGAGGTCGAACGCTGAGATCAACGGGAAGTGGCAGGTCCAATGGGCCTAGCTTCGCTTCTTGTACGCGGCGCTCGCCGCAGCCTCCAGTTTCGCTGCGGTCCCGTTGACGTTCTTGGGGTTGCGTAGGAAGTCCTGGAACAGACCCCATTCGCCCTGTCCGGCAGTGGCGCCGAAGGAGCCCGGTTGCTGGTCGGACATGTCGAACACAACGGTGGTGGCGGACGCCACGGGCGCTGCCGTCGACCGGGTGATCGCGTCGGGATACACGCTCGGGCTCATGTTCTTGTTACCGGTGGCGAAGCCGCCGTGCGTGGCCCACGCCGCCGCCGCCTGCGGGGTCGTTAGGAACTTGACGAACGCTTCGATCGCCGGGGTGTCCCTGAAGGCGACGATCGTGTCGCCGCCGATCTCGACCTCCGGCCCAGAGCCGTTGATCGAGGGGAACGTAAACACGTTGTAGTCGGTGGTCGGCGTGGCCTTGACGGTGGCGACGCCCGGCACGAAGTCGCCCTCCATCACCATTGCCGCCTTGGGCGGGCTCTGGAAGACGTTGTTGACCGAGGTCGGGAAGTCGGTCTGGAGCGCGCCGGTCGCGCCGCCGTAGATGTTCGAGGTGTCGCTCAGCACTGCGGCCATGGTCCTGAGCGCCCTCTTGACCGTGGGATCGGTCCACTTGATCGCGTGGGCCGACAGCGCCCGGTACTTCGCCACCCCGGCCTGGCGAAGGTAGATGTTCTCGAACAGGTCGGTGAGCGTCCAGCCGTCCGCGCCGCCGATCGAGTAGGCGGGCGTGCCCGAGGCCTTCAGGGTCTTGGCGTCGGAGAGGAACTGCCCCCAGGTCGTGGGCGGAGAGATCCCTGCGGCACTGAACGCGTCGACGTTGTACCAGACGGTCGACTTGTTCGACGCCTTGAACACGACTCCGTACAACTTGCCGTTGATCGTGCCGAGTTTCACCCAGGCCGGGCTGAAGTTCGCCCTGTACGACGACAGCGCGTACGTCTCGGGCTTCAGCGCACCACTATTCGCGAACTGCTTGATCAACCCGGGTTGGGCGATGTCCGCAAGATCCGGCGGATGACCGTCAGCGACGGCCTTCGCGAGCACCGTCGGCGTGTCGTCGCCGGTCGACGTGAAGTTGACCGTCACGTTTGGGTACCGCTGATGAAAGGTGTTGATCACGTCCTGGAATGCCAACTGCTCGGCACCCGACCAGACGCCGTCCATGCTGATCGTGCCCGAGACGGTGCTGCTGATCGGCTTGGCCGCCGAGCTCGCCCACGACTCGGACGCGCTCCCCCAGCCGACCACGACAGCCGCGAGCATCACGACCGCCGCAACTGAGGCAGGACGACCAACCCTCTTACTCACATTCACGCGCACGTGCGAGCCCCCCTTTCTGCACATTGTCGCAGATGCGCCGGCCGGCGTCTGGATCGAAGAAGTGCGGGGAGCGCGTGTCGCCGACATGAAGCGTCGTCACAGCAAGACCACCTATGATGCCCAGGCTGTGGAATAACGGGATCGCTCGTCTGAACGCGCCATGGGCACAATCATGGACGTGGTCGACTGCGACGATACGAGCAACCTGCATCGGATGGCTCGGCAGTCTCCTCGGGCGAGCCGTACGCTCAAGGTTTGGCCAGCAGCCCGCCCATCCCCGGCCTGTTCAGATGAGTGGACAGCGCCGACTGCCAATCGCATTCGAAAGATCTGAGTCCCGCCTGGTCGTTGACGGAATATGGTCATCGCAACCTGCCTCCTACTCCCGATCGATGGATCCGGAAGCTGCGGGTGTCCCCCACAGGCGCTGTGTTCAACCGTGCCGGAACGTACCCGTAGACCAGCCGCCTACCGGGGCGACGAGTCAAATCGAGGCCCATGGCAGCACGACGAGTTTGCCAGTTGCATCGTCAGCCGCCATTCGACGGTGCGCGTCGATAGTATTTTCGAGCGCGTAGACGGCGTCGATGTTCGGTGAGACTTCGCCGATCTCGACTTTTTCGATCACTGCCCGCAAGAGCGGACCGCCGATTTTGGCGGAGTGGGCGTCGTTGGAATGGAACGCGGTCAGTTTACGTCCGGACGGGATCATTGCGATCGGTTCGAAGTCTGGAATGATCCACTCGTTAGACAGGGACCCAGAATTGCAGGCGGTCGCGCCCGGACGGAGCAGACGCAGCGTCGTCAACACCGAGGTGCCGCCGATCAAGTCCACCGCTGCGTCTGCGCCGCCTTCGGGCAATGCCGCCGCTGCACGCGCGCCAAAATCGTCACTGCCCTCGAGCACGGTCGCTGCCGCGCCAAGCTCGGTCAAGCGCCGGCTCTTCGCCTCGCTGCGGGTTGTGGCCACCACACGCACACCGGCAGCACGAGCAAGCGCCAGACAAGCCAGCCCGATGGAGGACGTCGCACCGCGGAGCAGCAGAGTGGCGCTTTCTGGCAGGTCGAGATGGGCGAGTGAGCCGGCGGCGGTCACGTACGTCTCGGGAAGGGCGCCCAAGACCTCCCAGGGCAGCGTGGTGTCGATCGCGATGAGCTGGTGCTCGGGCACGAGCGCGTACTCCGCATAGCTTCCGTCGAAGGCGCGACCCATGTCACCCATCAGGGCCGCCACCTTCGTGCCCGGCGCCACGGCCGGCGCAACTCCATCTACGGCCTCCACCACACCGACGAGCTCGATACCTAGGATCCGCGGAAAGGTCACCGCGTCCCCGGCGTAACCCCTGAGCGTCTTGTACTCCGAGCGGTTGAGACCGAACGCCTCCACCCTGACCAACGCCCAGCCCGGGCGCGGCTCGGGACGCGGAACCTCTCGTAGCGCGAGCCCGTCCGGGCCCGCCGGTCGTTCCGCGACTACGGCTCGCATGAGGATGCGCGGATAGTACCCAAACACTCCGCGCCCGCGCCAGCGATCTCCAGGGCCTTGTCGGCCGGCGAACACGGGGACATTCAGCACGTCTGCCGGACGACACGTCCTGGGACACCTGTAACCCCTCCGATCCGTGGTTGGGCGCTACATTAAAAACTGTCACTCGCCGCGGTTCCTGGCGACGCAGCTGATTCAAGATTGACCGCCGTAGAAAGACCCGGAAGGAGGACCATTCCGATGCGACTCCTCGTTTCCAGTGCAAAGGGCGCTAACGGCGCAGGATACGGAGCCATCCTCGCCTTCGATCTCGTCGGCAACGCGTTTGGAACTTTCTGTGACGACAGCCGCGTCGCTGACCCGCGAGGACTGTGCGTCGACCCAAGCGGCGACCTGCTCTATGTCAACAACGGTAACGATCGCGTGCTCGCCCTTGACCAGAAGGGACAAGTCCTGAAAGACACCGGCCCGATCAACGCACTCGACCCTGGCGGAGGAGTCTTCGGACCCGATGGGCGCTACTACGTGGGCTCCCGTCGTCTCCGCACCATCATGACTGTGCCGGCGGCCCTTGACGGATCCGCCATTCCGTACCTTCCTCCAGAGGTCGTCCCGTTCCCGAGGGGGTTTGCATTCGCTCCCGATGGTCGCATCTTCTTGGCGTCGGGTATGAGCCCCTCGGGCATCGGCGAAAACACCATCAAGGTATTCGATGCTCATGGCCATCTCCTGGCGCCGCGTTTGGTCGAAGATTCTCAGCTGAGCCCCCTAGATCTCGCCATCGCGCCCAACGGCAACATTGTGGTGTCCTGCGAATGGCCCTTCGGTGGGCACGACGCAATTTCGAGCGTTCGCGAGTACCACAGCACCAGCGGCAGACTCGTCAGGATCTTCAGACCTGACGGGTCGATCCTCTTCCGCAACCCCAGAGGCCTGCGGTTCAGCCCAGACGGCGGTCTCTGCTGTGTCGCCAGAGATGAGGTCGTGTCCTTCGATTTCGAGAGCGGTGACTTCTCCGGAGCGATCGTCAACTGTTCCGACCTCTTCGGGCAGGCACTCGAATTCTTCGGCTGATCGTTAGCGGCCGCCACCATCGATAGAGCAGCCCGACGCCCCAGAGGTCAGATGCTCCCCGAGCCGGCAGCGACGAAGAGGCGGAGATTCAGTCAGGGCCGGTAGGTGGGGGTCCTCTTGTCCGGTTGGCTTTGGACCGGACGCTGTTCAAGAGGGTCAGCGACCGCCAATGCCAAAGCGCCGCATATCGTTACGCGCCAGCTATCTGGCCGGTGCGACCCGAGAGGGGAAGGCCCATGAGAGTGAGGGGGACGCGTATCAGAGCCCGGCCACGGCCTCGGCGATCGGCCGATGGCCGGCGATGACCGAGAACGTCTTGCCGATCGTGTTGGGAGCCTTGAGCGTCTCGACGAGCGTGGCGGCAACGTCGCCCCGGCTCACCGTGCCGTAGGTGCGGACGTGCGGTGCAGCTGCGATCAGGCCGCGGGCGGGGTCGTCCGTGAGCCGGCCGGGGCGGACGATGGTGAAATCCAGGCCGCTGGCACTCAGACGGTCCTCGGACTCGGCCTTGGCCGCGAGGTAGGCGCGCATCTCCGGCCAGAGCACCCGGACGGCCTTGAGGGGCACCCTGATCAGCGGCGGCTCTTCAGCGTTCCGGACACCGATCGCGCTGATCAGCACGTAGCGGTTGATCCCGGCTGCCCGGGCCGCATCGATGAGCTTGACCGCCCCGCCGAGATCGACGGTCCGCTTGCCTTCGGCGCCGGATCCCTGCGCGGACCCGGCGGCGAACACCACAACATCCGCCCCAGCCACCGCGTCGGCGAGGCCGTCGCGCAGGAAGTCGGCGACGACGGGCTCTGCGCCCACCCGCTCGAGATCGGGCGCCTGGTGGGCCGTGCGGATCAGGCCACGGACACGATCCCCGCGCTCGCTCAGGAGCTTGGACATCAGCAACGCGACCTGACCGTGACCTCCGACGATGACGACGTCCATGACGCAAGCGACTATACAGAACGAACGCTCACGGACGAATCCTTCGCGGTCCCTATCGGGCGATGGGCGACGGTACCCGTCACACCGGGCGGCAAGGGGAAAGGAGGTTCCCCACTCCCTTCCATTCCCCTCATGCCGCACGGTGGGCTTGCGGCAAGCCCCGGGCCGTGCCCCATGCCTTCCGAAGCAGGGAGGCAGAGCATCGGCCCAAATGGACAACCGAGTGGGGAAGACCGGCGAGAACTGGTCGGAGTGGATCGCACTGTGGCCGAAAGCGGCAATCTCCTCAGCACGAAGTGAGATTGAAGAGCACGGCCCCGGCGTCGCTCGGTCGTCGAGCGAGGGCTATAGACGCGGGAGTGCGGCTGGAGTGGAAGAGTTGGATGGGAGGATGGACCCCTCTGGGGAAGTTGGGACCAACAGTCGGTTCGCACCAGCAGCGAAGCCGACCGGGCATGGAAGGGATGGGAGGACCAGGATATGGACCGCTACACCGTCATCTCTGCGGATTGTCACGCGGGGGCTGATTTACCGGATTATCGGCCCTACCTCGAAGCACGGCTCCACGAGGAGTTCGACCGCTGGTTGGCGGACTATAGCAACCCGTTTCGTGACCTCAATGCCCCGGAGGCGAATCGGAACTGGGACAGCGCAGTCCGCCAAGCGGCCCTTGAGGCCGACGGCATCGTGGGCGAGGTCGTGTACCCAAACACGGTCCCCCCCTTTTTCCCAGCGAGCGGGCTGGTGACGCCGACTCCGCCAGCCGACGAGTACGAACGGCGCCTGGCTGGGCTCCGGGCTCACAATCGCTGGCTCTCCGATTGGTGTGCAGAGCTACCGGGTCGCCGGGCCGGAATCGGCCAGATCCTGCTGAACGATGTTGACGACGCCGTATACGAGGTGAACTGGATTGCGGATCACGGGCTCATGGGCGGAGTACTCCTTCCCGGTGTGCCTCCTGGCAGCGGCATCGACCCTCTGCACTCGCCCGCCTATGACCCGGTATGGCGAGCGTGTGAGGAACGCGGCGTGGTCGTCAACGTGCACGGCGGTGGTGGTTCACCGAGCGAGGGGTACTTTCCGGCGACGTTGGCGATGTTTGTGCTCGAGGCGTCGTTCTATTCTCATAGGCCGGTTTGGTCGCTCGTCATGTCTGGGGTGTTCGACCGCTTCCCCGAACTACGGCTGGTTGTGACCGAGGCGGGCACGAAATGGATCCCAAACACCCTGAATGCGATGGACGCATTGCAAGCCAAGCAGGATGAGGGGAGTATTGGCGCTCTCACCTTTATCGACCCATTCCGCCTCGGGCGCAAGCCAAGCGAGTATTGGACGACCAATTGCTGGGTCGGAGCGAGTTTCATGACCCGCGAGGACGCCGCCGACCGGACCCTTGTTGGTATCGATCGCATCATGTGGGGAAGCGACTTCCCGCACGAAGAGGGAACTTTTCCACATTCACGTGAGTCATTGGCATACACCTACGCCGGCGTGGATCCGAGAGAGGTAGTTCTGATGGTCGGAGCAAATGCGGCGGAGGTGTACGGGTTCGACCTAGACGATCTCGCACCCTTCGCGGCCCAGATCGGCCCTGAGGTGGACGCAGTGAGGGCAGGAATCGATCGGATACCCGAGACGTCGAGCCTGGCATTCGAAACGCGACCGGCATCCGTGTCTTAGTGATCTCGTGTTGGCCCTCTACCCACGGGCGGCGTCACGCGAGTCGGTCGACGCCAACGGGGCGGCGGCAGAGTAGGAGGAGGGACCGATTGCCATTGCAATCCCCGAGCAGATCTTCATCCCTTACCAACAGGACGTCCCCGCGTCGGGCCGAATCGTTCTCAGCTACTGAGGGCCTAGAGTCTCTGGGTGGGTGGTAGCCGACAACGCTCCGGTGCAGTGAGGAGCTCCCACGGTCAGACGCTGCCAACTCCTCGGGCCTTCCGGCCGCCCGGGCTCCACCGAATCACCCCACGCCCCGACAAGTGGGTCGACGGCGCCGGCGGTGCGGTGGACGACCCGGCTGTCCTCGAACGATTGTCGCGGCTGGCGATTCCACCAGCATGGGTAGACGTGTGGGCGTCCGCCGACGCCAATGCGTCGGTGCAGGCGACAGGGGTCGACCAGCGCGGTCGGACGCAGTACCGATACTCTCCTGCGGCTCTTGATCTTGCCCGCGACGACAAGTTCGCCCGGATGACATTGTTCGCTGCGACCATTCCCGCGCTACGCCTTCAGGTTGCGCGCGACATCGCTCGATACCGCCGGGATCCACTCGGCGCACGTGTCGTGACCGCCGCCATCGTCAGGCTGTTGGAGCGGGGGCTGCTTCGCGTTGGTAATGACCGGTATGCCCGAGACAATCACACTTACGGACTTACGACGCTTCGGCGGAACCACGTCGATGTGCGGGGTTCAACCATCACATTCCATTTCATCGGTAAGGAACACCTCCCTCACTCCGTCACCGTTCACGACCAGGTGACGGCCAAGATTGTGGGCGCGCTTGTACGTGCGGCGGCCAGCGATGCGCAACCGATCTTTGCCGTAACCAGTGAGCACGGAACGCATCATGTGACCAGTGCCGCCGTGAACGCTTACCTCCATGCCCATACGCAAGCACCGGCGAGCGCCAAGGTGTTCCGCACGTGGGGCGCCACGGTTGCAGCAGTTGCGGTGCTTGCTGGAGCCGAACCCCTAGCGGACGTGTCGGCGAGGTCGCGGGAGCGCCTCGCCGTCGGTGCTGCGGCGACCTTGTTGGGCGACTCGGCCTCCGTCACCCGGTCTTCGTATATTCATCCTGCCTGGATCGACGTTGGCCGCTCTGAACTGGTAGCCGCTGCCGTCGCCGAGTCCTCCGCTCGCGTCGGCACGCGCGCTGTGGCAACCCTTTTTACCGATCCAGGCGTCCAGGCGGCGGTCCTCGCCGGAATCACCGATGCGACCACGGAAGCTGTGAGTGGAGACGAGAGCGGGAGTCCCTAAACCGTGGAGCTTTCTGAGGTCATCTTCTGAACTCGGGCGATCCGTCCTCGATGCGCTGGCGCCTCGGGTTCATCGGCGGTGCATAGACTGGCCATCCGACGACCTGGGGTAGGTGGGTCCATGTCGACACGGGGTCGACAATCGGCCGGACGAGGAGATGTGCCTCCGGTCGTTCACATAGCCTCTGACCCATGAGGCACCAGGTCGTAGACGCCCGAGGGACGAGGATCCACTGCGTAGAGGAAGGGTCCGGTCCGTTGGTCCTGCTTGTTCATGGTTTCCCGGAGTCGTGGTACTCGTGGCGTCACCAGCTACCGGTGATCGCCGCGGCGGGGTTCAGGGCCGTAGCCATCGATGTCCGAGGGTACGGGAGGTCCTCCGCCCCCCTGGAGGTCGAGGCCTACGGGATGCTCCAGCACGTCAGCGACAACCTCGGCGTGGTCGAGGGGCTGACCGGTAGGGACTCGCCGGCGATCATCATCGGCCACGACTGGGGGGCGCCGATCGCCGCCCATTCGGCATTGCTGCGACCGGACATCTTCACCGCGGTAGCAATGCTCAGCGTCCCCTACAGCCCCCCAGGCC
The DNA here is from genome assembly GCA_963781305.1 of uncultured Acidimicrobiaceae bacterium. Taxonomy (GTDB): domain Bacteria; phylum Actinomycetota; class Acidimicrobiia; order Acidimicrobiales; family RAAP-2; genus DASXMT01. The sequence continues at coordinate 485,493 of CAWAFL010000011.1, forward strand.
GACGGCGCCCTACTGAAGTCTTCGCCGAGAGGGGGAGGCAGGCCGGCCCGGACGAGGAGTTCTACATCAGCTACTTCCAGGAGCCGGGACGGGCCGAGCGGGAGGCCGAGATCGACGTGCGATCCTGGCTGCTCGGTTTCTACGTCGCCGCGTCAGCCGACGGGGTGACGTCGGCGTCCGACGCAGGGTCCATCGCCACCGTGACTCGCGGCACGATGCTGCGAGACCGCTTTCCCGCCCCCGACTTGCTTCCCGATTGGCTCACCGAGGACGACCTCGAGTTCTATGTGGAGGAGTTCGAGCGGACCGGATTCCGAGGTGCCCTCAACCGGTACCGTAACGTGGACCGTGACTGGGAGGACCTCCAGCCGTGGAGAGGCGCGCCAATCCGGGTTCCGTCCCTCTTCATCGGAGGGGAGAAGGACGGTCCGACCATGTGGGGGGCCGGAGCCATCGCCCGCTTCCCCGACACCCTGCCGGACCTTCGGGGCAGCCACATCCTCCCCGGTTGTGGTCACTGGGTCCAACAGGAGCGGACTGACGAGGTCAACCGAATCCTGGAGGGCTGGCTGCAGTCGATGTAGTGGTGGGCCCCGGGGTCAGAACCGGATCGGATCGGGACGTCGACGTCAGTGGGGCGCCAGGCGCCCCCCAGCCCTGGCCACATGATTTGGAGGTTCGGGTAGTGTCAAGGTCCGGTCGCACCGGAAGAGGCTGTGGCGTGTCCACCCTGGGGAGCGTGACGGGCGGGTGATGGAGGCAGACGAGACGGAGACTGAGGCCTTCAGGCGGAAGCTCGACGATCTGGTGGGGACACAGATCGGATCGGCGTCGATCGGCCCGGATCCGGTCAACCAGCCCATGATCAGGCACTGGGTGGCGGCATTCGAGGACGAGAACCCCGTCTACACCGATGCTGTGGTCGCTGCCTCGACCCGGTTCGGGGAAGTCGTAGCGCCTCCACTGATGTTGCAATCGTGGACAATGGCGACCCCAAAAATCACCGGGATCGCCGAACGCGGCGGGTCTCCCGTCGAGTTGACCGAGACGAGCCCGCTCTCCGTCTTTGACGATGCCGGGTTCGTCGGCACTCTCGCCTCCAATACCGAGTTTGACATCGAGCGCTACCTCCGGGTCGGTGACACCGTATCGGCTACGACCGTTGTCGAATCGATCTCAGCGAGGAAGCAGACCCGGCTAGGCCCGGGGTACTTCCTGACCTGGGTTACCACGTACACCGACGGATCCGGCGACGTGGTGGGCCGCCAACGCTTTCGCATTCTCAAGTTCCGACCGGAGGAGCCGTCGTGAGTTCGCCCGTCCCGGCCTCTCCCTCTTTCGCCAGCATCCGGGTGGGCGACTCGCTGCCTGACTTGGTCATCGAGGTAACCGCCACCCGTATCGTGGCCGGGGCCATCGCCTCGCGCGATTTCATGCCTGTACATCACGACAAGACCTACGCCAACCTGCAGGGCGCGCCTGACGTCTTCATGAACATCCTGTCCGACACCGGCTACTGCAGCCGTTTCCTCACTGACTGGGCAGGCCCAGAGGCGATGATCAAAAGGTTGGACATTCGACTGGGTGTACCCCTGTTCCCCGATACGACGCTCACCTTCCAGGGCTCGGTGACCGCCACCCGGGAGGAGGGGGGAGAAGGCATCGTGGAACTCGCGCTGGCCGGGACTACTCGCTTGGGTAACCACGTGAACGGCACCGCCGTACTCAGCCTGCCGTTGGACTGAACCGTGAAGTGATTGGCATGAAAGCTCGGCCTGGGCGGGGCTGGATTTAACCTTCCCTGTCTGTACGACCTACATGCCTTGGGGTTCGATGGACCGAGCCTGACATGGTCCGATCAGGTCGTCCCCGTCCAATCCCTTGCATCGCGGAGCACATCGGTGAACGGCTTGTTGGTGTCGAAACTTGGTTCCCGCGGCAGGCCGAGGGCGCGCTCGCCGATGCCGTTGCGCTGCATCTCGTTGGTACCACCGGCAATCGACATGATCCGTGAGTTCAGATAGGCCATCGACGTATCGGCGCCGTGCTCGTCGGACGGTTCCCACGACATGGCCTGGGCGCCCCCGATCTCGACACCGAGACGGGCTCTGATCGGGTTGTAGGTGCCGAGGAACAACTTTCCGTAGGCCGCCACTCCGGCATCCAGCCGACCCAGCCGCCCGAGTTCGGCGAGTCGGGCGGCCAGCGCCCGCCCGACGAAATCGATCGTGTGGGCCCGAGCCAGCTTCTGGCGGACGACGGCATCGTCGAGGGAGCCCGACCGACGGGCCAGTTGGACGAGGTCGGGGGCCATGGGGCCCGGCCTGGCACCTTCACTGGATCCGAGTGGGCGACCGCCTCCCCGCTCGGAGACCAGCATCGTCTGGGTGACCGTCCATCCGTGGTCAACATCGCCGATGCGGTTCCTGTCGGGTACGACGACGTCATCGAAGAAGTCCTCGCAGAATTCCGACGTCTCGTTGATCTGCCGGATCGGCCGGATGGTGAGGCCAGGCGCATTGCTGGGCACCGCGAACCACGTCAGGCCGCGATGCTTGGGAACGTCCCAGTTGGTGCGGGCCAAGCAGAACCCCCAGTCCGACAGGTGGGCGTACGTGCTCCAGATCTTCTGTCCATTGATCACCCACTGGTCGCCGTCCTTCGTCGCCCGGGTGCGGGCACCGGCGAGGTCCGAACCGGAAGACGGCTCCGAGAAGAACTGGCAGACGAGCGCCTCCCCGGCCAGGACTCTCGGTACGAACTCCTGGAGGAACTCGGGCTGACCGTAGGCGATCATGGTTGGGACGCAGACGTGGAAGGTGGTACCGGTGAGCACTCCGAAGTCGGGCAGAACGTAGTCGCTGGCTTCGTCCAGGAACGCGATCTCGTGCTCGGACGGCAGGCCCTGGCCGCCGTACTCCTTGGGCCAGGTAATTCCGGCATACCCACCCTCATACAGGACGCGCTGCAGCGCTCGGTTGGTGGCCATGACATCGGGGGTGTAGTAGTCGATCTCGTGGAACTCCCGGGGGCCGCCCCGCCTCTCGCAGTGATCGGCCAGCCAGGCTCGCGCCTGTTGGCGATAGCCGTCGAGGTCGGGCAGGGCGTCGGGCTTCGACCGATCGCTCGGCGAGGATCCAGAAGTGGCGTCGTCCCTCATCGTGTCCTCACAGTCCGTGGATCTCGCAGATCCGTTCCCGGTGCCAGTCAGGTTGGCCATAGAGCAGGCTGTTCATGGTGATGCGGCGGAGGAACAGATGCAGATCGTGCTCCCACGTGTAGCCGATCCCGCCGAAGACCTGGAAGCAGCCCTGAGCGATGTCGATGCCGGTGTCGCCGACCCAGGCCTTGGCCATGCTGGCGATCTCACCGGCATCGTCCTGGCCCGCTTGGACCGCTCGGGTGGCGGCCGCGGAAATCGATACCCCGGCCTCCACGGAGAGGCTCATGTCCGCCAATTGGTGTTTCACGGCTTGGAACGAGCCGATCGGTCGGCCGAAGGCAGTCCGGTCGATGGCGTAGCGGCGGGTCATGTCGAACAGCGCCTCGATGGTCCCCACCGTCTCGGCTACCGAGAGCACCAGGGCCAGCTGCAGCTGGCGCTCCAGGTCGTCGGCCGTGCCGGCAGGATCGCCGACCACGGCGTCGGCATCGAGCTCGACCCCCTCGAAGTCCACCGAAGCGAAGCGCTGGGTGATGTCGTGCGCACGACGCCGTGTCAGGGAGACGCCGGGGGTGGAGGAGGGAACCAGGAACTGGTGCTGGCCAGCAGGGCTGCGCGCAGCCACCAGGAACCAATCAGCCAGCGCGGCGTCCTGGGCCAGTCCGGCGCACCCCGAAAGGATGAACCGGCCTCCGGCCGATGATGCCGAAAGGCCAGTTCCCGGAGGCCACGCCCCAGCGCCGTCCGCCGCCGCCCACGTGGCCAGCGCTTCGCCGTTCAGGATCGCCGGTAGGACCTTCGCCTTCTGGTCGGCCGAGCCCCGAGCGGCCAGAGCGGAAGCGACGACGTTCATGGGGACGAAGGGCCCGGGTTGGAGCCGGCGGCCGCGTTCCTCCGCCAGGATGGCCGCGTCGCGGAGGCCGTCGCCCGAGACACTGCCGCCGCCGTCGTTCGCCGGCACGAGGAGGGAGAACCAGCCCAGCTCGGCCGCGTCATGCATGTAGTTCGCCGGAAGGCCGGTGTCCGTGGCACTCAGCTGACGCACGACATCGAGCGGACAGCTGGCGTCCATGAACTTGGCCGCCGTGTCCCGTAGCAGCTCCTGATCGCCAATTAGATCGAGTTCCACGTCGCTCGTTTCCGGTCCGGACGCCTGGTCGTCCTATCGTCTTCCAATCTCGAGGCAGCACTGTCCAGGATCATCGGTCGATGCATGCCTCATCTTCTTTTGTACATGGTTTGACTCCTGAGTGCACGATCCGGGCGCGGGACTGCGATGGCCCGGGCGGATCCAGCGTGTCTTGCCGGCTCAGAAGATCCATCCCGGCGAACCCGTCTCCGGGACGCTGGTGGCCAGGACGAACTCGAAACCGGCCAATTTGGCATAGTAGGCATCGACCTGCGTGTCGCCGATGTGCACCCGCCGGACGGTGGGGAATCGTGCCACGATCGAGTCGAGGGTGTGCTTGTGGCTGACGAAATCCGGCTCGATGCCGCGATCGGCCCACATCTGGGCCTGCTCACGCAGGGTGCGGTCGGACGCGCTGCCGACGACGTACCCGAGCTCCATCCCCTTGCGGGCCATGGACATCGGCACGGGTCCCGGGGGATCGCCGTCCTCGAGCGTTCCGTCGATGTCGAAGCTGACCAGCACGAGGTTGGCCCCGGGGCCAGTGCTCCTCCCTGCCTCCGGCGCCGACATCCGCCGCTCGGTCACGGCATCTCGACTTCGGCTCGTCCGTGCCTGATGCAGACAGAGCCCCCGGATCGGGCTTCGAACGCCAGAGACCGGAAGCCCTCGGCCGTCGTCCCCAGCTCGGCGACCTCGACGGTCAGGTCGCGCTTCGGAAAGGCGGGCGCGGCGAACCGGGCAGCGAGACGACGGAGTGAGTTCGGATCGCCAACGCCTGCCACCCGGAACACGGCGCTACCGCACAAGGCCAGCGTGCACATGCCCTGAAGGATCTTCGACGGGAGCCCTTCTTGCCGAGCCGCTTCGTCATCGAGCGCATGGGGGCTGTGGTCGTTGGACACGCCGGCATAGCGAAAGGCCTGGTCGAGGGGAACGTCCAGCGTCTCCCGGCCGATGATGCGTTCCCGGGCCACTTCGGGATAGCGATGATCGCCGAGCAACGGGCCACCCAGCGATGTTGTCGTGCCACCGATGAAGAGTGACGACCAGTAGTGCTCAACGAGCAGGCTGCCATTGGCGTCGCTGACCGCAATCCGCTGGGTCAACAGAACTCCGGCCGGAGTCTGGTGGGCGGCATACGGCGTCACGGTCCACCGGACCGTCGAGTCTGGTTGCACGGGGGCGTGGAAGTACACATCATGTTCGCCGTGCACCGATCCGGTGAAGCCCGCGATGGCTCCGTCATCGACGCACTCGGTAAAGGCGGCTTGGAAGGCGGGGAGCACAAGAGCGACAGAGTAGAGAGGCGGTACGGCGCGGCCCTCGCTGTAGGCGGGGCTTGTGTCATTCGTCGCCCGCCCAAACGCAATGGCGGCGTCCGCATCAACATGCCCCTGATAGGGCCCGACACTCGTCCCCAGATGGATCCGGGGTCCGGTGCTGCCCTGCTCGGCTGCCCCGGGTGTGTACTCGGTCAGCTTCGTCACTGCGTGCTGCGCACGGGCCGTCCGGTCCGGGCGGCCCATCCTGCCGTGACCTGGTCGTAGACGCCCTGATCGATCAGCACGTCCTTGTCGTCGAACCCAAACGCATCAGGCGGCAGCTCCCCATGCTGACGCAGATATGCGGCCCACTGTTGGTGCGACCGTGCCGCCCCGGCGACGCCCCAACCGGTCGACAATGCGATGAGCAGGCCGTCGAGAAGGGAGCCGTAGCCGGCGATCGGGATCGGAACCTCGGCGTCGATGCGAGTCAGATCCTCCTGGGTCGCGAAGGTGGGAAGATAGAGGTCGGCGCCGGCCTCCGCGTAGGCGATGCCTCGTCGGATGGCTTCGTCGAGCGAGCCAGTGCCGCCACCCCCGTCCTTGTAGAGCTCGTCGCATCGGGCGATGAGCACGAACGCCGGGTCGGTGCGCGCCTCTGCCGCCGCAGCGATGCGGGCCTGCATGTCGGCGATCGGCAGAAGGGGGCCGTCCCAACTGGAGTGCTTGGGCGGGATCTCGTCCTCAATGTGGATGCCGGCTACGCCGGCGCGTTCGTAACTCTTGACGGAACGAAAGACGTCCGCCACCGTTTCGCCAGCCTGGTCGGCATCGACGATGAGGGGGATTGTGAGGGCGTCCGCCACCCGGCCGGCCTGGTCGATCATCTCGGTTGGGGTGAAGATCCCGCAATCGGGAATGGCGTAGTGCATCATGGAGGTGGCATGACCGCCCATGTACGCAGCGTCAAAGCCGGCCTGCTCGATGATCCGGCCCGTCAGTGCGCTGTAGCAGTCGGCAGCCATGAACGGCGTACCGGCGTCGATCAGCGAGCGCAATGCTTCGGTCGGACGGATCACTGACTACCTCCTCGGGTCGGGTCGACCATTATCAGGCATCCATGATCAAGCATCCAATCGTGGGCCGCGCCTTACCCTGCATGGTGTCATCGGAGGATCGGTCGTCGATCGCTCGCCACATGGCCCCCGAAGCTCTTACTTCTCCCCGGGACCGGCCCGATGCGAGATCATGGAGCGATTCGGAACAGCCGCCGGGCGTTGCCGGCGAGGATAAGGGCCTTGGCGTCGTCGTCAAGGCCCGAAGCGGCGACCTCAGCTGCGATAGGGCTTATCTGGCGGCCCAACGGCCAGGAATACAGGTCTGTGCCGAAAGCTACCCGGTGAGGACCGAAGCTGCGCGCGAAGTGCTCGATGAGGCCCCAGCCGTGCGTCAGGCTGGTGTCGAAGACGAGGTTCGGGGCCACCTCGGCGGTGAAAAAGCACTCCTTGGTACCCTCGTGGCTGCCGAACGCGTCGAGTACGAGCATCTCGGCGTCGGGGAAGGCCCGAGCGAGCGTCGCCACCTTCCACAAGGGGTTCTCTGACGTCTCGTGCACCGCGTGGAGTACGGGAGTCATGCCCTTCTCGACAATTCGCTCGACGTAGGTCCGGACCCACCGGTTGTCGAGCGACACGCCCTGGAAACGCACGTGAAAGCTGATCCCCGCCAGGCCGAGCTCGTCGGCCACACGATCGATCTCGACCAGCGAGTGCTCGCCGTAGGTCGGCTCGACCACGCCGACGGCAACCGGGAAGTGGTCGGGGTCCCTGTCGCGGTAGGCCGCGATGCCCTCGTTGATCCGCTGGGTGTCCTTGACGCCCTCTGGCCGGAGATAGCCGTGCCCCGGGATGACGATCGCTTTGTCCGCGCCTCCCGCCGCCATCACCTCGAGCCGCTTGGCAAACTCGTCTACGTTACCCTCGCCCGACGGCGTAGGACCGCCGCTGAGTGGCATGGCGCCGAGCACAGCGGAGGGGTCGCCCACGTGGTTGTGCACATCGATGACCTCGAAGCCCCCGAGCATCAGGCGGTGATGCCGAAGCGGTCGAGGCCGAAGGCCCGGATGGCATTACCCCGCATCAGCGCGTAGACCTCGTCGTCATCCAAGCCCGCCCGTGCACACATCTCGGTGGCGATCTTCTTCGTGTTCGGGAACGTCGCCTGGGCGTGCGGGTAATCGGTCTCGTAACAGATGCGGTCCATGCCGATGACGTCCCGGTTCCGCAGTCCCGTGTCGTCGTCGAAGATGCAGCCGAAGGCCCGCCCCTGCAAGTAGCTCGAGGGCGGGTTCGGCAGCGTGTTACCGAATTCCTCGCCGTGGAACTCCTCCCACTTCTTGTCGGCCCGCTCCAGGATGTAGGGCATCCACCCGACCTGGCCCTCAGAGTACGCGAGCTTCAGCTCGGGGAAGCGTTCAAGGGTGCCGGAGAACACGTAGTCGAGCATCGAACCCATGGCATTCTGCCAGTCGAGGGCGGAGCTGACGATGAAGGGCGCGTCCGACGCCGTGGTCGGCATCCGCGACGACGAGCCGATGTGCATGCATACCGTCGTGTCGGTCTCCTGGCAGGCCGTGAAGAAGGGATCCCAAAACCGATCCTTGGCGTAGAGCGACGGAAGACCCAGGGGTTCGGGGTTCTCACTGAACGTCACCGCGAAGCACCCGCGCGACGCGTTGCGGCGGACCTCTTCGGCCGCGAGGTCCGGATCCCACAGCGGCACCATGCCCAGGGGGATGAGGCGGCCCCACCCCTTGCCCTGCGTCCATTCCTCCACCATCCAGTCGTTGTAGGCGCGCACGCACAACAGCGCGAGTTCCTTGTCCTCTCGCTCGAGAAAGGTCTGCCCGCAGAAGCGGGGCAACGTGTTCGGGAAGCACACCGAGGCGTCGATGTGGTCCGCGTCCATGTCTAGAAGTCGCTCGTGCTGTTTCCACGCCCCACGGCGGACCTGGTCGAAGGTGGCGAAGTCGAAGCTCAGCGCGTCGAATCCCACCGCGGCCGACAGCATCAGCAGGGGCGATACCGTGTCGTCGTAGTGCCAGACATCGCACCACTGGCCGTCGTCTGCCTCGATGACCTGAGCGCCCACCCGGCGCACCTTCTGACGCACAATGCGCGGGCCCCGCTCACGGTATCGAGACGGGAGCCTGGACGACCACAGATCAGGGGGTTCCAGCACGTGGTCATCAACCGAGATGATGCGCGGGATCTCTGGCACGGCGTTACCTCCGAATTGAAGGGTACTCGCGTGTGAAGCCTTGACACCCCTGACACCTGGTGGAGGCACCTGGCGTTGGTATCTCGCCCTCCGTATAGTCCGGCGGTACAGCTGATGCGAGAATGTGAATCCCTTCAGCAAGACCACGACACGAGGAGAGCGGAGCATGTCACGACTCGGAACCTGGACGCCGGCCACCATCGAGGAGCGGCTCGACCGCATGGAGTCGTTGGCGGCGATCCGCCAGCTGCCGCACCGCTACGGCGTGGCCATCGACTCACGGGACATGGACATGATGGTCGACCTTTTCGTCCCCGACGTCCGGGTCGGCAAAGAGGAGTTCGGCCGCGATGCCCTCAAGCGCTGGTATACGGCCACCATGAGCACGCCCAAGGCGTCGTGCCATTTCGTCGGCAATCACGTCGTCGACTTCGACGACGCTGACCACGCCCACGGGATCGTGTACTGCCACGATGAGCTCGAACAGCCCGAACGAGGCGAGTGGGCCCAGGGAATGCTCCAATACTGGGACACGTACCTGCGGGTGGACGGCGAATGGTACTTCGAGCGGCGCAAGTTCCACCGCCTCTACATCACCGATTGGCTTACCCGCCCCAGCCACGGGGCGGGCAACGAGGGGGGCCGCAACGCATTGCGAAGCTACCAACTGCCGGAGGCCTATCCCTCGTGGAAGGCTTTTTGGGACCGGGTCGAGCTCGAGGGGGTTTGAGCCTCCTTCACTGGGCAAGCGGGCTGTAGAAGACCAGGCTGTTGCCCTTGTGGTCGTAGACCACGGCACGACGTTCGTGTGCGTCGTTGTACGGTCCTTTGACGATGGCACCGCCGTTGGCCTCAATCGCCTCCGCGGCAGCATCGACATCGGCGGTCTTGATGCCGACGACGACCTTGCCGGGCATCGGGTGGTCCACCGCGGTCGCCAGCGCGAGCGTGATCGACCCACCGTCGAGGGCGGCGTAGTGGGCGCCGTCGCGAAACTTCAGCGGCATCCCGAGGGTCTCGGTGTAAAACTTGATCGATTCATCGAGGTCGTCGGTTGACAACACGACCATTCGGACGTCGTAATCGCTCATTGGTGCCTCCTTTGGACGCCACCATCCTAGAGAACCGCGGTTCGGGCCGTCGTGGAGCGACAAGGTCGTCGGTCCACGGGAACGAGCGATCATCGGGGATTTCTTCGACCTGGAGGAACCCCTGCTGTGAGCGCTCCAGTTCGATCAAGGACCTCCCCTTGAGCGTTTGTGGAAGCATCGCCAGTGGCAGCGCCTGTCAGGAAGTTCGAGTGTGGAAATCGACGAAGAAGAGGACAATTGAACTTCTTCCGGCGACTGCTGCACCATGTACGAAACGATTGGAGGTGGACCGATGAGTGAAGCGACGGAGCGGGTGTGGCTGGTCACCGGGGCCAACAGCGGCTTCGGTCGAGCGATCGTCGAGGCCGCTATCGCTGCCGGCGATTTCGTCGTCGCCGCTGGCCGCCGGCCCTCGTCGCTGGACGACGTCGTGGGTCGTTACGCCGGAAAGGTCGACGTAGTGGAGCTGGACGTGACCGACGCATCAGGGATCGAGGCGACGGTGCGAGACGTGCTCCATGAGCATGGCCGGATCGACGTGTTGGTCAACAGCGCCGGTCGCACCCACGTCGGAGCCCTCGAGGAGACGACCGACGCCGAGCTGCGGTCGCTCTTCGAGGTGCACCTCTTCGGTCCCGCCGCCCTCACCCGTGCCGTGCTTCCACATATGCGCTCCCGCGGTTCGGGTTCGATCGTCCAGTTCAGCAGCATGGGCGGTCAGCTCTCGTTCGCCGGATTCTCTGCCTACAGCGCCACCAAGTTCGCGCTCGAAGGCCTTTCTGAGGCCCTCGCCGACGAGGTCCGACCCTTCGGGATCAAGGTGCTCGTGGTCGAGCCGGGTGCCTTTCGGACCGGGTTGTTCTCCAACGGGAGCCAGAGCGGCGAGATCGAGGCGTACGCGGGCACGGTTGGTGCGACGCGGCTGATGGTCGCTGAGGGTGACGGGGTCCCAGCCGGGCGACCCGGCGAAGGCCGCTGCGGCGATCCTGGCCGCACTCGATGCCGACCAGACGCCCTTGCGGCTGCCACTCGGCGACGATGCCGTCGATGCGATCCTCGCCCACCTCGATGGCGTGGGCACCGAGCTATCCGCCTGGGAGAAGGTCGCCCGCGATACCGCGTTCGACAAATAAGCCGCCGGACATCCACGGGATCAGATTCGGCTCCGTTCTCGGCATCGGCTCTCGTGGCTTCACCTGGCATTGCCGAATGCCAGGTCGTACTGGTCGACCCCGGATCGAACCTGCGATCCGCCAGATTGTGGGCCGGCCGGCCGGCCTGATCTCCGGCCTCAGAGCTCGGCTGCGCCTTGTCCGCGCTCCCTACAGGCTTGACACCCGATACCTCTCTGGTACATTAGTCAAGTAATGAACCAACGAAGAGAACGCTCCACCGGCTGTCTCGGGGTTGTCCGTGCTCGATGAAGGAGCACCGATCTTCTCCCAGATCGCTGAGCGCCTGGCCGAGGACATCGCCGAGGGCACGCTTGCCGAGGGCGACCGAGTGCCGTCCACTAACGAGCTTGCCGCCTTCTACCGGATCAATCCGGCCACCGCGGCCAAAGGCATCAACGTGCTGGCCGACACCGGGCTGGTGGAGAAGCGCCGCGGTATCGGCATGTTCGTGGCTTCCGGTGCCCGGGCGCGTCTGCTCGGTGACCGTCGCCAGCGGTTTGCCGAGCGCTTCGTTGAGCCGATGGTCGCCGAAGCCGGTCGGCTTGGAATCGACGAGGACACGCTGATGTCGCTGATTCGAGAGTCCCACCACGTCCAAGGAGGTATCAAGATATGACGCCGACGATATCGGTGGCCGGCCTGACCCGCCGGTACCGAGGCCAGGACGCGCTCGACGATGTCACCGTCGACATCGAAGGGCCGTGCATTACCGGGCTGCTGGGCCGCAACGGCGCCGGGAAGAGCACCCTCATGCGCATCATTGCCAACCAGGAGTTCGCCTCGGCTGGCGGTGTTCGGGTTTTCGGTACCAGCGCGGCCGAAGACGATGCGATCCTCCGCCGGATGGTCCTCGTGCGGGAGGACCAGATCTTCCCCGACTTCAAGGTTCATCACGCGCTGCGGGCAGCGTCGTGGTTCTATCCCAACTGGAGCAGCGAGCTGGCCGAGGCACTTCTGCACGACTTCGACCTCCCGACCAACCGGGCGATCAAGAAGCTGTCGCGGGGGATGCGCTCGGCGCTGGGCATCGTGATCGGCTTGGCCGCGCAAGCCGAGATCACGCTGTTCGACGAGCCCTACGCCGGCCTGGACGCGGTGGCCCGGCAACTGTTCTACGACCGACTGCTCGCCAGCTACGCCGAGCATCCCACTACCGTCGTCCTGTCCACCCACCTGATCGACGAAGCCGCCGACCTGCTCGAGCAAGTGGTGATCATCGACCACGGACGGATCGTGCTCGACGCGCCCGCCGACGACGTTCGCGGCAGTGCCACGACCGTCAGCGGCCCGGTCGCAGCGGTAGAGGAGTTTGTCGCCGGGCGGCACACCTGGGACCGTCGCCGGATCGCCTCGCAGGAGGCGGTGGTGGTGGCGGGCACGCTCGACGATGGCGACTGGGCCCGGGCCCGGGAGCTGCATCTCAATTTGGAATCTCTGTCGTTACAACAGGTCATGGTCCACGCTGCCGGCCATGCCAGCGCAGAGTTGGAGGAGACAAACGTATGAGCACCTATATCAACGTCGCTCGCTACCACCTTGTCCAGCGGTTCAACTACTTGATCCTGCCCTGGGGGCTCTTGGCCTTCGTCTTCGGCGTCGACGTGGTCATCTTGGCTCTTACGCCGGCGGGACACAGCTCGCATCGCTACGTCGGCGGCCTGGCCTCGATCTTCGTCATTGTGTTCATCCTCGGCGTACAGAGCGTCGCCCGGGCCCTGCCGTTCGGGCTCGCCCTCGGTCTCAGTCGCCGCTCCTACTACCTCGGGACCGCGTTGCTTGCCGCCGCCCTCGCCGCAGTCGCCGGACTGGTCGCCACCCTCGGTCAGGCAATCGAACGGACCACCGGCGGCTGGGGTCTCGGCATGGGCTTCTTCCGGGTGCCGTACATCCTCGACGGTCCGTGGTACCTCACCTGGCTGACGTCCTTCGTCGTCCTCACCCTGCTCTTCGTCTACGGCATGTGGTTCGGCCTCGTCTACCGCCGCTGGAGCCTCGTCGGTCTGTTTGCCTTCGTCGGCGCCCAGGTCAGCGTGTTGGTCCTCGGAGCGCTGGCGGCGACCTGGACGCACGCCTGGCCCGAGATCGGCCATTTCTTCACTGCCCTCAGCGCCTCGGGGCTCACCGGCCTCCTCGCCGGTCTCGCTGCCGTGCTGCTTGCCGGCGGCTTCACCACCATGCGCCGCCTCACCGTCTGAGCGCTGGAAAGAGAGCACTCGTCGGGCCGGGGGATGGCGCCGACCCGTACGGCGGGCCTGTTTTGAGGCGTCAGCCCGTGGTGCGCGACGTCGAGAACATCTCGTCAAGGGTCACAGGGTCGAGATTGCGCTCGGCGATGAGGGACTGGATCTGTCCGAACAGGGACAGCACGGTGGCGTGGTTCAGATGGCCGAGCACGATCGTGCCCGGGGTGAGGTACTGCTGGGCCAGGTTCATGAGCTGCTGGGGGCTGATCACCTCGGAGTCCCCGAAGCTCCCGTTCCACATCATGATGTTGGTGAAGCCGAGGTTGGCCGCGGTGTCGTTGATCCGCTCGTTGTAGTACCCGTATGGCGGGCGGAACCAGGGCCGAGCGGTGATGCCGAACTTTGTCTCGATCCACTCCTCGTTCCGATTGAGCTCGTCGGCGATGGCTGTTGTGGACAGTGGTCGCAGATCGGCATGGTCCCACGTGTGGTTGCCGATCTGGACCTGTTTGTCGGCGATGAGAGGTTGGAGGGTTTCAACGATCTGCGGTGTCCACAGCGGATCGTAGATGCCGTTCGGATTGAACGTGATGTGGATTCCCGAGGTCAGGGCGAAGTCGACGTACTTGGCGATGCAGTCGCCGCAGTAGCCATCATCGATGGTGAGGGCGATCTGCTGAGTTCCGGCTGGCCCATGCCACACCATGACAGGAGCGCCGGGTCGGGCGGGCGGGATCTGCCCCAAGGTGAGGGGTGGGCCCGCATCGGTGTCCGAGAGGATCGGCGCCGGAGTGGCCACCGGGGTGAGCGGCTGCGGGCGAACCTTGGTGGTCGCCTTGCCCTGGCTGAGCGCCCGGGCCCCGGTGGTACAACCGGCCAGAGCTAGCGAGGCGCCGGTGGCCAGCAGGGTGAGAAACCGCCGCCTGTTCAGGTGCCCGTGCTGGGCGCACCCGAGACAGGGATGACGTGGATCGGACACGGGACGCATGCTACGACACCATGGGGTGCCGCCTGTGGGAATACCGGCGTCGGCCTGCGGTGCACGTCTAGTGTGTCCTCGACATCCCAGCATGGGTGTCTCACCAAGGATGCGCCCACGATGCCGCCCCGACACCAGCTCCGACGAAGCCGACGCAACCGGCGCCTGAGGCGGCTTCTCCGGACATTCCTCGGGTTGATCGTCTTGGTCGCTCTGGTCATCGGCGGCCTGCGGCTCGCCCAATCGACCTCCTCGAAGCCCGCGTCGACCGCGTCCTCGGGGGGATCTCGCCCGACCACGACCATCGGGGTGATCCCGTCGACATTCATGGTCCCGTCAACCGCCCTCATTGCCACCCTGCACGGCCCGGCCCCCAGCTACGCCAGTGCCACCGCGACGACGGCAACAGGAACGGTCCCGGCCACGTGGTCGGGGGCGACTCTGGGACTGCCCGTCATCGAGATAAGGCGGGGCCGGTGCCACGTCCGACTGCTGCAACGGCCGAATGGCTTGACCGCGTGGATCGCCACCTCGGACGTCTCACTGACCCACACCGATTACCACGTCGTCGTAGACCTTGCGGCCAAACGCCTCGTCTTGTACCAGCGATCGAAGGTGGTGCTGCAGGCACCGGCCGTGGTGGGGTCACCGCAGTACCCCACGCCGACCGGGCACTTCTTCGTGGCCCTGCTCGCCCGGGCACCGGACCCCACGTACGGGCCCTTCGTCGTCGTCACCTCGGCATTCGGCCCCACGATGACCGACTGGGAGCAGGGGGGCGATTCCATGGTCGCCATCACCGGCCCGCTTGGCACCGTGGCGGCCATCGCGGACGGGGGGGCGTCGCTGTCCCGTGGGGGCATTCGCCTGGCTGACGGCGACATGGCCCGGCTTCGGGCGCTGCCGGCCGGAGCCCCCATCGATGTCGTGGCTACGCTCGTTCCGGCCAAGCCGGTACGGCTTCACCAATCGGCACCGGTGGGCTGAGGTCGATCATCCTGCCCGAGGCCGTTGGCGGCGTCGGGACCGTGAGCACTCACCCAGTCCGGACGCCACTTGCTATCCGAGCGTCACGGAGGCAAGAGTCCGGGAGGCGTCGATCATCGGCGGCATCCCTGAGCCGGCCGAGCCTGACGCTCGATCAAAGCTCCGAGAGTCGCCGGACGAGGAACCGACGCTCGGGGTCAGTGGCGGCCATCCGCAGGGCGCGCTCGAATGCCTCGCGGGCTTCGTCGCCGCGGCCGAGACGGCGCAGCAGCTCGGCCCGGGTGGAATGGAAATAGCGGTACTCGCCGAGATCGAGCGAATCGATGAGCTCGAGCGCTCGTTCGGGCGCGCCCGACTCGGCGATAGCCACGCCTCGGTTGAGGGCAACGACTGGCGAGCCGGTGAGACGTTCGAGGCGTTCGTAGAGCACCGTGACCTCGTTCCAGTCGATATCCTCCTCGGCCTGGAGCGACGCGATCGCCGCCTGGAGCACATACGGCCCGGCCACCGATCGCAGTGCCAGCGCTTGTTCGAGCGTAGAGCGGCCGGCCTCGATCTTCGCTTGGTCGTGCCGGGAGCGGTCCTGCTCGGCCAGCGGGATCAGCTCGCCCTCCACCACACGCGCCTGGCGGCGTGAGTCGTTGAGCAGCATCAGGGCGACCAGCCCATACACCTCCGGCTCGTCGGCCATGAGCTCAGCCAGCAGGCGCCCCAGCCGGATCGCCCCGGAGGCGAGCTCGCCCCGGTCGGTGTAGCCCTCGTTGAAGATCAGGTAGATCACCGACAAGACCGCCGACAAGCGGTCCGGCAGCACGCGGTCAGCGGGCACCGAAAACGGGATCCCGGTCGCCTTGATCTTGGCTTTGGCCCGCGAGAGCCGGCGCTTCATCGTCTCCTCGGACACGAGGAATGCGCGCGCGATCTCCCCGGTGGTGAGGCCCCCCAGGGCCCGGAGCGTCATCGCCACCTGCGCCTCGATGGCCAGCGCCGGATGGCAGCAGGTGAAGATCAGCTCCAGGCGCTCGTCGCCGATCGTACTGTCGTCTAGGTCGATGTCGTCCATGGTCGCGGTCAGCCGATCGTTCTGGAGCAGCCGGCGCTTGCCCTCGAGCGTCCGTTCCCGTCGCACGCGGTCGATGGCGCGGTTGCGCCCGGTGGCCACCAACCAAGCCACCGGGTGCTGCGGCATCCCGTCATGGGGCCAACGCTCGGCCGCGATCGCAAAGGCCTCCTGTGCGGCTTCCTCGGCGAGATCGATGTCACCGAGGAAGCCGACCAGGGAAGCCAGGACGCGGCTCCACTCGCGCCGGAAGACCTCCTCGATCAGAAGGCATCCTCCGTTGGGATCTCTACCAAAGGCCGGACCTCGACCGCACCGCCTAGCCGCACCGCCGGAATCCGATGGACGAACTCCAGCGCCTCGTCCAGATCGGAGGCGTCGAGCACGTAGTAGCCGCCGAGAACCTCCTTGGTGTCGGCGAAGGGACCGTCGGTGATCAGGGCCCCGCCAGACCCATCACGAACCGTGGTCGCCGTCTCGGCCGGTTGCAGATGGGCGCCTCCGATGCAGCGCGGGTCATCGCGCAGCGCCAGGTATTCAGCATTTACCGGTCCGTACTCGTCGGGGCTGAGTTCTTCGTGGCTGCCGGGCTTCGGGAAAATAAGCAGTGCGTACTTCATGGTTGCCTCCTTTGGAAGATGATCTCTCGATATTGAGACGAACAGGCTGCACCGCAGGGGACAGCGACCGGCGAATTCTTCCAGATGTCGACAACTGTCCTGATCGGAGTGGTGAAGTGCGGACGCCACATCATCAAATTGCTCTCAGAACACGGAGCGCGCCCCACGGACGTCGACGCCAACGGCAAAACCGTCGGGGCAGCAGCGGCCAGCGACTGGATCCGCGATCTGCTCAATGCCTGAACGGTGTCAGCCCAGGAACGGTGGTCGATCCCTCGCCGAATGACCTCGCGAGCGTACCGACTCGAACAGGCCGAATCTCTCGAGTCCGTTTGGCTTCCATGTTGAGCACGACGCAAGGCCAAACCGAAGTGCTACGCCCTGGCGGGACACAGCCGTCACCCACCTTGTCAGATGGACAACGAGTAGACGGTCACCCCCGAAATCGATGACATGCCGGTGCCTGTGAAACCAGGAACACCAGGTCATCCTTCCCGCCATTACCAAGATACACCAGGGTGGGGGTCTTGCTGCAAGGACCCCAGGCGTGCTGACAATGCACGCACAGGCCGGACCAGTGGCGTCGGCGCGACCGACAGCAGAAATAGTGAGGCCCGAGGGGGCTGAAGGGGAAGGTGGACGGATGGGCAGCTACGTGCTTGGTTTCCAGGAGATCGACCAGACGCAGGTCGCGGTCGTTGGCGGTAAGGGCGCGCACCTAGGGGAGCTCTCTCGCATCGAAGGCATCCGGGTACCGGCCGGCTTCTGCGTCACGACGGACGCCTTCCGGCGGATCATGGTCGAGTCGCCGTCGATCCACGAAGGGCTCGATCGGTTGTCGCGTCTGAGCCTCGATGACCGTGAGGCGATCGGCACGCTCAGTGCGGAGATCCGGCGGACCCTCGAAGGGGCCGTCATCCCCGACGATCTGGCCGCGGCGATCGTCCGCTCGGTCGCCCGGCTCGGCGAACAAGCTGCCTGCGCGGTCCGATCGAGTGCGACAGCAGAGGACCTGTCGACGGCCTCCTTCGCCGGCCAGCAGGACACCTACCTGAACGTCGTGGGGCCATCGGCGATCCTCGAGCACATCAGCCGGTGCTGGGCCTCGCTCTTCACTGAGCGGGCCGTGACCTACCGCCTCCGGAATGGATTCGACCAACGGAGAGTGCACATGGCAGTGGTCGTGCAGCAGATGGTCTTCCCGCAGGCGGCCGGCGTTCTCTTCACGGCCGACCCCGTCACGTCGAACCGGAAGGTCGTCGCCGTGGAGGCCGTCTTCGGACTGGGCGAGGCCCTGGTCTCGGGCCAGGTGAACGCGGACGTCTACCAGGTGCGCGAAAGCGACATCGTCGCCAAAGCAATCGCCACCAAGCAGCTGGCCGTCCACGCCTCGCCGGCAGGCGGAACGCAGGAACTCCCGATCGAGCCGGAGCGTCAGGATCAGCCGGCACTCACGGATGCGCAGGTCGTGCGGCTCGCGCAGCTGGGGCGCCGGATCGAAGGGCACTTCGGCAATCCCCAGGACATCGAGTGGTGCCTGGTCGATGACAGCTTCCAGATCGTCCAGAGCCGGCCGATCACAACGCTGTTCCCCGTCCCTTCGGCCGGCGACCAAGAGAACCATGTGTACGTGTCCGTCGGTCATGCACAGATGATGACCGACGCTATGAAGCCCCTGGGGATCTCGTTTTGGCAGCTGACCACACCGCGGCCGATGTACGTGGCTGGTGGGAGGCTGTTCGTCGATGTCGCCGCGGACTTGGCGTCGCCGGCGAGGCGCGCCGGTCTCTTGGAGATCATGGGGAAATCCGATCTCCTGATCGCGGACGCGCTAGAGACCATCCTCGAACGCGACGACTTCATCCCCACCCTCAGGGGCGACAGTCCAGGTTCCGCGGCGGGTGGCGACATGGCCGCCCCCATCGAGACCGATCCGGCCATCGTCACTGGGCTGATCGAGCGCAGTGAGGCCTCCATTGCCAAGTTGAAGAGCGACATCCGTAGTAAGTCCGGCTCCGCCCTGCTCGACTTCATCCTTGCCGACATACAGGAGCTGAGGCGGATCCTGTTCGATCCGCTGAGCCATCAGGTGTTCATGTCGGCAATGGAAGCCACGTGGTGGCTGAACGATCAGCTTCAGGCTTGGCTCGGTGAGACGAATGCGGCCGACACGCTTACACAGTCGGTGCCCAACAACGTCACGTCGGAGATGGGGCTGGCGCTCCTGGACGTCGCTGACGTGATCCGTCCGTATCCGGAGGTGGTGGCTCTCCTGCAGCACGTCGAGGACGAGGACTTCTTGGACGAGCTGGCCGAGCTCACGGGCGGCCGGGAAGCGCAAGGCGCCATCCGTGCATACCTCGACAAGTACGGCATGCGCTGCGTCGGTGAGATCGACATCACGAGGCCACGTTGGAGCGAACGCCCCACCACGCTCGTGCCCCTGATCCTCGGCAACATCAAGAACTTCGAGCCGGGCGCCGGAGGGCGGCGCTTCGAGCAAGGCCGCAAAGAGGCCTGGGAGAAGGAAGAAGATCTGCTGACGCGCGTGCGGGACTTGCCCGACGGTGACCGCAAGGCCGATGAGACCAAGCGGAAGATCGACCGCGTCCGGACGTTCATCGGGTACAGGGAGTATCCGAAGTACGGCATGGTCAGCCGCTATTTCGTCTACAAGCAGGCCTTGCTGGAAGAGGCCGGGCGCCTCGTGCAGGCCCGTGTGCTTCGTGAGAAGGAGGACATCTTCTACCTCACGTTCCAGGAGCTGCACGACGTCGTACGCACGAACCACGCGGATGATCAGCTCATCTCCCAGCGGAAGGGCACGTTCAGGTCCCATCAGGCGCTGACGCCGCCCCGGGTGTTCACGTCGGATGGCGAGGTCGTCGCCGGGGCGTACCGACGCGACGACGTGCCGACCGGTGCGCTCGTTGGTTTACCGGTTTCTGCCGGGACCATCGAGGGACGGGCCCGCGTCATCCTGGACATGGCCGAGGCCGATCTCGAGCCGGGCGACATCCTGGTCACGGCCTACACGGACCCCAGCTGGTCGCCCCTGTTCGTGGCGATATCGGGGCTGGTGACGGAGGTCGGTGGCCAGATGACCCATGGCGCAGTCATTGCGCGGGAGTACGGTTTGCCGGCCGTCGTGGGGGTGGGACAAGCGACACGGCTGATCCGCGATGGGCAACGGATCCGCGTCAATGGAACGGACGGGTACATCGAGGTCCTGCCCTAGAAATCTGAATCAACCAGGATGACGTCGACAACCACGAGCGGACGGCGAGCCGATTGTGAGCCGCAGATGACTGCCGAAGCTCGCTGTTCGTCTCACGTCTTGTTGGTCACGGCGAACCCGACGTCCCCGAACCCGGGGAGGACGGCCTCGATCGGGTCGCGCAGGTCGTCGATGTAGCCCAGGGCGTAGGCGCCACGGGTGTAGCCCATGAGCCGGAGGAGCTCGACGGGCAATGTCTGGGCCACCTCGGGTGGCGTGGCCAGGTACTGGTTCTCCTCCTGGCGAAGCCAAGCCAGGTTGTAGGTGATGTTGAGGCCGATACGGACCTGGTCGGTCTGGTTGGCCCCACCGCCGTGGTTCACGCTGCCGGAGTAGAACAGGACCGAGCCCCGCTCCATCTCGGCCGGCTCGGTGTCGTCTTGGGTAAATACCTGTGTGTCGTCGGCGGTATTGCTCCCGAGAACGATCCGGGTGGCACCGTTCTCCTCGGTGAACTCAGTGAGGGCCCAGATGGTGTTGCATTGGACCTCGTAGCCGGTGGGAAACGGGAAGAAGTCGAATGCCCAGCGGTCCTTGTGGATGGGCTGGGCCGGTTGGCCGGGTCCGATGGCAATGGCCTGGGTGAGGTGCAGCTGGAAGTTGGTGGCATGAGCCAGGAGGTTGCCCGTGGTCTCCAGAGCCAGCGGGTGCATCACCAGCTGCCGGGCAGCGGGCGAACGGGCAATCAGGGATCCTGTGCGCCGGGTCAGGAATCCGGTGAAATCGTCCGGCCCGGGCGGCGTGGCCTCGAGATACGGCTCCAGCTCGGCTTCGATGCTGTCCAACAGGCGGGAGGACGCCACCCCATCGACGATGACGGCGCCCTCCTCCTTGACGATCTCGGCCACCGCCGCGGGCGCGGTGTCGGCGGGAAGATGTTCGACGGACATAAGTGCTCCACCTCATTTGTTGTCGCTCTCGAGAAAGCCTAAGCCCCAGAGCGAATCCCTTCCGGCCAGCCTGGCGACGAAGGATCGCCAGCTGTGGTGACGCCTCGACAAGTTCCGGCGGGTGGCACCGCGCGGTCGGTCCCTTTCATGGGCTGGCCACCGATCGGGCTCCTTCGGATCAGGAGTGCTCGTCCTCTGGCTCCCAATACACGACTCCGACGCCGGGCTCCACCTCGACTGAATAGGCCCGGACAACCATGCCGATGGAGACGTCCTCGGGCGCGCAACCGGTGACGTTCCCCATCATCATGGGGCCCTCGTCCAGAGCGATCATGGCCACGACGTACGGCACTTCGCCCTTGAACGGCTCGGCTCCCTGTTGACGGATGATCGTGAAGGTGTAGACGACGCCTCGCCCCGACGCCTCCTCCCATTCCGGATCCGTTCCGCATGTCGTACACATCGCCCGTGGGTAGAACTGCCTCGATCCACAGGACGGACAATGCTGGATGAGAAGCCTCCCTTGTGCCGCGGCATCCCAGAATGTCGCCGAGGCCGGATCCGGGACCGGAATGGGCTTTGTCCAGGTATCGACGGTCCGAATCTCGATGGTCATGGATGCTCCCTTCCCAACACGACGGTGCCGATGCACGACAGCCAACCGCCCGATCCGCACGCGACAGCGATGTTGCAATCGGGGACTTGCGCCGCACCTGCTTGGTCCCGGAGCTGGCGAGCCGCTTCGATCAAGAGAAACATGCCTCGCATCCCAGAATGACATGACGACAATCCGCCACCGTCGGTATTGAGGGGGAGGTCCCCGCCGCGTCGGAGATGCCCCTCGGCGACGTACGCACCGCCTTCGCCCCTCTTGCAGAAGCCAAGGCCCTCGAGCAGGAGCAGCACCGTGATCGTGAAGCTGTCGTAGAGCTGCACCGTGTCGACTTCATCCGGCCTCACGCCGGCCTCGGCCAAAGCCGCCGGGCCGCAGATGGCGGCGGCCGTGGTGGTGAAATCGGGCATCTGGCTGATGTTCCAGTGGGTCTGCCCACCGGCGGCGCCCAGAACGTAGACGGGGGGTTGACGGAGGTCTCGTGCCCGCTCGGCCGTCGTGATGATCAAGGCGCCCCCGCCATCGGAGATCACGCAACAATCCAGCTTGTGGAGCGGATCAGCGACCAGCCTCGAATTCACAACATCCTCGACGGAGATCGCATCGCGGTACATGGCCTTCGGGTTGAGGCCGGCGTACTCCCTCACCCCGACGGCGATCTCGGCCAGCTGCTCCGATGTGGTGCCATATTCGTGCATATGGCGTCGGGCTGCCATGGCGTAGGCGCCGACAAGGGTGTTGCCATACGGTGCCTCATATCTCGCAGGGCCCTGCACGTGTTGACGTTCTCGGCCGAATCCACCCGTCCCCAATGTCCGCCCCATGCGGGAGAGGAAGTCGGATCCGTAGGTGACGAGGACCGTTTCGCACAGCCCCTGCCGGACGGCGGCAGCCGCGTGCTGTACGTGGAACTCGAATGACGATCCGCCGGTCATGGTCCCATCGATGTAGCGATGGTCGACGCCGAGATACTCAGCCATGCTGACCGCGCTCTCGCTGTCTCCGCCGCCCATCCCGGCCGAGAGGTAGCCGTCGACGTCGCCTTTCGTGACGCCCGAGTCGAGCAACGCCCGCCGGGTGGCTTGCGAGTGGTGCCCGATGGCATCGAGATGAGGGGCCCGGGGGTAATCGCTCAGCCCAATACCGACAATGACTGGAGTTCGATCGGCCATGGTGCAGACCATAATCAAGCGGTGGAACTAACACCCACTGCTTGTCGTCGTCAGGCGCGGTGCGAGGAGTTGGGGAGCGACACGGTAAGGCGTCTGCCCAGTGGGCGGCCTAGTGTTATGGCACGGAATGACGAACGCTCGGCCTGTCAACATCCCCCATGGAGGTTGGATCATGACACCATCGAACAATCCCGACGGCTCCAGCGGAAAGCGCCGGGGGATCGAGCTGTACGGCCCAGACGACGCCCGACCATTGTTCGAGACCGGCATGATGTCGATGCCCACGATGTCGCCGGAGGCACCCGAGCAGCTCGCGGAATGGGCCATGTCCTCAGGTCACGTGGTGAAGACGCTCTTTGAGCAGTCGGGCGGTAACGGCATGAGCCTCATATGGTCGTGGTTCGGTCCCGGATACGCGCTACCCCGTCACTCCCACAGCGCCGACTGCCTGTACTACGTGTTGAAGGGCGAAGTGAAGCTGGGGCGGCGAAGCATCGCCGCCGGCGGCGGTTTCTTCGTCCCCGAGGATGCCCCCTACGCCTACTCCGCCGGCGATGAGGGCGTTGAGGTCCTCGAGTTTCGAGGGGTCAGCTCCTTCGACATGAAGATCACCGACAGCCTGAACCGATGGAATCAGATCGTCTCCATTGTCCGGGAGAACAATGAGGGGTGGAAGGACGCGCAGGCCGAAGCGCACGTCAATGCCTGACGCGGTAGCTCCTGGCCCGGTCCAGGGGAAGGTTGCCCTGGTCACAGGAGGGGCGTCCGGCATCGGACTGGCGGCCTCTCGCCGGTTTGTTCGAGACGGGATCGTCGTGGTGGTCGGTGACGTCAATGACCAGGCCCTCGAGTCGGTGCGAGACGAGCTCGGCGATGCGATACGCACGCTTCGCTGCGACGTGTCCGAGGAGTCGGACGTCGAGGCGCTGGCGTCGCTGGCCATGGACGAGTTCGGCCGCCTCGACATCGCCTTCGCCAACGCCGGAATCGGTTCGAGCTCGGCCATCGTTGACATCGATATCGCCGAGTGGACCCGAGTGCTCGAGGTCAACCTGGTGGGCAGCGTTCTCACCATGAAGCACGCGGCGCGACGGATGGGTCCGGGCGGCTCCATCGTGGTGACTGCGAGCCTCAATGCCGTTCAGCCCGGCCTGGGGCTGAGCGCCTACTGCGCGTCCAAGGCCGGCATCAAGATGCTGGTGGAGGTGGCCGCCATGGAGTTGGGGAGCGCCGGCATCCGGGTCAACGCCATCGGCCCCGGTCTCGTTCGTACGGGATTGACCGAGGGCGTCTGGCTCGTCCCGTCCATAGTCGACGAGTTCCAAGAGAACACTCCGCTTGACCGCTATTCCGCTCCTGAGGAGATCGCCAACTTGGTGGCATTCCTGTCATCGGAGGAGGCCGCCTTCATTTCCGGGTCGTTCTATCTCATCGACGGGGGCGCCCACACCATGCGCTACCCGGATATCCCAACCAAGATCGCCGAGGTGACCCGGTGAACGTGGGCAGCATGAACACGATGACCTCTGGCGTCGGCAGTCCGGGCCCATCGTTGCAGCACTAGAAGCCGATCCGAAGGGGACCACTCAAGGAGGCGTCATCATGCGTGCGGCCGTGCTCGGTAACCAAGGGGGCATGAGGGTGGAGCAGGTCAGCGACCCTGCACCCGACCGAGGCCAGCTGGTGATCCAGGTGGCCGCCTGCGGGATCTGCGGGTCGGATCTGAAGGCACGATCGGCCATGCCCCATGGGACGGTGATGGGCCATGAGTTCTGCGGCGACGTCGTGGCCGTGGGCCAGGACGTCGGGCATCCCTGGCGGGTGGGAACTTCAGCGGCCGTGCTCCCCGTGCTGTCTTGTGGAGTGTGTTCGTGGTGTCGGACGGGAGAGGTGGCGCACTGCGAATCAGCGAGATTGATCGGACTGGGTGGGAGCCCCGGTGGCTTCGCCGAGTTTGTGGCCGTGAGCGCTGACCACTCCTTCGTCCTACCCGAAGAGCTGCCTCCGTCCCTGGGCGCCTTGGTGGAGCCCTTTGCCGTCGGCCTGCATACCGCCCGCGTCGGCGCCATCGGCCACGGCGATGCGGTATTGGTCATCGGGGCCGGACCGGTCGGACTGACCACCGCGAAATGGGCCCAGGTCCTGGGAGCCAGGGAGGTCGTCATATCTGATCCGGTGGCGGCCCGGAGGGAGCTCAGTGCGACCTTCGGCGCCACCGGCGTGCTCGACCCGGCCACAGACGAGCTGGGTGACGGGTACGACGTGGTCATCGACTGCGTGGGTAAGCCCGGTCTGCTCGATCGGTGCGTGGCCGCTACACGCACGAAGGGCCGGGTGGTGGTGGCGGGCGTATGCATCGAGCCCGATGCCTACCTCCCCGCCACCGCTCTCATGAAGGAGCTCACCGTGGCCTTCTCGGTCTACTACCGCCCAGACGAGTTCCGGTCGGTGATCGATGCCTTCGTGACCGGCCAGATCGATCCGAGTCCGTTGGTGACCAGGAGGGTCCCGCTCGACCAGGTCGATGGGGCATTCGACGCGTTGACGGAGTCGGTGGTCGACAGCAAGATCTTGGTCGACCCCAGGGCGCGTTCCTAGCTGTCGAGCGGTCGTTCCGTCCTCAGGGCGTGATGGCTATGCGGGCGGCGGGTTCCGGTGTTGCTTGGCGACGGTACAGGCCTCGCTCGAGGGCATGGAGAAGACGGTCGCGGGTTTCGACCGGGCTGATGAGCTCGTCCTGGCCGAAGCTCTCGGCCGACCGGAACGACGCCTCGACCTCCATCTGGCGGAGCAAGGTCGCCTCGTCCAGGTCGGATCCCCGGGCCCGGCTCATGGCCGCCGCCCCCATGGCCCCCATGGTGGCGCCGGGGTAGGCGAAGGTCGCCGACTGCCCATCGAAGGGGATCATCCCCATGACCATCGACCCGAACCCGTAGGCCTTGCGCAGGGTGACGGTGAACTTGGGCACGCGGGCCTGCGTCTGCGCCGCGTACATGCGGGCGCCGCTGCGCAGGATGGCCTGGCGCTCCGACTGGCTGCCCGGCATGACCCCCGGGTTGTCGGCCAGAAAGACGAGGGGGATGTGGAACGAGTCGGCGACGGTGACGAAGTGGGCCCCTTTGTCGGCCCCGTCCGAGTCGACGGAGCCGGCCAGGACCTGGGGCTGGTTGGCCACAACGGCAACCGGGTGGCCGCCCAGGCGGGCCAGGGAGCAAATCAGCGAACGACCGAAGTCGGGCTGCACCTCGAAGCACGTTCCCACATCGAACACGACGTCGATGACGTCGTGCATGTCGTAGACCCGGCGGCCGCTGCGGGGCACGATGTCCAAGAGCTCGGGCACGGCTCGAAACCCGGCGTCGCCACCCTCGAGGTCGCTCGGGTACGACCAGGCCGAGGAGGGAAAGTACCCGAGGTAGGACCGCACCAGGTCGAGCGCGGCCAGGTCGTCAGAGACGACGTTGTGGACCAGGCCGCTGGCCACGGCGACGTTGGGCCCACCCAGGTCCTCCTTGGAGATCTGCTCCCCGATGGACTCGAGGACGACGGGCGGCCCGGCGGTGAACACCGAGGCTTGGGCGCTCATCACGGTGAAGTCCGATATGGGAGCGACCAGCGCCCCATGGCCCGCAGAAGCTCCGAGGATGGCGGTCACCAGTGGGACCCGGCCCGAGCAGCGGGCCTGGGCCAGCAGATCGGTCGGGGTGCGCGCGTGCGACTTGCCGTCGGCCCGGAAGCCTGCGCCTTCGAGCATCATCACCAGCGGCACCCGATCGGTCGCCGCCAGTTCGGCCACGCGGTACCGCTTGGCGTTGGCCGCCGAACTGATTGTTCCGGCGAGCACGGTGAAGTCCTCAGCCGCCACCATGACGGGACGCCCGTCGACGGACCCCGAGCCGATGACCACGGCGTCGGCCGGGGCGTCTGACCCGCCCACCAGGGTGCCGATCTCCATGAAGGACCCGGGGTCGAGCAGGTGGTCTATCCGGGCCCGGGCGTCGAGCTTGCCCGCATGTCGGTGCTTTTCCAGGCGCTCGGCTCCGCCCATGGCCCGTGACGCGGCCCGGCGTTGCTCCAGGTTGTCGAGTACCTCCTGCCAGTCCTCGGAACCCTCGCGCTCATCCATCGCAGTCCTAGTGGCCGGAGAAATTGGGTGGTCGGCGCTCGGCGTAGGCCAGCAGCGCCTCTTTCAAGTCGTCGGTCTGCACGTTGATGCTCTGGGCCAGCGCCTCGGCTTCGAGGGCCTGGCCCAGAGAGGCGTGGGCCGCGTTGTCCAGCTCCCGCTTGGCCATGGACAGGGCCACCGGCGGTCCGGCGGCGACGGCATCGACGATCTCCCCGGTCGCTCGATCGAGCTCGTGGACCGGCGTCACCGCGTTCACCAGACCCAGGGCCAAGGCCTCCGCCGCAGTGAGCATCTTCCCGGTCAGGGCGATCTCCTTGGCCCGGTGCACCCCGATGCGCTGTCGGAGCAACCAGGACGTCCCGAAGTCCAGGCTCAGGCCCCGCTTGGCGAAGATGGCCGAGAAACGGGCTCGGTCGGAGCACCAGATCATGTCCGCGGCCAGGGCCAAGCCGAGACCTGCTCCGACGCACACCCCGTCGACCTTGGCGATCACCGGCACCGGGCAGTCGTGGACGGCAAGTACGACGTCGGCCAGAACCCGCATGCCGTCAAGGATATGACCCGAGGTCGAGGGCGACCCGCCGCCCCCACCGGAGGCCAGGTCGGCGCCGGCGCAGAAGTCCCCGCCTGCCCCGGTGAGCACGATGGCTCGGGCGCCGGAGTAGGAGAGATCACGGAAGGTCGCCCCGAGCGCGACCCACATGTCGCCGGTGCACGCGTTCTTGGCCGCCGGGTTGTCGATGATCACCGTCGTGACGTGGCCTTCGGTCGCCACACGGACGCTCGGGTGGTAGGACGGGGAGCCGAGGGACACGCCGAAATACCAACAGCTTCACCGGGGGGGCGTCAAGCCCTGTGGCACCGAGTCATGACTGGGCGTGGCCAGGCGACAAGGATAGAGAAGGCTTGCGGTATGACCACCAGGGGAGGGGAGCGAGATGAGGGACGGATTGAATCTTCTCGATGGGGGCTGGTATGCCCAGGATCCGCACGCCATCTGGACCGAGCTGCGCCGGGAAGCACCGGTCTACTACGACCCGCTGGGCCAGGTCTGGGGGATATCGCGCTACCAGGACGTCCTGGCCATCGAGAAGAACCCCGAGGACTTCTCGAGTCGTAAGGCGCCGCGGCCCCACGGTCAGGCGCTGCCCATGATGATCTCGATGGACGACCCGGCCCACCAGCAGCGTCGGTCGCTGGTCAACCGGGGCTTCACCCCGAAGCGGGTCGGCGACCAGGAACCCAAGCTGCGGGAGTTCTGCCGCACGATCCTCAACGAGGTCTGCGAGCGGGGCGAGTGCGATTTCGTGTGGGAAGTGTCCGCCCGGCTCCCCCTCATGGTCATCGCTGACATGCTCGGCTTGAGCGACATGCAAGAGGAGCTGCTCCACTGGTCGGAGGCCCTGATGCGCCCCGCCCCGGCGGAGCCTCTCGCCGCGGGCCAGAACGCCATCCAAGAGTTCCGGGAGAGCCAGCTCCAGGTCATCGCCGACCGCAGGCGCAATCCTCGGGACGATCTCATGACCACGCTGTGCGAGGCCGAGATAGGGGGTCAGCGTCTCGACGACGAGTCGATCGTGTACGAGACGCTCCTGATCCTCATCGGCGGGGACGAGACGACCAGGCATGTGATCAGCGGCGGGATGCTGGCCCTCTTGGAGAGCCCGGATCAGATGGCCGATCTGCGTGACGGTTCGGCAGACCTGATGATCGCAGTGGAG
The DNA here is from genome assembly GCA_963781305.1 of uncultured Acidimicrobiaceae bacterium. GTDB lineage: Bacteria > Actinomycetota > Acidimicrobiia > Acidimicrobiales > RAAP-2 > DASXMT01. Next base: position 514,223 of record CAWAFL010000011.1, read on the forward strand.
GAGATGATCCGGTGGGTGTCGCCCATCCAGAACATGGCTCGCACCGTTACCCGGGATCTGGAGTTCCGTGACCAGAAGATGGGGGAGGGAGACCAGGTCATGCTGTTCTACCCGTCCGCCAACCGGGACGAGGACGTCTTCGCCGACCCTCAGGTCTTCGACATCCGCCGCGAACCCAACCCCCACATTGCCTTCGGGTTCGGGCGGCACTACTGCCTGGGGGCCTCGTTGGCCCGGTTGGAGGTCAAAGTGATGTTCAGCGAGCTGCTCCGCCGCCTGCCCGATATCCACTTGGCCACCGGCGACGTGCTGCCCCGCCGGGCATCGAACTTCTCCAGTGGCCTCGAGGCCATGCCGGTGCGGTTCGACCCCGCGCCGGTCGAGACCACCGAGCCGGGGAGGTTCTCGTGATCACCGTTGCTCGAGCCCACGACTGTCTCTGCAACGTCGATATGGGAGATGTCGTGCAACCGGATTGGATGATCCGGGTGAAGGAGGACTATTTCAAGTCCAACTTCAACATGCGCAGCCGTGAGCTGCCTGAGATGCTCGAGGAGATGGACGCCCACGGGGTACGCCGGGCGGTCCTGCTGACCAGCGTCGCCAGGCCGTCCAAGCGGGCGGAGGAGTTCGTGGAGGCCCGTCCGGACCGGTTCAGCCTGGGGCTCGGCGGCCACAACCTGCTCAAGCCCATGCCGACGCTCAAGGCGCTGGAGTCGTTCGTGGCCAGCAACCCGGTGGCCTACATCTCCGTGGGCCCGAGCTTTTGGGGGGACGGTCGCTACCCGCCAACGGATTCGGTTTACTTCCCCCTCTACACGAAGTGCTGCGAGCTCGACATCCCGTTGTGCATGAACACAGGGCTCCCCGGTCCTCCTATCCCGGGCGAGGTGCAGAACCCCATCTACTTGGACCGGGTCTGCTGTTACTTCCCCGAGCTCAAGCTGTCCATGATCCATGGCGCCGATCCCTGGTGGGACGTGGCCATTCGCCTCATGATCAAGTACGGAAACCTGCGCCTCATGACCTCTGCCTGGTCGCCAAAGCGGCTCCCCGAGGCGCTGTTGCATTTCATGCGAAGCCGCGGCCAGGACCGGGTGATCTTCGCCTCCGACTCACCCGTGCTCTCGATGACCAGGACAGTCACCGAGGCGTCCGCCCTCGACCTTCCTCCCGACGTGCTCGACAACTACCTCTACGGCAACGCAGAGAACTTCTTCTTCTCCCGTCCCGGCGCGGCAGCATGAGAGCACTCTGAGGAGCTCGACATTGGGCCATGACATCCACTTCTGACTGGCCGAGGGAGCTGCATCATGGCTGCCTCAGTTGGCCCGACGCGTCAGCCTCCAGCCGGTCTGGGCCATCGGCGTGTGGACCTCGTCCTCACTGAATTCGTGTCGTCTGAGCTCCAATGCGAAGTTGCGTGGGTCCCGACGCCCTCTCTTAGCTGAGTCATACTTGCGATGTCCCTATGTGGAGGCAACGATGGATTTTGATGACACCGAGGAGGACGTCGCCTTCCGGAGCGAGGTGTCGGCGTGGCTCAAGGAGCACGCAGAGGTCAGAACGGGCCTGGACAACTGGTCCCGAAACCCTATGCATCCAGATTACGTTCGCCGGTGCCGAGACTGGCAGCACACGCTGTTCAAGGGGGGTTGGGGTGCCATTACCTGGCCCGCCCAATACGGCGGACGGGGCGACAGTGCCTGGCGTCAAACCATGTTCAACCAGGAGATGGCCAGGTACGACGTCTCGGTTGGAGTGTTCTCCGTCGGGATCGGCATGGCAGGACCGACCCTCATCGCGCACGGATCCGAAACACAAAAGCACCGTTATCTCTCGGCCATGCTGAGGGGGGAAGAGGTATGGTGCCAGCTGTTCTCAGAGCCCGACGCCGGATCGGACCTTGCCGCGCTGACGACTCGCGCCAAGCGGGACGGGGACGCGTTCGTTGTGAACGGTCAGAAGGTCTGGACCTCGGGTGCTCAACACAGTGATTGGGGGATCCTGATCGCTCGGACGAATCCTGACGTCCCCAAGCACAAGGGCATCACCTACTTCCTCGTCGACATGCACACCCCCGGAATCGAGGTCCGTCCGCTTCGCCAGATCACCGGGAGCGCCCATTTCAACGAGGTCTTTTTGACTGATGTCGTCATCCCCGTCGCGAACGTGGTGGGAGAGGTCGATGGCGGGTGGGCTGTGGCTCACACGACCATGAGCTATGAGCGCACCCTCATCGGGGGCACAGGACAGGGCTTCACCATCGGGCAGGTACTCGACCTAGCCCGCCGCTGTGGGGCCAGCACCGACCCTTTGATCCGCCAGCACCTGGCAGACTTCTACACACGGTTGGAGCTCCTCCGCTACATGAACTATCGCGTGCAGACCGCCCTTTCCAAGGGTCGTGCGCCTGGTCCGGAGGCGTCCACCACCAAGCTGTTCGTCTCCCAGCACATGAGCCTCACCGCGGATCTGTTCATGGAGCTGCTCGGCGCCAACGGGATGCTGGCCGACGATGCGGCGCCTGATGACGGCATCTGGGAGACGGCATTCCTGAACCAGTGGATGTCCAGGCTCGGAGGCGGCACCGACAACATCCAGCGCAACTCCTTGGGCGAGCGGGTGCTCGGACTTCCGCGTGAGCCACGCAGTGACAAGGATCAAGCGTTCAGTGAATTGCACTGAGCCATGAACCTACCTGTCAAGTCAATAGAGACCCGGCGGCTGGGTAGCTACTGCCCCACAAGCGTCGGTCGAGAACCGAGGGCTACGAGCATCCGGAAGTCCGAACCGTACGGGCCGAGCACAGCGATGATAAGGATCGCTTCGAGGTGAGCGATACTTTTGTCTCACGAGATATCAAGATGAATCAAATGGAGCCACGACGACCTTGAGGAGTGTCGCCAGTGCAGACCTTTGGTCGGCACTGAGCCCCCCGAGGAGTGCGTCTTCTCTCAGGACGAGATCCTTGACTGCACCATCGACCCTCCGACGACCACTAGCGGTGAGGCGGATTCGAACCGACCGGGCGTCTTTGGGGTCTGGTGTTCGACGAACGAGTCCTCGCTGCTCGAGGTGATTGAGACGGTTGGTCATCGTTCCCGAAGTCACCAGCGTGTCCGCGAGGAGCTGTCCAGGTGAGAGCTCACAAGGTGGTCCGGCGCGCCGGAGAGCCGAGAGAACGTCAAAGGTCCAGGTTTCCAGATCGTGCCGCGCAAAGACCACAGATCGTTGACGTTCCAAGTGGCGGGCTAGGCGCGTGACCCGAGACAGGACCTCGAGCGGAGACACATCGACACCCGGCAGTGCCTGGTGCCATCCCGATATGAGGCGATCAACTTCGTCTTCCACCCTCCGCCCTCCATCTCCCGGTGCTCACCATATACCTTGACATCAAGAGATAGTTGGAGTTAATCTCTCTATATCAAGAGAAATGGGGGAGGCATGGCTGGGGACGAATCAGCCAGGGTCGAGATGAAGCGACGATCGGGCAGCTTTGGCGACGTCGCATCAATGTACGAGCGTTTCCGGCCCGGTCCCCCTTCGGCGGCGATCCAGTGGATGCTCCCAGATTCGGCTACGAGCGTCGTTGACCTTGGCGCAGGAACCGGTTTGATGACCAAGGACCTGCTGGGCCGAGTCGACCGCGTCCTCGCCATTGAGCCTGACGATCGGATGCGAACAATTCTGTCGACCAACCTCCCCGAGGTGACGGCACTGCGTGGCACTGGAGAATCGATGCCAATCGGCACTTCGTCGGTAGACGTGGTGCTGGCGTCCGCTTCATGGCACTGGATGGATCCTGACCAGGCCCTTCAAGAAGCGGCCCGGGTTCTTGTTCCCGGAGGAGCCCTCGGCGTTGTCTGGACTGGCCCGGATCCGGAGGGCCCTTTCATCTCGCAGGCGCAAGCCATGCTTTCCGAGATGTCATCGGGCTCGGTGGAACCGACAACTGGTTCAGGTGGTGATCCCGATCTGGGCAGTGTGATCATGGACACAGAGAACCGGATCGAGAGCGTGTTGTACATCCCTCATGACTCGCCCTTCGCTCAACCCGAGCACCAGGTCCTGATGTGGGATGTCGCTCTGACGGCCGACGAGCTCATCGGACTGCTGGGCACATTCAGTTGGATCATCACCATGCCGGATGAGCGACGCACCCATGTCGCCTCCGAAGCACGACGGATTCTTCAAGACGGCCTTGGGATCTCGGGCGACGTAACGGTAGATGTTCAATATCGATCCGAGGCTTGGCGGACTCGATTGACGTGAACTGTAACTACGTCCACTCCGCGCTCAGGGTCCGTCAATCCCATGCGCCCCAGCGGCTCGGTGATCCAGCGATTGGGTGGTTGTGTTCCTCAGATGAATGCCATGCTCCAGCAGATCTTTTCCTTGATCGAGAGCCAAGCCTGCTGCTACACATCTGTGTCGAACGACCGAAGTGCTCCGAGACGAGCCCGACCTTCGTGATCTCCACCCAGCGGGCTCTGAGTTCCCGGGTGGACAGATCCTCCCGCCGACTACCGTGACCGACTAGCCGGAGAAGGCCTGAGATGTACGGAACACAACGTACTGGTGTCCGCGTTGTCCTTACCAATGTCTCCAAGCCCAGCCGAATCGATGACTACTCCGCTTGGTACGACAGCTACGGCACGGGTTTGCTGAAGCCGGGGTATCTCGCGAACGACTGTCGGTTCGAAAACCCAAACGCCATTGGCGACGACAGCGACCCTCGATTTGCTGCAATTTACGACATCGTGACGCCCGATCCGGCCACTGCGTGGCCGGACACCGAAAATTCATCCGATTACCCGAGGAACCTTTTCCGCGACCCGCGGAGTGGGCTCGTGTCCCCCGTGTTTCGAGCATCGTACGCACTGGTCGGAACGCAACTGGCGTCCGAGGAGCATGGTCCGCTCACCGGCGTCTATCTGGCCCTCACTGACGGGTCAGATGACACATCGCGCCAACAATGGGCGTCGCGAGTCCTCGACACGGGTTTTTTCTTTGCCGTGTCGCGCCTTCGCGTCATTGAGGGATTCCCTCAGCCGGCGGAGTGGTTGGAGATTTTCGAGACGGATCAGCACGATGGGCTCGGGGCGCATACGAAGGCCCTCATTGCTCTTGAGCCTGACGGTCCTGACGACGGAGTGCGAAATCGGAGGGCTGGATCGTTCGAGCTGGTGTCGGTCGCTACGACCTGAGAAGCCCCGACCAGGGCGAATTCCTCGAGGACGCCATCGGCACCGCCAGGGAGATCCAGACAGGGAAGCCGTTCAGGCTGTCAGACGAAACGGACGGGCAGACCGGCCCACGGCATGGACCCGTTCATGGGAGGGTCAACGCCACCTTGATGTGCATGGATATGGGTACCTGGGCTGGGTGACGGCTGATCCGGCGGCGATCTAGGAGAGCAGAGCACCAACTCCGTCCAACACGCAATCCAGGCCGAAATCGAATCGCTCGTCTCGCGTCTCCGCCGCATCGGGGTCGATACCCTCATCAAATACCCGCACTACGCGTGCGAACCTGCCTGAACGATCGAGCCGCTCCTTCCATACCTGCACATCACCAGCAATCTCCGTGGCCGTAAGGCCTTCCCGGAACTGAGCGTGCTCCACTCGGAGCTCCCGAAGCTCATGCAGGACCGATCCGGTGACATAGGTATCGATGGTCGTCAGGATGTAGAGCGCCGTTCGGGTGTCGACATCGAGATGGTCGAATACCGAGAGCGATCGTTCGATCTCCAAGAGCGCATTCGGTCCGAACGGCGGCCGCCCGCTCATGAAGTCCACAATCCAAGGGTGCCGAAGGAGCATTCGACGTCTCTGTCTGGCGATCTGCCCCAAGTCTTCGCGCCAATCGCCGCTCAGCTCCGCGGCCCCGTTCTCGCCCTCCGCCAGGTCGAGCATGAGATCGAGAAGCCGTTCCTTGTCAGCTACGTGCCAGTAGAGAGACATGGCGCCCACGTCGAGCTCCTTGGCGATGCGGCGCATGTTGACGGCGCCCCCACCCTCTGAGTCGGCCAAGGCCACAGCAGCCTGGACGATCTCGTCGCGGGAGAGCGCCTTGTCCCGTCGCCCATGGTGGGTCCTGGTCGACTCCGGGCGCCGGCGCGTCACTCCGGCCGAGGGAGGCCAGAAGTCATCGAGGTCCGTCATGTCTTCGTCCTGCCTCCTGCTCGCCTTGACTCTCGTACACAGTATAAATATAGTACGATGTACTACACACTGGTACGACGTACGAAAGGACCAGAGATGAGCGTTGGCGTTGCCATAGAAGCCATTGGCCTCGAGAAGTCCTATGGGCCGACCCGCGCCTTGTCCGGCCTCGACCTCGTCGTCGAGGAGGGCACCATCCTCGGCGTTCTCGGGCCCAACGGAGCTGGAAAGACGACCGCTGTGCGCGTGCTCACCACGTTGCTCCGACCGGACCGGGGGACAGCCCGGGTCGCGGGCTATGACGTGGTCAGCGAAGCCACGCAGGTACGACGCAGTATCGGTCTGGCCGGCCAGTCGGCGGCCCTCGATGAATCCCTGACCGGTTCGGGGAATTTGGTGATGATCGGCCAACTCTGTCGTTTTCCACGACGGAGGGCTCAGCAACGAGCTGAAGAGCTGTTGTCGCGTTTCGACCTGGCCGATGCAGCGCGCCGGGGCGTCAAGACCTATTCCGGCGGTATGCGTCGAAGGCTGGATCTTGCCGCGAGCCTTGTGAGTAGTCCACCGATCCTCTTCCTTGACGAACCGACCACTGGCCTGGATCCGCGGAGCCGCCTGACCCTGTGGGACATGATCCGCGCCTTGGTGTCCGACGGCACGACGGTGCTGCTCACGACGCAATACCTGGAGGAGGCAGATCAGTTGGCCGACCGGATCGTCGTCATCGACAGGGGATCGGTCATCGCCGAGGGGACCTCGGGCGAGCTGAAGGCCGAGGTTGGTGGCGACCGTATCGAGGTCACCGTGGCACAGGAGTCGGACCTCGCGTCGGCACGCGAGGTGTTGGCCGTCCATGCCAAGGGCGAGGTCCATCTCGACCTGGAACGAAGAGTGGTTGACGCATCGGTCCCGGATGGTGCGAGATCGATCTCCGCCATTGCCGCCGCCATGAGCGCGGCGGGCGTGCTGATCGACGACCTGGGAATGGTTCGCCCCTCTCTCGATGACGTCTTTCTCACCCTCACCGGTCACCGAACCGATCCCGCCTCAGGTCCGATCAAGAAAGCAGCACTCGTATGACCATGACCCTGACCTCGCCGTCCCCGATTTCGGCCGACTCTTTGCCCTCTCGGATATGGTGGTCGCTCCTGAACGCATTCGTGCTGGCCCGCCGCGGCGTCGCCCGCATCGTCCGGGAGCCCTCCCAGCTCCTGGATGTCACCGTCCAGCCGGTCATCTTCGTCCTCCTCTTCGTCTACGTCTTTGGTTCAGCCATCACGCTTCCCAGTGGTGGCAACTACCACGAGTACCTCATCGGCGGCATGTTCGGGATGGCCCTGGCCGGGACGGCCCAAGGAACCGCAGTCGGCGTCTCCAACGACATGGCCACCGGTCTCATCGACCGATTCCGATCGCTCCCCATCGCACGCTCCGCCGTCCTCGCCGGACGCGTACTCGCCGACCTCCTCACCGAGGTCATCGCCATCGTTGTCCTCGTCATCACCGGCCTGGCCGTGGGTTGGGGTATCCACAATGGCGTCGGCGATGCACTGCTGGCGTTTGGTCTCTGCCTACTCATTGCCTTCGCCATGACCTGGGTCGGAGCCTGCGCCGGCATGCTGGTGAAGAATCCAGAGGCGGCACAGGCGGCGGGGTTCATCTTCTTCCTGCCGCTGGTGTTCGTCTCCAATACCTTCGTCCCGACCCAGGGCATGCCCGCTTGGCTTCGCGTCGTTGCAAACTGGAACCCGGTGAGCGCTGTCGCCTCGGCCTGTCGAGACCTCTTCGGTAACCCCAACCCATCTTCGGACGTCGCCGCCTGGCCTATGCAGCACCCCGTGCTGGCCACGATCGTCTGGTCGGTTGGATTGATTGCCGTGTTCGCTCCGCTCGCCGTCCATTGCTACCGGCGCAAGTCGTTGCGCTAGAGCCGAACGGAAGCCTTCCAGTGATGAGCGGCCTGCTCACTGTCGCGGTGGTCGATCGGTCCGGAGGTCAGCGCTTGGCGATTGCTTCGCGGACGCCGGGAACGACTTCTTGTGCCCAGAGATGCAGTGTCGTGTCGCTGAGGGTGTCGCCAGGAGGGAGCAAGTAGATGAAAGCGGCGGCACCACGTTCAAGCACCGCGAAAGAAAGTTCCTCTACCCACTGCGTTACTCCGCCCCCGACCCAGTGGCCCTCATCGTCGCGGGTCTCGGGTAGCGGGACCCGGCTAAGGAGCCCTGACACGTTGTAGATGGTGCCGACATCAGCAGGGTTTCTCCCGACCGAAGTAGCCGCTTCGTCGACGACGGGCCTTGACTCGGCGACCAGCTTGCTGCGCCAGTCAGCAAGGTGTCCGGGTATCCATCCGTCCGCGTGTCGGCCGGTTGCTGCCAGGTTCTTCGGGCCGAGCGCTCCGATCCAGATCGGTGGCGTTGGGGCGGCCGCGGGTGTCAGCTCGGTGACCTGGTAGAACTCACCGTCGAACGTGACCGGATCGCCGCCACCAGAGAGCGCTCTCACGACCATGATCGCCTCTTCCAGTGCTCGTACTCGGCCAGCGGGCGATAGGCGCGGGACACCGAGGGCGACGATTTCCTCCCACAGCCCGCCCGCACCGATGCCGAGAACGACACGGCCGCGAGAGATCGTAGAGAGTCCGGTGACGGTTCGGGCGAGGATGGGAGCGGGACGGCTGAGCAGGTTTGTCATGATCACCGCTCCTGTGATGTTCCTGGTTTCGCCCAGAACGAACCCCAGCGCGGCGTAGGCATCCACGCGGTCAGCGAAGTAGGGATGGTCGCTGACGCTGACGAGGTCGAGACCCGCCTCGTCGGCCAGGCGGGCGTGCCGGAGCATCTCGCTCACTTGGTGGACGCCGTTCTCCAGCCCGAGGCCGAAGAGGACTTTGTGGTTGGGGGTCACGATGCCGTCGTCCCGGTCAGGCGCAGGTGCATAGGGAGTTGTCTCGCTCCAACCCTCGCTCTCACACGAACAGCGTACGTGACGAACAGTGTTCTGGCAAGTAGAGTGCAGTCCGTCATGTCTCTCGCCGACGGTCCGCCCCTGATGAACGTCTCCGTCCGTCATCGCTCGACTCGTGACCGCCCCGCAAAGGCACCGCTCAGCCAGGAAGCGGTCGTCGACGCAGCCCTGGCGATCCTGAAGTCGGACGGCCTGGAGGCGGTCACGATGCGCCGGGTCGCGGCCGCCCTGGATACGGGAGCTGCTTCGCTCTACGTCTACGTTTCCGGTCGCGAGGGCCTGCTCCAGGCGATGCTGGATCGCGTCAACGCCACGATCGACCTCGAAGCCCCGGACCCTTCACGTTGGCGTCCTCAGCTGCACTCGTTGCTTCTGCGCATGCACCAAGCACTGGTCACTCATCCGGGGATCGCTGCGATGACCCTGGCCGATCCACCCACCACCGAAGCGGTTCTGCTTCTGGCTGAGAACCTGCTGGGAATCCTGCTCGCCGGCGGGCTTGACCCCCAAGACGCCGCCTGGGCTTGCGACATCTTCGTGTTATTGGTGACCGCCGCTGCCCGTGAGGACGATGTGCGCCGCCCGCGCGGCCGCAGCGACGACGACCGACAATCGCAGGTTGACGACGTCTACAACACCTTCGCCGGCTTACCGCCTGATCGGTTTCCTCTGATCGCTGGCCACGCAGCGCAGATGGTCGCCGGCGATGGCGACGAGCGGTTCCGCTTCGCCATCGACGTTGTCGTCGACGGCATGCTCGCCAGAGCCGCCCGGCGGTAGACCATGCCCCGATGGAATTCCCATCGCTGTAGGGGGCTACGCTCACGCGATGCCGATGCCGAAGCGGGCAAGCGTCGATGACTACTTCGCCCAACTGAACGACGTCCAGCGGCCGCACCTCGAGGTGCTCAGGGAGCTGAGCCTCGACGCTGATCCGGAGGCGCGGGAGGAACTGAAGTGGAACCTGCCGGTGTACGTCCGAGGTGAGAAGACCAATCTATGGACGCTTCAGAACTTCAAAAACCACTGCTCGCTTCGGTTCTCGCCACCGTTCTTCGCCACTCAGAAGGCCGCGGTTGAGGCCGCTGGCTATGAGGCCGGTGAGGGCTTCATCAAGCTCCCCTATAACCGTGAGCTGCCAGCCCAGCTTCTGAAGGCGCTGATGCATGCACGGGTCGAGGAATACGAAACGACCGACGCCAGCTAGAACGAAGGCTGACCACGGCTACCTCCAGGGAGGGTCCAACGACCTTGTCGTAAACTCCGTGCACGTCAGCCAGGCAGATGTGCGGCGATCAAGGGCTACCCGTCGGAAGGCAACAGCCCGAGCTGGCGGAGTGCAGCGGACTGAGTCTGAGTCGGCCTAGCTGAAGCTGACCTTTCCTGAACCGCTGATGATCCCACTAGAGGCAACCGGTTTGCCGTTGCCCTCATTGCATTGACCCTTCTGGTTGCCACTTGTGTTGCGAGGCAGAATGGCGACGAAACTCTCCGTCATGTCCAGCGTCCCGGCGATCCCCTTGTAGGCGCCCGAACCATTAAAGATGGTGATTGGGCTGGAGACCGTGAAGGAGAATGAGCAATTCGTCGTGTTGTTGACCGTTGGAGCCGTCGAGTTCGCTTCCTTATTGAGGTCAGTGGTGTTGACTTCGAAACCACCCTGCTTCAGCGCGATCTTGACGTAGTTGCCATTGGGGTCGACCTTGCCGGTCTGGTCGATCGTGGTTGCCTTGCCGTAGTCGGCGATTGCTCCGGCGATCACGATCGGGTAGGTCGCCGAGTTGTTCGGCGTCACCGAGACGTAGATGGTGCCCCCTTGAGGGGGGCTAGCCGCGCCCGCCGCGGTTATTCCGAGCAGAGTGCTTCCAAGAACAGCTGCAGCTAGCGCGGCTTTTGTGAATCGCATTCGGTCCCCCCAATTGTATTATTTAAGGAGCCTAAGGAAGCGCCAGGGTGGAGGTAAATACTCAAAATTGGGTATTTCCTGTACCGTGATCCCGTGGAGAGCAACCCTGGTGGCTGATGATGACTCGCGAGATTCCGTGGGAGCCTGTCCTGCAGGTCATCGGCACCGTCGCTGAGATCGATGACCCGGGGAGATTTGGCCTCGAAGTGCTCAACGCGCTGTCGTCGGCGATCCCTTTCGACATCGGCTCGTTCAACGAGATCGACTTAGATTCTGGTCGTGCGGTATTTGTCGCATCGCCGCCCGAAGAAGAGGACGCTGACCAGGAGACCCGTGCCGCGTTTCCCCGCCTGGTGCAGCAGAACCCAATTCTGCAGTATCAGGATCGGACCGGCGACGGCAGCGCCCATCGCCTATCCGATTTCCTGTCAGCCGAGGCACTCCATGGTCTTGAGCTCTACCAGCGGGTGTACAAGCCTCGAGGCGTGGAATTCCAGGTAGCGATCGGCCTCGCCACGAAGCGCCCATTGGTGGTCGCGCTCGCGCTCAACCGTCAACACACCGATTTCTCAGATCGTGAGCTTCAAGTACTCGACGCGTTGCGTCCCCATCTCGTCCAGGCACACCGCAACGTGCAGGCACTGGCGGCGCTACAGGGCATCGACGGAGCTCTCGCCGGAGTCGGCAAGGCCATCGTGGTCCTGGACCCGCAGGGCGGGGTAGTCCATGCCCCGGCGTGGGCTTGGCTCGCCCTCGAACGGCATTTCGGCGATACGGCGTCAGGTGAACTGCCAATACAAGTCGCCAATTGGATCGAACAAGAGCGCGAGAACATCCTCGATGATGGTCTACCGCGGCTCCATAAGCCATTGGTGAGCGCGATTGACGAACAGCAACTCGTCGCTCGTTACGTGCCCGGCGTTGAGAGTAGGCCAGACGCCTTCGTTCTCGAAGAGCAATCGCCTAAACGTGGTATCAGCGAGCTCAAACGCCTCCATCTCACCGAACGGGAAGCTGAGCTGCTCTGGTTGTTGATGAAGGGAAAAACGACCGCGGAGATCGCAAAAGATCTCGCCGTTGCGCCGTCTACAGCGAACAAGCACCTTCAGCACATTTACCGCAAGCTCGGGGTGCTCAACCGCACCGCCGCCATCGCCGCCGCTTCGGACGCCGTCTTCAGCCGTTGGTAGCGCAGACCGTGCCTGCCGGTGACATCCTTCAAGCGAACGTTGCTCGTGCCGAGTCTGACAGTCTCGCCCGTTCAACGGCTCGTATCGATGTCGGCTAACCACGAGTCATGAGAGTTCCGTCCGTAAAGTGCCGTATTGAGAAATGAACCCAGGAGGAGAGCCGTAGCCATGAGGAAGATCACCATCGAGGAAGCGGTGACGACCGACGAGTTCGAGCATTTCGACGAAGCGTTCTTGCCGTCGATCAAGAAGCAGTACGGGGACTACCTGAAGGCCCGCCTCCACCTCGACTACACCGAGCAGCGGCTCTCGGACATGGACGGGGAGGGCATCGACGTCCAGGTGATCTCGCTCACCTCGCCCGGTATCCAGAGTATTGCCGATCCCGCGGCGGCGGTGGACTTGGCCAAGAAAGTGAACGACAGCCTGGCCGAGGTCGCGGCGCAGCATCCCACCCGGTTCAAGACGATGGCGGCGGTGCCGTGGATCAGCCCTCAGGAGGGGGCCGACGAGCTCGAGCGGGCAGTGTCGGAGCTTGGTGCAGTCGGTGTGATGCTCAACGGTCACACCAAGGGCGCCTACATGGACGAGGCGCAATTCCGGCCCGTGTGGGAGCGCGCCGAGGCCCTCGATGTTCCGGTGTACCTGCACCCCATCCAGGCCGTGGAGACATGGAGGAACTGTGAGGGCTATCCCGAGCTCACCCAGGCGGCGTGGGGTTGGGCGTTCGAGACGGGCACCCACTTCTGGCGCCTGGTCCTTTCGGGGCTGTTTGACGCCTATCCCAATCTGACCGTGATCCTCGGCCATATGGGCGAGTTCGTGCCCTTTGGCATGTGGCGATTCGACGACCGAGTCGAATGGATCGCCCAGTCCCGGGGCTTGGAGCACGAGCCGTCCTACTACGCCAAGAACAACATGATGGTCACTACGTCAGGAGTTTGTTCGTATGAGGCGCTGGTCTGTACGCAGATTGCTCTGGGATCGGATCGCATCCTCTTCGCCGTCGACTATCCCTACCAGTTTCAGCAGCAGGCGGTGGAATGGATCGAGTCGGTCCCGATCAGCGACACTGATCGCCAGTCAATCTGCCACGGTAATGCGGAGCGGATCTTCAAAATCGATTGAACCTGGCGATTGGACGTGGGCATTGCCGGCGGCTCCCGACGCACGCGGCCGGATCTGGCGCGTCACCAAACAATCCAGTGCCGTCGGTTCATGGGACCGGAATGACAGTGGGCCGACCGTGGACGAGAACCTCGCGGCGCAGGACCAACGTCAACGCGGCTGCTGCGCCCAGCACCACGAAGGCGATTGCCTCGAGGATCAGTGACGTCACTGCGTAAGGGGCACTGAGGCTGTCCTGAAAACCGAACAGGCCGACGTACACGGAGAGCAGCAGACCGCCGATGGTGCCGATGGCGAAAAGTGCGGCCCCGGCGAACACCAACAGTCGCCGGAACACCGCCACTAGGGCGGCCAAGGCGATGCCGACAATGCCCTGGATCAGAAACAGTGGACCGATGGTCGGGATGTGCCGATAGCTCTGTGACCACAGATGGAGATGGATGACCGCGGACAGCACCAACAGAACGGCACCGATCCAAGCCAGCACGCTGACGATCGGACCGGGCGAGCCCATCAGGCCTACAATCCGCCCCCCCACACCCGATGCCCGAGCATCAGTTCGGTGACTCTCCAGCGGTTGTGTTTGGCTCATGTCACTAGTTCGGAGCCAGAGTTCATTTGGATGTAAGGCGTATCCACCCAACCCGGTTGGCTGTGCAGTCCCGGCGAGCGGCGGGGCCAGGCCACCAGAGCCAACAAGATGACCAACGGTGCAGTGCCCGGATCGGTGGCACCCCAGTTCAGGATCCCACCAAGCCCTTGCCCGACCACCCAGAAGACGACCGAGATCCCGACGCCCAATCCCAGCCAACGTCGGGGGTGGTGGCCGTCGAGCAACCACCCCACCGCGACCGACAGCTCCACCAGGCCGAGAACCATGGCCGCCGCAGCCGGATGGCGAAGCACTACATCGGCCACGCCATCGGAGGCCCGCGCCAGGAATGCCCGCTGCCCATTGGAGGATTCCTGAAATCCGGCCCGGAAGACTTGGCCGGTCGCATAGACGAAGGGCAGCTGGAGCACGGCTGCTCCAATCCAGTAGAGCGACCAACAGGCCGACCATGGGCGCCTGGCTACATCAGGTACGGACCAACCCTGTTTGCCCGGCCAGGCCAAGCCGGCCAACACCCCGTACATCACCGCCGCGCCGGGAGCACCGAAGAGGGCCATGGCGAAACCGGTCGGCAACATGCCCAGTCCTTCTCCGATCAGCCAGATTGCCACCGACCACACCATGGACACGAGCAACGTAGCGCGGACTCCGTACCCGAGGATCAGGGCCATGCCGATCGTGGCCTGCAGCAGGGCCGATGCCAGGTTCCACCAGGGCCAGTGGGCCACGAACGGGCTGATGCTCGAGAAGATGACCCGGTTCTCCCAACCCGGTGCCCCCATGACCGATTGGGCCAGATCACCGAGCGGAAAGTCCCGGACGAAGTTCGGCGCCTCCAGCTGCAACACGGCGTCGAGGAACCACAACCATCCGAGGGTCACCTGGAGCCCCCGACGACTGATCAGCCGGCGGGACGACTGGTCCTTCCGGCGACGCGGGTCCGTGTCGCGGGCCAGCGTCTCGATCCTGGCGATGGAGGGAGGTCGGGATGCCAACCCAATGCTCACGGGGTCGTCGCCCGTGATCGGAGGATCAGGCGTCCCACCACGATCGAGAGCTCATAGAACACCAAGAGGGGCAAGGCCAGAGCCAGCATCGAGAAGGGATCCGAGCTCGGCGTGATGATGCCGGCAAAGGCGACCAGCGCCACGATCGCCCATCGGCGCCACGACGACAAGCGGCTGGGCGTGACCACACCGGCGACCTGCAGGAACACGAGCAGGACGGGAAGCTCGAAGGTGATGCCGAACGCAGCCATCATCAAGAGCAGCAAGCCGATGTAGCTACTCGGACTGTAGATCTGTCGTAGCGAGGGTCCGCCGATGGTTCCCAGGAACTGCAGTGTGTGGGGGAACACTGCATAGGCCACCGCAGCGCCACCCAGGAAGAGTACGAGGGAGGAGGCCACGAACGGGTAGGCATAACGCTTCTCACCGGGATTCAGTCCCGGCGCGATGAAACGCCACACCTGCCAGAGCAGGAGCGGCGACACCAGGACGATCCCGCCGTAGGCGGCGACCTTCACCCGGATCGAGAGGCCGTCGAGGGGTCCGGTCACGTAGAGGTTGCAGGAGTGCCTCGGTCCCACCATGTGGCAGTAAGGAGTGAGCAAGGCTCCCAGCACGTGATTGAACAGCACGAACACGACGATTGCGCCCACGGTGACGGCGGCCGCCGAGATGAGTAGCCGGTTTCGCAGCTCGGTCAGGTGTCCGAGCAACGGCATGCCGGCCGGTGTCGAGGGACTGTCTCGACCAGTGCGGTCGATGGTGGGGAGGTGGAGGGCCATGAAGGGTGTGGTCCACGCCAGAACGACGGCGTTAGTTCTGTGACGGGTCCAGGTCGACGGATGCGGCATTGGGCGACGAGCCGGCAGAGACGGTCGCGAACGCGCTCGTACCCACCAGGGGGGCGCCATGGGACGGGCCCGTGCCGCCACTCTGGGTCGACTCCCGGAGCGAGACGTCTATGGAGCCGGGGACGTTCCCGGCATCAGTGCTCTGATCGGACCGTTCATGCTCCGCTCCCGTCGCGGTCGAGAGACCGACCGCCCGGTAGAGGGCCTGACGCGGATCGGTGACCGCAGTCACCTTACCGATGGTCTCCCGGGCACTCCGCAGTTCGTCGCCGAAAGGAAGATCCCCGGTGAACTTCTTGGCTTCGGTCTCCAAGGAAGCCCGCATCTTCTGCAAGTCCTTCAGCAGCGAGGAGATCTTGCGAGCGGCGGCGGGGAGCTTGTCGGGGCCTAGGACGACGAGGGCCACGACGGCGATGAGCATCAACTTGGCCGGATCGAGTGAGAACATGGTTCGCTCAACCCTTCACGGTGAGCATGCCGGTCATGTACTGATGGATGGTGCAGATGTAGGGGTAGCTGCCGGGCGAGCTGGGGGCGGTGAACGTCACCGTCTTGCCCGGCTCGATGTCGCCGGTGTTGAATTTCTTGTCGTTGGCGGTCACCGTGTGGGCCACCGAGTCCTTGTTGGTCACGGTGACCTTCTCGCCCGGGGTCACCGTGACCTTGGCCGGCGAGAAGCTGAAGTTCTGGATAGTGATGGTCGCCGACCCGCCCGTCGACGGCGAGCTGCCTTCCGAGCTCGAGCCGCCCGATCCGGTGGTGGTGCTGGAGCTCGAGCTGGAGGCGCCGGAACTGCAGGCGCCGGCCAGAACGGCCACGCCGACGAGCGCAACCGCGATCATGCCTGCCTTCCGATGGACTCGAGCCCTGGGCCGAGCAGATCGTGGTGACCGATGACCAGTTGCCGAGACATCGGACGTCTGTTCCGGGTGCTTGCTCATGGGAGACCTCCGTTGCAATGCAGCGGGACTAGGAGACGTGATGGTCGGCTGGGGCCGTGATCGTCGTAGGAGTGGTGGGCACCGTCACCACCTGGACCGGGGTAGTGGCCGGGACCGGCGTGACCACGGCCATTGGCTCGGGGTGAACTTCCGCCGCTCGCTTCAGCTCGGTCTTGGCCTGGCCGATGGAGCGGGCCAGCTTCGGAAGCTGGGTGCCGCCGAACAGCACCACTACCACCACCAGGAGGATGATGAGTGAGTCGGGACCTGCGATTGAGGCAATCATGGAAGGCTCCTTTCGAGAGCGGGAGATGTGAGTTGTGGGGAGTGGAGACCTGCGCCGGCGCGAGAAGGGGAGACTCGCGCCGGCGCAGGTTGGAGGTTCCCGCGCTCAGGCCGCCATGGAGGTCGGGTTGAACGCGAGTGGGGTTCCGGACGCCGTCTGGGCCCCGGGGTACATGCCCAGCACGAAGTACAGGATCGCCGCGTGCTGCATTTCGACGGGCGCAATGGTCGATGCCACCTGGATGGCCTTCTTGCTCTTCAGCATTGAGGCCTCGGCCTGATAGGTCTGGGCCGCGATGTTCTCGAGCATCAGCGCCAGCTCGCCGAGCTCGGTGACGTTGGTCACCTTGCCAAAGGCAGTCTGGACCGTCGGGGTCAATTTGGGATCGGTAACCGTCACCGCCTTCTTGCCGCTGCCGGTCAGCAGGCTGTTCCACGCCGCAGCGTGGGATGTGTGTTGGGACAGCGCGGTTTGGGCAAATGTGACCACAGCTGGGGGAACCGTGCCCAACTTGCCCGCCGTCGCCGCGCTGATCGCGCTCTGGTAGGTGTAGATGGCCAGATTCTCCAAGCTGGCGGCCAACGCAGCCACCGCCAGGTCGCCAGTGAGCCCCGCTTCGGGGTTGCCACTGGTGGCCGGTGTGACCGGTGCCGAGGTGGCAGCGGCGGCGAGGCCTGGGGTACCGCCCACTACGGCCAGCACGCCGGCGCCGGCGACTGCGCCGCCGACACCGAGGAGGAAGGTCCGCCTACTCGTGGGCTTGCTCGTTCCGGAGCGAATCTGGTCATGCCATTCGGCCATGCTCGTCTGGAGGGCGGGGACGCCCTGATCGTTGTGCATCTGGTCCAGATCCTCGGTCATCTCGAGGATCTCGGCCTCACTGACTGCAATTTCGTGGCGTCTGATTCTCACTTGACGGCTCCTTGGTTAGCGGGGGCGGCTGAACTGGTCGGATAGAAGGCATTGGGGAAGCCGACACTGCCAGCCGCGGCCGGTAGTGCGGCCACGTTGGTCGCCGACAGCGTGATCAGCTGCGGTGCATTGGCGGCCAACAGCGCTTGGACAGCCAGCAGGACCGATGCGTGCTGCGCCTCGATGCCCATGATGGAGGCCATGAGCCCCTTGTTGGACTTCGATGTCAAGTTGGGCACGTCGTTGACGTAGGTCTCGGCGGCGATGTTCTCGAGCTCGAGAGCCAGCGAGACAACGCCGGCGGAGCCTTGTGTGGCCGAAGCTCCGCTCAACCCGGCGACCGCCTTGTTGACCACAGGCACGAAGGCCGGATCCGGCTTGTTCTGGGGCTTGGCCCCCATCTTCTTGAGCGCTCCGTTGAAGGCGGCGAGATGTTGGCTGTGTTGGCCCATGGTCACGGTGGCGAACTTGGATACCACCGGGTTGGCAGCCGAACCGCCGATATAGGGAAGCGTCAACGCCGTCTTGTACGTGCTGACGGCGAGCACTTCGATCGATGCGGCCGTTTGCAGCATCTGCACATCTGGTGACGAGCTGGCAAAGGCGGGCGATGCCAGCAGGCCGACCAGGAGACCCCCACCGGCGGCCGAGAGAATTCCCGCGCTGGCCAGGCTCGTGTTGATTCCGCGCCGATGTTCAGCGGCAAATCGCTGATTCTCGATGGGGTCGCCGTTCTCGACCGGAGACGAGCTGCGGTCGCTCATCTCTGCAAGTGGCTCCACAGTCGCTCTGACTGCATCCGCCTGCATATCCTGGGACTCCTCCAGCAATTCGCTGACGGCCCTGGGTTCATCGGTCATGAAGACCTCCTGGGGTGGTGTTCGGTCGTCGGGTTCCGGCGTAACCGGATCGGTACTCGCAGCACTTGCGCGAGTTGTAGTTGTTCTTCGACGCCGGCCGTCGTTTGGATGTCGGTTCCGCGAAGATTGTTCGAGCCGATACGAAGACACCGAGGCCATTGCCCCCGACTTGCTCCGATATATGCATTACGTCGAGGACCACGTCCGCTTGTGCCTTCGCTCGGGTTGACCTGACGACCGATAACGGCTTGCCAGCGGGAGTTACCAGGTCTGAAAGTCAGTCGAAGGCGGCGCGGAGCTTCAGTTGCAGAAGTCGTCTCCAGGGTCATCGACGCGAGTGGACGAGGTGGTGCTGGCGTATCAGAAGCAGCCGCAGCTGCGAGCACGGCAGACCCCAGGCTAGGGCCCTTCGCACCCTCGAACATGGTGGCTGCGGCCACGGAGCCCACGAAGAAGGAGCTCTACGAGGAAGCCCGAGACGCCGGAATCGAAGGTCGATCCAGCACGTACGAGGACGATCTGCGACAGGCGCTCTATCAAGCCCTCCTGTCCCGATTGACGGGACAGGAGGGCCAACCGATGGATCCGCCCACTACCAGCGATAAAATTTCTGGTTGCCAGCACTCTCGCCACGTCCTATCACGAACCCGACTAGCCAGAGGACAAGCAGTACTGCGGCCACGATCCATAGAACGTGCAAAGCGAACCGGAGCCCAGCAGAAATCATTACCAGCAGAAATCATTACCAGCAGCAACGCAAGCAGAATCAACATTTTTGTGAGATCCTTCCCTCTCTGCGGGATCCCCCGTGATCCCGTCCAAGTGATTTCCGCTACATTGAGATCGAAAACAGGCAGAACCTCCGCCCAACATTCGGGCGCGCATTGTCTCACCCTTCCGGGAAACTAATGCTTCGACTAGCCAAAGAACTGTTAGCGAAGCTGACGGTCGTGGCCTGTACCTCGGAACCGAAGTGTCACCTGAATCGGATGCGGTCGAAAGCCAACAGTCCGGTTGAACCGGTCCACCGCCTCTCCGAATTGCCTCGGAAGAGCGTCGAGGTTGACCTGATCGCTGACGTAGAGAACGGTTCGCAGTTCGACTTCGGGTGCGCCTCCAAACAGGCCAACAAGGGCGCCGCTAACGTCGGGCAGCCGCTTCAGATCGGCTTCGAGCGAGTGGCTTAGGGATGCCGAGTCGAGTGTGGTCGTGCCCCGATCGCTCACTTCAGCGGGAAAGACAACGGTTCCGGCGCGCCTTCTCCCTCCGTTACGACGCCACTCGCGTGCAGCAAGAATGCATCCAGCAACGAACACCACGAAGCCGACGGCGCCGAGCACGGCGAAAGAGCCTGCGCCGTTGTTGCTCCACCGATGAACGACGTTCTCGTCGACGATCGGTGCGGAAGCACGGTCCTCGCCGAAGACTCCGACGCCGTACAAGAGGGCAAGAAGTGCAGCCGTGAGCAAGATCAAAGCGAAAATCGTCAGGATCAGTCGGTTTCGTCGATCGGTCATTGCGCGCCCGAACGTCGGGTGGTCCGTACCTGCACTATGGATCCTGCCGGAGCACCAAGCTTTTCAAGCTCGTCTTGTCCCGCTGCCTTGAGTGCGGTCCGAGCAGTTGCTGCTGCGTCGGCTCGAAGAGAAAGCTTCCAGCGATGAGCGGCGATGTCGAGGTGGGTCTTGATCGGCGTCCTGGGCACGGTGACCTCCAGGTTTCGGCCCACATGGTGCTCGGTGGAGCGTCGATCGAGAAGCCATGTGTCGTCCTGATCGCCGAGGGTCCGTACGAGGCGCCGGCGCCACGGTCGAATTTCGGCAATCAACAGCATCAATGCAACCACCGTCACAATCGCCGCACCAACGAGCACCGACCTTGCTGACCAGGGCGTCGTGCGAAGGGTATGCAACCATTCCCTGCCCGGGAACCACAGAAATCGAGATCCGAGACCGGTCCATATCGCCTCGACTGCGGCGATGAAACCCAATGCAATGAAGACGATCCCAAGGGCAAAGACCAATAGACGATTGAAGAGACGCATCAGCTTGCCTCGTTACCACTGGCCTGATGTATCGGTGCTAACTCGTCGATGTGCACAACAACTGTCCTCGTGTCGTCAACAGTCTTGAGGGCGTCGCGAGCAGCGGCGAGCACGCGATTACCGACGATCGAAAGAGACCGCCCGTACTCTGCGTAGTCCACGATCACGTGTACCGTCACGCTCTTTGTGGCCAGAACTATGCCGTCTACACGGCCACCGGGATACACGGTGGCATTCGTCAGAACCCTTGACCGAGCGACGTTGGGAATCTGATCGACCGCAAACGCCACTGCCAAGGCGACCACCGCCCGTCGTCCGACGTGGGTCAGAGGCTCTGTTCCCGATGAACTCACTCGACGCGCGATCCTTGGTCCTCGTCGTCACTGCCTTCGAGGTACAAATCATCGACGCTCACATTAACTTCCACGACCTCAAGACCAGTCATGGCCTCGATACGGTCAATGACGTTCTCGCGGATCGCCTCGGCCACCTCGACGATGCTGTGGCCGTACTCAACGACAATGTCGATGTCGATCGCTGCTTCACGCTCTCCCACCTCGACTGAGACTCCCTGGGATTCTGCTTCTGATGCGCCGGGCACCTTGGCTCGCAGGGTGCCGAACGTGCGAGAAAGTGCCTTGCCCATAGCCTGGACACCGGAGATTTCTTGGGTGGCCAAGCTTGCGATCTTGGCCACGACGCTATTGGCGATGGTGGTAGTCCCGTGTTCAGTATGCAGGGCCCCGCCGCCGTACTTGTCGGATCCCCTGCTGGACGATGATGATGACGCCTGCTTCCTTTCAGCTGCCTTTTTCTTCTCCTCTGGCCCGCTTTTGTTCTGGTGTGGCTCGCGTTGATTCTTATCGGGCTCGCCCTGGTTCTTCTCGGGGCCATTCGCCCCTTCCGAAGGCGCGCTGGATTTGCCTGGCTGATTGGATTCGGACATGTGAGTTCCTTTTGAATAGGTGTGGACTGATGAATAGGTGTGGACTGTCCCAGTGGCATTTACGGTCTCAGAACTGGTCGAGTCACTTCTTTATGCGAAATCGCTCCTGGAGGTCTTGAACGTCGACGTCCCCCTCGAGAAGGCGGACTGCCTGCCATGCAATGAGGCCAGCAGCAATGGCGGCGACGACAACCCAGCCTGCGGCCCAGGCAAGCCAGACGAGCAGCACGGCAATTAAGAAGGCGTATTGCGGACGAGACAACGGGGGCTCCTTCAGCGGAGGCTTCGTACGCCGCCAGAGTGGCGACACCGTATTAATACCCACTCCGAGCCAAAGTTAAGGGAGAATCGCAAAGTTATTCGAGAATTGTCTCATCGACCGTGAGATCGCCCTGGCTGACTTGGACGGCAGCACGACCACGGAGTTGACCAATGACGGCCTCGCGAAGAGGGCTGTCACCGGCTGCCAGCTAAAGGGACGAAAGCCATCAGGTGAACTTGCCCAGCATGTTGATGCACATGCGAAACACGGTCGCCGGACCAGCTTTTAGCCCTCGTCGCCAGGCCAGGTTCCCGTCGCCTTTCGGAACCAAACCGCTCCCCCCCGGTCCATCATCGCCTTGACCAGACCGAATATCGCCCCCTGTAGGGCCGCCGCTAACAAGATTTCACCCCAATCACGCCTGCGCTCGGTAGCCGCCGGAGCCTCGTCCTCATGCCCCACGAACTTCCACGCCCGTTTGAACAGGGCGCTCGCCACAATGCCTCCCAATACACTGATCACGAGACCTAAGGGCTTGTAGAGGAGTTTCACAATCACGGCTCCCTCCGCTGGTTCCGGCGCGTCCGCCGGAGAATCACCACTAACACGACGACGACAGCTACCACCAACACGGGGCGATCCCGGGCGATGGTGCCGACTCTGGATGTCGTCGATTGTGCTTGGTCAATGGCTCTAGCCACTCCTGGGCGAGCCTCAGCCGGTAACGCTTGCTGGATGCGGTCGCCGACCTCTTTCGCCTGGGCTTTAGCTTGCTCCTTGGCCTCATTCAACTTGTCGGCACCTCGGGCCTTCACGTCCGCCTTCTGGCCCAGAGCGTCGATGGTCACGGCCAGGTCGGAGCGGGTTTCGTTTATGGCTTCGCGGATTGCGCTTGGGTCTTCAGCCATGTGACATCCTCCTTGGTGCTGTTCATCGCCTCTTCGGGAACGGGCGGACTGCCCCGTTTGACCTCGGACCTGCCCCATACGGCGAATGTCCCGGCGAGGGCGGCCAAACCGCCGCCGACGATAAGCGCCGCCGCCCAAATCGACAGAACTCCGCCGATGCCGGCAATGGCGGCGGCGATGAGCGAAGCCAAGGCAAAGATGCCAAACAGGGCGGACCCGCCGAACATGCCGGCACCGACGCCGAGCTTCTCCACTTTCTCGGACATTTCGGCTTTGGCCAGTGCGAGCTCATCGTGAACGAGGTCGATTATCTGAAAAGAAAGGTCCTGCAACAGTTCCCCGGTGGACTTGGTCGGTCTGTCCGCAGCGGCGGAAGACACGACTGGGTTTGTGTCGTTCTCAGTGGAGACGTTCATTGCTGCCGTCGGTCGTTGGGGAATTGGAGGTTCGGTACTCACGATGGCGCCTCTGTTTGAGTGGGGGTCGCTAGTGCTCTCCGCATCTACCCAGTGCGACCGCGATGAAACCAGATCCAGTTCGTCTTTCATCTGCTAGCCCTCGGCGCACGGCTTAGTAGCAAGAGAACTGCCCGAGCAGTCGAACCATCACGTTTGCGCTACACGGGTGAGGGTATTGGCAGGCGCTTAGATCGCTGTTGAGCCCCGAAAGGGACCGAGATGTCGAAACCTCCTGATGCAGGGACCCAAACGACTGGCGCCGTACCTGAGCCTGAAGTCGCCGGTTCTCCACCGGATAGTCCTGCAGATCTCCCTCGAAGCTCACAGCTGGCTGTCCTGAAGCGAGTGATGGCGGAGTTCAAACTCAACAACTTGACCGTGCTCGCCGCTGCTCTGACCTACTACGGCATCCTGGCAGTCGTGCCCGGGCTGATCGTGCTATTCGCCATCCTTGGCCTAGCGGGAACAGACACCACTCATCAGTTAGTAAAACAGGTCCAGTCAGTGGCTCCCGGCTCGAGTGCTCACTTTGTCAGGACGCTGATAGCGCAGGCTCAGTCCGACAGAGCCGAGGCGACCGTCGGGGCCGTCGTTGGACTCCTCATCGCGCTGTGGTCAGCTTCTAGCTACGTGGGAGCCTTCCGACGGGCATCGAACGTCATCTATCACATGGGGGAAGGGCGACCGATCTGGAAGACGATTCCGATCCGGATAGGCGTGACAATCGTGGCCGTGGTCGTCTTGGTGGTGGGAGCAGTCATCGTGGTCGTCAGTGGACCAATCGCCAAACAGGTGGGTGACGCCGTCGGAGCCGGCGGCACCACTGTGCTTGTCTGGAACATAGTCAAGTGGCCGTTGCTCTTGCTCTTGGTCTCGTTGCTCCTCGCCGTCTTGTTTTGGGCTAGCCCTAACGCCAAGCAAGGTGGAATCAAATGGATCAGTCCTGGTGGAGTAGCTGCAACCATCGGATGGCTTGTGGTCTCGTCGCTGTTCGTTGTCTACGTCGTCAACTTCTCGTCCTACAACAAGACCTACGGGTCGTTGGCCGGAGTCGTGATCTTTCTCGTGTGGCTCTGGCTCACGAACATCGCCTTACTCTTCGGCGCCGAGCTCAACGCTGAACTCGATCACGGACGGGCTATCTCCGAAGGGCTGCCTGAAGGCATTCAACTTTTGCTGAACCGCGCGATACCCAGAAGCTCAGTAGCGGGGATAAGCGGGCGGTGGAGGAAGCCCAGGCTGCCCGGCACACATAACGCTTTTTCATTTCACAAGGCCTTTCGACGTCAGTCGGCGGTGGCCGAGCTGACTCGGTAGCTTTGAACGAGCTTTGTCTCAGAGGGGACGCGATTGTCGTGATCGAAGTAGTCAGCGAGTACCAAGGCGTTCAAATACCCGATGGCGTCCACACCTTCGAGATCAGGCAGCATGTCACCGAGCTATCGTGAGCCTCAGCTCCTGGTCGCCTTACGTCCAGGTCGGAACCTGAACAATTGAATGTTCCAGAATTCAAGGAGCGATCGCTTGGGCGAGCGGGGACGGCCGACTTAATTCCTAATTTCGCGGTCCAGGGCCGTGTGGCCTTGTCGAACCGGCCGCACGAATCGTTCGAACAGCGGACGCCCAGAACTTCACCGATCGCCTTGCCTCGCTCGACTACCGCTGCGTAACCACAATCTGGGCACGGTTCCTCGGTCAGCAAGGTCGGGTCGCTGTCGAGCTGTGGAACCGGGGTGGTTATCGGCTGCTCATTGTCCCTCACGTGGCATTGGCATTGGCATCGGCAGGTAGGGCTTTGTCCCCGGCCCGAGGAGGATTGTCCGGTGCGTCGGGAAGCTCGTCTTCAGTCACTCCATCGTCTTCCAGCTCATGAGCCAGCTCCTGGTCTTCGGCGGCGGCCTTTCCGAACTGGTGGTCTTGTGGGTCCTGATCGAGCTGGTTCTTCGGATCCTGAGTCATGCTGCGCTCCCTGATCGGCTTCCGGCGTGACCGGTGTCTACCCACCTAGGCCCGGAGCCACACGCAACGCCGACCCATAAGTGCCGTAATCCCCGAGTCTTGGACAAATTTGGCGTCGGTTCTCTCTTGCTACGACGCTACGCACCGACATTGCGTCCACCCCATGACCAGTTCCACTGTGTCATTCTCGGTAGATGCCATCCGATCCACTCACCGCCTTCGTCCTCGGCGGCGGTGGCCTTCTTGGGGCAGCAGAGGTAGGGATGCTGCGCGCCCTTCTCGAGCGAGAAATAATTCCCGACGTGGTCGTCGGATCGAGCGTCGGAGCCCTCAACGGCGTTTTCATTGCCGCAGATCCCACCTTGGCGTCCGTCCAACGCATGGTCGACACCTGGGCGGGACTCTCCAATCGCGGTGTGTTCGGCGGATCGATACTTGGCCAACTCGGCACATTGACCCGAAACGGCACTTATCTGCATTCCAACGAGGGGATTCGCCGACTGATCGAAGATGGCATCGGCGATGTCGACTTCGCCGACCTGCCAGTTCATTTCGAGTGTATCGCCGCGTGCATCGAACGAGCCGCACCACACTGGTTCTCCTCGGGTCCGGTGACGAACGCGGTACTTGCCTCTTGCGCCGTTCCCGGCCTCCTTCCTGCAGTTGAGATCGAAGGACAACACTTCCTGGACGGCGGATTGGTGCGTTCCGTGCCGATAGGTCGAGCAGTGGAACTTGGTGCCCAGCGCATCTTCGTCCTACACGTAGGCCGCTTGGAACAGCCACTCCGGGCCCCGACTAGACCGTGGCAGGTCGCTCTTGTGTCCTTCGAGATTGTGCGGCGGCATCACTTCGAAGAGGAGCTCGCCAGTGTGCCTGCGGGAATAGAGATCCACGTTCTCCCGACCGGATCTGTCGCTCCCACCCTGTCAGTGCGTTACCGTTCCACCACAGGAGTACCGGAACGCATCGATGCGGCCCATCGAGCTACGTCTGTCTTCCTTGACACGTTGCCTTCCCGGTAGTGCCGACCATGCATGTCCCCAGCCGGGCCGTCCGCCGATTCCTTCTCCCGGTAGATGTAGCTGTGCTGATCGTGCTGGCTGCAGTTTTAGCTCTCGGTGCGGCTATCGGAGTCATCGCCATCCCTTTGAGCCCGCGGCGGCGCCTGTTGCGCATCGCTGCCTTTGGCCTCTCCTATTGCACAATGGAGCTGGTCGTCCTGGTGGCCGCAGGAGCCCTCTGGGCACTCCAAAGACTCCGCAAGCTGTCGGGCACTCGTTCAACTAGGACGTGGATCGCTTCCCATCAGGCATTATTGGGGTGGGCGCTCGGGTGGGTCCTCGGCGCAGCGCGGATCTGCTTCGGGTTTAGGGTCACGGTGGCCGATCCATCGGGTCCCACGGCGTTGAGTGAAATCGATCCCGTTCTGGTCCTCGCTCGACATGGCGGCCCGGGCGATTCGTTCGCGTTAGTCCACCTCTTAATCACGCAATATCACCGCCGTGTGCTCATCGTACTGAAGGACGTCCTGCAACTCGACCCAGTCATCGACATCGTATTGAACCGACTCGGATGTTGCTTCCTTCCAAAGCCAACAGGGGCCGATGACGACCTAGCAGATCGCGTGGCCGACATAGCTCATGATCTTTCTCCTGGCGATGCAATCCTCTTGTTCCCAGAAGGCGCCAACTGGACCCCGAGACGGCGTCAAAGAGCCATCCAGCACCTGAGCCGAAAGGGCCTCCCACACGAAGCGAGAGTTGCACGGCTCATGACCAATGTCTTGCCGCCTCGGTCCGGAGGCATACTCGCATGCCTCGATGTTCGTCCTGGAATCGAAATCGTGATGGTGGCCCACGCCGGACTCGACAGGATCGTTCGAGCCCGAGAAGCGTGGGAGGCGCTTCCGCTTTCTTCAGCCATGACTGTGCGCATGTGGGATGCAACTGGGATCCCGGAGACCGACCATGATCGACAGGAATGGTTGACGCGGGAGTGGGCGATCATCGACGAGTGGATCGATGCGTGCCATGCGGGAGCGCTGAATAACGGCGGTGATTCAGGTGTACGCCCCTGAAGATTGGTGGAAGGAGGTGCGGTCCGTATCTCCCATACCACGCAATCCAATTCTGATAGGCACGCATTCGTACAGGCATGGAGAAGTGGTGCGCATTAGCCTGAGATCATGACGAACAGGCTGAACCGGGTCGCAGAAGTGGTCGGAGATGCTGCGGGCACCCTTGAGGCAGCTGCAGCAGCTGGCGGGTCAAAGGCGCGAGAGGGTTTGGACGATGCTGCCGCGAAGATCGCCAAGTCTGACATCGCCGATCGAATCGATAAACGGACAGGGGCCGCCCGGAAGGCCATAGCAAAAAGAGTCGCAGGGGCCAAGAAGGTCGCCAAGAAACGGGCGACGACGGCGAGCAAGAAGGCCACAGGGGCCAAGAAGGTCGCCAAGAAACGGGCGACGACGGCGAGCAAGAAGGCCACAGGGGCCAAGAAGGTCGCCAAGAAACGGGCGACGACGGCGAGCAAGAAGGCCACAGGGGCCAAGAAGGTCGCCAAGAAACGGGCGACGACGGCGAGCAAGAAGGCCACAGGGGCCAAGAAGGTCGCCAAGAAACGGGCGACGACGGCGAGCAAGAAGGCCACAGGGGCCAAGAAGGGATCGAGTGGCCGCCAGCGCTGATCACTCTCGCGGTCCTCCTGGCTTTCGACCAGCACCTTGAATGTTCTAGTGACGGTGATGTGCGGGGATCCGGACTTTTGCGACTGGAACTGCATCACCTCATCGAGAAGTCCTTGACGAGGGCGGATGCCGACGTGCGTTCAGCTGCGGCGATGTCATTGGCGCATCCGTAGGGAATTGGCGTGAACCCAGCTCTCCTCGGCAGCGATCTGGCGGATCCTCCCAGATTCCGCCGGATCACCGTTGACCTGGCGCGCAAACTGGTGTGATGACGAAGAAGTGATTGGGCATGGTCGACGGGCTCCTCGCAACTAAGCCTGACGATCGGATGTTGGCGAATTCGTCGAGCAACCTTCATGGCGAGTTTCAGGACTACGGCACCGGGGTACCGAGCGTGAACAGCCACCGGAATGCCGTGCGTTCACAGACCAAGTCGAAGGAGACCATCAGATGACTGACGCAATCACGATCTTACGAGAAGACCATCGGGCAGTGGAGAAGCTGTTCAAGTCTTTCGAGAAGGCGGGGCCGAATGCACTGAAGACGAAGGCGCGTCTCGTCCAAGAGATGATTCGGGAGCTGACCACCCACGCCTCGATTGAAGAACAGATCTTTTATCCGACCGTCCGCAAGGATGCAGCCGATCAGGATGCCAGTGTCCTGGAGGCCCTCGAAGAGCACCATGTCGTCAAGTGGCTTCTATCCGAACTGGACGGGCTGGATCCATCCTCTGAGCGATTCGACGCCAAGGTCTCAGTGTTGATGGAGAGCGTCCGGCACCACGTCAAAGAAGAGGAGGGCTCGCTCTTTCCCGCCGTTCGGGAGGAAATCAGCCGCAAGGCGCTGATGGACATGGGTGAGTCTCTGGCCGCGGCGAAGAAGGGTGCGCCGACAAAGCCCAGGCCTCGCATGCCTGACGAGCCGCCGCTGAACCGTTTTGCCGATGCCGGAGCCGGTGCCATCGACCGCGCTGTTAAGACCATCAGGAGGACTGCAGCCAACCGGTGACGGACCGATTGAAGCGGGCACGGCTCGAGGTCTGCCATCCAACTCCCCGAAGGCCGCCTCAATAGATTTCAGTTTGGAACCTGGGAGGGCTCGGGCATAAGAAGCACCGTGCTACGCCTGCGTCGCTCTGATACCAACGGGGTCGGGATAAGCCGTCGGCGCCGTGGGCGAGGATTCTCCTATGCATGGTCCACGGGCCAGCGGATCACTGATCCCGAGGTGATCGAGCGCATCAACGGGCTGGCTATACCTCCGGCCTGGTGCGACGTCTGGATCTGCCCGTGGCCCAACGGGCACATTCAGGCACTCGGTACCGACGCGGCAGGAAGGCGCCAGTACCGCTACCACGATGATTGGCGGAAACGTCGAGACAGCGAGAAGTACGAACGGGCCTTGGAGTTTGGCCGAGCCTTGCCGTCGCTGAGAAAGACGATCCTCAAGGACTTGGCTGAACCTGGGCTCGGGAAACGACGGGTCCTGGCCACCGGTGTGCGCCTCATCGACATCGGGTGCTTCCGGGTAGGCTCCGAGGAGTACGCCCACGAGCATGAGACGTACGGTGTGGCAACACTCCTCAAAAGACACGTAAGCCTGCACGGAGACGAGTTCGTCTTCGACTATCCAGCCAAGGGTTCGATACCGCGTACGCTCGTTGTCGGCGACCCGGAAGTACGCGATGTTTTGTGTGCCCTGCGCCGACGGCGTGGCGGAAGTGACGAACTGCTGGCCTGGAAAGACAAGCGAACCTGGGTGGATGTCCGAGCTGCTGACCTCAACTCGTATATCAAGGAGGAGGCGGGACAGCAATTCAGCGCCAAAGATTTCCGTACCTGGTCAGCCACGGTATTGGCCGCCGTGGTCCTGGGTCGCGATGCCAAGATGGCGCGGTCCAAGACGGCCAACAGACGAGTGGTTACCGGCGCCATCAAGGAGGTAGCCGAGTATCTGGGCAACACACCCGCCGTCTGTCGATCCTCCTACATCGATCCCAGGATCGTCGATCGTTTCCGTGCCGGGGAGTCGCTCGCCGGCGCCATCCGGGACCTGGAGCTGGCGACTGAGAATTGGCCTGAGCAGCAGTCTCGGGTGGAAGCAGCCGTCCTCGACCTCCTAGCGGATGCCGTTAGCCGAGCTGCATGACCGGCCGCCCGTCGGCAGGCTTGAGGGTCATGTGGTATCGGAGCCAACGAGCATCGTGTTGCCCAGCAGTAAAGGGGTACCGAGCACGAACCTCCGACGAGTGAGAACCCGCAGACCCCGACCAGGTTTGCCTCGACGCCGACCGGGTATTCGTGAAACCGACACCCACTACGCCGGACGTTCGAGCCCCCTACTGGTCAAGGAGAACGATGGAACACGTTGGGGTCCACCCATCACTCGGAGTCCCTCCATGAAGGCCTGCTGCTCTCGGTCGCTCTGATCCTGCTCGCTGCCTCCCTCGCGCCTTGCGTGGTCTGGGTGCGGGATCGACGCAGGGCGGTACTGGGGCGGTCCACGTGAAAAGGGCGTCTGAAGGACGGGTGCCCGGTAGAGGCGTCGCGCTTCCACTCATGAGTTCCTAATGGCAGCGGAGAGTCGCACGACGGTGGCCGTGGCATTGGTTTCCAACGTGTTGGTGACGATCACCAAGCTGACAGTTGGCATCGTCGGTGGCTCAAGTGCTCTGCTCTCGGAGGGGGCGCACTCGATCTCTGATTCGGTGAACGAGTTGTTCTTGGTTGCTTCCATACGTCGAAGCGAAAAGCCCGCCGATGATAGGCACCCATTCGGTTATGGAGCCGAGCGCTTCTTCTGGTCTTTGCTTGCCGCAGTTGGCATCTTCGTCGCCGGGGGCGGCTTCTCGCTCTTCGAGGCGTACCGTGCGTTCACGGCCCCTTCCCGTACCGGAAAGTGGCTCCTTGAGTACCTTGTCTTGGGCGCAGCCGCAGTATTCGAGGGCGCCTCCCTGACCAGAGCCCTCCACCAGGTGCGGACAGAGGCCGCGTCCGCCGGTCGAGCTCCGATTGAGCACATGGTCAAAAGCGCTGATCCTGCCATGAAGACCGTAGCCTTTGAGGACACGATCGCCGTATTCGGCGTCGTGGTAGCCGCCACAGGGATAGCTCTCCACCAGGCGACTGGTGACGGCAGATGGGAAGGTGTGGCGTCGGGCATCATAGGCTTGCTCTTGATCTTCGCCGCCTTCGCTCTGGCTCGTGACAACATGAGCCTTCTCATCGGGGAATCGGTGGAGCCTGCCGTGGTTGACAATATCGAGGCCACGATTGCCTGCCACCCGATGGTTGCAGACGTAGTCGAGCTGCTGACCCGTTACCTCGGCGCTCATGAGGTCTTGGTTGCTGCCCGAGTCCTACTCGTCGATGGGTTACGTTCGGATCAGATCGCGGGGATGAGTGCAGAGATCGACGCCCGTGTACGGCAGTGTGATGCCGAAGTCACTCAGGTATTCATAGACGCCACGACATCCGACGAGAGTGTCGGCCACAGTTAGAGATCTCGGGACCTACCGTCAAAGTGTTGATCTGGCAGGAGCACGCCGTGCTTCAGCCGATCAAACTTCGCAGGGGGCCAGTCAGGATTTGGTCCAACATTTCCTGAACGTCCCGGTACACCCGAAGGGCGCCGGCCTCCCCAAGCTCGTGCTGGCTGAATCCGCCGGTCTCGACTCCGACGCAACCGATCCCCGCAGCGCGCGCTGACTGGATATCCCAGATACTGTCACCAACGGCAAACGCCCGCTCCGGGTCGATATTTCCAACCCTCATTGCCGAAAGGAAGACCTCCGGTGACGGCTTCGACGACCCTACGTCATCGGCAGTCGTCGTAGCGTCGATCGCGGCGTCAGCGGCCAATAGTTCTAGTAATGGCGCCAGCTCACCTTGGGGCGCTGAGGTGGCGAGCACGACCGCCACGCCCTCGTCGTGGATCCGCCACAGCAGATCATGGGCGCCTGGGTAGATCCGAACGTCGCCCATCAGCTCCTTATACCGGCCCGGCCTGGCCTCCGTCGCATTGGGGCTCGAATGACCGAGCAGCTCTGGCACAAGCTGATCGCCGCCCATGCCAATGAGGCGGTGGATGGCGTTCATGGGCGCCCACTCGCCAGCATCGCGCAGGGCCCTGGACCAGGCGATCGTGTGGAGATAGTTGGTATCGGCGAGCGTCCCGTCTACGTCGAAGAGGACTCCAGGCCGGAGCTGATCGGTCATGCCGGCGGGTCCGCTTCCCTGTTGATTGCCGCCTTCGCCTCGCCGGTGCGAACGCCTCCCATTGAATCGGGACTGGCGGCCGGGGCGACTCTATCTATTCCCCCTTCGGAGTCGTCATTGTGATCCTCATCGGACGGCGCCTCTGTCCTGGGAGAATCGCTTCCACCTGTATGGTCGCTCATGACGTTTTTCCCTTTCCACGCTCGATGAATATCAACCGGGACTGCAGGAGGAATCTCATAGCGCCAGCCGTGGCCGCAGTTCACTCCGGAAAAAGTCGTAGAAGCCGCTCTGGTTATCACCGATCTGGTTGATATATACCTCATCAAAGCCAGCTTCGAGGTATGCCGATATGGCTGCGATATGCCGCTCCGGATCAG
This sequence comes from uncultured Acidimicrobiaceae bacterium, assembly GCA_963781305.1. GTDB lineage: Bacteria > Actinomycetota > Acidimicrobiia > Acidimicrobiales > RAAP-2 > DASXMT01. The sequence goes on from CAWAFL010000011.1 coordinate 546,917, forward strand.
AACCGCAGGTCACCTTCTCCGCCACCATCTCTTCTGTCACGAGTGAAGTCGCCTCCTGAAAGTGCTTGGGCATTGGTAGTTCCTGATTGAGCTGGCCTGGTAGCAGCTCGGCTGCCCAGAGGTCGTGGGCGACCTTGCGGGCACGGGCCTCATCGCTGTCCCAGCACACCTTGAGAGCACCGATGACCGGTCCCTTTCCACCCTGCTTTCGAAAGCTGTGCACCATGTCGCCATCGGGTTGAGTGGTGACTAAGCCATTGCCGATACGTGCCGCCAGATCGAGCGAGTCGGGGCCAAACGCCGAGACAGCAACTGGGAGCAGCGAGTCTGGAGCGGAATAGAGACGGGCGTTCTCTACGGTGTAGTGCGGCCCATGATGGGCAACTAGCCTCCCCGTCCATAGTTGGCGCATGACATCGACGGCCTCCTCGAGCATCTCAAGCCGCGTGGAAACGGGTGGCCACCGGTGGCCGAGAACGTGCTCGTTCAGAGCCTCGCCCGAGCCCACGCCGAGCACAAAGCGGCCTTCCAGCATGATGTGGGCTGTCGCTGCAGCTTGGGCGATGATGGCAGGATGGACCCGGAAGGTCGGGCAAGTCACCCCGGTAGTGATCTTCAGCCTGGTTGTCGTAGCGATGCCTCCGATAACGCTCCAGACAAACGGGCTTTCTCCCTGGCTGTCGACCCACGGATGGAAGTGATCCGAGATGAGCACTGAGGCGAACCCGGCCTCTTCACCCGCCTGGGCTTGGTTGACAAGGTTCCGCGGACCATGCTCCTCGCTCGATAGAAATAGCCCCACCTCGGACATCTCAGACCTCCTCCGCTGCCGACCCTGGAATAGCCGTACCCGCTTCTTCGCGACCTGAAGCACAGAGATTCGGCCTGAGGCAGTGCGTCTCTCAGTCCATCGAGCAGAGCAGGGATCCGAAGCCACGGTTCGCACGCGGGTCACGGCGCGCCGAAGTGACCACGGGAAGTCCACCGGGTCGCGCAATGCGCGAGCCGCTGCGCTTCAACGCCATGACCAGGGCGTGGTCCTCGGCCACGGCCAATGGAGGGAACCCACCAACTTGGGAGTACGCCGCGGCCGAGAGCCCCAGGTTCGCTCCATGCACATGGGAGTGCCCGTCGCGGGACGATCCATAGCGCTGAGCGAATCGACTTCGAGTCTCTTGTGGATGCTCCGACCAGTCTTCGACGACGATGGTTCCCACGACGGCATCCCAACCGTCTGATCGCCATTGGAGGTGTCGGTCGAGCCAATGCGGCGGCACTCGGCTGTCGGCGTCCGTCGTGGCCAGCCATAGCTCGTGCATTGGGACCGCCGAGGTGCGGGTAAGCCAGTCGAATCCAGCGGCGCGGGCTGCACCTGCATTGCGGACTCGCAGCGGGAGTGTCTCTGCACCCGCGGCCGCTGCCACCAGGTCGGTATCGTCGGTGCTGTCATCAACCACTACGATCATTCGGACGGGAGGCATTCCGGGTCGGCACGCCGACGTCCTGATGGCCGACAGGCACGCCGGGAGGCGCTGCTCTTCGTTGTGTGCCGGTACGACGACCCCGATCGACCGGATCAACACAGTCCACCTTGACCAGCGACTGAAACCTGGTCGGCGGTCTCTCCCAGGAGAGGACGAACGTAGACGGCTAGGTCGAAGTCCGCTTCGACATGATGGACGGTCTGGATCAACACATCTTGGGCCGCCCGCCCGACCGCCCTTTGTACGACATCGCCCGCTTGAGGGTAGTCGGGGACAGCGTGTCGCCAGTGGGCCGACAGCAGGGTGCCGTGGGGAGCGACCGAGTCGACGGCCTTGTCTACTGTTTCCAGCAGGTCGGCAGTGTCGAGGTAATACAGGATCTCGGAAAGCACAACGAGATCGAACTCTTGGTTTGGCCACTCTGCAGGCAGCCGGATGCGCCTGAGCTCCACGTGCGGTTGATCGGAGAGGCGGTCCTTCGCTTGATTCATTGCTGAATCGGAGATGTCGCCAGCCAGGATGAAGTCACAACGCCGAGCGAGATCCGACGTCAGAATGCCGATCGAGCACCCTGGCTCGAAGGCAGTTCGGTAACGGGGTTCCGGTAGGGAGGACAGAGTGACGGCGCGTTTGCGTTCCTCGTACCACCGGTCGACGAAGCCCCACGGGTCGTCAGCGCGCTCGTACATCCGATCGAAGTAGGACGGGGGCAGGGTCACACGAACACCATCTCGAAAGACCGGAGGAAGTGGGCCAGATCGTTCGGCGGGACGATGGCAGGGTCGGTGGGGCACAACGGTCGGATCTGGCTGCGGAAGCAGTCGACCGCCAGGGCCTTCCGTTTCATGGCGGCAGGGGAGAGTGGGATCCGACGAGCCCGCGTCCACGGCACCTGCGCATCGGCGGGAGTAGCCCAATGCCACATCCAGATGGGATAGCTCACGAGGCGAGCTCCGACCCGATCACAGATGGCGCGGGCCGACCGGCTCGCAGCTTCATGGTCGGGATGGCCGTCTCCTTCCCACGTGGCGAAACACCAGTCCCCCGGTCTCAGCATGTGACCGACGAGCTCGGTCATCGCTCCCTCGGAGCGGCTCAGCTGCCCATCGGGCAAGGCCAGCCGGATGACCTCCGGCGGCCTCCCGGCCCCCAGGACCGAAAGGGCGGCTCGGGCCTCGGCCGGGCGTCGCTGGCGCAGGACTGCTCGTATGGCCGGTGAACTGCGGGGATGGGAGGCTTCTCCGTCGGTGCCGGCAATGACGGTGACAGGAACGTCGGCCATGATCAGAGTGGAAATGAGGCCCCCGAGGCCGAGAGTCTCGTCGTCGGGGTGCGGAGCAAGGACCACCGCCCTCGTACAGGGCCTCAGGTCAAGAGGAGCGACGGTGCCGAGGAACCCGGCAGCTTCCCATTCAGATTCGGGCGTTCCGTTGCCGACGATCATGGGGCTGCTGAGATCTCTGGAGGGGGAATCACCACGACTCCCCGCGCTCCACGACGAGGGTGCCGAGTCGTTCCAGGTCTGCTTCTCCATGGCTCTGGCGGAGGTAGACGGGCAAATCGGCGGCCAGAGCGGCGAAGCCAGGATCCGATCCAAACGGGCCTGCTCCGAGAGCACGGCCGACGCGGTCGAGTGCGTCCGCGGCAACCCGCTCGGTCGTGGCCCGCAAGCGGGTTGCCCGACGTTCACCGAACTGCTCATGGTCCAATGGGTCGGCATCAACCTGCTCAGCCGCCACATCGAAGCTGGAGGACAGCCCGCTCAACGAGGCATCGATGGCCCCGAGATGGGCTAGCGCGTGGGACTTGAGCTCAGCGCGTCGGGCTACGAGGGTCCGAGCGAGGCCGACGGCGCCCCCATACCAGCAGGCAGCCACCGAGATGGCGCCGTGCCAGAAACCGGGCCGGTCGAGGTAGCCGCCGGGATCACCGACCGGTACCGCGGGCGCATCGGCGAAGTCCACCGCAATGCTGTCGCTTCCCGCCATGCCCACAGCAGTGAACGTGCCTGGACGCGGCCTGGTCTCGGTGCCCAGCCCTACGGCGAACAGGCGGTACCCATCTGGCGCCTCGGCAGTGACCAACGCGTGGGTACAGACCCGGGCACCAGAGCACCAGGGTTTGGTTCCGCTGAGAAGCCAGGAGTTGCCGCGTCGCCGGGCGGCGAGCGCAGGATTCGGAGGATGGGAAGCCCAGACTCCCCAGCGCGAACCCCTGGCTGGTGCCAGTCCGTTTAACTCAGACAGGATGGCGAGGGCATCAACGTGTGCCTCGGCGAGCCGGGCCACACACAGGTCGCGCTCAGCCATGCCGGCCAGAGCCGACCAGCGCTCCCGGGTCTGCCCCCGGCCGGGGAGCGGCAGCTCGAGCGCACCGCTCTGCACCGCCTGGGTGAAGGCCCGGTTGGTGGCCAGTACTCGGTCACTCGGACCGACATCGCGCCGCGCTGGATCTTCGGGTGTCATGACCCGCTCGTTACAGCGCGTTGATTGTCCAACTGTTCGGCCAAGAAACCTCCCACGACGCCGACCAACTGCGACTACACCCGGTCCCAGTGGCGGTGCCACCCGATGTTCTCGATGAGGTCCGCGGCGAAGGTCCGGTTCGGCTTGGCTGCCGTCACGACGCCAGGGGCATCGGCGACGATCCCACAGGACTCCAGGACTGTCCGGCCCTCGCCCCAGGCCGCCAGGGTCTTGTGGTGACGGTACGCCTCTCCCAGGTTCACGGGCGTATAAGGGCTCGTCCCTAGTGTCTCGGCGCCCGGTCCACCGGCCACGACCACGGCGTCGTATTCCACCGACTGGGTGGTGAGCAGCGACTTCGTGACCTGGATCGGTCCGTCGGTTCCGGTGATGGATCCCCCATGGGGGGCGATGATCACCACCGTGGCTCCGGCTCGCTCGAGAGCCCGGCGCACCGTGATCAGACCCGACGAGTCGACCTCATCGGCGGCGAGTATGCCGATGACCCGACCCGCTATCGGCGCCGGCTCTGCGGGAATGAGCGAGAGGGCCGGAGAGGCGGGAATGCTCTTCGCAGGCTTTCCCGAGGGTGCAGGCTTTCCCGAGGGTGCAGGCTTCCCCAGGGCGGCGGCTACTTGGGCACAGAGGTCGGTGTCTACCTCAGCAAGGTTGGCCACCATCCGATCTTTGATGTCCTCGTCGAGGCACTTGCCAAGCTCGAAGGAGAACGCAGCCACGATGTGATCCTGCTCGGGCGGGCTCATGCTGTTCCAGAACATGGTGGCTTGGGAATAGTGATCGGCGAACGACTGGGCCCGGGCCCGGACACGTGGGCCCGAAACGATGCGTGGTACTTGCACGAGCCCGGCGTCACCGGCAGGAAATGGGCAACCGCCGCCCAGGGAGTTCGGATTGTACGCTGCAATCCCTTTGGGCACCGCCTGCTGGCTGAATCCGTCACGCTGTGTTGTATTCACCGGCGAGTGGGGGCGGTTGATCGGAAGCTGATCGAAGTTCGGGCCGCCCAAGCGGGTGAGCTGTGTGTCCGGATAGGAGAAATTGCGAGCTTGCAGTAGGGGATCGTCGGTGAAATCGATGCCCCGCGGGATGTGCGAGGTGCAAAAGGCAATCTGTTCGGTTTCGGCGAAATAGTTGATCGGGTTGCGATTCAACGTCAGGCGTCCGATGATCTGGACCGGCGAGAGTTCCTCCGGAACCAGCTTGGTCGCATCCAGCAGGTCGATGCCTTCGAACATCTGGTCATCCGAATCGGGAAAGATCTGCACTCCCAGGTCCCACTGCGGAAAGGCGCCTGATTCGATGGACTCGAAGAGATCCCTTCGGTGGAAGTCGGGATCGATCCCCCCGAGCTTCTGTGACTCCTCCCAGACCAGAGAGGCCATGCCTGCCACCGGCTTCCAATGGAACTTGACCAATGTGGTCTTGCCCTTGGTATTGACGAGGCGGAAGGTGTGAACACCGAATCCCTCCATCGTCCGATAGGAACGGGGAATCGCCCGGTCCGACATGATCCACAGCAGCATGTGGGTCGACTCCGGGGCCAAGGAGGCAAAGTCCCAGAACGTGTCGTGAGCGGTCTGGGCTTGCGGAATTTCTCTGTCCGGCTCGGGCTTGGCCGCGTGGATCAGGTCGGGGAACTTGATGCCGTCTTGGATGAAGAAGACCGGGATGTTGTTCCCCACCAGGTCCCAGTTGCCCTCGGTGGTATAGAAACGAACTGCGAACCCGCGTACATCCCTGGCCGTATCGGCAGACCCGCGGGATCCGGCCACGGTGGAGAACCGAACGAACGTCTCTGTTTCGACATCGGTGTCGCACAAGACCGGCGCACAGGTCAGGTTCTCGATCGACTGGGTGAGCCGGAATGTCCCGTGGGCACCGGCCCCTCGAGCATGGACCACCCGCTCCGGAATCCGCTCGTGGTCGAAGTGCATGACTTTTTCACGCATGTGGACGTCGTCGAGAAGCGTCGGACCCCGGTCGCCGACTCGCAGGCTGTTATCGGTGTCATCGACGGGGACGCCCTGGGCCGTGGTCAGGATGTCGCCCTCCTGGGCCCAGCTAGGGGAGGTCGCCTCCTCGGGCGCACCGGCAGAGATGCCCGGCTTGGCGGTCCTGCCTCCGGATGGTGGGGAAGCCTTCGTCGCTCGAGCCATGTGTGAGGTCCTTTCCGCCCGTGTGGACGTCATTGCGGTGAATGTCGTTGCCGCGGATACTGAGCGATCAGAGCAACTCGGTGCGGCATCAATTGCGGCCAGCCTGCGCCAGCCATCGGGTGGTCGTACTTATGGTCTGAGTAGGACCTTGACGGCACCATCTCGCTTCTTCTGGAACATGTCGTAGGCATCGGGTGCCTGACTCAGGGGGAGATGATGGGTTGCGTAGGAATCCACGCCGAGCGGATCGTCGTCGGTCAACAGGGGCATGATGTGCTCGACCCAGCGCTTCACATTGGCCTGTCCCATCCGAAGCTGGATCTGCTTGTCGAAGAGGGTCAGCATGGGCATTGGATCGGTCATCCCTCCGTACACCCCGCTCAGAGAGATCGTGCCACCTCTCCTGACCAGGTCTATGGCGAGGTAGAGGGCGGCCAAGCGATCGACACCGAACCGTTCCATCAATTTTGCCGCCACGCTGTCAGGCAGCAGCCCCGTCATTTGTTGGGCGACTTTGCCCGCGGGCGAGCCGTGCGCCTCCATGCCGACCGCGTCGATGACAGCATCCGGGCCTCGCCCTTCTGTCAGGTCCCGGACATTGGCGACGAGGTCCCCTCCGCTCGTCAGGCTGAGCACCTCCACACCGTGCTGCATCGCCCGTTCGAGCCTTTCGGGGACCAGGTCGATCCCGAACACTTTTCCCGCTCCGCGATGTTGGGCGATACGGGTCGCCATGTCCCCGATCGGTCCCAAGCCAAGGACAACTACGCTGCCGCCGTCGGGGATATCTGCATACTCGACCGCCTGCCAAGCGGTCGGCAGCACGTCGGACAGGAAAACGAACCGGTCGTCGGGCGGACCTTCGGGCACCTTGATGGGACCGAACTGAGCCTGGGGAACTCGGAGGTACTCGGCTTGGCCGCCGGGTACCTGACCATAGAGCTTCGTGTATCCGAAGAGAGCGGCACCCGATCCGAACTCGGTGACCTGGGTCGTCTCGCATTGGGAGTAGAGACCGTCCCCGCACATGAAGCAGTGCCCGCAGGCAATCGTGAACGGGATAACCACCCGATCACCGGCCTTCAGGTTCGTCACTTCTGACCCGACCTCTTCGACAATCCCCATGGGCTCGTGGCCCAGGATGTCGCCAGCAGTCATGAATGGGCCCAGAACCTCGTAGAGGTGGAGGTCGGAGCCACAAATCCCGCTCGAAGTCACCTTGATGATGGCATCATTCGGTTCTTTGATGCTTGGGTCGGCAACTGTGTCCACTCGGACATCGCGTCTGCCGTGCCAGGTCACTGCCTTCATGGGGACAACCTCGACTTGTTGGGAGTTCGAGAACGGGCCCGAACGGTTTCACCCCCAATACCCCAGCAGTTGCAGTCCTAAGCAGTTGGCAGCAGCGAGTGAGGCGAACTTGTGGGTTCACGTGTCAACGATCGAATACATCTGGCCCATCGGCCACCAACCCGCGTTTGAGGAGACCAGAGGGGCGCGGTAGTGAGACGGTGGTACTCGGCTCAGCCGAGAGTGCCGCGACTGGGCAGGTCGGAGCCCGAAAGTGGGGTCGGTCACGATGTCATCGGACGAGCTTCAGACGGTGGCAGTCACGACCGAAACCTCACCGACGGAGCTCGGGGCCCCAGCGGACGCCGTCGTCACCATCACTGGTGACCCTGACCGCAAGGTCCGAGGAGCCAAGGCCCAGTTGGTGCGGACCGCCATTCACAGGATCACCCAGACCAACGTGCTGGACCATGGCAATCACGACAGCCTCTTGCAAGAGGAGGTTGTTGTCACCGAGGCACCGATCGGCTCTGATCCTCGCTCGCCTGCGGCTGGGCCTCGAACGCATCAGTGAGTGGGAAGTTGGCGCCGGGCGAGCATCTCGGCAGCCTTCACGTTCCGGAGGGCGGTTTGCCGTCGGCGACCGATCAGGTGAGGTGGTCGATCAGGGCGGTCATCGATCGGCGTCTCGGCGCCGAAGTGAAGGCGGGGCGCAGGCACCAGTCGAGGTGCTCGCAGGCCCGGAGCGCTTCGCCAGCGAGGCGACCGCCGGCGCCCGCTACAAGGGCGAGCGTGGCATTGACCCTGAACTGTCCACCCGCACGTTTCGTCCCGGTGAGACCATCACCGGCAACGTTATCCTCGGCCAACGCGGGCAATGACGGTGACCGAAGTCGTCGCCACCTTTGCCGTGACGACTCCGGTCGAGAAGGGACTCGAGGGCAACGCAGTGGCTCCCCAGATACTGCTCGATGCACCTGTCGATCTCCAGCCGGGCGATATTAGGAATCTCCCGTTAGACCTGACCCTCCCAGATGACGCAGCCCCGACCGTGCGCGGAAGTATGACGACCCCTCCATGCCACTCCATTATCTCCTGGGATGTTGGAGCGGAGGCCAAGTCTGTTCTTTCGGGAGACGACAAGACCGGTAGCCAAGGCTTCGTCTACCTCGGGGTCAACGTGTACAACACCGGGGTGGTTTCGCCCGCTCGTTCGGGACAGTCTGATTCCTGAGGCATCGATGCGAAGCAGTCGGTCAGCTCTCACGCGCCCGCCACTCCATTAGGTTGTTCTAGGACTAACATCGTCCCCGGTCTTCGGGGGAGGTGCCATGATGAGCAGGCGGCGGGTTCGAAACTGGATGATGGCGGCGGTGGTAGGCGCCGGCACCGTCGCCACCCTCGGCGCTGCCACCATTGGCGTGCCCGGGGTTGCCGGGGCCGCCAATGGGTCGGGGGCCAAGTCCTACTACGTCTCCCTCGGCGACTCCTACTCCGTCGGCTACCAGCCCGGGAAGGGATCCACCTTCGGCTATACCGGCTACGTCGCCGCGCGCGCGCACCTCACCCTGGCCAACTTTGGCTGCGGTGGCGCCACCACGGGGTCCATCCTCGAGGCCGTCGGCTGCTCGGCGGACCTTTCGGCCAAATTCGGTCGCGTCTCCTATCCGACCACCACCCAAGCGAGCGCGGCCGAAGCCTTCATCCATGCTCACGCCGGACACATCGGGTTGATCACGGTGTCCATCGGCGGAAACGATGTCACCGCGTGCGCATCTGCATCCGATCCCATCAGCTGTGTGGCCACCGCCGTGACCGGTATCAACACCAACGTCACCGCGTTGGCCGCTGCGCTGCGAAACGCTGCCGGCCCCAAGGTGCCCATCATCGGGACCACTTATCCCGACGTGATCCTCGGCTCCTACGTCTACCCGTCCCAGCCGGCCACCGCCACTAGCATCGCCCTGGCCAAGGAATCGGTGGTGGCCTTCCGGTCACTGATCAACCCGGCTCTCCAGAAGGCCTACGGCTCGGTGCTGGGCCGGTTCGTCGACGTGACCACGGCCACCGGCGCCTATGGATCGCTAACCAAGACCACGAAACTGAAGCCCTACGGGACCATCCCGGTCCCGGTGGCCAAGGTCTGCACGCTGACCTGGTTCTGTGCGCAAGGGAACATTCATGCCAAGACGGTGGGCTACAACCTGATCGGCAAGCTGATCGTCGGGTCCTATCAAGCAGCGAAGCGGTCGTAGCGCCAGGACGTGTGGTGCAGGAGCGTCGCGGCTCTGGGGGATCAGGCGTAGGATCTGCGGTCATTGCGCCCCGTCATCTGGGAGCGAGTGGCCCTTCGAAGAGGGCGAGGATTCCCTTGTCGCCAAATCGTGTAGGCAAGGCAGTTCGATTCGCCGGACCCGTGGTGTGTTCCCATGGAAAGATAGTGCTACCGAAAGGGGAGACCATGGACCTCGAAGAGACACTGGAAAAGATCGTCGAGCATGCCCGTGAGGAACTGCATATCGTCAGAAAGCGAGCCGAGGAGAAGACTCCCGCTCGCGATCACGGAAAGGACTACCACGAAGCGCAAACCGCAGCCGACCTACTCGACCACTATGCCCATCAGGTTCGCCGATTACATGACGCCGAGTACAAACAAGGCTGGCGTCATGAGAGTGCCGGAGACGAATGACACCGGGCTGTAGCTCGCTCTTCGCGCTTCCCGAGCTCAACAGTGCAATGGAGACTACGAAGCCAGGTTCGTGATCGTCGTCGAGGCCGACATTCCACCGGGGATGTTGGCCGTCACCTGGCACGTACTCTCCGAGCCGGTCGCCGCTGGCGCCGTGTAGGTCGATGTGAACGTTCCGTTCGAGTCCGTGTTGCCGACCGAAGGGTTCAGATCGTTGTTGAAGCTACAGGCCGCAACTGTAGGACTACTCACGATGACCTGAATGGGAACGTCGCCCTGAGGAACGCCGTTGCTAGTGACCGTTGTCACGACGCTCGCCGTGCCCGACGGAGCGACAGACGACGGCGTTGCTGCAATGGTGAGTCCCATCACCGGTGGCGTCACCGGGGCGAAGTAGCCAAAGGCGTCGATGGCAAGGTCCAATGTCGCCCCTTGATTGTTGAAAATGTTGATATGGCCCGTGCCGGCCGTGTCGGCGATCGTGAAGTTCGGCACGACCTCATCGGCGGCCCAGTCGACGTCGGAGGCCACCGGCACGGTCGTGTCAGCCGTCGGGTAGACAGTGAGATAACCAGGGGCGTTGCCCGGGATGGCGGTCACATTCGTCGCTACGGCACTGGCACTGGAGGGGATACTCCCGTTCGTGAGGCCGAAGCTCTCCGTCGCGTTGGGAGCAATCGAGGTTCCCCCGGTCGAGGTTCGTGTATCGAGCAGACGTTGAGGGGTAATCGGTACGAAGGCCGAACCCGTCCCTCCTGCACCGGTGTAGTACCCATTGACGTCTACGTCGACGTTCACCGTCCCCGTGTGGTTGTAGACCTCTATTTCGCCGTTCGTGCCGAGCGGTACGGTCGCTCGATTAGCCACGGTCTGACCAGTGACGAAGTCGAGGTTGGATACCGTCGGTTGGGAGGTCCCGGTTCCGTAGGCGGAAAGGAAGCTTGCATCCGTGCCCCCTGCCGCGGTGAGGTTGACAACAACCGCGGTCGCGTTGGCGGGCACGCCGGTATCGGCGGCGACCGGTACGGACACGGCGGTATCGGGGCCGATAGGCGAGCCCGACTGAAGGGTGCCGAGCGCTCGACTGGGCGACACCGTATTGAACAAGCCTGAGCCGTCACTCGCCGACGAGGACCCGTAGTAGCCCTGAACATCCCGCAACGTCGGTGTTGCCCACATGGTTGAAGATGCCCACGGCACCAGAGGCGCTCAGCGGTACGGTCACGAGGTTGGCCGTAGTCTGACCAGCGACAAAGTTGAGGTTCGACACCGAGGCCGGTTCGTTTTGCCCTTCGGGGTTGACTGAGAGGAAGCCAGGCTGGCTTTCATCGATCGCCGTGACGTTGAGCACGGCGACTGCTGCGCCCGTCGGCACGCCGCCGTGGCCGCTCACCTGGACGTCGAGCGTGCCTCCACTCCCGATCGTCTGAGCCGCATAGGGAAAGCCAGAGCCCGGGCGCGTATCTGCGATCCGGGTGGGAGTGACAGGGATGTAGGTCCCAGATACACCGGTCGTGGCGGAGCTCGCGGTGGGGGCGGCGCCGGCCGGAACCGACAGGAGCCCGATCAGGAGGCCGCCGGCCATAGCGACGATTGCGGCGAGATGAGCGAGCATTCGCCACGAGATTCCGGTGCGAGCGATTCGTCCGCTCGCTCATGCGCTAGTCATGGCAGCGTTCCTCCGGTAGTTGATAATCCTGTGCAGACTCAAAGTGCGTAAACCGATCCTGCAGACGAAGGGCCGTTAGCCCCGGCAATTCCCCCCGTTGAACTCGGTAACCTGTCCGCCGACGATCTCTACCTTGCCGATAGGGCCACCCTCGTCGAGGCCCCAGACCGTGTATTCGCCCTCGTTCAGCTGGGGATAGACGCCAGCAACGATGTCTCGGTCGGTTGCTCGGCGGCGCCGGATCAAGGTGTGTGTGTGATGGCTCCGCGCCATACTCACCGGCGTCAGGTCGATTTCACGTCCAAGGCACTGCTCGTCCGCGTACAGCACCAGGGCTCCGACGTCACCCCCTATGTCCAAGATGAGGGCATCGGGTGGACCGGATCGGGGACCTGGATCTTCGAACGGCGCTTCTTTGGAGTGGGCCGGGTCGGCTTTGCTCCATCTCGCCGTCACCGCGCTCACTTGGAGTCTGCAGTGGCCGTTGGCGTCGAAGCAGGGTTGTCATAGCCGTCGTGGGGATCGGCCAGGTAAGGGAACGACGGCTGGTAGCAGCTGGGTTCCGAGGGGGCACCGTCAGTGACGGAGGTGACAACGGCATCAGTCTTGTAGCTCTTGTTGACGAGCGGGATCGTCGCCCCGGCAAGCGCTTGGAGCTCAATTGTCACCACATCGTCTTGGACCCGCCGACCGTTCGGGAAGCCCGAAACGTCCCCGCCGAGTACCCCTAGGGCGCTATACCCGGGGCTGTTCGGCGTCTTTGGGGTTACGGCTACGTTCAGTCGCAGCATTTCGGCCTGGACTTTGCCCCCACTGTTGGTCGGGGCGGTGGGAAGGATGCTGGCCGGGATCCCAGTGAGGAAGATCGCCGTGATATCTGGGCGCGTATTGCCGGCCGCCTGGTACGCGGCCAGATTGGGGAACGCCCCGGGGTACAGCTTGGGTAGGAGCATGGCCAGCTCGGGATTGGCCACGGCAGCGGCGAACTGGCTGTCCATGACCGGTGGCTGGCTGTTGAAGTAGTCCTTCTTGCTGATCGGAACAATGACCTCGTTGACCAACGGACTACCGAGTCGCGAGATTTGAGTAAATGGACCGCTGGTGGTATCCGTTCCCTGTCCCGAGTTGATCATTCTCGCTGTCTGCCTACCAGCAGTGGTGTACACGCCGATGACCGCGGCGGGATCGGTCGGGCTCCTCGGTGTCGACCCGTTCGACGTCAGCTGGTTGATCGGAACCTGAATGGCGATGCTGTGAACGTTCTTCTGAGCAAGCGAGTTGATACCGGGTCCGTTGGCCAACGGAATCAGGTGGTGGCTGTTCAAAGGCCGTAGCCCCCCCAGGTCGAACACGGATCCGAGGTCGACGAAGAAGCCCTCAGCCCGTTGCCCGGCGAAGACGGTGATGCCGGAGGGAAGCCTTTTGACGGCTGGTGCCGACAGTGCCGGGTAGTTGGGCGTTGATCGAGGTCCGATGTTGCACGGCGGGCACGGAAGCCCCGACCCGAGAACAGTCGAGTTGCCGAATTTATCGACCCTGGTGACCTGATAGGTCTGCGGCCGATTGAAGTTGGGATAGGTGGCGCTACCAAATGGTGGCGGCGTGATGGTACTGGTGTTGTAGAGAAATGTGTTCGGATTCACGGTCGCGGTCGTGAACCGGAACTGGTAGGCCACTTCGGGGACACCATCGCCGTTGTTGTCGATGCTGATCTGATACAGGACATCGTCGCCGAACTCGAAGAAGTTGGGGCCGCCGGCTGGGTCCTGCAAGGGCAAGTAGTTGGCCAAGATGGTGACCGTCTCATGATTGTCAGGACTGACGAATGCGTAGACGTCGGTGCTGTCCGCGACTGGGTCCTGCGATATGGCGGGTGCTTCTCTGTGCGACGACATTGTCGGATGCTCCTCGATTAGATACGAAAGGGATACGAGACGGATAGCTCAAGCAAGTTCAACCAGCAGATACGAAGTACCGAGGCCTTGTCTTCACTCAGTGGCCAATGGGTGGTGCGATTCGATTGGACCAATAGACGTCGGTGATGATCACAGTCATTTGGCGCCGGCGAACAGTCGGGCAGCAAGGCCGGGATCCCTCATGGTGAACTCTCTCTCGCCCATGTAGAGGCTCATCTCGCCCGTTTGCAGGTCCTTCACGTGCGCAATGATGGGATCAGTCATCGGTCCTGCGCTTTCGGTCGCAGCTGAGGTGGCGGCGTCATCTGCTGCGGGAGCATCTGCCTCCGCTGTCGTCACAACGGAATTCAGGCCTGGGATGGCGGCCGCTACTCCGACGAGCGCCGCGCCCATCGAACCCCGAATAAGAAATACCCTCCTACTGAGCTCAGGCACAATGGCTGACCCTTCTGTGGTTGGATCGACTGGCTATCGCCGACGGACGTGGCACCACGGATCCTGATGAGGCGAATCCTCGACACTCTCTTCGAGAGCTCGATCGAACGACAACGATCTCTTTCTCCTGCAATCGAGTCCACCCCTTAGGAAGCGTCAGACGGGCAGCGCCACGGTGTCAACAATGGATACGGAGCCACCGCCAGGGTTGGATGAAAGAAATTCGAATCTGGCGGATGAGGCGCCGGGAACCTACTAGCCCAACCGTGTGACCGTCTTGTGAACAGCCATGCCGTACGCACCGTCTCGGACCGAGTCCGACGGCCCCGAACACTGCCCCTCAGCGCAATCAGTGGCGCCCGTGTGGCGGGGGTTTGTGACCTGATGAACATCTAGCGAGCGTTTGGCGTCGAAGAACGACCATGCACTGGGGCGACACTGTCTACGACCCTCGACCTCCTGGCAAACGAGATCTCAAAGGCCTGTCGGACGAATTGCTGGTTGATGCGGTAGGTCGTGATGGCGATGGCGAAGCCTTTGCCGAGCTGCATCGCCGACATGCTGCGTCGGTTACCAGAGCGACGAGACGGATCGTCTCGAACGACGTGGCCTGCAACGAGGTTGTCGCTGACGTATTTATTGACCTTTGGTATTCACCTGCGAAATTTGACGCCGCGCGCGGAACTCTTCGGGCGTTCCTATGCGTAAGGGCGAGATGCCTCGGTATTGATCTGTTGCGGAGTGATGCAAGCCGCTGGCGGCGAGAGAGCACTTATGTGCGGGGCTCGCCGGTGCATCCCGAGATCGGGTCAGAAGTGCTCACCAGGGAGGCGTATTCCGTCCTCCATCACGCGATCGAGTCGCTGTCTCATTCCGAAAGAGAGTCGATCTATCTTGCTTTCTTCCTCGGGATGTCTTACAGAGCCGTTGCTGCCCGGCTGGAGATGCCTGAGGGAACCGTGAAAGCACGCATTCGCAGTGGTCTGAGACGTCTTCGAGGTGATCCTGCGATCAAGCGCTACGTCACGGACTGGGATCTGTGACCGCCTCGACTCGTCACTCGCATCCTGGTGCAGATCGAGATGCAGACCTGTTTGCCCCGGTCCCGTCGAAGCAGAGTCTCCGCCATCGGCGCTTTGAACACGCTCAAGATGTTGCTCGAGCAACCCCAGGACTGGCGGCGCCGCCCTGAGGGTGTTGTGCTCTTGAAGACGCGAACGAGCCCCCGGCCGAAGCCGGAGGCTCGTTCGTACTCCGTTGGGCCATTTACTTCTTGCCGACGGCATCCTTGATGTTCTCGCCAGCCTGCTTCAGGTTGCCCTTGGCCTTGTCGCCCTTGCCTTCGGCCTCCATGGAACGATCATTCGTGGCCTTACCAGCGGCCTCCTTGGCCTTTCCCTTTACTTCTTGTGCCTTGTTCTTGGCATCATCGGCGATTCCCATACTGATCTCCTCTGCGTATGTTGGTGGTTCTCATCGCTATACCCGATTCGCCATCGGAGTAAGCATGCGCGCCACAACGCGATGATGAGGAACCGGCATTCGGTCGGCTACCAGCGATAGAAGCGATGATTGCCAGCGCTCTCGCCGCGACCGAGGGCTAGTCCGATCAACCACAACACGAACAGCACAACCGCAACGATCCAAAGGACGTGTAGGGCGAATCCCAGCCCAGCAAAAATCACGACCAGAAGTAGTGCGAGCAAAATAATCATTGAATCCGACCCTCCTCGTAAACGGATCGAGCCGATCCGATGCCAACTTGTCCCCGTTGAGCGAGAGGTTCAAACCGACTCCTGCTCCAATACGTAACGCGGCGAAACCCGGCTCGGATTGGTCCAACCGGCTTTCGAAGCCTTCCCCAAGGGAGTGAGGCGACCGTCCCTAGGTCCGGAACGTGTTACTCGAACCGCTCGGGTTGAACGGCATGGTCGGAATCGGCGGCGGACCGGCGTTCACATCCTCCCGTTGGCTTCCGTCGCGCTTGGCCAGTCGGCGTCCAAGTCGCCCGGGTCGATGTAGTTGCCGCAGCCGTAGGTGCTGCACCCGACGGCGACTTGGCCACCTAATGTCGGCTGCCCTGATTCGAGGCCACTAACCCTCCTGGCGATCTCGGCATCCCGTCCACACAGGGGGCAAGGTCCCCGCCTTCGGTCAATCGGATCACTCATAAGCCAAGCCCTCGATGAGTCTGCAGATCGCGCCACTTGCCCCACGGTAGATCCTTGCCGCCCGGAAGTGTGATCGGTGAGACCGTGGCGAAGGCCGGCGACCACGCACGTGCATCCGTAGACGTCGTACTCGGCGCTCGAGATGGCACACCGCCCGTCTCGGACGGGGGATCGGCTCGCTTACGGCTCCGAAAGGACGACCTAGTCGTCGAAGGCTGTCAGCGTGATGTCACCCTGGATACCGTCCCGCTCGATGCCCGCCCTCAGCGAGAACGAGAAACGTCAGGCCGAGCCCAGTCCGGGAGCCGACTTGATGGCATCGGCGACCTTCCGGGCGATGCCGAGCTCGTTGACCAGCCGCCCGATCACGAGGCCGCCGCCGTGCACGTGGTATTTGGTGACGCCATCTTCCCGGACCACGTGCACCGAGGCGAAGGACAGGGTCGACTGCTTCACCGACAGGACCTCCCGGTTGGGGTTGTCCTTGGCGAAAACCTGGTATTTGTCCCCGAGCTGCGCCTGGAGGGCGCTGACAATCTGCTCGGTGTCAACTTTCGTTCCCTGTGTCGTGACCGTGGGCATGCGTCCACTCCTCTCTTAGCTGCTGGCGATGTCGGGCCCGCTGACCGGCTCAGCTGGACGGGTTGCCACTTTGCTGCCGTCGGTTCCAGGTGCGCCGCTCGCCGGTGCATCCGACTCGTCGGCAAGGTTCTCTTGCTGGACTCCCCGTTGCAGGCCGATGATGGCCACGACTGCGGCCACGGCCATGATCCCGGCCATGACGTAGAACACGGTGCGGCTGGCGTAGGCGAAGTCGGTCCTGACGAATTGGGGGATGGCGGCCACGCTGTTGGAGTTGCTCCCGCCGTGTGACGCCTGGGAGATGCTGGCCGCCTGTGTCGCTGCCGCCTGGGCGGGGACGCCCTTGGAAATCAGCGAGGTAGTGACCCGGTTGCGCATCTCGGTCACCAGGATCGTCCCGAGGATGGCCAGCCCCAGGCTGGCCGCGTAGTTCCTTACCGTCTGGGTGATGCCGGTGGCCTCGCCGTAGGAGAGTTTGGAGGCGCGGTTCACCGCGTCGGTGCTGGCCGGCCCGAGCATGAACCCGACCCCGGCGCCGGCGAGGATGATGTACCACTGCTGGGCGCTGAAGCTGAGCGACGGCATCTTCGAAGCCCACAGGCCGAAGCCCACGGCGCCGATAACACAGCCCAGTACGACGGGCAGCTTGGCCCCGCTGGCATCGAGCAGCCGGCCACCGATCTGGGAGGTGATCACGAACCCGATGAAGAAGTAGAGGAGGACCAGGCCCGTTTTGGATGCGGAGTACCCCAGCGAGATCTGGGCGTACTCGCTGGCGAAGAAGAACACCGGGACGAAGACCAGCATGGTGACGCCGAGCACGATGTTCTGGACCAGGAACGCCCGGATCTTGAAGATGCTCACCTGGATGAGCGGCGAGGGGGTCCGGACCTCGACGAAGTAGAAGATGATCAGGATGACTATGCCAGCCCCGATGCACAGCCCGATGAGGGGGTTGCTCCAGCCCCACGTGGCTGACTGCTGGAAGCCGAACACGCTGAGGCCCACGCCGGCCGCAATCAAGATGGCGCCTCGGTAGTCCAGGCGGGCCGGCTTATAGAGAGTCTGAGGCTTCGAGATGTAGATGAGAACTAGGGCGATGATGGCCACCGGGATGTTCACCCAGAAGATGGCCCGCCAGGTCCATTCGGTGAGGTAACCGCCGAGGACCGGGCCGACGGCGGTGAGCGCTCCGGCGATGCCAAAGAACGAGGCGAGGGCTTTCCCCCGCTCACGCAGCTCGAACGTGTTCACCACGATGGCCAGGGCGGCGGGGAACAGGAGCGCCCCGCCCGCACCCTGGATGGCCCGGAAGGTCACGATCCACGCCTCGGCCCCGGCTCCCGTAGGGGTGGCGCCGCACATGGCCGATGCCCCTGCGAACACGATGACCCCCAGCACCACCATCCTGCGGTGGCCGAGCGTGTCGGCCAGCCTGCCGCCCAGCGCGAAGAGAGCGGCCAGCGAGAGCAGGTAGGCGTTGACCGCCCACTGGACGCCGGTGCTGGTGAGGCCGAGCTCCTTTTGGATCTCGGGCACGGCGATCGACACGATCGTCTGATCGATGAACGTCATCGCGACGGCGAAGATCATCGCCGCCAGAACCAGGTTCTTCGAGTTGGCGCGTGCACCGGTCGCAGCCATTTCTCACCTCTTTTCTTCGGTTCTGGGGGACATGGACACAGAGCCAAGACCAATTGGCATGAGGTTACCGAAGGTTGCCCCAGATCGCACGAACACAAAGCCGCCACCGAGAAGTGCCAATGACTTCGCGGGTTCCGTCGTGCTTCTAGGGCTGGACGCACATGGGTCGAGGGTTACGTAGGCCCAAGGCTCGACAGGCCGACGGATTCCCGATCGCTCAGATCGCCTTCGGCGGCGTTAGGCCGGTTCGTCGCCAACGCCGGTCGGACGTCCGCACCGAAATCGGCGCCGGCACGTGTGACCGCGCAGGCTCTCGTCTCGATCCCGTCGTCAACTTCGATGATGGCCGGCCGTTTCGTTGCCAGCTGCCGGGTCCCCGTTGGAGGCATCCTGGGTCGGTAGCGTGCCCGTCCGTGCCAGCCATGCCTCTTCCCACGCCGTCATCTGTTGGCCGGCTCCAACGGTCTGTAACCCGGGGGTCAACGTCTCGAGGGTGGCAACAGGGCTGGCATTCCTGGAGTCCTTGACTGCTTGCCTTGCGTTAGCACGATCATCTGAATGCATCCACTGCAAGAGGATGGGGACACAACCGAACAGTGACACGAATTCGGTGGACGTCCACAGCAACCCTCCGCCGGCATGGGTGCTGGCCAGGGTGTACATAGAGGCGATTGGGGCCCGGGCGGAGATGATGGCCAACCCGATGAGCACGTCGGGGAACCCGCCGACCAATACGTTCAGCATCTTTGCGCCGTATCCCATCCTCCAGTGCACGATTGGGTCCACATCGATGATCGGCCACCAGTAGAGACAGCCTCCCATCAGGAATGCCAGATTGAACACATCCATGAGCGGCATATGAAGCATGGCCACATTGATGAGCGGGGTGAGAAAGAACACGAACATCACCCCGATGTAGAAGAACCACGCAACGGCCGGATTGCTCACCACCATGAATGGCCGGGATCGAAGGATTTTGAGCCAGCCGGTTTTCGTTTGACGACTGGCTGTCTGGAGCAGGAGCGTCGAGGGAGCGCCCAGTGCTAGCAGTAGAGGAGCTGCAACCATGAGCAAGAGGTGCTGGACGACGTGGGCTTGGAAGTACGAATTGGCGAACGTTGCCACTGGTGACTGCAGAGCCGCATCGACAACGACGAGACCAGCCAGAAACGCAAGCGTGCGACCGCCCGGCCAACGGCGACCTCGGGAGGCCAGTTCCCAATCGGCTCGTAAGTACCAAGAGGCGAGGACGATCAGCGCCGCCGCCACCACCAATGAGAATGGGTCCCACTGCCAAAGGGTCAACGCGTTGTGGGTGGTGAATCCGACCTTTCTCATCCCCGGCATATCAGGCACGCTGACTCCACCGCAGGCCGACTACGACCGTTTGGCGGGCTTCGTCGCAACCCACGCCCGTAGGTCGCCCGCCGATGTGAGCTCGTCGGCTCACTACGCACCTGCTGAGGAGCCGAATTGGATGGGGACACTCACGGCCCGGCCCTTCGTCCAGACCGTTGCCCCGGAGTCGAGGCTCCAGTCCGTCATGACCGTGTCGTTGACGACCAACGCATCGATCGAGGCCCCGGCATTGAACGTCACGGTGGCGGTCCCGGTCGGGGGCGGTGGCAGCAGGTCCCAACGGCCGCCCGGGTCATCGAGGACCTCGAGCTTGTTGGCCGAACCCCCGGAGAACAACACGAAGAAGCCGCCGCCCGCGGCCGGTCCAAATGACTCCACTCGGTCCGAGGGTCCAACACGAAGGACCGGTGAGGTGGTCCATTGCCAATCGCCGTTGCTGGTCCAAGCGGCAATCAAGCTCTTGCTCGCCCCATGGGAAACACCGAGAAGCACGGAGAGTCCGTTGTCGGTTGGCTGTAGCGACAGCACCTCTACGCCGGCCCGGGCGAGTGACGAGGGAAGCTTCGGCCCGACCAGCTGCCACGTACCTGCGAGTTCGGCGAGGATTCCGACCGCTCCTGGCTTCCCGCATCTCCCCCCGATGACGGGGTCACCCGAGTTGAAGCTGACGGCTGTCAGGGAGGTGAGGTCGCAGGCTCGTCCTCCGGCCGTGCCGGCCAGGGACTGTAGGTTCGCCAATGACCGCCAGTTGGAGAGCTGGTTGTCGCTCGTGAGCACCTGGGTGCCGCCGGGGACACTGACCAGGGCCAGGTCTTGCCCATCAGCGTCGGCTGCCAGCGCCCCGGGGTGAGCGGCCAGTCCCTTGCTGAGGAGCCCGTTGGACCACGAATTCCCGGCGTCGTTGGTGGCAATGAGCGGAGAGAACTTGAGCAGGCCTGACGGCCGAACCCCGACCAGAAGCGAGTGACCGCCGGTTGAAGCGAGCAGGATGCCGCCGTTGGTAGCGACCGCCGTGGCTTTCACATCGTCAGACCAGGACGAGGACCCATTGGCTCGGAAGAACAGCTGCCAGAAGGTGTTGCTCGCCTCCCTGAGATGACCCATCGGAACAGTGGACCATGTGCCATCGGCGGTCTCGACGGACGTGGCCAGAGGGGTCGCGATGGCGGAAGCACCGACGCTGACGGGGACGGAATTCGCAGGTGACTGGCTCGACCAAGCGGCGAGGCCAATTGCACCGCAAGCCAAACAGACCAACGCCTTCGCCGACACTCTGCGAGGGTGGTGGACCGACCCACCCGACCGGCTCTCGCTGGTCATGACCGAAGCGCGCTTTTGAGCTCGTCGGCCAGCGTGACGGAAAACGAGGAGTCCGTCGCCTCGGTCGCTGGCCCCGGGTCGCTGTTCAAGATGGCTCGAGTGTGGCCCGTCGGGTCGATGACGTAGGCCACATCGCTGTGGGCGATCATGGCTCCTCCTGGGGCGTAGGCACTCTGCTCACCAAACGCATTCCATATGGTGGTGAGTTGTGGCAACGATCCTGTGAGGTAGTCCCAGTTGGAAAGGTGGTTGAGACCCTCCTGCTGGTCGAAGGCCAGGAGATAGTCGGATGTGATGTAGCGGGGATTGATGTCAATGGCCACCAGTTCGACCCGCGATGCGTCGTTGCCGAGGAGATTGTCGGCTATGTGGAACTCCTGGGCGATGATCGGACAGTCCGAGACGCAAACCGGGTCGAGGAAGGTGAGCGCGATCGCCTTACCATGCAGGCTGGACAGCGAGACGTGGTGGTTGTTCTGATCGACGAGCTGGAAAGGAGGTGCGGGGGCGTCCGTAGCTTGAGGGAGGCCATCGACCGCCTGGGAGAGAATCGGGTCGGCATTGGGGTTGGTAGCGGCCGCCGCCATCGGGGCGGCACCGACCAGCACGATCCCGATGGCACCGAGCGCGGCGATGGACCGGAATGTGTAAAGGGGACGGGCGATCATGCGCTCCCGCCACCGGGTGTCGACCGAGGTGGGGGTGATCGGCACCGCCATCGTGTCAGGGATCGCCGGCAGCCGGGTGAGCGCCAGATAGCCGGCGACAAACACGAGAGCCATCGGGATCATGCTGTTTGGGTCGGTACCGAGCCCGCCCAAAAAGCCGAAGTCCTCGATCAGCACCCAATCGGCCAGGCAGAGCAGGGACCCCGCCATCACCCCCCAACGGATCATCCTCGGCCGTCCGGTGAGAAACGTCACCCCAATGGCGGACAAGGCAATCACCAAGAAGAGGTTGACCCCCCAACCGTGGGCGGCGTCGAAACCGGCGAACCCGGAAACAAGAGAGGACAGGACGCCCGGCTGGGGAGTCTGCGACATCTGTTGGACCATCCCGGTGAGCGTGCCCGGAGTGGCGACATGGGCCGGTTGGCCCTGCCAGAAGCCGCGGCCGGGCCACGCCTGCAGAACGGCCATGCCCACGAAGAAGAGGCCGGCACCGGCCAGGATCGTGCGGCCGAGCCGGGGAATCGACCATGAGCGCTCGGGCAGAGCGATGAGGATCCCGGCGATGCAATAGAAGAAGGCCGCTCCGGGTGCCCCGAACGTCCAGGTGAGTCCCGGGGCGAATATCCCCCCGAAGGCCTCACCGAAGAC
The DNA here is from genome assembly GCA_963781305.1 of uncultured Acidimicrobiaceae bacterium. Classification (GTDB taxonomy): domain Bacteria; phylum Actinomycetota; class Acidimicrobiia; order Acidimicrobiales; family RAAP-2; genus DASXMT01. The sequence goes on from CAWAFL010000011.1 coordinate 569,437, forward strand.
CCAGATGATCAGGCCCCACCCCAGGCTTCCCAATCCAGCAAGCCGTGACCAGTTCCCCCTCGGTGCGGCCAAGAGCCAGACACCGATGCCGATCTGGATCCATACTGCCGCGGCCGGCGCGGCGATGGGGTGGAGGCTCCACGTCGACGCGGCCGAGTTCATCAGGTGTTGGACCCAGATCGGAGAGGTCGCCGCCGCCGGTTTCAGCACCTGAGAAGCCATGCCGAGGGGCATCGAGGCTTGGGCTTGAAGGATCCCGTCGAAGATCCAGAGGAGCCCGAATGCCACCCTGAGCAATCGCCGGGCAGCGGGCTCGGGGTTGGAGAACGGCGACGAGACCGTCAGTAAATTTGCCTCGCCGTCGGCTGCTGTCCGTAGTTGTGCCGATCGCAGATAGTTCCATGCCAGCCCCATCACAGCGAGGATGATGAAGACCACGAAACCCTGGCGAATCAGCGCAGCGTGGAAGGCAGAGACGATGGTGGGGTTGTTGGTGTTGAGCCCGGTGCCCATTCCCGACACCGGGACTATCTCCCTGGCTTGGCGGTGATGACGGGCGCCTTCATGCCGGAGAACACCTCAGCCCACCGCCTCGCCCCGTTGGCCGCTGAGCTCTCCCGGGCTACTGGCAGTGGAAGCAGGCACAGGCGAGTGGGCCGAAGCCGCCCCAGTCAGTGGCATGTCGCCTTGTACGGCGGCGCGTCGGGAAGTGGCCAGACGCCCTGTCAACGACTTCCACGCCGTGCCCACCGCCGCCAGTGCGCTCCAAGGACGTTCCGATGTCGGTGGAGCGATTGTGGCCAGGCGGTGGAGAAGCAGCCAACCGGCCACGACGAGCAGGTGCGGCGCCTCATCGCTCAAGCTGGTGCGACCGGCCATCAGGTCGACGACGGCTGTCACCACGAGCAGGCCGGCGGCGATGCCCACAAGGGAGAGCATTCCCATGGCCCGTGCCGGCCGCCGGGCGGCAACCAGGAAGCCGATGGCCACAGCGACATCGAAGGAGCCCATCTCGTGAGCGACGTGGACGGGCGCAGCATGATCCTGTCCAAAAAGCAGGACCGGTAGGCATAAGGCCAGTTGGGCAAGGGCCACCGCAACCAAGCCGATCCTCGCCGCTGTCATCGAATCCGGCCACCACCACCCGAGGCTGCTCTGCTCGTGGACCGCGTCCATCAGTTGGGCTGTCGGTCGAGGCGCTGGGTGGGCGGGCTGGAGCCGCACCCGTCTGGTCAGCTCATGAGCACGCTCACGCCAGCGCAGACAATCAACGCACTCGAGCAGGTGTCGGTCTAATTCAGCAGGGTCGATGTCCGCCGGTTCGCCGTCGAGCACCGCCGAGATCGCCTCACGGGCGGTATCACAGTTCATATTCCGGTAGTCGATCGGTACCGGTCCGAAGTTCCCGAAAGCTCGTCGGAGCCGTTCTGGCCGGTTGGAAGCCGACCGGCCGCGACGTTTATGGTGGCCGCCGTGGACCCCCTCACTCGCCTCGCATACGGCGCCAGGGCGGGGGACGCCGCCGACCTCGAAGCCTTCGTCGAGGCCGCGTACGGTCAGGTCTGGCAGCTGTGCGGTTCGCTGGTTGACGACCAAAGCGCCGATGACCTCGCTCAAGAGACCTTCATCCGGGCCGTTCGCACGCTGCCTCGTTTCCGCGGCGACGCCTCGGCACGAACTTGGTTGCTGGCCATCGCACGCCATGCCTGCATGGACGAGCTCCGAGCTCGTAGTCGCCGCCGACGCCGGGATGCGTCGCTAGTGGCCAGTGCTACCGCCGACGAGCGCACGGCACCCGATGCAGGCGAAGAGATCGGCGTTGCCGATCTTGTTCGGCGCCTGGACCCTGATCGGCGGGCCGCCTTCGTGCTCACCCAGTTGTTGGGGCTGTCCTATGAGGAAACGGCCCGAGTTTGCGAATGCCCGGTCGGGACTATCCGGTCCCGTGTGGCACGTGCCCGAGCGGATCTGCTGGCGCTCCTGGCCGATGGCCGTCTGTCTCAACGCGCCCCATACCGAGGAACGTCGTCATCCTGAGAAGATAGAACCGCGAGGGAGGGGCACGATCTTCAGCGCTGCGCCGGACCTCGGCCAGCGTCCGACATTTCGGCGAGTGCTCCAGCGAGAAGCCCACCGACCAGCGTCGAGAAGGGTCTTCTTCGCTGAGGGGACGTCGAGTCCGACGGCGTCGGTGAGGGCGATCATGGCTTCGGTCCCAACGACCAGTCCTAGCGCGTGAGCAATCCGCTCAGGGGGGTCCTTCGTTGGGACTTGACCGTCCAGGGGCGCGATCGATCTTCGGCCGAAGACAAGTAGCGGTAGGCCGTGGCCACCGAGACCAGTGCGCGATCAGCGGCCTCGGGCATGGATGGTTGGCGGCAGCCCCGCCCGTTCCTCGGGCTACCCTTGGTGTCGGCACGCGAGGGGCGACGATGGCAACCTGGTGCCATCAGGCAGTGCGAGTCCCACTTCGTCGTGCAGCTACTGGACGATCTTGTCGGCGCGGTGAGGCAGCTTCCAGTTGGGGCGTACAAAGTGGCAGGTGTAGCCGTTGGGATACTTTTGGAGGTAATCCTGGTGTTCGGGTTCAGCCTCCCAGAACGGCCCCGCTGGGGAGACCTCCGTCACGACATGGCCGGGCCATAGGCCTGAGGCCTCGACATCGGCGATGGTGTCCTCGGCGACCCTCTTCTGTTCGTCGCTTGTATAGAAAATGGCGGACCGGTAACTGGCTCCCAAGTCGTTGCCCTGTCGGTCGACCGTGGTGGGATCGTGGATCTGGAAGAAGAACTCGAGGAGATCCCGGTACGAGGTCTGTGTCGGATCGAATGTGATCTCGACCGCCTCGGCATGGTTGCCATGGTTGCGATAGGTGGCGTTTGCAACATCACCACCGGAGTAGCCGACTCTGGTCGAGATCACGCCGGGCTGACGACGGATGAGTTCCTCCACTCCCCAAAAGCAGCCACCAGCCAGAATGGCCTTCTCAACGGTCTCGGTCACGGTGTCTCTCCCTTCTTCACTTCCACTTGCTCGAAGAGCTCGCGGTAGTCAGGCTACCTGTGCCACGGGACCGTTATTCCACTTAGAGGCGTGATCTTCGGTATAACGGAATTGCCATTCACTCCCGTCGAGAGGTCAGGTTCGATGAGCCAGCAGATTCGGCCGGTCGTAAACGTCTTTTACTTTGTCGCCGATCTGCAGGCTGGTGTGGCGTGGTATCGCGCCTTGCTGGGGTCGGACCCCGTCGACGTACACGCACAGCTGGCGATGTTCCAGGTCGGGGAGGCCAGGCTGACGGTGCACATCAACGATGACTACAACGTGAGCGCTGGCGTTGCGGGCTCGGTCGCGTACTGGGATGTCGATGACGTGGATGCTGTGGTGGCTGGGTGCCTGGACCGCGGAGGATCGGCGCACCGCGGGCCGAAGACGATCTTTAGCGGCGAACGGCTGTGCCAGGTGCTCGACCCCTTTGGAAACCTGGTCGGCTTCAGGCAGGCGCCGAAGAGTGAGTGAGCCGCCCTCGAGGCGCTAGCTGCGGCCGCCCCCTCGCCGCATCGCGGTGAGGGGGCGTATCGTGTTTTGATACGGACCGGGAGGAAATCATGCACGTCTGGTGGGCTTGGGACGCTCTTGATCAGCGATTTGGAGGCAGCTCGGCCTCGGCAAGGTCCGATCTGCCATCGTTTGCGCCAGGAAGCCGCCCCCTTTAGCCGTGGGGAGGCAGATCAGGGTTGTCCCTGATGCCCACCGGACGGGCCGCCGTGCAAGGTTCACCGGATGATCGAGGCCAGGGGACTCTCCAAGCGGTTCGGCAACGTGGTAGCCGTCGACGACTTGTCCTTCGATGTGCGTCCGGGGGCCGTGACCGGATTCCTTGGGCCCAACGGATCGGGCAAGTCCACGACGATGCGCATGATCATGGGTCTCGACTCGCCGTTGTCGGGCACCGTTACCGTGTTGGGCCGGCGCTACCACGACCTGCCCTGGCCGCTGCGGGAAGTGGGCGGCCTCCTCGAAGCGAAGGCCATTCATCCTGGTCGCTCCGCCCGGGCCCATCTATTGACCCTGGCCCGGAGCAACGCCATCCCGCGGGGCGCGTCGACGAGGTGCTCGAGCTCGTGGGCCTCACCTCTGTGGCCGGCAGACGGGTGGGCAAGTTCTCGCTTGGCATGGGCCAGCGCCTGGGCATCGCCGCCGCGCTGCTCGGCGACCCTTCGGTCCTGTTGTTCGACGAGCCGGTGAACGGCCTCGACCCTGAGGGAATCCGGTGGGTGCGCACGCTGTGCAAGGAGCTGGCCGGCGAGGGTCGCACCGTGTTCGTGTCGAGCCACCTCATGGCTGAGATGGCGCTCACTGCGGACCACCTGGTCGTCATCGGCAAGGGCAAGCTGATAGCTGAGACCTCGGTGGCTGACTTCGTGGCCGGGAGCTCTCGTCAGTCCGTCAAGGTGCGCACGCCGGCTCTCGTCCAGTTGTCGGATGCCGTGACCAACGCCGGCGGGACCGTCATCACCGATCGCGACGGGTCCATGACCGTCACGGGTTTGTCGGCACCCGAGGTCGGCGACCTAGCTGCGTCGATAGGAGTCGCCCTGCACGAGCTGACTCCCGTCGCTTCTCTGGAGGACGCCTTCATGGAGCTGACCGACGAAGCCGTCGAGTTCCGAGGCGGATCGTGACCGCGGTGCTCGAGGCTCCAGCCCCCTTCGAGAACCCGCCGCCCCCGGGCCGTGTCGGCCTGCGCCGGGCCATTTCGGCCGAGTGGACGAAGCTGTGGTCGGTGCGCTCCACCACGTGGACGCTCGTCGCCACCGGGGTGGCCGTGGTCGGCTTGAGCGCATTGAGCACCGGGACCGTGAGCTCCTCCGACATCATCGGCGATCCCACCGCCCGGAGCCTCGTCGGCATCTTCCTCGGCCAACTCGTCTTCGGCGTCCTCGGCGTGCTGGTCATGAGCGCCGAGTACGGCACGGGGACGATCCGCGCCACCTTGTCGGCGGTCCCCCGCCGACCCGTGGTGCTGGCGGCCAAGATCCTCGTATTCGGGGCTGTAGCGGTGGTGGTGAGCGAGATCCTCGCCTTCGCCGCCTTCTGGCTCGGTCAGGCCCTCCTTTCGGCCAAGCACTCGCTTGGGTCGTCGGCTGCGATCACGCAACACGCCCACCAGCTCGGGGTGCGAGTTCCCCACAACATCCAGGCTCTGCTCTCTACTGGCTCTGCGTCGTTGGGGCAGCCGGGCGTCGTGCGGGCCGTGGTCGGAGCCGGTCTCTATCTGGCCGTGCTCGGGCTGTTGGCGTTGGGACTGGCCACCATCATCCGACACACCGCAGGCGCCATTTCAGCCTTCGTCGGAATCGTCTTGGTTCTCCCCCTTATCGTGCAGGCGTTGCCCACCTCGATCAGTAATGCGGTGGCTCGCTATCTGCCGGCCAACATCGGTCGTGTCCTGTTCTCCACCCATGGTGTGCCCGACAGCATCGGCCCCGCTTTTAGCCCCTGGACGGGCTTCGCTCTACTCGTGGCGTACACCTTGGTAGTCCTGGGGCTTGGCTGCTGGATCCTCGTTCACCGCGACGCCTGACGCCGCCCCGGCCTCCACGGCTTTGTGTGCGCATCAGCGTCTTTCCATCCAGTGACGCGTCTCATGCCTTCCGGCATTCATCCGCCTGCGAGGACCGACCAGATACACGATGGCGACTGCAGCCCCAAGGAACCCGAAGAGCAACCATCCGACGACCGAACCCACGATCCATGCAGCCTTCCTTGAAATCGCCATGGTGCTCTGGGGCCGTCTCACCACGTCGACGACCATCCACACGACCAATACGAGCGACACGGCGTACAGGACAAGCGACGGTGCACTCGAACCGACTAACGCAATCATGGTTCCTCCAGACGCCATGGGACAGGATCACGTGCCCCTTGCGAGTCGAGGGGGGAGCGTGATGCCCTCTCTTGGCAACCTACCGTGCCAACGTGCCTTCACTGACTCCGTTCTCGAATTGTTAACGGGATATTGACGCGATCAGTGGGGCGGTCTCGATCTGAGGGGATCCACCCCATCCCGGCCGGTCAAGGCGAGAGCTGTGTAGTCGATTTCGTTGAGCTGCTCGCCGGTAGGGCGCACGATCCCATCAGGAGTGCGCCGGACGGGGAAGCACACCGAGGGATCAATCATCGCTGGTCAGCGCTGGTCTTCAGCCCACGGGAGCCGACCCATCGCATCGACTCTCCATCGATATTTTCCAAAAATCTGCCCTCGGAGAGATCTCTTCGCCCGGCTTGCCCGTATTCCATGAGTAATCGGGAAGACATCATTCGGGAACACATCAGAAAGAGCAGAGAAGGGCACATGAAACGCACGAGCAAGATCCGAGTCGCACGAATCGCAGGCGTCGCCTTGGCCGTTGGCGGTCTGTCGGGGTCGCTGGCTGTGGCAGGCGTGGCCAATGCCGCGACGGTCACCAAGATCTCCACGGCGAAAAACGCCACTGTGGGGACGTACCTCGTAAGCGGAAAGACGGTCTATACCCTGCAGGGGGGCAAGCCCTGCAACGCTGCGTGTCTGAAATTCTGGCCCGCGGTCACGCTGCCGAAAGGTGTGACCAAGGCACAGGCAGGAGCCGGCGTGAGCGCCGCCAAGCTCGGCACGAAAAAGACCAGCAGCGGCGCCCTCCAGGTCACCTACGGCGGTAAGCCGCTCTACTTCTTCGTCGGGGACACGAGTAAGGGACAGGTGAACGGGAACGTGACGGATGCGTTCGGCAAATGGACTGCGGTGGTCACGGCCAAATCGACATCGTCTGGTTCGGGCTCTGGTTCCGGTGGGTCCACCGCCGGCTCAGGGGGAGTGTCGTTCTAATAACGGGGCCTCCTGGTGAGAGGCGGTCATGTCGTCCGATCCGTCCACTCGCCGATCGCTGAAAACCAATCGCCGAAAAGGAGCGACCGATGACAATTCGCCAACCGCTGACAGGGAGTGACCGAGTTGAGCGAGTCGAGCAACGATCAGGCAAGGACGCAGTGATGAGACCGGACAATCGGCAACGCTCGGTTCGCGATTGGCTCAGGCTGGTGCTTCGGGTAGTCGGGGCCGGACTCTTGATCGCCACCGCGGCGATTCATCTCGACTTGTATCTCACCGGTTACCGGACCATTCCCACCATCGGTTGGCTGTTCCTCCTCCAAGTGATCGCCGCGTTCGTCCTCGGCTTGGTCGTTCTCGCAACTGGAAGCCGCTTGGCGGCGGCCGCGGGTGCCGGGTTCGCTCTCGCCACGCTCGGGGGATACCTGCTGTCGCTGTGGATCGGGCTCTTCGGGTTCCGGGAGGTTCGCACTTCTGTGGGCATCGAGGCCGCCATTGTCGAGATCGTCGCCTTCGCGGTTCTGGGCGCGCTGGCACTGGATCCGGGTGTTCAGCGCCAGCCGGTTGGCGCAACGGCTCATGGCGCCGGATTGGTCGATCGTCTCCAAACCGGGTTGCCGCTGGCCCGGTGGATGATCGCCACCTTCTCGGTTATCGCTGCCGTGCTGTTGGGAGTTGCCCTGGGGACCACGGGGCCAGCGACAACGAACCTCTCGTCGACAGCACTTCTGAAGGTGGCGAACATCCACGGTGCGATGGTGTTGACCAACGCAAAGGGGTTCACCCTCTACTGGTTTGCCCCCGATACGCCGACCAAATCAACGTGCTACGGGACGTGCGCGGCGTACTGGCCACCGGTGACCGGGAGACCAGTTGCCGGAGCGGGCGTGACCGGTCAGTTGGGCACGATCAAACGATCGGACGGCCAGACTCAGGTCACCTATGACCGGCATCCGTTGTACACGTACGTCGGCGACTCTGCTCCTGGGCAAGCCAGTGGAAACAACATCAATTTGAACGGTGGGTTGTGGTTCGAGATCAAAGCCTGAGGGTCGACAACGATCGCCAGCGTGGCGCTAGTCCCGTTCGACCGTTCGTAGACCTCGCGCCGGCGTCCACCACTCGACGACGAGTTTGGTGCCCTCGGCGTTGAGCCTGGTGATGACGATCTCGGTGATGTCGGCGACGAACATGTCCCCGTCAGGCTCACTGGTGGCTTCGTCCGCGGTGACCGGGCCGGCGGGCATGGCACGTCCAGCGATCTTCGCCTCGCCCGGCCAGTCGCCCTCCTTGCCCTCCTCGGGGTGAAAGGTCGGGCCGTGCAGGGCGAAGCGGGAATTCCTCTTGAGGTCCGCCCCCTTCCGTGCGCCGGGCATCGAACCGAAGTGCAGTTCGCCGCCCTCGAACTCGCACTCGATGCCGGAGATGCGGGGCGAGCCGTCGGAGCGCAAGGTTGCGATTGTCTTGTGGCGAGCGGCTTCGAACAGCCGCTGCACGCGCCCAGCGAACTCTGGTTCCGCCTGCTGGATCGTTTTCCACGCCGGCATGGCCGCGCAGCGTACCAGCGTGTTCCGGCCGGGCGCATTCGAACAGCCCGTGTCGCATCCTCCATGCGCTGTTCAAGCGCACAAGGAAGAGGTCGGCGAAGCGCCGGCTACCGGCCACCGCGGAGCGTGACGACGTGGGCCGTCAGGGCCGGCTGTGCGGGGTGCCCGACTCTTCAGCCCAGCTAGGGGTACGCTCGCTCCCTCAGCTCATGGGCGGCGTCGGGTCGTCGCCCATGAGCTGACAATCATTGGGCGACGTTTGGGTCGGGTCCGGATGCCACTGTCATCGACGCTCCTCGGTCCGGGACACTCGTGCTCGTTCGGCGGCAGTGGCGACAGTGCTCTCGCGCACGAGCTGGAAAGGGGCATCGACGATGGCCGTTTTGATCCGTGCTTTTCTGGTTGGCTCAAGGGTCGATTTGACCTGATACATCTGTCTCTTTATGGTCCCCTCGTCTAGTAAAACCACAGGTCGTGGTTCGTGGGCAGGAGCGGCGTCGTGCGCCGGCCTGGTCTCGCTTTGCCAGCAAAGGGCCAGCGCCATGACTGTAAATTCAGGCCGGAGTCGGTGCTCGCATCCTGTAGGCGTCGGCGTGGCCTTACTTGCACTCGTGATCGGGACCCTGTGCCCCTGGCTCGTCGCTCCAGCTGCGTCAGCGGCGCCGAGCGACGAGGGAGCCGCGATAGTTGCCATCGCCCGGAGTGCCATGAAGGCCGATGCCCTGAATGCGGTCATCGTCAGGGTGACGGTCAACGGAGAGCCGGTCGTCACCAAGGCACTCGGTACTTCGACTACCGGGGTCCCGGCGACCCCGGCAATGCATTTCCGCAATGGCGCAGTTGCCATCTCGTATATGTCCACGTTGCTGATGGAGTACGTGGACGAGCACAAGATCAGCCTCGACGACACCGTGGCCCGCTGGCTGCCGTCGCTGCCCGACGCCAATCAGGTCACCGTGAAGATGCTGGCCAACATGACCTCCGGGTATCCCGACTACGTGACCGACCCCGCGTTCATCGCTCAGGAGCAGTCCGATCCTTTTCGTGCGTTCACCAGGTCGCAACTCCTGGCCTTTGCCTTCTCCCGACCCCTGTCGTTTGCTCCTGGGACAAACTGGGGGTACGCCCATACCAATTACGTGGTCCTGGGACAGATCCTCGAGAAAGTCGGTGGTAGACCGCTGGCAACTCTCCTGCGCCAAAAGGTGCTCGGTCCGTTGGGCTTGAGCAATACCGTCGCCTCCCAAACCGCCGCCATCCCGAGTCCGGTCTTGCATGCCTTTAGCTCAGAGCGACGAGCGGTACTGGCACTACCCCCGACAACGCCGTTCTACGAGGAGTCCAGCTACTGGAACCCCTCGTGGACGTTGGCTCCCGGTTCCGTGGAGACGAGCAATATCTATGATCTGACGAAGTCAGCAGAGGGTATTGGCAGCGGTAGGTTGCTGTCGAAGTCGTCCTACCAGACCCAAACCGGGCCCAACCTCCTCGGCTTCGGAAGCGCACTACCCGGCTGTTCCTGTGGTCCGCAGGTGAACGGCTACAACTACGGACTCGGTATCGTCCGTTCGGGTTCCTGGCTCCTGCAGAACCCGCTGTTCGGCGGCTACGCGGCAACAGAGGCCTACCTCCCGTCCAAGAAGATCGCCATTGCGGTGGCTGTGACGTTCGCCGCCGGGGCATTTGACGAAGAGGGGAACTACACCAACTCCAGCGACGCAATCTTTCGGTCGATCGGCGCGTACCTGGCGCCGAGTGATGCACCGCCGACGAAGGGATGACGCGAGCACCGCCGTGGAGGTGAGTGTGCCGCGCCTGCGCGGGCTGGACGGCACCGGGGCGTTGCCCGTTCTTTGCTAGCCTAGAACCAGGTTCTTGTTCCTATCAGTCGGCATCGACGGCACGTCCATCAGACCAAGGGAGGGGTGCAGGTGGCGAACGCTGGAGGGCAGAGTCGGACCCCTCACGTGCCGCCCTCTCGGGTGGAGCGGCGAAACAGGATTGTCCGAACTGCCCTGGAGCAGTTGTCCGAGTCGGACTACGACGCCGTCCAGATGCGCGATGTGGCCAAAGCCGCCGATGTGGCTTTGGCCACCCTCTACCGGTACTTCCCTTCGAAGGAGCAGCTTTTCGCCGCCGTCCAGCTCGAATGGGTCGAGCGGCTGCAGCGCCGGGTAGCCCAGAGGGGTCTGCGCGGCAATTCCAACCTCGAGCGATTGCTCGATGTGCTCCAGCGGTCGATCAGCTCGTTCAAGAAGAGCCCACAGTTCTACCGTGTCCTGCTCATGCTCGAGTCAACCAAGGACCCTGTCGCCCGTGAGCTCTATGAGGTGATGGCCAGGGCCACAGCTGAAACGTATCGAGAAGCGATCAGCGACGTGGATCCGGAGACGGCCGCCCGTCTTTTGCAAGCCACCCTCGACATCTTGGGCGCCGAGATGCGAGCGTGGGCGCTCGGGCGCAGGCCCATCGAAGAGGCAGCCCGCCATATAGAGGAATCGTTGCGGCTCCTGTTTACCTACCAGGAGCAGCCGGCCGCCCACAGCGCACACCTGCGCGTCGCCAGTCGGACCAGCTGAGTATCGTGCACGCGGTGGAGCACCATGAGAAAGCGACGCGGCTCGTCTGGCCTGGGAAGGCGCTCCCCATCGGCACGGCCGAGCGCCTCCTGGGCCCCGGCGCCCCCTTCGAGCTCGCCATCGAGGACGGGTCGGGCTCCGCATCGAAGGTCTTCGAGCATCGACCGAGGTCGCTCGTCGAGGTGCTCACATCTGGCGCGGAGCGATTCCCGAACCGTCCATACCTGGTCTTCCCCGATCGAACGTTGACGTTCGATTCGGTCGTAGGCGCCGCGGCACGCGTGGCCGAGGGCCTCAAGTCGAGCTTCGGCGTCGGCGCCGGAGACCGCATCGGTATCGCCGCCGCCAACCATGTGGAGTACGCCCTGTTGTTTTGGGCGGCGGCTTCGCTCGGCGCCATCACCGTGGGGTTCAACGGCTGGTGGACCGGTCCGGAGCTGGCTTACGCGGCCAGGCTTACCGAGCCGCGGGTCGTCTTCGCCGATCGTCGACGGATGGAGCGGGTCGCCGGGATCGACCTCGACACCACGGTGTGCCCGTTGGAGGAGACCGTGGCCGAGCTCGAGGCGATAGGCGCGGGTGCGTCGCTGCCCGAGGTCGTGTCCGACGAGTGCGATCCGCTGGTCATTCTGTTCACGAGCGGAACGACGGGCCGACCCAAGGGTGTTCCGATCAGTCATCGCAACGTCATCCACTTCGCGTTGGCCACCCAGTTGCGGGGAGCCGAACTCCGGGCCCGGGCGGCCGCGGCTGGTGCCGAGGCGCCCCCGCCGTCGCTACCGTGCGCCCTCAACGCCAGCCCGATGTTCCACGTTTCCGGGCTCACGTGCACGATGGTGCCGGCGCCGATGAGCGGGCTCACCCTTGTCTACCCGCCACCCGGTCGCTGGCAGGAAGACGTCCATCTGGCCTTGACCGAGCAACACAAGGTCTCGAATTGGTCACTGGTGCCGACCCAGCTCTGGCGCCTGTTGGACTGGCCCGATTTCGAACGCTACGATCTCGTGTCCCTCAGGTCGGTGGGGGGCGGAAGCGCAGTCTGGCCGCCACAGCTCTTGCGGCGGCTCGAGGAGCGCCTCCCGTGGGTCCGGCCCGCCTTGGGCCTCGGATATGGCATGACGGAGACGAATGGACTGGGCACCGCGCTCGGCGGCGCGGCGAGCTTCCTCCACCCGGACTCGGTCGGCGAGCCCTCGCCCACCGTGGAAGTGGAGATCCGTGATCCGAAGACCCGACGGGCGCTGGCCGAAGGTCAGGTCGGTGAGATCGCGCTTCGTTCCGCCACCGTGTTTGCCGGGTATTGGCGGGATCCTGTTGCCACAGAAGCGGCCATTGAAGACGGTTGGTATCACACCGGCGATGTTGGTACCCATCGTGCGGGCTTCGTGTACCTGGCCGGCCGGCGCAGCGATCTCATCATCCGAGGTGGCGAGAACGTCTCGCCCGTCGAGGTGGAGAACCGTCTCTTCGAGCACCCGGCGGTGGCCGAAGCGGCTGTCATCGGGGTGCCGCACGAGACGCTCGGCCAACAGGTAAAAGCTTTCCTCGTTTTGAAGGACGGCAATGAGGTGACTGCGGAAGAGGTGCGTACCTTCTCGGGCGCAGCGTTGGCCAGCTTCAAAATTCCCGAGCACATCGAGTTCGTCGACGCGTTACCCCATAACGCATCAGGAAAGGTTCTCAAGCATCTCCTGTTCGGGGAGGGAGCCACCAGTGACTTCATCGAGGAATGAGGAGTGCTCCGGGCTCGGAGGCGTCCCGGCGTCCCTTGCCAGAATAAGAATCTGGTTCTAGCATGCCACCATGGCGTTGAGGGGGGCTGGGACAAGCACCGATCTGTTCTGGGATCCGTCCGACGCAGCGCTCGACCATGACCCTACGAGACGTAGCACAGAGACGAAAGGGGCATGGACGGTTCGGGGTTGGAAGTCGGCGCCGATCCGACCAGCACGGCGCATGTAACCGTCGCATCCCGTAGCCACATCGGCGACGACGAAGGAAGGGGGAGTCTCTGTATGGACGCAATCAAGATCGGGTGGCTGGGATCGGCCCTGGATGGGCCGGGCGGGGGCTACGACAAGATCCATCAGATGGCCTTCGACCAGGCCACCGAGCAAGGCCTGCTGGACCGGCCGGTAGAGCTCGTCCTTCATCCAGAGAACGGCCTGCCCCAGGGGTCGGCCAAGAACGCCACCGACGGATTCCGATGGCTGGTCGATGAGGGCTGCATCGGCGTCGCCGGCGCCTACAGCTCGGACAACGCCATCACCGTGGGCCCGCTGGCCAACGAGCTGCAGGTGCCGCTGGTCAGCTGGTGTGGCACCGACCAGTTCCATGGCGACTACTGCTTTCGGCTGGGCAACGGAGACTGCGGCGGGGATGCCACCTTGATCGTGGCCTGGCTGAAACGCCATGGGCACGAGCGGGTTGCCGTGCTGAGCGAGATCTCGCCCAACGGGGAGGAGTACTTCCGGTACTTCCGCCAGGAGTGCCGGCGACGAGGCGTCGCCGTGGCCGCGGTGGAAACCGTCTCCCAGACACCAGCCGATCTGACCGCCAACCTTCGTAACCTACGGGAGATCGAGCCGGACGCCCTGGTGTACATGGGATATGGCATGTTGGCCGCGAAGGGCCTTCTGCGTGCATCGCTGGACGAGCTCGGCTGGGACCCTCCGAGGATCATGACCACGGCGTTCATGTTCTACCTGATGGGTTTCGACAAGTTCGAGGGCTGGGTGGGGATCGACCAGCTGGACCCGTCCAACCCGCGGGTTCAGAGCTTCCACCGAGAATTCGTCGACCGCTACGGCCAGGATCCGCCTCTCTGGCCCAACGCCGTTCCCGTCCTGGCCTATGACACGGCACGCGTACTGGTCGAGGGCCTTTTCCGCGCCCCGATCCTGAGCGGCGAAGGGCTGAAGGCCGGATTGGAGCGCATCCGGTTCATGCCCAGCACGACCGGCGGCCGGCAGACCCACATCGCCTGTGCTCCCTACGAGCACGGGATGTTCCGCGGTGACTGGCTCCTCTACGGTCGGGTTCGGAACAACGCGTTGGAGTTCGAGGGACTCTTCGAGCCGTGGGAGTGATCGTGCGAAGCTGCGTCCAAGTGGCGTCCGATGCTGTCGTCTACTGCTTTTCACCGTCGGTAGCACCCAACGATCGTTGACTTCGACGGGTAACCCGGCGCGGCGGCGAGTTCACGACAGTTGGTCGCTGTTCGGTCAGCGAATCGGCAATCGGCCGGCGTTGCGGAGGGCGTCTCGGGTCCACCGTGCCTGAGCGCAGATGCCGCCGACTCCCTGACCATGGGGCGGGTGGAGCGGTGAGCCGATCAGCGAGCCGATAGGCGACACTCTCGTAGTTGACCCGCCATCCTCGAAAGTCCGGCCACGCTTCCTCAGCGCTTCGTTCCATCTCGAAGCCAACTCCTTGAAGCATGCGGACGGCGTCGTCGAACTCCTCGAATGTCAGTTGGATCGGGCCTTCGGGGCTGGGATCGGGGTCAATTTCCCAGCCGAGAGTGTTGCCGATGCGGTTGAGCGTAGTAAAGCCCATCCGCAGGCACAGCCGCGCTTGAGAGGACGCGGTGTCAGGCGAGAGGGCCAAGTGGATCGCGGCTCCGTCCAACACGGCGATCAGTCCGAGCAACCACGAGAACCAGGGCTCCGGAGAGCGAAAGAGGAGAAGAACGGGGTACGTGGTGTGGCTCTCGGCCACGTCCGCTGCCCATTGTTCCCAAGCTGCGTAGAAATCGGGAAGCGCATCGGTGATGCCCACAAGCTGATGACGGGCCAGGATCTCCGGACCCCAAGCCGGAACCCCGCCCCTGCTCTCCAATAGTGAAACCAAACCCTCTCGCCGATTGAACGAGCTGTAGAGGGCGGGAAGGTAGGCTATCTGGAGGGCGACGACCACAACCCACATGGCGCCGACGGCTATGTCGACGGCCAGGTTCTCGGGTCCGCCGGAGTGGACCGTTCCGACGGTGAAGAGGGCCGTCGTTGCCTGGAGGAGCCCGTCTGAAAGGTTGTGCGTTGTGGGCTGCAGGATCAGGCCGAAGCCCACGATGAACAACGCAGCCCAGATCAGGAGTTGGAAGATCAGGGCAACCGGGGCGGTAGGGGCGAGTAGCACATCCTTGCCCTCGTACGTTCGGGCAAGGCGCGACAGCCCACCGAATGCAACCCGTACGATCCGATTGGCAAGCAACGACACCCGCTCGATCCCGGTCGGTCTTCGGGGCAGCACCATGGTGAACAAGACGCTCGCCGCCGTGAGGATCACGATCAGAATTCCGACAATGAAGAAGACTTCGCTCATTGGGCCAGCTACTTCCAATGATCCAGTGGGACGACCTACCGCTCGGGCCCTATATATAGCAGCGAAAATCGTTCACGACTCACTGGAGAGCTGCGTCGGACGCCGCCCGCTCCTGGTAGTCCCGCTTCGATCTCGCCTTGGGTCCGGGCCGCATAGGCGACCCCTCCGCAAGTGGAGACTGGTCAGGCCTTGATCAGATTGTTGGGGTTCAGGACGAACTTGGTGGCGGCCCCACTGTCGAACTCCGCGTAACCCCTCGGGGCGTCATCGAGGCTGATCACGGTCGGGTTCACCGCCTTGGCGATGTGGGCCCGGTCGGCCAGGATCATCGCCATGAGGTCCCGGTTGTAGGTCATCACCGGGCATTGGCCCGTTGCAAAGGACATGGACTTGGCCCATCCCAGACCGAAGCGCATCGACAGGGACCCATGCCTGGCCGCATCATCGTCAGCCCCGGGATCCTCTGTCACGTACAGACCGGGGATACCCACCTTGCCCGCGGCGCGGGTGACCTCCATGAGTGAGTTGAGTACCGCCGCCGGGGCACCGTGGCCGGCGTCGCCGCCATGGCCCCGGGCCTCGAAACCGACGGCGTCAACAGCCGCGTCCACCTCCGGTGCTCCGAGGATCCCTTCGATCTGGTCGGGAATGGGATCGCCGGACACGTCGATCGTTTCGCAGCCGAAGCTACGGGCCTGCTCGAGGCGTCGCCGGTTGCTATCGCCGACGATCACCACGGCGGCACCGAGCAGCAACGCCGAGTAGGCCGCGGCCAACCCGACCGGGCCGGCCCCGGCCACGTACACCGTCGATCCTGACCGCACCCCGGCGGTGTACGCGCCGTGGAACCCGGTGGGGAAGATGTCGGTCAGCATGGTCAGGTCGAGGATCTTGTCCATGGCCACGTCCCGGTCGGGGAACCTGAGAAGGTTCCAGTCTGCGTAGGGGACGAGGACATACTCGGCCTGCCCGCCGATCCAGCCCCCCATGTCGACGTAGCCGTAGGCGCCGCCATACCCGGCGGGGTTCACGTTCAAGCAGACCCCGGTATTCCTCTCCTTGCACATTCGGCACCGCCCACACGACACGTTGAAGGGGACCGAGCACAGGTCGCCGGTCTGGATGAACTCCACCCCGGGGCCGGTCTCGATGACCTCGCCGGTGATCTCATGGCCCAAGACGAGACCTACGGGAGCGGTGGTCCGGCCCCTGACCATGTGCTGGTCCGATCCGCAGATGTTTGTCGCCACGATCCGCAGGATCGCACCATGGGGCAGCTTCCGGCCCACGCTGGCCGGGGGGACGCCCGGCCCGTCCCTCATCTCGAAGGTCGGGTAGTCGATGGAACGCACTTCGACCTTGCCCGGCCCGAGGTACGTCACGCCTCGGTTATCTGCCATGGGCTCTCCTCTCAGAAGGCCGCGGCCGCTGCCAGGGCTACTGACTGGTCCTGCTTGCCGTCCCCGCCGCTCACGCCGACCGCACCGACCACCTGCCCGTCGGCGACCAGTGGCATGCCCCCGGCGAAGATCATGATCCGCCCGCCGTTGGACACGTTGATGCCGTAGAACTGCTCGCCGGGCTGAGAGGGCCCGGCCAGGTCGGCAGTGGCGATATCGAAGGCGCGTGCCGTGAACGCCTTGTTGATCGAGATGTCCACGCTTCCTATCCACGCCCCGTCCATCCGGGCATGGGCGACCAGGGCTCCGCCGGCGTCCACCACGGCCACGTTCATCGGCTGACGGATCTCACTGGCGCTGGCGATCCCTGCTGCGATGACCCGCTGTGCATCCTCAAGGCTTACCGATTGCAGTTGTCTCATGGCTGTCCGCTTTCTCTCACCAGAGAATGGCAGGGCCGAAACCAACTGGGCACCACGCGAGCGCGTAGTGTCGCAGATGAGAGAAGAGGCGTCCAGGTCGATCCGGTGCTAGCCCGTTGTCATCGGGCTCATCTTGATCACCGCGAAGGTGGCACCGTCGGGGTCGGACAGAACCGCAAAGCGCCCGGGAGGGATGTCTGTCGGAGGTACCACCGTGGTTGCTCCGAGCTCGGTCGCCTTGGAGACCGATGCGTCGGCGTCATCGACACCGAAGTAGACGAGCCAGTGTGCCGGAACCTCGGCTGGGACCATGTCGGGCATGGTCATCATCCCCGCCACCGACTTTTCGCCGACCTTCCACTCCGTGTAGCTCATCCCTCCCATGTCGAGGTCGTTTGCCTCCCACCCGAACACCTGCGTGTAGAAGGCTTTGGCCGCGGAGACGTCCCGGGTGTTCAGCTCGTTCCAGGCGAAGGTGCCTGGCTCGTTGGCCAGCTCGGCTCCCTTGAAGGACTTCGGCTGCCAGATTCCGATCGCCGCACCCGTCGGATCGGCGAATACGGCCATGCGCCCGATGTCCCCGACGTCCATCGGTTCGACGAACACCATCGCCCCCGACTTCTTGGCCTGGCCGACCGTCGCGTCAGCGTCATCGACGGATATGTAGGAAACCCACGCGCTGGGCTGGCCCTCGACGACCGGCATGTTGCCGGCCACAGTCTTCCCGCCCTTGCGCATGAGGGTGTAGTGCCCCATCTCCTCACCCTGGTCGTCCGCCTCCCAGCCGAAGAGAGTGCCGTAGAAGGAGTTGAAGGCTTCGAGATCCTTGGTCCCGTGGTCGACCCAGGACGGCGTTCCGGCGGCGTACGTAGTGAACTCCGGCATCTGCTACTCCTCCTGTTTGTGTGTGCTGACCCCCTATCGGACGCAGCGTAGCGTCAAGTCACCCCATGATCGACGTGCCCTGAAGGTGCACATTGGAGGTGTGAACCTCTGGGCCGGGTACGAAGTCGGCTCTCCGATCGGTCGTGTGGACGCGTCCGCGACGGCGGCGCGGCGTCAGAGAGGAGCGACAGCTCGGTTTGCTCGAAGGGCGGCGAGAGCGAGGTCGAAGCGGAGCTCGAGGCTTTGGCGAAGCGTTCTCTCGTCGGCGCCCCCGGCCCAGCGTTGGAGCGCGTCGATGGTCATGCCCGCCATGACTTCGCCCACGTCGCGGGCGTCGACCTCGGCCCGAAGCTCGCCGCGCTGCTGCCCGTCCCGGACAACGCGGGTCAAGACGTCGTCGAAGAGGATGTCCTCCTCGGCCGGCTGCCTCGAGGACACGCTGGTGATCGACACCTGACGCATGACGATGACGGCCAGGCTTCTCGGCGTGCCCTCCATCCGGCGGACGAGACCATCCATGAACGCTCGGAGCTCGTCGTCGACGGTGCCCCCCTGGACAGCCGTTTCGACGTCGGCGGCGACGCCCCGGGCGGTTGCCAACGCCAGCTCGATGAGCAGTCGCTCTTTCGACTCGAAATGGAGGTAGTAGGTCGAGCGCCCCACCCCGGCGGCATTGCAGATGTCTTCGACGGTCGTCTCGGTGTACTCCCGCTGCCCCCAGAGGCGAGCTGCGGCACGGATGATCGCCCGACGGGTGTTGACTGAGCGGTCCTGGCGGAGCAGCGTTCGGCGGTACGGGTTCGTGCTCGCCGACGAGCTGGTGGTGGTCATGTCGTGGCCGCGGGCCCCGCTCAGCCTGCGGCTGGCCTGAAGACGAACGTGGCCGCGGTGACAGCGCGGTCGTCATTGCCCTCATCGTGCAGGACCACCTGAACGCCGACGCGACCCGAGTCGTCGCCACCGGACATGGCCTCCGCCTCGGCGCGGAAGGGTCCCGCTTTCCCCCGGGCCAGGAACATGACATGCACGCTTTCGACCTGGAGGGCGTCGCTCCCGGTCCGTCCCTGGGCTACATCGGTCGCCGCCCGCTCGAGGAGGACGTGCTGGGGGCCGAGGTGCAGAGCCGCGTCGGGCGAGGCCAGCTCAGCGTGCAGCTCGGGCAAGGTCCAGTGGCCGTCGTCACGACGAATGGCCCCGAAGACCTGCCACAGCGGCGGGAGGTCTGGCGAGTCCTCGATCGCCATGACCGGCTCGTCGTCGAAGTGCTCGAGGCCGGGCGGAACCTCGCCTATGGAGACTCCCTGCGACTCGACGAGGGCGATGACCCGGGTGTGATCGTCGGCGTCCACAATGCGAGCCCGGCCAAAGCCCATCCGCTGGCCTTGCTTCAGGCTCACGCCCTCAACGACCTCGACCCGACGGACGTCCCGGGCGTCGTCGAGGATCTGGAGCGAGTGGATCACCGGATTGGGGACCATCTCGAGATCGGAGCCGCCGCCTCCGCCCGGGCAGATGATGGCGAGCGGCGCCACCATCACCCCGCCGTTCGCGTTGCGCATGTCGTGACGGAGGGCGACGGCGTTGTCCTCGACGTTGTTCATCGAGGAGAACTGGCGTCCGATGTAGCGGTAGCTGAGCAGGGCGCCCCAGCGCTGCCGGAGCTCCTCCCAGTAGTGCTCGGTGTCGACCTCACGGATATCTCGCATGGTGGCCATCGTACAAGAGTCTGGACATATGTCCAGACTCCTTGGTAGGGTGGTTGCCGAAGGCCCGTGACGACCAGGAGCGTCGAGACGGACCCACGACGCAGGG
This sequence comes from uncultured Acidimicrobiaceae bacterium, assembly GCA_963781305.1. Lineage (GTDB taxonomy): Bacteria > Actinomycetota > Acidimicrobiia > Acidimicrobiales > RAAP-2 > DASXMT01. The sequence goes on from CAWAFL010000011.1 coordinate 589,276, forward strand.
GAAGGAGCGCCGCCATGGCACGAGCCAGTGAGGCAAGGGAGTGGGCCCAAGGCCATCTCCGTGGGGTCGCCGATTCCTTGATCACACCCTTCTCGGGTGCCGATGGCGACGAGCTCGACCTCGATGCCTATCGAGCGCTGGTGCGCTACTGCCTCGGGGATCTCGACCACGACGGTCTCTGGCTCACCAGCGGGCTCGCCGAGTGGTGGTCCCTCACGATGGACGAGCGAAAGACGTTGGCCGAGGTAGCCGTGGAAGAGGCACGCCGGGTCAAGCCCTCCGCCTTCCTCCAGGTGTGCACGGTGGCCCTCAGTGCCAAGGACACCGTTGAACTGACGCGTCACGCCCAGGACATCGGGGCCGACATCTGTTACCTGCAGAACCCGGTGATGGAAGCCCACGGGGGGCCCGGGATGCTCGAGTTCTTCCGTTACGTCGCCGACCGCACCGACATCGCCCTCGGCATGTTCAACTCCCCGTCCTCGGGCTACGAGATGACGCCCGCCGAGGTGGCCCGGGTCGCCAGGGAGATCCCGGCCATGTGCGCCATCAAGGACCCGGCGACGATCGCCGGTCACGGCATCGCCGTCTCGAAGATGGTGCCCGGGAAGCTCGTCATGTGGGACGTGAGCGGCGACCTCACGGCGTCGTACCTCGCCGGCTACGTCCAGGAAGGACTGCAGGGACCCTGCATCCTGGGCGGCATGGCCTACCTGACCGAGACGCCCAGCGACAAGCGCCACACCCAGTGGTTCAACCTCGTGCTCGAGGGCAAGCTCGACGAGGCCCGGAGCTTCTACTTCAGCGCCAACGTCGACGGCCCCGGCGCCCACGGGCTCACCTACACACGGTTGCCGGAGCGGCCCGGGTACTTGACCCATTTCGGCTCAGCCTTCAAGTACTGCGCCCAGCTCCTCGGCCTGCCGGTCGGCGACTACCCGCACTCCCGCCCGCCCCAGTTGAAACTGACGGTCGAGCAAAAGGACCGCATCAAGGCGGCGTACGTCAACTCGGGCCTGCTCGCCGCCTGAGCAAGGCGGACGCCCTGGGATCTCCACCAGACCCGGGAAGGGTGCCTGACAGGAGCGCGCAAAGGTTGACTGGATTCCCATCAACCGGTCGCTGGCCCAACAGGATCGGGGTGCAGTCCAAGCTCGGCAACCGAGGTGGAGCTGCGGCCATCGTGCGTGCGCTCGAGCCCGAAGTGTTCGACGCCGGCTGAGCTGCGATGAAACACCGCTGATATCGCGTCTGGTGCCCGGCTGTCACGTTCAGAGGGCCACGATCGTCTTCATTGGTGAAAGGTGGTGGTTTACATGGCACATGTACCCCTCGACACAGAGCCAAAGGGCATCATCCCCAGGTTGGCCCGGACCTATGCCAAGCGGAGGTTCGGCCAGATGGTCGAACCGATGCAGGCTGCCTCGCACCACTCGGGGGTGCTGGTCGCCATGGGTGCGCTCGAGACAGCGGTGGAGAAGGGCTGGAAGAAGCTCGATCCAACGCTGCGCTGGCTGGCGATCCAGCGGGCGGCGATGCTCATCGGGTGTTCGTGGTGTACGGACTTCGGGTACTTCGAGGGCATGAACGCGGGGATGGACCCACAAAAGGTACGCAACGTCGGTCGTTGGCACGAGAGCGAGCTCTACGATGACCGCGAGCGTGTCGTCCTCGAATATGCCGAGCAGGCCACGATGGTGCCTGCCCTGGTGCCCGACGACCTGGCGCGACGGTTGCACCGCCAATTCAGCGATGCCGAGATCGTTGAGCTTGCCGGCTGGGTGGCGCTCGAAAACCTCCGCTCACGCTTCAACGCCGGACTGGGCCTGCACAGTCAGGGCTTTGCCGAGCGGTGTGAAATTCCAACGAGCCGGAAGGACAACGGTGCCGGGCTCACCGTCACCTGACGACACCAGTGTCTTCGAAGAGTGGCGCACGCTTCTCTTTGGCATCGCCTACCGAATGCTGGGCAGCGCCGCCGACGCCGAGGACATGGTCCAAGAGGCATGGGTGCGTTGGCTCCAGCGTGGAGAAGGCGAGATCGACTCGGTCCGGGCCTACCTCGTGACGATCGTGACTCGGCTCTGCATCGACCAGCTGGGGTCCGCTCGGGCGCAGCGGGTCACATACGCCGGGCCGTGGCTGCCTGAGCCCGTCGTGCAGGATGACACTTCGGCCTTGGAGCAAGCCGACAGTCTGTCGCTGGCCTTTCTGGTATTGCTCGAAGAGCTGACCCCGCCCGAGCGGGCGGCCTACCTTTTGCACGACGTCTTCGGGTACCAGTTCGATGAGGTGGCCCGAACGATGGGGCGTACCACGACCGGCTGCCGTCAGCTGGCCTCACGGGCGCGTTCGCGGATCGAGAATCGCCGTCAACGATTTGATGCCGACGCAGTCCACGGCCGAGAGCTGACCCGCCGGTTCGTGGTGGCCTGTGCCACCGGCGACCTGGAAGGCCTCACCGAGATGTTGGCTGAAGATGTTGTCGTGTGGACCGATGGCGGCGGTGTGGTCCGGGCCGCCATGCGGCCGGTGGTCGGCCGTCATCGCAGCTCACGCTTCCTGATGAACGTAGCCAAGAAGCTGTCCGGCAGCCCGCGCGAGGTGACGCTCAACGGTCAGCCGGGCATGATCTTTGTCGATGAAGACCACGTAGTGGCCACGCTGGTTCTCGACATCCTGGAGGGAAAGGTCATCGCCGTCCGCTCGGTGACCAACCCGCAGAAGCTGGAGCACCTGTGGCAAGAATTGGCCCCGGGCGAAGGTTCCATCCACTAGCGATGAGTTGAGCTTGGTCGTACCGTCTCTTTGGTATGCCCTACGCCGATATCAATGGACTCCACCTCTACTATCAACAGCTGGGCGAAGGACCGCCGCTGGTACTGCTCCACGGTGGCCTGGTCACCGTCGAGCTGAGCTTCGGCGTGGTCATCCCGGTCATGGCCAAGCACCACCGGGTCATCGCAGTCGAGCTCCAGGGTCACGGCCGCACGGCCGACATCGACCGGCCCATGACCTTTGGGCACTTCGCCGCCGACGTGATAGGCCTGCTCGACCACCTCGGCATAGCGCAGGCAGACGTGTTCGGGTTCAGCCTCGGTGGGCTCACAACCTACGAGCTGCTCGTGCAGTACCCGGGTCGCATCCGGCGGGCGGTAGTGGCCTCGGCGGACTATCGCAACGACCGGGGGGGCGAGGTCTACCCCGAGCGCCTGCCGACAGAAGCCGACTTCGCTTCCATGCGCGAGGCCTACGTGGCGGTCGCGCCCGATCCGGCTCATTTCGAGGCATTCGCCGAGAAGACGGCGGCGATGGTCCAGGGCTTCGACGGCTGGACCGATGACCACATGCGCGGCATCGAGGCGCCGGTCCTGGTGCTGATCGGTGACACCGACTTCATCCTCGTGCCGGACGCGGCCCACGCTGCTGAGCTCCTTTCCTATGGTCAGCTCGCCGTCCTCCCTGGGACTACCCACATGGACATGACCCGCAGCGAGTTAGTCCCCGCCGTGGTGGAAGCGTTCCTTCGGTGAGACTTGTCCTCCGGGGCCCGCATGGGGTCGCGGTCATGAAGAAGTCAGCCGGTCGAGTCCGCCTCGTCCACTCCCCGTAGAAGGCGACCAGGATTCCCCGGGGAGTTCGGCATCGAACCACCGGGCCGTCGCCGTCCGGGCGGTCATCGTTCGGGCCACCCGCGTCATGGCGGCAGCGACCGCCTGGTGGCGTCCTTGCGGCGCTCCATCAAGCAACTCATTCCAGAAGATCGCCCACCCACCGGCCAGTGCATTGGTATGACCGGCGGCGGTGAGCAAGCGGGCAACGGCGGCGACGGCGCGTGGCCGACCTACGAGAGCAGCCTGAGTTGCTGCCGCGATCTGTTGATATGGCCGGTGATGGTGGGCCAGGGTGGCGCGGTATCGCTCAGCTGCTTGGGCCGGATCCTTCAGGATGGCCTCGCCGGCCGAGCGACCACTCCCCAGAGCCTGGGAGATCCCTTCTCCTTGCAGAGGGTTGACGAGGCCGGCGGCATCGCCGACAAGCAACACCCGGCCATCGGCTGGCGTGGTCCCGACGATGCCCATCTTGAGCCAGCCTCCGAGGCGCCGCGACGGTGCCAGCGGAGGCGAATCGGGAAGCAGGCCAAGGGAGCGCACGTGCTGGAGGAACGCCGGGAGCGCTCGAACCGCCTTGGCCCCGGCCTGACGGTCGGAGCGGGTACCGAGGCCGAGGCCGACGTTGACGTCTCCTCCCGGACCAGGAAACACCCAGCCATAACCGGGAAAGGCGTTCCAAGGTGTCGGCTCCCACAAAACGATGGCGGGGAGCTCGACCGAGTGAGGCAGGTACGTGCGCACCGCGAATCCCCACAAGACCTTGGACGCCTCGACCAGGCCGGCTGCGGTTGCGACACGACTGGTGGCTCCGTCGGCACCAATCACGAAATCGGCGCGCAACTCCTGGCCTGTGCTCAACCGATATCCGTCGACGCGGCCGTCCTCTTCCAATGGCTCATCTGCCCGCCCAAAGACCGGGGCGGCCCCGGCATCGACAGCCGCTTCATGGAGCATCGCGTCGAAGACGTTCCGGGTGACGGCCTTTCCGTGCCCCGGATAAGTGAGCCCCTCGGCACACGGAAGCCGGACCGGGCGACCGGTGGGCCCGACCACCAACATGGGGCCGACGTTCGGGCCGGTCGGCTCCGGTATTCCGAGATCGGTCAATACCTGCAGGCCACGGGGGCCGACCAGATCGCCACATGCCTTGTCGCGGGGAAAGGTCGACTTGTCGACCATCGCCACCCGCGCTCCGCCTTTCGCCAGCACGAAGGCGGCGATACTTCCCGCCGGACCACCCCCGATCACCAGTACGTCAAAGCGCGACGGACACACGCTCCCTCCTCACGACGAAGGCCTACAGTGAGATCCTCTCACCGATGGAGGGTCATGTCGCCGAATACCGCCGATGATCGGAACCGATTCGCGCAGCAACTGTTCACGTCGCTTCCGCAGCGGTATGACCGGTTGGCCGAGGTCCTCTCGATGGGTCAGAACGGCCGTTGGCGGCGGGCCATGATCGACCGGGTCGTTCCCGGCTCACCGGGAATGGTCCTCGACGTAGCTTCAGGAACGGCGGGGGTGGCGTTGCAGTTGGCGTCGAGAACGTCGGCCGACGTTGTTGGTCTCGATCTGACCGAAGGCATGCTGGCCCGAGGCCAGCGCAACGTTGCCCAAGCCGGATTGAGCACACGGATCCAGCTGGTTGCTGGTCGAGCGGAACAACTCCCCTTCCCCGACGCCGCCTTTGACGCATTGACCTTTACCTATTTGCTTCGCTACGTCGATGACCCCCAAGCCACTCTCTGTGAGCTGGCCCGGGTGGTGAAGCCGGGCGGAGCCGTTGCCAGCCTTGAGTTCCTTGCACCGCCGAGTCGCTTCTGGCGTATGTGGTGGTGGCTCTATACCCGAGTGCTCCTGCCGGCGGGAGGTTGGGTGACCGGTGGGCGCGAGTGGTTCACGGTGGGCCGGTTCCTGGGCCCCAACATCTCCCAGCACTACCGGAGGTACCCGGTGTCGTGGACGGCAGACGCGTGGCGTCGGGCCGGCTTCGAAAACGTAGGCCTGCGTACCATGAGCCTCGGTGGTGGTCTAGTCATGTGGGGAACTCGCAGTAGTGCATGAGGAGACGACTCCGGAGTCCCCGGGCTCGGAGTCCCCGGTTCCGTCCGCCTTGCCGTCACACGACGGCAACGCCTCGGACGATCGTCCCGCGTTCTACGCCGCCCGCCCCGGCGGGTGGAGGGATTGGTGGACGTTGCTCCACCCTCCTTATACGGCATGGCACCTGGCCTACGTGGTGATCGGTGCGTCACTGGCACCCCATGTGGACCTCACCCGCTTGTTGGCAACACTGCTGGCGTTCTTCTTCGCCGTCGGGATCGCCGCTCATGCCCTCGACGAACTGCATGGGCGACCGCTGGGCACCCAGATCCCTACCGCAGCTCTGGTCGCCCTGACTGTCGTCGGCTTGGCTGGCGCGGTCACATTGGGTGTCGCCGGGTTATCCCGGGTTGGCTGGCCTCTGATTCCTTTCTTGGTACTGGGCCCGCTGTTCGTGGTCGTGTATAACTTGGAGCTCTTCGGTGGATTGATCCACACCGACGCGGGATTTGCCTTTGCCTGGGGCTGCTTCCCGGTACTGGTCGCGTACGTCGCACAGACCGGGCGCCTGGCCCTGAGCCCGGTGATCGCCGCAGTGGGCGCCTTCGGCCTGTCATTGGCCCAACGACGACTGAGCACGCAGGCTCGGCTCATCCGTCGCCGGGTCACCCGAGTGGAAGGGCTGCTCACGCTGGCGGACGGACGGTTGGTGCCCGTAGATGAGCACACGCTGCTGTCCCCTCTCGAACAGGCGCTCCGTGCCATGTCGTGGGGCATCGTACTGGTGGCGGCGGCACTGGCCATAGCCAGACTGAGCTAGTGGCCGGAGTCGATCCGTTGGCGGAAGCGGGCGACGGTGATCTCGACGACCCGGTCGTGTCCCCACTGCAAGAGGGGATGAGCGACACGGTCCGCCAATCGCATCGCCATCTGCATCATCTCGATCGTCCAGGCGACCTCGACGAGCGAGCTGCCGGCGCTACCGGGACGTATCCCGAGTCGGGCGCTGCCTTCGAGGTCGCCCTGGATGATGGCTCTGATCTCGGTGGGGCGCTCACACCGAGTCAGCTCGACCCGAATCCGCATCCGATAGGGGATGGGCGGGGAGACCACGCCGCTCAAGACGGAACCCGCGACCAGGCCGGGTCCTTCGAGATGGAAGTCCTCCAGCCAGGGCCACCACCGTTCGAACTGATCGACCTGCTCGATCAGGTCCCACAGCTCCGGAGGAGCCAGGGGAAACTCGAACTCCTGCACGTATTCGAGCACAGGTCGACGTGCCATGCCTGGAAGGTTACGGGCTTGTAGTTTGCCAGTCATGAAAGCGCGTATCCATGTCGTTACGCTTGCGGTGGCTGATCTCGACCGGGCCCTGGCCTTCTACCGTGAGGGGTTGGGCTTTCAAAGCGAAGGGTTGATCGGCACCGAGTTCAAAGGAGACGAGAACACACCCGACGGCACCACGGCGGTGTTCCACCTCGGCGGCGGCCTCATGTTGTCGATCTACCCGCGCTCCGAGCTCGCCAAAGACGCCCTGGTCCCACTCACGCCGGCGAAGTCCGGTGAGTTCAGCATCGGGCACGCGGTCGCGAGCCGAGCCGAGGTCGACGAGATCATCTCGCAGGCCGAAGTAGCCGGAGCGGTGGTCACCGAACGACCTCACGGCCGTCCGTGGGGTATCTACTCGGGATACTTCCGGGATCCCGATGGCCACCTCTGGGAGGTTCTGTGGAACCCGGCCCTCCACCTCGACGCATCTGAATAGCCACGGCCGCCAGGGCGGGATCACCTCCCGAATCGGTCGACCGTCAGTCCTCGGGAAGCCCAGCAAAATCGCGCTTGGCGTTCCGGTACCACGTCATTCCTGATATCGGATGCCTCCACCTACCCTTCATCTCCTTCAACGCACCCTTATGCCTTTCATCCCCGCCGGAGACGATGTCGTTCAAGTGCTTATCTTGCGCTTTGATGACCTCATCAGCGGTATCTCCATGGAGCTGGAGATCACACGGTCCCCCCAATTGCCTACATGTCATTGTCTTCACTGAGCTCGTGTCCTTTTCATGGGTTGCTGGGTCCGCCAACTCGGACCACTCGGAAATTATTGGCCTCTCCTGAAGTCGTGGCTCTGAATGCCTCAACCTAGGCTTACCCCCATCCCACCCCGGCCGGCTGCCTGGTCGTCGCATTCACCCGGTTGAAAAGGTTGGTCGTGGCGATCCACAGCACCAGGGCGGCGAGCTGTTCCTCGTCGAAGTACTTCGCCGTCTCGTCCCACACGTCGTCGGGCACGGCATCCGAGCGGTCGCTCAGCCGGGTCATCGCCTCAGCCAGGGCGAGCGCGGCTCGTTCGCTGTCGTTGAACCAAGGCGCGTCACGCCAAGCCGAGACGGCGAAGAGCCGCTCGTCGGTCTCGCCGGCCTTCTTGGCGCCCACCGCGCCAGAGACAACGCAGAAACCGCATCCGTTGATCTGGCTCGCCCGAAGGTGGACCAGTCCCAACGTCTCCTCCGGTACGCCAGCGGACTGCACCACCTTGACCAGCTCGTGAATGGCCTTGGTTGCCTGGGGTAGGACCATCGCCGGGTTCTTCATACGTGTGGACATCGTTCCTCCTTGTCACATCGTGCGGGTTTCATCCGTCACTGCTATGACGGATCAGAAGAGGAGGATGTGACCGTGGCTGAATGGGTGGCAGACGAATTCGAGGAGAGCAGGCCACGCCTCCGGGGCATCGCCTACCGGATGCTCGGTTCGACCGCCGAGGCCGACGACGCCGTGCAGGAGGCCTGGCTCCGGTTGAGCCGTACCGGATCCGAGAGCATCGACAACCTTGGCGGATGGTTGACAACGGTCGTCTCCCGCGTCTGCCTCGACATGCTTCGCTCCCGGCGTTCTCGGGGCGAGGAGCCGGTGGGCGGTGCCCTGTCCACGCCGGTGCCCGCCGAAGACGATCCGGCGCCTGGTGCTGGTGATCCAGAACATGCCGCTCTTGTTGCCGATTCCATTGGACCGGCGCTGATGTTGGTGCTCGACTCACTCGATCCCGACGAGCGCCTGGCGTTCGTACTGCACGACCTCTTCGGTGTGCCCTTCGGCGAGATAGCTCCGATCGTCGGACGCTCGGCAGACGCAACCCGTCAGCTGGCAAGCCGCGCCCGCCGGCGGCTTCGTGGCGCTCCTCCGGCCGGGGTCGCGTCGACTTCCACCAAAGATCTCGCCCGTCAGCGCCAGCTGGTCGACGCCTTCCTGGCTGCCTCCCGGGACGGTGACTTCGACGCCCTGGTGTCGCTTCTCGACAGCGACGTGGTGCTGCGCGCCGACCCGGTCGCCGTTCGGTCGGCGAGCGCCAGGCAGTCCCACGGCGCGCCGCCGCTCACAGAGGTCCTACGCGGCGGACAACAGGTCGCTCGGACGTTCCTCGGCAGCGCGGCCGCCGCCCAGCCGGCGATGGTCGACGGTTCGCCGGGCGCGGTTTGGGCGCCGGACGGGAAACCGCGAGGTGTGTTCGCATTCACCTGCCGCAACGGCAAGATCGTTGAGCTCGAGGTCATCGCCGATCCGCGCCGGATCCGAGCGCTCGACCTCGTCTTCTGAAGCGGGCCGGGCTGCCAGAGCTCCGTGAGGGTGCCATCGCCCTCCTGATCGTCTTTCTGCGGCAAGCCCAACAGCGGCTATTACACCCTGGTGGTGATCGAGGTCTTCCTCGCCTTGTTCCTCTCGGTCAGCTACGCCCCTTGGATGGCCGCCTTCACCGAGACGGTGGAGGCCAAGAACCCGGCGTTGGTCGGCACCGGCCTGGCCCTGTGGGGATGGATCCTCCGGCTGGTGGTGGGCATCTCGTTCATCTTCCTGCCCATCGTGGTCAACAGCGTCAACCCGGCGGTCGACAACCAGCCGCTGGCCACCGTTCGGATCCCGACCACCGACACCAACGCCCAACAATTCCTGCTCCAGCATCCGAAGTCGGTGGCCTTCGCCCAGTCGCACGCCAGCCTGTTGAAGGTCCTCAACGAGCCCCAGAACGCCCCGACCGTGAGCGCCCTGGCGGCCAGCCCGTCGGCAGCCAACATCGCCGCCGCCGAGCGGGCACTGGGGCCCACGGTCTTCAGCGAGCTGGTCGACAACCAGAGCCAGTTGAAGACCCTCGTTCTCCCGTACACCGCGCAGTTGAACTACCTGGCCGCCCACCAGGCCCAGCTCACCGCCTTGCAGAACGGGATCAACGAATCGGCCCAGCAGTGGCAGCACTGGTTCTGGGTGTCAATCGGGGGCATGGTCGTGTTCATTCCCACCATCTTCCTCATCAAAGGCCGGTGGAGCCCGGCTCGGGCCAAGCGCGACCTCGAGGCACACGGCGAAGAGGTGGAAAGGGCGCTCCAGGACCTGGTGAGTTGAACCGTTTCATCCGAGGACGCCCCTGACATCGGTTCGGACCGGTCCCTGCCGTAGTGGTGCGACTGCGACCCTCGGCCGGAGCGCCGTCGTCGAGCAGTGGCACAAGTCACGAGCGAGCTGCCGCGGCTTCTTTGGTGCTCGACGCCCGAAGCAATGATCGACGCTACTTGGCCTTGCCACATCCGAAGTCCTACCCTGGACACCGTGAGTCTCCATCCCTCCGGAGCCGTGCAAAAACGGGACCAGAGGTCCCCGTGCCGGCTTGCCGCCCCCTGTTGATGGCCAAGCCCTCTGGCACCGGCCAGCCTGCCTGGATGGATCCTGAGCTGGCCACGCTGACCAACGACAGGTTCAGCAACCCTGCTTGGCTGTATGAGCGCAAACTCGACGGGGAACGGTGTCTGGCCTACCGAACGGGTGATGAGCTGCGGCTCATGACCCGCAACCAGAAACAGGTCAATGGCACCTATCCGGAACTGGCCGCGACACTACGGGCGCAGGACTGCGCCGACTTCGTCGTCGACGGCGAGGTGGTGGCGTTCGAGGGCACTGCCACCAGCTTCAGCAGGTTGCAACAGCGGCTCGGGGTGCACAGCCCCGGCACGGGCCTCGTGGCGGCTGTCCCGGTGTACTTCTACTTGTTCGACGTTCTGTGGGCGGAGGGCCGGGATGTGCGGCCCCTTCCCCTGCGCCAGCGCAAGCAGCTGCTGCGTCGGCTTCTGTCGTTCGAAGGGCCGATCCGGTACGTGTCCCACCGAACGCAAAATGGCGAGGCCTACTATGCCCGCGCCTGTGCCATCGGGTGGGAAGGCCTGGTGGTCAAGCGCGGGGACGCCCCCTACCGGTCCGGCCGTTCGCGGGACTGGCTGAAGTTCAAGTGCCAGACCAACCAGGAGTTCGTCATCGGCGGCTTCACCGACCCCAAGGGATCGCGGACCGGATTCGGCGCCCTTTTGCTCGGATACTACGACCAGCGCGGCGAACTCACCTATGCCGGAAAGGTCGGCACTGGCTTCGATGATGCCACCTTGGCCAGTCTCGCCCGCACGCTGTCCAGCCTGGAACGCACAGAGCCCCCGTTCGTTCGGGGCACTGTGCCGCGGGCCGGTGTGCACTGGGTCGAGCCGCGGCTCGTCGGGCAGGTGGCGTTCAGCGAGTGGACCAACGCAGGGCAGCTTCGCCATCCGCGGTTTGAAGGCCTGCGACGGGACAAGGACCCAACCACTGTGGTCCGGGAGACTCCGACTTGAATCCCCTGGGGTGACAAAGCGATGAGCACTCGTGAACTGGGCAGAGAAACCTACCGCCGGATCATCGAGACATACTTTCGGGCCTTCGGCACCGGGGACTTCTCGCATGTGCAGTTCTCCTCACAGGTTCAGTTCCTCAGTCCGCTCAGCGACACCACAGTGAACGGCCGCGAAGCCGTCTCCAAATTTGTGCGTGGGATCTCCAGCCGTGTTTCGGCCGTCGACATCATGTCAACGGCTGTTGATTTCCCGACGGCAAGCGGCGTCTGGCAGATGACAACGACGAAGGGCGTGCAGTACACGCTGCACAACTTCTTTCGCCTGGACGGCGAGGGACTCGTGTACATCTGGCCCATGTATGACCCCAAGGCCGTCATCAATGACCCGACGGGCTTGGTCCAGTGGCTTACAGGTAACGGCTACTAGCCGACCAGGCCGAGAGCGCCGACCTTGGCATGACGCCTGGCGATCGAGAGCACGGACAGACCGAGGTAGTGGTCGCTGTGGCCGTGCGTGATGTAGATCGTGGTGAGCCGGCGCTCGTGCAACGCCACCCAGCCGGCGAGCGCCGAGGCCTCGCGGATGTCATCAGAGCATCCACGAGTACCGCATGGCGGGCACCGGAGATCAACGTCGACGTTGCGGGATCCCACGCCGGTGGATCACCGACCCGGCGCGGTCGAACCCTTCTGCCTGGACCAAGGACCGGGTCGCCGAGCGAGGCCTCCGTGGACTGTCTCTGCAACATGGCGAGACGGCAGTCGACGCACCCGCCGCCACACCATCAGTAACGGGTGTGTTACGGTAACTAAACAGTTACGAATGCCGAGGAGCGCATGACGTGCCGTACTACGAAGCGACATCGCCCATTGCGGCCAGCCCCAGTGTCGTGTGGGCCGTGCTGATCAACGGGGCGGGTTGGCCATCCTGGGACTCCGGCGTTCGGGCTGTCGAGGGTCGAATCGCCATCGGAGAGACCATCAAGATCCAAAGTGAGGCGGCACCGGGCCGCACCTTTCCGGTCAGGGTGACGAAGTTTGAACCACCGGCGTGTCTACGCCTCAGCGGCGGAATGCCCTTGGGCCTGTTCCGGGGTGTCCGGACCTACGAGTTGGCTGAGCAAGGAAATGGCTCGACCGAGTTCCGTATGCGCGAAGAGTATGCCGGTCCTCTCGTCGGCCTGATCTGGCGGTCGATGCCGGATCTGGGACCGTCATTCGACCAATTTGCCCAGGGACTCAAGCAGCAGGCCGAGTCGGGGGTTACGTGATGGTTGCGGCATCTGCCCCCGGTGATCCGTTTGACGCTTTGGGCGATCCCAATCGCCGTGAGATCCTGCGTCTCCTCAGCGACGGAGACAAGCCGGTCCAGGGGATCGCCGACGCGATGTCAATCAGTCGACCTGCGGTGTCGCGCCACCTCCGCGTGCTGAAGGAAGCGGGAATGGTGGCCGAGGAGGCTCGCGGGACCCGTCGCATCTATCACCTGCAAGAAGAGGGAGTGCGGTCTATTCAGACCTACCTCGAGCGCATTTGGGGTGACGCTGCCGGGCGCTTTCGGCTGTTCGCCGAGAACACCCAGGAGGCGTCCGAGCCATGAACACGCCGCTCAGGCTGTCCTTCGACGTCGCCTGCTCTCCCGAGCACGCCTTCACCGTCTGGACCTCGAGGATCGGCACCTGGTGGCCGCTGGATCACACGGTGACCGGGCACGGCGACCTCGACGTCGTGATGCAGAACGGCGTCGGTGGACGGATCTACGAACGCACAGCCGAGGGTGTTGAGCACGAGTGGGGTGAGGTGACGAGCTGGGACCCCCCGAGACAGCTGACCTACCTCTGGCACCTGGGGCGGGACAGCGCCGACTCCACCGAGGTAGAGATCCGCTTCCTGGCTCAAGGCGCCGGAGCCACCCGGGTTGAGATCGAACACCGCGGTTGGGAGCGACTCGGCACGTCGGGACATCAGTGGCGCGATCGAAACCGTACCGGTTGGGAGTCACTTCTGCCCCACTATCTGGCCGCCATTGCGATCGGAGGAGGCTGATGGCCGTTGGCACCAAGGAGGATCCGTGGATGCTCAAGACTCCACCGGGCACCTCGGAGTACTCGATGTACAAGGACGAGCAGGTCGACCCAGCGGCCCTTGTCTGCCAGGTCGGCTCGACCAGGCTCACGTACCGTCTTCAGGCCATCGACGACCTCCACGCATGGCTGGCATCCCAAGGTGACTGGGTGCTGCTCGGCGCCGCCGATGAGAAGAAACCCGCGGCAGCGGGCACCGTCGAAGCATGGGCGCGCTCAGCGGATAATCCCGTCGGGGGTTGGTACGGACTGCGCAAGGGTTACCGCGGGCGCTTCGGGATGTATCTGCCCCCGCTGTTGGAGGCACTCGGACTTGCCGAAGTTACTCACGACCCTCGCAACAACAGGATGCGGGCGATCTGAATGCGGCTGCGATCGAGGGCGCTGCGCTCATCGAGTCCCGGACCACAGCCCCCCAGGAGCGACCGCTAACGAACGGAGATGGCCATGCCAGTCACCAAGGTGATCCAGTACAAGACGAAGGCAGAGAGTGCCGACGAGAACGAACGACTGATCCGAGGCGTCTTTGCCGAGTTGGCGGAGGAGAGCCCCGACGGCTTGCACTATGCGGCCTTCCGTCTCGACGACGGAGTCACGTTCGTGCACGTGGCCACCTTCGACGATGAGAGGAACCCGTTGGCGGCGTCGGCTGCATTCGCCGACTTTCAAACCGACATCAAAAGCAGGTGCACCGAGGGGCCGACGCCGGCCGACGCATCTGTAGTTGGAAACTACCGGCTACTGCCCGATTGATCGAAACCGGTGCGGCGCCGGAGGCAGTGTCCGGCCCGTCAACGAGTCGATGGGTGAACTGGCCCTTCAGAGCCCGTTGCGGGGCTAGTACCGACCGGAGTATTGGCGAGCGTTCAGTCGCTTCCGCGGTCCCACCAGGTAGAAGACAGCGACAATTGCTCCGATGATTCCGAAGATGAACCACCCTGCAATCATTCCGACAATCCAAAGTGCCTTCCATTTCGCCGCTAAAGAGGCAGCAGGACGTCTGGCCACGTCGATAATTGCCCAGATAACCACCGCCAGCGACGCAAAATTAATGAACACCAACAGTCCGTGGCCCATCTTTCCTCTTTCCGGCGAACTACGGCCCGTTCGAACGTCCGAGACCTACATTCGCGCTCGTAGCCAGCTTTGCCGCCGAACCTCTGAGCAGTATCAAAAGTAGGTAAATTTATCCTTAGAAATCACCTGCAAGGACCCCGGCGTGCCCTCTACCGCGTCGTTCGGGTCGAGCGCTTATCCGGCGGGAGTAGCGGGGGACGGGCGGGTTCTCTGGTTGCGGAGCACTCCGGCGACGGCGGTACCCCAAACGAGGACCAGAATGCCGTAGAGGCCGAGGGGTGCGGCGGCGGCAGGCCCGAAAGCAGTCGCAGCGATGCCGGCGGCGATGGCGAAGTCACGCATTGAAGTGGTGAGCAGCACGGCGGTGCGTGCCGGTCGGTGTGCGCCGAGGCCGAGGAGCCGGCCGATGACGGCTGACCCGGCGATGAAGGCGACGAGGGCGCCCCCGATGGCAAGGTAGCGGGCGGAGACGTGGACCTCCGCGGCGATGAGGGCAACGAGGGCAGCCACGATCAGGATGGCAGTTCTCGTGGCGGCCAGTTCGGTTCGGGCTCCGATGGGTTTGACGGCCCGGAGACAGAGTCCGGCGGCGAGAGGGAGCGCCACGACGAGGGCAAGATTGGTGATGATGTGTCCGGGGTGTACCGAGGCATGGCCGACTTCGAGACTGAGGATCGGCCATGCAGCGGCCACCGCGGCGATGGTTGAACCGATAAGCACTCCGGCGGAGAGGGCGGCCTCGCCGCCGGCCATGGCCGTGGTGGCGACCGAGGCGATCTCGCACGGGGCAAGGCCGACGGTCATGACGCCGTTACGGAGAGAGCCGGCGGCAACGAATCGAGACACCGCCCAGGACAGGGCGGGCAGCACGGTTACGCCGGCAACGACGGCCGCCAGCAGGGGGCGCCAGCCTCCTATCAGGCGCCGCAGTGCGGCAGGTTCGATCGTGACCGCGGTGGCGAAGACCAAGGCGGCGAGTAGGACATTGATGCCTTGGTGAGCGGCGAGCCAGGCCAGCGGTGGCTGAACGGTCAGACCAATGACGGCGGCAACGAGCACGGCGACCAGTTCCGGGTAACCAGAGACGAGCTGATGGAGTCGATGCAACACGAGGTTCAGCTCCATTCGTCACACGTGGCCGGAGACAGGCTATGGGTAGCAGCGGGTCTCGATGTTCTCAGCCGACGACATGCATGGTGTCATCACCCAGGCGTGCCCGCTCCGTGGTCAAAGTGCTCACGCAAGGGTAGGCGCGAGTGACGAGGTCGTCGGCAAGGCGAGCGTCCGTGACTGCTATAGCCCTGAAGGGGTGCCGGCGACAAGGCAGTCCCACCCGATGATCATCGAGCCAGTCCGGGTCGCCACTTCTCGATAGGGGCATGGTGGGGAAGGCCAACGATGGGTGGATGATCCAGCCACTGACGTGTTGCGGCAAGGGCCCGACTTATCAGCACCCCGGTCTGAGTGAAGTCGAACATCGACGGTTGCGAACCAGTTGGCACTGGAACAACGTGCACCTCCACCCGAGCGGATACCTCGGCCAGCGCCGTTGCCTCACGGGGACCGGTTGCTTTTTGCATGGCATGGAGCATGAGGTCCGGGGCCGTCTCCGGTGGAAGGGCGAACCCCTGCGCGGTGGGGAGGACCCAGATCTCGTCTGCCCCGAGCGCCTCGGCCTGGGCTACTGGGACGTTGGCGGCGACGCCGCCATCGATGAGGCGTCGACCGTCGATCACCACCGGTGGGAAGACGCCAGGGATGGCCGAGCTGGCCAGGAGGGCGTCGATGGCCACGCCAGACGACAAGATGACTGCTTCGCCGGTGATGAGGTCGGTCGCCATCACGTGGAGGTCCACGGCGGCCTCTTCGAGAAGGCGGAACCCGAGAGGGACCTTTCTGACGAACGTCTGGAACTGATGGGGATCGAAGAAATGGTTTCGCCGGCCCAAGGCGCCGGAGATGATGCGACGGAGCGCGAACGGGAAGATGTCCTTGCGGCGTATGCCGGTCCACAGTTTGGCCAGGCTCTCAGCTCGGGCCAGATTGGGCTGCCCAGCCATAAAGGCGCCGTTGAGGGCCCCGACCGACGACCCCACGATCACATCAGGCGAAATCCCCGATTCGAGCAAGGCCTGCAACATCCCCACTTGCGTGGCACCAAGGTTTCCTCCTCCACCGAGGACGAACGCCGTCTTTTTGCTCGCTGACCCGGATGCGAGGGGGCCATCAACCATTGTTGACCCGATTCATGACGCGATCCGGACGGGATGATGGGCCGGGCAGAATCGGCCCGAGGTTGGTCGCTCCCGAGAGTGCGAGGGCAATGGTCACGACGGCAGGGAGTCGCGGTCAGTGGCCTCCTGGGCTCGTCGGGCCTCTAGGTGGCCGCGCAGGTAGCCCAAGTCGTTCTCGAGCTCTCGGGCCACCGTCTCGACTTGGGCCAGCTCTTGGCGGCCCTGTTCGATACGAGCCAGCAGGGCGCATCGTTGGTCGTGCAGCGACTGATAGATCTGTTCGGCGACGGCCAAGGGCAGGTGAGGGGCACCATCTTCGTCGCGCTGGGTCGGATGCCGTAAGACTTCTTCGATAGTGGCCACCGACAATCCGAAACCCCGGAGCTCGCGGATTCGCTCCAGGCGTTCGGCGTCCGCCTCGCTGTACAATCGATACCGGTTCTCGCTTCTGGTCGGGCAAAGGAGACCGCGCTCCTCGTAGTACTTGATCGTCCGAGCGCTGAGGCCAACGCGACGGGCCATTTCGCCCACTTTGATCACCGCTGCGTCACTGTTCACCACGATCATCCTCCTGTGAAAGCTCGGTCCGGCTCACGACGTAGCGATGGATTACGTGAACGTTAGGATACAGGATCATGGCAGAACCAGATGCACCGTCCCTAGCAGTGCTGCAGCACCCGCCTCCCATGTATGGCTACCTAATGGTCCAGGCCTAATGGTCCAGGAAGCGGGCTCGGAGACAGTTGCTGCACCAGTTATAGTGACCGGCGTCAAACATGCACGTTAACGGACAGCTCTAGTTCCGAATGGGAGAACCTGTGCACCAAGTGCCCGAGCACCTATCGGCTCCGACCGGCCGACTGGTTGCGCTGCGCCCGGTCGAACCGCTCCCACCGGCCGCCGGGGAACCCGGATCGGCTCCATTTGGCGCAGTCGGGCAGAGCTCGCTGCAAGGCATCTTTCCGCCCATCGCCGACTACGCCTTTCTCTCGGACTGTGAGAACACGTGCCTGGTGGCGCCCACCGGAGCAATCGAGTGGTTGTGCCTGCCGCGACCTCATGACCCGAGCGTGTTCGGCACGCTCCTCGACCGGTCGGGGGGCTCGCTACGGCTGGCGCCGGCCGATACCGCCGTTCCCGCCAATCGTCGCTACGTGCCGGGCACCATGGTGCTGGCCACCACGTGGCAGACCCGAACGGGCTGGCTGGCTATTCGTGACTTCATGGCTATCGGCGCCTGGCACCGTACGAGCGACCGCTCCGCGCTCCACCGGAGGACACCGGGCGACTTCGATGCCGACCACGTCCTCATCCGCACGGCGACGTGTCTCCACGGCACCGTCGACGTGGTGCTCGACTGCGAGCCGTCCTTCGACTACGGGCGGGTCGACGCGCGATGGGACTATGCCGGCGCAACATACGGCCAGGTGGTCACCACCAATCCCGATTTCATCCCACTGACGGTGGCCGGTGACCTGCGCTTGGGCATCGAAGGTCGTGCCCTGCGGGCCCGGCACCGTCTTGTCGAGGGTGAGTCCTGTTATGTGGCATTGAGCTGGTCCGACCGTCCTCCTCCGGCCGATATGGATGAGGTGAGGGCTTCGTTGGCCGAGACCGAACGGTTCTGGCGCGGTTGGGTCGACGGGGGGCGGTTCCCCGATCATCCCTGGCGGGAGCAGCTCCAGAGGAGCGCAATCACCCTGAAGGGCCTCACCTATGCATCAACCGGCGCTCTGCTGGCTGCGCCGACGACGTCACTACCTGAACATCCCGGTGGTCACCGAAATTGGGACTATCGCTACACCTGGGTTCGAGACGCCGCCTTCACCCTCTGGGCCCTGCACGCCCTCTCCTTCGACGCCGAGGCCGACGACTTCCTGGCCTTCCTCGGTGATGTGATCGAGCCGGAAGGATCTGCCGATGGTGAACCCCCGGTGGAGCGCCTTCTCCAAGTGCTCTATGGGGTGGACGGGACGAGCGCGCTGCCCGAGGGCGAGCTCGATCACTTGTCCGGCTATGGAGGGAGCCAGCCGGTCCGCATCGGTAATGCCGCCTACAGCCAAAAGCAGTTCGACATCCTCGGAGCCATTGTCGACTGCGTCTACCAGCACACCCGTTCGCGGGACTCGTTGAGCGAGCGGGCCTGGAAGATCGTCGTCCAGGCGGTGGACACCGCCGTTCGCTCCTGGAGGCAACCCGATCACAGCATCTGGGAGATTCGGGGGGAACCTCGGCAGTTCACCTTCTCCAAAGTTATGTGCTGGGTGGCCGCCGACCGGGGAGCCCGTTTGGCCGCGCTACGGGGCGAAACGGCCCGGGCCAACCAGTGGTGGGACGCAGCACTGGAGATACACGCTGATATCTGCGAACACGGCGTTGACGCCAAGGGACGGTTCACCCAGTCGTACGGGTCGGACGAACTGGACGGGTCGCTGCTCTTGCTTCCCCTGGTTCGATTCCTCCCACCCCAGGACGAACGGCTGCGGGCGACCGTCCTGGGTATCGCCGAGGAGCTCTCCGACCGTGGCTATGTCCGCCGTTACCGTACGGAGACGACCGATGACGGCCTCGACGAACCGGAAGCCACGTTCACCGTCTGTTCCTTCTGGCTCGTATCCGCGTTGGTGGAGATCGGCGAGCTCGACTGGGCTCGAAAGCTCTGTGAGCGGTTGCTCGGATCAGCAAGCGCCCTTGGCCTCTACGGGGAGGAGCTCGATCCGGGTACTGGGCGCCACCTTGGCAATTTCCCCCAGGCGCTGACCCATCTCGCCCTGGTCAATGCCGTTCTTCACGTGATTGAGGCTGAACGCCAGGACAACGACGAGCCGATGGGGCCGACCTCGTCTCCGACCTGGTGGGCGGCGGCAGGACGAGATGAGCGGGCGGGCAGGAAGCCCGTATGAGGGTCTAGGACGCCCCAGAGGAGTTCACCCTCGAGCAAGCGCTCGGTGACCCACGCCTTGGAGCGAGGGGGAAAGTCGGTCAGCGAGACGGCGCTTGACCCGAACCGTCCGTAAGTCTATACTTACCGTTCGTGGCCGCTTACGCACCTGGCGACGAATGGGAGGTCTTGGGGGATCGCACCAGGCGTGCCATCGTCGAGTGTCTCGCCGGCCGGCCGCGTGCCGTCGGTGAGCTCGCCGACGAGTTGCCGGTGAGCCGACCGGCGGTGTCCCAGCATCTGAAGGTGCTCAAGGACGCGGGCCTGGTCAGCGAGGAGGCGGTGGGCACCCGCAGGATCTATCGGCTCAACCCGATTGCGGTGGGAGCCCTCCGCGATCAGCTGGACACGTTCTGGAACCGAACCTTGGCCGGATACAAGGACCAGGCCGAACAACCGAAAGCGGAGGGGTCATGACCGAGGCAGCGCCAACAGTCCGCAGGCAGATCGTCGTCGAGGCGCCGATCGAGCAAGCCTTCACCGTGTTCACCGAGCGGTTCGGCGACTTCAAGCCGCCTGAGCACAACCTGCTGGGGGCACCGATAGCCGAGACCGTCTTCGAGCCACGAGTCGGTGGCCACATCTACGACCGCGGCATCGACGGAACCGAGTGCCGCTGGGCTCGCGTCCTGTCCTACGAACCCCCGGACCGCGTCGTGTTTAGCTGGGACATCAGCCCGCAGTGGCAGATCGAAACCGAGCCGGACAACGCCAGCGAAGTCGAGGTCCGCTTCGTGGCCGAGACCCAGCAGCGCACCCGGGTCGAACTGGAGCACCGCAATCTGGACCGGCACGGCCCGGGCTGGGAGGCCGTCCGGGACGGCATCGCAGACGACGCCGGGTGGTCCCTCTACCTCGCCCGTTACGCCGCCCTGCTGACCGGCGATCGAGCAGGGTGAACGAGTGATTCTGGACGAACCACGCGTGCACGGGATGTGCCAGGAGCCCGATTGTGATAGCCCACAGACATGGACGGCTATGCCTTTCGCGATCGTGAGGATGCCGGCCGCACGCTCGCTGGGCTGCTCCGGCACTACCGCGGTCGAGACGATGTCATTGTCCTTGGATTGCCCCGAGGCGGAGTACCTGTCGCCTACGAGATCTCCGTCGCGTTGGGAGCACCGCTCGACGTGTTCGTCGTGCGAAAGCTCGGCCTTCCCGGCCACGAGGAGTTCGCCATGGGAGCAATCGCCAGCGGAGGCGTGATCGTCGTCAATGACGACGTCGTTCGGGACCTCGGCATCTCAGACCGGGCCGTCCAGGTGGTGGCTCAGGAAGAGGGACGCGAACTTGGCCGGCGCGAACGTGAGTATCGCGAGGCCCGACCCATGGAGGACGTCACCGGCAAGGTCGTGATCCTGGTGGACGACGGCCTGGCAACTGGATCGACCATGCGCGCCGCCATCGTGGCGCTTCGACGGCTCGCACCTGCCCGGATCGTCGTCGCGGTGCCGGCGGCTCCCAGGTCGGCCTGTCGGGAACTTGCCGCCGAGGTGGACGAGGTCATCTGCGCGACGACGCCCTCGCCATTCTTTGCGGTGGGAGAGGCATACTGGGACTTCGCCCAGACATCCGACGACCAGGTACGCGATCTCCTGCGCGCCGCAGAAGAGGCGACCAGTGGCCTGAGTGCGAGGCAGGGACCGGTGCGACAATGACGCAGAGGTATTCGTACGCTGTCGATAAGCGCTACCTGCCGCTCTTGGTGCCGTTGGGATTTCGCGGCTCCAAGGACGGTGTCACGCTCACCGACGACGCTTCCTTCTTGGCGACCTTCGGATTTCTCAAGCTGGCGACGCCGCTCTCGAACGTCACCGGTGCGCACATCACTCGAGGCTATCGATGGTGGACTGCGTTCGGAATTCGTGGCTCGATGGTCGACGACGGCTTGACCCTTGGAACCAACCACGAGGCTGGCGTGTGCATCCACTTTGCTGAAAAGGTGCCGTCGCCGATCCGCCGAAGTGGTCACTCCGCATTGACGGTAACCGTCGCGGACCTCGATGGACTGACGAGCGCCTTGGGAGGCGATGATGTCAAACCGCCGACTGCCTCAACGGATTGACGCAAATCGAAATTGTCGACCTGGTGGACCTGGCCCAGGAGGGCGACCCTCGTGTTCAGGTGTCCACGTCCATCTAGCAGCGAGGGCGCGGCAGGACACCCTCGAGATGGGCGCGTCTACCCGGTCGGATGATCGATGTCGACGGACGGCAAGTCCTCAACCTGTTGCTTCGTGATGTTCAAGCGAATGCCGTTGTCGACCCCTCTCACGGCGCCGATGGGAATGGCGACCTCCTTGCGGCCCCACACATGGCCCTCCTGAAGCAACACGTGGGTCACGTGGTGATTCCGAGGATCGATGACGAGCCCCTGAACACTCCCGATGGCGCCGTCGGTGGCGTGCACCTGCTCACCTCGTCGCACCTCCACCTCGTCCAGTGGGATGGTGTCGTAGGTGACGGGCTGAGGAACCTCCCCGATGGTGTCTCGTAGGCCATAGAAGGGCTGCGAGAGCGCCTGGCCGGCGGGATAGTCCATGTGGCCCCCACTGGCCGGCAAGAACTGCGTCTCTTCGGCGTGTTGGAGCTGGGCGAATTCGGCCGATGTGCAACGAAGAAGGACCTCGCCCTTCGAGTCGTCGACAAGATCCAATGGAACGAGGCGACCGAGGCCTTGGCGGTGCTTGGGCTCTACCACCAGATGGGTCACGGCGTTCGCAATGGGATCGATCACAACGCGGCTGATCTCGCCGCACGGACCATCGGAACAGATTGCTTCGGCACCGATCGTGAACTGAATCGCATCTGTCATAGTCACCTTCCTCGTCTGCCCCGACCCTAGGCCGTGCGTCGCAACCAGTCCCAACATTGGCTCGTCTGCGTTCAGCTCGCCTGGCTACGCCGAGCTCGCCGGGGTCGAGGCGACGGGATCGAGACAGGGCCCGGCGTGCGGGAGGGAGCGAAGACGGCTTCTGCTCCTTGACCAGGCCGTCGATCACCGCAAGAAGGCGGCCGCAGCGTGCCTGGAACGGATGCACAGGCAGCAGTTCGCCCTCCGTGGGGCGTGCCATCAAGAGCTGAGATGCTGATGGCTCTATGAGGCGCAGCGAATAACGTCTGAGGGGACGAGGAGGTTTGATGGATTTCGCCGAGCGAAGCAATGTGTTGCGCCGCTTTGATGGCACGTTCACGAGCGTCCTCGCCGGCCTTCACGGGGAGGCGATAACGGCACGAGTGGTGGCTACTGAGCGGCGGCCGGCGACCAGCCTTGACAGTGAACTGCTCCGAGATGATGACGACGTGGTCGTGGTCCGTGCCGCATGTCTGGTGGGACAAGTCAGCGGGGTGACCCATGCCTATGCCGAATCCGTCTTTGCCATGCGGCACTTGGTCCTCTTGAGCACAACGGGTGAGCCGGACTCTCCCGAACCGATCGGAGAGGTCCTTCGACGCCGGGGCGTGGCTACGTTCAGGCGGGACATCTCCTTCGACCTGGTATCAACGCACTCTGCCCAAACGTGGATGCCATCCACCGACGGCGCCCTCTACGCGGTCAAGACGTCGCTGCTCATGTCGGATGAGGGGCCGCTCGTGCTCTTGAGGGAGGTATTCCTGGCCGACGCGGGATGACGCGTCAACATCCAGCCCTTCGCCTGAGATGCTGAACACGCTGGCCGAGACTCAGGTCAACCAGTCGGCGATCGTCTCGATGTCGTCGGTGCCGTTGGGACCAATGGGTTGCACGTTGAGGATGGTGACGCCGGCCTCTCGGTAGGCGGCGATCCGGTCCCTCACGAAACCGACGTCGCCGATGAGCGACATCCCCTCGACCAGAGCGGCCGGCACCATTGCCTCCGCTGCCTTGCGGTCACCTCCCAGGTAGGCGTCCTGGATCCGGGTCGCCTCCTCCTCGAATCCATAGCGCCGAAGTACGTCGTTGTAGAAGTTGGTCCCCGGGGCGCCCATGCCTCCGAAGTACAGGGCGAGCATGGGCCTGGCCTTGTCTCGCAGGTGGTCGACGTCACTGCCGATAGCCAGAGGACCCCCGGCCACGATGTCGAGAGCTGGTAGATCGGCGGCCCGCTTGGCCAGCCCTGCCCGCAGCGGTTCCCCCCAGATGTCGTCGGCTCGGTCGGGCCAGAAGTGAAGCGGGAGCCAGCCCTCGGCCAACTCGGCGGTCATCTCGACGTTCTTGGGTCCGAGCGAGGCAACATGGATCGGGATGCGGTCCCGCAGGGGCTGGCCCATGATCTTCAGGGCCTTGCCCAGGCCGGTGCCCTGTCCTGGGGCCAGGGGCAGCTGATAGCTCGAGCCATCATGGACCAGGCGATCCCGTTTCCACACCGAGTGGCAGATGTCGATGATCTCCCGGGTCCGACCGACCGGCTTGTCGTAGGGCACACCGTGGAACCCCTCGATGACCTGAGGTCCCGACGAGCCCAGGCCGAGGATGAATCGGCCACGCGACAGCTTGTCGAGCCCGACCGCGGTCATGGCCAACAGCGCAGGTGTCCGGGTGTAGAGGTTCAAGATGCTCGACCCGATCATGGCCCGAGTGGTCACCGCGGCGAGGAAGCCCATGGCCGACACCGCGTCGGCCGAGTAGCCCTCACCGCTCCACAGGTATTCGACACCGGCATCCTCGAGCCTCTTCGCCTGCTGGGCGAACGAGTCTGGGTCGTCCGGCATCCCGACTGACATGCCAAGTTTCATTCCTGCTCCTATCACGGAGGGCAACGATTCGTAATAGAGGGTAGGTCGATTGCTGCACAGGACTCGACTGCTCGGGACTCGACTGCTTCGGGACTGAGCTCGCGCCGGAGCGTTCAGGGGCGTCGAGCAAGACGGAGGTGGCGGAGGTGGACGGGAATCGAACCCGCCGCTGCGGATGTACCACAGCCAGCCGCTTTGAAGGCGGTGGAGCCCACCAGGTGCTCGGACACCTCCGGCGGCAGCATAGCCTGAGGGCCGTGGACGGCCGCCCTCCCTCAGTGGACAGCTTGGTTCGGGACCTGGCCGAAACGGGGCTCCCTCACCCGGTGTTGGTCGATCTGGCTCGAGAGGCCATCGCCACCGCCGGCTCGTCACCTGACCCGGCTCTGGTGTCCGAGGCGGTGTCTCGATTGGCGGCGCAGTACGGCCGTCGGCTGCTCAATCCGGTTGTCAACGCCACCGGCGTGCTCCTCCATACCAATCTGGGCCGGGCGCCTGTCGCCCTGTCCCGGTCGGCGCACTACTCCAACCTCGAATACGACCTGGTGGCCGGGGAACGAGGCAGCCGGTCCGACCACGCTGCCGCGCTGTTGGCCAAGGCCTGTGGCACAGAGGCCGCGTTCGTGGTCAACAACGGTGCCGCCGCACTCTTGTTGGTCCTCACCGTGCTCGCCGTCGGGCGAGAGGTGATCGTGAGTAGGGGAGAGCTGGTCGAGATCGGTGGTGGCTTTCGCATTCCCGAGGTGATGACCGGGTCAGGCGCTCATCTGGTGGAAGTGGGCACGACCAATCGAACGCGTCGGGCCGACTACGCCGGGGCGATCAGCGCCGACACCGCCTTGACGCTCAAGGTCCACACCTCCAACTACCGGATCACCGGCTTCACCGAGTCCGTCTCCGTCGACGAACTGGCCCGCCTCGGGCCCCCGGTCGTCGTCGATCTCGGGTCGGGCCTTTTGGACGAGCGATGTCCGTGGCTGAAAGGTGGTCCCCCGCCGTGGCTGGTGGGGGAGCCGGCAGCCCACCAGGCCCTCGCATCGGGTGCGTCGCTCGTCACCTTCTCCGGTGACAAGCTTCTCGGCGGCCCCCAAGCGGGCGTGATCGCCGGTGACCGAGAGCTCGTCGAACAATGCCGCCGGCACCCGCTGGCCCGGGCCCTCAGGCCCGGAGGGCTTGTGCTCGAGGCTCTGCAAGACGTGGTCCTTTCCTACCTGAGACGCGACGTCGAGGACACCGTCCCGCTGTGGCGCATGGCCCTTGCTCCGCTGTCCGGACTGCGGCGGCGAGCAGAAAGGCTCAACGTGGGCCAGGTGGTGGAGTGCGGGTCGGTCATGGGCGGGGGGACGTTGCCCGGAGTCACGATCCCCTCCGTTGGCGTGGCGGTCAACGGCGATTGGTCCGATCGCCTGCGCAGGTGCTCGACACCCGTGGTCGCCCGCGTCCACGGGGGACGGACGGTCTGCGACCTGCGAACGGTGCTCGAAGGCCAGGATGCGATTCTGGCCGATGCTCTCTCGCCATGAGGGTCGTGGCCACCGCCGGGCACGTGGACCATGGCAAATCGACGCTGGTGAAGGCCCTCACCGGCGAAGACCCGGACCGCTGGCCAGAGGAGAAGGCTCGGGGACTCACGATCGACCTTGGGTTCGCGGCAACCGCCTTGCCATCAGGGCGCGAGATTGCGTTCGTGGACGTGCCCGGTCATGGGCGCCTTGTCAAGAACATGCTGGCCGGGGTGGGTTCGGTTGACGCATGCCTGTTCGTAGTCGACGCCACCGAGGGCTGGAAGGAGCAGTCGGAGGAGCATCTCCGGATCCTCGAGATCGTCGGTGTCCGCGACGGGGTGGTGGCGCTCACCAAGGTGGGACTGGTGGACGACGAACGGTCGCAGCTGGCCGCGTTGGAGGTCCAAGAGCGGCTGGCCGGCACCTTTCTGGCCGACGCCGAGGTAGTGGAGGTCGACGTGCCGGCCAGGATCGGTGTGGACGGACTGCGGCAAAGCCTCGACCGCTTGGTCGCACGGGTGCCTGCCTCACCAGACCTCGGTCGATCACGATTGTGGGTGGACCGCTCGTTCTCGGTGCAGGGCTTTGGCACGGTCGTCACCGGCACGCTGACCGGTGGGTCGATGACGGTGGGCCAGGAGGTCGTGATCGATCCGGGTGGCCATCACGGACGCATCCGGTCGCTCCAGAGCCACCGTTCGAAGCTGGACGAGGCATCTCCTGGTCGCCGGTTGGCGGTGAACGTCAGCGGCTTGGCCCGCAGTGACGCGCGTCGGGGTCAGGTGCTGGTTCAGCCTGGCCAGTGGCACCTCACCACCACCTTCGACGCCACCCTCGACGTGCTCAGTGGTGTGGATCATCCTGTTGGTCACCGGGGGGCGTACGTGGTGTACATCGGGAGCGGGGAGTTTCCCGCCCGCCTCCGGCTGATCGGCTCACACGACGTTCGCCCGGGAGAGGCCGGGACCGCTCGCTTCTTGTTGAAGACCACTGCGGGGATACCGCTGGCTCCCGGCGACCGGTACGTGCTGCGGGAGTCCGGTCGCTTCGAAACCGTCGGTGGCGGAGAGGTTCTGGACGTCGAACCGGTGGTACCGCCGGGTCGCGCCCAGCCGAGCCGCTCCATTGCCAGGGTGATCAGCGAGCGGGGGTGGGTCGAGGCCGATCACCTGTTCCGCATCACCGGCCAGCGGGTCGAGCCCACGGTAGGCCGGTGGGTCGTGGACCCTTCGGTGCTGACTGCGGCCGGTGCCGATCTCATCGGACAGTGCCGGGCAGCTGGGGCCGACGGCGTCGACCTGGCCCTGCTCGATGAACGGGAGCGGGCGATCGTCGATGACGGGCTCGTCGGCGTCGACGTCCGCGGCGGCCGTCTGGTCGACAGCTCGGTGGCTCGCCCAGAGGGGATGAGCGAGGGAGCTCGCCGGGTACTGGAAAGGCTCGACAGGGGCGGCTGGTCACCGGAATTGCCTCCTCCGTCCGATCGGGCCGCGTTGCGGGAGCTCGAACGACTGGGGCTGGCGGTGGAGGCAGGCGAGATCTGGTTCTCGGCATCGTCGGTGCACTCGGCCGTGGAGGTCCTCGGACGGCTGCTCGAGGCAAGGCCGGACGGGTTCGCCGTGTCGGAGGCCAGGGATGCTCTCGGCAGCAGCCGGAAGTATGTGGTCTCGCTGCTTACCTATCTGGACTCGACCGGCGTGACCCGCCGTCGAGGTGATTCCCGTGTTGCCGGCCCCCGTCTAGGAGTAGGAACATGAAACTGACCGAGTGGACGACGTGTGGAGGCTGCGCAGCGAAGTGGGGCGGTGCGCCGCTCGGTCAACTCGTGCGCCAGTTGGCTCAAACGAGCGATCCGGCGCTGCTCCTCGGCCTGGCGCCATTCGACGATGCTGCCGTCTACCGGCTCAGCGACGATGTGGCTGTCGTATCGACCACTGATTTCTTCCCGCCCCTCGTCGATGACCCGGCCGACTTCGGTGCCATTGCCGCCGCCAACGCCTGCAGCGATGTGTTCGCCATGGGCGGCAGGGTCATGATGGCGCTCAACATCGCCGCATTCCCCGAGGACATGCCGACCGAGGTCATTGCCGAGATCTTCGAGGCGGCGGCAAAGACGGTGTCAGACGCCGGGGGCTCGATCGCCGGGGGTCACACCATCCGCTCGGCCGAGCCCATCTTCGGCCTGGCCGTCCAGGGTCTGGTGCACCCCGATCGGGTGTGGAGCAAGGCAGGGGCCCGGCCCGGTGATCGACTCCTCCTCTCGAAGCCGCTCGGGACCGGTATCGCCCTCGCCGGATCCGACCCGACGGGAAAGCACGTGGCGATCACCGGGATGCGAGAGCTCAACCGAGCCGCGGCCGAGAGGTTGAGCCTCGTGCCCTCCGAGCAGGTGCACGCGGTGACCGACGTGACCGGGTTCGGCCTCGCCGGCCACGGATGGGAGATGGCAGAGCGCTCCGGCGTCGACGTCGTGTTCGACGGCGCTGCGCTGCCGCTCTATCCGTCGGTCCGGAGCCTCGCCGCCAGCGGGGTGAAGACCGGCGGCCACGACCGGAACCAGACCTATTTGGGCTCCCACCTGGTCGTCACCGCCGACCCGCTGTTCGAGGCGGTCGTCCTCGATCCCCAGACGTCAGGGGGCTTGCTGGCGTCGGTCGATCCCGCCGCCGCCGAGGGGTTGATCGATGCCGGCTGGTGGCCGGTCGGGGAGGTCCGTTCCGGATCGGCTGCGGTGTTCCTGGTGTGAGTTCATTCCTGGTCTGAGTTCATTCCTGGTGTGAGTTCGACGGCTGGGATCTACATGAAGTTCCTGGTGTGGAGGCGGGCCAACTCCGTGGCCTCGCCATCGGTGAACCCGAGGCGGACCAGGCGCCGCCGCCGGCCTTCTTCCATGTCGGCCTGGAGCGACTGAACGGCGTCCCAGCCGGCCCGGATCGCACGTGGTTCCCACGACCGCGCCGCCAGCAGCACCAGGCTGTCGTGGACGGCCGGTGCCAGCCCGGACGTCGAGGCCAATGCGTGGTAGCGCCGCTCGAGGGCAGCCCGTAGTTGGTCGCGGTGCTCGGGCCGTGCGGTGACGTGTTCACCGAGATGGGCGAGGGAGAAGGCGACGTGTCGGGCCTCGTCGGCGAGGGCCAGGTGGGTGATGCGGGCCGTGACCGGGTCCGGGGCGTAGGTCTCGAGGAACGACAGCAGCGACAAGAAGGTGCCTTCCCCGAGCGTCGACAACAGGAACGAGGCGTTGGCCCAGCCCGGCTCGTCGAGCAGGCTCTGGAGCGACGCCCGGCCCCCGGCCCCCGAGATCCCGACCGGTTGCCCGCACAGGCCGGCACGACGGCTGAACACCTCGACGTGGCGAGCCTCGTCGGCAGCCTGGGTGGCGAGAAATCCGCTGATCTCCCGGTAGTGGGGGTGCACGCGGCCCAAGAATCGGGCCGACACCAACAGGGCGGTCTGCTCGTTCTCGACCAGATAGGTCATCGTCTGCACGACGGCGGCCTCGATCTCTGGGGCGAGCGACGGCGGCGTCCAGTCGACGGCGGTGGCGGGATCCCATTGGTTGGCCGCGGCCTGCGCATACAACATGGGAGCCAGGTCGGTCCACACCATGTCCTTTCGGTCGAGATCCACCCCGGGTAGCTGCGGACCCCCGCTCTCGACCAGGGCCCCCCTGGCGGCCAAGCCCCAGGTGGCCGGTGCCTGGTCCGACACCGCAGCACTCACCCCTGCCCGTTCGGCATCGGCCCATCGTCGTTCGTTCGTGTCGCCCCGGATCAGGACCAGGGAGGGGTGGCGCTCGACGCGGTGGCCCAGCTGACGGGCCCAGGCGGCAACGTGGACCTCGAGTGAGGGATCGGTTCCGATGACCCGCAGCCGCTCGCCCGGTGCCAACCCGGCGAGCGACCGCTCGATCAGGAGGTGGCCGCCCCGGTCGAGGCCGAGTGGGCCCAGGTCGACGAGGTGGGCGTCGTCACTTGGTTCGTAGCCGTCATGGTTCGTAGTCGGCAACCGTGACCTGTCCGTGGTGATCGTAGAAGCCGATTCGATCGACGGCTTCTTCGAGCTGGACGTATCCCGAGGTCCGCCCGGGAAGCCATCGGGTGAGGCCTTCGAGGTCCAAGAGCGGTCGCACCGCCGGATCGGCGTAGTCCATTTCCAAGAGCAGCGACACGAAGCGACCGAGGGACTCCGGTGATTCGCCGGTGGCAGTCATGTTGCAGTGATCGTAGGGGGGAGTGTGGGCAAGGATCCTCGTCGATCCGGCCGGCAGGGTCCCCTCCTTGGACAGCATCAGGTGGGTGGCGTCGCTCATGCACGCCGCGTCTACCTCTCCGGCCACCAGCGCTCGGGCCGCGTCCCGCTCGCCGCCGATGTGGTCACCGTGGAGGCCCACGCCGACGTCGAAGCGCCTCACGGTGATCGGCGTGTCGCCGATCAACGCCAGCGGCAACAGGGTGGCCTGGGGCGAGTCGATCGCTCCCACGCCCACGGTGGCGCCTTCCAGCTCATCGAGCTCGGCGGTCGACGAATCAGCCGGGACGACGATGACCGACACCAGGTCCTGGTCGGTGTCGCGCATGACCAGCGATGTGGCCGACGGCACCAGTCGCCTGGTCCTGACCCATGCCAGCGGCGAATTCCAGGCCACGTCGATGGATCCACCGACCAGTTCTTCCACCTGTCGCTCGTAGTGGGAGTACAAGACGTAGTCGAAGTCCAAGCCCCGGTGGCGAAGCCACACCCGGAATCCGTCCCAGATCGTGACCACCTTCGGGTCGTAGGCGACCGCCCCGAGTCGGAGGGGTCGGGTCATAGCAGCGGAAGTCCGTTGATGGCCCGCCCGACGAAGTCGTAGAGGGTATCCGATGTCGGAGCCATGACCCGAAGGGCGCGGGCGTCGCGAAACCGGCGTTCGATGCCCAGTTCCTTGCGGAACGCGGCTCCACCGCACACCTTCATGGCCAGGTCGGTGACCAAGGCGGCGGCTTCTCCGGCTGCCGCTTTGACCTCCAGCACCCGCAACAGTGCGTCGGGCCGTTGCCCGGCCATGGCCGCCAGCGTGTCGGTCAAAAGGGCGGCGGCCTGATCGGTGGCGATGCGCATCCGGGCGTGGTCCATCCGCGCCACCAGGGTGTCGGCCAATGACTGGTTCAGGTGCTCGAGTCGGGTCGAGCGCAGGTGGGCGCCGGTCTCGTCGGTAACCGCCTCCATCAGGCCGACACTGAACGCCGCGTTCAGGACCAAGAACCACGGCAACACGTCGGCCAAGGCGATGTCCAGGCCGGCGCCGTCCGCTCCGAGCATGGCATCGTCTTGAACCTCCACCCCGGAGGCGACGACCGGTGCCGAGCGGTTCCCTCGAAGCCCCAAGCCGTCGAAGGCTCCCGGTTCGGAGAGACCGGCCGCATCACCAGGAACCAACCACAGGGTCATGGGACCCTCGGCGGCGAGCGGCTGGCTCGACCACACGTAGGTGTCCGCCTCGCCCGCTGCGGTGATCCAGCTCTTTTCGGCGTCGAGGCGGACGCGGCCAGGGGCAGAGGCCCTCGCCGTTCCCAGTGGGACCCAGAACTGACTCCGGGAGCCCGACTCGGAAAAGGCCAGGGTGGAGAGGTGCTCTCCGGCGGCGATCGCCTTTTTGACCTCGTCGGGGCCGAAGCGATCGATCACCGCAGCCGCCGTGTAGTGCATGAGCACGATCATCGCCGTCGAGCCGCACGCACCGGCTAGCTTGCGGATCACCGTCACCGCCTCGGCCAGCTCGCCGCCACCACCCCCCGCCGATTCCGCCATGGGCAGGCCCATCACCCCCGCCGCGGCCAGGCCGGCAAGGGATTCCCTCGGGAACTCCCCGGATGAGTCGACCTGCTCGGCGTGGGGGCGCACGCTCTGGTCGATAACCCGGTCCAGCTCGTTGACAGTCATGTGCATAACAAAACCTCGCTCCATCGAACTCTAAGACGTCACAAACCCTCGAGAAGACCCGCGAAGGACCCGACTGTTGACGGACCTCATCGCTCAGCTGGGGGAGTGGGACAGCGGTCACCGCCCGACCGGGCGGTATTGCTGATGCTCACTTATGTCGGGCCACGCGCACCCCCCTTCTCGCGGTTCAGGTCCCGCAATTGTGACCGATCCAGCCGGCTGGGGCCGAGGGAGAGCTCATTGCGGCAGTGCGCAGGAGGTCGGCGCCGTATATGCGCGTCGTGTACCGCCAGGCCACCGGCCATCAAGTGGCCACTGCGGGTGCGATGCCTATTCGCCAGCCGGGAAGTCGGCAGACCGACTGACCTCTGCCCATTGTTCGGCTTCGGCGGCACGGGCCTCGGCCGATTGGGCAGCCGATTCGACCGCTCCCGCCCCGAGCAGGAGTCGGAGCGGCGGTTCTGCGAGCCCGACGATGTCGAGGATGATCCGGGCCGCCCGGGCTGGGTCTCCCTGCCACCTGTCAACCGTCGACTCCCGGTAGCGGTTCATCTTCCCGACGGTGTCCTCGTAGTCTGGACCGACGGGCTGGCTGCGCATCGACGAGCCACCCCAGTCCGTCCGGAATCCTCCGGGCTCGACGATCGTGACCTTGATGCCGAGCGGCTTCACCTCGGCGTTGAGGACGTCGGAGAAGCCCTCGACGCCGAATTTGGCCGTCTGGTACGCGCCCATTCCCGGCGATCCACCGACCCGACCACCGATCGACGAGAACTGCAGGAAGTGGCCCGAGCCCTGTCGGTGGAACACGGGTAGGGCCGCCTTGGTCACGTTGACCACGCCGAACAGGTCGGTCTCGATCTGGGCCCGGAAGTCTTCATCGGTCACCTCTTCGATGGGCGCGCTGTTTGCGTAGCCGGCGTTGTTCACCACGACGTCGAGCGATCCGAACTCATCGATCGCCACTTGCACGGCCGAGCGAGCGGCAGCGGGGTCGGTGACATCGAGGGCCACCGCACGGACCTGGTCGCC
The DNA here is from genome assembly GCA_963781305.1 of uncultured Acidimicrobiaceae bacterium. GTDB lineage: Bacteria > Actinomycetota > Acidimicrobiia > Acidimicrobiales > RAAP-2 > DASXMT01. The sequence continues at coordinate 622,093 of CAWAFL010000011.1, forward strand.
GTGCGTGCGCACCAGGTCGTCTAGCTGTTCGGGGCGACGGGCCGTGGCGACCAGCTTGTCGCCGCTCTTCAGCACGGCCTGGGCCAGCTCCCACCCGAAACCTCGGGAACTGCCGGTGATCAACCAAACCTTCGTCATGACGGACCTGCCTTCCTGGCCTCTCTGGATGCAACTGACCGGTTGTATGAGTAAAAGGTAGCTTCCCTGACCCGTCCGTGCAACTGACTAGTTGTTTGCTAATATGTGACGATGATCAAGGACTCGGAGAAGACCAAGGCTCGCCTCTTGGCCGCCGCCACTGCCGAGTTCGCCGAGTTCGGCATCGCCGGCGCTCGGATCGACCGCATCGCCAAGGTGGCCGAGACGAACAAGGCGATGATCTACGCCTACTTCGGGAGCAAGGACGAGCTGTTCGATACCGTCTTCAGCACCCATGTCGGCGCCACGCTGGGGCGGGTGGACTTCGATGTCAGCGACCTCCCGAGCTATGCCGGGCGGCTCTTCGACTGGTTCGAGGACGACCCGGCGGCCCTGCGACTGTCCACGTGGTATCGCCTCGAGCGGCCGACAGGTGTCGGCCTGCAGGCCGTCGTCCTGATCAACCAGGTACGGCTGGAGCGCCTCGAACGCGCCCAGCGAGAAGGTGCGCTGGCCAAGCACTTCGAGCCGATCCAGCTTCTCTCGCTGATCCAAGCGATCGCCACTTCGTGGGCGACGACCAACCCAGAACTGGGTGTCGCCGCCACCACCTTCCGCAACTACCGGCGCCAGACCGTTGTGGATGCGGTCAAGCGCCTCCTGACGTAGAACAGATGCCTCCCTGAGGTGAGCGATCCCGTTGGAACTTCATTGCCCGTGGCGGTGGCCGTGCTTCCACGCATCACCCAGCCGCGTAACAGCGAAGTGTGGTGCCTGCTCGGTTGCCGAGCTTGAGCCTTGGCCACGAGGGCTCGGTCCGAGGGCATCGGATACAATTGACACCAAATACAATTCGCGATCACACGGGCTCGTCTTGCACGGGTTCGGCCTACCGGTGCCCGGAAGTCCATTCAGAGGAGGAATCCCATGTCGATCAGTGTGAGCTATCCGGTGTTCGATGCCGACAATCACATGTATGAGACGACCGATGCGTTCACCAAGTACCTACCGGCCGAGTACGAGGGCCTGGTGAAATTCGTGCAGGTGAACGGGCGGACGAAGATCGCGCTGCGCAACGTGATCAGCGACTACATTCCCAATCCGACCTTCAACAAGGTCGCGCCGCCCGGGGCGCAGGAGCTGGAGTTCCGGATCAAGAATCCCTCGTCGAAGCATTCGGTCGGCACGACGGTCGGGCTGAACGTCAAGGCGAAGAACGAGCCCCGGCTGCCGGGCATGCCGCCCAAGTACATCGAGTCACCCGCCGGCGTTCTTCAACCCGGAAGACCGGATCATCCTGATGGACGAGCTGCAGGTCGACCGAGCGATGATGTGGCCCACCCTGGCCAGCCTGCTCGAGGAGCGCCTGGCCGACGACCCCAAGGCCACTGCCGTCGTGGTGCACGCGCTCAACGAGTGGATGCACGAGCACTGGACGCTTCAACTTCGAGAACCGAATCTTTGCCACGCCGGTGATCAACCTGTCGATCCTAGACGAAGCGATCCGGGAGCTGGACTACGTCGTGGAGCGCGGGGCACGAGCGATCCTGATCCGGCCTGCGCCCGTCCCTGACTTCGGTGGCCGCCGCCGTTCGCTCGCCCTGCCGGAGTACGACCCGTTCTGGGAGCGGGTGCAAGAGTCCGGCGTGCTGGTCGGCATGCATTCCTCCGACGATGGAGCCCAGCGCTACATCAACGAATGGGACGGCAGGGTGTCGGAGTTCAGCGCCTTCGTCCCCAGGAGCATGTTCTCAGATCTGGTGGGCAGCGAGTACCGCAATATCCGAGACACCGTCTACTCGATCATCGGCCACGGTCTGGCCACCCGGTTCCCCGATCTTCGCTTCATGCCGGTCGAGAACGGCAGCCAGTGGGTCCCGACCGCTCTCAAGCAATTCCAGAAGCTCTACGAACGGAACCCGGGCGGATTCGACGAGGACCCGATGGAGGCCTTCCAGCGGTCGATCATCGTCCACCCCTTCTTCGAAGAGGACGTGCTGAACATCGTCGAGCTGGTCGGAACGGACAACGTCGTGTTCGGCTCGGATTACCCCCACCCCGAAGGACTCTCGGAACCCCTGTCGTTCCTGGAGGAGATCGAACCACTGCCCGAGGTGGACAAGGCCAAGATCATGGGCGGCACCCTGTCCACGCTGATGCAGTGCGACCCCACCGAGAAGGTCGTCGCCGCCTGATCCAGAGGCATCGCTTTCAGGATTCGGGCATCGCCTCTGGGGACGGCCCGGCGATCGGCTGGGTGTCGGACATGATCTCGTCGATGCGCTTGAGGATGTCGGGCTCGAGCTTCACATCGGTCGCGGCGACGGCGTCGTGGACATGGGCCGGGTTGCGGGTGCCGACGATGGCGACGTCAACCGCCGGGTTGGCGAGCGTCCATGCCACGGCCAGCTGGCTGACGCTGACCCCAAGCTCGTCGCGGGCAAGTCGCTCGAGCCCGGCTACTGCGGCCAGGTTGCGCCGGTAGACGTCGCCGTGGAAGTCGGCGCTGCTGGCCCGCCAGTCGCCGTCGGCAAAGCGGGTGTCCTGGTGCAGGCCCCCGCTGAGCAACCCGTGGGCCAACGGGCCGTAGGCCACCACACCGATGTCGTGCGCACGGGCGTAGGGAAGTACCGATGCCTCGACCGCCCGGTGGAAGAGGTGGTAGGGCGGCTGGAGCGTCTCTATCGGCAGTGTGGCACCGAACGCTTCCATGTCCTCGGCGGAGAAGTTCGACACGCCGACGTGATGTATCTTGCCTTCGGCCACCAGCGCAGCCAGCGCGCCAGCCGTCTCCTCGAAGGGCGTCGCCGGGTCCGGCCAATGGACCTGGTAGAGATCGATGGCATCGGTGTGCAGCGCGTACAAGCTCTCTTCGACCCCGTGCCGGATCCATGCTGGGCTGGCGTCACGGGACACCCCACCGTTCTCCGTGGGCCGAAGGCCGCCCTTGGTCGCCACCACCAGCCCTTCGCGCCGTCCGTCCAGCGCCTTGGACAGCAGGGCTTCGGACTGCCCGAATCCGTAAGCCTGAGCCGTGTCGAAGAAGGTCACGCCCTGGTCGGCTGCCTGCCGGATGGCGGTCACCGCCTCGGCCTCGTCGGTGGGACCCCAGTCTCCACCCAGCTGCCAGGTGCCGAAGGCAATCTTCGACACGGCGAGCTCGCTGCGACCCAGTCTGGTCTCTTCCATGGTGCCCTCCCCGAGAGTTGCTACGGAACGTTAACTTGATGATCCGGAACGACGACCTGACGATCTCGAACCTTGGCGTTCGACGGCCGAGCGGCGCTAAGCGAGGGGCAACTGTCGATCACGACATGCCACCCCGATCAGGGTACGAGCAGTCCAAGGACACGGGCCTGCTCGACCGCCTGCTTTCGGTTGTTCACTCCCAGCTTGGCGTACACGTGGCGGAGGTGGGTCTTGACCGTGTTCACCGACACATAGAGCTCGCTGGCTATCTCTGGTGCCGATAAATGGGTCGGGAGGAAACGCAGGATTCGTGTCTCGCGATCGCTGAGGGCATCTCGCAACGGCTTGCGGCCTTGTCGTTGGGCCGTTGCCCTCGTACCCGCCGGTACGGCCGAGCAGATCGACGACGGGGGAGACCGGCGGCGCGTGTGTGGAGCCCGACGACGGCTGTGGTGCCGGTTCGGAATGGACGATGAGGGACAGGACCGCGCGGTCCGGTTCGGCCGCGTCCAGCGCTCGTTCGAGGGCGTACACGGCTGAGCTGACGTCACCGAGCGCCTTGTGGGCGGTTGCCTCGAGGAGCAAGGCATACACCCTCCACGGGCCGTGGTCCGGTACAGAGATCGGGCCGTCGAGGAGTGGGGCAATTGCCTTTCTCGCTGCCCCTGGACTTCCCTGGGCGAGGAGCAGCGCAGCCACCACCATCAGCGCCGCCGGGTTGGCGCCCTCCAACTCATCCAACCGGAGCAGAGCCTCGGCTTCAGACGTTCCGCCACGGGCAGGAGCCGGCCCAACGTCGCCTCCGTGGGACCCCACCGCGGTAGGAGGCAGCGGGACTCGGCCGGTGCGGCTACGAGGCCGAACCTCGCCACGCCTGAGCGACTCCGACATGGAGGTCTCGTTTCGGAGATGATCGCAACTCTTGAGCGCCCGCATCATTCCTCCTCGATCGTTACTCTCATGATCGTCCCGATGGCTTCATCCGCCATCGAAGGCAGCCAGAAACATCTATGGAGGACAGCCGGCATCGCTGGGCCCCCGCTAGCTGGCATGGATCGTGATCGTCCCCTCGGAACGGCGTGGCCGTTGCAGGAGGCGTGGGGCGGAGCGGGAGAGGATCGGCGGCTGAGCAGGAGTAACGTGTTGGGGTCGCGCCGAGGGCGTGGCAGCAACGCCACTCGAGGAGCCGACAGTGTCGCAGGGGTTCGCCAAGAGCCAGCACTCGGACACCCGGATCGTCCTGGCCGATGATGACGTGCTTCTTCGCGAAGGTCTAACCAGCTTGCTCGAGCGGGCCGGATTCGAGGTGGCAGGGTCTGTGGGCACCGGCGACGCATTGCTCGATCTGGTCCGTGAACAGATCCCGGATCTGGTTATCGTGGATATCCGGATGCCGCCTCAGCATTCGACGGAGGGACTGGAGGCAGCAGCCCAGATCCGCAGGGAGTTTCCCGAGATCGGGGTCCTGGTCCTCTCCGCTCACGCAGAGGTCGAACAGGCCATGGATCTCATTGCCAGCGGTCGCCGTGTCGGATACCTGCTGAAAAGCCGGGTCGTGGACATCGAGTCCTTCATCGAAACGGTGGAGCGCATCGTGGCGGGGGGGTCGGTTGTGGACCCCGCCCTGGTTCAGGAGCTCGTTTCGTCGCGGCGCAAGCACAACCCCCTTGATGCCCTGACCGAACGGGAGCGGGAAGTGCTGTCCTTGATGGCCGAGGGCTACTCCAACGCCGGCATCGCGCACCGCCTGTTCGTTGCCGAGGGAACGGTCGAAAAACACGTGCGCAGTATTCTCTCGAAGCTGCAACTCCCCGAAACACAAGACGACCACCGCCGGGTCCTGGCCGTCCTCACCTTTCTCGAAAGCCGGTGAAGGCACTAGCCCGGCCGATTGTCCCCCAGTCCTAGGGCCGAGCGAATCGCGGTCCCGGACAACTCGCCCTTTGACAAGAAGCCGACGGCCGGGCTGGCTGTGACCAGCTCCTCCAGGTCGCGCTGGGCATACGTGGATATGAGAACGATCGGTGCGGGTGCCGTACCGGCGCCATCGCTCAGCCGCTGCGCCAAGTCGAATCCGCTCTCGTTCGCCAGATACACGTCAACGAGGATCACGTCGGGTCGTAGGTCGGCGGCGCGAGCCAGTGCTTCATCGCCGGTCGTGGCCACGGCCACGACCCCGAGCCCGTCGCTTTCCAGCAGGTCCGTGGCGGCCTGCAAGAAGTCGACATTGTCATCGACGATAAGGCATCGGAGTGCCACAGAGTGAGCATGTCAGGCGATGGTCAACGATGCATTGCAGGTAGCTGGTATCTGTGCCGGGGTGTACTTTGGGGCAGGTCCTCTTGTTGATCCGAGTCAGGGGGTGGCAATGGAGCGGCCGCGCTGGTTTGCCGTCGGTCGAGCGTGTCCATCGGACGACCGTCCAGGGTTCCGGGCGGCGGACGCGGCGCTGATTGGTGTCGACGCCAAGCTCCTGGTCGTCTTCTGCTCACAAGGCCAGGACGTCGTCGAGGTGGTCAGGCAGATCTCTGACCGTTCCGGAGGGGTTCCGCTGATCGGTTGCTCCACGGCCGGAGAGATCGCCGCTGGCGGTCCAGGTGACGCCGGCGTCGTCGTTGCTGCTCTGGGCGGTCCCGGCTTTTCGGTGAGGACGGCCTTGGCCGAGGGAGCATCGAAGGACCTACGGGGGGCTGGCGTTCGCGCCGCGGCCGCGGTGGACGCTGCTGAGGACGCTGAGCGCCCCCACCAACTGCTGATGCTCCTTACCGACGGCTTGGCCGGAGACCAGCAGGAGATTCTGAGGGGTGTCTATGGGACGTTGGGGGCGGGCATTCCGTTGGTGGGAGGTTGTGCCGGCGACGATCTGAGAATGACGAGAACGTTCCAGCTGTACGGCGATTCGGTGCATTCCGACACCGTGGTTGCGGCGGCATTGAGGTCCGATGCACCCCTCGGTATCGGGGTAAGGCACGGCTGGCGACCGGTGGGAGAACCGATGGTGGTTACCGAGAGCGCCGGCAGCCGGATCTACAGTCTCGATGCACGGCCCGCTCTGTCGCACTACCTCGAGCGACTGGGAATTTCTCCATCCGAGTGCGCGAGCACCGAGGAACTGGCGCAGGTCGCTCTTACCCACCCGCTAGGTCTCGGGAGCCGAGGCGAAGAGGCGCACGTCCGCTTCATCGCAGGGGCGGACTTCGGTGAGCAATCACTGCTGTGCCTGGCCGAGATCCCCAGCGAGTCGTTGGTGTGGATCATGGCCGGAGACCGCGACTCGGTGCTCCATGCCACCGACGCCGCCTGCCTCGAGTCCCTGTCGGCACTGGATGGGCGACCTCCTTTGGGCATGCTCGCGTTCGACTGCATTGCCCGGAGGAGCGTGCTCGGTGAACAGGGAATCAAAGGGGAGATCGACAGGATCGAGGCCATGGCCTCTGGCGCTCCGATGGCGGGCTTTTACACCTACGGAGAGATTGCCCGAACAAAGGGCGTGCACGGGTTCCACAACCAAACCCTTGTCGTGCTGAGCGTGGGTTGACGATGGCGGACTCGGGTGCGGAAGCATCGGCTGCCGACCGACTGGCCCAGAGGCGAGAGCACCTCGGGACCTTTGGTTTCGTAGCTGCGTTGACGGCGTCCGAGACGGTTGCCTCGGCTGCTCAGCAGGCGGTGGAGCGCATCGCCGAGACCTTCGACGCGGAAATGGTTGCGATCGTGCAGTCAGATCGCCTGATCGCGTCGATCGGCTATCCCGCCGGGGCCGCGCCGGCGGCTGATCTCTGGGCAACGGCGACCGGAGATGACACCGCAATTCAGGTGCCTGGGTGCGGAAAGTGCTCCGCATCGTCAGTACGGCTCGAGCATCCTCTTGGGGCGACGCTGGTGGTGGCCCGATCCGGCCCCAGTGGTCTGAGCCGGTCGGAGACCTCGACTTTGAACAGCCTGGCCCGAGTGCTGTCACTCAGGATGAGCATGCTCCGACTGGTGGAGGAGGAGCGAGCGTTGCGCGAGGAGAGCGAGCGGCAGGCGGCCGAGGTCGCCCACCTGCTCGACATTCTCGCCGAGCGCCAGACGAAGCTCGAGTGGCTTGCCGGCGAGCAAGCGGCTCTCGGGCGGGTAGCGACGCTGGTCGCCACCGGGGTGCCGCAAGATCGGTTGTTCGCTGCCGTCGCCGAGGAGGTGAGCAAGCTGGCCAAGGCAGACTCCGTGTGGATGGTTCGCTTCGAGTCCGAGGACACCGTTGTGGTTGAAGCCATATGGGAGAAGCATCCCAGTGGGGTGGACATCAGTACCCGATTCAAGATCGACGGATGGTATCCGGCCACGACGGTTCAGAGGTGGGCCCGGTCAACGCGGATCGATGATCCGGCCCTTCTCGGCGGAGAGATCGCCGCGGTCTGGATGCGGCTGCACATACGGTCGGCGGTGGCGAGCCCCATAGCCGTCGCCGGTCGGGTGTGGGGCGCCGTCGTCGTGGCCACTGCGGACACGGATCCGATGGTTGCCGACACCGAGGACCGCGTTGCCAGGTTCACGGAACTGATAGCCACCGCGGTCTCGAATGCCGAAGCGAGCGTTGCTCTAGCCGCTTCTCGGGCTCGTCTGGTGGCGGCGGGCGATGACGTGCGTCGTCGAATCGAGCGGAACCTTCATGACGGCGCCCAGCAGCGACTGGTGACGCTGGCCCTCAAGCTTCGAAGCGTCCGCGACACCGTGCCCGGCGAATCGGCCGACTTTCGGGAGCAGCTGCTGAGCATCGAGTCCGGCATGAACGATTTGCTCGACGAGTTGCGTGAAATTTCGCGTGGCGTTCACCCCGCGGTGCTGTCACAGGCGGGCCTCACTCCCGCATTGCGCTCAGTGGCTCGAACGGCGGCAGTCCCGGTCCGGCTCGAGGTCCAAGACGTGAAGCGCCTGCCAGAGGCCGTCGAGGTGGCCGGGTACTACGTGGTGTCCGAAGCGCTGGCGAACGCCTCCAAGCACGCTCAGGCCACCGTGGTCGACGTCGCGGCCCGGGTCGCGGATGACACCTTGCGGATCCGGGTATGCGACGACGGGGTCGGAGGCGCCGATCCGGCTCTCGGTTCCGGGCTGATCGGACTTCAGGATCGGGTCGAGGCACTGGGCGGATCGCTCATGGTGGCGAGCGCCAAAGGGGTTGGGACCACTATTGAAGTGGACCTTCCCATTGCCGAGAGCTCGGCGTCGCCATCGGCGCTCGGGGGTTGAGAATCACCCGACCCGTGTGATGTCGGGTCACCCTCTCATACCTGATCATCGCGGTGGACCGAATAGCGCAATACGAGCGAATAATGAGCAGCTGGGAGCCGCGACATGAAGACCGAGAAGACGATCGCGCCGATGACCAACTCGAGCCGAACCGGGCAAAGGGGGACCCGGGAGGGGCGCATGATCGAAACGACCATCCGAAGTACGAGCTTTTTGCTCAACGTGTGGGGAAATCTCGATTGGACGGGCTCCATGCTGCTCCGCCAGGTCATAGACGACCTGCTGCGGCCCGGAACCCACATCGTCATCGACCTCAGCCACGCCGATGCCATAGACGGCGTCGGCATCAGCGCATTGGTCGGGACGGTTCGCCGTGTGCGGGCCGTCGAGGGCACCACCCAGATCCGAAACGTCCCGGCAAACGTGCGCCACACCATGGACCTCGCCGGCGTTTCTCAGCTGGTAGCGCCTGCGCCGGCTCCGAATGAGCAGCGACACCGATTCAGGGCCATCGAACTGCCGGGCCGAGCTGTCCACCGGTACCGGGGTCGCTGGTAACGCACGTTGTGGCTCGCGTGGCCAGCCGGTGACGCACCTTGGTTGAGTCCGACGGCGGGGCCTCAGTCTTGGCCGGCCTCGGTATCGGCACTCCGCAAACGGATCACGGCCGAAGCGTCGAGTCGTCCCTCCCCCTGTGCTTGCAGCGCGCCATAGTCCGCCTCGGCAAGAGTCGAGAGCGGCATGGGGACACCCAGCTGTTCGGCTTGAGCAAGGCAGATCCCGAGATCTTTATGCATCCAATCGACGGCGAATCCGAAGTCGAACCGTCCGGCAACCATCGTGCGCCCCCGGTTCTCGAGGTACCACGAGTTGGCTGCTCCCTTGGTCACCGCGTCCATGACCGGGCCGATGGCCAGCCCGGCCGTCACGGCGAAGTTGAGGGCCTCCGCCGCGCCTTCGATCGCCGCGGCACACAGAACCTGGTTCACCATCTTGGTCAGCTGACCATGCCCGATCGGACCGACATGGGTGATGAACGCGCCATAGGTCTCGAGAACGGGTCGGACCGTGCCAAGCGTCACATCGTCCGCTCCGCACATGATGCTGAGCCTCCCGGCCTGCGCGCCGACCTGGCCACCTGACACCGGTGCGTCCACGAAGCCGCCACCCCTGGTTACCAGTGTCTCACCGAGCTCCCGGGCCAGCCCTGCTGACGCGGTGGTGTGATCGACCAGCACCGCTCCCGGGGCAAGCGCGGCGAGCACGCCGTGTTCGCCGTACACGACCTCTCGTACGTCGGAGTCACCCCCGACGCACGTGCAGACGACGTCGGCGCCCTCCGCCGCCCCACCCGGGGCATCGGCCATCGAGCCTCCGTGCTCGGACACCCAACGTGCTGCCTTCGAGGTAGTCCGGTTGAACACGGTGACCTCGTGCCCTGCTTCCGCCACATGGCCAGCCATCGGATACCCCATGTTCCCCAGACCGATGAAGGCGACCCTCAGCGGAGTCATGAGGACCTCACCACGCCCGGGCATCGAGACCCGATCGAACGAGGATCGAGGACGTCGAGATGGAGCATTTCGTCAGCATACAAAGGGTCCCCGGCCAACCTGCGGCGCATCTCGGTTAGGAATAAACGGACAGCGATCCGGGGGAGGGCGATCGGGAGCACGGGCAGCGCTCAGAACAACCCGTCCAGCGTCCCCGATCTGACCAGGACGATCACTCCGATGACGCAGTAGACGACTGGGATCAGGTACGCGCCCGCCTTCCCGACAAAGACGAGCGTCCGCGGGTGACGGCCCAGGAGGAGGGCACCGGCGCACAGGAGGGCGTCCAACACGAGCAGGCAAAGCAGGAAGAAGGCGCCCTCGGCAAGCTTGCTCGCCCGGAGTATGGGGATATAGACGGCCAGGTTGTCGCCGCCGTTGCCGACAGTCACAAGCGCCGCGGTGACCAGCCCGGGTGCCACCGACGTCTGAGCGTCGTACTGGGCCTGATTCCGGTGGCGCAGGGCCATCAGGCCCCGGATGCCCAAAGCGATGGGGACCAGTCCCAACAGACCGACCCACCGGGTCGGGAGCTCGAAGAGGGCGCCGGCAGCAGCGGCGCTGACCAGGACAATGAACGCGAAGCCGAGAAATTGTCCGGCGACGACCCGCCACACGCGCTGCGGTGGAGCGGCGGCGAACTGAGCCGTCGTCACAACGAAATTGTCGATGTTCGTGCTGACGAACGAGCCAACAGCGATACCGACCAGGGCTGCGGGAGCCATCCCCGAGAACGTACCAACCGGTATAAGCCCTGGCCGGAAGTGGATGGATCACTCCGCTTACCTGATAACCTAAGCGGAGTGACTTCTCCGTATGGCCATTTCACGAACGCTGTCGGTTGATGTTCTCGAATGCGGCCGTTCGGCCCCTCCGCAGCGATGCCGCCAAGAACCGCGAACGCCTGCTGAAGGCGGCTGGTCGAGTCTTCGAGGAGCAGGGTCTCGAGGCCAGCGTCGCTGACGTCGCCCGAGCCGCTGGCGTTGGCATGGGCACGTTCTACCGGCGGTTCCCCACAAAAGACGCCCTGATCGAGGCGCTCGTCACCGAGGTGTTGGCCATGACGATCTCCATGGCCAAAGAGGCGGCGGGGCAACCTGACGGCTCGGGCCTTGAGCACTTCCTCGAAGCTTCGAGCCGCTATCAGGCCGAGCACGTTGGATGTCTGCCGAGGTTGTGGAGTGCCGATCACGAATTGATTCGCGTCGCTCGCCGATTGATCGCCGACCTCCTGGCTGATGCCAAGGCGCACCGTCGGGTACGCGAGGACCTCACCACCACCGATATCAGCCTCGCTCTGTGGTCCATCCGAGGGGTGCTCGAGACGACGAGCGGCGCCGCCCCCGAGGCCGTGCGACGCCACCTTGATCTGCTGGTCGCAGGGATGCGTCCGTCGAAGGACAAGTTGCCCCACCGCCCGGTGAGCCAGGCTCAAGTGGACCGGATCCTCAGCTCGTCAGGTGCCCGCCGAACCACCCCGTCACCATGTTGAGGTTGACCACATGACCGCGCTCAAGACAACAGCGGCGCCCGAGGCGCCCTCCGGTCCGACGAGAGCCCACTGGTGGATCCTCGTTGTCATCGCCGGGGCACAGCTCATGGTGGTGCTCGACTCGACGATCATGATCATTGCCCTGCCCTCGGCCCAACACGGGCTCGGGTTCTCGAACGCCGACCGTCAATGGGTCGTGACCGCCTACACCCTGGCCTTCGGCGGGTTCCTGGTTCTGGGTGGGCGGATCAGCGACATGATCGGGACCAGACGGACCCTCATCATCGGAGTAGTGGGCTTTGCAGCGGCCTCGGCCCTCGGGGGCGCAGCCCAATCCACGGTCATGCTGATCGGTGCCCGGGGCCTGCAGGGCTTGTTCGGAGCCCTGTTGGCTCCCTCGGTGCTCTCGTTGTTGAGCACCACCTTCACCGACCCACGCGAGCGAGGTCGGGCGTTTGGGATCTATGCCACGATTGCCATCAGCGGCGCTGCCTTCGGCCTCATCCTTGGCGGGTTCTTGACCCAGTATCTCGATTGGCGCTGGTGCCTGTTCGTCAACCTGCCCATCGCCGCTCTCGTCGCCTTCGGCGCCTTCACGTTGATCCCGGGCGGACGGGGCACGCCCGGCGTCCGGCTCGACCTCCTCGGCGTCGTGCTCGGTTGTGGCGGGCTGGTGGCCCTGGTCTACGGGTTGGGTCAGGCCGGCGCCGACGGTTGGCGGTCCGCTGGAGTGGTCGGCCCACTGATCATCGCCTTGGTCCTCCTGGTCGGCTTCACCTTCTGGCAGTCGAAGGGACCGAATCCGCTGTTGCCGCTTCGGGTGGTGAAGAACCGGAACCGGGCCGGCTCGTTCCTGACCATCATGCTGGCAGTGACGGGCATGTTCGGAACGTTCCTGTTCCTCACCTACCTGCTCCAGACGGTCGACCATTACTCGCCGCTCAAGACGGGCGTGGCCTTCTTGCCGTTGATGGCCATGAACGGCGTGGCGGCAACACAGCTGGCTAGCCGTCTCATGCCCCACGTGCGTACCCGGCTCCTGGTCGTCCCCGGCCTCCTGATCGCTGCCGCCGGTGTTCTCTTTCTGACCCAGCTCACCCCGGAATCGTCCTACGTAACCCACGTGCTCCCGGCCGAGCTCCTCTTGGGCCTTGGCCTCGGGATCGCCATGGTTCCCTGCATCAGCACGGCTACCAACAACGCCGACCCACGGGACGTGGGGGTCACATCGGCAATGACGACCACGTCGCAACAGATTGGGGCCTCAATCGGCACGGCGCTGCTCAACACCATCGCCGCCACGGCTACGGCCGCCTATCTCGTTGCTCACACCAAAGGAGCCGACCTCGCGTCGAGAGCGACGGTCCATGGGTTCGCCGTGGCCAGTGAATGGGCCGTCGGAATCCTGGTTCTGGGGGCAGTGACAGGCGGCATCTTGATTACGGCCCACCCGGCGCGGGATGCCGCCCGTCGTGCTCCGGCGGTGCCGTCGGCTGACGGGATTGCCGCCACGGGTGATGCCGAAGCGGTGGACGAAGCCAGCGTCGTAGTCTGACGTCCACCGTGCGGTTGGACGCCGGGGTCCGAGCCCATTGCTTCGCCCATCGTGGGGACGAAGGTGATCGTACGGTCAGGTCCCCTGCTTGGTTCGAGCCTCTCGGGGGTAGAGACCGATCCTCCGATATCGGATGTTCATACGGCGGACCTGCGCGTTGTACGTGTCGATGAGCCGAGAGCGCTCCACCTGGTCCGTGCACTCCTCGAGCTCGGCTTCGAGTTCGCGGCGCATGCGGTCAATCCGCTGCCCATCAGTGAGGGATCCTGATCGAGAAGCGCGGCGGGGTCGCGGTGGGGCACCGTAGTGCCCACCGTCAACCCGAGTCCGACCGGCAACCTGAGGAATGTCCAAATCCTTACGAAGCACGTATTGGTCGTTCGACTTGTTGACGTGGATAGCGACCACGTTCGGGCTGCGCATGCACACCTCGACACATGCGGGCTTGGTGCAGTAGTCGTATCCGCTCTTGCTTCTCTCGACGGGGAGGGCATCCCCGCAGTTCTTGCACTTCAATATCAGGTCCTTCGTCGAACATCACATGAAGGGGGTCGCCGGCCGACGTCATCCGTTGCCGGAATTACGCCAGAGAGCCCGTTCATTTTACCAATGTGGCCATCCGCTCCGTTCAGGTTTCAACCAGCGGATGGCCGGGGACCGGTACCGACAACAAACACCAGAACGGGCTGCGACCGAACGTTCATCCACCAGTCACTCCACGTTTACGTTGATGCTGCAGACTTTCCCGTATGGTCCGCCTGCCCGGTACCGTACTCGGAGCGCCCGCCGCCGTCGCCCGGCTAACGGGGATCACCTCGGTCAGGGGCCTGCCCGACCACATGTGGGCCTGCCTGTTTGACCTCGATGGTCTCACCAGCACGACCATGATGGACGCCGCGCCGTGGCGAGACGTTGTTGACGTCTGTGCCGGACCCACACCCGAAACCGTAGGTGCGCCCGACATGCTCTCCTACGACCGTTTTGCGCTGACGACGCTCCACGTTCCCCACGACGGGCAGCCCGAGGCCGTATCCGACCGGACTGTGTTTTCCTGGTCAGCCAGAATTCCCCGGCGATGGACGCCCCGTCCAACGGGGCGACCGGACGCAGCGTCCAACGTTGGAACGATGCGACATCGAACTCGGCCCACGGGCAGGACCTGGACTACCCAGGGAAGAAAGGTGCCATGGCATCGCTGATCGAGAACCTCGAAGGACGGTCGTGGCCGGCACAGAGGTCGCATATGGTCCGGGCCAGGTCGGCGGCCGACGAGAAGGTGAGGGAATGGATCCCGAGCCGGGCCGCAGCCTCGGTGTTGCTCGCCTTGTCGTCGACGAACAACGTCTGTTCCGGTGCGGCCCCGATGATATCGAGGGCCCGTTCGAAGATCCTCGGCTCGGGTTTGACCACGCCAAGGCGACAGCTGTAGAGGCGGTGAGTAAAGAGACTGGCCCAGCCGAAGCTGTCGATCCTATCCGCCTGAGGATGGGGCGCGTTGGAGAGAAGGGCAAGCCGGGTGCCTCGGCTGGCCGATGCGAACAGGATCCGCAGGGTGTGGGGGTTGAGGTGGAGCCAGCCCCCAATGTCGGTGTCGACCAGGTGTCCCAACAGCGGCTCGTCGGCCGCCAACGGCCGGTGGAGGACCGATGACCAGTACGCCTCCGACGATAGGCCCCGGTCATAGTCGGGTCGGTAGCGCCAGTAGCGCTGGCGTAGCTCGTCGAGGTTCACGCCACCGAGCCGAGCAAGTTGGTTGAGGATGTCGGCCGGTTGCGGCCTGCTGATCACCTCGCCGTAGTCGACCAGCAGGTGGGTGATCACGATGAACCGCCAGGCCGGTGATTGGCGAGCGCCGGCGACAGGGCCGTCGAAAGGACGATCCCGGCTGTGAGCACCGGTATCACCCCGAGGGCCACGGAAAGCGAGGCAATCGAGGCGAGCTGTCCGATGAGGGGCGGCCCACAGACGAATCCCAACCATCCACAAGCGGAGACGGTGGCGATGGCGGTTCCCGGATTGAGGCCGGGCAGGCGCCCGGCGGCGCTGAAGACCGTGGGGACGATCAAGGCCAGGCCGATGCCGAGGCAGGCGAACCCTGCGATGACCGCTATCCCGTCCTGACTCAACAGCCCGGCACAGAACCCGGCGGTGGCCACGGCCGCCAGCACGGGGAGGAGCGATCGGGCGGCAAACCGGGTCAGCAGCCGGTTGCCCGACAGTCGGACTGCGACCATCGTGAACGAGAAGGCGGCGTACCCGACTCCGGCCAGCGCCGCGCCGATGTGTAGGGGACCTCGCAGGTAGACCGCTGCCCAGTCGGCGCTGGCGCCCTCGCACAGCATGGAAGCGAAGGCGATGCCGCCCAGGAGGAGGACCGGCCTCGAGAATCGGCCCACCGCACCATGGGCGGATTGGGAGTCCGAAGGCTTCGGGGTGTCCGGCAGCATCCGGGAGCTGAGGTATTCGACGATGATCAGTGCCGGCACGCTGAGCAGGAGGAGTTGTACGGTCAAGGACAGGCCGATGGCCACACCGGCGACACCGACGCCGGCGCCGGTGAAGGTGCCGAGGCTCCAGCAACCATGGAACCCCGACATCAGTGGACGCCCCTGGGACCGTTCGACGGCGACGGCTTGGGTGTTCATTGACACGTCGAGGGCACCCTGGAACGCTCCCCAGACGAAGAGGGCAGCGAACAGCTCCGGTAGCGAGCTGGCCAAGCCGACCGTTATCCCGGCTGCGCCATACCCGATGAGTGAGGCGCGCACCATGCCCTTGCTTCCGAACCGGGGCAACAGCCGGGCCGTCACCAGCATCGCCGACACCGATCCCGCTGGAGCGCCCAGCAGGGCCAGGCCCAGGGTCCCATCGGTCAATCCGAGATGGTTCTTGACCTGGGGGATGTGGGCGGTCCACGAGGCGAAGAGGAGCCCGTGGGTGAAGAACACAGCCACGGTTGCCGTCCGCGTCCGCCGATCGGCCACGGCATCCTGGGGCTCCGCGGTGGCCACCGCCATGTCAGGCAGGCAGCACTTCGATGCCGGCGGCCCGTAACCCGTCGACAGCATCACTCGGGGCCGTCTCGTCGGTGACGACGATGTCAACGGCGGTGGCATCACACACCACGGCCATCGCCGTCTGGCCGAACTTGGAGCCGTCGGCGACAAGGATCACCCGGGCTGCCGATCCGAGCATGGCCTGCTTGACCGCGGCATCGCCGAGGTCATGAGCGGTGACCCGCCCGTCGGAAAGGCCGCAGCAACCGAGTACCAGCGTGTCGAACCGCAAAGCGGCGATGCTGGCTACCGCCAAGGGGCCGACCATGGCCAGTTCACCCGGGCGGATCTCGCCACCGGGCATCAACAGCCGTACCGATTCACTGGCCGACAACTCAGCTGCGATGTGCAGCGACATCGGCATGACCGTCAACCGCCGGTCCGCCAGCGCCTGGGCAACCTTGATCGTGGTGGAGCCGCTGTCGAGCAGCACGGCCTCGCCGTCCTGGAGCACTGCCGCCACCACCTGTGCGATGCGCTCTTTGACCTCGGTGTGCTCAATTGCGCGCATGGCGAAGGGCAGCTCCTCGCCGCGCATCAACTGGCTGATGGCCCCGCCCCGTACCCGCCGGGCCATGCCCATGGCCACCAGGCGATCGAGGTCACGGCGAACGGTCATTTCGGCGGTGCCGAACGCCTCGGCCGCCTCCGCCACCTCTACGCGACCGTCCCGCCGCAGTAACCCGACGAGCGCACCCAACCGGTCATGTGCATCCATGTCTTTAATTTACATTGATGGTGTGCGTACGCACAATATATCTGTGCGAAGTCGTCAGGACCAGGAAGAATCGGTCAGTGGCGGCGGCGGAGATTGCCACGAACCCCGGTCGGTGGACCCAGACAGAAGGGTCACCATCGGTCCGTCGAGAGTTAGCCAGAGCGCGGCCAGGTGAGTTCGGGCGTCCCTGACCAGCCTGTCGGCCTCGTGCCCAATCGAAGCAGCTTGCCCAGGCGAGTTTGGAATGGGTCGTCCTCGGGTAGCGACCAAGGGGCGCTCTGCGGAGTAGGAGGACGGAAGATGGGCGCTGCAAACCTTCATGTAGCCCCAGCTCTTGGTGCATGTTTCCGGTGAAGGTGCCTGTTCAATGAGTCGCCTTCGACGGTAGTCGGGCCATTGACTACACGGGAGCCGCGGCGGTGACGCCGGCGCCGGGCGGTGAGGTCGCGCCACCGCAGTGGACGTGGCGAACGCTCGGAGACCGACTGGCCGGATCGGATCCCGGTTTCAACCGACTCATCGTGGCCACTCGAGGCGCGATCACGATTGCCCTCGCCCTGTTGGTCGAATGGTGGTTCGCTTCGGCCACCGGCACCCTCGATCTCCCTGCCCGTCCGGTGATGAGCTCGGCCCAGACCGCAGCGCTTGCCCTGCAGCATCACGACGCATTGGTCATCGCCATGCTGCTGGGCGGGGTGACCGCGCTCAACACAGCTGTCAGCGTCAACGACTCGACCATCGCCCGCCAATCGATCACTCTCGTCTTCATAGGCGTGATTACCAGCGCCGCCCTGACACTCGGACTGTGGATCGGGCCCCATCGGGTGCCGGCCCTGGTGGGAATGGTGGTGCTACTCGTGATCGGCGCGTTTGCCCGACGGTTCGGACCACGCGGATCGATCAGCGGGATCCTGATGTTCCTCGGCTACTTCTTCGGTTATTTCCTCTCGAGCGAGGTCCGTCTGGATCAGGTGGGTTGGCTCATAGCCGAAATCTGGCTCGCCGTGGCCGTTGGGGCCGTCGTCCGGACGCTGATCTTCCGGCCCGAGCCCGATCGAGCGGTACAGCGAGCCATGCGATCGTACCGGGCGAGGTCCCAGAAGATCCTTCTCCTGGCGGTCGAGCTGTTCGACGCCCCCAGCGAGCGGGCGCGACGGGAGCTGCGCCGACAGCTCATCTGCCTCAACGAGGCAGCGCTTATCGTCGAGGGGCAGCTCGGTCAGGTCGAGGGCGAACGCCGACGGGACGTCCTCGCCCTACACCAGCGGCTCTTTGATACCGAACTTGCCCTCACCAACGTCGCCCGCTTCGTCGAGGCGTTCACCTCCATGAAGCTGTCCCCGAGCCATCGCCAGGCGGTGCGTCGGGCGCTTGGGGAGTTGGCCGCCGGTCGACCGGAGCAAGCGATCGGCGTGGCGAGCGACCTCGCCGCCTCGATATCCGAGGACGAGCCGGCGGACCCGACCGAGCGGGTCATCCTCCATCGTTTTGCCCGATCGGTCGATATCTTCGGAACCCTGCGCGCCGCCGAGCCTGCCTCCACCCACGGGGCCGGCGGTGACGCCGACCCGTCCGATGAGGGCCAGGGCGATGCCTTCCGGCCGGCCGTTGCCCTGCAGGCTGGGTGGCTGCCCGGCTCGGCCGGCGTCTCGGCCGAAGCATCGGCGCTCCGGCGCACCGGGCGGTCGAACTGGCTGGCCCTTCCGCTCTACGGACGAGCTGCCATTCAGACTGCTGTGGCGGTCACCATTGCCATCGTGGCCGGCAGCGTGATCGATCCGCAGCGCTTCTACTGGGCGGTGATCGCGGCGGTGCTCGCCCTGGCCGGCACCAACACGTCGATCGAACAGGTTCGCAAGGCCGTCTACCGGGTGATCGGGACTGTCGTCGGTGTCGTCGTGGGAACGGCATTCGTCTACGTGGTGGGCCATCACAGCGTCTGGTCAGTCGTGGTGGTGCTGGCCTCGTTGTTCCTTGGCCTCTACCTCGTCCGCGTCAACTACGCCTTCATGGCGATGGCCATCACCGTCGCCCTGACCCAGGTCTACTTGTCGCTGGGCGAGTTCTCCCACGGCCTGTTGTTCAACCGCTTGGCCGAGACCGCCGTCGGAGCGGGTGCCGCCATCCTCACCGTGGTGGTGGTGTTCCCACTGTCCACCAGCAGAGTGGTAGGTGTCGCTGCCGCGGACTTGGTCGACGCGCTGGCTTCCGTGGCCGACCGAGGGGCGCGGCGGCTGGAAGGCAACGAGGACTCGGACGACCTTCGGGCGTGGGGGCGCCAGATCGACGCTGCCTATCAGGCGCTCGACGCCACCGCCCGACCGTTGAGCCCTGGAGGCTGGACCGACCAGGACCAGCAAGTGGCCCGATTCCTCGGCGCCGCTACCGCCGCCCGCAACTACGGTCGTAACCTGGTGTTCGACGCGGCCCTCGTGTCCGCGCCGTGCCGGACGGCCACGAGCAAGGTGCGTGAGGCACGGAACGTGTTCAGTGCCTCGACCGCGGTACTGGCTGCTCGCTTGCGGGGTGAGCGGCCGGCGAAACCCTACGTGCGGTCGGCCTCCATCTTCGATGACCTCGAGCGGTCCCTGCGCAGCCCGGGCGCCTCGCCCAGCGCGGCCGTGCTCACGTTGCGGGACCTCGAACTGCTTGACGGGGCAATGGCCACGGTGGCTGAGTCGGTCGGTCAACCGGTGACCGACCTCGATACCGCCGCGGTGGGGCGGCCCGAATAAGCCACATGTTCACAGGATGTCCACGGATCCTCCTTGGCCGGCTGCCAGGTTCGAGTCGCAGTGTGGAAGGTGGCGGGCATCAGCCGGAGGGCCGGCCACGACCGACGAGGAGGACCCATGAGCAACGCACACGAAGCCAGCGAGGAAGCAGATCGCGGTACCCAGACAGCAATACGAGCACGTCCAGGTGAAGGGGAGCCGACCGGGTACGACGCCGAACGGGTCGAGGACGATGTGGAGGGTGAGACATTCCGCACCGTCTTTGGAAGCTTGCTCGGGGTCTACACCTGGGAGTGTCGTCGGGTTCCGTCGGATGATGAGATCCAAACGGTCATGGAGCACCGGGTCCAAACGGATTGCGCACGATTGCATCACCGACCGGAACGGTCGCGCCTAGCCGGCTGGCATGGTGGGTGGACGACCGAAGGGGTGGGGATCTTCGCCGCTGACCTCTGGGGCATGTCCCACAAGGGTCCTGCCCGGCACCTGGGACGACTGAGCGTCATCATTCGTGTGCCGAGCGAGGCCGGGCTATCGACGGCGCAGGGAATGGCTTGCTGAGCCGCGTTCCCGGCCTGGAGCCGCCGAACCTACGTTTCGTGTTAACTCTGCCCCGAATGGGGTAGCACAAGTACCCGAGGCCATGGGGTGATCGATCGCACCCGATCCCGGCACGAGGAGCAGGAGGACCTGGTTATGGCGACGGCGAAACAAAAGGAAGCGGCGCGGCAAAATCTCAAGCGGGCCCGGCAAGTACAGAGTGCCAGGGCACGCGGTGAGGAGGTTCCAACTCAGAGCGAGGGCATGAGCACTTCGCAGAAGGATCGCCTTTCCCGGTCAGAATTTGCCTTTCCCTCGGAACGAAAGGAGCCGCTTACTGACGCCGGGCATGTCCGGAATGCCATCGCCCGTTTTGATCAAGTCGAAGGCGTGAGCGATGCCGAGAGAGACCGAGCGTGGAAGCGCATCATGGCCGCGGCCAAGCGCTTCGAAGTGGAGGTTTCAGAAGATGACTGGCGCGACCTGTTCAAGGGAGGCAAGGCCAGGAAGAACTGAGGCCAGCGGCTTCACGCGGGATGTAGTGGGGAAGTGAACCGCCATCGACTCACCTGAGCAGCCGGGCTCGTCGGGGGCATTCGCGGATGTCGAGCCGCGGGTGAAGGCTCGTCTCCGGTCTCTGATGCACGAGCTCATCGACTTCCGGTTGGTGGACCGGTCCGCCTCGGGCGTGTGGACCCTGAACGGGGACGTTCAAAGGCTCCTCGAAGACGAATACTGCGCCGCACTCGGGAGGCCCAGCGATCGTGTCTTTGTCGGATTGAGGTGTGAGAGCTGTGGAGTACGGGCGATCACGTCTCTCGTCGGTGGTCGTCGCATCTGCTCCTCGTGCGCACAGGTCTCCTCATGAACATGGTGCCGTCACCTATCGGGGGCGTTGAGCCGCTACGAGGAGTGCCTACGGCGTAGTCCGCTCCGCACTTGGGTAGGTATTGCACCAGCTTGTTTCAACGGAAGAAAATGTAAGGCAGGAGGGTGTCGTGCCACAGCAAGCCTGGAGCGACAAGCGGGAACGTCAGTACGAGCACATCAAAGAGGGGTTGGAGGAGCGGGGAGACTCGGAACCCGAGGCGGAGGAGATCGCCGCTCGCACCGTGAACAAGGAGCGTGCACGCTCCGGTGAGGCCCGATCGGCCAGTAGAACATCGACGGACGACATCTCTTCGGGGCGACGTGGTGGGCTTCGATCGCACAGGGGCTCAGGTGGACGCACTCGCGACCAGCTGTACGAGGAGGCTCGGCGCAAAGGGGTCAAGGGGCGGTCGAAGATGAACAAGTCCCAGCTCGAGTCTGCCGTCGGCCGATAGCCATTGGGCTACCGGGAGTACACCCCGCGCCCACGATGGCCTCGATCCCCACGAGGTCGTCGACCGAAAGCACCCAGTCGGCGGCGGCCGCGTTGGCCAGGACCTGCTCTGCCTTGGTGACCCCGGTGATCACGCAGCCGACGCTCGGTTGTAAGGCGAGCCAGGAGATGGCCAGCTCGAGCAGCGTTCGCCCGCGTTCCTCGGCGAAGGCGGTGAGGTGTTCGACGGTGGTGAGCCTCTCGTCAGAAAGAGGCGGCCGCCGGGACATGATGTCCTCGCGGAACATCGTGCTGACAAAGGCGTCGGCCCCCAGCCGCGAGTCGGGCGGCGGTGGTTGGCCCCGATGGTATTTCCCGGTGAGGAGTCCGTGGGCGTGCGGAAAGTAGGCGAGAATCGATAGACCGTTCAGTCGGATCGCCGTCAGCACGTCCTCCGCCGGCCGCTCGAGCACGCTGTACTGCACCTGGCACGAGCGGTAGGGACGGGAGGCTGAGCGCTCTGCCGCTTCTGTTGCCGCGTCGACCATCTCGGCCGTGAAGTTGCAACACCCCACCTCGCACACCTTTCCCGCCGCACGAGGCGGTCGAGCGCCGAGAGGATCTCGTCGAGGGCATCGGTGGATCGGGCTGGTGCTGCTGAAACAGGTCGATCCGGTCAGTCCCCAGCCGGCGGAGGCTGGCCTCGACCGCGGCCACGATGCGGGCTGCGCCCCGCTGTTCAGGGTCCTGCTCGTTGTTGTTCAGGAACTTGCTGGCGATCACTGCCTCGTCACGTCGGGTACCCAGCGCCACGCCGATGAGCTCCTCCGAGTGGCCCTCGCCCAGGAAGGAGGTGATGCTGTATTCCTCGGCGGTGTCGATCAGGTTGATGCCGGTGTCGAGAGCGGCGTTGACGATGCGGGTGACCTCTCGTTGGTCACATCGCTTGCCGAAGAAGTCGGTCCCGAAGTTGTTGCCGCCGATGCCGACGACTGATACCTCCAGGCTGCCGACCGTCCGGCGTTTCACGCGGCGGGCGCGACGGTCACAGCTCCGGTGGCGACGTGAAGTCCGTCCGGAGTCGGGTCAGCGTCGATGAGCTGATGCGCCAATCACCGTCGTGCGCCTCGTAGGTCTCGTGGTAGTGGCCGTAGCCGTGCATCTCCGAGCCGTCCGGCCACCGCAACATGTCCTCCATTGCCCAGACACCGGTGGCCGTGGTCGCCGACGTGAGCTGGATCTCGGGAGTGTGGCACTGGTGGACGGTGACGACATCACCGATCACCCCGACCAGGAAGGCGAGGAAGTCGTCGGCACCGGTTACCACGCCGCCCCCCGAAGACGAGGTGTCCATGGTCACGTCGTCAGTGAACACCTGACGCATGGCCGCCCAGTCCTTGGTGTCCATGGTGCGGCAGTAGCGGGCCTTGACCTGTTTGATCGCTTCGATGTCGTCCATCGCTAGGTCTCTCCGGGCTGGCCGGGACGGACCTGCCTTGCGCCCACGTCGCTACTTGGGGCCGTTCGGCCAGCGCAGCAACGAGCCGGCATCGACGCGGAGCTGCTGACCGGTGACATAGCGGGTCTCGTCGGAGGCGAAGAAGAGCACGGCGTTCGAGATGTCCACCGTCTCCACGTAGGGAATGGGCATGGCCTGGAAGTACGTGAACGCAGGGATGACGTCCTCCCTGGTCGGGTTCTCGAGATCGGGGCGGAACACGTGGTACAGCTCCTCGTTGTGAATGAGGTGCGTGTTGCAGTTGGTGGGATGAATGGCGTTGACCCGGATCATGCGCGCGGCCAGGTTCATGGCCATCTGTTCTGTGTAACCGACCAGCGTCTTCTTCGACCAGGCGTAGCCCGACCCACCGCCTCCCATGGCCCCGGTGTCGGTGGTGCCGCTCATCAACCCGGCATTAGAGCCGGTGATGATGATCGACGCGCCATCGGGCAGGTGGGGAATGGCCGCCGCCACCGTGTTCATGACGCCGATCAGGTCCACGTCGGTGGCGTCCACGAAGTCCATGGGGTTCGTCGTGCCCATGGGCATGATCCCGGCGTTGGCCACGACGACGTCTAGACGGCCGAGCTCGCGGACACCCTCCTCCAGCACGGCCTTGAGCTCGGCCCGGTCCCGGACATCGGCCTTCCGGGCGATGATGCGGCGGCCGAGGTTCTCGACCGCCTTCGCCGTTTCCTCCAGGTCCTCCGGGGTGGCCAGGGGATACAGGTTGGACTCGATCTGCTCGCAGATGTCGACGGCGATGATGTCGGCACCTTCCTCGGCCAACCGGATGGCATGGCTCCGGCCCTGGCCGCGTGCCGCTCCGGTGATGAATGCAACTTTCCCTTCGACCCGACCTGTCATGAGTGTCTCCAAAGCCTGAGTGGACCAAAGTCCACGCGGAACGATTGTTTTCGTACGAACGGTAACACAGCCGATTCGGCCGTAGGCCGTCAAGAATTAGCAGACGCCTTGGGTGGCCCGGCAGAGGTGTGCTCGGCCCCAGGCGGATCCGTCGCCCAGTCCGGGGCCCGTCCCCATTCCTCGCTGTAGACGAGCTCGGAGAGGGGCCGGCGCCGCACGGGCCCATGGTGCCCGACCGGCTTTCCGATGGTGATGGTCCCGGCCAGGAACACTCCGTCGGGGATGCCGAGAAGGGCCCGGAGCTCGGGCTCGACATAGTGGTGCATGGCGGTGAATACGCCCCCGTAGCCGAGGCCACGCGCCGCGAGGAGGAGGTTCTGACAGGCCGGGTAGACCGATGCGCCCTCCGTCGGCGTCGGTTCCCGGTAGCGAACCAGGCACGGCAGGATCAGCACCGGGACCTCGGCGAAGTGCTCGACGTAGTGCTCCATGGTGCGGGCCATCCGCGCCTTGGGGGATTCCGGCTCACCACCGCTGCCGCGATCGTAGCCATCGCGGTCCCGCTTGGCGGCCCAGATCCTCCGTGCACCCTCGGCCATCAATTGCTTGGCCTCCCGGGCTCGGGGACCGTCCACCAGCACCACGAATCGGAACGGCTGCCGGTTGGAGCCGCTGGGCGCCCTGGTCGCAGCGAAGAGCATGGCCCGGAGGGCTTCATCAGGTACCGGGTCCCCGGTGTAGCGGCGGATGGCTCGGGTGGTCGTCAGTCCCTCGAGCAGCCCCACCTCATCGGCGGGCAGGGGACGCTCATCGAGATCACCAGCTCCTGGCAGCTGTCGGGTCATCGGCACCTCCTGATTGAGGGGCACAGCGGATCGTTTCTGCCGACTATATGGGGAGGCGACCCCGATCCTCGTACCCATCTCCGGCTCGACTCCGAGACCCGGCGAAATCGGTGTCAAGGCTCGACGACGACGCGGAACGTTCCCGCCGATCGGTCCCGGGCCACGCGAAATGCCTCGGCCGCGTCCTCGAGGGGAAAGCGATGGGTGATGAGCATGGGCGCCAGCTCCGGGCGCGAGGCCAGTATGTCCGCAGCCTCAGCGAACTCACGTCGGCCGTTGTGGCCGCAGTAACCAAGTGATGGTCGGATGGCGACCTCTTTCATGAAGGACTCCCCGCTGGGCCATGCGATGTCATCGAACAGCCCCATGTACACCACGGTGCCTCCCGGTCGGGCCAGTTCCACGGCACGGTGCAGCGAGCTCTCGGTTCCTCCCGTCTCGAGGACCACGTCGTACTGGCCCGAGGGGGCGACGGCGCCAATGAGATCGCGGGCATCGAATTGGTGGGGATGGCGCACCTCGACGGCCACCTCGTCGACACCCAGGTCCTGTGCTGAAGCTGCGGCCAGCATGCCGATGGCGCCACCGCCCACCACGGCAACGCGGGTGTCAGAGCCGATTGATCCCAGGTGGCAGCCGTGTAAGGCGACCGAGGCGGGCTCAACCAATGAGGCGTCCTTGAGATCGAGGCCGGGCGGGAGCGGGATGAGAGCGTGCCGCGGGGCACGGTAGTACTCACTCATCCCACCCGACGACGTCATGCCCAGCGCCGTGGGCCCGGACGCACACAGGTTGAAGTTGCCTCGATCGCACTGTGGGCAGCCTCGGCATCCGAAGATCGCTTCGACGGCCACTGCCGTACCGTCGTCAAGGACGCCGGCGAACTCGTGTCCGGCGATCTCCCGGCTCCCCCACTTGAGGTACTGGAGATCGGAGGCACAGATACCCGCTGCCGCCACCCGTATCAGCGCTCCGTCGCCATCCGGCTCGTCGACATCGACGACCGCGACCTCCGGTAGACCATTTCGTATTGCCCGCATGGACGCCCCTCCCTTGGGCTGTGTGCCAACGTAGAGTACTAGGTACCCGTCCTAGGGAGCGACCAGCGGCCTCGAAGGGGCCTCCGACGGGCATCCCTGGACGGGAACCGTCCCGACCATTGGGCGCGGGCCCCAGTCCCGACCGAGACGATGCACGGGCCCCGGAACCGGTTGCCTGTACCGACCGGTTGGTCTATTCTCGCCCAGGGTAGTACGGCGGGCATGGTGCCATCGACGATGAGCAAGGGACAAAGCAGAGGATGCATGGAATCACTCGAACCCCCTCTCGACGATAGCTCGCGTCCCACTCTTCCCGACGTCGACGTGCTGGTCGTCGGCGCCGGCATCACCGGCATCTACCAGCTCTATCGCGCCCGCGAAGCGGGGTTCTCGGCCCGGTTGATCGAGGCGGGGGGCGGCGTGGGGGGCACGTGGTACTGGAACCGCTACCCACAAGCCCGATTCGACTCCGAGAGCTACACCTACGCCTACTTGTTCTCGAAGGAACTGTTCCACGAGTGGGAGTGGCAGGAGCACTTCTCGTCGCAACCGGAGATCGAGCGCTACCTTAACTACGTGGTCGACCGGTTCGACCTCCGCGACCACATACAGCTGGGCACCAGGGTCACCTCGGCCGTGTACGACGAGTCCTCGGGGACCTGGACGGTGGGGGCGAGCGACGGCACCGAGCTCCGGTCGCACTACCTCATCGCCGCCACCGGCATCCTGTCGGTGCCCAACTTCCCGAACGTGCCCGGGCGCGAGAACTTTCAGGGACAGTCGCACCATACGGGGCTCTGGCCGACGACGCCGATTGACTTCGCAGCCAAGCGCGTTGCCGTGGTCGGCACCGGTGCCAGCGGGGTGCAGCTGATCCCGGCAATCGTGGCCGAGGTTGCCTCGTTGACCGTGTACCAACGCACGCCCAACTGGTGCACACCGTTGAACAACTCGCCGATCACGCCGGACGAGCAGGCTCAACTGAAGGCCAACTTCGAGACGATGCGGGACACGCTGAACACCTCGCAGAGTGGGTTCCTGCACGGCCCGCACGATCGGGCCACCTTTGATGACTCGAGAGAGGAGCGGTGGGCGTTCTACGAGACGATATGGAACAGCCTTGGTTTCGCCAAGATGATCAGCAACTACACCGACATGCTGATGAACAAGGATGCCAACGCGGAGTGGTGCGAGTTCATCGCCGAGAAGATCCGAAGCATCGTCCAGGACCCCGAGACTGCCGACAAGCTGATTCCCAAGGACCACGGCTACGCCGGGAAACGGCCGCCGTTCGTGACCGGCTACTACGAGGCCTTCAACCTTCCCCATGTGTCGCTGGTCGATCTCTCCGAGACCCCGATGGAGCGGGTGACCGAGACGGGGATCGAGACGGCCGACGGATTGCGGGAGTTCGACGTCATCGCCTGGGCGACCGGATTCGACTTCGGCACCGGTGCGCTGAACCGCATGGGGATCCGTGGACGGGGCGGTCTCCCCCTCGAGGAGTACTGGGCCGACGGTCCGTCGACGTTCCTCGGCCTCATGACCCATGGCTTCCCGAACCTCTTCTTCCCCGGCGGCCCCCACGGTGCCACCGGCAACAACCCGCGCTATTCCGGTGACCAGGCGGACTTCATCCACGATGCGCTGGTCTATGCGCGCCGACACGGGTACCGCACCATCGAAGCTCCCGCTGCCGCCGAAGAAGAGTGGACAACCATGGTCGACACCTACGGGGCGAAGGCCACCTTTACCGAGGCCAGCTACTTCTTCGGCTCCAACGTTCCCGGCAAGCCGATCAAGTACCTCCTCAATCCCGGTGGACGACCCAAGCTCTTCAAGGCGATGGCGGAGGTGGTCGGGAACGACTACCAGGGGCTCATGTCGTAAGCCTGAGCCAACGGGTGGAAGGGCCCGCAGCACCCGTCGGTTCATCCGCCGTCGGGTGCCCACTCCGGCAATCGTTTCTCCATGAAGGCGCTCATGCCCTCGCGCGGTTCGGGCGAGTGCTCGAGGGCCCAGAACATCGTCTGGTAGTCGATGGGACCGTAGCGCTCGTTCAGCATGCGCTTGACGTGGACGCGGGCCGAAGGGGCTGTCCGCAGGACCTGGGTAGCCGCCTCCACCGCTGCGCTTCGGAGGTCGTCATGGGCCACGACCCGGGACAGCAGACCGATGCGCTGAGCCTCGGCGGCGTCGAAGCTCCGGGCTGAGAGCAAGAGGTCCCGGGCCACGGCCATCCCGACATGGACAGGGAGGGCGGCGGCGTAGGTGGCGTCGGGTATGCCCCGCAAGAGCTCGGGGACACGGAAGGTGGAGCGTTCGCTGACCACCGCGATGTCGGCCATCATGGCGATCAGGAGCCCCCCGGCCTGGCAGATTCCGTTGACGGCGGCGATGACCGGCGCCGGGCTGTCCCGGATGGCGAGGAACGGGAGAATATCGGAGCCGAGGCCGCCCACCGGCGATTCATGGTCCTCGGTACGCCCGCCCAGGTCGCCGCCGGGCGCGAACACGTCATCGGTTCCGGTGATGATGAGGGCGGCGAGCTCGGGTTCGGAGTTGACCAGGTGCACGGCCCGCTTGATCCCGTAGTACATGGCCGGGGTCAGGGCATTCCTGGCGTGGGGCCGGTCGATCACACACCAGGCGAGCGCGCCGTCCTGCTCCAGTCGCAGGTTGCCTGTGCCGAGGTCATAGGTTTTGTCCGTTGTGGGTGCCACCGCGCCCTGTCCTCTCGTCGACTGGAGGTCCACGGTAGTTGCCTGCCCGGTACAAGAGTGTTACGGGCCGGTTAGACCCCGCACGAAGATGTCTGCGAACGCGGTGGCGATCTGCTCCGCCGAGAGGCGCCCGTCCGCCTTCAGCCACAGGTAGGTGTAGTTGTGCATGCCCAGCCATGCACGCGCCGTGACCCGGGGGTCGACCTGTCGAAAGTGGCCTGATGTGCTGCCCTCTTCAATGACGTCCTCGATTCGCCGCTCGTATTCGTGTCGCCGCCGTCTGAACTGTTCGGCGGACTCACCGGTGAGGGCGTGGAACTCATGGAGGAAGACCCAGACGTGATCGGGGTATCGGACGATGACGTCGAGCAACTCCTGACCATGCAAGGCCAGTTGTTCCGGCGGGGTACCGCCTGCCTTCGCCACGCGATCTGCGCCCAGCATGACCTCGTCCATGACGCGGTCGTGGATGGCGGCCAGCAGTTGCTCCTTGGAGCCGATGTAGTAGTAGAGGGCGCCCTTGCCGAGCTGGTTCGCTTCACAAAGCTCGATGGTGCTCGTACCGTGATACCCACGTTGGGCGAAGACCTGGGCCGAGAGGTCGATGATGGCATGACGGCGTGCATGCCATTTCTCGCTATGCGGGTTTTCGTTCTCTGCGTTCAAATGGGGCACCCTCTAGCTTTTCCTGATGTAGCGCCGTGACAGACCACCCTGGACTGGCGCCGATGCTACCGGTTGGGTGGGCTCATTTCGGGGAGCACCAGCGCCGAGTACGTCCTCTCCACGGTGAGGCCGGCTCGATGCCACCGGCACCCGGACGACGGGATGCCCGTGGCCGTGGAGACCTTCCCGGCGTGAACGTGGTGAGCTTGACGGGCACCCGAACCCCCATCCTATGCTCTGTTCCGACCAGTCGGTTCAAATGATCCGTGGCTCACCGACTGGGGAAACCGCACCATGCCGAGGAGTGCTGCCGATGCAAAGAGAACGGCGCGGGCCACCTACCCGTGGGGTCGCCACCGCACCGCCAGAGCCACCGATGCATCCCGACCTGAGCTGGGTCGGAGTGCTCGAGCACCATGCCGGCCGAACGCCGAACAAGCCCCTTGCCGTCTCGGGGGACGGTGTCGTCACCTACCAGGAGATGGTGGGCAGGTCGGCGGCACTCGCGGCGGGACTTCACCAGCGAGGGGTGCGTGCCGGCGATGTCGTCGGCCTGCTCTCGTACAACAACATCGAGTTCTTGACCGCCATCTTCGCCGCCAATCATCTCGGGGCCATGGTGATGCCCCTCAACTGGCGACTGGCCGCAGCGGAGCTGCGGTACATCCTCGACCACTCTCGAGCTCGGGCCCTGGTGTGCGATGAGCCGTTGATCGAGCTGGCCGACGACGCCAGCCGTGCTCTGGCAGACCTCGTCCGCGTGTGTATCGCTGAAACCGGCCCCGCTGGGTGGGAGCGGTTCTCCGATCTGGGTGCCGGGACCCCTCCACTGGCGCGTGCGCACGTCCGGGGTGATGACATCCAACGCTTGATGTACACGTCGGGGACCACCGGGCGACCGAAGGGTGCGATGATCACCAACGCCAACCTGGCGTGGAAGAACTATGCGCACATCACCGAATTCGGGCTGAACGGTGCCGATGTCGGGCTGGCCTGCGGCCCGCTCTACCACGTCGGCGCGCTCGACCTCACCACGACTTCTCTGATTGCCGTGGGGGCGACGGTCATCCTCCACCGGGCCTTCGATGCTGAGCAGGTGGTGGAGGAGATCGAACGGTCGCGAGTGACGACGTTGTGGATGGCACCGGCAATGGTGCGGGCCGTGCTTGACGTTCCCGGCGTCGAAGAACGGGATCTCTCGTCGGTCCGCCTGCTGATCGGCGGGGGCGAGAAGATGCCGATCCCGGTCATCGAGCGGCTCCAGAGGACGCTGCCATCGGCATGGTTTGCCGACGCCTACGGGTTGACCGAGACGGTCTCGGGCGACACCTTCTTGGACCGGGCGAGCATCCGGTCCAAGGCGGGCAGCGTCGGACGGCCGTGTCAGTACCTGGAGGTCGACGTCTGGGACGAACACGGAGCCTCGCTTCCCCCGGGGGAGAGGGGGGAAGTGGTCCTCCGTGGCCCCAAGGTGTTCAATGGCTACTGGCGGGATCCCGCTGCCACCGCTGCAGCGTTCGCCGGTGGCTGGTTCCACACCGGAGACATCGGCTTCAGGGACGACGATGGCTACCTCTACATCGTCGACCGGCTCAAGGACATGATCGTGTCCGGCGGTGAGAACATTGCCAGCTCCGAGATCGAGCGCGTGCTCTACGAACACGAGGCGGTCCTCGAAGCAGCGGTGGTCGGGCGCCCTGACGAGCGGTGGGGCGAGGTCCCCGTGGCCTACGTGGTGATGAACGAGCCGGGAACCACCACCGCTGAGGAACTCATCGGCCACTGCGGCCAGCAGCTGGCTCGCTTCAAGGTCCCCAAGGCGGTGTACGTCGTGGATGCCCTGCCGCGGAACCCATCGGGCAAGGTGCTCAAGCGCGAGCTCCGCGACCGGACCTGAGACCCCTGCCCGGCGAAGCGCGTGCTCGGGGATTTCTCCTCCCACACCTGACCAGGCTACGGTTTAGACCGTTCGGTACAGAGTTCATCGGGTCGGCCACCTCGTGCGGTCGACCCATTCGACGAGGAGGGGACATGAGCCAGGGTACGAAGACGTGGCCGCATCACGAGCTCGGTAAGCGCCTGAGCAACTGGGGACGCTGGGGGGACGAGGACGAGATCGGAACGCTCAACTTCGTCACGCCCGAGAAGCGCGTGCGGGCCGCGCAGCTGGTGAGGACGGGCAAGATCTTCGACCTCGGGATGCCCTTCGGCAAAGACGGGCCCTTTCAGTCGGGCGGGTTCCGGATCAACCCGGTGCACGTGATGACCTTTTTGCCCTCGGATACCGAGGGTGCCCCCGACGGCATGATCTCGGCAGACGACATGGTGACCATGGGGCTGCAGTCGGCGACCCAGTGGGACAGCCTGGCCCACGTCGGCTACGGCGGGCGGTTCTACAACAACGTCCCGGCCCGGGCGGTCAACAACATGGGAGGGGCGACGCGGAATTCGTTCGCAAAGGCGGTGGAGCGGTTGATCTCCCGAGGCGTCGTGCTCGACATCGCCCGGTTGCAGGGGGTCGATCGGTTGGAAGACTCCTATGAGATAACCGGGGACGACCTGTCGGCAGCCGAGGAACGACAGGGGGTGCACGTGGAGTCGGGCGACATCCTGCTCGTGCGCACCGGCTCCTACCAGTGGTTCCTGGAGGGTGACAGGGATCACTTCATGGGGGACGAGCCCGGCCTCGGGGTGGCCAGCGCGGAGTGGCTGCACGATCGGGAAGTTGCGGCCGTGGCCCTCGACAACTGGGCGTGCGAGGTCTGGCCCAGCCGGATCAAGGGCGGGAACATCCCGTTCCACCAGGTCGCCATCCGCGACATGGGATTGACCCTGGGCGAGATGTTCAACTTCGAGGACCTCGCCGCCGACTGTGAGCAAGACGGCGTCTGGGAGTGCCTGTTCTGCGCTCCCGGCCTCAAGGTGACGGGCTCGGTCGGCTCTCCCATCACGCCGATGGCGCTGAAGTAGGCACGCCGGCCCCAGCCGGGTCGACCCCTCGTTGTGTGCGGTGGCTACCGGTGTGCCATGTAGTGCTTCGACCAGTCCATGAGGTCGGCCGGTTTGTAGTAGCCGGCCTCGTCGTTGATGCTGTCCCAGTGGTCGGCCACGTCCTCGATGGTCGGTCGATCCGGTTGTGGGTGGACGTAGCCCTCGGTCGAGGCGATGAAGATGCGTGCGAATCGACCCGCTCCGGCGAGGTAGATCTCGCCGCTGACATCGCAATCCTCATGGGCGAGGAACGCGACCATGGGTGCGACCAACTCCGGCTCCATGCCCTCGGGGAGGGCCGGACGGGTCGAGCCCCGCACGCCAGCAGGGAGGACCATCCGCGTCGATGCGCTGGGGGCAATGAGGTTGACGTTGATGCCGTGGGCGGCTCCCGCCGCCGTGAGGCTGCGGGTCATGCCGACGACGCCCGCCTTGGCCGTGGCGTAGCCGATGTTGTCGGGGCGGCCGAACATCCCCGTCGAGGTTGTCATCACGATGCGGCCGTAACCTTGGTCGACCATGTGGGGCCAGGCGGCGCGGGTTGTGTTGAAGGAACCGCCGATGTGCACGGCGAGGTGGGCTTCGAGGTTGTCGGCGTCGACCTCCGGGAGGCTGCCAAACCGGATGATGCCGGCGTTGTTGACCACGATGTCGATGCGTCCGAACCCGTCGACGGCGGCATCGACGAGGGACTGGCCGCCTGCCACTGTGGCTATGTCACTGGTATCGGCGATTGCAGCTCCGCCCGCGTCGACGATCTCGGCGGTGACGGTGGCCGCCGGCTGGTCGTCGGATCCGTCACCTTCCATGGTGCCGCCCAGGTCGTTGACGACGACGCTGGCGCCGCGCTCGGCCAGCAGGAGGGCGTAGGCCCTCCCGATGCCGCGACCGGCGCCGGTGACGACGGCCACGCGACCATCGAAGTTGTACCTGCTCATCTGTGGGAACCCCTCTGGTAGATCGACCGTGGTACAGGATGTGGCTCAGCTCTTCAGCCGTGGATCTCCCGGTGTCAGCGTGGTGGTGAAGCCCCAGGGAACCCCCAGGCTGGTGTCGGGGTCGGTGACGATGGTGTCGTCTGACCGGACCTGGATGCGCACGCCCTGTGCCTCGAGGTGGCGCTCGGCCCGTCCGAGGTCAGCGACCTTCCAGGTGATCGCGTGGTACGTGTCGTTGGGATCGTCATGGGTCCAGTCGGCGTGGGCCGAGGTGCCGACGTCGGGAACGGCGTACTCGAGCGTGGAATCAGCAAGGTGCACGTACGTGCTGGAGGTTCCCCTGATCTCGTCGCGGCCCTCGTGCACGATCGTGCCGCCCAGCACATCGACGACGAGTCGGAGGGCTCGTTCCGGACGGCCGGTCAGCACGGTGTGGTGCGAACAGCGCTCGATCCCGAGAGGATCGTCGGCCGATACCGGTGGCACCGTCCAGCCCGGTGCGATCCGGGGGTCGAGCGGAAAGGGAATGGCCGAGAAGAACTCGTAGCGGAGGCCGGCGTCTTCGGGCACGGAGAAGAAGAGGGGCATCTTGGAGCCTGCCGCGGTGGGCGGGTCGTCACCAGCGGCCTGGTCAACCTGGTTGATGACTTGAAATCCGCTGCCCTTGAGCGCGTGGAAGAGCTCGGGCATCCCCTCGAAGTACCATCCGAACCCCTTCAGGTGGGGCTGCTCGACCGTCGCATAGCGCTGCACCCCGAGAAGCACGTATCGCTTGGGGTCGATGGTGTCGAACAAGACGTCGCTGATCGGGGTGAAGGTCGAGTAGTCGGTCGGGTACCCCTCCCGTGGAGGAGCGTTGCCGGACAGGGATGCCAGCGGTGTGCTCGCGCGGCCGAAGACCTGCTCGAACCAGCGCTCGGCTCGGGCCAGGTCGGGGACGTGGTGGCTGGGGTGGTACATCATCGTCACTCGAAAGTCCCGGGTGCCACCCTGCACTTCGGTCGTGCTCTCCACGTCTTCGGACATCGCCACGCTCCTCTCGCCTCTCGTCGATTCTCCCGGGCTGGATCCTGGTCTCGCCGTGCCCGGGTCAGCGCCCGTCGTCCTAGACCCCAGCCAGTCGCTGGAGCGCCGCGGTGATGTCTTGGCGATCCGGCAGCCACTCCTGCTCCAGGTTCGGCGCATAGGGAGGGGGAGTGGGATGCGCACCAACTCGAACGATGGGGGCGTCGAGATCCCAGAATGCTTCGCGTGCCACCGTGGCCGCGATCTCCGCGCCGATGCCGAAGGGCACGACCGCTTCGTGGGCGATCAGGAGCCGGCTCGTCTTCTGAACCGACTCGAGGATGGGGGCCATGTCGAGGGGAGCCACCGTCCGGATGTCGATCACCTCGACCGAGACACCTTCGCCGGCCACCATGTCGGCGGCGGCCAGGGCCTCGTGGACCATGCGGGATACCGACACCACCGTCACGTCGGTGCCGGTTCGCACCACGGCCGACTTGCCGATGGGAAGGATGTACTCCTCGGGGGGTTGTGGGCCCTTCATGCCGTAGAGGAGGCGGTTCTCGATGAAGACCACGGGATTGGGGTCCTGGATGGCGGCGCGGAGGAGGCCATAGGTGTCGGCGGGGGTCGACGGCATCACCACGCTCAGCCCGGGAATGTGGGCGAGCAATGCCTCGAGGCTCTGGGAGTGCTGGCTCCCCGAAGATCGGCCGGCGCCGAACTGGGTTCGGACGGTCAGCGCCATCTCGGCCGTGCCTCCGGTCATGAAGGGCATCTTCGCCGCCTGGTTGAGGAGCTGGTCGAGGCACACGCCGACGAAGTCGAGGTACATCAGCTCGACCACCGGTCGCATGCCGGCCATGGCCGCGCCGACGCCGAGGCCCATGATGGCCGTCTCCGAGATCGGTGTGTCGCGCACCCGGTCACCGAATTTGTCGTGCAGCCCGCGCATCAGCCCGAACACATTGCCCCCCTGGGCGACATCGATGCCTGCTACGAACACCCGGTCGTCGCCGGCCAGCTCCACCTCGAGGGCGGAGTGGACGGCGTCCAGCGTCCGGAAGATAGGGGCATCCTCGGTTGGCGCCGGTGGCTCGGGAAGCTCCGGGCGGGGGCGCGTCACGAAGGTACCGAGGTCGGCGGTGTCGGGAGGGGCCATGCGCCGGGCCTCCTCGACCGCCTCGTCGAGCTCTCGGGCCACGGACGACTCCAGCGAAGCGATGTCGTCGCTGGTGAATCCGGCGGACTCGAGGCGTCGGGCGTGGGCGATGAGAGGGTCCCGATCCTTCCAGGCATCGACTTCAGCCTGCTCCCGGTAACGCTGAGGGTCCCCCTCGTAGTGGCCGTGCCAGCGGTACGTGATGGCCTCCACGATGGCAGGACCTCCTCCGCCACGGACAGCTTCCACCACGCGCGTCATCACGCTTGCCGTGGCGGTGACGTCGTTGCCATCCACGGCGACGTAGCCGACGTCGTATCCCGAGGCTCGACGTTCCAGGGTTGCTGCCGTCTGCGTGGCCGCCGGCGAGAACTCGGCATAGCCGTTGTTCTCGCACCAGAAGACCACCGGGAGCTGCCACACCGAGGCGAGGTTCATGGCCTCATGGAAGGCGCCTTGGGCGATGGCACCGTCCCCGAAGAAGGCAACGGCAACGCCACCCTCCGCTCGGAGCTGGGACGCCGCCGCGGCCCCGACGGCGATGGGAAGACCGGCGGCCACGATCCCGTTGGCGCCGAAGATCCCGATGCTGGGGTCGGCGATGTGCATCGAGCCGCCCCGACCACGGTTCGTCCCTAGTTCCTTGCCCATCAACTCGGCGAACATGGCCATCGGCGCCAGCCCCTTGGCCAGGCAGTGTCCATGACCGCGATGGTTCGAGGTGATCACGTCGGTGGGCTGGATGGGCCAGCACGCGCCGACGGCCGAGGCCTCTTGACCGGTCGACAGGTGGACGAACCCGGGGACCTCGCCGTCGCGGTAGAGGTCGGACACGCGCCCTTCGAAACCCCGGATCAGCAGCATGCGGCGGTGCATCTCGAGGAGATCGGCGCCCGGGTAGTCGAACGCCAACGGCTGGGCCGGATTCACGGTTGTGTAGTGTACTGGTCGGTCGGTACAGTCAGCCACATGGGAAGTAGGGCAATGTCCCAGCAGATCGAGATACCAGACTCGTTCCCTGGAGTGGGTGACGTCAGCGGGCGGCGGGTGGTGCTGACCGGCGCCAGCCGGGGGCTGGGCGAGTTGATCGCCCACGCATTTTCGCGTGGCGGGGCAAAGGTTGCGTTGGTGGCGAGGACGGAGCGAGACCTCAAGACGGTCGCCGACGCGCTGCCGGGGCCGACCCTGCTGTTCCCGGGCGATGTCCGAGACGCCGAGTTCAACGAGGCGGTGGCCGACGGGACGGTGTCGGCGTGGGGCGGAGTGGATGTCTGGATCTGCAATGCCGGGATCTCGCCCATCGTGGCCGGGCCCCTGGGCACCGCGCCCCACGTGTGGCGGGAGGTTATCGATGTCAACCTCACGGGGGCGTTCTTCGGTGCTTGCGCCGCCGCCCGCGTGATGAGTGACGGGGGCCGGGTGATCTTCACCGGATCGGTGCTGGGCGAACGGCCGTGCAAGGGTCTGGCCGCGTACAGCGCATCCAAGGCCGGGCTCGTGGGCATGGCCAAGGGCTTGGCCCTCGATCTGGCCGCCCAGGGCATCACCGTGAACGTGGTCGCCCCCGGCTGGTTCGATTCGCCCATGGCAGAGGCGTGGATGAGCAACGACCGATCGTCGGAATCCATCCGCGGCCATACCGCCCTGAAGCGCTGGGGCCAGTCCGCCGATCTGGCCGGAGCCTTCCAGTTCCTCGCCTCCGACGCGGCGGCCTTCGTCACCGGGGTCGTGCTCAACGTCGACGGAGGATATCTCCTGGTATGACGGCGCAGATCCGGTTGTGTCGTGGAGCGAGAGGTCGACCAATGGGCGGTGCTCGAGTCGAGAGCGGAGAAGGCGATGGCTGAGGAGCAACGGGTCATTGCCATCCTGGGAGCAGGGGGAACCCTCGGCGCAGCCATCTCCCGTCAGCTGGCCGGCGAACCCCGCACCGCTCTGGTGGTGAGCGACATCAGCCCTTCGTCCCTCGAGGCAACCATCGACGGTCTCCCTGACCATGGTGCGCCCTTCGAGACCGTGCTCGCCGATGTCAGCCACTTCGAACAGGTCGAGGCGGTGGTGGAGCGAGCGCAGCAGCAGTTCGGGCACCTGGACGTGCTGGTCAGCAACGCCGGGGTGCTGTCGCCCAATGGCCGAATCCACAATCTGAGCACCGAGGACTGGGAGCGCGCCTTCCAGATCAACGTCATGGGCTCGGTCAACGCCATCCGGGCTGCCGTCCCCGCCATGCGTGCGCAGGGCTCGGGCTCGATCGTCCTAACCGCTTCGGTTGCCGGTCTGACCGCATGGACGCATACCTCGCCCTACTGCGTGACCAAGGCTGCAGTGATCCACCTGGCCAAGGTGGCGGGCCTCGAGTACGCCCGCGACGGGATACGGGTCAACTGCGTGTGCCCGGGAACATTCCTGTCCGCCATCCACGCCGACCTTCCCCCCGATGCGATCGATGCCATGTCGGCAAAGCATCCCCTCGGCCTGGGATCGCCCGCTGACCTGGTCGGGGCCTACTCCTATCTGGCCGGCGATGCATCCCGTTGGACGACGGGTTCGGCGATGGTCGTCGACGGTGGCTACTCCGCCCCCTAGAAGGAGATACTGCAATGAGCCCAGAACCCGGAGGGGAAACTGTGACCGACTTCGACAGCGTCGACTTCTTTCGCGGCGATGAGTTGATCGACGACCCGTACCCGTACTTCGACCACCTTCGCCAGCGGTGCCCTGTGCAGCGGGAGCCGTACCACGGGGTCATGATGGTCACCGGGTACACGGAGGCGGTGTCGGTCTATACCGACCCGGAGACGTTCTCCTCGTGTACCTCGGTGAGCGGGCCCTTCCCCGGTTTCCCCGTCCCCCTCGATGGCGACGACGTGAGCGAGATCATCGAGGAGCACCGCGACCAGCTGCCGTTCAGCGATCAGATCATCACGTTTGATCCACCCAAGCACAGGGACCACCGGGGTCTTCTCATGCGGCTCCTCACCCCGAAGCGACTACGCGAGAACGAGGAGTTCATGTGGCGCCGTGCCGATCGCAAGATCGACGACTTCTTCTCGGAGGGTCGGTGCGAATTCATCGGTGACTACGCCGGACCCTTCGCCCTGTACGTGATCGCCGACCTGCTCGGCGTGCCCGAGTCCGACCACGAGTGGTTCCGCGAGGAGCTGCAGGGGTCTCGCAACCGCGAGCGGTCGGTCGGCAGCACGTCGACCGAGATGGGCCATCATCCCCTCGAGGCGCTCTACAGCCGGTTCTCGACCTACATCGAGGAGCGTCGGAAAGAGCCGCGCCAGGACGTGCTCACCGCCATGGCCACGACCAGCTTCCCCGACGGCTCGCTTCCCGACGTCATCGACGTGGTTCGCATAGCCGTCAACCTGTTCTCGGCCGGACAGGAGACCACCGTCCGGCTCCTGGCCTATGCCCTTCAGACCATCGGCGAGCGTCCGGACCTGCAACAGGTGCTCCGCGACGATCCCAGCCTGATCCCCGATTTCGTGGAGGAGTGCCTGCGGATGGAGAGCCCGGTGAAGGGGGATTTCCGGCTCGCTCGCCGGTCGACCGACGTCGGCGGCGTTGCCGTACCCGCCGGCACCACGGTGATGGTGGTCAACGGGGCGGCCAACCGGGACCCCGCTCACTTCGACTGCCCGGACGAGTTCCGCCTGGAACGGCCGAACGCGGGGTCCCATCTCTCCTTCGGGCGCGGCGTCCATGCTTGTCCGGGAGGAGCGCTGGCCCGGGCCGAGACCCGGATCAGCCTCGAGCGGCTGCTGGCCCGGACCGGGACCATATCGATATCGGAGGCGGCCCACGGCCCGGCGGGCAAGCGGCGCTACCGGTACGCGCCCACCTACATTCTGCGGGGCCTCCAGCGCCTCGAGCTGGAGTTCACCCCAGCTGGCTGAGCCGGTCATCGACCGGACGTCGACGGCCCCGGTCCGAGATGGTCGCCAACCGAAAGAAAGGATGCAATTGATGCGCGTCGCTGTGGTGACCGGAGGAGGATCCGGCATGGGCCGCTCCATCTGCCTCGACCTGGCCAGACACGGGAACGCGGTCGCTGTCGTGGACCTCGACGGGGATGCTGCTCTTCGAGTGGCCAAGGAGCTGCAGGCCGACGGCGCCCAGTCCGTGGCCTGCCAAGCCGACGTGAGCGACCGGGCTCAGGTGGATCAGGCCATGGACGCGGCCCGGAGCCAGTTCGGTCCGGTGGGAATCCTGGTCACCAGTGCCGGCATCACGGCGTCGCAACCGTTCGGCGAGATCACCCTGGAGTCCTGGAACCGCATCGTCACCGTCAATCTCACCGGTACATTTCACTGTGCCCAAGCCGCGCTCGTCGACATGGTGGAGGCACGATGGGGGCGCATCGTGCTGATCTCGTCCTCCAGCGCACAGCGGGGGGCACCCCGCATGGCCCACTACGCGGCGTCAAAGGGCGGGGTGATCGCGCTGACCAAGACGCTCGCCTTGGAGTATGCGGCCTTTGGCATCACCGTGAACAACATCCCCCCTTCGATGATCGACACGCCCATGGTGCACAAGATGCAAGCCGATGGAAAGATGCCCTCGTCGGATGCCATGGCCCGCGCCAATCCGCTTGGTCGCCTGGGGACAGGTGAGGACGTTGCTGCCGCGTGCTCGTATCTGTGCTCGGAGGGGGCATCGTTCGTCACCGGCCAGACCCTGGGCGTCAACGGCGGATCGGTGATGTAGTGAGCTCAGCAGCCCAAGGCGCGAGCGATCACCACGTGTTGGATCTCGTTGGTTCCCTCGCCGATCTCGAGCACCTTGGCATCGCAGTAGAAGCGGGCAACAGGAGACTCGAGCATGTAGCCGATCCCTCCGTGAATTTGCACGGCCTCTGACGCTGCCCGCGTGGCCACCCGACTGGCCTGCAGTTTGGCCATGGCCGCTTCCTTCAGGAACGGCCGCCCGGAGTCACGCAAGTAGGCGGCGCGATAGGTAAGCCATCGCGCCGCCTCCAGCTCGGTGGCCATGTCGGCCAGCTTGAACTGCACTGCCTGGAACTTCGAGATCGGCCGGCCGAACTGGTTCCGTTGCTGGGCATAGTCCATCGCCATGTTCAACACCGCTTGCGTGAGGCTGAGCGACAAGGCCGCGATCGAGATCCGGCCGACCTCGAGCGTTCCCAGAAACTGGTTCAGGCCCAGGTCCGGGTCGCCGATGAGGTGATCGTCCGGCACCCAGACGTCGTCGAAGTACAGCTCGCGGGTATCGAGTCCCCGCCAACCGATGCCACGCATCTTGGGACCCATGGTGAAGCCCTCGGTGCCCTTCTCCACGACGAAGCTCCCAAAGGTCGAACCGCCTCCCTCGCCTGCGTCGGTACGGGCGAGCAGCGTCACGCCGAACGACATGTCGGTGCCGGCGTTGGAGATGAATGCCTTGCGCCCGTTGATCAGCCAGCCGCCGTCGCCCCGCGCCGCCCGGGTCGTGATCCCGCGGGCGTCGGAGCCAGCGTCGGGCTCAGTCAGCCCGAATGCTCCGAGGACGCGTCCTTCGGCCAACGGCCGCAACCAACGATCGCGTTGCACATCGTTGCCGAACAGGTACAGCGGCAATGACCCGATCGTGAGGTGGGCCTGCCACGCGGCCGCAACCGATTGATCGGCCAGACCGATCTGCTCCATGGCAGCGACGAAACCCACCGTCGACATGCCGATGCCTCCCCACGCCTCGGGGATCAACAAGCCCAGCAGTCCCAACTGGCCCATCTCGCGGAGGAGATCGGTCGGACATTCGGCCCGTTCCCAGGACGCTGGTGCCCGCTGAGCGATCTCCTTGGTGGCGAAGGCACGGCACAGTTCGACCAGGTCGCTTTCCCGCTCGGTCAGCGAAAAGTCCATGCGGCTAGCATAGACCGGTCGGTACAAGACAGACTGAACTGGATGGCTCGGGAGGGTAGCGTCATGGTGATGGGGGAGAGGGGAAGCCCGGTGGGACGAGGGTGTCGCGGGCGTTCGGACGTCGCACCTCCGCCTGCACCGGCGAGCCTGATTTCGGCCCGATCGGAGTTCGAAGCACGGAGGTGCACTCAGTGACGACGACGGAAGCTCCAAGCACGGCCCCGGATCTCGATGTGCCCGAACGGTGGCGGCTCGGATCCGCGTACGTGCCCAAAGGGCGCTACACGGACGCCGATTTCCTCCAGCTCGAGATCGACCGCCTGTTCCCCAGGACCTGGTTGAACGCCTGTCGCTTCGACGAGGTCGAGCGAGTCGGCGACTACGTGGACTTCGAGATAGGCGATCAGTCGATCGTGGTCGTCCGGACCGAGCGGGGCCTTCGTGCCTATTTCAACGCCTGCCGGCACCGCGGGACGCGACTGGTCCAGGGGCAGGGCCGGATCGGCGAGTTTCGGTGCCCGTTCCACTCCTGGCGCTGGAACCTGGACGGCTCGCTCAAGTACCAGGCCGACGAGGAGAATTTCGAGGTCCGACCGGCCGGGGAACTGTGCCTGCCCGAAGTGAAGGTGGACACCTGGGGAGGCTGGGTCTTCGTCAACATGGATCCCGACGCCGAGCCGCTGCTCGACTACCTCGACCCCATGCCTACGAGGTTGATGGGCTACAAGCTCGAGGACATGCGGATCGCCTGGTACAAGTCGGTGGTCGTCGGGGCCAACTGGAAGACCTCACTCGATGCCTTTGTCGAGAGCTGGCACGTCCCCGGCACCCATCCGCAACTGCTCAGGCCCGACAAGCGCGGCACCCCGCCGACCATCGCCGAATGCGAGAACTATGGCGGCAGGACCTTCAACGAGTTGTTTCGCTACCACTCCCGGCACGCCGACATCTTCCGCTACGGCAGCCAGGGTGACTCCACACGTTTGCGTCCGGAATACGGAGTCAACCCCGAGGCCGTGTACCACAACGCCGAATACAACTTGCGCGAGCTCCGTAGCCTGTACGTGCAGACCGACCTCGGAGCGGCGGCCGAGCTCCGGACCATGCCCGAGGCCAGCGGCCCCCAGGGCAACGCCATCTACCAGGGTTTGCGCAAGAAGCATGCCCGCGCCGCCGGGATCGACTATCCGGACCTGACCGAGGACCAGCTCAAGGCGGGCATGTATGCGTGGCATGCCTTTCCCAACACGGTGTTCCTGGTGGACTTCGGCACCTGCATCGCCTACCGCGCCCGTCCGTACGGTGACGACCCGGACAAGTGCATCTTCGACGTGCAGGGCCTGTGGCTTCCACCTCGAGAAGGTATCGAGACGGCCAAGCCGGAACGGTTCGACGACTTCCGGCAAGGGTCGCTGGGGGCCATCCTCGAGCAGGACTTCTCCAACATGTCAGAAGTCACCGTCGGACTCCACTCTCGCGGTTATGACGGCCACCGTCTGAACCGAGCCCAGGAGATGACGATCTGGAACTACCACCGGGCCATGGACGAGTTCCTCTTTGGGCCATGAGGACGGGTTAGCCGGTCCAACCCCGATCGTCAGTGGTGGGCTCCATGACGCGGCTGGCTCAGGCTGGCAAGCCCGACGGCTACCGTCTCGGCTCGTAGCGCATCGCCACTGCCCCCGAGCCGAACTCCAGCCTGCTCACCAGCGTCAAGTCGACATGCTTCGATAGCCCCGCGAACAACGTCGGCCCGTGGCCGGCGAGCCTGGGATGCACCACGAACTCGTACGAATCGATCAATCCCAGCTCCGTCAACGCCAGTGGGAGCTGCAAGCCTCCCACGAACAGTCCCTTGCCCGACTCCCGCTTGAGTTGCTCAACGGCCTTGCCCAGATCCCCGCGCACGAGTTCCGCGTTCCAATCGACCTGCTCCAGGGTGCTCGACACGACGTACTTCTTTGCCGCGCTGATCGTCTGGGCGAAGGACTCCATCCAGTCAGGTCTCGTTCCCGTCGGCGCTGGCAGCCGCCATGCTGATTCCATCATTTCGTACGTCACCCGGCCGAAGAGAAGGGCATCGGCGTCGTTGAGGTTCTCGACCGCGTGACGATGCAAGTC
This sequence comes from uncultured Acidimicrobiaceae bacterium, assembly GCA_963781305.1. Lineage (GTDB taxonomy): Bacteria > Actinomycetota > Acidimicrobiia > Acidimicrobiales > RAAP-2 > DASXMT01. Next base: position 665,330 of record CAWAFL010000011.1, read on the forward strand.
TTCGTCCGGGGGGATTGCACGATGATCGCAGCACCCGTCCAAGGTGACGTTGATGGAGTACCGAAGGGGTCGCATTTCGCCGGATCACCACATCCGCGGGCACACCACTAGTCGAGGACGGTGGGGTCGTAGCGAAGGGCCCGTCGTGCGCCAGCCGCGAACCAGTTGTCAAAGTTTCCCTTGGCCGAGGACGTAGCGATGAGGGCACCGAATGCGCCGGCCACATCGTCCCGCATAGGCACGCCGGAGCCGAGGGCCTCGACGTGCCAGGCTTGGCGGGAACGCCACTCCAGAACGGCGGCACGGAGGTACGCCTCCCTGATGTCCTTTCCGATGACGAGCACGCCGTGATTCACCATGAGGGCCACGTCGGCGCCGCCCAGGGCCTCGACTACTTCGAGGGCGTTCGCTCGTTGGTTGACGGGGCCGTCGAACGAGGAGTCGATGGCGATCGTGCCCCCGTACATGGCACTCGTCTGGTCATAGATGGGGGGTATGCGGTGGCTGTCGGCCCAGATCGTGGCCCAGCGCGGATGGTTGTGAATGACGACCCCGGCGTTGTCCCGATGCTGATGGAGGACGACGTGCAGGAGGACCGCCGGCGAGATGGTCCAAGCCCCCTCGATCTGGTTGCCCTCGGTGTCCATCCTGGCCACGTCGCTGGCTCGAAGCTCGTCCCAGGCGAGGCCCATCGGGTTCACCAAGAAGGTGCCGTCCGGCTGGCGGCTGGTGATATGGCCGGCCAGGTGGTCGTCGTATCCCTCGGTGTGCAGCACCCGGGCCAACAGCGCGAGCTCCTGCCGGGGAGTGACGTCGAGGGTAGGAAAGGGCTTGGGCCTCATCGACACGGTGGGCGACGTCACTGTGTTCCTCCTTCAGGGCGAACAGGCAACCGGGCAGCGGCGGTGCGCGTTCGCAGCACAAGGCTAAACGGCGGTTGAACTGTACGGCAACCGGAAATTACCTGCGATAAACAAGAGAACGGCCTATGATAAACCCGAGAATTAACTATGGCCGGTTCGGTCAGTTTCGCCTTCGGACGGGCCGGGATTATGGACCTGATCCCGAGGATCGCGTTGACAGACCCGAGTGAGTAAGGTTAGTCTTGGACTGACCGGTCAGTTTGGAAACCGTGCCCGTGGATCGTCCGAAATGGGAGGGTGGGGGAATGAAACACGACTTCATTGTTTCGGCAGATGGGCACATTCTGGAACCCAGCGACCTGTTCCGGACCCGCCTGCCCAAGCACCTGAGAGACCGTGCCGTGTGGGAAGAGGACTTCGAGATCGAGCCGCTGGTGGAAGGTGGTGTCCGTCATTTCCGACGGCTGCACACCCCGGGGTTCGAGGGCTGGACGATCTCCCGATACCGCCAGTCCGACGGACCGGCCCCTACCGGTGATCCAGACCGGATCCTCGACGACATGAGCGAGGACGGTGTCGCGGCCAGTTTGATGCATCCGAACCTGTCGCTGTTCGGGCTGTACTCGGACGACAACGAACTGTCGATGGCCCACGCTCGCGTGTACAACGACTACCTGATCGAGCGTTTCCTTCCCTATTCGGCCCGGATCCGACCGACCTGTCCAGTCCCCATCACCGATGTCGATGACGCGGTGGCCGAGATCGAACGGATCGCCCAGGCCGGGCTGGGGGCCATCCTGCTGCCGGCTATACCGCCGAAGCCGTACTACTCGAGGGAGTTCGATCGGGTGTGGGAGGCGGCTCAGGCCAACGGCACTCACGTGTTCTTCCATTGCGCCACCGGTGGGGTGAAGGTTGACGATCCCGAGTCCACGACCATGAAGACCGTGGCCAGGATGTCGCAAAAGGTCAACCAGCCGATGACCGAGAAGATCGCCTCTGACCGGATGGTCGAGCAAGCGATCATGGGCCCGATCATCCCGCAGCAGATCATGGCCCAGCTGATCGGCGGGGGAGTGCCCGAGCGGTTCCCCGACCTCCACTTCGGCCTGATCGAGTTCAACGCCCACTGGCTGGTGTCGTTGATCGGGTCCATGGACAAGGCCTGGGTCACCGGAATCGGACAGGACCCCGACTGGTGGCTCGGCTATTGGGACAGCGAGCGTCCTGCGACCACTGACGACCAGCCGGCGATGGCGAGGTTGTTCCGCCTGAACGACAGGTGGCCGTACCCGCTGAAGCCGAGCGAGTACGTCCACCGTCAGTTCCATGTGTCGTTCCAGGACGATCCCACAGCCGTGGCCGCACGGAACATCACCGGCCTGTCCACCATCATCTGGGGGAACGACTACCCCCATGCCGAGGGGACCTTCCGGCACAGTCAGGAGCTGATCGCTGACCAGTTCGCCGGTGTCCCCGATGAAGAAAGGGCGCCAATCCTGGGTGGCACCCTGGGCGAGATCCTGGGGTTCGAGGCACCGGTGTCAGTCTGAACCGACTGCGGTGGGATGCATCTCCTGTTGAGAACCACTAGCAAAAGGATCGCTCTGCGACGCTGAGCGATCGAGACCGTAGGGGGGAAATATGGAAGTCGTGTCTTCATCGGCGCGGAAGGTCATGGGGCTCGGACGGCTGCTGGAGTCGGTGTTCCGTCGCATCGGTGATGACCGGATGCGGTCACCTCGAAGGATGATCGCTATGCTGCTGGCCCCTGTAGCCACGCTGCCGCTCATTCTTGTGGCGGCGTCCGCCCAACCGGCAGCGGCGGCTCCGGCGCCGATCACCATCGCCTTCGTCACCGACCTCACCGGCCCCGGTGCATCCGAGAACGCGACCGCGCCCGCCGGATTCAAGGCTCGCATTGCGTTGCAAAACGCCCAAGGGGGCGTGAACGGCCACAAGATCGTGCCCCTGGTGATCGATGACCAGACAAGTCCCACGCTGATCGTGACCGCCGTGCAGAACGCCATCTCGAAAGGGGCATTCGGCATCGTCTCCGAAAGCCCACTGTTCTTCGAGGCGGCCAAGTATCCCCAACAGGCGGGTGTCCCGGTCACCGGCACCTACAACGACGGACCCGAATGGGGGCAACAGCCCTACACCAACATGTTCGCCTCTGACTTGGGTAGTGTCGACCCGAAGTACCCGGTGAACACCCTTATTGCCGGTTTCCTCAAATCACATGGCGGCACGGTGATCGGTACCTACGGCTACGGCGTCTCCCCGTCGTCCAGCCGTTCGGCGATCGGGGTCTCCCAGGCCTTCACCCATCTGGGAGGCAAGGTTGGCGTGTTGGACACCACCGTTCCCTTTGGGGGCGTCGACTTCACCACCGCCGCCCTGACCGCAAAGCAGAAAGGGGTGAACTCCATCGTCCCTTCCCTTGACAACAATTCGAATTTCGCTCTGGCCACCGCGCTCCAGCAAGCGGGGGTGAAACTCAAGTCCGTCGTCTACGCCACCGGCTTCGAGCCCGACGTGATCAACTCCCCGGTGTGGAAGGACGTGCAGGGCGCGTACTTCCTGTCGTTCTTCCGCCCGTTCTCGTTGCCCAATGCGGCCACGTTGCAGATGGCGTCGGCGCTGCAGAAGTACGCCGGCTTCTCCAAGAACCAGTTCCCGACCTACAGCCAGTACGAGTCGTGGGCGGGAGCGGACCTCATGATCAAGGGCCTGCAGCTGGCGGGGAAGAACCCCACGCGCGCGGCTGTCATCAAGGACCTCCGGGGCCTCAAGTCCTACAACGTCAATGGTCTCTTGCCCCAACCCATCAACTTCTCCACCATCTTCGGTCACGACCCGGCGCAGACGTGCGCGTGGTTCATGCAAGCCACCAAGACCGGTTTCGTCCCCGCCTCCTCCCAACCCTTCTGCGGGAAGGACCTTCCCGGGACCTCCACCGCCAGCTCGTGAGCCGGCCCACGAGGCGGCGGAGCACGCCGCTCCGGTAGGGTTCTAGCCCATGTCGATTGACAACCTCGATCCTGAATTGCGCCCATCCCTGGACGGGGTTCTGGGCCTCATGCCCGGATACGAGGCTGAAAGGCTCGGCGAGCTGCGGGCCGGCCTCCGGGCCATGATCGACGCCACGCCCCTCGTTCGTCCGGACACGGTGCAGGTCGAAGACGTCACCGGGCCCGGACCATCGGGAGATCCAGATGTGACGATGCGCATCTACCGGCCAACCAGAGCCACTGACCCGGTGCCCGCTCTGTACTGGATGCACGGCGGAGGGATGATGATCGGCTCCATGGACATGGACGATGCCCTCTTGGTCCGGGCAGCCGAGAAGCTGGGCATCGCCATGGTCTCGGTTGAATACCGGCTGGCGCCCGAACACCCCGATCCCGCTCCGGTTGAAGACTGTTACGCCGGCCTGGTGTGGACCGCGGCGCACGCGTCCGACTATGGCATCGACGGGGACCGCGTCGCCGTGGGGGGCGCCAGTGCCGGCGGCGGCCTGGCGGCCGGCACCGCCTTGCTTGCTCGGGATCGGGGAGGCCCTCACGTGGCTTTTCAGCTCCTGTTGGAACCGATGCTCGATGATCGGTCGGTGACCTTCTCGTCCACCCAGTATGACGGAACCGTCGTCTGGGACCGCAGTGACAACGCCCAGGGGTGGGGCTCCTTGCTCGGTGACCGGATCGGCGGTGACTCGGTCTCCCCCTACGCTGCCCCGGCTCGCGCCACCGACCTGACCGGTCTGCCGCCCACGCTGATCGACGTGGGCGAAGTAGAGACCTTCCGAGACGAGTGCATCGAGTTCGCCCGTCGGCTCTTCGCTGCCGGCATTCCCACCGAACTGCACGTGTATCCGGGGGCGTTCCACGGTTTCGACCTCATCGCACCGGACTCGGCGATCGGTCGACTGGCCTGGAACCTGAGGTGGACAGCTCTCGCCCGTGCCCTGCATGCTCCGAGGACGGCTTAACCGTTCCTTGGCCCCGGTGTCGGTCAGCCGGCCAAGTGGCTGTCGGAGAAGCGACGCATCTCTTGGACGAGTGCAGCATCCTCGGGAGCCGTCCCGAAGAAGCCGCCATGGGGAGCCGCCTCGAGGACGTGGAGCTCGGCCGCGATGCCGGCGGCACGCAAGGCGCGGTGCATGCGGACGGTGTTCGACAGGAACAGATCCCGGGTACCCGTGGTGAGGAAGGTGGGCGGGAAGCCCTTGGTGAAGTCGCCGAACAGGGGTGAAAGATACGGATGGGCGAGATCGTGGCCGCCGGCGTAGAGGAGGTTCGCCGGCATCAGGCTCCCGGTCAACACTGTGTCCACGCCCAGGTTGGCTTGGAACGAGTCCCCGGATTCGGTGAGATCGACCTCGGGCGTCATGAGCACCGCGGCCGCGGGTAGGGGAAGGTCCTCGTCGCGGGCTCGGAGGATGAGAGCGGCGGCCAGGTTCCCGCCCGCTGAGCCACCCCGCACGATGATGTTCTCGGCTGCGTACTCTCGCAGGAGCGCCCGATAGGCGGCGAGGCAATCGTCGAGGGCTGCCGGATAGGGATGGTCCGGCGGCATTCGATAGTCGATCGCCCAGGTGCGGGCGCCTGCGACCGCCGCGCTGGTGATGCCCATAGCCCTACAGCACGCACCGCCACCCATGATCAAGCCACCGCCGTGGATCTCGAGACAGACGCGGGGGTCGTCTTCCGGAGTCCCTTTCGGTGTGATCAGGAACGCCTTTACCCCATCAAGTTCGGATTCCACAACGGCGGCCTCCACAAGCGAGGCCCGTGGCTCGAGCATGGCCAGGACCACAGCGTCCCTTGCCTCGACCGTCGTTCGCCAACCGTCGAGATCATCGAGTGCCGGGTATCCCGCCTCCCCGAGACTTCCCATTCCCAGCACTGCCTGCGCCTCCGGGCTGAGGAAGGCCGGAACGGGGATGTCCCGGGCGTCGACGTGCAGGCTCGGAAGTGAGTCGCCTTTCGTCACGCCGGACCTCCGGGGGATCGAGGCGCTCCGGAGCGTCGATGCTCCTTAGGCATCAGCGCGGTCATAACCAGAAGCTTCGGTTCAGCTCCCGGTAACGGTCGTCGTTCCCGGGATGTCGCTGCCGCACATCGGCTGACTCGAGACGGGGACGAAGCCCTTGGACTGGGCCTGCAGGTAGTACTCGCAGGTCTTGGCCGGATCATGCCCGAAGATGGTCGAGAAGTTGATGGAGTTCGGCAAGAGGCCGCCGGCGTTGTAGTTCGTCACACCGCGGAGGGATTTGATGACCCCAGCCGAGGTCGGGTCCTGTCCCGATAGCTGCATTCCCTTGATCATCAAGTCTGCTCCCACCCATGCCTCGTATTCCTCGAAGGTGGGGAACTGTGACTTCTTGAAGCTGTCGTACTTGATGAGCGCGGCCTGCATCTCGTTGGTCGCGGCGTTGGGCAACTGGAAAGGCCGAAACAGGGAGCCGAAGTAGTCGCCCTGCAGGTCGGCCCAGGCCGGCGAGGTGATGGCGGACGGCTCGTATCCAGTGGGGAACACGACCGCCTTCAGCTTCACTCCGGCCTGCTTCATGGCGGTGGCCAGGGCGAAGTTCGAGTTGTCATCCATGGCGGCGTAGAGGCTGTTCACGTTCTTGGATTTCGCCACCAGGGCGGCGGTGGTGAAGTCCGAGCCGCCGAAGGGAACACTGGTGTCAAGGACGCCTTGCTTGCCGCCGGCGTGGATCACCGACCGGACGGTACCGATAGCCGAGCGGGTGGACGATGGCGAGATCCCGTAGCCGTAGGAGGCGACGACGTTTCCCCCCTTCGAGACGAGAAACTTCCCGATCCCCGTGTTGACCGGGTACTTCGGATCAAGGCTTCCGTTGTCGGATGCGAACATGTTGGTGTAGGGCTGCTGGCCCCACTCCGGCCCGTCTTGGAAGCTGCCCGTCACCGGGATGTCGGCCTGCTGGGCGTACTTCGCACCCTCGAAGAAGAGAGCACTGATCGAGACGATGCCAAGGACACCTTGCGATACGGCTTCCTGGACGGCTGTGGAAGCTTGCGTGGGACTGGTCTGATCGTCCAGAACGAGAGTCGAGATCTTGTGACCGTTGACGCCACCGTTGGCGTTCTGGAGGTCGATCCGGGCGCGAAATGCTCCCGGGACCCCTTGGTACTCGGGCCCACCCGGCCCAGAGCACGTGCAGACCAGAGCGATGGTGATGGGTGACTTGGTCGCGGTTGCAGCACTGGCCGATGCGGCACCGAAGCCGATCAGGCCGGTGACACCCAGCATCGTGGCGACTGCGAGCGTGAGCGCAATTCGTGTGGTCCGGAACCTCATGTCGTTCCTCCCCCCGAGCCCGGTAAGCGAGCCCTCTGTCTTTTGCCGTCAGCCCCCCCGGGGTGATGACCCAATTTTGACGTCGACGTAGGTTTCCCACGCGATTGTAAACATAATGTCATCAATGCGTTCTGTCCAGCAGTCGCGCCCGCGCACGGAGTGGTCAGGCCGCGGACTCGGATCGCAGCTCGATCCAGCGGTGCCGGGTTCCACGGCGACCGCTGGCCATGCGTCACCGTTCCAGCTGGCCTCCTGATATCTGCCGGTCGAAAGAGGTTGGTTCCGGAACTCGAGGACGACCGCGTCGCCGGCTCTGGCCCGTTCAGCCCATGAGGGTCGGTTGCCCGGGAGCCCACGACTCAGCGGCCGCTCGGACCTCTGCGCCCATGGAGCTCGTCATGTCGTTGAGCTCCATCAGCTCCACGATGGCCAGGGGAGCATCCGGGTGCTCAAAGTAGGAGAACCTGGTCGGGCCGTCTTCGTCACCGCGCCAGACTTCTGTCCATCCGGCGGCCGCGGCGTCAGCCCGTACTGCGTCGAGGTCCTCGACCCAGTAGGCAACTTGATTGAGGCCGCCTCCCGTGGCCTTCATGAACTCCTGGTAGATGCTGGGTGTCTCGCCGTGTTGCTGGATGAGCTCTATCTGCATGTCGCCTGAGTTGGCCAATGCAATCGAGATGACGGGCTCCGAGAGCGCTCCCCGGTACTGGCAGCGTTCCATCGCTATGTCGCGGACGACCAGCCACGGGGCAACACCCAGAGCGACCCACTGAGCGATGGCCGCGTCTACGTCCTCGACGATGAAGCCAAACTGCCGGATCCGTCCCGGGAATACGCTCGCTCCAGGTTCCATTCCGTCGGCTCCAATCGTCTACCACCAACTGATGTGAGCTGACAATGAATGTCAGCTTCGTGAACCTCCAGAGGGCCACTATGGTCGCGGCGTTTATGTGAGCACAGTCGTTTGCCGCGTGCCAATCGACCCGAGGAGGGCGATGTATCAGCTCCGCTTTTCGATGCGAACTCCCGATGAAGGCCGGGCCCCAACCGAGGAAGCTGCGGCGCGAACGGCTGCGTATCAGGCGGCGATCGACATGGTGGCCTGGGGCGAAGGAAACGGCAACCTGGCCGCTGCCATCTCCGAGCATCATGGCTCCCCTGATGGGTATCTGCCGTCGCCACTGATCTTGGCGTCGGCCATGGCCGCCCGAACCCAATCGACCATCATCGTCGTCGCAGCGCTGCTCGGTCTCCTCTATGACCCGATACGACTGGCCGAGGACCTGGCTGTCCTGGACCACGTGAGCGCCGGGCGGGTGATGTGCGTCCTCGGGATGGGCTACCGCAACGAGGAGTACCAGCTCTTCGGGGTTGACCCCGGGACACGGGCAGAACAGATGGAGGAGCTCCTAGCCACGCTCAGGCGGGCTTGGACGGGGGAGCCCTTCGACCATCCCACCCGGGGGACCATCCAGGTCACGCCGATGCCGGCCACGCCAGGTGGACCGTCCCTGGCCTACGGGGGCCATTCTGTGGCCGCGGCTCGGCGGGCGGCCCGGCACGGACTGTTGTTCCTGGCCGAGGCGGGCGGTGACCATCTGCGCCAGGCCTACGAGGACGAGGCCCGCCGATTGGAGGTCGACGCACCTGGCTGCCAGCTCACGGCTCCCGGTACGACGACCACGGCTTTCGTCTCGGATGACCTTGATGCCGCTTGGGACGAGTTGGGCCCTCGCATGCTGAACGAGATCCGCCTCTATCGGGAGTGGAACCACACAGCCGGTAAGAGCGGCATCGCTTCGTTGTCCGAGGCCGACACGGTCGACGATCTTCGAGCCGAGCAGGGTGGCTACCGGATCTACACCTCGGCCGAGGCTGCGGAACTGGCCTCTTCGGGACAGGTGCTCTCGCTCGAGCCGCTGTGCGGTGGCCTCCCACCCGAGCGCGCCTGGCGCTACCTGCGCGCCGCGGCCGCCGCAGTGGCTCCCCGGTAGTGGCCGTGCTCATCCTGGTCCACGGCGCCGGGGACACGGCAACGGTCTGGAAGAGGTCCAAGGGATCTTTCCGGTCCGTCCAACGCTATCGATCTCTCTGGCCGCGGCGCCATCCTCTGACATCAGTCGGGTCGCAGTCGAGCTGGCTGTCAACAGATTGTGTCCGATATCGAGGAGTTGACCACCGGCCCCATCGTTCTCGTTGCCCACTCCGTCGGTGGTGCACTCTCGCCGGGATCCTTGCGTACAGAGGCGATCGAGTCTCCACCTGGTCCACATCGGGGCGGCGGCAGCGGAGCGCGCCGCCTAACCGGCTTTTTGTTTGTCGCTGGCCCGTCTCTTCGGGGCCGTCGATCGACGAGCCGTCGCTTTCGGATTACTCGTAGGTGCCTTGTTCGGCGGGTGTAGGCCGATGGCATTCGCCCACAGCAAGGTGAGTTGTTCCACGGCAAAATCGACGTCCGTCGGCTCGTCCTGGGATGCCAGCTGGTCAGCCACGAACGCCACCATGCCTCCCAGGGCATTGGCAGCAAGCCAGGGATCCAGGTCAGCATTCGACACGCCCTGCTTTTGGTACTCCCGTATGCGGCGCTCGACGGCATGACCGAATGCGTCCTGACGTTGGACACGGGTTTGGCGCACCTCGGGGTCGAACGTGGCCACTTGTTGGATGACTTGGAGGATCTTTGAGTTCTCCAAGTACGTCTCGAGGTAGTGCCGATTGGCGGCCCGGATCCGTTCGATGGGATCGGTTTCTTCGGGCATTGGGTCGATTCGCAGAAGATCGATCTCGACCGTGTCGACGACCTCTTGGAATATCTCTTCTTTGGATACGAAGTACGTGTAAAAGCTGCCGTGTGACATGTGCGCTTCGTCGCAAATGTCTGCGATGCGAGCATGAAGGAATCCGTCCCGTTCGAAGACAAAGCGGGCTGCCCGGACGAGCTGCTGACGGGAAAGCCGGCCACGCTCCGTCCTTCCCGTTCCGCGGCGGGGCGTGTCAGCGGCTTTCGTTGCTTCGTCGTTCCTGCGACGACTGGCGTTAGGCATGCGTGCAGATCGTTGCATTTCGGCCTCACCCTACTCGACGATGTCGTCCATCATGTCGGCCAAACGGTCGCAGACCACGCTCGATCGTCACCCGCGCCTCTATGTGTAGGGACCGGGCTGCTGGCGAGCAGATCGAGCGCAGCCGTCGTCACCCGCGGCGTGTTCGGAGTACCGGAGCTTCACGAGTGCGCCGAGCCCTGATTCTCCGCCTTGGGTTCTCTGAATGGACCACTGCAGCAGGGAGGCCCAGAGGCGGGCCCGCTCGGTTCCCACACAACGATCTCGCGAGGGTCGGACCTGGTGAGCGAGCTCGATCTCACAGGGAACCACTCGTGGTGTTCAATGCGGAAGGGAAGAATCAGATCCAGGGTCTGCTGCCCGCCCGTTGACGAGTCAACAGAGACAAGTCAACAGAGGAGGATCCACGGTCGAGTGGACAACTGCCCGTACACAGGCCAGGTTCTTAGTAGCCCGGTGCCGACGGTTGCCGAGCGCAACGGCAAGGAGGGGACGGGTGAAGGTTGGATTTATCGGAGTTGGAAGCATGGGCTTGCCCATGGCCCTGCGGATTCAATCCGAGGGGCATGACCTCACTGTCTATGCCCGTCGGCCGTCCTCGCTCGAGCCGTTCGCGGGCATGGGGGTCTCCATCGCGGCCACTCCCGCCGAGATGGGAGCGGCGGTGGATGTCGTCGGCATCTGCGTGTTCGACGCGGCGGGGGTACGGGAGGTCATATTCGGATCCGAAGGCTTGGTCGAAACCCTCAAGACAGGCAGTGTCGTGCTCGTGCACAGCACCGTGTCGCCCACGGCGGTGCAGAAGATCGCCGAGGACGCAGCCACCCTTGGCATCCGGGTCCTCGATGCGCCGGTGAGCGGCGGAAGCCCCAAGGCCGTGATCGGCGAGCTGACCATCATGATCGGAGGGGACGTCGAGGCGCTTGCCGATGTCACCGATCTCCTCTCCTCTCTTTCCAACCACGTGGTGCACCTCGGTGGCGTCGGGACGGGCTCGCTGGCCAAGCTGATCAACAACTCCTTGTTCTCGGCGCAGATTGCTCTGACCGACGATGCTATGAGGGTGGGTGAATCGCTCGGAGTTGATCCCGTAGGCCTCGCCGACGTCTTGTTGGGGAGCAGTTCGGCGTGCATTGCCTCCAGCGTGCGGTTGCGGGCAGGCTCGATGTCCGGCATCGTGGGCACTCCTGGAGACATGACCCTCACCAAAGACGTGGCGTTGATGGCGGCCTTGCTCGGCAATGGCGCCGGGAAGGAGCTCGTCGAGGTGGCCCAACGGTTCGTCGCCGCGCTGGAAGCGGCCCGCGCTAACTAGGAGATCGGCGAGGTGGTTCGGAGGATGCCGAGCCTGTTCAGCGCCTGTGACGTCGTTGGTCCGTCGATTCGATCGAGGAGGAACAGTGAACATCGGATTCATCGGGGTGGGCCGGATGGGTCGGCCCATAGTCGATCGCCTGGTCGATGGGGGGCATGACGTCATCGCCTTGGTACGCCAGGCAGAGGCAAGAGCGGCAGCGGAAGCAGAGGGGTTGACCTGCGCGGATAGCGTGGCTGCGACGGTGCATGATGCTGATGCCGTGTTCTGTGTCGTGCTGACGGACGAGCAAGTGCGGTCGGTGTGCCTTGGCCCGGATGGCGCGATCGCGGGCATGAACGCCGGCGCCACGCTGATCCAGCACACGACCTCCGATCCCGAAACAGCGCTGCTGATCGCCGAAGAGGGAGCCCAGAGGGGCATCAAGGTGCTCGATGCTGCGCTGTCCGGCAGCCCGCACGACATCACTGCCGGCGATCTCACCCTCTGGGTGGGCGGCGACGAAGCCACTCTTGAGGAGATGCTCCCTGTGCTCGAGACGTACGCATCCCCCATCCTGTTCGTGGGGCCGCTCGGCAATGGTCAACGGGTGAAGCTGGTGAACAACGCGCTGCTCGTGACCCACATGGGCCTGGCCATCGACGCCGTGCGGGTTGCCGGCTCGCTGGGGATCCGGGAGCAGACGATCCTGAACGCGCTGCAATACGGCAGTGGTGCCAGCCGCGGCCTCAGCATCGTCGCAGGTATGGGGTCGGTGGACGCAGTAGCAGATCGGCTATCGGACCTCATGCTCAAGGACGTCACCGTGGTACGCGAGGTCGCGCAACGATCGGGAGTGGACCTTGGGATCATCGGGACGGTGCTGTCGTCGGACGAGGTCGAAGGCAAGGTGCTCGGCTCAGCCCGGACGACCGGCCGGACAACCTGACCGACTATTCGTCGATGGCGGAGGAGCCCTGACTCATCGCCAGCACCGCGTCGCGGCGCCTGAGCGATCCGAATGGTGAACCACCCGTTGGCTCGTCACTCCCGTATATCCACGTCGGCCCGTCGCCGAGGTGGTCGAGCGCCACGCGAGCGACGTCGTCAGGATCAGCCAGCTCACCGTAGGAACCGGTGTGACCCTCGAGCACTCTGTGCAGAGACGGGGTGTCGGTCGCGCTGAGCACCAGGCCAAGGACGTGGACCCCGCTGGTACGCCACTCGGCCCACAGGCCTTCGGCCAGAATGAGGTCGAAGGCCTTGGTGGCACCGTAGGCGGCCAGGGTGACGCCCCCGGCCCAGGCCGCGCCGGAAGTAACCAGCACCATGGCTCCTCGCCCACGCTCAACCATGGGTGAGCCGAACCGGTAGGCGGCCTCGATCACGCTGTCGCAATTGCGGCGAACCAGCGCCAGGTGTGTCTCCACGTCCTTATCCAGAAATGCCGCGCTGCGGTCGTCACCCCCGACGTTGTATACGAAGATCTCGACCTCCAGATCCGAGGTCGCACGAGCCAGCTCGGCCACGGCGTCCGAGAGGCTGAGGTCGAGTGAGAGCGTCCGCACTTCGACCCCGAGCCGGGAGCGTATGTCATCCGCGATCGCGTCCAGAACAGAAATCCGTCGCGCCACGATGACGATGTTCATGCCTCGCGCCGCCATTTCGTAGGCGAAGGACGCACCGATGCCGTCTGACCCCCCGGCAACGACAGCCCAGGATCCGTATGTGTCTGCCAAATCCGTCGTCGTCATGTCCCGATCCTAGATATGGGCTGAGCGAGGCGCTCGATCGGTTGCGCCCCCTTTGAGCCCGACGCCGTTGACGTTCGCGGAACGCGGCGGCGGAGCCTGGAGCCGACTTCACCCGGATCTTTCCCTTCGTCGAGGGTTCGGGGTGTCGTCGTTCTGACCAGCAAGACCTGGCTCCGGATTGAGTGGGATCGGGTGTGAATGGTATTCTCGCTCAGAGAGAATTGCTGATACCATCCACCCGTCGCGCGTGACTCGATTGGAGAACCAGCTATGGCGCACTTCAAGAAGCCGGCAGAGGGCAGTTGGACGGAGCACTATCCCGAACTCGGAACCGGTCCAGTCTCATACGAGGATTCGATCTCACCGGAGCACTACGAACTCGAGCGCAACGCCATCTTCCGCCGTACCTGGTTGAACGTCGGCCGGCTCGAGCAGATCCCACGGGTTGGCCGCTATTTCACCAGGGAGCTCGACGCCGCCGGCACTTCGGTCATCATCGTCCGAGCGGCCGACAACGAGGTGCGTGCATACCAGAACATCTGCCGCCATCGCGGCAACAAGCTGGTCTGGAGCGACTACCCGCAAGAGGAGACGAGCGGGACCTGCCGCAATTTCACCTGCAAGTACCATGGCTGGCGGTATTCCCTCGAGGGCGACCTGACCTTCGTCCAACAGGAGTCCGAATTCTTCGATCTCGACAAAGCTGACTACGGCTTGGTCAACGTGCGGGTCGACGTCTGGGAAGGGTTCATCTTCGTGAACCTGGACACCGAAGATGCAACCCCGCTACGGGAGTACATGGGCGGCCTGGGCGCGGGCATCGAGGGTTACCCGTTCGAGAAGTTCACCCAGGTGCACAAGTTCCGTGCCGAGATCGGAAGTAACTGGAAACTGTTCATCGACGCGTTCGCCGAGTTCTACCATGCCCCCATCCTGCACGCGAAGCAGGCGGTGGCCGAAGAGTCCCAAGAGGTTGCCAGGTACGGGTTCGAGGGATTGGCCTATGAAATCGACGGACCCCACGGCATGGTGTCCTCCTGGGGTGGTATGGCGCCACCGAAGGACCTGAATGCAGTCAAGCCGATCGAACGGGTCCTTCGCAGTGGTCTGTTCGGCCCGTGGGACCGACCCATTGACGTCGATCTGCCGCCGGGGGTCAATCCGGCCCGCAGCCCGGTCTGGGGCATCGACTCCTTTGTCTTCTTCCCCAATTTCATGTTGTTGCTCTGGGCCCCGAACTGGTATCTCACCTACCACTACTGGCCGACCTCGTACAACACCCACGTCTTTGAAGGCACTCTCTACTTCGTGCCCCCGAAGAACGCACGGGAGCGGCTGGGACAGGAGCTGACTGCGGTGACGTTCAAGGAGTTCGCTCTTCAGGACGGCAATACCCTCGAGGCCACACAAACGATGTTGGAGACACGAGCGGTGACCCAGTTTCCGCTCAACGACCAGGAGATCCTGCTCCGTCACCTGCACAAGACGGCCAGGGACTACGTGTCTGCCTACCAGGAGGGTGAAAGCTCCGTTACGCCTGTTCGGGTCTCGGCCGCGTCATGAACAACGAGCAAGGAACATCCATCCTGCCTGCTGAATTCGAGGACCTGGAGCAGTTCTCGGCCTGGTCGCTCGAGACCGAGGCCGAGCGTTACGGCAAGCGAATTGCGAGCTCCATGGACGAGGTGCAGGCGTTCTACGACGCTGCCTTCCCCCGGACCGAAGAGGCGATCTCCTACATAGATCAGTTCGACTTCGCGGCACTGCCCGAGGACGCCACCCGCCTGCTCTGGCTGTACTACTCGCTGATGACCGCCTCGTTTCCCGTCGAGGTGTGGCGTCAGACGAGGGTACCGGACAGCGGCGCATCGAGCTTCGACTGCGTCGTCGAGCCGGCGCTGTAGCGGCGTTTGTAGTGCCCCCGAGATTCGTGATGCACGGGGAGGACGTCATCCCGACAACAACAGGTTCGAGACAGATCCGCGGAGACCGTCATTCCCTGGTCCGGAGACGGGCGCTTGCCGATTGGAGGGTACTGGATCTCAATCATGCTCGACTAGGATCGCAGCCGTGACGGCAAACGAGTCTACGGCCGATGTGCCCATGTCCACATGGCGCGATCAGGCTGTGGCGCGTTCCCTCGACTCCGCTCGAGTTCGTGCTGAAAACCGGGTGCAACGGTTTCTCGACGCAGCAATGGACCTCATGAGCGAGAGTCCGTCGGGCAAAGAGTTCACCGTCCAAGAGGTGGTTGAGCGCTCCGGCCAATCGTTGCGGAGCTTCTACCAGTACTTCGGCGGGAAGCAAGAGCTTCTCTTGGCCTTGTTCGAAGAGACGGTGCGGTCGACCGCCGAGCATCTGTACGAGCGGATTTCCCGCGACGACGAGCCTGTCGACCGCCTTCACGATTTCGTCGTCGAGTACTACCGGTTGTGCCGACCGGAATCGCGGGGGAAGACCAAAAGGAAGGGTGCGCCACGGGCCTTGGCGGAGTTCGCCCAGCACCTGCTTACCGCGCAGCCGACCGAGGCGGCGAGGGCGTTCGGGCCTCTGGTTTCCCTCTTCGAGGAGGTCCTGGGTGAGGCGGCCGCAGCCGGTGCCATCCGCGCCGACCTCAATCGTCGGAGGATCGCCGGCGTCGTGCTCGAGGCGATCATGTTCAACGTGTTCTCGAGGACCATCGGTGGGTCCTCCGCCGAGCCTGAGGACGGCGATCCTGCGGAAGAGCTGTGGGATCTCATTTTCCAGGGAATGCGAAGCAGTCCACAGCCCTGATGCTGATTGAGCCCACCGTGCCGAGGCGGTGGAGAACGTTGATTGCTGGTCACTACAGTTGGTTGCCGGTCTGGATAGTTGGGGGCGATGGGCATAGGTAGGACTGTGGCGCTGACGTAGGGAAAGGGGGGAAGCATCCATGCTTCAATACGTGATCGCCGGGCTGGTGCTCGGTGGCATTTACGCCATCGCCTCGGCCGGGTTGGTCATCACCTACGTCTCCTCGGGCATCTTGAACTTCGCCTTCGGGGCCCTCGCCTACTTCATCGCCCGCTTCTACTACTACCTGCACTCCCAGCTGAACTGGGGCATCGCCCCCTCGGGCGTGGTCGCCGTCGTGATCGCCGGACCGGCCCTCGGCGTCTTTTTGTACTTCGTGCTGTTCCGCTACCTGCGGCTCTCCTCCCCGCTGATCAAAGTGGTGGCCACCCTCGGGCTGTTGGTCACCATCCCGGCCATTGCCACCCTGATCTTCGGATCGGGGGCCATCTTGAAGGCCCCCGGCCTTGCCCCCGAGCCGGTCCGGGTCTTCGACTTCATCGGCGTGCCGGTGACCATGGACCAGATCATCGTCTACATCTGCGTGGTGGCAACGGTGGTGGCCGGGGCCGTGGTCCTGCGTTACACCGACGTGGGCTTAAAGGTCAGGGCCATGGTCGACTCGCCCTCGATGACCGCCCTGTCGGGGACGAGCCCCAGTGCTGTCTCCATCGGGGTGTGGGCGGTCAGCACCTTTTTCGCCGGCCTGGCCGGGGTGCTGGCTGCGCCCATCATCGGCCTCGACCCGGGCAACTTCACCTTGTTGATCGCCGCCGCCTTTGCCGCCGTGGTGGCGGCCAAGTTGAAGAGCCTGCCCATCGCGGTGATCGTCGGTTTGCTCATGGGCGTGGTCACCTCGCTCATCCAGCGCTACCTGCCGCCCAGCTCCAGCGTGACCACCGAGATCGTCGACGCCGTCCCCTTCATGTTCATCGCCGTCTTCTTGCTCTACAACCTCATCCGCAGGGGTCAGGTCTCAGAGACCGAGCGGGTGGGCGGGGCACTCGACATGGCCATCATCCCCCAGGGGGAATCCCAACTGGCCGGCTCCACCTCCAGCGCCCTCGATTCGGGCTCGCTCGGCTTCATCTCCAAATACGGGGGGCCGCTCGTCCTCATCGCCATCGCCGCCGTGTTGCCCATCGTGGTCCAGGGCTTCTGGGTGGGCCTCGTGGCCCAGGCCTTCGCCTACGCCATCATCTTTTTGTCCTTCACCCTGGTCACCGGGGAGGGGGGCATGATCTGGCTCTGCCAGATCACCTTTGCCGGCGTCGGTGGCCTGACCGCCTCCCAGCTGGCCACCAACCACGGCTGGCCCATCCTCGCCGCCATCGTCGTCGGGGGCCTGGTCGCTCTGCCCATGGGGCTCATCATCGGCTTTCTCACCATCCGCCTCGGTGGGCTCTACGTGGCCCTCGTCACCTTGACCTTCGGATTGTTGATGGAGAACCTGGTGTTCACCCTCGGCATCTTCCAGAACCAGGGCCTCGGGGTGAACGTGCTCCGACCCACCTGGGCCTCGACCGACCACGCCTTTGCCTACGTGTGCCTCGGGGCCTTTGCCCTCGTGGCTCTGTTCATCGTGAACCTCCGACGATCGACCACGGGGCTGGCTCTGAACGCCGTGCGCTGGAGCGAGCCGGGGTCACGGACCATGGGCATATCCGTCGTGCCCATGAAGATCATCGTGGCCGGGCTCGGGGCCCTGGTCGCCGGCATCGGCGGGGGCTTTTTGGTCACGGCCCAGACCACGGCCCAGCCGGCCAACTTCGCCACCTTCTTGGGCGTGGTGTGGCTGGCCGTCCTCGTCACCATCGGGGTGCGCTCGAACGTGGCCGCCCTCGTGGCCGGGTTGGCCTTCACCTTGATCCCCGGACTGTTCCAGGCCTACCTGCCCGCCTGGACGGCCCAGATCCCGCCGGTGCTCTTCGGACTCGGGGCCATCGGGGTGGCCAAGTTCCCCGACGGGACCGTGGCCCAATACGGCCAATACCTGCGCCGGGGCCTGTTGCACCTGGCCAACCGGCGCCAGCCCCTCCAGCCCATCGGGGTCCTGGCCACCGCCGGTGCGCCGGCCGGTGACACCACGCCCGTGGTCGAAGAGGTGCCCACATGACCACAGCCGAAACCAATGGCACAGTGGGCGGGGGAGTAAGCGATGCAGTGAGCGGGGGAGCCACGGCCACAGCCACGGCGCTGGCGAAACCAGGCCCCACGGCCAACACCGTGTTGTCGGCCACCGGGGTCACCGTGCGCTTCGGCGGCCTGGTCGCCCTCTCGGAGGTCAGCCTCCAAGTCCCGCCGTCTTCGATCATCGGCCTGGTGGGCCCGAACGGTGCCGGGAAGTCCACCCTGTTCGCCGTGCTCTCGGGCCTTCTGTCCCCCGCCTCGGGCCGGGTCTATCTGGGCGGGGCCGACGTCACCCGGTCGAGCCCCCAGGCCAGAGCCAGAAAGGGCATGGCCCGGACCTTCCAGCAGCCCGAGCTGTTCTTGGGCCTGACCGTCCGTGAGCACCTGGTGTTGGCCCACAGGGTGCGCTTTGCCCGCAAGCGCCTGTGGCAGGACATGGCCAACCCGCTCGCCCTCCTACCCGCCCCCGCCTCAGAGAACGACCGGGTCGATGCCCTCTTGGAGCTGTTGGACCTGACCAGGGTGGCGAAGGCCCCCGTGGCCGCCCTGCCCCTCGGGACCTCCCGGCTGGTCGAGGTGGGGAGGGCCCTGGCCACCCAGCCCGACGTGGTCCTGCTCGACGAGCCCCTCTCGGGCCTCGACATGCACGAGAGTGAGAACCTGGCCTCGGCCTTCCGCCGGGTGGTGGACGAGGGCGAGCGCCAGGTGTCCCTCCTCATGGTCGAACACGACGTGGCCACCGTGCTCGCACTGTCCAGCCACATCTACGTGCTCGACTTCGGCGAGCTCATCGCCGAGGGCAGCCCCGAAGCGGTGCGCAACAACGCTGCGGTGCGCTCGGCCTACCTGGGGGACGAGAACGTGACCGCAGCCAGGACCGACCTGGAGCCCACAGCACCAGAGCCGACCGACCGAGAGCCCACAGCACCAGACGGTGGAGCACCAGACGATCGAGCACCAGACGATCGAGCACAGGGATCAGACGAGCCATGACCGAGCCGCTGCTCCGGGTGGAGAACCTCGACGTCAGATACGGCACCTCCCAGGCCCTCTTCGGCGTCTCGTTGGACGTGGCCCCCGGATCGGTGCTCGCCGTCCTCGGGGCCAACGGTGCGGGGAAGTCCACCCTGGCCCGCACCGCCTCGGGCCTCGTCCCTGCCTCCAAGGGCAAAATCACCTTCGACGGCACCGACATCACCGGGCACCAGGCCCACAAGATCAGAAAGCTCGGGCTCACCTACATCCCCGAGGGCAGGGGCATCTTCCCCGGGCTCTCGGTGGTGGACAACCTGCGCATGGCCGTGGGCCAGGAGAAGCGCAACGAACGGGCCCCGGCCATCGACGCCGCCATCGACCTCTTCCCCGTGCTCGGGGCCCGGCGCATGCAGCGGGCCGGCTCGCTGTCGGGGGGCGAGCAACAGATGCTGGCCCTCGCCCGGGCCCTGGCCGTTCCTCCCCGGCTCATCATCGCCGACGAGATGTCACTCGGGCTTGCCCCCCTGGTGGCCGAGACCGTGTTCCAGAGCCTGGACGTGGCCAGAAAGTCCGGGATCACCATCGTGCTCATCGAACAGTTCGTGCACCGGGCCTTACAACTGGCCGACCACTGCATCATCCTCACCCGGGGCCAGGTGGGTTGGTCGGGAGCAGCCAGTCAGGCCCAACAAGAGGTCCTCGACCGCTACCTGGGCGAAGCCGACCAGGGGGCCATCGCCTCGGTCTAACGACGAGCCGGAGCAAGCGAGCGCTACAGGTCGGGAAGCCCCATGTCCAGGTTGGTGACCTGGAGACCACCGTCGACCTCGAGGACCTTGCCGGTGATGAACCCGCCGGCCGGTGAGCTCAGGTAGACGACGGCGGCGGCGATGTCCTCGGGATCGCCGATGCGGCGCAATGGCGTCGCCTCTTCCATGGCCGAGCGGAGCTCGGGGGTCTGGGTCACGATCTCGAGGGCCGACGTTGCCACCGAGCCCACCCCGATGGCGTTCACCCGGATCCGCGGGGAGAGGTCGGCCGCGGCCAGGCGGGTGTAGTGAGCCAGTGCCGCCTTGGCCGTGCCGTAGGCGGCAAAGCCCCGACCGGCGATGCGACCCACCACCGAGGAGATGTTGACCGCCGAACCGCCGCCGCCTTCGAGCATGAGGGGCACGGCCGGCCCCAGGAGCGCATGGGCGGTGGCCACATTGAAATGGAACGCCGCTTCCATGATGGCCGGCGACGTCTCGGCGAAGGCCTGGGGCATCGACCCCCCGACGTTGTTGACCACGATGTCGAGCCGACCGAACGCTTCACGGGCCGAGTCGACGAGGCCGGCCACGGCATCGAGGTCGTTCAAGTCGGCCACGACGACCAGTGCCCGGCGACCGGCCGCTTCCACGCGGGAGGCCACCTCGGCCAGCTGGTCCTCGCTGCGGGCGGCGATCACGACGTCGGCGCCCGCCTCGGCCAGGGCCACAGCGCTGGCGGCTCCGATGCCCCGTCCGGCACCGGTCACGATGCCCACGCGGTCGGTCAGTAGAAATCGGTCCAAGATCATGATGAGCTCCCCTCCAGTTGGCATACGTCTACCAGCACGAGACACCGTGGCGCCATGCCGGCTCCGTTTGCGTGAACTATTCGGCCAGGTCTGCGGCCGAGACGATCCGGGTCGGGTGCAGGCGGACCAGGAGCTCGCCGGCTACGCCGTTCCGGGCGCCGTACTCGTCGGCCCGGTCGGCCCCCATGTACCGGCCGCCGATGATCGCGGCCCAGTGACGGCCCTCGTCGAGGTCCTCGCTGATGGTCACCGTCCCTTCCACCGTGACGAAGGAAAAGGGCGGAGTCTCGTCGTCGACACACAGTGACACCCGAGGATCGCGGCGGAGCGTCCTCCCCTTCACCGTGTCCCCGCCGGTTTGGAAGACGATGTCGCCGAGGCCATCACCGGTGGTGTCGGGATCGAAGGCGAACCAGATCGGGGCCACGTGGGGGCGGCCATCGGCCCGGACGGTGGCCAGCTTGCCGGTGTGAGGCGGGTCGCTGGTCAAAAAGGCCCGGAGCTCAACGTCGCTCATCGAATGGTAGGGCACAGCTCCTCCTGGACTCCGAGCAGCGCTCGGTGGGGTCAGGGATATTCAGGGTCGCGTGGAGGGCATGCCCAGTTTCCGATGGTCCCACGACACCACGCGATCCACGTGCAGCTTGATCACCACCCGCTTGTGCAGCATGGTCTCGACGAAGGGCCGGAGCTCTTCGGTGTAGGGGTTGTAGTACCGCTCGAACACGCTGACACCGAGCTCGAACATGCGCTCGGGATCGTCGATCACCTCCGCCCGGCCCACCAACTCCACCCCCCGGAGTTCTTCGTAGTAGTCGCCGTCCTCGAACATGCAGGTGAGCCTGGGGTCCCGCTGCAGGTTCTGGGCCTTTTGCGCCTTGGCCTTGGTCTCGACGGCCACCGCCCCGTCCAGGAATCCGTACCACATGGCTACGGCATGGATGGATCCGTCATGGTTGATCGAGCACATGGTCATGGGACGACGTTCATGGATGAAGCCATCGACCTCCTCGGGCGTCATCTTGATCAGGTCCCGCTGTTTGACGCCGTGCCCCATCTGCTCGGTCATAAGCTCCCCCTCGTCCGGTGCACCCGGACGGTGCACGGGACCGAGCGTATCGGCCTTCGCTCTGGACGACGAGAGTGGGACTCAGTACTCGCCCGGAAATCGGACGGAGGGCACTGGCTGCCCCCGCCGAGCCGCTTCGGCCCGGAGGCGCCCCCGCAAGCGCCAGCCGCTGGCGAGAAAGCCCTTGGCCACGCCGGCCCGGCCCCCGGACAGGCTCCAGTGGGCGAGGGCCCGCTCCACCGCGAAAGTGCCATCGTCGGGGGAGAGCCGCCCGACGAAGGTCCTGTTCTCCTGCCCGGTGAACGTGTCGGCGTGGTTGTGGAAGGTGATGCACGCCGGCCCATCGGCGAGGGCTGGGGCGCCATCACCGAGGTGGAGGGCGAACCCGGCGGGAGCCGCTTCGACCCGGGCCACCGGCAGGCACAGGGGGTAGCCGTCGCCGTCGACCACCGTCACGTCGCACCAGGGGAGGGAGGCCAACGCGTATGACGCCACGTCCCGCCACGACGGGGGAGGATCGGTCCACGCCGGCGGTGGGTGTCCCGCCGGTGAGGGATCCGACGCCGGGGCCACGATGTCCCCGGGCCTGGTCCACACCTGTGGAGCCGCAGTTAGATCACGGTCGGGCCACCACAGGATGCGAACCGGGGTGATCTCCACCCAGATCCGGGCGTAGTACCAGGCCATCTGGCGCAGGACGAACCGGGGCTGGCCCTTGGTGGTAGCAGGCAGCTTGGCCAGGGAGTCCCGGACGTACCGGTCGGTGTTGGACTGGAGGTCCCCGTCGCGGACGGCGGCCAGTCCCTGCACCGCCACCACCGGGGGCCTGTCGAGGGGCGAACCCACCGGATCGCCGAAGAGAAGGGTGACTTTGGGGTTGCGCCGGGCCCGTTCTGCCTTGGTGGGGTAGGTGAGCCCGGTGGAGAGGTCCAGCGTCCCGTCGCCCACGTAGGGGGTGGTGGGGACGGTGACCGGTGCCCCCAGCCGAGTCAGTCCGGCGTACTCGGCGGTGATGGCCGTGGCGAAGACCGGGGCCAACTCGTCGGGCCAGGGCGCTGGTCGAGTCGGCTGTTCCGGGTCCGGCGTCATGGCCACCTTCCGGTCACACCGTGAGGCGCTTGGCCTTGCCCGGCTGCTGGGTGGGCATGGTCAGCGTGGCCGGAATGGTCAGGGCGGGTGCAGGACCCAGCAGCGCGACGGGGCTCTGGTTGTCGGGACACTCGGCCGTCACCACCGCTCCACCTTGGGCCGTGGCCGGCATGGGTGGGACCGAGGTATTGGGCTTGCCCTTCACGTTGAGCGTCGAGGTGAGGTCGCCCACCGTCTTGCGTCGCCAGGCCGAGATGTTGGACACCTTGATGTCGAACCGCTCCTCGAGCAGGCGCAACTGGGAGGTGTGGTCGAAGCGGTCGGAGTTGACGTAGCCGCCGCGACTGAAGGGGGACACCACCATCAAGGGCACCCGGAAGCCGAGTCCTAGCGGCCCGGCGATGCCGCCGGCCGAGGCCGGGAGGGGGCTGGCCGTCACGTACTCGCCCTTCGTCCCCTTGGGGGCGACGGGGGGCGGGACATGATCGAAGAAGCCGCCGTTCTCGTCGTAGGAGACGATGAGGACGGTCTTCGACCACACCTTCGGGTTGGCGGTCAGAGCCGAGAGGACCTGGCTGATCATGAACTCCCCGTTGAGGGGCGCGGCGGAAGGGTGCTCGGAATCCACGATGCTCGGGTTGATCCAGCTCACCTGGGGCAGGGTGTCGTTCTTGGCGTCGGCGAAGAATTCGTCGGGCCAGACCGGGAGGAAGGCCTTCTTGTACAGGGGCGTTCCCGCCTTCAGCAGTTGCTTGAAGTACAACAGGGCGTTGAACCCGATGGCCAGGTTGTCCTTTTCCAGTGAGCCGACCGACCCGTTGACGGGTTGGTACACCTTCCAGCTCACCCCCTTGTCCTCGAGCAATTCGGGCACCGTCTCCCAGCTGCAGCTGCCCACCGCTTCGGGCGACTGGCTGACCGACGGCGTGGTCAGGACCGGCCCGCCGTGGGCGCCGGCTGGGTCCAGGGTGCCGGTCAGCCACATGACACGGTTGGGCATGGTCGGTCCCATCACCGAGCAGTAGTAGGCGTCGCCGATGGTGAAGGCGTCAGCCAACGCATAGCGGAAGGGCATGTCGCTGCGGTCGAGGTAGCCCATGACGATGGGGGCCTGGGCCGGGCCGTCGTTGCCGGGCTGGGCGTGGACGCTGACGAAGCTGTCCATCTTCCCCCCGTTCCAACTGTGGTGCTGGGGCACCCAGCCGTGAACGGGGATGTCCGAGTTCCCGGCGCACTGGGCCATGGTGGTGGCCACGTCGAGGTGATAGGGGACCAGGGTGTCGGCGTGGTCGGGCTGCGAGGTGGATTGGGGCCAGGACTGGCTGAATACCCCGAGGCTGCCGGAGGGATGGTCGTTGAACCCCCGTACCCCCGGATAGACGCCGAAGTAGTGGTCGAAGGACCGGTTCTCCAGCATCAGCATGACCACGTGCTCCACCGCCCCGAGATCGGAGCCCGCCGGCGTCGTGGCCGCCGCCTGGCTTACCAGCGACGATCCACCCAAGGTGTCCAGCAGCGCTCCTGCGCCGACGGTCAGGCCGCCGGCGATGAATCCACGGCGAGAGATGGACGGACCTGGCACGATGTCCCCCTTCGGGCCCAGTCGCGGTCCGACCGGGAATCAGCTGTGACTCTAGAGCCTGCCGCTGGACAAGTCGCGCCGTCCGGTCCGGTCGCCGTAGGCTGCCGCCCATGTCCCCATCGGTTGCTGCGTCGGATCCCCGGATTCCCCGGGTCTACGCGCGCCGGCTGCCGCAACCCACCACCGGTGGGCTCCTGCGCCGAAGCCTGGACATCGCCACCGTCGGCGCCCGGCACTTCTCCGGGCTGGCCCTGCGCCAACTTCGCCACGCCCGCGCTGGTCCCCTTCCGTTGGCCGTCCTGGCCCGCCCCCTCCGGCGCACGTTCGAGGATCTGGGCGGGACGTACATGAAGTTCGGGCAACTGGTGGCATCGTCGCCTGGTCTGTTCGGCGAGGCCTTTGCCGACGAATTCCGGACGTGCCTGGACACCGGACCGTCGGTTCCGTTCGAGACGGTACGGGAGATCGTCGAATCCGACCTGGGCATGCCGCTGGCCGATGCGTTCGCCCGGTTCGACCCCGTCCCCGTCGGCAAGGCCTCGATCGCCGTGGTCCACAAGGCGGTGCTGCATGATGGGCGCGTCGTGGCGGTCAAGGTGTTGCGGCCCGGGGTCGAGCACCTGGTGGCCACGGACCTGGACCTCCTGCAGCCCTTGTTGGAATTGGTGGCCCGGCAGACCGGGGACCAGGCCGCGGGCACGCTGCTGCAGATGTTCACCGGGTTCCGGGAGCAGATCGGCGAAGAGCTCGACCTACGCAACGAGGCCCGGGCCCTGGCTGCGTTTGCCCTCCTGCTCGAAGAGGTCGACCTGCCCTTGATGGTGGTGCCCACGCCCTTTCCCGAGTTCTCCGGCCCCAACGTGTTGACCATGGAGTTCCTCGACGGCGTGCCCATCGACGACCTGGCCGGGGCGGCAGCCTTTGGCGTCGATCCCGGGCCCCTGGTCGAACAAGTCGTGAGGGCCTTCTTCCTCACCACCGTCCGGTGGGGCGCGTTCCATGGCGACGTGCACGCCGGGAACATGCTCCTGTTGCGCGACGGTCGCATCGGGGTCATCGATTGGGGCATCGTCGGGCGCCTCGACGCCGAGACCCACTTCTATTTCATCAGGATGCTGGCTGCGGCACTGGGCGACGAGTCGGCCTGGGAGGACATTGCCGCCCACCTGACCAAGACCTACGGACCGGCGATGCAAGAGGGCCTGGGCTTGTCCGATGAGGACCTGGCCCTGTTCATCCGGGGCATCCTCGAGCCCGTGTTGCTGCGGCCCTTCGGCGAGGTGTCGTTGGGCGCGTTGATCCAAGCTCCCCAGGTGCAGGCGGCCAAGGCGCAGGGCATCGAAGCCCATAACCGCTCCGTGCGGGCCGTCCTGGGAAGGCTCCGGGCCCAACGCCGCCTCCGGCGGCTGGCCGACGAGTCCGGGGGCACTAATTCCGACTTCGACCGGGGAACGTTCCTCTTGGGGAAACAGCTCATGTACTTCGAGCGCTACGGCAAGATGTTCCTGTCCGACGTGCCCCTCCTCCACGACCGTGCCTTCTTCGAGACGCTGCTGGAGTCGGCACCCAAGTGATCGAGACCCCTGATTCGGAGGAGACGACGGGGAGCGACACCCTGTCGATTTGTTTCGTGTGCACGGGCAACATCTGCCGGTCCCCGCTGGCCGATGTGATCCTCGGCCGCATGGCCCGCGAGACCGTCCTCTCCGACGGCTCCCTCCTCGCTGATCACATCCGGATCTCGAGCGCGGGGACCGGACCGTGGCACGCGGGCGAGCCCATGGACCCCCGCGCCGCCGCCGTTCTCGGCGAGCACGGGTACACGGATCACGGACACATCGCCCGCCAGTTCGCCGTGTCCTGGTTCGACCAGGAGGATCTCATCGTGTGCCTGGCCCGACGGCACCAGCAGACCCTCCGCAGTTTGGCCGTGGGGCGGCCCATGGACGGCCGCTTGGTGCTGTTGCGCTCCTACGACCGGGGAGCGGGCGGCGCGGTGGACGTGCCCGACCCGTACTACGGCGAAGCGGCCGACTTCGAGGAATGCCTCACCCTGATCGAGGCCGGGTGCCGGGGCCTGGTGCTGGAGCTGGTGTCGCGGATCGAGGATGACCAGGCCTGATCGTCAACCGTATCCGTCGAGCTCGACGGATAGATTGTCGGCCATGACCTCGAGTCCTGATCTGTCCGGCAACGTCGTCCTGGTGACGGGAGGAAGTCGCGGCCTGGGCGCCACCCTGACCGAGGCGTTCCTGGAGGCCGGCGCGGACGTAGCCATCTGTGCCCGCAAAGTGCCCGAGGTGCTGCCGTCCGCCGATGGGCGTGAGCCGTTCTTCGTGGCCGGGGACCTCCGTCAGTTCGACGAGGTCACAGCCATCATCGACGCGGTGGTCGAGCGGTTCGGCCGCCTGGACGTGGTGGTCAACAATGCCGGTGGCGCACCACCGATCAACTCGGCCACGGCGTCGCCCCGCTTTTCCACCTCGGTCATCGCCTTGAACCTGCTGGCCCCCCTGTTCGTGACCCAGGAGGCCAACCGGGTCATGCAGCTCCAACCCAACGGGGGCCTGGTGCTCAACATCTCGTCGTTGTGCGGCATGCGACCCTCGCCGACCACCGCGGCCTACGGCGCGGCCAAGGCCGGGCTGTTGAACCTGACCGAGAGCCTGGCCATGGAGTTCGCCCCGAAGGTGCGGGTCAACTGCGTGACTGCAGGCGCCCTCGAGACCGAGGAGCTCCATGAGAAGTTCGGCGGTGACTCGTACTTCGACGCCGTTCGCGCCACGGTCCCGCTCGGGCGCATGGGCAACCCCGATGACGTAGCCAAGGCCTGTCTCTTCCTGGCCTCAGATCAGGCGACGTTCATAACTGGAAGCAACCTGGTCGTCCACGGTGGAGGCGATCACCCCCCACTGATGGTCTGAGACAGTGGCGGGGGCCGGGCTGCCGTTCGAGGCGGTGAGCTCCGAGCCGCTCGGTGGCGGCGACACCTGCACCGCCAGCCGTCTCACGTTGGCCGACGGCACGGTGTTGTTCGCCAAGGAACGGCGCCGGGCTCCGACCGACCGATCGCTCCGGACGGGATGGGATGTCGTGCTCACCTCGGAGACGCGGGGCCTGCAGTGGCTGCACGAGGCCGAAGCAACAGGGGGCGCGCCGGTACCCGAGGTGGTCGCGGCCACAGGGGAACGCTTGGTGCTGGCGTGGATCGAACCCGGGCGACCCACCCCGGGCGTAGCCGAGCAATTCGGTCGTGAGCTGGCCCGCACCCATCGCCATGGCGCCCCACGGTTCGGCGCTCCCTGGCCCGGTGCCATCGGACCGCTCCCGCTCGACAATCGGCCGGTTGACTCAGAAGCCGGGCACCCATGGTGCTCCTTCTATGTGGGTCGCCGGATCGAGCCGTTCCTCCGGCTCGCCGTCGACACCGGCTCGATCGCCGGTGGCGACCGCCGGGCGGTGGAGCAGGTCATCGATCGAATTGCCGAACTGTCGGGTCCGCCAGAGGAGCCGTCCCGCATCCATGGCGACCTGTGGAGCGGGAACCTGGTGTGGGGAGCAGACGGCCGGGTGTGGCTGGTCGATCCTGCGGCTCACGGAGGTCACCGGGAGACCGACCTGGCCATGCTCGCCCTGTTCGGGACGCCCCATCTCGACCGGATCGTCGATGCCTACGACGAGGAGTGGGCCCTTGCCCCTGGCCATCAGGACCGGGTGGCCCTCCACCAACTGCACCCGCTCCTGGTGCACGCCGCCCTGTTCGGCCCCTCGTATGGGGCACGGGCCGGGTCGGCCGCCCGTCGGGCGCTGGCCGGGAACTGAGGGTTCAGGAGGGGACGGCAAACCCCCTGCCACCTGGGATTGGGCTTGGCTGGCGCCAAAAAGTGAAATGTGTTCTACTTTTTGCCGTTCACGATTCAGCAGTGCAGTGAGGGGGAGGTCAGGGATGCCGGACGGCGAAGTGCTGCATGCGGCGCACGTTCTCGACTACCCGTATTCGCGCTCGGTGGGGCCGGTTATCGGTGCGTTTCTCACCGGGTTGCGTGACGGCAAGATCCTGGGAGCCACAGGGGCGGGCGGGTCGGTCATCGTCCCGCCGACCGAGTACGACCCCATCACCGGGGATGACGTCGGTGAGCTGGTCGAGGTCGGTCCAGGCGGGGTGGTGGAGACCTGGTCATGGGTGTCCAAGCCGCTGCGGAACCACCCCCTCGACCATCCCTTCGCCTTCGCCCTGATCCGTCTGGACGGAGCCGGTACCTCGATGCTGCACGTCGTCGACGCCGGTGCTCCCGAAGCCCTGTCCTCCGGTACCCGTGTCGTGCCCCGTTGGAAGAGCGAGGAAGACCGGGTCGGTCACGTTCTGGACATCGAGGCCTTCGTTCCCGATGCGGGGGCGGCGTGATGGTCGACCCGGTGCAGTCGTCCCAGGCCGACGATCGGGGACCGGTCACCATGCTGGCCACCCCCATCCACCTCGACTACTCGTTCACCCCGGGCATCGCCCAGTCCCGCAACCTCCGAGGGCTGGCCGAGGGGAAGTTCATCGGCCAGCGCTGCTCGGTGTGCGACAAGGTCTATGTGCCCTCCCGGGGTTCGTGCCCCACCGACGGCGTCCCCTGCACCGAGGACGTGGTGCTGCCCAACACCGGGACCATCACCACGTTCTGCGTGGTCAACGTGCCCTTCGCCGGCCAGTCCATCGAGATCCCCTACACCTGTGCCCAGGTGCTGTTGGACGGGGCGAACATCTCCTTCATGGGCCTGATCCAAGAGGTCCGCGCCGAGGAGGTCCACATGGGCCAGCGGGTCGAGGCGGTGTGGGTCGAACCCGAGGACCTCACCCCGTCGATGGCATCGGTGAAGTACTTCCGGCCCACCGGCGAGGCTGACGCCGACTACGAAACGTACAAGGACTATCTATGAGCCCCGCCGCTGGTCGCCGGCCGGTTGCCATCGCCTCGTTCGCCCAGTCCCAGAACGTCCGTCGGGACCAGGAGCGCAACGAGGTGGAAGGGCTGATGCCGGTCATCGCCGAGGTCTTCGCCACTATCGGCATCACCAAGGACGACATCGACTTCATCTGCTCGGGTTCGACGGACTACCTCATTGGCGGACCGTTCAGCTTCGTGGCCGCCCTCGACGCCGTCGGGGTATGGCCGCCCCGGAGCGAGAGCCACGTCGAGATGGACGGCGCCTTCGCCCTCTACGAGGCCTGGGTTCGCCTGCAAGAAGGTGACATCGATGCAGCCCTGGTCTACTCGTTCGGACGGTCGTCGTTGGGCGACCTCAACGAGATCCTGGCCCTCCAGCTGGACCCCTACTACCTGGCCCCGATGTGGCCCGACCCGGTGAGCATCGCCGCCCTGCAGGCCCGAGCCCTGATCGACTCCGGCAGAGCCACCGAGAGCGACCTGGCCAGGGTGGCGGCCCGGAGCCGCAAGTCGGCACTGTCCAACCCCAAAGCCCAGGTGGCCTACGACCGATCGGTCGAAGAGCTGTTGTCCGACGAGTACGCGGTAGCCCCGCTGCGGAGGCATGCACTTCCTCCGATCACCGACGGTGCCGCCGCCATCGTGCTGGCCGCCGGGGACAAGGCGGCGCGGTGGACCGACAACCCGGCGTGGATCACCGGTATCGACCACCGGATCGAGACCCACGCCCTCGGTGCCCGTGACCTGACCCGCTCGCCCTCGACCACCAAGGCGGCCGAGATGGCCGGAGTGGGGGAGGGCCCGGTCGACGTGGCCGAATTGCACGCACCGTACGCCCACCAGGAACTCATCCTCACCGAGGCCATGGGCCTCGGTGACGGCGTGTCCGTCAATCCGTCGGGCGGGGCCCTGGCCGCCAACCCGTTGATGTCGGCTGGACTCATCCGCATCGGCGAGGCGGCAGCGCGGATCGCATCGGGCTCGGCCCATCGGGCCGTGGCCCACGCCACGTCGGGCCCGTGCCTGCAACAGAACCTGGTCTGCGTCCTGGAGGCTGAGTGATGTCAGAGCGTTGCGCAGTCATCGGCGTGGGACAGACCAAGCACAAGGCGAGGCGGGACGACATCTCCATCGCCGGGCTGGTCCGGGAGGCGGCCAAGCGTGCTCTCGAGGACGCCGACGCTGACCTGGAGCGACATCGACGCCGTGGTGGTGGGCAAGGCCCCCGACATGTTCGAGGGCGCCATGATGCCCGAGCTGTACCTGGCCCCGGCGCTGGGTGCGGTGGGAAAGCCCATGTTCCGGGTCCACACCGCCGGCTCGGTAGGTGGCTCGACCACGCTGGTGGCCGCCCACCTGATCACCGCTGGCATCCACAAGCGGGTGCTGGCCGTGGCCTACGAGAAGCAGTCCGACTCCGACGCCATGTGGGCCCTGTCGGTGCCCCAGCCCTTTGCCGCCCCGCTGCTGGCCGGTGCCGGCGGCTACTTCGCCCCCCACATCCGCGCCTACATGCGACGGTCGGGAGCGCCCGACCACATCGGTTGCATGGTGGCGGTCAAGGACCGGCTCAACGCGGTGAAGAACCCGTACGCCCACCTGCACCTGCCCGACATCGACTTGAAGACGGTGCAGGACTCGGTGATGCTGTGGGACCCCCTGCACTACCTCGAGGCATGCCCTTCCTCGGACGGTGCGGCGGCCATCGTTCTCTCGGCCGAGGACGCCGTGACCGGCACCGCCTTCCCGCCGGCGTGGGTCCACGGCATGGCCATGCGCTCCGAGCCGACCATGTTCGCCGGGCGCGATCAGGTGAACCCCCAGGCCGGCCGGGATTGTGCCGCCGACGTGTTCGCTCAGGCCGGGATCACCAACCCGCGAGCCGAGATCGACACGGCCGAGGTCTACGTCCCTTTCAGCTGGTACGAGCCCATGTGGTTGGAGAACCTGGGCTTCGCCGAACAGGGTGACGGCTGGAAGCTCACCGAATCAGGAGCCACGGCCCTGGACGGCGACATCCCGTGGAACGCCTCGGGTGGCGTGTTGTCGTCGAACCCCATCGGGGCGTCGGGGATGCTCCGGTTCCTCGAAGCAGCCATGCAGGTACGGGGCCAGGCCGGCGAGCACCAGGTGGACGGGGCCCGGCGTGCGTTGGGCCAGGCCTACGGGGGTGGGTCCCAGTTCTTCGCCATGTGGGTCGTGGGCAGCGAGAAGCCCTGATTTGATCGGATCGCCGGTGCGCCTGCCGATAAGCTGCGTCGCGTTCGCCGAGACACCGGAGGTCACATGAAGATCGTCGTCGACTACGACGAGTGTGCCAGCAACGCCGTTTGCATGGGAATCGCTCCGGAGGTATTCGAGGTCCGTGATGACGGGTTCCTCTACGTGCTCAACGAGCACCCTGGCGAAGAGCTGCGTGAGAAGGTGCGGCAGGCGGCCAACGGCTGCCCGACCGGCGCCATCACCATCGTCGAGGACGAGTAATCCCCGGCGTGCCCGGGGACAGCCCGAGGGTCCGATTCGCCCCGTCCCCGACGGGTTTCCTCCACGTCGGCAGCGCCCGGGCGGCACTGTTCAATTGGCTGGTGGCCCGGCAGTCGGGCGGCACGTTCGTGCTCAGGATCGAAGACACCGATACCGAACGCAATCGCGAGGAGTGGGTTGACGGCATCCTGAGCTCCCTCCACTGGCTGGGCATGGACGCCGACGAGGGGCCCTATCGCCAGTCGGAGCGACGCCGGCGGTACGACCTGGCCGCGGACGCCCTGTGGGACGCCGGCCATCTCTACGCCTGTGACTGCACCCGGGAGGTGGTCGATGCTCGGACGAAGGGGAACCCTATCCCC
Organism: uncultured Acidimicrobiaceae bacterium; assembly: GCA_963781305.1. Lineage (GTDB taxonomy): Bacteria > Actinomycetota > Acidimicrobiia > Acidimicrobiales > RAAP-2 > DASXMT01. The sequence continues at coordinate 697,636 of CAWAFL010000011.1, forward strand.
GGCTATGACGGGTTCTGCCGCGACCGGGGACTGGAGCGTGGTGAGGGGCGTGCACTCCGCTACCGCACCCCCGACGATGGGTCGACCATCGTCGTAGACGTGATCCGGGGGGACGTCGAGTTCCCCCATGCGGCGATGGAGGACTTCGTCGTGGTCAAGTCGAGTGGGCAGCCCCTCTTCGTCCTGGCCAACGTGGTCGACGACATCGACATGGCCATCACCCACGTCATCCGGGGGGAGGATCTGTTGCCGACGACCCCCAAGGGGCTGTTGTTGTGGGGGGCTCTGGCCTCTGCGGGGTGGCAGACCGACGGCCTCGTGGCCGGCGCCCCCAGCCCCACCCTCGGGCTCCCCGTCTTCGCCCACCTCCCCTTGCTGGTGAACGAAGGAGGGAAGAAGCTGTCGAAGCGGCGCGACTCGGTTGCCGTCGAGTCCTACCAGGAACAGGGGTATCTCGCGGACGCGTTCGTGAACTACCTGGCCCTCTTGGGCTGGAGCCCTCCGGGCGGCGAGGAGATCTTCGGGGTCGACCAGTTGGTGTCCGAGTTCCGGTTGGAGCGGGTCAACCACTCGCCGGCCTTTTTTGATGTCGTGAAGCTGAAGCACATGAACGGGGAGTACATCCGAGCCCTCACGGTAGAGGCGTTCATCGAGGCAGCCCAGCCGTGGTTGACCGGGCCCGAGGCGCCGTGGCCAGCGGAGGCCTTCGATGAGTCGATGTTCATCCCGATGGCCCCCCTGGTCCAAGAGCGGGTGGCTCTCCTGTCCGAAGTGCCGGACATGGTCGATTTCTTCTTCGTCGACGAGCCTCCCATCGATCCGGACTCGTGGGACAAGGCGTTCGGGGACGAGGTGGGGCCCGCCATCCTGACCGCGGCCATCCCTGCCTACGAGAGCCTGGCCGCGGGTGAGGGGGCGGGCTGGACGGTCGATGCCCTGCACCAGGCCACACTGTCGATCGGCGAGCAATTCGGTCGCAAGCTGGGTAAGGCCCAGGCCCCGATCCGGGTGGCCGTGACCGGCCGCCGGGTGGGGCCGCCGCTGTTCGACGCGCTGGTGGTGCTGGGTCCGGATCGGGTCATGGCCCGGCTGCGAGCAGCACTCGAGCGTTTGTTGCTGCCCTCCTAAGACGTGGGTCTTCTGGCCACGCTGACCGGAATCAGCCTGCTGGGAAAGATCGTCCGATTGATCCTGTTGGTGGTGGTCGGGATCCTGGTCTATCTGGGTGTGACCCTGGTCCAGGTGTGGTTGACCGGGCGTCACTACGACCCGCGACCCGCCCAGGCCATCGTGGTCATGGGGGCAGCCCAGTACGACGGGGTGCCGTCACCCGATCTCGCTGCCAGGCTGAATGAGGCCGAGCTGCTGTGGCGAGATCATCTCGCTCCCCTGGTGGTGGTGACGGGCTCGAAGGAGCCAGGGGACGTCTACACCGAGGCCGAGGCCTCGGCCCGGTATCTCGAGGCGGCCGGGATCCCTGCGGGAGACATTTCCCAGGTGGGCGGGCGCGACTCGTGGGAGAACATGGCCCTGGCTTCCGGGGTGCTCCTGGAGAGAGGGGACCGCCAGATCCTCGTGGTCACCGACCGGTTCCATGAGGACCGGAGCCTCGCCATCGCCTCGTCGGTGGGACTGACCGGCTATCCCACACCGACCACGACCTCGCCCATCCGCGGCTGGTCGGCGGTGCCGTATTACCTGAAAGAGGCGGTGGGCGTGGGCCTCGGCCGCATCATCGGCTTCAACCATCTCAGCTCAGTGCACAGCTCGCTGGGGTGAGCGGCGGCCAGGTCTACAACATGTCGCCCGGCGTCGTGGTGCCGGGACCCGGCGAGGTCGGCTAAATTGGCCCTTCGCCCAATCGGGGGTGGCGCAACTGGCAGCGCGCATGATTCTGGTTCATGAGGTTGGAGGTTCGAGCCCTCCCCCCCGAGCGGAGATGGAGCCCCTCTTGGGGATGCCATCGCTTGGTCCCATCGTCTAGAGGCCTAGGACATCACCCTCTCAAGGTGGAGACACGGGTTCGAATCCCGTTGGGACTGCTCTACGTTCTGGCTGGTCAGCGGCATAATGTTGCTCTCGGCCGCTTCAGCCCCGGACTCTGCTGTCCGCGGTTTGTCCGCAGGATTCTCAGAGGCGTTCGGCAGCTCAATGATTTGGGCCAGTGCTGCCATGCCGGATAGTGCCTCGGCGAGCACCTTGTCGCGGTCCTCGGTGGCGTGTTGGTAGCGAAGGGACGCAGCCGCGCTCGCATGCCTGCGCGACGCATCAGCTCGGCCACGCTGGCACCCATAGCGGCTGCCCAAGTGAGCCCGCTGTGCCTGAGGTCGTGGAGACGGAGATCGGGTCGACCGGCTGCGTTCCGTGCCTTCGACCACACATGGCCGAGGGTCCGCGTACTGATCGGACCCCCGTCCTCGCCGGGGAAGAGCCATGCGTCAGGCCGTGGGCCGATGCGCCCGAGGTGGTCGGTCAGTACCGGGAGTATGTGTGACGGGATGGCCACCGTACAGCCTTCGTCACACTGAGTCTCGATGCCGGGCAAGCCTTCGGGACGTGCAGGATGCTGCCGGCCACGCCGATCCTCGGACCACCCGCCGGTACGACCGAGCTCGGCACAATCTGGATCGCCACCCGACGTACGCTTTGGCAGGACTGGTCGCGTAGCAGCGGACGGAGAAGAGCGCCCCACCTAACGGGGAACCGGCGGTCTGCGCCAGAATGATAGGCATGGCGGGCATGGCTGGACACCGAGAACGTTAACGGTCCCATGAAGCACACCTCAGTTGACCTCTACTTGGTGATCGACACCTTCTTGCTCTTGCTGATCGGGGTGGGGCCGAAAATCGCCCTGGTGCCCTTCTTGGAGATCACGGCACCGCTCGACGCCAAGACGAAGGCCCTTGTGGTCCGCAAGATGGTGACCACCGCTGGCGTGGTCTCGTTGTTACTGGTTGGACTCGGCGAGCTACTGGCGCGACTGCTTCACTTTTCTACGGGTTCGCTGTCGATAGCCGGTGGTTTCATTCTGGCGATCATCTCCATCACGATGGTCTTGGGCACAGTCGAAGCGAAGGACAGCCCAGCCATAAAGGGGCGCGACCCGAGCCGGGTCGCCACGTTCCCGCTTGCCGTCCCCTACCTGCTCAACCCCGCGGGCATCGTGACGCTGGTGACTCTTTCGGCCGATGCCGACTCATGGACCGTGTTTCTCATGGTGGTGATCCTGCTCGCCGCGATGCTCGGTCTGGATGTCGTCGTCTTCCGCTGGGCCAACCGGGTCAGCGACCATCTGGACGAAGGCCGAATGCTCGTGACCGAAAAGGTCTTCGGAATCCTCTTGGCCGCTCTGGCCGTTCAACTGATCCTGGACGGGCTCAACAGTGTTGGAGTCATACATCTAGCCCCGCACTGATCCGGTAGGCGACATCGCGCCGTACACCGCAATATCTGGTCGCCGAGGACAGTGCGCTGCGAAGTCTCGCCGTTTATGCTCGAACCGGGCACTGTCATTGACTGACTGCTGAGAAGGACTCACGGTTCCGTCGATCCAAGTGCACCGACGAGCCATCAATACATCTACTCTCTGACCATGTGCGGCCGTATTGGACTGAAGGACCCACCTCGAGATGTTGGGAAGTGGCTCGACGCACGGGTCTCCGATGAGCTCGAGACCACCTGGGAGGCCCGGTACAACGTTGGCCCTACCGATCCCATTCTCGGCGCTCAGGTTGACCGTGACGGCGATCGGCTCCTCCACCAGTACCGATGGGGATTGATCCCGAGCTGGGCGAAGGACCCCAAAGTCGGATCACGTAGCTTCAACGCCCGTGCCGACTCGGTTGCGACCAAGCCCATGTTCCGTAATGCCTTCCGTCAGCGACGCCTGCTCGTTCCCGTCAGTGGCTTCTACGAGTGGCAGGCGGTTCCGGACCGAAAGGCTAAACAGCCTCACTGGTTCACTCGAGCGGACGAAAAGCCGGTCGTATTCGCTGGTCTCTGGGAGTGGTGGCGTTCCCCAGAAGGGGAAGAGATCTACTCGGCCACCATCATCACAACCGATGCCGGCCCCGAAATGGAGCAGATACACAATCGCCAGCCCGTGGTGCTCGAGCGCGAGACATGGGATCGATGGCTTGATCCAGCTGTGGATGCGGACGAAGAGTTGGAAGGGATGCTTCGTCCTGGGCCGGCCGGTGTCCTGCGGCATTGGCCGGTTGGCCAGAGCTTTGGGAATGTGCGGAACCAGGGTCGGAAACTGACTGAGGCCGTGAACTCGCAGTGAATCCCTAAGAGACGAGAGGTTCCAGGTCGCCACCGCAGCCCCAACAAGGCTGGCCAGCGAAGCTCTCCTGTGCGCAGCTAGAGCACCACTCGGTGATCGGCTCCATGGACTCATGGGCGTTGCAGAGCGGGGTCGCCCGTAGACCAGAGCGAGGTGGTTCCCCACACACAGCACAGAAGGTCATGGACCGACGTTAAGCGGAAGTCGCTTTGGTCCGATCGGGTCATTCGCTGGGCACGCCTGCTTCTAAGACGACCAAGTCGCCGCCGACCGGGCCGCCTCCGGGTACAGAATCTCGTCCCTCATCGTGCAACTCCCGCGCCTCCCAAGCCTGTCGAATTACTGAAACCCTTCGTTTCCCTTCACTGGACCTTGGGTAGGTTTTCGATCACCAGTCGTGCACTTCAACGGAACGAGGCTCTTGATCCCGTGTCGGCCGCCCGCCACTTTCCAGCAGTGCCGGAGAGCGCCAGAGCTGCCCGCACTTACGTCCGCTCATTCCTCCACGATTGCCCAGACGATCTGGTGAGTTCGGCCGTCCTTCTAACCAGCGAGTTAGTGACGAACGCCATCATCCACGCTCATACGGCTTTCCAACTCGAACTCACTAGTCCGGACGCAAACGTTCTCATCGCTATCACCGACGACACCCAGAACCTTCCGACGCTCGAATCACATGACTCCCTGGACGAGCACGGCCGTGGTATTCCACTGGTCGCCTCCCTGGCAGACGAATGGGGCGTTGAGGAAATGCACCCCGGAAAGACGATCTGGTTCAGGCTCGCCCTTCCCGAGTGATCTGAGAGTTCACGTTAGAGCCTGAGGGTGACCGCTCTCGGCTGGGCACCACTAGTCCTCGATCACAAATAGGTCGATCAGACCAGTGACTTCAAATACCATGCGGACTGCCGGTTGGGGTTGCCGTAGAACCACCTGGCATCCAGCCGGCAGATTCTTCTGAGCGTGCACGATTACCTTGATTCCGGACGAATCCATGAACGTCACGTCGGCCAAGTCCAGAATCACCCTGGTCGGGGAGCGTTCGACGGCTTCGGTCATTGCCTGCGATAGTTCAGCAGCAGTGGCAATATCCACCTCACCCCGCGCCACAACTATGGGAGCGTCGGCGTCGAAGCAGTGAACTTCCGCCGAGAAGGACGATTGATTCGGGCGCTCCGAAGCAGGAACGGCTGCGTGTTCGCCAGACTCGCTGAGGTCGACCATATCGCGATTCCTTCAATCGCTTCTCCCGGCTCCCCTGGCTGTTCAAGGGCTTTGGGTTGTACCGCTACCTCTCCCAATTTTATCCCGCCCATGAGCCATGGGCCAATAGCGCCAGTGCGCTCAATCCGCTCGTCAGCGGGCGCCTTACCAGAGCGCGACAGTGCCCCTCGCTCGGGGAAATCCGAGGGGCACTGCGCCTCCATCGTTGTGACTGACAATCAATGGTCAAAGGTCGTTACCCCGAGCACGGCCATGTAACCACGGGCTCTGAAACAAGTACTGCGTCGGGGGACCGCCGAGCTACCAACGGTAGAAGCGGTGACTCCCAGCGGCTTCACCGCGCCCGACAACCAATCCGATGAGCCATAGGACGAGCAGCACTGCTGCGACGATCCATAGAACGTGTACTGCAAACCCCAGCCCGGCGAAGATTGCCACCAAGATCAGTGCCAACAAGATCATCATTTGATCGCTCCCTTCGGTTTACGGCCCTCCCCGTGAGAGTCTCGGTGCAACACCTACCCGCCCGAAACAGGTGAAAACCCCGAGGGTTTCACTGCGCGGGAATCAGCCCTGCCGTAGTTGCGCGTGTTCCTCGCGGGAATGGCTTTGAAACCGCTTGTGAGCCGTCGACCTGGCTGCCGCTGCTGATCCGAGCGGGCCACCCTCGATATCTTCACCACATCGGCAAGTGATGCGGTGGGTGTACCCAGTAGAGGAGGGAAGATTCTCCTGGTACTTGATCCCATGGACGCGGTGAAGCGTTCCCGACCTGAGCGTGAACGGACCGTGACGATTTGGGCACCCATACCGTGCGGGAGCGTGAAAGGCGTCGCCGCTGCCTGGGATGAGAGATACCGACTTGGAACAGTCGAGGCATGTCATCGTGGGATCTGTACCCATGCTCTAGTCCTCGATTCGGCAGAACTCCTGCGTCCCGGTGGCCTCTAGAACTCGCCGGCTCAGTGGGCTCGGAGAGCGGACCACCAGTTCAACCTCACTCAATAGTCGGCGCCGAGCGGTGGCGAGAGCCCTCACGCCATCCGACCCGAACACGCCCACGTCAGAGAGGTCGAGTACCAGCCGCTCTGGCCCCCACCTCGCGACCTCGAAGATCAGGATCGACAGACCGGGTGCACTTATCAGGTCAACGTCGCCATGCACCTCTATGACGACCTCGGGATCGCCCACCCCATGTGCTTCTGCTGAATACTCCAACCGCTCGGAGAGGATTGCCATGGCACCTTCAGTCTCGGAGGCTCATCAACGTGGCTGTCTGTTCAACCAAGGTCGCTTATAACCCTACCGATGAGGTATCAAACGGACCCCTTGGTAGTCCATGCCCCTTCGCCGCCTATGAGCATTGCGCGTGTCTGCTGACGCGACGAAACCCCGCCGGCGGTCGACCGTTGTAAGCGGGGTTTCGAAGCTCTCACGATGGGTGGATGTGAGTGTGAGAGCACTACCCGGCGCCGTCTGGGTTCAAACCCGACGCGAAAACACCCGACCGAAACCGGGTGTCTGGGTGTCCCGACCCGAAGCGCGGGCAGTGGGGCTCACCCTGCGCTCCCGAGCCAGGACTGTCGAAACCCTACCCCTACGGACCGTATGGAAACCCTTCGCGCCGTCGTCCTGGCTGAAACGCGACGAACCCCCGCCGGGACCTGACCAGCGGGGGTCTCGCCTGACCCACCTCTCGCCAGATGGGCTGCGGCTGAGAGTACCCTAAGTCCTACTAGATCACCATGGAATACGCCCGTTAGAAAGTGCTCTAGCCCGAGAGCACACGGCGGCGAGACCCGTGTGCTGACGGGCCAGAGCAGCGAGCAAGGCTATCACCACGAGCCGTGAAAAGATACGGAGCGTATGGCACGTGTTCTGATTGCTAGTTTCGGCGGCGCCCATCTGGTGAGTCACGTATTGGGGAGGTGGCTACACGTGCCACAACTATTCTGGACGCCGTCAACTTTGGGTCCTTAAATCTGGCAGAAAAGAAGAGGCGCGAAATGGCAGCAGACGACAAGCTCGTAATCGGCCAAACCCATGGCGTCGAGGATCCCGAATCCGTGTTGACCGGTTACCTGCTCGGAGTGGAGGCTCTGCGCGCTGGCAAACAGGTCGTCATGTGGCTCACCAAAGATGGGATCTACATCGCGACCGAGGGCTATTTGGACGGACTCTCCGTGTCCGGCGCACCGTCCATTAAGGACCTTCACGCTGAATACGTAGAGACAGGCGGCCGACTATTTGTGTGCCCTGTCAGTGTCAAGACCCGCAATCTCGAATCGGCGATCTGGGTGAAGGGTGCCGAGGTCACGGGGGCGACGTCGCTCTACGAGTTCACCCAAGGTGGGGCCCTGGTGTTCAACTACTGATGCGCCCCGACGCGAAAAACCCCCGGCCGAAACCGGGGGCCATCGCTTCGAGCGGGGTGAAGGCGGGACGACTACGAACAAATCTTCCTGTCTTGAGTCGTCATTCGATAGTGCCAAGCCTGCTCAGCCGCAAAGTCCGCAGATTCGGCAAACAGGTACATTCCGACCGGATCCTTCCAGTTGTGCTGGCCGATGAAACGCGTGAAGTCATTGGGATCGTCGATCAAACGCCGGCTCGTTACCGACGTTCATTTCATTGTCACTGATCAAGTCGGCAACCAGCTTGGCCGACCACGGCGTCGTCATCGTCTCGATACCGAGGAGCATGTCGTGCTTCTCCGGGGACTGCTGATAGAAGTAGCAGTCACCGGCGGTGTCATTAATCGTGGTCATGACGCCTCCGATCGGGTCAACGCATCGCTGGGCGTCGGCTTCTGCTTCAGCCCGTCAAATACATTCCCGAAGTATCGCCCGAAGTCCGCCATTGCCACTGGATCGCGCCAGTTGTGCTGCCCGACGACTTCCGCGAACTCGTAGTCGAAAGGTGCCGCCTCTCCGACGCATGAACCAGAAGACTGCTTACCGCCTCGAGAGGATCTCGGCCATCGAGGTCCATCAGGAGACTGTGCAGGCGGTTGCCATTCTCAATGTCCCAGTACATTGGCTCCCACTCGGGGCGCCGAGCCTCCACCTCGAGTCCCTTTTCCCATGAGCGCCGGCCCCAGTAGCACTCGCGACCGTTGGCAGCTGACCTTCGCCGTCGATGCCGTGGACGAGGATCCAGGCGCTCATGTACCTCTTACCACCGCTGTTGCTCCGACCTTCTCGGAATCAGGCGTCTGGGTCGAACGCTTTTGCATACTCGCACGGGCGTCCAGGCCGAGCTGGGCGATCGTGGGGAGGACCCGGGGCTGCAGCCACTCGCCACCCTGCTTCGAGATGTGGATGCCGTCCGGCCACCGAACGACGACCCTGTCGACGTCGGTCTGGAAGTGCCCGTGGGGGTCGAGGATCCGGTTGAGGTCGATGACCGTCACCACCCCGCGGTGGTGTGCCGCGACCTCGTCCAGAATGTGGTTCCACTCGTCCACCCGCGTCGGGCTGTCGTAGGGCGAGAGCGTTCCGTTCAACGTCTCGTTGGACGGATCGATGTAGGGCATGGTGAAGAAGACCACTTTCGCCCCGTGGGCCGACAGCACCGCGACCACGTGGTCAAGCTCGTCGGTGAGATGCACGTCCCACGCTGGCTCGCCGATGTGGACGAGCCGGTTGCCGTCGACATGGTCGAGGATATCCCACCGGCCCATCAGCACGCCCACAACTTCGGGCCGGGTCGCGTCGATCTCACCGGACCACAGCGTCTCCCAGTGGGAGCAGTCGGAGACGCTCTGGTCCGGAAGGTCCTCCTGACCGTTGGTGGTGGAGATAGTGGGGAGATCGTCGAGGTCACAACCCAACTTGCCCTTGTTGATCACGTCGACGCCCCAGCGGTGCACCGTGTCGACCTCCAAGCCGACCCCCATGGTCACCGACAGCGAGTCGCCGACGAACATGAACCGCACCGGACGGGTGGTGAAGGCGTGGGCAGTCTGCAGCGCCTGGCGCTCGGCCGACGGGATGCGTCTGACGGATGACATGTTGACGGCGGCGACCGCCGGCATCACCGTCCCGGCCACGATGACGACCACGGTGGCCCCCATGGCCAGCGCCGCCGGCCAGGCGGCCTTAAGGGTGCGCCAGAGCGCCCCCTCCACGATCGGACATTCGATGAGGTAGTAGCTGAGGGCGGCGAGCACGCGGGTGGTGGCGAACCGGGCGGTCACCAGGGCCAGGCCGGTGACGATGGCCGCCGCCGAGAGGGCGGACAACATGAAGCCGCCCCGGTAGTCGAGGGCTTCGATGCCGGTCGCGAGGGCGACGCTGCCTGCAAAGCCGCAGAGGCCGACCAGGGTGAACGGCACCTTGGCCCAGGTGGCCGAGACCACAAGCGCCATGCCCTCTACACCGCGGTGGCGCTGAACGAGGCTGAGCCCACATGCCGGGGAGACCCCAGTCAGACCACTGCCGGCGGAGGTACGTCGCGTCATGACCTCACGTCACGATGCCCCAAACACGAGGTACCGCTTCCAGCCCGAAGTGGATGGGTTGTTGCAGGCTGAGGCTCGGCTGCCCGCAGCTGAAGGTAGCACTCTCATAGTGTCTCACTCCCAGCGGAGGCAAGAATTGCCGGGGCTAACGAAGAACGCGGGGTGTCCTCTCACGGTGGAGACACGGCTTCGATCCCCTTGGGACCGCCAGGTGGACGCAGGTCATGACCTGCCTGGTCACCGACCATAGCTTCGCGCCGAGTGCTGCCAAGAACAGCTAGTCCGAGACTGTCACCTGCGCAGACAAGTCCATCGCCAGAGGTTGGGCACCAGAGCTGTTCTCCGCGGCGAGAGCTGTGAGTGAGCGCTTCGGGGCCAAGCCCGTGAAGAACAGCGCGACGATCGAGAAGACAGCCAGCACCCAGAGGGACGCCCGCAATCCTGCGAGTCGAGCCTTCACGTTCTCACTAACGACGGCCTCTTGTGTAGCTGGGGAGAGGTCGGTCTTGGCTAGTTTGCTCGACAACTCCGCATCCGAGATGAAGGGGGCGCCGTTGCTCAGTTCGACTGTTGCTGATTGAGTCACGGATTTGGGGATTGCCGTATTCGACTCTGCACCCGTGATGAGGGTGGTGCTCAATACCCCGATCAGGATGGCGCCGGCCAGGGCGGTTCCGAGCGAAGCTCCGAAGTTGGTCACTGTGTTCTGAAATTCCTCCGACTTCGGCAGTGGCAGAGTCGGGGACTGACGACACAGTGAGGGCTCCGAGTTGCGATGCCAACGCCCCGATGCCAAGCCCTATCAGCAACATGGGAACCAGGACGATGTCAGCACCTGAACCTACGTCGATCTCCGTGACGAGAAGGACGATACCGATGGCCATCGCTCCGAACCCTGCCCGAAGGATTATCCGAGTCGATGTGCCCGGCATGAGCTTGGGGATGCCGATGGCCGACACGAGTAGGGCCAATGAGAGCGGAAGCAAGCGTGCCCCGGTCTGGACCGCCGAAAGTGCCAGTACCACCGAGAGGTAGAGAGGGACGACGAAGAAGATGCCCATCTGCACCAGGTACTGGAAGAAGAAGAGCGACAGTCCGCCGATGAGTCGTGAGTTGGCCAACATCGAGGGACGCACGAGCGGATCGCCGCCATGCTTTTCGAGGCGTCCCTCATAGATGAAGAAGACCCATGTCACCACCAAGCCACCAAGGATGAGCCAGACGACGGGAGAGGCGCCCAACCAGTTCGGAGCACCAGCCTTTGGAACGACCACGCCCCATTGCGAAGATCGCAAGACACCGAAGACCATGGACGCGAGGCCAACGATCGACAAGACCGCACCGACGAAATCGAACCGGCCGGAGGTGCCGACTGGTTGATCAGCCACCTTGCGGAGCGCCAGGAGTATGACGAGGACAATCACTACTTCACCCACGAAGACGTAGCGCCAGGACGCGAAGGTCGTCACCGCCCCGCCGATCAGTGGACCAGCGGCGATGGCAATGGCACTGGCCGCGGCGATCATGCCATAGGCAGACGGTCGTCGCTCTTCGGCGAAGTTGACCGCCACCAGGGCCACGATGGCGGGCAGAATCAGAGCGGCTCCCAGGCCTTCGAGCACCGACCAACCGAAGAGCAAAACCCCGAGGTTCGGAGCCGCAGCGGTTACACCCGAGCCGACTCCGTATACAACTAGACCGATGGCCAGAGTCCGACGACGACCGAGCCGTGCTCCGACCTTGCCCCCGGTGATCATGAAGGACGCCATCACCAGGGTGTAGAGAGTGATGGCCGTCTGGATCCCGGTGACCGTTGTGTTGAGATCTCGTGCCACGTACTGGATCGAGACGTTCATGACCGAGCTGTCGAGCGTCATGAGGAACTGGGCCGACGCCAGCACCAAGAGTACAAGCCCGGTTTTTGGTGCTGCTCTAAAACCGCCAGCTGATTGATTCACCGGCCGGAGTCTAGGTGTGGACGCTCACCACCACCGGCACCCACCAAGGTCAGCACCGATGTCGAGGGTCAGCGTTCAGGGCTCTGGAGGAGAGCCTGGTCGAATAGCGAAGCAGCTCTGCAGAGAAGCTTGCGGTCATTCCCGTATCAGCATGAGCGCTCGCCGCCACTGAAGCCTCATTTCCCGAGGCTATGACTCGATGTTGGGAGGGCCCAGATTCCTCAAGGAAGCGGTCACAGAGAATGACAGTCGACCTGCGGTGGCGGAAGCGTGGGAGCCTTCAAAAAACTCACGAAGAATGGCCATGATGGCCTCAGTTCACTTCACGGCCAGCCCCATCCCCTGACTTTTCAAGGGATCACCTGACTGACCTGGTGAAACGATACTTCTTGACGAAGCGGCTTCGATAGACGTCAAAAGCATCACGAACTGGAAGATTCCCGGATCGGCGACCTTCAAGACGGCGACCGCCCGCTACTGGGGGAGACCGTGTACCTCCACTCGCCGGGACCTTCCCGTCTGACGTGAGACTCAGTCAGAGGATCTGCGACCGGCCATTCGCAGTTGCGGGTCACCCTTCTCTGAGCTTGGGGGTTCGTCCTTCCCCTTCGCCGTTCGCTGGTTCAGCGGGGTGGCCCAGTCACTCGGGTACTTGAATTGCAACACGGCACCTTGGTCGCCGACTGGATCGACCTTCCAAAGGGACCATCCTGCTTGCTGACGACGGTGAAACTCCTCGCGTAGGGCAGCTCGCTCGCCCTCCTTGTGGAAGTAGTCCTCGTACTTGGTTTCAGGCGGCTCATCCATGACTTCGATTCGTTGCAGGATGGCAACTTGGATGGAAGCAATCGAAATTCTCGTCTCCAATCGTATCAAGTGATGTGTGACATCTGTCTTACCGATAGTGACCAAATACACAACCGGCAGCGTGTGTGGCGCAAGTCTCGCCACCGTTAGCCCTTACGTCCCGCCGGCGTTCACTTACGTTCAAGTGCAGCCGATCCGGTGGCCTTGGCCTTCCTCGTTCAAAGGCCTTCTGGTTCAGACTCGGGCGGGCCGATGTCTGACCCACTCCTCTTGCCCAGCCTTCCGTCTCTTCGGAGCCGGGCACCTTGGAGTTCCAGAGCCATTGACCGCCGGGTTTCGATTCACGGGGGCTGATCTCTGTCGCCTTGCGTATCAGGCCCCAGAGCATCGGGCAAGGAGGTTTGTCTGCCGATTCGGACATATGAGACCCGTCGGAGTCAGCGCACTCCGGGCTCACTCCCTACGACCCGGGGCACGCTTCGGTGGAGCTCAGCGCGGCTTGGAGGATGGCGCAGGTCACAGGACCGACGACCGTTGCCCCCGTCTTGCTGAACCCCTGATACGGAGCCACCACAGCCACGGCCACGTTCGGGTTGTTGGCGGAGTAGGCGATCATCCAGTCGCTGGTGTACTGGGCGTTGCTGCCCACCTGTGCGGTTCCTGTCTTGGCCGCCACTGCCTCGTCGGCCGGAAACTGACCGTAAGCGGTCGCGCCGGGATCGCTCACGACCCCCTGCATCAACGACTGGACCTGGCTCGCCGTCTGGGGCGAGGTCGCCTTGATCCACGGCTTCGGCGCGTACGTCTGGACCAGATTGCCCTGCGAGTCTCGAATCTGGGCCATCACGTGCGGCGTCATGATCACGCCATCATTGGCAATGGCCCCGGCCACCATCGCCATCTGCAAGGCCGATGCCGTGACGTTCTCTTGGCCGAAGGCCGAGTAGGCCAGGAAAGGCGGGGACAGATCGGTTACGGAGGGAAAGCTCGACTTGGCCGCCCCGGGCAGGTCGAGTGGGGGCACCTGGTTAAAGCCAAACGCCACCGCCTCGCTGTTCAGGGCCGGGGCACCGATAGCCAGCCCCATCTGGGCGAAGGCGGTGTCGCACGACTCCGGCAGCGTCTGTTGCAGGGTACCGCCGCAATTCTCGGCGCCTTGTCCGTAGTTGCACAGCTGCTGGCTCGTGTCAGGGATGGTCCCGGCCGGTAGGCAACTCACCGACGGATAGTTGATGTTCGCCACCGACGGGTCGTGATCGTAGACGGCCGCCGAGGTCACCACCTTGAACGTCGACCCCGGAGCGTTGGTGTCCTCATATGCCTTGGCCAGCACGGGGTTGCCCGGGGCGTGGATATCGGCCTGGTACGCCGCCTCAACCGCCTTGCCGTCCTGGGAGACGAGGGGGTTCGGGTCGTAGGTTGGGGTCGAGAACATGGCCAGGATCGCACCCGTCTTCGGGTCGAGCACGACGGCGGACGCCTGGGTGTTGGCCACAGGAACCTCTGGGGGTGCCATCGCGGGCAACTGGGTTATGTCAGAGGCCACCGTCCCCTGAAGCTTGGTGCCGATGGTCAGGGTCACGTTGTCGGTCACCGTGTTGTTGTTCGAGAGGAGGCCCCGCAACGACGTCGGAGCGCGGTTGTGGGCGATCAAGTACTGGTTGTACGAAGCCTCCACCCCCAGCTTCCCAAGCGTGGGGGAGTCCCAGCCGACGACGTTGGCGAACAGCCCGGCAGTGGCGGCTGGGTACATCCGTTGGTACTTGTAGTAGTCCCCGGCCGGGGCCAGCACGGACTGGGCCAGCACGGTGCCGTCGGACGCCAGGATCTCGCCCCGGGGCTGGGTTCGCTCGGCCTGGATGACCGCAGGGTTGTCAGAGCTGGTGGCCAGTGAGTGCGCTTTCAGAACTTGGATGTTGTTGAGCTGGATGAACAGGGCGAGAAAGCAGAGCACCATGAAGATGCCCAGCCGGCGGATCCGCTTTTCCATCAGGTGCCTCGCTCTTGACGAGGTGGCATCTCAATGGTCGTCGAACGGGCCGCAATATGGACCGTTCGGCTGGACACCGAAGTAGCGTAGTAGTGAACCGGTTCACAATTAGGTGCACCAATCTCTTGGTGCACCAGCCTCGCCGGACGGTGCCGTTAGTGATAGTCATCCTCGACGATCAGGATGAGCCGCACGTCACCCTGTATGCCACCCGGACCATTCTTAGCGGTCAAGGTCGCGAGCTGGTGGAACTGACGAAGACCAACCTGAGAGATCTTGACGTCGAGTAGCCCCTATTTCGATTCAATTCCTCGCTGGGACGAACGTGAGGTTCAGCTCGAGGAGAACTGCACTTGGTGGGCCTGCGCCAGCAGCTCCCCCCGCTCAGACGGAAGGAGGTACTTCTCTGCGATGGTCTTGTCGAGGCTTGCGGTGTACTTCGAGAGGTAGTTGGCGTCGGAGCCGTACAGGCTTGTCAACTGCTCTGCAGTGAACGGCGTCGTCGTCCCGAAGAGAGAGCAGATCGTAGACGTGCCGGCGGGGGCCGACCCGGTGAGCGTTGACGTCGGCACGTCGACGGCTGGGGTTCGCACCCCGCCGATCACATTGCCGTGCTGGTCGAGTGCCAGCGTTGGTGGGTTCGTGCTCTGCAGCTTGAATGGTTGTGGCTCAGGTGGGGGAGTCCCGGCATCGACCCAACGGCTGAAGTCAGCGAATCCTGCCTGCACCACCACGTGTTGCGGACCGGTGTTGATGGGTGCCGTGCACCCCAACACACCCGCATTGCCTCCCACCTCGTAGATGTCGGCGTGAGACGTCCCTGCGATCTCCCAGGTTCGGATGCGGTCGGTATTCGGTTGCTGGGCAGGCGCATACCCCAGCATGATCAAGTCGGTCTGCGTCTCGGACATGAAGACCGGAACCCGCAGGTCGGTTCGAATCAAAAGAGGTGTCTGCGCCGCGCTGGCGGTGATGGACGCGCCGTCGAGCGGAGCTCCGGACAGGCCCCTGCTGTGGATGAAGATGCCGTCATAGGGGTAGTCGTGCGGCTCGAGCGTGTCGGCGAACGTCGTCAGGTAGGAGGCCGACTGCGACTCGCCCACGGCAAGGATGTGGTGAGGACGAAGTGGCCCGAGGACCTTCGACGGCGAATCACGCAGACCGAAGGCGACTTGGTCATAGATATCGAACGAGTATTGGTCACCGGGCTGATGCAGGCTGCCGTACCGCTGTGGTTCTTGCTGCGTCAGACCCTGCACGGAGCCAGTGACTTCCCCTCCGGTCAGCAGTGATTTGCCGCCGTTAACACCGAGTGTTTGTGCGGATACACCGACCCAGGCATCGCCTGCGTCCACGATTTCTGGGTTGAGGTAATCCCAGTCGGGCGCTGACTCTCCGGCGGACTCGTTCATCCATTCCACAATGACCGTGCCGCTGAACTTCTTGGGGTCGGCTGGTCTTCGCACCAGAATGCGGGTGCTATAGGGAGCAGACGAGGTCGGAGCGATACTCCATTTACCATTTGACGGTGCCGCCGTGGCAAGAAATGCGTGGGCCGTGCCCGCGGCAGAGAACTCTTGTTCGACGTAGCCGTTCGCCGCCAAGTTGGTGGGCAGCGCTGTTAAAGGCTCGATGACGTGTCCGGCGGTGAACGGGCCAGTGAAGGAGGAGGCTGCCGTGTAGATCGATGGTGAGCCAGACGCGTGGGCCGGCTCAGACAATGGGCCCGCGACCGACGCCACCAGGACCATGACGCCGCTAGAAACCGCCAAGAGCCAGCCCCGGATGCGCAGCTTTCGCTCACCTCGCACGTTATCCCCCCTCGTTCGTCCAATCTCGAGCCTTGCCGACCGGCCCAGGCACTCTCGAAATTGAATTCGATTTTGATCCCACCACGGCCCGGTGCGCGTGTCAAGCGCGTGTCAACGCAGGTCTCTCGCTCGGATCTTCCTGGAGGTCACGGAGGCACCGCTCGGGGTGCGGCCAGTTCCTAGGTGCGAATGCCACCGGCACGTTGCGACTGCGGGGACCATCTGGCTGAGGAGTGCGTCAGCGGCGTTCCCAATTTCCCTCACCGCGTCGCCAGCGACGAGGAGACCCAATTGCGGCACGTCTTGCGAATACCGCTCATGTCCGTAAGCCTGCTGTCCGCCACGGTGAGGGCAGCAAGTCCTCGCATCAGTCCGTGAAGGAGCACGGCGGTGGCGATCGGGTCGGCGTCTGCCCGCACCGATCCGTCTTGCTGGCCCAAGGTGATGAGCCGGGACAGGCCTTCGTAGCTACGCCTCTCGGCGTCCTCCATGCCGTCGTCCACCGACGCGCCGGAGGGAAAGGTCGACCCCCACATGACGAGGAGCGCGCGCTCATCGGCCGTTGGGTTCTCGAACATCTCAAGGTAGGCGTCCACGTTGAGAAAGATCTCGTCGAGCGCTGAAAGACGCCCGACTCGTTCCGATTGGCTTCGCCGGGCCTCCTGCATCTCCAGGCCGATCCTGTTCTGGGCTCGTTGGGCCAGGCGGGCGACGAGCGCGTCCTTGGAACCGAAGTGGTGGTTGGGGAGACCTCGGCTGACCCCGGCCCGACTTCCGATGCTGGCCAACGATGCGCCCTGTATGCCTCGTTCGGCGATGAGCTCGGCCGCGGCATCCAAGAGCGCATCTTCGGACCGGCTCCGCCGCTCGGCTTGGCTTTGGCGTTCCAGCGGGAGAGCCATAATCCGACACTCTACTTGCTGAGTGATCAGCAAGGAAGTACGTTGGCGGTCGCAGTCGGCCAACGGGAGCGGGGTCCGTCCGACGGCGAAGGAGGGGCATGTCGTGATCAAGGGGGGAACCGTGATCGATGGTCTAGGGGCGCCGCGCTACAAGGCCGGCGTCGGGATCGCCGGGCGATCTTTGCTTCTAGCCCTTGTATTGTCGGCGCTCCTGCTCGCCGGAGCCGGACTGCAGCCAGCCGCCGCAGCCACTCCGCAGAAGCTGAAGCCCGGTGATCTCTATGTGTCGCTCGGCAGCTCGATCGCGTCGGGGTACGGGATCTCGGTCCAGTCGACATCGTGCGGGCGATCGAGCAGGGACTACGGGCAACTCGTGGCCCAGCATTTTCACCTCCATCTGGTTGACGCCAGCTGTGGTGCGGCCACGATCCCGAACGTTCTCGACACGCCACAGGGGAGCAACCCGCCCCAACTCACCTTCGTCACTCCCGCAACCAAGCTCGTCACCATCGCTGTCGGTGGCAATGACATCAACTACAACCTCACGGCTGTCGTATGCGATGGATCAACCACGTGCGCGGCACCACCGAACCTCGCCGATTTGGTGGCGACCATGCGCACAAATCTCAAGACGATGATCGAGAAGATCAAGGTGGCGGCTCCGTCAGCCAGGATCGTCTTCGTCACGTATCCCCGGGAGGTCCCCGCCGGCATCAATTGCTCGGCACTCGGCTACACAGACTCGGCGGCTGCGGTCGTGCGTTCCATGGGCCAGATGCTCGAGAATGCCTTCGTTCAGGTCGTCAAACCCTTGGGGGTGGTCTTCGTCGACCCCTACGCCGTCCCGGGGGATCACACCGTCTGCGCACCGCCATCACAACGATGGACGCAGGGCGCCAAGGCCGTGTTCGGGGTCACCGGGTTCGCCCACCACCCGACGGCCCTCGGGCACCAAGTGATGGCCCACATGATCATCAAGGCCCTCGACGAGGGGTGACACCGCAAAGAAAGTTGTCAGGCACCTGAAGGATCTGCAACCCGGAGCCGCGAACTCTGCTCGGAGTTCAGACGTTCGTTCTTCGCCAGGGTTGCCAACCTGACGATTCGGAACCTGGGCTCTCAGGAAAAGCACGGATGCCAACCGTCGGGTCTGACTATCGGTCCATGGAGTGAATCTTGTCGGCCTTGATCGTCAGGATGACCCGGACCTGATCGCGCCCGCCGTACCAGTGATATGGGCCCCCCGTGTACCGCTGGGCGAGGAGTTCGATGTGCTCCGAACCGCCTTCGGTGGTGATGTTCGTGACATGTCCTCGGACGGCGAAATAGCGGGAGGGATCGTCGGCATGGCAGACGGCGACCGACACACGGGAGTCTCGGAGGATGTTGCGCATCTTCTGGTGCGTCTGGACCGTGTTGATGACCACGTGCTCACCGTCGGTGTCGACCCAGGTCTCGGTTGTCTGCGGTGAGCCGTCGGGCATCAACGTAGTGACGAAGCACGGGTTCGCCCCTCGCATCAACTCGACTAAGCGATCAGGGAGATCCACGTAGGCCACATTAGTGCAAGGCTCGGAATTCGCTCCTGCAGCAAACTCGTAAACCTGTTCGCCGTCGTGGAGTGGGTGGACGACCCGGATGGGAGCGCAGACCGAGCGCTACTTGAAGAAGAACGTCCCGCCGCCCGCCCGCGTCGCCTACGAGCTCATAGGGCACTGCCAGTATCAGCGCGAGGTAACGAGGCTTGCCAGCGTGAAGCTGCGGCTCCCTGGCGGAGGGCGGCGACGGCGGTGACCCCAGCGAGCATGCCCTGGTTTGATCATGCCGGTGACCGGGTAGGAAGCGCGGCGCCGTCGATGGGTTGGCAGGAAAGGGTGGACACGAGATGAGAATTCTGATCGTGGGACCTGGCGCCGTCGGAGGCTTCCTGGCCGCTCGGCTCATGGCCGCCGGAGACGATGTTGCCCTGCTGGCCCGACCCGCGCGCGCCGACGGACTGCGTCGAGAGGGGCTGAGCGTCCACGAGGGGTCCGCAACACAAACGTACCGGCCGCGAGTGCTGACCGCACCTGAGCTGGAGCCGGAGTTCGACCTGGTCGTGTTCGCAGTCAAGTCGGACGCGTTCGGAAGCGCGATCAACGATGTCGCTCTCGCTGTCGGCCCATCGACGGCGGCCGTTCCCTTCCTCAACGGCATGCGCCACGTCGAACCACTGGTGGCTCGCTTTGGAAGCGCTGCGCTCGGCGGCGTGCTGCGGATCGCGACCGAGGCTGAGGACGGCGGCGCGATCCGCGTGCTCGCGCCCCTGTTCGAGGTCGAGATCGGCGCGCTGGCGAGCGAGTCGGACCACCGCGTCGAGGACATCGCGTCGCTGTTCAGGGCTGCGGGCGCACAGGTCACCATTCCCGCCGACATCGTCGGCGCCATGTGGACGAAGTGGGTCGAGATCGCTTCGATCGGAGCGGTCACGTCGCTGATGCGCGCCTCGGTGGGCGAGATCGTCGCCGTTCCAGGTGGCGCGGCGTTCTCGCAGTCGATCCTCGACGAAGCTGCAGCCATCGCAGTCGCTGCCGGGCACCCCGTCCCGGCCGCTGCGCTCACCGCGGCCCGGAAGACCCTTACCACCGAAGGATCGTCGACGACCTCGTCGCTTTCGCGTGACCTGATGGCCGGGCGCCGGACCGAGGTCGAGCCGGTCCTGGGCGATCTCGTCGCCAACGCGGACGCCACGGCAACTGCCGTGCCTCTGCTGGCCCTCGCCGCACTCGCGCTGCGGATCCACAACCGGCGGCTCGAGGCCTCAATGGGGGCGTGAGCTCGCCCAGCGAGGTGGGCGGCAGCTATCGACGGCCCCGTCGTTTCCGCTGGAACGCTCCGGTCAGAGTGCCATAGGTCGCCCGCCGATCAAGGCCGAAGCACCGGAGTACGCATTTCAGCACGCGCCGCCTCGCTCCAAATCGATCGGTGTTTGAATGTGGTGGTGCCAGACCGCAACCGTCCGGAGCAACCCGAGGCGGATCCAGCCGATGCCGTCACCACAGGGCAAGACTCGCGTCCGTTCCCGTGGAAGACCGTCGTCAAACGAGGGGTCGTGGTCGGGCTGGCTGGCCTCGCGATCTACCTGGTCTTTCCAGAGATCACCGAGGTCCTGTCGTCATGGCCCCGGCTCTCCACCCTGCAGCCCGTTTGGTTCGCTGTGGCCGTGGGTGCCGAGGTGGTCCACTTCATGTGCACGTTCGCCCTTCAGCGCCTGGCACTCAAGGCGAAGGCTTGGTTCCCGGTCATTACGTCCCAGTTGGCAGGCAACTCCATCAGCCTGATCATGCCCGGGGGGGCAGCGGCCGGTGCAGCCGTCCAATTCCGGATGCTGGTCACCAGCGGGCAGGAGACGAGTGGCACCGTCGGCGGACTCACGGCCTTTTCACTCCTGGGCGTAGGCGGCCTGTTTGCCCTCCCCGTCTTTGCCCTTCCCATCATTCTGATTGGGAGCCCAATCAACCGGGGTCTGTATAACGCCGCCATCCTGGGCGCCATCGGGTTCGTCCTGTTCGCTGGATTCTCGGGCCTCGTTCTGATGACCGATAGGCCCCTCCGGTGGACCGGACGAATGGTTCAATGGGTGAGGAATTCGGTCCTGCGCCGACGCACACCACTGACCGACGTGGATGAGACGCTCCTGCATCAGCGCGACCTCATTCGCACGGTGCTCGGAAGGCAATGGTGGCAGGCGATGCTCCTCTCGGCCGGACGTCTCGGCTTCGACTTTCTATGCCTGCTCGCCGCCGTGCGAGCCACAGGCAGTCATCCTCGGCCCTCGCTGATCCTCGTGACCTATGCCGTGGCCGGCATTGTCGGCCTCGTTCCTATTACGCCCGGCGGCCTGGGCATTGTCGAGGCCAGCCTGACCGGACTGTTGGTGCTGGCCGGGACCAGCTCGAGCGACGCGTTTCTGGCCACCCTCACCTACCGCCTGGCTTCCTACTGGCTGCCACTCGTGGCTGGACCGATCGCCTATGGTGCCTTCCGATTGCGCTATCGGAAGGCACCTTCAGCACCTCAGCCGGGCGCCCTTCCGGCATGAGCCGGTTGAGGGTGATTTCGGTATTTTCAGTCCGGTTTTTGGAAATTGTGGCGAAACGCGACGAAACCCCGCCGAGGGGGGAACCGGAGCGGAGCCTCGTCTTTGCCCGCCTTGTATCTAGCAAGGGGGTACGCACCAAAACTATCGATGGCTCGTTACAGAGAGGTGAAGGCGGAATGACATCTTCGTGCCATTTGACCGTGGCAGAAGGGCCCGTGTGTACGCTGCGAATGATGGTGGACCAAGGGCAGTACGAGTACCTGCTCGAGCTGGGTCGCCCGCTGGCGTCCGACCCACGGGTCCACGCGGACCCTCCTGCCATGCGGCCGCGCTATCACCTGGCCTTTCCGGGAGAAGAGAGGACCCTTTGCGACAACCCACGGACTGCGTACGTCTCCATTCGGAGGGAGGGGCTTGAGGAAGTGGACCTGTGCATGCGCTGTGAGAGCCGGTCATAAACAGGTCATCGACGCCTCGAGCTTGGCCATGGGGGACTCCATCCCAACCATTAGCCCTGCCTGTCATCTGGCCATGAGCGCTGCTCTACCGCAGTCTCCGAACCGGTCAGAACCTTGCTGAGTTGCCTGGCCACTCGTCCGGCTCCTCGGTGAATTTGAGGAACGCTTCCTCCACGTGGGAGACGATTCGCTGGTTCGGGACGAACTCGCTTATCCCGTGCCTCTGCAAGGCCGCCGCATCAGGAGCCGAGATCCGAGCGGGTATGGCCGCCCCCGCTCGGATTGCGTCAAGTGGCGGGGTTCAAGCTCCCGGCCTGGCCAATCCCTCTACTTCCAAGGCAACGCCGACCCCGTCTCGAGTAGGGTTTTCAGGCCGGAAAGGACAGCAGGCCACCCGTCAGAGATGCCCTCGAGGACGTGGCTTCCAGGTTCGAAGCCGTGATGGACGACCGTGAGCTTCACGACGCCGTGCCCTGCGTCATCGATGGCGAACCCGACCTTGGAGCGGCGCTCAGCTCGCCACACCTCGGCGGTTGCGTCGTCCATGCCGACCTTGGCCGCCCACTCGGGCGTGAATGTGTGCCAGGTAAACGCCAGCCGGAGTGGAGGATCGGACTCGAGGATCACCTGTTCAGGGTCGCTTACGACGAGCCCGACCTCCTCGTGCAACAAATCCCAGGTTGAGCCCTTCTTCCAGTCCGACCGGAACGTCTTCGCACCAGCCGTATGGTGCCGCCAGTAGCGCTTGGTGCAGGCGGGGACGGTGAGGGCCTGCCAGACCTGCTCGGGCGTGGCATGGATGTACGTCGTGTAGCTGAATGTCGTCATCTGGTCGATCGGTGCGGTCATTGGCTTCCTCCTTGTCCCGATATGCAACCAAAGGTAGCACATCCTTCCAATATGTGCAATGATAGGTTGCACATTTGAGGCGCACGTGCCACTGTTGGTTGCAGTTCGAGAAAGGGACCGAGCGATGAGGGAGGTCTGACGCCACGTGGCGAGACCGTGACCGGCGACAGCCGCCGACGCGCCGAGGAAAGGATCGGATACTGATGACGAAGCTGGTGATCGAGCGAGAGGTGTTGATCGAGGCACCGGCACAGGTGGTGTGGCGCACCATTACCGAGCCTGACTACATGAGCCAGTGGTTCGCTGATCGAGTGGACCTGGTCGTGGAACCCGGTGCTCATGGCTACCTGGGGTTCGGGGATCAGGGCGGCCCGGTCGTGGTGGAGAGGGTCGACGCACCGACTTGCTTCTCGTTCCGCTGGAACCATCCCCGTGGGGAAGAGCCGGTGGACGGCAACTCGATGCTCGTCGAGTTCACCCTGACGCCCGAGAGCGACGAGCGGACCCGACTTCGAGTGCGCGAAAGCGGTCACGAAGTGCGCGACTGGCCCGAGGCGGAGAAGGAGCGCTATGCCGACGAGCACCGTGACGGCTGGATCGAGTTCTTGGACGGCCTGGCCAGCGTGGTGGCGGAGCGCCGATCGGGATGACAACGCAAGCCGATGACGAGTTGTGGTCGGCCATCGCCGACCCGTCTCGTCGCCGGGTCCTCGATCTCCTGGTTCACAACGGGGAGGTCAGCGCCAGTTGGTTGGCCGGACGGGTGCCGTTCTCCCGGCAAGCGGTCTCCAAGCATCTCGTCGTGCTCGAAGAGGCCGGATTGGTCGGCCGGCGCAAACAGGGCCGAGAGGTCCTCTACCGGGTAGACGCCGATCGGCTTGACCAGGCCACTCGGGCCATGGCTGACCTCGCCGCGCAGTGGGATCAGCGACTCGCAGCGATCAAACGGCTCGCCGAAGCGGCGCACGCAGAAGCAACAAACTGCTAGATCGGGCTGTATCGCATCTCCAGTGTGAACACATCGCCCCGGCGGCCTTGTGCGCCTGTGGTGCGGGCGGCCACCAGCATCTGCCCGCTGCCCTGCGTCGTTACTGAAGGCGGTAACGGAGGTGGACGACGCCGCTGCTGAATCGGTGCTCGTCGATGAGCTCGAGATCGGCGCGGGTGTCGGTTGGCAGTGCGGGGTTGCGCCCACCGAGGATGACTGGCCAGACGAACAGGGCGAGCTCGTCGACCAGCCCCGCGGCGAGAGCCTGTGCTGCGAGGTTCGGGCCACCGACCAACAGATCCATACTGGCGGCGGCCTTCAGGTCGAGTACCGCGCTGGGGTCGAAGCGGCGTTCGAGCCGAGTGTTCGCAGTGGCCGGCGCGGCCAGGGTCGAGGAGTAGACGACCTTGTCCGCCGCCTGCCATGCGCTGGCGTAGTCGGCCGTAAGGTCTGACTGCGCGGCCAGGGTGGGGTCGGTCTCCCACACGGCCAGCGTCTCGTACATGCGCCGCCCGTAGAGATAGCTGCCCGCGGACCGCATGAGCTTGGTGATGAACGCGAAGACGTCGTCGTCCGGCGGAGCCCAGTCGAAGGCGCTGCGTTCGTCCTCGGTGCAGCCGTCGAGGGACATGTTCGACGCGTAGATCAGCTTCGCCATGACTGCTCTTTCATCACCGTCACAATCTCGATGTCCTCGCCGTCCAACCTTAGGGGCTCTGCGGGTCCACTCGATGATTGTCCCAAAAGTGCCGTACCAGGCGTAACGGGCTCGCTCGCCGCCAGTGGGCAGTTTCCGCGGGCCACCGACACCGTGGGTTTGGCTTGGGTCTCAGCAAATACCCGATATCCAACGGCCAGGCGGATAGGTTTGCGGTAGTGGCTAGGACGATTCTCGTGGGTCAGCGTGTCGGAGCAGCAGAAATCTTCAAGGGAGGGCCCATGACCGAAGAATTGGAGTCGTGGGACGAGGGGCGGCGCGCCATCAAAGATCTGATGGGGTCGATCGCGGACGAGCTGGTTCAGGATGCAACCAAACAGGAGCTTCTAGACGAAACGCTCCGCCAGGTTCTAACGGACAATGCGATCATGCGAACGACCCAGCGAAGTCTGCCTGAGGTCGCAGCCGCAGCCGGTCGATGCAATCAGTACGCCGCTGAATTCGTCGACGCCAGGGCAGCCGTGTCGATCGCCGCCGCTCGGTTCCATGATGCGATTCTGGATCTGATCGAAGCCACCGAGACAGACACAGTCGAGGAAGCCCTGAACCGTTCCGCCGAGACCGGATTTCCAGTCGTCACTTCATGAGCGGGCTTTGACTCTGTCGGGCGTGTAGACGCTCAGCTCCGGAGACCGGCGGCGTTCTGTGCAGTGGAGGAAATCTGCGTGAGCGAGAGCCCAGTGGAGACCGGGGTGAGCCGATCCGGACCGCTGTGGCCGGTACCGAGCTGACCGTCGTCGTTGCGGCCCCAGGCCCAGAGTCTCCCGGAATGGTCGATGGCATAGGAGGCGTACCCGCCGGAAGCCACCGCGGCCGGTTGTGCCCCTTTGGGAAGCGCGATGCGGATCGGGGTGGTGGCGTTGGTGGCGGCGCCGTTACCCAGCTGGCCGTGTGTCCCGTTCCCCCACATCCACAACGAGTTGCCGGCGAGGATGGCAATGGTCTGGCCGTTCTTGGCGCCACTTCCTCCTTGGAAGATCTGGTCGACCGCCGCCGGCAGGGCCACGGAGACCGGCACGGCACTGTCGCTGGTGGTGCCGTTGCCGAGTTGCCCGGCCTGGTTGTAGCCCCAGTCGTAGTACGAACCGTCGGCCATCAGGGCGCCGGAGCCGCCCCACGACGATGTCAGCGTTTTGACCTTCCCCTGGGGTAGCCCCACCACAGGGGTCGGCGTCGAGCTCGATGCCGTGGATCCGTTACCGAGCTCACCGAATTGGCCACTCCCGCAGGCGACAACCGTGCCGTTGGCGTCGAACAGGGAGTGGGTGCGGGCACCGGTTCCCAAGGTGACGTGGGACAGTGGGATCTTCCTGGGCTTGGACACCACGGTCCCGCTGGGTAAGCAGAGGTCGTGGGTGGCGTTCAGGCCCCATCCCCAGGCGTAGCCTTGCGAGTCAATGGCCAGGCCGCCGTCGAAGGGCATGGGGTTGGGGAGTGAGGTGATTGTCACCCCCTTGGGAAAGAGCACCTTCACTGCAGTGCGCGTGTAGAGGGGTGTGGTCCCGTTGCCCAGTTCCCCATTACTGCCGACACCCCATGCCCATACCGTCCCGGTCGAGGTGAGGGCGTACGTGTTGGAGTTCGAGGTGGCGATGTGGGTCACTGTGCCCTTGATCCCAGAGATGGCGGTGGGCGCCTCGTGCTCGGTCTGGACGACCGGCCCCAGGGTGCCCGCTACCCCGAAGGTGTAGACCGTCTGTCTTGCCAACGCCTTGGTCGTGGGCCGGGCCGAAGCCGTCCCGGCACCGCTCGCCGCCAATCCAAATGCGCCGAGCAGCGCGGCGGAGACCGTCAACAGTTCCCGACGATGGTTCATTGCACCTCGTTCCCTGGTCTACGCAGTGGGACCACCCCATCAAGAAGCTCAGGTCGCCCACTCCATTCGGGGGTCCTCAGCCCTAGAATGGTAACCATGGTTGTCATTCTAGGGGAACCGGACCGAGGAAACCAGGCGCGACGTCTTCTGAACATCAGACCAGCGGTTGCGATGCCTACGCTGCCTCGCGGCGCAATCGGTCCAGCACCGCAACTGTCCCAATCAGCGTCATCCCAGCGCTCTTGGCGTCCTTGACACTCAACTTGCCGGACAAGACGCCCATGATGAGGTGCGGTGGTCCAACGAGCTCAAGATCAGGAGACTGAACCGTGCCCGGCCGTGTTCGAATCCCATCACGCGATGCCTCGATGACGGCGGGCTGATCCTCCGGGCTGAGCTGTATGGAGACCGGAGGCCCGTCCGGGGCACGGTCCTCCAGAAACAGCGAGACCGGGCGCTTGAACCAGTGGCTACGGAAGTGGTCCGCTTCATCTTGTTCAGACATGAAACGAACGCCCCATGTAGCGAGAGCGTCGAGTACCGGCTTGAGATCTGCTCCGGCATCGGTCACGTGGTACAGCGTGGAAGCGACCGGAGGAGGAGCCGACTCACGCCAGACCAGGCCGGATTCCTCCAAGAGGGTCAGCCGGTCGGCTAGGAGGTTGGTGGCAATGCCAGGTAGCCCGCTCATGAGGTCGGTGTAGCGGCACGGGCCTTGGCCCATGAGCTCTCTGATGATGAGGAGCGTCCAGCGATCACCCACAGCGTCGAGCGCCTTGGCCACCGCGCAGTACTGGTTGTAGGACTTCATCTCCGTAGTCTGTCAGGCGTTGACTTGATAATCAACAGTTATAACTTGACTTTCTCAAGTCTCATGTTAGAACGAGGGTCATGCATAACAAGGCCCGGATTCTGGTCTCCCTCCTGATCGCCGCGTTTGCCATCAATCTCGATACGACGATGGTCAATGTGGCTCTTCCCACGCTCGCGAGGGAGCTGCACGCATCGACGAGCCAGCTCCAGTGGGTCGTGGACGCCTACAACCTGGTGTTTGCCGCCGTCATCCTGACCGCCGGCAGCTTGTCCGACCGATTCGGCCGCAAGGGAATGTTGTTGGCGGGCTTGACCGTATTCGGTTTGGCCAGCGTGGCCGGCGGCCTGGTCACGACTGCCCCCGAGCTCATCGCGACCCGAGCGGTCATGGGTCTAGGCGCCGCGATGACCTTTCCGGCCACGCTCTCCTTGCTGACCAACGTCTTCACTGAACGGGGGGAGCGGGCCCGAGCAATCGGCTTGTGGGGAGCCAGCGCGGGTGTGGCCATTGCGGTCGGACCCATCGTCGGTGGTTGGTTGCTCGAGCACTTCACCTGGACCAGCATCTTCTTTGCCATGGGCCCGGTGGCCGCCGTCGGTTTTGCCCTTGTTGCCCTTACCGTTTCAACTTCAAAGGACACGGATGCGTCGCGTATCGACATACCCGGGCTCTTGCTGTCCACCGGTGCGATGGCACTCTTGGTGTACTCGGTCATCGAGGCTCCCACATACGGTTGGGGAGCCACACGCAGCCTCGTCGGTTACCTGGGGTCGGCCATGCTCTTCGCATCGTTCGTCTCCTGGGAGCGACACGTCGAGTCGCCGATGCTCGATGTCAGGTTGTTCCGCAATCTTCGCTTCAGCGCCGCCAGTGGTTCGGTCACAGTCGCATTTTTCACCTTGCTTGGCTTCATCTTCCTGATGACGCAGTACTTCCAGTTCGTCCGGGGCTACGGACCGCTCTCGGCCGGGGTGCATCTGCTGCCGGTAGCACTCTCCGTCGGTATCGGCTCCGTGGTCGGCACACAGTTGGCCATCCGGTTCGGCACCAAGTTGATCGTGACGCTCGGGTTGATCGCCATGGCTGGCTTCTACATCTGGGTCGCGGCGTCGATATCGACGACGATCGGCTACGACGTGATCGCGGTGCAAATGGTGCTCTACGGCGTTGGCATGGGCCTGACTTCTGCGCCCGCCACCGACTCAATCATGGGGGCTGTGTCCAATCGTCAAGCTGGCATCGGTTCGGCCGTGAACGATGCCACTCGTCTACTCGGCGGCACGCTCGGCGTAGCCATCATCGGCAGCGTCTTTGCGTCGCTCTACGGCACCCGCCTCGCCGATCGACTCCCCGCCCATTTGCCAGCCCAACTTTCAACTGCAGCGCATCAGTCGATCGGGGAGGCACTGTCGCTGGCAGGTCAAGTCAAAGCTGCGGGCCACCCAACGATCGGAGCAGCCATTCATGCAGCTGCGACGAACGCCTTCATTCATGGGGTCAGCATCGGTTGCCTCGTTGCCGGTGGGGTCGCCGTGGCCGGAGCGGTGATGGCCGTGGTCTTCCTGCCCGCACAACCGCCGAGCGCCGCCGCCCCGACGGTTGAGTCCCATGCCGGTGCTGAACCCGATGCCACGTCGGTGCTCGCCGGCACCCATTGACGCATCCCTCAGAGCAAAAACCCAACGAAAGGAACGCGACTATGACGAGACCTGGTATGTCCACCAACGAGCGACGAATCGGTACCCCCAATGGCCGCGTCTTTGTGCGCGAGCTTCCCGGTGAGGATCCTCCGATCGTTCTGATGCACGGGTTCCCCGACGATCACCGGATCTACGACAAGCTCGTGCCGCGGCTGTCCCCGAGGCGGGCTGTGGCCTTCGACTGGGCCGGATACGGTCGGTCCGATCGCTCGGGTCCCGCCGGATTCTCTGCCGAGGAACATGGATCCGAACTGGCTGCGGTGCTCGACGAGTTAGGCATATCCCGCGCCGTGCTCGTCGGTCACGACGCGTCCGGGCCCGATGCCGTCGCCTTCGCCGTCGCCCACCCCGAGCGGGTAGCCACTCTGGTACTGCTGAACACCATATTCGGACACCAGCCCTCGATGAAGCTGCCTGAGATGATCCGGCTGTTCGCCGATCCGGCACTGACGCCGCTCGCCGACGCCATGGTGGCCGACGACGGCCAGCGTCTCTGGCTGCTGCAGCACACCTCTGCTCGGTGGGAGATGGATGCCCTCGATCCCGACGGCGTCGCCATGCAGTCGATCCTTCCGCAGTTCTTCGGAGACGCCGATCAGCCCGATGCCCTCGCAGCCGTCCGCGCTTGGACGGCAGGTCTGTTCGACTCCCTGGACGAACAAGACGCGCTCATCGACAGTGGGGCGCTCGGCCACCTAGAGGTTCCAGTTTCGATCATCTTTGGGGAATCAGATAACTACTTGAACCGGTCCCTTGCCGCCGAGATAGCCGGACTGTTCAAGGACCCGTCATTTCATCTGGTGCAAGGCGCCTCACACTGGCCGCAACATGACCAGCCCGAGGTGGTCGCCGACCTTCTAAAGCGTAGGGAGGATGCCTGATGTCCGCTGACACTCTTGAGATCGACAACCAGTACGCAACGGGCCTCTCCCGCCACAACATCGAACGGGCCCTCGTCACCTTTGGCAAGGACCTCAACCACATGCGGCCCTCGGACCTCGGCGAACTCGAGGACTTCCACACGTTGGGTCGAATGGCCACCCGTCAGCTGGCCGACCTGGCCGAGATCACGTCCCACGACGAAGTGCTCGACGCCGGTAGCGGGATCGGCGGAACAGCTCGTTTCCTCGCTGACCAGTATGGGTGCAGAGTCGCCACCATCGACCTTACCGAGGAGTACTGCGATACGGCCGGTTGGCTCAATAGGCTTGTGGGATTGGACGACCGGATCTCGGTCCGTCAAGGAGATGTCACGGTCCTGCCCTTCGCTCGGGCCAGCTTCGACGTGGTCGTCAGCCAACACGTCCAGATGAACGTGGCCGACAAGGGTCGCCTGTACCAACAAGCCCGCCGGGTGCTCCACGTCGGAGGACGGCTTGCCATCTGGGACATCGCCGTTGGCACACACGACGCGCTCGACTACCCACTTCCGTGGGCCGACCGGCCCGAACTCAGCCACCTCGCATCCGCAGACCAGCTACGGACCGTCATCGAAACCTCCGGCTTCGCCGTCGTACACTGGAACGACCTCACCGAACCGGCAGCGTCTCTCATGGCGACCTTCCTGTCTGCTCCTCCCGGCGTGCTCGGATTGCACACGTTCATCGACAACTTCGCCGAGAAGGGGAAGAACCTCACTCGTAGTCTCGCCAGCGGACGGCTCCGTGTCATCCAAGGCGTCGCCCAGGCCACCGCCTGACAAGCCTGTGACGCACGTGCTCGTCGCCGCGGTGGCTCGACGCCCATGCCGCCGGGACCAGGTCGAAGAGCCCATTGCTCACCCGGGGGTGGCCCGAGGTGAGCATGATCCTGGGGGGGGAGGCGAGGCGATCACCTGATGCTCGCCAGCTCCCGGGTCGAGTTGGGTTCGATCGGATCCGTCGGTGCGTCGCCCTCGGTCTCGGTGGTCACGGTGGGCAGCCTGCGGTCCAGCCACGCCGGGAGCCACCAGTTCTTCGGCCCGATGATGTGCATGAGGGCGGGCACGAGCAGGCTGCGGATGAACAGTGCGTCGACCAGGACGGCGAAGGCGAGCCCGAAGCCGAACGCCTGGAGCGGGCGCTCACCGCTGAGGAGAAACGACCCGAACACGAGGACCATGATTCCTGCTGCGGCGGCTATGACCCGCCCGCTCACCGCCTGGCCGCCGGTGACAGCCTGGTGATTGCGCCTCGTCCGCTGCCCCGTGTCCATGGCGAGCGCTCCGGCGCCCGTGTCCGTCCGTCGCCACTCCTCCTGGATGCGGCCGACGAGGAACACTTCGTAGTCCATTGACAGCCCGAACAGGACGGAGAACATGAGGATCGGAAGGAAGGCGTCGATCGGCCCAGTGGCTGACAGGTGCAGGATCGAGCTACCCCAGCCCCAGTTGAACACGGCGTTCAGGGCACCGAGCGCTGCTCCGATGGACACCAGGTTCATGATCGAGGCGACCAGCGGGATAAGCAGGCTTCGGAACACGATCATGAGGAGCAGGAACGCCAGGAGTACCACCACGGCAATGAACAGCGGCAATTTCTCGGTGAGCACGTGGGAGAAGTCGATGTTGGCAGCGGTCAACCCTCCGACGTGGACGGAGAGTCCGTTGCCCTGCTCGGCGGCGGGGATCGCCTGACCCCTGAGCTCGTGGACCAGGTTGATGGTCTTCGTGCTCTGCGGGGCCGTACTCGGGTACAGGGTGGCGAGCGCCACCTTTCCGTTGGGGCTGATGATTGCTGGCGTGACCGAGGCCACCCCCGGCGAGCGGGCGGCGGTGATGAGGAACTGACCGAAGGCCTTGGCATCAGCGGGAGAACGGAGCCGGCCGGCCAGCTCGAGCGGTCCGTTGGAGCCGGGTCCGAATCCCTTGGCCAGCGCACGGTAGGCCTGATTGGTGGTCGACCCGGATGGGTCAGTACTGGCATCGGAAGAACCAAGGCGTAGGCCGAAGATGGGCAGAGCGACAAGGACGACGACGACGATCGCTCCGCAGGCGGAGAGGATGGATCGGCGCTCGACGAGCCCGGCCCAGCGAAGCCAGAAGCCCGTGGCGCTGGCCGCGACAGGGCCATGGTCGGACAAGACCCGGCGTTCCTTGCCGGACAGGACCTTGGGGCCGAGGAACCCCAGCATGGCGGGCAGGAAGGTGAGCGAGGTGGCCATGGTGAGCGCTACGGCGATGGCCGCGGCGATCGACATCCCATTGAGGAATCCGACGCCGAGGGTCAGCTGTCCGAGCAGGGCGATGCAGACGGTGATGCCGGCGAAGAGCACGGTCCGGCCGGAGGTTTCGACCGCTTTGGCCGCGGCATCCTCGTAGGCCGCCCCCGCCTTTATCGCGGAGCGGTGCCGACTGATGATGAACAGCCCATAGTCGACGCCCACGCCCAGGCCGATCAGCACGGCCAGGTCGCTGGCCAGGCTGGGAATGCTGAAGAGATGGCTGAGCAGTTCGATGACTGACGTCGCCAGGATCAGCGCCAGGGCGGCGGTGGCCAACGGCATCAAGGAGGCGAGCAGCGCTCCGCCAAAGACGAGCAACAGGACGACCAGGGCGGCGATCACGCCGACCCCGACGCTCAGGCTGGTGCTCGAGGCCTCGGAGTTGGTGATGCTCTGGCCGGCGAGCGAGATGTGGACGTTCGCCCCGTTTGCTGATTCGGCCGTGGCGATCAGGTGCTCGGCCTCGGGCTTGGTGATGGCGCCGGTCTGCTTGTCCAGCGTGACGGTGGCGAAGGCGATGGCGCCGTTTGCGCTTATCTGTGTGGCTCCCGCTGTTCTGTACGGGCTGCCCACGGCGGCCACGTCGGGAAGCTTGGCCACCTTGGCCAGCATGTCGGTCACGGCCCGGCGGACCTGGGGTGAGCGAACCGTGCCGTGCGCCGCTTGGATCACGATCTGGTCGCCCTCGCCGGAGGCCGCCGGGAAGTTCTTGGTCAGCAGGGCAACGGCAGCTTGAGAATCGGTGTGAGGAAGGGTGAAGTCCGAATCGAACTTGCTGCCCGTCATCGTGGTGATTGCGACCAGGGCGACCAGGGCGGCCAGCCACCCCAGGACCACCCGCCTGCGGTGGTGGAAGCACCAACGCGCCGATCGGGCCAGTGGTGGGGCCTTGCGGGCAGCGGAGGTCATCGTGGCCATGCCGGACGAGCCGCGGGTGTCGAGCGCGGTCATCGGGTCGGAGTCGACGGTCTCGAAGTGGTGGCCCATGGTTCGCTTCTCTCTGTCGGGATCGTGAGCGGCGCTCTCGATAAGGAGCATCATTCACCCAGAAATGGCCAAAGTCAAGAGCAGTGCTCACTTTCCGTTCTGACGATCTGGGGTGTGGCAGACTGATCCCATGGCAACCGCTAGCGGCTTCCGAGCCCGGGTACGGGCAGAACTGACCCAGGAGATTAAGGACGAGGCACGCCGACAGCTGGCCGAAGAGGGAGCGTCTGCCCTCTCCCTTCGTGCCATCGCCCGCCAGCTCGGCATGGTGTCGTCGGGCATCTATCGCTACTTCAAGAGCCGCGATGAGCTCCTGACCGCGCTCATCATCGATGCGTACGACGCGCTCGGTGCTGCGGTCGAGGCTGCCGATGAGGGCTGTGAGCGACTCGAGTTCGCCGCTCGATGGCGCGCCTGCTGTCGTGGGGTGCGCGAGTGGGCACTCCAACACCCACACGAGTATGCGCTGATCTTCGGCTCGCCGGTGCCGGGTTACCGCGCCCCCGAGGACACGATCAGTCCGGCGAGCCGAGTCACCATGTCCCTCGTTGCCGTGATTCGCGACGCGGCAGCGGCCGGGGCCCTGCGCCAGCCCTTTGCCCCCGACATGAAGCCGGTCCTCTCGAAGGAGGCGGCCACTGAGGCTCGCCACATACAGGCCATGGGCCTGGTGGGAGTACCCGACGACGCCATCGTTCGGTCAGTGATCGCCTGGACGCACCTTTTCGGCGCGGTGAGCTTCGAGCTTTTCGGCCGCTACGTCGACATCGTGAAGGACGTCGACTCGATGTTCGAGCAAGCCGTGACGGACATGACCGCCTTTGTCGGCATCGTCAGTCCCGATCGACCTCCGAAGGGAGGCAGCCGCTCCCGGAGCTAAGCCAGTGCCCGAGCACGTCCAGGTTTCGACAAGGTCATTGGGGGTAGATCCTCGGAACCCTCGACTGTCAGGGCAGTGTCGGTGGAGGTTGTGACGATGGCCCCCTCTGTCCCCGCAGGGGGGCCTCGTCGCGAGCCGAAGGATCATGGGGACGGCAGGGTCCGGGCTCAGATGGGCTTCGGGGCACCGTCGATGTCGATGGGCTTCAGAGGGGAGAGGACTGCTGTTACTCGTCCTCTGCGTCCCACGCTTGATTGCGCTCAGCGACGTGCTCCCGCCAGTGCTCAGCGTCTTCTTTGGTCTTATACGGACCCATGCGGTCCATTTGGTGGCATTCGTCTCGCGTTTCGACCTTCTTGTCCTTGAAGCAGTAGTACCAATCGCCCTCTGCGTCGCCCAGGTCTGGTTCGTCCGTCATGCCCCCAAGTTATGTCACCCGAATCCGGTACGACGGCAGGACCGTCCCACCCCTTTCGAGCGGCGGAGTGCGCCGGCGCCGGCCTGCTCACGACGTCGCCACCTCGAGCAGATCGGCAAGCACCGCAGTGGCCGGGTTGTCACGCCACACGGTCTGGTCTTCGGGCACCGCTCCGCGGCCGACCCATCGGTTCATCACGTGCACCACGGTCGTGGCGAAGCGCAGCGCGGAGAAGACCTCGTACCAGATGGTGCCGCCGATCGACGTGCCTGCCGCCTCCTCGTAGATGGCCCGTTGCTCTGAACGGTCCGGTTCGCCGGCCAGCCGGGCGATGCCCGAACCCTCGTGCATCCAGCGATCGAACATGAGCCACCATCCGACGTCCAGCTCTCGGGGGCCGAGGGCGGCTCCCTCGAAGTCGGTGACGCAGGCCACCCGGAAGTCCTGCCAGATCATGTTCCCAGGCCGGGAATCTCCCCACGAGAACACCAGTGGGGCGGGAGGCGGCAACTGGTCGTGCAACCAGCGCAGGCAGTCGTCGATCAGGGAAGACGTCCGACCGGCCAGCCCGCCGCGCAGGTCGGTCTCCCATATCTCGAGTTGCCTCTCTGCCCCGTGCCGGACCCCTGGGGTGCGCAGGGCCGCCAACCCCGGGTCGTCCGTGTCCGTCTCATGGACCCGGGCCAGGGCTCGTAGTCCCTCTGAGATCAGCTGGGCCCGCTCCGTGGGTGCGGCATCGACGAAGAATCCCGTCTGGGTATAGGGAGGGCTCTCTCCGGGCACATCACCGGCGACGTGGCCCATGACGAAGAACGGGGTGCCCAACACCTCGGGATCCAGCTCGAGTCCCAAGCTGTCGGCCACGGGGACCCGCCCCGCGCGCCGAAGGGCATCCATGACCGAGTGCTGCAACACCACCCCGGTGGTGGTGTCGGGCGATTGGGCCGGATAGATGGGCCGATCGAGGGTGTCGCGGCGCAGGACGAGCTTCTCCTCCCGGCCAGCACCCCATCGTGCCTTGACCACCAGGTTCTCGGCGGAGTACCCGCTGCCCGGCCTTCCCAACGCCGTCACCATGGGCCGTCCGCGATCCGGTTGACGTTCGGCCAGCCACCCGGACAGGCGATCCAGTAGGTCATGGTCATCCATGGCCCAACGTTCTAGTCCTAGAAGGTGGCTGACTACGACTTCGTGGCGCCGGGTCGCCCGGCTGGCCGGGGATCAACCTCATTCCCGGAGCGCTCAGTTGGTATTGTGGCCCGCTCGCTCATCACGAAAGAGCAGGACCGAATAGTCCTCGATGCGGACCGTCTCCCCGGACTTGAGCGGGCTGCCGGTCGCGACGCCTGGGGGCGTGGCTGGGGCGGCGGTGTCAAGGATCGTTGCCCAGGAGGGTTGTCGGCCGACCGTCGGCAGCACGAAGTCGAGCGGCTGCTCCCAGCTGTTGACGACCACCAGAAAGTCGTCGTCAAACAGCAGCCGTCCGTCTGCGTCCAGGTCGGGGTCATCTTCTCCGTCAAGGTAGACGGCCATGCTCCGCGTCGACGGATTCGACCAGTCGTGCTGGGCCATCGGCGTCCCCCCGGTGGTGAACCACTGGAGCTGGTTGGCTTCGACCCCACTGAGGAACCTACGCCGACGAAACACCGGGTGGGCCAGTCGGATGGCCACCAGCCCTCGGGTGAAGGCCAGAAGATCAGGGTCGACCGAGCTCCAATCGAACCAGTTCGTGTCGTTGTCCTGGCAGTAGGCATTGTTGTTGCCGCCCTGGGTACGGCCCAACTCGTCACCGCCCAGCACAAGTGGGATGCCGAACGACAGGAGCAACGTCGCCAGCATCGACCGGGTCCGCCGGGACCTCAGCTCCTGAACCACGGGGTCGTCGCTCGGCCCCTCGACCCCGCTGTTCCACGAACGGTTGTCGTCGGTGCCGTCGCGGTTGCTCTCGCCGTTGGCCTCGTTGTGCTTGGTGTCATAGGACACCAAATCGGCGAGGGTGAATCCGTCGTGCACCGTGATGAGGTTGACCGATGACGTGGGCCGGCGACCGCGACCGCCGTAGATATCTGACGATCCGGCCAGACGGGTGGCAAAGTCGGCGGCCATGCCTGCGGTACCGCGCCAGAAGTCACGCATGGTGTCGCGGTACTTCCCATTCCACTCCCGCCACAAGGGCGGGAACCGTCCAACGTCGTAGCTGTCGGCCTGGCCGACGTCCCATGGTTCGGCGATCAGCTTGACGCGTGAGACCACCGGGTCCTGAGAAACCATGTCGAAGAAGGCCGACGCCTGGTCGAACGAACCGTCTTGGCGAGCCAGCGCCGGCGCCAGGTCGAACCGGAAGCCGTCGACTCCCATCTCGGTGACCCAATACCGAAGTGAATCCATGATGAGGGCGAGGGCCACCGGATCTCCGGCATTGAGCGAGTTGCCGCACCCGGTGGTGTCCAGGTAGTGAGTGCCGTCTGAGGCGAGCCGGTAATAGGCCCGATTGTCCAAACCGCGAAAGGACAGGGTCGGCCCGTACTCACTTGCCTCCGCCGTGTGGTTGAAGACCACATCGATGAGCACCTCGATGCCCGCCCCGTGCAGGGCATCCACCATGCCCTGGAACTCGGAGACCTGGCCGCCGTGTCGTCCGGCCCGAACCTCGGACGAGTAGTCATGATGGGGAGCGAAGTAGCCGATGGTGTTGTAGCCCCAATAGTTGGTGAGGCCCTTTTCGAGCAGAAACGCCTCCGGCACGGACTCGTGGATCGGGAGCAGTTCGATGGCCGTCACCCCCAACCCGACCAGGTGTGAAAGCGCAGACTCGTGGGCCAGGCCGGCAAAGGTGCCTCGGAGATCTTCGGGTACGCCGGGATGGCGCATGGTGAAGCCCTTGACATGCACTTCGTAGATGACGGTGTCGGCATAGCGATGAACGGGACGGGAGTGACGCCACTGGTAGCTCGGGTCGACCACCAGGCTCTTGGGCACATGGGATGCCGAATCCAGGTCACTGGGCAGATCGGGATCTCCGCCTCGGTATCCGAGCACTTCGGGACCGAAGCGAACGTTGCCCTGCAGGGCGCGAGCGTAGGGATCGATCAGGAGTTTGGCCGGGTTCAATCGCAGGCCGGCGCTCGGTTCATACGGCCCAGTCACCCGATAGCCGTAGGCCTGGCCCGGGCCGACGCCCGGAACGAAGCCGTGCCAGATTCCGCCGTCACACTCGGGAAGAGTGAGGCGGGTCTCACCGCCGTTTGGGTCGAACAGGCACAGCGCGACCTGTTCGGCCTCGGAGGCGACAACCGCGAAGTTGGTCCCGCCCTCGGTGGGCGTGGCCCCCATCGGATACCAATTTCCAGGCCGGATGGGAGTCACTTCAGGCTGATCGATGCTCACCGTTCGGCCACGCGGTGGGCGACATCGGCCAAGGAGAGCACGCCGGGAGAATGGATGCGACGGATCTGGTCGGCAACCAAACCCGTCCAGCCGGTCTGATGCGTGGCGCCGAGCCCGGCGCCGGTATCGCCGTGGAAGTACTCGTTAAAGAGGAGATTGTCCTTCCACCGGGGGTCGGTCTGCATCTTCTCGTAGTCGCCGAAACAGGGTCGGCGGCCCTCCTCGTCGACAAGGAAGAGGGAGATGGTCCGCTTGCGCAGCTCCGTGGCGATTTCGTTGAACGAGAGCGGGTTGTCCGAGCCCGTCGGGTAGTCGACCCGAACATCGTCCCCGAGAAAATGGCCATAACGATCGAGGGCGCTGCACACCAAGTAGTTCAGTGGATACCAGACCGGGCCCCGCCAGTTGGAGTTGCCACCGAACATCGAGGTCGTGGATTCAGCCGGCTCGTAGTCGATGGTGGCATGCACTCCCTCGACATCGAGGACATAGGGCTGCTCACGATGGTACGCAGACAGGGCTCTCAGCCCATGGGTGGACAGGAACTGTTGTTCGTCGAGGAGCCGTGTCATGAGCGCCAGGACCTCGTTGACGCCCACCATGCCCATGAGGAGCTGCTGGTGACCGGGCTCGCCTCGTACCAGACCCTCTTTGGCCAGCGCCTCGAGGTCGAGGTCCTTGTAATGGGAGGAGAAGCTCTTGCCGAGCTTCTGCGCCCGATCGAGCATGGCTTGGTCGACGACGCCCGACGCCAGCATCGGGATGATGCCGACCATGGAGTGGACCTTCATGGTCACATAGGTACCGTCGAGCAGCCGGAGCCGGTCAAAGTACATGCCTTCTGCTTCGTCGTAGAGGCCCAGGCCGTCCATCGCTTCCGCTATCAAGGCGAAGTGCTCGGCGAACTTGATGACCAAGTCGGTTGCCGGGCGCTGCCCGGCCCGGTTGAGTATCGATGCGATGGTACCGAGCGAGAGTGCGTACATGCCCATCCAACCGGTCGCGTCCGCTTGTTGGAGCAGACCCCCCATGGGCAGGTGTGAACGGTCGATGGGGCCGATGTTGTCGAGGCCGAGAAACCCGCCCTCGAACAAGTTGGAGCCGTCGGAGTCTTCGCGGTTGACCCACCAGTTGAAGTTGACCATGAGCTTGTCGAGCACCCGGCTGAGGAAATCGAGGTCGCGCCCACCATCGATGGCGAACACTTCGAGCGCGGCCCACGCCTGGACAGGAGGGTTCACGTCGCCGAAGTCCCACTCGTAGGCCGGAAGAGCGCCGTTGGGGTGTTGGAACCACTCGCGGCATACCAGTATCAATTGGTACTTGGCGAATGCAGGGTCGATATGGGCGAGCGAGACGCAGTGGAAGGCCAAGTCCCAGGCGGCAAACCAGGGATACTCCCACTTGTCGGGCATGGACATGATGTCGAAGGCCCTCAGATGCCGCCAGTGCGCGTTGCGAGCGGCGGCGCGCCCCTCTGGAGGAGGTGGTTGGGCCGGGTCGCCGTCCAACCATCGAGCCACATCATAAAAATAGAATTGCTTGCTCCAGAGCAGGCCGGCAAAAGCCTGGCGCATCACCAGTGCCTCGTCCTCGGTGCAGGTAGGTCCGGTGAGCTCGTCGTAGAACTCGTCTGCCTCGGCCCGTCGGGCAGACACTACGGAGTCGAATCCTGACCCGAGCAGCTTGTCTGACCCACGGCGAGGCTTCCCCTTCGGCCGGAGCCGAAGCTTCAGCGTGACCGTTTCGCCCGGCTCGACGTCGATCCGGTACCAGTAGGAAGCTTTAGTGCCGACCTGTTCGGGATTGACCGTGGCCGTCCCGTGAACCACATGATCGTTGATGCCGTCTTTGGGAAATGGGGTGAGGGCTTCGCTACCGAACAGGCGGGCTGTGTTGGTCTCGTTCTCACAGAACAGAAGCTCGGGAGCGGCGCCGTCGGGACCCGAGGCGGCCACCAGCTCCAGGGGTCCCAACCATGGATGATCTATCCGGAGGGCGCCGTCTTCAACGGCCATGGTTGGCTTTTCGGCGTCGAAGTCCCATGACCACGTATTTCGGAACCACACAGTCGGGAGTACATGCAATGCGTCCGCCTCGGGGCCGGCATTGGTGATCTCGATCTCCATCAGAAGATCGGTCGGGCTTGCCTTGGCGTAGTGGGTCTCGACCACCCAATATCGGTCCTCGTCGAACACCCCTGTGTCCAAGAGCTCGTACTCAGGTTCGGACTTGCTACGTCGGCTGTTCTCGACTCGCAGGTCCTCGTATGGGAAGGCGGCTTGCGGGTAGTGGTACCGCCAACGGTTCCACGCGTGGCTGGGCACGGCATCGAGATACCACCAATATTCCTTCGCGTCCTCGCCGTGGTTGGCCTCGGATCCGTTCAGGCCATAGAGCCGCTCCTTCAAGATCGGGTCCCGCCCGTTCCAGAGGGCGAGGCCGAGGCACATCCGCTGCTCGATGTCCGAGAAGCCGGCCAGGCCGTCCTCCCCCCAGCGGTAGGCACGAGACCGGGCGTGGTCGTGGGGAAGATAGTTCCAGGCCTCGCCGTCGGCGCTGTAGTCCTCGCGAACGGTGCCCCACTGGCGCTCGCTCACGTACGGCCCCCACCAATACCAATCGCTCGCCGTCCGGAGGCCATCTTCCAGATGGCCGAAGGCGGCAGTACGATCCCGTTCGTCACCCATCGTGTCGCACCTCCTTGTCCTGCCGTCTACAGCCGCACCCCGTTTGCAGGTAGCTGAGTCGTCGATCGACTATCGGAAAACTGACGCCACTTGTCGCCGAGTATGCACGGAAGGTGACGCTCGTATGGGTTTTATCAGGCCTACGTAACTATCGAGTGACCGGAGGATGGACTTTGCGTGAAGGGCGGAAACGGAACCGTCCTCCAGCAGGACCTGACGACAGTGATCGGTTAGTCAATACTTACGGTTGGCGAAGGGTTACGGTTCGTGACGGCCGACGGAGCGAAAAGCGAGGGCTGGAGTGTTCTTGCCGAGCCTCCGCGCGCGGCCCTCTGTATGCAACTGGCCGAGAGGCGCGGGGCAGGCGAACGTGCCCGGCATCTGCCGATCGCCAGACCAGCGCTTTCACAACCAGCGGGTATTGAAGACCGCAGGCTTGATCACCGACCAGGTCGTGGGCAGCCGACGCGTTTGCAACCGGGGGCCCCTAACGCCTACGCCGGCGGCTCGATGAGCGATCCCACGCTCATCGAGCGCCTCTCGACCCTGGAGCTGCCCTACTGTGCGCAACGGCCTTTCAAGCTCACATGGCTAGAATCTTTGCCTTCTGTGACTCGAACTCGGCGTCGGTCAGGACGCCCTGAGCCTTCAGTTGAGCGAGACCTTGCAGTTGCGAGACGGTATCGGTAGCGGGCGCCGGGGGCGGAGGTGGGGCGTATTGCGCCTGCTGAGGCACGTCCTGTTGGGACCATCGATTCGCCTGACGACGGGAGACCCGGTTCGACACAGCTGTTGCCGTTCCGGCGATGACCGCCGTCCTGGCAATTCCTCCGAGCAGTCCTGGCATCAGAGTGCTCCTCCTTCGTGATCGGTGGATTCGAGCGACTAGTGGGCGGTGGATTCGAGCGATGCGAGCAGCGCGTCTTGGGGGATGTAGCCCGCTGCCACCAACTCCGCCCCACTTCGGCGAAGAGTTTGGACAAATGGTGTAGCCCACCGGTTCTCGAAAAGCAGAATTCCGGCAGACGATCCGGGATCGACGACCGATCCCGCGTCAGAAATATCGCTCTCATTGAGCATGCCCGACGAGGCTCCTTGAAAGACAGACAGGTCGAGCTGTCCGTCCCCATCGAGATCAGCGAGCTCCATCCTTGTGGTCACGCCATCCGGATCCCGAGTAACGAAGGCCAGATCTAGAATTCGAATCACCCCTCGATCGACGAGATCCACAAGGACGGGAAAGCCTTCGCCGGTCATCTTGCTCCCGGGGAATTCCACGACCAGGTAGCTAACAGGTCCCATGGTCTCTGACTCAGTTTCTGACTCAGGCATATTCGCCTCCCTGTGGTGATTTACGTGGGCTTTCGCCTCCTGGCGCGGAGCATATCCAGGGTCTGGAACGTTTCTTCTGAACGTGACACAGAGTTCATTCGACGATTACCTGGCTGTGACAATGGCCCCGTTTATGTTCGCGTTCCACGCTCACGTGCCAGTCACGACGGGAGGCAACTGAGTGCAAGGGCCATCCATACTCGAACTACGAGCAGATCAGCGTTCCCTCCGGCGCTAGCGGTTCTCAGGCAGCTGGCTCAAACCGGACTGCGTTGTTGGCTTCACCAGAGGTGTCACCGGATCGGCACAGTGAAGTCAGGGGGCTTCAATCGTCTGGCCCGGGAGGGATACCATCTTGGGGATGGCACCCACCCCGCCCGATTCGGTCCGATGAGCCCGGGGTCGACGGTGGCGCAGTGCGCCAACTGCGGGACCAAGAATCGGGTCCCATGGTCGACCACGGGATCGCCCCGGTGCGCCAAGTGCAAGTCGCCCCTTCCCTGGATCGCCGAGGCCGGCGACGACACCTTCGCCGACGTGGTGACGGCGTCGGCCACCCCCGTTCTGGTGGACATCTGGGCTCCATGGTGCGGCCCCTGCCGCATGGTGAGCCCGGCGCTCGAGCATCTGGCCCATGAACTGGTCGGACGGGTCAAGTTGGTCAAGGTCAACGCCGACGAGTCCCCGGCATTGTCCGGCCGCTTCGGCGTGCAGGCCATCCCCACGCTCATGCTCATCTCGGGAGACACGGTGTTGTCCCGCCGGACCGGCGCCGCGCCCGAGGCTCAGCTCCGGACATGGCTCGAGGAAGTCCTGGGCAGCGGTACGACCATGGGCTGAGGTGGGTCCGAGCCAGCCCGGGGCATGCCCGCATTACAGGTCTCGCTCGTAGACGTACATGATGGGCCCGTCGGGTGGCTTTTCTCGGTTGGTGAAGCCGAGGCTCTCGTAGAGTTTTCGGGCGACGGTATCGTCCTCGCTGGTACCCAGGTCCATAAAGTCCGCACCGCGACCTCGGGCATGGTCCATGGCCGACTCCATGAGGGCTCGGCCCAGTCCCTGACCACGCAGGTCGGGAAGCACGTAGAGCTCTGCCAGATAGCACTCGAGGGCATCGCTCCAGAGTGCGGCGCGGAACCGCATGACGGCCAAGCCGTCCGGCCCCGTCCCGCCGAGCAGGATCGTTGTATCCCCGGCGCCGAGCAGCAGGCGGACCCGATCGGCCACCGCGGACGGGGAAGGTGTGGGCTCATCGAATTCACGGTTGAAATCGTGGAGTAGCTGGCCTATCGACTCGGCGTCGGTCGTGTCGGCGGAACGGATGGCATGCGCATCTCCGTCGTTGGCACTCATCGATCGCCAATCTACGCGTCGATGACGGCGGCCTGCATCGACATCAACATTGCGGCGACTATAACGGTGAGGGCAGGAGCCGGCTCGACGAGGGCGATTACCTTCGTTGCCTGGCGGCGCCGGCCGGCATCGTTCATGCTGTCAACAAGAAAAAGGGGGACAGACATGAGGACCATCGTTGTGGGGGCGTCGACCGGGCTGGGCCGGTGCATTGGCATCGGCCTCGCGCAACGTGGTGCCGATGTGGCACTGCTGGCTCGGCGGGAGGACCTCCTGGCTGATGCAGCCAAGGAGGCTGGCCCGGGAACCCTGGCTATCCGGTGCGACGTCACCGACGAAGCCTCGTGTCGCCAGGCAATGGAGGAGGCAGCCCGGGGCCTGGGTGGTATCGACGCCGTCGTCTATGCGACGGGAATCAGCGTGCTCCGCAAGATCGAGGACCTCACTCCCGCTGACTGGCAACACACGTTCGCCACCAATGTCATCGGCGCCTCCCAGGTGACCGCGGCCGCGCTTCCCCACCTCGTCGAATCGAAAGGGGTCGCTGCCTACCTGTCGTCGGTGAGTGCCTCGCTCACAGCACCGTGGCCGGGCCTGGCCTCTTATACGGTCACCAAGGCTGCGCTCGAGAAGCTTGTCGAGGCCTGGCGCTCCGAGCACCCGGCCATCGGGTTCACCCGGATCATTGTGGGCGAGTGCACGGGCGGTGAGGGCCACGGCATGACACAGTTCACCGCCCAGTGGGACATGGAGCTGGCTGCGGAGATGTTCCCGATCTGGACGGCCAGGGGAGTCCTCACCGACAAGCTGATGGATGTGGAGCACCTGGTGGGTGCCGTCGACGCGGTGCTTCGATTCGGAGCGACGGCGGGCATCCCGTCGATCGCGGTCACACCCCGACGGCCCATCTGAGGCTGAGGCTCCCATGAGTGAAGGCAACAACAATGCGATGCAGTCGGAGGGGCCGGTCATCGTCGTGACCGGCATTGGGGGAATGGGCGTGGCCATCGCCCGCCGACTCGGCTCTGGCTCCACGCTCGTGCTGGCCGACGTCAATGAAGGGGCGCTGAGCTCGGCGGCAGAGGAGCTGCGAGGTGAGGGTTACCAGGTGGTCGAGCAGGTGACCGACGTCTCGGACGCGAAATCGGTGACCGCACTGGCCGAAGTGGCCTCGAACCTCGGTCGGGTGGACGTCCTCGCCCACACTGCGGGCGTGTCGCCGGTCCAGGCGCCGGTCGATGCCATCCTTCGGGTGGACCTT
This sequence comes from uncultured Acidimicrobiaceae bacterium, assembly GCA_963781305.1. Taxonomy (GTDB): domain Bacteria; phylum Actinomycetota; class Acidimicrobiia; order Acidimicrobiales; family RAAP-2; genus DASXMT01. The sequence goes on from CAWAFL010000011.1 coordinate 742,008, forward strand.
CGGGGCACGGCTTTGATGCTGGATGCCTTCGCGTCCGTCATCGCTCCTGGCGGGGCGGGAGTCTTTATTGCGTCGATGGCGGGCACGATGCATCCGCACGACGCCGACCTGGAGTCCCGGCTGGCGACGACCCCGACCGCCGACCTTCTCGATCTGCCCGAGCTGTCAGAGAGCATCATCACCGAGCCGGGAATTGCCTACATGGTCGCCAAGCGGGCCAACCAGGCCCGGGTGCGCGCCGGCGCCCTCGTCTGGGGCCGTCGGGGAGCCAGGGTCAATTCGATTTCTCCAGGCATCATTTCCACGCCCATGGGCAACCTCGAACTGAGCGGCCCGAGCGGCGAGTTCATGCGGGCGATGGTCACCGGGAGCCCGACCGGCCGAGTCGGCACACCTCACGACATCGCATCGGCCGTCGAGTTCCTGGTCAGCGCGCAAGCATCCTTCATCACCGGTACGGACCTGCTGGTTGACGGCGGAGTCGTTGCCAGCATCCTCACCGGTGCAATTTCCTGATGCCGATGGGCCCGAGGAAGGCGCGGACATAGTCTCTCGAACGTCAAGGGCGTGAGCGGGTAGACGGAAGGGTCAGCTGATGAGCGAACCGAGTGACCAGCCGAGGTCGGTGTTCTTCGATGTGAGCGAAGGATCCGAGGACGAACGCGTCGCTCCTTTGGATCCGGACCCGACGGGCCGGAGCAGACCCCCTGGCGTCATGGAGTACTTCGCCGGGCGTAACGGGCGCAGGGTGATGGTGTCGAACCCGGAAACCGATGGCCTCAGCTTCACGATCTTCACCTTCGCTCCGGGCACGACGCTGCCCAAGCATCGTCACAACGTGGATTACATCGAGCTCGTCCTCGCCGGCGAGGTGCACCACGGCAATCGGGTGCTCGGTCCCGGACAGGGGGTGTTCCGCGCCGCCGGAACCCCGTACAGCTTCTGGGCCGGTCCCGAAGGGGCCACGATCGCCGACTTTCGTGCCCACACCTTCTACACGACGGAGTACCAGGACTCCCCGGACAAGTTCCCGCCGCATCGACTCTGAGGATCAACGCCCCCATTGGGCGCCTGGCTCAGGCGTCAAGGGCCAGGCACCCCCGGACGGCAGCCTCCGCGGCCAGCCGGGCAGCCAGCGTGGTGTCATGGGCCAGGCGCGTCAGCCTCTCGATCAGCTCGGGCTCGGCGGTGATGAGCCGTTCGATCTCGGCTGAGTTGGGCGATCCGTCGGGGTTGGTGAGGGCCACGATCCGTTCATCGAGCAATCCGTCGACGGCCCGGTCGCTGATGCAGCGATAGACCGACCACGGGCAACCCGTCGCCTGGCATACCTCAGCAACGGCTGAGGACTCCATGTCCACTCCGATACACCCATCGTCCAAGAAGCGTCGTCCCAGCGCACGGTCGAGGCTCACGCCCTCGGTGGTGATGAGCTTGCCCATCCGAGGCACATCCCCGGGAGGGTCATGGTGGTAGGCGATGCCACTGGTGTGCTCGATGACCACCTCGGGATTGATCAGGGTGCCGACATCGACGTCGGGGTCGAGTCCACCACAGATGCCGGCGATCATCACATGTTCGACGGGCCGGTAATCGGGCTGTGTCTTGTCGAACAAGCGGGACGTCGCAGCGCGGGTCAACGGTGGGCCCATGCCGATATGGATGGCGGTGACGTCGGACGTACCCACGTGGCCCGTCGAGGGCGAGCCCGGCGCCCCGCTGGCGGGGCTGAGCCCGAAGGCCGTGACGATGGCCTCCATCTCGAGGGGCATGGGGGCCAGGACGACGACGTGGCGGGGGTCAGAGCCGATGGGCATGTCTCTAGCCTGCCCTTTGCCACCTGCTCCCGCGAGGAATGGCGCGAAACGGCATCGATCCGAGGTCAGTCGTCGTAGGGGGACCGTCCCAGCACGGCACCGTCGCGGAGCACGGAGACCGGGCCGTCGTCGCTCACCGCGATCAGGGTGGCCTGGGGATCGTCATGGCTGTAACGGCGACCCGACGTGTGACGAGTGCCGCCGAACGGCTCAACGGTCGTCTCGGCATCCGCGCTGGGTATCAGCCGAACGCCGAGCTTCCGGAGCGTTCCCTCGGCGTCGAACATGGCCGCTCCGTCAACTTGGGCCAGCGCATGGCGGAGGGGAGCGAGATGAGGGGCGTAACGGATTCGGAGAGGCGGTGGAGTCGGCAGGCGCTCTTCCACCGCGGGACCAGGCTCGGCGTCGGGTCGATAGATGAGCAGCGATCCAATGCCCAGCGATCCCAGATCGTGAACGGCGAACTCGAGCATCGCCCGGAGCACGTTGGGATCGCCGTGGGCCCCACTGGCGGTGACGATGTCGATCCAACTGCTCACCGGCGGCTCGTGGTGCCAGGCGAGACCGTTCCAGCGCAGCACCCCGAAGGTGCCGACGACCCGGACCGACCCGGCCGGGTGCCGTTGCACGATGGTGGCCTCGAGCACGTCGGCCAGCACCACGAGATCCCGCTCTGAGCCCGCAGGACGGTCGAGCACCATCCACTCCGTCGCGCCGGCGCTGCGGCGCAGGATCCAGCTCGACAGTCCATCGGCAAAGCGGCGGGCGTCCGGCAGAGGTTGCTGGCCGAGCGACTGGCGGGTCATGGTGAGCTCGGTTCCGGCCGCCCACGTGTCCGGGTCCGATTGGGGATCGAGGATCGTGCCGCTGCTCACCACGCGCCGCTCATGGACGGGCGGCCGCAGGGCATGGTCGACCTCCTCCACCAAAATGGCCGGAAGGGTCTCGGAACCTTCGAGATGAAGGCCGGATTCCTCGAGCTCTTCGGCAAGTCGTCGCAAGCGTCTGGCGCCGGGCTCAGCCATGATCCCGGACGCTACCGCGGCCAACCGACGGGTGAGCCGGTCAGGTGGCGCCCGAACCGAGCTGTGGCCACGACCGTGCCACGCGGCTCACTCCGTAGCCGGCAAGGGCGCTGGCCACCAGCATCAGGACCATCGTGCCGACCAGCTGTGCATTGAGCGGCGAACCGGCGGACTCGGCCCGGGTGCCTTGGAGGAACCAGGGAGCCGACGACGCGATCGAACCCCACCACACCGCCGTCGCCGCGGTCATCACCACCATGGCCACCGCTGCCCCAGCCGCTAGGAGCGCCTCAGCGCAAAGGACAGGTCGAGGTAGGTCCAGACGCCGGGCGGCGGCTACGGCGGCAGCGGTCCAGAGCGCCAGCGCCACGGCCACCAGGAGCATGGTCAAGACGAACTCCACGAGGTAGTACCAGACAACCGGGTGGGTCGCGACCTCCGCGTTGCGTTGGGCGGGCGTGAGGGTGTGGGCCACGGCTACGAGCGCAACCAGGGCGGCGACAGCCACGACGGTGGCGATCAGTGCTCGGCCGACGTGTCGGCGAATCGTGGACAACCCGCCCGCCCTGAGGAAGCGGAGGAAGGCGGGCACGGCGATCGCCATTCCGGCAATGACCACGAGACAGGTGAGGATCGCCACCAGCATGACGGCGCGGTAGGCGCCCGACGCGAGAGGCGCCGTCCGTGTGGGCACGGCCAGCCCGAAACCTTCCGACAGCTTGGCGAAACTGCTGCCGGCCACGACGAAGAGGGCCCAGGCGCACAACACCAACAGTGATCCGGCCCGCGCCCGGTCGGCTGGCAACATCGAATCGCCCGTGACCCCCGCCTGGTGGCCGCGCTCACGCAGTCCGGCCAGGGCGATGCCCAAACGGAATCGCCGCGTCGGTGGCCTGTCGCCCAGGGCGTCCTCCATCAGCGCGCCGAACTCGTCGCCGTATCGGTCCCGCCACCTCGGCGGGTACCAACCGAGCAGACCGAATCTCTCCGGCCGGTGGGCGCTCACGCGAGCGCACCGGGGATCAACCCGAGGCGCGACGCGCCGATGTCAGCGAGCCGCCGCATGTCGTTGACAACATCGGCCAGGGCGGCCGACCCAGCCGGCGTGATGCGATAGGGGCGCCGCCGGTCGTCGCTCTCCAGCGGCTCGATGAGCCCGCGTTCCTCGAGCCGGGTGATGGCGCCGTAGAGGGTGCCTGGACCGAGTGCCACCTCGGCGAAGGCTTCGATGTCCTTGGCCAGGGCGTGACCGTGTTTGGGCCCGGACGCCAGGCTGGTCAGGATCAACACCGGTGGATCATTGGGTCGCCGGAGACCAGTCTGTTGTCGGTTTCGTGCCATGTCTCCATCTTTACTACGTACAACGTAGCTATGCAAGACGTAGTAGTGATGCGGCTAGCCGGGAGACGGGTCAGCCGACGAGCGTGCCCCAACCCATAAGCGACGACCCGACATCGCCTAAGAGTTGGGGCGTTGGAGTAACGGGTCTGTGCCCCGAATCTTGTGGTTTCGTGATTCGAGCGCAGGTCATCCGGGGCGAGTGGTGGCCTGACTGGAGGGGGCAGAAATCGCCCTCGTCGCTGGTGAGAGGTAGTCATCAAAGGCGGCAACCCTCTCGGTGTCCAAGAAGTCCTCTTGGTAGCGGATCTTGCCCCATGAGGCGCGGACAAAGAGGACGGCCCGGTTCCGGTAGACGACCTCGCCGGCGACGTCGGTGGCCTGGTCGGAGAACACCACGCAGGCGAACATCTTCCAGGGCGGCCCGTTGACGAGGATCTCGTGGGAAGTGCCGACCAGGTGAGCCTGGCCGAAGATCCTCTCGAGGCCAACGCGCAGTTCTCGTCGCTCTACCACTACCTTCCCGGTGGAAAGGACGAGCTCGCCGCTGATGTGATCCGCGCCTCCGGGTGGCATTACCAGGAGCTCGTCGAAGCGGTCTGGGATGCAGCCCCCGATGCGGTGGCGGGGCTCAACGACATACTCAAAGGCGCGGCCTCGGTGATCGAGGCGACCGACTATGCCGATGCCTGCCCCATCGCCACCGTGGCCCTCGAGGTGGCCAGCACCAACGAGCCTCTCCGCGCCGCCACCGCCGAGGTGTTCGACGCCTGGACCGACGGAGGCGCGGCGAGGTTCGCCGCCGCCGGCATGGGTGCAGCCGAAGCACGGCGACTGACACTGGCGGTGATCGCGCTGCTGGAGGGCGCCTTCATCCTGTGCCGAGCCACCCGGAGCACCGAGCCCATGGTCTCGGCGGGAGAAGCAGCGGTTGCTGTCGTCCGTCGCGCCTTCGGGTCCTTGGAGGCCGATCCGAACGCTGCCGCTCGCACGCTCTCAACGGAGCGTCGCTGACCCAGCTCGGTGGGGGCACCGACCCGAACGGTCAGATGGCTGCCTGGTCGAGAGCCTCCATGGCCGTCTCGTCGAGGACCAGTTCGGCGGCGGCCAGGTTCTCCTCCAGGTGTGTCAGCGAGGAAGTGCCCGGGATGAGCAGCACCGTAGGTGCCTGGGCCAGCAGCCAGGCCAGGGCCACCTGGGCGCGGGTGACGTCGAGGCGCCGAGCCGTGTCCTCAACGGCCGGGGCATCCAGGACGGGGTTGTCGGCGAAGAACGCTGATCCCAGAGGGAAGAAGGGCACGAAGGGAACCTTGTCGTCCCGACAGGCGTCGAAGAGTGCTTGATCGCTGCGTTCGGTCACGTTGTAGGCGTTCTGAACGCAGGCCACCTCGATCCGGGACTGTGCCGTCCGATAGTCGTCCAAGGCGACGCTGCTGAGCCCGATTCCGCCGATGAGCCCTTCATCCCGCAGGGCCTGCATGGCGTCAAGTTGCTCAGTCAAGGGCACGCCGGAGCCGGGATGTAGCCGCAGGTTGACGACGGGCACCTGATCGAGCTCCAAGGTGGCCAGGTTGGCCTCCACCCCGGCGCGTAACTCCTCGGGACGCTGGGCCGGCAGCCACTGGCGTTGCCCGTCGCGTTTGGCGCCGACCTTGGATACCAGGACCAGTTCCTCCGGGTAGGGGAAGAGAGCTTCATGGATCAGCTCGTTGGCCACATCGGGTCCGTAGAACTGGGCGGTGTCGATATGGTCGACGCCGGCGTCCACCGCCTGGCGCAGTACGGCGAGTGCCTGGCCACGATCGGCAGGCGGACCGAACACGCCGGGGCCGGGAAGTTGCATGGCCCCAAATCCCATCCGGTGGACCGGACGGCCGGCTAAGGAAACGGTGTCGCTGGGCATGATCCCAGTAATTAACACGAGCCTCCCCGAAGTCCAGTCGGTGTCATATCGAATAGGTCAGGGTGGGACCGGATCGATCACCTTCTGAGCTACCACGCCAAGAACCCGGCTTAGGCCTCGATCACGCAGGGACCGTCCATGCCGGTGAGCTCCAACACGGTGCGGGTCAGTGGTCGCGGGTGTCGCAAGGTCACTTCGAAGCCGTCGGGTGACTCACGCAGTGCGTAGGCGATCACGGATACGCCCGAGCAGTCCATGAAGCTCATGTCTGCGAGGTCCAACGTCAGCTTGTCCGATTGTTGGTCGATGACCGAACGCACGCACGTGGCCATCTGCGGGGCGGTCGCTACGTCGACCTCGCCGTGGATGAATACGGTCGAAGGCGTCCGACGGCCTCTGTTGGCGGAAAAGGGACGGCCGATGGCCATCCCCTCGGATAGATCCGCAGGTGATGCCATGGCCACTCAATTCGTTCTACCGGCCGGCCTTCGTTCTCCAAAACCAGGAGATCTGTAGGACTGGCTCAACTCCAACGTACATCGGTTCTGGGCAGGAGGCGCCCCAAGCCCGCCCAGTAAGACCGGTGGGCACCTGCATCCGTCGGACGATCAAAAGAGAAGGGCACGGGAAGTGGTCCCGTCCACGTCCGGCTGGCGACCTCAGGTCGCGTCGCTGGCTCCGGTCACACGCAGGACCTCGGTTCGAACGACCTCGGGATCCGGGTCGACAACAGAGGGTTCTCCGGTGGCCTTGTCGTGCCTGAGAAAGACCCGGTGCACCTGTATCGCCAACACTGCGATCTGTGTGGGGCTCATGGGAGCTGAAGCGGCCGAGACCACGTGCTGGTGCTGATCGAGGAACGTCGCCGCCGCCCCCACGGCGTCGTACTCGACCCTGTCCCCCGGGGTCGGAAAGGTGAAGCGCCATCGTCGCGCTTGTCGGGCGATCGAGACCTTGTCATCGTCGCCCTCGAGACCGGCGGCAGGAAGGACTCGGCAGTCGTACGTGCGGCAGGTCCGCGGCCGGTGCTCGTAGATCGAGCAGCGGTTGTCGATCAGCATCGGGCAGTGCCCCCGTTCGTCGTAGCCCAAGAGGACGTGACCCTCAGGGAGCCGCGGGGCCGGGAACAAGAGGTCCGCCGGTATGTGAGCGAGCGTGTCGGCCTCGTCGGGCCCTATGTGGACGAACTGGGACGACCTGCAGCAGGCGGTACAGCCATCGCATGGGACATCAGATCCGCCATCGCCGCGCAGGGCGCGGTCCATCTCGCCCATCCATGGTGAGAAGTCGCCGGCCGCCAGGGTGGGTTCGTGGTTCGAGGGGTCGTCGGCCATGGCTGAGCAATTGTAAGGCGTAATTCCAAGGCGGTCCCGTGACACGATGAGGGCATGACAAGCGAACGATTGGAAGTTCAGCGGATGATCCCGGCGGACTCAGCGTCCATCTTCGGGGTGCTCAGCGACCCACACGGACACGTGGCCATCGACAGCTCCGGCATGCTGATGGCCGCCACGGGAGAGCCGGTCACCGCAGTGGGGGACACCTTCGTGGTCCACATGGATCGCGAGGCCCTCAACGACTACCCGATGGGCCGCTATGACGTGACCGTCACCATCACCGCGTTGGTACCCGACCGCCAGATCGAATGGACGATCCTCGGCCAGATGCGACCCCAGATCGGTCACGTGTACGGCTACCTGCTCGAGCCGGTCGAGGACGGGACGATGGTCACCTCGTACTACGACTGGTCGTCCATCGACCCGACCTACAAGGACGCGGGCATCTTCCCCGTCATCTCGGAAGGGGCATTGCGGGCCACCCTGGGGATCCTGGCCCGGACCGTGGCCACGGCCTGATCGGGCACGCCAGCCTGAGTCGACGATCTCGGGGGAATCGCCTCGGTCCCGGCGATCGTCAGCCGTGTCCGCCCGGAGGGGAGCCGGACTGTTCGCGCCGTCTGGCCATCCGGTCGCCCATGGAGATGTTGAGCTTGGTCAAGACCCGACCGAGGTCGCGCCGCTCGTCCTCAGCCCAATCGCTGAAGAGCTCCTGGAGGAGGACCCGGCGTTCCCGCTCGACGGTACGCATGATCCGTCTGCCTTCGGTGGTGACCACCAGGATCGAGGACCGCCCATCGGCGGGATCGGGTCGACGGGCCACGAACCCGCCTGCCGCCAGGGCGGTCACCTGCCGTGTGACCGTCGACGCATCCAGGTGGAGTGCTTCGGCCAATTCGTTGGTGCGCACCGGGCCGAGGCGTTCGAGCGTGCGCAGGGCCAGATAGCCGGCTCGATCGACTTGGACGTAGAGGGATCCCTTGCGTCCCAACGTGTCCAGTTGGCGAACGAGGGTGAGCAGCTCTATTTCGATGACGCTGATGGAGTCGGAAGCGTGGCCCACTTTGAAATGTCCTATCTGCGTACACCCAGATAAACTAGGTGCTTGTACCTGTATCGTACATCTAGTTCAGCTGTGACCGTGGAGGAGACCCGAGGTGCGTGAACCGATCGGAGTTGGAACGGCGGCACCAAGGTGAGCGCGACGGCGTCGCAGCTCGAGCCGACTCAAAGCGACCACTACAAGTGGATCGCCCTGTCGAACACCACACTCGGCATCCTCATGGTGACCATCAACACCTCGATCCTCCTGATTTCGCTGCCCGACATCTTCCGGGGCATCAAGCTGCAACCGCTGGCTCCCGGCAACACCTCGTATTTCCTGTGGATCCTCATGGGCTTCCTGCTGGTGACGGCGGTGCTGGTGGTCAGCTTCGGTCGGGTTGGGGACATGTACGGCCGGGTTCGTATGTACAACCTGGGCTTCGCCGTCTTTACCCTCTTTTCCATCCTGCTCTCCATCACCTGGATGACCGGAGCAGGAGCGGCGATCTGGATCATCGTGATGCGCCTCGGCCAAGGGGTGGGCGGGGCCTTCCTGTTCGCCAACTCCAGCGCCATCCTGACCGACGCCTTCCCCGAAGAGGAGCGGGGCAAGGCCATGGGCATCAACGGGATAGCGCTGGTGACCGGGTCGTTCCTCGGCCTCATCCTCGGCGGTGTCCTGGCCCCCATCGAGTGGCACTTGGTGTTCTTGGTGTCGGTTCCCTTCGGTCTGTTCGGCACCATCTGGGCATACATGAAGCTGAGGGACAACGGCGTCAGGGTGAAGAGCACGATCGACTGGGCGGGCAACATCACCTTCGCCGTCGGCCTGATTGCAGTGTTGGTCGGGATCGTGTACGGGATCCAGCCCTACGGCGGCCATACCATGGGCTGGACGAGCCCCTTCGTGCTGGGCACGGTGATCGGCGGCCTCGCCATCTTGGTGGTCTTCGTGTTGATCGAGCTGCGGGTGGACAATCCCATGTTCCAGCTCCACCTGTTCCGGATCCGGGCCTTCACCGCCGGTGTTCTGGCCATGGCGCTGTCGGCGCTGGGGCGGGGCGGGTTGCAGTTCATGCTCATCATCTGGCTGCAGGGCATCTGGCTACCCCAGCACGGCTACGACTTCTCCCGGACACCGTTGTGGGCCGGCATCTACATGATCCCGCTCACCATCGGCTTCCTGATCACGGGCCCCATCTCCGGCATCGTGGCCGACAGGTACGGAGCTCGGGGGATCGCCACCATCGGCCTGATCGGCGCCGGTATTTGTTATCTGTTGCTCGAGCTCTTGCCCATGAACTTCAGCTATCTGCCCTTCGCCGCCATCATCCTCTTCTTCTCGCTGTTCTCGGGCCTGTTCTTCGCCCCCAACCAGACCGCGGTGATGAACAGCCTGCCTTCAGACCAGCGGGGCGCGGGGGCGGGCATGAACGCCACGTTCATGAACTCGGCCCAGGTGCTGTCCATCGGCGTGTTCTTCTCCATCGTCACCCTGGGCCTGGCCTCGTCGCTTCCCGTCCACCTCTACCAGGGGCTGGTGGCGCAAGGCGTCCCGGTGGACCAGGCCCGACAGCTGTCACACCTCCCACCCATCGGCAGCCTGTTCGCTGCCTTTTTGGGCTTCAACCCCCTCCAGACAGAGATCCCCCACCACGTCCTGGCCAACCTGGGAACAGCGCGCGCCAACTACATCACCGGCCGCACCTTCTTCCCCAAGCTGATCTCGCCTTCTTTCGAGAACGGGCTCCATCTGGCCTTCGATTTTGCCGCCGCCACCACCTTCATTGCCGCTGCCGCCTCATGGCTCCGGGGCGGCAAGTACGTCCACTCTGCTCACTCCCTGTCCGACGAGATGAGTTCGGGTCTGCTCGAGGTGGGGGAGCTGGCTTCCGCCGAGGTCGGAGCGGGCGTCATGACCGAGGAGTGACCTCTCTCACTGGCTCCGACGCCGGGTGCCATCGCTTCAGGCCGATGAGGAACAAGGTGATGACCAGGGGCACGCCGAGGAACAGGATTCCCTCGCGTACCCATTCCTCGGCGTCGAATTGCGAGCGGAGGAGCGAGGCCGATTCGGCATCGTGGAGGCTCGAGTAGAAGAGGACGGCTGCGCTCACCAGGAGGACGTAGCCCGCGTAGAGCATCACCCGGGACTCGCGGGGGAATACGGACGAGTGCAGGTTGGTCAGGCCCTCGCCGGAAGCCGCCAACTCCCATACCAGTACGACCACCAGCACCACGGCGGCGAACAGGGCGACCCGTCCGGTGGTGTCGGTGGCCTTCCCGAACAACAGGTCGATCCAGGTCAGGAGCTCCAGGCTGACGGTCAGGGTGATGAGAAGGGAGATGGGAATCATGAGCCGGTGAAAGGCCCGCGTGGCCAGGGCGTAGAGCACAACGGCGATCGTGGCCAAGGCCGCAATCGATTTCAGCCCCTCCACACCCAAGTCGGGCGCATTGGTCACGAGGTGGCCGGCCGTACCCGAAGATTGGAGCCCGAAGGGGTGGACGACCGTGCCCATCTGGTCCAGGGCGGTCAACCCGTCGATCGTCCCGATGACGACGATCAGACAGCCCGTGGCCGTCCAGGCACCGGCGACCCGGCGGCGCAGGACCACGAGCGCGATCAGGGTCACGACGGCGGCCACGATCCAAAAGGTGGCTGCGACGCCGTAGACCTTGTCGTCGAGCAACGGGTCAGCGTGGCCCAACTGCCCCTCGGTGATATAGCCCACCGTCGAGTCGACCAGGGCGACGACGGCAAGTGCGACGAAGGGGATGTGGCTGGGCCAGCCTGCTCGGGGCTTGGCCACAAGGAAGAGAACGACGACCACGGCGGCGACCACGGTGGCGAGGAGCAGCTCCGGTGCCACGTCACCTCCGTTGTTGGGCATGGATGAACGCAGGCCGTTCCAGAGGATCAGACCGGAACCAATGAGGACGAGACCACCGAAGAGCCACTCGTGGGTCGAGGAGCGGATACGCGTGACCGCCCGGCTGACGATGAAATCGGACCAGCTCCCGAACTCGGAGCCGGCCAGCACCAACAGGGGGATGAGGAAGAACTGGATGTTGGCCAGCTGATGGGCCACGCCGTCCGAGAAGACGTCGACGTGACCGGCAGACCGGTTGGCCAGCCACGCGGTCAGGTACAGGGCACCGACGCACACCATGAGGAGAGGAGGCAGCAGTCGGCGGCGCGTTCGCCATCGGCCGCTGGGCTCCGCGTTGGGGACTGCCCAGTGACCTCCAGCGCTCTCGGGAAACCAGGACGCCGTCCCGATGACGACGATGACGGCAACTATGAGGTAGGAGGCAATGGCATCGGCCGTGGCCACGCCGTCGAGCACGCTGTGTTCGCTCCACATGGCCCACAGGAAGATGCCAACGATGGCGAGCCGGACCTCCCAGTCGGCCCGAAACGCCCCGGCCAGGATGAGTCCCCAGGCTACGGAGCAGAAGACGATGCTGGCCACGAACACCAGGATCGGGATCGTGGCCGTGGTGTGGGCAAAGCTGTCGCCCTGGATGCTGGCCAGATGGGTGTTGCGGGCCAACACCAAGACGGCCGCCACCAGCAGCTCGGCCACGACGGCGCCCAAGAGGAGCTTGGGCTCGGGGCGCAGCGTGTCCAACCGGAGCAGGCGGGCTCGCATGGCGGCCCTGAGCGGTTGGTGGGCCGGGTCGGCGTGGTCGTCCGCCGGGTGACCAGCGTCAGGCCCGTCGTTTGTGACCTTGCTGCGTGGATTCTGGTCTACTGGAGGCGCCACGACGGTGCTGCTGCGGCGCCTGCCGGCGCCCGCGGTCGGATCTCCTGGCGGGACCGGGCCCGCCGCCTGGGCCGGGTCCGGCTCCGGCGGCTCGTTGCCGCTCATGCCCAAACCCCTCCTTCGTGCCGAGCTCCCTGTCGTGGCTGGCGGTGTCGGTACAGTAGGCGAGCGACGTTGAGCCGTCGAGCATCGGCTTGGTCGGCGACGACGTAAGCCTGCTCGGTCAGGGCCGGTTGGATGATCCTTGATCGACCGGTAGGACGGTGCCGGTCACGTAGCGGGCCTCGTCGCTGGCCAGGAAGACGAGGGCATTGGAGATGTCGACGGCGTCGACCCACTCGTGGCCCATGGGCGCTGATCGGCGGAAAGCCGGCAGGCAGTCTTCGAGGGTCGGGTTCTCCAGGTCGGGTCGAAAGAAGGCGAGCTGGTCGCGGTTGTCGGTCACCATGGGCGTGCCCACCGTCGCCGGGCAGAGGGCGTTGACCCGGATGTTCCGGCGGGCCAGTTCGTTGGCCAATGTCATGGCAATGCCGATCACCGCGTGCTTGCTGGCGTTGTACCCACCGAGGTGGCGGATGCCCTTGAGGCCGGCGCCCGAACTGGTGAGGACGATGGATCCTCCGTTGCCGAAGTCGAGCATCGGGGGGACACAGGCGGCGACGGTGTTGAAGACGCCGGTCACGTTTACGGCGAATACGTCGTCCCACTGGTCAGGTTCGATCTCCCACAGTTCGGCCAGCGGCGGGCAAATGCCGGCATTGGCCGAGACGATGTCCAGGCGGCCGAACGTCTCGGTTCCTTCGGCGACGACGGCGGCGACGGATTCCCGGTCTCTGACGTCGGCCTGTCGGGCGATGATCCGCCGGCCGGTCTCCTCGACCAGGCGAACCGTCTCGGTCAGGTCGTCGGGCGTCCCCATGGCGTAGGACACGGTGGGCACCGGTTCGAGCAGGTCGATGCCGATGATGTCCGCACCCTCCTCGGCCAGGCGCACCGCGTGACTCCGACCCTGGCCTCTCGCCACCCCGGTGATGAAGGCGACCTTCCCTGCGACACGTCCCATGGGTTCCTTTCGTTGCCCGGCCCTCGGCCGGATCGGCCCGCTCGGCCGGCCGCCATGGTATGTCCGGCCGGCCGTCGTCCGATCCGCGTGGTCCCCATGGCGTCGGATCCTTGCTGGTCCCCTCCGCGCGGTCGTCATCGGCATACGGGCCGGGCGCCCGCAGCCCGCGGTCAGGATGGACCCGACCGCGGGCCGGGGACGCGGATTGACGCCCCGTCGAGTATCTGGTCAGACTGTCGCCAGACGAGCCGTGGCCTGCGGGCAACGGCGGAGGATACCGGGGGTCGCTATGGAGGCATTGACGGACGACGTGACACCGGCTCAGGCGTTCAGCCTGGCCGATCGGGTGGCAGTGCTGACCGGCGCGGCCAGCGGTATCGGCAAAGCCACTGCACTGGTCTTCGCCGGTGCGGGGGCCACGGTGGTGCTCGGCGACATCAACGGCCCCGGGGTGGAGGAGACGGCCAAGGAGATCGCCGGCCGCGGCGGGACGGCGGTGGCGGTGGAGATGGATGTCACCCGGCGGGCCGACGTCGACGAACTGGTTTCCCGAGCGGTGGCCGATCACGGACGGATCGACGTGATGGGCAACATCGCCGGTGTTCGGAGCGACGGGCCCGTGGTGGACGTCACCGACGAGGAATTCGACAAGGTGTTCGACATCAACCTCCGGGGCGTGTTCTACGGCAGTCAGGCCGCCATGCGGGCCATGATCCCGCAGGGCTCCGGGCACATCGTGAACATCTCGTCAGGGGCGATAGACAGCCCGGCCCCCACCATGAGCACGTACGCCATGACCAAGGCGGCGGTGGCGCAGCTCACCAAGACTCTGGCTGCCGAAGGTGCGCCCCATGGGATCCGGGCCAATGCACTGGCGCCCGGGGTCATCCTGTCCAACTTCTCCCGGGCACACTTCGTCGACGAGTCCGGTGAGGTCGATCCCGTTCGGTACCAGGCCTATGTCGACTGGGCATCGAACATGGCCCCGCTGGCCCGGGTGGGCATGCCCACCGACATCGCCTTCGCCATCTTGTACCTGGTGTCCGACGCTGCCAGCTTTGTGACTGGACAGATCCTTCGGCCCAACGGAGGCGCCGGCATGCCGTGGTGATTGCATGTTGTGGTTCCGTAGTGAGCCGTCTTCGTCCACACATATGAGAGAGGAAGTGGTGCTGTGAGTGATTTCAATGTCGAGATCATCGATGAGTTCCGGGCCAACAAGGGCAAGGTCGGCGGCCCGTTCGAAGGGGCTCCGGTGCTACTCCTGCACCACACGGGGGCAAAGTCGGGGACCGAGCGGGTGAATCCCCTCGTGTACCAACCGTTGGACAACGGCCGCTACGCCATCTTTGCCTCCAAGGGCGGCGCCGACACCAACCCTGACTGGTTTCACAACTTGGTCGCCCATCCGCACACCAGCATCGAGGTGGGTACAGACACGGTCCCCGTCGTGAGCCGCGTCACCGAGGGAGCAGAGCGCGAGACGATCTGGTCGGCGCAGAAGATCGCCGCGCCGGGATTCGCCGAGTACGAGCAGAAGACGACGCGCCAGATTCCGGTCATCATCCTCGAGCCGGCTCAGTAGCCACCACCAACCGGCTGTCCTGCTGTTCGGCGTGGACCTGACCGGTCGGGCCTGACGCGCAAGGCCCGGTCTCTCTGGCCTGACCGGCAATACTGCACAGGAGGCAGTGCGCTGTCTCCACGCAGGCGGCGGAGCGAGGAGGGTCGACATGGCCACAGGATCGGAGCAGTCATCGGTGCTCCTCGGCACGCTGACCGTGCTCACCGTCGTGAGCGGGATGGTCGACGCCGTGAGCTACCTGGGCCTCGGACACGTCTTCACCGCCAACATGACCGGGAACGTCGTCCTCCTCGGCTTCGCCGCAGCGGGGGCGCCGGGCTTCTCGGTCCCGGCCAGCTTGGCTTCGCTCGGTTCGTTCCTCGTCGGCGCGGCGTGCGCCGGGCGCATCACCCGCCACATCGCCTCACGACGGCGGTGGCTGCTGGTGGCCATGGTGACCGAGGGCGTCTTCGCCGGCGGCGCCGCCGCCGTGGCCGCAACTGCCAATGGGGTCATCGGATCGGGTTGGGTTCGCTATACGGTGATCGTCTTGCTCGCCTTCGCCATGGGCGTGCGGAACTCCACCATTCGCCGCCTGGCCGTACCCGAACTGACCACGACCGTGCTCACCATGACGCTGACCGGGTTGGCCGCGGACTCCTCGTTGGCCGGCGGGAACAATCCCAGGGTGGCCCGGAGAACGTCCGCCGTCGCCGCCATGCTGATCGGTGCCGTCAGCGGAGCGGCGTTCTTCCTCCACCAGCGGGCGACGTGGCCGCTGGTCCTCGTTGCCGTCCTCGTGCTGGTCACCGCGTTCGTGTTTGCCCGAAGTCCGGCTTCGCGCCGGCTCGACTCCTCGGGCTGAGACACATCGTTCGAACAGGGCCCTTGACTCTCCCGCGACGGGAGGGTCGACAGTCGAGCTATGACCGAACTCGACCTCGCATCGCCATCTCCCATCGCCCCATCACCACGGTCCCCCGGGATCCCCTCGGGCCGCCGCCTGTCGGCCCTGCCCGTGCTCATGTGCGGCGTGTTCATGATCGTCCTCGACTTCTTCGTCGTGAACGTGGCCCTGCCCTCGATGCAGGCCGACCTGCACGCCAGCACCAGCGCCATCGAGTGGGTGGTCGCCGGCTACGGCCTGACCTTTGCCGTCTTTCTCATCGCCGGCGGCCGCCTCGGGGACATGGTCGGGCGCCGGCGGACGTTCGCCGCCGGCCTCGCCCTCTTCGTGGTGGCCTCTGCCGCCTGCGGGTTGGCGCCCAACCCCACAGTCCTGGTCGTTGCCCGATTGGCCCAGGGGATGGCGGGCGCCCTCATCAGTCCGAACGTGTTGGCCATCATGGGGGTGGCGTTCCCCGGCCCGGCCCGCGTCCGGGCCATCACCGTCTACGGCATGGTGATGGGGCTGGCCGCCGCCGGCGGACAGCTCCTCGGAGGCATCCTCATCCAGGCCAACCTCTTCGGCTGGGGCTGGCGGACGGTGTTCCTGATCAACGTACCGGTGGGCCTCGTGGCGCTGGCCTTCACCCGTCGGCTGGTGCCCGAGTCCCGGGTCGAGCACGCCGGCCGCATCGACGTGGGAGGAAACGTGCTGGCCATCCTGGGGATGACCGCTCTGGTCCTTCCCCTGGTGGAGGGCACCCAGCTCAACTGGCCGGCCTGGACGTGGGTGAGCCTGGCCGCCGCTCCCCTGATGTTCACCGCCTTCGTCGCCCACCAACGCAGGTTGGCTCGGAGAGGAGGGACACCCCTGCTCGATCCGGCCCTGTTCGGGCAGCGAGCCCTGCTGGCCGGTCTCGGCACCCAGCTGGTCTTCTGGTGCGGCCAGGCCTCCTTCTTCTTGGTCCTCGCGCTCTACCTGCAAAAGGGACGCGGCCTCGACGCCCTCCACGCTGGTCTGGTCTTCTCCATTCTGGCTGTGGCCTACCTGGTCACCTCGATGCGGGCTCCCGCGCTGACCCTGCGCTTCGGCCGTTCGCTCATCGCCGTCGGCGCCGTGACGCTGGCGCTGGGCGACATCGCCCTGTTGGCGGCGGTCCACGGTGATGCCGCATCGATCGGGCTGCTCGCCCCGGGCCTGGTGCTCGTGGGGGCGGGCATGGGCTTGTGCATCACGCCGCTGACGACGACGGTCCTGTCCCACGCCGACGGCGAGCGGGCGGGCTCCGTCTCGGGAGCACTGGCCACCATGCAGCAGGTCGGCAACGCCGTAGGCGTGGCCGTGACCGGGGTGATCTTCTTCGGGGCTCTGTCCAACGGCTATCAGCGGGCCTTTGAGCTCGCTCTGGTAGAGCTCGCCGGTCTCCTCCTCGTCGTCGCCGTCCTGACCCGACTCCTGCCCCGGGCCCAGGCCCACCAATGAGCGCCACCGCCTGGCTTCTTGACCCTCCGGTAACGGGAGGGTCAAGAATGACCGACATGGACGTACTGGTGACCATCGGTGACTTCTCCCGGATGACGCACCTGAGCGTCAAGGCGCTCCGGCACTACCACGATGTCGGGCTGTTGGAGCCTGCGCAGGTGGACACGGCCAGCGGCTACCGCCTCTACCAGGCGTCGCAGGTGCCGGTGGCCCAGGTCATCCGCCGCTTCCGCGACCTGGGCATGCCCCTCGAGGAGGTGAAGACGGTCCTCGACGCCCCCGACGTGGCCACCCGCAACCAGGTGGTGGTAGCCCACCTCCAACGGATGCAGTCGCAGTTGTCGGAGACCCAGTCGATGGTGGCCTCGTTGCGGTCGCTGCTCGAGCGGCCGGCAACGCCCATCGCGGTGGAGTACCGGTCGGCCCCGGCCATGTCGACGCTAGCCATCACCGAGCCGGTGACCGTGGACGATCTGGAGGAATTCTGGGTGGGCGCATTCGAGGAGCTCTACCGCGCCCTGGCTGCAGCCGGTGTCGAGCCGTCCGGTCCCGGTGGGGCGCTCTACCCCAACGAGCTCTTCGAGCTCGAGAAGGGCGAGGTCGTCGTGTACGTGCCGGTCGTGGGCGGCGTGGCCCCCTCGGGTCGCGCCGTCCCCTTCGAGATCCCGGCGGCCGAGTTGGCCATCACCGTGCACGAGGGCTCCTTCGCCGAGCTCGATCAGAGCTACGGTGCGCTCGGCACCTATGTGGCCGAGCGGGAGCTGGGCGTCGAGGGTCCCATCCGCGAGCAGTATCTCGTGACCTACCGCCATACCGAGGACGAGTCCCAACATCGCACCGAGGTCTGCTGGCCCGTGTTCCACACCACGACAGCCCCGGCCGAGCCCACCGGGACCTCCCCACCATCGGATGGCTCAAGGCGAAGGGGCGGCTGAGTCGGGAACCGGCGCCTCGGCGTCGTCGACCAGGCTGGCCACTGACTCGGCCGACCACCAGGTGGCGAAGGGCACCGCCTCGCCCAGCGACCGGGCCCGAGCACCGGGACCGCTCGGGAACCAGGCCAGCTCGTGTCCGCTGCCGTCGGCGGTCGCCGCCGAGCGGCACCAGATTCCCCGGAGGCGTGCTTCGTGCACGCTGGCTCCGATCAGCTGGCAGGGCTGGTGGGCGATGGGATCCCCACCGGCGTCGAGGGGATAGGAGGCGGGCAATCGCAGCGACTCGAGGCCGTCGTCGCTGAGCGCGTCGGCCACGTCTTGGCGACGGGGGAGGCGGGCCAGGACGAGGACGAACGGGGCGTCGTCCCGTAGGTCTTCCGGATTGGCCGGCCCTGCACGCAACAGGGCATGGATCTGGGCTCGGGCGGTGTAGAGGTCCTCGTTCAGGTACAGGACCGGGAACGAATCGGGAGCGTTCCACCTGCCGCCGAGGCGGGAAGCCCACGCCGGGTCCAGCGGGTGGGACCAGCTGGCGTCGGCGACGCGGAGCCAGGTGTGGCGGTCGGGGAGTCGGACAGTGGCGATGGGGGCGGTCAAGGTTGGATGCGACGCAGGTCGAACATGGTCCGCACCGCGCTCAGGACCTCGGCGCTCTCGCCCGTCCGGGCCAGCTGCAAGAGGGACAGCCCTCCGAGAGCGAGCGACTCCCGGCGGACCACCGCAGGGATCCGATCGACGCGGAGGTAGCGCTCGAGCAGCTCGGTGGCGGCGTCGAGATCGGCGATCGGGCCTTCCCGATCCGGCGGCGGCCCGTTGGCCAGCCACTTGGAGAAGGCCTGACGCGACACGCCGAAGATCTCCGCTGCCGCAGCGTTGGAGATCTGCCAGCGACTGGTCAGGCGCTCGAGCCGGCTGGCCGCTTCTCGCCGGTCCACTTCGGCGGCGAACCGACGGGCCCAGGACGCGTCGGCTCCGGCCAGGATCCTGGTGGCCGCCTCGGCCGGGGGCAGCTGGGTCAGGGCGGCGACATCGTTCATGATCACAGGATAGCGCAACCATATGTCAACCGCAACCATATGTCAACCGCAACCAGTTGCCAACCCCAATCGGGCGTCAGCCGGTCGTCCGCTCACGCGGGGCCACCGGTCGTGGTGCAAGAGTGTCCGCATGCCCGATATCGACCTGCCCTACTTCTTCTCCCGTCCCGCCGCCGATCCGCCCTGGCCCGGGGTCGTGGTCATCCACGAGGGCAACGGCATCTCCCCCCAGCTCCTCCGGTTTTGCCAGCGCCTGGCCGCAGCGGGCTACGGAGCCATCGCCCCCGATCTGTTCTTCCGGGCTGGTGGCACCGAGGCCGCCGACTTTGCCACTCTGATCGGCTCGCTCGAGCCCGAACGGACCCAAGGGGACATCGACCACGCCGCCGCCCTCTTGCGCAGCATGGGCGCCGACAAGGTCGGGGTCACCGGCTTTTGCATGGGTGGCCGTCTGACCTACCACACGGCCGTCTGGGGAAACGGCTTTGATGCCGCCGTGGGCTTCTACGGTGCCGGCATTGCCGACGAGCTGGCCGAGCCGCGGTGTCCCACGCTGCTCTTCTTCGGGGGGAGCGACGACTACATCCCCACCGATCAGATCGAGCGGGTCCAGGCCCATCACCGGGACACCGTTGTCTACCCCGACGCCGGGCACGGGTTCTTCCGTGACGGATCGGAGAACTACAACGAGGCGGCCGCCCTCGACGCCGGCACCCGCCTCATGGAATTTTTTGCCGAGCACCTCGGCCCCCGGCCGTGACCGAACCGGGTCCCATACCCCGCCAGATGGCGTCCACCGCTCGCTCCGCCCAACCCGGCTCGCTCTCCAGCCCTGCCACCCGGCGGTGGAACACCGAACCGCTCAACATCTGGAAGGCGAGGTCGATGTCGGCGTCCGGGCGCAGGTCCCCGTCGTCCCGAGCCTGTTCGAGGAGCTGGCGCCCGTAGGCCAGGCGGGGGGCGATCACCCTCACCCGGTGCAGCTCAAGGGCGTCGGCGTCGTCGCGATTGGTCATGAGAGCACCGAGCACCCCCATGCCCGAGGCTCCGAACCGGCGGTCGAACTCGACCAGGAATCGGCAGAGGTCGGCCTTGGGGTCGCCCGACGGTCGGGCCGGGATCTCCGCCGCGTGCTCGGCGATGGCGCTGGTGACGAGGTCGGCCTTGTCCCGGTATCGACGGTAGATGGTGGCCCGCGCCACCCCGGCTTCGCTGGCCACGCTCTCCATCGAGATCGCCGCGTAGCCGATGTCATCCAGTTGGCGAATGGCCGCCTCGGTGATGGCCCGGCTGGCCCGCTGGTCGCGAGGACGGCCCGGGGCCCTGATCAGCGAGGCCGACGGGTCGACGGACGACGGCTCGGGCTCGGCGACGGACCGAGAGGACGGCGCGGTCATGCCACCGCTGGGACAGTCGGTGCCGCCTCGGCCCCTCCGGGTGCCGTCGGTTGGTGGCCGGAGATGAAGTCGCGTTGGCGCACCAGGAGGAAGGAGCCCAGCGCGCCGACGAAGGCAATGGCCGCGCCGATCACCATGAGCAGGTTGAGCGAGCTGGCGAAGCCGACGTGGTACGCGGCGCTGAGTGCCTGTCCCTGGTTGTGGGGGAGGGCGGCCACCGTCTGTTGGACTTGACCGGCGGTCAACGCCGGCCCCAGCTGGGCCCCGTGCTGGGCCGCCACCTGCTGTCCCGACGGTGTGCTCAGCAATGATGCCGTCACCTTGGACCTGATGTCGCTCTGGAACACCGCGCCCAGCCCGGCGATGCCGGTGGCGATGCCCACCTGTCGGAACGTCGAGTTGATCCCCGAGGCCATGCCGCTCCGCTCGGGCGGCACCACGGCGACGGCGGCGGAGGCCAGCACCGGATTGATGATTCCGATGCCCGCGCCGGCGAGGATGAACCCGGGCAACAGGACCGTCCACTGCGAGTCGGCATGGACGGTGGCCATGAACAGGCAACCGGCGGATACCAACAGGAGCCCGACGCCCAGCATGTAGCGGGCCTGGAACCGGACCGTGAGCTTGCCGGCCACCGGGGCCACGAGGAAGGCCAAGAGGGTGAGGGGGAGGAAGCGAAGCCCTGCGGCCAGCGGTCCATACCCCAGGTCATCCTGGATGAAGAGGGTCAGGTACAAGAACAGGGCGAAGATCGAAGACGAGAGGGTGAACGCCGCACCCGAGATGCCGATCATGGCCGGGCGCCGGAACAAGGAGAGGTCGAGCATGGGGTCGCGCTGTCTCAGTTCGGCCACGATGAAGGTGGCCATGAGGACGGCGGTCCCGATGAGCAGACCGACGATCTCCGGGCTGCCCCATCCGGCGGTGTTGCCCCGAACCAGCGCGAACACCAGCATGAACAGCGACGCCGAGAAGGTGATGAACCCGATCCAGTCGATCCGTTTGGTGTTGGGGTCTTTCGATTCCTGAATGCGGGCCAGGGTGACCACGATGGCGATGACCCCGATGGGCACGTTGACGAAGAAGATCCACCGCCATCCGATGGCGCTGGTGATCGCCCCCCCGACCAGCGGGCCCACGGCCACCGCCCCCCCGGTCACCGCGCCGTAGATCCCGAACGCCGTCCCTCGGTCCTTGCCCTGGAAGGCCTGGGCGATCAGGGCCAGCGACGTGGCGAACATGATGGCCCCGCCGACACCCTGCACGGCTCGTGCCAGGTTCAGCATCAACGAGCTGGTCGACAGGCCGCACACCAGGGAGGCCACCGAGAAGACGCCCAGGCCGATGGCGAAGACCTCCCGGCGCCCGAACATGTCACCGATGACTCCGGCGGTGAGCAGGAAGGCGGCCAGGGTCAGCGCGTAGGCGTCGACCACCCACTGGAGGTCGCTGAACGACGAGTGCAGTGACCGCTGGATGTCGGGAAGGGCCACGTTGACCACGGTGATGTCCAGCAACAGCATGAAGATCGCCGTGCACACGGCGATCAACGTCCACCACTTGCGCTCGAGCTTGGGCATGGTCACGTCCTGGAGATTGGTCGATATTACGAATCAAGTCGCACTGTATTGAAACTCGGGATGGCGGTCAACTCGGCCATCCGTGAACCGCCGTCTCGAGCGGCGTGTACGGCGGCGTCAACTTTGAGACACTGGAGTCATGGACTGGATCACCCTGACAACGGGCGCAGACCCCAGACCCCTCGTGGCCCCTGAGGCAATGCTCGCCCTGACTACGTTGAGCACCAGCGTGTGGAGCTCGGCCGACCCCGAACTGCTCGAGCTGGCCCGCGCCCGCATCGCCATGTTGCTGCGAGACCCCGGGGCCATCGAGCGCCGGCCTCCGGCTGCGCCCGCTCTCGCCGCCGACAAGATGACGTCGCTGGCCGAGTGGCCCACGTCGCCGCTGTTCAGCGAGACGGAGCGGGTGGCGCTGTCCTTCACCGAACGATTCGTGATCGACGTGGCCGGCATCGGCGATGCCGACCGGGGCGCCCTGTTCGCCGAGGTGCCTGCCGAACAAGTCGGTGCCTTCGTCATCGGGCTGTACGTGTTCGACTACGAGCGGCGGACAGAGCTGACCATTGGTCGCCTCTTCGATGTGAGAGAGGTCGGTTCCCCGGCAGCCGATGACCGCGCCGTCGGCGCAGATCCGGGCCAGTCGTTCGACGAGCTGATGAAGACCGTCGCTCGCATGGGCGACCTCGACCCCATCACCACCGAGTTGGTCCGACTGCGAGGGGCGCGCCAGCACAACTGCCGAATCTGCCAATCCACTCGTTCGGTCAAGGCGATCAGCGCGGGGGCGGACGAGTCGATGTTCACCAAGGTGGACTGGTACGAGACGACCGATCTCTCGGAACGGCACAAGGTGGCGCTCCGGCTCACCGACATCGTCATCACCCAGCCGACCGACATCACTCCCGAACTGGTGGTCCAGGTCCGGAAGTACTTCGAACCGGGCGAGGTGGTGGAGATCGTCTTCGACATCCTGCGCAACAGCGCGCAGAAGGTGGCGGTGGCCCTGGCTGCCGACGCCGCCCACGTGACCGAGGGCGTCGAGTACTACGACCTGGCCGACGACGGCGACGTCCTGTTCGGACAGGCGGCCCCGGTTAGCATCTGATCGCCCGCTGCCCCAGGTGATGGGCTCGGAATCTGGTTGCCGTTGACACGACGGTGTGCGGCGGGGAGGAGCATGACATGACGCTCGAGGGAAAGACCGCGCTGGTGACCGGCGCGGCACGCGGGCTTGGTCGGGCCTATGCCCTGCATCTGGCCGGGCTGGGGGCAGATGTGGCGGTGCTCGACATCGACCTTCACTCGTACCGCGAGTACGACGCCGAGGCCGCGCTGATGACGGCGGACACGACCGCCGACGAGGTGCGGGCACTGGGGCGCCGCGCCTTGGCCCTCGAAACGGACGTCACCGACCTCGAAGCCATGCGAAAGGCGGTGGCGGCCATCGAGCGGGAATGGTCCGCACTCGACGTGGTCATCTGCAATGCCGGTGGGGGACTGGGATCGCCGTTCGAAGGCCGAGCCTCGGAGCTCGACCCCGACGACTTCGACGCGGTGTTGAAGAAGAACCTGTTCGGCACGGTCAATACCTGCCTGGCAGTGGCGCCGCTCCTGAAGCGACAGGGCTCGGGGAAGATCGTGACGGTGGCAAGCATCTCGGGGTTGCGTGGCGGCCGGAACGGGGCGTACGCGCACTACGGCGTGGCCAAAGCGGGCATTGCCATGTACACCCGCTATTTGGCGCAGGATCTGGGGTCATCGGGGATCACCGTCAACTGCATCGCCCCCGGGTACGTGGCCACAGGGCGCCTGGCTCTGGCCTTCGAGTCGATGGAGTCCGACACCTTGGTCTCGATCAACGCCATGAATGCCCTGGGACGACCGGCCACCACCGAGGACTGCGCCCGGGTCGTCGGCTTCCTGGCCGGCGAGGAGTCGGACTACCTGTCCGGCGTGGTTCTCCCCATCGACGGCGCCACGCTGTCTTGAACGGTGGGCGGTCGACCGCCGTAGATCAGCTCGTCGAGCGTGACCGCCTCGAGCCCACGACGCTCGAGCTCGGCCGCCACCTGGGGTAGGGCCGCCTGGCCCACCCGCCACATGTCCGGCGATCCCAGCTCGTCGTTGTCGTGGAGCAGCACGATCGCTCCCGGACCGAGTCGACCGGCGATGCGCAGGGCCACGTCGGTGGGGTCATCGGTGGTCCATTCCCGTCCCCACGACGACCACAGCACCGTTCGGAGGCCGAGGGCTCGGGCCGCGACCAGGGTGGTTCCGGTGGCCTGGCCGTACGAGGGCCGGTACCAGGACGAGGGATACCCGCACTCGGACATCACCGCGACGGCCCGCCGCAGGTCGTTCACGATCCACCGGGGGGATCGCAGCAGGTGATGGTGGTGCCGGTAGCCGTGGGTCTCCACCTGGTGTCCCCTGGCCGTGACCTCGCCGACCATGTTCCGGTCGCGTTCGACGAGCGAACCAAGGCAGAAGAACGTGGCCCGCAGACCCAGTGTGTCCAGTGCGTCGAGCACATGGGGCGTGGTATGGCGGTTGGGACCGTCGTCGAAGGTGAGCGCCACCCGGGACGCGTCGGGTCCGCGCCACCGACAGAGGTCGCCGGGAAGAGAGCGCAACGAACCCCATTGCCCGAGGGTGACCGTGCTCGGCACGTAGTTGGCGGCCACGGCCATGCCCGCCACGGCCCCGAGGTACCTCCCGCCGTTCCCCACGAAACACCCCCTGAGATTCGCTGTCCGCTCATCATACGAGCGGCGGTCGCCGACAACCGGTGCCCGGGCGGGGCTGCCGTGACGCACGTGTGCTGTCGGTTCGTGGTTATCTTCTCGAACTGGGCGGTGCCAAGACAGTGTCGCGTGCACCACCCGGACGTGTCCGAACCCGTGGTCCGAGCGAGGGCTACCATACGAGCGAGCAAGGAGGGCGATGACACGGAAGCGCCGGAACCAATCGCCAGTACCGCCTCCGGCTCACGAGCCGGTGGCCGCGGAGCCAGAGGCTGCCGTTGCCGACGCCGGACTGCTGACTGCCGGGCTACTGAGTGTGGCCGAGCTGGCGGACCAATCCGGCGTGCCCGTGCCGAGCATCCACCACTATCGCCGACTCGGGTTGCTGCCTGATCCCACCTCCGTCGAGGCCAAGCGCTTCCTGTACGACGAGCGACACGTCGAGACGCTCAAGCTGGTCCGGTTGCTCCGGGACCGGTGGCGGCTGTCGCTTCCCTCCATCGGCGAGCTCCTACCCGAGCTCCTCGCCGTAGAACGAGCCGAGCCGTACTCGATCGAGATGTGGGACCAGATCGTGACCACGTACCTGGTCCGGTCGGAGCCGTCCCTCCCTGCCGCCCGGCTGCTGTCAGCCGCACGCCAGGCGTTCGCCTCGGAGGGGTACGCCACGGTCAACGTGGGACAGATCTGCGAGGCCGCCGGCATCGCCAAGGGCTCGTTCTACCGCTATTTCGACTCGAAGCACGACATCTTCCTGGCCGCCGCCCTGTCCACCGTCGATGCGGTCGGCGAGGGTCTGGACACGCTCAGCGAGCCCATGACCGAGACTAAGGCGGTGGCCGAACTGGCCACCCTGCTCAAGCCCTACGTGCCGCTGTACCTCGAGATCATGACCCGCGAGCTCCGCGGGGAGAAGGATGTCGCCGGCATCGCCTCGGGGATCACCGAAGGAATCGCCGGTCGAGTGTCGCCCCATCTGCGGGCCAAGGGTCACGCGGCGCTGAGCGCCGGGCGACGGGTGGCCGACAACGCGTTGATCCGGCTCTTCCGGGTCTCGATGGGTATGCGTTGAAGGGGCGTTCTCCGACCGCCTGATCTGCAGCGACGCAAAACCATACGGATCGGGCAATAGCCCTGTTCGGACGGGATGTTCGTCCTGTCCAGGGCGCCGTGTATAACAGGGGTGAACCGCTGGTCACCATTGTTAATACGAAGGTCCGGATCATTCGTGACAACCCTCACAGGAGCTCCATCGTCGATCCCCGACCTTGAGGCCAGCGCGGTCCTCGATCAGGCTGGGTCGGAGAACTTCCCGGTGGCCTCGGTCCTGCTTCCCCGCCGGGTGCGTTCCCACCTGCTGGCCGTGTACGGGTTCGCCCGCCTGGCCGACGACATCGGCGACGAGGTCGACGGCGATCGCCTGGCCCAGCTCGATTGGCTGGAGTCCGAGCTGCAGCGGGCGGCCGCCGGCTCGGCCACCCACCCCATCCTCGTGCAGCTGATGCCGACCCTGGCCCAGCTCGATGTGTCCCTCGATCCGTTCCGGGCCCTGATCGAGGCCAACCGGGTCGACCAGAGGGTCACCCGCTACCAGACCATGGACGACCTGGTCGCTTACTGCCAGCTCTCGGCCGTTCCCGTCGGGCGCCTGGTGCTGTCGGTGTTCGGCGTCAGCACCCCCGAGCGGGTGGCCCTGTCCGATGAGGTGTGCATCGGACTGCAGTTGACCGAGCACCTCCAAGACGTCGGCGAAGATGCCCGACGCGGGCGGGTCTACCTTCCCACCCGCGACCGGGAGGCCTTCGGGGTCACCGAGGACGAGCTGCTGGCTCCGAACGCCAGTCCCTCGCTCCGGCGTCTGGTGGCCGTGCACGTGAATCGGGCCCACCAGCGCCTGGCCCCCGGAAGGCCCCTGGCCCGCCAGCTTCCCTGGCAGCCGAGGATCGCCGTAGCCGGTTTCGTCGGTGGCGGCGAGGCCGCCCTCGATGCCATCCGGCGTGCCGGGTACGACGTACTGGGAACGCGGTGCCGCCCCCGACGGCTCGGGGTCGGGGCCCGCCTGGCCGAGACGCTCTTCGCTTCGTCGAGCGACCGGGCGGCGGCATGAACCCCGAGGCCGCCTACCGGGAGTGCGAGGCCATCACCCGTACCGAAGCGAAGAACTTCTCCTACGGCATCCGCCTGCTCAAAGAGCCCGAGCGCCACGCCCTGTCCGCCGTCTACGCCCTGGCCCGGAGAATCGACGACATCGGCGACGGCGACGCACCGGCACCCCAGCGCCTTGAGGAGCTGGCCGCGGTGCGCAAGGATCTCGAGCCGATCTCGGCCGACACCGACGACCCGGTCCTGGCCGGCGTGGCCTATGCGGCCGATCGCTACGGCCTGCCCATGGCTGCGTTCGGCGAGCTGATCGACGGCTGCGTCATGGACGTCGAGGGTGGGTCCTACGCCACCATCGACGACCTGGTGGGGTACTGCCGCCGGGTGGCCGGCTCGGTCGGCCGCCTGTCGCTGGCCATCTTCGGCGTGGACGACCTGGAGGTGGCCAATCCGCTGGCCGACGACCTCGGCGTGGCCCTCCAGCTGACCAACATCCTCCGGGACATCGTCGAGGACGGGGACCGGGGCCGCGTCTACCTGCCGGCCGAGGACGCCGAAGCAGTGGGGTGCCCACCCGACTTGAGCGGGCCGCCGGCGGTGGTTGCCGACCTGGTCGCCTTCGAGTGCGTCCGGGCCCGGGAGTGGTTCGACCGCGGCCTTCGCCTCCTCCCCCTGCTCGATCGCCGGAGCCATGCCTGCGTGTCGGCCATGGCCGGGATCTACCGCCGGTTGCTGACCCGCATCGAGCGCGACCCGATTGCCGTCACCGAGCGCCGCGTCTCGTTGCCGACGTGGGAGAAGGGGTACGTCGCCCTGCGGAGCATCGCCGGGGCCACGCCATGAGCAGTCCGCGCCTGGCCGTGATCGGGGGAGGACTGGCCGGCGTCAGCGCGGCGCTGGCCGCCGTCGACGCGGGGGCCGACGTCGTCCTCTTCGAGCGCCGGTCCCGGCTCGGCGGGCTCACGTGGTCGTTCCGGCGTCACGGTCTCTGGTTCGACAACGGCCAGCACGTCTTCATGCGCTGCTGCACCGCTTACCGAGGCTTCCTCGACCGCATCGGGGCCAGCGACCAGGTGACGCTCCAACCCCGACTCGAGGTGCCCGTCGTGGCTCCGGGCGGGATCTCCTCCTCCATCACGCGCACCAACCTGCCGGCCCCCCTGCACCTCCTGGGATCGCTGGCCCGCTACCGCTTTCTCAGTGTCGGTGAGCGGGCCCTTCTGGCCCGCGCCGTGCTCCCCATGCGCCACCTCGATCCCGACGACCCCGCGCTCGACGCCATCACCTTCGGGCAATGGCTGGCCGATCACGGGCAGAGCGGTCGGGCCATCGAGCGCCTGTGGGACCTGATTACCCTGCCCACGGTCAACGTGCCCGCGGCCGAGGCCTCGTTGGCCATGGCCATCAAGGTCTTCCGGACCGGCCTGCTCGACAGCACCGATGGCGGCGACATCGGTTGGTCCCAGGTGCCGCTCCGACAGCTCCACGGGGATAACGCCTCCCAGGCGCTGGCGGCTGCCGGGGTCGACGTGCGACTGGGGTCCCGGGTCGAGGGGCTGGCTCGTTCGGGCGACAGCGGCTGGGTCGTCTCCACCCGCGAAGGTCCCGACCGGGTCGATGCGGTGATCGTCGCCACCCCGCCGGAGGTGGCCGCCGCCCTGGTGCCCGAAGGCACCTTGCCCGCCACTGCGGGTCTGGGCGCATCGCCCATCGTCAACGTGCACCTGGTGCTCGATCGCAGGGTGACCGATCTGCCCATGGCCGCCGGTGTGGGCACCCCGATCCAGTTCCTGTTCGACCGGACGGCATCGTCGGGAGTGCAGGACGGGCAGTGCCTGGCCATCTCGTTGTCGGCGGCCGACACCTACGTGGGTCAGCGACCCGAGGAGCTGGTCCGGTCGTTCCGCCAGGCGCTCGACGACCTTCTGCCGTCGGCCCGGCACGCCCGACTGATCGACGGCACCGTGAGCCGCGAGCACGCGGCCACGTTCCGCGCCGTGCCCGGCACCGCCGCGCTGCGGCCGGCCGCTCGGACCGGACTTCCCGGTCTGGCCGTAGCCGGTGCGTGGTGCGACACCGGCTGGCCGGCCACCATGGAGGGGGCGGTACGCAGCGGGCAGTCCGCCGTGTCCGCGGTACTGGACCTTGTCAGTGAGGAACACAGCGCCGGCGGGAAACAACGCAGCGCGGGCGGGAAACAACGCAGTGCCGGCAGTAAACCCAGTATCGGCGGGAAGAACAGCATCGGCGACGAACACAGTGGCCCAGCCCCCCAGCTCCAAGGAGTACGGCAATGACCACCATCCCGGTATCCGACGCACCGGCCCTGGCTCCCGACTCCCTGGGACGGGCCGCCGCCCTGGTCGCCCCGGCGCTGGACGCGGCGGTGGACCGTCTCAGCCCTGAGCTGGTCACCCCGATTCGCCATCACCTGGCGGGCGGGGGCAAGCGGGTCCGCGCCGCGTTGGTACTGGTGTCGGCGGCCGCCGCCGGGGGCCCCGAGGAGGCGGGCATCCCCGGTGCCGTGGCCATCGAGCTGGTCCACAACTTCTCGCTGCTGCACGACGACATCATCGACGAGGACCGTGATCGCCGTCACCGGCCCACGGTCTGGGCCCAGTTCGGGATCGGCTCGGCCATCATCGCCGGGGACGCCCTCGCCGCCCTGGCCATCCAGGTGCTGCTGGACGATGCCACCCCGGAACGGGTCCGGGCCACCGCCACCCTGGCCACCGCCACCCAGGAGATGATCGCCGGACAGGCCGACGACATGGCCTTCGAGACCCGGGCGTCGGTCACCGTGGAGGAGTGCCTGCGCATGGCCACGGGCAAGACCGGGGCCCTGTTGTCCTGTGCCTCCGCGCTCGGTGCCGTGTTGGTCGGGGCACCCGATCCGACCATCGACGCCCTGGCCGACTTCGGCCGCAACGTGGGGATCGCCTTCCAGGCCATCGACGACGTGCTCGGGATCTGGGGCGAGCCCAGCCAGACGGGCAAGCCGGCCGGCAACGACCTGGTCCAGCACAAGAAGACCCTTCCCGTGGTCACCGCGCTGGCCCGGTCCGACGGTCGGCGCCCCGAGCTGGAGGCGCTGCTGGCTCGGACCCTCGCCGAACAGGACGTGGCCGAGGTGGCCCGGCTCATCGAGGAGAGCGGCGCCCGCGACGAGGCCACCGACATCGCCGATTCGCACCTGGAAGCGGCGTTGGCCTCGCTGGGCCGGGCCGACCTGCTTCCCGGTCCCCGAGCCCAGCTGGAGGCGATCGCCCATTTCGTGACCGAGCGGGACAGATGACGGTCATCACCACATCCCGCATGGTGGACGGCGGGGACGAGGCCCAGTCGGACGACGTCATCGCCCACGCCCTCCAGCGCGCCGTCGGCGCCCTCGGTCGCGGGCAGGACCCCGCCGGCTGGTGGAAGGGGGAGCTGGAGACGAACGTCACCATGGAGGCCGAGGATCTCCTCCTCCGTCAGTTCCTGGGCATCCGGACCGAGGACCAGACGCAGCGAACGGCCACGTGGATCCGTTCGCGCCAGCGCGACGACGGGACGTGGGCCACCTTCTACGGGGGGCCGCCCGATCTGTCCACCACCGTCGAGGCCTACGTGGCGCTCCGCCTGGCCGGCGACGAGGTCGACGCCCCGCACATGCAACGCGCCGCCCGGTTCGCTCGGGAGTCCGGCGGGCTGGAGGCCAGCCGGGTCTTCACCCGTATCTGGATGGCCCTGTTCGGTCTCTGGTCGTGGGACGAGCTCCCGGTGATGCCGCCGGAGCTGATGCTGCTCCCACCATCGGTACCGCTCAACATCTACGACTTCGGGTGCTGGGCCCGCCAGACGGTGGCGGCCCTCACCGTGATCAGCGCCCACCGGCCGGTCCGGTCCATCCCGGTGACCATCGACGAGCTCCGGAGCGGGGTCCGTCCCGCCCGCCCGCCGGCCAGCCGATGGGGGAGGCGGTTCCAGCGGCTCGATCGAGCGCTGCACGTCTACGAGCGCAGGCCCATCGCCGTCCTGCGCAAGCTGGCCCTCCAGCGGGCCGAGCGGTGGATCGTCCAACGCCAGGAGTCCGACGGGTCCTGGGGTGGGATCCAGCCGCCCTGGGTCTACTCGCTGATGGCGCTCCACCTGCAGGGCTACCCGCTCGACCATCCGGTGATGCGAGCCGGGCTGGACGGGCTGGACGGGTTCACCATCGACGACGGGGCCGGCCGGCGGCTCGAGGCGTGCCAGTCCCCGGTGTGGGACACGGCGTTGGCTGTCATTGCGCTGTCCGACGCGGGCACGCCGGCCACCGACCAGGGCATGGGTCGCGCTGGAGCATGGCTGCTGGGCGAAGAGGTGACCATCAAGGGCGATTGGAGCATCCGGCGTCCCCGCCTCGCCCCGGGGGGATGGGCGTTCGAGTTCGCCAACGACCACTACCCCGACATCGACGACACGGCCGAGGTGGTGCTGGCCCTTCGGCACTGCGACGTGGCCGCCGAGGGGGCCATCGACCGGGCCGTGGCCTGGATCGAGGGGATGCAGTGCGGTGACGGAGGTTGGGGCGCGTTCGACGCCGACAACACCCGCGGCCTGTGCGAGGAGCTGCCCTTCTGCGACTTCGGCGAGCTGATCGATCCGCCCAGTGCCGACGTCACCGCCCACGTGGTGGAGATGCTGGCCGTGCTGGGCCGCGCCGGTCCGGCCCTCGACCGCGGTCTCCAATGGCTGCTCGACGCACAAGAGGCCGACGGGTCGTGGTTCGGTCGCTGGGGGGCCAACTACGTCTACGGCACCGGCGCCGTGGTCCCCGCCCTCGCTGCCGCCGGCCTGGCCGCGGAGCACCCGGCCATGGTCGGGGCCGTCCGCTGGCTGGAGGATCACCAGAACCCCGACGGCGGTTGGGGCGAGGACCTCCGCTCGTACGCCGACCCGGGCCTGGCCGGGCAGGGCGCGTCCACCGCCTCCCAGACGGCGTGGGCGCTCCTCGCCCTCCTGGCCGCCGGCCGGCAGGGCCCGTCCACCGACCGAGGTATCGAATTCCTGGTCGGGACCCAGCGGGAGGACGGGTCCTGGGACGAACCGTGGTTCACCGGCACCGGTTTTCCGGGGGACTTCTACATCAACTACCACCTCTACCGCCTGGTGTTCCCGGTCATGGCCCTTGGTCGCTTCGTGCGGGAGCGGTCCCATGGCTGATCTCACCGTCGTGGCCCCCCTGCGCATCGAGGCCCTGGCTCTCGGTGGCGACGTGACCCTGATCGGCATGGGCCGATCCAAGGCGACGGCGGCGGGAGCGAGGCTGGCGGCCATGCCGCACTCCCATGCCGTGGCCCTGGTGGGGGTGGCCGGCGGCCTGGATCCTGAGCTCCGCGTCGGCCAACTGGTGGTGGCCACCGAGGTGCGCACCGTGGACGGCAGCATCGTCCGGCCGCTTCCCGGTGCCGAGCGGATCGCAGAGGAGCTCCGGCAGAAGGGCATCGACGTCCGCACCGGGCCCATCGTGTCGTCACCCCGCCTGGTCCGAGGGGGCCAACGGGCGGCCCTGGCCTCCTCCGGCGCCATTGCCGTGGACATGGAATCGGCGTGGCTCGCCGACCAGCTCCCCGACCGACCGTTGGCCGTGGTCCGTTCCATCTCGGATACGGCCGGCCACGGGATGGTGCTGGGCGGCATGCGGGCGCTGGCCACCCTGATGCGGGTGCGACCCTCACTGGAGCGCTGGGCCGGCGCCGTGGGGCGGCACGACGTCGTCCTCGCCGCCCCCCGTTCGTTCTGCGCCGGCGTGGAGCGCGCCATCGAGATCGTGAACCGGGCCATCGATCGCTTCGGCGCCCCGGTATACGTCCGCCGGCAGATCGTGCACAACAGCCACGTCGTCGCCGACCTCGAAGGCAAAGGCGCCATCTTCGTCGAGGAGCTCGACGAGGTGCCCGCGAACGCGGTGGTGGTCATCGCCGCCCACGGCGTGTCCCCCAAGGTCCGCGAGGAAGCCGCTCGCCGCGGCGACCTCTCGGTTATCGACGCCACCTGCCCGCTGGTGACCAAGGTCCACCACGAGGCGCGGCGCTTCGCATCCCAGGACTACCAAATCGTCCTCATCGGCCACGAGGGGCACGAGGAGATCGCAGGCACGCTGGGCGAGGCACCCATGGCCCTGGTCGAACGACCCGAGGACGTGGCCGCCCTCGACATCGACCCCCAGGCCCAGGTGGCCTACCTGACCCAGACCACCCTGGCCACCGATGAGACGGCCGAGATCGTCGCCGCCCTGCGGGACCGGTTCCCCGATCTCCACGGCCCCAACTCCAACGACATCTGTTATGCCACCCAGAACCGCCAGGATGCGGTTCGGGGCATGGTCGGGCTGTGCGACCTCTTGTTGGTGGTCGGTTCGGCCAACTCGTCCAACACGGCCCGGCTGGTCGAACTGGGCCGGCGAGAG
This sequence comes from uncultured Acidimicrobiaceae bacterium, assembly GCA_963781305.1. Taxonomy (GTDB): domain Bacteria; phylum Actinomycetota; class Acidimicrobiia; order Acidimicrobiales; family RAAP-2; genus DASXMT01. The sequence continues at coordinate 775,463 of CAWAFL010000011.1, forward strand.
GGTTGCCCGACGCAACTGATCGAAGACGAGACGCAGCTCCGGTTGAGCTGGTTCGACGGTGTGGCCACCGTCGGCATCACCGCCGGTGCGTCTGCTCCAGAATTCCTGGTCCAACGTGTGATCGACAGCCTCTCGGACCTCGGTCCGGTGGCTGTCACCGAGCATCGGACCACGGATGAAAGTGCCCATTTCTCTCTACCCCAGGCGGTGCGCTAATGCCCATACCCCTCCGACAGAACGTGAAGATCGGTTCCCACCTGCTCCGGCAGAAGCTGAAGGGGGCCAAGCACTATCCCTTCATCGTGGAGATAGAGCCGCTGTTCGCCTGCAACCTCTCGTGCCCGGGTTGCGGGAAGATCCAACATCCCACCGACATCCTCCGGAAGCGCCTGTCGCTGGAGGACATCCTGGAGGCCGTGCGGGAGAGCGGGACGCCCATGGTCTCGATCGCCGGAGGCGAACCCCTGTTGCATCCGGACATGGAGCGCATCGTGGCCGAGCTCATCCGGCGCAAGATCTACGTCTACCTGTGCACCAACGCCGTGCTGCTCCGGCGGCGCCTGGATCGGTTCACGCCCTCCCACTTCTTCTCCTGGGTCGTCCACATCGACGGCATGAAGGAGCGCCACGACGCAGCTGTCGACCGTGACGGGGTCTTCGACGAGGCGGTGGCGGCCATCCGCGAGGCGAAGGAGAAGGGCTTCCGGGTGACCACCAACTCCACCTTCTTCAACACCGACTCGCCCAAGACCGTACGCGACGTGCTCGACTTCTTGAACGACGACCTCAAGGTTGACGCCATGATGATCTCGCCGGCGTACGCCTACGAGAAGGCACCCGACCAGGAGCACTTCCTCGGCGTCGAACAGACCCGAAAGCTGTTCAAAGAGGCGTTCGACGGGAAGCGCAAGAAGTGGCGTCTCAACCATTCGCCCCTCTTCCTCGACTTCCTCGAGGGCAAGCAGGAGTTCTCGTGCACGGCGTGGGGGATACCCAGCTACTCCGTGCTGGGCTGGCAGCGACCGTGCTACCTGATGGCCGACGGCTATGCCACCAGCTACAAGGAGCTGGTGGAGACCACGGACTGGGATGCGTACGGTCGGGGGAAGGACGAGCGCTGCAACAACTGCATGGCCCATTGTGGCTATGAGCCGACATCGGTGATCGCCAGCATGGACTCGCTGCGTGAAGGGCTGCGTGCCCTCGTCAGCACCCATTGATCCCGGTGAGCATCATCACCATCGCCGAGTCCGCACTCCCCGTCGTTGACGGGGCGACGCGGCGCGGTGATGGGCTCGATCGGCTCGACCCCGCCTCGCTGCGAGCCATGGACGTACCCGAGCTCGAGCAGTTGGCCATGGCCATTCGCCGGTTCCTTGTCGACTCGGTGGCGGAGACCGGCGGGCACCTCGGGTCCAACCTCGGCATCGTCGAGCTCACCTTGGCTCTGCACCGCGTCTTCGACTCGCCCCGTGATGCACTGGTGTGGGACACGGGACATCAGGCCTATGTGCACAAGCTGGTGACCGGTCGAGCGGGGGACTTCGGCCAGCTCCGCCAGCCCGGCGGCCTGTCGGGATACCCCAACCGGCTCGAGTCCGAGCACGACCTGGTCGAGAACAGCCACGCCTCGACCGCGCTGTCCTACGCCTACGGCTTGGCCCGTGCCCGCCAGCTGCGCGGCGACGACCGCCCGGTGGTCGCCGTGGTGGGCGACGGTGCCCTCACCGGTGGGCTGGCCTATGAGGCGCTGAACAACATCGGAGCCACAGGGACCCGCGTCGTGGTCATCGTCAACGACAACGGGCGGTCCTACGCCCCCACCGTCTCCCGCCTGTCGACGGCCGGCGAGGATGGCGGCGCAGACGTCCGGCTGGTAGCACCGTTCTTCGAGGCGCTGGGGCTGTCCTACCAGGGTCCGGTGGACGGTCACGATGTCGCCGCGCTGGAGTGCGCCCTTCGGGGCGTGGCCGACGGCACCGGACCGGTGGTGCTCCACGTGCACACCACCAAGGGGTACGGATACGCACCGGCTGAGAACGATGACGACAAGTGCCTGCACGACATCGGCCCCTTCGATCCGGCCACCGGCATCGCCACCAAGAAGGCCGGTGCCGGCCTCAGCTACACCCACGCCTTCACCGGCGCCCTGATGGCCGAGGCGGAGGCCCGGCCCGACGTGGTCGCCATCACCGCGGCCATGCCCGGTCCCACCGGCCTGGCTGCGTTCCGCGATCGCTACCCCGACCGGTTCTTCGACGTGGGCATCGCCGAGCAGCACGCGGTCACCGCAGCTGCGGGCATGGCCATGGGCGGCCTGCGGCCGGTGGTGGCCATCTATTCCACCTTCCTCAACCGGGCGTGGGACCAGATCTACTACGACGTCGGCCTGCATCGCCTTCCGGTGATCTTTTGCGTCGACCGGGCCGGCGTCACCGGGGATGACGGGCCCAGCCACCACGGGCTGCTCGATCTGGCCCTGCTGACCAAGGTTCCGGGGATGACGGTGTTCGCGCCGGCCTCCTACGACGAGGTGGCGGTCATGCTTCATCAGGCCTTGGCCATCACCTCGGGACCGGTGGCCATCCGCTGGCCAAAGACCGAGGCAGCACGGGCCGACGACACCGGGACCGGCGTGAACGGGCGACGGATCCGGGTCGGCAACGACGTGTGCCTCCTGGGTGTGGGGAAGCAGGTAGCCGCGTGTGAGCAGGCGGCCGACCTCCTGGCCGTCGCCGGCGTCGGCGCCACGGTGTGGGACGTCCGGGTCGCCTCCCCCCTGGCCCCGGACATGATCAGCGACGCCCGGCGCCACAAGGTGGTCCTCACCGCAGAGGACGGCGTCGTAGAAGGTGGCGTCGGAGCCTTGGTGACCAGTGCCCTGGCCCACGGGGCGTGCACCGAGGCCTTGCCCCGGGTCGTGGCCTGCGGGGTGCCGGTGGCCTACGTGGCCCACGGCCGGCCGGCCGACATCCTGTCCCAGCTGGGCCTGGACGGCCCCGGGCTCAGCGCCACCGCCCTCGACGCCCTGGAGCGTACCGTTCGACCTGTGTCGGGCATCCTGTCCACCGAGGCCTTGGGCAGGGTCCTACCGGGGTCGTAACCGGCGGGCGCCGCCTACTCGACGGTGACGCTCTTGGCCAGGTTCCGGGGTTGGTCGACGTCGACGCCGCGAGCCAAGGCCACGTGGTAGGCGAGCAGCTGGAGGGGGATGCCCAAGAGCAGGGGATCGAGCTCGGGCTCGGACTTGGGCACCAGGAGCACCTCGTCGGCCACGTCCTCCAGCGCCTCGCTATGCCCGACGGCGATCACCGGCCCCCGCCGCGACCGGATCTCGCTGATGGTGGACAGGTTCTTCTCGTACAGCTCGTCGTCGGGGACGATGGCCACCGACGGCAGGTCGGGACCGATCAGCGCCAGTGGCCCGTGCTTCAGCTCGGCTGACGGGTAGGCCTCAGCATGAATGTAGGTGATCTCCTTCAGCTTCTGGGACCCTTCGAGGGCGACGGGATAGCCGCCGACCCGGCCCACGAACATGGCGCTGGTGGCGGCGACGAAGCGTTCGGCCACCTTGGCGATGTGGTCCTCGGTCTTCAGGATCTGAGCGATCTTCTCGGGTAGGGCGCTCAGCCCGACGATGATTCGGTCGCCGTCGGCCGCCCCCAGATCGCGCACCCGCCCCAGGTGCAGGGCCAACACGGCCAGCCCGGCCAGGGTGCAGGTGAACGCCTTGGTGGACGCCACCGACACCTCGGGCCCGGCGTGCAGGTAGATGCCGAGGCCCGTCTCCCGGGCGATGCTGCTCCCCACCACGTTGACCACCCCGAGGACCCGCCCACCCTTGCGCTTGATCTCCTGGACGGCCCGCAGCGTGTCGAGCGTCTCACCGGACTGGCTGACCACGACGTACAGGGTTTCGGGCTCGATGATCGGATTGCGGTAACGGAACTCCGACGCCGCCTCGGCCTCGGTCGGGATCCGGGCCAGCCGCTCGATCAGGTTGGCACCGGCCAGCCCTGCGTAGAAGGCAGACCCGCAGCCCAGGATCTTCACCCGTCGGAGGCGCAGGATGTCTCGGGGCTCGAGGTCGATGCCTCCCAGGTGGGCGGAGGAGGACTGCAGGTCGAGCCTTCCCGACAGCGTCCGCTGCACGGCTTCGGGTTGCTCGAAGATCTCCTTGTGCATGTAGTGGGAGTGGTCGCCCTTGTCGTAGGTGTCGAGGCCCCAGTTGATCGTCTCAGCCCGCTTGGTCGTCTCGGTGGAGTCGAGACGGTAGGTCTGGAAGCCATCGGCTCGGATCACGGCCATGTCGCCGTCCTCCAAGAAGATGGCTTGTTGGGTGTAGCGCACGATGGCCGCCGGGTCCGAGGCGATGAAGTTCTCGCCGTTCCCCACGCCGATCACGACGGGGCTGCCGTTGCGTGCGACCACCACGCACCCGGGATCCCGGCTGTCGAGCACGGCGATCCCATAGGTTCCCTCGATGACGGCCAGGGCCTGGCGCACCGCATCGGCCAGATCGTCGGTATCGGCGGCCGCGATGAGGTGGGGCAGCACCTCCGAATCGGTGTCGGACGAGAAGACGACGCCCTGGCCTTTCAAACGCTCCCGGATGATGGATGCGTTCTCGATGATCCCGTTGTGCACCACGGCGATGCGGCCGCTCTGGTCGACGTGGGGATGGGCATTGGCGTCGCTGGGCTCGCCGTGGGTCGCCCACCGGGTGTGGCCGATCCCGGGACCGGGCATGTCGCAGGGAAGAGCGAGGGATTGCAGAGCCGACACCTTGCCCTTGGCCTTGCAGACGGTCATGGTGCCGTCGTGCTGGACGGCTACGCCGCTCGAGTCATAACCGCGGTACTCCAACCGCTCCAAACCCTCGAGAAGGATTGGGATCGACTCTCGCGTCCCTACGTAACCGACGATTCCGCACATGCGGGCTCCTCATCCGTTCTCGTTCGTGCCTGAGACTGCACACCGAGCGGGTGCGCTCGGTTGGGTGCAGGGTAGGACCATTCACTGCCGGGGCGCACGCGTTCGCCCGGACGGCTATGGGTGGTGAGTGTGTAGAATGGTGGACTGCGTACATCCATCTGGTGTCGACGATCTGACTGGGAGCCGAATGGCTCCTGTGGTGTGGTCATAGTGGCCGCGTGCGTTGGTGGCGCATTTACCAGTACGCCTCGTGCGTCACTTCAGGCGAAACCACTACGCCCGATGTGGCCTACTTCCCCGGACCTCCATTTGGTCCGGCCTGGAACGAGGCCGCGGTGATCGGCACGTCCATCGACGTCTGATGCGCTCGACTACCTCGCGACGGCTGCGGATCTATGTGGTGGACGACGCCAGCCTGACAACACGCCGACGTCGTGCAGGCCAAGGCTCGGCAGTATCCCGGCAACGTCGTGCACCTGCGCCGGGACAAGGGTGGCGAGGGAAAGGCCACACCCTCAATCACGGTCTGGCCATCATCTTGGAGGACGAGTGGATGGAGGCGCTCCTCATCATGGACGCCGATGTGATCTACGAGCCGAGTCCCTCCGGATGATGACCGACACCTGTCCGAGGTGTCGGTGCAGTCACCGCCTACATCAAAGAAGGTGCGCCGGGGAACTACATGACCGCTTCATCGGCTATGAGTACGTCACCGCCCGGCGCGGCGTGGGCCAGAACGTCCTCGGGGTCCTGGCCTGCCTGGCCGGCGGGGCCCAGCTGCATGCCGGGCAGCTCGAGGCCATCGGTGGCCGGATCGACCGTGTCGCTGGCCGAGGACACCTTCACCACCTTCAAGACCCAGCTGACCGGACGCCGGGTGGTGTTCGAGCCCCACGCGTTGGTCTGGGCGGAAGAGCCCGGCTCCATCGACGGCCTGTGGAAGCAGCGTCTCCGGTGGGCCGGGGCAACGTGCAGGTGACCAAGCAGTTCTCCCACCTGTGGTTCCGAAGATCGAAAGTGCACAACCTGGGCAGCGTGACCTTCGGGCTGTTCTGGTTCTGCCTGTTCCTGGCCGCTGGTGATGATCCTGGCATCGTCGTCACTGCTCATCCTGTACTTTGCCGACTTTCCCTTGGCCTGGTCCACCTTTCACGTGCTGTGGATCATCAACGTGGTCAGTTTTGTGTTCACCACCAGCTTCGCCTTGATGATCGACACCGAGGTGGCCCGGCGGTGCTGGCGCGAGGCCTCTTGTCCCCGGGTTGATCAGCTGGTCATCATCATCTACACCTGCTTTCCCAAGGGGTTCGCCTGGCTGGTCCGCCATGGGGCCGGGGCGGCGGGGGTTCGGGTGACGACCTTCGATGTGCATGCCGATCCTCTTTGCCTTCGCCTGGCTGGCCGTCTGCATGATCGTCGCCTGGTTGGGGAAACTGGTCGAGGGACGCCGCCTGGGCGCGGTGTTGGCACCACTGTTCGTGTACGTCGGTGGCTATGGCCCGCTCCCGCGCGGTCACGTTCACCTCGTACAAAAGAGCTCAGGGGAGCGGCGATGACATGGGACAAGACGGAGAGACGGGGACGATGGTGATGCCGACGTGACCGGGGCCAACGGACGGGAACCAGGGCCGGGCGATCCGTGGGAGCATCGTCGAGCAGTGACCTTGTTCGAAAAGAGGACGAAGCTGAGAGGAGGTGCCCGGCCCTGGTCGTCGTGGTGGTCATCGTCCGCACCCTGTTCTCCACCTGACCATCACTCGCTGGTCGGCCCCTCGAAGGCGGGAGCCCGCCGCTCCCGGTGGGAGGCGAGGCCCTCGGCGGCATCAGGGCCGCCGAACCCGTAGAACTCGTAGGCCAACGAGGCGTCGAAGACGGGCCCGAGCATCCGGTACCAGTTGTTCATGACGTGCTTCGTCCACCGGATGCCGCTCTGCCCGCCGTCGGCCAGGGTCCGGGCCACGGACAGGGCTTTGGGCAGCAATTCCTCGTCGTCCACGCACATCGACACCAGACCGATCCGCTCCGCCTCCTCACCGCTGAGGGCCTCGCAGGTCAGCAGGTAGTACTTGGCCTTGGCCATCCCGCACAGCAGAGGCCAACAGATCGCCGCGTGGTCACCGGCGGCCACCCCCAGGCGGGTGTGCCCGTCGATGATGGTGGCGGAGCGGGACGCGATCGAGATGTCGGCCAGGATGCCGACGGCCAGGCCGGCGCCGACGGCGGGACCGTGCATGGCCGAGACGATGGGTTTGGAGCAATTGATCACGTTGAGCACGATGTCGCGTGCCTCGCGCATCACCCGGGTGCGGACGGCGTAGTCGTTGGTCAGCTGTTCGAGGAGCTCGAAGCTTCCACCGGCGGAGAAGCCGCGGCCGGCAGCCCGGATGACCGCTACTCGCACCTCCGGGTCCCGGTCGATGGTCAACCAGATGTCGGCCAGCTCCTGGTGGGTCTGGGGGCCGACGGCGTTGAGGTTCGGACTGTCGAGCACGATTTGCAGGACACCGGGCTCGGATCGATCGAAGGTCAGGGTCTCGAAGGCAGCGTAGGGATCAGGCACGGTGCCGACGCTATCGGCTCCTCCGGGGCCCATGGCCCATCGGCCGCTACCCACCCAGGGCAGTGCGGACGGCTGCCAGTCGGGTCGGGTCTGCCCGCCACCACATCCATCGCCCCCGCTTCTCGCCGACGATCAGCCCGACCTCGGCCAGGACCTTGGTGTGATGCGAGATCGTCGGCTGACTGCGATCAAGCGGACCCTCGAGATCGCACGAGCAGACCTCAACCTGTGATGCGACCAACGACAGGAGCCGTAACCGGACGGGGTCGGACAGCGCGCCGAACAGACGGCCCAGCTCGACTGCGTCGTCCTCGCTGAGGGGCGCCTCGGTCAGGAAGGAGCAGCACAGGTCGTCGTCGGGACCGGCGTTGTGATCGACGTCTTCGAGCTGTCGGGTTTGTCGGGTCTTGGCCATGTGCTCACCGTTACATATTGACGTTGGTAAATGTTTGTGTACAATAGAGATTGACGTCCATCAATCTATCAGGAGCGGTGCGCATGTCCCGAGTCCAGCTTGCCCTCAACGTGTCCGATCTCGATGAGGCGGTCGAGTTCTATTCGAAGCTCTTTGCCACCGGACCGGCCAAGGTCCGCCCCGGTTACGCCAACTTCGCCGTTGCTGACCCACCGTTGAAGCTGGTCCTCATCGAGGACGCCACGCAGGTTCCCGGTTCCCTGAACCATCTCGGTGTCGAAGTAGCGACGACGGCCGAGGTCACGGCGGCACAGGCCAGGCTGGCAGCCGAGAGCCTTCCGACGGCCACCGAGGAGAAGGTGCACTGCTGCTTCGCCCTTCAGGACAAGGTGTGGGTCGATGGTCCCGGGGGTGAGCCCTGGGAGATCTACACCGTGCTCTCGGATGCCGAGGCGCCGGGCGACCAGCTCCGCCAGGCCGACCAGACCGGTGCCGCCTGTTGTGCCACTCGACCGGATCTGGCCGACACTCGATCCGCGTCGACTTGCTGCTGAGCTCGGCCACAGACCACGTCGCAGAACGGGAAGCGGGATCGAGGGTCAATGGGTGAGCCTGCCCTGTGGCGCCGACTCCTTGCCGAATGCCTGGGGTGCGCCTTCCTCGCTGCCGTGGTCATCGGCTCGGGCATCGCTGCTCAACAGCTCTCGCCGGGGGACGTCGGGCTGCAGCTGTTCGAGAACGCGGCGGCAACGGCGGCCGGCTTGTTTGCCATCATCTTGATGTTCGGCGGGGTTTCGGGGGGCCACTTCAACCCGGTGGTTTCCCTGGTGGACGCGGCCTTTGGCGGCCTAGCCTGGCGGGACGCCCTGGCCTACGTGCCGGCCCAAGTGGCCGGGTGCGTCGGCGGCGCCGTGCTAGCCAACCTGATGTTCTCCAAGGCGGCGGTCAGCATCTCGACCCACCACCGGGCCAGTGGACGCCCACTTCCTGTCCGAGATCGTGGCCACCTTGGGTTTGGTGCTGGTGATCTTCGCCCTGGCCCGTTCGGGACGCAGTCGCAGCGCCCCCGCCGCCGTGGGCGCCTATATCGGGGCTGCCTACTTCTTCACCAGCTCGACCAGCTTCGCCAATCCGGCCATCACCGTCGGTCGGATGTTCTCCGACACCTTCGCCGGGATCGCACCCTCCTCCGTACCGGTCTTCATCGCCGCACAGGTTGTGGGAGGCGTACTGGCTGTCCTCGTCATCAAGGCCCTGTACCCCGACGTCACCCCGGCCGAGGCCTCGGACATCGTCTTTCCCCACCACGGGACCCGGGGCGGTCCGGCTGTCGTTTCTGTCGGCCGGGCAACCAGCGCTCCTCCGGGTCATCGGGCCTAACGGGGACGGCTCCGTGCATCCGCGTCGTGTATCTCATAGCGTGGCGGCAGCGATCTGACCTGTCATGCTGGTTGGGCGGCTCGGCTGCGGTCGGCGCGAGCTGACGGCCTACTCAGCCAATGCCGAGGATGCCGTAGGTATTGCAGAGCCCCAACGCCTCGATGATGAGAAAGGCGCCGACGATGGTCAGCACCACCGGGAGCCGCCACCAGACGTGTATTCGTGCCATGGGCGACGGCATGTACCACTCGGGAAGGGGGCCGGCCGTCTCGCCCAGATAGTCCGCCAGGGGAACCGCGTCCTGACCGGCAGGCGCGCCCGGCTCTGTGGCCAGGGCCAGGGCGGTGAGCTCCTCGTCGGTGAAGCCTGCGTCCAACAGGTCGGTTCCCTGAGCGCCATCGTCCTTCACATCGAACACCTGGGGCACGGCAATCCCTTCATCAATCCGCATGTCTCTGACCGAGCGTATCCCCATGGTCGCGATCTCATTCGTCGGGGCTGCGCTTGGCCGCTCAGGGCGACGACAACGTAGGGGTGACGGCCACCAGGGCTAGGCGTCCGTGAGCGTGGCGAAATCGTCGAGGATGGTCACCGCGTCATCGGGTACGCCGACCACCATGGTGACGGCTTCCGCCTCGACGTCGAACGAGAAGGTGAAGAACGGGCAACAAGCCTTCTCCTCCTGGGCCAGCAGGCTGAGTGCCCGGAGGTCAACCAGGTCGGCACGCAGTTGACAAGCCAACCGGTTCGGTGCCGGCCGCTCGGTGTGCGTCACTGCCCTCGACAGGACGGTGCGCCACCGCTCGATCCGCTGCTGCGCCGCTGGGGCCTCTAGTGTGCAGGCAACGGGGATCTCCACGGTTCGATTGTAGGGCGACCACCAACGGCGCAGGCGGTGGTGGTCAGTTGCAGTCGGTCAGCTCAGTGCGATCCCCGTCATCGCCGCCGACCTGCGTGAGGGAGAGCCGGTACCCGTCCACCTGGTCGATGCGCTGGACGGCGTCGATGTGCGCTCTTCCCATGCCGCGCCACTTGGCCCGCGCCAGTCCCTTCGCCTGCTCTGGGCTGGAGGCCACGACGAACACGACTTCGTGGTCCTCTCCCATCCGACCGGCTGCGGTCGGTCCACCGAGAAACACCGAGAACAAATGCATTTCCCACACCTTATTCAGGCCAAGGCGAACGCTCGATCACGTCCACGAATGCCGGTTGTCTTCGGTCGCGTCGGCCGTGAACCACCTAGTCCCGGAACCGGGGGAGCACGTAGGTGCCCATCAGCTCGATGGTCTCCAGTACTGCCTCGTGGGGGATCTTGTACGGGTTGACCAGGCACAGCAACAGGTCGATGCCGGCCGCCTCGTACTTTCGGCACGCCTCGAGGCACTCGTCCGGCGTGCCCAGCACGCAGGCGTTGGAGTCGATCAGGTACTCGAGGCTGAGGAGGTCGAGCGATCCGTCATCGGCATGGGACTTCATGTCGGCTGCGTATGAGTACGAGCCGAGGGACTCGTTGCGCTCCGCCATCCAGTCGGTGACCGAGGCGATCGCTCTCGCCCCCGTCTTCGGGTACCACTCGAACGACTCGCGGGCCAGCTCGATGGCCCGGTCCCGATCCTGTGAGCACAGAGCCATGGTGAAGGTGGCCGTCTCGTTGTGAACGTATGCGCCCAGAGGCTCGGTGCAGGCCCGAGAGGCGGCGCGATAGATGTCCACCTTCTTCTTGACCTCCTCGGGCGATACGCCAACGGCGAACGAGCACAGACCCAAACCCAGCTCGCCCACTTGGCGGTGTCCCTCCTCACTCGTGGTTGCCCCCCAGATGGGCGGGTGGGGTTGTTGGAGCGGCTTGGGCTGCACCCGCCGCTTGGGCATCTGCCAGTGCTTGCCCGCGAACTCGTACTCGTCGTTGGTCCAACAGCCCACCACGTGCTCGATGGCCTCCCGCCACATCTCGCGGGTGTCCGCCGGATCCAGCCCGAAGCCCTCGAGCTCGGCTCTGGTGGCCGACCGACCGGTCCCGAAGTCCACCCGCCCATTGGAGATCAGATCGAGCACGGCGACCGACTCGGCTGTCCGTACCGGGTGGTTGTACGGCTTGGGCATCAGCCGCACGCCGAATCCCAACCGGATCCGCTCGGTCAGCGCGGCAACGGCGCCGTAGAGCACCTCAGGATTGGAGCAATGGGAGTACTCCTTCAAGAAATGGTGCTCCACCGTCCAAAACGCGTCCCAGCCGGCTTTGTCGCCGGCCACCGCCTCGGCCAGCGTGTTCTGATAGGCGATGAGCTCGCTGTCGGGCTCCCAGGGCTGGGGCACCGGGATCTCGTAGAACAGAGCGAATTTCATGGACGCCGTCCTTTCCTCATGGCGATCAACGGGCGAATCCGGCAACTGCGTAGGTCCGGACGAAACTCCGGACCGAGTGTGGATCGTCGCCATCGAAGGTGACGGCCGGCATCACCGCGAACGACATGAGGAGGCGGACGATCCACTCACCAACCTCTCGGTGGTCGAGGCCAGGGCGAATCTCTCCTCGGCCCTCGGCATCCTCCAGGAACGGAAGCCAGAAGTCGACCCACTCGTCGGTCAGATGCCGGCTGCTCGCCGTCATCAGCGTGGCCAGGAACTGGTCCTCATCGGCGGGGAGCTGTTGCACGGGTACGCGCTCGCCTGCCGACATCCGGATAAATACTGCGGCTTCGGCCACCTGATCGGCCAGGCACGCACCGGTACGCACCGATGCTTCGCTGCTGGCCACGAACCTGCCGGCCATACGGGCCATGACCGCGTCGATCAAGCTCGCCTTGTCGGCGAAATGGAAGTAGACGGCCCCACGGGACACTCCGGCCTGAGTGGCGACGTCGGTCATAGACGTGCGCCGGATGCCCAGTCGGGTGACGCACTGCTCGGCGGCGACCAAGATGCGCTCCTCGGTCGTCGGCGACGCGGTGGTGGCAGTGTTCACCGTGCGCCACGCTGGTCGTACCTGGTCCTCGGCGCTTCGAGTCATGGTTCGCCCGTCCCTACGGCTCCGTCGACATGCTGTCGGCCAGCCGGTCGTTCGATGATCCCGATTACCCTCGAATGTGTAGTTTGCCTCGAATGTGCAATTGTACAGTATCTATCAAATGTAAAGATAGGGCTCGGACAAATCACGGGGAAACGTACGGGGAGAAGCACGATGCGGGGTCTGAGGAACAAGGTAGTGATCGTCACCGGCGCCGCCTCGGGGATCGGGCGTTCGTGTGCCCTGCGGCTGCTCGATGAGGGAGCAACGGTGGTGGGAGCCGACCTGGCCGATCGAGCACCTGAGCCGTCGGTGGGCGGATCGTGGTCGTTCGAGCACGTCGATGTCAGCGATGAGGCGTCGGTGGCCGAGCTGGTGACGGGGACGGTCGACAAGCTCGGACGCATCGACGGGTTGGTCCATGCGGCCGGCGTGGCCGGGGGCGGGCCCGTGCACACGCTGGCTCGAGTCGACTGGGAGCGGGTCATCTCGGTCAACCTCACCGGGACCTTTCTCATGGCCAAGCACGTCATCGGGCACATGCTCCAGCAGCCCGCGGTGGCAGGATCGCGGGGGTCGATCGTGACGGTTGCCAGCATCGAGGGGCTGGAGGGCACCGCCGGAGGCAGCGCCTACAGCGCATCGAAGGGCGGGGTCGTGCTGCTGACCAAGAACATGGCCATCGACTACGGGGGCCGGGGTATCCGGGTCAATGCCGTCTGCCCCGGTTTCATCGAGACCCCCTTGAGCGAGCGAGTCTTCGATCTCCCGGCCATGGCGCCGACCCGAGCCGCGGTGATCGAGGAGCACGCGCTCCGGCGTATGGGGCGGTCGGATGAGGTCGCCGCGGCCGCAGCCTTTCTCTTGTCCGATGACGCCTCCTTCGTCACCGGGACCGCGTTCCCGGTGGACGGCGGCTACACGGCCGGGCGCGATCACGGCATTACGGCACTCTTGGGCCTTTCTGGTCCCGAGACGTAGGTCGTCGCCCCAGATCAGCGGGACGAAGGAAGAGGGGGTAAAAGGCCGCGCAACAGGCTCAGGTCGTAGCGGCCCGCTCACGGAGGACCTCGAGGGCCCGGTCGGCGTGGGAATTGAACGCGAGCTCGGATCGTATGACCTCGAGCACCCGCTGATCGGTGCCGATGACGAACGTGGCCCGCTTGTTCTTGCCCAAGATGGAAACCGAACGCTTGACGCCGAACTGGTCAGCCACCGCTGAGTCCGAGTCGGACAACAGGGGATAGTCGAACTGGTGCTTGTCGGCGAACCGCTTCTGCTTCTCCACCGTGTCGCCGCTGATGCCCACCCGCTGGGCACCAACGGCGTCGAACTCGGCCTTCAGGTCCCGGAAGTGGCAGCTTTCCTTCGTGCAGCCGTACGTCATAGCGGCAGGGTAGAAGAAGAGCACTACCGGACCGTCCTCGAGGAGCTTGCTGAGGCGCCGAGGCGTCCCGGTCTGGTCAGGAAGCTCAAAATCGGCTACGGCATCACCTTTGTCCATGGCGTGAGCATAGGAGGAAGATCCGGAGCCCGGGCGAGTGGCAATGACCGGCTGTCGTTTTACTGCCTCCACGTTCGACCCTGGGCGATAGATGGAAAGTGAATTAGTTCACAAGAATACGTGAATGGCCTCACAAGCATTAGTGATCTATTTCACAAGAGACCCTGACGAGAGTATGCCGTTTATCAGGGTTTACGCAGTCTCCAGGAAAGGGTATGAAGTCCTTAGCAAAGCGGAAGGTGATCGGTACCCGACGCTCCGGGCCGGGATTGGTCATCTGCGACCAAGGGGGTTTCATGCCACCAGAATCAGCAGCGATGGGAGAGGTCGAGGTTCGAGAGGGTCCGGTTCCGGTCGAGCCTCCCGTGTACCGATCGGCCGACCCGGCACCACTGGGGCTGGCGGCGTTCGCCATGACCACGTTCGCCCTGAGCTTGTCCAATGCCGATATCTACGGCCCAGCGGCAGCAAGCGCCCTGGCTCTGGCCCTGGTCTACGGCGGAGGGGTCCAGCTGTTGGCCGGGATGTGGGAGTTCACCCGCAAGAACACCTTCGGCGCGCTGGCGTTCTCGTCATTCGGCGCGTTCTGGATCTCGTACTACGTCCTGTCCAAGTTCGTTCTTACCGGGGCGAGCGGCTCAGAGACGGAGATCGCCGCCGGCACCTTCTTGATGGGCTGGGCGATCTTCACCTTCTATATGACGATCGCCTCGCTCCGAGTGAGCGGGGCAGTGGCGGCCGTGTTCGTCTTGTTGACGGCGACGTTCATACTGCTGACCGTCGGCGCCTTCCAGAACAGCTTGTCGATAACCAAGTGGGGTGGCTATATCGGTCTCGCCACCGCCGCCGCGGCCTGGTATGCCTCGTTTGCCGGGGTGGTCAACGAGACCTTCAAGAGGGCGCTCATCCCCACGCTGCCGTTGGTCCCACGACCGGTCGTGGTGGTGGTGGCGGCGCCTGTTCCTGGAACGGTGCCGCCCCCTGGCGTCGGGGTATGACTCTGCGGTAGGGATGGGGTTGGTGGAACGCGAGGGTGACGACCGGAAAGGCGAGGCATGAGCGCAGCTGAGCAGGAGGGGCAACAAGACCAGGGGCTCTCGGCTCTGCTGCACGAGGGCCGTCGATTCGAACCGCCTGAGGACTTCGTCGCCCAGGCCAACGCCAAGCCGGGGATCTATGAGGAGGCCGATGCCGATCCGGTGGGCTGGTGGGAGGAACGAGCGAGATCGCTCGAGTGGGCCGAGCCGTGGACCGAGGTGCTCGATTGGCAGGTCCCCTTCGCCAAGTGGTTCGTCGGAGGCAAGCTGAACGCCTCGGTCAACTGCCTGGACCGCCACGTGGCCGCCGGCAAAGGCGACAAGGTCGCCTTCCACTGGGTGGGGGAGCCCGAGGGCGATACCCGGGACATCACCTACGCCCAGTTGTTGGAGATGGTGTGCCAGGCGGCCAACGCACTGGTGGAGCTGGGCGTTGAGGCCGGCGACCGGGTGTGCATCTACATGCCCATGATCCCCGAGGCGGTGGTGGCCATGTTGGCCTGCGCCCGTCTCGGCGCCCCCCACATGGTGACCTTCGGCGGCTTCTCGTCCGAGGCATTGGCCAGTCGGATCCTCGATGGTGATGCCCGCATCGTCATCACCGCCGACGGCGGCTACCGGCGCGGCTCGGAGGCCGCACTGAAGCCCAACGTGGACGAAGCGCTGAAGCAGTGTCCCGAGGTGGCTCGGTGCTGGTCGTCCGCCGCACCGGCCAGGACGTGGACTGGGAGGAGGGCAGGGACCGGTGGTGGCACGAGGTGGTCGACCGCCAGTCGACCGACCACGACCCGGAGGCCTTCGACGCCGAGCAACCGCTGTACATCATGTACACCAGCGGGACCACGGCCAAGCCCAAGGGCATCCTCCACACGACCGGGGGCTACCTCACCCACTGCGCCACCACCCACCGGCTGATCTTCGACGTGAAGCCGGACACCGACATCTTCTGGACCGCTGCCGACATCGGCTGGGTGACCGGGCACAGCTACATCGTCTACGGGCCCCTGGCCAACGGGGTCACCTCCATGATGTACGAGGGGACCCCCGACGCCGGGGGCAGGGACCGCTGGTGGAAGATCGTCGAGGACTACAAGGTCACCATCCTCTACACCGCGCCCACGACCATCAGGACCTTCATGAAGTGGGGCGAGGAGTACCCCACCGGCCACGACCTCTCGAGCCTGCGGCTGCTCGGTTCGGTGGGCGAGCCCATCAATCCCGAGGCGTGGATGTGGTATCGCAAGTACATCGGCGGCGACCGGTGCCCGATCGTCGACACCTGGTGGCAGACCGAGACGGGCGGGATCATGATCACCCCCCTGCCCGGGATCACCGCGACCAAGCCGGGAGCGGCCATGCGCCCCTTCCCCGGCATCAGCGCCGACGTGGTCGACGAGGGCGGGAAATCGGTGGGGAACGACGCCGGTGGCTACCTGGTGCTCGACCGGCCCTGGCCGGGCATGCTCCGGGGGATCTGGGGTGATCCGGAGCGCTACGAGGAGACCTACTGGTCCCGCTACCCCGGTCGCTACTTCGCCGGGGATGGGGCCAAGCGCGACGAGGACGGCGACTTGTGGTTGCTGGGCCGGGTCGACGACGTGATGAACATCTCCGGGCACCGCATCTCTACCACCGAGGTGGAGCACGCCCTGGTCGGGTTCCCGCGGGTGGCCGAGGCGGCCGTGGTCGGAGCCAGCGACGACACCACGGGGCAGGCCATCGTGGCCTTCGTCACCGTGAAGGGCGAGGTGTCCGATGCCGAGAACGAGGGCGGTGCCCTGGTGGTCGAACTCCGAGACCACGTGGCCAAGGCCATCGGGCCCATCGCCAAGCCCCGTCAGATCATCCTGACCCCCGACCTGCCCAAGACCAGGAGCGGGAAGATCATGCGGCGATTGCTCAAAGACGTCGCCGAACACCGAGAACTGGGTGACGTCACCACCCTCATGGACCCGACCGTGGTCAACCTGATCGACGAGCAGATGCAGGCGGGAGCGGGCGAAGCCGACTGAGTTCCGTCGCATCGCTGGCCCTGACGCAGCCCGGAGCCGTACTCAGGCAGTTCCCCATCGGTCCAGCGCGTCCTGGTTGGCGGCGCTTCCCAGCAGCCGGCGGAAGGCGTTGTCTTCCCGGGAGCGGGCGCCACGTACCGCGTCGTCCTGAGCTGCGTGCATCAGCGCCTTGATCTCCTGGACGGCCTCGGGCGGGTAGGCGGCAACCCGCGTGGCCAGGGCCAGTGACTCCTCGACCACGGTGCCCGAGGGGCAGACCCGCAGGGCGATGCCGATGTCGACGGCCTCGTGGGCAGTGACCCATTCCGAGCACAGGAGCACCCGGGCCGCCTGCTGCCAGCCCATGCGGGCGGGAAAGAGGTAGCTGCTGCCTGCCTCGGGGGGAACCCCGAGCTCGGCAAAGGGAACCCGCAACCGCGCCCCCTCGTCGATCAGCACGATGTCGCAGTGGCCCAGCATCGTGAAGCCCAGACCCACGCCCACCCCGTTGACCGCGGCGAACAGGGGCTTGGGGCAGCCCTGGAGACTGTCCAGCAGTCGGGGAAAGCCGTCACCGGTATGGGTGGGGGCCCGACCACTGGCGATCTCGGCCATCTCCCGCAGGTCTTGTCCGGCGCTGAAGGCGGAGCCCCGGCCGGTCAAGACCACGGCGTGGGCCGCGTCGTCTGCACCGGCGTCGTCGAGGGCATCGGCCACGGCCCGGTACATGGCCACGTTGAAGGCGTTACGGGCCTCGGGTCGGTTGAAGGTGATCAGGCGGACCCCGTCGGCGTCCGCGGTCTCGATCACCGACCGACGGGACGCAGCTGGGCCAGGTGGCGGCCGTTGTCGCTCATGATGACCCTGATCTCCTCCTCGTCGAACCCGTTGCGGCGGAGGTCCTCGGCGAACAGGCGGGGCTCGGCCAGGCCCTCGGCGTGGGGCCAGTCCGACCCGAACAGCAGGTGGTCGATGCCGATGGTGTCCTTCACCGCGGCCAGGTCGTCCTCGTAGAAGGGGGCCACCCAGACGTGGCGACGAAGCGTCTCCACCGGGTGGGAGGCGAAGGCGGCCGGGTTCTGGCCGTAGACCTTGGTCATCTTCTTGGCCAGCGCCGGTACCCATTCGGCCCCTGACTCGATGCTGGCCACCCGGACGTTGGGAAAGCGGTCGAAGACCCCTTGGCAGACCAGGGCGGCCATGGTCTCGAAGGCTGGGCGGTCAGCGTTGAGCACGCTGCCCAAGGGCGAGTACCGGAAGGCCTCGAATTCGCCAAAGGGCTCCCAGTCGTTGATGCGTCGCCCGTAGCCGGCGTCGCCGGAGTGGATGCCCACCGTCGTGCCCGCCTCGTTGATCCGGGCCCAGAACGGGTCGAACCGACGATCGGCCGGAGAGGTGAGCCCGGTCGCGGTGTGGGCCGGGCCGCCCTTGATGCATACGATGCGGGCGTCGCGGGCCAGGACGTCCTCGAGCTCGGCCACTGCGGCATCCGGGTCGACCAGGGTGATCATGGGGGCGGCGAAGATGCGCTCCTGGTAGGCGAACCCCCAGTCCTCCTCGAGCCACAGGTTGAAGGCATGGAAGGCGGCGATCAGGGCCTCGGGGTCGTGGTAGAGCGACTCCTCCATGCCCACGCCCAGGGTGGGGAAGAGGAAGCAGCCGTCGATGCCCTGCTCGTCCATGACGGCCAGGCGGGCGTCCCGTTGGCGGTACTCGGGCCGGATGGGCTCGAGGTCGCCGAACAGGGCGCGGATGTCCTTGGAGTGGGGGTTGCGGCCCCGGAAGTACTCGTCGAGGCTGCCGGGCTTGGCCACCGGGTCGAAGGTGGGGTTGGGGATGAAGCGGTTGATCCGTCCGCCGACGAGCAGCCGCTCCCTGCCGTCGATCTCGGCCCACTGCATGGCTCGCTTGGCCATGCCGGGTCGATGTGCCGGATGAAGGCGTCGGTGGCCTCGTAGTAGTGGTTGTCGGCGTCGAAGGTGGTGTAGGTGTCGCTCATGGCTCGTTCCGTTCAGTCGGTCAGCCCGAGAACCCGGAGGGCGTTCGTGCGTAGGAATTTTGGCCAGACATCGTCCTTGAAGCCGACGTTGGGCATCTCGGTCATGATCCGCTCGATGGACAGTCCCATGGGGAAGTAGCCGGCATAGATGATCTTGTCGGCTCCACGCGTGTTGGCAAAGTTCACGATGTCCTGGTTGTAGTACTTGGGTGCGAAGGCGCTGGTCGAGTAGTGGAGGCCGGGCCATTTCAGCATCAGCTTCACGGCCAGCTCGGTCCACGGCTCACAGCCGTGACGGGTGACGAAGACCAGGTCGGGAAAGTCGAACATGACCTCGTCGATGAGCTCGACCTTCTGCACGGCGAACTTGAGCCGGGGACCGGGGACCCCGGCGCAGCAGAAGATGGGGATGCCGAGCTCCACGCATTTGGCATAGATGGGGTACATCTTCTTGTCGTTGATCGCCACTTGGGGATAGGTTCCGGCCGGGAAGGCCCTGACCGCCCGGATGCCCCACTTCTCGTAGGCGCGGGTCATGGCCCTGATGCCGTCCATGCCGTCGTTGGGATCGACGGACAGCGAGGGGATGAACCGGTCGGGATAGCGGCGGATGGCCTCTTCACCCTGGCCCGCGGGATCGCCCACGCCGATGAGCCCCTTGTCGATGCCCCACAGGTCCATCTCCCGAAGGGTGACGGCGATGGGGTCGTCCGAGTCGGTGAGCCCCTTTTCGGGGACGTCCTTGAACATGTACTCGGCCGGGAAGGCGAATTCCTCTTTGGACTGCTTGTCCTTGGTCTGGTCGGTGATGAAGCGGTAGACCGCCTTCATGTCCTTGTGGGGAAAGCCGATCATCGTGTCGATGGCCCCCACGTCAGTTGGCATGCTCATGGTCGGTACCCTCCCTCTCGGTTCGGCGCCCATGCTAGAACACGTTTCGATTTCCCGGGCAGCCCGGCCCTCCGACTATCGCCACGGGGACGTCCGCCGCGGCCGGATCAGGGACCAGAGCCCAACGATCACGAACAGCGCGACGGCGATGCCCAGGGTGATGTACAGATCCACCCGGGCGTAGCGGACCAGGACGTTGAACGTCGCCGTCGAGATACCCGGGTTCACATTCGAGGCCTGGGCCCGGTCCACCGCCACCGAGCGGACGATGGTCAGGCCCCCCAAGCCGGCCAGGGTGGCGATCGCCGTCCCCACCGCCAGACCTCCGAGGACCCGCCGGCGCCGGTCGGCAAGCGCCAACACGCCGAGCACGCTGACGGCGGCTGCACCCAGGAGCGCCCAGCGCCATTGCACGATGGCATGGAACACCTGACGGGACTCGTCCACCTGATTGGGGGACAGGATGGTTACGGTGAAGGCCTGTCCGCTGTCGAGTGACTGGCGTACCCCGTAGGGCGGTGATCCCGGCGCGTCGAGCGCGGCGAGGGCCTGGTCGAGCACCGGGGTCAGGTTGAGCACCACCGGCGTGGTTGCCCCGGCCGACGAGTTGCCGGTCAGCACGGCCACCGCGGTCGGATGGGAGTCGCTTTCCGCGGTGTCCCAGGTGTTTCGGAACGACCCGGTCGTCAACAGGCTGGCGATCTGGGCCCGGGCCGACGCTCGCAGCTGGCTGGTGGGAGGTACGTGGGCACTGCCCAGGAACGAGGCGAACAGCCGGTTGGTGGCGCTGTCGGCGATTGCGTTGGTGATCGCCGGCTGTTCGGCCAATGGGCCGAGCGTGGCCACATAGCGGTTAGCATCGGTGACGGTGGTGACGGCCCAATAGGCCACCACCGACAGCGGGATGGCGAGCGATGCCACCACCACCAGCACCCACGCGGCCAGGCGGCGGATCGTCACCCGGTCATGGTCGCGGCGGGAAGAT
The DNA here is from genome assembly GCA_963781305.1 of uncultured Acidimicrobiaceae bacterium. Lineage (GTDB taxonomy): Bacteria > Actinomycetota > Acidimicrobiia > Acidimicrobiales > RAAP-2 > DASXMT01. The sequence continues at coordinate 796,167 of CAWAFL010000011.1, forward strand.
TCGGTTGGCGGCGCTCACGACTGCGCTCAGTGATGCGTCCAGGGTGCTCTAGTCCATCCCCACTCCCCACCATGTCGTCCCGTCCGGCGCCTCGGCCTCGACGTAGGCCACAGCGGAGGCGCCACTCCCGGCGGTGAGGGCGTGCTGGCTGTAGTCCTTGACCTCGAACTGGGCGCCCAGCTCGGATCGGAGGGCTCCCACCAATGCGTCGATGGGCCCATTGCCCTCTCCCGATACCGTCCGGCGCCGGCCATCGACCAGGAGCTGAGCCACCACGGTGGTCCGCTGCTCCCGGGTGGTGACTTCGCTGCTGAGCAGGCGCACCCCGGTCTCACCGGGAAGATAGGTGCGGGAGAACACGTCCCACATCTCGTCGGGCTGAATCACCGTGCCGCTGGCCTCGGTGGCCACCTGGACCTCCTTCGAGAATTCGATCTGCAAGCGGCGAGGGAGATCCAGGCCGTGCTCGGTGTCCATGACGTAGGCCACCCCACCTTTGCCCGACTGGCTGTTGACCTGGATGATCGCCTCGTAGGTTCGGCCGGTGTGCTTGGGGTCGATGGGGAGGTAGGGCACCTCCCATTGCTCGTAGTCGGTGCCGATGGCCGCCATCCCCTTCTTGATGGCCGACCCGGTGCGATCCGGAGAACGCGGTGTAGACCAGGTCCCCGGCATAAGGGTGGCGAGGATGGACCGGCATCCGGGCTGGCGTACTCGGCCACCCGGCGCACCCGTTCGATGTCCCCGAAGTCGAGCGTGGGATCGATGCCCTGGGAGAACAGGTTCATGGCCAGGGTGACGATGTCGACGTTGCCGGTCCGCTCGCCGTTGCCGAACAGGGTTCCTTCCACCCGGTCCGCCCCGGCCAGCACGGCGAGCTCGGCGGCGGCCACGGCCGTGCCCCGGTCGTTGTGGGGATGGAGGCTCAAGATGACCGAGTCGCGGTTGGCGATGGTGCGGCTGCACCACTCGATGACATCGGCGTAGACGTTGGGTGTGTACATCTCCACCGTGGCCGGCAGGTTGATGATGATCGGATGCTCGGGCGTCGGCTCGATGACGTCCATGACCGCCTCGCATATCTCGATGGCGAACTCGGGCTCGGGCCGGTGAAGCTTTCCGGCGAGTACTCGTAGCGGATGTCCGTGTTGGGGACCGTCGACTCGAACTTCTTGCACAGCCGGGCTGCGTTGACGGCGATGTCGATGATCCCCGCCTTGTCCAGGCCGAAGACGACGCGGCGCTGCAGCTCCGAGGTCGAGTTGTAAAAGTGCACGATGGCCTGCCTGGCCCCGGCCAGGGACTGGTAGGTCCGCTCGATCAGCTCCTCGCGGCACTGGACCAGGACCTGGATGGTCACGTCGTCAGGGATGAGGTCTTCCTCGATGATCTGACGCTGGAAGTCGTAGTCGGTCTGGGGGACGTGGAAGGGGAACCCCACCTCGATGTCCTTGAACCCCACCGCCACCAGCGTCTCGAACAGCTTGAGCTTGCGCTCGGAATCTACGGGATCGACGAGGGCCTGGTTGCCGTCACGCAGGTCGACGCTGGCCCAGTGCGGGGCCCGGTTGAACTCACGATCGGGCCAGGTGCGATCGGGAAGGCGCAGAGGAAGGTGGGGGTGGTACAGCCCGAAGGGCATGGGTGAGACGTCGCAGGGGAGGGCGAGACGAGACCGCTCGGTGTTCGACTCGGATGTGTGCTGCTCGCTGCTCATCGGCCCTGCTCCCTTGCTCTTCGACCTGCTGTCCGTCCCCGACTGCCCTGGAGTTCGCCCAACAAAAAACCTCCTGGCCTAATCGGCACAGGAGGTTGCGAGCGAACGCTATGTGGCGTTCGCTGTCAGGTAAGGAGGAGGCTCGAGGTCGGTGTTCCGTCATCGTGTCCTCCATGGTGACATCCCAGGCCGGCAGCGTCAAGATTCGGGTAGCCGGGGCAGGAAGCGAATCCCGGAGGGCAGGGAGCGAATCCCGGAGGACCGGACGCAGTCTGGTTAACGTGAGCTCGTGCGGTTGACCGAGAGTGAGGCCCGCGAGCGCTTTGGTCAGGGCCGCGTCGCCCGGCTGGCCACCGCCGACGCCTCAGGCCATCCTCATCTGGTTCCTTTCACCTTCGCGCTCGACGGCGACCTGGTCGTGTTGGCCGTCGACCACAAGCCGAAGTCCTCCCGACCGCTCCGGCGTATCACCAACATTGCCGAGAACCCGACGGTGTCGGCGCTGGTCGATCACTACGAGGAGGAGTGGCCGAACCTGTGGTGGGCCGAGCCGACGGGCAGGCCGAGGTCTGGGATGACCCTGACCGTTCGCGGTGGCGATCGGGCTGCTCCAGGCCAAGTACGGGCAGTACCGTGCGCAACCGCCGGCCGGTCCCGTGGTGGCCATCATCGTGTCGCGGTGGAGCGGGTGGGCCTACTCGGGCTGATCGGACCACCTGGTACCGATTGGAGGGCAGCGCTGGTTCGGTCAGGAAGACAAGCGGTACACGTACATGCCGTAGACGCCGCCGGCCAGCCCGGTGTAGCGGAACTGGCGATCGGCGGTGACAGCGGCGTTCAGCCGCGAGTTGACCTTTTGCTTGTAGGCCACGCCGGTCCCTTCGGTGAACACCACGTAGTGCAAGTGCTGTGCCCGCATCTCGGCCGCCAGTACCGAGGCCGACGAGGTCTTACTGAGAGGGATCAGCTCGTGGTGGAGATCGGTGCCGATGAAGGGATGGGTGAAGGTCAGGTCATCGGGGAACATGCCGATGGCCGCTCCCTTGGGCACGGAGTCCAGATCGGTCTGGATGGTCCACGGGTACACGCTCACCGCCCGCTGGGCGGCGCCGAGCTTGGTCAGGGAGACGGCATCCTTGAAGGTGGCGGCATGGGGGCCGCCGGGCAGAGCGATGATCGCCGGGGGGTCCGCCGCCCACCACATCGAGGTCGTCGCCGCCCCCATGAAGGCCAGGACGATGACGGTCGGAGCCAGGCGCCAGGGGAGACGGAGCCGGGCCAGCCCTTCGAGGACATAGGCCAGCGCCGCACATCCGGCTGCGGGCAGGAAGATGGTGTAGCGGCTCCACCACCCGCCACCGATGACCAAGAGGATCACCAGTGAGGTGAAGATGATCCCAGCCAGATCAACCGGTCTCGCTTCTTCAACCAGACGATGCCGGCGAACACCAACGCCGGCACCAGCATGACCAGCCACTGGATCCCGAAGCCGCCCAGTCGTTGGTCGTAGGAATAGGCATGCCGGTGGAGATCGGTGGCCCACGAACTGATGATCTGGCCGATCTTGCCCCCGGGGACGTGGGCCAGTGAGTCGGCCAGTTGCCGCCGATGATGATGTCGTTGAAGGTCCCCTTGCCGGGAAGGCCGATGACGACCACCGGGTAGAACGGGCTGCCGTAGCCCACCCACGTCCGGAAGTACCAGAAGCTGGCGATGGCCAGCATGGGTACAGCGAACAGGGCGATGATCGACGCCAGGTAATACGGGATGTCCGGTATCTCCCTCCGGTTTGCCAGTCGCCAGTAGCAGGCCACGGCGACCAGGACGGCAATGCCATCGGTGGCCAGCGCCGAGCTCTTGATGGAGGCGGCCATCCCCGGTTGATGCCGGCGAGCAGCAGGCAGGCCAGGAAGCCGTGGTGCCCCCGCCCGGGGAGGGAGGAGTCGGGGCTGTCGGTGTTCATCCGCACCAGGGTGAAGCCGGCCAGGACCAGGCAGACGGTGGCGAACGCGGTGGCCGCCGCGCCGACGTCGACGTACTCCGTTCCCGCCTGCAAGAAGACCACCGGGATCGCAGCGAAGCCCAGCGCTCCGATGGCAGCGTAGCTTCGGCGGGCGCCGACCAGCCGGGACAACAGGAACACCGATGCCGATCCCAGGCCGACCAGGACGGCCTGGACGAGGACGGCGTACTGCATGGTGCGAAGGAACACAGCCGGGAACGCTTCGAGAAGCTCTTGGCCCTTGGGATAGACGTTGGCGTACAGGTTCTGCGGCGTCTGGACCAATCGGCCCGTCATCACCCACATGTCCGGCGAGACGAGGTGGTAGGCGTTGGCGTCGTAGCTGTAGGCCGGCAGCCGAACACCGAGGTAGAGAATCCATCCGTAGGCCACCAGCGCCGTGCACCGAAAACGAACACCAGGGGGTGGCGCGGCGTGGGCCAAAGCGCTCCGCAGTCCTGTGGCGAGGGACCGGGCGCTCCGCCACACGAATGTTCGCCGCCACCGGAGCGCCCAACCCACCTCGACCGCGCCGACCACCAGCGAGGTCCCCCCCAACCAGCCCGAGGAGAGGTGGTCGAAGGCCCCTGTCACCAAGGTCACCACCGAGGTCTGGGCGATGAAGACCACCAGCCACGCGGTGATCATCACCGAGGGCATCCGCAGGCCGAGGGCCAGGATCCACATGCCGCTGCCAACGGCGAGTGCGAGCAGTGTCAGGAGGAGGAGGGCCATGGAGCGTTGGGCGTGGCTGCAGGTGCCTGCTCGCCCCCAAACGCCGAGGATGCGCCAGCTGCGTCCGGAGGGCGATCAACGCTGACCGCCCCGTGAGTGTAGACCCGACGGCCCGCAGGCCTATGGGTTGAGGTCCCGGTCCAACTCCTCGTCTGTCTCTGCCACCGAATCCCGACTGCGGGTTCGTTCCTCGGAGTCCTCGAGGATGGTGCCGCTCAGACCCTTCGGGCTGCCGGTAACAGTGATGTGGCCGACCAGTCGATGAAATCGCTCTGCTGATCGCCGCCGATCTGCACCAGGGCCAGATGGCTGGGCCGGCTGTTTGAACCGGCGGATGCCGACCAGATGGCGCTCCGGGTCGGGACCACAGGGGATCGATTCGACGATGTCATCCTCGGTCACGTACTGCGACGCCGGGCGAAGGCCGCCGTACCGGGGAGCTCCGCGTTCACCTTCCAGCCGCCCCCGAACCAACGGAACAGCTCCTGGGCCCGGCGTCGTGCCGTGCCTTGGTCCGGGTGACACGAGACCGGCAGCTGTCCATTCTGGGCTTTCCAGCTCCTCCGGCGGCTCGAAGCCCGGTCAATGTCGGCTTGGGCTCGACGGCGATCAGGACGTCGGCACTGCCCGGCCAGCCGGACCGATCGTCCCGATGACGGCGATCCCCATAGGCGGATGGTCGGGCAGGTCCCAGACCTTCGCCGAGTCGAAGTCGAAGTGCTGTCCCGTGATGGCGGACGTACCCTCCGACCACAGGGCCCGAATGATGTCGACCGCTTCGCGCAACATGTCGTGACGGACGTCGACCGGGGCCAGCCTCCACCGACGATGTGCTCGTTGAGGTTCTCGCCCGCCCCGAGCCGAGGGAGAACCGACCGTCGGAGAGGAGCTCCATCGTTGCCGCCTTCTGGGCGACCACCGCCGGGTGGTACCGCTGGATCGGGCAGGTCACGACGTCATGAGTGGGACCGGTCCGTGGCCTGGGCGACAGCTCCCAGGACGACCAGGCGTAGGGGGAGTGGCCCTGGCGTCCACCCAGGGAAAGTAGTGGTCGGAAATGACCGAGAAGTCGAACCCGGCTTCCTCCGCGGCCAGCCCATCGGAGACCAGCTCGTTCGGGCCGGACTGCTCGCACATCATCGTGTAGCCGATTTCCATGGGATGCTCCTTTGTTGGAACGGTGGATGGTCAGTCGTGTTGGAACGGTGATGGTATCGCCGGCCGGTGTCCGGGTTCGATGTCAGCGGCATCGGAGAAGGTGAATTCACCGGGATGCGTCCCGTATCCTCCAGCGACCGGAATGACCACGCAGGCCACATGGTCGCCTACGTCGACACGATCGATGATCGTTCCCTCCAGCCAGGCGGCGCACTCGGACAGGATTGGCGATCCGGTCACCCCATCGGTCCACGACACCCGGTCGAACTTGTCCGTTTTGTCGCCAGTCTCCTCCCCGAACACGGACGCCATGTCGTGCTGATCGGCGCCGAGGAGGTGAAGGGCCAAGCCGTCTGCCGTCTTGGCCAGGTTCAGGTGTGGTTCACCTTGGAGACGCAGACCAGGTACCGGGGCGGCTCGATGCTGCACTGACGTCGCGAAGCCCACCAGGCAGCCGCTGCGCTCCTCGGGCGAGGCCACGGTGACGACGAAGAGGGGGTAGTCGAGGCGATCGACCATCGGGGCGATGGCTTCGGCCGGGTCCTTGGGTTGAATCACGCGTACCGGATACCCACTTTCACTCTGCTGACACCTGGGGCCCGTGTTGCACAACCTTTGAAGAGATTTTACGAGGACCTGTCCGTTGCGTCGCCGCGTTGTTCATGTTCCCGGGGACACAGTGTCTCGACCACCTACAGATAGGAGACACCAGTATGATTCGAAGTCCCCGCACTGCACGACGCGGATGGCTGATCGCCGCAGCCGGTATCGCGGTGGTCGCAGCATCGATCCCGATCGCAGTGGCGAACGGAGATCAATCACCACCCTCAGCAAGGGATGGGGAACGGATCCGGGCAAACGGTCCGCGCCGCCCTCCCTCCGGGGGCCATCGAGCACATTCTGGTGATCGACATGGAGAACTCCGGCTTCTCCACCACCTGGGGTCCCGGTTCGCCGGCGACCTATCTCAATGGAACCCTCCGCCAGCAAGGAGAGCTCATCGACAACTACTACGGCACCGGCCACAACAGCCTGGACAACTACATCGCCCAGGTCTCCGGCCAGGCCCCGACCAATATGACCAAGGGCGACTGCCGGTTCGAGCTCGGGCACTGTCTACGTGAACGTGGCACCCGGGAACGGATGACCCGTTCCCGTCGACGAATCCGGGTCAGGTCGATGGCAACGGTTGCATCTACCCGGCACCCACGGCCACCAGGCACGGCGCCCCACGATTGCCGATCAGTTGGACGCCGCGTATCCACCCAACCCGAAGACAGATGTCGCCAGTTGGCGGGAGTATGCCGGGGACATGGGGAATACCCCGAGCCGGGACGGGGGCACCGCCGATCCCACCGGAGGGACCGACTGCGCCCATCCGACGGTCGGAGGCGCTGACAACGCGGAGGGCGCCACCACCTCGGACCAGTATGCCAACCGGCACAATCCCTTCATCTACTTCCATTCCATCATCGACAACCAGGCGTTGTGCAATGCCAACGAGGTACCGCTCGGGACACTGGAAAGCAATGGGACGCCATCGCCTACCGGCCACCTGGTGAGTGACCTGTCCAGCATCGACACGACGCCGATGTTCGGGTTCGTGACCCCCAACACCTGCGATGACGGCCACGACAACCCCTGTGTCGGGCTCAACGACGACGGAACCCACGCCGGTGGCCTGGTGGCCATCGACGCCTGGCTGCAGCACTGGATGCCGACCATCCTGAATTCCCCGGCCTACCGGTCCGGGAGCATGCTGGTCGTCCTCACCTTCGATGAGTCGGAGACCGCCGCGGGGGATCCTCCCTCGAACAGCTCCTGCTGCTACGAGCAGCCCGGTCCCAACACCGCGGCGCCCGGAGACGTTCGTCGACGGCGATCACCAACTCGGCACCAGGTGGAGGCAAGGTCGGGGCGCTCCTGCTCAACAGCCGGTACATCACTCCCGGTAGCGAGGACACCACCGGCTCGTACAACCACTATTCGGCCCTCCGCAGCTACGAGGATCTGCTCGGTCTGACGACTGGCGGGACGGACGGTCTCGGTCATATCGGGTTCGCCGCCGCCCCAGGGCTGGTGCCCTTCGGGCCGGATGTCTTCAACCGGCACGGGAACGACCAGAACTGATCCATCAGGACCGTAATGCATGAGCATGGCGACGACGGTGGTCCCGGACCGGCGAGAGCTGGCCTGGGACCACCGAGCGCCGTGTTCGCCGTGCCGATTGATCAGGGCGCGTTCGCCGTGCCGCTTGATCAGGGCAGCGAGAACCCGGCTTTGGCGATCAGTTGCTCGCTCACCCGCCAGAGCCGGTCGGCATCGGCATGGGATCGAGCCCGCTTGGACATCCGACCGGGCTTTCCGCGGGCGTAGTAACCACCTGTGGCGTGCTCGAGCTCGGGGGCGGTGGCTACGTGGATGCTGGTGATGGCCCCGGCCTGTGGGGAGATCTCCAGCGGACGCACCAGCTCGTTCCCGATCCGCGTGATGCCGCGTAGGTCGCCGTCCATCCCGAACCCGCTCCGGACGGGGCCCGGATGCACGGCGTTGGCTGTGACCCCGGTACCGTCCAGGCGAGCGGCCAGGGCCCGGGTGAAGAGGATGTTGGCCAACTTGGACTGGGCGTAGGCGCCGAACGTGCTGTAGCGCCGGTCAGCGTTCAGGTCCTCCCAGCGCATGCCCAACACGGCGGCATGGTGACCGAACGAGGACAGGTTCACGATGCGGCTGGGGCCCGAGGCCACCAGCCGGTCGAGGAGGAGCAGCGTCAGTGCGAACGGGCCCAGGTGGTTGACGGCAAAGGTCTGCTCGAATCCCTGCGCCGACTCTTCCCGCTTCGACCAGATGCCGCCGGCGTTGTTGACCAGGACGTCCAGTCGATCCCATCGCTCCAGTATCTGTTGGGCACACGCGGCGACCGAGGCCAAGTCGCTGAGATCGAGGGCCACGACATGGACAGCGTCTGAGGCGGCGCGTTCTCGCACTTCGGCCGCGGCGCCAGCCGCCTTGTCGGGATTGCGGCAGGCCAGCACGGTGGTCATGCCCATGGCGGCCAGGCCGACGGCGGTCTCCTTGCCGATGCCCGTGTTGGACCCGGTGATGACGGCGACAGGGGGGGACATGGGAGACCTCAGGATCTCGGTCGGGCGGGAGTGCCAGCAGACGACTCGAGCCTGCCACGCTTCCTCGTTCGTCGCTCTTACTGGCCGATTTCGGTGCCCCTGATGTCGGGCGGGCTGGCCATATCCCTGTTGCGTAGCGTTCTTTCCCGCCGTAACCTTTCTGTTTAAAGTCAACCTACCAACCGGTAGTTCAAAGAAGTCACCGGTCGACCGACGGGCAGGAGGGATTCATTGCTCGATTACCTGATTACCGGGGGCACGGTTGTGGATGGGACCGGGTCAAGCCCCGCGCACTGCAGATGTGGGGGGCTGGGACGGTTGAGAGGTGTCTATCGGCAACCTAGACGAGCCGTACGGAGAGCCTTCGTGACTCAATTTCCGATGAAGCAGGCGGCATGACCGGGGATCAGCACACCGATCGGATCGGGTCAGAGGCTGGTACGGACGTGCCGGAGGGATTCCTCGAAGGATTGAGCGTCCTCGAATGGGGCGAGATGGTCGCCGCTCCGTACTCGGCCAAACTCCTGGCCGACCTCGGAGCAGACGTCGTGAAGGTCGAGTCGCCGGACGGTGACAGGGCTCGACGCGTCGGACCGTTCATCGACGACCGCCACAGCGAGGACACCAGCATCCTCTTCATGCACCTCAACACGTCCAAGCGGGGAGTGCGAGTGGACGCCGGCAGTGCCGACGGACGTCGGCGCATGGGGGAGCTGGTCGGGCAGGTTGATCTGTTCATCACCGATCGGTCGCCGGCCGAGCTGGCGGCCAACCATCTCGATCCGGCGGCACTGGTGCGCGACCATCCCAACCTGGTCGTCCTGTGGATGACCCCGTTCGGGACGTCCGGTCCCTACAAGGACTTCGAGGCAACGCCGCTCACCACCTTTCACGGCGCCGGAGAGGGTTACCTGACTCCGGTGGCTTCGCACCTCAAGCCCGATACGGCCACGCTCCCACCGCTCAGGCAGGGACGGTTCGCCGCCGAGTACAAGCTGGCGACCTATGCCGCAACCCTGGCCATGGCCGGCGTGATCCATGCTCGGGCGTCGGGTATCGGCCAGGTCATCGACCTCTCCAAACAGGACGCGCTCATCGGCCTCAACTTCTTCGAGTTCCAGGGCTGGCTCAGCGAGGGCGAGGTTCCCACTCGAACCTCATTGGCAGTGCCCTTCGGCGGGATCATGCGCTGCCAGGACGGCTACCTGCAGTTCACCTTCCACGAGGAGCACCAATGGCGGGCGCTGGTCCATCTGATGGGAGACCCGGAGTGGGCCCAGCAGGAGTGGGCCCAATCCGAGGAGACCCGGTTGCTCCACACCGGCGAGATCAATGCGCGGCTAGATGAATTCCTGTCCACCCTGACCAGGGACCAGCTGGTCAAGACAGGACAAGCGGCAGGTGTCACCGTTGCGCCCTACCACGCCATCGACGAGGTGGTGGGCTCCGATCAGATCATCGAACGTGGCTACCTTCACGAGGTCTCCCACCCTGTGGCCGGCACCTACCGCTATCCAACCGGGCCATGGCGCTTCTCGGGCCAGGGACCCCGACCGGGGCCGGCTCCCCGGCTGGGCCAGCACGACGGCGAGGTGTTCGGGAAGGCACCGCGATCCTCCGGCACGGCCCGGGCAACTCGTGTCCCGTCCCGGTCGCCCACCCTGGGTGAAGCGGCACCAGCCGCCGCCCGGACGGGGGCGCTCAGCGGCACACGGGTACTCGACTTCACCTGGGCGGTGGCCGGTCCGATGGCCACCATGACCCTGGCCAGCTTGGGTGCCGAGGTCATCAAGGTGGAGACCAGCCTCCGACTCGACGTCCTCCGCCGGAGCGCGTTCACCGGCTCGACGACCAATCGGCAAAAGAAGGCGATCACCTTGAACCTGCGCCACGAGAAAGCGGTGGCGTTGGCCAAGCGATTGGTGGCCCAGTGTGATGTCGTGGCCGAGAGCTTCCGTCCCGGCGTGATGGATGGCCTCGGCCTCGGCTATCCGGCCCTCAAGTCGGTGAAGGAGGACATCATCATGCTGTCGTCCTCGATGGCCGGTCAGCGCGGACCGTATGCCCGCTTTGCCGGGTACGCACCGATGTTCGTCGCCCTTTCCGGCTTGGGAGACATGACCGGGTACGAGGACGGACCACCGACCCAAATCCGAGTCGGTGGCGACATCATCGTCGGGGTCCATGGCGGGTTCGCCCTCGTGGCCGCGCTGGCCCACCATCAAGCCACCGGCCAGGGGACCCACATAGACCTCTCGTCGATCGAGGCGCAGTCCAACCTGATCGGCGATTCGATTCTCGCCTATACGGCTACCGGCACTGTTCCCAGCCGAACCGGGAACGACGAGCCAGGCCAGGCCCCGCACAACTGCTATCGATGCCGGGGGGAGGAGAGCTGGGTGAGCATCGCGGTGGAGGACGACGGCCAGTGGGAAGCCATGGCGTCGGCCATGGGTCATCCACCGTGGTCGAAGGACCCCCGCTTCGCCACCGGCTGGTCCCGGTGGGAGCAGCGGCGCGAGCTCGACGACCTCGTCGGCCAATGGACAGCGGATCGCAGCGCGGCCCAGGTCACCCAGACCCTGCAAGCCGCCGGCGTCGCCGCCATGCCCTCGTTTCGGGCCAACGACCTGTTCGCCGATCCTCATGTCGTTTCTCGGGATCTGCTCACCACCGTCGACGGGGCGGGAGCGCGGTGGCCGCTGATCCGTCTCGGTGGGCGACTGTCGGCCACTCCGTTGATCCTCGACCGGGCCGGACCGGCCATGGGAGAGGACAACGACACGATCTTCAAGGAACTACTGGGCTTGTCCGGCAAGGAGGTGGCCGGCCTGGAGGAGGAAGGGGTGTTCACGTGAGCGCAGTACCAACCAGAGCACGAGGGACGAGGGGATGACAACCAAAAGCCGAGCAGCGATACCCGACGACATGGACGACCATATCGAGCGGTCCAGCCGCACGTTCATGGTCACGCGTAGGAAGGACGGGTCACCGACCTGTCATCCGATGGCCCGGTTCTATGCCGATCGCCAGTACTACATGAATATGTATGCCACCAGCCTGAAGCACCACAACCTGGAGCGGGATCCCCACGTGTGCTGCCTCGTCACCACCAACTCGGACGACCCGGAATTCCAGGCCGTGCAGATCCGGGGACAAGCCCGCCTCCTCTCGGCCGAGGAGACGCTGGCCGACGACGCCCCGCCCGGCGTCGTCGAGGCCAGGGGCATAGGCATGGAAGGGGTGAAGAGCGTGGAGGACGCACCCGAGAAATTCGTCGGTGAAGATCCCGAGGATTGGCTGAAGCGAGCGGCGATCATGGTCGAGCGCATCCGTGATCGGGTGCGGGTGATCTGGGAAGTGGTTCCCGAACAGGTGGCCTGGCTCGAAGACGTCCGGGAGAGGTAGTCCGATGCCACGAGAACATGCCGACATCAAGATGACCCCGGAGGAGCTACGGGACTTCTTGTCCTCCGACACCCGCCTTATCCTGGCCACCATCGATGATGACGATCGGCCGTGGGCCGACGCGGTGGCCTACCGGTTCATCGACGATCGCGTCTACTTCAGGGTCCCGACCAAGTCCCGGTCCTATCAGCACATCGTGAGCGACGGCCGGGTGTGCTGCGTCGTCGAGAGCAAGCCGACGGGATCGTCCTACTACGCCATCAAGGGGGCGATGATGCACGGCACGGCAGAGGAGCTGAGTCCGGGCGAGGATCCGGAGGTCCTTGCGCAGCTCTTGGAGACAACCGATCCGGTCACGGGCGGGCGCAACGAGGAGAGCGCCATCTACTCGGTGGGACTCGATGACTCGACCAGCTTCGTCTTCGACAAGATCCGCTACCGATACCAGGATCGGTCGCTGTGATCTCGAATACGTCTTCGTGGAGGAGCGGTCGGTTCGCGTGGAGCCGGCCCCGAGTCTGCCGAGCCACGCCCATGTAAGTTCCGCTGTCCCATGACGTCACTCTCGGGATCCGTGTTTGACAGGATGCGGCCGCATGGACCGTTCCGGATCCGGTTCCGGTTGTGAGTTGAACGTTCTATTCGCGCAATGCCGGAAAGGCTCATCCGAGGCATTGCGCCTCTTTTGCGCGCAGTCGTGAGGGATGCATGGTCGCCATAGGGGCGGTTCGCATGTCGGCTAGAAGCCGGCATTCGGTGGCGGCACCGATACGTCGAAAGGGCGCCATACTTCTCCGGCTAAACCCTTGCCAAGTGGCGCCCGTATTGATACGTTATGTGGTATCAAACGACCGGTTGGTTGGGGTTCCAGCGAGGGCTGGGGGTGGCCTCCCGGTGCGGGTGACGCGGCTCGCCACAGTGTGAGAGCCGGAGTGTCAGAGACGGAACAAAGGGGGGACCATGTTTACTCGGCTTCACGTTCGGCATCCATTGAGGGCGCTGTCGCGGGTGTTGCTGACGCTCTGTTGCCTGGCGGCAGCAACGTTCAGCTCGGTGGCGCTGGTGGGATCGCCGGCGGGGGCCGCCCCTTCCACCTATGTCATTGGCAATATCGGCACCTACACCGGTCCCGCATCGGGGGACTACATCGAGATAGTCCCGCTCATCAAGGCCTGGCAGAGCTGGACAAACGCTCATGGGGGGATCAACGGGCATCAGGTGAAGGTGATCACGGCCGACGACCAGGCCAACCCGAGTCTCGGGCTCCAGGCGGCGCAGAAGCTGGTGCAACAGGACCACGCCATAGCCATCGTCGGCAGCTCGAGCAACGGCGGCACCGGGTACTCGACCTACCTGCAGGGCGCCAAGGTGCCCCTCATCGGGGCCACGGCGAACCCGGCGGCGCCGAGCGACCTCCTTTTCTTTCCGGTCGGGGGAGGTGCGCTGTCGGTGCAGGCGGGATCGGTTGCGTCGGCCAAGCTCGTGAATGCCAAGAAGATCGCCGTTATCTACTGCGCAGAAGCAGCCGTGTGCAAGCAGTTCGTACCGGTTATACAGACCCAAGCGACAGCCAACGGGATGACGCTCAGTTATAGCTCGGCGGCACCGGAATCAGCCCCTAGTTACACCGCCTATTGCGTGTCGGCCAAACAATCTGGGGCCACGGCCATCATTCCCGCATTGCAGGGAAATACCGTGGTATCCCTCGCCCAGGGCTGTGCCTCGCAGAACTATCACCCGACGTGGCTGGCCAGTTCACCGGGCGACGGTCCGACCTTCCTCAAGGAACCAGCCATGAATGGTTCGATCGTTGCCGAGGGCGTCTTCCCGTATGTTCTGAACAACAGCCCGGCAACCACGGCGTTTCACGATGCCATCAAGAAGTACGCGCCGGCCATCCTGAAGTCGACCGGGTACAACCAGGCCTTGGCCTACGTATGGTCTGACTTCCAGATGTTCGCCAAGGCGGCATCGACCATGAAGTCGAACACACCGGCTGCGCTGACGACCAGCCTCACCAAGGTGAAGAACGAGACCCTCGGTGGCCTCATCGGTCCGCAGTCCTACAGTGCCACCAAACAGACCAACTCGACGTGCTACGCACTCATGAAGCAGACCGATGGCAAATATGTGGCCATAGATGGTGGAGCGTTCAAGTGCCCGCCGGCGACCTCCTAGCGCCAGCCGGCTCCCGATGGTCGAAGCGGATCTATCGGCGGCGCCACCGTTGACCGACTCACCTATCACCGTGACCTTTCGGGGGCCCGATGCGGCCCCCGATCCAGGGCGCAGGTGGGGACAGGGACCGAAAGGGACCAATCACATGGTGACAGTCATATGGGTATAAACGGCGTACTGCCCCTCATCGTCGTCGGGATCGCCATCGGATCGGTCTACGGCCTGGCCGGAGTGGGGCTGGTTCTCACCTACAAGACCTCGGGCATCTTCAACTTCGCCCATGGGGCGCTGGCCACCATCGCCGCATACGTCTTCTACTTCCTGTGGGTTCAGAACGGCGTGGCCTGGGGGTTGGCCGCGGCCATCTCCGTCCTGGTACTGGGCGCGCTGGTCGGCATCGGCTTCGAGTCGTTCGCCCGGGGCCTGTCGAGGACCACCATGTTGTGGGGAATCGTGGCGACCGTCGGGGTCTTGATCAGTGTCGAGGCATTGTTCCTCGTCCTCTACGGTTCCGAGGACCGGCCCTTCCCCCACTTCTTGCCCCAGTCGACCTTTTCCATCTTCGGCACGGGCGTGACCTACGAGCAGTTGATCACGTTTCTCATTTCCCTGATAGCAACGGCAGGGTTGTACGTCTTCTTCCGGACGGCCCGGATGGGCAAGGCCATGCGGGCCGTCGTCGACGACCCGAACCTTCTCGGGTTGGCCGGAACCAGCCCGTCACGGGTTCGTCGCCTGGCCTGGATCATCGGCGTCATGTTCGCCATGGCGTCGGGCCTGTTGTTGGCACCCAGCGTGAGCCTCAGCGCATCAGCGCTCACCCTCTTGGTGGTCGAGGCCTTCGGTGCTGCGGCCATTGGCGGTTTCGTAAGCCTGCCCATGACGTGGATCGGTGGTGTGGTCATCGGAGTGGCCGAGGCCCTCATCACAAAATACGTGTCATCCACGTCCATCCTGGGGGGATTGGCCGCCAGCCTGCCCTTTATCGTGCTCTTCGTGGTCCTGCTGGTGTTCCCGCGCCGGAAGCTTCTCGTCGTTCGCTCGGTGGCTTTGGTCCGCCGTCCGATACCGTGGCAGTTTCCCGCTCGGGCACAGACCATCATCGGCATCCTCGTGGCGGCATTCCTGATCACCGTGCCGCAGTTCGCCGGGTTCCGCATTACCTCATGGACGACGTTCCTGGCCTACGTCATCTTGTTCCTCTCCTTGAGCCTGCTGGTGCGCACCTCAGGACAGGTGTCCCTGTGTCAGCTCGGTTTCGCCGCCATCGGGGCTGTCGCCTTCTCGAAGCTGTCGGTGGGAGCTGGCATCCCTTGGTTGGTGGCCCTGCTCCTCGCCGGATTGGTCGCCGTGCCCATCGGTGCCCTCCTCGCCATTCCGGCCATCCGCCTCTCCGGCCTCTACCTGGCCCTGGCCACCTTCGGATTCGGGCTGTTGCTGTCCGAGATGTTCTACCAAACCAATGTCATGTTCGGAGTGGTCGATACCGGGCTTCCGATGCCGAAGCCCAATCTGAGCTGGATCCATCTCGACACCGATGACGGCTTCTACTACTTGGTCCTCGCCATCGCCGCCATCGCCGCCGTGGTCGTCGTGGCGTTGGAACGAGGTCGGCTCGGACGCGTTCTTCGTTCCATGTCGCAGTCGCCAACCGCACTGACCACCAGTGGGACCAGTCTCAACGTCACCCGCGTCTTGGTGTTCTGCATCTCCGCGTTCCTTGCCGCCATTTCCGGCGCACTGATCGGCATGGTCGTCGAACAGGTGAACGGTGCCAGCTTCGACCCGTTCCTCTCGTTGACGATCATGGCCCTCATCATGTTGGTCCTCGGGGGGGTCCCCTGGAACGCAGTGGCAGCTGCTGCCGGGATCGTGTTGGTGCCCGCGTACATCTCTTCGGGCGAGACGTCGACGTACCTCCAGATGTTCTTCGGCGTGGGAGCAGTATTGGCGGCGCTCGGCTACCAGAGGGGGTTGATGCCCCAGCGCTGGCGTGCGGCTATCGACCGCTGGGGTCACAAGCGTGTTCGCCTCCAAGGGGAAGGAGACATTGCGGCCGCCGATGGTTCGTCGACAGTGTCCCTCGGAGCGACCAGGCCACTCGGACTCGAGATCTCCAACCTCACCGTCCGTTTTGGCGGTTTGGTGGCCGTCGACAACCTCACCCTCTCGGCCGGACCCACGCGCATCACCGGGCTCATCGGGCCCAACGGGGCCGGAAAGACCACCGTGTTCAACGCATGTACCAACCTCGTCCATCCCGATGCAGGATCGTTTCGATTGGACGGCAGGGACATCTCACGGTACGGGTCGGCCGCTCGGGCCCGTTTTGGCCTCGGTCGGACCTTCCAACAGATGGAGTTGTGCGACTCGTTCACGGTGGCAGAGAACGTGGCCCTCGGCCGAGAGGCCGGCATGGCCGGGGCCGGCGTTCGATCACACCTCGTAGGCAGGCCCGGTGATCAGGCGAAGGTGGCCGCCGGCGTGACCGAAGCCATGGCCCTGTGTGGGATCGAGTCGTTGTCGGGCGAGCAGGCGGGCTCGTTGTCGACCGGCCAACGGCGTTTGGTCGAACTGGCCCGTTGTCTTGCCGGACCATTCGGGTTCCTGCTGCTCGACGAGCCCTCGTCCGGTCTTGACCCCGTCGAAACCCGCGCCTTTGGCGACATCCTCGTTCGGGTCGTTGCCGAGCGGGGGACCGGCATCTTGTTGGTCGAGCACGACATGGCCCTCGTGATGAGCATCTGTGAGGAGATCTATGTCATGGACTTCGGTACCCTCATCTACTCGGGCAGCCCGGAGGAGACCCGTTCCAGTGAGGTCGTTCGCGCCGCCTACCTGGGTACCGAGAGCGATGCCACGCCGGCGGATGAGGGACTGAACAAGGCGCCGTCGGTATGAGTGGGGGTTCAAGCGGCGGCGTGGTCCCCGTCCTCGAACTGGCCGGTGTGGAAGCCGGTTACGGGAAGACCCTCGTCGTGCACGACATCGACATCCAGGTGCCGCCGGCCTCCGTGGTGGCCCTCATCGGAGCCAACGGGGCGGGCAAGACGACGCTGCTCAGCACGGCCTCCGGGTTGCTCCAGCCCGTGAGGGGAGCGGTCCTGGTCGACGGCATCGACGTGACCCGTGAGCAGCCGCATCAACGGGTCCGTCAGGGCGTATGCCTCATCCCCGAGGGGCGGGGCATCTTCCGTTCGCTGACCGTGAAGGAGAACCTGGAGCTCCAGATTCCACCGTGGATCGACGACCCGTCCATCGATCCAGCCGTAGAGGCATTCCCTCTGCTGCGCGACCGTATGCACCAGGTTGCCGGATCGCTATCGGGTGGCCAGCAGCAGATGGTGGCGCTGGCCCGCGCCTACCTGTGTGAACCGCGGGTCATTCTCTTCGACGAAGTGTCGATGGGTTTGGCGCCGATGGTGGTGGACGATATTTTTGAATCGTTCACGCAATTGTCTGCCACCAACACCGCGTTGGTCATCGTCGAGCAGTACATCAACCGGGTGATGGAAATCGCCGATCTGGTCTACATGATGACCAGGGGAAGGATCAGCTGGACGGGACAGGCAGCCGATCTCGATAGCGATGTCGTCATGGCCAGCTACCTGGGCCAGAGCTCAGATGCGGACGGGGCACTGCCCGTCTAGCCATGCTCGCTGTCTAGCCATGCTCGCTGTCTAGCCATGCTCGCTGTCTAGCCATGCTCGGTCAGCGCAGGGCGGGCAGGACTTCCTCCACCAGGCGACGCCGGGACTCTTCCTCCGCGTTCGGATCCGTGCCCGGAAATGCGGTGTTGATCAGAAGTTTGTTGAATCCGAGTTGCGCCAGTTCCCCGAGACGTTCAATGCAGTAGGACGGGGGCCCGGCGATGGCATACATGTCAACGATGTCATCCGTTAATACGGCCGTTTGGCTCGTGTCGTGTCGTGCGTGGTTGTTCATATCGTATGCGGAGCGAATGGTCTCGAGCTGATGCCGTTGCGTGTCGGTGACCGGACCGGCCACCGTGCGATTCATGATCGAAAATCGGGCATGGGTGGCGACCTTGGAGGCGACGAGCTTTCGCGCTACAGCTCGGTCCTGGTGCACGGCAACAGGAAAGTGCACGCCCACGACCAGCGGGTCTTCTCGGTCGTCCCGCGCTACCGAGCGAATCGTGTCCATGGCCCATTCCACGCGTTGCCTGTCGGCTCCCACGGAGACAATGACCCCATCGGCCAACAGGGCACCAACCGTCATGACCTTGGGGCCTGTCGCCCCGACGAAGAGTGGCACCTTGGCAACGTCCGTCGGCAGCCAACGCAATCGACTCGCGTCGGGCGTTACTCCTAGGCCCAGAGTGCCCACCGACCGGAACCCGGCTCCCGCCTGCGAAGC
Organism: uncultured Acidimicrobiaceae bacterium; assembly: GCA_963781305.1. Lineage (GTDB taxonomy): Bacteria > Actinomycetota > Acidimicrobiia > Acidimicrobiales > RAAP-2 > DASXMT01. Next base: position 814,870 of record CAWAFL010000011.1, read on the forward strand.
GGGCGAGAACGGCACGTCCTTGCCTTGCAGGTAGAGCTGCACCTGCTCCACGTACGTGGCGAACGCGGCGATCGGAGCCGGCGCCAGGCCCAGGTGAGCGAGGGCCGAATCACCTCGTCCAATGCTGATCTCTATCCGTCCCTGCGACTCGACTTGGAGGGTTGCGGCAGCAGACGCGGTGGTCGCCGGGTGCCTGGTGAGAGGGTTCGTGACCCACGTTGCCAGCTTGATTCGGGATGTGGCCGCCGCCGCCAACGCCATCTCGACGTAGACATCGCCGACCAGATTTTGTGAATCGCCGAAGGTGATGCCGTCCCATCCGTCGGCCTCTGCCTTGACGGCAGTCGCAACTGTGTGACGCACGACTGGCGCATGCACAGTCCAGAGTTCCAACGCCGGAGTCGACACGGACCGCACGCTAGCGAAAGAGATCCGGGTGTCGCCTATTCGGCGACCGGTGCCGCCGCGAGGGAGGACCGACGGGTCATCGGAGGTCGGCCAGGGCCAGGTCGAGTCGTTCCAGCGCTCCCGCCGTCCTCGCTCCCCACCAAAAGAGATCCTTGCCGTCGACGAACACGGTGGGGGCCACCGACTCGAGCTCGGGGAGCTGTCTGCGGGTGAAGGGGTAGGGCTCGCTCGGGGCCAGGACCACACCGGGTCGGTGCTCCGTGGCCTCCTCCAGAGTCACCGTCGGATAGGGCTGGTCGGCGAACACGTTCCCGATCCCGAGGGCCGACAGTAGGGACGCCCCGTAGGTTGGCGCGCCGAGCGCCATCCACGGCCGCCGCCAGATGGGGATGAAGGCGCGCATGGTGATCGGACGGCGCGGCGGTGTCGGGATCGGCTCCCAGCGGGTGCCGACGCGCCGGGCGAGGTCGTCCATGCCCGGGTTCACGTCGGCCAGGTCCCGCATGGCCAGGACGTGTACGGGCACCCCTGCGGCGACCAGAGCGTCGTAGTCCTCCCGGCGGTTCTCTTCCTCGTCGACCACCACCAGGTCGGGCGCCAGCGAGACGATCTGGCCGATGTCGGGGTCTTTGGTGCCGCCCACATGGACGCGCCCGGGTTGCTCGCAGAACCGGGTGCAGGCCGTCGGCTCGATACCCCAGGCCAGCAACGTCTCGGTGACCGACGGCACCAATGACACCACGTTCACGGCGCCGGTCAGGGGCCGGGGTGATCCGGTGCCGGCTCGTTGAGCTTGCTCACCAGGTCCCGCAGCTGATCCTGCTCGGCCGGCGAGAGCCGCCCGAACGAGGACGGCGGCTTGGAGAGCAGGCCTTCCACCCTGGCCACCGTGGCATTGCCCTTCTTCGTCGGTACGACCACTTTGATCCGCCTGTCGGTGGGATGGGCCTGTCGCTCGGCCATGCCCGCCTTCTCCAGGCCATCGACCAGCGCGGTCACATACGAGGCATCACAGCCGAACTGATCGGCCAGCTCGCGCATGGCCACCGGGTGCTCAGGTGAGAGCTTCAACAGCGCCTTCATCAGCGCCGCGGTGAGGCCGACCTCGGCACTGATCCGGCGGACCTCGCCGAAGGCCTCGTCCCCCACGACCAGGGCCCGCATGCCCTCCCACGCCTCACATGCCGCCGTCTTCCCGCATGCGGTCGTGCCCGGCTCGGGGCGCGACGGGCCGTCCGGGGCGGGCGTGCCCTGGGTGCCCGTGCTCTGGGTACCCGTGCTCTGGGTGGCGGTTGTGCTCACGGCGGTCAGGGTAGCAGAAGTCATGGGCCATGGTCAACGATTGACAATCCACAATGGTTTATGATTATGTACTTGTTACCGCTGTGAACGATCTCTCCGGACATGCCGTGCGTACACCCGTGCGCTGCGCGTGCCGACCCCTGTGACTGATGTGGAGTTTTGATGACCGATCTTGCCAATCTCGGCACACCTGCCGCCCGATCTCGACGCCCGGTCCCCAGCTGGGCCGTCCTCGTCATCGCCTGCATGGCCCAGTTCATGGTCGTGCTCGACATCTCGATCGTGAATGTCGCCCTGCCGGCGATGAAGCACAGCCTGGACCTGAGCTCCACCGCCCAGCAGTGGATCGTGAACGCGTACACCCTGACCTTTGGCGGCTTCCTCCTCCTCGGCGGTCGCGCCGCTGACCTGTTCGGGCGCAAGAAGGTCTTCATCATCGGTCTGGCCTTGTTCACCCTGGCCAGCGTGGCCGGCGGGTTCGCTCAGAGCGGCGGGATGCTGATTGCGGCCCGTGCCGTGCAGGGCCTCGGCGGAGCCATCCTGGCTCCAGCCACGCTGAGCCTGTTGACCACCACTTACACCGAGCCCAAGGAGCGGACCCGCGCCCTTACTGCATGGGGGGCGACGGCGGCGAGCGGCGGGGCATTCGGAGCCGTGCTCGGCGGCGTGCTCACCCAGGCTTTTGACTGGCGGTGGGTGCTGTTCGTCAACGTCCCCATCGGCATCGTGCTGCTCATCGCCGCCGTTCGCTCGCTGACCGAATCGCGGGGCACCCTCTCTGGCCTTCGCAGCCTGGACTTGCCCGGTGCCATCACCGTGACCACCGGACTGGCCGCGCTGGTGTACGCCATCGTGACGACCGATACCTACTCCTGGGGGTCGGCCCACACGCTGGTGCTCCTGGCCGTGGCCGCCGTCCTGCTGGTGACGTTCGGGATCATCGAGAGCAGGGTCAAGCACCCCCTCGTTCCCCTGCGGATCTTTGCCAGCCGCTCGCTGTCGGGGGCCAATGCCATCGCGCTGCTGCTCGGTGCCGTCCTCACCGCCTTCATCTTTTTCATGTCGCTGTTCATCCAGCAGGTGAACGGGTACAGCCCGTTGCAGGCCGGGCTGGCCCTGCTCCCGGCGACCCTGGGCAGCCTGGCCGCGTCGTTGATCGCCGGGAAGCTCGTCGGTCGGGTGGGACCCCGCACCCTGCTCACGGTCGGTCCGCTGGTCGGGGCGGCCGGGCTGCTGTGGATGGCCCAGCTCTCGCCCGGTGACGGGTATCTCGTCCACATCCTGGTGCCGAGCATCCTTGTCGGCCTAGGGCTAGCCACCTGCTTCGTGCCCATGACTATGGCCGGGACCGGCGGCGTGCCCGTCCGGGACGCCGGGCTGGCATCGGGGCTGATCAACACCTCTCGGCAGGTGGGGGCGGCGATCGGTCTGGCCGGATTGGCCACGCTGGCCATCACCCGCACCGACCACGTGCTTGCCGGCCACCACGCCGGCCCCACCCTGACCGGGGTGGCCCTGACCTCCGGGTACGACCAGGCCTTTCTCTACGGTGCCGGGGTGGCGGTGCTCATGGCCCTCATCGCCGCGGTGATCATCCCCAAGTTCGCCACCCAGCAGGCAGACACCGCCGTAGAGGCCGAAGCACTGGAGATGGTCGCCCTCGAGGGAGCGTGAACGGGTTGACGGGTCTCGACACAGGGATGGGATAGGGGGACAACCCCACCCCGTCTCGGGGGCCAGCCGGATGTCGCCACCAGGAACATCTTCGTAGGGTGTGAGCATGACCCAAGCGCCCCTCACCGTGGAACACCCCGGGGTGGGGGATCGGGGCGCAGCGGTACCCCGAAGTGGCCATGGCGTCCTGGCCGTCGTGTTCGGGCCGTTCGCACCCCGGACGTGGTTGGCCGCCAGCGCCCTGGTCGCCTCCCTGGTGACCGGACTCATCACCTTCGTGACCATCGTCACCCTCATCGCAGTCGGGATGGGATTGCTCCCTCTGGCCCTGATCGGCGCGGTCATCCTGGTGGCCACGCTGCACCTGACCCGCTACCTGGCCATGTGGGACCGCGCTCGGATCCGGACCTTTTTCGGCGTCGAGATCACCGCCCCCGTTCTTCCGCAGCGTCTCCCCGGTCAGTCCTTCTTCGCCTGGCAGCGTTCCTGGCTGACGTCGCGGGCGATGTGGAAGCCGTGCGGCTATCAGCTGGTCCGGGGACCCATCATGGTGTTGCTCGCAACCTTGATGGTGGCTACCTGGTCGATCGCAGCCGCCCTCGTCGCCCTACCCGCATACATACGGTCGACGGTGCCCGGCGGCAGCAACTGGTGGTTCGGTCACGGGACTCCGCCGACGGATGCCGTGGCCGGCCTGTGTGCCGCCGGGGTGGTCATCTTGTTCGTCGCACCCTGGATCACCCGCGCCCTTGCCACCGTCGACGTGGCTCTGGCCCGGGCCATGCTGGGGCCGAGCCGCCGGGACCGCCTCTCGACCGAGGTGACCCGGCTGTCGGTGTCTCGGGCTCGGGTGGTGGACGCCACCGATGCCGAGCGCCGGCGGATCGAGCGGGACCTGCACGACGGCGTGCAGCCCCGGTTGGTGTCGCTGGCCATCACCTTGGGAAGGGCCCAAGCCAAGTTCGAGGCCGACCCCGAGGAGGCCAACCGGCTCTTGTCCCAAGCCCACGAGAGCGCCAAGGAAGCGCTCTCCGATCTCCGGGACCTGGCCCGCGGCATCCATCCCTCGGTGCTCGATGACCGCGGCCTCGATGCCGCCCTCTCGGCGCTGGTGGCCGGATCGCCGGTGCCGGTCAGCGTGCAGGTCGACCTGCCCACGCGCCCGACGCGGACCAGCGAGGCAGTGGCCTATTTCTTCGTGGCCGAGGCCGTGACCAACGTGGCCAAGCACGCCACCGCCACCCATGCCACCGTCGTCATCGGGCTGGACGGCGCCGTCATGCGGATCGTGGTGGCCGACGACGGCCACGGCGGCGCGGCGGCCACGCCCGGCGGCGGCCTGGCCGGGCTGGTCGACCGGTTGGCCGCGGTCGACGGCACCTTGTCGGTGTCGAGCCCGGTTGGCGGCCCCACCCGGCTGGAGGCGGTGATCCCATGCGGGTGGTGATCGCCGACGACTCGGTGCTCTTGCGCGAGGGGATCGCTCGGCTGCTCGAGGACGCGGGCTTCGAGATCGTGGCCAAGGTGGCCGACGCCCCTTCGTTGCTCAAGGCCATGGAGCAGCACCTCCCCGACATCGCCGTGGTGGACGTGCGCATGCCCCCGACGTTCAGCGACGAGGGCCTCCGCGCCGCGTTGGTCATCCGCAAGCAGTGGCCGGACGTTGCCGTGCTGGTGCTGTCCCAGTACGTCGAGGAGCGCTATGCCAGCGAGTTGCTGGCGAGCGACACCGACGGGGTGGGCTACTTGTTGAAGGACCGGGTGGCCGATGTGCACGAGTTCGTCGACGCCTTGCGGCGAGTGGCGGCCGGCGGTACCGCCCTCGACTCCGAGGTGGTCACCCAGCTGCTGGCCCGCAGCCGCCGGGTGGACCCACTGGGCACGCTGACTACGCGGGAGCGCGACGTCATGAGGCTGATGGCCGAAGGGCGGTCCAACGGGGCCATCGCCGAGGCCCTGGTGGTGTCGGTCGGCGCAGTGGAGAAGCACGTCGCCAACATCTTCCTGAAGCTCGATCTGTCCCCTGATGACCAGGATCACCGACGGGTTCTGGCCGTGCTTCAGTTTCTGGAGTCGTGAGGAGATGAACGTGACCGGTAAACGATCAGCTGCCCAGCGCGTGGTCATTGGTGTTGCCGTCCTTGTCACCCTGGCTTTCATCGGGGCCGGAGCGGTGTCGGCCGCCTCGGGGATCGTGGTCCAGTCCAAGGACGTCAACCGCACCTTGGTGGGAACGGTGTCGACTGTCCACGTCAGCGTCGACGGCGGCATCACCGTGCAGCCCGGTCCCGATGGCCAGGTCACCATGGCCGCGCACCAAATGTGGTCGTTCCATCAACCGACGATCACCGAGACGCAGAGTGGAACCGACCTCACCATCACCGCGTCATGCTCCGGCGTGAGCTGGGGGACGTGCAGCACGTCGGTGCGCCTCACCGTCCCGTCCGACGCGGCCCTCAACCTCACCTCGCAAAACTCCGACATCTCGGTCTCGGGGGTGCAGGGGGCACTCGCCCTCCACAGTGCCGATGGTGACATCGACGTGGCGTCGGCGTCGGGCCCTTTGCAGCTGTCCAGTGACGACGGAGACGTCACCGGAACGGCACTCACGTCGTCCCAGGTCCAAGCGTCCAGTCACGACGGCGACGTCGACCTCACGTTCGCCGGCGTGCCCACGACGGTCACGGCGACGAGTGACAACGGAGACGCCAACGTCGGACTGCCCCAGGGCCCGACCTCCTATCTGGTCAGCGCAACCACCGATAACGGCAACCGATCGGTCGGGGTGCACACCGACCCCGCATCGGACCGACACATCGTGGCCGACTCGAGCAACGGCGATGTGTCCGTGGCCTATGCCCCGTGAATCGACGGCACCCGACCACTCGGCCCGTTCAGCCGGACGCGAACAAGCGGTTGACGACCGGCGTGACCCGGCTGGCGATCTGTTGTTGTCCCCGGGGAGTGGGGTGGAAGGGGGCCTGGGACAGCAGGCTGAATGGGTTGGACAGGCTGATGATCGACAACCCATAGTCCCAGGGGTCCGACGAGCACCACCGGTGCCCGTCGAAGGCCGACGACAGGTCGACCACGGCCACGTTGGCCAGGTGGAGCCCGGTGATCGTTCGCACGATGTCGCCGTTGAGTTGCTGGAGCAGGCTCGACAGGTAGCTGACCTGGGTCGGGGCCAGCAGGGCGGTGTCGGGGCAGCTGGTGGATCCGGTCGGGAAGGGGTCGAAATAACTGGTGAACACCACCTTGGGCACGCGATGATCGGCTGCGCCGCGCTGGTTGATCCAGCGGGCCAGCGTCTTCAGGTTGGTGAGCAACATCGGGAGATGGTCGAGCGCGTCGGCCTGCACCGTAGGTCCGGGATTGGCTGCCGTGCACTGGAGGTTGGTCGAGGGGTCGAGGGCATGGGCCAGCTGGTTGATCACGCACGCCCGGACGATCGGCGAGAACTGGACGTCGTCGGCGCCCAGGGTGACCAGCACCAGATCGGGACGGGCCGCGTCGTATGCGGTGTTGATGTTGGTGTTGGTGGTCAGGTCGCCGAATTGCGCCGGTCGGTACGTGATGCCGGCGTTCGTCCTCGGCGCGGTGATGCCGTTGGCGAACGTACTGCCTGTGCAGGCGAACTGGGCGAAGTGAGCGCGGTACTGGGTGGCCAACACGTGGCCGTAGGCGTCGGGCGAGTCGTGGCACAGCGGATACGGCCCCGGCCACACGGCGTCGATGTTTCCGCCTGTCCAGCGCTGCGTGCTTGTGTCGTAGGTGTAGCCGTACAGGGTGCCCTCGCCCGAGGCCACCGAGTCGCCGAGCTGCACGATCGAGCGCGGCCCAGCAGGAGCTGCGGCGGGCGGACTGCTGCACGCGGCGGCGGCCAGTCCGAGCACGCACAACGTGCAGATGACGGCGACCAAGGGGTGACGGCGGGACAGGTGGGATCGATGCACGGGCACTGTCCTACCCGATTGCCGTGACTCCGCCCCGAATGCTCTCGCCGCCAGCCCAACGCGGAGACGCGAACCGGCCGGCATCAACCCGATGCCGGCCGGTTCGTTCGTTGCTTGCTCTGCGAGTACCGGTTACCTCAGAGCCCGCACCCAGGTGCTGTGCTCCAGGGCGACCAGCCGTACTTGGCATAGAGGTCGAGGGCAGCCGCGTCCTGTGCCGAGGGTGATGCGCTCGACACCGGCCAGGGGAGTCCCTCCTCAGACGCGGTGGACTCCAGGATCCCGTACGCGCCACTCGGCTCGCTCGAGTTGTTGTACTGGTCGCCTGACTCGTGCTCGCGGATGCAGTCCCAGTCGGCCGTGTTCGTACTGGTGGCGTCAGAGCCGGACGCTTGTGCCGGAGCCGGTGTTGGCGCAGGAGCCGGAGCGGGCGCTGGTGCCGGAGCAGGCGCTGGTGCCGGAGCAGGCGCTGGTGCCGGAGCGGGCGCTGGTGCCGGAGCAGGCGCTGGTGCCGGAGCCGGAGCCGGAGCCGGTGCCGGCGGCGGTGGCGGTGGCGTCACCGATGCAACCACTGGCGCTTGCGTTCCGGACGAGCCGAACGTCCCAAAGAAGCCGGTCAACGGGACCAGGCTGGTCCCTAGAGCCGGGAACGCTTGTTCCTTGCTTGGAATCGGGGTGGTGAATGAAGCATTTTGACTGGCCGGGGTGGCCTGCGCAGGGGCAGAGCTCACCTCCGTGCCGACCGCCAGGGCGGCCGAAATTAAAGCAACGGGCATAGCCGCTGCGAGTGCAATGCGGGTCCGCATGGCACCTCCCTTCGTCGGGCGCGAATGCGCCTTCCTCTGCTCGGTGTTGGCGGGCTCCGGCCCATTGCATTCGCGCCCCGGACGACGAGCGGGAAGGCATCGTTCGTCCTGGCTTTGCGCCATAGGGTGTGCGGCCGGTTTTGTGTGGCCCAGGGATTACGTGTTCTGTTGTCCTCTTTCTGCCTCGGTTCGGCACGCGTACAACGCCATCAGGCTCGATGGAGCGCAGACGCGCCGATCCGGGTATCTCTATCTCGGTGACTTCCGAACATACCGGCCGGCTGTGACCGCCTAGGTCCGGGGCAGGCGCCCCTGGGTCTCAGCCCGGGCACCTCAGAAGTTGCTTCGGGAACTATACATGGCTTTCAATCGGATCCTGGTGCATGGTCGATGTTTTCAATGGCAACGGGCGCAGGGAGCCCACCTTGCGGTGGGGTCGTAATCCCAGGTCAGCAGCCCAGTGAGTCGGTTGCAGGATCAGCGAATGGGCCGTAAAGATGGAATCAGGGGAGAAAACACGCGTTCTCGGAAGCATCCTCGCCAAACGCCCAGGCCATAGGCGAAATCGTCGGCCAGAGAGGCGGCTGACCACCGCAGTGGATCAAGGGCAGGGCGCCGCCGCAGCCATTCGCCCACCGGCGGCGCCAACAAGAGGGCAAGAGCCGACCAGCGGTAGCGCCGGCTGGTGGCCGCCACCGCCACCAGCACCGGCCCGGCGACGACGGTGCCGGCCCGACCGAGGCCTTCCACGGTGGCAATGAGGGCCTCTGCGCTCCAGCGAGCCACCAGATCCGGCGGTATGCCGGCTTTGGCCGCCCGACGAGCCAGGGTCACTCCGGACAGCACCGACAGGGCGGCGGCCGGGATCGGGCGGCGGCCCAGGGCCAGGGCGACGGCGGCCGCGGGCAACGCCCGCACCACCGCAGGGGCGAGGCGACCCCGGTGCCGGCGGGCCAGGGGTGCGGCCGAGGTCCCGTAGTGGTACCGCCGGCTGAGGAGCCCGAGCCAGGTGCTGGGCTCACCGTGGTCCACGGTCACCGACGGGACGTACCGAGTGTGCCAACCGGCGTCGCCCATGCTCCAGACCAGGTCGACGTCCTCGCCGTAGCGCAGCGTGGGCACGAACCCGGCCCCGAGGGCCGAACGCCGGACGACCAGCGCCGCAGTGGGGACATAGGAGACCGGCCGACCCGGCCCCACCTCGCCCTCGCGTGGCCCGAGGTCGAGCGGCGATCGGGCCGATCCGTAGCGATCGAGAAACGTTGCTCGACCCGTTCGGGAGACGGTGATCGGAAGCACCCGTGGGGCCACGGCACCGATCTCGGGATCACCGAACAGGCCCACCAGTTCGACGAGCCAGTTGGGGTGGGGTACGCAGTCGCTGTCGAGGAAGGCGATCAGGTCGGTGCGCACCTCGGGCAGCGCATCGTTGCGGGCCACGGCCGGCCCGCCGGAGTGCTCCCGCACCACCAGTCGGGCTCGATGCCAGCGGCAGACCTCGGCGATCGGGGCCGGGCGAGCGGAGCCATCGTCCACCACCACCACGGGCACGTCGGGCCCCACCGCGTCGAGGCAACGCTCGAGCAGGTCGGCCCGGTCCTTGGCCGGGATGACCACCGTGACGTCGCCGACGTCGTGGGCGGCCGGAGGTCGGGGGTGGGCCATGCCCGCGTCGACCAGCCGCCGCCCGAGGCGCCGAGCGGCCACCGAGCCGCGGCTCCCGGCGATCAGGCCGGCGAGGGCGGTCCGTCCCGACCCACTGAGCCGGAGGAGCCGTCCTGGATACCCGCCGACCAGCGCGTTGCCGCCGTCGAGGGTTCGCACCGACCGGTCGATCACCAGGCGCCAGCCCGGTGGCAGCGGGGTCAAAGGGTCAGGCCGCCGTCCACTGCGAGATTCGCACCGGTCATGCCGCTGCTCTCGGGACCGGCCAGCCACAGCAGCGTGGCGGCGACCTCGTCCGGGTCGAGCAGCCGTTCGAGGACCTGCTGATCGGCGAAGGACTGGGCCGACTCCAGGCCGTACAACCGGGCGCTCTCGACCAGGATGTCCGTGTCGGTGGAACCGGGGCTCACCGAGTTGGCCGTGATCCCCGTTCCCCGTAGCTCGGCGGCCAGGCCCCGGACCAAACCGACCACCCCGGCCTTGGCCGCGCTGTAGACGGCCAGCATGGGCATGCCGCGGGCGGCTGCGGCCGAGGCCACAGCCAGGAACCGTCCCTGGCGGGGAGCAGGCCGACGCAGGAGGGCCGGGATCCCGGCTCGGGCTGCGACCAGCACCCCGCCGAGGTCGATGTCGAGCACGGCCTGCTGCTCGTCCTCGGGCATCTCCCACTGGGGCACCCCGCCGGCGATGACACCGGCGGCGGCGATGACTGCGTCCACGCCCCCGAACCGGCGCTCGGCGATGTCGATGGCCTCGGTCATGATGGTCAGAGAGGTGGCGTCACCGACCACGGCGAGGGCCTGATCGCCCGCGGCCTCGATGACGGTGTGCAGCTGGTCGGCCGTGCCCATGGCGTAGGGCAGGCGAGGGTCGTCGGATCCCCGATCGATGGCCACCACCGACCAGCCTCCGGCGACCAGGCGCCGGACGGTGGCGGCCCCGATGCCGCGGGCTGCGCCGGTGACCACCGCAGTCCGGGTCACCGGTGGCGGGTGGACGTCAGAACCAGCATCCAGTCGGTCACCATTGCCTCCAGGTCGTTGATGGCCGCGGCCAGGAGGCGGCGACCCTCGTCGGCCGACGCACCGGTCGGGTCGCCGAGTACACCATTCTCGCTCACGGCCCTGGTCCCGCCGGCCGACAGGCGGGGCAGGAGCTCGGCCAAGGGTTCTCTGTTTCCCGGTTCGGCGCGGTCGAGAGCAACGCGATCAGGAGCCGCGGCCAGCATGACCGAGGTCTCGACCATGCCGGCATGGGCATCCCCCTTCCATCGCGGTGCCCATGCCCGCACGTCGCGCCCTTCGGCCCGGAGGCGACGGACCGCGCTGTTCACCGGGCCGGCATTGCCTCCGTGGGTGGAGACCAGCAGCATGCACCCGAACGAGTCGGCCGCCGAACGCCCCAGCTCCACCAGCAGCAGCTCGGTGGCCTCCCGCCCGATGGACAAGGTGCCCACGAATCCGGCGTGTTCGCCGCTCGAGCCGTACGACAGGGCCGGCGCCACGATGACATCGGGTCGTCGGTCGGACAGACCGTTCACGATGGCCTCGGCGATGACGGTATCGGTGGTCACCGGGAGGTGGGGTCCGTGCTGCTCGGTTGCGCCCACGGGAACGGTCAACACCCCGGCGGGAACGTCGGGCCACGCCAGGGACGAGAGCCGGGACGGGCTCATGATGTCGGGCCGGCCTGATCGTCGTCGAGGTATCCGTGCCGGGCCAGGAAGGCGAGGAGGGCATCGGCTGCTTCCGACGCGTCGACCGGGCCGATGATGGTCGGCGGTTCGTGGGCCACCAGGGCGCCGGTGAGCGACAAGAGCCGCTGGCGTGCCGCACCATCGGGGGGCGGTATCACCCTGGTCCGGGGCCGGTAGGGGACCGATGGGCCCAAGGTCACCGGTCCGGCGCGGCCGCCGGTGGTCATGGCGGCCGCCGCAGTGGTGGGGACAGCGGTACCACCTACGGCCAGGGTGGCCGGGAGCGATGCCCTCCGGAGCCGCACCCCGGCTGCCTCCACCGAGCACACGGCGGGCTGGGGCACGCGGAGGCGCTCTCGTCGTCCACCGTCGAGACGCCGTTCGGCCAGGACACCTCCTGTGTCCGCCTGCAGGTCGACCAGGCCGAGGGCCTGGGCCGCCCCGAGCTCGTGGGCCACGAAGGCGGGGAAGGCCCCCGTCCCCCGATCAGAGGAGTGGTCACCACAGATCACCAAGGCTGGAGGGCCGGCGGCCTGCACCGAGGCGGCGACGGCTCGGGCCACTGCCCGCTCGTCTCCACCCACCTCGTCCACGAAGCTCTGGGCCGAGCCCAGCCCTCCGCCGTCGGCGTGCCCGGTCGGACCCCCGCCGTCGGTGGGCCAGGGGATGCGCAGGACCAGACAACCGAGGGCCATCATCTCGCGCAGCGTGTCGTCGGCCGCCGGCGGCCCCGCCGTGACCACCATGACGCGAGCTGACCAGGCTTCGGCGACCCGCAAGGCGTGCTCGACGGCGGCCTCATCCGCCGCCGACAGGCCGGCACGATGCACGTCCCGGCTGATCGCTCCGGTCAGGGGGTCGACATCCGGTCGCAGGTCGCTGTAGCGGACACAGGCTACGACGAGCGGTGTGCCCGGTAGCGGGTTGGTGGGTGCCATCGCCGTCAGCCGTGCCGGAACTCGACGCCGTGGCCGCCGTCGGGATAGGTCCACGTCAGTGCGCCCTCGTGGTTGCAGACCATGTAACAGGTCCCGCACTCGAAGCACTCCTCGTAGTTGAACAGAACACCGCCGTCGGCGGTGGGGGCGAAGAGGTTCGCGGGGCAGGCAGTCACGCATGCCTTGGTGGTGCACGACCGGCAGACATCCGAGTCGACGACGATGTGGGCCCGGGAGCCCACGCGGAAGTCGACGGTGGCCATCAGGTCCTCGAACGAGGTTCCCAGGTAACGATGGTCGAGCTCCGGAGCGGCGCCAGCGCCGTGTTCGATGGCCGTCATCCGAAGATCCTCGCTGCTCGGATGGTGTCGCCGGCCAGTTCGCGGAGCTTCACGCCGTGACGGAGCGCGGCCTGTCGGGCCAGTCGCACCGCACCCGGCTTGGGCCTCGGGTTGGTCACCGTGAACATCCCCTCGACCAGATCGCACATCATCGCCGGGTATTGATGCTGGACCCGATCGGAGAGCACGAGGGCGGGGGCTCGTCGCAGGCGCTTGTGGTCGGCCAGTACGAATTGCTGCTCGAGATCCGTCCGGTACGAGGACAGGCCCACTTCGGAGAGGTCGCCGGCGGCGATGGCCCTGTCGGCCGCCCGGCCGGCGGCGTAACCCGACCCGATGGCGAAGTTGACGCCCTCGAGCCAGATCCCGGCGGCCAGGGTCATGGCCGCCGCGTCCCCGGCGATCAGCATCCCGTCCGTGGCCAGTTTGGGCATGGTGTCGTAACCGCCCTCGGGGATCAGGTGTGCGGCGTACTCCTTCACGTCGGCTCCCCGGAGGTAGGGGGCGATCGAGGGGTGGGCTTTCAGGTCGGTGATGATCTCCTCGGGGCGCACGCCCGACTTGGCCAACTCGGGGAGCGAGAGGACCACGCCGATGGCCACGGAGTCGGCATTGGTATAGAGGAATCCTCCGCCGGGGATACCCCGCGTGCATCCGACCATCTCGATGTCCAAACCCTCGTGGCTGTGCACCCCGAAGCGCTCGTTGATCAACTCGGTGGGGAGGCCGAGTACCTCTTTGACCCCGAGGGTGTGGTGGTCGGCCTGAGCGCGGGGCAGGAGCCCGGCCTCTTTGGCCAGGAACGAGTTGACTCCGTCACAGGCAATCACCAACTTTGCCGCCAGGTCGCCGTCGGCGCGGTCGGTCCGCACACCCACCACCCGACCGGCCTGGTCGCGGAGCAGGCCGGTCGCCACCGTCGAGGTGACCAGCTGGGCCCCGGCCTCGACGGCCTTGCCCGCCAGCCAACTGTCGAAATCGGCCCGGTACGTGGTCATCCCGTTGTAGGGCGGGGACCCCCAGGACTGCGACCGGTAGTCAACCGACAGGGATTGGTCGGCCGTCATCATCATGGTCGACCGGCGGACCACCCACCGCTCGACGGGCACCTCGTCCCACCAGCCGGGGATCAGGCCGTCGAGGACGCGTCCGTAGACGACGCCGCCGTAGACGTTCTTCGAGCCGGGGAACAACCCCCGCTCCACCAGCACCACCGATCGGCCCGCCCGGGCCAGGGCCAGGGCCGCCGCTGAACCGGCCGGGCCGGCCCCTACCACCACGGCATCGAGCATTGCTGTCTCAGGCCCTGTTGTCTCAGGCCTCGCTGTCTCAGGCCTCGCTGTCTCAGGCCTCGCTGTCTCAGGCCTCGCTGTCTCAGGCCTCGCTGTCTCAGGCATTGGGCACCTCGTTCGGAACGGGAAGGTCGAATCGGTGGGCCAGCGCCACCAGGAGCCCACCGGCGTCGGTCACAAGCCCGAGATCGGCCATGGCCGTCATCGGGCACGACGGGTCCGTGTTCACGCTGATGATATGTCGCGGCGCGCCGATACCACCGGTGTGCTGGGTGGCCCCGGACACACCGAATGCGATGTAGAGATCGGGGTCGATCGTGACCCCGGTGGTGCCGATCTGGCGTTCATAGCCGGTCCACCCGGCGTCGGTGGCCACCCGGGTGGCGCCTGCCGACGCGCCCAGGACGCCGGCCACGAGACCCAAGAGGTCGAACCGAGCCCGCGCTGCCTCGTCGCCGGCGGTGCCACTGACCAGACCGGCCCCGCCGGCGAGCACCCGCTGCGCCTCGCTGAGGTCCATGGTGGCCGGATCCGGTTCGAGCACCTCGAGCACCTCGGGGTCCAACACGGGTCCGGACGGCTCGGCCAGCACGACCGGCTGGCTGGGCTTGGCCGCGGCTACGGGCGTGACCGTGCGGACGCCGGGGATCAGCGTGGCCACCGCAGGCCCCTCGACCCGAACCGGGATGAGGAGGCGGTCGTCGAGTCGGGACAGCCGGGCCGCTGCTCCCGCCGCCCCGTCGTCCATGGTCACCTCGACGGCATTGGCCAACAGGGGCCGGTCGAGCGTGGCGGCGAGGCGAGGGGCCAGGTCCCGGCCGTCGGGGGATGCCGGCACGATGATCAAAGGAACCGTCGCCACCATCTGGGCCAACGCTCCGGCCAGCGCTCCAACTCCCAACCCGGGACCGGTGTCGCACCACCAGGCTTGCTCGGCCGCACTGAGCGCGTCGGCCGCTTCCTCGGCCCCCGAGCCGACCACCAGAGCCAGGCCGCCGGCCTCGGCCGCCGCCTCGTCTCCCCCACGGGGGAGTTGACCCGATCGGGCCACGATGATGGCCAGTGGCCGTCCGGTCGGGAAGATGCCGCTCACAGCGCCACCGCCACGCGATGGCCCTCGATCACCGCGGCGTGGGCCCGGCGCGGAGCGAGGCAGTCACCGATCCGATGGACCGGGAACGGGGATCCCTGGAGTTCCCGCCACAGCCGGTCCTCGGGTTGTTGGTGGACGGCGCACACCACCCAGTCGCAGGGACGCAGCTCGTCGCGGCCGGTCGGGTGGTGCTGGAGGGTGAGGATCACCCCACCGTCGGGCCCCTCGGCCACCCCCATGGGGACGAGGTCGGTGCTCTGGCTGATCCCCTTGGCGTGGGCTTTGACGTTCCAGGTCTCCATGTCCAGGGTGATTCCCAGGTCCTGACCGACCACCATGCCGTTGGCGGCGACCTCGACGCGGCATCCTCGGTCGGCCAACAGCTCCGCGGTGGCCGTCGCCTGGTGGAACCCGAGCTCGTCGATGACGACCACGTCCCCTGACGGGGTCACCCGGCCCTCGAGCACATCGCGGACATCGACGACCCGGGGATGGCCGCCCGACCACCACGGGGCCAGTGGTCGGGCCCCCGTGGCCAGGACCACGACGTCGGGATGCTCGGCCCGGATCAGGTCGGCATCGGCCTCGGTGCCCAACCGAATCTCCACGCCGAGAAGCCGCGTCTGGGTGATCAGGTTGCGGACGATGTCGAGGAACTCGGCCCGGCTGGGCACGCTCGCTGCCACTTGGACCTGGCCACCGAGCCGGTCGTGCCGCTCGACCAGGGTGACGTGGTGTCCTCGTTCCGCCGCGGTGACCGCAGCCTGGAGGCCGCCGGGTCCGCCACCGATCACCAGCACCCGGGATCGGCGATGGGGTGCGGGGAGCGGAACCGACTCGCGCCCGGTGCGGGGGTTCTCGATGCAGCCCAGCCATCGGTTCAGTCCCATGCGGCCCACGCACTCCTGGTTGCACGACAGGCAACTGCGTATCTCAGTGGCATGTCCGGAGTGGGCCTTGGCCGCGAAGTCGGCGTCGGCGATCTGCCCTCGCACCACCCCAACCAGGTCGCACTGCCCGGACTCCAGGGCCCGATCGGCCTGGAGCGGGTCCTTGAACCGGCCCACGCCGACCACCGGGATGCCCACCGCCTGGCGAATGGCGCTCGGGATGAACATGGCATACCCGGGTGGGACCTGCATGCTGGCCTCGATCATGTACAGCGTGGCCGTGGCCACGCCGATCGACGTGTTGATGTAGTCGACCCGGCCGCTGGCGTCCGCCATCTCCGCCACGGCGACCGCATCGTCGATGGTGGTTCCCCCTTCGATCAGCTCGTCGCCGCAGATGCGCACGCCCAGCACCTTGTCGGTGCCGATCGCCTCCCGTACGGCGTCGACGATCTCGAGCAGCAGCCGCGCCCGGTTGGCCAGTGTGCCGCCGTAGTCGTCGGTGCGCCGGTTGGTGGCCGGCGACAGGAACCCTCGGACGATCGACGAATGGGAGCACTGCAGCTCGATCCCGTCGAACCCGCCGGCGATGCAGTGGCCGGCCACGGTGGCGTAGCCGGCCACGATTTCTTGGATCTCGTGGACCTCGACGGCCTTGGGCACTTCCCGGAACAGAGGATCGGGGACCGGGCTGGGCGCCCAGACCGGCAGGCGCGAGTACATGCTCGAGGCCTGGCCTCCGTTGTGGTTGATCTGGGCCAGGATGGGGACGTCATGGGCGTGGACGGCCTCGGTGATGCGCCGGTAGCCAGGGATGACCGCCGGGTTGAAGCCGTGGATGAGCTTCTCGTAGGGCCAGTCGGTGACGTGGGTGGAGTGCTCCTCGGTGACGATCAGCCCGGCGCCCCCTGCCGCGCGGGCCGCGTAGTAGGCGGCGTGCTGGGCGGTGGGCAACCCGTCCTCGGCGTAGTTGGTCAGGTGGGCCGAGAAGACGATCCGGTTGCGGACGGTCAGGGGCCCGATCCGCAACGGCGTGAACAGGTACCGGTAGTGTCCGGCGCTGCTCATCGGTTGGTCCCCGGGTTCATGGTTCGGATCGGGCCCTACTCAGCGGGCGTTGGCGCCGGCGTCGACGGAAAGGGTGACCCCGGTGACGTATTTTGCTTCGTCGGAGGCCAGGTAAAGGATGGTGCTGGAGATATCCCTCGGTTCCAGCGTCTCCACCGGCAGTGTGTTCGAGAAGATGGGGGCGAGGTCGGGGTGGGCCTCGAGCAGGCTGTCCATCGAGTACATGGCCTCGAGCAAGGGGGTGTCGACCCCGGTGGGATGGACCGTGTTGACCCTGATGCCGTGCTCGGCCAGCTCGTTGGTGAGCACGCGCATGATGCCGACGACCCCGTGCTTGGCTGCGACGTAGGGAGCGAGGAAGGGCTGTCCCTTCAACCCGGCCGTCGAGCTGATCAGGATCATCGCCCCGCCGCCGGCGGTGATGAGGTGCGGGGCGGTGACGAAGCACGTGTTCCACACGCCGGTGAGGTTGATGTCGATGATCTCCTTCCAGACCTCGGGGGTCACCTCGTCCCAGGGCTGCAGCGTGCAGATGCCGGCGTTGGCCACGACCACGTCGATCTTGCCCAACTCCGATGCGCCCTCGGCGGCCGCACGGTGCAGCGCCACCTGATCGCGCACGTCGGCGGCGAACGTGACCACCCGTCGACCGGCCGCCTCGACGTGCTTGGCCGTCTCGGCCAGCTCGTCGGCCGTACCCATCGCGTAGGTGGCCGAAGCCACGTCCTGACAGATGTCCACGGCGATGATGTCGGCGCCCTCCTCGGCCAATCGAATGGCGTGGCTGCGGCCCTGTCCTCGGGCCGCGCCGGTGATGAACGCCACCTTTCCCTCAACGCGTCCCATTGAACTGGTTCCTCCTCGTCTCGGAGCTTGCGCACCGGTTGCCGTTGGTCATGTTCGTTCGATCAGGCGTGTGCTCAGGGTGCGCCCGTGATGGCCAGCGGGGCGTTCCCGACTCGCCCGCTGCTCACCTCGAGCGCCCGACGCCGACCCTCGAGCACGGCCTCGAGCACGCTTCTCGGGGCCACGCAATCACCAGCACGGGGTGTGCCCGGTCGGGCCAGGTAGAGCGACTCATCGGGCACCCGGTGACTGCAGTCCACCAGGACGGCACAGGGGACCGACCGCTGCTCGCCGGTCCACACGTCCTCCAGGAGGGCTTGCCCGTCCGCCACTTCCCGGAACCGGGCCCGGAGCTCTCGACGGACACCGGCTCGCGCCAGCCGGGTGTTGGCGTCGGCCAGGTCGCCGCTCAAGGACAGCAGGGTGCCGGCGATCTGGTCCGGCGTGACCAGGGCGACCTGCCGGCCCAATCCCGCCAACCACTCTGCGATGCCGACGCCGATCGGCCCCCCGATGGGATCGTGGACCATCACCGAACCCTCGGGAACCCGGTCGAGGCCCCCCGAAAGGAGGGATGCGGCGTCGACCACGGTGGTTGACGCGTCCACCGGAATGTCCAACGTCCCCGCCTGGGCCCCGGTGGCCAGGACGACCGCCCTACCCTCGGCCGTGGCCCGGTCCAGATCGCCGGGCGACACCTCGACGTCGAGGGAGATGGTGACCGCAAGGCGACGGCACTCCGACTCCAGCCAGGCGGGCAACAGGGCCAACCTCTCTCGTCCGGGGCCGACGGCACCGGCGCGCAAGGCTCCGCCCACCGCCGAGGTGCACTCGGCCAATTCGACGCGGTGACCGCGCTCGGCCAGGACCCGTGCACACTCGAGACCGGCAGGCCCCCCGCCGACCACCAGCACGTCCCGGGCCAGTGCATCGGTTCGCTCGATGGGTGGATCGTCGATCTCGTGACCGCTCCCGGGCTCTCCCACGCAACTGATGATGGGGTTGCGGTTGTCGCGAACGTGGCAGGCCTGGTTGCACAGGATGCATGGCCGGATTCGTTCCGCCGTCCCGGCCCGGACCAACTCGACCACGCGGGGGTCGGCGATCTGTGCCCGGGTCATCTCGACCAGGTCGGCCGCCCCCGCATCCAGGGCGGCCTGGGCGGTGCCGGGGTCGACCACGCTGCCCTGGAGGACGACGGGGACCCGGCCCCCGGCCGCCTCGCGCATCTGGGCGCACAGGTCCAGGTTGAACATCGGAGCGGTGTGGGCGTCGGGGCGATAGGCGGAGGCCGAGAAGGGGCCGCCCCGGACCACCACCAACAGGTCGACCGTGCCGGCCAGCTCGGCCACGTGCTCGGCCGCCTGCTCGGGGGTGATCCCCGCCCACGGGGCCAGCTCGTCACAGCACAGCCGCACCGACAGCACCGAGCCACTCCCGATGGCCCGCCGGACGGCGGCCAAGACCCGGCGGGTCACCTGCAGGCGGTCGGCACCGAAAGAGTCGGCGCGCATGTTGGTCAGGCCGGAGTGGAACTGGCGGAGGAGGGAGGCGGGTCCGATGTCGACCTCCACCCCGTCGAGGCCCGAGGCGGCAGCCATCCGTGCCCCCTCGGCGAAGCCGGCCACCACCGAAGCGATCTCCGTCTCGCCCATCTCGGCGGGCATCTCCCGGCTCACCGCGTCGCCCACCGGGGAGGGAGCCCACAAGACGGACTGGGAGTAGGCGCTCGATCCCTGGCCGCCGGCGTGGCCCAGCCCGGCCAGCACCAGCGTGCCGTGGGGATGGCAGGCGTCGGCCACCGCGGCCCAGCCCAGGCCGCACCGGCTGGCCAAGGGAGCCCGTTCGTAGGGCCAGTCCGACGGGTGCACCGACGCGATCTCAGTGACGATGACACCGGCACCACCGGCGGCCCGCCGCTGGTAGTAGGCGACGTGTCGGTCCGAGATGTCGCGACCCCGTCCCAGATTGGTCTCGTGGGGCCCGAACACGACCCGGGATGGCGCGCGCCGCCCGGCTAGCTCAACGGCATCGATGAGCCCGGGCATCGGTCAGCAACTGCTCGGGGTGGGCTCGAAGTTCGCCAGTGGGTTCTCGTCGCAGGCGCGGTCGGGCCGGCGAGGGGTGAAGGCCACCGCCACCGCCGTCTGCTCGGGTGCCGATGCCTCGACCGGGGCGCGGCGAGTGATGCGGGAGTGATCGAGCGAGGGCTTCGGCGGAGTGGCCTCGCCGAGCTCTGCCAGCGACAGCTCGCCCAAGCCCCGAACGCACTCGGGATCGGGTCCGTCCAAGGGCAGCCCGGTGAAGAACTTGGCTGCCATGCATCCACCCCGGCACGAGTCGTAATGGCCGCACGAGCTGCACGCCCCACCCGACGTGGGCTGGCGCAATTCGAGGAACAGGTCCGACTGTCGCCAGACACCGGCGAAGCCGCCCGCGGCCCGCACGTTGCCCGCCTTGAACTCGTCGTGGATGGCGAACGGGCAGGCGTAGACATCACCGACGGGATCGATGAGGCACACCACCCGGCCGGCGCCGCACAGGTTGAGCCCGGGGAGGGCCTCGCCGAAGGCGGCCAAGTGGAAGAAGGAGTCTCCCGTCAGCACCTGTTCGCCGTGGGCCATGAGCCAGTCGTAGAGCTCCCGTTGCTGGGCGGCGGTGGGATGGAGCTGGTCCCACACGTCGGCACCCCGCCCCGACGGGCGCAGCCGAGTGAGTCGCAGCTGGGCCCCATACTGGTCGGCGATGGCCTTGAACGTATCCAGCTGGGAAACGTTCTCCCTGGTGATGACGACCGAGATCTTGAACCCCCCAAACCCGGCATCGGCCAGGTTCTGCATGGCCCCCACCGCCGTGGCGTAGGAGCCCTCGCCCCGGACGGCGTCGTTCACCGTCGCGGTGGCACCGTCGAGCGAGATCTGGACATCGACGTAGTCGCTGGCGGCCAAGCGTCGGGCCACCTCGGGGGTGATGCGCGAACCGTTGGTCGAGAACTTGACGCCGACCTGGTGAGCGGTGGCGTAGTCGACCAGCTCCCAGAAGTCCCGCCGGACCGTGGGCTCGCCCCCGCCGATGTTCACGTAGAACACCTGCATCCGCTGGAGCTCGTCGATGACGGCTTTGCACTCCTCAGTGGAGAGCTCATCGGGGTCACGCCGTCCCGAGCTGGACAGGCAGTGGACGCAGGCCAGGTTGCAGGCGTAGGTGAGCTCCCAGGTCAGACAGATCGGCGCGTCCAGTCCCAGCTGGAACTGGTCGACCAACTTGCCCACGGGTGCCGTTTTGGCCGGCGCCGTTTGGACCAGCGCGCCGACGGGTGCCGTTGTCGGTGGGGCCTCTTCGACCAGGGTCACGGTGCTGTCCTCTCGCAGATCATTCCGGATGCGGCCAGGGTGGCCAGGGCTTTCTCGTAGCTGGGCATGGCCTCGTCACTGACCCCCGCCGCCCGGCAGGCTTCGGTTCCGCTGGGCTGGTCGCTCAGGGACTCGACGATGGCGAGCAAGGTCGGGCTCTTCAGGAACGAGAGCCGGCGGGTGCCGAAGTGATAGGCCAGGGCGCCGAACGACTCGGGTCGCAGCGCGACTTGAGGGCTCAGCGCCCACGGGCGGTCGTTGTCGAACGCCACAGCCTCGATGGCAGCCGCAGACCTCGCAGCGGTGGACACGGCCTCGTTCGCAGCGGTCGTGGACATGGGCGGCTTAGTAGACGCCGCACATCCCGTCGATGGAGACGTCCTCGACCAAGAGCTCCTCTTCAACCAGCTCCTCGTGCTCGGTCTCGTCAGCGACCGGTGCTGTGGTCGTTGCTGCCTTCGGATCTGCCATGAGATCTGTCATGTGAACCTCCCCAGTGGTGTGCCGGTGCGCCCGGCGTCTTGACGGTAGCGGATAACTTAGTGCACTCGATGCCATAATGGAAGTCCCGGGGTGAAAGAGTGGTGATCGTGGATGCACGGAGAGGGGCCGAGGCTGTGACCGAAGCAGCGCCGGTCCAGCCGGCGCTCACCGAATCAGCGCAGACCACCGAATCAGCGCAGACCACCGAATCAGCGCAGACCACCGAATCAGCGCAGACCACCGAATCAGCGCAGACCACCGAATCAGCGCAGACCACCGAATCAGCGCCGATCGAGGTGGCGAGAGGTCGCCGCCCCAGCACCACTCGTGCGCATGTCGCCCGGGTGGCTCTCGAGCTCTTCGAGCGGAACGGGTTCGACGAGACGACGGTAGAGGACATCGCTGCCGCCGTGGGAATCAGCCGCCGGACGCTGTTCCGCTATTACGAGTCCAAGCGCGACATCGTCTGGGGCGAATTCGCCGTCGAGCTCGTCCGTCTTCGCCAGCACCTGCACGATGCGCCGACCGACGAGCCGCTGATGGACGTCCTTCGCCGCGCCGTGGTGAGCACCAATCGATTCGGTGCGGGCGAGCTCGACGAGCTCCGGATCAGGGTCAACCTGATCAGCACCGTCCCCACACTGATCGCCCATTCAGCGTTGCGCTATGCCGAGTGGCGTCAGGTGGTGGCCGATTTCGCTGCCGAGCGCCTGGGCGAAGAGCCGGACGACCTGGGCCCCCAGACCGTGGCCCACGCTGCGCTCGGAGCGGCCATGGCCGCCTTCGCCCGGTGGGCCCATCACGATGTCGAGGACCTGTCCGCCGAAGTGGACCGAGCCCTCCGGCTCCTGGCCACCGGCTTCAGCCCCTGATCAACGTGGGTCGGGCCGGCGTCGGTCGGCGCCGCCGGACCGGGTGATAGAACGCGTTACAATTTGTAGTTGAGCACCGAGCGGGACGCCCAACACGGCATCGCGGGCGCTCGACGGACAACCGTACGCAGCGCGAAGCTGGCGGCAAAACAAGGGGAGGCCTACCCATGAAGATCCGAGCGGCACTGTGCACCGGGCTCCACGAGCCATGGACGGTCGAGGAGATCGACGTCGAGCCTCCGGGCACACATGAGGTGAAGGTCCAGATGGCCTACGCCGGTATGTGCCACTCGGACGAGCATCTGCGCTCGGGTGACATGAGCGTGGCCCCTGAGATCCTCCAGGTGTTCGGGGTCAAGTCGATGTTCCCCATGGTCGGCGGACACGAGGGGGCGGGCATCGTCACCGAGGTCGGCCCGGGCGTCGAGACGGTGGCAGTCGGTGACCATGTGTCCTCGTCGTTCATTCCCTCGTGCGGGCGCTGCTACTGGTGCGCCTCGGGCCGCCAGCATCTGTGCGACCTGGGCGTGGCCACCTTGTGCGGCCCGATGATGAGCGACGGCGAGTGGCGGTACCACGTGAACGGCGAGAACCTCAACCGGATGACCCAGCTGGGGACGTTCTCCGAGGCGATGGTGGTCAACGAGGCGTCGGTGATCAAGGTGGACCCCAACGTCTCCCTGCGCGCCGTCGCCCTCATCAGCTGTGGACTGTCCACCGGCTTCGGCTCGGCCGTGGAACGGGCCAAGGTGCGGCCGGGCGAGGTCGTGGTGGTGGTCGGAGCCGGCGGGGTCGGGTCGGGTGCCATCCAGGGAGCCCGCATCGCCGGGGCCCGGGCCATCGTGGCCGTCGACCCGCTGCAGTTCAAGACGGACAAGGCCAAGCTGATCGGGGCCACGCACAGCGCTTCCTCGATCGAAGAGGCCAACATGCTGCTGCCCGAGCTCACTGAGGGACGGATGGCCGACGTGGTGGTCCTCACCCCGGGCGTGCTGACCGGCGACCTGATCGCCCCGGCCATGCAGCTGGGCTCGAAGGATGCCCGTGTGGTGGCCACGGCCATCGCCCCCTTCGACCAGACCGACGTCAAGCTCAACCTCTTCAATTTCGCCATGTTCAACCAGGCCCTGCTCGGGACGGTGTTCGGCTCGGCCAGCCCACGGACGCAGATCCCCAACCTGATCCGCCTCTACCAAAGCGGCCAGCTCGAGGTGGACGAGTTGATCACCCACGAGTACAGCCTCGACGAGGTGCAAAAGGGCTACGACGACCTGGCCGCTGGACTCAACATCCGAGGTGTGGTCAAGTTCGATAGCTGACCGATCCTGGGTGGTTGGTCGGACCGGTATGACGAAAAATTCGGTCAGTGGGAGAAGAACGCGACCCCCCCTGGGCTGCCCACTACGCTGACCGGATTACCCCCGACCGGAGGCTGTGCGTGGCATTCGACCTAACTGCACTATTAGAACAGCATCGAGGTGAGAACTTCGAGCTGCATACCGAGTTCATGAACCCCCAGATGGCCAAGATGCTCAAGACCATCGGCTTCGACCGGTTCTACGTCCGCGGCGAGGGCTCGATGCTCATCGACGACCGAGGCGACCGATACCTCGATCTGCTGTCCGGCTTCGGCGTGTTCGCCTTGGGCCGCAGCCACCCCGGGATCAAGGACGCCTTGCACCAGGCACTCGATGCCGACCTGCCCAATCTGGCCCAGCTGGACTGCGCTGTGCTTCCCGGCCTGTTGTCCAAGGAGCTGGTGGCCAGGTCCCATCCCGGCATCGAGCGGGTCGTCTTCACCAATTCGGGAGCCGAAGCCGTCGAGGTGGCCATCAAGTTCGCCCGCTATAGCACCCGGCGCTCGCGCATCCTCTACTGCGACCACGCCTTCCATGGCCTGACCAACGGTGCCCTGTCTCTCAACGGGGGCGCGGATTTCCGCAATGGCTTCGGTCCGCTGCTGCCTGGCTGTCAGCCCATTCCCTTTGGTGACGCCGACGCCTTGGCAAAGGAGCTGGCCAAGGGGGACGTGGCCGCGTTCATCGTCGAACCCATCCAGGGCAAGGGTGTCTACATGGCCTCCACCGAGTACTGGGCTGCAGTCCAGGACCTGTGCCGTCGTCACAAGACGCTGTTCGTGGCCGACGAGGTGCAGGCCGGTCTCGGGCGCACCGGGAAGTTCTACGGCCACGAGCACTGGGGGGTCGAACCCGACATCATCACCGTGTCCAAGGCCCTCTCAGGTGGGTACATCCCTGTGGGTGCGATGATGTGCTCGGGTCGAGTGCTCGACAGCGTCTACAGCTCCATGGACCGGGCCGTCGTCCACTCCTCCACATTCGCCCGGAACCAGATGGCCATGGTCGCCGGTTTGGCCACGCTGGCTGCCATCGACGAGGAGGGGATCCTCGAGCGCACCCGGCGGTCTGGTGACCGATTCATGCAGGGCCTGGCTCCGCTGGTCGACAAGTACGAGCTCCTGCACGAGGTGCGGGGCAAGGGACTGATGATCGGGCTGATCTTCGGCGAGCCCACCGCCCGGGCGGCGAGGGCCCGGTTCAAGATGATGGAGCTGACCCGTAAGGGCCTGTTCGCCCAGACGATCGTGGTACCGCTCTTCCACCGTCATCAGATCCTGACCCAGGTGGCGGCGGACAATGTGAACATCATCAAGCTCCTGCCCCCCCTCAACATCACCGATGCCGAGATCGACTCGTTCATTGCCGCGCTCGATGATGTCCTGGCCGACGCCCACCGCAGCTCGGGCCTCCTGGTGGAAGTGGGGATGACCATGGCCAAGAACACGTTGCGTCGCCCCCGCGATCGGAGCGATGCCGTCGCCGTCGCCGGGGCTCCGGTCTGATGGCTGCGGAACCCGGCGCCACGTGGTCCCTCGTCCCAGACGATCGGGTGCTGGTGACCGGCGCCGCCGGGTTCATCGGTTCGGCGATCACCCGCGAGCTCTGTGCCCGTGAGGTCCATGTGGTGGCGATGGTGCAGCCGGGGGCCGACCGCGGCAACCTGGACGGCCTCGACGTCGAGGAGGTGGAGGCCGACCTGCGTGATGCAGCGGCGGTGACCAAGGCAACGGACGGCTGTCGGGCCGTCTTCCACGTTGCTGCGCTGTACCAGTTCTGGGCCAAGGACCCCGAATCGTTCTACGCCATCAACGTGGGGGGCACTCGCAACGTGCTGGCCGGGGCCCGCCAGGCCGAGAGCGAGCGCGTCGTCTACACCAGCACGGTTGGCACGCTGGGGCTGAAGGGCGCCACCCAGGGTCGTCCGGTGGACGAGACCTCCTATGCCCACGTCGACCATCTCTTCGGGGGCTACAAGCAGTCCAAGTACGTCGCCGAGCACGAGGTCCTGCGCGCCGCCGCCGAAGGCCTTCCGGTGACGCTGGTGCAGCCGACCACCCCGGTCGGTCCCCGAGATCGAGGTCCGACTCCGACGGGGAGAACGGTGCTGGAGTTCCTGAACGGCCGGATCCCCGTGTTCGTCGACACCACCTTGAACATCGTCGATGTGGAAGACGTGGCCCACGGCCACGTGCTGGCCGCCGAGCGAGGGTCGGTGGGCCGCAGCTACATCCTGGGTGGCGAGAACCTGTCGCTCCACCAGGTGCTGGGCGCCTTGGCCGCAGTGACCGGGTTGCCCGCCCCCACGCGTCAGGTTCCCAGCGGGTTGGCATTGGCCGCAGCCCATGTTTCCGAATTGATCGAGGGACGGCTGCTCCGCCGGGCACCGTCGGTTCCACTGGAGGCAGCAAAGATGTCGACCACCCAGATGTCCTTCGATGACAGCCGGGCGCGCTCCGAGATCGGGTACACCTCCCGTCCGGCGCTCGATGCGCTGGAGCGTGCCGCCCGGTGGTTCGCCGAGAACGGCTCGGTGCGATCGGAACGCCTGGCCCGCTTCACCTGGGCGGCCTGACCGTGCGACTCGTGATCGGCTCCGACCATGCCGGCTTCGTCCTGAAGAGCGCCGTGGTCCAGCACCTCGAGGGCCAGGGACACGTGGTCACCGACATCGGGACCCACTCGATCGAGCCCGTTGACTACCCGCCCATCTGTGCCGACGTGGCCAGGAGGGTGGTGCACGGTGAAGGCGAACTGGGCATCGTCATCGGCGGCAGCGGCCAGGGGGAACAGATTTCGGCCAACAAGGTGCACGGCGCCCGGGCGGCACTTTGTCATGACGAGTACACCGCTCGCTTCGCTCGGCGACACAACGACGCCACCGTGCTCTCGCTCGGTGCCCGGGTCGTCGCCACCGAGCTGGCATTCGACATCGTCGACGTGTTCCTGGCCACCGAGTTCGATGGCGGTCGGCATGTGGCCCGTATCGCCGAGATCTCGGCCATCGAGGCCGAAGAGGACGCTGCGCCCTCGGGCGGCCCACCACCTGCCCCCGCTTGATGGGAGGCCCACCGGGGGGTCGGGTCCGCTACGTGGCCGACGCCGTCGTGCCCTGTGACGGCTCCGGACGGATCCTGGTCCCCGGGGTGGTCGAGGTGGAGGGGGACACCATCGTCAACGTCGGGCCGGTGGGCGGTCCTGCCCGGGAAGCTGGCGACGCACCCGGAGCGAGAGCTCCTTCTGTTCCCGCTGTTCCCGGCGGTTCCGCCGGACCAGACAGCGACGGCGCCGTCACCGAGGTGCGGCTGCGAGGCCTCCTGTTGCCGGGACTGGTCAACGTGCACTGCCACTCGCCCATGACGTTGTTCCGGGGGACGGGCGAGAACCTCCCCCTCGATCGCTGGCTGGCCGAGGTCCTCTGGCCCCGCGAAGCCCGGCTCACGCCGGACGACGTCTACTGGGGCATGATGCTCGGTGCCTCCGAGCTGCTCCGTTGCGGCGTCACCACCACCTCGGAGATGTACTTCTTCGAGGACGCGGTGGCCGACGCCGTGCTGGCTGCAGGCTCCCGTGCGGTGATCTGTCCCGGAGTGCTGCAGCTCCCCGGGCTCGAGGACCAGTCCTGGTCGAAGCGGTTGTCCCAGATCGTCGACTTCCATCACCGGCGCCATGGTGAGGAAGACCGGATCGAGGTCGGCTTCGGCCCCCACGCCGCCTACACCGTCCCCCTCGATGTCCTGGTCCAGACGGCCGGGCTGGCTCGGCAGCTCGATGCGCTGTTCCACATCCACGTGGCCGAGACCCAGGGTGAGGTCGATCGCTTTGCCGCTGACCACGGATGCACGGTGCCCGCGGCGTTGGCCGATGCGGGCATCCTCGACGCTCGGGTCCTGGCCGCCCACAGCATCTGGCTTACCGATGCCGACCTCGATCTCTACGCGGACCACGACGTGGCCGTGGCCCATTGCCCGCAGAGCAACGCCAAGCTGGCCTCGGGGGTGGCCCGCCTGGAGGACATGCTGGATCGGGGGATCCGGGTGGGGTTGGCCACCGACG
The DNA here is from genome assembly GCA_963781305.1 of uncultured Acidimicrobiaceae bacterium. Lineage (GTDB taxonomy): Bacteria > Actinomycetota > Acidimicrobiia > Acidimicrobiales > RAAP-2 > DASXMT01. Next base: position 842,967 of record CAWAFL010000011.1, read on the forward strand.
GCCCGGCATCCAACAACGATCTCGACCTGTGGGAGGACATGCGGCTGTCGGTCATGCTGGCCCGGATCCGCAGCGGGGAGGCCACGTCCCTCCCCGCGGCTCAGGTCCTCGATCTGGTCACCCGCGGCGGAGCGGCGGCCCTCGGGCGCAACGACCTCGGCTCGCTGCACGCTGGCGCCAAGGCCGACATGGTGCTGATGGACCTGGACGACCCGGCCTTCGTGCCGCTGCTCGAGAACGCACAGCTCGTCGAGCATCTGGTGTGGTCGAGCCAGAGCCGCTTGGTCACCGACGTGTGGGTGGGAGGGTGTCAGGTGGTGGCCGAAGGGCGCTGTCTCACCGTCGACGGTCCTGGCGCCCGCCGAGAGGTCCAGCAGCGGGCCCGCCGCCTGGCCGACGCCTGATCGAGCCGCTCCCAGGTGATGTCTGGTGAAAGGCATGCCGCTAGCTTGGAACTCCATGGAGACACGACGGCTAGGGAACTCTGGTTTGGTGGTCACGATCGCTGGGCTGGGATGCAACAACTTCGGCATGAGGATCGATCAGGCGCGCGCCATCGACGTGGTGAGCGCTGCCCTGGACGTCGGAGTCACCTTCTTCGACACCGCCCGCTCCTACGGCAACGGCCGCTCGGAGGAGTTCTTGGGGGTGGCCCTCAAGGGGCGCCGCGACCAGGTGGTGGTGGCCACCAAGTTCGGAAGCGCGCGGCTCGAGAGCCGCGGCTCGCGAGCCGAGCTGATCCGCTCGGTCGAGGCCAGCCTTCGGGCGCTCGGCACCGACTGGATCGATCTGCTGCAGCTGCACGCACCTGACCCCCGGACACCGATCGCCGAGACCCTCGACGCCCTGGACAGCCTGGTCCGGACGGGCAAGGTTCGCTACATCGGGTGCTCCAACTTCTCGGGCTGGATGATCGCCGACGCCGCCTGGACGGCCCGCACGCGCTACGACACCCCGTTCATCTCGGTGCAGAACCAGTGGAGCCTCCTCAGCCGGGAGATCGAAGATGAGGTGACCACGGCGGCCGAGAACTTCGGATTTGGCGTGCTGCCCTACTTCCCGCTGGCGTCGGGCCTGCTCACTGGCAAGATCCGGCCCGGCCAGTCAGCCCCGGCCGACAGCCGCCTCTCGGTGCAGGGATTCGACCGGGTGGTCACCCCGGAGAACATCGACAAGGTCGAGCGGCTTCGGGCGTGGGCCGAGCAGCGGGGCTGGAGCGTAACCCGCCTGGCTCTGTCCTGGCTGGCCAGCCAACCGGTGGTGGGATCGGTCATCGCTGGCGCCACCTCCCCCCAGCAGGTGCGGGAAAACGCCGAAGCGACGGACAGTCATATGACGCCCGAAGAGGTGTCCGAGGCGGCCTCGCTGGTCAGCTAGCTGCTCCGCGACACGGCGGCATCGGCGGCGCGCACCACGCCGGCGGCAAAGCGCCGGATGATGAAGAACAGCACCTCGTGCATCAACCGGCCCGTCCCGGGAATCTTGGTGTCGAACGAGGACGACCAGGTGAGCGTGGTCCTGTCACCGTCGGTGGTGAGGACGACGTCGCCCCGGTAGTTGCGCACGGGAAAGCCGGTGAGGATGACATAGCCGAGGTGATGGGGCGGCTCCCACGCCACTACCTCCTCCCGGCTGCCCATCCCGAGGGTGGTGAATCGCCGTATGGCCCCCACCCCGTCGGGAGCGGGCTCGCCTTCCCGGTCGAGGCCGCTACGGGTCAGGAAGGACCATTCCTTCCAGCGCGCCGCCTCGCCGATCAGCGGCCACACCACCTCGACCGGCGCCTGCGAGGTGGCGCGTACCTCGAACGCCCAGTCGGCCATGTCGCCGGTTTAGCCCTCGAGCTTGGCCTTGAGCGCATCGAGGGTCTGCTGGTAGATCCCCTGCATGACCCCGGTCATCTCGTCGGGCTGGGCCTCCACGTCCCAGGTCACCCTGGATCCGTCTCCATCGGCGGTCACCGTGATGGTGGCCTGGTGGGACTCCACAGGCACGCCGGAGACGATGGAGTAGGTCTGAGTATGGGCATCGTCCGAGTTGCTCACCAGTCGCTCGGTGATCTCCATGCCGGTCATGGCCAGAATCCGGTTCTCGCCCTCCACCCGGCAGGACTCGATGCCCGGCATCCAGTCGGCGATGCCGCCAAAATCGCCGATAGTCGCCCATACTTCATCCGGCGACCGCTTGATGTCGATCGCTGCCTGTGCCGATGCCATGAGACCCCTTTGTGTCCGTGTGCCTGTGTGGCGCGGCCAGAGTTCCCTCGTGGCCGGGATGTCGCATTGCCACCCTGTCACCTGGCACCGTAGCGTCGTCGGACGTGCATGAGCAGATTTCCTACCAGTTCTTGTCCGATGCGGCGCGGGACGGCGAAGCCCTCTTTGTTCCCGACGGCCAGTTCTTGGTGCCGACAGAGCGGTCGCGTGGACCCTGGTCGCCCAAGGCCCTCCACGGAGGACCGGTGGCCGCCCTGGGTGCCTGGGCCATCGAGCGCGACGGGGGCGAGAGCGGGCTCCAGGTGGTCCGGGTGACGGTGGAGCTGCTCCGTCCGGTGCCGCTTGCGCCCCTCACAGTCACGACATCGCTGTTCCGTCCGGGCAAACGCGTCCAACTGCGCGACGCGGTCATCGAGGCAGACGGGACAGCCGTGGCCGCAGTCCGTGCCCTCAGCATCCGGGTGGCGCCGGACTTAGACGGTCAGCTCCCGACGTTGACCGAGCCCGAGGTCGCGCCCCGTCGGGCCCCAAAGCAGCGCTCCGGGGAGCTTGGACCTCGACGAACGTCCGGCCTTTCATAACCAAGGGGCCGAGCTCCGCTTCGTCCGAGGGGGCAACGGTCAGCCCGGGCCGGCCACGGTGTGGATCCGACTGCGCCAACCGGTGGTGGCGGGCGAGCCCCCGAGCCCCCTGCAGCGAGCCATGGCTGCCGCCGACTTCGGCAACGGCGTGTCGGCCGAGCTCGCGTTCGGATCGGCCTCGTTCATCAACCCCGACCTCACCGTCTCCCTTCTTCGACCGCCGGTGGGCGAGTGGGTCTGCCTCGACGCCAGGACCCGGCTGGGAACGTGGGGGATCGGCTCGGCTCAATCGACCCTGTGGGACGTCACCGGGAGGGTAGGAACGGCGATCCAGAGCCTGCTGGTGGAGCTGGGCCGGTGAGTGCCGACACCAACGCGGTGACCGTGGCCGCCCTGTTGGTCGCTCGCTCCGAGGACGACCGCCTCGGTCTCCGGTTCGAGGACCAGCAGTGGAGCTGGCGGGAGGTCGTCGACGAGAGCGCCGCCCGGGGGTCGCTGTTGCAACAGCTTCGTCGCGACGGGCCGTTCCACGTGGGCATCCTGTTGGGGAACGTTCCCGACTTCCTGTTGTGGCTGGGTGGCGCCGCCCTGGCCGGGGCCGTGGTCGTCGGCGTCAACACCACGCGGCGCGGTGAGGCGTTGGCCGACGACATCAGACGCACGGACTGCCAACTGCTCATCACCGACGCCGAGGGGGCGGCGTTGGTCGACGGGCTCGACCTCGGTTTCGGCGATGACCGGGTGGTGCTGATCGACGATCCGGCCACCGAAGAGGCCATCGAGACCCATCGCGCGGTGACGGCCCGCGCCATCGTCGACGCGGCCAAGCCCGAACCCGGCGACCTCTACTTGTTGCTGTTCACCTCGGGGACCACCGGCACGCCCAAGGCCGTCCGGTGCACCCAGGGCCGCCTGGCCGCCATTGGCCAACGGGCCGCCGCGGTGTACGGCTTCGATCGGGACGACGTGGCTTACTGCTCGATGCCGCTGTTCCACGGCAACTCGCTGATGGCCCTGTGGGCGCCCGTCCTCGCTGTCGGGGCCACCGTGGCTCTGGCCCGGCGGTTCAGTGCCTCGGGATTCGTCGACGATGTCCGGCGTCACGGCGTGACCACCTTCACCTACGTGGGTAAGGCACTGGCCTACGTGCTGGCCACGCCGGATCGCCCGGATGACGCCGACATCACCCTCCGCCGGGGGTTCGGGACCGAGGCCTCGGTGGCCGACCACGCTGCCTTCGAGCAGCGCTTCGGGTGCCGGCTCACCGAGGGCTACGGCTCCAGCGAGGGGGGAGCCACTATTGCCCGGGTCCCCGGTACACCGACCGGGTCGTTGGGAAAGTCCCACGAGGACGTGGCCGTCGTCGATCCCTCCGCCATGGAGGAGTGCCCTCCGGCCACCTTCGACGAGGCCGGTCGGTTGACCAATGGCGACGTATCGGTGGGGGAGATCGTCAACCGATCAGGACTCGGCGGCTTCGAGGGCTACTACCGCAACGCCGAGGCGACCGATGACCGGACCCGCCACGGTTGGTACTGGACCGGCGACCTGGCCTACCGCGACGCAGAGGGCTTCTTCTATTTCGCCGGACGGCGGGGGGACTGGCTGCGGGTCGACTCGGAGAACCTGACCGCCGGGCCCATCGAACGGATCCTCCTTCGATTCGCCGACATCGCCGCTGTCGCCGTCTACGCCGTCCCCGATGCCCGCAGCGGCGACCAGGTGATGGCCGCATTCGAGATGTTGCCCGGCGTCTCGTTCGACCCCGGTCGATTCGCCGAGTTCCTGGATGCCCAGCCCGACCTGGGCACCAAATGGGCTCCCAGCTTCATCGTCGCCACCGCGTCGTTTCCTCAGACCGCGAGCGGAAAGGTCACCAAGGAGGTGCTGCGGGCCCAGGGCTGGTGGGCCACCGACGACCCGGTGTTCTGGCGCCCCGCCGCAGGCGCGGGTGGGCGATCCGGTGGCCGCCGCTACGTGACGTTGGGTCCCGAGGGTCGAGCTGACCTGATGGCCCAGTTCGAGCACCACGGCCGCCGGGACCTCATCGGCACCTGACCAGCTGATCGGTCGACCGGTGCGGGGGGGGACTGAACCGGCTTCGGCGCTTCCCGGATCGGCGCCCCTCGCGGCCCGGAACCTCAGGGGGTCAAGCCAGCTTGGGCGATCGAGGGCGAGCTGATCTCACCGAAGACGGCGTCCCAGCCGGTCCGCCGTCGCTGGCCGCAGCCATGCCCTCGGCCAGCATGTCGGCGGGCTCCCGATCCGGCGGCGGCTGTGGGGCACCGGTCGACGCCGGGATGATGAAGGCGAAGGCCACGGCGGCCAGCGCCATGAGTGCGGCGATCTGGAACCCGCGTGCGTACCCCGCGGTCATGGCCGTCTTGGCCAGTTCGCCGGTGGCTTGGTGACCCCGCTCGACCGAGGCGATCCGGCTGGCGGCCACCGTCGACAGCAGGGCCAGCCCGACCGAGGCACCGATCTGGCGGCTGGTGTTCATCACTCCCGAGGCCAGACCGGCCTCCTCGCGGCGCACCCCGCCCGTGGCCGCCACGGCAACGGGCGTGAAGGCCAGGCCCATGCCGAAGGTGCACATCACCCCGCCCCCGAAGGCGCTCGTCCAATACGTGCCGCCGGCGCTGATGAACGACAGCCAGTAGAGCCCTCCGGCAGAGAGCAGGCCGCCGACCACGATGAGGCGACGGGGCCCGAACTTGGGGGTCAGCCGGCCGGCCAGCGTGGCGGCCACCGCGATGGCTGCGGTCTGGGGCACGAAGGTGAGGCCGGTGACCAGCGGGCTGTAACCGAGCACCTGTTGCAGGTAGAGGGTGAGGAAGAACCACATGGAGAACATGGCCGCCCCGAGGAGGAAGATGGCGATGTTGGCGCCGCTGACGGCGCGGGACTTGAACAGGCGGAGCGGCATCAGCGGATGGGTGGCCAGCCGGGCTTCGATGAGCACGAACGCACCGAGCAGCACGGCGGCGATGGCCAGGGTGAGGATGGTCTGGGGCGAGCCCCAGGCGTGGCGGTCGGTGCTCACGATCCCATAGACGAGGACGATGAGCCCGGCGGTCACCGTCAGCGAGCCGGCGATGTCGAGCCGCTGTCGTTCACCCTCGGCTCGCGACTCCTTCAGGTAGAAGCGGGCCAGCAAGAAGGCCACGATCCCGATGGGCACGTTGACGAAGAGGATCCATCGCCACGACAACAGGTCGGTCAGGATCCCCCCGAAGAGTGCTCCCGCCGCCCCGCCTCCGGCGGCCACCGCAGTCCAGACACCGAGCGCCTTGGCCCGGGCCCGCTGCTCGGTGAAGGTGACGGTGAGGATGGTCAGAGTGGCCGGGGACAGGACGGCGGCGCCCACGCCCTGGAGGGCTCGAGCGACGATCAGGGTCTGCTGGTTCTGGGAGAACCCACCCAACAGGCTGGCCCCGGTGAAGAGCACCAGCCCGAGCAAGAAGATGCGTCGGCGTCCGAACAGGTCGGCCAGCCGACCGCCGAACAGCAGCAGGCCTCCGAAGGTCAACGAATAGGCAGTGACCACCCATTGCAGGTTCACCTCGGAGAAGCCCAGGCTCTTCTGGATGGAGGGCAGCGCCACGTTCACGATGGAGATGTCCAGCACCACCATGAACTGGGCCAGGCAAACGAGCGAGAGGATCAGCCAGTCGGGCGGGTGGTGTTTCTCGTGCCCGGATACATCGTCCGCCGCTGATGAGGGGGCAACCATCTACGGGAGCGTAGGGGCGAGGCCGTGTGGTCCAGACGCCCTGTCGTCCAGGGGCCCTGTCGTCCAGGGAGCCGTGTGGTCCAGACGCCGTGCAGTCCTCGGGCCATGCGCCCCAACTGTTCGGTCGGCCCTCGCCACTCGGGTGACGCCCTGGGTCAGTGGGGCACCCAGGCGTCGGGATCGGCTGTGAGCTTCACGACCGCCTTGGGGAGCTTGTTGGCCACGATGTCGGCCAGGGTCACCGCCTCGAGCACCGAGCGGAGGCTGGCCCGCACGGCCACCCACACGGTTTGCAGGTGCTCGGCCGCGCCGCTGTAGTTGGCCGCCTCGGGGCGAAGGCCTCGGACCTCGGCCAGGGGACCGTCGAGGGGTCGGATGATCTCGGCCACGGTGATGGCATTGGCCGGCCGGGAGAGTCGGTAGCCGCCCTCGGCCCCCCGTTGGCTCCGCAGCAGCCCGGCCCGTCTGAGGTCGTTCAAGATGCTCTCCAGGAATTTCGCCGGGAGGCCCTGAGAGGCAGCCAGGGCCTCGGCGGTGACCGGACGATCATCAGCGGCGGCCAGCGTGCACATGGCACGGACGGCATAGTCGACCTTGGCAGAGATGTACACGTGAGGATTCTGCCAGGCTCGCCCCGACAGGGGGGCCATACCGGCACCGAGCGTCGGCCCGGCGCGGCCGTGGCGCGGCCCGACAGGCCGTCCCTCCGCCGCCATCCCGTGCTCGGAGGTTCCTGGTGCTCCCTTCGCTCGCCTAGCCGACCACCTCGGTCAGCGACTCGTGTCGCTTCGACGGGGTGGCGCGCGACACCCACACCTGGTCACCGGGCACCCCGTCCAGCTCGGCGGCGGCGCCCCTCGAGAGCTGGACCCAGGTGGAGCTCCCGTCTTCCAGCTTGAGGTCCACCCGCACCTCGAAACCCAAATGGGTGATCCGCTCCACCAGTGCCCCCTGACCGCCGATGCCAGGTTCGTTGTGGATGACAAGGTCGTGTGGGCGAACCCACACACCGTCGAGCTCGGTGGCCGGCCCCAGGAACTTCATGACGAACTCATTGTCGGGCTTGTCGTAGATCTCGGCGGGGGCGCCGATCTGCTCAAGTCGGCCCTCGTTGATGATGGCCAGGCGGTCGGCCACCTCCATGGCCTCTTCTTGGTCGTGGGTCACGAGCACGGTGGTCACCGAGATCTTCTCGTGCAGCTCCCTGAGCCACACCCGGAGTTGCTGGCGCACCTGTGCGTCGAGGGCACCGAAGGGCTCGTCGAGGAGCAGGACCTTCGGCTCGATGGCCAGCGCTCGGGCCAGGGCCATGCGCTGGCGCTGGCCTCCCGACAGCTCCGAGGGATAGCGGTCGGCCAGATGGGCGATCCGGACCAGCTCGAGGAGCTCATCGACCTTCTCTCGGATCTCTGCCTTGGGCCGGCGCCGGACCTCCAGGCCGAAGGCCACGTTTCGTCGCACCGTCAGATGGCGGAACGGCGCGTAGTGCTGAAAGCAGAACCCGATGCCACGCTGGCGGGCCGGGACTCCGGTCAGGTCTTGGCCGTCGATCTCCACCGTGCCGGAGTCTGGGCTCTCCAGCCCGGCCACCACGCGCAGCAGGGTGGACTTGCCGCCGCCGCTGGGGCCCAAGAGGGCGGTTAGCGATCCATCGGGGACGTCAAGATTGACGTCGTCGAGGGCAACGGCGTCTCCGAATCGCTTGGAGACTGATCTGATCGTGATCGCCATGTGGATCTCCTCCCTTCGCTATCGGCACCCAGCACGGTCAGGACCACGAGGGCGATGATGGCAAGGATGACGGCTCCGGCGTAGGCGCCGACCGGATTCAGGTTATCGATACTGTCCTGGATGAACAGCGTCAGGGTCTGGGTCTTACCGGCAATGGCGCCCGATACGATCACCACCGCCCCGAATTCCCCCAGCACGCGGGCGGTGGTGAGGGTCACCCCGTAAGCCAGGCTCCGCCTGATCGATGGCAGGGTGATGCGCCGGAACGCGGTGAGCGACGAGGCCCCGAGGGTGGTGGCGGCCTGTTCCTGGTCGGTGCCGATCTCCTGCAGCACCGGGAGCACCTCGCGGACCACGTAGGGAAGGGCCACCGTGGCTGAGGCCATGACGATGCCCGGGAAGGAGAAGATGATCTCGATGCCATGACCGGCGAGCCAGTTGCCGAACCACCCGGTCTTGCCGTAGACGAGCACCAGTGCCAGTCCCACGATCACCGGGGAGATGGCCAGCGGGAGGTCGACGAACGCATCGAGCAGCCAGGCCCCACGGAACCGGTGCCGGGCCAGGATGAGGGAAACGCCCACTCCGAACACGGTGTTCAGGGGCACGGCGATCAGGACCACCAGGAGGGTCAGCCACAGGGCATGGAGGGCGTCGGGTGTGGTCACCGCGTCCCAGGCGGCGATGAAGCCGTGCTCAAAGGCCCGGTAGAACACCGACCCGACCGGGATGACCACGAGCAGTGCGAGGTAACCGAGGGCTGCGGCACGAAGCGGCAAGCGCCAGCGGGACTTCACACCGCCTCACCGACGTTGAACCGTCGCCGGACGATCCCAATGGCACCCAGCACGACCAGGGCGATCAGGATCAACACGGTGGAAACGGCGGCCGCCGCCGACAGCTGGTCGCTCTGGGACAGGCTGTAGATCCAGGACGAGGCCACCTCGGTCTTGAACGGCAGGTTGCCCGAGATGAGGACAACCGAACCGAACTCCCCGATGGCCCGGGCGAAGGCCAGGCCGGCGCCGGCCAGCATGGCGGGAGCCACGCTGGGCAGGATGACCCGGCGGAGCACGACCGACGACGAGGCGCCGAGGGACGAGGCCGCTTCCTCGGTCTCCCGGTCGAGCTCGGCCAGCACCGGCTGCACCGATCGCACCGAGAACGGAAGGGTCACGAAGGCCAGGGCAAGGACGATGCCGATGCGGGCGTCGGCCACGTTGATGCCGAAGGGACTGTTGGGTCCGTACAAGGTGAGCAGGGTCAGGCCGGCCACGATGGTGGGGAGGGCGAAGGGCAGGTCGATCACCGCGCTGACCACCCGCTTGCCTGGGAACTCGTCGCGTACCAGGACCCAGGCGATGACCAACCCGGCCACCGAATTGAACGCAGCCACCAGGAGCGAGCAAATCAGGGTCAGCTTCAGCGCGGCCACTGCCTCGGGTTGGGTGACCGCGGTCCAGAACGACCCGAAGCCGTTGGAGAACGCCTTCGACAGGATGGCGGCGATGGGCAACAGGACCAGAAGAGACAGGTAGGTGACGATCAGCGCTGGGCCGGTGGCCTTGGCCACCGGCTTGAGCGCCCCTCGAAGTGACCGCCGCGTGCGGCTTGTGGCGACCGGTTGCCCCGATGCCCGGGGGCGTACAGCGAGATCAGCCACTGGCTGTCGAAACCCCCAGCCCCTGCTCTATCTTGGCCACCACCCCCGTGCTCGGCGTGAAGAACACCGTGTTGACCTTGGTCCACCCGCCGAGACTGGCGATGGTGAACACCTTCTTTGGTGTGGCGAACTTGAACTGGGCGGCGACCTGGGGGAGTACGGGTCGGTAGCCCTGCTGTCCCCAGACCTTCTGTCCTGCCGGCGAGAGCAGGTAGGCCACGAAGGCCTTGGCCGCGCTGGCGTTGGTCGAATTGGTGGTCACGGCGATGGGGTTCTGGATCAGGATCGTCTGCGGCGGCGTGACGATGGTGATGGGCTCGCCCTGACTCTGGGCATACAGCGCGTCGTCCTCGTAGTCGAGCAGGACATCACCCTCACCACCGAGGAAGGTCTGGAGGGCGTTGCTGGCGCTGCTCGGTTGGGCCGCGGTGTGGGACAGGAGCTGCGTGAGGTAGGCGGTGGCCTGAGCCTTGGACTTGCCCAGGGCGAGCTGTGCTCCGTAAGCGGCCATGAGGTTCCACTTGGCGCTGCCGGAACTGAACGGATTGGGGGTGATCACCTTGACGTTGCTCTTCACCAAGTCGGCCCAGGTCTTGATCTTCTTGGGATTTCCCTTCCTGACGATGAACGAGACGATCGAGTTGGTGACCATCCCGGCGGTCGGGCCCTTGTCCCAGCTCGGCGACACGATCCCGGCCTTGACCAGCTTGTCCATATCGGGCGTGAGCGAGAAATTGACAACGTCGGCCGGTAGGCCCGAGACCACCGACGTCGCCTGCGTGCCCGAGGCCCCAAACGACGTGGAGAACGTGACCCCGGCCCCTGCCTTGGTGGCGTTGAAGGCCTTGATGAGCGCGGAGTACGCCGGCTTCGGCGTCGAATAGGCCACCACCGAAACCGATCCGCTCGCCGCCGAGGCTGACGCGGGCAAGAGCGCGCCGAGCACGAGGCTCACGGGCAGGACGGCGGCGCCAACCAGCCGCCACTTCGAGTGGGTACGTCGTCCGGGGGAGTGTTTCACGCCACTATTCCTGACTGAAAAGATCACATTTGTCAAATCGATAGGTTCCCTAGGTATACATGGCAGATAGGAAGAAGTGGCTCAATCGCCCGGCGCTTGGAGGTTATCCCTGGTCACGGTGTTTGGTCGGAGCGTCCGGTCCCGCCCGCACGCGCGGGAACCGAGGGGTGGGAGCGCCTAGCTGGTCCGTCCAGCAGCCAGACGGTCCGCCAATCGCTGCTTGGCCGCCGGCCATTCCTCGGCCATGAGGGAGAAATAGGCCGAGTCGCGGATGGTCCCGTCCGGACCCGGGCGGTCGGCCCGCAGGATGCCGTCCAGCGTGCACCCCAGGCGCTCGATGGCCCGGCGAGACCGGTCGTTGCGGCGGTCGGTGCAGAACCTCACCGCATAGACCTCCCAGGTCTCGAAGGCATGGGTGAGCATCAACAGCTTGGCCTCGGTGTTTACCGGGGTTCGCTGGGCAGACGGGGACAGCCAGGTGGCGCCGATCTCGACCACGTCGGGACGGCCCTTGCGTTGCCGTCGCTCCCCTTCTTCGCCGCACAGCCACCAATCCCACGGCTCGAGCCCGATGAACCGGGTGGTGCCGACGGTCTTCCCGGCGGCGATCGACCAGATGGCCAACGGGAGCTGCCGGCCCGTCTCCCTGGCCGCCACAGCTTGTTCGACATAGCGGATGGTGGTGGGCCGGTCATCGGGCACCCATGTCAGACCGTAGGTGGAGCGGTCACCCCCGGCGGTCGCAAGCAACCCGTCGACGTGCTCGGGCCCGAGCGGCGACAGACGGACGAAACGTCCTTCCAGGGTCAGCGGTTCGATCACCAAACGAGTCTGTCGTATCGGGGATGCGTTAGGACGTGTCCCTGTCCGGTGGCCCGGCCCGGGCCGCGGCAGTGCGAGGGGCGGCAGAGTCAGAGGCGGTGGTCACCGGTGGGGAGTCGTCGTTCTCCCAGGGGCGGGTCTTCAGCAACCACACGCTGCCTCCGGCCAAGAGGACGGCGCAGAGGATCCATCCCAACGCCGTGGTGCTCACCCCGACGTACTTGAGGCCCGAGGCAAAGATCACGAACATGATGACGGGACGTATGTAGCGGTCCGGCGCCCGGGAGGACAGGAACGAGCCGACCACCACAGCGGGGACGCTCCCGATGATGACCGAGGTGGTCACCGCGAATTCCACGTGGCCGAAGGCGAGCGCTCCAAGGGCCGCAGCCAGGGTTAGGGGAACGGCCTGGGTCAGGTCGGTTCCGACCAGCTGGTTGGCACCGAGCATGGGGTAGAGGAAGAGCAAGAGGACGATCATGAGCGAGCCCGAGCCGACCGAGGTCATGCCGACGATCACCCCGCCGATCATGCCGATGGCAACGGTGGGTACGGGCCGCACCGGCAGGTCGTGGACGACGGCACCGCGGGTATTGCCGCCTCGGCGATCCAACCCGTAGCGCAGGACCATGGCCGCCGCCCCGACCAGCAGGGCCGCACCCAGAGCGATCTGGATGTTGGTCTCCGCGGCACTCGAGTCTCCCAGCAGGGAGAGGAGGTAGGCGCCCAGGAAGGCCATGGGTACCGAGCCCAGGACCATCCAGCCGACCAGGCGGAGGTTGACCGTTCCCTTGTGCAGATGGACGGCGGCTCCGATCGGGCGCATGACCACGGCTGCCACCAGGTCACTCGAGATCGCCGTGGAGGGCTTGACCCCGAAAAGAAGGATGAGCATGGGCGTCATCAGGGCGCCCCCACCCGCTCCGGTCATCCCGACCAGGAACCCGACGACGGCACTTCCGAGGACGATATAGGGATCGATGTGCACGTTTGAATACCGGTAAACCTAGGGATTAAGCAGGGATTGGGCCAGAACAGGGCTTGTAGAAGTTACCGCAATCCGTTGGGACCGGGGATGGCGCTCGGAGTCTTGGTTTGGCCCCCGGCTGCTACTTGCCAGGCGGTCATTTTCAACAACCCGGCGGTCATTTCAACAACTTGGACAGCCTCCGGTCAGCCAGAGGTTTGCCGCCGGTCTGGCAGGTGGGGCAGTACTGCATCGACTTGGTGGCGAAGGACACCTGACGGATGGTGTCGCCACAGGTCGGACAGGCCTCCCCGGTCCGACCGTGCACCGCCATGCCCTGCTTCTTGTCCCCTTTCAGCTCCGACGCGCCCAGGCCCTCGGCCCGATGGAGCGCTTCGGTCAGCACCTCGACCAGGGCGGCATGCAGCCTCGCCACTTCGTCGGGTGTGAGATTCGACGACTTCTTGTAGGGCGAGAGGCGGGCGACGTGCAGGGCCTCATCGGAATAGGCGTTGCCCACGCCGGCGATGAGCGACTGCGAGGTCAGCACCGTCTTGAGCGTCGACCCGTTCCCAGACAGCAGGTTGGCCAGTGCGTCCACCGTGAACTGGGGCGTGAGGGGGTCGACGCCCAAGGTGGCCACGTTCTCGATCCGGTCAGGGTCGTCCACCACCCAGATGGCCAGGCGCTTCTCCTTGCCCATCTCGGTGACGTCGAAGCCCCCACCGCCCTCGAATCCCATCCGCAGTTGCATCGGCCCCTTTCCCGGGCGGGGGCGGGTGGCCGGTAGCTGGTCGTACCACTTGACCCAGCCGCCGCGGGACAGGTGGATGACCATCCAGACCCCGGCGATGTCGAAGCACAGATACTTGCCCCGCCGCTGGCACGAGGATGCCGTCCGTCCCACCAGGGACTGAAGCGGGGGATCGACGGTCTTGAGGGCGGAGAACGAAGCCAGTTCGCAGCGTTCGACCTGCCGGCCGGCGATTCGCTCGTCCAAGAAGACGGTGAGCGCATGGACCTCGGGAAGTTCGGGCACGATGGCAATTGTGGCCCCTCGGGGACCTCTCCCGCCCGTGATGGCGCCGGGAGGGCCAACCGGCGGGGTCTTGAGCCGCTCACCCGTAGTATCTGGGTCGCACCTACCCGTCCCACGAGGAGCTCCGTTGTTCCGTCCGGTCCCCACCGAAGCAGATTTCGCAACGCTGGAAACCGAGGAGTTGGCTCGGTGGAGCGACCACCGCGTCTTCGAGCGATCGATCGAGCTCAGGGCGGGGGCCGAGCCATGGGTCTTCTACGAAGGGCCACCCACGGCCAATGGCCGTCCTGGTCTGCACCACGTTTGGGCCCGGGCCTACAAGGACCTGTTCTGCCGGTACCGGACCATGCGCGGCTACGCCGTGCCCCGGAAGGCGGGGTGGGACACCCACGGGTTGCCCGTCGAGGTCGAGGTGGAAAAGCAGCTGGGCATCACGGACAAGCGGCAGATCGAAGAAGAGGTGGGCATCGCCGAATTCGTTCGCCTGTGCCGTGAGTCGGTGCGCAACTACGTCGGCGACTGGAAGCTGCTGACCGAGCGGATCGGCTACTGGATCGATATCGACGACGCCTACTGGACGTTCAGCCCCGACTACATCGAGTCGGTGTGGTGGGAACTGAAGCAGATCTGGGACCAGGGTCTGCTCTATGAGGACATCAAGGTGGTGCCCTACTGCACCCGGTGCGGCACGGCGCTGAGCAGCCACGAGCTCGGCCAACCCGACGTGTACCGACCCGTCGTGGACGAGTCGGCGTTCGTCCGCTTCCCCCTGCTGGACGAGGGCGACGCCGCCGCCCGCCTGGCCGCCAGCCTGGGGCGGGACACGGTGGAGGGGTTGTCGCTGGTGGCGTGGACGACCACGCCGTGGACCCTCCTCTCCAATACCGGAGCGGCGGTCGGCCCCGACCTCTCCTATGCGGTGGTCGACGACATGATCGTGGCCTCCGACCTGGTGGCCGCGGTGTTCGGCGAGGACGCCCAGTCGAAGGCCACCGTCGCCGGCATCGACCTGGTCGGGCTCCGCTACCGTCGGCCCTTCGACGACGTCGACGCCCCGCCGGGCAGCGGTGAGGGCTGGCGAGTGGTCCCGGGAGATTTCGTCGAGGCCGACGAGGGAACCGGGATCGTCCACCTGGCTCCTGCGTTCGGCGAGATCGACCGGCATGTGGGGCGGGAGCAGGGGTTGCCTACGCTCAACCCGGTGGGGCCCGACGGTCGCTTTAACGATGACGTCCCCTGGTTGTCAGGGCAGTCGGTGCGCGACACCAACTCGGCGGTCAACGACCGCCTCGAAGCCGAAGGGCTCTTGGTGCGGCGGTTTCCCTACGAACACTCCTATCCCCACTGCTGGCGATGTGCCACCCCCCTCATCTACTGGGGCAAGCCGAGCTGGTACGTCAAGACCTCGGCCCGCAAAGCCGAGCTAGTGGCGGAGAACCAGGGCATCGGCTGGCACCCCGAGCACATCCGAGACGGTCGCATGGGGGAGTGGTTGTCCAACAACGTGGACTGGGCGCTCTCGCGGGATCGGTTCTGGGGTACCCCCCTCCCGGTGTG
Source organism: uncultured Acidimicrobiaceae bacterium (assembly GCA_963781305.1). Taxonomy (GTDB): domain Bacteria; phylum Actinomycetota; class Acidimicrobiia; order Acidimicrobiales; family RAAP-2; genus DASXMT01. Next base: position 858,297 of record CAWAFL010000011.1, read on the forward strand.
GCGCTGCGGGAACGGCCACGTCCTCTGCATCGGCTCTTTGGCCGAGCTGTCCGAGCTGGCCGGGCGCGACGTGTCCGATGTCGACCCCCACCGGCCGGCCATCGATGCCGTCACCTTTTCGTGTCCAACGTGCGTAGCCGAGGCGGACGGGGCCCCGTCCGAGATGCGCCGGGTCGAGCCGGTCATCGATGCCTGGTTCGACTCGGGATCCATGCCCGCCGGCCAATGGGGCTACCCCCTCGCCCCTGGGTCGGAGGACCGCTTCGTCTATCCGGCGGACTTCATCGCCGAGGCCATCGACCAGACCCGTGGCTGGTTCTATTCACTCCTTGCCGTGAACACGCTGGTCCGGGGCGAGGCGCCGTACCGCAACGTGCTGTGCCTGGGCCACATCGTCGATGCCGACGGTCGCAAGATGTCCAAGAGCATCGGCAACGTCATCGATCCCTGGGAGATCCTCGATACCCGAGGAGCGGACCCGCTGCGCTGGTGGATGTTCTCGCAGGGTTCGCCGTGGACGCCCACCCGGGTGAGCTTCGAGATCATCGATGCGGCTATGCGGGACACCCTGTTGACCCTGTGGAACACGTGGTCCTTCTTCACCACCTATGCCTCGCTCAACCAGTTCGATCCGGCCGATCCGGCCATCCCCGTTCCGGCCGACCGCTCGGTGCTCGATCGCTGGCTGCGCTCACGCATCGCCGGGACCGTGGCGGAGGTGACCGGGACCCTCGACGGATACGAACCCTTCCCGGCGGCCTCATCCATCGCCCGACTGGTCGACGACCTGTCCAACTGGTACGTCCGGCGCAGCCGGCGGCGCTTCTGGCGGACCGACCCCGGGGCCGATCCCGCCGACTCCCTGGCCGCCCAGGCCACGTTGCACGAGGCTCTGGTCACGCTGTCCCGGCTCCTCGCCCCGATGACCCCGTTCCTGGCCGATCGGATGTGGCGCGACCTGACCGGTGCGGCCGACGACCAGTCGGTGCACCTCACCGACTGGCCCGCCGGCGACACCGACGCCGTCGACCGCGGGCTCGAAGAGGAGATGGGCCTGGCCCGTCGTCTGTCGTCCCTGGGACGGGCGGCCCGGGCCGAGGCGGGCATCAAGGTCCGCCAGCCCCTGGCCCGCGCCCTGGTCTACCTGCCCCCGGGCAGCCCCGGACTGCCCGAGGGCATCGTGGAGGACGAGCTGAACGTCGACATGGTGGAGGCCACCTCGGAGCTGGGCGATGTCCTGACCTATGAGCTGGTGCCGAACTTCAAGCTCTTGGGCCCCCGCTTGGGCAAGCGGGTCCAGCAGCTCAGGGCGGCGATGGGCGACGTCGACGGCGCCGCCGCGGCGGCGGCGCTGGGAGAGGGGCGGCCGGTGACCGTCCCGCTGCCCGATGGTCCCGTCGAGCTGACCCCAGATGAAGTGGAGCTCCGCATCAAGGCCCAGCCCGGCTTTGCTGTGTCCCGCGACGGTGCCGAGGTGGTAGCCCTCGACCTCACCCTGGACACCGAGCTCTGGAAACGGGGGCTGGCCCGCGAGGTGGTCCGCCAGGTCCAGGACCTGCGCAAGGCCAGCGGGCTGGAGGTGTCGGACTGGATCCACCTCCATCTGGTGGGACTCGACTTCCTGGGCCCGCACCTGGAGCTGATCGGGAGAGAGGTTCTGGCCGTGTCGGTGGAGACGACCGAACCGGGTGACCCCGCTGCCGGCCTGGGCACGACCGTGGATCTCGAGTCCGAGGATGGGTTGCCCCTTGCCGCCCGAGCGTGGGTGATCAAGGCTTGACCAACGACCCGCCGGTGCCCGCGGTCGACGAGCACCGTGTGGACGAGCACCGTACGGACCGGCACCGTGCCGACGAGCACTATGTGCTGGCCATCGACCTCGGCACCGGGGGTCCCAAGGTGGCGCTGGTGTCGACCACCGGTCGCGTGGTGGCCCATGAACACCGCCCGGTGCCACTGCACCTCCTCCCCGATGGGGGGGCCGAACAAGATCCGGACGACTGGTGGTCGGCCATCACCGCCGCCTCCCGGTCGGTCCTGTCGCAGGGCGGCGTGGCCGCCGAGCGGATCATCGGGGTGGGCTGCACGGCCCAGTGGTCCGGTACCGTCGCCGTCGGGGCCGACGGCACCCCGTTGATGCGGGCCGTGATCTGGATGGACTCGCGGGGGAACCGGGCCATTCGCAAGGCGGCCGGGGGTGGTGTGACCGTCCTCGGGTACGCGCCGTCAAAGCTGGCCCGCTGGCTATGGCTGACGGGCGGAGCACCGGGAATGTCGGGCAAGGACCCTGTCGCCCACATCCTCTTCATCCGGGACGAGTACCCCGACGTCTACCGGAACGCGGTCACCTTCTTGGAGCCGGTCGACTACCTGAACCTGAAGCTCACGGGTCGCACCTGTGCCTCCTTCGACTCTATTGCCGCCCACTGGGTGACCAACAATCGGAACATCGATGCCGTCGACTACGACGCCGGTCTGCTGGCCATGATCGGCCTGGAGCGATCCAGGCTTCCGGACCTGGTTGCTCCGGGCACCATCATCGGAACCGTCACCCCGAGCGTCGCCGACGAGTTGGGCATCCCCGCCGGTGTGCCGGTGGCCACCGGGACAGGCGACGTGCACTCGGCGGTGATCGGGTCGGGCGCGGTGGCCGATCTCGATGCTCACCTCTACATCGGGACGTCGTCGTGGATCTCGGGCCATGTGCCTTTCAAGAAGACCGATGCTCTCCACAACGTGGCGTCCATACCGGCCGCGCTGGCCGGCAAGTACGTGATCGTGGACGAGCACGAGACGGCTGGGGCCTGCCTGACCTTCGTGCGGGACACCCTCCGCTTCGCTCCTGATTTCGCATCGTGCAACGCCATGGCCGCGAGCGTCGACCCGGGGGCCGGCCGCGTGCTCTTCACGCCGTGGTTGAACGGCGAACGATCGCCGGTCGACGATCACACCATCAGGGCCGGATTCCACAACCTGTCGCTCGGCACCACCCGGGAGCAGATGGTCCGGGCCGTCTACGAGGGGGTGGCCTTCAACTCGCGCTGGCTGCTCGGTGCCGTCGAGCGGTTCGCCGGGAAGCGGTTCGACTCCCTGGCCTTCATCGGCGGCGGGGCCAGCTCGGACGAGTGGGCCCAGATCCATGCCGATGTGACCGGTCGCACCATCCGCCAGGTGGCCGAGCCGATCCTGGCCAATGTCCGGGGGGCCGGTCTGCTCACCTTGATGGCACTCGGGCGCATCACGGTGGAGGACATCCCCTCTATGGTGGCCATCCGTGCGACCTACACGCCGGACAGCTCGACGGCGGCGGTGTACGGCGAGCTGTACCGGGAATTCGTGGCGCTCTACAAACAGACCAAAGGCATCCACAAGCGCCTGAACCGGTTCTAAGGGGGACTGCGGTGGAATCATCCGATCTCGATTTCGTGATGGAGGTGCTCGAGGGCGAGATGCGGCCCTACCGCCAGTCCCATCACACCTACACCCGGCTGCCCGACGTCGGCCGGGAACGGGCCGACATCCTGGCCGAGATCCGCGAGCTGACCGCCGGTGAGGAAGCCAAGTGGCGGGACGGCTTCGCCTCGGGGGCGGTCTACAACGGCGATCAGGACCACATCGAGTTCCTGAACGAGGTCTACGCCCTCAACTCCCAGGCCAACCCGCTGCACCCCGATCTGTGGCCCAGCGCAGTCAAGTTCGAGGCCGAGATCGTGGCCATGACCGCAACCATGCTCGGGGGCGGTGCTGCCGGTGTGCCCACGGTGTGCGGAACGGTGTCCTCGGGCGGCACCGAGTCGATCATGCTGGCCATGCGCACCTACCGGGACCAGGCCAAAGTGGAGCGGGGTATCACCGAGCCGGAGATGGTGGTGCCGATCAGTGCCCACGCCGCCTTCGACAAGGCGTCCCACTACTTCGGGATCACCCTGGTTCCCGTCCCGCTGGACGCCGACTGGCGCGCCGACGTGGGGGCGGCCGAAGCAGCTATCACCGACAACACCATCGCCCTGGTCGGCTCGGCGCCCGGCTTTCCCCACGGGATCATCGACCCCATCGAGGAGCTCTCGGAGCTGGCCCGGAATGCCGGCGTGGGATTCCATACCGACTGTTGCCTGGGCGGGTTCGTGCTCCCGTGGGCCGAGAAGCTGGGCTACGACGTGCCGCCGTTCGATTTCCGACTCCCCGGGGTCACCTCCATCTCCGCCGACACCCACAAGTTCGGGTACGCGGCCAAGGGCACGTCGGTGGTCCTGTACCGGACACCGGAGATCCGGATGCACCAGTACTACCGGACGGCCACGTGGATGGGCGGCCTCTACTACTCGCCGACCTTCGCCGGCAGTCGTCCCGGTGCGCTGTCCGCCGAGTGCTGGGCCGCCATGGTGGCTTTCGGCGAGGAGGGCTACCTGGCCGCGACGAGAAAGATCCTGGAGGCGGCAGCCACTATCCGGAAGGGGATCGAGGACATCGCGGAGCTCGACGTCGTCGGGGACCCCCTCTGGGTGATCGCCTTCACGTCGGACGCGCTCGACGTCTACGGCATCTCCGATCAGATGGGCCAGCGGGGTTGGAGCCTGAACGGGCTCCAGCATCCCGCCGCGGCACACATCTGCGTGACCCTGCGGCATACCCAGCCGGGCGTGGCCGAACGCTTCGTGGCAGACCTGCGGGCGTCGGTCACGGCGCTGGCCGGGATGCCCGGCGCCGAGGGCGTCATGGCCCCCATCTACGGGATGACCGGTGCGATCGACACCCGGGCGACGGTCGAGGAGCTCCTCGGTCGCTATGCCGATCTGATGTTCAAGACCACCTGACTGACGACCGGCTACGGGGCAAGGGTCGCCTCCACCCCGCGGAGGTCACCGTCCTCGTCGCTGAGAACGCGCACATCGATGTAGCCGTGGCGGCCCAGGTCGTCTTCCAGCACGTCAGCCTGTTCACCCCCGAGCTCGAGCAGGAGTGCGCCCCCTCGCCGGAGGAATCGAGGGCTCTCGGCGACCACGCGCCGCAGGATCTCGGTGCCGTCACCGCCGCCGTCGTAGGACAGGGGCGACTCGAAGGTCAGGGTGTCGCGCGGCAGGAGCTGAAGCGCCGCAGTGGGCACATAGGGCACGACGCCGACGACGACATCGGTGCGCCGGGCAAAGGATCCCGGCAATGGGGCGAACAGATCGCCGCGGTAGACCTCCACATCGTTAGCTGCCGCACAGGCAACGGCGCGCTCATCGATGTCGGATGCCACCACGTGGGCGTGGGGATGGGACACCATCAGCGTTTTGGCTATCGCTCCCGCCCCGGTGCAGAGATCGATGGCCCTGCCGCGCACCGGCAGGCGCTCGACCGCCCGCCGCGCCAACGGCCCGCTCTGCCACCGGGGAACGTAGACGCCGGGGTGGACGCTGATGTCCAGATCGCAAAAGCGGACCTTCCCGGTGATCCACGCCAGGGGCTCGCCGCTGAGCCGCCGCTCGACCAACGAGCCCAGGAGGTCGGCGTCACCACCGGCGCGGGCGGCCAGCTCGTCAGCCTCCTCTTCGGCGGCGACGAACCCGGCCTGGGCAAGCAGGGCGGTCAGGCCGTCGGGGTCCGTGGGCACAGGCACGATCCCTCGTGGGCCATCCGACAGAGCACGATCCCTCGTGGACGGTCAGGCACTGCCGAGATCAAATCCGCTCGAAGTTCCGGGCCAGCTCCCAGTCGGTGACCACCTGGTTGGACTTGGACCATTCTTGCCGAGCGGTATTGACGAGATGGTGATGAACGTCAGGCCCGAACGCCTCGATCGCGAGTTCGCTGGTTTCCAGCTCGGCGATGGCCTCCACCAGCGTGCTCGGGATCCGGGGAACGTCGTCCGCCTGGTAGGCGTTGCCGACGAACCCCGGCTCGAGGATCATCTCGTGCTCGATGCCCCACAGGCCACCGGCGATGGCCGCAGCCAGGGCCAGATAGGGATTGACGTCGGCGCCCGGAATCCGGTTCTCCACCCGCCTCCCGCTGCCGTGGCCGACGACCCGGAACCCGCAGGTGCGGTTGTCGTCTCCCCACACCAGGGCGGTCGGTGCCCATGATCCCGGCACATAGCGTCGGTACGAGTTGACGTAGGGGGCGAAGCACCACGCCAGTTGACGACCGGCGAGCAGCTGTCCGGCCAGGAGCTGCCTCCCCACCTTCGAGAGACCCGAAGGGTGGTCATCGCCCGGGCTGCCATCCATGAGGCCCGGGCTGCCATCCATGAGGGGAGCACCCGAGGCCGCGTCCCAGAGGCTGGTGTGCAGGTGGCACGAGGACCCCACCGAGTCCATCGACCACTTGGCCATGAACGTGGCTGCCCGGCCGTGCTGTGCGGCGATCTCCTTCACTCCGTTCTTGAACACCAGGTGGCGGTCGGCGACCTCGAGCCCCACGCCGTAGGTGACGTTGATCTCGTGCTGGCCCCGACCCGCCTCTCCCTTGGAGAACTCGACGGGAATGCCGGCCTGGAGCATCTCGTTGCGGATCCGTCCGATGATGTACTCGTCGCGGGAGGTCTGAAGCAGTTGGTAGTCCTCGATCGTGTCGGCATGGGGGGAGAGGCCCTGCCAGCCCTTCGCCGCCGCCTCCTCGAACGAGTCCCGGAACAGGTAGAACTCGAGCTCGGTGGCGCACTTGACGACGAGGCCGTGCTCGGCCGCCCGCTCGATCTGCCGGCGGAGGATCCGGCGGGGCGAGACCTCTACCGGCTTGCCTTCCATGGTGACCAGGTCGCAGAGTACGAGGGCGCTGCCCTTCAGCCAGGGAAGGGGTCGGATGGTGTCGACGTCGATCACCGCGTTCATGTCTCCATAACCGCTGTCCCAGTTGGCGAAGCGGTACCCGGGCAGCGGGTCCATGTCGACGTCGACGGCCAACAGGTAGTCACAGACTTCGATGCCGTGATCCAGCACGTGTTCGAGAAAGAACGGTCCCGTCACCCGCTTCCCCACCGGCCTTCCCTGGAGATCGGGAAAGGCCACCACGACGGTGTCGATGGCGCCGGCGGCGATCTGCTGTCGAAGCGACTCGACGGTGAGCATCCCCGAACTCTTTCGCGGCGGGGCCCTCCCGTCCAACGTCACTCCGGCCCGTCCAGCGTCATTCCGGCGTCACGTAGGCAGCGGTGATGCCCCCGTCCACCACCATCGACGAACCGGTGACGAACGAAGCATCGTCCGAGGCCAGGAACAAGGCGGCCCCGGCGATCTCCTCGGGCTGCCCGAACCGCCCGATGGGTATGTGGGTCAACCGACGCTGGCGACGGGCCGGGTCGGCCAAGAGCTCGGCCAGCAACGGGGTCTCGATCGGTCCGGGGCACAGCGAGTTGGCCCGGATGCCCTGTCGGGCGTACTCCACGGCCAGCTCCCGGGTGAACGAGAGCACGCCCCCCTTGCTTGCGGTGTATGCCACCTGGGCGGTCGCCGCCCCGACCAGGGCCACGAACGATGCAACGTTGACGATGGACCCACCGCCCGATGCGAGCATGGCGGGCACCGCGGCACGGCACCCGAGCCACACCCCTTTCAGGTTCACGTCCATGACCACGTCCCACGTGGAGGGTGGGGTATCCAGTACACCGCCATCGTCGTCGGGAAAGATCCCGGCGTTGTTCATCAGCACGTTGAGTCCGCCGAAGGTGCCAACGGCGTGTTCGACCATGGCGTGGACCTGGTCCTCGTTGGTGACATCGACGGTGATGGCCGTGGCTTGGCCACCGCTGTCCACGATCGACGCGGCCACCGAGGCTGCTTCGTCGGCTTGGACGTCGGCCACCACCACCTTCGCCCCTTCGGTGGCGAACAGCTCGGCGGTCACACGGCCGATCCCACTACCGCCGCCCGTCACGATCGCCACCTTGCCGTCCAGTCGTGCCATCGCCGTCCTCGCCTACTTTCCTGTCCGTTCGCACCTGTCGGTTCGCACCCGTCCGGTCGCACCCGTCCGGTCGCACCCGTCCGGTCGCACCCGTCCGGTCGCGCCTGTCCGGTCGCGCCTGTCCGGTCGGCCTGTCCGGTCGCACCCTAGCGTCGGCATGCCAAAACGGCGCCGATCGATCGGATGGGATACTGGTCCCGCATGTCGACGACTCGTACTCACCCGCTGATCGGCGTGACCACCTACCGCCAGGTCAGCTCGTGGGGGGCCTGGGAACGCGATGCCGCGCTGGTGCCGACCGACTACGTGGACCGCATCGCCGAGGCCGGCGGTCGGCCACTGCTGTTCCCGCCGTACGACCCAGGTGCCGTGGGTCCCGATGCCGGGGCGGCCGAGGCCATGGACATACTCGACGGGCTCGTGCTGATCGGCGGCGGCGATGTCGATGCCGCGCAGTACGGACAGACCGGTGACCCGCGTAGCCGTGCTGTCAGCCCGATGCGCGACGCCAGTGAGCTGGCCGTGTTGGCCGAGGCCCTCCGCACCGATGTGCCGGTGCTGGCCATCTGCCGCGGAGCGCAACTCCTCAACGTCCATCTGGGCGGCGACCTGGTGCAGTATCTGCCTGATGTGATCGGCGCCACATCGCACCAGCCGGCGCCGGGCGCCTTCGGCGATGTTTCAGTGACCACGCAGGCCGGGAGCAGGATCAACTGCATCGCCGGCGATCGGTTCGCGGTTCCGTGTTGCCATCATCAGGCCATCGGGGAACTGGGCCAGGGCCTGGTTGTCACGGCGCGAGCCGACGACGGCGTCATCGAGGCGATCGAACTGCCCGGCCACCGTTTCGTGGTGGGTGTGCAGTGGCATCCGGAAGAACGCGGTGGTGCGCCGCTCTTCGAGGCGCTGGTGGGGGCGTCGAGGTCGGGGGATCGGGTTTGAGCGAGAACACCCTCACCGTGGTCGATCCGGCCACCGAGAAGCCCATTGCCGAGCTCCCTCTGGGCGGGGTCGAGGCCGTCGATGTGGCCGTGGCCCGGGCCACCAGAGCCTTCCCGGCGTGGAGGGCCGTCTCCCCTTCCGACCGCGCCCGCCTGATGCGGCGGTTCGCCACCGCGGTGGAGGAGAGCGCCGAGGAACTGGCCCAGTTGGAGACGGCCAACGTGGGCAAGCCGATCAGCGACAGCAGGGATGAGGTCGCCATGGTGGCCGAGGTGCTCCATTTCTACGCCGGCGCAGTGGACAAGCATCGAGGGGCGACGGTGCCCGTAGCCGCCGGTGTGGACCTCACGTTCAACGAGCCGTTGGGGGTGGTGGCGGCCATCGTGCCGTGGAACTTCCCGCTGGCCATCACCTCGTGGAAAGTGGGGCCCGCCCTGGCCACCGGCAACACGGTGGTGGTGAAGCCGGCCGAGCTCACGCCGCTCACCGCCCTCCGGCTCGAGGCCCTGGCCCTCGAGGCCGGGATTCCGCCCGGGGTGCTCCAGGTGGTGGTGGGAACGGGACCGGTGGCCGGGGCGCGGCTGGCCGAGCATCCCGATGTGGCCAAGGTGGCCTTCACCGGGTCGACCGCGGTTGGGCGCGAGATCATGGCCACGGCGTCGAGGACCATCAAACGGGTCACTCTGGAGCTGGGCGGGAAGTCGGCCAACATCGTCTTCGCCGACGCGGACGTCGAGCGGGCTGCCGCGGCCGCTCCCGGCGGCATCTTTGCCAATTCCGGCCAGGACTGCTGTGCCCGCAGCCGGATCCTGGTCGAGCGGTCGGTCTTCGATCGGTTCCTCGAGCTGCTGGCGGAGGCGGTGGGGGCCTGGCGGGTGGGCGACCCGCGTCATCCCGACACCCAGATGGGCCCGCTCGCCTCGGCCGACAGGCGGGCCGTGGTTGCCGGCTATCTGGCCGCGGGGATGGGCGATCCCCGCGGTGGTGCCGTCGAGCCGCTCATCTCCGGTTCACTCCCGGACGAACCCGGGTTTTGGTTCCCGCCCACGGTGGTGGCCCCGGCTGAGAACCACTGGCGGCTGTCTTCCGAGGAGATCTTCGGGCCGATCGTGGCGGTGATCCCCTTCGATGGCGAGGACGAAGCGGTGCGGCTGGCCAACGACACGCCCTACGGGCTGTCGGGTTCCATCTGGACCCGGGACGGGGCCAAGGCCTTGCGCACGGCCCGAGCGGTGGAGGCAGGGAACCTGTCGATCAACTCCAACGGCTCCGTGCGCGTCCAGACCAGCTTCGGTGGGATGAAGCAATCGGGGTTCGGCCGGGAGCTGGGCCTCGAGGCCCTCGGTGCGTACTCCGAGGTCAAGAACGTCTTCTATGCGACCGAGCGTTGAGGTGAGCACACCGGTGGCCGTGGTGACCGGAGCAAGCAGGGGACTGGGCGCCGGGCTGGCCTCGACCTTCGCCGAGCACGGGTTTCGGCTGGGCCTCTGTGCCCGGACCCGGCCGACCGCACCGCCCGGAGCCGAGGCGCTCACCGTGGCGGCGGACGTGACCGATGCCGAGGCCCTCGACCGGTTCGGGTCCATGGTCATCGACCGGTTCGGCCGGATCGACCTGTGGGTCAACAACGCCGGTGTCCTCGAGCCGATCGACTTCCTGGCCGACGCAGATACGGCTGCTCTGGCCCACCACGTGGATGTCAACGTCAAAGGCGTCCTGTTCGGGAGCCGCACCTTCGCCCGCCACGTCCGACAGCGCGACGGCACCGGGGTACTGGTCAACATGACCTCCGGGGCATCGAGGACCATCTACGAGGGCATGGCCGTCTACTGCGCCTCCAAAGCGGCGGTCGACATGGCCACCCAGGTCGTGGCCCGAGAAGAGGCGCACCACGGTCTGTTGGCCTACGCGGTGGCCCCCGGGGTGGTCGACACCGCCATGCAGTCCATGATGCGCGACGCGCCCATCGAGCGGCTGCCGTCGGCCGGCCGGTTCGTGGCCCTCAAGGAGGCCGAGGCGTTCAACTCGCCTGACTGGGTGGCTCGGTTCCTGATCGACCTGGTCGAGGGCAGGGAGCGTCCGGAGGACGTGGTGGTGCGGGTGCCCGATCAGGTTTGAGCACGATGGGAGCGACCTCGCTCTGGGGGGGAGTAACGTCACATACATGTCAGACCGTTCCGGCAAGATCCTGAAACCGGCGGCCGCAGTCGGAGTCTTGGCCACGATGGCAAGCGTCTGGTGGTTCGCCCTGAAGCCCCGACGCAAGGTCAAGCTGGATACGCCGGACAAGAAGCAGAGCAGGCGGGACAAGAAGCAAGCCAAGAAGGACTCGTAGGAACTAACTGGTAGGAATCAAGCAGGACTCGTAGGAACTCACTGGTTCGTAGGAACCAACTGGTGGGAACCAAGAAGGACTCGTAGGACAGGGAGGTCCGCCCCGGTCGGAGCTCAGCCCACGATGGCGGGAAGGGCCTCACCGATAGGCAGCCGGACCACCACATCGGCAAGGTCGTCGAAGCCGGTGGGCTCTGCGTTGACGATGACGATCCCGGCTCCGCCCCGGTGTGCGGTCGGTACCAGGCCGGCAGCGGGGAAGACGGCGAGACTAGAGCCCACCGCCATCAGGAGGTCGCACTGACTCGCGGCCTGTTCGGCTCGCCGTATATCCTCGGGTACCAGGTTCTGGCCGAAGCTGATGGTGGCCGACTTGAGGATGCCGCCGCAGACCAGACAGGGCGGATCGACCTCACCGGCAGCGACCCGATCCAGCGTGGTCGACATCGGTCCACGGTCGCCGCACGACATGCACTCCACCTCGTGCATGGTGCCGTGGATCTCGACGATGAGGGACGGGTCGGTCCCGGCCGCCTGGTGCAGGCCGTCGATGTTCTGGGTGACGACGAGGATGACCTTGCCCGTGGCCGCCAGCTGGGACATGGCGGTGTGCCCGGCGTTGGGCTCGGCTGCCCAGGTCGGCGACCGCAACCGGTTCTGCCAAGCCTCGACCCGCACGTCCGGGTCAGCCATATACGTCTCGAGGTTGGACAACTTCTCGGCGCCCGGGTTCTTGGTCCACACCCCGGACGGCCCGCGGAAGTCGGGGATGCCGGAGTCGGTCGAGATGCCGGCACCGGTCAGGACGACGATGCGGGTGGCTCGCCTGACCATGGCCTGGGCGGCGTCAACGGCAGGGTCCTGGTTCGGCATCCGCTCAGCTTGGCACGCAGCGGTGCCCGGTAGCCTCGGCCGGTGGACCTCGTGCCGACTCGCCCGTTGCCGCCTCACACGTGCGCCGTCGAGGAGCTGCCGTGAGCGAAGGTCCGCTCATCGAGGTGCTGGGCGCCGACGAGGCAGAGGCACGGCAACGGCGCGCTGCCGGCGCGTTGGCCGCCGCCGGGCTCGAGGCGGGGGACCGGGTTGCGTTCTGCCTGCCGTCGTCGGCTGGATTGCTCTGCGCGGTGCTGGGTGCACTCCGCACCGGGGTGGTGCCGGTGCTGCTCAACGCCACGCTGGTCCCCACCGAGCGGGAGCTACTGCTGGCCGACGCCCGCCCATCGCTCACCATCATCGACGCTGGGGCCCTGGCGGCACTGGATCGAGGCACGCCGATGGACCTGTCGCCCTATCCGCTGGCTCGACCCATGCACTACACCTCGGGGACGACGGGACGGGCCAAGGGGGTATGGACGGGCATCTGGGACCAGCCCACCGCGGCGGCCGCCTTCCGAGACGAGGCGGACCTCTGGAGCTTCGGCCCGAGCGACGTGCACCTGGTCTGCTCGCCGATGTACCACTCGGTGTCCATACGCTTCGCCGCCGGCACGCTGCTGTCCGGGGGCACGTGTGTGATCCTCTCTCGCTTTGATGCCGCCGTCGCCCTCGCTGCCCTGTCCGGCGCGGCGGAGGTGGTGCCCACCACCACGTTCATGGCTCCCGCCGCCCTGCATCGCCTACTTTCCCTGGGCCGCGCCCTTCCCGCCCGATTCGACTCGCTCCGACTGCTGGTCCACGCCGGTTCGCCCTGTCCCCCGGTGGTCAAGCGGGCGGCCTTGGAACGGGTCGGGCCCGACGTGCTCTGGGAGTTCTACGGCTCCACCGAAGGGCAGTTCACGGTGTGCTCGTCGGCCGAGTGGTCGGAGCGACCGGGGACGGTCGGGCGGGCTCGAGTGGGACGTCACCTGACCGTGGACGACGACGGAACCGTGTGGTGCCGTCCACCCTGGTTTGCCCGCTTCGTGTACTGGGACGACGAGGCCAAGACGGCTGCCGCCTGGCGGGACGGAAGCTTCACGGTGGGCGACATCGGACGGCTCGATGGCGATGGCTACCTCTTCCTCGACGGCCGCCGGGACGACCTGATCATCAGTGGCGGGGTGAACGTCTATCCCGCAGAGGTAGAGGCAGCCTTGGCCGAGGTTCCCGGGGTGTCCGAGGTCGCCGTGTTCGGGGTGCCCGACGAGACGTGGGGCGAGCGGGTGTGCGCAGCGGTGGTCCCCGACGCCGATGTCCGGGATCCTGTCGACCACGACGGTTCGTTTGATGTGAGCCTCCTCCGCGCCCAGGCCGAGGCCCGCCTGGCGCCGTACAAACGGCCCAAGGAGTACATCGTCGCCCGCTCGCTGCCCCGCACCGCTACGGGGAAGCTGCAGCGCCGGCTGGTCCCCGAGGTGCTGGGTCTCGGTGGCGGAGAGCGAGGCGATGGACGCATCCGAGGACGAAGCAGAGAACGTAGAGGAGAACAATGAGGGAGAATCGAACCATGACTTCTGTCCCGTTTGGACCACCGCTGGCCTCCGTCAATCCCACGACCGGCGAGACCCTGCAACGCTTCGAGCCGTTCGACGCGGCCGAGGTGGAGAACCGACTGGCCGCGGCCGAGTCGGCGGCGATGGTGTGGGCGGCCACGCCTGTGGGCGACCGGTCCCGCCTGTTGATCACCGTGGCCGACCTGCTCGAGGGCGAGCTTCCCGACATCGCCCACCTGCTCACCACCGAGATGGGCAAGCCGTTCGCCCAGGCCAAGGGCGAAGTGGCCAAGTGTGCCAGTGCCTTCCGGTGGTACGCCGAGCATGGCCCCGCCTTCATCGCCGACGAGGACGTGGCCCTCGACGGAGCCCAGGGGATGATCCGGTACCAGCCCCTCGGGCCGGTGCTGGCCATCATGCCCTGGAACTTCCCGCTGTGGCAGGTGGTTCGCTTCGCTGCTCCGGGCCTCTTGGCCGGCAACGTCGGGCTGTTGAAGCACGCCCCCAACGTGTCCCGCACGTCGCTGCTCCTGGAGGATGTGATCCGCCGGGCCGGTGCCCCCACCGGCGTGTTCCAGTCCCTGCTCATCGGCACCGACCAGGTCCCCGCCATCATCGCCGATCCGCGCGTCAAAGCGGTGACCCTCACCGGCAGCGTGGGCGCGGGCCGGGCCGTCGGGGGCCAGGCGGGAGCGGTGGGGAAAAAGGTGGTGTTGGAGCTGGGCGGAAGCGATCCGTTCATCGTCCTGCCCTCGGCCGACCTCGAGCGGACCATCCCCGTCGCCGTACAGGCCAGGGTGCAGAACAACGGCCAGTCGTGCATCGCAGCCAAGCGTTTCATCGTCCATGAGGCGGTGGCCGATGCCTTCACCGACGGCTTCGTCGCCGGCATGGAGGCCCTGTCGGTGGGCGACCCCTTCGACCCGGCCACCGAGGTGGGGCCGCTGGTCACCGCGACAGCAAGGGACACCATCGAGGCGCAGGTGGAAGACGCTCGGGCCAAGGGGGCCACCATCCTGTGCGGCGGTGAACGGGTGGTCGGCCCGGGGGGCACCGGACACCCCGGCTTCTTCTACCGCCCCACGGTGATCGCCGACATCACCCCGGAGATGCGGGTGGCCACCGAAGAAGTGTTCGGGCCGGTCGCCCTGCTCTTCACCGTGGCCAGCGCGGACGAGGCGCTGGCGGTGGCCAACGGCACCGAGTTCGGCCTGGGATCGAGCGTGTGGAGCACCGAGCCCGACGAGCAACTGCGGTTCGTGAACGACCTGGAGGCGGGGCTGGTCTTCGTGAACAGCATGGTCGCCTCCATCCCGGCCCTGCCCTTCGGTGGGATCAAGAGCTCGGGCCACGGTCGTGAGCTCTCGGCCCACGGCATCCGGGAGTTCTGCAACATCAAAGCGGTCTCGATTTCCTGACCCGGTCCGGCGTCGGGCCCGCCAGTGCCAGACTGAGCCGGTGCGCGCCTACCTGGACCACGCGGCGACCACGCCGATGCGGAGCGAGGCGGTGGCGACCATGCTGCCCTTTCTCTCCGACCGGTTCGGAAACCCGTCTGGGGGTCACGGCACGGCGCGCGACGCCCGCATGGCGCTCGACGACGCCCGGGAGGCCCTGGCCACGGCCCTGGCCGTCGAGCCCGGCGATGTGGTGTTCACCAGTGGTGGTACCGAGGCCGACAACCTGGCCGTGTTCGGGGCCCTGGCCGCCCGCGACCGGCCAATCGGTCCGATCGTGTGCACCGCCATGGAGCACCCGGCCGTCCTGAACGCCTGCCGGGCTGCAGCCAAGCAGTTCGGGGTGGAGCTGCGAGAGGTGCGGAGCGATGCCGGCGGCATGGTGGACCTCGATCAGCTGGCCGAGGCGTGCACGGCGGAGGTCAGCTTGGTGAGCGTGATGGGGGTCAACAACGAGATCGGGACGATCCAGCCCCTGGACGAGGTGTCCAGCCTGGTGCACGAACGGTCGCCCGCCGCCGTCGTGCACACCGACGCCGTCCAGGTCGTCTCCTGGCTCGATCCGGCTGAGCAGTGCCGAGCGGTCGACCTGGTGGCCATCAGCGCCCACAAGTTCGGTGGGCCCAAGGGGATGGGGGCCCTGGTGACCCGCACCGGCGTTCCCCTCGCCCCCCTCATCCACGGCGGTGGCCAAGAGCGAGAGCGGCGGAGCGGGACCCAGAACGTGGCTGGGATCGCGGCCATGGCCGAAGCCCTTCGGGTGACCGGCGAGCAGCGCGCCGAGACGGTGGCCCGGGTGGCCGCCCTTCGAGACCGGTTGCTCGACGGCCTCATCGACCAGGTGGACGGGGCTCTGGTCACGGGGGCCAGGTCTCCGACGGTGGCCGGCATCGCCCATCTGCGGGTCCCCGGGGTGGAGACCGAGGCGCTGTTGGTCCTCTTGGACCAGGCCGGGGTGGCGGCGTCGGCTGGTGCCTCGTGCGCCAGCGGGGCCGTCGAGCCCAGCCACGTGCTCCTGGCCATGGGACTCACCCGGCAAGAGGCGGTGAGCGGTATCCGCTTCTCGCTCGGGTACACCACCACGGCCGAGGAGATCGACCTGGCCCTGGCCGCGGTTCCAGAGGCGGTCTCGCAACTGCGAAACTGAACGGGTGCGAGTACTGGTTGCCATGTCGGGAGGGGTCGACTCCTCGGTCGCCGCGGCCATCCTGGCCGATGAGCTGGGCCGCGCCGATGTGGTGGGGGCCACGTTGAAGCTGTGGGGCGGAAGCTCGGACTCGGGGTGCTGCTCGGTGGCCGATGTCGACGATGCCCGTCGCGTCGCCGATCAACTGGGGCTGGTCCACCACGTGTTCAACTTCGCCGACGACTTCGAGGCCCGGGTGGTGACGCCCTATGTGAACGGTCACGCCGAGGGCCGCACCCCCAATCCGTGCATCGAGTGCAACCGCCACCTCAAGTTCGATCGTCTCTTGGACCGGGCCTTGTCCCTCGGGTTCGACGCCGTGGCCACCGGCCACCACGCCCGGCGGGCGATCACCGCCGACGGCCACTTCCGGCTCCGGAGGGGCGCCGACCAACTGAAGGACCAGTCCTACGTGCTGTCCATGCTGGGGCAGGATCAGCTGGCCCAGTGCTCGTTCCCGGTGGGAGACCTGACCAAGCAGGAGGTGCGGGCACAGGCGAGCCGACTGGGCCTGCGTACCGCGGACAAGCCCGACAGCCAGGATGTGTGCTTCATCCGGTCGGATGAGGGTCGGCGTGGGTTCCTCGGCGATCGGCTGCCGCTCCACCCCGGGCGCCTGGTCGATCACGAGACGGGCGACGACCTGGGCCCGGTCGACGAGCTCGAACTGGTCACCGTCGGTCAGCGCCGGGGTATGGGCCACGGAACGGACGGCCGGCGCCGCTACGTCACCTCCGTCGATCTCACCGCTCGACGGGTGCTGGTCGGGCCGCCGGAGTCGGCGAACGCCCCGGGAGTCGAGCTGAACACCGTCACCTGGGTGGACGAGCCCTGGCCGCAGGGCGCAGCGGCGATCGCCCAGTGCAGTGCCCACGGCGTTCCGGTGAGATGCGTGCTCGCTCGCCCCGGCGATGGCGACGGCGGCGAAGGCGATGGCGGCGGTGGCGGCGACGGCGGCGACGAGGGCCTGAGCATCCGCTTCGACCGACCCCAGCGCCGCATCGCGCCGGGGCAGACCGTGGCTCTGTACGACCCGGCCCATCCCGAGCTGGTCATCGGATCGGGGATCGCCCGTTGAACCCGCCGCCACCGAGGGGATCCGGCGGACCTGAGGGTACGCCCGGGCAACCTGAAGGGACATCCCGGCAAACAGAGGAGCCGGAGGAGCCCGAAGGGGAGCTTGGGAAACCGGAGCGACCAGACTTGGTGCCCGGGAACCCAGGCTCGACGACCAGGGATCTCGATCCCGCGGCCCGAGCAGAAGAGCTGCGGGACCTGGTCGAGTACCACAACAAGCGCTACCACGAGCTCGATGCCCCCGAGATCCCCGACGCCGACTACGACGCGTTGGTCCGCGAGCTGCGGGACATCGAGGCGAACTACCCGGACCTGGCCACACCCACCTCACCCACGCAGTTGGTCGGGGCGGCACCGTCGACCCAGTTCGCCCCGGTCGAGCACCGGGTCCCCATGATGAGCTTGGACAATGCCTTTTCTCCCGCTGAGCTCCAGGCGTGGGCCGATCGCCTGGCCAAGAGCATCCCCGCGGGCACGGCATTCGTCTGCGAGCTGAAGATCGACGGGCTGGCCATGTCGCTCACCTACCAGGACGGGCGCTACGTGCAGGCGGCCACCCGGGGAGACGGTCGCACCGGCGAGGACGTCACCCCCAACGTGGCCACCATCGAAGCCATCCCCGAGGTGCTGGACGAAGCGGTGGGCACGCCGCCGGCGGTCATCGAGGTCCGGGGCGAGGTGTACATGCCCATCCCCGCCTTCGAGGACCTGAACCGTCGGCAGGAGGCTGCCGGGGGAAAGGTGTTCGTCAACCCCCGGAACTCGGCCGCCGGCTCCCTCCGGCAAAAGGACGCCAAGGTGACGGCGTCACGCGAGCTGTCGTTTTGGGCGTACCAGGTGGGGGATCTGGAGGCGGCGCCGGGGGAGACGTTGCCCTCTGAGCTGACCGAGGGCCACTCGGACACGCTGCAGTGGCTGAGCCGAGCCGGGTTCCCCGTCAACCCCGAGGCGCGGGTGGTGCACGGGCTGGACGAGGCCCTCGAGCGCTGCCGCTACTGGGAGGAGCACCGCCACGACCTGGACTACGAGATCGACGGCGTGGTGATCAAGGTCGACGACCTCGCCCTCCGGCGCCAGCTCGGGTCCACCGCCCGCGCTCCCCGGTGGGCCATCGCCTACAAGTTCCCGCCCGAGGAACGGACCACGCGCCTCAACGACATCGCCGTGTCCATCGGGCGCACGGGCAAGGCCACACCCTTCGCCGTCCTCGAGCCGGTGTTTGTCAGCGGCTCGACCGTGTCGCTCGCCACCTTGCACAACGAGGACCAGGTCGCCCTGAAGGACGTCCGACCAGGGGACACGGTCATCGTGCGCAAGGCCGGCGACGTGATTCCCGAGGTCGTGGGGCCGGTCCTGGGCCCGGCCACGGGGGAGACCGGTGCCACCGGCGAGGGTGGTGCCACGGGCGAGGGAGGTGCCACGGGCGAGGGAGGTGCCACGGGCGAGGGAGGTGCCAGCGGCGAGGACGGTGTGTCAGAGACGACGGGGGCAAGGGCGGGACACCCCCGTCGACGGCGGCGGTGGAAGTTCCCCACCAAGTGCCCCAGCTGTGGCAGCCCGCTGATCCGCCTGCCGGGGGAAAGCGACACGTTCTGCACCAACCTCGACTGCCCGGCCCAGCGAGTCCAGCGCATCGCCCACTTCGGCTCACGCTCGGCCATGGACATCGAGGGCTTGGGCGAGGAGCGTGTACGGCTGTTCGTCGGCCTGGGCATGCTGAACGACGTCGCCGACCTCTACTCGTTCACGACCGAGGCGCTGTCCGGGTTGGAGGGATTCGGCGCCCTGTCCGCGGCCAACCTCGTGTCCGCCATCGACACCTCGCGCACCCGCCCGCTCCACCGCCTGCTGATCGGCCTGGGCATCCGCCATCTTGGTCAGGTCGGCTCGGTGGCTCTGGCCCGCGCTCTCGGGGACCTGGACGCCATCATGGCCGCGAGCGAGGAGGAGCTGGCCGCGGTGGACGGCGTGGGCCCGGTGATCGGCGCCAGCGTGAAACGGTGGTTCGACTCCGAGGCGAACCGGGCCGTGGTCGAGCGGTTGCGCTCGGCGGGCCTCACCCTGGAGGAGCCCGGTGGTGCGGCCGGGAGTGGAGGCGCGGGCAACGGGGCCGAGTCGGTGCCCGCCCTACCCCAGACTCTGGCCGGAAAATCGGTGGTGGTCACCGGCACCCTCGACGGCTTCACCCGGGAAGAGGCGGAAGAGGCCATCCTGGCCCGGGGCGGGAAGTCGCCGGGCAGCGTGTCCAAGAAGACCTACGCCGTCGTGGTCGGCGTCGAGCCGGGAGCGTCCAAGGTGACCAAGGCCGAGAAGCTCGGAGTGCCCATGATCGACGGTGACGGCTTCTCGGGCCTGTTGGAGTCGGGCCTATTGGAGTCGGGAGCTATGGAGTCGGGACCGTTGGAGTCAGGACCGTTGGAGTCAGGAGAGCTCCCATCCGAATGAAACACCGTGAGACTGAAACACTGTGACACTGAAACACAGTGAGACTGAAACACCATGAGAGGGGGTACAACGCAGTGAACTGCTGGACCAGAGCCGTGGACGCTCCACCGAAAGTGCCAGGGAGACCGGTACCCTAGGCACGAAGATGCCGGGCATCACCGACTCCATCGGGCGGGTCCTCGGCGACCGTTACCGACTACTCACGGCGGTGGGTACCGGCGCGTCCGCACACGTGTACCTGGCCGAGGACATCTCCCTGCACCGCCAGGTGGCGATCAAGGTCCTCCATCCCGCCCTAGCCGGCGACAGTGCATTCTTGAAGCGGTTCAGGGCCGAGGCCAGAGCGGCTGCCGCGCTCAACCATCCCAACGTCATGCAGGTGTTCGATTGGGGCGAGCAGGAGCGCGAGCCCTATCTGGTGCTGGAGTACCTCTCGGGCGGCAGCCTGCGCCAGATCTTCGACATCGGGACACTGCTCACCCCAGAACAGGCGGTCCAGGTCGGTCTGGAGGCGGCCGCCGGGCTGGACTACGCCCACCGCCGCGGTCTCGTGCACCGGGACATCAAGCCGGCGAACCTGTTGCTGGGCGACGAGCGACGGCTGCGGATCGCCGACTTCGGTCTGGCCCGGGCACTGGCCGAGGCGGCCTGGACGGAGCCGGCCGGGGCGGTGCTGGGCACAGCCCGGTACGCGGCGCCCGAACAAGTGCAGGGTCAGCCCCTCGACGGGCGGGCTGATATCTACGCATTGACGCTGGTGCTCTATGAGGCGGTCACCGGCGAGGTGCCGTTCTCGAGCGACACGACCATCGCCACTCTCATGAGCCGGCTCGACGCCCCTCTTCCGCCCCACGAGCGGCTGGGCCCCCTGAACGAGCTGCTGGCTCAGGCTGCGGCGCCGAACCCGGCCGAGCGCTACACCGCATCCGAGCTGGCCAGGCGGCTGTACGACATGAGGTCGTCGCTGCCTCCGCCCACACCCCTTCCCATTGCCCAGCCCGTGACCCGCCGAGGGCTATCGGCGCGGGCTCCATCGAGGCCACTTCCGGTAGCGCCGTCGGGTCCGCCGACGGTTCTGGGACCGCTGCCTGTGGGTCAGCCATCGGCCCCAGCTGTAGGTCGGCCGCCGGCCCCGCCTGTGGGTCCGCCGCCGAGCCCGGGTCCGCCGTCGGGCCCGCCACCGGGTCAGCCGCCCGTGGGTCAACCCACAGTGGGTCAGCCGCCTGGGCCGCCACCGAGTCAGCCGCCCGTGGGTCAGCCCAACGGCCAGCTCGCCAATCAGGTCACGAGCCCGCTCCCCGGTCAGGCCATCAACCCGTTCTCGGGTCAGGACGCACCGACGCTTCCGGTGACCAGCGCGGGACAAGACCCGACGGAGCTGGGCATTCCCGCCACCGCTGCCCTGACCGGCGTCCCGGCCAGCGGCGTGTTCGACTTCGAGGAGGGTGCCCCCGGCACCACCAAGATCAAGCGCTCCAAAAGGGCCAAAACAGCCCGCCCACCGAAGCCACCGAAGAAGCCCAAGCGGTCAGGGCCGCGCCGCCGCCGGTGGCCCTGGGTGGTCGCCATCATCGTGGTGGTCCTCGCCCTGCTGGGCGCCGGTGCGGTGGTGGCCGTGCGCGACAAGGTGTTCACCCCCAGCCACACCATTCCCGCGCTGGCGGGCAAGACGGTGGCCCAAGCCCAAGCGGCGGTGGCCAGGGACCGCTTCACCGTGCGCGAGAGCTCCCATCAGTTCGACATCACCGTGCCCGCGGGGCAGATCATCAGCCAGCGGCCGGCTTCGGCTCCGGCCCACGGCCCCCCGGTGACGGCCAAGGAAGGTCTGGTCATCTCGGTGGTGGTGTCCACCGGGCCGCCGCCGGTGACCTTCCCCGACCTGACCACCTTCTCGAGCTGCAGCGACGCCATCAAGGCGCTCCAGGCCCTCCACCTGGTGGGGGTGTGTCCTGTCGCCAACGAGCAGTACAGCGATACGGCCCCGGCCGGAACCATCCTCGGCTCAACCCCGTCGGGGACCGCGCCCTACGGGTCCACGGTGGTGATCGCCACCTCCAAGGGCCACCAGCCCGTGGCCATTCCCGACGTCGCGGGAGACAGCTATTCGGATGCGGCTGCAGCCCTGCAAGGGGCAGGATTCATAGCCACACAGAGCCAGGCCTACAGCTCCACCGTGCCGGCCGGATCGGTCATCAGCACCACACCCGACCCCAGTGCCGGCCCGCAGGCCTTTGGCTCCACCGTGACGGTGAACGTGTCGCTCGGACCGCAGCCTGTGCCCGTGCCCTCGGGGCTGAACGGGCAGTCGGTGGCCAAGGCCACGACGGCCCTCCAGGCAGCGGGGCTGACGGTGGGCAGCGTGTTCGGACCGGCCGGGGGCAAGATCTTCGACACCGATCCAGCATCCGGCACCCAGGTCCAGCCGGGCTCTACCGTCAACCTGTACACCAAATGACCCAGACGCCACCGCTGTGACCCAAAAACCGCTATGACCTCGTCCTCACCGCTATGACCCCGCCCCCACCGACACTCACCCAGCCGCCGACACTGACCCAGGCGCTGCCCCTGTGACGCAACCGCCACCGATGCTCGATCCCGAGTGCGAGCTGTGCGAAGCAGCGCGGATGACCGAGTGGTTCCACGAGGACGATGTGTGCTGGGTGGCCGACTGCGAGGTGTGCTCGGTGCCCATGGTGGTGTGGAAGCGCCACGGCACCGAGCCACCGCCAGACGAGCTCGAGCACATGCTGGCGCGGCTGGGCGAGGTGGCCGATCGGCGCCTGGGTACAGACGTCTGGTCCTTCGACCGGGTCATGCGGCAGATCCCCGATCATTTCCATGCCCATGCCAGAGACCCCGACTGGTGGTTCCGGCGGATGCGCCGTTGATCAAGTACCTGGGATCCAAGAGGCGGCTGGTACCGGCGTTGCGGGAACTGTGCCGGGCATCGGGGGCTCGTACCGCCGTCGACCTGTTCACCGGGACCACGCGGGTGGGCCAGGCCTTCAAGCAAGAGGGCGTCAACGTCACCGCCGTCGACTCCTCCCGCACCGCTCACGTGCTGGCCCAGACCTACGTGGCCACGGACGCCGACGACGACGCCGTCGCTCCGGGCATCCTGGCCGATGCGGTGAGCTGGCTGAACGACCTGGCCGGTGAGCCGGGCTATGTCACCGAGACCTTCTGTGTGTCGTCGAGGTACTTCCAGCCGGAGAATGGGGCGCGGATCGACGCCATCCGTTCGGCCATCGAGTCCGAGTTCGCCGGGTCACCGCTCTGGCCGGTGCTCATCACCAGCCTGCTCGAGGCGGCCGATCGGGTGGACTCGACCACCGGGCTGCAAATGGCCTACCTGAAGCAGTGGGCCACTCGTTCCTTCCGTCCGTTGGAACTGCGCGTACCGGAGCTCCTGGCCGGTCCCGGGGATGCGGTCCGCGGGGACGCCTGCGAGCTGGTGGCGGGTGCCGATCTGGGCCCGTTCGACCTGGCCTACCTGGACCCCCCCTACAACCAGCACCGCTACGACGCCAACTACCACGTGTGGGAAACGGTGATCGAAGGGGACGAGCCCGACCACTACGGGGTGGCGTGCAAGCGCGAGGACATCCGAGACACCGAGGGGCGCAGCCCGTTCAACAGCCGCCGCACGATGCCCGATGCCCTGGCCCGGGTGGTGGGGATGGTGGACGCCGAGGTGGTCGTTCTCTCCTACAACGACGAATCCTGGCTCTCGCTGGCCGAGCTCTACGACCTCTGCCGTCCCCGGGGACACGTCGAGGTGCTCGCCTTCGACTCGGCCCGCTACGTCGGGGCGCGGATCGGCATCCACGATCCGAAGGGCCGCAAGGTGGGGACCGTCTCACACCTCCGCAACACGGAGTATGTCCTGGTCGCAGGGGAGCGAACTCGGGTCCTGGCCATGGCCGAGGCCGTGGCCGTGGCCGGTCTGGGGACTGCGGCGGGGGCGCCGTCGGCGGCACTTCGGGCTTGACCGGTCCGTCAACGCCCTGACAACGTTGGCCGATTCGAGTATGCGAAAGGGACCTGAACCATGGGCGCACTGGATGGACGGGTAGCAGTCATCACCGGCAGCGGCCGGGGCATCGGCCGCGAGCACGCTCTGCTATTCGCCGCTGAGGGCGCCAAGGTGGTGGTCAACGACCTCGGCGGATCGGTCGACGGCTCGGGTGACGACCGGACTGCGGCCCAGCAGGTGGTCGACGAGATCACTGCGGCCGGGGGCGATGCCATCGCCAACGGTGACGACGTCACCGACTGGGAGGGCGGCAAGCGACTGGTCGATGCTGCCATTGAGGCCTACGGGGATCTCCATGTCCTGGTCAACAACGCCGGCATCCTCCGGGACCGGGTCCTGGTCAACATGTCAGAAGACGAGTGGGACTCGGTAATCCACGTGCACCTGAAAGGGCACTTCGTGCCCACCCGGCACGCCGCCGCCTACTGGCGGGAACAGACCAAGGCGGGCAAGGAGGTCAAGGCGGCGGTGATCAACACGTCGTCCACCTCGGGCCTGCTGGGCAACCCGGGACAGTCCAACTACGGGGCGGCCAAGGCGGGGATCGGCGCCTTCACCACCATCGCCGCCGAGGAGCTATCCCGCTACGGCATCCGCGTGAACGCCATCGCCCCCGCCGCCCGTACCCGAATGACCGAGCAGACTCCCGGCCTGTCGGACATTGTCCAGGCACCCAGGGACGCCGCCGTGTTCGACTCCTGGGACCCGGCCAACGTCTCTCCGTTGGTGGCCTACCTGGCCACCGAGGGTTGCCCGGCCACCGGCAAGGTGTACTTCGTCCAGGGCGGCGAGATCCGGCTCTTCAAGCCGTGGACGATGACCGACACGATCGAAAAGGACGACCGCTGGACGGTGGCCGAGCTGCAAACGGAGATGCAGCGCCTCGACGGCTGACGTGGAACCGGGGACCGGGCCGGAGGGGCCAGCGTCTCCCGAAGAGTTAGGGCCGGCGTCTGCCGAGATGCCGGCGAACAGAGCGTCTGGCGAGATGCCGGCGAGCACAGCGTCTGCCGAGATGCCGGCGAGCACAGCGTCTGCCGAGATGCCGGCGAGCACAGCGTCAGGCGAGATGGCGGCGAGGACAGCGTCACCCCAGATGCTCGAGAGGACGGCGCTGAGCCTCGAGTCGGGAGCCGGCGCCGGCGCCGAGGGCGGTGTGATCGTTCCTTGGCCGCTCCTGCTGCGGCATCGGGCCCACGATCGGGTCCGCTCCTCGGACCGCTACCAGTGGTGGGTCTTGTGGACCGTGCTGGCCGGCCTGTTATCGGTCAACATCACCTTCACTGTCTTCGTGGTGGCATTGCCGAAGGTGGCCTCCCAGCTCCACACCTCGGTCTCCACTCTGACCTGGACGTCGACCGGCCCCTTGCTGGCCTTCGGGGTGGCCGCACCGGTGCTGGGAAAGATCGGCGACGTGTGGGGTCTCCGGCGGTTGTACCTGTGGGGGCTGGTGGGCGCGGCGGTCTGTGTGGTGCTGACCGCCTCGGCTCCCACGGCCGGCCTGCTCATCACCGCCCGGGTTCTGGACGGCATCGAGGGAGCAGCTACCGGGGCGGCGTCGATGGCCCTTATCCTGCAGGTCTTCTCGGCCGAGGACCGGGTGAAGGCCATGGGCTGGTGGGCGCTGGTGGGGGCCGGCGGCCCGGTCATCGGGGTGACCGTCGGCGCTCCGATCATCCAGTACCTCGGCTGGCGGGCGCTGTTCTGGGGCGAACTGCCGCTGATGGCCGTGGCCATGGTGCTGGCCCTGATCGTCCTGCCCGGTCACACCATGCAGCACTCAGACCCCACCGTCGACTCCCCCGTCAGCCGCGCCGACACTCCCGACATCTCCGTCAGCCATATCGACGAGCAGCTCGTGGGTCAGCCAGGTGAGCCCTTCGGGGGAGTTGCCGTGCCGGAGGAACCGACCTCAGTCGGAGCCGGTCGGGCTGCCCCCTCAGGGCCGCCCGGGCCGCCTGGCCCGCCGGCCCCTCGCCCGTCGCTGTGGCGGCTGGACTGGGCCGGGTCGGGGTTGCTCTCGTTGGCCGTGGTCACAGGTCTCTTGGGCCTCAACCAGGCCCCGACTTGGGGCTGGACTGCTCCTGCCACTCTGGCCATGGCTGCACTCTGCGTCCTCGGGTCGGTGGCCTTCGTCGCCCACGAGCGGCGTACCCCGGAGCCGCTGATCCCGCTCCGGTACTTCCTGATCCGGAACTTCACCTTCCCTCTGGGAGCGCGGGCGCTCACCAACTTCTCCTACATGGGCGGCTTCTTCCTGTTTCCCATCCTCATGGAGCGGGTCTACGGCTATAGCGAGACGCGGGCCGGACTGGAGTCGACGGCCCGACCGCTGTTGTTCTCGATCGTGGCGCCGCTGGCCGGCTACGCCGCCGTGAGGGTGGGCGAGCGCCTGTCATCGGTTGTCGGGGCGCTGATCCTCGCCGTGTCCATGATCCTGTTCACCCAACTTGGCCAGCAACCCTCGTTGGTGCTGATCCTGGCCGCTCTATCGCTTTCCGGTGTCGGCATCGGGATCGTCACGCCGTCCACGGCTGCGTCAGCTTCCAACGAGGTGCAGCCCGAGGAGCTGGGGGTGATGAGTGCCGCCCAGCAATTGGTGACCCAGATCGGAGTGGTGGCGGGCATACAGGTCATGGAGACCGTCCAGGCATCGAGCCATTCGACAGCCGGTGCGCTGGGCTCCTTCCACCGGGCCTTCCTAGTGGGCGCAGTGGTCGCCGTACTGGCTGCGATCTGTGCGGTGTTCATGCGCGACACCGAACGGCCGAGTCGGGGCGGCGTCGGCGTCGGCGTCGGCCCCAAGAGCGTGCCGTAGGCGCGGCGCAACAAACGGTCGCAGGGCGCGGCGGAACAAGCGGTAGGAGGGCGCGGCGGAACGAGCGATGGAACGCGAGGCAGAGCCGTCGGTAGATGGTGAAGGTCAAGAATTGAGCGGGCGGGTTCAGCGAGTGAGCGCAGCGGGGGATCGGCTTACCGAGATTCCCTGTGGCCGTCTCATCCGGTTGAAGGCGGCGGCCGCTGGTTCCGCAGCCGATTGTGAAAACCGCAGAGGAGCCTGCCGTTCTCCTGGTTGGTGGGGCCACCCTGGGCGTAGGGGATGATGTGGTCGACCTGGGAGGGTCCTGACCCGTCGCAGTAGGGGTGGGTGCAGGTCCGGTCCCGGAGCTCGATGGCCCTTTTGGTCGCCCCGGTGAACAACCGGGCCGTCTCGCTCACCTCCACCCGGTTGCCGGGAGCAAACACGGCCCGCTCGAAGTACGCCTCATCCAGCAAGGAGAGCAGGGCCCCCGGGGGAAGGACGGTGCCGTTGGCCAGCTCACAGATCCGACCGGACAGGGTCGGGAAGTCGACCAGCACGGAGATGAGCGGTGCCGGCCGTTTGCCGTCGGCCGGGGCGCTCCTCGACCGTGTGGCCATCTCGACCAAGGCGTCGGAGCGCCGCTGGCCCGAGGTCCGGGCGAGGTCGGAGAGGGCGGGCTCTTTGCCCAGGCGCTCGGTGGCCTCGGCCCAGTCGGCCTCGAACAGCTCGTGCTCCAAGCGGCAGAGCTCCTCGGAGACGGCAGCGCCCGAGAGGGGGTCCATGGTCATCTGCCCGAGCCACATCCCGTCGAAGCTCTTCTCCAGATAGACATCCCGGGAGGCCAGGCGCTTCTCGTGGCTCTCCTCTGTCCCGTCGGGGTCGGCGAACTGGTCCCAGTAGGAGAGCGCTCGGGTGAACCTGTCGAAGGACAGCGAGGCGGCCTGGTCACAGAGGACCTGCTCGTCTCGGGCCAGGGCCTCTTCGGTGCTGGGGTTGCGCACGGCGGCCACGGCGTCGATGTGGGCGGCGTTGATCGCCCCGCTCGACCAGGCCCGGGCAAAGACAGGCAGCTCGGAGAGGACCCGGCCCCGCCGGATGAGGGCTCTGGCCTGGCCCACCGGGATCTTGCACCGGCGGGCCAGCCAGGCGGCGGCCGACTTTGCCCCGTCGGGGGCCCAGTCCCCCGAGGCGTCAAAGGAAGCGCCGGCCTCGGTCACGATGGCATCGAGGCGGGCCCGCAGGCACATGAGGGACTCCATCGACTCGGGGTCGGCTGGGACCAACGGGCCGGCGTCGGCCAGGCGCTCGATGGCCTCGGTCAGGGTCTGGATATCGACATCCATGCCCCCCATTTTTCCATTCGGGTGTAACAGATCCCGAGGGCAGAGGCATCGACTTCGGCTTTGCTCGACACCGATATCCACGGCGCCCCCGGGGTATGCCCTCTCCTGGAGGACGCCCTCTCCTGGAGTATGCCCCGCTCCCCGAGCCCGGGATCTGGGCCGATGGGTGGGCCCGTTCTTACTCGGTGATGGCCTTGATCCTGGCCGCGACCTCGGCGGTCGACGGATCGGACACGCCGCCTTGGAGGGCGAGGAGCTTGGCCATATCTCCTTCAACCTTGATCTTGCCGGCCATGAATGCTTGCATGCCGGCCTGAGGATTGCCCTCGATGAGGATGGACTTGGCGATGTCGTAGTCCAGCGTGACCTTGAGGTCGACCGGGTCGATGTGCCCCACGTCCAGCAGCAACTCGCCCGACGAGGTGTCCAGGTGGGCGGCCAAGGTCCCGGATTCGAAGGGCACGTCCGTGATGACCAGGTTCATCCGCACCGCATGCCCGATCGGCGCGCCCTTTCCGTCGTACTCAGCGCGAATAGCCCGTGCCTCGACGAGCCAGGGTTCGCTCAGAAACGCATGTGTCGCCATGTTCCACTGCTCCTTGCCTGCTCGACGGTTCGTGCTCGACGGGTCAACTGCGGGGACACCCTAGCGCCGGCCACTCCTAGCCGTTCCTGCCGGCACCTTCTGTCGGCCCCACTCCTGGCCGTTTCCGCCGGCCGCTCCAGGCCGGTTCCGCCGGCCGCTCCAGGCCGTTGCTTCCGGCCCTCTCGTCGGCCGTCGTCTTTGGCGGCCCGCGACCGTGGCTGTGGCCGGCCGGTAGCATGCCGAGTCGTGACTGCTCCGATAATTCCTGGTGCCGAGCCATGGACATCCGACGGCGATCCCTACGGCGTCCTCGTCCTCCACGGATTCACCGGCAACCCACAGTCGATGCGTCCGTTGGCCGAGGCCCTGGCGTCGGCCGGCTTCACCGTTGACATGCCGCTGCTCCCCGGCCACGGGACTGCCGTCGAGGACATGGTGCCGACCCGTTGGGCGGACTGGACGGCGGCGGCCGAGGAGGCATACCAGGCGCTGGACGCCCGCTGTGAGCGCGTCCTGGTATCCGGCCTCTCGATGGGAGGGAGCCTGAGCTGCTGGCTGGCCACCCAACACCCCGAGATCGCCGGGCTGGCCCTCATCAACCCCATGGTCGAGCCGCCGGCCGAGGACTTCCAGGCCATGATCCGCACCCTGATAGACGAGGGAACCGAGATCGCTCCAGGGATCGGCTCGGACATAGCCAAAGAAGGGGCGCACGAGAACGCGTATGAGGGATCCCCCCTTCGGGCCGCACTGTCCTTGTTCGAGGGGGTCAAGGAACTCTCGCCCCATCTGGGTGAGATCACGTGCCCGGTCTTGCTGATGAGCAGCCGGGAGGACCACGTGGTGGCGGTCGAGTCCGGCGACCTCCTCGAGGCCACGGTGAGCGGGCCCCTCGAGCGGGTCTGGCTCGAGCGAAGCTTCCATGTAGCCACGTTGGACTGGGATGCGCCAGTGATCGAAGAGCGGATCGTCGCTTTCGCGGCCAAGACCCTGCGCAGCGACGCACCTTGATGAGCACAGACCATTTGATGAGCACAGAGCCAGTCGATGAGCACAGACCAGTCGATGAGCACAGACCAGTCGATGAGCACAGACGTCGATGAGCACAGAGCCCTCGATGAGCACAGACCGATGAGCACAGACCACCGCCTCACCCGCGAGGACGTCGTGCACGTGGCCGGCCTGGCCCGTCTTCACCTGAGCGACGAGGAGCTCGACCTCTTCACCGGCCAGTTGGCCAGCGTGCTCGACCACGCAGCCGATGTGGCTTCGTTGGACCTGGCCGGCGTGGAGCCCACCGCCCATCCGTTGCCCGTCTCGAACGTGTTCCGGCCCGACGAGCCCCGGCCGTCCCTCGACCGCGACGAGCTCCTTTCTCAGGCGCCGTCGGTCGAGGACAACCGCTTCCGGGTTCCCCGCATCCTCGGAGAGGCACCATGACGGCGCCGTCACCGGCGGCCGATCTGGCCACGTCGGTCCGGTCCGGGTCGCGCCCGGCCCGGGATGTGCTCGAGCAGTACCTGGCCGTGGTGGACGCCCGGGAGTCCGAGGTCCATGCCTTCAACCTGGTGCTGGCGGATGAGGCCCGCCAGCGGGCCGCCGCCGTCGACGACCTGGTGGCCTCGGGCGAGGACCCCGGCCCGTTGGCCGGAGTCCCCATTGCCCTGAAGGACAACCTGTGCACCCGCGGGATTCCCACCACCTGCTCATCCCGGATCCTCGAGGGCTGGCGTCCCCCGTACGAAGCAACGGTGGTCGACCGCCTGCGCGCCGCCGGTGCTGTCGTCGTGGGCAAGACCAACATGGACGAGTTCGCCATGGGATCGTCCACCGAGAGCTCGGCGTTCGGGCCGACCCGCAATCCCCACGACACCACTCGCGTCCCCGGCGGCTCCTCAGGGGGCTCGGCCGCGGCGGTGGCCGCCGGGTTCGCCCCCCTCGCCCTGGGCTCGGACACGGGCGGTTCGATCCGGCAACCGGCGGCCCTGTGCGGCGTGGTCGGCCTCAAACCCACCTACGGCATCGTTTCCCGCTATGGCCTGATCGCCTTTGCCAGCTCGCTCGATCAGATCGGCCCCTTCGCTACAACGGTTGCCGACGCGGCGTTGACCCTCGACGTGATCGGTGGGCACGATCCGTGCGACTCCACGTCGCTCAATCGACCGACGCCCCTTACCCTCTCCGTGCTCGACGACGGGGTGGACGGGCTGACCGTGGGGGTGCTGACCGAGTTGCTCGACGGGGCCGATCCCGACGTGGCCGCCCGTGTCCGCCAGGCAGCCGATGCCTTCGCCGCCGCCGGCGCCCGGGTGGAAGAGATATCGGTGCCCGAGGTCCGGCTGGGCCTGTCGGCGTACTACCTCATCGCTCCGGCTGAGGCGTCCTCGAACCTGGCCCGCTACGACGGCGTGCGCTACGGATTGCGGGTGGACGCCGAGGACACAGTGTCGATGAACACGGCGACCCGGTCGGCTGGCTTCGGCGCCGAGGTCAAGCGACGGATCATGCTGGGGACCTACGCCCTCTCGGCCGGGTATTACGACGCCTACTACGGGCAGGCACTGCGTGTGCGGACCATGATCATCGAAGGGTTCGCCCGGGCGTACGAGCGCTGTGACCTTCTCCTCGGACCGACCACGCCGACTACGGCCTTCCCACTCGGGTCCAAGGTGGATGACCCGTTGCAGATGTACCTCTCCGACGTGTGCACCATCCCCTCCAACCTGGCCGGTCATCCTGCTGTCAGCGTTCCCTTCGGGTCTGGGGCGGACGGGCTGCCCATCGGAGTCCAGCTGCTGGCTCCCGCGCTGCAAGAGGGAACCCTGCTGCGGGCGGCCGCCGTGCTCGAGGCCGGGGCTCCGGCGCCCGGCGCTGGACTTGACCGCGCGACCGGTGCTGAGGGCGCAGTCGGGCCGAAAGGAGCCGATCTGACAGTGCGTCGGCCGAAAGGAGCCGATCATGAGCACTGAGTGGGAGATGGTGATCGGCCTCGAGGTCCACACCGAGCTGAGGACGACGACCAAGCTCTTCTGTGGATGCCGCAACGCCTTCGGGGACGAGCCCAATACCAACGTCTGCCCGGTCTGCACCGGCTTGCCGGGATCCCTCCCTGTGCTCAACCAGCGGGCGGTTGAGTTGGCCATGGCCATCGGCACGGCGCTGCACTGCGAGATCCGGCCCTCGACGTTCCACCGGAAGAACTACTTCTATCCGGACCAGCCCAAGGACTATCAGATCAGCCAGTACGACGAGCCGATCAATGCCGACGGCTGGCTGCAGCTACCCGACGGATTCCGGGTCGGCATCGAGCGGGCCCACATGGAAGAGGACACCGGGAAGACCACCCATGCCGGCGCCTCAGGTCGGATCCACGGGGCCGACTACTCCCTCGTCGACTACAACCGCGCCGGCGTGCCCCTGGTCGAGATCGTCAGCCGCCCCGACATCCGCACTGCCGAGCAGGCGCGCGCCTACGCCGCTGAGCTCCGGTCCATCCTGGTGGCCTCGGGGGCCTCGGACGGGAAGATGGAGGAGGGGTCCATGCGTGTCGACGCCAACGTCTCGGTGCGCCGGTCCTCCGCCGACCCCTTCGGAACGCGCTGTGAGATCAAGAACCTGAACTCCATCCGATCAGTGGGGCGCGCCATCGAATACGAGGCCGAGCGCCAGATTGCCCTGATCGAATCGGGCGAGAAGGTCGTCCAGCAGACGCGCCACTGGGACGAGGACGCGGGCCGGACGGTGGCCCTCCGGTCCAAGGAGGAGGCCTACGACTACCGGTACTTCCTGGAACCGGACCTGGTGCCGCTGGTGCCCGACAAGCAGTGGCAGGCTGCCGTGGCGGCAACGCTCGGCCCGATGCCGGCCGACCGGCGAGGCCGTTTGACCGACCTCCTCTCCGACGGCGACAAGGGACCGACCGCCGCCCATCGCGACCAGATCGTGACGGTGGTCGATCTGGGCCTCGACGACCTGGTCACGAAGGCGGTGGCCGCAGGCGTAGGTGCGCCGCTGGCCCTGGCTCGCACGGCCAACGAGGCCGCCACCCATGCCGATGCGGCGCGACGGCTCGAGAGCGGATCGTACGTGGCCCTGTTGACCATGGAGGCGACCGGATCGCTGAGCGCCACCCAGGCCAAGGCGGTGCTGGGCGAGCTGCTGCAAGCCGGGGGAGGAGATCCGGCTGCGATCGCCTCCCGCCTGGGTTTCGAGGCCATGTCCGAGGACTCGTTGGCCAGCACGGTCGGCGACGTGGTGGCGGCCAATCCCGGCGAGTGGGGTCGCTATCGAGAGGGCGAGGACAAGCTCGCGCAATTCTTCATCGGACAGGTGATGAAGGCGACCAAGGGGCAGGCCAACGGGAAAGCCGTGGTCGCCGAGTTACAGCGCCTCAAGGGCTGAGCCGCCTAGTTGCAGCGGTTCGAGGTTCGAGGGCTGAGCCCGCCGAGTTGCAGCGGCTCGAGGGCTTGGCCTGGCCGCCGAGTCGCAGCGGCTCAGAAGCTGAGTCCGGTGCCCCCGGTGCTCAGACCGGAAACGTCGCCAAGATAGGGGCCGAACGGTCCAAACCCGATCCGGGCGATGGCCACCGGCCGGGGTGGGGTGATCCCGGTGGGGGCATAGCTCCGCCATGGGTTGTACAGCATCCAGACGCCGTTCTGGCCGAAGAACACCGATTCCTCGCCCGGGCCATCTCCTTGGAGGTTGCTGGACACGAGGGGCTGGCTGGTCATGTCCTGGCACGGTCCCTCGGGCCCCGCGCAGACGGCCACGCCGATCCCGTAGGCGGGCTGGTCGAACCAGTTGGCCGAGTAGAAGAGCCAGTACTTTCCGCCCGCTAGGACCAAGTCGGGAGCTTCGACGATCGTGCCCTGCCAGGCCTCATCGGGAGCGAAGATCTGTGTGGGCGACCCGATCAGGGTGAGGCCGTCAGAGCTGAGCCGAGAGGTCCAGATGGCGGTGGGAGCGGTGTTACCCCCGATGTTCTGGTCCGATTTCCACACCATCCAGTTCGTCCCGTCGGCGTCAGTGAACACTCGGGGATCGATGGACCCACCGTCGCCGGTCTGGCAGATGAACGGATCAGGCTGGGCGACAAACGGTCCAACTGGTGAGGTGCCGACGGCGTCGCCGATGCACTGCATGCTCGGATTCGTGCCGTTGACCACCGCGGTGAAGTACAAGACGTAGGACGGGCCGAAGCGGTGGACGTCCGGCGCCCAGGTGTACCCGGGCTCGGCCCATGCCGGGAGGTTGGGCAGGGCGTCGGTCACCGCTCCCCAGTTCCCTACGGCCGCACCCGACGTCACCGGGACGTTGGGACCGGAGAACGAGGGCTGGCTGGTGTAGAGGTAGTACCAGTTCCCCACGTCGAGGAGGAACGGGTCGCCCTGGTCCTGGCCCTGGGGGAGGACCAGGGCGGGGGCCGACGGGTTGGTGGTGACCGGCGGAAGCGGGTCGGTGGGGACGGGCGCGGTGGGCGCGGTGGTCGTGGTTGTCGTGGTGGTGGTCGTGGGATCGACCCGGACCTCGTGTTGTGGGCCCGGTACCGGGCCGGCGCCCCCGACGGTGTCGTTGGTGAAGACGGTGACCGCAACGAGCACGACCAGCCCGACGATGACCAGGGCGCCGAAGGCATACATGGTCGGGCGCCTTATTCGGTCGGTCTTTCTCGGCCGATCCGACGTCATGGGTTGCGTATCCTTCCTGGATGGTGCCGTCCTGTCGGACGGTACTGGGCGAGCCGCCACAGAGATAGGCATGAGCCGCAACTCGGATGGGCATGAGTCGGCTCAGGTCATGACTCTAACCCTCGGGGCACGAGAAACAACGGCTGTGGCGTGTACATGAGGTGGGATAGTGCGCTGAACAGCCTGGTGGGTGCGCCCATCGCTCGCATCTGGGACATACCCATTCGATCGAGGCTTCCTGACTATCCTCTGCTCGGTGCGAATCACGGGTCGGCGAGTCCTCATCATCGCGACCGTCGTCCTGGTGGTAGTGGGCGGCGTCATCGGCGGCCTGGTGGCCACGTCGGGATCCGGCCCCGAGTTCCCCGCTGCCGACTCGTACGCGCATGGGCGGCTTTCGGCGGATTCGGGTCCGTTTCTCACTGACAGCGACGGCCGAGTCGTCTTTCTGCGCGGGACCAACGCCGTCTACAAACGAGCGCCTTACGAGCTCTACGCCGATCCCGGAAAGCCTTGGAACTTCACCGCCGCCGACGCAAAGCGGATGGCCAAGCTCGGTTTCAACGTCGTCCGATTGGGCGTGATCTGGGAAGGGATCGAGCCGGGAACCCTCGGGCCCAATAGTCCGGCCATCTGCACGCCGGGCAAACCGGGCAATCCCCACCAGTTCAACGCCGCGGTGGCTGACGCCTACTTGGCCAAGGTGAAAAAGACGGTCGACCTATTGGGCAAGTACCACATCTACACGCTGCTCGACATGCACGAGGACGTCTATAGCTCCGAGTTCGGGGGCGAGGGCGCTCCCCCGTGGGCGGTGTGCACCGACTCGTATCCGATCGGCACCCTCCCAGGGCGGTGGTCGAACACCTACAACGACCCGGGGCTGCGGACCGCCGTCCAGCACTTCTGGACCAACGACGTGGTCGGCGACTTGCAGGGCGAGTACGACCATGTGTGGCAGACGGTGGCTCACTACTTCTCCGGCAACCCATGGATCGCTGGCTATGACCCGATCAACGAGCCCTTCACCCGGGACCTGACGAAGACCTCGGCGCCGCCCGGATCGCCGTTGGTCGCGGGCCACCTCGAGTGCTTCTACACCGGCACTGCCCATCCCGGTCTCAGCTTCTTCCGCGGCACGGTCCTCTCCTGTCCGCCCGATGATCCGGCGAAGGGCCTGATCCGGACGATCAAAGGCGCCGATCCACATCACTTGGTGTTCTTCGAGCCGGACATCTTCTCGAGTCGGGGCAAGCACAACGATGTGGGGCCGATGGATCTCAGCGGCCTGGTCTTCAACTTCCACGACTACTGCGGGTTGCGCAGTGGGGTGACCGGAGACCCCACCAACCTCGACGCCTGCGCGGCTCAGGAGCTCAAGACCATGGAACGTCGGAGCGAGGAGCGTCCCGACATTGCCAGTGCCAAGCAACCGGCTGGTCCGGCCTGGTTCATGAGCGAGTTCGGGGCTACGACCAGCGAGGCCCTGATGGAGCGGCTCACGGCCAATGCCGACGAACTGGAGCTGGGCTGGACCTATTGGTCCTGGAAGTACTACGACGACCCCACGGGCAGCTCGGACGAGGCCTTGGTGACGGCGACGGGCGCGCTAGCACCCACGGCGACTTCGCTGTCCCGCGCTTACCCTCAAGCTGTGGCGGGCACGCCGGTATCATTCTCGTTCGACCCCAAGAGTGCGGTCTTCCATCTGCTCTATGTGCCCAAGACCCAGGTGAAGGCTCCGACGGTCGTCTTCGTCCCGGTGGCCGTGCACTATCCCAAGGGCTACTGCGCCCATGTCACCGGTGCCACCATCATCTCCAAACCCAATGCCAATCATCTGGTGATCGCCAATCAGCCGAAGGCCTCGCTGGTGACGGTCAGCATTAAACCGGTGACCTGCAGCGGGTCTGGCGTGTAGTCGAACCGGTGCGTGGCTGCGCGGGTGCGTGGCTGCGCCGGAAGTGGCGTTCACCAGGGAAAACGAGGTATATCACATGCGTTGACCGATGCGGGGTTGACGTGTTACCGAGAGTAACGTTACTATGGGTAACATGCCTCGATCTACCGGCCGTGCCACCGCTCCAGACCTGGAGACCGATCGCCAGCGCCGCCGGTCTACCCAGCGTGCTCATCTGATCGAGTCGGCCATTGCGGTTATCCGGCGCGAGGGGCCAGGGGCCTCGATGGACCACATGGCGGCCCAAGCAGGTGTGACCAAGCCCATTCTCTACCGGCACTTCTCCGATCGAGCAGGACTGGTGGCCGCCATCGCCGACTTCGCCTTCAACGAGGTCAGCGCCGCCCTGGAGGCAGCCCTGCACGCCAACGCCACACCGCGCCAGCTGGTGGCATCGACGATCGATACGTACCTGGGGTTCATCGAGTCCGACCCCGACGTCTACCGGTTCCTCGTTCAACGAGGCGTCTCCGAGGGTGGAGTGTCGATCAACGACTACATCTGGCGAACCAGCCGACAGGTCGCCATGGTCCTCGGAGAGGCGCTTCGAGCCGCCGGTCTCGATTCGGGTCCGGCAGAGGCGTGGGCCTTCGGCATCGTGGGCATGGTCCATTCTTCGGGTGACTGGTGGCTGGAGCGCGGGGCAATGCCGCGGGCCCGGCTGACCGAGTATCTGACCAGCCTGGTATGCGACGGGCTTCCCGACCTCAGCTCCCTGGGGAGCGCGGGGACATGGCTTCCGGCTCCGAGCGACGCCCCATCCGAACAACCAACCGACGCACCATCACAACCAACCGATTCGGTGGCGAACGTTTTGCCGATCGCTGCCGCCGACGCAAGGAGGTCATCATGATCGTCACCGTCGAACAACCACATACCGATACCGATACCGACACGGCATCCCGGTCAGCGGACACGGCGCCTACCGATACCGACACGGCACCCCGGTCAGCCGACAAGAAGATCGAGCGCCTCAATACCGCCTCGCTCCGAAGGGTGATCGAACCCGACACCGAGGTGACCGGAGCAGTGGGCGAGGGCCAGGTGATCCCGAGCGAGATGCTCACCGTTGCCGATCTGGGTCTCGACCTCAGCGATCGGGAGCGGGCCACGCTGTCCCGAGAGGAGCTTGCCTCTGTGGTCATCTCCGGCATCCGGTTCGAGACCTTCCTCATGTCCGGGTTCGCCGCTCAGATGGCCTGCACCGCGGATCTGACCGATCCCCGGATCGTTTACATGCTGCACGAGATGGGCGAGGAAACCCGGCACTCCCGGTTGTTCATACGCCTGGTCGACCAACTGCAACCCAAAGCCACCGACCCACTGCAGGCCCGCCTCGGCCAGAAGATCTTTCGGGGCGTGCTCCGTACGGTGCTCAATCGACCGGCGGTCTTCTGCGTCCTGGTGCTGGCGGGGGAGGAGATTCCCGATCTCTTCCAGAAGAAGATCGCTGACCATCCCGAGACCGACCCCTTTGTCCGGGACGTGAACCACTACCACCGCATGGAGGAGGCCCGGCATCTGGCCTTCGCGCGGGCTGTGCTGCCCGAGCTGTGGTCAGAAGCGTCCCTTCTCGACCGGGCGCTGGTCCGGTTCGAGATCCCCAGGCTCATCCGGGTGATGTTCAACGGCATGGTCCATCCTGGTGTCTACCGGACCATCGGGCTCCCCCGGTTGAAGACGTGGCTCGACGGGGCCCGCAGCCCGTCCCGCGTCGCCCTCCGCCACGAGGCGACCCGACCTGTCCTGGCCGCATTGGTCGACGGAGGTTGCTTCCGTGCGGGGTCGATCCCGGCCGGGTGGCGGCGTTTGTGCGGAGTGGGACCCACGGGCAAAGCCGAGTAGGTGTCGGCCCCCTCGGCGTCGGCCCCTCGGTTTCGGCCCCTCGGGCAACGCCGAGTAATCGGGTGAGACGGAATCCAGTCCATGGGTTGACAGGCAGCCATTTAGCTGCATAATGAAGTCATGCAGCTAAATGGTTGCATATCCAGCCAACGACAAGACCATGGACGCGATCTTCAAAGCACTTGCCGACCCAAGCCGTCGTCGGTTACTCGACCGGTTGAACGAGCGAAGCGGCCAGACGTTGCGAGAGCTGTGCGCCGACCTGGGCATGGCCAGGCAATCCGTGTCCAAGCACCTCGATGTGCTCGAAGCGGCCAACCTCGTGACAACGGTTCGGCGCGGTCGGGAGAAGCTGCACTACGTCAACGCCGCGCCCATCAACGAGATTGCCGAACGCTGGATCGACCGGTATGACCGCGAGCGGGTGCGCGCTCTCG
Source organism: uncultured Acidimicrobiaceae bacterium (assembly GCA_963781305.1). Classification (GTDB taxonomy): domain Bacteria; phylum Actinomycetota; class Acidimicrobiia; order Acidimicrobiales; family RAAP-2; genus DASXMT01. Next base: position 896,733 of record CAWAFL010000011.1, read on the forward strand.
GCGACCTGAAGAGAGCACTGGAGGAGACAGCCGTGGACAAGCCTGAGTTCGTATACGTCACCTACATCGAAACGACACCCGAGAAACTCTGGCAGGCCCTCACCGACCCGGCATTCACCGATCGCTACTGGGGTGGTGGACCCAGCTCGGATTGGAACGTGGGTTCGCCGGTGCTGTGGCAATCGAGCTCGGATGAACCGTTCAAGGACCTCGACCAAGTCGTACTGGAGTCAGAGCCGTACAGGCTGCTTTCCTATACCTGGCACAACTACCAGCCTGAGCATGCGGAACTATTCGGATGGACCGATGAGGTCTTCGCCGAATTGGTGGAAGAAAAAAGGGCGAAGGTGACGTTCGAGCTCGAGCCGATGGGTTCGACGACGAAGCTGACCGTGACCCATGACGGATTCGAGGGGAATACCGAGATGCTCAAGGGCGTGAGCCAGGGTTGGCCGGCGATCCTGTCCCGACTCAAGACCATGTTGGAGACGGGCGACGTGTCACCGTGGCCCGTCGGGGACCAGCAAGAGGTCGCGGCAGAGTAGAGAAAGAGAAGAACCGAGCACAGATACCGAGCACAGATACCGAGCACAGATACCGAGCACAGATACCGAGCACAGATACCGAGCACAGATACCGTACGGACACTGAGTAGGGGATGTGGCACGGCCCTCTGGGGATGAATGGTGGATATCTCAGGCCGTATTGGGGATGTCCCGGGGTGTATTGGGGATGTCTCAAGAAGTTCTGGGGACAAGGTCGGGATTTCGCGTTAGGCCATTGACCTGCACTGATGAGAGGCGCAAGGTATCCGTAGATCGGAAAACGGATGGAGACAGCCCGAAACGGTTGGAACCGAAAGTCTTCCGAATAGGCGGTCCGGTGTCGGATCGGTGGGCCCCGAAAGGGACCTGTCGGACCGGCGATCGCTGCACGGTCGTCCGACACGGCCAGGCACGGTCGCCCCGGACCTGTCCGCAATGTGGTCCCGAGGAGCTTGGGCGGCTTGTCCGTCCGGTTACTTGGGGCCCTTTGCGCGTCTGGGATTCGAATTCAGCTAGTGGCCGTGACCGGTCAGTGCCCCCGGCGTCGTGGTGGCCTCAGGCGCGTCCATGAGACAGGGGTCTTCATGGTCGTCGTCGCATCGTTCACACTCGAGCTCCAGGGTGCTGTGCGCAATCGAGAAGGGCCCGGCGATGGCCCGCTTCGCCTTCTCGCCGACCACTTGGGCCTCTTCCAGGGTGGGATGACCGGTCAGGACCAGATGGGCCGAGAGCGCACGCACCTCGCTCGACAGACTCCAGACGTGTAGATCATGGACCTCCGCCACGCCCGGCACGGCAACCATGCTGGCGGTCAGTGAGTCGAGATCGACATCGGCCGGTGTCGATTCCAGGAGGACCGACACGCTGGATCGGAAGACGCCGGCAGCCTCGTAAACGATGATGGCGGCCACCACCAATGCGCTGACCGGGTCCAGCCAGGTGGCGCTGGGAGCGAACAGCAGCACGATGCCCGACACGAGCACCGCCGCAGACCCGAGTGCGTCACCAGCCATATGCAGCACTGCTGAGCGCATGTTCAGGTCGCTCGAGCCGTCTCGCAGGAGGAGTGCGGCGAGACCGTTGGCCATCATGGCCACTGCGGCAATAATGACGACGATGCCGGCCTGGACCGGCTGAGGATGTTGGAGTCGTTGGATGCTCTCGGCCACGATGACCACCGTCACTGCGGCAATTGCGGCGGCGTTGGCCAGGGCGGCCAGGATCGTGGCGCGGTGGTTGCCGAATGAGCGGGCCGCGGTTCGGGGACGCAGGGCGAAGCGCACGGCAACCAGCGACAGGACCAGTGCCGCCACGTCGGTGAGGTTGTGCCCGGCATCGGCCAGCAGGCCCAGGGAATGAGCGGTGAGGCCGAACACCACTTGGACCGCCACCAAGACGACATTGAGGCCCAGGCTGAAGGTGAGTCGTCTTGTGCGGGTCATGGCTCTCTGCCCCCATCCTACCGGGAGGACGCGGTCTATCCCCAGGTCGGGCGGCCCTTGCTCGCCTGACATCGGCGGCCCTGCTCGCCCGATATCGGCGGCCCTTGCTCGCCCCGTGTCGGCGACCCGTGCTCGTGCGGTCTCCCAGTTCCGCGGCCTGAAGGTCGGACGGCTCCGAGGCTCCGATCAGCCGATGGCTCCGATCAGCCGATCAGCCGATGCCTCCGATCAGCAGATCAGCCGGTGAGGGATCAACCCATCAGATAGTCAGCCGATGTTTGCCCACAGCCTGCTGGGACGGATTCCCCAGGCCACCTGTCGAGCCAGCTCACCCTGGACCACAGGAAGATCGTCGGCGTGGGTGACACCCACGCATTTGGTGTCGGTACGGAGCACCCGCACCGGGAGTCCGGTGCCGGACGCGATGGCGGAACCGACGACCTCGGGCAGCAGCACCTCGGCTTTGGGCACCTCGACGCCCCGGGCAATCTGGTCGAGAATTGCCGCTTCGTCGAGGCCGGACGCGTCCATGGCCGCATCGAAGACTTCCCATATCTCGGGACGGAAGCCCCACAAGTTCACCGAGACCGTCGCATCACCGGGGAGCTCGTCCGGTTGCAAGCCGTCCAGGCTCGAGAAGTCGTTGCCGCCGCTTATCCGCGAGACCTTGCGTCGTTCGGTCATGGCCGCCAAGTGGTCGCTGGCGTCCACCTCGCAGATCCCCCGGGTCACCGGGTCGTCGGTCACCACGGTGTGGGCGAGCTCGAACCCCACAAGGGCATGCTCGTGGTGGTTGTCCGTCAGCTGATGGCTCAGCAAGTCGAAGGCCTCGAGGCCGTACACGTCGTCGGCATTGGCCACGGCAAACGGGTCCTCGCTGCCGACCAGCGATCGCGCTGCCAGGGTGGCATGGGTGGTACCGAGCGGTACCCGTTGCTCTGCGAAGCTCACGTTGACCGACGACGGCCAGCACCGCTCCACGTGGTAGCGGATGGCCGGGCCCGTTTCCGGATGGACGACCAGGACGATGGCCCCGAAACCCGAAGCCAGGGCATCGTTGGCCACCAGGTCGATGACGGCCTCTCCCGAAGGCCCAGCCGGCGCCAATGGTTTGCAGCCTCCGTACCGGCGTGCGGCTCCCGCAGCCAGCACCACCAGGACCGGAGCCACCGACGGGCTCACCCGCCCCAGCGCAGTACAGCGCTGGCCCAGGTCATCCCGCCGCCGAACCCGCTGAGCAGTACCCGATCTCCCTTGTGCAGCCGACCCGCATCGATCGCATCGACCAGCGCAAGCGGAATCGACGCCGATGAGGTGTTCCCGTAGCGATCGATCACCATCACCGCCTTTTCCTCGGGGATGCCCATTCGCTGGCAGACGGCCGAGATGATGCGGAGGTTGGCCTGGTGGGGGACGACCAGATCGATGTCGTCGATGGTCAATCCAGCCTCAGCGATGGCCCGCTCCGACGATTCGACCACGGCTCGAACGGCCTTTCGGAAGATCTCCTTGCCGTCCATGTACAGGTACCCGCCGTGGTCGCACTTCAGCAGGTGGCGGAGCGACCCGTCGGCGTTGAGGTTCCACGACAGCAGCTGGCCGGGACCGTCGGTCGCCTCGAGCACGACCGCCCCCGCTCCGTCTCCCACCAGCACGGCAAGGGACCGGTCGTCCCAATCGGTGATGCGGCTCAGGGTCTCGGACCCGATGAGCAACAGGCGCTCGGCTCCTATGGCCAGCATCCCGTGGGCCACGGCCAGGCCGTAGACGAACCCGGAGCACGCCGCGTTCACGTCGAAGGCGCCACCGGGGATGCCGATCCCGTCTTGGACTGTGGCCGAGGTGCCGGGCACGATGGCGTCGGGCGTGGTTGTGGCGAGGATCACCGAGTCGATCTCGTCCGGGCGCCGTCCGGCCTTCTTCAGAGCGGCCAGTCCGGCCTCGATGGCCAGCCCGGAAGTGGTCCCCCCGATGCGACGCTCCCGAATCCCGGTGCGCTCCACGATCCAGGCGTCGTTGGTATCGAGCGTGGCGGACAGGTCCTCGTTGGTGACGACCTTGTCGGGGACGGCGATACCCCATCCGGTGATGATTCCGCCGCGACCTGGAACAGTCATTCAGCCCGCCTCAAGTACGTGAATCCCGATAAATGCTGCATCGGTACCGATGATGCCACCAGTATTGGCTGCAGCGCCGACGCGGGCCCCGGCGACCTGGCGATCGCCGGCGCTTCCCCGGAGATGGGTGGCCAGCTCGACCACCTGCGCCAGTCCGGTGGCCCCGAGGGGGTGCCCGCGGGAAACCAAGCCGCCAGAGGGGTTGACCGTCACGCCGGGTCCGCCCACGGTGGTGTCTCCGGCCACGGTGGCCGGTCCGGCATCGCCGGGCTTGAAGAACCCCAGTGACTCCAGGGCGTAGAGCTCCTCGGCACTGGTGGCATCGTGCAGCTCGACTACGTCCATGTCCTCGGGACCGATTCCGGCGGTGTCCCACGCGGCAGCGGCCGTCTCGGCCAGGCGCTCGTGGTAGTCCAGGTCCCCGTTGCCCGAGCGCACGGTGCTCGAGACGATCTTCGGCCTTCCCGGCGCGGGGTCGGTGGTCAACAGGACGGCAGCGGCCCCATCGGTGAACGACGAGCACATCAACCGGGTCAGGGGCCCGGCGATCGGCGTCGAGCCCAGCACCTCCTCGACGGTGACCTCCGACTGGAACTGGGCGTTCGGGTTGAGGGCCCCGTGGTGCCGGGCCTTCACCGCCGTGGCCGCGAATTGCTCGGGGGTGGCGTCCCTCTCCTCCATCTGGATGACCGTCCACGTGGCGTTGAGGCCCATGAGCACAGATCCCGACGGGTTCTCGAGGCGCTCGTGCATCTGGATCCGGTCGGGGAGGGGAACCCCGTCCTCGATCCCGGCAATGGTCTCGGCCCGGTCTCCGGTCCACATCTTCTCGACCCCGACGGCCAACACCAGGCCACCGTCGGCCCGAGCGGCCAGGGTGGCCATGTGGAGCGCCGACGCCCCACCGGCGCAGGAGTTGTCGACATTGATGATGCCCGCATTGCGCAGCCCAGCCCGCTTGAGGAAGGACTGTCCCCGGATGCAGCCCTGGTCGAGGAGGCGCCCGGCCGTGGCGTTGCCGAACACCACAAGGTTGATGGCGGCCGGGTCCACGCCGGCATCAGCCACGGCGTCGGCGACGACCTGGTGGGACATGTCCTCGATGGTCCGGTCGCGCCGGTTCATTGGCGTGATGGCCATGCCGGCGATGTGTGCGAAGCGTTCCATGGGCGTCCTTCTGTGGTAGTGAGCTCGGTCGTGCCGCCGGTCAGGCGGAGATACGGGACAGGGCCGCCATGAGGCGGTCGATCTGCGGGAGTGGTTGGTCGTCGGTGATGTACAGGGCCACGTGTTCGGCTCCCGCCTCCCGGTAGGCGCTTACCGTGCCGGCAACGGCCTCGGCGCTGCCCACGACAAGGTGTCGCCGGAATGCCTTGGCCGGTATCCCATACAGCGACGACATCCATGACGTTCCTCGCCGGAGACCCTCGTCGGGGTCATCGTCGATGGAGGCGAACAGCACGACCGAACGGGTCACGGCATCGGCGGGGCGGTCTGCCCGATCGAGCTCCTTGGTCAGGCGGGTCAGGGCGTCTCGATACTCCTCGGGGGCAAGGAGCATGGGGATCCAGCCGTCGGCCGTCGACGCCGCTCGGCGGAGGGCCACCTCCGAGGAGCCGCCCACCCAGACGGGGATGGCCGGGGGGGCCGGTAGCTGTCGGTATCGATCACTGCTGCTGCCGGCGATGTCGCCGCCGGACACATCGGCCCCGGACGCCCATGCGTCACGAAGTTGAGCAATCCCGTCGTCGAGCTGGCGCCCTCGCCTCGTGTAATCGATCCCTGACACCTCGTACTCGCCGGGATGGCTCCCCACGCCCACCCCCAACACGATGCGCCCCTGGGTAAGCGATTGGAGCGAGGCTGCCTGTTTGGCCACCGCCGGTGCCTGTCGCAACGGCAGCTGGACAACGCAGGTACCGAGCATCGCCCGGCTGGTGGCGGTGGCCGCCACCGTGAGCGCAGTCATGCACTCCACCGAGGGGCCGTGCCAGAAGAGATGGTCGGTGGCCCACAGCGCATCGACCCCCAGCGCTTCTGCCTCCCGGCAGGTCTCGACCAGTTCGGCCATGGGATCGCAGGCGTCCGACGACTCTGAGGAATCCGCTTGGCTGGTACTACCAGCGGTACGACCGGCTGGAGAAAGTGCAGACCAGGACGGTTGAATGGTTTGCGGAAAGGTCGGGAGAATAAGTCCGACCGGCCCGAGCGGGGTGGCTGGTCGTACCGGGGGCACACGCCATGGTAACCGGCCGCAGGCCCTGGGTGCGTACCTGGCTCAGTAGGTTCTTACTAATTGGTAACGGAAGCCGCTCTCAACGGTTACCGAGGTCCTCCCGAGTGGTGATCCCCGGACCTCCCGAGCGGTGGCCGCGGGTCGCCCGCCGACGGTGACTCCGGCCCCCACTCGAGCGGTTTCTCCGGTCGCCCGCCGACGCGTGACTTTGGGCCCCCTCGAGCAGTTTCTCCGGTCGTCCCGACGGTTTCTCCGGTCGTCCCGAGTGGCGCTGGCCTGGGCCGATCGAGGCGCTGGCTTGGGCCGATCGAAGGGTGAATCCGTGCCGGGTCGAACGATATGTTCGAAGATCTCGCTCGGCACGACAGAATGGGGGGGCGGACCGGCCAATCCCGGCTGGGTGACGTGCACAGGAGGTCTTCGGTGACGACCGATGAACAGGTGTTGACCGACGATGAGCGGGCGAAGCGGCTCGGAGAGCTCAACGCCATCATCGAGCTCATGCGGCCGGCCGTGCAGTCCGACGGTGGCGATCTGGCGCTGGTCAGCGCCGATGTCGAGACCGGGGTGGTCGAGGTGCAGCTCCAAGGGTCGTGCAGCTCGTGCGCCATCAGCGCCTCCACACTGCAAGGGGGGGTCGAGCGCATCCTCCACGACCGTCTGGACTGGGTGACCGAGGTCATCGGCGGAGTGGACGAATCCGAGGACATCTTCGAGAGCCAGGCCATGGGCCGGGGCGGGTACGTTCCCAGCCTCTGAGTCCCGGTCTCTGCGACCAGCCACCCAGCCACCCAGCGACCAGCCACCCAGCCCAACCGAGCCAGCCACCCACCCGCTTAGCCACGCAGCCACACAGCCACTCAACGGAGCCGATCTCCTCACCCGCCCAGCCACTGGCCCCTTCGTCTCAGCCGGTGATCCACCCTTCACCGCAGCCGCCAAGCCCAGGCACTCATCCCTGCCTCTTGTCCCTGCCGCCTTCCGCTGCCGTTCGCCCGCCCTCGACGGCCCGTGAGTGGGGTTGGCGCACTAGCATCGACGCGGATGACCTTGGCCAACAATGGAGACGACGGCGCTGGCGCTCTTGAGCCCGATACCGGCGCTCTCGAGCCTGGCGGAGGTGCGTCGGAGGCACTCGATCTCGACCTGCTGGCCGCCGCCCTCCGGGCTGATACCACCGACATCGACCTGTTCTTCGCGGTCCTGGGGGGCAAGCTCCTCGAGATCCTCGGTGACCGGGTCGAAGTGGAGCGAATCGGATCGCGCTTCAAAAAGGACCGGCCCATCGGCCGGATCGCCATCGACTTCGACCCCGTCGGTCCACGCCTGGCAGTCACACGGGAGAAGCGTGGGCTGTCGTTCCACGTTCGCAAGACGGTCCGGGGCATCGTCATTAGCGACAGCCAGGTGGACGTGGCCACCTGGACGGCAACTCTGGTAGCCAGTCTGGGAGACGAAGCGCGCCACAGCGCCTCCACCCGGCTTGCTCTCCAGTCCCTACTGACGTGACGAGGAACCCGTGACCGCTACCGAATCGACCCAGGGCCTGCCACCAGATGCGTTGCGTCGGCTCGAGGAGTCCGAGGACACCGCCGGGCGGCGAGGGCTGTTCACCAGCGATCTCTCGGTCAATGAGTTCCTGTTGGTGAAAGAGGCGGGCTTCCACCCCAGGGGCCTGGTCTTCGGTAGCTCGATCTACCACATCGGTTTCCAGCGTAAAGGCCTCAGGAAGAACCAGGAGCTCGGCGCGCTCACCCAGGCCATGTACACCGCTCGGGAGCTGGCCATGGCCCGGATGGAGACCGAGGCCGACGTGCTGGGATCGGACGGGGTGGTGGGCGTCCGCTTGTCGGTCAATTTCTACGACTGGGGGAAGCACTCGGCCGAGTTCATCGCCATCGGGACGGCGGTGTCGGCCGATGAGACCGACACGGAGTGGAAGACATCGGCGGGCAAGCCGTTCACCAGCGACCTGAGCGGGCAGGACTTCTGGACGCTGGTGCAGGCGGGCTACGCACCGCTGGGCCTGGTCATGGGGACGTGCGTCTATCACGTGGGCTATCGAGGAGTCGGAGCGGTGATGTCCACAACCATGCGCAACGCGGAGCTCCCTCATTTCACCCAAGCGCTCTACGAAGCCCGTGAGCTGGCCATGAGCCGTATGCAGGAGGAGGCTCGCGCACTCGGAGCCGAGGGCATCGTCGGCGTGCAGCTGGTGGAGAAGTCCCATTTCTGGGGAAGCCACGTCATCGAGTTCCTGGCCATCGGCACTGCGGTGCGGCCGTTGCGGCCCGACCATGTGATCGCTCAACCCCAGATGATCGTCACGCTGGACACGTGAGCGGACCGCCACCCCCGCCGCCGAGCGTCGAGGGGCTCGGGGGGGCGGCATCTACGGACGACCTCCCCGAAGCGGCTCGTTCCAGGCTGACCGAAGGGGCCGCACCCGGGGGTACCTGGACCAGCGATCTCTCCGTGTCCGAGCTCTCCGCCGTCGAACGCTGCGGGTTTACCCCCGCGGGCATGGTGGTGGGGATGACCGTCTACCAGTTTGGGATGCAGGGGTACTACGGGACCTCGGGCGGATTGGGTTCGACCATGGGCGGGCAGCTCTACACGACGCCCGGGTGGGCCGGCGGTTACCAGCAGACCTACCTCTGCCAGCACGCCACCTACGGTCACATGCCCGGGTACAACTTCGAGGATCTCTGGTACGAGCAGGGACTCACCGAGGCGTACACCCTCGCCATCGACCGCCTGCGGGAAGAAGCCGACCTTCTCGGGGCCCACGGCGTGGTCGGTGTGCGCTACGAGACCCACCGCGTGCCGTTGGCCTCGTCCGCCCCCGTCATCGAGGTCCGGATGGTGGGGACGGCCATCCGACGTGAGGGATCGCCGCCCTTGTCGGAGCCATTTACGTCGCACCTCTCTGGCCAGCAGTTCGCCAAGCTGATCGACACTGGTTGGGTCCCGGGGGCCCTGGTAGTCGGGGTCGGCGCCATTCGGTCGTACGGGGGCTGCGTGGTGGGCGACGGGACGTCCTCGGGTGTCACGTACCAGTACGCATCGGGGGAGTTTCGCCAACGATCCGATGCCATCCAGAACTGCCGGCGGTTCGCCGTCGACCGGCTGGAGACCCACGCCACCGGCTATGGGGAGCGGGTGGTCGGCGTGGATGTTGCTGCTCAGTTCCACAGCTCCATGGAAGACACGATGATGGTGGAGAACGTGATGATAGGGACCGCAGTGCGCCGGTTCCGTGACATCAAGGACCCTCAGCCCGCCCGCGTGGTAGTGGGGTTGGCAGACGTGTCCCGATGAGCCTCACCCGATGAGCACGCCACCCGAGCCACCCACGCCACCCGAGCCGCCTGCACCACCCGAGCCGCCTGCACCACCTGAGCGATCCACGCCCACGGCGCCCACGCCACCTGCGCCGTCCGAGCGTCACTTGGCCGACTTGGCCCTCGACGCCTTGCGTCGACCCCCGGGTCAGTCTGGCGGTCGGAACGGGACGTCGCGGTCGGGCCACCGTCGCGCCGTGTCGACCGACTTCAGCGTGGACGAGGCGATCCTCGTGGAGGGGACGGGCTACGAACCGCTGGGCTTGGTGACCGGTGCGGCCATCTACCGACCGCCGTTCTGGGGGCGCTACGGGGTCTCGATGCGGGAAAACCGCGAGCTGGCCGACTTGTCCAACAGCTTGCATGCCGCCCGAACCATCGCCATGGGTCGGCTGCGAGCCGAGGCGCAGGCGCACCACGCCGACGGCGTGGTCGGAGTCCGACTCGAATTCGAGGGAGCAGAGGGCAAGGGGCGGGACTATCGGTTCAACGCCATTGGCACTGCGGTGCGGGCCACTCGTCACGCCACGGTGCGGGCCAACGACCGTCCGTCTGACGGCTTGCCACCACGGCAGGGCGAGGTGTTCACCAGCGATCTGAGCGGTCGCGACTTTGCCCTCCTGGCTCGGGCGGGGTACGTGCCCGTGGGCATGGTGATGGGGGTATGCGTGTACCACGTGGCCCGTCGACAATTCGGTGACTGGCTCAAGACCCAGAATGCCAACATCGAGCTCGAGCTCATCACCACTGCGCTCTACGACTCCCGCGAGCTGGCCATGGAGCGCATGCAGCTCGAGTCGCACGCGCTGGGCGCCGATGGCATCGTGGGCGTGCAGATCAAAGAGGAGACACACGTGTGGGGGAGCCACGTCATCGAGTTCCTGGCCATCGGCACCGCAGTGCGTTTGGTCGCAGACGAGCACCGGTCGCTCCATCCCGAGATGGTCGCCCCCCTCGACGATCTCACCGTGGACACGGATCCCCGCAGGCTTCACGGCCGGTAGCCCGCGCGCTCGACGCCGCTCAGGCGTCGGGGTAGCCGGGCCTCTGCCCAGCCAGCCAGTAGCCGGCAACGCCAGCTCAGCCAGCCAGTAGCCGGCAACGCCAGCTCAGCCAGCCAGTAGCCGGCAACGCCAGCTCAGCCAGCCAGTAGCCGGCAACGCCAGCTCAGCCAGCCAGTAGCCGGCAACGCCAGCTCAGCCAGCGAGGTCCTCCACTCCGATCGGCCCGTAGCGCACCAGCGGCTCGAACTGGTCCAAGACGGTGCGGTCGGTATCGCCGATCCCCCGGAGCGGGGCGGCGCCCAGTCGCCGGCTGCAGAACCGGCGGGCTACGGCCGCCTTGCGGGCGTCACCGTCGCGGTCGAGGGACCACGCCGCCTCCTCGACCAGGAGAGCGCCCTCCGCAGTGTCGGCCAGCAGCTCGGCGAAGCGGCGCGAGTGGAGCAGGGCCAGGTCGTCGTCCAGTCCGGCGAGCACCTTCACCGCCTCGTTGGCATCGCCCAGGGCGGCTGCGACGCCGTCCACCGCCGGGGCCAGCACCGAGTGGTGGGCACCGTGGTCGATGGCCCGCTCCACCCGGGAGAACAGCGCCTCGTGGGCGTGCTCGCCCCGAACGGCCCGGCGGACGTCGATGCACAGGATGTTCTCGGTCCCCTCCCAGATGGTGTGGCACTGGGCGTCGCGGAGCTGGCGAGCCATGGGCCAGTCCTCCATGTAGCCGTTCCCGCCGAAAACCTCGAGCGCGTTGCTGGCCGCCCACAAGGCCACCCGGGTACAACGCATCTTGGCCAGGGGGATGAGGATGCGACGCAACAGGCGACCCTCTTCCGGATCGAGAGCCGTCCGGCCGGACCCGGCGCACTCGTAGCTGATGGCCATGCCCGCCTCCAGGTCGACGAGCATGTCGACCAAGGTCTCCCGCACCAGCGGGTAGCTGTCGATGCGGTTACCCCACTGCTTGCGCTGGGAGGCGTAGATCGCTGCTTCCAGGAACGACCGGCGATGGATGCCGAGACCCATGAGCGAGACCCCGAAGCGGCTGCCGTTGACCATCTCCATCATCCGGTTGATGCCACGTCCGTCCCGGGCTGCGTCGGTGGCCATCCCATTCGAGCCGCTGACTGAGCCGTTGCCAGCCGAGTCGCCGCCGGGCTCGTTGCCGGCCAGCCATGCTCGCGCCCCGTCCAGGGTGACCTCCCCGGTGGGCACGCCGATCGTTCCCAATTTTGGCTTCAGCCGCTTGATGACGAACCCGTTGGGCGATCCGTCTGGCAGCCGGCTGGGCACGATGAAGGTGGCCAACCCGCGGCTGCCGTCGGGGGCACCCTCTGGCCGGGCCAGCACGATGAACACGTCGGCGTCCACGTTGGAGCAGAAGTGCTTGTCGCCGATGAGGACCCACTCCTCGCCGTCTTGGACTGCCCGGGTGGTGTTGGCACCGACGTCGGAGCCGCCCTGGCGCTCGGTCAGGAACATCCCGCCCTCCCAGGCCACCTCGGGGTCGAGCGAGGTGAGCTTGGCCAGCACGTCGTCGCGGACCCCGGCAGGGGCGTAACGCTCCACGATGTCGGCGGCCCCTCCGGTCATGCCCAGCCCGCAATACACGGCGGTCTCGGCCTGGCTGACCAGATAGGAGAGCGAGGCGGTGACCACGGCCGGCACTGGCCGACCGGCGTGGGCGGGGAGCCCGACAAACCCATTGCGGACCAGGTCGGCCTTGTTGGCCAGCCACGTCGGGTGGTGGACCACCTCGCCCACATCGAAGCCCCAACGGTCGTACCGGTTGAGGACGGGTCCGTGGGAGTCGGTGACCTCGGCCCGGGCGGCCAGGGTTCGTCCCACCAGGTCCCCGTAGCGGGAGACGTGTTCCTCGGCGAACGAGCGGTCGGCGGGGTCGGGGAGGTAGCGATCCAGCAGAAGCGACAAGTTGGGATCGAGGGTGTACCAGTCGTTGCCGATGGCCTGATCGAGTTCGGCGTAGTCGGGAAGCATGGAATTGATCGTATGCCTGCTCGGTTCCTCTGGTCCTTCAGTTTCCCGTTGCATTAGTTAGCAGAACTAACTAAAATGGAGGGTGAACAGCGCAGGAGCGGCCGAAACCATGGCAACCGAAACAACAGCAACAGCAACAGCAACAGCAGCAAGAGCAACAACAGCAGCAACAGCAACAGCAGCCGACCGAGCAGCCACCGACCGGGCAGCGACTCGTGGCGGCTCCCACGAGATTGCGCCGGCCGACGGTCTGCCTGCCGGTGTCGACGAGTCGGAGTCCAAGCTTGAGTCTGAGTCCAAGCCCAAGTCCAAGTCCAACTCTGAGTCTGAGTCTGAGTCTGAGTCTGAGTCTGAGGCCGAGCTGGCGTCGCGGCTCCGTATGGCCGTCACGCGGCTCCATCGGCGGCTGCGCCAGCACAACGTAGGGGGACTGACGCCGTCTCAGACTTCTGCCCTGGCCTCGATCAACCGGTTGGGTGCGCCCACGTTGGGCGAGCTGGCCCTGACCGAGTCCGTGCAGCCGCCCTCGATGACCAGGATCGTCGGCAACCTGGAGGCTGCAGGCTTCGTGAAGCGGGTGGTGGACGAGGCTGACCGGCGGGTGGCGCGGGTGACCCTCCTCGCATCGGGCCGCAAGGTGCTGCAACAGAACCGGTCGCTGAAGAACGCCTTTCTGGCTCGGCAGCTGCGCCAGCTCGACGAAGGCGAGCAGGTGGCGCTGGCCGAGCTGACCGTGCTCCTCGAGCGCCTCTTGGAGCTGGCGGAGGATGAGCAGGCGGGAGAACCATGAGCACGCCGGGCGAACCGTGAGCAGACGGGACGAACCGTGAGCACGGTGGGCACCGCGGCGCGGCGCACCTTCCAGTCTCTCCGGGTCCGGAACTACCGGCTGTACTTCACGGCTCAGCTCATCTCCAATTCGGGCACGTGGATGGACCGGGTGGCTCAGGCCTGGCTGGTCCTGCACCTGACCGGTAGCGGGTTCGACCTGGGCCTCGTCACTGGACTGCAGTTCTTGCCCATGCTCCTCTTCGGGCCGTGGGGTGGATTGGTGGCCGACCGGGTGAACAAGCGGAAGCTCCTGTTCTTCACCCAGGCAGGCGGCGGCCTTATTGCCCTGACTCTCGGGATACTGGTGGAGACCCATTCCATTCGTCTGTGGCAGGTCTTCCTACTCGCCTTCCTCCTCGGCGTTACGAACCTCTTCGACAACCCGGCGCGCCAGACGTTCGTGTTCGAGATGGTGGGCAAAGAAGACCTGCCCAACGCCGTCAGCCTGAACTCGGTAGTGATGAACGCCTCGCGTGTCGTGGGGCCGGCCATAGGCGGGGTGGTGATCACACTGGTGGGATTGGGTGTGTGCTTCCTGGCCAACGCGGCATCGTTCCTGGCCGTCCTGGTGGCGCTGGCCATGATGCGGACGAGTGAGCTCCACTCGATCGCCCCCGTGGTGCGGGCCAAGGGCCAGCTGCGCGACGGGTTCCGCTACGTCTGGCGCACTCCGGCCCTCCGCAACACGCTGATTGCCATGGCCGTGATCGGCATTTTTGCCTACAACTTCCAGGTCACCCTGGCCCTCTTGGCCACCGTGACCTTCCACGGTGGTGCGGGCTCCTACGCCGTCCTGACGTCGTGCATGGGCGTAGGGGCCATCGCCGGAGGGCTGACCGTGGCCCACCGTGGTCGCCCCACCCCTCAGCTCCTCCAGGGCGTGGCCCTAACATTCGGTGCTCTTCTGGCCGTGGTGGCCGTGGCCCCGAGCCTGGCCTTCGCCGCAGTGGTCATCGTCTTCATGGGTGCGGCGTCAATTGCCTTCATTGCCACGGCCAATGCCGAGCTCCAGCTGGAGGCCGCTCCGGCCATGCGGGGGCGGGTCATGGCCCTGTATTCCATGGCCTTCCTGGGCAGCACCCCGATTGGCGGGCCGCTCATCGGGGCCATCAGCGAATGGACCAACCCGCGGGTGTCCATCGCCGTGGGAGCCATCGCCACCCTCTTGTCGGCCGGCATCCTGAGGTGGCGATACCGAGCCGGAGAAGCTGCGGCGGCGACCCCATCGTCCAGCGACGCGTTGGCCCCGGCGGCGCCGGACGTCGAACACCACGGTGAGGTCACCGTCGAGGTGGCCTGAGGGCTGTCGGCCGCTGCCGGCCCCAACCGGCCCCAACTGCCAGGGGGTTCAGGCTGTCGAGGCGCCCGTTATCTGCGGTCAGTCGCTGTCGAGCGGCCGAAGCCCCGGTCAGGCGGCTCAAGCCGTGGTCAGGCGGCCGAGGCCGCGTTTGGCTCTTTGGATGCCGCCTTGGGCTCTTTGGGGAGACCCAGTACCCGCTCGCCGACGATGTTCCGCTGGATCTCCGCCGTGCCCCCCCAGATGGTCTCCGACCTCGAGAAGAAGAACGAGGCCTGGAGGTCGCTGACCGGGTAGTCGCTCCGACCGCGCTTCAACGGCGAGCCAGTGTCCTCGTCGGGGTCGCCGGTGAGGATCTGGCCCTCGAGGCCGAGGATGTCCAGGGCCAGTTCCATCACGTCCTGGTGGTACTCGGACCAGAACATCTTGTTGCAGGCACTCAACGCGGCCATGTGATGGGTCCCGTTCAGGGCATCGGTCAGCGAACGGAAGCCGTTGATCTCCATGATCTTGACCTTGGACCAGGATGCGGCCAGGCGCTGGCGGACCAGGGGATCGGTGGCGCGCCCGTGGGCTCTGGCCTCGTCGACGATGGAGTTGAGCTCCCGGGCGAACCGCCTGTGCCCGGTGGTGGCCGATGAGCCGCGCTCGAACCCGAGGGTGGTCATGGCCACCTTCCAGCCATTGTTCTCGCCGCCCACCACGTTGGCCCGTGGGCATCGGGCGTTGTCGAAGAACACCTCGTTGAAGTCAGCCGAGCCGTCGACCTGTTCGATGGGGCGGACCTCGATTCCCTCTTGTTTCATCGGGACGAGGAGGTAGGAGATCCCGGCATGCTTGGGCGCGTCCGGGTCGGTCCGAGCCAGGAGGAAGATGTAGTCGGCGAACTGGGCCTGGGTGGTCCATACCTTTTGCCCGCTGATGACCCACTCGTCGCCGTCGAGCACGGCCCGAGTCTTCAGAGAGGCCAGGTCACTTCCGGCGTCGGGTTCGGAGAACCCCTGGCACCAGGCGATGCTGCCGTGCAGGATCCCGGGGATGAACTGCTGTTTCTGCGCTTCGGTACCCCACTGAAGGATGGTGGGTCCCACCAGCGTGTCGCCGAAGAAGTCGGCGCGGAGCGGGGCTTCGACCCGAGCGAACTCCTCGTTGAGCACCACAGACTCCATGAGGGACAGGCCCTTGCCGCCGTACTCAGTTGGCCAGGAGGCGCAGATCCAGCCGCCGGCATACAGCTTCTTGGTCCATTCCTGGTTGAACGCCTTCTTCTCGTCCCTGGTCATGGCGAAGTCGGGCTTACCCCACCCCTCGGGGAGGTTCTCCTCGAGCCAGGAGCGGATTTCGGCTCGGAACGTCTCGGCCTCGGGCGGATAGGTCAGGTCCATGGGACCGACAGTACCCGTCAGGAGCGGCCGCAAACCCCACGGCCAGGCCTCCCTTCCGCCGAGGTCCGGGAGTACAGTGAGAGGAACGGACGCTGGGTCCCGCTGGACCGTGATGAAGGGAGGTGTGGCCGATGGAACAGGGAGTACTTCCTAGCCCAACGGGAACCACATCTCAGCTTCCCGTCCGCACGCACCGTCACTGACCTCGGCCACGCGCTGACCGGTCTGGTGTGATGGGGCGGCCCCCGATGCTGGCTGCACCGAGGGCGTCCCCGTTTCGTAACCCGAACGGCCCCGTCGGCTCGCACGATCGACTCGATTGGCCCGATCAGCCCGATCAGCCCGATCAGCCCGATCAGCCCATTTGATCGGCTACATCAGTCGGTTCGATCAGCCCCCACCGAGCTGGACAGCCTTCACAACCAAGAGCACCGCGGCGACGACAAGATAGGCCCGCAACGACAGCATGCCGACGCGGAGGCCGGGCGACCATTTGACCGGTTTGAGAAGCGCGAGGGGAGGCATCCGCCACGAGAGCTTCTCGGACTCGCTCATGGTCGGTGGCTGCGTCTTGACGGCCTGACCGGGTCGCCGAGCGAGGATGCGAAGCACGATCGAGATAATGACGCCGCCGGCCGCCAGGGCGGCGGTGATGTAGATGAAGACGTCGATGACGTCGATGCCGGGAAAGAGGGTGGTGGCCATGAGGGTGCCCGAGAGGACCAGCAACACACCGATGATGAACGAGGCCAAGAAATTGAGCCACTTGGGGTTGACCCACGGGCCGAGCACCTCGCGGTCGTTGCACAACAGCAGCAGGAAGACAGCGGCAGACGGGAGCAGGAGACCGGCCAGGGCTTGGACGCTGGTGGTGATGAGGCCGAGTGGGGCTTTCGGTATCAGCACGATGCCGGCGGCAGCGACAACCATGGCTATGTAGCTCAGGTAGAACTGCTTGGCTTCCTTGAATCCACGATGGAGAGAGTGGCGGAGGCCGAACACGTCGCCAAAGGCGTAGCTGGTCGACAGGGTGACGGCGGCGGCGCCGAGGACGCTGGCGTCGAACAGGAGAATGGCGAACAGGGTGCCCAATACCTGGCTGCGGTCAGCCAGGAGGTGGGCGACGCCGGCGGCGTTGGTGAAGTGCCCGAATGCGGGAGTGCCCGTAGCGGCATAGTTGGCAGCCACCATGATGCAGACGGCGCCGATCACCACGACGATGGAACCCATCACCGTGTCGGCTCGTTCGTAGCTGATGAACCGGGGCGTGATCCGCTTGTCGACGATATTGGACTGCTGAAAGAACAGCTGCCAAGGCGCAACGGTGGTGCCGACGATGGCGATGATGAGTAGGACGGCAGCCGAGGTGACGCCCCCGCTGACGCCGGGAACCACGAAGTTGTGGGCGATCGTCCCCCATTGGGGGTGCGACAGGAAGAACATGGGGATCTGGACCAGGCTGATGGCGATGAAGACGAACATCGCCCGTTCCCATCGTTGGAAGCTCCCCGACGCCATGATGGCCACGAGGGCCACCGCAGCGATGGGAACGGCCACATACTCAGAGATTCCTGCGTAGGAGGCGGCGAGCGAGATCCCGATGAACTCGGTGACGATGGTCAGGAAGTTGAGGATGAACAGGTCACCGACGCTGAACCACCCCCAGCCCTTCCCGAACCGCTCGTTGATGAGGCGAGCATGTCCGACCCCGGTCACCGCGCCGAGGCGGACAACCATCTCCTGGTTCACGATCAGGACGGGGATGAGGAGGAGCAGGACCCACAACAGGCTGGTGTGATAGTCCTGGCCGGCTTGAGCGTAGGTCGACACCCCACCGGCGTCGTTGTCGCCGACCATGACGATGAGGCCGGGGCCGGCAATGGCGGCGAACGTGAGCAGGCGTTTCCGCCAGCTGTGGTGTTCGCCAATGTCCCCGACCGAGACCCGCCCGAGGGCGCCCTCGATGTCGCCCAGGTGGGCCTCGTCGAGGACGGCGGTCGCCGGGGCTTGGAGTTGCGGGCCGGTGCTCACCTCTGGGCGTGGTGACTCGGCCGATCCGGGCGGACGAGCTTCAGGCGCAGGGGCCTCGTCTGGCTGTGAAGAATCGGTTACCCCGGTGGAACCTGGCGCCTCGGTCGCACCGGTGGAACCTGGCGCCTCGGTCGCCCCGGTCGAGCCTGTGTCACCAGGGGAGCCAGTGTCACCCGCGGAGGCAGCCCCGGTTTCAGCATTCCCGGTTTCAGGAGCCTGTCCGGTGCGTGACGGGGCATCCGTGCCGGTGGCATCGGCCGCACCGTTCGTGGGGGCTTCGGGTTCAGGAGACTGGTCAGGGCGTGAGGACTCTGCCGCCCCGGTGGCACCCGTGGCGGCTGGTCGGTCCGTCATGGCTACCCCCGGGGCTCCGAGTGTTCGATGGAATTGCTGTTCGGTTTCGAATCCTCGTCGTCGGATTCGGCGTGGGCATATTCGGGGTGGGCGGGGGGTTCTCGACGCCGCCAGTCTTCGGGAATGGTCGCCTCGAGGATGTCGTCGACGGTGATCACCCCGAGCAGGTGGTTGTCTTCGTCGACGACGGGGACGGTCATGAGGTTGTAATCGGCCATGAGAAGGGTGACGTCGACGACATCGGCGGCGGCAGTGACCCGCACCGGGTCGGTGTCCACGACGTCCACCAGCCGGGACTCGGGGTCAGCTTGGAGCAACCCGATGACGGTCACCGTCCCGACTAGTCGGTCCCCCGAGTCCACGGCGTGCATGGTGATCAGCGCCTCTGGCTGTACGTTCTCGGCCAGTCGGATGCGTCGCAGTGCCTCGTCCACCAGGGCGCCCTTGGGGGCGGTCAGGAAGTCAATGCCCATGATCCCCCCGGCACTGGTGGCATTGAAGCCCAGGAGCGTGAGCACTTTTGTCCTTGTGCCGGGGGGAAGAAGGTCAAGGACTCGCTGGCGGCGCGCCTGGGGGAGCTCGGCGACGGCATCGGCAGCATCGTCGGCGCGCATGTGGGCGACCACGTCGGCCACCTCGGCGTCCGTCTTGTCGCCGAACAGTCGGTTGGCGATGTCCGGGTCGAGTTCCTCGAAGACATCGGCCTCCAGCTCGGGGTCGGAGTGGACAACGTCCAGGATCTCCTCGCCCTCGGTGTGCGAGGCGTCCTCGAGCAAGTCGGCAATCTGCGCCGGCTTGAGTCGCACCACCCGACCGAAGGTCGCCCTGGCCCGGACGCTGGGCGTATGGCCGATGAGCGGCTCGAAGGCCTTCCAGTCCTGGCAGGGTCGTCCGGCGCTGGACCGGATGAGGCCGAACAGCCGAGGCGGGCGGCGGGTGTCCAGGCACGAGACGGCCCAACCCTCGTCAGTGGCTCGCAGCTCGACGTCCCAGGCCCGGACCAGTACGGCGTCAGCAACGTCGATGAGGCGATGACCAAGGATGTCTTCACGCAAGAGGACCTCGCCGTCCCGGCGCTCGAACCCCCGAAGGTCGACTTTCGACTTGGCCAACACGATCCGTTGCTCGCTCAACTCGGCAACCCGTTCCATGGGTACGAATACCCGACGCCCACCGACCTTGGCGACCAGTCCTGTCACGAGCGGATAGTCCTCTCCCCGCAGGCCGACGATCACGTCATCGACCTTGCCCACGCTCTCATTGGTGGGAGAGAACAGTGGTCGGCCCAGCAATGCGGAAAGGTGCACAACGGCACTGTACCGATTGCCTGGACGTTCCTTCGCCTGGATATTCATCGAGTTGCCATTCCGAATGTGGTGTCGAGCCATCCGGGCCTACTCCGACCTGGCCGTGGTGGCCATGAGGCTGCCAACGACGCTATCCGCTTCAGTATCTCGCGAGCGTTGCCACCCGGTAAACGTTGTGTGACCGAACCGGCAGACCCAACAGTCCGATGTGCCGGTGGCTCACTCCTCGACCGCGGCACAAGACCAGGCATGGCCGAAGCTAGCCCCGACCGGGCGAACCTCTCACGGACTGGGGAGGCAGCCGGCCCACGGCGTCCGACCCGACCCATGGCCGCCTTCGATGGTTGCCCCTGATCCGAGGGCTGAGACCCTGGTCCCAGGGCCCCCGACCCCCCTCGGCCGATACCATCCCGGGCACGAAAAATAGAACGCGTTTGCGCAGAACACCCTGGCCGGGGGAGGCTTTCGTTCCTATGACTGCTGCCCTCTGGCTCCGACGTGCCTAAATTCGGTCTTCGGCGGCACTCGTCGGTTACTCAGCAGTCAGTTCCTGATCGCATCATCCCTGCTCCTCCGGCCCCCGGAGGGCTCCGGATCGCCTTCCTCGTCTACCGGGGAAACCCACGGTGCGGGGGCCAGGGCGTGTACACCCGTCACCTGTCGCGGGAGTTGGTCAAGCTGGGCCACTCGGTCGAGGTCTTCTCCGGCCAACCGTGGCCGGAGGTGGATGAGGGCGTCGGCTTCACCCCGGTGCCCAGCCTCGACCTCTACCGGGAGCCCGACCCTTTTCGCATCCCCTGGCCCAAGGAGTTCACCAGCTCGATCGACGCCTTGGAGTTCGGGGTCATGTGCACGGCCGGCTTCCCCGAGCCGTGGACGTTCAGCCTGCGGGCGAGACGGCTGCTGGCGCAACGGCGGGATGACTTCGACCTGATCCACGACAACCAGTGCCTGGGCAACGGCATGCTCGGCATGATGGAAGACGGCTGGCCCCTGGTGACGACGCTCCATCATCCCATCACCGTCGACCGGCAATTGGCGCTCAGCCACTCCACCAACCCGTGGCAGCGGGTCACCACCCGCCGTTGGTTCGGCTTTCTACGCATGCAAGTCCGGGTCTCCCGGGCCCTCACTCGCATCGTCACCGTGTCCGAGTCGTCGAAGACCGACATCGCCGCCCAGATGGGGGTCGAGGCGTCCCGCATGACCGTGGTGCCCGTGGGCGTGGACCACACCGTGTTCCGGCCACACGCCGACGTGCAGCCGATCCCCGGTCGCCTCATGGTCACCTCGTCGTCCGACGTGCCCATGAAGGGCCTGGTGCCGTTGCTCGAGGCGGTGGCCAAGCTGCGCACCGAACGCGACATCGAGCTGGTGGTGATCGGGAGCCCGCGACCCGATGGCCGCGTGGCCCGCGCCATCGAGCGGCTCGGGCTCGCCCCCATCGTCCGGTGTGTGACCGGTATTAGCGACGAGGAGCTGGCCCGGAACTACGGCCACGCCCAGGTTGCCGTGGTGCCGTCGTTGTACGAAGGGTTTTCCCTGCCGGCCATCGAAGCCATGGCGTGCGGCGTGCCCGTCGTGGCCACCACCGGCGGCGCGCTGCCCGAGGTAGTCGGCACCGACGGCGAGACGGGCCTTCTGGTTCCCCCCAACGACCCCGGCGCGCTGGCCGGAGCCATCGGGAGGCTTCTCGACGACCCCGACCTCCGCGCCCGGTTGGGTGAGGCCGGCCGGGAGCGGGTGCTGGGCCGTTTCACCTGGGAGGTGACAGCCCGCGGCACCGTCGAGCAGTACCAGGCGCTGGTGGCCGAGAACGGCGTCACCGTTCCCTCGGTACTCACCGTTCCCTCGGGAGAGGCCGAGGCTCCTCCGGAGCTCGCCGGGCCGTCCGCTCCGCCCACCGAATCGGTGAGCACGGACACCAACGGCCCGGTCAGCACGGACACCATCGACCCGACCAGCACGGACACCAACGACCCGACCGAGACGGTGGCATGCTGACCGTCGACTACCAAAAGCTCGGCGTCCGGCGCGGGGACAGAGTGCTCGACCTGGGTTGTGGTTTCGGGCGTCATGCCTACCAAGCGGCCCGCCTCGGTGCCGAAGTGGTGGCGTTCGACGCAGGCGCTGACGAGGTGCGGAACGTCCAGGACACCTTTGGCGCCATGTACGAAGCCGGCGAGCTGGATGCCGAGACGGCCAGGGTCGGCGCAGTCCGCGGCGATGCACTGCGGCTGCCGTTCGCCGACGGTTCGTTCGACCGGGTCATTGCCTCCGAGGTGCTCGAGCACATCCCCGAGGACCACGTGGCCATGGCCGAGCTGGCACGGGTCCTCCGTCCTGGTGGCTCGATGGCCGTCACCGTGCCGCGATGCGGTCCCGAGTTCGTGAACTGGGCGCTCTCCGACGAGTACCACAACGTGCCCGGTGGCCACGTGCGCATCTATCGCTACCGCGAGCTCGTCGCTCGGCTGGAACGCACCGGCCTCACCGTCATGGGCAGCCACCACGCCCACGGGCTCCATGCCCCCTATTGGTGGCTCCGCTGCCTGGTGGGACCGACCAATGACGATCATCCTGCCGTCGCCGCCTATCACCGGCTCCTGGTCTGGGACATCGTGAAAGCACCCAAGCTCACCCGCTACAGCGAGCGCGTCCTCAACCCGCTGCTGGGCAAGAGCCTGGTCGTCTACCTGCTGAAGCCGGCGAGGGTGGCGCCGGTCGCCGCGGCCACCCCCTCGTCGGCCGGTGCCGGGGAGCGTTCGCTGGCCGGAGCGGGGGTGTCGACGTGAGGGTCATCCCCGAAGTCCCCGGCATTCTGACGCCGAGCCAGGTACTGGCCACCGCCCACTCGATCGCGGGACTACAGCGTCCTAACGGCATGATCCCGTGGTTCCCTGGCGGTCACTGCGATCCCTGGAACCACGTCGAGGCAGCCATGGCCCTGACCACGGTGGGCCTCGACGCCGAGGCGGACCGGGCCTACCAGTGGCTGGTGGACACCCAACTACCCGACGGGAGTTGGTTCAACTACTACCTGGCCACCGGTATCGAGGATCCCCGACTCGACACCAACGTCTGCGCCTATTTGGCCACTGGCGCCTGGCACCGCTTCATCTCCACCGGGGACATCGACGGCCTGCGATCGCTGTGGCCGGCCATGGAGGCCGGTATCGACTTCGTGCTTCGGTGGCAACGACGAGACGGTTCGATCTGCTGGTCCCTGGACTCGGCCGGGTATCTCGAGAACTACGCCCTCCTGACCGGTTCGTCCTCCATCTACCACAGCCTCCGTTGCGCCATCGCCTGCGCCGAGGAGCTTGGACACGAGCGACCGGATTGGGAGTGGGCTGCGGGCCGCCTGGCCCACGCCGTGGCCTATGAGCACTCGTCGGCCTTCGCTCCCAAAGAAGAGTTCGCCATGGACTGGTACTACCCGGTCCTGTCCGGGGCCATGACCGGCCAGGCGGCACGAGATCGCATCCAGGACGGCTGGTCGACCTTCGTGATGGAGGGGTTCGGCGTTCGCTGTGTCTCGACCGGCGAGTGGGTGACGGCGGCGGAGACGGCCGAATGCGTGTTGGCCCTCGACGCCATCGGGATGGACGATGTCGCCCTGACCCTGCTCGAGTGGGTCCAGGGACTGCGCACCGAGGACGGCTCGTACTGGACGGGCATGGTCTATCCCGACGAAGCCACCTTCCCGCCCTTGGAGCGCTCCACCTACACCGCCGGGGCCATGGTGCTCGCCGCCGACGCCCTCAGCCACACCACACCGGCTTCGGGGCTGTTCCGGGGGGAGGGGCTCCCCACCCATCTGGACCTCACCGAACCGGCTCCCGAGGCCCCGACCGAGCCGGCGTTCCCCCGAGGGACCTCGGGCCGGGCCTAGGGGCTCGCTCGCTTCTGGGACTTGTTTAAGGGCCTGGTTCGGTTCAGGCGCTTGTCTTCAGCCGCTCGTCTCGCCAGGCCAGCCCTGACTTCAGCCGGCTGGTTCGACCCTTGTCAGCACCCGCAACGACCCGCACTCGCTCTCTTCGCTGAAGGCGCCGGAATCGAGGGCGAAGCGCCACAAGTCATACGGGGGCCGCCCGCCGTCGGCCGGGTCGGGGAATACGTCGTGAATGGCCAGGAGGCCGCCCACCCGCACGTGTGGTGACCATCCGCGGTAGTCGGCCCAAGCCGGCTCCTCGCCGTGGCCCCCGTCGATGAAACAGAAATCCAGCGGGGTCCTCCAGCGACCGGCCACCACCGCGGAATCGCCGACCAGGCCGACGACGGTCGGCTCCAGGTCTGCTCCGATGACGGTTCGCCGCCAGTGGGGCAGCGTGTCGATGCGCCCGGTGTCGGGGTCGATCAGGCCGGGGTCATGGTGCTCCCACCCGGGCTGGTTCTCCTCGGAGCCGTGGTGGTGGTCCAGGCTGAATAGCACCGACCCCGTGTCCTCGGCCGCCGCTCCCAGATAGACGGTGGACTTGCCGCACCAGGCGCCCACCTCGACGAACGTCGCCGAGCCAGCGCTGCGCCCTGCCCTCAGCGCCGCCTCGTAGAGCGCCTGGCCCTCGTCGTCGGGCATGAAGCCCTCTGCCGCCCGGGCCAGGGCGAACAACTGCTGGCGCCGCTCGGTGCCCCCAGGGCCCTGGGCGGTCTCCGAGGTAGCGGCAGCTTGAGCGGCTTGGGTCTGACCGGAGTGCATCGCCTCAGCCTCCCACGAGGGTGCATGGGCGCGAGGACGGCGAAGCCTCGGACCGTCAATCGACGGGTACGTCGGCCAGGATCGCGGGCAGCCCACTCCCGACCCGCTGACCAAAGGCCACGTTCACGTCCAGGCGCTCGAGGATCTGCTCCACCGTCTTCCCGCCGGCGGCCAACGGGTGTGATGTCACGAAGGCGGTGACGGCCTGGGCCTGCTCGGGAGTGCGGCACAGGGTACGCACGCCGTCGAGCATCCGCGGAAGGATGTTGGCCGGGAACCGCTCGACCAATGAGTCCCAGTCGGTCGTGATCCGCTCCCACGATGTCGGACCGGTCACCCGGTTGGTCACCAGGAGCTGGAGGACGAACGGTGCGTTCTGGGTGCGGACCTCGGACGTGGCCAGGTCGTAGGTCCGCTGGGCCAGTTCGGGCTGGTCGAAGGCGGCCAGGCCGTACAGGTAGCGGTTCTCCTCCTGGGGGTTGGTCGGCTTGCGGTACCGCTCGAGGTAGACCTCGTACTCCGACGGGCCGCCGGTGGTGGCCACGATCTCCAGCACGGCCGACTCGGTGTCAGGGTGGAGAGCCGTGTCGCCACCGGAGCGTGCGGCGTCGAAGCGACGGCCGGCCTCGTCCCGGATGGCCTGGTCGGCCCCGATGGTCCCCAGGGCGCGGAGCACCGAGGCACGAAGTGAGGGAGTCCGCTCCCCGTCGTCGTCCCGTGGGTCCCAGCCCACTTGGTCGGCGATGGGGCCCAGTAGGGAGCGGACCGCCTCTTGGAGCACGCGACGATCGGCGTCGGGAACAACCCGATCGAGCAGGCCGAGGGCGCCGATCACCACCGACCAGACACTTGGGTCGCGCTCGCCGGAGCGGCTGAGGGCGCGAGCCAACCGCAGGACATCGGTCACCGGCGCTTGGCCGGCCAGGGCCGCGGCCCACGAGTCGGAGACCAGGTTGTAGCGCTCGAGGGGTTCGAGCTCGGGAAGGATGGCGCTCAGCCGCTCGACGACCGCGGTGGGATAGGCGACCCGATAGAAACCGGATCCACCCGCGTTGACCAGCGGGTCGGTGGCTCGAAGGGAGGACGCCGGCACCCCCTCCTGGCCCACCAGGATGGCCACGGGGGGCAGGGGAACAGCGCCGGTTCCGGCTCCCGACAGCGACCGGACGAGGGCGGGGATCTGCCACCTGGATCCGATCGCCCCTCCCGGCTCACCCCGGTAGGAGAAGGGCTCCTGGGACAGGGACTCGTCGTCGGCCAATCGGACCAACGGGTAGCCACCCTGGTAGATCCAGGTATCCATGATCTCCCGCACCGGCTGCCCGCTCGAACGCTCCAGTGCATCCCAGAGGTCTGCCGTCTCGGTGTTGGAGTAGCTGTGGGTGGTCAGGTAGTCGCGGATCCCGTCCCGGAAGGTCTCCGCCCCCAGGTACTGCTCCAGCATCCTGAGCACGCTGCCGCCCTTTTGGTAGGTCAGGACGTCGAACATGCCCTGAGCCTCCTCGGGCCGGCCCACTTGGAACTCGACCGGTCTGGTCGTATGCAGTCCGTCAACGGCCATGGCCGCCTCGCGCTCGACGCCGAAGCTGACCCAGCGCTGCCATTCCGGGCGGAAGGCGTCGACCGCCAGCACCTCCATGAACGTGGCGAATGCCTCGTTGAGCCAGATGCCGTTCCACCACTTCATGGTGACCAGGTCGCCGAACCACATGTGGGCGATCTCGTGGCACACCACGTCGGCCACTCGCTCGAGCTCGACCCGGGCCGCTTGGGCCGGATCGACCAGGAGGACCGACTCGCGGAACGTCACGCAGCCCAGGTTCTCCATGGCGCCGAAGGCGAAGTCGGGGATGGCCACCAGGTCGAGCTTGTCGGCCGGGTACGGAATGCCGAAGTAGTCGGTGAAAAAGCGCAGGGCATGGGCCCCGACCTCGAGGGCGTAGGGGGCCAGATAGGCCTTTCCCGGCGGATGCACGATCCGGAGGGGCACGCCGTCGACGTCGACCGGGTCGGTGGCCTGGAGGGGCCCGACGATGAAGGCCACCAGGTAGGTGGACATGGGCATGGTCGGGGCGAACCGGATCCGGCGGGCCGGGGCCGATCCAGCCGGTCGGGGCTCTGGTAGTCTCCTGCACAATCGGCCCGTTGGAATAGGCGGAGAGGCCCTCCTCGACGACCAGGGTCACCTCGAACACGGCCTTGCGGTCGGGCTCGTCCCAGCACGGGAAGGCTCGGCGGGCGTCCGTCGCTTCCATCTGGGTGGTGGCGATCAGCCGTTCGTTCCCGCCATCGTCGGTGAAGGTGCTCCGGTAGAAGCCGTGGAGCTTGTCGTTCAGGATGCCGGAGAAAGCGAGGTGGAGGGTGGCCAGCCCGGCGGGGACGGGGTCGGCGAAGGTAAGGGTGACCCGTTCCTCCTCGGCATCGAGGGTGATCGAGGAGGGAGCGACGGTGCCAGTTTCGCCGCTGGCGCTGCCGGCGCCCTCGGTCGGGGTGAGGGCAGCCGAATCGATGGTCAGCTCGGCCGCGTTCAAGACGATGTCGGTGACCGGTTCGGCCACGGTGACGTCGATGGACACCTCTCCGGCGAACGTGGCGGCGGCCAGGTCGGGGACGAGGGTGAGGCGGTACCAGCTGGGCACCACCGTGTACGGCAGGCGGTACGTGGTCGGATCGTCGTCGGTGGGAGCGCTCATCTTCGGCAGGCTACCGTCGCACCGTGCAGAACGACCAAGAAGCCGTACCTGTTGATATCCAGCCACGGCCCCGGCCGGCCACCGAGCTCGACGTGGTTGCCATCGGCAACGCCCTCGTGGACGTGCTGGCGCCGGCTTCCGAGGAGGACCTGGAGCGCCTGGATCTGGTCAAGGGGACGATGGCCATCGTGGACCTGGAGCGCTCCGAGGCCATCCACGCCACCATGGGGCCCACCGTCGAGGCGTCGGGAGGATCCGCGGCCAACACCGTCGCCGGGGTGGCGGCGCTGGGCGGCCGTGCCGCGTTCTTGGGCCGGGTGGCAGACGACGAGCTTGGTCGGACCTTCACCCACGACATCCGCTCCATCGGCGTTGCCTTCGAGCCCAGGCCCACGCCAGCCGTCGAGGGAAAGAGTGTGACCGGGCACTGTCTGGTGCTGGTCACCGAGGACGCCGAACGAACGATGGCGACGCACCTCGGGGTGGCGTCGGACTTCGCTTCCGTCGACCTGCATGCCGGCCAGCTTTCTTCGACCCAGGTGGCCTACTTCGAGGGCTATTTGTGGGACCAGGACGCGGCCAAGGCGGCCATGCGCGAGGCAATGGACTTGGCTCACGCCAACAACGCGGCTGTCGCCCTCACTTTGTCGGACCCTTTTTGCGTGCAGAACCACCAAAAGGAGTTCTTGGATCTCTTGAACGGTGACGTCGAGATCCTGTTCGCCAACGAAGAGGAGATCATGCTGCTCTTCGGGGCGAGGGACTTCGATGCCGCGGTGTCCTCGGTGGAGGAGACCGGGGTCCTGGCCGCACTGACCAGAGGGGCAGCGGGCTCTGTCGTGGTCACCGCCAGCGGCCCGGTCGCCGTGCCTGCCGTCCCGGTCGAGAAGGTGCTGGACACGACCGGAGCGGGAGATCTGTTCGCAGCCGGGTTCCTCTACGGGATGACCAACGGACTCGAGCCCGAGGAGAGCGCCCGACTTGGCGGTGTGTGCGCGGCCGAGGTGATCGCCCATGTCGGAGCCCGTCCTGAGGCCGACCTGCGGGCACTGGCGTTGGCTGCCGGGTTGTTCCACTGACGGTTCTCTCGCAGTGTCGCTCCCGATTCGAGCGTCAAACAGACAGCCCATGCATGCATCCACATCGAACCCTCCGGCGCCCTCCCATTGGTCGGTCTGGTGGTTGCCGATGGGGCGAGATATCTCTCCCATCGAACAGCCAGGGTCGGCAGGCAGGCGAAGAATTGGGATGAGGACTGGTCAGATCTTGTATCGACCAGCGTCTATATGACTCGATAATCCAGCCGATACGACCTCGGCAAGGAGCCGGAACCCCTTCTGTCCAGGGGTGCCTTGGCGATCATCTCAGTGGTGTTGCCCTGTGTTGCCCTGTGTTGCCCTGTGTTGCCCTGTGTTGCCCTGGGCGGTTCGGGTCGCTCAGCTCGCATCTTCCGGGGCCGGTGGACGGAAGGCGAAGGGAAGGTCTCCCAGCCGCACCAACACCGATGCCACCGAACGACCGAGTGGTGCCAGCGCCTGGGCCAGTTCGGCCGGGTGCTCGAGGATGGCCTCGTCCAGGGGACAGGCCCCCTCGTAGCTGACCTCGACTGCGCATTCCGGGCCTCGGGGATCACCGTTGAACACCTGCTCGACGGTGGGGGCACTTCGGCTCAGTGGGTCGCCCCCGAAGACGGAGAGGTCGGCGGGGAGGGCACGCAGCAATGGATCGAGCTTCGGTATGGCGTCGAGGTTCTGGGCCCTGAACGCGATCTCGACCAACACCTCTGGAAACTCATCGGGCTCCTCGCCGATGGACCAGCTGCGATAGGCCGTCTGGCTCCATGTCGGCCAATCCAGGCTGGTGTCCATGCGAATGCGCGCCGGACGTTGCTCCCCGGGGAGGCTGTAGGAGGTCTCGAAGCTGACGTCGCCGAGGAACACATCGACTTGGAATCGTTCTTCCACCGCCTGGCGCTGGAGCAGGGCGGACTCGAAGGACTCCTTGAGCGAGGTCACGAGCTGAATGAATACATGGTCAAGCATTGCCCGGCAGAGGCTACCGTTCTTCTGTGGACGTCTTCGTGAGCCCGGTTCGGGCGTTGATTGTGTACCACGTCGAGCAGGGGACGCTGCGATGACGCCGCCGCCGTCATCTTGGCTCGATCGCCGGATTATCGCTTATGCCCACCAAGGAGGGGCATGGGAGGCGCCTTCGTCCACGCTTTACGCCATAGGCAACGCGCTGGCCGCCGGCGCGACCGCCATCGAGTTGGACGTCCACGCCACCGCCGACGACCACCTGGTGGTCAGCCACGACCCCTCAGTGGATCGGACCACCGACGGAACCGGTGAGATCGCCTCGATGACATTGGCCGAGGTCCGGAGGCTCGACAACTCGTACTGGTGGGTGCCGGGTTCGGACGTCGACCACGACCAGCCCGTCGGCACCTACCCCTTCCGAGGTCGAGCACCAGACGATCCCGACTTCCGAATTGCCACGCTGGAAGAGGTGCTCGGACGGTTTCCCGACGTGATCCTCAACCTCGATATCAAACGCACGGCGCCGGTGGTGAAGCCCTACGAGGAGGCCCTGGCTGCGATGCTCCGGCGCTTCGGCCGGCGCGACGATGTCATCGTGGCGTCGTTCCTCGATTCCGCCACCGATGCCTTCTCGACCTATGCGCCCGAGATCCCCACCTCGGCGGGCACGCGGTCCGTGGCCACCTTTTACCAGGCTGTGGCAGCCGGCGAGCCCCCTCCTGTGCTGCGCCACGTGGCTCTGCAGGTTCCGCGTCGGACGGGACAGCTCGAGATCGTCGACGAAGCTTTCATCGAAGCCGCCCACCATGCCGGGATCGCCGTCCACGTCTGGACCATCGATACGGAGCGGGACATGCGGGAACTCGTCGAGCTGGGAGTAGACGGGATCATCACCGACCTGCCCACGGAACTCGACACGGTGCTCCGTGAGTACGACGCCAAGTGGGTCCCATCCGAAGCTGCCGTCTGACCCGCGAGGGCTGACTCAAGCGGTCGGATCGCTCGAACCCGAAGGTCGAGCGCACGGCGAGGGCTCAGCCCCTACCGCAGTTCGGCTTCTTGCCGTGGTTGGCCTTCTTCTTGGCCCGGATCTTGCGCTTGTTGGTTCGTTTCGACATAGCTCGGTAATGCTACTCGACTAGGTTGCCCTCAGTGGACCGTCTCGGCCGATGACCTGGCTGCTCCGAGGGGGCGATGTGCTGGCCGCGGCCGAAGTCGTCCGGTCCAGCTTCCCCGTGGGCCAGGGTCTGCAAGGCAGAGACAGCTACAGCGGCGCCCTGGTGCTCGAGCGGACACGGGCCGTGCACACCTTCGGCATGCGGTTTCCGCTCGACATCGCCTACTGCGATGAGGATCTCGTCGTGGTGCGTGTGCGCCGGATGCGACCCTGGCGGGTGGGGATGCCGTGCCTGCGGGCCCGGCTGGTGATCGAAGGGGAAGCGGGATCGTTCGAGCGGTGGGGCCTGGCCGTGGGCGACACGCTGGAGATGCGGTGACCGAGAGGGAGACTCGTGCGGTGACAGAGCGGGAGACTCGAGAGTGACCGAGCGGGAGACTCGAGAGGGAGAGGTGGTGAGCATGGGGACCGACGCCAGGGGGACCGAGGCCGGGGAGGGGAGCGAGGCCAAGGAGGGGAGCGGCAGCATCGTCCTGGTCGCCACCCCAATAGGGAACCTGGGCGACCTCTCGCCGCGAGCGGTGGAAACGTTGGCCGGCGCCCAAGTCATCTACTGCGAGGACACCCGGCACTCCCGCAAGCTCCTGACCCACGCTGGGATCACCGGGCCGACACTTCGGTCGTTGCACGAGCACAACGAGGACGACCGCATCGCCCAGGTCCTCAAGGAAGTGGCCGCCGGTCAGACGGTGGCGGTGATCAGCGACGCGGGTATGCCCGGGATCTCGGACCCAGGGAGCCGTCTGGTCGCCGCCGCGGCCGAGGCACGGGCCACGGTATCGGTGATACCGGGCCCATCGTCGGTGGTTGCCGCCCTGGTGGTCAGCGGGCTACCCACCGATCGCTTCTGCTTCGAGGGATTCCTCCCGCGATCAGGCCGAGATCGCCGCCGCCGGTTGGAACAGTTGGCCAGAGAGGAGCGGACGACCGTCCTCTTCGAGGCCCCCGGCCGGGTGTCGGGGACCTTGGGCGACCTGGCCGGGTCCCTGGGTGGGAGCCGACGGGTGGCTGTCGCCCGGGAGCTGACCAAGATTCACGAGGAGGTGTGGCGGGGCACCCTCGACCAGGCACGGATCTGGGCGGGCGAGGCGAGCGTACGAGGCGAGGTGGTGCTGGTGGTCGAGGGGGCGCCGCCCATGACCCTCCCAGAGGTGGAGGATGCCGAGGTCGTGTCGGCCATCGCCGCCCGCCTGGCCGCGGGCGATCGAACCCGCGGCGCCGTCGATGCGGTGGCCGCCCAATTCGGAATTCCGCGCCGGCGCGTCTATGACCTGGCCTTGGCCACCAAAGCCACCGATGGCCAAGCCAGCGAGCGGAATGCCTAGCTCGATGAGGGGGTTGAATAGAACAGGAGTAATTTTGGAACGGTTCCAACAGGGCGGGGCTAATGAAGCGCATGCGATGGAACCAGAAAGGACTCGAGATGTTCGGACGATCACGGATGGATACGACACAGGCACCAGCGGTCGAACCTAAAGATGTTCCCGAGGGCCTGGCACTGGCCGCCTTTGCCGCCGGCTGCTTCTGGGGAGTGGAGGAGTTCTTCCTGGCCGTGCCCGGAGTAGTGGACGCCGTCTCCGGTTACGAGGGCGGGTTCGTGGCCAACCCCAGCTATGAGCAGGTGTGTTCAGGGACCACCGGACATGCCGAGACGGTCCTGGTCACCTTCGACCCTGTCGTGGTGTCCTATCCCGAGCTGCTCGAGGCCTTCTGGCGCCACCACAACCCCACCACGCTCAATCGGCAGGGCCCTGACCGTGGCACCCAGTACCGATCGGCGGTGTTCACCTACAGCGACGAACAAGAGCGGCAGGCCAAAGAGTCGATCCAGCAGTTCCAGGACCGGTTCAGGCGCCCCATCGTCACCGAAGTGAGGCCCGCATCGACCTTCTGGCCTGCGGAGGCGTACCACCAGCGCTATACCGAGCGAACGGGAATGGGCGGTTGCCACGTCGCAAATTGGTGAGCCGGGCGTCCAGCGGTCGGCCGGAATCGGTGGGCCGAGCGACCAGCGGTCTGCCCGGTCGGTTCGGGTCGGTACGCTACCGGCGGTGCCCCGCTTCTACGTCACGACCCCGATCTACTACGTCAACGACGCCCCGCACGTCGGCCACGCCTACGCCACGGTCAATGCCGATGCGCTGGCCCGCTGGCACCGGCTGGCCGGTGATGACGTCTTCTTCCTGACGGGCACGGACGAGCACGGTCAGAAGGTCGCCCGGGCCGCCGAGGAGCATGGCGTCACCCCCCAGGAGTGGACCGATCAGCTCTCGACCCGGTTCGCGGCAGTGTGGGACGAGCTGAACATCAGCAACGATGACTTCATCCGCACCACCGAGCCCCGGCACCACCGAACGGTGCAGCAGTTCCTCCAGCAGATCTACGACAACGGCTGGATCGTCAAGGACACGTACAGCGGGCTCTACTGCGTCTCCTGTGAGCAGTACTACACCGAGGCCGAGCTGCTGGACGGGTTGTTGTGTCCGATCCACCGGACCCCGGTAGAGGTCCTGGAGGAGGACAACTACTTCTTCCGGCTGAGCGCCTTCGAGGACCGGCTCATCGAGTGGTACGAGAAGCAACCCGACGCCGTCATACCCGAGTCCAAGCGCAACGAGGCCCTCAGCTTCATCCGGGGCGGGCTCCACGACATCTCGATCACCCGCACCTCGATCAGTTGGGGCGTCCCGGTGCCCTGGGACAGTGAGCACGTGTTCTACGTCTGGTATGACGCGCTGGTGAACTACCTCACGGCCATCGGGTACGGCGAGGACGAGGAGCGGTTCGCCGCCTGGTGGCCGGCCGTTCACCACCTCATCGGCAAGGAGATCATCCGGTTCCACTGCGTGTGGTGGCCGGCCATGTGCATGGCCGCGGGCATCGACCCGCCCCACCAGGTACAGGTTCACGGTTGGCTGCTGGTTGGGGGCGAGAAGATGTCCAAGTCGAGCCTCAACCAGATCGCCCCTGGCGATCTGGTGGCCGACTACGGGGTCGACCCCGTGCGCTACCACCTGTTGCGCGACACCCCCCTGGGCTCCGATGGCGACTTCTCGGCCGAGGGCATCACCGCTCGCTACAACGCCGACTTGGCCAACAACCTGGGCAACCTGGTGGCGCGCGTGGCCACCGTGGTCGGCAGCAAGTGCAACGGCGTCGGGCCTGCGCCTGACGGCAACAGCCGGCTGGCGGCGGTGGCAACGGCGGTAGGCGCCGATGCCATCGAGGCCTGGAATGCCTCGTTGCCCCACCTGGCCCTCGAGGCAACCTGGCGCCTGATCCGCGAGACGAACGCCGAGCTCGAGACGGCCGAGCCGTGGAAGTCGGAACCGGGACCGGCGGTCGATGCAGTCCTGGGCAGCGCCCTCGAGGTCCTCAGGATCGTGGCCCTCCTCATCTCACCGGCGATGCCGACCGCCGCCGACGAGATATGGCACCGGATCGGCCTGAGCGGCAGTCCCTCGGAGGGTCGACTTCCCGAGGACGCATCCTGGGGCCGATATCCCGGAGGTCTTCCCGTGGAAAAGGGCGAGCCCTTGTTCCCGCGGCGGAAGGCATGATCGGCGCGTCGTGACCATCGGCGCTATGAACACCGGAGGAACACGGCGATGAATAGCCAGGGGTACGCGGCGATGAATAGCCAGAGGTACGCGGTGGTGAATAGCCAGAGGTACGCGCTGGCGAACAGGGCCGGAGGCGGACGATGAGCGACGCCGTCCTGGAGTGGTTCGACTCCCACTGCCATCTCCAAGATGAGTTCCTGGAAGAAGCTCGAGGCCGCGGCGAGGCTGGTCCGGACGCCGGACCGGCCAGCAACGGCGAGCACGCCACCGCCTTGAACGCCGCTCTGGCTCGTGCATCCGAGGCCGGGGTGACTCGGCTGATCTGTGTGGGGACCGGCGCCCGCTCGTCCGAAGAGGCGGTGGCACTGGCTCGGAGTTTCCGTGCCCCAGGCTCGGCGGCCCGGGCCGAAGGCATCGAGGCCTGGGCCACCGTGGGGCTGCACCCCCACGACGCCTCCGACGGGGTCGACGGGGCGGCCGCCGTGCTCGATGACACATTGCGGGCGGACGGCCAGGGACCAGACACGCAGGGAGGTTCCGTGGTGGTGGCAGTGGGGGAGTGCGGCCTCGATTACCACTACGACCACTCGCCGAGGGACGTACAGCGGGACGCGTTCGCCGTTCAGATCGAGCTGGCCCGCAGCCATGGTCTGGCGCTGGTCATCCACACCCGGGAGGCCTGGGACGATACGTTCGACGTGCTGGCCTCGACCGGTGTCCCGGAGCGAACGGTCTTCCACTGCTTCACCGGCGGACCGACCGAGGCCCGCCGGTGCCTGGACATCGGCGCATCCCTCTCGTTCAGCGGGATCGTGACGTTCAAGACCGCAGGCGATGTTCGGGAGGCGGCCCAGCTGTGCCCCCTGGAGCGCCTCTTGGTGGAGACCGATTCGCCGTTTCTCGCCCCGGTTCCCCACCGGGGATCGGTCAACGAGCCGGCCAGGGTTTCCCTGGTCGGAGCGGCAGTGGCCAAGGCCAAGGGGCTGACCGCTGAAGTAGTGGCCGAATCGTCGACCCGTTGCGCCCGGGCCGTGTTCGACATCTGATGGTCCTCTGACGCCGATGGTCCTGTGACCCACGGTCCGGCGGACATCAGTCAACTCCTGGCCGACAACGACCTCCGTCCCAGTCGGGCACTGGGGCAGAACTTCGTAGCCGACGCCAATACGGTGCGCCGCATCGTCCGGCTGGCCGAGGTGCATAGCGGGCAACCGGTGGTCGAGATCGGAGCGGGGCTCGGCTCGCTCACGCTGGCCCTGGCCGAAGGGGGGGCCAGGGTGACAGCGGTCGAGATCGACCGCCATGTGGTCCCGGTGCTGCGCAAGCAGGTGGAGCCACACGGCGTCCGGGTGGTCGAGGCCGATGCGCTCCGACTCGACTGGGCCGAGCTACTGGGCGACGACCTGGCTGAGCCGTGGGCCTTGGTGGCCAACCTTCCTTACAACGTGGCCACGCCCCTGGTGATCCGGGTGCTGGAAGAGGCTCCGCAGGTCCGATCGCTCCTGGTCATGGTCCAGCGCGAGGTGGGGGAGCGCATGGCCGCCGGAGCGGGCGACGAGGCCTATGGGGCGGTATCGGTGAAGGTTGCCTACTGGGCAACGGCCACGGTCGTCGGCCGGGTACCGCCCTCGGTGTTCGTGCCCAGACCGCGGGTCGAGTCCGTGCTGGTGCGCCTGGTCCGCCGGTCCGATGCCCCGTGGGGGCCGGGAGACCCGTCCTACGACCGACTGTTCGCCGTGGTGCGAGCCGGCTTCGCCCACCGCCGCAAGATGCTCCGCCGATCCTTGGCCGACCTGGTGGACCCTGAGACATTCGGCCAGGCGGGTATCGATCCAACGGCCCGGGCCGAAGAGCTGACACTCGAGGAGTGGGGGAGGCTGGCGGGAGTGTGGCAATCCATGACCGAATCCACGGCAGGCAATCCATGACCGAATCCACGGCAGGCGAGTCATCGACGGCAGGAGAGTCGTCCACGGCGGCGGCCGCAGTGCAGTTGTCGGCGCCGGCCAAGCTCACCCTGTCGCTACGGGTGACCGGCGTCCGGCCGGACGGCTACCACGACATCGATGCGGAAATGGTGTCGCTCGATCTCCACGACAGCCTGATGATCGAGCCGGGCACCGGGCTGACCGTGCACTTCGCGCCCCCCGCTGCCCCCGGGCAGGGAGGGGTTCCCTCCGGCCCGAACAATTTGGTGGCCAAGGCCCTGGAAGCCGTCGATCGTAAGCCTCGGGTCCGGTTGACCAAGCGGATCCCGCCGGGGGCAGGACTCGGAGGAGGTTCATCCAACGCCGCGGCTGTGCTCCGGTGGGCCGGCTGCGCCGACCTCGACGTGGCCGCCCGGTTGGGTGCCGACGTGCCGTTCTGTGTCGTGGGTGGCCGGGCGAGGGTGCGGGGGATCGGGGAGTCGGTAGATCCCCTCCCTTATGAGGAACGGCATTTCGTGTTGCTCCTTCCCCCGTTCGGTGTCAACACAGCGGCGGTCTACCGCGCCTGGGACCAGTTGGGAGGGACCGCAGGAACCGACGGAGGCCCAGCGGGTGTCGGCCCAGTGGGGGAGGGCCAAGATGCGGTCGGCCCAGTCGGCCCAGTCGGTCCACTAGGCCCAGTCGGCCCAGTGGGCCCGATCGGCCCGGTGGGGACGAATGACCTGGAGGTGGCAGCACTCCACGTCGAGCCCCGGCTGGCGGCCTGGCGCGACCGGTTTGCCGAGCTCAGCGGAGCACGGCCCTTGCTGGCCGGCAGTGGTTCGACGTGGTTCATCGAGGGCACTCCGGCAGAATTAGGCATAGAAGGACAGGCGTTTCTGAGAGTTGGCGCGGCCAAGGGAGCCTTGGTAGCGGTCAGAACGGTCAGGGAGGACTACAGCCCACCAGACCACACCCGATGATGACCAGGAGGCGAGCCCCCGGTCGGGGCACTACTTGCCGGCGGCTCGTCGCTGCCAGCGTGTGGCCTTCAACATCTTCTTGTGCTTCTTCTTGCGCATGCGCTTGCGGCGCTTCTTGATTAACGATCCCATGTCGAGCGGCAGGCTAGCCGCCAACGGGGCAAAGCGCCAGGTGGGGAGTACTCAGTCGGCGTCCACGGGGACGTCGGTGACGTCGAGCTCGGGCAGGCTGAAGCGGAATATGGCACCGCCTCCCGGGGCATGTCCGGCTATGACCGAACCGCCCTCTTCCCTGGCCACTTGGGCCACGATGGCCAGCCCCAGCCCTGATCCCGGGCGGCCACGGGCGGCGGGGGCACGGTAGAAGCGGTCGAAGATATGAACGAGGTCCTCGTCGCTGACGCCGGGCCCGTGGTCGCGCACGACGACGGTCCCGGCAAGGCACGACACCTCGACCACCCCGCCGTCGGGGCTCCACTTCAGCGCATTGTCCAACAGGTTGCCGATGGCCCGTTCGAGCCGGTTTCTCGATCCTGCCACCAGGCTCGGCTCGATGGTGGCGGCGAAGGTCACATTCCGGCTCCGACCGTGGGTGATTGCCGCCGACACGGCGTCGGCAACGACGCTGTCCAGGCTCACTATGCCCGAACTCAACGTAGGGACTTCGCCTCGAGCCAGCTCCGAGAGGTCGCCGACCAAGCTGGTCAGCTCGTCGAGCTGGGTGAGCACGTCGCCGATCAGGACCTCTCGTTCCTCGGGGGCCAGTTCATTGAGCCGGCGGGCCACTTCCATGTTCGTCTTGAGGCTGGTGAGCGGGGTGCGGAGCTCGTGGGAGGCGTCGAGCACCAGCTGGCGTTGGGCATCGCGGGACGAATCCAGCGCGGCCAGGAGCCGGTTGAAGGCCCGTCGTAGCCGCCCGAGCTCGTCGGGCCCACCGGCATCCAGGCGCTGGGACACGTCGGTCGTTTCGGCCAGCTCCTCCACCGCCTCGGTCAGGCTGTTGAGCGGCACCAACGCGGTGCGGCCGACCAGGAGGCCCAACAAGACGGCGAGGGTGACGCCCACGGCGGCGATGATCCACAGGTCGAGGGCCAGGCTCCGGAGTTCCTTGTTCACGCCGGTCAACGGGGCAGTGATCTGTAGTGCCCCGTTCTGAAGCGGATACACGATCTGTCGTGCGTCTACGCCGCGGATGGTCACATCACTGAAGAAGCCGGGGCTCTTTCCGGAGGCCACGGCGCGGACCGCGGCTGTCACCGGGACGACGACTGGCCCGCCCGTTTCCCCTTCCTGCGATATGACCTGGACACACTGTCCCGATGTGGCAGTGCACCCATTGGAGATGGGGGCGTTCGAGTTGGCCACCGCCCCGGCCTGTTGGGTCAGCGTGTCGTCAAGGGAGCCGATCAGCGAGTTGTTGGACACCACGTAGGCGGACACAGCGGCGAGTACGACAGCGATGACCACCGCCGTCGTGGCCGCCAGCACCAAGCGGGCGCGAAAGGTCACTGCTCGCGCAAGACGTAGCCGACACCACGGGCCGTATGGATCAGCCTGGGTTCGCCGCCTTCTTCAGTCTTTCTGCGGAGGTAGCCGACATAGACGGCTAACGAGTTGGTTCCCGAGTCGAAGGAGTAGCCCCACACCCGGTCGAGGATGACCTCCCGGGTGAGAACCTGGCGGGGGTGGCGCAATAGGAGCTCGAGGAGATCGAACTCGATTCTGGTGAGGGTGAACTCCCGGTCCCCGCGGCGAGCCTCCCTGCTCCCGGGGTCGAGGGACAGATCGCCGAAGCGGAGGATCTCCCCGGAGTCATCGTGACGGCGCCGGAGCAGGGCGCGCAGTCGCGCCAGTAGCTCGGCCAGGGCAAACGGCTTCACCAGGTAGTCATCGGCTCCGGCGTCGAGCCCTTGGACCCGGTCATTGATGGCGTCGCGGGCGGTGAGCATGAGCACCGGGGTGTCGTCGCCTGCGGCCCGGATCCTTCGGCACACCTCGAGCCCGTCCAGAGTGGGCAGCTGGATATCCAGCACCACCGCGTCGGGCGGCCTGATGGCGATCTCCTCCAAGGCGGCGGGCCCGTCGCCGGCCACCGCCACCTCGTATCCCTCGAGCCGCAGGGCGCGGTTGAGCGCACCGCTGACCGACGGGTCGTCGTCGACGACGAGGATCTTCATCGGCTGTCCTCACCGATCTGCTCGGTGACCTGCGAGGGAAGACGTTGCATCGCAGGCGGAGCCTACCGGGGCGGCGAAGCCGTGCCGTGACAGCTGAAGCAACGCGGCGGATCGGGACCCGGAGCCGGTGGCCTAGCCTGTGTGCTGACGCGGGCACCAGCAGGGTCGTCGGCGAGCTTTTCCGGGGTAGTTCAATCGGCAGAACGTCGGCCTTTGGAGCCGGATGTTGGAGGTTCGAGCCCTCCCCCCGGAGCCATCTCGAAGACGAGGGTCAGCGGCGCCTGTACGTTCCAACAGCCGCGCCCATCCCAGATGAGGCATCCCACTGGCAATGCGATCCGTTCATCTCAAGGTGCACGGGCGGACCGCGGATGGCTTGACGTTCGCCTCTTTGGAGATAACCCGCGCCTGGAGATGACCCACGGTTGTTGTTCGAAGTAGTTTGGCTTGTCGGGCGCGGAGTCTGTCAGAGGAGGCCGGATGGCAAGGGTGTTGATGATCGTGCAGCATTCAGTGGGCAACTATGAGGCATGGCGGATTGAATACGACAATGCCCAACCCATCCGTGACAGATACGGCGTCAGTGATGCCGTCGTTCTCCGCAACGCAGATGATCCGAACGATGTCACGGGGTTGCATTGGTTCTCCTCGGTCGATGATGCCCAAAGCTTTGCTTCTGATCCCGACCTGAAAGAGGCCATGACCAAAGCGGGGGTCATTGCCCCGGTCCGCATTGAAATCAGCGTGGAGGCCTAGCGACTGCGCGGCCGAGTGACTGCGTGGCCGTGGCGAGCCCGACTGCGTAGGCGCGGCGAGGCCGACTGCGTAGGCGCGGCGAGGCTAGTGACTGCGTAGCCGCGGCTGAGCTGACCGAGTCGTGGTCGCGGTTGTGTCGATCACCTTCCGCATGGGGTCGAACCGACCACGAGCGGCCCGGCGTGCCCGCCACTTCGGGCTGATGGCCACCAGAAGGCGGTCGACCCCGTGGACCGTCAGCGCCGCCACGATGGCGACCAGAAACGCGGCTGCGACGAACATCAGCAGGCCCACGAACAGCAACGCACCCATCAAATAGAGGAATCCGACGAGGAGCGTTCCGAAGAAGCCAAACGAAACCCTGGCGTGCCCATCAGGGGTCACGTAAGCCCTGGGCATCATTCGGCGCTGCTTATGCCGGTACTTCCACCGCGATTTGTTCCTTTTGTCACCACCCCAGTTTATGGGTGGGAGCGTCCGCGTCGGCCGCGGTGGGGGGTCCTCGGAACCCGGGGCGGGGAACTCGAGGCACCACGGCGCATCGTTTGGGCCAGGGCTCCCACCATTGACCTCCAGCCGTCGCTCAGTCGTCGTCGCCCCATCGCTCCAGCTCCTTGGGCCCCGATTCGGGCGATCGACAACCGGCGCCTTTCTCCAGGCAGCGCTCACTCCCCCGACGCTTGACTGCGCCGCGAGTAAGCCCGAGGCGCAGAGATCAGCGGGACAGGAGAGATCAGCGGGACAGGAGAGATCAGCGGGACAGGTGCGTGACTTGGTGAGAGATGACGTTCCTCACCAGAAGCGACTGGCCCGGTGCGGTTCAGCCGTCCGAGCCGCCGCTGAGCACGGCGAGGATCTCGTCGCCCCAGCGCTCTAGCTTCATGGGCCCGATCCCCTTGCACGTGGCCAGCGCCGCCAAGGTGGTCGGTGCCTCCTCGACGATGCCCTCGAGGTGTCGGTCGCTGAGGATGACGTACGGGGGCATCCCCGCTTCGCGGGCCTTTTCGGTCCGCCAGGCTCGTAGGTCGGCGCTCGCCGCAGTGGCCTCGACCGGCTCCTGGCGCTCACCTCGGCCAGCCTTTCTGGCCGCTGAGCCGACCGCGCCGCCTGAGCCAGCTGCGCCGGTCGCCGCATCGGCCCGTCCGGGCCGCGCCGGCCGGTCGGGAAGCGCATGCGACCTGCTCCCATTGAGCTCATCCACGAAGAACGAGGGCGATGCCTCGTCAGCCAGGACCACGGTCTGCACCTTGCTCCGGGTGAGGGCCACGTGGAACACCCTTCGCTCGCCCTCGACGTCCTCGGCCAGCCGGTGTGGGAACACGTCTGACGAGGCCCCGAAGATGATGACCCGGTCCCACTCGCGGCCCTTGATGCGGTGCACTGTGGACAACAGGATTGCCGGGCCCTCGGTCTGCGGCCGTTCGAGAACGCTTCGCAGCCAGGTGGCAAAGGTGGCGACGTCAGGATGAAAGGCGGCGACCGATTCGAGGGCTTGGAGGTCGTCATGGTGGGTGGAACGGTCGGGCTCGTCCCGGGATGCGTCGAGCGTGTCCATGGTCTTGCCCAGGCCCAGCTCGACGCGGATGGTCTGCAGCGCCAGTGCCGTGGGCGTGGTGCAGGCGACCGAGACCCGGTCGATGTCGTCGGCGTAGGCCAATAGCTTGGGGACGTCCCGACCCGAGAGGCTTCCGGCCAACCGCCGGATCTCCTCGACCGATGTGTGGGATCGCTTGGTCAACATCGTGACCACGTTGGGGGCGATGCCCCGAGAGGGGCGGCGGATGGTGTCCTCGATGTCCCGGCGGCCGATCCGCTCAGGGCTCACCCCCATGCGCAGGTAAGCAAACGCCGTGCGCACGCCGGTACGCCCGAGCACGCGGGACGTCAGCGTGGATGCATAGGGGACGTTCGCCTCGCTCAGCGCCACCTGGATGGGAAGCAGTGCCGAATTCACCCTGGTCAGGACGGCCATGTCCGTCAGCTCGGCGCCGGCCTTCCGCCAGTCCGAGATGATCTCCGCGGCCGCAGAGGCCAATTTCTCGCCGGCGGCGCGACGGACGATCAGGCCGTCGGGGTCGAGTGTGCGTCCGGGTGCCGGGCTGATCGTCTTGACCACCCGTTCCCGGTTGTAGGCGAGCAGGTGGGTTGCCGCGTCGACCACGACCGGGGCACACCGATAGTTGACTTCCAGCGCGTGGTGGGCGGCGCCGGGAAAGTAGCGGTCGTAGTTGATCAGGTACTCGGGGGTCGCGCCCGAATAGCCGTACAGAACCTGGTCGTCGTCCCCGACCCCGAAACAGTCGAAGCCCGGTGCGTTCAACAGCCGGATGAGCAGGAGATGGGCCGGGTTGAGGTCCTGGAACTCGTCGACCAGCAGGTAGCGGCAGCGCTCCTGGGCTCTGTCCCGGATGACCGGGTCGGTCAACAGGATCTCGATGGCCCGGTAAATCTGCTCGTCGAAGTCGACGGCCTGGGCGGCGACGAGCCCCTCTCGGTAGCGCTCGAACCCATCGGCGACACCGGCGGCGTCCGGGTAGGTCTCCTCTGCCTGGTCCGGGTCGAGCAGACCGAGCCGGATGGCGGAGAGCGCTTCGAGGTAGGGCACCACCGTGTCGGTATTGGCCCGGTGCCTGATCTCGAACACGGACCCGACCAGGTCCCGTGCCCCCGCTTCGTCCAGGACCTTGAGGCGACCTCGGTCGTCCGATTGATTGCAGATGGAGAGCCCGATGCTGTTGAGCGTGCGAATTTCCGGGCCTTGGGGCGTCATGATGTCCACGCACCGTTCCCGGAGCTCGTCGGCAGCCTTGGCGTTGTAGGCCAGGACGGTCACGGCTGCGGGATCGACGCATCGATCAGCAATGAGGTGGCGTAGCCGTTCGGTCAGGACGCGGGTCTTACCCGAT
This sequence comes from uncultured Acidimicrobiaceae bacterium, assembly GCA_963781305.1. Classification (GTDB taxonomy): domain Bacteria; phylum Actinomycetota; class Acidimicrobiia; order Acidimicrobiales; family RAAP-2; genus DASXMT01. The sequence continues at coordinate 939,515 of CAWAFL010000011.1, forward strand.
CCTGCCGGAGCGATGATACGGGCGGGGCCCGAGCTGTGGACCACGGCTGCGAGCTGGTCGGGGGCCAACGCCGTGCCTTCTGCGGTAGTCCTGCCTTCTGCGGTCGCGGTGCCTTGTTCGGACGCCCCGCCTCGTTCGGCGCCCGGTGCGTCGGCTTCGGGTACGCCAACGCCAGGAGCGGCATGCCGGGCGAAGCGCAGCGCCCCGGCCTCGGCATTCCACCGATGGATGACCTGGATCCCGCTGCCCAGCCGGGGCGGATGGGAGGGACCACCGTCGACGAACACAGGGGTGCCGTCGGCCAGTTCGATGTCGGCATCGTCACCGGGGCGCACCCCGGCGTCGGCGAAGCGCCGAGCCGCCTTTCGTCCGTGCCACCAGATGACCTCGTCGCCTCGGGCGTCGTAGGCGTTGGCCCAGACAAGGAACTGCAGGCGCTCGAGCTCGAGCTCGAAGGCGGGCGTCAGTGCGTACGGCGGCTCGTCGCACCGTTGGCGGGCCCGGAGGCGGTCGGTCTCGACGCCGAGCTGGACGACGACCGGTCGCCGATCGGCCCAGGCGGCGTGGAGCGTGTCGACCACGGCGCCGGGCGCCTCCAGTGTGGCCTGGTCGACAACGACGAGCGGGGCCCCCGCCCACGGAGCGGGGACGGGTCGATCGGAGGACACCACGACACTCCGGCCGAGCTCAGTTGGGCCGGGCGGGATCGAAGGCACCGCACGAATCTACCGACCCGGTGTGTCAGCCCGGACGTTCCCGCTCCTGTCGACGGGCACGAGGGTGTTGTCCGCCCCCGACGCTCGGCAATCGGTCGGGTACCATGCTGGCCCGACCGACCCGCGTTCGTCGGTTGCCCAGGCCGTTCGACGTAGGAGAAGCCATGAAGCCATCGCGACGGCTTTGGCGAACAGTGCCCATTGCGGTTGCCATCGGGGTCGGGCTCCTGGTGGGCGGCGTGTGGGCACCGGAACGGGCCGCTGCAGCAGCCACCGGACCCGACTTCTATTTGGACGTCGGCGGATCGGCCTCGGTGGGTTTCCAGCCCACGCCGACGGATCCCCATGGTCAGCCGACCGACGAGGGCTACGCCAACGATCTGGTCAACCAGGAGCGGGCCATCTGGCCCACCCTCCAGCTGCAAGAAGTCGGATGCCCCGGGGCCACCACGGTCACCACGATCGAAGGAGGCGGTCGCTGCGCCTATCCGGACGGAACACAGCTGGCGACGGCCGTCGACTTCCTCCGGGACCACCCCACGACGGTGCTCGTGACCGTGGACCTCGGTTTCAACAACCTGCGGACGTGCATCGACCGGGGCCAGGTCGATCAGGCCTGCGTGACACAGTCCATCGCTCTGGTGGAACAGCAGCTGCCCCAGATCCTGTCCGCACTGCGAGCAGCGGGAAGTCCCGGGATGCGGATCGTCGGCGTCGGCCACTATGACCCCTACCTCGGGAGTTACCTCAGGGGTCCGGCGGGTAGGATGCTGGCCCCTGAGAGCCTCGATGCCGTTGACCGGCTCGATCAAGCCCTCCACGGCGTCTATGCCGCCGCCGGGATCCCCATGGCCGACGTCGCCGCGTCGTTCAACACCACGAGCACCGATCCGACGATGATGAACGGCGTGGGTATGGTCCCACTCGACGTAGCCCGGGTCTGCTCGCTCACCTGGATGTGTGCGTCCCAGCCCTACGGACCGAACCAGCACCCCAACGATGGCGGCTACCGGGTCATCAGCCAGGCCATCGCAGCCGCGCTGGCCGGCGGATAGCCACGACCCTGACCCCAGTTGACCCGGCTCACCCGCCTGACCCGCCTCACCCGCCTCACCCGCTTCACCCGGCTCACCGCGAGGCGAGGTCCGGCTCGAGCGGGCTGTCGCCAGCCTCCTCCGCCGGTATCGGGGAGGCGGTGCCGGCCGTTGCCTGGCCCGGCAGCGAGCGTTCCTGGCGCGGGAGCAACGAGCGCCACGTCGTCCGCGAGCGCCCGGTCAATGCCTTGGACCACGGGGTCCGGGCCAGCACCGCGGTCAGCGCGATGCAAGCCACGAACACCACGGCAACGGTGATGACGGCCACGACCGGCCAGGGCAGCACGGTATCGAGGTGCCGCCAGCCCAGCCAGCCGAGCAGTGTGATGAAGATCATCTGGGCCAGGTAGATGCCGTAGGCATTGTCCGAGCCCGAATGGACCATGGCCTGGAGCCGACGGGAGCGGCGCCGGTCGACCAGGGCGACGCCCAGCAGGTAGATGCAGGCGATGGCGCCGATGTTGAACGGGATCACGATCGGTTGGAATGGGTCCGAGCTCGATCCCAGCCACCCGACCACGTTGTCGGCAGACAGGTAGTACCAGGCCTCGGCCACTGCCGCACTGGCCACGGTGAACACGATGATGAGGCGCACATGGCGGCACAGCCAGGCGTGGGCCTCTTCGAGGTGGAAGGCGATCACCATGCCGGCGATCAAATAGAACTGGTACGAGGTGATCTCCCGGCTGGCCCAGAACCCCCGCATGTTGGGCGGCAGGACGTTCCAGTGCATCAGGCCGACGACGAGGATCTGGATGGCTCCGCTGATGGCCAACAGGGCGCGGTGATGCCCGGCGGTGCGCCGCACCAGCAGCAACAGCAACGGGAACAGCACGTAGAACTGGGCCACCACGATCAGGTAGTAGAGCTGGTAGTAGCCGGTGGCGAAGAGATAGCCGAGGTGCCCCAGCGAGGTGGCAGGGCTCTCGTAGGTGCTGGGCAGCAAGAAGAGGAAGTAGATGAGCGTCCAGCACAGGTAGGGCACTCCCACCGACAGGAAGCGGCGAGACCAGTAGCTCCGATCGATGCGCTTGGACTGGCGATAGCTGTAGGTGAGCATGCACGCCGAGACGAACAGGAACGCTTCACGGGTGACGTGCAGCAACATCAACGATGCTCCAGCGGCCACCGTTGCCGCCACCGGGGCGAAGGCCAGCAACGTGTGGGTACCGACCACGCCCGCTTGTTTGATCGGCCGCATGGCGTCGATGTGGTCGAGCCGCTTCCGGGTGCCGGCAGCGGGAGAGGTATCCGAGGCGGCTGGCGTGTCTTCGCCCTCGCTTTCGCCGTGGCCTTCGCCGTGCGCCGTCGGGGCCGTTTCGCTCAGCGAGCGGTCTGAACTCAGGGGGCCCGTGGAGTTCAGGGAGTCGGGAACGGGCGCGGCATCGAGGTCGGTGGCGTCCGCGACCGCCGTCATCGGCGCCCGAGACTGAAGAGGATCGGCGGCCTGTGGTCGCGAAGGGCTCGCCGTTGCACCTTTCCGGTTGGCCCGGCGGGCAAGGCGTCGACTACGTGGATGGCCACGGGCTGTTGGCTGCGCACCAAGGTGGCATCGAGCCCCTTGCGCACCCGGTTCACGACGTACCCGAGGGTGCCGGTGTCGGAGGCATCGACACCGCTTTGCAGAACCAAGAAAGCCACCGGCACCTGACCGAGCACCGCGTCGTCTTCGGCCACCACCGCGGCGGCCATCACGTCGGGGTCGACCAGGATCGCTTCTTCGATGTCCCTCGGATAGACCTTCTCGCCTCCCCGGTTGATCACGTCATCGGTGCGCCCGATGAGATAGAGGTAGCCGTCCTCGTCGAGGGTGCCCAGGTCACCGGTTCTGAGCCAGCCGTCGGCGGTGAAGCGGTCACGGTGGCGGTTGCCGCCATAGGCGGTGATGACCGACGGCCCCCGGATCTCGACGTGGCCAGGCCGCGGTATGGCACTCGTGGATCCCCCGCTCCCGCCCTCCGCCGACTCTTCTGCCGATCCGGTCCCTCTCGCCGATCCGGTCCTTTCTGCCGCAGTCTCATCGGTCCATACGGTCTCGTCGACGGTGATCCGCAGGTCGATGCCGACCGGCACCCCTACCGAACCCGGCTTACGCGTTCCCGTGAGCGGGTTGGCTGTGATCTGGCTTGCCGCTTCGGTCATGCCGTAGGTCTCGAGCACCGGGATGCCCGTGTTCGCCTCGAAACGGGACAGGGTGGCGGCAGGCAGCGGGGCCGACGCCGAGCGGACGAAGCGGATCCGGGAGGGAACGGTTTCGCCCGGAGCTGGATCGGCCAGGTGGGACACGATGGCTGGGACCGCGTTGATCCAGGTCACACGGTGTTGCTCCATCAGTGCCCAGAACCCCGTCCGATGGAAGCGGTCGTCGAGCACGAGGCTTGCCCCCGCCACCAGGGTGGCGAGCAACCCGACCACCTCGGCATTGATATGGAACAAGGGAAGCGGATTGAATCCCTTGTCGCTGGGCGAGAGGCGGTGATGGGCGGCGACGGCACGCGCAGTGTGGAGCAGCCGACCCTGGTACACGGGGATGACCTTGGGAGCCCCGGTGGTTCCCGACGAGGCCAAGATGGCGCCACCCATCCCGGCGGGGCTCGGGGTCCCCTCCTCGAGTGCCCGCTCGACCGGGATCGGAGCATGTGAACGGTTGTCTCCGCCGGCGTTGGTCCACTCGAGATCCGACATGAATTGAGGACCGCGAAGTCCGCGAGGACCGCGAGGACCGTGGGGCCCGCCATCGGACACCATGAGGGCGATCTCCAGACGGGAGATGGCGGTGTCGATGCCGTCAGCCGAAGTACTGGCGTCGAGCGGTGCCACCCACCGACCAGAGGCCATGACAGCCAGGTAAAGCACGGCGAATTCGAGCGGGTCGGCGACGGCGATGCCCACGGTGGCGTCGCCGGCCACGCCACGGTCCTCGAGCACTTCGATCCGCGACGACACCCGCTGCTCGAGGTCGCGGAACGAAACCTGCCTCGAACCCCTGGCCTCGGCGAGATAGGGGGCGTCGCCGTAGACCGCGGACTGGGACCGGATCAGCTCGGCGATGGCGTTCCCCGGTCCGGTCACCGTCGGTTGCCCGCGCAGTTGGGTGTCGATGGTCATCTCAGTACATCATCCGTGGATCGCTGTAGTGCTTGAACTCGATGAGGTTGTCCGAGGGGTCGCGGAGCACGAAGGTCCGGTGCACCTCGACCTTTCCTTCGAACCGGGTGGCCAGGTCTCGGAACACGGGCACCTTTCGCTCGACGCACAGGCGGTGGACGGCGTCGAAGTCATCGCCGTGCCGGAATGTCACCCCGAAATGCCGCGGGTACAGCTCCAGTTCGCCCCCGGCGTCTGCCGGCCGGGCCGTCAGGTGGCACACCACCTGGTCGCCGAAGAAGTCGAGGGTGATGCGGTCCTCGTAGGACCGGGCCAGCTTGCAGCCGAGCAGTTGGACATAGAAGTGCTGGGACTCGGCGAGGTCATAGGCCGGTATAGCCAGGTGGAAGGCGTCCGCCCCTTCCCTCACGCCGCCCCGGCCCCGCGCTCGAAGCAGGTCAACGTGTCGGCCCGGAGGCCAAGCCGGATGGTCTCGAGCCCCAAGACGGAGGTGGCGGCCACGTTGCCCAGGTTGACGTCAGGCCCGATGCGCTTTACGAAGTAGTTCTGCAGCTCCACCGACGGCGCCTCGAACAGGAGGTCCTGGGGGCGCAGCCCACAGGCCAGCAGTTCCTCGATGAGCCCGAACCGAAGCTGACCGTCAGGTCGACAGATGCCCGATTTGCCGCTCTCGCGTGCTTCCAGGGTGACCAGGCACGCCCCGGCGTCCAGGTCCTCGTGGGTGCACTCGATCCAGAGGCTGGGGGGAAGGTTCTCCGACCGCTCGGCGTCTTTGAACCCGACCTCGGAGATGACCCGGAAGTCATCGGAGAGCTTCCTGATGTAGCCGGCCTTTTCCAGGTTGCTGAGTTCGATCGTGCCGTTGGACACCTCGACGAACTGGCAGGAGTACTCGTGGCAGAGGTCTCGGAAGGCGTCGAGGCGGTCTTGGAGCACGTACTTCTCGAACAGGGTCCCACCGAAGTAGTAGTCCACCCCGGCGTTGTTCAGGATGGCGATCTTCTCGCGCAGGTCCTTGGTCACGATGGCCGTACCCCACCCGAACTTGACGAAGTCGAGGTACTCGGCCCCGCTGCTGACGACGTCTTCGAAGTACCGGGTGGGCAGGCCCCCGTCCACCACCATGGTGATACCGGCGGACCGGGGTTTGGTGTCACGTCGGGGTAGCTGGAGTGTTGTCGGGTTCATGTGATCCCTCCGTTCTTTACCGTGCTTGCATCGAGGCTGAATGTTGGACGGCGTCGTGATCGGGTATCCGGACGCGCCACAGGCTTCCGTTGGGGACCGTGTCCCAGGTCATGTCCCGAACGGCGCGCCCGGCGCAGAAGGCCCGGATCATCCGAACGGTGCCGCCATGGGCGACCACCAGCGTTTCGGCGCCGTGGGACTGAAGGCGAAGCCAGTCGAAGAAGCCAGCAACCCGTTGGTACAGCTCATCGAGCGATTCGCCACCTTCGGGACGGGCATCGGTGTCCACCACCCGGTCGCCATCGATGCCGGTCGCCGCGGGACCGAGCGAGCCAACCGGCGAGCCTTCCAGGACGCCCAGGCCTCGCTCCCGCAGCGCGGTGTGTGGATGCGCCTGGAGGCCGAAGGAGTCGGCCAGGATGGCGGCCGTTTCCTGGGCGCGACGGAGGTCGCTGGTATAGACGGCGTCGATGGTGCGGCCGCCCAGTCGGTGGGTGAGGAGCTGTGCTTGGCGCCGACCCTGCCTGGTCAGAACGGCTTCGTCAGCGTGGCCCTGGACCAGTCCGAGCACGTTCCACGTGCTCTCTCCGTGTCGTACCAACCAGATCGTCTGGTTCTCGGAGGTGTTGGTCACGTAATGCACTATGCCCAGGGCCTCTGTGGGCGGGCTGAGAGTTCACCGAGAACAACCTGAATTGTTGTGAAGAATCCGATAAGACATCGGCCCGGGTTACGCCAGGGACTGCTCGGGTGTCGCCAGGGTCAGCTCGGGCGGCCAGCACGCCCAGTAGGGCCGCTGAGCACGCCCGGCCAGCACTCCCAGCCAGTCAGCCAGCAGGGTCAACCAGCAGGGTCAACCAGCAGGGTCAGCGCGGGTTGCGGCTCCTGCTTCGCATCCGTCCCCGAGTGTGCCCGTCCAGGATCACTTTGCGCAGTCGGACGTTGGCCGGGGTGACCTCGACGCACTCGTCATCGGCGATGAACTCCAGAGCCTGCTCCAGCGAGAGCAGCAGCGGGGGGGTGAGCCGGATGGCCTCGTCGGCCGAGGCGGAGCGCACGTTGGTCTGCTTCTTCTCCTTGGTCGGGTTGACGTCCATCTCCTCATCCCGGGCGTTCTCGCCGATGACCATGCCCTCGTAGACCTCGGTGGCCGGTCCGACCAGCAAGATGCCGCGCTCTTGCAGGCTCATCAGCGTGTAGCCGGTGGTGATCCCACGACGGTCGGCGACCATCGAGCCGTTGCGCTTGGTCTTGAGCTCGCCGTGCCATGGTTCCCACCCGTCGAAGACGTGGTGCAGCATGCCCGTCCCCCGGGTCTCGGTCATGAACTCGGTGCGGAACCCCACCAGTCCTCGGGCTGGGACCCGGTAGTCCATGCGGACCCAGCCGGTGCCGTGGTTGACCATCTCGATGAGCGTTCCCTTGCGAAGCGCCATCAGCTGGGTGACCACGCCCAGGTAGTCGTCGGGCACGTCGACGGCCACCTGCTCCATCGGCTCGTGGATCTTGCCGTCGATCTCCCGGGTGACCACTTGGGGCTTGCCCACCGTCAGCTCGAACCCCTCGCGGCGCATGGTCTCCACCAGCACGGCCAGCTGGAGCTCGCCCCGTCCCTGGACCTCCCAGGTATCGGGGCGCTCGGTGGGGAGCACTCGCAGTGAGACGTTGCCCACCAGCTCGTTTTCCAATCGGCTGAATATCTGGCGGGCCGTGAGCTTCGACCCGTCCGAACCGGCCAGGGGAGCGGTGTTGATCCCGATGGTCATGGACAAACTGGGCTCGTCCACGGTGATCACCGGCAGCGGTCGGGGGTCGTCCGGGTCGGCCAGCGTCTCGCCGATGGTGACCTCGGCCATGCCGGCCACTGCGGCGATCTCGCCCGGCCCGGCTTCGGCTGCGTCCACCCGGTCCAGGGCATCGGTGACGAACAGCTCGGTGATCTTGGTCCGTTCGATGGTGCCGTCCAACTTGCACCAGCCCACCAGCGCGCCCTTGCGCAACGTGCCGTTGTGGACCCGGCAGATGGCCAACCGGCCCAGATATGGCGATGCGTCGAGGTTGGACACGATGGCTTGCAGCGGTGCGTCCGGATCGAATTGCGGAGCGGGGATGCGGTCGAGGATGGCCTGGAACAGCGGCTCGAGGTCGGTGCCCTCCACGCCCTGCTCGGTGGCGGCCCATCCGGCCCGAGCGTTCGAGAAGAGTATGGGGAAGTCGATCTGGTGCTCGTCAGCGTCGAGGTCCAAGAACAGCTCCTCGACCTCGTTGACCACCTCGTCGATGCGAGCGTCGGGTCGGTCCACCTTGTTGACCACCAGGACCACCGGCAGCCGGGCCTGGAGGGCCTTGCGCAGCACGAACCGGGTCTGCGGCAAGGGGCCCTCGGACGCGTCGACCAGCAGCAGGACGCCATCGACCATGGTGAGCCCCCGTTCCACCTCGCCGCCGAAGTCGGCGTGGCCGGGGGTGTCGATGATGTTGATCTTGACGCCGTTGTGCACGACGGCCGTGTTCTTGGCCAGGATGGTGATGCCCTTTTCCCGCTCGAGGTCACCGGAGTCCAGGACGCGCTCGTTGACCGACTCGTTGGCCCGGAAAGCGCCGGATTGCCAGAGCATGGCGTCGACCAGCGTCGTCTTTCCATGGTCGACGTGAGCCACGATGGCTACGTTGCGAATGTCGTCACGGGACTGCATGGGGGCGTGGCCGGGCCTTTCGGTGGTACAGAGCGGGTTGCGGAAGCCCGGGGAGAGTCACCCTGTTCGTGCATTCGGACGGGCGATCCGCTCCTCCAGCGTACCGCCTGACCCGTCGGTCCCCGAGCAGCGCCCGGTCCACTGGACCGTCGCCTCCTGTTCAGCGCCTGATCCGTGCTGGATGAGAGCCCAATGAGACGCCGATCAGCACTCGATCAGCGCCCGTTCGGCCCTACCATCAGCGCCCATTCGGCCCTACCATCAGCGCCCGTTCGGCCCTACCATCAGCGCCCGTTCGGCCCTACCATCAGCGCCCGTTCAGCCCCATCAATACGACTTGGGCAGGCCCAGCGAGTGCTGGGCAACGAAGTTCAGGATCATCTCGCGGCTGACCGGTGCGATTCGCAGCAAGCGCACCATGCCCCACAGGTCGGCCAGACCGTACTCCGAGGACATGCCGTTTCCGCCGTGGGTCTGGATGGCTTGATCGAGCGCTGCCGCGGTGGCTTCTGCCGCGGCGTACTTGGCCATGTTGGCCGCCTCGCCCGCCTCGGGGGTGTCGCCGGCATGGTCGCACAGCCACGCCGCCTTGTCGGTCATCAGCCGGGCCAGCTCAACCTCGATCTTGGCCTTGGCCAGGGGGTGGGAGATGCCCTGGTGGCGCCCGATGGGCGTGCCCCACACCTCTCGCTCCCGCGCGTAGGCGGCCGCTTTGTCCAGGACATAGCGGCTGATCCCGTTGGCCAGGGAGGCGGACAGGATCCGCTCCGGGTTGAGGCCGAAGAAGACCTGGCGGAGGCCCTCGCCCTCGGCGCCGATCAGGCGGTCGGCGTCGACCTCGACGTTGTCGAAGAACAGCGTGTACTGCTTCTCGGGGGCGGTGATCTCGACGGGCAGGACGGTTCGCTCGAGGCCCGGCGCGTCGGTGTTCACCACGAAGAGGGACAGGCGGCCCCGACCGGTGTCCTTGTCGACGCCCGACCGGGTCACCACGAGGATGGCGTCGGCTTCGTCCACGCCCGAGATGTAGTACTTCGATCCGTTCAGTCGGTAGATGTCCCCATCCTTGGTGGCGGTGAGGGAGAGGTTGTGGGAGTTGGAACCGGCGTCCGGCTCGGTAATGGCGAAGGCCATCTTCAGCTCGCCGGTGGCAAACCCGGGAAGCCAGCGCTGCTTCTGCTCGTCGGTGCCGAACTTGGCGATGATGGTGGCGCAGATGGCGGGGGAGACCACCATGATCAACAGCGGACAGCCGGCGGCGGCCAGCTCCTCGGCTACCGCGGCCAGCTCGGTGATGCCCATGCCGCCACCGCCGTACTCCTCGGGGACGTTGACCCCCAGGAACCCGGCTTCGCCCACGGCCTGCCACAGCTCCGTGGTCCGCTCGTCGGCGCGGGCTTTGGCCACGTAGTACTCGTGGCCGAACTTGGAGGCGATGGCGCTGACCGCGGCGCGCAGCATCACGTCCTCGTCGGTTGGGGTGAAGTCCATGGTGGCTCCTTGCGATCGTTCAGCCCTGCTCGGGCAGACGTTCAGCCCTGCTCGGGCAGACGTTCAGCCGTGGTGGGGCAGAAATGAGACCGGGATATCTACCAGCCTGCTCCGAACGTACTCGCCCAGGCTCTTTGCCTGTGGATCGGGCCGGGTGGAGGACGCCACCCCCTCGCCCAGCAGGCCGACCACCACGAAGTTCAGGGCCAATACCCTCGGGAGCTCGTACCGACGGATCTCGAGCCCGCTGGCCTCGGGGAGCAGTTCGCCCATGTGCTCGATGGTGAGGTAGTCGCGCAGCCAGACGTAGTGGGTGCCCCGACTGGCCCACAGCCCTACGTTGGCATTGCCCCCCTTGTCGCCCGAGCGAGCGCCGATGATGGTGCCCAGTGGCACGCGGGCCACCGGCTCGGCTGGGAATTGGGCGGCCCGGCGGAGCTCGGGGAGGGGCTGGACCGGCGCCTCCGAGCGAAACGCCCGGTGGGGAACGGCCACCCGGCCGCCGTCGGCCTGGACCACGACCGGCTCAACCAATTCGGCCGGGACCAGGGTGGGCCAGAAAACGCCGTAGGCCGTGGCGTCGGTCGGTGGCGAGGTGAGGTGGAATCCGGGATAGCCGGCCAGGGCCAGCTCGGTCGCCGCATCGGCGAACCGGCGGCCCACCTTGGACTGATCGGGGTCCTTGACCGTGATCCGCAGCTCGGCCGAGGCCTCGGCGTTGGTGGGTGCGTCGGGCTTGTCCGAGCGGATCAGCAGGGTGTCGTAGGCGCTGAACTGGTCGGTGCCGCCCAGCTTCGCCTCCATCGTCTCGAGGGTGAGGGCAGCCTTGGCTTCGATGTCGAGCCCGGTGAGGACGAAGGTCATCGTGTTCCGCCATCCTCCCAACAGGTTGATCGAGACCTTCACGTCCTTCGGTGCGGGCAGGCCCCGGGTGCCCGACACCCGCACCCGGTCCGGAGCGTCCTGTTCGAGCTGGACCGTGTCGAAGCGGGCCACCACGTCAGTGTTGGCGTAGTCGGGGCCGGCGATCTCGTAGACCAACTGGGCGGTGACGGTGCCCACCGACACCTGGCCGCCCGTACCCGGGTGCTTGGTGATGATCGATGAGCCGTCGTCGGCCACCTCTGCGATGGGGAACCCGGGATGCTCGAGCCCGGGCACCTCGGTGAAGAAGGCGTAGTTCCCGCCGGTCACCTGGGGGCCGCACTCGATGAGGTGGCCGGCGGCGACTGCCCCCGCCAGGCGGTCCCAGTCGGTCAGGTCCCAGCTGTGGTGCCACGCCGCCGGCCCGACGACCAGCGAGGCATCGGTGACCCGAGGACAGATGACCACGTCGGCCCCGCCGCGCAGCGCCTCCACGATGGGCCATGCCCCCAGGTAGGCATTGGCCGTGACCACCTCACCGGTGGCATCGGCCAGGCGCTGGCCGGTATCGAGATGGGCCAGGTCGAGTCCACGTTGCTGCAGCTCGCCGATGCGAGGGACCAGGCCGTCGCCTTCGACGTGGGCGACGGTGAGGCCGACGCCGAGCTTCTCGGCCAGCTTCCGGACCTCATCGGCCAGGCCGGCCGGGTTGAGGCCGCCGGCGTTGGTCACCACCTTGATCCCCCGGTCCGCGCAGGTGCCCAGGACCTCTTCCATCTGGGTCAGAAAGGTCCGCGCCCACCCGCGCGAGGGATCGCGCTGTTGGCCCTTCCACAAGATGAGCATGGTCAACTCGGCCAGCCAGTCACCGGTCAACACGTCGATGGGGCCGCCCTCGACCATCTCGCGTGCCGCGCTCAACCGGTCGCCGAAGAATCCCGAGCAGTTGGCGATGCGGATGGGGTTGCTCATCGCTCCTCCGCCTGTTCCTCCGGACCGGCTGTCTCCTCCAGCACGACCAGAACCTGTCCCGACTCGACCTGGGTGCCAGGCGTCACCATGACCTCGGCCACGGTCCCCTCGATGGCGGCGTGCACGGTGTGCTCCATCTTCATCGCCTCCAGCACCACCAGGTCCTGCCCGGCCTTGACGTGGTCACCGACGGCCACGTTGACCCTGGCGACACCGCCGGGCATGGGCGCTACCGCGGAGCCGGCTGGGACCTGGCTCCCGGGGATAGGGAAGCGCTCGACCTCGAGCAGGGCCGTCGAGCCATCGGGCCCGTCCACGAACGCGGTGCGCTTGACCCGGTCCACCCGGTAGTGCCGGGTCACGCTGTCGACGGTGAGCACCACCGAGGCCGCGGTCAGCTTTCTGACCGCCACCGGCTGCGGCGTGCCGTCCACCTCCACCAGCTCGACCTGGGCCCCCGTCCGGTCGAAGCGGTACCCGATGGCGATCGTTCGGGAGGGGCCCTCGAACGTGGACTGCTCGAGCTGCGAGGGATTGTTCCGCCAGCCCGAGGGCAGGTCGGGTTGCACGGTGGCCCGGTCCCGCCGCTGCGCTCGACCGGTCAGGGCTGCGGCGATGGCGTGGCGCTCGACGGCCCGTTCATCGGCCAGCGGCGAACTGAGCTCGGCCAGGCCGTGACGCTCGAGGAAGCCGGTGTCGATGGCACCGGCAACGAAGTCGGGATGGCGCAGGGTCCGGACCAGGAGGTCCCGGTTGGTGGTCACCCCGTGGATGGCGCTGGAGGCCAGGACCCGGGCCAGCGAGGCGACGGCCTCTACCCGGGTGGGGGCATGGGCAATGACCTTGGCCAGCATGGGGTCGTAGTGGGGACTGACAGTGCTTCCCGACTCGACCCCGCTATCGACCCGGATCGTGGCCGAGCCACCGACGATGCCGTCGCCGCGCACGGCGCCGGCGGCCGAAGCCACTGACGACATCGCGCCGTCGGCCACTGACAGGGCGCCACCGGCTCCCGGAGCCACCGACGACACGGCGCCACCGGCGGACGACGCCACCGACGACACGGCGGCACCGGCGGACGACGCCACCGACGACACGGCGGCACCGGCGGACGACGCCACCGACGACACGGCGGACCACGCCACGGCCGGCACCTCGAAGCGGTCCAGGTACCCGGTCGATGGGAGCCAGTCGGACGCCGGGTCCTCGGCATAGATGCGGGCCTCCACCGCGTGCCCCACAGGTCCCCGGGCCACGGCGGCGAAGACCTCCTCGGGCAACGGGTGCCCCTGGGCCACCACGAGCTGCAGGCGGACGAGATCGCACCCGGTGACCAGCTCGGTAACCGGGTGCTCCACCTGCAACCTCGTGTTCATCTCCAAGAAGTAGAAGCTTCCGCCCGGGTCGGTGCCGGCCGGGTCGAGCACGAACTCGACCGTGCCGGCGTTGGTGTAGCCGACGGCACGAGCAGCGGCGACCGCCGCTTCGCACAGACGGGCGCGTTGCTCGGGGTCGACCACGGGCGATGGCGACTCCTCGATGATCTTTTGGTGCCGACGCTGTATGGAGCATTCCCGCTCGAAGAGGGCGACGGCGTCGCCGTGTCCATCGGCCAGGACCTGGACCTCGATGTGGCGAGGATCGATGACGTAGCGCTCCAGGAACAGCGTGCCGTCCCCGAAGGCCGACTCGGCCTCGCGCCGGGCACCATCCACCGCCTCGGACAGGTCGTCGATCGTTTTCACAATGCGCATGCCCCGTCCGCCACCACCCGCAGACGCCTTCACCAGCAGTGGCCAACCGAGGGCATCGGCCGCTGTCGGATCCACGCCCCCTACGGCGCTGCCGTTCCCTGCTCCGCTGCCGTCGCCGCTGCCGTTCCCGCCGCGGTCGATGTTCGGGACGAGGATCGACGGCAGGGTGGGCACCCCGGCGCCGCGCATCAGCTCCTTGCTGCCGATCTTCGATCCCATGGCGGCAATGGCCGCGGCCGGAGGTCCCACCCAGATGAGGCCGGCATCGACGACTGCAGAGGCGAAGTCGGCGTTCTCGGACAAGAAGCCGTAGCCGGGATGGATGGCGTCGGCGCCGGAACGGGCGGCGGCGTCGAGCAGGAGGTCTGTGCGCAGGTAGGTGTCTGTGGGGGACAGCCCGGGGAGGTGGACGGCCAGATCGGCCTCCGCCACATGGGGGCTGTCGGCATCGGCGTCGGAATAGACGGCGACACAGGTGATGCCCATGGACCGGGCGGTGCGGAAGATCCGCCGGGCGATCTCGCCGCGGTTGGCCACCAGGAGAGAGGTGATCGGAGCCATGACCGCTACATCCGGAACACGCCGTAGCCGCGCGTGCCCTTGATCTCGCGGTTGTCGATGACCGACAGGCTCAGCCCCAGGACGGTGCGGGTGTCGCGGGGATCGATGATGCCGTCGTCGTAGAGGCGGGAGGTCAGGAAGAGGGGGAGCGACTCCGCCTCGATCTGCGACTCCACCGCCTCGCGCATGGCCGCGTCGGCCTCCTCGTCGAAGGGGAGGCCCCGGGCCTCGGCCGACTGGCGGGCCACGATGGACAGCACCCCGGCCAGCTGGGCCGGGCCCATCACCGCCGAGCGGGCATTGGGCCAGGCGAAGAGGAAGCGGGGGTTGTAGGCCCGGCCGCACATCCCGTAGTTGCCCGCCCCGTAAGAGGCCCCGATGTTCAGGGTCAGGTGGGGGACCGACGAGTTGGCCACGGCGTTGATCATCTTGGCCCCGTCCTTGATGATGCCCCGCTGCTCGTACTCCTTGCCCACCATGTAGCCCGTGGTGTTCTGCAAGAAGACCAGGGGCACGTCGATCTGGTTGGCCAGCTGGATGAACTGGGTGGCCTTGTTGGCCTCCTCGGAGAACAGGACGCCCCGATGGTTGGCCAACACGCCGATCGGATAGCCGTGGATGGAGGCCCAGCCCGTGACCAGGCTGGTGCCGTAGTGGGGCTTGAACTCGTCGAACCGGGAGCCGTCGACCACGCGGGCCAGGACCTCCCTGGGGTCGAAGGGCACCTTGGGATCGGCCGAGGCAATGCCCAGGAGCTCGTCGGGGTCGAAGAGGGGGGAATCGGCCGGCTGGGTGGGGCCGGGACCGTGCTTGCGCCAGTTGAGGCGGGACACGATCTGGCGGCCCAGGCGGATGGCGTCGACCTCGTCGACGGCCAGCTCATCGGCCAGCCCCGAGACCCGGGCGTGCATGTCGGCCCCGCCCAGCTCCTCGTCGTCGGACTCCTCGCCAGTGGCCATCTTGACCAGGGGCGGTCCGCCCAGAAAGACCTTGGACCGGCCCTCGATCATCACGATGTAGTCGCTCATGCCGGGCACGTAGGCGCCCCCGGCCGTTGAGTTGCCGAAGACCAGGGCCACGGTGGGCTGGGCCAGAGCCGAGCGGCGGGTGAGATCGCGGAAGGACCGGCCTCCGGGGATGAACAGCTCGGCCTGGGTGGGCAGGTCGGCGCCGCCCGACTCGACCAGGCTGACGGTCGGGAGCCGGTTCTCCTGGGCGATGTCGGACGCCCGGGCTGCCTTGTTGAAGGTGATGGGGTTCATGGCCCCACCGCGGACGGTGGGGTCGTTGGCCGAGATCAGGCACTCCACGCCCTCGACCACGCCGATCCCGGTGACCAGCGCCGCCCCCACGTTGAAGTCGGTGCCCCAAGCGGCCAGGGGCGAGAGCTCGAGGAAAGCCGAGTCCCGGTCGACCAGCAGCTCGATGCGTTCGCGGGCCAGGAGCTTGCCCCGGGAGCGGTGGCGCTCCACGTAGCGGGCGCCGCCCCCCTCCCGGGCCAGGGCCAGCTGCTCGTTGACTGCGTTGACCGCTTCGAGCAGGGCAGCCCGATTGGCCTGGTACTCCTGGGATTCGGCATCGATGGCGGTGGTGAGCACAGGCATGGCGGGTACGTACGGCCGGTGCACGACATGCGCGGCCCGGACGTGGGAAGAATAGGCCCATGATCTTGCTCCCGCCGTCCGAGGACCGATGACGTCCCGCCCATTGTCCGCCGTTGTCCTGGCCGCCGGGGAGGGTACCCGGATGCGATCCTCCCGTCCCAAGCCCCTCCACCGGCTGTGCGGGCGCCCCATGGTGCTCCATGTGCTCGATGCCTTGGCCGAACTGCAGGTGGACCGGGTGGTGGTGGTGGTGGGTCACCGAGCCGAGTGGGTGACCAAGACGCTGATGGAGCATGCCCCCAAGGGAATGGCCATCGAGTTCGTCGAGCAGGTGGAACAGCACGGGACAGGGGACGCCATGTCGGTGGCGCTGACCGGTCTGCCCGACGAGTTCGACGACGACGGGGACGTGGTGGTGCTCCCGGGCGACACCCCGTTGCTGCGTCCGGCCACCTTGGCGGCGCTGGTCCGCCGCCATCGGGCATCGGACGCGGCGGCCACATTGCTCACCGCGGTGATCGCCGATCCCTCCGGATACGGGCGGGTGGTCCGCGGCCGGGACGACATGGTGGCCCGGGTGGTGGAGCACGCCGACGCCGACGAGGAGGAACTGGCCGTCGACGAGATCAACACGTCCATCTACTGTTTCCGACGGAGCGTGCTGGCTCCGTCGCTCCGGCGGCTCAGCCCGGCCAACGCCCAGGGCGAGTACTACCTGACCGATGTGGTGGGCGTTCTCTACGAGGCCGGCCACCGGGTGGTGTCGGTGGTGGTCGACGACACGATGGAGGTGGCCGGGGTCAACGACCGGGCCCAGCTGGCCGTGGCCGAAGCGGAGCTGCGCGACCGGATCAACGAGCGCTGGATGCGCCGGGGAGTGACGATGTGGGATCCGGAACGGACCTACATCGACGCCGATGTCCAGCTGTCCCCCGATGTGGTGCTCCTGCCCGGGGTGATCCTCCAGGGCGAGTGCCAGGTGGCCGAGCACGCGGAGATCGGTCCCAATTGCCATCTGGTCGACACGCTGGTGGGCGAGGGGGCGATCATCACCAACTCGGTGTGCCGGCGCGCCGAGGTCGGCAGCGAGGCCAGGGTGGGCCCCTTCGCCGTGCTGGCTGAGGGCGAGTCCGTACCCCACGGGGGCACAGTGGGACCGGGACTCGGGGCGCGGTAGCGTCGGGGCCATGGAATTCACACCCCAGCGACGTCTGGAGTTGGTCTCGGGCCGCTCGCATCCGGAGCTAGCGCGGGATATCGCCGAGCAGCTGGGAGTGGAGCTCGGTGAGGCCAATCTCCGGGAATTCGCCAACGGCGAGATCCACTGCCGGTACGGTGCCTCGATCCGGGGCAGCGACGTGTTCATCGTGCAGACCCACTGCGGTCCGGTCAACGACTCGTTGATGGAGCACCTGATCATGATCGACGCGGCCAAGCGGGCCTCGGCCAAGCGGATCACTGCGGTGTGCCCGTACTACGGCTACTCGCGACAGGACCGCAAAGCCACCGGCCGGGAGCCCATCACGGCGAAGCTGGTGGCCGACATGCTGTCGGTGGCCGGGGCCGACCGGGTGGTCAGCGTCGACCTGCACTCCGGTCAGATCCAGGGCTTCTTCGACGTGCCGTTCGACCACCTCACCGCCGCGCCGGTGCTGGTCGACTACTTGCGGCACCAGGACATCGAGGACCTGGTGGTGGTGGCCCCCGATGCCGGCCGGGTTCGGGTGGCCGACCGGTTCGGCCAGATCCTGGGGGCCGACCTGGCCATGGTGCACAAGCGCCGCTCCCACGTGAAGGCCAATTCGGTGGAGGCACTCCACGTGGTGGGCGACGTCGAGGGCCGGACCTGCGTGCTCATCGACGACATGATCGACACCGCTGGGACCATCGTGGCCGCTGCCGACCTGTTGGCGGAGCGAGGGGCCACCGAGGTGTGGGCCATGGCCACCCACCCCGTGCTGTCCGATCCGGCCGTGGATCGGCTGAAGAACTCGGCGCTGACCAAGGTGGTGGTGACCAACACCCTGCCGGTCCCCCCCGAGAGGCAATTCGACAAGCTCGAGGTGCTCTCAGTGGCCAAGCTGATCTCCGATGCCATCGATGCCGTGTTCGAGGACACCTCGGTCTCGGAGATCTTCGGCGGGGACAACCTGGTCTAGGCGCCGGCCCCGCGTCGGCGCCAGGCCGCGTGACGGGTGCGGGATTTCCGGCCGGGTACCTGCCATCTGCCCGGTGCATGCCCGCCGGCCTCTGCCCGTCTGGTCTCTCGCCACTGCCCCGGTCCATGCCCGCAGGCTTCTGCCCACCCGGTCACTGGACCGCAGGCCTCTGCCCACCCGGTCACTGGACCGCAGGTCTGGCCTGGGTGCCTGGTCCCTGCGCCGATAGCCTGGTCCGTGGCGCCGGATCCCTGCCTTCCGGGGTCGCTAGCCCCGGTCCCTGGCCCCCGGGTCGCTAGAGACCCCCTGCACTGTCTATGCTGTAGGCCCGTCAGCAGCGGCCGTCCCCGACCCGTCGGTCGGCGACCGGTGGCGCTGCGCCCCTGTCAGCATTACTTGAGGAGTTCCCGCATGCCCGAGACCACGCTTGTCGCCGAGCCCGGCCGAACCACCGGCACCAGCTCGACGCGCCGCTTGCGGAACGAGGGGAAGATCCCCGGAGTGGTGTACGGCCACGGCACCGACCCCGTCCCCGTGTCCGTGGTGGGCAGGGAGTTCCGGACGGCGATGTCCGGCGAGGCCAGCCTGAACACACTGCTCACCCTCGACGTGGACGGAACCAGCTACCTGACTCTGGCCCGTGACATCCAGCGGCATCCGGTCAAGGGCACCGTGACCCACATCGACTTCCTGATCGTCCGCCGTGACGAGGTCATCGCCGCCGAGGTCACCATCAACCTGGTCGGTGAGGCCGTCGAGGTCCACCACGGCGACGGGGTCGTCGACCAGCAGCTCTTCACGCTTCCGATTCGGGCCATCCCCACGGCGATCCCCTCTTCGCTCGAGATCGACATCTCGGAGCTGATCATCGGGGCGTCGTTGAAGGTGTCGGACATCACGCTGCCCGCCGGGGTCACCGCCGACATCGACGACGATGTGTCGGTCGTTGTCGGACAGCCGCCTCGGGTGGCCACCACCGGCGAAGAGGGCTTCGAGGGAGAAGCCGCCGAAGGCGAAGAGGGTGCTGTGGCCGAGGGCGAGGCCGAGGCCGGCGCCCCCAGCGAGGGCGAAGGCTGAGCCTCTTCCGCTCCCGGACCGGTTCGCCGGCCGACTTGCTCGTAGTGGGGCTGGGCAATCCCGGGGCCGAATTCGCCGGAACCCGGCACAACGTGGGTGCCGACGCCGTGTCGTTGCTGGCCGACCGCCACGGCGGCCGTCTGAAGAGCGAAAAGGGCCTTCACGCCAGCGCCGCCACCGTCTCCATCGCCGGGAGCCGGGTCATGATGGCCGTCCCGTCCGTGTACATGAACGAATCGGGGGTGGCCGTCGCCCCCCTGGTCCGGCGGGCCGGCCTGGCCGAGGGCCAGGGCCTGGCCAGGTTGGTGGTGGTGCACGACGAGCTGGACCTCCCCTCGGGCCGGGTGAAGCTCAAAGTCGGCGGGGGCAATGCCGGCCACAATGGTCTCAAGTCGATCGACAACCACCTGCACGGCCGTGACTACTTGCGGGTGCGGATCGGGATCGGGAAGCCCCCCGGACGCCAGCCCGGCGCCGACTACGTCCTGAAGCGCCCCGGCAGCGCGGAGCGAACCGAGCTGGAGGTGGCCGAGGCGGTCGCCGCCGACGCAGTGGAGGCCATCCTCAAGGACGGCATCGAGGCGGCCATGAACCGGTTCAACAGCATCTCGTGACCGAGCGATCCCGTTGCACCGCCCCGGTACCCTGAACGGGTGAGTCTCCGCTCGCTCCCTGCCCTCCTCCGCAACGAACCCGCCATGGCGCGGGTCATCGGCGCGTCGAGCGCCACCCTCGCCGTGTCCACTCCCGCCCAGGCCTTCACGCTGGCCGGGGTGGTCCGACTCAGCTCCCGGCGACCGGTGCTGGTCATCACGCCCACGGGCACGGCGGCCGAGCAGCTTGCCCATGACCTCGACGTCTTCTCGCCGGAGCGCGTGGCCTTGTTCCCAGCCTGGGAGACCTTGCCCTTCGAACGGGTGAGCCCCGAGGTCTCGACCATGGGTCGACGGCTCCAGCTGCTGTGGCAACTGGCCGGCGAGCCGGACGACCAGTCGCCTGGCGTGGTGGTGGCCCCTATCAAGGCGGTGCTCCAGCAGCTGGGTCCGTGGCGCCACGCCGCCCGCCCCGTCACCATCGCCAAGGGTGACTCGCTGGTGGTCGACGATCTGGTCGCCCAGCTGGTGGGCATGGGCTACAGGCGCGAGTCGCTGGTCGAGCACCGAGGCGAGCTGGCCGTCCGGGGCGGCATCGTCGATGTCTTCCCGTCGACCGACGATGAGCCCGTCCGGATCGACCTGTGGGGCGACGAGGTCGATCGGCTGACCCGTTTCGACGTAGCCGACCAGCGGTCCACGGCCGCAGTGGAGGAAGTATCGCTGTTCGGCTGTCGGGAACTGGTGCCCGACGAGGATGTCCGTCGTGTGGCCGCCAGCCTGGTGGGCAGTGCACCCTGGGGCCGCCACCAGTGGGAGCAGCTGTCCGACGGCTCTTTGTTCGACGGCATGGAGTCGTGGCTCCCGTGGCTGTCTCCTTCCGAAGAGATCGTCACCGACCTGCTTCCCTCCACGGCCGTGGTCATCGTGGTCGAGCCCCGGCGGGTCCGACAACGGGCCGAGGAGCTGGCCGACGAGGAATCAGCGTTGGCCGACGCGCTGGCAGGGACGTGGGGGCTCGAGGCCGGTGCCGGGGCACCCCGTCTGCACGTGCCCTTCGACCGGCTGTTGGCCAAGAGCGACGCAGCCATGCTCTCGCTGGTCCCGACGGCCGAAGGGCCCGAGGTCCCGGCCATCGAGAGCCGGGGATGGGAGCCGATCCTGGGCGACGGGGCCAAGCTGGCCGGGCAGGTCCGGAGCCTCGTCGATGGGGGGTTCACCGTCGCCCTGTGTGCCGGGAGCCACACCGGTGCCGACAGGTTGGCCACCATCCTGGCCGAGGAGGGCGTGGTCGTCCCCGTGGTGGAGGGCGTCGACGGCGAGGAGGCCGAGGATTCCGGCGAGGATCAACCACCTCGGAAGCCTGGAGCTGCACCAAAACCTCCAAAGCCCGGAGCGCAGATCGTGGTGGCATCGGTCGACCGGGGCTTCATCGTTCCCGCCTCCAAGGTGGCGGTGCTGGCCGAGTCAGACGTCACCGGGCGCCACCGTCCCCACCGCCAGGCCCGGACCCGGGCACGGCCCGTCGACGGCTTCTTCGACGACCTGGCCCCGGGCAATTACGTCGTCCACCGTCAGCACGGCGTGGCCCGCTACGGCGGGATGGTCACCAGGACCATGGGCGGGTCTACCCGTGACTATCTGCTGCTCGAGTACCGGGGCGGGGACAAGCTCTATCTCCCCACCGACCAGATCGAGCTGCTCACGCCCTATGCCGGAGGAGACTCGCCCACGGTCAACCGGCTGGGCGGTTCGGAGTGGCAGCGCGCCCGTTCCAAGGCCAGGGCGGCGGTCCACGAGATCGCCGAGGAGCTCGTTGCCCTCTACCGGCGGCGGCTCGAGGTCCAGGGCCGGGCCTTCGGTCCGGACACGCCGTGGCAGGCCGAGCTGGAGTCGTCGTTCCCCTTCGTCGAAACGTCCGACCAGATGCGGGCCATCGAGGATGTGAAAGCGGACATGGAGCGCCCCCTACCCATGGACCGGCTGGTCTGTGGTGACGTCGGGTTCGGCAAGACCGAGGTGGCCATCCGCGCCGTGTTCAAGGCTGTCCAGGAGGGGACTCAGGCTGCCGTGCTGGTGCCGACCACGCTGTTGGCCAGCCAGCACTTCCAGACCTTCACCGAGCGGTACGCGCCCTTCCCGGTGCGGGTCGAGCTGCTCAGCCGGTTCCTGACCAACGCCCAGGCCAAAAAGGTCGTCGACGGCCTGGCCGACGGGTCAGTGGACGTGGTCATCGGCACCCATCGCCTCTTGGCCGCGGATATCGCCTTCAAGAAACTGGGTCTGCTGGTGGTGGACGAGGAGCAGCGCTTCGGGGTCTCGCACAAGGAGACGATCAAGGCCATGTCCGACGGGGTCGACGTGCTCACGCTGACGGCCAGCCCCATCCCCCGGACCCTGGAGATGGCCCTGACCGGTATCCGGGACCTGTCCATGGTCAACACGCCCCCGGCCGCTCGGCGGCCCATCCTCACCCACGTGGGCGAATTCGAGTCGGCCGCCGCCTCCGAGGCCATTCGACGGGAGCTCCTGCGCGAGGGCCAGGTCTTCTACGTCCACAACCGGGTCCAGAGCATCGACGCCGTGGCCGAGCAGGTCCGTCGGCTGGCCCCCGAGGCTCGGGTGGCGGTGGCCCACGGCCAGATGGATGAAGGCACCCTCGAGCAGGTGGTCATGGAGTTCTGGGAGGGCAAGCACGATGTGCTGGTGTGCACCACCATCATCGAGTCGGGCATCGACATGCCCTCGGTGAACACCCTGGTGGTGGACCGGGCCGACCTGTTGGGCCTGGGCCAGCTCCACCAGCTGCGAGGCCGGGTGGGCCGGGCGGGCCAGCGGGCGTATGCGTACCTGTTCCATCCCGCCGACCGGGTCCTGACCGAGCAGGCCTACGAGCGCCTCCGGACCATCGGCGACCACACCGAGCTGGGGTCCGGCTTCAAGATCGCCTTGCGAGACCTGCAGATCCGCGGGGCGGGCAACCTGTTGGGCCGAGACCAGTCGGGCCACATCGCCGCCGTCGGGTACGACCTCTACGTCCAGATGGTGTCCGAGGCGGTGGCCGAGCTAAAGGGCGAGGCACGCCCGGCTCCTGTCGACCTGTCCATCGATCTGCCCGACGCCGCCCACCTGCCGCCGACCTACGTCGAGGCCGAGGACGTCCGGCTCGAGGCGTACCGGCGCCTGACCGGTGTCCGCACGGTGGCCGAGGTCGAGGACGTACGCACCGAGTGGGAGGACCGGTTCGGGCCGCTCCCGCCGGCGGCGGTGGCGCTGCTCGACGTGGCCCTCCTGCGAGTGGAGTGCATCCGATTGGGTATCACCGACTTGGCCGTGACTGCCCCGCGCGGGGGTTCGGGAATCGGCGGCTTCGGCGGCGGGCGAGCAACAGCCAAGCTGTCCCCGGTGTCACTGCCCGCCTCGGCGCAGATCCGGCTCCGCCGCCTGGCTCCGGGGGGCAGCTGGCACGAGGATCTCCGGCGCCTGCTGGTTCCCGTGGCCGCCGAAGGGCCCGAGCGGCGCTACGCGCCGGTCCTGGTGGAGCTGTTGCGGTCGCTCATCCCTCCGCCGGCCGAGGGGGCGGGAGCGGTGATCGCCACCGCGGGAGGCGATCTCCCTGCCTCTGGCGCCAACCGGTAGCATCCCCCCTCGTGAAGCGCCTCGTCTCCATCATTTCCGTGCTCGTGCTGCTGGTCGTGGCCGGTGGCTTGGCCTCGGCGTGCCAGGCGTCGCCGACGGCCGGTTCGGTCAATGGTGCGACGATCCCGATGGCAACGCTCAACAACGAGCTGCGCGCCTATGAGACGACCCAGGCGGGGGCGTGCCTGTTGACCATCGAATCAGCGGGGAGCGCCGTGCAGGTCCAGGGTCAAGGGGGCGATGGGACCTATGACACGACCTTCGTCGACGGCATCTTGCATCAGAGCGTGAGCAACCTCATCTACGAGCAGTACGCCGCGGCGCAGAATATCCAGCTGACGTCGGCTGAGCTGACTTCGGCCAAGTCGGAGGTGGAATCATTCCTGGACGGATCGATCTCCACTCAGCTCTCCCAGGCCAACGCGGAGGGACAGCAATCCTTCTGCCAGTTGGCGAACGGGCAGGCCGTCACCGGCGCCCAGGTGCTGGCCGGATTACCGGCGTCGTTGCGCAACTCGCAGATCGCCTCGCAGGCCATTGAGGACAAGTTGCTGGCGCGCGGCTTCCATGTCACCGCGGCAGACATCTATGCCTACTACCTGAAAAATCCGACCCAGTTCAAGGGGGCTTGCGTCAGCGCCATCGAGACCGACTCTCAGGCTCATGCAAATGCGTTGATTGCCCAGATCAACGGAGGATCTTCGTTCGCCTCGGTAGCCAAGGCCAACTCGCTCGATCAGAACTCGGCGTCCAACGGCGGCGCGTTGGGATGCAACTTCACTGTGGCCTCGGTGGAACAGGAGCTGCAGGTTCCCTCGCTCACCGTGGGCGCACTGGTGGGACCGGTACAAGAAGCGTCCTCGGGCGCCTGGATCATCTTCGAGGTGACCGGCGAGGTCACCCAGTCCCTGGCCGCGGCCACTCCCACCATTCGCCAGGACCTCCTACGGGCCACGGCCAACCAGACCCGGGTGGCCAACGAGGTGAAGCGGTTTGCACGGAACTCCACCATCTCCGTCGATCCCCGCTACGGCACTTGGTCGGTGGCCCGTATCGTGCCGCCACCGGGCCCTCGGCCCACCGACCTGCTGGCCGCGGCGCTCAGCAGTGGTACCCATTCGAGCTCGAAGAGCTCCGCGAGCACCACGGGCTGATCTTCCGCAGTGACCGTGTCCTCGTGATCGATCGGACCAGGGACCGAGGACCATCGGACCGTCGGACGAAGGACCCATGACCGACCGGACGACGAACCCATGACAGACCGGACGAGGAACCGATGACCGACCGGACGAGGGACGCTTCGGTCTGCGAGGGCCCGTCGAGCGGCCCTCGCACCCAGCGCTGCCGCATCGATGTGGTGGGCCTCGGGCCGGCCGGGCCCGAGCTTGTCACCCAGTCGGCGCAAGAGCTGATGGCCGGGGCGGAGCGGCTCTTCGTGCGCACCGCCCGGCACCCCTCGGCAGTTCTGGCACCCGGGGCGCGTTCCTTCGACCATCACTACGAGCAGGAGGGCACCTTCGACGGCGTCTACCGGGCGATCGTCACCGACCTGGTGGACGCGGCCCGATCGGGGCCGGTGGTCTACGCCGTTCCCGGCTCGCCGCTGGTGGCGGAGCGCACGGTGACGCTGCTCCGAGAAGAGGGTGCCGTGGTGGCCGGCGACGTCGCTGTCGTGGTGCACCCGGCCCTCTCCTTCCTCGACCTGGCCTACGCCCGCTTGGGCGTCGACCCACTGGACGAGGGCGTCCGGCTGGTGGACGGCGAGTCGTTCGCCACGGACGCGGCCGGCATGCGCGGCCCGCTGTTGGTGGCCCAGTGCTGGTCGAAGGCGGTCCTGTCCGGGGTGAAGCTGGCCACCGACCCACCGCCGGGCACGACGGTCACCGTGCTCCACCATCTGGGGTTGCCCGATGAAATGGTGTGGGACCTCCCCTGGGAGGAGCTTGACAGATCGTTCGAGCCCGACCACCTCACGTCGCTTTGGATCCGCGAGCTGGCTGCTCCGGTTGCCGGTGAGTTGGCTCGGCTCGACGAGTTGGTCCACACCCTCCGGGAGCGGTGCCCATGGGACCGGGAGCAGACCCACGGTTCCCTCTCTCGCCACTTGCTCGAAGAGTCCTACGAGGTCCTCGAGGCAATCGACGGTCTGGTGGCCGTCGATGCCGACGCGACGGCGTCGCCCGTGCAGATCGAGCATGCCGTGGCCCACCTAGAAGAGGAGCTGGGTGACCTCCTGTTCCAGGTGTACTTCCACGCCACCCTTGCCGCGGAGGATGGGCGGTTCGCGTTGGCCGACGTGGCCCGTGGGGTGCACGACAAGCTCGTCTCTCGTCACCCCCATGTGTTCGGCGACACCGTGGCTGATTCACCCGACCAGGTGGCAAGCAATTGGGAGGCGTTGAAGAAAGTGGAGAAGGGCAGGGCCAGCGTGACCGAGGGCATACCCAAGGCCATGCCCGCCCTGGCCCTGACTGCAAAGCTGCAGCGGAAGGCGCTGACCGTCGGTATCGACCTTCCGGGCGCCGCGGCCGAGGCGGAAGTCATTGTGACCGGGCTCGACCGGCTGCTGCACGAGGCGCAGGCGGAAGAGGGACCAACGGGGGAGCACGGGAGAAGCGGGACGGATGACCGAGCGGAGCCGGAGCAAGTGGAGCCGTCCGACGAGGAAGCCCTGTCCGCTATCGAGCCCCAGGTGGGTGATCTCCTGTTCTCGGTGGTGAGCTTGGCCCGGCAGTTGGGGGTTGACTCAGAGACGGCGCTCCGGGCCCGGGCTGTGGCCTTCCGCAAACAGGTCGCTGAACATGAGCAGGGTGACGCGGTGCCGGGCTAGCCGATCTGCCACCGCGTGGCCTTCTGACTCAGCGTCTTGCCCGCGCTGGCCGCGTCCTTCTGCAGTCCAGTGGCATCTCCGGGGCCGACGGCGGCCGACGGCCTCGCCGCGTCACTCCAGTTGGAACAGCCGATCGTCGTCGCCACCGTCATCGGGCTCTTCGGGGTGGTCTGACGATGGGTCCTCGGGTGGGATCCATCGCCACTCGCCTGGTCCCCCTTCGACCCGGAAACCCTTGTAGGTCTTCAGGTAATGATGCCAGCTGCACAATTTGGAAAGGTTCCAGAGGGCCGTCTCGCCGTCATCGATGAAGGGGATGATCCGGTGGTCGGTCTCCAAGCCGTCTCGCACGTCGCAGCCGGGAACGACACAAGTCAGATCCCGCTCGTTCAACGCGGTCTGGACCGGCACGGGAACAGAGCGGCCCAGGTTGCAGACGGTGGCTATGTCTTTGCCCTTGGTGATGACGAGCTGCACGATGGCGTCGCCCAGGACTGACCGTGCCGTCTCGATGGGCACGGGACCAACGCCTGGTATCTCGCAGCACTCGCCGTCTTCGATGGAGCCACGGCGGAGAGCGGCGAGGTCTACCCGGAGGTGCACGCTGGCCGGCGGAGGAACCGCGGTCGGCCGGCACTCGGTCCTATCCCGTTCGGAGCTGGACCGCTCCGAGTTGGCCTCTTCGTTGGCTTGATCGGAGTTTGTCCGCTCGGAGTCGGCCTCTTCGTTGGCTCGATGGGAGTCTGCCCGTTCGTCGTTTTTGGTACGGCCCTGGCCGGAAGCGGCCTGGGCGGTACCGCCGCCGTCGGCAGGACTCCCATCGACCGGCGAGAGCGGCGGGCGCTGACCGGTGAGCAGGGCGACCAGGGCATCGGCCTCATAGGCCTCGGGACGCTCCCTCAGCCCCAGTCTCCTGGCCTCGTCGAAGATGGCCGTGCGGGTGGGCTTCAGAGCAGCCAGCACCTTGGCCCCGGCATCGGGGGTGAACAGGCCTTCTAGGCGAAAGGCACCGTCTCGGTCGGTGTAGTGGGTGAGGTGGCGGGCCTTTCGGATGCCCTCGTAGTGGGCCCTCGAGTCCTCGGCCGATCGGGCCTTGGCCTTGGCCCTGAGGCACCGGTCGGCCAGCTGGCGGTTGGTCTCGGTTCGATCCTTGGCCGCTTTGAGCAGCTCGTCCTCGCTGTCCGGATCGAGCTTCAACACGTCGGCCACCTTGTGGGCCCGGGCGTGGGAGAGCTCGCCTGAGCGCAGGGCGTCACCGAGGCCAGGGTGGTCTTCCATCTGGTCGGCCAGCTGCAGCGACCCAGCTGCGTGACCGAGGGACTCCCCGGTCTTTCTGGCCAGCCACTCGGCGGCGCTGCGATGACCGTCTCTTCGATGGAGCTCGGTCTCGGCCGCCCGCTTGGCCGCCAACGCCTTGCCCGTGGCACAGAGGTGCTCACCCAACGTGAAGCGCTCCACCAGGACGGCGGCATCATCACCGCAGTAGCGACCGGGCTCAAAGTCGGACACGAAGGCCTCGAGCAGTGCGATGGCCTCGGTCAGGGAATCGGCAGACACCTCAGTGGCCGAGACGCCGCCAGCTTCGGTAGCCGAAACGTCGCCGGCAGCAACACCAGACCTGGCCCGGGAGACGGTTGCCTCTCGAGCGGTCGGCCCTCGACTGCCCTTTCGCCTGCTGCGTTGGTCCGTTTTGGCCATAAGAGAGCTTGACAGGGGGGTGTATTACTCACTCGGAAGCGGTAGATGACTGCGAGATGCCAAAGACGAGCGCATGGACGGGGAGCCGAGCCGCCGAGAGCCCCGACGGGGGGCTACGTCGGCTGGAAGGCCATAGTTGGCTAGAGGTTGGAAGGCTGCAGTGGGCTGCAAGACCGTAGGAAGGATGCCCAGGTGTAGGGCGGTCCAACTGATAACTTTTCTCCCACCAGCCACAGGAGCAACAGCACACAGTGAGCCGCATCGAACAGGTCATCGGCCGGGAGGTTCTCGACTCCCGCGGTAATCCCACCGTCGAGGTCGAGATCGTCCTCGACTCGGGAGCGGTGGGTCGCGCCATTGTGCCCTCTGGGGCGTCCACCGGATCGTTCGAGGCCGTGGAGCTGCGGGACGGCGGGTCCCGCTACGGCGGCAAGGGCGTGACGCGGGCGGTCGACAACGTGAACGGAGAGATAGCCGAGATCCTCGACGGCTTCGACGTCCTCGATCAGCGGAGCATCGACTTCGCCATGATCGACGCGGACGGGACACCGAACAAGTCCCGCCTTGGGGCCAATGCCATCCTCGGCGCTTCCCTGGCGTCAGCCAAGGCGGCGGCCGACGAGCTCGAAATCCCGCTCTTCCGCTCTGTCGGAGGGGCCGACGCCCATGTGCTGCCTGTCCCCATGATGAACGTCATCAACGGCGGCGTCCACGCCGACAACTCGATCGACCTCCAAGAATTCATGATCATGCCAGTGGGCGCCGCCTCGTTCTCCGAGGCGCTCCAATGGGGGGCCGAGACGTACCACGCACTGGCCGAGGTACTGAAGAACAGGGGCCTTTCCACCGCCGTGGGCGACGAGGGTGGATTCGCGCCGGACCTGGACTCCAACGAGGCCGCGGTGCAGGTCCTGGTGGAGGCCATCGAGGCGGCCGGACGGGTTCCGGGTGACGAGATCGCCATAGCCATGGACCCTGCCACCAGTGAGCTGTTCAAGGACGGTCACTACGTCCTGGCCGGCGAGGGGCGCACCCTCACTTCTTCCGAACTGGTCGACTACTGGATCGATCTGTGCGGTCGGTACCCGATCGTCTCCATCGAGGATGGGATGGCTGAGGAGGACTGGGACGGCTGGGCCTTGATGACCGCGGCGCTGGGTGAGCGGATCCAGCTTGTTGGCGACGACGTCTTCGTGACCAACGAGGAGCGGCTCCGGCGCGGTATCGATCTCGGAGTGGCTAACGCTGTGTTGATCAAGGTGAACCAGATCGGAACGCTGACCGAGACGCTGGGGACCATGTCCAGGGCAACGAGGTCGTCCTACCGCTGCGTCATGTCCCACCGTTCTGGCGAGACAGAGGACTCGACCATCGCCGATCTGGCCGTGGCCACCAATTGCGGGCAGATCAAGGCCGGGGCCCCGGCCCGGTCCGACCGGGTGGCCAAGTACAACCAGCTGCTTCGGATCGAATCGGCGCTGGGCGAGTCGGCAGCGTTCCTCGGCGGCGAGGCCCTACGGTCGGGGAAGCCTGCGACATGAGCCGAGCGGCGACCCGACGGTCGGCTCCCAGCCATCGGGCCGCCACCAACAAGGCGAAAGGTTCGAAGTCCAAGGGCTCGGGAGCGAAGGGTCCGTTGGCTAACGGCCGGTCCCCAGCTGCGGAAACATCCCGGGCCCAGAGCCGAGCAGCGAGGGCGAAAGCCTCCAAGAGCCGTCCGACCACGCGGCGATCAGAAGGCAAACAACGGTCGCCGGCCAGCCCGCAGTTGCGCCGTCGCCGGTTCATCCTGGTGGTGTCGGCAGCCTTCGCCGCTCTGGTCCTGGGTACGAGCTTCCCAGCCAGCGGGTTGCTGTCCGATCGCCATCAGCTGGCCGCCACCGATGCCGCCATGCATCGCCTCCGGTCGGAGAACAGCGCACTGACCCAGGAGAAGCAGCAGCTTAACTCCAAAGCCGAGATCCACAGCCTTGCTCGTCAGGACTACCAACTCGTCGATCCCGGTCAGACGGCCTACAACGTGCTGCCGCCCAATTCGCAATCGACCAAGAACGGCTCGTCGAGCGTGACCGGGGACCCCGGGACCCAGCCCGTGGTCGCCCCGGCCAATGCAGCGGGGATGAGTCCCGATCCTGACGTGCCCACCACCTCGACCACGACCCCGTCGACTTCGGGCGCCCAAGCCCCCTCGTCTTCGGGAGGGCCAGAGTCGACCACGCCGACCACGCCGACCACGCAGTCCACCGGCGCGGGCGAGGGTTTCTGGACCCGGACCCTCCACTCCCTCGAGTTTTGGAGATGACGGTCGACCTGCTCCGTGACCCTACGGCTGGTCGGCCCGGCAGTAGGTTCGGGAGCGACATGGAAGCGGTGGACGAGGGTGATATCGCGGCCGTCACCGAGATGCTCGGTCGTCCGCCCCGAGGCCAGTTCGAAGTGGTGGTGCGAGGCGACGACGACGCACCGGCGGTGATCGCCAACGCCCCGTTCCTCGATGACGGGACCCCGATGCCCACCCGGTACTGGCTGGTCGACCCGACGCTGCGCGACGCGGTGAGCCGACTCGAGTCGTTGGGTGGCGTGCGTCAGGCCGAAGCGGCGATCGCGCCGGACCGCGTGGCGGATGCCCACCTCCGATATGCCGCCGAGCGGGAAGCCCTCATCCCGGCCGGACACGACGGCCCCCGCCCCGCTGGAGGAGTGGGCGGGACCCGCCGGGGCGTGAAGTGCTTGCATGCCCATCTAGCTTGGTGGCTCACCGGGGCTGACGATCC
This sequence comes from uncultured Acidimicrobiaceae bacterium, assembly GCA_963781305.1. Lineage (GTDB taxonomy): Bacteria > Actinomycetota > Acidimicrobiia > Acidimicrobiales > RAAP-2 > DASXMT01. The sequence continues at coordinate 970,333 of CAWAFL010000011.1, forward strand.
TGTCGGTGCCTGGACGGCGGAGCGCATCGGCCTCCATCCAGGATCCGCGCCCCGGTGATCGCCCGGTTACGGGGGGGCGCCGTCCGCGGCACGGCGGCCACCGCCATCCTGACGGTGGCCGTGGCCGCGCTGGTGGCGCCCACGGCGCGGGCAGCCTCGCCCACGCTCTCCCTCTCGGGGACGGTGGTCAACGTGTCGGGGGAGCAGACGGTCGACGGGGTCACTACGCTGCCGGCCAATCCACCCCCGGTCGCCGGCGCCGTCATCCGAGTCGACGGCACCGAGGTGACGAGCACCAATGGGAGCGGTGCCTTCTCCTTCAACTACACCGGAACCGACGATGCCGTGACCGTGAGCGCCACGGCGTCGGGACTCGGGACCTGGCAGCTGACCAACGTGTCCTCGACGGCCTCCGGAGATGTGTTGACCATGATGCTGAACGGACACAACACCTCCCGGGACGTGTCTCCGCCGGCCACCGCGTCGGGTGGGACCAATACGACCGCACCGATCCCCGCTACTGCCCCGCCAGAGGGGAGCACGACCACGACAACGCCGCCACCTACCACGACAGGTGGAGGCAGCACCACGCCTACCACGACGCCAACGCCCACCACGGCAGGCGGGAGCACCACGACGCCGACGCCCACGACGACGCCGATGCCCACGCCGACGCCGACGCCCACGACGGGAGGGGGGAGCACCACCACGACGTCCCCAACCCCGGCCGCAAGCCCGAATGTCCAAACTCCGGCCGCTAGTCCGTCGGTGTCGGGAAATTGCGGCGGCTATTCCTCCAACACGGCACCGCCTCCGACCATCAACGTCCTCGAGTACGGCCAGCACACGTCGACCGGCGCGGCGGTAGCCGGCACCGAGCTCGGGGTGTTCCAGGTTCCCTTCGAGACCTATGTCGAAAACGTCCTGGCCAGTGAATGGGTCCCCAGCTGGCAGCCGGATTCGCTCGACGCCGGCGCCATGGCGGTCAAGTCGTACGCCTGGTACTTCGTGAACAATTGGCCCCGCCAGGGCAGCTACAACGGAGCCTGCTACAACGTCGACGACTCGACCAACTATCAGCGCTTCGTTCCTGGTGTCACGTTTGCGTCAACCACCGCCGCCGTCGTGGCCACCTGGGACACGATCATGACCAACGGCGGCCAGATCGTCGAGGCCAGCTACCAGGCCACGCTGACCGGCAACACCGACGAGGCGTGTGGTGCCGGCCTTTCCAACTTCCCCGGGGTGATGAGCGCTTGGGGATCCCAGAACTGCGCGCTGGCTGGAGACACATGGCAACAGATCCTGTCCATCTACTATCCGGGCGAGCAGCTGAGCACCATCGCGCCGCCGGTGATCCAGTCCTTTACCGCTTCGTCGGCCACGTTGCCCCAGACCGGCGGTGCGGACTCGTTGACGGTCGCCTCGACCGACGCCACCAGCTTTACGTTGTCGGCAAGTCCCGGCATTCCTGGCCTCCCGACGAGCACCACCAGCACGACCGGTGGGGCGACGATGACGGCAACCCTCCCGGCGAACGGCGGTCCAGCCGCGGCCTCGTACCTGTTCACCGTGACGGCAACAGGATCGGGGGGCAGCGTGTCGGCGCAAACCACCGTGTCGGTGGCGCCCACGCCGACCGTCCCCAACTCGGGTTATTGGGAGGTTGCCTCCGACGGCGGCATCTTCACCTTCGGTGACGCCGGCTTCTTCGGGTCCGAAGGGGGTAAACCGCTCAACAAACCCATCGTGGCCATGGCGTCCACAGCCGACGATCAAGGGTATTGGGAGGTTGCCTCCGACGGCGGCATCTTCACCTTCGGTGACGCCGGCTTCTTCGGGTCCGAGGGGGACAAGACACTCAATGCCCCCATCGTGGCCATGGCCTCCACCCCCGACGGCAAGGGCTACTGGGAGGTGGCCTCCGACGGCGGCATCTTCACCTTCGGCGACGCGGCCTTCGAAGGCTCCGAGGGGAACAAGGTGCTCAACGCCCCCATCGTGGCCATGGCCTCCACCCCCGACGGCAAGGGCTACTGGGAGGTGGCCTCCGACGGCGGCATCTTCACCTTCGGCGACGCGGCCTTCGAAGGCTCCGAGGGGAACAAGGTGCTCAACGCCCCCATCGTGTCCATGACAACCACCCCCGACGGCCAGGGCTACTGGCTGTTTGCCTCCGACGGCGGGATCTTCACCTTCGGGACCGCTGGTTTCTATGGCTCCGAGGGAGGTCAACCGCTCAACTCCCCGGTCGTCGCCGGGGTGGCCACGACGACGGGGGCGGGTTACCGGGAGGTGGCCTCCGACGGCGGCATCTTCACCTTCGGCGACGCCGGCTTCTTCGGGTCCGAGGGAGGGTCGCCCCTCAATGCCCCCATCGTTGGTATGGCCTCGAGCTCCGATGCCAAGGGCTACTGGGAGGTTGCCTCCGACGGCGGCATCTTCACCTTCGGGAGCGCCGGCTTCTACGGCTCCGAAGGGGGTCAGGTCCTCAACGCCCCGATCGTGGCCATGGCTTCCACTCCCGACGGCAAGGGCTACTGGGAGGTTGCCTCCGACGGCGGCATCTTCACCTTCGGCGACGCCGCCTTCGAAGGCTCCGAAGGCGGCCAGTCGCTGAGCTCACCGATCGTGGCCATGGCCGCCACCCCCGATGGGACGGGTTATTGGCTGGTGAGCGCCAACGGGACGATCTACAACTTCGGGGACGCGGCCAACTTTGGGTCCGAGGCGGGCCAGACCCTCAACGCGCCCATCGTGGCCATGGCGGCTACCCCTGACGGCAAGGGGTACTGGCTGGTGGGCTCGGACGGCGGCATCTTCAACTTCGGCGACGCCGCCTTCGAAGGCTCCGAAGGCGGCCAGACTCTCAATGCGCCTATCGTGGCCATGGCCGCCAGCCCCGACGGCAAGGGGTATTGGATGGTGGGCTCCGACGGGGGCATCTTCAACTTCGGGGACGCCATCTTCTCGGGCTCCATGGGCGGCCAGGTCCTCGGTGCCCCCATCGTCGGCATCACCGCCACATCGGGCGGCACCGGGTATCGCGAGGTGGCTTCCGACGGCGGCGTTTTCGATCTTGGCGATGCCTCGTTCTACGGCTCAAAGGGAGGCCAACTATTGAACGCGCCGATCGTCGACATCGCCGGCACACCAGGCGACCACTAACGCCGCGGGGGACCGACCTCGGGGTGGCTGCTGTGCAGGACTGTCGAGAAGCGCTTGGCGAACGTGTGAACGTCCCCAGGCCACCGGGCCGAGATGTAGGTCCCATCTTCGACCACGAAGGCGGGACGCTCGTCAGACATGGTGTCCCGAGCCCGCCCACTGGACTTCAGGCCGGAGTCGAGCGTACCGGGGACCACGTCGTGGAAGTCGTCCCGGTTGGCGAGCGCCCGCGTGACCTCCTGTTGTACCGACATGTAGCCCGCGGACTGGCCCGCCTCCTCGTTGTAGGTGCGGTAGTAGTTCGGGTCCCAGAATCGGGAGAAGCGAGCGACGCGCCAGGCGCGGTGCTCGAGGGCCCAGGTCAACGCGGTGGTCTGCCTGCCATAGAGGACCGAACGGCCGGTTGCCGGATCGATGCTGCGAGCAGCGAGCAGTACCCCGTGACATATGGCAGCTACCGGCTTGCCGGCGGCAACGGTTTTGACCACGACCTCTTGGAGCAGGCTGCTCTCGAGGTACCGGCACATGCCCCGGGCGCGATGTCCACCGGGCAGCAGTAGCCCGTCGAAGTCGTCCACCGTGACCTCGGCCCAGACCATGGGGTTCACGAACGATGGGGCCCGGACCAGCTCGGCATGGGCCGCCCGCCCGTGCCCATCGGCGCGAAGAACGCGACCGATCCCGACTAGACGTGAGAGGCCGGGCACGAATCCCCATGGATCAAGGCCGCGGCCCGTCACCATGACGTCGTCGGCCCGACCCGGTGAACCGTCTGGCGTGGCGAAACGCACCTCGTGGCCCTGGGCAACGAGGACCTGCCAACTCACCGCCACCTCTGTGGGATCGAAGTCGCGCTCGGGGAGGGGGATCAGGACGACGGCCATGGCGTCATCATCTCGGCCGGTACGGGCAACGGCAAGTACTCGCTGAGACGGGCAACACCAAGCACTCGCTGAAACGGGCAACACCAAGTGCTCGCTGGGACAGGGCGACACCAAGCACTCGCCGGGGTCGAGCCTCTCTTCTGCGCTTGGCTATGAGAAGATCCGGCAGTGCGCTTCCATGCTGAGCACCACTTCGACGGGTCGGTGCGATCCGTCTTGAACATCCTGTGCGACCCCGACTTTTACCTGAGCCTCGACCTGCCCGACCTGAGCCGGCCCGAGGTAGTCGAGCAACGTGAAGACGCGGACCAGTTGATGCTGCGGCTCCGGTACGAGTTCGTCGGGAGCATTGATCCCATTGCCCGGCGCCTGCTCGGCTCGAGCCGCTTGGCGTGGATCCAAGAGGTAGGGGTCGACCGACCGGCGGGATCGGGTGCCCTCGGCTTCGAGGCCGAGAAGAACCCGCGCCAACTTCACGGGGCGGCCGACTTCGTGCTCACCCCAGATGGAGCGGGCACCGTCCGGACCATCGATGGCGAACTGGTTGTGTCCGTGCCAGGTATTGGTCACATGGCCGAGCGACGGATCGTACCCGGGCTCGTCCGTCGGCTGGACATCGAAGCACAGGCGCTCAACGACCAGTTGCTCGCAGGGGAATGATCGGGCGCCCCAGCTCGCTGAGGCCGACTCGCGTCCTGTACCGACGATGCTCGGCCACAAACTTCCTCCACCAGAGCAGGCGTGATAGCAAAGACCGGATGAGCACAAACGGACCGGTGGCGGCGATCGATTGCGGGACGAATTCCACAAGGCTCTTGGTGGCGGACGCGTCCGGTCGTCCTCTGGAGCGCCTCATGCGCATCACCCGGTTGGGAGAGGGAGTGGATGCCACCGGGCAGCTCTCGAGCGAAGCCATCGATCGGTGCATCGCCGTCGTGCGTGAATACCGAGGTGTCCTCGATCGCTTGGGAGTGGTATCGGTGCGTCTGGTGGCCACGTCGGCGGTCCGCGATGCAGCCAACGGCGCCAAGTTCCTCACCGCCGCGGCAGAGGCATCGGGTGCGACCCCCGAGCTGTTGACCGGGATCGAGGAAGGACGGCTCTCGCTGGCCGGGGCGGTGGCCGACCTCGATGATGCCGAGGGACCCTTCCTCATCCTCGACATTGGAGGCGGATCTACCGAACTGGTGGTGGGGTCTGACCCCGACGATCCGGCCATCGACGCAGTGTCGTTGCAGCTGGGATGCGTTCGCATCCTGGAGCGCTTCTTGCACCACGATCCTCCGACGGCGGACGAGCTCGCTGGCGCCCAGGGCTTCGTCACCGAGTCCCTTGACGGCGCCGCCGCAGCCCACCCTCGCTTCGCTGAGGCCAAGCAGCTGGTCGGCCTGGCCGGTACCGTTTCCACCATCTCGGCCTTGCAGCAGGAGGTGGCCGAGTACGACCGGGACCGCATTCATCACTCGGTGCTGACCGCGGCTCAGGCCCAGGAGTGGTTCCATCGCCTGGCCGGCGAGAATACCGATGCGCGCCTGGCCCGCCCAGGCATGGAACCGGGCCGGGCCGATGTGATCGTCGGCGGCGCCCTGGTACTGGACGCGGTCATGTCCCGCTTCGGTTTCGACCGGTGCTTGGTGTCCGAGTCCGACATCCTCGACGGTCTGGTTGCCTCACAACTCTGAGGCGCCGGTGGCGCAGCGTATCAACTGCAGCCCAGACCCTTACCGGTTCCGGCGCGGCCCAGCCTTTTCGACCGCGGCCACGATGTGGGCCATGCGGTCCACCAGCCGGTCAGGATGGCCGTACCGATCCTCGGCCATCGTCCGGCCCTGCTTGCCGAGCTGGTCTCGCACCCCTCGGTCCTCGAGTGAGGCGACGGCACCCAACAGCTCGCCTACGTCCGAGAAGCAAAGGCCACCACCGGCGGCGGCGTGCTCGGCCCCGATCGATCCCGTCGGGGCGACGATGGGCGTTCCCACCAGTTGGGCTTCGACGCATTCCCGGGCGACCAGTGGGCCCGGTCGGAGATCGATGACCCCCCGGGCGTGGGCGAACAGGCGCCAGAGGTCGGTGCGGGTCTCCACATCGATCGCCCCTCGACGCGATCGCCATTGCCAGACGGTGGCCACGCCGTCCTCGATGACCATGGTGTGCTGCCGAGGGAAACGGGCCGCCAGCCAGGCCACCCAAGGCGTCGGGTCGGAGCCGTCGTTACCAGGGCCCACCCGATCGGTAAGCACCAGGAGGTAGTCGACGAAGCCGACGCCCGAATGCGGGCGCTTGGTGACGAACGGGTTGACCGGGATGTGGAGGCCGGTGTCGTAGACCTCGGAGGCCACCTCCGGATTGGCAGCGGCCATTGCGTCACGGCGATCGGGGGTGACGGTGATCAGGGCATCAGCCTGCGACACCGGACCGGCCGACCCGGCCAGCGCGACCAAGGGAGCGCTCGGTGCGAATTCCTGGGCCAGGGCCATGGCGCCGGCATCGTCGGCGTGGACGAGCACCACGGCGGGTGGATCCACGGCCGGCCATCGGGCACCACCGGGGAGCGGCCAGGTGCGGTCGTCGGGCGACGCCGTGCCGGTGCCGGTGCCGGTGCTGTCGACTGACGGCGTATCCGTGAGGTCGTCGGGCGACCCCGTGCCGATCTGGTGGACGTCGAAAAGGCCGTCGGCCCGAGGCGAGCGGGGAGGTCCGGGAGTGGCGACGTCCACCGGTCGCCGACGGGAGATGGCACCGGCCAGGCTGCGCATCACGAACGACTGCTCGAAATCTGCTCCGTCCCACGTCGAGCTGAGCAGGAGCACCGAACCGTCGGCCAAGAGGTCAGCCATCCGTGGGCGACGGCGACGGCGACGGCGAGGCCGTGGGCGAGGGCGAGGGCGAGGGCGTGGGCGTGGTGCTCTGGAGCGAGGCCCGTAGCTGGACCACATCGTCGCCGACCACCGACACCACTTCCCGCAGGAGGTCCTCGAGCTCCACCACTCTCGCCCCCAGCTCGTCGCACCGGATGGCCAGGGCGTCGTTGGTGCGGATCAGTGCTCCGATCAGCGCTCGGTCGGCCCGCAGGCTTGGTTCAGAAACGTCGGCTGCGACCGAACCGATCTGCCTGACCACCTTGCCTCGGAGACCCGTGCCCGACGGCAGACCGGCGGCATCGTCGGGCGCGGCGGCGTGGACCTCCGCCCACAGTCGGTGCAGCGCGGCCAGGTCGGTGCTCTCTCGCATCGAGGACATGGTCTGGTGCTCCCGAGGGGCGCGCTCAAGCAGCCGCGGTGGGGAAGGCGGGTCACCGCCAGTGTCCTGGCCGGACTGGTTCATGCGCTCTGCAGGGTCTGTCGCCACTGGTGCAGCTGCTCCTCTTCCTCGGGTCGTCGAAGGGCGCACGACCCGTCCAGTCGGGTGAGATGGGGGTTGAGAAAGGGATCACCGGTTTCGATCTGCTCATTCCAACGGAGCATGAAGCGGCGGATGTCGGGCACCGTCCCCGTCTTCCCCCTGCTGGGCGACTCGTAGTGGATCAACTCGGCTAGCGGCTCGTAGAGGACCCGGTACCCCCGTTCCCGAGCCCGCAGGCAGAAATCAATGTCGTTGGTGTCGATCCCCAGCTCTTCATCGAAGCCGCCCAGCTCCTCGAACAGGTCCCGGCGGCTGGCCATGCATGCGCCGGTCACGGCCGAACAGTCCCGGGTTAATACGGCCATGCCCAGGTAGCCCGGCTGGTCGGCAGGTAGGCCGACAAACGTGTGGCCCGCCGCTCCGATCCCGATCACAACGCCGGCATGCTGCACTCGGCCGCCGGGATAGACGAGTCGGGCACCGACCGCGGCAACATCAGGCCGGAGGGCCTGGGCAGCGAGAACACCGAGCCAGCCCGAGTGCCTGGCTTCGATGTCGTTGTTGAGGAAGAGGAGCACGTCGCCCCGGGCGGCGTCGACGGCCGCATTGTTGAGGGCGGCCCAGTTGAACGAGCGATCGTCGCGCACCACGGTCACGTCGTGCCTGGTCTCCAGGCGCTCGAGGAGGCTCAGCGTCTCGGGCTCGACGGAGCCGTTGTCTACCAGGACGAACTGGAGGTCGACGTCTTCGGTGGTCGCGGTCACCGAGTCGGTGCAGGTGCGAAGGAAGGCGGCACCGTCCCGAAAGGGCACGATGGCGCTGACTGAGGTCCGCGCAGGCGGCGTACGACGGAAGTGCCATGTGTCCGGCATCGGTCCCGGTTCGACCGTCCCGACTTCACCGCGACGTATCGCTGCGCCGGTGACCGCTCCTGCTCCAACCGGCTCGCACCCCGCTTCGGGGGCGGACGAAGCCGACGGCATACCCGGGTCGGACGGCCCGCTACCCAGGTTGGACTGCGAACGCCGGCCGTAGAGCACCTCGGCCACGTGAGTTACCTGGTCGGTGTGCTCGGTCATCCGCAGCATGAGATCGTGCTCCCAGTCTCCGTCGGCCACCGACCTGATCCCTCCCGATTCGATCACCAGCCGCGTATCGGCCAGGAGGGGGCGCCCGAGGTACGCGGTGGAGAGCAACAGGTCCGGCGACCAGTCCGGCTTGAGCGCAGGCTGCCACGCCGTCTCGACCCCATCGATCTGGTCCTCGTCGCCGTAGGCGAGGGGAGCATCGGCGACCGCTTCTCCGAGCAAGGCCACGGCGTCCGGTGCGAGCTCGTCATGTTGGCCGACCACGAGGACGAAGGGCGCGTCGGCGCCGTCGAAGGCGAGGGCCAGGGCGTCGGCGTACGGCGTGTCGGGCGCCGTCGTCACCCGGCTGACCCGGGCCGCGTCCACTCCGGACAGCTCCTCGGAGAGCACCGACGCCACCACGTCAGAAGGGGTACCGCACATGGCCAGCGACAGGCGCCAGTGGCGATGGGATTGCCCAAGTACCGATTGCAGGGACCGGCGCAGCCAGAGGGGCTCGGGATCGGCGATCACCATGAGCACGGCGACTGCGGGGCCTGGTCGGAAAGGCGTGGCCGGCTGGGCCATGCGCCACGCCTGTCGTTGGCGGCGCCAGGCCCGGTACGCAGGGAGATCGCCGGCCACGTCGGGCCGCAAGGGGGCCAGGTCCGACACGGCAAAGAGGATCCGCTCGGGTGGTCGGGGGGCGGTCCGTCCGGACCCGGCTCCTGCGGATGGGGGCGCCGATCGGGGAAGACGCCGGTCTGCCTGCTCCACGCCCGAACGTTACCAGTAGGTGGTCATGTGCCCGATGGGCGCGAGCGGCCTACGATGCGCGGGTGGCACTGTTCACCGTGACCGGTCCGAAAGCAACGGGCCCCTTCGCCTACCGGCATGGGGAGCCGGGACGATGAGCGCGGCCGTCGGCTCGACGACGACGACGCCGCTCGAGCTGACCGGGTGGCGGGTCCGGCTCCGCACGCTGTCCGAGTCGGATTATGACGGCTGGTACCGGGTCCGGGACGCCAGCCGCGACTGGTTGATCCCGTGGGAGCCTCGGCCCAGCGGCGCCCCACCCGCGCCCGAGGACCGGTCGAGTTTCATCACCCGCTGCATGATGCGGGAGCGGGAGCGGCAGCTGGGCAGCGGGTTCGGGTTCGGCATATTCGTGGACAATCAATTCTGTGGAGAGGTGACGCTGTCCTCGGTGCAGCGCGGCCCCTTCCAGAACGCATCGATCGGATACTGGATCGATCGGGGCTACGCAGGCCAGGGCATAGTGCCCGAGGCGGTGGTGGTCGTTCTCCGGTTCGCGTTCGAATCGCTGGGACTGCACCGGGTGGAGATCTCGATCATCCCGCGCAACGCCCCGAGCCGCCGAGTGGTCGAGAAGCTGGGCCTCCGCAACGAGGGGGTAGCCGAGCGCTTCTTGGAGATCGACGGCCGGTGGGAGGATCACATCCGGTACGCCATCACCTCCGAGGAGTGGAGCACCCGCCGATCGCAGCTCCTCACCACCTGGCTGCGGCGGGCCTAGCCGTGGCCGTCTCCCTGCCCGAGACGGTCCGCAGCGCCATCACCTCGGGTCGGCACGCCCATCTGGTCACCGTGAACGAGGACGGCAGTCCCCAGGTGACGATGATTTGGGTCGGGCTCGAGGGAGATGAGATCGTCAGCGGCCATCTGGCCAAGCGGAAGAAGGTCCGCAACATTCTGCGGGACCCGCGCGTCGTCCTGTCGATGGAGACCGGCGGTCACAATGACCGGGGCCTCGACAACTATCTGGTGGTCACCGGTCGGGCCCGCGTCACCGAAGGGGGAGCTGCTGAGCTCCTGCAGCGCTTGGCTCACGTCTACATGGGCCCGGACGTCAAGTTCCCGGACATGGAGAACCCTCCGCCCGGCTACGTCATCCACATCACCCCAGACAAGCTTGGTGGCGTGGGACCCTGGTGATCCGCCCCAACTGACCCGCCCCCCAGCTGGCCCGCCCCCGACTGACCCGCCCCCCCAACTTGCCCGCCCACCCTTGACTTACCCGCCCCTGACTGACCCGCCCAGCCCCAAATGACCCGCCCCAACTGACACGCGCTCAGCCCACCCAGCTGACCCAGTGCGGATTCTCAACATTGTGGTCAATTGAACACTTAAAGTGGTATTCTGGGACCTTCAGTCGACGACTGAGGGGGAAGGCATGAAACGAATCATCGGAGCCGCGCTCGGCTCAGCCGTACTTGTCGGAAGCATGCTGTTCGGAGGGACAGCCGCTTTCGCTCAGTCGGGGGGCGCGATCAAAGTATTTTCACCGGTCAACACCAGCAATACGGGAAACAAGCCGACCCCGGTCGTGTTCACGGGTGCAATCGGTGATTACGGGACGACGGTGAACGTCAACTCGGCGGGCAAGAGCGACAGCAACGGCAACTTCACCAAGATCACGTTGAAGAAAGGCGGGTTCACCGTGGACTCGTCGAGTCTCAACGCGGCGTTCAACAGTTCCGGTGCGCCAAGCGACTTCAACTCGACCAACTGTTCGGCATCGATCTCGGTCGGGCCCGCCACGGTCACGATCGTGAGCGGCAGCGGCACCGGCGCGTACAAGGGAATCAGCGGGTCGGTCGACCTGAGTGCCAACTTGGCCTTGATACTGCCCAAGAAGAACGGCTCCTGCAACACGAGCAATAGCGCCAACCCGGTGGCTGCATACGGCGCCCTCACCGGCTCGGGCACCGTCAGTTTCTCTTAGGCGGAAGCTTTTCGGATGGTTCAGCCGTCGCTCCCCCGGATAACTGCGGGGGAATGACGGAAGAACTGTTCGACGTCTCGCTCGTAGCGATATTCGTTTCCGCTGGAGCCCACCGTCCGGCGTAGGTTGTTGGCCCGAGCAAAGCTCTCGACCGCCCCGGCCGAGGTGTACCGGTAGCGAAAGCCCGTCTCGATGAGGCGTGACGTGTCGACGCCCCGTCCGAAGCGGATGACCGCTTCCATCTCGGGGGGGAACTGCACGAGCCCCAGCCGGCGCAGCGGGGCCGAGAAGGAACGGGCGCTCACCGGCGGGAAGGACAGGAGGTGGGCACCGCCGATGGTGGCCACCTCGCTCCAGGGCAGCTTTCCCGCTCCGGCAACATTGAACACGCCGCGAATCCGGTTCCGGGTGACGTGCTCCAGTGACCGGACGACGTCATCTTCCTCGACGAACTGGACCAGCGGATCGAAACCGAGGATGGCGGGAAGGATGCGCTTGCGGAGATTGAAGCTGATGGGGGTGGTGATGTCCGTGCCCAGGACGTGGGCAAAGCGGAGGACGCTGACGATGAGTTGGGGATTGTCGGCGGCGAAGTCGCGGACCATGGCCTCGACCTCGAGGAGCGAGCGTTCCACGCGGGTGCGCACCGGGGCTTGGCGGGGGGTGTCCTCCCGGAACCAGGCCGGGTCCTTCTCCGAGGCGCCGTAGACGAGGGTCGAGGATTTGACCACCACGTGGCGCACCGGTGTGCCCGGTGCGCCCGCTGCGGCCAGCAGGTTCAACGTTCCGATGACATTGATCTCGTGGAGGGATCGTCCCGAGGTGCCGACCGAGTTGGTCTCCAAGAAAGTGTGGACCACCGTGTCCACCTGGGTGGCCTGCACGATGCGGTGGAGGATGGTGTAGGCCTGATCGGAGCGGACGTACTCGGTTCGGTCCAGGGGCACCCGGGGCTCGTTGGTGCCCATGCCCAGGATCATCTCTACCTCGGGATCGGCCTCGAGCGTCTGGGCCATGCGGCCGCCCCAGAACGTGTCCAGCCCGGTGATCAGGACCCGTCGACCCACCTCAGCCGAACCAGACGCTTCGCCGGGCCCGCAGCATGTCGTACAGCGTGTCCTGGAGCAACGAGCGGATCCGCTCCGCCTCGTCCATCACCGTCGATTTGGAGTACCGCGGCTGATCGGGTTCCGCGTCGAAGGTGATGGGGTCGAGCACCCGGATCTTGATCTTGGACGGGAAGTAGGCCACTGTGCCCAGGACGGGGCCGAAGACCAGATGGTTCGCAGTGACGGGGAAGTAGGGCAGCCGGAGCGCCTTGGCCAACGACGGGAGGCGGAACAGGATGGGCATCGACTCCTCAGCGCCGACGACGGCGATGGGGATCACGGGAACGCCTGCCCGCATGGCGATCTCGACGAACCCACCCCTTCCGAAGCGGCGCAACCGGTAACGATCGGTGTAGGTCTTCGACGGCCCCTTGGTTCCCTCGGGGAAGACCAGGGCGAGCTGGCCCTGGTCGTGGAGCAGCCGGTAGGCATTGTCGGGATGGCCGGGAACGCCGCCGGTTCGGGACCACATGGTCCCCACCACGGGGACGGTGCGGAAGAAGTAGTCAGCCAGGCCGTAGACGGGACGGTGGAGGTCCTTTTCGATGCCGTGCATGATGGCGGGGGCGTCTGAAGGGATGGCCGCGGCGTGATTGCCGATCAGCAGGGCACCGCCAACCGTCGGGATCTTCTCCATTCCTTCCCACTCCACCCGGAACCAGTGCTTGTAGAGCGGGTCGTACACGCGCCGGACGATCGAACGCATGTGCTCGGAGCGACCCCACTCGTCGACGTCGCCGGGTCGGGGGTCGACGGTCTCACCCTCATCGAGATCGGGACGGAAATTCCGCGGCACGACGACGGGAAGGGGTGCGGGCTCCTCCGACGCCATCTGCATGCCGGCTCGCCGGGCCCGGACGTCGATGGCGCGGGCTCGCCGCTCCGCCGCTCGGCGCCGTTCCGCCGTCTGGCCTGATTCGGTCGCGTCCGCGCTCACGCGTTTCATGGTACTGCTGACATGTCCTTCGGCGAGAGAGCCTCGGACACCGGCCAGATGTGCGCTCCGGTCAGGGCGCCGACCAGCCCGGCTGCTCTATGTGTCTGGCGAACCCGTGGGCGGTGTGCCGTACGGGACCGAGCTGTGGATCCTGCCGGCAAAGGGCCCGAGGGCCAGGAGATCGGACAGGGACAGCGAGCGCTGGGCCAGGGTGTGGTCGGGGAGTGCGGCGCGCAGGGATCGGATGTAGTCCGAGACGTCGGCCCGATCGACCAAGGGAAACAACACCAGAGTCTCAGCCTGTCCGGACACCACGGGAAGGGGCACGGGGCATCCTGGCCCGGCCAGCGCCGCGCGCACCTGGTCGATGCATTGATGCTCGACTACCGGCCCATCGACACTCCCTGGTCCAGAGGACGGGAGCCCAGAGGACGGGAGCCCGGAGGATGGGAGCCCGGAGGATGGGAGCCCGGAGGATGGGAGCCCGGAGATGGAGACGGCGGGCACGGCCGAGGATCGCCGAAAGCCCAAACGGGAGCTGAACACGTCAGCCAGCATGGTGATCGAGTCGTGCAGCGGCTGGACACTGCTCCCGGGAACGTGCTTCCAGTGCACCGGGACCTCGGCGATGGCGAGACCGAGGCGGTGCGAACAGGCCAGCACCTCGACGTCGAAGGCGAAGCGGTCGATGGGGACGAGGTGGAACACCAGGCGGGCTACCTCGGTCCGGAAAGCCTTGAACCCGCACTGGGTGTCGAGGAAGTCGAGCTCGGTGCCCGCAGTCACCAGCCGGTTGAACAGCCGGCCCATCAAGAGCCGGATCATGTACCGGCTCTCCACCATCGAGTCGGGGAGCGACCGGGAGCCGATGGCAGCCTCGTTCGTCACCAGCTGCTCGAGGAGCAGGGGGATGGCCCGAGGGTCGATGGCCATGTCTGCATCCATGTACGCGATGGATGCACCGCGGGCCGCTCTGATGCCGGCCCGGACGGCAGCGCCCTTGCCCTGGTTGGCTCGCAGCCGGATGACGCGGTGGTGGGGGAGGTCAGCGGTCAGGGATCGGGCCCGCCCTGAGGTGTCGTCGTCGCTGCCGTCGTCGACCACGATGACCTCGGTGTGGTCGAGATCGACGGCGCCGGCACGGACGGCGAACCGGAACCGTTCAAAGGCATCATGCAGCCGGTGGGCCTCGTTATATGCGGGGACGACGACGCTCAGCCGGAGTGCGGTCGTCGGTCGCCCGGAGGGGGCACGGGAGCAAGCTGGGTCGATCGGCGTGGGCGACAGCTTAGGTTCCGACCGGGTCGACCTCAGGGTCGGGCCGCACCAACCAGGCCCCCGTACCAGAGCGGGTCGTAGGTGACGACCGTCCCGGTGTGAGCGGCCTGGATGATGGTGGCACTCCCGTACGGGGTGGAAGCGCCGTTCAGGCTGGCACCCACGTAGATCACGACGTGATCGATGCCGTCGCCGTCGAGGTCGTAGAAGATGAGATCACCCGGTTCGAGGTCGGACATGCTGATGTGCTTCGACTCGGCGTACTGATCCGCCGCCGAGTGCGAAAGTGAGACGCCGGCCTGCCCCCAGGCCAGCAGGACCAGACCCGAGCAGTCCACTCCGGCACGGCTGGCGCCGCCCCAGACGTAGGGCACGCCGAAGTACGAGAGGGCAGCGTTCACCGCGGCGGTGCCGGCCGAGGAGGGAGAGTCCCCGGACGAGGCGGGTGCGGAGACCGAGCTGCCGGCCGACGTAGCGGCCTGGTTGGCTGATTGGGTGGCCGCCGCAGTGGTCGTGCCTCCGCCGAGCGCGCTGGCCACTTGCGCGGCCTGGGACGCCTGGTTGGCCGCGGCCTGGGCCTTCGCCTGGTTGGCGGCAGCCTGGGCGGCGGCGGCAGCCTGGGCAGCTTGGGCGGCCTGGGCGGCGGCCTGCTGGGCGATCTCGGCGGCCAGGGTGCCCTTCACCTGGTCCAGGGTGGCCTGGGACTGGTTCGCCGTTGCCTGGGCGGCGGCCGCGGCCTGCTGGGCTTGTTGCTGTTCGGCAGCCTCGTCGTTCTGTTGTGACACCAGTGTGGCCTGCGTGGCCGCCAGCCGGAGTTGGCTGGCATCGACGCGGGCGACGTCCCGGTGCACATTGCCCACGACGATCTGGGTGTAGGTCCCGCGGACCTCGGCGTCCGTTGACGGCGACGAGAACATGGTGGCGATACCGGTCGAGGACGAGTCGTAGAGGTAGGACTTGATGGCGTCCTGCGTGAGCTGACGGCGATCAGAAGCCAGCCGGCTGGTGTCGGCCGCGATCGAGGCGTTGGTGACCACCAACGCCGTCTGGGTGGCCTGCAGGTGCACGGTGGCCTGGTTGTAGAGCTCGTCCTCGGCGCTCAGCTGCTGTTGTTGTTGTTGGATTTGGGCCTCGATCACCGCCACTTGGGCCTCGGTGGCTGTAATCGACGATCCGATTTCGTCCGCGGCAGCCGGTGCGGCCCAGATGGCGGTCGTCGCCGCCATGGAGGTGCTGGAGGCAACCAGGGCCGCGGCGCCGGCCAGCAACGCCGCCCGGCGCGCCCGGCGGCGGGACCGGCCCAGCCGTCGAGCTGAATTCACATTGGTCACAACAGCCACTTGCGTCACAGTAGCCCCGAGGTGGGAGAAATCCAAGCGCGTCTCCCCTGGTCACAGGTCAACCGGCCCATAGCCCGGAACCGTGGGGTATGACGGAGGGATGCCGGAACGAGGGCCGAGGTAACCGTGGACGGAATCGTGGAGGCCGGCGGCGGACGTCTTCGGGGCGTGGAACGGAACGGCGTCTGGTCGTTCTCGGGGATTCCCTATGCGGCGCCGCCGGTGGGTCCCCTCCGCTGGCAGCCACCGCTGGCGGCCGAGCCGTGGACCGGGATCAAGGAGTGCGACCACTTCGGGCCCATTGCCCCCCAGACCCCGCCCATCCCCGGCATGTCGGTCGGAGGCGCTCCCGAGGAACAGTCGGAGGACTGCCTGACCCTCAACATCTGGTCGAGCGGACTGGGAGGAGAGCCTCGCCCGGTGATGGTGTGGATCCATGGCGGCGGCTTCAATTCGGGTACGGGCGCAGGGGACCTGTACCGCGGCGGGACATTGGCCCGCGAGGGCAACGTGATCGTCGTCACCATCAACTACCGGTTGGGTGCGTTGGGCTTTCTGGCTCATCCTGCCTTGCAACCGGCCTCGTCGGCCTGGGCGGGGGGTGAGGAGTGGTTGGGCTCGGGCAACTGGGGCATTGCCGACCAGATCGCCGCGTTGGTCTGGGTGCGCGACAACATTGCCGCCTTCGGGGGCGACCCAGGCAACGTCACCATCTTCGGAGAATCGGCCGGGGGTATGAGCGTCTCCGCCCTGCTGGGTGTTACCGCCGCGCGCGGTCTTTTCCATCGGGCCATCGTGGAGAGCGGGCCGCCCTTTACCCACAGCGCAGACGAGGCCGCGGGTCGAGCGGAAGACTTGGCCGAGAAGTTGGGGGTGCCACTGACTCGCCAGGCCCTCGAGCAGGTGCCGGCGTCGGAGCTGGTGCGAGCGGCCCAGGAGGTAGGCCAGAAGTTGGTGATGGGGGATGGCGGCCTCCCCTTGGTCTTTCTGCCCACGGTGGACGGAGGCCTGCTGACGCAAGCCCCCGAAGCAGCGGTTGCTGATGGCGCTTCAGCCGATGTCCCTCTGCTTATCGGGACGAATCGGGACGAGGCGGCGTTCTTTGCCCTTGGCCTTCCGGCAGTCAACGCGCTCGACCGGGCGGGACTGCAGCGGTGGGTTCAGCGCATCGTGCCCTCGGCCGAAAGCGCCGAGGGGCTGATCGAGGGGTATTGGAGTGCTCGGGCCGCTCGAGGTGAGGGCACTGAACCGCGAGACCTGTGGGTGGCCATTGCCACCGACTCGGTGTTCCGGGGCCCGTCGGTGCTCCTTGCCGATAGCCACGCCCTGGCCGGGTCTGTCGGGGTGGCCGGTGAGTCGCATGTCCCCGGGTCGGGCACATACGTCTATCTCTTCACCTGGGAAACACCGGCGTTCGGCGGCCTCCTGGGGTCGGCCCATGCCCTGGAGATTCCCTTTGTCTTCGGCACGGTCAACAATCCGATCGTCCAGCAGTTCTCGGGCGGCGGTGACGACGCCTTGCGCCTCTCCGAAGGCATGCGGCAAGCCTGGATCTCGTTCGCCTGGACCGGCTCGCCGTCCGCAGACCTCATCGGAGAGTGGCCGGTGTGGGATCCGATCCGTCGTCCCACCATGGTGTTCGGGCCGTGGCCTGGCTCCGAAGGCATGTGGCGTGCGGTCGATGCTCCGCGGGACGAAGAGTTGCTGGCGCTGTTGACCGCACTTCCGCCGTCGACGATCGGAAGCGAACTGGCTCCGTGACCACGACGCCGACCCGCCCCTCGGCCGCCTAATCTGCTGCCGGGGGACGTAGCCCAACAGGTAGAGGCAGGGCGCTTAAACCGCCTCCAGTGAGGGTTCGAATCCCTCCGTCCCCACACATTTGGGCTTGACCCCATGCGGTGGACCACTTCTTAAGATCAAGGTCAGTTCGTTCGCTTCAGCGCCCGAACCAGGCGGCACGGCACGCTTCGCTGACCGACGGGCTTGCTGTTGCCGCCTGCTGTCGTGGGGCGCCGAAAGGCGTGCGGTTAGGAGCTGGCGCCTTCGAGACGCCTGTCGTACTCATCGGCCAGGGCCAGGAGTGCGTTCGCTCCATCGCCGGTGAAGCAGGATCCGTGCATGACCGCCAGTGTGGAAGGTGCGAGGTCGGCCAGTCGCCGGATGGTCGGACCCGTGTTCGGAGTGAGACAACTCGCCCCGAAGATGTCTTCTGCCTGTGCGGCGGGGCCGACGATGTCGTCGGTCGTGGTGGCCGGTCCGTTGCCGAGCTGGGTGAAGAGGTCTCCGCAGAGGAGGGTGTTTGTAGTTTCCTCATAGAGGATCCGAGCCTCCCAGCCATGGGGGACGTGGGGTGTGTCGATGTGCCGGACACGATGTGCACCGAGCTCGATGACCTGACCGTCAGCGAGTGGCACGGGCGACCGATCGGCCAGGTCGTTGAGCGACACCATGCAGCCAAGAGCGCCGTGCGCCACCTCGGCCTGAGGCGCGGCAGCAAGCAGCTCGTTCATGGCGCCGCACTCGTCCGCCTCGACATGGCCGAAGGTGATCCAGCGAAGCCCGTCGAGCGGGGTTATCCGAGCGATGGTCTCGGCGAGGGCAGGGAACATCGCTCGCTGCCCGGTGTGGAAGAGGAGGGGCTGTTCGTCGTCGATGAGGTACTGGTTGAACGTAAAGCCGGTGGGTCCGATTTCGGGAACCAAAGTAGAGAAGCGGTAGATACCGTCGGCGATTTCGGTGGTCTGTGTGTCCATGCCGACAAACGGTAGCCCTTCGCGGCACCGCCTGTGATTGACAAAGTCGATGGGTTAAGTCAGATTAACTAGGGTACGGAGCTGTGCTCCGACGTCATTGCCATAAGCCCTGGAAGAAGTCACATGGAACTCACCGATGAAGACCGATTGCACGTCCTGTTTGCCGCGTTGAGCGATGGCGATCTGGTCACGTTTCTCGGGTGTTGTGCGGACGACATGAGCCTGACGGCCCGCGGGACGAGCGCGCGGACGACGATCGTTCCCAAGCGAGAGATCGTCAACTGGCACCAATCGATGGAGGCCCTGGCGGGTAGCACCCTGGAAACGTCGGTGTCCCTGGTTCTATCCGGCGAACGCGAGAACGTGGTGTTGTTGCGGTACCGCTTCCAACGGGACGAGCGGATGCGCTCGTACGAAACGGCGAACCTCTGCACCTTCCGAGCCGGACGCCTGGTTGCCTGGTTCTCCTATCCGTTGGATCTCGAGGAGTACGCCGAGGCCTGGGGCATCGGCGCGCTGTCCCAACGCCAGCCGGCATAGGAGACCCGAGGGTGAGTTGTCCGACAAAAGGCTGCCCAAACCCGGACCCGGCGTCGTGCGCCTGGATCGGGGTGCAGGGCTGCTCATGACGGCGGTGCGGGTGACCTTCGAGACGGCACCAGGGCCGAGGTTCCTCTCGGAGCGACCCCAGCAGCCCAAGACGGCGGCAGGGCGGGATCGGGCATGAGGGTGAGTGCAGCCGGCGACGCTGCCTGTCGGCTGGTCGTGTCCCTGGCTCTACACCCGACGGCTGAGCCGACATCGGTATCGACATTGGCCGCTCGCACGGGCCTTCCGGCTCCGTTCGCCGGTCAGCTACTCGCCGGTTGTAGGCGGGCGGGAATCCTTACCGCACGGCGAGGACGAAACGGCGGGTACTTCCTCAATGGCCATCCCAGGCACGTCACATTGGCAGAGGTGATCGATGCGATTGATGGCCCAATCACCTCGGCCCTTCCTGTCACCTGTGCCGAATGGAACGAGGAGGCCATCGGGGCGGACGAATTGGGCGCCGTATGGACCGAGGTGAGCGCTGAAGCGAGGATCCGACTGGGCAAGATCAGCATCGAGGACGTTGTGCAGCAGGCAACGGGTTCGCGGCCCAACAGGCCTGACCAGCCCAACAGGCCCGACCAATCGAACAGGCCCAACAGACCCAACAGGCTCGACCAATCGACAAACGATCGCGCCGACGCGACCGACTCCCTAGGGCGAAAATAAAAGAATTCCTATCGATTTGACATTGTTGACAGACATAGTCAGGATTAGCTATCCGACCCGCATCAGCGTCAACCCGAATCCGAGGAATCCATGACGACTACCACCGAGACGCCCGTCCAACTCGATATCGCCCCTCTGTCGGGAACGATCGGCGCAGAGATCCGCAACGTCGACCTTCACCAAGAGCTGAGCCCCCAGGTCGTGGCGGCCATCCGTCAGGCCCTGCTCGACTACAAGGTGATCTTCCTCCCCGGCCAGCACCTGTCCCCCGAGGAGCACAAGAGCTTCGCCACCTACTTCGGGGAGATCACCAACGCGCATCCGGTGATCCCCGGCCTCGGGGAGCACCGTGAGGTCTTCGAGATCGACTACACCCAGGCCCGCCAGATCGTCGAGAGCGAGAAGAAGTCCAAGGTCGGCCTGAGCAACGACTACGGCGATCGCGACAAGTGGCACACCGATGTCACGTTCGTGGAAACGCCCCCGCTGGGATCCATCCTCAACGCCATCGTCATTCCTCCTGCTGGCGGCGACACCTTGTGGGCCGATACCAACGCGGCGTACGAGGGGCTCTCCCAACCGATCAGGGACCTGGTCGACGGTTTGACCGCCATCCACGACGGGAACCATGCCTTCGGCAAGCTCCTGGACCTGATCGGTGAAGGGGAGTGGGAAGGCAAGAAGTTCACCAAGCTGGAGCCGGTCGAGCACCCAGTGGTCCGTACTCATCCCGAGACGGGACGACGCAGCCTGTTCGTCAACCCGGGCTTCACCATCAAGATCAAGGGCGTGACCACGAAGGAGAGCGACACCATTCTCCGTTTCCTCTACGACCACATGGCGACACCCGAATTCGTGGTCCGCTATCGGTGGGAAGAGGGCGACCTCGGCTTTTGGGATAACCGGACGACGATGCACTACGCCATCACCGACTACGGGAACGAGCACCGGGTCATCCAGCGGGTGACGATCAAGGGCGACAAGCCTTTCTGAGCCCCGTGCCGAGTCCCGGCACCCTTTCGTCTTTCGGACATCTCGTTTTACCCCTAAGACCCCGTTCCCTTTCTCGCACAACTCGAGCACTCTCAAAAAAGGACTGGTATGCGTCGACAATCCCCAAGCGTGAGCGGCTCCAACTGGCGTCGCCGCGTTGCTGTCTTGCTGACGGCGTTTGTCTCGCTGACCTCGATGATCGTCGGTGTCTCAGCCTCGAGTGCGTCCGCCGCAGCCACGACGTCCACCACTAGCCCGGTCAACTTGTCCGGGGTAACCCTCAATTTTGCCGACCAGTTCAAGGAGTACCAGACCATCTTCGCAGCCACGGGAGCACTGAATGGCGCCCCGTACAAAGTGAGCTATAGCGAGTTCGTGGGTGGACCGCCGATCATCGCTGCTGAGACCGGTGGCTCCGTCGACCTCGGGGACGTGGCCGAAACGCCTACGATCTTTGGTCAGGCCGCCGGGGACCCGATCAAGGTTGTGGCCGCGACCTCGGCTGCCAACCCGAACACCTCGCCCTTTCCCTTCCTGGTGCCGAAGAACTCGCCCATCAAGAAGGTCTCTCAGCTCCGCGGGAAGACCATCGCCGTACAAGAAGGCACGGTCGAGCAGTACCTCCTGGTCCAGGTGCTGAAGAAGGCCAAGATTCCCTACAGCGCGGTCACGGTGGACAACCTGAACTTCACCGCCGGTTCAACCGCGGTAACCAGCGGGAAGGTAGACGCGGCCATCGTGCCCCAACCTCTTGCCGGCATCGACCTGGCCGGTGGCAAGGTAAAGCAGTTGATCAGCGGAGCGGGGTACATCAAGGTGCTGGGCTATCTGGTAGCCAGCCAAGCGGCACTCAACAATCCCCAAAAGACAGCGGCCATCACGGATTTCATCAATCGTTTCTACAAGGCCATTGCTGTTCTTAGGAAGAACCCGAATCTGGCTGCCGAGACCTATGTGAAGACCTACGGCGTTACCCTGGCCGTGGCCAAAGAAGCGGTCGCATCGGCACAGGCCGTGGGCACCCCCATCACCCCGGCCATCATCACCTATCAGCAGCAGGAGGCGGACACGTTTTTCAGCCTCGGCCTCATCCCTAAGAAGATCAAGGTCAACTCGGTCTTCGATTTGAAGCTCAACAAGCAAATCTCTGCCGCAGCTGGCCTGACCGGCTTATGAGACGTGATGGAGCGAACAGATATGACTGACCTCGCCCAACGCCACTCCCACACGGTGTCCCCGGATTCGGTGCGCCTCGCTGGGACGTCGGATCAGGCAGTGCCCGGACTGATCAGGCCCATCGTCCAGCACCAGGCCGATCGGAGCAAGCGTGTCTCCCTCCTGTTCCGGATCCTCGTACCCCTGGCCATAGTCGGCCTGTGGTGGCTGCTCACCGGTACCGGAGTGATCGACCCCACGGTCCTGTCCTCGCCTGCGACTACGTGGAGCAGCTTCGTGGACCTGTTGGCCCACAAGGACCTGCTCGGGGACATCGGAATATCGTTGGCCCGCGCCGGCATCGGCCTGGCTATCGGAGGGGGCATCGGCCTCATCCTGGGCATCATCGTGGGGCTGTTCTCGTTGGGTGAGGAGTTGCTCGACTCGTCGCTGCAGATGTTCCGGGTCATCCCCTTCCCCGCGGTCATCTTCTTGTTCATCGTGTGGTTCGGCATCGGCGAGACGGCCAAAGTGGCCCTGATCGCTCTGGCCACGCTGTTCCCCATGTACCTGAATACTTCCAATGGTGTTCGCAACGTGGATCGACGGGTGGTAGAAGCCGCTCGTTCCTTCGGCCTCCGAGGGTGGAGACTGATCCGACAGGTGGTCATCCCCCTGTCTCTTCCGTCCATCCTGACCGGGCTGCGGTTCTCGGCCGGCATCTCGATCGTCGCCCTGGTATTCGCCGAGACGATCAATGCCAACAAGGGCATCGGCTATCTGGCCAACCAGGCCGCCAGCTTCAATCAGGTTTCCGTCCTCGTGGTCTGCATCATCATCTACGCGCTCATGGGCATCGTGGCCGATGTCATCGTCCGGCTCATCGAGCGAGCGGCAATGCCGTGGCGGCGTCAGATGGCAGTGCGATGA
Source organism: uncultured Acidimicrobiaceae bacterium (assembly GCA_963781305.1). Taxonomy (GTDB): domain Bacteria; phylum Actinomycetota; class Acidimicrobiia; order Acidimicrobiales; family RAAP-2; genus DASXMT01. Next base: position 993,298 of record CAWAFL010000011.1, read on the forward strand.
CTGTCATAGGGGCCGATGACCGTGCCGTTATCGTCGAGGGGGTCACCAAGACCTTTGGGGTTCGAGATGTCCTGTCCAACCTGGATCTGACCGTCGGCCGGGGCGAGTTCGTGGCCCTCCTCGGTGCCTCGGGCAGCGGGAAGACCACCCTATTACGAGTGCTTTTGGGCCTCGAGACCACGTCGAGAGGCGACGTGTTCGTGCCCGAGGCACGGACCACCGTCTTCCAGGAGCCCCGACTGGTTGCATCGATGCGGGTGTGGAACAACGTTGTCATTGGCCTCCCCCGGCAGTCGGGAACCCGAGACATCGCTGTCACGGCCCTCCGTGAGGTCGGCCTGGAAGGCCACGCCGACGTCTGGCCGGGAACGCTCTCGGGGGGAGAGGCCCAGCGGGTGGCGCTGGCCCGGGCCCTGGTGCGACAGCCCGAGCTCTTGTTGCTCGACGAGCCCTTCGCCGCCCTCGATGCCCTGACCCGCCTCAAGATGCAGGCCCTGGTCGCCGAATTGTGCGCTCGTCACCGGCCTGGTGTGCTGTTGGTGACCCACGACGTCGAGGAGGCCGTATTGCTTGCCGACCGTGTGTTCGTGCTCAAGGACGGACAGATCTCGCTCGACTTGACCATCGACCTCCCTCGGCCACGTCGCATCGGTGGACCGGAGTTCGACGCCTACCGGGACCGGTTTATGGCTGAGCTGGGCGTCTTGGATCCCGGTCGGGGTCTGCCGGTCATGGACCCACACCAATAGGTCGGTCGTGGTACGGCGGCCGACCTGACCCTGTCGGCCGACGACAAAGGCTCGGTCGGCGAGCCGATCAGGTCAGCTGGTGGTTTCCGATCAACTGGTAGTGGCCGGTTCGCTCGCCGGGTACCGGCGGCGCCACGGCGAGAAGTCCTCTTTCGCTTGGCGTCTGTCGCGGTCGACCACGAGGGGGAGGACGCCTTCTCCCACCGCGTAGGCCTCCTCGAGGTGCGGGTGACCCGAGAGGATGAACTCGTCCAGCCCGAGCTCGTGGTACTCGAAGAGGCGTTCGGCCACCTGTTGGTGGCTGCCGACCAGCGCCGTCCCCGCTCCCGGGCGGACCAGGCCGATGCCGGCCCACAGGTTCGGGCTCACCTCCAGGTCTTGTCGACTTCCATCGTGGAGCGAGCGCATGCGTTGTTGCCCTACCGATTCACTCTTGGCCAGCACCTGCTGAGCGGCGTCGATGAGCGCCGAGTCCATCGTGTCCAAGAGACGGTCGGCCTCGGCCCACGCTTCGCCCTCGGTGTCCCGGGTGATGACATGGAGGCGCATGCCGAATCGGATCTCCCTGCCCGCCGCCTCGGCCTTCTCCCGCATGCGTTGGATGCGTTCCTTGGCCATGGCGGGGGTCTCGCCCCACAGGAGGTAGACGTCGACCTGGCGGGCGGCAACGTCTTCTGCCGCGGCGGACGCTCCTCCGAAGAAGACCTCCGGTATCGGTGCGGGAGGGTCCAGGACGGTGGCGCCGGCGATCTGGTAGTGCTGTCCACTGAAGTCGAACGGATGGCCGCTCCAGGCGCCTCGCACGATGGTGAGGAACTCGTCTGTCCGGGCGTAGCGCTCGTCGTGGGACAACCAGTCGCCGAACCGTCGCTGCTCTTCGGAGTCGCCACCGGTGACGATGTTGATCAGCAGCCGGCCGCCGGTGAGGCGCTGGAACGTGGCCGCCTGCTGGGCGGCAAGTGTTGGATTGGTGATACCTGGCCGGAAGGCCACCAGGAACCGAAGCCGTGTGGTGTGCTGGCTCAGGGTAGCCGTCACCAGCCAGGCGTCCTCGCACCACGTTCCCGTGGGCGTCAGGACAGCGTCGAATCCAAGATCGTCGGCCGCCCGGGCGATCTGGGCCAGGTACTCGAGCGAGGCCGGACGACCGTGGCCGCCTGATCCCGGGACGACGTTTCGACTGTCGCCCGAGGTGGGCAGGAACCAGTGCAGGGTGATCGCCATCGTTCATTGACTCCTTCGTCTGGCCGCGAGTGTTTGTCCGGCAGCGAGTGCCTGTCTGGGGGCGAGTGGCACGCACATCAGGACAAGACTTCCTTGAGGATGGTGCCCACCGCATCGACTTCGATCAGGAACCCGTCGTGGCCGGCCTGCGAGTTGATCACTCGGACCTCGGTGGCATCGGCCAAGAGGCGGGCTATGTCGTGCTGGGACTCGATCGGGTAGAGCCGGTCCGTGGCGATGCCGGCGACGGTCACGTCCGCTGTGACCTGTTGCAACGCCGACGCAACTCCACCTCGTCCTCGACCGACGTCATGGTGATTCATGGCCTGGCTGAGGACCACGTAGGAGTTGGGATCGAATCGGGCGGCGAGCTTGTCACCGTGGTGCTCGAGGTAGGACTCCACCGAGTAGCGGCCGCCTTGGAGCGGGCTCTCGCCGTCCTGCCCGTTGTGGCCGAACCGTGCCTCGAGCTCTCCGGGTGTGCGGTAGCTCACCTGTCCGATTCCCCGGGCGATGGCCATGCCCTCGGTCGGCCGGAAGGCACTGTGGTAGTAGTCGCCATCCTGAAACGACGGATCAGCCCGGATGGCCCGCACCTGGAGCGAGCACAGTGCGATCTGTTCGGCCGACGCCGCTGCCCCGACCGCCAGCACCAGGGCGCGGTTGACCCGGTCGCGATGACCGACGCACCATTCGAGGGCACGCATGCCGCCCATCGAACCGCCGATCACCGCCGCCCATTGATCGATACCGAGGTGGTCGGCCAACGCCGCTTCCACGTTCACCTGGTCGCGAATGGTGACGAGCGGAAACCGCGAGCCGTAGGGGTTGCCGTCCGGTGCGGGCGAGCCGGGACCAGTAGTTCCGCCGCAGCCACCCAAGACGTTCGGGCACACGACGAAGAACCGATCGGTGTCGATCGCAGCACCAGGGCCAATGAGGGCGTCCCACCAGCCCGGGGTGGGATGTCCGGGCCCGGCCCGACCGGCGGCGTGGGAGTCGCCGGTCAGGGCATGGAGGACCAGCACGGCGTTCGTGCCTCCCGAGTTGGGGGTGCCCCACGTCTCGTAGGCCACTTCGACCGAATCGAGACGGCCACCTCCCTCGAGCCGGACGCCATCGCTGAACAGCGGGACGAGCCGACGGCCACCCGGACTCTCGTTCGGCTGGCGCAAACGGCGTGATGAGTTCTTGCTCACGTACCCTTGGCGGCGCGGAATCCGGCTTCCAGGTCGGCGACGATGTCGTCGAGGGTCTCGAGGCCCACGCACAGACGGACCAGATCGGGTGACACGCCCGCGGTAAGCTGCTCCGCCTCGGCCAGCTGGGAGTGGGTGGTCGAAGCGGGATGGATGGCCAGGCTGCGCACGTCGCCGACGTTGGCGAGATGGCTGAAGAGCTCGAGTCCTTCGATGAATCGCCGCCCGGCTTCCGCTCCTCCACTGATCCCGAAGGACACGATCGCTCCAGCCCCGTTGGGCAGGTAGCGCAATTGCCGCTCGTGCCACGGGCTCGACTCGAGGCCGGCGTAGCTGACCCAGGACACCTCGTCACGGGCCTCGAGCCACTGAGCCACCGCAGTGGCGTTCTGGACGTGGCGTTCCATCCGGAGGCTGAGGGTCTCCAGCCCTTGGAGAAACAGGAACGAGTTCAGCGGAGCAATGGCGGGGCCGATGTCCCGGAGGTACTGCAAACGGGCCTTCAAAACGTACCGGGCGGGGAACAGGGCCTCGGGGAGCTGCGAGAAGATCAGGCCGTGATAGCTGGGATCAGGCTCGGTGAAGTTCGGGAAACGGCCGCTGCCCTCGTAGTCGAAGGTGCCTCCATCGACGATGATGCCGCCGATGGAGGTCCCATGACCACCGATGAACTTGGTGGCCGAGTGCACGACGATGTCGGCGCCGTGCTGGAGGGGCTGGGCCAGATAGGGCGTGGTCACCGTGCTGTCGACGACCAACGGTACGCGGTGCTCGTGGGCGATGGTCGAGACGGACTCGAAATCGAGGATGTCACCCCTGGGGTTCCCGATCGTCTCTGCGTACAGCGCCTTGGTGTTGGGCTGGATGGCGTCCCGCCAGGCGTCCCGGTCCTCGGGGTCAACGAAGGTGACTTCGACGCCGAGCTTGGGGAACGTGTAGTGCAGCAGGTTGTAGGTGCCCCCGTAAAGGGAGGCCGAAGACACGATGTGGCCGCCGTTCTCCGCCAGGTTCAACAGAGCGACGGTCTCGGCCGCTTGTCCACTGGCCACAGCCAGCGCAGCCACGCCTCCTTCGAGCGCAGCCACGCGTTCCTCGAAGACCGCTTGGGTGGGATTCATGATGCGGGTATAGATGTTGCCCAGCTCTTCCAGGCCGAAGAGGGCGGCGGCGTGGGAGGTGTCGCGGAACGTGTAGCTCGTGGTCTGGTAAATGGGCACAGCCCGGGCCCCGGTGGTGGGGTCGGGCACCGCGCCGGCATGGATCTGTCGAGTCTCGAATCCCCAATCGGCCATGATGCGTTTCTCCTCGGAATGCGTCGAGTGGTCCAAATACACTAACCCATAAAGTTGACCAATCAAGTATGGTTTTATGACCTCCGACGCCGCCCTCTGGCGGGAGCCGGCGGGCCATGCTCCCGGACACCCAGCAACCTGCACACCCAGGAACCCGGATACCCAAGAAAGAGCGGTCGATGACTGTTTCGGAATCCACCGCCTCGGCCGCCGGGTCGGGCGGACCCACCAATGTGGTGGTGGTGCTGCTCGATTCGCTGAACCGACACATGCTCGGCTGCTACGGCGGTACCGAATTCGAGACGCCGAACCTCGATCGGTTTGCCGGTCGGGCGACCCGGTTCGACAACCACGTGGCCGGATCCCTGCCCTGCATGCCCGCTCGCCACGACATCCTGTGCGGCGCCATCGATTTCCTGTGGAAGCCGTGGGGGTCGGTGGAACTGTGGGAGCACCCCATCACGTGGCACCTCCGCCAACAGCACGTGACCACCATGCTGGTCAGTGATCACCCTCACTTGTTCGAGACCGGTGGCGAGAACTACCACACGGACTTCTTCAGCTGGGAGTACCTCAGAGGGCACGAGAACGACCCATGGAAGTCCTACCTGGACCCGACGTGGGTCGGAGCCCCGGCCCGGCCGGCGCGTCCGGGAGACTGGTACATGGAAAAGATGTTCGGCCGGGGCCTCGGTCACGAGCATGGCTATGACCGCTCGCGGACGTTCTTTCGGGCTGAAGCTGACTTTCCCGGACCACGGGTGATGCGGGCCGCAGCCGAATGGCTCCGGGAAGCGACGCCACACCATGACTCGTGGCTGCTCTTCGTCGACGAGTTCGATCCGCACGAACCCTTCGACACGCCCGAGCCGTGGAACGGGCAATACGAAGACTCCCCTTGGGAGGGCGATGACATCATCTGGCCTCCTTACGCCAATGGGGCCATCAGCGAGGGTTGGTTGAGCGAAGCAGAGGGCCGCCACATCAGGGCCAACTACGGCGCCAAGCTGACGATGATCGATCACTGGTTCGGCGAGATCCTCTCGGCCCTGGACGAACGGGACCTGTGGGAGACCACCGCGGTCATCGTGTGCACGGATCATGGTCACTACCTGGGCGACGTCCGAGAGGGAAAGGACGTCTGGGGAAAGCCCTTGTTGCCGACCTATGAGCCTTTGGGCCATCTTCCTCTGCTGATCCACTGGCCGGGGATCGAGGGAGGCCGGTCCTCTGCGGCGTTGACGACCACCGTCGACCTTCACGCAACCATCGCCGAGGCGTTCGGGGTCGAGGTCGAGCACCGAACCCACGGCTCTTCGCTCGTCCCCCTGCTTTGGGGCCGGGTCGACTCGGTGCGCGACTGGGCGCTCGGCGGCTACTTCGGCGGGTGGGTCCAGATCCACGACGGCCGGCACAAGTACGCCCGCGCCGCTGTGGGCGACAACTTCCCGCTGTCTCTGTGGTCGAACCGATGGTCGACTATGCCCATTCCCATCCCTGGGGTTCAAGGGCTGCCCGACCCCGACGATCGAGCGTGGCTGGACCATATGCCGGGCTCGACGGTTCCGGTCATCCGACAGCCGTTCGCGGCCGGCGATCGCCTGCCCTTTTGGGTCATGGGCGGAAGCGTCGACCAGCATCACCTCTATGACCTCGCCGTCGATCCCGCGGAGTCGGAGAACCGAACCGGCGAGGCGGTCGAATCGGAAATGGTGGACCTCCTTCGTATCGCCCTCGTCGAACTGGAGGCTCCCGGGGACCAACTGGAACGCCTGGGGCTGCGTTGACGGCCTGCCGCCTGGGGCTGCGTTGACGGCCTGCCGCCTGGGGCTGCGTTGACGGTCTGCCGCCTGGGGCTGGCTGACTCCGGCCGGTCAGGTCCGCGATCTGTCCTTCAGGTCCGTCCCAAGGGCATCGAGCCAGTCGCCGGTTCCTTGTTCCCGCCAGCTCGGTTGCTCGAGGCCGTCGAGAAAGGCGCCCTGCTCGGTGAGAACCAACCGGGTGCCATCGCCCGACGGGGTGAGCTCCACCGTCGTCAGGGACACCGTCGAGAGCACCTCGTCCGCCGACAGCGTGGACGTGTACACGATTCGCTCGTCGGGGACGATGTCCCGATAGAAGGACTCGAAGGTCATTCGCGTGCCGTTGTTGTTGCCATGCGTGACCTCGCGCCCTCCGACCCTGAATTCGAGCTGGTAGTCGGATTCAGGTCCGGAGAACCACCGAGCCTTGGCGACGGGGTCCGCCCAAGCTGCGAAGACGTCACGACGCGATGCACCATAGGTGCGCTCGAGGGTGAAGGTGGCATGTACTGCTGAGTGTTCGTCCATCATGTCGTTCCTCTCGGTTGCGGGTCGGATTGGTCGGCGAGGTACTCACCGAGCCGGTCGAGACGGTGCTCCCACGCCGTGCGTTGCCCGCTGATCCAGTCTTCGGGACGCCGCAATGCGTCTGGCTCGACGTGACAGGTCCGCACCCGGCCGACTTTCTCCGACCGGACGAGGTCACAGGCCTCGAGCACCTGAATGTGCTGCATAACCGCGGGCAACGACATGGCCAAGGGGCGAGCGAGCTCGCTCACCGAGGCCGGACTGGCGACCAGGCGCTCGATGATGGCGCGACGGGTTGGATCGGCCAGCGCTTGGAACACAGTGTCAAGACCCGATTGGTTAGGCACACAGTTAAGTGTACGTCGCGACGACCCAAAAGTAAAGGACAAGCCTAACTATTCCGACCACAGCCACATGTCCTTCGCCCGGCGAGAGGACCTGCCGAGCGCAGGCGACCAGGTGTTTGCGGCCGGGCGCGGGCGACCAAGGGCCCTCGGCCGAGTGTTAGCGGCCGGGCGCGGGCGACCGAACGCCGATGTTGCCGTTGCTGTTCAGGCCTCACGCCGCCTCACGCCGCCTCAAGCCGCCTCAGCCGCTTTCAGCCCTCAGGTCGCCTCAGCCAATGGTCGGTCGTGAACCCGATTCCTGGGCTGGAGCAGTCTGTGCACTCCCGGGGAAGGCGGGCAGCGGCAGCTTCGACTGAGAGGTCTGGTATGCGAGCTCGGCCGCCGTGGCCGACGGACTGGCTGCGGGGATGGTCGGTGCCGCCTCCGTTGATCGCTGGAAGGCAGCGGTGAAGTCGCCGAACGTGCTTCTGCGCCAGTCACTGATGTTGGGTTCGGTGATCCCGGTGACGCGCTCGATGAACCGGAGGGCCGAGGTGTGATCGAAAGCATCGCTACACACGTAGCCGCCGACCGTCCACGGAGACATGATGATGGCGGGGACCCGGAACCCTGACCCGATGGGCAACCCGCCACCGGGGGTTCCGCCGGGGGAGTTCAGCGTCACGAACTCATCGGGCGTTCCCGGTGGGGGAGTGATCGGCGGCACGTGGTCGAAGAGACCGTCGTTCTCGTCGTAGTTGAGGATGAAGACGGTCGAGTTCCACAGGTCCTCGTTGGCGGCCAGGGCTTCGATCTTGGAGGCCACGAACTGTGCACCGGCAGCGGGCAGGAACGAGGGGTGCTCTGAAGCCACGCTGGTAGGGAAGATCCAGCTCACCGTGGGGAGCGTCCCGTTGGCGCAGTCCTCCTCGAAAGCCATGGTCGGGTCACTGGCCGTGCCCCCGCCGAAGAGGGTGCTCACCCCGAAGGCGTTCTGGTACAAGCTCGAGGATTGCGGAGCATTGATGAACTGGCTGAAGAACTCGAGCACGTTGGTGCCGTAGTTGTCCGCCTGCTGGTAGCACTTCCACGAGATGCCGGCGTTCTGGAGCCGCTCCGCGGTGGTCGTCCAGCTGTAGGTGCCGTTGGGTGCGTTGTTGTCCAGGGCCGGCCCACCGTGTTGGCCGGTGGGGTCCACGGTGCCGGTCATCCACATGTAGCGGTTGGGATGGGTCGGGCCGAGGACCGAACAGAAATAGTTGTCGCAGATGGTGAAGGCGTTGGCCAGCGCGTACTGGAACGGGATGTCGGCGCTCGTGTAATAGCCCATGGTGTACGGGCCCGCGTTGTCGCTGTCCGCGGCAATGTGCGATCGGAGCCAGCCGTCCATGTTGCCGTTGGCCCAGGAGGCGTGCTGGATCTGCCATTGATGGCTGAGGGAGGGAATGGCCTGCGCTGCCGAGGTGGTCGAGTCGAGGTGATACGGCAGCAGGAACCCATCAGGGTTGGCCGGATCTGGCTGCTGGAACACCGAGCGGCCAGAGGCGAGTGTCATGGCCTTCCGGTCGCCGAAGCCCCGCACGCCAGACAGCGTCCCGAAGTAGTGGTCGAAGCTGCGGTTCTCCTGCATCAGGAGGACGATGTGCTTCACCTGGCTGAGGTTGAAGCTCGCCGTGGGGTCGGTGGCGGCCATCGCCTTCCGCACGCTGGCCGGGAGGTACGCAGCCAACGCGGTACCTGCGGCAGCCACCGCTGTTCCCTTCAGAAGCTGGCGGCGGGAGATGGGGGACATGAGGGGAGAGGTTTCTTCTGTCACAAGGATTCCTTTCGGTCTGGGTCTCGTGTTCGATCGGGTTAGCGATTCCAGCCCGGCGCCACCGGGCCGCCGGCTGGGGCGCCGGGGACCGGGAGTCCCGTCACTTCGCGGACCTTGCTGTTGGACGTGTCCGCGATGTAGACGTCACCAGTGCTGTTGTCCACCGTCACCGCGGACGGCGTGTTGAGCTTGGCGGACGTGGCTGGACCTCCGTTGCCGCTGCTTCCCTTGGTGGCCGCGCTGTCGACGATGGTGGTGATGGTCCCGTTGGGCGTCACTTCCCGGATGGCGTTGTTGAAGGTGTCGGCGATGAAGAGATCACCCGATTGGTCGATGGCGATCCCCTGAGGGCTGTTGAGCTGGGCGTTCGTTGCTGGTCCCCCATCGCCACTGAACCCGCCGAGCCCGCCGCTTGCTTGATCGGCGGCGTAGTTGCCGACCACGGTCGTGATCGTGCCGGTCATCGACACCCTCCGGATCACGTTGTTGCTGGCATCAGCGATGTACAGGTTGCCGAAGGAGTCGACGGCCACGCCGGTGGGAGAGTCCAGCTCCGCCCGCGTCGCCCGGCCGCCGTCGCCGCTGTAGCCGGCGGTGCCGTTGCCGGCGTAGGTCGTGATGCGGCCGAACGGAGTGACCTCGCGGATCACGTTGTTGTCGGTGTCGGCGATGAAGACGTCGCCCCAGATGTTCACGGCCACGTCCTGCGGATTATCCAGTTGGGCGTGAGTGGCCCAGCCACCATCACCCCGATTTCCCTCGGTGCCGTTGCCAGCCACGAGCTGGATGACGCCGTTCGGTGTGATCTTGCGGACGACGTTGTCCTGGGTGTCGGCAATGAACAGGTCGCCCCGTCGGTCGACAGCCGTCCCCGTCGGTGAGTCCAAGGTGGCGACGGTGGCCGGACCGTTGTCCCCGGTCTCTCCAATTCCCTCGTAGGAGCCGGCGATCGTCGTGGTGGTGGGCCCGACGATGCTGGCCACCACGTTGTCGAAGGTGTTCGACACGTAGACGGTGCCGTTGTTGGCAGAGATCCCTTGGGGATAGTCGAGGGAGTCCCCCGGCGGTGCGGTGAAGGTGACCGCCGAGATCGTCGGCACCGGGTCGGCCGAAGCTTGGGTGACGTCGACGGTGCCAAGCGATATCGAGGCTGTGCAGATTGTGGCTGCCAGTATCCCGACTCGTGTTCCAGTGGTCCGCATGGATGACTACCTTTCTGCGAGGCGTACTCCTCTGGACTACCGAGATCAGGTGAACGGACCGTTTACGGGTCGTCACGCGGGAGCAAACTTCGAAGAAACCGTGTGTGTGCTCGCCGCAGTGGCGACTCACTCGCCACTGCGGTCGTTGGCGCAGACACGCAGAGCATCGATGCACGGCTCGTACTCGATGTCGCGTGGCGGACTGCTCGGCACCCCGGCGGACAACCGACCTTCATGGCCGCCCGTTGGCACTCGGTGCTATTGAAAGTCACCGGACTACACTGACGCTTTGCAACATATGGTGACGATCGGTCAGGCGCGGATTCGAGGTGCGTGGAGAAGCATCGGGATGGGTCAGCTCTCTTCGATCTGGGCACACAGACGAGTGCGATCCATGACTTCTCCATTGACCAGAACGTCCATGAACGGAACAGCGAGGGGACGCCGGCTCGTTACAGCATGTTCGAAATCAGCGTCGCCCACCTCGGCCAAGCGGGAGAGACGCAGACCTCGGTGATGACGTGACCGCGGGAAGCTCTGGTTCACCCCAAGCCCGAAAGCTCGGGCTCAAGTGTGGCCAACGGGTGTCACTGGACAACGCGCCGGCCGGTTGGAGACTCGTCGACCCACCGGCCGAGGTGAGTTATGTCTCGCCTCCGAACGCTGCCGACGTGGTGATCAGCTTCTTCACCGTGGCAGGTCAGATCCCGGACCGCTTACCCGAGCTCGTGCAACGCATCCACCCCGCCGGGGCGCTGTGGATCGCCTGGCCCCGGCGCGCGGGAGGCCATGAGAGCGACATCACCGACAACATCGTCCGCGGCGAGGCTCTTGCCCTTGGCGTGGTGGACGTCAAGGTCGCCGCGATAGACGATGACTGGTCTGGACTCCGATTCGTGTGGCGGGTGGCAAAGCGTCCTCGGCCGACATCGTGACTGTTCGTCAGCCGAAGGTGAAGTCGTAGGCCTGAATCCCCGGCGAGAAGGTCAGCGTCAGCTCGCCGGTCTGCAGCGAGCCCCCGGAGAAGAGCGTGTACAGCTTGGGAATCCCATCCACGTTGACGGTGGGCATCGGCTTACCGTTGAACGAGACCCCCACCGTGCCTTGCCCGCTCATGACCAGGTAGACGTCGTTGGCCGTGAACTGGAACATGATCTGGGCGTCGTCGCCTGCCGTCGCTTCCTCTTTGTGAATCGTCCATGACCCGTTGAACGCCAGGGTGTTGGACGGAATGGAGGATGGCGCGTGGTAGTCAGCGGCCTTGTCGTGCACGGCCGGTGTACCCACTGCGTACTGCAATTGCTGATAGCCCAGATAGCTCTCCTGGGTGGTCTGCGTGGTCGGGGTCTTGTTGGCCACGTCGGTTCGGGCGGGAAGGTCGGTCTCGCCGTTGGCGGTCAGCAGCGATCGGATGTCCGATTCCATGGTCGAGTACCCACCCTCGCCGAAGTCGTAGGCGCGCACGTTTCCAGTCGGGTCGATCAGGTAGTCGGCTGGCCAGTACTCGTTGTTGTAGGCGTTCCACGTCGCGTAGTTGTTGTCGATGGCGATGGGGTAGTGGACACCCAGGCTGCCGGCCGCGCTGGCCACGTTGGAGACGACGTGTTCGAAGGCGAACTCCGGGGTGCTGACTCCCACTACCACCAGGCCGTCCTTCTTGTAGGCGTTGTCCCACGCCTCCACGTGGGGCAGGGCACGCTGGCAGTTGATGCACGAATAGGTCCAGAAGTCGACCAGCACGACCTTGCCCCGTAGCCCGGCCAGGCTCAGAGGCTTGTTGCCCGGCGTGTTGAGCCAGTCCACGATGCCGGTGAAGTTGGGCGCCTTGCCCAGGTCGGGGAGGGACGACGTCTTGTGGGTTGCCGTGTTGGCCTGCTTGGCGGCAAAGGAGTTGGCATGCTCGCCGCTCAACGCGTGTAGCTGTTTGGAAATCGACGAGCTGCCCTCGATGTTGTTCTCGAGCGCTGAGGTATAGCCGGGCACGGAACGTTGGAGGGGATCGAGCAGGCCGAACGCGATGGCCAACGTGGTCACCGCCAGCACCGCGCCGGCGACGCGGCGGACGGCGGGCAAATGGGTCCGCAGCTTCTGCCATCCGGTGACGGCCCGTTGGGCGATCAACGCGAAGATCAACAGGGGGAGCGTGGCCCCCAAGGCGTAGAACAGGGTGACGAAGAACGACGATGCATCCACCCGGTGATTGGCGGCAGCCACCGAGATGGCGGCCAGCACCGGACCAGCACAGGGGACAAAGACCAGGCCCAGGCTGAGACCGAGGACGAACCCACCACCCCAGGTGGCATAGCGCGAGGTGCCCAGACGGGCGAAGGGGCGCTCGAGCCGTTCGCCGATCAGCGGAACCATGAGGCCCACGGCCAGGATGAGCAACAGGGAAATGCCCAACCAGAAGAGCAGGTTCTGCGGTAGGCCGATGGCGCTGAGCACGGTGCTGCCCACCAGCTCGGTCACGCTGAAGCTCACCACCAGGCCGGCGATGATCAGGAATGGGCGGGCCCTACTGGTGCCGGTCGAGCCGCCGGCCACGACCACGGGTAGGACGGGGACGATGCACGGTGAGATGCCGGTGATGAGGCCCCCGAGAAATGCGATAGCGAGGAGATCAACCACCGGCACCCCTCGCTCTCCGGTGGTCCCTCTGCACGATTATTCCTCCGGGTCGGGATCGATGTCTCTTCCTGGCCCGCCTGCCCGACGTTGAAGGTAGCCGTCTGTGTCCCGGGATATGCATCGGGCCACCGCGGTCGGCGGTCTCGAACCCAGACGCCCGAGAATTCAGTGGGCTCGATCCATGCGGTTCCTCCGGACACGGTTCGCCCATACCAGAAGGGCCAGGCCGATCACGATCACGACCCCGCCGAGCACCGCATAGCCACCGTGGCCGCTCATCATCTGTGACCCGCCCAGCGCATTGGTTCCCTGTGCGACGAATACCGCACCAATCACGCACAGCACAACACCGACAATGCCTCGAGCCCACATGGTTGATTCCGATCTTGATGACCGCCGCGAACTGGTGCGGGTGGCCACGCTAGTGCCGTCCCCTCCGGCGCGGACGTCGCCAGGTGCGAACGCGTGTCAGCGCCCTCGACCCCAATCGGCCCTGGCTCAAACCGTCCTTGACTTAAATCGCACTTGAACATTTACAGTCATTGTCAGGCTGACCGGGGCCCGCGGTTGGCGGCATTGGACGAGGAGAGCGAAGATCAATGTTGATCGTAGAAGTGGCGGCATTCGGCGGACCCGAGGTCCTGGTCCCTCGGGAAGTGCCGGACCTGGTGGCTGAGCCCGGTCAGGTGGTCATCGATGTGGCCGTTGTCCCCGTCCTCTTTCTCGACACGCAGATCCGAAGCGGTCACGCCTCAGGCTGGTTCCCGATACAGCCGCCCTACGTTCCCGGTGCCGGGGTGGCCGGGCGGGTGGCCTCTGTCGGCGACGATGTCGACGCAAGCTGGATGGGAAGGCCGGTGGTCGCCGATACCGGTGGCCAAGGTGGTTACGCCGAACGGGCTGCGGTCCCGGCCGAGGCGCTGGTTCCCATTCCTGATGGGTTGGGCCTGGAAGAGGCTGCGGCGCTACAGCACGACGGCCGAACGGCACTCAAGTTGCTCGAGGTGGCCGGGATCGAATCGAGTGAGACCGCCCTGGTCACGGCGGCGGCTGGCGGTCTCGGCATTCTGGCCGTGCAGCTCGCTCACCAGAGTGGCGCTCGCGTTGTCGGAGCAGCCCGCGGTGGGCGCAAGTTGGAAGCGGCCCACAACGCCGGCGCCGACCTGCTTGTCGATTACTCCGAAGCAGGCTGGGCCAAGCGCGCTCTCGAGGCGACCGGCGGTACCGGCTTCGACGTGGTCTTCGACGGGGCTGGGGGCCAGTTGGGTCGGGAAGCCTTCGGGTCCGTTCGCCCGGGAGGTCGATTCCTGGGCTATGGCGCCCCCAGCGGCGGGTTTGCCGCCGTCGGTCCGGAGGAACCGAATCGACATCAGGTGACCATGTTCGGAATCCAAGAGGTCCAGTTCGATCCGACCGAGGGTAGGAGCCTCGCCGCCCTGGCCTTCTCGGAGGGAGCGGCGGGCAGGCTCACGCCCAACATCGGTCAGACGCGACCCTTGCGCGCCGCGTCCGAGGCCCATGCCGCCATCGAAGGCCGAGAGGTCATCGGCAAGACGTTGCTCACTGCCTCATGATCATTGTCTGATCGGCAGATCCTCATCGGGAGATCGGCCGCCGGTGGATCGCTGGCCGGTGGATCGCTGGCCCGTGGGCCGTCATTCCGAGGAGGCCGAGACCCGAACCAGGTCTTCTCCAAAGACGATCCGCCCATCGAAGTGACGACTGGCGATGTCGGACCATTCGTCGGCGGAACCGGGGGCCGGAGAAGGGACCTGGTGGGTGAGCACCAGCGTCCCCACGCCTGCTCGAGCTGCAGTGCGAGCAGCCTGCTCGACGGTCGAGTGGTAGTCGATCGTGTCCCGGAAGCGCTGGACGGGAACCAGGTTGACCAGATCGTCACGGAGCACTGTCTGGACATAGATGTTTGCGCCGGCACAGATCTCATCGAGGCCGGCGCAGGGCACCGTGTCACCGGCCAGCACAATGGATTCCCCATCGTGCTCGATGCGATAGGCGAGCGTAGGCTCCACCGGGCGGTGATCGGTGGCGGCCGCGGTAATCCATACCGTGCCGTCGTCGGAGACAGGACCCGGTCCGATCTCGGCCACCTCGAAACGGGGATCCCAGTCGAGATCGTCGTGGTGGGCCCGTCGGTAGGAGATGTCCGGTGCGAGCATGGCCCTGATGCCGTCGACCACCCCTTGGGTGCCGGTCGGGCCGAACAGCGGGAGTGGCCGCGGCTCCGGGCTCATGATCCACTGCGTAGTCAGGACGTCGCCCAGATCACTGATGTGGTCACTGTGGAGGTGGGTGAGCAGCACGGCTTCGAGCATCACGGGGAGCACGCCGGCTGCGGCCAAGCGCATGCACACCGCTCGCCCCGCGTCGATGAGGAAGGCCTTGCCGCCTGCTCGCACGAGCGACGCTGCGCCGGCACGGGAAGGATCGGGTAACGGGTTGCCGGTTCCCAGGAGTACGAGCTCGACGGTCATCGCCGGGCGGGGTCTCTGGTCATGGCGCGACTGCGATCTTGCCCTTCGAGAAGACGATGAACGGTGAGCGGTAGTCGACCCGTGGGGTCTGGCCGGGGCCAACCTGCACCGTGACGCCATTCTCGCCCATGTCGCCGAAGATGTACTTGAACGACACCCGCACCTCGTGCGTGCCCGGGGCGGCGGGAAAGAAGTGCTCACCCCATTTGATGATGACGGGAACGCCGTCGATGGTCACGGTGGTCTTGAACAACAGGAGCAGAAATGCCAGGAAGAACACCTTGGTCTGGACGATGATCCCGGTTTGGTCCGGGGGAGGAGGTGCGGTCATGGAGAAATCCGCCTTCGGGCTTGGGATGGCTCGATCTAGATCGAACCGCGAGCCGACCATACTGCAGATGGCGTCGAACTTATGGAATCGTCACCGTCGGGTCACGCTGTGCGTCCGCCGGAACGGCCAAGATGCCAGGGGGGGACCAAGCTGCCCGTCCGCGTCACAGATGCCACGCGCCAAGCTGCCCGTCCGCGTCACAGATGCCACGCGAACAAGCCGCCCGTCCGCGTCACAGATGCCACGCGACCAAGCTGCCCATCCGTGTCACAATTGTGTGGTGGACGAGTCGGTATCAGGTATCCCGGGTCCTGCCCTGCGTCGGTTCGTATCGTCCTACGCCGGTTACCTCCAGGAGGGCGTCGCCCCGGCCACGCACCGGGGACTACCGTCGCCCTACGTCACGATGATCGTCACGCTCAATGATCCGCTGATGTTGGCTGGGCGGGACGGTGAAGAGGTAAGCGTGCGTCGTTACGACGCGCTGGTCGGGGGCCTCCACAGCGTCCCCGTGCACATCGTGCACCATGGGTTCCAGTCCGGGATCCAGCTATCCCTGACTCCTCTCGGCGCCCGAGCCCTGCTTGGCGTCCCGGCCGGGTCGCTCGCCGGTATCGATGCCCATGTCGAAGACGTCGTTGGTCCATCTATTCGGCTAGTGCGAGAGAAGCTGCTGTCGACGGACTCGTGGACGGAGCGCTTCTTCATCCTCGACCAGTGGCTCGGCGCCATCCTCGACCACGAGGTTGCCTGGCGGCCGGAGCTGGCTGAGGCGTGGCGCGTGATCGTAGGTTCGGGAGGGATGGTGCCCATCGAGCAGGCCGCTCGATCCGTCGGGTGGAGCCCTCGGCACCTCCGGGCCCAGATGGCAGCCGAGATCGGCATCACCCCGAAGACCGCAGCCCGTGTTGCCCGCTTCGACCGGTCCCGGCGGATCCTGCAGCAACGAGGTAACGGCACTCCTTTGGCGCTCGCCGAGCTGGCGGCCTCCAACGGTTATGCCGACCAGGCCCACCTTGCCCGTGAGTTCCGCGAGTTCACGGGCTTATCGCCGAGCCAATGGCTTGCCGACGAGTTCCCAATTGTTCAAGCCAGCGCGACGGAGGCGGCGTCATGATGGCCGTATGGAAACCGAGGTGAAAACCGACATGGAAACTGACGTGAAAACTGACACTGGAGCCGATATGGAAACCGACATGGAAACTGACGTACCCCCACCGCAAGTGTGGCCCACCCTTCGAGCGCGCGATGCTCGAGCCCTGATCAGGTTCCTCTGCGATGCTTTCGGCTTCGAGGAGACAGTCGTCTACGGCGAAGGAGACCAGGTAGACCACGCCCAGCTGTCCTGGCCCCTGGGCGGAGGCATCATGCTCGGCTCTGTTCGAGAGACCGACGATGACGCCTGGCCCCTGCGGCCGGGGACGTTCGGGGGCTACGTGGTCACCGATGATCCCGACGGCCTCTGCGACCGGGCCGTCAAAGCGGGAGCCGAGATCACCACCGGTCTCTATGAGACCGACTACGGTTCTCGCGACTTCGCCGCTCGGGACATCGAGGGCAATCGCTGGTCCTTCGGCACCTACCGGGGAGAACCTCGTCGCCAACCTGAAAAATACACACGGAGTGCCGGAGATGGCCAGTGAGTCGCCGGGCGTTCCTATGGCATCCGAAGGCTGGCCAAGCGGGCCGGCCGGGCTCAAGGCCGACGTCTGCCTGTCCTGAGCATGCCTAGCGCTGACGGTCGCTCGTTGGGTATCTGTACGGCCACGCTGATGGTCGATCCACTGGGCGCGACCGAAACCGATATACGCAGTGCTGGCGAGGCGCTGGTCGCCGCGGGTGTGAGCGAGGCCTCGGTATGGACGTTCCACATCCCCGCCCTCGCCGGCCTCGATCTCCACATCGAGGTGGTCGAAGCGGCATCGGCCTGGGCCGACACCACTGCGGCCGATGCGGCAGCCGAGGCCGAGCAGATTGCCCAGACGGCGAAAGCGGTCGGCGCTACGAAGATCGCCGCCATCACCCTCGGGGCCACCCTGCCCGACCTCGGCCACGCTCGCGACAACCTGGCCATTCTGGTCGCCGCGGCCACCGATGTCGGCGCACAGGTGTGCGTCGAATTCCTGCCCTGGACCGGCATCCCCGACCTGGCCACGGCATGGGAGCTCGTCGAGCCCCTCGGCGCCGGGGCCGGCATCCTGGTCGATGCTTGGCACTGGGTGCGGCAGCCCGGCGGACCCAACTTCGAGCTACTGGCTCGGATCCCGGGCGAACGGATCGGGTATGTCCAGCTGTGCGATGCCGCCGCTCAGCCCAGCGATGACGTGATGAACGAGGCTATGGCCCATCGCCTGCTTCCCGGCGACGGGGTCGTCGATTTCGGAGCATTGCTCGGACAGCTGGACGCGATCGGCGCCCGGCCGTTCGTGGCTACCGAGGTCTTCAACCCTGAACTGGTCAGCACGCACGGTCCCGGTGAGGCAGCACGGATGATGGCAGCGGCGGCCCGACCTCTGGTCAGCTGATCCCCGACTGCGTGCCGGTTGGATGTCGAGCGTGCCGGTTGGATGTCGAGCGTGCCGGTTGGATGTCCAGCGTGCCGGTTGGATGTCGAGCGTGCCGGTTGGGATGGAGTGTGCCGGTTGGCCCCACTCAGCCCGCACTCTCAGCCCGCGCGCCGGGCCCGAATGCCCACGAACGGTTCGGTGGGTACCAGGTTTCGCTCCTCGATCGTCTCGTATCCGGCGGCCGCCAAGTCGGACCGGAGCTCGGCACGCTCGGGGAGCGAAGCGGTACCTTCTTGACAGATCAGCATGAAGTGGAGGTGGGCGGCAGCCACCGATCCGGGCGCGGTCATCGTCACCACGAGCAGTTGCCCTCCATCAACCAAGCTGTCCCCCAACTCGCGGTACAGATCTTTCCGCAGGGTCCGGTCGAAGTAGTAGATGTTGTTGAGCAACATCACCAGTTCGAATTTGTTGCCTGAGGATGGAAGCCAGTCCCGGACGTCGCCCACGTGCAGCTCGGCTCTAGAGCCCAGGCCGGTATCGGCTAGTTCCTGGCGGGCCGACCGGATCACGTCCTCGGCGAGGTCGATCCCGTCCACGTGCACATCGGGGTCGGACTCGAGGGCCACCTTGGTATAGATCCCGGTGCCACAGCCCACATCCAGGATCCGGGCGGGTCGGAGCTCTGCCACGGTGTTCCGGATCATGGAGGAGACGAACGGTGCAGCGGCCAAGGACACTCGTGCGATGTCGTCGGCATAGCGATCGAGATCACCGCGTCCCTGGCCGGGCTCATCGGCGAGCAGCTCTTCGAACTCGGTATAGGGACCAACCTGGTACTCGAGCATGGACCGGTAGTGGGCGACAAGAAGCTTGTCTCCGCCGGCCAGCGCACGGCCCCGAATCCCGGCCACACGGTAGCGGTCCCCCCGCCGGCGCAGTTCACCGAGGTCGGCACCCACCCCGAGCCACGCTCGCAGACGATCGGGTCTCCGGCACCCGGTGTGCGCGATCAGCTCGTCCAGGCTCCGCTCGGTGCGCAGGTAGGGTAGCAGGTCGGCGCGGACCGCTGAAGCGAGGAACAGGGCTCGGACCAGGCCCCTGCTGTCGCCGATGGCCAGGGCGCGGGCGGGCAGGTGGCCCTGGCGGACCGTTTCCGACATTCCCGTTAGCGCCGACCTCACGGCCGTCAGCCGTTCACGAAGCACGAGGCCTGCCTCCTTCGATCGGGGCCCCCTGAGTCGGGTCGCCCTGAGTTGTAGCGCTCTGAGTCGCGGCGCTCTGAGTCGCGGCTCCTTGGACTTGGGCTCCTTGGATGAGTTCGCGCTGACTCAGTTGTCGCTGAGTCGGGGCTCGGATACCGAAGGCCCGTTGCGACGCCCACTGGACCGCCCGCACTACTGGACCGATGGGTCGCAATGATGGAAACGTGCTCGAATCGAAGGCGGGGACGAAGACCTGTCCCCCGTTGCTCAGATAGACGTAGACCGGGTCCGACATCATCCCGAGGGTCCGGACGAGCGGAGAGGCGTGGGCTCCCCGCAGTTGGTCCCTGAGGTCAGCACGCTGGCCGTCCACGGGCACGGCTCCTCGGGCCAGTCCGAACCAGTGGTAGGCCAGGCGGACGATCGGTGCCTGACGGGGGTCGTCGATGCCCAAGTCGCCGAGGACCACCTCGTCCACGGACAGGGCATCGGCCCCGGCGTAGACCAGCCGGACATTGGCGGGTCGATCGCAGCCCATCACCCCGAATGGTCCGTCGGCCACCGGGGCCCAGCCGTCGATCACCGAGAAGTCAGGGGGGGCCACGTCGAGCAGCATCATGGTGGCCGAGCGGTAGTCGACCTGGCGCCCGGCGTAGACGGTGTCGTCGATTCGCCCTGTGCTTCCCTCGAGCGTGCACAGGCTCAGGTGAGCGAAGTCGGTGGGGGCCGTGCGGAGCTTGGGCATGACGATGCGGAGGTCGGCATCCAGCCACGATCCGCTGATGGCGTGCTGGACGAAGCCCCGCTCGTAGGTGAACGGCCGGAGGTCCTCGCTGATGTCAACGATCCGGTAGGCCGACGAGTTGAAGCCGAAGTACGAGGCCACTTCGGCGACCGACCGATGGGCGTAGTCATTGCCGTACACGGTGGGGGCCTCGATGACGGCGACGTCGCCAACTCCATGCCGTCGCAGGTACCGGGCTACGAGATCGACCATCTCCGGATCGTTGACATTGGAACGGTCCCGGCGGTCGTACCCGAGCATGAAGGACACCCGGACAGCCGCGGAGGACGCGTTCGCCGCCATCTCACCCAGACCGGCGCGATCCAGGCAATCCTCGAGCACGGCCACCTTGTCGTCGTCGTCCCGTCCATGCCCGACGGCCACGGTGCGGCGCGACCCGAACGTGCGCGGCCGGCGGTCCGTGGCCGACAGCGGCTCGGCCTCCGCCGCAGGGCCGGTCACGGCGGGACGGAGACGGGCGGGCACGAACCAGACGCTGATTGCCGCCATCTGCGTCATGAGCTCGACGGTGGCGGACGGATCGACGAGCCGATCGTCGTCGGTGAGGATATCGGCCAGTACGCGAAAGGCGGCCGCGTGACGCGCCTCGTCCTCCCGGATGCGATCGATGGCGGTTCTCTCCACGGGGTTGTCGGAGAGCTCCACCAGCCGCCGGTACGCCAGC
Organism: uncultured Acidimicrobiaceae bacterium; assembly: GCA_963781305.1. GTDB lineage: Bacteria > Actinomycetota > Acidimicrobiia > Acidimicrobiales > RAAP-2 > DASXMT01. The sequence goes on from CAWAFL010000011.1 coordinate 1,014,068, forward strand.
TCGGCGCTGGCTTCGAGCGCCACGTTGAGCTCGCAGTAGCGATGGAACGTCTGGTACCGGAGCTCGCGGCGCAGGATCGGCGGCACCTGCCCGGTGGCCCCGGCCGCAGCCACCAGGACACCCGCTGCTCCCGTTCGGAACGGTGCGGTGCGGGCGTCACGGAGGTTGGAGGTGGCCGACGTCCACCCCGACAGCGCCCCTTGGAGCTGGCGGCCATAGACCACGGCGGTCGAAAACAGGCCCCGAGCGCGGAGGAGCTCGCCGCGGAGGTACTCGGCGTGCAGTTGTTCGTCCTTCCACGTCCACACCAAGGTTTGGCGAACGAGGTCGCGGACATCGTCACCCACGTCCAGTTCGGCCACGCGGCCGGCCACCGTCTCCTCCCGGTAAGCGACAGCAACGATCTGCTCCCGTTCGAGCGCCAACAATAAGAGGTGTTGGCGTTCGGTCTGCGGGCGGCCGGCGAACTCCGAACGCCAGCGGTCGAGCAGTCGTTGCACGTCGTCCAGAAGAGCGCGTTCGAGCTCTTCTGCCGACGGCGATGGGTGGACGGTGTGGAGTCGTCTCCTCGGGCGGCTCATGGGGCGGCTCATGAGCTCCCCTTGGTGGAGAACGTAAAGGCCCGGCCCCCGCCACCGACGGCCACACACCGGGTGGCGGGGGCGCTTGCGCTCGTCGTCGCTGTGGTGCTGGACGTGCCGGTAGCGCTGGCGATGCAACTGACCCCGTTCAGGCCGGCCGTGTCACTGTCCAGCTGGCGTGGGGGTCCAAGGGTTCCCTTGTCCAAGGGGACTGCCACCCCGCTGTCGTCGACGATCATGCAGAGCTCGCTTCTGGAGCAGGACACGGCGTCGTCGCCGTCCTGGATGTTGTCGAAAACGGTGGCATTCGACCATGACTTGCCATCCCAGGTGAAGAACTCACCAAAGTCATCGAGGGCCACGCAGTAGGTCGATGTGGCGCACGAGACAGCCGAGAGCGTGTCCGGCTCGGAACCCCCCTGCGGCGTGGACGGGTTGGGGGCTGCCATGGAGAACCAACCTTCGCCGTCGAAGGTGTAAGCGGTGCCCGGCGTGTCCCCCGACACGGCCACGCAGAACGTGCGAGACGTGCACGATACCGAGGTAAGGCTGCCGCCGCTATCGACAAGGTCGGGCGCCGACCACGACCCGTTTCGGATCATGGCAGTGCCACTGTCGCCCGCGGCCACGCAGAACTGCGAATCGGGACACGAGATCGAGGTCGGCGTTTCCAGCTCCATCAGGCCGTCCGCGCTCCAGGTTCTCCCGTCAAAGTTCGTCAGGATGCCGTTGCCGAGACCCGCGGCGCACGATCCGGTGCCCCCGCAGGAGATAGCCACGGGCCCGTTGCCCGGGGAACCGCCGCCGGGGATCGGGATCGCCGGGCCCCATTGCCCTCCGGACAGCGTCACCGAGTTGCCTCGGGCATCGATCGCAGTGCAGGTGGAGGAAGAGGGGCAGGACACGTCGACCAGCGCCGATCCGTTGGCGACGACGGTCGGTCCCGACCACTTTCCAGCGATCGGGGTGGTGCTGGTGCAGGCACTGAAGACCAACGAGGCACACGAGACGAGCGCAATGCCGGCGAGAGAGCAATACGTCCGGGCACCCGTGGGGCCTGATCGGACCAGGCGACGAACACGCACCTAGATACCATGGCCCATGGCCACCGAACGGGACGGGCAGGCACCTTCGGGCAGGGAGCTAGCTCTGTCGAAGGTGCGCGGGTGGTTCGCCCCGGCCTTCGAGCCGGGTGAGGATCTTCGTGCGGCCCTCATGGCCACTCCGTATCCGCTGACCGTCGTGAACAGCCTGGTGGCCACGGCCAAGGAATTGGTCGGGCGCAACCAGGGCCGCGTGCTACTGCTGACGAACCGAGCCATCCACATAGCCGGTCGTAGATTCTGGCGGCGCAGGTTCCGGGTATTGATGGCCTCCTATCCCATTGGCACTGTGGCGGTTGGCTACGCGGGCGGGGAACTTCGGATCGACGGCGAGCCCTTCTATGTCAACCCGGCCGGATTTCAGATGGGCCAGCGAGTCGGCTCGGGGAAGGACGTCGAGCTGTTCATGGAGGCTGGAAGCAAGGGTTGATCCGGCGCCCTGTCGTACTGGAGCGGAGAACGGTTCGAGGAGGTCGAGTGCGGCCACCGTGGGCATCCCTGGCGCGGCCACGATGGGCACCCCTCGCCCGGCCACCGTGGGCACCCCAATGCGTGGCTTCCCGTGACATCACGATGCCGTGCCCCACTCTCCGGGAGTCGAGCCGGTAATGATGAGGCCGTCTGGAGTCTCGACTGAGGCGGACTGGAAGATGTAGGCATTCGCACCTTGAGCGGGCTGTTCCGGGTCCGACAGCGTCACGTCCGAGTCGGGATAGGTCTGGCCGCCAACGGTGAGCGTGCCGTTGCCGAACGCCTGGCTCGACGTCCACGACGTCCAGGTGATGTCGGTCAGGGCATCGGGGTCACCGCCACTGGTGCAATTGAACCCCAACGTGTCCGGTTCGAAGTCAACGTCGGTATTCGGAGCCGACGAACATGGACCGACCGTCGGCAGGGGAGCGGGAGGGTTTGATGTCGGGGGGGCAGGAGGGGTTGTGGTCGTGGTCGTAGGAGGCGGTGTTGACGTTGTCGTTGTCGTTGTCGTGATGGGAAGACTGGAGAAGTCGGTGGTCCGACGGAGCCCCAAGGCTTTTTGCAGCTTGCGCAGAGCGGCGTTGTACGCGCCGCTGTCGCTGTTCATCTGGGTCCTCCACGATGCGATGGTGGCGGCATCTTGAGTCGGCGCCGACGCCAACTGGCCAGACAGCACGGCCAACTGGGCGATCAGGTTCTCCGCATCGCTTTGGTACTTGGCAGGCCACGCGATCGATGTGAGCCGATTTCGATACACCTTGGCTGCGGTGAGCCACGGTTGGACATCCGGCCCGATCTGTTGCACCGTGAGGTTTCCCGTCGTGGCATCCCGGCCTATGAGGGTCATGGATTTGGTCATGCCGAGGTTGACCTTGATTCGTGCTGCGGTCAGAGCCTGGGCCGCTTGCTTGACGGACAGGGGTGGGGATGAGGCTCGCGCCACTCCACCGACAGCGGCCAGGATGACGGAGATGCACACCATCGCCACTACCGAAGACACAAACCGTTTCATGCGGTCGCCCTTCATTGCCGAACAACGGTTGACGGGGAATCCAGGTCATCCAGTGCGGACTGATTTTCAGGCGATGGTATCCCTCTAGCCACCGTTTGGCAACGGAAAGTGGTGATTGCATCACTTATTGAGGGGGAATCTGTCCCGGCATGCCGGTCGGCCTCCTCAGGCTCATCTCCGCAGCGTCGTCAGGTGATCCCGGACCGCAAAGGGTGGAGGCACCTAATCTCGATTGATGATCGCTGATCGCCTGACCGCCCAGTTGCTGGCCGGGCCGCCTGCTCGAGATCCTGAGACCGTCGTCGGGCGCTTGTTGGCCGTCCAGGGCCAGGACCAGCGTGGCTTCCGTCTGGCCATCCGTTCCCGGTCCACCGGTCTTTCCGCCGCTGATGTCGACCGCGCCCTCACCGGGGACCGTTCCCTCGTTCTCACATGGGTGAACCGGGGGACGCTTCATCTGGTTCGAAGCGAGGACTATCCCTGGCTTCATGCCCTGACGGCTCCGCCGATCGCCAGGGGCAACGCCCGCCGCCTCGCTCAAGAGGGTGTCACGGTCAGTGCCGGCGATCGGGGTGTCGAGGTGATCCGGCGATCACTCGAGCGGGACGGTCCGCTGTCTCGTGATCAACTTCGGGAGCGGCTCGAGAGCGCCTCTGTGCCGACGAAGGGTCAGGCCCTGATCCACGTGCTCCTTCTGGCAAGTCTTCGCGGCCTGACGGTACGAGGCCCGATGGTCGACGGCCAGCATGCCTACGTACTGGTCAATGACTGGCTCGGCGAGCCAGGGCCGGTCGACCGGGACGTGGCCCTGGCCGAACTGGCCCGGCGCTACCTGGCCGGGCATGGACCAGCCGATGCACGAGACCTGGCCAAGTGGTCCGGCCTTCCCCTCCGCGATTCGCGGGCCGGTCTCTCGGCCATCGCCGGTGAGCTCGAGGAGCGCCCCGACGGGCTGGTGGACCTGAAGAAGCATCGGCCGGTGGCCGAGCTGCCGCCCCCTCGGTTGCTCGGATCCTTCGATCCGCTCCTGTTGGGCTGGCGATCCCGAGAGCCTCTGGTCGGCGCCGATCAAGCCATACTCACCGTCAACGGCATCTTCCGCCCCTTCGCCCTTGTGCGCGGCAAGGCCGTTGCCACCTGGACCATGCCTGACGATTCGATCGTCCTCAAGCCATTCGCTCCTGTGTCGCGGAAGGACCGAGTCGTGCTGGCGGCTGACGCTCAAGCGGTAGCCCGTTTTCTGGGAGTGAAGAGCCCGTCACCGATGACGGTGGTCGGGTGAGATTGGAATTGCTGAGGCGCAGGTCTCATCTGAGCCGTCCAATCGGAGTGGTGGGTTCCCCCCTCGGGGATCCGCGGGCTGACATCGAGAGCCGTTGCCAGCGGGCAGAGCGCCCTTGCCCAGCACCTTTCAAGTGTTGTCGCACCCCCTTGGCATCATTGGACACATGAGTTCGGTGGACAACAAGGAGCGATCGGGCGCCGGGGCTGGCGCTGCGGCCGGGGCTGGCGCTGCGGCCGGGGCTGGCGCTGCGGCCGGGGCTGGCGCTGCGGCCGGGGCTGGCGCTGCGGCCGATGACGTGCGCCTCGGTGCCCTGTTCGACCAGGCCAGTGCCTCGCTCCATCAAGCCGTGGATGCCTTGGAGCCCGAGTGTCTCTCCGGTGCTGATGCGAAGGATCTGTACGCGTCGGTGGTCGAGGTCCTCCGGTTGGCCACCGCAGCCAAGCTGGCCCTCGCCACCCGGATCGAGTCCTCGGGCATCTGGAAGCAGTCCGGCCACAGAAACGCTGCCACTCTGATCGCAGAGACCGAAGGGGTGGGGGTGGGACACGCCCGCTCCACCTTGGAGACGGGGAGGGCCCTGGTCGACGCCCCGAAGACGGCAGAGGCCCTCCGGGACGGGAAGCTGTCCGAGCCCCAGGTGAAAGAGCTGGCCGGGGCGGTGGCTGTTGACCCCGGTCACGAAGCCGAGCTGGTCGACGCGGCCGAGTCGGGCGAGCCCATGGCCGCCCTGAAGGACCGCTGTCGGCGGACCAAGGCCCGAGCAGCCGGTGCCCATCCGGATCGCACCCTGGCCGCCATCCACGCCGATCGGCACCTGCGACACTGGATCGACGAGGAGGGGGCCTTTTGCCTCCACGGTCGCTTCACCCCCGACCGGGGGGCCCAGCTGGCCTCGGTCCTCGACAAGGCCACCACCGACTGTTTCGACCGGGCCAGGAAACTGGGCGAGCGAGAGCCCCGGGCCGCCTACGCGGCCGACGCTCTGGTCGAGCTGTTGTGTGGGGACTCCCCCCACAAGGGAAGACCCCGAACCGTGGTCAATGTCCGGGTGGACCACGAGGCCCTGATCAACAGACAGGCCAGCGGGAACCAGGTCGCAGCCATCGACGGGATCGGCGAGGTCCCCCTCTCCACCATCGAGTCCTTGTTGCCCGATTCCTTCTTGAAGGTGCTCTTCTACGACGCAGAGGAGCTGACCAAGATCTCCCACCCCGGGCGCACCCTCCCCGAAAAGCTCAAAACGGCCCTCGACAACGAGTACCCGACGTGCGTGGTCCCCGGCTGTGGCGCCACCCGGTTCTTGGAGGCCGACCACATCCAAACCGTCCTCGACCACGGTCCCACCCAGTTCAACAACCTGGTCCACCTCTGCCACTTCCATCACGGGCTGAAGACCAACGCCGGTTATGTCGTCTACCGAGACCACAAGGGCACCTGGCACTTCGACCCCCCGCCACGCTTCGGAGAAGAACCCGACCTCGGGGACGAACCCGACCTCGGGGGCGAACCCGGCGGGGGGCTCTACGACCTGATCGGTGAGGGCGGCCACCCACCGGGCCCGAACGAGACCGATCCGACCATTGGGTCGGGATCGGGGGCCGACCCGCCGGGACCACCCTCCAAACGCCGGACCGGAGGACGCAAGAAGCAGGGGTCACGAGGCAGGTCCACATCAGGGAACGATGCCGACCCGGGTGAGTCGCCGCCTCTGTTCGAGCTGGGCGAGTAGTCAGAGCACTCCATTCGTGCTCTACGTCACCCGTTCCTCTTCGTCACATGTTCTCTACGGCACCCGTTCCGTAGGTGACCACGAGCTTGGGGCGCGGTTCCCGGGCGCACGCCCGCTCGAGCCCAGGCCGTTACGCGATGGGGTTGTAGTCGACCCCGGCCACCGCACCGTTGCTGCTCGCCGCGTGGGCGTCATCCAAGGGCGGGACCTCGAACGTCCGGCGAATGGCGGCCAACGGTTCGTCGGCGTGGTGCCACAGGTCGAACTCGGGGGCGTAGGTGTCGCCCGAGGTCTGCAGGCCGCGGTCCCAGGCCACCCAGAACTTGGTCGCATCCAAGGCCCCCTTGGAGCTGCCGGCCAACTTGTTGAACTCGATCCCTAGATGCCAGGAGTAGATGACCGGGAGCACCTGACCCTCGACAGGGTAAATCGGGTGCATCCCGGAGGTGAAGGTGGAGACCAGGATCTCGCCCTGGGGCGTGGTGTCGTACCCCGAGATCAGGTGGGTGCAGTCGTGGGGGGTGCCGAACATCTCGTTCACAGCCGCGGCCTGGCCGGGGAAGGTGAAGCTGTGGCGGTCGTAGAACGACCAGAACTCGTACCCGAGGGTCCCCGGGGGCAACGAGGAGAGCTCCCGGTACCGGTCGCCCAGGTGCTCGTCGGCGTTGTCGCCCTCGTAGGGCATCAGCCAGTCGTTCCAGTCACCGATGTCGGCCATAGTGAGCCGTCCGTCGGTCACGCTTTGCAGGTTCTTGTCGCCCATGTCGGCGATGATGGGGCCGAGGTCGGGATCCAGGCTCTTGGCCAGGTCGTCGAGCCAGGTGTCGTGGACGTCGAGCTTCTGGGCGAATCTCAGGACCTGCTCGATGCGGGGTCGGTTCAGGTCCCCATCGACCAGGGCGATGATGGCGAGGACCTCGGCCGCTGTGCCCGCCTGGTCGGCGTCGCTCAGCGCCGCAGCCAGGTCGTCGGGCGTCGAGGACGACAGCGAACCGAGGTCGGGGGGATCGGCGCCCAGTCCGAGCACGGCCAGGGAGACGATGGCGCCGGCCGCGTCGCTCGACAGGGGAGCCGTTCCACCGCCGGTGGCGACAGTTCGGGCGGCACCGAGTAGAACGGAGGTCTGGTTGTCTTTCAGTGAGAGCAGCACGGCACTTATTCCAGCACGGCAGAGCTGGGTCGGTGTACGGCGTTGGTGAGAAGGAGATGACAGTGACAGTTCGCGATGAAGTAGCGGCATCACCGATGGAACCTGGCCGGGAACGCCCGGATCCCACGGGTGGCCCCGGTTCCACCGATGCCTCAGTGGCGGAGACCCTGACCCCCTTGATCCGGTCGCTTCTCCGCAATGCGGTGCCGGTCCGGTTTGAATTCTGGGACGGAAGCGCTCTCGGTCCGGAAGACGGTGTCGGCACCGTGTACATCCGGTCGGTGGACGCCCTTCGTCGGGTGATGTGGGCCCCAGGTGATCTCGGGCTCGGGCGCGCCTACGTGTCAGGGGAGATCGAGCTCAGCGGCGACCTCTTCGCAACTCTGGATGCCCTGCACCGGGCCGGCCCACGCCAGACGGGGATCGGCCCGACAGCAGTGACGGCCTTGACCACGCTGCCCGCCGCCATCGAGGCTGCGCGTCGGCTGGGTGCAATCGGTCGTCCGCTGCCCAACCCTCCGGAGGAGGCCAGGCCGGCCGGCCGGCGCCACACGCCGGCTCGGGATGCGGCGGCAATCAGCCATCACTACGACGTGAGCAACGATTTCTATCGGTTGGTCCTCGGGCCCTCCATGACCTATTCGTGTGCGCGCTTCGTCAAGGACGACACCGACCTCGAGTCGGCGCAGGACGCAAAGCATGAGCTGATCTGCCGCAAGCTCGGCCTTCATGAGAACAACGGGGCCCGTCTGCTCGACGTGGGGTGCGGCTGGGGCTCGATGGCCATCCATGCCGCCACCCACTTCGACGCCAGCGTGGTCGGCATCACCTTGAGTCGGGAGCAGGCGACCCTTGCTCGTCGGCGGGTAGAGGAGGCAGGGGTGGCCGACCGGGTGCAGATCCGGGTGCAGGACTACCGGGACCTCACCGGCGAGCGATTCGACGTCATCTCGTCGGTCGGCATGTTCGAGCACGTGGGCCTGGCCAAGATGGGCCAGTACTTCGACACCCTCCGCAGCCTGCTCTCGCCCTTCGGTCGGCTGCTCAACCACGCCATCTCCACCCCGGGCGGCACCAAGATCGGGCGAAACACGTTCATGGGCCGCTACGTCTTCCCCGACGGCGAGCTGCTCGACGTGGGATGCGTCGTGATGGCCATGCAGCGGGCCGGGTTCGAGGTACGCGACGTCGAGTCACTGCGAGAGCACTACTCGCAGACCCTCCATGCCTGGGTGGCCAACCTGGAGGAGCACTGGGACGAGGCCGTCGGCCAAGTGGGGGTCGCCCGGGCCCGCGTGTGGCGCCTCTACATGGCGGCATCGGCGAACGGCTTCGACGACGGCCACCTGGGGATCCACCAGGCCCTCGGGGTGGTGCAGGACCCCAGGGGCAACAGTGGCATGCCCCGCACCCGCACGGACTGGGGCTGAGTCGATCCTGGTGCGCGGGGCCTCGTGACCGTTGCTGGGGCAAACCCCGAGCCGGCAACCGGCGCGCATCCCATCCCGGCAACGTCCATCGCCGATCCGATCCCAACAGCTGCCCCAACCGACACGGGAGCTGCCCCAACCGACACGGGAGCCGACCCAGCCGACACGGGAGCCGACCCAGCCGACACGGGAGCCGACCCAGCCGACACGGGAGCCGACCCAACCGACACGGGAGCCGACCCGAGCGACACGGGAGCTGCCCCGACCGACACGGGAGCCGACCCAACCGAGAGGCGGCCAGCCCGCCGGATCGGGGTGCGGCAACTTGGCTGGCGTGGATGGGCAAGAGTCGTCTGGCACGCCCTGGTCAGGTCGGCTCAGGACCGGATCACCACCAGCGCGGCCAGCCTCGCCTTCCACTGGTTCCTCGCCATCTTCCCGGCCGCGGTGGCATTGATAGGCCTGGCCGGCTTGGTGGGACTGTCACCGCCACAGGTGCGAAGCGTCATCCACGGCGCCCGGGTGATCCTGCCCACCCAGGTATCGAACCTCCTCGATCAGGCCCTCCGAAACCCGCTCGGTCAACAGGCCAGCATGGCCGCACTCGTCGTCGGCACGGCGGTGGCGCTGTGGAGCTCGGTAGAGGCCATGGCCGCGTTGCAGGTGGGAATGGACATGGCCCGAGAGGCCGGGGTTCACCGGGGATTTCTCGGGCGACGGCTGAACGCGATCCCCATGCTGGCCGCGGTGGTCGTGTTCGGGGTCCCCGCCTCCGTGCTGCTGGTCCTGGGGGATCCCATCCGCTCCCTCCTGCCTGCATCGGTTCCCCTGGCCCGGCCCGGCTCCGACGTAGCCTGGGGTCTCCTGCACTGGGTCGGTGCCCTGATTCTGGTGGTGCTCTTGGTATCCGCGTTGTTCGTCCTGAGCGGCACGCGATCGCAGCGACGCTGGGAGTGGATCAGCCCCGGAAGCGTCGTGGCCACGGCCGGGTGGCTTGTGGCCTCGGCAGCCTTCGCCTTCTACCTCGACCACTTCGATCGGGAGTCGGCGACCTTCGGGGCGTTCGCCGGCGTGGCCGTGCTGCTGCTGTGGTTGTTCCTCAGCTCCAACGCCTTGCTCTTCGGTGCCGAGCTGAACCGGCAGCTCGTGCACGAGGCCGACTCCTACGAGCTCGCACGCGTCGAGCCAGGGGTACACGCTGGGTCCGGGCCTGCCCCGGAGACTTCGAAATAGTCGTCCGGGTCCCGGGCCGGGGAGGCGGGACCGCGGGCCTGCGCGGCTCCCCGACCGGATAGCAACCTCGTCACGAGAGCCGCATTGGTTCAGCCCGGGCCAGGAGGGGCGCGCAATCCGTCAAGGAGGGGCGCGCAATCCGTCAAGGAGGGGCGCGAATCCGTCAAGGAGGGGCGCGCAATCCGTCAAGGAGGACAGCCAGCGTTGCTCGGCGTTCCGCCTCCACGGGCTCTTCGGCCGCGCCTTCGAACCGATCGTCGAACACGGCAGCGACGAAATTGGCGATGAGCCACTGAACCTGGCCGGGGCGAACGTCCCCACGGAGTGAGCCGTCGTCGATACCGTCCTTGATGACGTTCAGCCAGAACTCCGACCCCATCCGCCGGCGTTCAACGATGTGAGCCAATTCGGGCATGAGGCGTGTGCTGTGCCAGTCGCGCACCAGGCTCAGGTACTCGTCGCGGTACGTGCGCTGCACCTCGATGGTGGCTTGCATCATCGCTTCGAGCCTCGTAATGCCATCGCCATCCGTCTGCGCTGCCGCAGAAAACGCGGTCTGTGCCGCATCGAGATAGGGATCGACGATCCGCACGTACAGGTCGGCTTTGCTCGGGAAGTGACTGTACAGCGTGGCCGAGTTGATTCCGCACGCCTTGGCGATATCGCGGATCGATGTATTGGTGTAGCCCTTCTGGGCGAACAGCCCACGAGCGCTGTCGATCAGCCGTCGCTTGGCGTCCGACAGCACTTCATTAGCCACGGCCTCATGCTACCAATCGATTGGTTGCCCCGCGGTACGGGCCTTGGTATGATCGCCGATCGAGATGCGAGCGAAGAGAGTCCCGCCATGGGGGTCGGATTCCCGTGGGTGATAGCCGAACCCTGACGATCCTGTCGCCCGTAGCGGCGCGGGCACCTCGTAGCGGTGCGGAGTCCGTCGAACTCGTGCGCATCGGGCGCCCTCCTGGCGGTGTGGCCGTCGGGCTCGAGGTGGACTTCGCCTGGGAGTGCTTCCGCCAGGTGGTCGACGAGTGGTCGCAACTGCTCGAACGTGACGGCGCGACGCCGAACGTCCTGTGGCTCGAGGCCAGTCGCAATGAGAAGGTCAAGAAGTCGCCCGAGCAGATCCGGGACGACGTCGACCAGTGGTCGCGCCTCGTCGAGTGCGGCGTCGTCGGCCTCGGCAATTGAGGATCGTGTACGGCGGGCAGTGTGCTCTCCACGGTGAATCTCGTCAGGCAGGGCAAACCGGCGGTGGCGGTCGTCACGGCGTCTTTCGCTGACCTCGCCGTTCGCATGGCGGAACACAACAAGGTGCCCGACCTCCCGATCATCGTGCTTCCCTACCCTTTGGAGGACGAGCCAGAGGACTACGTGAGACACGTCGCCCGTCGCTTCTACCCCGAGCTGCTGGAGAAGGTGGGGTTCGTGCGATGACGGTGGAACGTCTGGCCAGTGAGCGATGGCAGGTGGAATCGGACGCCGATGAACTCTACGAGCGGTCGCTGAGGGAGGGGTGGGGTGACGGCCTGCCGGTGTTGCCTCCGACCGAGGAACGGGTGCTCGCACTCCTGGAAGCCACCCCCTATCCACCTGATCATGTCGTCATGGAGCAGATGCACCCAAACGGGGGCGCGGCCAGCGTTGAGAAGATCGCCATCAACGCGGCGATGGCGGGTTGCCGACCCGAGCACCTGCCGTTTGTCGTCGCCGGCGTCGAGGCCATCTGCGAGCAGGGTTACAACCTCTACGGCGTGGGCGCCACCACCGGAAATGCATTCCAGATGCTCATGGTCAACGGCCCGTCCCGGGATCGTATGGGGATCGACTACAGCTATGGCTGCATGGGTGGGGCCACGGGCCGGGGGTCGCGGACCATTGGGAGGGCCGTGGCCCTGTGTCTGCGCAACATCGGCGGCCAGCGTGCCGGCGTGACCACCAAGAGCTGCTTCGGCCAGCCGGCTCGGCTCGGGATGTGCTTCGGCGAGTGGGAGGAGGTGTCGCCGTGGCCGTCGATGGCTGAGCAGTTGGGATTCTCGAAGGCCGAGGACGTGGTGCATGCCCATGCAGGCATGGGCACCGTGCCGCTGTGTGACAACCGGTTCGAGAACGCACGGGAGCGGGCGTACCTACTGGCCCGCAGCATCGCCTATCCAGCGAGCAACAAGATGCTCGGCTCGGTCGCCATGCAGCGCAACGGGGACGTGGTGTTGGCCGTCAACCCCGACTGGGCCGCCCAATTCGGCCGTGAGTGGCCCGACGTGAACGATTTCAAGCAGTTCGTGCACGAGAACGCGTGGCAGCCCATCGATCTGTGGCCCGAGTCGCATCGCGACTTGTGGACGGACCGGGCCGACAGCCGCGGACGAGTGCATCTCAACGAATCCCCCGAGCAGTTGCACGTCATCGTGTGCGGCGGACCGGTCGCCTTGCACGGCGTGTTCCTGCCGAGTTGGGGCGAGTCGCTCATGCAGACCCGGCGTGTGCTGCATGCCTGATCAGTCGGCACCCTTTGCCGGGGTCCGGGTGGTGGAGGTGGCGACCTGGCAGTTCGTGCCCGCCGCGGCGACGATGATGGCCGACCTCGGGGCGAGCGTTGTCAAAGTGGAGAACACGAGGACCGGCGACGGCCAGCGCGCCATGACCGGAGGCGGTCTCATGCCGACGGTCGGCGGCCTCGCCCTGCCTGTCGAACAGGCCAATCGGGGCAAGCGCAGTCTCAGCGTCGACCTGCGCCGGGCCGAGGGAATCGACGTGCTTCGCCGCCTGGTCGCTTCCGCTGATGTCTTCATGACCAACATGCTGCCGGAGCAGCGTCGAAGCCTGGGCATCGACGTCAGCGACATTCGGACCGTGCGCCCCGACATCGTCTACCTTCGCGCCGATGGGGTAGGTCGGCTCGGGCCAGACGCCGGTCAGCAGGGTTTCGACCCGACGGCGTTCTGGTCACGCAGCGGGATCGCCGCCGCTGTCGGCGACGGTACGCCGGCTCGGTCGCGTCCGGGTCTCGGCGACCGGACATCGTCGGTCAGCGCCGCCTTCGGGGTGGCGGCAGCGCTCTTCCGCCGGGCCCTGACCGGAGAGGGCGCAGTCGTTGACGCCAGCCTGCTGGCCAGCGCCCTGTGGAGCAACGCCAGCGACGTCATCTTCTCGGCCGCCGCTGGACGCGACTTCACCACCGTCCAGATGGGCTCGCCGTTCTACGAAACCTCTGACGGACGATGGGTGGCATTCAGCCCGACCAACGAGAACCTCCCGTGGAGCGACCTGTTCGCCCGCCTCGGCCGTCCCGAGCTGGCCGCCGACGAGCGCTTCGCAACCCCGTCGGCTCGGGCGAGCCACCGGGGCGCGCTCGACGACGAGCTCCGTGCCGCGTTCCGGGTCGACACCCTCGAGGGGTGGCGGGAACGCATGGCTGGCTTCAGGGGCGCGTTCGCCCCGGTCAACAACCTGCTCGACGTCACCCGTGACCCGCAAGTGCTGGCCAACGATTTCCTCACGTGGGTGAACGGCAGCGACGGGCTCTCGGTCCCGCTCGTACGCACGCCAGTCCAGATCGACGAACGACGTCCCTCGCTCGGACACGCCCCGCGGCTCGGACAGCACTCGCGAGAAGTCCTCGAAGAACTGGGCTTCACCGCCAACGAGGTCGAGGCCCTCGTGGTGGCGGGAACGGTGCGCGTCGAGGAAGTCGACACCCCGGCTCCTCCGACCTCATGATGAAGCTCGTCTTGTCTACCCACCAGTCCGTTGCCCGACCTCACTGACGCCGCGGGGCCGATGGGATCGGCGGGGCCGATGGGATCGGCCGGGCCGATGGGATCGGCGGGGCCGCTGGACGGCCTGCGCGTGCTCGAGTTGGCGAACCTCTACTCGGGGCCGCTCATCGGCGCCATGCTCGGCGACCTCGGGGCCGACGTGGTGAAGGTGGAGCCGCCGGAGGGAGAACCATTTCGTGCCATTGCCTCCAGGGCTCCCGATGACAGCCCCGGTGTGTGGACGCTGGTCTCGCGAAACAAGCGCATGGTTGCGATCGACCATCGCCAACCCGACGGCGTCACCCTGTTGGGTCGGCTGACGGCCCGGGCGGACGTCATCGTTGTGAACCAGCCGCAGTCGGTGCTCGAGCGAATGGACTGCACCTATGACGCGGTCAGCGCCCGGAACCCTCGAGCGATCATGGTGAACGTGACTGGGTGGGGTGACGGGCCCTATGCCGGACGCGGCGGCAACGGCACGATTGCCGAGGCCTTCGGAGGTCTCATGAGCGTGCTCGCTCCCGACGACCCAACCCCATCGCCCGCTTTGCTGGGCGACTGCCTCACCGCCCTGAGCGGAATGGTGGGCGTCCTGGCCGCCTGCTACTGGCGTGCCGTCGCGAGCGGCGAGGGTCAGTACGTCGAAGTCCCTATGTTCGAAGCGGTCATAAGTGCGGTCGCCCCTCAGATCGTCTCATTCGAACCAGGCGCATCGCCCCGAACGGGTGACGGCCTTCGCCGAGCCTTCCGGACCGAGGACGGTCAACGGATCGTCGCTACGGCTTACACCACCGCCCAGATCGTCCGGCTGCTCCAGGCGGTCGGCGAGAGGACTCCGGGGGTTCCGGGGGATCCGGGGGTTCCGGGGGCTGAAGACGAAACCGCCGATCCTCCCACCGATGGTGCGACACTGACCGGTCTCGTGGACCGCTGGGTCGGTCGCCACGATCTGGAGACCGTCATGGCTGCCTTCGCCGAGGCTCGCATTCCAGCCACGCCCGTCAACGACATCGCTGCCCTCCTGACCGATCCGCACGTTGTGGCCCGCGAGGTCGTGGTCGACGTGGAATCGCCGGTCCACGGCAGCGTTCGCATGCCGCGCCCAACGCCGGTTCTCAGCCGTTCGCCGGGGAAGGCACCCGCATTCACGGAAGGTCGCCTTGGCGCCGACAGCAACGAGGTCTGCACCGATTGGCTTGGGATGAAAGAGGACGAACTCGCTCGCCTGCGGGATACGAAGGTCCTGTACTAGCCGGCGGCGCCTCGGGAGCAGCGGACACCCTTGACCGCGGCTGAAGCAAACCTGTCGGCCGCCGAAACGGCCGTGTCGGCGGTTCGCTCACTGACGGCGCCGATTCCGAGCGCCGCACTCATCGGTGCTTCGAGTCCACCGGCACTCGGGGCATGTACAAAGACGGCCGGTGGCTCCTGATCGTTGCGTTTCCGCGCTCAGCACGAGGACGGGTCGAGCCGGTTGCGAGACGGGCGGGACACTTGGTCGTCGGCGAGGCCGAAGGCCACCGTGTGAAAGCGCTCAACGCCGGCTTTGGCCGACGTGCAAGAGATGCCGATTGATCAGCGCGGACCGAGCCAGCAGGACAACCAGCAGGACACCGAGCAGGACAATGAGTACGTCACCCGCGACCTGCGGATCATTGGCAGGCTCACAGACGAGGTCAGCCAGGGTCCAGTGCTAGGCGTCCCGGCGCGACATCAACCAGCCACCGATGAGGAGCGCCGCCACCGCGTACCCGAACAGGACGGCGAACCCGACCCACGGTGTGAACATGGGGGCATCGGAACGGAACCCGACGTGTACGGTCATCATGACCACCCCGATGTTGGCTGGAAGGTACCGGGCGATGACGTCGTTGATCGACGACGGGAGCGCCTGGCTGATGAGCGGCAGGATGAGCAGGACGGTGGCGAAAGCAGTGATGGCACCAGCCGTGTGGCGGATGATCGTCGCTATTCCCATGGCGAACAGGCCGAGCAGGGCGATGTAGAGGCCACCGCCGATCACGGCGCGGAGCACCCCGGGCTGACCGAGCGTGGCCTGTGGAGCCGAGCCGGACAGGAAGCCTTGTCCGATGTAAAAGGACAGGAAGGAGATGACCTCTCCGACCACCAGGGCCAGGGCGGTGAACACGGCAGCCTTGGCGGCCAGGACCATCGACCGGTTTGGTACGGCGGCGAGCGTGGCCCGGATGGTCCCGGTCCCGTACTCGGAGCTCATGACGATGACGCCCAGTACGCCGATGCACAACTGACCGAACAGCAGGCCGGTCAGGCTGAGGCTGGTGGGGTCGAACAGGATCCGGTCGCTCAGCGAGGCGTGGGACCAGCGGCTGGCCTCAGTGGCGGTGGCCAGGATGCCGATGCCGATGCTCAGGGCGAACATGACGACCAAGCTCCACGTGGTGGAGCGCACGCTGCGCATCTTGGTCCACTCGCTTTGCATGACGCCACGCCAGTGGACATGGCCCCCATGGGCCCGGCTGGTCGGGGCCACCGATGCGATGGTGGTGGGTGCGGTCGGGGTGAGAAGCGTCATCGGGCGTTCACTTTCCCACCGGGATCAGCCGGTCGCTGTCCACGGTGGATCCAGCACCGGGCCCGGACGGATCGGTGGCCCCGTACTCCACGCTGTCGTGGGTCAGCTCCATGAAGGCCTCTTCCAACGAGGCCGCCTGGGGCGAGAGCTCCTCGAGGACCACGCCGAAGGCACTGGCCACCGCGCCGATCTCTGCCGCCGGTACGCCGGTCACGGCCAGGCCGCCATCCTCCTCGGGGACGACGCTGGCCCCGGTGGCCTGGAGCTCGCGAGTGAGCACCTCGCACTGGCGCGTGCGGACCCGCACGAACTGGCGGGAGCTCTGGGCGATGAATTCGGAGACGGTCATCTCGGCGATGAGCCGGCCTCGGCCGATGACCACCAGGTGTTCGGCGGTGAGCGCCATTTCGCTCATCAGATGGCTCGAGACGAACACGGTCCGGCCCTCTGCCGCCAGGTCCTTCAGGAGGTTCCGGACCCAACGGATCCCTTCGGGGTCGAGCCCGTTGGTGGGCTCGTCGAACAGGAGGACGCCGGGATCACCCAGCAGCGCGCCGGCGATTCCCAGGCGCTGGCCCATGCCGAGGGAGAATTTTCCCGCCCGTTTCGTTGCCACGCTGGACAATCCGACGATATCGAGCACTTCGCGCACCCGGGCCTTGCTGATCCCATTGGTCTGGGCCAGGGCCCACAAGTGGTTGAACGCAGAACGCCCGGGATGGATGGCCTTGGCCTCCAAGAGGGCACCGACGTCCCGGAGCGGCAAGGCGAGGTCGTGGTAGTTCTGGCCGTTGACCCTGGCCTCGCCGGCATTCGGCTTGTCCAGGCCCATGATCATCCTCATGGTGGTGGACTTGCCCGACCCGTTCGGGCCGAGGAAACCGGTGACCTGACCCGCACGCACCTCAAAGGACAGATCGTCCACGGCAACGGTGTCCCCGTACCGCTTCGTCAGCCCTCTCGCTTCGATCACTCGGGCTCCCTTTTGAACTCGACCGGATGAACATCGACATACGGGCAGGCTTCGGGGCGGCTCAAAACCCCGGGCACCAGCCCTCCAACCCATGGTGACGGAACGATGTCACCGCGTCATCACACCCCGGACCCTTTGCTGACCCTACCCAGGGAGTACGAAACGGCCATGGTGAGGCTCGTCTGTACACCCTGGGATGTACGGGCATGCAGGCCAGCTGGGATCTACTGGCATCCGGGATGTTGACGTGGCCACGACGATAGAGCCCAGGTGGCCGAAAGGGACGTCGCGGAACCCATGATTTAGCGGCTTCTTATCGCGGTATCGGCTTTTACTCATCGGGCGTACCGGCCCTTGCGTGTCGCCCGTATCGGGCCCTTGCGTATCGGCCGCATCAGCCGGGTCGGCCGTATCGCGCCCTGTCGTAACGGCCGCATCGGGCTTTGTGCCCGAGACCTGAACATGCCCTCACGAGTACGGAATGCGGGCCACCTGGGACGGCCGCTCGAATTTCACTAGGCCGGGCGCCGAAACGGCCAGCTCATTGCCCCAGCGAACTGTCGACAAGGCGGCGCTAGCGTCGTGGCCATGGGTTCTCCGAGTGGTGGACACATGAGACAGGCGGTTCCCCACCCGCCGCTGATGCAGCGGATCTCGGCGGAGCAGTGGTTGGCCCTCGACGTGGCCTTCGGATTCGTGCTGTTCCTCGGCGGCCTGACCCACGTCGTCGACCGTAGCCATGCCGGCAGCCATGACCCCGAATGGGTGCTCGCCCTCCTCCTGGCCGGGGCCTCCTTGCCCACCATGTTCCGGCGCAAATTCCCGCTGGCTGCACTGGTGATCGTGACGGCGTGCGTGGCCATCACCACCATGTCCGGGGCCTCGTTCGCGCCCGACCCCCTCATCGCCCCACCGCTGTACATGGTGGCCGTGACCTTCCAGCGCCGCGAGGCGGTGGTGGCCCTGGGGCTGGTGGAGGTGGTGCTGATCGGAGCGATGGCCGTCAGCGTGTCTCGCCGACCGGCCGACTTCTACGTGACCTTCAACGTGTTTCTGGCCGCGGCCACCTGGTTCGTCGGGGACAGCGTCCGGGCCCGTCGGGCGTACATGGCCGGGCTGGCCGAGCAGGAGGCACAACGGCAGCGTCAGGAGATGCAGCAGGCAGAACGGTCCATCGCCGAGGAGCGCCTCCAGATCGCCCGGGAGCTGCACGACGTGGTGGCCCACAGCCTCAGCGTCATCGCCGTGCAGTCCGCGGTGGGTGGCCACGTCTTGGACAGCCAACCCGAAGAGGCCCGCAAGGCGCTTGCCGCCGTGGAGATGACCAGCCGCGGCGCCCTCGAGGACCTGCGGCGGGTCCTCGGTGTCCTGCGCCGCGACGAGAACGCGCACCCCATGCTGTCACCGGCACCGAACGTGTCGGATCTCAACACGTTGGTGGAACAGGTGCGGGCCGCCGGCATCCCGGTCGAGCTCCGGATCCACGGTGAGGTCCACCCGTTGCCCTCCAGCGTGGAGCTGTCGATCTATCGGATCGTGCAGGAGGCGCTGACCAACGTGGTGAAGCATGCCGCCCCGGCGAAGGCGGTGGTTGACGTCCACTTCGGCACGCGCGAGGTGAACATCGAGGTGATCGACGATGGCCATAACGGGTCGGGGGACCTGGGCAACGGATCGGCCGCCGTGCCGGCGACCGGCGGTGCCTCGGAGCATCACGGCATCGTGGGCATGCGCGAGCGAACGGCGGTCTTCGGGGGGACCCTGGTGGCAGCTCCGGTCACCGGTGGCGGATTTAAGGTGTCTGCCCGCTTGCCCGTAGAGTCCAGCGCACCGTGACGATCCGCGTGGTGGTAGTAGACGATCAGGCGTTGGTTCGCGCCGGCTTCCGGGTGCTGGTCGACTCCTCGCCGGACTTCGTCGTGGTCGGGGAGGCCGCCGATGGGCAAGAGGCGTTGACCGTCATCGAAGCCACCCGCCCTGACGTGGTGCTCATGGACGTCCGCATGCCGGTGATGGACGGACTGGAGGCGACACGGCGGATCGCCGGCTCCGACGAATTCGGGGGTACCCGGGTGCTGATCCTGACCACCTTCGATCTCGACGAGTATGTGTTCCAAGCACTTCGGGCCGGAGCGAGCGGGTTCTTGCTGAAGGACACTCCTCCCGACGACCTGTTGGCGGCCATCAGGGTTATTGCCGCCGGCGAAGCCTTGCTGGCTCCGAGCGTCACCCGACGGCTCATCGCCGACTACGTGAGCCGGCCCGATGCCCCGGCCCACCCGTCGACCACCGTGCTCGACGTCCTCACCGACCGGGAACGAGAGGTGCTCTGCTCGGTGGCCCGGGGCGAGTCCAACACCGAACTGGCCGCAGCGCTGCACATGAGCACGGCGACGGCCAAGACCCACGTCAGCCGGTTGCTGTCCAAGCTCGGTGCCAGGGACCGAGCCCAGCTCGTGGTCATCGCCTACGAAGCGGGGCTGGTGACGCCAAAATGACGAGTAGCCGACGGTTAGTTGGCAGCGGCCTCGCGGCGAGTGGGGTTGCCGTCCTGGTCCTGGTGGTCGGGCTCATGGGTTCTGTGGGCACCGCTGCGGCGGGGGGTACAACGTCGCCGACGGGCACCGCTGTGGCGACGAGCCCTCCTGTGGCGACGGGCACCACTGCAGCGACGAGCCCCCCTGCGGCGACGGGCACAACGTCGGCCACGCCGACGTCGGCCACCTCTTCGACGGCCAGCCCGGTGGTCACGACCACCACGGTGCCACCGGGTGCCGATCGATCGGGCATCGTGTGGTTGTGCCGTCCGGGGTTGGCCAGCAACCCGTGCATCTCGAACCTCACCACCACAGTCGTCGGCCCCAGCGGAGCCAGCCATGAGCAGCGAACCCCCGTCCCGAAGAACCCCCCGATCGACTGCTTCTACGTCTACCCGACGGTGAGCGCGCAAACGACGGTGAATGCCAACCTCGACATCGACCCCCAAGAGCGCGCCGTGGCCAACTTGCAGGCCTCCCGATTCTCGGCCGACTGCCGGGTCTATGCGCCGATGTACCCCCAGGTCACCCTGTCGGCTCTGGGAGGTGGCGCAACGCAGGCAAATCTGCTCATCGCCTACAACGGCGTGCTCGCCGCCTGGAAGGATTACCTGGCCAATTTCAACAAAGGTCGAGGGGTCGTGTTCATCGGACACTCCCAAGGGGCGAGCATGCTCATCCGGCTCTTGAAGAGCCAGGTGGATCCGAAATCGGCCGTTCGCAAGCACATGGTGTCGGCCCTCCTCATGGGGGGCAACGTCACCGTTCCCATAGGCAAGACGGTCGGCGGCGACTTCAAGCACATTCCCGCCTGCCGCTCCATGGTCCAGATCGGGTGCGTGGTGGCCTACTCGAGCTTCCTCGATCCGCCCCCCGCCAACTCCCTCTTCGGCCGGGTGGGAGCGGGCGTAAGCCTGCTCACCGGCGACGGTCCGAATCCGAAGCTCCAGGTGCTGTGCGTCGATCCGGCATCGCTGTCGGGCGGAACGGGCACACTGCAGACGTATGCGCCCACGGGAACGATCCTCGGATCCATCGGGTCGGGGAGCAACACGCCCTGGGTCGAGTCCCTCGACCAGTACAGCGCCCACTGCCAGTACACCGACGGCATCAGCTGGCTGCAGGTGAACGTCATCCCTCACGCCGGTGATACGCGGCCGGCGGTGACCCAGAGCCTCGGTCCGACGTGGGGTCTGCATCTCGACGACGTCAACCTGGCTCTGGGCAACCTGGTCTCGCTGGTGAAATCGCAGGCCGAAGCGTACGCGTCGGCACACTGAGCGGGGGGCCTCACCCGTTGTTCCCGTCCCCGCTCTCTCAGGGGCTCTCAGGTTCTCAGCCTTTCCTCAGGTGAAAGCGAGCAGACTGACACCTTGTGCGCATCTTGATCATCGAGGACGAGGAGCACCTGGCTGCAGCGGTGACCCGAGGCCTCGAGGCCGAAGGCTTCACCGTGGACACCGCCCTCACCGGGACCGACGGCCTGTGGAGGGCCCGGGAGCACGCCTATGACGTGATCGTTCTGGACATCCTGTTGCCGGGCAGCAATGGCTTCCAGGTCTGCGCCACGCTGCGGGCCGAGGGCAACTGGGTCCCGATCTTGATGTTGACGGCCAAGAACGGCGAGTTCGACGAGGCCGAGGCGCTCGACACCGGGGCAGACGATTTCCTGTCCAAGCCGTTCTCCTTCGTCGTGCTGGTGGCGCGTATCCGGGCCCTGATGCGACGGGGCCGCCGGGAGCGTCCTTCCATCCTGGTCGCGGGCGACCTCACCCTCGATCCGGCAGAACACCGGTGCCGGCGAGGCCAGACCATCATCGACCTCACCCCTCGCGAGTTCCACCTCCTCGAGTACCTTCTTCGATTCGCCGGCGAGTCGGTGTCAAAGCGGGACATTATTGCCCATGTCTGGGGAGAAGGGTTTGAAGGTGATCCCAACATCGTCGAGGTCTACGTCGGATACCTCCGGCGGAAGATCGACCGACCGTTCGGCAAGAACTCGGTCGAGACGGTCCGGGGCATCGGCTACCGGCTCGCCACCGACGGTGGCTGATCCCGGTAGTCGCTCTGACCGTCGTGCCGGCCGTCGATCTGGTGCCCGAGCCGGCCCTGGCACCGACCGCAGGGTCCCGATGCTCTGGTCCATCCGGGTCCGGCTCACCTTGGCCGCCGTGTTGGTGGTGGTGGCCACCCTGGCCGTCGGCGGTGCCGGCTTGGTCTGGCTCCTCCACACATCGCTGACCGACGGTCTGGTGAACTCGGCGACCTCCGAGGCTGACAACGTGGGCGGCCTCATCGGCCAAGGCCATGTGCCAAGTGAGCTCCCTGTCCGCTCGGGGACGGCCGTCCAGGTGGTGAACGCGAACGGCGCGGTGGTGGCTTCGTCGACCGACCTTCGCGGCCGGACCGCGGTGGCGTCGGTGCGTCCCCCGGTGGGCCATCTCGTCGACATCCCCGCCGGAGTGCCCTTGCCGGGGGAGGAACACAACGGCATCGCTGTCGCCACCACGGTGGCAACGCCCAAGGGGAATCTCACGATCTATGCCGTGTCGTCGAGGCTTCAGGCAGAGGACTCCGTCCACGACCTGGAACTGGCCCTGGCCATCGTCCTGCCCATCCTGGTCGTGGTCTCGGCCGTCTTGGTCTGGATCCTGGCCGGTAGAGCCATGCACCCGGTGGAGTCCATCCGACGCGAGGTCTCGGACATCTCGGTGAGCGATCTGCATCGCCGCGTCCCCGTGCCCCCGGTCGACGACGAGATCGCCCGCTTGGCCAGCACCATGAACGCCATGTTGTCCCGGCTGGAGACGGCCACCGATCGTCAGCGCCAGTTCGTCTCCGATGCCTCCCATGAGCTGCGGAGCCCCTTGGCCACCGTGATCACCGTGCTCGAGGTGGCACGGGCGCGACCGGAGAGCGCGGACTGGCCGTCGGTGGCGGCGACGGCGGAGGCCGAAGCGGGTCGGCTCGGTCAGATCGTCGACAACCTGTTGCTGTTGGCCCGGAGCGACGAGGGCCAACTGGTGCCTGGCCACGAGCCGGTGGACCTCGACGAACTGGTTCTGGCCGAAGCGGAGCGGCTGCGCGCCCAGGATCGGGTGACGGTCGACCTGCGCGGGGTGGGGGCGGGACGGGTTCTCGGCGATCGCGAGCAGCTCGGTCGCGTGCTCCGGAACCTGGCCGACAACGCCGAGCGCCACGCCACCAGCACCGTCTCGTTCGAAGTCACCAGCATCGGAGACTCGGTGGAGGTGGTGGTGGCCGACGATGGCCCCGGCATCCCGCCCGAGGAGCGCGAACGCGTCTTCGAACGATTCACGCGGGCGGACCAGGCACGAGACCGCCCCACCGGGGGGGCGGGACTCGGCCTCGCCATCGTGGGTGAAGTGGTCGCCGCTCACGGGGGCACGGTGGCCGTGGCCGACAGCGCTGTGGGTGCTCGGGTGGTGGTGAGGCTCCCGGCCCAAACGGCTGACGAGGGCTGATGCCTCCTGCCCGGGCGAAGCCGGCGCCTGCACTGACCGGCCCCTGCGTGGTCATGGGGCAGCCATGATCGTCCGTGAGGCCTGAGGTTCTGGTGCCCGTGGCCTGAGTTTCTCGTCCCCGTGGCCGGGCCGGTGACCCCCGTCCCCACCCTCCAAAGACCCGGGCGTAGAGTCAGGACATGCAGTTGAGCGGCGCCCAGACGGTCGTGTACCTGATCTTGGCCGTCCTGTTCGCATTCGTGGGCTATCGCCTGTCGGAGAATTTCCGAAAGCAGTCGGGCCGGACGCCCTGGGGCATGCCGTCGGCCCTGTGGGCCTTCATCTGGTTCCTGTCGTTGTTGCTCGGGCTCGTCCTCTACCTGATCGCTCGGTCGACGACCAAGATCGACCCAAGCCGTCGCCCGGTGCCGCCCATGAGTCGGCCGGGTTGGCCAGCGGGCACGTCGACACCAGCGCAGTCAGATTCGGTATTGCCGGGGCGATACCCATCGAGGGTCTTTCCCGGTAACGGTTCCCCACCGCCTGCTGCCGATCCCTCGGCGCCGCCTCCTCCCGACCTGTCGGCGGCGCCTCCTCCCGATCCCTCGGCGGCGCCTCCTCCTGACCTGTCGGCGCCGCCTCCTCCCGATCTGTCGGCGCGCGTGCTCCCGATCCGTCAGCAGCGCAAGCGGCATCCCCGCCCATGTGGCACCCAGATCCGAGCGGCAGGTTCGAGTATCGGTGGTGGGACGGACAGCGGTGGACGGCGAGCGTGTCCCGCGGGGGAGTCCAGCTCGACGACCCCATCGGCAACTGACAGGACTTTCTGGCTGCTTGCTCTCGCGTCGGGTCAGCGACGTTGCTCGAGGGTGTCGCGGATACGAACGCCCACAGACGGGACCGAGGCGCGGACCGGGTAGCCTGCCAGTCCGTGGACTTCGATCTTTCCCCCGAAATGACCGCGCTGCAAGAAGCGGTGCGCCGTCTCGCCCAGGACAAGGTGAAGCCCAGGGCGCGTGAGATCGATTCGACCGGGGAGTATCCCCAGGACATCTTCGACGCATTCAAGGCCGCCGATCTTCTTGGCCTCTGCCTCCCGACCGAGCTGGGCGGTTCGGGCGCGGGGATCGTGGGCCTCACCCTGGCCATCGAAGAGGTGGCCAAGTACTCGCAGACCGCAGCGCTGATGCTGCTCCTCACCAGACTGCCGGTCGGCCCTGTGCTCATTGCCGGCAACGACGACCAGAAACAGCGGTACCTGCCCGGCATCGCTGACGGCACGCTCCGGGCCGGGTTCGGACTATCCGAGCCGCAGGCCGGGAGCGACGTGGCCGGCATGCGCACCCGGGCCGTCCCCGATGAGTCGTCGGCCAACGGTGACGGATGGGTGCTGACCGGCACCAAGTGCTGGATGTCAGGGGTGCGCGAGGCCGACTGGTACACGGTGTTCGCCAAGACCGGCGACCCGACCAGCCGGGCCCACGACTCGATCACCGCCTTCATCGTCGAGCGGAAGTGGGACGGGGTGTCGGTGGGCCGAACCGACCACAAGATGGGCGTGCGCGGCATCGACACCGGCGAGCTGGTCCTCGACTCGGTGCGGGTCCCGGCCGCGAACGTCATCGGCGAGGTCGGTGGGTTCCGCTTGGCCATGCTGGGCCTGAACGCCATGCGCCCGATCGTGGCCGCTCGCGGCATCGGGCTGGCCGAAGGGGCGTTGATGTACGCCACCGAGTACGTCCAGCAGCGCGAGGCCTTCGGGGGCACGATCGCCGATTTCCAGGGCATCCAATGGGAGATCGCCAAGGTGGCCGTGGACATCGAAGCGGCCCGTCTCCTCACCTACCGCTCCGCATGGCTGGCCGACCAGGGCAAGTTCACCAAGGAGTACGTGCCTTACCTCTCGATGGCCAAGTACCACGCCACCGAGCTGGCCGTGCGGGCCTCGGGTCTGGCTGTCCAGCTGCTGGGGGCGGCCGGGTACATGGAGGATCACCCGGCCGAGCTCTGGTATCGGGATGCCAAGCAGCTCACCATCGTGGAGGGGACCTCGCAGGTGCAGCTCGGTCTGATCGCCCGCGGGGTACTCGGGCGAGACCTGTGGTGGGACTGAGCGAGGTGGCGACACATGCCGAACCCGGAGCCTCGGGTTCCACCGCAGGGACCTTCGAGGCCATCGGCGGTTGGCCGGGCGCACTGTCCCGGCTCATCGCCGGCCAGTCGCTGTCGTCCGTGGAGACCGAAGCCCTCCTCGGCCAGGTCCTGGCCGGTGAGGCCTCGCCGGCCCAGATAGCCGGGTTCGCTGTGGCCCTCCGGGCCAAGGGCGAGACGGTGGAGGAGATGACGGGGTTGGTCAGGGCCATGGTGGCCCATGCCGTTCCGCTCGATGCCCCCGGCGACCTGGTCGATACGTGCGGCACCGGGGGAGACCGGTTGCGGAGCGTCAACGTGTCGACCATCGCCGCGTTGGTGGTTGCCGCCACCGGGGCCAAGGTGTGCAAGCACGGCGGACGGGCTGCGTCCTCCTCCGTCGGGGCGGCCGACGTCCTCGAGTCCCTGGGCGTTGTGGCCGATCTGGGTCCCGAAGGCGTGGCCCGGTGCCTGGACGAGGTGGGAATGGGGTTCTGCTTCGCGCCGCGCTTCCACCCGGCCATGCGGTTCGCCATCCCGGTGCGGAAGGACCTCGGCGTTCCCACGGTGTTCAACTACCTTGGCCCGCTGGCCAACCCGGGGCGGGCCAAGTTTCAGGTGATCGGGGTCAGCGACCCGGCCATGGCCGACAAGATGATCGGCGTGCTGGCGGCCAACGGGACACGGCGGGCCATGGTCGTCTACGGCGACGATGGTCTCGACGAGCTGAGCACCACTGGGCCTTCCACCGTGCACGAGCTGATCGGTGACGGCGAGGGTGGGTACGAAGTGCGCATGGGCCGGGTAGATCCGACGACGCTCGGGTTCCGCCGGGCCAGCCTGGACGAGCTGCGCGGCGGTGATGCGTCGGTCAACGCCGAGGCCATCAGGCGGGTGGTGGCCGGCGACCCGAACCCCCATCGCGATATCGCCGTGCTCAACGCGGCGGCGTCGCTCGTGGTCATCGGCAAGGCCGACGATCTGGCCGCCGGGGTGGCCCTGGCCTGCGAAGTGATCGACGACGGCCGCGCCGAACAGGTGCTGGCCGAGCTGATCCGGGTGTCGCAGAGCGCTGCTGCCGACGAGGCGTAAGCGCCCGGTGATCGTCCAGATCTACGGCTTCACCACTCCAGCAGACATCGTGGCCGTACAGGACCTGGCCATCGACAACATCGGCGTGGTGCTGGACGAGGGATTTGGCACCTGGGACGGCGTGGATCAGCAAACGGCACGGGACATCGTGGCCGAGATCCCCGATTCGATGACCACCGTCGCCCTCAGCCTGGGGACGGACTTCGACCGCATCGCCCGGACGGTTGACGTGGTGCAACCCGACATCGTCCACCTGGTCCGCGCTGACCAGATGGGCCCCGACGCGGTCGGCGAGGTTCGAAGACGTCTCGCCCCGGTAAAGGTCATGTCCACGGTGGCGGTCCGAGACGAGTCGGCGATCGGCGCGGCACAGGCATTTGCCGGGTGCAGCGACTACCTGCTCCTGGACAGCCATGACCCCGCCACCGGGGTAGTGGGCGCCACTGGCCTCACCCACGACTGGTCGGTGAGCACCCTGATCCCACCGGCCGTGGATGTGCCCGTCATCCTGGCCGGAGGCCTGGGTCCGGAAAACGTTGCCGAGGCCATTGCCGCGGTCAACCCCGCCGGGGTCGATTCGGAGACTCGTACCAGCCGCCTTGACGACAAGCGTCGGAAGGATCTCGGCGCGGTCCGGCGATTTGTCGAGATCGCCCGCTCACTCGGCTGACGGCCCAACAGATGGGCTCGAGCGGCCGACATCAATAGGCGACTCGTGCACTGCGGCAAGAAGTAAGTGGGCCATGCAACCCACAAGAGTCGAGTCGGGTGACCCACCTATTGGAAACCCTCGCTCGTTGGAAACCGTCGCTCGCTCGGTCGCTCGGTCGTTCACAGCGAACCAAACCGAGCTCAAGGCAGACCAAACCAAGCTCGTGTAGTCGGAAAAAGTTCGTCAGTACGAGCGGCCGACGACGGCGATCATGTCGGCATCGGTGTCCTCCGGCTCGGCCAAGCTCCCGTCGGGTCGCTGCAGGCACCGTATCGACAGGGCATTGTCGGCTAGACGGTCTTCGCCGTCCACCCCCAGCGCCCCCAGGCGGATCCGGGCGAAGCCACTGCCCCCCGCCTCGATGGCCTCGTCCAAGGTGGCCACGTCCACCGTGCGAGAGCGCTGCGTTGCTGCGGCCTCCGCCAGCAGTTCGGGCCCGACGCGCCCCATGATGGCGGCGACCTCCCGCCTAACCCCTGCCAGGGGGACTGGCTCCTTGTGCCGGTTGTGTCGGGTCACCAGCGTGACGGTTCCCTCGGCCAGGTCTCGCGGTCCGACCTCGACCCGGACCGGCACGCCCTTGAGCTCCCAGCCGACGCTCCGGCGCCCGAAGCTGGTCTCGGTGCGGTCGTCGAGGCGAACCCGGTGCCCATCGGCCCGCAGCTCGGCCACCAGAGTCTCGGCCGCCGCCCGGACCTCGCCGTCCTCCTTGATCACGAGCACCACGACCTGGGTGGGCGCCAGAGCCGGGGGCAGGCGCAGCCCGAAGTCGTCCCCGTGACCCATGACCAACGCGCCGATCAGGCGGGTCGAGGCGCCCCATGACGTCTGCCAGACGTGCTCGAGTACGCCCTCGCTGTTGGTGAAGGTGATCCCGAAGGCGCGGGCGAAATTCTGGCCCAGCTCATGGCTGGTCGCCATCTGCAGCGCCTTGCCGTCCCCCATCATTCCCTCGCAGGTCCAGGTGCGGGTGGCGCCGGCGAAACGCTCCCGGGGCGTCTTGTGCCCCGTGAGGACGGGTAGCCCCACCACGTCGACCATGGTGGAGAGGTAGACGTCGCGCAGGATCAGCAGCGCGTACGCCCGGGCCTCGGCCTCGGTGGCATGGGCGGTGTGCCCCTCCTGCCAGAGGAACTCGCTGGTGCGCAGGAACAGCCGGGGCCGGAGCTCCCAGCGCACCACGTTGGCCCATTGGTTGATCAGCAGGGGCAGATCCCGGTGGCTTTGGACCCACTTGGCGAAGAAGCTGTTGACCACCGTCTCGCTGGTCGGGCGCACCACCACCGGCTCTTCGAGCTTCTTGCCGCCGCCGTAGGTGACCACGGCCAGCTCGGGGCTGAAGCCCTCGACGTGCTCGGCTTCAAGGCTCAGGTAGGACTCGGGGATCAGAAGCGGAAAGTAGGCGTTCTCGGCGCCGGCCTCCTTGATGCGCCGGTCCATCTCCGCCTGCAACAGCTCCCAGATCCCGTAGCCCCAGGGCCGGATGACCATCGTCCCGCGCACCGGCCCGTTGTCGGCCATCTCGGCTCCGGCCACCACCTCTTGGTACCAGCGTGGGAAGTCCGCGTCCCGAGACACGATTGCGCCCTTGGTCATGGCTGCGCAGGTTACTGGGCTATTTGGGGGTGCCTTACACGGCTCGTTTGTCCGCGGCGATGATCTCGTCGGAGAACCAGGTGATGTAGTCGATGTACTCGCCTTGCGACCGAGTCACCGGGATCGGGACCGAGGTCGACGTGATGCCGAATTTCTCCAGGTAGGCCAACCGTTCCTGTATCTGATCCCGGTGGGCCCTCCGACCCTCGTCGGACAGGTCCCCGAACGCGGGGCGGTCGACACCGGGGACCGAGCCCACCCAGCACAGGTCGAAGGTGTCTTCCTTCCCGGCGAACTCGGGCTGGCTGCGAAGGTAGTCGAGCAGTGGCGGGATCTCCTCCACCGAGAAGGTGGTGGGGTTCGGCTGCCACCCCTCGTAGCGGGCGGCCCGGCGAAGGGCTGGCTTCGAGTTGCCGCCTATGTAGATGGGGGGTCGGGGCGACTGGACCGGCTTCGGCTCGAAGGCCACGCCCTCGATGTCGAAGTGGGCGCTGTGGAACGAAGGCTGATCCTCGCTCCACAGGACGAGCGTTGCCTCCAGGATCTCGTCGGTGATCGCTCCTCGCTCTGCGAAGGGGACTCCGAGCGCCTCGAACTCCCGCACGGCGTGCCCCACCCCGGCGGAGACGTCGAGCCGACCGCCCGACAGGACATCGATGGTCGAAAGGGCCTTGGCGAGGGCCAACGGATGGTAGTAGGGCAGGACCAGGACGCTGGCGTCCACCCGGACCCGCTTGGTCGCCCCGGCCACGAAGGACATGACCGAGAGGGCGTGCATCCAGTAGGGGCCGAGGCGGGGGACCTCCTCGTAGGGCATGGCCAGATGCTCCGAGGTGGTGATGGCGTCGTAGCCCAGGCCGTCGATGGTCGCGGCAATTTCTTGGAAGTCGGGAGCGGCCAGGGCTGGGACCCAGTCGGCCGCCTCGGGCACGTGGTCGTTGGCCGGCGGGATGTGGTTGTTGCCTGGCAGGGCGATACGGAATCTCACGGTGTGCACCTCTCGAATCGATGGGCCGACCTAGGCCCGATGGCGATCAGCTGGTTACTTTTGCCATTCGGACGATGTTTCAGAGGATCGTAGGCCCCTGACGGCCGCCCGGCACTGAGGCTGCCAGGGCCCTCCAGACGGAGGCCATCAGCACCGGCGAGGTTTCAAAGGACCGCGAAGTTCAACCGTTCAGCCACGCACGTTCCAGCCCATCGACCTTCCAGCTATGCCCGTCAAAGACGCCGATCGTCAAGAAGGGGTCAACCGGGCGATCGACTCACATGGGCAGGCGCTGCACCTCGCCCGGTACCGGGTGGCATTCGACCGCGGTTGCTAAGGCTGGCGCTGGACCTCAGCCGGGATCGAGCTGTCCGGCTCGCACCTGGTGAGGACCAGGTCGGTCAGCTCCGGTATCCGTGCCGCCGGCCAGCACAGGGGATGCTCGGAGTGGACCACCCGCACGGACTCGGGATGGAGGTGGATCCATTGAGCGGCCACGGCCCGGTCTTGGTCCTCATCCGCTGCACCACGATGCTGCGGCCCAAGCCCCACCGGACCCGCCGCCGCCGCCCCCGCCCCCGGCAGCCGACGGTCAGACCCCAACCCGTTTACCCCAAGTACCGTCGATCCGGGCAGCACCGTCGACCCGGGCACCACCATCGACCCGGGCACCACCATCGACCCAGGGACCACCGTCGACCCGGCGACCGACGCCCCGCACTCGACGATCAGCCCATCGTGGAGCTCGATCGTTCCTTCTCCGCAAACTTCGACCAGCAGGCGGCCGGCTCCTCGGAGGGCTTCCGAACGCCGGTGCTTGACGATGGCGTTGCGCAGACGCGTGGCGTCGTCCCGGACGGCTGCCGCCTCCTCGTATCGCTGGGCGGCGGCGTGGGCACCCACCTCCTGCATCAACGGGGACAAGAGCGTGGCCGGGTCGATGCCGGCCATGTCGACTCGGGATTCGATCCGGCCGCGCCTTCGCCGCCTCCTGCCGACTCGTCGTCCTCGCCAGCCCCTGCGGGACCCCGCGGCCGACCCGGCCCCCGCCCGACGACCCGAGCAGCGCCACCGACCGCGGCCGTCGAGCCCGGCCCTGGCGGTTGTACGGCGGGTTCCAGGCCCGGATCATGCGGCCTTCCAGCACCGACGCGGTGAACGGGCCGGGACAGACCCGGTGGTGGATGGCGTACAGCTGGCGCAAGAGGCGGCCGACCTTCGGCCGCCGATCCCCAGTGAAGTAGGAGCGCACCCGGGACTGGATGTCGGTGGCCTTGCCCACATAGAGCACGTGTCCGGCCGCATCGGTGAACCAGTAGACGCCGGGGCGGTGGGGGAGTCGGGTGGTGAGGCGCAGCTTGGCCGCCTGGGGGTGACCGACCAGGCGGGGGAGGTCGAGCAGCTCCTCGAGCCCGAGGATGCCATACGAGCCGGCCCGTTCCAGTAGGGCGTGGAGCAGGTCCCCGGTGGCCAGGACGTCGTTGAGGGCCCGGTGGGAGGGCTGGTTCGGCAGACGGAGGACGGCGGCCAGCGTGCCCAGCTTGCAGTTCGGCACCATGTCCCGGACCAGGCGCCGGGCGAGGGCGAGGGTGTCGACGCTGGGGTTGGCGATCGGATCACGACCGGTCGAGACGAGGGCGTGGTTCAAGAACCCCAGGTCGAACCGGATGTTGTGCCCGACCACGACGGCTCCGCCCATGAACTCCAGGAACGAGGGGAGCATGGCGCCGATGGGCGGGGCGTCGACCACCATGGCGTCACTGATGCCGGTGAGGGCGGTGATGAACGGCGGGATGCGCTCGTCCGGTCGGACCAGGGTCTGGTAGGTAGCCAGGAGCTCGCCGCCCCGGTAGCGGGCCGCCGCCACCTCGGTCAGGGACGACGTCGCCGGGGAGCCGCCGGTGGTCTCCACGTCGAGGACGACGAAGGTCACCTGGCTGAGGGGAGTGCCCAGTTCCTCGAACGATGTCTGTACGGCCAACGCCATTTCGGCATGGTATCGAACGGGTGTTCGGATTCCGGGGACCAGGCGCGGGCTGCTCTGCGGCTGAGCCCGGGCTGGGCCGACCTCCCGGCGACTTCCCGGGATCCCGGCTGACCTTGCCCGGCCGACCTTGCCCGGCCGATTACCCTGGGCGGCGTGACGATCGATACTTCGAATACCGAGACACCCGTTCGCTACCGGTGCTCAGCATGTGGAAACCTCACCCGCTTCGACGTGGTGACCAGCCGTCGCACGAAGGCGTTTCACCACTACTCGGTGGGTGGCGAGCTCACGGTTGAGGAAGAGAACGTGCTCGACGAGCGCGTGGAGGAGGTGACCTGCCGGTGGTGTGGCCATGGAGACGCAGTGGAGGTCGTGGAGACCGAGCCCTCCAGCGAGTAGGGCAGCAGACCTCGGATCTCGGCCTGTTCGACGAGCCTCCCATCGGTTCCTCCGGATCTTCAACACGGGCTCCTGGCCCTCCCCGGCCGGCCAGCGGCATGGAGATCTCAGGGCTTCGGGCCATCCCCACGGGAGCGGCCTCCGCCGACAGGCCTGCTCACGACCTCGCCGGAGTCGATCCATCCGGGCGCTCGATCGAAGTGTTCGTGCTGAGTCATCCCGGTCCGGTGCTCCTCGCCTTCCTGTCCGTCGATTGCCTCGGCTGCCAGCCGTTCTGGCAGGGGATCGGTGATCCGGCGGCGCTCGCTGCGAGCTCCGATCTCGCCCGGGTCGTGGTCACCAAGGGACCCGAGAAGGAGTCACCGGAAGCGGTGAGTGGCGCGGCGGCCCATGTCTCGGGGGTTCCGGTCGTCATGAGCGACCAGGCCTGGCTCGACTACCAGGTCCTCGGGTATCCGACCTTCGTCCTCGTCGACAGCCCCTCGGGCCGGGTGATCGGCGAAACAGTGGCCGTTGGCTGGGACGACGTGCAGTCAATGCTCCAGGCGGCCGACTCGTAGCGTCAAGGGCTTCAGTCCCAGTCCCGTCCCAGGAACGGCCCCCGTCGGAACTCTGGCCGGTCACCGGATGAACTGGTCGACGCGAGACACGAATGATGCGAGGTCCTGGAAGAGGAAGCCGTGGCCGGCATCCGAGTAGAGCGCCAGCTGGGCACCCGGAATAGTCCGGGCGAGCAGCTGATCGTTGGCCACCGGGTCCAAGGCGTCGACCGTTCCGTCTGCAACCAAGGTCGGTACTCGGATGTCCGTGGTGAGGTGGCCCGCTTGGTCATCCCCGGCCAACCATTGCTGGATCGCTGCCGTCTGCGCCGTCTTGGTGGCCGCCGGTGCGCTGTAGTAGTTCGCATACTCGAGGATGCCGTGCACGTAGGTCTTGACTGCGGTTGCCTGGCTGGGCGGGAAGAGCACGCCGAGCACCATCGCAGCGTTCGTGCTGGCTGCGGCGGCAGCTGCGGCAGACGGTATGGGGAGCGCCTTGCCGTTACCCGCTTGGGTGGCCGCCAGCACCAGATGGCTGACCTGTGACGGATGAAGAACGGCGAGCGCTTGGGCGACCATGCCCCCCATCGACCAACCGAGT
The DNA here is from genome assembly GCA_963781305.1 of uncultured Acidimicrobiaceae bacterium. Classification (GTDB taxonomy): domain Bacteria; phylum Actinomycetota; class Acidimicrobiia; order Acidimicrobiales; family RAAP-2; genus DASXMT01. The sequence goes on from CAWAFL010000011.1 coordinate 1,047,395, forward strand.
ACCGACGGCCGGCCCAACCTGAGGCTCGTGATCAACGCACTCGTCTGATTGGCCATGGCGGTGATGGTGAGTGGGTCCAAGGCACCCGTCATTCCCACCCCGGCATTGTCGAAGACGACGACTCGGTGATGGGAGGCCAGCGCGTCCACGAAGGCAGGGGACCAGTCGTCCATGCCGGCGCTGAAGCCGGTGATAAGCAGGAGCGGACTCCCGCTCCCCACGACTCGGTAACCGACAGGACCATTCGGGGTCTGAGCAACGCGCACCGGAGCAGCTGCCACATTGATGCTTTGCTCCGCCGAGGCGGCTGCCGCCGACGTCGCACTGCCAGGCCATCCGCAGGCGGCCAGCATGGCCAATGCCGCCACTGCCGGCACCGATGCTCGCCTCCTCACCGTGGCCCAGCTGCTCCTCGGTTGTCTCCGGGCTCGATGAGCCGACGCATTGCGGGTACCGCTACTCCTCTTGTGGTTCTTGGTCACCGGTCGGCTCCTCTGTCGAGTGGTTGCGCCCCGACGCCTGGTCGGGATGCCTCAGTCGTCCGTATCGAGGCGGGCGCGTGCCCGGCCTGCCGCCTTGGATAGCTTGCGCTGCTGGCCCAGCCACCACGCTGCGGCCTCGGGTAAGGGCGAGCGACCCGTGGCGAACGTCCAGATTGCCAGTACCGCGGGTCGGACGGCTGTCGCCGCTTCGAGGTGGGCGAGCTCGTTCTCTTCCAGCGTGATGGTGGAGCGGTAGCCACGTGCCACTGCGTCCACCGAGGGCCCGTGTCCAGCAGCCGACCACAGAAGGCATCCGAGGGAGACCAGGCGAGGGCCCCGGCCGGCACCGGACCAGTCAACGATGGTGAGATCTCCCTCCCCGGTACGGAGGAGGTTGCGTGGCACGAAGTCGGGGTGGACGAGGGCGGTGGGCAGGTCGGGCGGTAACTCCAGGCCGGCCAGAGCATGGCGAAGCACGTCGTAGTCGGTCCCATGGCCACGAGGGACGCGGTGACGGGCGTTGTCGAGCAGTTCCCGTGCGGCGGTCAGCTCCTCGGCCGGAGTGGCATCGAGCAGGAGGTGGTGCCAGGCGCCGCCGGGTCGGTTCGTCTCGGGGTCCTCAGTGGGGAGGCGATGGATACTCGCCAGAAGGTCGCCGAGCTGGCTGAAGAGCGCTGGGCTGGCCGCCGGCCGGCGCCCAGGGGCGAACTCGGTGACGAGCACGGCCTGTCCCGCGTGGGTTGAGACCGGGTCGGGCGCCGCAGTTCGCTCGGCCGGGATGCCCGCGTCGACGAGCCAGTCGAGCAGAGCGGCGTCGCCCCGGGCTGACTCAATCGAGCGGTGCGCTGGGGACACCCGGGCCACCCAGATCGAGCCGTCGGCCCGCTCCACCTTGTGCACCCCGACGTCCAGCTCCCGGACACGACTCACGGGCACGCCGTAGGTTGCCTCGAGGTGACCGGCAAGGGTGTCACCGCCTCGGCGGTACAACATCTGTTCGACGAAGGTGCCAATCCGTCCTCGGGTTGGCGAGATCCCCTCTGGGGCGGGGGCGAAGACGGGTGCTGCCACAACGAAACCGGCGGCCCTCGTTCGCTCCTTCAGCTCGACCGGTTTCCAGCGGCACTCGGCCAAGACCGCCTCGGCGTTCTCGGCCGTGAGTGAACCGATTGCCGGCTCTCCGAGGGCAGCCACGCCGGCCTCGAAGTGGGCACGCGCCGCCGGGTCGGCGTCGGGGCGGCGTAGCGAGATGGCAAGGCGCGTCCCGACAGTGGCAACGGCGCGGAGCTCTTGGAAGAGGCTGCGGATCGTCTCTGCTTTGAGGTAGGGGGTGATGCCCTCGGCGATAAAGAGCGACGGGGTGTCGGGTTCGAAGCCGGCGTCGGTCAGGGCATCGGCGAGGCCCCCGTCGTCCAAGTCGAGTGGGACGAAGGTCACGTTTTCGGCGGCAATGCCGAGGCGGGAGAGGCGGGACTCCTTGTCGGCCTGGGTGACCGAGCGGTCAACCTCCCACCACCGCACCCCTGGTGCGCCGTAGCGCAGGGCTCGGCCGTCATAGCCAGCGCCGACGACGACGATCTGGGCCACATGTCGGCCTAAGGCGTTGACAACCACGCGATCGAAGAACGCGGTACGGGCCCGAAGGTATCGGCCCATCGGGCTGGAGCGATCGACAGTGAGCCCGGCGGCCACGTCTGCGGCGAGACGCTCGTCGGCGCCCGGATCGCCGTCGCTCGTCGGCGCGGCGAGGCGGTCGAACCCGAGGCGGTAGGCGGCGACTCGCTGTGCCGTCTGGGACACGGTCGTGTCAGACATCGTCGTCGGCCATCGATGCGAGGCGTACGAGCGAGCGACGCATCGCCTTGAAGTCGGCGTCGCCGACGTCGGCGACGAGCTGGGCTTCGAGGAGGTCTGCGGCCTGGCGGATTACGAGGGCCGCCGCTTCTCCTCGCTCGGTCGGGAGCACGACGAGTCGCCGGCGATCCTCAGGGTCGACTTGGCGATCGAGGTAGCCTCGCAAGACCAGAAGGTCAACCAGGTGACCGGCGGCCTGCTTGGACAATCGAAGGTGCTCAATGATCGTGGCAAGGGGCACGCCCGCTGCCACGGTGGCGCTTATCACGTAGGGGCCGTTTGCGGGGAGGTCGTCATAGCCAGCTTCGTCGAGCGCCGACCGGATCACCCCGCCAAGAACCGCCCTAGCTGATCGGAGAAGCGCCGCCAGCGGAAGCTGGGCAGATTCGTTGTCGTCCACAACTCGAACTATATCAGTACTGTCCTACTGCAGTACTAATATCTGGGCCGTTCGATCGGTCGGGAGGGCAACCGCGCTCGATCAGCTTTGCCGATCGGACTCGGATGATGTCGATCACTGCAACGCCAATGGGTCGGTCGCGGCCATCCGAGGAACCTCCCCCCGTCCGCGCTGCAATAGGTCTTGAAGATGACGACCTTCGAGACCGACGACGGCGTAGCCGATCGCAGCTCTCGGATCAGAAGACTCTTGCCTATCCCAGGGAGCGGCGAAGGTCTTTGATCAGCACAAAGAGATGGAGCGGGTCGGTGGGACTTGCCTCAAACTCGGCGACCCCTAGGCAGAAGCCTCGAGCTTGTTCATTGGCGGTGTGGATAACAAGAGCTCGGACACCGACAATGTCTGCAGCGGCATTCACTCGTTGGAGAGCATCGCCCAGAAGGGAGCGCCCCAAACGTTGACCCTGTTCTGATAGGTCGACACCCAAGCGAGTGAGGATAATGACCGAAATCGGATAGCTGCCGACTCCCTTCATGACTCGGCCCGGTGCTTCGAGTGGCAACGCAGCACCGGTAGCCAGAGCGTGGAAGCCAACGACCTGGTCATCGCTTTGCCGTCGAACGACGTACACCCTGCTCGTCCCCGAGTTCTGTGTGGAGAGTCCATGGCGGCGCAACCACAACGTTTCCCGATGTGACCCGCAGTCGAATTCATCGACATTATGAGCAGCGGTCAGCAGTTCGACAGGGCTGTATCGCTGACTACTCACTTAGGCTCGTCAAATACCGTCGGGGCCTCAAGTAACTCTCGAAGGCGCGGAAGGTCTCGAGGTTGGCGGTCCAAGACTTCCGTAAATGCAGTCCACTGGGATTCAGCCAAGACAAACGCTCGACGATCGGCCAACACCTCTTCCGCTGCGCGTGTGGCGTATTTCAAGACGAACTCAGAGACACTGGTTCCTTCTGCCTGGCTCGCGGCCGTCAGGATCGACCGCTGCCGTTCGTTTATCCGCAATCCCAGGCGTCCGTTCTTGGGACTCTTTGGGTTGGGATCGTGGTCTGCGGCCATGGGAACAGTGTACGCACAACGTACACACAGTCAATGATCCCAGCTCGTTAGCCACAATCGACAAGACAGGGGTTGATTTCCCAGGTCGCACGGTCTGGGATCGCAGATGGAAGTGGTCGATCTCCAGAGATAATCCCGTTCGTGCAAAGTAGTTGGTAGGGGTCATGCAAGGTCGATAAATCAGTGTTGGGCTGATGAATTGGGCAGCAATAGGACGGAGGACGTCTCCGCCAGGATCATCCGTGCACCCTGAGCGAGAAAATTATGGCATTTCAGAATTACCCCTTGATCTCTCGAATTCGTGGGTCTACCGTCGAGAAGTAGTGGCTCGGCGGTTCCGCTCCGTACTCGTGAGGCGATCACATTGCGTGCGATTAATGCCTGCGGTCCTTGGTTTTTGTCTCGCCTCCCTGTGCCTGGCGGCATGTGGCGGATCCGAAGTGTCGACATCAACAACGACGTCACCCAGCCCGGCGACAAACACAATCATCTCCGCTTGGTTTGCAGCCCAGAGAGCGTTTGATGCGGCCGCAATTGACCTCCGACGCGGACAGCCCCAAGGCTTGCCGCGACGATGATCTCACCCCAGCTGGAGCATGTGCGCGAGAACCTTCAGACCTTTGCGTCGCTTGGGTACGGAGCACGAGGCCTACGCACTTCGGGAAACAAAAGTTCGGGATCAAGCCGCGAACGCAAGCCCATGTTGTGTCATGCGTTCACGGGGAGGAGATCGAGATAGAGATGAAGACGGGCAAACCCGTGCCTGGCGTCCTGGGCCAAAGCGCCTACGAGCTCGTGAATTCGGCGATGCGTCGGACAGCTTCTGGGTGGAAACTTGCAGACCAGACAATGGTTGTTGGCGGATGCTCCGGCTCGTGAAGACCCTTGCGGTCGCGTCCGCCCATCGACGATGGTCGTCCTGTTTCGATGTCCACCGGACCGGCAGTTGCGGACGTGAACGCTGGCGACATCGGTTCGACCATCTCGGTGGGCGTGTCCTCGTCTGGATCGGGAGGTGCCCCTGCAGGGGGCGATGGGGGCTCACCACAAGCTGGGATCGCCCCTTCCGAAAGCAGTTCGTCGCACAATGCAACCGGAAATACAGGTGGCAGCAGCAGCACAAGTAGCCCTGGCGCGGCACCGCCTTGCACGTACACGGTCGCCCCTTCGAGCGATCAGACCGCCATGGGTCCCCCCGGAACATCCTCGCCCGGGAAGTGGTACTTGGTGGAATGTCAGGACGCGGCTGAGCTCTACAGGGACGGACTGGCTTGGGTTCCGACGGCGACGGCTGCCCCACCCGGCGCAGCTCCACCCAGTCCAGCTGTGGATCCGGCCGTTCTGGCCCAACAAGCGGAGAACTCAATGCGGCTCCCCTCACCACAGATCGAGACGAACCCGAGCACTCAGGCCATCGTCAATCTGCCCACATGGCTCTGGCTCGATCAGGGCACCTGGAACCCAGAGTCGGTATCGGCATCGGTAGGAACGGTAACGGCGACAGCCACGGCGACGCCCGAACAAGTCCAGTGGACGATGGGGGACGGGGGGTCGGTCGTGTGCACAGGTCCCGGTACGCCCTACCAGCCCTCAATCCCGGCTGCCTCCCAAACGACGGACTGCTCGTATACCTACAGCCGTTCGTCGGCGGGTGAGCCTTCGGCGACCGGTAACCCAAACGATGCCGGCTTCCCGGTCACGGCGACGATTACCTGGGGAGTGACCTGGGCGGCGCAAGGTGCTCCGGGCGGAGGGGTCTTGAGTCCACTTACAACCTTCTCTTCGACGTCCTTGCCGGTTGAACAGATCCAAAGCGTTTCGACGGAAAGCCAAACAGGAGGATCGCCGTGAGCTCGATAGTCGATCGAGGTAACGGCAGCTCGAGGGTTGCCAGCCCGCGCCAGCGCGGGCCCGACTCGACGGGTCGGGGACTCGGCGCGGCGAGCGAGAGGCTCCCGAAATCCAACAAGGTTCGCCGACCCGTCATGGCACTGGCGTCGACCGTTCTCATCTTCGCCAGCATCGCCATCTTCGCTGGTCTGTACGCAAACGCCGGCCACCGGGTACCAATTGTGGCGGTGGTGCAACCAGTCCACCAGGGACAACGGATCTCTGTTGCCGATCTCGGCGAGGTGGAAGCGTCGATCAGCGGCTCAGTTCGCCCGATTCCCTACTCGGCTGTGAGTTCGGTCGTGGGAAAGGAGGCTGCCGTTGCGCTGGTACCGGGCTCAATCCTGACAACCGCTGACATTTCGAACGCCAGCGGTATTCCCGTCGGTAAAGCCATCGTCGGTGTTGCCTTGAAGGCCGGCCAATTGCCGTCAGCGGGTGTCGTACCCGGAGAGCAGGTCATGCTGATCCAGACCGGGCTGCCCGGGAGCCCGGCGCCAACGTTCCCGAGTTCCAGTCCAAGCGGTTCCAGTTCGAGCGCCGGTTCGACATCGAGTCAGCCCAGCACTGTTGGCGTGCTCGTCCCCGCGCCGAGGTATACGACGTGGCTTCCCCCAGTTCGGCATCCGGGGATCCCTCGACTCAATTAGTTTCCGTTCTGCTGCCCGAGGACCTGGCGCCAGCCGTCTCCGTGGCTGCCGCGGCAGGAGAGGTCAGCGTCGTAGTCATACCACCAGGATCGTCGGGCTCATGAGTCTGTTCGCCCTTGCTTCGCTCAAAGGTGCGCCGGGCACAACGACTCTGGCGTGTCTGGTCGCGGCTACGTGGCCACTCGACCGTCGGGTGGTGGTAGCTGAATGCGATCCGTGCGGTGGCGACCTGGCCGCCCGCTTCGAGCTGTCGACGGCGAAGGGATGCCTGTCCCTGGCGACAGCGGCGCGCCGGGATTCGGACTCGGTCGAGGTCGATTCTCATATTCAGCGATTGCCCGGCGGCTTGGAGGTCCTAGTCGGGGGGAGCTCATCGGAGATGGCCCTAGCCAAATCCGTGACCTGGGCCAACGTGAATCAGGCGCTGGTCAAAGTTGCCAGCACTGTTGACGTGGTCGTCGATCTCGGTCGATTGGCTTCGCCCTACAACGAGAGCCGGCAATTGCTCCAAAACGCACAAGCCGTTGGTGTACTCATCGGACCTGATCAAGCCTCGCTCGCTCATGCGATGGATCAACGGGAGCTGCTTGTTGATCTATGTGGTGAGCGAATATCTCTCTTGATCGTCGGACGCGGTACGTACCGCCCCCGAGATATCGAGTCACTGGCCGGGATGCGTGTTTCCGCCGAGGTTCCTCACGACCCGGCGGCGGCGGCGGTTGCCTCAGGCGCCTCGAGCGGTGCTCGCCGTCTGGCCCGATCGGTCTTGGTCAAGTCGGCTCGTCGAATTGCAGATTCATTTGCTTCTCGCGACGAACGTTCGAGTCGTCCCACCGACAACGCGGCTGACCAGGGCAACCAGGGCGATGAGTCCAACGACGCCCATAGCGCCGGCAAGGCCGATGTGATCAGGTCCTCGGCGCGGACCGGGAGAGACGAACGCGCAGCCGGTCCAGGTGACCAAGGGCCGCCGTCGTCATTGAAGGTTCTCCCATGAGCCCGGGAGACCCGTCATGACCACCTCTCTCGCTACAAAGATACGGACGCTGGTAGCCGAAGATCTTGCTGCTGAGGATGTATCGGTCCTTCGCAACGAGGATCGGCGTGAATTTGCTCGACAGCGCATATTCGTACATATGGACGCTCTCGGCATTGAACACCTGGCCAGCGACGCGCCGCTCCCCACGTCCGAGGAGGAGCAACGTCTCGCCCAGTCAATTCTCGACGCCCTTTTCGGGATGGGCGGCCTCCAGTCGCTCATTGACGATCCGTCCATCGAAAACATCGATGTCAACGGGTTCGATCGGGTCTGGGTGACCTATGCCGACGGCGCAAAGCGGGCGATGCCGCCCATCGCCGACTCCGATGAAGAGCTCATCGAGATCATGAGGTCTGCTGCTGCAAGGTTCGGCCTGTCCGAGCGGAGGTTCGATATAGCTCGCCCGGAACTCGATCTGCGACTTCCGGACGGGAGTCGGCTTTCGGCTCTGATGGCCGTTACGACCCGCCCGGCCATCTCCGTCCGCCGCCACCGTTTCGTCGATCTTTCGGTCGACGACCTCATGGGTCTTGGGACCATCGATGTCGGAATGGCCTCGTTCCTGACTGCGGCGGTCCGGGCTCGAAAGAACATCGTCATCGCCGGTGCGATGAACTCGGGCAAGACAACGCTCCTTCGAGCTTTGGCCTCGGTTATCCCGCCACGAGAGCGCATTGTGACCATCGAACAGTCGCTGGAGCTTGCCTTGGACAAGGACGAGGTTCGACATCCGGACATCGTGGCTCTGGAAGCGAGACCGGCAAACCTCGAAGGGGAGGGAATGGTGGGGGTCGCCGATCTAGTCCGTCGAGCGCTGCGAATGAACGCCGACAGGGTCATTGTCGGTGAAGTGTTGGGCGACGAGATCCTTCCCATGCTCAACGCTATGAGTCAGGGCCGGTCGGGATCCATGTGCACGATCCATTCGGACTCGTCGGCCGGCGTGTTTCGACGCATCGCGTCGTATGCGGTCCAAGCTCCTGAGCGTCTCCCGCTCGAGGCCACCAACCTTCTGATGGCAGGCGCGGTCCACTTCGTCGTGTACTTGGACATCGAGCATCCGACCCTGACCGGTGACCACGGGTACGACGACGACTACGGCCGAGTCCCAGCGAGCTGGTCTTTCTCGGACATGCCAGAGCACGCCGATCATCGGTGGGGCCCCACTGCGGGTCCTCCCGGTGTACGCGGGTTTGACTCCGCCCAGGACGACCAAGCGACCTGGTTCGCTGGCCCGGCTCGTCGCCAACGTTTCGTTTCTTCTGTACGCGAAGTGGTTGACGCTGAAGGGTCACAAGTCATCTCCAACGAGATATTTCGCCCGGGCCCTGATCGGCGAGCTGTGGTGGCTGCCCCGCTCCGCCCTGAGACCCTCCGGGACTTGATTCGCCATGGCTACGAGCCGCGCAGCGACCAAGAGGGCCACGAAAGGGTCTGGACATGATCGCGGCGGCCATCCCCTGCGCTCTCTGTTTCAGCTTCGGCGTGGTTGGTGTCGTCACGGCGTGCACTCAGCGTGCTCGGCTGAGGACACCCTCCACATCGTCAACCCCGACAGGACTTCGAGCCTCGTTGCGGAAAACGCTGAAGCCGGTACTTGGAAAGCACGGCGGTGTCCGTCTGGCGGGGGCTTGTGCAGTGGGTGCGTTGGCGACAGTGATTACCCGATGGCCGGTTGCCTTTCCCGTCGGGGTCATCGCCACCCTAGGTTTGCCGTCACTCTTCGGGCAGACGTCTGGTGCGTTGTCGGTGACCAAGCTCGAAGCCATTGCAACGTGGACGGAGATGCTCCACAGCACGCTTGCCGCGTCGGCGGGCCTGAATCAGGCGATCATGGCCACGGCACCCATGTCGCCCGTCCCCATTCGTCCGGCGACGTTGGCGCTGGCCGGCAGGCTCCGCGCTGGGATGTACAACAAGGATGCACTGATTCTGTTCGCTGACGAGGTGGCCGATCCCAGCACCGATCGGGTGGTGTGCGCACTGATCCTGGCCTCGTCGTCACGGGCACAGCGGCTTGGAGATCTGTTGGGTGCATTGGCCGACTCGACCCGAGAGGACGTAGCCGTCCGTCTCCGGATTGAGACCAGCAGGGCGTCCTCGCGAAGCGGGGTCCGCACGGTGATCGTGTTCAGCGTGGCATTTGCCGCCCTGTTGGCTGTACTCGCTCACAGCTACCTCGCACCGTTCGGAACGCCGACCGGACAGGTGATCCTGGTCGCTATTGGTGCCCTCTACGCGGCCGGCCTCACTCTGATGGTCCGGATGACGAAGCCGCGACCGCCGGTGCGGCTACTCACTCAGGAGGCAGGAAGCGAGTGAACGCCGCCATCTTCTGTGGGCTCGTCTTCGGGCTGGGCGTGGCAGGCTTCATCAGAGGCATTCGCCCATCACGGCCCCTTGTCAAGCTCGCGGGCATGGACGCCGCCGCCATTGGGTCAGGCCACTCGACTCATCTCGGCAGGTTGTCGAACCTCGTTGGCTTGTCGGCGGCGACCTGGGCGGCCGAGGCGGGGCTCATGCGGGGTCGATTCTGGGACCGCATTACTTCGGCGATGGCCGTAGCTGAAGTGAGCGTCGACCAACTGGCTCTACAGACCGTCCAGGCGGTGGGTACGGCCGTGTTGTTGCCCGTCGTGGTGTGGGGGTTGCTGCAGGGCGGTGGCATCGCTCTGCCTCTGTTGATTCCGGTCGGGGTGATCCTGGTTCTCGTACCGGTGGGCGCCTGCCTACCGGTTGTCGTGCTCCAGAGGGAGGCGGCCGAGCGCCGGCGTCACGCCCGAACTGTGGTGGGTTCGTTCGTTGACCTGGTCGTGCTCGCTTTGGCCGGTGGGGTAGGTATCGAAGGAGCCCTTCAATCGGCGGCGGCAGCGAGTTCAGATTGGACGTCGGTTCGGATCCGGCGGGCATTGGCGCTGGCCCAGGATTCTGGCGAGCCCTCGTGGTCGGCGATCGGCCGGCTGGGCGAGGACCTCGGTGTCCCTGAACTGACCGAACTGGCAGCGACCATACGTCTGGCCGGGACGGAAGGGGCCCGGGTGCGCCGGTCGCTCTCGGCGCGTGCCTCTGCCCTCCGCCGGCACGAACAGGCTGAGGCCGAGACCGAGGCCAACACCGTGACCGAACGGCTCTTTCTACCCGGGGCCCTGCTCCTGGTGGGGTTCCTTCTCTTCGTGGGCTATCCGGCGTTCAGCCGAATTCTCACTGGCTTTTGATTCGAAGCAACGACAGATCGACGACGCCGGACAGAAGTACCGCCGCAGTGCTGTACCACAGCCACTGAGCCGCAGGACAGCTCCACAGAGCCACAGGACAGAAGAAAGAACAGCCGCAGAACACAGGAAGAGAGGAGCAAACATGCTGCCTGTACAGATCACTGCCCTCTGGGCTTATCTGAAAGCCAAGACCCAGGCCCGTGGTTCGTGGGATGAGGCTGGCTCGGCGGTGGAGAAGGTGATCCTGACTGCCATCTTCGCCGCACTGGCCATCGCCGTTGGAGCCATCATCGTCTCCAAGGTCACGGCAAAGGCCAATTCGATCAACCTGAACTGATGCGACGGTTTCCTCTGTTGAACGATCGCGGCTCGGCGACTCTCGAGGCGGTGCTGGTCATCCCGGTTCTCATGCTGGTGCTGCTCGTGGCGGTGCAGCTCGCACTGTGGTCCCACGCATCCCAGGTCGTTCACACGGCCGCTTCGGAGGGCGACGCGTCGGCTCGCTCGTACGGCGGAGGAGATCAACTGGGAAAGGCCCGCGCCCAGGAGGTGTTACAAGCATCACAGTCGAACGTGATTGGCCCCAACGTCCAAGTGACCAGGTCGGCGGGTGATGAGGTGACCGTGACGGTGACGGCAAGAGCGGTGTCCATCCTCCCGGGGATCCAGTTCCCAGTCTCGGCCACCGAGGCCGGATCAGTCCAAGAATTTCGGGCGGGCGAGTGAGAGGCGCCCATGCTCGTGGTGACCGCGGCAGCCTGACGGTCGAACTGGTCGTGCTGACGCCGGTCGTGGTGATGTTCGCATTGGCCACGTTGGCGTTCGGACGCCTCTCCCAGGCTCGTCAGCAAGTGGTCGAAGCGGCCCAAGCAGGCGCTCAGGCGGCAGCAGTCGGGTCTGATGCCGCAGATGCTCAACAAGCAGCCCAGACGGCAGCGTCCACGGGAATCCTGGCCAGCAACCACACCTGTGCGAATCCGCAGATCAGTACGAACGTGGCCCACTTTGTGCCCGGTGGTTACGTCGTGGTGGAGGTGACATGTCACGTCGAGCTTTCCGATCTGCTCGTGCCCGGCCTTCCTGGCGCGACGACCGTGCGGGCCTCGTCCACAGCTCCACTCGATCCGTACCGGTCGATGCCATGAAGCGCCGGTGGGGAACCAGTGAGGTCGATAACAGGAGCGAGTCGGGTGTGATCACGGTGTTCGTGGCCCTGCTGGCTGTGGCGTTGTTCGCCCTGGCCGGGCTGGTGCTGGATGGTGGGCGAGCGGTTGGTGCACAACAGGCCGCCCAGGACGAGGCCGACCAGGCCGCTCGCTCCGGAGCCGCGGCCCTGTCGGTGAATGCACTCCGCACCGGCGCCGTCGAGCTCGATTCGGAGGCCGCCGTGGCTAATGCAGTGGCCTATACGGTCGCGGCCGGCCACCCGGGGACTGCGACGGTCGTCGGTAATGCGGTCGAGGTAAGCATCCACTATCGGGTTCCGACCGACATCCTGGGGATAATCGGCATCGGTACTTTGCCTGTCTCAGCGACTGCGCGTGCCGTTGACGTACATGGTGTGACGGGGGAGGAGTAAGTGAGTCGAGGAATCGTGCCTGCAGTTCCCAGAGGTCAGCAAATAGCGCAAGGCTTGCTTTCCGGATCGACGCTCCTACTGGTTGCAGTGGGCGTTCCCGTCGTGCTGGTGCTGGTGGGTGGTTCGCCGGTGCCGCATGGCCTCGTTCACGCGGTTCGAGTGGACATGTCCCTGCGTCAGCTGTTCGGCAAACCCGTGGCTGACACCTGGATCGTGCACGCGGCCTTTGCGCTGGCATGGTGTGCCTGGTTGTGGTTGAGCGTCTGTGTGGTAGTCGAGATGGTGTCGTGGGTTTCGGGCCGGACTCCCGCTCGGGTTCCCGGGAGCCGAGCGATGCAAGCGCTGGCTGCGTGCTTGGTTGGCACCACCTTGGCGGTCATGTCTGCCAACCGAATTCCAGGGCCAAGCGCCCACGTCAGCGCGCGGGCGTCGGTCGCCGCACCGTCGAGTGCAGCACCAGCCGGGACGAATGCCCGCTCACCCCGATTTGGGTCCGCGCCGGTCAGGACACCTCGGGGCGCCCATGTGGTAGAGAACGCCACGACGTCGCCGGAGGTGGAGAATCGGTCCACCAGGACGAATCCGAACCTGTTGCGTCCTCGTTCTCGAACGGGCGCGTTTCGAAACAGTGTCGATCTAGGCAACGGGAGCGCGACAGATCTGCCGATTGCTCGCTCGTGGGACATGGTCGAGAGGTCGTCGGACACAATCGAGAGGTCGCCCGCCGAGTCAGGTTCGGAGGTCACGGACCAATCGGTCGAGCTGGCTGATGTCGTCGGGGCGGCTGCGGCCCCGCCAGTGAGGACCTACGTCGTACAGCCGCACGACACGTTGTGGTCGATCGCTGGGTCGCAGCTGGGCTCACCACTCCTATGGCCCGAGATCGCCCAAGCAAACTACGGTCGCCCGCAACCCGATGGTGGGGTGCTGACCGATGCGCACTGGATCGATCCGGGATGGGTGCTGATTCTTCCTGCTGGTGCATCGGCCGCAGACACAGCTTCACCATCACCGATGAGCACGCCTGTCGCGCCAGCAGCGGCGCCTCCGCCCAGTGCGCAGGTGGCGCCAACGCCATCCACGACGCCCTCTCCGACGCCGACCACTCTGCCGACACCGGCCGCCGCCGCACCGACTTCGACCACCGTCGCACCTACGCCGACCACTGCTCCACCTTCCCCGACAAACGGCCTGTCGCCTTCGCCATCGGTTTCCCGCAGTTCTCGTGCCCAGGCGGACCAGGTGGGAACCGCACGCTTGGTGCACCGGCAGGACGAAACGCCGGACGGCCAGGCCGGGGAAGGCCACGGTGGTCTTCCATTGACTCCCATCGGCGCCGGGCTGCTCGGCGCCGGGCTTGTGGGCATCATCGATCGAATGCGCCGCGCCCAGCAGCGCCATCGGAGGGTAGGCGAGCACATCAGGCTGCCCCATCCTGCACTGTCGAGGTTGGAGCGCAGGCTGCGGATCAGTGATGACCCGTTGGCCCCCTACGCCGTGGACGCCGCTCTCCGGACGTTTGCGTCGGGGTACTCCACGGCGACGCCCCGGACTTCCGCAGCGTCCGGTGCATCCGTCGCTGGACGACCCGTGGTCGCCGGGGTGCAGGTCCACCCCGACGACATCGAATTGGTCCCCGAAGACGACCAATGGACAGGAACAGTGCCTGGGCCATTCGAATCCCGGCTGGGCAGTTCATCCTGGTTCGTCGCCCGGAGGCTCCTTCCTTGGCCTGATCCAGGCGCCACCGAGGGAACCTGCGATGACGAAGCGCCTTGTCCGGCGCTGGTGACCGTGGGTCGCTCGGATGCAGGGCCGTGCCTGGTGAACCTCGAGGCCATGGGTTCGTTGGCTGTCTCAGGCGAGCCGGCAGCCTGCGATGGCCTACTCCGTGCGTTGGCTCTCGAGCTAGCCACGTCCTTCTGGGCTGACCAATTCGATCTGGTGCTGGTGGGATTCGGGCAGGAGCTGTCGAGGTTTGAGCGGGTTCGGGTTGTACCCGACGCGTCCGCTCTCGTCCGCGAGCTCGAGCATCGGGGATGCGATGGGCGCTCTCTCCTGCACACCGCTGGTTACCGATCATTCAGCGAGGCCCGCATGGCGGCAGGGTCCGATACCTGGGACGCGCTGGTGGTGTTGTGCGGTCCCTTTGTCAGTCCATCCGAGGCCCAAGCGTTGGTCGATCAGGCAGGTGACGCGGAGACCGGACTTGCCGTCGTTGTCTGCGGAGATAGAGGCGGTACGCGTCACAGGCTCACGGTCGACGGACCTGGATCCTCGTCTCCACTCGACCTACTGGGCACCGTGGTCTGGCCGCAGCGGGTGGAGTCCTCGGAGCTCGAGGGTCTCGGACGATTGGTGACCACGGCAGCCGACCTCTCGTCGGTTCCTGCTTCAGTGGCTCCATACGCATCGATCAGTGCTCCACTCCCGCAGGTTCCGCCTGAGCCAGCCGACAGGTCAAAGCAATGGGTTGGAAGAGACGACTCCGATGAGCCCACATCGCCGCTTCTCCGGGCATCTGAGCGTTCGGGAGTGGATGGGCCTCAACAGTCAGACGTTGATGTTCAGGACTCGGCTGTCGGGGTCGGTGCTGCCAGTACCCAGGAGTCCGATCTGGCTTCCATGGACGTGCCCGAGGTGGAGGTTCTGGTGCTGGGGTTCGTCGAGGTTCGCGGCAATGCTCGCCAGTTCACGAGGGCGTGGGCGAAGGAGCTGGTCGTATACCTGGCCATGCATCCCGCTGGAGTCTCCAACGAAGCCTGGGCGACAGCCTTGTGGCCTGACCGCCTCATGGCGCCGTCGAGCCTGCATTCGACAGCATCGGTTGCCCGTCGGTCACTTGGACAGGCACATGATGGTGGCGACCACCTTCCCAAGGGTCACGGTCGCCTGGTGCTCGCTGACACGGTGGGAACGGACTGGGATCGCTTCGTCCGTCTGGCCGATTCAGGTCAGGCCAGTCATTGGCGTGCGGCAATGGACCTCGTTCGTGGTCGACCATTCGACGGTCTGCGGGCCTCCGACTGGCCCATTCTCGAGGGATTGTCCGCGGCGATCGAGGCGTCAGTCGTCGACGTAGCCACCCGGTTGGCATCTGAGTGCCTCGCGGTTCGAGACCCGGCCGGCGCCGAGTGGGCGGCGCGCCGGGGCCTGTTGGTGAGTCCCTACGACGAGCGCCTCTACCGGATGCTGCTTCGCGCTGCCGACCTGGCCGGCAACCCGGCTGGCGTCGAGGCGGTCATGTCCGAGCTGTTGCACCTGGTGGCTGACGGCGTTGAGCCCTTCGATTCGATCCATCCAGAGACCACAGATCTATATCGGACCCTTACCCGGCGTCAGTCGTTCGCTCCAAGTTCGCGCTGAGGGCACGGCGCATGTGCCATTCCAGGTGAGCCCGGGCTAGGTCTGACCCGACAACGGGCGGCATGGCTGTAGGGCGCTCGCACATGATGGCACCGCCTCGTCGGCCCTGCATTTGGTCTACCAGGCCTCTCGCTCCTTGCTGTTCGCTAGCTACCGCACTGCCAGCCAGCACTCCAGTAACCCTCGCCGGCGAGCCACCGGCCGTAGCGTCGTGAGCCGGTAGAGCGGATGTGCGCGGCGTCATTATTCGGGGCCGGCGATGAGCTCCTCGACGTGGCGGACATCCAGCGACGCCAGGCGGTGCCTGCCGAAAGCCAAAGTCAGATCGTTCAGGCCAGGTTCGAACAATCGCGTTCTGAACGCCACCCCAACCGGCAAGAAGTCCGAGCACCGCCCATGTTGAACGTGACATTCGGGTGCCCACTTCGACCATCCCGAGCCGTCGATATTCGTGGTCTCCAGGAGCACTCTCGTTTGACTTTGCGGATGCCGTGCTGATGGGCCGCTGCGGCCCGCTTGCGAGAGTTGGCACTCGGTTTCTCAACCTTGAATAACGGACCACCGACCGGGCGTCTTGCCGCAATGTTACCTTGCCCGTATGGCAACCCAAGTCATCGTCTTGAACGGCGTGTCTTCGTCGGGCAAGACAACACTCGCTCGGAGTCTTCAAGGGATATTGGTGGCACCGTGGTTGCTGCTCGGCATCGATGACCTGATCAGGGCGATGCCCAACCAGGGGCTCGAAGATGGATCTCTTCTTCATATTGGCGAAGGTGGTCGGGTCCACCTCGGCCCTGGGTGGAAGGACCTCGAGGCGTCTTGGTATCGCGGTGTTGCTGCGATTGTGGCCAGTGGTACTGGCGTCATACTTGACGACGTATTTCTCGGCGGTCGAAAGACTCAGGAACGCGTGCGAGCGACCTTTGGTGGACTCGGAGTGTTATGGGTCGGCGTGAAGTGCGACCGCGAAATAGCAAGAGCAAGGGAAGCCTTGCGCCCAGATCGGGTTCCGGGAATGGCTGAGTCCCAGGCTGCACTTGTTCACGAGGGCGTCGTGTACGACATGACAGTCGACACCAGCCATTCCTCCGCCGAGTCATGTGCTGCCGAGATCCTCTCCCGATTGTCGACGATGTCTTGAGTGCTGAGCCCTTCCCGCCGACCCGGAGTACTGGGGCCCCCTAACGCGGCGTCGCGCGGCCCTCTCTCTTCATGAGCTCGTTTGAACTTCTCCCAACGCACCCGGTGGCGGGTACGGCCATTGCCAGGCAGCCAGTCGATGGAGCCTTTGCTTACCTGGAGCTCGCCGAGCTTGGCGTCGTCACTCCATACGACGAAGGTCACGTCCGAATGGAGCACGAATCGAGTGGGGAGGTCAACAGTGACGTCATGGGTTGCCATGAGTTGACGGTACCTTGTGGAGCGTCAATAAGCAGCCGTCGGAACGCATAAGCGAGCGATCCATCGCCGTTCCGTCACCCCAAATCGGACAAGGCGGTCAAGATCCCGCGGCTTTGCATCTCCGGCCACATTCGGTCCCTCGGTCCCTCTCCACAACTGGTGTTAAGGGGTCCCCAGGGATCCAGGAGAGAGGATAGAGACAGGTCCGACAGTTCGTTCAGCCCTGACCCGACAAGGGCCTTACGTGCGATATGGATCGGGTGCGGCGACTTTCGGCGAGTCAACATCCCCCCGGAAACAATGCGTCGGCTGTAGGTTCAGAGAATGGCGAACGCCGAGGTGACCCCTGGCGCTATACCGCATTGGGTCTCGGCGACCTACCACGCTGAATGCGACATGCCCAACGTCTACCGCTGCCGCTCCTGTGACACTTGGGTGTTCCAGGTAGCAGAAGCTCCCCTTGCTTGGCTGCACACCGACCCCACACTCAATCCACCTCAAAGACGGAGCGCGCTCTGGATGCGATCATTCCGGGTATCCCTCCGGAGGACACGACCGCCCAAGGGCTTCTTCGTGGCGTCTGCCGTGGCGGGGGTGCTCGTAATCGCGCTCGTAATCGTAGGTTCCCTCACGACGTGGGGCGGGGCGGGAGGAAAAGGGGTGGGAGGAAAGGTGGCGACCGCCGGGGCAAAAACGCGCCCGCATGTGGCCCGTCATACAACAGGCGCGGCACGACCTGCTCAGGTGAGCGCTGCCGCTGAGCCACCGCAAGCCGGTTCCGCAGTGAATCCGGCAAGCTCTGCCGCAACGCCCCCGGCCTCCTCGGTGCCCTCGGCAAACACGGGCGTTGGCACAACGGTGCCTCCAGGCTTGTCGGGAGCGGGCACTTCCGGATCGAACAGCGCCTTGCCGCCACAATCCAACCCGGTGGTGACAAACCCTCAGCAGATCACTGCGCCGGAATCCCCAGCGACTCCGCCACAAACGACGCCCCCGCCTGACGACTCATCGACCACCACAGCGCCCCCGACCGGTGATACGTCCACCACCACCACGCCACCGACCGATGACACGTCAACCACCACAACGACGCTGACTCAACCACCAATCACGCCACCGGGGTAGCCGAACCTCGTCGCTCGCTCCGGAAGTGGGATTGGCTTCGTCACTCATAGCACTCATCGCGGGCCATTGATAGACAGCCTGCGTCGGTCGGGGAGTCGTGCGGAGCAACGAGAGGTGAGCCATGCCGCGTTGACGACCGCCGATCTCGTACGCGACAAAGCTCCTGATGGGCACAACTCGGTGAGGGCGTCTCTCGGGAAGCGTCTTCTGGTCGGGCGTCGGCGCTTGTCTTCTTGAACGCCTGCATTGCTTCTCCGAGCCTGTCGGGACCCCTCAACCCGGCTCACACCCGGAGCGCCTCTTCGGAAAGGAGTCGGCGCGCTGGTGGCGTCGCCATCGGCCGGCGCTCGCCGCAAAGCACATGGCCGGGGATACCGTTTCGCCCATGGAATTCTGGCTGCATTCGTTTCCCGTGCCCCTCCATGCTGTTGGCGCCGCCGTCGCGGCCGAGCGGCAGGGCTACGACGGGTTCCTCCTGGCCGAGAGCCAGACACTGGTGGGGGATCCGTATGTGGAGCTTGCCCTGGCTGCCGCAGCTACGTCGACTATCCAGCTGGGCGTGGCTGTGACCAACACGGTTACCCGCCACCCCTCGGTGACCGCGGCAGCTATCGCCACCATTCAGGTCGAATCGCGTGGCCGAGCGACACTGGGAATCGGACGGGGTGATTCGGCCCTCCGTCTCATCGGAGAGGCGCCGGCCGGCATGGAGGCGCTCGAGTCAGGGCTCCGGGCCATCCGGACCTACCTGCGGGGGCAGTCAGTCGAGACTGACGGTCCGCAGGCCCGGCTCAATTGGCTGCCTGCCGACCTACCCAGCGTTCCCGTTGACCTCGCCGCCAGCGGGCCGGCCACCATCGCTCTAGGTGCCACGTTGGCCGACCGGCTGACGTTCAACCTCGGCGCTGACCCCACACTCATCGGCTGGGCGGTGACCGAAGCGCGTCGGGCCCGTGAGCAAGCTGGCCTGGATCCCGACGCGATATCGCTCGGTGCCTACCTCGTGCCCTGCGATCCCGACCTGCCGACGGCGCGGCGCATGGTCCTGGGTAGCGCATCGATCTTCATTCGATTCCTGGCCGAGGCCATGGGTGACGGGGTACCGGTAATTGACGCAGACCGGCCCATCGTGGCCGGCGTCGAGAACCGCTACCAGGAGGCAGTCCACGGATTGGTGAGAAACGACCAGGCCGATGCGGTCCCCGACGAATTCCTACAGCGCTTCGCTCTGGTCGGGGCGCCGGCCGATCTGACCGATCGTCTGGTCGCGCTCGGCGACATCGGGTTGGACAGGGTCGTAGTCGTCCCCGCCTCCCGTGATGCTGATCCGATGTTCGTCAGCGAGAGCAACGAACGTTTCGCCGCCCGAGTGATTCCCGCTCTCGCCGGTTGATCGCCGATCTAGTCGACGGCTGGTTGCGTCCCGGCCGGGATGCTGAGCGGCAGCTCGTCGACGACGTCGCCGGCGATGCCGGAATGTTCGACGGTCCCCCCGACGTAGGAACCCGCTTTGTCCCGGGGGAGCAGTACGATCGCGAGGATCAGCGACACGCCTACGGAGCAGGCGGCCACCACGAAGGCGAGGGTGTACCCGCTCAAGAGGGCAGCCTTGGCCGGATGTCCGGCAGCCAGCTGAGACGAGGTGCGGTCTTGGGAGATAGTGGCGAGCACGGCCACGCCAATGGCCGCCGCCACCTGTTGAAAGACGTTCACGATGCCCGAGCCGAGCCCAGCGTCTTTGGGTTGCACCCCAGCGACGGCGATCGTGATCAGCGGGGTGAACAGCATCCCCGCGCCCAACCCTATGAGCAGGAAGGCAACGAGGAGCAGCGGGAAGTAGGCGGTGTGCGCTCCGGCCAAGGAGAACAGCACCAAGGCGGCCAGGACGAGGGCGATGCCGAGCACGGCCATGCGCTTGGCCCCCATGATGGCCATGAGTCGGGCGGTGAGACCGAGTGAGAGGGCCAACACGACCAACGTCTGGGGCAAGAAGGCCAAGCCCGTCTGCAACGTGGTGAAGCCGAGGATGTGCTGGAGGTAGAGCGCCCCGATAAAGAAGATCGAGTACATGCCCACCACGACGAGGAAGCGGACGATGCTCGAGCGCACCAGACCGGGCGAGGAGAAGATGCGCAAGGGCATGATCGGGTCGCCCGCCCGCCCCTCCCACCACACGAAGGCGAGCAGGATCACGATCGACGCCGCACCAAAGGCAGCAGTATGAGCGGACCCCCATCCGTAGTCGCTCGAGGTCACGATGGTGTACACCAAACCGAGCATGCCGACGGTGCTGAGCACGGCGCCGGCGATATCGACCCCACGGCCGAAGCCCAAGCCGACGTTCTCGTCGATAAGTCGCCAGCCGGCCGCGAGGGTCACCACCCCGATCGGGATGTTGATGAAGAAGATCCAGTGCCAGCTGAGGGCCTGGGTGAGCACGCCGCCCACCAACAGGCCGACGGCACCGCCACCCACGGCCACGAAGACGTAGGCGCTCATGGCCTTGGTTCGCTCGATGGCGTTGGGAAACTCGGTGACGATGATGGCCAGGATCACCGACGAGGAGAGGGCTGCACCCAGTCCCTGCACGAAGCGGGCGCCGATGAGCATCCCTTGGGAGGTCGACGCCCCGCACACCGCCGATGACAGGGTGAACAGCGCCACCCCGGCCATGAACACCCGCTTCCGGCCGATCAGGTCGCCCAATCGGCCGGCCAACAGGAGCGTGCCACCGAACGTGATCAGGTAGGCGTCGATGACCCATGACAGGCCGGCCTGGCTGAAGTGCAGTTCGCGCTGGATCGTAGGCAGGGCTACGTTCACGATGGTCTGGTCGAGCGCGTTCATGAGCATGGCAAAGCACACGACGACGAGGGCGATCCACCGTCGCTGTTCACCTGCAAGTGCCCTGCGTACTGCGAGTTTCACTGTCCTCCTCGATGGGAACGCTGGACGCGGAGCTCGGTTTCGGGTGACAATGCGATCATCAGTCTTATATAATCACGAAACCAGGATGATCTGGCAAACATGATTATCGAACCGGTAAGAGGATCTGTCAAAATGAGCACCAGCGAGCCGACACCAGGAGCCTCGGTCCTCGTGACGAGGTTGGCGCGGCGGGTGTACCGGCGCAGCCCCGAGGCCGTACTGGGCATGTCCCTCAAGGGATTTGCCATCCTCAGCCACCTGCGGGAGATCGAGAGCACGTCCCAGCAGGCTCTCGGCGACATGCTCTGTGTCGACGCCAACACGCTGGTCCTGTTGCTGAACGAGCTCGAGGCGGCGGGCCATGCCGTCCGTGAGCGCGACCCGTCCGATCGTCGCCGCCACATCGTGCAACTGACTCCCGTCGGGCGGGTGGCACTGCGCAAGGCCGAGGCGGGCATGGAGAGCGTCGAGGACGAGGTCTTCGGCGCACTCAGCGACGAGGAGCGAGCCACCCTGCGAGGGCTGTTGGCCAAGACGCTCGAGGACACGCCGGCCGTGGACGAATCGACGACCCGCCCGGATGGCGCCCTGACCTCTACCGCAGCCGGTACCTGAGGCCCGGGCCCTCCTGATCCAGGCCCCTGCCATCCGTTTGGTCAGTTGATCCGACCGAACGACGTCCTTACGATTGTGGGCACGCAAACATAGGGAGGTCTCCCAATGGACGGCGCGGCCAAGGTCACTTCGCGGGGCCAGGTAACAGTACCCAAGACGATCCGAGACGCTCTCGGAATCAAGGACGGTGATCAGGTCGTCTTCCGTGTCGAAGGCGGCCAGGCCCTACTGGCCCGAACGCCGGAGGGTGTCGATCCGGCTCAGATGGCCGAAGCCCCCACCCCACAATGCAATGCGGAATGGGATGACGTGGTTTGCACCACACGAGCGGCTCGAGCCGCCATGGGCCGATAGGCACTAGGCGATATCGAGCATGGTCCCCTAGGGACACCTGCGGGACAGAGGCAAAACTTCTCGCACGGGCTGACGAGCGCCTTTGGTGGGTAAGGTCGTTCCCACCATGCACAGGGAGCCCAGTTCATACGGTCGTCACCGCCTGCCCACGACAGGGCAAACCGGTCGATGAACACAACCCAGGTAGTCGTCGACGGATTGGCCTTTCCGGAGTGCCCACGATGGCACACGGACCGACTCTGGTTCTCGGACCAGCACGGCGGACAGATCTTCCGTATCGGACCGAGCGGTGGGGCAGAGGTGATGGCCGAGATCCCCGGTGGGCCCTCCGGGCTCGGATGGACGCCCGATGGCACCCTGTTGGCCGTTTCGATGCACGAGAAGAAACTGTTCGAAGTGGGATTGGCCGATTCCGATCCGGTTCCGGTTCGGCACCTATCGGCGATGACGTGGCGCTCACCGTGGTGTCCGATCTCGGGCCGTACCATCCCGGGCTCAGCAACGACATGGTCGTCGATGCCAAGGGGCGTTGCTACATCGGCAACATCGGCTATGACATCTACGGAGGCGAGGACCGGCGAACGACGGTTCTGGTGCTGGTGGATCTGACCACCGGGCAGGACCGGGCCGACGCCGGGCCATCTGGCCGCGACAGGCCACTGGTCGAGCCGCGGGTGGTGGCTGACGATCTGATGGTTCCCAACGGGACGGTCATCACGCCGGAAGGGGACCGGATGATCATCGCCGAGTCCCTGGCCCAGCGGCTGACGTCCTTCCGTATCGCCGCCGACGGAAGCCTCAGTGATCGACAGGTGTTCGCCGACCTGGGTGAGGAGACCCCGGACGGGATATGCCTCGACGCCGATGGCGGCATCTGGTTCGCATCGGTCAACGAGCATCAGGTGGTCCGGGTCGAGGAGGGCGGCACGGTGACCGACAGGATCGCCACCAGCGGTCGCCGGGCGATCGCCTGCATGCTCGGCGGCGACGACCGGCGGGACCTCTACGTCTGTGCCACCAGGACCCTCGATCCCAACAAGTCCAGAGAGATCCTCGGCGGGTCCATCGAGGTCTGTCGAGTCGACGTTCCCGGGGCCGGGTTGCCGTAACGCGGTGACCAACGACGGGAAGAGTGGGGACGAGAGCGAGGGCTACGAAAGGTCGGGGACAACGAGAACGGGGACAACGAGAGCGGGGATGACCGAAGTGGGCGACGACCGAGACTGATGTGCGAAGGAAAGAGCAGAGCGAAGTGGGGAGCGGGGGAGCGATGACCAGCACCAGCACCGGAGGAGCACCGAGGGCGTGGCCCCCGACCACATCGTCGGGAGACCTCCTCTTCGTCTCGGGCCAGCTGGCGCTCGACGACGATGGCACCTTGGTTGGTCCGGCCGAGTGGGACGTCCAGGCCAGGCAGTGCCTGCGCCGGATCGACCAGGAGCTCCAGCAGCACGGAGCGGGAATGAAGGACGTGGTCCGACTGACGTGCTACCTGCTCAACGCGGCCGGGTATGCCGCCTATGCCCAGGCCAGACTCGAGCTGTACCCGGACCTGCAGGCGGCGGGCACGACGGTCGTAGTGGCCGGCCTCCTGGTCGAGGGTGCACTATTGGAGGTCGAGGCAACCGCCGTGCGACCGGGCAATGAGTCCGACCGCGCTGGTCGACCATAGGGGAGGACCCATGACAGTGTCAGAGGCGTCGGACGTGATCCACAGTCGGCTCGCCGAACGGGTGCGATCGGCTCCCGCTCCCTTCTTCCCCGACCCGTCTGTCCCCGTCCGCTTCAACTTCGATCAGGGGATCCCGGCCCCGGAGTCGTACCCGGTCGACGACCTGGCCGACTACGCGGCGAAGGCCATCAGGACCGGCGGGATCGCCGCCTGCGAGTACGCCGCCGGAGGCATGGAGGAGATGGGGAAGGGATACATCGGCCTCAGGGAGGTGCTGGCCGATCGTCTGTCCCGGCGCGAGGGCCACTCCTTCAACCGCCAGAACGTGCTCCTCGGCAACGGCTCGTCGAACGCCCTCTCGCTGTGCGCCGCCGCCCTCCTCGATCCCGGCGACGGGGTCATCGTGGAGTCGCTCTCGTATCCCTTCATGCTCAAGTACCTCGCCGGACGGGGCGCCGACGTCCGAACCGTTCCCCTGGATGACGAGGGGATGGACATCGACGCGGTGGAAGCACAGCTGGAGGCCTTCCGGGCCGAGGGGGTCACGCCCAAGCTCATCTACACGATCGCCACCTTCCAGGTTCCGACAGGATCCGTCCTGTCCTTGGCTCGTCGGGAGCGTCTGGTCCAGTTGGCCGCGGAGTGGAACGTCTTCGTGATCGAGGACAACTGCTACTACGACATGTACCTCGACACGCCGCCCCCGCCCACGCTGCTCAGCCTGGACACCTCCGGCCTGGTGATCCAGACCGACAGCTTCAGCAAGATCCTGGCCCCGGGCCTGCGCGTCGGGTACGCCACAGCCCACGAGACGATCATCGACGCCTTGGCCACGGTGCGCGAGGACCATGGCGTGAACCAGATGCTCCCGCGCCTGTTAGAGGCCTACATCAACGACGGGATGCTCGAGCCCCACATCGAGCGGGCCCGCGCCATCAACCGGGACAAGCGGGATGCGGCGTTGGCCGCGCTGAACGAGCACTGTGTCCCGTTGGTGTCCTTCGCCGTCCCCAACGGCGGGATCTACTTCTGGCTCGAGATCGCGCCCGGCATCGATCTGGGAAAGGTCAGCGCCCACATGGAGGCCGAGGGCGTGGCCTGCCGACCGGGCGAGCGTTTCACCGGGGACACCAGCGGACGCCAGTTCCTGCGCATGGCCTTCTTGCCCGTGCCCGCAGAAGAGCTCGTGTTCGGCGTCGAAGCCATGGGACGGGCCTTGAAGGCGGCAGCCGCCGGGTAGCGAGCTGGTGCTCTAGGGCCGCCGTCCGGTCCACGCCACCAGGCGCTCGATCAGGGGGCGGTCTCCGCTGATCGACACCGGTGGACCGAAGGGGACCTCCGGGGCCCTGGTCGGTGGGAGGAAGCGTTCGAAGGCGAAGAGGGTGGCGGCGACGATGCCGTCGTCCCACGCCGGTCGTTGCCCGGTGGCGGTGGCCAGGTCCCACGTGTGGATGGTCAGCTCGCCCGTGTAGAAGGTCGCCACCGCGGTGCCCGGAAGCTCGCCGAACGGCAGCACCATGATGCGCTGGAGCACACCGGGGTCGGCCCAGGCCACCTCCACCTGGTGTGCGGCCTCGTTCCAGACTTCGACCCAGCCCGTGTCGGCCACGTGGGAGGTCGGCGCTACGGCGAAGGCGTCCTCGCCTCGGCCCACCGCGGCCACTCGGCGCAGGACGAAGACCATATGCCCGAGCAGGTCCCGAACGGCGAAGTCCGTGCACGGCGTCGGACGGCCCAGCTGAACGGGGTCGACCCGGGCGATGGCTTCACCGCCGAGGGCGATGGCGCTGGCCAGGCCGACCCGGGGATCGGCGTCGCCCTGAGGTGTGAGTTCCTGTGGATTGTGCGTCGTGGTGTTTGTCATGACGCCATCTTCTGCTCGTGAACTGGACACCTTGTGGCCACTTTGGCTGCCATGCTGTATCTGTGCGTGCCGACCGTCTCGTTGCCTGCCTGTTGATCCTGCAAGCAAAAGGTCGGGTCACCGCGTCCGAACTGGCCGAGGAGCTCGAGATCTCCGAGCGCACGGCCCGCCGAGACCTCGAGGGCCTGGCCATGGCCGGGCTCCCCGTCTACTCGCAGCCCGGACGGGGAGGGGGATGGTCGCTCCTCGGCGGGGCCCGCACCGACCTGACCGGCCTCACCGCAGCCGAGTCGCGCACCCTGTTCCTGGTGGCCGGTCCGTCCTCCTCGGCCACCCCCGAAGTCAAGGCCGCCCTGCGCAAGCTGGTGCAAGCCCTTCCCGAGACCTTCCGGGCCGAGGCCGAGTCGGCCGCATCTGCCGTCGTGCTCGACCCCACCAGCTGGGGCTATGACAACGCACCGGCGCCGGTTCATCTCGACGTGTTGCAACGGGCCACCGTCGACGGGCGCCAGGTCCGGCTCGGATATGTGGCGCGGGACCAGGCCGAGACCGAGCGAACCGTGCACCCGCTGGGTCTCGTGGCCAAACGGTCGGTGTGGTACCTGGTGGCGAACACGGACGCCGGGATGCGCACCTTCCGGCTCAGTCGGGTCCGGTCGGTCGTCGTCACCGACGACCCCGTGGAGCGGCCAGAAGGCTTCGACCTGGCCACGACGTGGAAGTCGGTGGTGGAGGCGGTCGACGAGCGCCGAGGGGAGGGCAGGGTCGTGGCCCGGGCCGACCCGGACCTCATCCCACTCCTGCGGATGGTGTTCGGGAACCAGCTCTCGACGGGTGGGATTGCCGGCGACGGGCGCATCGAGCTCGAGATTGCTGGCCTGAGCGTTGACTCAGGCGCCGGGCAGCTCGCCGGGTTCGGCTCCCGCATGGAGGTCATCGAGCCCATCGGGATCCGGGAGCGACTGGCCGTGCTCGGTGCGCAGCTCACTGGCGTCTACGGGCAACCGGTCGAGCCCGGTTCGGGGTCGTAGCCCCGAGCAGCCGGGCGGCTGTTCCTTTGGGGAGCAGTGGTCACCCAGGGGCCGAATTGCCGCGGTCAGCTCCTGACGACCGGTCGGCCCAGGTTACGGCGAGGTGTGCCAAGGTTTGGGCGCCCATCCATATCGGGCTGACCTGCACATATGTACTCGAGAACTATGTTGGGGGCTTAAAGGTCATGGCCGTCGGGCATCGATGTCCAGGTCAGGGTGATCTGGGTTTTTCCACCGATGACCGGGCTAAGTGTGGACATCGCAGGGCCTCGTGGGCCATACTGTTCGTTCCGCATATTTTCGCCGGGCGGCCGCATTTTCCCAGGTCACTGAGACGAACTTTTGGCGGTGTGACCCTGTATCCCGAACTAGGAAGTGAAGTTCCCATGATTGCCACCTGGCGTAAGCACGCAGCCTGCCGGGGCATCGACCCAGACGTGTTCTACCCGGCTTCCGATGAGGAGGCCGGCGCAGCCAAAGCTGTCTGCGATGAGTGCGCAGTACGCGAGGCCTGCCTGGAGCACGCCCTGGCCAATCGGGAGCGAGAGGGTGTTTGGGGCGGTGCTACCGAAAGGGAGCGCCGCCGGATCCACCGGCAGCGCCGCAAGTCGGCCTGATCCCGGATCGGCCTGGACGCACCTCGCGGTGACGTGGTCCGGGCCGGACGCCCGCCGGGTGCCGCGGCACTCGAAGCCGGGGCCGAGGGCAACATCGGAAAGCTTGCGCGCTAAGCCGCCGGCGATGGACAATCTGCGCGGCCAGACACCAGAACGGCCCGGAGGGATCAATTCATGCCGACGTTCGACCGGGCAGGAGCGCGGATCTTCTACGAGTCCCACGGGACCGGGCCGGCACTGCTGCTGACCCACGGCTTCAGTGCCACCTCGTCTATGTGGTCGCCACAGATCGAGCCCCTTTCGCGCGACCACACCGTCGTCGTTTGGGACATTCGCGGTCATGGACGCACCACTGCGCCAGATGAGGACGGTTCGTTCACCGCAGAGGCGACGCTCGCCGACATGGCCATGGTCCTCGACGTCTGCGGGATCGACCGCGCCGTCATGGGCGGCCTGTCGCTTGGGGGCTACCTGTCCCTCGCCTTCCGATTGCTGCACCCCGATCGCGTGTCGGGGCTGATCATCGCCGACAGTGGCCCGGGGTTCCGGAAGGACGAAGCCCGGGCCAAGTGGAACGACGACTCGGAACGGATCGCCACCAGCATCGAACAGAACGGCGCGGCCGAACGCACCGCAGCAATGGGCATAGACCCCGGCGCCCATCGCTCGATGTCCGGGTTGGCCAGCGCGGCTCGGGGCATCTTGCCCCAGCGCGATAGCGGCGTGATCGACTCGTTGTCGTCCATCGACGTCCCCACCCTCCTGCTGGTGGGCGCCGATGATGCCCCGTTCCTGACCAGTGCCGAGTACATGGAGCGCCGCATTCCCGGCGCCTCCCTGGTGGTGATCCCCGATGCCGGCCATGCCGCCAACGTGGACCAACCCGAAGCGTTCACTGCTGCCGTTGCCGATTTCCTGTCGTCGGCGGGTCTCTGACCCCTGTCCGCACCGGGCCGGATCGGCCACCAGCCCCGGGCCGGTTCCGCATGGCGAATGCGGCCGTGTGGTAGGGATTGCAGTACCGGTATGTCCGATCCCGTCGCCAGCCTCCGAATCGCGGTCGAGGCTCATCCACCTGGTGACCTCCGCGAGCTTGCCTCCAGAGACATGTTCCTCACCGAGCTGGATCGCCTTCCCCATCCCTTGGACGAGCGCTACGGGCCCGTCCACGTCACCGCCTCGGGAGTGGTGGTCGGGCCCCGGGGCACGATCCTGATCAAGCACCGTCGCCTGCATCGCTGGATGCAACCCGGCGGGCACATCGAGCCCGGCGAAACCCCCGAATTGGCGGCGGTGCGCGAGTGCATCGAGGAGACGGGGCTCCCCGTCGAACATCCGAGCGATGGCCCCATCCTCATCCATCTCGACGTCCATGAGGCGTCCAAGGGGCACACCCACCTCGACGTGCGCTACCTGCTCGTGGCCCCCGACGAGGACCCCGATCCGCCCGAAGGCGAGAGCCAGGAGGTCCGGTGGTTCAGCTGGGACGAGGCGTCGGCCACCGCCGACGAGTCGTTGCAGGGAGCCCTTCGTGTGGCCCGTAGTCTCATTGGTGCGCCGGGGGGATCCGATCTCCCCCGACGAACCGACTGAGAGGTACTGCATGGCCGAGCCGTTCGACACCTTGCTGCTCGTACAGGAGCACGACACGACGATCAACCAGCTACGCCACCGCAAGGTGACCATGGCCGAGCGAAGGGAGCTGACCGAGCTCGAGGCGCGCCACGCCGCGCTCGACGCCGCCGCCGGCGAGTTGCGAGTCCAGGTAGAAGACCTGGCCGCCCGCCAAGGCTCGATCGAGGAGCAGATCGCCGCGTCGGCCAAGCGGCGACATGAGATCGAACAGCGGATGCTCAGCGGCGACATGTCGGCCTCACGTGACCTCCAAGCCATGGACACCGAGGTGCACCATCTGGCCGAGCGGCAGGCCGTGTTGGAGGAGCAGGAGCTCGAGCTGCTCGAGGAGGAGGACCCGCTGGACACCGCCCTGGCCGAGAACACCAGCTCGGCTGAAGCGATGGTGGCCGAGGAGGAACGACTCCGGCTGGCGGTGGCGGCGAACGAGTCCGACATCGATGCAGAGATCGAAACGGAGCTGGCTGCGAGGGCGGTGCAGGCCGCCGTCCTGCCCGCCGATCTGGTCGCCCGCTACGAGAAGATCCGGGACCACCTGGGTGGCGTGGGGGCGGCGCGCTTGATCGAGAACCACTGCGACGGGTGCCACCTGGTGATGCCCTCGATGGAGGTGGAGCGCATCCGCCGCCTTCCTGCCGACCAGATCGCCACGTGCGACCAGTGCGGTCGCATCCTGGTCCGCTGACCGCCGTGCCCGCCATGACCGCCGTGAGCTTCCTGACCGCCGTGAGCTTGGTGAGCCCTGTGCGCACGTGTTGATCCTCGTCCGTCACGGCGAGTCGACCGGCAACGCCGCCGGACTGCTGATGGGGAGGATCGATGCTCCCCTGACCGAACGAGGGCTGGCCCAGGCCAAGACCCTCGGTGGTTCGTTGTCGGGTGTCACCCGGGTGATATCGAGCCCGCTCGAGCGGGCCCGCGACACCGCCGCCGCCCTGGACCTCGGGCTGCCCATCGAGATCGATGAACGGTGGGTGGAGCTGGACTACGGCGAGTTCGACGGCCAACCGCTCGGTTCGGTGCCCTCCGAGGTCTGGAAACGGTGGCGGAGCGATCCCCACTATCGACCCCCCGGGGGCGAGACACTGGCCGAAGCCGGCATCCGGGTGCGCTCGGCCTGCGATCAGCTGTTTACCGGCAGCGAGACCACCGGCAGCGAGACCACCGGCGCCAGGTCCGGCGATGTCGTGGTGGTCAGCCACGTCACGCCCATCAAGGCTGCCGTGTGCTGGGCCCTGGGCCTGGGCGACGAGGGAACGTGGCGGCTCTATCTAGCGACGGCCTCGATCACCCGAATCGCTTGGGGTGCCGGCTCCACGCCGGTCCTGCAGCGGTTCAACGAGACGCCATGGCAGGACGGTCCAGAGGAACGGATTCCGGCGGAAAAAACTAGGTAGGAAGAGCCTCCGCAGGAAGAGGCTCAGAAGGCACAGCCTCGGTAGGCGGGGTCTCAGCAGGCACAGTCTCGATATGCGGCGGACCCCTCAGGCCGGCCAGCACGGCGGCTACGGCGGCCAGCGCGGCCAGGAACAAGAGCGCGGCGGTGAAGCCTCGTCCGATGTCCACCCGGCTCGCCGCCTCGCCTCCGGCCAGCGCGAAGACGAGCCCCGTGAAGGCCAGCCCCATTGCCGTGCCCATCCCCCTGGTCATGTTGAGGACGCCCGATGCCATCCCCGAGGACTCCTTGGGCGAGGCGCCCATGATGGCCGCATTGTTGGCCGGGGTGAACAGCCCGAGCCCGACGCCGATCAGGCCCAGCTCGACCACGAACAACCCGTGGCCCGGGTGGGTCAGGCCGAGGATACCGAGCATGATCGCAGTGAGGGCCATCCCGGTGACGGTCAGCGGCCGCGCCCCGAAGCGATCGACGGCCCGTCCGGCCAGCGGCGCCACCGCACCGAGGGCCAGGGGCATCACCGTGAGCTCCAGGCCTACGCGGGCAGCGCTGAGCCCTTGACCGCCCTCGAGCGCGAAGGGGACGACGAACAGGGTGCCGAACAGGACGAGGTAGGAGAGCAACCCGCTGGCGATGCCGGCCGAGAAGGCCGGACGCGAGAACAACGAGAGATCGAGCATGGGTGCGGGGGCCCGGCGTTCCCAACGTACGAATGCCGTTCCGCACGCCACCGACACCACCAACAGGCCGATGATCTCGATCGAGCCCCAGCCCAGCCGGTTGCCGAACGAGACAGCCACCAGCAGGGCCACGATCGTCGGGGCGAAGAGCCCGAGTCCCACCCAGTCGAAGGCCACCCGGCGCTGGAGGTGGCGGCTGCGGGGGATGAACAACAACCCGGCGGCGATCCCGAGGATGCCCACCGGCACGTTGATCCAGAAGATCAGCCGCCACCCGGCTGCGCCCAGTAACAGGCCGCCGACGCTGGGCCCGAGGGCCAGGCCGAGGGCTTGGGCCGCCCCCTGGATGCCGATGGCCCGCCCCAGCGCTCGACGGGGTGCTGCCAGGTAGATGATGGCCACGCTGTTGGCCTGGAGCATGGCCGCCCCCAGTCCCTGGAGGACCCGGAAGCAGTCCAGGGCGATCAGGTTTGGAGCCAACCCGCAGAGGGCCGATCCGACGATGAAGACGCCGAACCCGTAGAGGTAGAGGAGCTTCCTTCCCACCATGTCGGCGAACCGCCCGACCGCTGTCACGGTCGTGACCAGGACGAGGAGGTAGCTCAAGCCCACCCAGGTGACGGCGCCGACGCTGGTGTGGAAGTCCCGCTGGAGGGTGGGCAGCGCCAGGGTCACGATGCTGGCGTCGAGCTGGCCCATGAACGCACCGACGCACACGGCCGCAACCGCATACCGGTAGGCGTTGGGTCGGTCCCGGATCCTCGATGGGCGTCGTGGTTCGCTGAACATCCGGTGCCAGCCCGCGGCTGGCATGAGGTCGACGCCCGGCGAGGTCATGCTTCCATGATCGGGCAGCCCGACTCACAAGTCCAAGACATAAGTTCTGGGTAACCCATAAGCTGAGCAAATGAATATAGATAATAAAAAAGCTGGATACATGAACAAGCTGGATACATGAACAAGCTGGGTATGTGGACCTTCGTCGCCTGACCTACTTCCTGGCCGTGGTGGACGAAGGCGGGTTCACCAGCGCGGCGAAGGCCGTGTTCGTCTCCCAGCCCGCGCTCTCTCTGGCCATCAAGGAGCTCGAGCACGAGCTGGGAACCGAACTGTTCGAGCGGCTGGGCCGCAGCGTCCGCCTCACTGCCGCCGGTGACGCGTTGGTGGGACCGGCGCGCCAGGTGCTCCGGGACGTGGAAACGGGCAGAGCGGCGGTAGAGGCGGTCGCAGGGCTGCGGGGCGGCACCTTGTCGATGGCCAGCCTGCCCACCCTGGCCGCTCACCCCATGGCCGACCTGGTGGGGCGCTTTTGCCGGCAGTATCCCGATGTGGCTGTCGATCTGTCGGCGCCGGAGGATACGGCCGACCTGGTCGACCTGCTGCGAACCGGCCAGTGCGAGCTGGGAATCGGGGAGGAGACCGGGTTGCCGGACGATCTGCGTATCGTCCCCGTCGAGGTGCAACGGTTGCTGGTCATCTTGCCGCCGGGGTCGGTGGGATTGGCGGGGTCGGCGGGATCGCCGGCGTCACGGAGATCCCGGGGGTCGGCGGGATCGGGGGGTCCCACGGGTCGCCGGGTCGGTCGGGATCGCTGGATAAGGCGGGAGTGATTCGCCTCGGTGATCTGCGGGATACGACGATGATCGCCACCCCGATCGGGACTTCGAGCCGCCGGCTCTTCGAGGAGGGGTTCGCTGCCGCCGGCGTGGTGCCCAGGGTCTCGGTGGTCACCGCGCAACGAGACGCCATCCTGCCGCTCGTGCTCGCCGGGGCCGGGGCTTCCCTCGTGCCCGAGGCGATGGCCGGCATGGCCGCGCGGCTGGGAGCGGTGGTGGCCGAGCCCAGTCCGGCAGTGGAACGTCGGATCGTGGTTGCCGCGCGCCAGGGACCCCTTGCGCCGGCTGCTCGGGGATTCTTGGGCCTGATCGAGGACGGCGCTGGTTAGGGCGGCTGCCGGCGAGGACGGTGCCGGCGAGGACGGCGCTTCTGAGGGCGCACCTGGCTGAGGGCTGCGCTGGTGAGGACGGCGCGCTTCTGAGGGCAAACGGCTGGCTGAGGGCTGGGCTGGTGAGTCCGCGGCTGGCTGAGGATCGCGCTGTTCGATCACGGCGTTTTTCGGGACGGCGTGATCGGGACGGCGTGCACGAACTCGGTGGTGGTTGGCCTGCTCGATGTCGGCGATTGCGGCCCCTGAAACGACGTCCCGATACCCGAAGAAGTGTCACACCGGCATGCTGAACTAGGTCCATGGAGCACGACTCCCTGACCGCCGTAGCCGACCTGACCAAGGACATCGATCGCCTGGTAGGACCGGATCCGTCGACCTTCGCCGATGCGGAGTCGATGGAAGCCCTCCTGCGCCAGTTCCTCCGCCTCGAAGCGGTGATCACCGAAGCGGCGGCCGCCTTCGACGCCTCGGACGAGTGGGCGGCCGACGGAGCCAAGTCCGCAGCCGCGTGGCTGGCCCGCCGGTGCCGACTGCCCCTGGGCCACACCCGGCGGGTGGTGCATCGGGGCCGAGCCCTCCGCCACCTGCCCGCGTGCTCGGAGGCCTGGAAGGACGGGTCGATCAACGGCGCCCACGTGGACGGGCTCAGCGCCGTGCGCAGGGACTCGACCGAAGAGCAGTTGGAAAGGGACGAGCAGGTCCTAGTCGACGAGGCGAAGCACCTCCGTTTCGACCAGTTTGCCAAGATGGTGGCGTACTGGGAACAACACGCTGACCCCGACGGGACCGACGAGGGCGCCGAAAGCCGCGCCGCCCGGCGAGATGTCTATCTAGAGCAAAGCTTCCAGGGGGTGTGGTTGGGCAAGATGACGCTCGACCCGGTCTCGGGAGCCATCGTGTCCAACGAGCTGTGTCGCATCGAGCGCGAACTGTTCGAGGCGGACTGGGCCGAGGCTCGCGAGCGGCTCGGCCGAGAGCCCACCAGCGGTGAGCTCTCCCGCACCCCGGGCCAGCGAAAGTCCGATGCCCTAGTCGAGATGGCCACCCGCTCGGGGACCGCCCCGGAGAACGGGCGCCGGCCGGCACCGCTCTTTAGCGTCTTCGTGGACTACGAGTGCCTGCACGGAAGGATCTGCCAGCTGGCCCAGGGCACGGTGGTCGCACCGGGATCACTCGTCCCCTGGCTAGATGAGGCCTTGATCGAGCGGGCCGTGTTCGGACCCGACGCTCGCGTCGAGATCGGCGCCACGTCCCGCCTGTTCACCGGGGCCACCCGCAGGGCCATCGAGCTGCGGGACCGAGAGTGCACTCACCCCTACTGCGACCTACCGGCCGACCGCTGCCAAGTGGACCACATCCTCCCCTACGCCCAGGGTGGGCCCACCACCCAGGAAAATGGCAGACTCCTGTGCGGCTACCACAATCGGCTGCGGAACCAGCGCCCGCCACCTACCTAAGCGAATGTCATCGCTTACGTAAATGTCATCGCTTACGTAAATGTCATCGCTTACGTAAATGTCATCGCTTACGTAAATGTCATCGCTTACGTAAATGTCATCGCTTACGTAAATGTCATCGCTTACGTAAATGTCATCGCTTACGTAAATGTCATAGCCGCGGCAGGCAGTGTCCCGTATCACCATCTCTTGGCCAACGAGTAATACGTGACCGCCTGCATGTCACTCGGCAGTTTCGGATGCGTTGCAACGCGCTTGGCCTGCTCGAGGACGGCGAGGAACTTGGCGGTTGAATCCGAGGGACGCGTCTGGGTGGGGTATCCGAAAAAACGTATTGAGGTTCCCGAGCACAAGGTGTAGGACTTACTTGGGGGGAAACGGGGGATTGCGGAGTGAGCTTCATTCAGGTCATCGAATTCACCACCACTCGACCTGACGACGTCGAGGCTCTGGTGAGTGAATGGCGGAAACAGACTGAGGGCCGCCGAAGCGCTCAACGAGGCACCTTCACGATGGACCGGGAGAAACCGAACACCTACGTCCAGATCGTGGAGTTTCCCTCTTTCGAGGAGGCAATGGCCAACTCAGAGCTGCCCGAAACAGCCCGGTTCGCAGAACGTCTGTCCGAGCTGTGCGACGGGTCGATGACGTTTCGCAATCTCGATGTGCGTCGCGTCGAGGAGTTGTAGAGCTGTCGATAACCGACAGAAAGGGGGCTCCGATGGCCCGAAAAATTGCCGACTGCAGAGACTTCCCAAGCGATAGTGGTTGCACGCTGACCATCTCGGGCGAAGAGGATGAGGTCCTACAGGCTGCTACGCAGCACGCGGTCTCCGTCCATGGCCATGACGATTCCGTCGAGGTGCGGGAATGGCTTCGTCAGAATTTGAAGGACGAGGTACCGATCGCAACCTGACCGAAGGAGGCCACCATGCCAGGACTCATTCGGAAGAGCCTGGATTCGCCCGACGAAAGCCGTCCGTTCGAGGACGGGATGGGCCAGGTCGACCTAGTGAATCTGGAGCATGGCCCGGTAGGGCGGGCTACATTCCAGCCCGGCTGGCAGTGGTCGAAGCACGTCAAGCCGATAGCGAAGACAGACAGTTGCCAGGCTGCCCACACCGGTTACTTCATTGCCGGCCGCATGAGGATCGTCATGGACAATGGCGAGGAGATGGAGTTCGGTCCCGGTGACACGTTGGAGTGTGCCCCGGGGCATGATGCCTGGATCGTTGGCGATGAACCTTGCGTGGTCATCGATTGGCAGGGCTTCGCCGATTACGCCCGACGCTGACTATCGCCGGCGTGGCCACGCCAGACGTTGACCACGCCAGACGTTGACCACGCCAGACGTTGACTCCAGGTGATAGTTCCCACGGGTGATAGTTCCCACGGGCGAGCCGGCGTCGTCGTCACCCCGATGAGGTAGCTGCCCCCAGAGTCAGTCGGAGCCACGCCCCGAAATCAGTCAGCGCCGCATCTCGAGTCATTCGGGCGGATCGGCCGCTTTGCGTCGAGCTTTGGCCAACTCGGGGTCGGGGAGGGCCAGTATCGGCCGGTTGCTGTGTTGCAACAAGTGCCGGCTGAAGCCGCCCCGCACGAGTTCACGCACGCCCGAACGGCCTCGGTCCCCAGCCACGATCACCGCTGCATCTATTTCGTCCGCCACGATCAGCGCCGCGTTCCAAGGCGAACTCTCAGAGGTGACGCAGCGCGCTTGGGCCTTGATCCCAGCCTCGTTGGCCAGCGCCGCTCCCTCTTCGGCGATGGCGCAGCCGACTTGGGCGTTATTTTCATCGACGGTTTCGAAGGGGATGTCGCCGACGAACGAGTCAGGTGACGGGTAGCGCTGCAGCATGTGGGCCAGCGACTCGGTGACGTACAGGACCGTGGCCGATGCGCCGGGGAACAGTTTGGACGCGCCCTCGATGGCATGCTTGGCATGCTCCGAACCGTCATAACAGATGAGAACGTGAATCTCGGGGTCGGCCATCCTGCGCTCCGATCGAATGTGAAATGCCTGCTTGAGCCAATCACTGTACTGGCCCGGGGGTTATCCCCCCTACCTCAGCCCGGGTGGTAGCCGGATTCCGCTTGTCGGTCTCCGTCTCTACCGTGGGGATCACGATCTCTACCATGGGGATCACGATCTCTACGGTGGGGATCACGATCAGCTACCCGGCGAAAGAAGGCCCGACAATCGAGGCCCGCACAGCTGCTGCGACCCCAGCTACGACTCCAGCTGCCATCCCTGCTACGGCTTCACCTCCGAAGAGACGCTGCCGTCGTCGATCGGCCGAATTCGTCGAGGCCGTCGCTCGGATCGCTGCCGGGGGCACGGCCCTCGACCCCGAAGTGGTCTTCCAGCTGCTGGCGACCAGCGGGCGGGCGGGCAGATTGGACACCTCGCTCACCCCTCGCGAGAACGAAGTGCTGGCCCTGATGGCCGAGGGCCGCTCCAACGTGGCCATCGCCGCCGTCTTGGTGGTCAGCGAGGGAGCGATGGAAAAGCACGTGGCCAACATCTTCCTCAAGTTCGGACTGCCGGTGTCGGAGACCGACAACCGGCGGGTGCTGGCCGTGCTCCGCTATCTGGAGCTGTGACCAGCGGCAGCGTTTGCCCGTGAGTGACCAATGACCAGCGTTGACCGTGAGCGGCGCCAGGCCGTCTCTCGCAGGCCGGTCCCTCGCTGGGCCGTCACGTACGGTCCCTCACGTACGGATCCCTCACGTACGGCCCCTCACGGATGTGGACATTCGCAGTCCCGCATGTCCAGTCGCTGGGTGGCCACGTCGTAGATGAAATACGTCGGCTCGACGGCCAACGGGTGGCAGGCCTGGTGGACGAGCAGCGCCGCGCTGGCGTAGACGCCACCGTCATGACCGGTGATGAGGGTCGTCTCGTGAGTCGATCGGTCGTGACGCAGGTGACCCTGCTTGCCCAGGTCACCATCGATCAGGTGGCCGAACCACCAGACCTCTGGTTCGAGCGGATCGCGGTTCAGGACGACCGTCTCTTCGCATCGGCCGCCGCGGCCGACCACTCGGCCACCGGGTACGACGGCCCCGGCACGGGGGGACCGGCCGGTCTTCGAGTCCGTCTTGGCGTCCGCGCTGTCCGCCCGGTTTACCCTGTCCGCCCTGGAATCCGCCCAGCTCAACCTGGAATCCGCCGAGTCCGCCTTGGCATCAGCCCTGGCCTCAGCCTGGGCGTCCGTCGCTGCACCGTGACCGTTGATGTCGTAGAGCCTGTGTGCGGGGGTTGCCACGATTCGTCCTCCAGCGTCGGTTGCGTCAGGTCTCGAGCAATTGGGTGAGATCAATTGCGGTGAGGCCCAGTGGCCGGTCGGCCCACGAACATTGTACACAAAACCATATTTCATACAAGTAGAGATATGAGTGCAAATATTGTATGAGTGTGCAATAATGGTGGAGCCGGATCAACGAGGAGCAACGGGCAGCGGGAGGGGGGAGCCCGGGGGGGCCTCGCCGGCCCCGTTCGTCGCACGAGCAACAAACGAGCAACGACGAGCAACGACGAGCAAGTGCAGAGCAACGCAGAGCAACGAAGGAAGGGAGCGTCGACAGCCATGGCGGATACCGCCCCCATACGAAGGCGAACACGCAAGGCTGGACGCCAGAAACCAGAGATCCTCGACGCAGTGGTGCGGGTGATCACCGAGCGCGGCATCGAGGGCACCCGGTTCGTGGACGTGAGCGAGGCCACAGGGGTACCCATCGCGTCACTGCAGTACTACTTCGGCTCGCGTGAGGACCTCCTCGTCGCAGCGTTCAGGCACGGCAGCAGTGCCACCGTGGCCCAGATCCGGGCCGCCCTCGAGCCCATCTCCGACCCCACGGAGCGGATCCTGTACGTGATCGACGTCCACCGCGACATGTACGACCGCGAGCACGATCGTTCGGTGTTGTTGTCCGAGGAGTTCTACCGACTCGCCCTCCGTGACCCCGATCTCCAGCTCGACCTGCTCGATGAGTACAGCGCATGGCGGGGGATGATCGCCGACGCGGTGCGCCTCGGTATTGACGCCGGGCAGTTCGCACCGGAAACGGACCCGGATCGAGCTGCGATGTGCCTGTATGCCTTCATGGAGGGCATCTGCCAACCGATGTCCATGGGCGACCCGGCCCTCCCCAAGGAGACGGTGCGTGAGCTCATCAATGAGTACATGGGCATTGTCTTGCCTGCGCCCTCCTCTGGTGCCATCAACTGCTCCTCTGGACCGGCCTCGACGCGTCCGCTCTTGAGCACCGGCGATCCGCGCTGAGCGAAACGGGGCACCACTCGTTGGCGCCGGTGGTGGGGGACCGGGCCCGAGCTACTCCGCCTTTCGGGCCACGAAGCGGATCTGGTAGTCGCCGCGGTCGATGGCCGGCTCGATGAGGCCGGCAGCTTCGAGGCGATCTCCGAGCGTGCTGGGATCCACGGGAACGAACGTGTCGTCGACGTGGGCGTCCCGGATGGGGCCGACGTCGACCGAGTCAACGCCGACGAGGATGCCGCCGGGCCGGAGCACTCGCTCGATCTCGGCGAAGAGTCGGTCCTGCAGGCTGGGCGTCGGCATGTGATGCAGCATCGAGAAGCACGTCACCGCGGAGAATCGGTTGGCTGGAAGTTCTCCGTCGGTGGCGTCGGCGCAGACGACGGTGACGTTGGTGTCGGCTAGCCGCGCCGCAAGCGCGTTGGCCAGGTCCACGTCGATCTCCACTGCGGTGATCGCTGCCGCCCGCTGGCGCAGCAGGTCGGTGGTCAGTCCGGGACCGGGCCCGATCTCGAGCACGTTCTCGCCCAGGTCGCCCACGCTGAGGATCCAGGGCAACAGGTCTGTTCGGAGCATCTTTGCCCACTCGGGGCTGGAGAGGAACTGGAGATGACCCTGGTTCATGTCGCTTGGCCTTTCACTCGTATCGCGTGATCTGTGTCGCATCACCCGTGCCCGCGCCACCGTGCCCGAACCACCCGTGTCGAGTGACTCTGTCGAGTGACTCGTCGTGCTCGCGCTGCCCGTGTCGCGCTGGCATCTCATGTGTACACTCGGCCCCTGGTGACCGTCCCTGCACATGTGGCCAATGATTTGCCCAAAGCGGACAGCGTGGGCGTGGTGGACATGCGTGGCGGCAACTCCGTGCGCGCCGGTACCTTCGCCTTCGAGGGCACCGAGCTGGTGACCAACTGGCACGCGCACGATCTCCACCAGATCGAGTATGCGTTTCGGGGGACAGTGGAGGTGGAGACGGGCGCCGGTCACTATCTACTTCCACCGCAGCAGGCGGCGTGGATCCCGGCCGGGCTCATGCATCAGACGACGATCAAGCGCACCGTCCGAACGGTGTCGGTCTTCTTTCATCCCGACCTGGTTCCGGAGCCCGGCGACACCGCACGCATCCTGGCTGCCGCTCCGGTGATCCGAGAGATGATCCTCTACGGCGTGCGGTGGCCCATCGGCCGCCCCGTGGATGACCCGGAGGCCGACGCGTACTTCGTCACGCTGGCCAACCTGGTGGCCGACGGGTTGGACCGGGAGACGCCGCTCTGCCTCCCCACCAGTGCCGAACCGCTTATTGCCGCCGTCATGGCCTACACCGACAGCCATCTCGACCAGGTGACCGAGGTGGAGGTGTGTCGGTCCGTCGGCCTGTCCGATCGGACCCTACGGCGTCGGTTCGTGGCCGCCACCGGGATGACGTGGCGGAGCTACCTGCTCCAGAGCCGGTTCCTCCGGGCCATGGCCCTCCTGGCCGAACCGGGTCCCACCGTCATCGAGGTGGCGACTGCGGTGGGATTCGAGAGCCTGAGCGCGTTCTCACGGGGCTTCGCCCGCTATGCCGGGGAGAACCCCACGGCCTATAGGCACCGCGTGCTGGCCGGCGCCGATCACCCAATCAGCCCGAGGACATCGGACAGGTCGTCGAGGCGAGGGCCGGCCCAGTCGACGACGGCCCCGCGCCACGGGTCGTAGGTGTCCGACGAATCCGCTTCCACCAACACCGGAGTGAGGCCGGCGCCCGCCGCACCGGCGAGCTCGTCGTCGCTCCCGTCTCCGACGAACAGAAGGTGCGCCGGTTCGATGCCGAGACCCTGCGCCGCCACGAGGTAGATGGCGCTGTCGGGCTTGGCCGACCCCACGGTGGAACTGAACGTGCACGCGCTGAACAGGGGCCGCAGGGGGGACCGCTCGAACGCCGCGGCCAGGTCCGGCGCCGCGTTCGATACCAGGCCCACGGGCACGGACCGCTCGGCCAGGGCGGCCAGCGTGGCGAGAGCGCCAGGCACTGGCTGCATGGCCTTGTCGCAGAAGGTGACATACGAGGCCACGACCGGGTCAAGGTGCGCTCGGTCCAGCTCGACGCCCTCAGCGACGGCAATGGCCCGGAGTTGATCGGCGATGTCACCGGACCGGCCTCGAATCCGGTTGCCGTAGTCGGCCTCCCACGCCGCGTTGCACCGAACGGGGTTGAGCCCGAGGGCCCCGGCGGCGAGGGCCAGCTCGCCGTCGTGACGCTTCTTGGAGAAGGGCGCGACGATCGTCCCGAACAGATCGAACAGGACACCGGCCGCCACCCCTCCAGTATGGGCTTTTTCAGCATGGGCGCACGGTATGGGATGGGATATGGGATGGGCCTGCAGGAGGGCGCCACCGGGGACGGTGCTCGCCGGTCCGTGGATGCTGTCCCGATCCCTCCTGGCGTCCTGACCAGGGACGTCGCACCACTCCGCTACCCGGCTTCTGATCCCCAACGAGCGCCGTCCAACAGATTTTCTCGGTTCCTCTCGACAATTCTCGGTCACTTACGAAGGTTTTCCGCACACCGGTTGTGATCACCCCCGGGTTCCCCGTAATAGGGTCTCCGTCAAATATGGCGTCCAATTCGACAGGCAGGCAGGTGACGCGGGCTGCGTCCACCGGGGGTGGCCGCACGTATCGCGGCCAGGCCCCAGCCAACTGGTACGCCGGTCTGGTGCTCATCGTCGTCGTGGGGCTGTTGCTGGTCGGATTCAGTCGCTACCAGCGCGTTCATCCTGACTTGTCCTCTGCGGGGTCACCAACCACCTCGGACACGTGGCATGCGGCCCTGGCCATCGACGTGTGCGGAACGATGGAGCCCAATCTTCCGGCAAAGACCAGTACCACGACCGGTCTGACCACGAACGGCACCGGGGTCGTCACCATCTCGCCCAAGAACAGCTCTGAGTCGGGCGACAACGCCACCCTCGGGAAGTTCGTGTCGGGGTACCCCGGGCTCACCCTGACCTCCACGACACTGCAGTACCCGGGGAAGAGCCTGCAGACCAACGGGCAGACCTGTCCCAAGGGCACTCCGGACGCGGGCAAGCAAGGGTTCGTCGTCGTGGAGTCCTGGCCTAACTTCACGTCGACGACCGGAACGGTGGCAAGCGGCGATCCCAAGCTGCTCAAGTTTGCCAACGCCCAGCTGATCACCATCGGCTTTCTTCCGGCAGGCGCCCATGTCCCGAAGCCTTCGCCCGCCACCATCACCGCCCTCATCAAAGCGGTCTCGGGACCACCGGCTACGACGACAACAACGACCACACCTGGAGCGACGACGACCACGGTTCCCCCGACAACAACAACCACCACCACCGTGCCCCCGAAGTCAACGACGACGACCAAGGTGCCGCCGACCACGACCACGACCACGACCACTCGACCACCAACGGTGTCTCCGTCGCCGCCCGCGCAGGGGCCGGCTACCGCCCCGACTGACACGCAGCCGCCGGCTACCGCCCCGACCGATACAGAACCGCCGACAACAACAGAACCGCCGACAACAACAGAACCGCCGACAACGACAACCACCACCGATACGACGCCAACGAGCTGAGCGCGTCCCGTCGCCACATCGAGGATGTGACCATCGCAACATGGAGGAATGGAGGATCGGCGAAATGTGGTCCCAGCCCATCGGCGACGACCCGACGCCGCCTATGGGCTAGGAGGGGTGAATAGTACCCCTATCAATCAACATCTCAGGGTATTCTCAGGCATCTCAGGGTGTTCCCAGGTTCGACGGAATCCCATGCAATCGCACTCGCCTATCTCGGAAGGCGAAGAGGATCACGAGCGCCGGTGTATCGACTTGCCGGTCGCAGTGGGCCGACGTGGCATCACCGCACAGTCAGTGTTCTCGCCGGCCGTGCTCGTCTTGGTGATGGTTACCTCGAACGCGTCTCCGTTCTCGAAGCGGAGCAACATGACGGAGTCACAGCTTGTAGCGTCGGATTGCCGCCACTGCGCTGTGGCGCAAACGAGGAGGCTGATATGGCTCATGCGTTGGTCATGCAGGTCGAGCTGACAGGTTCGCCCGAAGAGGCGGACAAGCTGTTGCATGAGATTGTGGTGCCGACGGCCCAGGCACAGCCAGGGTTCAAGTCGGGAAAGTGGCTACACGATGGGTCCGGCAGCGGAATGGGCGTCGTCGTGTTCGACACCGAGGAGAATGCCGAAGCAGCAAAGGGCGTTCTCACGCCGCCACCCGGAGGCCCGAAACTGAAATCGTCATCTGTGTGGGTCGTCGGTGCCGAAGCTTGATGGTTCGCGCTGAACGGAATCTCGTGGAAGTCGCGATCGACTGGGCAAAGCTCGAAAGCGATCGGGCTTGAG
The DNA here is from genome assembly GCA_963781305.1 of uncultured Acidimicrobiaceae bacterium. Classification (GTDB taxonomy): domain Bacteria; phylum Actinomycetota; class Acidimicrobiia; order Acidimicrobiales; family RAAP-2; genus DASXMT01. The sequence goes on from CAWAFL010000011.1 coordinate 1,090,303, forward strand.
TGGTCACGGTGGCGCGGCATCGGGCGATCGCCGTATGCCGGGCGGTGGCGCGGTCACGCGGTCTCAGGCGGGCGGTCACGCGGTCTCAGGCGGGCGGTCACGCGGTCTCAGGCGGGCGGTCACGCGGTCTCAGGCGGGATAGTCCAGGGCGCAACTGCCGCATACGAGATCAGTACCGTCGGGCGTGCTCGTCCATCTGGTCTCTTGTTGCAACGAGCGACGGATGATCTCCGGGTCGGTGCCGATGTACCTCAATGGTACGGGCGTGATCTCACCGCACTGAGCGCATGTCCACAGATGGCCTTGGCTAGTCAGGGGCACCGGCAACCGGCTTTTTCAGATGGGAGGTATGGCCATTGTGACTGTCGGCCTCCGAGTTGTCTAGGTGTCTTGTTTGGGCCACCTCGGGCTGATGTGACCGGCATTCGCTTTAGCGGGACTGTCGGCGTTTAGGCGAACGGCGACAGTGCCTTTAGGGCGGGAGTCGGTCATTGTCCCACGCAGTGCGGTGATCGAGCGCAGTGCTCCATCCTGCTGTTCCGGGACGGTTTCATAACGTCTTCGGTCCGTCTTCCGCCGAACCATCAGTCGACGTTGCCGATACCGGCAGAAACCTGTATCTCATCCTCGCGCTCGACGCGGTCGAGGTCGTCGAGTTCGGGTTGAGCTGTCTCGCCCCGATCGGCTGCGGCCAACGCCCGGTGGACGGTGGACAGCACAACGGCGGCCAGGGCGACGGTAGCGGCGGCGATCCAGAAGGGTACGTGCACGTTGAACTGTACGACCAGCTTGCTGGCCACGAAGGGGGCCAACCCGCCACCGATGAACCGTACGAAGCCGTAGGCCGCCGACGCCACGGGCCGCTCGACGGGAGCGATGCTCATGACCGCGGTGGTCACGAGGGTGTTGTTCACGCCGATGAAGATCCCCGAGACGATCACCGCGACGATGACGACGCTCTTGTGGTTGGCGTAGATGGCGATGAGCGCGATGTCGATGGCCATCAGTGCGAAGTTGCAGTACAGGGTGGGAGCGGTGCCGAAGTGACGCTTGAGCCACGGGGCGCCCCAGACGGCGAAGACGGCGACGAGCACGCCCCATGCGAAGAACACGAAGCCGAGCTGTTGCGGGGTAATCGGGCGCATGAGGAACGGGCTGTAGCCGAGGACGGTAAAGAAACCCCAGTTGTAGAGGAGACCCACGATGCTCGTGGTGGCCAGGCTGCGGTGGCGCAGAGCGACCAGCGGTTCGCGCAGCTTCTGCTGGCGAACCGGTTTGGGCGTGGCCGGCAAGAAGAACAGCGTGGCGATCAGCGAGACGGCCATCAGCGCTGAGACGCCGTAAAAAGGCCCACGCCAGCTGATGCCGCCAAGCTCGCCGCCGACCAGCGGGCCGAGTCCGATGCCGATGCCGAGCGCCGTCTCGTACAACACGATGGCCCCGCCGAAGCCGCCGCTGGCGGAGGCCACGATCACCGCCAGGGAGGTGGCGATGAACAGGGCGTTGCCCAGGCCCCAGCCCGCTCGAAAGCCGATGATGCCGCCGATGCTGTTCGACGATCCGGCCGCGAACGCGAAGACCACGATGAGAACGAGACCGGCGACCATGGTGCGCTTCGGGCCCAACCGGCTGGACACCCAGCCGGTCACGAGCATGGCTACCGCAGTGACGACCAGGTAGCTGGTGAACAGCAGCTCGGTCTGGCTGGTGCTGGCGTGCAGCTGGCTGCTGATCGCCGGCAGAATCGGGTCGACCAGGCCGATGCCCATGAACGACACCACGCAGGCGAAGGCGACGACCCAGACCGCTCTTGGCTGATGGAACGGGCTGACCGGGGCTTCATCAGAGGCGGTCATGATCCTGTGCCGTTCCATGCGACGCCCGAAGTCCGGCCTCGAGTTCCAGCAAGGTCCATGGTCTGACCGGTGGCGGCCCCCGTCGTTGCCTGGGCAAACGTGGGCGCCGGACTCATGCCAAAGCCACTTTGATAGCTGCGAAGGTCGACGGGGAGGGAATCCTCGTCCTCACTCCTCTGAAGAATCAGGCCAAGACCGCACATCTGTGCAAACCTCCATCACTCGACTCATGAACTTCGACTCATGGGACTACGACGATGATCGGTGCCTCGCGCTTGGCAACGAGCCGTCGGCCCATGGAGCCGGCGAGATGGTGCCGCTTCTTCGTGGATCGTCCGACGACGATCTGGTCGGCGTGCCGTTCTCCGGCGAGTCGTAGTAGTTCCGTTGCGGTGTCTCCACGGACATGAAGAAAGGCGAGGTCGACACCCTGATCGGCTGCGTGACGCTTGGCCAGCTCGTGTAGCCCCTTGGCTCGTTCGCTGGCGGACTGGTCGCGGAGCGCAAAGTCGAACGCGCCCAGCGCGGCGAAGTCGGGCGCAGCCACGCTCATCCCACTTCCGGCAGTTGAGCTAACGAACAGAGCCGTGATCCGTCCCCCGACGCGGCGGCATTCCCCACAGGCCCACCAAAACGCGTCCCACGAGGTGTCCGAACCGTCGAGCCCGACGATCACGGTGGCTGCCCTCGTACCCTCCGCTACAGTCGGCTGAACTGGGCGCTTCGGAGACGGGGCTGGTGCCATTGCTCGGGTCAGCTCCCCCCAGCCTGCGGGTGCCCAGTGACCTCGACCCGGGAGGATTTGCGGCCGCTCGGCGACGCCTGTCCCCACGTTTCGGCACCGAGCTCGACTAGGTGCTCCAGGACCGGCGTGGCAGCTGCGAGGACGGCGACCTCGTCGGCTGGCAGCTTGTCGATCAGTTGCTGGATCGCTCCTGCGCTCTCTCGTCGTCTCGCCCGGAGGACCTTCAACCCCCGCTGGTGATGGCGATGAGTGCTACTCGCTTGTCGCTGGGGTCCCCACGGCGCTCGACCAAACCGGAACGCTCCAGCGAACTGACCAGCGCGGTCATCGACGGTTGGGTAATTCCCTCGTACGTGGCCAGATCGGTGATGCGTCGCGGTCCAGTGCGCTCGAGCGTCGACAGGGTCGACAGCGACGACAGGCTCATGTCGCGTGCCCCCCGCCGCAAGGTCTGGACGTGGACGCCGTGGAGCGCTCGGGCGATGGCACCACCATCCGCGGTCCCGGCGGCGCCTCGTGCGCTAGTGGGTTTACGACTCATGAGATAAGCATAGCACATCAATATTGAATGTCTATGTTTAAATATTGAGATTCTATGTACGTGTTCGAGGTTGCTTCGCCCACCGTGAGTAGGACCTTCACCACGGATCGGCCGCCACCACCACCTGGCGCTGCTCCGTCGCCCGGGAGGAACTACGAGGGATCAGCGATCCTGCCTGGTGCCGTGTCCGGCTATCCGCCTTCGATGATCCGGATGATGGTCTTGCCGGGGGTGCGCCGGTCGGGGGCGAATGCAGCGGGCGATTCGGCGAGTGAACGTACTGCCCCGACGATCGGCTTCAGCCGTCCGTCCCTTAACCGGTCGGCGAGGTCTGCGAGCCGGGAACGGTCGGATTCGACGACGAAGAAGATGGCGCGCCCGTCCTTGGGCTGGACCGTGGGCACCCTGGCGATCGTGACGAGCGTGCCGCCGGCGCGCACCAGCGCAGTCGAGCGGTCGAGGATCTCGCCGCCGATCACGTCGAATACCACGTCAACCTCGCCGACGTCCTCCAGCTTGTCGGCCTGCAGGTCCAAGAAGGCGTCCACTCCCAAGTCGAGGGCTGTGTCGCGGTCCGTGGCCCGGCCGGTGCCGATCACTCGGGCTCCCACCTCGCGGGCGAGCTGCACGGCGATCGAACCAACGCCGCCCGCCGCTCCGTGGATCAGGACGGTCTGGCCTGTCGTGAGGCGAGCGTGGTCGATCAGCCCCTGCCACGCGGTCAGCCCGGAGATCGGCAGAGCAGCGGCCACGGTGTGGTCGATGTCGGCCGGAAGTGGAGCGAGGTTGCGAGCCTCCACCGCGGTGTACTCGGCCAACGTGCCGTCGCGGGCCCAGTCGGTCAGTCCGAATACCCGCTGGCCGACGGTAAGGCCGGTGGTTCCGTACCCCAACTCGGCGACGACCCCCGACAGCTCGTGGCCGGGCACGCTCGGCGTCCGGTCCCGCCCGGCGCGATCGGCCCATGTTGTCGGCCAGTCCAGCTCGCCGGGGGTGAACCCCGCGGCGTGCACCCGCACGATGACGTCGTTCTCGGCGGCGTGGGGGTCGGGTATCTCTGTCAAGGAGATTCCACCGACACCAGCGTCGCGATCTCGAACCGTGATGGCTTGCATGACAGATCCTTTCAGTGGGGGAGGATTGTTCCAAGGTTGCTGACAGGTGGGGGACCGAAGCTCGGCCCATTGTGTAATGCCTCCATGTCGCCCACCATGGCTTGGCCGCCAGCTGGCAGTCTTACTGCTACCGATACCCGGACTCGGATGACTCGACACGGGAGGCATTCGACGCGGTGTCCGGTGGCAGAGTCCCGACCTAAAACCCCAGGTCAACAAGATGGCGTCGGCAGGTGACGCCAGAGGCGTGCACGATCGGCCGGTCGGAGTGGTGCAGGGCAGTCCGACCAGGGTCTACGCGCAATCCTGTTGGAGGGCCCGTAGTTCCATGTCGGCTAGCACCTGTTGGCCGGCGGCGTTGGGGTGGACTCCCAGCCCGTAGTGGCTGTGGTCGATGTAGGCACGGTAGTTGCCGGGCTCGTCTATGAAGGCGTCCCAGTCGAGAAGATGGAAGTTCGGGTGGGTGGCGACCTCTTCGGCCATCGCAGCGTTGATCGACGGCACCATCGGAGGAAGACCATCCTGGATGTTGAAGTAGTCGGCGTGGCCGCTCACGTTCACGAAAATCACACATTGCGTGTTGGCCACCATGGAGGCTTCAGTGTCCAAGTCTGCTTGCCAGGTCGGTGTCCGTCGAAACACGTCGTTCGTGCCCGACTCCAGGATCACGTCGTCTGGCGCGCCCTCAGGATCGGTGAGCAACGTCTGCAGTACGGGCAACGTCTGAGCGATGGTGAATCCGTCTTGCCCCAGGATGTCCACGTAGTAATCGGGAGACAGCGTGTTGCTGATTGGCTGGAAAGAGAGGTTGGTGATCGAGTCACCGTTGTCTGCGACCGTTGGGTTGGCCGAGTTGCTCGAGTAGCACACGCTCAGCGCCAGAGATCCCGCAAGCAGACCAATCAGTAGGAACCATCGCCGCCTCACGTGGTCGATTATTTCACAAATAGTGTTGAGATCATCACTGTTTGTGGATGCGCTCAGCTCGTTCCGTTGGTGCTCCCGCGCCCCTCGGTCGTCTCGTTGACACGCTGAGACCACGCGCTGAGTTGGGTCACGATTCGGGCATTTCAGACCGTGCAACAGGCACGATCGATATGGACGGTAGGTCGGCCCGTAGGCGGGATATTGAAGCCCATGATTCTCTGACCTGCTGCTGGCTATCGCGTGGCCCTACCTCGGCATAGGTTTGAGATGGCTCGCTATCCCCGAGAGAGAGGCCACCGATGAGCACCCTCGTCAACGTTGATAACTACGCCAGGGCTGAGGTCGCATCCCAAGGAGATCGCCTGGTGGGCATGATGGGCGGTGAAGTGAACGGCTGGGTTCACATCCGTCAGCCGACCCCGCTGGACAAGCAGACTGTCATCCGAATGAACCGGGACACTCTCTATAGCCTCGCCATTGCGGACATCAGCGAAGGGGCCACCCTGACTATGCCCGACGCCTCCGGCCGCTATATGACGGTGATGGTCATCAACGAAGAGGGCTACCTCAACAAGGTCTTTCACAATGCGGGAGAGCACCAGTTGACCGCTGAGGAGTACGGTTCGGCTTTCGTGCTGCTTGGAGGTCGGACCCTTGCCGATCCGACCGACGCTGACGACGTAGCCATTGCCAATCATCTCCAGGACGGTCTTCTGATTACTGCCTCCTCGAAGCGGCCGTGGCCTACGGGCCAATACGATGAGGCGAGCTACGAGGCCACCAAAAAGGCGCTGTTGGAACTTGCTGAGGGGATGCACGGCTCCGAAGGGATGTTCGGTCGAAAGGATCGTGTAGACCCGGTGCGGTTCCTCATCGGCTCTGCTGCTGGTTTCGGTGGCTTGCCCGAGGAGGAGGCCTACTACGCCATAAAGGGTGACTCGCAACCGGTGGGCCGCTACCGCCTTACCGTCCAGGACCCCCCTGTGGATGCTTTCTGGTCCGTGTCCGTCTACAACAAGGACGGATATTTCGAGGAGAACCCTTACGACTCCTACAGCGTCAACAGCGTGACGGCGACGCCCAACAGTGATGGATCGATCACCGTGACCTTCGGGCCAGAACCAGACGGCTCAGACAACTTCCTCTACATCATGGACGGCTGGAACTATGCCGCTCGGATGTACCGGCCGAGAGCGTCGATCCTGGACGGCACATGGGCCTTTCCAGAGCCTGAACCGATCCAGCCCTAGCAAATTCTTCGGGAAGTCATCACGTGCGACTTGCAGCCCCACTTCGTCAAGGTCTGGTGCTACCAATGACCGTACGATGAGCCTTCAGCGCCGACCAAAGAGCCAGTACGCCACCGAGTTGCCCGGGTTGAGGGTCACGAAGACCCGCCAGAAGTCCTTCCGGCCCCGAACCTGTTCGTCTGTCCGGCGACCAAGGTCTCGCCATGCCAGCACAGCGAGAATGACCTGAATGGGCACAATTACAAGCGCCAGTTGGGTTTTCCGGCTGGTCGTCATGATGTCGGTCCTGAACCTAACTTGATTGATTCCTGACGAGGCATCAGTCCTTCACCACCTGGTAGATCCCATAGATGACACCGGGTATATGGCCGCACAGCTGCAAGAGGAATGCCCAGAGCACCTTTACGCTCGGGCCGTCTTTGATCAACACGGCAAGAAATGGAAGGACCAGACACAGCAGTACGAGTAGAACTTTGACCATGGCTCGCTTCCTTTCCTCTGATCAGTTTCGAGACAGATCGGCCAACGGCTTACCAACGATAGAACCTGCGAGTGCCGGCGCTCTCGCCCCGGCCAATGATCAGGCCAACCAGCCAGAGGACAAAAAGGACGGCAGCAACAACCCACAAGACGTGAATAGCAAAGCCGAGTCCAATAAATATGGCAACCAAAATCAACGCAAACAAAATCAACATGAGTGAGTAACCCCCGTTTGTAGGTCGTTCTATCCGCAGCTCAATGTTCCCCGTCCTCAGGGGCTTGAAACCACATCAATATCGACTCGCTCGACGATGATCGCCGCGGCGACGGTTTCCAACCAGTGGCACGGGGTAACTTCGTAAGATCCTGAGCGAATATCGACCATCGAGAGAACAGGGCACGCCGGTCGCCATCCGGTTTCCAGCTGAACCTGCCAGCGCATCGGCTGCCCGTAACTTTGTACGCGCGGAACTCTCTGACTGGCCGCCCGACGTGGTCTTCGTGGCCGAGCTTCTCACCAGTGAGGTATTGACGAATGCCGTCTTGCACGCGCACTCATCGGTTGAGGTCGTGCTCACCCACCTAGACGGGGGGCTCCAGGTGGAAGTCACCGACGAAAGCGATCTCTTGCCGTTGCTGGCCGAGTCAGTCAAAGACAGTGATGATCATGGCCGAGGACTTCCGATGGTCCGTGACATGTCGGACCAGTGGGGCGTCGCTGAGATCGATTCGGGCAAGACGGTCTGGTTCAGTCTTCTGAGAGCTAGGTAGCGCTGTCAGTCCTGGATAGTGAAAGGTCGTCCATTCCCGTGATTCCGGAGGTGTGCCGGATCAGGCGGAAACGGCGAGCTACTGGTCCCAAGCCGAATAGGGGTTGTTTGTCTTCTAGAGGATTCGGGAATCTCCCCACAATGGAGAAGAGGGAACTCGGCTGGAGGGCAACAAGCTACGGTGCTGGCGCTTTGGCCGGGTTGCTCACCCATCGAGCACTTGAGACAGCGTGGAAGGGATTGCGCCACGCCTCGCAACCCCCAGTGCCGGCCGACCGACGGGCATCGTGGGTGGAGGCGCTGAGTTGGGCAGTCGCCACGGGCGTGGGAATGGGTGTATCGAGGCTGCTCGCCGTCCGGACCGCTGCGGTCGTGTGGGAAGCTACGACCCACGAACGACCCCCGGACCCCGCACTTGACTCCAACATCCAAGCGAACTGACCGATACGTGGTCGAGCTGCCCATCCGACATGCTGCTGTCGCCTGCCGACAGCTTTTGCTCAGGAGAAGTCTTTGGACGGAGTGCCCGGGTTCTTCCTCCAAAACTCTTCACAGTGCTCAGCGTCGAGGTCGAACGTCGAGAGTCGGTCGATTTTCCCGTCCGGACTGGTTCGACCGACGTAGACGGCAAGATTGTCAAAGGGATCTCCGCTTGGCGCAGTACCAGTCTCATGAATGAGGCTGATGGCCACACGGTCGTCTGCATAGATGCATGTTCCATCTTGGTGGAAGGTGTCCCCGAACGACGCTGCGAACTCTAGGAGCAGTAGAGCGAGATCTTCCTTGCTTTCTGCTCGATGCCACGGACCGGCACCGGGCCCATTCTCCATGATGATGTCGTCAGCGAAGCTGTCGAACGACGGGCTGTAATCGCCGACTCGAGTCGCATCCAAGGCTTCTTGTGTTCGGTCGAAGTTGGGGTGATTGGCCATCGTTGCCTCCCCTCATGGTGGACAAAGAAGAATCCTAAGGTGTTCGGTCCACATCGTGCATTGTGGCCAGCGATTGGCCTCACGGTCGGCGATCCCCTCCCGAGGTACTGTCCTGGGTGCAATGGCTGATGGCTGGACAGTCGTAGAAGTGGTGGGGGCGGCAACCGGTGCTGTCGTATTGCTCGGCGGTGCAGCTGCCGTGGTTGCTGGCCTGTATGGACGAAAGGCAAATCCCTCGCTTGACGTCTCAGCCATCGCTCGACCCGACGGGCGGGTGGTGCTATTTGTGCGGGCGTCGGTGAGCGCACCTGGAGTGCGACCTATTCGGGTGACCCGGGAGGGTGATCACACTCCGTTCGTGCGGGTGATCGAAGCGCTCGACGGTGTGATGGATGGACCGATCCGGTATGGGCGTGAGTACCGAAGTCCGATGATCTTCGGGGGCGGGGTGGTTGGTCCTGGGGAGACAGCCTCAAAAACGGATCTGTTCTACCAGCCGGCACCGGCCCCGGACCTCATGGGCTGGTCCGTTGTGTTCGTCGTGGATGTTCCTCGGTTGTGGCCGACCAGGCGGGGGTGGTGGACGTGGGCCATTAATGCGTTCGTACCTACGCCCGACGACGAGGGCGGTTCGGGGATCGGCGCACCGCGCCACTCAGAGGTCGTGGCAGGCGTGATTCTCCCCGACCGCAAACCCGAGACACTGGCCAAATATGACCTGTCTCTGCTGGCCGACCGCAACGCGACCCGGGACCATCGATCCACTGCATGAACTGGCCTGGCGGGTCGAGGATCCGCCGATCGGGTACGTCCGTAGTAGTCCACCACCTGATTGAGACCGATCCCATATCGTCGATGACGTCGTGCGCAAGGACCGGTCAGTAGGGCAGGTCGCTGGGCACGCAGTTCCTGTAGTCAGGCTCTGGCTGGATCTCGAACTGCACGGCGTTGATCGTGGACCTTCCGTCGAGGAGCGCCCGAGCGATCCGGTGCATTCCGTCCATTACTCGGCCGTCAGCACCGAGGATGATGGGGTACGACATATCAACCTGTTCGACCAGGCGCATATGGGCCACTACGTTTCGGACCGTCGGTTGTTCATGGCTTCCGTCGAACCAGTAGTCGCAATCGACCTCCCCAATCGAGTCCAGGGCTACCTCTTTCACGGGAAGGTCACTGCTTAAGAGGATCAGCCGATCCACATCCCAAGCATCGAATCCAATCTCTCCCGGCCAGAAGTTGTATTGCTTGCGCACACCACCCATTCTTGCGTCGAGATGGGAGCCGAGGCCTCAAGTTTGCCGAGAAGGCGTCTGGGTGCTGGCACTGAATCAGGATCTCGGAGGCCGTGACCGGGCGTCCCTGTCAGCGGTCGGTTTAGGATCGTCAACGTGACCTCTGCCCGACCGGCGGTCCCCGAGTCTCCCGTTTCGGAATCGACGCCCGACCACGATTCCGGCGCGTGGGTCCGCGGCCTGGGCGCCAGCGGACCGCCCTATGACGAGACTGTGGCCCGCCTGCATGGCTTGTTGCTGCGGGTGGCCCGGGCCGAACTGCGCCGACGGCGCGCTCAGCTGCCACTGGCCGGTCCCGAGCTGGACGACCTGGCCCACCAAGCGGCCGCGGATGCGGTTGTGGCGGTGGTGCGAAAGGTTGGGGAGTTCCGGGGCGAGAGCCGGTTCACCACCTGGGCCTGCAAGTTCGCCATCTTCGAGGTGTCGACCAAGGTCGGCCGGCACTTCTGGCAGCGCCCGACCGTGGCCATGGACGGCGAGGACTGGGACCGCCTCCCGGACCGCTTCGGCCTCGACCCAGCCCGCGCCGCCGAGTGGCACGACGTCGTCGCCGCCCTGCGCCGGGCGGTCGACGACGAGCTCACGGACCACCAACGGCGGATCTTTGTGACCATCGTGCTCAACGGCGTCCCGTTGGACAGCCTGGTGGCTGAGCTCGGTACCACCCGCAACGCCATCTACAAGACGCTCTTCGACGCCCGACGTAAGTTGCGGGCCGCGCTGGTCACTCACGGGTATCTGGACGACGACGTTTCGAGGCAGGCATGAGCAGTTGGAGATCGCTGGAGCGATTCTTGAGGACCGATCCGGCCGACGCCGGCTGCGCCGAGACCTTCGAGCTGCTGGACCGCTACGTGGAACGCCAGCTCGCTCACGGAGACGCGGCTCTCCGCTACCCCGGGATCGCAGCCCATCTGTCGAATTGCAATCCCTGTGTGCAGGACTTCGAAGGCCTTGTGGCCGCCATCGGCGGCCCGGCCGGATCGGCGTCTCCCGAAAAGTAGGGCGGCGGGAGGTAAGACCGGCTCCGCCGGTGCCACTCACCACGCAGCGGGACCTGATGGGTCCGCACGATCCCGAGAGGCCCAAGAGAGCAGGATTCATGTCGACCACGATCGCCGAGCAGGTCAGCCGTCTCGCCGAGACCACGGCCGCCCGGCCCCCCAACGAGATCATGGGCGCCTTCATCCGCGAGCAGGCCGACCTGGCCGCCCGCGGCAGGCCAGCTGGCGTGATGGAGGTAGGCGCGACGTTGCCCGACGCCGAGTTGCTCGACCCTCACGGCGCGACGACCAGCCTCTATGCGGCGCTCGGCGGCCGGCTGTCGGTCCTGGTGTTCTACCGGGGTGCCTGGTGCCCGTACTGCAACATCACGCTCGACACCTACCAGCGCGAACTGGTCCCCGAACTGGCTGGACGGGGCGTGGGATTGGTGGCGATCAGCCCTCAGACCCCCGACGGGTCGCTGAGCAGCCAGGAGAAGAACGAGCTGACCTTCAGCGTGCTGTCCGACCCCGGCAACCAGGTGGCCAAGGTGGCCGGGATCCTCACGGCTCCCTCGGACGAGGCGCGCGCCGCGCAGTTGCAGCTCGGCTTGGATCTCACCGCCGTCAACGCGGACGGCACCACCGGCCTGCCCATGCCCACCACGATGATCGTCGACGCCGAACGCGTCGTCCGCTGGGTCGACGTGCACCTCGACTACACCACCCGCTCCGAGCCCGGTGAGATCCTGGCTGCTCTCGACGCCGTCGCCCCTCGATGACCGCGCCCTTCGCCGAACGAGTAGCCCTGATCACGGGGGCCGGCCGGGGTATCGGACGCGCAGTGGCGCTTCGGTTGGCCGAGGCTGGCGCCCGTGTGGCGCTGGTTGCCCGCTCGGTCGATCAGCTCGAAGAGACGGCGGCGTCGCTGCGGGCCGAAGGCGGAGTCGCGCTGGTGCTCCCAGCCGATCTCGCCGACCCCGACGCAGTCGCTGACGCCGCCGCGACGGCTGGCAAGGAGCTTGGTCCGGTCGACATCCTGGTGAACAACGCGGCGGTGGTCGAACCGGCGGGACCAACCGTCTCTACCACTCCCGCGGGGTGGTCGTTAGCGTTCGCTGTCAACGTCCAAGCACCGATCCGTCTCACCTTGGCACTTCTGCCCGCGATGCTGGATCGGGGTTGGGGCCGGATCGTGAACGTGTCGAGCGGGATCGTCGACCACCCCGGTGCCATGGTGGGACTCAACGCCTACGCCGCCACCAAGGCCGCCCTCGAAGCCCACACCCTCAGCCTGGCCGCAGAGGTGGCCGGCAGCGGCGTCACCCTCAACGTCTACCGGCCCGGCTCGGTCGACACCGCCATGCAAGCATGGTTTCGCGCTCAGCCGCCCGCCGAGATCGGCGCTTCCCTGCACCAGCATTTTCAGGCCTCCTACGAACAGGGCGTGCTGATCACCCCAGAACGCTCCGCACGATCCCTCCTCACCCGAGCTGACGGGGGAGACCACCGGCCAGATCTGGAACGCGACCGATCCCTGACGTGAACCCGACACCGCCCGACAAGGCACCCTCACCGGCCGAAGTCGAGATCCGATCACCCTACGAAAGGACACCACTATGACCGCCAAACTGGGACTACTTGCCCTGCTCGAGGCCAAGCCCGACAAGGGCGAGGAGCTCGGAGCGTTCCTCGAAGCCGGCCGGGCCCTGGCCGTACAAGAGGCAGGCACCCTTACGTGGTACGCCTTCAAGATCAGCGACACCACTTACGGGATCTTCGACTCGTTCGAGACCGAGGACGCCCGCCAAGCTCACCTGGACGGCCAGATCCCCACCGCCCTGGGCCAGGTGGCCGCCGACCTGTTGGCCAAGGACCCCGACATCCGCACGGTGGACGTCATCGCCGTCAAGTAGCCGAACGCCGCTCTCTGCGGTCATCAATCCCCGCCAAGCTTCGTCCACCCGATTGGAGATTCCCATGACCTCGCTTAGTCCCGGCGACCGCTTCCCGACCCTCGACGTATCCCTCCCCGGTGGTGAAACCCTCTCGCTGCCCGACGCGCTGACCGGCGGCTTCGGCGTGGTCCTGTTCTACCGGGGCGCTTGGTGCCCCTACTGCAACGCCCAGTTACGCGCCTTCCAGCGAGCCTCGGATAGCTTCGCCGAGGTGGGTGCCAACGTGGTGGCCCTCTCGGTCGACGACGAGGTGACGACCGCCGAACTGGTCGCCAAGCACGGCCTCACGTTCCCGGTCGGCCACAGCGCCGACGCCAAGGCCATCTCGGCAGCGACGGGCGCGTTCGTCGACCCCGAACGTGGGTTCCTCCAATCCACCGGGTTCGTGGTCAACCCCGACGGCCAGGTGGTCGTCAGCGTCTACTCCTCTGGGGCTATCGGCCGCCTGGTGCCCGACGACGTGGTCGGCCTCATCCGCTACCTGCGCGATCACGCCAGCGCCACGGACTGAGAGGACGAGGCCATGGGCGACACCGACATCCACTTCTACTTCGACCCGGTCTGCCCGTTCGCTTGGATGACCAGCAAATGGGTGCGCCAAGTCACCGCGCAGCGGGATTACACCGTCGATTGGCGGTTCATCTCGCTGCGCATGATCAACGCGGCGGTCGACTACGACAGCCACTTCCCGTCGGGCTACGAGGCCGGCCACACCGCCGGCCTCAAGCTGCTGCGGGTGGCGGCCCGGGTCCGAGCCGAGTACGGCCGCGAAAAGGTCGGTCCTCTCTACGAGGCGATCGGCGCCCAGGTCTTCGAGAACCGACCCGATGAGCGCCAAGACAGGGGCAGCCGGACCTTCCTCGAACCGGTCCTGGCCCACATCGGTCTTCCCGCAGCGTTGGGCGACGCCTTGGAGGACAGCTCCATCGACTCCGAGCTGCGGCGGGAAACCGACGAGGCACTTGGTCTGACCGGCAAGGACGTCGGGACCCCGATCATCCACTTCCAACCTCCTGACGGCGTAGCCTTTTTCGGGCCGGTCATCAGCCGCCTCCCCGACAAGGCGGACGCGACCCGGCTCTGGGACTACGTCGTCGGGCTCGCTAGCTTCCCCGGGTTCGCCGAGCTCAAGCGCAGTCTGCGTGAACGACCCCAGCTGCGCAGCTTCGGCGTCGAAACCGACCAGGTCGGGATCCAAGAGGACTGGCACGGTGGCAGCCGACGCAGCAAGAAATGAAACCACCGGTCTCCCCGCCAGTTCGAACGACGGCGTTCGCCCGCCCTTGAGACGAACCGGCCCCGGGTCATCACCGCCACGAGCCGTCCTTGGCCGGCGACCCCATGCTTGGCGTCTCGTCCACCAGTGCCGACTCGTCGGAGGACACCGATCAACGGCCTTTCGGCAGCACGAGCCATATGGGCCTGAAGGGTCGGTCCCAGGTCGAACCAGCCAGGCGAGACCGCCGAGTGCACCCGACTCAGGTGATGCATGGCTGAAGCGTCCGACGCGGCCCACCCAGTGCGAACGGCCATAGTTGTACCCACAGTTGTACCGGCCTCGACACCACGCCCTGGCTGGCCATCTCTACGAACAGATAGGACACGGATGAGCGTTCACGAAGTCGACTGCCTGCTCGAGAGCATGGACTCGGTCCTCGCTTTGTTGGGCGAACTCGACGACTCGGACTGGCAGGCGCCATCCCTTTGTCCTGCCTGGCGAGTCCTCCAGGTCGTCGCCCACCTCGATGGGATCGAAGAAGCGCTCAGCGGATGGCGACCCGCCGGCGACGCTGCGGCGCCATTCGAGATCGCCGGCAAGGTCTTCGACGAAGTCGACGACTGGTCACCGCACCAGCTCCTCAGCCGCCTCCGCACCGTGCTGTCTTTCCGCCGGAGCGAGTTGCTCGCGGTGGACACGAGCCTGTTCGACGAGGTGTCGTGGACTCCTGTCGGGGTCCAGACCTACGGCCGGTTCATGGCCATCCGCAACTTCGACTTCTGGGTCCACGAACAAGACATCCGAGTTCCGCTCCGACGCCCAGGCCACACCGGCGGACGCGCCGCTGAACTGGCTCTCGACGAGGTGCGGCGCAGCTTCGGGTACATCGTGGGCAAACGCGCCGCCATACCCGATGGATCCAGCGTGCTCGTCGAACTGCACGGACCGATCGAAGGGCAGCTCGGAGCTGTCGTCGAGGGACGTGCCCGCGTCGTGGACGACCTCGACCACCCCGACGCCACTGTCCGGACCGACTCGCTCACCTTCATGCTCCTAGCCTGCGGAAGGATCGACCCCGAAACCCACCTGGCGAACGGCGACGTCGAGCTTCGAGGCGACAAAGAACTCGCCGGACAGCTCGCCCGCAACCTCCGGTTCACCATGTGACGTACGGAGCACCTTCGACAGCGTCTAATGCACGATGACCGGAAGAGGTTCGCTCCACCTGCCAGGCGACGGAACCCGGCCCCGACGGCGCTCACATTGGCATTAGAACGACCAGCCGTTGCATCGACCTTCGGGTCCCGAACCCGAAGGTCGATGAAGGTCCAGTGGCACGGCAGCGATGTGTTCACCCTCTTGCCACCGGGAGGGGTGCATAGAAGTGGCGCGGCAAAGCGCGCACTGGGAGATCGCCGCGATCGTCGATCGCTCTCCCGAAGCAACCCGGCAGCCGGCCGCATGATTTCCAGCACCACCAGCACCCACCAGCACCCACCAGCACCCACCAGCACTACCAGCACCACCAGCACCACCAGCACCACCAGCACTACCAGGCCGACCGAGTCGGCCAGCAGGGCCTCATGCTTGCGATCTGGGTGATGTAATGACGGTGAGTCGGCCTGTAGGCGGGATCCTGTCCTCCCTCGCTTGAGGGATGGGTGGCCATCCATCTGAGCGGTCCACCTGGGGGTGGCAACCGTGAGGTTGCCGGACGGGCAGCCCACGCCCCCTGTTCGACCTTGCTCCGGGTGGGGTTTACCGAGCCGACCGGGTTGCCCCGGTCGCTGGTGCGCTCTTACCGCACCGTTTCACCCTTACCTGTGCCCAACTCTGCAGTCGGGCCATCGGCGGTCTGTTCTCTGTGGCACTGTCCTGCGGGTCGCCCCGACTGGCCGTTAACCAGCACCCTGCCCTATGGAGTCCCGACCTTCCTCGACCCGATCCTCTCGGACAACAACATCCGTCCGGGAGGTCGAGCCGCGACCACCCAGCCGACTCACCGTCGCTCCTATGGTCCCACACCTGGTCAGCCGAGGTGTACACGGGATCATGGGCCGGGCATTACCGCAGAAACCGGGCGTCACCGGCGGGTCATACCCCCGCTCTAGTCTGGCGCCGTGGCGTCATCCCTCCCACCCGCCGATCTCGAGCTCAGTGACCGACCGTCCCTCTCCATTGCCGACCTCTATGGCCGGGTGGATCGGGCCCTGCGCGCCGCCTTGCCCGGGCAAGTTTGGGTGTCGGGCGAGGTTCGGTCGTTCAACGTCAGCTCCCGGGGGCACTGCTACATCGATCTGGTCGACCCGACCGGAGCGCACGACACGGGCTCACCGGTGCTAAAAGTGGTGTGCTGGTCGAGTCGCTGGTCTCGGGTTCGGACCACCCTCGACCAACTTGGCATCACCCTCGATGCCGGTCTGGTCGTTCGGGTCCGCGGGGAGGTGCAGCTCTACAAGCCTCGGGGCGACATCAGTTTCATCCTCTCCGAGTTCGACACCGATGCCCTGCTGGGCAAGTTGGCCGCCGAGCGGGCTCGCGTCATCAAGGCCTTGACCGACGAGGGATTGCTGGACCGCAACCGGTCGCTTCCCATTCCTGCCGTACCGCTCAAGATCGGCCTGGTGGCCAGCCCCGGCACCGAGGGCTACCGGGACTTCCTGGGCCAACTGGAGGCGTCCGGATTCGCATTCGACGTTCGGGCGGTGGCCACCCAGGTCCAGGGCCGAGACGCCCACCGGACCGTGGCGAGGGCCATCCGCGCCCTCGGGAGCACCGATTGCGACCTCATCGTGCTGGTCAGGGGCGGTGGGTCCAAAGCCGACCTGGCTGCCTTCGATTCCGAAGTGGTGGCGCGGGCCATTGCCACCTCCCCGGTGCCGGTGTGGACAGGGATCGGGCACACCGGTGACCAGTCGGTGGCGGACGAGGTGGCCAGCCGGTCCTACATCACTCCGACCGAGTGCGGCCAGGAGCTGGCCCGGCGGGCTGAGGCATGCTGGGTCGCGGCCATGGAGGCGGGTGTGGTGCTCGGGCGCCTGGCCGAAGAGCTGGTGGCTCGGAGCGACGACCACCTGGCGCGCGCCCGGCGTCGGGTGGCGACCGGGGCCCGGATGCAGCTGGGGAGACACGGTGACCGACTGGCCCACCGGGCCTCCGCCGTCCGCGGTGTGGTCCAGGGCCAGTTGGACGTGCACGGCCAGGTGCTCTCCGGCCAGGGCGCGACGATCGCCAAAGCGGCCGTCCGGGCGGTGGAGGACGCCGACCGGTTCATCCTCAGGCGAGCCACGCTGCTGGCTGCGCTGCCCGAGCGGCGACTCGAGGTCGATGAGCGACAGGTCACCCAGTGGAGACGCCTGCTAGCCGCCTACGACTACCAGCGCCAGTTGGAGCGCGGATACTCGGTGACCCGCAACGCGACCGGGGCGGTGGTGCGATCGGTGACCGTGGTGGGCACCGGCGACAGGCTGGTCACCCAGGTAGCCGACGGCGAGTTGGCGTCGGTGGTGTCTGAGGGAGCCACCGAACGAGCGGGCACCGAAGCCGACAGCACCGACCGGTAGGCCCGACGGAACCGGGGCGGAGGTAACGGCCGGTGATGATGATTCGACGAGCGAGGAACGAGGAGCACAGGGATGGCACGAGGAACTGAAGGTGGGGCCGGCGACCCGGTGACGAACAGCGCGGCGGTGGCCGAGCTGACCTACTCGGCGGCAGGCCAAGAGTTGGACACGATCATCGAGGAGTTCGAGGCCGGCGTCATCGACGTCGACCGGCTGGTGGAGCGCCTGGAACGGGCCACGGAGATCGTCGATGAACTGGACCGGCGCCTACGACGCACGCGCATGCAGGTGGAAGAGCTCGTTCCCCGACTCGAGCGCATCGGCCGACCTGACGCATCAGGAGCGGCCTCGGCCGAAGACGAAAGAGAGGTCGTCGTCGAGGAGATCTACGTGGAAGAGAACGAGGTGGACGTCGAATTCGAGGACGAAGATGAAGACGACGAGCAACCTCCCGGGCTCTTCTGATTCGATCCCCTCTGCTCCGAGCGCCCGCCGCCGCGCGCCTGGCTGCCCGAGAGCCGCCCGCCTGGCTCGCTAGCTCAACCGAACGTCAGCCGTCCGGACTGTCTTCGGGCATGCCCCACTCGTACACCCAGACACGGCCCGAGCGGAAGTAGGCCCGACGAGGTTTGGACCGATGGTGTCCGGCATGGCCCCACGGCCGTGCGCAGGCGACGCTGAGCGGCCGGAATGCGCTCGAGACCGGTACGCCATCGTCGGTCTGGAACCAACCCTCGACTTCGCACTCTCGCTCGTCATCACGAGCGGTCTTGGGATCTTCGACCAGGATGCGCCTTGGGATGTCCTGGGCGCCCCCACCGAAGCCATCGTTGCTCGTCGAGCGCTTGCGATGCTGCGGTCCACTGGTGGGCTGTGCGCTCCGGGTCGATCGCGGGCTCGCGTTGCTCGGCGCGCCGCGCCGATCCTGCGCATTCGGCTGCGGGCTCGGGTTGCTTGGCGCGCCACGCCGATCATGCGTGCCCAGGTCTACTTTGGTGCTCGCGCTGTTCCGATTCGGGTTCTTGGGCTGTTTGGGTCCCGATGATCCGGGGTTCGAGCCGCCTGACTCCGAGGTCGATTCGCCAGCGTCATTCCCGGGAGCATCACCGCCCCAGATGGGGTCGTCGATTCCTCCAACCTTCCGACCACGCGGAGACATAGCAGAGACCGTACCGAATCTCGTCCTGCCATATGCCCGGTCTGAGAAACTTTCCGGTCGACACTGAGCACTTTTCCGGTCGACACTGAGCCCTGCCCCGCCAGTCGTCGCGTATCGGGCGCGGGCCGTTACTGTATGTGGCGCCGTTGCCCTCGCCAGTACGGTTCACGGAGTTCTCGCTTCAGGACCTTGCCGGTTGCGTTTCTGGGCAGCACGTCGGTGAAGGAGACCGATGTCGGGCACTTGTAGTGGGCCAGGCGGTCGCGGGCAAAGGCGATGATGTCCGACGCGAGGTCCTGGTCCCGGTCCAGCCCGTCGGGCGCCACGGCGGGCGACCGCACGACGATGGCCTTGACTGTCTCGCCCCATTTATCGTCGGGGACGCCGATCACGGCGACGTCGGCCACGGCAGGGTGGGCGAAGACCACGTTCTCCACCTCCGCCGGGTAGATGTTCTCGGCTCCTGACACGATCATGTCCTTGATCCGATCATGGAGGAACAGATATCCCTCGGGGTCGACCCATCCTGCGTCGCCGGTGTGGAGCCAACCCTCGTCGGTCAGTACCGCCGCCGTCTCGTCCGGCTTCTGCCAGTACCCGAGCATGTTCTGGTCCGACCGGAGCCAGACCTCGCCGACCGTGCCCTGGGGCGCGATCTCGCCGTTGTCGGGGTCGACGATGCGCAGCGACACGTGATCGAAGGGCTTGCCCGCCGATCGGAGGAGCCGGGCGCGGGGACCATCGGGATCGTGGTCCTCGGCCGGCAGCGACGTGACGGCCCCGCAGGTCTCGGTCAGCCCGTAGAGCTGGATGAAGTCGCAGCCGAGGGCATGCATGGAACGAGTCAGGACGTCTTCGGAGATGGGGGAGGCTCCGTAGAAAATGGTCTTGAGCGAGCTGACGTCGGTGGCTGAGAGCTCCGGGGTGGCCAGCAGGAACATCAGCACCGCCGGTACCACGAACGAATCGGTGACTCTGTGCCGCTCGATGGCCCGCAGGATCTCCTTCGGATCGAGGTCCCGGATGATGACCGAGTTTCCTCCTCGGGACATGCCGACGATGGCCCATCCGGAGCCGCCGATGTGGAACAGCGGCATGGCCACCATGCTCACCGTCTCATGGCTCACGTTGAAGGCCTTGAAGGCGTTGGTGACCAGGCACGTGACGTTGTCGTTGGTCAGCATCACCCCCTTGGGCTGTCCCGTCGTGCCCGAGGTGTAGAGCTGCATGACCACGTCCCCACCGACCAGCGGGTGGTCGGGGTCGGGGGCATCCTGATCGGGGCAGTGCTCATCCACCCAGGCCTCGAGCTCGGGGAGGGCCACCCGGTGGGCCACACCGGGGAGCTTGGCCGCCACCGCCTCCATGGCCGGCGCGTAGTCGGGACCGGAGAACAGCACCGTGGCCGTCGAGTCTTCGATGACCGCAGCCATCTCGTCGGGGGAAAGACGCCAGTTGACGGCCACGGTCACCGCCCCGATGAACGAGCAACCGAAGAGGACGTCGAAGAACTCGATGCAGTTGCGATCGAGGAATGCGACCCGGCCGCCGGGCCGGACTCCCGCGGCGCTGAGGGCCTTCGCCATGCGGCGTGACCGGCGGTAGACCTCACCCCAGCTCACCACCCGGTCGCCGGCCGTCAACATGGGCGCGTCCGGTTGCACCCTGGCCCAGTGGCGGATCATCCCGGCGATGTTGTCGTGAGTCGGCGGGAGTGGCGGATGCGGCGGGGGCGGCGTGGTCCGGGCAGCATGACCTTCGCCGCCGGCCTGACCAGCCGTATCGCTCGATCCTGCTGTATCGCTCGCCGTCGTGCTCACCCTCGCCCCCTTCAGTGGTCGCTCGGCCGCTCGGTGGCGAGCGTCTGGGACAGTGGACACACTACGCCCGGGGAACGCTGGTAGTGATCCCCCCCGAGCCCGTCGGCAGCCCGCGGCCGCCGTGACCCTGGCGCCAAATTGCGACGCTGCATGGCAGGGCTGAATTCGGCCGGCGCTGCTCCTGGCTGACGCTCCTCTAGCCGGGCGCGGCTCCTAAGGTGGGTACGGTGCCCGATTCGCAGCCGTCCGACCAACGCCGCCTCTCGTCCGCTGCTTCTGACGATCGCCTCTATTTCCGCCAGCTGCTGGCCGGGAGGGACTTCGCCGTCGATGATCCCATCGCCGCCCAGATGGTGAATTTCGTCTACTTGATCGGTGACCGGGTGACCGGCGAAGCGCTGATCGTCGACCCGGCCTACGGCGTCGACGATCTCCTCGGGATCCTGGCTGACGATGAGATGACCTGCGCCGGCGCCCTGGCCACCCACTACCACGCCGACCATATCGGCGGCGACCTGATGGGATACGGCATCGAGGGGATCTCCCACCTCCTCGAGGCCGCCCCTGTGCCCATCCATGTCCAGGCCGCTGAGGTCCCCTGGGTCAGCCGCTCCTCGGGTGTGATGGAAAGTGATCTGATCGCCCATGATGGCGGTGACGTGGTCACAGTGGGGGAGGTCCCGGTCACGCTGGTCCATACCCCGGGCCATACGCCGGGGAGCCAGTGCTTCCTGGTGGGGGAGAGGCTCGTCTCTGGTGACACGCTCTTCCTCGACGGCTGCGGGCGGACCGACTTTCCCGGCGGCGACTCAGTGGCCATGTTCGAGTCCTTGCACACCCGGCTGGCCCGCGTCCCCGACGACACGGTGCTCTACCCCGGGCACATGTACTCACCGGATCCTTCAGCCACTTTGGGTGACACCCGGCAGCGGAACTACGTGTTCCGCCCGCAGACGCCCGAGCAGTGGCTGGCCATGTTCGGCGGCTAGCCCCAGCGTTCCGTGCTTGGCTCCCGCTCCTCGACACTCGTCGCCGGTCGTAACTCCCGCCCCCCGAAACCCGTCGCCGGTCGTAACCGCCACCCCTCGAAACTGGTCACCAGTCGCCGGGGTCGACCTACACTGTCCCGCTCATGAGTTCCCCCCTTCCCTCCGACTCGACCGTCGTCGTCCTCGGCGCCTCGTTGGCCGGGCTCCGGGCCGCCGAGGAGGTCCGTCACGAGGGCCACAACGGACCGGTCATCGTGATCGGGGACGAGCAGCACGTCCCCTACGACCGACCGCCCCTGTCCAAGCAGTTCCTGGCAGGCAAGTGGGAGGTGGACCGCCTGCATCACCACGCACCGGACAAGCTCGACACGTTGGGTATCGAGTTCCGGCTCGGGCGCCGAGCCGACGGGCTCGATACCGATGCTCGCACCGTGTCGCTCGATGACGGCACCGACCTGTATTACGACGGACTGATCATCGCCACCGGCGCCCATGCCCGCGCCCTACCCGGGACTGAAGACGTGCCCGGCGTGCACACGCTGCGAACCCTCGACGATGCCGAGGCTCTGATCGCCGACCTGGCCGCCGCCGGTGCCGGGGCGCACGTGGTGGTGATCGGGGCCGGGTTCATCGGCTCCGAGGTGGCGGCCACCTGTCGCGGCCTCGGGTTCGAGGTCACCCTGGTCGAGGCCCTGCCCACCCCGCTCGGTCGGGTCCTCGGCGACCAGATGGGCGCAGCCTGTGCCTCACTGCACCTCGACGCCGGAGTGGCGCTGCGAACCGGCGTGGGGGTGGACCGGGTGGTGGCTGAGACAGGCGCGGGGTCGGGCACCGCCCCGATCTCGGTCCACCTGGACGACGGGGACGTGCTCTCGGCAGACGTGGTCGTGGTGGGCATCGGGGTGGCGCCGGCGGTCGACTGGTTGGCCGGATCGGGCCTGCCCGTCGACGACGGCGTGGTGTGCGACGAGGCCCTTTTCGCCGCCGAACGAGTAGTGGCCGCAGGCGATGTCGCTCGATGGACGCACCGCGGTCTCGGTCAGTCGTTGCGCGTCGAGCACTGGACCAACGCAGCCGAGAGCGGCGTGGCCGCTACCCGCAACCTCCTCCACGGTCGGACCGAGCCGTACGAGCCGGTGCTGTTCTTTTGGTCGGATCAGTACGCCACCAAGATCCAAGTCATCGGGCGCACTTCGCCCGACGACGAGGTGGTGATCGTGGACGGCTCGGTGGATGAGCACAAGCTGGTGGCCCTCTACCGCCACGGTGACCGGCTCGGTGCGGCACTGGCGTTCAGCCGGCCCCGCCAGCTCATGTCCTACCGACCCCTGTTGGCCGCCGGCGCCTCCTTCGACGAGGCGCTGGAGCACGCTCGCTCCTGAGCGAAGGGGCCTCGCTGCTACCCGTGTGTGTAGCTCAACGCGGTATTTGGATCGGAACGCAGTAGAGGCCGGGCGGCATTGTCGTCGCGCTACAGCAGCGCTACGCGCGCGTAGGGGTACAGCCCGTCGGGGACAGCGCTCGACCGAACCGGCATAGCCCCAGATGTGGCCCGCGGCGGACCGGTCAGTTGATCGCAGACGTGTCGATGCGCGCCATGATTCGCTCGGCATCGCGTCCGAGCCGTCGCAGTTGCTCCGGCGACAGCACGTCGATCACGAGGGAACGCACAAGCGCGACATGGCGAGGAGCGGCCTCGGCAAGCGTGTGGAACCCCTCTTCGGTGAGAGTTGCTCTGGTGAACCGACCGTCCGTCGGATCGGGTTCGCGGCGCACCAATCCCCGGTTCTCGAGGCGTGTGACCACGCGTGACAACCGGGACAACGACGCATTGGTGACCTCCGCCAGCGAGCTGAGCCGCATTGTCCGCTGTGGGCTCTCCGAGAGCATGGCCATGACCTGATAGTCGACCATGGCAAGACTTGAATCGCGTTGCAGTTGTTGGTCGATCAACCAGGGAAGCCAGGTCATCAATCGAACCAGAGAAAGCCAGGAGTCGAGCTCCTCGGCGGTGAGCCATGTGACGCCTGAGTCGTCGTCGCCCGGTGTAGAACGCGTCATCCCCAAATCATAGCTCCTGACTTACCACGTCAAGTAACTAAGCTTGCAGTGCTTTCCCTCCCTCATCCCAGCCTAGGCATTTCACCTCGGCTAACCGGGAAAAAACCCGAACCTAGCCAGGAAAAATCACTTGACACAGCAAGTCACGCGCTGTACGGTCGATTTTACCACCCAAGCAAAAGCCAGGTGATGGAGTCTTAGGATGTTCCCGTTCGGTCTCGATGGCAGCACTCGGGTTGGGGGTTCCTGCGCAGGCGAACTGCCGACGTCGCCGAGCAACAATGGCGGGACGCCCATCCCTATGAGCCCGTGGCCCACCGGCATGTCGTGGTCGACCCGATCCCCGGCCACGGCATGGCCACGCCCAACCTGATTCGCTTCGACCCCGACCACACCAATTTTGCCTGACCTCGACCACACCACATCAGGAGGTAACCAGACATGAACGTGGCACTCACAGGCGCAACAGGGTTCATCGGCTCCCACATCCTCAGGGAGCTACAGGCCCGCGGCCACGACGTGACGGCACTGGTGCGGAACGACGCCCAGGCCGAAACGGTCGCCGCCCAGGGTGCGACCGCCGCCATCGTCGACCTTCATGATCGACCGGCCGTCGTCGACGCCTTCGGCGCCTCGGACGGTGCCATCCACACCGCCAGTCCGGGAGACGCCACCAGCGCCGACCTGGACTCCGCAGTGGTCGACGCGGCGATCGAGGCATTCGATGGCACCGGCCGGCCCTATCTCCACATCAGCGGCCTGTGGGTCTACGGCGCCAACACCTCGATTACCGAGGACTCGCCGTACGACGCGCCGGCGATGGTGTCGTGGAAGGAGCCGATCGAGCGTCGAGTGCTGGATGCAGGCGGTATGCGCGGCGTCGTCATTACGTCCGGCGTCGCGTACGGTGACGGCGGGGGAGGGCTCCCCGGACTGGTGCTCGGCTCTCCCCGCGACCCCGCCGGCAACTTGGTCATGCTCGGTACCGGTCAGCAGCATTGGGCGACCGTCCACGTCGCGGACCTGGCCGATCTCTTCCGTCGGGTCTTGGAGAGTGACTCGGCTAAGGGCCGCTACGTCGTCGGGAACGGGATGGATCCCACCGACGCCGAACTGACCGAGGCCGCGGCCGCCGCCGTTGGCGCTCCCGGGGCGGTCCCCGGCTCGGATGAGGAAGCACGGGCCAGACTCGGCGACTACTTCGCCGAGGTCCTGCTGCTCGACCAAGGCACAAAAGCGAACAGGGCACGATCTGAACTCGGTTGGCTTCCCACCCACCCGGGGCTCGTGGAGGAGTACCTCAACGGCAGTTACCGCAGCTGAGCCTTGAACGCCTCATCGGGTTTCTCGCGTCATGGAGGTCGAATTGCCGACCGATAGTCCAGGGTTGGCCGGTGAGTACCTGCCGATCGCCGAGCACGGCCTCGTCGGGGATCTCCATAGCGTTGCCCTCGTCGGGACCAACGGCACCATCGATTGGTTCTGCTGCCCCAGGTTCGACTCGCCGAGCGTCTTCGGCTCTCTCCTCGATGCCGGTCGAGGCGGCTCTTTTGCACTGGCGGCTGCTGTCCCAGCCCGGACGCGACAGTTCTACCTCCCCGACACGAATGTGCTCATGACCAGATTCTTCGCCGAAGGGGGCGTCGGCGAGATTCAGGATTTCATGCTGTTGCAGGACCCGACGACAGGTGATGGACAGCGTCTGATCCGCCGTGTGCGGTGCGTACGGGGGACGATGCCGTTCCGCGTGCGGGCAGCCCCCCGATTCAACTTCGGCTCTGACCCCCACACCGTCTCGGCGGTTCAAGACGGCGTGCTCTTCACCTCGCCCGAGCAATCGCTCTATCTCGGTTCCACCGAGCCGTTGGCGATCGACGAGGACGACGCGGTCACCGAGTTCACCCTCGAAGAGGGCGGGGTTGCCGTCTTTTCCTTGGAGCAGGTCACCTCATCGACCGAGTTCAGGGTCGGCCGCAAAGAGGAGACGCTCGACCAGCTGATGGCGACGGTGCACTACTGGTGGGACTGGCTCTCCGCCTCGCGCTACCGGGGGCGCTGGCGGGAGGTCGTCCATCGGTCTGCGCTGACCCTCAAGCTACTGACATACGCCCCTACCGGCGCCATCGTCGCCGCGCCCACCACGAGCCTGCCGGAACAGATCGGAGGGGAACGGAACTGGGACTATCGCTACGTGTGGATCCGGGACGCTGCGTTCTGCGTCTACGCGCTCCTCCGGCTCGGATTCGAGGACGAGGCGACCGCATTCATGAACTTCCTGACCCGGTGCGCTGCTCCCGACGGGGGTCCACATGGACCTCTGCAGGTCATGTACGGCATCGACGGACGGGTGGATCTGGCAGAGCGGGAGCTGCCAGACCTCGAGGGTTACCGAGGCTCGGCCCCGGTGCGAGTGGGGAACGGCGCGGCTGGTCAGCTCCAGCTTGATATCTATGGCGAGCTCATGGATTCGATCTACCTCTATGACAAATGGGCCCAGCCGATCTCCTCCGACCAGTGGGAGGAGATCCGGGTGAGAACCGATTGGGTCTGTGCCAACTGGGAGCAGCCCGATGAAGGCATTTGGGAGACCCGGGGGGGCCGCCAGCGGTTCTTGTATTCCCGCCTCATGTGCTGGGTGGCTGTCGAACGGGCCATCCGGATGTCAGTTCATCGGGGCTTGCCCGCCGATCAGGGGCGTTGGGGCCGTGTGCGAGATGAGATCTACGCCCGCATCATGGAGGCGGGCTGGTCGGACGAGCGTCAAGCATTCGTGCAGCACGAAGGCAGCACTGTGCTCGATGCCGCCGTCCTGATGATGCCGCTCGCCAAATTCATTTCCCCCACCGATCCGAAATGGCTGTCCACGTTGGACGAGCTCGGCAAGACGTTGGTCTCGGACTCCTTGGTCTACCGCTACGACCCCGAAGCCAGTCCGGACGGGCTCCGAGGTCAAGAGGGAACCTTCACCGTGTGTTCGTTCTGGCATGTCGAGGCGTTGGCTCGGGCCGGCCGGCTCGAAGAAGCTCGGATTTCCTTCGAGAACATGCTCACCTACGCCAATCACGTCGGACTGTACGCCGAGCAGATCGGCCAGACCGGAGAGCAACAGGGCAACTTTCCGCAGGCCCTCACCCACCTGTCGTTGATCAGCGCTGCGTACAACCTCGATCGTGCACTGGGCTGACGGAGCGATACGAAACGGCGACCGGTTGTTGACCGGATCACATCAGCGTCGCTTTGGCGTCCGGCTTCCTTTGGTCAATGCCGCGTCGAGCAGCGCCTGAACGCCGTCGCGGGCGGCCGGGGCGATTCCGGGGTCGTGGTGGTCCATGCGGGCGGCGAGTCCGGTGCCGTCGTAGATCAAGTGCAGCTGGCGTCCAAGCGACACGGCATCAGGGGCTCCAGCTTGGTCGGCTAGATCGGTGAACATGGCGCGAATCCAGGCCCGGAACTGGTCGGCGGCGTGTTCGACGAGCCCTCCGGACGGTGCTTCGGTGGAGGCGGCGACGAATGCGCAGCCGTTGAAGTCGGGCTGCTGATATTGCTGGGCTTGGGAGTCGAAGATGGCGAGGATTTTTTGGCGCGGATCGTCGACGCTCTCGATCGCCGCGGTGAGCCTGCTGGCCGTTCGGTCGTGTCGGGAGGCCAGGTACGCGGCCACCAGCCCTTCCTTGCTTCCGAACAGGTTGTAGAGCGAGGCCTTGGCCACCCCGGCGCGCTCGATGATGCGGTCGATGCCGACGGTCTGGACGCCCTCCGCGTAGAAGAGCTCGTTGGCTGCGGCGAGCAGCCGTTCCCTCGCCGAGGATCGATGCTCGGTCGGAGCTGATGTGGTGGTCACGGGCTGCGCCTCCTTTCAGACAGGTCTGTCTGTCTATGGTAGCGGAGAATTCGCTGGATGTGGCGGTCACCGTGCCCGGTCGTCGTCGCCGGCCCCGGTCGGAGTAGCAGGCCTGGACCAGTCGGGGTAGCAGGCCCGGATCAGTCGCCGTCGCAGTGACCGGATCAGAAGTCGAGGGCGGACAGCTCCGGGATGGTGGCCTGCGACCGCTCCCTGGCCCTGAGCCAGCGCTCGCGCCGAGCAGCCTGCTCCTCCTCGGTGAGGGCCGGTTCCACCACCCGCCGGGGCGACCATGCCTCGGCCACGTCGTTCTCGTCGGCCCAGATGCCCACGGCCATGCCGGCCAGATAGGCGGCGCCCAGGGTGGTGGCTTCGAGTACGGGGGAGATCTCGATGGGCCGTCCACAGGAGTCGGCCAGGGCCTGGACGAAGACGTCGTTGGCCGACATGCCGCCGTCGACGCGGAGCGTCTCGATGGGCAGGCCGGAGTCGGTCTCGGCCGCGTGCAACAGGTCCGCACCCCGATCGGCCACGCCTTCCAGGACGGCTCGGACCATCTCCGGTCGTCCCGTACCCCGGGTGATCCCGAGGAAGGTGCCCCGGGCGCCGAAGTCCCAGACCGGGGCGCCCAGTCCCAACAGGGCCGGGACGAACCAGACATCGCCGGTGTCCTCGCAGTCGGCGGCCACCGCGGCCGAGGCCTCGGCCGTCTCGATGATGGCGAGGTCGTCCCGCAGCCACTCGACGCACGAGCCGGCGGACAGCATGACGGCCTCGACCCCCCAGACCAGGGTGTCGGCACTACTCCAGGTGATGATGGGAAACGTGCCGCCGCCGCCTCGATGGCTGAACGACGGCCGGGCGGTGCCGATGCACTGATCGAGCATGCCGCCGGTCCCGAAGGTGGCCTTGGCCAGTCCGGGACGGGTGCAGCCCTGGCCGAACAGCGAGGCCTGCTGATCGCCGGCGATGCCGGCGATGACTGGGGCACCGGACAGGGCGCTAGCTTCGCCGATCACCCCGGTGGAGTGGACGATGGTAGGCAAGATGGCCGCGGGGATGCGCAGCGCGGCGAGGATGGCCGGATCCCACCCGGTGGCATCGGGATGGATCAGGCCGGTGACGCCGGCGTTGGTGGTGTCGGTGACGTGGAGCGTGCCGCCCGAGAGCGTCCATGCCACCCAGGTGTCCACCGTGCCGAAGCACAGCTCGCCGCGAACGCTCCGCGACCGGTCCGGGTCGGCCAGGTCAAGGAGCGCGGCCAGCTTGGTGGCCGAGGCGTTGGGGGCCAGGCGGATGCCGTCGGCCTGGAGCTCGAGGCAGGTGCCCACCGTCCGCAGGTCCTGCCAACCGATGCCCGGTCCCACCGGCTTGCCCGTCGCCCGGTCCCACACGACCGTCGATGCCGCGCTGGTTGGCGATGCCCACCGCCTGCACCGGGCCGCCCTCGTCGGCCAGGGCCAGGGTGGCCACCTCGAGCACGGCGGCGGCCATCGTGGTGGCGTCGAACTCGACCAGCCCGGGGAACGGTGTGTCGGGAAGAACCGTTTGGTGGTGGACGTGCTCCACCGTGCCCTCGGCCCGGACGATGCCGGCCCGTACGCCCGAGGTGCCGATGTCGACGACGAGCACGCTCATCGCCAGCCGGCTCCCGCTCCCACGGTCACGGCTCTGCTGCTCCCGGGCCGTCCCGCTCCCACGGTCACGGTCACGGTCACGGCCATGTTGCTGGACCGAACGGGTTGGGCAGTCCCAGCTTGCCCGGGTTGAGGATGCCCTTTGGGTCGAGTGCCTGCTTCACCGTGGTCAGCACGCCGAACGCCGAGCCCAGGGCATCAGGCAGGAACCGGGCCCGGTTGATGCCGATCCCGTGATGATGGCTGATGGCCCCCCCGGCGTCGCGGGTGGCTGCGGTCACCTTGTTCCACGCCTCCTGGTAGTAGTGCTCGGCCCACGCCTGCTGTTCGTCGTCCAGAGCTGGGGCGTCGCCGTCCAGCTCGGGTACCGAGGTCCCGTCGACAGTGCCCACACCGCCCATCGACCCACTGCCTACCGCCCCGCCGCCCACGGCCGCCCCGCTCACGCCGCTCGGCGGCCGGCCGGCGAAGGTGAAGTACAGGCAGGCGCCGTCGGTGTAGGCGTGGCTCTGGTGGGAGGAGGCGGCCAGGGTCCCGTCCACGCCGTGGAGGGCGTCGAGCACCGAGCGGTACAGGCCGGGCAGCACCGACCAACGGGCGGAGACCTCGACCGTGTCGACCACGATGCCGTGGCGCCACAGGGGAGCGAGCGCCGACACGTCGTTGCGCTGCTCCATCCACCGGTCGACCAGGTTGGGTTCCAGCTTGTCCGCCGCAGCGCTCTCCTGGTCGACCACGGCCAGGGTGGCATCGACCAGGCCGGGATCGCCCTCGTCGAGGACGATGAGCACGTTGGTCGACCCCTGGTCGAACGACCGTCCCGATTCGGTCTCGTCGTACAGCCGCAGGACGGCCGGCGTGGCCCCGCGTCGCAAGATCCGCCGGCAGCCGTCGAGCCCGTCGGCAAAGGAGCGGAAGCCGAAGGCACGCTGCCCGGTGTAGGTGGGCACCTGGTGGACCCGGAAACGTCCCTCGGTGATGACGCCGAGGGTGCCCTCGCTGCCCACGAACAGCTGGTTGAGGTCGGGGCCGGTGGCCGAACGGGGTCCCCGTCCGCCGGTGCGCACGACCGTCCCATCGGCCAGGACCACCTCGAGGCCGATGACCATGTCCTCGATCTTCCCGTAGCGGTTGGAGTACTGGCCGGCACCGCGGCAGGCCAGCCACCCGCCCACGGTGGACAGGTCCATCGACTGGGGCCAGTGGCCCAGGGTGACGTCGTGGTCGTTGCGCAGCCCGGCCTCCACGTCGGGACCGAACGTGCCGGCGCGCAGATCGGCCACCAGCGAGGTGGTATCGACGTTTCCGATGCCGGCCAGGCCGCAGAGATCGAGGACGACGCCGCCGTAGAGGGGGATGGCCGACCCGCAGACCCCGCTGCGCCCGGCCGACGGGGTCACCGGGACCCCGGCGTCGTTGCAGGCGGCGAGCACCGCAGACACCTGGGACGTGTCGGTGGGCCGGGCGATGAGGGCGGGCCGCGCCGGGACCTGTCCCCGCGTGGCCCATCCGATGGCCAGCGGCCACCAGTCGCGTCCGGCCTCTGCCCGTGACTCGTCGTCGTCGCTGACCTCGTCGCACACATCGGCCAGGCGGCGACGGAGCGAGTCGTCGACGCCGACTCGGGGGCCGCCGAGACGTTCCCCGACGGCTTCCCAGGGTGCGCTGATGGGCGAGACAGGCGTCGGCTCGATCATGCAGGTTCCTCTCGGGACGTCGGGCCGCCCTGGGGCACCCCGTCGGGCGCTGCAGAAACAACGTTTGCTGAAATCACGTTGGCACCGAGCCCGGCCCGGACCAACACCGCTCGAACTGTTGCAGCGTATGCCTCCGCTTCGGCTTGTGCCTGCTCGTCCGTCCAGCCCAGATCGGGTGCGATGAGGGCGGCCACCCGGGGGGCGGCGCCGGCGGTGGCGGCGGCGTCGTGCAAGACGGCCCGCGTCCGTCGGTCGAGCACGTCGCTCAGCGACCGGGCCATCTCGAAGCGCACCGCGTACACGGCCTCGACAGCCAGATAGGGGAGGCCCGGCACCAGCGGCTCGAGCAGCTCGGGATGCCCGGCGCTGAGGGCCAGGACCTTCGGGGTGTCGGTGCCGAAGCGACCGGCGAGGTGGGCGGCGGCCTTGGTGGCCGCGTCGGCGTTCTGGAAGGTGACGTCCGCGCTCGATGCCGCCGGCGCGTGGTCGCGGTCGCCCGCCCCGTGCAGCTTGAGATGCTTGGTGACCGAATGCAGGGAGCGCTTGCCCAGCTGGGCCACCACGACGTCAACGGTGTCCTGGGCCATCTTCCGGTAGGTGGTCAGCTTGCCGCCGGTCACGGTGACCACCCCGGCCGGCGAGGTCTGCACCGTGTGGCGGCGGGACAGGTCGGCGGTGCGCTCCTTCAGCGCGCCCTTGCCCTTGGGCGGGAGCAGGAGGGGCCGGAGCCCGGCCCAGATGCCGGTGATGTCGTCCCGGGTGATGGGGCTGGTGACGACGGCGTTGGCCGCGTCGAGGATGTAGTCCACGTCCTCGGGGAGGCAGGCGGGGTCGTCGAGAGGGCCGTCCCATTCCGTGTCGGTGGTGCCGAGGTAGACCTGCTCGCCCCAGGAGACGACGAAGATCGAGCGATGGTCCTTCGGGACCGGGATGACCGCGGCGATGTCGCAGGGGAACCGGTCGGCCGGAACGGTGATGTGGATCCCCTTGGCCGGACGGATGGACGGTGGTTGCGGGCCCTCGTCGAGCCCCCGGACCTTGTCGGCCCACACGCCGGTGGCGTTCACCACCACCGTGGCGCTGATGTCGAAGGCCTCGCCTCCGTCGGGGGCGACCCGGGCTCCGGTGACCCGGTTCCCAGGACCGGCCGGCTCCTCTGGACCGGCTGTACCGCCCTGCGGCTCCTCCGGACGGGCAGTACTGCCGGCTGGCTCCTCCGGACCTGCTGTACCGCCGTGCTCGGTGGTCATCGCCGCGACCGCCACGTGATTGGCCGCCACCGCGCCGTGGTCGAGCACTGCTGTCCGCAGGACCTCCAGGGTCAGTCGGGCATCGTCGGTCCGGGCGTCCCAGTAGAGGAACCCGGCCACCAGCCGATCGGTGCGGAGGGTCGGGAGGTGCTCGAGGGCCTGGGCCCTGCTCACCCGCTGGTGACGCTGCCCGATGCGCATGCCGCCGGTCAGGTCGTAGAGCCACAGGGCGGTCAGGTAGGTGGTGGCCACGCTGCGGTTGATCACGCCGTCCCGGCCGAACAGGGGGATGAGGAAGGGGAGGGGCGACACCAGGTGCGGGGCGTTGTCCAGCAGTCGTTGGCGCTCGGCCAGGTTCTCGTACACCAGGCGGAACTCGCGTTGCTGGAGGTACCGGAGCCCGCCATGGACCAGCTTGGACGACTTGGACGACGTACCCGAGGCGAAGTCGTCCTTTTCCACCAGGGCGGTGCGCAGGCCCCGGCTGGCGGCATCGAGGGCCACCCCGGCTCCGGTGATGCCGCCTCCGATGACCAGGACGTCGAAATGTTCGCTGGCCAGGCGGGACAGGGCCCGGGCGCGGTCGAACGAGGGGCCAACGGTGGGATCGGAGGTGCTCGGGGCGCGACCGGTCGGGTCAGGGGCGGCGGCTGACACGATCCGAAGCCTGCCACAAGGCAACTGCCACAAGGCAACGGAGGACCTTTTTGCCGTGCCGGCTGGCGATTCGTCGTCCCTGACACCGTATCTACAACCGTTGTAGGGAAACAATGATTGGTGATATGCTGGAGGGGCAATGAAGACCCCAGACGAACTCACCCAGTTGTTCCGGGCGAACGGGCGCAAGGTGACGGCCCAGCGACAGTGCATCTTTCGGGTGCTTCAGGGTGACATTACCCATCCCTCGGCTGAAGCCGTCTTCGAAGCGGCTCGCCAGGACGTCGAGACAATCTCGCTGAAGACGGTGTACCAGACGCTGAACGATCTGAGCGAGCTGGGTGAGATCTTGTCGCTCGACGTGGGGACGGGCATGACCCGGTTCGATCCCAACGTCGACGACGCCCACCACCACGTCGTGTGCCGCCGGTGCGGCAAGGTGCGTGATGTCTACGCCGATTTTCCCGACATCAGCCTGCCCGATGGGTCGGATCTCGGGTTCGAAGTGGGAAGCGCCGAGATCATCTTCCGCGGATTGTGCGCGGAGTGCCTGGCCACCGGGACCGCTTCGGCCGGCACCGATCCGGCCCAGACCGCTTCGGCCAGCACCGATCTGGCCGCAGATCGAAGCCGCGGTTGGCAGCGCCACGGCCCGCTCCTCTGGTGCCGCCGCGACTACCGCTACCGTTGCCGCTACCACCGGTTCCCAGTCACGGAATCGCGCCCTCGCCGTATCAACCAATGGACCATCTGGACAATGAAAGGAACACTGTGCCTGCACTGAAGAACAGCAAGACCGAGGAGAACCTCAAAGAGGCGTTTGCCGGCGAGAGCCAAGCCAACCGCCGTTACCTTTATTTCGCACAGAAGGCGGACGTGGAGGGCTACCCGGATGTCGCAGCCCTGTTCCGGTCGGTGGCCGAGGGCGAGACGGGTCATGCGTTCGGCCATTTCGACTTCTTGCGGGAGTCCGGTGACCCGGTGACCGGCGTCCCGGTTGGCCCCACCGCCGACAACCTGAAGTCGGCCATCGAGGGTGAGACCTACGAGTACTCCGAGATGTACCCGGGATTCGCTCGGACCGCCCGCGAGGAGGGCTTCGAAGAGGTCGCCGAATGGCTCGAGACCTTGGCCCGTGCCGAGAAGAGCCACGCCGGCCGCTTCACTGAGGGACTGGCGTCGGTCTCCTGATCGACCGGTGAGCGCCGAGCGCGCTCAGAGTTTGTGGTTCGCCGGCCCCGGGGAGACCCGGGGCCGGCGCATGTTCCCATCCGCTTATGGCTGGGCGGACGCACGTATCGAGGGACAGTCGAGGAGGACGTATGAGCGAGGCAGGGCCACTGACGTTGGCCGATATAGCGGACCAGCGAGCCTACGAACGGGAGCGGGACGAGTTCCGGCGCGCCGTGATCGAGGTGAAGAAGCTCCGTCGGGTGTCCATCGGCCCGGTGATCACCATCACGTTCGAAAATCGCCTGACCATGCGCTTCCAGGTTCAAGAGATGGCGCGGGCCGAGCGCATGTTCAGCGACAAGCAAATCCAAGGGGAGCTCGACGTCTACAACCGCCTGCTCCCCGAGCCCGGCGAGCTGTCCGCCACCTTGTTCTTGGAGCTGACCAACGATGAGTTGCTGCGAGAGTGGCTGCCCAAGCTGGTCGGAATCGAAGAAGCGGTGGAGTTCCGCATCGGACAGCCGGGCACCGAGGACGTGGTTCGTTCGGTCCCCGAGGCCGAACATGCCTCCCATCTGACCAGGGAGACCGTTACCTCTGCCGTTCACTACATTCGGTTCCGTTTCACCGAGGCCCAGATCGCAGCGTTCGCCGACGGTCCGGTGGTGCTCGCTGTGTCCCATCCCCAGTACCCAGATGGCGCGTCCGGTACCGAGTTGAGTGGGGCCGCCCGGTCCGAGCTGCTCAAGGACCTACGAGGCGAATAGCGCCGTTCAGTCCTGCGCGGCGACGACTCCTCTAGCAGGGGTCGTCGGTCGTCGAGGGTCGTCGTCGTCGAGCTAGACCCATTCAGTCGTTGGAGCCAGACCCGCTCAGCCAGTGTTGGTGATGGGAAGGGCTGCGCTTGCTCCGTCAACAGTCGATACAACTGCGGCGGCAATGGGGGCGACGGTGGACTCAACAGGCCCCGTTCCCGACGGTGGTGTCGAGATACCCGAAGGTGGTGTCGACGTACCTGACGAAGGTGTCGAGGTACCCGACGAGGGTGTCGATATACCCGAAGGTGCTGTCGAGACACCCGAAGGTGGTGTCGACGTATCCGTAGTTGGTGTCGACGTATCCGAAGGTTGCGTCGAGGTACCTGACGTTGGTGTCGACGTACCCGAAGGTGGCGTCGAGATACCTGACGGTGGCGTCGAGGTACCTGAGGATGGTGTCGACGTACCCGGGTTGACCGGGATGACCAGCGAGGTGGCGCCCGTACCGTTCGCAACTGAGCTGGCCGGAGCCGTGGCTCCGGCCCCGCTCGAATTGTCCGAGCCGGCCGCGGACGCCGCGCTGGGTGCCGGCGAAGGTGTCGAAGTTGGGACGGCCACGGCCGGAGCCGCGACCACGGCCGGAGCCGCGGTCACGGCCGGAGCCGCGGTCACGGCCGGAGCCGCGGTCACGGCCTCAGCCGGGGATCCTCCTCCGGCACCGGCGGCACCGGCACCAGACGCCGCGCTGGGCGCCGGCGAAGGCGTCGAAGGTTGGGCGGCCGCGGTCACGGCCTCAGCCGGGGATCCTCCTCCGGCACCGGCGGCACCGGCACCGGACGCCACGCTGGGCGCCGGCGAAGGTTGGGCGGCCGCGGCCGCAGCCTCAGCCGGGGATCCTTCAACCGCTCCGGCTCCGGCTGTGGCTGTGCTGTGGGTCCGGCTCCGGCTGTCGCTGTGCCTGTGGGTCCGGCTCCGGCTGTCGCTCCGTGTCCGGTTGTGGATCCTGCCCCGGCTCCGGTTCCATGTCCGGTTCCTGCTGTGTGTCCGGCTCCGGCTCCGGCTCCGGCTCCGTGTCCGGCTCCGGCTCCGGCTGTGGATCCTGATCCGGCCCCGGTTCCGGCTCCATGTCCGGCTCCGGCTGTGGATCCTCCTCCGCCTCCGCCTCCGCCTCCGCCTCCGCCTCCGCCTCCGCCTCCGGTTCCGGTTCCGGTTCCGGCCCCTACGGTCGCCTGGCTCGAAGAGTTAGGTCCGAGGGCTTGCTGACTCGGGGAGTTCGAAGGAGACGGCGATCTCAGCGCCACCGTCGTGACCGAGGCAGTTGCCGCCACTACGACTGAAGCGGCAACTGCGGCGATGACGACGGCAGGGTGCCGACGGGATCGCGTTGACCACCGACGTCGGGTCTGGCGCCGCTTGTAGAGGTCGCGATCTGCAGCGGCCACCAGGACGCCCCCGTCGGCCGCTCCGTCCGGTAACGAGAGCAGGTTGGCCAAACCCCAGCTGAAGCGAGGAGCGCCTTGAGTCTCGACCCGTCGCGTAAGCTCCAGGGCCCCTACCGCATCGGTGAACGGACACAGGACCAGGAATTCGTCACCGCCGGTGCGATAGATGGTGTCGGCTGCCCGAGTAGCCGAACGCAGGGCGCCGACGAGTTCTCTCAGAGCGTTGTCGCCAGATTCGTGGCCCTCAGTGTCGTTGATGGACTTGAGGCCGTCGAGGTCGAGCACCAAAACGGAAAGATCCATGCCCGATCGCCGCGCCGCCTCGACTGATCGGGCCAGATCCTCGTTCAGGGCGCGACGGTTGGCGCATCCGGTAAGGGGGTCGACCCGTGCTGCCGAGCGAAGGGTGGAAGCGGCCGCGTCAACTGCTTCGGTCATCAGTTGGTCCGAAATGACGAGCAGGTTGTCGAGGGGATTGGCCCCGTTCCTATCGGGGTTGCCGGACACCTGCGGGGTCCCGACCGGTCCCTCGGCGCCTTGGGTCAGCAGGGCGCCGAGTAGGCAGGTGAGCTCGGCCACGGCGTCCGAGGGCTCGCTGAACTGTCCACCCCAACCCCGGGCAGCTCGTCCCAGGTCAGCCGTTGGTACGCCTCGGTCAACCGCCTCGACCACCGCACCAAGGAGGTCGATGGTTCGGTCTCCTTGGCGGTGGCGCTCACCGAGACCGCGTTCGCTGCACCGGGCCTGCCAGGCGGCACCCAAGGTGGCGGCAGCGTCGGAATGGCTCGAAGGGCGTTCCATGGGTGGGCCCTCAAGAGGGAAGGCGATTCCTTTCGAATACATTGCGGTCTGCGCGCCCTGAGCGTTCGGCTCTGCGGCTTGCGTGACGCCTTATATGTTCGCACGCCCCCCGGTCCAATGGCAAAGACTTGGCTTCCCCCGTTTGGTGACTGGTTCTACCATGGTCCGCCAATTTGTCTTAGGTTTTGACGGTCAGTGGTTGTCTTTACGCAAACGCAGCTTGTTCCGTCGTGAAGCGCGCAAGGACGACTACTTCTCCCGGATCCAGTGCTCGCGACCGAACAGCCGTCCGAGCCGCGCGCTGAGATTTGGCCCTACGTCTTGAAACGCGTTGACGTGAAATACGGGCGTGCCCTTCGGGGCGGGAAGATTCGCCGCTTCGTCGTCTGAGAGTGAAGTGCGGACCACAGCCGTGGTGATCTCGACAATCTGATCCCTGTCCACGAACCGAAGGCCGTCTTTCGTCGCCAACACAAGGCCATCGAAGAGATCTTCTTCGGGAACTTGCAAGACGTGCTCCACCGTTCCGATCGTGGCACCCGTCGAGCTGAGGACAGGTGTGCCGTTCGTCAGTGCGAGGTACGAAATGGGTTCATCGTCGGCCATGCGGTCTCCCGATCTCACGAGGTCTTGCCCCAGGTTACGCAGGTGCCGGCCAGTCTGACAGGCCACTCGCTTTGACCATGCCCAGGTCCGTCGGGACGCAACACCCAGGGCCGTTGGGCGCATCGGTGGCTCAGATAGGTCGGGGCGAGGATCAACCCTTGTCAGCCAGATCCCGCTTGCCCTTTCGGGAGGCGCGGGCGGCGTGGTTGAAAAGGTTGGCGGCCATGGACGATCGTTCTGCTGCCGCCCTGGCCTCGTAGACCTCGGCGCGGAGCCGGTGCACCTCGCTCGATTCGGGGTCGGCGTAGAACGCCGTCTCGATGAGGTGCGTGGCCAGCTGGAGCTCGTCGCTGTCTGCGAGGGCCCGCACCCGATCGAGCACGACGGTCACGCCGCCAGCCAGCGAGACCCACTCCCGAGCTTGCTGGGCCCGGGAGGCGGGGAGCAGCTGGTCAGGGTCGCCGTCGTACCAGCCGCCGTAGAGGCGCCAGATATTGCGAACGATGAACTGAGGGTGGTCGTAGACCGGTTGCAGGTAGGGCCGGTCCAACAGGTGCTCGGGCATGGACACCTCGTGGAGCACGCGGTCGAGGGCCACGCCCTGGTTCATCAAGGCGAGCGTCTGCTGCTCGAGTGATTCGAGTAGCTCGGCCGTGTCGGTGAGGGCCTGATGGATCCGCTGCCCACCGATGATCGGGGCCCCATGCCCAGTGACCATCACCTCGGCACCAAGTGCAGCCATCTTCCGCAGGGCGACGGCCCACTCACCGGCGAAGCGCTGCACCTTCTGCGGATTGCCGGCATTGGGGACGGCCCAGATGAACAGGTCACCGGGGTGGAGGACCTTGAGCTCGGGGATCCACGTCCACGTGGCGTCGTCCGTCTCGCCCCGCGCATGGTGCAGCTCGAAGGTCAGTCCGCCATGGGTTACGGACATGCCCACGTCGTAGGTGACGTCAGGATGGCGCCAGTGCTCCGGCCAGGAGAAGCCCTCCAGGCCCTCCAGCGCGAACTGGCGGACGTTGATGGCCGTGTTGAAGCCTCGGGTCTTCACGTAGCGGTCGAAGTTGGCGTGCAGGTCTTTGTGTCCGTACACGATGGGCGCCGGCCACGTCTGCTCGGTGGCCTCAGCCTCGAACCGAGCCGTTCCGAACACGTGGTCCAAGTGGTGATGGGAGAAGACGGCAGCGGCTAACCGCGAGCGGGGACGCCAGGCCCGGACATGGTTGAACAGCGGCTCGATGTCGAAGGGGCCGCCCGAGTCCAGGAGCACGAGACCATCGCCGGTCTCGATGGCGGTGGCACTGGCAAGGCTCAAATAGACCAGTACGCCCGGGCTGATCTCCTCGGACATGAACCCTGACGCCTGTACCGGGTGATCAGGACCGTTGATATCCACGGAGCCGGACCACAGGCGCTCGGACAGCTTGCTGACCGGCCCGTCGCCACTCATGTCTCGTCCCTTGCCGAGATGCCGCCGCCTGCCGATCCTTCCGGGGTTGCCATGGGGTCACTATGTGGGCCGGACCCACTGAAGTCAAACAAGTGACTCGGCGTCCCGAGCCGGCCGACAGCCGAGTAATTCACGGAAGAAGCTTCCGTGCAAGGTGACGGCCAAGGCCGACGCCAGGCACCGGGCAAGGTCGTCCCCGCAGTATTGGCCTCGTCACCCGAGTGGGTGGTGCGTCGGACTGGACCGTCATGGGCGGCTCGTCGACGGAGCGCAGGAGCGCAGACGAGAAGGGAACGAACCATGAGCACAGCGACTTCAATTACTGGGAACCTGACTCGGGATCCCGAGATCCGCTACACCCGGGACGGGCAGGCGACGACCACCCTGGGGGTGGCCGTCAATCGGCGGTGGCAGCAACGTGAATCGAAGGAGTGGGAGGAGTCGACCTCGTTCTTCGATGTGGTGTGCTGGCGCGAGCTGGCCGAGAACGTGGCGCTGTCCATGACCAAGGGCATGCGCGTGGTGGTCACCGGTCGGCTCGAGCAGCGGAGCTGGGAGAACGAGGACGGCGACCGCCGGTTCAAGGTCGAGATCGTGGCCGAGGAGATCGGCCCGAGCCTCCGCTTCGCCACCGCCGACGTGATGAAGGTGGAGCGCCATGCTCCCGTGGCCGACGGTGCCCAGGATGGCGAAGCCGGGACAGGTGACGAGGCGTTGGCGGCCAGCGCCTGACGGTCGGTGTGCGGAAGGCCCGGTGCGAGCCGGGGCTGCCTGTCCGGTGGCGTTGACCCCTCCCGGCGCCACCCCGTCCACGGCACCGGTGACGAGCCGGGCCTTCCCGCTCACCCCGATCCGCTCGGCGGTATCCCCAGTCACGAGAACGAACTATCCAACAGGACGACTAGCCCACCAGGGCAACCAGGAGAACGCTGCTATGACGACCACTACATCGAGCCCACTCGTATCGGAGACCACCGAAGCGACCAGCACCAATGCCACCGTCGAACCGAACACGGATGCCGGCGAACAAGGAAGCCCGGAACCGCCCGGCGCCGAGCCCGTCCGTTTCGGGGACTCGGTGGTGCTGTCCAAAGGAGAGGTATTCGGTGCCTGCCAGGCCCTGGCCGATGCCGACCGGTTGCTGCTCAGGGGCGGCGGAAAGAGCGAGGCCTCGGCCCTGGGGGACCTGTTCGAGCTCCTCGAAGCGCGCCTGGCCCACTCAGGTCGCACCAAGTCCGTCTAGCACCCTCGTACGACGATATTGGCGTGGCTCGAGTCATCACCGAGCGTCAGCAGGAACGAAGGTGGCGAAACTGGGGTAGGTACCGTCTGAGAGACATCTACCAAGTGGGGTGTGGCTCTGGCGCGTGGCTCTGGAGTGGATGTACAACATGGAGACTGTGGCGAAGATGGCGAAAATAGAGCCCCGTCCCCGCCGTTCGCTCACGCCGCAGTAGGAGCTCGAGATGACCTCGCAACCCATATCGCCGCTATCGGTTGGCCAAGTGCTCGAGATCAGGTTCGCGACCTTCACCCCGCGGATCACCATTCACTCTGAACACGAGCTCACCGTGGAAATCATCGCGGGTGACGGTGTCGGTTTCTCCGACACCGTCGACTATGAGGCAGTTCCGGTTCGAGATGGCTTGGTCTTGCTCTCCTGGCAGGAACATATCGGGAGCACGATCGTGCACGTGCTTGATTTCACTTCCTCTCAGGCGTATACCGCGGTAACACCGGCGAACGGTGACTTCATGCGACTGACGGGTCGACTTGAAGTAAAAGCTGGAGCATGACCCCAGCCCGGTGGGGTGTAAAGCCTTTTCGCTGGTGACAGGCCGCGGGGAGTCAGTCCAAGAGGTCGCGGATGTCGGCCGCGGTCATCGCACCGGACTCGAACCCGCCACCGTCCATGACGTTGGAGAACAGCGCAGCCTTCTTTTCCTTGAGGGCCATGACCTTCTCCTCCAGTGTTCCCTTGGCAACCAGGCGGTAGACCATCACCTTTCGAGTCTGGCCGATGCGGTGAATGCGATCGACCGCCTGGGCCTCGGTGGCCGGGTTCCACCAGGGGTCGAGGAGGATGCAGTAGTCCGCTTCGGTCAGGTTCAGTCCAAACCCCCCGGCTTTGAGACTGATGAGGAACGCAGGAGCACGGCCCTCCCGGAACTCGGCGATGACCGCCGGCCGATTGCGGGTCCGTCCGTCGAGATAGCAGTGGTCGATTCCGGCAGCGCGGATCCGATCGCGAGCCAGAGTGAGGAACCGCGTGAACTGGCTGAACACCAGCACCCGGTGCCCGTCAGAGACGATGTCCTCGAGGAGCTCCATGAGCGCGTCGAGTTTGGTGGATGGCACCCCCGCGTGCTTGTCGTCGACGAGGGACACAGCCAGGCTCGCCTGGCGGAGCAGGGTGAGTGAACGGAATATCTCGAAGCGGTTCTTCGTCATGTCGTCGAGCAGCCCGAGCACCTTCTGCCGCTCACGCTGCAAGTACGTTTCGTAGACCTGCTTGTGCTTGGGGCTGAGGTCGAGCTCGAGGACCTGTTCCTGTTTGTCGGGCAGGTCGCTGGCCACCTGTTCCTTGGTGCGCCGCAACAGGAGCGGGCGGATTCGTCGTCGGAGCTGAGCCAACCGCTCGGCGTCAGATCGCTTTTCGATCGGCACCCGATAGTGCTCCCCGAAACGATCCGGATTGGCGAAGAGGCCGGGCGCAGCGATGGAGAGCAGCGACCACAGTTCCATCAAGTTGTTCTCGATGGGAGTACCGCTCATCGCCACTTTGTAGGAGACCGGGAGCGTCTTGGCCCGCTGGTAGGTCTGGGAATGGCGGTTCTTGGCGAACTGGGCCTCGTCGAGGAACAACCCGGCCCACTCGACGGCGGCGTAGTGGTCGTACTCGATCCGGAACAAGCTGTAGGAGGTGATCACCACATCGACCTCTGCGGCCACGTCTTCCAGCGTCGTCCGCCTGCGACGCTGGGTCTCGGTGATCGTGACCACGTCCAGGTCGGGCGCGAACCGGCGACACTCCGCCGCCCAGTTCCCAACCACGCTGGTCGGGGCCACCACCAGATAGGGAGCATCGCTCAGTCCGCGCTCTTTGGTGTGACACATCAGGGCCAGCGCCTGCAGCGTCTTACCGAGCCCCATGTCGTCGGCCAGAACGCCGCCGAGCCGGTGCTCGTAGAGGAAGGCCAACCAGTTGAATCCCTTGTGTTGGTACGGCCGGAGGGTCGCACGCAGGCTGGCGGGTGCGGGATGCTCCGTCCCGTCCGCTGC
Organism: uncultured Acidimicrobiaceae bacterium; assembly: GCA_963781305.1. Lineage (GTDB taxonomy): Bacteria > Actinomycetota > Acidimicrobiia > Acidimicrobiales > RAAP-2 > DASXMT01. The sequence continues at coordinate 1,132,563 of CAWAFL010000011.1, forward strand.
TCCGGCCAGTGCTCGCACAGCCGACTCCCACTGACGGGCCTGGGCGGTGACCATCCCGAGCTGCTGGAGGTCTTCCCACAGGCTCACCTGGAAGCGGCTGAGGCGGATACCGTCGCCCGGCACGTCGTGGAGTTCACGCGCCTCGGCGATCAGCTTGGCCAGCTCCCGAAGCTCCTCCCGATCCAGGGAGAAGTAGGTCCCCGACGGGAGGATCAGGTGCGACTGGCCCTCGGCGAGGCCCACGAACAATTCGGAGAAGGGCACGTCTTCACCACCCACCGACACGGTGACCGTGAGGTCGAACCAATCGTTGTCGGCTGACTCCGAGCCGCCCAGGCTCACCACCGGGGCGGCATCGGCCTCCCGGTAGTCGAGTACCGTGCCGATCCGCTCGATTTCCACGCCCTCGATGGCCTCCAGTGCCGGAAGCAGATCGCGCACGAAGCCGACGGCCGCCATACCCTCGAGGTGGGCCTCGGGGGCCAGGCGATCGCCCACGGGCGTGCGCTCGATCAGGTCAGGCACGGAGCGAACGACTGCCGTGGCCGCATCGATGAGGCTGTCCTCGGCAGTCCGTCCTCGGATCGGGGCAGCCCGCAGCCGTTCTCGCCACCCATCTCCTTTGGTGCCTCGCGCCCACGTCAACCCGATCCGGTGGCCATCACCGACATCGATGGTGAGGACCAGCGTGGGCGCCCGGACTTCGGGTAGCTCGACCGACTCGTCGCTCGAGCCCACCTCCACCCTCCGGCGAAGCTTGGGAACGAGGGCACGTACGAAGCGCTCCTCGTCGTGATGGGGCACGTCGACGGTGGCCATCCTGAGGAAGGCACGCAGATTGTCGTCTACCGGCGTAGCCAGGGCGGCGAGCCCGAGGCCCAACGGTTGCCGACTGTGGGGTGAGTTCGGTAGTTCCTCCCACCAGGCGATGCCGTGCGCGGGGCGACCGATGAGCATGGACGTCTGGAGGGGAAGGGATTGGTGCTCGATTCCGATGCGAGGCTCAACGTGGAGCCCCGTTTCCGTCCGGGTCACGTCAACCGTGACGGCGGCAGCCGACGAGAGGAACGTGATCGGGCGAGCGGTGCGCCCCGACTGCAGCAATGGGAGCCCCAGCGCACGGGCTTCGCCCAGGAGGTCCCAGAGCCTCCGACTGTTGATGGCCTCCAGCCTGACCACCTCGTCGGCATAGACGTACACGCCCCGGCGGTGGGACAGCCGGCTGAGCGCCAGCAGCTCCTTGACCAGCAGCAGCCGTTCGGCCGCCTGGCCAGTCGGTGGGGGCCCGTAGCGGAAGTAGTCGAGATTCCCCCACGAGATCCCCGATCTGACCCAATTGCCGTTCCGCCCGGGTACCACCGGCCGAACCCGGATCCCTGGTCCACCCCTACCTGGTCCACCCGCCTCGAGGACAAGCTCGAACTGGAGCCCGATCTGGAGCCCGATCTCCGTGGCGCCGACGTCTTCGGCCTCATTCCCATCGGAGTCGATCAGAGCCTGCAGAGGGAGCTCCCAGTCGGTTCGCTCCGGATCGGGCCGAACGCTCGACAGACGTGGAGCGGGAGTGGGTGGGGCCCCGGGAACCCGGAGGACCAGGGGGTCCCGGGCGTCCCGGGGGTCCGTGTGGGAGGATCCGGAGTCCCTGATCACCGAGGGGCTCGCCATTGAGTCGTTCCTGACCAAGGTGAGCGATGGGGCTTGACCCGAGTTGATCGTTGGCTCCCCGGCCAGAACCAGGGCTACCGCGTGCTTGCAGTTCATCCCCACTGGACACGTGCACGTGGCCCGGAACTCAGATAGCTGTTCCGATGCCGAGCGGGTCAGGGTGACAGAGGCCACATAGGGCTTCGCCGCTCCACCCTGGATCTCCCCGACCACGTGGGTGCCGCCTGGGCTCCACGTACGCTTCCTCACCGCACCGGCCTGGGCGTAGCCGATGCCGCGTGCGAAGGTTCCCGATCCCACCAGCTGCTCCAATGCCTCCTCATCGGCGGCAGAGATCATCGTGCCTCATTGGCGGGAAGGATCATCGTGCGCTGTCTCATCTGGTTCTCACGGCCGTCGAATCAAAGTAGCGCCTAGGTGCTTCATGCCAAGCGGATCACAGTGGCGCCTGGGTGCTCAGCCTCGGCGCGAACACGGCCCGGCGAACCAAGGTAGCGCCTGGGTGCTTCAGCCCCGGCGCGATCTGTCGGCCGTGCCCCGTGGGCCGGCGCGATTTGCCGGCCGACCTCCGTAGGCTGCGCTGAGAGCGCGCTCTGACGCCGGCCGCTGGAATCCAGATTGATGACCCGGCCCACGGCATCGATGAGAGCCATATGGGTGAAGGTCCGGCCGGCCTCGGCAAGTTTCGGCATCTCTGGGACAACCTGGCCCGCTACCTGGCGGGACAACCTCTTCAGCACGTCGTGCCGGACGGATACTGAGCGGCGCATGCAGACCTGCACGGCGACGAGCACGGCGAGGCGAGCGTGAGCGAACGGGCATGCCGATGCGAGCGGCGCTCAGGTGGTCGCAGCCCGAGGTAGGCAAGAAGATGCCCCCCGGGTGGCATCGGGGTCTCCCTTACCTACCCGGCCAGCACCTCGAAACCGGCGCAGAAAAGCCGGCGCAGAAAAGGGAGTGGTAACTGAGCAGTATGGACCCGGGTCGTCTCCCCACGCACAAGTCGCTTGATCACTTGATCGCAGCGAATTGTCTTGCGGTCGACCCTTACGACTCTCAGACTCCGTACTTGTTCGACAGTTCGTTCGCGTAGGTGGTGACGTTGTTCAACTCGCTGGCACCTTTCTTCACCAGCTTGCTGTTGTTCTCCTTGACACCAGTGGCGACGTCATACCCAGTCAGATGGAGCGCGTTCAGGAATTGCTTCCAGACCGGCTGGACGGCTGCGCTCGGGGGCTGTCCGAACCTGGCCAGGCTTGCTGAGTCAGCCTCAATGCGCTTGGCATCGGCCACTCCAGCGTTCTGGTTGCCGGCGTTGGCATCCTTGGTGAGGCTACTGAGGTCGAGGCTGGTCGTGATCAGCGTCGGACCCACGGTCTCCTTCCACTGCTGGAGCGTTGGTGTCGACGCCCCTGCCGTTGTCCCGAGTCCGACCGCCATGGTCAAAGCAACCATTCCAGTCGCTACCGCCATCATGGGCTTCTTCATCGTTGGCTCTTTCCTAGGTCAACAGCTTCACTCGATCGGAACGGTCGATCCTGTCGACGAGGAGGACGTCCCCCGCGTCGAGCAAGACATTGCGACGTCGACGAAGAGGACAGCCCGACCCGAGCGCCAAGATGCTGGACGCAGGATCCGACCGTCACCAGGCGCCGACGTCTGCCTTGTCACAGCCAGTGGGCTATGGAAGCTCGCCGTCCGTCAGGCCACCGAACGTGCCCGTCTGTTAGGGCCGAGGTGCGCTCACACCGTCTTGCGGAATTCGACCCCTTCGCCCAGCAGGCGAGTGGTCTCGGCGATGTCATTGACCGGGACGATCTCAAAGTCCAGGAAAGGACCGAACTTGGCAGCAGCCTCGCCGAGGGAATCCGGATTGTCCGTCTCAACGACGGCGTAGCCGCCGGTACCATCCAACCGCCCTAGGAACTGGTGGAACGTTTCGTCAGCGGGTGGGGCCCATTTGCTGAAGACCTGTAGGGTGCGCTCCGAGGCTGCCTCGTTGTCGGCACCGGAGCCTCCAGGCCGAACTCGCCAAGTCACCATGAATTTCATAGTTTGTGCCCTCCCTCAATTGCCCCTGATTTCAATAGCCCTGATTTGCGCCCCGGTAGAGGAGCACCTCTCTCAGTGAGTATGCGCCTACATTCAGAGGGAATCAAGGGAGTGCAGACCTTGAGGCGGGCCGGACCGATCGGAGTGGGACCTCTGCTTGTGGGACAAAGCCCGCACAGCGTCCGGTCGAAGCAGGCAGCCTCCTGGGTCGACCAGATCGTGGGTCGACAAGAGGGCCAAGTGCTGCGGGCCGAGCTTTGAGAACCAATCCGGGAGTCTGCCTAACGCAGACCGGCGCACCGGCCGGCTTACCTGCTCAGGCCGGCCAGCTCATGGGTGACCAGCTGTCTACGAAGTCTCCTCGGTCTCCGAACCATCCTTTGGCTCGAAGTCGAGCGCCAACGAGTTCATGCAGTACCGGAGGCCGGTGGGCTTGGGCCCGTCGGGGAAGACGTGGCCCAGGTGCCCGCCGCAGCGCGCACAGGTGGCCTCTGTGCGCAGCATGCCGTGGCTGCGGTCGGTGTGCTCCTCCACTGCTCCCTGGTTGACGGCCTCGTAGAAGCTGGGCCAACCCGTTCCCGACTCGAACTTGGTGCCCGCCCTGAACAACTCGGCCCCGCACCCGCCGCAGGTGAACACGCCGTCGCCGTCGACGTGGAGGAGCTCCCCGGACCAGGCCGGCTCGGTGCCCTTCTGGCGCAACACGGCGTAGCGCTCGGGCGACAGCCGCTCCTGCCACTCCTTGTCGGTCAGCTCCACCTTGCCCGTCGTACCTGTTACGTCTGTCATGCCTGTCCTTCCATGTCCGCCCACCACTGTCCGCAACCGGCGGACCTACCATCAAGTTAAACCTCTCCCTGTTGAGAGATGTTCCCGCCCATCCCAGGCCCGGAGCTCCTCAGTTGACGCTGCCGCCTGAACCCGTCGCCGATGGCCAGTGGGGGTTGCGCACTGGCGGCCTACGACCCACGGGCCGGTAGAGCACGCTGGGTGCTGGTTCGGAAGCTGGCAGGTGAGCCGAACGCCGATTCGCGCACCCGCGCGGGTAGTGAGATACTCGTCTTTCGGCGCTCGCGAACCGACGACCGGCGTAGCCAGCCTGTCACATCAAGGAGGACCCGCATGGCCGATTCTGACCGCCGAAGCACGTTGTTGGATTCTTACGAGAACGCTGCGGTGATCGTGTCAGGCATAGACGCTGACGAGCTCGGCCACCCAACACCGTGCCCCAACTACGACGTGGCCGGGCTGATCGACCACCTCGTCGAAGCGGGCCACCGGGCGGCCGCTCTCGGCAGCGGGCAGGCACCCCCGCCCGGAGACAAGTCCCCTCACGTGGAGCTCTCCGACGCGCCCGGTCAGATACGTAGGGCTGCGAAAGAGGCGGCACAAGCATGGGACGACCATTCCAGCTTGTCGTTGAGGCACACAATGCCGTGGGGCGAGGAGTACACGGGAGCCACCCTGGTGGACATGTACCTGGCAGAGCTGGCCGCACACGCCTGGGACTTGGCCAGGGCCACCGGACAGATCGACAAGTTGGACCCTTCCCTCGCCTTGCCGGCACTCGACGGGGCACGGGCCATGATCAAACCCCAGTACCGCAACATGGTCGAGCCAGGAACCCCTTTTGGGGCGGAGGTCTACGCAGCTCCCGGTGCTGATGACTGGGAACGCCTCGCCGCCTTCATGGGACGCGACCCACGGACAACGCTCGGTCTCTAAGGGTCGAGCGGGGAGCCGGGCCGTTGCCGTGTACACCAAGCCAGTGGATTCTGATCAAAGGACCTCCAGCAGGCGGGTGATGTCCGCCCTTCGTTCAGGCACCCGTTTGTTGTCCGCCTTGCAACCCGTCCCGCTTGTTCGATATGTCGCCGAAGACGTGCTCCACGAACATGGCGACAGCGTCGTCTATGAGGCCCAGGTAGCGGTGACCGCCGGGATCGTTGGCTAACTGTTGGCTCGACAGTCCGGCCATGAGAGCCGTCCAGAGGTCAAAGTCGGCCAGGGTGCTCAGCCCCACGTCGGTGAGGATCGAGCGGCCCCGGTTGAACACCTCGACGGCAACCGCGTACGAGTCGGGTGAGGGTTCGAACTCTGGGATCGTGCGCAGGAAGAGGAGCTCGTAGCGCGCCTGATCTTCGGCGGCGAAGCTCACGAAGACGTGTGCAAGCTCGCTCAAGGTGCGGATGGGGTCGTCACTGACCGCGAGTCGTTGGAAGCGCGCCAGGAGCTCGCGGTTGCCATCGGCAAAGAGGTGGTCATAGACCGAGTGCTTCGAGGCGAAGTACGTGTAGAGCGATTGGGGCTCCATGTCCATGACCCGAGCCAATGCCCTCAAAGAGAGGGCATTGAGGCCGTCGGCCCGCACCATCCTCCAGGCCGCGGCGAGGATCTCCTGCTTGGTCGCCTGATGACGCGCATGCCTGCGGTCTCGACGGGGCTGTTCCACGGCTGGCTCTTGGATCACACATTGACCTTAGCCGAATACTGTGCGATACTCCTGACACCATTCGGAGGGGAGAGGCCATGGGAATAGCGACGGCCGGGACGAGACAGGCGCCGCTTCGGCACGCGGACGCGATGGTGCTGGCCGAGACCGAGTTCGCCCGCATGGTCGCGCAACTCCGCAGCCTGTCAGCGGAGGATTGGGGCAAGCCCACCGCGTGCGACCTTTGGGATGTACGCGCCATGGCCTCCCATGTGCTTGGCATGGCCGAAGCACAAGCATCGCTGCGCCAGTTCGCTCACGACTTCCGAGCGGCCCGCAACAGGGCAAGCGGAAAGATGATCGATGCCATGACCGCCACCCAGGTCGATGAGCGAGCTGCCATGACGCCGGATGCCATTGTCGACGGTCTGGCGGCCACAGCGCCCAAGGCGGTCAAGGCCCGTCGGCGCACGCCAGCTCTGCTCCGCCGTGTCGTCCGAATGAAGCAGGATCCGCCGTTCGAGGCAGAGAAGTGGCAGTTCGGCTATCTGGTCGACACGATCTTCACTCGCGACACCTGGATGCACCGCCTCGACATCAGTCGCGCCACGGGTGCGCCCATGGCTCTCACCCCATCCCATGACGGCCTCCTCGTGGCCGACGTCGTCGCCGAGTGGGGCCGACGCCATGGCCAGGCTTTCTCGCTGATCCTGACCGGCCCTGCTGGCGGTCGCTGGCAGGTGGGCGGCGTCGAGGAACAGCTTGAGCTCGACGCCGTCGACTTCTGTTTGGCCGTTGGCGGACGCCAGCCGGGCACGGGATTACTCAACACGGAGGTACCGTTCTGATGAGCATCACCCACATGACCGAGTTTCACGCCGCATCGGGTCAGGAGAATACGCTCGAACTGCTGCTGATCGAGGGCCGGAACCGCATGCGGGCGGCCGACGGTTGCGAGTCCTTTGAGCTCTATCGCGACCGGGACGACGACCTCGCCTTCACCTTCATCCAGCGTTGGGCCTCCTCTGAGGCTCACGATGCCGCCTTCGGCGAACGCATCGTCCAGACTGGTCATCTCGAAAAGGTCATGGCCGGACTGGGGCAACCCCTCGCGCAGCGCACGTATGTCATGGTGAACTGAGCCTCGGCCACTACGAGACCGGTCCGTCCCCACCGGTGCGGCAACTAGAGGTTGACTTGCCGTCACGATTGTCAGAGCCCGATTGCCAATCCGTCGACCGGATCAAGCCCAGGTAATGTCCTCCGGGGCCAGTTTGCACTTCCCTGGCCGCGCCGGCAACGAGCAACGGAGCCATGGACCTACGAGACCAACCTGAAGACGAGGCCTTCCGCAAGGAAGTGCGCGCCTGGCTGACCGATCACGTGGTCGGCGAGTTCGCCGCGCTCGGTGGCCGAGGGGGGTCCGGGGACGAGACCTACGGGTTCGAGACCCGCCTGCGCTGGGAGAAGGTGCTGGCCGAGGCGGGCTGGACCGGTCTGGGCTGGCCCACCGAATACGGGGGGCGGGGGGCGTCCATCGCCCACCAGGTCATCTTCAACGAGGAGTACGTGAAGGCCAAAGCCCCGGGCCGGGTCAACGTGATGGGGGAGGGTCTGATCGCCCCCACCATCATCCACTACGGCACGCCCGAGCAGAAGGAGCGCTTCCTTCCGGCCATCCGCAACGGCACCGAGCTGTGGTGCCAGGGGTACTCCGAGCCCAACGCCGGGAGCGACCTGGCCAACGTGTCCACCAAGGCAGTGCTGGACGGGGACGAGTGGGTGGTCACCGGCCAGAAGGTGTGGACGTCGTTGGCCCACACCGCAGACTGGTGCTTCGTCGTGTGCCGCACCGAGCCCGGGTCGGTTCGACACAAGGGACTCTCCTACCTGCTCGTTCCCATGCGCCAGCCCGGGATCGAGGTCCGCCCCATCACCCAGCTCACCCGGACCTCGGAGTTCAACGAGGTGTTCTTCGACGGGGCCCGGACGGCCCGGGAGAACGTGCTCGGCGAGGTGGGGGATGGGTGGCGCGTCGCCTTGGCCACCCTGGCCTTCGAGCGGGGGGTGGCCCTCCTCGGCCACCAACTGACCTTCCGCCGGGAGCTCGACCATCTGATCGAGCTGGCCCGGGCCAACGGCAAGGCCGTCGACCCGGTGACGCGCCAGCGGCTGGCCGCCGCCTACGCCGAGCTCGAGATCTTGCGGTACAACACGCTGCGCAGCCTGTCCAACATCGACGGCCCGGTGGCGCCTCCCGAGGCCTCGATCATCAAGCTGTACTGGGCCACCTGGCACCGCGCCCTGGGCGAGCTGGCCATGGACATCATCGGCCCGGCCTCGATGGTGGCCGAGGGCTTCCCGTACGAGCTCGACGAGGTCCAGCGCTCGTTCCTGTTCAGTCGGTCCGAGACCATCTACGGCGGGTCCAATGAGATCCAAAAGAACATCATCGGCGAGCGGGTCCTGGGGCTGCCGCCCGAGCCCAAGGCCGAAGTGAAACCCCGCATATAGCCCACAAATGACTAAGCCCACACAGCCCACGCCCACATCCAACCCCGAAGGGGACTCCTGATGACCGATGACCGCACGGCGCCCGTTCCTCCCAACCCGCCACCGGGGCACGGGCTGCTGGAGGGCAAGATCGTCGTGATCACCGCGGCGGCGGGCACCGGCATCGGGTTCGCCACGGCCAAACGATGCATCGAGGAGGGGGCCACGGTGGTGGTGTCCGATGCCCACGAGCGGCGTCTGGGCGAGACCGCCGATCAACTGGCCGAGCTGGCCGGGGGCAACCGCCCGCTGGCGCTGCGCTGCGACGTCACCGACGAGGCCCAGGTCCAGAACCTCTACGACGCCACCGTCGACGCCCACGGGCGCTTCGACGTTGCCGTGAACAACGCCGGCCTGGGGGGACAGGCCGACATCGTCGAGATGACCGACGAGCAGTGGTCGAAGGTACTCGACATCACCCTCACCGGTACCTTCCGGTGCATGCGCGCTGCGCTGGGCCACCTCTACGCCCTGGGCGGCGGGGTGATCGTGAACAACGCTTCAGTTCTGGGCTGGAGGGCCCAGGCCGGCCAAGCCCACTACGCCGCGGCCAAGGCCGGGGTCATGGCCCTGACCCGGTGCAGCGCGGTAGAGGCCGCCCCCTACAACGTGCGGGTCAATGCGGTCTCGCCGAGCCTGGCCCACCACCCTTTCTTGAGCAAGGTGATGGCCGAGGAGGAGCTGGAGGAGCTCAGCCGCAAGGAGGTCCTCGGGCGGGCGGCCGAGCCCTGGGAAGTGGCCAATGTCATCGTCTTTTTGGCCAGCCAGTACGCCACCTTCATGACCGGTGAGGTGGTCTCGGTGTCGAGCCAGCACCCCTGAGCGGACCGCGGCCGCCCTGCGGCGCGGCCGCCGGGAGGGGTCCGAGCCGCGCCCCTGTCGCCGGACTCATTGCTGCAGGTGGTGACGGGCGGCATAGGTGGCCGCCTCGGTGCGGTTGGCGCAGCCGGTCTTTTGGAGGATGGCCCGCACGTGGTTGGCGACCGTGTTCTGACTGATGAAGAGCTTCTCGCCGATCTCGCGGTTGTGGCTCCCGGTGGCCACCAGTTCCAGCACCTCCCACTCCCGGGCGGACAACCCGTCGGGCAGCGACGGGCCGCGAGAACCGGGGCCGTCGCCGACGCCCCCGGGAACCGCGTCGACGTCGGCCCGGGCCCGACCGGCCAAACCCTCCATCCCGAAGAGCGCAGCGATCTGACGGGAGTGCTGTCCCAGTTCGGCCGCCCGCTTGTGCGCACCGTGTCGGCCCAGGAATCGAGAGTGGTCGGCGAGCACGTGGGCCTCCCACACCGGCGACTCGCTCCGCCGGGCGAGCTCCAGCGCCACCCGGTAGTGCTCCTCGGCATCCCTGTCTCGGCCGAGCAGGGCGGCGAGGTTGGCCAGCAGGCGGTCGGCAGGCCCGAAGCAGATGGTCATGCCCACCATCAGGTTGCGCTCGTGGAATGCTGACAGCTCCCGGTACAGCACGTCGGCCCGGTCGCCATCGCCGAGGGCGTCGCACACCTCGGCCAGGAAGGCCGCGCATGCCGGCCAGACCGAGTCTCGGGGAATGGCGACGAAGTCGTCGAGGGCGAGGGCTTCGAACGCTTGGCGGGCCTCATCGAGCAGACCCAGATCGGCATAGAGGGCGGCCAGGCCCGGGCGCCACATCGCCTTCTGATCGGTTCGCTCGGCCACCAGCTTGAGGACCGGGGCCACTTCGCCCAGTCGGCCCTGCTCCCGACGGATGGCGAACATCTGTAGACCGTAGACACCCTCGTCGAACGGACTGTTGACGGCGCCGCCGAGCGCGTGGGCCCGTTCGGCGGCCGCCTCGGCCTCGACGAAGAGCCCGGAAGCCAGCAAGAGGACCACCTCATAGGCGGCCGCCACGAACTGGAACGTCGTATAACGGCCCCGTTCAGAGGCAGCCCGGTGCCGATCCAATACCGTCGCGGCCTCGCTCATCCGGCCCAGGCTGATCAGCGCTCGGAGCTGGCTTGCCGTTGCGTAGAGCTCGTGCCACGGGTCGGTGCTCGTGGCTACCAGCTCGTCGAGCTCGGCGGCGAGCGAGAGCGTCTGCAACGGATCGGTTGTCGAGATGAGAGCGGCCTCCAGCGCTGCACCCAACGCGTCGGTGTCCTTGCTCTGGCGGGCGAGGCCCATGGCCGCATCCACGGCGTCGAGCGCCTCATCGGTACGTCCGGCATGTGCGTAGGCCCGAGCTAGCGCAGCCTGCAGCCGGGCCCGGGTGTGGAGGTCGTCGTCGGGCACCATGGCCATGGCCGTGGTGACGACCCTGACGGCGGGCGCCCCGGGTAGGCCCGGCATGTGCACCGCCTGCTCGAAGCCGACAGCGGCCCGGGCGATGAGGTTCACCGCACCCAGTTCGAGGGCTTCTTCGAACGCGGTGCCGTACGTCTGCATGCTCTCCAGGTATCGGCCGTCGCGCACCTGGGAGAAACCCAGATCGAGCAGCAGCTCCACCCGCAGTTCGGTGCCGGGTACGGCCAGGGCGATGGCCCGGTCGAAGTGGGAGATGGCCACGTCGTAGGCGGCCGAGCGCACGGCCTGAGTTCCGGCCAGTTGCCCGTAGTACAGCGCCTTGTCCGTGCCCCCGAGCGTGGCACCGGCGGCGAAGTGGCGGCCCAGGTCGGCGAGCACCGGCCGCCGGTCGGCCTCGTGCACACGTTCGATGGCTTCGGCCACGGACAGGTGGAGAAGGGCCCGCCTGATGGGAGGGACCGTGTCCTCGACCGAATCGCGCACCAGCGCATGGGGGAACTCATAGGTCAGGAGCGCGCTGCCGCCGGCGTCGAGCAGGCCGGCCTCGACCAGCTCGTCGAGCGGCACCACCAGCTCGGGCTCGGACAACTCGGCGGCCAGGGCGAGCACGCGCAGCTCGATCCGCTGACCGGCGACAGCCACCAACTCGATCAGGCCACGGGCCGGATCGGAAAGACGGGCCAGGCGGGCGCCGACCACTTCTTTGACGCTCTCGGGCACGCCGGCGGTCCCGGCGTCGGTGCGGGCAACCCATCCGTTACTGGAGTGGACCACCGTCCCGGTGGCGACGAGATGGCGCCACAGCTCACCCACATAGAAGGGGTTGCCGGCGGTTCGCCGGGCGACGTTGGCCGCGAGCCGGCGCATATCAGCATCGAGCTCCTGGCTGGTGGCCATGGCCACGAAGCGCTCGACGTGACTCTCGTCGAAGCCGTCCATGCGCAGTCGGGCCACCCCGTCGAGCCGGCGGAGGTCGGCCAGACACGAGGCCAGCGGATCGGTGATCTCATCGGCCGTGTCGCGAAACGCCCCGATCAGCAGGAGGCGTTCGGCCGAACCGCTCCGGGCCAGATGCCGGAGCAGCGCCAGGGTCTGGGCGCCGGCCCAGTGCAGATCGTCGAGCACCAACACCACGGGGCGGAGGTTGCTGGCTTTGACCAGCATGGTGTCGACCGCTCCGAACAGTCGGTATCGGTCCGTCTCCGGGTCCACGCGCGAGGACCGGAGCAGCCCCGGCACGAACCGATCGAGCTGGGGCAGTATCACCGCCAGCTCGCTGAGCTCCGGCGCCAGGTCGTCGATCAGCAGCTCGTCGGGGAGCGAGCCGAGCAGATGGACGAAGGCCTGGACCCAGGGCTGGAAGGGCACTCCCAGCTCGCTGTCGCAGCCACCGAACAACACGGCCGCGCCCTGCCCATGGCACTGCCGGGCGAACTCGAAGGCCAAGCGGGTCTTGCCCGCCCCGGCCTCGCCGCTCAACAGAACGACCCGGCGGCCTCCCGACTCGACCTCCGACCAGGTGGCGTTCAGGGCCTCCCACTCGTCGGCCCGCCCGACGAACTGGAAGCCCGGTCGTACGGTCAGCGCGGTTGGCAGGGGAACGACGCCCGGGGCAATGCGCCCCCCTGCCTTCTCGGGTGGCTCCCATGCCACTTCGAACACGTCGACCGGCTCGGCAACGCCGCTCAGCGCTCGAGCGCCGAGGTGCGTGTAGCGGTCACCGGCCCGGTCCCCGGACAGGGAGCGGACGACCTGGCTGACCAAGATCTGTCCGTCCGCCGCCGCATCCTGGAGCCGGGTGGCGATGACGACGGGAAAGCCGAAGCAGGCACCGCCATCCCAGCTCACATCGCCCGATGCCACTCCCACTCCGATGGCGACATCGGTCGGAGCCATGTGGCGCTGCATGGCAACGGCGGCCATGACTGCGTCAGAGGCGGCATCGAATGCGGACATGATTCCGTCACTGGCCGCCTTCACCACATGGCCGCTGTGGGTGGTCGCGATCTCGGCCAGGTCCCGTTGGTGGCCAGGAAGCAGCCGATCTGACGCGAGCGTACCGACGCGGGCCCGGATCTGGCTGGAGCCCACCACATCGGTGAAGACAATCGTGGCAGTTGCGGTTCCGTTCTCGGGCACCGTGCCCCTCTCAACGGTCACTCCTGACTATAGAGAGGTTGCCGACCCCCGGTGACCAAGTCGCCACAAATAGCGAAACCTGGTCATGACAGCGGGTCGGCTTTTCCATACGGTGGCAGTGCGGCTTCGGAGTCACCGGGTCGCGGTGGCAGATGGCCAATCCCGCAAGGAGAAACGTTGCCCCTGTTTGTGATCGAGCGGAACTTCGCCGAGCAACTGAATGCCGAGCAGCTCGACTTCGCCGGCATCAAGTTGGTGAACGACGACGTCGGTGTCAACTGGCTGTACTCGTTCCTGTCGGCCGACAAGAAGAAGACCTACTGCCTCTACGAGGCGCCCAACCCCGAGGCGATACAAGAAGCAGCAGCGCGACTGGGCCTGCCGGCCGACGTGATCATCCTCGTGGACCAACTGACGCCACCCCCGTGACCGAAGCAATCGCCATCGCCCACCCGCACCCATTGTCCCGACCACTACCCATTGTCCCCTCTACTCATTGTCCCCTCTACTCATTGTCCCCTCACTCGTTGTCCCCACCACCAGCAAAGGAAACCTCATGACAACCCTGACCACCCCGCACTTGCTCACCGAAGAGATGCTCGCCCGCTTCGATGAGCGGAACCCCGTCTACGACCGGGAGAACCGCTTCTTCGACGAGGACTGGAACGAGCTGAAGGGGTCCGGCTACCTGCTGGCCACTGTCCCCTCTGACATGGGGGGCGCCGGCCTCGGGCTGGACGAGTACTCCAAGCTCGTGCGCCGCCTGGCCTACGTCGCGCCGGCTACCGCCCTGGCCACGAACATGCACTGCTACTGGGGCGGCGTGGCCACCGACCTCATGCACGCCGGTGACGATTCGTGCCGGTGGGTGCTCGACAAGATGGTCGAGGGCGAGGTGTTCTGCGCCCTCCACGGCGAGGCGGGCAACGACATCCCGCTCCTGTTGGCGGTGGCCTCGGCTGCCCGGGTCGACGGCGGCTGGGAGATCTCGGGGCACAAGATCTTCGGCAGCCTGACACCGGTCTGGACGTATGGCGGCTTCCACTCCATGGACGCGTCCGACCCGGAGAACATGAAATTGGTGCATGGTTTCGTGCGCCGCGACGCCAAGGGAATCCAGATCATCGACACCTGGGACACGCTGGGCATGCGCGCCACCCAGAGCCAGGACACGGTGCTCGACCGGGTGTTCGTGCCCGACGACCAGGTGGTCCTCGTGTGCCCGCCCGGTTTCGGCGGCGCCGGCCTCCTCCAGGTGTCGATATTCGCATGGGCCCTCATGGGCTTTGCGTCGACGTACCTGGGCGCGGCCAAGCGGGCCTTCGACCTGACCGTGGAGTCGATGCCGAAACGGTCATCGATCGCATTGACGAACTCGATGGCTCATCATCCCGGCGTTCAGCACGTCGTCTCGGACATGCGCATCGCCTACGACGCGGCCGAGGCCATGCTCGAGCGGACCTGTGCCGATTGGGCGGCAGGAGTGCAGCATCCGGATTGGCCCGTGCGGCTGGTCGCCACGCGCTCCTTCGTCATCGACCAGTCCGTGGAGATCGTGGACCGGGCACTGGACCTCAGCGGCGGCGCCGGTACCTTCAAGCGAAATCGGCTCGAGCAGCTCTTCCGGGACGTGCGGATGGGCCACTTCCATCCAGGGAACTCACTGCTAGCCCACGAATTGGTGGGGAAGCTCTGCCTGGGCGTCAACCCCGACGACCCCCAGCGCTGGGGCTGAGCCGCTAGACAGCATCGATCACCGACAGCGAGGCGGCGGCCGCGGTCGGCTGCGGTGGCGGCCGCCGCCTCCTGTCTGGAACCACGCTCTTCCAGCTCGCTCGACTAACCTGACGGCGGTGTCCGTCCTCATCGATCCGCGCGGGGATCTCCAATGGGAGACCATCCCAAGCCTGGTGGAAGACGCAGCCGCACGGTTTGGCGAGACCGAAGCGTTGGTCGATGCACACGGCCCCAACGGCACCGTCATCCGGCTGACGTTCGACCAGCTGGCAGAAGATGTGGCCGCTGCCACCCGGGCACTGATCGCCAACGGGATCGAGCGGGGAGACCGGGTGGCCATCTGGGCTCCCAACAGCGCGGCATGGGTGGTCGCCGCACTCGGTGCAGTTGGGGCCGGTGCCGTGCTCGTTCCTCTCAACACCCGGTTCAAAGGCGCCGAGGCCGCGTATATCCTCCGATCGTCCGGAGCCCGGATCCTGTTCACCGTGCGCGGATTCCTGGGCATCGACTACCCGGCCATGCTGGCTGAAGCGGTGGCCGAGGGGGACGCGCTGCCCGACCTGGAGAGGGTGGTCCTCCTGCAGGGGAACGACGACCCCGGGTCGACCCGACGCCGACAGGGCGACCCGGTCATCGCCTGGTCGGACTTCGTCCAGGAGGGCGCGACGGTGGGCGAGGACGTCGCCGCCGGGCGCACGGCGTCGATCGGCAGCGGCGATCCCTGCGACCTCATCTATACCTCGGGCACCACCGGTCGGCCGAAAGGTGTGTTGAACACCCACGGGCAGACCCTCCGGTCCTTCGCCACCTGGGCCGAGGTGACCGGTGTGGAGAAGGGCGACCGGTACCTGGTGGTCAACCCGTTCTTCCACACCTTCGGTTACAAGGCGGGCGTCCTGGTTTGCCTGATGCGAGGGGCGACCATCGTGGCCGAGCCGGTGTTCGACGTGGACGCCGTGCGCTCGCGAATCGCCCAGGAGCACATCTCGGTCTTGGCCGGGCCGCCGACCATCTACCAATCGATCCTCAGTCATCCCGATGGGACCGGCCCCGCGCTCGGCTCGTTGCGGCTCGCCGTCACCGGCGCCGCGGTGATTCCGATCGAGCTGGTACACCGGATGCAGTCGGAGCTCGGTATCGAGTCGGTCCTGACCGGCTACGGACTGACCGAGGCAACCGGTGTGGTGACCATGTGCCGGCGTGGGGACAGCGTGGAGACCATCGCCCAGACATCGGGTCGGGCCATCCCCGATGTCGAGGTGCAGGTCGTCGACGCCGACAATGAAGAGGTGCCCCCGGGCCAGCCCGGCGAGATCCTGGTCCGCGGGTACCCGCTCATGTCCGGGTACTGGAACGCGCCCGCCGGATCCGAAGAGGTCATCGATGCCGACGGGTGGCTGCACACCGGGGACGTGGGCACCATGGACGAGCACGGCAACATTGCCATCACCGACCGCCTGAAGGACATGTACGTGGCCGGCGGCTTCAACGCCTACCCGGCCGAGATCGAGGCGGTGCTCCGCGGTTATCCCGGCGTGGACCAGGTTGCCGTCATCGGCATCCCCGACGACCGGATGGGCGAGGTGGGCTGCGCCTACGTCGTGGTGACGGAAGGAGTATCCGCCGATGACGTGGCCGGCCTGGCCGACTGGTCCCGGGACCGGCTGGCCAACTACAAGGTCCCCCGGGTGGTCAAGATCGTCGACGCACTGCCCCTCAACGCCGCCGGCAAGGTCCTGAAGCGGGAGCTCCGCCAGATGTTTGCCAAGGGCTGAACTGCTCGAGTCCGTATCGTCTTCCGGGCGATGGGCGAGTGGGTGCGATACCGTTTGGCGCGCTGAACGAGGAGGCCCACATGCCAGAATTCCCGACTATCACCCATGTCGCGCTCACGGTCAGCGATCTCGACCGCAGCGTCCCATGGTACGAGAACCTGTTCGACGCCAAGCCGGTCCTCGACGAGGACACGGGCCCATTTCGTCACGTGGTCTGGCTGGTAGGGGGTCAGACCCTCGTTGGCCTGCACCAGTTTCCCGACCCGGCTGACGACCTGTCGTTCAACGAGCGTCGCGTGGGCCTGGATCATCTGGCCTTCAACTGCGCCGATCGAAACGAGCTCGAGCAGTGGCCGGCGCGGCTGGATGAGCTCGGCATTGCCCATGGCGGCATTGTCGATGCCTCCTATGGGTCCGGGGTGTCCTTTCGCGACCCGGATGGCATCGCGCTCGAATTCTTCGCCCCGCCTTCTTAGGTCTTGTTTGCCGATTCCCCTTTCGCACCTTGGCCTTGACGCCGACGTCGGCTGGGGCTCAAAGGTTGGGTCCAACATCGTTGGCTGAAACGGCAATACCTCGTGTCGAGACGATCAAAGGAGTCAGACATTACGTGGACGGGTGGCGCTCAGGTCGGCGGGACGAGTACCCCGCAGCGGCAAGCCAGTCCCGAGCGCGACCCCGCTGACGGTCGCCGGAGAACACGTACCAGCGATCGAGCTCGTCGGGCCAACGCTCGAGCACGTCCTTGAACCGACGGAAGGCTCCCCGGCCCTCGATGGCGATCGAAAGGCGGTCGGCCCGGTCCTCGTCGGCCAACGCTCCGATGAAGTACTCCATGTCCCGGTATGCGTTCCGGGAGCCCTCGCGCCAGACCGTCAGCCAGCGATCACGGTCTTCGAGATCCTCCTCGCCCAGCTCGCCTATCTCCATGGCGTAGTCGATCGCCGCTTGCGGCCAGATCTCGCCGGTGCGAAGGTCAAGTTGCCCGC
The DNA here is from genome assembly GCA_963781305.1 of uncultured Acidimicrobiaceae bacterium. Classification (GTDB taxonomy): domain Bacteria; phylum Actinomycetota; class Acidimicrobiia; order Acidimicrobiales; family RAAP-2; genus DASXMT01. The sequence continues at coordinate 1,150,169 of CAWAFL010000011.1, forward strand.
CACCGTGCATCGGGTCGCCCTCGAGGAGGTCGGCCAGTTGCTCGAGGTCGACGGCGAGGGGGCGCAGCATCGGTGCCGGCCGATCCCCGACCGCGGCGTCAAGTTGGTCAGCGAGTTCGTCGTCGCCCGCCCAGTCGCGGGTCACGGAGCTCCCCTGCGTAGCGGCGTGCGAGTTCGGCTGCCCCCTCCGCCCGTTGCGTCAAGGCGACGAGGAGACCGTCGCCTGCGATTTGTAAAAGGTCGGGCCAGACCTCCACCGAGAGGACATCGACGATGCGTCGCCCGTCGCCAACGAAGAAAGCGCTCCGAAGAGCGACCAGTCGATCGTCACCGCTCATCGAATGAAGCGTCGCACGGTTCGCCCCTTTATGACTAGTCGCACTGTGGACTCCGGGGATTTGGGGTCCCACATCCTGCCTACAATTACAGCGACAAAGCACCAGCGACCGGGCACCCTGTGCTGGTTGCGACCGGACGCACATCCGCGGACACCCCGGTGACCTACTACTCACACCCGGTGGCAATAGCCTTCCCGGTATGACCGATGGAGGGGGGAGCCGTGGCTGGTGGGCAAGACCTGCCGGGTTGGTGGCGATTGGTGTCGTGATTGCCTTGGCCATTGGCGGAACGGTGTGGGCTGTCACCAGCAGTTCTGGCGGGAACAATGCGACGCCGACCCAGCCGACCCAGCCGACCACGCCTACCGAGCCGACCCAACCGACAAGGCCTCAGGGTTCGGTCGACACCACCACGACCGCCCCGCCGGGAGCGTCCTCCACGAGTCCCGGGGTCGTCACACCCACCACGCCGACGACGGGGGACACCGTTCGGGTGCCCGACGTCGTCACCGGCACTGTGGTCTCGGCCGCCGAACTGACCCTGCAGGGCGTCCGGCTGCAGTACATGCTCGAGACCCAGCCGGCCAGCGCCTGCACCCTCCCCTCGGGGGCCTACAACCAGAATGCCGTTCTGTGGCAGATGCCGGCAGCCGGAAGTGTGGTGCCGGTGGGCACACAGGTCAGCCTCGGGGTGTGCTGAACGCGGGTAAGGCCAAGGTCGTTTTGAGAGCTACGTCGATGAGGAACCCCGGCGCCGCACGATAGGAGAACGAAGGAGTGCGCGGTGATTGATCGACCCATCACCTACTCCGAGGCCCTCACGCTCGGGGCCTACGTGCCGTTCACCGACAAGCGCCTTGCCTCAGGTGATTTCGAGGGCGGCAAGTCTGGCGCCGTCCGGATACTCGGAAAGCTCGGGTTCAACATTCAGCCGCGACAACCAGACAGATAGAACTCGCCGGCACGACGCCGGAATCACACCAGCGGGCTCTAAATGCCGCTCGGTCGCTGGTATTTCTGGAGGGCGAGCCGGGACCTGGGCTTGTGCATCACGTTATGTGATGCTGTCGCCGCCATCCGTCGCGAGGAAGCGCTCCAGGGTGAAGCCGCAGCGCTCGAAGCCGACCAGATCGACCCCGAGAAGATGCAGGAGGCTGACTCGCTGATGGAGCGGCTCCGGGCAGAGGTGTGACGGGTTCGAGCTCCGGCCTGGTGCACTTGGAATGGCCACGTTCACCAGGCCCGCATTGAACATCGCCCCGTCCTCCTAAAGTGAATAGGTGAACGACATCGGCAGACGGGGGACAGCGAGCGCACCGCACCAGTGAGCGACCTGGACCGCCGCCGGCGGCTCATCGTCTTGGCCGTGTGCTGTATGAGCCTGCTCATCGTGGGCATGGACAACACCATCGTCAACGTGGCCCTGCCGTCCATCCAGCGGGACTTCCATGCGTCGGTGTCCGGGTTGCAATGGACCGTCGACGCTTACCTGGTCGTGCTGGCCAGCCTGTTGATGCTGTCGGGATCGATGGCCGACCGGTTCGGACGGCGGCGAACCTTCCAGCTGGGTCTGGTCATCTTCACGCTCGGCTCGTTGTTGTGCAGCCTGGCTCCCGGTCTGATCTGGCTGGTCGTCTTCCGGATGATCCAGGCTGTGGGTGGCTCGATGCTCAACCCTGTCGCCGTGTCCATCATCCGGAACACCTTTCTCGACCCGAAGGAACGGGCCCAGGCCCTCGGCGCGTGGGGAGCGGTGATCGGGATCAGCCTGGCTCTCGGACCGGTGGTAGGCGGCATCCTCGTGCATAACGTGGGATGGCAATCGATCTTCTGGGTCAACATTCCCGTCGGGGTGGCTGCCATCGCCCTCACCGCCCGGTTCGTGCCCGAGTCCAGAGCCGACCACCCCCGTCGGCTCGATCCGATCGGTCAGATCCTGGTGATCGTGTTCCTGGCCTCGCTGACCTACTCGATCATCCAGGGGCCGGAGGCAGGCTGGGGGTCAGCACAGATCGTGGGCCTCTTCACCGTCGCCATTGTGAGCTTCGGATCGCTCGTCTGGTACGAGCGCCGGCGGTTCGAGCCGCTTATCGATGTCCGCTTCTTCCGGAGCACCCCGTTCTCGGGGGCGACGCTGATCGCCGTCAGCGCCTTCGCTGCCTTCAGCGGGTTCTTGTTCCTCAATACGCTCTATCTCCAAGACGTCCGGGGCTTGTCCCCGCTCGACGCCGGGCTGTACACGTTGCCGATGGCGGCCATGGCGATACTGGCGTCGCCCATCTCGGGGGCATTGGTCGGTCGCCGGGGGCCCCGAATCCCGTTGGTGCTGTCCGGTTGCGCCCTGGCCATCGGCAGCGTGATGCTGACCGGATTGAGCCCCACCACGTCGTTCACCAGTCTGATCATCGCCTACCTGATCTTTGGCTTCGGCTTCGGCCTGGTCAACCCGCCGATCACCCAGACCGCGGTGTCGGGCATGCCTGCAGCTCAAGCCGGAGTGGCCGCCGCGGTGGCGTCGACCAGCCGTCAGGTGGGTCAGTCCTTGGGGGTTGCTGTCGTGGGAGTGGCCGCCACCTCGGGTCTGGTGGGCTCGCTGTCGGCCGGGCTGGCCCAGGCCAGCCACCCGGGCTGGTGGATCATCACCGGGTGCGGGCTCGCCGTCCTGGTCCTCGGCGTGGTGACCACATCGGCCCGGGCCCGGCGCAGTGCGGAGCGGACAGCCGACCTATTTGGGAGCGAGGTACCGGTCACGGCCGGGTCACCTGGCAGCTGATGGCGGGGGCCATCCGCTTCGGCGGAACAAGGTCTCTTCGGGCGTAGCAGCAGGGCGAGGACGAACGAGCCCAGGTCACCGAGGCGCGGCGGTGTGCTCCTCTGGCGTAACCGGGCGTATACCCACTGGCAATCGCCTATTCACGGGGCACTGTCACCATGACATCGTCACCTATTGGCCGTTCGCGAGGAGCAGGCAATGTCCGCTTTCGAAACCGATCCCCGATCCCTTCGGGCTCCCGCCAGCTTGTTCGAACGGCCACCCCTCGATCCCTCCAGGACGGCCGTGGTCGTCGTAGACATGGTCAACTGGCAAGTGCCTCGGGCGGCGAACGTGGAGGGGCTGGCCCCGGAGTACTTCGTAGAGCGGCTGGCCGACGTCGTCATTCCCAACCATCAGGTGCTGCTGCGGGCGTGCCGCGAGGTGGGCGTCCGGGTCGTCTATCTACGGGTGGGTTGCTTCCAACCCGACTACAGCGACGCCATCGCCCCGTTCCGCGGGCTCCTCCAGGACTACGAAGCCCTCGACGGCTCCGAGGCGTGCGAGGTCATTCCCGAGCTGGCGCCCGAGCAGGGGGATCTCAGCCTGCTCAAGACAGGTTCGGGCGGATTCAACTCGTCGAGCCTCGACTCGCACCTCCGCAACATGGGCATCACCCATGTCCTGTACACAGGGGTGGTGACCAATGCGTGTGTCATGTTGACGGCCTCGGCCGGCTTCGACCTTGGCTACTACGGCTACTTGGTGGGTGATGCCACCGCTGCCTTCTCGCCCGAGCTCCAGCAACAGGCGGAGAACCTGATCGGGTATTTCATCGCTCCGGTGACGACCACGGCGGAGGCCCTGGAACTGATCGGTGCCGACAACCTGGCCTCCGTCGGAAGCGCGGTCTGATCGCCGTTTCCACATGCCAGCAGCCCGCACGGGGCCGTTTGATCCGTAGTTACGTACGCACGAGCAGAAGGGGTTCCTCGCCATGACAGTTATCGCTACCGCGGCCCTGGCCGGCGGCTACGACGTCGATGTCAACACCAAGAACCATCTGGCTCTCATGGATGAGGCCGGCGCCGCCGGGGCCGAGCTGGTCGTCTTTCCCGAGATCAGCCTGCAGGGATATCCGCCGGACTTCGCCAACTTCTATCCCGAGCGGATCCGGGCGGCTTTCGACAACGCCGAATCGGTTCCCGACGGTCCTCACGTCCAGGCCATCGCCGAGCACGCCCAGGAGCTCGGCGTCTACGTCATATACGGGCTCAACGAGAAGGGGACCTCCCCCGGGGTGATCTACAACACGGCCGTACTGACTGGTCCCGACGGACATGTGGGCAAGTACCGGAAGGTCCATGTGGGCATCACCGAACAGCTGACGTGGCGAAAGGGAAACGATTGGCCGGTGTTCGACACGGCCATCGGACGGATCGGCATGCTCATCTGCTACGACAAGATGTGGCCGGAGTCGACCCGTGAGCTGATGCTTCGAGGTGCCGACATCCTGGTCATGCCCACGGCCTGGTTCATGGCCTACGGGGAGCAAGATCCAGAAAGCAACATCTTGGTCGAGCAGTACCGGCTCTACGATCGGGTGCGTGCGGCCGAGAACGGCCGTTGGTTCGTCTCCTCCAACTTCGCCGGCGAGCTCGGTGGCACCCAGTTCATCGGGATGAGCCAGATCGTCGACCCGTGTGGCCGGGTGGTGAAGACCACCGGCATGTTCACCCCGGGCCTGGCCATCGCCGACATCGACATCAGCGGTGGGATCGCCGAAGCCAACGCCATGCAAGGGGCCCGACTGGTGCGCGACCGGCGGCCCGATACCTACCTGGCGATGAGCGGGGAGCTGGCGCCTGTGGTTGACGGGTGAGCCCGTGCAGGGAACCGCGCCCTGACCAACCGTTCTGCGGCTAACCGTTCTGCCCAACCGGGTTATTGAGCCGCTCAGGCGGTGACGTCCCGTCGAATGAAGGTCACCGTGGCCAGAGCGCCGGCAACGACGACATAGGCCAGGCTGACCAGCAGCGAATGGGCGTAGCCCACCGAGGCCGTCCCGCCCTGGCCGACGATCGTCAACGCCGAGCCGGGTAGCCACGGGGTCGTGGCCGGCACGATCTTCATCACGATCTGCTCGATGGGAAGCAGCCAGGCGAACCCGATGATGACGGAGAACACCGACGAGCGAATGAACAGGCCTACGGCCAGACCGAGGCTGGCGTATCCGATGACGGCCAACACCAGATTGCCCAGGGCCCGGGTGAGGTCCGAGATCCCGGCCGACGATGTCCAGGCCGCAGTGGGGACGTGTCGGCCGTGGGCCATGGCAAAGGCGACAACGGTAGCCAGGACGGCCGCGAACACGACGGCGATGGCCAGGAAGGTCAGCACCCCCAGGTACTTGCCGGCCAGGAGCACCCAACGGCGGGGTTGGCGGACCAGGAGCTGGCGCAATGTACCCAGGCTGTACTCACTGGCGATCTGGGCCGCGGCGATCCCAAAGGCCACGATCCCGAGCAGCACGGTGGCCTGACTCAGCCCGTGGATGAGCCCGTTGGGTTGGCCCAGCTCGGTGAGGGTCGGTATGCCGCCGTCGCGGTGACGGCCGTTCCCCGCCTGGGTGAAGAGCAGGATGGTGAAGAGCGCCGCCGCCGCGGCCAGCCCGATGTAGGTCGAGACGAGCAGGCTGGGTCGACGGAGCTTGATCCACTCGCTGCGAAACGCGCCGGTGATCATCGGACGGCCTCCAGCTCGTGGCGTTGTTGGGTGTCGCGAGAGTGCGTGCCGGTCAGCTCGAAGAACGCGTCCTCGAGACTACGGTGGCGCTCCGCCAGGTACTGCAACGTGATGCCTCCGTTCATGGCCGTCCGATTCACCCCGGCCGCACCGTCGACGCCGGTCTGGACGACCACGGCTTCCGACTCCAGCTCCTGACGAACCTGGTAGCCGGCGGCCCGCAGCAGGGAGGCGAGGCCATCAAGGTCTTCTAGCTGCTCGGGCCGGGCCACGATGTCCGACGCCTGCCGGGCCCGAAGCTCTGCCACCGGACCCTGGTAGACGGCTCGGCCGGCCTGGATCATGACCACGTGGTCGCAGATGTGCTCGATCTCCGAGATCAGGTGACTGGACACGAACACGGTGATGCCGTCGTCGGCCAGGGATCGGATGAGCCCCCGCATCTCGAGGATGCCGCCCGGGTCGAGCCCGTTGGTCGGCTCGTCGAGGACGAGGAGCTCCGGGCTCACCAGCAGCGCGGCTGCGATGCCCAGACGCTGCTTCATGCCCAGCGAGTAGGTCCGATAGCGGTCCGAGGCCCGTTCGGCCAGGCCGACCCGATGGAGAACGTCGTCGATGGGGCGTGACGAGATGCGACCCAGGCGGACCAGGACGCGCAGGTTGGCCCGCCCGCTCAGCTGGGGGTAGAAAGCTGGAGCCTCGATGAGGGCCCCCACCTTGTCGAGGTAGCTGGGCGGATCACCGAGGTTGCCGCCGAGCACGGTGCCGGTCCCGCTGCTCGGCCGGATCAAGCCGAGCAGCATCCTGATCGTGGTCGTCTTGCCCGCACCGTTCGGACCCACGAACCCGCAGACGGACCCGGCGGGAATGGCCAACGCCAGTTGATCGACCACCGCCTTGTCGTCGAACCGCTTGGTCAGGCCCCTCGTGGACACGGCGAGAACTGGTTGCTCCTCGCTCCGTGCATCGTGGACATCATGACGAGACGTCGTTGCCCCACCCAACGAATGTCTGGCCATGGCGATGACACTAGAGGTGAGGGTTCCGTCCGCTGAAACGCGATGCTCAGCGTTTCCACAGCTACTGCGGCGGAGCGGTTCAGTCGTGCAGCCCCGGCTGCCACCCTCAGTACGGTGACGGCTGCCGCCCCTCGGTGCTAGAGGATCAGCCCGCGGTACTTGACGTCCCTAATATCTCGTCGAGAGTGACGGGGACACCACCGAAGAGCAACAGTGGACTGAGAACGATCACCGGCGTGCTTCGGCTGTCGGCGCACAGGGCCCGGCCGTGACGCCGACCGTCACCAAATGCGCGCTGGGCGCGTTGGCCACTTCGAGGAACTGGCTGCCGGTCCCGGAGATGACCGAGCCTCCCGAGACCCGAGGGCAGTACCCGGTCGGATAGTGGATCAGGGTGGGGACCATGATCACGGTGGGTGCGCTTACAGCATGGTCGGGGACGTAGGTGAGGCGAAAACGACCTGTGGCTGGGTCGAACGACATCGACGCAGGCGTCCCGGCGATGGCCTCAGGATAGGTGCGGGCCAGCACCCGAGCGGTGGAGCGAAGCCGTCCGTCTGGGCCGACCAATGCCTCATCGGTGCTGCCGGTTGGATCGCCGTAGTACTTCCACGACCAGTACGTCCACCCGACGAGAGTCCGGTCGGCTTCTCGGGTCAGTTGGTCGAGAAGGCTCACATTGGAAGTCGCCCCAAATTCGCTCACGAACCAGGCAGGACCGTGGGGCTGCGACACCGATGCCAGCTCGTGCCTGCTGGCCGAGCGGTGGGTGAGTGTTCGCATGCCTTGGGAGGCACAGGCGGCGGTGTCGGTCGGGTTCCCGGTGAAGCCGCTGCGGTAGCTGCAATAGACGTGGACGTTGAAGACCAGGTTCGGCAAGTTCATGGGTCCGATGAAGTTGGGACGACCGTGGCTGCCGAAGATGTCTGGTTCATAGAAGATGAGGTGACCGGGATCCGCAGCCAAGATCCTGGGGATGACCCCGAGGGCGGGGTCGTGGGCGGGGCAGGTGACCGGCGCGGCCCGGTGGGTTGACCGGCTCGCGAGGGCCGTCCCCATATAGAAGCACTGCAATTGGGTGTCGAATTGTTCATCACCCCGGGTCACGAGCGACCGCGAGTACGGCTCGTTGAACGGGTCGTAGCCGAGTACCCACGGGTCAGCGCGGAAGTGGCCGGCCACCGCCGCCCACACGCGATCGAACTCACCCTGGAGGTTGCCGGCGACGTCGTTGGTCCAGAAATGACGGTAGGCAGTGTCAGCGGCAGGCGAGGCGTAGTTCTGGGACCATCGCCCGGGAAGGTCTGGATTTTGGGCGCCGTGCGTGCAGACCGCCCAGTTCGGTGCCCCCTCGCCGTCGAATTGCTGGCTGTAGACGTCCTGATGCATATCGAGCAGCGTGTAGATATGAAATCGCCCGAGCAGGGCGACCGTCTTGTCCAGATTGTCGAGATAGCGGGTCAGCTCGGCCTGGTTTGACTGATGGGGATCGCCTGGTGCTCCGGGACGGCAGATGGACGGGTTGTTGGAGGACGCCGTCCCCGGCTCGAGACCGCTCCATGTCATCCCCAACCGCACGACGTTGAACCCGAGGGCGGCGATCAGCGACGCATCGGCAACCGAGAAGTTCCATGGCTTACCCGGGGCCGGATAGAGCTCGTAGGGGGGAAGCTTGTACACCGCGTTGACGCCGTGGAAGATTACGACGCGACCCTGTTGGTCATAGAGAAAGGGGCCGCCCGGTGACCGGATCGGACCCTGGACCGCCGCCAGGTCGGTCATGACCGGCTCCATCGGGACACGAGTCGACAGGCTGGGCAGCACCGGGGCTGCTGCAGTGCTTGACGCCGCCCCGACCGAGACGACGCCCACGACGGTCAGGACGACGGCGAGACCACGAGCGGTCAGTACGCGCAAGGGTACGGCCGACGTGACCGTCTACCGCTCATCGGCGGCGCGGCCCGGTAGGAGCGATCGATTCGGGTGCTCTCGGAATGGCCGGTGCGGCCGCCATCCAGGCATCCAGCCGAGCTATGTACCGCCTCCAAGCCCGAGACACCCGAGATACCCGAGATACCCGAGATACGGCAGCAAAGAGGCAGCGGTGGAGGGGGAGAACTCCGGTGATCTCGTTGCCTCGTTGCTCGGAGCTGGCCATGGCCACAGGCCACGGCGTCGGGCGGCACGGTGCACGCACGGCCATCGGGCTAGCGCACCATGGCCTGAGGTCGACCCGCGGGTTCGGGGTCGTTCAACAGCGTCATGGCCAGATCGTCGAGGATGGAACACGCCTCGAGGGCAGCCGATGCAGCGATGGACCGAGCTCTCGGATTGCAGGGACCGTCGACTGCGCTGGAGGCCGCGTAGTCGATCCGGATCGAGGCGGCGATGACGTCGGCGGCAAGCCGGATGGCACGTTCGAAGGACTGCTGATGTGCGCCGGTACAGGCCTGGACGAGCATGAACCGATCGACTTCGGCGGAGACAGCGCGGAGCTTTTGCATCAGCACCGGCAGGTCGCCCAGGGGAGCGCCGTCCTCTCGTGCCCGACCCACGGCTTGTTCGGCTCCGTGGACGGCCCCGGACATGAGGCGGCGGTTGCGTTGGGCCGTTCGCCAGCAGCTGTCGAACAAGTGGCCGACACGCCAGCGGCTCGGCGTACCCGACCTTCGGAGGGAGCGAGTGACCATGCATGACATTGTCCATGCCCTCGCCATGGCGACGCGGTCAGTCCTCTCAGCGAAGTCTTAGAGGAGCCTGCACGTCCATCGGGGCCAACGGCCTCCTCGAACGGTACGCTTGCGCGAATGACCCCAGCGCGAGCCCGAGACCAGGTGGACGCGTCCTCGCTCGACCTTCGCTGAGCATGGCCGGGGCGCAGCACGGTCCCACCACAGGCGCGTCGCCGTACACCCTGAGTACGGGGACGAACCGCTGAGCGCCTTACGTCCAGTGATCCGCGCACGGTGGACGCGAGTGACCGCGGCGCTGGTCTGCGTTTCACTCGTCGCCGCCGCATGCGGAGGGGGAACGGCCCCCAACGCCGTGCACCCGCCTGCGAACAGCGGTCGACCGACGGGAGCCCCGACGACCATACCGCCGACCACAACAACCACGGTTCCGAACCTTCCCGAGCCGACGGCGCTGGCGCCGTTCACCCAACCGGCGGCGGCCGGCGAGGGTGCCTGGACGCCCGTCGGGCGGACGGTGAACGGCCTTCCTGCGGTGTACGAGACGGATCTCGTTCCCCCCGGGGGCACCCAGCCGGCCGGGATCGCGTGGATGGATACCAAGGTCCTCTCCGCGGAGCTGTACTCGGGTTCGTTGAGCCCTGGTGGCGGCCCCTTCCAGTTCACCGCCCCCATTGAGCCGGCCCAAGCGGTGTCGTTGGTGGCCGCCTTCAACGGTGGCTTCATCATGGATGCGGCCGAGGGCGGTTACTACACGGAGGGTCGCGTCATCGACCCACTCGTCTCGGGGGCGGCCTCCCTCGTCATCTATGCCGACGGCTCCGTCACCGTGGGGTCGTGGGGGACCGACGTGTTCATGACGCCGAACGTGGTGGCCGTCCGCCAGAACCTGGTTCCCCTCGTCGCCGGTGGTCAGCCCACCGCCCAGGCGTCGAGCACGAACTGGCAGGCCTGGGGTAACACGTGCGGGGCGACGTCCTGTGCGTCGACAGTCCCCGGTGTCGAGAACCAGTGGCGTTCGGGTGTCGGCGTCGTAGCTGACGGCGCCCTCGTCTACGCGGCCGGACCCGACCTGGACCCGCTGCAGCTGGCTCAGCTTCTGATGAGCGCCGGCGTGGTCCGGGGCATGGAGCTCGACATCAACCCCAACTGGCCCGCGTTCGTCACCTACGATCCGTCGCCGTCCGGCGGCCCAGCGGCGCCGGCGAATGGGAGCAGCCTGCAGCCGAGCAGTGCGCAGGGCCCGGCGACCTTCTTCACGCCGTCGTGGGCTCGTGACTTCGTGACCATGTCGGCCCGACCTACGCCGGCCGGGCCGACGCCGGCCGGCTGAGCTACGGTGCGGCCGACCAGCTGGACGTAAAGGTCGGGCTCTCCAACGGTCGCCTCGAGGTTACGGAAGCCTCGTGGTTAGCCTTACCTCGAAGTGCCCCCGGACTGAGCCGGGGGCGTGCGGGAGGCGAGTCACGGTCAGGTCTGGTTCGCCACCGGTGCCGTAGGCGTAGCCCCGGCCGGGCAGGCTCGAGGATCCCACGGCTGGAGGTTCGAGGTGGTGAGTGACGGGGCCCCGATCGCCGCTGCGGCTGGAGAGGTGGTCGTTGTCGTGGCCGGCGCCGTCGTGGCGGAAGTACCGCTCGCCGATCCGGCCGCCGGCGCCGACGGCGCGTTCACGGCGAACTGCGTGCCGGTGACCACCGTCACCTGCGCGCCGTCGGTTACCTTGCTCGGGTCGTAGGCCATGATGACCGAACCGGTCATCGAGTGGACGACCGTCTCGGCCGCGGCCTCGACCGACGGGGTACGCGACCCGTAGTAGACGACGGTCTCGGCCACATCGCCGGTCCCCGTCGTGTCGCCGATACCGGCGATCTTGAAACCGAGGGCAGACAGTGCCGTGGATGTGTCGGTGGCCTGGTTGTAGGCGCCCGTTCCGTTCATCACCGATACGGAGACCGACGATGGGTCGGGCAGCGGGTCGCCGGTCATCGAGTCACTATCTGCTTGGATGCCGAGCAACTGGTTGATGGCGGCCTGGTCCTGTGATTGGGCCGGGAACTCGACGTCGCCGAAGTCGCCACCTTGGTAGATGAGATCGCCAGACTGGCCACCGTCCGGGTCGTCCACCTGGGCCACCGGCAAGGTGAGCTGGGGGACCGAGCCGATGTCCACCGAGTGGAAGGCGAGCACCAGGTTGGCCATGTCGCTCACCGACCAGGACTGGTCGAAGGTGAGGTCGCTCTTCACCGAGTTGATCAGGTTGATATCTGCGATCGGGTCCCCGAGACCCTGCTTGGCCACGGCGGTGGCCAGCACCCGGAGGAATTCGTGATCCCGGCGGATGCGGGCCAGGTCGCTCTGGTTCTCCTGAGGCCAATCCTCGGCATACGTGCTCGTCGAATCGCCCTTGTACTGCAGGTGTCGGGCCCGGACCACCTCGAGGGCCTGAGTCCCGTTGAGGTGCACACAGGTCGCGGCTTGGACGTTCAGGCCGGAGGAAGCGTCAAAGACCGACATCGGGAAGGACATGTTGATGCCACCGAGGGCGTCCACCACGTTGGCGAACTGGTCGAAGTTGAGCGAGACGGCGTGCTGAATAGGAATTCCGAAGTCCTCCTCGATGGCCGCCACCAGCTGGCTCAGACCCTCGTAGAGACCGGCGTCGACCTTGTTGGCCCCGGTGCTGCGGGCGTTGGGAATGAACAGGTCACGCGGAATGGACAGGAGGGCCAGCTGGTGATGAGACGGATCGGCATGGAGGATCATGATCACGTCGCTGTTCACGCCGTTCACGCCTTGCGAGCACAAACCGTAAGCCGGGTTCTGCACGGTCAGTGCACAGCGCGATGTGGAACCCACCATCAAGATGTTCTCCGCGCCAGCCTCCTGCCCGGTGGTGAGGGCGCCGGCCAGTCCCCGCACCGCGACCCGGTGGAGGTCGTGGGTCAAGTAGTAGAAGTAGCCCGCCCCGCCACCGACCACTACCAACAGGACAGCCAAACCGATAAGGACGCCCTTGCGGATGCGGCGCCGCCGCTTGCTCCGCGTGCGTGACCGACGACGATCGCCCCGGGAGTTGCCTCGGCCATCCATCGCCTGGGCCAGCGACTCGAGCCCCTCTTGGTTTCCCACCCGCGGGGACCGACGGCCTCCTTTGGGAGTCGATGGGGACGGGGCAGACGATTCCAGAATCGAGGCGACCGAATCCGACCCAGGATTTACCCTGTCGCTGGGTGGGCCGGACGTAGGAGGGCCGGACGTAGGAGGGCCGGACGTAGGAGGGCCGGACGTAGGAGGGTCGGATGCTGGCGAGGCGGATCCAGAAGGGCGGGATGGAGGAGGACCGAATGCAGGTGGGCCGGGGGCCTTCGGTGCGCCTATGAGGTCGTCGAGGTCCTTGAGCCCTTCTTCATGTGACGATGCCTTACGACGATCTCGGCGTGGAGGACCAGGGTCACCTCTGTACGGTTCGCTCCCAGTCATGGCGGATCACCCTACAGACGGCTACATCGGAATAATCATCATGACCGGCGGACCGCGCCGCGGTACCGAGAATGAGACCCGAATGGTTATGCACTTATCCAACAATGACGACTGCCTCAATTGAGGGTATCGACCGCCCCAGAGATCACCAGGGCGACCGTCAACAACGACGCCAGCGACTGCAGCATCCTCAACAATGTAGCGCCCGAGGTTGATCGGCATCGGGTCGGTGGGCCTGAAAGCCGTGGCGTTGGAGAGTTCGCCAACGAATCGGATTGAACAGAGTGATCAGGGCTATCAGTAATAGCGATACCACCGGATGCCCCTGAATCTCTGGTGATTCGACCAGGGCTACGGCCCGGTCCTGACGCCGGCCACCGACGCCGGGGCGCAGCGTTCGTGGCACAATCCTCCACGTTCACGTCCGCCAGCCGGTACAGCACCGGGGTGGGCGATGCGAGGGAGCTAGGGATGACCGATTTCGTTGACGATCTGAAGGCGCGGACGGCAGCGCGGGGCTGGATGTGCGCCACCACGGTGTGGGGGCTCATCGAGCAGCGAGCGGAAGCCACCCCCGACGCCCGCTTGTGCCACGAGGACACCGGCAAGGAGCTCACCTTTGCCCAGTACCGGGAGGCATGCCTCGGCGTCGCCGCCGGCCTGCACCGGGAGTTCGGGGTGGGGGAGGGGACGGCGGTGAGCTGGGAGCTGCCTACCTGGAACGAGTCCCTGGTCCTGGTGGGGGCGTTGTGCCGGCTCTCGGCCCGCCAGAACCCGCTGATCCCCATCTACCGCGGCCGGGAGGTGAGCTTCATCACGGCCCAGACCGGCGCTGAGCTCCTCATCGTCCCTCCGGTGTACCGGGGGTTCGACTATGCGGCCATGGCCGAGGAGATTGCCGCCGGCCGGGACAACCTGACCGTCCTGGTCTCCGATCGGTCGCTGCCCGAGGGCGACCCCGCCGACCTGCCTCCCGTGCCGGCCCCGCCGACGACCATGGCCGAGGCCCCGGTCCGGTGGGTCTTCTACACATCGGGGACCACAGCAGACCCAAAGGGCGCCCAGCACACCGACCTCACCGTCATCGCCTCGGCTCTGGCCATGAGCGAATGCCTCGACATCCACGCCGATGACGTGTCCAGCCTGGTGTTTCCTTTCACCCATATCGGGGGGATCGGCTGGCTGATCAACACCATGCTGACCGGCTGCATGCTGTTGGTCACCGAGGCCTTCCATCCCACCGAGACGCCCAAGTTCCTGTCCGAGAACCACGTCACCCTGCCTGGATCGGGAACGCCCTTCCACCTGGCCTACCTGGCTGCCCAGCGGGCCCACGGCTCGGGACCGATCTTCCCCGAGGCGCGCTCGTTCCCCGGTGGGGGCGCGCCCAAGCCCCCGCAGCTCCACCGCGACGTGAAGCGCGAGATGGGTGGCCTGGGCATCGTGTCGGGCTACGGCCTGACCGAGACGCCCATCGTGGTCATGGCCTCCACCACCGACTCGGACGAGAAGCTGGCCCTGACCGAAGGGCCGGCCACGCCGGGCGTGACCCTGAAGCTGGTTACCCTGGCCGGCGAGGTGGCCGGCCCGGGCATCGAGGGCGAGATCAGGGTCAAGGGGCCCCAGGTGTTCCGGGGGTACATGGACTCCTCGCTGGATGCCGATGCCTTCGATGAGGAGGGCTACTTCCGCACGGGCGACCTGGGCATGGTCGATGAGGACGGATACGTCACCATCACCGGTCGGCTGAAGGACGTCATCATCCGCCACGGCGAGAACATCTCGGCCAAGGAAGTCGAGGACCTCCTGTACCTACACCCGGCCGTGGCCGACGTGGCCGTGATCGGGTTGCCCGACGCCAGGACGGGCGAGCGTGCCTGTGCGGTGGTGGCGCTGAAGGATGACGCACAGCTGAATTTCCTTGGCATGCAAGAGTTCCTGACCGACCAGGGCCTCCGCCGCCAGGCCATTCCCGAGCAGCTCGAGTTGGTCGACGCCGTGCCCCGGAATCCATCGGGGAAGGTCATGAAGCACAAACTGCGCGAGGAATTCGCGTCGAAAGGTGAACTGGCATGAGCCCAGTGCAGAACATCTCCATCGGCCGGGGCGGCGAGGAGCACGATGCCGCCGACGCCACCATGGCTGCCAACCTCGGGCACCGGTTCACCGGCAAGGTGGCCATCGTCACCGGGGCGGCTTCCGGTATCGGCCGGGCCACGACCCAGCGCCTGGCAGCTGAGGGCGCTGCCGTCGCCGGCCTGGACATCAACGAGGACGGCCTGGACGAGACGGTGCGACTGGTCACCGCACTATCCGAGGGCCAACCCCCGGAGACGGCCGGCCGAGCGGTGGCCTACTGGTGCGACGTCACTTCCGAGGAGTCGGTCAACGCCGCCGTGGCCGCCGTGGCCGCCGACCTCGGCGCCCCGTCGGTGCTGTGCAACGTGGCCGGCATTGGGGGGTTCTTCCATACCATCGACATGCCGGTGGAGCGGTGGCAGGAGATCGTCGCCGTCAACCTCACCGGCCCGTTCCTCATGTGCCGGGCCACGCTCCCGTACCTGATCGAAACGGGCGGGGCCATCGTGAACATCTCCTCGAACACCGGCCTGATGGGCCAGGCCTACACCGCCGCCTACTGCTCGTCGAAGGCAGGAGTGCTCATGTTGTCGAAGGCCCTGGCCGCCGAGTACGTGAGCAAGGGGGTGCGGGTGAACACGGTGGCGCCGGGGCCCACCGACACCCCGATCATCGCCTCCTTCGATCTGCCCGAGGGGGCCGACGGGAAGCAGCTGTACAAGATGATGACGCCCATGGGCTACGCCACGCCGGCCGAAATGGCTGCCTCCATCGCCTTCCTGGCCTCCGACGACTCACCGTTCACGACCGGCGCCGTGCTCTCGGTGGACGGTGGCCTCACCGTCTGAGCCATCTCATGCATCTCACCTGCGCTCGGCCATCGAACCTGCGCCAGGTGATGGCATCTGCGCCTCAGGCCTTGGCCCGCATCCACTGATAGGCACGAGGGGCGATGGTGCGCAGGACGGGCGCGGCGAGGGGCAGTGCTGCCGCGTTGATGTCGAGCCTGGGGTCATCCAGCCGGCGCAACACGAGTGACGACACCTGCTCCTCGGTTCTCCGGACGGCCCGTGGTGGCATCCGGAGGCCGCCGTCGCGCACGGCGGTGAGCCCCATCTCGGTCGGGACCCACCCGGGGTAGGCGACGTGGAGGTAGACCCCGTCGGGACGGGCCTCGTACGAGAGGCTCTCGGTTGCCGCCGACAGCGCCATCTTGGAGGCGGCGTAGTCCCCGGCCCCCGCGCCAGGAGCACGCCCATCGTCGGAGCTCATGTTCACGATCGACCCGAAGTGGCGCCGCCGCATGCCGGGCAGGACGGTCAACATGCCCGCATAGGGGGCAATGAAGTTCACTTCCAGCACCGCTCGGATGGAGTCCGTCGTGGCCGGTTGGGTACGGATGACCCCGCCGACACCGGCGATGTTCAAGAGGATGTCGATCCGGGCGTGCTCCTCTTCCACCTCCTCGAGGAGGTGAACGAAGGCATCGACGTCGGCCAGGTCGCAGACCCGATAGCTCGACTTCGGTGCGGTCTCGCGCATTTCTTCGGTGAGGGCACGCAACCGTTCCTCGCGGCGGGCGACGGCCACGACCACGGCGCCGGACCGGGCCAGGTCTGCCGCTAGCCGCCGACCGAGCCCCGACGAGGCACCGGTGACGACGGCCACCCTGCCCCTGTGGTCAGGGGTCGCTCGCCGACGGATATCGGGCACGACGGCCACAGTAGCTCCGCATAATCTCGCAGTGATTGTCGGGAGCTCCGGCCATTGACGCCCTCTTGGCCCGGCTCCCGAGCCGTCCGGGCCAGTCACACTGGCTGCCCACGAGCACGGTGCGGACCTGGCCGTCTACGAGCACCGTGCGGACCTGGCCACGCGTGACTTTCGGACAATGGCGACATACGACATCGTCGGTGCCTCTGTCGTGGTTGCCGGGTAACCGAACGCAACCGCGAGCGAGTTACCGGTTCACTGACGTTCTGCTGGCGCAAATCCGGCTATGAGACGCCGCAGTCCCTCGACGAAGAGCTCTTCATCTCGTGCGGGGTCGGTGATCGAAAGGTCCATCATCTGGTCGAGGGCCTGATGGATGCCGTTGCTCGCTGGGCTGCTGGAAGTGACTCCGTCAGATGTGGGGGTGCTACCCAATCGGGGCCGCTCAGCGGGGGCACCCGATGCGCCCTCGGCTTCCGCCGCCTCCATGGTGATGCGGCGGGTGGCGGCGAACAGGGTTGACCCGATGGTGAAGGACGCATACGAGTGGAACGAGGCTGCGGCTTCGTCGGCGTCCAACCCGAGCCGCTCAAAGACACTGGCCATGAGGGCCACGATGGCCACGAGCGGTTCGTCGGTCTTGGGGGTGGCCGCCATGAACGGCGCAATCCGATGATGGTTCCCAAACGCACGCCTGGTGACCAGGGCCGAAGACACCAGGACCTCGATCGGGTCGGCGGTGAAGGGGTCCGGTATCAGCTCCAGCAGCTGGGCGGTCGCCTCGCCCCAGACCAGGTTGACCGCTGCCTGGACGATCGCCGCCCGGGAGGGATAGTGGTGGTAGATGGCCGAGGGGGTGACCTTGAGCACCGTGGCCAGCTGGCGGATGCTGGGCGCGGTCATAGTCTGGTCGAAGCACCGAAGTGCCTCGGCAGCGATCTCACCTTCGCTGAGATGGGTGTCACGGTCCCGCGCCAGCCTGGTCATCCCCTAATCAAACCAGGCCGCACGGCCCAAGAGCGACATAGCGCTACACCCGCTCACATGAAAGGGGGTCAGGGACCCCCAACACGGACGGCTCCCGGCGGCCGATTGTTGGCATCGATAGGAATCCAGCGAGGGAAGCTCAGCGTCGTTGCCGGCCAACGACGGCCGATGGTGACGCTTGCCCAGTCACTCCGCGACGGCGCGACGAAACGCCGGCCCAAGGCGTGGATCGCCGTCGACGCATCTGTCGACGGGCGCGTTTACGGCAACGATTGCTGCCCACTTCGCGTAAGGCTGCTGGCTACTGCTGGCTACCTCGTAAAACTCACCTGCTGCGACCGAGATCCGATCGCCGGGTACCTACCTCGGTGACGCCCTACGCGGATGGCGGTGGCCGCTGGTTCCGGAGGCGATTATGGAATCCGCAGAGGAGCCTGCCATTTTCCTGGGTGGTAGGCCCGTTCTGGGCGTAGGGGATGATGTGGTCGACCTGGCAGTCGTGGGCCGGTATGTCGCAGTAGGGGTGGGTGCACTCTCGGTCCCGTAGCTCGATCGCCCTCCTTGTGGCTCCAGTGAACAATCTGGTCGTGACTGAGACTTCGACCCTTCCTCCGGGGCGGAACACGGCCCGTTCCAAATAGGCCTCATCGAGCCAGCTGAGCAGGGAGCCCGGTGAGACGACGCTGCCTTCGGCCAGCTGACAGATCCTCCCGTGCATCGTCTCGTAGCCAACGAGCACCGAAAAGAGAGGTGCAGGGCGTTGTCCGTTCAAAGGAGCCGTCTTCGATCGCGTGGCCATCTCGACGAGGGCATCGGCGCGGCGCTGGGCCGAGGTGCGCGACAGGTCGGAGATGGTGGGCTCTCGGCCGAGGGACTCTGTGGCCTCTTTCCAGTCGGCTTCGAAGAGTTCTTTTTCCAAACGGGCGAGCTCGCCTGAGACGATGGCCCCAGAGATCTCGTCCAAGGTCATCTTGCCGAGGTACACGCCGTTGAAGCTGGAGGTCAGGTACACGTCCCTACGGCTTTTACGCTTCTCGGATGTCTCGTCGGTGCCGTCGGGGTCGGCGTGTTGCTCCCAGTAGGCGGTCGCCTGGGTGAACTGGCCGAAGCGCAGGGATTTGGCCTGGTCGACGAGTATGGCTTCATCTCTTTCCAGAGCCTCTTTTGTGGTGTCTCTCGACAAAGCGGCGATAGTGCCCACATGGGCGGCGTTGATCTCGCCTGCCGACCAGGCCTTTCTGCACTCGGGCAAGTCATTGAGCTGGCGGCCGAGGTGTGCCCGGCGGCGGCACTCACCTTTGGGCAATCGGCACCGGGTGGCCACCCACGCAGAGGCAGACTTTGCCCCGTCGAGGGCCCAGTCCCCCGAAGCGTCGAAGGCAGCCACCGCTTGAGTGGTCACCGCATCCAGGCGGGCCATCTCGCGGTGGAGGTACTCGATCGACTCGGCATCGGCGTAGACGGAGGGGTCGGCTGCTGATGCGATGAGGTCGTCAATCGCTTCGGTCAGGGCCTCTAACTCCATGGGTACATTTCAGCATCCGGGTGTGACGGATCCGGGCGCACCGAAGTAAGACAAAGAGACAGATGCGAGCCCTAACCTGATCCCTCGCGCCTCGGCTTGATCTCGGGCCGGAATTCACTGTCCCGGTCAGGGCGGAGTGCTTGGTCCCGGAGCGGGCGGCGGAACGTCGGCTTGCGGTAGCGGTGGCCCGTCGTGTCGGGCGGCGTCCCGTGGCATCTGCCCGGCGCTGAACATGCGCTCCCTCGCCTCGCGGGCGTCCTTCATATGCTCCACGACAGCCATGACGTCGTTGGACATTTTCCAGTGCGAGCGAACGCCCATGAGCTCCCAGGCCCTGGACACCAGTTGCTTGGTGGCCATCAGGGTCGAAAGAGGAGCCTGGGCGATCGTCTGAGCTAGGGATTCAACCGCCTCGTCAAGGCCCTCGGCCGGTACCACCCGATTGACGAGCCCCATCTCCAGTGCCTGTTGTGCCGTCAAGGTCTGAGCGGTGTACAGGTACTCGTAGGCCCGCTTGTAGTTCATGAAGACCCAGGGTTCGATCATCGTCTCGCCACCGGGAAAACCGAGCCCCTGGACCAGGGGCATCTGGAAATAGGCATCCTCCGAGGCAAAGGTGATGTCAGGCAGCAGGGCCCAGTACGTCCCGGCCCCGAGTGCATACCCATGAACCTGGGCGATGGTCGGCTTCGGGAATTCCCACAGCCGGAGGATGGGCCAGAGGAAGAGCTCAGACTGGGCTTTCCATACCCCTCCCCATCGATCCCGGGCTTCGTCGAACTCAGGATAAAAGCCATCACCCATGGCGTGGCCGGCACAGAAGCCTTTGCCGTTGGCCTTGATGATGAGGACCTTTACGTCGTACCCCTGATTCGCTCGCTCGAGCGCCTCGTCGAACTGGTGCACCATCTCGGACGACTGAGCGTTCGCCCGTTCGGGCCAATTGAGGATGATTCGGGCGATGGGTCCGTCTTCTTCATACAGCACCACGCCGAGGTCGATGGTCTCCACGACGAGCTCCTTTCTGGGCTGCCACGCTCAGACGATAACCACGCTATGGAAGCGACATCTATGGAGCTTGCGAATTGTCCCAGAAGGTTGGCCGAATCCGCCATCGCAGCGGCGGCGACAATCGGCCATGGTCGGCCGTGGCGCTCACGGACCTAGTCGACCAGCCGTCATGGCACCCGCTATAGGTGCCGTGGGCGACCGAAGCTCGATCTGATCAGTGTCAGGGGCTGGTAGTTCGTACGTCGACTTTCCGGCACGATTGGGCCGGACGACGAGATCGAGTCGACTAGACCCGCCGATCTGGCGGGACAAGAACCACGCACGAGCCATCGGGACGGTACTCGACCAGTGCTCCCTCGTCGTCGAGGGCAACGCTGGTCATGCCTGCTGCAGCCGGGCGATCTCCGAATGACACTGACTGGGCCTGCATCTGGATCGAAACGTCCAGATCGGCGTTGGCCACGAGGCGCTCGGCGTCGCTGAGATCGGCGAATGGCAAGTCGCCGGCAAATGCGGCAACGACCCGACGCCGAGCTGCGGTCTGGTGCATCGACACTGAGCGACCTAGCCGGGCCCAATAGTCGAGCTGCTGTTTGGCCGACCGATTCTCACGCTTGCCTTCCACGGCGGCGGATTCGAGAAGATCGGAAGCGAACCGTGTAGGCCTATCGGCAGTCATCGAGTCCTCATCAAGCGATGTATCCCTCTGTTACCTGTGTCACTTTGCCACTGGGCACACCCGCCGAGAGGCGCTCCAACCGGCGCCTATACGGGTCCAACCGCCGCCCAATCGCAGAGCCACAACCGCGCCCAACCGCCGCCCAACCGCCGGCCGCCAAACCGCCGCCCCAACCAGGCAGACGCTTACGACAGCCGCTCGACGATCATGGCCATGCCCTGGCCGCCACCAACGCACATCGACTCGAGCCCGAACGTCTTGCCCGAGTCCTCCAGGCCGTTCAGGAGCGTGGTCATGATGCGGGCACCGGTCATGCCGAAGGGATGGCCGAGGGCGATGGCGCCACCGTGGGTATTGAGCTTGTCCCAGCTGATGCCCAGGTGCTTGGCCGAGGGGACCACCTGGGCGGCGAAGGCCTCGTTGATCTCCACCAGGTCGATGTCGTCAATGGTCATGTTGGCTCGCTTGAGGGTCTGGCGGATGGCCCCGATCGGCCCCAGGCCCATGATCTCCGGGTTGAGCCCGGACACGCCGCTGGCCACGATGCGGGCCAGGGGAGTGATGCCCAGCTCCCGGGCCTTGGTGTCGCTCATGACCACCACGGCGGCGGCGCCGTCGTTGAGCGGGCAGGCGTTCCCGGCCGTGACCGTGCCGCCCTCCCGGAAGACGGGCTTCAGCTCGGACAGCTTCTCGAAGGTGGTGCCCGGCCGTGGCCCGTCGTCCTTGGTCACGACGGTGCCGTCGGGCGTGGTCACCGGGATGATCTCCCGGGCGAAGTAGCCGTTGGCCTCGGACTCGACGGCCAGGTTCTGGGAGCGGACGGCGAACTCGTCCTGCTCCTCCCGGCTGACCTTCTCCGACTCGGCCACGTTCTCGGCCGTCTGGCCCATGGCGATGTAGACGTCGGCCAGTCCGGGTCCGGGGGTCCATGGGTCGGTGAACGCCGGGGTGCGGGCGACGGTGCGGGCCTCGGCGTCGGCGAAGCGCTCGTTGTGGGGGCCGGTGTCGGCCGCGCCGAACTTGAAGCGGCTGACCGTCTCGACGCCGGCGGCAACGAAGACGTCGCCCTCGCCGGCCTCGGATGGCGTGGGCGGCCATGCGGATGGTCTGCAGGGAGGAGGAGCAGTAGCGGTTGACGGTGACGCCGGGGACGTCGGGGAGCCCGGCCAGGATGGCGGCCACCCGGCCGACGTTGTAGCCGGCCTCGCCACCGGGCTGCCCGGAGCCCATGAGGACGTCTTCGACCTGCTGGGGATCGAGCTGAGGCACCTTGGCCAGGACTTCTTTGACGATGAACCCGGCCAGATCGTCGGGCCGACAGTCGACCAGGGAGCCCTTGTTCGCTCGGCCGATGGGGGTCCGTCCAGTGGCGACGATGACAGCTTCGGGCATTCGATACTCCTCGAGGTCGTGGCGGCGCTCGTTCGCCGCGTGGTCGGCTGGCCGACCGGACGTTCTTACCGATCAGTAACCTTAGCGACCGGCCACGTCGGTCAGTTCCAGACCGCGCCTGATCAGGCTACAGGCGTGGTGGTGCCGGCGCCGACTGACAGCGAGCGGCGGGGTCAGGACCCAGCGAAGACGAGCAGTTCGGCCGGCGACTCCGACAAGGCTGCGGGTAAGGGAGACGGCTTCCGTACCGGTCGGCTTCTCTAGCACCTCTCGCCGCCTCGCCCTCCGGTTCGATCGTCGGGCCCTATCCGGTTCAATCGTCAGGCTCGAGCCCCAGGAGCGATCGGATTCGACCGGCGTCGAAGCCCTGGCCCCCACCCCGGCCACCCCGGCTCCCACCGCTCAGGCGGGAGGTGCCGCCCATCTCTCGTAACAGTGCGAGGAGGTCTTCGCGGCGTGTGGGGTCGTCCAGCGCCTGGCGAGGGGTGAGGCCCCCGAGGGCGGGAATCGACTCGTCGACCCACTCCGACTCCTTCTTGCGGATGAACCGGTCGAGGATGGCCTCCGTTTCGGCTGATGGCGGCTCGTCCTGGCCCTCGGCTGACGGCAGGTCGCCCGCGTCTTCGCCATCGAAAGCGGTCGATCCTGTCCGGCTTGGCAGGAGGCGGCGCAGGTCGGTGCGCTCGTCGACCTCGACCTCGGCATCGGGAACAACCGAAGCGATGATGGCCAAAAGACGCTCCATGCGGGCCACCGAGTTGGCGTCCACCATGAGCCAACCATCGTCGTATCCCACCGTTCCCCGGACGATTCCCTGGTCGAGCCAGTCCTCGTTCCAGTCCTCCTCTTCCTCCTCCTCTTCCTCGTCCCGGGCCTCGAGGGCCGGGCGGGGACCCGCCGAGCCGAAGGCCTCGTCGATGGCATCGAAGGCAGCGTTGAGGGCATCGGGATCGTCGACGATGATCGGTGCCGAAGGCTCGTGGCCGTCGTTCTGGTCAGTGTCGTCGCCGTCACCCCCGTCACCCCCGTCACCCCCGTCAGCGCTGTCAGCGCTGTCAGCGTGGTCGGGAGAGTCGCGCTCGCACCACTCGCCTTCGTCCATGCGCTGGAGCACGGGGTCGAGGGCGGCATGGAGGGCGGGCAGCGCCATGGCCGTGGTCACCTCGGCATGGCACACCATGATGGGATCTCGATCGGAGTTGACCATGGTGGGAAAGGCGATGGCCTGGCCGTACCACATGGCCAATTCGTCGGCGTCGGGAGCCGAGTCGACCAGTTGCAGTGCCGAGTCCCGGAGGCGGAGGGGGACGGTCATGGGCATGCTCATGAGCTCGTTCTGGTCCTCGAGCCAGGCCACCCGGGCCATGAAGAGCTCGCCGGCCTCCAGCTCCAGGGAACCGAGGTGCTCGGTGACGACGACGTGGTCGCCGGTGGTCGTGTCCCGCAGTGTCATGCCGGTGCCGGGGTCGACCTCCGTCACCTCCCAGAGCCGGCGCGGCTCGTCGAGCAGGTCCTCGATCAGCTGGCGTTCGTCGGCGGGGAGCAGCTCGCCTCGCTCGGCCAGGTAGTCCTCGGCGATGCCACCCTCCCAGATGGCGAAGTCGATGAGGAGGGGGTTGCCCACCATCTCGGCGATCGACGAGAGGAGCTCGGGGTCGTCGGGGTCGCAGGCGGAGGAGGCGATCCCGACGAGGCGGGGCCGCTGGGACTGGCGGTGGGCGAACAGCGCCAACTTGTGGGTCACCAGCTCGGTCCGGGCCGAGAGGGGCCGGGGCACGGTCGCGGGCGCAGCAGGCCTTGAACTTGCGGCCCGACCCGCACGGGCACCGATCGTTGCGCCCGACGCCCACATAGGGTGCGTCGAAGCGGTGGCGGAACTCTTCCAGGAAGGCCAGCATCGGGCCCTCGGGATCGAGGTCGTCGTGGCGGAGCAGGGTGATCGCCCGGGCCAGCTCGCCGCGGTCGAACTCGTATCGGGCCAGGCCGGCGGCGGCCGGGCCGTAGGTGGGATCGTCGAGGAGGGCCTGGCGCAGGGCGGCCTCGGCACCGAGCGCGTCGCCCTGGTGATCGGCAAGCTCGGCGACCAGCAGCCGCACCGCGGCGGTGTGGCGGGGGGAGCCGGCGAGCACGGCATCGGCTAGGTCGGACAGCGGGGCCTCCCGCTCCATGTCGATGCAGTACGCGACCAGGGCGGGAGCGACCGCACCGTGGGACAGGCCGGCGGCGACGCCGCGGGCGTCGATGTCCTGGCCGCGCTGGGTCCGGTCCAGCGCCTCGCAGGCCTGTTCGAAAGCGGCTTGGCAGCACCGGTTGAACCCCCAGGTATCCGAGAGGCGGTCGAGCTCTCGTTGATGGTGCTCCTCGCCGGCGCTCATCCAGTCGTCGCCGGCGCGGCCGAAGGAGAAGCCGCGCTGCTCGAGCCCGGCGGCCTGGAGCAGCTCCCCGAGGGGTCGGACCGGGTGCCGGAACGCAGTCGGGTCCGAGATCAGGGCGTCGAGGATCAAGGGGTCGGCTTCCTCGCAGCCGCCCGGAGGGATCCGCCCGTCGACGGTGCCCCGCAACAGGTCCACTTCGTGTCGGTCGTCACCGAGGGCACCGGCGAGCTCGACCGACACCGACATTCCGGTGCGGACGAAGGCGACGAGATCTCCCGGGGCGAAGCCGCCGAGCCAGCCGTCGGGGCCGGCCAGGGCGGAGTAGTCCTCGCCAGGGATGCGGGCGCCCGGCTCGTGGACCAACCGGTTTCCGTCCTCGAGCTCGAGGCGATCATGGTCGTCCCAGTCCAAGACGACCAGGTCCGGGGTGAGGAGCACCCGCCCCTGCGAGATCTCATCGGCGGTGAGGCGGTGGGTCAGGACCAGCCCCTCGATCAGATGGGAGGACAGCGCCAGGACATCGGCGGGGGAGGACCACACCGCGTCGGTGGAGATGAGCTCCTCGTCCACGACCTCGGCCAGGTCCTCCTCGTCCACACCGTCGGCCCGGAGGACGTCGAGGTGGCCGGCACGGTCGAGCCGCTCGACCAACGCGTCCAGCGGCAGCGGACCCTCGGCCATGACCTCCATGGCCGCCTCGGCCAGGACCTCCATGGCTGCCTCGAACAAGTCATCGGCCCGCGACGAATCGGTCATGTGAGCACGATAGCGAGGCCACCACCGGACCCTCGACATAGACAATGCGATATACTAGCGCGTGTGGAGGCAGGGGCGATCATCCAGGCGGTGCGGCGTCGCAGCGGGCTGAGCCAGGCTGAGCTGGCGCGTCGGGCCGGCACCTCACAGCCCGTGATCTCGGCCTACGAGCACGGGCGCCGCGATCCGACCCTCGGGACGCTGCGCAAGCTGGTGGAGGCCGGCGGCGAGCGGCTGCAGATGGACGCCGTGGTCCCGGGGTCCGACCTCCCGCTGCCGGCTGACCCGCGGGAGCACGCCCGCCGCCTGCTGGAGGTGCTGACGTTGGCTGATGCCATCCCCGCTCGCCGGCGCAGCCCGGTGCTGATCGCCCCGCGGCTCGTCTCGGTATGAGCCACGCGGACCCTGGCCCAACGGGTACTGGCCCTGGAGCACACGCTGTCCGGCATTCCCCACACGTTCGGTGGTGCCTTGGCCCTGGCCTACTACGCCGAGCCGCGGGCCACGATCGACATCGACCTCAATGTGTTCGTCCCGGCCGAACGGTTCCCGGAGATCGCCGGCCCGTTGCGACAGCTCGGTGTGGCCGTGGACGATCCGTCGGTGGCCGACGTGGTCCGGCGCGACGGCCAGGTCAGGGTCATGTGGGACGCCACGCCGATCGACCTCTTCTTTTCCTACGACGCCTTCCACGACGCCGCGGGCGCCGCCCGGCACCCGGTGCCGTTCGGCGACGAGACCATCTCGATCCTGGCTGCCGAGCACCTCGCCGTCTGCAAGGCGATCTTCGACCGCCCCAAGGATTGGGTCGATATTGACGCCATGCTGGCGGCGGGGTCTGAGATCGACGCGGCCGAGGTCCTGCGCTGGGTGGCACGCATCGCCGGCGACGAGGACCCGCGCTACAACCGGATGGCCGCGGTGCTCACCCGGCGCTGAGCGGGTCGGCTGTCGGGCCCGGCCCAGGTGGCGGTTGTCCTCGCCGGGGATGCGGGCGCCGGCTCGTGGGCCGATCGGTTTCCGCCCCCGAGCTCGAGGCGATCACGGTCGATCAGTCGGAGAATGAACCGCTCGTACCGCTGATATTGGGAGGTGGCGGCCCGGCCGCCGCCTTGAGGGTGTAGGTCCCGGCCGTACCGGTGATCTTGCATCCGGCGAAAGTGGCCACGCCGCTCGAGGCTGCCTTGGAGTTGCCCCCCGTGCAGGCCAGCGTCGCTCCGGTCCCGGGCTGGGTGTTGATGGAGAGGGTGACCGACGCGGTTGAAGTCGTGACCGTGTTACCACCACTGTCCTCGACGGTCACCACCGGCTGGGTGCTCCAGGCCACACCGCTGCTGCCGCCTCCGGGCTGGGTGGTGAAGACGAGCTGGGTGGCGGGGCCGACGGTGATGGTCAGGTTGTTCGAGGTGGCGCTGGTGAGGCCGGTAACGGCGGCCGTGAGCGTATAGGTCCCGGCCGTACCGGTGATCTTGCAGCCGGAGAAGCTGGCCACGCCGCTCGAGGCTGCCTTGGAGTTGCCCCCCGTGCAGGCCAGCGTCGCTCCGGTCCCGGGCTGGGAGTTGATGGACAGGGTGACCGAGGCACTGGAGGAAGTGACGGTATTGCCCAGGCTGTCCTCGACGGTCACCTTCGGCTGCGTACCGAAACTCGCGGCGTTGGCCGCACCGACGGGCTGGGTGGTGAAGGCGAGCTGGGCGGCGGCGCCGGCGGAGACGACAGTCGCCGGGGTGCTGTTGACCGTGAGGGATCCGTCGGTTGCCTTGACCGTGAAGGAACCCGACTTGTCGATACTGCACCCGGTGAATGGAGCCACGCCGAGGCTCACCGTGACCGGGTCGCTGTCACAGGTGAGGGTGGCGGTGCCGACGGTGAGGGCCAGCGTGACGGTTGACGAGGAATCAGAGGTCACCACCCTGTTGCCGCTGTCTTCGACAGCGATGACCGGTTGAGCGGCAAAGCCTGAACCGGCTGTGGCCGTCGCACTCGGCTCGGTCGTGAACACCAACTTGTTGGCCACGTTGGTGACGTTGAAGCTGGTACTGGTCACAGAGGTCAGGCCAGTGCTGGATGCAGTAAGGGTGACGCCAGACCCGAAGGCGCTTCCGTGGCACCCGGCGAACGTCGACACGCCGCTGCTGGGGGCCACCGACGTGGCGGTGCAGCCAAGGTTTCTCCTCCAGTCATGGTCAGGCTCACGTTGTTCGCCCAGCTGACGGCGGTGTTCCCGTACAGATCTTGGACGGTGACCACCGGCTGGATCGGGAACACGCTCGATGCACTCGATTGGCCACACCGGCGGTCTGGGTGGTGAACACCAGGCTTGCGCCCGCCCCCGCCGCCACCGTGAAGCTGGTGGAGGTACCGGTCACCAAGCCCTGGGTGGCGGCGAGCGTCGTGGTCTGGGCGTCGGTCAAGGTGATGCCCGAGGCCGTGCCCACGCCGGCGGTGAAGGTGACCGAGGCCGGGTAGGTCGGGGCGGTGGCGTTCGGGCTGTTGGCCGGGCCGCAGAAGGTGAGGCCTGGGCGCCGGTGTAGCCGGTGGCGGTGTTGCCATAGGCGTCGAAGGCGGTGATGGTGTCGCTGAAGGCGGTGCCCGCCGTCTGGGCGCCGGGGTTGGCCACCGTGAACGAGCTGGCCGCGGCCGCCGCCACCGTGAAGCTGGTGGAGGTACCGGTCACCAAGCCCTGGGTGGCGGTGAGCGTCGTGGACTGGGCGTCGGTCAAGGTGATGCCCGAGGCCGAGCCCACGCCGGCGGCGAAGGTGACCGAGGCCGGGTAGGTCGGGGCGGTGGCGTTCGGGCTGTTGGCCGGCCCGAGAAGGTGAGGCTCTGGGCGCCGGTGTAGCCGGTGGCGGTGTTGCCATAGGCGTCGAGGGCGGTGATGGTGTCGCCGAAGGCGGTGCCCGCCGTCTGGGCGCCGGGGTTGGCCACCGTGAACGAGCTGGCCCCGGCCGCCACCACCGTGAAGCTGGTGGAGCCGGTCACCGCGGTGGCACTGGCGTCGGTGGCGGTCAACGTATTGCTGCCGGCGGCGTAGGCGGTGAAGGCAGAGCTCGGGCTCGCAACTCCATTGGTGAACGTCACCGCACTGGATGGATAGGACGGCGCCTGGGTTGAAGGGCTGTTGGGCAGGCCCGACCAGGTGATCGTCTTGGCCCCGGTGTAGGTGGTGTCCACGCTGGCCCCGATCATTGCCTTCATGGTCTGTACGGTGGCCGCCGTCCCCGCTGTGTACGGGCCGCTCGACAACGTGAGCACGAAGTTGGGCGCGGCGGTCGTGGCCGAAGTCGTGATGGCCGAGGACTGCCAGTTGTCGAGGACCGCCCTGATGGAGTAGCCGTACAGCGTGTTGGACGTAAGGCCGGTGTCCTGACACGACGTGGCGGTCGCCGCCACCGTGCATACCGTCGTCGGGGAGCCGGGGCTGGTGCGGGTCACCTGGTATTGAGCCCCAGGTAGCTGGCTGCCGGGAAGGGTCCAGCCGACGGTGATTGCCCCACCGCCGTTTGGCGTCGCCGTCGGCGTGGTGGGGGCAGAGAGGCTGTTCGCCTGGGCCACGGCGTAGCTGCCACTGCCGTTGTTGACGCTCACCGTCCAGTAAGCCAAGGCCGCTGTCGCCGCGGCCAGTACGAAGGCTCCCACGAACAGCAGGGCCCATCCGGCGAATGTCCGCTGGCCATTGAAGAATCGCGGGCGACCGCGAGCCGCTCATCGCTGTACCGTCAAGGTCACAGGAATCTGGAAGGTGGCGCCCTGGCAGCCAGATGCCGAGCTGGTGTTCATGGACGCACCGTTGGCGACGTGCACGACAACATTCGTGATCGGGCCGGCGGTCACATTGACGCTCAAGCCAGTCTGGGTGGGCACGGAAACCCCGGAGTTACCCAGGGTGAGGCTTGGCCATGTGCCGGAGTCGCTGGTACACCCGCTCCCGCCAACCACTGTCACCGGGCCGTTCTGGCTGATGCCGACGATGGTGACCGAGAAACTATTGGGATTGTTCAGCTGAACCCGCAGGTCGGCCGTCTCGCCCGGGGTCAGATTCGATAGAGCGGAACCGCTTGTTGTTGCGACCAAGGTGACCTGTTGTGCCGTCCCGGTATGGGCCGAGCCCGCACCTGGTGCCCGTCGAAGTGAAATAGGCGTAGGCCGATCCCACTCCTGCTCCAAGCAACATCACCAGAACAGCGGCCACCCCGAGTACGAGGAGGGTTTGGCGTATCATAGCGAACCAAGATCGAATTCGTTTGAACTGGTGACCGTACCGCCAGTCCGAACGTGAGGAACACGACGATCAAGTGCGACGACACACGTCACTCCTGCCGTCTTCAAGTGTTCCAACACAGTCAACCCCGTTGTTCGATTGGACTTTCCGGGTGGGTCAGCACACCGCGGGAACGACGGTCGCGCCGTTGCCACAGGCGATCCCCATTCTCACCGGAGGGGCGACGGCAAGACCACAGCGAAGCCTCTCGTTCGGTGCAGATGAAGCGAACCATTGATCGGCCAATCGGCCGAGCCGAGGAGCAGCAGGAGCTCCACGACCCGGCCGACTGATCAGATCAGCAAATGAAGAGGGGGATGAACCGACTCTCCAATGACTCGAGTTTGACTAACCGACGCTCAGGGTGATGGCCGGGATGACGTTTTCGCAGACGTTCTGGTTCGTCAGGGAGTCCGTCATCGTTACCGTCACGGTGTCGGTGACAGTCCCCAAGGGGGCGATGCTAGTGCCGTTCACTGGACTCGGGGTGCCGTTCACAGGGACGTACCAACTCGCCAAGCACCCAACGACGGCGGTGCTCGTGTTACCGGCGGTGGTCTCGACGTTTCCGGTGCCATCGGCCGCCACCGTCGGCGTCTCGAAGCTCAGCGCCTGGTTGCCCCCGCCATGGTTGGTGATCGTGCAGGGCACGGAAGCAGTTCCTACACCGGGATACATCGTGCCGGTGGAGGCGCTGGCAACGACGCCCCAGTTGGTTGCGGTACCCGTTGTCGCGGCACCGGTGCCGGTGCCTGTTGACGTGAAGAATGCGAACGCTGCACCAGTGAGGCCGAGAGCCACACCAGCTGAGACCCCGAATACGAGGCCCTTCCTACTGATCCTCTTGAAACTGAACTTCATCTGATTCTCCTTTGGGCTTTCCCGTCGTTGAGCCCAGGCCTGTCTCTCGCCCGAGGCCAATCTGGAGAGCGGATGTCGCACTCCGTAGTCACTCCGCTGTGGATAGTGGCTGCGGGCATAGTATTATCCACTTGACTAAATGTCAATCCTTTCGCATATGGAAAATATTGACGCTACGTGTGAGTGCCGATCACAATCAGCGGTAATCGGGCCCGTTTGTGCCTAGGATCACAAGAGACGGGACCAAATCGACCGTGAAACAGCGATCGCGGCCCGGAGGCTGATTCTGGTGATCGAACGACGGATCGAGTCCCACCCCTCACAACGCGACCGAAGTACGCCGGCCGAGCGGCACGCCGCCGCCCGAGGCACGCAGCCCGAACCACGCTGGCGGAGCAGGGCGGGCGAATATAACGTGTTCTAGCGATCACCCGGCGAGTGCAGGGGGTTCAGCGGGCCCGGCACAGCACACGGCCCAACGCCGGCCATCGAGGGAGGGACGCCATGGAGATCGGCTACACCGAGGAGCAAGAGGCCCTTCGCCGTGAGCTGCGGGACTACTACTCCGCCCTGCTCACCCCCGAGGTGGAAGAACAGCTGGCCAACAGCCACGGCATCGGCCCCGACATGCGCCGGGTGGTGAAGCAGATGGCCCAGGACGGCTGGCTGGGCATTGGCTGGCCCAAGGAGTACGGCGGGCAGGGTCGGACGCCCATCGAGCAGTTCATCTTCTTCGACGAGTCGATGCGTTCCGGCGCCCCGGTGCCGATGCTCACTATTAATACAGTGGGCCCCACCATCATGGACTTCGGCACCGACGAGCAGAAGGACTTCTTCCTGCCCAAGATCCTGGCCGGCGACATCCACTTCTGCATCGGCTACACCGAGCCCAACGCCGGGACCGACCTGGCCGCCCTCGAGACCCGGGCGGTCAGAGACGGCGAGGAGTACATCATCAACGGGTCGAAGATGTACACGTCCCTGGCCGGAGGGGCCGACTACATCTGGCTGGCCACCCGCACCGACCCCGAGGCCAAGAAGCACAAGGGCATCTCCATGATCATCGTGCCCATGGACACCCCCGGCATCAAGGTGGTGCCCATGTCGCTCCTCGGTAACCACAACATCAACTACACCTTCTTCGAGGACGTGCGCGTGCCGGCGGCCAACCTGGTGGGGGGCGAGAACAACGGCTGGACGCTCATCACCAACCAGCTCAACCACGAACGGGTCACCCTGTGCTCACCCGGCATCGTCGAGCGAGCGCTGGGGGACACCCGGGCCTGGGCCCAGAACACCAAGCTGGCCGACGGCAGGCGGGTCATCGACCAGGAGTGGGTCCAGGTCCACCTGGCTCGCATCCACGCCAAGGTCGAATTCCTGAAGCTCATCAACTGGAAGGTGGCGTGGACGGCCACCCAGGGCACGCTCGATGTGGCCGATGCCTCGACCAACAAGGTGTTCGGCACCGAGTTCTACATGGAGGCCTTCCGGCTCATGATGGAGGTGGTCGGCCAGGCCGGCTACCTGACCCGGGGGAGCCCCGAGGCCGTCCTGGCCGGTCGGCTCGAGATGTACGCCCGTTCCATGGTCATTCTGACCTTCGGCGGCGGCACCAACGAGATTCAGCGTGACCTTATTGCTATCTTCGGCCTGGGCCTGCCCCGGTCGCTGCGATAGACGACGCACCAGAGAAGACGGAGACAACAGAGCAATGGACTTCTCATTCAGTGAGGACCAAGAGTCGATCCGGGAGCTGGCCACCCGCATCTTCACCGATCTGGCCACCCATGAGCGCCTGCGCGAGATCGAGGCCGACGCCGATGCCCCCCGGTTCGACCGCAAGCTGTGGTCGGAGCTGGCCAGCGCCGGACTGACCGGCATCAACCTCCCCGAGGACGTCGGCGGGGCCGGCCTGGGCTTCATCGAGGCGGCACTGGTCGTCGAGGCGGCAGGGAAGAGCGCCGCCTACGTGCCGGCCATCGAGACCATCGCCACCGGGGCCCCGGCCATCGCCGAGTTCGGCTCGGAAGCCCAGCGCCAGCGTTGGCTTCCCGGCGTGGTCGCCGGCGACGAGGTGGTGACCACGGCGCTGGTGGAGCTGGGCGGCACTCCCGATGCCCCCGCCCTCTCGGCCGAGAAGGCGGGCGCCGGCTACACCCTGACCGGAGCCAAGTCGTGCGTGCCCTCCGGACTCGTCGCCGACGTGGCCGTGGTGCCCGCCCGGCTGAGCACCGGCGACGTGGGGGTGTTCCTGGTCGACCTGTCGGCCACCGGTGTCTCGCGCACCTGGCAGCTGACCAACGCCGGACGTCCCGACGCCATCCTCGAGTTCGACCATGTGGCCCTGACCGCCGACGACCTGCTCGGTTCGGCCACCACCGGCTCGGACATCGTGCACTGGCTGGTGCTCAGGGCCACGGCCGCGGCCGCTGTGGCCGAGGCCGGCGTCACCGCCGCTTCCCTGGCCCTCACCGCCGAGTACACCAAGACCCGTGAGCAGTTCGGCAGGCCCATCGCCACCTTCCAGGCCGTGGGCCAGCGGGCCGCCGACGCCTATGTCGACAGCGAGGCCATCTGGCTGACCGCGTGGCAAGCCGCCTGGCGCATCGCCGAGGGACTGCCGGCCGATGACGCCGTCGCCGTGGCCAAGTTCTGGGCCGCCGAGGGTGGCCAACGGGTAGTCCACGCCGCCGTGCACCTGCACGGTGGGGTCGGGGTCGACCGCGCCTATCCGCTCCATCGGTACTTCCTGTTGACCAAGCAGCTCGAGCTCACCTTGGGCGGGGCCACCGAACAGCTCCTGCGCCTGGGGGCGATGCTGGCCGCCGAGCCGGTCTGAACCCGCCGAGCGGGCCTGGCCCGTTCTGGCTTCAGGACCGCTCAGCGCCGGGATCGGCTCCTCTGGGACCGGGGCGCGGCGTCAATTCGCTGAAGGGTGGGGATCCCTGGTTCTGCCAAGCCTCCCCTTCGGGCGAGCAACCCATACCGACAGGCCCGACACACGGGGCTAGGTGCGCTTGGCCTGGCTGACCAGGCGACGCAATCCGTCCTCGAAAAGGGCAGCGTCCCGGTCTGGGTCAGCCGTGGAAAGGTCGATGATCTCGCCGATTGCCTGTTGGATCTCGATGGTGGGCGAACCCGCTGCCGGCTGATCGTTGGTGAGGCCCGTCGCTTTGACATTGGGTTGCTCTCCAGGATGCCCGGCCGCGCCGTCGAGCACTAGCTGCTCGTCGGTGATGCGGCGGGTGGCTGCGAACAGCACCGAGCCGATGGTGAACGAGGCGTAGATGTGGAACGCGGCGGCCGCCTCGTCGTCATCCATTCCCATCCGCTCGAAGACGTTGGCCATAAGCGCCAGGATGGCGGACAGCGGCGCGCTGGATTGCGGCGTAACGGTGATGAACGGCGCTATTTGGTAGTGGGCTGTGAACGTCTCCCTGGTGACAATGCCCGCGGTGACGAGGACCTCGACCGGGTCGGCGGTGAAGGGATCGGGTACCAGTTCGAGGAAGCGGGCGATGGCTTCGTCCCAGACCAGGTCGACGGCGGCCTGAATGATCGCCGCCCGCGACAGGTAGTGGTGATAAATGGCAGACGGCGTCACCCGGAGGACCGAGGCCAAGTGGCGGATGCTTGGTGCTGTGGCCGACTCGTCGAAGCACCGGAGCGCTTCGGCCGCGATCTCCTCCCGAGTGAGGTGGGTGTCCCGGTTGAGGGCCAGCTTGGTCATGCCGACACCGGGATCGCGCTCGCGGTCGGGCCCCCCACCCAGAAGCTGCTCTGGGATGATTCGCGAGCGCCGTACATGCGGTTCCTTCCTTCGTTTCCAAACCGATCGAAGTTCAGTAGTTACAGTACATCGTTTGGAAACTGAAGAACGGAAATGGAGTACACGGATGCTCGGTTGCTCTGATTCAGGGTGCAGCGGTACCACTAATTGACAGAAAGAACTACGGCGAGCCGTAAGGGTGGTCTGTCGCCAACGTCCGGGTCCAGGAGCTCAGCTCGGCAGGTCGAGCCGGTGGGCTGCGGCAATTCGCTCGGCATTCCGTTCCGGTATGGCCGCCTCGTCGGCAAAGGTCTGCCAGGCGGCCACGGCACCGCGCACCTCTCCGACGATTTCCTCTGCTCGGCCCCATTTCATCGAGGCACTGTCGGCGCACTGCCGGAAGTCCTCCATGACGAAGTCATCCCGCTTGCCGTTGAGAGACATCTGATGCTGCCTGGTCCACACTCCGTTTGGTGCGTACGAGTAGTTGATGTCGTAGGCGGGGGAGAGGCTCCACCGTCCCTCTCGGTCCATGAGGAAGGCGATGTTCTTCACGTGGTCGTCGTGGTTGCGGGCGATGACGTTGAAGGCCATGCGCCGGAACTGCTCCTCGACTGCGGCCATGGGCAAGCCGAGCCGGCGGATCACTTGGAGCGCCTGCTCGTAGGAATAGGCGCCGGACCGGTTGAAGTCGTAGTGGGCCACCGCTCCGAGCGACTGCATGTGGATCTTGGCGCCGCCACCGGGACGGTCGAATCGCCGGGTCATGAAGTGGCGGCGCCCGTGCTCCTCGAGCAGGCGGCACTCGGACACGGCCATGCCCGCAGCGCGGGCCATGGCCGCGTAGGCGTACTCGACGGCTCCGTTGCCCTGGTGCTGACGATCGAGGTCCGTGTCCCGGTTGCCGACCAGATCGAACTTGAGGATCCAGTCCTCGAAGCCCGGCCCGGCGTCCACCTGCCCGGAGCGGATGGCGTGGGTGGTGGGGTTCCATGCGATGACTGCTTTGGCCCGGGCCCCTCCGGCCGATGTCCCCACACGCAGGATGTCCCCGAACGCCTCTTCCTTCTTCTTGTCGCCATCCTGGAGCGAGGCGATCAGCTCGGCTCGTTGGGTGAAGACCTCCGAGACCATGGCAACGAGGCTGTCGATGTCGATCTCGGTGCTGATCTCCCTTGGCTCCTGGGCCAGCGGCGGGGACGTACTCGAGTGCGCCCATGCCGCGGGTGCCGATGAAACAGAGCCGCTCCACGGCATCGAAGCTCGCAGGGGTGCGACCCTCCGAGGCCAGCCACGTATCGATCAGCGCAGTGCCGTAGCGGTCGGGCAAGGAGTCGGCCAGCATGCCGGGTAGACCCCGGAAGGTCTCTTTGGGTAGAGCGGGGAAGGAGTACGGCTCCGGCCGCAACGGCATGGTGATGGGGGAGACCTGGATGCCGCTCCGGGCGAAGTCCGGGTCGTACTGGAATACGGCCGTGTCGCTGCCATCCTCCAGCACCACGGCCCCGATGGCCCGGCCCCAGAGGTGTACCGAAGCCACGGTGCTCATGGCTGGGTCAGTCCGAGCCGGTGGATTCGCCGTTCTGCGTCCATGCGCTCAACTCTGCACGATTTCGCTGGGTGCCAACGGCCTGAGCTCCAGTCCCCACTGTTCGCCATCGAGGTCCGAGCCGGCAAAGAGCGCCGGCCGTCAGCAGCGAATTAACGCATTGTCGGTCAAACAGGCTGTTTGGGGTCCAGCTGACGATGCAACACGACGAGGTTTTCGCGTCGCCGCCGGTTCTCGACGCGGTGGCTCTGCACTGTCAAATGGATGGGCCACACGAAGCCGACGAGGATTGACGGGACCAGTGCAATTAATAGCCAGTAAAACCAGGGCACCATGTTCAGCCATCTCTCTCGCCGCAAGTCGGATTTGGTACGCAGCATATCACCAGACGTGGTTTTGTCACCGCGTGCTGTAGCTATCTGATTGCTAGACGTGGTTGTGTTCCCTGCGAGCTACGCCATCCTATCGCCGGGCGTGGTTTCTAAACCGCGGATCGTCTCGGCCAACAAGGGCCGCGGTCAGCTGGGTGGGAGATCGCCCATGTGGGGTCGTCGGAGAGGACGGACACCGGCGGGTCGGAGTCTCGAAGGACGGCCGGCCGTCGTCAACGATCCGGTCAGCAACCCCGCTGCCAGATCAAGGCTTTGGCGAGTGCGCCCCATTCGTAGATCACGCTGGCGACCCAACTTCCCAGGCCGCCGGGTTCGGCGGGGACCATAAGGACCGTGCCGTGGTAGCACCGGTCGAAGCGGATCCGGGCCCGGGTCACCTGCTGGGCCCCGGACACCACGATGATCTGGTGCCAACGGTGGCGATCAGCAAGTGCCGACGCGTACCGGGCCTCTCCCTGGGTGGTGGTGGGATTCGGGTTGAAGCAGGTGACGGGAACGGAGGGAAGGGACTTGGGGCAGTCGGCGAAGCCGGGGGCGGAGACGAACAGCCGAGGTGCGTATCCGGCCCGCACCAACTCGATGCCCTTGGCGATCCGGCCGGCGTTGTTCGCCCCGGCCAACACGACCACGGCGTCCGAGCGCGCCGGCGCATTGGTGGCCGGCTTGATGAACAGCACCACCGAGGCGACTGCGACGGCGATGACCAACACCGCCACTCCCAGAGCAGCAGCGCGCACGCGGCGAGGGTGGCGCAGAGGAGGGAACCGGGTAAAGGTGCTCTGCCGTTCCGGGGTGGCCATGCGTGCCACGACGATAGCAACGGCGTCGCTGCTCGCCGGTGGCGCCACAGGCACCGATCCGATATTCGAGGACGCTGCCTTCGGCGGCGACAAAGTGAAGCCCCGCCGTCCGAACGATCAGCAGGGCTTCACCTTCTATGGGGGGCTGTTAACGGCAACGATAAAGGAATCCGATTTCGGCATCATGCACTTAGTGTGAACGGACTGTAAAGCCGACATGTAATCGAGCTGTAACGTGACTTATGGGGTGTCTGGGTAGAGGATGGACTTCCCAGCAAACGGAGGCACAGTTGTCACCACTTCGGCCCTACGACCCTTCGAATACGTGCCCAGAGTGTGGCGACACATCGCCCGCTCCCGCACTCCACCGATCAGGTGAATGTGGAGATCCGCGACCTCACTTCCATCGTTTTAGCGGGTGCGGGCACGACTGGATGGAATCTCCCTCGAACATTGCAGCCTGACGAGCCAACGGGCAGGGAAGGCTATCGGATTGCCTCGCGGCCCTACCCAAACGTGGCCAGGTAACCCGTAATGGCGCGGTGATCCGTGCCGTCGTGGCGGAAACCGACAAAGCGGTCGGGACGAACGGCCAGGACC
Source organism: uncultured Acidimicrobiaceae bacterium (assembly GCA_963781305.1). Classification (GTDB taxonomy): domain Bacteria; phylum Actinomycetota; class Acidimicrobiia; order Acidimicrobiales; family RAAP-2; genus DASXMT01. Next base: position 1,187,945 of record CAWAFL010000011.1, read on the forward strand.
GTGACCCCGGAGATCCCCAGTTGATCGGCAACCGACTCGTCGATCCGGCCGATCGGCAGGCCATCAGGGCGGGTGCAGAGGCCGATAACAGCGTCGACCGATGCGCCGAGAGTGATCGACTGCAGTTCGGCGGTTAACCGGAGGACTTCCTCGCCGGTGGCGGCGTTCCCGCCCAGGACGAACACGGTGTGGCCCAAGCGGTGAGCCAGCTCGTGAAGGGCGAGGGGTTCACCGCCAAACGGCTGCACCGAAGCAGTGGTAGGTAACAGAACGCCCGGCCCCAGCCGGTCGTTGGCATCGCCTCTCACCAGGTTGGAATCGGCGTAGGACCGGTCGAGCTCGGCGGCGGCAACGGCCTCATGATGGGAGGACGAGGAGTCGGCAAAGGTCTTGCGTATCCCGTCGTCGCGTGCCGTCCGCTCGTGCTGCAACGTCATGGCCTGATTGCCTTCGAAGACGTCACCGGAGGCGGCGATCCGCAGGGCGACCGGGCGGCGCTCCTCCTCGTAGCTGTCGAGCAGGCCGGGCCGGGCGGCCCCCCGGCAGGCCAAGGCCAGCTTCCAGCCCAGGTTGAACGCATCCTGCATGCCGGTGTTCATCCCGTGACCTTCCGATGGTGAGCAGGTATGAGCGGCATCGCCGGCCAGGAACACCCGGCCCGACCTGAAGCGGGAAGCGACACGGGAATGGCACTGGAACCGGGTCGGGTTCTCCACCGCGGTGAACTCGACCGAAGAAGCGTAGCGATGGATAGTGGTGGCGGCGTCGGAGACCAGGTCGCTCGTCTCCGACGTCGGACGGACGTAGACCCGCCAGCGCCGGTGGGGGAGCGGGCTGAGGATCACCGACGGCGTGTCGAAGTGGGGGTAGATCAGGTCGAAGTCGCCGTCCCAACCCACGAGCGTGGCGTCGAACACCGCCCATGCCGTTTCGAGGTCGGTCCCGGGGTAGTCGATCTGGGCTAGCCGACGCGTCGTGCTGTGCACTCCGTCGCATCCCACGATCCACGAGGTGGTCACGTCGCGGCGTTCCCCGTGCTGCTCGATGGTGGCGACGATGCTATCGGTCCCATCGTGGATATCGACGAGGCGGGCCGACCGCGTCACGGCACCGCCGTGGTCGGCCAGGTAGTCGATGAGCACCGATTCGGTGAACTCCTCCGAGACCCCCAGGTCGAATCCATAACGGGTGTCCGCCATGCCGAGGTCCATCAGGCCGAGTGCGCGCCCGTCGGAGCGCAATTGCGCGCCGCGGACCTTCACGCCCTCATCGAGGAAGCGGTCGGCCAGTCCCAGAGCTTCGAAGATCTCAATCGACCGGGCGTGCACCACCGTGGCCCGGTCCCAATCGAGCGGGGAATCGTGGGCGTCGATCAACAAGCAGTCGACATCTCGTCGGGCCAGCTCTGCGGCTAGGAGCAGCCCGGTAGGACCGGCGCCGACCACCACGACAGGTGGGTCACTGGGATCGGAGTCCTTGTCCACCGTTACCTGCTTTCGGTCGGGTACATCATGGTGGAGAATCGGCATCAGCGCCGCGGTGGCTGATGGCGGCGGTGGACATGTGCACCAGCCAGTCCTCCGCGTCGTCCACCGACCACCCTCTTCCTTCGGTGAGGTACACGAAGACCTCAGGACTGGTCAGGGCCCAGATGGCGTCGACCACCTTCTCGTGTACTGCGCTCCCGAGAATGAGCGCCAGGCCGGCCGCGGTCAGGTTGCGACGGTCCTCGTCGTATTGGGCCAGTCTCTTGCGCGCCGCATCGTCACTGGCTGCGGCCTCCTGTAGCGCCCTCAAGATCGGTACGGAGCGCTGGTAGACGCGGACCGTGTAGCGCACCCCGGCACGCAGGCGATCGGATCTCCGGCCCTTTCCCAACAGTGCGAAGTCGGCACGATCTTTCATCGCCGCCTCCTCGTCGTCGCCGACGATGGCGACCTCGATGGCGGCCATCATCAATGCCGACTTGGAGCCGAACGTGGAGTAGATGGTGTCGACCGCGGTGCCGGCGGCTCCCGCGATCATCGGCATCGTCGTCGCCGCCCAGCCCCGATCGCCGAAGAGGGCAATGGCGGCGTCGATGATCGCCCGCCGTGTCTCGGCAGCCTGCTTTGCCCGGAGCGGAGAGTGATAGAGCGAGGTCGTCTCTGGTCGGCGGTTGGGGGCCACAGCAGCTCATTGTATAACCATCAGTAGATTGGATCGAGTATTACTTGATCCAATCTACTAAGACCTGTAGAGTGGTCACAGCACCACTAACCGGGACGCAAGATCTAGGGGAGAATCACATGGCACTACAAATAGGTGAGACGGCACCGGACTTCGAGGCTGATTCTACCGAGGGTCGGATCAAGTTTCACGAGTGGATCGGCGATTCGTGGGCAGTTCTCTTTTCCCACCCCAAAGACTTCACGCCGATCTGCACGACCGAGCTCGGCTACATGGCCAAGCTCAAGCCCGAGTTCGATCGCCGGGGCGTCAAGGTCATCGGGCTCTCTGTGGATTCCACCGACAACCATCAGCGTTGGGCCGACGACATCGAAGAGACCCAGGGCACCCGCCCCAACTACCCGATGATCGGTGACACCGACTTCAACGTGTCCAAGCTCTACGGGATGCTTCCCGCCAGCACGTCGGGCGATCCCAAGGACCGGACGCCGGCCGACAACCAGACCGTGCGCAACGTGTTCGTGATCGGCCCGGACAAGAAGGTGAAGCTGATGCTCATCTACCCGATGACCACCGGCCGCAACTTCGACGAGGTGCTCCGCGTCATCGACTCCCTCCAGCTGACGGCCAAGCACCGGGTGGCCACGCCGGTCAACTGGAAGCAGGGCGAGGACGTGGTCATCACCGGCGCGGTGTCGAACGACGAGGCCAAAGAGATCTACGGAACGTGGGACGAACCCAAGCCCTACATTCGCATCGTGCCCCAGCCAAGCTGACCAGACCAGACCGAGCTCCCGAGCGGAAATGAGAACCTGATGCGAGTATCTGGTGCTGGGTGCCGGCTTCGGTGGCCTCGAGCTGACCAGCAGGCTGTCCGAGGAGCTCGGTGACGCGGCTGACGTCGTGCTCATCGACAAGGCGGAGGGGTTCATCTTCGGCTTCTCCAAGCTCGATGTGATGTTCGGGCGGACGGTGGCCGACGCCGTAGTCCATCCCTACCGGGACCTGGTGAAGCCGGGGGTGCGCTTCGTGCAGGCCACCATCGAGGCGATCGACCCCGAGCAACGCCGAGTCGAGACCGACGCCGGCTCGTTCGAGGGTGACGTCATGGTGGTGGCGCTCGGTGCCGACCTGGACCCAGGGGCCACCCCTGGATTGGTGGAGGGCGGCAACGAGTTCTACACGGTGCCCGGGGCCTTCGCCCTCCGTGACGTGCTGGCCGACTTCAAGGGCGGCCGGGTGGTGGTCGGAGTGACCTCGACCCCGTTCAAGTGCCCGCCGGCCCCGAGCGAGACGGCGCTGCTCGTCCACGACTTCCTCACCGAGCGAGGGCTACGGGACAGCTCGGAGGTCTCGCTGGTCATGCCCATGGGGGCTCCCATCCCGCCGTCCCCGGCAGCATCGGAGGCATTGTTGACCGCCTTCGCCGAGCGGGACATTCGCTGGCGTCCGAATCAGCGGATCGTCGCACTCGACCCGGTGAGGAAGGTGGCCGAAGTCGCCGACGGGGACGAGATCCCCTACGACCTGTTCCTTGGGGTGCCGGTGCACAAGGTGCCCGCCGTGGTTGAGGCGTCGGGGATGTGCGTCGACGGATGGATCCCGGTGAATCCGTTGACCCTCGAGACCTCCTTTCCCGGGGTCTACGCCGTCGGCGACGTCACCAGCGTGGGGACGCCCAAGGCGGGGGTGTTCGCCGAGGGGCAGGCGGATGTGGTGGCCACCGCCATCATCGCCGCGGCCGCCGATGGGCAGACATCGGAGACATACGGCGGACACGGCCAGTGCTACCTCGAATTCGGGCAGGGGCAGGTGGCCCGGGTCGACGTGACGTTCCTCACCGGTCAGCCTCCGACCGGCACCTACGAGGCACCTTCGAGTGGATTGGCCGACCAGAAGGCCGAGTTCGGGTCGACTCGGATCCGACGGTGGTTCGATCGCGACTGGTCGACCTTCTGAGCTGGGGCTGTCGGCCTCAGTCGGCGGAGCCCAGGGGGACGCGCTTGGCCGTTCGGTAGACCCGATCGGCGTACTGGCGGACCATCCGCTCGGTGTTGAAGAACGAGCCGTTCAGGGCGATCGTCGAGCGACGGACCTCGGTGAAGGCCGTCGGGCGGCCGTAGTAGAGGGGCAGGATGGCCTCCTCGAGCTTGCGGTAGATGTCGGCCCCCTCGACGCGGTCATCGCTCTCGGGAGAGGCGTCGCCGACCGCCCACCCGGTCGCCCCTTCGACGTGGCCCTCGATCCACCAGCCGTCGAGCACGCTCAGGCTGGGCACGCCGTTGAGCGCCGCCTTCATGCCGCTGGTGCCCGAGGCTTCGTGGGGCTTGGTCGGCGTGTTCAGCCACACGTCGGCCCCGGCGCAGAGGATCCCGGCCAGGGTCATCGAGTAGTCCTCGAGGTAGACCACCTCCACCCGACCGGCGAGGGAATCGCCGGCCCGGACGATGCGGGCGATCAGCTCCTTGCCCGGGTCGTCCTTTGGGTGGGCCTTGCCGGCGTAGACGATCTGGATCGGGGTGACCGACGAGATGGCCTCCAGACGATCGAGGTCGGAGAGGATCAGGTCGGTCCGCTTGTAGGGCGTCGCCCGGCGCGCCGCACCGATGGTGAGCGCCTTGGGGTCGAGCCGGTGGCCGGTGCGGGCGGTGACCTCGTCGAGCAAAACGCGCTTGCTCTCGGTGTGAGCCCGGGCCACCTCGTCGAGCGAGATGCCACTGGCGTAGCGCAGGCCGGTGTTGTCTCGCCGCCACGATGGGATGTGCCGGTCGAAGAGCCGCTGAAACGCCGGTCCCGTCCACGTCGGGGCGTGGACGCCGTTGGTGACCGAGTGGATGTCGAATTGCGGGAACATGCCTTTGGACACCAGCTCGTGGCGCAGCGCCACGGCGTTGATGGACCGGGAGAAGGTCATGCCCAACAGGGTCATGTTCAGCTCGCCGTGTTCGGTCGCCCCCACCCGCTCGAGCTCTTCGAGGGCGTCCGCGCCGAGCAGCTCGCTCACCAACCAAGGCGGGAACCGATCGTGCCCGGCTGGCACCGGGGTGTGGGTGGTGAACACGCAGCGCGAGCGGACCTCGTCGATGTGGGCCGGCTCGGCCTGTCCGGCGGTGGGAGCGAGCCGACGGAGCAAGGCAAGGGCGAGGAGGGCGGAGTGGCCCTCGTTCATGTGGTAGGTCGAGATCTCGGTGTGGCCGAGCTTCTCCAGGACGGCGACCCCTCCCACTCCGAGCACGATCTCCTGGCGAAGCCGGTGCTCGAGGTCACCCCCGTAGAGCTGGTCGGTGATCAGTTGGTCCTCGGGTTCGTTGAGGGCGACCCTGGTGTCGAGGAAGTAGACGGGGACTCGGAACCCGGTGACCCCGGTGATCTCGAGACGCCAGACCGCGACCACCACCTCGCGGTCACCGATCTTCACCTTGGCCTGAACGTCGAGCGGCTCGAGGAGATCGGACGGAGCCCAGCGCACCGTGGACTCGTGCTGGCGCCCTTCGGCGTCGAGGTGCTGGCGGAAGTAGCCGTCGTGATAGAGGAGTGTGACCCCTACCACGGGAAGCTCGAGGTCGGCGGCAGCGCGGAGATGGTCGCCGGCCAGCACCCCCAGTCCGCCGCTGTAGCTCGGCAGGGCGTCGGCAATGGCGATCTCCATGCTGAAGTACGCCACAGGGCCGATGGAGGGAGTTGTTGCGACGTCCGTGGTCATCTGGCCTCAGTCTGGTGGGTCGGCGTCATCTGACACGATCAGCGTCGCGCGTGGCGGGGCGATGACACCAATGGTGCGTTGCTCGGTGGGGTTAGAGCGACGATCTCGGCGAGGAGGACCTGGTCCTTCCGGCGACCCGCGATCCTCATCGCCAGCCGCTCGATATCGTCAAGCCAATCAGCCCCGCCAGGGTATTCGTTGTGACTGCCTCCATTGGCGCCAGTGAAGGCGAAGACGCCTTACATGAGCTGATGCTATTTCCCCCTCATCCGCAAAGGCGAGAGGGATTCGTTGCGTTCATAGAGCGTTCATATTCCCTGGCGCCCGTCCCCCCGTCGCATCTGCATCCCACAGTCGAACAACGACCGGTACGCCTGCCGGTGACGCGATCGCGACGACCCCACCGCGTCCGATCGGAAGATCTTTGGCAACCCGGTGAACTGATTCGCACAGCTACCGCGCGTGACATCGGCACTACAAGGTGGCGGAGGTAGTGCCTGACGATCACGGTGGTGGATAACGTCTTGAAACACAGAGACCAACGCTCACGAACGAACACCAACACGCCAGTCGGTTGCTATGCATTGCACCAGTTCGCGACACCCGTGGAAGCGATGTGTCCGGTACCCTTCGGGATGACCATTCGGCGGGTGTTGCGGTCCTTCGGCGTCGCGCTGCTCGCGGCCGGCGTGCTCGTGATGTTGTTCGTTGCCTATGAGCTTTGGGGGACGGGACTAAGCACGGCGAGCCACCAGAATGCGCTACGCCAGCAGTTCGAAAAAGAACTGCATGCGCATCACGTCTCGTCCTCGACTCCGACGACGGCGCCGAAGAGCGCCGGATCGACGACGCCCACCACGGAACCGATCTCGAGCGTTCAGCCGGTTGCTCCTCCGGCCGCGCCCGGCGAACCCATCGGCATCATTGACATTCCCAAGATCGGCATCAACTACGTGGTCGTCCAGGGCACCGATGAGGAGGACCTGGAGAAGGGGCCTGGCCACTACAGCAACACGTCGTTGCCCGGCAATCCTGGAAATGCCGCGTTCGCGGGCCACCGGACCACCTACGCCGCTCCCTTTTACAATCTCGATCAGCTGGCGCCTGGCGATCCCATCTACTTCACTACCACCCAGGGCAAGTTCCAGTACAACGTGACCCAGACGCAAGTTGTCGACCCAAGCGATGTGGCCGTGCTCGACGACACGGCCACACCGACGATGACTCTGACTACCTGCAATCCCCGGTACAGCGCGTCGACCCGCATGGTAGTGACGGCCTCGTTGGTGTCACCCGTCGTGGCCGCCGCTCCGGTGAAGAAAGACGCACCCAGTAAGAACAACACCACAAGTAGTAGCAGTGCCGAACTCGAGGGAACCACGGCGGGCTATGCAGGAGCGATCTGGTGGGGGCTCGGTTGTGCCGTCTTCGCTCTGGCGGTCTGCTTGGTGTACCGGCGGCTACGGCACTGGTGGGTATACGTGGTCGGGGCGGCGGGGCTCTTGGTGTTGCTGTTCTACTTCTTCGGCGAGCTCAGCCCGCTGCTTCCCGCCGGCTACTGATCCTGCTGGGCGAGCTGGAGTGGCCAGGCCAGCGCCATGAGCTCGTCGATTAGTCCGGCGATCTGCTTCGCCGAGGCTCGGTACTCACTGGGCGAACCACCCATGGGATCGGGTACATCGTCCTCGTTCGACCTACCAAGCAGGTCGGCGTGTCGACGACCTTGATGGGCGCGGGCGAGCCAGTCGTTCAGTGACTCCAACCGGTTGCGGCCGCCGATGGCGTGGCCGCGCCGGACCAGTTCGCGAAGGGTGAACGTCCGTAGCCACACATCGGGTTGGGCGAGGACGACCTCGCGTACGTGCTCGCGGGCCATGCCTAGGATCAGGTCGGCATGGGTCAGGTCGTCCCGTGTGAAACGGTGGCCCACGTGGGCAGAGACGTCGGCGCCGAGGTCGGCGGCGGCAGCGACGACCTCGGCAGGGGAGGGCTCATCCAGGTCGAGGGTTCCCGCCGACGCTGCGGAGATGGCCTCACCCGTGTCGGCTGCCCGGGCAGTCAGGAGGGCGGCAGCGGTAGGGGAGCGACAGATGTTGCCGCTACAGACAAAGAGGACGGCTGTCACAGTGAAGCGATAATTAGAGGACCAGCTCGGCCATGGTTCGGAGGGTGTCGATGCTGCCGGCAACCAGGAGTGTGGTGGCGATCGACTCCTTCCAAGCCTCGAGGTCGTCGCGGATCTTTTCTTTGGGGCCGACCAGGGCCACATCCTCGATGAGAGCGGTGGGGACGGCGGCGGCCGCCTCGTCCTTGTGGCCGTCGAGGTAGAGGTCCTGAACCTTGTGCGCCTCGGCCTCGTAGCCCATGCGGGCGAAGACGTCGAAGTGGAAGTTCATCTCCTTTGCACCCATGCCGCCGATGTAGAGGGCAAGACCGGGGCGATAGGCGTCAGCGGCGCGCTCGAGGTCGTCGTCGATGATGGTGGGGGCGAAGGCGATCACTTCGAAGTTGTCGGCGGTATTGCGGGCCGTCGGCCGGGCGAAGCCTTCGGCGAGCGACGGCTCGAAGGCCTTCACCGCATTGGGTGAGAAGAAGATAGGGAGCCAACCGTCGCCGATCTCGGCGGCCAGGGCGACGTTCTTCGGCCCCTCGGCGCCCAGGATGATGGGGATTTCGTTCCGCAACGGATGGGTGATGGGCTTTAGCGGCTTTCCCAGACCGGTGCCGCCGGGGTAGGGGAGGGGATAGTGGGGACCGGGGCTTGTGACCGGCGCTTCCCGGGCGAGCACCTGGCGCACGATGTCGACGTATTCACGCGTGCGGGCCAACGGTTTTGGGAACGGCTGGCCGTACCAGCCCTCCACCACCTGAGGGCCGGAGACGCCCAGTCCCAGGACGAAGCGCCCACCGGAGAGATGATCCAGCGTGAGCGCCGCCATACCCATTGCGGTCGGGGTACGGGCCGAAAGCTGGCACAAGGCAGTGCCTAGTCGAACGTTGGACGTCTGCGAGCCCCACCAGCTCAGGGGAGTGAGGGCATCAGAACCGTAGGCCTCGGCTGTCCAGATCGAGTCAAAGCGAAGCCTTTCAGCCTCAACTACCAGCTCACTGGCATTCGGCGGTGGGCCAGAGCCCCAATATCCCAACTGCAAGCCAAGCTTCAGGTCTTTCACGAGTTCCCTCCCGGTTCGCTTGCGGGCCGACGCTAGCCTCAATCGTGGCGCATGCGCCGAACCCGCGCCAGAACATTCTCCGGTGCTACTGGCAATCTTGGGACTCGTCGGCGAGCGCCGGCCGAATAGCTACTGCGCGTGAATGGCCTTCCGTCTCTTTCGTGAGCGAAGGTACGCCCAACGTCCAAACAGAGCACCGAGCGTCGCGATCAGGATCGTAGAAATGATGGCACCGAACCACAGACCGACCACCGTCAAAGATAGGCCCTTGCTAAGGACGATACGGCGTCCAATGTCGGCGATGATCAGGACGATCGACGTGGGGACGGCCAAGGCAATACCTTGGATCACCGCTCCAGATCGTCTGCGGCGGTGCCGTCCGGCGATACTGCCACCGATGAAGTAGGCAAGACCTGCGATCACGGCTGGCGCTACCCAAAGGTCTCCGCGGTTGATCGATCATGGGCTGCCCTCGCCACATCTCCTCCCACAGCATCGTGGGACCCACAACGATCAGGGTGAACAGAATCGCGTCGCTAAGCGACCGCCAGTGCACTAACTGAGACCCACCGGGTGGAAGTCGGTCCTTTTCGGATGCTTCCGTACCGTCGTCGGTAGAAGTCTCAATGGCTTCGACTATCGAGGGGGGGAGCTCAATTTCGACATCTGGGACCGAGAGCTCGGCGGTGCCATCGGAATACGGTTGCGATGGCGGAACTCTGGTTCGGGGATCATCGTTCATAGGCCAGATTCAACCTTGGATGCTAGAACCAGCAATACCCGCCTGCGATAGGCGGGTATTGCTGGTGTAGCTCAGCATGTGGGACTCATCGAGCCCGTAGATACTCAGGCCCGCTGGTGGCCTGCTCGCCTCCGAGTGAAGACTACGAGCAGGGTGCCGATTGCGAGCAGGGCGATCCCTCCGACAACGGTGGCGGCAATATCAGCGCCCGTGAAGGCCAGTGACCCGCTACTGGTTGCTACTGTCCCTCCAGATCCGCCAGAGGAAGTGCCAGAAGCAGCGGTGGTTGTCGCTGCCGGGATGATCACAGTGTCGGTCACCGTGGGGCCAGTTCCAGACGTTGGGGTCAAAACGACTGCGTTATTTCCCACAACCGCCGGGTCCGGAGTGGATCCGTTGACGCTGATGTGGGGATCGGTCACGGAGATGACGAGCGTCACAGTCCCGCTCCCATCGGCGGTCACAGTGACGCCAGCAGAATCTCCATCAATGGTGATCGTATAGGTGGCGCCTGGGATACATCCGGTTAGCACTTCACTCTCAGTGTCGCCGATAGCAATTACCTCGCTACCGCCACACCCGAGCGTGACGGTTCCCCCAGGAGGGGTGCCAACCGGTGGGGCAATGGTCGTTGTTGTCGTACCGGGATACCCCGGCGCGGCAAGAGCTGGAGTGGCAAACGCAAGGCTGCCTACAACAGCAACGGCTCCCGCCAACATCGCAAGCTGCTTGGACAGTTTCATTGGGTGTCTCCTCGCCGAGAGCGGAACTGCCAGCTAGCAAAGATTTATCTAGCCGAAATGACTTTGTGCAGACAACATACACGGCGCATCACCACGATTGAAGGATAAGTCCCCGATTTCTCATTGAAATCGCTCGGACTTAACGAATAGGAAACAATCCCCGTGCGGATAACGTGCAAGACGGTTCGTACCGATGAGTAGCGTGAGTTGGCGACCACGGAATGATGTATCCGCTCAGTACGATAAACATGCTCGCCGTATTAAGAGCGTGCGGCAAGCTTCCAGTCTGCATCGAGAGGCTTGCTGAGGGTCGCGTCCACCGTTGATCGGCCTTCGACGGTCCAGTTTGGGCCCCCGGCCACTTGTATCGTGATCGCATCCGGGGACAGGGTGGATTGCGGGATGACGTGGAGTGACAGCTGATCGTGGTTCACGGCGTGAGGGATGATCGTCTTGAAAATGACCTGCTGTTGCTGTTGTGGGAGCACAGAGATCGCGGTCTGGTTGACGACGAGGCCGGATTCAGGGACTCCTGCGGCCGTTTCTGATCCACGCGGCGACCAGAGGTAGACCCGAGATACGTACTGGCCTGGGATGGATGAGTTGATGTTGTCAGGCCCGAGTTGGTACGAAGGCTTCTGTCCTGCCGGTGCATGGTTCGAGATTGTCGCGTAGGTGTAGACGACGGCTTCGTTTCGATCGGTGATCGTTACGTCCATGCGCACGGCGGTCGTCACGTAGTAGTCGAGCTTTGCAGCTGTTGCACTCTGAACTGCCAGGTGGAACGTCCGATCGGGATCGACGGTGTCGATCGCGCCTGAAGCCCCTGCCTTCGTCAGCGACGATTCGTAGGACGGGTTCTCGTCCCAGGCCAGAATGTGACGGCCGGCGACATCCTTCGAGATGGCTTCGGCGAACGCAGCAAGATCAATGTGCTCGTGCTTCATCTTGTCGACAACCGCCCGAGCTACTGCCGATATGTCGTCGTGCCGCTCCGTTTGTGGGCCGCTTGGAAACCCCTCGTAGAGCTGATGCAACAACAACTCGGTGGCATTGCTCGCGGTGACCGGTTGGTCGATGCCGGGAACCGTGACCGGTCCGGTCAGCTTGAGCAAACTCACGAGCGCCGGTACGTCGAGCGCGATCACACCGTCGACATGGGTACCAGTTACTTGCTGGTACATGGCCTGCATGTCGACTCCGCTGAAGGGGTAGTCCGCGGTGGCGTTGACCGACTGCCACAGCTGGGTTGGCTGTAGTCCGCCGAAGATCGCTTGGGTCCCTGGAGGTACCGCGACGTTCGCAGGAGATGACAGGTCAAGGTCATCGACCGACGTCGGTTGAGCCAAGCGAGAACGAGCCACTGTCAGTCTGCATGAGGGCTAGCGAAAGGACGGACCCTTGGTCACGCATCTCGGCATTGTTCTCTCCAGCAATGAGGTAGGTCCGAGGTCCATCAGCGCCGAGGAAGGGAGGCGTACGACAGCACGTCGTTCCCCGTTCCTAGCAGATCAGTCAGTTTTCGGTCTTCAGCGTTGAAGGAATCCCGGGCCGACCCTAGGGGTCCCCAGAGCCCATTGTTCGGTCGGTTGGACTGGGCCAACTGGTTGCGGCCAGCGATCACCATTGCGTCGAGATCTCGGAGATCTGGGAGCGAGACTGTCGTTCCTGAGCTGTTGGCAGTGAGTTTGTCGACCTGCTGGAGTAGTTGGTCACCGACGTCGGTGGTGGTCTCGACGTCGGTGACTAGTTGCAATAGCCCATTGCGTTGAGTGTCGAGAAGGGGCAGCTGACCAAGGACTTTCAACGCCCATGAGGACTGCAAGCCGGATCGAGCCGAAACGGCGTCGGCCTTGACCTTGGCGATTTCCATTTTGGCGTGCTGGCGACCCGACAGAGTGTCGAGCTGGTCGCGGTTGCCGAGCGCTTGCGTCATTGTGGCGCGAGCGTCATCCAGCTGATCCCGTGCGTGCAAGAGCGAACGGTAAGAGAGCCCACCCAGAATGAGTAGGGCAATTACAACTAGTCCAACCACACCGCCGACTACTAGAACCCACCGTCTGCGGCCTGACTTGCGTTTCTGTCCAGAATGGAAGTGCTGAGTGTGAAGTCTGTGGTTGTTCCAGTGTCCTATGCCGTAACGAAAGCGATGGCCTCGGTGTTGCCGACGGTGTCGGTAGGGCTTCATCGGCGAACGTCCACAGTCACGTCGCCCAGGAAGTGGAGAAGGAGATGTAGCTCTCGAATGTGCTGGTCACTGTAAAGATGCACCTCGAGTAGGTCGAACAGAGCTGACGACTCGGTCCAGGTCAGATTCACGTAGATTTAAAAATCCCTGCCGCAACCGGCAACCGGCAACCGGTAGGGTACCCCGCCATGGACCAACAGCAAGAGAGGGAAGGGCTGAACTTCCGGGGCTACGTACAGGTTCTCTGGCGTCGGCGTTGGATCATTGCTCTCACAGTTGTCATTGCAGTTGGGGCCAGCGTCGCCTACGACGTGGTAACAACGCCCATCTATCAGGCCACAGCCCAGCTTCAGCTGACGCCTCAGTTATCTTCAGCACTTCTCCAGGCGAGCAACGCATCAGCGAACTCCTCCGCCAGCATCGTTGATGTCCCCACCGATATCCAGATCATGGAGAGCAGCACGGTGAGTAATGCTGTCAAAAAACAAGTGCCAGCACGCCCCAGAAGTGTCCGTAGGGCAGGTAGGCACCACTGACGTCGTCAACGTATCGGTCCGTTCTCCAAACGCGAAAGTCGCGGCCGAAGCGGCCAACGCGTATGCGTCTATCTATATAAAACAGCAACAGCAGCAGGCAATTAATGCACTAACCAATGCGGAACAAATAGTCCAAAGCCGTATTACCAATCTAAATAGTCAGATCAATGCCTTGCAACAGCAGATCTCTACAGCACCCGCCAAATCACAGCCGGCACTTCAGGCACAACTATCGGCACTTCAGACCCAGCTCATTGGGTTTCAAACCCAACAGTCGCAGTACCAGTTCGCGGCCTCGCTCAATACCGGTGGCGGGCGGTTGGTTGGTCCAGCCACGGTCCCCACGAGTCAGGCCGACCCCAAGCCAGTTATCAACGGTATTCTTGCATTCATCATTGGCGCATTGGTCGGAATAGGTATCGCACTGGTACTTGAATATTACGATGAGAGCATTCGGTCAAAAGATGATCTAGAACAGGTGACGGGCGGACTACCGACCTTGGGCCTCATCCCCGCAATTGGCGATTGGCGCAGCACGGATGATGCATACCTGGTGAGCAAGAGTGCGCCCATGTCGCCCCCTGCAGAAGCATACCGAAGCCTTCGAACCTCAATACAATTTCTCGGACTTGATCGATCGCTGCGAACCTTGCAATTTACAAGCCCTAGCGCTGCCGACGGGAAAACTACGACGCTTGCTAATGTCGCTACGGCGATGGCGGAGGCGGGACAGAGCGTTGTGGTCGTCTGCTGCGATCTCCGGCGACCGAGGATTCACGAGTTCTTTGGTCTGTCAAATGCCATCGGCTTCACGTCGGTGCTGCTCGGGACTGCTGAGTTGGAAGATGCATTGCAGTCGGTTGAATCCGTGGCTGGCCTTCATCTCCTAGCGTCTGGTCCTAGGCCTCCGAATCCGTCCGAGCTCCTCTCCGGAAAGCGCGCTCAGGCTGTTTTCGGCCAACTGGCCAATATGGCCGACATCGTATTGATCGACAGCCCACCGGTGCTGCCAGTCACAGACGCAGCGGTGCTCGCAAGCCAGGTCGATGGTGTCTTGCTCATCACGTCAGTCGGGGTGTCGACACGGCGTGATGTGGCTCGTGCACTCGAAACCCTAGGCAGGGTGGAAGCACCGCTTGTCGGCGTGACTCTCAATAGAGCTTCCGAGAACGACTCGTACGCGTATTACCGATATTCGTATGGAGCGGAGTTCGGAGCAGAAACCGCAAATGGAAATGGAAGCGCACGATCTAAGCCGTCCTCAAGACACTCCAAGGGCAAGCAGAGAGGCCCAGTGCCAATTTGAGAATGAGCCCCTTCGACTCCGAGGAGTGACTAGATGGTTTCCGACAGTCGAGTGAGCGCCGCGGCGGGGTCCAAAGTTTTGTTTTTGGCTCCTCGGCTCTTTTCGGCCGGTAGCACGGGTGGGGGTGAGCGATATCCGAGCTTCCTGCTTCAATCGCTCGCGAAAAACTCTGAGTTGTCTATTCGAGCCGTTGTTGGTGAGTCCTACACTTCTATTCGAGAAGTGAAGTTGCCCTCAATGGAACAGATACCGTGTAGCTTGCGCACATTGCAGCGAGCAGTTCTAGCGGCAGACATAGTGCACATTCATCAACTCAATTCTCACGTTGCCGATCTGGGACTGTCGATGTCAATCTGGTCACAGGCACGCGTCGTATTGACTGATTATGGCGGAGGGTGGCGCAATGTCGGCAGGGTCGCGGGGCACCATAGATTACGAATAATCTCCGGACTCGCGGCGATTAGCAACACCAGTGTGGCGGATCTTGGGTGGTCAACAACCCGTCCGGTCGAAGTCCTGTATGGCGGTGGAGATCATCTCCCTCAAGTGGAAATAAATTCAGGCGAGAAATGCTATGACTTTCTCTATGTCGGCAGGATCCTGCCGCACAAGGGAGTCCATCTTCTTCTTAAAGCACTGCCGAAAGGAGCGACTTGTCTCGTCGCAGGTGCACCCATGTCCCACGAATACCTGGAATATTTGCATCGTCTAGCAGACGGTCACAATGTGATGTTCAAGCTAGCCGCGTCTGATGAAGAAATAGCTTATGCGTATCGAACGTCAAGATGGTGTGTCTCTCCCACTCTCTCAACCTTGAATGGGCGGACGCTGTCTCGACCCGAGCTACTAGGGATAACTCCCATTGAATCTATCGTTGCCGGGACTCCAATAGTTCTTTCTGATATACCCGCCTACCGCGAATTAGCTGGTCTTGTGGGTGCAGAGTTGTTTTCAGCTAATTCGATTACGGACCTAACCAAGGTATTGGCCAGGTGCATGAATGGATTGTCAACCTTTAGCAGCGTAAATACAATTGCTTCAGAGTTTACGTGGGCTAAGGTAGGTGAGCGCACGCAAGCACTCTATGAGCGTGTTCTTTCGTAGCATTCTCGACGGTCCCAGTCAGCTCAGTACCCTATTGATCGAACTATTTCCCTCGACCCGTAACGGCAAACTGTGGGCGGAGGTATCGGCGCAATCAGTGAACATGTTGGACGGTTTCGGGTTACCGGCGCACGCCAAAATTATCCTAGTATTGGGAGCATGGCGATCATGGGAGATCAGTATGAGCAGTTTTACCGGAACGCTGGCCCGCGCCTCGGCGAGTGGCGAGACTTAGGCGCGAAGCACAAGGGTAATCACATTTTGGAGATCATTGGCAACCGACGCTGCGCTTCATTGATCGAGATCGGTTGCGGCGACGGAGCACTACTTGAATACATTCACCGACAACGACCAGACATCAGGTTAGTTGGCTACGAAATAGCCGACGACCCGGTCGAACGAGCAAGGCGGCGAGGCCTCGAGGAGATTGAGGTCTTCGATGGTAGCCATGTGCCAACGGCAGACGACTCATTTGATATTGCAATTCTGTCCCACGTGTTAGAGCACGTTCCTGATCCCGTAGGAACGCTAGTCGAGGCAGGTCGCATTGCGTCTACTGTGGTAGGGGAGGTTCCTCTTGAGGACACTCTTGCTTCTCATCGTGCGTCGTATGTTCCCGCTGCCAAGGTCATTGGCCATATTCAGAAATTCTCACTCAATTCTGCCCGCTGGCTTGTCGAGCGTGCAGGCATGCGAATCGACGCTGAGATCCTTACAAACAAGACTCGAGAAGGAAGAGTCTTTTGGGCTACGACCCCGATGGACCGTGCCAAAGCTAATGCTAAGTACTTTGCTTCTAGGGCGCTGGAAGTCACGTCACCAAGTCTTGGCCGGTTGATGTTGGCGAGTGATTACACCTTTCTTTGCATCAAAGACTAGGACTTAATCGAATCGCAGTTAGGTACACATATTCTCATGCGTTTGAATGATCTTGGTAGGTTTCGGAGATAAGCTCGATCGCATCGTCGACCCGCCTTTCCCAAGAGAACTTCGACGCATAATCTGCTCGTACGGTAGCAGCTTTGGGGCTCGACGGCGCCGCTAAAGAAGCATTTAGGCCGCTCAGGAACTGCGATTGGTCGCTCGCCAGGATGATGTGTTCGACTTGACCAACGAGGCTTGGTAGTGCGGTTGAGACAACCGGTAGGCCAGAAGCCAAGTATTCGAACACTTTCATTGGAAAGACACCAGCGGTGTATTCGTTTATACGATAGGGAATGATGCCGACGTCAAATGTTGCAACAAGGGCTGGGGCATCCTTGAGCGGGATCGATCCGGGGAAAGATACATTCCTCGGGAATGTAGAAGGATCGAGTGTGCTTCGACCTAATCCGTGTCCTAACGGACCTGCAATCACGAAGTCGACTTCCGGAAGTGACCGAGCACAGTTGCGAATAAGTTCGACATCTACCTTGTGCTCCTGGACTGCCCCTAGAAAGCCGACCACGGGCCGCGTCCCACGCCGACGGCGACCGACCTTCTCCTTTGCACTGCTGAATGCATATGTATCGGCCGGGTTTGGCCAATATCTGACGTCTTTTGCTCCAAGCTCCTCAAGGTGGCGAACTAAGTGTAAAGACGAACCAATGCAAATAGTTGCGGATCGCGCTAGGGCCTGCTCACTCCGCAGGAAGTGATGGCCATCCACTCCAGGAAAAGCAGCGATGTCATCGACGCAGTGGTAGATAAGTCCCGAGTGTCGTCGGCGGTCGTACAATGGCGAGGCAAGCGGCGTGTAAGTCCAAAGAAGCGGTCGCTCTAGACGAAGCCCCCTTTCGTTACGGCGCAATCTCATCTTTAGGAGGTGTTCGTTTAGCGAGACAATCGATGCGTGGCTGTAATTGGGTATCAGAAGGGGGCTGTCTCGCCAAAGTCCGGGTCTGATTTCGGTCGCCGAAGGGCGCCAGAGAGCCAGGCGATGCGCTATGCGGCGTGCATCACTTGCGGAGGCTGTAGGGGCACGATGTCCGGGCGAATCTACATAGAGTACGGGTATGCCGCTCTCGGCCAATCGGCTCATCAGGTGCTGCTTGTTTGTCCATAATGGAGCATCCCAGTCAGCTGTGGCATAGCACACAACGGCCTGTGCCAGCGCCGCATGTTGGCCAGGGGGGCCGTCCATCAATGATGATTTCACCTGTGGATCTGCCTTTCAAGCTCTTCTTCTACAACCGAACGAATTCTCGATGTAAATCGATCTTCCCCGAAGCGGCTGGCGTGTAATCGTAGACATTCTGGATCAAAGTGAGTTTCGGAGAGCCTTGTCAAGGCAGAAGCAATGGCCTGAGGTTGCGCTTCATCAAAAAAGAGACCAGATCTTCCCTCTATGACGGTATCGAGAAAGCCCCCAGCACGGAGCACGACCGAGGGCTTTCCAAAGGTCGCAGCCTCCAATGGCGTAAGTCCATAGTCTTCGTAGGATGCAGCAATTAATGCTCGGCAGTTCTTGTACAGCCATCTTAAGGTGGCGTCCTCGACTCGACCGACAAATCGGACATTGGGGCCTGAGAGTGATTCCAAACGTGAACGTTCCGGTCCCTCGCCGACTACTATCAATTGAGTTTCGTTAGCCCCTCCAATCGCTCGAATCAGTGTGTCCACATTTTTGTAGGGTAAGAGCCGCGAAACACATAAAAGAAAATCGGGCTCAACTCCCTCAACGGCTCGCGCGGGACCTGCCGCAGAAAGGGCCGGTGGTGGAGGAAGCAATTCGGCTCCTAATTCCATACGCGGCATGGATGGCGTCAACCATTGCGGTCGAGCTAGTCAAGTACCGAGTTGCGCTGTGAGCGGCGCGTTGGTCCCATTTTCGTAGGGTCGGACTAAGCAATCGAAGTGCTTTAGCATTAACGTCCCATCTAATTCCCCCCACGGCTCCCACGATTCGAGCCCCCCTTACTGGTCGTACGCGCTCCCCAAGTAGCGGTCGGCCTGATAGAGCCACCTCGCTGGCGCGTAGCAATACACGACCTTGCTTCCGCTGGATTGGACGCCGTGCGCCCATCCACTAGAGCTGCAAAGCACGACCCGTGCCTTTATCCTCAGCGATGAAAACGTTGGAGCAAGGATGGGAAGGCTCAGTCGGTGATGCTTGCGGATGACATTCACTCGGTTGAGAAGTGTTGTATGAATAGAGGCAGATCGAAACTCAGAGAAGGTCCCTGTGGGATCGTAAAGAGAAGTGTAAAGTGGGGCCTTCGGAAACACCTTAGTAAGTAGTAGAGCGACCCGTTCGGCCCCACCGCGCTGAGTCAGGTAGTCGTGGACAAGCGCAACAGGCAGATCGGCCGAATCAGGTTCTGACCGAAATCGTGCTCTGGTCCTCACGGAGCGAGACGCCTGCACCTGGGTGTCCGCCAGAGCTCGTCATTCCATTCAGGGTGTTGTTGCAGCGTGGGCAAGAGCATAGACCTGGATTCTACGTTGCGATTTCGCCGCAAAGAGCCTTACGAACGAGGCTGCAGATGAACATTGGGTTACGTCAGGCGTTTCACCTCAGGTTGTGGAGATCGCGATGGACAGTACAAGGCACTGACTAAGACCATGAAGCACTACCTAAGTGGAGGTTGCCGTTGCCCACGAGTGGTGCCTTCTTCACCAGGTGATCAGAGTTGTGGGTGAACTGGTCAAACTTGCCGGTTGGTCTCCGTGCTTCCCCCCTTTTGCGTTGGAGGCATCTCGAACATCATCATGATCCTGCCTCGTAAGGCCAGGCGACTGCTTACGCCCTGTTGGATAGTGCGTTGAATCTGTCTTCACGTAAGGCTCAGAACCGGTAGCTTGAGAGTCACATTCCATCTGCGATGGTGCTACCTTGTACCGATTCGACGATCCGATTTTATCGCCGAGAAACGGATGTCCAAGTCCTACCCGGAGTGTAGATGCTTCTGTTCTTGATCATCATTTGTATTCTCGGACTACTTGCCAGTATGGCAATGCTCCGTACGGCACGCTCCAAGGGTATTCTTCCTGCGGGGATGTTGAGCGGGGTGCTCTCCCTCGGGACATTCTTGATAGTGATTCCGGAATATGGGTCGCTATCGTCCGGAAACACTCAGGACATCCTCGAACGAGTAGGTGGGTACTCGCTGACGTCGATTCTTGCCGCCGCGCCGGGAGCCATGAAACTTCTATCTCTGTGCTTGCTCACGGTTATCGCAGGGGAAGCCGCCGTCGTATTTGGCTCGAAGAACTATTCGGGAGTTGCGCCACGGCGGGATAAATGGCGTCCCGAACATTCACGATACTTTGTCGCCATAGCCATCGTCATTGGCACAGTGTCAAGGGTCGCACTGAGTGGTCAGCAGGGTGGCACGCTCGCTGGCCGTGGGACACAGTCAGGATTGGGGTTCCTGACTACGGGGGGATGGTTGCTGGTGTGTGCAATTATCATATTGATGCAGGATAAGCGTTCTTTCAGGCGGCCGATTCGCTACCTGCTGATCGTGTTTTGCGCAGGTATTACATTGGCATCGTACCTTCGAACGCCACTCTTACTCGTCGTCTGCTACATCGCAATTCTTTCTGCCGGAGCGATCTCCAGTCGGCATATAAAGATTCGATCCTTGTTTACCGGTGCTGCTCTCGCTTACGTGCTACTGATCGCTCTTAGCGTTATTTCGATTTGGCGCGCCTCCAAGGTACGCCACCTCGCCTTTTCCTTCTCTAGCACTCTGTCGCACATCGCCGTTAATCCGATTACCTCGCTACCCACGGCGGCCAACGTCAACACGTTCGACGGTGCGATTTTCACGCAGATGCTCCAGGCACAAGGAATACACGCCTCTCCACAAAACTGGCTCGTAGCCCTTACTACATTTGTCCCGTCCCAGCTCTGGCCCGGTAAGCCTACGTCTTTGAGCATCGAGCTATCATCTCGCTACTTGCATTTTGGCGCCTCAGGCATGTTCCTTTCAGGGGCCGGCTTCTCGAGCATGACGCTATATGGAACCGTGGGAGCCATGGCGGCATGGTTCATAATGGCATCACTTTCGACGCTATTCATTCGCCGGCGTCTTCGAGAGCCGTTTGATTACCTGTGGTGTTCCATTGCCGTTTTCTTCGTAATCACGATGTGGTTTGAAGGTGATGCATTCAATATTTACTACACTCTTACGATCTTAATTGTTTCGTGGCTGTGTCTTCAAATGGCTCGAGCCTGTGTTTCGCTAACGGGTCACCGCTCTGCAACGCCTATTAGCCGAGAGGTTACGCTCGGTTCAAAGTAAACTCGTGTGGATTGAATGTGATCCATGCGCCAGTCCCGTTAGCAATGTGGAGACAGACCTGTGCGCACAGTTGTCGTATGTAAGTCGGACGTATCAGGTGGTGCTGAGCGACATATGTGCCTGCTATACCGAGGCTTGGCTGATCGAGGTAACAGTTGCTATCTAGTCGGATCCATGTCTGGATGGAAGGATGCTCACCTTCCTTCACTAGTCGCTGATCTAGGGCCAAAGTGGGGGCGTCGCAATATGTTGAAATTGGCGCGCTGCCCAGCGAGCGAAAGTCGGTGGAGGAGATCATCCGATGCCTCGGTGGGGATCTGTTTCACGTCCAGTTCAAGAGGGAACAGATCGGGCTTACCAAGACGTTATCCAAGCACGGACCTGTTGTCTGGACTGAACACGGGCGCTTTCCTCGAGGCTCCGGTTCCGGTCTCCTGGAGGCCATGTACCGCCGTGCGGCGGTACATGCGAGCCTCATCGTCTGCGTTTCTGAAGAGGTCGCCACAGACGTTGGGCGAATCGTAGGTCCGAGGGTTAACGTGAGGGTACTCCCAAACGCAATCAATACACTGAAGATTACGGTGCCTACGCCGGAACGTAGATTGCAAGCCCGTGAACGGATCGGAATCGGCGATGCCGCACGTGTCTTGGCGTGGGTTGGTCAGGTCAACAACAGCAAATTGCCATTGGTGGCCGCCAAGGCTGGACTGCTGTTTGATGGCACCACAATTATGGCAGGGACTGGCTCCGGAGATGCAGAAGTCCGCGAAATAACCGATGGGACAAGAGTCAAGTTCCTCGGATATCAGAAGGACCCGGGATACATCTACGATGCCGCAGACGTCTTTTTATTTACTTCGACCGGATCCAACGAGGGATATCCAACTAATACCATGTTGGAAGCCGCCGCACATGGCCTTCCGATAGTGGCAAATGAGGGATCAGGATCGGGCGCAGTAGTTACTGCCGCAGGTGGGCAACTTGCAGGAGATGCGGCGTCAGAAATTGCTGCGATCGCAAGTGCTGTTGCGGGTAGAAAAGACATCGGGATTCGAGCGAGGTCGTGGGCGGAGAGCCATGACCTCGTTCCGTGGCTTGACAAATATGAGAATCTTCTGAGAAGCGCGCTGTGAGTTAGTCCTTGCGTGGGCCTTTCGTGTCGGCCAGCATTCGTGAATGGGACACTGATGTATCCTCGAGTCGGAACTCCCGATGCTTATTGACGATGTTCGGGTTGCTTCGCATAGCAATGTGCAGGGTCAAGCACGTGCTTCAGTCCCTGTGAAAGGGGCAGCAACCTAAAAGACGCCTCCCGGCACACGGACGCACGTCCTGTCGAAAGCTGCGGATCAGTCGCCGTGCCACCTCAGCCTTGACGAGGTCGGCGCTTGGATAAAGGTGCTGGGTCCCGTTTAGATACATGCACACCACAAGAATCCAGTTGGCACCGTTAATGATCGGCGATTGAAGGGCCAGATCCGGCGGGACTGGATCCTCGACGAATGTGTGAATATATTTAAACTAGGCATTTATCGTCCGCCCAGGCTTCAAAAGAGACCGAATCTCTGCAATTCGGATCCCGCCGAAGCAGATGCTTCCTGCACCAAATGCCACGGCAACAACGAATCCTCCCAAAAATAGCCCCATCTTGCGGGCAAATATCCCCGACAGTCCTGCGAGGCCTATGGCTAGAGCCACTCGAACTGATCTAACGATTGGATAGCGCAACCGGAGTTTCCAGCCGACGAGCACTGCAAGCCCAATCGCTGCTACGAGTTCGGTTGCGACTGCTACCCACGCTGCTCCTATCGCTCCAAAATGTGGGACCAAGATGAGATTAGCAACGATATTCGCTACCGCCACAGCAGCTGCGATAATGACAAATCTGAGAACCTGACGCCCTGCGTTGACGATGCCCATGATTACGTAGCCGATACTGAGAGACGGAATAACTAGTACGAGTACCCCTAACAATGCGGCGGATTGACTGTAAGCACTGCCATAGACGAGGTGAATAATCTGAGTACGGAAAATGTAACCTTCTAAGGCGATTATTCCACCCAGCCCTGTGACGACGACTATCGCCAATGCATATACCTCTTGTTTCGCGCCGCGTGTTCCACGGCCCGTCAGCATCATGCTCATCAGAGGGGTAACGATGCTGCTAATCGTGACAGGTATGAATTGTACGACATCGATGAAGCGGTAGGCGGCGGCATAATATCCACTGACTGCCGCACCCTTAAAGTAGAAGACTATTACGGAATCCAATTTGTAGTACGTCAGGAATAGGCCCACGGAAAGTCCGAACAGAGCGGATTGTCTAAAGAGTGTAAAGGCCTCGCGTAGCCAGCCGGACCAATCAACTTGGACTAGATGCCGGGTGCACAACCAACTAACAATTCCTTGCACGGTTCCGGCGATTAGCCAGCCGATCCCATACCAGATAAGTGAAGCGCCGCTGAGTGCGAGAATGCCGACAACGGCAAGGAGTCCAAAAGTCTGCGAGAATAGTAAGAAGCCGGCTATCCCCGGTCTTAGGCGAGCTTGAGCAACTGCTTGAAACTCAGAGATGACTCCAGCGATTAGTGAAAAAAAGACGATTGCGCTCGTCAGACGTTCAATGGGTGAATGAAGGATTACTATACCGACGACGCTCAGTATTAGAAACATGGTAGTGCCAAGAACAAATTGGATCCCGATGATCCCTGCGAAAATCTTAGATCGATCTTTGGGGCGCTGAGCCATTTCCCGTATGCCGACGGTGGTCGTCCCAAAGTCCGAGATATTCTGGCCAAGAGACAGAAGGGAAAGGATAAGAGCGAATACGCCAAAGTTGGCGGGGCCCAGCTTTCGGGATATTATTGCCCAGGATAGAGCGCCTAAGGCAGCGCAGATGAGGCGGATAACGAGCTGTAGTCCTGTGCCCAATGCGATTCGGTGGACCGATACAGGCGCGGTGTCGGTACTCTCATCACCGCCATCGAGTAGGACGGGGTCTAACTCGACGTGATCAGGGGTTGGCTCAAGCTCGTCATAATCGCCCAGACCCGGATTAGGAATGCTTGGGGTCATCCGGCTGCTTCCATGATGACTCCGCGGGGTGAGGCATTGTTGGTTCTAGTTTCCGTTGGCAGAACGACCGACATTGGAAAATGACACAAGATATGCCTGGAATCCGATCCCGCCTATGACTTGACGACGTGCTTCGTATTGAGCTCATCATTGGGCAGTCGTTGGTTTCCTCCATATTGTGGTCTCGGCGACACCCCATGAACCGGGCTTGAGACCTCGAAACATGAAGGAATCCCAATCATGGAGATCGTCGATTAGCTGATTATAACGGTGACGGTCTGAGTCGTCCAACAGAATGAATCCTCCTGGTTCAATCTTTGGCAGAGCAGATTGGCCGCACGCAACCCGGCACCTGCCATCGATAATCACGAGGTTTAGGGATTCATCCGGGCACGCGTCTATGGAGTGGACGTATTCATCGAAAAATCCTTCAGCAGCTTCACTGGAGATCGTCCCGAACTCGGTACACGGAATGTTTCGCACAGATGTACTTTGGGAAAGGGAAACCAGGGTGGTGTACCAGATCGGATCATGTTCGATTGTTGTTATAGAAGCATTTAGATCCATCAGCCATGATGTAGAAGCACCACCCCCGTATTCCCATACCGTGGCTCCGTCTGAGAGGTTTGACCTTATGAAAGCTGCTGCTTCATAATTCCACCAGGGCTGGCGTAGCTCCATGAGAGGTTTGTTGCGTTCAGCAAGCCACCGACGGCGATATGGGTACTTGGGATGGGTTGCGAGAAATAGTGTTGTTTGGATCCCAAGTTGTGCGCGGGAAATCATATTGTTCTTTATCCAATGGTCGAGTGGGATAATAACGTGGTCCACGATGGACGGTCTGGCTGTGCAGGGTGGACGCGCCAGGTCTGTTCGCGTTCGGGATCTAGTCGGATGAGTAGGTCTGGCCTTGAACTAGATGCTGACTCAATCATCGCTCAATAAGCTCCGACGCCTCGTATCATCGTCTTTGGAGTGTCGAATAAAATCTTTAGGTCCCACCAAAACGACCATGAAGCCACATACAGGTAATCGAGTTGACGAAGGTCGTCAGTGCTCAACTGATTTCGACCTGAAACCTGCCATAGGCCGGTGATGCCAGGTCGAACCTCGAATCTTCTCGCGGCCCATCCGTCTAAGGCGGCTTCATTTAGGACAAACGGACGAGGGCCGACGATTGACATGTCACCCTTGAGAACATTGAAGAGCTGCGGTAGCTCGTCGAGACTGCTTTTGCGGAGGAAGTGGCCAATGTTCGTGATGCGGTCGCGTTCATCGAGTTTATTACGAAGCTTGTAGAGGGGAAGTTCGGACTGGGGATTCGCTATATCCGAATCTGACGAGGAGGAAATCGTCGGGTCATTGTCGGTCATCATCCTCATGCTTCGAAACTTAAGTATCGTAAACACACACTGGTGGCGCCCAAGTCGTTCCTGACGAAACAGGACGGGTCCCGATGACGTCAGTTTTACCGTTAGCGCAACTAATAGAAGTACCGGGGACAGCGCGATGAGAACCAGCAGGGCGAGTCCGATGTCCAACGAGCGTTTGAGGAGACGGTCCCATCCGCTCAATTCGGCTGGCGCGATATCGATGAGAGGGAGCCCGGATAGGTCAGTCAGGTTGGACCGCCAAGAGACCAATTCAAAGTACCGAGGGACGAAGGTCAAGTGGACGGTGTCTTGAAGAGTCCGGTAGATGGCTATGGTGCCGTCCGCCATTCGATCAGGGTATGTGACGATTACTCTCTGGACATGCAGGTCGTTACAGAGCTGTGGTAGATCCATGACGGTGCCAATGGCGCCATCATCGGATTCAGAATCATCGACTACACGACCAATCAGCGAGATACCTTTATTCAAGCCGAGGTAGGTAGCCACCCGCTCGGGAAGCGCCCCTGCCCCAACCACAATGACTCGGCTGACAGTGAGGGTATGGAGCATCGCTCGAATAATGGATCGTCCGACTACGACGAATAGGACGGCCACGATGGCCATTGCAATTAGTTGGGTGGGTTTTGGTTCTTCCAGCTCTGCGGTCGCATGCAAGAGCGCCCCAAATGCGATCGTTAAGACACACCCTCCACCGATGGCGAAGAGTAGGTCGTGAAGCTCCTTGAACGTACTCGGACCGAACGCCCGGCGGTTTGTGCGATAGGAACCCGACAAAGCCAGCGCCGCGACAACAGCCAGTGGGAATAGCGAGTCATGAATCAGATTCCAATTAAAGCGACCCATCGAGTTGTCCGAAACGTTGGAGATCGCCGCCAACAGCACAAGTGCGACCGGCGCAGCCGCGCAGGTTGTAAGAAAGTCGACGCTAACTAGCACTGCCGTGTGTTCGGTATCGGTAATGGAACCCGGCCGTTGATCCGTGAGCTTGGGAGCTGCCCGAGTCGTCGGCTGACGGCTGCTCAGCACTTTGCGTGAGCGCGGGGTGCGAGGGCGCCTTTCAACACCCCCCTCTTGATGACGCCCCATCTTGTCTCCGCCCGTAGCCGCCTCGCCCGGATGCGTGATGATTCGATCGAAATTCCTCATGACTTCCCGCCTGTACATGAACGGCGCTTTTCGACGTTGCGCAACCTTATCTAGCGTCCACACAGCTTCCAAGGGCAAAGGTGTTTCTAGCTGATTAACGATTGGTGTCCGGCGCGAGTTTGCTTGCAAAATGCCTCGCAGTGGGCAGTGTCAGGCGCAAGGTCCCTAGCGCTTCGAGGCAGATCACTCCCGGTGACAATGATCTGCCGTGCGCTGGAAGACAATGCGTTGCCGACTCCATTGGGGGGTTGCCCTCGAAAGGATGGACCACGTCGGAGTCCGGTGAGCGATGTAGCGACGTCGGTGATTTCGAGCTCGCCCCATCGGGGGCTCGACGGTGGGGACCACCTCGAACACGTCGGCGTCGTATCAATGGATGCTAGTGACGCCTTGGGAAGTGGTGGTTCGTTGGGCCTCCCGACCATGTCCGAGAGTCTCCTTCGCCGTGGAAGGAGCGCGCGCCGCCCAGATGGCGCAGGTGCTCGGGCTCTTCGACCGGCGTCAGGATGATGCGCGTCCCGCGAGGATCGGACTCGAACGATTCGATTATCGGGCCGAAAGAGCGCTCGACGATGTCGTCGGCCTGCGTGGCCCAACTCCGGTTCGCCGTCCGCGAAGGGTTCGGCCAGGCCCAGTTCCTTGGCGACCCCGCTGGTTTATAGTGGACCCAGAGCCGTGGGTGGCCGTTCGCAGTGGTTGTTATGAGGGTACGGCAACGCGTGCCGCCAGGAAAGCCTTGCGCTGACAGTCCAATCCGCAACGAAACCCCGCCCGGTAAGCCTGGCGGGGTTTCGAAGACCCGGCCCTCGCCAGCCGAGTGACGATGACACTAACGGAGTTGTGTTAAATCCCGCGGGATCTCACGTGAACGTCAATTTAAATAGCCCTGGCCCAGGAGCACGGCGGCGAGACCAGTGCTAGTGGGCCAGGACGGTATGTAGTTATACCACTACTGGTAGTGAGATAGAAACGTCGGGCGACGTCGACAGTACGGGTTTGTCAGCTAAAATGCCCTGAGCTGCCCTTTTGTCGGACATGAGTGAGCGGGTAGTTCGTTTGCGGCGAGAGAAAGGGGCTGAACATGTGCCCTGGTGGTTCTGGTTGCTTGTCGCTCTTATACCGTCACTCGTCGTTGGCGGCGTATGGCCCATCTTCGTGAGTGTTCGGGGCCGCCGAGTAGAGGAGACCCGTCCTGTCGGCCAGGTCGTCTCGCTCCGTTCGAGATCGAGAACCCCGGTTAGGGCGCATCACCACGACACCGGATAGTGAGCGGGCGTGTGGGCTAACCACATTGCGCCGATCTCGCTGAGACTGACACCTCCGTCTCAGCAGTCGCAGGTCGAGCGGGATACGACGGGGGGCGGAACAGGCGGCGTCGAGCATGCTGCAATGCGGCGTAGTCAGGTGGCTCCGGAAGATCAGCGAGGGGAGGCGGCGACTGGACAGGTCCATTGGAGAGTCAGTTCCTAGGCCGCTCATTTGCTTGAGGACTTGAAGAGCTGGGCGACCACCGCCTCTACTTTGGTGGCGATCGCTTTCTGTCCGACGGGTGTCGGGTGGAAGGCAGCGGGGTTGGGGTCATCCAGGCTCGAGTAGTGCGGATAGATCGAGAATCCGTATGCCATCGGCGCGACGTAAGTTCCGCTCGTGTCTTTGGCGCACCATTGGTGCCCGTCGTAGGTGTTGGACAGGTCGGCCACGGCGATGTTCGTGTCGTGATGCTCCGTGGCGTAGGCGTTGATCGTCGTGACGATGTCCCGGTCGAGCTGGGCCACCAGCGACGAGAAGTACGTCAGCTGATCGTTGTAGAGCAGCCAGGTGTCAGGGCAGAAGTTCTTCCCCCCAGCCGGGGCGTTCGCGGGGAGCGGGTTCGCGTAGGTGGTGAACACGATCTTGGGTGGGTGGTCTTTGGATCCCAGCCGCGTCCCTCGCGCCTCGATCCACCCGGCGAGGGTCGTGAGATTCTTTTCCAGGGTGGGGATGTAATCGGTGAAGTCGTGCTTGACGACATCGTTCGGGCCGTTCGGCTGGGCGGCGGTGCACTGCACGTCCGAGAGCGGGTGGTAATAGACGTACTCGGCGCACTGGGTGACGATGTCCACGAACTTCACGTCGTCGGCCCCCAAGGTGACCAGCACGAGGTTGGGATCGGCTGCTGTATACCGAGGGTTGAGGGCGGTTTTTGTGTCCCAGTTGCCGAACTCTGGCGGCACTGCGGCACTCCACGGCCCGGAGATCCCTTTGTCGAACGTGGCGCCCGTGCAGGCCAGCTGGGTGAAGGTTGCATTCGGGTACGTCGCCGCCAGCACGTGTCCGTAAGCATCGTCCGATTGGTGGCAATCCTGGTAGGGGCCCGCCCAGGTCGGGTTGGGGTTGGCCGGGCCCACCCACTTGCCCGTCGACGTGTTGAAGGTGAAACCGTAAAGGGTGCCCTCCCCCGAGGCGATCGAGTCCCCGAGCTGGACGATGGATGTCGGCCCGGTGCTCGCCGGCGAGGCTCCCGAAGCCGGATAGGTGAAACTACCCATGACCAGGCTCGACAGGCTGAGCAGAACGCAGAAGACTATTCTCAACCTGACTCGGGCCTTGATCCTCGGGAGGGTCATCGGGGAAGGATCTGGCTCGAGGATGGGGTGATGGATTCATGATCGAGTCGTCCCCCCATAGCAGCGAGATGTTAGCCAGAGCTAGCACCAGCGAATAGGCATGGAAGCCAGGTCATGACCGAAGACGACACCCACGACGAGATCATCCTGACGTTGAGCTGTCCCGACCGCGTGGGGATCGTCCACTCGGTCGCCGGCTTCCTGGCCGAGAGGACGATCAACATCGTCGACAGCAAGCAGTTCGCCGATCCCTCGACGGGTCGGTTCTTCATGCGGGTCCAGGCTGTGCCACCACCGAGCGCCCAGCTCGAGGTGCTTCGTCAGGAATTCAGCTCTCTGGCCGAGCACTTCGACATGACCTTCGAACTGCACGATGCCCGTGAGCGGCCGCGGGTCCTGATTCTCGTCAGCCGGCTCGGGCACTGCCTCAACGACCTGCTCTACCGGCACAGCATCGGGGCGTTGAAGGCCGAGATGGTGGCGGTCGTGTCCAACCACCGGGACTTCGAGGGGCTGGCCCGCTCATCTGGCATCGACTTCCACTACCTACCAATCACGGCGGAGACCAAGGACGCTCAAGAAGCAAAGTTGCGCACCCTGGTCGACGAGCTGCAGGTCGACCTCGTGGTCCTGGCCCGGTACATGCAGATCCTCACCGAGCCGACCGTCGAGCAGCTGACGGGCCGGGCGATCAACATCCACCACTCCTTCCTACCCAGCTTCAAGGGAGCGTCCCCGTACCGGCAGGCGTACGAGCGGGGCGTGAAGGTCATCGGGGCCACCGCCCACTACGTGACCAGCAAGCTCGACGAGGGACCGATCATCGAGCAGGAGGTCGCTCGCGTCGACCATGCCCACTCACCGGAGCAGATGGCCGAAGTGGGTCGCGACATCGAGTGCGTCACGTTGGCCCGGGCCGTGCGGTGGCACATCGAGCACCGGGTCATGCTCAGCGGCCGGAGGACCATCATCTTCAAGTAGCCAGGTGTTGGCTGCGCTGGCGCAGCCCGTCAATGGACTTCAGCGCTTTGTAGCGGATCTTCCCGCGACGAAACCCCGCCAGAGGCGCTGGCGGGGTTTCGAAGCAACTCGGTCCTCGCCAACCGAGTGAGGTCGACATTAACGAGGTTCTGTTACGGCACGGTGACCGGATGTGAACGCCTGAAAAAGCCTTGGCCCAGGAGCACGGCGGCGAGACCAGTGCTAATGGGCCAAGGCAATTTGTAGGTATACCACTACTAGCAGTGAGATAAACGTCGCGGGGCCAGATGCAGCATCGGGATGCTGAAAGCGGAGGTCATGCATCGTCTCCAATTGCACCGACTAGCTGTCATCGGTCGCTGTTCTTGCACCGCGCATGGACGCAACGAAACCCCGCCAGAGGTGCCGGCGGGGTTTCGAAGCCGCTCGGCTCTCGCCAGCCGAGTGGTTCGACATTAACGAAGTTCTGCTGCAGATCAAAGCCTTGGCCCAGGAGCACGGCGGCGAGACCAGTGCTAGTGGGCCAAGGCGATTTGTAGGTATACCACTACAAGCAGTGATATAAACGTCGCCCCGGCCAGAATGCAGCATCGGGATGCTGAAGGCGCAGGTCATGGCCGTCTTCTCCAATCACGCTGATCCGGGCTGTTGTGTCGGCTGTTATCGGTCGCTGTTCTTGCGCCGTGACGCCGTCATCCTGACCACGGCCAAGAGGATCGGGATGGCCGCGGCCACGATGACCACCGCGGCCAGGACCGCCTTGGCCGGGGGTGACTCCAGGTCGAAGAAGTGGCGGGCGAAGGGGATCACCCAGACCAGCACGCCACCCACTGCCATGGCCGCCACCAACAGGGCCCGCGGGCCGGTGAGGGGCCGGGCCACCAGGCCCAGGACGACGATGCCCAGCGCCAACAGGGTGAAGCTGGCGATGGTCTGGGCTTCCACGTTGGTCGCGCCGAAGGTGTCCCGGGCCAACAGGTAGGCGGTCAGGGTCGCCGCTCCCACCACCGTGCCGGCAGGGGCGGCGAACCACAGCACCCGGTCGACGAAGCCGCTCTTCGCCCTCGGCTCTCCGGGAGCGAAGGCCAGGAAGAAGCCGGGGATCCCGATGGTCAGTGCGCTGACCACGGTGAGGTGGCGCGGGAAGAACGGGTAGGGCACGGCGGCGATCCCAACGGCCAGGGCCAGCAGCACGGCGTAGACCGTCTTGGTCACGAACAGGTTGGACAGCCGCTCCACATTGGCGATCACCCGGCGACCTTCGCCCAGGATCTGGGGCACGGCGGCAAACGAGCTGTCGAGCAGGACGAGGCGCCCGACGGCCCGGGTGGCCGGGCTGCCCGACCCCATGGCCATGCCCAGGTCGGCGGCCTTGAGGGCGGGGATGTCGTTGACCCCGTCCCCGGTCATGGCCACGACATGTCCCTTGGCTTGCAGGGCGATGACGATCTCGCGCTTCTGGTGCGGTTGCACCCGACCCAGCACGCTGGTGTGCTCTATGACCTCGGCCAGTCCGCCCTCGTCCTCGGGGAGGGTGCGGGCGTCGAGCGGATGCTCGGCCCCGGGGATGCCCACCCGCTCGGCCACCGCCCCGACCGTGTCGGGGCTGTCTCCCGAGAGCACCTTGATGGTGATGCCCTGGGCCAGCAGGTACCCGATGGTGGCCTCGGCGTCGGGACGGAGCCGCTCCTCGAACACCACCAGGGCCGAAGGGGCGAGCCCGGCCGGCAGGGTCTCGCCGTCGAGCGACTCGTCCGATCGGGCCAGGAGCAGCACCCGCCGGCCGACCGAGGTGTGCTGGGCAACCGTGTCCCGGGCTTCGGGCGCGAGCTCGGGGGCCACGATCTCGGGCGCGCCGATGACCCACGTCCCGTGCTGGCCGAACTCGACCGCGCTCCACTTCCGCGCCGAGGAGAAGGGGACGACGTGCTTGACCGTCCAGCCGTCAGGGGAGGGGAGTGCTCGCGCCGCCAGCATGGTGGCGTTCGGGTTGGGATCGTTGGCCGCCATGGCCCCGAGCGCTTCGCGTGCCGGCGCGTCGCTGAGCTCGATGAGGTCCATCAGGTCGATGCCCGGGTCGGTCAGGGTGCCCGTCTTGTCCAGGCAGACGACGTCCACCCGGGCGAGACCCTCGATGGCGGCCAGTTCCTGGACCAGCACGCGCCGCCGGGCCAGGCGCACCGCAGCCAGGGTGAAGGCCACGGTCGTGAGCAGCACCAGTCCCTCGGGCACCATGGCGCCCACTCCGGCGACCGAGCCCCGAATGGCGTCGTCCAGGGAATCGTCGCCCCGCACCACCTGGCTGATGACAAAGAGCACCCCGACCGGCACCATCACCCAGGTCACCAGGCGCAGGATCCGGTTGATCCCCTGCTGGAGGTCCGAGTGGACCAGGCTGAACCGACGGGCGTCGCCCTGCAGCCGCTGGGCGAACGCGTCTTCGCCCACCTTGGCCACCCGCACGACCGCGCTCCCGGCCACGACCACACTGCCCGACAGCACCGTGTCTCCCCGCTGCTTCTCTACGGCCAGGGACTCACCGGTGAGGAGGGACTCGTCGACCTCGAGCCCGCCTTCCACCTCTACGTTCCCGTCCGCCACCACCTGGTCGCCCGGGCGCAGCTCGAGCATGTCGTCCACCACCACCTCCTCGACGGGCAGCTCGACGCGCTCGCCGTTGCGCACGGCGTGTGCGCTGGGTGCGGTGAGCACGGCCAGCCGATCGAGGGTCCGCTTGGACCGCAGCTCCTGGACGACGCCGACGGTGGTGTTGACCACCAGGACCAAGCCGAACACCCCGTCCTTGATCGGCCCCACAATGAGGATCACCACGAAGAGCGTCCCCAGGATGGCGTTGAACCGGGTGGCCACGTTGGCCCACAGGATCTGGGCCACCGACCGCCCGCTGGTGGTGGACATCCCGTTCACCTGGCCCGCCGCCACCCGGGCGGCCACCTGCTCGCTGGTCAGGCCGACCTCGGGCGAGACGGTTTCCACGGTGCCGACTCCGTTATGCAGCATCGGTCGAGGTGAGGGGAACGGAGCCGGTCATGGTGGCAACACAGTAGAAGAGAGAGCCGTCGAGCTCGAACGTGACTAGGTCTGGGCACGGTAAGTGGCCCGGCTCCGCGGCTCGAGATGACGTGCCTACCAACCTGGTATCCACCATCCGAATACCGGACTGATGCACGATCGTGCACCACATGACGTCATTGGAAGGAATCCAGATGGTCGCCTATCAGCCGGAGGCGTGGCACGACTTCTTCACTGCGACGACGGCGGCGGCCGCCGCAGTCACCGGCCTCCTGTTCGTCGCCCTCTCGATAAACCTGGCCGCCATCCTCAAAGAACCGCGCCTGCCGGGGAGAGCGGCCGGCACCCTGGTGACCCTGGTGAGCATGGTCCTCGTCTCCGCTTTCGCGCTGGCACCCGGTCAGAGCCTCGAGGTCCTCGGCATTGAGGTTGCGGTGATCGGATCGATCGCCGTTACACAGGCGCTCGTTGTCTCCGTCCGCAAGCCCACCCAGGACTACCCGGCGCGATGGCTGATCGGGCACCTGTCACTCCTCCTCCTGCCTGCCCTTGGCTTCCTCGGCGGTGGAGTGAGCCTGGCGGTCGGAGCGGGTGGAGGGTTCTATTGGCTCCTCGGTGCGGTCGTGATCGGGTTCGCAACCGCTTCCATCAACGCGTGGGTACTGCTGGTCGAGATCCTTCGGTAGCAACCCAGGGGTGGCCATTCGGCTCTGGCGTCGTCGACGTGTGCCGGATCTCGGCCACCAGGTGCTGGAGCCGTGACTTGGGCAGGCCGACGAGGGCCGCATCCAGATCCGAAAAATAGGTCCGGAGGAGCCGATCCATGGCCGACAGCGCGGCCGAAAGATCATGGGGTCCCCGACGCAGGCGCTACCACCCGGTGCCGCAGCGCCGACGCCCCGGTCCGAGCAGTAGGGTTGATCGGAATTCCCAGGTCGGACGTCCGGCGGTGGCGGAGCTGCCGCGACGGCAGGTGCACAGAAGGAAGACCTCCACATGAGCCGGCTTCGACACCATGGTCAAGGTCCGAGGCGAGCGCCCCGGGTCGACCGTGACGGGGAGCTGTACGCCGGACCGACCGCCCTCACCTATGTGTGGATCGGCCTCATCGTCCTGTTGCTGTTCGAGACGGCCAACGAGTTGTTCGGGATCGGCGGTCCGTCCTCGCTCTACGAGATCTGGTTCCACGACGTCGTGCTGGCCGCCGCCGCCGTCCTCATCCTGGTCCGCGCCGCCTACGAGCCGAAGGCCCGAAGGGCATGGCTGGCCATCGGCTTGGCCACGGCCTCATGGAGCGTGGGCACCATCGCCTGGAGCATTGCCTACGGCGCGCAGTCCCATCCTCCCTATCCCACGTTCGCCGACGTCTTGTGGCTGGCCTGGTACCCGCTCATGGCCTGGGGCATCGTCAGCTTGATCAAGGTGCGGATCCCCCATTTCGAATTGCACCGTTGGATGGACGGGCTGGCCGTCACCCTGGTGGTGCTGGCCGCAGGGTTCGCACTGGTCATCGAACCGCTGGCCGATAAGGCCACCGGTGGTTGGCTCTCCACCATCGTTGACTTCAGCTACCCGGTTCTCGACGTCCTGCTCATGGGGGCGATCGTGGGCGTCTACGGCCTGCTGGCCTGGCGACCGGACCCCGTGTGGTTGCTCCTCGGTGCGGGCATCCTGATGACGACGATCGCCGACGCCGCCTTTTCCATCCAACAGGCCCGCGGCGTGGCCGACGTGGGTCGTTACGACTTCGTGTGGACTCTGGGGGCACTGCTGATCGCATTTGCCGCATGGGTCCGGGCCCCGAGCCAGCGAGAGGACGCGGTGCGCCCCACCGGCCTGCGGTCGGTGGCCCTCCCGCTGATCGCCCAGGCCCTGGCGGCCGGCGTCCAGATCTACGCCCTGTTCGAGCCGGTGGGCAAGAGCGAGCGCATCGGCACCGTGGCCGTG
Organism: uncultured Acidimicrobiaceae bacterium; assembly: GCA_963781305.1. Taxonomy (GTDB): domain Bacteria; phylum Actinomycetota; class Acidimicrobiia; order Acidimicrobiales; family RAAP-2; genus DASXMT01. Next base: position 1,223,019 of record CAWAFL010000011.1, read on the forward strand.
CTCGTGGTCTCGTCGGTGCAGATCTACATCACCCGGCCCCGTGCCCACCCGTCGCCGGTGGCCGAGCCCAGCCCGGAGGAAACGACCGGGGGTTCCGAACCGGCTTCGGCCACCGACCAGGCATTGATGCCACCGTAAGCGGCTATACGATTACTGAACGTGAACTACCGATAGTGTCGTCACCCCTATGGCCGACCCTTCGCCCAACATCCTCCTCATCATGACCGACGAGGAGCGCTACCCACCGCCCTATGAGGACGTGGCGACGCGACGCTTCCGCGCCGAGCAGCTGCCGGCCCGGGAGCGCCTCCGGTCCCGGAGCGTGGAGCTGCACCGCCACTACGCCGCGTCCACCGCATGCACGCCCAGCCGAGCCTCCCTGTTCACCGGGCAGTACCCCTCCTTGCACGGGGTGACCTCCACCGACGGCATCGCCAAGTCGGCGGGGGATCCCGAGGTGAGCTGGCTCGATCCCGACGAGGTGCCGACGTGGGGGGACTGGTTCCGGGCCGCCGGCTACAGGACCCACTACCGGGGCAAGTGGCACATCTCCCACGCCGACCTCCCCATCGTCGGCGCCCAACGGGGGCTGTCGACCAACGACAAGGACGGCGCCGTGTCCGCCGCCGCCACCGACGCCTACCGGGCCGCCGACCGGCTCGATCGCTTCGGGTTCTCCGGCTGGGTCGGACGCGAGCCGCACGGTGCCGATCCCTCCGACGCCGGCGTGGTGAAGGACGGCCTCTACGGGGACCAGGTGGTCGACCTCTTCGGGCAGCTCGAGCGGGAACGGGACGAGGGTCCGTGGCTGGCCGTGGCCTCGTTCGTCAACCCCCACGACATCGCCTTCGCCGGTCCTCCCTGGGAGATCTTCGGGTTCCCGCCGCCCGACGGGACGGTGCCCGACGTGGGCCCTGCTCCCTCGCAGGCCGACGGGTTCGACGGGCGGCCCACCGCCCAGCGCCAGTTCCGCGACGTCTGGCCCCAGGCCCTCTTCGCCCAGGCGCCCGACCTCGACTACCGGCGGCTCTATTACTGGCTGCACAAGCTGGTGGACCGGGTGATCGACCGCATCATCGACGCCTTGGACGCGTCGAGCTTCGCCCAGGACACCATCGTCGTGTTCACGTCCGACCACGGCGACCTCCTCGGCGCCCACGGCGGGCTGGTGCAGAAGTGGTACAACGCCTTCGACGAGGCCATCCGGGTGCCCCTGCTGGTCTCGGGCCCCGGGATCGAGCCAGGGGGGCCGGGAGTCGCCGTCCCCACCAGCCACGTGGATGTCCTCCCCACCCTCCTCGGGCTGGCCGGCGTCCGGGCCGAGGACGTCATGGCCGAGGTGGCCGGGCATCACGTCGAGACCCACCCGTTGGTGGGGCGGGACCTCTCGGGCCTCCTGCGCCGACGGGTCGATGCCGGCACCATCGAAGGCCCCGTGTACTTCATGACCGAGGACGAGATCACCAGGGGTTCGCGCCAGCGCAACCGGTTGACCGGTGAGACCTACGAGGCCGTGGCCCAGCCGGCCAAGGTCGAGTCGGTCATCGCCACCCTGGACGGCGGTGGGGGAGCGGGCGACGAGCTGTGGAAGCTGAGCCACTACTACGAGCGCCTCGACGACGAGGACGGAGGACGGCTGCGATCATGGGCCGCGAGCCGATGGGGTCGAGGACGAGTGGGAGCTCTACAACCTGACCGCCGACCCCGAGGAGCGGCACAACCTGGACGCCACCGGCGCCACCGGACTCGCCCTCCAGCGGCTCCTCCGGTCGGAGCGGGATACCAAGCGACTGGTGCCGCGGCTCGGCAACGCCGGCTGACTCCCTTGCTTGCGCTGACTTGGCGAGCGATCACTGCCAGATGACGCCACGAGCGTGCAGCCACCGAGGTTGTGCAGACGAATTGGCGAAGTCGTGGACTACGTCATATCGGTCAGGTCGGGGGGCAGCGGATGCCGGTACAGCGCTGCCGCGTTCCTGAACGTCATGCGGTCGGCATCGACCTTGGGCACACCGGCCAACTGTGCGGCCACGATCGACTGCGTGTTGGGCCACGACGAGTCGGTATGGGGAAAGTCGGTCTCGAACATGATGCGGTCGACGCCGATCTCCGTCCTGAGGGCCAGGGTCCGCTCGTCGGAGAAGGTGGTGAACCAGAAATTGCGCCGGAAGACCTCGATGGGCGTCATGCCGCCGAACGCGGCGCGGCGGTCGTCGTTGCGGGCCATGTAGCTCAATCGGTCGAGAAGGATGGGAACCCACCCGATGCCCCCTTCGGACAGGACGATCTTGACCCCGGGAAAGCGCAACGGGATCTTGGCGAAGAGCCAGTCGGCCGCGGCGGCGAAGCCGTTGACCGGGAACAGGACCCCGAGCACGGCCAGGTCGGAGTCACTGGAGGGGAACATCGTCTCCGACGAGGATCCGACGTGGAGGTTGATCACCGTTCCGGTCTCCTCGCAGGCTCGGAAGAACGGGTCCCAGTCCTCCTTGTAGATCGAGGGCAGCCCGAGCTTCTCCGGATTCTCGCTGAAGGCCACGGCCTTGAACCCGCGTTCGGCGTTGCGCCGGATCTCGGCTGCGGCCACCTCGGGGTCGGGGAGCCAGGTGATCTGACAGGGGATGATCCGGTCGGGGTGCGGAGCGGTCCACGATTCGATGATCCAATCGTTGTAGGCCCGCATCGAGGCCAGGCCGAGGGCGGGGTCCTTCATTCTCATGAAGCGCTGCCCGGCGAACCCGAAGATGGCCGAGGGGAAGTTCAACGACCCAATGACGCCGTTGACCTCCATATCCTTCACCCGGTCATCGATGTTCCACATCGAGGGGCGGAACTGCTCGTAGGCGATCGGCCCGAAGTGACCCTTCCCCGGCTCCCAGCTCTGGATGCCCTCGACGCCCAGCAGCGGGACCCGGTCGTCCTCGAAGACCCAGTAGTCGGCTGCACCCTGGCGCTCGATGCGCGGTCCACGGTCGGCGAAGCGGGCCGGGAGCCGGCCGGTGAAGGTGTCAGCAGGCTCGATGGCGTGATCGTCCACGGAGATGACCGGGTGCAACCGGGGCCCGGGCACCGGGTCGGCGCGGAGGACGGCCTCCCCCGCGGGTCCGGTCATGTGCATCAGCTTCTCGACAATGTCGACCATCACGCCTCCTTGGGACGGCTACGAAGAACGGTGCCCGGCATGCGCTCGAGGCCATCGACACTTTGGCGCCCGTCCTGCCCGATGGGGACGCCGTTGACCAGTACGTGTTCGATGCCGGTCGGTTGGTCGGCAATGAGCCGCTCGCCGTCGGCGGGAAAGTCGTACACCCGCCGTATCGGGCCCGGGGAAAGGTGCTCGTAGTCCAAGACCACGATGTCGGCGGGAGCGCCGACCCGCAGGTAGCCCCGGTCAAGCTCGAGGACGTCGGCGATCTCGCCGGTCAGCTTGCGTACCCCCCGCTCCACGGTCATGACCTCCCGGTCGCGGACCCAGTTGGCCAAGAAGTCGGTAGGCATGACGGCGTCGCAGATCTGGCTGACGTGGGCGCCGGCGTCCGACAGGCCGAGGATGCAACCGTCCCCTCGCAGGAGGCGCGTGACGCCGTCGATGTCGTCGTTGGCGAAGGTCATGCGGATTCGCGTCACCATATCGTCCTCGACGGACAGATCGCAGAGCACGTCGAAGGGCGGGCAGCGCCGTTCGGCTGCGATGTCGCCGATGGCCCGGCCGACGAGGTCGGCGTGCGCCGGCGATTCGACGAGGCGCGTCTCGGCCCAACGGCTGTTGAGCAGTCCGCTGCGATCGAGGTCCGCCTGTACCCGGGCTCGCCACTCTCGGTTTCCGTACAGCCGTTGGCGGTCCCGGTGCGTGCAGGCGACGAATTCGGCAAAGGCAGGCATCGTGTAGAAGGCGGTCGGCTCGTCCATCCTCAACTCCTGTTCGATCGGCCGGCACGAGACCTGCACGGACACGTCGGCACCGGCTTGCCGTCGGGATTCGTGGTCGGCCAGGTTCTCCAGGTAGGACCGCCTCGATCGGGCTTCGGGCGGGTAGGTCAGGATGGAGGATCGATTGATGGGGCGCCCAAGGTTGAGTCCATAGACCCAGTCGTAGTCCTCGCCCGCAGCCACGTGGACCGTGCCCTGGCCGATCTCGGCCGTGACCCGGATCAGGGCCTCGGTCTCCTCGTGGGTCGCCGCCATCGAGGGAACAGGACGGCCCCCGTCCCCCAGGTGGAAGCCGGCTCGATCGGTCGAGAAGCCCAGCGCCCCTCCCCGTATGGACTCGGCCACGACCGCTCTCATGGCGGCGATCTCGTCATCGGTGGCCGGTCGCTCGTAGGCGGCGTCGCCCATGACGTAGAGCCGGACCGGGGTATGACCGACGTAACCGCCGAAGTTGATCAGCGTGCCCCGGCGGCTGACCGCCTCGAGGTACTGGGGATAGGTCTCGAAGTCCCAGACCACGCCGGCTTCGAGGGTGGCCACGCGCATGTCTTCGACCTTGTCGAGGGTCCGAAACAACGAGGCCCGGTCCTCGGCCCGGGTGGGTGCGATGCTGTAGCCGCAGTTCCCGGCGACCACGCTGGTCACCCCGTGCCAACTGGAGGGGGTCAGCGCCGGGTCCCAGAGGACCTGGGGGTCGTAGTGGGTATGGATGTCGAGAAAGCCCGGGGTTACCAACCGCCCCGACGCATCGATCTCCGTATCGGCCTCCACCTCACCGGCGATCTCGACCACCACGCCGCCCGAGATGCCGACGTCTGCCCTCACGGCCGGACCGCCGGTCCCGTCGATGACCATGCCCCCTCGGATGGCCAGCTCAGGCATGGCTCGGCTCCCGGGGCGTGATCCCGGCGGGATAGCTGGGAAGGGTGAATGAGTACAGCTCGGCGGCATTGCCGGCCACCACGCGATATGCCTCGTCGGCCGGGATGCCTCCGAGGATCTCGGACAGGATCAGGCGAGACCGCGGGAAGGTCGACTCCGTATGGGGGTAGTCGCTGCCCCACATCAGGGTCTCGACACCGATGAGATCGCGGAGGCGGAGTCCGATTGCGTCTTCTTGGAAGCTGGCGAAGCAGTTGGTGCGGAAGAACTGCGACGGGAGGGTGGCCGGGTCGGAGAATCGTTCCCACTCCGGTCCGCGGGCGGGCCGGTCGGTGTACGTGTAGTCGAGCTGGCTCAGGAAGAACGGGATCCAACCGAGCTCGTGCTCGACCGTTCCGACGCGCAGACCCGGGTGCCGTTCGAAGACGCCGGAGAACAGCAGATCGGCCAGGGCCTGTCGCACCTGGAAGTCCTTGTTCACGAAGACCGACGGGGGGACGTGCTTCACATCCAACGCGGGACCCGAGGCCCTGGGGTCGGCGCGGTCCGTGCCCACGTGGAGGCTGAGAGGCATGGCGAGCTCGGCGGCGCAGGCCCAGAACACATCGAGGTCTCTGCTCCGGTAGGGCCGCCACGGCGGTGGGGCGACGGTGATCAGCGCCCCGGCGAGGCCGAGCGCATGGCAGCGACGGAGCTCGCGGGCGGCACTATCGGGCTCATCGACATTCACCATGGCGATGCCCTTGAGGCGGCTGGTGTCGTGGGCGCAGAACTCGGCGATCCAGTCGTTGTAGATACGCATGGCCTCGGTAACGACCTCGGTGCTGGGCACGCCGAAGAGCACGAGCCCTTCGGAGGGATAGATGACCGTGCCCCACACGCCGTCCGACTCGTTGGCGGCGATGTAGGCAGCCGGGTCGTAGGCGGCGCTGGCAACTTCGTCGAACGTGCCCGAGGTGCGCAGTTTGCCGGGATCGTTGTCGAAGCGCATGCCCGGCTGGATGCCGAGGAACGACATCGTCTTCCGTCCGTCGATGTACCACCAGTCCCCGTCGTCCTCACGCACCACCCGAGGCAAGCGATCGTCATCAGGAGACCGAGCCGTCCAGAGGTCGGGTGGCTCCACGATGTGCGAGTCCGACGAGATCAGCCACGAGGAAGGGAGCGCGCTCTCGGCGGAACCGCTATCCGATTTCATCAACCTGGCTCCCTCCGTGCGACCGTCACCCCAGCGAGGCACGCGGCGAATCCCACTCCGTGACCCCAGAAAGCCATTCTGCCCTCCTTTTCGACCGCCGGGCCGTGATTCCGCTCTCTCGGTCAGCGGGATGGGATGCACGAGTTGGGATTGTTGAAGGGCGACGCCCCAAACCGCGGCGCACCGGACACCCACGGCACAACGGCGAGACCAGCACCGGAACCGCCAAGACGGACCGCCGGCAGGCGACGCCGGGCGACAACCGAAACGGGGCCGGAGGGACGAGGGGAGGGGCCTTGGGGGAAGGGGCAAAGGTGCCACGAGGGGGAGCGGGGCCGGAACAGGTGCGGGGTAGCCGAACGGCCCACGCGGAGGCTGCCACCATCTGTTTGCAAAGACACAATCGCCCGTCGCTACGCCGTACCCTTGGCGGCATGAACTTCACAGAGAGGGCTGCGGGTGTGGCCGTTGGGGCATCTGTACTCGCTCCAGTGGCAATTGCTTCGCTTGGGCTCACCGGTGACGGGCAGTTTCGCGATGACTGAGCCGGAACCGCCGGACCCGGACTCTCAACACGGGGGCCAGGTTGAGACAGCGTCAGTCGATGTCCGCCAGCAGTTAGCGGCTGACCAGACGCTGCTGGCCTGGATCCGCACTGCGATCGCCATGAGCGCGCTCGGCTTCGTGGTGGCCAGATTCAACCTGTTCTTGCATCAGGCACAGGGAGTATCGGCGACAAGCTGGGGGGCAGCCCGTGTCATTGGCTTAGTTCTCGTGGCCGCTGCGGGGTTTCTACTTGTACTCGGCCTGGTGCAGCACCGCCAAGTGACAACCCTTCTCGCCGACCACGGCGATCCGCTCGACGCGTCCAGGTGGCCGGGTGTGGTCGCTGCCCTTGTCTCGCTTCTCGCAGTGATAGCTGTCGGCGTATACCTCGCCACCGGAGTGAAATGAGAGGCAACCCGATGAGGCCGCCTGTGGCCTGTTGCCGTCTCGATCACTGCCGGGGCGAGAATCACCGGAGCCTTCGACAACAAGGTGCCCGCTCTGGCTGAGCACTTGAAGGCCGTGGCCCGACCTGTGTGAATCGGTTGCAGCGCGGTGGCGCCTGTTCCACCCCCGAGCGGCCAAGGACCACCCGTTGATGTGCATTGCCATTCGTCGATGCTGTTGGAGCATCAGCTGCAGTGCAAGACTGTCTCGGCGCACGAACGGGGGTCACTTCATGAATGGTCACCATGAAATCGACGGATCACCAACGGAGCAGTCGGAACGATCACCCGCGGAGGAGTCGGGTATCAGTGCGGAAGAGAGCCGCTGGCAGAGTGACTACGAGAAATGGCAGCAGTCCCGCCTCGACCGCGTCCAGGCCTCGGCTCGGGGCTGGCTGGGTCTTCTGACCGGCCTGCTCGGCCTGCTCGGCTCGGTCGTGCTCTTCAAGGGCGGCGATTTGGTGACCGAGGTGACGTCGAATGGTGCTTTCCAGGTGGCACTGATCGCGTTGGTGGCCTTGGTCTTTACTGGCATGGTTTGCGCGGTCTTGCTCGGCGGCGCGGCAACCTGGGGGGGACTCAAAGTTGACGTAGAGACATCGAAACCACAGACACCGACGCCGGCCCCCAATAGGTCGTTTTGGCAATGGAGGATTCCGTCCATCATCAATTTCCTGGCGCTCACCTCGAAGACTGAGAGAACGGGGGTGGCGGACGGTCTACAGGACTGGCAGGCCTACAAGGAGAGTGTCCTACAAGGTGCACAAGATCGTCGGGTCTATCTCCACGCGTCGAGGACGGTCGGCGTGGTTACCGCTGGCATGATCGCAGTGCTTGTTGTCGTCGCAGTGATTGCCGGGACGGTGTCTCCGACGCCCACCAATGTGATCGTGGTGCACCAGGGGAGAATCTCGTGCGGAACCGTGACAGCCGGAACCGATCAGAAGGGAGTGACCCAGGTGGTGCCGGTCACCACCTGTTAGGGATTGCATTCCCTCGAAGCCGACCATGATCCGGGGCTCGACCGCGGGGTGCCACGATCCTGTCTGGACCCTATCGGCACCGTTCCTGTTAGTCAGCTCTTGACCGGCACCCGGCCGACGCCGCCTGCGTAGGGGGGACCCATGGCGCACACGGCCGGTCCGAAGCTACCCACCAGGCCGAAATGGTTGGTGGGCGAGAACTTGTAGGACAGTCCCAGGAATTCCTTGCTGGTGATGCCCTCCAACGCCTTCTTGATGGCAGCCGGTGAGGTCGAGTGGTACTTGGTGATGGCGTAATTCAACAGCTCGAGCGGGATGCTGTCGGTGGCCAGGGACGTCAGGTAGTTGACGAAGGCGGGGTAGTCCGTTCCCTTGGCGTACGCCGCCATCAGCTGGTTCTGGACGGGAGTGAACGTCTGGGTCGCCGTGTCGGCGCAGTTGTAGTAGTACGCGCTGGCCTTCGACGTGAGCGTCCCCATCGAATCGAAGCCGTTGTACCAGGCGCCGGCCGAGGCCAGGATGGTGGGGGACCAGTTCGCCGACAGGACGGCCTGCCAGATGGGACCGTATCCCTCACCGGCCGTCACCACCAGCAACTGGGTGCCGGCGCCCTTCAGCTTGGTGATCGCCGCGCTGTTGTCCACCGAATCCGGGGTGATGTTGACCGTCGTGACCTTGGCCCCCTTGATCTCCTTTTTGACTCCGGCTTCGATCTGGTTTGCGAACACCGTGTCGTAGGGGATCCCATCGTTCAGGATCCCGACGTTCTTGAACCCCTTCTGCTTGATCCAGTTGATGGCGGCCACCCCCGTCTGCTCCAAGGACGGGTTGGGGCTGAAGAGGTACGGGTACTGCTGGGCCAGCTGGGCCGGTGTGAGCGTGTTGGTGAGCTCCAGGTTGGCCACCACCGGCATCTTGGCCTTCGTCCACACGGCCAGCTGTTGACCGGCGGCCGCTGGGTTGTAGCTCGCAGTGATGACGGCGGCATCCTTGTTGGCCACCATCTGGTTGGCGACCTGGACGGCGTTGGTCACGTCGCTGGCGTCGTTCTCGATGTCCAGCTTCACTTGATGGCCGTCGATGCCGTTGGGGTGCATCATGTCGAACTGCTCGAGGGCGATCCCGGTCTGGATCTTGGTGAGGATCCCATAGGAGGCGAGCGCGCCGCTGGTGGGTGCGGAGACCCCCAGGGTGATCGGCCCGCTGGGGATGGGCGGGTAGCCCGAACTGGCGCCGGCCACGGCCGTGGGCCCGACCACGGCCAGCATCCCGGCAAAAACCACGACAGCGACGGCAACCGACAATTGCTTTCTCACAACAAAACCCCCCCGAGTAGTGCTCTGCGTACCTATTGTGATCCCGACCTCGGTCGTGGTCAACCGGCATGGTCGCTGCCTCGCAAACGAGGCCGTTTCTACAGTGGCTTGCCCAAGACCTTTGAGGGGTTCGATCCGACCGGACGGGTCAGGCCGTGGTCCGCGCTTGTCGCTCCGCATCGGGGCCGGCCTGGAGCAGGATGGGCAGCGCCACGGTGAAGATGACCACCGCCGCCAACTGGGGCCACAGCACGCCGTAGCGGACCAGAAAGGCGCCGAAGATGGCGCTGGCCGCGAAGATGCCGATCGAGGTGGCCCGCCTGCCGGCGTGGTGGTTGTCGCCCCCGCCCAGGCGGGTGTCGGTGATCAGCCCGGTCATGGTCAGGGTCATCACGTTGGTGGCCAGGTCGGGGACGCCCCACCGCCGGACGGCGGCGTTCTGGATGCCCATCCCGAAGGCCAGGATGCCGATGACCACGAACCGGGCTTCGCCGTGGAACTGGGGATGGACGATCAGGGTGGCCACCACTGCGCCGACCAGCGCGACCCACTCGACGGCGAAGGCGATACGGTGGCTGCCCCACGCCGCTGGCAACCTGACCAGTCGCCCCCCGAGCAGCGCGCCTACGGCGAAGGTGCCGAGGGCGACGACGTAGGGGAGCACGGAGAGGCTGGTCCCCGTGCCTTGGGTGCCGATCGAGAAGGCCAGATACACCAGGTTGCCCGTCATGATCTCGGCGAAGACCTGACCCATGCCCAAGAAGCAGGCGGCATCGAGCATGCCGCAGATACAGGTGATCAGGTAGATGCCCGCGATGAGGGGTGGCAGCCGGAGTGCCGGTGCCCTCGCCGCTTCGGCGCCCCCCGGGGTCACGCCGGCGCCACCTCGCCGACAGGTGGGTTGGTCAAGGCCATTGCCGGCGCGCCGATCAGGGCAGTGTGGAGGAAAGCAACCACCGCCGAGAGGGATGTGATCAGCCCGAGGCGGGGGCGCCACCGCCGGGAGGTCGCACGCGTCTCGAGCTGTCGCTGGTCGCGCACGGCACGTCCCCTTGTCTGCGTGGGTGACGGGCCTACTTCGGTCCCGGTCCACCGCAGAAGTCAAAGGAAGTTACCATCGCCCAGCGATCGGAACGCGGAACCGGTGGGGTCCCCGGGCGCCAGCTACTGGGCCGGAGCTGACTCCTGACTCGGCTACTGGGCCGGAGCTGGCTCCTCGTCCCAGGCCTGGTTCAGGATGGCCAGGATGCGCTCCGCCGGTTGGGCGCCGGCGATCCCGTACTTGCGGTCGATGACGAAGAAGGGAACCCCGGTGGCCCCCAGCGACCGAGCGGTGGCCTGGTCGGCATCCACGGCATCGCCATACTCGTCACTGGCGAGCACCCGGCCGACCTCGTCACGGTCCAGGCCGACGTCGACGGCCAGGTCGGTCAGCGAGGCAGGGTCGAAGATCGACCGCTGCTCGCTGAAGTAGGCATGGTGCAGCCGCTCCACCAGCTCGGCCTGGCGCCCCCGCGCCTTGGCCAAGTGCACCAGCCGGTGCGCGTCCCGCGTGTTGCCGCTTCGCAGCTCGCCCATGTGGAACTCCAGCCCCACCGCGGCGGCCCGCTCCTCCATCTGCCGCTGGGCGTCGATGGCCTCTTGGACGCTCATGCCGTACTTGGCGGCCAGCCGCTCGACGTTGTTCTGCGTCTGCCCCGGTTCCGCCGTCGGGTCGAGCTCGAACGACCGGTAGGTGACCTCCACGTCTTCGCCATGGTCGAACATCTCGCGCGCATTCTCGAAGTACCTCTTGCCCAGATAGCACCACGGGCACACCACGTCGGACCAGATCTCAACGTTCATGATTGCCTCCCTCGTCCGGGCTCGATCAGAACTCGAGGACCAGCCGGCCCCGGACGCCCCCGGCCTCGAGCGTGCGATGGGCCTCGGCCGCCTGGTCGGCCGGGAGGGTCCCGGCCACCCGCAGGGTGACCTGACCGTCCTCGACCTGCTGGCGCAACCGGTCGAGCTTGGTCTGCTCGCGAGCGTAATCCCGGACCGAAACAGGGTGAAAGGTGATGCCGCGAACTTCGTCGCCCTTGAATCCCCGGACGGTCGCAACCCGGCCGCCGTCCCGGACGGCGGGCACGACCAACTGGTCCAGCACGGCCCCGTCGATCAGCCCATCGGCTCCCTCCGGCACCGCCTCTCGCACCCGTTGGGCGAACTCCGGTCCGCGGGCGACCACGATGTCCGCACCGAGCCCTTTCACCAGCTGCTCGTCTTCGGGCGAGGCGTCGGCCACGACCCGGAGACCGTCCGCCTTGGCCAGCTGGATGGCATAGCCGCCCACCGCGCCGGCTGCGCCGGTCACGGCCAGGGTCTGGCCCGGCTTCAGCTCCAGACGGTCGAGGGCCTGGCGCACGGTCAGGCCGTTCATCGGGAGGGTGGAGGCTTCCACCTCGGTGGCGCCGGCGGGCACCCTGGCCACGGACTCCATCGGGACCACGATGCGCTCCGAGTAGGCGCCGTGTGCACCACGGGGCACGACGACGGCCATGACGTGGTCGCCCACCCGGAGGTCCGTGGTCACGCCGGGGCCTATCTGCTCCACCACGCCGGCTGCGTCCATGCCGGGCACGTGGGGAGGGGGGACGTCTCTGAGCACGTCGGCCCGGGCCCCGGAGCGCAGCACGGTGTCGGTCGGGTTGACGGCGGCGGCGTGCACCCGGATGCGCAGCTCTCCCTGACCCGCCTCGGGGTCGGGCAGCTCCACGACCTCAAGCGCTTCCGGGCCGCCGAACTCGGTCACACCAATGGCTCTCATGATCAAGACAAGCCAGAAGGCCGGCCACATATTCCCGAAGACGGTGGGGGGTGACCGGGCTGCGGTACCGGTGGTCCCGGCTCCTCCAGGCTCGTGGCGGTTCGTGCCGGCTCCTGGGATGACCCGGCCGCCGGCTCGGTAGCCTCGACGACATGGAGACCTGGGATGCCATCCGAGCCCGTCGCAACGTTCGGTCCTACGAGGACCGGCCCATTGCACCCGAGCACCTTGACCGAATTCTCGAAGCCGGGCGGCGTTCGCCTTCGGCGTCGAATCGCCAGAAGTGGGACTTCGTCCTCGTCACCGAACCCGGCGCCCTGCGGGAGCTGTCAACGGTGTGGCAAGGAGCCGGCCACGTGGCTGGGGCGAAGGCGGCCATTGTCCTGGTGCTGCCCGAGCCGGAGGCCGAGCGCTATCGGACCATCGACCAGTACGACCTCGGGCAGGCGACCATGGAAATGATGTTGGCCGCCACCGACCTGGGAATCGGGAGCGCCCATTCCGCCGTCGGGGACCAAGAGGCGTGTCGCCGTCTGCTGGAAACGCCGAGCGACCGTACCTGCGCCTACATCATCGCCCTCGGGTATCCAGCCGACAGGCCGCTGACGCCGATCGCCAAACTCGATCGACGTCCCTTCGACGAGGTGGTCCACCGGGAGAAGTGGTGACCAAGCGGTAGTGGAGATCGGTCCTGTCTCGTCGACGGGGCCTTGATCCCGGCGCGGTCCCCGGTGGTCGACGGGCCTTGATCCCGGCGAACGTGGCCCGTCGGTCAAGGCGCCAGTGGGCCGGTCGAGTCCGTCGGTCCCGGGAAACAGCCGTTTCGATGGCGCGTGCTCGACCCGATACGCTTTGTCAACCGGCACTCGAAACCCCTCGCCGGCGCGATCGGGTGCACGGCCACGCTGTGCAGGGCGAGGTGGAGGACTCAGTAACGGTGCAGCAGCTCGAGAGGTTGGAGGACACCCCGCAGCTCACCGGGGCACGGGCCAACCCGAGGTGGACCCTCGTCACCGTCTCCTTCGGCATCATCATGGTCGGGCTGGATTCGACGGTCGTCGCCATCGCCAACCCGTACATCGCCTCGGGCCTGCACGCCTCCCTGGCCGACCTCCAGTGGATCACCAACTCCTATCTGCTGGCCCTGGCCGTGCTGCTCATCGTCGGTGGCCGGCTGGGTGACCGGTACGGACGACGGAAGGTGTTCCTCATCGGGGTCATCGGTTTCGCCGCCGCCTCGGTGGGGGTCGGGGCCATCGGGTCCATCTCCGGTGTGATCATCATGCGGGCCATACAGGGAGGGTTCGGCGCTCTCCTGATGCCCAACACACTGGCCCTCCTCCGGGTGGCCTACCCCGAGGACCGCTTGAACCATGCCATCGGCATCTGGAGCTCCACCTCGGCCCTGGCCATCGCCGGCGCTCCCATCCTGGGCGGAGTCCTGGTCGAGCACGTGTCGTGGCAGAGCGTGTTCTATCTGAACGTCCCCGTGGCCATCGTCACCTGCGTGATCGGCTTCAGCGTCCTGACCGAGAGCCGGGAGTCGGTGCGAGAGCGAATGGACGTCGCCGGTGTGGTGATCCTGGCCGCATCACTGTTGGCCATGATCGTCGGTGTCGTCGAGGCCCAATCGTGGGGATGGGGGAGTACCCGGGTGATCGGGCTGATCCTGGGTGGCATCGTTCTCCTGGTCGTCTTCGTGGTCGTCGAGCTGCACACCGCCTCACCGCTGCTCCCGCCCCGGCTCTTCCGCAATCGGTCGGTGTCGCTGGGAGTGGTCACCGTCATCCTGAGCTTCTTCGCCCTCTTCGCCGTCCTCTTCTTCGTCAGCCTGTTCCTGCAGAACGTACAGGGGCTCGAACCGATAGCCGCCGCCGTCCGGACCCTTCCCCTGACCCTGCTCTTCGCCCTCTCGAGCCTGGTCGCCCCCAGGCTCACCTCGCGGCTGGGCCCGGGCCCGACCATCACCATCGGTCTCCTCTTCGTGGCCTTCTCCCTCTTCGGGCTGACCGCCCTGGAGGTCAATTCGGCCTACATCGCGCTGTGGCCGTCGTTGTGCGGGCTGGGTATCGGCCTGGGCCTGGTCGTCGTGGCCTCGGCCGAGGCCATCATCGGCAGCGTTCCCCTCGACGACTCGGGGTTGGCCGGCGGGCTCCAGGCCACCGCCGTGCAGTTCGGCGGCGTGCTGGGCGCCTCGGTCCTGGGCACCGTCATCGCCAACCGCGCCTTGTCGGTGCTTCCGGGATCGCTTGCCTCCCACGGCATCGACCGGGCCACCGCCAGCCACCTCAAGCTCGATCCTCACCAGGTCTCCCAGGGGCTGTCAGCCGGGAGCGGGCAAGGGTCGGCCCACGTGCAGGCGGCAGTGGCGGCAGGAAGCCACGCCGCCTTCATGTCCGGGTTCCATGAGGCCCTGGCCATCGGCGGGGTGATCGCCCTCCTCGGGGCGGTGGCCGGCATCTTCATCCGCCGGGGCAACCCCGACGCTCCTACCGCTCCCGTCGCCTACTGAGGCCCGCGCAGCTTGGCCTGCTGAGGCGGGGAGCTTCGCCTCGGTCAGCCCACTGGCGCCGACGGCGTGAAGGCCACCGGGAGGTGCTTCACCCCGTTGATGAAGTTGGACTGCAGGCGCTCGACCTTGCCGTCCAACTTGAGGTCGGGCATCCGGTCCAGGAGGCGGTCGAACATCACCTTGATCTCCATGCGGGCCAGGTTGGCGCCCAGGCAGAAGTGGGGTCCGCCGCCACCGAAGGCGATGTGGTTGTTGGGTGCCCGGGTGATGTCGAACTCGTTGGCGCTCTCGAACACGCTCTCGTCCCGATTGGCCGAGGTGTGCCAGAACACGATCTTGTCGCCCTCGGAGACGGGATACCCGCCGAGCTCGGTGTCGGTCACGACCGTCCTGCGGAAATGCATGACCGGGGTCACGTAGCGAAGCATCTCCTCCACCGCCCCCTTCAGCAGCGACCGGTCGTCGCGCAGCTTCTGCCACTGCTCGGGATGGTCGAAGAAGGCGACCATGGCTCCCGAGATCAGGTTGCGGGTGGTCTCGTTGCCGGCCACGGCCAGCAACAAGAAGAACAGGTCGATCTCGGTGGTCGACAGCTCGTCCCCGTCCATCTCGGCCTGGGAGAGCACGCTGATCAGGTCCTCGTGGGGATCGCCCTTCTTCTTGGCCACCAGCTCGTCGCAGTAGGCGAACAGCTCCATGGCCGCCATGGCGTTGGCCGCTTCGGGGTCGTTCCCGTCGCCTGCAGGGGACACGGAGTCGCCGTCGGAGTACTCCTCGTCCTGGGAGCCGATCATCCGGTTGGACCAGTCGAAGACCAGGTGCCGGTCCTCTTGGGGCACCCCCATGAGCTCGGCGATGACCTGGAGGGGGAGCTCGGCCGAGATCTCGGTCACGAAGTCGGCGCTGCCCTTCTCGCACACGGCGTCGATGATGTTGTCGGCGTAGCCGACCACCTTGGCCTCGAGGTCGCGGATCATCTTGGGCGTGAACCCCTTGTTGACCAGCCGCCGGTACCGGGTGTGCATGGGCGGGTCCATGTTCAGCATCATGAGCCGCTGCTGTTCCAGGTTCTCCTCGGGCATGTCCATGAACAGCGCGCTGCCCCGGTAGGAGGAGAACCGGTCGAACTCGCGGTTCACGGTGACGCAGTCGTCGTAGCGCGTGACCACCCAGAAGCCCCCGCCGATGCTGGTGGGGTCCTCGTGCCAGTAGACCGGCGCCTCCTTGCGCAGGAAGGCGAACCAGTCGTGGGGTACGCCGGCGACGAACTTCTTCGAGTCACACAGGTCGATGTCGGACAATTCCATGGTGGTCTCCCCGGGCGATGGTCACGTCCAATTTCTAGAACGTGTATCAGATCAGCTTACGGCAAATCCGGCGCCGCGAGTACCGGGTTCGCTGCTGCTGGGCCGCGCATCCCAGGGGCTGCATTGGACGACACGTGGACCGCAACGGGTACCGTGTGGACACCCGTGACCGCGGGGCCCCGGCGATCATGGACAGCAGGAGTGATCATGCTTTACCAGGCCTACCAGGCGCAGCGAGACCTCACCGCACCGGCACGGGCCTGGGCCGGGCTGGTCAACTGGTCGATAGACGGGTTACCGGACACCTGGACGGACAACCCGTTCGCCCGCCGGCTGTCGGCCGGCTTCGAGATGATCAGCCGATCCCGGCTCACCCACGAGCGGCCCGCGTTCGGTATCGACCAGACGGTGGTGGGAGGACGACGTGTCGCCGTCCAAGAGGAGGTGGTCCTCGCCACTCCGTTCTCCACGCTCCTCCATTTTGCCAAGGAGGCTCCCGAGCCCCAGCCCAAGGTGCTGCTGGTCTCTGCGCTGGCCGGCCACTTCTCCACCCTGCTGCGTTCCACCATTCGGTCGCTGGTGGCCGATCACGACGTCTACGTCATCGACTGGCTCAACGCACGCGACGTCGGGATCGAGCACGGTGCGTTCGGTTTCGACGACTACGTGGGCCAGCTCATGTCCTTCCTCGAGTTCATTGGGCCCGGCGCCCACCTGATGGCCGTCTGCCAGCCGTGCCCGGCTGCGCTGAGCGCCGCTTCGATCATGGCCGCCGAGGACAACCCGGCCCAGCCCAAGAGCATGGTGCTCATGGCCGGGCCGGTGGACACCCGGGTGAGCCCGACCAAGGTCAACCAGCTCGCCCACTCCAAGCCGCTCAGCTGGTTCGAACAGAACGTGATCGCCACGGTGCCGTTCCGATACCCCGGGGCTACCCGTCGCGTCTACCCCGGCTTCCTCCAGGTGTCCGGTTTCGTGGCCATGAACCTCGGGCGTCACGTCAGCCAGCACATCGCCCTCTACAACGACCTGGTGCGTGGCGACTACAACGAGGCTAAGGAGATAGAGGACTTCTACGACGAGTACTTCGCCGTGCTCGACATGCCGGCCGAGTTCTACCTCGAGACCATCGACCGGGTCTTCCAGCGCGAACTACTGGCCAAGGGCGAGCTGACCTGGAGGGGGAGGCCGGTCGACCCCGGTGCCATCCGTCGCACGGCCCTGCTCACCGTGGAGGGGGAGAGGGATGACATCTGCGGCGCAGGCCAGACCCTGGCCGCCCAGGCCCTGTGCTCCAAGATCAAGCCGTCGAAGAAGCGTCACCACCTCCAGCCCGGCGTGGGCCACTACGGGGTGTTCTCTGGGAGCAAGTGGGAGAAGCAGATCTACCCGATCGTCCGGAACTTCATCCTGGCCAACGACTGAGTGGTCGGCGAACCAGCGCTCAACAACACTCATCCATGAGCTGTACGGCGACGACGCCTCAGCCCGGACAGTCGGAGAAGGAGACCATGGCCGCAAGATACGACGATCAGACTGACTTCGAGAATGCGGACCGTGGCTTCGTCGGGACCATCAGTCCGATGACGATCACGTCGGCTGACGGAAGAGTGGTCTGGGACATGGAGTGGGGGTTCGTCGAAGGCGACAGCCCTCCAACGGTCAACCCCAGCCTGTGGAGGCAGGCCAAACTCACAGCCAAGCACGGTCTCTACGAAGTCACCGACGGCATCTACCAGGTCCGGGGATTCGAGATGTCCAACATGACCCTCGTGGAGGGCGACAACGGCATCATCGTCATCGATCCCCTCATCTCCGAAGAAGTTGCCCGGGCGGCCATAGCGCTCTACCGGCAGCACCGAGGAGACCGTGACGTCACTGCGGTCATCTATACCCACGCCCACTTGGATCATTTTGGAGGAGTCCTCGGGGTCGTCCCAGCCGATACCGACGTGCCGATCATCGCTCCCGAGCACTTTTTGGAGCACGCCGTATCGGAGAACGTCTATGCCGGGACGGCCATGCTTCGACGGAGCTACTACTACGCCGCTCCCGGGCTACCGAAATCTGCGACCGGCACTTTGGGAATTGGTCTGGGTGCGGGTGGGTCGACCGGCACCCCAGGCCTCATCGCCCCCACGCTGGATATCACCGAGACCGGCCAGGAAGAAGTCGTCGACGGGGTCCGGATCATGTTCCAGAACACTCCCGGCACCGAATGTCCAGCTGAGATGAACTTTTACTTCCCCGACAAGCGGGCCTTGTGCATGGCAGAGAACGCCACCCACAACATGCACAACCTGTTGACTCTGCGTGGCGCCCAGGTTCGTGACCCGCGGATTTGGTCCCGATATCTAGCCGAGGCCATCGAACTCTTTGGTCAGAAGGCAGATGTGGCCTTTGCTTCCCATCATTGGCCCACGTGGAACACCGACAACATCGTTCGCTTTTTGAGCGAGCAGAGGGACATGTATGCCTACCTCCACGACCAGACACTCCGACTGATCAACCGTGGATACGTCCACAGTGAAGTCGCCGAGATGATCGAGATGCCCCCAGGGTTGGAAAACGCCTGGCATGCTCACGGTTACTACGGATCGACCAATCACAACGTCAAGGCCATCTACCAGCGATACCTCGGCTGGTACGACGGCAACCCGGCTCATCTGTGGCAGCACCCTCAAGAGGCCGCAGGGGCTCGCTACGTGAAGGCGTTCGGTGGGGTCGACGAGACGGTGGCCAAGGCCCAAGGGTTCTTCGACGATGGTGACCTTCGATTTGCTGCCGAGCTTGCCAGCCACGCCGTTTTTGCCGAACCGGACAACGCAGGGGCGAGGGACCTCTTGGCCACGGTTCTCGAGCAGCTGGGCTACGGGGCAGAGAACGCCACCTGGCGCAACAGCTTCCTGTCCGGAGCCCAGGAACTTCGATCCGGAACGATTGTGCACACCGAAGTCAACAGTGCCGGCCTGGCTCCGGCGTTGACCATCACCCAGCTGTTCGACTCGATTGCCATTCGGATCAACGGGCCGAAAGCTTGGGCTGAGCGCCTCACTATCGACTGGCACATCACCGATGTGGACGAGCGGTACTTCATGGAGCTGAGCAATGGCGCTCTCATTCATTTCCCAACAACGGCACCCACCGATGCCGAGGTCAGTATTAGTGCCACCCGAGCACAGGCCCTTGGTCTGGTCATGGTTGGCACGCTCGATGGTGTGTCGATTGAGGGAGACGCCGGCGTCCTCGGCAAGCTTGTCAGCCTGACTGAAGAGCCTGACCCGGACTTCGCCATCGTCACACCCTAGGTTCGAGCGATCGTCCCGACCCACCTCGCAGCGGAGCGTCGACGTCACACAGGCACGTGTCCCTGGCGACGACCGATCGCTCAACCAAGATGTATTGGTGCTTCAACCTTCCAGGACACTAGAACTCCATCTCCAGCTCCTCGACGTCGTCGGGTTCCCGCATGGCCTCGTCGGTCCATTCCACCATCTCGGGCAACCCCAAGATCGTGTCGGTGTACTCATCGGCCACCGCACCGACTTTGACGTCGTAGGTCCTGATCCGGGTGCACACCGGTGCGAACATGGCGTCGGCCAAGGTAAAGGTGTCGCCGAACAGGTACGGGCCGTTGGACCGGTCCAGGCACTCGCTCCAGATGTCCTCAATCCGGTCCAGGTCGGCGCGGGCCCCGGCCCAGACCGGGAATCCGGGGTGGACAGCCTTGAGGTTCATGGGTAGAGCGGCGCGCAGGTTGGCGAAGCCGGATTGGATCTCACCGGAGACCGATCGGCATCGGGTCCGATCGGCCGTCGCCGCGGGCAGTAGCCCGCGTTCGGGGAACAGTTCGTGGAGGTACTCAGCGATGGCAAGGGTGCTCCACACGTCTATGTCCCCATGAGCAAGCCGGGGTACGAGGAGTGAGGGCGAGAGCATGAGCAGCTCGGCGCGGACGTCGGGATCCTGGCTGTCTATGACCTTGACGGTGAAGTCGAGACCGGAGTTTCGGCACAGCAGCCAGCCGCGCAGAGACCAGGCTCCGTAGTTCCTGCTGTTGATGGTGAGGACAGCCGGTGGCACCGGCGGCTCCTTTCGGGCGTCGGAACGCATCACTCGGTACGGTTCTGGCGCGGCCGAACGCCGCGCTCGTTATGTCTTCTCGTTACGCCGCCTTCTTGACGACGGTGGCGGTCGGAACGGGCATGGATATCTCGGCCAGGCCCTTGAGGAACGAATGCTGGGCCTCGAGCAGGCGCTCGGCGAAGGAGAACGTCGTGTCCAGCGTCTCGGTCGGGGTCGGCAGCTGGTCGGCGAAGGGGATCTTGGCCGGATCGGGACGGAACGTGTCGAACGCCGACGAGGTCGACTTCAACGCACCGAGCGTCCAGCTCTGGGTGGTCTCGATGGCCTTCAGCATGCCGTCTTGAACCTTCTCGGTCATTTCAATTGCATTCATGGTGTGCCTTTCTTGGGGTGGTCTGTTGGTTGATGCTGGGAGAGGGGGATGGGAAGGCTCGGCACCCGGTGTCTCGGCACTCGGTGTGCGTGCACGGCTCGTAGCTGAACCGGCCACCATGGACGGGGAGTGAGGTCGATCACTGGGCGGATCGCTGGGCACGGCGTTGGTGGGCCTGGCGCTGGTGGGCCTGGCGCTGGTGGGCCTGGCGCTGGTGGGCACAGCTTTGGTGGGCACGGTTACGCCGCCAGCACGTAGCGGCCCGGAGCGGGCTCGATGGGCGGATGTCGTTTGCTCCCGAGGCACGACGGTGCCGATCGCTCCTCACCGGAGCGCGGCAGGGCCCACTCGGCCCACGGTTCCCACCATGAGCCGGGAACGGATGCGGCCTCGGTCAACCACTGATCGGGGTCCGGTCCGGGAGCAGGCCCGAGAGAGACGCTCATCTTGGGGTTGCCGGGAGGATTGACCAGGCTTTGGATGTGCCCGGAACGAGACAGCGCGAATTGGCTGGAGCCGCCCAGGAGTTGGGTGGTGGCGTAGCAGGCCTTCCAGTCGGTCAGGTGGTCGGTGCGGGCGGCGACGACGAACGAGTCGCACGTGACCGCACTCAGGTCCACCGGGCTACCCAGGACGGAGAAGGTGCCCTGGGCCAGCGAGTTGTTGGCGAACATGTCGAGGAAGTCGGCGTGGAGCCCTGCGGCCAGCCGGGTGGGGTCGGCGTTCCACGAGAGCACGTCGAAAGCGGGCGGGCGATGACCCAGGAGGTTGGAGCCGACCCAGTAGTTCCAGATGAGGTCGTTGGGTCGCAGCATGCAGAACAGCGCGGCGGACTCGTGGGCCGGCAGTAGGCCGCGCCGGCGAGCCTGGTCGAGGGCGTTGGCGATGATGGGCTGACTTCCGAACAGGCCGATCATGGTGGGGACGGAGAAGTCGAGCAGGGTGACGGCGAAGGTGGCTGCGTTGATGAGCGATTCCTGGGTGGCGGCCAGATGACTGAGGAGCCCGGCAGTGGTGATGCCCCCGGCGCACAGGGCCACCGTGTTGACTTGGGGAGACCCCGTGATCTCGGTCACGGCGTGGAGTGCCTCTTTGACGCCGGCCACGTACGTGTCGAGGTTCCAGTCGCGGTGCTCGACCGTGGGATTGCGCCAACTCACCAGGAACATCTGCAAGCCCTGTCGAACGGCATACTCGACGAAGCTGCGACCGGGAGCGAGGTCCATGAAGTAGTACTTGTTGATCTGGGGCGGGACGAGGACCATGGGCGTGGCGCGGACCGCACCGGTCATCGGGGCGTACTGCAGTAGTTCGCACACGTCGTTCCGAAAGACGACCGAGCCCGGAGTGACGGCCAGGTTCCGTCCCACCTGGAAGGCGTCCGGATCGGCCGTCCGGGGCATGCCATGGTTGGTACGGATGTCGCGACCGATGTTGGCCACTCCGGCCGCGATGCTCTTGCCGCCGCTCTCGTAGGCCCGGATCACGGCGTCCGGGTTGAGCGGCAAGAGATTGGTGGGGGCCAGGGTCGACGTCAGCAGCGAGGCAGCCAAGCGAGCGCGTTCGCTGGTGCGCCAGTCGAGGTGGGCGTCGTCGATCAGATCGAGGGTCGTCTTCGACCAGGCCAGATAGCTCTGGCCGATACGTCGGAAGGCCGGGTTCTCGGTCCAGGCCGGGTTGGCGAAGCGGCGGTCGGACGGCTCGGGTGCGATGGTGGACTTGCCTACCGCGATCTTGGACAGCTCCAGGCCGAGACCGGCCATCCTGCGGGGGAGGGCGTTGGTGCTGGTCTTGGCGGCCACCCGGATGAGCGAGTCGGCCAGGCCGAGGCGATCGACCCGCCCGAGCAGCCGGCCCGCCATGACTTTCGGACCTTGCCGAACGAGAGACGTGTTGCCGCCCATGAGAACCTGTGCCTTCGTTGGAACAACGGAGCTTTCGGACGCTGGCTGCTACTGCTTCGGAACCGGCCAGCGAGCCCTGCTGCCATTCAACTCGACGCGCATGTCCATTGGTGAAACGCAGTGTTTCCATTAGATAAACCGAACGCGACAAGACGTCACACGGCCAGCTCAACTACACGAAACCGCGCCAGGTGGGATGTGACCGCTGTGCGAAACACGATGCTTCACCCGAGGACATCCTGCCGAAACATGAGCTTCGTACAGTCAGGGGATGGCCATTCCTCGATCTCTGGGCGTCGAGGAAGAGCTCCAGGTCGTCGACGCCGAGACGTTCCGGTTGGCCTACCGGGCGCCCCAACTCCTCAATCGCCTGCCCGACAAGGGCTATTCCGCCGAGCTGCAGCGGAGCACGGTCGAGACCAACACCGCAGTGTGCAACTCGCTCGACGGCCTCTCACAGGAGGTGCAAGGGCTCCGGAAGGATCTGGTGGCCGCGGCCGCCAACCAGGGCCTGGCCGTGGCCGCGGCAGGAACCGCGCCGCTCTCGCACAGCGCCGACCTCGAGCTCACCGCGCTCGGTCGGTACGGTCGCATGCAACAGGACTACCGCCTCCTCGTCGACCAGCACCTGGTCTGCGGTCTCCAGGTCCACGTCGATGTGGACGACGCCGATCTGGCCGTTCGCCTCATCCCGCGGTTGGAGAGCGCGCTGCCCACGTTGGTGGCCCTGTCCACCAGCTCGCCCTTCTTCGAGGGCCTGGACACGGGCTACTCCAGTGTGCGTACCGTGATCTGGCAGCGGTGGCCCACGGCCGGGCGCTCTCCCCGGTTGGACACCTACGCCGAGTACCAGGGCCTGATGAACCAGCTCATCGAATCGGGCGTGATCTCCGACTCCAAGATGGCCTACTTCGACGTCCGGCCGTCGTCGCACCTACCCACGCTCGAGCTACGGGTGTGCGATTCGTGCCCGCTGGTCGATGACGCCATCCTCATCGCAGGGCTGTTCCGGGCCCTGGTGGAACGGGCCGTCGGCGAGGAGTCTCTCGGTACGCAGCGACCGAGCCGACCCGACCCGCTGTACCGGGCCGCCATGTGGCGGGCAGCTCGCAGCGGCCTCTCGGACACCCTCATCGATCAAGGGGCCGAAGCGGCCGCCCTTCCGGCCACCGAGGTGGTGGGCCACCTGGTCGACGGCCTCCGACCCGAGCTCGAGGAGTCAGGCGACTGGGAGGTGATCTCGGAGCTCACCGCCGCGGCGATGGCCCGGGGGACATCGAGCGAGCGCCAACGGGCCCGGTACGCCGAGCGGGGGAGGATGGCCGACGTCGTTCGCCTCCTGGTGGCCGAGACCGAGGGGCGGCCCGAAGTGCCCCGGTTGAGAACACGCTGGTCGGCCAGTTACTCGGCGCCCGCCGTGGATGAGGCGGTGCACCCGACAGGGGTCCCATACTCCGTGTACCGGCCCATCTTCGAGGTGCTGAAGCGCTTCGACCCGGCCGAGATCGCCGTGCGGTCCCGGCGCGCCGGCGACCAGGGGCTGACCTTCGGCGTCGACGGGGAACAGCGACCGTTCCCGGTCGATCTCGTGCCTCGGGTGATCCCGGCCCATGAATGGGCCGTGCTGGCGGCGGGGCTCACCCAGCGGGCGAGGGCCATCGAGGCGTACCTGCGCGACGTGTACGGAGCGGCAGAGATCGTCCGGGACGGGGTCATGTCCTCAGAGGTGGTCACCGGGTGCGACGCCTGGCGCCCGGAGGGGCAGTGGCTGCCCGCCGGGTCGGTACGGGCGCCGGTCATCGGCTTCGATCTGGTGCGCGACAGCATCCGCGGCTGGCGCGTGCTGGAGGACAACGCCCGGGTCCCCTCGGGGGTCGGTTACGCCATCGCCATACGCCGGCTGATGCACGAGTCGATGTCGGAGCTGTTCGAGGGGGTGCCGATGCGCAGCGCCGAGGGCGCTCTGGACCTGATCGGGCGGACCCTGCGGGCGTGCACCGACGCGAACGATCCCACCGTCGCCCTGCTCTCCGAGGGTGCCGACAACTCCGGGTGGTTCGAGCACCGCCTGATCGCCGACGAGGTGGGGCTCCTGCTGGCCCAGCCCAGCGAGGTGGAGATCCATGGCGACCGCGTGTACATCGGGGGGCGCCGGGTTGACGTCGTCTACCTCCGGCTCGGATGCGAACTGATCGACCTCGTCGATGCGGCCGGCCGGCCGGTTGGCGCCCAGGTGCTCGACGTGGCGCGGCAGGGGAACGTGGTCGTGGTCAACGCCCCCGGCAACGGCATCGCCGACGACAAGGCCATGTACTGCTACGTCCCCGACCTGATCGCCTACTACCTCCGAGAGCGGCCGCTGCTGGCCCCGGTGCCCACCTATCGCTGCGCCAACGCCATCGAGCGCGATCTGGTGCTCGAGCGCCTCGATGATCTGGTCACCAAGCCCGTCGGTGGCTATGGGGGGAGCGGGGTCCTCATCGGTCCCGAGGCCAGCCGGTCGGCCCTGACCCGCCGAGCCCACGAGATCACCAGCGACCCAGCCGCGTGGGTGGCCCAGGAAGTGGTCGACCTGTCCACCCTTCCGAACCTGGTCGATGGCCGGTTGGTCCCCCGCCATGTCGACCTGCGGGCGTTCGTCTACCTGAGCGGACCCGGGGCCGGCCAGGCCGAGCTGGCCGGGCTGGCACTGACCCGGGTGGCCCCGGCCGGAAGCATGGTGGTGAATTCGTCGCAGGGCGGCGGCGCCAAGGACACCTGGGTTCTCCTCGACCAGGACCGGAGCGAAGGGAGTGACTATGTGCGGCCTCGCCGGTGAGGTTCGCTTCGACGGACGATCGGCCGACCTGGCGGCGCTGGATCGCAGTTGCGCGGTCATGGCCTGTCGCGGTCCCGACGGATCCGGGGTCTGGGAGCAGGGCCCGGTGGCGTTGGGCCATCGCCGGCTGTCGATCATCGACCTGTCGGCCGCCGGCGCACAGCCCATGGTCGACCCTGCGATCGGTGTGTCCATCGCCTTCAACGGCTGCATCTACAACTACAAACAGCTCCGGTCGGAGCTGATCACCCTGGGTCATTCCTTCTTCTCCCACTCCGACACCGAAGTGGTGGCCAAGGCCTATGCCCAGTGGGGCATCGACTGCGTCTCCCATTTCCACGGCATGTTCGCCTTTGCCATCGTCGAGCACGACAGCGGTCGGCTGGTGCTCGGACGGGACCGCCTCGGCATCAAGCCGTTGTACATCACCCGATCTGCCGACCGCATCCGCTTCGCCTCGTCGCTGCCGGCGCTGCTGGCTGCCGGAGGGGTCGACACGTCGATCGACCGCACCGCCCTGGCCTACTACATGACCTTCCACTCCGTGGTCCCCGCCCCCAACACCATCCTCAACGGAGTCCAAAAGCTCCCTCCGGCCACGGTCCGGGTGGTCGAGGCCGACGGTCGAACCCGGGACACCCACTATTGGGACCCGTCGTTCTCTCGCGACGGAACTCGACGCGACCTGTCGGCCGAGGACTGGGAGGACCTGCTCATCGACACCCTCAGGGTGGCGGTCAAGCGCCGGCAGGTGGCCGACGTCCCGGTCGGCGTCCTGCTCTCCGGGGGCATCGACTCGAGCCTGGTGGTCGCCCTTCTGGCCGAGGCCGGTCAGGAGGACCTCACCACCTTCAGCGTCGGGTTCGAGGACGCCGGGGGCGAGTCGGGCAACGAGTTCAAGTACTCCGACCTGGTCGCCAGCCACTTCGGCACCCATCACCATCGCATCGAGATCGAGAGCTCTCGCCTGCTCCCGGCCATCGACGGCGCCGTCGGGGCGATGAGCGAGCCCATGGTCAGCCACGACTGCGTCGCCTTCTACCTGCTGAGCGAAGAGGTGTCCCGGCATGTGAAGGTGGTCCAGTCCGGGCAGGGGGCCGACGAGGTGCTGGGCGGCTACGACTGGTACCCACCTCTGGCCGATGTCGAGCGAGACCACGCCGTCGAGGCCTACTCGTCGGTGTTCTTCGACCGGCGGTTCTCCGAGCTCAACCACGTGCTGGCCGACGACTGGCTCCTGGCCGACGACGTGGCCACCTCGTTCATCCGGGCCCAGTTCGGTCGACCGGGAGCGGAGACCGCCGTCGACGCCGCCCTCCGGAACGACACGACGATCATGCTGGTCGATGATCCGGTGAAGCGGGTCGACAACATGACCATGGCCTGGGGGCTGGAGGCGCGGGTTCCCTTCCTCGACCATGAGCTGGTGGAGCTGGCCGGACGCATCCCCCCCGCCCTGAAACTGGCCAACGGAGGCAAGGGCGTGCTCAAAGGGGCAAGTCGGGGCATCGTGCCCGACGCGGTCATCGACCGGACCAAGGGGTATTTCCCCGTTCCCGCCATCCGCCAGCTCGAGGGTCCCTACCTCGAGCGGGTACGTGCCGCTCTGACCGACCCCGTGGCCCGGGCTCGAGGACTGTTCCGACCTGCGGCGGTCGAGGCCATGCTGGCTGCTCCCAACGAGACCCGGACGACCCTCGGGTCCAACGCACTCTGGCAGCTGGGGTTGATCGAGATGTGGTTGCAAGCCATGGGCATCACTGCGGCGTGACGGACTACGAGCGAGGTGCGGTGACCCCTGCAGGCGCGGCGGCGCCTGCAGATGCTGCGATGCCGGCAGGTGCGGAGGACCTGATCGACGAGATGGTCAGCGCCTGGGGGTGCTGGGCCCCATCCGTCGACCCCGAGGGTCGTCGGGTGGCCTACGTGAGCGATCGACGTGCTACGCCTGAGCTCTGGGTCGGAACCGTCGACGGCAGCGGACACGCCGATGTCGTACCCGTGTCGGACGACCCCGTGCTGGCCGTGCGCTGGTCGCCCGACGGGGAGTGGCTGGCCTGCTCGGTGGCGACGGGCGGGGGCGTGCGCTCCGAGGTGTGGGTGTTGCGACCCGATGGCTCCGACCGCCATCGCCTGGCCGGGTCACCCGAGCACGCCGTGCTCGGCTCGTGGGCCCGTCGCGGTCATCGGGTGGTGGTCACCGTCCGCGACGACCAGGCGGGGACGAATCGATCCCTGCTCTTCGATCCGACTACCGGTTCCGGGGAAGAGATCGTCGCCGGGAGCCTGGTCGAGGTGTTGGACCTCTCGGCCGATGAACGGTTCGCCCTGGTACGGGACGGGACACGTGGCGCCCATGTCTGCGAGCTCTTGGACCGTGACAGCGGCACTGTCCACGAGGTGCTTCCCCATCCTGGCACCGGGTCGACCGACCGCGGGCTCCTCCGGCCGCCCCCCTCCGGCGAGCCCGCCGCCCTCATCGCCTATGTCGTGACCGACGCCGGCCAGGCCTGGCCCGCGCTGGTGGCGGTGCCGGTGGGCGCGGACGGCGGCCGGGCGGAGGCCGGCACCGTGGCCCACCGCGATGACGCCGAGCTCGAGCTGGTCGACGCGGACGATGAGGGCACCAGGATGCTGCTGGCCTGGAACGTCGAGGGCCGAACCGAGCTCGAACTGCTCGACACGACCACGGGGACGCGGCGAGCGTTCGATGACCTCCCCGGGTTGGTGGTCACCGGCGTGGCCATGGCCCGCCGAGGCGATCGTGCGGTGCTCGCCGTCGAGGATCCGTCATCCCCTTCGAGGCTCTGGGAGCTCGACCTCGACAGCGGCCGATGGCGCCCGCTCTCGGCCGCCGGCCCCAGCCACCACTGCGTGGTGCCCACCCTCGAGCGCCTCGAGTCCCACGACGGCCTGGTCATCACCGGATGGCTCTACCGCCCGCTCGATCGTCGACCCGGCGTCACCGACTGTCCCACGGACCCCCCGCCCGCTCGTCCACTCGGCGTCACCGACCCTACGCCAGACCTTCCACCCGGCGCCCGACCGGGACCGGCAGTGGTGAGCATCCACGGCGGTCCCGAGAGTCAGGAACGGCCGGTGTTCAATCCTCAGCACCAGGTGCTCGCGGCCGCCGGCATCGTGGTGTTCGCGCCGAACATACGGGGCTCCTCGGGTTTCGGCCGGGCCTTCGTGCACGCCGACGACCGGTTCGGGCGGCTGGATGCCATTGCCGACGTCGCCGCCTGTGCGTCCTGGCTGGTGGATCGAGGCCTCGCCGACCCCGATCGGGTGGCCGTGAGCGGTCGCTCCTATGGCGGGTACGTGACGTTGATGTGCCTGACGCTCTACCCGGAGCTGTTCACCGCCGGCGTGGACATCTGCGGGATGTCCGACCTCACCACCTTCTTCCGCGATAGCGAGCCCTGGATCGCCGAGGCGGCGGTCACCAAGTACGGCCACCCCGAACACGACGCGATGCTGCTGGCCAACCTGTCACCCCTCCGCCACGTCGACCGGATCCAGGTCCCACTGTTGGTCGTCCACGGTGAGCTGGACACGAACGTTCCCGTCACCGAGGCGCGCCAGGTCGTCGCCGCTCTCGAAGGATTGCAGCGTGATGTCGAATACCTGGAAATGGCGGGAGAGGGCCACGAATACCGGCGCGCCTCATCCCGTCGTCTCTTGCTCCAGACGGTGACCCGCTTTCTCAGCCGCACGCTCGTGGCCCACCGGACGCCCCAAGGCGCTAGTGCGCCTGTTGTTCAGGCGTGAGCCGACGCTGCGACTGACCGACCAACCATGAGAACAGCCTGCGCTGTTGGGCATGGTCAGATATTTGCTCAGGGTGCCACTGCACCCCGATGATCCGGGATCGCTGGTCTTCGACCGCCTCGATGGTCCCGTCTTCGGCCCAGGCCACGGCCCGGAGGCCGTCGCCAACCGTGTCCACGGCCTGATGATGCAGCGAATTCACCCCCAGCTCGTCCGCCCCGAGAATCTGTCGGAGCTCGCTGTCGGGATCGATATGGACGGTATGGACCAGCTCGTATGGCCGATCGATCACCAGATGTGGCTCGATCGTCACCCTAGGAAGATGTTGCACCAGCGTGCCGCCCCTGGCCACGTTCACGATCTGGATGCCCCGACAAATGGCAAGAACCGGAATGCCGGCCGCCGTCGCTTCCGCGACCAACTCGATCTCTGCGCGATCACGGTCGACGTCGATGCCCCCGGACTCCGGGGCCTGGACGGCGCCGTAGCGGGCCGGCTCCACATCCCCGCCTCCGGTGAACAACAGGCCGTCGGCTCGGGAGAGCATGGCCGACGATCCGGACCGACCGATGAGTTGGAACGGGACGCCACGGGCCTCGGCGATCCTGTCGCCGTAGTCACGTTGCGTCCCGTCGATCACTCGCCCATTGGCGGTGATTCGCCCCACGCTGATGGCGATGAATCGGGTTTCATCGCCGGCGAAAGAATCACTCATCGGTTGGCCCGGATCGAAAGGATATGGACGTGTACCGCTCACGCCTCCTCAGGCGGCGTTGTCTACTTGATCGTCAGGATGACGGCTCGGCTCAGCCGAGAACCGATCTGCCGGCGCCTCGTCGAGTTGGGCCATGAGCGCCCGGGTGGCCTGGGCCGCGCCGTCGGTGTCGAACGCGGCTAGAAGGCTGAATCTGTTCATCATGGGCGGACTCTCCTTTGCTTTCGGCTGGGGATGGATGCCCAGGTACCGTTCTAACTCGGAGATGTTTCGTGCCTGTAACACGCAGGTGAACGCTCGCCGCAGTTTGTGTACGCACGGCGGAGTCGTTCCCGCCGTCGGGCACTGGACGACCTCGCCACCAAGGGCGTCCCGCTTGCAGCGTCGAGCGTATGGCGTCCTGGAGGGCCACGACATCGAGCCGTTCCCGATGACAGTCAGAACCCTCGTTGGCAGCATTCGTGGCAACCACCGACGAAGTTGATCCCTGAGTGGGAGGTGGGGCTGAATTACCTCAACGCGAAGGGTGGAATCTGTGCCCTAGCCATCGAGCAGCTCGGCCATGTTCCCCGAGTAGAAGAGTGTCTGGTCATCCTCACTGGTAGTGGTCAATGTCTCTTGAAATTTTCTCAGGGGGTCCCGACCCCCTTCTGGATGCGGATAGTCGGTCGAGAACATGAAGAGCTCCCCACCGGCCTGCTCGATCATCCAGCCGACAGGTTCGCCTGGGTAGGGGGTGAACTTGAGGTGGCGGCGAACGTATTCCGAGGGTTTGGACTCCAAGTTACGCAGCGGCTCTTCGGTCCGTCGGAAAGCGCGCTGGCCGTAGTCCAGTTGGCGCAACCAGGACACGACCCAACCGGCGCCCTGTTCGATGCAAGCCCCGCGGAGCTTCGGGAACCGGTCGAAGAGTCCGTCGTAGACGAGAGCGCCCAAGAAGACTTCCGGCGAGTGGGGGATGGCCAGGTAGTCCTTGGAGCGAACGTTCTCCCCGCCTCCCAGGTGATCGGTGACCGGCATGCCGTTGTTATGAAACGCGGGGTCGAGCAACCGCCCACCCCCGCCCACGTGGAGGACAAAAGGCACGTTCGAGTCGCTGAGGGTTTGCCAGAACGAGTCAAGGTCGGGATGCGTGGGTGCGCGGGTACCAGCGGCCGTCGACGGCACGAGGATGGCGCCACAACCGAGCTCGATGGCCTCGGTGGCAAGCTCCACGGCGCGACCTGGATCGTCGAGCGGCACCGAGCCCACCGCAACCAGTCTCTCGTCGGCAGCGCAAAAACTCGCCATGGCGCGATTTTGCGCCTGACTGCCCGCATATCGCAGATCAAGATCCGCTCCCTTGTACATGACGGAAGCAAACGTGGCGAACACCAACTGCCGCCGAAAGCCCAGGAGATCGAGTACCTGCGTACGCTCGTCAGGAGAGAAAGCCCCCATGGCCATCCAACCCTTGTCTTCCATCAGGCGATCGACGGCGGTCTCCGCCGCAGCGAGGTCGGTTTGACGAGCGTGAGCCCTGGTCTGTGCCTTGTGGAGCACGGGCTTGAGCGCCTCTACTTCCAGTTCCCGCAGACGTCCACGGAAGGCGGGCTCGACGAAGTCGTCGAGAAAGCCGGGCAATTCCATGAGATGACTGTCTGCGTCGAGGATCTCTCGCGTGCCTGCGTAGGTCATCATGCCTCTTTCGGTCTGTCGCCGACGCCCCCTATTAGTGACATAATGTCACATGGCACCGAAGAGGGCAACCAATGCACGGTCGTTGACCAGCGGGAGTTCCGTTGACTCCGGCGAAGACGGGGCGGTTCAAGGAGCGAGGCTGCGGCGAGCCGATCGACGGAGCGCCCTGCTCGACGCGACGATCGAAATCGCCGTCGAGTACGGGGCCGAGGCGGTTACCATGGAGACGGTCGCTTCGCGCGCACGGGTAAGCCGTCCTCTCGTCTACAAGCACTTCGCCAACGCCGGAGAGATGCTGTCCGCGGCATATCGGCGCGAGGCATCGGCACTCGACGATGAGATCGTGGCCGTGGTCAGCCAGGCTCGCGGGCAAGGCGGCCTGGAAGGCACGATCCGCAGCCTGGTCAGCGCCGTCATCGACGGCGCTGAGTCGCGAGGTGCGGTGTTGACACAGTTCATCCGAGCTGGTGGGCGTGACGCGGAGGCGCGTCAAGAGCAGCGGGCCCGTGATCGACGCACGGTGCGGTACTTCACGAAGCTGGCCATGGAGGAATTCGACGTTGGCGAAAGGGAGGCGAAGGCAGCCATGCGAGTATTGCTCAGCGGCATCGACTCTCTCTTGCATCAGTGGCGTGAACGGCCCACCCGCGAGCAGCGCAAGTTTCTCGAGGATCTCTACGTGGGACTAGTGCTCGGTGGGCTCCGGCAGCTGGCCCAGAATCAGCTTGACCTGTGAGGTCTGCGTGTTCGATGGGTCCTTCCGGGGGGAGCTGCTGTCGCGGCCCGGGGCGGCGTCGGCAATCGGTCGTCTAGTGGTTGGCTGGGTTCGATTCCCTCGGACTCGAGCGCATGGGGTTCCCTTTCGGTAAGAAGTAAGTTACAGTTTGTCACGAATCGGACCTCAGGACCCTACGACTCATGTGGTTTGGGCCGGCAAATTGTTGAGGTACGACCAGTTTGCACAAGCCAGCAGGTGCGAGCACAGGGGGGCAATATGGCAGACCGGATCGGGCGACGTTCGTTCCTCGCCGGGGGCATGGCCGCGGTTGCCGGGGCGGCGATCGGCGGGGCCGGGGGACTGATCCTCCCGGGAGCGGCCGAGGCCGCAACGGGGCCGAGGACCAATGGGCCAGGTCGCAACGGGATCTCGACGGGCAAGCCGAAGCGGGGTGGCAGCTTGACGTACGGCACCGACTCCGAGGAGCAGGGTTTCGATCCGACCACCGCCGAATGGGATGAGAACGGCTACATGTACGGGCTCACGGTATTCGACCCCTTGACGGCGGTCACCACCAGCGGCCAGGTAGTGCCGTACTTGGCCCAGTCGGTCACGCCCAACAGCGAGTACACGTCGTGGACCATCACGATGCGGCCCAACATCGAATTCCACGACGGCACCCCCTGTGACGGGGCCGCGTTGTACACGAACCTCCAGAAGCAGTCGACTTCGATCCTCACCGGGGCTGTGTTCTCCCAGTTCATTGCGGGCATCTCTCAGACCGGCCCGTTGTCGGTCCGGGTCGATATGAAGGACCCATGGGTCACGTTTCCCTATTACACCTCGGCGGCTTCACAGGTGGGTTTCATTGCTGCTCCCTCGATGCTCAACAACCCCGACGGCAACCTGCATCCGGTCGGCACGGGTCCGTTCGTCTTCGACTCCTGGAACCCCAACGACCACTTCACCGCCACCCGCAACGCCAAATACTGGCGCAACGGCTATCCATTCCTGGATCGGATCACCTACAAGCCCATAGCAGACAGCGACGCCCGGTCCGAGGCCCTCCAGGCCGGCAACATCGACATGATGAACACCGATACGCCGCAGATCATCGTCCTGTACCGAGGGAAACAACAGTGGTCATACGTTGATGACAGCGGCGCAATCGTCGGCGAACCTAACGTCAGTTGCATCCAGCTCAACTGCGGCGCCCCGCCCTTCAACAACAAGAACGCCCGGCTGGCCGTGGCCAAGTCCTACTCGCAGGAACAAGAGGCTCGAATCATCGGGCTCGGTATCACCGAGCCGGTCAACAGCCCATTCGTCAAGGGCACGCCGTATTACAGCGATACCTCCTATCCCGGCTACGACCTCGCCGGAGCCAAAGCCGCCGTCAAGGCGTACGAGCGAACAGCAGGAAAACCGCTCTCGTTCACCCTCGGCTACATACCCGACCCAACCGTGCAGCGGACCGCCCTCTACTTGCAGCAGCACTACCAGGAAGCAGGCATGAAGGTCGCGCTGACGGTGATCGATCAAAACGCCCTCATCAGTGATGCTGTCGCCGGCAAGTACGAGGCCGTGACCTGGCGCCAGTTTGGCACGGTCAACCCCGACCTCAACTATGTGTTCTGGAGCGCCGACACCGTCAACAACACGGGAATCTCACTCAACATCGCCCGTAATAACGACCCCAGGATCCAGGCCGCTCTCACCACCGGTCGCCAGAGCACTGATGCGGCGGCCCGGGTCAAGGCCTATCAGTCCATCGGCGAGTACCTGGCCCAGGACTTGCCCTACACCTGGCTGAGCCGGGCCGTCTGGGCCATCGTCGCCAACCCCAAGGTCGAGAATTTCAACAACCCTGTTGCTCCGAACGGCAGCAAGCTGATTGGGATGAGCAGTGGATCGACGTGGCCAACGCAGGTCTGGGTCAGCTGACGGTGATTTGGTAGTCGGCGGAGATCGTGCGTCGACTATCGGGTTAGCTCGGAACGGTGAACGCCGAGGTGATGCCACCGTCTATCGGAAAGGCGGCCCCGGTCACGAATCCGGCGTCGTCACTCGCGAGGTATGCAACGGTCCCGGCGAGTTCGGCAAGGGTTCCGAATCGTCCCATCGGGTAATGGATGAAGCGCTGCGCACGCTCTACTTCGCCGATGCGCGCGAATAACGAGTTCAGTTGAGGCGTTTCGATGGGACCAAGGACGAGCGCGTTCACGCGCACACCACGCCGTCGCCAGATGCACGCCCAGGTCCCGCGAAAGCTGCAGCACGCCTGCTTTAGCGGCAGAGTAGGCCATCTGGGAGCTGGCCGCCCCCATGACCGCCAGAAACGACGCTGTATTGATCACTGATCCGCTCGGGGGGTCATTGTCGAGCATGTGCGGAATGCCGTGTTTGCAACAGAGAAAGGTCGTCGTGAGGTTCGCCGCGATCACCCGCTCCCAGACTTCCAGCGACGCGTCGAGTGCCGAGTGGTCGTCCTCATCATTCAGCCCGGCATTGTTATAGAGGACGTCGATCCGACTGAAATCACGCTTGACGAGCGCAAACAACTGGCGGACATCTTCCTCCTCGGCGAGCTCGGACCGAAGCGGGTGGTCGCCGACCGCATGATCGCGACGGTCGACCCCCACTACCGTGGCGCCCTCACTGGCGAGACGGTCAGCGACAGCCTCACCGAGCGCGCTCGCCGCGCCGGTGATGACGCACACTTTCCCTTGTAGCCGTTGCATATCAGGCATGTGGAGGCATCCTTCTTCGATCGGTGCGTCATGGTGAGTCTCCTTTATCTCCTTCCCCCTCTCTGGGGTCGTCACACCCTTCCCGTATCTTTGAGACATGGCCACCACGGACCAGCGCAACAGGAGAAAGGGCAGTCGAGGGCCGACCGCTCGGGACACGGCCGTGTCCCGGTCCCGGTCTGGCCTGTTTGGCTCTGATCCCTCTGGCGGTGACGGATCTGGCGGCTCTGTCTCTGACGACCGTGTCTCTGACGACCGTGTCTCTGACGACCGTGTCTCTGACGACACGGTGTCCGCCGATTCCCTGTCCGAGGCCATCTCCCTGCTCGAGTCCTTCGTCGGTGCCTTTGAGCCCGGTCGCTACAGCGGTGAGGACGCGGCGGTGTTGGTGGAGCGCTTCTCTCTGGGTGAGCGCCTCTGTGCCACGGGGAAGGCCCTGGCGGCCAAGCGGGCAACAGAGACCGAGCACCACCGCAAAGACGGCTCTCGCAGTGCCGCTGAGTGGCTGGCCGGAAAGACGGGGGAGTCCCTCGGTCACGCAGCTGGGTCCTTGCAGCTGGCCAACCAGATGGAAGACCACCCCGGCCTCGGGGACGCCCTGCGCTCCGGCGAGCTGTCCCAGACCCGGGCGCACACGGTGGCCGGGGTCTTGAAGCTCGACCCGGACAGCGAGGACGAGCTGCTCAAAGCGGCCAAGGATCGAACCGAGACCAACCGGCAGCTGGCCGACCGGTGCCTCCGGGCCAAGGCCAGGGCCCGATCGGCCGAGGACAACCGGGCCGCCCACGAGCGCATCCGGGCAGCCCGGTTCCTCCGCCACTACACCGACGGGGACGGGGCCTTTCGCTTGGAGGGCAGCTTCACCCCCGACGCCGGGGCCAGGCTGCTCGCTGCGCTCAAACCCACCCGCACCGTCCTCTTCGACGAGGCCAGACGACAAGGCCTCCGAGAACACCCCGACGCCTACGGGGCCGACGCCCTGGTGGCACTCGTCACCGGCGAGCGCCAGCGACGGCCTCGGGCCCCACGGGGCGACGAGGCAACCACCGGCCAGCGGACGGGCGGCCGGGCCGATACCGACCGGGGCTCTCTCCATGGGGACGAAGGCACCGACATGTCGGGAAACTCCGCCGACTTCGCCGACTCCGCCCACACCGACTCCGGCGACTCCGAGGCCGATGGCGACCAGGACACCACCGGGTGGTCCTCGACCGCCTTTCCCCCGCCGGCCAGCGTGCACCTCCGGGTGGACCTTGCCGCCTTGCGCAGGGGACACCTCAAAGACGCCGAGTGTTGCGAGATCCCCGGCGTTGGTCCCGTCCCCATCGAGACGGCCCGGGAGCTGTTGGGCGACGCCATCGTGGAGCTCGTCATCACCAAGGGCTCAGACATCGCCTCGGTCACCCACTTGGGCAGAACCGTTCGGGCCCCCCTCCGGCGAGCGTTGATCGAACGGGACCAGACCTGTGTCATCCCCGGCTGTGACGTACGAGAGGGCCTCCAGATCGACCACCGGATCATCCCCGTGGTCGAGAACGGCGAGACCGCCCTTTGGAACCTGGCGAGATTGTGTCGCCATCACCACTACCTGCGACACCACGCCGGATTTCGGCTCGAAGGCGGCCCCGGCGACTGGCAGTGGCTGCCACCCGAGAAGCCCCCGCCACAGAACCTCGACCAACCAGACGATGGCGACGAGGACCGGCTGTTCAAACTGGAATGAGCCGGCAAGGCCGAAGGCCGCCGCCGGGCCGAATACTCCTCGTGAACAGTGCACCTCGCCCCGCATGCCAAGACCTCATCGGCTACGTGCGCGATCGGCCCCCACATGAGTCCCCGCCGCACGACCACATCGACGTCACCGGTCTCGATCGTCAAGCGTCCTTTGTCGACGGGTCGGAGAGGTCCCTGGCCCCATCGTGGCAGATGTTTTCGGGCCATTAACGGGCAGTTAAATCCTCGGCAACGAGCGTGGGCACAGGGCGGAATGGGCAGCGGAAGGCGATACCGTTCTGCGCATGGCTGATGGGGTCCTGCTTGACATCGATGGGGTCCTGACCGTGTCGTGGGATCCCTTGCCCGGAGCGGTTGAGACAATCCGCTGGCTCCAAGCCCACGAGATCGAGTTCCGTCTGGTCACCAACACGTCTTCGAAGTCGCGCCGACGCATCGCTGCGCTGTTGGCGGCGGCGGGTATGCCCATCGATGAAGATCGGATCCTCACCGCGGTCACCGGTGCGGCCCGATACCTGGGCGAGCACCATGCCGGCATGGGCTGTCTGGTCGTGAACGAAGGGGACTTCGGTGAGGACCTCGAAGGCGTCGCGCTTGCCGATGCCCGCTCTGCCGGTGTGGTGCTTCTGGGCGGCGCCGGTCCGAGTGTCGGCTACCGAGAGCTCGATGCCGTGTTCAAGCTGGCCGACGACGGCGTCCCCGTCGTCGCCCTGCACCGCAATTTCCGCTACCAGACGGCAGAGGGGCCGGCACTGGACATGGGCGCGTTCATCGTGGGCATCGAGGCCGCAGCTCATGTCGAGGTCACCGTGGTGGGAAAGCCGGCGGCCGCGTTCTTCGACGCTGCGCTGGCCGATCTGAGGACGACAGGCGCCGACGCGGTCATGGTCGGCGATGACATCGACGCCGATGTCCTCGGCGGCCAGGCAATGGGGATGACCGGCGTACTCGTAAGGACGGGAAAGTTTCGCCAGGCCGACCTCGACGGCGCCGCCGTTGCGCCCGACCACGTGATCGACGGCATCGGTGATCTCCCTCAGCTCCTGCAGCGGTTGGGCCACGCACGGCTGACGGACCAGGCGCCAAACGGCTGACCGACCAGGCGCCCATGGAGCTGGCCGACGGGCCGCCCATCGACACGTGCTCGTGCGGGCGATCCCGGCCCTCTCAAGGATTCGAGGGACGTTGGCGCCAGCCCCGCTCGAAGGGCAGGCGCCACGAGCGTGGCTTGATGAGATCCTGGATGGCGGGTGGCCCCCACGAACCGACCCGGTACGGCTGAACCTCGGGAGGCTCGTCGAGGAGCGCCTGGGAGACCTCCCACAGCCGCTCGATGCCCTCGGCGTTGGTGAACAGTGTGTGGTCGCCGCTCATGGCGTCGTGGATCAGCCGCTCGTAGGCCTCGAGCACGTCGTCCTCGCGGTCGGTCTCGTGGAGGGCGAACTGGAGGCTGAGCTTCTCCAGCTTCATCCCCGGGCCCGGCTGCTTACCGTAAAAGGACAGGGACAGTCGAGAGGAGTCGGCCAGATCGAAGGTCAGATGGTCGGGACCGTGAGAGCCCACGCCCGACCCGGCGGGAAACATCGACCTGGGCGGCTCCCGAAAGGCGATGGAGACGATCCGGGCCCCCTCGGCCATTTGCTTTCCGGTTCGGAGGTAGAAGGGCACGCCGGCCCACCGCCAATTGTCGATCTCGCAACGCAGGGCGATGAACGTCTCGGTGTCCGAATCGGGCGACACCCCTTCGTTCCTGCGGTACCCGTCGTACTGGCCCCGGACCACGTCGGACGGATCGATGGGCTTCAGGGAGCGGAACACCTTGTTCTTCTCCTCGCTGATGGCCCGAGGCTCGAGTGCCGTCGGCGGTTCCATGGCCACGAAGGCCAGGATCTGGAAGAGGTGGGTGACGACCATGTCCCGGTAGGCCCCGGTCTGCTCATAGAACGGTCCACGGGCGCCGACCCCCAAGGTCTCGGGGACGTCGATCTGGACATGGTCGATGTGCTGGCGGTTCCAGATGGGCTCGAACAGCCCGTTGGCAAACCGGAAGGCCAGGATGTTCTGGGCCGCTTCCTTGCCCAAGAAGTGATCGATCCGGAACACCTGGTCCTCGTCGAAGATCTCCTGGACCGTATTGTTCAACCGCCGCGCGCTGGACAGGTCCGTCCCGAAGGGCTTCTCCATGATGACCCGGGCCCGATCGTTGAGCCCAGCCTCGCCCAGCGTCCGGACCACCGCCGGCATGGCATGGGGCGGGACGCTCAGATAATGGAGGCGCCGAGCCCCGACGTCCAGCGTCGCCTCGGCGCTCTTGACTGCGGCGGCCAGCCCGTCGACGCCGTGGCTGCCGGGCACGTAGTGCATGTGTCTGCTGAACGCCTCCCACTGCTCGTCGTCGACCGTGCCGCGTGCGAACTCGTCGCAGGCCCTCCGGGCCAGGGCCCGATAGCTCTCGTCATCGAGGTCCTCCAGCGAGGTGGCCACGATCCGGCAGTCGGGAAGTAGGTTCGCCTTCGACAGGTGGTACAGCCCCGGCAACAGCTTTCGCCGGGCCAGGTCACCGGTTGCCCCAAAGAGCACCACGACGTGCGGCGGCAACGGGGTATGCCCCCGGTCACCGTCGGTCTGGTTCCCTAGGTCATCGGTATGGTCCGCCAGGTCAGCGGCGTGGGTCTGCTCGTTCGTCAGGGTCACCATGGGCACTGCACGAGATGCATCAGCGGGAACCTCCTCGGGCTCACGACTCCGTCAGACGTTCGATCTCCGAGGTATCGATCAAGAAGGAGATCTGCCTCGTAGGGATACGGATTCCACCGTAAGACGGACTCGTTTCCGAAGCGTTGCCATCGGTGATCCGCCAGATGAACGCTAGGGAAACGTTCCGCAACTGAACGAGGGTAGAACGTCTTGAACGGTGGAAGAACGTTCCAAAACAGCATATAGATTCCTGGTTGCCTCCAAACCGGCTGCTCAGCCTCGCCAGCGCTGTTCGTTCGCTCGCCAGCGCTGTTCGGTGGACGGGGTCACCATCGGGAATCGTGACTCTTGATGGGCGAAACAGGAGTCAGCATCCTCGTGGACCACGATGACCCGGGCCCCGATGAGGTGGAATGCTCCACCGCGGGGAGCGCGACGCCCTGGAGCCCGCACGCGATCACGTGACCACTCATCGCGAGACCCCGCCTGTGCTTCCGTGCCGGTGCCCTCTCCACCGGTTGTGATGAACGGGGGAGCTACAGGATGAACAACATCTCCTGGTACGTGGGCAGCGGCCACAAGTCGTCGGCCACCAGTGTCTCGAGGACGTCGGCCGCGATGCGTACCGAGGTCATCGCGGGCAAGAGCTCCTCTTGGGCGTGCTCTGCCCGTTTCTCCTCTGTGTCCGTCTCGTCGTGGTCGATGGCCGATCCCAGCGTGATCAGGCCGGTCCGCAATGCCTGGATGGCGGTCGACACCTCGGCCAGCGTCCCCGAATCCGCCTCGTGGCCGATGGCGGCCAGGCTGGCCACGTTCACCGCCAGCTCGGTCTGGTACCGCAGGGCCGCGGGCAGGATGATGGTCCTGGCCATCTCGAGGGTCAGGGCCGCTTCGACTTGGATCAACAGGCTGTACTGCTCGAGGGCAATCTCGTAGCGGCTGTGCATCTCCCGGTGGCTGAACACCCCGTACCGGCTGAACAGGTCGAGCGACTCCTCGGTGATCAGCTCGGGCAGGGCGTCGAGCGTGGTCTTCAGGTTGGGGAGCAGGCGGTCCGCCGCCTCGACCTGCCACTCGGCGGCATAGCCGTCATGGTTGAAGACGACAGCCCCGTGCTCCTCCATGGTGGTCCGAAGGACGGACTGGACGGCTGCATTGAGCTCGGTTCCCCCCGACACCAGCGTCTCGAGCTCGGTGGCCAGGTGATCGATCGACTCGGCCAGAACGGTGTTGATGGTGACCATCGGGCCGGCGATCGACTGCAGGGAACCCGGCGCCCTGAACTCGAATCGGTTGCCGGTGAAGGCGAACGGGCTGGTGCGGTTACGGTCGCCGGGATCGGTGGGCAGCGCGGGAAGGGTGTCCACGCCGATCTCCAGGGAGCCTCTTTCCTTGGACGTGGTTGCCCCGCCATTGACGATCTGCTCGAAGACGTCGGTCAGCTGATCGCCCAGGAAGATCGAGATGATGGCCGGTGGGGCCTCGTTGGCGCCGAGACGGTGGTCGTTGGTGGCCGAGGCCACCGAGGCCCGAAGCAGGCCGCCGTACTTGTGCACGGCACGGATCACCGCCGCGCAGAAGACCAGGAATTGGGCGTTGTCGTGCGGAGTGTCCCCGGGGAGGAGGAGGTTGCCCTGGGTCGAGTTGCCCAGGGAGAAGTTGATGTGCTTGCCCGAGCCGTTGATGCCGGCGAACGGCTTCTCGTGGAACAGGCACTCCATGCCGTGGGCCTGGGCCACCCGCTTGAGCGTGGTCATCAGTAGCTGCTGATGGTCGGCGGCGACGTTTGAGCGTTCGAACATGGGGGCCAACTCGAACTGGCCCGGGGCCACCTCGTTGTGGCGTGTCTTGGCCGGAATTCCCAGCTTGAAGAGCTCCCGCTCGCATTCCATCATGAAGGCAAGGACCCGTTCGGGGATCGCCCCGAAATAGTGGTCGTCGAACTCCTGGCCTTTGGGTGGCTTGGCCCCGAACAGCGTGCGCCCCGAATTGAGGAGGTCCGGCCGGTTGAGGAAGAAGCTCCGGTCCACGAGGAAGTACTCCTGTTCGGCTCCGGCGAACGACACCACCGCATCGGGGTCGGCATGACCGAACAACGAGAGGATGCGCGCCGCCTGGCGGGCCATGGCCTGCTGCGACCGCAGGAGCGGGGTCTTGTTGTCCAGCGCCTCCCCGGTCATGGACACGAACACCGTTGGGATGCACAGCGTGTTCCCGTTCCGGTTCTCCAGGATGTAGGCCGGGCTGGTCACGTCCCAGCCGGTATAGCCGCGGGCCTCGAATGTCGCTCGCAGGCCGCCGTTGGGAAAGCTCGAGGCGTCCGGCTCTCCCTGGGTCAGCGTCTTCCCCGAGAACTCGGCGATGGCGCTGCCGTCCCCGCCGGGCTCGAAGAAGCTGTCGTGTTTCTCCGCCGTGAGGTGGGTCAGGGGATAGAAGACGTGGGCATAGTGGGTGGCGCCCTTCTCCATGGCCCAGTCCTTCATGACCACGGCGACCACGTCGGCCACGCTCGGATCGAGCGGCTTGCTGTGCTCGATGGTGGCCATGACCGAGGTGAACACCGGCTTGGGCAGGCGCTTTTGCATGACGGCCTTGGTGAACACGTTGGCGCCGAAGATCTCACCGGGGGCCTCGCCCGTCGGGAAGATGGCGGCGGGCGCCTGGAAATGCCTGACCGCCTGGATCGCACGCAAACGTGCTTTGCTGCCGTTCATTGTTCGCTCCCCGTGGCCTGTCCGTTCAACGTGGCCCGTCCGTTTACCAATTGACTGTCCGTTCGCCGATGACTACGAACGTAGAGACCTCGTGTATCGACCACGTTTCTGGGGCGTGAACGTTGTGTCGCGCCAACCTCCGGGCGGTGCCGTGGGGAGGAGCATGGGGCGGAATCGATCATGGGAATCGATCATGCAGCGTTCATCTGTCGTCAACGGTGACGTAACACGTCCTCGGTACTGTCGTGGTACTCACTTCGAGGCGAGTTGAGTCGACGAAACCCCGCTCCGTCTTCCCAAAGCGGGGTTTCGTCGCGTCCGGGGTGCGACCGTCGTTCGGCCACAGCTAGAACGTGTATCAGTTAGCATGGTCCGCGGGTCCGACAGGGCAGCGGCACCCGGTGTCACGCCCCGGCCGATGTGGGGCCGAGGTGAGATTCGACGCTGGCTCCGGGCCGCCGTTAGGTTGCCGAATATCGCATCCCGCGCCAGGAGTGGCGGGATCAAGACGTCATCAGAGGGGGAGCGCACGCAATGCATCTCGAGGAGACCCCTGAGCAACTGGCCCTTCGGGCCGAACTGCGCGAGTACTTCGCCGACGTGATCACCGACGAGATCCGCCATGCGCTGGACTTCGAGCCCGAGGGGGGCGCGGTGTACCGATCGGTCGTCCGCCGCATGGGCAAGGACGGCTGGCTGGGCATCGGCTGGCCCAAGGAGTACGGCGGCCAGGGCCGCCCGGCCACCGATCAATTCATCTTCTTCAACGAGGTGCAGCGGGCCCGGGCACCCTTCCCTTTCGTCACCTTGAACACGGTCGGCCCCACCCTGATGCGCTACGGGTCCGACGAGCAGAAGGCCTTCTTCCTCTCCGGCATCCTGGCCGGCGAGATCAATTTCGCCATCGGCTACACCGAGCCCGGTGCCGGGACCGACCTGGCCTCGCTGCGCACCAAGGCGGTGCGGGACGGTGACGAATGGATCATCGACGGGAACAAGGTCTTCACCAGCGGCGCCGATCAGGCCGACTACATCTGGCTGGCCACCCGCACCGACCCCGACGCCCCCAAGCACAAGGGCATCTCCATCTTCCTGGTCCCCACGGCGTCACCCGGCTTCTCGTGCACGCCGATAGTGACCGTCGGGGGCGTGGCCACCACGGCCAGCTACTACGACGGCGTCCGGGTGCCCACCTCGGCCCTGGTCGGCTCACTCAACGAGGGCTGGCGCATGATCACCAACCAGCTCAACCACGAGCGGGTGGGCCTGGCTGCACTGGCCTCCCTCGCCCATCGGCTGTGGGCCGAAGTGGCCGAGTGGGCCATCGAGCGCGACCTGGCCGACGTGCCCTGGATCCAGGCCGACCTGGCCCGGACCTACGCCCTGCTCGAGGCCCAACGGCTGTTGAACTGGCGGATGACGGCGGCGGTGAACAACGACACGTTGGGCCCGGCTGACTCCTCGTCGGTCAAGGTGTTCGGCACCGAGTCCACTGTCGAGGTCTACCGGGTGCTCCTCGGCATCGTCGGCGCCGGCGGCTACATGGCTCCCGGTACGCCGGGTGCGGTGCTGCACGGCGAGCTGGAGCGGGCCGGCCGCCAGGCCCAGATCAACACGTTCGGCGGCGGCGTCAACGAGGTACAGCGGGAGATCCTGGCCACCGCAGGCCTG
This sequence comes from uncultured Acidimicrobiaceae bacterium, assembly GCA_963781305.1. Lineage (GTDB taxonomy): Bacteria > Actinomycetota > Acidimicrobiia > Acidimicrobiales > RAAP-2 > DASXMT01. Next base: position 1,266,582 of record CAWAFL010000011.1, read on the forward strand.
GGCATGAAGCGGGGGAAACGGTGAGCACCGAGACCACGGGCACGTCACTGAACGACGACGCCCTCGATAAGAAGTTCGACTCGTTCGCCGGCCGGTCGACGGGTCCGCCGATCCGGGGCAGCGAGCCGGTGAACCGGCCCATGATCCGCCACTGGGTGGAGGCCATGGGCGACTACAACCCGGTCTACCTCGACGAGGACGCAGCCAAAGACGCCGGCTTCCCCGGGGTGATCGCCCCGCCCACCATGCTCCAGTCCTGGATCATGTGGGGGCTTCGACACCATATGAAGGTCCACGCCGCCCGTGAACGCCCCGCCGAGCCGGGCGCCGGCAACGTGCAGGATCAGGTGATGCGGTTGCTCGACGCCAACGGCTACACCTCGGTGGTGGCCACCAACTGCGACCAGCACTACGAGCGGCCCCTGGTGCTGGGCGACGAGGTGAGCGTGACTTCGGTGGTGGAATCGGTCTCGGGCGAGAAGACCACGGCGCTCGGCGTCGGGCGCTTCCTCACCACGAGGATGGATTACACCGACGCCACCGGGGCCCCGCTGGCCACCATGCGCTTCCGCATCCTGAAGTTCCGCCCCCGCCCGGCGGCACCGGCAACATCGGCAGAACCGGCAGAACCGGCAGCACCGGCAGCCGCACCGGCACCGGCAGCAGCACCGAGGGCAGCAGCCGCAGCAGCACCGGCAGCAACATCGGCAGAACCGGCAGCAGCAGCCGCGGCCGAGACCGCCCCCCGCCCCAAACGCCCCCGCCCGTCCCTGACCCAGGACAACGCCTTCTTCTTCGAGGGAGCCAGGGAGGGAAAGCTGCTCATCCAGCGGTGCTCGGAGTGCGGCACCCTGCGGCACCCGCCCCGACCTGCCTGCCCCAACTGTCGGTCCTTCCAATGGGACACGCTGCAGGCCTCGGGCCGGGGGACCATCTACAGCTACGTGGTCAACCACCACCCCCAGGTCCCCGCCTTCGACTACCCGCTCATCGTTGCCCTCGTCGAACTGGAAGAGGGGACCCGGTTGGTGGCCAACGTGTCGCACATGACTCCCGAGACGGTGGCCATTGGCATGCCGGTGGTCGCCGAGTTCGAGGCCTTCGACGACGAGCTGTCGCTGCCGGTGTTCCGTCCAGCCGACGGATCCGGCTCACCACCGGCTGCCGCATCCAAAGGCGCAACGCCGGCTGACGCAGTGAACGGAGCAAAAGCCTGATGGACTTCACCTTTTCCGAGGAGCAAGAGGCGGTACGGCAGTCGGCCCAGGCCGTCCTGGCCGGCATGGTCACGCCCGACCGGGTGAAGGAGATCGAGGCCAGCGAGGAACGGTTCGACCGCGCCCTGTGGGCCGAGCTGGCCAAGGCCGACTTGCTCGGCCTGGTCCTCCCCGAGGCGTACGGTGGCGGCGGCTACGGCATGGTCGAGCTGTGCCTGCTGCTCGAGGCTCAGGGGACGGTGGTCGCCCCCATCCCGCTGTGGGCCACCCTGGTCCTCGGCGCCCTGCCGCTGGCCCAGTTCGGCTCGGAGGAGCTGGCGTCACGGTGGCTGCCCGGCGTGGCCGCAGGCGCCGTGGTCCTGACCGGGGCGCTGGCCGATGTGGCCGGGGACCTGGCCAACGGGGGACCGGGACAACCGTCGGTGGTCGCCTCGCCCCGGAAGAAGGGCGGGTACAAGGTGTCGGGGACGGCATTCGCCGTGCCCTACGCCCATGTGGCCGACCGCGTGCTGGTGCCGGCAGCCACCCCTGATGGCGGGACGATCATCGCCGTGATCGACCCCACGGCCGAGGGCGTCACGGTCGAGCGGGCGATGACCACCAATAGGGAGGTCCATCCCCATCTCCATCTCGACAAGCTGGTGGTGACCGAGGCCGACCTGTTGGCCGGGGGCGATCCAGCCCGGGGCGCGGCCGTGGTGTCGTGGATCCTCGAGCGGGCCTGGACCGGGCTGTGCGCCCTCCAGGTCGGGGTGGCCGAAGCGGCGCTGGCCCAGACGGCCGAGTACCTGAACACCCGCGAGCAGTTCGGCAAGCCATTGTCGACCTTCCAGGGCACCATGCTCCGGGCGGCCGATGCGGCCATCGACACCGAGGCCATCCGGGTCACCCTGTGGCAAGCGGCCTGGCGGTTGGACAACGGGCTGGACGCCCACCTGGCCGTGAGCGTGGCCATCTGGTTCGCGTCCGATGCCGGCCAGCGGGTGGTGCACGCCACCCAGCACCTGCACGGGGGCATGGGCGCCGACGTCGACTACCCGGTGCACCGCTACTTCTTGTGGGGCAAGCAGATCGAGTTGCTGTTGGGCGCAGGACCGAGCCAGCTGGCTCGGCTGGGCTCCCAACTGGTGGCCGACCTCCGGGCCGGCGAGCAGGTGTCGGCATGAGCAGCGCCTTCCACGCCATCGGCATCGACGGCCGCACCCGCACGTTCGACGAGGTGTCGGTGGGGGACGTGCTCGACGAACTGGTCATCCCGCTGACCCGGACCCTCATCGCCTCCACCGCTCTGGCCTCCCGCGACTACCAGGACGTCCACCACGACCCCGAGCTGGCCCAGATGCGCGGTTCGAAGGACATCTTCATGAACATCCTGACCACCAACGGGTTCGTCGGCCGCTTCGTCACCGACTGGGCCGGACCGGGGGCGGTGCTCACCGACGTGAACATCCGCCTGGGTGCGCCCAACTACCCGAAGGACACCATGACCCTGACCGGCTCGGTGACGAAGAAGGAGGACGGTCTCGACGCCGGGGGGCGCGGGGCCATCGAGGTATCGCTCAAGGGTTCGAACTCCTTGGGGGACCATGTGACGGGAACGGTGCGTTTGCTCTTGCCTGCCGGGGCCGAGAGCACCAGGGGGGTCGAGTGATGGCCGGGACCGGTTCCCGATCCCATGCCTTTGCCGGGAACACCGCGGTGGTGGGCATCGGGGCCACCGAGTTCTCCAAGGACTCCGGGCGCAGCGAGCTTCGCCTGGCCGTCGAGGCGGTCGACGCCGCCCTGTCCGACGCCGGCATCGCACCGAGCGAGGTGGAGGGCATGGTCACCTACACCGCGGACACCAACCCGGAGATCAACGTGGCCCAGTCCCTGGGCATGGGCGAGCTCACCTTCTTTTCCCGGGTCCACTACGGGGGCGGCGCGGGGCGGGGACCATCCAGCAGGCGGCGCTGGCCGTCCAGGCCGGAGTGGCCGACGTGGTCGTCTGCTACCGCGCCTTCAACGAGCGCTCGGGGAACCGGTTCGGCGGCGGCGTCCAGAACCGGGCGCCCGTGGCCAACGCCGAGGCCGCCCACTTCTCCTGGTACGCGCCCCAGGGCCTGCTGACCCCGGCCCAGTGGGTGGCCATGGCCGCGCAGCGCTACCTGTACCTGACCGGCGCGACCAGCGAGGACCTGGGCCGGGTTGCGGTGGCCGACCGCAAGCACGCGGCCACCAATCCGAAGGCGTGGTACTACGAAAGGCCCATCACCCTCGAGGACCATCAGGCCTCGCGCTGGATCGTCGAGCCGCTCCACCTCCTCGACTGCTGTCAGGAGACCGACGGGGGACAGGCCCTGGTCGTCACCTCGCTGGAGCGGGCCCGCGACCTGGCCAACCCGCCGGCGGTCATCCGGGCCGCGGCCCAGGGTTCGGGCAACGGGCAGGAGATGATGACCAGCTACTACACGGAGGACCTCTCCGGGCTGGCCGAGATGGGCGTGGTGGCCCGCCAGTTGTGGGAGACCTCGGGGTTGTCGCCGGCCGATATCCAGACCGCAGTCCTCTACGACCACTTCACCCCCTACGTCCTCTCCCAGTTGGAAGAGCTCGGCTTCTGCGGCAAGGGGGACGCCAAGGACTTCGTCCGCGACGGCAACATCGAGCTGGGGGGTTCGCTGCCTATCAACACCCACGGCGGCCAGCTGGGCGAGGCCTACCTACACGGGATGAACGGGATCGCCGAGGGGGTGCGCCAGGTACGCGGGTCGTCGGTGAACCAGGTGGAGGACGTGGAGCACGTGCTGGTCACCTCGGGGACCGGGGTGCCGACCAGCGGGCTCATCCTCGGGGTGGACCGCTAGTGACAATCGCGGTCGTCAACAAACCCCATTGACGGCTGGTGTGATGCCGACCATCGTCAGCCCGTAAAGATTGTCGCCGGCTCGGCCTTTCATCTAGTCGTCTTTCCTGTCTGCCCTGAGTCCCCGGCCTCGTCGGGGACTCAGGGCAGTCCGGTCATGCTTGCGTGGTCGGGTCATCCGGAGCACGCTCCATGCACCCGGAACACGCTCCATGCACCCGGAACACGCTCTACAGAGCCCGGTGCGGACCGGACCTATCTTCAGCTTCCCACCCTGATCTGCAAGGCCTGGGTCGCGGTCCCGACGCTGTTCTTGGCAGTGAGCGTGATCGGGAACTTCCCCGTCGCCGAGGGCGTGCCCGAGATCGTGGCCGTACCGTTGAGGTTGTCCGTCATGCTCAACCCCGCCGGTAGCGCACCGGACGCGGTGATGGCAGGTGTTGGGAAGCCACCTGTTGACACCGCAAACGTGAAGGCCTTGCCCTTGGTGGCGGAGGCGGTCTTGGCGCTGGTGAATGTCGGGGCCTGATTGACCGTGAACGTGAAGGCCTGGGTCGTCGTGCCGGCGCTGCTCTTGGCCGTCAGGGTGAGCGGGAAGACCCCTCCCTTGGTCGGTGTCCCGGAAATCCTTGCCGTGCCGTTGGTGCCCGCGGTAAAGGTAACGCCGGCGGGCAACGTCCCCGTCTTGGTCACCGTCGGGGTGGGTGTGCCCGTCGTGGTCACCGTGAAGGTGAACGCCTTACCGGTCGTCCCCGTGGCACTCGCCGCGCTGGTGATCGTCGGGGCCGCAGTAGCGGCCGCCACGGTGAGCACGAATTGCTGGGTGGCGTTCGGGCTCGTACCGTTCGCCGCCGTCAGCGTCAGGGTGAAGGTCCCCGAGGCGGTCGGTGTCCCGGCGATCGTGGCCGTGCCGTTGGTGCCCGCGGTGAAGGTGACGCCGGCGGGCAGCGTCCCCGTCTTGGTGAGCGTCGGGGTGGGTGTGCCCGTCGTGGTCACCGTGAAGGTGAACGCCTTACCGGTCGTCCCCGTGGCACTCGCCGCGCTGGTGATCGTCGGGGCCACAGTCGAGGCCGCCACGGTGAGCACGAATTGCTGGGTGGCGTTCGGGCTCGTACCGTTCGCCGCCGTCAGCGTCAGGGTGAAGGTCCCCGAGGCGGTCGGTGTCCCGGCGATCGTGGCCGTGCCGTTGGTGCCCGCGGTAAAGGTGACGCCGGCGGGCAACGTCCCCGTCTTGGTCACCGTCGGGGTGGGTGTGCCCGTCGTGGTCACCGTGAAGGTGAACGCCTTACCGGTCGTCCCCGTGGCACTCGCCGCGCTGGTGATCGTCGGGGCCACAGTCGAAGCCGCCACGGTGAGCACGAATTGCTGGGTGGCGTTCGGGCTCGTACCGTTCGCCGCCGTCAGCGTCAGGGTGAAGGTCCCCGAGGCGGTCGGTGTCCCGGCGATCGTGGCCGTGCCGTTGGTGCCCGCGGTGAAGGTGACGCCGGCGGGCAGCGTCCCCGTCTTGGTCACCGTCGGGGTGGGTGTGCCCGTCGTGGTCACCGTGAAGGTGAACGCCTTACCGGTCGTCGCAGTAGCAGTCGCCGCGCTGGTGATCGTCGGGGCACCCGAAGGCGCCACGGTGAGGACGAATTGCTGGGTGGCATTCGGCGCCACCCCGTTGGCGGCGGTGAGCGTCACGGTGAACGTCCCCGAGGCGGTCGGCGTCCCGGCGATCGTTGCCGTGCCGTTGGCGCCCGCGGTGAAGGTGACGCCGGCCGGCAGTGCGCCGGACTCGGAGACCGTCGGGGTCGGCGCGCCGGTCGTCGCCACCGAGAAGCTGAACGCAGTCCCCACCATCCCCGAAGCCTGGGGTGCGCTGGTGATGGCTGGGGCCTTGTTCACGGTGAGGACGAAGGTCTGGGTGGCGTCCGGGCTCGTACCGTTGGCGGCAGTCAGCGTCACGGTGAAGGTCCCCGAGGCGGTCGGTGTCCCGGCGATCGTGGCCGTGCCGTTGGCGCCGGCGGCGAAGGTGACGCCGGCCGGCAGGGCGCCCGACTCGGTGACGGTCGGAGCGGGGGTGCCGCTTGTGGTCACCGAGAAGGTGCCGCTCGCCCCCAGGGTGAACGTGGTTCCGGGTGCACTGGTGATCGCCGGCCCCTGGCCCACCGTCAACGTGAAGGCCTGACTGGTGGTGCCGGTCCCGTTGACGGCGGCCAGGTTGATCGGGTAGCTCCCGGCCGTCCCCGCGCCGGGCGTCCCGGCGAGGGTGGCGGTCCCGTCTTGGTTGTCGACGAACGTGACCCCCGATGGAAGTGCCCCGGTCTCACCGAGCGAGGGCAGGGGAGACCCCGAGGTGGTCACGGTGAACGTGCCCGCCGTGCCCACCACGAAGCTGGTGGTCGGGGCGCTGGTGAACACGGGACCCTGGCCGACGATGATCGAGAGCGTCTGGGTGGCGTTGGGGCTGATCCCGTTCGCCACCGTGACGGTCACCGTGGTCGTGCCCGTCACGGTGGGCGTCCCCGAGAGCAGCGCGGTGCCCGTGCCCCCATCGGTGAGGGTGAGACCGGCGGGCAGGGCCCCGTCCTCGGTGATGGCGGGAATCGGCGACCCGGTGGTGGTCACGGCGAAGGACCCGGACTGGCCCAGGGTGAAGTAGGCCGAGTCGCCGTTGGTGATGGTCGGGGCACTGGGTGCGGTGACGGTGATGGTCAGCGCCAGCGTGGCCGTGCTGCCCGACACGTTCGTGGCCGAGATGTTCACCGGGTAGGTCCCCGCACTCCCGGCGGCTGCCGTCCCGGCCACGGTGGCGGTGCCGTCTCCATTGTCGACCAAGGAGAGCCCGGCGGGCAGGGCTCCGCTCTCGGTGATCGTGGCCGCCGGATAGCCGGTGGTGGTCACGGTGTAGGTCCCCGCCATCCCGGCCACGAAGCTTGCCGTCGTGGCGCTGGTGATCGACGGCGCCTCCGAGTTGGTCAGGGTGAAGGCCTGGGTCTTCGTGCCCGAGGTATTGGTCGCCGTGATGGTGATCGGGTAACTGCCGCCGGTCCCCGCTGTCGCCGTCCCGGCCAGGGTGGCGGTGCCGTTGCCGTTGTCGGTGAGGGTGATCCCCGCGGGCAGGGCCCCGGTCTCGGTGATGGCCGGCGCCGGCTCGCCGGTGCTGGTGACGGTGACGTTGAAGGGCGCCCCGACGATCGAGGTGGCCGAGTTGGCACTGGTGATGGTCGGGGGCAGGTTCTCGGTGAGGGTTATCGACCCACCGGCGGGCACGCTCACCCAGTCCGACAGCTGCCCGCCGTAGGGCTGGCCGAAGGCGGCGCCGTTCTCGATGGTGCCCGCGGGGGCCGTGGTCGGGGCCTTGATGGCCGCCGAGCCGGAGTTGGTCACGGTGACCACCCCGTTTTGCTCACTGGCCTTGACCGACCCGGCGCTTTGGGCGGCGGCCCAGTCGTTTTGCAGGCCGAGGGTCTGGGCCTCGGTCACATCGGTCATCTGGACGAGTGGGGCGTTGGCATTGGTCCAGGCGTTGTATTGCGACTGCATCGAGCTGAGCAGCGTCAACAAGGTGTAGCCACTGGTGGCCGGCCCGATCAGGTTGGACTGGTGGGCATAGCCCACCCGGGGGTTGTTGGCCAGCACGTGGCTCAACATGATGCGGGTCTCAGAGGCCAGCAGCGACGCCTCGGTGGCCGGGGTGGTCAGGCAGGTGGTGGCCGACGAGGCCACACACTTCCCGGTCTCGGAGGGGAAGTCACTGTTGCCGATGGAGACCCCGGGGGCGACGTACAGGGTGTTGTACTCGTTCAGCTCGTCGGCCCAGTTGTCCGCGTTGTAGTAGATGTTGCTCGGGTAGCGCGGCGCCGAGTTGGCCGTCGAACCGCCCGAGGTGAGCGAGTAGGCGGTGGGCTGGCGGGAGGCGTCGGTGGCGAAGGTGGTCACCCCGACTCCGGCCAGAGCGGCCGCCATGTTGGGGCTCTCCACCCCGGAGTGCTCACCGGTGACCACGGCGGCCGGGGTGTAGTTGGGAATGCTGTTGGCGGCGGCGAAGGCCTGGTCCCAGGCGATCTCGGTCTGGATGGAGGCGTCGGTCGTTCCCGCTTGGTCGGTGGCCGGATCCCAGCTTCCCGGTGCGCTCGAGCAGTCGATGCCGGGGTTGGTGGCGGTGGGGAAGGCATCACTGGAGCCGGGGGCTTCCCCCGGGACGGTGGCGTTGGTGTCGGTGTAGCTGTAGGTCGCCGTGGTCCCCGCCGGGTTCTCGGCTACTTGGCCGACCAGCCCGTAGGTGGTCGACCCTGGGTTCTCACGGTAGATGTTGTAGCCCCAAAAGCCGGTGCCCCCGGTGTGGTCGGCCTCTTCTTGGGCCAGCGTGGGCCCCGGCGTCCCGTCGGTACCCGTCCCGTTGGAGGCGTCGGGCCACGTCAGGGCCACCGATCCGTTGGCCGCCACCGTGGCGGTCTTGGGCAGCGACGGCTCGGACTCCCCGTAGGCGGTTGCCGCGGTGATCACGTAGTTGTAGGCGCCGGCGGCGAACGAGCCCCCGCCGGCGTTGGCGGTCACGCTGGTGACGGCCTGGGGCTGCCAGACCACACAGCCCAAGAACTCGTGCGACCAGGTATGCGTTATCCAGTTGAAGTCGCCCTTGGCCGCGAGCAGGGCATTGACGAACGCCTGGTCGTTGGGCGCCGAGGTGTCGACTGCCTGCCCAGGGTCGGTGTAGGTGGTCCCGTTGTCGGTGACCGACCCGGTGCAGTTGGCGCTCGACTGGGCGGCGGTGCTCGGTGCCGTGCACGCACCCACGGCGTTGAAGGCCAGGTTCAACGTGATGCCGGTTTGGGCTTCCCAGTCGGTCACGTAGGCGACGTCGGCCGCGCTCATCTGCACATCAGGAGGAGTGTCGGCCGGGTTGTTGGCCACCGGGTTGCCGGACGCATCGGTCCCGCAGGTGTAGTCGGGTGGCTCGGTTGCCCCCGGGGTGCACTGGTATTGCGAGCTCCACTCGTTGTCGGCGATGAACAGGTCATCGACGTCCTGGCCGAAGTAGTTCCGGTAGAGGCCGAGGTGCGTGCCCTGGGTCACCCAGTCGATGAGGCCCGGAGCGAGCAGCAGCCACTGGAGGTCGGAGGCGTTGTAGTCGAAGTTGAGAGCCAGCTCGGCCACCCCGCCTTGTGGATCGGTGCTCGGGTGCTGGTAGACGCCGCCCAACACGTTGCCGGCGCTGTCCTCGATCCAGGGGGTGAAGGCCGACCCGGCCACCACCGTGGCCGGATAGCCGTATGTCCCCGTGTCGAAGGGCACCGGTCCTTTGAGCCCGGGGAACCCGGCCAGCCCGTCCGCGGTCAGCTGGCCGGTCGTGCCGTCCAGCGCCCCACTCGAAACGTCGCTTTGCCCCAGTGCCGGCGACGGGTACATATAGCCGTCGATCTGGCGTACCGCGAACGATGACTCGTAGGCATCGAGAGCCGTCAGTTGTCCGGTTGCGAACGCCGTCGGTGAGTCGGCGATCACCACGGCGTTGAAGTTCCCGACCGCACCGTCGGTCAGGGCGGGAAGGGCGACCGATTCGGAGCCATAGGCCCCAGTGCCGGTGGCCAGCGTGTAGGCGACGCCCTCACTGCTCAGCGCCGCTTGCCACGCCGCGGTAGTCGGGTCGGACGAGCCGTTGCCGATCAACAGCACATTGAGGTTCAAGGTGGGAGGCGATGCTGCCCCCACCGAGCGCGCCACCACGGACAGCATGGTGGCGATCAACACCACAACGAGGGCACACGACGCCGCCAATCTGACTACTGACCCTCGAGGCTTTGATACCAAGGCGCTCTCACTCTCTGACCCGCGCGCTTGTTGCGCACTAACTACTTGGCACAGTAAGCCGGCACTGATCACCCCTCTACCCTGCACTTTTGCGTTCCGCCTCCTGCTTGACCCCGGCGTCTGGCCGACCGATCCCTCGGGTTAGCGGGCTCGGCCACCGGGGTTAACGGTCCGTCGGCACATCAGCCGCGAACGAACCGGTCGGTCGAGCACCGCTCTATCCGGCCCCGAACTGGTGACGGTGACGATCCGGGACGATCCGGGGTCCAAGGGTGGGCGAGCGCCGTTGCCGGGGTCGTCGCCCCCGCCCATCGGGTTCTCGGGGGGAAACACGGGTGGCGCCGGGGTGCCGAGAGCACAAACTCGGGGGTAGGCGCAGTAGACGTATCTCCGTACTGTCGTCAGCAATGAGTACGTCGAACAACGTCTCGAGACCATCGGGAAACGGGGACCAAGGCATGGACGTCGCCTTGCTCGCCGAAGGGACCTATCCGTTTCATCCCGGTGGGGTCAGCGTGTGGTGCGACCAGTTGGTGCGAGGACTGGCGCCTCATCGATTCACCATCTACTCCATCATCGGTGGCGACGACAGCGAACCGATCTGGGACCTGCCCGAGAACGTCACAGATGTTCATTCCATCTGTCTGTGGGACAACGCCCCGTCGGCGAAGCGGCCGGGGTCGACCTCGGCTGAGCTCCAGTGCGCCTTCGCCCAGCTGGTGACCTCCCTGGTCGAGCCGGGGGGCGGTCCGGCATTCTTCGATGCACTCCACCAACTCTTCGTGCTGTCCCAGGCGAGGCCCCTCAACGGCGCCCTCCGCACCGACGCATCGCTCGCCGTTCTCCTCGACGTCATGGGAGTGGCTGGACCGGCCGATCGTTCGCTCGGCGACGACCATCGGCCGGTCATGATCTCCGAGGCCGCCCTCGCCCTCGATTTGATCGAGCATCAGCTGCGTCCGCTCTTCGTGCCTCCCCCCGAGGTCGACCTCTGCCATGCCACGGCCAACGGGCTGTCGATCCTTCCGGCCCTCGGAGCCTTCTGGGCCCGCAAGACGCCGCTGGTGCTGAGTGAGCACGGGATCTACCTTCGCGAGCGCTATTTGTCCTACAACGCGGCGACGTACACGCGAGCGGTCCGGAGCATCATGCTCCGTTTCTTCAAGCGTCTCACCTGGGTCGGGTATCAGATCGCCGATGCCATCGCGCCGGGCAGCGAGTACAACCGCCAGTGGCAGGAGGCCAATGGCGGTGCTTCCGAGCGCATCCGACCGATCTACAACGGGGTGGACGCGGCGAACTTCATCACCTGCCCATCGGAGCCCGATGTGCCCACCCTGGTGTGGCTGGGGCGGATCGACCCATTGAAGGACGTCGAGACGTTGCTCCTCGCCTTCGCCAAGGTGCGCCGGAGCCTGCCCACGGCCCGCCTGCGCATCTTCGGGAGCGCAACCGATGACAACCGCGACTACCTCATGCTCTGCGAGGGACTCCGTGACTCGCTCGACCTCGGTCAGTCGGCCACGTTCGAGGGTCGGGCCACGTCCGTCGTCGATGCCTACCACGCCGGCCACATCGTGTTGCTGACCAGCATCTCCGAGGGATTTCCCTACACGCTCATCGAGGCCATGGCCGCCGGGAAGCCGACCGTGGCCACCGACGTCGGTGGGGTCAGGGAGGCCGCGGGCGACGCCGGGCTGATCGTGCCCCCGCAGCGGCCCGACCAGATTGCCGACGCCTGTCTCGTCCTGCTCGGCGACGCCGAGTTGCGACGGAGCATCGGCCGCGCCGCTCGGGCCCGCATCCTGTCGATGTTCACGCTCGAACAGAGCTTGGCCGTCTTCGGCGACCTCTACCGCGAGGTGACTGGACGGATCTCTAGTGCTCCGGTCTTCGAGCTCAACCGGGACGCCACCCGCGAGCAGCCCGACATCGGGACCCACCTGGTCCCCGAGGCCACGTCGTATGCGGAGTCCGAATTGTCACCGCTGGTCGGATCGTAGAGAAGGTACGCGGCCATGGCGAAACCCAACGGGAAACGAGCGATCGAGCCCATCGGCGAACCGAAACCCGACGCCGTTGGGCTTCTGCACTGGGTCGTCAGCGACCCCCGCCTGGCCGAGGCCTGCGCCGCCGCGGTGGATCCGCTCGAGGTGGCGGCGCGGCTCGAGACCTTCGGGCTCAGCAGCCGGGTGGCCGAAGACATGTTCGGCTACCGGGACGTGTTCAGCGCCGCCCACGCCGTCTACACCTCGGTCCCCTTCGAGGACACCGAGCCTCCTCCTCGGGCACCCGAGCCCATGGGTCGCCCGTTGGATCTCCTGAGAGGGGCGCTGTACGCGATCCCCGCCGTGTTCTTCACCGTGGTGGTAGACGGATTCGGCGTTCCCACCCGTTGGTGGGTGCTCCTCGTCGGCCTGACCATCGCCTGGGGCATCAGCCAGGCCGTCGCCGTGGTCGGCTGGGCCCTTCGGGGGCGAGGCGATGAGCGAAGTGACTCGCTCCTGGCCTGCACGTCGATCCTGGTCACCGCAGCGCTCTGCTTCGGCGTCGCCCTGGCTGTTCGGTCAAGGCTCGGCGGAACGCATGCGTGCGTCTTCGTTGCCGTGGCCCTCGGCACCTACATCGCGGCCAGCGGTGTCCTCCTGTTCCACCGGGCCGAGTGGCTCCTGGGGCTCAGCCTGGTGCCGGCCATCGTCGGGTCGATCCTGGGTCAGGGGATCATCTCGCACCGTGCTGCCGCGTGGTGCGTCGTGGCGTCGGCCGGTTTGGTCCTGGTGGCCGCCCTCCGTCCCCTTGCCTGGCGGCGCTGGCATCTGCCGAGCCTGCGGTCAGTGGAGTGGCAGAGGGCGGCCAAGTTCTTCGTGTACGGCATCGGGTGTGGCCTGCTCACCTCGGTCGTCGTCGGCTTCGGCACCGGCGGAACCGGAACCGGTGAGGCCATGGTCATCGCCGTCATACCCCTCCTGTTGACCCTCGGCCTCATGGAGTGGCACCTGCGCTCCTTCCGCAGCAGAGCCACCGCGGCCCTCTCGACCACCTCGGACTTGAGGGCCTTCGCCCGGCGGGTGCGCGGAGCCATGTTCCGCTCGGTCGGGACGTATGTGGCCGTCCTGGCCATCGTCTCGGTGGCCGCCCTGATCGTGGGACACCAGCGCCACACGGCAATGGCTCCGCTCTTGCTGGGTACGGTCGATGCGCTCGGCATCTGCTTCTTCCTGGCTCTGCTCCTGGTCTCCTCCGGTCAGATCAACCGGGTACTGATCACTTGGGGCGCCACCTTCGCCGTCCTCGGCGCCACCGTGGCCATCACCTGGGTCGTCAGCGGCCACGTGACTGCCACGGCCGGTATCGCTGCTCTGTTGCTGGCGGTCACCGTCGCCATCGTCACCCTGGCCGGACTCTCCCGCCGTGTCCTCAGTTCGCCCCTCAGCTACTAGTCCCGAAACACCAATCCGAAAGCGAACCAGAGCCTCATGCCACCCATGACAGTTGCCATTACCGGAGCCGACGGATTCATCGGCTCCCACCTCGTCGAGACCCTCGTGGTCGCGGGCCACCGGATCCGGGCGATGGTCCAGTACAACTCGTTCGGCTCGTGGGGGTGGCTCGAGAGCCTCGACCCCGAGGTGCTCGCCTCCGTCGAGGTGATCCCGGGCGACGTACGGGACCGCGACTCGGTCCTCGCCCTCATGACCGGGGCCGACATGGTCTGCCATCTCGCCGCCCTGATCGCCATCCCGTACTCCTACCAGGCACCCTGGTCGTACCTCGAGACCAATACCGGCGGCACCCTCAACGTGCTGGAGGCGGGGAGGACGTTGGGGACGTCGAGGATCGTGTGCACCTCGACCAGCGAGGTCTACGGCAGCGCCCGCTTCGTGCCCATGGACGAGACCCATCCGCTCCAAGCCCAGTCACCCTACGCAGCATCGAAAGTGGGCGCCGACAAACTGGTCGAGAGCTACCACCTGAGCTTTGGTCTCCCGGTGGTCACGCTGCGACCGTTCAACACCTACGGCCCCCGGCAGTCGGCGCGTGCGGTCATCCCGACGGTGATCGCCCAACTGGCGTCCGGGCGACGCCAGATCGCACTGGGCTCGGTCACACCCACTCGGGATTTCAATTTCGTCCTCGATACCGCCGGTGCCTTCCATGCCGTGCTCGAGGCGCCCCTCGACGACGTCGTCGGCCGGACGTTCAACGCCGGATCGGGCCTCGAGATGTCGGTCGGCGACACCGTGGCGCTGATCGCCGACCTCATGGGGACGTCGGTCGAGATCCGGGTCAAAGACGAACGTCGTCGTCCCGAACGCTCGGAGGTGAACCGACTCGTGTCCGACAGCTCGGCCATCGAGTCCGCAGCCTCGTGGAAACCGAGCCACACGTTGACCGAGGGACTGACCGCAACCATCGAGTGGTTCTGCAGTCCGGGAAACCTCAGCCAGTACAAGCCCGACCAGTACAACGTCTGACCACAGGGGAACTGCCATGACATATCTAGAAGACAGACCAGCCGTCGACGAGAAGTCCCTCACCGAAATCCGACACGTGGTGATATTGGCGGGCGGAAAGGGCGTGCGCCTGCGTCCGTACACCACGGTCATCCCAAAGCCGCTGGTGCCGATCGGCGAGCAGTACTCGATCCTCGAGATCGTCCTGCGCCAGTTGGCCGCCTGTGGCTTCCGCAGAGCCACGCTGGCCATTGGCCACCTGGGACAGCTGATCCGCGCCTATGTCGGAGACGGATCGCAGTGGGGCATCGAGGTGGACTACGTCCACGAGGAGTCACCACTCGGCACCATCGGCCCGGCCCTCATGGTGCTGGACCGCCTTCCCGAGAATTTCCTCCTCATGAACGGGGACATCCTCACCGACCTGGACTACGGCGACCTTCTCAAGCGCCACATCTCCTGGGGTGCGCCGTTGACCGTCGCCACGTTCGACCGCGTCCATCAGGTCGACTTCGGTGTGCTCGACGTCACCGACCACCGCGTCACCTCCTTCACCGAGAAGCCACCGCTCAGCTATTCGGTGAGCATGGGCATCTACGGAGTGAGCAAGCGTCATCTCGAGCGGTACACCCCCGGTCTCCCGTTCGGCTTCGACGAGCTGATGCTCGACCTCATCGAACGAGGCACCCTGCCGGCGAGCTACGGCTTTGAGGGGTTCTGGCTCGACATCGGACGGCCCGACGACTACGACCGGGCCAACAACGAGTTCGGGGTGCTGGGGCCACGGTTGCTCCCAGGGGTCCGGTGACCTCGTTCCTCGTGCTCGGGGCGAGCGGATTCCTCGGCAGCCAGGTCCACCAGATCATCGAACGATCCAACGAACTGCCCGAGTTGGTGGCAGTCAGTCGGCACCCTCCCCGACTGCGAATGCCGGCCCGCGGCAGCTGGGTGCCGATGGATCTGGTCGAAGCGTCGGTTCGGGACCTCGTAGACCTGCTCGAGACGAACAAGCCCGACGTGGTGATCAACTGTGCCGGGCGTACGTCCGGGACCTGCGAGCAATTGCGGGCGATCAACACGGTGATGGTCGACCGACTGGTCCGGGCTCTGGCCCTGAGCGATCCCGTCCCCCTTGTCCACTTCGGATCGGCCGCCGAGTACGGCTTCCAGCCCGAGGGGGTCGCCATACGGGAGACCGCCCTCACGCGGCCGGTCAGCGACTACGGCCGCACCAAGCTGGAGGCGACCGAGCTGGTGACCGAAAGCGTGGCTCGAGGAGCCATCCGGGCCACCGCGCTCCGGGTCTTCAATCCGGTGGGCCCGCGGGCGCCGGCCAGTTCTTTGGCTGGGAGAGCCGCCTATGAGTTGAAGCACGCGCTCAAGGACAGGCGCTCGTTCATCCTGATGGGCCCGTTGTGGGCCCATCGGGATTTTGTGGCCAGCACCGATGTGGCCATTGCTGCTCTGCTCGCCATCCCGAGCATCGACGCCCATCCCGTGCTCAACGTGGGGCGCGGCTCGGCCATGTCCTCCCGATCCGTGGTCGAGCTACTGGCGGACGCGGCTGGCTTCGAGGGGGACGTGCTTGAGTCCGCCGGTGGCTCTGAGGCCGTGCCCTGGCAACAAGCGGACGTGTCGCTTCTTCGCCACCACCTCGGATGGGTGCCTGTTTCGCCGATCGCCCAGGCGGTCGCCGACCTGTGGGAATCGGAGCTGTAGCCATGTGCGGAATCATCGGACTCACCGGCGTCGACGACGCTCTACCCGTCATCCTGGAAGGTCTGGGCCGGCTCGAATACCGGGGATACGACTCCGCCGGCGTTGCCCTCTCGACCGCCGGAGCACTGTGGAGAGCAAGGGCGGCCGAGGGGACGCATTCGGTCAACGACCTGCGCACCCTCAGCGAAGATGCTCCTCTCCACTGCCGCACCGGTGTGGGCCACACCCGTTGGGCGACCCATGGCCGCCCGACAACGGGCAACGCCCATCCCCATCTCGACTGCACCGGCCGGCTGGCCCTTGTCCACAACGGCATCATCGAGAACCATGCGGCCCTCGCCTCCGAGTTGTCGGCCGACGGCCATATCTTGATCTCGGAGACCGACTCTGAGGTCTTGAGCCACCTTGTCGAATCGGCCATGGCCCGAGGCGCGACCCTGTCCGAGGGCCTCCGGCTCACCCTGCGAAGGGTCCACGGCTCCTTCGCCGTGGCCGTCATCCACGCCAGCGAACCGGACACCATCGTCGCCGCACGTCGCGTGTCGCCCCTGATCGTCGGTCTGGCCGACGACGCCGCGTACCTGGCCTCGGACATCCCGGCATTGCTCGGAAGTACCCGTCGCCTCTTCGCCCTCGAAGATGATCAGATGGTCGAGCTCCGACCCGGGACCATGCGGGTGACCACGCTGGCGGGCACCCTCGGCGAGGCGGCTCCGCTGAAGGTCGACTGGGACGCGGCTGCATCTCGACAGGGTGGCTACGACGACTACATGACCAAGGAGATCCACGAGCAGCCCGACGCGGTGGCCGCCACGCTGGACGGCTACCGGCGCAGTGACGGGTCCCTCGTCCTCGACGAGGCAGCGTGCCTCGGTGCGAGCCAGCTGCACGGTATCGACCGGGTCTGCATCGTGGCCTGCGGCAGCAGTCACCACGCCGGTCTGGTGGCCAAGTACGCCATCGAGCAATGGGCCGGACTGTCCACCGACGTCGACATCGCCAGCGAGTTCCGGTATCGCAATCCCATCGTTGACCACCGGACCCTGGTCATCGGCGTGAGCCAGTCGGGCGAGACGGTCGATACCCTTCAGGGACTTCGGGAAGCGCGGGAGCGGGGGGCCACCGTGCTGGTTGTCTCCAACGTGGTGGACTCCTCAATGGCCAGGGAGGCCGATGGCGTGCTGTACACACGGGCTGGCCCGGAGATCGGGGTGGCCGCCACCAAGACGTACCTCACCCAGATCGTGGCCCTCGAGCTTGTGGCGCTGGTACTGGCTCAGGCACGCGAGACACGGTCGCACACCGAGGTCGGCGCCTTGATGGACCAGATGCTCCGTCTGCCCGGACAGATCGCCGAAGCGCTGGACCGGACCAAGGACGTGGCCGAGGTGGCCCGAGACCTGGCCGATGCCCGGGACTTCTTCTTCCTCGGACGCCACGTCGGACACCCGGTTGCCCTGGAGGGCGCCCTCAAGGCCAAGGAGATTGCCTACGTCCGGGCCGAGGGTTACCCGGCTGGTGAGCTCAAGCACGGCCCCATCGCCCTGATCGAACCGGGCACCGTGGTCGTCGGTGTGGCCACCCGCAACTGTCTCTGGGAAAAGATGTGCTCCAACATCGAAGAGGTGCGAAGTCGGGGGGCGACCATCGTGCTCGTCGGCAGCGACGGCGACGACCGCGTCGCCGAGTTGGCCGACCACATGCTCTGGGTGCCGCCCGTCGAGCCGATGCTCTCGCCGGTCATCGATGCCGTACCCCTCCAATTCCTCGCTTACTGGTTGGCTCAAGCCCGTGGCCATGACGTTGACCGGCCTCGTAACCTGGCCAAGACGGTGACGGTGGAGTAGGCCCCCAGCTCGGTCGCCGGCGTGACCTTCGTGTCAAAGAAGTCACTGGCGGGCCATACCGACGCGCGGCGTGTGGGCCCACGCCCGCACCCGGTACGGCTTATTGGCTACCCGGCACGCCTTACTGGCAAGGACTTCGTGAGCCGTTGAGGTTGACCGAGAACTTGGCCCCGTTGATCCCGGCAGCGATGTCAGCGGCACAGAATGCGCTGGTGGGCAGGCTGTACTCGGCGTTGAAGATCGCCTTGTGGCCCTTGTAGGAGTTGAGCGCCGAGCACGTGCCGTACTGGTTGCACTGCTCGGTGAGGACGGCGTCGGCCACCGGTTCCATGATCGTGGCGAAGTTGTCACCCGTATCGTCGGGGTTCTTGATGAACCATGCCAGGCCGAGGCTGTGCATGTAGTTGGCCAGCGTGGTGAGGTAGGTGACCTCGTTGGCCTGGGTCAGGTTGAAACCCGTGGCTCCGTCAGTGCCCGAGTAGGTCTCGTCCAGGTCCGTCTCGACGGCGTCGAATCCCTTGGCCGCGCACTGTTGTTGAATCATAGCCTCCTCGATGCTGACGGTGGCCAGGGCATTGATGTTGAGGAAGTACTCCGGATAGCCGCTGAGCTTGGCGCCCAACACCCCCGCTGCTTGAAGCTGGGCATAGTAGGTGGTCGGGATCCCCTCGTCGCTGGCGCTGTAGTAGTTGCCCGCGGTGCCCGCCTCGATGTAGCAGACGGCATGGGCACCTCGGGCATGGAGAGCGCTAACGGTGGACGCCGGGTTCTCGATGCCATCGATGTCGTAGACGGTGGGAGCGGGAGCCGGACTGCCGTTGGGTAGCGTGTCGTTGGTCCCCATGTCGGTGGCGTTGGTGAGCTTGAGCGGATGGCCGAGTTCCCACTGCCAGGAGACGGTGCCGAGCGGCGGCTGCCACCAGGTTCCGCTCCCGCTCGGTGGCCCAGTTGTGGTTGTAGTCGACGTTGTGCTTGTAGTGGACGTCGTGGTTGTAGTCGCCGGCGGCCGTGTCGTAGTGGTTGCCGGTACGCGTGTCGTGGTGGTCGCCGGCGGCCGTGTCGTAGTGGTCGCCGGCGACTGTGTCGTAGTGGTGGGCGGATGGTGTTTCGTGGCCGCGGAAGCGGTGCCAGCCAGCGCTGGGCTGAGGGAAAGGCAGGTGACCGCCAAGCCGACGAGCACCGAGGCCATGATTCCCACAGAGGTCTTGTCGACTCGCATGGACTCTCCTATGGCCCCCGGCGGCCCATATCTGGGGTGGACGCCCAAAGACTAGACGTCCCGCCAGTGAAATCCTACCGAGTTCTTATCGGAATGGGGGTTTCCGTATTTGGGAGAATGTTTGAATCACCATGGAGTCATGCCCCAGGGGCTTTATCCCTCTTCAGGCCGCTCTTGTCCCATCGCGTGGGGCGGCATCCTCGACAGGATCACGAGAGCAGCTGCGAGATCCGGGTCCGCTCGGGGTGGGAACGCCGGGTTCGCCGGTGCAGAGCATCGTTCCCTGGGACCGGGGGTACGCACCCTAAGGCAGGGGTCTTGGGGGCCAAGATCTAGGGTGGTTGCCGTTCAACGGACCTCTTAGGCTGCGATGTATGGCTACTGCGCCATATATCCGACCATGCCCATTATTGACCGCAAATACATGCAGGCAATTCTTGTCGCAGTCGTGGTTGTCGGCTGCGCGGTGACATCGTCGCTTTGGTTATCGGGCGCCTTCACCCCTCAGAGCCCGGCCCCCCTGGGCCACCAGCCGCTCGGCCAGCAACTGGATCAGCAGCTCGCCGTGCCGTCCTACATCGATCCGGCCACTGATCCCGGGACGTGGGAGCAGCTGACGACCTCGACGCCCGGCAGGGTCGGCATCGCGGTGGCAAACGTAGGCAACGGTCCTACCGACCATGGGGTGTCGGCGTGGGCATCGGTCATTCACCAAGCGCACGCCAAGGGGATCAAGGTGATCGGCTACGTGGACACGGGCTATCTCGGGGGCCCGATCGTTGGACACCCCGAAGGACTACCGACGCGCTCGGGGCTCACCGGGCTCCGAGCCTGGAAGGCGCAAATTCAGTCCGACGTCGACATGTGGTACCAGCTCTACGGGTCCGACCTCGCCGGTATCTTCTTCGATCAGGTGCCCGATCACTGTGGTCCGGCGCCATCTCCGGCCCTCTATGCGGATGTCTACTCGGCCCTCTCCGACGAAGTGAAGCTGGCCCACCCCGGGGCGATGACGGTCCTCAATCCGGGCACCGCGGTCCCATCCTGTTTCGAGCACGCGGCCGACGTCCTGGTCACCTTCGAGGGGAGCTATGCCGCATACACCAGCGCATCGACACAGTCCGATTCACGGTACCGACCCCTCTCATGGTCACCAGTCGACCCCCAAGAGATTTGTCACATCGTGTACGGCGCGTCCTCACAGGAGGAGATGCAGCAGGTGATGGCGCTCAGCAAGAGCCGACGGGCCGGCTACGTCTATGTGACCGACGACGCATCCTCGAACCCGTACCGCACACTCCCCACAGAGTCGTATTGGGCGAACGAACAGATCCAGAGCTTTCCCTACGGCAACCCGGAAGTGAGGCCCGGCCCCGGGTCGACGTGACCAGGGCCTCAGGCCCCCCGGACTTCGCCGCCTCGATCGACGTCGAAGTATGCAAAGCCATCATCTGTGTCTCGTGCCGCCGGCCCGAGGATATTGGGGGACAGATCGCTGAAGTCAGTGGGTTCGTCGTCATTGCTCTTGGCAAAGCTGAATTCGGCGGCAAGCTGACGCCGCGACGTGACCCCGAGCTTCCGATAGGCCTTGGCCAGGTGGCCTTCCACCGTCTTGACGGTGACGAACAGGTCATCGGCAATCGCCCGGTTCGTCTTGCTCGCTGCCGCCAAGCGGACGACCCGCAATTCGGAAGGGGTCAGAGAGCCCAAACCCGTCGACCCCAATCGCCGTGGTCGGGCTCCTGTCGCCCGCAGTTGTGCCCCTGCCTCCTCAACGAGTTGCCGGGCGCCGCACATCGAGGCCAGGGTCGCTCCTCGCCGAAGGACGCCTCGTGCCTCCTCCAACTGCTTGTTCGTGACCAACGCGGTCCCGAGCTCGATCATGGCACCGGCGGCCTCGAGCCGGGCGGGGGAGTGCTCAAGCATCTCGACCGACTCGGTCAGCCACGCGATCCTCTCGGTGAGGTTCGGGGTCGTGGCCGCCATGGCCCGGAGCCCGATGCCAATGGTACGAGGGGCTCCGAAGTCCCGGGCCACCTTGAGGTGCTCGTCGGCGATGGCACGAGCCTTTGCCCACTGATCGAGCGACGCCAGAGCGATAGCGGCGTCGGCACGCCACGGCAAGAGCGCTGGGTTGACGATGCCTGCCTCCCGAGCAATCTCCCCAGCCTCCAGGAAGTCGTCAAGGGCCTCGCGGTGCATACCGCGCTCCACGAGTAGCCGGCCACATTCGACGTGCGCGGCAGCGCGGTTTATTGGCTCTTCAATCCCTTCGGGGCGCAGCGTGTCCCTCAGATGCTGCGCCTCTGTGCCTCTCCCTTGGCCGATGAGCACCTCGACCAGTCCGACGACCGGCCACACTGTGAGTGAACCCAGCTGTGTTCCGAGCTCGTGTTGACGACGACAGGCTTCCTCGGCTTCGGTCAGCGATCCCTGCCAGAGAAACGAGAGGGCCATCAGTCGGGCCGTGATGAGCTCCGCTCGGAGATTCCCGCATTCGCGTGCACGGTCTCGGACGGAGGGGAGGATCCGGTCGACGTCGTCAAAGTGGTCGGCACACAGCATCATGTAGCAACTGAGGCCTTGGAGCGCCGCCATCACCGGGTCAGGGCTGAGCATGTCGTCCGGGTTGATGACCGTCTCGAGTAGGGCAGCGACGGAGCCTGCGGTGAAGCCGGGCTCAGCCGCCACCTGTTGGATGTGGAGGACCGTGCGAGCTGCCTGGGAGACGGCGGACTCATCGACGGCCTCCGCCGCCTCATCGTCATCGGCCAGGAGCGCCCCGATCTTTCCCAAACTGCTGGTTCGCTCCGCCGGGTTGGCTGAGACGAGGCTGAGGGCCAGTTCGAATTCGATCTGCAGGCTGTGATCAACGGCGCCGACATGAGTCGTCACCCTTCTGAGCGCAGTCAGCGTCTCGTCCTTTAACTCCGCCCGGTCAGACAGGCCGTGGAGGAGTCCGATCGCCACCCTGACCACCTCTGCATGGTCTTTGACATCCAGATCGAGCGCGCGCTGGAAGTGGGACAGGGCAGAGGATCGTCCCAGCTCCGTCTCGGCATGAGCCAGGTCGAGAAACAACGATCCCTGCTCGTTGGCCGGAGGATTCTCGGCGATCGCCCTGTGCAGGCACCTCGCAGCAAGGGCGGCATCGCCCGCTTCGAGATCGGAGCGAGCGGCTCGCTGAAGCCGGTCAGCGAGGGCGAGATCGCCAGTGGACTCGGTTGCCACCAAGTGCTCAATGATGGCGCTCTCCTCGGCGCCGAGTTCGGTGAAGTGGTCGGCACATCTTGCGTGGAGCTGTGACCGCCGTGCCCTCGGGATGTCGTGATAGATAGCCCAACGGATGACCGGGGCGCTGAAGGCGATCGGACGGCCGACACCCACCAACTCCATCTGTGCGGCAGTGTCCGCCGCCCGTTCGGCGGCCAATGCATCGATGTTCGCCAGGCGATGCACCATCGTGAGGTCGGCGGTGTCGCCGAGGATGGCGCAGGCCTGGAGAAGATCGGTAGCAGCTACGGGCATGCGCGCCAGGCGACACAGGACCATCTGGCTGATCTTGGGCACCGACCTTCGCTCGAGTCCATATGCCATTTCGGCACTCGGCCGAATGCGCTGTTGGCCGCAGGATGAGACCAACGCAACCAATAGGAGGGGGTTGCCGCCGGTCGCGGCAAAGCAGGCGGCAACGAAGGCCGGGTCGGGATCTTCGCCCAAGTACTCGGAGATGACGGATTGCACGCTGTCGGCATTGAGGGGCTCGAGAATGAATTGCCGTGGGTGGGACTCCATCAAAAGCCAGTCCACGGCTCGTAGCTCGCCTCCCGGGAAGCGGGGATGGGAGCTCATGAGCAACCAGATTTGCTGGTTCTCCATGCGATGGAACACGTACTGGAGCACGGTGAGGGTTTCGCGATCCACCAAGTCGGCATCGTCAATTGCCAGAAGTACAGGACCGATATGACGGAGGGCCACCAGCAACAGGTAAAATGAGGCGCCTACGGCGACTACATCGGGTGTGGTCGCCTCGTCGATGGTTGCCTGGACCGCCCGAGCGCGTTCGGATATGTGTTCGTTTCCACTGGGCAGCGACGAGGCCAACTCGATGAACCTCCCGAGCACTTCTAGGGGGGCCCGCTTCTCGAGCTCGCCGCCCCTGGCTCGTAGCACCTGACAGGCCGAGCGGGTAGCAATGCGACATGTCGCGTCGAAGAGGGCTGATTTCCCCGTGCCCCAACCACCCTCGATCGAAAGGCAAGCGCTCGAGACGGGAACTGATTGACTGAAGATAGCTTCGAGCTCTCGAAGGAACTGGCTCCGCTCGTGCAACGATAAATCCTCACCCGAACGGTGGTAGCGCCACTCTGGTGCAAGTCCGACCTTCCTTGCGTGCATAGTGGTCTGTCCTCCCCCTGCTCGGCGAGCTCGTCGGCTCCGACGCCGGGCTGCTGGTTCCACTGTCGGACCGGCTCACCAAGGGAGGCACGCCAGGCGCAAGGGGTCGGGGACCGAGACCTATTCGGCGTTTACTGTTGAAACCTCTATGTGGGTTACTGCGCTTCGACTTCGTGGATTGGTTATCTACCCTAGATACTATGAGTGGTGGCTCTACCACGCAACGCATTTCTAGGCAAACCTTGGGTGCTCCCTCCCGATGCCAAGCTGGTATGGCACCCTTACGAGCTTGGTTTCACACCCATAGTGGCTGTTCAGCCGACTACGCTTTCAACGTTGCCAGGCGAAGTTGGGCGTGGTCGCAGTTTGTTGGCAGATCTATAGTTTCTTGCGTAAGGCTGTAAATGACTCTTGTGTGATTTAGGTCGTGTTGTCATCAGATGCTTGGAAGCTCCATGAAATATAGGGAATTTTAATGAGATGCCGGGAATTCCTATGAATAACGCTCCCACATCACGTCGTGGTAGTGATCGTCGACGGACGGCCGTCGCGAGCCGGTGGGCTGCACTGCGAGAAGAGCTAGTCGGGCGGCAATAGCGCTACTGCCGGTCGTTCGCGGTCCGGCCCTCACCGGCTCATGATGGGTAGGAAGGCACCCGCAAACTCCCGCCCCGTGGTCACGTCCGGTCCCGTCGCTCGAGATACTGAGCACTGGCCGCCTGACTGTTCTCGACGTGGGTCCGGGCAGGATGCAATCGCTCCTGCTCAAAGCCGGAAAGGAGATCGGCCGTGGACAGACGGCGGTTTCGCTCGAAGCCGGTGGCGAGGGCGTCCACGTCGTAGAGGCCCTGGCGGAACCCGCCTCCCACCATCGGCGAGGCCGCGTGGGCTGCATCACCGACCAGAACCACTCGGTCGCGGACAAGGCGCTCGGGCCAGTACTGGACGACTGGGGTGGCGAAGACGAGCGAACGACGCAGCGCGATGTCGAGCGCCTCTCGCCACGGCGTCGGCCAGCGCTGGCCGGCCACGACGTCTAGCTCTCGGCGGAGAGGCTCGGGCACGTCGTTGGCACCCAGCGAGCCGTGGACCGTGTCGCCATCGAGCAGGCCCCGACTGGCCAGCAGCTCGGAGCGGGCTGGGTCGTACCAGACCAGGTTCAGGCGCCGATCTCCCGGCTCGCTCGACCCGTCGGCGCCGGGGACCGGGTAGGTCACCAGCCGGTAGGGCCCCGAGTAGTACTCACGGGAGGGCTCGTCCGGACGGAGCCACGGGACGCCTGCCGGGAGCTCGGCCTCGGGCACCATGGCCCGCCAGAGCACGAAACCGGCATATACGGCGTCGGGTCGGTCGGGCGAAACCCAGCGGCGTACCGTGCTCCGGGCCCCGTCGGCCCCAATCACGACATCGGCGTCGAAGCGGCGCCCGTCAGAGGTGCGGGCCCATCCGTCACCCACCTCCGTCACCCCGGCGCCGCGTCGGAGCGTTACGCCGGTCGCTGCACGCGCGTTGTTCTCGAGCCAGGCGGCGAGCAGCGGCCAGGCCGTGGTAGCCCGATCGACTCCTTGGCAGACCGGTGGGCTGCCGTCGAGGCCGGTGACCCTGGTCAACAGGCCCACGTCGACACCGAGCCCTCCACCACCCCCGTAGCCCGCCTGCGGCGTCTGTTCGAGGACGGTCACCGAAGCGCCCCGTGGAGCGAGCGCGATGGCCATGGACAGGCCCACCAGCGAGCCGCCAACGACCACGATCTGACGCGTCGTAGGCCCCGAGGTGCTCGCCATGACCGCTTAATGTCCCTGGCCGTCCACCAAGACGTTCTCCCTCCCTGGTGGTCATAGTCTGCGACGGTGGGCAGAGCTGGTCAACCGCGGAACCCGGGGTGGTTCACCCACTTCTTGTCGAGGTCAGTAGGGAGCAGGTGCCTCGTGTGCGGGGCAGTTTCGGAAAGCCCTTTTGCCTGATCCTCATAGGCGAAGTCGGTGGCGGTCATCCGCTCCCTGTGTTGGCGCAGGTGTTCGTCCCACGACGCCACCACGAAGATCTCGTCGAATTCGCCCGGTCGCTCACCGTTGCGGAACAGCCCCCATTGCGTGGCTCCGGTCCGAAGCCGGGACTCACGAACGCGGGCCATCGCCTCCATGAAGCCTCCCTCGCGCTCGGTTGGGATCGAGTAGGTCGTCCAGACCACCACCGGTCCGGAGTTTGCGTCCGTCGCCACCCCGACATCCGGATCGGGCCTCACCAGAAGGCGCCTGTCCATGGTCGCCGTGTCGACGAATGGCCAGATGCGGATCGACGCGGCCGCTGCGGCCGTCAGCCCGGCAGCGACGAGGAAGGTGACAGTAAGCCCAAAGGAGTCGGCCACCACCCCCCACAGGAGTGCCCCCAGGCCTTGCGCCCCGAAGAGAACCATCTGGTAGACGGACAACCCCCGTGCTCTGACCCAGCTCGGCAAGAAGAGCTGCAGCAGTGTGTTCACCGTCGCCAGCATGCCGACCCACGCCATGCCCGCAGGGACCAGGACAATGACGACGACAACGGTCGACTGCACGAGGATCAGTACAACGAGGGCGGCGGCGAAGACGCCTCCGGTAATCCCGATGAGGGCATTCGGTGAGAAGTGGGCGCGCACCTTCGACAGCACGGAAGCACCCGCAATGGCCCCGATCCCGAGGGCGGCGAGCAGCAGCCCGTATCCGCTCGAGCCGAGATCGAGGCGTCGACTGGCGACGAGGGGGAGCAGTGCCCAGAGCGCGCTCCCCGGGACGAGAAACAGCGCAGTCCGGAACAGGATGCGACGTACGACCGGCGCGTAGCGGACGTATCGACCCCCGGCTCGCAGTGCCGAGATGAATCGTTCAGGGATGTGCGGGGCGGTGTCCTGGTGCGGCCGCCAAAGGGCGACGACCAGGCCGTATACGAGGAACGTCGCGGCATCGACGGCAAACACTGCCCCGACCCCGAGGTACGTGATCAGGATCCCGGCGATGGCGGGCCCGATTGCTCTGGCCAGGTTGATGTTGATGGAGCTGAGCTGGGCGGCTGCGGGAATCTGGTCACGGGGTACGAGCTCGGGCACGAGCGATTGGTAGGCGGGGATACCCAAGACCGAACCCGTGCCGATCACGAAGGTGAACAAGAGGAGCAGCGCCGGCGACATGCGACCGGCGATCGTCAGTACGGCGAGCGTCGAAGTGGCGACGAGAAGCCCCGCTTGAACCGCTATCAGCAGCCGACGACGGTCAAGGGTGTCGGCCAACACGCCACCGACGATGCCGAACAAGACGTCTGGAAGCGAGTCTGCGGTCTGAACGAGCGAGACCAGGATGGCGGCATGGGCAGCGTGGACAAGGAACCACTGGGCGCCGACGCCCTGCATCCAGCTGCCAACGTTGCTTACCATCGAGGCAAGCCACAGCCAGCGAAAGACGCGGAACCGAAGCGGAGCCCATGTTGACGACGTCGTGTGCCCGTCAGCGTTCACGCCCAAGCCCTCACATCCATTGCCTGTACTCGCCCAATTCAGGCTATGGCAGACCGGGTTCCAATCGCGGGTGTGGTGCGAGACGACGCAATGGATGCTGCCTGCAGGAGGGCGGCGATGTGCCATCGTGCCCGCACCAGGCGTCGGCCCGTCGCCCATGTGGTGAGCTCGCAGCGGGTCGAGAGGGTGCAGCTCGTGCAGGGCCGACGAGACGTGTGATTCAGCGGTCGTTGCCGAGAGGGTCAGGTCCCGGGCGAGCACTGTCACAGTCATGGTGCCTATCTCGTCTTATAGAGGGATGATGAAACGAGAGAGGAGCAGCCATGAAGGTCTTCGTAGCTGGCGCCACGGGAGTTGTTGGCAGGGCGCTGGTCCCTTTGCTGGTGGAGCGAGGCCACGAGGTGGTCGGGATGACGAGGAGCGCATCGAAACAGGACCTGGTGCGCAGCCTGGGAGCGCACCCGGTCGTAGCCGACGCTCTCGACCCCGACGCGGTCGCCCAGGCGGTGGCAACGGCCGAGCCTGAGGTGATTGTGCATGAGCTCACGGCGCTGTCCGGAGACATGTCGGTGAGGGACATGCGGCGCCCCGACCGCTCACCGTTGGCGATCATGACCAATCGACTGCGCACCGAGGGAACGGACCATCTCCTGGCCGCCGGCCGCGCCGTCGGGGCACGGCGCTTCGTGGCCCAGAGCTTCGCTGCCTTTCGATGGGCACGCACCGGTGGCCCGGTGCTGACCGAGGACGATCCCATCGACCCCAACCCACCGCCCGCGCTGCGAGTTGCGCTGGTGGGCATCCTCCATACGGAGCGGGCAGTGCCGATGATCGAGTGGGGTGATGGTCTGGTGTTGCGCTATGGCGGTTTCTACGGTCCCGGGACGACGATCAGCCGGGGACCGGATGCGGTCATGGCCATGGCCGTCCGCAAGCGACGGTTCCCGATCATCGGCGGCGGTAATGGCGTATGGTCACAAATCCACGTCGACGACGCCGCGACCGCCACCGTCGCCGCGGTCGAAAACGGCCAACCGGGTATCTACAATGTTGTCGACGACGAGCCAGCGCCGGTCCGAGAGTGGCTTCCCGCCCTGGCCAGCGCACTCGATGCCAAGCCGCCGAGGCATGTCCCACGCTGGCTCGGACGACTGGGGGGCGGCGAGGCGGCAACGGTCATGATGACCGAGGCGCGGGGTTCGTCGAACGCAAAGGCCAAGCGCGAGCTCGGCTGGCAGCCGCACTATGCGAGCTGGCGGCTCGGCTACGTGCAAGGTCTCGGCTGAGCGGTGCACGACGAGGAGTTCGACGAGCTTCGTCCCTCTGCCTTTGCCGTCGCCTACCGGATGCTCGGCAGCGTGAGCGAGGCGGAGGACGTGGTGCAGGAGGGCTTTCTCCGCCTGCATCGGGTGCGGGCCAGCAGCGAGCGGATCGAGTCACCGCGCGCGTACCTCTCGACGGTGGTCGCACGGCTCTCACTCGACCACCTGCGCTCGGCTCGGGCCCGGCGCGAGACCTACGTGGGCGAGTGGTTGCCGGAGCCGCTCGTGGCCGGTGCCGACGATCCTGTCCGCAAGGCCGAGATGGCCGACTCGCTGTCGCTCGCTTTCCTCGTCCTGCTCGAGAGCCTGTCGCCCGAGCAACGCGCCGCGTTCCTGCTCCACGAGGTGTTCGAGGAGCCCTACGACCGGATTGCGGAGATCATTGCCACGAGCGAGCAGAACGCCCGCCAGCTCGTCTCGCGGGCCCGTCGGCAGGTGGAGGAGCGGCGACCCAGGTTCGAGGTGTCGCGCCAGCAGCAGGAACAGCTCGCCGACCGTTTCTTCGCTGCCGCCGAGGGCGGCGACCTCGAAGGACTCGAGAAGCTGCTGGCCCATGATGTGGTGCTCCACGGCGATGGCGGCGGCAAGGCGCCCGCCATCGCACGTGCGATCCGCGGTCGGGCCAGGGTGGCGCGGACGCTCATCGCCGGCCTACGCACCGCCACCCGCGTCGGTGGCTTCACCGCGCGCCGCGAGGAGGTCAACGGTCAACCGGGTGCCCTGTTCTTCGACCCCGAGGGCAGGGTGGGCGGCGTGATGGTCCTCGACGTCGCCGACGCCCAGATCCAGGGTGTGAGCTCGATCAACAATCCCGACAAGCTGCGGCACCTGGGTCCGGTGGCCGACCT
The DNA here is from genome assembly GCA_963781305.1 of uncultured Acidimicrobiaceae bacterium. Taxonomy (GTDB): domain Bacteria; phylum Actinomycetota; class Acidimicrobiia; order Acidimicrobiales; family RAAP-2; genus DASXMT01. The sequence goes on from CAWAFL010000011.1 coordinate 1,295,731, forward strand.
TCGCGTTCTGCTGCGCAAGCAGCGATAGGGAATCCAGCTCGCGGGCGCAAGCTGGATTGCGACCACGACGAACTGACCGCGAAGTGCTCCATGTGTCAACTGCCATGAGCCAGGGACCGCCGAGAAGGAATAGCGACGTCGCCGGAGCCGTTGGACCGTCTATGACCCCAGGCCACACGATCAGCATCGCCCCAACCCTCGCTCACGTGGAAGTCCGGCTGGGCGGTCGGCTGCTCGCCACCACCGACCGGGCTATGAAGCTGGAGGAGACCGGGCTGCCCACCCGCTATTACCTGCCGCGGGACGACGTGCAGATGGATCTCCTGCGGCCCACGACGTTCCACACCACGTGTCCGTTCAAGGGCGAGGCGTCATATTGGTCGCTCGACATCGACGGAGAGGTCCATGACGGCATCGTGTGGAGCTACGAGACGCCGACCGATCAGGCCGCCGAGGTGACGGGGATGTTGTCCTTCTACCCCGACCGTACCGAGGTGACCGTCGACGGTCAGTCGCTTCCAGGCTGACCCGCCCGTCGGCACCTTCGGCGCGCAGGGTGCCTGGTCTGCATGGACCCTCATTCGCCGGTGCTCCGGGGGGACTCCTGGCGATTGGCCGAATGGACGGCTCGTCATTCTCTTAGTCGCTGTCCACGCACTTCGGACAGAGCCCGCGGAAGATCACCTCGGGGCGGCCGAGCACGAACCCGTGTCGCTCTGCTGGGCTAAGGCTAGGCGGACCGAGGTCCAGGTTGACATCTTCGATCCGGCCGCAGCCCGAGCACACCAGATGGTGGTGATGATGGACATTCGGGTCGAATCGGGTGGATCTGGTGCCCAGATCAAGCTGTTGGATCTGCCCCAAGGCGGCCAAGCTGTGCAGCGTTTCATAGACGGTCTTCAAGGAGATAGTTGGCATCCGCCCCTTGGCGATTCCGTAGATCGTCTCCGCGGTGGAGTGCCCGGGGCTGGCGTAAAGGATTTCAAAGATGCATTGCCGCTGTGGGGTGACCTTTCGGCCATCCCGGCGAAATAGCGCGGTCAGGGTATCGGGGTCCTCCACGGTCACGTCCCTCGACGGGGGCCCATCAGACCCGGTCCGCACCATGATCATGAGTGGACCGGACAGTGCCGAGACTGGCCTGCCATCGAGGGTTTGGCATCAGACGAGGTCGAAGCGATCGAGACTCATGACCTTGTCCCACGCAGCCACGAAGTCCCGCACGAACTTCTCATTCGAGTCGTCACATGCGTAGACCTCCGAGATGGCCCGGAGCTGGGAGCTCGAACCGAAGACGAGGTCGACGGCGGCGCCGGTCCACTTGACCTCGCCCGTAGCGCGGTCGAGACCCTCGTACACGTTCTCAGCCGAGACCGATGCCTTCCACTCTGTGCTCATGTCGAGCAGGTTCACGAAGAAGTCGTTGGTCAACGTCTCGGGCCGGTCGGTGAAGACGCCGAGTGCAGACTGGTCGAAGTTGGCGTTCAGGGCACGCATGCCGCCGACGAGAACGGTCATCTCGGGAGCAGTCAGCGTCAACAGGTTCGCCCGCTCCACCAGCGCGTGCTCTGCGGGGAACTTGTCTCCCGCGCGCAGGTAGTTGCGGAACCCGTCGGCGGTCGGTTCGAGCACCGAAAACGACTCCACATCGGTCTGCTCCTGCGAGGCGTCCGTGCGCCCCGGCACGAAGGGAACGGTGATGTCGTGCCCGGCGTTCTTGGCGGACAGCTCGACGGCTGCGCATCCGCCCAGGACGGTCAGGTCAGCGAGCGAGACCTTGGTTCCGCGGACCTGTGAGATGTTGAAGTCCTGCTGGATCTCCTGGAGGACCTGCAGCGCCTTGGCCAGTTCGGCCGGGTTGTTGACCTCCCAGTCCCTTTGCGGGGCAAGGCGAATCCGTGCCCCGTTCGCCCCGCCACGCATGTCGGTGCCGCGGAAGGTTGCCGCCGAAGCCCACGCGGTGGAGACCAGCTGGGAAATGGACAGTCCAGAGGCGAGGATCTTGCCCTTGAGGTCAGCAATGTCCGTTTCTCCGATCAATTCGTGATCGACCTGGGGGACGGGGTCCTGCCACAGCTGCGGCTCGGGAACCCATGGGCCGAGGTAGCGCGTGACGGGGCCCATGTCGCGGTGGAGCAACTTGTACCACGCCTTGGCGAACGCGTCTGCGCACTGGTCCGGGTTCTCGTAGAAGCGCTTCGCGATCGGTCCATAGATCGGATCCACCTTCAGCGCAAGGTCCGTCGTCAGCATCATGGGGGCGTGGCTCTTCGACGGATCGTGGGCGTCCGGCACGGTGCCCTGGGCCGAGGGTTCTGTGGGCGTCCACTGGTTCGCACCGGCGGGGCTCGTGGTGAGCTCCCACTCGTACTTGAACAGGTTGTCGAGGTAGCCGTTGTCCCACGTTGTCGGCGCGGTGGTCCAGGCGCCCTCGAGCCCGCTGGTGAGGGTATCGTCGCCCTTGCCGCTGCCGAAGGTGTTCTTCCAGCCGAGGCCCTGGTCCTCGAGGGGAGCGGCCTCGGGTTCGGGACCGACGTACTCGGCACCGACGGCGCCATGGCACTTGCCGAACGTGTGGCCACCGACGATGAGCGCAAGCGTCTCCTCGTCATTCATCGCCATACGACGGAAGGTCTCTCGAATGTCCCTGGCGGCAGCGAGCGGATCCGGGTTGCCGTTGGGCCCCTCCGGATTGACGTAGATGAGGCCCATCTGCACAGCGCCGAAAGGCCCGGCGAGCTCCCTGTCGCCGCTGTAGCGCTCATCTCCGAGCCAGGTGTCCTCAGGCCCCCAGTAGATGTCGTCTTCGGGCGCCCAGATGTCGCCTCGCCCGAAGCCGAAGCCGAACGTCTTGAAACCCATTGATTCATAGGCGCAGTTGCCGGCGAAGATGATCAGATCGGCCCACGAGATCGTCCGCCCGTACTTCTGCTTGACGGGCCAGAGCAAGCGGCGCGCCTTGTCGAGGCTTGCGTTGTCGGGCCAACTGTTGAGGGGGGCAAATCGCTGAGCGCCGGTTCCGCCACCGCCTCGGCCATCGTGGATGCGGTACGTGCCTGCGGCGTGCCAAGTCATCCGAATGAAGAGCGGCCCGTAGTGGCCGTAGTCGGCCGGCCACCAGTCCTGCGAGGTCGTCATCACCTCGTTGATGTCCTGCTTCAGCGCGTCGAAGTCGAGCGTCTCGAGCTCTTCTGCGTAGTTGAAGTCCTCGCCCATCGGATTGGACAGCGGCGAGTGCTGGTGAAGAACCTGCAGGTTCAGCTGGTTGGGCCACCAGTCCAGGTTCGTCCTGCGCCGAATCGGGGCCGGGTAGGGGAGTACTGGGCTCTCGCTTTCGCTCCTGTCAGGCACGTCGATCCTTCTCCTCTCGCTCTTTCCTTCTGGCTGGTTGCTCTTGACCTTGGTTGCTCCGGATCGAACCTGTGTTGCGCCTCTACTATTCGTCCACCTTGTATCCGAACGTTTGGTTTGGACCCTCGGGTATGACGGGCGCTCAAAGAACGTATCTGGGCAATGGCACACTTCCTTCTCCCGGCAATCCCCGGGATACTCCCAGTGTGTTCCCGCAGGACCGTCTCGGCAAGACCCGTTTCGAATCTGAATGGCCCGAGACAGGGGTCGAGCACCCGGTAACCGGGTAAGCGGAATCTGGGAGAGAGCGTTGAGGGCCAGACCCGCCGTCTCCGTCCCCGAAAACGGCAATCGCCCCCAGGCTGGGGTGCCGCCGAGGTGTCCGCTGCCGCCCATGGGCCCTGGGTGACCCACGTCGGTGTATTCCTCCCTCTCGCCCACTCATCCTGGGTCCTGCCCCTCAGCTGGATCCGTCAAGCGTTTCGAGGTTTGCAACGGCGCGGTCAGTGTGGGTGAGGATACGTGTGATTGCCTCAATCATTCGGGGTTCGCCCGTCTTTTCGAACATCCCTCGGGCGATGTTGAGGCGGCTCGACTCCAACCACGCCGCCACGTCGGGTTGCTCGTTCCAGAGCCTGACCGACTCCAGCTGGCCACGCATGTTCGGAATCCAGTCGTTCGCGGCGTCGGGATAGCGATTCGTGGGCGAGAGCCGGAACTTTGCTACCTCGTCTTCACATCGGCTCGCCTCGAGGTAGCCAATGACCGCAGCGTTAAACGTGGGGAACACCGTACTAATGCACTGGAGGGTGATGCGGCCCCGCTCGAAGATCGGGCGGGCTGGTGCTTTGCCGAGTCCGGCAGCCGAGCAATCAACGTGCAGCTGTCCTCGGTCGGTCGGGATCGTTCCGTGGTCGAGCTCGATCTCGTCGGCGCGGATCGACTTGACCCGACCGAGTCGGACCACGTGTTCGATGGTCTGCAGACTCCTGACCTCGGCAATAGTCAACGTCGAACCGTGGTACATGGTCGGCGCTACATTCGGATCGAGCCGGAGCAGCTGGCCACAGGCCTCCAACCTGGCGAACAAGTCGTCGATGCTCTCGGCCTGCGCCGAGGCCTCAACGGCGAGCGACACGCCGGTGATGGTGTCAGTCACAAGTTCGAGTGGCTGGACTTGGGCGCGGTTCCACATCCAGGGGTCGCGTGCCCGTATCCATCGGATGTCGTCGGGGTCGACACCGCTCTCAAGCAGCCAAGTGCAAGCATCGGAGCCGGTCTTGCCGCCGCCAATAATCGTGAAGCCGGTTGCCGGCTCACGCACGTCGGCTAGCTCGTTCACGGGAATGAATCGGACGTCGGTGTCGACCGCGAATGAAGGTGTGTGCCGCGACGGGACCGTCGGTTCGAGATAGCGGGCGTCGACGAGGGCACGTCGGACCTTGACCTCGGTCGTTGCCCCCGTGAGCATGGCGACGAACGCGACGTCCGGGGTTTCGAGCCCCAAGTAGTTCGACATCGGGAAGAACCGCACCTGACCCGATGCCACATGGTGCTCGTCCATCACGCGCCGGAAATAGTCGCAGACCTGCACTCCATCCGCTTGCTGGTACAGCCCGGCATTGAGCCCGCTCTGGTCGAGCTCGTTGTTGCCAAGCAACCGCGAGTTGACGCCGTAGCACGCGGCCGGCTGATGGAGGCGCACAAACGGATACGCATCGTTCCAGTGGCCGCCCGGGGCGTGCCGGCGGTCCACGATGACGACGTCCGCGTCCCGATCCGCGTCGATCAGCGCGTCGGTAAAGGACATGCCTGCTGCTCCCGCCCCGATTACCAGGTAGTCGGTCTCGATGGCACTCATGATTCGAGCTCCATATCTCGACCTCCTACAGCGTCGCCAATCATCGAATATCGGGTCATCGCTCACCGAACATTCGGTGTGGAGTCTGCGCTCCGGTTGACAGGCTAGTCCCGCCCCCTGCGAACACCCGTGAGTCTCGGAGGTGGACCGCAAAGTGAGAGTCTTGAAGATCGGTCAACTCCTCCAATCTCCAGGTAGTCAACCTCTGCGTGAGATGAAGGCAGACCATCCATGGCACCGCGTACATGGGTGTAAGACGGCACGCCGTACATCGGGGGTACACGGGCAACGACGCTGCGGCCCGGTTCTCTCGAGAATTGCCAGCCCTCATTTGTCAGCCGGTCCGCGGCGAGCAACCGAGCTTCAATCAGCGCATGACGCGAGTGTTCATGGAGGGGCTGGCCCGTCCCCTCGATAGCCTGGCTTGATGACCATCGACACTCGGCCCTTGGGTCGCACCGGAGCAGACGTGACCATCCTCGGCTATGGCGCCATGGAGTTGCGGGGCCAACCCCGCGGCCCGGCCATCGAGGACGAGGAGGCGGGCCGACTACTCAACGCCGTGCTCGACGGAGGCATCAACCTCATCGACACCTCCATCGATTACGGCCGGAGTGAGGAGCTGATCGGTCGATATCTCGGCCACCGGCGCGACGAGTACTTCCTGGCCTCGAAGTGCGGATGCCTCCTCGGCGATGCCCCTCTGGGGGCCAGCCCTCCGTTTCCGCACGACTACAGCGCCGACAACGTCCGGGCGGGGACTGAGCAGAGCCTCCGTCGGCTGGGCACCGACCGGCTCGATCTCCTGCAGGTGCACATGTCGCCGAGTCGGGCGCAGATGGAGGCCGATCACACGATCGAGATGATGCAGTCGCTACGCGACGAGGGGAAGGTGCGCTTTCTCGGCATGTCGGGCATCCTGCCCAATCTGCCCGACCACATCGCCATGGGCGTGTTCGACGTGTTCCAGATCCCGTACTCGGCTGTCCAGCGCGAGCACGAGGACCTGATCACCGCGGCGGCCGCCGCAGGTGCGGGCACGCTGATCCGAGGCGGTGCGGCCCGCGGCGGCCCGTCCGAGGACAAGGAATGGAGCCAGGGTCCGCTGGGACTCTCGGAGGGCGAAGGCCAGCGACGTTGGGAGTCCTCGGGCATCGAGGAGCTGCTCGGGGACATGAGCCGGCTCGAGTTCGTCCTACGGTTCACGCTCAGTCATCCGGACCTGTCGAGCACCATCGTGGGTACGTCGAAGATCGACCACCTCGGCACCAACCTCGCCTTTGCCGAGAAGGGACCCCTGCCGACCGACCTCTACGAACAGGCCAAACAACGCCTGGCCCTTTCGAGCTCGGAGGCTTGAAGACACCCTTTTCGAGCTCGGAGGCGAAGGCGACGAGGGCAGGTGTGCGTTCGGAGGTGACCGCAAGCACCCGCGGCGGCCACTCGGGCGTACGCCCGTGCGGCGATCAGGTGGGCTCCCAGCGCCAGCCGTCGTTGTCCTCGCAGGTGATGGCTTCGCCGTTGCCGGCCACGCCGCTGGCGCCGTGGTCTGAGCTCCGGCAGAACTCACCTGGTTGGTAGCAGCCTCCGCTGTCGCTCAACGGCGTGCAGCTGGATGCAGCCGCCGCAGGAGCCGGAGGTGCAGTGGTCGGAGGGACGGTGGTCGGCGGCACCGTGGTCGGAGGGACGGTGGGGGGAGGAGCCGTCGTGGTGGGTGGGACTGTGGTGGTCGTAGGCGGCACCGTGGTCGTAGGCGGCACCGTGGTCGTGGTGGTCCTCGGGAGGGTCGTGGTGGAGGCCACCGACGTCCGGGCCGGTGCCGTGATGGTTGGATGAGTCGCTTTTGCTGCCGTGGAGGTCCCGCAGGCCGCGGCCCCGATTCCACCTATCCCGATCGCCACCGCTGCCACTGCTTTGTTGAGCCGGCACATACCACGCATAGAAGTCTCCCCGTCACTAATGGTGGCATGACGCTACACGTCGTGAGGGTGACCGCGCTCCGCCGGACGGACCACCCCCTGGCAGCCGGAGGGATCACCCTCTGGCTATCGCAGCGATTGGTGCTGCTCGGGCCGAGGGTCGATGGTCTTGTCGGGCCCGATGATGGCGCCCGAGGATCCCGGTGGCCTCTTCGCACCGAGGTCTTCCAGGGCCGAGGTGTCCAGGTCCGGGGCGTTCCGTTGGTAGTGACGTCTAGTGGGCGTTCGTCCGAGGTTGGGTTGCGTTCGTCGCCTGCTCCCGTACCAGCTCGGGGTAGCACCCCTCGTCGAAGGCGGCGATGAACTGGCCTACCGGCTTCGGAACGGGCACCAGCATGGTTCCGTAGAAGTAGAAGGGTGTCGACTGCAGGGTGGACGCTTTCAGGCAATTGGTCCCCACCGTGACCGACTGGATGCGGGAGTCGGTACCCAGCACGGCGCCGAGGTAGAGGGCAATGGCGCAGCCCCCGGGGTTTCTGGGCACGCCTCGGATACCGGCCCGCTGCAAGGAGGCCGCCACCTCACCGTGGCTGGTGCCGAGATCGGCGAGGAGGTGGCCGATCTGCTTCTTGAGCTGCTTCCGGCTGTTCATCGTTCCTCCCATTGAGCACCTGTACTCGATGACCGCCGAGCGGCGAGGCCCTGTCTCGCTGCCCCTATCCAATCCTTACCCGCTCAACCCCATCCTTACCCGCGCCGGCTCGTCAGTCCACAACGTCGATTTCGTGACCGTTGTCCACCGGTCACTGCATCGGTCGCACGGGCACTGCGCATCACCAGCGTCACCATGTGGCGATCTCGGGGATGATGGCCGTGCCCAGCAGGTCGATGACCTCGAGGGGCAGCCCGGGGACCATCACGTAGGCCACGGTGAAGCCCAGGTCATGGAGTGCTTGCAGGTCGGCGAGCACTGCGCTCGGTTCGCTCCCCGGCGTAATCGTGATGGTCGTGGTCTTCTCGATCTGGTCGTAGTCCCGTCCCTCTCGGCCGCAGTGCTCCTGCAGCACGACGAGCTTGTGGGCGGCTTCTGGGCTCCCGAAGATGTTGCAGGCGTCGGCGTACTTGGCCACCAGGCGCAGCGTCTTGCGCTCGCCCGTGCCGCCGATCATCAGGTGCGGCCGGGGCCGGCTCAGCGGCTGGGGCGAATTGAGGGTTCGGCCCAGGTGGTAGTGGGCTCCGTCGAACGGCTTGTCGCTCTCGCTCCACATCTGCAGGCAGATCTGCAGGCCCTCCTCCAACCGCTCGAACCGCTCGGCGGTGGGCGGGAAGTCCAAGCCCAGGCCGGCGGATTCCTCGCCGTTCCACGCCGCGCCGATGCCCAGGCCGGCCCGGCCGCCGGAGAGCACATCGAGCGTGGTGACGGCCTTGGCCACCAGGCCCGGCTGCCGGTAGACGACGGCGGTCACCAGGGTGTGCAACAGCACCCGCTCGGTGTTGGCGGCCAGGAAGCCCAGCGTGGTGTAGGCCTCGAGCATCTCGTGCTCGGGGGGACCGAGCGGCCCGATCTGCCAGACATGGTCCATGACCGTGAGCCGGGTGATCCCGGCCGCCTCCGCCGTCCTCGCCACCCGGGCCAGCTGGGGCCCGAGCTCGCCGGGGCCGCCGGGCCAGGTGAAGTCAGCGATGTGCAATCCGAGTTCCATCAGGGGAACTCCTCTCTGGTGTGGTGGAAGCGCCCGTGGTGGGAGCGCACGGTCTTCGCGGTTCGGACATTGTGGGTGTGATCAGTGTGCCGGGTCGACGGGGGTGTTGGGCGTGACGGCGGCCGCCGCGGTGGCGATATCTCGAGGGTAGGTCTTGAGCGCCCGGAAGAGGATGACGGCGTTGGCGCCCAGGGGGACCAACATCACGATGAAGGTCCACTGCAGTCCCGAACGCCCACCGCCGAAAACGTACTGGGACACCGCCCCGAACAACAGCGGGGCCAGGGCCTGGGCGCCGGTGCGGAGCAGTGTGCGCAGCCCCTCGGCCCGACCCCACAACAGCGGGGGCACGATGTCCAGGCGGGCGGCATCGATGGGTGGGTTCTGCGCCGACAGCATGAAGGCCGCCACCACGATGTAGGGCAGGGCCATCAGCACGCTGCGAGTCAAAAGGGCGGGGATGAACAAGACCGTGGTGAGGGCGGCGGCCACCGCGGGGACGAGGATCCGGCCGTTCACGTAGCGGCGACGTAGGAAGAGGTCGCTGAGCCGGCCGCTCAGGAGCACCCCGACGAGCGCCCCCGCCCCGACCAGCAACATCAAGAAGTTGGCCAGCACCTGGCCGACGCTGTACTGGTCCCTGACGAACTCCACACCGAACGTCTGCACCCCGGCCAGGAAGTAGTAGCCGCACGCACTGGCCACGATGAGGATGACGTTGGTCCGGATGCGGAGGATGTAGCGGGTGGCGGCGATGATGCCCATGCGCTTGGCGTCGCCCTTGAGGACGAGATGTTCGTCGGGCAGGATGCCCTGCTCGCGGACCAGGCGCTGGGCGTCGGTCTCTTGGCCAGTGGACTCGTCGGGGACCGGTTGGCCCGGCTGGGCCTTCGCCGCCTCCATGGCGGGTATGACCGCAGACCCGGGTGTCGATTCCAAGGGCGCCTTGGTCCCCCGCAGCGGCTCGGGCAGGCGAAACACGTTCCAGGCCAGGATGAAGGCGGGCACACCCAGCAAGGCGAACGCCGCTCGCCATGACAGCGCGGCGACGTCGCCGGTCACCGCGAACCCGACGCCGGCACCGAGCAGCTCCCCGGCCAGGATGTAGCCGTAGATGCGGCCTCGTTCGGCGCTGTGGAAGTAGTCGCCGACCAGGGAGGCCACGATGGGACCGGCCGCTGCGGTCAGGACTCCGAGCACCAGGCGGGTGAGCAACAGCTCGCCGAACGAGCTGACGGTGGCGCTCCAGATCATTGCCGCTCCCCAAAACGAGATGGCAACGCCCAGTACCAACGTCCGTCGGGCCCGATCGGCCAGGATGCCGAACGGGACGCTGGCCACCGCTGCGACGAGTGAGCTTACCGCCACCAAGAGTCCGATATCGGTGTTGGAGATGCCGAGGCCCTGGCGGAGCTCGATGGCCGAGGCCCCCACGGTGGCGGTGTCGGCGCTGCTCAGACCCAGGACGCAGGCCAGCAGGACGATGACCCGGGTGCGGGTGGCGCCACCGAGCGTGTACTCCAAGCGGCCCTGGGCCCGCCGTGCCCCCCGCCCCACGAGGCGTCGGAAGGTGTGAGACCGGGGGGGCGGGCTACCGACGGGCGCGGGCAACTCACTGTAGGGGCCGGTCACGGCCGCACCACCTCGTCAGGACCTGGGCAGATGATGACGATGGTACCGGGACCGCCTCTATCGGTCATACCGGAGAGGCCCCGAGCCGCCGTTCCCGAGCACCCCGTTCCCGAGCCCGGCTACGGGGTGCCGATTAGAGGAAGGGTGAGCCCGCACACCGGCTCGAAACCAGGCGCGTCGGGACCCAGCACGTTGACCACGTCTTGGAGGGCGGCGGTGTCGTAGGGGATGCCCAGGTGGTCGGCGCCGTCAGCGGGACACTGGTCCTGGAGCGTGATGTTCACCGCACCGGGCGCATCGAGGAAGGCCGATTGGTACGGCGTCACCACCTCGTCGTGCGTGGTCTCGATGCTCACCAGTGTCACGCCCGGGACCCCGTCGCCGTTGGCGTTGAGGGCGCTGATGAACGGCGAGCCGGCCTCTTGTTCGGTGCAGGCCGTGCACCCGATCAGCGTGGTCGTGGCGGGCAATCCGAGGGCCGTGTCCGAGTTGATCAGCGTGAACAGACCGTCGAGGGTCGTCCCGTGGTTGGAGGGGGCCAGGCCGACCAGCTCGTGCACGGCCGGGGCGCCGCCGTCGCTGGTCATGTACCAGCGCGGCAGCATGCCCCCTTGCGACCAACCCACCAGGTCGACCTGCGCGGCGCCGGTCTCGCCCCGGACCTGGTCGACGAACGCAGCCAGCTGGAGGGCCGAGTCCTCGATGGGCCCGATAGACGAGACCCTGCCACCGGTCAGGGTGGTCAACGTGGTCTGCCCGTAGTTCAGTCCGTAGACGCAGTAGCCGGCGTTGGCCAGGATGGGACCGAGGGCTTGCCACGTCTCGGCCACGGTGTAGAGCGTGCCGGGCAGCAGGATCACCGGGTACGGGTGGGCGGCACTCGGCTGGCAACCGGCCACGTTGACACCCGGTGGCGAGGAGGTGGGGGCGTCGAGCTCGGCCTGGTAGCCGGTTGCGGCATTGCCCACTGGGTACGGCGCCTGGGCCGACGCCGGGAGAGCCACTGCCGCGGTGGCTCCGAGGGTCAGGGTGGTCGCCGCCACGCACGCAGCAAGCCCGATCGTTGCCCGACGAAACCTCATGGATCTGCGTATACCCGCTGACGCCGGGGGCTATGCCTGGTTCGGCCGCTCGGTGCGCTGGGATATCCGCGGCCTGCACGAGTAGAACGGCGGCAGCCCGCAGGGATAGAACGGCAGCAGCCTGTACGGGTAGAGCGGGCAGCGGCGCGCGAATAGCGCATGCCCAGTCGGACTTCGAGCAGAGGAGCGTGGCCATGACCTACGACGGTGGTTCAGGGGACAGGGGTTCAGGGGAGGAGCGGGACGTGGTCACCAAGATCAGCCCGCGCACGGTGGCCGACACCGCCTCGCGCCTCACCGACCTGGTGGTGGGCAAAGGCATGAAGGTCTTCGCCGTGATCGACCAGGCGGCCGAGGCGCGTGCGGTCGGGTTGGAGCTGCGGGACACCACGCTGGTCACGTTCGGCAGCCCGGTTGCCGGAACCCCGGTGATGGCGGCCGCGCCGCTGGCCGCGCTCGACCTGCCCCTCAAGGTGCTGGTATGGGCCGACGGAGACCAGACCAAGGTCTCCTACGTGGCGCCCGCGGCATTGGCCACCCGCCATGGGCTCTCGGCCGATCTGGCCAAGAACCTGGCCGGTATCGATGGGCTGACCGACGCCTTGATCAGCCCGTAGCCGGCGTGGGTTCAGGTCCCGGTGACCTCGGGGTCGAGGCTGACCGTGGTCTCGGTCTCCTCGAGCGTCTTGGGCGGGTAGACGATCCAGTGGATGACCGCGGCCACCACCCCGCCTACCAGCGGGGCCACGATGAACAGCCAGACCTGCGAAAGCGCCGTGCCCCCGACGATGAGGGCCGGTCCCAGGCTCCGGGCCGGGTTCACCGAGGTTCCAGTGATGGGAATGCCGATGAGGTGCACGACGGTCAGCGTGAGCCCGATCGCGATGCCGGCTGTTGCCGCACGGGCGAGCTTGTTGGTCACAGCGAGCACGACGAAGACGAACAGCGCGGTGAGGATCACCTCGGCGACAAAGGCGCCAGCCTGGCTGATGTGGATCATCGAGGCCTTGCCGTAGCCGTCGGTACCCAGGCCGGTGCGGGACGTGCTGTAGAAGGGCGATGCCTTGAACACCGCCCACAGGACGAGCGCCCCCAGGATCCCGCCCACGAACTGGGCCACCCAATAGAAGACGGCCTCGATGGGCTCGATGCGCCTGGACAGCACCGCCCCCATGGTCACGGCCGGGTTGACGTGACAGCCCGAGATCGGACCGAGGACGTAGACGAGGGCCAGGAGCACCAGCCCGAAGGTCAAGGCCGTGGCCACCACGCCGGCTGAGGGGCTGATTCCAGCGAACCCAAAGCCGTGCCCGAAGCTGAGCGTGGCCACCCCGACGGCGAAGAAGACCAGGATGAACGTCCCCAGAAACTCGACGAACGACTTGCGAAGAATCCCCGTACTCATAGCCGAACCTCCCATGTGGGCACCGCAGGGGGTGCCGTTCGTTGCCACACGCGTATGGCAATAAGGGGAGGGTAACCCCGTCGGATCGCGCAGTGGGGGATCGTTGCTCGACGACAGATTGCGGTAGTGCGATCCTTCAAACCAGGACTGCCAGCCAACGGCTGCCAACCTGCGGCTGCGAATCAGGGGCTAGCGATGCGCTTCGTTCAACCTGCGCGCATCCTGTGGTCCGGCCCGGGCGGTGCCGTTGGCGAAGACGGAGAGACGGTAGCCACCGTCTGCCCGAACCAGGGATGGGCCCGCTCGAGCTGACCGGCTAGACGGAACAATGTGGCCTCGTCGCCGAACCGCCCGATCACCTGCGTCCCGATGGGGATCCCGCTCGGGGCGCGGTCGAGGGGCAGAGACATGGCCGGTTGGCCGGTCAGGTTGAACAGGTAGGTGAAGGCGGTCATTGATCCGGATGTCCGGATGAACCGGTCCATGTCCTCCGGATCAAACGATCCGAGCGGCCCCGGCGGTGTCGCCATCGTGGGCGTGACCAGTACGTCGATGTCGGCGAACAATCGCCCCATGGTGCGACCCAGTCGGTGCATGGCCTGCACGGCGGCGACGTAGGTCGTGGCCGTGGTGGATCGGCCGCGGTCGACCAGCATGCGGGTCATCGGCTCGAGGTCGTCGGGACCCAGCGTCCGCCCCGTCTCGGCCAGGAAGGAGTCGACGGTCACCGCGATCTGGGCGGGCACTATGGCCGATCGGGCCGCCAGGAAGTCGTCGGTGATCGGCGGCCACGACAGGGCGACGACCTCGTGGCCGAGTTCACTGCAGCGCCGAGCGGTGGTCTCGGCCGCGTCGCGGCAAGTCTGGTCCACGGGCACACTGGTGGGGGACTGGGTGATCAGGCCGATGCGCAGAGGTGCCGGATCGGTTCCGGCCTCGGCCAAGTAGGAGGCAGGGCCGGGAGGGGCCCAGTAGGGGTCCCCGGCCATAGGGCCTGCGGCGGCGTCGAGGGCAGCGGCGCTGTCCCGCACCGAGCGTGTCACGACGTGCTGGGTGCTCATGCCGTTCCAACCCTCGCCCCGCTCCGGGCCGACGGGCACCCGGCCCCGGGTCGGCTTCAACCCGAAGAGGCCACAGCACGAGGCGGGGATGCGGATCGAGCCGCCGCCGTCGCTGGCATGGGCCATGGCGAAGTTGCCCGAGGCCACCGCGGCGGCCGCTCCGCCGCTCGAGCCGCCCGGGGTGGTGTCGAGGTCCCAGGGGTTGTGGGTCGACCCGAACAGGGCCGGCTCGGTGGTTGGGCTGAGACCCAGCTCGGGCGAATTGGTCTTGGCCACGAGGACCAGCCCGGCTCGACGGTAGCGACCGATGACCTCGGAGTCGCCGGTGCTGGCCGGCCCCGAGGCGAACAGGCGGCTGCCGTTGGTGGTGGTCAAACCGGCCACGTTGGCCCACAGGTCCTTGATGGCGAAGGGCACCCCGCGAAACGGGCCCGGGGGCAGCCCGTCGTCGATGGCCCGGCGCGCCTGGTCCTCGAAGACGGTGACGACGGCGTTCACCGTCGGATTGGTCGACTCGATCGAGGCCAGGGCCTGGTCGAGCAGCTCGTGGGCGGAGACCTCGCCGCCGCCAACCAACTCGGCCAAGCCCAGGGCATCGTGCTGGCCGACCAGGTTCACGGCCCTAGCCTCCGGGCCGGTCGACGGGGGGCATTCACAAGCGTCCGGACCCGCCGACCGGTTGCGGTCAGCGGGTGATGGCCTGGCTGAGCGATGGCGGTCAGAGCGTGACCGACGTGCTCGACCGGTTCTTCACGGCCCGACGCAGGGCCTCGTTGGCGTTCTCGGGTAGGTCTTCCAGCGGCTGGGTCAGCTCGCCCATGGTGGGGCCGAACTTGTTCCCGAGCGGCGCCAGTGCTTTGAGGTCGAAGTCGTAGAGGGCGGCGGCATTCCCGCTCAGGATCTTGTGCATCTCCGTCGGCTCCAGATCGGAGAAGACGGCGCGCAGGTTCTCCCGGGAGAGGGGATAGGTGCCCTCGTCATGGGGATAGTCCGACCCCCACATCAGGCGGTCGGTCCCCAGGCGGTGACGGATGGCGGCATCGGCTTTCGTCGGCTGGGACATGCCCACCCAGCAGTTCTGCGCGAAGTACTCGCTGGCCGACTTGGGCAGCACGTGGTCCTGGTCGAAGCGCAGCTCACCCTGGGCGCCCGTGCCCCGGATCATGTTGAGCGTCCCGTCCAGCTGGTCGAGCATGGCGGGGATCCACGAAGCCCCCATCTCGGTCATGACGAACTTGAGCCGGGGGTGGCGCTCGAACACGCCCGAGAGTAGGAGGTGGACGAACGGTCGCTGCGAGTAGAACCCGACCTCGGTGATGTACATCACCATGGACAGGGGGCCCGATCCGTAGTCGGGGACCCCGATGCCCCCGTGGCAGTGGACCGGGATCTCGAGCTCTTCGCAGACGTTCCACAGCGGCTCGTAGTAGGGGTCGTACAGCGGCTTGACCCAGGTTACGTCGGGCGGGGGGTTGGGCAGCAGGACGCCGCCGCGCAGGCCGTGCTCCTTGATCCACCGCACATCCTCGATGGCGTCGTCGACGTCGTTGATGAAGATCTGGCCGATCCCGGCCCGGCGCTCGGGAAACTCGTTGCACCAATCCACCAGCCAGCGGTTGTGGGCTCGGATGCCGGCCAGGCGGTGCTGGTAGTCCTCCGGAGGCGGTGGGGGAGCGAAGAGCACGAAGCTGGGAAAGAACGGCGGCACCGTGTTGGGGAACAGGACTTCGGCCACCACGCCGTCTGCCTCCTGTTGGCTGTTGCGCATCTCGTTGTCCCAGTTGCGCAGGCGCCGGTTGTCCCCCAGGTCCTTGAAGGGGTTCTTGTACTTGGCCCGCCATGCGTCGAAGTCCTCGAGGTAGGCGGGGTCGAGGTACTCCCGGTATGCCTTGTGGCTACCGCCGGCGTGGCAATCGGCCGAGATGATGGTGAGGTGCTCGCCGGCCTGGTTGCCGGTCCCGTTCTCATCGATCGCGCTGGACGGGCTTGGATCGGTGCTGATGGCCATGGGGTTCCTCCTTGGCTCGGTGTCGGTGGGGCCGCCGCCGGCCACTTCTAGAATCTAATTCTAGATACTAGTGCGTTCGGACCGCCCCCGGGGGCGGCGAGAAGATGAGGTCGATGGCCTGGAACACCGTCTCGTAGACCCGGGTGATCTCGACCCGCTCCAGCGCCCAAGCGTGGAGCATGGATCCCATCACGATGGCGGCGATGCCGGTCACCGCCCTGGCCTCGGACAGGGGCAGGGTGTCGAGGGCGGTGGCGAAGGTGGACTGGTTGTGGTCGCTGAACACGGAGAACATCTCGCGGGCATGGGGATCGGTGGAGTTCTCCAGCACGATCTCCAGTCGCAGGAATTGCGGCCGCCGCTCGAAGGCGCGGATCACCCGACCGAACAAGTCCTTGAGTCGGTCCTGGCTCGTCTGTCCGCTCAGGGGTCTGCGGGCAATGGTGTTGCGAAAGGAGCTGGCCCAGTCCAACATGGCCGCGGCGTAGAGGTGCTCTTTGGAGCTGAAGTAGTGGTACATCGTCCCGAGGGCGACGTCGGCCCGCTCGGCCACGTCCCGTACGTGGATCGTGTCGTACTCGCCCTCCTCCAGCAGCTCCAGCGCGGCCAGCACGATGCGGTCCCTTCTCGCTCGTTGACCGGGACGGAGGGTGTCCGGATGTTCCATTTGGGTCGACATCAGGAGGTTCCGCTCATGATCGCCATGGATGCTACCTGGACCCTTCCGTGTCGCCGAGCCGACCTCGCCCCCGCAGCCGTGTACGCTCCTGCTTCGCCACCAGGGGGGCCGTACCGTCGGCAACTAGAGTCTGATTCTGGTTTGGCCACGAAGCAACCGAGTCGATCCGGTCGCTTCATGCGAGCACTAACCGCAGATCGGACTAGGAGGCATCCATGGCAGAGCAATTGGTCCTGACCGACGATCCATCCGAGGGGGTCAGGCGGATCACGCTCAACCGACCGGAGAAGCGCAATGCCTTGAGCAACGCGCTTCGGGGCGAGTTGATCGAGGCGCTCCACGCAGCCGACGACGACGGCGACGTGCGGGTCACCATCGTCAGGGGAGCGGGGAAGTGCTTCTCCTCCGGCTACGACCTCGGCGGCGGCAACGAGGGCGTACCCCTTCCCTTTTTCACGTCCCAAGGGGAGGGCCAGTGGCCCCGGCATGTGACCGAGGGGTGGATGAGCATCTGGGACCTGGCCAAGCCGGTCATCGCCCAGGTGCACGGCTACTGCCTGGCCGGGGGGAGCGAGCTGGCCACCGGCTGTGACCTGGTGGTGGTGGCCGACGACGCACAGATCGGCTACCCGGCCGTCCGTTTCGGGGTGCCCGACATGCACTTCCATGCCTGGTTCATGGGCATGCGCACGGCCATGGACATGATGCTGACCGGCGACTCCATCTCGGGAACGGAGGCGGTGCGGCTGGGATGGGCCAACTACGCCTACCCGGCCGAGGAGCTGGACGACAGGGTGGTGGCCTACGCCGAGCGCATCGCCATGATGCCCTCGGACCTGGTCCAGCTCAACAAGCGCCTGGTCCACCGGACCATGGAGACCATGGGCCTGCGCACGGCCATCCGGTTGGGTACGGAGATCTGCGCCCTCGGCATCCACCAGCCCACCATGCGGAAGTTCGTGGCCGACATCGGCACCAGCGGCCTGACCGGGACGCTGTCCAAGCGGGACGAGCGCTACGGCGACTACCGAACCGCCGAGGAGGCCTCGGACTAGCCGCCTCACCACAGCGGTCGATCGCCGCGTAGGTTTGGGGCATGCGCTTCGCCTTCAAGACCGCTCCCCAACACACGACCTGGACCGACATGCTGGAGGTCTGGCGTGCGGCAGACGACATCGATGTCTTCGAGTCCGGCTGGACGTTCGACCACTTCTACCCGATCTTCTCCGACACGACCGGACCGTGCCTGGAGGGCTGGACGACGCTGATCGCACTGGCCCAGGCCACGAGCCGTCTCCGGCTCGGCACGCTGGTCACCGGCATCCACTATCGCCATCCCGCCGTTCTGGCCAACATGGCCGCCACGCTCGACATCATCTCCGAGGGACGGCTCGAGCTCGGGATCGGTGCCGGGTGGAACGAGCAGGAGTCCGGGGCCTACGGCATCGAGCTCGGTACGCCGCGCCAGCGCAGCGACCGCTTCGAGGAGGCATGCCAGGTGCTCATCGGCCTGCTCAGCCAGGAGACGACGACCTTCGCCGGCCGGTACTACCAGCTGGTCGATGCTCGGAACGAACCGAAGGGAGTGCAGCGGCCCCATCCTCCGATCTGCATCGGTGGCAGTGGAGAGCGGCGAACGCTGCTCACCGCGGCCCGGTTCGCCCAGCACTGGAATTTCGTCGGCGGGACGCCCGACGAGTTCGCCCGAAAGCGTGAGGTCCTCCACTCGCATTGCCGCGACATCGGCCGCGACCCGGGCGAGATCCTGCTCTCCAGCCACGTCATGTACGACGGGGATGCTGCCGCCACCGCTGCGGCTGCAGCTGCCTTGGGCGACGTCGGCGTCGAATTGGGCATCGTGCACATCCGGCCGCCCCACACGCCGGCCGTTCTCGAACCGTTGGCCAAGGCATTGTCCGAATTGCGCTGATTGAACCCTGACTGCGCCGACTGCGCTCGTGATCTCTGACTGCCCTGACTGAAGTGCCCGGCGAGGATCGATCCGTCGGGCAGGCGGGCCCGTGTCCACGATGTCGGATTTCCGCCAGCCTGGGTGTGGCCTCGGGGGCATGCTGGAGAGATGCATGAGGACATAGAGCAGTGCGTTCGGGCCGTCCAGTCCAAGGACGCCCGATTCGATGGTTGGTTCTTCACCGCCGTGGTCACCACCGGCATCTATTGCCGACCCAGCTGTCCCGTGGTGCCCCCCAAGGCGGTGAACATGCGCTTCTATCCCAGCGCCGCCGCCGCACAACAGGCGGGATACCGGGCGTGCAAGCGGTGCCGGCCCGATGCCAGCCCGGGCTCGCCGGAGTGGAACCAGCGCGCCGACATGGTGGCCCGGGCCATGCGCCTGATCGCCGACGGCGTGGTCGACCGCGACGGCGTGCCTGGCCTCGCCGCCCGACTGGGCTACAGCACCCGCCAGGTGGAGCGCCATCTCCTGGCCGAGCTGGGGGCTGGTCCGCTGGCCTTGGCCCGCGCCCAACGGGCCCAGACGGCACGGGTGCTGATCGAGACGACCAGACTGCCCATGACCCAGGTGGCGTTGGCCGCGGGGTTCGCCAGCCTGCGCACGTTCAACGAAACCGTCCAGCAAGTCTTCGCCCTGTCACCCACCGAGCTGCGCGCCCGGGTCCCCGGCAGCGTGCCCGTTGCGCCCGGTTCGCTTTCGCTGCGCCTGCCCTTCCGGAAGCCGCTGTGCCCCGACAACCTGTTCGGCCACCTGGCCGCCACCGCCGTGCCCGGGGTGGAGGAGTGGCGTGACGGTGCGTACCGCCGCACCCTGCGCCTGCCCCACGGCCACGGCATCGTCGCCCTCCGGCCGACTCCCGACCACGTGGCCTGTCAGCTGCAGCTGGCCGACCTCCGCGATCTTCCCATTGCCATCAACCGGTGCCGACGCCTGCTCGATCTCGATGCCGACCCGGTTGCCGTCGACGATCTCTTGCGCGGTGATCCGGTGCTGGCCCCATTGGTCGACAAGAGCCCCGGTCGGCGCGTCCCCCGCACGGTCGACCCGGCCGAGTTCGCCCTCCGGGCCGTGATCGGCCAACAGGTCTCCACCGCCGCGGCCCGCACCCACGCCGCCCGGTTGGTCGTCACCCACGGTTCCCCCATTGATGACAGTGGGGGAGGCCTGACCCACCTGTTTCCCGAGCCCGCCGACGTGGCCGACGTGGATCCCGAGACGCTGGCCATGCCCCGGTCCCGGCGCAGCGCGGTGCTGGGCTTGGCCCGCGCCCTGGCCGAGGGCCGGATCGACCTCAGCGCGGGCAACGACTGGCAAGAAGCCCGGGGCCAACTGGCGTCGCTCCGGGGCCTCGGGCCGTGGACGGTGGAGACCATCGCCATGCGGGCCCTCGGCGACCCGGACGCGTTTCCCATCACCGACCTCGGGATCCGCTTCGGCGCCCGGGCAGTCGGTTTCGACGAGCGCGCCGCGCCGCTCATGGCCCGCGCCGACCGCTGGCGCCCCTGGCGCGCCTACGCCACCCAGTATCTGTGGGCCACAGGCGATCACGCCATCAACCGACTGCCGCCTGAACAAGACGCACCTGAAGACGCACCCCCTGCTGCGCCTGTTCCGGCCGCCCATCTCGTCCCGGCCGGCCACCGATGACCGAGCGGGTGCACACGGTGATCGGCAGTCCGGTCGGTCCGCTCACCTTGGTGGCCACTGATGGCGCTTTGTGCGGGATCTATATGCACGAGCAGCGCCACCGGCCCGCGGCTGAGACCTTCGGGCTGCCCGACGTCACCTGGTTCAGCGACGTCATCGATCAGCTCCAGGGGTACTTCGATGGAAGCCGGGCCCGGTTCGAGGTGCCCATGGCTTTCGTCGGCACGGAGTTCCAACAGCGGGTCTGGACCGCGCTGTGCGACATCCCCTATGGCCACACCGTTTCTTACGGGCAACTAGCCGAGGCGATCGGGAACCCGGCGGCGTCGCGGGCGGTCGGTCTGGCCAACGGCCGAAATCCCATCAGCATCATCGTCCCCTGCCACCGCGTCGTCGGCTCCACCGGCGACCTCACCGGCTACGGGGGCGGCATCGAGCGCAAGCGGTTCCTCCTCGACTTCGAGCGAGAAGTCACCTCTGGGTGGCAGCCCTATGCGCGTGCATCCCCGGCCGCGGCCTCAGCGGCCAGGAATGCAAATGCCATGGCCGGGGCCAGCGTGCCGCCGGCGCCCGGATAGGCGGGGCCCATCACCGACGAGGTCGTGTTGCCTGCTGCGTACAGGCCGGGGATGCGGACCCCAGTCTCGTCGAGCACCCGGCCGTCGTCGTCAGTGACCAACCCAGACTTGGTTCCGAGGTCTCCCGGTACGACGGGCACGGCGTAGTAGGGCGCCTTCTCTAGTGGACCGAGTGACGGGTTGGGGACCGACCGGGGATCGGCGTAGTACCTGTCGTTGAGCGTGCGCCCGCGCCCGAAGTCGCCGTCGTCGCCGCTGCGGGCAATGGCGTTGAAGCGGTTGACCGTGCGAGACAGGGTCGCCGGGTCGATGCTCAACTGGCCGGCCAGTTCGTCCAAGGTGGCAGCCCGATGCAGCCACCCCCTCCCCGGTCGAAGCGCCTTGGGTAAGAATCGATCAGGCTGAACGGACCCTGGTTGAATCGGTCCGACGATGTAGCGCCGCCGGTACGTGGCGTCGAAGATCCACCAGGCGGGCACGCCCGCCCCCGAATCGTCGTCGGCTTCGAACATGGCCCGGCCGACGTCGCTGTAATTTGCCGCTTCGTTTGTGAACCGGTTCCCGTTCCGGTCGACGAAGAACCCATGGGGGAGACTCTTCTCGATGACCAACACCCATGCGGTCGGCTGCTCGGGTGGGACGATGGTCGGCGCCCACCAGGCCTCCCGCATGAGATCAGCGTCGATTGCCCCTCCCGCTTCTTGACCGATGATGATGCCGTCACCGACGTTCCCGGCATGGCCGACCGTCCAGTTGGCCTGGGACGGACCTCGAAGATACTGGTCCCGCATCTCCTGGCTCCGTTCGAAACCACCTGTGGCCATGAGCACTCCGGCTCTGGCCCGGACCCTGTACGGGCGGCCCCCCCGTGTGAGTTCGGCACCGACGACGCGCCCACCGTCGGTGACCAGGGACCGGATGGGGCACGATAACCACACCGGCACGTCCCGCTGCGTGAGCGAGAGACGCATGCGGGACGCAAGGGCTTGGCCCATCGTCAGGTAGGGGTCGCGTCCGAGCCGTTTCCGTTCCGGGCGACGCTTGGCGTAGCGAACAAATCCCTTGAGAAGGCCGAGCTTGGGGCCTATGCCGGGCATGATGAGGTCGCGGGCCTCGGCGATGCCCATGAGGAACCTCCCAAAGACGAGTTCGCCGGGGTAAGGGGGGTGGAGTGTCCGAAAATCGGATCCGAGCAGGCTGCCGTCGAATGGCTCCGGCTCGAGCACGCGGCCTCCCGGCTTGGCTCCGGCCACATCCGTGTTGTAGTCGGGGTAGAGGGACAGTGGCTGCAAGCGGAGCTGTCCGTCCTCCTCGAAGGCATTGATCATTCGGTTGGCCGCTCGGACGAACGTCTGGAGCCGGCTCGTCTTGATCGTTCCGAAGGTAACGGCGCTGAGGTACTCAAGGGCATCGGCTTCGGAGTCGTCGATCCCGACGGCGGACATCTTGTCGTTCGCCGGGATCCACAGCGCCCCTGCGGACATGGCGGCCGAGCCACCCCACACGTCGCTCTTCTCGGTGACGATGACTTTCAGCCCCAGCTGGGCGCCCCGAAGCGCACCGGACAGTCCGGCCGCACCTGAGCCCAGGACGAGCAGGTCGGTTTCGTCGTTCCATTCGGCCATGAATGCCAGCCTCTCGGTCGGTGCTCGTGTCGGAGCGGGTGAATTGTCAGGAGCGTGGTGTCAATAGACGGAGGTGGGTCTCAACGGACGTAGTCCTGGCCTCCATCCACGGGGAGAGTGACCCCGGTGATGTAGGCAGCGGACGGCCCGCACAAGAAGGCAACCGCGGCACCGATGTCCGCCTCGCTGTCGCCCATCCGACCCAGCGGGATCTGACCCAGCATCTCTCGCTCGACTTCGGGATTGGCCTCTACGAAACCCTGCATCGCCGGCGACATCGAGATAGGCAGAATGGCATTGACCCGGATGCCCGACGGTCCCCATTCGCAGGCTGCCGCTCGGGTTAGGGTGCGCACCGACTCTTTTACGGCCGCGTAGCATCCGAAGCCGACGAACGAGGGCCTGAGGGCCACCCCGGATCCGACGTTGACAATCGATCCTCCCCCTGCCAGGTAAGGATGGCAGGCGCGCATGAACCGCAGGGTGGCGAGCGGGCCGCTGCGGAAGCCGTATTCGAACGCTTCGTCCGTGACGTCGAGGAGAAGGCCTAGGGGTTGGGACACCGCGTTGTTCACCAAAATGTCGACCGTCCCGAACTCGCTCACGGCTCGCTCGACGCACCGGGCCACGTCATCGTCCGAGGCCACGTCACCTGCCACCGAGGAGGCTTTCCCATCCCGTTTCAGGATCTCTGCCTCGACTGCCTGGAGCTTGTCCATCGTCCGGCCGGTGAGAACCAGGTGGGCCCCATGGGCGGCCAGGGCCAAGGCGATTCCTCGCCCGACCCCTTGGCCGGCTCCGGTTACGATCGCCACCTTGCCCTCGAGATCGGGAGGTTCGGTGCCCATCAGAGTCCAGGCACCATTGGAATATCGAGAAACGAGAGCAGGTCCGGCCCAGCCTTGCAGACGGCGGGAATAGCATTCACCACTCGGGCCGCAGTGGCGATCAGGCCACCGTCGTTCCCCTGATCGTCGGTCAGCTTTAGTTCGCAGTCGATATTGGGCGAGCCGGCCAGGTGGATCTGGTAGCAGTCCCGTTGGTCGCGAACAGAGCGGCCAGTCCGGCGCGGCACGGTCATCGATGCGAGTGACGTGCTCCACCACGACCATGGGAATACCGCCCACCATGGCCTGTACCTCGAATCTGATCGCCGCCACCGTTCCTGACTCGATGATTCCGACGGCGGTCTCTACGTCGCGGTCGAGGGCCCGTACCTCGTGCGTCTCATTGATGCTGTCCACATCGGTGCCCAGGATTCGCGCGATCTGGGTTACGACGCCGCCCCAATAGGAGGTCAAGGCTCCGCCGGAAAACAGGGGCGCCGAATAGTCAAGCGGCTGACCGAACCCGAAGACGTGACGCATGACATCGGGCTGGTCGTAGTAGCCGTAGTTGACGATCTCCTGGATCCTCACGGAGTCGACCCGGTCCATCAATGAGAGGAGTGTGACCGGGATGAGGTCGCTCCCGAACCCGGGGTCGGCTCCGTTGTTGAAGAAGGATGAGGCGCCCTTTCTGCAGGCTTCGGCCAGTGGATCACGAAGCTCTGGCGCGGCGGTGGGCGGGTAGACCAGCTGGTTGAGGGACGTCGTGACGACGTTGGTTCCCGTCTCGAGGAACCGGCACATGTCGGCCACGGCTTCTGCCGGCCTGGCGATTCCGTCGCCGTAGTAGGCGAGGCAATCCGTCCTCAGCGCCACCAGTGCGTCGAGATCATCGGTGGCGACCACGCCGACCGGAGGCTCGCCGCAGAGGGTACCGGCATCCACCCCCACCTTGTCGGGGTTGTTCACCCCCAGCCCCACCAGCTCGAGGTCAGGCCTCCGGAGTACCTGGGCCAGCCCGTACTTCCCCGTATTGCCGGTGCCGAAGTGCACCACTCCCAGCGGCATGTGACCCCCCGTCAACGACGATCGGACTGCATAGACCGATCAAGGGCCACCATAACGACAAGCCCCTCACCCGTCAAGTTTTTCATCTATTGAATAAGTGTTTTGACACATGGTGACCCGCCGTCTTTGCCGCCGACGCCGTCGGCCGAACGGGATCCAAAGGGGGCCCGAAGACCGCCCCGGCGACCCAGGAGTACAGCCCTCGGATTAGCCCGCCGGCATGAGCCGGCGGAGCTGGGCCACCTCGAGCTCGACGCCGGTCTTGACCGCTGCCTCGACTGAAGAGCCGCATGTGGGAATGAGGAGCCTGCGCCCGACTGTCACCTGACCTTCCCACTCGCTCGATCCCAGCGGACCGGCTACATGGAGACGAACTATGTCGCTCCCCGCGATTTCCTCTCCCCACCGCGCATACCCGAGGAGCGGCCAACCAAGCTCGGCCAACACGGCCCGCTCCAATGCCTGGATGAGGGGAGAGCCAAGACCGGAGCAGCCGCGGTACCGGGGGAGGAGGTCATCGAGCGTTCCTGATCGTTGGATCAATCGCTCGACCATTTCATTGTCGGCGAACCCCCAAACCGTCCCCTCGGGCAGCACGACCATGGTCGGCGCGAACCGGTGACCACCGGTGTGGCTCGTGCGCCAGAGGCGCACGCGGCTCTGATCGAATCGGTCGGCATTGGCGATCTGTGAGATCAATCGCATGCCCAAGGACCCGCAGCACCGGTCACGTCGTCCGTGTCCACAGATGAGTAGGTCGACCACCGGCTCCAGGTGGTGGTCGATCGGTTCCTCGTCTACTGAGCCATCAATCAGCGCCATGGCCGTGGCCACGATGGCACGCTGGGGCACGACGGCTTCGCGCCGTTCGAAGGCATCGAAGCCACCGTCGGGTCGGGTTGTGCCCCGATAGAGGATTACGTGGCGACCCGAGCCCAGAGGACGAGTCGCGGCCAAACCCTGCAGCCGGATGCCTGTTCCTTTGAGGGCGGAGACGATCGGCGCCAACTCGTGCGCCTCGCCGAGATCCGCCGGCCAGGGCAACGGCCATTCGAGGAGCAGGTAGCCCGAATACGTGCCCGCGGTGCCGATGGGATCGATTGTCTCCCGGCGGGACCATTCGGCACACCGGATCAGGTCTGTCGGAGTCTCGTTGGTCGTCAACCCGTTTTCGCGGGCGTCGTCATCTGCACCGCCACGTGTCTCCATCGTTCCCACCTCACATCATCGGGACCTGGTGGTCCTTCGCTGTAGTTACACGGGTGCTCGACCGGCGCTTTCCTCGGCCCGCAGCGTTGCCGCCTGCCGCCTGAACTCCTCCACCGACTGAAGCTTGATTGATTCGTAGCCCCGCACGGCGTCTGGGAGCGAGGCAATGGCGACGGCTGCCCCGTGCGTCTCCGGCACCAGGTTCGCCATGGCCTGTTCCACGAGGACTCGGTATTCGCCGACGAGGTGCCGTTCGACCCGACGGACCCTTGCGTACCCAAAGAGGTCAAAGGGCGTTCCTCGTACCCTCCGCATGGCGCGAAGCACGGTGAAGACTGGCACGGCCGAACGTTGGAGCCGGATCTTCCGGCGTAGGCCTATTGCTCGAAGTACCGGAGGATGAAGCATGGCCGCGTACCGGGCACCGCCGCCGAATTCCTGTTCGACGTTCTGTGCCACTTCAGGATCGAGTGAGAGGCGAGCTACCTCGTACTCATCCTTGTAGGCCATGAGCTTGTACAGGTACCGGGCAACGGCCAGGGTGAGCTCGTCGTGACCGGGTACCTGGTGGCGCTCGGATTCGTAGACCCTGGCCACGAACTCGGCGTAGTGCCGGGCGTATGTCGTGTGCTGGTACGAGATCAGATCGGCAATACGGTGGCGCACGAGTGTGCCCACCTCCCCCTCGACGGGCAGACCGACCTCGCCGCAGATGGCGATGACCAGTTCCTCAGGGGGACCCGCGGCGGGGCCGACGGGTCGGGAGGAGGCGAGCACGGCATCATGAAGACCCCCCGGGTCAACCACCAGCTGCCTGCCGCGCCGAAAGGCCTGAAGGTTCTTCTCGGCCGCCACTCCGTTGAGCTCGATGGCATGTTCGATGGATTCAGTGCTGACCGGTAGGGCCCCCGTCTGGACGGCGACACCCAACAGGAAGACGTTCACAAACTCGGTCCCCTCGAAGAGGGTCTCGCATATCTGGTGTGCATCCACGAACATCGAGCGGGCGTCGTCGGACCTCTCGCGGATGGCACTGACAAACTGGTCGGCTTCAGGGAACGTGGCCCGATCCTCGCCCACCATGTCGCCGGTTGGCACTCGGGCCGTTGAGATGATCGACGCCGTCCGTCCCCGATCGGCGACGGCAAGGTAGGCGGGGTCGGCCGCCACGACCAGGTCGCAACCGAGGTAGACGTCGCACTCACCCTCGGTCAACTTGTTCCCCTGGTCGACCGGTTCATCGGCCAGGACGAGGTCAGAGAGTACCGGGCCCCCCTTTTGGGCGAGCCCGGTCTGATCGAGGCCACGGATGTGGAGGCCGTCGGCCAGAGCGGCCGTGCCCAGGATCTGCGAGGCCGTGACCACTCCCGTTCCACCCACGCCCAGAAGTCGAACCGTCCAGCGGGATCCGGGCGCCCTGGTCGCCGTCGGAAGCTCAGTGCTGGAGATCGGGTCGGGTCCGACCCGCCCGGGTCTCCCTATTCGAGCGCCGCCGGCTGCCGGAATGACTGAGAGGAACGAGGGGCAATCTCCGTCCACACACGAGTAGTCCTTGTTGCACGAAGGCTGGTGGATGTGGGTCTTTTGTCCGAACTCGGTTTCGACGGACTGGACGGAGAGGCAATTCGACTTGACACTGCAGTCGCCACAGCCTTCACAGATCCGCTCGTTCACGAAGATCCGCCTGGCCGGGTCGGCGAGTGTGCCCCGCTTCCGCTTGCGGCGCTTCTCCGCTGCGCACTCCTGATCGTGGATGAGGACCGTCACGCCCGGTTGGCGCGACAGGACCTCTTGGGCTTCCATGAGCCGGTCGCGGTGCCAGAGGTCGACGCCGGAGGGCAGGTGGGACTTGGCCAGGCGCTTCGGCTCTTCGCTGGTGACGATCACCCGCCCGACCCCCTCGGCCAGCAACATCCTGGCGAGGTCTGCAACCGACCGTGCCCCGACGACATCCTGGCCACCGGTCATGGCTACGGCCGAGTTGAACAGGATCTTGTAGGTGATATTGGCCCCTGATGCCACCGCCGCACGCAGGGCGAGGCTTCCCGAGTGGAAGAACGTACCGTCCCCCAGGTTCTGGAAGATGTGCTCCTCGGCGGTGAATGGGGCCATTCCCACCCACTGCGCACCCTCGCCGCCCATTTGGGTCAAGCCCATGATCGTGCCGACTTGTGCCGGTTTCATCAGAACGGCCATACCGTGGCACCCGATCCCGGCGCCAACGAGGGCGCCTTCGGGGACTTTCACTGACCGATTGTGCGGGCAGCCCGAGCAGAAGAACGGCGTCCGAACCAAGAGGGGCACCCGGATTGGCAGGCGTCCCCGATCCTGGCGCTCCTCCCAGTGTCGGATCGAAGGGATGGGATGGTCAGACGAAAGCGGGGCGGCCAGGATTCCGGCGATCCCGTCGGGGGAGAGCTCGCCATTGCCGGGAACGAGCACCTGGCCGTGTTGGTCCCACTTGCCCAGCACCATCGGCCGGGAGGCGTCGTCGTAGAGCAGTTCGCGCAACTGCGCCTCTATGAACGCCCGCTTCTCCTCGACCACGATCACCTGCCGTAGTCCGGCCGTCAGTTCCCGGATGCCCGGTCCGTCGAGTGGATAGACCGCCCCGAGCTTGATGAGGCGGATCCCATGCCTAGTGAGCTCGGCGTCGTCCAAACCGAGCAGGGACAGGGCCTGGCGAACGTCGAGCCATGTCTTGCCGGAGCTGATGATGCCCACGGTGTCACGGGGTCCGCCCACCGCGATCCGGTTGATCCGGTTCTCGGTTACATAACGCCGGGCGATCTCGAGGCGCGCGTAGAACAGCGAGCGCTCGAGCTCCAGGGTGCTCCTTCCCGCCAGCGTGGCCGACGGTGAGTGGACATAGGGCTGCCCATCGAGGTCGACCGAGACCGGCCGGTGCGGGGTCGTGGCAGCGAGTGACACGCTCTGGGATCCGTCGGCCACACTGGTGGCGACCTTGCAGCCCACCCAGAGCCCCGACAACCGGGACAGGGTGTAACCGTGGAGTCCGAGCTCCACCACTTCGCTGGGGTCGGCCGGGTAGAGCGTCGGGATCTGGAGGGCGGCAAGGGTCGCCTCGGATGCACCGGGAAGGGTGGACGACTTTGCCGCGGCGTCGTCGCCGACGACTGCGAGGACGCCGCCGCTCGGTGGGCAGCCGATGTGATTGGCATGCCGTATGGCGTCGGCTGCCCTGTCCAGGCCAGGAGTCTTTCCGTACCACATGCCGACGACCCGGTCGAAACGGGCCGTTCCCGAAGTGCCCACCAGCTGGCTCCCGAGAAGTGCGGTGGCCGCCAACTCCTCGTTGACCGCCGGTTGATGAACGATCCCGTGGTCGCGCAGGAGGGTCGGGTTGCGACCCAGCTCGAGGTCGACGACCCCGAGAGGCGAACCCTGGTATCCAGAGACCAGCGCCGCCGCTCGCGACCCGTCAGCGCGATCTCGTCGACTCTGCTCGATCAGGAGCCGGACCAGTGCCTGGACGCCGGTCATAAAGGCCTCGCCATCCGAGTCGGCGTACTTGGCCTCTAAGTCGACGCGACCGCCGGCGGCGGTGTGCATGTCCTTCATGTTGTGTGCACGGCAGGTCAGGGAATCATGTTGCTGCCGCCGTTGACGGCAATTGTCTGACCGGTCACAAATGCCCCGTCGTCGGAGCAGAGGAAGGTGAGTGCGCCACAGAGATCTTCGGGCGAAGCCAGCCGGCCGAGAGGGGTGGCGGCGATGCTCATGTCGATGGCCCGTTGCTCGGCCACATCCTGAGTCGCCGCCGTATCGGTGAGCCCGGGGGCGATGGCATTGACCCGTACGCCGAAGGGACCGAGTTCTCGGGCCAGGATCTTCGTCATTGGAATGGCCGTTGATTTCGTTGTGACGTAGTGGAGCATGCCGGGCGGGCACGTCCAGATGGAGCCGGACGTTTGGTTGATGATCACTCCCGACCGCTGAGCCTTCAGGTGTGGGATAACGGCACGGCACATGTAGTACATACCGCTCACGTTGACGTCGACGATCCGCCGCCAGTCTTCGATCGAGATCTCCTCGGCCGGTGTTGTTCGGATCCCCTGGTAGACGGCAGCATTGTTCACCAGGATGTCGATCCTGCCCTCGCGTTCGACCGTTCCATCGATCAGGGCCGCGCAAGCAGCGGGGTCGGCGATGTCGGTGGCCACGCTGGTGGCGCGGTATCCATCTGTCGACAGGGCCTTCGCGTTCTTCTCAATGCCCTCGAGCGATATATCGGCAAGCACGACCGTCGCTCCTTCGCTGGCGAGATGTCGTGCATAGGTCTCACCGATGCCCTGAGCTGCGCCGGTGACGACGGCGATCGCCCCTTCCAATTTTCCTGACATGAGCTTCACACTTTCCGTTGTAAGTGGCGCTTGGACGGCATTCGTCCACCGTGGTCCAACAAGGGCTATGTGGCGCTCACCTGATGTAGTGAGCCCGGATATAAATGCTCCGCTGCAGGTGCTGCCGGATCATCTCTGCCGACTTGTCTCCATCCCCTTCGGCGATGGCGGTATACACGGCTTCGTGCTCTTCGATGCTCGTCAGCCGTTCGGACTGCTTGACCCGGATCTTCAGACCGCCGTCGAGTGTGATGTTGTGCAGTGATTCCGACAGGACTCGGACCACCGGGTTGCCGGATCCGGCCGCGATTGCCCAATGAAAGTAGAGGTTCTCTTTGAACCAGGCCTCATGGTTTCGGATCGTCTTGGGATCCCGCTGCCGTTCGAGACTTTGGCGTAGTCGTTCGATGTCCTCTTCCGTCCCATGCTCGGCTACCAATCGGGCGGCCAGTGGGTCGACCAGAAGTCGCACGTCCATGAGCTGCTCGATCGTGGTCCCGTCATAGCGAAGGAGGAAGCCCAATTGCCTGATGATGGCTGCGTTGTCAGGGCTCTGGACGATAGCCCCCCCGTTGGGGCCTCGGCGGAGGCGAATAAGGCCGTCCGTCTCGAGCGTGTTGAGTGCTTCACGAAGTGTGGGCCGGCTGACCTCGAATTCTTCGAGGAGCTCGCCGGCTGCCGGAAGGTACGACCCAGGAGGGAACTCGCCGCTGAGGATCCGCTCTTTGAGGCTCTCGGATATCTGGCGCGCCGCCTTCGGAGTAATCACCCGTGAGCTCGAGGTCGAAGAGGTTGCCGGGCCCCCGAGTGGGGTGATGGCCACCGGTTCGACCCGGCGATTATTTGTCTTAGCCATGTCCGATCGCTACTCCCTTGATCAGTCGTCTCGCGTCAGGATATTGCAAGATCAGATTCCTGAGAGGCCCAACAAATCCATGGCATTGCCACGGACGATCTTTTGAATGGTCGTATCGTCCAGTTTGGCGAACATTTCCTTCGCCAATGCCGGAGTGTTGGGCCAGGTGCTATCGGCGTGGGGGTAGTCGCTCTCGAACGTGATGTTGTCGACGCCAATGCGGTCGATCGACTCGACCCCGTGGAAGTCCTTGAAGAAGCAACCGTAGATCTGACGGTAGTAATAGGAAGATGGCGGTTGGGGGATGGTGTCGGCACCGAAGGTCCCACCCCGGTGCTTCTCCCAGGCGTCGTCAGCCCGCTCCAAGAAGAATGGGATCCATCCGATCTGGCCCTCCGAGTAGACGACCTTGAGGTCAGGAAACCGCTCCAGCACCCCCGAGAAGATGAAATCGGCCATGGAGGCAACGCAGTTGCCGAACCCGATCGTGACCGCCACCAGGTCGGGTGCGTCATCAGACGTTTTCGGCATCTTCGTGCCTGAACCGATGTGAAGGAACAGGACCGTACCTGTCTCCTCGCATTGACGGAAGAACGCGTCCCAGTATCCGCTGTGGATGCTCGGAAGACCGAGGTAGGCCGGGACTTCGCTGAAGGCCACGCCCCGTACTCCGCGGGCTGCGTTGCGAGCTACCTCAGCCGCGGCCAACTGGCTGTCCCACAGCGGGACGAGGCAGAGGGGGAGGAGCCGTCCCTTGGAGCCGGCGCACCACTCATCGACCATCCAGTCGTTGTAGGCACGGACGCAGAGTAGGGCCAGGTCCTTGTCTTTTGCTTCCGCGAACGTTTGGCCGCAAAAGCGCGGGAAGTTCGGAAAGCAGAGTGAGGCTTCCACGCCGTTGAGGTCCATGTCATCCAGTCTCGGTCCCTGTTGCCAGCACCCGGGGCGGATCTCGTCATAGGTGACCCCGTCGAGGGTCACGGCCTCTCCAGGAAACCCCACGGCTGTCGAGAGTCGCTTCACGCACATGAAAAGGTCCTCATAGCGCCAATAGGCGACGGCACGGCCGTCCACGCCGGGTTGCTCGCGGAACTTTCCTCCCTCGAGGACGGCTTTCCCACGCGGAAGGTTCTCGACTCGGGGGCCAACGTCCCGATAGCGACTTGGGAGCCGGTTTCGCCATAGGTCTGGTGGTTCTATGACGTGGTCGTCGAGGCTGATGATCGGCGGGATGTCCACCCCTGTCGATTCCTCTGCGTGCACGCGGTTCCTCCCTATTCAGCGCGTCGTACTTGGTGGGCCCGGCCTTGAACGACCATAGCTTAGATGATTAGATCATCTTGTAAAAGCCTTTTCTCGACCGAGCACGTCGGCGGCCCCTCGGGGGAGGGTACGACTTGACTGGACCCGAAGGAAAGCAGATGATTAGATCATCTTGTAATAGTGGAATTCCACCGAGGTCGGAACGACAGTAATCCGGCCGGGACCGCGACGGCGGCATTGACGGAGAGGGGGATCCGATGGGGGCAGTGCTCGGAGTGGGTCTGACCCACTTTCCGCCACTCTGCCATCCGGATGAGGGTTTGGCCGCCGCACTCCGTTGGACATTGGGCGACCCCGACATCCCGACGGAGCTCCGGTCGCCGGAAGGATGGCCCGAGGCAATGCGTTCGGAGTGGTCGGACGACGATGGCCTGGCCGCTGCCGGCCGCCATCGTGCCCAACTCGTCGCCGGCTTTGCACGGGTCCGAAAAGAGCTTGAGGCCTTCGCTCCGGACGCACTGCTCATCGTCGGCGATGATCAGTACGAGAATTTTCGTGAAGACGTGATCCCTCCGTACACGTTGCTGGCCTACGAAGATCGGGAGGCCCGGCCCTGGCACCCGACCCAGGCGACCAAGGGCGTCATGCCCACCGAGAACGTGTGGGACGAAGGGCCCGAGACCGCGTTCATGGTCCGGGGTCGGCGAGACATAGCCATGTCCTTGGCGTCGTCGTTGTTGGATGATGAGTTTGACGTCGCCTACGCCTACGAGCCCCTCCACCACGAGGGAATTCCCCACGCCTTCATGAACACGATGCTCTTCTTGGACTACGACCGCAGCGGCTTCGATGTCCCCGTGGTGCCACTGGCGGTCAACTGCTACGGTCGCCGGGTCATCAGCCGAACGGGTGGCCTGAGCCGCTTTGCCAACCAAGCGCCATTCGATCCGCCCTCGCCTGGACCTCGACGCCTGATGGACCTCGGGGCCGCGCTGGTGCGGGCCATCCTGGGCTCGCCGTGGCGCATCGGGCTGGTGGCCTCATCGAGCTGGTCGCACGCATTCTTGTGCGATCGGACGTGGCGGCTCCATCCCGACACTCCGGCCGATCGCCGACTGTACCGGGCGTTCGCGGAGGGCGACTGGACCACCTGGCGTCAGGTGAGCCTGGATGACATCGAAGCTGCTGGTCAACAAGAGCTATTGAATTGGTTCGTCCTGGCCGGGGCCATGGAGCAGGCTGAGGCGGCCCTGACCTGGAGCACGTTCATCGAAACGGCGATCTTCAACACCAACAAGGTCTTCGCCTGCTTCGATGCCGTCGCCTCCGATGACGGGAAGGGGCGGCCATGATCGACGTCCATACCCACGTGGTTCCTTTGGAGCTCCCCTTCTCGGCCCCGGATCGCCCCGAGTGGCCGCGGGTCCAGCGAACCGGCGACGAGGCGGTCGTCTACGCCGGCGGGAAACCGTTCCGAACCGTGGATCGGTCTGCGTGGGACCCCGAGCGCCGCCGGGAGGAGATGGAGGCCTCAGGTGTCCGACGTCAGGTCCTCTCACCCATGCCCGAGCTCTTTTGCTATGGGACCGAGCCTCGGGCGGCCGAGACCTATTGCCGTGAGATGAACGAGTGGCTGGGGTCGCAGGTGGGGGAGCACTTCGACGGTTTCGGCATCCTCCCCATGCAGGATCCTCAGCTGGCCGCTGGCGCGCTGGATGAGGTGAAGGCGCTCGGGCTGAGCGGGGTGGAGATCGGCTCCAACGTCAACGGCGAGGTCCTCCACAGCGGCCGGTATGACGAGCTGTTTGCCGAGGCGGCTCGGCTCAGCCTGGCCGTGTTCGTGCACCCGTTCCATCCGCACGGCTTCGACACCATGACCGGCGGACCGGCGGCCAGCGGCGTGACCTTTCCGAACGAAATCGGGTTCGCCGTGGGCGGCCTCATCGCTGAGGGTGTCGTGGCCGCCCATCCGGGCCTGCGCCTGTGCGCCAGCCACGGGGGCGGTTCGCTGGGCCTGCTGTTGCCCCGGCTCGACCGCATGTGGCTTATGGACTCGGCGTTCCGGGAGCGGCTGCCCGACATGCCCAGCTCCTATGCCCGCCGTATCTATGTAGACCTGCTCGTCTTCTCGCCCGATGCCCTGACCTACATCCTGGACATCGTCGGGGGCGATCGGGTCGTGGTCGGCTCGGACTATCCGTTCATGCCCGACCGGCCGGGAGCCGTACTCGACGAGCTGACGACACTCGACCAAGGCCAACGCCGCCGGATCCAAGAGGACAATGCCGAGTGTCTCTTGCAGAGCGATCCCAACCGGACGTCCCCGTAGTCCTCGACAAGCGAAGGGAAACGACATGTACAAGGTGATCGACGGAGATGGTCACATCTTCGAGTGGGAGCAAACGTTCTCCGACGAGTTCCTCGACGAAAAGTACCGACACCGCCGGCCGGTCGTCGTCGACGGCCCGCAGCAGCTCCTGTGGGCGATCGACAACGTCACCTATCCGGGTTTGTACGGTGACCGGCTCTCGTTCGGCGGGTCGCCGGTCAGTCGGGCCGGCGTTCGACGCGACAGCATCGTCCCCAAGCCCGAATCGCTGGGTGTTCTCGAACTGAGCGATGCCGACGAGCGGATCGCCCTGCACAAGGAAGAGGGCATCGATGTTGCGGTGATCTATCCCACGCTGTTCCTCATCCGTCCGCTGAGCTTGGACCTCGGGTTCGAGGCGGCCATGTGCGCCTCCTACAACAATTGGATGGCGCACGTCTGCAGCACGCGTCCCGACGAGCTCAAGTGGGTCGCTGTCATCGATATGAACGATCCCGAGGCGGCTGCGGCTGAGATCACGAGGTCGAAGACCCTTGGCGCCGTAGGGGTGATGTTGCCGGGGATGAACGGGACCTCGAGCATCACAGAACGTCAGTACGACCCAATCTGGGCGGCAGCCGAGCACGAGAACATGGCCGTCGGGGTGCATGTTGCCTACTGCACGCCCCTGAACCAGCACACGTTCGTGTTCTCGCTGTTGATGGGCTTCGAGCAGGTGGTGGCGTCCGGGATCCTCGACCGCTTCCCCCGCTTGCGGGTCTCCTTTCTGGAGGCCAGCTGCAATTGGGTCCCCTTCATGATCGAACGAGCCGAGGAGAAGGCGAACCCCGAGCGCAACCGGTTCGCACCCACCCGCCCGCTCGACACAGTCATCGACCGGCCGGAACAGGGTGGGTACCGAAGCGAGCTGTCGCCCATCGAGTACATCCAGCGGGGCAACCTCTGGTTCGGGTTCGAGGTCGAGGACCCGCTCCTCCCGTACTGCCTGGAGCACTTCGGCGAGGACTGCTGGGTCTACGGCTCGGATATCCCGCACGGGGACCGACTGAAGAACGCGGCAAAGGTGCTCCAGAAGCGAGCCGACTTGTCAGAGCAGGCCAAGCAAAAGTTGTTGCGAGACAACGTTGCCCGCTACTACGACATGCCCATTCCGACGTGATGGGGCCGCAGCGGGGACCGGAAATGACCAGGGAAGACAGTGCAGTGACCATGAGAGGGAATAACGCATGATCAGCGAAGACCTGAAACAAGCTCGCGAGAAGGTATTGGCGACGCACCTTCGAGGCGAGTCGGAGAAGAACGTCGAGCTCGTACTGTCGACCATGCCAGAACCAACCTACGACCTGATCACGGTGGGGCGGGTGCTCCGAGGCAAGGAAGAGGTAGGTCAACTGCTCCAGAACATGTTTGACAATCTCGGCCCAAACGAGCACCAACCGGTGAAGATCTACCACACCGAGGACACCGCCGTCGTCGAGGTGGTCACCGTATTTCCCGACGGTTTCGACGGGTCGACCCCAGGGGACGAATTCCGAGTGTTCACGGTTGGTGTCTTCCCCTTCGACGGGGAGACCCTGCTCTCCGAGCGCGTCTACGCCGATCCGAGCCAGCTCCTTCCCCTCCTCGAAGGCATCTAGGTCGATCCGCTTCATCGTGGCGGTAACGAGCTGAGGAATGGGAGACGGGCGTGGATCTTGGATTGACCAATCGGACCGCCGCAGTGGCGGCATCGTCAAACGGCCTCGGCTATGCCAGCGCGGCGGCGTTGGCGGCCGAGGGAGCGCGGGTAGCCATCTGCGGCCGTGACGCGGCTCGCGTCAAGAGCGCGGCCATCCGCATGGATGGCGATCTCGTCCCCCTTGTAGCCGATGTGGCCACCAGCGAGGGGGCCGCCAGTTTCATTGTGGAGGCGACGGAGGCGATGGGCCGGGTCGACATCTTGGTTACCAATGCCGGCGGACCCCCACCGGGTACGTTCGAGTCGACACAGATGGATGGCTATATCGACGCGGTGCAGCTCAACCTCATGTCGGTCGTGGCCATGTGTCGGGAGGCCGTGCCGGCCATGCGCGTTCGAGGATGGGGCAGAGTGATCGCCATCACCTCCATGGGTGTACGTCAGCCCATTCCCGGCCTTATCGGATCGAACACGGCACGAGCAGGCGCCACTGGATTCTTGAAGACAATGGCCGGCGAGATCGCCAGAGACGGAGTGACGGTCAACTCGGTGCAGCCGGGAACACACGCCACCGATCGCATCACAGCCATGTTCGGAGATGACCTGAGCGGTGTGGTCGAGAACATTCCCGTCGGACGGATCGGCGTCCCTGCCGACTTCGGCTCCATCATCGCCTACCTGGCTTCGGAACAGGCGGGCTACATCACGGGGTCGACCATTCCTGTCGACGGGGGAGCATGTCTAGGACTGCTCTAGGCGTCGCCAGCAGACGAGACGACAAGAAGAAGGCGTAGGTCGGGACCGACATGGGAGGTAGACAGCATGAGTGAGCCCGCGGGCGAGAAGTTCATTGGCGACATGGTAGGGAGGATCGACCCGGATGATCCTCCCAGCCTGAAGTTTCGACTGTCCGACTACCAGGTGTTCGACCCCGACATGGCGACGGTCACCTTCGTCTACGGCGGGGAGGGCCAACAGGGCATTGTCTTGTGGAATCTTGAGCCGGGACAGGAGAACGACTACCACCTGCACCCGACAACAGGGCACCTCCACATCATGGTGGAGGGGACGGCGGAGTACACGCTGGCCGGTTCGGATCCCGTGAAGGTCACAACGGGGGAAGCCGTCATGGTGCCGGCTGGCATTCCGCACGGCATCCGCAACCTCAGTTCGGATCGGTGTACCTATCTGGCCATCACCAGTCCCGGGCCCTACGAGAAGGTCCTCGTGGACAGAGATTGACAGCACGTCGGTGCGGACAATTTCACCCCGCCAGAGCGACGCCAAGGAACGCTGTACAACAGATAATCAGATGAAATGCTTGACTAGGAGGCGGGCTAACGCGATGATGACAACGATGACGCAATCTCCTCTCGAACGGCAGGATCGATGCTGAACGCCCAGGACATCACGGGGTTGATGGCTCTTCCGCCGACTCCCGTCCTCGCCGAAGTCGACTATCTGCATGCGCCCTCGACGGTCGACGTGGCTGAGGCGACGAGGGCGACGGGAAAGCTGGTAACGGATGGTGCCGGCTCCATCGGACTCTGCGGTACGACCGGGGAGTGTGCCGCCCTGACGTGGGCTGAGAAGCTTGAGTTCTACTCGGCCGTTCGGGACACGGTGGCCGGTCGAGTGCCCCTGTTTGCAGGGGCGACGACGCTCGGGACTCGGGACACAATCGACCAGATGCGGGCCCTGGTCGGACTTGGGATCGACGGAGCATTTGTCGGCCTGCCGCTATGGCAGACCCCGACGCTGGCCAATGCTGTGCGATTTTACGCCGATCTGGCCGAAGCGGTTCCGGAGATGCCCATATTGGTCTACGGCAACTCCTTCTTCTTCAAGTTCGACTACCCCGTCGAGTTCTGGCAGGGGATTGCCGAGTCAGCGCCGACGACGATTGCCTGCAAGGTTGGATTCCCATTCACCCCGGAGGTGTTCGCGGCGGCCAAGGGGCAGGTGAATTTCATGAACGGGGAAGGCGGAACCCTTGGCCAAGCGTGGCGGAACATCCCCGAGTCGGTGACCGCGGGATGGGCGACCTCGGCAGCGATGGGCCCTGAGCCGTGGATCCGCTTCTTCGACCGACTGGCCGCCGGGGACACCGAAGGGTGCGAGGCCGTGCTGGCCGACATCGAGGGCGTAGCTCTGCCGATACCGGATTTCTCGCAGTTCGCTTGCTACAACACGCAACTGGAGAAGGCCAGGATCGATGCCGCTGGCTATATGCGGTGCGGACCGCCGCGGCCGCCGTATACGGATCTCCCTGAGGACTGGCGGGAAGCTGCCGAGACCAACGGTTCGGCGTGGGCCGAGCTCTGCAAACGCTACCGAGAGAGCGGACGTTGAGCCCGGACTCGGGTCAAAGGAGGCCCGGCACCACAGCTCTCGAGGATCGACAGGCGACCGCGGCATCGTCAGTGCCGTCGGCGCTTTCCCTGTCCGAGGCGATGGAGAGAGCCGAGTGGTTGGCCGACCGGGTTCGAGGCCGCCGATCGATTACTGAGGCCCAGCGCCGTCTGCCCGACGAGACAATCGAGGACTTTGTCCATTCGGACCTGCTGCGTATGAACCAGGCGAGGCGTTGGGGTGGCCACGAGCTGGGTTGCGCAGCAGTGGTGGAGATTGTGAGCAAGGTGGCCGAGGGTGACGGCTCGTCCGGATGGGTGCTCGGCCTCCTAGCTAGCCATTTCTGGCTCTGCTCGGTGTTCGGCGACGAGCTCCAGGAAGACATGTGGGGTACCGACCCGACGGCCATGATGTCGTCGTCGTTCGCGGCGCGGCAGTCGTCGGTCGTCGCTGAAGGCGACGGGTACCGGGTGAGTGGTCAGTGGCCGTACTCGAGCGGATCCCCCCACTGCACCTGGGCAATGGTCGGCATCATCGTGTTGCCCATCGAGCCGGATGGCGCGCCGACGCTCCGGTGGGGGATCGTGCCGCGGTCCGACTACTCGATTGCCGACGAGTGGGACACCTGCGCCCTGCGAGGCACGGCCAGCAACACGCTCGTGCTCGAGGATGTCTTCATTCCTGAATACCGGACTGTTGACCCGGCCCTCATCCTGGCCGGGATGGGCCCCGGCCGAGCCACCAATACCGGGTCGGTGTTCGGCTTGGGGTTCGCCGCTGCGCTGGGCTGGTACCTGGGTTCCACCGCCTTGGGCTGCGCCACGCAGGCCACCGCCGACTTCGCCAGCAGTTCGGCCAAGAAGGTTTCGACCTTCACCGGCCAACCCGTGCTGAGCGAGCCCCTCACCATCCACGTGGGCACGGCGTCGGCGAATGTCGAGGCAGCCCGGGCCATCATGCGGTACCGCACGACCTGGATCGACGACCGGCTCGCCCAGGGCGAGTCGTTGACCCGCGAGGAGTCGTTGGCCAGCGCTCGCGACGCGACGTCGGCCGTTCGGCTCTGTGTCGACGCTGCCGAGCGGTCCATGCGGTTCAGCGGCGCCGCCGGATTGGCGTTGGCCAACCCGGTGCAGTCCGGGTGGCGCGATGTCCACGGAGTTGCGGCTCACATGGGCTACAACACCGACGCAATCTTCGGCATGTGGGGCAAGTCGACGCTCGGACTGCCCCTTCCGCCGGGGTTCTTCTAGAAGCAAGTCACACGGCAACACCGTCAGACCGACACCAAGCGGTCGGGCACGACATCGGGGAGGGGGAGTTATGGCTCGTTTCAGTGCAGTCGATCATTGCGTCGGAGCAGGCCCGCTCCCCAATGAACGCGTCACCGGGTGTGTCGGGACCCGCGGAGTGGACTGCGGACGGCGAGCGTCGCCATGAACGCAGATCGATCCGACCAGGTGAGTGCATCGGCTCCGTGCGCCCTGGAACTTGCAGACATTTTCGTTCGCTTCGGCGGCATCGTGGGACTCGACGGCGTGAGCCTTCGCGTGTCCCAGGGCGAGGTCTGCGGGCTGATCGGACCGAATGGCGCGGGCAAGACGACGCTCTTCGACGTGATCTCTGGGATGCGCACACCCCAGCGGGGAACTGTCCGCATCGACGGAATCGACGTATCCAAGGCCTCGCCGGCCAACCGAGCCCGACAAGGCGTTCGCCGTACGTTCCAACGAGTACAGACCTTCGGCTGGCTCAGTGTGGAGGACAACCTTCTGGCGGCCACCGAATGGCACGGCGGGGGCGGCGGCATGGCCGCTGACCTCTTCGCTTTACCTTCCCGACGGCGACGTGAGCGCGAGCGGCGGGCTCGGGTCGACCAGGTGCTGGAGCTGTGCGGCCTCACCGCCCTTCGGAAGGCCTCAGCGGGTTCGTTGGCGATCGGTTCGGCCAGGATGGTCGAGTTCGGGCGAGCCATTGTGGACGTTCCCCGCATCCTCTTGTTGGACGAGCCAACCTCGGGTCTCGAAGAGGGAGAGGTCGCCCGGCTGGCATCTTGTGTTGCCGCACTACGCGGCGAGTTTGAGTGCGCCGTTCTCCTCGTCGAGCACGACATGCGCTTCGTGATGGCCCAGTGCGACCCCATCGTGGTCCTCGATCAAGGCCGAGTCCTCTGCACAGGTTCGCCGGATGAGATCCGGGCTAACAAGGACGTGCAGACGGCCTATCTGGGTGACATCGCCGGCATGCACAACGCGGCGAACGCAAAAGCGTAAGAGCGTGACAAACAACAACCAGGAGGGGACATGAAGAAACGACGTTTAGGGGTTGCGGCGAGTGTTATCGCCGCCACCACGTTGATAGGAGTCGGCGTTGGGACGTTGCCGTCATCGGCAGCGAGCTCGGGGACGACGCGGGGGGTAACCAAGACATCGATCACCGTCGGTGGACTCGGCTTCGCTCAGTACTACGGCGATGCCCAGATCGGGGCCGAGGCCCGAATCGATGCGCAGAACAAGGCCGGCGGCGTAGATGGACGGAAGATCAAGACCGTCGGGTTCAAGGACGACCAGAGCAGCCCAACCGTGGACGTGCAGATGGCGAAGGAGCTGGTGCAACAAGACCAGGTCTTCGCCGTGTTGCCGGTTGTATCGATCGCTCTCGGTGCAGGGTCGTACTTCGAACAACAGCACGTGCCCTTCTTCGGATGGGGCATCTCACCCCAGTTCATCGGCAACAAGTACGGGTTCAGCTTCGCTGGTGCGGTCACCAGCCCCAACTGGGAGATCACTGTGCACGGCGCCGAGATCGCAAAGGTGCTGAAGAAGTCGCCCAAGGACTTGACGATGGCGATCATCGGCGAGAACAGCCAGGCTTCTTCCGAGTCCCTGCCGCCGCTGGCGTACGCCATGAAGACGCTTGGTTACAAGATCGTCTATGACAAGAGCCCGTTGCCATCTGCTCCGGCTGTGGTCAGTAGCTACACCCCGTATGTCCAGCAGATCATGACCGCCGACAACGGCAAGCCGCCAGACGTGCTGATGGAAGTCATTGCCGCCGGCAACGTCGGGCTGCAGCCGGCGCTCGAAGCAGCGGGGTACAAGGGGGCGATGGTGAATTACATCCAGTACTCTCCCGCCACCGTCGGCGCGGCCAAGGGAGCCTACGTGTACTTGCAGTTCGCTCCGTATGAGGCATCGTCTTCCAACCCAGCGGTGGCCACCATGATCAGCCGTGTCAAAGCGGTAGCACCCAATGCCCCGCTGACCCAAGGAATAGAGGCGGGCTACTTTGCTGCTGACCAGTTCATCGCCGCGCTGAAGAAGACGGGTCCCAATCTGACGGCCGAGAGCTTCCAGAAGGCCGCCGACTCCATGACGTACCAGATCAAGGACACGGTCGGACCCACAACCTTCCCCCGGGCCCAGACCGTTCCGACGTCCTGCGGGAGCATGGTGACGAGCGACGGAACGCAGTGGAAGGTTGCGTATTCCTACCTCTGCACCAATGCAGTGCATTTCACCGGATGACTCCGGCGATACCCGTACCCGTTGTCCCCCGGTTCCTCGGAACCGGGGGACAACGGCACGTTGGCCGCAGCCCGGTCCGAGACCGGACCGATTCGGTCCTACCTGCGCTCTGCACCTGGATGCCTGAGGCGCACAGGTGAGCGGTTTCTGGAATCTGGTGATCTCCGGCGCGGTGGCCGGTGCCATCTACTCCATGATGGCGTCAGCGCTGGTCCTCACCTACCAGACATCGGGTATCTTCAACTTCGCCCAAGGTGCGGTCGCGTTTATCACCGCCTACTTTTACTACCAACTTCATACCGGTCAGCACCTCTCGGTCGCCGTCTCGGCAATCATTTCTGTATTCGTGTTTGCGCCGCTCCTCGGCCTGGCGCTGGACCGAGTGCTGTTACGGAAGCTGTCTGACGCCCCCGTCTTTGCCCGGGTGGTGGGAACCATCGGCTTGTTGGTGGCCCTACCGTCCATCGCACTATGGACCGTTGAGACCATCTGTAACGGCATCTTCAACATGGGTCTTCCCCAGACGACCGGCCAGGTTTCTTACGGCGCCACGGTGCCCGGTCTCGGCCCCACGCCGCCATCGGTTTGGCATCTCGGGTTCATCGACCTTCCCAAGGTCAACGTCAACTCCGATCAGATCGCTGTCCTCATTGCTGCCGCTGTCGTAGCCACCGCTCTGTGGGTGGTGCTCCGTCACACTCGGGCGGGGCTCGAGATGCGCGCCGCGGTGGACAAAAAGGAGCTGAGCGGCCTCCGTGGTTTCAACCCGGAACGCTCGTCTGCCCTCTCGTGGGTGTTGACCATGATTATGGCCGGTCTCGCCGGCATCCTCATCGCCCCTCTCTTTCAACTCGACCCCAACGTATTCACGTTGGTTGTGCTCGGTTCTCTTCCGGCCTTCGCCCTCGCCGGTTTTCGTTCCATTCCGATCGCCCTGGTCGCGGGACTCCTGATCGGCGTGTTCCAGGATCTGGTGGCCGGGTATGGGAACCACTTCATCCCGTCGTTCCTCATTCAGCTCTCGGGCTTCTCCACGGCGATCCCTTTCATCCTCACCGTGGTGCTCCTCTTCTTTGTCGGGCGTGACCGACGACGCCAGGCTGGTTCGGCCGCCGAGGAGCGGCCTCGTCCTGATCACCGGGACGGCCTGCCACAGTGGCGTCGACTGCTTCCGTGGGTGATTGCCCTCGTCGCCTTCTTGATCTTCACCATGCAGGCCAGCATCTTTACGGCCGGTGCCATCCTCGCCCCGGGTTTGGCTGTCTCCGTCGTCCTCTTGTCCTTCGTGGTCCTCACCGGCATCGGAGGCATGGTGAGCCTGGCCCAGGCCACCTTCGTCACCGCCGGGGCCTTTACCGCAGGTTGGGCCACTACCCACGACTTCGGCATCAACATCCCTTTCTTGGTCAGCGACGGGCATCTCAATTTCCTGATCGTGGCCCTGATGGCCGCAGCTGTTGGGGGCGTCATCGGGGCGCTGATAGCCCTCCCAGTGCGGCGGCTCGGGGCCCTCGCCCTAGCCCTGGGGACCTTTGCCCTGGCACTGGTGGCCGACGAAGTGGTCTTCCAGATTCACGCCATCAGCAACGGGCAGACGGGTTTCACCTTCGGATCACCTAGCCTGACCGTCTTTGGCAAG
Organism: uncultured Acidimicrobiaceae bacterium; assembly: GCA_963781305.1. Taxonomy (GTDB): domain Bacteria; phylum Actinomycetota; class Acidimicrobiia; order Acidimicrobiales; family RAAP-2; genus DASXMT01. Next base: position 1,339,369 of record CAWAFL010000011.1, read on the forward strand.
ACCATCTTCAACTTCGACAATCCCCGGGCTGCCGTAGTGGTGTTACTGGTGATCTTTGGACTGATCACCCTGCTCATACGAAACTTCGAGCGATCGCCATCAGGTCGGGCCATGTTCGCCGTTCGCAGCTCCCCCGCCGCCGCGGGTGCCTCTGGCATCGTGGCCGCCCGTTCGCAGATCTCGATCTTTGCCCTCTCGGCCGCGATCGCTGGCTTAGGTGGAGCCCTGATGGGCATCACCTACAGCTCCTTCACGAACCTCACCGCCACCTCGCTCACAGGTCTCTTGTGGTTAGCCGCGGCGGTCACGTTCGGTATAAGAAGACCCGGAGGCGCGCTGATAGCCGGATTGAGTGTGGTGGGAACCACACAGTTGTTCCAGACCATCTCCGGATGGAGTTGGGTGCCACACAACTTCGGGGTCTTGACCACATCGCCCTACTTCCCATCGATTCTCTTCGGGCTGGGTGCAGTCAACCTGGCCATGAACCCCGACGGCATACTGGCGCTGTTCGGGGAACAGCAGGCCTCTCGCCGGCGCCGCCGCCGGTCGGTGGGAACGTCCGTGGCCCCGCCACCGGTGGCCTTGCCAATCCCAACGGCAGTCAATGGTCGAACGCCCGAGAGCGCCATCAACGGCGCGGCGCCCGAGACTGCGTCCATCGGAGGGGTGCCTGGCCCGTTGGTGCCTTCGGTGCAGGCGAACAGCACCATCGCCCTGGCCGACGACGCCCCTCTGGTGCTCGACGACATCGTGGCCGGCTATGGCGATGTCGAGGTCCTCCACGGCGTCAGCGTACGGGTGGAGGCGGGGACGATCGTGGCGCTGGTCGGGGCGAACGGGGCGGGCAAGTCCACCCTGTGCTCGGTGGCGGCCGGTCTGATCAGGCCCACCCGGGGAAGGGTGCTTCTGGCCGGGGTCGATCGAACCGGAGACCCAACCTACCGGCGGGTGCAGGCGGGGATGCTGCTCACTCCGGAAGCACGGGGGATCTTCCCGTCGCTGACCGTCGAGGAGAACCTGGCGATCCTCTTGCGGCAGGCGGGTGAACGCGAGCTCGCTTACGAACGGTTCCCCGCGTTGCGGACCCGCACTCGCTCTCTGGCTGGCTCGTTGTCCGGCGGGGAGCAGCAGATGCTGAGCTTGGCCCCGGCACTGGTGAGGCCGCCGAAGGTCTTCATCGCCGACGAGCCCACCCTCGGTCTAGCCCCGCTGGCCAGGCTCGAGGTGGTCCGGGCCTTGGCTGAGCTCCGCTCCCTGGGTTCGGCCATCGTCCTGGTCGAGGAGAAGGCGGCCGAAGTGGTCGAACTGGCGGACGTGGTCGGCTTTGTGAGCCTCGGTCGCCTTGGCTGGCTCGGTCCACGAGCCGACGTGACCGAGGACCAACTCGCTCTTGCCTACCTGGGTGGCGAGCTGACGACCGGAACTGCATGAACCGCACGATCATGAAGCCGATCAAGTCTGTCCGATGACGAAAGGTGCAGGTGAGTACATGACCATACGCGTTGTGCTGTGGACAACGGGCCACATCGCTCGTTTCGCTGGACGGGCGATCCTCGATGATCCCGACCTGGAGCTGGTGGGCTGTTTCGCCCACACCGCCGAGAAGGAAGGAAGAGACGTGGGCGAGCTGATCGGGCGGGACCCGATCGGGGTGGTGGCCACATCCAATATCGACGAGATCATCGCTTTGGCCCCCGACGCGGTCGCCTACTACTCGATCATTCGGCAAGAGGACGTGCCCTGGCACATCGAGCAGATCGGCCGCTTGCTGCAGTCTGGAATCAATGTGGTGACGAGTTCCAACTTCGTCACTGGACGGTGGTGGAAGGCTGAGGCAATTTTCGACGAGGCGGGTCGAAAGGGTTCGGCGTCGATTTATGGCGGCGGGGTCAATCCGGGCTTCATCAATGCCTTCGCCCTCACTGCCGCGAGTGTGTGTAGCGACGTCAGTCACATCTCGATATGGGAGGAGGCCGAATGTTCCGGATACAACTCGAAGGAGCTTTGGGAAACGGTCGCCTTCGGCATGCCCGACGGTCACGAGGACAATGCGGGCAAATTCTGGCAGGGCACCGCCGTCTTCGAGGACACTGTGGCCATGATGGCCGATGCCCTGGAGTTGCCATTGGAGGAGATCCGCTACCTCCCCGAGGTGGCCACGGCCACCAAGGATCTCGAGCTGGGGTTCATGGACATTCCCAAAGGTCATGTGGCCGGGCTCAAGAATCGTTGGGTAGGGATAGCCGGCGGACGCGAGGTCATCGAACTCGGGACGATCTGGAAGATGACCGACGATGTCGAGCCCAATTGGGAGATCCGCCATGGCTGGCACATCGTGGTCGACGGCCTGCCGACCATCAAGGCCCATGTGGCCGGGTGGCCGCCCGAAGGTGAGACGAATTCGGAGGTCTTGATGAGCCTGGCCATGATCATGACGGCGCTTCCGACCGTCAATGCCATTCCGCACGTGGTGCGGGCTCGTCCCGGCGTTGTGACCTACAAGGATCTGCCACTCGTCACTTCGGCGCGGCGGGTGCGCACCGGCGACCGCGAAGAGGCCTGATGGCCAGGACGATAGTGGTCAGCGGATGCGCATCAGGACTGGGCGCAGCAACACGGGTGAAGCTCGAGAAGGAGGGCAATCGGGTGATCGGCGTCGACCTCCGGGATGCGGAAGTTTTGGCCGACCTCTCGACCGTTCAGGGCCGCCAACAGGCGGTAGCCGATGCCACAACAGCGTGCGGGGGTCGCCTCGACGGGCTCATCGGGTACGCGGGCGTGGGGCCGACCATGAGACCCGCTTCGCTCCTGGCCACTGTCAACTTCTTCGGCCAGATGGCCCTGCTCGACGGCCTGCGCCCAGCACTGGCGCAGGGCGACCATCCCGCTGCAGTGGCGGTGGGATCAGTGGCGGCAACCGTGGCGCCCTACGACCAGGCCTGCGTCGAAGCGATGTTGGCCGGGGACGAGGGCAGGGCCTCCGACCTGGTCGAAGCGGCCCCCGATGTCGGATACGCCACCTCCAAGATGGCCGTGGCCCGTGCCGCCCGGCGGCGTGCGACCATGTGGATCACTGAGGGGGTGCGGCTCAACATTCTCGCCCCGGGCAATTCGTTGACCCCCCTGACCCAGGCTGCCCTCGACGATCCAGAGCTCGGGCCGGTCATGCGGGGCGTGCCCGTTCCCTTTGGCCGGTGGGCTGAGAACGACGAGATCGCCGATGTGGCCCTTTGGTTGCTCGGTCCGGGCTCGCGCTACCTGGTCGGAAGCTTCGTCGCTGTCGACGGTGGCACGGACGCCGTCGTCCGACCCGACTCGTTTTGAGCAACGGCGACCTCACAGCGGGTTCCGCCCACAGGCGGTCGTCTGTTCGGCCGGTTCGTGTGTATGAGTGATGGACGACAAGAGATGAGTGGAGACTGAGATGGAGTTCCTGGTTCGCTTCGAGATCAAGGTGCCACCCGAGTTGAGCGAGACCGAGTTGGACGCGCTCATGGAAGAGGAGGGACGGCGTGGCCAGGAGTTGTGGTCGTCGGGACGCCTTCTCCGGCTCTGGCGCATTCCCGGCCGGCGAGCGTCGATCGGTCTGTACCAGTTCGCCGACGCCACCGAGCTGCATGCCGAGTTCTCGACCATGCCACTCTTCCCGTACATGTCGGTGGAATCGGTTGAGCCGCTGGCTCTGCATCCAGCCGAGGTAGGCCGTCCGTGAGAGCGGCCCTTTACTACGGTCCGGGTGACGTGCGCATCGAGAACGTGGCCGAACCGTCGCCCAACTGGGGCGAGGTCCAGGTTCGGGTGGTGGCCAACGGGCTGTGCGGGACCGATCTGCACCAGTACTACTCCGGTCCGATGAGCGACGCCCCCTTGCCGATCATCGTGGGTCACGAGTTCGGTGGTGAGATCGTGGAGGTAGGACGGGGCGTTAACCACACTCGCATCGGCGAGGTGGTGGCTGTCGAGCCGATCTGGCGGTGTGATGCCTGCGTGCCCTGCCGTAGCGGTGACTACAACCTCTGCCAGACCGGGGAGTGGCACGGCCTGACCGGCAAAGGGGGCGGCTTGGCCGAGCTCACCACGGTGCGCAGCAGTATGGCCCATACCGTTCCGAACGGGATCACGGCAATGGACGCGGCCCTGGTTGAGCCGCTGTCGGTTGCCTACCACGCCGTCGAGCGGGGCCACGCCCAAGCAGGCGACCAGGCGGTAGTACTCGGTGCCGGGCCCATCGGGATCGGTGCCTACCTGGGTCTCCGGGCCGACGGCGTCGAGAATGTCGTCGTGGTGGAACCGGCACCCGAACGGCGGTCGGCGGCCGCCGCCGTCGGGGCATCCGAAGTGGTCGATCCCGGCGACGGGGGCGCGGTGGAAGCGGTCATGGGCCTGACTGGAGGGTTGGGTGCGTCGCTGGTGATCGATGCCGCCGGGAACCAAGCCAGCTTCACTGATGCCCTAGCCATGGTCTCGCCGGCCGGACGGGTGGTGCTGGTGGCTGCCTTCGCCGAGCCGGTCGAGTTCAACCCGATGCTCGTCCTCCAGCGCGAGGTGCGGATCGACATGTCCTTCGCCTATCGGGGAACGTTCGAACGAGTGCTCGCCCACATGGCGGCTGGCCGATTCCCGACAGCGCCCTGGGTGAGCCACGTCCCATTCGACTCGCTCATCGACGCCTACGGGACCCTCCACCGGCGAGAAGCGGTGAAGGTGTTGGTAGACATCTGAGTCGTTTGTGATTGGTGCGAAATGCTCGTCGAGACACTGGTCACAACAGCTCGCCGGGCACCGGTCAGAAGAGTCTGTACATCCAGAAATCGTGAGGGGCGCCGCTGGCGCCTGATTGGAGTCATTGCATGACCAACAGGCTTACAGGAAAGACGGCATTGATCACCGGCACCGCTGGTGGGCAGGGGCGGTGTGCCGCCCTCATGTTCGCCGCCGAGGGAGCGACGATCATCGGATGTGACCTGAAAGAGTCAGAGGACGCCGAGACCGTGGCCATGGTTCGCCAGGCCGGCGGGTCGATGACCTCTCTCGATGGAGTGGACCTCAGCGATGAGGCGCAGGTGGAGCGCCTCATCGACTTCGCCGTGAACCAGGCTGGTGGGTTCGACATCCTGTATAACAACGCAGCAGTGGCGCGGGCGGCCACCCTCGAGGACCTCACCCGGGAGCACTGGGACTGGAACATGGCCAACGAGGTGACGCTCGTCTACATGACGGTCCGTCATGCGCTCCCCGTCTTGAAGCAACGAGGTGGAGGAGCCATCGTCAACGTGGGCTCGATCGCGGGCATGCCCATCGGCTCGGGTATGCCCGGGAATGCCCCGGGGAACCTGGTGCACTGCGTGGCCAAGGCGGCGGTGATTCGCTTGACCGAGACCCTTGCCATCGAACTGGCCCCCCATCGAATACGGGTCAACAGTGTCTCGCCCGGGGTGATCGACACACCTCAGTTGCGGCCCTTCCTGGGCGAGGCCGAGGACGCCCCCATGCGACGCGTGTTCGCCAGCAAGTGCCTGGTGCCGCGGATCGGGAATGTCGAGGACATTGTGCATGCAGCCCTGTACCTGGCCTCAGACGAGGCCTCCTACGTGACCGGCGTGAACTTGCCCGTCGACGGGGGGTTCATCGTGAGCGGTGGCGTCGGACTGCCCACCGACGAGGTGGAGAAGGCGGTGCTGGCGGCGATGACCGAGTACGACTGATGGATGATCGGGTCCATCCGGACCCCCAGCACCGAGTGACGAGCGACGAGAAAGGGCTGGTTTGTAGACGATGGAGCTCCAGGTGACAACGATGGTGGTCGACCCTGCTGTCGACCTGAGCAACGCCATGGGACGGGTGGAGGTGTACAACCCGGCCCGCACCGACGAGCGTGTCGGCAGCTACCCGCTCCTCAGGGCTGAACATGTTGATCGGGTTGTCGCATCGGCTCGGCGGGCCTTCCCTGGGTGGTCTGGACTCGACCCCATGGAACGGCTGGCCCAGGTTCGGGAGGCGGGGGCGGCCATTGGCCCGGCTGATGCATTGGCCCCCCTCTTGGTCAGGGAGCAGGGGAAGACGTTGGCTGAAGCCACCCAGGAGTTCGGCTACTTCGGCATGGCCGTGGCATTCGCCGAGGACGAGATGTCGCTGTTGATCGAGCCCGAGGAGCACGCCGACAACGGTATGGGTCGGGCCTGGGTGTTCCGGCGGCCCTATGGCGTGGTGGGAATCATCACCCCCTGGAACCGCCCCTTCTCCCTTCCGGTAACCGGGGTCGTGCCTGCGCTGCTGGCTGGGAACTCGGTGGTGCTCGCCGTCGCCCCCACGGCACCGCTGGCCACCATGAGCGCGTTTTCCGCCGTGGCTGAGCACCTGCCCCCGGGCGTGCTCTCCGTGGTGACCGGGCCGGGCGATGTTGTCGCGCAGCGGCTGGTTGAGCACCCGGATATCAGGAAGATCTCATTTACCGGCAGCGTTGCCACGGGCAAGGAGGTCACCCGGCGGTCCAGCGCCAATCTCAAGAGCCTGACCCTCGAGCTTGGTGGGAATGACGCGGCAATCGTGCTCGACGACACACCCCTCGGCGACGACCTCTTTGGTCGATTGGTGGATGGAACGTTCATGAGTGCCGGCCAGGTGTGCATGGCCATCAAGAGGCTCTATGTTCCTGATGCCCGGCGGGACGCGATCGTCGAGGGGCTCGCTGCGTTGCTGAGCGACTATGTCGTCGGAAATGGACTTGACCCGGCGACCACCCTCGGTCCGGTCCACACCGCAAGCCAGCGGGACCGGGTTCGAGGGCTGGTCAACGACGCCCGGGAGCGCGGAGCCACGGTGCGCGAGCTGGGGGACCTACGGGGAGACCCCGAGCAGGGGTACTTCGTCCGACCGACCCTGGTGACCGACATCGAGAACGACGCCCCTTTGTCCCAAGAGGAGCAGTTCGGTCCGGTCCTTCCCGTGATCGGCTACACGACGGTTGAAGAGGCGGTGGCGATGGCGAACGACAGCGAGTACGGCCTGGCCAGTTCGGTCTGGTCGGTCGACGAGGAACGGGCTCTTTTGGTGGCCAACCGGCTCGAGGCCGGCGCAACCTTCATCAATTCACACGGGGTGCTGTCGGTTGACCGCCGGGCTCCCTTCGGTGGGGTCAAGCAAAGCGGGACGGGGAGGATGAGCGGACGTTGGGCCCTCGAGTCATTCTGCGAGTTGCACACGGTGAGCGTCCGGAACTCGGCCACGTTCCATGGTGCTGGCAGATCCGCACAATAGAGTTAGATCAATAGATGAAAAGCTGGACCGGACCATGACCGGGGGCTATCATCGCCTGGCATAGATGGAGCAGGGGGGTGACGGTGGCATCGGAGTCCGGCCCCGAAGAAGGGGAGGGAACATGACCAAGGTCGACCAGCTCAGCTACGTCGGTGCCTCGGCGACGGATCTTGACGTCTGGCGGTCGTATGCCACCGAGGTCCTGGGCCATGAGATCGCGGCGGACAGCGATGCGCAAGCCCTCTACCTCCGAATGGACGAGCACCACCATCGGCTGCTCATCGAGCCCGGCGATGTCGACGACGTCTCGTTCGTCGGTTGGGAGGTAGCCGACGCCACCCAGATGCGACAGGTCGCGGCCCAGGTTGAGGCGCAGGGAGTCGAGGTTACGGACGGGTCGCCGGGCGAGGCTGATCGTCGCCGGATGATCGAACTCGTCAAGTTCAACTGCCCCCATACGGGCGTCCAGATGGAGATCGGCTACGGGCCCGAGGTGCTGTTCATCCCTCATCACCTACCCACCCGGGCCTTAGCCGGTTTCAAGACGGGACCGCTGGGGCTGGGCCACATCGTGCTCTACACGTCGGACGTGGTGAAGGCCGAGAGCTTCTATGAGCAGGGTCTCGGATTTGCAACATCAGACCGCGCCCTGGTGCCGGGAATTGGCACATTCGCCTCCTTTATGCACTGTAACCCCAGGCACCACTCGCTGGCCTTCATTCAGATTGACGCCCCTCGGCGCGTGCAGCATGTGATGTTCGAGACGCTCGACATGGATGACGTGGGTACCACCTACGACATCTGCCGGGAGCGTGACATCGTCAGCACCTCGCTCGGCCGCCACCTCAACGACCGGATGTTCTCCTTCTACTTTCAGAACCCGTCCGGGTGGCATCTGGAGTACGGGTGGGGAGCGCGGGAAATTGATCCAGCGACGTGGCATTTGGAGCACTACAACGGCATGCGGGCGCCGGGGGAGTGGGGCCACGACGGTCTTCGCTCCATGGTGTAGCAGTGAACACTCCGAGAGTCGCGGCCACGAAGTCGGGGTTGTCGATCGACGATCTCGTCGACCGGGCTGAGATCACTGACGTTTTCGTCACATACTGCACCGCACTACGAACGCAGGATCTCGATCTGTTCGATGAGGTATTCGCGACGGACGCCGTTATCGACTACACGGAGACCGGTGGGTCGCGTGCCGGATTGGAGCCAACGAAAGCGTGGCTCTCGGAGTTGCTGGCGGGCGTTCGTTCCTTCGAACTCTTTGTCGGCGGCAGCGAGTTCGACATCGCTCACGATCGGCGCACTGCCTCGGTCCGAACAACTTGGCATGGCCTCTTCGTTCCCCGGAGCGAGGGCGCTGCGCTGCAGGTATACGGGCATTACCAGGATCAACTGGTGCGTGGGGACCGATGGGTCATTGCCGAGCGGGTCGATCACCCGACGGCCAGGATCGTCGCATCCCTTGACACCGGCGATGGTTCGCCGAGTTGAGAAGAGGATCGGCGCCTTGCGCGTCGCGTTAGGGACAGGCGCCCCATGGGTGGCGTCGATAGAGAAAGGTGATTGAGGTCATGGCCAATTCATACGACCGTTTCTACATCGGCGGCGAGTGGGTTCCGCCTGGCGGCGGGGACCTGCTCGAGGTGATCTCTCCGGTCACCCAGGAAGTCATCGCCACCGTGCCCGACGCCGTCAACGCAGACATGGACGCGGCCGTGGCTGCGGCCAGGGACGCGTTCGATCGGGGCGTATGGCCCCTCCTCTCGCCGGACGAGCGGGCTGCCCACGTCGATAAGTTCGCCCAGGCGTACCTGGCGCGTTGCCCGGAGATGTCGAGTCTGATCACCGAGCAGATGGGCTGCCCGATCTCGTTCTCCTCGCAGATCCAGGCTCCCCCGGCCGGAGGAATGCTCCAGTACTTCACAGGGCTAGCCGGCTCATATCCGTGGGAGGAGCGCCGGGCGGGGATCATCGGTGGCGATATTCTCGTGCGCCGCGAGCCGGTTGGCGTGGTCGGGGTCATTGCCCCGTGGAACGTTCCCCAGCTTGTGATCATGTCCCGGGTCGCCCCAGCCCTCATCGCCGGATGCACGGTGGTGATCAAACCGGCCCCCGAGACCCCACTCGACACCCTTCTTCTGGCAGAGATCGCGGACGAGGCGGGCCTTCCCCCCGGTGTCATCAATGTCGTGCCCGCGGGCCGCGAGGTGGGGGAGCGCCTCGTTCGAAATGCCGGCGTCGACAAGATCGGCTTCACTGGGTCGACGGCGGCGGGTAGGCGCGTGGGCTCGATCTGTGGGGAGATGCTGAAGCGCTGCACACTCGAGCTCGGCGGGAAGTCAGCCGCGATCATCTTGGACGACGCCGATCTGGGAGCGGCGGTGGAGGCGTTGCGATTCTCCTCGTTCATGATCAACGGCGAGTCGTGCCTGGCTCACTCGCGGATCCTTGCCTCGCGTGACCGCTATGACGAAGTGGTGGACGCCGTCACCGAGTTGGCCAAGGGGCTTCGCATCGGGGACCCGTTCGACGAGAGCACCGAAATCGGTCCGCTCTTTGCTGAGCGCCATCGTGATCGGGTCGAGGGCTACCTCGAGATCGGGCGCAAGGAGGGTGCGCGCGTTACCACTGGTGGTGGCCGTCCTGCCGGTTTCGAGAAGGGTTGGTACGTGGAGCCCACGGTGTTTGCCGACGTCGACTCGAGGATGCGCATCGCACAGGAAGAGATCTTCGGCCCGGTGGTCGCCGTCATACCGTTCGACGACGTGGACGACGCTGTCGCGATCGCCAACGACTCGGACTATGGGCTGGCCGGAACGGTGTTCTCCGGTGATGCAGCATTCGGGCTCGATATCGCCCGTCGGATACGAACTGGATCCATCGGCGTGAACGGGTACATGTTCGACCTCCCGGCTCCGGTGGGGGGATACAAGTGCAGCGGCATCGGGCGTGAGATGGGCCCCGAGGGACTTGACAACTACGTGGAGCTCAAGTCCATCACGCCCTTGGGCGAGTAGGGAGGCCAGCCAACTCCTCAGCACCTAGGTCTGGCTGCTGGGTCAACTCGGCCACCACGAGGTCCTGCACCTGGACCACGATCTCGTCGCCTGGGCCGCCGATTCCTGCTTGAGGCGGTGCTCTATGCTCCCCCGAACGTTCGTGCCGGTCCTGGCGGGCGGAGGTCGATCACGTCCAACGAGGGGAACCATGGTTCGAGCAGGCAGTCTGAGACGATCGGTCGCGCTGGTGGCGACCCTGATAGGCCTTCTGGTCGGAGGGGTGACGGCGATTGTGGCCGCCCCGGTGGCCGGTGCAGCCAGCTCGAAGCCACTCACCATCCTGGTGACCAACGACGACGGCTACAACTCCCCGGGCATCAATACCTTGGTCCAGGCCCTTCGGAAGCTCCCCAAGGTAAAGGTGCTCGTGGTTGCTCCGGCTACCAACGAGAGCGGCACGGGCAGCAAGACGACGCCGGGCACGCTGGTCACCACCAACGTCAAGACCCTCGCCGGCTACCCGGCCGTTGCCGTGCAGGGCTATCCCGCCGACACCATTCGAGCCGCCATCGACCAGCTGAAGATCCGGCCCAACCTTGTCGTCTCCGGGATCAACCTCGGCCAGAACCTGGGCCCCGTGCTCGACTTGTCGGGCACGGTGGGCGCCGCCCGGGCCGCCGCAGTGCTGGGAATTCCCGCCGTGGCCACCAGCCAGGGCGTGGGCAGCCCGGTCAACTACCCGGTGACGGCGAAAGCGGCAATCACCTGGATCACCAGCCATCGATCCAAGCTGGTGGTGACCAAGACGCCCCAGACGACGATCGTGAACATCAACGGTCCGTCCTGTGGCACCACGGGCTCCCCCCGGGGCACGGTCAACGTGCCCCCGGCCACCACCGGCAATCCGCTGGCCACGTCCGACTGCTCCTCGACGGCCACCAACCCGCCCGATGACGTGACCGCCCTGGGCGAGGGCTTCACCGTGGTCGATCAGGTCCCGGCCACACCGGCCACACCGGCCACGCCTGCCTCCTGAGCATCACCGGCCTTTTGTGCCGTGGTGGGTGCGCTTGTACCGTTGACTCAAACAACCGGTAGGTAGTCATAGGCTTGACCCAACCGGCGGAGTCGATGGAAGGAAAGTGCACATGGAAGAGGTACCCCGCATCATCTCGGTCGATGACCACGTCATCGAGCCCGCCGACCTGTGGACGTCCCGACTGCCGGCCAAGTACGCCGACCGGGCCCCGAGGATCGTCCGCCAGAAGCTGAAGATCGGCCAGTCCACCGGGGGAGCGGGCACCTGGGTCGAGGCCGAGGACGGCGACTGGGGCGACGTCTGGCACTACGAGGACGTCCGGGCCCCCATGATCCAGCTCTTCGCCGCCCCCGGCTTCGGTGAGCTGGCCCACAAGGTCACCACCTACGAGCAGTACCAGCCGGGCACCTGGAAGCAAAAGGACCGCCTCGAGGCCATGACGGCCAACCACGTCGACGCCGCCGTGTGCTTCCCGAACAGCCTGCCCCGCTTCGCCGGCCAGACCTTCTCCGAGCGGAACGACAAGGAGCTGGCCTTCCTCTGCATCCAGGCCTACAACGACTGGATGATCGACGACTGGTGTGCCGGAGAGGGCAGGGGCCGGCTCATCCCCCTCACCATCGTGCCTTTATGGGACGCCGAACTGGCCGCCCGAGAGGTACGTCGCTGTGCCGACAAGGGCAGCTTTGCCATCGCCTTCGTCGAGAACCCCTATCCGCTGGGCTTCCCCTCCATCCACGACAAGGGCCACTTCTGGGACCCCTTCTTTGCCGCCTGCCAGGAGACCGACTCCACCGTGTGCATGCACATCGGCTCCTCGTCCAAGATGCCCTCGACCTCGCCCGACGCCCCCGCCATCATCAGTTCCACCCTCACCTTCCAAAACGCCATGGGCTCGCTGCTCGACTTCATCTTCTCGGGCACCCTGGAGCGGTTCCCCACCCTCACCCTGGCCTACTCCGAGGGCCAGGTGGGCTGGATGCCCTACATCTTGGAGCGGGCCGACAAGCTGTGGGAGGAGCGCAGCGACAACAGCTTCGGCACCTGGCTCACCGTCCCACCGTCGAGCTTCATCCCCGACCGGGTCTACGGCTGCATCTTCGACGACGCCGTCGGGCTGCGGGAGCGCAACACCATCGGCATGGGCCAGATCTGCTTCGAGACCGACTACCCCCACGCCGACTCCACCTGGCCCCACTCCAAAGAGGTGCTGACCAAGCTGTGCGCCGAGGCCGGCCTGAACGACAGCGAGATCTACCAGCTGGCCCGGGGCAACGCCATCCGTGCCTTCGGCCTGGAGCGGTTCGGGATCACCAAGTAGCCTCCGGTTCCCGGTGCCGGTGACAGTGCCAGCCCCCGGTGCAGCCCCTTCGGTGCACCAGTGTCGGCCTCAGCGGGCCTCGATGGCGGCGTCGAGGGTTCGGGCGTCCGCGGCCATGAGTCGCTCGAAGGGGGCAGCCTTCTCGGGCCGCCACCACACCGGATCGGCGCAGTGCCAGCTCTCGGTGCGCAACACCCGCTTGAGGACCTTGCTGGTGGCGGTGATGGGAAGCTCCTCGGCGACCCGCACGAACCGCGGTCCCGATTTGGTGCCGAGGTCCTCCTCGGCGGCCAGGAAGGCGGCGAAGCCCTCGGGATCGAACTCGGCTCCCGGCCGCAGCTGGAGGGCGGCCATCACCTGATCGCCGACCACGGTGTCGGGCACGGCGAAGACGGAGGCCAGCACCACGTCGGGGTGTCGCTTGAGGATGGCCTCCACCGGGGCGGCGGCGAAGTTCTCCCCGTCCACCCGCAGCCAGTCGTAGTCCCGGCCGGCGAAATAGAAGAAGTCGTTCTCGTCCCGGTAGGCCAGGTCGCCGGTCCAGTACCAGCCGTTGCGCAGCCGGACCGCCTCGGCCTCGTCGTTTCGCCAATAGCCCTCGAACCCGGCCCCGTCCACCTTGGACACCAGCTCCCCGATGGCCTCGTCGGCATTGGTCAGCCGGCCGTGCTCGTCGAAGGTCGCCCGTGGGCACTCGTTGCCCGTGTCGGCGTCGAGCACCATGGTCCCCTCGAGGGCGCGGCCCAACGCACCGCGTGGCGTGTCGGGGGTGCGGGTCACCGAGGCCCCGCCCTCGGTGGAGCCGTAGGAGTCCTGCACGGTGCACCCGAAGCGTTCGGCGAACCGGGCCACGTCGATCTCGGCCGCCTCGTTGCCGAACGCCCTGACGAGGGTGTTGTCGGCATCATCGGGCCGGGACGGCGTGGCCAGGATGTAGGAGAGGGGCTTGCCCACGTAGTTGAAGTAGGTCACGCCGTACCTGCGGACGTCGGGAAGGAACTGCGAGGCGCTGAACTTGTCGCGTAGGACGGCGGTGGATGCTCCGGCCAGCGCCGGCGCCCACCCCGCCATCAGCGCATTGGAGTGGAACAGGGGCATGACCAGATAGCAGACGTCGTCGGAGGTGAGGCCGAACATCTGGGCGACGATGGTGCCGATGCGGGCCAGGCGTCCCTGCGTGCAGCGGCAGGCCTTGGGTGCCCCCGACGTCCCCGACGTGAACAGCAACAGCCCCAGGGTGTCCTCGTTGACCCCGGTGACCGACGGGTCGGGCAGGGGGGAACCGGCCACCGAGGCCAGCAGCGCCCCGTAGGGGGTGGCGGGAGACGAGTCGCCGGTAGGGTCGTCGATGATCAGGATGCGGTCGGGGGGAAGGGCGGGACCAAGGTCATGCCCGTCGACCAGCGCCACCAGCCGCTCGTCGGTGACCAGCAGCTGGCACTCGGTATGGGACAGGTCCCGGGCCAGCTCGTCGCCCCGGTGCGTGGGGTTGCCGCCGACGATGACCGCGCCGGCCAGCGCCGCCGCTCCCATCCAGAACACGTACTCGGGGATGTTCTCGAGCAGGAGGGCGACGTGGAAGGGCCCCGGCTTGCGCAGCGACAACAGCGCCGCCGCCCGCTCGGCCTGCGCCGCGGTCACCTGGGCGTGGGTCCACGTCCGGTCCCGGTAGGCGAGACCGAGGCTGTCGTCCTCGGCTCGGTCTCGGATCAGTCGGTCGATGGTATCCACCGGCACACACCCCTCGTTCGTCCTCGTCGACCCGTCGTGATCGACCAATGCTGGGTCGGATGGGTCGAACCCGGTCATCCTGCCATCTTGGCCATCGGAGCACTGCCCCCTCCCTGACTACGCCTACCCTGACCTGCCTGGACAGGCACATTTCTGGAACGCGTTGCATTTTAGTGCCGCAGCATGTTACCGTGCCCGATCAACCCTGTTCCGGGGTGCAAAGCGCCCCATGTTGGGCTGCGAGTGTGAGGAGCCCACCGTCATGGAGTTCGGAGTTTTTCTCAACGGCTACGTGCCCGGTCCCGCTGCCTTCGACCCCGCATGCGAGCACGAGATGTTCAAGCGGGAGACCGGGTACGTCATCCACGCCGACAAGTACAACTGGAAGTACGCCTGGCTGGGCGAGCACCACTCCCTGACCGAGTACAGCCATCTGTCCGCCCCCGAGGTGGTCATGGGCTATCTGGCCCGTGCCACCGAGCAGATCCACGTGGGCACCGGCATCATGAACCTGTCGCCCCGAGTCAACCACCCGGTGCGTTGCGCCGAGCGGGTGGCCATGCTCGACCACATGACCGAGGGACGTTTCGAATGGGGGACCGGGCGGGGAGCGGGCAGCCACGAGATCGCCGCCTTCAACATCCTGGACAAGAATTCGACCAAGGCGGAGTGGAACGAGGTCATACGCGAGATTCCCCGCATGTGGGAGGAGCGCGACTACACCTTCGACGGCGACCACTTCACCGTGCCCACCCCTCACAACATCCTGCCCAAGCCCTACGGGGCCGGTCACCCTCCCATCTGGGTCGGATGCGGGAACCCGACCACCTTCACCCAGGCTGGCGAGCTGGGCATCGGGGCCATCGCCTTCAACTTCGAGCCGATCTACAACCTGCAGGGCCGCATCGATGCCTATAAGGAAGGCATCGCCAACTGCACCGAGCCGCTGGGCCAGTACCTGAACGACAACATCATGATGACCAACGCAGTGATCTGCATGAGCGACCGCAAGAAGGCCCGGGAGATCGCGCTGCGACCCGGGCGCGGCTATCTCTACTCCATGGTGTGCAACTACCACGACACCATCCCGCACCTCGACGGCATCCCCGTGTGGCCCGAGCCGCCCGTGTCGGTGGCCAACGAGGAGATGCTCGATGCCCTCATCGAGGGGGGCTGGATCCTGTGCGGCGAGCCCGACGAGGTGGCCGAGCAGGTGGCCAAGTACCAGACCGTCGGATGCGACCAGCTGGTGTTCGGGCTCCCCTCCGACTCGATGGCTGAGGACGAGGTCTACGAGATGCTCGAGCTGTTCGGGACCAAGGTGATCCCCCAGTTCGACTCCGATCCGGTGCACTCCACCACCCGGTACCGGGAGAAGGCGGTGCGCAAGTACCCCGACTTCACCTTCCCGATTCCCGACATCTCCGTTGAGGTGCTGCCGACCAACGCCCAGATCCAGCTGGACGGTACCCGCACCCCCTGAGCGAGGCGAGACGAGGCAACGCCTCGTCGCACCACAGCGGCACCCGGATCGTGGGCAGAATGGCCGGGTGAATTTGGGATTGCGCGACCGTGTGTACCTGGTGACTGGCGGCAGCCGCGGGCTTGGGTTCGCTGCCGCCGAGGCGCTTGTCGCTGAAGGCGCCCGCGTCATCCTCAGTGCACCGCACGAGGCCACGGCTTCCGCTGCTGTCGCCCGACTCTCGCAACATGCCGACGTCGCTGACACCGTCAGTTGGGTGGTGGCAGACAATGGTGATCCCGCCGCCCCTGGCCAGCTCATTGCCGCAGCCAAGGACCGTTTCGGCCGCGTGGACGGTGCGCTGATCAGCACCGGCGGTTCGCCTTCAGGGACCGTCACCCAGACGTCGGACGATGCCTGGCGGTCAGCGTTCGAAAGCGTCTTCCTCGGCGCCGTCCGACTTGCCCGTGTTCTCGGAACTGAGCTGAGCGGCAG
This sequence comes from uncultured Acidimicrobiaceae bacterium, assembly GCA_963781305.1. Lineage (GTDB taxonomy): Bacteria > Actinomycetota > Acidimicrobiia > Acidimicrobiales > RAAP-2 > DASXMT01. Next base: position 1,355,682 of record CAWAFL010000011.1, read on the forward strand.
CGCCGATGAGGCGCCCGGGATCGGCTCCCTCCCTGGGACGGGCGGCTCAATCGTGTTCGTGCTGGCCTCGTCCGTGCGCGTTCCGCTGGTGGATCTCGCACTCTCAAATGGGATCTTCCCGGGCCTGGCCGGCGTGGTGAAGACGCTGGCCGACGAGCTCGGCCCGGCCGGAATCCGGGTGAACGGGCTCCTGCCCGTCCGGATCGCAACCGACCGGGTTCGTGAGCTCGACGCCCGCAGTGGCGATCCGGACGAGGTGCGTGCTCGGCTCTCTCAACGCATCCCGCTACGCAGATATGGCGAGCCAGAGGAGCTCGGGCGGGTTGCTGTGTTCCTTCTCTCTCCCGCCGCCTCCTATGTGACGGGTGCCATGGTCCCCGTTGACGGAGGCGCGATCCCTTCCATCTGAACGCTCCGGGTGCGGGACATGAGGCGAGATCGGCCCACGGAATTCCAGCCAATGGTGGCCCTGAAATCGCTACCAACGTCCATGCGACGACCGGTACCACGCATCGATCCCTCCGAGCCGGGAGTCCGGCGGCCGACCCAAGAGCCACTCGAAATACGGGATGACCAACTCTGGTTTCGCGCCGGTGGCGGCGACCAGCACGCTGTGGACCTTCCACGAGTCGAGCTGGGCCAGTATCTCGGCCCGCACGGCCGGGGTCTCGGGGAGGGGCGTCCCGTTCTCGAGGTCGATGAGCGCGGTGGTGGTGAGCGTCGAATGGAACCCCGGCAGGATCGCCGGGTGTCCGGGACTCGGAACGACGAAATGGCCGGCCGGCGTCTTGAAGCGGAGGCCCGACGCCAGTTGCCAGAGCTCAGATGTGCTTCCCGCTGCCGATGGGGATGGGTACAGGACGGCGACGCTCCCCGTGGGGACGGCGTTGACGGCCGAAGATGTGAAATAGGCGGGGACTTGGGCCGTGGTCAACGTGTACGGCCATGCCGGGATCAACGGGATGGCCACCGCCGCAGACAAAAGGACCGGCACACCCCATGCCGCCATTCGAGTCGACGCTGCTCTATGGGGCCCTCGATCACGGGTCAGGTAATGGGCGTGGATGCGATCCAAGATCATGGCCAGGACCACGGCGGCACAGAGGGTCAGGTAGAGCGAGTACCTGGCGGATACAGCATTATCGAAGAGAGGCAGGTGCTCGATCAGCGCCTCGGGGAGCGGAACGGACGTGACGTGGTGCCACACCACGAGTCGCGAGCCGAGCGACAGCACGAACGCGGCGAGTCCTACCAGTGCGACCAACCTCACGATCGGCGCTCGCCGCCAGAGGAACACGGTCCCGGCAAGGAGCACGATGATCAGCGGGATGCCCAGGTACGTCCCGTTCTCCGAGAGGGCCCCGGCGAATGTGTCGGTTGTCGCCGTCCACGCGGGCACGTTCAGGTGGAGCATGGAATTGGGGACGAGCGGGCTCAGCAGGTCCGCTCGGTACAACGAGGTGGTCTGGATGACCCCGGACACGTGGGCTGGCCCTGCGATGAAGAACCACGCTGGATAGGCCAGGACCACGGCGACGACCGACCCCGCCTTGATCAGGGAGGTCACAACGGGCCGGAAACGGTCCCGGACACCAGAGGGGAAGAGAACACAGGCGATGACGAAGCCGATGGCGGCCACGATCAGGGTCGTGGCCAAGACCTCGATCGAGATGAAGAACTGAACGATCACGAGTGCCGCGGCCAGGAGCCACAACGTGTTCCGTGTACGCCTCGTGGCGATCTCGTAGAAGGTGAGGAGGATGAGCGGCGGGAGGGGAACGAAGACGAGGTGAAGATGGCCGAGCCCTTCGCCGACCATGTAGGGGGAGAATCCGTACAGGAGTCCCCCCATGAAGGCCGCTGGCCTCCACTCGGTGAACCGTCGGCACAGCGCGTAGCCGCCCAATGCCGAGAGGGGAAAGGCCAAGATGAACAGGACCGTCACGCTGGTGAACGCGTTGGTGGCGAACGTGAGCGGTGAGGCGAGGATGCCGAGAGCCGGGAGGCTGGTATTCGTGACCCCGTTGACGCCGAATGGATAGTTGCCCCAGTCGGTGAAGAGCGGATTGTGCCCATGGATAATGGCGCTCGGCACCCAGTGGAGGAACCAGGCGTATTCCTCGACGTCGGCGCCGATGCCCGCGAACCGGGTCTGGCCGGCGTTCCACAGATGCCAATAGGGGATCACCGCCAGCGCTCCGTAGAGGACCGTGACGACCACGAGCGGATGCGACCGACGCGCGGTCCGGCGACGGGCATGCCTTCGGGTACCGACCTCGGTCTCGGTGCGATCAGGCGTGAGTTGGGCTTGTGGCACTAGATGAGCAAGTGTCCCAGGATTTGGAGGCGATCTCACGGACCGTCAGGATTCGTCGTGGGGTGTCCCGAGGGTCGGCCGGACGCCGGGCACATGACCGACCACCCGATAGGTTGGTCGTATGTCCGAATCAGTGAGCCCGTCGCCGATCATCGACTATTTCGTGCACGAGATCGAGCCGAGCCTGCCCGAGGACGGGAAGGCCACGCTGGCCAGCTATGCCGACCGCATCGCGGCGACGACCCACCATGGCGACTTCAGGCGAGCCTGGCACTGCGCCGATTGGGCCATCAGGGTGGCAGAAGCCTCGCCTGGGTCAACCCACGGACATCTGGTCACGGGCCTGAAGGAGAGGCACACGCTGTGGAAGGACATGATCTTCGGCGCCGAGTTCGGAATGAAGCGCGTTGACGGTGTGGGTCCGGGACAGGACGCCGAGATTCAGTGGGTCGACGACGCCGTGGCCGTTGCCAAAGCTGAGGCCGATCGGTCCGGCTGGGAAGCGGTTCCCTGGGAGGAACTCCTCGACCAGATGCTGGCGGTGGCGGCGCCCAAGTCCTGAGCGCTGCCGCTCCGCTCGCCGGGTGCTACTCGTCCAGAACCGGTTCGATGGCGTCCGGATCGCCCTCTTCGGCACCGTCTCTGAGCAGCGCACGGAGGGCGTCCTCGGGATCAGCGTCGATGCTGACCGGCTCGTCGTCGCCCGGGAGGGCATCGCGTGGGGCCATGAACCCAGTCTACGGCTCGTGGACGGAATGAGGAGGGTGGCGGCGCACTTCCTCGCCCTCCACGCTCGCGGCGGTGAATGGCGAGCCCTACCGGGGTGGGCGACGATGGAGCGGTGAGCCGCCAGTCCGTGGGCAGCGATGGACGGGTCAACCGTGCCCGGGTCTTCCGTCGACGACGTCGGGCGGCAGTGGCTATCGGGGCCGCGATCCTGGCCGTCGTGGTGGCTGTCGTCCTGGTGAGCACGGGGTTGCTCGACGGCGGCACGAGCTCGGGACTGAGGCCTGGTGCTCGACCTGGTCCCGGCACCGTCGGGCATGGGCACGCAACCAAACCGGCCGGCACGTCGACCACCCACCCCCAGCCCCAGCCTCCGTACCCCATCCAGAGCGAGACGGTCACCCTCGACGACCCCACCCGGGACACGCCGGCCCGGGGGGACGTCCCTGCCGTGTCCGGCCGGGTGCTGAGCACCGTCATCCTCCGGCCCCAGGGTCTGACCGGGCCGCTGCCCCTGATCGTCTTCGCCCACGGCTGGGACAGCGACCCATCGGTGTACACCACGCTGTTGGACACGTGGGTGTCAGCCGGGTACGTGGTCGCCGCCCCCACCTTCCCCGATTCGGCCGATACCCTGCCCGGTACGCCGGTGAGCGACTTCCCCGACGAGGCTCGTGACCTGTCGTTTGTGATCACCCAGTTGCTGGCCGGCAAGGCCAGCCCGTTCATCACCGTCGATCCCCACCGCATCGCCGCGGCCGGCCACTCGGACGGGGGCACCGACGTGGCCATGTTGGCGCTCAACCCCGCCTTTGCCGATCCGCGCATCAAGGCCTATCTATCCTTGTCGAGCCAGATTCCCGATGGCGTGGCCGGACCGTGGGGGACACCGGTGTCCGGCTCGCTGCTGGTCGCCGTGGGCACCGATGACGAGTACGGCCTGCTGCCCGACTCGACCCAGGTGTACCAGACCGCAGACATGGTCAAGGCCCTGCTCACCGTGACCGGGGGCGACCATCTGGACACGTTCGAGGCCGATACTCCTCAATCAGCCGCCGTTCGGGAAGAGACGGTCCGGTTCCTCCAGGTGGCGCTGGGCTCGAGCTCCGCCCCGGTGACCCCGACGACCTTGGCCAACGCCCTGCAGCCGGCGCCCGACCCATCGATTGCCGTCCAGGTGGGCTCGGGCTGAGCCGGCAGCGACCTGGTCGGCTCCGGCTCAGCAGAGGGTGCCAGGGGCGGTTGGTCCGAGCCCGGCAGCGTCGATTAGATCCACTTCCCGTTGTCGGATAACATACGGGCCAACCACTCTACGGATTAGTAACTAACGTTTACATGAGCGTTAGTCATTCAGCTAATTCCCAGAATTTCGGCTATGGTGACTAAATATTCCGTAAAGTGGTGAGGAAATCACAAGAAGTGCTGATAACGTACACTGAGCGATAACGGGTTTGGGTTCTGCGAAGCGTCGAATCCTTGCATCGGCAGTTGAGCCAGGTTCTCCATCGAGCCGGGCCGGAAGTTCAGGTATGGCCCCGTCGTCATATCGACGGGCACGACCGTGGCGCGACCTGCTCCGGTTGGTAGTCGAACGCAACTGAGCGAGCTGCGCGGCACACGCGCAGGTTGGTTCGAGGAGAGACGTCAACGTGAGAAGAACAGCACAAACAGATCGATGCTGGCATAGACCGCCCTGGCTGCCCCGGCGGCTGGTCATCCTCGGCGCAAGCATCGCCATGATCTTCGGGCTGGCGGTACCGGCGGTTGTGGCCACCTCAGCCAGAGCAGCGACGACGCCGGCAGCAGCGACGCCGGCAGCAGCAGCGACGCCAGCGGCCGCGGCTTCGGTCCCCGACACCGTGTTCGGCTTCAAGCAGCTCGGACTGCCCCAGAGCTACACCTTCGCCAGCGGCGGAACCACCGTCGGCGTGCAGCTGCCCGTTCCCGACCAGTTGCACCCCGCTTCGTTGTGGGGCGACGTCATCATCCCGCCGGACTTCGGCACCGGGACGATCGTGATCAATTCCGGCACCCAGTACATCGGCGCCATCAACCTGCCGGCCAACTCCGACCACCAGCAGAAGGTGCCGTTCGTCGCCCCCATCGATGACGCCTCAGTGGCCGGGGGCTACGCGACCTTCAACTTGGTGCTCGAGCAGTCCCATGCCGGCGGCGCTACGAGATCGAGCACGTGCAGCGGTGCCCTTCCACTGCAGCTGATCAACCCGACCGCGGTCTACACGGGATCGTTCGCCACACCCGACTCCATCGCCACCTTCTTCCCGCCGGTCCTCCATCAGCTCGTCCTGTACGTGCCGTCAGTTCCCACCCCGGCCGAGGAGACTGCCGCCCTCACCATCGCTGCCGGCGCTGCCTCGGCGTACCATCTCGTGCCCGTCGCCGTGTCCGTGCAGCCTTGGGATAGCCCGTCTCCGCCGAGCCTGCCCACGGGCTCGCTGGTCCGTGGCGTCGTCATCAACCAGAGTGGTGCCGCAGGCATCCAGTTGTCATCGCAACCGAGCGGAAATGCCTTGCTCTCGGTGACCGGCTCGGCCACCACGTTGCCCGAGCAGGGGACGCTGCTCACCTCCGCCCTGCACAAGGTGGTGCAGACCACCAACGCCACGGTCGACAAGCCCCTCGTGGCGCCGACGGTGCAGCTGAACCCCGTCACCTTCAGCCAGCTGGGCCTGACCGGTTCCTCCACGTTCAGCGGCCAACAACAGCTGTCGTTTGCCATCGACGAGACCCGCCTGGGCGGGGTGGCGACGTCGATGGCCGTGGCCCTGAAAGCGGCCTACAGCCCGGTCGAGACTGGGGCCAAGGCCACGGCCCAGGCCAGCGTGGGAGGGGTGACGCTGGCCACCCAGCAGCTCAACGGTTCGGGCGTCCTGAACCTCCCGTTCACCATCCCCGCCCCGCTCATCCGGCGCTCGACGGTCGTGCTGCTCACGGTGACCTACTTTCCCGCCGGCTTCAGTTGCCAGAGTGCGGGGCGCACGATGAACTTCGACATCGACCCCCGCTCCACCGTCCAGGTCACCAACACCCCCGGCGGTACTGGCGGCTTCACCGGGCTCCCCCAGTCGCTGATGCCCACCTTCCAGGTGGCCTTCGACACGCCCAGTGCCGCCCGCCTCGCGACCGCTGTCCAGACGGTGTGCGGGCTCCAACGCCTCTCGTCGGTGCTGTTGCGCCCGACGGTCGTATCCCTCGCTGCCGCCGAAGGGAATCAGCTGCCCTTGTTGCTGGTGGCGGCGGACGATCACGTACCGGCGAACATGGGCGCCCCCCTGCAGTACCGGGGGCAATCGGTGTACCGGGTCGACAAACCGTCCGGTGGGGCACTCGCCATGAGCTCCCGGTTGGCCTCGATCCAGGTGTTCAACCAGACAAACAGCAACCGCACGGTGGTGTTGGCCAGCACGTCCCAGAACTGGGCGCTCATGGACCGGCTGTTCGCCACCTTGGGCAACACGGCGGCGGGTTGGTCGGCTCTCACCGGTGACGTGGTGGCCGTCGGCCCCACCGGCTCGCCGGTGAACCTGACGGTCAGGTCGGGCGGCACTCCGGTGTTCACGGCCACCGCCCCCGGCCATAGCCTCCTCTACGTCGGTCTCGCCGTGTTGTTCGTGGTCGTCGTGCTGGCCCTGGCCATCTGGGCCATCGTTCGCTACCGGCGCCGCGCCGCCGACACCTCCGATGAGACGGCTCGGGCGGGATCGTCCGACGGCGGTGATGACGGCACCGGCTCGGCGGGAAGCGGCCAACCCGGCACCAGCACGACGGGGACAGTCGCCGCCGACCCCAGCGGGACAGCATCCAACGACGATGGTTGACCTGCTGGCTCCACAACGTCCGGTAGGGGAGTCCCCGCCGGCCGGAGTGGGAGCCCCGCCGGTCGGAGACGAGCCGGCGGCTCCCGCACCGACGCCCTCGTGGTGGCACCAGCGGCCGTATCCACTGCTCGGGCGGTGGCTGGTCCTGATTGCCGCCGTCGGCCTCGGCTTTCACCAGACGTTGGTGTCGGTGGTGGTGCAGTCGGCCAACGGCGACCCGTTGGCCTACCTCGCCCTCCTCCCGGTCTGGGGCCTGGTGCTCGTCCTCGGCACCCAGCTGCGCCGGGGGAGGGACCTGGACATCCACGACCGCCAGGTCGACTGGGTGCTGGCCATCGGTCTCACCGTCTTCATTGTCATGCTCGACGTGCTTCTCCGACCCCGTCTCGGGGTCATCGCCGGTCTGGTGCGGATCGACGTCCTGGCCCTGGTGCTGTTGGTCATGGTCGGCAGCATCCTCCTGTTCGGAACCCGGGCCACCGGCCGGTCCTGGGCGGCGTGGTTCTTCTTGCTGGCGTGCTGGCCGCTGCCGTACCGACTCGTCGGCGCCGCCCTCGGCGGGACCAGCGGCACCTACGCGCTGTTGAACGTCATGGCCACCACCGTCGTCGTGGTGGTGGCAACGGGTCCGCCGGCGCGTCGGCGCCTGGTCGACGGGGCGCTCACCTTGGCGGCCGGTGTCGCGGCGGTCGCTGTGGCCTCCACCGTGCTGGCTCCGGTGGCGGTGCAACTGGTGCCCTCGTTGGTGGCCCTCGTGGTGGTGGGGGCAGTCGCCGTGCGTCGGAAGCGGATGCCCGTTCGACTGCCGGCTGCCTCCAAGGGGGCGCGTGGCGTGGTGGCAAAGCCCATCGCCGCCATGGTGGCCCTGTTGGTGCTGGGCGCGACGTTGGGCGCATTCGCCAAATTCGCCCCGCCGACCATCAACCCGCGGTCGCTCCCCATAGCCGGCCCGGGGTGGACGAGGGGTCCGGTGGTCCCCGTGGGATTCTCCACCACCCACGCCCGTCAGAGCGAGAGCTGGGCGACGCGTTACTTTGGCACCGGATCGACGTGGTTCCGCTATCGGTTCGCCGGCGGGAGCGGAGTGGAGCGCCAGCACATCGTGGTCGATGCTCTGACCGCGCCCAGCGTCGGGCAGCTGTCGGTGTACCCGGCGATCTCGTGCTATCGACTGTCGGTTCCCTACGTGCAGTCGCCCACGACCGTCTCGCTCGGACACGGGGTGGTGGCCACCCTGTTCTACGCCAACGCCTATGCCGCACCATCGCCCGTGCAGGCCCAGTGGGCCATGCTCACCTGGACGTGGAAGATCCCCGAACACGGGACCGTCACCTTCCAGCGGGTCACGGTCTGGGCCCTCGAGGACGCGTCCGGGGTCGTCGGTTTCCCCGCTCCGGGCGCTCCTGGTGCCAACAACAGCATTCGCACCACGTTCACCGACATCCTGCGCGGGGTCTCGACGATGTCCAGCCCTGGGCCGACTACATCCACCGTCGGCCGGCTCACCGCTTTCTCCGGCCAGGTGGTGGCCCGTCAGTACGCGAGGACACCGTGACCGTCGCCGATCCTGACCTGTCCGAGGCGCAAGCCGTCGCCCTGCACCAGAGCGTGCGCGGCCTGTTCGAGGGGCAGCCGCACATGTCGGCTGCGGTGACCGTGACCAGGGGCCAAAGGCTGGTGCTGGTTGGGGCGCTGTCCTTGGTGGTGGCGGCTCTGGTGCTGTGGCCGCGCCAGACCGGGGTCACCCTGGTGGCGCTGGCCATGGTCCTCTACCTGTCGAACCTGATCGACAGGGTGATGCTCTTCTCCCGAGGCGTGGGCAACTCCCCCGAGATCCACATCACCGACGAGGAGGCGCGCGCCATCGCCGACGATGACCTGCCCGTGTACACCGTCTTCGTCCCGGCCTTCGACGAGCCCGAGGTGGTGACCCGCCTGATGCACAGCCTCGGCGCACTCGACTATCCGGACGACAAGCTCGACATCCAGCTCCTGCTCGAAGCCGACGACCACAAGACGGTGTCGTTGGCCTACGAGGGGCTGCGCGCTGGGGTGTTGCGAGCCAACATCGTGCTGGTACCCCCGGCGGAGCCCCGGACCAAGCCCAAGGCGTGCAACTACGGACTGCACTTCGCTCGAGGAACGTTCGCCACCATCTATGACGCCGAGGACCTGCCCGAGCCGTTGCAGCTCCGACGCGCCGTTGCCGCCTTCGCACGCCTGCCGCACCGGGTCGCCTGCATCCAGGCCAAGCTCTCGTACCACAACGATGGGCAGAACCTGCTGACCCGGTGGTTCACCTCCGAGTACAACCAGTGGTTCGGGTACATCCTGCCCGGCCTCATGACCACCGATTCGCCCATTCCGCTCGGGGGCACGTCGAACCACATCCGCACCGACGTCCTCCAGGAGGTGGGGGGCTGGGATCCCTACAACGTGACCGAGGACGCCGATCTGGGCATCCGACTGGCCCGCGCCGGGTACCGGACGGCGGTGCTCCAGTCGGTCACCTTGGAGGAGGCGAACAGCGACCCGATCAACTGGCTGCGGCAGCGCTCCCGTTGGTACAAGGGATACCTGCAGACGTTCCTCGTCCATACCCGCCAGCCCCGCCAGGTGTGGAAAGAGCTCGGCCCGGGCGGTTTTCTGCGCTTCTGCAGCATCACCGCAGGGACGCCGATCATCTCCGTGGTCAACACCTTCTTCTGGGGGCTGACCCTGGCCTGGGAGCTGGGTGAGCCGGCGTTCATCCGGGTCCTGTTCCCACCGTGGTTGTTCTACCCGGCCATGCTGTCGCTCTTCTTCGGCAACGCGGCCATGATCTACTGCGGCTTGGTGGCGGCCAGAATGGACCGGAACCCGCGGCTGCTCGGCGCCTGCCTGTTGGTCCCCGCCTACTGGGTGCTGATGAGCGTGGCCGCGGTCAAGGCCTTCGTGCAGCTGGTCTTCCAGCCCTCCTACTGGGAGAAGACCGTCCACGGCCTCGACGGCAGACCCGACGATGATCTCGTGGACCAAGCCGGGACCCTCGGCCCGTGACCCTGGCCCCGCCGGCGCCGGCAGGCGCTCCTCCGTCCCTTCCGGGTGGTCCCGCGACCCGACCCCTGAAGCGTCCGCATCCCAACGCCGCCCGGCGGGTGAGCTACGGCGGCGGCACCCATCGGGTGCTGGAGTCGGGCGAGTCCTCCCCGCTGAGTGGCCGGCGTCGCCGTCGGTGGTCCGGCGTCGGGCTGTACCTGGTCGCCTTTGCCGCCTACGCCGCTCTGGGCATGGTGCTGACGCTCCATTTCAACCTGGTCGACTCCGACGCCCCCAGCCGGGTGGCCAACGCCGGGTACGTGCTGTTCAGCCGCAATCCCCATCTCGGGGCCGTCGGCTTCGTCTGGAACCCGATCCCCAGCCTGGCCGAGATCCCGCTCCTCCTGTTCAGCCACCTGTGGCCACCGCTGTTGACCCAGGGCCAGGCCGGGACGTTCATGGCCGCCGCCTTTATGGCCGGCGCCGTCTGGCAGGTACGGGCCATCACCTTGGACCGCGGCGTACCCACTCTCTGGCGATGGATCATCATCGCCGGGTTCGCCCTCAACCCGATGATCGTCCTCTACGGCGGCAACGGGATGAGCGAAGCGCCGTACATCTTCTTCACCCTGTGGGCGGTGCGGCGGCTGCTCAGGTGGGTGCGCACCGACCAGGTCAACGACCTCGTCGTGGCCGGGATCGCCCTCGGCCTCGACTACCTGACCCGCTACGAGGCGGTGGCCGCCGCCGCCGCAGCCACCGCCGTGGTGATCGGAGTGGCCGCCCTGCGGAGCTCGGCCCGGGGCCGGCGGGAGCGCCTGAAGCATGCCGCGGTGGACGGCACCGTCCTGGCCTTTCCGTTCGTCGTCTGCTTCATGGGATGGACGCTGGCCAGCTGGATCACCACGGGGGACGCCTTCTCGCAATTCTCGTCCCAGTACGGGAACTCGTCTCAGGTCTCCAACGCGTCGACCGGCGTCGTCGCCTTCCAGAAGCTCGCCGGGGGACCCATCGCCATCGTGGTCCGCGACCTCTTGTACCTGGAGCCCCTGCTCCCCATCATCCTGATCGTGGTCCTGGTGCTGGCCGTGCGCCGAACCGAGCTCGACAGCCTGATGCCCATCGCCGTCTTCGGCGGCGTGCTCGCCTTCGAGGCCTACGCCCAGCTGTCCGGCGAGACATTCGCGTGGTTCCGGTTCTTCTTGATGGCCGTGCCGCTGATGGTCGTGCTGGCCACGCTGCTGTGGCCCTACCGCGGGAGGGCGGGCTCCGAAGGGTTGGCCGACCTCTCGTCCGCGGGACCGGGCAGAACGTTTCGACGGGTGCGGGCCTTCGAGCTCCGTCCGAGCGTCGCCCACCTGTCCCGGCTGGTCGGTGCCCTGGTTGCGTCACGCCGGGTGAAGGTGGTTCTCGGCGGTGCGGTGGTCGCCGTGTTCGTGCTGACGTCGATCCCCTCCACCTGGGCCGGGATACTCAACCCGTTGGTGGGCACCCAGAGCGAGCAGACGGGACTGCGCACCGTCGTCGACTCGAGCCACCACACGCCACCGCCCTCGGCGCTGCGCAATAACGCATATCTGGCCAACTACCTGGACCGGCTCAACCTTCCCAACGGGACCGTCCTGATGGACACCTTCATCGGCTGGGACGTCTGGCTGCAGTCAGACAACCGGAAGCAGTTCGTGATCACCAGCGATTATGACTTCGCCACGTTTCTCAACGTCCCCGCCGGGAGCGGGATCCGCTACATCCTGGTCTCCGACCCCGTGGAGGACGGCAGGGCCGATGCCATCAACCAGCGCTACCCAACCCTGTACCGAAACGGTGCCGGCATCGCCTCGTTGGTCATGACCGTCCCGGCCACCGGAGACGACCAAACGTGGCGCCTCTACCGGGTCAACCGTCCGCCGGGTGCCCGCTCGTCTCGTGCCGGGTTGACGGCGGCCCAGGTCCGCTCTCGGACGTTTCCGGCCATGGCGGTCAGACCGATCACATAACCGGCAACCACGGTCGCGATGAGCATCCCCAACAACATGGCCAACGGCATCGTCAACACCACCCCTTACCTGCGTGACCGAGACCTCCGAGGTTTGAAGGTCTCCGGTACACGGGGTCATCATAAGTCCAATTCGACGCCGCACGGGTAGAAAGCCGCTCGACGCTCAAATTGGCCCTTTTCCCCGGGGCGGTCCACTCTTACTGGACCAGTTCGGCCGACGGGGGTCATGCGAATGGAAGCCAAGCCCATCCACCTGGGGTTCTCCGGACGCACGAGGGCGCGGACGCTGCTGCGATCGGCGGTCGCGGCCACCGCGGTGCTGGCCGGCGTGGTCGTCGCTTCGTCCGCGTCGATGACCACAGCCTCGGCGGCAACACCGGTGTTGTCTGCGCAGGGAAGCACCCTCCTGGTCAACGGGCAGCCTGCGCACCTGGCCGGGGTGAACGCGCGCGGCCTGGCTGGTGACGCCGGAGTGACGTCGACGTGCCCCACGCCCAACACCGATGCTCAGGTGTCCCAGGTCATCGATTCCCTGCCGTCGGGGGCGGTGGTGCGCTTCGAGGCGTTCCAGGGAGGGTACGCGACGAATCCCGCCACCGATGCCCTCGACTTCACCGGCATCGACCGCGTCTTCGCCGACGCCGAGGCCCGCGGCGTGCTCCTCATCCCCGTACTGGCCAACGAATGGGGCCAGTGCGACGAGGGCGTGCAAAAGAGCCTCGACTGGTTCAACGGAGGCTTCACCTCGCTCTCGCCCCCCGCCCTGGCCACCGCGGCGGGGGTACCGGCACCGACGCTCTCGTACCTGTCCTACGTCCAGGCCTTCGTGGCCCGCTACCGGAGCTCGCCGGCGTTGGCCATGTACGAGCCGATCGGCGAGCCCGACGCGTCCACGTGCACCGGCCAGGCCACGCTGGACGGGTGCTCCGCCCCGTGGGTGTGCAACGAGACATCGGCCACTGCGGCCCTCCGCCACTTCTATGACACCGTCGGCGCGGCCATCGACGCGCTCGACCCCCAGCACCTGATCGAAGCCGGGTTCGGATCGAATACCGCGTGCGGCCTCGAAGGAGCCGACCTGTCCACCGTGGCCGCCAGCACGGGGATCGACGTGCTGTCCTTCCACGACTACAACGGCGCCATACCGCTCGACACCCAACCAGCGGGGTCGAGCCCATCCGACGAGATCGGTCGAGCGGCGGCCGCGGGCAAGCCCATCATCGACGCCGAAGTCGGCATCGATGCGTCGAGCACCGATCCCGGCTGTGTCACCCCCACGGTGCGCGCCGACGAGCTCCTGCACAAGGAACAGGCTCAGTTCGCCGCCGGTGTCAGCGGTTTCCTGGTCTGGAACGAGAGCCCGGCACCCTCGGGCACCGCCTGCGATCAGACCATGACGCCTGGCGACCCCACACTCTCGTCGGTTGTCGCCGACCCGCCCGGTGGGCCCCCGGCTCCTGCGTCGGCCACCAACATCGCCGATCGCAGCGTGGCCGGGCTGAACTTCGCCGGGGCCGACCTGGCCGGGGTGAACCTCGCCGGCTATGACCTCAGCAACGCCAACTTCTCCGGTTCCAACCTCACCGGCGCCGACCTCGACGGGGCAATGGTGGCCGGCGCCAACTTCACCGGAGCCACGCTTGCGTCGGTCCACGCCGCCGACCTGGTCGGGTCGGCGACCTTTTCTGCCGGCTGGTCCCTGGTCGACGGGGACCTCGTCGGTCCCGGCCTGTCGTTGACCGGTGACGACCTGTCCGGATTCGATCTGACCGGCATATCCCTGGCCGGGGCCGACCTCGACGGCGCCATCCTCGACGGGACGAACCTCACCGGCGTCGACCTGTCCGGCACCCTGCTGAACGGGGTGACGGCCCAGGGCGTCATCGGAACCCCGCTGCTCCCTGCGGGCTGGGCCCTCCTCGGAGGCTTCCTTCTCGGACCCGGTGCCAACCTCACCGGGGTCACCCTCCCGTCCGGCACCCTCACCAACGTCGACCTGTTCGGAGCGACGCTTTCGGGGGCCGACTTCCGCGCCGTGCACCTGGTTCACGTGGCATCCGGCGCCGTTGTCAGCTACTGGTCCACCCAACTGCCGAGCGGGTGGAGCCTTGAGGGCGGCTTTCTCCTGGGCCCTTCGGCTGATCTCACCGACGCCACCCTCACCGGTCTCGACCTCAGCGGTGTAGACCTCTCGCAGGCCACGTTGACCGGTGTGGTCGGTCGTGGCCTGACCGGATCGCCCGTACTACCAGCGTCCTGGGTCATACGGTCGGGCATCCTCCTCGGACCCGGGGCCAACCTGGTCGGCGTCAACCTCGCCGGCGCCAACCTCACCGGCGTCAACCTCTCGGGGGCCAACCTGTCCAACGTCGGGCTCCAAGGGGCCACCCTGACCGGGGCCAACCTGACCGGTGCCACCTTGACCGGGGCGGTGGCCAACGGCATCCAGGGGTGTCCGACCCTCGGCGCCGGGTGGGTATGCGGTGGAGGATTCCTCATCGGGCCCGGGGTCAACCTGGCCTGGTCGAACATCGCCGGCCTCAACCTGACCGGGGTCTCGTTGGCCGGGGCCAACCTGACCGGTGCCGCCCTGACCAACGACAACCTCACCAGCGCCGACCTCTCCCAGGCCACGCTGACCAACGTGACCTCGTCCGGGCTCACCGGGGCCCCGACCCTTCCCAGCGGCTTCGCCGTGCTCGGCGGCCACTTGGTCGGACCCACGGCCCAGCTGGCATGGGACGACCTCCACGGCCTCAACTTCACCGGCGTCAACCTCACCGGGGCCAACCTGGTCGGCGTCAACCTCGCCGGCGCCAACCTCACCGGCGTCAACCTCTCGGGGGCCAACCTGTCCAACGTCGGGCTCCAAGGGGCCACCCTGACCGGGGCCAACCTGACCGGTGCCACCTTGACCGGGGCGGTGGCCAACGGCATCCAGGGGTGTCCGACCCTCGGCGCCGGGTGGGTATGCGGTGGAGGATTCCTCATCGGGCCCGGGGTCAACCTGGCCTGGTCGAACATCGCCGGCCTCAACCTGACCGGGGTCTCGTTGGCCGGGGCCAACCTGACCGGTGCCGCCCTGACCAACGACAACCTCACCAGCGCCGACCTCTCCCAGGCCACGCTGACCAACGTGACCTCGTCCGGGCTCACCGGGGCCCCGACCCTTCCCAGCGGCTTCGCCGTGCTCGGCGGCCACTTGGTCGGACCCACGGCCCAGCTGGCATGGGACGACCTCCACGGCCTCAACTTCACCGGCGTCAACCTCACCGGGGCCAACCTGGTCGGCGTCAACCTCGCCGGCGCCAACCTCACCGGCGTCAACCTCTCGGGGGCCAACCTGTCCAACGTCGGGCTCCAAGGGGCCACCCTGACCGGGGCCAACCTGACCGGTGCCACCTTGACCGGGGCGGTGGCCAACGGCATCCAGGGGTGTCCGACCCTCGGCGCCGGGTGGGTATGCGGTGGAGGATTCCTCATCGGGCCCGGGGTCAACCTGGCCTGGTCGAACATCGCCGGCCTCAACCTGACCGGGGTCTCGTTGGCCGGGGCCAACCTGACCGGTGCCGCCCTGACCAACGACAACCTCACCAGCGCCGACCTCTCCCAGGCCACGCTGACCAACGTGACCTCGTCCGGGCTCACCGGGGCCCCGACCCTTCCCAGCGGCTTCGCCGTGCTCGGCGGCCACTTGGTCGGACCCACGGCCCAGCTGGCATGGGACGACCTCCACGGCCTCAACTTCACCGGCGTCAACCTCGCCGGGGCCAACCTGGTCGGCGTCAACCTCGCCGGGGCCAACCTCACCGGCGTCAACCTGTCGGGCGCCAACCTGTCGGGAGGGGTGCTCGTCGGCACCGTGCTCAACGCAGCCAGCCTGGGCACGGCCACGTTGACCGGCATCACGTCGTCTGGCATCCAAGGCGCACCCGCGTCGCTGCCACCTGGGTGGAGCGTGGTGTCGGGACAACTCGTGGGCCCGCACTGAGGACGTCCGTCACGACGGGTCGGTCAGCAACGAGCCCGCTCTGTGGCGGAGCGGTCCTCGGGGGCGGTCAGCCCGCTTCGGCTGCGGTCCGGGCCCCGCCCGAGTCCGACTCTTGCGGTGCTTCGGCCACGATGTCGGCGGCCCACCGGTAGTCGGGCTTGCCGCTGGGGGAGCGCACGATGGTCTCGACGACGTGTAGCTGGCGAGGCACCTTGTAGCCGGCGATGGCATTCCGGCAATGCAGCTGGATGTCCTCGAGGGTCGGATGGCGGTCGGCCCGGGGCTGGATGATCGCCGCCACCCGCTGACCCCACCGGTCGTCGGGCGCCCCGACCACGATGGCGTCGAACACCTCGGGGTGGGAGCGGACGGCCGACTCGACCTCCTCGGGGTAGATCTTCTCGCCACCGGAGTTGATGCTCACCGAGCCCCGTCCCAACAGCGTGATGGTTCCGTCCGCCTCCACCGTGGCGAAGTCGCCCGGCATCACGTAGCGGGTGCCCCCGACGGTGATGAACACCTCGGCCGTCTTCACCGGGTCGTTGTAGTACCCGAGGGGGATGTCGCCGGTGCGGGCGATCTTGCCGGTCACCCCCGACCCCGGCTTCACCAGGTCCAGGTTCTCGTCCAGCACCACCGTCTCCCCGATGGCCCTGACCGTCGGCCCGCTCTTCATCGCCGTGTGGTCCTTGTCCAACAGGACCATGCCGTTGCTGCCCGTTTCCGAGGAGCCGATGGCGTCGGTGATGGCGACGGTGGGCAGGTGGGCGAAGAACTCGTCCTTCACCGGGGCCGAGAACAACGCAGCGGTGGACACCACGGCGTACAGGGATGACAGGTCGTAGGATGCACCAGGTTCGTCGAGCGCCTCGACCAGCGGCTTGCCCATGGCATCGCCGGTGATCATGATCGAGTTGACCTTCTCGGCCCCGACCAGGCGCCACACCTCTTGGGGCGTGAACTTGCTCACCAGGACGACCCGGTTGCCGTGGAAGCTCTGGCCCATGACCGCCCACTGGCTGGCCCCGTGCATGAGCGGGGCGATGGGCAGGGACGTCATCGGAGAGCCGGCCAGTCCCTTTTCCACCAACTGCTCGGGACGCTCGATCCGGGTGTTGGTCATCGGGTCGATGCCACCGCCCAACGCGTAGAACACGTCCTCGTGCCGCCACACCACGCCCTTGGGCATTCCCGTCGTCCCACCGGTGTAGAGGATGTAGTGGTCGTCGCTCGACCGCGGTCCGAAGTCCCGTTCCGGGCCGCCCGAGGCGACCGCATCCTCGTAGGCGACGGCGTTGGCGGTGGGGAGCGGCGCGTCGCTGCCGTCCTCGACGGTGATGATGTGGGACAGGTCGGGCAGATCGCCGAGCACGCCGGCCACCTGGGGGCTGAAGGAACGCTGGTGGACCAGGGCCTTGAGGTCGGCGTTGGTGAACAGGTACCGGAGCTCGTCTTCCACGTAGCGGAAGTTGATGTTGATCCACACCGCCCGCAGCTTGAAGACGGCCCACGCCGTCTCCACCCATTCCACGCTGTTGAGGGAGTAGATACCCACGTGGTCGCCCTGACCGACGCCGTTGGCGGCCAGGTGGTGGGCCAACCGATTGGCCCGCTCCTCCATCTGCGCGTAGGTCCGTCGTTTGCCCTCGGCTACGAGGTACGCACGGTCGCCGAAGGCGTCGACGGCGTTCTCGAACAGGTCAGCCAGGTTGAAAGTCATCGACCGATCAGTAGAACACGTTTCGATTTAGCGGGCAAGCAGTTTGCCGGGTCGGCCAAGCCGAAGTCCCGGCCCTCGATCTCAGTTCGCCACTCCCACCCAAGAGTCCTAGTGGACCGGTGTGCCTCCGGTATGGTCGGCTAACGACACCATGAGCCGGTCCGGATCCTCCCAGTACAACGCCGTGATCCCCCTACTCGCGGCCGCAGCGGTCGGCCACCGCCCCGGCGGCCGGGCCGTGGGCCGTGCTGTGGTCCGAGTCGTGGGCCTTGTCGGCGCCGTCGTCGGAGCCGAAACGGGGCAACGGTGAACCTACCCGCCTCGGTAACGGTGAACCTACCCGCCTCGGCGTTGCTCGCCCTCGCCGCCGCCGCCGCGTTCGCCGCCTCGGCGGTGCTCCAGCAACGGGCCGCTCGGGCCGAGCCGTCTTCCACCTCGCTCCACTTCCGGCTGCTCATGGACCTCTTCCACCGGCCGATCTGGTTAGCCGGTGTGGCCTGCATGATCGCCGCTTACGTCGTCCAGGCCCTTGCCTTGTTCCTGGGAAACGTGGCCTTCGTCGAGCCCCTGATCGCGATGGAGCTGGTCTTTGCCCTCCCCTTCGCCGTCGAGAGCGAGCATCGCCAACCGGAATGGAGCGAATGGGCCGCAGCCGCAGCCGTGGTCGCCGGCGTGACCCTGTTCCTTGCCACGGCCAGGCCGACCGGGGGTACCCCCAATCCGAGCAACGGGACATGGGTGCTCCTGGGGGTTCCCTGTGCCGGAGCCATCGTCGGCTCGGTGATCCTCGCCGGTGCGTTTGCCCGCTATCGCGCCTCGTTGCTGGCTGCGGCCGCCGCCATCTGCTTCGCCCTCCTGGCTCTGTTGACCAAGACGTTCACGTACCTGGTCAGCCAGGGCGTGTCGCTGGCCTTGACCAGCTGGCAGACCTATGCCCTGATCGGGGTCGGGATCGTCGGCTTTCTCTTCTCCCAGAGTGCGTACCAGGCGGGGTCGCTCGAGAGCTCGCTGCCGATCATCGACACGGTCGAGCCCACCGTCGCGGTGTTGCTCGGGGTGCTCGGTTTCAACGAGTACGTCCGCCACGATGCGCTCGCCCTCTTTACCCAGGCCCTGGGGGGGTTCCTTGCGGTCGGGGGAGTGTTCGTGCTCGGGCGGTCGGCCCTGCTGGTCCGGGCCTACGGTGGGCCAGAGGGGCCCCACGGAAAAGATGACGCCCCCGACGTCGCTGGCCATGAGGGAGTCGCCGGCCATGAGGGGACTGAGCCGGGGCCCAAGCCCTCCCTCTCATAGAGGCGCACCGACTCATAGCGGTGCACCCTGTCGTAGCGGCGCAACCGGGCCTTGCCACGCTCAGGCGCTTGGGCTCAGAGCTTCAGCGGTCGGATCGGGGCGGCCACCAGAGTCGGGTCGGCCAGCCAGTCGACCCCCGGCACGTCGACATAGAGCTCGATCTCGTTTCCGTCGGGGTCCAGGATGTAAAGGCTGTGGGTGACGGTGTGGTCGCTGGCCCCCACCATCTGGACGCCGTTGGCTTTGAGCGTCTCGAGGGCGTCGCGTAGCTCGTCGTCGCTGTCGCCGACCTTGAGGCCGAAATGGTACAGGCCGACCCGCCGCCCGGCGGGAATGGGCAGCGCCTGGTCGCCCACCTGGATGAGCAACAGCTCGTGGTGGGTCCGGCCGGACGGAGCGGAGAAGGCAGCCATCTGCGCCGGGCCGTCATCGGGTGCGGACAGGATCTCGCGCCACCCGAGAACGTCACGGTAGAAGGCCGCTGACCGCTCGACATTGTGGACGTAGAGCACCAGATGGCCGAGTTCCTTTATTTCCATGCTCGCTCCTCAACGCACTGCGGTCCAGCTCCTGGTCCGGTGGCACCAGCGTAAGCCAGGAAGGCGTTCCACCGTCCGCACCGTGGGCGGCCCAGCGGTGTCGGTCACTCGTCCACTGGCTCCTCGACTGCCTGGTCCATCGCAGCACATCGAAAGAGCCACTCATCGCCGCAACATCGTTGAGGTTGCGTCATAGTAATGGACACTGTCCAGCCAACCGAAGGCCTCGACAGAGGGGAGCGCATCATGGAAGGTGGCGGGATAGTCACTGACAAAAGCCGGGATTGGCAGCGCCGCCAGCGGCGGAGAATCGGCAGTGCCGTAGCGGTGGTGGTTTTTGTGCTCCTCCTCATCGGGATCATCGCCGAGTCCCACACCATTGTCTCGTCGCTCGATGCCCATACTGTCCACTTGGTAGCGGCCAACGTCTGGGCCGGCTGGCGATTGGCCATCCTGAACCCCTGGTATTGGGGCCTGGTCGTGTGTCTGTTGATAATGGAGCGTCTGTGGCCCGCGCAACCCGGCCGAGGAATACTGAGCCTTGGGGGTGGTCAGGACCTGGTCTGGATCATCTTCGCCCCGGTCCTTGCCTTGACCATGGTGGCCCTGTGGGCCTCGATGCTCAATGCGATGTACACCCATGTGCTGGGGGACTACACCGTCCACCTGACTTCGCTCATTGGAGTGACACCGACCGCGATTTTTGCCTTCGTCGCCACGGACTTCCTGTTCTGGTTCACCCATTGGACCCGCCACAAAGTGCCAACCTTCTGGTACTTCCATGCCGTGCACCATGCCGCGCCCAGCCTCAACACCTTGACCGACAATCGAGTTCACTTCGTCGAGGCCGTCATCGAGGCGACGATCGTGGTCGTTCCCGCCCGCCTCCTCGGCCTCTCGGCCCCGGCCGCTTTCGCCCTTGCCGTCGCCACCACCTACTTCACCGCGTTCACTCACACCGCGGTGCGGACCAACATGGGCCCACTCCGATACATCTTGGTCACTCCACAATCGCACCGGGTCCACCACTCCCACGCCACCGAGCACATCGACGTGAATTTCGGTACCGTGTTCAGCGTCTGGGACCAGATCTTCAAGACCCAATACCGAGGCTGGGATGAATACCCCGACACCGGTATCGCCGATCCCGAGTTCCCATTGGAAAAGAGGCTCTCGCCGTTCGCATTGATGGGCTCTTATGTTCAGATGGTCCTCTACCCATTCGGCCAGATGATCCACGATGTGGGTAAGTTCCGGCGTACCGCGATTGTGCGGTCCGGTGGCTGACTGAGGTGGCTGCAGAAGGCCGCCGGGTTGGCGACCAGGTACGCGACGCGGGCCGCGCCACGTTCGTCGGGGCCGACCACGCCGTTGCGGCCCCGAGAAGGGTAACCCGTCCCGAGGCCAGAGGGTCCGCTCCGGCGGGGGTTTCCTCTGTCACTGGGGGATCGGCGTCGAGGTTGTGGGTGTGCTCGGCCATGGTGCTCACGAAGAAACACGGCTGTCCGGCCCCGTCCAGCCCGTAGGTGCTCGCTGATCCGAACGGGGTCTCGCCGGCCGGAGGGCGATGGTGGCGAGCGCCCCCCCGCACCTCTGCGGCGACAATGGTGCGGGCTCGCTCGGCTCGGCTCGGGCGGCGCGTCCCCGTGGCGGACCGACCGGGCCGAATCGGGGATGACGTGTCCGCTTCCCATGAGCTCCGTCCTGGCCGACATGCGGAACCCGACCGGTCGGTCCCGAACCGACCGCATGATGAGCCCTGCACCTATGTTCTTCTCGTTGAACGCTAATCACCCAGCGAGGGTGATGCTCTCACCTGCTCTTCCTGTGAGGATGGGATACACCCCCGTCGACGGGGGTCGATCGGCA
Organism: uncultured Acidimicrobiaceae bacterium; assembly: GCA_963781305.1. Classification (GTDB taxonomy): domain Bacteria; phylum Actinomycetota; class Acidimicrobiia; order Acidimicrobiales; family RAAP-2; genus DASXMT01. The sequence goes on from CAWAFL010000011.1 coordinate 1,376,993, forward strand.
GATGGTTCGCGTACTCGCCGTGGTCGCTGCGGGACCGGGCGTGCGACGACGCGGAACGGATGAGGTCGCCTGACCGGCCAGGCCAGAGTGCAGTCAGCGCCTCGCCGAAGGAGTGGAGCCGCTTCCGAAGGCAACCCGATCAGCCAAGCGACGATGAGGATGATCGCGATGATCCAGAGCAGGTGGAGGAGCCGAAATGCCGCACCCCAGTCGACTGCGGTTGCCCTCGAACCATAGTTCATAGAGAAGGAGCCACCATGCCTGAACAGCCACCCACTGAAGGCCGAAAGCGAGCCCGGCTCAGCGGCGGGGCGATCACCACGCTTGCCGGGGGAGCGCTTCTGATCATCTTCATGGTCCAGAACACGGAGGACATCACCCTTCACTTCTTGGCCTGGAGCTTCACCTGGCCTCTTTGGCTCTTTACCCTGGTCACGGCCGTTGTCGGCGCGCTGGTATGGTTCGGGCTCGGCGTGCTCCGCCGGCACCGGCGTCGCAAGGCCCGCCGAGAAGAACGAAGGGGATGAGTAGGGACAAGACAGAACGCCGGAGCTGAGACACGAGAAGGTATAAGAGCCGTACGCGTGAAGAGAGTCCCGCCGGTCGATTCCCACAACGACAGAGCCCAGGGCGAGAAGCGCTGGCCTATGGCCATCACCCTGATCGTGGCCATGGTTCTGCCGTTCCTCTTCCCGAGTGGTTTCACCTTTGTGTCCCGGTGGCTGGCGCCGGCGCTAGAGGGCGTGTTGCTCGTGGCCCTGATCGCCTCCGACCCGGGTCGGATCGATCGCCGGCAGTCCTCGATCCGGGTGCTCTCGGTGGCATTGGTCATCGTGCTGGTGGCCGGGGCCATCGTGGTCGCCGTGCACCTGGTCACCGACATCATCCGCGGCGGCCCCTACACGTCGTCGCCCACCGAGCTGCTACGGGTCGGGTTTCTCGTGTGGATCTACATCATCATCAGCTTCTCGTTCGTCTTCTGGGAGCTCGACGGCGGTGGCCCCGAGGAGCGGTTCCTCGCCCCACGCCAGTTCCCCGACATGGCCTTCCCCGAACATCTCAGTCCGGGTGTGGCCCCGCCCGGGTGGCGCCCCCAATTCTTCGACTACCTCTACGTCGGCTTCACCAACGCCACCGCCTTCAGCCCGACCGACGTCATGCCCCTCGCCCGGTGGGTCAAGCTGCTCATGGCCATCGAGGCGTCAGGGTCACTGCTCATCCTTGGCCTGGTCATCGCCCGGGCAGTCAACATCCTGAAGTGAGGGTCGGCCCAGTCCTGCGACGGGCATGGCCACGGGAGTGGGATGGCCAATCCCCGCTCAATCCCCGGTCGGTGTCGACAGGTCATCGACTCCTTCTATGGCCAGGATCGGCTGGCGATAGGTGAGGAAGAGAATGTTGACACTGACCAGCAGGACCCAAACCGGGAAGACGATCTCGATCCACGGGATGGTGGTACCGGCGACGAGCAGGATGAGGCCAACGAGGTAACCCGCCCATGCGATGGTTCGGTGGTGTAGACCCAGGCGCCACGCAATGGTCGAGGCGGAGATCGTGAATACCGCAGCCATCCGCATGGCGTAGATCTTGGTCAAGTTGGAAGTGGTGGCGCTGCCCAGCTGCCACACGTCGAGCGGAGGCCGACCCCCGTGGAGGGCGGCGATCGAGATCAGTCCACCGAACAGCGCCGCCAAGGCGAAGAGCATGGCCACGAACAAAAGACCGCTACCCAGGAAGAGGGTGGCAAAGAACCTCTCCTCTGGGCCGGCGATCCGAGACCGGAGCGCGCCCATGAACCAGAGGAAGGAGATCCCGCAAAAGGGCACGAGCTCGAGCGCGAACTGCACGCTTCCTCGTCGCCCCGGATCGGTCAGCCATGCCCCGGCGTCGCCCGGGCTGGCCGGCACGGCCTGGTGAATGAGCACCACGATGATGGCGAAAAGAACGGCGAAGGCGATGCCGGCGAATGCGGCAGCCCGGGGCGTCCGCAGTGCGCTCGGGGTGATTTCGGTGGTCATGGTGCCCCATTTCGTGCTCAGGATCGGCATCCGATGCCGGCCTCGCCCCATTCTGTGTTCCGATTCACGGCAGCGGCGACCAATCTCACCCACTCCGACCAATCTCACCCACTCCGACCAATCTCACCCACTCAGGGTGATGCCGAAGGGGACGTCCATCCCTAACCTGAGCGATGACGGTCGGTGCTCCTCGGCGCAAGGCAGCCCGGGGCGCACGTGCCAAACCCGTGCAGCCGGTGAAAAGGCTGCTCTTGCTTGCTGTAGGACGTCGTGCGCCGGTCGCACCCAAAGCCGAGGAGCCGTTTCATGAGCCTGTTTCCCCCGATCGCCGATTACGGATTCCTCTCGGACTGCGAGAACAATTGCCTGGTGGCGCCAGACGGATCGGTCGAATGGCTCTGCCTGCCCCGCCCAGACTCGCCCAGCGTCTTTGGCGCGCTGCTCGACCGTGGTGCCGGTTCGTTCCGCTTCGGTCCCTCCAATACGCAGGTGCCCCACCAACGTCGCTACGTGCCCGGCACCATGGTTCTCGAGACGACCTGGCACACGCCGACCGGTTGGCTGCTGGTGCACGACTTCCTGGTCGTCCAGCCGACGGCCGACGAGGCTCGGCGCCCCGAGTACCGGCGGGCGGCGGGCGACGAGTCGCCGACCGGCACGCTCGTGCGCACGGCGACCTGCATTGCCGGCCGGGTGGAAGTCCTGGTCAACTGCATTCCCCTCTTCGACTACGGGACCACGCCAGGGGACTGGAGCTACGCGGGAGACGGGGATCACGAAGTCACGGTCGCCGCACGGGAGGGTGAAGGCGGCCTTACGCTGTCCAGCAGTCTCCGGATCGGTCTGGTGGGCGCACGGTGTTATGGCCGCACCACCTTGGAGGAAGGTCAGTCGGCCTTTGTCGCCCTCTCGTGGAACGGTACAGCCCCGAAGACCAACGAGGAAGCGACCACCGCCCTCGACTGCACCGTCACCTACTGGAGGAACTGGCTCGGGACCGGTATCTTCCCGGACCATCCGTGGCGGCACTACCTCGAGCGGAGTGCGCTGACGCTGAAGGGTCTCAGCTATGCACCAACGGGAGCCATCATGGCCGCGTCGACGACGTCGCTGCCGGAGACGCCGGGTGGCGCGCGCAACTGGGACTATCGATTCACCTGGATCAGGGACACCGGTTTCATGCTGCGGGCCCTCTACCGCTTGGGTTTCGACTGGGAGGCACTCGAGTACTTCGCCTTCGTCCTGGAGGCGGTGAGTGGGGGCGATAAAATCGGTAGCAAGTTCGAGCTGCAGATCATGTATGGCATCGGGGGTGAGCGGGACCTCACGGAAAAGACGCTCGACCACCTGAGCGGCTACCGCAACTCGGCCCCGGTGCGGGTGGGCAACGGGGCGTGGAACCAGCACCAGAACGACGTCTGGGGCATGCTGCTCGACGCCGTCGATTCCCATTTCGGAGGGCGCGCCTCCGGGATCGTGCCGGGGGTCTGGGAGGGCCTGGCCGGCTTCGTCGACGATGCCATCGAGAAGGGGGAGGGACCGGACCAGGGCATCTGGGAAATCCGAGGTGATCCCGAGCATTTCACTGCCTCCAAGGTCTTGTGTTGGGTGGCCGCAGACCGAGGAGCCGACTTGGCCACGGTACGCGGTGACGATGAACGAGCGGCGAGGTGGAGGAAGTCGGCCGATGAGATGAAGGCCGACATTCTCGACAAGGGCGTTGATGACCACGGCCGATTCCGGCAGCACTACGGCAACGCCGAGCTCGACGCCTCTCTCCTGCTTATACCGATCATGGGCTTTCTGCCCCCCGACGATGAACGGGTGCGGGCCACGGTCCTGGCCATCGCCGACGAGCTGACCCAGGACGGCCTGGTCCTCCGGTACAAGGTCGACAGCACCGACACCGGATTTGCCGGCGAGGAGGGCACCTTCACCATCTGCTCCTTCTGGCTCGTCTCCGCCCTGGCCATGATCGGGGAGACGGCGAGGGCTCGGGCGCTCTGCCAGAAGCTGTTGAATCTCGCCGGACCGCTGTATCTCTACGCCGAGGAGATCGAGGCCTCCAGCGGTGAGCACCTGGGAAACTTCCCCCAGGCCTTCACCCACCTTGCGCTGATCGAAGCCGTCTCGCTGCTCATCGAGGCGGAGACGGCCACGTCGCCGGTGTGAGAGGGACGCGACCCTCTAGCCCGCGACCCTCTAGCCCGACGCTTCGTAGCGCAGGTTACGAAGTCGGGAAAACGGTTGCCCAATCGGCAGCCATATCAACCACGGTCCAGTTGCCGTCGGCTGCAGCCTTCAGGAGGTTTCCGGTGCCGCTGCCCAGCAGCGGATCGCTGTCATAGGCGTACTCCCGATCGCCATCGGTGTGGTGGACCGCCAGTTGCAAAGTCCGATACTGGCTGCCTGCCGTCCACTGGAGCATGGGCAGATCCCCGTCGGTGTTGCCGGCGGCCAGGATCGGCCGTTGCCCGACGTGCGTGTGAATCGAGACCGGCTTTTGCGGCCCATCGTTGAGGATCTGCAAGTCGGTGCCCTTGAAAAGCTCGGGTCCGTTGTCGCCTATTCGGAACTCGGTAGTCCCGATGCTGCCGATCAGGCGATAGGTAGGAAGCCCATAGACCTCGGTCGCCCACGCCCGCATGAAGTCCGCTCCCCCTCCCGAGAAGATCCAACAGGAAAAGCCGTTGTCATCGAGGAGCTGCAACAGCTCCAGCATGGGCTGGTAGACGGTGGCCTTATACGAGACGCCGAAGCGAGGGTGTCGGGCCGTGGCTATCCACCGACGACATGCTTGGTCGAACTCCGCGGTGGCGACGTTTCCGTGGGTGAGCTTCACGAGCTCGAGGACGGCACCGATGCCGCCCGTCTTCAACTCTTCGAGGTCAACGGGCCGGCCGAGCTCTGCCGCACGGTCGATGGCAAAGGCCAACTGGGCGTACATGGGAAGTTCCGCCCACAGGGTGCCGTCGTTGTCGAACACGGCCACACGATCGCCTTCGGGTACATATGCGTCGGACCTGGAATCGGTGACCGCATCGACGAAATCAACGATAGACCCCTTGGCCGGCGTTTCCCCAACTCGGGAGTGGATCGGTCGGTTGGGTCACTGAACTTCCTCCTGTGGTGGTCGGGGCGAGGTGACAGTCAGAGGCACCGTCTCGTCACGCCTTACGAGTGCCAGGGACCTCAGGCTCCCGCGCCCGATTCTGGTTGACCGAGGTCGCCCAGCACCCGTTCGGCGACCGCCTGGGGAGAGAGATCGTCGACGTCGACGATCACCGATGCCAGTTGGGCATAGAAGGGGGCTCGAACCTCGTACAGCGCGCTCAGGGCCGCGGCCGGGTCATCTCCCAACGGCGGGCGTCCATGGCCGTCGCCGATCCGTTCGGCCGACGTTTCCGGACGGGCCCGTAACCACACGACCACTCCCGATCGGGACAAGAGTGCTCGGTTCTCCTCGGAGAGAACTGCGCCGCCAGCCACCGAGATCACCATGGGGGCTGAGCTCGACACTGCCTCCATAAGTGCCCTGGTCTCTTGGACCCGTATTGCACCCTCGCCGTCCTCGGAGAAGATGTCGGCGACGTTTCGGCCGGTAGCCCGGGCCACCTGGGCGTCAGAGTCGAGATACCCCCACCCGAGCCGCTCGGCCAGCAACGTCCCGACGGTCGTCTTCCCAACTCCCATCATGCCGATCAGCAGTAAGCGGTCATACCTCATGTCCACCCAAGACGTCAGCCGGTTCCGGCACGCTTCATCTCCACGGTGATCGTCCGGAGCTCCTTTGACCCCACGTTCTCGAGCGAATGGGGCGTGAGGGGGTCACCCCAGACGGCAGATCCGTCAGCGAGATCCGAGGCCGACACCCTCGTGTCGGCCAGTACTGTCCCATCGGGGTCCCGTCGCACGAAGTCGCTGTCCGAGAGGATGTACAGAACGCCTCCCCACTGATGCGTGTGGACGGGTACGGTGTCGCCTGGCGCCACATGGGCGTCCAGGACGCGGACTCGGTCGTCCTCGAACAGAAGGTCGTGATAGTCAGGAGCGGCCACCATGGCGTCGAGCTCGGCCGGATACGGCCACTCTGAAGAACCCGTGTCCGTCATTGTCGTGCCTTCCTGCATCAGGAATTAGGCGATTGGCCCTGCCAGGATCCCACTCCCGCCGATATCCCCGTCGTTGCAGCGGTCCCGAACTGACGAAGCACCGCCTTCGCCGTCTCGCTGGGCGGCGTCTCCAGTTGACGGACCCAGGTCCGAGCAGCCGACACCAGGGTGCCACCGGCGATCGAGCCGCCGACGCTGATGAGGAGCACCCCGATGACGGCTATCACCGCACCGGCGGCGATCGCCGTCGTGTTGATCTCGACTCGATGCTGTCCGGAGTGATCGGTCATCGTTCTCCAATTCATTCGTTGTAGCTAATGGAAAGGCATCGACGGTACTCCGGCCGGTCGTGGCCCGGTTGACATCGAAGCCCGGTCGAGGGCCCAGAAGCCGAGTTCCGTCGCCCCATGCTGTGGCAACACCATAAACCAAGAGTGACAGGGAGTAGCCAGTCGGATCGTCACCCTATCTGGGTGATTGTGGCCGCGATTGAAGTCGGTGCCGTGATCGAGCCTCCGTGGCGGCCTTCCTTCCTGCGACGGCCGATGTCTTTGCCCCGCCGGATACCGGTCGGAAGTCCGTCGGCATCTATGCGTTCCTCGTCTGGCCGGGCGGGCACGAACCACCTAATCTGACCGCACGACCTGTGATCGGGAGTGCATTGTCATGGTGACCACCGGCCACAGGTTCAAGGGCTGAAGGGGATGCTGGCCCCTGGAACAGGGAAGCCTGCGGGCCGGTGACGGCATCAAATATCTTCGTCGGCATCGGGTTGACATTCGCCCTGGCCATCGGTTGCCAGGTCCTCGCCAACAGGTTCCGTTTTCCGGCGATCATCCTCCTACTCCCAGTCGGGTTCGTGGCCGGCATCCTGACCAGCAGCATCAACCCGAATAGGATCTTCGGGGCTGCGTTCTCGCCCATGGTGAGCCTGGCCGTCGCCATCATCTTGTTTGACGGCGCGCTCGACCTCGTCTTCAATGAGCTCGAGGGGCACAGCCGGCGCGTGGTTCGCCGCCTCCTCTATGCAGGCATTCCCATCACCTGGGCAGGGGCCGCCGCCTTCGCCGCGCCGCTGCTGGGACTTCCGTCCAAGGCCGCACTGATGCTCGGAGCGATCCTCATCGTCTCAGGGCCCACCGTGGTCGCCCCTCTGCTGAGCGCTGCCCGTCCGGGCCAGAAGTTGGTGTCCGTCCTTGGATGGGAGAGCACCTCGGTCGACCCACTGGGAGCGGTCATCGGGGTCCTGGTCTTCCAGGGCATCCAGTCGGGCAACGGACGACACATACTGCAGGACCTACTCGAGCTCCTGGCTCGCGTTGGTATTGGCGTTGCCGGCGGTGCGGTCGGAGTGTTCGTGCTCTGGATCGTGCTGGGGAAGTTGCGGCTCTCTCGTCTCATGGCCACCGAGACGATCGTCGCCACCGTGTTGACCGTCGCTGCCCTCTGCGATGCCATCCGGGACGATACCGGGTTGGTCGCAGCCCTCACCATGGGGATCGCCCTGGCCAACCTCCCCGGTCTTCGCACCCCCGAGGATCGACCGTTCTTCCAGACGATCGTGCAGTTGACGATTGGGCTTCTCTTCATCTCCATCTCCGCCACGGTCACCCCGGCATCGCTGAAGGGAGTCCTGTGGCCATCGATCGGCCTGATCGTATGCTTGGTGCTGGTCGTACGCCCTCTGGTGGCCCTCCTGGCCACGGCGCGCACCAGTCTCACCAGACAAGAGCGGACCTTCGTCGGGGCCATGGACCCGCGAGGCATCATCGCCGCGTCCACTGCTGCCACCTTCTCGGCCCCGCTGGTGGCCAGTGGGGTGGCCGGAGCGAACAAGCTCCTGCCCGCCACCTTTTTGGTCATCGTGGGTACGGTCGCTGTGTACGGCCTCACCGCAGTGCCGCTGGCCCGGGTCCTGGGCCTACGCCGTGAGCCGGAGACCGACGAGTCCTCGGAGGCAGTCCCGGGGTGACCGTTCTACCGCTCGGTCCGCGATCTACGCCGACCTTTGGTCTCGCCGTTGGTCGGCGCCACCCGATTCCAGATGCGTCTCTGTACGACGAGCATGATCATGCCCACCACGATCAGAATGGACACGTTGAGCAAGAGCTGGAAGAACGAGCCCAAGGCCTCGTGCCACGATGCGTAGCCGACCGAGAGCCCAATATCGGCCGCGGCAGGAATGGTCGTCACCGAGATGAACACGCCGATAAGCGTGCTGACTCGCGACTCGGTGAGCGAGATCACTCCGACAATGCCAGCGAGCACCGCCACGATCACCGAGAACACATTGGGGGAATTGATCAGGTCAGACACTGGTCGTACCCCGATCTCGAACGCCCTAGGGGTCACTCCAGCCGCCCGAATGATCAGGGCGAGGGTGAGTGAGGCGATGACGGCCCCGGTAAATCCGAGCCCCAATGCAGTGAGACCCCGCCGAGCTGTTCGGCCATCTCGCCGGGTTCCCGCTCGGGCGATGGCAGTGATGGCGCCGTATTCGGGTCCGACGACCATGGCGGCGACGATGAGGATCTGCGAATTGGTCAGGATGCCGATCGAGCCGATGACTCCGGCGATGATGAGGAGAACGAACCAGCTCGGCGGGTAAATACCCTCGGCTCGGATTCTGGCATCGACAAGCGCCCAGATCGGAGTGAAGCCTTCGAAACGAGGTTGCTCACGTTCGGCGACCTCGGCCGTGGATGATAAGAGGGCGTCGACCGTCTCGATGACGATGGAGCCCTCCTCCACGATGCCCCGGAGGCGGAGCACTTCGATGACGCTGTTGGCGGCGCCGTTGAGCACGTCGAAATGAAAGGTGTCGCCTGTCGGATGATGGGAACGGGCTGGCGACACGACCAAATTGAGGACAGCCTCGTTTCCCTTCAGCTCGTCGATCAGCGCTGCCGTCATATCTGTCGGACTCACTACCCGGAGGTGGATCATCGATTGGACGGCAACGTGGGGGTCAACGAGGAACGCATGCCCATCCGCCACCGTCCAGGGGACTCCCGCGCCTCACCGGGTTCGACCCTGGAGAGACGCCGGTCAGTCGCAAGTGTCGATGATCAGGCGATGCGCTCGAGTAGATGCTCACCGACCCGAATCGCGTTCGCCATCGCCGTGAGTGCCGGGTTGACGGCCCCGATGCTCGGGAACACGCTGGTGTCGACAACGTAGAGGTTGTCCAGTTCGTGGGCCTTGCAGTTCTCGTCGAGCACCGAAGCAGCCGGGTCTGCACCGAACCGACAGGTGCCGGCCTGATGGGCGGTCCCGGCGATGGGGATGTTCATCTGCATGTAGAAGTTCTTCGACAGAACATGGTGGTCGGCCATCCCCACATGGTTCAGGATGGTCTTCAGCTTGTCGTAGAGGCCTTCCGCCTCCTTGTCGTTCGTGGCGGTGTAGGAGAGGTGTATGTGCCCATCGCCGTCGACGGTGACCCGATTCTCCGGTCGGGGCAGGTCTTCGGTCGTGAGCCACCAATCGACGGCATGGTGGGCCACGTCGTCCAGTGACCAGTGGGGGGCAAGCAGGGTGAGGTGCGGCTCCTCGCCTTTCATGGCCCCGGCGTTCGACTTGCCCACCATTTGGATGTTGCCGAGCGGCCATTCCTGTCCGTCGTTCGCGAAATAGAAGTCGTTGATGCCGAGCGTCTTTTGGAATGACGTGTCGTTTGGTTCCTTGCTCAGTGACACCACGGCTTTGGAGTTGTGGTACATGTAGTTTCGTCCGACCTGGTCTGAACCGTTGGCCAGGCCGTTGGGGTGGTGCTGGTTGGCAGAGTTCAACAACAATCGGGCCGTGTTCGCCGCCCCGGCGGCCAGTGCCACGATGTCGGCCTGGTAGACCTCTCGTTCACCGCCCCGTTCGACCACCACGCCGGTCACGGACCCGCCGAGTTCGTCGGTCTGGAGGGTGACGGCTTCAGCGTCCACCAGCAATGTGACGTTGGGGTGTTCGAGGGCCGGTCGAACGGCCATGATGTCGGCATCGGCCTTGGCGTGCACCAGGCAGGGATAGCCGTCACAGGTGGCACAGCGGATACAGAGGCTCTGTTGGTGGTGTTCCTCGTCGAGCCGGATTCCACAGGGTGCGGAGAACGGGTGGTATCCCTTTTCGCCGAGGGCGTCGGCGATCTCCTGGATCCTCCTCTCATGGCTGACCGGGGGGGCCGGGTACTGGCGCGACCAGGGACCCTCGGTCGGGTCCACCCCGTGTTCGCCGTGCACCTGGTAGAGCCACTCGGCTTTGGTGTACCAGGGCTCGAGGTCTGCATACGAGATCGGCCATGCAGGAGAGGCACCGTCGATATGGTGCAGCTCGCCGAAGTCCTCGGGCCGAAGACGATAGAGCGCCGCCCCATAGAGCTTGGTCGCCCCGCCAACGAAATAATGGGCTTGCGGCTGAAACTGCTTGCCGTCGTCGTCGAACCAGATGTCCGGCGAGATGTACTTCCCGTCCACGAACACGGCGTCCGGTTCCCAGTTGTCCGGTTCACGAGGGAGGAAGTTGCCTCGCTCGAGTAGGAGGACTCGCTTCCCCGAAGGGGCGAGCGTGTGGGCCAGGGTGCCGCCCCCGGCACCGCTGCCGACAATGATCACGTCGAACTGCTCTGGCATAGCCGGCTCCTTGTGCGCGTACGTAGCGGTTCGGACGGTCGGGGGTCAGGGAGTGACCGACTCCGCTCCAGCATCCTCACTGGGGGAGGTCTGGTCCGACGGTTCGTCGTCCCCCCAGTCGATCTGGTGCTCGGCGTTCTCACCCAGCAGAGCGGAGGTCCGGGACCTCGAAAAATAGTCCCAACCCCAGGCCACGAAGGCATCGATCCTCTGGCGCACTCCACTCAACAACATGGCGTGCACGCCCAGCCAGGCGGCAAAGGCAAAGGTGCCATGCAACTCGTGGCGGTGCTCTCCCACCTCGGCGACAGCCGCCCCACGCCCGATCATGGCCATGATGCCCTTGTCCTTGTAATGGAAGGCCGTCCGGTGCTCGTTGTCCAGGTCGGCCAGGATGTTCCGTGCCGCCCATTGGCCTGACTGCTGTGCCACCGATCCCAGCTGGGGGAGTGCCGTGCCGTCCCCACCTTTGACGTTGGCCGTGTCGCCGAGGACAAAGAGGTTCGGGTGTCCGGCAACGGACAGATCGGGCTCGATCTCGAGCCTGCCGCCCCGCCCGGCCGGTAGTCCGCTGGCCTTGGCCAGGTCCGGCGCCTGGATCCCACCGGCCCACACCGCCGTGCGGGTCAGGATCTCACTCCCATCACTAAAAATCACCCGGTCTTTGGTGATTTCCTTTGCGCCCAGTCCCAATCGGATCTGGACACCATCTTTTTGCAGGACCTTTTGCGCGTACTCGTGGGCCTTGTCCGAGAACGGTCCGAGTACGGCGTGGCCCAGGTCGACCAGCGTGATCTTGACGGAGCCGATGGGGAGATCGCGGTATGCGGCGGGCCCTACGTGATTAACCAGGTCAGCGAGGGCGCCGGCCGATTCGACCCCGGTGGCTCCGGCACCGATGATGACGAAGTGGAGGGCACCTCGAGCGATCAGCTCGGGGTTGCAGTCGGCCTCCTCGAATACCTCGATCAGTCGGGTGCGGAGGGCGACGGCATGGTCCAGGGTGTAGAGAGGGAACGTGTGCTCGGCCGCTCCCGGGACGCCGAAGAAGTTCGGTTGTGAGCCCATGGCCAACACCAGGTAGTCGCCATGATGGGTCTGCCCCTCGGCGGTGGTCACGGTCAGCGCGTCCACGTCGACCCCAGTCACCACGGCCTGCTTGACGTTCACCGACGGGAGGGAGCCCATAATGCCCCGGATCGGGCGGGCTATGTCGCCCTCGGTGAGTTGCGCGGTGGCCAGCTGATAGAGGAGGGGCTGGAACTGGTGGTAATTGTTCTTGTCGATCAGGGTGACCTGCACACCCCGTTGAGCCAGATCCTTCGCGCAGGCCACGCCGGCAAAGCCACCCCCGACGACCACGGCCGAAGTGCCCGGATATTGCTGTTTCGTCATGACGACTCGATCACCTTCTGGGCTACAGCCCGGGACTACTCTGCATGATCCCCCCGTCGGCGAAGACGGTGGTGGCGGTCATGTAGCTCGCACCCTCCCCGGCGAGGAAGGCAACCACGCTGGCGATCTCCTCGGGCTTGGCCATGCGCCTGATGGGAATGGCATCGTCCAGCTTTTTCAGCGCCACTGGGTCGTTCATGGTGGCGGTATTGATCGGCGTTGCCACCGCCCCAGGACCTACGCCCACGACGAGGACGTTGTGGGGGGCGAGCTCCACGCCGGCGGTTCGGGTCAGCATCCGCATGCCGCCTTTGGAGAGGCAGTAGGCAGTGTTGTTGGGCATCGGCCAGTCCTCGTGCACCGAGGTCATGTTGATGATGCGCCCACCGTCGCCCTGGGCGATCATCTGCTTGGCCGCCAACTGGGTACCGAAGAAGGCGCTCTTGAGGTTGATGTCGAGCACCTTCTCGTACTGGGCCTCCGTCGTATCGAGAATGGACGTCCTGGTTTCCACGCCCGCGTTGTTGACCATGATGTCAAGGCGGCCGAACGTCGACACCGCCGTCTGGACCAGTCGCTCGAGGTCGTCAACCTTGCTGACGTCGGCCTTGACGGCTGTCACCTTGTCACCAAGGGCAACGAGCTGTTTTTCGAGGTCTTCGGTGGCCTGCTCGTCGAAGACCCAATCGATGACGATATTTGCTCCTTCTGCGGCGAGGGCAATCACCACCGCCTTGCCGATTCCGGAGTTGCCACCGGTCACGATCGCCACCTTGTCGCGTAGTGTCACAGTCGATCTCCTCAGATCTCCATTGGATGGACAGTGCATGGCCGCCCTGGCCGCATGGCCGACAATGAGCTTGCCCCTTCACCGTACGCTTGCTCGCCGGGAAGGCATCCCCCAATTAGGGTGATTCGACCCGAGGTAGCCGTCCTCGCGTGTCGCGGCATTCCGGCCGGGAATCATCCGATTGGGGTGATGCGGCTGAATCGGCCCGTGCTCAAGATGGCCAGGGTGGGAGCGGCCAGTCGAGCGAGCAAGCGGCACTCATCATTCCTCGACCCACGGCTACTCCACTATGCCCGGGCGACTCGGACCTATCTGGTGGTGGCCGTGGTCATCGGTGGCCTCACCGCCCTGCTGGTCATCGCCCAGGCCTGGCTGCTGGCCAACGTCGTTGCCGGCGCATTCATCCATCACAAGGGTCTGGCTGAGCTCAAGGTCCCGGTCGCGCTCCTGTTGGGGGTCATCATCGGTCGGGCCGCCCTCGGTTGGGCATCGGAGCTCGCCGCCCAGCGAGCCTCGGCCTCGGCCAAGTCCGACCTTCGTACGGCCCTGGCCCAGCGGATCGCCGCCTTGGGGCCTGCCGCCATCGACCGGGAACGAAGCGGGAGCCTGGCTGTGCTCGCCACCACCGGGATCGATTCGCTCGATGCCTACTTCGCCCGCTACCTCCCCCAGCTACTGCTGGCCGTGGTCGTTCCTGTGGCGGTCATCATCGCCATCGTCGGGATGGACTGGATCTCAGCGATCATCATCGCGGTGACGGTGCCGCTCATCCCCATATTCATGGCCTTGGTCGGTGCCTCGACCCGGCAACGAACCGAGCGCCAACTGCGCTCGCTCCAGCGCCTGGCCGGTCACTTCTTAGACGTGGTGGCCGGTCTGCCCACCCTCAAGGTCTTCGGGCGGGCAAAGGCGCAAGCTGTTTCCATCAGGGAGGTCACCGGGGATTACCGGGAAGCGACCATGTCCACCCTGAAGGTGGCCTTTCTCTCCTCCCTGATCCTCGAACTGCTCGCCACCATCTCGGTGGCGTTGGTGGCCGTGGCCGTGGGACTCCGGTTGCTGGGTGGGCATCTCGGGTTTGAGACTGCGTTGTTCGTACTCGTCTTGGCCCCCGAGGCCTATCTACCGCTCAGACTCCTGGGCGCCAACTTCCATGCCAGTGCCGATGGGGTCAAGGCGGCTGAAGGGGTCTTCGCCGTCCTCGAGCGCCCGCTACCGCATCGGGGCACGCGCCGCGATCTGCCCGACCCCGCCCGGCTGCCCATCGCGGTGGAGGGGCTCGAGGTCACCTATCCCGGTCGTCGACTTCCGGGGCTTCAGGAGACCTCTCTGATCGCCGACCCCGGGCGCGTGCTGGTTCTTGCCGGGCCGAGCGGGTGCGGCAAGTCGACCCTCCTCGGAGTCCTGCTTGGCCTGGTCACGCCGACCGCCGGGACGGTCCGGGTGGGTGACCTCGACCTGGCCGACCTCGACCCAGATACCTGGCGATCCTCACTGGCTTGGGTTCCACAGCGTCCGCACCTGTTTGCCGCTTCCGTCGCCGACAACGTCCGGCTCGGCCGCCGCGACGCTACCGACGAGGAGGTTCGCCAGGCGACGGCCGATGCCGGCTTGGACGCCGTGATCGAGCGCTTGCCCGACGGCCTTGACACCAGGCTCGGCGAACGGGGCGCCGGGATCTCCGCCGGCGAACGACAACGCGTGGCTCTGGCTCGTGCCTTCGTGCGCGACGCCCCGCTGTTGTTGCTCGACGAGCCCACGGCGAACCTCGACGGGCGAACGGAGGACGCCATCCTGTCGACGCTTTCCCGGCTCATGGAGGGCCGAACCGTGATCATGGCCGCCCACCGGTCCTCGCTCGTGGCCATGGGGGACCGGGTTGTCCGCCTGTCACCGGAGCTGGCCGCACGGTGACGACCCCCAGCCCAGAGGCCATCAGCAAGGGTTCGGCCCGAACACGCGTAGGCCCCTCGGACGACCCCGCCCAGGCACCCATTGCTCGCACCCTGGGTATCGTGCGCCCGGCTGCCGGACGCCTCGTGCTGGCGTCGCTGCTCGGGGCCGGAGCCGTTGGCGCCGCCATCGGCCTCATGGGTACCTCGGCCTGGCTGATATCCAGGGCTGCGCAACACCCCACGGAATCGGTGCTCGCCGTGGCCATCGTCGGAGTGCAGTTCTTCGGGCTGTCCCGAGGCTTCTTCCGTTACGGCGAGCGCCTGGTCGGCCACGACGCCGCCTTTCGGGCCCTGGCCGATCTCCGCGTGCGGGTGTATCGCAGCCTGGAACGCCTGGCGCCGTCGGGACTGCCCGCGTTCCGCAGCGGGGATCTCCTCGCACGGGTCGTCGCCGATGTCGATTCGTTGCAGGACCTGATGTTGCGCGTCTTGCCGCCCTTCGTCATCGCGGTAACGGTCGGCGCCGCAACCGTTGCCCTCGTGTGGTGGATACTGCCAGCGGCCGGGCTCGTCCTCCTGGTGTCCCTGCTCCTGGCGGCCATCCTCTGCCCGTATCTGACCGGCATGTTGGCCCGTCGGCGTGAGTCGCGGTCCGCCGCGGCCCGGGGAGAGCTCACGGCGTCAGTCGTGGATCTGATCGATGGTGCCTCGGAGCTCATCGTCTACGGGCAAACCGACACCCAGCTTGATCGCATCGGGCTTGCTGACGCCGAGCTGACATCGATAGCCGCCGCCTCGGCCACCACCACCGGGATCGGCCTGGGCCTCACGACCTTGTTCGCCGGTCTCGCCACCTGGGGTGCACTCGTGGTGGGCGTACCGGCCGTCCATTCTGGTCGCCTCGGCGGCGTATACCTCGCCGTCATCGCCCTCATACCCCTGGCCGCGTTCGAGTTGGTGGTGAACCTTCCGGTGGCCACGCAAGCGTTGCAGCGGACTCGACGAGCGGCGGCCCGGGTCTTCGCCATCACCGATGCGCCGGTCCCTGTCGACGACCCTACCGATCCGGTGCCGCTCCCCCGGCCTCCGTACGGGCTTGAGGCGCGCTCGGTGTGGGCGGGCTATCCCGGCGATCGGTCCCCGGTCCTACGCGGCGTCGACCTCACGCTCGCCCCCGGGCAACGGCTGGCCGTGATCGGTGCCAGCGGAGCTGGCAAGTCTTCTCTGGCGGCAACGTTTCTCCGCTTCCTGCCCTACGACTCCGGCTCGGTGTGCCTGGAGAAGACCGAACTCGACCGGCTCGCCGCCGATGACGTTCGTTCGGTCGTGGGGATCGTGGGGCAGGACGCCCACATGTTCGACTCCACGCTGGCCGAGAATCTACGGGTCGGACGGAGATCTGCCTCCGATGCCGACCTGGACGAGGTGCTGAACCGGGTCGGACTGGCTGACTGGCTCTCTGGACTGCCCAAGGGTTTGCAGACCGAGGTGGGTCGGAACGGTGGTCGGCTCTCCAGTGGTCAGCGCCAGCGAGTGGCGGTGGCCCGAGCACTCCTCGCCGACTTTCCCGTCCTGGTCCTTGACGAGCCGGTCGAACACCTTGACCCACTGGCGGCCGACGCCCTGACCGCTGATCTTCTGGCCCTGACCTCCGGCCGTTCGACCGTGCTGATCACCCACCGCCTTGCCGGGTTGGAGAGCGTGGACGAGATCCTCATGATGGCTGAAGGTCACGTGGTCGAGCGGGGAACCCATGACGAGCTCCTCGCTCTCGGGGGTCGTTACTGCGAGCTCTGGTGGGACGAAATGCGAACCGAGAGGGAGGGCATGGAAGCCGATCTGAGAACGACGGTGCCCGAATCGGAACTCGATCCGGGCATGGCCAGCGAAGGGACGATCGAAACATGAACACAGACCTCGCCCGATGGCAGTTCGCGACCACCAGCATTTATCACTTCCTCTTCGTGCCCGTCACCATCGGCCTCTCGTTTCTGGTTGCGCTCCTTCAGACCACCTGGCACCGCAACGGGGAGGACGTCTACCGGCGCCTGACCCGGTTCTTCGGGACGCTGCTGCTCATCAACGTGGCCATCGGCGTCGTTACCGGATTGGTCCAGGAGTTCGAGT
This sequence comes from uncultured Acidimicrobiaceae bacterium, assembly GCA_963781305.1. Taxonomy (GTDB): domain Bacteria; phylum Actinomycetota; class Acidimicrobiia; order Acidimicrobiales; family RAAP-2; genus DASXMT01. The sequence continues at coordinate 1,393,952 of CAWAFL010000011.1, forward strand.
TCGGCATGAACTGGTCGGCCTACTCCCGCTACGTCGGCGCCGTGTTCGGCGGTCCCCTGGCCATGGAGGGACTGCTCGCCTTCTTCGTCGAATCGACCTTCCTCGGGCTCTGGATCTTTGGCTGGAACCGGCTCTCGAAACGACTGCATTTGACCTGCATCTGGCTGGTGGCCGGAGCGGCGCTGCTCTCGGGTGCCTTCATCATGGCGGCCAACTCCTGGATGCAGCACCCGGTCGGCTACGTCCTGGGTCCGAACAAGGTGCCACAGCTCAACAACGTCTGGGCCCTGTTCACCAACCCGGTCTTTCTCTGGGGCTATACCCACGTCGTGCTGGCGTCGCTCGTCACCGGCGCGCTGGTCATGCTGGCCGTGTCGGCTTGGCACCTGAAACGCAAATCTGAGGTCGATGCGTTCCGACGCACGGCCACCATCTCGCTCGTCATCCTGCTGCCGGCGGTCATCCTGGGCATGTTCGTGGGCAGCGAGCTCGGTGTGGTGGAGGGCAAGTACCAGCCCATGAAGATCGCCGCAGCCGAGGCCCTGTGGAACACCTGCGATTCCCACTGCCCCTTCTCGGCCTTCCAGATCTCCGGGGGCAAAGACGACGAGACGCCTACTCAGATCATCAACATCCCAGACCTCCTCTCCATCCTGGCCACCAACCACGTCGACGGAAAGGTGGAGGGCCTCAACCAGGTCCAGGCCCAGTACGTGAAGCAATACGGTCCCGGCAATTACATCCCCAATGTCTTCATTCAGTATTGGGGCATGCGGGTCATGGCCTATCTGGCGTCTCTCGTATTGCTTCTCGCCCTCTGGGGGGCGTGGGCCATAAAGCGACACACGCTCGACCGATCGAAATGGTTCCTGCGCGTCGCCGTCTGGGCTGTCATTGCCCCCTTCCTCATGAACACGGCCGGGTGGCTCTTGACCGAGAGCGGCCGCCAGCCCTGGATCGTCCAAGGGCTCATGAAGACGGCCAACGGGGTCTCGCCGTCGGTGACCACCACTGACATCTGGATCTCGCTGGCTGTCTTCGTCGCCATCTACATCGCCCTCGGGGCCGCCGACTTGTTCCTCATGATTCGCTATGGGCGCAGAGCGTTGGAACCCGAAGACACGGGAGGTGACCGCGGAGGAGGCCATGACCGTCCCGAGGGTGAGAGCGGTGCCCCGGCCGAGGATTCGGCCGACGAGTCCGAGCGCTTACCAGCGCTCGTCTATTAGGAGCGGGCATGCATCTGAGCACCGTCTGGTTCGTGATCGATGCCATCTTTTGGGTTGGCTTCTTCGTCCTGGAGGGGTTCGACTTCGGTGTGGGCATGCTGCACTCCTTCGTCGGGAAGACCGACGGTGAGCGACGTGTGGCCCTCAACGCCATCGGGCCGTTCTGGGACGGCAACGAGGTGTGGCTCGTCGTTGCCGCCGCCGCCATCTTCGCCGCATTTCCAGGTTGGTACGCCACCATGTTCTCGACGTTCTACCTGGCCATGGTGATTATTTTGCTCGCTTTGATCGTCCGGGGCGTGTCCTTCGAGTACCAACGGAAAGTGGATGACCCGCGGTGGCGCACGACCTTCCGGTGGACCTTGACCATCGGGAGCGCGCTGATCCCGCTGCTCATCGGGCTGGCCCTCGGTGACCTCGTCCACGGGCTGCCGATCGACAAGGCTCACAACTACACGGGTGGGTTCTTCGGGCTGTTCACGCCGTTTGGGGTGTGGACCGGGGTGACCTTCCTCGTCCTGTCCCTGCTCATGGGGTCCACCTACCTGACCCTCAAGACGACAGGGAGCTTCCACGACCGGATCGCACGCTGGTCGGCTTTGATCGGTTACCTGGCCGTCCTGGTCGTGTTGGCCTTCGTCTTGTGGACGCACGTCGGTGTGGGATCGGGTTTCGTCCCCAACCCACTGGAAGTGTTTGCCGTCCTGGCCGTCATCGGAGCAGCTTGGGCAGCCAGCAGCCTGAAGGAGGGCTGGGCCTTTCTTGCCGCCGCCCTGGGGATGGCAGCCTCGGTCGGCACCATCTTCGTCGAGCTGTACCCGAGGGTCTTCGTGTCGACGACCAGTGCTGCATACAACCTGACCGTGGCCAACACGGCGAGCCCGTCCTACACCCTCAAGTTGATGACGGTGGTCGCGGCCATCGCCTTCCCGCTGATACTGCTCTATCAGGGTTGGAGCTACCACGTCTTCCGGGCGCGCCTGCGCGCTCCCAGACAGGCCGATCCCTCAGTCGAATCCGATGGGAAGGCGACGGCGAACGCCAGGCCTGTCTCACCGGTGATCGAGCAGTAGATCCTCGGTTCGCTAGCTGATCTCGTCGGCGGCCTGGCGGACGGCGTCATCGACGTCCTTGACGCTGACACCGAGGTCCTTGGCCACCCTCTTCTCGGCCTTCAGCGTCGCCTTGGCCAGTGCCGCCTCCACCGTGCTGTCCCCGACGACGACGAGTGCTGCTTGGCCATCGTCGATGATCTCACCGAACTCCTTGACGTCGGACCGGGACATGCCCCGCCACAGGTGGCCTGTCGCACCACCGACGGCCGCGCCGACGATGGCGGTTGCGATGATCGAGGGCGGGAAGAGGATGCCGACCACGGCGCCTGCGGCTGCGCCGCCCCAAGCCCCGTGGCGGGTGGCCATCTCGTCCTTGTTCACATGGACCTTGCCTGAAGCGTCCTTCGACACCACTGCGCTGTCATAGGTTCCGATCGCGCCAGCCGAGTGAAGGTCCCGCACGATCGCGTAGTCGTCGTATGCTGCCGCCTCGGTGGGGTAGGTCCCGATGAAGATGAAGACTCCGTCTGACTTGGCCATGGTCCTCTCCTTGGTTGCGTGTCGTCCACCGGGCTCGATGGTCGAGTTGGGTCGGTGCCAGTCATCGTGACAGGCCCACCCCGTCGATTCCTCACCCTTCGTGGGTGATTGGGTTCCCCTCCAGGAATGGGGAATCGTCAGACGTCGCCGCGACGACGGCGTGGTTCAGAGGTCGGAAGAGCGTTGACCGATACCAGCTCGATGTTGAGGTCCCTGAGCAGCTCGAGAGTGCTGTGCAGACGGGACTGATCGCGGATCCACCCCACAAGATGGGTCACGCCGTGCTCAACGCGCGTGACATCGAACCCTTCGAATGCGGCAGCGAGGGTGGGGCTGAGCCTTCCCCGCACCACAAGTTCGTAGTTCGCGGCTGTCACTGCGGTCCTTTCCGATCCCCCCGGCAGGCTCATTGGACTCTGGGTAAAGCTGGCTCGTCGAAGCCCTGGGTAGCGTTACCCTCCACCTTGGCGAAGCAAACGACCGCCGTCCTCATCCCGTAAGGGTGATTTTTTGGTTTGGGGTTATGCTGCCGTCTGCGGCAAAAGTTCCGTAAAAAAGCTGCGGAGAGCGATGACAGTGACTAGTGTCTTCCCGCCGGCGCACGCGGTCGACCGACCGGCGCTCCGTCACAGGCTCGACCAGGCAGTGTCGCAGCCACTGGCCCTGATCGTCGCCCCAGCTGGGGCCGGAAAGTCGGTATTGCTGTCCCAGTGGGCCGCCAGCCGCCCCGATCTGCACTTTGTATGGCTGCACGTAGACACACGGGATGACGATCCGGTCCACTTTTCGCAACGACTGCTGCAGGGGCTCAGCGCTGTCCGGCCCGACTTCGCCGATCTCCGGCCTCTCGTCGCCCTCCACGGAGGTGGGCTGGGCACCTCCATGCTGGAGGAGCTCGGGGCGCAGATGGCGCACCTGCCCGACGTGGTGATCGTGATCGACGATCTGCACCAGATCTCCAACGCGACCCTCCTGGCCGACCTGGGCCGCTTGGCCGAGGTCCTGCCCGGGAACGTCCACCTGGTCCTCTCGACCCGGGTCGATCTCCCACTTGCCTGGAGCCGGCACCGTATGCACCTGACCATGACCGAGATCCGCCAGGCCGATCTGGCCCTCGATGTGGCCGAGTCGACCGTGCTGCTCGAGCACATCGCCGGGCGGACCCTGAGCCCCGACAGCGTGACCGCGCTGGTCAACAGGACCGAGGGGTGGGCCGCCGGACTCCACCTGGCGGCCATGACCCTTCGCCAGTACGACGACGCCGACGAATTCGTTATCGAGTTCAGCGGGAGCGACCGGCTGGTTGCCGACTACCTCACCGAGGAGGTGCTCCAGGGTCAATCCGATCGCCGCCGTGAATTTCTCCTCCGGGTGTCTGTGCTCGACGAGCTAACCGCAGATCTGGTCGCTCACCTGACCGGCGAGCAGCACGCCCAATTCGTCCTCGAAGAGCTCGAACGGGAGTCCATGTTTCTCGTCCCGCTCGACACCAACCGGACCCGGTTCCGGTTCCACCATCTCTTTCGGGACCTCATGCGCTACCGGCTCCGGGTCGAGGACCCCTTCGCCGAGGCACCTCTCTTGTGGCAAGCGGCCGACTGGCACCTCCAGCGGGGTGAGGTCAGCCAGGCTATCGAGTTCCTACTCCGGGCGAGGGAGTGGGAACGTGTCCTCGAGATCGTCCTGTCCCGCGGGTCGGACGTGTTCGAACGGGGCCAGATGGCCACGGTCATCCGATGGATCGAGGGCGTACCCGAGGCCATCCGAGCCGGACGGCACAGCGTGAGCCTCCTCCTGGCCTTCCTGAAGGGAGCCGATGGGCAGGCCGCCGCCGGAGAGGACCTGGCCCGCTCGGTGATGACCGACCCAGCGGCCACCGACGGCGAACGACTTTGCGCCACGGTCCTACTGGCGCTCCTCGCCCAGTGGCGACCCCGGCCGGAGACGACGGTCGACTTGGCCGTCCGTTCCCTCGAGTTGTTGGACAACCTCGAGGATGTCGACCAGCTACAGATCCCGGCGGTCATGGGCCTGACCGATGCACATTCCCTCCGGACCATTTCGTTGATCTCGGGCGGACGGGCGCATTTCCTGGTCGGCAACATGGAAGACGCTCGGGACTGGCTCGAACGCGGACTGGGGAGCGTGGGGGCGGCCTACTCGGTCTGGAAGGTCAGCTGCCTTGGCTCGCTGGCCTTGCTCGAGGCGTGGTGCGGCCGCGCTCATCGGGCCGAAGCGCTGGCCGGCGAGGCCCTGGCCGTGGCCCGCGGGGTCGACACATTGGCCCATCCGTCGACGGCCGACGGATACTTGGCCCTTACGTTGGTCGCCCTCCATCGCTCCCAACCCAACAAGGCGGCGCTGTACCTGCACGAGGCGACGCTGCGCGCATGCGCCAATCAACGAGTCCAGCTGATGTGGATCTGTCAATTCGCTCGCGCCCTGCTGCAAGCGGCCGAAGGCCTGACGGACGAGGCGACGGCGACCATCTTGTCGGCCACCCTTGAGCTGGACTCGCAGCCCCCCCCGATCGTCTCCGATCGGCTCTTCGCCCTACGCAGCCGCCTACTGCGCCTGAGCGGATCGCCCGAGCAGGCCATTCGGGTCGCCGGCGAACCGGATTCGCGGTCACATTTCTTGATCTTCGAACTCGCACTGGACGCACTGGCCCTGCGAGACACGGAGCGGGCACGCAAGGTCTTCGATGCGTTGCCGGTGCTGTCGGAAGCGACGGATCCGGTGGTTCGCATTGAGCACCACCTCCTTGCCGCCCTCCTGTCCGAGGCCGACGATCGAATCGGTGATGCTCGAGCCCATCTCGGGGAGGCCATGACCCTTGGCGATCGACACTGGCTGGTCGAGGTCTTCGTGAACGTCGGACCACCAATGGTGCGACTGCTCTCGGGGATCCCGGGGGAGCACGAGGAATTGCGGAGGGCCATTCTCGAGCGGAGCGAGGTGCTCTTCTCCTCATCCCTGGTCGGAACCCTCGCCGACCCGCTGACCGACCGTGAGCTCGAGATCCTCTCCTACTTGCCCAGCCGCCTGACCAATATCGAACTGGCCAACAAGTGCTACGTGTCGGTGAACACCATCAAGACGCATATGGCCCACATCTTCCAGAAGCTGGGCGCCGCGAATCGCAATGACGCCATCGCTCAGGCGCGCCAGATGGGCCTGCTCTGACCTCTGCCTCGCCTTGAGCTCCGATGAGGCCGGAGGATGCAGCCACGTCTAGGCTCAACGCCCAAGATGCGTGAAAGACGATGATCGCCCTTCGTGTGCTCGCCGTCATAGGGGGCAGCCTGGTGGTCCTAGCAACGCTGATCTCTGCCCTGGAGACCGTGGTGTTGCCCCGCGAGCGTTTCACCCACATTGCCCGGTTCGTCTTCGCCGTGGTCGATCGGCTGCTCATCCGCAATTGGCGGAACAAGGACCGCGCCGCGAACCTGCGCGCTCTGTACGCCCCGGTTGCCTTGGTGAGCCTGCCTCTCGTGTGGATGATCGTCGTCACCGCCGGGTTTTCCTTCATCTTCTGGGGGGTGGGTCACGAATCCCCCCTGCGCTCCTTCGAGGTCAGCGGATCATCGCTCTTCACGCTCGGTTTCGCGGAACCGGCCGGATTCGGCCGTATCTGGCTCACCTTCATCGAGGCGACGATCGGGCTCGGGCTGGTGGCCCTGTTGATCAGTTACCTGCCGACCATCTATGCCGCCCATCACGAGCGGGAAAAGGGGATCACCGTGCTGCGCCCCTTCGCTGGCACGCCGGCCGACCCCGTGGGCATGCTCAGCAACCTCCAACGACTGGGTGCACTGGACAACCCCGACCTGTGGCGAAGCGCGACCAACTGGCTACTCGAGCTCGATCAGACCCATTCGTCCTTCCCCGCTCTCAGCTACTTTCCCGAAGCCTCCCCCGAACAGTCCTGGGTGGCCTCGGTGGGGACCATGCTCGACGGCGCCGCCATTCTCATCTCGGTCTCGACCTCCACTGCGGAGGAGTTTCCCAACAACGCAGAAAAGGGGCCGATGCTGGCCTTGGCCTACGGCATCCCGGCCATGGCCAGGATCGGCAGTGCGACCTCGCTCCCGATCGATCGGTCAGTGCGCCTCGCTGATCTGATGTCGAGATTCGGCGAGCCGACCCCGACATTGTCGATTCGCCGCGAGGAATACGTCGCCGCACTCGAACAGTTGACGACGCTCGTCACCGTCGCCGACGGGGAGCTCGAAGCCCGTTGGCAAAGGTTTGCCTGGATCCGGTCCGGCTACGACCAGCCCCTGCGGGGCCTGGCCGGGCTGACCATGGCCAGTGCTGCCCCGTGGACGACCGACCGGCCGGCGTCGGTGGGTCGTCCACGACTGATCAGCCGACGTCCGCTCAAGGTTGACTGGGCGCCCGATGGCGGTGGGGACGGCTGAGCTCGAGCGGCCGGGCTCCGCTCGCCGCGCCATTGGCACCCGGTCTTGGGACTGCGCCGGTCACTCGGCTGCGAGGGCCACGTGCCGACGATGGCGCCGCATGAGGATCGTCACCAACAAGGCGCTCATGGCCAGGCCGAAGACCAGGATGACGATGTCCTTGGTCGTGTTGTGACCGGTGGCCACGCGCCCGACACCGTAGGCGGTGGGGGCGACGGCAAGGGCAAAGGCGGTCGACGCCACGAAGTTCCACACGATGAATTGGCCTTGCTTCATCTTGGCCGTCCCCGAGATGATGGCCGGCGTGAAGAAGACGGCGAGCCGGCCCCATTTGGCATAGGCCCGTTCCCCTTTGGCCATGAGCTCTTTCCGGCTGGCCTGTCGTTTTCCCGGACGGTCTATGAGCTGGCGACCCCATCGGTCGCCGACCCGATAGCCGATGATCCCACCGACCTCACCGGCAATGGCGGCGATGATGATCACGGCGACGATGTTGAGGTTTCCCTGGCTGGCGCCCACCGCTGCCGCGCCTACCGCGGCACTCCCGATAAACGGGACGCCGGCCCACGAGGCCATGACGGCCAGGAACAAGACGACATACTCCCATCCGCTCATGTGGTTACGGCAGAGGTGTCCGCTGTCGCACTCGGTACCGGTGTTGCGGGGTCTGAAGGTGCGGCGGTGCCGCCGGGTGGCACAGTGGGTGCCGTCGTGTCCGGCTGCGCCGAGGGTATTGCCGGCAGGATCGGACGGAGCCTGGCCGTGGCCACGTAGGCGACCACCACGGCCACGATCACCAGTGGCATCAAAGCGATGGCGTCCGCCTGCAGGAACAGGCTGGCCAACAAGACCGAGGTCAGTGGCAGTCCGAGCATGGAAACTGTCATGGCCCCGATACCCATGGCCACGCCGGCGATAAGGGGCAACCCGGGAAGATGGGACAGGGCGATCCCGCCCGCCGCTCCGATGAACATACCGGGAAAGGTCGGACCGCCGCGAAAGCAGCTCAACGAAGCCCCAAAAGCCAGCCCTTTGAACAGAACCAGGAGCAACAGGGCGCCGACCGTCCAACTGGAGGCGTTATGGATCAGCGAGCCCAGCGCTGATTGGCCGGAGAACAGCACTTCTGATGCATTTTGCCCCGACGCCTCGCCGAAGGCGATGGCACAGCCGGCAATGGCGACGCCGATGACCGGGGTCAGCAGCACCATCCGCCCCTCCACCAGCGGCTGCAACCACAGCGCGATCCACCTGATGGCCGTCCCGACCACGGCGGCGGCGACGCCGATGCCCACCGCCCACAGCAGTTCAGCCCCGTCCGGGGTGGTGAAGGTCGGAATATGGGGAATGGCCAGGGTGAGGTGCCCGTATCCCGTCCACTTGTCCAGGCCGACGAAGATCAAGGAACCGATCCCGGCGGCCAGGAGGCCCGGGACGAGGACGACTCCCAACAACGGGCCGCCGAGGCCGGCCGCCTCCATGAGCAAAAAGGCCCCCACGATGGGCGATCCGAGGAGCGTGCTGACGGCGGCAAAGCTCCCAGCGGCGCCGATGACGACCGCGGCCATGGACGGGGCGTCCCGCTTGACCAGGTGGACGGCGAGGACGCCCATCCCGCTTCCGATGGCGATCAGCGGTGCTTCGGGCCCCAGGACGACGCCGAGGCTGAGGGTGGCGAAGGCGGCAATGGCGATCCCCGGCAGCTCGATGGGAGCGACGGCTCCGGCTGCCTTGAAGCCCTCTGCCGGCTTGTGTCCCGAGGTCCCCGGGAGGTACCGGATGCTCAGCCCGACGAGCAGGCCGCTCAACGCCAGCGGGAGTATGGGCCACCACGCCGGCTCGCCGTGGAACCCGACCTCGGCCGGAAGGGTCGAGAAGACGTAGGTCTGTGTCTCGGCCACGGCCTTCAAGAAGAAGTAAGCGACCGCGGCGACGGGGACGCCGATGGCGGCGCCGAAGAACAGCAGGACCAGATAGCTCCGGGACATCAGGAGGTCGGTCGGGTTGGACAACGACGGCGGCCCGGTCGCCGCCGGTGCCGGTGTCGTTCCCCCGGCCTCAGTCATGGATCGATCTCCAAGGGCGAGCGAGTGTGTGGCGATCAGCGGTCATGGCCGGGAGCATGTGTCGACGCGCCACCCGAAGCCGGATCAGCAGAGCCCGCGGGGACCAAGGGCTCATCGGAAATTGGCGAGTTCGATCCGTTGTCACCATTCGACCGTGCGTTCAGCCGACGAGCCCATATGAGTAGCCCTTGCAGCGCCACCAGGTACGCCGCCAGCGCCACCGCGCTCCACAGAATGCCCGAGCCGGACAGGTTGCCACCAAAGACGAGGATGCAGCCCACGACGATCACGCCGAACAGTCGAAATCCCGAGGCGTGCTCGAGCGGGAAGTTGGCCGCTCGCCGGACCCGCGCTGAGGCCTCAGGAGTGCGGGTCTTGGCGAACAGCTCGCCGAAGCGCTGGGCCAACCAGTGGAATCCTCTCCCGACCAGGCTCCGAAGGGCTCTCGGCCAACGTGCCGGCCCGATGAGCCACATGAGGACGGCCACGATGACCGATACCAATACGGTCAGGCGCAGCGTGTCACGCAAGAAGTGGAGGAGCGTGTCGTAGACCGCCCCGGTGACCTCCGGGGATGCCCTGGCGGCCGCGTGGGTGATGAAGAAGTTCCGTTCATAGGCGACCAGCCCCAGGACCACCACGGTCGCGATCGAGACGCCGACGGCGAGCCGCAGCAACGTCTTGCGCCGGTCGACAGCGACCGCCAAGGCACCGACGATCAGGACCAGGGCCACCAGTGGTACCACCCAACCCAGCGTCTTGGCCAGGTGGAACACGCCGCGGACAGCCTTGACCTGTGGCTTGGAAGCGATCGTCACCGATAAATTGGTGGCGTTTTTGAGCTTGGCCTGGAGAGGATCGAAGACAGTGATGCCCCGTTTGTGCAGTTGGGCGATCCCTTTCTCCAGAACGGGATTGAGCTTGATGGCGATTTCCTGGGCCTTTTGGCCCGCGGGGAGCTGGTTCCCCTCCAAGAACGTGACCAGTGACGAGTGCACCCGACGATTGGCCTTGTCCCATGCTTGTTGGAACCAGGTGCTGCGGAGCAGCGTCTTGAATTGGTCTTCCACAAAGCCGTGAACCTGACTGGTGATCGGTGCGGCGGCGAACGACGCCTTGGGCGGTAGCGCCGAGCTGAGGTGGCCCTGCACGTCGACCTTCTCGAACAGGACGTCGGTTGCCCTGATGGCGACGTAATCGGTGACTACTTGTTCGCGGGCGAGCGGCGCCATGGTGGCCACGAACTGATCGGTGTTGGTGACGGTCCTGATGGCCCAGACCGTGAGTACAGAGATGGGCACCAGCAATGCTGAGAGGACCACCAGCACCCAGGTAATGGATCGTCGGACCCGGTGGGACCTAGTTCCTTGTTTGCTCACGCCACTGGCCCGTGACTCATCGTCGGAGCATCATTGCTCGGATGGTCGCCGCACTCGGGCATTCGTGCCTAGCGGGACCTACGACTGCGGAGGTCCTCGGGTCATCAGCTGGTGGTGCGGGCCTCATCCAGCGGAACGATCGGACCGCGTCTGCAACATGGAGGGACCTTAGGCCATCACCCAAGTATCCGCGCTTTCTGTGTCTCGAACTCGGCCTCGGTCAACGCGCCGGAGTCCTTCAGCGCAGCCAGCTGCGTGAGTTGCGCGACCGGGTCGGGGGCGGCGGCGGGCGGAGGCGGCGGCGGCGGTGCCTCTGGCGCCGGGGCTTCCTGTTGCGCGTTGCGCTTGTTGGCGGCGTGGGCACCGACGGCTGCCGCGGTACCGGCCACGACGGTGGTTCGCACCGCCATCCTGGCGATGGGTCGTCTTCTCATCATGTTGTGTCTCCTGACGTTCTGGGAATCAGACTGCCGCAGGCAGGTCGGCAAGGGCGGGCGTGATCAATTCATGGGGAATGCGGGCACCTTCGAGCAGGACGCCACCGGAGCGGCGCACTGCCTCAGCGAACGGCGCGGCCCACACGTCCTCCCAGATCAGAAGGGCTGCCGACGAGTTTGGCTCGAGACTGCGGGCTGCGAACTCGATGTCGTCGGGGCTGATGAGGCCACCGACGTCCCCGTCCAGCGTGGCGAAGCCTTCGACGCTGTCGAGGTCGTCGATCTCGAGCGTTGCGATGGCACCGTCCGCATCCTTCCCGATGAAGATCAGGTCGAGGATGCGTATCGTCCCCGACTCGACCAAGGCGATCAGCTCCGGAGCGATCTGACCGTTGAACTTGTTGCCCGGGAATCCCACGATGATGTATTCGACCGGTCCTGTGGTCATCTGTTCACGTCCTTACCTCGTTGTACGGTCAGAGTAGGAGTTGTTGAGCTTCTCGTCCTCACCCGAATCGGGTGATCGCGTCCTTTCGGAAGTGGTTCCTTGGCCGGCCAGGCCGCTACCCTTCGAGCGGCAGGGCATCGCCTTCGGCCGCACCCAGCTCTTTTTTGCCCGGCAAACCTCGCACCAGGCCGATGAGCATGACGGCGATGGCGCCCCCGACGACCGGTCCGACGACATAGATCCACCAGCCCTTGAAGTCGAGGCTGACGATGTCAGGCCCCAGGCTACGGGCCGGGTTCATCGAGGCTCCGCTGATAGGGCTGGCAAACAGTCCCAGGAGTGCGACCGTGGCCCCCACGGCCAGCGCAGCGTTGTGGCCGATGCTCCTGTATCCGGTGGCGGTATTGAGGATGACCGAGACCAGGATTGCGGTGAGGACGATCTCCATCACCAACGATCGCCATTCTCCACCCGGTTTGGCAATCGGGTAGTTACCGCCCGCCGACACGTGGCCGAACATCGCCTGCAGGAACCATGCGGCGGACACCGCTCCCGCCAACTGGACCACCACATAGGGCAACACCCACGCCATCTTGAACACGCCCCGGCCGGCAAAGGACAGGGTCACGGCAGGATTGATGTGCAGGCCGGAGAGGGGCCCCAAGGCATAGATCATGGCCATCACCACGGCCCCCGGCGCGATCACGGCCGCGGTCCGGCTGATCGGGCCGCCCCCGGCGTAGTGGTTGATGACGCCGGCCCCGGCGGCCACGGTGACCAGGATGAAGGTTCCCACGTATTCGATGATCAGCCGTATCCAGAGTGGCCGTTCCCTCAGCGTGTCCTCCTGGAACCGCATCAAATAGCGGCTGCCGATGAGTGCGGCCGTGTCCTTCTGTTCCTGTGCGCCATCGGTGGCGGGGACAGAAGTCGACGCCTCCGTCACCTCACGCCCCCACAGTTCCCACCACGGCCCACGGCCACCTGGACGGTCACACCCCGCTCTCGGCGACGATGCGCCCGCTGGCGATGGCCGCCTGCAGGGCCTGGTAGTCCTTCTCGTTCTGATCGGCATAGGTCTCGGCAAACGATCCGATGGCGTGGTCGAAGACCTTGCTCGAGCCCAGGTAGGCGGCGATGGCGAAGCGGTCTCCCGAACGGGCGTGGGCCCGTGCCAGCGTCCACCCACACAGCCGGCCATAGGCGGCCATGCCTTCCGGGATCATCTTTTCCACCTCGGCCGAGCCCTTCCAGTCGCGGAGCTGGCGGATGTAGAAGTCGCGTTCCACGCCGTCGAGGCCGACGACGTGGTCCCAACCCAAGAAGATGTCGCTCGACGCCTGCATGAGGTGCTGGCCGGCGACCACCCGCTCGCCTTCGTTGGCGTAGTTGCTCTTGCCCACGAACTGGGCCAGAACCGACTCCTGAGCTTCTTTGGCCTGGAGGAGCAGCGGGTCCACGCCGTCGCTGCCCAGCATGAGGATGACCCACGCCCTGGTCCCCACGCTGCCCACCCCGACCACCTTCCGGGCGATCCCGGCAAATCGGAACTGGTTCAGGAGGTGCCGCCGGTCGCTCTGCAGCGACTTGCCATAGCTGCGGACCAGCTCATGGAACCCCTCGGTCAGGTTGGCCGCCTCTGAGCCGGGTCCCAGCTCGGCGATCGGGACGATCAAGGGGGGATTGCTGACGAATCGGGTCTGACCGTCGACCACTTCGGTGAGCTTGCCCAGCGCCTGCATGCTGTCCCGAGTCCTGGCCTTGGCCAGCTCCTTGTCGGCCGTCGCCGTTATCTTTGACGTGGTCTTCTTGCTGCCCTTCCCGCCTCCGGGACCCAGCAGGTTGCCGATCTCCTTCATGACCGTGTCGACGTCGAGCTTGGCGTACCAGACGTCGAGATCCCGCATGGTCGCCAACCTGGCCATCTCGGTTCGGTACGCCGAAGCGGTGTCCACAACGATGCCGGCCCGCTCCTTTTCCGAGAAGCCGCGGTCTCGGCCAGCGATAGCCATGCTGGCGGCCAGGCGCTTCACGTCCCACTCCCACGGCCCGGGGAGCGTCTCGTCGAAGTCGTTGACGTCGAAGACCAATGCGCGCTCGGCCGAGGCAAAGACGCCGAAGTTGCTCAGATGGGCATCGCCGCAGGCCTGGACGGTCAGCCCCGACCGAGGCGTCATGGCCAGGTCGGACGCCATGATCAGCGCCGCGCCCCGGAAAAAGGTGAAAGGAGAAACGGCCATCCTTCCGTAGCGGATCGGCACCAGCTCAGGGACACGTGAAGCGGCCTGGCCCTCGAGTAGGGCCACGGGGTCCGGGCGGTCCGAAAGCGCCTCCCAGGCCCCCTGATCAGCTCGGGGTGCCGCGATCCGCGCCGCTTTGCCCAGGGCGACCCGGCGGTCATGTGATAGTTGCTCACCAGTCGATTGATCAGTTACTAACTGCGTGTTGGCCATATTCCACCGTCGCGCCCGGATGGGGACGGTTCATCACCCTTATCGGGCGATATGCCCCCTTGTGGCTGGATTGGCCATGGACGCCCGATCGACGTCGGCCGATTTAGCGCTTATCCGGAAGCCGGGGGGTCGGCCGCGACCCGAAAGCCGACATTGCCGGTGGAAGTCTCGGGATCGCTGCCGAACCGGGCCGAGACCCGGTAGCGACGGCAATAGGAGGCATGGCAGAGGTAGGAACCGCCGCGTTGGACCCGAGACGACCCGACCGGGGGACCGGTGGGGCTCTCAACCGGGGATGTGGCGTAATAGTTGACATCGAGCCAGTCGGCGCACCACTCCCACACGTTTCCGGTGGTGTTGTGGAGCCCATAGCCGTTGGGCGGGAAAGCATCTGCAGGGGCGGTCCCAAGGAAACCGTCCGCACCGCTGTTTCCTCCGGGGAAGTCGCCCTGGAACACGTTCATACGGTGTTGGCCCCCGGGCTCGAGCTCGTTACCCCATGGAAACGGCTGCGCTTCGATCCCGCCGCGGGCCGCGGCCTCCCACTCTGCCTCGCTGGGTAGGCGGGTGCCCGACCACGTGCAATAGGACTGCGCATCGTTCCATGAGACGTGGACGACCGGGTGGTCCAGGCGATCGGCGATGTCCGAGTGAGCGCCCTCGGGATGGAGCCAATCCGCCTCCATGACCTGGCGCCACCACGGTGTCCCGGCCACCCCGCGGGTGGGGGGAAAGTCGTCTGGTAGCAGTCCCCCGAAGACGAACGACCATCCGAAGCGCTCGGCGTCGGTCCGCCAACCGGTGTCATCGACGAATTGGGCAAAGCGCTGGTTCGTCACAGCGAACCGGTCGATTTGGAATTCGGGCAAGGCGACGTCGTGGACAGGCCCCTCGCCGTCACCGGCGTAGCTCCAGTCAGACGCATCGCCCATGCGGTACCGGCCGGCCGGCACCGTCACCAGAGCGGTCGGGCGACGGATGCCTGGCTCCACCACCTGCTGCGGGCACCCCGGCTGTGATGATTGCCTCCGGCTGGGCGTGCAGCACGATTCCGACATCGGCCCACCGTAACCGCGGGGACGCGGCAGGTTTACTGGATCGCCGTCGCCACCCGCATGCGATCCTCCGGCGAAATCAGATGATCGTGATCGTCGTCCCCGATGTCCAGCTGGACCCACCGCACCGTGCCGCTGAAATGGCTGGTGGCAGCGGTGTAGTCCTCGCTGACCGTGGTTCCCGTGTCGCTCCCGATGTCGCACGTCTCGTCCCCGGAGTAGATCATGGGAACGGTGGCGTCGATCCGGCCGTCGCCGACCTTGTTGCCGTCGATGAAGAGCGTGGTTGTGCCCCCCTTGGCCAGGCCGCCGCCGTCGTAGGCGAATTCCATGCGCACCTGATGGGTGCCGGCCGGGACGGCCTCGGTCCCCTCGACGTAGAACCGCATCAGCCCGGCCAGGTTGTGGCAGTACTTCGGCTTGCCGTCATGGAGGTAGAAGCTCCACCCGGCAAAAGCACCTCCCTGAGCCACGATCACCCCATTGGCGCCGCCTTCGGGAACCACTACTTCAGCCGTAACCGAATGCGATTTGTTCTTCATGTTGAGCACCGAGTTCTCGCTCAGCCGGACCATGCCGCCGTAGAGCATCTGGGTCTTCGACTTGGTGATCACCGGACGTCCGGCGATGTCGGAGTTGAATCGCTCGATACGGCGGTCGTCGAGGGGGAGGACGTTGTACTTCACCGCTTCGATGAGCCAGAGACGCTGGAGCTCCTTCAGCTTGTCCGGGTGGTCGGCGGCGATGTCGTGGGATTGCGACCAGTCGGTGGTGGTGTCGTAGAGCTCCCAGACGTCGTCGTCCAGTGCAGGCAGCTCGGCGCCGAAGTCCCAGGGGACGCTGTGGCGGGTGACCGCCGTCCAACCCTTGTGGTAGATGCCCCGGTTGCAGGCGACCTCGAAGTACTGGGTCTCGCGACCCTCCGACGCGTCGGCCTGGTCGAAGGCGTAGGCCATGGAGACCCCGTGGAGCGGCATCTGCTGGATGCCGTTGACGAACGTCGGCTCGGGAAGACCGGCGGCGTCGAGGATCGTCGTGGCCACGTCGATGACGTGGTGGAACTGGCTTCGGATTTCGCCCTTTGCACTGATCCCGTTCGGCCAGTGGACGATGGTGCCGTTACGGGTGCCCCCGAAATGGGAGGCCACCTGCTTGGTCCACTGGTATGGGGTGTCCATGGCGTGGGCCCAGCCCACGGCGTAGTGGTTGTAGGCCTCGGGCGTGCCGAACCCGTCGATGTGGTCGACCATGAACTGGGTGGTTTCGAATTGGGCGGCCCCGTTCAGCGAGATGATCTCGTTGAAGGTGCCGTTGGGGGTCCCCTCGGCGCTGGCCCCGTTGTCGCCGACGATCAGGAAGATGAGTGTGTCGTCGAGGACATCGAGATCCTTCAGCGTGTCGAGGAGCCTGCCGATGTGGTGATCGGTGTGCTCCATGAAGCCGGCGTAGATCTCCATCTGGCGGGCCAGCACCGGTTTGAGGTCGGCAGGGACGTCGGCCCACGCCGAGATCTCGGCCGGACGAGCTGACAGCTCCGTGTCCTGAGGTACGACACCGAGCTCCTTCTGCCGAGCCAGTGTCTCCTCCCGGAGGGCGTCCCATCCTGCATCGAACCGACCCTTGTACTTGTCGCTCCACTCCGTGGGGACATGGTGGGGGGCATGGGTTGCTCCGGGCGCGTAATACAGGAAGAAGGGCTTGTCCGGCATCAGCGACTTCTGCTGCCTGACCCAGGACGACGCCCGGTCGGTCATGTCCTCGGTGAAGTGGTAGCCCTCCTCCGGCGTCTTCGGCGGCTCCACCGGCGTGATCCCGTCATAGATGGCCGGGTAGTACTGGTTGGTCTCCGCTCCGACGAAGCCGTAGAAGTGTTCGAACCCACTTCCGGTGGGCCATTGGGAGAAGGGACCCATCGGGCTCGTCTCCCACACCGGCACCTCGTGGCACTTTCCGAACTGGCCGGTGCTGTAGCCGTTGAGCCGGAGGATCTCGGCCAGCGGCGCTGCCTTGTCCGGCCGAATCGAGTTGTAGCCCGGAGCAGACGTGGCGATCTCGGTGATGCCGCCCATCCCCACCGAATGGTGATTGCGGCCCGTCAGGAGAGCCTGGCGGGTGGGGGAGCACAGGGCAGTGGTGTGGAAGCGATTGAACCGCAGGCCCTCAGCAGCCAGCCGTTCCGCATTCGGAGTGCTGCACGGGCCTCCGAAGGCGCTCGATGCCCCAAAGCCGGCGTCGTCGATCATCATGACTAGGACATTCGGCGCCTTTTCGGGCGGCCGCAGCTGCTCGATCGGAGGGAACTTCGTGTCGGGGTCCTTGGCGTCGTAGGTGATCAGGCCGACATGATCTCGACTGGGGATTGGGAGGTGGTTCCGGGCAATGTCAGGCATCTCTTACTCCTAGCGTGGCGCCGCCGGGCCACGAGGGGTGGCGGGCGGCGGCCTTGGACAACTGTGGACGGGACCAGCCGATTCGTTCTCGACGATGAACGCAGCGCGTGCGCTCAACTGATCATGAGAGCCAAGGCGTCCGATGTCGTCATCCCGAGAGGGTGATAGGTCGTGGCGACCTCCACGCGGGGCGCAGGCGTCGTTCCACAAGTCACCCCTAAAGGGTGATGACCGCTTCGCTGCGGCGTGGTCAGATTCCACTGAGAAGTTCGCGCCCCGTTTGCGTCAAGCCAATTGCAAGACCGGGAACGTGGGTCAAGCGGGTTTGCTCAGGCCGATTAGACGATTGAGGAGAACGCTTCGATGATCGCTTATACCTACCCGTTGCTCGACATCTTCTGGACCATGCTGTGGATCTTCGCTTTCATCGTCTACATCTGGCTACTGATTGCCATCTTCTCCGACATCTTCCGCAGCGATGACATGGGTGGCGTGGCCAAGACACTCTGGGTTCTGTTTGTCTTCATCATTCCGCTGATCGGGATACTGGTCTACTTTCTCGTCCGGGGCGGCTCGATGCACGAACGTGCGGCGAAGCAGGCCCAGCGGCAGCAACAAGCGTTTGATAGCTATGTCGCCGACGCGGCGGGAACGAGTCCGACCGATCAGTTGGCCAAGCTGGCCGACCTCAAGGAGCGAGGCGCGATCACCGATGCCGAGTTCGAGGCCCAGAAGGCCAAGGTCCTGGCCCAGTAGTTCCACCTGCGGATAAGGCGGAGCAGCGATGTGATCCTCGACCTCGTTCTGATCGGGCTGGTCACCACGCTCGAGCCGCTGCCGCTGACCGCTTTCATTCTGATCCTCCAGTCGAAGGGGGGAGTGCGGAAGGGGGCCGCGTTCATCTTCGGCTGGCTGGTCTCGCTGGCAATCGTGATCGCAATCACGATTGCGTTCACCGCTAACAAACCACCTCAACCGAACACGGCGCCGTCTCTCGGTGCTCTGGCTGTCAAGATTGCCATCGGTGTCGGGTTGTTGGTCATCGGCGAGCGCCAGTGGCGGCGGATGGGGCGACCGAAGAAGCCGAAGAAGACGCCGCGATGGCAGTCGGGCCTGGACAACATGTCGCCATGGTTCGTCATCGGGCTGGCTCCGCTCCTACAACCCTGGGGACTGGTGGCGGCGGCAGCAGCCACCATTCTCGAGGCCAAGCTGGCCTCAGTGGGCGACTACGTCGCCGTGATCGTCTTCGGCCTCATCGCGACGTCGTCCTTGCTCACTATGGAGACCTACGCCGTCTTTCGACCCGATGCGGCCCAGGCCTTCCTCAACCGCTTGCGGACCTGGATCGACTCGCACACCGACCAGGTCATCGTGGTGGCCTCCGTTTTCCTTGGGTTTTGGTTGATCGGAAAGAGTATCTATTCGATCACTGCGTCGTGAATGCAGAAGCGGATACGAGGGCAGACCAAGACGGATACACGAGCAGATGAGGAACGGGTTGGACCTCTACGTCCAGCACGCCAACCCCGATCCCGATCGGGAGACAACTGGCTCCCGGCTCTTGACGGGCCATTGGGGATCACCATGCGGCTGTACCATCCGGATGCATCGGTCCTCTCCGGTTCCTGGTCTCCGCCTGCGTTGCAGAAGGCCTGAGCCCGAGACGATGCTCGGTATTCCTACGGGCGCCTCATCCGCTGAGGGACTCGGTACGCTCGGGTAACAACAGGACCGCTCCCACCAGGAAGAGGAGCGCTCCAACGAAGGTGCCGAGGTTGGTGAGCGTGACGTTGAGCAGTTGTCCGGTCTCCGGGACGATGTAGCTGGCTATGGCCGAGGCCCCGAAGGCGATGGAGCCGAGGAGGTTCACCAGGACGATCCACCAGGACAGGCTGGACGTCTGCCACGCACCCCATCCGTGGCAAACCTCGAACCAGGCCAGCGCGCTGGCTACCAGAAAGCAGATCGACCCGAGGAGGTCGGGTCGCCAGACGTGGTGGGTGGCAGACCCGGTGCCGAGATCGATCCGTATGGCGTTGCCCGTGCTCACGTTGAAGAAGACCGTGCCCACCAGCTGGACGACCGTCGCCCACCAGTCGATTCGCCGAGTGCCGAAGGAGAGGAACCGGCGCCAGCCCTTCGGAGGTCCCGCCGGCGCCGCGTCCACCATCTCGCGGTACTGCAAGAAGGCGGCCGCGGTGAAGAACAGGGAACCGACGAAGAAAGTGATCGAGTCCCATCTGACTCCAGCCGCCGAGGAGAACCCAGGCACGGCCCCCACGGCGAAGAGGATGGAGCCGACGGCAAACAGGATGGCCAACCACCAGCCTCGGGCTCCGGGATCCCACCAAGTGGAGGATGCTGCCCCGGGATGTGCGGGGTCGGGACGTGCGTGCTTGCGCTGACGACGGGACTCCCAGTGGACCAGCGCTCCGTCGGCAGCCGCGTATTCGGCCGAGGTGACAAAGGGCCCGAATCCCCGGCGTCGGGGTAGTTCCCGTAGGCCCGCATTCATGGGGAGAGTATGGCCCGAATATGTGAGCGGGACGGTGTCTCGGGTCGTCCTTTCGTGGTGCCCCACTGCTCGTCGGAGGCGCTGATCTCACCCGATCAGGATGAGGACGGTCCGCGAGCCCGGTGTTATGTTCTGTGCCAACGCCGGATCTGGATCAGGATCTGGATGTGGATCAGGATCATCGGTACCGGGGAGCAGCGCACATGCAGCGACCGAGTTGGGTCAAGACGTTCAGTTGGGCCATGATCGGGGGCATCATTGCGCCGGCCGCAGTGGTGAGCGTATTGATAAACCGGGTGGCGAGGCGACGCTTCTTCCGGATACTGGGCATCGTCCGGGACGAAGCGGCTGAAATCCGTGACGATCTGTTCGGCGAGTACACCCTCGAGGAGTTCTTGACCGGGGCAGTGGCCAGGCGTCCCCGCCGCTAGGTCGCTCAGCCCAGTTCGTCGCCGGGAGGGCCGACCCGGTCCGATGCCATGGCCTCGCGCACCGACTGGGCCAATCCGGGGCCGTCGAGACCGAAACGGGCCAGGATGCTGTCCGGCTTGTCCTGGGCAATGAAGGTGCGGGGAATCCCCAACACGGTCACTGGAGGCACCCTGGTCCCCGGCTCGGCGCTGGCCATGGCATCGGCCAGGAACATGCCGGCACCGCCGTGGCGCATGCCGTCCTCGGCCGTCACCACCAGATCGTGGCGGGCTGCGTCGGCCAGCATCTCGGGATCGGGGGGCGAGACCACCCGGACATCCCAGACGGTGGCTTCGACTCCCTCGGTGAGGAGCTGTGCCGCTGCCTCCTCGGCGGGACCCACCATCTTGCCCACGGCCAGGATGCACACCGAGCCGTTCCCGGCCTGGAGCCGCCGCCCGGCCAGGCCGCGTCCCACCTCACCGGTGGCCACCTGGCGGGCCCGGGTCTTCGGGAATCGGATGACCGCCGGTCCCTCCAGGGTGAGGGCCTCCTCGAGCATGACCTCGACCTCGTCGACCGACGAGGGGGTGAAGACGGTCATGCCCGGGATGGACAAGGTGAGGGCCAGGTCGAGGACACCGTGGTGGCTGGGCCCGTCGTCGCCGGTGATACCGGCCCGGTCGAGCACGAACACCACGGGGAGCCCGTGCAGGCCGACGTCCAGATTGGCCTGGTCGAAGGCCCGACTGAAGAAGGTCGAGTAGACGGCCACCACCGGCCGGAGACCACCGATGGCCATGCCGGCCGCCGCGGTCACCGCATGCTGCTCGGCGATGCCCACGTCAACGAACCGATCGGGGAACCGGGCCTGGAAGGGGAGGAGCCCAGTGGGCCCGGGCATGGCCGCGGTGATGGCCACGATCCGCGAGTCGGCCTCTGCCGCCCGCAGGAGCGAACGGGTGAAGGCGTCGGTATAGGTGGCCGGAGGGAGGTCCGCCGTCTCGACCGGGACGTCTTGGGCGTTCGAGGTGCCGTGGCCGTTGCTGCTGTTGTGACCCACGTTGACGGGGACCGTGTCCGGGGCCGTCGCTGCGATTTGCACCTTCACGTCGTGGAGCCGCTGGACGTCGTCCTCTTCGGCTGGGGCGTAGCCCCGTCCTTTCTGCGTGACGACGTGCACGATGATGGGCCCGTTCCATTCGGCGGCGTGGGCCAACGCCTGCTCGACGTCGACCACGTTGTGCCCGTCGATGGGACCGGCGTACCGGATGCCCAGCGTCTCGAAGAACGTGTGCGGGGTGACCACCTCTCGAAGGGCGGAGGTCAGGCCGTGGACGCCGGAATAGGCGATGTCCCCGACTGCGGGGATCTCCCGGATCATGTGGCGCAATCGCTGGCGGGCGTGGACGTAGGTGGGATTGAGCCGAAGATGGGTGAGGCCGACCGAGAGCCGGGACACGGTGGGGGCGTACGACCGCCCGTTGTCGTTCAGGACGATGAGGACCTGTCGGCCGGAGTGGCCGAGGTTGTTCAGCGCCTCGTAGGCCATCCCACCGGTGAGGGCGCCGTCCCCCACCACCGCGACCACCCGGCGATCGGCCTCTTGAAGCTCAAAGGCGCTGGCCAGACCGTGGGCATAGCTGAGGATGGTCGATGCATGGCTGTTCTCCACCCAGTCGTGCTCGGACTCGGACCGATTGGGGTACCCGGAGAGGCCACCGGCCTGCCTGAGCTGGGTGAATGCCTCCCGACGACCGGTGACCAGCTTGTGCACGTACGCCTGGTGCCCGGTATCCCAGAGCAGGGCGTCGCGGGGGGAGTCGAAGGTGCGGTGCAGGGCCAAGGTGAGCTCGACGACCCCCAGGTTGGAGCCCAGGTGGCCTCCCGTGGCGGTCACCGCATCGACGATGAAGCCCCTGATCTCCTCGGACAGGACGTCGAGCTCCTCGGGAGTGAGGGATCGGAGGTCGGAGGGGCTGTCGATGTGTTCCAGGATCATAAGGCGCTCGGTCTTTCACGCTATCGGACTGACAACAGCAAGCTGTGGTCTTGCTCGGCGGTGCTCGCACTGGGGAACGGCCGGGAGACGCCGACCTGACGGTGGCGGCCGGGCGCGCCTGCGAACGTTACCGGGCGTGGCTGAGGAAGGTGCTGCGGTCCACCATGACCCGGGAGACCTTGCCCGCACCGACCAGGCCGGATCCGTCGGTGACGGCCACGGTGAAGGTCAACCGGCGCCCCTCGATTCGGTCGATGGTGGCCTCCGCGGTGACCTCGCCGCCGAGGCCCACGGGTACCAGATGGTCGAATTGCACCCGCTTGGCCACGCTGGTGATGCCCTCGGGAAGGTGGCCGTCGATGGCCCGGCACGTGGCTTCCTCGCACAGGGCCACCAGCCGGGGCGTGGCCAGCACGGGAACATCGCCCGACCGGAGGGCAACGGCCGTGTCGGCTTCGGTCACAGTGAGGTCGACACGGGCGGTCAGACCGGTATGTAGGGCCACCCCGGTACGATACGGGACACTGCGCACGCCGGCCACTGACGACGTACGCACGGTGAATCGTTCGGCCGGACAACCGGCCAGTAGGAGGCAGCAGTGATCGACACTCCCGTACTCGAACGCGTGCTCGGGGAGGCACTGCGCCACGGCGGCGACTTTGCCGAGGTGTTCGCCGAGGACCGGGTCACCTCGTCGGCCATGCTCGACGACGGCCGGGTGGAGGAGCTCTCGTCCGGGCGCGACCGGGGTGCCGGTATCCGGGTGGTGGTCGGGGAGACCACCGGGTTCGCCCACACCGCCGATCTGTCCGAGGCAGGTCTGATCCGAGCAGCCGAAGCGGCCTCGGCGGTAGCCCAGGGCAACGGCGGCACGACCTCGGTGGCGGTAGGAGGACTCCATGACAGCGCTGCGCCCCGGGAGCCACGATCGGGAGGCGGTCCCGCGTCCAAGGCGGACTCACTGGCTCTGCTGCGGCGCGCCGACGAGGCGGGCCGCAGCGCCGGGGGTGCCATCTCTCAGGTCCAGGCCGGTTACGGCGGCTCCAAACGTCAGGTGCTGATCGCCAACTCCGAGGGCCTGCTCGCCCGCGACGAGCAGGTGCGTACTCGGTTCTCCGTGGCCTGTGTGGCCGAAGGCGACACCGGGTTGCAGACCGGGTTCGAGTCGGCTGCCCGCACGGTGGGATTCGAGCTGTTCGACGAGGTGTCGGTGGAGGAACTGGCCGAACTGGCGGCCAGACGAGCCCTGTCCAAGCTGTCGGCCCGACCGGCCCCGTCGGGTGAGGTCCCGCTGGTGCTGGCCGGAGGGAGCGGGGGCATCCTGTTCCACGAGGCGTGTGGCCACGGTCTGGAGGCGGACCACATCGTCAAGGACGCATCGGTCTACGTGGGCCAGGTGGGCCAGCAGGTGGCCAGCCCCCTGGTCACGCTGGTCGACGACGGCACGGTGGGCAGCGAGTGGGGGACCTTCGGCTTCGATGACGAGGGTCGTCCGGCCCAGCGGAACGTGCTCATTGAGAACGGCGTCCTCACCGAGTACCTGTGGGACTACCTGCGGGCCCGAAAGGAGGGCCGGCGCTCGTCGGGCAACGGTCGGCGCCAGAGCTACCAGCACCTGCCTATGGTGCGGATGACCAATACGTTCTTGCTGCCCGGCGAGGAGGATGCAGACGAAATTGTGGCCCAGACCCCCCACGGCGTCTATGTGGCCAAGCTGGGCGGCGGTCAGGTCAACACCACCACCGGCGACTTCGTGTTCGGGACCACCGAGGCCTACCTCATCGAGGACGGGCACATCACCGAGCCCCTCCGCGATGCCAACCTGATCGGGAACGGACCGGAGATCCTACGGCGCATCGACGCCGTGGCCACCGACTTCGGCATGACCCCGGGCACCTGCGGGAAGGACGGCCAATCGGTGCCCGTGGGCTGCGGGCAGGCCACATTGCGGATCACCGGTGTGACCATCGGAGGGACCTCGGAGTGAGTACTCCCATGACAGAGACGGTCCTTACAGACACGGCTTTGACAGACACGGCTTTGACAGACACGGTGCAATCGCCGACCGCCACAGCTTCCGGCAACGCAGGCGATACCGGTGAGCTGCTCGAGATCGCCGATCGGGTGGCGGGCTGGGCCCGAACGGGTGAGGACGTCGAGGTGTACGTGTCCCGGGGGGAAGAGACCGAGGTGCGGGCCTACGACGGCGAGGTCGAGTCGTTGACGTCGGCCACTTCAGCCGGCATCGGCATCCGCGTGGTCGTGGATCACAAGCTCGGGTTCGCCTGGGCCGGATCGCTCGATCCGTCGGTGCTGGGTGACACGCTCGACGAGGCCAGGGACAACGCCACCTTCGCCACCCCGGACGAGCACGTGCAGCTGGCCGTGTCCGACGGCGTCCCCGCGGTGGCCGTCGACCTGTGGGACGACGGGCTGGCCTCGGTGCCCACCGCCCGCAAAGTCGAGCTGGTCTTGGAGCTGGAGCGCCAGACTCGCGCCGCCGATTCCCGCATCCGTCAGGTTTCGTCGGCCGACTACGGCGACGGCTCGGTCGAGGTGGCATTGGTGTCGACCAAAGGGATCCGGGCGTCGAACCGGCGCACGTCGGGGTTCGTGTCGGTGTCGGTCATTGCCGGGGACGGGACCGCCAGCCAGACCGGCGGTGGATTCAGCGCCGGCCGCGGCTTCGACGGGCTGGAGCCCGAGCGGGCCACCGCCGACGCGGTGGAGCGGGCCGTGCGCCTCCTGGGGGCGACCAAGGGCCCCTCGGGCCGGTCGACCGTGGTGTTCGACCGGCGGGTGGCCACCACGTTGTTGTCGGTTATCTCCTCTGCCCTGTCCGGCGAGGCCGTGGAAAAGGGCCGCTCGTTCTTTGCCGGCCGCCTGGGTGAGCAGGTAGCCGACTCGGTGCTCACCATCGTGGACGACCCCACCGACCCCCGGGCCTACGGTGCCGCCGCCTACGACGCCGAGGGACTCGCCTGCCGCCGGAACCTGCTGGTGGAGAACGGTGTGCTCCGCCGGTTCCTCTACGACACGGTGTCGGCATCTCGTGCCGGTACGGTCTCGACGGGCTCGGCCGTGCGGGGTGGCTTCTCGGGGACTCCGGGAACAGGATGCCGGGCTCTGACCCTGGCTGTCGGCCCTGAGGGTTACGATCAAGACGGCGTGCTCGCCGCGGTGGGCGAGGGCTTGTTCGTGCAATCGGTGACCGGCGTGCACTCGGGGGTGAATCCCATAAGCGGCGACTTCTCGGTCGGAGCCGAGGGGCTCATGATCCGGGACGGCAAGCTGGCCGAGCCGGTGCGGGAGATCACCGTGGCCTCGACCCTCCAGCGGATCCTGCAGTCAGTGGTGGCCATCGGGGCCGACGTCGAGTGGCTCCCCGGCATCGCCGCTGGTCAGACGATTGCCGTGGGGGACATGCAGATCGGCGGCGTCTAGCCGCCGGTTCTCGCCACGGTCCGCCAGGCGGGGTCAGCTTCAGACGAGGTAGCTGAGCTTCCTGTCTTAGCTACTTGTCCGACGAGGGCTACTTGTCCGACGAGGCGGCGGCCGCAGCCGCCGGCTTGGCGGATGGGGCCGACGAGCCGGAGTCGGACTTGGGGGACGAACCGTTCGACCCGCCTGAGGCCTTGCTCTCGGCGGAGACCTTGTCCCCGCCAGACTTCTTGTCGCCGTCAGATCCGTTGGACGAGGCGCCGTCGCCGCCCGAGCCGCCAGAGTCCGCCGTGGAGACAGCGCTCTTCTTGTCGCGGCTGTCGGTCTTGTAGAAGCCGCTTCCCTTGAAGACGATCCCGACATTGCCGAACAGCTTGCGAACTCGGCCGCCGCAGGTCGGGCAGACCTCGATCGGGTCGTCAGTGAACGACTGCACGGCGTCGAAGGTGTGGTCACACTCGGTGCAGCGATATTCGTACGTGGGCACGTCGCCCGACCTCCCGTGAGTTCTTTTGCTGGGCCTTAGCACTCTAATGCAGTGAGTGCCAAGGCCGAGCGGCCGCCGCCCCGGAGCCTTCAGGCAGGATTCCCCCGCTCAGGCGCATTTCGACGATGGACACATCCCCTACACTGAGGTCCGTGAAGAAAGCGGCTGGTCATGTCTGAGCGGAGCCTGGGTCATCTCGATCCGCTGGGCGGGGCCAGGATGGTCGACGTCTCGCCCAAGGAGCCCACCCATCGCCGGGCCCTGGCCCGCTGCCGGGTGGAGATGTTGCCCGAGACGACGGCCAAGGTGGCCACCAATGCCATCACCAAGGGCGATGTGCTGGCCGCCGCCCGGGTGGCGGGCATCCAGGCGGCCAAGCGCACTGCTGACCTGGTCCCGATGTGTCACCCGCTCCTGGTGGGGTCGGTCCACGTCGACTTCACCATCGGAGACGATTACGTCGAGGTCGAGGCCAAGGTGGAGACGGTCGACCGGACCGGTGTGGAGATGGAGGCCATGACGGCCTGCGCCATCGCCGCCCTCACCGTCTACGACATGTGCAAGACCACCGACCGCACCATGAGCATCGGCCAGCTCAAATTGTGGGAGAAGGCGGGCGGAAGCTCGGGAGCGTGGAAGCGGAACCCGTCGACCTGAGCGGACAGAACGGCATGCATTGACCATCGGTGCGCCGACGTTGATCCTCGGGTATCGACGCATCAACGAGGGAGTCGACGATCCGTTCCACTTCTGCGTGACACCCGAAAGGTTCGCCGAGCAGTTGGAGGGGTTGTCCCGTCGCGTCGAGTTCGTCACCCTCGATGAGGTATCCAGGCCATCCCGAACGCCTCGGGTGGCCCTGACCTTCGACGGTGGTTACGTCGACAATCTGGTCCAGGCGGTGCCCATCGCCCAACGATTCGGCGCGCCCATCACCGTGTACGTGACCAGCGGCCTGGTTGGTGATCCCCGAGGGTTCTGGTGGGACCGCCTCGCCCGGCTGGTGCTGCACGGCGCGTCGGAGCCGGTTGAGGTCCCGATCGTCATAGGTGGTGTCGAGATCCCGGCACGGTTCGGCCGCCCGGAGACGGCGCGCTCGATGCTCGAGGTGCTCTGGACCCGACTGCGGGTGCGCACGCCTC
The DNA here is from genome assembly GCA_963781305.1 of uncultured Acidimicrobiaceae bacterium. Taxonomy (GTDB): domain Bacteria; phylum Actinomycetota; class Acidimicrobiia; order Acidimicrobiales; family RAAP-2; genus DASXMT01. The sequence goes on from CAWAFL010000011.1 coordinate 1,421,429, forward strand.
AGGAGATCGACGACGTGCTCGTCGATCTGGGTGAGCGGTTGTCGGTGAGCACCGAGGCGTCACCCGACGCTCGGACCTTGACCGGTCTGGAGCTGGACGACCTCGCCGCCTCAGCGGGCGTGACCATCGGAGCACAGACCGCCGACCACATCTTGTTGCGCGCCCGTAACTACCCCGTCCAGGTTGCGACGATCAGGGCTTCGAAGCTCGACCTGGAGGCGCAGCTGGGAGACTCGGTGCGCCACTTCGCCTATCCCTTCGGCGGTCGGGATTCGTTCAACGCCGATTCGATCTCTGCCGTGCGGAGCGCCGGATTCGAGACGGCGACCACGACCATGCCCGGATCGGTGGAGGCCTCTTCGATCCCCCTGGCTTTGCCGAGGCGCATGGTCATGAACTGGTCTGGTCGGCTCTTCCGGCTCAAGACGTTGCGCTGGGGACTGCTCTGAGCCCCGGCCGTGCTCGAGCCGGTCGTGATGGCGACCGCTCCTTGCGTCCACCAGCTTCACGAGGATGTCGGCCTGCCCGGCGTACCGAGCAGATTTGGTCTTAGGTTGGCCGTCCGAACGTATCGCCGAGAATGGCATCAACCGGGTTCGGGGCTACGGCTGGGGACGAGGGAGAAGTTGCCGTGACGGCTTCGGGGGAAGACGCGGTTGACTGCGTCGGCGAGGGTTCGGTCTGGCCGGCTGGACTGACCAAGGCACCGGTCGGGGCTGAACCGCGTTGCCGTGGGTTCACCGATGCGACGGTGCTGCTCAGACGTTCAACTGTTCTGGTCACCTCGACCAGGATGCGCCGCACCTCTTCGAGCTCGCTGTGGATCTCCGCATAGGTGATGGACGAATCTTCGCCCTCGCCGACCTCACCGGGCATCCGGCTAACCGGCAGCGGCTGCCCGCAGCTCGTCGATGGTCAGCTCCGAGGTTGCCTCGCCACCGCACTGGGCGCAGTGATCGAGATGACGCCAGCTCCTGAGCAAGCGGGTGCCCTCAGGGTTCAGGAGCACCACAAACGATTCCGACATGGGGTCGATCTCGACCCCGTAGCACGGCCGCCACGCGGTCGAGGCTTCTCCAGACACGGAGCTGATCCCCTTGAGGACGCGGCGAAATCTTGAGTTCTCCGTATCGAAGATCCAAGTGCTGTGGCACGACTCAACGATGAGCGGTTCCATAGTGCGATCTTGACACCTTCCTCCGTCAGAAACCGAACGAATATGTTGCGGTTTAGTGACGGTTCTCACTCTCCGAGATATAAGAAATAGATAAACTCACGCCCTGTGCCACAACCCGTGCGCTCGGTGCAGCGCGGTGCTGGCCAGGGCTTCTGCGTGCGTCCCGTTCTACCCGGACGGGGACCGGGACCAAACAGTGAGCTCGATCGGCCCGGCCGGTGGTGCCGTCAGTCTCCAAATGTGATCAGCCCGAGATAAAAAATGGGAAGTGTCCGATTCAGAGGGGACCAACCGTGTGCTTCCGGCCGGGAAGGTGCTCTCGAGACGACGCCAAGGCGGTCAATGCCCTCGACACGGTCAAGCGGGTGTCCGCCGGATCGATGACCGCGTCGACGAACCCACGTTCGGCCGCTTCCCATGGCGTGAGGAAGCGGTCTGTGTACTCGGCCTGGAGCTCGGCGCGTTGTCCAGGATCGGCCCCACGGTTGAGGATCTGCACCGCTCCTTCGGCCCCCATGACGGCGATCTCGGCACACGGCCAGGCGAAGCACAGGTCGTTTCCCAGCCCACGGGAGTCCATCACGATGTATGCGCCCCCGAACGCCTTGCGAAGGATCACGCAGATCCGGGGCACGGTGGCTTCGGCATAGGCAAAGGCGAGCTCGGCCCCGTGCCGGATCATCCCCCGCCACTCCAGGTCCTTGCCCGGGAGGAAGCCCGGTGTGTCGACCAAGGTCACCAAGGGAAGGTTGAAGGCATCGCAGAACCGGACGAACTTCGCCCCCTTCTGGGATGCGGCGATGTCCAGCGTCCCCGCTAGAGCCTGGGGCTGGTTTGCCAGCACGCCCACGGGTCGGCCGCCGATCCGTCCGATGCCGGTGACCAGCTGAGGGGACCAGCGCGTCCAGAGCTCGGTGAACTCGCCGTCGTCGCAGAGGTGGGCGGCGATATGGCGGACGTCGTAGGAGCTGGTGGTGCGGGCGGGGATGGCCTCCCGCAGTTCGGGGACCACTCGGTCGGCGGGATCGGTGGTCGGCCCCATGGGCGGCAGATCGTCGGCGTGGGGCGGCAGCAGGGCGAGAATGTTCTCCACGTGAGCCATGGCGTCGAGCTCGTCGACCGCCTCGATGGCGCACAATCCGCTGGAGCGGGCGTGGACGGGGGCACCCCCCAGCTGGTGGATCCCGATCCGCACCCCCGTGAACTCTTCGACCATGGCCGGACCCGAGACGAATGCGAAGGCCTCGGGCGACATGATCACGACGTCGGCGATGCCCAGCATCAGCGCCGGACCGGAGATGGCGGGACCGATGACGACGCTCAGCACGGGGACGATGCCCGAGCATGCCGCCAACGCCCGCGCCGCTTGACCCCACCCGTGGAGGGAGTCGATGCCCTCAGAGACGTCGGCCCCCGAGGAGGCCAGGACGAAGACCATCGGGATGTGCAGGGCGAGGGCGCTTTCCGCCGCGGCCTGTAACGTTGCCCCGTCCTCTTTGGACAGCGCACCCCGGCGTCGGGAGGACACGCTCCGGGCGACCATGGCCGGGCGTCCTCCGAGCTCTTCGATCCCGGCCCGAACCGTTCCCTGGACCAGATGCCGGATGGTCGGTTCGACCGGGGGAGCGATGCTCATCGCCTCATGGTACGACGCGATGGCTTGACCGCCGTTCTCGTCCCGCCCCAGGCCGGTAGCGTCCAGGACAGCCGACTATCCACGGCGTGTACGCGGTGACGATGAGGGGAGTCCATCTGCGAACTGGCGAGCCGGTAGCGAACGCTGGGGAGAGCCGGGGAATGGCGTCTCGCGTCCTGGCTCTACTCCGGCGCTACTGGCCCTACCTGCGGTATGTGGTGGGTCTGGGCTTGGCCTGGTTCGCCCTCGACGCGCTGAACGGTCATCGCGGCGAGCTGTCGGACGCCGAGAACTACCTCTCCCACCTGCACTGGCAATGGGTGATCCTGGCCGCGGCATGCGAAGCGGCGTCCCTCTTCTCCTTTGCCCTCCTCCAGGCCCGCCTGCTGCAGGCGGGCAAGCTCCGGGTCGGGCTGGGCACCCTGTCGGGCGTCACGCTCGCCGCCACTTCGATCGCCGACTCCCTCCCGCTGGGGTCGGCTCTGGCCAGCGTGTTCGCCTATAGGCAGTACCGGCGAAAGGGGGCCACGCAAGCGCTCGCCGGCTGGGTGGTGGCCGCATCGTTGGTGGTGGCTACGGTCACCTTGGCCGTCTTGGCCTCGTTCGGATTGGCCGTGGCCGGGGCCGAGGGTGCCTCCTACGACTTGGTCTGGGTCACGGTGGGAGTGCTCATCCTGGCGCTGGCGTTGTCTGTCGTGTTCTTGAAGAAGCGCTTCTTGGCCCACGTGGTCTCGGGGGCGGTGCGGCTGTGCCGACGGTTGACCGGTCGACCCCGCGGTGAGATCGGCGAACACGTGGACCGGATCGTGGAACAGCTGACGGTGGTGCAGCTCAGCGGATGGCAGGCGGGCGAGGCCGGGGTGTGGGGCATGGCCAACTGGGCCCTTGACTGCGCCTGCCTGGCCTGTGCCTTTGCCGCCGTCGGGGTGGGCGTACCGTGGCGAGGCCTGCTTCTCGCCTATGGGGCCGGGCAGCTCGCAGCCAACCTGCCCATCACCCCGGGAGGCCTGGGCGTGGTGGAGGGCAGCCTCACCATCGCCCTGGTCGCCTTTGGCGGTTCCGAGGCGTCGACGGTCGCCGCCGTGCTCCTGTACCGCATCTTCAACTTCTGGATCACGCTTCCGGTCGGTTGGGGGGCATGGCTGACACTGGTGCTCCGCCACCGTGGCGAGCTCCGGCGGTCGCCGCCACCACCGGACGCCGGTCCACCGGGATTGCCCGCCGATCAGGTCGTCCCGGCTGGTCCCACCGTCCACGCCCCCGACCACAAGCCCGCGCTGCTGGAGGTCCACGACCCCGCTCCACCTTCCGTGGGGAACCCGGCGCAGGCTGGTGTTGTCCGGGGCACCGACGCCAAGCGGATGCTGGGTCATCGAGGATACCGACCTGGCCATGGCTGGCGCCGTCAGCGTCGCTGGCGTCGGGGGCCGCTGGTGCTGATAGCCACGGCGGTGGTGGGATCGGTTGCCCTGACCAGTTGCACGGCGGGGCACGCCTCCCTCGGCACCGGTTCGAGCCCCTGCTACCTGGCACTTCCCAAGGCGGCCGACGCCGTGCACCACCGAGGGACGCTCGTCGGCGTCCGCCTGGTCCCACCGTCCGAGCTCGACCCTCACCGCTCCACTCGCCTTGAGCTCGAGCACCGTTACGGTGGCCCCCTGAAAGACACCTGCCTGGTGGCCTACCGCGGGAAGTTCACCTCGTCCTCAGTCGAACGGCCCATCAAGCCGGGCCGCTCGGGGACCTACGCCGTGGCGGTGCTGACCACTTCGGGCAATCGGCTACTGGCCACGTTCGTCCTCACCCATGAGCCTCTCCGATTCGGTCACACCCGGATCTGAGGCCCGATTGCACCGGTCATCGCGGGAGACTCGCCTTTCGGCCCCTAGATTGGCGCCGATGACCTCTCACCTGGCCGAAGCCGGCCACTTCGTCGACGCTCGCCCCAGGCTCCGGTTCCGCTGGTCCCGCTGATGGAGCGTCTGGACCGTCTCGAACGGGTCACCGACTTGCTGCTGGTGTTGCTGGACACGCCACAACCGCTCAGCCTCCGGGAGATCGCCAATCGCATCCCGGGCTACCCGTCCGGTCGCGACGCTCGGCGCCAGGCATTCGAGCGTGACAAGCGGCTGCTTCGAGACGAGGGGGTTCCCCTCTTGGTGGAGGCGATCGGCGGGGACGACCAGCTCGGCTATCGGGTGGACCCCAGCCACTATTACCTTCCCGATCTGGGACTCGATCCCGAGGAGCAGGCTGCGCTCAACCTCGCCGTCGCCGGCGTCCACCTTGGCGGCCCCAGTGGCGTCGACGCCCTGTCCAAATTGGGCGCCACCGGAGAGTCGCCGCTGCGGCCCATGGCCGATACACCCCTGGTCGACCTGCCCTCGGTCGAGTCACTTCCTGCGCTTTCCGGGCTGTTCGAAGCGGTTCGGCTGTCGGCCACGGTGACCTTCGAGTACCGGGGAGCACCCCGGCAGGTCGACCCAGCGGGACTCCGATTTCGTGGCGGCCATTGGTATCTGGTCGCCTTCGATCGGGACCGGGTCGAAGGACGCACCTTCCGGGTCGACCGTGTCACGTCGACGCCATCGGTCGGGCCACCGGGGTCGGCCGAGCTGCCCGAGGGATTCGATCCCGAGCACGCGTTCTCTGCCGAGCCCTGGCGATTCGGTGCCGGTGAGGCCGTCGCCGTGGATGTGCTGATCGACGCGGTGGAGGCCGGTCGGGTGATCGCCGAACTGGGTCCGGGCGCAGTGACCGAACGCCGAAGCTCGGGGGCCGTGGTGGTCCGGCTGTCCGTGACCGACATGGGTGCGCTGGTGACCTGGGTCCTCGGGCTCCTCGATCACGGTGAGGTGCTCGGTCCGCCCGAGGCTCGCACCGCGGTCATCGACCGCCTTCAGACCCTCGTCCACGTCGGAGAGGCCTCCGGGGGAGCGCCGGTATGACTGTCACCCGGGACGTCGGCACCAGGCTCCGGCGCCTCCTTGCCATCCTGACCTGGCTGGCCCAGGTGGGGGAGACCCCGATCGAGGAGGCCGCGGCCCGCTTCGGGCTGGAGCCCGACGCTCTGGTCGCCGAGTTGGAGATGGCTGCCTGTTGTGGTCTTCCGCCGTACACGCCTGATCAATTGATGGAGATCGTCGTCACCGACACCACGGTGTCGGCCCACCTGGGCGAGATGTTGGCCCGACCTCGGCGGCTGAGTGCTCGGGAGGGGTTCGCGTTGGCCGCCTCGGGTCGTGCCTTGTTGGCCGTGCCCGGAAGCGACGAGAACGGGGCCCTGTCGCGGGCCCTGGCCAAGCTCGATCGTGCCCTGGGGGGCAAGTCCATGGTCATCGAGCTCGATGATCCCCCGATGCTGGGCGTGGTGCGCACTTCCCTGGAGACCGGCAGCCAACTGCAGATCGAGTACTACTCGGCCTCCAGCGACGAGGTCAGCTCACGGCGAATCGAGCCGCTGCGGCTGTTCGCCGCCGATGGACACTGGTATGTGGATGCGCACTGTTACAAGGCCGGCGACGAACGCCGCTTCCGAGTGGACCGGATCCAGGCGGCAGAGATCCTTGCCGGCGCGAACAGCGAGCGCCGGCCGGGGGTGGCGGGGGCCGACGCGGCGGAGTATGAGCCGTTCGTGCCCGGACCCGACATCCGCACCGTCCGTCTGGCCCTCGATCCCTCGGTGGCCTGGGTGGTGGAATCGATCCCGGCCGTGTCCCCCCCCGAGACGGCGGGGGACCGGATCGAGGTGGATGTCGCCGTAGGTGGGGACGCCTGGTTGAAGAGGCTGCTGCTTCGACTGGGCACCGCGGCCCAGGTGGTCGGACCGCCTGAGGCGGCGTCGTTGTTGGGCGATGCGGCCGGGCAGATACTCGACCGCTACTCGCGTTCCCAGGCGGGGTGACTCACCTGGGCCTGACGGCCACGGTTATCGCCGAACCACGACCTCAGGTGTTGTAATGAAATAACATGAAATAGTACCGTAGGCACTATGAGGAGCTCACGGTGCTGAGGCTGCACACGGTCCGAGTGGGCGGCCACGGGTACTACGTCGACGACCTCCCCTACGGTCGGGAAGCGGGTACCGGGCTGGCGGGGGAGAGCCCGGGGCGCTGGATGGGGGATGGGGCAGCAGCGCTCGGCCTCACCGAGCGCGTCGCGCCCGAGGCGTTCGCCCACGTCCTCGACGGTCGAGACCCCCTCTCGGGTCGGGCCCTGCCCGTTGCGCGCAACCGGGTAACGGTGGCCGGATATGACCTGGTGTTCTGCGCCCCGAAATCGGTGAGCCTCCTCCACGCCCTGGGACCGACGGAGCTTTCATCGGCGGTGGGCGAGGGCCACGATGCCGCCGTGCAGGCGACCGCCGAGTACGTGGCCAGAGCCGCCTTCGGCGTGCGACGAAGCGACCACGGCCACCGACGGACCCTGCCGACCACGGGAATGGTGGGGGGAGCATTCGTCCACCGGACCAGTCGTGCACTCGATCCTCACCTTCATACCCACGTCGTGGCGGCGAACGTGGCCCAGGGGGTGGACGGCGTCTGGTCGGCGGTCGACGGCCGCGGTCTGTTCGCCCACATGGCGGCCGCCGGCCGCCTGTACCATGCGCAACTCCGCCACGAGCTGACGGGTCGGTTGGGCGTGGCCTGGGACGTCCGTCCCAATGGCTTTGGCGACGTGGTGGGCGTCGACCCCGGACTGCGCAGACTGTTTTCACAACGCTCGGCGGACATCAAGGCATACGTGTTTGAACGCTCCGGACGAGCTTCGGCACGCGGTGCGTTCTACGCCACGCGTCCCGAAAAAGATCGAACTGTCTCCTGGGAGGCGCTCGTTCCCGAGTGGCGTCAGCGCGCCAACGAGCTCGGCTACGAGATCGGTGCCCTCAGCCGGGTCGTCGGACGGGGTCACGACCGGAAGGTGTTCGACGCCGAGCTGTTGCAGTCGGCAATTGCCGAGCGGGCGCGGCCGGACGCCACGCTGTTGCGTCGCGACCTCGTGTCGGCGGTTGCCACCGCGCACGTGGGAGGTGGTCGGGTGAGCGACGTCGAGGGCGCGGTCGACCGGCTCTGCGCCGGGGTACGGGCGCACGATGGCGGTGGATCCGGGGTCAAACGCTGGCCGGTGCCCGCCATCGCCGACGCGGCCCGATCCCGCGCCGACGAGCTGACCCCTCGGTCGGAGCAGAGGCGTCGTGGTCGCGGTGACCGGGAATGGCCTGATCGCTCTCGGACGGTGCCGTCTCGTGCTCCCCGCTTTGTCGGTCGTGACCGTCACGGCCCAGAACGCGGGTTGGAGCGTTGAGCGCCCTCAGCGCCCGACGTCTCGAACCAGTCCTCGATGCCGCGTCGGTCCGGTGATGGTCTGCCAGAGCTCGGTGCCGTGGCTCGGCGACAACGGCACCCAGCCCACCTGGTTGTGCTCGTCGAAGGCCAGTGCGTGCTCGGGCCTGCCCCGAGTGATGACGTCGGGGGGCAGCCGACGTCGACGGACGGTGGCGGACGTGAGGGTGTGCCGCAGCGCCCCGCCGGTCACCGCGTCGGACAGCGCGCGTCCGGTCGGAGTCCGACCCGATGACAACGATCGTGTGCCTACCTCTTCCTCGCCGGCGAGCACGGAGAGTGCATCGAGCGTGACCACATCGCCGATGCCGGGCAATACGACGGTGGTTCCGAACAACGAGAGGAAACCATCGGCGGCATGACCCCATCGCTGCTTCGCCTGCGAGAGGTCTTGAAAACAGGCCAGCGTGGTCAGCCCCTGGCCTCCGCCCTCGCTCACCATGGAGGGAAGGTCGGGCAACGGTGCGATATTGGCTGCTTCGTCCAAAGCCAGAAGCACCGGGGGTCGACGATCCGCGACCGGTCGCTGGTGGGCGCGACTGTCGTAGGTGGCAGTCCTGATGTCCTCGATGATGCCGACCACCATGGGGGCGACCAATCCCTGGCGTCGACCGGAGGCACAGATGTACAACGTGTCCGACGACTCGACGAATGCGGCAGGATCGAAGTCGGGATCGGCCGTCGCGGCCAGCGCCCTTTCGGTGCGATACCCGCCGACGGCGCCCGAGGCCGTGGACCAGATGCCGCTGAGTTCCCGCTCATCGGTGCAGGTCACGCCGTTAAGGAGGTCTGCGGCGAGGCCGGCGGCATCACCGGGAGCCGCGGCCAGGATCTGCTGAGCGGGGAGCGCTCGGCGACGGTCTATCCACGAGAGAACCGTGCGCATGTCGGCGCCGTCTCGGGCCGCGGCATGGAGAAGTGGGGCGATCAACGCCTCGGCCCGCTCGCTCCAATGATCGTGGCGCACGGCAGCGGTCGGGCCCGACGCCGAAGCCATGCCTACGGTGATGAGTGATCGCGCCGCGCTCAGCGCGCCATCCCATGTATGACACCCCTGTATCGGCGACCACCGAATCGGCCGCAAGCCACCCGGCGCGTCCGTCGCCCCCGCGGGATCGAAGATGAGGCACTCGCCCACCCGCGAACGCGCCGTCGCCGTGGTCGCCATCACGTCCGGTTTGGTCGACGTGCTGACCGCCGGTCCGGATGCGACGAGGAGGTTGGGAATGATCAATGAGGACGTCTTGCCCGACCGCGGTGGACCGAGGACCAACACCGATTGTTCCGGTGGTGCGAACATCCAGTCGCTTTCTCGATGGCCGAGGTACATGCCGTGACCCGACGCGACCGACGCGCTTTGTGCCGCGCGATGGGCTTTTGCGGCGCGTTGCGTAAAAGTTTCTTGATGGGATGTTTTCATCCTTCAACCTGTCCTGAGCGCAGTTACCCGCGAACACGAGCCTCTTGACTTCGTGGCAATGACTTCACCGGCCACCATGACGATAAAGCCTTGCAAACAAAGAGCTTTTCGTCCATAGCCGGTGGCGGTTTCGGCGTGGAACGGTGCCTCGCATCGCGCCTATTACGCGCCGCGTGCGGCCTCGCGTGACGTGATCAGAGAGTCCGCTTGAGCGCGTACATCCTTGTCACGGCGACGCAAATGCTTGACCTGGGCCGTAAAAACCATTTTGATTGTTGCGATTGCGTATCACTGAGGAGCTGATTGTGAATAGGTCACAACTCGTCGGATCCGTCAATGCGTCGACATCTCATAGTCGTCGTGTGGTCGAAGAAGTCGTGGATGTCTTGTTCGACACGATCATCGCCGAGGTTCGTTCTGGAAGAAAAGTGTCAGTCATCGGATTCGGGACCTTCAACCCGATCCGTCGTGCGGCACGGATCGGAAGGAATCCACGGACCGGAGCAGTGGTACCGATTCCGGCGTCGAAGGGCGTCCGGTTCGCCACCGGTTCGACGTTCAAATCGGCGTTGAATCCCAAGGAGGGAGCACCCATGGCAGTAAAGAAGGCAACGAGGAAGAAGGCGGCGGCCAAGAAGGCTCCGGCCCGCAAGACCGCTGCTCGCAAGAGCACGGCCAAGAAGGCTCCGGCCCGCAAGACCGCCGCACGCAAGAGCGCGGCCAAGAGGGCTCCGGCCCGCAAGACCGCCGCCCGCAAGGTGGCCGCCAAGAAGACGACGGCCAAGAAGGCGGTCAAGAAGGCAGTGAGAAAGGTCAGTGCCAAGAAGACCACGGCCAAAAGGGCCGTAAAGAAGGCGGTTCGCAAGACGACCGCCAAGCGGGCTCCGGCTCGCAAGACAGCAGCGAAGAAGGCCACCAAGCGGGCCCCGGCCCGCAAAACGGCAGCCAAGCGGGCTCCGGCCCGCAAGACGGCAGCCAAGCGGGCCCCCGCCCGCAAAACGGCAGCGAAGCGCGCTCCGGCTCGCAAAACGGCAGCGAAGCGCGCTCCTCGCAAAACGGCAACCAAGCGCGCTCCGGCTCGCAAGGCGGCCTCGGCGCGGTAGCCAGCATCACGAACGACTCCGGCGGTCGTGGCCATGCCCGGCTGACGGAGACACAGTGATACGACAACGGGGGCCTTCGGGTCCCCGTTTGTCGTACTGAGGCGCTCTGGTCCGGCGTCCCATCTCCCATCCGGTCATGGACCACAGAGGTCTCACAAGCCTGAGGCAGTTGTCTCGTGCCACCGACCAGTGCCGCCCGGTGCCGACGAGGCAACGTGTGCCCGCTTTCTCCCCCGTAGAATGTCGGCCATGGAGGTCACGTTCACCAAGCTCTCCGGCCGTCGTTACGAGATGAACGTCGTGCGGGAACGCGGACCCCAGCTGGCACCGCGGCAGGGGCCTGGGTATCACGACTACCTCCCCCACGACGCAGTCCACTTCCTCGTCGAGGCTGAGGCAGGCCTCTCCAGCGGTGTCTTCGGGCAGATCGCCGCGGGACGGAACAACTTGTTTACGACGGCCGATCCCGCGTTGAGACGCCACCAGGCCCGGAGAGAGGCCAAGCACCGACCCCTGGGTACGAGTAGGGCCGAAATGGCCCGCTCCGAGTCGTTGGCATCGCTGTGCGTGCCCCTGTGGGAGCTTCGAACGGGGCGTCGCCTGGAATTGCCGGAATGGCGCTCCCGGATCGACCGCGACCCCCGTACTTCACCGGTCATACAGCGCATCCTGGCGCGTCTCGACGAGTTCGCCGGGAGCTGGAACAGTCTGCCCGTGGGCGGAGGCATCACCCTGTCGTGGCCGCTCAGCCGACAGGGCAACGCCGGGTCGGAGGGCCGCCGGCATCGCATAGCCAGCGAGACCCGCCGTGCCCGTCCGATCCCAGGTCATCGGGCGAAGGCTGCTCGAAGCTAGACAGAGGTTGTTCGACGCTGATCAGAGGTCGGTCAGCTGATCAGAGGTCGGCCATGAGATGAAAGGCCTCCCCGGCGGTCACCGAGGCGAGCGCGCCGTGCGCGCGCAGCTGTCGGCGGACCCGGCTGCCGAATTCCTCGGTTTCGCGTCTGGTGGTCTCGGTGGGGTCGATGCCCATGGTGCTTTGTTGTTGGCTCACGTGACAGAGCAGCGCTTCGATCTTGATGTCTTCGAACCCGTCGACCTCTTCGACGTGGTTGGGTTGATCCGGCTCCCACAGCACCAAGGCGTCGGGGCGGTGGGGAGGGAGGCCGAGCTCGGGAAAGAAGTGGGGGTCCCGTGCCGCCACCACGGCGTCGACGGTGAGGAAGCCGGCGGCGCGGTGATCGGGATGGAGGCGGTAGCGGCGCCAGGGATCGTGCCCGAGTATCACCGAGGGTCGAATCGTTCTAATGATCCGGCTCACCGCCCGGCGTTCGTCTGCTCCTGCCACCAGCTCGCCGTCGACCCGGTCGAGGAATAGAACACGGTCATCGCGACGTCCGTCCTCGCCAGTCCGGCCGTCGATGATGTCAGCGGCGGCCAGACACTCGGTTCGTCGTTCGGCCACCAGATCAGACAGCTGTCGATCAGGGTCCCAGGAGCCCTTGGAACCGTCGGTCAGCACCAGGTGATGCACCCGGCAACCGGCACCGGCCCACTTGGCCAACGTGGCGGCACATCCGAATTCGACGTCATCGGGATGGGCGCCGATGGCGAGGGCGATGGCGGGAACGGCGAGGTTTGTCGACGGCGGACCAATGACGGGCAGGTCTCCGACCGGGAGGCCACTCGGACCTGACCATGGGGCCTCCGCTGACGACTCGCCCACCGTTGAGATCGGCCGGGTCCGGCTCAGCGGCTGCCGCGGACGGGCACGACGTCTGCGGGCTCGTCCACGTCCCAGGCCAGGTCGGGTAGGTCCAGGACGTGCAGCGGCAATCCGATGCGAGCGACTTCGGCCCGGTGCCGGGCAAACGAGCCAGGGCCGTACGAGAAGCGGAAGGCGGCGTCAGAGGGAACGGCGATGACATTGGTCCCGTTGCCGAACCGATCGGGGACCAGCGTGACGCCCGGAGCCAGCCCCACCAGCTCGAGCCCGGTGGCTCGAGGAAGGTCGGCGTGAGCCACGATGACCTGAGCCACCCCGGCGGAGCGGAGCCGATCCACGCCGGCCTCGACGGCACCGTTCAGGCCGCGGCCCGGCTCCCAGATGACCAATGCCCCCAGTCCCCGGGCCCAGTCGGCCACTTTGGTGTCGTCGCAGACAACGGCGACGGGGAGTGGTCGGGCGGCTCTGAGCACTTGTTCGGCCATGGCCCGGGCCAACGAAGCGCGCTCGTCCGCGCCGAGGGCGGCGTCCAGTCGACGCTTTGCCTGATCGAACGCCTTCACCGGTACCAACACTGCCGACTGGGAATCGAGCCGTAGGGGCTGGCGCAGGTGGAGCGATCGGATGCCGGGACCGGCCACCCGGTCAGTGTACGGCGCTCGGAGGCCGTGTCCACTTTGGGCTCGAAGGGCGCCCGCGGGAGCAGGGCTCGACGGTCCCGAGGAGCCGATGGGCGACGAGCCGACCATGAACACCCGGAGCGCAGGGGAGCGATGCATTCACAGGAGTGCACCCGAGGCTTTAGTCTGTGCTCGTGGCCGGGAGAGTTGCCGTTATTGGCGCAGGCTCATGGGGGACCACGGTGGCGTCACTGGTGTCATCGAATACCCCCACCATTCTGTGGGCCCGGAGCCCGGAACTGGCCGAATCGCTCCGGACCGATCACTGCAACCCGAGCTATCTCCCCGACACGACGCTGCCTGATGGCCTCGAGGCCACCGCCGACCTGGACGGGGCAGTCGACGGTGCCGAACTGGTGATCATGGCTGTTCCTTCCCACGGCTTTCGCGCCGTCTTGGCCAACCTGGCCCCGTCGGTCACGCCGGGGACGCCGGTGATCAGCCTGACCAAGGGATTGGAGCAAGGAAGCCACCAGAGGATGACCCAGGTGGTCGCCGAGCTGCTCCCGGAGAGCCCGGTCGGGGTGCTCACCGGTCCCAACCTGGCGTCGGAGGTCATCGCCGGCCAACCCTCGGCCAGCGTCGTGGCCCTGGCCGACCAGCGCCTGAGCGAATGGGTGCAGGAGCTGCTCATCTCCCCACATTTCCGGGTGTACACCAACATCGACGTGGTCGGCTGCGAGATCGCCGGGGCACTGAAGAACGTGCTGGCTATCGCCTCGGGCATCTCCGACGGGCTGGGGTTCGGCGACAACACCCGCGCCGCTCTCATCACCCGGGGCCTGGCCGAGATGGCCCGTCTGGGCATCGAGCTGGGCGGGGCGGTGACCACCTTCGGCGGGCTGGCAGGGGTCGGCGACCTGGTGGCCACCTGCACCAGCCCAAAGAGCCGTAATCGCACGCTGGGCGAGGCCTTGGGCCGCGGGCGCTCTCTGGCCGACATCATCGCCGACATGCGCATGGTGGCCGAAGGGGTGAAGACGGCCCGTCCGATGGTCGACCTGGCCGCCTCGTACCATGTGGAGATGCCGATCGTTGCCCAGGTTGCTGATCTGATTGACGGGATTCGCAGCCCGGCCGAGGCCATCGCCCAGCTCATGCAGCGTCCGGCGGCCAAGGAATTCCCCGGCTCGTGGTCCCGGAGCACCGGCCTCACCGGCAACACCGGGTCCACCCGGGCCGTCGAGCCGACGCGGAGCACCAAGCCAACCGGGAGCACCAAGCCAACCGGGAGCACCAAGCCGACCGGGAGCGCCAAGCCGACCGGGAGCGCCAAGCCGACCGGGAGCACCAGGCCGACATGAGCATCGACTGGTCGATCCCGGACCGGGCCGGCCCAGCCTGGGAGGCGAGCAACCCGGCCGACGCCCCGCCGCCGACCGAAGCCGAGCGGCGAGAGCAAGCCCTGGCCCGGGTCCGGTCAGTGTTGTTGGACCTCGGCACCAGCGACGAGGAGATCGACGAGGCGGTCAAAGACGACGTGGTCGACCTCCTGGTCGTCGACCGGATGCTCATACCGGCCGAGCGACGAATGACCCAGCGCGAGCTGGCCGAGAGCACCGGCATGTCCGAGGAACTGGTCCAGCGGCTGTGGCGGGCGCTCGGGTTCATCGACGTGCCCGAGGACGAGCGGACCTTCACCGAGATGGACGTGGAAGCGGTGGAGCTCTTCCAGGTGATGGTGGGATTGGGCATCGCTGACGTGGACACGGCCCTCCAGCTGGCCCGGGTGATCGGCGCCTCGATGGCCCGGATCGCCGATGCCGAGGTGGCCCCGGGGACCACGCCGATCATCGTGCCCAGCGGGGACAGCGTCATCGACGCCGACGAGTTCGCCCGATTGGCCAGCACGTCGTTGCCCGCCATGGGCCGGCTGCTCGAGTTCGCCTGGCGACGCCACGTGCAAGCGGCCACCCGCCGGGCCATGCTCATCCGCACCCGCGGCACCGTCGAGGGGGTCAGCCCCACCCTGGCCGTCGGCTTCGCCGACATGGTCGGCTACACCGTCTTGAGCCAGCACATCGAAGAGGCACAGCTGGCTGCGGTGGTGTCCCGGTTCGAGGAGTTGGCCTACGACACCGTCACCAGCCTCGGCGGGCGCGTGGTGAAGATGATCGGTGACGAGGTCATGTTCGTGGTGGAGTCGGCCACCGCCGCGGCCGAGATCGGCCTCAGCCTGTCGGAGGCTTACGCCGACGACGAGTTGCTCTCCGACGTCCGAGTGGGCCTGGCCATCGGACCGGTGCTCATCCAAGACGGTGACTTCTACGGGCCGGTGGTCAACCTGGCCAGCCGGGTGGTCAACATCGCCAACCCGGGAACCGTCCTCATGTCGGACGAGTTCCACGCCCAACTGGAAGCAGAGACCGCAGGCCTGGCCGGGACCGGGGAAGGGTCCGCAGAGGTGGCCGGGTCCGGGGACGGGAGCGGTGGTGGTCGGGCGTTTGTGTCCAAGGCCCTCCGGCCCCGGAACCTCAAGCACCTCGGTCGCGTCCAGGTGTGGAACCTGTCCCGCGCCGGACGGCGGGTTCCGTCGTCGGAGCGGCGGGGTGTCATGCGATGGGAACGGTTGGCGGGAGTGGTCCGCGAGCAGGACGATCGGCGGGACAGAGGCGGGCGGTCGGTCACCGGGGAAGGGTCGGGGTCAGCCGACTACTCGGAGCCTGCCGGGGACGATGCCGGGTCGCGCCGGCGCGACCGGGAGTCTGCCAACGGTGATGCGGACGCTCGCCACCCGGGCGCTCAAGATTCGGACGCTCGCGATTCCGGCGCTCGCGATTCGGGGTCAGCCGTCGGTGATGCGAACGGTGGCGATTCCGTGAGGGCCAAGGTCGAACCATCCCTCAAAGGGGGAGATCGGACGACCCCGTAGGTCGACGAGCCACCCCGAGCGGTCCTCGATGGCTACAACGGTGGGGGAGTCCGTCGGGTTGAACACCCGGACCTCGAGGGCACCGGCCTCCCGGCGTACGGCCGACACCTCGGCCCCCTCGATCGTGAGTTCGGAGCCGGAGGGCCCACGCTCACCGCCACCGAACGAACCGATGGCCCGCAGCGGGAGGTAGGCGTCATCGACCAGGCGGTAGGGATCGGTGTCACCGACGTGCAGCGCGTAGTGGGCCTCGACCGGTCCGAGCATCTGCGGCCCGTCGAGCGGGGTCATAGGCCCGGCGGGCAGAGGTCGAAGGGTCATGCCGAGGCGGGACAGCATCCCCGTGGCCCGCAACAGGGTGAGAGCCAACGTGGCCGCGCCTTGGCCCTGTGGCTTGGTCCCGGCTTGCCCGAGTTGCCCGGCTTGCCCGTCGATGTCCTGCCCGGTGGGCCCGTCGATGTCGACCAGTTCGTACTCGAGAAGGCCCTCGTGGACGACGGTGAGCCCGCCGGCCGATACGAACCGACGGGACGGGAACGTGGGAAGGCCGAACTCGTCAGCCCGACCTTCTGCCGTCAATCCCCGCTCCACCACGTCGAACGCGCACTCGGCACGCGACGTGGTTGCCGGCTCGGGCAACGGGAGGTGGACCCGGAGACGATGGTCCTTCGAGGGATTCACGAACGCCGTGTGCACGCGGACCAACCCTTCGTCGGCTCGGAGCTCCACCGTGGTGGTCACGTCGACCTGGTGACTGCCGATCCTCGTCCCGTGGTGCCCTTCGACCCGATCGGGCCAGGCGTATTGGGCGCTGATGACCGCGCTGGCGCGGACCGGGCCCCGTTCACCGATGCGCACGGTGACCTCGTCGGGCGTGTCGATGATGCTGTCGGTGATCGGTGGCGAGTAGTTGTAGGTGTCGCCGTGGTCACCGCCGTCGACCAGACGGCCGAAACCGGCCAGCCCGTTGATCGAGAAGGTCCCGGTCCGGGCGTCGACCACCACGGTCGTGGTCCCGTTCGACAGGATCACGTCGGAGGGCGGTAGGTCGGTGCCCTCGGCCACGTTGGTGGTTGCCTCGGTGGCATCGGCCGCATCGGCGGTGGCGTAGCCGGTGGTCTGTTCAGCGGTCACCGGCTGGGTGAGGGGGATCGGGGTGAAGGCCTGCCAGCCGTAGCCTGGAACGTCGGCCACCCGGGCCAGGATGCGTCGGATGGGTGGCTGATCGAGCCGGAGCCTCACCTCGGTGTCGGGACGAGCGGTCAACCGGGTGAAGAGGTCGCGCTTGATCTCCTCGACGGGTACCCCGTCGCGGGGCTCGGTCCCGATCACCACGGTGATGTCGAGCCCGGTATCGTCCTCGGCCAACGTGACATCGGTGATGTACATGTCGGTATCGATGCGGGATCCTTGGATCAGCCCCAGCATGCTCTTGACCGACTCGCCGTCGAGGGTCATCATCCCGGGCAGGCCGTATCGTTCGGACAACACCTGGGTGTGCTCGTCGGTCTCACCGGTCGCCGGTATGACCAGTTCGACCATGCCTCCCCGACGGCGAGCGGACGGGTTGACCACGACGGTGCCCACCTCGACCATGGACCGGCTGATGGCGGCCAGGGCCTCGTCGGTGAGTCCCTCGCCGATCTGGCGGGCTTCAGCGAAGCGGTGGATGACGGCGTCGACCACTTCGTCCACCGAGCAGGCGCAGATCGAGTCATGGGCGGCGTTGCGGATGACGTTCTGCCAAGCGACGTCGAAGAACGAGGCGGGCCACGATGCGGCAGGAAGGAAGAGGGCGGAGAGGGGCTCGGCCAGGCGCTCGAGCGAGCGTTCGGTTCGTGCTGCAGCTTGCTTCACGTCGACCCGGTTGGAGCCCACCCCCATGAGGATGTTCGAGCGGACACCGGATCGCAGCTCGCCCTGCCAGGTCGGCAACCCCTCGGTCGGGGCGCTGGACAGGTACTCGGGCAGCGAGGTGATGGCGAGGTGGTAGTCGTCTTGGAGTTGGTTGACTTCGGCCACCACCCGTCCCAGCCACGGTTGCGGCCGTTGGTGGTCGGTGCCGTTCATGAACAACAGGGGGGCGCCGGGCTGGAGAAACGGCCCCATTTCCTCCACGTGGGCGTGCAGGCGCCGGATGAGCGCCTTGGCGTCGTCGGGGATGGCGGCGCCGTTGCCGTAACCGGCGACGAGGTACTCGGCCCGCACCCGCGAGCCGTCGGGCGCGTCCCACCAGAACGCGGTGGTGTCCACCGCGGAGGGCACACCTCGCCACACCACCGTGTGCTCGAACCCGGCCTGGCGGAGGATCTGCGGCATCTGGGCGATGTGGCCGAACATGTCCGGGAGGTAGCCGACCTCCATCACCCCGCCGAAGGCCGCGCCCCGTCGGATGCCGGCCTGCAGGTCGCGGACGATCGTCTCGCCCGAGACGAGGAACTCGTCCATGAGGATGTACCAGGGCCCGACGGTGAGCCGCCCGGCTGCGGCCAGGGAACGCAAGCGCTGTTCGTTCTCGGGCCGGATGGCCAGGTAGTCATCGATGATCGCCACCTGCCCATCGAGCAGGAACTCGGCGAAGGAAGGGTCACCCTCGAGCAGGTCGAGCAGGCCGTCGATGAGACGGACCAATTTCAGCCGGAAGGTCTGGAACGGGTCGTACCACTCACGGTCCCAGTGGGTGTGGGGGACGACGTCGATCTGGCGCGGCTGGGCGCCGGAGCTGCTCATGGAGCCAGAGGACCGTGTTCCGCTTCGTACTTCTTGAGCTCCTCGATGAGCCGTGTCTGCTCGCTGGCCGTGGCCGGCGTTCCCCGCCCGGCGGCCTCGGCATAGACGAAGCCGCCGAGATCGTGCAGTAATCCGTCGGCACGCCGCTTGGCCTGCGCCTCTTCCAGCTTGGCCTGGCCCGCCTTGCCGGCCTCGCTCGCCTTGGCCAGGCCTACCTCGGCCTGCGCCTTCACTTTGTCCATCAACCCCATTGCCGACTCCTTTCGGGATGCTCCTCGGCGCTGCTCCCTCTGCTGTTCCCGTCGGGCCACTGTGATTCGGCCCTGGGTTACCACCGAGAGGAGTGCTACCGGCAAGAAGCGTATGCGGATTTTGCGGCGCTGTCTGGCACCAGCTCCGTGCGCCGTGAAAACGCCATAACAAAGGCCCCGCCTGGATGTTTGCGGTGTACAGTTCGAATCTTTGGGAGGCACACACGATGATGCAGGCGACCGTTGAGTTCTGACCAAGCCGGTCGTCGGCTCCGCACCGTCACGGCGGGGCCGGCCCTGATGTGGGGTCCGTCTGCCTGCTGTGGGGTCGGGTTCGATGTCGGGTCGGGCTTGATGCCGGGTCGGTTCGATGTCGGGTCGGGCTTGATGCCGGGTCGGGCACCGTGACCGAGGTTCGACCATGGCAGGCCCACCTTCCGGAGGGCTCGGCGTTCGACGAGGCCGACCTGACCCAAGCGGGGTCGCTGGTACGAGCCTGGTCCTCGGGGTGGGCTCAGGCTCCGGAGGCCCCCGTGCTCCTCGACGGCGCAGCCACCAGCCCGGATGTGGTCGCCGGGCACCGCCATCGACCGGGAACCTGGTGGAGCGGCGCCGAGCTCGAAGAGGCAACCAGCCGAGCCGCCGGCCGACTGGCCGGTGCCGGGCTCGTGCCCGGAGACCGGCTCCTGTGGTCCACGGGAAGCTCGGTGGCCACGCTTGTCGCCCATATCGGCGCCCTTCGCGCCGGTTTGGTGGTGGTACCGGCCAACACGGCGTACACCGCCCGGGAGATTGCTCACATCGTCACCGACGTCCGTCCGGCTGCCGCCGTTGTCGACGACCCCGGGCGGGGGCAATGGGCCAGTCAAGCGGCATCGGGGCCCTTCACTGTGTTCGGCCCCGAGCTCGATGGGCCCGATGGCGATCCCGGTCCGCTCGATGTGGTGGCACCGGAGGACCCCGCGCTCATCGGGTTCACCTCCGGCACCACGGGTGTGCCCAAGGGCGCGGTGCTCAGCCACAGAAACCTGTTGGCCAGCGTGGAGTCGGTGCGGACGGCCTGGCGCTGGACGCCCGATGACCGCCTCGTGCACTGCCTGCCCGTCTTCCACGCCCACGGGTTGTGCGTCGGCGTCTACGGCACGCTGCTGTCGGGGGCATCGGCCGTGCTCCTTCCTGGATTCGATCCCGGGACGGCCCTCGATGCCATGACCGAGCCCTCGGCCACCCTGTTCTTCGGCGTGCCCACCATGTACCACCGACTGGTGGCATCGGATCGGGTGGGGGTGCTGGGCCGACTCCGGCTCTGTGTCTCCGGATCGGCCCCGCTGGCGGCGGACCTCCACCGGCAGCTGTCGGCCGCCACCGGCCAGCACGTGCTCGAGCGGTATGGGATGACAGAGACCCTCATGAACGTCTCCAATCCCTACGACGGTGAGCGCCGGCCGGGAACCGTCGGCTTCCCACTACCGGGGGTCGAGGTCAGCCTGGCCGCTGACGACGAGATCCTGGTGCGGGGACCGAACGTCTTCGGCGGTTACTGGGAACGCCCGGAGGCCACCGCCGACTCCTTCTCGGCCGACCCGCACGGTGGCCGTCCCTGGTTCCACACCGGTGACCTCGGTGCCGTGAGCGACGACGGCTACCTGTCCATTCTCGGCCGGTCGAAGGAGCTGATCATCAGCGGCGGGTACAACGTCTACCCGGCGGAGGTCGAGGCGGTGCTCCTCGGCCATCCCGAGGTGCTCGACGTGGCTGTCACCGGCACCCAGTCCGACGAGTGGGGCGAAGTGGTCACCGCCTGGGTGGTGACCGCCGGAGACGGGGCCGGCCCCAGTGGGCTGGACGAGTTCACGGCAACCAGGCTGGCTCCGTATAAGCGGCCTCGGCTGGTGCACGTCGTGGGGGAGCTTCCCCGCAACGCATTGGGGAAGGTAGTGCGCGCCGAGCTGCACATGCGGTCGGAGTAGGTTCGCGGTCGTGCGCATCGCCTACGGCACCGACGAAGTCACCCCGCTCACGCAGGCGATCGCTGAGACCCTGGTCCAATGGGGCCACGACGTAGACCCAGTGGGCGAGGGCCATGAGTGGCCGGAGGTGGGCCGACGGGTGGGCGAGGCCCTGGCCGGCGGCCGGGCCGACCTCGGCATCGTCTGGTGCTTCACCGGCACCGGCGTGTCCATCGCCGCCAACAAGGTGACCGGGGTGCGGGCCGCACTGTGCCTGGACGCGGCCACCGCGTCGGGAGCCCGTCGCTGGAACGACGCCAACGTGCTCGCGTTGAGCCTCCGCGTAACTGCCCCCACGGTGGCCGAAGAGGTGGTGAGGGCGTTCCTCGAAACCGAGGTGGATCCAGCCGAGCGGGCGGCCATCGGCCGGGTCGAGCCGTCACCGATCAGCCCATGACGAGCGATGAGGGTCCATCGGGGCAATCGCCGAAGGCTCGGAGCAGGACGCAGACGGCGAAGGCCGCGACCGCTAAGGGTGGGACGGCGGAGGGCCGGGCGGCGAAGGTCGCGACGCCAAAGGGCGGGACGGTAGACGGCCGGGCGGCGAAGGTCGCGACGCCAAGGGGCGGGACGAAAAAGGGCCGGACCAACCAGGCTCGGACGACAACGAAGGTCACGAGAAGGAAGGTCACGAGAACGAAGGTCACGAGAACGAAGGTCACGACGAAACAGGGCCGGACGACGAAGGTCACGACGACGAAGGCTCGGACGAGCAAGGGCGGGGCGGCGAAGGGCCGGACCAAGCGGACGGTCCGCTCGAGCAAGGTCAGCATCACTACGGGTCCAGTCATCGTCGTGCCCGACGATTCGGTCGAGCAGTCCCTTCGGGCTGAGGGCTGCCGGTTTGTGGCCGGCATCGATGAGGTGGGGCGGGGAGCGTGGGCCGGCCCGGTGTCCGTCGGCGTGGCGGTGACCCCGGTGGGGACGCCGTGGCCCGACGGCTTGCGCGATTCGAAGCAGGTGCCCGAAGAAGACCGGGAGATCCTGTTCCCGCTGGTGGCTGACTGGTGTGTCGACTGGTCAGTGGGTCACGCCGGTCACGACGAGTGTGACCGCTGGGGGATGACCATCGCCCTCCGGCTGGCCGCCCACCGAGCCGTGGCCGGATTGTCGGTCTCACCAGACGTGCTGCTGCTCGACGGAATCTTCGACTACATCACCCATCCGGAGGACGGAGAGGTCCGGGGCA
Source organism: uncultured Acidimicrobiaceae bacterium (assembly GCA_963781305.1). Classification (GTDB taxonomy): domain Bacteria; phylum Actinomycetota; class Acidimicrobiia; order Acidimicrobiales; family RAAP-2; genus DASXMT01. Next base: position 1,443,564 of record CAWAFL010000011.1, read on the forward strand.
TCGAGGCCGAGCTCGTGGCCGTGCCGCCGGTCAAGACGATCTTGGGGGGAGACGGGTGCTGCACGGCCATTGCCGCGGCGTCGATCCTGGCCAAGGTGACCAGGGACCGCATGATGCGGGAGCTGTCGGGGAATTTTCCCGCCTTCGACTTCCATCACAACAAGGGCTATCCCACCCCGGTTCATCGGACCGCGCTCTCTGGTTGCGGGCTGACCTCGATCCACCGCCGGTCGTGGGCGTACGTCGACACCATGCCCTTCCGCTGAGTGCTTCAGCTGAGTGCTTCCGCAGAGTGCGCTGAGCCCTTCAGCTGGGCCCTTCCGCTGACCGGCGAGAGGTCGGCCGAGAGGTATGAGGAGGAGCCACGAGGACGTAGGCGCGACCGCTCGGAAGCGTTTGCAGAGCGGATCAGGCCACTCATGGAGAATCCGCCACCTCCGCGCGCTGGATCGGTTACCTTTGGGCCGTGTGGCAGCCCGCCGGGGGGCGACGCTCGACGCCGATGATGGGAGCTAGATGCTGGCATTGATGTGTGTTGTCACCGTCGTCGTGGTGCTTCTCGCTGTACTGGTTGCCGGGCTCCTCCGGAGCCACGCTGACATCCTTCGGGCGCTTCATGATCTCGGTGCCGGCGTGGGCGATCCGATGGGCGGAACCAGCCGCGACCACGCAGCCCACGACCACGCAGCGCAACCGGTACCCGTACCGCTCCACATGGGACCACCGCTACCCGGTGAGCGCAATGCAACGTCCGCCCCTGATCTGGTGGGCGTGTCGCCCGAGGGAGATGCCGTGGCCATCGGCGTGAGCGGGGTAAACCGGCTGACCCTGCTGGCCTTCCTCTCGTCGGGCTGCGTGACCTGTGCCGAGTTCTGGACGACGCTGCAGGACCCGGTGTCGTCAGGATTTCCCGCCGATCTCCGCGTCGTGGCGGTGACCAAGGGACCCGAGTTCGAGATCCCGTCCGAGGTGGCGCGACGAGCCGGGGGTCGAATCTCCGTGGTCATGTCGACCGAGTCGTGGGGTGACTACGAGGTGCCGGGTTCGCCCTTCTTCGTCCTTATCGACGGCCGCGCCGGCCGCCGTATCGGCGAAGGTGTGGCCAACCGGGCAGACCAGATCGCCGACCTGGTCAGGCGGGCCTGGGAAGAGGAGGTACCACCGGGTCAGTCCGGATCGATCAGCCGTGCCGCGGCCGTGGGCCTGGACGGCAAGGAGCGCGAGGCTCGCAACGACCAGGAGCTGCAGAGCGTCGGCATCCTCCCCGGCGACCCCAGCCTGTACCCGGGCCGCCATGAGGACCTGTTCGCCGATGCCTCGCCAGCGGGGACCACGAACCAGTCCGACACCGCTTCCCCGCCCGGCGCCGGGGTCAAGGGCCGATGACGACCCTGCAGGCCCACGGCATCTCCTGCAACCTTCCCAGTGGTTTCGAGGGCCGGATCTTCCAGCGGACCTCCGTCGGCGGCGCGGTGGCCAGGCCGGTCGCTCATTTCTCCACCTTCGCCCTGCCAGCCGACGTCGCAGACTTCGGAGCCGGAGCCGTCAACCTGATGGGCCCCCAGGACATCTTCTCCTCCTTGTTCGAGTACGGTCCCGAAAGCCTCGGCACCGCGCTCTTTGCCCAAAACGGCATGCCGCGGCAGCTGGGTCCTCAGGACTTCAGCACGATCACCCTGCGTCGGGGCATGCCTAGCCAATCGGGCACGCAGTGGTTCTTCACCGAAAGCGGGCGCCCGTTCACCCTCTACGTGGTGTTGGGGAACCACGGGCTTCGGAATTCCTTGGTTCCGCGCGTGAACGCGTTGCTCGGCAACGTCGACGTGTCCCAGGTGGGGAGCACCACCCCATGATGTTCTTCGGTGTGTACCTGGCCGCCTGTGCGCTCTTGGTCGTGGCCGGAGCGGCAAAGGCGATACGTCCCACCGACACGGCGAGAGCACTCAGTCAGGCCGTGTCGGGAATCCGGTTGAGCCGCATGGCCATCCTGGTGAGGGTGGCGGCTGCCGTCGAGTGTGCGCTCGGGGTTGCCGGAATCGTGGTGCCCTGGCCGCCGATCGCCGCCGCGGTGGCCTTTTCCTACCTCGCCTTTGCCGGGTTCGTGTTGGTGGCCTACCACCGGGGCGGCCCCCTGGCCACCTGCGGATGCTTCGGCACACCCGACACGCCTCCAACGATCGTCCACGTCGTGATCAATGTGGGTCTGGCCGTCTCGGCTGTCGCGGTCGCCGCAGCCGGCCGGAGCGGATCGCTGGTCACCGCGCTGTCGGGGCAGCCCTGGCACGGTATCCCGCTGGTGGCGGTCAGCGCTGTGTGCGCGTGGCTCATCGTCTTGGCGCTCTCCCCCCTGGCCAGGCTGGGGGCGGCCCGGCGCCTGGTGGCAGGAGAGGGGGCGTCATGAGCAGCACGCTGGTCGACCGTGCCTCCGAGTTCCTCGAGTCCCGCCTCTCTCGCCGGAACTTCATCAACCGATCGGCCTTCGTCGGATCGGCCCTGGCCGTCGGTGGGGTGGAGTTCGCCCTGCACCCCGGGACCGCCTACGGGGCGATCTGCAGTTGCGGCGACCTCGGGTGCGACTGCGGGTCCACCTGCTGTTCGGGCTTCTCGGAGTTCTGCTGCGTCCTCAACGGTGGTTACAACTACTGCCCGACAGGCACGGTGATCGGCGGCTGGTGGCAGGCAAACGGTTCGGCCTACTGCTCAGGGCCCCGCTACTACCTCGACTGCAGTGCGCAGTGCAACTGCCTGTCCGGATGCACCGGGGGATTCCCGTTCTGCGACACCAGTTGCGACGGCACCAACTGCACCTGTGCGCTCGAGAGCTGCGCGAACTACCTGAACGGATGCCTGCAGTTCCGCTACGGGCAGTGCAACCAGCAGATCGCCTGCATGGGGCGGATCGTCTGCCGGGTGGTGTCGTGCATACCGCCGTGGGAAGTCGACCCCACGTGCACCACGGCTCTGGCCGAGGACGACAGCACGGCCAACATGAACCGGGTGTGCACCACGGCAGTCCCCACCCCGCCGCCACCGCCCGTCCCGCCACCACCACCGTGTTTCTCGCCGGCCACGATGTGCGAAACGGTGGGGATGGCCTCCTCCACCGACGGGGGTGGGTACATGGTGGTGACCGCGTTCGGCAAGGTGTTCACCTTTGGGGATGCCGCCAACGACGGCGACGTGTCGGGAGAGGCCCTGAACGCGCCCATCGTGGGGACGGCGGTCTGCCCCACCCAGAACGGCTACTGGCTGGTGGCCTCCGACGGCGGTGTCTTCGCCATCGGCGCGGCCCCGTTCCTCGGCTCGATGGGTGGCCAGCACCTGAACCAGCCCATCGTGGGCATGGCCGCCACGCCCAGCGGAAACGGCTACTGGCTGGTGGCCTCCGACGGCGGTATCTTCACCTTTGGAGACGCCGCATTCCTCGGCTCCGAGGGCGGCTCGCAGCTGAACCAGCCGGTTGTGGGCATGGCCGCCACGCCCAGCGGCAACGGCTACTGGCTGGTGGCCTCCGACGGCGGCATCTTCACCTTCGGAGATGCCCCCTTCCTCGGCTCCGAGGGCGGCTCGCAGCTGAACCAGCCCGTTGTGGGCATGGCCGCCACGCCCAGCGGCAACGGCTACTGGCTGGTGGCCTCCGACGGCGGCATCTTCACCTTCGGCGATGCCCCGTTCGATGGATCAGAGGGAGGACAGCAGCTGAATCGGCCCATGGTCGGCATGGCTGCGGTGAACAACGGATCCGGCTACTGGACCGTGGCCCAGGACGGCGGCATCTTCACGTTCGATTCTCCGTTCTTGGGGTCCCCGGCGTGACCCGTCCCCGGAGCCTCAGACATGAATCAGACTTGACCAGGCTTGGTTGGCAGGCAGAGCGATGAGGGAGCACCCATGACGACGCTGATAACCGTTCTCGCTCTGGCGATGGCCGTGGGAGCTGGAGCACGTTCCACCTGGTCGCCGTGTGGGCGTTCCATGTTCTCGACCATCACGCCCATTGGCGAACAGGCCCGAGGGACGAAGTTCGCAACGTCGGCGACGTGGTTCGTCATCGGCGGCGTGGCCGGTGGAGCCACGCTCGGGGGAGCGCTGGCCCTCGTCGCCGTGGGTATCGGCGCCCTCCATCTCACGGCGGGGACGGTCGGCGTCGTCGCCTGCGTGGCTGCCCTGGTGGCCGCCGCCTCCGACTCCCGCATTGCCGGCGTGCAGATCCCCATTCATCGCCGGCAGGTCAACGAGGTCTGGCTCGACCGGTTCCGTCCCTGGGTCTACGGCGCCGGGTTCGGGTGGCAGATCGGAAGCGGCCTGGTCACCTACATCATGACTGCGGCCGTGTACCTCGTCGCCGTGCTCGCCGTCCTGACCGGCAATCCGTGGACGGCCCTCGGCGTGGGCGTGCTCTTCGGCACGGTGCGGGGCCTAGCCGTGCTTCTCGGGCGCGTGATCACGACACCGGCTCGGCTGGCTTCCTTCCACCGGCGCTTTGCCGAGCTCGAACCCTTGTCACGGCGGGTCATCGTGGGGATGGAAGTGGTGGTGGCCTCAGTGGTAGCCGGTGCCCTCTGGCTCCCGGCCGCCGCCGTGGTGGTGGCTGTGGCCGGTGTGGGGTGGGCGGTTGGCCGCCAGGCCCAGGTGCCCGAGGGGGAGTGTTCCGTGCCCAGACCGGCGGACGCATCCAGCCTGGGGGTCGAGCCCGATGGTGTGGTCTGGCGCCAGTCGGCTGCCGAGCCCGTGTCCGCCACCGAGCCCGCATCCGTCTCCGAGCCCGTATCCGTCTCCGAGGCGAGGCCAGTGCTCCGATAACACACCCGGGTTCGGGCTCGGGGTGGGGGCGTATGCCGCTGTGGGGCCCCTTCACCAGGGCAGATGCTCTCGTGCCCGGGTCGACGCTCGCGCCCTCGGCTAGAACAGAACAGTGACTTCCGTGTCGGCGTGGTCCGCCGATCCCCCCGTTCCCATCTGGCCCCTTGTGCCAACCTGATGGCATTCCTGCTGGCCGTACTGGCTTCGTTCGCCAATGCGCTGAGTGCGGTCTTCCAGCGGATCGGGGTGCAGAACGCCCCGACCGAGACGACCATGACCTTCAGCCTCATCAGCTATGCGTTGCGGCGGGGAATCTGGCTGGCCGGTCTCGCTCTGATCGGCGCCGGGTTCGTGCTCCAAGCCGTGGCCTTGCGCTTCGGCCAGTTGAGCTCCGTGCAGCCGATCGTGACCACCGAGCTGTTGTTTGTGGTGCTCATCCTCGCCGTCTGGTTCCGGTATCCCCTCCACTGGCGAGAGGCGGCAGGGTCGCTCGCTGCCGTGGGCGGACTGGCCACGTTCCTGGCCGTGGCCCAGCCCGGTGGGGGGAACACGGTGCCGGGGCTGGATGCGTGGACCGAGGTGTTCATCGCCGTGGGCGCCGTCGTCGCCGTGGCTGTGGCCTTGGGCTTCACCGGGCCCCGCTGGTTCCGGGCCGCCATGTTCGGCACCGCCGGTGCCCTCATGTTCGCACTGAGCGCCGCGTTGACCAAGGTGTTCACCACCCTCGTCACCGAGGGGTGGGGCCATGTGTTCGATCATTGGGAGCCCTACGCCATGGTCGGCGCCGGCATAGTCGGCTTCTTCTTTGCCCAGAACGCGTACCACGCCGGCCCCATCACCGCCTCGCAGGCCACGATCACCATCATCGACCCGTTGGCCAGCGTCCTGATCGGCATTTGGCTGTTCGGCGACCGACTGCGCACGGCGAGTTGGCGCGGCCCGATCGAGGCCCTGGCCATGCTGGTGATGTTCGCCGGCGTATTCGTGCTCTGCCAGTCACCGCTGGTGGCCGGGACCAAGGACGAGGTCCACGGGGAGCACCTGGTCCGCCAGACCAGGCGGAAACGGCCGAACGGGCCGAACGACGTGGATCACCGTGTGGACGCGCCGCTGGCGTAGCCCGTGATCGGGCTCGAGTGGTAGCCCGTGCCGGGGCTCACGGGGCAGCCCGTGCCGGGGTTCGAGAGGCAGGGCGTTGTTCTCGGCCGACTGTTACGAACCGGCCATGACGTGTCGCAGCGCCTCGTCGAGGTCGGGGTGGTGGAAGGTGTAGCCGATGGCGCTCAGCCCCGCCGGTACCGCTCGTTGTCCAGCCAGCAGCATCTCATCGGCCATCTCGGAACCGAGCGCCAACCGAAGCGCGGTCTTGGGGACGGTGAGGACGCACGGGCGGTGGACAGCTCGGGCGATGGCCGCGCTCAGCTCGGCGTTGGTCACCGGCCGGGGCGCGGTGGCGTTGAGCGGACCGATCACGCTGCCATCGACCAACGCCCGGAGTATGACATCGACCTCGTCGTCGAGGGTGATCCAGCTCTGGTACTGCGTCCCTGTCCCCAACTTGCCACCCAGCCCCAGCTTGAACGGTGGAAGCATCTTGGCGAGCGCCCCGCCTGATGCACTGAGCACGATGCCCGAGCGCAGGTTCACCGTCCGAATGCCGGCGTCGGCCGCCGGTGCCGTCGCCTGTTCCCACAACTTGCACAGCTCGCCCAGGAACCCGGCCCCGTTCGGAGCCTCTTCGGTGAGCTCGCGGTCACCACCGTCTCCGTAATAGCCGACCGCTGATGCGCTGATCAGCACCGGCGGTCGCGGCGCCACGTGCAAGAGCGAGTTCACCAGCAACCCGGTCGAACCCGTCCGACTGTCGACGAGGGTCTGTTTGCGAGTGGGTGACCACCGCTTGTCCCCTATCCCGGCACCGGCCAGGTGGACGACGCCGTCGAAGGGCCCCGCGGCCTCGAGACCATCGAGGTCGATGACGCCCTGGCTCGGATCCCAATGCACCTCGCTCGTCCCAGAGCTGACCCGCGATGGCTCGGGAGCGGGGCCGGTCGGGGGCCTCGTGGCCCGTCGGACGAGCCTGGTCGTCCGGTGCCCGTCTCTGGACAGCCGTTTGACGAGGGCCGAGCCGATCAACCCGCTGGAACCGGTGACCAGGAGATTCACGAGGTGCTCTCTACCGAGCGGCCCGCCCGCTCCACCGTCCTGCGCACCAGGGCGGCGAACGCATCGGGGTGGGACAGATGGGCACCATGCCCCGACCCCGGGAACTCGATGACCTCGGAGCCGACTACGTGCTCGCTCAACCACTGAACCCCGCCCCGTTGTCGCGGCGCGGATCGGTCTCCCCTCCCGAACACGGCGGGTATGGCCAGCTGTGTGGCGTCGAAGGGGGGTTCGCTTTGGCGGATGGACCTCATCTCGGCGGCCAGGGCCGGCCCGTCGAGCCGGCGCTCGTCCTTCGCCGCATCGGACAGTCGGTCCCAGGCCGAGTTGCCGACGAGCCGTCGAAAGAACTGCTCGCTGACTAGCGCCGGGTCAGCGTCGTACTTCCGTTCCCTCGAGGCTCGGTTTCCTGGTATCGGGAGCCACGGCATGGGCGGTTCGAACGCAGCCAGGGCATGGATCGTCGATGTCGACTGGTCGCGGAGCGCAGCCCCGAGGGCGATCGTGCCGCCGAAGCTGTGACCGATCACCACCGCTGGTCGATCGGCGATGACCGAGAACAGGTCGTCGATGTGCATGTCGAGGGTGTCGGCTATGGGCATGACGTCACGAGATCGGTAATACCCACGACGGTCATAGGCAATCGTGTGGAGGTCGGGAAGCCTGCGGATGACCCGGGCAAAGCTCGACGCCCGGTCGAGGGAGCCATGGATGAGGACGACCACCGGGTCTCCCGGTCGGCGGTCGGATGGCAAATGCTCGTCGATGGCCAGGCCGCTGGGATGTTCCATGATCCCGACCAGCCTGCCAGTTGGCTGACTCGACGGACCACCCGGGGTCGACAGCACTGGGGAGGGCCGGTCCCGGTGGGCCGACCCGGGCCTTCGCCGAGACAGCGCTGGACTCGGTCAGAAGGGATCAGAACCGTGTCAGAGCTGGCCGATGGCCTTGTGGGTTTGGGGGATGACCCGAACGTGCGGGTACCGGTGGAGGGCCCGGGCCTGAAGTTCGAGGACCTGGTCGGGGGTGGGGGCCTCGGTCACGGCTGCGAACGGGGTGACCGGCTGGAGGAAGACCTCTGGACTGTCAACACACTCGGCGACCATGGAAATGGCGGAGTCGAACTCACCGAGGTCGACGGAGGCACCGACGACGATCTTCACCCAGGCCCTCGTGCCGGAATCGCACGCCGCGTTCAGGAACCGGCGATGGGTGGCGAGGTCCACGCCCTGACCATCGACGCTGTCCAGCTTGACGTCCATGCTCACGTAGGTCAGCCAGGGGAGCGTGCGGGCCAGGCCGCCGGTCAGCATGCCGTTGGTCTCGGCCATGACCCGGTGTCCTCGGGAAACCAGCTCAGGTAGGAGCTGCGCCAGCGCCCTCGACTGCATCAATGGCTCCCCGCCGGTGAGGCTCACCGAGTGGTGGGGGAGCGCGCGCCACAACCGATCGACGGACTCGACCACGTCATCGAGCAGGAGCGGGCTCTCCCGGTGCACCCAGTCGCGCCGCCCCGGGGTGTGCTCGATCCGACACGGCCCGGGAAGCCGTTCGAGTGCTTCGGGCTGGTCGCAGTAGGCGCACCGGATGTTGCAGCCGGTCAATCGGAGGAACACCTGGCGTTGGCCCACCAGCGCGGCCTCGCCCTGGATGGCGGAGAAGACTTCGGTGACGAGTAGCCGGCCTGAAGGGTCGTCGCTCACGCCAGGGCCAGGTCGTCGCTCACGCCCGGGCCGGGTCGTCCACGCCCGCCTCGGCGAAGCCCCGGGCCCTGAGCAGGCATGCGTCGCACGTGCCACAGGGACGATCGCCGCCCCGATAACACGACCAGGTCAGGTGCAGCGGAGCATCGAGCTCTCTGCCCAAGCGCACGATCTCCGCCTTGGTCACTTCGATGAGCGGTGCGGCGATCTGGATGGGATTGCCTTCCACTCCGCGCTTTTGGCCGGTGGCGGCAACGGCGCGGAACGCCTCGATGAATTCCGGTCGGCAGTCGGGATAGCCCGAGTAGTCGATGGCGTTCACCCCTATCCAGACGCTGTCGAGCTGACGCGCCTCGGCGACGCCGAGGGCGACGGCCAAGAAGATGCTGTTCCGGGCAGGCACGTAGGTCGCCGGGATGCCACCCTCGGTGCCGCCGGCGGGGATGTCGATCGAGTCGTCGGTCAGGGCAGAACCTCCCCACGCCGAGGTGTCCAGCTGGACGATCAGGTGCTCGGCCCGATAGTGCCCGGCCACGCCGGCGGCATGGTCGATCTCGTGGCGGTGCCTCTGGCCGTAGTCGAAGCTGAGGGCCAAGAGCGCGCCCTCTTCCCGTGCCCGGTCGGCCAGGGCCATGCACACGGTCGAGTCGAGGCCCCCGGACAGGAGCACGAGCTCACCAGGCATGGGTCGGACCGGAGGCATGGATTCCCCCGGCTTCGTTGTCGTCGGTCTCCACCTGAGCGATCAACTCCACCCATGACTGGGGCGTCTCCCACAACCGGATCCCGACAAGTGGAATCCCGGCTTCGGCGAGGAGGTCCCAGGCTCGGTTGGCCAGGAGCTCGGCGGTGGGATTGTCAAGGACGGTGTTGAGGTCGCTGTGGTCCCACTGGTCGATCACCTGGCGATGGACGACGGCGTGGAGGTCGTCGAAGTCCATGACGATGCCGTTGTCGTCGAGCGGACCGGCGACGGTCACGTCCAGTCGGTAGGAATGACCGTGCAAGCCGGCGCACTTGCCCGGGTGCCAGGGCAGTCGGTGGGCCGCCTCGAAGGTGAAGCTGCAGGTGAGCCGGGTCGGCGTCGGCCGAGGTGCGGGACTAGGCACTGGCGCGGCGGTGGCGACCGTCTTCGTCACCGGACCATCCGGCAGATGCGAGTGGACCGGCATCGTCGGAGCCGCCGGCAGTATCGGAGCGACTGGCCGCGGCGGGGCGACTGGCAGTATCGGAGCCACTGGCAGTGCCTGGTTGACGGGCAGTATGGGTGCGACTGCGGAGGTGGTCGCTGGCGTTGAGGAAGCCCACGAATCCCGACGCTAACAGTCCCATTTGGGCGTAGAGGTCGGGTGGGTGCACCGGTAGGCTGTCGGGGATGGCCGATTCCAATGGAAGAGACGAAACCGGGGGTTCGAACGGGCGCAGCCCCATCAGCGGAAGTGGTGCGTTCGGCCCCAATGCCTGGCTGGTGGAGGACATGTACGACCGGTTCCGGGCCGATCCCACCTCGGTCTCGGATTCATGGCGCGAGTTCTTCCACGACTACAAGCCGGTCACCGGCGCCCCCACCGGGCAGGTCCCCGCGGTGACGGCCACAGCCGTGGCCCCGGCTCCCGCGCCGGCAACAACGACGGAGGCTCCTCGACAGAACGGAGCGGCCACCGGAGGGGGAGCCCCTCAAGCCGTCGATTCCGACGAGAAGCCCGTCCCCCTGCGCGGTGCCGCCGGTCGGATCGTGGTCAACATGGAGGCGTCGCTGGGCGTGCCCACGGCCACCAGCGTCCGCTCGGTGCCGGCCAAGCTGCTCGAGGTCAATCGCACGATCATCAACAACCAGCTGTCCCGCACCATGGGCGGCAAGGTCAGCTTCACCCATCTGATCGGCTACGCGGTGGTCAAGGGTCTCGAGGCCGTCCCCTCCATGAACTCGGCCTTCGTGGCCGACGCCGACGGGAAGGGCACTCCGGGGGTCGTTCGCCACGCTCGCGTCGGCCTGGGTCTGGCCGTGGACGTGGAGAAGTCCAGCGGAAGGACCCTCCTGGTCCCGTGCATCAGGGATGCCGACCTGCTCGATTTCCGGGCCTTCGTCGGTGCGTACGAGGACCTGGTGCGCAAGGTCCACACCAACAAGATCGCCCCGGACGACTTCGCCGGGACCACGGTCACCCTGACCAACCCGGGCACGCTGGGGACGGTCCAGTCGGTGCCCCGGCTCATGCCCGGCCAAGGCGTGATCGTCGGCGTGGGCGCCCTCGGGGTGCCGGCCGGTTTCGAGGCGGCGGACCCGCGGGCCCTGGCCGAGCTGGGGGTGGGCAAAACGGTCACCCTGACCTCGACCTACGACCACCGGATCATCCAGGGGGCCGAGTCCGGTCTCTTCCTGGCGTATGTGGCCGAGTGCCTCCTCGGACAGCACGACTTCTACGACGAGGTCTTCGCTGCTCTGGAGATCCCCTACGAGCCCGTCCGGTGGCATCGGGATGTCAACCACACCGACGGAACCGACGGCATCCAGGATCGTCTCATCAAGCAGGTGCACGTCCAGACCCTGATCAACATGTACCGGGTGCGGGGCCATCTCATCGCCCACCTCGACCCGCTCGATGCCGAGCCGCCCGTGCTCCACCCCGAGCTCGACCCGCTCAACTACGGCCTGACCATCTGGGACCTGCCCCGTGAGTACGTGACCGACGGCCTGGCCGGCAGGTCGGTGGCCACCCTCGACGAGATCCTCCACACCCTTCGCGACGCCTACTGCCGGACGCTCGGGATCGAGTACATGCACATCCAGGACCTGGAGCAAAAGCGCTGGATCCAGCAGCACGTGGAGGGAGTCCCCACCGCCCTGGCCCCCGACGAGCAGCGCCACATCCTCGACCGTCTGAACGCGGCCGAGGTCTTCGAGCGCTTCCTCCATTCTCGTTACGTGGGCCAGAAGCGGTTCGGACTGGAGGGAGCCGAGTCGGCCATCGTGCTGCTCGACACCATCTTGGACGAGGCGGTCGCCGAGGGACTGTCCGGCTCGGTCATGGGCATGGCCCACCGAGGACGGCTCAACGTGCTGGCCAACATCGTGGGCAAGTCCTACGGCGAGATCTTCGAGGAGTTCGAGGGGAACCTGGACCCCGAGTCCGTGCAGGGCTCCGGCGACGTCAAGTACCACAAGGGCGCGTCGGGGACCTTCACGGCCCGCTCGGGGGGAACCATCCCCATCTCCATGTCGTCCAATCCATCCCACCTGGAAGCGGTCGATCCCGTGGTGGTGGGCATGGTCCGAGCCGAGCAGGACGCGCTGAACTTCGCCGGCGGCAATCACGCGGGCTCGCCATTCCCCGTGCTGCCCATCTTGCTGCACGGCGATGCTGCGTTCGCCGGCCAGGGCGTGGTGGCGGAGACCCTCAACCTGTCCCAGCTCCCCGGCTACCGCACGGGTGGGACGGTGCACATCGTCATCAACAACCAGCTCGGCTTCACCACCGCCCCCGAGGCGGCGCGGAGCTCCGTGTACCCGACCGACGTAGCCAAGATGGTCCAGGCCCCCATCTTCCACGTGAACGGCGACGATCCCGAGGCGTGCGTCCGGGCGGCCCGGCTGGCGTTCGGCTTCCGGCAGGCGTTCCACAAGGACGTGGTCATCGACATGGTCTGCTACCGGCGCCACGGCCACAACGAGGGTGACGACCCGAGCTACACCCAGCCGCTCATGTACGCCCTGATCGAGGCAAAGCGATCGGTCCGCAAGCTGTACACCGAGTCGCTGGTCCGCCGCGGCGACATCACCCTGGAGGAGGCCGAGCAGGCCCTCGACGACTTCTCGGCCCGGCTGCAGAGCGCGCTGGACGAGACCAGGGCCGCGGTCGAGACCGCGTCGGACGCCAAGCCGGCGCTGCCCAAGTACGTCCAGCCGAACATCCAGATCCCCACGATCGAGACCGGCATCGACACCTCGACCGTCCTCGAGCTGGCCCACGCCGTTCGCTCGGTTCCCGAGGGGTTCGTCATGCACCCCAAGCTGGCCCGGCAGTTCGAGCAGCGGGACAAGGTCGTCGCCGACGGCGAGATCGATTGGGCCCTGGGCGAGGCGCTGGCTCTGGGGTCACTGCTGCTCGAGGGCACCAACGTCCGCCTGACCGGGCAGGACACCCGCCGAGGCACGTTCTCGCAGCGTCACGCCGTTCTGGTCGACAACACCACCGGGGCGGAGTGGATACCGCTGGCTGAGCTCGGCGGAGGTTCGACCGGAGCTGTGGCGGGGGAGCTGTGGCAGGGGGAGCTGTGGCTGGGGGCGCTGTGGTCGGGGGAACTGGTCGGGTCGGCCACTTCACCATCAAGGACTCCCTCCTCTCCGAGTACGCCGCGGTGGGCTTCGAGTACGGGTATTCGGTGCAGGCACAGAACGACCTGGTGGCCTGGGAGGCACAGTTCGGGGACTTCTGGAACGGCGCCGAGATCATCGTGGACAATTTCCTGGTTGCCGCAGAAGACAAGTGGGGCCAGCATTCGGGGCTGGTGTTGCTCCTGCCCCACGGCTACGAGGGACAGGGTCCCGAGCACTCCTCGGCCCGAATCGAGCGGTTCCTCACCCTGAGCGCTCGAGGCAACCTGCGGGTTACCGAGCCCACGACGGCGGCCCAGTACTTCCACCTGCTCCGCGCCCAGGTGCGGACCCCGGTTCGGAAGCCACTGGTGGTGTTCACGCCCAAGTCGCTCCTGCGGGCCCGTTCCGCCCGCTCGCCCATCCAGGCTTTCACCAGCGGCTCGTTCGCCGAGGTCCTCGACGACCCGGCCGCGGCCCAAGAGGGATTCGATCCCGAGCGGGTGGAGCGAGTCGTGCTGTGTGCCGGGAAGGTGGCCTACGACGCCCTGGCCCGCCGAGACGAGCTCGGCGACGCCGGAGCCTCGACCGTCGTGGCCCGGGTGGAGCAGCTCTACCCCTGGCCCGCCGATCAGATTGCCGCCCTCCTGGACCGGTACTCCAACGCCCGGGAAGTGGTGTGGTTGCAGGAGGAGCCCGAGAACATGGGTGCGTGGGGCTTCGTTCACATGCGCCTTCATGCGCTGATCCGGGATACGCACAAGCTCCGCCATGTCAGCCGGGCCGAGTCGGCCAGCCCAGCCTCGGGTAGCGCCGCCCTGCACCACCTGGAACAGGAAGACCTCCTGGCCCGCGCCATCGGCTGACGCTCGGGGCCGACGGTTCAACCAGCAGTTTGGCATCCCTCCCTCGGCTGACGTTCGGGAGGTGGTTCGGGAGGTGGTTCGGCCGGTGGCGGGAGTCTCTCCACCCGATGGCCAGCGTCTCTCCACAGGGACCGAAAAGTGCGGGATCACCAGGAGGCTCGATTCCAGGTGCTTGACTAGGGCCGACCATGCCCAACGACCCTGCGCCGAACCGACGAATCGTCGTCGACGGATCCAACCTCGCCACCGAAGGCCGAACGCTGCCCAGCCTGGCCCAGCTCGAAGAGGCCATCCAGGCCTTCTTGGAGGAATTCCCCGGCTTTCGGAATGCCGACGTCATCGTGGTCGTGGATGCCTCATTTGGCCATCGGATCGACGAATCCGAACGTGCCGCATTCGAAGAGGCGTTGGCTCACGGCGAGTTGGTGACCCCTCCTGCCGGCGCCATCGGGCGGGGCGACGCATTCATCCTGCGTATCGCCGAAAAGGCCGGGGCGTTGGTGCTGTCGAACGACTCGTTCCAGGAGTTTCATGCCGAACGGCCCTGGTTGTTCGAGACCGGCCGCCTGATCGGCGGGAAACCGATTCCCGGCGTGGGCTGGATCTTCACGCCTCGCACCCCGGTACGGGGAGCCGTGAGCCGGGCGACCACCAGTCGAGCCAAGAAGGCCGCGGCCACCGATGAGGACGTCCCCGCCAGCCCGCCGGCCCGCTCCGGGGGCCGGGCCATCAAGGCGTCCGGAAGCACGAAGAAGTCCGGGGGCAGGCGGAAGGCGAGCGTGACTGCCTCTGATCTGGGATCAGGCGAGCAGGTCGAGGGGGCGTCGATAGGAGCGGGCGCTGGCCGCGACGGTGGGGCCGGACCTGGCGACGACGGTGCCGGTGGCGACGGTGGTGATGGGGCCGGTGTCGGTGGGGACGGCACTGGTGCTGGTGCCGGTGCTGGTGCCGAAGCACCGAAGAAGGCCGGGAGCACGGTCAAGAAGGCGGGCGGGAGGGCCAAGAAAGCGGCGACCGCAGACAAGGCGGGACCGGCGAGCAAGACAGGTGCGGTCACCAAGTCGGCGGCCAAGGCGGCAAAGACGACCAAAGCAGCCAAGGCGACCAAGGCGGCCACCGGGTCGGCCAAGGCCGCAGCGGAGCCAGCCAAGGGGACGGGCAAGACGGCGAAAGCCGCGGCCAAAGCGGCCAAGACGACAAAGGGGACTGCTTCCAAGCGTGGTGGAGCCACCGAGCCTGCCGACGTGGATCACGACGAGGTCGGCGGGTCGCCCATTGCCGGCAAACGGCCAGGGCGACGGGCCAAGAAGTCAGCCGCTCGGGCCGAGATGGCCCAGCCCGGTACCCGCGATGAGCCTCCACTACCCGCGCTGAACGAGCCGATGACCTTCCTGACGTTCGTGGCCAATCACCCGATCGGGAGCACGTTCAAAGGCACTGTTTCCGCGTTCACCTCGCACGGCGCCCACATCGATGTCGACGGGATGAAGGCGCATGTGCCGCTGAGCCTGCTTGGACGTCCCGCCCCCGGCAAGGCCAGGGACGTCCTCTCCAAGGGCGAGACCAGGGACTTCGTCCTGGTATCGCTGGATGCACCTCGGCGGCGCGCCGAGGTTGCGCTGCCCGAATTCGCTCCCAACACGTGAGTGCCGGGGCGGATCGCCAGGCACCGAGAAGGGTCGGATCGTCATTCGGGCCCACTGAACCGACGATCGGTCCGCCTCGTACGTGACTCCGGATGAGCTCATCCAGCCGCGTCTCGTTCCGCTCGGCGAACAGTCCAGGTCTCTTCGAGACTAAACGGATCCGGTCGGGGAGAGCCCGAGCGGTCCATCCGGACTGCGGAACCCGGCTGGTACCGTGCCCGAATGCAGCTGAACAAGGTCTGCAACATCGAGGACTGGGAGGTCCCCCATCGGGTGGCGACGATGCGCCGAATCTTCCCAGGATTCGCGGCGGCCTATCCGCAGTTTCCCTCGGCAATGGAGCACCGGAAGCACTGGGAGTTCGCCCAGGTCCTCGACGGACTGGCTGACCTGGGTGCCCTCCAGCCTGACGGGATGGTCCTGGCCGTCGCAGCCGGACAAGAGGCAGTCGTTTTCGATCTGACGAACCAGGTCCGGTGGGTCTTCGCCACTGACATCTACGGGAGCGGTCCTTTTGCCGAAAAGGAAGCCGATTCCGCCATGCTCCAGGACCCGGACACGATCGCGCCGTTTCCCTACAACCGGCGTCGCCTCGTCGTCCAGTACATGGATGCGCTCGACCTGCGCTACGAGGACAAGACGTTCGATGCCGTCTACAGCCTCAGCTCGATCGAGCACTTTGGCGGCATCGACGGCGTGCGTCGAGCGCTGAGCGAGCAACGCCGGGTCGTCAACATCGGCGGGATCGTGGCCCTGACCACCGAGGTCGTGATCAATGGAGCCGAGCCGCTCGACGAGGACCACCTACTGCTGAGCTCACCCGAACAGTTGTCGGGCGTGTGCGAGAGCGTCCCCGGCCTCGCCCTGGTCGAGCCCATCGATTTCTCGGTGAGCGATCGCACCCGGTCGACGGTCCTCTCACTCAGCGATGCCGTGGCCCACAGCCACAGCGGGGAACCGGACTACCCGCACATCATCCTCGAACACCGCGGCCGACACTTCACCTCGGTGAGCGTCTTCCTCCGTCGGATCGACTGAACCGCTCGAACCGCTCGACTCGTTCGGTCACGCCGTGGCTGCACCATTCGCCATTGCGTCATTCCTGCGCCCATTGACCTAGGGGAGTGTCTCGCTCGACCTTACGGGAGAATCGCGTACACCATTGGAACTCCTGTTCCCGCCTGTTCTTGATGGGAAGTCGGTTGCGAACAGCCGGGCCAGGCGCAGCTCGGCGCCCGGCTCAAGGCTGTGAGCGCCGGTCCGCTTCTCGTAATTCCTATCAAATCTATTGACTTGACATAGTTGATCGGGTATCTATACATTGCGCAATGCCTCGGTATCGTCGCATTCGCAACTGAAGAAGCAAAGGGGCGACCGAGACCCGCAACCGGTGAAAGGAGGGTGTTCGTGGTTGACACAGCAAGCAGCACTGGGCTGGAAAACGGAAGAGCGGCCGGCGCCCCGATGGATCCCGCGTCGCAGCGTCAACCCTCTGAGCCCGCATCAGGCGAGGGGACCAACCAGGCTGCTCCGGTCGGGGTCGTCGACCCGATCAGGCCAACTGCACTCGTCAACCTGGGACCCGCGAAGTTCCACTTTCCAAAACGTTGGCAGGCGGTTGCGTCGATCGTTGTGGGAGTGGGTCTATGGCAGTTGGTCGTGAGCGTGTTCCACCCCAACACCCTCGCCATCGTTGGGCCGTGGGAGGTGCTCCAAGATGCCCGATCTCTCGCCGCCACCGGCGTGTTGTGGACCGATCTCCGCGTGAGCCTGGTGCAATTTTCTGTCGGGTTCGTCATCGCCCTGGTCGCCGGGGTGGCCGTGGGAGTGGCCCTCGGGTCGTCCAGACGACTGGCCACCGTGTTCAACCCATGGGTCACGATCTTCTACACGATCCCCGTGATTGCCATGGCCCCGCTGATCATCGTCTCACTGGGCATCGGCATGCTGGCCAAGGTGGTCATCGTCGTGGTGTCTGCCTTCTTCCCGATCGTCATCAACACTCGAGCCGGCGTCCAGAGTGTGGATCGAAGCCTTCACGATGTAAGCACAGCATTTCGCACGTCCAAATGGGAGCGATTCCGGTTCGTCATCCTTCCCGGTTCGATCCCGTACGTCCTGGCCGGGGTGCGCTTGGGACTCGGGAGAGGCCTGATCGGCTTGGTGTTCGGGGACCTCTTCGGTGCCACCGCGGGCCTCGGCTACCTCTTGCTGTCAGCCCAGCAGAACCTGCAGACCGGCAACGTATACGTCGCCGTGGTCATCATCGGCCTGCTCGGACTGCTCTTCGGAGGCGTTGTTTCGTTGCTAGAGCGCCGGTTCTCCACCTACCGGGCCGATCCGGGCGTGTCCAAGCGATGACGACCGTTCACGTGCGTAGGTCGCACCATGGCGACGGGCCGGGCCGAGCCGAGCCAGCACCTGGGACCGACGAGGCAACACCCGGTACCGACGAGGTCGTTTCGGTGCGGAACGTCTCAAAGCAATTCGTGGTCGAGGGACGAACCGTCCCCGTGCTCGATGACGTCTCGATGTCTGTTCGCCAAGGCTCCACTGTCAGCATCGTCGGACCCTCGGGCTGTGGAAAGACGACCCTGCTTCGCATGATCCAGGGGCTCGAGACCACCTTCTCGGGTGACATCACCATTCTCGGTCTGGCGCCGAGCAGTGCGGAGATCGATGCCGGGTTCGTGTTCCAGCAGCCGTCGCTGTTCCCGTGGTTCACCGTCAAGCGCAATATCGAGTTCGGACTCCGTCTACGAGCACGGCGTGGACGGGTAAGCGCGGACCAGCGGGATCAGCGGGTACTTGAGTTATTGGAACTTGTGGGCCTGTCTGATTTCGCCACGTACCGTCCCCATCAGCTTTCGGGTGGGATGCAGCAGCGGGTCAACCTGGCCCGCGCGCTGGCGATAGATCCTGCCGTCCTGTTGCTCGACGAGCCATTTAGCGCCGTGGACACACTCACTCGAGAGCGACTCCAGCTCGTGCTCGAGCGGTCCCTGGCCGAACTGGGCACGACGGCCATCCTCGTCACCCATGACATCCGCGAGGCGGTATTCCTCGGCAGCAAGGTAGTGGTCATGGGCAATCGTCCTGGCCAGATCCTGACTGAGGTGTCCGTCGACGAGAAACGCCCTCGGGACCAGGAGTTCCAGCACGGAAGCGAATTGGCCGCTATCTCGGAGGAGATCTATGCGCACCTCCAGCTTGGAGAGGACCCGAGCCACGATCCGTGAGCAAGCGCCGAGCCTCGGGAGCGGCGCACCCGTGACCGGCGCACTCGTGACCGGCGCACCGGTGACCGGTTCAGCCGGGTCTCTTCGCGGTCCCAGACAAGCACGAGAACAAAAGGTTGATCCCGAGGGAAGCGGTTCGCTTCCTCTGCTAACGAACACCGCCCATCCACTACCGAACGGGTCGTCCCCTCCGACGACCTCCCAGCCACATCCAGAGAGAGAGTCACTGAATCATGCAGCATCGTCCGTTGAAAAGAGCAGGTTTGGCCGTTGCCGCGGGGGTGGGCGCGGTCGTCTGTGCGCTCACCCTGTCGGCTGTTCCGGCCACGGCAGCCAGCTCTGCCACCAACCAGAAGGCAGAATCGTCGACTCTGACCGTCCCGCTTCTGGCCTCGTCTGCCGGCGTCGGCTACGAGGTCTATGCGGCCAAGAGCGGGTTCTACACCCCCTACGGACTCACTGTCACCACCCCGAACTCCGATGCCGGACAGGCGAAGGCCTCGATCGTGTCGGGCCAAACACCGCTCGGGGGGCTATCCGGTACGGACTTCTTGAACCTGGTGGCGGCCGGCTATCCGATCACGGCCATCGGCTGCTCGACATCGAAGCAGCCGTTCCACGTGTATGCACGCACCTCCATCGCCAATGCCAAGGGCCTCATAGGGAAGACCATCGGGACAACGAGCATCGGCAGCGCCCATGAGGTCTCAGGGGAACAGTTCCTGGCTAAGTACGGCGTCAAACCGTCTCAAGTGACGTTCGTGCCGCTGGGTTCGGTCCCGAACATCCTGGCCGCACTGGAGTCGGGCCGAATCGATGCGGGCCTCCTGTCGTATCCGTTCTATGCCACCGCGGCCAAGACGAGCACCTTGCACCAGATCGGTGTTTCAGCCGTTCCCACCGGGCTGACCGTGGCCAACAGCACGTGGGCCAAGAAGAACAGGAACACGATCATCGCTTACATCAAGGGAACAAACGCCGGCCTGGCCTCTTACGCTACGAACCAAAAAGCGGCTCTGCCGGTATTGGCCGGACTACTTGGGTTGAGCGCGAGCGACCCGACCGTGCTTGCTGGCTACAAGGTCTACCAGCCCCCGGCGACTGCGCCCATTGGCGCCTGCACCACGGCGGCCTTGAAGCCATACCTCCCGTTCCTCACTCCGGCCGAGCAGGCCAAGGTCAAGAACCTGTCCAAGGTCGTGAACAACTCGTATGCCGACGCACTCGTTACGCAGGGCTTCTATACCACGCTGGCCAAGAAGTACGGAGTGATCCCTGGCTTCCCGAGCTAACGATCGATCCCGCCGACAAGCGGTTCTCGCTACGGACATCCATCCATCCATCCATCCATCCATCCATCCATCCATCTTCGAAAAGGAAAGGAGGCAGTCATGGGCACCATCAAGTTCGTCCGGCCTGAGGAGGCGTCCTGGATCGACCGGAGCAAGTTTGGCGACGCCGCCGGTCAGATAATTCCAAAGACGAACAAATCGAAGGTCCATCTGGAAGGTTCAGACACCGAACCCCACCTTTTCGAGCCTGGATTCGCCCCCAACACCGGCGCCGAACCCCATGCGCATGGAGTGGACGAGGTCTTTCACATCATCGAGGGAGAGCTTCATTTCGGCCGGCAGGTCTACCCAGTCGGGAGCTCCATCTACATTCCTGCCTACACCTTGTACAGCTTCACGGCCGGCGATGAGGGTTGTCGGTTCCTGAATTTCCGAGCGCGCCGAGACTCGTCGACGTATAGAAAAGAGGAGCTCGTCGAATATCTCCGTGCGGAACGGGGTGCGGTCGTTGACGGGTGACCGCCGTCCCGTGGTGGGCGTGGTCCACCCTGGGGCGATGGGCGCTGCCATCGCCAGCGTCCTCCGCGGACAGGGTACGACGGTCCTGTGGGCCAGCGAGGGTCGTAGTCGTGAGTCTCGAACCAGAGCCGTCGAAGCGGGCCTCGTCGACGTAGGTTCTCTTGAGGCCTTGGTGGATTTGTGTGGTGTGGTGCTGTCGATCTGCCCCCCTGCCGCCGCTGAGGCGACGGCCCAAGCGGTTACGGGCTGGGGCTTCGACGGACTGTACATAGACGCCAATGCAGTATCTCCACTGACCGCAGGCCTGATCGCCGCAACGGTAGCGAGCGGTGGGGGAACGTATGTCGACGGCGGAATCATCGGGCCACCTCCTGAACATGGCGGCGCTCCCACTCGCCTGTATCTCTCGGGGTCCCAGGCCTCCCGTGCGGCCACGCTGTTCGGACCAGGTCCGATCCGGACGGAGGTGCTCGACGGCACCGGTGGTTCGGCTTCTGCGCTCAAGATGGTGTTTGCCGCGTGGTCGAAGGGCAGCCAAGCCCTGTTGTTGGCTGTCCGAGCCGTGGCGCGGGCAACCGGCGTCGAGGAGGCGCTCCTCGACGTGTGGGAGGACGCGATGCCCGAGGTGGTGCAGCGGTGCGAACGCTCGGCCGGAATTACGGACCGAGCTTGGCGCTGGGCAGGAGAGATGAAAGAAATCAGCGAGACCTTCAACCATGCTGGCCTACCTGGGGGATTTCACCTCGCCGCAGCCAACGTGTTTGCCCGACTGGAAGGCTTCAAAGGTCGTGAACCGGGCTCGATCGATGCCGTGGTGACTGCCGTCGGGACGAGACCTCCGGGCCCGGTGGGGCATGCGCCCTGACGAAACTGCCTGCGAGAGGGCGCTCCAGATCGATCGAGAGCACGAATTGTTCAAGAACAGATTCTCAAGAACAGATTCACAAGAACAGATTCACAGATGTACGGATCCACCAGAACAACCACACCGTCCACAAGAAAGGAACACACCATGTCCACCAAGAAACTTACAATCGACCTCAGCCCGGCGATCTTCTCGTTGCCCTACTTCGTCGCCCGTGAGGAAGGGTACTTTGAGGAAGAGGGTCTTGACCTGGAGTTCGTACAGAGGCAATCCGGGTGGGATACGCCGTCGGGCACCCTGATCGACGATCACAAGAAAGTCAGCTCGTTCGGAAACTTCTCATCGTTCGAACAGGGGGACTCGTCGGTCTATCGGGCGTGCGAGTGGGGTCAGATCCGTCGCTCCTACGACACAGCCCGGGAGGGTCGGGTGGTATCTAAGCGTGCAGCCGTAGCCAGCCAAGCCATCATCGTCCGGGCGGATTCACCCGTGAACATCCCGCAGGACCTGGCTCACGTCAAGGTTGGCGTGAACTTCCATCACGGGTCGCACTACCTGGCCATTCAGACTCTGGAAGGCTTCCTGCGAAAAGAGGAGATCGAAGTCGTCCACACTGACGGAAATCGTCTCCTGGCCCTCCGCGACGGCCTGGTGGACGCAGTGGCCGTGATGGAGCCGTGGATCACTGCGGCCGACAAGTTGGGCTACAAGATCATCGCCGAGGCGCACTACGTCGGTTCTGAGATCGCCGGGCCCGATGTCGACGCTGAGACGTTTGCCGCCATCAACCGGGCGGTGACCAAGGCTGTCCACAAGATCAATCAGGACATCCGTCCCTATCTGCACTATTTCATCGACGAGGTCGATCCTACGATCGTCGAACTGGTGCCGTCGGACTTCCGGCTGTCCCGCCTGCGGTTCGTCGAGCCGGCTCCGTATCCCGAGGGTGACTTCCAGCGGACGTACGACTGGATGGTGTCATGGGACTTGATCGGCGCGGATTCCTCCTTCGAGGATCTCGTTGACAACCGGGTCGTGGCTGCGGCTGGCTGATTCGTGGCGGGGGAACCGGGACTGCGCTCCGGGGCAAGCACGTGCTCGTCCCGAGCGCAGGCTCGGGTTCCATGATCGTGGGCAGGGCTGTCATCCCGGCCGGAGTCAGGCCGTAGGGGCGTCCGCTAGGGCTAGACGGCCACGCGGGTTGGTTGCCTCCCTTAGGGGTCCGTTGCGGTCTCGGCTGGGGCCAGCACGTCCAGCGTTTTTTCGGCGCCAGACATGTGCGGGACCCCGCCGATAGGAAGGGGATCGGAAACATCGCCTGGCTTGTGCCCGACGTCGCGATGTGTGGTCTCGGCGTCGAGCCCAGGCCCGAGTTGACCCTCCCTCCCTCGCCGGCGCCGGGTCATCAGGGTCACCACGGCAAGCGCGGACGCGGCCAGGGCGGCGATGGCGCCAACGGCCACGCTCCAACGGGCCCCGAAGTGCTGGCCGATTGCCCCAGTGATGGGACCGCCCAACGGTGTTGACCCGACGAACGCCACCGACCACAGCGCCATGACGCGACCCCGCATCAACGGGTCCACTTCCAGCTGCAGCGTCGTGTTCCCGATCGAGTTGAAGGCGATCATCCCCACGCCGGCAACGAAGAGGGCGGCGACGGCGACGTGCACCGATGGAGCGAACGTCGTGACCAACAGTCCCGCACCCAGCGTCGCGGTAGCGGCTGCAAGCGGCCTAAGGCCGTGGCCACCTCGGGCCGCCACCCACACACCTCCGAGAACAGCCCCTGTACCTAGGGCCGTCGTCAAGAACCCGTAGGTGGATGCTCCGCCGTGAAAGGTGTCCTTGGCCAGGAGCGCCAATGTCACCGGAAACTCATAGGTCAAGGTGCCCACGAGCACCATCATCACGATGGGCATGAGCAGGGTCGGCGTGCGGAGAACATAGGCGAATCCGGATCGGACCTGGCCCTTGCCCCGAGCGGTCCGTTCAGCTGGGTGGAGTGACGCGAGGTCGAAGGTGGCCACAGCGCCGATGACGGCGGCAAAGGAGATCGCATTGGCTAGGAAGCACCAGCTAACACCGATAGCGGCGATGACCACACCGGCCACGGCTGGTCCTGCTGCTCGGGCCACGTTGATGGAGATGGAGTTCATGGTGACGGCATTTCGGATCTCATCGGGCCCGACGATGTCCATGACAAACGCCTGACGGTTCGGTCCATCGAAGGCGCTGGCCACGCCGGTCGAGAAGGCAATGAGAAAGACCATCCACAAGCGCACCTCATGCGTGATGCAGAGCAGGCCGAGCGCGAGGGCGCAGGCGGCCATGACCGATTGGGTAGCGAAGAGGATCTTGCGCTTGTCGATCCGGTCGACGATGACGCCGGCGTAGGGCGACAACAGCAGGACCGGTAGGAACTGGGCTGCGACCACCAAACCGAGTGCCGTTCCCGAATGGGTCAGCTGGAGGACGAGCCACGACTGGGCGATGGTCTCCATCCACGTTCCCACCAGCGAGACGACCTGGGCCGCGAAATACCTCCGGAAGTTCCGATTCCGCAAGGCCGAAAAGGTGCGGCCCGGCGACGCTGATGCCCTGAGTGCTGTGGTTCCGGGAGCACCGCTGTTCCCGCCTCCGATGATGTGGACCACATCCCCTCGCGCTATAGTCGATCATCCCTATCGAGTTAGTAGTATACGGTCGGGGACGACCCGAGATTCGGCTGTCGACACCAATGGAGGTAATGGCCATGGCCGTGAAGAAAATCACCAACGAGATCAGCGGAACGGTGTTCTCGCTTCCCTACTACGTGGCCAGGGATGAAGGCTTCTTTGCCGAAGAGGGACTCGAGCTTGAGTTCGTAAAGCGTGGCAGCGGCCGAATCAGTGAGGGTGGCGAGGACGGAGCGGGTGGCGGGGACGGCACGGGCGGGCTGGCCACATTGATCGCTGACCACCACGACGTGACCTCATTCGGGGGAGCTTCTCCGTTCGAGCAGGGGCTGACATCGTTGTACCGGGCGTGCGAGTGGGGACAAGTTCGTCGCACATACGACAGCGAACGAGGTGGGCAGGTGGTGGCGAAGAGGTCCGCCGTGGCTAGCCAGGCGATTATCGTTCGTCCCGATTCGCCTGCCCTGGTTCCCCAGGACCTGGCGAATGTACCTGTCGGCGTGAACTTCCATCACGGCTCGCACTACATCGCCATTCAACTTCTCGAAGGCTTCCTGCCCCACGACGAGGTCGAGGTCGTGCACGTCGAGGCGGGGAACCGCTTTGAAGCCCTCCGTGACGGATTGGTCGACGCTGTGGCGGTCATGGAACCCTGGATCACCGTGGCCGACAAGCTCGGATACAAGGTGATCGCTGAAGCACACTATGTCGGCCTCGAAATCGGGAGTCCTGATCTCGACCCGGAGACGTTCGAGGCCATCAACCGCGCTGTTGGGCGCGCCGCCCGCGCTTTGACTGAAAACCCGTACCCGTACGTTCATTACTTGATCGCCGATGTGGACCAGAGCATCGTCAGGCTCGAACCGACGGATTTCGAGCGAAATCGGCTCCGCTATGTCGACCCTGCCCCGTACGCGCAAGTCGACTTCCAGCGGACGTACGACTGGATGGTGTCTTGGGGACTCATCGAGGCCGATGCCACGTTCGAGCAAATCGTGGACAATCGTGCCGTGGCCGTGAGCTAAACGGCATTCGATGGACCTGGGGCTGCAGGGAAAGGTGGCTCTGGTCACGGGAGGCTCGTCCGGGCTCGGGGCGGCCGCCGCTCGTCGCTTGATCGCCGAGGGGGCGAACGTGGGCATCTGTGCCCGCGATGAGACCCGTCTGGCTGATGTGGCCGCCCAGCTGTCGGCTGGCCCCGGTGAGGTGCTCGCCGTGCCCGCCGACGTCACCCAGCCCGACCAGATCGAGCGCTTCGTTACGTCGGCCCATGATCGGTGGGGACGTATTGATGCGCTCGTGAACAATGCCGGCGGGGGAGCGGCTCGGCCGTTCGCTTCGATCACCGACCAGGCGTGGGAGGCCGATCTCGAGCTCAAGCTCTTTGCTGCCATTCGAACGACCCGGTTGGTCCTCCCGTTGTTTCGGGCCGCCCACGGTGGAGCGATCGTCAACGTGTTGGCCATCGCCGCATTGGCTCCCGGCGCCGGATCCATGCCCAGCTCGGTCTCCCGCGCAGCCGGCCTGGCTCTGGGCAAGGCTCTTTCCAAGGAGGTGGCATCCGACGGCGTTCGGGTCAACAGTGTTCTGGTCGGCGTGATCCGGGCTGGCGGTCACGATCGGCGAGCGGCAGAGACGGGCGTGGAGCCCACTCAGTACTACGAGGATCTGGCCCGGTCCCGACGGGTACCGTTGGGTCGCGTGGGTCGGTCGGACGAGTTCGCTGACTTGATCGCCTTTTTGGTGTCCGATCGGAGTTCGTACATGACCGGCGCCTCGATCAACATCGACGGCGGAGCCTCTCCGGTCTGAACCCTCGTCAACGACACTCAGGTGCCACAACGGCAGAGCTGCCAGCCGGACGAAGCGCAAGAGTGCATCTCAGCGTCGCTTCTTTGCCGGCCGTCAAGCAGCGCTGCAAGGTCCGCCACCCATGACCCTCAGTAGGACTGGGCGGCGTCCAGCGCTGCACGGAGGTCGTCCACGAGGTCGTCAACATCCTCGAGCCCGACCGAGAGGCGCAGTAGTGCCGGGTCGACGGCGAGATTCGGGTCGGCCACCGAGGCGTGGGTCATGCGGCGGGGATGCTCGATCAGCGACTCCACCGCACCCAGCGACTCGGCCAACGTGAAGATAGATGTCGACTCGGCTACGGCCACGGCGCGAGGTTCGCCGCCTCGCACCGTGAACGAGACCATTGCTCCGAAGCGCCGCATCTGGGCGCTGGCCGTGGCGTGTCCGCTGTGTTCGCGAAGGCCCGGGTAGTACACCCGGTCCACTACGGGATGGGCAGCCAACGTGTCGACCACCCGGCTTGCGTTGTCGCACTGCCGATCCATTCGGACGGCGAGCGTCTTCACCCCACGCAGGACGAGGAAGCAGTCGAAGGGTCCGGGTACCGCGCCCGCCGCGTTCTGGACGAAGCCGATGCGCGCACCGAGCTCGGCGTCGGAAGTGGCGACGAATCCGCCGACGACATCGCTGTGGCCGCCCAGGTACTTCGTGGTCGAATGGACGACGACGTCGGCGCCCAGGGCAAGGGGCCTCTGTAAGTACGGGGTGGCGAAGGTGTTGTCCACCACGACCATGCCGCCTCGAGCATGGGCCACCTCGACCAGGGCAGCGATGTCGGCAATGCGCAGCAGCGGGTTCGACGGGCTCTCGGCCCAGATCATCCGCGTCGTCGGCCGCCATGCCGCTGCCACCTCGGAAGGATCGTCAAGCGGGACGGGGGTGAAGGTCAGACCGGAGCGCGAATGTACGTCGGAGAGGAGCCGGTAGGTCCCCCCATACGCGTCGTTGCCGATCAGGACGTGGTCACCGGGGGAGAGGAGCCGGAGGACGGCATCCTCGCCTGCCAGCCCGCTGGCGAACGCAAACCCGTGAGACGCGCCCTCCAGCACGGCCAGACAGGTCTCGAGCGCCGTCCTGGTGGGGTTGCCCGATCGGCTGTACTCGTAGTCCTGGTGGTGGCCCACGCCGGATTGGGCAAAGGTGGACGTCTGGAAGATCGGAGTTACCACCGCGCCCGTCGTGGGCTCGGGCGGCTGGCCGGCGTGAATGGCGAGCGTCTCGAAGCCAGGTTCTCGCCGTTCGTCCATCACCGGGCCTCGATCGACGAGCCGTGATGGTGCTGGGAGGGTGCAATGGCTTGCCCGAACGGCGCTAAGGCTTGCTTTGGGGGCGCCATCTGGCGTTGAAGCGCTACCTGGCGTTGAAAGAGCGTCATGGCTAACTCGGTCGACGCCATGGCTAGCCGTGGTCCAGGAAGGCCAGGAGGTCCGAGCGGGTGAGGATGCCGACCGGATGACCCCCGTCGAGCACCAGAACAGCGGGGGAACCCTGCAGTCGCTCAGCGACGCGGTCGACGCTCTCGCCCAGTCCTACGGTGGCAAGCGGGGCCTCCATCACCGAGCTGACCGCTTGATCGAAGATCTCGGGATGATGGAGGCTCCTCTCCAGAATTTGTCGGTCGGTGACCGACCCGACCACTTCGGCCAGGGCCAGCGGGGGTTCGGCCTTGACCACCGGCAGCTGGGAGACCCCGTATTCCTGGAGGATCTCGACGGCGCTTCGGACGCTCTCCGCTGGATGGACATGGACCAATGGCGGCAGGCGGTCCCCCTTCTTGGCCAGGACCGCTTCGGCCGTCTCCCCTCGGGACCGCACGAAGCCGTGATCGGTCATCCATCCGTCGTCGTAGAGCTTGGAAAGGTACCCCCGTCCTGAGTCGGGGATCAGGACGAGGACGACATCATCAGGGCCGAGGGATTTACCGATCTCGAGGGCGGCCCAGACCGCGGTGCCCGTCGACCCCCCGGCCAGTATCCCTTCTTCCTTGGTGACCCGATGGGCCATCAGGAACGAGTCGCGGTCGGAGACGGCGATCACCTCATCGGCGATCTGCGGGTCGTAGGTAGTAGGCCAGAAGTCCTCGCCAATCCCCTCGACCAGGTAGGGTCGCCCACCGCCGCCCGAATAGATGGACCCTTCGGGATCGGCCGCGATTATCTGGACGGCGGGATTCTGTGCCTTCAGATAGTGCCCGACGCCGCTGATGGTGCCTCCAGTGCCCACGCCGGCGACGAAATGGGTGATGCGCCCCGCCGTCTGCCGCCAGATCTCGGGGCCGGTGGTGCGTTCATGGGCTCGCGGGTTGCCCTGGTTGCCGTACTGGTTGGGCTGATATGCCCCCGGTGTGGAGTCGGCAAGACGTTTGGCAACGGAGTAGTAGGAATCGGGATGTTCGGGCGCCACTGCGGTGGGACAGACCACCACCTCGGCTCCGAACGCCCGCAAGAGCTGCCGTTTCTCCAACGCGATCTTGTCAGGCATGGTGAAGATGCAGTGATAGCCACGCTGCATGGCCACCATGGCCAAGCCGACACCCGTGTTCCCCGAGGTCGGCTCGACGATCGTGCCACCAGGGGCGAGCAGGCCTCGAGCCTCGGCATCGTTGATCATCTCCAACGCTGGTCGGTCCTTGACGCTCCCTCCCGGGTTGAGGTACTCGAGCTTGGCCAGTAGATGGCACTGGAGATCGCGCCCGATCCGATCGAGGCGCACGAGGGGTGTATCGCCGATGAGATCGAGCACGGTTTCGGCGACGTCCATGGGCGGCCCGGCGTCGGTGATCGGGCACAACCCCACGCCGTCGGGCGGGACGACGGGGTCGTCGGTGAACAACACGGTGGGGAAGCCGGCTCGATGCGCCTCTGCCGCAATCCGTGCGGCGAGAGTCGTGTCGCCGCTGACCCCCACCAACCGGGGAATGTGACCGCGAAGCTCAGCGATGAGTGAAGAGGTCATCTGCCCGTCCGGGACGCGTAGGACCCGGTTCGCACGTGCAGTCAGGAGTCTGGGCGGTGTGTCGGTCCCGACCACGAGCAGCGTGTCCATGCGGGGAGGCAACATGTGCTCAGGTATCGGCCGACATGGTGGCTGGGCCGCTCCATCCGATCGTGCCTTCGACACCAATGGAAGTTGGGTCGAACACCGGCGTCAGGGCCCCAGGGAGGAACTGTGGATGGCGCACGAGTTCGATGCTACTGGTGGCCATCGCCACACGAGGCGGCGTCATGAGCCGGCGTCGGGAAGCTCAGCACAACCACATCCTGCCGAGGCACATCTGCCAACCCTGCCAGGCATACCTGCCCACCCTGCCGAGGCACATCTGCCAACCCTGCCAGGCATACCTGCCCACCCTGCCGAGGCACATCTGCCTCGAGG
This sequence comes from uncultured Acidimicrobiaceae bacterium, assembly GCA_963781305.1. Classification (GTDB taxonomy): domain Bacteria; phylum Actinomycetota; class Acidimicrobiia; order Acidimicrobiales; family RAAP-2; genus DASXMT01. The sequence continues at coordinate 1,472,882 of CAWAFL010000011.1, forward strand.
AGCACGAGGTGTGGCTCCCATCTCCGGTGCCAATCTGACACTCGCCGATCGGCCAGTAGTGTCGTTTCCCGTGCGAGCCGAAGACTTCATTGCCCACCGGGATCCCTTTCTGTTCGTCACCGAGTTGGACGCGGTGGAGCCGGGCCAATCCGCTCGGGGTTCGTGGCACCTCACCGGTGACGAAGCGTTCTTTGCCGGTCACTTTCCCGGGCGCCCAACCCTTCCCGGTGTCCTCATGGTCGAGGCATTGGCCCAGTTGGGCGGGGTGGCGGTGCTGGCCGACGAGCGCTTCGCCGGCAAGCTCCCGTTGTTCGGCGGCATCGAGCGGGCGCGGTTCCGGCGGCAGGTGCTGCCCGGCGACGTGCTCGACCTCGAGGTCTTCCTCGGTCGTATGTCGGCGCGAGCCGGTAAGGGCACCGGGCGGGCCACCGTGGGCGGCGAGTTGGCTTGCGAAGCGGAGCTGTTGTTCGTGCTGGTCGACGCCGAGCTGTCCGAGCAGTCCAAGTAGTCCTGGCGGGCGGAAAGGATCGATTTCAAACATGCGCATCGCCACCTGGAACGTCAACTCGTTGGGTGCCCGTCTCGGGCGGGTCGAGGAGTGGCTCGGGTACGCCCAGCCCGACATCCTTTGCATGCAGGAGACCAAGCAGGCCGACGCCGTGTTCCCCCACGGTGCCTTTGCCACCCTGGGCTACGAGACGGCCCATCACGGTGATGGCCGCTGGAATGGTGTGGCCATCGCCTCCAAAGTGGGCATCGAAGACGTAGCCGTCGGCTTCAACGATGCCACCGACTCCCAGGGGTCCCGGCTCATCGCTGCGACCTGCGGAGGGGTGCGGGTCCATTCCGTGTACGTGCCCAACGGACGAAGCCTCGACAGTGAGCACTACACGGCGAAGCTCGAGTGGTTCGCACGCCTGCGCAGGCTCCTCGATGAGACGTGCGATCCGAGCTCCCCGGTAGTGGTGTGCGGGGACATCAATGTGGCTCCCGAGGACCGCGACGTGTGGGACCCCACCAAGTTCGTGGGCGAGACCCACGTGAGCGAGCCCGAGCGTGCCGCCCTGGCCAATCTCCAGTCATGGGGACTCGTGGACGCATTTCGTCAGGTCTACGACCAAGACGGCCTCTTCAGCTGGTGGGACTACCGAGCCGGTTCGTTCCACAAGCGCCAGGGGATGCGGATCGACTTGGTGCTGGTCACCAAGATCCTGGCTGAACGGGTGACGTATGCCCTCATCGACAGGAACGCCCGCAAAGGGGAGAAACCCTCCGATCACGCCCCGGTGTTGGTCGACACGTCTATCGACTGAGCTCGATCAGCTGGTCAGCGGCCGAGACCTGCTCGCAGTTCGGCGATCCGCTTGCTGGCATCCATGCGCGCCGGCTGACTGTCCATCGACGCGCAGGCTCTCGTGATCGGCCCGATCCAGATCGACGGCTCCCGGTCCGAACGCCTCCCAGTGGCGCTGCTTCGTCGGCTCCGCGCCCACATGCAGATGAGCTCCGATGAGGCGCGGGTGAGCGCCACGTACAACAGCCGCCGCTCCTCATTCCATGCCTCGGTGGTTGTCGCGTGGGAGATAGGGACCAGCCCGTCCTCCATCCCGATCACGCACACCGACGTCCATTCCAGCCCCTTGGCTCGGTGGAAGGTCACCAGCTCCACCGCTTCGTCGGCCTCCTTCCCGTCTCCAGCGGTGCCTCTGCCGGCACCCCCACTGGTGCGCCCTGTCTGGGGAACAGACTTCGGGGCCGATTCGGGCCCCGGAGCCAGCCGAAAGGGGATGCCCGACCGGCGGAGTGCGCCGGAGACCACCGCGAGCTGGTCGTTGGTCCGCGCCAGCACAGCCTGGTCCGACCACGACCGGCCGTTCGCGGCCCAGGCCCGGAGGGTCTCGACCACGCCCTGGGCCTCGGCGGTCTCGTCCACGAAGGCCCGGATGACCGGTACGGGTCCGTCAGAGCGGGTGGAGTGGGGTGTGCCGGTGGCGGCCGAGCCCAACGCAGCGACCGCCGCCCCCACCACCTGCGGGCTCGACCGATGGTTGTCATCGAGGTGATGGACGACGATGTTCGGGATCAGTTGGGGCAACCGAAGGATGAGGGTGGGGTCAGCGCCGTTCCAGCCGTAGATTGCCTGGTTGGGGTCGCCCACGACGAATACATCGGTTCGGTCCCCCAGGATCGTCCGAACCAGCCGGTACTGGGCCGGGTTCACGTCCTGGAATTCGTCGATCGAGAGGTGTCGATATCGCCACCGGACGGCGTCGGCGAACCCGGCGTCGGCTTCGATGAAATCGTGGGCGCGAAGGAGGACGTCGTCGAGGTCGATCAGGCCACGGCGACGAAGGGTCTCCTCGTATGCCGCGGTAGTGGTCGGCCATCGCCTCGATCGTGTCGACCGAGCCCCCGGGTCCGCCCGAGCCCTCCTGACCCCTTGAGCCCCCAGCTCCGCCCGAGCCCCCAGTTCCGCCCGAGCCCCCAGTTCCGCCCGAGCCCCCAGCTCCGCCCGAGCCCCCAGCTCCGACCGAGCCCCCGGGTCCGCCCGAGCCCCCGGGTCCGCCCGAGCCGTTCCCGAACCCACCCGGTGATCGGCCGGCGTCCAGCGCGCTGGCGACGTACTGATCAGGGGAGAGGCAACGGGCCTTGGCCCACGTGATCTCGGTATCGACCACCGAAGCCAGGGCTTGTTCGCCCAGGAGGCCGGTGAGCAGGCGGAACCGGTTCTCGGCCAGCTGAGGCGGTCGCTCCCGCGCATCGGAGGCCCGCCGGCGCAAGAGGGTGAGCGCCAATTGGTGGAGCGTCCCGGCCCGCACCCCCGATCCCGCAGTGGGCCCCGAATCCAGGTCGGTCCAGCTGGCGTCGGGGTCGATGGCCCCGGTCCTCGGCAGCGCTCGATCGCCGCTCGACCCGTCCGCCCGGCCCCGACGGGTGCCCGACTGACCGGCTCGTATGGCCAGCCCAGGGGTCACCGTGGGAACGCCGAAGGAGCGCAGCCGGGCCCTGAGGTCGGTGGCAGCCTTCCGGGTGAACGTGCAGACCACGGTGTGATCAGCCTCAGCCTCGCCATCCCGGATCCGCCGGGCTACCCGCAGGGTGAGGACCCGGGTCTTGCCGGAGCCGGCCCCGGCCAGCACGCATACCGCGGCAGCCGGCTCATCGACAGCCTGCCTCTGTGATTCCGTAAGTGAATCCAGTGCCCGGTCGAGTGTCACAGGGGGCCGGGCTCATTGTGCTCCACGTCGGCCGAGGCTATCGCTAGGGTGTGCCGGTGCTGAAGTCATTCGCCGATGGCCATTTGTTCGGGCGGACCTGGGGATCAGGGACGCCCAGCGTGCTGGCCCTCCATGGCTGGAGGCGCAACCATCTCGACTTCGACCCCGTCTTCGGCGTCCCGGAATTCGAGGCCAGCCACGCCGCCCTGGCCGTCGACCTGCCCGGCTTCGGGGCCACCCCGCCGCCGCCTGAGGGTTGGGGCAGTCCTGAATACGCTGCCAACCTCGTCTCGTTGTTCGACGACCTCTCCGAACGGGTCACCGTCGTCGGTCACAGCTTTGGCGGACGGGTCGCCCTGCACCTGCCCGGCCTGTTGCCTGGCAGGATCGAGCGGTTGGTCCTCACCGCCGTGCCTCTTCTTGACCGGGAGGGCAGGCGGCGACGCCCGAAACTGGCGTTTCGGTTGGGACGCCGCCTCCACCACCTGGGCGTGGTCAGTGACAGTCGGATGGAGAGCCTTCGGAACAAGCACGGCTCTCCCGACTACCGCGCCGCACAGGGGGTGATGCGCCAGGTGTTCGTGCGGCTGCTGACCGAGCAGTACGGCCCCGTGCTCGAAGGACTGACCATCCCGGTGACCCTCCTGTGGGGCGCCGACGACACCGAGGTGCCGGTCGAGGTGGCCGAGCGGGCCACGACGCTGCTGGCCTCCTCCAAGCTGATCGTGCGGCCGCGGGCTGGGCACCTCACCCCCACGGAGATCCCCAGCGACTTGCGCGCCGCCATCCTCGACGGTCTACCGGCGTGACCTGGGCATGACCGGGTCGGTTCTCGCCCGTTACCACGGCACCTCTGGCTGGATCGTCGTGGGAGTCTGCATCGTGGCTCTCGCCCCCTCGGGGTTGCGCTGGCTGCGGGTGGCCCAGCGCGAGCACTACCTGGCCGGCTCCGCCACCCGATTCGCCGCCCGCTGGTGGACGGTCACCCCGCTGAACGTCGCCCTTGCCGTGGTGGCAGTGGCCGGCGCCGTGACCTCCCTGTGGTGGACGCTTGCCGGTCTGGCCACTGCATTTGCGGTCGGTGTCGGTCCGATCGGGTTGAGCATTCGCGGGCGATCCTCACCGCTGGCCTGGACCCGCCGGCTCCGGACCCTGGCCATCGTGTGGCTCGGAGCCCAGCTCGTGGTCGTGGTCGTCGGTGTCGTCACCGGCCTGGCCTCGCCGCTGGCCGTGCTGGGCGCCCTGATCGTGCCCGTCGTGGTCGACGCAGCATGCGCCCTCACCGCTCCGTTCGAGTCCAGGATGGCCGGTCGGTTCGTCCACCAGGCTTCGGCCAGGCTTTCCCAGGTGGCGCCCACAGTGGTGGCCATCACCGGTTCGTTCGGCAAGACGTCGACAAAGAACCATCTCACCCACCTGATCGCCGGTCAGCGCTCGGTGGTGGCCAGCCCGGCCAGCTTCAACAACCGGGCCGGCTTGGCCCGGGCCATCAACGAGCACCTGTCCGACGGCGCCCAGGTGTTCGTGGCCGAGATGGGGACCTACGGTCCGGGGGAGATCGCCGACCTGTGCCGGTGGTGCCCGCCGGAGATCGCCGTGATCACGGCCATCGGGCCGGTGCACCTCGAGCGGTTCGGATCCGAGGATCGCATCGTCGAGGCCAAGGCCGAGATCACGACGGAAGCCTCGACGGTGGTCCTGAACGTCGACGACCACCGCCTAGCCGCCCTGGCCGATCGGCTGGCCGGCCAGGGCAAGCGGGTGGTGCGCTGTTCCGCTTCCGACATCGACAGCGAGGTCAGCGTTGTCCGCGGCACCGGCGGGATGACGGTACGGATTGGGCCTGAGGGAGCTCCAGCGACAACGTCCACCGTTGTCCCGGTGCCGGCTCCGGCCGGCTCGCCCGGCACCGGTGTTGCGGGCACGGGCAACGCCTCCGGGGAGGGAAGAGAGGAGCCGGGGCTCGGAGCCGAAGGGTATGCCACCCTGATCGAAGACCTCGTCGTGCCGGCCGGCGTCCAGCCGGGCAACCTGGCCTGTGCCATCGGCGTGGCCCATGCTCTCGGCCTGGGAAACGACGCCATCGCCGCCCGGCTGTCCGATCTTCCCGCCGTGGGTCACCGGCTCGAAGCCGGCCGCTCGCCTGCCGGCTTCGTCGTCTTCGACGATACGTACAACTCGAACCCGTCGGGGGCCAGCGAGGCATTGGTCGCCCTGGTCGCCCAGGCGGCTCCGATTGTCCGGCCTGCGCCGTCGAGCGAGCCAGCGCCGTCGAGCGAGCCACCTCCGACACATGGGGGAGTGCCCACAGGGTCCCACCAGGCAGCCGAGTCGCCCCAGACGGCCGAGTCGCCGAAGGCAGTCGAGTCGCCCAAGGCAGCTGATTCCCACCAGGCAGCCGAGTCGCCCCAGGCAGCCGAGTCGCCCCAGGCAGCCGAGTCGCCCCAGGCAGCCGAGTCGCCCCAGGCAGCCGAGTCGCCCCAGGCAGCCGAGTCGCCCCAGGCAGCCCCGCCCAGCAGGCAGCGTCTGGTAGTCGTGACCCCGGGGATGGTCGAGCTGGGGTCCCGGCAAGCCGAGGAGAACCAGGCATTTGGGGCGGCGGCGGCGTTGGCGGCTACCGACCTGGTCGTGGTCGGCCGCACCAACCGACGTGCCCTGGTTGCTGGATCCTCCGTCCCCAACGGCGCCACCGTCCACCTGATGGCCGACCGGGAGGAGGCCGTCGCCTGGGTGCGCGCCGAGCTCGGTCCCGGCGATGCCGTGCTGTACGAGAACGATCTCCCGGACCACTACCCTTGAGGCTCCGTGAGCTCCCCGGCAGCGATGTCGTAGGGCCGCACCCACCTGCCGGCCCAGACGCTGGTCAAGCCGCCTGAACGGAGGAGACAACCACTCGTGCCCGATGTCGCCGTCATTCTCGGAGGTCCGTCGCCGGAGCACGACGTGAGTGTGCTCACCGGCCTCCAGGCAGCTCGCGAGCTCCAGAAGTCCGGGGCCGGCACGATACACGCCCTGTACTGGTCCAAGACGGGTGAGTGGTTCGAGGTCGATGCCTCGCTCGAGGCCGAGTCCTTCGTGGACGGCGTTCCCCGTGGGGCGTCGCCGCTCCAGTTCGTCGCCGCCACCGGTGGCGGGTTCATGGAGCCCGGCGGACGGCTGGGTCGTGCCCGGCCGGTCCCAATCGAGGCGGCCATCGTCTGCTGCCACGGCGGCCCCGGCGAGGACGGCTCCCTGCAGGCCTCCCTCGACCTGGCCGGCATCTCCTACACCGGCCCGACCGTGGCGGGCGCGGCGCTGGGCATGGACAAGCTGGCCTTCGGAGCCATGGTGGTCTCCGCCGGGCTGGCGTCGCTACCGCGGGCCCTGCTCAGCGATAGGAGCCCGGCTCCCTTCGACGGCCCGTACATCCTCAAGCCCCGGTTCGGTGGATCGTCCATCGGCATCGAAGTGGTGGAGGACTATGCGACTGCGCAGGCCCGGCTGTCGGCCAACCAGCACTTCCGGGCCGGCGCCGTGGTGGAGCCGTTCCGGCCGGACCTGTGGGATCTCCAGCTGGCCGTGCGCAGCTGGCCCGAATTGCAGCTTTCGGCCATCGAGCGTCCCATCCGGTTGTCGGACTCCTCCGAGATACTCAACTACCAGGACAAGTACGTGGCCGGTGAGGGCATGGCCGGCGCCCCGCGCGAGCTGCCTGCGGCGTTGTCCGACCAACTCGCCTCCGGCCTCCGTGACGCCGCTCGCCGAGTAGCGGAATTGGCCGGGCTGCGGGGAGTGGCCCGCATCGATTTCCTCTCCGACGGCAACGAATTCGTGGTGAACGAGATCAACACCATCCCCGGGTCGCTGGCCCGATACCTGTGGGTCGACCCCGCCATTCCGTTCGCCACCCTGCTCGCCGACCTGGTCTCCGAGGCGCAACGTCGTCCCACCCACGCCTATTCGGCTTCGGGCTCTGATGGATCGGTGCTGCGCTCCGCAGGGTCCATCGCAGCCAAACTGGGCTGACTGGGTTTACTGGGCTGACCTCATGGCCATCTCCCGCCGCGTGCTCTACGAGGGGGAGGAGGTGTTGCTCGACATCCGGCCTCACTGGATGTACCTGATGGGGCCGCTCACCGCAACGGTTTTGGTTGTGGCCGCCGCGGTCACGCTGGACATCGCCTTCGTACACACCTCGGTGGCCGCCCACTGGGTCGAGGGCATTGTCGCCGCCATTCCCTGCGTGTGGCTGGTGGCCCGATTCGTGCGGTGGCGGATGACCAGCCTGATCCTGACCAATGTCCGGGTCATCGAACGGTTCGGGGTCTTCTCCCGGCGCGGCACGCAGATCTTGCTTGCGGACATCAACCGGGTCGACGCCCGCAGAACTCCCCTTCGACGGCTGGTGGGTACGGGGCGGCTCTCGATCGAGGTGAGCGACGGGGGTGCGTACCACTTCAGCGACGTCAGGAAACCGGCGGCCCTCCAGCAGGTGATCATTCGTCGTGCGGCCCGTCTGCACCGGTTGCCGGACGAAGGGGTCGAACGGGTCGAACGGTACGACCGGGTCCAGCGGCAACAGGACTGGCCGACCGATCCCGGGCACGTTCCCAACGTCCCCGGCAGGCCCTTGCGGTAAGCGCTCGGGCTCGGGCTCGGGACGACGGGCACGAGCGGGCCGGGCGTGGGCGGGGCGTGAGCGTGGCGTGCCAGCGTGGGCTGGGGCGTAGCGGGCCGGCTTGGGCTTGGCCAAGGGCTCGGGCTCGAGGCGACGGGCACACGTGCCTGAGATGGCCGGGCTGACCCTTAGTCTGGATTCGCGGTCCTGTGCACCGTGTGCCCGACCCGCATGCGACGAGGGAGGCCGACGGCAGGAGGGCCGATCGGGAACTCCCGGTGGAACTCTTGTTGGAGCTCCACATAAGGATTCTGATTCAAGGTGCCCGGCAGAGATCCAATACCAGGCACGAAATAGGGCCCATTCTTCGAGCAAACCGACCAGTCGTCATCCAACGGTCGTGAAAAATTAACCCAGCTCATAGGTGGTGTTGATCAAAAGCTTATGTAGGTCGAGTTTCCTGGTTACTACGAGGAGCGGACAACTGGGCTCGGGCCTCGTCCAATGGAGGGAATGATGAGTCAAGACGGGGAAGATACGACAAACGGGGACGGCTACGGAGCAACTGCTCCGACCCCTGTGCCTTCAGCGGACGACACCGCTGAGCAAGCCATCGCACTCCCACCGGCGGGAGCACACCCGGGCGCTAATCCGTACCCGGGTGCCACTCCGTACCCGGGCGCCAATCCTGCGTACCAGGGCGGCAATCCCGCGTACCCCGGTGCCAATCCCACGAACCCGGGGCCTTATCCCGGACCCGGCGGATCGCAAGAAGTCAGTCCTTATGGCGCGGGGTATCCCGCGGCGCCGTGGACCCACCAGGTGAGGGCCGAGGACGTGTCCGTCTATCCCGGAGGCCAGCCTTTCGGGCCTCAATCGATGGCGACGCCGCCAGGCTCCGCGGTGCCTCCAGGCGCGAGTGCCGGAGCATCGGGTGCTGGATTCCCCCCGCCCCCGGGACAAAGCTGGAGTGGAGCGGGATCGTCCGGTTGGGTCGGACCGCCCCCGAAGTCCCATCGGCGCCATTCACGGACCATCGTCGTTGCGACGCTACTGGCCGTCTTGGTGTTGGCCGCAGGCGTGGTCATCGGCCACACGGCCTGGCAGCCCACCTCGAGCACAGCCAGTCCGGCGGCCTCGGGAAACTCGGGAGTATCTCCGTTTGGGTCGGGTTCTTCGGGATCGCAGGGCTCTTCGGGATCGTCAGGGTCATCGAACTCGGGCACCGGATCCGGTGGGCCGAGCGACGTGTCGGCCATTGCCCAGGGCGTCAACCCGGGACTGGTCGACATCAACACCACGCTCAGCTACCAGGGTGAGCAGGCAGCCGGAACGGGCATGGTGCTGACGTCGAATGGTGAGGTCCTCACCAACAACCACGTGATCGACGGCGCCACCTCCATCAGCGTTACCGACATCGGCAACGGGAAGACCTATACGGCCAGCGTCGTCGGGTATGACCGGTCGCACGATATTGCGGTGATCCAGCTGAACAACGCCTCGGGGCTCCAGACCGTGACGCTCGGCGATTCGTCGAATGCGTCGGTCGGCCAAGGGGTGGTGGCCATCGGCAATGCCGGCGGCACCGGTGGAACCCCCAGCGCGGTCGGCGGGTCGATAACCGCTCTCAACCAGTCGATCACCGCCAGCGATTCTGGCGATGGGACCTCTGAGACGCTGAGTGGGCTGATCCAGACCAACGCCAACATCCAGCCTGGTGACTCCGGTGGACCCTTGGTGGATACCAACGGCCACGTGCTCGGCATCGACACGGCAGCCTCAGACGGCATGTCGTTCCAGTCCCCGACCCAGTCCGCTGGCACCCAGGGCTATGCCATCCCCATCAACACCGCTACCTCCATCGCCAAGCAGATCGAGGCGAGTAACGCTTCGTCGACAGTCCACATCGGTGCGACCGCCTTCATCGGCGTCGCCGTGGCAGACCCATCCACGGGATGCGGCGCTACCTCGGGTGGCACTGGCGGCACTGGCGGCACTGGCGGCACGGGAGGCACTGGCGGCTTCGGTGGTGGTTCCGGTTCGTTCGGTGGCTCCGGTAGCTCCGGGTTCGGTGACGGATCTGGCTCCGGTAGCTCTGGCACTGGTAGCTCCGGAGGCTCGAGCTCGGGTGCACTCATCTGCAGCGTGGTCACCAGCTCACCTGCCCAAGAGGCCCAGCTCGCAGAGGGCGACACCATCACCTCGGTGAACGGCCAGAGCGTTGCCTCGCCCACGGCTCTCACCAACGCCCTGAACGCCCACCACCCCGGTGACAAGGTCACCATCGGGTACCTGGACACCACCGGAGCCCAGCAATCGGCAACGGTGACGCTGACTTCGGGACCACCGCAGTAAGCGGTCAACGTGGCCCCCGATCGAGCGGTTCGATCGAGGGCTGCCAGTCCGAAGCAACCTCGAACGGTGCCGTCCTGCTCTCCTGTGGGACGGCACCGTTTGTTGTATGAGGCCAAAGGGCCACCCTGCCAGGGAGAGGGGGATGGGATTGGGTCCCCTGGCCGTGACAGGGCGAAGGGATGAGATCCCTGGCCGTGCAGGGCGAAGGGATGAGATCCCTGGCCGTGCAGGGCGAAGGGATTGGGTCCCTGCCGGGACAGGGCAACTGGGTGGATCCCCCGCCAGAACAGGGCAAGGGTGGGGGTTCCCTGCCGGAACAGGAGCCAATCGAAGGCGGGGAGGCCGTGGGCTGAGACGCTGTGGGTCCGCACCGGCCGTGAAGGCGGTGGTCAGGCCGGTATCGGGCCTGCAGAACGGTCGGCACCATTCCCCGGTACTTGACCCTGACCGGCTCAGCGACCAGCATCCGTGCATGCCCATCCCACGTCCACCGGCCCGCATCTGGGCCACCAACCCCGCTCCACTACCGGTCGGAACGACTCGTAAGCCAGGTGGACGATGAGCGGGCCGCTGGATGGCCTCCGCATCATCGAGTTCGCCGGCCTCGGCCCCGCCCCGTTCGCGGGAATGATGCTGTCAGACGCGGGTGCCGACATCATTCGCATCGACCGCCACGATCGCGCCACCTACCCCCCGCAAGAGCATCCGCACGTCGATCTGATGAACCGCGGACGCCGGTCGGTCGCCGTGGACTTGAAGCACGCTGACGGGGTTGATCTGGTGTTGCGCTTGATCGACCAGGCCGACGGGCTCGTAGAAGGCTTTCGACCCGGTGTTGCCGAGCGCCTGGGCGTGGGACCTGACGTGTGCATGGAGCGTAATCCTCGCCTTGTCTATGGTCGGATGACCGGTTGGGGGCAGTCGGGTCCCCTGGCCACGACCGCCGGCCACGACATCGATTACATCTCCATCGCCGGCGCACTCGAGGCCATCGGACGAGCGGGGCAACCCCCGCTTCCCCCGCTCAATCTGGTCGGGGATTTTGGTGGTGGCGGCATGCTCTTGGCCTTTGGCATGGTGTCTGGGATCCTCTCGGCCCAAAAAACAGGCAAGGGTCAGGTCATCGATGCGGCAATGGTCGATGGGGCGGCGGCTTTGATGACCATGATCTACACCCTTCGGCAAACGGGCACCTGGCAGGACGTGCGCGGTACGAACCTGCTCGACACCGGTGCGCCTTTCTACGAGGTCTACGAGACCGCGGACGGGAAATTCATGAGCGTGGGGGCCATCGAGTTCCAGTTCTACGCTGAGTTGATTCGGCTGTTGGGCTTGGAGAATGAGGAGCTCCCCGATCAGAACGATCGGGCGCAGTGGCCGAAGATGAAGGAACGATTTGCTTCGCTCTTCCTCACCAAGACCCGCGACGAATGGCAGGAGATCTTCGATGGAACCGATGCGTGTGTGTCGCCTGTCCTTTCGATTCCCGAGGCCGCCGAACACCCCCACAATCAATTCCGGGGAACGTTTACTGAGGTGGCCGGGGTGGTCCAGCCAGGACCTGCACCTCGCTTCGGAGGCACCCCCGGCTCGATCCAGCGCCCCCCGCCGAACCCCGGTCAGCACGGGGACGAAGCTCTGGCCGATTGGGGGATCGAGCCGGAGGCGATTGCGAAGGTGAGAGCAGCGGGCGCCATAACCTGAGACGTCCAGAACCCGAGTGGATTGTGGACGATCCTGGGTCGGCGGAACGTTTGGCAATCGAGGCGGAATGTATGCCATCTAGCGGAATGTTTGCCATCTAAAGGTCTGTTTGTGGGCATCCCGGGAATCTGACTTGTCCGGGACATCCCGGGCTCTGGCTGTCCGGGGCACACCGGGCTGTGGAGGTTGGGTGGGGGGTCTGCCTTTCGGGCGTCGGTGCCACGTACCATGCCTCGGTGAGCGTTCGAGATCGAGGCGACCAGTTTCGACGCCTGGTGCGCGCGTCGTTGGCCGACCTGTTCGACCAGCGCAAACCGTTCGGGCGGCTGGCGCTGACCCACGTGCTGATGACGGCGGGGGACACCATGTTCGCCGTCTCCCTGGCCGGTTCGCTCTTCTTCTCGATCTCGCCCACGGCGGCGAAAGACAAGGTGCTGTTGTACCTGTTGCTGACCATGGCGCCGTTCGCCGTGGTTGCACCGGCGCTTGGCCCTCTTATCGACCGCAGCCGGGGTGCCCGCCGGGCCATGGTGGTGGTGTCCGCTCTGGGTCGTGCGGCGCTGTGTCCCTTCCTAGCTCGAGACTTTCACTCACTGCTGTTGTTCCCCGAGGCCTTCGCCATGCTGGTGCTGTCCAAGGTGTACCTGGTGACCAAGGGCGCACTCGTTCCCGAGATGGCGGCACAGGGTTTGCTCGATTCCACGTCGTTGATGCCGTCGACTGGTCCTACGTCTGCCGGTGGCCCCGTCGGCACCTCAGTTCCCGAGCGATCAGTTGCTCCAGCGGTCGGCGCCGTCGGGGCGTCGGTACAGTCGGATCCCTCCGTGCAGGCCACGCAGCCGGGCCAAGTTGACCTCGCAACTTTGAACGCCCGCCTGGGCCTGCTGGCTTCGCTGTCAGGGTTCGTGTTCGCTCTTCCTGCTGTTGTCGCCTTGAAGCTCGGGGGAGCCCCATGGGTCGTGTGGCTCGCATTGGTGGTGTTTTTAGCGGGAGCCGTGGCCGGCCTGCGATTACCGGTCCGTCGATCACGGTCGATTCGGGGTGCTCCGGCCGGCCCGGAACCGAGCTCGGTTGCTGGATCAACCGGCGCCGATCTGGTCGTTGCGTCATCAACGCACCCGACCTCTCCAATGCTGGGGCGCCAGCCCTTCATCGAAGATCTGGATGACGACGAGGACTTGGCTCCGTTTCGCCCCATCGCCAACGGAGAGGTACTCCTGGCCCTGGTGCCCATGTCGGCACTCAAGGCGCTGGTTGGCTTCCTCACATTTCTCTTCGCCTTCGGTCTGCGAAGGGAGGATGCGGCCACCTGGTGGTTTGGCCTGTTGCTGGGGTCGATCACCGCAGGAGCGCTCGTCGGCGTTCTGTTGGTTTCGCGGATTCGCCGTGTGCTCAGCGAGCAACAGATCTTGGTTGCTTCGCTGTGGCTGGTAGCGGGGTTCGCCGCCCTGGGAGCGCTTGAACGCGCCCGGCTGCTCCAAACCATCGTTGCTTTCGCAGTCGGGGTGGCCGGCGCGGTCGCCAAGCCATCGTTCGATGCATTGGTGCAGCAATTCGTCCCTGAGTCCAACCAAGGCCGCGCCTTTGCCCGTTTTGAGACGAGGCTGCAGCTGGTCTGGGTGGTCGGGGCGTTCGTACCCGTCGTGCTCACCCTGCCGATCCCCGCTGGAGACCTGGTGATGGCTATCTTTGCTGCGGTGACCGGGATCTTCTACATGAGCGGTCGCCGTTCGATTCGCGACCACGCCTGAGCGCTTGGTTCGCTGCTGGAGGGTCGGAGCATCTTCGATCATCGAAAACAGTCATGAGTCCAGACGATGGGGGAGTCGTTTGGACTTGATCTGGGAGCGGTCGCCGAGACTCCGCCGAATCGGGGCATCACCACTAAGTCGGGTGCGCGCCAGGTCCGAGAGTGACAGTCAGACCAGCACGTAGCCGATGAGGTCTTGGCATGCGGGGCGAGGTGCACTCCTCACGAGGAGACTTCGGCCCGGCGGCGGCCTTCGGCCTTGCCGGCTCATTCCAGTTTGAACAGCCGGTCCTCGTCGCCATCGTCTGGTTGGTCGAGGTTCTGTGGCGGGGGCTTCTCGGGTGGCAGCCACTGCCAGTCGCCGGGGCCGCCTTCGAGCCGGAATCCGGCGTGGTGTCGCAGGTAGTGGTGATGGCGACACAATCTCGCCAGGTTCCAAAGGGCGGTCTCGCCGTTCTCGACCACGGGGATGATCCGGTGGTCGATCTGGAGGCCCTCTCGTACGTCACAGCCGGGGATGACACAGGTCTGGTCCCGTTCGATCAACGCTCGCCGGAGGGGGGCCCGAACGGTTCGGCCCAAGTGGGTGACCGAGGCGATGTCTGAGCCCTTGGTGATGACGAGCTCCACGATGGCGTCGCCCAACAGCTCTCGGGCCGTCTCGATGGGGACGGGACCAACGCCGGGGATCTCGCAACACTCGGCGTCTTTGAGGTGTCCCCTGCGCAAGGCGGCAAGGTCCACCCGGAGGTGCACGCTGGCCGGCGGGGGAAAGGCGGTCGAGGACCACCCGGTGGTGTCCTGGTCGCCATCGGCCTCGGAGTCGCCGGAGTCGGTGTGGGCGGAGTCGGCGAAGTCGGCGGAGCTGCCGGACATGTCGGTGCCTTCGTCCCCATGGAGAGAGCCCCGGTCGGTATCGGCCCGGCCGCCCGTCCGCTGGCCGGTGGTTGCCTCGTCGCCCCGTGGGGCCCGAGGCCGTCGCTGGCGCTCGCCGGTGACGAGTGCCACCAGGGCGTCGGCCCCGTAGGCGTCGGGGTGTTCTCGGAGGCCTTGTCGTCTGGCCTCGTCGAAGAGGACGGTGCGGGTGGGTTTGAGCGCAGCGAGCAGCCTGGCCCCGGCGTCGGGGGTGAAGCTGCCCTCCAAGCGAAAGGCCCCGTCCCCGTCGGTGTAGTGGCGGAGGAACCGGGCTGCCCGGATGCGCTCGTGGGCGGCCCGGTTGTCCTCGGCCGATCGGGCCCTGGCCTTGGCCCGGAGGCACCGGTCGGCCAGCTGCCGGTTGGTCTCGGTTCGATCCTTGGCCGCTTTGAGCAGCTCGTCCTCGCTGTCCGGGTCGAGCTTCAAGACCCCGGCCACCGTGTGCGCCCGGGTCTGGGACAGCTCGCCGGAGCGCAGGGCGTCCCCGAGGCCGGGGTGGTCTTCCATCTGGTTGGCCAGCTGCAAGGACCCAGCTGCGTGACCGAGGGACTCCCCCGTCTTTCCGGCCAGCCACTCAGCGGCACTGCGAGAGCCGTCTTTGCGGTGGTGCTCGGTCTCTGTTGCCCGCTTGGCCGCCAGGGCCTTCCCCGTGGCACAGAGGCGCTCACCCAGAGAGAAGCGCTCCACCAACACCGCCGCGTCCTCACCGCTGTAGCGACCGGGCTCAAAGGCACCGACGAAGGACTCGAGCAGGGAGATGGCCTCGGACAGGGAATCGGCGGACACCGTGTCGTCAGAGACACGGTCGTCAGAGACACGGTCGTCAGAGACACGGTCGTCAGAGACACGGTCGTCAGAGACACGGTCGTCAGAGACACGGTCGTCAGAGACACGGTCGTCAGAGACATCGAGGCCGCCAGATCCGTCACCGCCAGAGGGATCAGAGCCAAACAGGCCAGACCGGGACCGGGACACGGCCGTGTCCCGAGCGGTCGGCCCTCGGCTGCCCTTTCTCCTGTTGCGCTGGTCCGTGGTGGCCATACATGAATCATCGCAGCAGGGTGTAACACTCGCTCAAAGAGCGTGGAGAGCGGTAGATGCAACAGAGGAACCAATGAAGGCAGGTGCATGACCCCACCCAAAAGACCATGTCCTCATGCACAGACCCCGTCAGGCAGGGGGGGTCGAGTCAGACGAACCGATCCGTCAGATGCAGGATCAAGTCAGGCGAACCGATCCCGTGAGGACTACAGATGCACCGATCCCGTCAGGCTTAGGATCGAGTCGGGCGACTCAGCCCAGCCGCTCCTCGAGCTGATCGACGGCCTTGGTCAGCTGGTCAGGAAGCTTGTCCCCGAACTTGGCGAAGTGCTCACGGATGAGCGGCACCTCTGCTCGCCATTCTTCCGGATTGACCGTGAGGAGCTTCTCCATGTCTTCCTTGGACACAGCGAGACCGTCGGTGGGAATGGCTCCGGGGCCGGGCACATAGCCGATCGGCGTCTCGGTGGCCTCGGCGGTTCCACTGACCCGCTGGAAGATCCACTCCAGGACCCGGGAGTTCTCGCCGTATCCCGGCCACAGCCACTTGCCGTCCTCGTCCTTGCGGAACCAGTTGACGTAGAAGATCTTCGGCAGCTTCTCGGGATCGGCTGAGGCGCCGATCTTGAGCCAGTGTGCGAAATAGTCGGCCATGTTGTAGCCGCAGAAGGGCAGCATGGCGAAGGGGTCGCGGCGCAGGTTGCCCACTGCTCCAGCGGCAGCTGCCGTCGTCTCCGATGCCATGATCGAGCCGAGGAAGACCCCGTGGTTCCAATCGAAGGACTGGAACACCAGCGGGACGACCGATGCCCGACGGCCCCCGAACAGGATGGCGTCGATGGGCACGCCGGCCGGATCCTGCCACTCGGCGGCGATGGCGGGGTCCTGAGCGGCCGGAACGGTGAACCGAGCGTTGGGGTGCGAGGCCGGGGTCCCGGACTCGGGGGTCCAGTCCTCGCCCTTCCATGACTTGACGTGGGCTGGAACCTCATCGGTCATGCCCTCCCACCACACATCGCCATCATCGGTAAGGGCGGTATTGGTGAAGATGGCATTGCCATCGAGGGTGAGCATGGCGTTGGGATTGGTGTGGGTGTTGGTCCCCGGCGCCACACCGAAGAAACCCGCCTCTGGATTGATGGCGTAGAGGCGGCCGTCGGGCCCGAACTTCATCCAGCAGATGTCGTCACCCACCGTCTCGACCTTCCAGTCGGCCAGGGTGGGGATCAACATGGCCAGGTTGGTCTTGCCACAGGCAGAGGGGAACGCACCGGTGACATATCGCGTCTCTCCGGCCGGGGAGGTGAGCTTGAGGATCAGCATGTGCTCGGCCAGCCAGTTGTCGTCCCGGGCCATGACCGAGGCGATGCGCAGGGCGAAGCACTTCTTGCCCAGGAGGGCATTGCCGCCGTAGCCCGAGCCGTACGACCAGATCTCCCGCGTCTCGGGGAAGTGCACGATGTACTTGTTGTCGGCGTCACAGGGCCACGGCACGTCGGCCTCGCCCTCAGCCAGCGGGGCACCGACGGAATGGAGACAGGGGACGAATTCGCCGTCGTCGCCCAACACCTCGAGGGCGCCGCGTCCCATCCTGGTCATGATCCGCATGGACACGGCCACGTACGGGGAATCGGTGATCTCCACACCGATGTGGGCAATGTCGGAGCCCAGGGGCCCCATCGAGAAGGGCACGACGTACATGGTCCGGCCCCGCATCGACCCCTTGAACAGGTCGGTAAGGGTCGATCGCATCTCGTCCGGATCCCGCCAGTTGTTGGTGGGCCCAGCGTCCGACTCCAGGGCGGAGCAGATGTACGTCCGATCCTCGACTCGGGCGACATCGGCCGGATCCGACCCCGCCCAGTAGCTGTTCGGGCGCTTGGCCTCGGAGAGTTTGGTAAATGTCCCGTTGTCCACCAGCAACTGGCAAAGCCGGTCGTACTCCTCGGCGGAGCCGTCGCACCACTCGACCTCGGCGGGGTCCGTCAGTGCGGCAATCTCGTCAACCCAGGCGACAAGCTTTTTGTTCTTAGTGGGGGGCATTGGTTGACTGTTCCTCCTCGGGACGCCGACAGATACACACAGGGTCACGCAACACATACATAGTGGTCGCGTTCCGTTCATCAATAGTAATCGGTGGAGAGCGGATTGAATGCTAGGCAAGAGGCGTGGTTGCTTCCAAGCCAGGCAGGACGGGTCGCGCCGGCGCTCGCGCCGGAGTGGATACCGCTGGAAGTGATCGTGGTTCCGATGTCGGCACTCCCAATCCGGGTGAATTCGAGGTAATCGCTGCCTTGCAGGCTCGATTCGAGGCTGCGGCAGGACGACCGTCCCCGCCGGGCGAAATTTGGATCGGCGACGATGCCGCGGTGGTGGCCGATTCCGGGGGTGCGGCACTGCTGTTGGCCACCGACTTGGTGGTGGCCGGAGTTCACGCCGACCTGGACCTGTGCACCGTCGCCGACCTGGGGTTCAAGGCGGTCATGGTCACGGTTTCCGACCTGGCCGCCATGGGCGGAAGGCCGGACCACCTCCTGGTATCCGTGGCTGCACCGCCGGGGACCGACCTGGAGGAGCTCGGCTCGGGCGTGGCCGAGGCCGCTACGGCGACGGGGTGCGTCGTGGTCGGTGGCGATCTGTCCACCGCTCCAGCTGTGGTCGTTTCGGTCGCGGCCATCGGGAGCATTCCGCTCATTGCAGTCATTCCAACATCGAGTGTTGGGATGGGGACGTCGTCTGGTGAGGAGGCTTCATCTGGTCAAGCGATATCTCGTATCACCGGAGGTAATAAGCAAGCATCGGGAGCAATTGAATCGGGAGCAATTGATAAGAGTCGGGCGTCCGTAACAACGAGTGGGGTTGGGCCATCCGTAGCAGCAAGTGGGGCTGGACAGCACTCGGGCGTACTCACTCGGTCGGGCGCGCGAGCCGGCGACACCCTGTTCGTGACCGGGCCGCTCGGTTTATCGGCGGCAGGGCTCCGCATCCTGCAGGGCGAAACAAGGGAGGCCGACCCCGAAACAGCCGACCCCGAAACAGCCGACGCCGAAACAGCCGACGCCGAAACAGCCGACGCCGAAACAGCCGACGCCGAAACAGCGGACGGCAGCGGAAGCAAGGCCGAAACCGCGGAGGCCGAGGCCGCGTCACCGGAGGGCGCGTCAGCGGAGGAGGTCACAACCGGAAAACCTGAGCCGGCTATCGAAGCTTGGAGCACGGCCGAGCCCGGTGACCCAGCCGGTTCCATCCACTCCACCCTGGTACAGGCCCACCGACGACCGGTGGCCCGACTGGCCGAAGGAGAATCGGCCCGAATCGCGGGTGCCACGGCGGCCATCGACATCTCCGACGGCCTGGCCGCCGACGTTCGTCATTTGGCTGACGCCTCGGGGGTTGGCATCGCGCTCGACCATGTGCCCGTGGCCCTGGGGGCGACGGATGAGGAGGCGCTGGGCGGTGGTGAGGACTACGAGTTGATTATCGCCACCGGTGACCCCGACGGTCTGGTCGTTGCTTTTGAGGCCGCCGCTCTGCGGGTGCCGATCGCCATTGGAAGATGCACCGATGACCCAGAGGAGAGGACGCTCGCCGGTAGCGACCTCCCAGACCTCGGATGGCGCCATCTGTTTGGTTGACAGATTCGGGTTGGTTGATAGCGTCGTTCGACAGCTCTCTCCGTTTACGCCAGTGATTCTTTGGCGGCGCGCCATTGGCTACTTGACCGCGCAGGCGTTCCTAAAGGACATGAGCTCGCGCTTTAGAGCGTGGCAAGAGCGGGGAAACAGAGATGACGTCCCGCCGAATGGTGGAGAAGCGGTCCTCGGTCTGAGGTGATGGTAGGCGCGCTGATGAGCCCCGTTCACGGGGTCGAGATTCAGCCCCAGAACACGCAGGTGGGGTCAGTCTCGAGTTCGTTGATGACCACGTCGACGGGCTGGTTGGCATCGAGATCGAAGTACATCGTCCACTTGCCATAGCGGTCACCGCAGTAGAGCGACCAAGCACCATCGCCCTCGTAGCGGAGCTGGGCGATGGGCATCCTGGTCCACTCGCCGGGCGCGCCGCGCCAGGGTGGTCGGCACTCATGGATGGAGACGGACTTGCCCCGGGTGGTGACCTCGAGACGGACCTCGTCTTTGAGGTTGTCGGGGACCCGTTGCCGACAGAACCGCTTGACTTTTTCGATGTCGAGCTCGGGAAGGACGGTGGCCACGCCCCGAGGCTAACGATCTCAGCCGGCCAGCGGCCTGCTCCCAGGCGCTCGACGGGGACAGCGGCTCCCATCCGCCGGAGCTGGGCCATCGAGGTCTCTCACAGATAGCGGCGCTCGGCCATCTGCAATTCGTCGTGGGCCTCGACGACCACCGCGGTGACGGGCGTTCGAGAAACCGTGGCTTTGATGGTTTAGGGCTGTTCCTTCGGCAAGTCGGGCGGACGAATGGAATCTTGTACCCAGGTGTCATGCACAGGCGGGTAGCCGTCATGGTCGCAGTCCCGGGTGCTCGCCCGATCCGGGACGATCAACTCGTCATGGTCGGGCAAGCGGTCGAAGCGAGCGCCGGCCTCGGGTGCGATTCGGCCGGGTAAGGGCAGGCGAGCTTCGTGCTCTTCTGATGGCAGTGCTGAGCGAAGACCGGTACCGAGAAGGGGCGGGACGGGTTCAAGAGTCGATCCGGGTCGCCGTCGGCACGGAAACTGCGGCACGCCGACTCGTCGCGCTGGCAACCAGTAGTGCACAAGCGTCCGCGACTGCATGTCCGGCCATCGAGCTTCCCTATCCGGAACGTCAAAGCTTTCTTGATCTGGAATTGTCACACGCATGCCAGCGGGTCATCGTTTGACGGTTCGCTGTGTTTTCTGAGTGGTTGTCATACCCGGCTGTCATCATGGATCCATGAGCTCGAAGTGCTCTCCGGATCCAGTCAACGAAATGCCCTCGCCGAGAACGGGATCAGCGACGGGCTCGGCCGCCGATGGGAAAGAGGGCCTTCGGGCCCGGTTCTCCGCGGCGATCACCCTCCTCGAAGGGTTGGTGTCGGATCTCGATCCCGACCTGCTGACTGGTGCCGATGCCACGTCACTGTTTGACGACGCCGTTCGCATTGAGCGCTTGAGCGCTGTTGCCCGGTTAGCGCTGGCCAAAAGGATCGAATCCTCCGGAGCGTTTGGCGCTACGGGACACCGCAATGCGGCTGAGCTCATCGCCGAGCACAGCGGCACCGACGTGGGGAGTGCTCGGGGGACTCTTGATCTGGCCCAACAACTTGAGGCCTGTCCGGCTACGGCGGATGCCTTGGCGGACGGCACCTTGTCTGCTTCTCAGGCCAAAGAGATTGCCGGCGCCGCCACTCTTAATCCAACCAAAGAGACGGAGCTCATCGACACCGCCCGCCGTCAACCGATCAAAACCCTCCGCAATGAGTGCCGCAGGGCAAAAGCGACCAGCGCGGCTGCAGACCCGATGGCTGCGTATAAGCGCATCCACAAGGGTCGCTATGTACGACACTGGACCGACGAAGAGGGAGCGTTCTGCCTGAAGGCCCGGCTCACTCCCGATCGCGGAGCCAAGATCGCCGCCGTGCTCGACCACGAAGCGGGCATCATCTTCGACCAGGCTCGGAAGTCCGGATCTCGTGAGGCGCTGGGCGCCTATGCGGCTGACGCACTCTTCTCGGTGACGACGAGCGGGACACCGGCCCCGTCGCCTCGCACCATCGTCCACGTCCGCGTGGATCACGATGCTCTCCGTCGTGGTCACCTCGAGGACGGCGAGATCTCCGAGATCGCTTCGACCGGAGCGCCGGTGCCCATCCCCGTCGTCTCCGACCTGATGACCGATGCCGGCATCAAGGTGATCTTCCACCACGCAGAGGAGATCTCGAAGATTTACCATTTCACCCGGACGATCAACGCCACATTGCGCACCGCTCTCGAAGATCGCGACCCGTGCTGCGTAATTCCAGGTTGCGGTGCGAACAAGTTCCTGCAGATCGACCACACCGAGGAGTTTGGCCAGGGCGGGCCAACGTGCCTGGCCAATACCGCACGCTTGTGCACGTTTCACCATCACCAAAAGACGGTCGATGGTTTTGTGCTGTGGAAGGACGACGAACAGGCCTGGCACTTCGATCCGCCGGCCCCTCACGGAGAAGGTCCGCCGGAACCTCGCCGAGAAGGCATGGCCGATGTCGGACGCCATCGGCGAGGTGCCGGCTCCAGCGCCGGCTCGGATTACGGCGCCCGGCGTCTTGGCGGCCCCGGCGGTGGCGCCTCGGGTCTTCCACCGCCCTTGTTCGAGCTGGAATAGCTGATTCTTCGGTCCGCCACCCTGCTCTCTCCGGCACCCCTGCGCTCATTTTGATGTTTTTTTGACGTTTGTAGCGAAGGGAATAGGGGATCACAGCGGGTAGCGAACGGAATGGGGATCACAGCAGACGGAATGAGGTTCACAGCAGACAGTGGGGCAGGAGTCGGCACGAAGAGTGGGGCTTCTGCCAATTTCTGCATATTTGATGGTTATTCCGTGATATCCGTCATTGTCCCCCGTTCCCTTTGCAATCGAGCTCGAATGGTGGTGGTCGAATGACAGCTGTTAAGCCGGTCGAGGACGTACCTAACCCTGGGGCCATCTCCAACCCGCGGGGCCGCCATCTCCTGGCTGTCCGTAGCTCCGACCAGGCCGGAGGTGCAACCCCATTCACCATCTCGGCACCCCTGACCTCACTGGCCCCCTCGTTGCTGACAGGAGCTGCCATCACGGTGGTCGACGACGGTCAGCGGGTGGCTCCTCTCGTTGCTGGCCTGCTGAAATCGCATGGGGCGACGGCCCAGGTCGTCGGGCCGGAAGGAATCCCCGAGACTTCTGACGGAATCATTCACCTGGGACAGCTTCACTCCGGCTCGCGCACAGCGTCCGATCTCTTCAAGGACGTCTACCCGGTGGCAAAGGCAGGCGCGACCACCGTGTTGACCGTGACCGGACACGGCGGGACGCGGGGCCAGTACCTACGGGACGCTGGTCACGATCGTGTGTGTGGCACGGGCGGCGAATTGGCCCGGGTAAGCCCGGTAGGTCAGCTCGGCAGTGCTGATCAGCCGGGGAGGGTTGAGCCTCGAGCTGACTGGATTCCTCCTACTGAACACCCCGTTGAGGGCGACAGCACGGCGAGCGACAGCTCAGCTGCACAGTCAGGTTCGAATATCGGAAGCCTGATGGGTGAGCTGGCCGGGCTGCTGGGTGAGCTGGCCGAGAAGCTCCCCGGAGCGAATGTGCGCGCCGTGGATCTCGATTGCTCGGACGATCCGGTGGTGCTTGCCGGTCGCATCGTGGCCGAGGCTCTTGTCTCTGGAGGGCCCGTAGCTATCGGCTACTGCGACGACCGGCGATGCACGCTCGTGCCGGCTGCCGAGCCGATCCTGGCCGACAGCCTGGATCCCCAGATGATCTGGGGCCGGACGGGGATGATCGTCCATCGTCCCGTCGATCCTGGTCTTCTGCTGATCGGTTGAGCCGGCTGGTGTAGGTCGCCGGGCGAGCGGGCTCTGGCTTGGCTAGGCCCGGTGGGCGAGCGCTCCGGCTTGGTTCGGGTGGGCCGAGCAGGCTGGGTAGAGACGTGCAGCTGAGGGCCAGCTACGTGCCGCTGTCCGTCGGGAACCATCCCGAGACGCTGCGGTCGAGATGCCGCTCGTGCTCACGGCGGAGAGCGCGTGCCTTCTCAGCACTGACCAGTTCGAAGCCAACGTCGTCACCCGGACGCAATCGGCCCAACGTGCCCCAGTCGGCGCTCACGACCGTGGCGATCACGGGGTAGCCACCGACGGTGGCGTGATCAGGCATCAGCACGATGGGCTGTCCGTCGGGTGGGATCTGGATGGCGCCAGTGACCATCCCACACGAGGGAATTCCGGTGGACGGTGGATGGATGGCCAAGGGTGGCTCAGTGGTCGACGGTGGCTCAGTGGTCGACGGTGGCGCGGTCGCCCCGCCCGGCCGCGCCGGCGCTGGCGCAGGCGACAGACGGAGGCCGACCCGGTTGGAACGGTCGTCGACCGTCCAGCATGCATACGAGAGTTTTTGGAGCTCGGTGCTGGCAGCATGGTGAGGACCTGGCACCGCCCGCACGGTCGATGTCGGTTCACGGGGCGACAAACGACCACGGGGATGGCCTGGTCCGCCCAGATCCACTTGGTCCCCCGCAGCCAGTGGTCCGGTGCCCAGACCGGAGAGGACGTCGGTGGAGCGGGATCCCAAGACCAAGGGACCCTCTAGCCCACCAGCGACGGCCAGATAGGACCGGAGCGCCCCTCGCACCATGCCGATGACGAGAACCTGGCCAGCACTGACAGGGACCACCGTTTCGGTTGCCACGGGTCGGTCATCGAGCTTCAGATCGACGTCTCCCACCACGGCGACGTACCCATCTGACGAGAAGCGGACGGTCGGCCCTCGCACGGTCATCTCCAGTGCTGCAGCGCCATCGCCGTTGCCGACCAGCCGATTGGCCAGTCGGAATCCATCCGGATCGGCAGGGCCGGCCGCAGGCACGCCGATGGCGGCGAGCCCTTGCCGGCCCGCATCTTCCATGAGGGTGAGGGTGCCCGGTTCGAGGACCTCGATGAAGTGACCGCTCGATGCACGAAGTGGCGACCGTCGTGGCTGGGTCCCCTCGGGACTGGCGTGGGGGGTTGGAGGGCGGTGGTGAGCGGCGGCGGAGGAGGCGGAGGCGGCATAGGCGGCGGAGGCGGACGAGGTGGAGGCGGGGGCGGCGGAGGGGCGGCGGAGGCGGCGGAGGCGGCGGGGCGGGGCGGCGGACACGGCGGAGGGTCGGGCCCCCGTGAAGCGCACGGTGTCGCCCGCACGGAGCAGGGCAAACGGAGGTGTGTCCGGGGTGAACATCGATACGTCGGTGTGACCCAGCAACTGCCAGCCGCCCGGCGTGCGCTGGGGGTAGATGGCGGCGAATCCACCAGCCAGGGCCACTGAGCCGGCGGGAACCTGCGTGCGCGGGCTGGCTCGGCGCTCGATTCGAGCCAGGGGTTCGGGTAGCCCGACGAGATAGGGAAAACCGGGTGCGAACCCGAGGAAGGCGACCCGCAACTCGAATCCGGTGAGCAGCTCGGTCACCCCCTCCGGGGTCGTACCGATCGCCTTGGCAACGTCGTCGAGGTCGGGACCATCGAAGGTGACGGGAATTTCCACCGAACGGCGGGAAGCGTCCCCAGCCGCAGGAGGACCAACTCCAGCCGCAGGAGGACCAACTCCAGCCGCAGGAGGACCAACAGCAACGGCAGGAGGAGCAACTGCAACAGAGGAGCAGAGTTGGGCGAGCCAGGCTTCTACGCCCAACGGATCAGCACCCAATGGATGAGCCATGGGATCGATGTGCACGAGGACGGTGCGGAGACCCACGACCACCTCGCCAATGCCGGGAGGCGCCGACGGGTCGGACTCGATCCGAGCGGCGAGGCGGTGGGCGGCACGATCGTCCTCGACGTCGACGAGCAGAGCGGTGTCGCCGAAGGGGGTGATCACGGATCCCTCGCGAACGAGCGGATGGTGATGCCTGCCTCGATCAGCGCGGCCCGCACTGCCCGGGTCGACTCGGCGGCGCCGGGACTGTCGCCGTGGACGCACAGCGAATCGGCCATGATCGCCAGCCAGTATCCGTCGGTGTCGTCGATGCCGCCATGGAGCACCAGTGACACGGCGCGCCGGGATACCTCAGCGGGATCAGTGATCACCGACCCGGGCTCGCTGCGAGAGACGAGAGCCCCATCATGGCGGTACGTGCGATCGCCAAAGGCCTCACCCACCACCACCAGGCCGGCGTCCCGCCCCCGGTCGAGGACATCTGTCCCCGCCTGGGCCAACAACATGAGCGGAGGGTCGCATCGCCGCACCGCCTCGATCACCACCGATGCGATGTCCGGGTCCCGCCCCATCCGGTTGTAGAGGGCGCCATGGGGTTTGACGTAGCGGACCTCCGCCGGCCCGGCCGCTTGGCGCAGGAGGGCGATCTGCTCCTCGATGTCGGCCAGCAGTTGCGCGGGCGGGACCTCCAGCTCGCGCCGCCCGAACCCCTCGCGGTCCCGGTACGAGACGTGCGCTCCGATCGCAACTCCCCGTGCTTCGGCGGCCGCGGACGTCGCTTCCATCACGGCCGCGCTCCCGGCGTGAAAGCCACAGGCGATGCTGGCACTCGAGATCGAATCGAGTACGGCGACGTCCGACGCAGTGAGGTTGTCGGCTTCTCCCAGGTCGGCGTTCAGATCGATCCACGCCACACGACCAGAATTAGCATGCCGGACGCCTCTGAAGGCGCTATCGTCGCGCCCATGCCGCAACCGCCCGCACTTACGCCCGAACAGCGCCAGGCCGCCCTGGCCAAGGCAGCCAAGGTCCGCCGTGAGCGGGCCGAGGTCAAAGAGAAGCTGAAGATCGGTTCCCTCAGCCTCTCCGAGTTGCTGAAGACGGCCGACTCCAACGAGACGGTGGGAAAGATGAAGGTGCTTTCCGTGCTCGAATCCCTACCTGGCCTGGGCAAAGTCAAGGCCAGGCGCCTCATGGAGACCGTCGGTATCAGCGAGAGCCGTCGTCTGCAGGGCCTGGGCAGCAACCAGCGTGAATCGCTGCTCCGCGAGACCGCTCGCTGACGCTGACCTGCTGATCTGCTGATCTGTCCCCCTCTCGACCTACGCCGAACCGCTGATATTCGTCCTCTTTGGGCCCGGCGGGGCCGGTAAGGGGACCGTCGCCGCCAGGGTGGTGGCTTCAGACCCCCGCCTGTGGCTAAGTCGCTCGTGGACGACCCGAGCCCGCCGTCCTGGGGAGGCCGACGATGCCTATGTGTTCGTCGATCGCCCCACCTTCGAAGCCCGAGTAGCCGAAAAAGGGTTCTTTGAATGGGCCGAATTTCTCGGCAACCTGTACGGGACACCGATCCCGGACCCTCCGCCGGGGTCCGACGTGCTGCTGGAGATCGACCTCCAAGGCGCCCGACAGGTGAGAGACAAGCAGAAGGATGCGGTGTTGATCCTGCTCACGCTGCCGTCGGTTGCAGTCCAAACCGCCCGCCTTCGTGCCCGTGGCGACGACGAGGCCCATGTGCAGCGGCGGCTGGCTGCCGGGGCCGAAGAGGAGCGTCAAGGGCGGTTGATCGCCGACGCCGAAGTCGTGAACGACGACCTGGTACAAGCCACGGCCGAAGTGGCCGGTATAGTGGACCGTTACCGTTCTGGCGCCCACTAGGGCGTCGAGCCGACGCCGAGTCCGTCAAAAACCTCCCAAAGGATCGCAATGGCCCAGCACAAGAGCACCCTGATGGACCCGCCCGTCGAAGACCTGCTGGATAAGGTCGATTCGAAATTCACCCTGGTGGCGCTGGCTTCCCGGCGGGCCCGCCAGGTCAACAGCTACTACAACTCGCTGGGCGAGGGCATCGGGGTCGTCGTGCCTCCGCAGGTGGCATCGGTGTCCGGGAAGCCGCTCTCGATCGCCTTCGAAGAGGTCGCGGCAGGCAAGGCCACCTTCAGCCGGCCGGACCCCGAAGAGGAAGCGGCCCTGGCCGAGGCGGCTGCGCTCGCTGCCCTCGAGGATGCGGGAGAGGCCGACATCGAGGCTTCCGGCTCCACCGTCGAGGCTGCCGCGGAGGTGGCCGTTGAAGCCGAAGCAGCCGCTGAAGCTGAAACTGCAATAGCCGTTGAAGCCGAAGCTGAAGCCGAAGCAGCCACTGAGGCCGAAACTGATGTGGTCACCGAGGGCGAAGCCGACACCGAAGTGGCCGCCGACACCTCAGGAGATGCTCCGGCCGAGTAGCCGTCCAGGCTGTCGGTCATCGGGAGCGGATCGAACATGGTGACGGAGCAACCAAGCCGACCATCAGAGTCGGCGCCGGCGGAGCCGTCGGTGTCGAGCGGTGCGGGGTCGAGCAATTCCGGGTCGGGTCGTTCGGTTTCCGGTCCGTCGGTGTCGAAACCTTCGGTGTCGAGTCCTTCGAGTCAGTCCACGCCGGATGCGCCGGTCCCGCCCTATGTCGTCCTTGGTGTGTCGGCTGGAATCGCCGCCTACAAGGCGATCGAGATCTGCCGACAGTTGGTCGATGCCG
The DNA here is from genome assembly GCA_963781305.1 of uncultured Acidimicrobiaceae bacterium. GTDB lineage: Bacteria > Actinomycetota > Acidimicrobiia > Acidimicrobiales > RAAP-2 > DASXMT01. The sequence goes on from CAWAFL010000011.1 coordinate 1,500,566, forward strand.
GCGTCCACGTTGCACCGGTGCTCACCGAGCGGGTCGGACATTTCGTGGGCAAGACAACGTTCGATGCCCTGGCCTCAGAACCGGCGCAGTCGAGCCTCTGGGACGAGGCTTCACCCATTCCCCATACCCGGTTGGGGCAGCAGGCCGACCTGATCGTTGTCGCTCCAGCCACTGCCGATCTCCTCGCTCGCTACGCCCACGGACTCGCTGACGATCTCCTTACCACGACCTTGATCGCCACCCGGGCGCCGGTGGTTGTGTGCCCGGCGATGCATACGGAGATGTGGGAGCACCCGGCGATACAGCAGAACCTCGACACGCTCCGGGGCCGCGGCGTCATCGTGGTGCCCCCCGAGGATGGCCGGTTGGCGGGTGGGGACTCCGGTACGGGGCGCCTTGCTGACCCGTCGCGGATCGTGGAGACGGTGCTCCGAGTGCTGGCCGAGGCCGAAGTCGGGGTTGGGGCTGGTGGGGCTCGTGGGGTCGTTGGGGCTGCTGGGTCTCGTGGGTCTGCCCGGGCCGTTGGGGTAGTTGGGGCTGCCGGGGATATGACCGGGCTTCGGGTCGTCGTCAGCGCTGGAGGGACCAGAGAGCCGATCGATCCAGTCCGGTTCGTCACCAACCGGTCCTCGGGCAAGCAGGGCCACGCCCTCGCCGAGGTGGCCTGGCGGCGGGGTGCCGAGGTCGTTCTGATCACCACCACCAAGCTCGATGCTCCACCGGGTGTGGTCGTGGAGCGGGTGGAAACGGCCGCCGAGATGGAGCGGGCCGTACTGGCCCATGCCGCGCAGGCTGACGTGGTCGTCATGGCCGCCGCCGTGGCCGATTTCCGACCCAAAGTGGTGGCTGAGACCAAGCTGCACAAGGCCGACGGGCTTCCTGAACTGGTCCTCGAGCCCACGCCGGACATCCTGGCTGAGCTGGGTCGACGGCGGAAGGAATCGGGCAGTCGCGGAGCCGGTGACCGGACGGCTCCGGGTGGGGCGGCTGGCGACGCAGTGGGCAACGGCGAAAGCGAGCGCGGGCAGGTGCTCGTGGGGTTCGCGGCCGAGACCGATGCCGTGACCGAGCGGGCCACGGGCAAGCTCACGGCCAAGGGCGTCGATCTCATAGTGGCCAACGACGTCTCCGCTCCCGGGGTCGGGTTCGATCATGACACGAACGCTGTGACCATTCTTGGAGCAGACGGCACCGTCACCGAGGTGCCGCTGGCCCGGAAACACGCCATCGCCGATGCGGTCTTCGATAGGGTTGTCGCCTTGTTGCCGGCGCAGTGAGTCCTTCCGGCCAGCCGGGTTCGGCGAACCAACGCGCGTGGCCAAACCATCGCATCGCCGCCGGCCAGCCAAAAAACCGCCTGTCTGACCGCACCACCTGACTGCACGACCCGACCACACCACCTGACCACACGACCACGACCACATCACCTGACCATCTCGAGAGAACGGAACGATCTGTGAGCACCCGATACACCTTCACCTCCGAATCGGTCACCGAGGGTCATCCCGACAAGATGGCGGACCAGATTTCGGACTCGGTCCTCGACGCCCTCCTGGCCGAGGATCCCAACAGTCGCGTGGCTTGCGAAACCCTGCTGACCACCGGCCTGGTGCTGGTGGCAGGCGAGATCACCACGACGACCTACGTGGACATCCCCACACTCGTGCGACAGGTCGTGCTGGATATCGGCTACGACAACGACGCCTACGGCATCAACGGGAAGACCTGTGGCGTCATGGTCGCTCTCGACGAGCAGTCGCCCAACATCGGCCAGGGCGTGGACAACGCCTTCGAGGTCCGGGCGGGCACCGGCGGCGAGGACCAGCTGAACGCCCAAGGGGCCGGTGACCAGGGGATGATGTTCGGCTACGCCTGCGACGAGACCCCAGATCTCATGCCGATGCCCATTTGGCTGGCCCACCGGCTGGCCCAGCGGTTGGCCCAGGTACGCCGGGTGGGCGTGCTGCCCTACCTGCGCCCGGACGGCAAGACCCAGGTCAGCGTGACCTACGACAACGGGCGGCCCGTGGCCCTCGAGACGGTCCTCATTTCCACCCAGCACGACCCGGGCATCGACATCGAGACGCTGCTGCTACCCGACCTGCGGGACAACGTGATCCACCCGCTTCTGCCCACCGACCTGGATACCGACAACCTGCGCATCCTGGCCAACCCCACCGGCGTCTTCGAGCTGGGCGGACCGCACGCCGACACCGGGCTCACCGGCCGCAAGATCATCGTCGACACCTACGGGGGCATGGCCCGTCACGGTGGTGGCGCCTTCTCGGGCAAGGATCCCTCCAAGGTCGACCGCTCGGCCGCCTACGCCGCCCGCTGGGTGGCCAAGCACGTGGTGGCCTCCGGTGCCGCGAGCCGCTGCGAGGTGCAGGTGGCCTACGCGATCGGTGTGGCCCGGCCCGTCTCGTTGCTGGTGGAGACCTTCGGCACCGAGAAGGTCGACCCGGGCAAGATCGCTGCTGCGATCGACGAGATCTTCGACCTGCGACCTGCGGCCATCGTGCGGGATCTGGACCTGAAGCGACCGATCTACCGGAAGACGGCCGCCTATGGCCACTTCGGCCGGTCGGACAAGGAGTTCACCTGGGAGGACACCTCGCGGGTCGACGATCTGAAGCAGGCGCTCGGGCTCTGAGCTCACCAACGGCGGCCGAGGGCCGCGCCCCGATCCAGCCACGCGCGGCCGAGGGTCGCGTCGTCCGGGTGGTGCCCGATGTGCCGGCGATCCAGCGCCGGTTCGACTATCTGGTGCCCGAGGCGATGTCGGGGGATATCCGGGTGGGCAGTCGGGTTCGGGTCCGCCTGCACGGCCGCCGGGTGGCGGCCTGGGTGGTGGAAGTCGACGTGGTGCCGCCCGAGGGGGTGGTCCTGCAGCCCATCGCCGCCTCGAGCGGTTTCGGCCCGCCGGCATCGGTGGTGTCCCTGGCCGAGTGGGCGGCATGGCGCTGGGCCGGCCCTCTCTCGTCGTTCTTGGGAACGGCCTCGCCCGACCGGAATGTGCGGGCGTTGCCGGTGGTGCGCATGGCGTCCGCTGCGACGACGGCGTCGACGGTCGGAGGGTCGAGCGGTCGGAGGGTCGACGGTCGGAGGGTCGGCCGCAGGTGGCGGCGAGTCGGACACGATCATCGACCAAGCGCTGGCCTCCGGACGATCGGTGGTCCGCCTGGCACCGGCGCTCGATGCCGTGCTGCTGGTCGAGGCCATCATCCGCCGGTTGGATCGCGTCATCGTACTGGCGCCCTCGCACCAACGGGTCGACCAGATCGCCGCCCGACTCCGTCGGTTGGGCATCCCGGTCGCCGTCGTGCCCGAGGCCTGGGGCGAAGCCGCGGCCGGGGCCCGTGTCGTGGTGGGCACCCGCATCGCCGCCTGGGCGCCGATCGAACGGCTCGGTGGTGTGCTGGTCATCGACGCCCACGACGAGGCCTACCGCGAGGAGCGGGCTCCTACCTGGTCGGCGGTCGACGTGCTCATCGAGCGGGCCCGGCGGGACGACGCACCCTGCGTGCTGGTCACGCCCTGCCCCACCGTGGCTCTGCTCGAGGGGGCGGCGCTGGTCAACACATCTCGCGCCGCCGAGCGACGCGGCTGGCCGCCGGTGGAGGTGGTGGATCGGCGGGGGGACGACCCCCGCACCGGCCTCTTCTCGGAGCGACTCAGCCAGCTGCTCCACTCGGTGCTGCCCGACGGCCGGGCTGTGTGCATCCTGAACCGCACCGGACGAGCCCGGCTATTGGCGTGCTCGTCGTGCGGCTCCCTGGCCAGCTGCACCAGGTGCGGGGGTGCGCTGGAACAGCAGGATGTCGGGGGGGTGCTGCGGTGCCGTCGCTGTGGGCTAGAACGTCCGGTGGTGTGCGCCGTGTGCGACTCGACCCGGATGAAGCTGCTCCGAATGGGGGTCAGCCGGGCGCGCGAGGAGATCTCGGCGCTCATGGGCATCGAAGCGGTCGAGATCACTGCCACCTCGGCGGCCGGTGTCGGTTCTCCCGACTCCGGTGACCATCTGGTGGTGGGGACGGAGGCAGCCCTGCATCGGGTGGGCCGGGCGGACGTCGTCGCCTTCCTCGACTTCGACCAACACCTCTTGGCACCTCGATTTGCCGCGGGCGAGGAGGCTCTGGCTCTTCTGGCCCGTGCCGCTCGAGTGGTCGGAGGTCGTGAGGGAGGTGGTCGCATCCTCGTCCAGACCCGGCAGCCCGACCACGTGGCGCTTTCGGCCGCGGTGCACGCCGACCCGTCCCGCCTCAGCGATGGCGAGCGGGATCTGCGGGCCGGGCTGGACCTGCCGCCGTTCGCAGCGTTGGCCACCGTCGGTGGTCCAGCGGCCGAGGAGTTGATCACCGACCTGCGCAACGTCGACGGCCTGTCGGTGTCCTTCCTCGACGATACGAAGTGGCTGGTCAAGGCCCCTGATCACGGCACGCTGTGCGATGGGTTGGCCTCGGTCCCCCGGCCCGCCGGTCGGGTTCGGGTCGAGGTCGACCCGACTGACGTCTGAGTCGAGACCGAAACCTGACCGAGCCGAAATCGGGAACCCCTCTGAGCCGACGCCGGGATTTCTCAGCCGAGACAGGGAACCTTTCTGAGCCGAGACAGGGAACCTTTCTGAGCCGAGACCGGAAACCCAGCGAGGCCGAGTGAGCAGCGCCAGAGGTCCTCGCCGGTAGGATTGTGGGCATGGCTTCGTATTCCGTCCGGCAGTACGGTGACCCGGTCCTGAAGCAAGCAGCGCGCCACGTCGATCAGATCGACGGCAACTTGGCGCGCCTGGTCGACGACATGGTGGAGACCATGTACGACGCCGTGGGCGCCGGCCTGGCCGCCCCTCAGGTCGGTGTGCAAAAGCGCCTGTTCGTCTACGACGTTGGCGACGGCCCCGAGGTCGTCATCAACCCGATCATCGTCGAGACGTCGGGGGAGTGGTACCACGACGAAGGCTGCCTCTCGATCCCGGGCTTGCGGCTCGGAATCACGCGACCCGATCGGGTCCATCTGGTGGGTCTGGACCTCGACGGCGAAGAGGTGTCGATCGAAGCGGACGAGTTCCTGGGTCGGGTCTTCCAGCATGAGGTGGACCACCTCGACGGCGTGCTCATGGTGGAACGCCTCGACCCCGAGCAACGCAAGATAGCCCTCAAGGTGTTGCGGGACCGGGCCCTCGGGCTCGACACCGCCGCTCTGGAGGAGAAGCTGGTCTCCGCCGACAGCGACCAGGTGGTCTGAGGAAGCCTTCTGGGAACAGGTTGTCTGGCGGCCTCCCGCGAACAGGTTGTCTGAGCGCTCTGGCGTCGGGATGTCTGGACGGGCTCGTGGGAACAGGTTGTCTGGCGGCCTCCCGCGTCGGGATCGGTCGGATAGCGTCCGCCCATGGCCCGACTCGTCTTTCTAGGCACCCCGGTAGCGGCCGTGGCGCCGCTGCAGGCGCTGGTGTCGGCCGGCCACGAGGTGGCGTTGGTGGTGAGCCGAGCAGATAAGCGACGCGGTCGGGGGGGCGATCTCGTGCCCAGCCCGGTGAAGGCGGCGGCCCTCGAGTTGGGCCTGCCAGTCACCGATTCCCTTGACGACGTGGCGTCGAGAGGTGCTGAGCTGGGAGTGGTGGTGGCCTACGGACGGATCATTCCCGGCAGCGTCCTCGACGTCCTCCCCATGGTCAACCTTCACTTCTCGCTGCTGCCGCGTTGGCGAGGGGCGGCGCCGGTGGAGCGCGCCATCCTCGAAGGGGACGCCGAGACCGGCGTCTGCCTCATGGCCGTGGAGAAGGGCTTGGACACCGGCCCGATCTATGCCGTCGGCGACACCACCATCGACGAGACCGAATCGGCTGAGGAGCTCAGAGCCCGTTTGGTCGAGATTGGCTGCCGTTTGTTGATCGACAACCTGTCGAACGGCGCCGCCGGATTGCCCATCCCCCATGACCAAGTGGGCGACCCGAGCTACGCCGAGAAGATCCGGCCTGAAGAGCTGGAGCTGCACTGGGAACGCGACGCCATCTATCTCTCGCGGGTTGTCCGGCTGGGCCGGGCTTGGACGACGTTCCGAGGTCGGCGATTGCGGGTGCTGGAGTCGGCTGTCGAGCCGTGGGTTGAGGCCGGAGGGGTACGCACGAGCGCGACGGCAGGAAGCGCCGTGTCAGGTGGAGCGGTGGAACCGGATGGAGCAGCGGCTGAACTTGCGGGAGTAGAGGCTGACCTACCGGGAGCAGCGGCAGAACGAGCGGGAGCAGCGGCTGCAGAGGGCGACGGCCCGGGCGCACTGCACGGCGAGTTCGTCACGGCGGGGGAGGGCACCCATCTCCGGCTGATCCGGGTGCAACCGGAGGGAAAGCAGCCCATGTCGGTATCCGATTGGTTGCGGGGCGCCCGTCCGCAGGCATCCGATCGGCTGGGTGGCTGACGGCGGAGGGTGGGGACGGGCGTCAACACTAGGATCTGAAGCAATGTCGACCGCCACGTCCGACCCGGTCATCCGGATCGCTCCCTCCATCCTCTCGGCCGACTTCGGCAGCCTGGCCCGGGCGGTCAGCGACGTCGCCCCCAGCGCCGATTGGCTGCATGTCGATGTCATGGACGGCCACTTCGTTCCCAACCTGACCATCGGGCCGCCGGTCGTGTCTTCACTGCGCAAGCACTCCGACCTGTTCTTCGACACGCACCTGATGATCACCGACCCGGCCAGGTATCTCGAGGCGTTCCGGGATGCCGGCGCCGACGGGTGCACCGTGCACGTCGAGGTGGGCGAGACCGAGAAGCTGATCGCCCAGATGCGCGACCTCGGCATCCGGGCCGGTCTTGCCCTCAATCCGGACACCCCGTTCGACGCGGTGGAGCCCTACCTGGGTCTCATCGATCTGGTGCTGTGCATGACGGTGTTTCCCGGATTCGGCGGGCAGTCCTTCATGGCGGAGGTGATGCCGAAGGTTCGTCTGGTGCGTGATGCGCTGGACCAGCGCGGGCTCAGCGTCGACCTGGAGGTGGACGGCGGCATCGACGAGTCGACCGTGGTCGAGGCCGCCCGGGCTGGGGCGAACGTCTTCGTGTCCGGATCGGCCGTCTTCGGTCAGGAACGACCAGCCGAGGCGGCTGCATCAATTCGAGCTGCGGCGGTGGGCGCCGCTGGCGATACACCCTCGGCCCCATGAGCCTCGACGAGACCGAGATCGGGTCGGGCATGGACCCGGACGACGAGCCGACCGCCATGTCGGATGACCTGAGCAAGCGGGCAAGGGAACTGACGGAGCGGGCCAGGAGGCTGCGCCAGAGCAGCGAGAGCCTGATCGCCCAGGCGAAGACTGGGAGTCAGGCCGACTCTGGTGGTCAGGCCGACTCTGGTGGTCAGGCCGCACCGGTGGGCCAGGCCGACTCTGGTGGTCCGGACGCACCGGTGGGCCAGGTCGAGCCGGGTGGTCGGGTCCTGGGAGCCGAGGTTGCCGGGGGCAGAGGCGAAGGACTCGAGCGAGCGCAAGGAGCTGAAGGAGCGCAAGGAGCCGAAGGAGCCGACGATGCTAGCGAGGGGCGCGAGGGAGCCCCAGGCTGGAGCCATCGAGCCGACGCCGCGGGCGACTGGACCGAGAGCCTGAGTGATCGGTTCCAGGAGTTGTTCGAGCGGGGCAAGAAGCTCGACAAGCGGATCGACGGACCGAGGGCCGCAGCGATGGCCGGCGGCTTCACGGACGATGAGGGCTGGATGGCGTTGGCCCTCGAGGCTGGCGAGCGCGTGCGGGGTCGCACGTCACCGAACCCGTGGGTCGGCGCGGTCGTCGTCACGGCCGACGGCACCGAGTGGTTCGCCGGCGCCACCGCACCGCCCGGAGGAGACCACGCCGAGATCGCCGCCCTGACTGCCGCCGGGAACCGGGCCGCTGGGGGGACGCTGTACGTGACCCTCGAGCCGTGCGCCCATCATGGCCGTACGCCGCCGTGCACTGATGCGGTCGTGGCCGCCGGCATTCGACGGGTGGTGGTGGGCATGGAGGACCCCGATCGGCTGGTGGCTGGAGCCGGAATCAAAGCCCTGATTGGTGCGGGACTCGACGTCGTGGTTGGCGTGGACGGCGATGCCGTCACCGACCAGTTCGCCCCCTACACCCATCACCGGATGACCGGACGCCCGTGGGTGGTCCTGAAGCTGGCTGCTACCCTCGATGGACGGACGGCTGCCCCCGACGGCACAAGCCAGTGGTTGACGGGCGAGTCGGCCCGGGCCGACGCCCACCGGCTGCGGTCTCGTTCGGATGCCGTGCTCGTCGGCGCGGGCACGGTTCGGCTCGATGACCCCGCCCTCACCGTCCGGCTCCCGGACGGGGACCCCGATGCCCGCCCTGATCACCAGCAACCGCTGCGGGTGGTGCTGGGCCATGCGCCGAGCGATGCGAAGGTTCACCCGGCCCTGGAGCTCGAGGGCGACCTGGGCGAGGTGCTCGATGAGCTCGGGCGTCGCGGCGTACTTCAGCTGCTGGTGGAGGGAGGGGCGACGGTGGCCCACGCCTTTCATGCTGCCGGGCTGGTCGATCAGTACGTCATCTACCTGGCTCCGGCCCTGTTCGGAGGGGACGACGCCCAACCGCTGTTCGCCGGACCCGGAGCACCCACGTTGTCGGCGTTATGGCGGGGGTCGGTGCGGTCGGTGACTAGCCTGGATGGTGATCTCCGGGTGGAATTGTCCGCCCGGCAGCGCCCGGGACCCGACGGCCCCGACCGACTGCCTGGACCGACCGGGCACGAGGCCGACACCGCCGGATCGGTCGACCACCAGGTCGACGACCGGTCGGGACAGAGGGAATAGAGGGAGAGCAGGTCGATGCCGTTCTCGACGGTCGAAGATGCAGTAGCTGCGGTGGCCCGGGGTGAGATCGTCGTGGTGGTTGACGACGAGGATCGGGAGAACGAGGGCGACCTCATCATGGCGGCCGACGCCGTCACCCCCGAGAAGATCGCGTTTTTCCTGGCCCACACCTCGGGGCTGATCTGCGTGCCCCTCACCCCGGAGCGGGTCCAGCAGCTCGACCTGCCCCTGATGGTGTCGAACAACACCGAAGTCCAGCGGACGGCGTTCACCATCACCGTCGACTACCGGCACGGGACCACGACCGGCATCTCGGCCACCGACCGGGCGGCCACCATTGCCGCGCTGGCCGATCCCCACACCCGCCCGACCGACCTCAACCGGCCCGGCCACATCCTTCCTCTCCGCTATCGGCCCGGCGGCGTGCTGAAGCGCGCCGGCCACACCGAAGCAGCCGTGGACCTGGCCCGAGCAGCTGGCCGGGCTCCGGCCGGCGTCCTGTGCGAGGTGGTGAGCGAGGACAAGTCCTCGATGGCGCGCCTGCCCGAGCTCGAGAAGTTCTCGGAGAAGTACGGCTTGCACCTCATCTCCATCGCCGAGCTCATCCGTTACCGCCGGCGCATGGACAAGCTGGTGCGCCATATCGCCGCGGCCAAGATCCCCACCGAGTTCGGGGAGTTCACCACCCACGCCTACGAGTCCCTGCTCGACGGCGAGCAGCACGTCGCCCTGGTGAAGGGCGACATCGACGGAAAGCCCGACGTCTTGGTGCGCGTGCACAGCGAGTGCCTCACCGGGGACGTGTTTGGTTCGCTCAAGTGCGACTGCGGCCCTCAGCTCCGGGGGGCGATGCAGGCCATCGCCGCCCACGGCAGCGGCGTGGTCGTCTACCTGCGGGGCCACGAGGGGCGGGGCATCGGGCTGGGCCACAAGCTGCGCGCCTACAACCTGCAAGAGAACGGGTTCGACACCGTGGATGCCAACCTCGAGCTCGGGCTCCCCGCCGACAGCCGGGAGTACGGCATCGGCGCCCAGATCCTGGTGGATCTGGGCGTGACCACCATGCGCCTCATGACCAACAACCCGTCCAAGTACGGCGGCCTCGAGGGATTCGGGCTCGACATCGTGGAGCGGGTCCCTATCGAGTCGTCACCCACGCCTGAGAACATCCAGTACCTCCGGACCAAGCGCGAGCGCATGGGCCACTTGCTCGAGGGACTCGATGACGTCCTCTGACCTGACCCAGCTTGCTGACGGGACCATCGCCAAGGTGGCGGCCCGAGTGGGGTGCTCAGCCGTGGGCGAGGGCGACGCATCGGGGGTGCGCGTCGGCTTCGCCTGCGCCAAGTTCAACGGAGGGATCACCGAACGGTTGCTCACCGGCGCCCTTGAGGCCCTGGCCAAGCACGAGGGTGACCTCGGTGGCGTGACGGTGGCCTGGGCGCCGGGTGCCTTCGAGCTGCCACTGGTGGCCCAAGCGCTGACCTCGTCGGTCGATGCCGTGGTGTGCCTCGGCGCGGTGATCCGGGGCGATACCGGTCACTACGACTTCGTGGCCGGGGAATGTGCCGCCGGTATCCAGCGTGTCCAGCTCGACAGCGGCACCCCGGTGATCTTTGGCGTGCTCACCACCGACACGGTGGAGCAGGCGCTGGTCCGATCGGAGCCCGACGAGACCAACAAGGGCTGGGAGGCGGCATTGGCGGCCATCGAGATGGTCTCGCTCCTCGCCGACCTAGACGTGCCCGAATTGCTCGTGGAACCAGGAGACTGATCGTGCTGCGCATCGTGCTCCCCAAGGGATCACTGGAAAAGGCCACGTTGGAGCTGTTCACCGCGGCCGATTTGGCCGTGACCCGCTCGTCCGAGGTCGATTACCGCGCCACCATCGACGACCCCCGGGTGGACGAGGTCCGCATCCTCCGCCCCCAGGAGATCCCGCTGTATGTGGCCGACGGCATGTTCGATGTCGGCATCACCGGCCGGGACTGGGTCGAAGAACGGGGCAGTGACGTGACCACCCTGGGCGTCCTGGCCTATTCCAAGGCGACGTCCAACCCCATTCGGGTCGTCCTGGCCGTGGCCAACAACTCGCCGGTGACCTCGGTCGCCGACCTGGCCGCTTCGGGAACCGGCGCCGACGGAGCCCTCAGGGTGTCGACCGAATACCCCGAGCTGACCCGGCGCTATCTGGAGAAGCACGGAGTGCGCTCCGAGGTCAGCCTGTCCTATGGGGCGACCGAGGCCAAGGTCCCCGACATCGCCGACTGCGTGGTCGAGATCACCGAGACGGGCCGGGCCCTCAGGGCGGCGGGTCTGAAGATCGTCGAGACGCTGTTCACGTCCCACACCGAGCTGATCGCCAACCCCACGGCGGCGGCCGATCCCGAGAAGCGCCATGCCATGGATCAGCTCCTCACGCTGTTGCAAGGGGCGCTCGAGGCGCGGGGCAACGTCCTGGTAAAGCTCAACGTGACCGCAGACCAGCTCCAGGCGGTCATCGACCTCGTCCCGTCGCTGCGCTCACCGACCGTGTCCGAGCTCTACGGCGGGGGCGGGTTCGCAGTGGAGACGGTGGTGCCGAAATCGAAGATCAACGTGTTGATCCCCGAGCTGAAGGACCGTGGGGCGACCGACATCATCGAGCTGTCGCTGTCCAAGATCGTGCATTGAGCCGGCGCTCACGTCGGACCAAGAGCGCTGACTTCGGGATGAACAGCTGATGTCGGACGAGCACAAGGTCGACCTGCCGCCGGCTCGCCGGGTGCCGCTGCTCGGCTTCGTGGCCAGCTTCGACGATCCCCGCGGGATGGGCGTGGTCGAATCGGGCGATCGACGCTTCGACTTCCACTGCACGGCGATCACCGATGGCTCTCGCCGTATCGCCGAGGGGGCCCCGGTGGCCTTCACCGTCGACGCCGGTCACCTCGGCCGGCTTCAGGCGTCGTCTGTTCTGCCGCTCGGAGCTTTGGGGGCGCCGCCGGACTGACCGGCAGACGCGACGGTGCCGGTGCCCTCGGGCGGTGTCGCTCTCTCGTCGTCAGCGTTCGAGGTGGGTTCCGGTACATCGTCGGGCGTTTTCGAGTCCAGCGTGGTCTTGTCCGGCATCGTGTGGTCCGGCGTTTTCGAGACCGGCGTTTTCGAGACCGGCGTTTTCGAGTCCGGGGTGGTCGAGTCCGGGGTGGTCCAGTCCGGGGTGGTCCTGTCGGAGGCCGGGTCGTCATTGGTTGCCGGGTCGTCCGCATAGGGGTCGCCGAGGATGTCGCGAGCGACGTCGACGATGACCGCACTGTCGGCGTCCTCCTTGGTCACCTCGCCGAGGAGTGGCGCGGCGAGCAGTCCGGCCACGATCCCGGTCTCGGCCATCGATTCACTCTGGAGGACGCTCCACTCCCACAACTTGGTCACCATGTCGGTTCGGGGTCGGTGGACAGGGAAGCGGAGCCGGGTGTTGACCAGGGCGTGGGCGATGCCGGTGGCCGCGGGGAAGACCCAGATCAGGCGGTAGTTGCCCGTGGCATCGACCACAGCGGCGGCCACGTAGGCGAGGACCACGCCCACCAGGTTGAAGGGGGAGAGCAGCAGGCCCAACCGCTCGCCGAGACCACCGGACCGGGGGAGCAGCTGCAAGAGGTAGGGGGCCAGGACGATGACATAGGCCCCGATGAACGGCGCGCCGATGAAGGCGAGCACCACCGCTTGCCAGATATGGGTGTCGAAGTACTGCACGCCGGCCAGGAGGGCCCCGATGAGAGGTGCCCCGATGGCCAGCTGACGGCGGCTCAGCATGCGGCTGAGGGGGATGCCGAGCAGGATGCCGAGGAGGAAGGTGGGAACGCCGGTGACCAGCCCGGCGATGGTCTGGGCACTGGCGCCGGCATGCACCACCCGCTGGAAGAACAAGATGGCCACGTACGCGGTCGAACCCAGTCCGGCCCAGAAGAGCAGGGACCCGCCCACCAGCACCTTGGCGTTGGGGGTCTTGAGGATGTCCCGGATCTCGTCCCTCGCCGGCCGGGCCCGTGCCTTGCGGTCGGCGTCGGCGCCGAAGGTGGCGGCCTTCGACTCCCGCACCAGGACCAGGACGACCAGCCCGACGACGATCATGAATACGGCGGCCACCTGGAAGGGCAGGTTCCACGTGGCGGGATTGTTCTGCTTCCACGTGGTGATGACCGTGGCCTTGATGACCAGGCTGGCCAGGGTGCCCAGCGCAGTCGTCAGCACCAGGGCCTTCAGCCAGCGACTCCGCCCGAACACCTCGGGCACCACGGCCACGTTGGTGAGGGTGAAGACCGAGGCGGCCTGCCGGGCGATCACGATGAACAGCACCAGGAGCCAGTAGCCCTGGACCACGGTGAACATCCACGTCGCCGCGCCCATGAGGATGAGGCTCACGGCCATGTACGGGGTGCGGCGTCCGATCCGGCTGCGGGTGCGGTCGCTGAGGCGGCCCGCGATCGGATAGGTCATCCAGCTGAGGAGGCGGTTGGCGGTCAGGGCGAAGGTGACGGCCAGTGCTCCCGACGACCGGTGCTGAACGTACAACGTGATGAGCACGCCGGACACGGCCAGGTTGGCCCGTGGGCCGACCAACCCGACCGAGAGCCCGATGAAGCTCCGGAGTCGCTTCCCGTCGATGGCTCCCATCGGGGCGCTGCCCGGTGTGCCTGCGGCGCCGGGAGTGCCCGCGGCGTCGGGAGAGCCTGGTGGACCTACGGGACCGGTTGAGCCGGAATTGCTCCGTGCTCCTCCGGAACCGATGGGATCGGGTGCAGCCGGTCCGCCGGCGTCACCCATCCCGAGTGCAGAGATCACTCGGCGGATCCGTCTCCGTCGCCCTCAGATGGAGTCGTGCTCGATTCTGGCCCGGGCGGAGTCCCGCCGCCCTCGCCGGGAGCGCCATTGGGCGGCGCCGTTCCGGCCGCGTCGCCGGCGGCCCGCTGGGCACCGTCGATCTGCACGTAGGCCAGGCGGAGCTGGCTCAGGCCTTCGAGGAGCTGTGGCTCCGATTCGCCCAGACGCCCCTCCAGGCCCTCCACCACGGCGGTCATGGCGTCGATGGCCAATCGGGCCTTGGGCAGCATCGGGGGCGTCTGCGAGAGGTACACGGCGGCCAATTCGAAGAGCCCGTAGCAGTGGTTGGCGATCACCACGTCGGCCGGGGTGGCGGCCAACTGCCGCCGCATCTCCTCCACCTGCTGGGCGTCGACCTCTTCGCCGGCGCCGGAATCATCGGGCCCCCCGGTGCCTGGTGGGGCACCAGAAGGGGGTTGACCTGGTGACTGTTGGTCGGGTCGGCCGACGGGCCGTTCGCCTCCGGGTGTCCAAAGTGAGCTCATCGCTGGTAGCCTAAGGCACTGACAGACGAGGAAGCGGAGTCACGCAGTCGATGACTCCCACCCGGCCACGGCGAAATCTGCGTGCGCAGGGTCAATGGATCCGGTTGCCGACACTAGGTCGGCGAAGGCCCAGCGGTGGTTCCGCTCCCTTTTTACTGGTTACGGGAAGTCCGTAACCCCAGACAGGGAGTGAAGTCGAATAGCAGCTACCGCCACAACCAATGAGCCCCGGATCAACGACCGTATCCGCGCTCGCGAAGTACGCCTGGTAGACCCCGATGGAGAACAGCTTGGTATCAAGCTGCTTCCGGAGGCGTTGAACATTGCCCGTCAGCTCGATCTCGACCTGGTCGAGGTAGCCCCATCGGCGAATCCACCCGTGGCCCGAATCATGGACTACGGCAAGTTCAAGTTCGATGCGGCACAACGAGCCAAGGAATCGCGACGCAAGGCGGTCCACGTAGGGATCAAGGAGATGAAGTACCGGCCGAAGATCGGTCCCGGCGACTTCGACACCAAGACCCGCCAAGTGGCCAAATTCCTCGACGAAGGTCACAAGGTCAAGATCACGATCATGTTCCGTGGCCGAGAGGTCTTCCATCCCGAACTGGGCAAGAAGATCCTCGACCGCATCGCCGATCAGATGGATGGCATGGGCAAGCCCGAGTCGGTTCCACGCCTCGACGGGCGGAACATGGTCATGGTCCTGGCTCCCGACAAGCGAGCCAAGCAGTCGGCCGCTTCCCGGGGACCCAGGTCGTCCAACGCCGACAAGGCTGCGAATCAGGCAGCACCGGCCACGGCGGTGACCGAGGAAGCTCCAGGGGCTCAAGCACCGGCGTCACCGGTGGCACCGGCGTCAGCCACTCCAACACCAGCAGCCACTGCAGCACCAGCAGCACCAGCACCTGTCGCACCAGCAGCAGCGGCGCCTACAGCAGCGGCGCCTACAGCGGCCGGTCCAGACGGATCGACAGCAACACAGCCGGCACCGGAGACGAGCGAGTCTGCTCCGGCCCCGACCGAGACACCACGAGAAGAGAGATAGCGGACATGCCGAAGATGAAGACCGACAGTGGCGCTGCCAAGCGCATCAAGGTGACCGGAACCGGGCGCCTGCGCCGCCGGAAGGCATTCCGCTCCCACCTCCTCGAGAAGAAGTCGAGCGTTCGTACTCGGCGCCTGGGGCGGGAGACGGACATTTCTCGCGGCGACCTCAAGCAGACCCGCCGGCTGCTCGGTCGGTAGCCCAGCGGGGTCGAACTGCCGGGTTTCCCGGCCTTCCACCCACATTCACCAAACGAGGATCCGGCTCGCCAGCCCGCATCCTCGTTCCCACGATCGATACGCCCCTTCGAAAGGAGTCCCCCAATGGCCAGAGTGAAGCGCGCAGTACACGCCAAGAAGCACCACCGCGCCGTCCTGGAACAGGCGCAGGGTTATTACGGCAACAAGAGCAGGTCCTACCGCTCCGCCAACGAGCAGGTGATGCACTCGCTGCAGTACGCCTACCGTGACCGTCGTGCGCGCAAAGGCGACTTCCGCCAGCTGTGGATCCAGCGGATCAACGCGGCAGCTCGGCTGAACGGAACCAGCTACAGCCGGTTCATCGCCGGTCTCCGAGTCGCCGAGGTGACCGTGGACCGGAAGGTGCTGGCCGACCTGGCCGTGCGCGAGCCTGAAGCGTTCGCTTCATTGGTGACCGTGGCCAACGCGGCGCTGGCTGCGGAGAAGTCCGCCACTGAGGCTGCTTCCTGAGCCAGTCCGGTCTGGCCTACTCGCACCAGCGGGTGCGCCGTGTCCGCCAGCTCCTCCGCAAGCGAAGCCTACGGTGGAGTGAGCGGTCGATGGTGGTCGAAGGCGCGGAGCTGTTGTCGGTCGCGCTTGACGCCGGCGCGCCGGTCGAATCGGTGTACGTCGCCCCCGAAGGGCGCGACAACGCCGCAGTGCGGGCAGTGTCGTCCCGGGCCTTCGAAGCAGGATCACGGGTCTTCGATCTCGATGCCGGGGTCTTGGAGCGGGTGGCCGACACGGTCACCCCTCAACCGGTTCTGGCCGTCGTGGGCTTTCAGCCGTCAGACCTGGGCGCGCTTCGCCAGGCCGACTTGGTGGTGGTGTGCAGCGACGTTCGGGATCCTGGCAACGCGGGAACGCTGATCCGAACGGCCGACGCCGCCGGTGCCGACGGTGTGGTGTGCTGCGACGGCACCGTCGACCCCTACAATCCCAAGACGGTTCGCGCCTCAGCGGGCTCGGTCTTCCACCTCCCCATCGTGGCCGGGGGCGAGGTGGACTCCGTGATCGAAACACTCCGGGGGTTTGGCCTCCGAACCCTGGGGACGGTGGTGCGCGACGGCGTCGACTACTCCGACGTCGACCTGACCGATCGGTTGGCCCTCGTCTTTGGAAACGAGGCCTCGGGCCTGAGCGAAGGGGTGCTCGCTGCACTCGACGTGGCGGTCACCATTCCCATGGCTGGTCGAGCGGAGTCGCTGAACGTGAGCGTGTCGGCAGCCGTGTTGTGCTTCGAGGTCCTCCGCCAAAGGCGGAAGGGCGGACAGAGCCAGCGGCCGGGCGGAGAGAGCCACCAGGGGCAGGGCGATCAGGTCGAGCACGGGGAGCAACGAACGGACGCGGGCGCCGCGGGTTCTACGATGCCGGAGATGGAAACGCGTCCGGCGGGCGAGACGACAGATGGTGGAAGAGGCCCGTCATGAGCGACATCGCGGAGCTGGTCAGCCATGCCGAAGTGCTGATCAAGGAGGCGTCGTCGTCCGCTGAGCTCGACGAGGTCCGCACGACCATTCTCGGGAAGAAGTCGGACCTGGCTCTGGCCCAGCGGGCGCTGGGCGGCATGGACCCCGAAACCAGGAAGGACCGGGGCAAGCAGCTGCAAGAGGCCCGACAGGCCATCGAGGAACAGCTCAACGTGCGCCGGGGAACCATCAATCTCCGCGAGTTGGATGCTGCCCGGCAGGCCGATCGGCTCGACCTCACCGAGATCATCGTGTCCGAGGTCCGCTCGCCGACCGCTCGGGGCCACCTCCATCTGGTCAGCCAGACCCAGAACGAGCTCGAGGATGTCTTCGTCGGCATGGGCTTCGACGTGGCCGAGGGCCCGGAGATCGAAACCGATTGGTACAACTTCGGGGCCCTGAACATTCCACCTGCCCATCCCGCTCGGGGCATGTGGGACACCTTCTACCTCGACCTGGGGGCCCCGGAGACGGTTCTCCTCCGGACCCATACATCCCCGGTCCAGATCCACCTGATGGAGAACGCCGTGGTGGACGGCGGACTTCCCATTCATGCCGTGATGCCCGGGCGCTGTTATCGCCGGGACACCCCCGACGCCCGCCACCTTCCCGTGTTCCACCAGATCGAGGGGTTGGTCGTCGACGAGGGCATCACCTTCGCTGACCTCGCCGGGACCATCGAGACATTCACCACCGCCTACTTCGGGTCGGATATCCACTCCCGATTGCGCCCGGCGTACTTTCCCTTCACCGAGCCATCAGCAGAGTTCGAGGTCACCTGCACCATCTGCCACGGCGAGGGTTGCCGGACGTGTTCGCAGACGGGGTGGATCGAGCTGGGGGGCTGCGGCATGGTCGACCCCGCCGTGTTCGACGCGGTGGGCATCGACGGTGAGCGCTGGACGGGCTTCGCCTTCGGCTTCGGCATCGACCGCTGTGCCCAGATGCGCCACGGCATCGCTGACATGCGGGTGCTGACCGAGAACGACATCCGCTTCTTGCGCCAGTTCTGAGAGGACCGACGTGCGCGTACCCCTTTCCTGGCTTCGAGATTTCGCCCCGTTCGACGGGGAGCCGGCCGACCTTGCCGCCACCCTTGACGACCTTGGCCTGGTGGTCGAAGGGATCGAGCCGATCGGCGAGGGCCTCGACGACATCGTGGTGGCCAGGGTGGACGAGATCTCGGCCATCGAGGGTGCCGATCGGATCCGCCGCGTCGTGGTCGACGCCGGCGCCGGGCCGGTCGAGGTGGTGTGCGGGGCGTGGAACTTCGAGGTGGGCAACCTGGTCCCGTTGGCTCCGGTCGGCGCGGTGTTGCCCGGTGGGTTCACCATCGGGCGCCGCAAGATGAAGGGCGTGGTCTCCAACGGGATGCTGTGCTCGGGCCGCGAGCTCGGCTTGTCCGAGGACCACGAGGGCATCATGGTCCTGGACAGCATCGATGGGGCCGTTCCCGGTCGCTCGTTCGTCGAGGCCTTGGGCATCGAGCGCGATGTCGTCTTCGACGTGGCCGTGGAGGCGAACCGACCCGATGCCTGGAGTATGGCCGGGGTGGCTCGCGACCTGGCCGCCCGGCTGGACCTCCCGTTCGCCATTCCCGACCCCACTCCACCCCCGGGTGACGGTCCGCCGGTGGACGCGCTGACCTCGGTCCGACTGGACGACAGTGAGCTGTGCCCGCGTTTCACCGCCCGGGTGATTACCGGCGTCACCGTGGGACCGTCGCCCGCCTGGTTGGCCCGACGGCTGACATTGGCCGGCATGCGCCCCATCAACAACGTGGTGGACGCCTCGAACTACGTGATGCTCGAACTGGGCCAACCCACCCATCCCTACGACCTGGATCGTCTCCCCGGTGAGGGGATCGTGGTCCGACGAGCCGGGTCGGGGGAGGTCGTCACCACGCTCGACGGGATCGAGCGTGAGCTCGGGACACCGGGGCCCGGCTTGGGCGACGACGGGCAGGACTGCTTGATCTGCGACGCCAACGGGGACCCCGTGGGCATCGGGGGGATCATGGGCGGCGAGTCGTCGGAGATATCGGAGTCCACGACACGGGTGCTGCTCGAAGCCGCCTATTTCGTTCCGATCGCCATCGCCCGGACCTCGAAACGGCTCAACCTTCGGACCGAGGCATCGGCACGGTTCGAACGAGGGGTTGATCCCCAGGGCATCGACCGGGCCGCGGACCGCTTCTTCGAATTGCTCTCGGCCACGTCAGGACCGGCTGCCACGGTTGCTCCGGGGGTGATCGACGTCCGTGGCGACGTTCCCGTGCCCATCCAGCTGATGGTGAAGGCGGATCGGATCAATGCCCTCTTGGGCACCACGTTCGATGCGACGGAGGTGGCTGATCGACTCGCCCCGCTGGAGATCCGGTCTGAGTCGGGACCAGAGCCAGGTTCCTTGTTGGTCACGGTGCCGACATTCCGGCCGGACATCCGGCCCGAGCCGTTCGGTCAGGCCGACATCGCCGAGGAGGTGGCCCGCACGTACGGGTACTCGCGCCTGCCCCGCCGCCAGCCGGCGTGGCCGCAGCCCGGTGGTCTGACCCGGCGCCAACGCGAGCGACGGTTGGTGAAGGACGTCATGTGCGGACTGGGCGCCCACGAGGCGTGGACGGCGAGCATCGTGACGGAGAAGGACGAGGCCTTCAGCGGCATCGACGATCCCTGGATCACCATCACCAACCCATTGGTCTCCGATGAGCGCTTTCTCCGGGCGTCGATGCTCCCAGGCCTGTTGCGAGCTCTGGCCTACAATGCCGACCGGCGCCAGGGAGCGCTTCGGCTGTTCGAAGTGGGCAACGTGTTCGAGCCGGCAGAGACCGAGCCGGTCGACCCCGAGGACGGTCCGCCCGCGTTCGAGACCGAACGCCTGTCCGTCGTGTTCGCCGGTGAGGGCGACGATGCCCGCACCGCGGTGGCCGCCTGGTACGCACTGGTCGATGCACTGAGGATCGACAACGTGGAGCTGCGGCCACCACCCGGGCCACGAGAGAGCGCGGCCCACCCGACCAGGCATGCGATCATCGAAAACCTGACCATGGAAGGCGTGCCCCATGACGGTGCCAGCCTGCGATTCACCAGATACCCGCTGTCCGCCATCGGCGAGCTGGGCGAGGCCGATCCGCTGATCGTGCGCCAGTACGGGCTGGTGGGCGCAGATGGGAGACCGTTGCGGGTCGGTTGGCTCGATGTGGACCTCGGCTCGCTGCTCGATCCGTCAATGGTGCTCCGCCAATCTGAGGATGCCCGTCCGGTCAGCCGGTTCCCCTCGGCCGACATCGACCTCGCCTTCGTGGTGCCTGAAAGCGTTCCTGCCGGCAGCGTGCTGGCTGCGCTCAGGCGTGCTGGCGGCGACCTGCTCGAGTCGGTCAACCTGTTCGACGTGTACCGGGGGGACTCGGTCCCCGAGGGAACTCGAAGCCTGGCCTACCATCTCCGGTTCTGCGCCCTCGACCGGACCCTGACCGATGATGAGGTTGGCGTCGAGCGGGCGCGCTGCATTGAAGCGGTCGAGTCGGACTTCGGGGCCACCCTGCGCTGAGCTGCGGCCCGCCGAGCGTTGAGCTGCGGTCTGGCAGCTCGGCGGTGGTTCAGCCCAGTTGGCCGGTTCGGTCAGCCCAGTTGGCCGGGTTCGCTCAGTCCAGCCAACCGGTTCGCGCCGTCCACCCAACTGGCGTCAACCCCGTCAGCCCCGTCAGCCCGACGGCTCGGGCTCGTCGTCCAGCAGTCCTCCGGCAGGAGCGCCACCGTCGAGCTCGTCGAGGAGCAAGCGGGTGCGGGGACCCAACCACGACCGGATGCGGTCGCGATCGATGGGGGAGAGGCTGTCGAGGAAGGCGTATCCGACCAGCTCGGTGGATTCGCTGTCCTGACTGTCGGCCACGATCTCGATGGCTCGGAGAGTTCGCTCCAGCACCGGGCGATCTTCCTCCATCCAGGCGAGCCGGGAGGCGACGAAGTCGGCCAGCTCGGTGAATACCGCCGGTCCACCCGGAGCATCATCAACGGCACTGACGAGGTCCAGGTACGCGGTTTCGAACTCCGGCACTTCGTGAAGCACAACCGCAACAGCTCGATCATCGGGAAAATCGTCGATGTCGCTGCGAACGTCGCGTGGCGAGCTGGGGCCGTCGGTGTTCGACCGAACATCGGGTCTTGGGATTTCGGACATGGCAGGGCTCCTACCGTGCTGGTGGAATGATGAGGCCGCGCCGTCCATGTGGTCCCGGTACCCGGCAAACTGGGATGCCTGGAACGGTAACGATCCGCCCCCGCCGTGGTCAAGGGCCGCCAGACCGCCCAACAGCCGGACAGCCGGACAGCCGGACAGCCGGACAGCCGGACAGCCGGACAGCCGCACCCACCGGAGAGCCGGAGCCGCACCTACCACCCATGATTTCGCATGTTTATGCGGTAATGTGCATATACTTACAGCATGAACGCAGGAGTTTCTGGTGCCGTGACCGGTCACCCAGCTGAGCACGTCGTGAACATGGTCATGCCATGAAGGTGGGCGTGGTCGGGGCCTCCGGGTACGCCGGCATCGAGCT
Source organism: uncultured Acidimicrobiaceae bacterium (assembly GCA_963781305.1). Classification (GTDB taxonomy): domain Bacteria; phylum Actinomycetota; class Acidimicrobiia; order Acidimicrobiales; family RAAP-2; genus DASXMT01. The sequence goes on from CAWAFL010000011.1 coordinate 1,522,021, forward strand.
CTTGCGCCTGTGTGCCTCGCACCCCGACCTCCAGGTGGCGGTGGCCGGGGCCGGCACGGCTGCCGGGCAGGCGGTTGGCGCTCACACACCATCGTTGGCTGCCGCCTATCCCTCCCTCACCTTCGGCGCGACCCAACCCGCTGATCTCGACGGGCTCGACGTCGTGTTCCTGGCCCTGCCCCATGGGGAGTCACAACACCTGGTGCCCGAGATCGAAAAGCACGTCGGAGTGGTGGTGGACCTCGCCGCCGACTTCCGGTTGCGCGATCCCTCGCTCTATCCGACCTGGTACGGGGACGAGCACTCCGCTCCGGACTACTTGCCCCGGTTTCGCTACGGACTCCCCGAGCTCTTCCGCGACGACCTGCACGGCGCCCGGCTCATCGCCGCGCCGGGGTGCTACCCGACTGCCGCGTCGCTGGCCCTCGCCCCGTTGATGCGGGCGGGCGTGATCGCTCCGACCGGCATCGTCGTCGATGCCGCCAGCGGCGTCTCCGGTGCCGGTCGCGCCCCCAAGGCCAACCTTCACTTCGGCACGGTGGACGAGGATTTCGCTGCCTATGGTCTGCTCGATCATCGCCACACGCCCGAGATCGAGCAGAACCTGGGCGCCCAGGTGCTGTTCACCCCCCACATGGCGCCGATGGTGCGAGGCATTTTGGCCACCTGCTACGCCCGGCCGGCAGAACCGGACGGGGGACTGAACTCCGAAGCCGCCCTCGACCTCCTGCACGAGGCCTATCGGGAGGAGCCGTTCGTGGTGGTTACCCCGGCGCCGCCGTCGACCAAAGCGACCTCCGGTTCCAATTGCGCACACGTGACCGTGCGGGTTGATCCACGGACCGGGTGGATCGTGGCCCTGTGCGCCCTCGACAACCTGGTCAAGGGCGCCTCGGGCCAGGCGATCCAGTGCGCCAACCTTGCCCTTGGTCTTCCCGAGACAACCGGCCTTCCCCTGGTGGGGGCGTACCCATGAGCATCACCACGCCGAAGGGCTTCGTGGCGTCTGGCGTGGCCTCGGGCATCAAGGCCTCGGGCGCCCTCGACCTCGCCCTCGTGGCCACCGATGACGGGGCACCGGTCCCGACCGCGGCGACGTTCACCACCAACTTGGCCGCGGCGGCACCGGTCCAGGTCAGTCGGGACCACCTTCGGGCTAACGGTGGGCGGGCCGCTGCCGTGCTGGTGAGCAGCGGCAACGCAAACGCCGCCACCGGGGCGCAGGGTCGCGCCGACGCCGCGCGGATGTGCGCGCTGGCCGCTGACGGTCTGGGGGTGGACGCCACCGAACTGCTGGTGTGCTCCACCGGGCTCATCGGCATCCCGCTGCCAATGGAGCCGATCGAGAAGGGCATCCCCGCTCTGGTGGCCGCCCGCTCGTCTTCGGCTCAAGCGGCCGAGGACGCGGCCACGGGGATCCTCACCACCGATGGAGGGCGCAAGGAGGTGCTGATCCATGGAGCGGGGTTCACCATGGCCGGGATGGCCAAGGGGGCAGGCATGCTGGCGCCGAACATGGCCACCATGCTGGCCTTTCTCACCACCGACGCCGCCGTGGAGCCCGACGCCCTGGCCGACCTCTTGCGGATCGCCGTGCGCGACTCGTTCAACGTTCTGACCGTCGACGGATGCACCTCGACGAACGACACGGTGACCCTCATGGCCAGTGGACGTGCCGGGCCCGTACACGACGGCGTGCTGGTCGACGCAGCCACCAAAGCCTGCGCCGATCTGGCTCGCCTCATGGCCGAGGACGCCGAAGGGGCATCACGCATCGCCCATGTCCGGGTCACCGGGGCGGTCTCGGACGGGGAAGCCCATCAGGCCGCCCGCAAGGTGGCCGACTCGCTGCTGGTCAAGTGCTCGTTGAACGGCGAGGACCCCTACTGGGGCCGCATCGTAAGCGACCTCGGCTCTGCCGGCGTCGGGTTCGACATGGACAAGGTGGCCGTCGCCTACGGCGGCGTCGACGTCTGCCGGGAGGGCATTGCCGTGCCTCATGACGAGGGCGCGGTGACCGCTCACATGGCCTCGAAGACGGTGGACATTCATTGCCGGTTGGGCCTCGGCGACGGGGTCGGTGTGGCCATGACCGTCGACCTCGGATACGGGTACATCGACGAGAACCGGGGAACATCGTGAGTGCTGAACAGCCCGCCTCCGGGAGCAATCTGCAAGGCCTCCCCGACCTGTCTCAGAGCCCGGCCGACAAGGCAGAAGTCCTGGTAGAGGCCCTGCCGTACATCCGCCGCTTCTGGGGCAAGGTGGTGGTGGTCAAGTACGGCGGAAACGTGCTTCAGGCCAAGCCGGGCGAGGCCGCGGTCGACGAGGCGACGGCGCTGGCGTCATTCGCCGAGGACATCGTGATGATGCGGTCAGTAGGCATGCTGCCGGTCGTCGTCCACGGGGGCGGCCCGCAGATCGGGGACCTCCTCGAGCGCCTGGGCATGGCCACCGAGTTCCGTGGCGGGTTCCGGGTCACCGATGCCGACACCCTCGACATTGTCCGGATGGTCCTGGTGGGCAAGGTCAACCGTGAGATCGTCAGCGCCGTGAACGTGCACGGGGCATTGGCCGTGGGCCTATCGGGCGAGGATGCCAACCTGATCACGGCCGAGGCCAAGTCAGAGCAACTGGGCTTTGTCGGTGACGTGGTCGATGTGGACCCGGTGATCGTGCACCAGCTGCTGGCTCAGGGCCTGATCCCGGTGGTTGCGACCATCGGGAGCGACGAGACCGGGCAGGCCTTCAACATCAACTCCGACACCGTCGCCGGTCACCTGGCCACGGCGATCAAAGCAGAGAAGCTGGTGTTCCTGACCGATGTGGCCGGGCTGCGGTCCGTGCCCGACGATCCGTCCACGCTCATCAGCAGCGTCACCGCCGATGAGCTCGATGAGCTCGTTGCCTCGGGCGCGGCCAACGGCGGCATGATCCCAAAGGCCCAGGCCTGCGCCCAAGCCGTGCGGTCGGGCGTCGGCCATGCTCACATCCTCGACGGCCGCACGCCCCACGCCCTATTGCTCGAGGTCTTTACCGACGAGGGCGTTGGGACCATGGTGGGCGCATGAGCGCGACCCCGATCGACCGCAGCACTCATGAGCGCGACCCCGATCGACATGGTGGGCGCATGAGCGCGACCCCGATCGACATGGTGGGCGCATGAGCGCGACCCCGATCGACCGCAGCGCGCTCATGCACAACTACGCAGAGCCCCCCGTCACCTTCGTCCGGGGTGAGGGTGCATGCCTGTTCGACGTCGACGGGAAGCGCTACCTCGACTTCCTCTCCGGTCTGGCCGTGACCTCGCTTGGGCACGCCCATCCTGTCGTGGCCGAGGCCATCGCCGAGCAGGCCAGAACCCTCATGCACGTGTCCAACCTGTTCGGGAACGCCATCGGCCCCGAGGTGGCCGTCACCATCGATCGCCTGATCGGCGGTGGCAGCGAGCGGGCCGGCGGCCAGGTCTTCTTCGGCAACTCCGGAGCCGAGGCCAACGAGTGCGCCCTGAAACTGGCCCGGCGGTGGGCGGGACCGGGTCGATTCGGGGTGGTGGCGACATGGGATGCCTTCCACGGCCGGACCATGGCCACGCTGGCCGCGACCGGCCAGACAGACAAACAGACGGCGTTCCTGCCGATGCTCCAGGGCTTTGATCACGTGCCTTTCGACGACCTCGATGCCATGGAAACTGCGTGCGACCCGGACCGGGTGGGGGCGGTCATCCTCGAACCCATCTTGGGCGAGGCCGGGGTGATGGTGCCGTCGTCGGACTACCTGGCCGGGGTGCGTCAGGTGTGCACCGATCGGAACATCCTGTTGATCATGGACGAGATCCAGACCGGATTGGGCCGCACCGGGCGCTGGTTCGGATTCCAGCACCTGGGGATCGAGCCGGACATTGTGACCGTGGCCAAGGCACTCGGGAACGGCATGCCCGTCGGTGCCTGTTGGGCTCGGGCCGAAGTGGCAGCGGCGTTCGTGCCCGGTGACCACGGCAGCACCTTCGGCGGCCAGCCCCTGGCCATGTCGGCGGCCCGGGCGACCCTGGGGGTCATGGAAGCAGAGAACGTGCCCGAGCGGGCCCGTCAGGCAGGGCAGAAACTGGCCACCGGCCTGGCCGCGCTACCCAACGTGCGCGCCGTGCGGGGCGAGGGCCTCCTGCTCGCCGCTGAGCTGACCGGGGAGTTCGCCCCCGCTGCCTGTCGCGCCGCGCTCGACGCCGGCCTCGTCGTCAACGCCCCTCGGCCCGATTCCCTGCGGCTGGCCCCATCGTTGCTCGTAACCGATGGCGAGATCGACGAGGCGCTGTCGGTTCTGGGCCAGGTGCTCGCGACCATGCCCGCCGACGCCGACCCCACCGCGACCATGCCCGCCGACGCCGACCCCACCGCGTCCATGCCCACCGACGCCGACCCCACCGCCACACCCACACCCACACCCACATCCACATCCACACTGCCCGATGCGGAGCACCCATGACCACCACCCGGCACGTGTTCGACGTCGACAGTCTCACGCCCGGCGAGCTGGATGCCGTCCTCGGCCTGGCCGAGGCCGATCCGGCCACGCTGACACCGAGCCTGGCCGGCAAAGGGGTGGCTCTCCTCTTCGAGAAACCCTCGGCCCGCACTCGCAACAGCACGGAGATGGCCGTCGTGGCCCTGGGGGGTCACCCCGTCTACATCCAGGGCTTCGAGGTCGGCATGGACGTGCGGGAAACGGCCGAGGACGTGGCCCGCACGCTGGCCTGTTATCACGACGTCCTCTGCGCCCGGGTCATGGACCATCGTTCGCTCACCCGGATGGCCGCCGCCCTCGACACCGGCGGCGTGTCCGTCCCGGTGGTCAACCTCCTCTCTGACGTGGCCCACCCCTGCCAGGCCCTGGCCGACTTGTTGACCCTGCGACACGAGTTCGGTGGCTCGCTCGAAGGCCGGACGGTGGCCTACATCGGCGACGCCAACAATGTCTGGTTGTCGCTGGCCCTGGCCGGCGCCATGGCCGGGCTCACCGTCAACGTGGCCTCACCGAAGGGCTATGGCCCGAGCGATGCCCACCTCGAGCGGATTCGGATGCTGGGCGGCACGGGGTTGGTGACCGAGGATCCGGCCGACGCCGCCGCCGGGGCCGACGCGGTCTACACCGACGTCTGGACGTCGATGGGCCAAGAGGACGAGTCCGCCGCCCGGCTGCAGGCCTTCTCCGGATTCACCGTCGATCAGGCACTGATGAAGCGGGCCGCACCCGACGCCATCGTGCTGCACTGCCTCCCCGCCCATCGCGGCGAGGAGATCGCCGCCGAGGTGGTGGACGGACCCCAGAGCCGGATCTGGCCCCAGGCCGCCAACCGGATGCACGCCATGCGCGGGCTCCTGGCCTGGCTGACCCACGCCGGACCTAGCCAACCGGGCCAACCGGGCCAACCGGGCCACCAGGGCGACGACCACGAGCCGACCGGAGGTTCCCGATGAAGGTGACGAAGCACCAACGCCAGCACCGCATCACCAAGCTCTTGGAGACGAGGGCGGTGGGCAGTCAGACCCACCTGGTCGAGCTGTTGGCCGGCGAGGGGATCGAGGCCACCCAGACCACGGTGTCGCGGGATCTCGAGGAGCTGGGTGCGCTCAAGGTGCGCCTACCCGGTGGGGACACGGCATACGCCCTGCCCGAGCTGCCCTCCCATCAGGTGGCCCCGGAGGACCATCTCCGTCGGATCCTGGGCGAATGGGTGGTGGAGGCGGCATTCTCGGCCAACCTCGTCGTGCTGCGGACGCCGCCCGGTTCAGCCCATGTCGTAGGATCGGCGCTCGACCGGAGCGGGTTCCCCGGGGTGATCGGCACCGTCGCCGGAGACGACACCGTGCTGGTGGTGGCGGCCGAGGCGACCGGGGGAGCGGGCGTCGCAGCCCGTCTGGCCTCGGTGTCGGGGTTGGAATCGCTGTCCGGCCCGGCCGGGGCCATACTGCCCGACAGCGGCGGCATACCCCTGCCCGCAGCGACCAAGTCGGCGAACGGGGCGACATCGAAGACATCAAAGACATCGACGACGTCGACACAGGCGGAAGGCAAGCCTGACGGCGGGAACGGGACCAAAGGCGAGACACAGGGCCGAACGGGGCGCGCAGGCCGGAGCAGGGACTAGGGCCGGAGCAGGGACTCAGACGCAGAGCGGGACGGAACGGGCGTCCCACGTCGACTCGAACAGTTCGAAGAAAAGAGGGTAATCGTGGCAAAACGAGTGGTCTTGGCTTACAGCGGAGGGCTGGATACGTCCGTAGCCGTCCGTTGGCTCATCGAGAACGAGGGCGCAGAGGTCATCGCCGTCGCCGTCGACGTGGGCCAGAACGCGGACGCCGACGAGGCGGACTGGGACGCCATCCGGGAGCGGGCATTGGCCGCCGGGGCCATCGAGGCCACCGTGGTCGACGCCCGGCGCGAGATGGCCCAGGACTTCTGCGTGCCCGCGCTGATCGCCAACGCCAAGTACGAGGGGAAGTATCCGCTGGTCTCGGCCCTGTCCCGGCCGGTCATCGTCCGCCATCTGGTGGCCGAGGCCAGGCGCCACGACGCCCACGCCGTGGCCCACGGCTGCACGGGCAAGGGGAACGACCAGGTCCGCTTCGAGGTCGGCACCCGCGCCCTCGCCCCCGACCTCGAGGTCCTGGCCCCGGCCCGGGTGTGGGGCCTGACCCGCGCCGACTGCATCGAGTACGCGGCCACCTGGGGCATCCCCCTGTCGGTGACGAAGGAGAAGCCCTACTCGATCGACGAGAACCTGTGGGGCAAGGCCATCGAGTGCGGGGTCATCGAGGACCCCTGGAACCAGCCGCCCGAGGACGTCTACACCATGACCAGGCAGACGGCTACCGAGCCCGTCGAGATCGTGGTGGGCTTCGAGTCCGGGGTGCCGGTGTCCCTCGATGGCCGGCTGCTCGATGCCGATGTGCTCATCGCCGAGCTCAACCAGGTGACCGGCGCGTACGGATTCGGCCGTTTGGACATGGTGGAGAACCGTCGCGTGGGCATCAAGAGCCGGGAGACCTACGAATGTCCGGGCGCACTGGCATTGTTGCTGGCCCATGGCGACCTCGAGGACCTCACGCTGGAACGTGACCTGCACCACGAGAAGGCCCGCCTGGAGCCCCGTTGGTCCGAGCTGGTCTACGACGGGCTCTGGTTCTCGCCGCTCAAGCAGGCACTCGATGCGTTCTTCGTCGAATCGCAGACCTACGTGACCGGCGAGGTCCGCTTGCGGTGCGAGCCGGGCAAGTGCTTCGTGGTCGGGCGTCGCAGCCCGGTGAGCCTCTACGACTACGGTCTGGCCACCTACGAGGCGGCCGACACCTTCCGCCACCAGGACGCCGCCGGCTTCGTTCGGCTGTGGGGCCAGGGCGTCGCCACCTGGTCGGCGCGCCAACAGGTCCCCTCGGCCAACCCCGGCACGGCTGCCCCCGGATCGGCTGCCCCAGCGTCGGCAGCCCCTGCGTCGGTAGTCTCCGAACCGGCGGCCCCTGCTCCCGCGCCACCAGCGTCAGCACCAGCGCCAGCGGCCTCCGAACCGGCTGCCCCTGCGCCTGCAGCCTCGGAATCGGGTGTCGCCTCCTCATGACCTTGTGGCATGGTCGCCTGGGTGGCGGCACGGCGGAGGAGGTCATGGCCTTTTCGGTCAGCCTGCACTTCGATCAGGAGCTGGCCGGCGACGATCTCGCCGGGTCGCGTGCCCATGTGCGCGCCCTGGGTCGGGGCGGCATCCTGGACGCCGACGAGGTGGATATCCTCCTCGCCGCATTGGACAAGGTGGAAGGCGAGCTGGAGGCAGGGACGCTGTCCTTCGCCCCGGACGACGAGGACATCCACACCGCCGTCGAGCGGCGGGTGACCGAGATCGCCGGTGACGTGGGGGCCAAGCTCCACACCGGCCGGAGCCGGAACGACCAGGTGGCCACCGACCTGCGCCTGTACACCAAGCGAGCGCTG
>CAWAFL010000011.1:1535000-1988602 GCA_963781305.1 uncultured Acidimicrobiaceae bacterium
CAGCCCAGACCGTCAGCTAAGGCCCCTAATTATTGACTAAGTGGAAAACGATGTGGGAACGCGAAGACAGCCAGGAGGTTGGCTCAGAAGCAGCCATCCTTAAAAGAGTGCGTAATAGCTCACTGGTCGAGTGGTCCTGCGCGGACAATGTAACGGGGCTCAAGTCAATAGCCGAAGCTACGGATTTCCATTCTGCTCACGTGACGATGTCGCAAGACGTCGTGTAGCGCGTGGGAGTTACAGAGTGGGAGTGGTAGGGGAGCGTCGATCTTGCTGAGAAGCGGCGGTGTAAACCGTCGTGGAGCGTGGTCGAGTGAGAATGTTGGTATGAGTAGCGAGAGAGGGGTGAGAAACCCCTCCGCCGTAAGCCCAAGGGTTCCTGGGGAAGGCTAATCCTCCCAGGGTAAGTCGGGAGCTAAGGCGAGGCCGAGAGGCGTAGTCGATGCACAACTGGTTGATATTCCAGTACCACCGTGTCCGCGCCAATTCCAATATGGGTGTCCTAAGGGGCTGTCTTTCGAGGCGAACCGACCGACCCCGTGGCGGAAAGCGAAGGAGGGACGCAGGAGGGTAGGTGAGCCCAGGCGTTGGTTGTCCTGGGGTAAGCGTGTAGGAGGAGGTCTAGGCAAATCCGGACTTCATTCACTCTGAGACGCGATGCCGAGCCGTAACAGGCGAAGTCACTAATCCCATGCTGCCGAGAAAAGCTTCTAGCGAGCTGGCACGGTGCCCGTACCCCAAACCGACACAGGTGGGCGGGTAGAGAATACCAAGGCGATCGGGAGAACTGTGGTTAAGGAACTCGGCAAAATACCTCCGTAACTTCGGGAGAAGGAGGGCCTCACTAGGATGATGGACTTCGCGTCCTGAGTCTGAAGGGGTCGCAGAGAATAGGGGAAAGCGACTGTTTACTAAAAACACAGGAGCGTGCGAAGTCGTAAGACGATGTATACGCTCTGACGCCTGCCCGGTGCCGGAAGGTTACGGGGAAGGGTTAGCCCTCGGGCGAAGCTCTGAACCTAAGCCCCGGTAAACGGCGGCCGTAACTATAACGGTTAGTACTTTAACCTGGCCGTTAAAAAACCCCGCTATATGCTGGAACATCCGAGTATCCGGTGGTACTCGTTCGTGTCATACCCTCTCTACAGGGTCTTGGCATGAGCAGTGAAAATCCATCCGGTGCGGACAATCAGCAGGAAACCGTTGGTCCTTGCAAGAAATATTGAGCAAGTACTGGCGGGATCCTCAGAGACTGCACGCGAGGCTCCTTGATCGACACCACTTCAGTTCCCACTGAAGGAGGCCGAACGAGGATGAAGATACAGTCCGACCCCCATGGCGACATGGGGAGCTAGGCAGAAATGATCTAGCCGCTTATCGGTGTGTCCTCAGAGACTTGAGGAGCGACAATAAGTAGTAACAAAAGTGCCTAAGGTAGCGAAATTCCTTGTCGGGTAAGTTCCGACCTGCACGAATGGCGTAACGACTTTCCTACTGTCTCAACCACAGACCCGGCGAAATTGAAGTACGAGTAAAGATGCTCGTTAGCTGCATCAGGACGGAAAGACCCCGTGGACCTTTACTACAGCTTGATGTTGAGTTTTAGTACATATTGTGTAGGATAGGTGGGAGACTTTGAAGCATTGGCGCTAGCCAGTGTGGAGTCAACCTTGAAATACCACCCTTTATGTGCCGGAACCCTAACTTCGGTCCGTTATCCGGATCAGGGACAGCGTCAGGTGGGTAGTTTGACTGGGGCGGTCGCCTCCTAAAACGTAACGGAGGCGCCCAAAGGTTCCCTCAGGCTGGTTGGCAATCAGCCGTCGAGTGCAATGGCACAAGGGAGCTTGACTGCGAGACCTACAAGTCGAGCAGGTGCGAAAGCAGGGCATAGTGATCCAGCGGTTGCTTGTGGAAGCGCCGTTGCTCAACGGATAAAAGGTACCCCGGGGATAACAGGCTCATCTTCCCCAAGAGTCCATATCGACGGGAAGGTTTGGCACCTCGATGTCGGCTCGTCGCATCCTGGGGCTGAAGCCGGTCCCAAGGGTTGGGCTGTTCGCCCATTAAAGCGGTACGCGAGCTGGGTTTAGAACGTCGTGAGACAGTTCGGTCCCTATCCGATGCAGCCGTAGGAGATTTGAGGAAGGCTGTCCCTAGTACGAGAGGACCGGGACGGACGAAGCTCTCGTGTGTCAGTTGTCCTGCCAAGGGCACGGCTGATTTGCGACCTTCGGGTGGGATAAGCGCTGAAAGCATCTAAGCGCGAAGCTCGTTCCTAGATGAGATCTCCCACAGGGTTAACCTGGTAAGGCCCGTGGCCAGACGACCACGTTGATAGGCCGGAAGTGTAAGTGCGGCAACGCATTCAGCTGACCGGTACTAATCGGCCGAGGGCTTGGAAACTTGCTCGTGCTCGCTATGGAACGCTCAGGGGTGACCGATATTCGGTCACGCCGGGTTCGCTATGGATTCGTTCGGATTCACAGCTGGAGCCCCGAGAGCGCACGATTTCCGGTGGCCATGGCGGCGGAGAGACACCCGTTCCCATTCCGAACACGGCAGTTAAGCCCGTCAGCGCCGATGGTACTTGGGGGGTAGCCCCCTGGGAGAGTAGGACGCCGCCGGGATTTCTCAGCACAAAACCCCCCGCCTATGCGGGGGGTTTTGTCGTACCCGGACTCGTAGTCGCGAGTCGCGGCGAGGTCTTTCTCAACAAGCCGGCGGGGGACATCGTGGACGGAGCGATGTTGTGCCTATCTTGTGTTCATGTCGGTGGCGCACCCAAATACAGAGGATGACCGACCCGGCTTCCTGGATCCGATCGACTACCCCTTTGAGCACCCTCAGAAGTCGTACCTCTGGAGGAACGGACTGGTTCTTCCGCTCGAGACGATCGGAGAAGCCGATACGGCGGGCCGAATCGCAGTCCTTGCCATTGGCTCGAATGCATCGACTCGACAGCTGGATAGAAAGTTCCTTGGACAGATTTGGATGTCCGAGGCCGCCGCCGAACGTGAAATAGTCGTCGCCAAGGTCACCGTTGATGGAATAGATGTTGTCTACGCGGCTCATCAGGCGAGGTATGGGTCCATCCCGGTAACCGTTGTTGAATCGTCTGGGACCAGGGTCTCCGTGTTCGTCACTTGGCTAACCGTCCGGCAGTTCGAACGAATGAATGAGACCGAACGTCTGGGCTCGAAATATCTCCTGCGGGAAATTGGCAGAGTGCAACATGATGGTCGGGTACTTGAGTCGGTTTATTGCTATGTCGCCAAAGAAGGAGCAGCTCTCTTTGCCGACGAGTTACTCGCTCTTGACGGAATTGCGGTGGTGAACGGCCAACTTGCCCGCGGCGATCAGCGTCGGGCTTGGGATCTGCTGGCAGCCGATATGTCGCACTCGAGCGGCTCTGACCTACTCGAGTCGACTTTGGGGGACGATCTGAAGCGGCAAGAGGTCGCATCTCATCTGCTCGATCGCCGCCTACCACTGGCGGCGCAGACGATCGAAGCATTCCCAATCATTCGCCTGTTGCGGCGGTCCTCATCGGCGTTGGCACCACTGTCGTGATCGTGATCGCCAGGCTCCGGACACGCCGCAGCTGGTCAGCTGTTTCGCGCCCCCGGGAGCCTGCAGGGTTATTCAGCCCGTTGACTACACTTAACTCTCATGACCCCTCGAACACCGTCTGGTTCTCCGCGCCCGCGTGGCACCGGAGGTGCCCAGGGAAAGGGACACGGGGCCAGGCAGGGCGGAACCGGTAACTCGAGGCAGGGCGATGGCCAGCGGGGCAGAGGCGGAGCAGGCCAAGGCGACAGGACCGGCCGCGCCGCCCAGGGAAGCGCTGGCGGACAAGGCCGACCAACGGGGTCGCGAAGCCAGTCGGGTCCGCGGCCAGGTGGGACTGGGCGGTCCGGTACAGGCCGATCAGGTGCCGGATCTACCGGCCGATCGGGCGCAGGATCGGACCGGAGCCCGTCCAGGAGCAGATCCGCCGGCCCATCCAATGAGCGTTCCTCGTCTCGCTCCTCGAGTGGGTGGAGCTCGAGCGGAGGCAGCGGAAGCGGCCGAACTGGCTCGGGTCGCCCCCCCGGCAGCTCCGCTCGTCCGGCCGCTCGACCACGGCGAGGCGACAACACGGTCTCTGGTCGGCCCACTAGCGGATCGGGCCGGCCGACCGGCGGCTCGGGTCGTCCGGCAGCGAGACCGATGCGCGAAGAGAGCAGCCCTGGCTCGGGTCGCCCCCCCAGCAGGTCCGCTCGTCCGGCAGCTCGACCCCAGCGCGGCGACAGCACCAGGTCGGACCGGCCGGCGGGTGGGCCTCGTGGATCTGGTCGCTCCGACGACAGGCAAGGAAGCGGCGGGCGACAGGGCGGCAGTGACAGGCCAAGCGGCCCTCCCCGACAGGGTGGCCGCGTCAGGCAGGGCGACCAGAGCGGCGGCCGTTCGGAACGACGACCCTACGAAGACCGGTCGCCGGTGGTGCGCAAGGGGTGGGGCAGCGTGGCTCGCCGAGGGGCGAGCACCGTGCGCGATGGGAACGACGGCCACGGTGCCGGCGAGGACTCACCTGATGACCGCCGGCAGCGCCGGACCCGATCGGATGCGTTCGAACCCGAGCAGTGGGTGGAATCGGACCGCCGTCCGCCCCGCCGGACTTCCGAGTCACCCAGGTCGCCGTCGCACCGTCCCGTGCCGGCTGACGGACCGGCCGAGCTACCCCCCGACATCGCCAACGAGCTGGCCTCAGCTGCCGGACCTGACTGGAGCACCCTCAGGCCCCGGATCAGCGAGCGTATGGCCGCGGGAATCGGTGCCTACGAGCGGGAGCGGTACCGGGATGCCTCGCGCATCCTCAAGACGGTGGTCGACGCCATCCCCAACGCCCCGTCGGCGCGAGAGCTCGTGGCGCTCAGCCAGTACCAGTTGGGCTTTTGGAAAGCGGCCCTGCCCAACCTGGAGGCCTTTGCCGCACTGACCGGATCGGTCGACATGCATCCGGTGCGGATGGACTGCCACCGGGCCCTGGGCCGGCCCAAGAAGGTCGAAGCACTGTGGGACGAGCTGCGCCGAGGTTCACCCGATCCCGAGGTCCTCACCGAGGGCCGTCTCGTCCTCGCTGGCACGCGAGCCGACAACGGGGACCTGACCGGCGCCATCAACCTCTTGGTTGAGGCCGGGGCGGGAAGACTCGTCCGGAATCCGGCCGACCGACACCTCCGGCAGTGGTACGTCTTGGCCGATCTCACGGAACGTTCGGGGGAGCTTCCGCGGGCCCGGGAGCTCTTCTTGCGGATCGCCGCCGTCGACCCCGATGCCTATGACGTCGCCGATCGGCTGGAGTCCCTGGGGCCCCCGACTCGGTCCCGGCGCAGGCCGAACGGTCCGCGTCGCGCCCATTAGGCTCGGCGCTCATGGACCTCGAAAAACTCCTTGGCGCCGAAGCCGATTCGCTACTGAACTACAAGGCCACGGCGTTCCCGGCGGACAACCTCATGCATCCCGGCCCCGAGCACCTCTCGCGCGTCTTCGGCGAGTCTGACCGTTCCTCCACCGTGATCAGGAACCTGGCCACCATGTACGGCACGGGCCGCCTGGCTGGCACTGGCTACCTGTCCATCCTCCCGGTCGACCAGGGCATCGAGCACTCGGCCGCAGCCAGCTTCGCCAAGAACCCGGCCTACTTCGACCCGGCCAACCTGATCGAGCTGGCCATCGCCGCCGACTGCAGCGCCATCGCCACCACGCTCGGGGGGCTGGGCATCGTCTCTCGTCAATACGCCGAGCGGATGCCCTTCATCGTCAAGCTCAACCACAACGACTTCCTCAACTACCCGAACACCTACGACCAGACCATGTTCGGATCGGCCCAGCAGGCCGCGGATCTCGGGGCCATCGGCGTGGGGGCGACCATCTACTTCGGCTCCGAGCACGCCGACCGGCAGATCGGCGAGGTGTCCGCCATGTTCGCCGAGGCCCACCGCCTGGGCCTGTTCACCGTGCTGTGGTGCTACCTCCGCAACCCCGCCTTCAACAAGGACGGCGTCGACTACCACCTGTCGGCCGACCTCACCGGTCAGGCCAATCATCTGGGCGTGACCATCGAGGCCGACATCATCAAGCAGAAGCAGCCTGTGAACAACGGGGGCTACAACGCCCTGTCCTTCGGCAAGACGGACCCGTTGGTGTACTCCAAACTGACCACCGACCACCCCATCGACCTGACCCGTTGGCAGGTGGCCAACTGCTACGCCGGACGTATCGGGCTGATCAACTCGGGTGGGGAGTCCAAGGGTGCAGACGACCTCGCCCAGGCCGTCCGCACCGCAGTGATCAACAAGCGGGCCGGGGGCGCCGGGCTCATTGTCGGGCGGAAGGCCTTCCAGCGGCCCACCGACGAGGGTGCCGCCCTCATTCACGCCATCCAGGACGTCTACCTGGACAAATCGATCACCATCGCCTGAGCGGCCCCGCGGTAGGGGGCATCAAAATCGGGCAAACGAGCCGTGGCAATGGGCGGGATCCAGGCCGGGTTGGCGGGCCCACCAGGTGGTCCAACGGCACCGTCGCCGCCCACGATTGGGGGCGGCGGTAGAGTGAAAGCGTAAGCGTGGAACCGGGAGCAGGCAGAATCATCCGTAGAGGAAAATTCACAGGGAATTCACGCACCGACAGCGCCGAGCGTCATACCGGCGACTGCTCGCAGCAGAACAACCAGAGGAGCATGGGTGTCCGACACCACGATCAACGAGCCATCCCCTCGAGTACTTGACCGCGTAGTCATTCGCTTCGCCGGCGACTCGGGGGACGGCATGCAGCTGGCGGGGGACAGGTTCACCACCTCCTCGGCCCTCTTCGGCAACGACCTGGCCACGTTTCCGGACTTCCCGGCCGAGATCCGGGCCCCGGCCGGGACGCTCGCCGGCGTGTCGGCCTTCCAGGTCCACATCTCCGACCACGACATCCTGACCCCCGGTGACGACCCCAACGTCCTGGTGGCCATGAACCCGGCGGCGCTGAAGGCGAACACCGCCACCCTGCCTCCCGGGACCACCCTCATCGTCAACGTCGACGCCTTCGACGAGCGCAACCTGACCAAGGCCGGCTATGCCGCCAACCCGCTGGGGGATGGCTCCTTGTCCGCCTACACGGTCTACGAGGTTCCGATGACCTCGATCACCACCGAGGTGTGCAAGGAAGCCGGTGTGAAGCCCCGGGACGCGGAGCGATCCAAGAACTTCTTCGCCCTCGGGCTCATCAGTTGGCTCTACACCCGCCCCACCGAGGCCACCGAGGAGTGGATCGAGAAGCGCTTCGCCCCCAAGCCCATGGTGAAAGAGGCCAACCTCCGCGCCTTCAAGGCCGGCTACCACTTCGGCGAGACCGCCGAGCTCTTCGAGTCCTCCTACGAGGTGCGCCCGGCCGTGCAGGAGCCGGGCGAGTACGTCAACATCACCGGGAACACCGCGGCGGCCTGGGGGCTGATCGCCGCGGCCACGCAGGCCGGATTGCCGCTCTTCCTCGGCACGTACCCCATCACCCCCGCCTCGGACATTCTCCACGAGCTGTCCAAGCACAAGCAGTTCGGGGTGCGCACGTTCCAAGCCGAAGATGAGATCGCTGGGGTGGGTGCGGCCCTCGGGGCTGCATTCGGTGGCGCCCTGGGTGTGACCACGACGTCGGGTCCTGGCGTCGACCTCAAGGCCGAGACCGTGGGGCTGGCCATCAGCCTGGAACTGCCCCTGGTAATCATCGACATCCAGCGCGGCGGTCCCTCCACCGGACTGCCCACCAAGACCGAGCAGGCCGACCTGCTACACGCCATGTACGGGCGCCACGGCGAGGCGCCGTTGCCCATCGTGGCCGCCATGACGCCCTCCCACTGCTTTGAGGCCACCATCGAGGCCGTGCGCCTGGCCGTGAAGTACCGCACGCCGGTGATGCTCCTCTCCGACGGGTACCTGGCCAACGGAACCGAGCCCTGGCGTCTTCCCAATCTGGAGGACCTGCCCGAGATCGATCCCAACTTCGCCACGGCCCCGAACCACACCGGTCCCGATGGCGAGCAGACCTTCTGGCCCTACATCCGGGACGAGGACACCTTGGCCCGTCCGTGGGCACCACCCGGCGTCCCGGGGCTCGAGCACCGTATCGGCGGGCTGGAGAAGGCGGACGGAAGCGGAAACGTGGCCTACGACGGGGCCAACCACGAACGCATGAGCCGCCTGCGCGCCGCTCGGATCGCCGGCATCGCCAACGACATCCCCCTCTTGGAGGTGGACGACACCGATGCCGACGCCAAGGTGCTCGTGGTCGGCTGGGGTTCCACCTACGGCGCCATCGCCGCTGGGGTCAGGCGGGTCAGGGCCCGCGGTCAAAAGGTGGCCCACGCCCATCTCGTGCACCTCAACCCCTTCCCGTCGAACCTGGAAGCGGTGCTCGGCGCCTACGACAAGGTCCTGGTGCCCGAGGTCAACCTGGGACAGCTGAACAAGCTGTTGCGGGCAGAGTTCTTGGTCGATGTGGTGTCGTTCACCAAGCTGCAGGGCCTGCCCTTCCGCGCCGCGGAGATCGAAGCAGCCATCCTGCAGCAGATCGGCGAAATCCCCGACGGCGTCGAACACTCGGGGGTGGCCGTGGGTGCGGGCGACAGCGCGGGCAATGGAAAGGCGACGGACTGATGACTGACCTGGCAGAACCGGTAGCGGTGCCAGAGACCTCCCGGAAGGACTGGTCGTCCGACCAGGAGGTGCGGTGGTGTCCAGGTTGCGGGGACTACTCCATCCTGGCCGCCGTGCAGATGCTGCTTCCCGATCTGGGCGTGCGCCGCGAGAGCACCGTCTTCCTCTCGGGGATCGGCTGCGCTGCTCGCTTCCCGTATTACATGAACACCTACGGCATGCACTCGATCCACGGACGGGCCCCGGCCATCGCCACCGGGCTGGCCACAACGCGCCCCGATCTCGATGTGTGGGTGGTCACCGGGGATGGCGACTCGCTCTCCATCGGCGGCAATCATCTGATCCACGCGCTGCGGCGCAACGTCAACCTGACGATCCTGCTGTTCAACAACCAGATCTACGGGTTGACCAAGGGCCAGTACTCGCCCACCTCCGAAGTGGCCAAGGTGACCAAGTCGACGCCGTTCGGGTCCCTCGAGCAGCCGTTCAATCCGTTGAGCCTGGCCCTCGGGGCCGAGGCCACCTTCGTGGCCCGTACCCACGACATGGACCGCAAGCACATGATGGAGACGTTCCGGCGGGCCCATCAGCACAAGGGTGCTTCGTTCGTGGAGATCTACCAGAACTGCAACGTCTTCAACGATGGCGCCTTCGCCCAGATCACCGGCAAGGACAACCGGGCGAACATGCTGATTCCGTTGGCCCACGGCGAGCCGATCCGGTTCGGGGCCGAAGGTGAGCATGGCGTGGTCCTGCACCCCGATGGCTCGCTCGAGGTGGTCTCGGTGGCCGATGTCGGCGAGAAGGCTCTCCTCGTCCACGATGAGCACCAGGACAGCCCGGGCCTGGCCTTCCAGCTGAGCCGCCTGTCGCGGGGCCCCTACGAGCCCACGCCGATCGGCGTCTTCCGGGACGTGGACCGCCCCGATTACGGGACGTCGATGAACCGCCAGCTCGATGAGGCGGTGGAGCGCAAGGGCATCGGGGACGTGAAGGACCTGCTCCGCTCGGGTTCGTCCTGGACGGTGTCCTAACGGACCTGCCGCTGGACAGGTCGCGCCGTCTGCGTGGCTTGGTCCTGGTTTTGGTCTGGGTGGCCTGGTCTGGGCGGCCTGCTCTGGGCGGCCTGCTCTGGGCGGCCTGTTCTGGGTGAGTCGGCCTGGTCGTCGGCAAAGGAGGGCCTGGTTGCCGGCGAGCCGGCGGTCCGAGCTCAGTCCGGCGCGGCCAGGGTCCGGTAGACCATGCCCGTGCGCGGCTTGGGATGGAAGTACGTGCTCTTGGGCGGCATGCGTCGTCCGGCGTCGGCCCACGCCCCGATCTGCTCGACAGTCACCGGGCGCAGCAGAACTGCGGCTTGGGCGTCCTTGCTCTCGACGTCGGCTACCGCGTCGCGCCAGGTATAACGAAATTCCATCTCATGCTCGGGCAGTTCGGCCAGGACCAGGGCCACCATCGAGGAATCCAGGTCGGAACCGGCCGCTTCGGCCGTACCGTCCTTGGGCGACAGCAGCCACACCCCTGACTCCATGACGAGGGCGAGTGCGCCGGAGTCCCCCACCGCAGCGGTGTTCCTGGCCGTGAATTCGCCGGCCCGCATGACTTCGAACCACGAGGAGAACGCATCCACCAGGTCGATCCCGTCGGGCAACCCGGACAGGACCCGGTGGACGGGCCCGACAGCCAGCTCGTCGGCGGACAGCTCCACCACCAGGGCCATGATCAAATCGAAGTCGCCGGGTACCGGGCCGCCGAGGGCCTCTCGACGCTCGCGCTGGAAGGCCAACGACGTCTCGTAGCGATGGTGGCCGTCGGCAATGACCACGGGCGACGCGGACACGGCCGTCCTGATGGCGTCGACGGTTTGCTCGTCGTCGATGACCCATAGCTCATGTCGGACCCCGTCGTCGTCGGTAGCAGAGACGTCCGGAGCCCCGTCTGTGGCGTAGGTCTTGGCCATGCCGGGCGTGAGTGAGAGTCCCCAGATGGGGGAGAGGTTGGCGTTGGTCGCCCTGAGCAATTCGAGGCGATCGCTCTTGGGCTTGGGAAGCGTCTCTTCATGGGGGAGGACTTCGCCTGTGCCGCCTCCATCGATGGCCAGTGCTCCGATGATCCCGGTGGTGGCGTGACCGCCACCGGGCGGGGTCATTCGGTAGGCATAGAACGACGGGCTCGGATCGCGCCGCAGCTTGTGCTCCTCTTGCCATTCGGCCAGGAGGTAGGCGGCGTTCTGGTAGCGGTCGAGGCCGGTCCGGGTGTCTTGCTCGGGTAGCTCGACCCGTACCGCGTTGGCGCTGTGGCGACGGGCCAGGGCGGCTCGTTGTGGCGGCTCGATGACGTCGTAGGGCGGGGCGATGACTGCGTTCGGATCAACCCGGGACACGTCGTACCGCAGTCCCTGGAACGGTTCGAATCGGGGCATCCGCCTTGCGTATCACATCTGCATGCGCCCCCTGCTTGGCTGTCCGCTCGGCCAGCCGGAGTGCCTGTTACGGAGTGCCTGGTACCGGAGTGCCCCGTTGCCGCCCCGCCCCGCCTGTACTGTGGGCGGAGTCGTTGAGATCAGCCGGGGGGCCCACGTCAGCCAACCAAGACCAGCCAAGGCTGGTCGAGACCCCCGGTCGGCCTGGACGGTGAGGAGAAGGTTGTGAACGGTCATTCCAGCAATGCATTCCCGTGGAGCTCCGTCCGTTGGGGTTCCGTCGTGTGGAGCGGTGGGGAACCACGGAGCGGTGGCGAACCACCCAGTATGTGGGTCGGCCCATGACGGCGAAGGCAGGATCCAATCCGGGCAACGCCAAACAAGGCGACGCCAGCCCGGGCGCATCCAAGCCAGGCGAGGTCAAGGGGGACGCCACGCCGGACGTATCCAACCCGGAGGCCGAGGGAAACGACGCCGAGACGGAAGCACCGGTGACCTTGCGGATCGGAGAGGCGGCCGAGCGCGCCGGCGTCTCCAGTCGGACCCTGCGCTGGTACGAGGAGCGCGGGCTCTTGGTCCCCACCGGTTACTCAGTCGGGGGTGCTCGCCGGTACAGCGAGGAAGACGTGGCCCGACTGGTCCACATCCGGGAGCTGCAATCCCTTCTCGGGTTCGACCTGGGCGAGATCCGCGATGTCCTTCGGGGAGAAGACGACCTGTCCGGGTTGCGCAGCGAGTATCGATCGGGTGCGGACGACGCCCGACGCCGCGAGATCCTCATGGAGGCGACCGAGATCAACAAGAAGCTCCGAGCCGTGGTCCGAGGAAAACAGGAGCGCCTGGCCGGCATGATGGGAGAGCTCGAGGCCAAGGCGGCGAACTACAAAGTCCGCCTAAATGAGATGGAGCCCCCCGGGCAGGCGTAGTCCAGGCACGGGCCAGACCGGCGAGACGTCGGGATCGAGCGGGTGATGGAAGAACCGCTCAGAGCCTGCCTTACCGGGGTCGTTTCCGGAGTTCGAGCGCGCCCTGGGGAGAAGTTCAAGGGCGCTCTGTTGGGAAGGAGCGCCGTCGGGGTGGGCGACGACCGTAGAATCATTGCGTGGAAGGCATCGACAGGGCCGAAGCACTGGGCGTGGAGACAGTGCCGCTGACGGCGGATGCGGTGCCACCGCAAGACGGTGCAGTCCCACGGCACGGGGATGTAGTGCCACGGCAAGACGATGAGCACCTCGATCGCATCTTCACCGTCCCCAATGTGATCACCCTGGTCCGACTGGGGTGCATCCCCGTCTTCTTGTGGTTGCTCTTCGGTGCGCACCGCCAATCGGCGGCGGCCATCCTGCTCGGCGTGCTCGGCGCCACCGATTGGATCGACGGTCATGTCGCCCGTCGGTTCCACCAGGTCTCCACCCTGGGCAAGGTTCTCGATCCCGTGGCCGATCGGGTGCTGGTCGGCACGTCGGTCATCGCCATCATCGTGTACGGGGCGGTCCCGGTGTGGTTCGGGGTCGCCACCGTCGCCCGCGAGGCCGTGGTTTCCATCGCCGTCTTGGTCCTGGCCTCGCTGGGGGCGAAGCGGATAGACGTGTTGTGGGTGGGAAAGGCGGGTACGTTCGCACTCATGTTCTCGTATCCCGCGTTCCTGTTGGGCCACGGCACGGCCCACTGGCAGACACCCATTACCGACATTGCCTGGGTGACGGGGATCATCGGTTTGATCCTGGCCTGGATCGCGGCGGGCTCGTACATTCCCGTGGCCCGGCACGCGCTGTCCGAGGGGCGACGCGCCCATCAGGCACCGGCCACCACCACCTCTGAGGGGACTCGATGAAGGCTGTCATCATGGCCGGAGGTGAGGGCACCCGACTGCGCCCGCTCACCTCCAACCAACCCAAGCCGATGTTGCCCATGGCCAACGTGCCGATGATGGAGCACGTGGTCAACCTGCTGAGGACGCACGGGTTCGAGGACATCGTCGTCACCGTGGCCTTCATGGCCAACGCCATCCGCACCTACTTCGGCGACGGGTCGGAGTTCGGCGTGCGCATGGTGTACGCCACCGAAGAGACCCCGCTGGGTACGGCCGGCTCCGTGCGCAACGCGCGCGACGAGCTCGACGAGCGGTTCCTGGTCATCTCCGGGGACGTGCTGACCGACATCGACCTCTCCGAAGTGGTGGCCTTCCACGAGAAGCGAGGTGCGTTGGCCACGCTGGCCCTCAAGGCCGTCGACAATCCGCTCGAGTTCGGCATCGTCATCACCCAAGAGGACGGCGCCGTCGAGCGGTTCTTGGAGAAGCCGACGTGGGGCCAGGTGTTCAGCGACACCATCAACACCGGGATCTTCGTTCTCGAACCTGAGATCTTCGATTTCATCCCTGAAGGCCGTCCGGTGGACTTCTCTGGCGAGACGTTCCCGGCCGTCCTCGAGGCCGAGAAGCCCCTCTACGGGTACGTGGCCGACGGCTACTGGGAGGACGTCGGCACCCTCTCGGCGTACCTCAAGTCCCATCAGGACATCCTCGACGGGCGGGTCGAGGTGCAGATCGAGGGGTTTCCCCTCCGCCCCGGTGTGTGGCTGGGCAAGGGCACCGAGATCGACCCGTCCGTGTCGATCGCCGGGCCGGCCGTCATCGGCGACAACTGCTTCATCGGGCCCGGTACCCAGTTGGGCGAGTACTGCACCCTGGGCTCGAACATCCGCCTGGGGGACAACTCGTCGGTGCAGCGATCGGTCGTCCATGACAACGCCTATCTGGGGTCAGGGGTTCGGATCGAGGGCAGCGTGCTGGGCCGAAGCACCGACCTGCGCCAAGGGGTGCGTTGCGAGGAGGGGGTGGTCCTGGGCGACGAGTGCTTCGTCGGGGCCCACGCAGAGATCCGGCCGGGGGTCAAGATCTATCCGTTCAAGACGGTGGAGGCGGGGGCCATCGTCAACTCGTCGATCATCTGGGAGTCGCGTGGCGCCCGCTCGCTCTTCGGTCGCGAAGGGGTTCAAGGACTGGCCAACGTCGACATCAGCCCTGAGCTGGCCGTGCGCTTGTCGATGGCCTGGGCCAGCACCATCGAGAAGGGGGCGACGATCTCGTCCTCGCGCGACACCAGCCGTGCCGCCCGGGTGCTCAAGCGGGCCATCATGGTGGGCTGCAACACCGTGGGCGTGAACGTGGACGACCTGGAGGCGGCCACGGTGCCGGTCACCAGGTTCCAGGTGCAGTCGTCGGGCAGCGTCGGGGGCATCACCGTGCGATTGGTTCCTGACGACCCCGAGTCGGTCGTCATTCGCTTCTTCGACAAGGACGGGATCGATCTCGACGAGGTGACCCAGCGCAAGATCGAGCGTTTGTACCACCGCGAGGAGTTCCGCCGTGTCCTGGCTCGGGAGATTGGTGACATCGGCTTCCCGCCGCGAGCCCTCGAGTACTACACAGCCGCCCTGATCGACTCGGTGGATCTGTCGAGCACCAAGACCGCCGACCTGAAGCTCGTCCTCGACTACTCGTTTGGCACGTCGAGCTTCGTGATGCCCAACCTCTTGGCCAAGGTCGAAGCTGAGGTCCTGGTCGTCAATCCTTACGCCAACACAAAAGGCGTGATGTCGTTCGACCGGCAGGCCAGCGCCGCCCGTGTCGCCGACTTGGTGCGGGCGTCGGGCGCCCACCTCGGGGCGGTGATCGATCCGGGGGGTGAGCATGTCGTGATCGTCGACGACAAGGGCCACCCCCTGACCGACGACGAGGCGCTGTTGGTCCTGCTCCAGCTGACCACCCAGACCTATCCCAACGCCCGCGTCGCCCTTCCCGTCGCCGTCAGCCGGGCGGCGGAGAAGATCTGCTCCGAGGCGGGGGCCGAGATCATCTGGACGAAGCTCTCGGCCTCACACCTCATGGAGGTGGCCGCCACCGAGCACGTGACCTTCGCCGCCAGCCAGACCGGCGGCTTCATCTTCCCCCGCTTCCTGCCCGCCTACGATGCCGCCGCCACCCTGGTCAATCTGTTGGCCATGCTGACCAAGACGGGTCAGAGGCTGTCCACCATGGTGGACAACCTGCCGCAGGTCCACATTGCCCACGACTCCGTACACACGCCGTGGGAACAAAAGGGCATGCTCATGCGGACGCTGGTCGAGCGCTCGTCGGGGCGGGACCTCGTCTTGGTCGATGGTGTGAAAGTGCTCGAAGTGGACGGGTGGGCTCTGATCCTGCCCGACCCAGAGGAGCCCGTGACCCATGTCTGGGCCGAGGGGCCGAGCGAAGCAGAGGCGGGCGCCCGCGCCCAGGAGTGGGCCGTACGCCTCCGACAGCTGCTTCGTTGAGCGTGCGGCCGGGACACACGCCCTGGCCCGCCGGGCGGTCGGCGGCGGCGTCGGCCGTCCTGTCAGCGACGACAGCGGCCCGGGCCGCCCGGTCACCCACCGCGGCAGTGCGTGGGCGGTTCGGGTATGGTCCGCAAGCATGAACGTGCCTGACGATCTCCGTTACTCCTCTGACCACGAGTGGATCCGACCGGCGGCCGAGCGCGTCCGGATCGGAATCACCGACTATGCCCAGGACGCGCTGGGCGACGTTGTCTTTGTGGACCTTCCTGCCGTCGGCGCCTCGGTGGAGGCGGGAGGAACGCTGGGCGAAGTCGAATCGACCAAATCGGTGTCCGAGGTCTATTCCCCCATCGCCGGCGAGGTCGTGACGGTCAACGAGGAACTGACCGGGGCACCGGAGCGCCTGAACGAGGACCCTTACGGCGAGGGATGGATCTGCGAGATCGTGCCTGGGGACGCCGGCGCAGTCGATGCCCTCCTGGACGCTGAGGCATACCGGCAGTTGATAGCAGACTGACTAGAACCCGCTGGCCAGGCCGGTAAAGACCAGGAGGATCGAAGCGACTACCGTGGACGATGTGTTCTGCCACAACTGCGGCCATCGGAATCCGATGGGGGTCAATTTCTGCTCGTCGTGTGGTTCGGTGCTGGTCGCGGCCACGTCGGACACCACGGTGACGATTCAGCCCGTCGAGGAGCTGGCCGACCTGACAGATGACGATGCGGCGGTGACGCTGCTGGAGCTGCCCCGTGGCGTGGGCATGCTGGTGGTCAAACGGGGGCCGAACACGGGAAGCAGGTACGTATTGGAGTCCGAGCTGACCAGGGCCGGTCGTCACCCAGAAAGCGATATCTTTCTCGACGACATCACGGTGTCCCGGCGACATGCCGAGTTCACCACGGGCGAGGGGGGGACGACTGTGCGCGATGTCGGGTCGCTGAACGGTACCTACGTCAACCGGGAACGGATCGACGATGCCGTGCTGGCTAGTGGAGACGAAGTGCAGATCGGCAAGTTCAAGCTGTTGTACTTGCTGGCAACGGGCGAATGAAATCGGGAGCTGCGGGCGTGGTCACTGAGGGGACAGGAGGGTGAGCGGACGGTCGTACTTGTCCATCGGCGATGTGCTGACCCTGCTGCGTCAGGAATTCCCCGATATCACCATCTCCAAGATCCGTTTCCTCGAAAGCCAGGGACTGGTCAACCCGGAGCGGACCCCCTCGGGATACCGAAAATTCTACGAACACGATGTGGAGCGCCTTCGATGGGTACTGCGCCAGCAGCGGGAGCATTTCCTGCCCCTGAAGGTGATCAAGGACCGCCTCGATGACGGAACTGCGGATTCGGAGGATGCGATCGAGTCGAACGGCAACCAGAGCGAAGAGGCCGTCGAAGTCGAAGAGGCCGCCACCGAGACGCCTGTGTCGGGTGTGTCGATCGAAGCCATCGATGCCCACGTCCACGCCGCCGAGGCCGCCGAAGTGGCCGAGGCAGCCCAGGGCGAACCGGGACCGACCGATCGGCCCGCACCGGTGACGAGGGCGACGCATACCGAACGATCAGGCGGTCCGGATGCCGCTGCCCGCCGTCAGCCCGAGCCCGTGCTGGTGGGACAAGCGGCTTCGGTTCGCGCACAGGGATCGTCCGTCTCCGATGCGCCGAGAACCGGAAGCGGTGCCGGCCTGCCCGGCCTCG
Source organism: uncultured Acidimicrobiaceae bacterium (assembly GCA_963781305.1). Taxonomy (GTDB): domain Bacteria; phylum Actinomycetota; class Acidimicrobiia; order Acidimicrobiales; family RAAP-2; genus DASXMT01. Next base: position 1,552,120 of record CAWAFL010000011.1, read on the forward strand.
AAGGCGCGCCCGACGGGCCGTCTTCCGCGTCGGCCCGTCCCACGTCCTCGATGCAAGGGCCGGCAGAGGGGTCGTCAAGGCGGCCGGCCGCAGGGCGGTCGAGCAGCGCCGGTCCCGGACCGACGGAGGCCCCATCCCCGGCTCGGATGGGAACGACCTCGGCTGAGCCGGCATCCGAGGCGGCGTCCGAGGGAGCGTCCGAACCCACTCCGACCGGTGCGGGTGCCGGCGCACGTGGGGGTTCAGGTTCGTCGTCGGGCGTGGGCGGAACGACCACGCCAGAAGGACGACCCGTGGACCTGACCGGCGCCAGCTTTACGCTGGCCGAGTTGGCAGCGGCCAGCGGTTTGGGTGAAGACGTTCTCGAGCAGCTCGGCGAGTACGGGCTGCTCACCGCCACCCAGGTCGGAGGAGTGGCTTACTTCGACGAGGACGGCCTGGCCATCGCCAATCTGGCCGCCGGGTTCGCGCGCTACGGAGTGGAGCCACGACACCTCCGTCTGTACAAGAACACAGCGGACCGCGAGGCGGGGTTCATCGAGCAGATCGTATTGCCCCTGGTCAGACAGCGAAATCCGGAGGCCCGTCAGCGGGCCGGGCGCACGGCAGACGAGCTGACCCAACTGGGACAGGGACTCAGGGGCGCACTGTTGCGCAATGCGATCCGGGACCTGCTCGGCGGGTGATGGCATCGGGTTCCTCCCGACGAGCGGCATGAGGTCCCGCACTGTCCTCCAACGGCCCCAGCGCGACCAGGGCCAGCCGGGGCTGACCGCGGAAATCGCGTTCGGCGAGTAAGTTGCAACGCATGGTCGAAGTCCGGCTTCGTGCGGTGCGTGTGGACCTACAGTCCAACACGCCCGTGTTGCTGCTCCAAGAGTCCGAGGCACTGGGCCGTACGTTGCCCATCTTCATCGGGGCCCCGGAGGCCACGGCCATTGCCTTTGCTCTTCAGGGCATGGACACGCCTCGTCCCATGACCCACGACCTCATCCGGGACCTGCTCGACGCGCTCGGGGCCGACGTGGTGCGTGTCGTCATCACCGAGCTGCGCACGTCGACGTACTACGCCGAAATCGTGCTGCGCCACGGCGGCACCGAGGTCCCGGTTTCGGCCCGGCCCTCCGATGCCGTCGCCGTGGCCGTCCGGACCGGAACCCCCCTCTACGTGGCCGACGATCTCATGGACGCCGAGGGCATCATGCTGCCGGCCGAGGAGGAGGACGAGGACGAGGAGGTCGCGGAGTACGAGGAGGATGGTGAGCAGGAGAATCCCGAGGAAGTGGTGGGAGAGTTCCGCAACTTTCTCGACACCATCCGTCCCGAGGACTTCTCGCCTTAACCGTTCCTGTTCTCGCCGGGGGTCCCGGGTCACGGGGAAGCGAGCTGCGAGGACGGTACGGTACCGGAACTGTGGCAGACGAGCACCGGGGAACGTCCGGGGACACAGCGCACGTGGATGACCCGGGAGCGGCCCCGACGCCAGCACCCTGTGGTACGTGGGCGTCGCCTTTCTCGGCCACGGCCGTAGCCACGGGCAAGGTATCCCGCAGCGGCCTCCACGTCGACGGCTCGTGGATCTATTGGCTCGAGAGCAGGCCCGACGAGGGTGGACGCCAGGTCCTGGTCCGATCCTCGGCCCACGGTGCCCCCACCGACGTCTCGCCCCCCGGGCGCAGCATCCGCTCGCGCGTGCACGAGTACGGGGGCGGGGCGGCCATCGTTGTCGACGGGACGCTCTTCTACGTCGACCAGTCGGACCAGGGCCTGTACCGCTGGGAATTGGGCTCCGGCGACGACACGGCGCCGACTCCGCTCACGGGCCCCTCGAAGCGGGGTGGCTCACTCCGCTACGGGGATGGGCGCCCGTCGGTGGACGGCCACTGGTTGCTCTGTGTCGAGGAGCGCCATGGCTCCGGTGGGGTGGCTCACGCCATCGTGGCCGTGGACGCCCACGGCTCGGGCACGACGGTCCCGGTGCTCGAGGGACGAGATTTCTATGCCGCGCCCCGCCCCTCGCCGGGCGGGGCCTTCCTGGCCTGGCTCACCTGGGATCACCCGCAGATGCCCTGGGATGGATCCGAGCTGTGGGTCGGCCGATGGATCGACGATGACGGCGTCCCCCGGGTCACCGAGCCCCGGCGGATCGCCGGGGGCAGTGACGTCTCGATCGGGCAGCCGATGTGGTGCAGGGACGGCAGCCTCTGCTACCTGTCGGACGAGGCCGGATGGTGGCAGCCATACCGGTTGCCCTCGCCGGGCGGGGCGGGCTCGTTCACCTCGGTTCCCTCTGTCCTGGCTCCGGCGCCCGCTGAGTTCCACGGTCCCGATTGGGTGCTGGGGCAGTCCACGCTGGCCGAACTGCCCGACGGGGGGCTGGTGTCCCGGATGCATGCAGACGGGTTGGATCGGGTGGTGCGCATTCCCCCGCCGGCGCAGTCCGGATCGGACCAGCTCGAGGACGTGCCCCAGCCGTGCGTCGCCATCGCCGGTGTGTGCGCCACCGATGGGGGTGCGGTCGTCGTGCTCGGCGCCACCACCACCGTCGGCCCCTCTGTCTACGCCGTGGCCCCCGCAGGGCCTCCGGACGGCCGGGACGATGGCACGCTCCGGTGGGACCCGCCCGAATTGTTGAGCGCCGCCTCCTCACTGCCGGTGGCACCGGGGGATATTGCCGTCGCCGAGGCGGTGGTGGCGGTGACGCCTGCCGGGCCGGTGCACAGCCTCTTCTACGCCCCCACCAGCTCCGCGTTCGACGTCCCCACCGGCACGGTGCCGCCGGTGGTGGTCATGTGCCACGGCGGCCCCACAGCGGCCAACGATCCCGGGTTCGATCCGCTGGTCCAGTACTTCACCAGCCGGGGTCTGGCCGTCCTGGCCGTCGACTATCGGGGAAGCGTGGGCTACGGACGTGCCTATCGTCAGCGCCTGCGAGGCCTGTGGGGGCTCGCCGATGTCGACGATTGCGTCTCGGCCGCCGTGTCCCTGGCCGACGACGGCCGGATCGACGGCGACCGGATGGTCATCCGGGGAACCAGCGCCGGGGGGCTCACCGCGCTGGGCGCCCTGATCCGTTCCGACCGGTTTGCCGGTGCCGCCACCTGGTATGGCGTCACCGACCTGGAGGCCCTGGCCACGGAGACCCATGATTTCGAGGCGAGGTACATGGACTCCCTGGTGGGGCCCCTTCCCGGCGCGGCGGCGACGTATCGGGACCGCTCGCCGATCCACCACGCCGATCGGGTCACCGGCGCCGTTTTGTTGCTGCAGGGCCTCGACGACCCGGTGGTCCCCGCCGACCAGGCCCAGCGCTTTGTCGAGGCCCTCCGGGCTCACGGGGTCGACTGCCGATACCAGGCATTCGCCGGTGAGGCTCACGGCTTCCGCCAGGCTGCGACACTCCGCACCGCTCTGGCCGCCGAGCTCAATTTCTACGGCGACGTGTTGGGGTTCGAGCCGGCCGGCGACCGGGCGGGCGCCGGCCCGGTCCCGTGAAGCGAGATCATCTGGTCGGGGACGGGGTGGGAGCGGTCCCGGGGGCCCAGGGCGCCTCGGTGTACCATCGGCCGTGCCGACGGACTCGGATCGAATGACTGTCCAGGCGTCGGGTGGCCCGTCCTTGGTCGGCTGGATCGTTGGTGGCTGGCGCCGACTGCTCGATCCGGTTCGACGCTGGTCGCCGGAATGGCGGGATGCAGCGCTCTACGGGATCTCTGGCTTCTTCGCCCTCTTCACCGCCGTGCTCACCGGAATTCCCCTGTACCAGCAATGGGGGTTGATGGCTTTCGGCCCCTATCTGGCCGGGGGAGCGTTCATGGCCGTGGTGGCCCACAGGCGCGGCTCCCGGCAGGGGGAGTCCCCCGCCACCAGCCGGCGATATCGCATCGCCCGCATCGCAGCCTGTGCCGTGGTCTTTGCCGGGGCCACGATCGTTCCTCTGACCATGGAGGTGATCTGGCGGGCGGAGGGACCGGCGACCGAGCACGTCCAACCCGAGGTGATCGTGGTGCAGCGGGCCGGCGCGGCGGCTGCCGCCGGCCACAACCCCTACCGGGTGATCGACAAGAACGGCCACATCCTCATCCATCAGGATGCCGTTCCCGAGTACGAGCTGTACTACCCATACCTGCCGGGGATGGTGGTGTTCGGGTTCTCGTCGAGCGACAGCAAGGTCGAGGCCCAGCTGACCGATGCCCGGATCCAGTTCCTGTTCTTCACCATCCTGGTGGGCGGATTCGCCTTGAGCCGCCTGAAGGCGGCCCGGGACACGAGGGCCCGCGCCCTGCAGGTGCTGGCCGTCCTACCCACCGCGGCCCTGCCCCTGGCCACCGGCGGCGATGACATGCCGGTGGTCGCCTTGATGCTGCTGGGGCTGGTAGCCCTCCAGCGACGAAGACCACTTCTCGCCGGGCTGGCCCTCGGCGCCGCATCGTCGTTGAAGTTCACTGCCTGGCCGTTGGCCTTCTTGGCCCTTTGGGCCGCCCAGGACCTGTACCGCCGTCGGGCACTCGGACGGTACCTGCTGGGCTTCGCCGTCATTGCCGTACCGGTGGTGGCGCCGTTCGCCCTCAGGAATCCCTCCGCCTTCGTGGACAACGTCATCCGGTTCCCCCTCGGCCTGGCCGGGGTGGCCTCACCGGCAGCCAGCCCCCTTCCCGGTCACCTGTTGATCAGCGCACTCCCCGGCATCCATCGGCCCTACGTGATCGCCGTGGCCATCATTGGCGCCGTCCTGTTGCTGTGGCGGCTCAAGGCGAAACCGCCCAAGACCGCGGCCGACGTGTCCGAGCTCACCGGATGGGTCATGTTGATCGCCCTCCTCCTGGCCCCTGCCACCCGGGTGGGCTACCTCCTCTACCCGGCCAACCTGTTCGTCTGGGCGTACGTCCTGCGCCGGTCGGCGGCGCCGGTGGACCTGGCCCCGGATCCGCCGGGCACGCGCCCGAACCCGGTGCTCGCCCGCCTGCTCGGTCAGGTGCCCGGGTCCGCTACCTCGAACAGGCGGACCGTGAACGGGGTTACGCCGGCCGATGTGGTGGGCGACACGACCACCCCCGCCTCCCAGTAGAAGCCGTCGGAGCTGCCCTTTTGAGCCAGGATCTCGGTGCTCCCGGCCTGGTACGAGTCGGGGCCGTTGGCGAGGAGTTTCCAGTCCAGCTTCTTGAAGATGACCTGGTAGAAGTTCTCGACCCGGAAAGCGGGCATGGTCGAGGTGAAGTCGACGGTGCGGTCGAACTGGCCGGTGCCCTGGTCGGTGTTGAGCGAGCCCGTGGTCTTGGCGCCGGCGGGAATGGCCAGGGCGGCGAGGATGTCCGCCGGGGGATCACCGGCGTCCTCGACGGGCTTCATGGCCTTTCCCCCGGACTCGAGGTGCACCACGGTCCCGTCGGCCAGCGTCACCGACTGGAGCTTCAGGGTGGTCGACCCGCCCGTGGCCAGGGCCGACGCGGTGATCCCGCCGATGAGGATCACCAGGGCAATGGCCACCACGATGACGGCCGGCGACTTGAGCGACATCCGAGCGACCGGCTCATAGGCCGGGCCCTCCCACTCCTCGTCGTCTCGGGAGCCCTGCGGGGACTTGCCCTCGTGTTCCACGTCGGTGACCATGACCGTTCGCGAGCCTACCAACGCACCCGACAGGCTCCGGGGGCGGTCAGGCGTCGCCCGCCGCCCGGCGGTCGGGCACCTGAGGATCACCGACGCCCGTGCCAAGGCCGGTGTCGAGGCCGGTGGCCGCTCGGATCGACACCAGTGCTGAGCCGAGGCTGGCAACCAGGATGGGCCAGCGGGTCCGGCGGGGGAGCCAGGCGAAGGCCGCCATCGTGGCCAGCGCGTCGACGGCGTCGGAGACACCACTGAGTGCCACCCACGGGCGTGCCTCGTCCTCCGAGTGGGAGAGTGCCCGCAGGGCCCCCACCCCGAGGGCCAGGTCCCGCCCGCCGAGCGTCCGAGCGAGCAGCCTGATCGAGGCGGCGTTGGCGGAGTCGGTCGCAGCGCCCACCCAGGGGACGACCACCGCCATCGGGGCGACCAGCGCAGTGGTGCCGATCGCCACCCGCCCCCAGGCGATTGCCTGAGCCGCCCGTCGGAGCCCGGTTGCATCCACGTCGGTCACGCTACCGGCCGGCCAACGGGTCGAGACGGGCTCGAGCTCGATGTCGAGGTCGTCCTAGCCTGTGGAAAACCCCCAATCCGGCGCCAATAGAGGGGTTCCGCGAAGCGATTTGGCAAGATTCCCAGTTCACGGGATCTTTACATTTAGGTAACGATCGACCAAACTGGCGGACAGCAACGACGCTGCTTCTCTAAGCGTCCCGCAGGAGGGGGCATCCGGGTATAACCGGATGTAGGTTCCTGTTACAGGGTGGGGAGCGGCCGGGTCGTTGCGACCCGGCCGCTGTCACGTCCGGACGACCACCCAAGGTGGTCGAGGGGACCGTGACCCTTGCCCAACCGCCACCCAGCACCACCGCGGATTGCCGCGGTCACGTAGTCCTTGGCCTCCCGCACCGCCGTGGGCACGTCGCATCCTGCCGCCAGCCGAGCAGCGATGGCGGCCGACAGGGAGCAGCCACTGCCGTGGACGTTGGCGGTCTGAACGTGCTCCCCGGACAGCACGGTGATCTCGCTCCCGTCGAAGAGGATGTCGGGCACCACCGAGGGTGGGGCGGTGCTCCCCGTCGATGTACCCACCCCGGGCAGATGGCCGCCCTTGACCAGTACCCAGCGGGCACCGAGCCCGTGCAGATGACGAGCGACCCGAGCCATGTCCTCCACGTCGGTCACCGTGGCAGGATCGAGGCCGGCGAGCATGGCCGCCTCCCACAGGTTGGGCGTGACGACCAGGGCATGGCCGAGCAGATGGCGGCGGTAGGCGTCGATGCCGTCGTCTTCGATCAGGGGCCGCCCGGTCGACGCCACCATCACCGGGTCGACCACGAGATTGGGGAGCTCGCCGGCGGCGGCCCGCTTGGAGACCACTTCGATGGTCTCCACCGAGGCCAGCATCCCGGTCTTCACTGCGGCAACAGGCAAGTCGGCGAGCACGGCGGCGATCTGCTGGTCGACCATGGCTGGAGGAACCCGATGGACGGCCGCCACCGTCACCGTGTTCTGCGCAGTGATGGCGGTGACCGCGGTGGTGCCGAACACGCCCAGCGCGGCCATCGCCTTCAGGTCGGCTTGGATGCCTGCCCCCCCGCCTGAGTCCGATCCGGCGATGGTCAGGGCCACAGGGGGCTGGGTGCTCATGATTCGGTCCTGGACTCGGGATACTCGGAGTGGCCGGCGGAGTCGGCGCCGAAGTCGGCGCTGGAATCGGCGTCGATCATGCCGGCGAACGAAGTAGATGCCTGGGCATGCCTGCGCCGGGGGATCCGGCCGGCTCCGTGTGCGGCACGGCCGGCCACCACCGCGTCCCGGATGGCCGCGGCCATCATCGCCGGGTGCTGGGCGCGGGTCACCGCCGAGGCGACGAGGACGCCGTCGCAGCCCAGTTCCATGGCCAGGCAGGCATCCGAAGCGGTCCCGATGCCCGCGTCCAGGATGACCGGCACCTCGGCGTCCTCCACGATGAGCGCGATGTTGTGGGGATTGGCGATGCCCATCCCGCTGCCGATGGGGGAGCCGAGCGGCATCACCGTGGCGCAGCCCACCTGCTGGAGACGCCGGGCCAGGATGGGGTCATCGTTGGTGTAGGGGAACACCACGAACCCCGCTTCCGCCAGCTCCTCGGCTGCAGCCACCAGCTCGATGGGATCGGGCAGGAGGGTACGGTCGTCCCCGATGACCTCGAGCTTGACCCAGTCGGTGTCGAAGGCGTCGCGGGCGAGCTTGGCGGTGAGGACGGCCTCGGAGGCGGTGTAGCAGCCGGCAGTGTTGGGCAGCACGCGCAGGCCGATGTCGCGCAACAGGTCGAGGAGGGAACCCCGGGCCGCGGCATCCACCCGGCGGACGGCCACCGTGGCCATGTCGGCCTCCGAGGCCACCAGGGCCGAGCGCAGCGACTCGAGGCTCGACATGCCGCCCGTCCCCAGGATCACGCGGGAGCTGAGCACCACGCCATCGACCGTCCAGGGGTCCCGAGCAGGCCCCGCGGCACGCTGGTCGGGCAGGTCGGCGGGCGCTTCGGCGGTGACGGAGTTGGAGATGATCATCACCTCAACCGTACCGCTGGCCGGATCCGTTCAGCCCCCTGCTGCGGCGGCCACGATCTCGATCCGGTCACCGTTGGACACCTCGGTGGTCGCCCACTGGCTCTTGGACACCACCTCCCCGTTGCGGGCCACGGCCACCCCCTTGGGCGACGGGCACCAGCTGGCCACGATGTCGGACACGGTGGTCCGGCCCGGGCCGTGCCAGGGCTCCCCGTTGACCGACAGGTGCACCGGGGCGTCCACGCTCATGCCCGGCCACCCGGGCTGGTCATGCTGCCCCGCTTCGCGGCGAGGCGAACCGTTCGGGCCCGAAGGGTGCGACAACGTCGGTTGTGGCCGTGTCGGTCAGCAGTCCGGAGATGGCCTCGGCCGTCACCGGGGCCAAGAGGATCCCATTCCGGTAGTGGCCGGTGGCCACCAAGAGCCCTGAAAGGCCGGTGGCGCCGATCGCCGGCGCGTTGTCGGGCGACCCGGGACGAAGGCCCACCGCCGTCTCGGTGAGCTCGTACTCGTCGAGCCCGGGAACGATGGTCCTGGCATCGCGGAGGAGCTCGTAGACGGCGCCGGCCTGGACGGTGCGGTCGAACCCCTTCTCTTCCACCGTGGCCCCGATCACCACCGATCCGTCGTCCCGGGGCACCAGGTAGCAGCTCTCGCCGTGAACCAGTCCCCGTACCGTCCGGCGCAGCCGAGGTACGTCGGGCGGAGCGGCCAGCCGGAGGGTCAACCCTTTGACCGGGCGCACCGGGGGCAGGGTCCCAAGCGGAAGGCCTCCCAGCTCGTGGGAGTGGCATCCGGCGGTGACCACGACGTTCCCGGCGCGCAGGGTCGAGCCCCCGTCCAGCTCCACGCCGACGGCCCGGGGTCCAGGTGCCATCGCCACCCCTGTAGCGCGACGGGCCATCAGCGAGACGCCGGACCCCTCGCAGGCACCCAGGAGGGCGGCCACCAGGAGGCGGTTGTCCACCTGGTGGTCACCAGGAACGTCCACACCGCCCCGCAGGCCCGGAGCGAGCGAGGGCTCGAGCGCCCGGCACTCCCGGGCCGACAGGCGGGTGGCGTCGAGCCCCAGCCTCTGCTGGAAGGCCAACACCTCGTCGATGGCCAATCGGTCCGAGGCATCGGCCGCCACTACCACGGTCCCGTGCCGGAGATAGCCGACGGGGAGGCCCGATTCGGCCTCCAGCTCCCGGGCGAAGTCCGGCCACAGCCCGGCGGCGGCCAGGTTGAGCCGGACCAGAGCCTCTTCCCCGTAGTGGGCCTCGGTGACCGGGGCGAGCATGCCCGCGGCCGCCCAGGTCGCCCCGTGACCCGGTTCGGGGTCGACCAGAGCCACCGACAGCCCGGCCCGGGCCGAGCGCCAGGCACCGGCCAGCCCGATCACCCCGCCGCCCACGAAGACGGCGTCGAATTCGCTCGATCCGGCCACGACGCTCATCCTACGAGCGCCCAGGGTGACAAGATCGACGTGGGACCTTGGCAGTCTGGCCGGGGCGGTGACGGCCGGTGGCCAGGGTCGATTTACACTCGGAACCGGGGCAAACCGTGTAGAGTTGACGGACCGCAGGGCCAGCGTCGTCCCGGGCGGAAGACCCACCATCCCCCGACGGAGCGACCCTCCCTCGTCCACCGATGGAGAGACCCGATGACGACACGTACCGGCCTTTCCGGCGACCCTGCGACCGGCGGCACCACGACACCCGTGGCCATCAGCCGCGCCCCGAGCACGGGCCTGTACACGCCGGGTTTCGAGCATGATGCATGCGGGATCGCCCTGGTCGCAGACCTGCACGGCCGTCAGAGTCACGGATTGGTGCGCCAGGGAATTGTCGCCCTCGAGCACCTGGCCCACCGGGGGGCGACGGGAAGCGAAGAAGACAGCGGCGACGGCGCCGGCATCCTCATCCAGGTCCCCCATGAATTCTTCGCCGCACAAGCCGGGTTCGGTCTTCCCGGTCCTGGTGGCTACGCGGTCGGCAACGTCTTTCTGCCCCAGGACGGGGCCGAAGCGGAGAAGGCCCAGTTGGCCATCGAGCGGCTGGCCGACGAGGAGGGCCTGTCGGTCCTCGGCTGGCGAGACGTGCCCTTTGACGACTCCATGCTGGGCTCGGTGGCTCGAGCCGTCATGCCCCGCATCCGTCAGGTCTTCGTGGCCCCGGCACCGGGCACCCCGGTGATCGGTGACGACCCGATCCTGGCCCTCGATCGACGGGCCTTCGTGCTGCGGAAGCGGGCCGAACACGACATCGAAGGGGTCTACCTGGCTTCCCTTTCGGCCCGCACCATCACCTACAAGGGCATGCTCACCTCGCACCAGTTGGACGAGTTCTATCCCGATCTGTCCGACGACCTGCTGGTCAGCGGGCTGGCGCTGGTGCACTCGCGGTTTTCCACCAACACCTTTCCGTCATGGCCGCTGGCCCATCCCTACCGGTACCTGGCCCACAACGGTGAGATCAACACCCTGGCCGGCAACCGCAACTGGATGCGGGCCCGTGAGGCACTCCTCGCCTCTGACCTGATCCCCGGGCTGGAGCGGGCCTTCCCGATCGTCACGCCCGGAGCCAGCGACTCTGCATCGTTCGACGAGGTGCTGGAGCTGCTCCATCTGGGTGGTCGCCCCCTCCATCATGCCGTCTTGATGATGATCCCTGAGGCGTGGGAGAACCACCGGACCATGGACCCGGCCCGGCGCGCCTTCTACCGTTTTCACGCCGCGCTCATGGAGCCCTGGGACGGCCCCGCCGCCGTGGCCTTCACCGACGGGTCGACCATCGGCGCCGTCCTCGACCGGAACGGCCTCCGCCCCGCCCGGTACTGGGTGACCGACGACGGGTTGGTCGTCCTGGCCAGCGAGGTCGGTGTGCTCGACGTCGACCCGGCCAAGGTGGTGCGGAAGGGCCGGCTGCAACCGGGCCGGATGTTCCTGGTCGACACCAAGGCGGGTCGGATCCTGGACGACGACGAGATCAAGTCGTCGCTGGCCGCCGAGCTCCCCTACGGGCAGTGGCTCGAGGAGGGCCAGATCGACCTGGCCGACCTGCCCCCCCGGAACATGCTCACGCCCCAACACGCCTCGGTTATCGGCCGCCAGCGCCTCTTCGGCTATACCACCGAGGAGCTGCGGATCCTGTTGGCCCCCATGGCCAAGACGGGAGTCGAGCCGCGCGGCTCGATGGGCTCCGACGCCGCCATCGCCGTGCTGTCCGACCGAGCCCGGCTGCTCTACGACTACTTCACCCAGCTCTTCGCCCAGGTGACCAACCCGCCCCTGGACGCCATCCGCGAGGAGCTGGTCACCTCGCTGGCCTCGACGGTAGGTCCCGAGGCCAACCTGCTTGCCCCTACGGCCGAATCGTGCCGCCAAATCGTGCTGCCCATGCCGGTGATCGACAACGACGACCTGGCCAAGCTGCTCTACGTCAACGAGGACGGCCAGACCCCGGGATTCCGGGCCTTCGCCGTCGACGGCCTGTTCGAGGTGGCCGGGGGTGGGGACGCGATGCGCCGGGGTATCGAGGACGTGCGCTCCAAGGTGAGCGCGGCCATCGCCGACGGAGCGGACGTCATCGTGCTGTCGGATCGGAACTCGACGGCCGAGCTGGCCCCCATCCCCTCCCTGCTGCTGGTGTCCGCCGTCCATCATCACCTGGTGCGGGAGAGGACCCGGACCCAGGTGGGGCTGGTGGTGGAGTCGGGCGACGCTCGCGAGGTCCATCACATGGCCCTGCTCAAGAGCTTCGGAGCGGCCGCCGTCAACCCCTACCTTGCATTCGAGACCATCGACGACATGATCGCCTCGGGCATGCTGGCCGGGGTCACGCCCCGTCAGGCGCAGAAGAACTACATCAAGGCGGCCAGCAAGGGCGTTTTGAAGGTGATGTCCAAGATGGGCATCTCCACCGTCGCCTCCTATACCGGCGCCCAGGTGTTCGAAGCCGTGGGTCTCGCCCCCGACGTGATCGAGGAGTACTTCACCGGAACGGTCAGCCGCATCGGCGGTGTGGGCCTCGACATCCTGGCCCAAGAGGTGGGCGCCCGACACCATCTGGCCAACCTGGACCGACCCACCGAGCTGGCCCACCGCGAGCGCGAGACGGGTGGTGAGTACCAGTGGCGCCGGGACGGCGAGGTGCACCTGTTCAACCCGAAGACGGTGTTCAAGCTGCAGCACGCCACCCGGTCCAAGCGCTACGAGATCTTCAAGGAGTACACCCGGGCCGTCGACGACCAGGCGACCAAGCTGGCCACCTTGCGCGGCCTCTTCTCGCTGAAGGCGGGGGAGGGGCCGCCGATCCCCATCGACGAGGTGGAGCCGATCGAGGACATCGTGGCCCGCTTCTCCACCGGCGCCATGTCCTACGGGTCGATCTCGGCCGAGTCCCACGAGACGTTGGCCATCGCCATGAACCGTCTCGGGGGCCGGTCCAACACCGGCGAGGGCGGCGAGGACGCCGACCGGTTCACCGCCGATGCCAACGGCGACCTGCGGCGGAGCGCCATCAAGCAGGTGGCCTCGGGTCGGTTCGGGGTGACCAGCGAGTACCTGGTGAACTCGGACGACATCCAGATCAAGATCGCCCAGGGGGCCAAGCCCGGTGAAGGCGGGGAGCTGGCCGGCACCAAGGTCTACCCCTGGATCGCCAAGACCCGGTCGACCACTCCGGGGGTCGGGCTCATCTCGCCCCCTCCGCACCACGACATCTACTCCATCGAGGACATCGCCCAGCTCATCCACGACCTGAAGTCGGCCAACGACCAGGCCCGGATCCACGTGAAGCTGGTGGCCGAAGTGGGCGTGGGCACGGTGGCCGCCGGCGTGGCCAAGGCCCACTCCGACGTGGTGCTCATCTCCGGGCACGACGGTGGCACCGGCGCGGCGCCGTTGACCTCGCTGAAGCACGCCGGGATCCCCTGGGAGCTGGGCCTGGCCGAGACGCAGCAGACCCTGATGGCCAACGGCCTGAGGGACCGCATCGTCGTCCAGGTCGACGGCCAGATGAAGACGGGTTGGGACGTGCTGGTCGGCGCCCTCCTCGGCGCCGAGGAGTTCGGCTTCGCCACTGCGCCCCTGGTCGTCTCGGGCTGCATCATGATGCGGGTGTGCCACCTCGACACCTGTCCGGTGGGCATCGCCACCCAGAATCCCGAGTTGCGGAAGCGTTACACGGGCAAGCCAGAGTTCGTCGAGACCTTCTTCGAGTACATCGCCGAGGAGGTCCGCGAGTACTTGGCCCAGCTGGGCCTGCGCTCGCTGGAAGAGGCCATCGGACGGGTGGAGCTGTTGGAGACGTCCGGGGCCATCGACCATTGGAAGGCGATCGGACTGGACCTGGCTCCGATCCTGGCTGTTCCCGAGGCCCCCGAGGGTGCCCTCCGGTACTGCGTGAACGAGCAGGACCACGGCCTCGATCGTGCTCTCGACCACCAGTTCATGGAGGCGTGCCGGCCGGCCATCGAGAACGAGGGGTCGGTGTCGGCCGAGCTGACGGTGACCAACGTGGATCGGACGGTGGGCACCCTGCTCGGCAGCGAGATCACCCGTCGCCACGGCAGCCACGGGCTGCCCGAGGGATCGATCGACCTGACCTTCCGCGGCTCCGCCGGTCAGAGCTTCGGGGCGTTCGTGCCCAAGGGCGTGACCATGCGGCTCTTCGGTGATTCCAACGACTACCTGGGCAAGGGCCTCTCCGGCGGACGGATCATCGTGCAGCCACCCGAGGATTCGCCCTTCGTGGCCGAGGACAACATCGTGGCCGGCAACGTGATCCTCTACGGCGCCACCTCGGGTGAGGTGTTCATCCGCGGCCAGGTGGGCGAGCGGTTCTGTGTACGGAACTCCGGGGCCATCGCCGTGGTCGAGGGCGTGGGCGACCACGGGTGCGAGTACATGACCGGCGGACGGGTGGTCGTGCTCGGACAGACCGGGCGGAACTTCGGTGCCGGTATGTCCGGCGGCGTGGCCTTCGTGTACGACCGGGACGACCACTTCAACGGCCTCTACAACCCCGAGATGGTGGACCTCGAACCCCTGTCGGCTGACGACCGCATCTGGCTGAAGGACCGCATCACATTGCATCGGGACGAGACCGGGTCCGAGGTGGCACGTCATGTCCTCCTCGACTGGTCCACAACATGGGAGTCGTTCGTGAAGGTCATGCCCCGGGACTACCGGCGAGTGCTCGAGGCCACCGAGCTGGCCGTGGCCGAGGGCCGATCTGTCGACGAGGCGGTCATGGCCGCTCCGCACGGTTGAGGAGAACGAGTCATGGGTGACATCCGCGGATTCCTCAAATTCGGCCGGGAGCTGCCGCCCCGTCGCCCCGTTCCCGTCCGCTTGCGCGACTGGAAAGAGGTCTACGAGCCCTTCCCGGCCGAGTCGGCCAGTGAGCAAGGGGCGCGCTGCATGGACTGTGGCATCCCGTTCTGCCACGAGGGCTGTCCCCTCGGCAACCTCATCCCCGAGTGGAACGACCTGGTGTACCGGGACGACTGGTCCGAGGCCATGGACCGGCTGCACGCCACCAACAACTTCCCCGACTTCACCGGGCGCCTGTGCCCGGCTCCGTGCGAGGGTGCGTGCGTACTGGGCATCAACTCCGACCCGGTGGCCATCGAGCGCATCGAGTACGAGATCGTCGAGCGGGCGTGGACCGAGGGCTGGGTCGAACCTGTGAAGGCGGCGACCTCCACGGGCAAGCGAGTGGCCATCGTGGGCTCGGGTCCCGCTGGGCTGGCTGCCGCCCAACAGCTGGCTCGGGCCGGACACGACGTGGTGGTCTTCGAGCGGGCGGAGAAGCCCGGCGGTCTGCTGCGCTACGGCATCCCCGAGTTCAAGATGGAAAAGGCGGTCCTCGACCGCCGGCTCGGTCAACTGGTCGCCGAGGGGGTCGAGTTCCGGTGCGGTGTGTCGGTGGGTGCCCCCTCACCCGAGGTGCCTGGGGCCGCCGCCGAGGATGTCACCGTGGTCTCCGCCCAGTCGCTCCGGGATGACTTCGACGCCGTGGTGCTGGCCGGGGGCGCCACCGTCCCCCGTGATCTGCCGGCCACGGGGCGAGCGCTCCACGGCATCCATCCGGCTATGCACTACCTGAAGCCGTCCAACCGGGTGCAGGAGGGGGCGTTGAGCCAGTCGCCCATTTCTGCCGACGGTAAGCACGTGGTGATCATCGGCGGCGGCGACACCGGGGCCGACTGCCTGGGCACGGCCCATCGCCAGGGTGCCCTGTCGGTGCACCAGCTCGAGATCATGCCCGAGCCGCCCTCGGACCGCCTGAGCGAGAACCCCTGGCCGACATGGCCCCTCATCCTCCGTACGTCCGCCGCACACGAAGAGGGTGGCGAGCGGATGTTCGGCGTGACCACGGTGGGGTTCGTGGATGACGGATCCGGCAACGTGAGCGGCTTGCGGGGTGAGGAGGTGGAGGTGACCATCGCCAACGACGGTCGCCCGGTGTTCACGCCCATCGCCGACACCGCCTTCGAACTGCACTGCGATCTGGTACTGCTGGCCCTGGGCTTCTTGGGCGCAGAGCCGAACGGCGTGGTGGCAGAGCTTGGCGTCGACCTCGACAGCCGGTCCAACGTGGCCGCCGACCCGGCCTGGTCGACCAACGTTGAGGGCGTGTTCGTGTGCGGCGACATGACCCGCGGCCAGAGCCTGATCGTGTGGGCCATCGCCGAGGGCCGCTCGGCCGCGGCATCGGTCGACCGTTACCTGATGGGCACGACGGAGCTACCGGCTCCGATAACCCCGGGCCAGCTCGCCCTTCGCTGAGCGGCCTTCGGGCCTTCCCGTGCCCCGCCGCTCGGCACCCGCCGCTCGTCGCCTGTGTCCCGGCTCTACGCCGGCTCGTCCGTGCCGGTAGCCCATGCCGGAAGTCCAATACTGAGAATTTCCCGGGTTCGGGCGAAAGCAGCAGTCGATGAGTCCCGCCCGCTTGCTGCGTCAGAACATGGAGGGTCAAAACCTGAAGAGCGAAAAGAGGGGAGGCGCACCGTGACCCGCAACGAACCAGTTTCGGAGCTGCTCACCACGGAGGCCGATGTTGACGTGATCCCGTGGGCCGATGGACGCAGCCGGTTGTCGGAGACCCGTTTCTACTGGCTGGCGACGACCGGCCCAGGTGGCGGACCACACGTACGGCCCGTCCTGGCCGTCTGGTCGGACGGCGCATTGCACACCACCTCGAACCCGGAGGCGGCCAAGGCCAGGTACCTGGGTCGCAATCCGCGTTGCGCCGTCACCGCCCGGACCGATGGGCTCGATCTCGTGTACGAGGGTCGGGCCACCAAGGTGGACGATGAAGCCAGGCTGCAGGCGGTGGCCGGCGTGTACATCTCGAAGTACGGATGGCCGGTGACCGTGCGGGACGGCGCTTTCGAGGCACCCTACGGAGCGCCGACCTCGGGTCCGCCTCCCTACGAGGTGTTCCGAATCGTTCTCGACGTGGCCTTCGGCTTCGGGACCGACGACTCGCTCGCCCCACGATCGACACGGTGGCAGTTCTGAGGTTCGCTACTCCGAGCTCTTCGGCGCACCAAGGGCTGCTCAGCGGTAGCCCCCGACGATGGTCGCTCCCGTTGCCACCGGGGCGACGTCACATCGGTCGGCGATACCGGCGACGAAGGTTTGAAAAGCCGGCACCGCCTGCAACGAGTCGGGCTCATCGACGTCGTGCTCGATCACCACGTGGATGAAGTTCACGCCGTCCTCGAGCCGGAAGACCTTGTAGGTGAACCCCTTGGGCTCCCGCTCGTCAAGTTCGGCAAAGACCGCCTCGATCAATCGGAGGTTTTCCTCGGCCCGCTCCGCCTTGGCCTGATACCGCACCACCGTGGTCTTCATCTTGCGCTCCTTGCCGGCGGCCGAGTGGCACGCTCTTCACGGTTAGACCGCTGTCGGCACCAGAACTCATCGTTCCGGCCCATCCGGCGGTCGGATGACGTCGACCAGTCCCCAGTCGGGCCGCACCGAGGCGGGCCGTACCCGCCGATTCACGGCAAGACGGTGTCAAGATGGATGGGGCGAGGACAACAGCGTCGACTCAACCGCGTCGACTTGAACGGCGTCGACTTGCCCAGAATGGAGACTGATATGAGTCCGAACGTTGGCCACCGTTCGTGATCCGGGCAATCGCGGCGATCGACGACAAGCTCGGAATAGCAACAGATACCGGAATCCCGTGGCACATTCAGGCCGACAGCGACTACTTTCGTGCCACGACCAAATCAGGCAAGGTCTTGATGGGATATGCCACCTACCGAGAGTTTGCCCAGCCGCTGCCCGATCGTCCGAATTACGTGGCCACCAACCACGCGGCGAAGCTGCGTGATGGGTTCCTGATTGCCGACGACGTCGATGCCTTCCTCAAAGGCGGTGACGCCAGTGATATCTGGGTCATCGGCGGCGCCACGCTTTTCGCATCGACCCTTGACTCTTTGCAAGAGCTGTACCTGACCCGCGTCTCGGGCGACTTTCACTGCACCAAATTCTTCCCCGCCTTCGATCCGGCCTTCCACCTTGAAACAGACACCCCATCACCGATGGTCGAGGGAACGCCGGCAATCCGCTTCCAAGTGTGGAGCCGGGTTGGCGAAGCCAAACCGTAGGGAGATCATCGATCCCGTGGTCGAGCCCCGTGTCGAGTCCACCAGCCGGCGGCGGGACCGGAGGCTCGTCGGGCTCTCGGGCTCTCGGGCTCATCGGGAGAACTATCCGTCCCCAGAGGGGTTGGCGGTCGGCCGGGCCGCGCCGAAGGGTTGCGAGCCGCCAAGGCCGTCGATCCTGACGTCGACCCCGGTATAGGGCGCATCGACCATGTCGTCGTTGCCGAGATAGATGCCGACATGCCCGGGAAGGCCTGGGATGTCCTCGCCAGGGTCGAAGAACACGAGGTCACCGGGTTGGAGGTCGTCGAGCGGAACGTGCGGGAGCTCGATCCACTGCTCTTCGGAGGTGCGGGGGATGGTGATGCCGGCCGCGCCGTAGGCCGCTTGGGTCAGTCCGGAGCAGTCGAAGCCCACCCCAGGGGTCTCACCGCCCCAGAGATAGGGGGTGCCTATCTGGGCCTCGGCGTAGCTGATGGCGGTGGCCGCGGCCTGACTTGTCCCAGCCTGGCCTGTCGGGGCCGGGGCAGGGGCGGAGTAAGCAGCGGCATAGGAAAGAACCTCGTTCACGTACGTGGTGTCGTGGTTGTAGCTGTAGATGGCGCCGGAGATGTTGGCGCCATCCCGGGCGCCGTTGGCGCAGAGCAACCGGGCGGCGGCGTAGATGGCGTCGACAGGGTCGAAGGGGCTGGGCGGGTTGGCGCCACCGGGGGGAACCGGCTCGTCGTATGCAGTGAACGTGGACGGTTCGAACTGCATGGGCCCTTCGGCTCCCGCGGAAGAGATCTGAGCGTTCCGCCCCTGGCCCGTCTCGGCCTCGCCGATGCCGGCAAGCACGGTCCAGGGCAGGCCCGGGCAGGTGCCTGCGGCGGCTTGGTAGGTCTGCAGGTAGTCGGGAGGGATGTCAGCCAGCGCCTCGGCCGAAGGGGTGACGCCGGCGGGCGACATGGTGGAGCCGAGCCCGACGAGCGAGGCCAGGCCGGCGGCAGCCATGACGACGACGAACAGCACCATTCCGCCTCCGATGACCACTTTTTTCACCGCTCACCTCACAAACCCGAAAGGAGTGTTGTGAGCGGCCCACTCAGAGGTCGTCCTCGCCCGGACAGGCGGGCGACGACGTGGCGCATCGCCAGTAGACCATCGTCCGGGCCCGGATGGCAAGGGCCGCCGGCCCCTGCCCCAATCGGCATCGGTATGCTCGTTGCACCAGTATCCAGGGAGGTGCCGTGCTCAGCACTATGCAAGATGGTCCACTACTCGTCAGTGGGATCCTTCGCCATGGACGGACCGTCTACGGGGAGAGTCAGGTACTGACGGTCACCGGACCAGCGGGCGAGCACAATTCAGCCACTTTCGCCGAAGTCGGCGATCGAACCGACCAGCTGGCCGCCGCCCTTCGCAGGCTTGGGGTCACCGGCGACGACCGGGTGGGCACCTTCTTGTGGAACAACCAGACCCACATGGAGGTGTACCTGGCCGCACCGTCCATGGGCGCCGTGCTCCACACCCTCAACGTCCGGCTCTTCCCCGACCAGCTGGCCTACGTGATCAATCACGCCGAGGACAAGGTCATCATCGTGGACAACATGCTCGTGCCCCTCCTGGCCCGGGTGCGCGACCAGCTGACCACGGTCAAGCACTTCATCGTGGCCGGCGGTGATCCCCGCGCCGACTCGCCCCTGGGGGAGACGCTCGACTACGAGGAGTTGCTGGGGGCCGAAGAGCCCGGTTTCGCCTGGCCCGACCTGGACGAACGCGAGGCTGCGGCCATGTGCTACACGTCGGGGACCACGGGGAACCCCAAGGGCGTCGTCTACAGCCATCGATCCACGTTCCTCCATTCGATGGCGGTCACCTCGGCGTCGTCGATGGGCATCAAGGAGACGGACCGGGTGCTGACCATCGTGCCCATGTTCCATGCCAACGCCTGGGGTACCCCGTACGCGTCCTTCCTGGTGGGGGCGGACCTGGTGATGCCCCAGCAGTTCCTCCAAGCCGAGCCGCTGGCCGCCATCAACGCCACGCTGCGGCCGACCCTGACCGCAGGGGTACCGACCATCTGGAACGACCTGCTCCGCTACTCCGAAGCCCACGAGGTCGACATGTCCTCCGTCCGGATGATCGTGGGCGGCGGTGCCGCCGTACCCCGACAGATGATCCAGGCGTTCGACGAGCGTTTCGGGATCGACATGGTCCAGGGCTGGGGCATGACCGAGACCAGCCCGCTGTGCGCCCTGTCCATCCCGCCTCGCAGCGCCACCCCCGACGACGAGCTTGATTGGCGGAGCAAGGCGGGACGGGTGGTGCCCGGCGTCGAGATCCGCATCTGTGCCGACGATGGGACGGTCCTGCCCAACGACGGCGAGACGGTGGGGGAGTTCGAGGTCCGGGGCCCCTGGGTCACCGGCTCCTACTACCGGGATCCGAGCGCGGAGCGCTTCCACGATGGCTGGCTGCGGACGGGCGACGTGGGCTCGCTCGACTCCAAGGGCTTCATGCAGATCAGCGATCGGACCAAGGACGTCATCAAGACGGGCGGCGAGTGGATCTCGTCGGTCGAGCTCGAGAACGAGATCATGGCCCATCCAGGTGTGTTCGAGGCGGCCGTGATCGGTGTTCCCGATCCCAAGTGGAGCGAGCGTCCCCTGGCCGCCGTGGTTCGGTGCGAGGGGTCGGACGTGACCGGCGACGAGCTGGTCGAGTTCCTCTCCGACCGCGTGCACCGACTGTGGCTCCCCGAGCGCTGGACCTTCATTGATGAGATCCCCAAGACCAGCGTGGGCAAGTTCGACAAGAAGGTCATCCGGAAACAGCACGCCGACGGCGAGCTGGACGTGATCGAGGTCAAGCCTCCCTCGCAGACGTGAGCGAGGACCTGGCCGAGGTGGCCGACCGGTTGTCGGCCATCTCGGAGTCGCTGGCCGACTTGGCCATCGATCGGCTCCGGCAGGCCTCCGATTCGGTTCGGGCCGGTGGCGAGCCCGATCCCGCACTGGTGGCCGAGGAGAAGCGGATCACCCGGGCCCGCCGCGCCGTGGACAAGGCGGCCACGCTGCTCGCCGGAGCAAGTGGGGCCGGTGGCTCCTCCTCCGGGTTCGCGTTCGACGAGGGTCCCTGAGCGCGCTGGTTGTGCCCCGTTGCACAGGGCACCTCCTCGGTTCAGCCCGAGTGTCGCGTTGCGCCCTTTACCCCGTCACCCACCTCTCAGTCGCCTCAACCGCCGTCACTCATCAGCAAGGACGAAACGGTCGACGGCGTTGGCGAACCCCTCGTCCTCGTTGGACGTCGTGACTCGATCGGCTGCCCCCTGAACCTCGCTCGAAGCGTTGCCCATGGCAATGCTCAATCCCGAGTCGGCGAACATGAGCATGTCGTTGGGCATGTCCCCGATGGTGGCGATCTGATCGGTGGGTATGTCGAACCGGTGCGACAGGAACGTCACCACCTGGCCCTTGTTGGCCTCAGGATGGGTCACGTCCAGGTAGTAGGGCTGGGAACCGGCTGCCGACACCCGGTTCCCGAACTGGGCGCGGGCCGCCGCCTGGCCGCCGGTCACCGCGTCGGGATCGTCGCTCACCCCGACGATCTTGGCCACGTCCGTGGTGAGCTGGTCGTAACTGTCGACCACCGTGGGGGCGAAGTGCACCGTCTTTGACTCCTGGTCCACGTGAGGACCCTTCGGATCCTGGATGTACCACTCAGCGCCGCGGTAGATCCAAGAGTCGAGCTTGAACGACCGCATCAGGTCGAGGATGGGCGGCACCAGCGACGCATCGATCTCCTTCTGCTCGATCACCGACATGTCGGGGTTCACCACCAGGCCCCCGTTGAAGGCCGAGACGGGCGTGGTCAGATCGAGGGGCTCGATGAGCATGGACATCCCCCGGGGCGGACGGCCGCTGGTGATGGCGAAGAGGATGCCGGCGTCGTGGAGTCGGTGCACGGCGGCGATGGCGCGGTCGGTCAGCTCCTTGGCCTGGGTGACCAGGGTGCCGTCGACGTCGGCCAGCACGAGGCGGATGGGCTTGTCCGTCACGACGATCTCCGTTCGATCACTCGGATACGACCACGGCCGGCGCGGCGGCCCCGGCCCTGTCTTCCGCGGCCCGCCAGCAGTACCAGGCCACCAGGCTTCGATACGGTCGGTAGGGCTCGCCCAGCACCTCGAGCTCCTTGGGGGAGGGCACCTCGGACAAGTGCCAACCGAAGGCAAAGCCCACTCGCACCCCGTAATCTCCCGTGGGCCACACGTCGAGGCGCCCGAGCGTGGCCAACAGGAACATCTCGGCCGTCCAGCGACCGATGCCCCGCACCTGGACCAGCTGCTCGATCACCGCTTCGTCGGAAAGGCGCCCGATCCTGTCCAAGTTCACCTCTCCGGTGGAGACCTTCTCGGCCAGGTCCACGATGGCCGCGGCCTTGGCTCGGCTCAGCCCACACGACAACAGGAGACCCGGAGGTGCGGCCAGCACGCTGGCCGCGGTGACCGACCCGTTCAGCGCGGCGACGAACCGTCCGTGAATGGCGGAGGCCGCCTTCCCGGCCAGCTGCTGGTAGAGGATCGAGCGGGCCAGGGCGTCGAAACGCCGGGCCACGGGGACCCGGGGCCGGAGCGGGGGTGGACCGTAGCGGTCGATCAGCTCGTTCAGCGCCGGGTCACGGTCCCGGAGGTCGGCCAGGGCCACCAGGCGCTGCTCACGGTTCACGAGCCTTCTCCGGTGAATCGGTTGACGGCGTCGATCAGCTGACGAAGCCGCCCGTAGTGGAACTTGTCGAAGCGGAAGGCCAGCCGAGGCTGGTCGAGATGGTCGTTCCCCGCTCGCTCGGGGGGAAGGGGCTTGGTGTGACGAATCACACCGCTGGCCACGATGTCGCCGAACCGCTCGTTGAGCCCGGCCAGCTCGGAGGGACTGGGGGCGGTGAGCATCCGGATGACCAACAGGTCGCCGACCCAGCGGATCGACTGGTAGTTCCGGTAGAAGCCGGTCAGCTCCTCGGTGGCCACACCGACGTCGTCGGTGATGATGAACAGGGATCGATCGTCGGGAGAGATGAGCCCTCGGACGGCCACCGCCCGTTCCAGGAACTGATCCCACTCGTTCCAGTAGTTGCCTCCGGGAATGTCGAGCAGCACGACGGGAGCGGGGGCGGCCTTACCCGTCTGTAGCAGGGTCAGGAGCTCGAAGGTCTCGTCCAGGGTGCCGAATCCGCCCGGGAGCACGGCGTAGCCGTCGGACTCCTTGATCAACATGAGCTTCCGGGTGAAGAAGTACCGCATCTCCACCAACTTGGGGTCCTGGGCGATGAAGGTATTGGCTCCGCCCTCGAATGGGAGGCGGATGTTCACGCCGATCGAGCGATCGATTCCCGCCCCCTCCATCCCCGCCGCCATGATGCCCGGTCCGGCTCCGGTCACCACCATCCACCCGGTCTGGGCCATGGAGCTGGCCAGCTCCCGGGTGTGGCTATAGACGGGGTCATGGGGCAACGTCCGGGCCGAGCCGAAGACGGTCATCTTCTTGATCTCGCGGAAGGGCCGGAAGACCCGGAACGCCTCGGACATCTCACCCAGGGCAGCATCGGCGATCTTGAGGTCAATGACGTCGGTGTTCTCCCGGGCCAGCTCCCGGACGGTGGCCAGCATGGACCGGTACAGGGCGCGCTGGGCACGTGAGCTGGGCGCAGCGCCCAGCTCCGAGGCCAACCGCTCGAAGGCATCCTGGTCAGCCAGATCCGGTTCGCCAACGGTCGACCCCGGGTCGGTCACCTCACTGGGAAGCGGCGACGGGCCGAACGGCGTGGGCATCCCACCCCGGCTGCCCGCTGGGTGGCTGGGGGACCCGACCGTAGAGGGTGGTGCGCTGCACCAGCTCGCGACCGAGGGGCGCCAGGAGGTCCCGGAAGCCGTCGACGTCCATCATCTGCCCGTGACTGGCCCCCGCCGCCCGGGAGATGTTCTCGTCCATCAGGGTCCCACCCAGATCGTTGACGCCGGCCCCGAGGAGCTGACGGACACCCTCGGCGCCCATCTTCACCCAGCTGACCTGGATGTTGTCGATGGTCCCCCGGTAGGCGATCCGGCCCACTGCGTGCATGAGGAGGGTCTCGCGGAACGTCGGTCCCCGTCGCGACCGCTTCTGCAGGTAGATGGGGGTGGCCATGTGGACGAAGGGAAGGGGTACGAATTCGGTGAACCCCCCGGTCTCTTTTTGAAGAGCGCGGGTGCGTACCATGTGGCGGGCCCAGGACTGCGGGTGCTCCACCGCCCCGAACATGATGGTCACGTTGGACCGGAGGCCGACGCTGTGCGCGGTGCGGTGGGCGTACAGCCATTCCTCGGTGTTGATCTTGTCCGGGCACAGGATCTTGCGGACCTCGTCGTCGAGGATCTCGGCAGCCGTACCGGGCAGCGTCTTCAACCCGGCATCCCGCAACAACGTGAGGTACTCGGCCAACGACACCTCGGATCGCCGTGCTCCTTCGGTGACCTCCAGCGCAGTGAACCCGTGGATGTGGATGGTGGCCGAGGCTTCCCGTACCGCCCGGATCACCTCGAGGTAGTAGTCCCCATCGAAGTTGGGGTGGATCCCGCCCTGGAGGCAGACCTCGGTCGCCCCACGGGCTTCGGCCTCGGCCACTCGGTCGGTGATGTCGCTGAGCTCCAGCAAATAGGGCTTGCCCCGCAGGTTGAGGGACAGCGGACCCTTGGAGAAGGCGCAGAAGCGGCATTTGAACGTGCAGACGTTGGTGTAGTTGATGTTGCGGTTGGCCACGAAGGTGACCTGATCGCCCACGATGTCCTGACGCATCGCGTCCGCCACTGCAGCCACGGCTCGCACCTCGGGGCCTCGGGCCGAGAACAAGGTGACGATCTCGTCCTCGCCGACCTCGTCGCCCAGGGCGACCCCGGCCAGGACGTCGCCTACGGCGCTGCGTGCCGTGGGCACGGTGGCCACCGACGGGGACAGTGAGCGGGGGGCGCCGAGAACCGGAGTGCGGGTCGCTCCAGGTACGGGGAGGAGCTGTGGCGGTGGGAACTCACCGCCTGAGCACCACGGGTGGTCACGGCCCAGGCCCTCGGCGTCGGAGGCGTCGAGGACGGGGAACCGCATCGACTCGGACAGCCACTGCTCGGGATCGGTGGCGAATTCGGGATAGAGGGTGAGGCGGGGAGCCAGCGTGTAGCCAGCCGCCTCGGTGGCGGCGCGGAGGATCTCGAGGGCGGGCCAGGCGCGCTCGGGGTTGACGTGGTCTGCCGTCACCGGGGATACCCCGCCCCAATCGTCGATCCCCGAATCGAGCAGGGGACCGAGGTCGTCCGACAGGTTGGGGGGAGCCTGGAGATGGATGTCGGCGGGGAGCACGAGGCGGGCGGCGGCGATGGTCCAGAGGAACTCGTCGGTCGGGCACGGAGGGGCGCTGTGCATCGATGTACCCGCTTTGGGCAGGAAGTTCTGGACGATCACCTCCTGGACGTGTCCGTGACGGGCGTGGCTCTCGGCGATGGCAGCCAACGTGGCCAGCCGGTCTGCCCGGCTCTCGCCGATACCGACCAGGAGGCCGGTGGTGAACGGGATGGCGGCGCGGCCCGCGGCCTCCAGTGTGGCCAGTCGCCGTGCCGGCGTCTTGTCCGGTGCCGAACGGTGGGCGGCGAGGTCGGGGTTGACCGACTCGATCATCATCCCCTGGCTGGCGGACACCTCCCGGAGCGCGGTCAGCTCGGTGCGGTCGAGGGCGCCGGCGTTGGCATGGGGCAGCAGCCCCGTCTCCTCGACGACCAGGCGGCACGCCTGGGCCAGGTAGTCCACGGTGGAGGTGAAGCCGTGCTCGCTGAGCCAGGCCCGGGCGGCGGGGTAGCGGTCCTCTGGTCCCTCACCCAGGGTGAACAGGGCCTCGTGACAACCGGCCTGGCGGCCGGCGCGGGCGATGGCCAGGACGTCGTCGAGCGAGAGATACGGGGATTCGAGCCGGGCCGGCGCCTTGGCGAAGGTGCAGTAGCCGCAGCGGTCCCGACAGAGCATGGTCAGAGGAATGAACACCTTGGGGGAGAAGGTGATCCGGGTGCCGTGGGTGTCGGCTCGCCGGCGCCTGGCTTCGGCCTGTAGATCGCCGAAACCGGCATCGAGCAGCGCAGCGGCTTCGTAGGTTCCCTGGGTCATCGAACCAGTGGTGTCGGGCATCCGAGTCACCTTATCGGAGGCACCCCGAGCGTCGACCGATGTCATCGCGGCTGGTTAGAAGGGTGGTCATCTGCCGGCTTCGCCGGCTGCGTCGGGGTCGACCAGCCACAGCACCTCGGCGGCTCGGACGCGGCCGGCGGGAAGGTCCTCGCCATTCCGCACTCGTTGGAAGGCGTCTCGCTTGGACGCCCCGGCCACGGTGAACACGACGAGACGGGCTCGGGCGATGGCCGGGAGCGTCACCGTGATCCGCTCGTGGGGGTTGACGGCGTTGGGGTCGGTGTTGGCCACGACGAGGACGTCGTCAGGGACATCGAGCGTTGCCGACCCGGGAAAGAGCGATGCACAGTGGCCGTCGGGGCCCATGCCCAGATGGACCAGGTCGTAGGCGTCCAGTCCGCTCAGCTCTTGTTGGTAGGCGGCTGCGGCTGCGTCTGGGTCGCCGCCGGTGTACATGGGATGGATTGACCGCACCGGGCCCACGGGGTCGAGCAGTGCCTCCCGGCACAGACGCAGGTTGGAGTCCTCGTCGTCGGGGAGCACGCAGCGCTCGTCCCCCCAGTAGGCATCCACCCGGGTCCAGTCGACCGACGTCGTGGCGCCGGGACCGGACGCCCGAGCCAGTTGCTCGTACGCGGTCTTGGCCGTCGGACCGCCCGAGAGGAACAGGGAGAAACCCTGATCTCCGGCCCCTCCGGTCGTGCCCCGGGCGAGCACGTCGCTCACCACTTCGGCGAAACGGTCGGCGACCGAATCGACCACTTCCACGGTTCCGTTCATCGACCGATCCTCTCGCTCATTCGGGCTCGGCCAGTCGACCCCCGGAGAGGTCCAGCTCGAGATCGGGATTGCGCCAGTGGTCGCCATGCCGTTCGACCAGCAGATCGGCCATGTGAGGTCCCCACGACCCGGCGGGGTAGAAGTACAAAGGAGCGCCCTCGGCCCAGGCCTGCAAATACGGATCCACGATCTTCCACGCCTGGCGCACCTCGTCGGAGCGGATGAACAAGGTGGCGTCACCCATCATGGCGTCGTGGAGCAGCCGCTCGTAGCCGTCGGCCGCCTCCTCGCCGGCGAAGGTCTCGGCGTAGGAGAAGTCCATGGCCACCGACCGGATCCGGAATGCCTCGCCGGGGACCTTGGCCCCGAATTCCAAGGTGATGCCCTCGTCGGGCTGGATCCGGAGGATCAGGACGTTGGGCTTGAGGTCCCGGCTGCTGCGTCGGTCGAACAGGAGGTGGGGAACCTGATGGAACTGGAGGACTACCTCGGTGACCCGGGCCGGGAGCCGCTTCCCCGTACGCACATAGATCGGCACCCCCTCCCAGCGCCAGTTGTCCACCTGGAGGCGCAGGGCCAGATAGGTCTCGGTGCACGACTCGGGATCGACGTCGGGCTCGTCCCGATAGGCGACGACCTTCTCCCCGTCGATGAACCCTTCGTCGTACTGACCGCGGACCGACTTGTCGATGGCCTCGTCCGGGGTCGGGATGGCGATGGCCTGGAGGAGCTTCACCTTCTCGTCCCGGATGCGGTCGGCGTCCATGCTGGTGGGCGACTCCATCAACGTGAGGGCCAGCACCTGCATGACGTGGTTCTGGACGATGTCGCGCAGCGCGCCCGCCGTCTCGTAGAAGCCACCGCGGTGCTCCACCCCCAGGCTCTCGGCCACGGTGATCTGGATCTGCTCGATGTAGCGGCGGTTCCAAGTGGGCTCGAAGACGGCATTGGCGAACCGGAGGGCGAGCAGGTTCTGAACCGTCTCTTTGCCCATGTAGTGGTCGATACGGAAGATCTGGTTCTCGTCGAAGCCGGTGTGCAGCTCCGCGTCGAGCTCGATGGCGCTGGCCAGGTCCCGTCCGAACGGCTTCTCCACCACCAAGCGGGCGACGGTGCCGTCACCGGCCGGTTCGTTGCACCCGTTCTTGGCCAACGCCTCAGCCACCGGGCCGAAGACGGCAGGAATGGTGGCCAGGTAGAACAGCCGGTTGCCGCCCGTACCGTCCTCCCGGTCGGCCCGCTCGAGGTTGACTTTCAGTGCGGCAAAGGTGTCAGGGTCGTCGTACTCGCCGCTGACGTAGCGGAACCGTCCCACGAACGCCTTCCACTTGTCTCCCCCGTGCGGCGTGGACTCCAAGACGTGTTGGCGAAACTTCTCGTCCGACCACTGGGTACGGGCCACGCCGATGACCACGAACCCGTTGTCGAGCGTGCCCCGTTCGGCCAAGCGGGCCAGAGCGGGAAAGATCTTGCGGGCGGCCAGGTCACCCGAGGCCCCGAAGATGACCAGGGCCACGGGGGGTGCCTTGGTGAAGGCATCAGGCAACGACCGGTGGACAGAGGCCCCGGCCGCTGGTGCGATGGTGTCGGTGGTCACCGGACGCGCCGGAGCGGCCACGGCCAAGTCGGTGTGGTCGTTCGGCGTCGTGCGCCGACGGGTCGGGTCATGAGGAACTCGACAGCTGATTGGCCTTGTTGGTCAGCGACTGCATGAGCTCGTCGAAGGACTTGGCGAACGACGCCACCCCTTCGTCCTCCAAGGTGGCCGCCACATCGGCCATGTCGATACCGGCAGCGGCCAGTTCGGCCACGACCTGGTCGGCCTCATCCAAGTGGGTGTCGACGGTGCGGGCTACGGTGCCGTGGTCCAAGAAGTCGGCGATGGTGGTGTCGGGCATGGTGTTGACCGTGTCAGGACCGATGAGGGTGTCCACGTAGAGCAGGTCGGAGTAGTCAGGGTTCTTGGTGGAGGTGGACGCCCACAGAGGACGTTGCACCCGGGCTCCCTTGGCGGCCAGCGCCTCCCATCGAGGGCCGGTGAACTTCTCGTTGAACAAACGATAGGCCTGGCGACCCTGGGCCACTGCGGCCTTGCCCCGCAGGGCCAGCACCTTCTCGTCCCCGTGGGCCACGGCTTCGATCCGTCGATCGACCTCGGTGTCGACCCTGCTGATGAAGAACGAGGCCACGCTGGCCACGTCGGAGAGATCGGAGGCGCCTGACGCAAGATAGGCCTCCAGCCCCGACTGATAGGCCTCGATGACCTCGGCATAACGGTCCAGGCTGAAGATCAACGTGACGTTGATGCTCCGACCCTCGCCGATCATCTGCTTGATGGCAGGAACGCCTTCGGCGGTAGCCGGGATCTTGACGAAGACGTTGGGTTGGTCGATTCGCTGGTGCAGGTCCCGGGCCGAGGCGATGGTCCCCGCGGTGTCGCGGGCCAGCGACGGTGCCACCTCGACCGAGACGAACCCGTCGGTGCCATTGGACGTGTCGAAGACCGGGCGCAGGATGGCCAGAGCGTCGTCGATGTCGGTGATCACCAGGTCCCAGTAGGCATCCTCGACCGACTTCGCGCCGATGAGGGAGCGGAATTGTTCGTCGTAGGTGTCCTGGCCCTCGATGGCCTTGGCAAAGATGGTGGGGTTGGAGGTGACGCCCCGGATGCCATCGGACACCAGCGAGGCCAGGGTGCCCTCCTGGATCCAGTCGCGACGCAGATTGTCCAACCAGGGACTCTGACCCTGTTGACCGAAAAGATCGTTGAGCCTTGTCATGATGGTCCTTTCAGGCGCCCGACGGGCCCGGAACCGGGATCGGGCGGTTGCCAATCGTGTGTATTGGTCAATCGGTTGCGATGGCACCGAGCAACCGCTCGGCCCGTGCGGTGACGTTCTCGGAGGTGAAGCCGAACTCGACCATGTTGCGCGCCCCTGAGGCCGAGGCGCCATAGTGGTCGATGCTCACCGAGTCGTCGGCGTAACGCTCCCAGCCGAACGAGGTGGCTGCCTCCACCGCCAGTCGGGGTACGCCGGGGGGAACACCTCGGCCTGGTAGGCCTCGTCCTGCACTGCGAACAGCTCCCACGACGGAAAGGAAACCACCCGGGCGCGGATACCCCGCTCAGCCAGTTGGCTAACCGCCCCCAGGCAGAGATGGACCTCGCTGCCTGTTCCGATGAGGATGATGTCCGGCGGTCCGCCGGCTGTCTCGGGCCGGAGGACGTAGGCGCCCCGGGGAACGCCTTCGGCGGCGGCGCCAACCGTCTCGGACAGTACCGGGATCTTCTGCCTGGTCAGGATCAGGGCCGTCGGGCCGGCTGCATCCACAGCGATGCGCCAGGCCTGCGCCGTCTCGTTGGCGTCGGCCGGTCGGATGACCCGCAGGTTGGGCATGGCCCGCACCGCGGCCAGCTGCTCGATGGGCTCGTGGGTCGGGCCGTCCTCGCCCAGTCCGATGGAGTCATGGGTCCACGAGTAGATGACGTGGGCCTCGCTGAGGGCGGCGACGCGAACTGCGCCCCGCATGTAGTCGCTGAAGACGAAGAAGGTCCCCCCGACCGGGACCACGCCACCGTGCGCGGCCATGCCGGTCATCACGCCACCCATGCCATGCTCACGGATGCCGTAGTGGATGGAGTTCCCCTCGGGATGCTCGGCCGATTGCGGTGTCGAGCCCTTCAGGGCGACACCCGTGTTCCCGGTGAGATCGGCGCTGCCGGGGATCACGGCCGGGATCATCTCGGCCGTGGCGTTGAGGGTGGTGTTGAGAGCTTGCCGGGTGGCAATGGGGTCGCCATCGGGATCGAAGCTGGGCAGCTTGGCTTCCCAGCCGGGAAGTCCCTTCCCCTCCTGTCCGACTTCCCACGCCTCCTTGTTGCCATTCCAATCGGCGAACCGCTTCTCCCACGTCGCCCGGTAGGCCTGTCCGCGGGGGATGCAGGTGCGGTACATATCGAGCACGGCGTCAGGGACCCAGAACGTCTCCTCGGGCGGGAGACCGAGGATCTCCTTGGTCAGGCGCACCTCCTCGTTGCCCAGCGGCGAGCCATGGGCCTTGGCCGTGTCGGTGTCATGGGGGGAGGGATAGCCGATATGGCTGCGGAGCATGATGAGGGAGGGCTTGTCCTCGACGTCCTTGGCCCGAAGCAGCGCCGACTCCAGCACGTCGAGGTCGTTGGCCGCCTCGCCGACGTCGTCGACGTCCCATCCGTAGGCCTCGAAGCGCTCGGCCACGTTGTCGGAATACGCGAGCTCGGTGGGACCGTCAATGGTGATGTGGTTGTTGTCGTACACGTAGACCAGACGCCCCAGTTTCTGGTGCCCGGCGAACGAGGCGGCCTCGTGGGAGATGCCCTCCTCCAGGCAGCCGTCACCGGCGAAGACGAAGGTGTAGTGATCGCAGATCTCGGGGGAGTAGCGGGCCCGCAGGAACCGCTCGGCGATGCCCATGCCCACCCCGTTGGCGAAGCCCTGGCCCAGGGGACCGGTGGTCACCTCGACACCTTCGGTGTGGTGAACCTCGGGGTGACCCGGGGTCTTCGAGCCCCACTGGCGAAACCCCTTGAGGTCGTCCAGGGTCAGCCCGTACCCGGTGAGGTAGAGCATCGAGTACAAGAGGATCGAGGCGTGACCATTGGAGAGCACGAAGCGGTCCCGATCGGGCCAGTGCGGATCCGACGGGTCATGGTGCAAGACCCGGGTGAACAGGACGTGGGCCAAAGGGGCGAGGGCCATGGCCGTGCCCGGATGGCCGGCGTTGGCATGCTGGGGCGCGTCCATGGCCAAGCCACGGATCACGTTGATGCCCAACTCCTCCATGGCTGCGTCGCGGGTCACTTCCGGTGGGGCCAGCGGGGTTCCGGTCATTGCTGGTCACCCTATCCGGCCGGGTGCGGATTCGGAAGCAGGTTGAGGGCTCGAGCTCCCTGTCTCTGATTTCAGTCAGTGGTCACGGAACAGAGCGATCGCCGCAGTGAAGCCGTGGACGAAGTTCGACCCTCCGATGGGCCCGAACTCGCCGGCGGCGAAGAAGCCGGCGTTGGGCACCGCTCCCACCAGTTCGGACACCACCGACGCGTCGTGATCCGGCTGGTCGAACAGGCGCTCACCCCTCCCGTTGCACGTGAACACCAAGGCGCCGTCTGCCTCCTGCGCGGCCAACAGCTCCCGCAGGTCCTCGTCCGCCGTACCGGCGTCCCGCACGTGGAACTGGACCGTCGTCCCGGTGGGGACCTCATCGTTGACGGCGACGGCTCCCGTGGCTCGATCAACGCCGACCACGTTGCGCACCAGGAAGTCACCGCGGCCGAACTCCGACCGGTGTTCGTCGATGACTCGGCCCAGGTGCAGCCCGCCCGACTCCAGATTGGCCACGTCCTCGGCCGACAGCCCCAGTTTGATCTGGTCGACCAATCGCTCCATGGTCGGTTTTCCGGCCAGTTCATAGAGGACGTTTCGTTCGGATCGGGTCACCGTGAGTGGACTGCCGTAGGGCCGGCAACCCTGGGAGACCACGGTGGCCACTTCGACGCCGGCCCCGATGATCACGCCGACCGCCCCTTCGGCGACGGTCCGTGCTCCCAAGACGATGCGGTTGCCGCCGGGACCCCGCGCTGCCGAGGCGTTTCCGCCGATGATCGGCAAACCGGGATTGCGCTCACTCATCCAGGAGAAGAAGTCCTCGGCCGGAAACGTGTAGGGATCGGCGATCAGCAGGAGTGCCTGGGGCTCGAAGGGGATCTCCTGCGGCCAGCCGCTGAACACCCAGTCGCCATCGGGGTCCTGGACCGCGTGGAGGGAGACGGGAAGGAGTGGTCCGAGGCGCGCCGCCCACAGGCTGATGGCTGGTGTCTCTTCGACCTCCCGGTTCGTCCCGAGCACCGACTCGGCCGCGCAGCCGATCATGGCCATGGGATGGAGCACTGCGTCGATAGCGGTGATGATGTCGTCGAGCGCTCCGGCGTGGGGCGGGGTCACGTAGACGAGCACGAGATCGGGGCGATCCCCGATCGCTTCGAGGACGGCCCCGGTCACCTCGCCTGTGGCCTGGGTGGCAATGGGATGTTCCGAAAGAGCGCTGGCGAACGGCATCACTTCGAGCGTACCGGCGGTGAACCGTCGAACCGGCCCCCAGGGGCGCAGCACCGGGATCAGGACTACTAGCGTCAATCCGTGGCCGACCCCCGGATCCAAGTTCCTCCTAATTGTGAGCTGACGCTGGGCATGGTCTGTGTGGACAAGTCCCAGCCGGGCCGGACGGTCTGGAAGATGCTCGCTGACGAGCGCTTTGCCAATCCGGCCGGAATCGTCCAGGGCGGCTTTTTGGCCGCGTTCGCCGACTCAGCCATGGGCTCGGCCACGGTGACCTTCGCCGCCGCACGCGAGCACCGGGTGTTCTCCGCCAACGTGGAGATGAAGACCAGCTTCATGGCGCCGGCGCGCATCGGCGAGACGCTTGAGTGCGTGGCCGAGGTCGTCTCCGGGGGCTCCCGGGTGGCCTTTGTCGAGGCGGAGGTGACCGACAGCACCGGGCGGATGGTCGTCCGCTCGAGCTCGACCTATCTGCTGACGCCACGAGAGCCCCGTCCGTCGGAGGGGGACCGAAATCCATGATGGCCGACCAGGTCAGGCGGGGTGCGTATAGTTGAGCGGGCATTGGGGAACCACCCAGGGCAGAGCGGCTCGAAGCCCGAGCACCCGACGGACCGAGGAGGATTGTGCCGAAACGCCACGCTGACAACGAGAAGTCCGCTGGTCGTCTCCGGTCGCAGGGGACCGACGCCTTCCAGCTCGTCGTCGACTACGTCAAGCAGGAGACACTCGAGCCCCTGAAGGGCCTCGGCCGGTTTGTCCTGTTCGGTGTGGCCGGATCGGTGGCCCTCGCCGCCGGCTTCGTCATCCTGGCCGTCGGCCTGCTTCGTCTCCTCCAAGGCGAGACGGGGACCACCTTCAGCGGCAACCTGTCCTGGTTGCCCTACGTGATCTGCGCCGTCGTCTCGATCGGCGTTGCCGCGGTCGCCATCGTGGCCATTGGCAAGGGTCAAGCGCGGCGTTCGCTCGAACGAGACAAGGAGACGGCATGACCACCGATGAGGCCCCAATCACCCGTGACGATATCGAGGCCCGCTTCCGTGAGCTCAACGGTGAGGTCGGAACCGAGGTCGAGACCGCACGGCCTCAACTGCTGACGGTGGGAGCTGCGGTCGCCGCCGTGATCATCACCCTTGCTTTCCTGGCTGGGCGGCGTCGGGGTCGCAAGCGTTCCGCCGTCGTCGAAGTCCGACGGATCTGAGCGGTGGAGCGTTTCTACCGCTTCGTCATATCCAATGGTTTTCGCCGAGGGATGCGAGGTGGGAACTCGGCCTGGCTGGTCATCGGTGCGTCGGCATGGCTCCTCAACCGGTCTCGGAAGAAGGAAAACGGTGTTGTCTACCGCACCCTCCTGCAACCGGGTGAAGGGCTGATCGTCACCACCCGGCCTCCGGTATCCAAGAAGACCGGCGCCTGAGGCGCGTGGACGACGAGAGCAGATCGAACGACCGGTCGAGGCTGACCGATGGAGAGCGGGTCCTGTTGCTCGACGCCAAGGAGCGTCGGTACCTCATCACCCTCCGGGCCGGGACCATGTTCCACACCCATGTAGGAATCGTGGCCCACGACGACTTGATCGGCGCGGCGGAGGGGTCGACCGTGCTCGGGAGTACCGGGCGCCGGTTCGTGGTCGTGCGACCCACCCTCTCCGACGTGGTGCTGAAGATGCCGCGGGGGGCGCAGGTCATCTACCCCAAGGATCTTGCCGCCATCCTCGTCCAGGCCGACATCGCTCCGGGTATGCGAGTACTCGAAGCCGGCGTTGGCTCGGGGGCCCTGTCCATGGCCCTGCTCCGGGCGGGCGCCGACGTTGTGGGGTACGAACTCCGTGAGGACTTTGCCAACCGGGCGCGCTCCAACGTGGTGGCCTCGGCCGGGGAAGGCGCGCCCTATCGAGTCGAGCTTCGCGACGTGTACGAGGGTATCGACGAGACGGGACTCGATCGCATCGTCCTCGACCTCCCTGAGCCGTGGCAGGTCCTGCGCCATGCCCAAGAGGCCATGCGTTCGGGGGGGATCATCTGCGCCTACCTGCCCACGATCAACCAGACCGCCCAGTTCCGGACGGCGTTGGAGGAAAGCTCGTTCGGGATGGCCGAGACCCTCGAGGTCCTGCACCGGACCTGGCACATCGAAGCCCGCTCGGTGAGGCCTGATCACCGCATGGTCGGCCACACCGGATTCCTGACCACGGCCCGGTTGCTGGTTCCACCGGCCGCCACCGGGCCTGTCGAGACGGAAATCCCCACCGAAACGGCAGTCTCCATCGAAACGGCGTAGCCACCGAAACGGCAGTCGCCATCGAACGGCGCAGCCAGCTGGGCGTGGGGCACCGGGGCCGACGAACTTTCAGCCGGGGTCGGCCCACCCGAGGCGGGTCAGACCAGCTCAGCTCTTCTCGATGAAGATGCACTCCCCGGGGCATTCCTCGGCCGCCTCGACCACCGCGTCCTCGAGATCGTCGGGGACGGCAGCCATGCCCGCCGAGCCACCGGGCTCGCTCTTCACGTCGGCGCCCTCTTTGACATAGGCCAGGCCGTCGTCGAGCAGTGTGAAGACCGCGGGGGCGATCTCCTCGCAGAGACCATCGCCGGTACAGAGATCCTGGTCGATCCAGACCTTCATGAGTGTCAATTCTCCTACCTACGTGCTCTCGACTCGTTCTCGGCCGAGAGGGCGGTCAACCGGGCCGTACGCCCCGACTTGGACGCGATCGACCCTGGTGAGGACCGACGACCCGCGCAGTGATGCTACCGCCTCGCTGGAGCCCAGTGGTCCACCCTGGTCACGAGGTTCCCGCAGCCACCCGACGCCACCTCCGGGCACCGGCCGGTGCATGGTCGGGGCGTACCCCGGTGTAGGGTCGCTAGGCAGGGGACCAAGCACAGAGCGAGGTGATACCGACGGCTGACTTCGATGGACCAGCGAACCGCCAGGGCGCGGGTGACGGGGAAGAAGACCTCGACACCCTGCGGGTGCGCGCCCAAGAGGCGGAGGACGAGGTCACCGTGCTCCGCCGCCGCCTGCAGGAGAGCCCGAGGCGCGTGCAGACCCTCGAGGAGAAGTTGCTCGAGACGAAAGGCCAGTTGGCCCAAGCCATTTCCCAGAACGAGAAGCTGACCTTCACCCTCCAGACGGCCAAGGAACACATCGCCAACCTGCGCGAGGAGGTGGA
Organism: uncultured Acidimicrobiaceae bacterium; assembly: GCA_963781305.1. Lineage (GTDB taxonomy): Bacteria > Actinomycetota > Acidimicrobiia > Acidimicrobiales > RAAP-2 > DASXMT01. Next base: position 1,588,121 of record CAWAFL010000011.1, read on the forward strand.
GAAGCTCACCCAGCCCCCTGCCGCCTACGGCACCTACCTGGGAGCCAACGACGACGGCACCGTGGACGTTTTTTCCGGCGGGCGGAAGATGCGGGTATCGCTGCACCCCGATATCCAGACGGGTGAGCTCCGGCGGGGCAACGAGGTCGTCCTCAATGAGTCGCTGAACGTGGTCCTGGCCCGCGAGGGCGAGGGGCAGGGCGAGGTCGTGGTCCTGAAGGAGGTGCTCGAGGACAGGCGGCGTGCGCTGGTGTTCGGACGCGCCGACGAGGAGCGGGTGGCCGAGCTGTCCGACGACCTAGTCGGCGTGAAGCTCCGGGCCGGCGACACCGTGCTCATGGAGAGCAGGACCGGACTGCTCATCGAGAAGCTGCCCCGACCCGAGGTCGAAGAGCTGGTCCTCGAAGAGGTCCCCGACGTTACCTACAGCGACGTCGGCGGCCTCGACTCCCAGATCGAGGCGATCACCGATGCGGTGGAGCTTCCCTACCTGCACCGGGAGCTCTACGCCGAGCACAAGCTGCCGGCCCCCAAGGGCATCTTGTTGTACGGCCCCCCCGGGTGCGGCAAAACCCTCATTGCCAAGGCGGTGGCCAATTCGCTGGCCAAGAAGGTCGCCCAGGTGACCGGCAATACCAACATCCGCAGCTACTTCTTGAACATCAAGGGGCCCGAGCTCCTGAACAAGTACGTGGGCGAGACCGAGCGACAGATCCGGCTGGTCTTCCAGCGGGCGCGGGAGAAGTCCGAAGAGGGCGTCCCCGTCATCGTCTTCTTCGACGAGATGGATTCGTTGTTCCGGACCCGGGGCACGGGGATCAGTTCGGACATGGAGTCGACCATCGTGCCCCAGCTCCTGGCGGAGATCGACGGGGTGGAGACCCTCCGGGACGTGATCGTGATCGGCGCCTCCAACAGGGAGGATCTCATCGACCCGGCTATCCTCCGACCTGGACGGCTGGACGTGAAGATCCGCATCGAACGGCCGAACGAAACGGCCGCGTCCCAGATCTTCTCCCGCTACCTCACCCCCGATCTCCCCCTCGATGCCGAGGAGGTCCAATCGTTGGGCGGGGGCGATCCGGCCAAGGCGACCCAGGCGATCATCGAGACCACGGTCAGCGAGATGTACCGGAACGACGACGAGAACCGCTTTCTCGAGGTCACCTATCAGAACGGTGACAAGGAGATCCTGTACTACCGGGACTTCGCCTCGGGGGCCATGATCGAGAACATCGTGCGGCGGGCGAAGAAGCTGGCCATCAAGCGCACCATCGCCGGAGAAGGCCGTGGCATCAGGACCAGCGACCTGTTGGAGTCCATCCGCCAGGAGTACAAGGAGAACGAGGACCTTCCCAACACCACCAACCCCGACGACTGGGCCAAGATCTCGGGGAAGAAGGGTGAGCGGATCGTCTATATCCGTACCCTGATCAGCGAAGATCGGGAGACAACAGGGGGACGCTCCATCGAGCGGGTCGGCACTGGTCAATATCTCTGACCTGTGGGGCGGGGCCGATCCGCCGGGGGTGGGGCCGAGGGGGGTCTGTTTGATGACGTCGCCGCCGGGATAGGGTCACGTTCGTGGCCATTCCCAAGGTCTGCGGAATTGAGACTGAATACGGCATTCACGTGTCGAACGGCGACCCGAATCCCATCGCGGCTTCGTCGGTCCTGATCAACGCCTATGCCAATGAGGTCGCCCGCCAGCAGATCCGCTGGGACTTCGAAGATGAGTCCCCGGGCAACGACGCCCGGGGCCAGGCCCGCGAGGGTTCGATGCCCCCACAGATCGAGACCCATCTGGTCAACACGGTTCTGACCAACGGCGCCCGGTTCTACGTCGATCACGCCCATCCGGAGTTCTCCACCCCCGAGTGCGCCGATGCCCTCGAGTGCGTGCTCTACGACCGGGCCGGCGAGCTCATCATCCAGCGCGCCATGGAGGCCGCCGACCGGACCGTGCACGATGGTCGCCGCTTGATCGTCTACAAGAACAACTCGGACGGCAAGGGCAACTCGTACGGCTGCCACGAGAATTACTTGATGGACCGGGCCACCCCCTTCTCCCGCATCGTCAAGTCGGTCATTCCCCATTTCGTCACCCGCCAGCTGTACTGCGGGGCGGGAAAGGTGGGGGCGGAGACGCCGACGCACGACGGTCGGACGGTGGACTTCCAGATCTCCCAGCGAGCCGAGTTCTTCGAGGAGCAGGTGGGCTTGGAGACGACGTTGAAGCGGCCGCTGGTGAACACCAGGGACGAGCCCCACGCCGACCCCCACCGGTACCGGCGTCTCCACGTCATCGTGGGCGACGCCAACCTGGCCGAGGTGGCGACACTGTTGAAAGTGGGTACCACATCACTGGTGCTTGCCATGATCGAAGACGACATCCCCTGGAGCCGCGAGCTCAACCCCGCCGATCCGGTGCGCGCCATCCACGCCATCTCCCTGGACCGGACCTTCACGCAACCCATCGAGATGGCCGACGGTTCGACGGCCACCGCGCTAGACATCCAATGGGAGCTGTTCTCGTTGGCTCGCAAGTTCGCCGACGATCGCGGCCTCGAGTGCATGGTCGATGTCGAGGTCGGGGAGGAGGTGCTGCGGCGTTGGGAGATGGTGCTGCACGGCCTGGAGACCGATCCCATGTCACTGGCCCGCCAAGTGGACTGGGTGGCAAAACTGAAGCTGCTCGAGGCCTATCAGGCCCGTCACGGATGTTCGTGGTCCGACCACCGGATGGCGGCCATGGACCTGCAGTACCACGACCTGCGCCCCGACCGCTCCCTGTTCGCCCGGCTGGACACGGAGCGATTGGTCGGCGAAGAGGACGTGGCCCGAGCAGTCACCGAGCCGCCCCGCCGCACCCGGGCCTGGTTCCGTGGCCAGTGCCTGGCCCGCTTCCCAGAAGCCGTGGTCACGGCCAACTGGGATTCACTTGTATTCGATCTCGGTACCGATCCGCTGCGACGCGTCCCTATGATGGACCCTCTGCGCGGCACCGCCGAGCATGTGGGCGAGCTGTTGGAGGGAAGTACGAGCGCATCCGACCTATTGGACCGGTTGAGCCGTTGAGAGAGGTAGCACCATGGCTGAACGTGAACTGAAAAAGAAGAAGACAACCACTACCGAGCGCACCGACGACGAGGTCGAAGAGGTTCCGACCACTTCGGCCGCGGGCGAGAAGCTCAAAGCCGAGCTCGACGATCTCCTGGACGAGATCGACGAGGTCCTGGAGGACAACGCCGAAGAGTTCGTGCGCAACTACGTCCAGAAGGGTGGCGAGTAACCCACGTGGCCCTGCCGCTCTACTCCCCGTCCGATGACCCGGGCCCCGACTTCGCAGGACTGATCCGTCGCATGCAGAGCTCCGATCGACCCCGAGGGGGTCCGTCCATGACCGCGGGCGCCGGGGCGGCCCTCGGCTCGTCCTTGGCCGCCCCCGGCCTGGGTGACGTCCGCCACGGCACGACGGTGGCTGCACTCCGTTTTGCCGACGGCGTGGTCATGGCGGGCGATCGTCGGGCCACCGAGGGACACTCCATTGCCCACCGGGCCATGGAGAAGGTCTTTCCCGCCGACCGCTACTCGGCCGTGGCCATCGCCGGGGCCGCTGGTCCGGCGGTGGAGATGGTCCGGCTGTTCCAGACCCAGCTCGAGCACTACGAGAAGGTCGAGGGCGTCGTGCTGAGCCTGGAGGGCAAGGCCAACCAACTGGGCCAGATGGTCCGCGACCATCTGCCCATGGCCATCCAGGGGCTGGCCGTCGTCCCCCTCTTTGCCGGGTACGACCTGGCCCGCGGGACCGGGAGGATTTTCACCTACGACGTGACCGGCGGCCATTACGAGGAGACCGAGCACAACGCCACCGGCTCGGGGGGCCGCGACGCGCGGACCACCATCAAGCTCGGGTACCGCGTGGGACTGAGCCGGGACGCCGCCGTGGAACTGGCCATCGAGGCCCTGTACGAGGCGGCCGACGAGGACTCGGCCACCGGCGGCCCCGATGTGGTGCGGGGCATCTATCCGCTGGTCGCCACCGTCACCGCCGACGGATACCAAGCGGTGGCCGACACCGAAGTGGCGGAACGGTTCGCCACGTTGATCGAGCGCCGTCAAGCGGAGGGACGCCAGCCATGACGATGCCCTACTACGTAGCGCCCGAACAGGTCATGAAGGACCGGGCCGAGTATGCCCAAAAGGGGATCGCCCGGGGTCGTTCCCTGGTGGCCACCACCTTCGACGAGGGCATCCTGATCGTGGCCGAGAACCCGTCCCGGTCGCTGCACAAGATCAGTGAGATCTACGACCGGATCGCCTTCGCCGGCGTGGGAAAGTACAACGAGTTCGACCAGCTGCGCGTGTCCGGTATACGCCACGCCGACACCAAGGGGTACGCCTACAGCCGGGAAGACGTGGACGCCCGTTCGCTGGCCAACCTGTACGCCCAGTACCTGGGTCAGGTGTTCACCCACGAGATGAAGCCGCTCGAGGTGGAGATCCTGGTGGCCGAGCTGGGTACCGGTCTCCGGCCCAACCAGCTGTACCACATTGCCTACGAGGGAACGATCACCGACGAGGACCGCTATGCCGTCCTTGGTGGAGAGACCGAGACCATCGCCGAGCGGGTCGAGACTGCGTGGCGTACGGACTGGACGTTGACCGATGCCCTGAAGGCCACCGTTGGGGCCCTGGCCGGTCCTGAGCGAACCCTGCACGGCAACGATCTCGAAGCGGCCGTGCTCACCGGCGGCAATGGCCGCCGTGCCTTCGTGCGCCTGGCCGAAGACGAGCTCGACGCCCTGCTGAGCTGATCTGGTCGGTCCCAGCGCGGCATGAGCGATCGGGCCGTCACCGCCTCTCACCAGCGGAACCGACCAGCACGGAGCCCCTCGACGACCAGCTCATCCGACCATGCGGTGGCACGAGCGCAACCTGCCAGTACCGTGAGGGTTATGGAGCGTCGAATCTTCGGCCTGGAGAACGAGTACGGCGTGACCTGTACGCTCCGCGGGCAGCGTCGGCTCAGCCCCGACGAGGTGGCCCGCTACCTGTTCCGACGGGTGGTGAGCTGGGGGCGCTCATCCAACGTCTTCTTGGAGAACGGTGCTCGCCTCTACCTCGATGTGGGCAGCCACCCCGAATACGCCACCCCGGAATGCGACGACATCGCCGAGCTGGTGGTCCACGACAAGGCGGGGGAGTGGATCCTGTCCCAGCTGGTCGAAGGGGCGGAGACCCGGCTGCGCGAGGAGGGGATCCGAGGCGACATCTACCTGTTCAAGAACAACACCGACTCGGCGGGCAACTCCTACGGCTGTCACGAGAACTACCTGACCAGCCGGCGGGATGACTTCTCCCACTACACCGAGGTGCTGATTCCCTTCCTGGTCAGCCGGCAGATCTTCGCCGGGGCCGGCAAGGTGCTCCAGACCGCCCGAGGCGCCGTCTTCTGCCTGAGCCAGCGGGCCGAGCACATCTGGGAGGGTGTCTCCTCGGCCACCACCAGGAGCCGGCCCATCATCAACACACGCGACGAGCCCCACGCCGACGCGGAGAAGTACCGCCGGCTGCACGTCATCGTGGGTGATTCCAACATGAGCGAGTACGCCACCTACTTGAAGGTGGGGTCGACCAGCATTTTGCTGCGAATGCTCGAGGATCCCCAGACTGTGCTGCGCGACCTCACCCTGGAGAACCCGATCCGGGCCATCCGCGAGATCAGCCACGACATCACCTGCCGCCGACCGGTACGGCTGGCCAACGGGCGGGAGATGAGTGCGCTCGACATCCAATCGGAGTACCTGCAGCGGGCCCTCAAGTTCCGGGATCGACAGGGTCTGTCGCCCCAGGAGGACCGGGCCCTCGATATGTGGGAGCACTGCCTGAAAGGGCTCGAGTCCGATCCGCTGAGCTTGCACCGGGAATGCGACTGGGTGGCCAAGTACCGGCTGATCGACCAGTACCGGTCTCGCCACGAGCTCGGTCTCAGCAGCCCCCGGGTGTCACTCTTGGACCTGCAGTACCACGACGTGGACCGGAAGCGGGGGCTCTACTACCGGCTTCAACGGCACGATCAACTCGACCGTATTTGTGATGACGCCGACATCGTCGCGGCCATGTCGACCCCACCGCAGACCACCAGGGCCCGGCTTCGCGGCGAGTTCGTTCGCCGGGCCAAGGAACGGCGTCGCGACTTCACCGTGGACTGGGTGCATCTGAAGCTCAACGACCAGGCCCAACGCACCGTCCTGCTCAAGGACCCGTTCAAGTCCAAAGACGATCGGGTGGAGAAGCTCATCGAGGGCCTGTAGCCGTCCCTGCTCGCCTCCCCGTCGCCGTCGGGCACCGAGCCTGCACTAGCCTCGGTGAGCCATGGCCCCCGGAACTTCAGACCCGTCAGCTGGTGACGGACCGCTGCTCGTCCCCCAAGACGGTGAGCACGTCGGATCGGGCTCCCTCGACACGCAGGTACCGGAAGCCGAGACGGGCCAGGAGGTAGGCGAGCCGGCCGCCGGCTCGCACAAGAAGCGACGATCGGGGCGGTCGTGGTTGGTCGAACTGGTCGTGATCGTCGTGGTCGTCCTGGGCGCCTCGTTCCTGGTGCGCACCTTCGTGGTCCAGACCTTCTACATCCCGTCGGGGTCGATGATTCCCACGCTCCAGGTCGGAGACCGGATCCTGGTCGACAAGCTCAGCTATCACCTGCACGGGGTGGGCCGTGGCGACATCGTGGTGTTCTCCAAACCCCCGTTGGAGCAGCAGAACATCAACGATCTGGTCAAGCGGGTGATCGGCCTCCCGGGCGAGACCATCTCCTCGGTGAACGGCGAGATCTACATCAACGGCAAGCTGCTCCCCGAGCCGTGGCTCCAACCCGGGGTGAAATCGCTGCCCGGTCCGAACCCGGTGCCGTTCAACCTGGACAAGCCGTACAAGATCCCAGCTGGTGAGTACTACGTGATGGGGGACAACCGCACCGATTCGGAAGACTCCCGATGGTTCGGCCCCATTCCCAAGTCCCTGATCGTGGGCAGGGCGTTCATCCGGATCTGGCCCCTCTCCCGCATAGGCGGCCTCTGACCCGGCGCGGCCCGAACCAGCCCCTGGGGCACGCCGGCGCAGCCGATGGCTGCGATGGTCTTCGAGGGGGATGCGCCGGTACACTTGACGCTCGTGCCTTTCCTTAGCCCGGCAAAGCTGCTGGTGATCCTCGTCGTGGCGCTGGTCGTGCTGGGGCCGGACAAACTGCCGCGCGTGGCCAAGCAGATCGGGGGACTGTGGGGTGACTTCCGCAAATTCCGTGAACGCCTCGAAGCCGATGTGCGGGGCTCCTTCCCCGATCTTCCCTCCAGCGACAAGATCGCCCAGGCCGTCCGTTCGCCGTTGTCGTTCCTCGACGACCTGGCGGCCAGTGACTCGAACGAGAACGATGCCATCGGCACGACATCCGTAACCGTGGTCGGCTCCGAATCAACAGCGGAACATGACGGTGACGTCCAGTTCGCGCCGGTTGCGAACCGACCGGCGGGGGTGGTGCACGCCTCCGCTTCGACGGTGTCGATCGCTGTGCCGGGTGGCGTCAGCCACGAGGTTCGCGAGGCCACCGCGGTGGTCGCTGACGACCCCGGCATGAACTGACCCATCGCGCCACCGGACGGGACGAGGACACTGGGGTCATGGCCATCAGACTGAAACGACGAAACGAGGCGAAGGCCCGGGCTGACTCGATGACGCTGATCGAGCACCTGACCGAGCTACGCCGTCGTGTGCTGGTCTCCGCAGTGGCCTTCGTCGTGGCCGCCACGGTGGCCTTTTTGCTCTACAACCACATCCTGTCCTTCCTGCAGCACCCCTACTGCCAGGTCAACGCCCGCCACTGCAACCTCTATGTGACAAGTCCGCTCGACGGGCTCTCGCTCCGGGTGAAGATCGCCGCCTACGGTGGCATCTTCCTGGCCTCACCGGTGATCCTGTGGGAGCTGTGGCGCTTCATCACCCCCGGGTTGAACCCCAAGGAGAAGAAGTACGCCATCCCCTTCATCGTCTCCTCGATCTTCCTGTTCGCCTTGGGCTGCCTCGTCGCCTACGTGACCTTCCCCCACGCCCTGCAGTTCCTGGACCACATCGGCGGCCCCAGCCTGCAGCAGATCTACAACCCGAACAGCTACTTGAGCCTCATCCTCTTGCTCATGACCGTGTTCGGTCTCACATTCGAATTTCCCGTTCTCCTCATTTCGCTCGAGATAGCCGGGGTGCTCACCCCTCAGACGCTCGGGAAGTGGCGGCGCTGGGCCATCGTGGCCATCGTGGTGGTGGCCGGGGTGGTCACCCCCAGTTCCGACCCCTTCTCCATGCTGGCCATGGCCATCCCCCTCTACGTCTTCTACGAGATCTCCATCGTCGTCGGAAAGGTCTTCGCACGGCGATCGACGGGTGATCCGGTGAGCGAGATCGAGACGCCGATCGGGAGCTCGTAACGGACATCGCACCCGCGGTCAGAAGCACCTTCCTCCACCAGCTCGGGTTTCCCCTTGACCCCTACCAGGAGGAGGCCATGGACGCCGTCGACGCAGGATGCTCGGTCCTGGTGTCGGCCCCCACCGGCTCGGGCAAGACGGTGGTGGCCGAGTACGCGGTGGCCCGAGCCATCGCCCAGGGGGGCAAGGCGTTCTTCACCACCCCCCTCAAGGCCCTGTCCAACCAGAAGTTCGGCGACCTCGCTGCTCGCTACGGGGCGGACCGCGTGGGCCTCCTGACCGGCGACGTCTCCCACCAGCCGCATGCGCCCGTGGTGGTCATGACCACCGAGGTCCTGCGCAACATGCTGTTCGCCCGCTCGTCGGTCCTGGAGGGCCTGGCCGTGGTGGTGCTGGACGAGGTCCACTACCTCCAGGATCCGTACCGGGGCTCGGTGTGGGAGGAAGTGCTCGTGCTCACCCCCCGGACGGTGACCTTCGTATGCCTCTCGGCCACCGTGGCCAACGCCGAGGACTTCGGCGCCTGGCTGACGTCGGTACGCGGGCCGACCCGGGTGGTGGTGGAGACCCACCGCCCCGTGACCCTGCAGCACCACTACGCGGTGTCCGAGCGAGGGCGCGAGGGCCTGTCCGTCGTCCCGCTCCTGAAGGGCGATCGTCCGAACCCCGCCGGGATTGCCCTTGACGAGCGCCGCCGTCGCAATTCCCGTCATCGATTGCGGGCCCCCCGGCGCACCGAGGTGGCCGAGTACCTGGCCGACCACGGCATGTTGCCCGCCATCACCTTCATCTTCAGCCGGGCCGCGTGTGACGATGCCACCCAGCAGTGCCTGCGCGACGGCCTCCGTCTCACCTCCTCCGAGGAGCGGGGCCGCATCCGGGAGATGACCGAGGCGGCGGTGGAGGGCCTGTCCGATGACGACCTCCGAACCCTCGGCTATGGACCGTGGTCCGCCGCCCTCGAAGCGGGCATCGCCCCTCACCATGCCGGTCTGGTGCCGGCCTTCCGCCAAGCGGTGGAATCGTGCTTTTCCGCCGGGCTCTTGAAGGTGGTGTTCGCCACCGAGACGCTGGCCCTGGGGATCAACATGCCGGCCCGGACCGTGGTGGTGGAGCGGTTTGCCAAGTTTCGGGGCTCGGAGACCTCGCCACTGACGTCGGGCGAATACCAACAGCTGACGGGTCGGGCCGGCCGACGGGGGATCGACACCGTCGGGCACGCCATGATCCTCTACTCGGCGGCGACCACGTTCGCCACCGTGGCCCGCATCGCTGCGGCCCGACCTCCCGACCTCCGCTCCTCGTTCCATCCCACCTACAACCTGGCCGTGAACCTGGTTCGGCGGTGGTCCAAGGATGAGGCCCACGACCTCCTGCGCTCGTCCTACGGCCAGTGGCAGGCCTCCAAGGATTCGGTCTCGCTCCCGGCCCAACTCGATCGTCGCCTGGCCGTTCTGAGCTCTCGCGGCTACATCGACGGCTGGCGGCTCACCGACGCCGGAGCGGGGCTGGCTGCCATCTACCACGAGTGCGATCTGCTGGTGGCCGAGGGCCTCCGTGCCGGTCTGTTCGACGGCTTGTTGCCTGCCCGGCTGGCCGGGGTGGTCTCCGGGGTCACGTTCGAGGCGAGGCGGAACGAGGACGAACCATCGCTGCCCAAGGACCGGGTCAGCGCCGAGCGGTTGGTGGCGCTGTCGGCTCTGGCCCAGGACCTGCGATCCGAGGAGCGTCGCCTGGGACTGCCCCGGACACGGCGTCCGGACCCGGGGCTGGCCCGATCGGTCACTCGCTGGGCCGAGGGGGGCTTGTTGTCGTCGGTCCTGGCCGACTGCGACGTGGCGCCAGGTGACTTCGTCCGCAACATCCGCCAGCTGATCGATCTGCTCCGCCAGCTGGCCCAAGTGGCGCCCTCGCCACCGACCGCGGACGCCGCCGAGCTGGCCGTGTCCTTACTCCGTCGGGGGGTGGTGGCGGCCAACGATCCGGCCCTGTGGGCATCCGCCACTGACCCGGCTCCCCAGTCGTAATGTGATCCGGGCATGTTCCCCTACGCCGTCGAGACGTTCACCTCCCAAGAGGAGGACATCCTCCGGCGGTACTGCACAAACCTGCACCTTCCGGTGTTTGCCCTGGTAAACCTGCCTGAAGTGGTCAAGGGCGCCCTGTTCGCCCGGTACTCGCGCTCGCCCAAGAGCCTCCGCCGATTGTTCCTCGACGAGTTCGTGGGCGAACTGGACATCACCGGCGACGCCACGGTGGACGCCACCGTCGGCCTCAGGCGGGCCGAGGACCTCTACGAGAAGGTGTTCCTCGAGTACGGCGACGACTCGGTGGCCCAGTTGGGCGGCGTCCACCTGGCCTGTGAACAGGCTTCCAACGTCCTGACCAAGGTGCTCGAGCGGGGTCGCCTCATGGCCTACCTGGAGCAGTCGACCCGCTACATCGCCTATGACAGTCGCCTGAGCACGGGCCACTATCGCTACTGCCGGGACCCGGGTCTGCTCGAGTCGCCCCTCGGGGCCAGGTACGTGGGCGAGATGGACCGCATGTTCGATACCTACGGCGAGCTGCTGACCGAGGTGCAGGCGTGGCTGACCCGGCGCCACCCCCGCCAGCAGGGCGACTCCGACTTTGTGCACCGGCGTGCCGTGCGGGCCAAGGCGCTCGACGCCCTCCGGGGCCTGCTTCCGGCCGGATCGCTGTCCAACCTGGGCATCTACGGGACGGGCCAGTCCTACGAGATGCTGCTGTTGCGGATGCGTTCGCATCCGCTTCCCGAGGCCCGGAGCTACGCGGCCATGATGCTGGAGGAGCTGCGCAAGGTCATCCCGTCGTTCCTCCAGCGGGTCGACCGGCCGGAGCGGGGTGGGGAGTGGTCGAGCTACCTGGAACAGGTGCGCGACGACACGGCTCGCACGGTCGAGCGCTTGTTCCCTGAGCTCGTCGAGCCTGCGGCATCATCCGAAACGGGGCCGACGGGGGCTCCGTCGGTTGACCTGGTCGACTTCGATCCCGAGGGCGAGGACAAGGTGATCGCCGCCATCTGCTTTCCGAACACCTCGGCGCCAGAGGCCGAGGTGCTTCGTCGGGTGCGCCTGCTCTCCGCCGACGAACGGCGGTCACTGGTGCTGGCGTACGTGGGGGACCGGTCCAACCGTCGCCACCGACCAGGCCGGGCCTTCGAGCGGACCTCGTATCGATTCGACGTGGTGACCGACTACGGCGCGTTCCGGGACCTGCAACGCCACCGGATGTTGACCATCGAATGGCAGCCGCTCGGCCCCTCGCTCGGCTACGACGTGCCCAACGAGGTGGTGGAGGCCGGCGTGGCCAGCCGGTACACGGCGTCGTTGGAGCGATCCCGTGAGCTCTACGAGGCGTTGGCGCCGGCCTTCCCGGTCGAGTCGGCCTATGCCGTGGCCCTGGCCTATCGCATCCGTTACTCCATGCAGATGAACGCCCGCTCGGCCATGCACGTGGTGGAGCTGCGGTCGAGCCCTCAGGGCCACCCTGCGTATCGCTGGGTGGCCCAGGAGATGCATCGGCTCATCGGGGAAGGGGCGGGACACCGTCTGCTCGCTGAGGCCATGTCACACGTCGACTACGGGGACCACGAACTCGAGCGCCTGGAGTCGGAGCGACGCGCCGAGACGCGCCGGGCCGTGCACGGAATTCCTTCACCACCCTGACCAGGGGCCCTTATCGTCACCGCTGGTCAGGGTGGAGCAAAGTCGCTTGACGGCGACCCGGTCCCATGGCCTATCGTTCGCCTCAGTCCCAGTAACCCTACGGAAGCATCGCGCGAACCTGCATCGCCGAGACGACCCGCGGGGGGATGCTGTGAGAGGCGGAGGGAGGCCTTGGGGTTCGAGTAGAGAACGCTTTTCCGCGACGGGCGGCGGTTGCTACCGAAGCGGGGAAATGGTGCCAAAGAACCCCGGGCCCTGCCGCCTGGACGAGGTAGCCCCACCATCCGGTCTGGCGGCTCGCGACCCGGTGGCTCCGGCGATGCCGGTCGAGGTGCACACGGCGGCGATGGCGCAAAACCCCATGCCCGGCGGACCTCCGCCATGCCTGTCTCGCCCTGCACGAGCGCTGCCCGCAACCGTCTATGCTCCCGCCCAACTCACCATTGAAGGGCCGATATGCCGCAAGAACTGGACGACGAAGAAGAACCAAACGGGCTCGCCGAGGGGGACCTCGACGAGCTGGAGGACGATGAGGACCTGATCGAAGACGAAGAGGTCGCGCTCGTTGACGACGATGACGACGACGTGGTGGTGAAGGCCGAACCTGACGAGGACGTCATTGACGATGTCGTCGCACCAGCCCCCGCCCCGGCAGCGGCGTCGACCGACGAGGAGGAGGCCGACGACGAGGAAGAGCCCGAAGACGAGGATGTCGAAGCCAGCCTGGACATGATCTTGAAAGAGCGGCTTGTCGTCGAGGAAGAGCCCGAAGACGAAGAAGCGGTCGAGACGGATGAGAAGAGCGATGGCGTCGAGCGGGTGCTACCCAAGCAGCCGGACGAATTCGTCTGCCGTTCGTGCTTCTTGGTCAAGCACCCCAGCCAGCTGGCCGACACGAAGAAGATGCTCTGCCGAGACTGCGTCTAGGGACGCAGGGGTGCCGTGACCGCGTCTAGAGACGCAGGGGTGCCGAGACTGCGTCTAGAGACGCAGGGTGCCGAGACTGCGTCTAGAGACGCAGGGGTGCCGTGACCGCATCTAGGGACGGACAGCCGCGAGACTGCGTGTAGAGACGCACGGCAGCGAGGCTGCGTCTGAGAAAGGAGGCCACTATGGAGCCGGTCGATGACGAGCCCACGGTGAGCCAACGCCTGATCGACGTCCTCGTGTTCGCCCCCGCCGGACTCATGGTGACAGCCATCGAGGAATTCCCCCGCCTGGTCGAGCGTGGACGGGAGCGCGTCACCGGACAGGTCACCTCGGCCCGGTCCGTCGGTTCCTTTGTCGTCGCCACCGGACGCAGCCAACTGCACAAGCGAGCAGAGGAACTGCGAAAGAGCCGCAACGGAGCCGGGGAGACGCTGACAGCCGAGCCCGAGAGCACCCCGTCGTCGCCGCCCTCCCCCGCGCCGTTCGTTCGGGCCGCTTCCACCCCGAGCCGATCGGCCAGCCCGGCCAGCGCCGCACCCGAGGTGGACGCGACCTCCGACCCGGCGTCGTCACCACTGGCCATACCCGGCTTCGACACCCTGTCGGCATCCCAGGTCGTCCAGCGGCTCGATGGGCTCACGGCGGACGAACTGCGGGCAGTCCGTGATCACGAAACCGGTCATCGCGGTCGCCGGACTATTCTCAACCGCGTTGAGCAGCTCCTGGACGAACGCTCGTAGCCACAGGAGGCACGATCACGGCGGGTCGGGTCATCATTGCCGAGGAGGACCTGTGGAAGCAGTACGGAAGGCGGAACCAGGCGACGCCCACGACCTCGTGGCCCTCTCCTCGGAGTGCGTCCTCGGTCTGGCCGATCAGCGGGGCGGCCCTCTGTTATTGGCCCACCGTCCCGAGTTGGCCGGAGCCTTCGAGACCGATGCCTTCGCGGCCCGCTTGGCCGACCCCACCCGGTTGACGCTGGTGGGGACCATCGATCACGTGGTGATGGGCATGGCCCTGGGTCGGATCGAAACGCTTCGAGACGGTGATCGTCTGGGTCGGCTGGACGGCTGCTATGTCGATCCCGGGGCCCGCTCCGTGGGCCTCGGTCACCTGCTCATCGACTCGATGATGTCGTGGTTCGAAGCGGAGCGGTGTATCGGGGCCGACGGCATCGTGCTTCCCGGAGATCGCGACGGGAAGAACTTCTTCGAATCGGCCGGATTCAAGGCGCGGCTGTTGGTCATGCACCGGGCCATCGAGCCGGGCTGATCCTCAGCATCCAGGTGGGTACGTCCCGGTCCGGCGCCGTCGTGCGGGGGGTAGGTGCAGTGGCCCTCGTCGAGGACTCGATCCTTCTGGTCAGGCGGGGCCGGGCCCCACAGGCCGGTCGCTGGTCGGTGCCCGGTGGCCATGTAGAGCCGGGAGAGACACCGGAGGCAGCCGTCCTGCGCGAGTTGCTCGAAGAGACCGGTCTCACCGGAACCTGTGGCCCGGTGGTCCTCGACGTCACCCTGGACATCGAGGGCCGGCGCTACTGGATCACCGATTTCGCGGTCACCGTGGAGGGCGACCGTGTTCCGGTGGCGGCAGATGACGCTCAGGCCGCTGCGTGGGTGCCTCTGGGCCAACTCGACGGCCTGGAGCTGGTCGACGGGCTCGACCGGCTCATCGCCAACCTGAGGGCCTGAGCGAGGCTCAGGCCGAGCGACGCCCGCTCGAGGAGCGGGCCGGGACCGGACGGCGGGGGCCGGGCGGCGGAGGAATGGGAATGCCGAGCAGGCGAGCCAGTTCGGGCACCATCCCCGATGCTTGGCGAGCAGCAGCCAGCAAGGCTTCGTCGGGATCGGCGGGCAGGCCGGCCGGCTTCACCGTGCGGCGCACCGGGGACTCGACGACCACCTCGAGCACAGCCAGCCACTCGGCGGCCGGCGTCTCGCCCGACATGGCCAGACCGGCCTGCTCGGAAAGGCGCACGGCGAGCTCGGCCGACAGGCGAGCGGCGGGCTCGGGAGGCCGGGCGGAAATCCGCAGTGCATCGGCGACCCGGCCCTCGTCGAGGGCGGTAGTCATGCGAGCGACCCAGCCGTCCCGGAGTGCGGTGACCCGCTGATCGAGGGAGGCGCGCAGGGCGGTGGCGAATTCGCGGCCCTCCTCGTCCAAGCTGACCGTGGAGGCAGAGGCCACAATGGAACGAAGCTCCCGGAGGGCGACGTCCTTGCCCGCGGTCCGGGCCGCCGAGGCGCGGTCCTTCCAGTTGGCCAGGTTGATCGCCGGCAACAGCTCCTCGGCCATGGCCAACAGGGGACCCGGCGTCACTTCAGCTCGACCATCGCCCCGAGCTCGCTCGTTCTGCTCGTTGATCGCCTGGCGGACAGCGGGAATGCCGCCGCGCAGCAGCTGCTCGGCCACCGGCAGCTGCTCGGGTCGCAGAGCGGCCAACGCCGCGTTGCGGAAGGCGGTCGACGGTTGTGGGCGACCGGAGCCCTCGCGGCCTCCGGTCCGTTTGCCGCCCTCACGGCTGCCGGGCCGGGCAGGACGGTCGCGTTGCCGCTCGTTGGACGGCGCACCGGCGCGCCCTCGTCCCTCTCCCCGCGGGGAAGGGGACCCGCCGACTGCAGGTTCGCTTCGACCACGTCCGCTCGTAGGCCGTCGCGAGCCATCGGGCCGATCGCGTCCTGGCCGATCCCGATCGGGTCGATCTCGATCGCCGTCCCGGCGCCGGCCCTTGGACTTGGAGGCGAGGACCACCGATACGTCCGGTCCCGACTGGGGTGTCCCGAGGATCTCGATCCGCTCCACCGGCTTGGTGTTGTCCTTGGCCTTGGCCTTGGTCGGAAGCAGGGCGATGACGCTCATGCCGTCCAACGTGGACTCGACTTCGGCCCGGACAACGGTGCCCACCGCAGTCCCGTCGGGAACGAGGTCGTCGGCAACGGTGCCGCGAGGTTGCTTGGCCCCGGCCGCCCGCCACGTCCACGTGCCGTCTCCACTACTACTGGTCAGTTCGATTTCAATCCTGTGCGACATACCGGCCGACACGCTACTGCCCTGGAGGGGGTCAACGAAACGCTGGGTATAAACGCTCGCCCTCCAGGGCGTGGGACGGCGATGACGAGGGTCGCCCAGAGGGCGGTTCTGGCCGTGGATCCGGGCACGGTGATCGCCTGGGCGTCGAGCGGGACCACGAGCTCCCGTTCGACGGAGATTCGGGTCCCGATTCGGGAACAAAGCGCGGGGCCGCTCTGGTTAACTGTATAAGGTATTCCTAGTATAAGAGATTAGGCACTGCTTACTCCTGGGTCCTGACCGGGGGTCGGAGCCGGGCTGTGCCCAAGGAGGACGACACCATGCTCACCGTAGGCAACCGATTTCCCGACTTCGATCTAGCTGCAGTGGACGGCGCCGAGACACCGACGCTCACCCGCACGTCCCTGGGCGACCATGCCGGGCGCTGGCTGGTGGTCTTCTTTTGGCCCAAGGACTTCACGTTCGTATGCCCCACCGAGATTGCCGCGTTCGGAGACCGGCACCCGGCCTTCGCCGATGCCGGAGCAGACGTGGTGGGGGTGAGCATCGACAGCGAGTACGTCCATCTGGCCTGGCGGGGGAGCCACCCTGATCTGAAGCACCTGCCCTTCCCCATGGCTGCCGACGTGAAGCGCGAGCTCACTAGCGCCCTGGGAATCCTCGATCCCACCGAAGGGGTGGCCCTGCGGGCCACCTTCATCGTGGACCCCGAAGGAGTCATCCGGTTCGTATCGGTCAACGACCTCGATACCGGGCGAAACGTCGACGAGGTCCTACGGTCTCTGACGGCCATCCAGGCCGGCGAGCTCACCAGCTGTGGTTGGCGAGCAGGTGACGCCACGCTCGACGCGGCCTGATCTTCGGGCCGCCAGGCTCCCGGGCAGTCCGGGGTGCTACCAGGATCCCCAACGAGCGAGGGGCGCCCCGTAGCCAGCTTCGGCGGCGCAGCGGCCACACAGGTCCATGCGGCGCGACCCCGGCCGCTCGGAGGCTGCCACTCGTCGCCAGCCATAACGCCGGGCCTCTTCGAGGCTGGCCGACTCCGACCACTGGGGTGACGTGCGGGTGCCGCACCGTCCACAAGTGCGGATGAACACGTCGTCCTCGTCGTAGGGCTCGTCGTCGAAGAAGTTCGGATCGTCGGGATCGAAGTCCAAGTCCATGGTCGGTGCTCCTGACCGTTCAGCTGCCGTGCCATCCCATTGTGGACGATGAGAAGGGGATGGGGGAACCGGGGCGCATCGGGGCCGACCGTGTCGGCACAGCGGGAGTAGCGTCACTTGGGCATGGAGTCGTTTGTGTCGTTCGACGGAACCAGGATTGCCTACGAGCGCTGGGGGCCTGCAGACGGACACGGGCCGGTCGTGCTGCTCCACGGTTTTGCGGTGCACACCAAGCTGAACTGGGAGGTCACCGGGGTCATGGAGCACCTGGTCTCCGCCGGTCACCAGGTCATCGGGGTTGACGCCCGGGGACACGGACAGTCGGACAAGCCCCATGACCCTGCCCGCTACGGGGAAGACGCGATGGCCGCCGACGTCTCGAGCCTTCTCGACGCGCTCGATGTGCCCATCGTCGATCTCGTCGGCTACTCCATGGGGGCGATCGTCTCCTTGCTCGTCGCCATCCGCGATGCCCGCATCCGGTCGATGGTCGTGGGCGGGGTGGGCGCGTCGGTGGTGGAGCTGGGTGGGCTCGACACCGCAGCGGTTCCGCGAGAAGAGATCGCAGCGGTTCTGCTCACCGATGATCCGGCCGCCATTGCCGGGAGCGTGGCCGTGGGATTCCGGAACCTGGCCGACCTGGTCGGCGCCGACCGGGTGGCTCTGGCTGCGGCGGCCACGGCGTCCCGAGAAGGACTGCTACCCCTCGGTGCCATCACGGCCCCGACACTGGTGCTGGCCGGTACAGAGGACACCTTGGCCCGACGGCCCGAGGTACTGGCTGCCGCAATCCCCGCCGCCACCCTGGAGCTGGTTCCCGGCGATCATCTGGCCGCCGTGTCGAATGTCGCATTTGCACAGGCCCTGGTCAGCTTCTTCGCAAAGAGCGCGTGACGTGTCACAACCGCTGATCGACAGCTCCGTCGACCCGGTGACGGGTGGCCCAGAAGTGTCAGGGGCCCTTCAAATGGGTATTGGCCAGGGGTGACACCATCGGCCCAGCGACGCGCCGGGCCCGCAACGGCCCGCACCAGGACCACGAACGGGCGGAAGTCGAGCACTCCGGCGGAACGGCCAAGGCGAAGGCGGCGGGCAAGGCGACAAAGGCCAAGAAGCCGGTCGCCAAGGTCACACAGCCAGCTACCGAGGCCAGGAAACCAGCAGTCAACGGCACCAAGGCCAAGAAGGCAGCCACCAAGGCCAAGAAGGCAGCCACCAAGGCCAAGAAGGCAGCCACCAAGGCCACACAGCCGAGCACCGCCACCGAGCCTGCGCTTGCCACCTACCGCAAGAAGCGAGATCCGACCAAGACCCCCGAGCCGATGGGACGGGCCCCCAAGGGCAGGCGGTCGAAGCAGTCCGGTCCCGTCTTCGTGATCCAAGAACACCACGCCACCGCCTTGCACTGGGATTTCCGGCTGGAGCGGGACGGGGTGCTCGTCTCCTGGGCGGTGCCCAAGGGCATCCCGCTCGACCCGGGCAACAATCGGCTGGCCGTCCATACCGAGGATCACCCGCTCGATTACGGCACCTTCGAGGGCGAGATCCCCAAGGGAGAGTACGGAGGAGGCACGGTCATCCTCTGGGACCACGGCCACTACGAGTGCGAGAAGTGGACCGACCGCGAGGTCATCTTCCAGTTACACGGTTCCCGCGTCACCGGCCGGTACGTGCTGTTCAAGACGGGTGGCAAGAATTGGATGATGCACCGCATGGATCCTGCCCCTGCCGGGTGGGAACCGATGCCCGAGGAGATCGAGCCGATGCTGGCCGCCCTGGGGACGTTGCCCGCCAACGACAGCAGGTGGGCATACGAGTTCAAATGGGATGGGATACGGGCGGTGACCTACATCGACGGCGGGCGGGTGCGAGCCCTCACCCGAAACGGCAACGACGTGTCCGAGGTCTACCCCGAGCTGCGCGGCCTGGGCCTGCAGTTGGGCGCCACCTCGGTGATCCTCGACGGCGAGCTCGTGGCCATGGACGACGAGGGGCGCCCCTCGTTCGCAAAGCTGCAGAACCGCATGCAGGTGCGGGGGGCGGCCCAGGTCCGCCGTGCGGCCGCGGCCACCCCGGTCAACTATCTGATCTTCGACGTGCTCTATCTGGATGGCCGGCTCCTGGTCAACCAGCCCTACGACGAGCGCCGGTCGCTCCTCGAGTCCCTGGCCATCAAGGGCCCCGACTGGGTGGTCACCAATTCCTTTACCGACGTCCCCGGTGACAAGGTGCTCGACGTGGCCCGCTCTGGAGGGCTCGAAGGCGTGGTGGCCAAGCTCCGGACCAGCCGTTACCAACCGGGGCGACGCAGCGACGCCTGGATCAAGGTGAAGTTGACCCGAACCCAAGACGTGGTCATCGGCGGCTGGGCGCCGGGCAAGGGCAGCCGTCAGATGACCTTTGGTGCACTCCTGGTGGGCGTGCCGGGGAAGAAGGGCCTGGAGTACGTGGGCAAGGTGGGGACGGGATTCACCGACAAGAAGCAAGCCGAGCTGCTCGATATGCTGCGCCCGCTCGCTCGCTCGCAGAGCCCCTTTGCCACCGCGGTGCCCAGCGCCCATCGCGCCGGGGCCACGTGGGTGGAGCCGAAGCTCGTGGGCGAAGTGCGGTTCACGGAATGGACGAAAGACGGGCAGATCCGACACTCCGTCTGGCGCGGTCTCCGTCCCGACAAGGATCCCGGAGAGGTCGTTCATGAGTAAGTCGTCGATCGAGGTGGAGATCGAGGGGCGTCGGCTGACGGTGTCCAACTTGGACAAGCCGCTCTATGCCGGCGGCTTCACCAAGGGGCAGATGATCGATTACTACGTCCGCATCGCGCCGGTGATGCTCGGCCATGTGCGCGACCGCCCGCTAACCCTGCACCGGTATCCCAACGGGGTGGGCGCGTCGTCCTTCTTCGAGAAGCACGTCCCCTCGCATGCTCCCGACTGGGTCAGGACGGTCGAGGTTCCGTCGACGGCGACTGGTTCACGAGGCCGGTCGGCATCCGAGAGCGTCGAGTACGCCGTCGTGTGCGATGTCGCCACGGTGGCATGGGCGGCCAACCTCGCCACCATCGAGTTCCATGTCCCGCTGTGGCGGGTGGGTCGACGACGCACGTTGCCGGGACCGCCCGACCACATGGTCTTCGATCTGGACCCGGGGGAGGGGAGCACCATGGTCGACTGCTGCCGGGTGGCCCGACTGATCGACGAGGCGCTGCCGGGCCGCACGACGTATCCCAAGACCAGTGGGTCGAAGGGATTGCAGCTCTACACCCGACTGGGCGGACGACCGACCTGGGACCGGACTCGAGACGAAGCGCACGAACTGGCTCGGACGCTGGAGGGAGAGCACCCGGATCTGGTGGTCTCCAACATGCGCAAGGAGCTTCGTCGAGGCAAGGTGCTGATCGATTGGAGCCAGAACCATCCGGCCAAGACGACGGTTGCCGTCTACTCGCTGCGGGCCAGAGAGGAACCCACCGTGTCGACCCCCGTGTCCTGGGAGGAGGTGGACCAGTGCATCGCCGCCGAGGACCCGGGGGTCCTCCGGTTCACGTCCGACCAGGTGCTCCAGCGGGTGGAGGACAAAGGCGACCTGTTCGAGGCGCTGGCCCGCTGACCGCGGCTGCGGCCGTCGTCCAGTGCGTCACCATCACCATGGCGGTGGTCCCGGCGGAGCGCAGGCTCGTGACCAGGGCCCCATGCGTTGCGGAGAGCCGCCCATCCGTGTGACGATTGGTTGGTTATCACCAAGGGGGTATGAGCGTGCATGATCTGGTCATTCGCGGAGGATCGGTAGTCGACGGGACGGGTCGGCCGGCTACCACGGCGGACATTGCCGTCGACGACGGACTAGTGACCGAGGTCGGACGACTCGACGACACATCGGCTTCGCGGACCATCGATGCCGATGGCCTCTTGGTCACGCCCGGCTGGGTGGACATCCATACCCACTATGACGGCCAAGCCACCTGGGACGACACCATCGCCCCGAGCAGTTGGCATGGAGTGACCTCGATCGTGATGGGGAACTGCGGTGTCGGCTTCGCTCCTGCTCAGCCCGATCAGCACGACTGGCTCATCGGGCTGATGGAGGGGGTCGAGGACATCCCCGGCACTGCGCTGGCCGAGGGCATGACGTGGGGCTGGGAGAGCTTCCCCGAGTACCTTGACGTCCTGGACGACGGTCGATGGACGGTGGACATCGGCACTCAGATCGCCCACGGCGCGGTGCGCGCCTACGTGATGGGCGAGCGGGGGGCCCGCAACGAGCCGGCCACGGCCGCGGACATCGCGGCCATGAAGCGATTGGTCAAAGAAGCCGTGGCCGCCGGCGCACTCGGGTTCTCCACGTCGCGCACCATCGCCCATCGGGCTATCGACGGTGAGCCGGTCCCGGGCACCTATGCGGCAGAGGACGAGCTGTTCGGCATCGGCGCCGCCCTGGGTGAACTGGGTACCGGGGTGTTCGAGCTCGCTCCCGACGGCGTGGCCGGCGAGGACTTCGTTGCCCCGCGCCGCGAGGTCGACTGGATGCGCCGGCTGTCTACCGCCATCGGTCGTCCGGTGACCTTCGCGCTGCTGCAGGTCGACAGCGCCCCCGACCTGTGGCAGGAGCTGATGGACGCGTCGCTCGAGGCAGTGGAAGACGGCGCTGATCTGCGGCCTCAGGTGGCCGGCCGGGCCACCGGATTGCTGTCGGGGCACTTCGCCTCCTACTGCCTCTTCGACCTCATTCCCGCCTACCAGGCGCTCAAGTCCCGGGGCCTCTCTCAGGACGACTTCTTTGCCGCCCTCGTGGATACCGAGCTCCGCCGCTCGATCGAAGAATGGGAGCCCGAAGGTGGTCAGGTGGGCCAGATGAAGTCGGCGTACGAGTCCACGTACTCCCTGGGCATGCCTCCTGACTACGAGCCCGGCCCGGAGCGATCCCTGGCCGGTATCGCCGCCGCCTCGGGACGCACGCCTCTCGCCGTGGCCTACGAGGCCATGCTCCAGGACCGGGGACAGGGACTGCTCTATCTCCCCATCCTCAACTACTCCAATGGCGATCTGGAGCCGGCGCGTCAGATGCTGCTCCACCCGCAAGCGGCCGCCGGCCTGGGCGACGGCGGTGCTCATTGCGGGGTCATCTGCGATGCGTCCCAACCCACCTTCATGCTCACCCATTGGGTGCGGGACCGGACCCGCGGCGAGCGGCTCCCGCTCGAGTGGATGGTCAAGAAGCAGACGTTGGACACCGCTCAGCTCTACGGCCTCGGTGACCGGGGCACGCTCGAGCCGGGCAAGCTCGCCGACATCAACGTCATCGACTTCGAGCGCCTGCAGCTGGGCAATCCCCGGGTCCACAGCGACCTGCCCGCCGGCGGTCGCCGCCTGCTCCAGGGGGCCACCGGCTACGTTGCCACCATCAAGTCGGGAACGGCTACCTTCGAGAACGGAGAGGACACCGGCGAACGCCCCGGGGTCCTGCTGCGGGGTTCTCGTTGACGTTACCGTGGGCGACGGAACCGGTCGCCTGATCACCAGCCGTACCGGGCAGACGACAGAGCAGACGACTGAGAGGACTGACGCGTGGCGAGTGAGGTCAAAGGTGTGGTTGCCAGGGCCAAGGGGGAGCCCGTCTCGCTCGAGACCATCGTGGTCCCCGATCCCGGCCCGGGCGAGGCCACGGTGGTCGTGCAGGCTTGCGGGGTGTGTCACACCGATCTGCACTACCGCGAGGGCGGGATCAATGACGCCTTCCCGTTTCTGCTCGGACACGAGGCCGCCGGCGTGGTGGAGGCCGTCGGTCCCGATGTGACGTCGGTCCAACCCGGCGATTTCGTGGTGCTCAACTGGCGGGCGGTGTGTGGCCAGTGCCGGGCCTGCCGGCGAGGGCGCCCCTGGTACTGCTTCAATACCCACAACGCCACCCAGAAGATGACGCTGTCCGACGGCACGCCGTTGGAGGCCGCTTTGGGCATCGGTGCCTTCGCCGAGAAGACGCTGGTGGCTGCGGGGCAGTGCACCAAAGTCGATCCGGCCGCCCGTCCCGAGGCCGTGGGCCTGCTCGGGTGCGGGGTCATGGCCGGACTCGGGTCGGCCATGTTCACCGGCGAGGTCTCCCTCGGGGACTCGGTGGCGGTGTTCGGCTGTGGGGGAGTGGGGTGCGCGGCCGTAGCTGGCGCCCGCCTGGCCGGCGCGTCCACGATCATCGCCGTCGACCTGGATGCGAGCAAGCTGACCCTGGCCCGCCAGTTCGGGGCCACCCACACGGTCGACGCCTCCCGGGAGAATCCGGTCGAAGCCATCCGGGGCCTCACCGACGGCAACGGCGCCGACGTCTGCATCGAGGCGGTGGGCAATCCCACGACCATGGAGCAAGCCTTCTACGCGCGCGACCTGGCGGGAACGCTGGTGCAGGTGGGCGTGCCCACCCCGGACATGCAGATCGAACTGCCCATGATCGACTTCTTCGGCCGGGGCGGTCGGCTGAAGCCCAGTTGGTACGGGGACTGCCTCCCCGAACGGGACTTTCCCGTGCTGGTCGACTTGTATCTGCAGGGACGGTTGGACCTCGATCGTTTCGTGTCCGAGACGATTCCCCTCGACGGCGTGGAGGAGGCCTTCGCCCGGATGCAGCGAGGCGAGGTTCTCCGCTCCGTGGTCACGCTCGACCGATGATCGAGCGCGTCACCACCGCGGGCACGTTCTCCCTCGACGGTCAGGATTTCGACGTCGAGAACAACATCTGGTTGGTGGGGGACGACCGACGGATCATCGTCATCGACGCTGCCCACGATCATCGTCCCATCGTTGAGGCCGTCGGTGATCGGCACACGGTGGCCATCGTCGCCACCCACGGCCACAACGATCACATCAACGCGGCGGCGGCGCTGTCCGATGTGCTCGACGCCCCCATCTGGCTGCACCCCGACGACTTGATGCTGTGGCGACAGGTGTATCCCGACCGGGAGCCCGACCGCCCACTGGCCGACGGTCAGGACCTGGCCGTGGGTAACACCATCCTCCGGGTCATGCACACGCCCGGCCATTCACCGGGAGGGGTGTCGTTGTACCACGCCGCCGGAGGCGTCGTGTTCTCGGGTGACACCCTGTTCCAGGGAGGACCGGGAGCCACCGGACGTTCGTTCTCCGACTTCCCGACCATCATCGAGTCGATCCGGGAGCGGCTGATGACGTTGCCCGACGATACGAGGGTGCTCCCGGGCCACGGCGAGGAGACGACCATCGGCGGCGAGGCCTCGGGCGTTCCCGAGTGGTTGGCACGCGGGCACTAGCAAAGACAGGGGATGGGAATGCAAGTCGACGGATTCGTCTTGGTCCACGGGGCCTTCCACGGCGCCTGGTGTTGGGATGAGGTGCGCGCCAAGCTGGGTCTTCCGGCGGTGGCGGTGGACCTGCCCGGTCGGGGGAGGCGCCCCCTGACCGACGACCCGGTCACCATCGACCAGTGTGCGGACGCGGTGATAGCCGATGCCGACGCCGCCGGGCTGTCTCGCTTCGTGTTGGTCGGTCACTCCTTGGGGGGCCAGACCATCACCGAGGTAGCCAACGGCCACGCCGATCGCATCGCCCATCTGGTCTACCTGGCGGCCATGGCCTTCCCGCCGGGCCGCTCGGTGGCCGATCACTACTTCCCCGGTGATTCGTTGCCGGTCGACGGTCCTGCCGGCGTCGTTCCGCTCATGGATGAGGAGAGCGCCCATCAGATGTTCGCCGGCGACCTGAGCCCCGAAGCGTTCGCTCCCGTCTATGCCCAATGCGTTCCTGAGCCCGGCGGGCTCTTCCGGGCCGCGGTGTCCGGCTACCAGTCCGGCGTGCCGGCCACGTACGTCCGTTGTACCCGCGACGGGACCGTCGATGCTGCCATCACCGCGGACATGGTGGCCACCCTCCGGCCGTCGGTGCTCCAGGACATCGACGCCGATCACGACATCATGTTGTCCCAACCCGGGGTGGTGGCCGACCTCTTGAACGGCGTAGCCGCCGACCTGGCGTCGGGCCAGGAGACACCGGCCGGCTGAGCATGGTCGGTGCCGCCACACCAGTCGAGGCGCCCCGGTGCTCTTGGTGCCGCCGCCCGCTGCCTGCTCCGAGCGGGCCGGGCCGTCCCCGGCAGTTCTGCAGCCGGTCGCACCGTCAGCGGGCCTACGAGGCCCGAAGGAGAGCCGAGTCGCTCAACCTTCCCGAAGGGCAGGTGGTAGTGACCCAAGGCGAGCTTCAGCGGCTACACGACCGCCTCTACCGGCTGGAGGCAGCCCTGGAGGATGTTGACGCCGATCTGGCCGGGCAGCCGTCCGCCCAGGCCTACCGGCAGGCCTTCGAGCACCTCTACGAAGCAGCCAAGGACGTGGCCGGGGTGGTGATCGAGCCGGCCACCGAGTGAGGCGACGGTCGGGTTACTGGGCCGACAATGACCGAGTGCGGTCCCGCTCCACATCAAGGATCTCGTCCATCACCAGCCGTCCGTCGGCCGGCAGGTCGAGCGGAGCGGGTGCGGCGATCACGGGAAGCGAAGTGAGCCTGATGGTGTGCTCGCGGACGTGGGCGGAGAACAACCGCCCCAAGCGGCGTCTCCGGCGCGTGCCCACAACGATGGCATCGGCCGACAAATCGGCAGCCGAGGCGACGATGTGTTGGGGAACCTGACGATAGGAGGCCCGCGGCGCGCTTCCGGTCACCCGGAGCCCTTGGGCCCGCAACAGGTCGACCGCGCCGGTGAGCAGCTCGGTGGCTTCGGCGTTGGTATGGACGGGTATGCCCCGGCTCCCGACGATGTACTCGTTCACATAGAGCACATGGACGACGGCTCCGCTCTGCTGGGCGAGAGCGCCGGCGAAGCTGAGCGTGACATCGGACCTCTCGGTGCCATCGATGGCTACTAGCAGTCGTTGGAACATGGAGCCTCAAATTGTGAAACGAGCGGTCGACTGACGCCCGTGGATTGTTTCCAGCATGTTAACGCAGCTGAGCTGGTTTCGGACGGTTTCGGTGTCCTAGCCTCGTGGCCCATTACGCAGCCGATCCCGGAAGGAGCAGGCGAGCAGACGACCGGTGCTGGCCGGCCCTGACGTCCATGACATCCATGCCCAGATGCCTGATTGTGCAGCACGCCGCCCCCGAGTCGGCGTTCACCATCGGCGATGCATTGTCGGCCGCCGATGTGGAGATCGACGCCCGTCGGGTGTTCGCCGGGGCGGAGGTTCCCCGGCGATGCTCGGACGTGGACGGGCTGGTGATCATGGGAGGTCCCATGTCGGCTCGCTCCGATGAGGGCTTCCCGTCCCGGGAGGCGGAGCTGGCCCTGATCGCCGATGCCGTCGACCGCCACATCCCGACCCTCGGGATCTGTTTGGGAGCTCAACTGCTGGCCGTGGCCACAGGTGGATCGGTGCACGCGGGCGCCTCCGGGTCCGAGATCGGTTGGGGCCCCGTCGAGCTGGCTTCGGCGTGCGCCGGAGATGAGCTCTTCGACGGTCTCCCGGGCAACCTGATCGTGATGCACTGGCATGGGGAGACGTTCTCGCTGCCCCCGGGGGCCGAGCGGCTCGTCGGCAACTCGAATTATCCGAATCAGGCCTTTCGAGTGGGGGATTCGGCCTGGGGGGTACAGTTCCATCTCGAGGTCACCGAGGCGGCCATCGAAGGCTTTGTCACCGCCTTCGTCGCCGACACCACATCGGTCGAGGGGGGCGCGGAAGCGATCCGGGCCGCCACCCCGGGAGCCGTCGCCGACCTGTCCGAGGCCAGCGGCCGCGTCTGCCAACGCTTTGCCGGCCTGGTAGCCGCGCACGCCAGCAGGAACGATCCGATCCTCCTCTAGGAGGTTTCTCGAAGCCCACCGGGATCCTTCGCTGTCGCCTCTGTTTCCGGCGCGTTCGCCGCCTGTTTCCGGCGCGTGAACTGTGGCAAAAAGACTTGCCTGAGAGGCAAACAAGGCGCAGAGTCAGCACATGGAGCTCGACGCAGTGCTCACATCCATCGCCGAGGGCCTTCGGGAGGAACGGATCCGCGCCGGGCTCACCCTGGAGCAGCTGGCCCTCCGGTCCGACCTCTCGATCGCCCACCTCTCCCGACTGGAGTCGGGAGACCGACAGCCGTCCATCGCCGCGCTGATCACCCTGTCCCGAGCGCTGGGCATCTCCATGAGCGCCCTCCTCGGTGAAGGGAAGGGGGGCTCGGCTCTGGCCGTCTATGACGACGACGAACCGAAACACGTCGCCAATGGCCTGGCCGTCTCGGCCTGCAGCGGTTTTCCGGGGTCCTCCAACCTGGAGGCGCTGCGCATCATTATCGAGACCGACCGCGTGCCCCCACCGCTCGCCCAGCACCGGGGCGAGGAGTGGATACACGTGGTCCGGGGGCGGCTGCGCCTCGAGTACGCGGAGGAGACCCACTACGTGGAATGCGGGGCCTCCGCGCACTTCGACGCCGAACAGCCCCACCGGCTGGGGGCCGAAGGAACCACCACCGAGGTGCTGGTGGTGGCGGTCGACGCCCCTCAGGACTTTCGTCCGCTGTTCCCATCATCGACCTCGGGCCATTAGGCCCGAACGGAGGTAGTGAGATGACCATGCTTTCCGATCTCGAAGGCACGGGAGAGAAGTTCTCCCTCGACCAGCTCATGGCGATGCGGAGCCGCACCCGGCGGGCCGTGGGCATGATCGCCGACCAGGTGGAGGTGGGCATGGTCGAAGAGGACGCCAAGACCATGGCCAGAGACACGCTGGCGAGTATGGGCATGCGCCGCGGCTGGCACCACATCATCGTGCGCTTCGGGCCCAACACCACCAAGGACTTCATGGAGCGATCGGAGCGGGGGATCGTGCTGGGCGCCGACGACATCTTCTTCGTCGACATCGGTCCCGTGTACGACGGCTGCGAGGGCGACGCCGGCGACACCTTCGTGGTCGGCGCCGATCCCGAGCACCACCGGGCCAAGGCCGAGGTGCGGACCATCTGGGACCAGGTGCGTGACCGATGGTTCACCGACGGCACCACCGGCCGCGAGCTCTACGACTACGCCATCGAGACGGCCGCGGGCTACGGGTGGAAGCTGAACCTCGACCTCTCCGGCCACCGGCTTTCCGACTACCCCCATTCAGCCCAATACGACGGATCGCTGGCCGACGTCGATTTCCGGCCTAATCCCAATCTCTGGGTGCTGGAGATTGCCATCGTCCATCCCGATCGTCCGTTCGGTGCGTTCTACGAGGACCTGCTCCTCGAGGACCAGTCCTTTCCGCAGTAGGCACCAGTCGTTTCCGCAGTCGTAGGCCTTCCGGGCGCCCGGTGGCGCCGACCCTTTCGCGAGCACATCCCTCCGTCTCATCCGTGGTGGACAATCCACAAGGAGCATTGACCGTGACACTGACCCGAGACTCCTCGTCGGCATTGAAGGTGCAACACCAGGTTGGTCTCCGAAGAAACGTGCTGGGGTTCCCGGCATTGTTCGCCCAGTCGGTGGCGCTGATCTCACCGACGATGACGGCGGTGCTCATCATCCCGTTGGCGTTTTCCAATGCGGGCGAAGGGACGTGGCTGGCCTACGGGTTCGGCACGGTGATGCTGCTGTTCGTCGTGTTCTGCCTCAATCAGTTCGCCAAGCGCTCGTCGGTGGCAGGGACCATGTACGCCTATACGGGCCGGGGTCTCGGGCCCAAAGCCGGCGTGCTCTCGGGATGGACGCTCATCTGGTCCTACCTCTTCATCGCCGTGGCCGGCATGTGCGGCTTCGCTGTGTTCTGCCAACAGCTGCTGGACGCGCTGGGCTATCACGGCTCGGTACCCCCGATCATCTTCTTCGCCATCAGCGCCCTGGCCGGGTGGTTCATCGCCTTCAAGGACATACGGGTCTCGTCCATCCTCACCCTGGTGCTCGAGGCCGCTTCAGTGGCCTGCATCTTGGCCTTGGCCTGCATCGTCTTGTTCAAGCACGGTCTGGCGGTGGACTCGGCACAAACCCACCTGAAGGGGATTCAGGTCCATGGCATGGCCCTGGCCGTCGTGGCCTGCATCTTCTCCCTGGTCGGCTTCGAGAGCGCCACCGCCCTCAGCGGTGAAGCGAAGAACCCCAAGAGGAACGTTCCCAAGGCGGTCATCTGGAGCCTCATTGCCACCGGGGTCTTCTTCGTCTTCATGAGCTACGTCGAGGTGGCCGGCACCCGGGGGTACCACACACCGTTGAGCGGGTTGGCCGCCCCGCTGAACACGTTGTCGGACATCTACGGAGTCAGCTGGTTCAAGATCCCGTTGTCCATCGGTGCCATGGTCAGCTTCTTCGGGCTCTCCCTTTCGTGTCTCAACGCCGGGTCCCGGATCATCTACCCGATGGCCCGTCACGGCATCTTCAGCCGGCACCTGGGTCGGGCCCACGCCACCAACCGGACCCCGCACATCGCCATCACCGTCTACATGATCGTGATCTTCGCCGTGCCCACGATCCTGGAGATCTTCACCAACCCGCTCACCACCTTCGGGGACGCCGGAACCCTCGCCGCCTTCGGGTTCCTGCTGGCCTACTTCTTGATCACCCTCGCTGCCCCGGTGTTCCTGAAGAAGATCGGTGAGCTTCGTCCGCGCCACGTCGTGCTGGCAGTGGTGGCCGTGATCTGCCTCCTGGTCCCGACCATCGGCAGCTTCTACCCGCTACCGCCGTACCCGGTCCGGATCTTCCCGTACCTCTTCCTCGCCTGGATGATCGCTGGCGCAGTATGGCTCTACATCGTCAACCGGCGGCAGCCCGAGATCCTCCCTGCCATCGAGGCCGATCTCGAGCGCGGTCCCGAGCCCGAGGACGTGGTGATCGACATCCATGACTCCGTGGTCGAGGCGGAGCTGGCCGTCGAGGGGTAACCGGAAGACGGGGGGCGGCCACGAGGCCTGGCCCTGTGCCTGCGGCCCAATGGCTGTCACGTCCGCCGGTAGGCCCGAACGGCCAGCGGAACGAACACGCCGAAGATCCCGGCCAACCACAGAGCACTCTGCCAGCCGTGGAGGGCCAGCGGGCCTCCGAGGGCCAGGGCTCGCATTTCGTCGATGACGATGGTCACCGGCTGGTTCTTGGCGAAGGCCTGGAGCCAACCCGGCATCGAGCTCACCGGTACGAAGGCGGCACTGACGAACGTGAGCGGGAAGAGCCAGATGAGCCCGAAGGAGCCGACCGACTCCTCGTCCCTGATGGCCAGCCCAACGTAGGCACTGATCGTGCAGATGGACACGCCGAACACGATCCCCAGAATGATCATGAGGATGGCGGGAATGACACCGTTCTCGAACCGAAAGCCCACCGCATACCCGACGACCAGGATCACCAGGACGGTGATGGTCAGGCGAATCGTGTCGGCCAACAGGCGCCCGAGGAGAACCCCAGAGCGAGCCATGGGCATCGAGCGGAAGCGGTCGATCACGCCCCGCTGAATCTGGCGAGCGAGTGCGATGGCGGTTCCGAACGAGGCGAATGCCGCCGACTGGGCAATGATCCCAGGCATGAGGAAGTTGACATAGCCACCGGGCACGTTCACGTTGATGGCCCCGCCGAACACGTAGCGGAACAGCAGGACGAACATGACCGGTTGGACGATGGCAAACACCAAGAACGCCGGGTTGCGGGCCCAGACCAAAATGTCGCGCCTCGTGAGGGTGCTCATGTCCATCAGGCCGTAGCGCATGCGCTGGATCGGGGGAGGACCGGGAATATCCAGTGCTTCGAGCACTGGAGCGGATGTGGTGGTGGTCATCACCGGCCTCCTTCCGTCGCCGATTCCGAACGGCGGGCTCGGCGCGATCGTTTGGGGCCCGCCACGGATTCGGTATCGGTGGCATGCCCGGTCAGTGCGAGAAAGGCATCGTCGAGCGATGGCCGGCGGAGGGCCATCCCCTCGGTGTCGATGCCCACGGCATCGAGGGCCCGAACGGTTTGGACCAGTGCGTCCGAGCCGCGGTCGCCGACGTGAACGCCGAGCTGTGCTGTCTCGGGGTCGACGTTCGGTTCGCCGTCGCTCAGCGGCCTGACGGCGTCCACCGCCTCGCCGAGCCGGGCACGGTCGGTGACCACGAACTCGACCACCTCGCCGCCGACCCGGTCCTTCAGGTCCTGAGCCGTCCCGGCGGCAATGACCCGGCCGTGGTCGATGACGACGATCTCGTCGGCCAGCTCGTCGGCCTCGTCGAGGTACTGGGTGGTCAACAGCAGCGTGGTGCCGCCGGCCACCAGGTCCCGGATGACATCCCACATGCCGAGGCGACTCCGGGGGTCGAGCCCGGTGGTGGGCTCATCGAGGAAGAGGACAGCCGGCCGGCCGACGAGGCTGGCAGCCAGGTCGAGGCGCCGCTGCATGCCGCCGGAATAGCCCTTGGACGGACGGTCGGCCGCATCGACGAGGTCGAATCGCTCGAGGAGCTGAGCGGCGCGCTGCCTGGCCTCACCTTTGTCCAGGTGGTACAAGCGGCCCATGATCTCGAGGTTGTCCCTACCGGTCAGTTCCTCCTGGATCGCAGCCGACTGGCCGGCTAGCCCGATGACCTCCCGGACGGCTGCCGCTGAGCGGACGACGTCGCGGCCCTCGATCAGGGCCCGCCCCTGGTCGGGCTGGAGCAGCGTCGTCAGGATCTTGACCGCGGTGGTCTTGCCGGCACCGTTGGGCCCGAGCACAGCGAGTACCTGCCCTCGTTCGACGGCGAAGTCGACGCCGCACAATGCCTGCACGTCGCCGAAGGACTTGTGCAAGCCCTCGGCAAGGATTGCTGGACCGCTCCAACCCGTGGACGCATACAGTGCCGTCAAGGTATCCACGATAATCGTCCACCTCGGACTTCAAGCGCGTGCGGAGGCACGACGGAACGGGCGAGGTGGAGCGGTCTGTTTGGTCCGAGGCGACCGGATCGGCGATCGTCGCCCAGGCAGTGATCTCCCTCGAGCGTGCCGTAGGGTAAGCGTGATGAGCCAGACCTATTGGAGGGACGCGGCGGGGGATGAGGCGATGCAAGACGAGCACGCCTTCATCTGGAGAGCGATGCTCGAGACCATCGACGTCGACCTCGCCGACAGACGGGTCCTCGACGCCGGGTGCAACCGGGGCGGGTTCCTCCGGCTGCTCACCGACCAGTGCGCTATTGCTGAGGGATTCGGCTTTGACCCGGCCGCTGGGGCGATCGCCGACGCTCGGCGACTGGCCGAAGAGCGGCCACTCCATTTCGAGGCCACCGACACGGTGCCCCTCGACTGGCACGACTTCGATGTCGCCTTCAGCCATGAGGTGCTGTACCTGCTCCACGACCTTCCCGCCCACGCCCGAGCGATGCTCGGGGCGTTGTTGCCCGGGGGCGTGTATTACGCGGCCATGGGTGTTCATGCGGGCAGCCCCCTGATGGCCGAGTGGCATGGAGCCAACGTCGAGGAGCTACATCTGCCCAAGCTCTACGGGATCGACGAGGTCATCGGGGTATTCGAGGCGGTGGGCTTCCTGGCGTCGGCTGCTCGGCTGACGATGCGCTTTGTGCCCACTGCTGGTCACGGGCATCACAGTCAGGGACGGTTCCTCGACTGGCTCGACTACTACTCCGACCAGAAGCTCCTGCTCCGCTTCAGCCGCCCTGCGGCGCCACACCGATCGCCTCAGAACGAAAGCTGACGAAGGAGAAGCCGTGAACCTTCCGCCGATCGCGTCACAGGACGAGTGGCTCGTCGCTCGCAGGGCGCTCCTGGCCAGGGAAAAGGATCTCACGCGAGCGCGCGATGCGCTGAACGAGACACGCCGTGAATTGCCGATGGTCGAGATCACAAAGCCGTACGCCTTCGAGGGCAGCAGCGGTACGGCGAGCCTGCTCGACCTGTTCGAAGGCCGCCGTCAACTCATCGTCCAGCACTTCATGTTCGATCCGACCTGGCAGGAAGGCTGCCCGAGCTGTTCCTGCGATGCCGACAGCCTCGGCGACCTGGCGCACCTGCACGCCCGAGACACCACCTTCGTGGCCGTCTCGCGCGCCGCTTGAGAAGATCGAGCCCTTTCGCCAGCGCATGGGCTGGAGGTTTCCCTGGTATTCGTCGTACGGCACCGAGTTCAACTACGACTTCCACGTCACCCTTGACAGTGACCAGGGCAGTGTCGAGTACAACTACCGCGATGTCATCGACATCGGGGAGAGTGGGACCAACGAAATGCCGGGCGTCAGCGTCTTCATCCGTGGCGACGACAACCGTGTCTTTCACACCTACTCGGCCTATGGTCGCGGCACCGATCTCCACAACACCGCGTATGTCTATCTCGACCTCACTCCCCTCGGCCGCCAAGAAGGGTGGGGCGGATCGCCCGACCGGGATGGCCAAGGGCAGGACTGGCTCCGACATCACGACCGTTATGGCACATGAGACGATGTGATGCGGTCAAAAGTAGGAGGTGGCGGCGCAGGATCAGTCCGATGACTGGAGTCGCCACGAAACGATGAGGTACCGCTGAGGTAGGCGTGGAGCTTCCCCCATTCATGCAGACATGCCGGCTGCGACCCAACGGGCGAACACGTCGGTCCACTCGGTCGGCCACGCTCCGTCGCAAGGCATGGTGCCGTTGCGGACCTGTTCGAGGATGGCGTCGGCGTGAGACTTCACGTCGGGATAGGACCACAGATCGAATGCGAACTTCATCGACTGGCGGTCCCGCTGGCGAAAGAGGGGCTTGATGTGTGTGTCGAACAGGACTGGTTCATCGACGGCAGGCAGCACGACCGGCTCGTCGGCCTGGTGCGGTTGAGGGGCGACAGGGGAGACCCGGGAACCGGGGGCGCCGGCGGCGGTGTGCCAGTCCCAGTGGGGCATGGGCATACGTTCGGGGGGCCGGGCGTCCGTCTGGGAGTTCTCCACGGCCAACCGGGATCCCCACTCGATGTAGGCGCCGAAGGTAGAGCGAAACTCCGGGTCGTTGGGAAGACCGGCGTCATTGGCTGACCGGAGGAGGAGGGCCACCCAGCGGGCTCTCTCCTCTTCGGTCAGGCCCTTGCCAACGTGTTGGGACAGCATGCGCGTGTACCCGCCATACTCCTCGCTGTAGGACGTCGGGCCGCCGAACACCTCGCCCAGCCACTTGGCCACTCGCTCCGGATGGTCGGCGGACATGGTGGCGAACAGCGGTGCCAGCAACGGGTCGGCCGGGACATACTTTTCGTAGAACAGGCGGGTCATCCGGGTCAGCCCCGGCAGTCCGCCGCACCACTCGAACACCGTTGGCTCGTGGTCGGGTTCGGGGACCGGATCGTGAAACTCGACGTACCAGTGCATGCCCGAGCAGAACGGCTTGTTCTGTGAGTGGCCGCACCGACAGAGCGCATAGTGCTCGTACGAGGCACCCTGGTTCCGCCCCGCGTCGTTGCCATCGGCCCCGAGGAGTCGGATGGCGCCGGAAATCCGATAGGGCCCGTCCTTGGTCACCTCGAGCGAGGGCTCGCGACGATTGCCGGAGTCGACCTGCTCGCGGGCCTCTCGGCCGTCGATGGCGTAGCTGAGTGCTCCCGACGGGCAGTCTCGTACCGCCCGGATGATCTCGTCCATTCGCCCCCCGCTCGGAGTCACGAACGGATCGGTCCCCACGTGGAACACGGTCGCCAGCCGGTCGGTGCAATAGCCGGAGTGCTGACAGGTGCCACGGTTGTCCAAGATGGTCACCTGCTGTCCGACGTACGTATCGGCCCGATCGGGCACCCGGTTCGGGTCCTTGTCCGAGGTGAACCCGATCCGAGCGTGGGTCCCGTCGCACAGCGGCTTGGTTGACGACGAGCCGCAGCGGCACAGGGCCATCTGCGGTCGAGCCGGGATCGGCTCGCCCAGCCAGTTCGTGATCCTGTCCACGTTCGTCACCAGGTAGGGGCCGTTCAGCTCGGCCTGGATCGTCGGGGCCAGTCCGGACTGCAACTCGCTCAGTTGGGCGAGGCGCGCCGTGATCCCATCGGGGCCGTCGGCGGCCGATGACCGGGCCACCAGGTCGTGAAGGGCTGCGGCCGCCTCTTGGACCTGTGCGGGCATGCCCGGGCGCATGCGGAGCCGGGTCACCTCCTTGGTCAGCTCCCACAGGGCGGCTGCGAACGCATCCTCATCGACCTCGGTTCCGTCGTGGCCTGTGCTGGTCGGCGGCGGGGGCCCTCCGACCAGGTGGAGGGCCTCGCTGAGGGGCCGGACCACCGATGCGGCGATCCGATCGGCGGGGCCAGGTGATCCTCGATGCAGGAGCTCGGTGGCGTGGACGAGCGCGGTCCGGACTTCCTCGCCAGTGCGGTCGTTGTGCTGGCCCCCGCTGAGCTGAGGGTTCTCGATGGTCATAAGCGTTTCCTTTCTGGGCGGGAAGCCGGAACGTGTCCTCCAAGTGAGCGCCACACGAGGGCTGCGGTCCGTTGCGGCCAGCGCGGCGGGGGGGAGTGCCGGCAAGAGCCCGCCCATACCAAGATCCGGTGCACATGGTCGCCGCCACCTCGAGATCCGCGTCGGCGTCGACCAGCCCCGCCTGCTGAGCCGCTTCGAGGATGGCCCGCAGCCGGTGGCGACGGGGAGCCACGACCCTTGCCCGATAGCCCTCGAGGACATCGGCGTCGGTGCCGTCTTGGAGCATGGTGCCAACCAACGACAACCGCCCCGCTCGGGACACCCCTCGCTGAAAGTCGGTCAGTTCGGCGACCAGCGCGGCGAACGGATCATCGGGGGAGGCCGCCGCATTGGTGCCGTCGGCCACGGCGGCCACCACGGCGGCGGCCAGACTGGCCTTGTCCGGCCAGCGCCGATAGAGGGCCTGGCGGCTCGTGTCCGCCTCTTCGGCCACCGCCGCCAGGGACAGCGCGTCGTAGCCTCGTTGGGCGAGGTGCCGGCCGGCCACAGCCAGAACCCGCTCATCGATGGCCTGGTCACGGATACGCCCGACCCGTTTCGGCAGCGGCCCGCCGGCAAGATTACGCTCCACACCTGTACCGTATCGGATTAGGGGCCCGAGGCGCTTGCCCGAGCCGCTACGGCGTGGGTTTGTCAAGGTCGGCGGCACGAAGCGGCGCTGGTCATCCAGTCCGCCGTTCGCTGAAGACAGGGGTGTTGAACTACCATACGAACATATGTTCGCCACCGGTTGGGACGAGGGGCTTGACGACGAACAACTTGCCGTCGCCATGCACGGAGACGCACCCCTTGTGGTCGTCGCCGGCGCGGGCACGGGCAAGACCCGGGCGCTGACCTCCCGGGTGGCGAGCCTGCTGGACAGGGGAGTCCCGCCGGATCGCATTCTGTTGCTGACCTACACGCGCCGGGCCGCCAGCGACATGCTTGCCCGCGCCGCTCGGCTGGTTGGCGTGCAAAGGGAGGACAGTCCTACTGGCGGGACCTTTCATGCCATCGCCTACCGGCACGTAGCGGCGTACGCCGAAGTCCTCGATCTCCCGAAGACGTTCGGAGTACTTGACCCCGCCGGAGCAATCGACCTCATGGACCTCATGCGAGGCGAGCACGACTTGACCGGAACGGCAACGAGGTTCCCGCGCTCAGCGACCCTCGTCGACATCTACTCGAGGTGCATCAACACGGAGCGGCCGTTGCGGGACCTGGTTGGGTCTGACTACCCATGGTGCGAGCCACATCTCGACCAGATCGGAGGACTCTTCCGCGACTTCACCTCCCGAAAGCGCCGGTCCGCGCTGGTGGATTTCGATGATCTTCTCCTGTACTGGCGGGCCCTGCTCAACGAAAAGGAGATCGGGCCACACCTTGCCGATCGGTTCAGATTCGTGCTGGTCGACGAGTACCAAGACGTGAACAGCCTCCAGGTCGACATCGTTCGCCAACTGGCCCCAGAAGGCAGGGGATTGACGGTGGTGGGGGATGAGGCGCAAGCCATCTATGGATTCCGCGGATCGGACCCCCGGCATCTTCGCCGGTTGGTCCGCTCGTTTCCCGATGCCACCACGGTCCGTCTCGAGCGGAACTTTCGCTCTCGTCAGAGCGTCTTGAACGTGGCCAATGCCGTTCGCCCCGCCGACGACGGAGGAGACACGATCCGACTCTTCAGCGATCGAGGATCGGGGCAGAAACCGACGCTCGTCCGCTGCCACGATGCCCCCTCCGAGGCCCGGGCCATCGTCGACGGGATCCTGGAAGCCTTAGAGCGGGGAGTGCAGCTCCGCCGACAAGCGGTCCTGGTCCGGGCCGGGCATCACAGCGACTTGATAGAGGTCGAGTTGTCGGTCCGGAAAGTGCCGTACCGGAAGTACGGGGGTCTCCGATTCCTCGAGGCGGCCCACGTGAAGGACTTCGTCTCGGCCGCGAGGCTGGTTGACAATCCCAACGACGAGGTCGCCTGGTACCGGGTCCTGCGTCTCCATCGCAACATTGGACCAACCCGGGCGAGGGCATTGATCGACACGATCCAGCCGTCGACGGCCGACGCATTGTCCCGATGGCCTGAGGTGGTGGCCGCTGCTCCGCCGTCCTCACGGAGCGATCTCTCCGCGTCGCTCGGTCGGCTGCTCGAGTCCCGTGATCAAGGAACACCTGTTCTGCGAGCGGAAGCCGTTCTGGCCGTCGTGAGGCCGCTGGTGGAGGATCGTTACGACGATGCCTCCGTGCGGCTCGGGGATCTTGAGCGCCTCGTCGGTTCGACGTCGGTCATCGATGATCTCTCGACCTGGTTGGCCGATCTCACCTTGGATCCGCCTGCATCGACCGGTGATCTCGCACGGTCGCCAGAACTGGACGAGGACTACGTGGTCATCTCCACGATCCACTCGGCAAAGGGGCTCGAATGGTCGGTCGTCCACGTTCCCCACATGGTGGATGGTGCCATGCCCAGCGACATGGCCCTCCGCTCTGTCGACGGGCTCGAGGAGGAGCGCCGGCTCTTTTACGTCGCAGTGACCCGGGCTCGCGACGAGCTCTTCCTTTACGCTCCGTTGCGGATGCCGCATCACCGTCACGCCTACGACGACCGGCACAGCTTTGCGCCGTTGAGCCGCTTCCTGGATGACGAGGTGCGAGCCACGCTCGACGTTGTCGAGGAAGCGCCGAAGCACATGGTGGTGCATGCCACAGCCTCAAACCGTGTCGTCGTCGATCTCGACTCCTTGTGGAACTGACTAGGTCTCTCACGGAGGTTGGGATCGAGGCCCACGTATGGCGGCGGAACATCACCCGACCATCGCACCCCGGCACATCTCTGCCATGAGCTATTTAGTCACAGTGACGTAATGGTCAGGGTATCGCCCCGGGGCACAGATGTGGGCTTACCGACACCCCGGCCTGGCCTGCCACCTCACCCAGCCGTCGACGGAGCCAGCATCAACTGCTTCGTCGACCGACCCATCGTCGAGACTGCGCATAGACACCCGACGCCGAGCGCCGCCTGAAGCCGCAGTCCCGCACCCAACAACCCACGCGACCTAAACCGCAATTCCGGTGCGTTTCCACTTGACGACAGGAGACGTTGTCAGCCTCGGGGAGACCGGAGCAACCAATCGGATGCGACGGACAGGGCCTCAGTGACGCCGATAATGTACATTATGTCAAGTAAGTACCTCGGCAAGGGCGCTGACGAATCCTCGGTTCTCGGCCCGACTCTCCCCTGGTAGCAAGCGCAGACCAGTGCCTGACCAGGAGTGTTGGCGAGATGATGGGAAGGATCGTGCCGCCGGCGCCGGGGATGGTTGCCGAACGGGCGGCCCGTCGGGGACTTCGGGCGATGCGGGAGGCCCTGACCGTCCGCCGGATCAGTGCCAGTCGCTGATCCGGACGTCCCGCGGCGCCGGCGCGCCTCCGCCCGTCTCCACCAAGGACTTCAGGCTCATCAGGAACGAGCCCCACTTGGTGCTGCAGTGGTGCATGAACTCCACCGGCTCCTTCCAGCCCTGGTGCTTGAAGAGCACGATCGTGTAGTCGCCGGCCTGGCGGAGCTCCCAGTCGACCGTCGTCCCGACCCATTCCTCTGGGCCGTCGACCACCTGCCATACCACCCGCTCGGACGGCTGTAGGTCGACGACCTCCATGTCGAAGCCACCGACGGGGAACCGGAACTCGAGTACGTCGCCGACGTTGCCCTTCCCCTTCGTGTCTTCGGTCCACCAGCCGGAGAGGCCATCGACCGTCGTCAGGGCGTCGTACACCTTCTCCGGCGTCGGGGTCTCGACTCCGACCCTGTGCAGAATGTCCACCATTTCTTCCTCCTTTGTCTTTGTGTCTTCCGTGTCTGTCTGTTGTCTCGTCAGGCCTGTTGGGCGCGCTCGATCGCCTCGGCGATCCGCTTGATCCGCTGCAGCCGGGCGTCCCACGCCGATCCGACCGAGGACAGCTGAGCCACGGCCCGGGAGAGCTGGGCGTCGTCCACCCGATACCGCTTCTCCCGCCCCGCCGGCGTCGCCCGGACCAGGCCGACCCGGTCGAGAACACCGAGGTGCTTGGCCACCGCCTGCCGGGTGACGGGCAGCTGCCGGCCCAGCGTCGTCGCCGTGCCGTCGCCCTCGATGAGCAACAGGTCGAGCATTCGGCGTCGAGTCGGGTCTCCGATCGCGGACCAGAGGTCGTCGTCGACCTGCTCGGCCGCTGCGGTGCTCATGGCCGTACCTGCACCTCGAGCGTCGCCACGTATGGCGCGATCCGCGGCAGATAGAAGTCCCAGCCGGTGCTGTGCGAGTTGTACTGCTCCTCGAGGGTGGCGATCTCCCAGCCCATTTCGCGGAATCCGGTCTCGGTCATCTTGAGGAGCGTCCCGCCGCCCGAAGGGGTGAGGTCGAAGGTGACCAGCAGCGAATTGCCCTCCACCGCAACCTCCTCGGCCGGGTGGGTCCAGCGGAACGAGAACGTTCGCGGCGGTCGGACGTCGACGACGGTGAACGGCACTACAGTTCCGCCGGCGCCGCGGTCGCCGAAGACGATCTCCCCCGCCGAGCCGGGCTCCGGGTCGTACTTGGCATCCTCGGGCCACCACTCCTTGAGGTGGTCAGGACTGCTCACCACCTCGAAGACGGTCTGGGGCGACGCTTCGACGTAGATCTCGCGCTCAATGGTTCCGAATTCCATGACATCCTCCTGCAACGTTTGGTTGCGTATTACTGTAACCGGAAGTGGGACCGAACGCAACCATAAGTTGCACTTCGGGGGATCCGGACGTTCCGAACCCTGGTGAACGACCCGAACCAACGAGGGCGCCCGGGTGAGCCAGAGGGGTCAACCGCGGATCTTCCTCCTTCCACTAACCCCGTCGTGTCTACGCCGGTTTCCTCGCGGCTTCGTCCTCCGGGCTTTAGACTGGGTGTATACGACGTGCGCTCCTGGTGTCGGGTTGGTGCCGGGATGCAGTACCGGTGAGGAGAACTTCATGACCGATGTACTCGAGCTCCCGAAATCGATGCGGTTCGACTCCCTCGATGAGGAGCGGCTCTACCGCAAGCAGCGACTGGCTGCGGGGTTCAGGCTGTTCTCGAAGTTCGGCTTCGACGAGGGGATTGCCGGCCACATCACGGCCCGGGATCCCGAGCAGCTCGACCACTTCTGGGTGAACCCCTTCGGCACCCACTTCGGCCACATTCGGGTCTCGGACCTCATCTTGGTCAACGACAAGGGCGACGTTGTCGTCGGGGACAAGTCGGTGAACACGGCTGCCTTTGCCATTCACAGCCAGGTGCACGCCGCTCGCCCCGACGTCATCGCCGCTGGCCACGCTCACTCCATCTACGGGAAGTCGTGGTCGGCGCTGGGACGCCACCTGGACCCGATCACCCAAGATGCCTGCGCCTTCTACGAGGACCACGGCATCTTCGATGACTACACCGGGGTCGTGATCGATATCGAGGAGGGCAAGCGGATCGCCCACGCCCTGGGCGACTACAAGGCGGTCATCCTTCGCAATCACGGTTTGCTCTCCGTCGGTCATTCGGTGGACGAGGCCGTGTGGTGGTTCATCACCATGGAGCGTTCGTGCCAGGCGCAGCTTCTTGCCTCGTCGGCCGGGACGCCCGTGCTCATCGATCCGGCCATGGCTCGACTCACCGCTGGCCAGGTCGGGTCCCACGCCGCCGGATACTTCAGCTTCCAGCCCCTCTTCGACCGGATCGTGCGAGAGCAGCCCGACCTGCTCGATTGAGGAGGAACCTGACGGAATCGTCGGGCCGAGGGCGGTTGCCCGAACTGACATCCGCGGCTTGCCTGCCTAACCTCACGGGCGTGTTGTCACGACCCTTCCGACCGCGGCCCCTGAAGGCGGCGGTGGCCTGGATGGCGTTGCTGGTAGCCGGCATCGCCGTTGCCGCCTGCTCATCGGCCTCCGCCGCCCCTTCCGCCCCGCCCCCCTCACAGGGCATCTTGCAGAACCGGTTGGTTCCCTCCATCCCGCTGGTGAACGAACAGAACCAACCAGTCACGCTGGCCGATTTCCGGGGTAAGACGGTGCTCTTGACCACAACGCTGACGTTGTGCCAGGAGATGTGCCCCCTGACCACCGAGAACCTGATCTTGATCCAGCGGGCCATCAAGGCCGCCGGTCTCACCAACAAGATCGAGATCGTGGAGTACTCGGTCGACCCGGAACGGGATACGCCGGCCCGGCTCCAGGCCTACGAGCACCTGACGGGAGCGTCGTGGCCCATCCTGACCGGCACTCAGGCCAACGTGGACGCCTTGAACAGCTTCTTCCACTTCTATGCCCAGAAGGTCCCCGAGGGCTCACCGCCGCAGCTCGACTGGTGGACCCACCAGCCCCTGACCTACGACGTCGACCACTCCGATGGCTACGTGCTCATCGACCCTCAGGGTCATGAGCGCTTTGCCACCGCCGCAGCCCCGGACGTGACCAGCCACACACTGCCCAAGGCGCTGGACAAGATGCTCGACGACCAGGGGCAACGTAACCTGAACGACCCGACGGGCCAGACGTGGACGGTCCCGCAGGCCCTGTCGAACATCGGCTGGATGGTGAAGCAGTCGATCCCGGCGACGACCTGACCACTAGGGCCGGGCGTCGAAGGTGGGGATGAGCGTGCGGGCAGCGCGGGCCTCGTCGACGCGACGTACCGGCGTGGGCCGGGGGGCCTCGGACATCGTG
Organism: uncultured Acidimicrobiaceae bacterium; assembly: GCA_963781305.1. Lineage (GTDB taxonomy): Bacteria > Actinomycetota > Acidimicrobiia > Acidimicrobiales > RAAP-2 > DASXMT01. The sequence continues at coordinate 1,630,458 of CAWAFL010000011.1, forward strand.
GCCCCGGCCTCGGTCAACGCCTCGGCGGCGATGCGCTCCAACGCCTCGGCCAAAGCCAGCAGGGTTTGGGGACTCTCCGTCTCTGTCGGCTCGATCATCAGCGCCTCGTCCACGATGAGCGGGAAGTAGACGGTGGGCGAATGGAACCCCTCCTCGAGGAGGCGCTTGGCCACGTCCAGGGCGCGGACGCCGTGGGGCTGTTTGAGGTTGCGGGCCGAGAGCACCGTCTCGTGCATGCACGGCCGGTCGAAAGGCACGTCGTAGGTGCCGGTGAGACGCTGCCGGATCCAGTTGGCGTTGAGCACGGCGATCTCGGCGATGCGGCGGAGCCCGTTGCCCCCGTTGGCCTGGATGTAGGCCAGGGCTCGCGCCAGCACCAGGGCATTGCCGTGCCAGGTGTGCATGCGTCCGATGGAGCGTTCGGGCACCATCCACCCGTACGCAGGGGACCCGCTGCCCTCGAGACGGCTCGGCCGAGGGCCAGGCAGGAAGGGGACCAGCCGTTCGGACACGGCCACCGGGCCCGCGCCGGGTCCTCCCCCGCCGTGGGGGGTGGCGAAGGTCTTGTGCAGGTTCATGTGCACGATGTCGAAGCCCATGTCGCCGGGCCGCACCACGCCAAGGATGGCATTCAGGTTGGCGCCGTCGTAATAGAGCAGCCCCCCCACCTCGTGCACGGCGGCGGCGATCTCGGCGATGTCCTCCTCGAACAGCCCGAGGGTATTGGGGTTGGTCAGCATGATGCCGGCCACGTCCTCGTCCAGAACGGAGCGGAGGGAGGCCATGTCCACGCATCCCCGTTCGTCACTGGGCACGGTGACCACCTCGTAGCCGCCCAACGTCACCGAGGCCGGATTGGTCCCGTGGGCCGAGTCCGGGATGATCACCTTGTGGCGGGTCGAGTTCTGGGCATCGTGCCACGCCCGCATGAGGAGGAGACCGGTGAGCTCCCCCGCTGCCCCCGCCGCCGGCTGCAGCGTGGCTGCGGCCATGCCGGTGATCTCGCACAGGGCCTCTTCCAACTCGACCAGGAGGGCCAGCCATCCCTGGGTCAGCGGGGCCGGCGCGGCCGGGTGTACCCCGGCCAACCCGGGAAGGGCGGCGACGGCGTCGCACACCTTCGGGTTGTACTTCATGGTGCACGAGCCCAGGGGGTAGGCACCAAGGTCGACCGAGAACTGGCGATGGGACAGCCGGGTGAAGTGGGCCACCAGGTCGCGTTCGGACACCTCGGCCAGCGGGAGCGGCCCGCTACGCCGGTGCTCGGCGGGCACCAGTTCTTCGATCGGCGTCTCGGGCAGCCCGGTGGTTCGGAACGACCAGGCCTGGCGACCGGGATGGGACAGCTCGAAGAGGGTGGGCTCGGCGTCTCGGCCCAGCAGCGGCGCGCTGGTGGCCTTTCCCCCGGCAGCCCTCTGGACGACGGCCTCTGTCTGATCGGACGGGGTCATCACGCCACCGCCTTTGCGAAGGCGGTGGCATAGCCGTCGATCTCGGAGCGTGTTCTGCGCTCGGTCACCGCCACCAGGAGGCCATGGTCCCCGTCGGCATAGCCGTCGTCAAGGGCGATCCCGGCCAGGAAGCCCTCGTCGGCCAGCCGCTCGATGACGACGTCGGCCGGCACGGGCGTGCGGACTGCGAACTCACGGAGGACCGGTGCAGTGACGTAGGGGGTCACGCCGTCGACGGCCAGCAACGCGTCACGGCAGTACTTCGTGGCCCGTGCGCACCGGAGGCCCAGCTCGGCGATCCCCGACGTTCCCAGCCAGCCCAGCTGCACGGCGGCCGTCACCGCCATGAGGGTCTGGTTGGTGCATACGTTCGACGTGGCCTTCTCCCTACGGATGTCCTGTTCCCGGGCCCGGAGGGTGGTGACATAGGCGCGGCGTCCGTCGGCGTCCATCGTCTCGCCCACCAAGCGCCCAGGGAGGCGTCGGACGTGGGCCTGGGCGCAGGCGAACAGACCGAGGTAGGGGCCACCGAACCCGAGCGTGGTGCCGAAGACCTGGCCTTCGCCCACCACCACGTCGGCCCCCCACGCCCCCGGCGAGCGCAGGACGCCGGCGGCCACCGGGTCCGCCGCAACGACCAGGATGGCACCGGTGCGGTCACAGATGTACCGAGCGGCACCGATGTCCTCCAGGCACCCGAGATAGTTCGGGTAGCCAACCAGGAGTACGCCCGGCACATCATCTCCGGTCAGCCCGTCGACCTCCGGCCATGCCGTCCGGCCGTCGGCCAGGTCGATCGTGGACAGCTGGTGCCCGGTGCCCGCTGCGCACGTGGCCAACATCTGGCGCCAGTGGGGATGGATCCCGGCGGACACCCACACCCGTTGGCGCCCCGACGCAGCCACCCCCAGGTTCACTGCCTCGACTGCGGCGCTGGCCCCGTCGTACAGAGAGGCGTTGGCCACCGGCAGACCCGAGAGCCGGGAGATCATGGTCTGGAACTCGAAGACGGCCTGAAGCACCCCTTGGGCCACCTCGGGTTGGTACGGCGTGTACGAGGTAACGAACTCCGAGCGACCGGCGAGCGCCTTGGTGACCGAAGGGATCTCGTGGTCATAGGCGCCGCCTCCGGCAAAACAGACCAGGCGATCGTTCCGGGCCCGGTTGCTCTCGCCCAGCTCGTCGAAACGGGCCAGGACGTCGGGCTCGCCGGCGCTGTCGGCCAGCTCCAGCCCTCGCTGCAGGCGCAGGGCCTCGGGAACGACCTCGAACAGTTCGTCGACCGATGCCAGTCCCAGAAAGGACAGCATGCTGGCTACTTCGTCATCGGTATGCGGGATGTAGGTGCCCACAGGCCATGCACTCCTCGGTGGTTGATCAGCGGGTGCCGGCCCACTGGCCGGCGTGGACGAACGGGGTCTCTACGATGGTCCCATCCAACGAACGACCCCGCAGGGAGATGGTCACGGCGGTGCCGGGTTGGCGGTCGACGGTCGCCGACACCAGGGCCAGGGCGATGCCATGCCCGAGCATGGGAGAGAAGTTGCCACTGGTCACCGTGCCCACCTCGGCGCCGTCGACCAGAACGGTTGAACCCTCTCGCGGCGGCTGCCGTCCGGGCGTGCTCACTCCGACCAGATGGCGTCGGACCCCGGCCGCCCGCTCTGCCTCCAGAGCCTGCCGTCCCCGGAATTGGGCTTTGTCCCAACCGATGACCCAGCCCAGGCCGGCCTGGAGCGGGGTGATGCCGGGGCCGAGCTCGTGGCCGTGGAGGGGCAGGGCAGCCTCGAGCCGGAGCGTGTCCCGAGCCCCGAGGCCGGCCGGGACGATGCCGGCGCTCAGCACGGCGTCCCAAAACCCCTCGGCCATCTCGGCGGGCAGGGCGCACTCCACCCCGTCCTCGCCCGTGTAGCCGGTACCGGCCACGCGACAGGGCACGCCGCGCCAATCGAACGTGCCCACCTTGAACCGCGGCACGGCGGCGGCATCGGGGGCGACGGCGGCCAACCGACGGCGAGCGTCGGGACCCTGGATGGCGATGATGGCGCGGGTGCTGGTGGTGTCGGCTCCGCCGATGGCCGACACCACCCGCTCGGTATTGGAGGCATTGGGCATCACATCGAACACGTTCTCGTCTAGCCACCACACGATGATGTCGTCCACCACCGATGCGTCGTGCTCGTCGAGCAGGTGGGTGTACTGGGCTCGCCCGGGCCCGACCCTCCGTAGGTCATTGGAGAGCGAGCCCTGGAGTTGATCGAAGGCATCGGCGCCCTCCACCCGCACGGTACCCAGGTGGCTCACATCGAAAGCGACCGCACCGGTCCGGCAGGCCCGATGCTCGGCCAGGGTCCCGTCCGGGTAGGCCAGCGGCATCTGCCACCCGCCGAACTCGACCAACTTGGCTCCCAGTCGACGATGGGCACCGACCAGCGGGCTCTGGCGAAGGACCGGTGCTTCGCTCCGCTGGCCGACGGAGGTACTGCTCGGAGATGCGTCGGTCACCCCGCCACACTAAACGGTGCGGCGGGATCGAGAGGTCAAGCAGGGCGGGCGATGTTGCCGAACCGACCCACACCCAGTCCGTCGCCGACCAGTCCGTACTTGGCCAAAAGGGCCAGGGTGTCCCGTTGGTACAGGACCTTCACTCGGACTTCCGGGTAGAGCTCGCGGAGCCGACGGACCTTGCCGTTCTTCTTGGTCACGAGCGGCTGGTTCATGGTGGTCAACTCCACGAACAGACGCTGCGCCGGAAGCCAGAAGTCGGGGCGGAACCCGGCGGTGGGCTTTCCCCGCTCGTCCCAGCGGAGGGCGAACTCGACCGGTTCGTACTCCCACGCCACGCCGTAGAAATCGAGGATGCGTGCGAACCGACGCTCGGAGTCGTGAGCGAACCGGATCTCCTCGGGGATCGCCAACCAGTGCTCCTGGGGATCCGTCGCCGCCCGGGTCAACGCTCGGCTGCCTCGGAAGTGGCCAAGTACCGAGCCGCAGGGTGACTCTCGGGGATGTGAGGGCCAGCACTCGGTCCGCTGATCTTCACGATGGCTGCCTCGAGCTCTTTGACCACGCCGGACAGTGGGAGCACGTTGAACACGCCTTGACCGCCGGCGAGGAGGTCGACGACTTCGCCGTTCGAGTGGGCCAGTACCGAGCGGGACCCGGCCAGGACCAACTGGGCCGAGGCAAGGTCGGCACCGAGATCATCGCGGAGGCACTGGATGGCTTGACGGGCCTGCTTCAACTTCAGGCCGGCATCGAGGAGCTGCTTGATGACCTTCAGCTCCAACACGTCGTTGTACGAGTACCGACGCTGGCTGCCGCTACCCCGGGCGTCTGCAATCGAAGGGCGGAGCAGTCCGGTGCGTGCCCAGTAATCCAACTGGCGATACGTGATCCCGACGAGCGAGCACACTTGGGGCCCGCGGAACCCGTCTTCGGGGACATCGCTGATGGTGCGTGCCGTCATCAACCCTCCTCCTCCACCTCGACGAGAGGTTGACCATCAACCGAAAGTAGAAGGTCAACCTGACGACCTCACGGTACCACACCAGCGTAATTACGGCGGTGTGAGATCCAACCACCCTGATCGGGCCAGCTGGGCCTGATTTGGAAGACCCCACTTGCGCGGCAATGATCGAGGCATGACCGTGATCAAGATCAACGCCATTACCGTGCCGTCCGACTCGGGAGACGAGCTGGCTCGGCGCTTTGCCAACCGGGCCGGTGCCGTCGACGGCGCCGACGGCTTCGAGGGGTTCGAGCTGATGCGCCCCGCCGATGACCGAGAGACGTGGTTGGTGGTGACCCGCTGGCGAGACGACGCCGCATTCGAGGCGTGGGTGGCGTCACCCGCGTTCGGACACGGACATCGCGGTTCGTCGGAGGGTTCCGTCAACCCTCATGGCGGACATGGTTCGGGCGGTGACAGTGGTGAGGCCGCCCCGGTGTCGATGAGCAGTGAGCTGTGGGCCTACGAGGTGGTCGACCTGTCGAAGCCCGCATGAGCATCGCATCTGTGTCGAGTACCGCGGTACCGGTGCATCGTCGCTCGATCGAGTACGAGGCGTTCGAGGTTGATGGCGCGCTGACCATCGTCGGGAAGCTTCAGGACTCTCGGCCGTGGGCGCAAGCTCCGGACGTTGGTCGCGTGCACGACATGGAACTGCGGGTGACGGTTCGGATGTCCGACTTCACCATTACCGATGCCGAAGCGGTGATGCGCACCTTTCCCCACGCCGAGTGCCCAAGCATCGTCGAGGCCTTTCGGGGCATGGTGGGACTCAGCGTTGCTCGCGGCTACACGCGTGCGGTGCAGGAACGGTTCGGTGGCGTTTCCGGGTGTACCCATCTGGAACACCTGGCCCGTTCCCTCGGGCCCGTGGTGATCCAAGCGGCGACTTCGTGCATGGCGCGGTCGAGGTTCGACGGACAACGGGCACGGGGCGATGGCGACACGGGAACGAGCCCGGTCGCCATCCGCAACTCCTGCCACGTCTGGGCAGAGGGCGGCATCGCCGAACAGAAGCTGGCTCTGGGCTGGCAGCCGGGCCGGGACACCTATCCCGCCCCCGCCCTGGTCCACTTTGCCAGGCGGGCCCCCACCGACAGCTGAACCTTTGTCGTTGTCCGCGGCGCGCCGCGATCGGATCCGACATGATGGTGGTGTGCCCAATGCCAGAGGCTCTTCAGCCCTGTCGATCCGATCGGAGGGCTCACTCCTCTCGATCAACTCCAAGGGGTCGATCCTTTCGATCAACTCGGTGGGTTCGGTCCTGTCCATCGGCTCGATCGGCTCTGCCGGGTCGGTGCTCTCCGTCGGTAGCTTCTTGAGCATCGCCTCGGTCATGTCGGCGGCGTCGGTCCTCTCCGTGATGTCCTGGCGGTCCTGGCGCGGCGTGCTCGCGGGTGGAACGGGCCTTGGCGTCCGCTCGGTCCGCCGCTCCTGACCGACTGGACGGGCTCAGCGGAGCGCGTACCTCGGTCAGGCGTTGGCGGGTCGGTCAAGTCACTTCATGTTCGGGACCGTCGGTGTTTGGGGTTCCGATGATCGCTCGCGTTCGACGCAGGACGTCGACGACCGCCGCGTCCCCTGTGAATTTCGAGGTCCCGTTGCGCGGCGGGCGCAAGATTGTTGGTCAGGAGCCGCCAAGCCTGGTCGGTGGTCATGCGCAGGGCGGCGATTTCGATTCCGACCGAAACCGAAAACTCCCATCCTGTCCCGTTCGACCGCAGGTACCAGCGGCGCTCCACCTCACCCTCGACGGTGATCGCCACCGTCTCGTCCTCCGGGCGATGCAAGGCGGCGAGTTGGAAGGGTTAGGCCCAGCGCAGAGCGTCGAGGACTGGACCGGCTCGTTCGGACAGTTCTGGAGGACGGTCGACGGCCAAGAGCAGCTGCTGGTGGTGGATCCAGTACTCGGTGAGCTCTCGGGCATGGTCCAGCCACCGTGGCACGGCATCGGGGCCGGCCCAGGTCACTGTCGCTGCGAGTTCTCCTGGGTCTTGTCCGAGGAACATCTCGACGATCTGAGGACCAGTCCAGGTCAACAGGTCGACGGCCAGCCGGGGGCTGAGGCGGCGGCAGGAATGAACCCAATCGTCCTGAACCGCGTCGAGCCACGTGTCGAATGCCGATCCTGCAGGGGGACGGAGGGCCGCATGACCATCGCGTTGGCGGCCCAGCAAGCCGAAGTCGTCACCGACCAGATGGCAAACCAGGTCTAGAAACGACCAACCGGCACAGACGGTCGGTCGAGTCCACTCTGCTCTTCGGAGGCCGCCGAGGAAACCCAACAGCCCCTGGCGCTCGTCGGCGAAGAGCGCCACGTAGTCCACATGATCGGCTGATCGTAGGTTGCTCATGGTGTACCCGGTCATCCCGTCCGCAGTGACGATCTTCCTAGGCCGCCCCACCTCACCGACCACTTGTTCGTGCTAGCGAACCTGCCTGCTGGCTATGGGGTGGTCGTCGTCGTCGTCGTGGTCGTGGTCGTGGGCGGGACCGTTGTCGTCGTCGTTGGGGGCGCAGTTGTCGTGGTGGGCGCGACGGTGGTCGTCGTGGCCGGCGGCGCCGTCGTCGTGGTGTGCGGTCGTGTGGTCGTCGTGGTCGACGAGCTCGTTGTGGTGGTCGTGGTTGGGCTCTTGGAGTTGGATCCGGTTGTGATGAGCACGATGATCAACACGATCAGGATGACGGCCAGTGCGGCGATCAACCATGGCCACCAATTCCGCTTCTTTTCGCCCTCGTCGTCGTTGCCTCCTCCCGGCGGACGCTGGCCCGGGGGTTGGTACGCACCGGCCGCTGCTCCTGCCGCGGCTGCCGGTACGACAGTGGTGGCTTCGCCTGGGCCGGTCACCGCTCGGGTGGGCTCGTTGGCCGGCGGGCGGGGCGGGCCCCCGACTGGCGGGATGGCCTGGGTCTGGCCGTAGGGGTCGTCCGGTGGCGGTCCACCCTGCTTGGGAGGAGGGGGCGGCAAGCTCTCGTAGTCGGGGTGCTGTTCTGGCGGGTACCACTTGCGGTCGGAGGCCTGCCACCATCCGGCGCCTTGGGAGTAGTCGCTCATTGGTGCATCACCCGCAGTCCCCGATCGCCCAGCTACACGTGGCCTTGGATCTTAGGCAATGGGGCCCCAGGATCGACGGATGGCACTGTGGGGCACGTCGGCCAGTGTCGGTGGTGCCCCCCGGTTCGATCGCCAGCGATTACCGTGATCCGACATGGAAGCGAACTTGGAGGACCAGGCGTGATCGACGTCGATCTGACAAAGGTGACGAAGGTTCTGTTTGGAAACGAGTGGTGGGACGTCCATCCCGGCTCGCTCGTCATCGATCACGTCACCTTCGCAACCAAGGGTGACCCTCGGCCCGGTGACGAGGCCTCCCAGATGGCCTTCCGGTTCGTGGGCTCCTCGCTGGGCGAGTCCCGGGTCAAAGGGGAGGTCACCGGAGTGCTGTCGGCACTGCAGGCGTTGATCGAATAGCGAGGCAGGGGCCTCGACGATCGAATAGCGAGGCAGGGGCCTCGACGATCGAATAGCGAGGCAGCTGGCTTCAGCTGGCGACGCGGCCGGTACCTCCCATCGAATCCGAACTCTCGGCCTGCTGGGCCGGGATGAGCATCGGGAGCGACACCGGCGTGCTGCAGTACTATCCCGACCTTGTGCGCGGGGATGATGCACCAGCCAGGACCGCCACTGTGGTCGGCTCCTGGGCCGAATCGAGTGAGCCGGTGAACGCTGGCATCGGTGGGCCCCTCGAACCGACGCCCACACGGACGTCGGGGGTGAGGCGCAACCTGCCTCTGTACCTGGTCGTCTTCGTCGGTTTCTTCGGCTACAGCCTGATGATCACCGTGTTCACGCCGATGATCCTCCACAACGACAACGGGATGCTGGCTGCGTCATCGAGTACCTCGGAGCGCACGATCATCCTCGGCGTCTTGTTGTCGCTCTACCCCGCCGGGCAATTCTTCGGTGCTCCGGTGCTGGGGGCCTTGTCCGACCGGGTCGGGCGCCGGCCGGTCCTGCTGGCGTCGCTCGGCGCCGGATGCGTGGGCTACGCGCTCATCGCCGCGGCGGTGGACATGCAGAGTTTGTGGTTGCTTTGCGTGGCGTCGTTCTTCGGTGGCCTGACCGAGGCCAATATCTCGATCGCCCAGAGCTCTATCGCCGACACCGCATCACCTGCCGACCGCAACCGCCTGTTCGGGTACGTCTATCTGAGCGCCAGCATGGCCTACGTCATTGGACCGCTGGTCGGAGGACAGCTGGCCAATTCCAACCTGGTCAGCTGGTTCCACTACCAGACGCCCTTCATCGCCGCTGGCATCCTTGTCTTCTTCACCCTGGTGGCAATGTTCTTGTGGTTTCCCGAGTCGCGCCGAAGCGGTGCCGAGGGCTCCGGCTATCTAAAGAGCTTCACCAATCTCTCCGGAGTGTTCACCGACAAGCGACTTCGTTCCTTGTACCTGGTCAATTTCTTGTTGTACCTCGCCATCTTCGGATTCTTCCGGGCCTACCCCATGTATCTGGTGGACGCCTTCCATTTGCAGGTGTCAAGGGAGTCGGCCTTCGTCGCCTTTGTCGCCGTCCCGATCGTGGTGGCGAATCTCTGGTTGGTCGGCGCCTTGTCCCGTCGGTACTCGACCACCACCATGACCATCGCCTCGGGCGCCCTCACCGGCCTGTTCATGATCGTGGTCCCCCTGCCCGGGATCCTCAACCTGCTCTGGGTGACCCTGGGCTTGACCGCATTGGGCCTTTCGGTATGCATGCCGAGTTGCGCCACCATGATCTCGCTGGCGGTCGGAGACGAGGAGCAGGGCCGGGTCATGGGGAACAACCAATCGTTGCAAACGGGGGCCGAGGCGGTGTCCGGTCTCGCCGGAGGGCTCTTGGCCGCGGTGTTGATCCAGCTTCCGCTCCTGGTCTTCGCGGCGATGGCCCTGGCCGGCGCAACCCGACTGTGGTTCGTACGCCGGTCGAGACCGGAGATCGTCCTGAGCTGAATGACCCCCGTCCTGTGCCGGGGTCCGCCTTTGTGGAATGACCTAAGGTCGCACACAGCCACGCAGCGTTCCCGCTGCTGATTGAGAAGAGGTCAGACCCATCGAACCGACTGAACTTCTGGCGCGCATACCCCAAGAGGCCGGCTCCATGGTGACCGCGGCCCGCTCTGCCGGCCTGGACACGCCCGTACCCTCGTGCCCCGATTGGGACGTAACTGCACTGCTCCGTCACGTGGGGAAGATCCACCGGTGGGTGGCCCAGGTGATCGCCACCGGCGACATGAACACGCCGAGGCCCGAGGGCACCGCACCTCGTGGCCCCGAGCTGTTCGAGTGGATCAAGACGGGGGCGGACGAGCTGTACGCCGTGGGCATCGAGAAGGGTCCGAACGCTCCCGTCACCAATTGGGCCCGGCAAGAGCCCGTCGCCGCCTTCTGGTTCCGGCGCATGGCCAATGAGGTCGCCGTCCACGCGTGGGACGCCCGAGCGGCGGCAGGGAACCCTGAGCCGATAGAGGCCGAGCTGGCCGCCGATGCCATCGACGAATGGCTCACGGTGATGGGTCCGATGCGACCGCCGGAGGGTCTGTCCGGCACGCTCCACATCCTCTGCACCGACACCGCCGGCGACTGGACCGTCGACCTGGCCTCGTTTACCACCAACGGTGTAAGCGCTCCGGCCGACGCCGAGCTTCGGGGTCCGGCCTCTGGGATTCTCCTCCGTCTCCTCAGTCGGTCCGACGAGGGAGAGCTGACGGGCGACCCGGGAGTATTCGCCCAATGGGGTGAGAAGGTTCGTTTCTGAGCGGCGACTGGCCTGGCATGGTAGACAGCCGCCATGGCCTCGGAAACCGCAGTGGTATTCACCGAGCTGCTCGCCGAATTAGGAGAGCAGCACCGTCGGTTGGTCGAGCGATTGTCCGGCCCCGGGGACGAGCAGAGTCTCGTCGAGGCCCACAAGTGGATCTTGTCCATCTTGCAGGTGGCCACCGATACCCAGGTCTGGGCTGACTCCGCCCATCCCCGGTTCATCGAGATCGTCGGGCCCTACAAGAAGTGGGGCGGTGACAACGCGGACGCCTTCTACTGCTTCGCACCCGTCGACCCGACCCGGACCTACCGCGTTCGGGTCAAGCGGGGTGATGCCGTCTACTTGTCCCTCACCGTGTACGGCGGCCCCGATGACGGCCGCTATTCGGATCGGATCGTGGGCAGTCTCAACTCTCGAGAGGCCCCTCCCGATGCCGACGGTGTGATCGACATGGTCCTCTCCCCAGACGACCCCGGCGACGGCACGCCGTGGATCAAGCTCGACCCCGATGCGGTGGCCATCGTGACGCGCGACTACCTGAACGACCCGGTTCACGATGTCAGGGCCGTGTGGGAGATCGTCACCGAGGGCCCACCGGCCACGTACCGCGAGGACGACGCTGATCTGGCCCGGCGTTTTCGCGCCGCGCTCACGTGGGTGCGCGACCAGGCCCGTATGGTTCCTCTCTCCCTGGGTGAGCCCAACACCGTTGACGCCCCCTACCCCGTCCCGACGGCGACGGTGGGATGGGCGGCGGGTGACGCCGCCTACGCCATGGGCAGCTACCAGCTCGAGGACGATCAGGCCCTGGTGTTGCGGGGCCGGTCACCGCAGTGCGCCTTTTGGAACCTGTGTCTGTGGAACCCGTTCCTACACACCTACAACTACGACTATGAGCGGGTCACCATCAACGGGGCGCAGGTGCACTACGAGGCGGATGGTTCGTGGGTGATCGTCATCTCCCCCACCGATCCCGGCCATCCCAACTGGGTATCGACGGCCGGGCACCACAAGGGGCGCATCTGGTTCCGCTGGTTCCTGCCCGAGGCAACACCGGATCAGCCTGAGATCGAAGTGGTTCCCGTCGAGTCACTGCGATGAGCCCGGAACCCCGGCCACCCGCCATCGTCCTCGACGACCTGGCCGAGCCGCGGTTCACCGACGACGCACGGGCCATCCTGGACATGATGGCCGAAGCCGGCGCCAGTGTCCCGTTGCGACCCGACGCCATGATGGCCACGGCCGTGGACCAGACGGGACTCGACGACTTCGGGTCCCACGATTTCGTCGGTCGACTGGGCCTTCTGTGTGCCGAGTTGCGGGACGAGGCCAGGCTTGACGACGCCGGCGTCCTGGCCCAGTCCACCTTGGTGACCGGCCTGCTACGCAATCGGCTCCTGCTCGAGGATCTGATCCGGCGGCATCCCGAGATCCTGGAAGTAGCAGTGGAACGGCCGATCGTCATCTGCGGCCTGCCCCGCACAGGCAGCACCCACCTGCACAACCTGATGTGCGCCGACCCTTCCCTGCGATCGCTCCCCTACTGGGAGAGCGTGGAGCCGGTCCTCTCTGAAGGGGAGCGTCCGGGTCCCGGCGAAGTCGATCCTCGGCGGGAGCGAACCGAGCTGTCCCTCTCGGTCCTCGACGTGGTCATGCCCGAGTTCAAGCGGATGCACGAGATGACCGTGGACCACGTCCACGAGGAGATCCAGCTGCTGGCCATCGACTTCTCCACCATGTTGTTCGAGACCATCGCCCCCATGCCCGCCTGGCGCGACGACTACCTGGCCCGAGACCAACGCCCCAGCTACGCATACCTGAAGAAGATCCTCCAAGCCATGCAGTGGCTCCGAGGCGGTACCCGTTGGGTGCTCAAGTCGCCTCAGCACCTCGAACAGTTCCCCGCGCTCTTTGACACCTTTCCCGACGCCACCTTCGTGGTGACCCATCGCGATCCCGTGTCCGTGACGGCGTCGATGGTCACCATGTTGGCCTACTCGGCCCGCGTCGGTCGCGACCAGGTCGATCTGCCCTGGATCGGCCAGTACTGGGCCGACCGGCTGGAACAGATGCTGCGCGCTTGTGTCCACGATCGCGACGTGTTGCCCGCCGAGCGGAGCATAGACGTGCGTTTCGACGAGTTCATGGCCGATGACGTCGGCATGGTGAAACGCATCTACGAGGTGGCCGGCCAACCGATGACCGACGAGGCCCAGGCGGCGATGACCGCCTTTATGGACGAACATCCCAGGGGTCGCCACGGCGGCGTGATCTACGACCTTGCCCAGTTCGGTCTGGAGCGCGAGCAGCTCCGGGAGTCGATGGATTTCTACACCGAGCGCTTCGGTGTCTCCGAGGAGGACTGAGAAGGGGCGCTGCGGACGCGATCAGCCAGGTGGTGGGGTGAATCCGGGCCCGGCTGCGGTGTCGATCGTCTCGGCCAAGGCCAGGAGCCGCAGGTCGGACAGATAGGGCCCGATGACCTGGACCCCCACCGGCAGGCCGTCAGCCGTCGGCCCCGTGGGCAGGGTCACCACCGGGAGCAACATGGCCCCGATGGCGCCGCACCAGGCCATGGCTAAGGCGTGGGACACGTCGGTTCCATCGACGTCCAGAACCCGTTCCATGATGGGCCGTTCGGTGTCATGTACGAACGCAGCGGTGGGCATGACGGGCGCGAGGACAACGGCATAGTCCTCGAAGAAGGAGGACCACAGGGCCCGTTGCCGTTGACGCAGTCCGTTGGCGACGGCCCACGTGCGATATCGGCTGGCGAAGGCCCGGCCTGCCACGAGGAGGGGATCATCCCCGGGGATGGTTTCGAGCTCGGCGAAGGAGGCAAAGTCATCGTCGGGCATGGCGATGCCCAAGATGGGCAGGACCAGTTGTTGCCAGGTGCGGAGACCGTCGGCCAGGGATACGGGCATGGACACCGCGTCCACCTGGGCGCCGGCATCGGCCAGGCGGTCGGCGAATGCGTCGAGGTTGGTCCGCACGTCGGAGGCGATGGGCACCAGATCGGCCCCTTCGTGGAACACGGTGGCCACCCGGAGCCCCCGGACCTCATCGACCGCGGGTCCGGCGTCGAGCGCGAGCCGCCAGCCCACTGCCTCCTCGGGGACCGGGCCGGCGATGACGCTGAGGGCGGTGCGGAGATCGTTGATGCTCCGGGCGATGGGACCGCCGCAGTTGATGTCCGTTTCAACGAGGCTCCCGGGAGGACCGGGAATGTGCCCGCGGCTGGGCACGAGGCCCCATGAGGGCTTCATGCCGTAGACGCCGTTGAAGTGGGCCGGATTGCGGATCGAGCCGCCGATATCGCTGCCCATCTCCAGCGCGGTCATCCCGGCGGCCACGGCCACCGCCGCGCCGCCCGATGATCCACCTGCCGTGCGGCTGATGTCCCACGGGTTGTTGGTGATGCCATAGAGGTCGTTGAACGTCTGGAAGTCGCCGGCAAAGGGCGGTGTGTTGGTCTTGCCGAAGATGATGGCTCCCGCCTCCTTCAGGCGAGCGACGGCGAACGCATCGGTGTGGGGCACATGGTCCTTGAACTCGGGTGCGCCGGATGTAGTGACCAGTCCCTCGGTCTCCCACACGTCCTTGACCGTCATGGGCAATCCATGCAGCGGACCGGTGCTACGGCCGCTGGCCGTCACATCGTCGGCTCTGGCGGCGGCGGTGTGGGCTCGTTCGACATCGAGCCCCACGACGGCGTTGAGCCGGGGATTCTCTTGATCGACACGGGCCAGCTGGTGATCGAGCAACTCCCGGCTGGAGATCGACCGATCGCGAAGCGCCCCGACGAGCTCGGCGGCGGTGGCGAATGTGGGATCCATGACCGGATCGTAGGGCGGAAGCACCCGCCGACGCTCGGTCCGGGGTTCGCTTGACTGCGACGAGGCCGCGACTAGCCGCCGACCCGGCCGACTAGAGACCACAACACCACGAAGTAGCAGGCAGTGGCCACGACCACCATGGCGTGCCACACCTCGTGATACCCGAAGACGTCCGGGTAGGGATCGGGTCGTCGGATGACGAGGACCAGCGCTCCCAGCGTGTAGAGGGATCCCTGTACGAAGAGGAGGGTGAGCTCGGTGGTATTCAGACCGCGGAGTACTGCCGGGAGCATGGCCATGGCCAACCAACCCAGCAGTATGTAGAGCGCCCCGGCGAATACGCGCGTCCGCTCGAGGCTCACGAGCTTGATGGTCACGCCGATGCCAGCGCCGACCCAGGCCACGGCCAGGAGGATGCCTCGTTCGGATGGCGGGGCCACCAGGAGGCACATGGGCGTAAAGGCACCGGCGATAAAGAGATAGATCACCGCGTGGTCGGTCCGTCGCATCCAGTAACGGACCCGGTCGGTCATCGGAAGCAGATGGTAAGCCGCGCTGACGCCGTAGAGGGCGGCCAACGAGACTGCGTAGAGGATGATGCTGGCCCGACCACCCGAGTGTCGCACCAGCAACACCCCGGCGGGTACGGCGATGACGAAGGCGGCGAGGTGGAGCCAACCCCGAAGCTTGGGCACTCCCTCCGCGCCGCTCAGCCTGAGCGGGGGCGACACGCGGTCGGAGCGCGCCTCTCCCCGACCCAGGACGATGGCGCCTCGCCACCCGGTGGTCATCGATGTACTCGGTTGCGATGAGTCTGCGTAGCCATCCTCCAAGTCCGGCGACAACTGGAAGCGACCTTACCGGCTTGAAATCGGAGTCGAGCGGATGTTGGCAATCGCAGCTGGTCACCGCCACGGACAGCGCTACCTGCCGATACTGGACCCTCTCACGGGGCGACGATCACAATTCCTCGAGTCGTCCCCTAGCTCGGGTTGGCATGGGGCGTTCCCAGGTACGGGAACTCCTTCAGCGTGTCCGTGTGGGGGGTAAGGCCGGTCGGTGGGATATCCCCTTTGGACAGGAAGGAGAGGCGATGGTTGATGACATCGTCGGTAAAGACCCGGCCATTGGGGTACTCCGCCGGCAGCGAGGGGTTGTAGGTCAGCATGTCGGGCAGGATGCCGTGGGCGTCAATGGCCGCTATCGCTTCTTCTCGTGTGTAGTTCCCGGTGTGTCCCATCAGGTGGACGAACAGATCGAGCCAGCGATCGCGATCGTCGCGTGGCTCGCTCGAGTTGTACTGCTCCTTTGTCTCGTCGGTGTTGAAGAAACTGCTGACTGACGGGTGACCAGCCCGATCGACATGGAGTAGGCCATGGACCTTCCGCACGCTGCACCGGCCCCAGATGCGGATGTCGGGGTTGGCACCGAGCTCGCTGGTCGGCAGCTCGATGACCATCGAGCACACGTTGGCTTCTGTGTTCGAGTCCTTGCCGGTCCATGGTGCCTTCCCACCCTCATGGAGAGCGGTGAAGTTCCGGCCGCCCCGGGTGTCATACAGGGCCTTGATTCCGTCGTAGTCGAAGAAGAATGCGTCGCTGCGAGCGCCGGCGAAGAATTTGTAGTCACCCGATGTGGCGATATTGGGCGTGGCCCCGAAGGAGACCTCCACGTCGGAGAAGAGCTTCGTTCCCACGGCCAAGACCGAGCGGGCCTCCTCGCCGGTGGCCATGAAGACATCGACGGTCTGCTCGCCGTCCTTCGGGGTGGAGAACACATAACTGAAGGCAATGTCATTTTCCAGGTCTCCATCGTTGTCAATGGCGAGACGGTAGATGGCATCGGGATGGAGCGCATCGGCTTGCGGGTTGGCGTTGAGGATGAGGACGGTCCGGGACGGGTCCGAGGCCGGGAAGGCATAGAGGTCGCACAGGTCGAGTCGTTGGTCCCCAAGGGGCGGTCCAAGGCTGAGGCCGGTGAAGTGATTCGACATGGCTATATCTCCTCTTGAGATCGTGCGCGCATACTGCCGTCGGTTGGGGACAACGACAACGTATGCGCAATGGGCCCGATGGTCCAGAACGTTGAGTGGTCATTCAGGACGCCTGAGTGTTTGCCTGTCCGTGTCCTGTTGGCGCGAGGTGTCATCGAACGTGATCGCCAGGTGAGATCGAGCCGTCATCGAGAAAGTCAGTTGAGGCGTCGAACCCGGCGCCTGCAAAAACAGCACGGAGGGCATTCGTACGTGTACGTAGAGTCATAATCGATCGGCTTGCAACGGGAGGCAATTGGACCTGTTCCTCCGAGAACCGCTGGGAAACTCAGCGTCCTTGACCCGGGATTTCCGACGATTTGCCCGTTTGAGCCCCAGCCGCCGTGGGTATCGCTACGCCAACTGCGGCTCGTCCAGGCATACGAGCGCTTCGGAGCCCCGCTGGAACTGCCACGACCGGTGGGGTTTCGTCGCGTCTGGGGCTAGGGCGAAAGGAGCATTCCAGCGGTGTGAACTGGCGGTTTCCGATTTCCCGTGCGCTGAATGCTGCGAGAGTTGCCGGCTCGCCCAGACCCTTGGACACTGGTTTGCCGGAGAGGCAACAAGGGTGGCGTGACCGGGACGCGGTGGACGGTACGCGCAAAGAGCATCGCCTCCCGGGCCCAAGAGATCCGACTCCTAGCTGCCCAGAGTGTGGTGTTCATCTACTAATTCATCGTGGCCACCCAGCTCATCGGCCATCCTGGCCAAGTCTCCGCGGTCAGAACGCTCACGATTCTCACGGTTGTTTTCATCCTTGTCGCATTGCTCGGGCCTGGGAATTAATTGGTGCACGGGATACGGGCTAAGTTCACGCCGTGCGCAAGGCGATCCGAGAGCACACTGCAGCGCCGAAGGGCACCCGAACCGATTAGGGAGTCGGCCAGTACGGAACCGTTGACTAAGGGCCTGGCGACACGGTGCAGCCATCGATGCGGGTAGATCCTGGTCCGGAGATTGGAAAGTCCAACGACAATTGGTCGGCTCCTGACGTCCCGGAGCCGTCACGACGGACTCTTAGCTGAAGCAGCAAGCCAAGCCGGCCGCACTCCGTCATCCCTCAAGAGGGTCCTCGGAGCAGGCAACCGGGCACCCTGCCAGCTCGGCTTGACGAATAGAACCGCCGCTCGTCCTCACGTCTGAGCCTTGATCCTCGTTGTGGCCCATGGTCATGGCAGTGGTGACGAACCCATGTCCTTGTCACGATACGTGCAGCTAGGGCAAATGGACCCGGGAATCGCATGGCCAGGCCGGTCATTCATGAGTGCGGCAGCTCCGCCTCGTAGGGTGGAGGTCGTCTTGCTGCGTGAGGAGGTCGATGCAAGTGGTAGCGCTGCTGGTCATCGGAGCTGGACCCTATGGAGTGGCCGTGGCGTCGCAAGCCATGGAACGGGGGGTCGACACGATCGTCGTTGGACATCCGATGGGGTTTTGGACCGACCACATGCCCGAAGGGATGTTTCTGCGCTCAGGGACCGACTGGCACATCGATGGGTCAGGCATCGAGACCTTTGAGGCCTTCATCGAGGACCGCGGCCTCTCTTCTGCCGACATGGACCCTGTCCCCATCGCCGTCTTCCTCGAGTACGCAGCCTGGTTCCAGGCGCGAAAGCACGTATCCGTCCGCGACCTTCTCGTCATGGGCCTCGAGCGCGACGACGACGGCGCATTCGTGGCCTCGCTCAACGACGGAAGCCAGGTTTCAGCCGAAGTCGTCGTCGCTGCTCCGGGCATCGCTTACTTTCGCCAGTTCCCCGAATGGGCAACCCGACTTCCCGAGGGTGTGAGTGCCCACACCTGTGATCTCGTTCATTTCAAGGAGCTTGCCGGTGCGCGGGTCTTGGTCGTCGGAGGCCGGCAAAGCGCCTACGAATGGGCCGCACTGTTGGGCGAACACGATGTCGAGCGGGTGGACGTCGTTCACCGGCACGACATGCCCCGTTTCGAGCGAGTTAGCTGGAAGTTCCTCGACCCGTACATGGCCGAGACGATCAGTCGCCGCGGATGGTGGCGTTCACTGTCGGCCATCGAGCAAGGGGAGATCGTCAAGAGGTTTTGGGAAATCGGCCGTCTTAGCCTCGAGTGGTGGCTCACGCCGCGCCTCGCCGACGAGAGAATCCGTAGCTGGCCGGGCAGGCACGTTGTGCAGACCGCAGCGGGAGACGATGGGACGGTCTCGGTGGCGCTGTCAAGTGGAGAGCGTCTGACCGTCGACCGTCTGGTCTTTGCCACCGGGTACAAGGCCGATATTCTCCGTGTCCCATACCTCCATGGGCTTGCCGGCAGTCTTGAAGTGGTCGACGGTTTCCCGGTTCTCGACGAAGCCTTCCAATCGTCCATCGCCGGCCTCTACATCGCCGGGTTCGCGTCCACGCGTGACTTCGGTCCCTTCTTCGGCTTTACCAAGGGCTGTCCGGCGGCGGCCAAGCTCATTGTCGACCACTTGCTCCGACGCATGTGAGGGCGCCGAGAACCTCGGGCAGCCAGCGGGGGTTCCGGATAGTCCCCTGACCGTCGTGGACCCCGTGAGCACGTGCGGTCGCCAGCTACGGCCCTGCCTCGCTGCTAGCGGAAGTATCCGGTGGTCAGGTCGTGGATGACTGCGTCTAGCGGAGACCCACTCACGCTAATGGCTCCTTGCCACGGCGTCGCCAGAGCAAAGATGAGGGCCAAGCTCAGTGCGACGATGATTGCGAGACTGGTCCCAACCGCTGCTGGTCTGAGACCGGCACGGATGCCGATCACGCTGATGTTCACGATCAGTGCCAGCCCAGTGACGAGCACGGTTATGGCGTAGAACTCGGGGAGCCCTCGGGCGGCTGCGGCGAGTCGTTGTCGGCGGTCACTGCTGAGCGCATCGAGGGAGGAGAGAAGCTCATTGCTCGATGATGTGGGAAGACCGCGGATGGCCGCCTGAGTCCTGACGTTGCGCTCCAACGTAGAGAGCGCCTGCTCGGTGGCAGGATCGTCCCCGGTGGCAGCAGCGCTGCTGTGCCATTCATGGGCCCGAGTTGCCTCAAGGTAATTGCGCAGTGCTGACTGGATCGGGGCTGAGGCAACACCCGGAGCAGTTGAGGCCCACGCTAGGACCGATGCTTGTGCTGCCTCTGCGCTCACGGTGTTTTGCGCCGAAGCCAACGCGGTGGCTTCGTTGGAAACTGTCAGCGCGATCAAGAGTGCAAAGGTCGCCGCGAATGCCGTCATAAGGGCAGTCGCGATGGAACACGCCGCCTCACGCTCCCCCAGCGGGATCAAGGCCAAGGCGAGAAGCCGGGCAACGAAGCCGACCACAAGAGCAGCGGGCAGAAAGACCACGATGAGTACCCAGGCTGGTTGGGCACTAAGCCATGACACCACGAGGCACAACTCTAGGTTGCCGACGAACTGTCAGCTAGCCGCCAGCATGCGTGCCCAGTCGACCGCCTCGTTGTAGCGGTTTCTCCGGTCGCCCGACCCGGATCGGACCTTGAGGAGCTTCGTGAGCCGTCGTCTGACACGACCGGCGGCGGCTCCCGTTCGAAGGACGGTGCCGCATGCTAGCCATCGGAGTAGCCTCCAGCTCCTCCTCGATGCAATGCCGGAAGAATTACCGGAGGCCTTTGTAGCGGTCCACAGCGATTGCCGGGGAGCCCTCTATGTAGCCCGTGGGGGTTCGCTCGAATGATTCGAGCGATCTGGATCGAGGACGTCGGTCGGACCGGGGCCTTCGATCGGCGCGGCACGGGCAATTTCCGCGCTTTGCGAACGCCAGGCACAGGGATCCCCTAGAAAGTTATCTAGGTTCTCCCTGCCAGTCGGGCTGCCGGGATTTGAACCCGGGACCTCTTGACCCCCAGTCAAGCGCGCTAACCAAGCTGCGCCACAGCCCGCACTACTAACAACCAGGTCAGGGGATATTTATGCCCTGACCCTTACTTCACCACCTCAATTCTTGTGGCTTCCTAGGGAGCCACACTGAAGGGGTTTTGAGATGGCCTGGTCATCGTACTCGGCGCCCGCTGGTGGCCTGGACGAGCGCACACTCCCCCACCTGATGGCTGCCTGGTTCCTACTGTCCAGAATCGGACAGTAGAGGACGAGAGGGCACTCACTCCGGCTAGGTGGCTTACCTGGGGGGTAACTACAACGGTGGAAGACGGGCCGAACCTCGACGGTCCTTACTGCTTCGTGTCGCTCGCGACCACCAATCCCTCGGTAACTCGCGGCGGGTTTGGGAAGAGCGCAGCAGCGTTATCCTCGACCCATTGATGCGCCAGTGTGACGGACTCGTCGGCACCGGCTTTGTCCTCGAACACGCTGAGGGACGCCATCGTGCCCTCGCCGGCCTCAATCCAGTAGTAGGCGATGAAACCGCTCACTTCTTTAAGGAGAGGCATGAAGCTTTCACGGACGAGGCGTCCCGCTTCGGCGTCGTCTGTGATGCCCTCGTACCTCCGAACGGCTGCATACATCGGCATACCTCCTTCGCTTACGCTTCTTGTGGACCGCCTGCGCTGAACTCCGGCTCCCCCGCCGCATTACCCACGCGGGCGAGTCGGACACAGCCATCATGGCCACCTCGGCCCTTGCAGGGCAAGGGTGCAGTCTCCCCGGCGAGAAACGGCAGTTCAGGGAGGGGAACACGACCCTTTCTCCCGAGCCACCCTCCGACGCAGGGGGCGGGTGACGCCGGGGCCCATGAGCCGCGCTTAACCGGAGCAGTTTCGCTCCGGTCCTACCTGGTCAGATGGGACCGCATAGCGTTCACTGGCGAATACCTGGGGGGTTGCCTGGTTGCTAGTAATGCAAATGCTTCGATAGAGGACGATCGGGTCACCAGGGGCAGGCACAGGCCCGCCTACGATGCACCTATGCAGTACAGGTACAGCCGATTCGACCGATACGTCCCCGCCGTGGAGGCGACCGTCACCCCACATGACAACACCATGACCACGGATCGGATTGAGAGCTTCCTGCGCCTCTCGGGGTTCGGAGTCGAAGCTGTAGAGGAAATCAGACCCGACCTCCCGCGTTGGCTGAGGTACCTGCAAGAACGGGGCGTGACACGCATTCCATCGTCGCCGATCACAAGCCAGTCAGACATGTTGGCGTCGTCGCTCCTTGACCTGCTCGCCCTCCAGGCGTCCCTTCGGAAGGACCCAACCGCCAAGGCGTTGCGCCACTACCTCAGAGACCTCACGGGGACGCGTCCCTACAAGGGATAGTCGGGTCGCCCTTCTACCGGTCCATGGGGATGAGCACCCGGGCCATCGCTGTGGCGACCGGCATCGTGCATCGGTGATGTGTTCCGAGACGGCACGATCGATGGTAGCCAGGGCGCGACGAGGTTCCGGTGATGCCGGAGGGACATCGGCGGCACAGACGGTCGCAGGACACGGTCGTGGACCTTGGTGAAGAACACCGCTGTCCGGATTCCCTCCGGGGTGAGGACGTAGGTATTGGTGTGGGGCACGCGCATGATCAGTCCGTGAAGTCGCAAGCGTCGCAGGTCGTAGGTCATCTGGCGCACGGTGTAGTCCGCACCAGGAGTCCGGCGACCAGCCCGCGAACGCTTTTGTTTGAGAAGCCGGTGACGGCATGGACGAGTCCGGCATCGTGGGCCGCTAGGAGAGCTTGTAAACCTTCACCCAGTTGACGATCATCTGCTTGGGGAAACCGCCGGTGCTCGGTGGCGTTCCGCCATAGTCGCCGACCGCCAGATTCAATACCAGGTACCAGGGTTGGTCGTAAATCCACTGCCCTTCCGGGAACTGACTGCTCTTCGCCTGCCACCACAGCTTGCCATCGATATAGAACGTCAGAGTCGTGGCGGTTTGGTCGACCGCGTACGTGTGAAACTCGCTGTAGAAGTTCGAGGCGAGGTTGGTCGCCGCGGGTGGGGCACCGCAACAGCTGAATTTTTTCAGGCTGTCTTTGGCGGCGCCGTGGACAACCGACGAGACGGGGGTTCCAGCGTTTCCTCCTTGGGACTCGGCGATATCGATCTCGCCCTGCGCGGGCCACGTCTTCGGATTGGCGCCCAGCAGCCAGAACGCGGACCAGGCCCCGACGCCTTCGGCCAGCTTGATGCGAGCCTCGAAACGAGCACCCTGCGCGGTGAACAGATAGCCACCGGTAGGGCTCTTGGTCGACAGCCTCGCCGACGTGTACTGACAGTCGCTCAGGTAGCAACTGAACTTCGGGTCAACGTTGCCATTCGAGTCCCTGCCCGCCGGAGTAACCTGCCTCTTCGCAGTGATCACGAGGTCGCCCTGTCCGTCCAGGGCCGCGTTCTGGTTGTCGGTGTAGTACTGGAGCTCCTTAGGTCCGATGCACCGCTTCGCCTCGTCTTCGGCACAACCGTTCGGGGTCCCAATCTTGGGCGTCCACTGGGCCGGGTTCGGCGGCGAGCCCGCGGGCCCGTTGAAAGTGCCATCGAACACCAGCGGCCCAGGCGGGGGTTCAGCAGATGTGTCGGATGTGTCAAAGCCTCGCGTGGGGTTCGCGGTTGCGGATGGAGAGCTCGACAAGCCACAGGCCGCGAGGACGAGGCCCAGAATGACGACCCCGGCACCGAGAAATCCGTTGATCCTGTTGCGTTGATACATATCCCCCCTGTCGTATGACAATTATGCTGACCGAGAGAGGGGGAAATGACCGGGAAGGGGTCCAAATCGACCTTAATGTCACAGGATGGGCTGAGCCGTGGGGTCCGCACGAGCGTCCGTCGTTCTGGCTTTGGCCGGCATCCTCGTGGGCGCTGGTGCGCAGTCCAGACGAGGGCCCCGTTGACCCGACCGGTTGCGTCTATCGATCAAGCGGCCCGGCATCGACTCGCGAAAGTCATCGGGACATCACCCGAAGACGAGCCATGCCTTGCTCTTGTCGGGCGTGCAGTAATAGATGACTGCCCACCTTTGGGATCTGTCCGTGTCGACATTGTGGATGAACAAGGTCATGGATGTCACCGCCCGCGAGCCGAAGGCATTGGGATCGGTGCCCCACGCGACGACGGGACCCACGTAGACGGTCGGGTATACGACCACCGTGAGACGCGGAACAGTCTGATTGGCGCCCCTCTCGACGTACCCGTCGCCAAGACACGAGGCGAACCGTTGGGTACTCGTCCCCGATGGAAGCGTGCCCTCAATCGTCATTTGAGACGGCTGGTCGCTGGGCGCTGCCGAGGCGTCTCCACCGCTTACCCCCGCACCAAGACCCAGCAGCACACTCGTCATCACCACAGCAGCAAGGGATCGCTTAGTCCTTTGCACTGTCACCCCCATTCTTTCGTGCACTCTCATGTAAGCCAAACCCGTGGCCGGAACAATAGAGGACGACAGGATCAGGCGTTTAACGGCGCGATTGCAACCCAGGAAACCGCCGTGACAGTCGGCAAGCTGCTCGACGTCATGGTGAAACAGCAAGAGGGAATTGCGCAGATGGACGAGTCCATCCATGTGCTCGCCGCCATTGCGATCATTGAGGAGGAGAAGTCGACGGCGCTTGGTCAAGCTCACGCGGGTGCTGGTCGGGTCGGTATAACCGTGGCCTTGGCGGTCGTGGCAGTCGCCAGCATCCTGGTCGCTGTATTCACGTAAGTCGCCGCCTCCCACCCTAGGCAACTCCCGGTGCCCTGGTTCTCCGTGACGTTTGCCTACCGACTCCCTCAGTTCGATGCGGTCCACGGCAACTACGGCCCGAGTGTCCCTGACCATCACAGGCGACCCGTCGAATGGTTCCTAGAGGCCTGCCAGCGACGAGGCGACCCTGACTTCACCTTCACGGGCCAGGCCGACAGGTGGTCTCTTTGCTTTACCGTTGACGCCCGGGACGAGGACCAAGCCCTCAGTAGCGCCAACGTCTTGGCTCGCCAGGTCTGGCCCAACCGCACCCTCGCAACGGTCGACGTTCGCACATAGCTACCGTGACTTCTAGAAGTACCGGGCCTTCGGTGCCCCGGTATGAGACCCTCTCCAGGCAGATTCTCGAACGTGGATTCGCTACGACGTAACGGGCAGTGGGTAGTTCAGTTGGGCAATGACATCGTCGAGAGAACCGTCGACGAGGCCGTCTCGCTCCATGGTGGCCCATCTGAGGATCGCGGCCTCGTGTCGAACCATTGACTCCAAGATCTCGTGATCGGCTTCGTCGCCCACCTTGACGATGGCTTCGAATCGAGCCAGGAACTCTTCGACAACTGGCACGTTGAGACCGGCGAATTCTCGCCACGACATGTCGCGATATGCGCCTATTGCAAGCTCAATGAGAGACAGATCCGCCTCTTCGTCCAGGGACACGCCATGCTTGAACAGCAGCGGGCGCATCCTTGCCTTCGTTTCTGACTCCAACTGAAGCAATGTGCCTAAGTGATAACGATCCCTTGGGCTTTTTGCATCCTGGACAAGGGCGAGAAACAACGTCTCCCCGAGGATCTCGCTCTCGTAGAGTTCACGCGTGCACGCGGGGTACGACAAATCCTCCACGGCGGACCCTCCTTCTCACTCGTCTGCTGGGCGGCTAGGACTCTCAGAATCCGTACTTCTGCGCTAGTTCGTTCACGTAGGTGTTGGCGTTACTCAACTCGTTGCCGCCCTTCCTTGACAGATTGACGTTGTTCTCCTTGAAACCAGTAGAGATGTCAGTTCCGGTCAGATAGAGCGCATTCAGCAACTTCTTCCAGACGGTCTCGACGGCCGCGCTCGGGGCCGGTCCGAACTTCCCCAGGCTTGCTGAGTCAGCCTCAAGGCGCTTGGCATCGGCCACCACGGCGTTGGACTTGTTTGCAATGGCATCCTTCTTAAGGCTGCCGGAGTCGAGGATGGTGGTGAAGAGCGCGGGACCAACGGTCTTCTCCCACTGCTGGAGCGTTGGTGTTGATGCCCCCGCCGTTGTCCCGAGTCCGACCGCCATGGTCAGAGCGACCATTCCGGTCGCTACCGCGATCATGGACTTCTTCATCGTCCCTCCCATTGCACCCCGAAATGGGTGCCCCCTGTGAGTGAGTATGTGCCTACGCTCAGCGGGAAGCAAGGGGGGTACTGACCCCGAAGGGCAGCGACCGAAAAGCAAATGACCGCTGCTTGTAGTGTGAAGCCCGCAGAACGGGCCGGATGAGCTATCGGCCTACGTCGATACCGCCAAGCGTTTTGACTGACCGGTGGACATTTCTCTCTTTCCGAACTGCGTTTAGTATCTCAGCATGAGACTCGTGTCTAAGGCCGCGGTGACGGTCCTCCTCGTTTGCTGCACCGTGGCGTTGCCGACCGTGGCTGGCGCTTCGACGGTCCCAGACCACTCCCTCCCAGCGCTCGCTGGCGGCATCTCGCAACTCCTCGGCATCTTGCAAAGAGCGGAGCAAACGCGCTCAACACCCTCATAAGCCAACTGACGGACCTTCAGACTCAAGCGGCAATCTCGGCCGGGTGCCGCGTCCCGTCAAGAATGGTGGCGCCCATCTGTTGGTACTCAGCCTCCATCCTCGGGTTCCACCACGTGATCGCCGCCAACTCTTCGGGATGCTGACCGAAGGCGTTGTTCGTCCTGGTCTCGATGCGGCGGCGGAGCGTGTCGTCGTCGACCAGGAGGCAGACCACGAGGTCGAAGAAGTCCAGCACGTCAGCCTCGTTCTCGACGTTCCCGCAGATAAAGGCGGTCGTGTCGCGAGACTCGACAGCAAGTGCCTCGACCTTGGCCCGGTCGATGTGCCAACCGAAACTGTCCAACCAACCGGCCGGGACCGGATCGGGAGGGTTCTCGACGGGCTCTTCTGTAGTTCGGTCGAACCAGTGGCAATAGCCGTCGCAATCGGAGTCGAACGCCTGGTGCCCCCGGTCCTGAAGGAGGGAGGACACTGTCGATTTGCCACTTCCGGAGTTGCCGGTCACCCGTACAAGCGCCATCGGCCCAGCGTTGCACCAGCGGGCGGCCGGCCCCCGGTCGCTGGCCCCGCCCTCCTGGGCCAGCTGGTGGAGAGACACGGCAGAGCGGAGAGCCGCAGCGCCACGTCAGGTAAGACTAGACAGACCCTTTTGAAGATCATCACCATTCATTACAGGAGCAAGTTCGATCTCCGCGTTGAGTTCCATGAAGAATGGCTCCGCAAATACCGGTATCTCGGATGCGTCCGGCAAGTCGAAGATGACGTAGGCCGTGCGCGTGCCGTTGAGCGTACTGAAGTACAAAGCCTCGGGATTCCACTTCTCTACCATCTGCTGGATGGTCTTCGGCAGGGAACCACTTTGTATTGCCTTGTTGCCCGCCTCGACAGGAATTGAGATCCTCGCCATCGTTCGCATAACCACTACCTCCTTAGAGTGCCTTCGCGAAGAGTACGACGATTGGACGGGCCGCGCTACCGAGGAGCCCTCCCTCCTGAGCGCCCTGGTACGGAGTGAGGGAAACCGACGGCGAGCACCATAACCGAGCTGCCGCAAGTTGCCAGGTAAAAGAACCTGTTTGTCCTGCACTACGCCCGAAAGTGACCTCTGGTAGGTGGTCGCCCTGTCCCCAGGCACCTTCAACGCGTCGACACTCCGAACGAGGACCGGCCGTCGATGACGCCAGGGTGTTGGCCTGGTGTGGCCCAACTGCACACCCACTACCGTCGAGACTCACGCATGACCGTCATATACAGGCCGAACTCTTGCACGTGCTGGCTTGTTAACTGTTACCAAATAGAAGGAAAGAGGGGCAGCTATGGGCCGGTTCGATGGAAAAGTAGTGATTGTCACGGGAGCCACGAAGTCGATGGGGGCCACGATTGCCACGCGATTTGCGAACGATGGGGCAACCGTCGTCGGTGTCGGCCGGTCAGTCGAGCAGGGGGAAGATGTGGCTCGGTCAATACGTGACCTCGGTGGCCAGGCTGTGTTCGTGCAGTGCGATGTGAGTGACGAGGCTGAGGTTGAGTGTGCAGTAGCGTCGGCGGTCGATCATTTCGGATCCGTCGACATCATCGTGAACAATGCGGCTCCGATGCGCGGGGACGGTACTGATGATCATCCCAAGGCGTTAGCTGATCTGCCGACCGAGCATTTCGAGTGGCACATGAAGGTGTGCGTTTATGGCCCATTCTGGTTCGCCAAGTATGGCATTCCGCATATGGTCGCCGCCGGCGGAGGCTCCATAGTGAACATATCGTCGGGTGCTGCTGCCCGAGGCGTTCGCTCCGGAGGAGGCTACGGAGCGGCAAAGGCGGCACTTGAAGCACTGGGCCGAGGACTGGCCGTCGACTACGGATCGTTGAATATTCGGGTCAATACCGTGCGCTTGGGAGCGATCCGAGTGCCTGGCAATGCGGCTCTACACGACAACCCAGCGTTTTCTGCCGCACTGCAGGAGGCTCGTATCGTCCCTCGCCAAGGAGCGCCGACGGATGTCGCTGCCATGGTGGCCTTTCTTGCCTCGGACGAGAGCGGATTCATCACGGGCGAGGTCTTCGTAGTCGACGGTGGGGCGGCTGCCAAGCACCGAGGTGTGAACATTGCGGAAGCCTTGACCGATCAGGCCGTTACCCAATCCGATAGTCCAACGCTCCAGACGCCGTAGCTGCAGCACACTTCGGTTAGTTCCGTCGTGATCAGGCGGCGCGTCGCGGAGGACGGCGAACTGTTCGCGGCTTAGGTGTGATTGCTGCCGACAATTGGTCGATTAAGGCATTATCCCATCGTCACATACCCGGGGCTGCCAGCCGCGGGACTCGAACTGATCCTTGAGTCGGCGCTCTCGCGGTTGCGGGCGGGACTTGATACCCCGTAGGCCGCAACAGTCGGGCGGCTTGGCTGCGTCTATTTATCCTCGCCCCAGTCGCCCGACAACCTCCCGCCGCTCAAAACGTGGGTTGCGTTGTCAGTCTCTCAGGAAAGGTCATCGGTAGACGGTAGTAGAGGACATTCCTGGATATCTTCACTCGTGTCGGTTACTGCCCCACGTCAAAGCTCACGGATGACGTCGCGACGGGAGGTGTGCTGTTATCGGCCTCAAGAGTGAAGGAATAACGTCCGGCCACGGTGGCGATGCCGTGAAGGATAACTTCGCCGCGCTCGACCGATAACGTCACCCCTGGTGGCAGGCTCCCAGCGATCACCTTAAGGTTCGGTGCAGGATTGCCGCTGATACTGCAAAGGTGGAAGCTGTAGGGGGCATACTGGTCGAAGTCCCAACCTACCGCTACACCGTTGGATTGACACGACAATATGGGAGCAGGGGTTGGCGGAACGACAAAGCTGAGCTCTCTGGAGGCCCGGGGCTCATGGTCTTGGTCACCGGAGTAACGCGCCACGGCCGTATAGGAACCCGGCAACAACGAGGCCGTGACTTGACCGCGTCCGCTGGCCGAGACTGTGACTGTCCGTTCTAGGTCGGTCCAGGGGTTGTTGCTATGGATGAGGAATGACATCTGCCCCGTGGCCGGGGGGCAATTGGCGTTGTCGAAGTGGCCTTGGAGGACTACCGGTTCCCCCGGAGCAGACTGGGACCAGTCGATCTGGTCCGCTTGCGCCACACACTTGATCACGTCAAAGGTGGCCACTGCGTTGGCGTCAGGAGGTCTGCCATTGCCTGCAACTAGGCCGAAAGAATAGTGACCCACCACCTTGGCGATCCCATGAAGGGCGACGGCGCCGTTTTGAACCGACACGGTTACGCCCGGCGGCAAATTACCTGACACGACTTTAATAGAAGGCACGGGATCGCCGCTGATACTGCAAAGGTGGTAGGGGCCAGGCAAGTCGTCGAAGTTAAGGCCGACATATTCACTGCTGGAGTGACAGGACAGCTGGGGTACCGGCGGATTGCCGCCGAAGGTCACGGAGGTGCCGGCCGGACCAAACGGTTTAATGGGGCCGGTACATGTTGCGTCGGTTGGGATCCTCACTTGGTTGCATACCGCGACCCAGCTGGAGACCCCCAGCGTCGGAAGCTGGACGTAGTCGAAAGCCATCGACCCCTGCCAGCTTCCAGCGAATGAAACCACCCATTGAAACGTGCTCGGCTCGAAGCCGCAGAGAAAACTGTCGCCGAAACCCAGGACATCAAAGGAAATCGTGGTGGTTTCCACCGTCTGTGTCGCAGAGGTACTCAGGTATTGGCTTTGCCCTGCAGCGCAGGCTGCCTGTCCCTGTTTAATCGAGATACGCTCGTCCGGCCCTACGTTAAAGGTCATCCTTGTCGGAATCTGATAGGTGGCCGACATTACATTCGGCACGTCTCCAAAGGAAACATCCCCGCTGGCAGGCGCCTCCGTGCCGATCTCTGCTGCCCCCGCTCCGTGGACGGACACACTTAAAAGTGAAGCGGCTGCCACGACGACAACGGCCATAGCCCCCACGATCCTCTTCAACTCTTCGCTCCTCAGCTTGGGTTAATGCCCGACATGGCTCGTGAGGGCCACAGAGCTGCTGGACGACCACTCGGTGTAGTGACGCTACTACAAGGCTCATTCTCCGAGGATGGACCCCCGGGTCGCCACGCCCTCCCCCCGGCTGACGAAATTGCCAAGCCCGCGGCGATTCACGAAAAGGGGGCTAACAGATGACGAGTCGAGGTCTCCGATGAGCGGTTGGGCAAGGACATCCAGAGGATACACGACGAGAACTACGGGGTCTATGGGGTGCGCAAGGTCTGGCACCAGCTGCTTCGAGAAAAAGAGCAAGTCGGACGGGACCAGGTGGGACGCATCATGGGTGCCCTCGGCCTCGAAGGCGTCCGCCGGGGCAAGGCCAAGCGCACCACCACCCCAGGCGATCTCTCGGCTCGTCCGGCCGACCTGGTCGATCGCCAGTTCTTCGCCACCGCCCCCAACCGCTTGTGGCTCGCGGACATTACCTATGTGTGGACCTGGTCGGGCTTTTGCTACACTAGCTTCATCACCGACGCCTTCGCCCGGCGCATCGTCGGATGGCGAGTGTCGAAGTCTCTGCGCACCGATCTGGCTCTCGACGCACTCGAGATGGCCATCTGCACTCGCAACGGCGAGGACCTGACCCAACTGGTTCATCATTCCGACCGCGGAGTCCAATATCTGGCTATTGCAACCAGTGCCCACAAGGCCAAGCTGCTCGAATAGGGCTTTTCGCCGCAAATCCCGCACGGCCACTCGTCCCGTTCAAACATCTCGACATCCCGAAACATCTCCGGTTTCGCCTTCACGGAACCGCACGCGGCGACGCTGCACGTTCGACAGCCCAGCCTCGGGGTGAGCTTCCGCCCACTTCCTCTTGGTTGCTTGGACGCGTCGGGGGTTGGCCTTCGCTGACGCCTCCGTACTGATGATCCTTCGGAAGAAGCCAAGATCGGGCAACCGACACGGTCGTGTCAGCGGCCGCCTGGTCGACTTCCTGCTCGCAGCTTCGGGCGGATATCGGAAGCGAACAACGAATGGAGAACCAGCAGCCACGCGCTGACGAAGATCATGCTTGCGATGACGTCGGTCATCCAATGCACACCCAACTCGATCCGCGAGTACCCCACGGCCACCACCACCACTGCCGCCAGTATCCACGCCAACGTTCGGTAGCCGGATCTTGCGGAAGTGGCCGTCACCACAAGGGCCAACGTGGTGAACACCAATAAGGCGACGGCAGTGTGTCCCGATGGCCACGACCAGCCGTGAGCGGAGACGATCCTGAGATCCAGCGGTGGGCGGTCACGTCCGACTACGTGCTTGGCCAGCGTTGTCCCACCGTTCTCCCCCACCCAAGCGATGAGCGCGAGAACCAAGGCGACCATTGGAAGTCGCCGACAGAGAACAAGTACTGTCAAGAGGATCGCTGTTGCCACGAGCGCAACCCACGAACCGAGCCAGGTCACGGCTTTCATGACCTCGTTGAGCGCTGTGGAGCGGTGAGCGACAACAACAGACGTTACGTGGCGGTCGAGTGAATTGACAGAGGAGGCGTGCACGACCGCCAAACCGACTGCGATCAGGATCCCGGTAAGGGCGGCCCATGCCAGGACGAGTAGAACGGCCCGCTGGCGCCAGTCACGGGCATGGATGATGCTCAGGATCCGCATTGCGTGCAGTCTGGTTGTCTTTGCCTGAGGAAATACTGAGAACCAGGCCCCTGGTGCGGCGTATGCCACATGAGCGTCACCCATGTTGACGTGCACCGCTGACCATACCCTCCCGACTTCGATCCAACCGAACAGGATCGATGAGATGAGTCAGGTGCCAAGTGTTCCTCGGATTGCTGGCCATAGGTAGGTCGATAAGGCCAAGATTGCGGTGGTGGTCCTAGAACGAACTCCAGGATCGCCAACCAGGATGTGAACGGCGTTCGCAGATGACCACAGAACCTGCCGCCTTGTCCTGCAGGGTTTGGTTCCGGGGATCTCGGATCGGCAACAGGAACGTCAAATAAAGCAGAAGCCCGATGACGCTTACCAGACCCGTCACCCCGTGGGAATGAGAACTCCATCCTTGCGGCTGAGTAGCCCCATAGAGAAACAAGATCTCACTCATGAGCCCAAAAAGAGCGAAGGAGACCACAGACCGAAGCCATGCTGCTCCCATCGTGATTTTCCGACCGTTCCGTAGATCCAGGGCGGCGATCGATAGGGCCCGCATTCCGAGGGTCTTCCCCTGCGCTCTGATCAGGAGCGCGCCATAGGCGATACCACCGAAAATGAACAGTAGATTCACCGAAACTCGTTCAGTGGTCGTGCCGTTTAAGCGCCTTGCGACGATAAACGACGGTATGGCGATCACCAATCCGTCGATGAGGAACGCTCCCGCACGACGCCACCACCCAGCGAGCTGAGGTCGGTCCGTGGACATGTTGAACACCTCTCATTCGCCAGGTTTCAGGTCACCACCAACGGTAAGAGAGCGCGGTAAAGGTCCGGTAAGGGGAAGTGACTCGGACCGCAAACGCCTGCTTTCACGCAGAAGCTAGTCAGGCGTCGTCCACCCTGTTCTTCAACGCAGTTGGAGCCGCGCATTCCGGGGCACTCCACTCCCTTCCTCTACTATTCAGGTTGTTTAGGATCCCTTGGGGAGGACGCCTTGGGCGCCGCAACAACGATCGTCAACGCGAAGGTATTCGACGGGACGAAGTCGCAGGACTGGACTTCGGTCCGGTTCGCTCACGGCCTCGTCACCAAATGCTCGGTCGCCTCGGCCGCCCAAACAGGCGACGAAGTGATCGACGCGGCGGGGGGGACTGTCCTTCCCGGTCTCATCGACGCGCACGTGCACCTCGTTCCCGGCGCCCTCGCACAATCGTTGACCTTCGGCGTTACCACCGTTCTCGACATGTTCAGCAAACCCGACCTGGTGGCCAGCGCTAAGGAGCAGGCCGACTCCCGTCCGGACGTGGCCGACGTGCGTTCCTCGTGTGTCGGTGCCACCGCACCCGGCGGCCACCCGTCGATGGTGTACGCCCCGTTCCCGACGTTGACCGCAGCGAACCAGGCCGAGCAATTCGTGGCGGAACGGATCGCAGCGGGGTCGGACTATCTAAAGATCATCTCCGGCACCGGAGGTCTATGGCCGTCGCTGGACCCCGAAACCATCCAGGCACTGGTCATTGCCGCGCACACCCGCGGCTTAATCGTCGTCGCTCACGTGAGCTCGACGGCCGGTGTCGAGGAGGTCGTGTCCGCCGGTGTCGATGTGGTGGCCCACGTCCCTGCGAACGCAGAGCTGGACAAGGACCTGGTCGAACGGATGGCCGAAGCGGGAATCGTGGTCGGTCCGACGCTGGCCACCATCGAGAACACCCTCGGCGAACCGGGTGGCGCGGCAGTTGTAGGGGACCCACGGCTCGCTGAAACGCTCGGCGACGCCTGGGCACGCCGGTTGACTTCGGATGCCTCGGGATGGCATGGCCGGCACATGCCGCCCTACTCTCGGGCCGAGGGCAACGTGCGACGACTGGCCGATGCGGGGGTCACTCTGCTGGCGGGCACGGATGCTCCGAACCCGGGCACCGTGTTCGGAGCAAGCCTGCACCGAGAGCTCGAACTCCTTGTCCGGTGCGGCATCAGCCCGGCGCAGGCCCTGGCCGCCGCCACGGCTGAACCGGCACGAGTGTTCGGTCTCGCCGACCGAGGACGTGTCGCCGCCGGGCAGCGTGCGGACCTCGTCCTCGTGTCCGGTGACCCGTTGACGGACATCACCGCAACGCGCGCCATTGAGCGGATATGGCGCGGGGGCATAGCCTGCGATCGACACGCCTTCGTCGCCAGCGCTGCCGAAGCCGAGCAGCTTGACGCTTTCGATGCTCAGCTCGCCAAGGTCGTGGCAGCCGTGCGCGACCGCTGGTCCGACTGATCCGAGGACGGCCCCCTTGAACGCGGTTCCCGTAGTCGTGCGCCGCGATCATCGATTGGCTGACCATCGGCGGCGGCATCATCGAGACGACTCCGCCGCAACCAAGTGACGCCAGGGTTCACAATGCAACCGCCGGACCGTTCGTCGAGAGGGTCACCGCCCCGTAGGCCACCCCCGACACACTTTTCTGGTTGGCGAGAACATCGTTGTCAGGATTGCGCTGCTATCTCAAACGGGCTTGGCCCTCGTTGCTCAAACCGGGTGGCCCCTCGTTGTCGACAGCCACTCGCGGCAATTCGATATTGATCTCGGCCTCTTCCGAAGGATCATCAGTACGGGCGTCTATCCATTCGACCGGTATCTGGAGTTCCCGTTCCACGCGCCGGGGAAGATCATGGTGCATCCATCGTGAAATGGTCGGGGGATGAGTCGCGATGATGATGCCGTCGTAGCGTCGACGTCCTGCCGCGTCACCTATTGCGTCATAGGGATCGGTTTGGACGACACTGCCATTCGCGGCGATTCCCTCCGCTCCCAGCCTCTGCAGCTCCATGTCGAGGCGCCCCTGTGCTGTGTCGGTTTCGGATTCTTCGGCTGGGACGATGACATCCACTTGAATGTCCCCCTCTTCAAGGGCGTGCTCTCGAACTGCCCACGTCAACCCCGTTCCCCCGAGGGTGTGATCGATCACCACTAGGTAGCGCATAGTTGACTCCCTTTGTTACGTCGCTCGCCCTGCCTGGATAGTCGCCTGCCGTCACGGATGCCCTCACCGAGGCGTCACGGGCAGATTACCCGGTCGAATCCATCGCCTTCCGCCGATTGTCCGACCAACCGGGTCCACCACGAGGCATGAACGGGAAGGCCTTCGGCCAGGTGTGCACCGTAAGACAGACGGATCAGCTCTTGGCATTCGGCGGGATGGTGCGGTCTTAGACCGTCCCACCCCTGTTCTCGACGCCGGGTTCCGAGTGTGGCGTCGTCGTCGACAAGACTCCTGATTCTCGCCCTTGACACATACCGATATCGGAATATGATTAGGCCATGGCACGAGCAGCCACGACGTCGGACGTCTTCAACGCAATCGCCGAGCAGCAGCGCCGGGAGATCCTGGTGCTGCTGCGGGCGGGTGAGGCGCCGGTGACCGAGTTGGCCCAGGAGCTGGGGATGACCCAGCCGGGCGCGTCCAAACACCTGCGGGTGCTCCGAGAGGTCGGACTGGTGCGGGACCGCAGGGCAGGCAAGCAACGCCTGTACGGCCTTGACGCCCGCGGGCTGCGCCCGGTTCACGAGTGGACCGGCGGGTTCGAGCGGTTCTGGAACGAGAGCTTCGACCGGCTGGACGAGTACGTGCAGGACCTCAAGCAGGCAAGGCAGGAGGAGTAGCTGATGAGCGAGACGGGACGAGGAGCGTGGGCGCAGTCCGCGACGTACGGCCGCGAGATCGTGATCTCCCGGGTCATCAGTGCCCCACGGGAGCTGGTGTTCGAGGCGTTCACTGAGGTGCGGCACCTGTCGCGGTGGTGGGGACCTGAGGGGTTCACCACCACCACGAGGGCATTCGAGTTCCGCGTCGGCGGCGAGTGGGACTTCGTGATGCGCGGACCAGACGGGACGGATTACCAGGAGTGGATCTTCTGGACCGAGATAGCGCCGCCGGAGCGGATCGCGCTGCTGCATGGTGAGTCCCGCGGTGACCCCAATGCCTTCGAGTCGGTCTTGACGCTCGCGCCCGTCGGCGCTGCGACCCGGATCGAGATGCGCACGGTGTTCCCCACCAAGGAGTTGCTCGATGAGGCGGTCGAGAAGTATCACGCGATCGAGGGTGGCCAGCAGACCTTGGGCAACCTGGCTGCCTACGTCACCGAGATCGTTCGGAAGGGAGTTGAGGACTGATGGCCGGGAAGGTGGTCTTCAGCGTGACCATGTCGCTGGACGGGTTCATCGCGCCCGAGAAGCGTATCGACGACCCCGATGGACAGCGCTGGATGGCGCAGTGGATGGAACTGCAGCAGTGGATATTCCCGCAGCGGTTCTTCCGGGAGAACCTGAAGCTCGGCGAGGGCGGCGAAGAAGGGCGCGACAACGACATCGCCCGGGAGACGTTCGAGCGCACCGGCGCGAGCGTGATGGGCAAGCGCATGTTCGACCTCGGCGAGCAGGCGTGGCCGGAGGAGGCTCCGTTCCACACGCCGGTCTTCGTCGTGACGAACGAGAAGCGCGACCCCTGGGAGCGGCCGGGCGGGACCACCTTCCACTTCGTCAACGACGGCATCGAGCCCGCGCTCGACCGGGCCCGCGACGCCGCCGGTGACCGGGACGTCCGCATCGCGGGCGGCGGCGCAACGATCCTGGAGTACGTGAACGCCGGACTGATCGACGAGTTCACGATCGCGCTCTCACCCGTGCTGTTCGGCTCCGGAATCCGCCTGTTCGAGGGCGTTGACGCCGGCCGCGTGGCCCTGGAGCCGGTCCGCGCCGAGCCGACGAAGCGGGTGACCCACCTGACCTACGCAGTCCGGGAGCGGTAACTGTCCTCGACCTCGGCGCTCCCCCGGGAGGGACCTCACGGCGTGGCCAGCAAGTCGTGTGACACGCCGATCCACAGGTCTTGGCTGTTCCTCGATGATCTGGTCGGGGTCATGTCTCCGACCTTTGACCATGGTACGGCCTTCCTTCGCTCCAGAGCGGAGCATCGGACCCGTGCAACGCCTTGACCTGCATCACTACCTGGGGATCAACTCAAATCCGCTGAGCTCCGCTGCGATGCGCAGAGATCTTCCACCTTTTCCTGTTCGATCACTAACGTTGTGCCAATCGTGACGGGCGCCCTTACTTCTGAACCCATCTCAGACCTTGTCGGTCCCCCGGCAGAGGGTGCAGCCGTTCTCGCTGAAGGACCGAGCGAAACCCGACCCTCCCAACCAGCTCGGGCGTATCTTCTCGCCGTAGCCGGTTACCTCGGGCTCGCCCTGGTGGTCCTTTGGCACGTTTGGTCGCACCATCCGACTTCGACAACGACCTGTGGGTGCGGCGACACATCGCTCTTTACCTGGTTCATTGCCTGGCCGGCCTACGCAATATCCCACGCATCGAATCCCCTCTTTTCGACGGCAATGTTCCACCCGGCCGGCGTGAACCTCTTATCCAACACTGGCGAGGTGGGCATTGGCGTGATTCTCGCTCCAGTGACTTGGTGGCTCGGTCCAATCGCATCATTGAACGTGGCACTTACCCTGAGTCCGGTACTTTCCGCCCTTGCCATGTTCCTACTATTGCGCCGCTGGGTGTCCTGGACTCCTGCGGCATTCATGGGAGGTTTGGCCTATGGCTTTTCGCCTTTCATTCTTATCGGTCTGACCGACGGCCACTTAATGGTGACAATGGCCGCCGTCCCGCCCCTGATTGTGGCCTGCCTCGACGAGATCCTCGTCCGACAATCTCGTCGCCCCCTCCTCATGGGCGTGCTACTCGGCATCCTGGTAGCTGTCCAGTTCTTCGTGGGGACCGAAATCTTGGTCATCACGGCGATAGCAACCGGTGCCGGCGTTCTTGTTGCTCTTGTGATGGCGCTCCGACACCAAGAACGTTTCCGGCGACGTCGCCGACACGCTGCCACGGCGTTGGCCACTGCGGCGACCGTCACGGTGGCTTTGCTGTCGTATCCAACTTGGTTCGCACTTGCCGGACCGGCTCATCTGTCCGGACCCGTTTGGGGTGCTGGAGCTCCCATCGGCTACGTCGGCACTGTCGCCCATAGCTTCCTGGAACCAGCGGCCGCCATCCCGTTCGCCGGTTCGTTGACCCAGCGATACGGTGGCTATCAGGCACCGGTTCTCTCTGGTCAGTATCTCGGAATCGGCTTCGCGGTGGTCCTGGTCCTCGGGTTGATCGTTTGGCGGCGGGACCGACGACTGCGCATCTTCGGCATCGTCGGTGCGCTATCGGTGTTCCTTTCACTGGGCCTCAACCCGCGCTATTGGACACCGTGGCGGCTGTTTGTACGGCTCCCGTTGATGGAGAACGTCATCCCGAGTCGATTTCTGGTGGTGACGTATCTCTGCGCCGGCGTGATGCTGGGGCTGATCGTCGACCATGCACGGACATCGTCGGTCCGAGGCCAACGTGAGCATTCCGCCTCCGCGTCCTCGACCGAGTCCGATCACAATCC
The DNA here is from genome assembly GCA_963781305.1 of uncultured Acidimicrobiaceae bacterium. Lineage (GTDB taxonomy): Bacteria > Actinomycetota > Acidimicrobiia > Acidimicrobiales > RAAP-2 > DASXMT01. The sequence goes on from CAWAFL010000011.1 coordinate 1,668,525, forward strand.
CGTTCGCCTCCGATGGCGCCAATGGACAGGTGCGTTGGTCGGCGCCGCAGTTGGCGCTCTAGCCCTGGTTCCGTGGGCCACCTACTACGACGCGGGAATTCCGCTGACCGTTCAGGCGGTGAAACTTCCGACCTGGTTTGCGAACGTGGCCCCGGCACTTCGAGGCCATCATGTAGTTCTCGCCTTTCCGGTGCCATTCGCAGCCATGCAGAGTGCAATGACATGGCAAGCGGTAGATGGAATGACCTACTCGATGGCAGGTGGTGGAGGGCCGAACGGCCTCGTCAGTCGAGCCGGCCCAGAAGCACCCGGACAGCTTCTTTTGGGCGAACTCTCGACTTCGGGTACCTCGAGAACGGCCATGGCCGTATCCACTGACGGGGTCAGGGCTGTCCGCCACACGCTTGCCGGCTGGGGTGTCACTACCGTTGTGCTGCCTGACACCAACCACCTTCCGTCGTATGCGCAGATCTTCCAGGTCCGGTCCATTGTCGTCTTGATCACGGCAGCGACCGGTCGTCGCCCCATACGGCAAGCCGATGCGTGGGTCTGGACCGAGGTGAGCAGAAATGACAAGGCGCCCATGCCCTCCGAAGCCACCCTCAGCAGGTGTGGGGCCGGTCCGCCAGTCGGAACAATCCCGTCCATCACGCGGGCTGCTACATGCGTCGTGGCCAATCGGAAGTGATCTGGGGGTGCCGGGTCGAAGGATCGTTCGCGAGCCCGTCACACAAATTGACAATCGAACCAAGAGAACCGACACTCGCAGCTGATGCCTTCCTCCGCTGGAACACAGAAAAAGCGCGTGGCCATTGCCTGTCAGGGAGGTGGGAGCCATACGGCCTTCACGGCAGGGGTACTCAAGCGCCTCTTCGCTGCCGACGACCTCACGGACTACGAGGTGGTGGCGCTCAGCGGAACATCGGGCGGCGCCGTGTGCGCCCTCCTCGTCTGGAGCGCCTTTGTCGATCGCGACTCGGCCCAAGCGGGTCCTCGCCTGGAGCAATTCTGGAACGACAACGCCGCCACTGGGCCGGTTGACGCGATGCTCAACGCGTGGATGCTCTGGGCCGCCGAGCTCGAGAACCTCGGTCTGATGCCGACGGTAAGCCCGTACCACTCCCCTGCCTCCGTCATCGGCGCCGATCAATTCCGCCAGCTGTTGCGCCAGCACGTGGACTTTGACCGGATCGATGTCAACGAAGCGCGAGAGAGCCCGGTGCTCCTACTCGGGGCAGTCGACGTCCTGTCCGGCCGGTTTCGCGTCTTCAACAGCCACCGGGAGCGAATCACCGCCGACAACGTGCTCGCCTCGGCGGCTATCCCGAACCTCTTTCGGGCCGTGCACCTCGACGACGGTGCCTACTGGGACGGTCTGTTCTCACAGAATCCCCCGGTTCACGACCTGCTCGGCGCCGAGCCCGATGAGCTGTGGGTCATCCAGGTCAACCCCCAACAACGTGATGGCGAACCGACGACCTTGGCCGAGATCGCTGACCGTCGCAACGAGCTGGCGGGCAACCTCTCGCTCTACCAGGAGCTGAACTTCATCGAGACGATCGACGGGCTGCTCGAGTCGGGCCAACTCCAGTCGAGCGGGAAGTACAGGCAGATCGTCGTGCGGATTGTCGAGCTGTCCCGTTCCGGACTCCCGGGCCGCCTGGGAGCCACCTCCAAACTCGACCGGGATCCGCGGTTTCTCGGCGACTTGATGTCACACGGCCAGCAGCAAGCAGAGGAGTTTCTCGCCGCCCTCGCGTTCGAGACGGCATGGCGACACGGAAATATCGACGGGATCATGGAACTGTTCGCCGCCGAGGCGACCATTGTCTCCGAGCCTCCGTTCCTTCGCCAAGGCAAACATCACGGTGTATCGGCCATCCGTCAGTTCGTCGGCGAGCAGCTCTCCGGCACTATCCGGTTGGACCTCACTCACAAGCAGGTAGCACGAGAGCGGGTCACGTGGGCGCTACGCCTGCGTCAGCACGGGGACGTCGACGCGGTGGGTCAGGCTGAGGCGGAGTTCGTTGCAGGCAGGGTCACCGAGCTACGCCTCGGACCACCTCCGTCCTCGTAGGACAGGGCCGGGTGGCCCTCGGTCGCCCGACGGTCAAACGTGATGGACGACCCAGGTCACTCCCTGGAAGGCCCGGTAACCCAGATAGACGATCGTGATGTAGATCATGATCTTGAACTGCCAGGGGATCTTGCGGTGCTGGGTTACCGGCTCACCGCACGTCGTGCACTCCCCGTCTTCGGTGACCTCGTCATCTTCCACGTGACCGTCGCACGTCTCACACCAGGGCACGGTTCGCGCCCCCTCTCGTCGGCCGCCGGCTGGTCAACGCCGCCGCCCCCCACCTCCGTTAGGCCCCTTGGCTCGTACGCGCAGCTTGATGGGTGTCGGTCCCAACTCGAACCGCTCCCGCAGTCCCCGCTCCACGTAGCGCAGGTACGTCGGTTGGAGCCGACCGTTGGTGAACAACGTGAACGTCGGTGGGTCGTTCGCCCCCTGCACGGCGTACTGGATCTTGGCCCCGACCGGTGGGTGGGCGGCCTGGATGGACTTCATGGCCCGGTTGAGCTCCCCGGTGGGGATCCGGGAGTGGTACGCCTCTTCGGCCGCCGCCACCGCCGGAAGGATGCGGTGGACGCCCAACCCGCTCAGAGCGCTCATCTTCAGCACCGGCGCCTCGCCCAGGAAGGCCAGTCGATCGCCGATGTCCTCGAGGATGTCGTCGCGATCCTGGGTGGGGACCAGCTCCCACTTATTGAGCACGACCACCGTCGGGCAGCCCGCCGCCCCCACCCGTTCAGCCAAGCGCTGGTCCTGGTGGGTGACGCCGGCGGTGGCGTCGATAACCAACAGGGCGATGTCAGCCCGGTCCAGGGCTTCCAGAGCGCGGAGGACCGAGAAGTACTCGGTTCCCCGCTCGGTACGCGACTTCCGGCGCATGCCCGCCGTGTCGATAAAGCACACCGTGCCCTCGGGCGTCTCGACCACGGTGTCCACCGCGTCCCTGGTCGTGCCCGGGGCGTCGTGGGTGACCGAGCGCTCGTCGCCCACCAGGCGGTTGAACAACGTCGACTTTCCCACGTTCGGGCGGCCGATGATTGCCACCCGGGGCATGGGGACCTGGTCATCCTGATCATCGACCTCGTCGGTCGGGGCCGCCTGTCCCTCATCGACCGTGCCCTGGGTCCGCGGGTCGGGCAGCAGGGACACGACGTCGTCGAGCAGGTCGCCGGTCCCCCTCCCGTGGAGGGCACTGACCGGCCACGGGTCACCCAGCCCAAGGGACACCGCCTCCCAGGCGTCGGTCTCCCGCTGCGAGGAGTCCACCTTGTTGACCACCACCCGGATGGGTCGCCCGGAACGACGGAGGAACCGCGCCACGGCCAGGTCCTCGTCGGTCAGACCGACGGTGACGTCAACCACCAGGAGCACCACGTCGGCCTCGGCGATAGCCCGCTCTGCCTGTGCGCTCACCTGCGCGTCAAGAGGATCGTCGGAGGTCAGCCACCCACCGGTGTCCACCACGGTGAAGGGATGCCCGCACCACTCGGCATCGAGCTCCTTGCGGTCCCGGGTGACGCCCGGACGTTCTTCGACCACCGCGGCCCGGCGACCGACGATCCGATTGACCAGGGTCGACTTGCCCACGTTGGGCCGACCGGCGATGACCACCAGTGGGCGCTGACGCGTGGAGACAACCGGAGCCGGCGTCGTCATCGGGACGCTCCGATGCTCACGGGAACTAGAGCCGGAAGCTCGGTCTCATCGATCCCAGGCGCGGCGCCGGTCAGTGCCCGCCGGAGCGACAGGCCATCGGTGGCCACCACCTCGACGGGATGGGGAAGATCGTCGACGGTCAGGTCGTCGAGGAAGCGTCCCTCGGACAGGCATGCGTCGGGCAACAGGTAGCGATGGCCCTCGGGCTGGTCCCGGAGCACCGTGGTCACGTCGGTCCCGGTCAGCAGACCCGACACCCCGATGTTGCCCCCGAAGTAGTCGTTGGCCACCGGGATCAGCCGGATGTCATCCCGCCCCAGTTCGGCCACCAGCGGCGCCAGCACGGCGGCGCCGTACTCCCCGGTCAGAATGCCGATGGGGACCGGTCCCCCCTCCTGCTCACCCGCGGCTGCGCCCCGTCGTGCCCGGTAGCCGAGCGGGGGTGCCCCATCGACCCAGGCGAAGAACCCGGGCCTGACCCCAAAGGCCGAGGACTCGTCGCCCCGGAACGCCTCCTCGAATGCCCGGGCCATACCCAGCCCGTTCTCGTGTTGGGGGAACCCCTCGTACGTCTCGGCCGTCGGGAACGGGCGTCCGGCCATGATGTAGTACTCGTCGGCGGCGAAGACCATCCGGCGCCCGAGGGCGGACAGGAACGTCTGCTGCCACTGGTCGACGATGTCGCAGACCTCGGCCGCCTCGGCCTGGGTGTGGGGGCGCATGGCCCCCTCGGTGGAGAAGCGGGAGACGCCGAGAGGCACGCAGGCCACCGTGGCCATCGTGGGATAACGGTCCAGGACGCCGGCCAAGGTGTCGGCCAGGATGTCACCGTTGTTCCGGTCCGGGCACACGACGATCTGGCCGTGGACCTCGATACCACCCTCGAGGAGCGCACTCAGCCATCGCAGGCTGGTGGCCCCGCGCCGGTTGCGCAGGAGGTTGGCCCGGATGTCGGGGTCGGTGGCATGGATGGAGACGAAGAGCGGGCTGAGCCGCTCGGTCAGTACCCGTTCCAGGTCCATCTCGGTGAACCGGGTGAGCGTGGTGAAGTTGCCGTAGAGGAAGGACAGGCGGTAGTCGTCGTCCTTCAGGGACAGGCTCCGCCGCATCCCCTTGGGCAGCTGGTGGATGAAGCAGAACTCGCAATGGTTGTCACAGGTGCGGACCCGATCGAAGACAGCCGAGGACACCTCGGCGCCAAGGGGCTCGCCCTGCTCCTTGTGCACGGCCAGGGGAAAGGGTTCAGTCCGCCCGCGGCGCTTCACCACGAGGTCCAGATCGGCCTCGTCGACAAGAAGGCTGTATTCGATGACGTCGCGGGGCGACCGCCCGTTCAAAGAGAGGAGCTCGTCCCCGGGCACCAGCCCGGATCGGTCGGCCGGCGACGCCTCCGACACGGCGACCACGCGGGGCGCCGTGGTGACCCGAGGCACCGACATCCCCACAGGCTACCTGCTTGACCGCCGTGTCCGGCCCCGGCCGGGCCGGCCCAGATGACCCCGGACACGACGGTAACCTGGTCCCGTGCCCGTCGAACGCATACTCCTCGCTGAGCCACGGGGCTTTTGTGCCGGTGTGGAGAAGGCCATCAAGGCCCTGGGGTGGATGGTCCGGACCTTCGAGCCGCCGGTGTACTGCTACCACGAGATCGTCCACAACCGGCACGTGGTGGATGAATTCCGGGCGCTGGGCGTGGTGTTCGTGGATGACGTCGACGAAGTGCCCGAAGGCGCTCCGCTGATGCTGTCGGCCCACGGCACCGCCCCTGAGATCGCATCGGCCGCCCACGACCGGGGCCGGGTCGTGGTCGATGCCGTCTGTCCGCTGGTGACCAAGGTCCATCACGAGATGAAGGTCAGGGCCCGCAAGGGCTACACCGTGCTCTACGTGGGCCACCATGGCCACGAGGAGGCGGCAGGGACGATGGCGGTGGCGCCTGAATCGGTACGACTGGTGGAGACGGTCGATGACGTCGACGCCCTGGCCGACCGGGAGGCCGACGCTCCCCCGATGGCCCTGTTGGCCCAGACCACCCTGAGCCACGACGAATGGGCCGGGATCGTGGACCGGGCCCGCGAGCGGTTCCCCGAACTGTGGATGCCCAACCGGAGCGACCTGTGCTTCGCCACCACCAACCGCCAGGCCGCCCTCAAGGCCATCGCCGGCAAGGCCGACGCCGTCGTGGTGATCGGCTCGCCGAACTCGTCGAACACCATCGCCTTGGAGAAGGTGGCCATCGCCTTCGGTTGTCCGCGGGTGGTGCGGGTCAACGATGCCTCCGAGGTGCCGACCGACCTGTCCGGGACGGTCGGTGTGACCGCGGGCGCATCGGCTCCGGAGTCCCTGGTCCAAGCGGTGGTGGATCGACTGGCCCCCGAGTTCGGGGTGGAGGTCATGCCGGTCACGGTGGAGGAGGAGTACTTCCCTCCCCCGCCCGAGCTCCGGGACCTCCTGAAGGGCCTGGCCGCCACGGTCTCGTTCCTGGCCGCCTCCCCGGAGTCCGACACCGGCCCGATCCTCTCCGAGGATCGAACGACGGCCGCGGCCGACGTCCTGCGGGACCTCGCGGTCTGAGGTCGTTCGGACCCCACCGGCCGTAGTGTCCGGCGTAGTCCCCGGTGAGGCGCGAAACTGTGGATATGTCGAGCGCAACCAGCTTTCCAGCCATGGACGTCTCCACCGCCGAGCAGTGGGCGGTCATCGGTAAGGAAACGATGAACAATCAGGGCCGAGTGGCCGAACGCGTCCTGGGACTCCTCGAGTCCCTGGCCGAGGTGACCGACGGGTTCGCCGTCGACCAGTTGACCCACGGCCTGCAGACAGCCACCCGGGCCGAGGAAGCGGGAGCCAACGACGAATGGGTCGTCGCCTCCTTGTGCCACGACATCGGTAAGGCCGTCTCGGTGCCCAACCATCCCCGGATCGCGGCGGAGATGCTCCGCCCCTACGTGGACCCGGCCATCACCGCAGTGATCGTGGCCCACCAGGACTTTCAGGGGCGGCACTACTACCACCACTTCGGGCTCGACCCCAACCAGCGCGACCGGTACCGGGACGAGCCCTGGTTCGCCGACGCCGAGCGCTTCGCTGATGAATGGGATCAGAACAGCTTCGATCCCGACTACCCCACGCAGACGCTCGAGCACTTCGCCCCCAAGGTCCGGACCGTCTTCGGCAATCCCCACATCTTCTGATGGCCACACAGCGCCATCGATGGTTCACACGCGCCAACAACCGGGAAGGTCGTCGGCGGGCCGCGCTCTGGGACATGGCCCTGAACCTGGCCCGCGCCCAGTTTGCCGATCGCTATCCGGACCTCACCTTCGAGCCGGTGGTGGCGATCATCGCCGCCTATGAGGAGGAGGCGAACCTGGGCGACGTGCTGAAGTCGATGCCCGACTCGTACCGGGACCTCGGGATCTCGACGTTGGTCGTCGTGGACGGCGGTGACGACGCCACCGACCGGGTTGCCCTGGAGTCCGGCGTCTATACCTGCATCCTCCCGGTCAACCTGGGCCATGGCGCCGCCCTGCGCCTGGCCTATGAGCTGGCCCTCGCCCACGGAGCCCGGTTCATCGTCACCCTCGACGCCGACGGCCAGAACGACCCGGCCGAGATGGACGCCCTCCTCGCACCCCTGCTCGACGACGAGGCCGACTTCGTGATCGGGTCTCGCCGACTGGGGGTCGACCAGACCACCGACCGGTTCCGGCGGGCGGGCGTCCGGCTGTACGCATCGGCCCTCAACGCCATCACCCGCCAGCGACTGACCGACACGTCCAACGGCTACCGGGCCTTCCGGGCCGAGGCCGTGGCCGACATCCTGCCCTTCCTTCGCCAGGATCAGTACCAGACGGCCGAAGTGGTCATCACCGCCGCCTCCCGGGGTTGGCGGATCGGTGAGCAGCCCATCATCTGGCACCCCCGGGCATCGGGCGAGTCCAAAAAGGGCGGCAACCTGTTCTTCGGGATCCAGTACGCCCGGGTGATCCTGACCAGCTGGCTCCGCGTCTCCTTCGGCCGGCGCCGCTGACGCCAGGGTCAGGGATGGCCGGTGGTAGCCACCGCCCGTTGGTAGAGGTCCTCGATGGACGTGCGCAGGTGCTCGGTCAGCTGGTGAACCTGGCTGCGGGGCACCCGACCTCCCGCCGAGCGTTCCGGCGCGGCCAAAGGGCTCCCCACGATGATGTGCACCTTGGAGGGCCGCGGGTACCGGGTTCCCTTGGGCATGACCGAGAGGGTCCCCCCGATGCCGACGGGCACGATGGTGGCCCCGGTGCGGGCGGCCAGGAAGGCGGCACCCTCATGGAGCTCGCCCACCGTGTCGCCCGTCCTCCGTGCCCCCTCGGGGAACAAGATCAGGACCTCACCGGCCTCGAGCACGTTCTGGGCCCGTCGAAGTGCTTCCCGATCGGCCGACTCCCGGTGCACGGGAAAGGCCCCGATGGACAACAGGAAACGGCCGAAGCTCGGTCGCTTCCACAAGCTGTCCTTGGCCATGTAGTGGAGCTTCCGCCTGGTCACCTCGGAGACCACGAAGAAATCGATGAACGACCGGTGGATCGGTGCGATGATCACCGGACCCTCGGCCGGTACGAGGTCCGCTCCCTCGACCGTGGTGCGGAAGAAGAGCCGATTGACCCCGCGCACGGCCAGACGGAGGAAGCGGTAGATCGGCGTGAAACGGGTATCGACCCCTACCTCCCCCGGCGCGAACCCGGTTCCCCCGTCCCCCGTGTCCGAATGCGTGTTCACAGCCACCCCAGGACCTCCTTCACCACATCGTCTATCGAGCGACCGGTGGTATCGACCACGTGAGCGCCATCGGCGACCTGCAATGGGGACGCCGCCCGGGTGCTGTCGATGGTGTCGCGCCGAGCCACCCCGTCGGCACCCTCCTCCGACCGGCGCCGGGCCCGCTCCTCGGGGCTGGCGGTGAGGTAGACCTTGACGGCCGCATGGGGGAAGACGACCGAGCCAATGTCCCGACCCTCCACCACCCCACCACCGTGCTCGACGACCCACTGACGCTGCCGCCTCACCAGCACGGCGCGCACCGCCGCATTCGCGGCCACCATCGACACCGCGTGGTTGACATCGGGTTGCCGGATGGCTTTGGTGACGTCCGTGCCATCGACGACTACCCGGTCTCCCACGTCAATGCGAATGGACTCGGCCAGCTCGGCCAGGGCGCCGTCGTCACCCAGATCGACCTGGCGCTGGAGGGCGGCCCAGGCCACGGCCCGGTACATGGCGCCCGTGTCCAGCCGGTCGACACCCAATGCCTCGGCCACGGCCCGCGACACCGTCGACTTTCCTGCTCCGGCGGGCCCGTCGATGGCGACGGTCGGTCCGGCGGTCACGCAGTTGCCTCAGACAGCGTGGACAGGTCGATTGAGAACCGGGGGTAGCTGGTGCCCACCGAGCCCCAGCCGGTGATGGTGGTGACGTCGGAGATCGACGGACAGGCAGCGCCGGCAATGGCCATGGCCATGGCCATCCGGTGGTCGCGGCGCGAATCGAACCGGCCGGCTCGGATGGTGGCGCCGCCGGCGACGATCAGGTCATCGCCGTCCACCGCGGCTTCAGCCCCCATCGCCTCGAGCATGGCCACCGTGCCCGCCAGCCGGTCGGATTCCTTGACCCGTAGCTCGCCCACGTCCAAGAAACGTGACTGGCCTCGGGCCACGGCCGCGGCCACGGCCAAGATGGGCACCTCGTCGAGGGACGGGATCTCCGCGGCCCGGATCTCGGTCCCCCTCAGTGCCGAGGTGCAGCTCGAGATGGTGCCCGTCTCCCCCACCGGGTCGCGCACCTCGATCCGGGCACCCATGCGGCGGAGGACGTCGAGGTAGCCAGACCGCTGCCGGCCCAGGTACACGTCGCTGACGGTGACCGTGCTCCCGGGCACCACCAGTCCGCCCACGATCCAAAAGGCGGCCTGTGAGGGGTCGCCGGGAACCGAGATGGTGCCGGGCCGGAGATCGGAGCGCCGCACCCGCACCACCCGCTCGCCGCCCTCGTCCGACACCGAGATCGTGGCACCGGCGTCGGCCAGCATGTCCTCGGTGTGGGTTCGTGTCGGCACCGGCTCACGGACGACGGTCTCCCCCTCGGCCGCGATCCCGGCCAAGAGGACGGCCGACTTCACCTGGGCGCTGGCCATGGGCGGTCGGTAGTCGATGCCCCGCAGATGGGCGCCGGTGATGGCCACCGGGGGGAGGCACCGTTCGCCGCGGCCGGTCACCGTGGCCCCCATCAGCTCGAGTGGCTCGGCCACCCGGTCCATCGGCCGGGTGGTGAGCGAGGCGTCTCCTGTCAGTTCGGTGGTGCCATCCAGTCCGGCCAGCACGCCGACGAGGAGACGCATGCCGGTTCCAGAGTTCCCGAGATCAAGGGGCCCGGCGGCGGGATGGAGGCGGTCACGGCCTCCGGTCACCCGGACGGTGCCGTCATCCTCCACCACCCGGGCACCCAGCGCCTCGATGGCCAGGAGCGTGCGGTGGACGTCGTCCCCGTCGGACAGTCCGGTGATGGTGGAGTCGCCCTTGGCCAGGGCGGCGAGGAGCAGGGCGCGATGAGAGATCGACTTGTCGCCAGGCACCCGGATCGATCCCACCAGCGCGTTCCCGCCCCGGACCTCCATGGCGTCATCGGCCTCCGTTCCGATTGGGTTCACGCTCATCGGTGCCTGCTCATGAGGTCCCGCCCAGCTCGCCGCTCGACGACCGGTACCCGCGCTCGGCCAGGGCGGCCAGAAGCTTTGCGGCCGACATCCGGTCGACGGTCAGCACCAGGACGCCGCGGTCCCCCTCGACCGAGTGGGCGATCTCCAGGTCGACGATGTTGACGCCCAGCTCAGCGGCCAGCGTGGTGATCTCGGCCAGCACGCCGGTCCGGTCCGGCACCGGGACCCGGATCTCGACCAGACCATCGGGACGGGGGACGCGGGCGGCCAGGCCCCGGCGAGCGGTAGCCGCCCTGGTGAGGACGGCGAGGAGCTCGGTGTGGTCGTGGGTGGCCACCCGGGTCCGCATGGTGCCCAGCGCCTCGATGAGCATGTCCAGGGTCTCCACGATGGCCGTGGCGTTGTCCTCGCAGATGTCGGGCCAGATGGTGGGCTGGCCGGCGGCGACGCGGGTCATGTCCCGGAACCCTCCAGCGGCCAGCTGCAAGAGGGCCGCGTGTTCCTCGCTCAGCCCCGCGGCCAGGTCCATCAGGGTGGCTGCGGTCAGGTGGGGTACATGGGACACCACGGCCACCAGGGAGTCGTGTTGGACGGGGGGCAGGGCCACGACGGTGGCCCCGAGTGAGACCAGCAGGCTCCGCAGCCGGGTATAGGCCATCGGGTCGGTGAGGGCGGTCGGGGTGAGCACCCAGGTGGCTCCAACGAAGAGGTCGCCGTCGGCCCCATCCATCCCGACCTGTTCGGACCCGGCCATGGGGTGACCGCCCACGAACGAGGGATGGTCCACCGAGGCCACGATGGGGCCCTTGACGCTGCCCACATCGGTGACGATGGCGTCGGGGCGCCGACCGGGCCGGCCCAGGATGTCCCGGAGCACCGCCTCGGAGGCACGCACCGGGATCGCCACGAAGACGACGTCTGCGTCGTCGTCGAACCCTTCGGCGTCGAGGGCACCCAGGGCCACCGCCCGCTCGGCCAAGCCCGGTGCGCTGTCTACGCCGCTTACCCACCACCCCCGCCGCCGGAGGGCGATCCCGATCGACGCCCCGATCAACCCGGTGCCGACGATGGTCGCCCGTCCCCCGCCCTCTCGTTCTGATGCGTGCTGATCGTCGCTGGCGGTTGGGGGCGAGGTGTGACCCTCGTCAACCGGGGAGGTCGTCACGGAGCCCCTTGGCGCCCTCGAGGTACACGTGGTGGATCTCGTTTCGCGACCGCTCGGTCTCCACGTGGAGCATGACCCGAATGCACCGGGGTACAGAGCCGGTGATGGAAAGCTCCCGAGCACAGATCAAGGGCACGGCACCGAGCCCCATCGACCGCGCCGCGGTGGCCGGGAACGTGGACACGATGTCTTCGGTGGCCGTGAACAGGATGGAGATGATGTCGTCCTCGGTCAGACCGTTCTGCTCCAGGACTTGTCCCAAGAGAGCCACCACGCGCTCCTTGATGACCTCAGGGGTGTCGGCGTCGACGGTGGTCGCGCCCCGGACGGCTCGTACGGAAACAGGCATCGGCGGGCCATGTTACCCAGAGAGTGGCGACTGCCCCTCGGTTACCCAGAGAGTGGCTACCACCTCTCGGTTACTCAGAGAGTGGCGACTGCCACTCCCCCTCCTCGCCGTCGTCTCGGGGTACCGCCGCCGCGGCCAGGTTCCGGACTTCGGCCGGCGTCAACCGGCGCCAGGTCCCCGGTCCCAGCGATGGATCGGCCAGGGGTCCGATCCGGGTCCGGACCAGCCGTTGCACCGGATGACCGATGGCCTCGCACATCCGCCGAACCTGCCGGTTCCGTCCCTCGTGGATGACGATCCGCAACAAGGTGGGGGCTACCACGGCCACCCGCGCCGGGGCGGTCATGCCGTCGTCGAGCTCGACGCCCTCGCGCAAGCGCCGGATGTCGGTCGGAGCCGGCTCCCCGTCCACTTCGGCCAGGTACTCCTTGGGGACCCCGAAGGAGGGATGGGTCAGGCGATGGGCCAGCTCTCCGTCATTGGTCATGATCAACAGGCCCTCGGTCCCCATGTCCAGGCGACCAACGGAAAAGACCCGTGGCTCCGTCGGCACCAGGTCGATCACCGTGGGCCGGCCCTGGGGGTCATCGGCGGTGGTGACCACCCCGGCCGGCTTGTTCACCAGGTAGTGGACCAGTCCGGGAAGCACGGGCAGGGGCACGCCGTCCAGCTCGATCCGGTCCGCGCCGACGTCCACCCGTCGACCCAGCACGGGGATCTCGCCGTTGACGGTCACCCGACCCTCCACGATCAGGTCCTCGCAGACACGTCGCGACCCCAGCCCGATCCGGGCCAGTACCTTTTGCAACCGCTCGCCCTCGTGTTGGGGGGCGAGCGGTTCAGGCATCCGCAGCCGGTCGGAGCTGCTCCTCGAGCTCGGCCACGGCATCGGGTCCCGGCAACAGGTCCTCTACCGGGGGAAGCTGCTCCACACGATCAAGGCCCATCCGCTCCAGGAACGCCTCGGTCGTGCCGTAGAGCGCGGGCTGCCCGGGCCCCGGGGCCCTCCCCACCGTGGCGATGTACCCGCGATGCTCCAACAGGCGCACCACGCCGTCCACGTTCACACCCCGGAGGGCGGCGATCTGGGCCCTGGAGACAGGTTGCTTGTAAGCCACGATGGCCAGCGTCTCGAGCGCGGCGGCCGACAGCCGGGAGGACACGCCGACGTTGGCGAACCGCTCCACATAAGGAGCGAGGTCGGGGTGGGTCTGGATCCGGTAGCCACCGGCGATGCGGACCACGGCGAAGCCCCGGTTGTCCTCCCGACACGACTCGATCAGCTCGTCACACAGCGGCTCGACCCGGTCGACCGGTATCTCCAGCAACTCGGCCAGCAGCCCGGGTGGGACGGGCTCCACGGCCACGATCAGCACAGCCTCGATGGCCCTGGCCTCTTCGGACAACGCCATCGCTCAGCCCTCGTACTCGTAGTCGACCGCGCCCACGGACACGGTGGTCGGGGCGCCGGTCACCCAGGAGACCTCCAGCTCGCCGAAGGTGCCCCCCTGGTCGAGGTCCACGCGGCCCTGCTTGCACAGCTCGAGAAGTGCGAGGAATCGCACGATGACCTCCATCCTGGTGGTGAGGTGGCGGGTCAGCCCCCTGAACGTGGCCGTTCCCTCTCTGGGCAGTCGCACCTCCAGCTCGGACACGGCCTCGGCCACCGAGACGGTGTCCACCGTGACGTGGTACAGGTCCACCACCGGCACAGGCCGGGCCGCCGTGGCCCGGAGGTAGGCCGCCATCAGGTGATTGGATGTGATCCCCTCGAGCAGGTCGGGAGCGTGCACCGCGAATCCCTCGTCGAGTCCCGCCTGGCGGGGTACGGACCGGCCGGCGTACTCCATCATCAGGGTGAACGCATCGGCCGCGGCCGAGTAGGCCTGGCACTCGAGCAGGCGGGCCAGGAGCAGGTCCCGCTCTTCCCAGCCGGACAGCTCTTCGTCGGCCTCCACGTCGTCGGGACCCGGGAGCAGTCGCTTCGACTTGAGCTCGATCAGCACCGCCGCCACCACCAGGAACTCCGACAGCGTCGAGAGATCGACCCCCTCCCAGGTGGCGACCTCGGCCACGAAGGCGTCGACCATGTCGGCCAGCGGGACGTCGTAGATGTCGACCTGGTGGGAGTTGATCAACTGCAACAAGAGGTCGATGGGACCCTCGAAGACAGGCAACGAGACGGTGGCAGCCACGACCCACGACGATACCGGCTCGCACTGCCGTCCTCGCGCACCCCATCGGTGTTCTCGGTCCTCGCCGACGGCCCCTACGATGACTTCCCATGCCCAGGGTTCTTTCCGGTATCCAACCGAGCGGCGAACTGCATCTAGGGAACTACCTGGGTGCCGTGCGGAACTGGGTGGCCGACCAGTACACCGACGAGGCCTACTACTGCATCGTCGATCTCCACGCCCTGACCCTGGACATCGACCCCGAGACGCTCCGGGCCCGAACCTGGGACGCGGCCATCGACCTGTTGGCCTCGGGGCTCGATCCCGAGCTGTGCACGCTGTTCGTCCAGAGTCATGTGGCCGAGCACGCACGACTGACGTGGCTGCTCGAGTGCACGGCGACCATGGGCGAGCTGCGCCGGATGACCCAGTTCAAGGAGAAAGGCGCGGGCCAGGAATCGGTGCGGGCCGGCCTGTTCACCTACCCGGTGCTCATGGCATCCGACATCCTCCTCTATGACGCGGATCGCGTACCCGTGGGCGACGACCAACGTCAGCACCTGGAGCTGACCCGGGAGCTGGCCATCCGGTTCAACCACCGCTACGGCGACGTGTTCGTGGTGCCCGAGGCGGCCATTCCCCGGGTCGGGGCGCGGGTCATGGACCTGCAGCATCCCGAGCGGAAGATGTCCAAATCGGTGAGCTCGCCCCTGGGGACGGTCCAAGTGCTCGACGAGCCGGCCGACCTCGAACGCAAGATCAAGCGGGCGGTGACGGACACCGATGGCGAGGTGCGCTACGACCCCGAGGCCAAGCCGGGGCTGTCCAACTTGTTGGAGCTTCTCGCCGTGGCCACCGACCGCTCCCCCGCCGAGGTGGCCTTGGGCTACCAGCGCTACGGCGATCTGAAGCGCGACCTGGCCGAAGCGCTGATTGAGCTGCTGCGGCCGGTCAGGGAGCGTCGGAAGGCCCTGGCTGCCGACCCGGGGGCGGTGGCGGCCTTGCTCGGCGTCGGCGCCGAAAAGGCGCGTGCGGTGGCCGGAGCCACGTATGCCCGTGCAGCAGACGCCATGGGCCTGGTCAGTCCGTATTGACCGACAGCCTGGTCAGTCTCGTATTGACCGACAGCCGGGTCAGTCTCTACTGACCGACAGCCTGGTCAGTCTCTACTGACCGACAGCCTGGTCAGTCCGTATTGACCGTCGGCCTGGTACTGACCGTCGGAGAAGCGTCCCCGAGCGGGTCCCTCCGTCGCCGGCGCCAGCCGACGAGCACGAACACCCCACCGACGACGACCGCTAGCCCACCGAGGGCCGAGAGGCCCAGCCCGGCCAGGGCACTCACCGGGGCGTAGTGGAACGTGACCACGAAGTCGCCGGCGGGCACCTTCACCCGCTGGGTCACCTTCAAAGAGACAACGGGGGTGGACCGCGCTGCTCCCGCGGTGGTCGAACCGGTGGGGTCGACCGGTTGGACGGTGGCGTGCCAGCCCGGTGCCGGTGCCTCGCTTCGGACGAGCCACACCGGCTGGTCCGTGTGGACCAGGAACCGCTGGGTGCCGTTCCTCTCCGCGCTGAGCTGTTGGACTTGGCCGGTTCGGGCACCGGAGTCCCGGGCCGTCGTCCACGCCCACCCCCGTGGATGGGCATTGCGGAACACGCCGAACGAGCCGATGGTCCCGGTGAAGGTCCAGTGTGGTGGGGTCACTGCGTTCTGCATGCGGCCATCGAGGGCGACGGTGCCGTCCTCGATGGTGCTCACCGTCGGGGCCAGTGCGGTGAGGGGTTTCCCGGGTCCGGCCTGCACCACGATCCCTGCGGCCACGGTGGCCGACGGCAGCTGAAACCGTAGGGACCGTCGGGCGTCGGTTCCGGTGGTGAACCGCTCCGACTGCTCGAGCCAGGTCACCGACCCCGTGGGCGTGACCAGCCCGATCCGCGCCGACGCGCCGGTCGTCCCGGCCCCGAGCGGGATCTCGCCATGCGTCACGGTCAGGGTGCCTCCGAAATACCAGGTGTGCCGGCCACCGGAAGCGAGAGAGACCGGGTCCGTGGGTCGCTTCGGTCCCCCGGTGAACGCGTTCGGGTCCGACGGGAACGGAGTGGCCAGGTGGGTCGGCGTGGTGGTGGGCACGGGGGTGACGAAGTAGCTGGGCAGGGACAGGAGGACGGTCGCGTTGAGGTCGTCCCAGGTGGGCCCGGCCAGCGTGTACGGGTCGAGGTCCTCTTGGAGGTGGGCCCCGGTGGCCCGGTAGTAGTCGCCGCTCACCAGCGCGGTGTAGCCCTGGGCGCTGGGCAGTTGCTTCAGGACGTTCAGGTCGGTCTGACCCATGGCGAAGAGCTGTCCTTGGATGAACCGGTCCGGGTCGTAGATGATGAACCGGCCGTTCCCCGTCGCCGCCGTCAGCTCGGCCGCCGTGGGCCCGCTCGCATACGCAGTGGTGTGGGTGACGGGCCCGTGGAGGATGAGGACGGTGAAGAACACGAGGTCGACGGCCATCACCGCGGCCAGCGCCCGGCGCAACCCCGCCGGGCTCAACCGGCCGGGGAACAGGGCCACCCACGTGGCGGCGGCGGCGATGGCCACTCCCCCGGTCAGGACGGCGGCTACGGCCATGCGCATCGACGAGTCGGACGGATACTGGGTGCCGATGAACTGTTCGAGGCCGGAGGCCCAGAGCCACGACCCGACGCAGAGGACGGTGACCACGGCAAGCGGGATACAAGTCACCGCCACGTCGACGGGGCGGGAACGCGGTCGGGGGGAACCGGTTGCCGCTGGACCATCTGGGACCGCGGCAACTGCCGCCGCCGAACGGGTGCGGGCGCGGTCGGCCAGCACCATGTGGACCCACCAGGCCAACAGGGTGGCGAGGGCGAAGTCGACCCCGAGCAGGTTCCGGTTGAGCAGGCGCTGGCTGTTGATCCCGGGGATCAGGAACATCAGGTGGCCAAACGGCGTGTCACCGCCCCAGGCGGAAAGAAGGCTCAACACCAACACGACGTACCAGACCCACCAACGGGACGCCTCGGGCCGTCGTCGCCATCGGGAGGTCAGGAGGGCGAAGAACCCGATGAGGGCCAGTATCCCCACGTAGCTGGTGACTTCGGGAAAGTTGTAGTCCCCGAAATAGCCGGATACCTCCTGCTGGTTGGTCCCGAGGACGAAAGGGGAGAACACCAGCGCGGTCAGGCGCCAGGGCAGCGAACCGGTGATGAAGAACTGATAGGTAGGAGTGGCCCGCTGTGACTGGGCAGTGAAGACCAGTCCTGGGAGCCACTGGGCCGCGCCGGCCAAGAGACCCACCCCTGCGCCGACGACGAGAAGGCCCAACGGGGCCAGCCGGGATCGCAGTCCAACGGGTTGGCGCCGATCCGACCGCCAATACAGCCAGTACCGCCAGATCAGGTAGATCACGGCGATCACGGCGGAGTCGAGGACCGCCTCGGGCGCCCCGGCCAGGATGGTGAAAGCCGTCGCCACGGCCAGGAGGAGCGCCCACCACCACCGTGGAGCCGGCCCGGCCCGGCCCGGCGCAGTCGACGGTGGCGCGGCCGAGGTCACCGTGCCCGGTGGTTCGGTGAGCCCGTGCACGGCCAGCAGCATCCACGGGAGCCACGCCGCGCCCGAGATCAGGTCGATGTGGACGATCTGCCCACTGAGGTAGCCCCCGAAGGCGAAGGCGGCGGCCCCGAAGGTGGCAGCCGTCGACGACACCGGCTGTCGGCGCAGGAAGAGGTACATGCCGACCACGGCCACCTCGTAGGCGGCGATGAGGTTCAGGGTCCAGGCCAGCTCGGCCGGAAGGATGGCGAACAGCCACGTGAGCGGGTAGGCGGCCCCGGCGTTGAAGCCACCGAGCAACGGAGCGCCAGCGAAGATGTACGGATTGAGGAGGGGCAGGTGCCCGTGGATGAGGTCCTGTCCGGCCAGCACCCGCAGCGGGAAGTTCTGGATGAAGTTGTCCCCGTCCAGGAAGACCTGTCCGAACAGAAGCGGGATACCGAACACGAGTACCGGGGCGGCGAGGAGGACGACCAGTCCGATATGGCCGCGGACCCATGGGGTGACCCTCCGCCCATCTCCTCGGGTCACGTGAGGATCGGGGCCGGACATGGACGTGCCCTGGCTCAAGTGACGAGTCCGTACCACCAGTTGATCACGTGGTTGATGAGCTCGGACCATTGATTGCGGAACAACAGGATCAAGACGAAGGGCAGGAAGATCAACATCGGTTGGATCCGGTAGTAGTTGGGCAGCAACCGGGCCGGTAGGAGGCGCTCCAGCACTGCGGCCCCGTCCAACGGCGGGCACGGGATGAGGTTGAACACGCCCAGCACGATGTTGGCGATGCCGCCATAGAAGAGGAAGCGCGAATAGAGCGGGATCGCTCCCGTCGCCGGCAGGGTCTGGGCGAAGATGACCCCGAGGATGGCGGCCAGAGCGAAGTTGGTGAGCGGGCCGACCAGCGAGACGATCACCACATGGTTGCGCGGGCTCCGGAGGCGATTGGCGTTGACGGGCACGGGCTTGGCCCAGCCGTAGGCCCCGATGCCCGACAGGCTCAACAGGGCGGGAACCAACAGCGTGCCCACCGGGTCGATATGGCGGATGGGGTTGAGGTTCAGTCGTCCGGCGCGTTTGGCCGTGTCATCCCCGAAGGCCAGGGCGACGACGCCGTGGGAGATCTCGTGGAGGATGATCGAGGGGATCAGGACGACGAAGTAGATCACTTGGTTCGTCTGGATCCTGCCGGTGCGAACCAGGATCACCATGACCACGACGGCAATGGCCACGGCGATATAGAGCAGCGGGCTGCCGGGTACCTGCCGTCCCGACGTCGTCCGGCGGGCACCCCCGGTGCCACCCCAACCCATGGTCGAGAGCTCGCCTAGTGCCGAGCAGCGTGACTGATGCAGTAGCGCGTCGCCGGCATGGCCTCGAGCCTGGCCGGGGAGATGGGTTCGCCGCACTCCTCACAGGTGCCAAAGCTGCCGTCGTCCAACTTTGCCAGGGCGTGGGCGACATCACCCAGCGTCTCCTGAAGCTGGCCACCTAACGCCTCTGCTTCGCCACGCTCAGCGGTCACTTGGCTGAGATCGGCAAAGTTGGGGTCGTACGTCGGTCCGTCGTCGTCCCCGAAGCCCAATTCGGACAGCTGCGATCGCAGCTGGGCCCGCTCCTCTTCGAGGAGGGTCCGGTAATCGACGGTCGGGGCATCGCTGGGCACGCAGCAGAGCCTAGTTCTCCCGGTTGCGTTGGGCGCGCGGGTGGGCGCTTTCGTACGCGCCTCGGAGGTGTTCGGACGACAGACGGGTGTACAGCTGGGTGGTGGCGATCGACACGTGACCGAGCAGCTCTTGGACCACCCGGATGTCCGCCCCGTGGGCCAGCATGTGGCTGGCGCACGAGTGGCGCAGCACGTGGGGGCTCACCTGATCGCTCAACCCCACCCGCTGGGCGTGGCGCTTGAGGATGGCCCACGCACCCTGGCGGCTCAGGCGCCTACCCCGCGTGTTCAAAAAGACTGCCTCGGCATCGTCACGGTGAGACCATCGATCGGGGGCGACCAGCGGCCGGCCTGGCGGCGACAGCCATACCACCAGCGCTTCCCGGGCCGGGCGCCCGATCGGGACGAGCCGTTCCTTGGAGCCCTTGCCGAAGACCCGGATGAGGCCGTCGTCGAACTGGAGATCGGACAGGGACAGCCCGACCACTTCGGAGATCCGGGCGCCGGTGCCGTAGAGCACCTCGAGCAGGGCACGATCGCGGAAGTCCAACGGACCGATGCCGGTGACCGCGTTCAGCAGCCTGAGGGTCTGGGCCTCGTCCAGTGCCTTGGGCAGGCGCCGGGCCAGTCGGGGTGACTGCAGATCGGCGGTGGGGTCCGCGGGGATGGTGCCCTCGTCGTAGAGGAAGCGGAAGAGGCCACGCAGGCTGGCCAGGCTCCTGGTGATGGTGGCAGGGCTCTTACCCTCGCTACGGGCAAAGGCCAGGTACCGCTCGAGGTCGTCGGCCCGGACGGAGCCAGGATCGATGCCGGCGTGCCCGAGCCACTGCTCCCAACCGACCAGGTCTCGTCGGTAGGAGGCAATCGTGTTGGAGGACCGTCCCCGCTCCACGGTCAACCAGGACAGGTACTCCTCGGCTCCGATCGAGAGCGGGGTGCTCATCGTGGCGACGGGAGCCGGTACCGGCTCAACCGGCTCGGTCGGGACCGGAACGGCGACGCCGGGCCAAGGCCACCCCGAGGATGGTCACCGCGTCAACGATGGTCCCGTCATCGACCAGGTCGTCGAAACGGGACAGGGACATCTCCTCGATGGTCATGAACCCCTCTTCCAGGCCCTGGCGGTTGGTCGGCACCGGATGGAGATCGGTGGCCATGAACACCGTGGTGACCTCGTCGCAGAAGCCGGGCGTGTTGAGGCAGTGGGTCAGCAATTCGAGCCGGCCCGCCGCTCGGCCCAGCTCCTCGGCCAGCTCCCGGTGCGCGGTGGTCTCGAGCGCCTCGCCCTCGACGTCGCGGGTGCCGGCGGGCACTTCGAACAGCCAGCGGTTGGCCGCCGGTCGGAATTGATGGACCAGGAGCACCGACGCCGCATCGGTCATGGGCACGACGGCCACCGCTCCGGGGTGACGGATGACGTCCCGCTCGAACACGTTCCCGTCGGGGTCGACGAACGTCGCCGTGACGGTGGAGACGATGTACCCCTTGTGGATGAGCTGGTCGTCGACGTGGCGAAAGGTGGGCGACGGGTCGGTCGGTCCCGTCAAGGGTTCTGTTCCGGGGCCTGTACGGCCGAGCTCACCGGAGGGGGGCCGACGTCGATCAACCGTGGCTCGCGACCCTCGGCCCGGTCCAGGGCCGCGCCCACCAGCTCCCGGAACAGCGGGTGGGGTCGGTCGGGCCTGCTCTTGAACTCGGGATGGGCCTGGGTGCCCACCCAGAAGGGATGGCCGGGAAGCTCGATGAACTCGACCAGCCTCCCGTCCGGCGAGGTCCCCGAACAGACCAACCCGGCTTCCTCCAGTCGGTGGCGGAACCGGGGGTTCACCTCATAGCGATGGCGGTGCCGCTCCGACACCACTTCGGTGCCGTAGGCCTTGGCCACCTGGGTCCCGGGTGCCAGGTTGGCCCAGTAGGAGCCGAGGCGCATGGTTCCACCCATGTTGACCACGTCGTTCTGGTCTTCCATGAGGTCGATCACCGGCGCCCGGGTGCTGGGGTCGAACTCGCGGGAGTTGGCGTCATCGAGGCCGGCCAGGCTCCGCGAGGCCTCGATGACCATGACCTGGAGGCCGAGGCAGAGCCCGAGGAGTGGGATCTCGTGCTCACGGGCGTAGCCGGCTGCGGCGATCATCCCCTTGACCCCGCGCTCCCCGAAGCCGCCGGGGATGACGAACCCGTCGAACTCGCGGAGTCGGTCATGGACGAGCAGATCGGGCACCTCGGCCGCTTGGATCCATTCGATCTCGACCTTGGCCCCGTGGTGGAAGCCGGCATGGCGGAGGGACTCCACCACCGAAAGGTAGGCATCGGGCAGGTCGATGTACTTGCCGATGATCCCCATGCGCACCGGGCGCGTGGCCGCATCCACCTGGGCCACGAGGCGCTCCCAGTCGGTGAGGTCCAGGGGATGCTCCTCCTCGGAGAACCGGAGCAGGCGGAGGACGTAGGTGTCGAGGCCCTCCTCGTGGATGACCAGGGGGATCTCGTAGATGTTGCGGGCGTCGATGGCCGACACCACGGCCTCGATGGGCACGTCGCACAAGAGGGAGATCTTCCGCTTCAGATCCTCGGAGATCAGTCGGTCCGACCGGCAGACGATGACGTCGGGCTGGATACCGCGACTGCGGAGCTCGGTGACCGAGTGCTGGGTGGGCTTGGTCTTCTGCTCGCCCGACGTCCCGAGGTAGGGAACCAGGGTGAGATGGACGTAGCAGACGTTGTCGCGGCCCACGTCCCGCCGGAACTGGCGAATGGCCTCGATGAAGGGGACGATCTCGATGTCGCCCACCGTGCCGCCGATCTCGACGATGACCACGTCGACGTCATCGGTGCCCAGCTTCCGGATCCGCCCCTTGATCTCGTCGGTGACGTGGGGAATGACCTGAACGGTCTTGCCCAGGTAATCGCCCCGCCGTTCCTTGGCGATAACCGACGAGTAGATCCGCCCGGTGGTGGTGTTCGACTCCTTGTGCAGGTTCTCGTCGATGAAGCGCTCGTAATGGCCGAGGTCGAGATCGGTCTCGCCCCCGTCCTCGGTCACGAACACCTCGCCGTGCTCGAAAGGGTTCATGGTACCCGGGTCCACGTTGATATAGGGATCGAGCTTGCACATGGTGACGCGAAGCCCACGGCACTTCAGCAGGCGACCGAGCGACGAAGCGGTCAAGCCCTTTCCGAGCGAGGAGGACACGCCGCCGGTGACGAAGATGTACTTCGTCTCACGGGGCTCGCCGATGTCGGGAGTCGGTGCGCTCCCTGCGTGGTCTCCAGAGGGACTCGGCGGGGTTTGCGTGTCGGGCACCCCTCGACACTATCGGAATCACTCGGGCCGTCGGGTGGACCACCGCGGTGGGTGAGGATCAGCGGGGAGCCGGGCGTCCGGCCCGCGAGCCGGCCAGCAACTCCCGTGCGTGGCGCCGGGCGGTGTCGCTGTCCGGGCTGCCCGAGAGCATCCGGCTCAGCTCGACGATGCGCTCGTCCGCGTCGAGCTCGGCGGTCAGGGCCACGGTTCGACCGTCGACCTCGTCCTTGCGCACCGACACCTGTCGATCGGCGTGCGCGGCCACCTGAGCCAGATGGGTGACCACCAGGACCTGGCTCCGCTCGGCCAACGTGGCCAGTGCGGCGCCGACTGCGGTGGCGGCCATGCCGCCGATGCCCGCGTCGACCTCATCGAACACGATCACCCCCGGCGAGCCGGTCAGGGCCAGCCGGACGGCCAGCATGGTGCGGGCCAGCTCCCCTCCGGAGGCCACCTTGGCCATGGGCAGGGGGGGCTCGCCCGGATTGGCGCCCAACAGGAACGTGACCTGGTCCGCCGGGCCCTCTCCGGCAACGGATACCTCGAATCGGGCCGAGGGCATGGCCAGCGTGCGGAGGGTGGACTCGATCTGGTCGGCCAGGACGGGTGCGGCCTGGTGCCGTCGCCGGGCCACGACCGCCTCGGTCTCGGCCAGCACCGCTCGGGCCTGTTCGATCTCCCCGTCGAGGGCAACGGCCCGGGCGTCGGCCGACTGGAGGGCGGCCAGCTTGGCGGTGGCGTCCCGGCCGAAGGCGATGACCTCGCTCGGGGTGGTGCCGTATTTGCGTCCGAGCTCGTGGAGCAGCTGTCGTCGAGTGCGAATCGCCTCCAGCCGCTCGGGATCATCGTCCCAGGTCTCCACCACCTGACGGAGCTCGGTACCCAGATCGGCGAGCTCGGCCATGGTGGCTCGGGTGCGTTGCTCGAGGGGGGCCAGGGGGGCTCGGTCGGACAGCGCACCGGCCGCCTCCGCCATGCGATCCTGTGCGCTCGGAGCCTCGGTGTCAGCGCCCGTTCCGGTCAGCGCGGCGAGAGCGATGGCCGCTGCCTCCCGGTGAGCGGACGCTGCGGCCAGCCGGTCTTCCTCGGCTTCCAGGCGGTCGTCCTCGGACTCGTCCTCGAGCGCGGCGGCCTCGATCTCGGCGATCTGATAGGCGAGCAGGTCGGCGTCCCGGGCTCGTTGCCTGGCGTCTCCCCCCAGGCTGTCCGACTCGGACTGGAGCACGCGGAGGCGGTTCCGCGCTGCGTGCATGGGGGTGAGGTCGATGTCGGCGAACCCGTCGAGGGCGGCCCGTTGGGCGGCACCGTGCACCAGCGACTGGTGCAGATGTTGGCCGTGCAGCTCCACCAGCTGGGCGCCCACTTCGGCCAATCCGCTGACCGAGGCCATCCGGCCGTCCACCCACGCCCGGCTGCGGCCGGCATTGGCCACCGCTCGAGCCAGGATGACCTGTTCATCGGCGCCCTCGGCGAAGCGACCCTCGACCATGGCCTCGGTGGCACCCGACCGCACCAGCGTGGGGTCGGCCCGGCCGCCGAGAAGGAGGGCCAGCGCTTCGACCAAGAGGGTCTTTCCCGCTCCCGTCTCACCGGTCAGGGCGGTCATCCCCGGCCCCAGGGTCACGGTGACGTCGTCGATCACTCCGAGGTTCCGCACCCGCAGCTCCCACAGCATGCCGACCGGCCTCGGCGCTCGCTACCAGTCGGCCAGGCGGAACTTGGCCCGGAGAATGGTGTGGAAGTCGGGATCAGAGAACATGACCAGTCGGGCCGATCGCTCACCTTCCCGACAGGTGACGGTGGCGCCGGGCTCGAGGGTGGCAACGGTGTGACCGTCGACGACCAGCACCGCCGGACGCGGTTCCAAGATGTTCAGTGTGACCCATTGCTGGGGCTCGAGCACCAGGGCTCGATCGAAGAGCATGTGGGGCGAGACCGGGGTCAACACGATGGCCCGCATGCGCGGCGACAGCACCGGTCCCCGGGCCGAGAGGTTGTAGGCGGTGGAACCGGTGGGCGTAGACACCAGCAATCCGTCGGCCGCATAGGTCATGAACGGGCGGCCGGCGATGAGCGATGCGATGCGGACGGTGTGGCCGGGGACGTTCTTCTCCACCACCGCCTCGTTCAGGGCCAATTGGTCGACCTGAGTGGTTCCATCGGCGGCGGTCAACGCGACGTGGAGGGTCATGCGCTCCTCGACCTCGTGCTCACCGGCCAGGAACGCCTTCAGCGCCTGCTCGAGCCCGGCTGGTTCGATCTGGGTCAGGTAGCCGAGACGGCCCATGTTCACACCCAGCACGGGGACCCCGTCGACGATGGCCGATCCCACGGCCCGGAGGAGCAACCCGTCACCGCCCAGGCTGACCAGGAGGTCGGCCCCCGCCGCGCTCACCGTCCCGTCGGGCTGGATCGCCGAGACGGCCTGGTGGCCGCGTGCGGTCAACCACGCCGAGGCCCGCGTGGCCACCTCCGCCGCTTGCTTTCGATCCGGGTGGGCGAAGAATGCGATTACCGCCATGGGGCCTCCATCATGGCCCTTCGCCGGTGATCAGGGGCGAATCCTCCCCCTCTGTTGTCCGGGTCGCGTGCCGGTGGGCGGCGGCCACCGCTGAGTCGACCATGTCGTCGATGTCGCTTCCGTGCTCGTGGACGTGGGCTTGGGCGTGGACCAGGAATTCGACGTTGCCGGCATGACCGGTGATCGGTGAGGGCATCGCCCCCCTGATTTTCGCACCTTCGTTCGCCAGCGCGCTGCACACGCCGCCCAGCGTACGACGATGGACGGCGGCGTCGCGGATGATCCCCCTACCCTTGGAGGCCTCGGATCGGCCCGCCTCGAACTGGGGCTTCACCAACACCACCAGATCGGCTCGGGGTCGAGCCAGATCTCCCGCCAGCATCGGTACCGCCCGGGTCACCGAGATGAACGACAGGTCGGCGGTGATCACGTCGTAGGCGCTGCCGCCGGCATCCTCGAGGGTGTAGCTGCGGATGTCGGTCTGCTCGCGGGCGTCGACTCGGTCATCGCCGCGCAGGCGCTCGTGCAGCTGCCCCCGCCCGACGTCGAGAGCGGTGACCGAGCGGGCGCCGTGCTGGAGCAGGCAGTCGGTGAAGCCACCGGTCGAGGACCCTGCATCGAGCGCACGGGCACCGGCCACGTCGAGATCGAAGCGATCCAGGGCCGCAGCCAACTTCTCCCCGCCCCGCGACACATAGCGGGCCCGAGGCCCGGTGAGGTGGATCGGCTCGGAGGGCAAAACCAGCCTCGACGCCTTGACGGCCACCGTGCCCGAGACGAGCACTCCGCCGTGTTCGATCAGGTCGGTCGCCTGTTGGCGGCTCGATGCGAAACCGCGCTCGACCAGGACCTGATCGAGGCGCCGCCTCGTGGCCTTGGTCAGCCGGCCGACCCGGTCGTGGGCGGTGCAGCCTTCTTGGCGGTCGTCTTCTTCGCCGCGGCCTTCTTGGCCGGAGCTTTCTTCGCCGCCGTCTTCTTCGCCGGAGCTTTCTTGGCCGCCGACTTCTTGGCTGCCGACTTCTTGGCGGCGGTCATTCTTGGCTGCAGTCTTCTTCGCCGGGGCCTTCTTCGCCGGGGTCTTCGTGGCTGCGGACGGGCCACGGCCGAGCAGCGAGGCGACTTGGCGGGCCAGATCATCCAGGCTTCCGATGCCCAACGAGGACAACTGGGTGGAGACCTCGGCGTGGACGAGGGACAGGAGGGCCTCGGTGCTGTTCCGGCTGCGCTCGATCAGGTCGTCCACCTTTGTCTGCGCTTCCTTGCGCTGGACGTCGCCGTTCTTCATGAGCTCTTCGACCAACTCTTCGACCCGAGCCTTGGTCAGTTGGGCCAAGGCAGCGCCCGCATCGATATACCGTCGGAAGGGATCGTCGTTGGCCATGTATGCAGAATAATCCGAGTGCTAGCTAGTAGGTAGCACTTTTTCAGCCATCCCTGGTCATCGACCCGTCAGGTACTGGTCGACCAGCGACGCGAAGTCCGGGGCCCGGCGATGGACGGGTACGTCAATGGCCGTATCGGCTGGCAAGGTCACGCCCGAGTCAACGAGGGCAAAGGGCACGCCCAATTGGAGAGCCAGATGGCCGTCGGTCATCGGTCGGTCCCCCACCATGATCACGGGACCCTCTGAGCCGTCCAGGTCGAACCGGGACTGGAGGAGGGCCACAGTGGGTGGATGGGGCTTGCCCGCGATCTGGGGATCGGCGCCACCGGCGGTGGCCACCGCAGCCAGGAGGGCTCCGGCGCCGGGGACCGGTCCCGTCGGCGTGGGATAGGTGGGGTCCTCGTTGGTGCCGATGAGCCGGGCGCCATCGCGCACCGCACCGGACACCCTGGTCAGCGCGTCGAAATCGAAGTGACGGGTCCAGCCGATGACCACAGCATCAACCGGTCCGGCCTCACGCACCGACACGCCACGGGCCTCGAGGGCTTCGAGGGCACCGCCCTCGGTGAGGACCATCGCCGTGCTCCCCGGGTCGAGCAGTGAGGCGGCGGCCTGGGACGAGGTCACCAGGTCGTCGGGCCCGGCCGGGATCCCGACGCGACCCAGCCGGGTCACCAGGTCGCCGATGGTTGGAGCCGAGTTGTTGGTGGCGAACACGATGCGGACTCCCCGATCCCGCAACTTCGATACCGCCCCGGACACGTTCCCGATCGGCTCACCGGCCAGCCACACCACGCCGTCGAGGTCCACGATCCAGGTGGCCCCGGCGGCCACCAACCGTTCGTCCTCAGAGTCTTGGTTCATCCGGTCGGAGCGTCACCCGTCGGAGTACCTCGGGAGGTCAAGACGGCCCCGTCGCGCAGGCGCCTTGTGCTCGATGCCAGTTCGTCGGCTGATTCCATGGTCCGGTGGATGAAGCCGGAGAGCGCTTGCCGGGGGCTGCCGGCCAAGTCGGCTTCCGGGATCGCCTTGGGGCCCAGGGCCGCGTGGGTCGGCATTGTCGGCGCGGTCATCGCCGTTCGCAGCCGATTGGGGACCCGAAAGCGGTGGACGAAGGGAACCGACCCCGTCGGCGGCCGACGCGGCCAGGCGGGCGGCCCGTTCCCAATAAGAACGGAACATGCCGATGTCGAAAGCACCGTCCCGGACGCGGGACTGGGTGAGGAGCCGGGTCGGTGGGCGCTTCAAGTCGGAAATGATGTGCAGGGCGGCCAGTGCTCGCAGGGCGTACCAGGTGGTGTCGATCTCCCACCACATCAGCCCCTGCCGGGCTGAAGCGGGAAGGTAGTGGTGGTTGTTGTGCCAGCCCTCGCCACCGGTGACCAAGGCGATGAAGAGCGAGTTCCTGCTGGTGTCGGGAGTGGCGAACCGGCGCCGCCCGAAGACATGGGCCAGTGAGTTGACGATGAAGGTCCCGTGCCACAGCAGGACGGTGGACAAGAAGAAGCCGATGATCAACCCGCCCCATCCCCCCACCAGCAGGCACACGAGGCCGAGGACCCAGGGACCGACCCAGTGGAACTTGTCGAGCAGCCGAAGTTCCGGGTAGGCGGCGAAGTCGCGGATGGCGCTCTCGTCGCTGTCCTTGTAGCGGCGCGAGAGGATCCAGCCGACGTGGCTCCACCAGAATCCGTCTCTCGGCGAGTGGATATCCCGATCGGTGTCGGTGAAGCGATGGTGGATCCGGTGGTGCCCGGCCCACCACAGAGGGCCCTTCTGGGCTGCAGTTGTGGCGCCCAACGCGGTGAGGAACTGCGGGATCCGACCCATCTTGTAGCTGCGGTGGGCGAAATACCGGTGGTAACCAGCCGTGATGAGGAACATGCGGCCCACGTAGAGCACGGCGCAGAGGACCCAGTCCTGCCAGGTGACGGTTACGAAGAAGGCCAGGAAGGGAACGAGGTGCACGAGGATGAACGGGACGGCCGAGACCCAGGCGATCCCTTCAGCGCTGCCCTCGACGGTGTTGTCGAGCACGGCGTCGGCAACGGCTGTGTCGTCAACCACGGTGTCGTGAACCACGGTGTCGCTGATGTTCGATTCGTTCACCGCATCCTCGCGAGCGTCGGAGCTCGGCACGAACTGTGCCCACCATGCCCCCAAGCGGTCCGTCCGGTGGGCATCGGCTCATCGTACCGTGCCTCCGGTGGAGGCGACGGATTCGGCGGCGCGCTGGCGTCAGCCATCCACGTAGAGGTTGCCGTCCGCCGCCGCCACCGGAATGCGGGTGAGACCCCGGGTGGCCGGCCCCTGCTCGACTGCCCCGGTCCGGGCGTTGAACTCGGATCCGTGACAGGGGCAGGCGATGATGTCGCTCGACCGGGCGAAGGCCACCGTGCAGCCGGCATGGGGGCAGATGGCATTGAAGGCCACGAACGTGCCGGCCACGGGCTGGAGGACCAGTCCGGGGGCGCCGCTGGCCGGGTCGGTGAACTGGGCTGCCCCCCCGACGGGGACGTCCGAGGTCGGGCCCAGGCGGTGTCCGGCCGGCTTGGGCGCCGTCGTCGTCGGAGGTTCGGTCGTGGTGGGAGCGCCTGGCGTGGTCGGGGTGGTGGTGGATGGCGGGACAGTGGTCGGCGTGGTCGGCGAAGACGGCGAGATCGTGCCCGTGCCCTCGGACGCCGCTGCGGCCTTGGTGCCGCCGGCCAGGCGGCCGAACCATGCCACCAGGCCACCGGTGGCCAGAACGAGAAGGGCCACCAGCCCCGTCGTGGCCCCCCGGGCCAGCACGGCGCGCCGCTCGATGACCTCCCCGCCGGCGGCGGGCCGCACGCGTCCCAGATAGGTGTCGAGGGCCGGGGCTCCCCCCGCTCCGGCAAGGAGCAGCGGCGTCCAGGCGAACACGAAGACGATGTCGGAGCCGGTGAAGTAGGGCGAGGCGTGGAAGCTGACGGTAAGGAACAGGCTGAAGGAGATGACCATCCCGGCCAGGGCGGCGATGCGGGTCCACAGCCCGACCAGGACCCCGAGCCCGACGGCCACCTCGCCGATGGCGATGACCAGACCGAGCGGCGAGGCGACGTGCAGCAGATGTCCCAACAGGCCGTGGAGAGGGCTCGACCGCTCGGCTCCGAGCAGCTGGGCATAGATCGAGGTGGGGCTGTTGTCGTTGAAGAATTGGGGATTGGCCAGCTTCTGGAGCCCGGCAAATAGGAACGTGACGCCCAGGAACAACCGGAGTGGAATGAGCACCCAGCCCGCGTTCTGGGTCACGCCGGGGGGAGGCTGCCACCACGGTCGCCGGCTTTTGGTGTCGGGCACGGATCGCTGCGGTTCCTTCACTCCCCTGCCTCGATCAGGACGTCGGCTCGCGCACCGGGAGCCCGGCCGCGGTGTAGACGGCGTCGATGAGGGTCATGTTGGCCACGGCGTCGGCCGCGGTGGTGATGACCGGGCCGTCGGCCAGCACGGCTTGGGCGAAGTGCTCGAGCTGGTACTGGTAGGTAGACGGGCCGGCTACATGCTCGATGCGTTTGCCGGCCGGAGTCCGCACCACCAGTCGGTGGTAGTGCTGGGGAGCCACTGGGTTGAGCACCCGCAGCTCGCCCCCGTCACCGATCACCCGCACGCCGATGCGCAGCACGCTCGAGGACAGCATCGACGTGTGCATCGTGGCCGTCCGACCGTCGGCAAAAGAGAGATCGGCCACCATCGCCCGATCCACCCCCGGCCCGGAGAGCTTGGCCCGGGCCGAGACGACCTCGGGCTCCGACGCGGCCATGAGGCGGATCATGTTGATGGCGTAGCAACCGGCGTCCATGGTGGCACCACCGGCCAGATCCAGCCGGTAGCGGATGTCCTTGCGGAACGGCAGCGGGAAGCACATCCACGCCTCGATGTGGCGCACCCCGCCGATGAGGCCCTGCTCCACGACCTCCCGCATCCGTGCGGCCAGTGGGTGATGGCGATAGTGGAAAGCCTCCATCACGGTGAGCCCGGACTCGTCGCCCGCGCGGGCGACGATGGCTGCTTCGTTGGCATTGGCGGTGAAGGGCTTCTCGCACAACACGTGCTTGCCTGCGGCGATGGCGGCCAGGGTCCAGCGACCGTGCAGGCCATTGGGCAGCGGATTGTAGATGGCGTCCACGTCAGGGTCCTCGACCAGTGCCTCGTAGGTGGGGTGGACTCGCTCGATGCCGTGCTTGTCGGCGTAGTGGCGTGCCCGCTCTGGGTCGCGGGCGGCCACGCTGACCACGTCGACGTCGGGTACCGCCCTGGCCGGGCGGATCAGTGCAGCCGGGGCGATCTTGGCCGCGCCGAGAATTCCGATGCGTAGACGGCTCATGGGCGGTGACGTTATCGGCTTGACCGACCGGGCAAGGGGTCGCCACGTCGGCGACGGGGGTGGTCCACCTCGTGTAGGGGTGCGCCCCTGGCGCGGCGTCGGATTCGTGCCCATGTCCCGGACGATACGAACATCTCCCTGAACAACTGCTGAGCGACGGACACCGGGTCCGTCCCCGACGGCTCTGATCCGAGCGAGAAGCGCTACTCGTCCAGTTGGGGAATGGCCAGATCCGAGAGGCCCTCCCGCCACACCTCTTCTTCGATGAGCTCCCGGCTCCTCCAGCCCTCGCTCGTCCTGACCAGTGAGTGGTTGTAATAGCCGCCGCCGGGCGCATAGCGCTGGGCGCCGTCAGGACCCTGGAGGTACATCGGGTTGAAGAAGTAGGCACGAACGGCAGCCGTGTCGCCGTCGATGGTTACCCGCTTGTTCCCGATGAGGTGTTGGCGGACGGGAAAGGCGGCCAAGGCGAGGGCAAGCCACTCCTTGATCTGGGCCCGGCTTCCGGCGATGCCACCGGCCGACGTGTAGTCGATGCGGGCATCGGGGGTGAAGACGGTGTCGAGGAGCTCCCACTCGGCGGCGTCGACGGCCATGGCGTAACGGGTCAGGAGGTCGTCGATGGCGAACCGGTCGAGAAGCTCCTGCGTCGATGGGTTGGGCTCTGACATCACGCTGCCTTTCCGATGACCTGATCGGCAAACTGCTCCATCAGCTCGATCTTCCGTTCGATGGTTGAGTTGAACCCGCGCTTGGCATCCTGGTCCGCCACCATCCACGGTGCGCAGATCCAGTCGGTCGCTCCAGCATCCTCGAAGCGCCGGATCAGGTCGGGCTCGGGCTGGGCGGCCACGGTCGTGAAGATCCTGAAGCCGTCCAGCGTCCGACCGACACCGGCCAGAGCAGCTTTGACGCAGTCGATCTGTCCGAGTGCCTCATCGGGTGGTAGGACCCGCGCAGCCGCCCATCCGTCGCCCAGGGCGGCCGTCCGCCGGAGGGCGGGTGGCGAGTCGCCGCCGATGATGACGGGGACCGGTTGGGTAGGGGCCGGGTTCACCTGCATGAGGGGGACGTCGTAGTGCGTCCCGTGGTACTCCACCCAGCCACTCTGCCAAAGCGCCCGCAAGGCGGGGATCATGTCGTTGAGTCGCGCCCCCCGATCGGAGAAGTCCTGCCCGGTGAGGTCGAATTCTTCCTTGCACCACCCGGCTGCAACCCCCAGGTTGATCCGATTGCCGGACAAGACAGCAGCGGTGCCCACCAGCTTGGCCACGGTCACCAGGTCCCGGGCCGGGGCGATATAGACCCCGGTGGTGAACTGGAGGGTGCTGGTCACCGCGGCCATCGCCGAGATCACGCACCAGGAATCGGGCCAGTCGCTCTCGGGGCCCCAGATCGGCGATCCGTCCTCGTAGGGAGAATACGTGTACCGGGATCGGAGCTCTTTGGGATAACAGAGGTGGTCGGAGACGTACATGCCCGAAAAGCCCAGCTCCTCCGAGGCCGTGGCCATTTGCAGGTACTGGTCGGTTTCGAGGAACGCCACGCTCTGATGGAACTGCATTGCACTCCCCCCACCGTCGCCATCCACTTGCACTGCTGTATTGACCCTGTCGCCGTAGAGATCTGCTGCTGCACCGATCTACTGCTATCGATCTAGTGCCCGGCCTCGCGGGCCCACGCTACCTAGGGCACGGTAAGCGTGGCCGGATCGCCAGTCAACTCAACCGGGCGACAGGCTGCCGGTCAATCGACCGGCAGTTGTGCGCGTCGCGACCCTCCGCCCAGCCGCCGTACGGCAGCAGTGGCATTCCATCGCAGGGCGCCGGCCAGGTCCATGGCGTGCTCCAAGGGGGTGTAGTCGGGCCGGGCGGCAGCGGCGGCCAGGGCCCGGTCGAGGTCGAGGTCGTGTTGATCGAGAACGATGGAGAAGTCGCGCCGCATCGGTTCGGCCAGGTCGTACCCACACGATCGATAGATCCGGGCGAACAGCGGCTTGTACAGGCGTACCCGTTCGTGCAGGCCCGACGAATGGGACATGGGGTTCTTGGGCCGTCGCCGGATGTAGTCGGGCAGGAGGTCGGCGAATGCCTGACGGATGACCCACTTCTCCTGGCCGTCTCGCACCTTGAGATCGATGGGCATGCGCATGGCCAACCGCACCAGGGCCAGGTCCAAGAAGGGGACGCGGGTCTCGACGCCGCTGCCCATGCTGGTCCGGTCGACCCGCTGCAGTTCCGTCCGGCTCAGGTTCCGGATCTTGTGCTGGAACAACCGCTGACGAAGGTCGTCCCCCACCTGGCGGTACATGTCGTAGCCACCGAAGAGCTCGTCCGATCCGTCACCGGACAGGATGACCTTGACCCCACTGCGATGCACCCGTTCGAAGAGCGGCTTGGAGACCAGGGCGTTGATGATGTCGCCGTACTCGGTCAGCTCGGACATGGCGATGGCGGCGCGCACGTCGTCGAACCGAAGCTCGCTGGGCCGAAGTTCGATGATCTCGTGCGCCACCCCGAGATCGGCGGTCAGACGCCGCGCGTAGCGGAGGTCATCGCTGTCGGACGTGCCAACGGTGAATGCGACGCAGTCGGGATGCATGGCATGGACGTGCAGCAGGGTCAACGCGCTGTCCACCCCACCCGAGAGGATCACGCCCACGGTGAGATCGGTGTCCACCCGGACACGGATGCTGTCCTCCAGGGCGCTCCTGACCAGGGCCATGGCCTCGTCCGGGTCCTCGATGGGGTCCTCGTCTTCACCGAGCCGCATGAGGTCGACGTAGGGCGACAGCTCGGGTGCCGAGGCCGGCGCGCCCCATCCGTGGTGTCCGGGAGGGACCTCGGTGACCGGCGTCCCCACCGGTACGAGCGACTTGACCTCGGAAGCGATGTGGAGTCGGCCACCTCGCCTCGACCAGTAGAGCGGTTTGACCCCGATGGGGTCCCGGGCCAGGTACACGCGCCCGCTTGCTCGCTCCACCACGGCGAAGGCGAACTCCCCACGGAAGTGGTGCACGGCGTCCTCGCCCCATTCCAGGAACGATTCCAGCACCACCTCGGTGTCGCTGGAGCTGCGCAGCTGGTGGCCTAGGGCTTGCAGCTCGATGCGGAGCTCCCGGTAGTTGAAGACCTCGCCGTTGTAACACAGTGCCCATCTGCCGTCGGCTGAGGTCCAAGGTTGCACGGCACGATCCCGGTCGACGATCTGCAGTCGCTGGGTGCCGAGCAGGAGGCCTTCCTCGCACAGCGTCTCCTCGACGTCGCCCCGGGGGGCGATGGCCGCCAGCATGTGGTCGAAGAGGGCGCGGTCGCCGCCGCCGCCCAGGATGAGAGCGATGCCGCACATGGTTCTCAGCCTCCGAACGAGGTGGCGTAGGCCCGCCGGAGCCGCTCCGAGGCCGCCGGGCTGACGCACACGTGCCACGCCTGGCCCTCGTCGATCACGTTGACATCTCCGGCGTCTTGTCGATCCAGGAGTGCGGCAGCCAGGACACCGTCGGCATCGAAACGCCGGAACCAGCGCATCTCGACGTCCATGGCGTAGCCCGCGCAATGGGCGCTGGGCATCACCGCGGCATAGCCGAGCGCCCGGAGCCGGTGCTGGTGTTGGACGCTACGGACCAAGCTGGTGACCCACAGGGACGGCGTGCTTGGGGGCGCCTTACTCGAAAAGTCCCGGGCCAGCTCGTTCAGGAACACCACCG
Organism: uncultured Acidimicrobiaceae bacterium; assembly: GCA_963781305.1. Lineage (GTDB taxonomy): Bacteria > Actinomycetota > Acidimicrobiia > Acidimicrobiales > RAAP-2 > DASXMT01. The sequence continues at coordinate 1,703,124 of CAWAFL010000011.1, forward strand.
ATTCCGGTCGCGCCCGCGTGAACAGCAAGCCCGAGGTATGCGGCTGTCGCCCCGGCCAGGTGCGTCGCATGCCCCAGTCCCGAGCCCGGCCGGGGAGGCCGCGGGGCTGGCGACGGTAGCGAAAGTCGAGGAGGCGTCGAGCCCGGAGTGCGTCCAGGTCCACCAGGTCATCCGAGCTCAGCACGTCATCGTCGGTATCGAACGCAGGTTTGCTTCCCCACCAGGCCGCGTCGATCTGGGACAGGAGGTAGATGCGGATCAAGGCCGAGAGGCCGTCGGCGCTGCTGGCCGGATTGGGCCGGTAGTCGTGCACGTGCTGCAAGAGGCGGTCGGCTGCCGCGTCGATGCCTCCGGGAACCCTGCTGAGCACCCCGGTCAGCTCCGGAGCGGGCAGTCGGGCATCGAGGACCTTCTCAGCGGCGGGACGGTCGGCATCATCGGGTCCGCTGGCCATGTCGGCCTCATCGACCAGCTCGGACACTGCCGATCGGTAGGGGGTCAGGAGTCCGTTGGACGAGAGTGGGTCCGGCGGCTGGTTTATCGATGCGGACATATCTCCCGGGATGAATGAGGTGGGCTGAACATGGAGGGGCGCCCGCTCCTTGAACTGCTCGCCTCCACCCCGGGGCTGTGTGATTCCTCCGGGTCAGAAGAACCATAGCGCCACGACAATCCTGTGGGCTCCCCCGGTAGGGTCGCTCCCTTCGAATGGACCTCTGAGCTGGACACATAACCGTTCCCCATCGCCGGATGCCGAGAGCACGGCGCTGGTTCCCACCCGCTTCCCCCCCACCCGGACCACGCCGGGCCCGGCCGTTCGGCGAGGGCGCCGCCGTGGGAATGGGGCAGGCAGCCTGTGCTGCTGGTCGGCCTTCTACGCAGCGCGTTCACTCCGCCTCCGGTGGTGACCTGAGGCCACGCCGAGGGTGAGGTGCCGCTTGCCCAACGCCTGGTCGGGGTATCGTTTGCGGCGACCTCGTTCATCGGGACCTGTCGCCGGGTGGGTCATTTTGGAGGAGCTACGTGGGATCGCCCATTGCCGTGCAAGGAGCACAGAACATTCCTGCACGACGTGCGCTGAGCCCCCTTGTGCCCTGGCTGACCGTGGGCCTCGTCGGCTCGATCGGATTGGCGGTGACGGGCACCAGCGTCGGGTCGGTGACCGAGCCGAACCACGCCCTGTGGTGGTTCTCGATCCCCAATGGACAGTCGGTCCTCGTCACCACCTTGTTCTACCTGTCGGTGGCCCTCCTCATCGTGGGCTGGCTCGGCGTCGGTCGTCTGGCGCGACAGGGGCTGCTCACCACGCGGTGGGCGTGGCTGATCCTCATCGCCTGGGGTGTACCCCTGTTCCTCGGGCCACCCCTGTTCAGCCGGGACATCTACAGCTACATCGGTCAGGGGTTGTTGGCCCACCATGGGCTCAATCCCTACTCGGTCCCGCCCAAAGCGCTGGGTCACGGTCCGCTGCTCTCGTCGATCGCCAGCGTGTGGCGATCGACAGCCTCGCCCTACGGCCCGCTGTTCGTGGGGGCGGCCAACGTCGTAGCCGGCGTGGCCGGGAGCTCGTTGGTGGCGCAGGTGCTGGCCTTTCGGGTACTCGAGCTGGTGGGCGTGGTTCTGATCATGGTCTCATTGCCACGACTGGCCCGTCATCTGGGCACGGACCCCGGCATCGCCCTCTGGCTGGGCGCCCTCAGCCCGCTGGCCTTGTTCAGTTTCATAGCGTCGGGGCACAACGACGCGCTCATGATGGGTCTGCTCCTGGCCGGCGTCACCTTGGCGGTAGAGGGCCGCCTGGCCTGGGGCGTAGCCCTGTGTGCGTTGGCGGCGACGGTGAAGCTGCCCGCGGCCGCCGCCATCGTCTTCTTAGCCGTCGACCAATTCCAGACGGCTCAGGGCACCAGGCGTTGGCGCGTCCTGGCCGAGGCCGTCCTCGTCCCCGTGGTCGTCCTGGTCGCCGTCACCGCCATCGTCGGGCTGGGTTGGACGTGGCTGGGACCCAGCGCGTTGCACGTTCCCACCGAGTTGAAGGTGCTGTCCACGCCGGCGGTGGCATTGGGCGTGTTCTTCGCCCACCTGCTCCACGCCATCGACATCCCGGTGAGCCAGGCCACCATGATCACCGTCGCCCAGTACGTCTGCGGTGCCGGAGCCGTGCTCAGTTGCCTCTGGCTCGTCGTGAACGCCCACAAACTCGATGTCATCCGGGCACTGGGCATCGCCTTGTTGCTCATCGTGGTCGGCGGCCCGACCGTGTGGCCGTGGTACCTGATGTGGGGCCTTTCCTTCCTGGCCGTCACGACCACCCAGCGGTCCAAGCTCCTAGCCGCGGTGGCGGCCCTGGCCATGCTGGTGGTCGGGCCCAGCGGTCATCCTCTCCTGAACGGCAACGTCTATCTGGTTGTGGCCTTGGTTACGCTGGGCGCATGCGTGTGGCTGGCACGACATCGGCACTGGTATCGAGTGGCGTCGGGCTATGCCTCCTGAGCTGAGCGCATCGGGCGCCGTCAACGAGATGACCGCCATCGATCTGGTCAGGTCCCCTCCAGCACCCGAACCGTCGCCGCCGAACGGCGATACAGCGGAGCATCCCGGGACTCGCAGGATCTCTCTCGCCGGCCGTGGGAAGGGGTGGCCCCGATGGGTCCTTCGGCCCATCGTCATCTACCTGGCCTCCCGTGTCGTCACCTATGCGGCGCTGGGCGTCGCCACCACCTTTTCCCACAAGAGCCTGCGGGGAGAGATCGACCTGTGGGACAGTCGCTGGTTCATCCGGGCCGCCAGCCATGGGTGGCCGAGCCACCTGCCGATGGTCGACGGGCACCCCGCCGCCAACACCACCGCCTTCTTCCCCCTCTTCCCCCTGTCGTTCCGCTGGCTGTCCGAGATCACCGGCATCTCCCTGCTGACCGCCGGAGCCATCGTCTCCGGCCTCACCGGGATGACGGCGATGATCGCCGTCTGGGCCCTGGTTCGTCGCTACGCCGGGAGTCGGGGCGCCGATCGGGCCACCCTCTTGCTGGCCGTGTTCCCCGGGGCCTTCGTGTTCAGCCTGGTCTATTCGGAGGGCATGACCATCACGTTCATCGCCTTCGGTCTTCTCGCCCTCCTGCGCCGACGTTGGCTGCTGGCCGGGATCCTCGGATTGCTGGCCACCGCCACCTCGCCGGTGGCCGTGGCCTTCGCCGTGAGCTGTGCCTGGTGCGCCTACCGGGAGATCAGGCGGAACGGCAATTGGCGGGCCATCGTGGCTCCCATCCTGGCCCCGCTCGGGTTCATCGGCTATCTGGGCTGGCTGGCCTGGCACAGCGGAGGGGTCACGGCCTGGACCGAGACCGAGCGATACGGATGGCACAGCTATGCCTCGCTCTGGTACCCGATCCATCTGGTCATTTCGTTCCTGAGGGACCCGATAGCGCAGACGCTCACGGACCACATCCTCGTGGTCGGAATCGTGGTCGCGGTGATGTGCGCCATCGTGGCCATCCGCGACCGCATGCCCGTCCCCATCCTGCTCTACGGGCTGATCGCCGCCGGCATCTCCATGGTGACCGCGCCGGTGGGGTTGCGACCCCGTTTCATCCTCCTGGCCTTCCCGCTCGTGCTGGCCATCGGGACCCGGTTGCGAGGGCGTTCCTACGGCGCGGTACTTCTATTGTCCACCGGCTTGCTCATCACCTTGACCATCTACACGGTGGCTTCGTACAAGGTGTTCCCGTAGCGCGCTCAGATGTGCAACCGCCCCGCGGGCAGGCGGTTTCCGAGTGGACGTCGCCGGCCCGACCGGCAACAATCGCGTGGCCATCGGCGGAAGCGGTCGCCGGATGCATCGCCCTGAGTGTTCCTCGGAAAGAGATGATGAAGACCAGAGCGCCGGAATGGGAAAGGTCCGTCTGAGATGAGAGGGTCACCCGCTGATCTCGCCGTTGCCTCGGCACCGGCTCCGGATCCGGTTCCGGACCCGGCTCAGACCGGGGAGAACCCCGCCGGCACCAGCGCGCTGGTCGAGCGCGGCGCGTGGAGCCTGGTGTGGCTGTCCGTACTGACCGGAGGCATCAACCTGTGGGGTTGGTGGCCGTCGTGGACCGCGGCTTCCGTGGTGGGGCCGGCCTTCGTGCTGGCCGGCATCGTCGGCCTGGCTTGGACGTGGCTCATACGCCGACCTCGGTCACTGGTGTACCAGCTGGCGGCCATGGCTTCGATCCTCGCCTCGATGGCCATCCCCGAGGGCATCGCCATCCACATCCGCCAGTACTACAGCACCGACTCGGGGGCGTTCAATCAGGTGGCGGCGCGCGTCCTGGTCCACGGGGACAACCCGTATACGGCATCGATGGCATCGGCGGCACAGCTGTTGAAGAACCCCCAATTGTTCTGGACGTACATCGTCAACGGCAGCCACGTCACCCACGTCTCGTACCCGGCCGGTTCCTTCCTGTTCGAGGTGCCGGCTCTGTGGTTCGGGTTCCATCACCAGGTCTCCGACTGGATGGACTTCTATGCCTGGATCGTCACCGGCATACTGCTCTTCGTCCTCATGCCCGCCTCGTTGCGGTGGCTGGCCGCGCTCATCGCCGCCACCCCCATCTTCGTCGGCGTGTTCAGCTCGGGCGGCACCGATGCGCTGTTCGTGCCCTTCCTGGTCCTGGCCGTCTGGCGGTGGGACCGCTTCGGCGCCGGGCGCCAGGCCGGCATCGCCCGATGGATGGGGCCCATCGCCTTGGGCATCGCCTGTGCCATCAAACAAACCCCGTGGTTCATGGTGCCCTTCTTGGTCGTGGGGGTGATCCTCGAGGCGCGGCGTACGGATCGCCCCGCACTCCGCCTCGCCGGTATCTACGTCGGGATCGTGGCCTTGGTCTTCGCCGTGGTGAACGTCCCCTTCATCATCTGGCAACCGACGGCCTGGGTGCACGGAAACCTCATACCCTTCCGGCAGCCGCTGGTGGTCGACGGCCAGGGCCTGGTCACCTTGGCCCTCCACGGGATCACCGGGGGTGTGGCCCTCTCCAAGCTCACCATCGCCAGCGCCCTGATCTACGTGGCCCTGCTGATCGCCATGGTCATCTGGTACCCGGCCATGAAACGGGTCTGGTTGCTCCTACTGCCCCTGGTGTTCTTCGTCGCCGCCCGCAGCCTGACCAGCTACCTGGTCGACTTCTTCCCCGCCGCCGTCGTGGCCGCCTTCACCGTTGCCACCGTCACCACGCCGGCCAAGGCCATCGCCACCGCCCGCGTCCGCATAGCCCTCATAGCCACCACCACGGCCGCCGTCGTCGCCGGGGTGGTGGTGGCCAGTCTGGCCTTCGTCTCGCCACCGCTACAGCTGGCCGTGCGAGGTGTGAACACGTCCAACCAGGCGACCACGCTGAACGCCGTCACCGTGACGGTCGACAACCAGACATCGGGCACCGTGGTCCCTCATTTCATGGTCATCATCGGGAGCGGCCATCCCTCCGGCTACTGGTACCCCACCGGCCACCGCCCGGTCGTGCTCCAACCCCACGGCGCGGCGACGGTCACCTTGTACCCACCGTTGTTCACCAGTGCCCCCAATCACGGTGACCATTGGCTAGTGGCCGCGTACACCTCGTCTCCCGAGGCCCTCAGCACCTCACCCCTCCAGTTCTGGAAGCTGGGAAAGCAGAAGTAGCCAACGGGTTCTAACTTACTCACAGACATGAATGGAGGAAGCTGATGGAAGGGAACAACGGCACTCGTCGGCTGACGTCCGCTCAAGAGTTGCTCCAGCTCATCGGGAGCCACGACGTTGACAAAGCCATGAGCTTTCTCTCCGATGACGTGACCTACCGAGTCCCTGGCAAGCAGGGATTGTCAGGGGACTACGTCGGACGCGACAGGGTTGCTCGCCATCTCGTCGATGTCTACGAAGAGACGAAGGGCACCTTCGATCCGCTCAAATGGGAGGATTGGATGGTGGGGACCGATCACGTCGCCGTGGTTGCCAAGATCAGCATGGAAAGGCAGGCAGCGATCATGACAGGGCGCTTCCTGTTCCTCTTGCGATTCAACGGCGACGACAAGATCGATGGGATCGAGCTCTTTGTCAGCGATCCGGCGCAAGTGGACCGGTTCTTCCAGTAATACTTCTTCCGGTTGGACAGGGCACCACCCTGGTTCTCGTCGGCCTGACCTGAGGGGGTACCTGTGGAACCTGGACAGGAATCGGGAAGCCTCACGGCACCAGCATGGCCGTCGCTGCCGGTGACCGAATGGCACGCCACCCGCGACACCCCTGCAGCTGTGGACCCAGATCGTGGGCAAGATCCGGTTGGCCCACTCGCCCCTGTTGAACCACTGGTGGAACGTGCCGCTGTACGTGACGGCGCGAGGGTTAACCACGTCGCTCATGTGGTCGGGTGACGGACGGGGCTTCCAGATCGACTTCGACTTTCTGGCTCACCAGCTCGACATCACCGTGTCCGACGGCACCCGGCGGACCGTCGCCCTGGCGCCCCGCTCGGTCGCCGACTTCTTCGGCGACGTGGTCGGTCGCATGACCGAGCTCGACATGGACACCGATATCTGGACCATGCCCGTGGAGATCGAGGGAGCGATCCCCTTCCAGGACGACGTCGTGCGCCGGTCCTACGACAGGGACCAGGTCGAGCGGTTCTGGCGGTTGCTCATCAGCTCGGCCCACGTGTTCAACGAGTTGCGGACGGACTTCGTTGGGAAGTCGAGCCCGGTACACCTCTTCTGGGGCGCACTCGATCTGGCCACCACGAGGTTTTCCGGTCGCCCGGCGCCGCCCCACCTCAGCGGGGCGCCACACTGCGGTCCCCACGTCATGGAAGAGGCCTACTCACAAGAGGTCAGCAGCTTTGGCTACTGGCCCGGCGGTACTGATGAGGGATTCTTCTACTCGTACGCCTATCCGGAGCCCGAGGGTTACCGGGACACCACGGTGGCCCCGGCCGAGGCCTACTACGACGGGGAGCTCGGCGAGTTCCTGTTGCCGTACAAGACGGTACGAGCCGCCGCCGATCCCCGCGGCCTCCTCCTCACCTTTCTCAACAGCGCCTACCAGGCGGCGGCAGACCGAGGCGGGTGGGATCGGGCGTCACTCGAACGCGAGACGCCACCATGGGCGCCGAACCGCGTGGCCCGTAGCGGCCCCCTGTCGAGTTCGGGACTCCGGCGCTAGACACCTTCGGGCAGCGCCCAACACCTTCGGGCCGCCGTCGGCAGCGAAACTCACGCGGCGTCGTGGAAGACCAGACCCATCGTGTGGCGAATCCCGGATCGGACCTCGCTCACGCCGTGCCGCATCGCCGCACGCGCCCAGCCCCGCTGGGTGGCCAGCGGCCGTTCCCGGGTGGTGAAGATCAGACCATGGCCCCGCTCCAGCGTCCGGACGATGCCCCGGGACTGGGCTCGTGGGCGCTGTTCGACCATCAGGAACTCGCCGCCGGAGAAGTCGGCCTCCGGCTGGTTGAGCCCGATGACGACCTGCATGGGGAAGACCAGCTCCCCGTAGAGGTCGCGGTGGAGGGCGTTCCAGTCACCGGCCTGGTAGCGCAGCAGGATCGGGGTCGGCTTGGTCTGTCCGGAGGCATGGCACCGCTCGAGCCATTCGTCCAACGTGTCCGGCCACGGTGCGTCCAGGCCCAACTTGTCGGCCCACTGGCGGGCGATGGGCACCAGGTGTGGGTAGAAGGCGTGCCGCAGGCGATCGACCATCGCCGGTAACGGGTGGTCGAAGTAGCGGTACTCGCCGCGGCCGAACCGGTAGCGCTCCATGTCGATCGTGCTCCGGAACCGTTCCGGGTCGGTGTAGAGGTCGACCAGCCGGGCACACTCGGTCGACGTCAGCAGCGGGCCGGTGAGGGCGCAACCGTCGCCGTCCATGTGGTCGGTCAGGGTGTCCCAGTCCAGTCCGGCAACCCGCGTCGCCGGACTGGACTCGCCGGAGGGCGCACCTGCCGTGGTCACCCTCACTGCGACTCCAGGCCCAACAGGGCGACCTTGGCCGCCGGGCCGCCCGCATAGCCCCCCGGCGTACCGTCGGAGCGAACCACACGGTGGCAGGGAACCACGATGGGCAGCGGGTTGGTGGCACAGGCGGTGCCCACGGCGCGTACGGCCCGTGGGCTTCCCGCCAGTCGGGCCACCGTGGCGTAGGTCGCCGTTGTCCCGTAGGCGATGTCGGGCAGGCGGTCCAGCACCTGCCGGCGGAACCCGGCCGAGAGCCGGTAGTCCAGGGGCAGGTCGAACCGGGTACGGGAACCGGCGAAGTACTCGTCGATCTCTCGGGCCACGGTGTCGAGCCTGCCGGGGGCAGCGAGGATACGGGGGCTGATCTTCTCGGCCAGCGCAGCCAGGATCGCGTCATGGCCCTCTCGGGCGTAGGCCACGCGCACCAGGCCCTGGTCGGTGGCGGCCACGAGCAGCTGACCGACAGGAGTGTCGATGGTCCGATAGGCCACGTCCAAGAGGTCGTCGGCCTCGGCCCGCGCCAACAGAGTGGCGTGCAGCCGTTGGTTGGCGGCCTCGTCGACCACGGGAAGCGAGGCGAACAGGTCGGCCGCCCCCCCGTCGCCTCGTGCTGGGTGCTCAGTGGTGATCATCGGGATGCTCCCTCGTAGAGTGCTCGTAGCTTCTTCAGGCCGTCGGCCGCCGCCCGGCGGGCCGCCGCTTCCGTGCCGCCCAGGATCGCCGCCACCTCGACATAGCTCAGGCCGGCCAGATGGTGGTAGACGACCACCTCCCGTTGTCTGGGCGTAAGGGTGTTCAGGGCCGACCACAGTTCGTCGGCGTCCTCCATGGCCATCCCACTGCGCCCGGAGCCCTCGGGCACCGCTTCGATGGGCAGCGGGTTCCGCCTGGTGGCTCGGTGCTGGTCGATGGCCTTGTGCTTGGCGATGGTGACCAGCCACGCCTCGACGTTGGCATCGGGGTCCAAGTCCGGATAGGCCCGGAGGGCGGCGAGGAAGGTCTCGGCCCACGCATCCTCGGCCTCGTGGTAGCCGAGCAGGGCGCGACAGACCCGCAACACGGTCGGCCCGTGGGCGGCGATGACATCCTCGAACGGTCTCAGTCCCACAGGAGGCAGACGTGTCCGGCGCCCCGAACAAGACGTGGCCCTGGCATGCGATGCGCCACCCCTAGAACAGGGTCTGCTCGGCCATCGGGGACGGGTTCTCCAGGTCCAGGAGGAATGCCTTGCGCTCTAAGCCGCCGGCATACCCCGTGAGCGAGCCGTCGGCTCCGATCACCCGATGGCACGGGATGACCACGCCGATGGGGTTGTGGCCCACGGCCGTGCCCACCGTGCGAGCCAGGGTCCAGTCAGCGTCCTCTCCGCCCACGGCATGGGCCAGTTCTCCGTAGGAGCGCGTGTGGCCGTAGGGGATCTGGGTGAGGAGCCGCCAGATCGAACGCTCAAAGGCGGTCCCCGACGGGCAGAGGGGCACCGAGAAGGTGCGCCGCACCCCCGAGAAGTACTCGTCCAGCTCGCGGACGGCCTGCTCGAAGCCGGCCGAGATCTCGGAGCCGAACCGGGACGGGTCGGGCCGGTGGTTCTGCCCGTCCATGTACAACCCGCTCAGGACCCCATCGGAGTTGACCAGGGTCAGGGGTCCGATCGGCGAGTCGACGACGGTATGGGTTCGCACGCGCTTCGTGCTCATATCGGACATGCGCCCTGCTTCGGGGATGCGCTTCCATCAGACATGCGCTTCCATCAGACATGCGCTTCACATCAGACATGCGCTTTACATCAGACATGGTGTCCTCCAATCAGTACCTGACTAGTAGACGCCGCGGCCGTGCTGTTCGTGAGGTGTCTTTTGTGCTCGGGCCCCGACCGGGGGCCGCCTTCAGAGCGAGGCCCTGTCTTCGGACAACACCTCGGGGTTGACAATGTGCAGTGGCGTTCCCCCATTGAGCAGTCGCTCGAGGTCCTCGGCCACGGTCAGCGAGTGGTTGGCTTCGGTGTTGAACGTGGCCCCACCGATGTGGGGCGTGAGCACCACGTTGGCAAACCCGGTCAAGGGATGATCGATGGCCAGGTTCTCGCCCACGAAGTGGTCCAGTCCGGCTGCCCCCACCTTTCCCGATGCCAAGGCGGCCACCAGCGCGTCCGTGTCGTGCAGCTGCGCTCGGGCCGTGTTGATGAACACCACCCCGTCTCGCATCGCCGCGAACTGATCGGCGCCGATCATCCCCGCGGTCTCCGGGTTGACCGGGGCGTGCATGGACACGACGTCCGAGCCGGCCAGCAGGTCCTCGAGCGACGTGGTGGCGTCCTCGGCGTAGGGGTCGTAGGCCAGCACCTGCATGCCCAGGCCTTCGAGTCGCCAACGCAGGGCCCGCCCCACGGCGCCCAGGCCGATCAATCCGGCTGTCCGCCCGGCCAGCTCCCAGGCCCGAAAGCGTTGGTACGGAATCAGGCCGTCCTTGTAGACGTCGCCGTGGCGCACATCGCCGTCCGCGGCCACCAGGCCCCGTGTGGCTGCGAAGACCAGGCCGACGGCCAGCTCGGCCACGGCATTGGCGTTGCGGGCGGGCGCCCGTAGCACCGGGATCCCGGCCGCCGTGGCCGCCGGTACATCCACATTGGTGGGATCGCCGCGGCAGCTGGCCACGGCCAGGAACGGTTGTTCGAAGACCGGTCCGGCGCACCGGTCCGTCTCCACGATGAGGATGTCGGCCGATTCGGCTGCCGCCCGCTCGGCCAGCTGCTCGGCGTTGTAGATGCGCAAGGGCTGATGGTCGATCCAGGGATCGATCACGAGGTCGGCGAGTTCTCGCAGCTTGTCCAACCCCGGGCCACGCACTGGTGCGGTGACCAGCGCTCTCGGGCGTTGCTTGTCCATCGACCCACCCCTCCCCTGCTCCGTCATCGCTAGTGTCCATTCATGACAACTGCGCCGACATCATGACACCTGGCCGTCATCGTGCGCCCATAACCGTGGGCATCGACATCGGAACCACTTCGGTCAAGGCGCTGGCGGTCTCCGAGGACGGCGAGGTTCTGGCACGCGCCCGTGTCCCCCACCGGATCATCCACACGTCGGCCGAGCACATGGAGCACAGCGCCCAGGCCGCGTGGCGCCGCGGCCCCATCCGTGCCCTCTCTCTGGTCCGGGATGCGCTCGCCGCCTCGCAGGCCGCCGCGTCCGGCTCCACCGACCCCGCATACATCGCTGGTATCTGCGTGGCGGGGATGGTGCCTTCGCTCACGGGAGTGGACCGAGGTGGGATTCCCCGCACGCCCGGACTGCTCTACGGCGACGCCCGCGGTCGTCCACCGGGGGACACCCCGGCGAGCAGCGATGGCCACGCCGGCCCGATGCCCGATGCCGAAGGCTTCCTCCGGTGGACCGCGCAGCTGATGCCGGAGGCCTTCGGCTATTGGCCGGCCCAGGCGGTGGCCAACCACGCCCTCACCGGCCAGGGCAGCATCGACACCGCCGTGGCCTCGACCCTGGGCGAGCTCCACCAAGGGGGCCGGTGGAACGACGAGCTCTTGGCCTCCCTCGCCGTGCGTCCGGACCAGATGCCCCAGGTGGTGTTGACAGGCCAGCCGGCCGGAACCCTGCGCGCCAGGCGACAGGCGCGGTTTGCATCGGGAGGGTCCGACTATCCCGAGACCGTGGTGGCCGGTGGCACCATCGACGCGTTCTGCGATCAGATCGTGGCCGGAGCGAACGAGGTGGGCGACGTCATCGTCCTGTTCGGGGCGACCATGGTGGTGTGGGTGGTCACCGATGCCTGGGTGGAAGTCCCCGGCCTGTGGACGGTGCCCCACACCGTGCCAGAGCGGGTGCTGGTGGGAGGCCCCAGCAACGCCGGCGCCCTCTTCGTCGATTGGGCCCGCTCACTGCTGCGCAGCGCTCCCCGCACGAGCCCGGCTGACGACGGTCGTTCGGGGGATCCGCGCCGCGTGCCGGTGTGGCTTCCCTATGTTCGGGGCGAGCGCGTCCCCTTCCACGACACGACCCTACGTGCCGCGCTCTTCGATCTCGACATCACCGATGGACCCGCAGACATGGCCCGGGCTGCCTTCGAGGCCAGTGGCTTCGTGATCCGGAACATCCTCGAACGCTCGGGCGTCACCGGGCGCCGGATCGTGGCCAGCGGAGGCGGAACGAACCTGGCCGCCTGGATGTCGGGGGTGGCCGACGCCACCGGCCTTCCCGTCGACACGGTTGCCGTCCCCGAGGGGGCCGCCCTGGGAGCCGCCTTCCTTGCTCGCATGGCCGCAGGCCTCGAACCGTCGCTCGACGGTTCGAGGCGATGGGCTCGACACGGTGAGAGGGTGATGCCTGACCGCCGGTGGCAGGAGGCAGCCGACGCCCGTTACCAGCGCTTCACCGCCCTGGGCTCCGGCCGCTGATCGGCTGGGGGCGGGTCAGCCTGAGGTAGCGGGTCCGAAGGCCACCTTGACCGCACCGCTCTCGTCCTGGGTGGCGAGGGCCCGAAGGGCGTCGTGCCAATGATCGAGCGGGAACTGGTGGGTCAACATGCCCGAGAGGTCGACCCGGCCGTCGACCACCAGATCGAGATAGTGGCGGATCGCATGCTGGCGCACCCCCTCCACCTCTTCGATCCCGAAGGCGTTGGAGCCGGCCAGGGACAGCTCCTTGAAGTAGAGAGGGGTGTACTCCCAACGGCCTGGGGTGTGGACGCCGGTCTGGACGAGCGTGCCCCGTTCGGTCAGGACCCGGACACCGACCTCCAGGGTCTCGGGCCTGGCCACAGTGTCGTAGACGACATCGATGCCGCCGGGATGAGCCATGGGCAACCCGGCATAGGCGGTGTGCAGAACGCCGCCCGACCACTCGGCCAGCGCCTCCACCAATTCGAGCCGGGGCTCGTGGGCGAAGACTGCGCTGGCCCCGAGTTTGGTGGCCAGCTCGGCCTGGGCCGGGAACCGGGCCACCACTCCTATCTCGACCTCGGGGTACAGCGTCCGCAGCACGGCCACGCTGGTCACCCCGAGCGCCCCGGCTCCGTAGATCAGGGCGCGGCCGGTCAGGGGTGGAGGGTGGCGGACGATGGCGTGCATGGACACGGCGAATGGATCGGCCAGCACGGCCACCTCGTCGGTGACCGAGTCGGGTATCGGTATCAGCATCGAATCGTGGGCGGCCATGAGGTCGGCCCAGCCCCCGGGTGCGTCGGTGGCCACCCCGACGTGGACGCCAGGGCCGAGGGCGCCGGACGTGAAGCTCCAGCACAGGTTCAGATCGCCGCTCTGGCACGACGGGCACGGCGGATCGATCCCCCGCGGACCACACGTCAGCCATGGGTTGAGGAGCACCCGCTGGCCGACCTCCAGGCCGGAGGCATCGGGACCGAGCGCCACCACCTCGGCCACCACTTCGTGCCCCGGAATGTGGGGGATGGACGAGAACGCGGCCATCGGGTTGTCGATATCCCCCGTGTCGAAGTCACCCAGCACCAGCTTCGACTCCGATCCGCACACGCCGGCGAGCCTGGGGCGGGTGATCACCCAGTCGGGGCGGACCAGCCGGGCGTCGTCCACCTCACGCAGCCCGAAGGGAAGCGAGTCCAAACGGGCATCGAGCTCGTCGCCTCCCTCGCCGCGGTCCTGGTACCTGTCAGGGGGCAGGCCGAACACGAGTGCCTTCATCAGCGCGATCCTCCGTTGGTGGTTGGGTCCGGATGGTCCGGAGGGCTGTCGGCCATGGCCAGCATGCCGGTCATGAAGCTGTCGATGTCTGCCGTCTTGAGCTCGACCACCGCCTTCAGATCGGGCAGGTAGTGCTCGAAGTGCGGGCTGTCGATGGCCTCGGCGATGCCGATCGCCACCTCGTCGGGGGGTGTCAACGGACCGGTATAGAACGCGGGATCGTTGTCGGGCTGGTCCCAGATCTCGGTGTCGATGGCCCCGGGAAGGATCAGGCGAACGGTGACGCCGGTGCCGGCCAGATCGGCGAGCATGACTTCGCTGAAGCCGCACAGGGCGAACTTGGAGGCCGAATAGGCGGCTTCAGCCGCGATCCCCAGCCGGCCGCCCAGCGAGGACACGTTGACCACGGTGCCCGATCCCTGTTCGATCATGCGGGGCAGCACGGCCAGGGTCATGGCCACGGGCGACAGGTAATTCATCCGCATGACCCGCTCGCAGTCGTCCACCGAAAGCCGCGTGACCGGCCGGCGCATCGGGATCCCGGCGTTGTTGACGAGCACATCGAGATGTCCGAACGCGTCCCACGCCTCCTCGGCCAACGCCGCGGCGGCGGCCGGGTCGGAGAGATCGGCTGCCCATAGGCGAGAGCCGGGCGCATCCACCTGGCAGGCTTCGAGCACCTCGGCCAGCCGGTCGACCCTCCGGGCCACGATGCCGACGGTGATCCCTCGGGCGGCCAGGACGCGGGCCAGTGCCGCACCGATCCCCGACGATGCCCCCGTGACCAGCGCTACCCCACCCCCGTCCTTCATGGGCGACACGGTAGCCAGTTGCCCGCACCGCCGCTCGGGCCCATGGCGGCAGGAATCAGGTGTTCGCAGACGGCGACGAGGGTCCCGAACTCATCCAGGGTCAGCCACCTGGGCATCGGTCACCCTCCTCGGCACCCGACGGAAGCGGTCAGCGCCCCGTGAGCCTCGGCCGGCCATGCCTGAACCGGTCACGAAGACGGCTCCGGATCGCGCGGCAGGCCGAGCAGGCGTTCGGCGATGACATTGCGCTGGATCTCGCTGGTGCCCCCGGCAATGGTCAGGCACCGGGTGACCAGGAACCCATAGGTCCATCGCTTGGCATCACCCTCGGTGGTGGCCCCTTCTGCGCCCAGCATGGCCAGGCCCAGTTCCTGCGCCCGCTGCTCGTGCTCGGCCCCGAGGAGCTTCTGCACGCTGGTTCCCGTACCCGGATCGGCGCCGGCCAGCGATCGCAGCGTGGAACGGTGGCCCATCAGCCGTATGGCCTGCGCCTCGGCCAGCAGCGCCCCGAGGCGGAGGACCATGCCCGCAGTGAGGGGATCCTCTCGTTTCTCGGCCATGTGCAACAGCGCCTCGATCCCCACCCCGAAGGTCGCTCCTGACGACATGGACACCCGCTCGTTGGCCAGCGTCAGCCGGGCGATCTCCCACCCCCGGTCCACCTCGCCCACCACGCACTCGTCGGGGACGAAGACGTCGTCCAGGAACACCTCGTTGAACATGGCGTCGCCGGTCAGCTCCCGCAGGGGCCGAATGTCCAATCCGGGCGAGCGCATGTCGACGAGGAAGTACGTGATGCCCTGGTGCTTGGGGGCCGTTGGGTTGGTCCGGGCCAGGCAGATGCCCCAGTCCGATTGGACGGCCAACGACGTCCACACCTTCTGGCCGGTGAGGCGCCAACCACCGTCGACCGGTTCGGCCCTCGTGGTCAGGCTGGCCAGGTCCGACCCGGCGCCGGGCTCCGAGAACAGCTGACACCAACTCAGCTCGCCCAGCAATGTGGGGAGCACCCACCGTTCACACTGCTGCTCGGATCCGTGGGCGATGATGGCCGGCAACGCCCAGGCCCCGACGGCAAGGTTGGGACGGGCGATGCCGCCGGCCCCCATCTCCTCGGCGATGACCAGCTGCTCCACCGGCGAGGCGTCACGGCCCCAGGGACTGGGCCAGTGGGGAACGGCCAATCCGGCCTCCACCAGCCCGCGCCGACGGTCCCCTCGCTTCAGGGCCGACAGGCCCTCGAACACCGGCGCCAGTTCGGCGCGCACCCGATCGGCCTCCGCCGGCAGATCGGCGACCAGGGTCCTGCGCACGCCCCGACGAGCCAGGTCGGCTACTTCGGTCTGGTACCCGTCCGACTCACCCAACAGCTGGCGGGTGGCCACGGCCCGCCTGAGGTGGAGATGGGCATCGTGTTCCCAGGTGAACCCGATCCCGCCCAGCAGCTGGACGCAGTCCTTGGCCGCCTGCGCGTACCCGTCGAAGACGATGGCCCCGGCGACAGCGGCAGCCAGCGCGGCCTCGTCCGATCCCCCCGAGGCGGTGGCCAAAGCGGCATCCCAGGCCACCGCGGTGATCTCCTCCCCCGTGACCAACATGTCGGCCAGCCGGTGCTTCACCGCCTGGAACTGCCCGATCGGCCTCCCGAATTGCTTGCGGACCTTGGCGTACTCCGACGCCGTCTCGAGACACCACCGGGCGCCGCCCGCTACCTCGGCGGCGGCCAGGGTCACGGCCACCTCCCGGATCCGGTCCAGGGAGAGGCCGGGCAACTGATGGTCGGCGACGACGATCGCCTCTTCGGCGGCGACGACACCGACGCGACGGGTGAGGTCCAGGCTGGCCGACCCCTCGACCCGCACCTGGTCGACGTCGAGCACGCACCAGATGGGCTGGTCGTCACCCCGGCGAACGGGAACCAGTACCACCGAGGCCGTCGCCGCGCCGAGGACCGGTCGCAGCGTGCCGGAGACGCGGATGGCCCCATCCCCGCTGTCACCCATGACG
This sequence comes from uncultured Acidimicrobiaceae bacterium, assembly GCA_963781305.1. Lineage (GTDB taxonomy): Bacteria > Actinomycetota > Acidimicrobiia > Acidimicrobiales > RAAP-2 > DASXMT01. The sequence continues at coordinate 1,719,570 of CAWAFL010000011.1, forward strand.
TCCAGGTGCGACGACCCGAGGTAGATGGCAGCGGTCACGCTTCCGTCGATGAGCCCGGGCAAGAGAGCACCGGACTGAGCGCTCGTCCCCGCCTCGGCGATGACGGCCGAGGACAGCACCGTGGGGAGCAGCGGCCCGGGGAACAGCGACCACCCGGCTTCCTCCAGGACCACGGCCAACTCCAACAGGCCAAAACCCTGGCCGCCCCATCGCTCGGGGACATGGATCCCGAGCCAGCCCTGTGAGGCAAACTCCTGCCACACCGGTTGGATCTCTTCGTCCGCTGCATCGGCCTGGATCCGGGTGACCTTTGGTTCGCAATGGGTATCGAGCCAACGGCGCACCGTCCGGCTCAGTGCCCGGTGCTCCTCGGATATGGCTATGGGCACTGTTGGTCCTTTCGCGATCGACGGGCACGTGATCGCGGCGTCATCAGGGCCTCGACCTAGGCGCCGTCCCGCCCCCAGGGCCCGTGTCGCCAGGGGCGGGAATCTGAAGCGTCAAGGGCTCAAGCCTGTCATCTGCCCGCGTTCCCTGCACCGGAAGGCACCCCCGCACAGCTGGGAGACTAGGTCCACAATCAGGATGTGCCCCGATCAGGGATTGGTCAGTGAACGGGAAAGGTGACCGGCAATGAGGTCGGGGACCGGAAGGCCAGCCCGTGGATGTGGGGGTCGTCCCCCAGGGTCATGTCCAGGCGGATGTCCTCGAAGCGGTCGAGCAGGGCATTGACCGCCACCCGCGCTTCCATGCGGGCCAGGTGCATCCCCAGGCACATGTGGACGCCGAACCCGAATCCGACGTGCTGTTGGGCCTGGCGGAACAGGTCGAATGCGTCGGGGTTGGTGTAGCGGCGTTCGTCCCGGTTGGCGCCGCCGAGGAACAGCCCGACATCGGTGTTGGCGGGGATGCGCACCCCTCCGAGCTCGGTGTCCTTGAGGGTCCGTCGCAGGATCAGCGTGACCGGTGGCTCCCACCGGAGCGACTCCTCGAAGGCCGGGGCGAACAGCGCACGGTCACGTCGCAGGGCGTCGAGTTGACCGGGGTGCAGCAACAGACCGAAGAGAACGTTGCCGGTGGCCCGGTACGTGGTCTCCACGCCGGCGGGCAACAACAGCCGGAGAAAGGCCAGGATGTCCTCGTCACCCAGCATCTCGCCGTCGATCTCGGCCACGACCAGGTCGCTGATGAGATCATCGGCGGGCCGGCATCGTCGCTGGTCGATGACCGCCGTCAGATAGGAACCGAGCGCTTCGGATGCCGCTATCCCCCGCTCCCAGTTTGCCGCCACCCTGATGAGCTCCATCGTCCACTGCTGAAATTTGGGGTAGTCCTCCATGGGGAGCCCCAGGATGCGGGCGATGACCCGGACCGGGAACCCGAAGTTCAGTTGACGAACGAGGTCGGCATGGCCGTGGCGGGCGAATGCGTCGATGAGATCGTCGACGACCGATCGCACCAGCCCTGCCTCCCAGCGCTCCAGGACCCGGGACCGGAAGGCGGGTGAGACGAGGGCTCGCTGCAACTTGTGATGGGGTGCATCCATCTGAAGGATGGTCCGGCCCATGACCGCCCCCATGATCCCCTCGTAGATCGTCGACGAGTACGTCTTGTCATCGCGGAGGGCAGTGACCACCTCGTCGTGGCCGAAGACCGACACCGGCGGTGGCTGGCCGGTGTCGTCCGCACCGGGAGCCGTGTCGGTGCCGGTGAAATCGATGGGACCCACGTGTACCGCCGCTTGGCGCCGTAGCTCGGCCATCCGCGGGTAGGGATCCCGAATGTCCCCGGTCACCGTGTCCTGGAGCTCGAAGGGGTCAAACGAGTCGTCAATCGCGCCATCGACCTGCACGTCTAGAGCGATGCTCATGGTGGTCCTTCCTGTGGGCCTCGCCGATCGAGGACACGGATCCCCCGGGTCGTCCCAAAACATTCTATCCGTATGTAAGACATGCGACAAGTAGGTATCGGTAAACCATCAGTATGTGTAGGACAACAATGGGTACGGTCGGCCCCCTTCGACCCGATCGGGCCGAACTCGGGGAATCACCAGGAGCACCGCGAGGTCCAGGCAGCATGGGACGGCGGATCGATGGCCACCCCGGAGGCTCGATTGCCTGGTCCCGATAGCCTGACTCCGTTCAGTGGGGCATCTGCGCTTGGACCGGAGGGGCGTAGGACCTCCATACTTGGCGTACGATCAGGCATGGAAGGACGGGGCATGGCGTTTCAGATGACGGGACGGGGCGCCTGATGAGCCGTCGTCAACCTCGTGGCCAAGAGACCCGTGAGCGCATCCTGGCCGTGGCCTTGAGCGAATTCGCCGCCCGTGGCTACCACGCAGTCAGCATCGAGGACATCGCCAGTGCCGCCGGTGTGACCAAAGGGGCTGTCTACTACTGGTTCACCGACAAGGACGACATCGGGCGGGACCTCCAGCACGACCTCTACGAGCGACTGGCCCGGGACGGACTGGCCGCCCTCGAGCCCGAGGCCGACACCGTCACCAGCATTCGTCGGGCCTTGGAGGTGTTCGTCGACACCCTCGACAATCTGGGCGAGGCGCAGTTCTTCCTCCGGGACGCCTGGACGATCCCCGAGCTCGACGTGGGCACCATTGCCGACGGGCAAGACGCACTGGCGTTGTTGAAGGGGGTGCTGTCCGGGGGCATGGCCCGAGGTGAGATCGTCGCCCTGGACCCCGATGCGCTGGCCCGCGTGTTGTTCGGCGCCCTGACCGAAGCCACCTTGTACATCCTCACCACCGGCGAACGCGCCGCTACCCTCGCCGCCATCGACCATCTGGTCGAGTCCCTGGGGACGGGCAGCCGGGTCGCCGACCTGGCCCCGACGGTCGCCAAGGCCCGACGCGCCTGAGACGGCGCCGGCACCGACCTGATGAAGCACCCACTCGAGCCGCTCACCGCCGAGGAGATCCGCAGTGCAGTGGCCACGGTGCGGGCCGATGGGCGAATCGGCGAGGGGGCGCGCTTTGCCACCGTCACCCTCGACGAGCCGACCAAGGAGGCGCTGTCGGCCTTTCGGCCCGGCGATCCCATCGAGCGTCGGGTGCACCTGGTCATCGTGCCCGGCCCCGAGAGCACGGTGATCGAGGCCATCGTGGCCATGGCCGCGCCAGGGACTTCGAGTGGCGCGGCGATCGTCTCGTGGGTCGAGCGGTCCGACGTGCGCCCGGCCCTGTTGTTCGAGGAGTCCATGCGGGCCATCAACGCCCTCAAGAGCGACCTCGACTGGCAGAAGGCCATGCTGCTCCGGGGCATTACCGACTTCGACAAGGTGCAGATCGACCCCTGGCCCACCGGTAACTTCGGCCGACCCGAGGAAGAGAACCGCCGGATCGCACGCTGCCTCTCCTATTACCGGGAGAACCCGGCCGACAACGGCTACGCCCGCCCCATCGAAGGGGTGATCGCCACCGTGGATGCGGCCCGCGGTGTGGTCCTGGACATGCTCGATTACGGAGTGGTCCCGCTGCCCGAAGAGACCGGAAGCTACTACCCCGAAGATCACCAGCCCCTTCGGGCCGACCTGTTGCCGTTGGAGATCGTCCAGCCCGAGGGGCCCAGCTTCACCGTCGACAACAACCTGGTTCGCTGGCAGCGATGGTCTCTGCGCGTGTCGATGGATCCCCACGACGGCTTGGTCCTGCACACCATCGGCTATGAGGACGGCGGTCGGCTGCGGCCCATCCTGCACCGGGCCTCCATCACCGAGATGGTGGTCCCCTACGGCGACCCCGGCCCCATGCACGGCTGGAAGAATGCCTTCGATGTGGGTGAGTGGGGCCTCGGCCGGATGGCCAACTCCCTCACCTTGGGCTGCGATTGCCTGGGCGAGATCACCTATCTCGATGCCACCCTGACCAGCGAGCAGGGCCATCCCTACGTGTTGCCGAACGCGGTGTGCATCCATGAGGAGGACTACGGCATCCTCTGGAAGCACCAGGACCTCCTGGCCGGGAGGACCGAGGTCCGCCGGTCCCGCCGCCTCGTCATATCCTCCATTGCCACCGTCGGCAACTACGAGTACGGCTTCTACTGGTACTTCTACCTCGACGGGTCGATGCAGCTCGAGGTCAAGCTGACCGGGATCATGTCGACGCAGGCGTTGGCCCCCGGCGAGCAGTCTCCCTACGCCACCGTGATCGCTCCCGGTCTGGCTGCCCCCGTGCACCAGCACCTGTTCTGTGCCCGCCTCGATGTGGAAGTAGGTGGGGCCATCAACGAGGTCCACGAGGTCTCGTGCCAGGCGCTGCCGGTGGGAGAGGCCAACCCGTGGTCCAACGCTTTCGTCTCGGTGGCCACCAGGCTCGAGTCCGAGTTGGGAGCCCGTCGGAACATCGACCCCGCCTCCAGCCGCTACTGGAAGTTCGTCAACCCCGAGGTCCGCAACCGGCTGGGCCAGCCCGTGGCCTACAAGCTGGTACCCGGGGCCACGCCCACCCTGCTCGCCCACCCGGAATCGAGCGTGGGGCGACGGGCCGGGTTCGCCCAGCACAATCTGTGGGTGACCCCCTTCGCCCCCGACGAGAGACGGGGTGCGGGCGACTATCCCAATCAGCACCCCGGAGGCGATGGGCTGCCCATGTGGACGGCCGCCGATCGGTCACTCGTCGACGCCAACATCGTCGCCTGGCACACCTTCGGCGTCACCCACGTCCCCCGTCCCGAAGACTGGCCGGTGATGCCGGTGGAGTACTGCGGGTTCCAGCTCATACCTGTGGGGTTCTTCGACGCCAACCCGGCCCTCGACGTTCCGCCCTCACCGAGCCACTGCCACTGAGCAAAGCGGCATGCCGGGGGCTGACGCCCTGAGCGGAGGGAGAGCAACCGTGCGCCCCCGAGCAGGCATGCGATGCGGTAATCCCCCAGGGGAGCGGGGAAACCCTCTTACACTAAGGCCACTGTCATGGTCTTCATCCTGGCCCTCGGGGCGGCATTTTCGAACGCATTGATCAGCGTGCTCCAGCGCATGGGCGTGGAGGACGCCAAAGAAGAGGACACGCTGAGGTTGAGCCTTCTCGCCCACGCATTGCGCAGTTGGGTGTGGTTGGTGGGATTCGCGCTCATGATCGCCTCGTTTCTCCTACAGGCAGTGGCCCTGCATTTCGGCCGACTCAGCCAGGTCCAGCCCATCCTGGTTACCGAGCTGTTGTTCCTGGTCTTCATCCTGTCCACCTGGTTCGGCTACAAGTCGGGGCTCCGCGAGTGGCTCAGCGTGGCCATGGTATCGGCCGGCCTTGCCGGGTTCTTGGTGTTCGCCGCGCCCAAGGGGGGGAACCGTCTACCCAGCGACCTGGGCTGGATCGTGGTGGGCGGGTCCTGTGTGACGGGCATCATCGTCAGCGTGGTCCTGGCCCTCAGGGGCCCGCGGTGGTGGCGGGCGGCGATGTTCGGAACCGGGGCCGCCATCGGCTACGCGTTCACGGCATCGCTGACCAAGGTCGTCACCCACTACGCCGCTCAGGACTTCTGGACCATCTTTTTGCACTGGGAGACCTACGGATTGGTGGTGTTCGGGATCCTGTCCGTGTTCCTGACCCAGAACGCATTCCACGCCGGCCCCATCGGTGCCTCCCAGGCCGCACTGGTGCTGGTCGATCCTTTGGTCAGCATCGGCATCGGCATTGCCCTGTTCGGCGACAACGTGCAAACGGCGGGCGCACGGGGACCACTGGAGGCGTTCTCGCTTCTCCTTCTCATTGCCGGAGGGTTCTGGCTCTCGCACTCGTCGGCCATCACGCTGGTGCTCGGCGAGGGCGCCACCGGCGACCTGCTCACCCCACGCTTCCGCCGGATGGGCCAGCTGCCGCCACAGGACCCGTGTCCCCCCGGTGTCGCCTCCTGACCGAGGGGTGCCGGCTCAGTGCCTGCCCGCTCAGTTCGTGCCGGCGCCGGCCGGCCTGCCCGTCTCGGTACAGAACAGCGCCCGGTACACGATGGTGGTGAGCGTGTCGAGGGCGGCCTCGTCAACCGGTCGGTCCATGAGCTCGCGCATGAAGTGAAAGCGGTCGAGCATGGCCAGCATGGCCATGCCGGTCACCTCGGGATCGAGGTCGCCGGCCGGGTCAGCGACAGCGATCTGCGACGCCATGGCCTCGTTGAGCGCGTTCACCATCCGTCGTGTCTGGTCGCCCACGGCCTGGTCCATGGTGGCCAGGTCGGTCCAGGACCGGAACAGTGGCGCGTAGCGCAACCAGAGCGACGAGTACTCGCCGACCCAGCCCCGCAACTGGTCCCAGTTTTGTCCGCTGAGGCTGTGCCCCGCCTTGACCATGGCATCGGCCGAGAGGTTCGAAGCTTCGGAGGTGGCCTCCATGGTCAGTGCCCGGACAAGGTCTTCCTTGTTGGAGAAATAGAGATAGAAGGTCCCGTGCGAGGTGTTGGACAGGTCCACCACGTCTTTCACCCGCGTACCGTGATAGCCCCGTTCGTCGAGCGCCTTCATGGCCGAATCGAGCAGCTTCCGCATGGTCGAACGCCCCTGGCTGCGCAGGACCCGCTTGCTGGCCGGTATTCCCTCGGCCGGTCGGGAGGAGGGCGCTGAGCCCCTCTCATCCGGCACCGGACCGGTGCGGCGGGGATCCTTGCCCTGGTCCGCGGTCACACCATCGCCCCCGGTCTCAGGGCGAGGGGTCGGTCATCGGGGGCGGCGGTCTCCTGAGGCATCGCTCACGGTTGGGGCCGGGTCCCTCGCCCGGCCAGCACTCCCTCCATGGCGGCCAGGGCCTGGGAGGCGGGCCCGGCGAAGGCCACTCCCCCGTGTTCGAGGATGACGGCCTCCGAAGCGAGGTCGAGGGCTCGGTCGACCTGTTGTTCCACCACCAAGAGGGCGGTACCGGCCCGGTTGATCTCCCGCAGGCCGTTGTAGACCGCTTCGATCACCACCGGAGCCAGGCCGAGGGAGAGCTCGTCGGCCACCAGCACCCGGGGTGGGACGACCAGAACCTTGGCCAGGGACAGCAGTCGTTGCTGGCCCCCCGACAACGTGCCGCCCGCTTGCTTGCGACGCTCGCCGAGCACGGGGAAGGCCTGGTAGGCGCGCTCCAGCGATTCGGGCACCCGTCGCCGTCCCGCCCGCTGGCGAAAGGCCATCACCAGGTTCTCCTCGACCGTCAGGTTGCCGAAGATGGCCCGTCCCTCGGGGACATGGGCCATGCCGGCCCGAGCGATCCGGTAAGCCGGTTTGCCGGTCACGTCGGTGCCGCCCAGCTTGATCTTCCCCGCAGTACTGGCCACCAGCCCGCTCACCACTCGGGCCACCGTGGACTTCCCTGCCCCGTTGGAGCCGAGGAGGGCGGTGATGCTTCCCGCCGGCACCGCGAAGCTGACGTCGAAGAGGGCCCGGTACGGGCCGTAGGCCGCGCTGACGTGCTCGACCTCCAGGGCCGGGACCTCGACGCCGGCGGCCCCGTTGGTGTCGACCACGGCGGGAGCCGGTGAACCGGTGCCGGTCATCCGCTGATCCCCAGGTAGGCATGGCGAACGGTGGGATCGGCCATCACCTCGTCGAACGTGCCGTGGGCGATCACTGCCCCCAGGTCCATGACGATGGTCCGGTCCACCACGTCGGCCACCATCTGAAGATCGTGTTCCACCAGCAATACGGTCATCCCGCGCTCTCGTTGCAGGGCGCGCAGGACATGGGCCAGCTCCTGGGTCTCGGTGACGTCGAGACCGGACGAGGGCTCATCGGCCAGCAACACGATCGGATCGGCGACCAGGGCCCGGGCCAGCTCCACCAGCCGGCACGACCCGAGTCCCAGGGCGGATACCGGGATCTCGGCCCGGTCGGCGATGCCGATCAGCTCCAGGATCTCGGCCACCCGGGCCAACTCGGTCTCCGTCGGGCTGGCCCGGTTGCACAGGTCCCGCCACAACCTCCCCTCCGCGCCCCGGGCCCGCTCGGCCACCAGCAGGTGCTCGCGCACCGTCATGTCCGAGAACACCTCCACCCGCTGGTAGGTGCGACCGATCCCCAACCGGGCCCGCTGGTAGGTGGGGAGCCCGTCGAGCACCGTCGCCCCCAGCGTGATCGTGCCTTCGTCGGGGCGGAGCTGCCCGCAGATGCAATTGAACAGCGTCGTCTTGCCCGCCCCGTTTGGCCCGACCAGTCCCACGCTCTCGCCGCTCTCGATGGTGAAGCTCACGTCGCGCACGGCGGCGATGCCCCCGAAGGACTTGGTTACCCCGGCCACCGAAACCAGCGAGCCGTCACCGGGCACGCCCTTCCGCGTGGGCGCCCCCGGTGATCGGGACCTCAGGTGGCGTTTCACGGACCGATTCCTCCGTCCGGCGTGGCCACGCCGGCGTAGCTCCCGTCCACCGCGGGCGCGCCGATGGGCGCCCGGACTCCCGCCGTCGCCCCGTCGTCCCTCCCGCCCGGGGAACCCGGTCCGTCGGTGGAGGAACGATCGCGAAAGATCAGGCGTTCGAAGCGCATCGTCCACCGGCGTTTCTGGAATTCGAGCACCCCCTCGGGATGAGCGGCGTAGGTCAACGCGCCGAAGGCGAAGAGCACGAAGGTGAGCCCGCTGCCCCCATAGCGAGCGGGGAGGTAGGTGAGGAGCTGCTGGACGATCACGAAGCCCATCCCGGCCTGGATGGCGCCCTCGATGGAGCCCACGCCGGTCGTGACCACGACGACCACGAAGGCCAGCGAGAGCTGATAGTTGAACTGCTCGGGGTTGACCGACTGTTGCTGGATGGTGAGGATGGTCCCGCCGATGCCGGCCACGACACCCGAGAGGGCAAAAATCAGTATTCGCTGCCAGGTCAGGTTTATCCCGATGCCCGCCGCAGCCGTCTCGCTGCCCCGCATGGCCGTCAGGTAGCGGCCCGTGGTCCCCTTTTTCACCAGGGTCACGCCGAGAACGCACACGAGCAGCACGATCATGGACAGCACGAACAGGGCGTGGCCGTTGGCGTTGAGGATGCCCAATCCGACCCACTTTGCCTGCACGGTGAGGGCATGGCCGTTGCTCTGGCCGATCTGGGTGAAGACCGAGTTGTCGAAGAACAGGGCGGCAGCGATGGTCATGAGGGCGAGGCCCAGCCCCCGCAGCCGCAGCGAGGCCAGGGCCAGCACCACCGCCACCACCGCGGCCAGGAGGGCGCCGACGACCGCGCCAGCCAGGTAGTTCAGCCCGATGTGGTTGGCCAGCTCAGCGGCAGTGAACGCTCCCACCCCGGCCAGCGTGGCCTGAGCCAGGGAGAGCTGGCCGCCCATGCCGGTGATCAGGGTGATGGACAAGAAGATGGCCGAAAAGGCCAGGCCGGAGTTGAAGACGCTCTCCCAGTTCTGCGGAATCCACGACAGCATGGACACGATGAACCCGGCCAGGAGCACGTACCACAGGATCTTGATCACCCGGCCGAGCTGGGGAGCCCGTGTGTCGGCGACGGTCGGCGGGGGTGGGGGGTCGACGGAGGCCATCGGGTCCTCGTCGTCGTGGAGCTGGCGCATGCCCGGCACGAGCAGCAGGGCGGCCACCAAGACGATGAAGGGCAGCGAGGGCAGGACAGCAGCCGACCAGGGGCTCGATGCGGGCAGGTAGCCCTCGAGCACGGTGTCGGCTACGCCCATCAGGATCCCGACCAGGGCGGCGATGGGCATCGAGCGCAGGGTGGCCCAAGCCGCGGCGGCGAATGCGGCCACCAGCAACGTGGCGTAGTCCTGCGACTGGAGCTGCCCGTAGATGGGGGCCAGCAGCACGCCGGCCAGCCCGGCCATGAAACTGGACACGGCCCAGGCGATGGCGATGACCCGGCCCGAGTTCACGCCGTCCAGTTGGACCAGCCGTCGGCTCTCGACCGCGCCGCGCATCTGCAGCCCGAGGTTGGTGAACCGCATCAGGATCACGAGGGCGATCAGGACCGCGGCGGTGATCACCACCGAGCTGAGGTAGATCCCGTTGATCGGGGTGTTGGCCACCCGGAAGTACACCGTGTCGGGGTTGAACAGGATGCTGGGCGAGTTGTACTGGTTGGCGCTGCCGAAGAGCACCGGCAACAGTGCGGGAATGCCGACGAACAGGGCGATGCCGGTCACCAGCTTGGCCGTGGTGTTGGTATTGGGAATCTTGCGAAAGAGGTAGCGGTCGAAGATCAGCCCCAGCAGCGGTGCCAGCACCACCACCGAGATGATGAAGGCCAACCAGATGGGGAGCCCGTCGTCCTGGACCAACTTGGTGTACACGAACGCCGAGGTGTAGGCCTGGGCGCCGAAGGCGAAGTTGAAGACGCCGGTGGCCTGATAGGTGAGCACCAGGCCCACGGCGACGATGGCGTAGGTACAGCCATAGGGGATGCCGGGGATGGCATAGCCGATGAAGTGCGCCACGAAGTCCTGGTCCTAGCCGGTGCCGACGGTGCGGGCCGGTATACGTATCGGACCCGGGTCCTCGCCCCCGCTCCGGTGCCGCTCCGACCCGACGGTGCTCACGTTCCCGGGGTTCCCGGCGGTGGCGTCACCAAGACCGGGTTCTTGTAGTTCACCTTCTTGTTGAAGCAGGCGAACACCTGGTGGCCCTTGACGGCCACCGGCATGAATTGGGAGCCCTTGACCTTCACGAAGGCGCTACAAGCCGGGTAGGTCTGCGTGGTGTGCAGCTTCGTCCAGTCGGTCACGGCCGAGATGCCCCCGGCGGTGAAGTTGGTGATCGTGTTGGTCATGGCGACGATGTTCTGGGGGGACACGTTGGCCCCCGCCTTCTGGATCCCGGCGGCCAGGAGGGCGGCCGACTGCCAACCCTGGACGGACTGGTCGTTGAACTCGAATTTCGGCTCGTACTTCTTCATGGCCGCGAGGTACTGCTCCATGCCCGGGTAGGAGCCGGGGAACGCCTTCGGCGCCTGGAAGGGGACGTTGCCGTTCACGTTGAGGTAGACGCCCTGCATCAACGAGCTGTACTGGCTGAGGAGCGTCTGGTCGTAGCCGCTGAGCCACAGCTGGTGGACCTTGAGGCCGTACTGCTGGATGCTCCGGGCCATCGTGATGTTGTCCGAATCCTGCATGCAACTCAGGACGAAGTCGGTGCCTGCCTGCTGCATCTTCTGGACGGCGGAGCTGTAGTTGCCGCCGAGCTGGGCCGAGAAGTCGGTATAGCTGACGTCGACGCCGGCCGCCTTCAGCCCGTTGGCGAAGGCGTTGCAGGCGCCATAGGAGGAAGTGACGGCCGATCCGTAGCTCATGACGGCCACCGACTTCGATTTGGTCTGCTTGATGATCCAGGCGATTGGGGCCACCCCGGCCTGGAAGTTCTGTACGGAACCCCCGGCGGCGAACAGGTTGTCGGGACCGTTCCAGTTGCCGCTCACGTTATAGCCGTACGTGGGTATGCCGGATTGGGCGTAGAGGCTCGGGTTGAAGAAGAAGGTGGAGATGGCCGCGGCGGAGACGTGATCCTGTTGGAGCAGCGTGTGGGTCAGCGAGGTGAACTGGCTGGGGTTGCCACCGTCGTCCAGGTTGGCCGCCAGCACCAGCTTGTGCCCGTTGACCCCGCCGTTGGCGTTGACCATGTCGAAGTAGGCCTGCATCCCGGGCACGAAGGCGTCGAAGTCGGCGGCAATGGAACCGGTCAGCGACGAGATGGCACCGACGTTGATGGTCGTCGATGCCGCCGTCTTGGTCGCCGCCGCGCTCGGGCCCGAAACGCCGACCAGGAGGACTGCTCCCGTCAGCAGTGCGGTGACCGTTCCCGCCAACCGTCTTCTCGTCCTCCGGTGAACTCGCATCATCTTCCCCCCCAGGTTGTCAGCGTCGTGCGTACGGTGGTGCCGACCGGGAACATCATGCCCCTCCCCAGGGGCGACCGGGTGGCGGGGACCGTACTCATGAGCTGGCACGACTATACGTGTTTTCCGGCTGTAGTTCTATGATACGCGTGTCAGGGTTCGGGGGAAGCATCTGGTCGACACCGGTGGGGCCACCGTCCACTCAGTCCCCGGCGCTGTCCCCCACGAGGCGGGATCGAACCTCGCTCTTCAACACCTTGCCAGCCGGGTTTCTCGGCAGCTCGGCGATGAACTCCCACCGCCTGGGCACCTTGTAGGAGGCCAGCGAGGCGAGGCAATGTTGCCGGAGCTCGTCTCCATCGACGTCCTGTCCGGGTCGCAGCGCCACCACCGCGGCCACGTCCTCTCCCAGGACGTCATGGGGAATCCCGATCACGGCCACCTCGGCCACCGCCGGGTGCGAGAGGATGATGTGCTCCACGTCGACGGCGTAGATATTGCTCCCGCCCCTGATGATCACGTCCTTGGCCCGACCTCCGATGTAGAGGTAGCCATCCTCGTCGAGCCGACCGATGTCGCCGGTGCGCAGCCACCCGTCGACCCACGCCTCCGCGGTTGCACCGGGATCGTCGAAGTACTCCCGCTGGCGACCGGGAATTCGCAGCCGGACCTCTCCGTAGGTACCGGGCGGGACGGCCTGCCCATCGGCGTCGACGCAACGGACTTCGGCCGGAGGGAGCGGCTTCCCCACCGATCCGGGGCGACGGACGGCTTGGCCTTTGGGCATGACGCAGTACACCGATCCGGCTTCGGTCATCCCGTAGTTGTTGGACACCGCGGCATCAGGCATGTGCTCTTGGAGGCGATCGATGGCGGCCGGCGCCAACGGTGCGCTGCCCACCGAGCAGATCTGGATGGACGACAGGTCGGCATCGTCGAACCGCGGGTGGCTCAGGACCAACTGGACCATGGCTGGGACCAGGAAGACGGCCAGCGGATACTCGGACTCGACGAACTCCAGCCATCGCCCGGCATCGAACTGCGGCTGGTACACGCTGGTCAACCCCAGTTTCATGGGGGTGTACACGAAGGTGATGCCGGCAAAGGTGGCCAGCGGGCTGGCATGGAGCCAGAGGCCCCCGCTCCACGACGGCGTGGAGTTGGGGACCGAGGAGGCGTTTACGTGGCGCACGGCCACCCCTTTGGGATGACCGGTGGTACCCGAGGTGAATAGGATCTCGGAGAGGTCGTCACCATCCACGGCGAGCTGGAAGGCGGACTCGTCGTCGTCGAGCGCCTCGTCCCAGGACAGGCACCTCGGCCCTCCCCCACGGCCACGTGGCTCCCCGGAAGGTGGTGGTTTTGCGCTGTCCAAGTCGGTGATCGAGGCATCGACGACCACTGACAGCGCGGCAAGGCGGTCGGGTTCGTCGGCCACGCTGGCCAACGCGCTCTCGACCCGTTCGCCATCGGTAATCAGAGCGACCACGCCGGCGTGGGCCAGCATGTGGACGACCTCCGGCGGAGCCAACCGGGGGTCGATGGGCACCGCCACTGCTGCGGCCTTGTGTATGGCGGCGTAGGCCACGACCCAGCGAACTGCGTTCACACCGTTCAGGCGGAGCGCAACGCGGCCCCCATGGCCCACCCCGGACGCCACCAGACCACGGGCGAGACGGCTGGACTGCCGGTCCCACTGGCTGAAGGTCAGCTGGCCGCCGTCGACGACGCGGTAGCCGACCTCGTCGGGGTAGCTCCTGGCCATGTCGGCCAGCTGCGCGACCTGTATGCCGACGCCCGCTGCCGTGGAACCGCTCATGGATCGCCTCCTCTCCGCCAGACCCGGCGCGCGGGACCGGTGCCGCGGTACCGTCATCTCCGCGCTACATCATGGACCCTGCGGCCAACCTAAAACATATTTTCCCAACGGAGGAGTCACTCATGACCTACGGTGCGGAGTTCGGCGGCCGGATCGGAGACGATTGGCGTGATTCGGAGCCATGGTGGCCGCCGGTTCCCCATCCCCCCGACGGCGCCCCCAACGTGGTGCTCGTGGTCCTCGACGACGTCGGATTCGCCCAGCTCGGTTGCTACGGATCGGACATCGCCACGCCGGTCATGGACGGGCTGGCCGCAACCGGAATCCGCCTGGCCAACTTCCATACCACCGCGCTGTGCTCGCCCACTCGAGCCTGCCTCCTGACCGGACGCAACCACCACCGAAACGGGCTGGGACGGGTGGCCGACCTGGCCATCGGCTTCCCCGGCTACTGGGGCAGTCCGCCAAAAGAGAACGGGTTCCTGGGCGAGATCCTCCGAGCCCGCGGCTACGCCAGCTACGCGGTGGGCAAGTGGCACCTCAGCCCCGAAGACGAGACGCACATGGGTGCCCCGCGTTCCACCTGGCCGTTGGGCCGGGGGTTCGATCGCTGGTACGGGTTCCACGGGGGCGAGACCCACCAGTTCGCCCCTGCCCTCTACCACGACAACCATTCCGTTCGTCCGCCAACCTCGGTGGAGGATGGCTATCACCTCAGCGAGGACCTGGCCGATCGGGCCATCGAGTTCGTCTCCGACCTCCGCGCCGTCGATGCCGACCAGCCGTTCTTCCTCTACTTCGCCACCGGGGCGTGTCATTCGCCCCACCATGCGCCGGCCCAGTGGATCGAACGGTACGCCGGTGCCTTCGACGAGGGGTGGGACGTGTGGCGCCAGCGCACGTTGGCCCGCCAGCTCGAGCTCGGGATCGTGCCGCCGGGAACCGTCCTCAGTCCCCGACCGTCATGGGTACCGGCCTGGGAGACGCTCGACGACCACCAACGCGTCGTGGCCGCTCGGTTCATGGAGTGCTTTGCCGGCTTCCTGTCCCATGCCGACCATCAGCTCGGTCGGGTCATCGCCATGGTCGAGGACCTCGGCGAGCTCGAGGACACGGTGATCATGGTGGTGTCGGACAACGGGGCCAGCGCCGAAGGTGGACCGGATGGCTCCATCAACGACGTGCGGCTCTCCAACCTCGACCCGGCCGGGCCGGCCGAGATGTACGACCGCCGAGAAGAGATCGGTGGCCCGTCTAGCCACAACAACTACCCGTGGGGCTGGACCATGGCCGGCAACACCCCGTTCAAGCGCTGGAAGCGGGAGGTCCATCAGGGCGGGGTGGCCGATCCGTGCATCGTCAGCTGGCCGGCCCGGCTCTCCGCCGATGCCGGAGGCATCCGCCACCAGTTCGCCCACGCCATCGACGTGCTCCCGACCGTGTTGGAGCTGACCGGCGTGAGCGCCCCGCCAGAGATCGACTCGGTTCGCCAGTCATCCATTGACGGGACGAGCTTCGGCTACCTGCTCGGTCCTGACGGAGCCTCGGCCCCGGAGCGCCATCACACCCAGCACTTCGAGATGTTCGGGTCCCGGGCCATCTACCATCGCGGCTGGAAAGCGGTCACCTTCCATCCCGTCGGGCCACTCTACGACGACGGATTGAACCCCAACGCATCGTTCGACGACGATGTGTGGGAGCTCTACCACGTGGCTGAGGACCTCTCCGAGTCACGGGACCTGGCCGGTGAGGAGCCGGACCGGGTGGCCGAGCTGGTGGCGTTGTGGTGGGAGCAGGCCCGTCAGAACCAGGTGCTCCCGTTGGACAATCGGGTGCTGTGGACGCTGGCCCACCCCAAACCCGATCATCGACGGCCACGCGATCGATACCGGTACTTCCCCGGTGGTGCCCCCGTGCCCGAGCAGACCGCGGTCAACGTCCGCAATCGGTCCCACGCCATCACCGTCGACGTGAGCATCCCCGCCGGCATCGTCCCCGAAGGGGCCCTGGTGGCCCTGGGGTGCGCCCTCGGTGGCTGGTCGTTTCACGTGTTCGAGGGACGACTCCGGTACGTGCACAACCTGTACGGGAAAGAGCACCAGATCGTGGTGGCCGAGAGCCCACTCCCGTTTGGCGATCACACCGTGTCCTTCGAGTTCGAAAAGGACGAGGGGCTGGGCGGCGATGTGCGCTTGGCCTGCGATGGCGAGACGGTGGCCAGCGGCACACTGCCCCGGTTCACGCCCTCGGGCTTCAACGGCGTCGGGGTCGGTCTGACCTGTGGCTATGAATGGGGACCAGCGGTGGGACCGGGCTACCTGGCGCCCTACCCGTTCACCGGGCTGATCACCAAAGCCATCGTCGAGACCACGGGACCCATCGTCCGCGACCAGTTGGCCGAGCTGGCCGCCATCCTGGCCGAACAATGAGCCGGGCCGACGGAGCGGCTCCGGTTGAAGCACTCCCTCGACACGAGTTGTTCACCTTCCGTTCGCACGGGAGCGCGTCATCGGTCACACAATTGGGTCATACAACTCTCAGCATCACCTCACAGTGTGTCTTCCTGCGATCACCGCATAGGTCAGTGGTTCCGTGGCTACGGTTTGTGCCCGTCCATCAGCCGGGAGACGAGGGCGACGAACTCATCGACGTCTTGCTCGGTCGTGTCGAACGAGGTCATCCACCGCACCACCCCTGCAGGCGGGTCCCAGACGTAGAACGGGTACTGGCGCTGCAATTCCTCGGTCACGGCACCGGGCAATGAGGCGAAGACCCCGTTGGCCTCGACGGGATAGGCAACGGTCACTCCCGGAATCTCGGTCACGCCAGCCGCCAGCCGTCCGGCCATCTCGTTGGCGTGCGCCGCGTTGTCCCGCCATAGCTCGTCGGACAGGAGGGCTCTGAATTGGGCGGCCACGAATCGCATCTTCGACGACAGCTGCATGGACTGCTTGCGGATGAAGCGGAGAGACGAGTGTGCCTCCGGATGGAAGGAGACCACGGCTTCGGCACCCATGGCGCCGTTCTTGGTCGCCCCGTAGGACAGGACGTCCACGCCACCGTCGGCTCCGAAGGCTCCCAACCCCACTCCGAGGTGGGCGGCTGCGTTCGACAGCCGTGCGCCGTCGACGTGCAACCACATGTCCAGGTCGTGAACCCGCTGGGCCAGTGCCGCGACCTCGGCGACCGAGTAGGAGGTGCCGACCTCGGTGGACTGGGTGATCGACACCACCCGCGGCTGGACGTGGTGCTCGTCGCCCGCCCCGGTGACGGCCGCATCCACCAGGTCCGGTGTCAGCTTCCCGTTCGCAGTGGACACGGTGATGAGCTTGCTGCCCAGGAATCGCTCGGGTGCCCCGCACTCGTCCACGTTGATGTGGGCGCTCGCGGCACAGATGACCGCCTCGAAGGGACGGAGCAGCGACTGGAGGCCCACCACGTTGGCGCCGGTCCCGTTGAAGGTGAAGAAGACCTCCGCGTCCTCCCCGAAGTGGTGCCGGAAGAGCTCGATGGCCTCGGCGGTGACCGGGTCGGCCCCGTAGGACGGGGCATGACCGACGTTGGCTTCGGCGATGGCGGACAGGACGACCGGGTGGATGCCGGCACAGTTGTCGCTGGCGAAGGTCCGTGGGATTCCGGTCATGGTGCTCTGCCTTTCGTTGGTGCGCTCACCTCCGGGGTGCTCACCCCGCGGTCATCCGCCAGTGGGTGCGTTCGAGGTGCGCGCCGCATGTGCGTGCGCGCCTCCCTGCCTCCCGTCGCGGCGACCCCGGCGTCGAGCGCGGTGATCTGCCATCCGATGGCCGAGTGCCTGCCCCACCACCACCAGGGGCGGAGCGGCGAGGACGACGAGGCACACCTCAAAGGGCGCTCGGAACCGGACCGATCCGTAGACCACCGCGGCGACGAGGCTGAGGACCGCCGCCGGCACCACCAGGAACCACTGGCGAATCCGGCGGCGACGGTAGATCACGATGCCGGCAATGCCCAGGGGAAGGAGGGCATAGTAGAAGCCCAGTCCGGCCAGGGATGCCTGCACCGGCCGACCCTCGTTCACGTCTACGTCTGCCATCTGAATGGGTTCGTAGAAGTCCCAGAGCCTGCCCACTCGGGCTAGGACCACGACGGGAATCCGTCCGGTGTGGTGCTCGGCGTACTGCACGGCGACGTGCTGGGCATGGGCCGCCTGTACCGACTCATCCCCATGGGTCGGGGCGGAGGACGAGCAGGCAAGGCTCCAGGAACCCAGCTGCGGTCCGTTGTAGGTCTGGGGGCAGTTGGCACCGAGCAGCGCGTAGCCATTCCCCGTTGAGATGTACGTCGGGTCGGTGAACGCGGCCAGGTTCCGCCCCACCCAGGGGGCCAGGACCAGCACCGTGACCAACAGGCCCATAGCCAATAGCCCGAACCTCCGGCGGAGGGGCACGGTGCGGGCCGCCAGAATCGCCGGGACCAAGAGGAAGGGTACGAAGAGCAGCAGCTCCGCTCGCACGAGCGCTTCGGCGCCGCAGGCCGCACCCAGCAACGCCGCCATGGTCAGGGTGGGAGATCGAAGGAGACGGACGACGGCGAGGAGGATCAAGGCCATGAAGAGCATGGCCGGGGTCTCCGACATGATGACGCCGCTCGGGATCCAGAAGTTGGGGGCCAGGGCAGCGAGGCCGGCCGCCGTCAGCCCGACCCAGGGACCGGCGACGGAGCGGCCCAGCAGGCCGACGCAGAGGACGACGCCGGCACCGAGCACCGCCATGACCAGGCGCTGGAACGTGGTCCCGGCATGCGGGCCGATGAGGAAATTGACCGAGCCGGCGAGTATCGACGTGAGCGGCGGATGGGCGGCCGTGGGGCCACCGGTGAACGGCAAGGCGAAGAAGTGCCCCTGCCTGAGCTCGTTGGCGGTGACCCCGTACCAGAACGAGTCGTAGATCTTGTTGTTCTCGTGCTGTGTGAAGATGAGGACGTAGGCCACCCGGAAAGCCAGGCCCACCACCACGATGGAGGTCAGGGCACCGGCGAATCGCCGACGTCGCATGGATCCGCCGACGATGGTGGGGCTGACGACCGGTGCAGTGTCGACGTCGGGAGGGATCTCGGAGACGACGGTGGTCATGGCCGGGTTCGTGCCCGGCATGGGTACTTCGAGTCTTCGCTCACCGAGGCCGATGGCCGGCTGGCAGTGGGCAGAGAAGGGCCGGGTGCAATCGGTTCAGCGTATATGGGTTCCTCACCGACCGCCGTGACCTGGCGACCACGGGCCGACGACATGCATTGACGCCGAACCGTACTTCCACCTGTCCCTAGAATCACGGAGTTCAGGGGCCACGGGCCCGTTCCAGCGTCGTCAGAGGAGGTCCCATGGGTGCTTCATTCCGGGCGGATGAGATCGAACCCCTTGTCGCCGGACTGGTCGGCGGCATAGATGTCGATGGGGGCCCGACCAGTGAGCAGGCGGTCGTGCTCGGCTCGATCGTGGCGGATCTGTGGAAACGACCGGATCTCAGCCTGGATCAGGTTGTGCCTTTCGGCCCCGGCGATCTCGCCGACGCCCTCGTGCGCCCCGACGCCCGGCTCCGTTTCTGCGAGATCCTGATGACGCTCGAGCTCTGTCGGCATCCCCAATCCGAGAACCAGGTGAACAGGGTCGAGGCCTACGTGTCGGCTCTCGGAGTAAGCGAGGTCGAGCTCAGGGTCATTCGAGAGTCACTGGATGCGGGAGCGGACGAGGCATCGAACGACCTCGAGCGCTTCTATGCAGGAATCCTCCCCGAGATCTCAGAGGCGTCCCTCCGAGACGATTACCTTCATTTGACCGAGCCCGACCACGAGCTGGCCAAGCGCTTGCGGGCGCTCCACGATCTACCCGAGGGGACGCTCGGGTACTCCTATGTCGAGTTCTATCGCCGAAACGGCATCACCCTGCCCGGTGATGACATCCATCTGCCTGCGCACTACGTGAACCACGACATGAACCACGTAATCACCGGCTACGAACCCACCGCCCCCGGTGAGATCGCCCGCTCGGGATTCCTGTGGGCGGCCAACGACAGCCGCCGGAACTGGCTCGAGTTCCTCGTCACCCTTTCGATCCACGAATCGGGCGTCCTGAACCACGGTGCCATCCGGGCCAAGGTCTCCACATTGGATCGCCAGGGTGTCCCCGAGTTGTTCGGGGAAGGCCTCGAGCGCGGCTCCCAGTGCAGCGCCGACCTCAGCCAGGTCGACCACCTGGCTCTGGTGGAGCTACCCCTCGATCAGGTGCGGGAACAGTTCAACGTGGTCCCGCTCGCTCGCCCCGTCGTCTGAGCAAGTCCCGGGGCTGGCGAGCGGAGCTCACGCCACCTTACGAGTGGGTCTGGGTCGGCTCCCCGTCGAGGATGATGGTCTTCGCTTCGAGGAAGGGCAGCAGGCCGTCCCGGCCGCCCTCGCGCCCGATCCCCGACTGCTTGAATCCACCGAAGGCGATGCCGAAGTCGGTCCGGAACGAGTTCTGGCCGACGGTACCCGAGCGGAGTTGGCGGGCCACCTCGTAGGCGCGGTCGACATCATTGGTGAACACCGAGTTGTTGAGCCCGTAGATGGTGTCGTTGGCGATGTCGATGGCGTCCTGTTCGTCATCGGCGGGAATCACGCTTAGCACCGGCCCGAAGATCTCTTCTTGGGCGATGGTGTGGGAATTGTCCACGTTGCCGAAGACCGTTGGTTCGATGAACCAGCCCCGGCTGAGGCTGTCCGGTCGGTGTCCGCCTGAGGCCAGGGTCGCCCCCTCGTCGATGCCCTTGGCGATGTAGCCCTCCACCCGATCGCGCTGCCGCTCCATGGCCAGGGGTCCCATGCCGCTCTCCGGGTCGAAGGCGCTGCCCACCCTGACGTTGGAGAAGGACTCGCTCAGCGCATCGACCATGTCGTCGTGGCGATCCCGTCCGACCACGATCCGGGTCAGTGACGAGCACACCTGCCCCGTCATCATGCACGCCCGCCCGGTGATGGCCTTGGCCGCGGTGGCGATGTCGTAGTCATCGAGGACCACGGCCGCGGACTTGCCACCGAGCTCGAGGGTGACGCGGGCAATGCGCTCGCCACAGAGCGAGGCGATGCGCCGACCGGCCGCGGTGGACCCGGTGAAGGTGATCTTGTCGACGCGGGGGTCGGTCACCAGCAATTCCGAGACCTCCCGATCGGCGGTCACGACGTTGATGACGCCCGGTGGGATCCCGATGGCCTCGGCGATCTCGGCGAAGACATAGGCCTCGCCCGGAGCCTCCGGGGAGGCCTTGAGGATGACCGTGCACCCGGCCAGAAGGGCGGGGGCCACTTTGTGGGCGATCAGGCCGATGGGGCCGTTCCACGGGATGATGGCGCCAACCACGCCCACCGGCTCCCGAACCAGGAGGCCGACGTTTCCGCCGCTCGTCGGCGGATGGCGCTCCTCGAATTCAAAGTCGTCAGCAAGCTTGGCGTACGTCCGGAAGGGGTTCCCGAACCCTGCGCCACCGGCCTTGGCCATGGAATGGAGCACGCCCATCTGGCCCGACCAGATCTCGCTGATCTCGAGGCTCCGCTCCTCCAGGGAGGTGGCGATCTTCCGCAGGTACTCGGCCCGTTCGGCGTGGCTCAGGTGAGGCCATGGACCGTGGTCGAAGGCCTCCCGGGCCGCCCCGACTGCCTTGGCCATGTCCTCCGCCTTGGCCTCCGCCACCTGGAACATGACGTCCTCGGTGCTGGCGTTGATCACGTCGATCATGTCGGGGCTCGACGGCTTCACCCATCCGCCGCCCACGAAGAAGTGGTCCGGCGCGTTCAGGGTAATGGTGGCGGATTCGGTCAGGCTCATGGGTATTCCTCCTGGGTCGTGGCTCATCCTATGACGGTTTCACCGGGCCGACCGGGCTGGTTGAGCGGGCCGACCGGCACCTACTGGAGTGCCCGAAGCACCTGCTTCGTCATCAACTGCCGTGATCGCCCTCGTTGCTGCGTCATCAGACCAATCGAAGCCAAAGATTCGTCGCTCCCGGCGACTGGGTCAAGCTGATGCGTTCGAGCTTGACGTTGGTCCCGCCCGGGTGCTCGAAGAGCCGGACACCGTCGCCGAGCAGCACGGGGGCGATGCAGACGAGGATCTCGTCCAGCTGACCCGCCTCGAGGCACTGCCGGGCAATATGGGCGCCGAGGATGTTGACGTACTTGTCACCGGCGGCCGCCTTGGCCTGGGCGATGGCGCTTTCGAGGTCACCGACGAAGGTGATGCCGGGTATCGGGGCGTCCGGTACGTGGTGGGTGAGCACGAACTGAGGTCCGCTCCACCCGCCACCGAAGGGCTCGCCCTCGCTGGGCGTGCCCTTGTGGGGGTCGTCGCCACCAAAGGTGCGGTGCCCGATGAGAATCGAGCCGATATCGCCGATCACCTCGTCAATCGTCGGATTGGGCCCGAGGTACTCGGTGAGCCACGACATGTCACCCTCGGGGCCGGCGATGAAGCCGTCCAGCGACACGGTGGCGGAGTACAACAGCTTGGCCATGATCTACCTCCTATCGTGGCCAAAGTGGCCACCGGGACTGAGACGGGCAGCCGACGCTGAACTCATCGGCAGGGAGCGGAGGTCTGGACCCGCGGTCGTCTGGCCTTTATGGAGCGTCGACGTCTGGGCGGTCCGCGTCCCACAGGCTGGCAAGGTTTACGACGATCGATTCCTGGCTGCTCCGAGCCAGGACCACGACGGCCTCACCTTCCGAGGAGGGATTCTCCTCGCGGTGGGGTACGTAGGGGGGAACGAAGATGTAGTCGCCCGGGGATGCCTCGATGCGCATCTCGTCGTGTCCGTCGGCGAAGACGAAAACGGGATGACCGGAAACCACATAGATGCCTGTCTCCGAGTCGCCGTGGTGGTGGTCGGATGAGCGCATGCCGGCGGCGATGTGGGTCTCCCCCATCCAAATCTTCTGCGAGCCGGTCGATCGACCCGAGACAGCCTGATACCGCCGCATGCCCGGGCTCTGGGCCGTGTCACCGGACAGCGCCCCCCTGGGAACGTGGTGCAGTCGCCGGTGCCAGGCGTCCGTTCCGGCCACCATCCCCTCGGCCAGGACATCGGGATCTTCTGCTGTCATGGTGTCGGCTGCCCTCCGACCTGAGCATGCGGCGTGGTTATCGATACTAGGTCGAGAGCACCTCGCTCACCGCAGCGCCTTGACCTTGTCGTCGCGCTCTTCGGGCACCACCTTCGGGGCCCGGCTGGGCCACCAGAAGGTACGCCCTTGGAGCTGTGAGATCGAGGGCACGAGCACCGGTGCCAACAAGAAGGCGGCAATGAGGATCCCGATGGTCACGCCGAAGCCCAGCTCGACCAGGTTGGCGATCCCCGAGATGAGGAGGGACGCGAACGTCCCGGCCAGGATCAGCCCGGCAGCCCAGACGGCCGGGGCACCGTGGGTAACGGCGACCCGAACTGACTCCCTCGGCGATCTCCCGCGTTTGAACTCCTCGCGAAGTCGGCCGGACATCAAGATGTTGTAGTCGGTGCCGATGGCGATGACGAACAGGTACAAGACGATGGGGTTGGCAAAATCGATGCCCGAGTAGCCCAGTCCGTTGATGAACACGAACGCGCTGGCCCCCAATGTGGCGGCATACGTCAGCGCGACGCCGATGATCAGGTACAGCGGCGCAACGATGGACAGGAGCAGAAGCCCGAGAATCACCGCGATGATGCCTGCCGCAACCGGGATCACGAGATGGATGTCCTTGTTCAGAGAGCTCCTGACGTCCACCAACGTCGAGGTCTGCCCACCGACGAGCAGGCTCTCCCCCGGGACGGACCCGTGGGCCGCTTGGCGAATTGGTCCTTCAACGTCGTCCAGGGCTGACTGGCTGAACGGATTGTCGCTCAACACGACGGTCACCACCGCAGCCGTAGTGTCAGCGCTCAGTTGGGGCGGCGAGACGAATGCCACTCCCTTGGCACTCGTCAGCCGATTGGTGAGATTGGTCAACGAGTTCGGGTCGATCGGGCCCTTCCCGTTGACCATGACCTGGGTCGGGGCCAACGCCCCAGGCGGGAACGCAGTCTGCAGAGTGTTGTAGGCGACCAGGGACTCCGTCGAGGACGGAAGCTCGCCCAGCGTGTTGTACGTGGAGGTGTAGTTGATGATCCCCATCGAGAGGCCGACGAGCACGACGAGGATCCCTCCGGCCAGCCAGACCGGGTGCTCCGACACGAAGTGTCCGATCCGAGCCGACTTCGGATCGGCAGCCGGAGTTCCCGGGCCAGCCGGCCAAAACAGGTGCTTGCCCAAGAGCACGAGCAGTGCGGGGACGAGCGTCAGTGCGGCCACGAGCATGACGGCAACGGCGACGATCAGGCCCGGCGCCAACGTCTTCAGCGAGCCCAGTGAGGACAGGAGGAGCGCAGCGAAGGCGGCCATGACCGTCAGGGCGGACGAGGCAATGACCTTGTCGATCACCTCGGTGGCGTCTCGCAACGCGTCCTTGTATCCCTCGCCGCGGTGCAGGTTCTCTCGGTAACGGAACAACATGAAAATGATGTAATCGGTACCCACGCCGAAGAGGACGACGATGAGCAGTGGCCCAAGCGAGTTCCCGACGTTGAACCCGAAGCCCTTGGCCAATGCGGCAGTCAGGCTCTGGGTGACGCTGTGGATCAAGAGGATGACCACGATAGGAAGCACAGCGGCGATGGGGCTCCGGAAGATGAGACCGAGGAGGACCACGATCAGGATGATGGTGGCGATGCCGATGATCTTCTCGGCATGGTCATAGGCCGCATTGGTATCGACCGACCTGGACGCGCTCCCGGTGAGGCCGACGTTCAACCCGCTACCGGCCAGGAACTTCGTGGCGTCCGACCGAACGACGGGTACGGCATTGTTGACAGCCTCGTCGCCGGCCTGCCCGGCGAACTGGACCTGCACGATCTCGACCTTGCCGTTTTTGGACAACGAGTTGGCCGTGACCATGGCTGATACAACGGCGGGGATCTTGTCGTTCTGGAGGCTCGTAGCCAGGGAGCCGACCTTCGATTGGTCGTCCTGAGAAAGGACGGCGCCATCGGACCGGTTGACCACCAACGATCCCGCCGCGCCCGACTGGGTGGGGAACTTTTGGTTGATGACGTCCTGAGCCTGGATCGACTCGTAGCTCTTGGACAGAAAGCTCTGTTGGTTGGCAGTCGTATAGTCACCCAGCTTCGGGGCCAATCCGATGACGATGGCCGAACCGATCAACCAGAGGAGCAGTACCCGCCACGGGTGCTTCATGACCGCCCGAGAAATGACCTTGAGCACTTGTTGCCCCCTCGTCGCCGCACACCACGTTGCACAGCCGGGTAAGGCATGCCCTAAAAGTGACTACATCGCCACTAGGTGTGAGAAGACGGAGTGGTCTGGGATCGGCTCGCAGACCACCACTTTCGGGGCGCGACCGATGCGCAATCGGACGACGCCCCCGCGTGATGACGGTGTCGCATGCATGCATCCATCCAGCTCGCCGCCATGGTCTGGACCGAGGCGTCAGACGCTCCAGCTCGAACGCCGGACCTGATCGTTTCCAGAGATCGCAGTCCGGTCCCACGAAGGAGCACCGGACATCGATTCATTATCTCAACGAGGTCGCCTTGGTGGGTACCTCTACCCGCGGGGGGTTGGCACGGGGCCGGCTGATCTCGAAGAACCCCTGGTACTCCGACAAGACCTGGACGGCATCCCAGAGCCGGAGAGCGGCATCTCCCTGAGGGGCGGGAGCCATCACTGGCCCCTTGAACCCGTGCGGAGGGTCGGCCCGCACCACGATGGTTGGGGTCTGGGTCTTCGGTCCACCGAAGGCGTACGCCACTTCCATGGATTCACGGATCGGGGCGTCCCACTTCTCGTCATCCGCCGCCGCTACGAGTGAAGCATCGAGTCCCGCCGCCTCGATGCTGTCGGCCAGCAGGTTCCCGTCTTTGAGGCGCTTGGGGAGGAAGAACCTCCGGCCCCATTCCGAGTAGAGCCGGCCCACCGCGTCTTCTCCAGCCTCTGCCCGCGCTGCCTCGAAGATCCGCAGCATGCGGTGGGAAAAGGCATGGCCGTCGAGGGCCCGTTGCCGGAACTCCTCCGGAACAGTTGGTGCCACACCGTAATCGTCCCGGATTTCCAGGCAGTAGGAGCGCCAGTACACGGTCAGGTCTCGGGCGGGAGCCACCTCGAGCACCCAGCGAGACGTGATCCAGGCCCACGGGCAGCTGGGGTCGACGAACACCTCGATGTCTGTCATGTCTGAAGGCTACTGCGACCAACCGCCGAGTCCGAGGCCCGATGGCCGCCTAGCTGGCGTACCTAATGCTCTGACCGGGGTCAGGTGCCCCCGTCACCGCTGGCCGGACCGCTGGGAGGTTCCCGGCGCGACGCGCTGGCGCTGCCAACGGCAGGTCACAGCCCGACCGCGCCATCCTCCAGCTCGCGGAGGAAGTCGGCGTGACCGTTGTGCCGGGCGTACTCCTGGATCATGTGCAGGTAGATCGAGCGCAATGACACCTGGTGGTCCCGCCAAAAGCCGTAATCGTCAAGGCTGTGAGCTGCAGCGACCCGACGGCTGGCGTCACACTCGGCCCGCCATGCATCGAGATCGTCGTGCCAGTTGGCCTCGTCGAGCGGGACGAGAGCCCCGCCCGGCCAGATCGGATGACGCTCGAGATCCCGCAGCAGTACCCGCTGGAACCAATTTCGTTCTGTTTCGGCCAAGTGGCGCACCAGACCATGAAGCGACAGCTCTGACTGAGCCACTGGCCGATCCTTGCGTTGCCGGTCGGTCAGTCCTTCGCATTTGACCAGCAGCGTGGCCCGATGGAATTCCAACCAGCGATCCAGTAGCTCTCGTTCGCCACGAGCGTACGTGGGCCGTACCCGCGATTGATGATTGGCCTCTTCAGGCATCGTGGTTCCTCACTCGATGTCGATGTTGATAGATCATCCCGCTCCGTCGTCACTCAGGGCGAGGCCGCCTCTGGTTCTGGAGCATCTGAGCCAGGGATCGCATAAGCAGGACCAATCCGAAGGCAAGCCCGACAAACCCGACGCCGCGCAGGGCATCGCTGACGGCCTGCGAATGCGCCGCGCCGGCTGCGACCAGGAGGATGGCTGAAGATAGGGTCCCGAACCCCCCGATGGCCACGAAGAGGATCCTGTCCAGCCATCCGTCCACCACTTGCCTGTCTTCACCCGCGAATCGCTCTACCTGCACGCGCATGCGACCGGCGCGGAGTTGGGTCGCCAGCTCGTCGAGGTGGTCAGGCAAGCCGCGCAACACCGGCAGGGCGCGGAGCAACTCGTGCTTGACGAGATCATCGGTCATCACCGTCCCGCCGGAGTCGATGTCGCCGACCAGGGCAGTGGCCTCGGCGGACATCTCGAACATGGGGTCGATGATCTTCAACGTGCCATCCAGGGTGAGCAGCGCCCGCGACAAGGTCGTCATCGACCGGGGGACACGCAGTCCGTGACGCCCCATCAGGGAGAGAATGGCCGGGATGGCCTTTGGATCGAAGCGCCCTCCGGTATCCGCCTCGACCATGAGCGCACTCAAATCTGCTTCCAGGAGACGCAGGTCGACACTGTCCGTTCCGGACAGGCGCCGAACGGCCCGGGCCATCAACATCGGCTCACCAATGGACATCCCGAGGGCTATCTCCTTGAGCGACTGTCTCGAATTGGTATCGAGGAGCCCCACGGCACCAAAGTCGAGCAGCCAGAGCTGGCCTGATTCATCGACGAACACGTTCCCCGGATGCGGGTCGGCATGGTAGGCACCGCCTTGGAGCACCTGGAAGATGAAGGCCTGCAAGAGCCCCTTGGCCAGCACCTCTCGAGGCACCCCGCACGTCTGCAGGGCCAGTGCGTCGTCGACAGACCGGCCCATGATCTCCTCCATGACCAAGAGACGGCTCGTCGAAATCGAGTCGTACATTCTGGGAATGCTGACCGACATGTCGTTGCCCGACTGGGTGTCGAGCCGCTTGCTCATTGCCGACTCGCGCTGGTAGTCGAGCTCCCGAGACATGCTGATGATGAGCTCCTCAGCCAAGTCCCGAAGTCCGAGTCGGCGAGCGCTGGGCACCCTTCGCTCGGCGATGGACGCCATCATGCGCAGGACGGTGGCGTCCCGGCGAAGGAGATCGCTCATACCTGGGCGCTGAATCTTGACGACCACCCGTTCGCCGCTGAAGAGCACGGCTCGGTGGGTCTGTCCGATCGAGGCTGCCGCCAGCGGCTCCCAATCGAAGGACGAAAACACTTCCTCCACCCGTTGATCGAGCTCGTCCTCGATCAACGGACGGACCTGGTCGGCCGGTATGGGTCGGACCGACGAGCGCAGCTCTGACAACGCATCGATGACGGGAGGGGCCAGCAGATCACCTCGGGTCGAGGCGATCTGTCCGAACTTGACGAACATCCCACCGGAGTCCTCGAGAGTCTGGCGAAGGCGATCCCCGAACTCCTCGGAGGTAATCCCGTCGATCGACGCGAACCGAGGTCGGGCCAAGCCGCGGCGTCGGGCGTGGCGGGAGACCTCCCAGAAACGGCCGATGGGCGACAGGGCTTCTCTGACCCGGGAGAACGGGTGAAGGAAGCCTCGCCGCCTTGACTTGTTGACGTCCCTGGCCTTCGGATTGGCGACGATCTCGGAGATGATGGTGAACGCCATGGTGGCCAACAGACCGAAGAGCACGGCCAACGCGAACGCCGTCGCCTTGTCGCCGTTGCGTACGGCTGCGTCGGCTCCGGCGAAACCGACGATCCAGCCGAGAATGCTGCAGATGAACCCGCGCACCCTCCCCGGGCGGACCCCGAGGACGCGGCGGCTGGCAGCCGCCATGACCACAACGAAGACAATCGTGACCAGTAGGCTCAGCCAGCTGTCGATCCGGATGGTGACCGTCAGAGCTATCGGGTCAAATGTCACGTTCCCCCCAAGCTATGCGTCGGAGCCCGGCGGGCCATAGGCGAAGGCATAGCGGCGCAGAGTATACGGCGACCATGTTTGCCGGGCCGGATCGGGTGGCAACCAGAAGCGTGCAGGCCGGTTTCAACTCACCCATGGACCGCATCAGGCATCGGGGTTGAGCCGGCAACAATGAGTCCTGGCCTTCCGTGGCGGCCTCGAAGTTTGAAGCTAGCCGCCGGCTGCCTGACAACACCGCCGCAGGAATTCCTGGATCAGGCGAGAACTGACGTTCGACAGGGGCCCCGTCCCGGCTCTCGACCTGGATCTATGCTCACTGCTGTGCGGTTCATCCTGAACGTGATCTGGCTCGTGTTCTCTGGCCTTTGGTTGGCCTTGGGCTATGTGGCGTTCGGGATCATCATGTGTGTGTTGATCGTCACCATCCCGTTCGGTATCGCTTCGTTCCGATTGGCTGCGTTCGTCATCTGGCCCTTCGGGCGGGTCGTGGTCAGACGACCGACAGCGGGCGCAGGCTCAGCCCTGGGAAACGTCCTGTGGTTCATCTTGTGTGGCCTGTGGATGGCCATCGCTCATCTGGTGACGGGCATCGCTCTTTGCATCACCATCATCGGAATTCCGCTCGGCCTCGGCAACTTCAAGCTCATCCCCATCGCCATCGCCCCGTTGGGGAAAGACATCGTCCCTGCCGACAGCCCCTATGCCTTCGTAGCCTGATCCTGATCCTGATCCTGACCCTGACCCTGCGAGGCTCAGAACTGCTGGCCGAAACCAGAGGCCACTACAGGTGGCTGAATCCTCCGGCCTCCTGGGGGGTCATGGCCACGGACACCGGGTGGCGGTCGAAGTGCTCCGTCGCCGTCTTGAGGTCGTCCAGCAAGAGTGAGGCCAGGTCGCGGTCTACCCCCTGGCGCACCAGCACCCGCTGCACCGATATGTCCGAAGCCGAGCCGGTCAAGGTGTAGGCGGGCACTTGCCAGCCTCGGTTTCGCAGACGGTCGGCCAGATCGAAGAGCGTGTACCCCGGCTGTTCGCCTTCCCTGATACGCCAGGTGACCGCCGGGATGCCCTCGGCCGGCTGGCTGCGACTCAGCAATTCGAACGGGCCTAGCTTGGGGATCTCATCAGCGAGGTACTGGCCCGTCTCGTAACACGCATTGTGGATGGAGGCATAGCCCGCCCGGCCAAGCCTGATGAAGTCGTAGTACTGGGCAATGATCTGGCCGGCCGGCCTCGAGAAATTGATCTGGAAGTCCGGCATGTCTCCCCCCAGGTAGTTGACGTGAAAAATGAGTTCTTCGGGGAGCTCGGCGGCGTCGGACCAGACCACCCATCCGACGCCCAGCGGGGCAAGGCCAAACTTGTGACCCGAGGTGGAGATCGACTTCACCCGCGGGATGCGGAAGTCGAACTCGACCTCAGGCGCACAAAACGGCGACAGGAAGCCACCGCTCGCCCCGTCGATGTGCATGTCGATATCGAGGCCGGTTCGCTCCTGGAGGTCATCAAGGGCCAGCGCCAGCTCGGCCACCGGCTCGTAGGCACCGGTATATGTCACACCGAACGTTGGCACCACGAAGATGGTGTTCTCGTCCACCCGTTCGAGCATCTGCTCGGTATCCATGCAGTATTTGCCCGGCGCCATTGGGATCTCGCGCATCTCGACATCCCAGTACCGGGCGAACTTGTGCCATACCACTTGCACGGGGCCGCAGACCATGTTTGGCCGGTCGAAGGGCTTTCCCGCCGCCTGCCGCCGGGCTCGCCAACGCCACTTGGCGGCCATCCCGGCGAGCATGCATGCCTCGGAAGATCCGATGGTCGAGGTCCCCACGGTGTTGCTGGCATCGTGCGCCTGCCAGAGGTCGGCCATCATGTGCACGCAACGCCGCTCGATCTCCGCCGTCTGCGGGTACTCATCCTTGTCCTCGAGGTTCTTGTCCATCGAGAGGTCCATCAGCGCATGGACCTGGGGCTCCTCCCAGGTCTGGCAAAACGTGGCCAGATTCTGGCGCGAGTTGCCGTCGAGCAGGAGCTCGTCGTGTATCACCTGATAGGCCACGTCGGGGACCGTCTCGTGTTCCGGGAACTTGTACTTCGGCAACGCCACCGAGAGGTCTTTGGAGGCGAACACGCAATCCAGGATCTGATTAGCGACTTCCTTCTTCTGATGCAGCGCCATCGCAAGGCTCCTCGGGTCGGGGGTTGCACCGACTCTAAGCCGTTCTGGCGGTGCGCGGGCCGCACTGCGATCCATGGAGAATGTCGGTCGTCTGCCGGCCTTCCGAACGAAGGATCCCTTGGTTGGGCAAGGGAGGCCAAGGAGCGATGCGTCGATAATCGGCCGGGATCGTGGTCTCGTCTTCTGTCCCCAGAGCTTCGGCTACGGCCTCAGAGAAGTCTTCGATTCTGCGGTAGACGACATCCCCAGCTTCGGCCAGCCGTCCTGCGGCACGGACCAGGGAAATCAAGGCCGGCGAATGCGCCCATCGGGCGGCCTGACGGGCCCGGACGGTCCAACCCCGAGGTCATCGCCGGCGCTCCTTCGCTCAAAGTCCTGTTCGAAGCGGTAAGGCTGACGAAGTCGGCCGCAATCGTGGACCGGGACGCCCCGAACGGCTCCGCCGTCGCAGGCGTCTCAGCGCAGACGCGAACTGACCCCAGCGAGGACGGTCGAGTACCGCGCATCAAGCCGTCGATCGCCGCCGCCACGGCAAAGCGGATCGTCGCTGTTCTCGAAGCAAGGATCGATGGCGGCCCTCTACCATCGACGGTGTATGGAATGGTGAAGCCGCGAGAAGTCGTTTGCATGGCTGGCCATCGAATCAATAACACAGACGGACCCAATCGCTTGACATCACGAAGGAAAGAGTGCGTCTATGTCGGCTTTCAGCCGGTCTCGCCGTCTCAGGTCGTCTTTTTTCTCAAGTTGGCGATAGAGGTACTAAGCGTGTCCGGATCCAGAAGACACGCTTTGAGTTCAGGTGCTTGACCAGTAACCCACCGTGCACTGTTGACACCCCAAATTTCGGTGGCGAGCGCCCAACGAGCGAGATCGCTATGCAACCGGTCTTGGGCGAGCCACGCGGCACCTTCTCCATCGATGTCGAAACCCTTCTCCAGCCACGCATGGCCAATGAGGTCGTGGATGGCGCGAAATCGGTCGAACTCACCACCGATCTCGCAGCTGAGCAAGGGGTGAAGCCGACCGGAGAAGGCTGCGGCACTGGTGATCTCAAGTGTTTCGTGGGCCCCCACCGCAGCTATGAGTTCCTTGTCGCTGGCGTACGGCAGATGACAACGTGTGAACGCGACTCGAACCGCCCTTGGCTGATCAACACAGACGAGATCATTGAATAGCCGATCTATCTCCAATTGAAGTTGCCGGTAAGCCGTCACTATCCGAGCATTGCGGTGCGCATTGCGGGCGTTCAGATACTGCGCTCCGACCGACACAACGGTTGACCGGTCAACACCGCAGTTGCCAACGTCACCCTCCATCGCATCGCTTTGTGGATTACACGGATTCGCAGCGGTGTTCAGCATGTCGTCTCACGGGTCCTTCTGGTCACTCCCAGGCTAGAGCTAACTCCACCTTCGATGTCCCCGGCCCACTGACGTTGACCGTTACCGGCTGGTCCGGAACGACACCACCAATACAGCTATCCAACTCGGTGGCGAAATCACAGGCGGCAGGATTGCTCAGCGTTGTTCCACCCTGTGTGACGCCCACAGCTATCCCTGGGGCTCGGACCGTATCCGCCATGCCCGCTGGCGAAACCAGAGCTCCGGTGGTCGATGTCTCAGGCATGTAGCTCACCGTCATGTTGACGTTGCCCTCGGCACTGGGGGGAAGGATGGCAACGAACGTGTCGGTGGCGCTGTAGTTGACCGTAAGCGTCACCGAAGCGTTGACGGTGGGCGCGAGTGGCCGAAGCACGAATGCCAGATGAAATCCGCCATTGCTCGGAGGAAGCGTGGCCCCACCCGAGCCGTTGAGAGGGATGCACGAATTGAACCCGAAGCCGGGGGGCCAGGACGATCCATTTCCGGAGACGGTCCCGTCCAGACCTGCCGGACACACTTCGAGAGGAGACGTCGATGTCGCTTGCAATTGTATGGCCACGGTAGTTGGGTGCAACTCGACGGTAAGCCAGTTTGTCGAAGAGACGCTTAGTCCAGTGATGGTGAAATCGTGAGGACCGACTGACTGATCACCTGGGGGCATCGCTGAGGTTGCCGGAGGGGCAATCGAAGTGGTTGTCGGAGAGATTGTTGTCGCCGAGATCGGCGGATGCTTTGTTGCCTTCGCAATGTTGGACGCATTGGTACATGCGGCGACGGCGATCCCAGACACGAGGAGCATCACACTGCAAGGGAGCAGGAGCGAAGACCTCATGGTTCCTCATGCTAAGCCCGCGGCCACTGCTCGAGAGGGGTACGTCTATCGGGCTGGGCTCTTGCCCGCCCGGTCGGCGTCGGCTACCCGATACTAGGTCGGCACCGCGTATGGGCGACGTACGGATACGGTCCCCCGTGCGAAAATTCGACAGCCCCGGTATCGCCCGCCGAATGCTGGGTACGCAGGGAGACATCGGCCCCGGGGAAGTCAGGCGGTCACGGCTCGCTGACCGACGCAACTCCGTAGCGCTTTACATCCGCGTCGACGATCGCCGCCTGTTGACTGTCGCTGGGCCCGGAGCCGCGGAAGACGAGCAAGTGCTCCTCGCTCTCCCAGCGCTCATAGATCCGGACTCTCGCCGGGTCAAAGCTGTCGGCCGTAATTGAATAGTCAAGGCACCCCGGTGCCGTGAGCGCCATTTGCACGGCTGTCACGCAATCTTGAACGTAGGCATCACGTTCGGTTGGAATGACCTCTAGGTATCCGGCGATGATGAGCATGTTGGGTAGACCGATGTGAACCCCAGAACTCATCGACGTGGCGCTATCAGCGACCGTCTGAAGCTGCTCGAAGTGTGGGCCGATCGGGATACCGGGGGCCGCGAGCGAGCGGCCCTCGCCTTATTCGAGGCGTCCGGCGCGCCGGCCGGCTGCTGAGGTGGCACGGCCTGGGCAGAGCTCTGCCGACATCATGGAGACTCTGCAGCTCGGGCTGGTGGGTCCCATTCGCCAGTAGTCCCCGATCCCACATACACGACGACCCCTCGGCCGAAGCTGCGGGGTCGTCGCGGTGGTTCTGGCGTACATCGGCAACCTCAGTTGAAAGCGCTCTCAGCCGCTGCAGCCGGCGACGCTATTGGGTGGGGCGCAGTTGTTGGGGCCGTTGCCAAACACCAAGCCGGGCATCATGGTCACCGACCCTGTGCTCACGAAGATGCCTCCGCCGTTCGGTGTCTTGCCCGTGGCCACGTTGTAGGTGACGGTGCTGGAGCGTAGCGTCGTGGTGCCGAAGCCGTTGTAGATTCCTCCACCCAGAGCGGACCCATTAGGTGCGCTGGCCGTATTGTTGTTCACCTTGGTCGAAGTCAGGGTGACTGTGCCCTGTTGGAAAAGGCCCGTTGTGTTGTTTATGCCCCCGCCGCGCGCGTCGCCGCTGGTAGAGCTGGCCGTGTTGCCGGTCACCAGACCGGTGTTGAGGTTGAGCGTGCCGCTATTGCTAACGCCCCCGCCGGACCCGGTCGAGGAATTGTCATTGATCTGCGTCGCGCTGGCGGTGAGGGATCCGGAGCTACCAATCCCCCCGCCTGGCCCGGCGTTGGCCGTGTTTTCGTTCACCTGGCTGGCGGACAGCGTGGCTGTGCCTTGATTGTCCAGGCCCCCGTAGGTGCCGGCCGTGTTGTTGTTTATGTGGCTGGTGCTCATCCGTAAGGTGCTGGAATTGGCTACGAAGATGCCCCCGCCGGTTTGGGCGTTGTTGTTGACCACCTGGCTGTTGTTCAACGTGAGCGAGGCGGTGGTGTCCGTGCCGAAGGAGCTGAGGAAGATGCCCCCGCCCACGAAGTCCTCACTGCCCCCCGTGACGGTCAGGGTGTTGAGGGTGAGGTTGCCGAAATCGTCCACCTCGAAGATGCGGAAACCGGCCGTGCCCGGGGCTTGGCTCCGGGCGATGGTCGATCCGAGGCCGTTGATGGTGATGGTGCTGGTGACAATGGGCAGGCCGTCGGAGACGACGTTCGGGGCCGTGAGGGTGTACGTGCAACCACCGGCCAAGGTGATGGTCCCACCGCCACCGGCGTTGGCGGCGTTGATGGCGGCAACCAGGCCGAAGGGGCCGTAGACGTCCCCGCAGGCGACACGTGAGGTTGTGGTGGCACCCGCCGGGGCTGAGAAGGCAACGCTGGCCGTCACCGCACCACACGAAAGAGCGGCCACCGCACCTACGACGGCGAATCGCCGCCCGAAGGCCCCGGAGCGAGCCTTCGTGGGCCCATTGCTCGAACTTCGCCGATTCAGCATGGACGATCCTCCCCCATTTGTCGAAAACAGGACCCGCCGCAGTTTCGGGGAGAGCCCGCCAATGCGCCCCGCTGTCGCGGGTTGCTCACTGTGACGATACAGAAGTCCACTCTTCGCGTCCACTGCAATTGGTCCGAGCCTCAAAGAGAGGAATTGCAATGGGTTTGACGGCTGCCTTTCCCGCTGCGTGGCCATAGTGACCGGGACCGTGATCCACACGCAGGCGCCGGCAACGCTCTTCCAACCGGTCCCGAAGCATTGACAGCTGTCGATATGTTGGGCAAACTGCGGCGATGACCGATCGACCCATTGTCCTCTTCGTCTGCACCCACAATGCCGGGCGCAGCGTTGCCGGTCGCGTGCTTCTTGACCATTACGCCAAGGGTCGGATTGACGTTCGCTCCGCAGGATCGGAACCGGCGGTCGAACTGAATCCTTCGATCACGGCTGTTCTTCGTGAACGTGGCCTCGACCCCTCCCGCGAGTTCCCGAAACAGCTCACGAACGAGTCCGCACGCGATGCCGATGTGGTCGTCACGATGGGTTGTGGCGATGCATGCCCGGTGTTTCCTGGCAAGCGGTATCTGGACTGGGAGCTAGAAGACCCTGCCGGATTGCCGGTCGAGTTGGTGCGCCCGATCGTCGACGACATCGACGCCAAGATTCGATCCCTCGTTACCGAGCTTCTGTAGAGCCACGCGGCACCGATTGGCAGCCATCCTGGAGGCGGGTCGGTATGGAAAGCGTCATCCGAAAGGGGTGATTGTTAGTTCGGAGGGTGAGCTTCCTTTCGGAGTTGCTCGCTACGAGCTACTACCTTCCGCCACGAGTTGACCGACACTTCATGGTCGTGTTCCGCCTGCTTACGCTCTGGACTCTCTGCGTCTGTCAAGTCGGCCGTATCCTCTGAGAGCGAAGCACGTCGATCGTCCTCGAACGCGTCGGACACCAGGTCCTCTAGCTCGGAATCGTGTCGCCTCTCACCCACGGCAAAGGCATACCAGCCAATTGCAGATACGGACAGTAGGTTTCCTGTCCAGGTGTCGGGACGCGACGAAGAATTCACTCTCCGGTTACCGTGCCGTGACAAGGCGCCGGTAGACGGTCTCCCTGACCTCGGTTGGCTCCCCCCAAGGGTCGACCAAGCCCAGGTTGTCGGCCGTCCGATGGTGCTTCTCAACCGCATGGACAGGAACCGTCGTTGTTCAGTAGGCGTCTTCCGAGCACCACAGGCGGACCCCCTAGTGACGGGTCGGACTGCCTGCGCTAGCGGTGCGAAAGTCGATGAAGTTCGACACGCCGAAGAACCTGAGAAACGTGCGCCAGGGCCGGGGAAGATACTTGCGGTCAGTGTCGTGAACGATCACCGGATCCGTCAGCTCATAGATCCTGCGCCGAGTGGTCAGTCGGACTGCGCCGTGGTTGAGTGCGTTCTGCACCCAGTCGGCGTCCCGCCCGTGGGTGAGGGGAATGCGAAAGCCATCTCGGGTGCGAAACACGCTCACCGGGGTGCGATAGACGGTGTGAGTACGTCGGCCCACATGGGTGAGACTCCCGAGCTCGGGAAGCCGCCGAGCAGCGCGCCGCGTGATCTTGTTGGTGACCGTGCGGTTGAAGCGGGCCAGCCGACGCCGGCGACGCTCCGGCTCAACGAAAGGCCCCGGCTCAGGGACCGAGTGAGGCTGAGCCGGATGGTCGCTCATGTTTCTCAGGAACGATTGCCCCGGACATGGAACGCGGAGCCGTTAGTCACAGGTAGAGCATAGGCACGGGCATGCTCGGCGGTGGGATACCAATCAGACGGCAGCCCCCGACCGACGAGTTATCCGAGCAGATGGCGGGGCATGGCTATTGGGCACCAGCGCCTAGCGGCCATCGAATCGCCGACCTGAACCGGCTTTACCGGGAGCTGGTCGAGTCGGGCGGGAAGGAAGACAAGGAAAGAACGCTTTCCGCAAGGAGCCCGATGGCCAATCCCCGACTTTCAGGATGACTTTCCATCCATGGTGGTGACCGGACCCCGATAGCTGATCCACTTGACCTGGACCCCAGAATCTGGCCCACCCATGTGAGATTCTGGCCGTGATCCGCCGGAGGTGGACATGGCTTTCAGGTATCCGACCACGTTCCGTGAAGCGGCATGTGAGCGAATACTCGACGGCGAGCGACCCCAGTGAGGTCGGAGGTCGGCGGCCCTTCTCCACATCGACCGGGCTCGCTCTGCACTAGGCGGTTATCGCCATGCTGCGGATGAGATCTCTGGGCGAAGTGAATGAAAAGTGGCTCAACCCGTTGAAGCCAGAGCCGCCAACTTCGGCGACTATTGTCACGGTTTCATGTGAAGTCACTACCTCTTGCACATCAAGAGCTACGTTCACTCCAATGAACTCGGCATCCGACCATTGTCGAATCGCGTCTCGTCCGACAAAGACTCGTCCCCAGTCGTCAACGCGGCCCGTCTCTTCGAAACACCGCAGGAAGGCATCCGTGTCACCCGCGTTTGCCGCATCGATAGCCTGACGAACTATGAGCTCTGCGTCTCGTCTCATTCGTATTACCTTCTGCTCAGTCCCAAATAGAATCATCTGCCTGTAGGAGCGAGTTCGGTGACGCGCCAGCCGGGTCTCGCTCTCAGTTGATCGGCGAGATCATCCCGCCGTTCACGTAGATGGTCTGGGCGGTGACCCACCGCGTCTCGGGAGCGACCAAGAATTCCATCACCGGAACGACGTCTTGGGGGTCACCCACGTCACCCGAGATGGTCATGTCGGAGAGCCAGGCGATCGTCTTCTCGTTTTCGGCGTTGTAGAAGAAACTTGTCTTCTGCGGACCCGGAGCGATGCAGTTGACCGTGACCCCTCGCCCCCCGATCTCTTTTGCAAAGGCCTTCGTGAAGTGCTCGACCGGAGCCTTGCTTCCCGCATACGCGGAATACGTCGCTGCAGTGACTGCCACCTGTGTCGTCACCATGTTGACGATTCGACCATCGTCGGCCATCTTGTTGAACGCCTCTGCCATGAAGAAGAAGGGGATCTTGGCGTTAACCGCGAACGAGTTGTCGTACTCCTCTTCGGTCGTCTCTGCGAGCGGCTTGCGTATGATGACCCCTGCGGTGTTCACCAAAATATCCCAGTGACCGAAACGCTTGATCGTGGCGTCGACCAACTCGGTGATCTTCGAGTTGGCAGTAAGATCGCCCTGGTGGGACATCGCTTCGACCCCTCTGCCCTCGAGGTCGGCGACGACCTTGTCGGCTTCCGGCTGACGCCCAGGGCCGTTGAAGTGAACAGCGACGCTTGCCCCGTCATCGGCCAAAGCTTCAGAGAACAGTTTCCCGAGATTTGCCGATCCTCCGGTTACGATTGCCACTTTGCCGGTGAGGTTGGTGTCCATGGTGGTTCCTTTCATTGCGGTCGGCGTTAGCGATCTTGCGAATGAGTTGTCGACATCTCCCGTCTTACGGCGACGTCGCTCGAACCTCCGTACGAGCCGAACCCGCCCAAGTGTTCGTAACGGCATTAGCGGCGGAGTAGTTGCGAGCTTCAGCCACCGCCGAAGGATTGTGGCCGTCGGCGTCTCGAATGCCGGCGTACACCACATGACCGGCGTCTGCCAGCGTTCGAGCGGTCATGGCGCCGAAGCCACGTGACGCCCCAGTGATGACGATGGTCTTCTGCGCTTCGGTCATCTGTCCTCCGTCGCTTTCCCAGTCGTTTCCTCAAGGCTGCGCCCTCTGGAGCTTGCCTACATCCGTCAGATGACTGAATTCGCGCCCTTCGGGTTGCTTAGGGCGGTCATGCGCCAACCTGGCGCGGACAACCTGACCCAATCCAAATTTGCTGGCGCAACGACGAGCGGTCCCAGATCCAGAAGATCGCGCTGCGGGATCTGGACAACATCGAGGCGGTGGAGAAGGGTGGGGTGGAGAGTCTGGCCAAAGTGCGAGCCTCCCGTCTGGGGGGCCAGGATGCGCAATCGTCGGGGCAAGAAGCACGTGGTGGACAGTTGCGAGCGGCCAACGTCGATGACGAGCTCATGGGCGAAGCGAGTATCGAATGTCTCGCTGCCGGTACGTCACGGGAGATCGAAGCGTCTACCTGGGGTTTAGTTGCCTTCGGTAGTGCTAGGCGAGGTTCTAGGACGACTATGTCGCCGCTGAAATGAGAGCCATGCAATTCGAAGTTTGCGATATTGCCAATACGGCAGCGTGCAAGCTCAAGGCCACTGACCGTTCCACTTTTGCATTCACACGCAGAAAGAAAAAGACCCCCTCCCGGCCCGAAGGCCAGGAGGGGGTCTCTTTGCGCGTCTCAGCAGCCAGGCGTCGGGATGGTGAGGTTGATCGTCTGCTGCTGGCCGTAGTTGTTCACGGCATGGAAGACCAACGATGCCGACGTCGTACCGGGGGTCAGATGCTCGACGCTCGTCACTGTGGCGCCGGGATGCACGCCATGGGCCGCATTGGCCGGCCCGACGCTCGAGGGCGAACTGGCAGGCGTCGACGTGAAGGTGAACGCCTCGTAACTGCCGATCGCTCCGATCGAGTGCCCCGACCAGGTCACGGTACATCCGACATTGCTCCCCTTGACGAGTGCCAGGGCGGGTGTCGCGGAGTGGGCGACGCCAGCGAGTCCCACGAGTCCCGCCAGGCCGAGCGCCCCCGACGCTGCCACCACTGCAAGTTGCTTTTTCATGTCGCCTCTCCTTGTCGGTTAGGAATTGGGAGTACTCGCAGATCACCCATAGCACTTCCCCGTCCACGCGTAGTGGTTTCTCAAGAGCGTAACAACAAGTTCTACCCTTTGCGCAGGCGAAGTGATTGACGGTCAGCCACGAGCGCTCGCGTGGAGCGGTGGCCTTGGCCAGAGCGGTATCGACGGGTGTACGGACTGCTCGACTTTGCGCCTCTGCCTCTGGGTAACGCGCCAGTCGGGTAGCAACCAGGGGAATGGTCCGCTTGATGGCTCGGGACCAGGCGACACAGGATGCTCACTTGAGCCGCCCCATCTCCCTGGCCCACCGCTCGACCTCCACCGTCAGGAGTAGCGATGGCCGCGGGTCGCTTGCGTGCCGTGGACTCGGTCAGCCGGTGCGGTGATGTTCGGAACGGTCGGGCAACGGGAAGCGGAAGATCTGACCCGGAGGGCGGACATTGCTGTGCCGATCTCGAATGGTGACGAAGACAGGCCAAACGACGCCGAAGAGAATCGAGGGGATGAGGGCGATCAGGAGCCAGGACCACCAGGGCACACGTTCCGCCCCTTCCTCTCGCCGCAGTGGGAAGGATACGTCAGGTGTCACGTATTCACAATGGGGAATCGACGATGGCGACGGAACCCAGAACCCGAGGAAGTCACTGCTCTTGGTGAAACTAGTCACTTACCGCTCTAGCCATCTGCACCAGTCTCGCCGCTGTGCTCTTGGCCTAGATCTCTCTTTGATGCAACGTTCATGCCTTTCATGATTATCTATTACGACCTCGGGGCGCAGCCGTCTGGCGAGGGACGGGTCAGGGGACCCTCGCTGGATGAAATTCGGTGAGGGGTTCGTCGGGTACCGAATCGCTTCAGCCCGCTGAGCCCTATCGAGTCATAAAGGCGTCATGACCCGACCCCTCAGACAGCGATGACCCCCGGTCAGTTTCGGCCGGGGGTCATCCGCGTTACAGGCGTCCCGATTTCATTGGAGATATGATGCCGGGGCCCTATTTGCCAGTCACAACATGGGCCGACGAAGCCTCTTGCGTTTGCAGGGGGCTTCGTCTGTAGGAGTCTTCCACGGTTGCTCGCCCCAATGCAGCGATACCGTGTTCATTTCACTGGCTGTAGGGGTGCAACTACTCCTTGCCTCGGCCCGTGAGTGCACGGTCGGTCCAGCTGCCCCACGCTCCGGGTCGGGGGCTTCCAAACCAGCGGTTTCGGCCCGGGACCATTTGCCTGAGAGCGCCTCGACGAGTCCGCCCACCCAACGTGTCAAGGTCTTCTCCTTGTCCTTCGCGACTCCAACATTCAACTCCTCGAAGAGTTTTGGAGGGAACGTGGCCGACCCCGCATCAGGGGCCTAGTGAGGTGGGAAGAGCGGGCGACAGAGGACTTCCTTGCACGACCTGAGGCCGCACACGGGCTTTCGGGTCCGACGGCGAACGTCTGCACAGAAAGTCAATCACTTCGATACCAGTCGAATTAAGTCGGAGCTACGGTCGATCGGTGCAGCGCTTCCGGGGACAGGAGACCTCCAGCGATGGTCGCTAAGGCTATGGGAACGAGCGGCACGGCTTCACCGCCGATGGCGCTGGGAGAGGATGGCCATCCGGGGCGGTGGAGACCCTGGCCGTTTCTCTACGCCGCGGCGTTCTCATCGTCATCGTCGCCCTGGACGGCATTGGCAAAGCCCTGTCCATCGTGTCCTGGGTACTGAACACCTATGCCATCATCTTCCGCTTTATTAGTGCTGCAGCGTCCATGCGCAACTCGCCTACAGGTCCGAGATGTTCCCGGCGATGGTCGCCATTGGGTACTCCGGCAGCCCGTCTGGTGCCGATGTACGCCGCCGCTGGCACGCTCCCAGTTCGTCGAGCCACCACCGGCAGCGCCATGTTGAACGTGAGCGGCCAGTTCGGCAGCGCCATGTTGAACGTGAGCGGCCAGTTCGGCAGCGCCATGTTGAACGTGAGCGGCCAGTTCGGCAGCGCCATTGGTGTGTACGTGCTGGTGGCGCTCACCGCCAATCACACTCCACTTCGGGGATTCGACCATGTCTGGATCGTGCAAGCCCGCCTCGGCCTGGCTGCCGCAGCCGTTCTCCTCACCCGCAGCCGCCACCGAACTGCCGACCTAACAGCAAACCATCCACAACCAAAAGGAGCA
Source organism: uncultured Acidimicrobiaceae bacterium (assembly GCA_963781305.1). GTDB lineage: Bacteria > Actinomycetota > Acidimicrobiia > Acidimicrobiales > RAAP-2 > DASXMT01. Next base: position 1,761,378 of record CAWAFL010000011.1, read on the forward strand.
CGATGAACCGCGAGATCATCCGGGTCGAACCGCTGTCTACCTACCTGGAGCACTGGAAAGCGCCCGTGTCGGCGATTGCCCGAGCCGGGAACACCATCTACGTCTCGGGTTTCCCCCCCTTTGACCCTGAAACCGGGGAGGTCGTCGACGCGCCGATCGAGCGCCAGACCGAGCTAGTAATGGAACAGCTCAAACTCTGCGTGGAGACGGCCGGTTCCTCTCTGGACAAAATACTTAAGTGCACCATCTACAGCACGAGCGTCAAAGCCTTCTCAGTCATCAACTCGGTCTATGCCCGGTACTTCACTGGTGCCCCTCCAGCCCGGATGTTCGTCAACGTGCCGGCTTGGCCCGATCACTTCGATATCGAGATCGACTGCATTGCAACTCTCTAGACATTGCAAACCCACTAGACGCCGGAAAGGACCGCCATGTTCTCCGTACTGTTTGAGGTCAATCCGAAGGACGACCAATGGAATGCCTACCTCGACTTTGCCAAAGCACTTCGCCCTGAGCTGGAGCAGATCGACGGCTTCGTCGACAACATCCGCTATCGCAGCCTGACCCGTGAAGGCTGGATCCTCTCTCTGTCGGGATGGGACAACGAGAAGGCTCTCGTCCGCTGGCGCACTCAAGCCCGTCACCATGACGTTCAAGAGAACGGCCGTACGCAGGTCCTCAGCGACTATCACTTGCGGGTCGGGCAACTCACTCAGGATACCGCCGTTCCCGAGGGCCACATCTTGGCCGAGCAGCGTCTCGACGAGACCGAAGCGGGAGACGGGACCACCGTCACCTTGATCAACGCACAGCGTCCCCCCGCGGAGATTTCTGGGGCCGCGCCGTCGGACCTCGCTGCGGCGCTTGGGTTGCCCTCCGGTGCGCGTGGACTGCTCTCTTGGGACGTCTTTGACGCTGTACTGAGCCTCGGCGACGTGATCTTGCTTCTGTCGTGGCGCACCCACGACGCGGCCGACGAGTTCGCTCATGAACCATTGCCGATAGGCGCGCGCCTCCGGCAGGTCCGAATCGTGCGCGACTACGGCATGTTCGATCGACGCGAGAATCCCCAGTACTATCCGGAGGTGGAACGGCCGTGACTAACCCATCAACATCGAGCAGCGACGGCATCTGGCCCGACGCCAATCACCTCACCCACCGTTAGTAGGCCCACGCGGTGTCCGTCCGAATCAAGCGCGTTTACAACGCTCGGCAGGTCGACGATGGTTACCGGGTCCTCGTCGACCGCCTATGGCCCCGAGGTCTGTCGAAAGAGCGCGCCGCGATCGACCTCTGGTGCAAAGAGGTGGCTCCCACCAGCGAGCTCCGAAGTTGGTTCGACCACCAGCCGGACCGGTTCGTGGAGTTCACCGCCAGGTATGTGGCCGAACTCGACAGCAACCCGGCGACTGAACGGCTGCGGGAGATCGTGGCGACGAAGGAGACCGTAACGCTCCTCTACGGCGCCAAGAATGAGCTGATCAACCAGGCCGCAGTTCTGGCCGATTACCTCTCCCGCTAATGGTGGCCGCGTCAGACAGCCGCAACCGGCAACGTCAGGAATCGATCACGACGCCACAGGCCGCCAAAGCCCTTGACGGCCCACGGATGTCAGTTGGGCGGCCCGACCGAACTCAGAGCATTGGATCCATTCGAGTTCCATCAAACGATCCAACCATGACCGTCCAACCCGCCGGCTAGGTCGTGGCCCTACTCATTCCACTCGATGCAGTATTGAATGGATCGTCGTTCGGACGGCGTCCACGGCGAGAACTCTCGGCAAAAGGTCATGCCATGTGCGGTATCGGAGTAGTTCACGTCCTGTCAGCACCCCGTGCGGCGGTCCTGATCGGCGGTCGCCGGGTCGTGGGTTTCATCGCCGCCACGCAGGCCGGTCGGGAACTCTCAAGGACCGCGACCTCAACGATGGTCTCCGCGGGCTCAGCCCATGGGCGGCGTCGGGTGGTCGCCTAAGCGATGGGCCCTTCGCGACGAAACCCCGCCGGGGATTGGTCCAGCGGGGGTCTCGCCTAACCCGACTCTCGCCCGGGCTACGACCGAGAGCATCCCAAGGACCAGGTCAGACGCTCAAAAAAAGGACCCTAACCACGAGTCGGGAAGTGGCTCATTCCCCCGGAATCTCGGAGGCTGGCCAATTAGGCGCTGGAGCGACAACTCGGCCGAAGCCGGGTGTCTGCTGGCCCTGGCCCCGAGCGCGGGCAGCGGGGCCGTCCGTCGAGCTGGCCGAGGGCGCCGAAGGTCCTCGGCGAGGGAAAGTCGATCGACGAGGTATCCCCGTTGACCGGCCTGCCTTGGCCTGATTGCCCAAATTTCGGGATGCGCTTGAAGCGCGTTCCCCTAACGACGCCTGCGCCCCGGGTTGGCGCAGATTCGCCTCCAGCTGGCACCATCCAGTCGCCGATCGGGGGGCAGCATGGGGATAGTCAGCGAAGAGGACGACAGCGGAATCGCAAGGGAGAGCACCGCCGCCCCGGCCACCAAGGGACGACAGCGGACGTTCTCCTCGCTTCGTCATCGGGACTTCACCGTCTTCTGGTCGGCGGCGATCGTATCCAACACGGGCAGCACCATGCAGATGTTCACGATCCCCTACGTGATCTTCTCACTCACCCACTCGACCACGTGGCTGGGGTTCAGTGCGGCCATCGCATTCGTCCCCAACGTCATCGTCGGGCCGATCGGCGGAGCCATCGCCGATCGCTATTCGCGCCGCGCCGTCCTCCTCGTGACCCAATCGGTGCAGATGTTGGCAGCCGTCGGCCTCTGGGTCGTGTGGGTCAGCGGCGACGCCGGCGTGTGGTCCATCCTCGGCGTGATGTTCGTATCGTCGGTTGCCGGAGGTCTCGGGATCTCCTCATGGCAGGCTTTCGTTCCCTCACTTGTTCCCCGCCAGGACCTGATGAACGCCGTCCGTCTCAATTCGATCCAGTTCACTGTCGCCCGATCGGGCGGCCCAGTGCTGGCCGCCGTGATCCTCACCCAGATAGGTGCGGGTGCTGCCTTCTTCGGAAACGCCCTCTCCTACCTTCCGGTTCTAGGCGCCCTGCTGTCGATCTCGGTGCGGGGCCGGCCCGAGCGGGTTGACCATCATTCGGTGGCCCGACAATTCGCCGACGGCCTCGGTTATGTCCGCCGACATCCCTCGCTGTTCCAATGCATTGTCAATATCCTCGTGCTCTCGTCCTTGGCCTACGCCATCGTCCAGCTGGCTCCGGCGGTATCCCACAACCAGCTGCACGGGGGCCCCAAAGGGTACGGGATCATCGTGTCGGCCTATGGCATTGGATCGGTGCTCTCCAGCTTCGCAGTGGCCCGCTTCGGTGACCGGGTCCGGCGATCGACCACCACGACCATTGGGATCGTGGTGGCCATCGCGGCCATGGCCCTCCTCGGCCTTGCCTCAAACACGTGGTTGGGGGCGGCGGCCTTCTTTGGGATCGGCGTGGCCCAGACGATCATCGCCATCACCCACAACACCACCATCCAGGTTCAGGTCAGCGATATATTCCGGGGCCGCGTCCTTTCCGTCTATCTCATGGCCGTCCAACTCGGCCTACCGTTAGGTGCCCTCGTCCTCGGCGCGGTGGCGGCCAGCACGGGCACCCGGGCCCTGGCTCTCGGCATTAGTGGGCTGCTGGTGGCCTACCTGGTGTTTGTCCAGATCGGGTTCCGGGGGATGCGGGGGCTCGACTCCAACGAACAATTCGCCACCGACTCTGCCCCGAGAGTCCGGCCAACTCCAAACAGGTTGCGCCACATCGAATGACAACGAGCACCTCGTCACTCGATTAGGTGTTGATCGGACATGTAGTCACCGGTCCAGCGGCAGCGCATGCCCGCCGAGGCCGAGCTGGGCAGGAGTATCCCGGGCACGCCGATGACCAAGGACCAGATCCGCACGCAAGCTGGTGCCCTCTCCGGATCGAGGACCCAACGAAGCGGCTCGGAAATGGGAGAGTCGGCGAACGACACATGCCACATCGTGAAATTCGCTCTTGATCGGTCCGACGACCGGGTCGAACTCCTCGGCGGCCCCCCGTACGACGATGTGAGGATCGATCTGCTCGTCGACTTGCACCGCTCCATGACCCCGGTCTTGCGTAGTCGGAAATGCGAGGTCGTCGACACGCCCATTGATCCGCGTTCGCTGAGCGGGGCGCATGCCGAGTGTGGCGGTCGGTAGGGTGCACGGCGTGGCAGGCATCGACGCAGTGGTCGTGGGATCGGGTCCGAACGGCTTGGCCGCCGCGGTCACCCTGGCCCGGGCAGGTCTGCGCGTGTCCGTGTTCGAGGGGGCCCCGACCGTCGGTGGCGGCACGCGCACCGAGGCCCTGACCCTCGACGGGTACATCCACGACGTCTGTTCGGCGGTCCACCCCGTCCTCCTCGCCTCACCGTTCTTTCAGACCCTGGACCTCGCCGCCCTCGGGGTGAGGGTTCTCCAACCCGAGGTCGCCTTTGCCCATCCCCTGGATTCCGGGCGCGCCGGTGCGCTGTATCGCGGCGTCGGCGAGACAGCGGCACTGCTCGGCACCGACGGGCCCCGGTACGAGGAGACTGTTGGGTACCTGGTCGAGCGACTCGATCGCATCGTGCCCTACGTGTTCGGGCCGCTGCGGTCGGTCCCCCGTCATCCTGCGGCCGTGGCTCGCTTCGGCTTCTTGGGCGCCCCTTCGGTCCGACATCTCAGCCGGCGCTTCCGGTCGGAGCAGGCCAAGGGGTTGCTCGCCGGGGCCGCCGCCCACTCCATGGAACGGCTGACCGCGCCGCTCACGGGTGCCTTCAGCCTGCTCTTCCTGATGCTGGCTCATGGTGTGGGGTGGCCGGTGGTGGAAGGAGGGAGCGCCCGCATCGGCGACGCACTGGTCAGCGAGCTGACCCGGCTCGGCGGCACGGTCGAGGTCGATCACCCGGTCCGCTCGCTCGCCGAGCTGCCCGCCGCCCGCGCCGTCCTCCTCGATACCTCGCCCCGCCAATTCCTGGCCCTGGCCGGAAACCAGTTGACTCGGAGTCAGGGCCGGCCGTGGTCCCGCTTCGCCCTGGGCCCAGGGGTCTGCAAAGTGGACTGGGCCCTGGACGGTCCTGTCCCCTGGGAAGCCGACGTATGCCGCCGCACGGCCACGGTCCACGTCTGCGGGACGATGAACGAGGTGGCCCGAAGCGAGGCCGATGTCAATGCCGGACGTCACTCCGATCGCCCGTTCGTCCTGGTGGCGCAGCCGTCCGTGGTCGATTCCACGCGTGCTCCCGTCGGTCACCAGACGTTGTGGGCCTACTGCCACGTGCCCAACGGGTCGCCGGTCGACATGACCGATCGCATCGAAGACCAGATCGAGCGGTTCGCGCCGGGATTTCGGGACCGGGTTCTTGCTCGGGTCACGCGCACCGCGGCTCAGCTTGAAGCCGAGAACCCGAACCAGCAGGGGGGCGACATCAGCGGTGGGGCCTCCAGTCTCCGCCAGACCATCTTTCGGCCCGTCCCCCGGTGGAACACCTATCGAACGCCGCTCGAGGGAACGTACCTGTGCTCGGCCTCGACGCCACCGGGAGGCGGCGTCCATGGAATGTGCGGCTATTTCGCCGCCCGCACCGCCCTCCGGGACCGCTTCGGCATCCGCTGAGCCGGGTGCCTGCGAGGCCTCTGGCTAGGAAGCGCGCCTTGGCCCGCTTGGGGGAAGACGGGGCCAGCGCGAGACGGACCGACCACCACGCTCCGTGGCGGGTGCTCGATGCGGTGGTAGCCGTCGAAAATGTGCGCAAACATTGAGGTTATGGGGAGGACCCAGACCGTCACGATCATGTTTTGTGACCTAGTGGCGTCCACGGAGCGTCGTGCTCGACTGGGCGACGACGCCTTCGATGAGTTCTCCGGTCGATTCATTGCCACCCTGCGGGACCAGATCGCTCGATCCGGTGGGCGCGAGCTCACCAACCTGGGCGACGGGCTCATGGCCGTGTGGACTGAGAGCACGGCCGACGCGGTGGCCTGCGCCACGGCCATGCATCACGCCGTGTCTGCGCTCGACGGGGAGGACCCGCCGCGCCTTCGAGTCGGGATCAGCGTGGGAGAGGTTGCTCAAGCGGGCGGCGAGTACTCGGGGATGCCGATCGTCGAAGCGGCGCGGCTCGAGGCGGCCGCTTCTCCAGGACGGACGCTGGCAAATGCAGTCGTGCGCGCTCTGGTTGGCACGCGGCGCGAACTGAGGTTCCGGGACATGGGCGCCCTCTCGCTCAAGGGGATTCCCGTCCCACTGGTAGCGGTCGAGGTCATCGACGACGAGGGCCCGGTTGCCCCGCCCTTGCATACGTCGCCCTTGCCGACGTCGCCGTTGCACGCCCCCCTGTTCTCTCAACCCGAACGGCCGGCCGCGGAGAACCACACGACCTCGAACCCATCAGGCCGGCTGAGCTCGCTCCCACCCCACCGGGGCGGCGGTTCGATCGTCGTCGAGAACGTCGCCGTCCTGGTGGCCGATGTGGTCGAGCCGAGGGCCCTGCCGACCCAGGCCGCCGACGACCTGCTGCGGGGCCACCTCGCCGTGCTGCGTCAGGCGATCGCCGAGACCGTGGGCCGAGAGGTCAAGAGCTTGGGCCGCGGCGTCATGGTGGTGTTCCCCTCGACGTCGGCAGCCATTTCGTGTGCAGTCGTGATGCACCAGGGCATCGAGCGCGAGGGTCGTGGTGTCCGTCACGGCCCCGGCCTCCGGGTGGGGCTGAGCGTGGGCGAGGTAAGCATCGAGCACAGCGAGCACTTCGGCGACCCGGTAGTCGAGGCGACTGAACTGTGCGCCGGCTGCGCAGAGGGCCAGATCCTGGCGACAGACATGGTGCGCCTGATGGCCGGTCGCCGCAGCCGGCACGTCTGCCGTCCGGTCGGGCCTCGGCATCTGCCGGGCCTTCCCGAGCCGGTGCAGACCATCGAGGTGACATGGGAGCCCGTCGACAGGACGGTCGGTTCGAGCGTCCCCCTGCCTGGACGCCTCAGCACTCGCACAGCGGTGACGATGGTGGGCCGTGAGAACGAAATCGGCGAGCTGGCGGACGCCTTCAAGCGCGTCGAAAGTGGCCAGGGACGCGAGGCCCTACTGATCTCGGGGGAGGCCGGCATGGGCAAGACCACGTTGCTGGCCCGGGCCGCGCAGTCGGCGTTCGATCAAGGGGCGTGCGTGCTGTTCGGGCACTGCGAGGAGGACCTGGCCACCCCCTATCAGCTCTTCGCCGAGGCGCTCAGCCACTACGTGACCCACGCTAGCGAGCAGCAGCTCCTCGAGCATGTGCAGGAACACGGGGGCGAGCTGGCCCGGCTCGTCCCGGCCCTCGGGAGCAGGTTCCCGGACCTCCCGACCTCGAGAGCAACCGACTCTGACACCGGGCGCTATGTGCTCTTCGCCGCTGTGGTCGGCCTCCTGGCCATGATCTCGCGCTCCCAGCCGGTGGTACTCGTCCTCGACGATCTCCAGTGGGCCGACAGTGCCAGCCTGCAATTGCTGCGTCACCTCAGCGCATCCGAACAACCGTTGCGGGTGCTGGTGCTCGGCTCCTACCGGAACAGCAGGCTGACCCGCTCTCATCCCCTGCTCGAAACGCTTGCCGCACTCCGCCGACAGCCGGGCGTCTCCCGCATGGATCTGTCCGGGCTCGATGAACAGGGTGTGGTCTCGCTCATGGAAGCAGCCGCAGGTGACTCTCTCGACGATGCCGGCGCCGGCTTGGCCCGGGCCCTCTTCCGGGAGACAGACGGCAATCCGTTCTTCGTTAGCGAGATGCTTCGCCACCTGAACGAGACCGGGAAGATCTACCAGGACGACGCCGGGCATTGGACGACGGTCGCCGACCTCGGCGATGTGGCGCTGCCCGACAGCGTGCGCGAGGTGATCTGCTCGCGGGTCGGCCGGCTCGGCCAAGAGGCCGAACGCGTGCTTTCGGACGCAGCGGTGATCGGGAGGGACTTCGACCTCGATGTGCTGGCCCGGACCACCGAGATCTCGGAGGACGACCTCATCGACGTGCTCGATGCGGCCGCGGCCGCCGACTTGGTGTACGAGCTGCCTGGGGTTGCCGGACGCTACAACTTTGCCCACGCCCTCATCCGGCACACGCTCTATGTCGACATGGGCTCCACCCGTCGGGCCCGTGGCCACAAACGGGTGGCCGAAGCGCTGGAGGACCTTTGTGGTACCAACCCTGGGAGCCGGATCGGCGAGCTGGCGCGCCACTGGGTCGCAGCCACCCAACCCATCGAGCTGGACAAGGCCATTACCTACTCACGGCGGGCGGGGGACGCCGCTCTCCAGAGCCTGGCTCCCCACGATGCGGTCCGCTACTACACGCAGGCTCTCGATCTCGCCGGGCGGGGCGACCACCCCGATCGGGTCCTCAGGATCGACCTGGCCATCGGTCTGGGCACGGCGCAGCGCCAGACCGGGGACCCGGCCTTCCGCGAGACGCTGCTCGAGACCGCCCACCGCGCCGCCGACCTCGGGGATACCAAGCGCCTGGTGGCCGCAGCCATGGCCAACGACCGTGGCTTCAGCGTCCTCGGCAACGTCGATGCCGACAAGGTCGAGATCCTGGAACTGGCGCTCGGCCGGCTCCCTGAGTACCACCCCGATCGGGCTCTCGTCCTGGCCAAGCTGTGCGAGGCCCTTACCTACGGCAGCCCGCTCGAGCGCCGGCAGGCTCTCGCCGATGAAGCCATCGCCATCGCCGAGGCTTCTGGGGACGACGCCACCATGGTGCGGGTCCTGAACGACATCTCCTATCCCCTCCTGGTGCCGCAGCTGCTCGAACAGTCACTGAGCCACTCGGCTGACGCGATGGCTCGCGCCGAGCGCCTCGGGGACCCGGTCCTGACATTCTGGGCAGCGAGCCAGCGCCACACCGCGGCCGCCTGTTCCGGCAATATCGACGAGGTGGACCGCTGCCTGGAGATCCTTGGGGAACTGGCCGCACAGCTCAACCAGCCGACGCTCAATTGGCGGCACCTGATCATGCGTTCCACGCGGGCCCAACTGGCCGGAGACCCGACCCGCGCCGAGGAGCTGGCCAACGAAGCGTTCCAGATCGGCAACGACGGTGGCGAGCCGGACGCCGCCGCCTTGTTCGGCGCGCAGATGATGTCGGTGACCCTCCAGCGTGGAACGCTCGGCGAACTGATCCCGCTCATCGAGCAGGTGGCCGCCGAGCATCCGGGTGTGACTCCCTTCATGGCCGCGCTGGCCATGGCCCATGTCGAGAACGGACAGATCGATGCCGCATGCGGCCTGCTCCAGACGTTCTTCGCCAGCGGACTGGACCTCCCCGTCGATGCGACCTGGACCATCGGGATGAACTGCTACGCCGAGGCCGCTATCGAATGTCGGGACCGGACCTGCGCTGCGCCCATGCTCGACCGGCTCCGACCGTGGGCCGACCGCCTGTCCTACAGCGGGGTCTCCGCGGCCGGCCCCGTCAACCACGTCCTGGCCGGTCTGGCCAGCGTGCTCGGTCGCTTCGATGAGGCCGACGCCTACTTCGTCCAGTCCTCCGAGCTCAGCACGCGGATCGGCGCCAAGTTCTTCCTGGCGCGCACGAACCTCGCCTGGGGGAGGATGCTCGTCGAACGCCGTGCGCCCGGAGACCTCGACCGCGCCCGCGACCTCCTGGCCAAGGCGCACGGCGCCGCGGTGGCCCACGGGTACGGAGTCATCGAACGCAGGGCCACCGATGCCCTCCAACAGGTCGCAGGCTGACTCGGCCGATGGCCCGGGTGATGCCCGATCGATGACGGAACAACGACCTGCCGATGGCCCGATCGATGTCGCCCGGCGGTCCCGCTGCCCACGCCGGACTCCCGAGCACCCACGGTCAATCACCTCTATCATTCGTTTCTAGCTTCATCTACGTTCAGGGGGGGGCAGCATGTTTTCCACGATCGTTGTCGGCACAGATGGTTCGGACACGGCAAAATCGGCAGTGGCCATCGCCGCGCACATCGCTCGCCAGAACGCTTCCACGCTGCACCTGGTAGCTGTGTCCCGGGCCACCGCCGGAGTCGGCGGTGGGGGGCTCGCGTCCGGGGCTCCGATCGGCGATGACGGCCTCTCGATGCTGGCGGCGGAGCGCATGCTCGAGGCAGCGGCACTAGAGCTCGGGGACATCGAAACGGTGACGTACGCCGGAACGGGATCACCGGCGACGGTCATCGTTCGCCGTGCCGACGAACTTGGTGCTGACCTGATCGTGGTCGGCAGCAAGGGGATGCAGGGCACGCGACGGATCCTGGGTTCGGTGCCAAATGGCGTGGCACACAACGCCAGCTGTCACGTCCTGATCGCCAAGACCGCGTGACGACACGGTTGATTGGGATCTGACCTCTATGGTCGGGGGGCGGCGGCGACCTGTCCGGTCTTTCGGGCGAGGTACCCCAGGAACGGGATGAGGGCGATTCGTAGCAGCCAGCCAGTTCCTCGCGGTTTTCCATCGAACTCGGCTCGCCACCGGACCGAGGTGCCCCCACCGGGTCGCAGATCAAGGGTTACGTCTGCTCGGTAGTCCCGAGCAGGGAAGCCGCTCACGACCCGATAGGCGAAATGCCCGGGAGCATCGAACCCGACGACCTCTTCCTGCGTCCGAAAGGGCCCAACCACGTAGACGCGGATGGCCCCCATGCCGTTGGGAGGATCTCCGTCACGCCCCAGGTAGGTATTGGAGAAAGGTCCCCAATCCTTCCAGCGGGCGATGTCTGTGATTACCTCCCATACCGCCTCGGGCGGTGCAGCGCTGTCGGCGACGACCTCGACGATGTGGCGGCCCACGTCGCAATGCTGCCACATCCCGGGCAATTCGCGGCTAGCCAGGACGCGGTCGAGCAGATCCGGCACTCAACGCGGACAGCCACGCCGGTGGGCCACGCCGCCGCCTCAAGCGCACCATGGTTTGGTCACGCGACCCCAGCCGCGGCCAGTACCTGGGCCTCAACCAACGGGCAGTTGAAAGCCGTTGAGATACCACAGGGCACTCGTGTACCAGATCACCGCCACCAGCGTGACGAGGAGTCCACCGACGGTCGGGAGGACCCAGCCCGGCAGGCTCCGACTTCGTACGACGATCATCTTGGCCACGAACGCGCCATAAAAGAAGCATCCCGCTAACGAATGGACGGTGACGCGCGCGCTGGTGGTTTGCACCCCGTAGGCGAACATGCAGTGGATCGCCACTGGCAATGTCGTCAGGAACAGCACCATCCCGATGACGCGATGTACCGGCCTGACCAACGTGGGCGTTGTTGTGGGACCGGGAAGACGGCCATACATCCACACAGCGAGAAGGACCTGTATCAGCGCCAGGCCCAAGACGCCGGTGGCAATCGTCGACTTGGTGCTGAAGGCGTCCGCAGGCGAGCCAAGTAAGCCAAACGAATAGTTCGGGGCATGCAGGGTACCGAACAGGGCCAGTGCTGCCGTGACGGCCGCACCTGCGGCGAGGAGGGCTACTACCAAACCGGCGGAGGTAGTTGTGTTCGAGGGGGGCCCGCTGTCCGCGCTCATTGGTCCGCCTGAACGACGATCAGGCGTTTACCCGGTCGAGGTGGGCGAGGATGGCGGGAAAGGTATCGTGCGGCGCATCGGCGCCCATCAGTACGTCCTGGTGGCCATAGTCTTCGAAGACGACTCGCCGGAGGGTGTCGCCGCCCAGTTCACTGGTCAAGAGGTCGTAGGTCCGGAGCGTCGACTCGGCCGTCCACACCAGGTTGACGCTTCCAGACAACAAGGTGATGGGCATCGACAGACGTTGGAGATGGCTCAGGTACTGGTTCGCTCCGTTGGCCGAGACCAGCCGCTCCTTGCGAGCCATGAGCGACAGGTGGTCCATCATGGTGAGGTTGGTGGGCCCGAACAGCTCGTGCATGGTGACGTGGGTCAGTTCGTTGACGTTCGGTCGGTGGACGGCGATGCCGTAGATGAAGGCCAACCGTCGGCACACCGCCTGGTCGCACTCTTCGTCCTTCGGAATCGGATAGAGGCGCAGCGCCTGGTCGAGTAGCCGCTGCCCTCTCGTCTCGTCGGCGAAGGAGTCCGAGGTCAACAAGCGCACGCCGGCTCTCTTCATCAGTTCGCCCAGGTGCAGCCCGACCTTGATCCGGGTGATGGTGGGCCCAACTGGGTGGGCCGCCACCGATGAGCACACGATCGAGCTCGGCGTCGCCGCCCCCGCCAGTATCGCCATCACCCACGTGATGCTCCCGACGCAGTGGGCGATCACGTGGAGGTCGTCCCGACCGCTCAGCTCGCTGACGGCGCGCCGGGCCGCCCGGTGATCCTGTTGCGCCACCTGGTCGGCGTTGAACTGGCTCTTGGCGCTCGGGAGCAGGGTCGAGCCACGCCACTCCTGGAGCCAGACGTCGAAGCCGTGGGCGACAAGGAACTCCACTAGGTTCGGCTCGATGGTGTCCAGGTTGAAGGTGAGGGGGTTGGCCCCCATGCCATGGGCCAGGAGCACCGGGCCCCGGCTGCCTCCCTCATAGCGGGTCAAACGCAATGAGAGGCCGTCGTCCGTCTTGTAGGTGAAGACCTTGGCGATGGGGAGATCGAGCACCCGGCGCCTCCGGGGAGGCGCCAGACGGTTGAACGGCGTGCTCCGGTGGATGACTGATCCGTAGTCCTTGTAGAGCGCCCCGGCGAAGGCTCGGCCGAAGCCAGCCTCGAGCTCCAGGCGTTCCCGCCAGCCGACCGGTCCGGTCACCGTCATGGTCGTGAGCTGCTTGGCGAAGTCCTCGGGCCGGATGCGGAGCACGCCGCGACCGAGGATCGGGCCAGCGGGCCCGTCGTGGCGGAGGGTGACGTACAAGGTCGTCGTGGCCGCCCAGACATCCTCGACGTCGCCCGGGCTGACCACCTTGAAGCCGGCGAAGTCGAACCGGCGGCCGTCCGAGGCTACGAGCGGCAGCCGATACCACATATGGGAGACGTCGGTGTCGACCGGGTCATCCGGGGCCAGGAGCTGAAAGTGGCCGCCCTCGACGGTGAGCGGGTCGCTCGACAGTGCAGGCAGCTCGACGGTGCCGAAGGCGCCCATCGGCCGAGCCAGCTCGGCGATCTCGGCTCGGAGGTCGTCGGTGGACAGCGTGAGCTCGAATGCCAGTGTCGAGCCGGCCGACTCGCCGGCCGCGGCCGGCTCCAGGTACTGGGCCAGGTCACCGGAGTCGGGGGCATCAGTGGGGCTCCAGTAGCCGACCATCCGCTCGGTGAAGCGCAGTCCCGGTCTGGTCGGCTGGGGTGGCGGGGCGGTGCTCGGGCTGGCCGGCCGGGCCGGCGTCTCGTCGATGGTCCAGCCGTTCTCGGCGGCCAGGAGGGCGGCGGCCCGTTCGGCCAGGGCTGAGATGGTGAGCAGCGGGTTGACCCCGATCGGCCGGGGAACGATCGACCCGTCCCACACTTGGAGCCCGTCGTGGACGTCGGTCCCCGTGGCTCCGGCGAACACCCGGCCCCGGTCGTCGACCACACCGCGTTCGGCCCGGTCGGCCATGACGCACCCGCCCAGAGGGTGCACCGTGACCAGGCTGTGGTCGAGGATCTTGGACCAGATCGGGTTGTGCAGGTAGGTGCCTCCCCCGACTGTGGCGGTGTGCTCGAGCGACCGGTTGGCCCGCTCGAAATACGCGCTGGTCCCCGCGCTGGGCCACTCCACGCGGACCTGGTCACCGTCCATGACGATCGTTCCGTGATCGTTGTCATTCCCCATGACCAGGAAGGTCTGGAGGTGCCTGGTCATGCCCAAACGGCCGCCGCTGACCGCGCTGAGCAGGCCGGCGAGCGGGCCCCCTCCGTGGAGCCGACCCTCGAGCCAGTCCGGGGCGGCCTGGCCGGCGAGCTCAAAGGGCAACAGAGCGGCGATGGCGCCTGGCACCACAGCGTCCTCGATGATCACGCCATCGGAGAGAGGCCGTCCTTCCCGTTCGTCGATGACCGACGTGATGCACGGACCGGCCAGGTGCTCCGGGACGGGGGGGCGGTGTCCGGCCCCGATCCCGTCGACGTCGGTCCCGGGCCGAAAGGCGAAGCCGAGCACGTCGCCGTTGCCGGTGAACCGATGCCCCAGCCGATCGGAGACGGCCAGTCCGTGCAGTCGGGAGGCGTCGAGAACCCGCGCCGTCCCGAGAGTGCCCGCAGCCACGACCACCATGTCGGCCGATATGGCCAGCGGTGGCGCGTCGAACCGATCCCGCCCGCCGCCCAGGGGTTGGACTCGGACGAGCCAAGGTCGATGTCCGTTCTCCCCGACAGGATCGCCACGCTCGAGCCAGCGGACGTCGACCTCGGTGAAGACGGACGCGCCGTGGGCCACCGCGTCGGGGAGGTAGTTCATGAGCAATGTGTTCTTGGCGCCGTAGTTGCAACCGGTGACACAGTCACCGCACCCGGTGCATGCCTCTTGGTGCACGCCGGCGGCATTGGGCCCGGCCTTGAAGGTGACGTTGATGGGTGTCGGGTACCAGGTACCGCCATCGGCAGCCCGCCGGAGGGCTTGCATCTTGGCCAACGGCGGGAACGAAGCTGGGTACGGTGTGGGCGAGAGCATCTGCTCGGCCCGGGCATAGGCGGCCTCGAGCCCGGCGCCGTCATCTCGTAGGGCTTGGGGCCAGCAATCGTCCTCGAAGACGCGCCGATCGGCCCGGAGGGCGACGTTGGCATTGATCAACGACGTGCCACCGAGACCACAGCCGGACAGCACGTTCACATCGCCGGCGGCGTGCAGCCAGAACATGTCCCGAGCGTCCCCGACCTCGTTGTCGCCCCCGCTCACCTGGAGGTGCCGCCGGGCGCCCTCGGCCGTGGTCGGGTACTCCCCCGGATGAAGCTCTCGTCCTCGCTCGAAGACCGCCACCTTCCGCCCGGCCCGGCTCAACCGGCAGGCGGCGATGCTGCCGCCATAGCCCGAGCCCACGACGATCACGTCGTAGTGCTCGGCGAGGTCATCGAGGGAGCGAGACAAGCGGTCCATCACATCTCTCTTTCTGCTTCGTCGTCCGGAGAGGCACCGAACACTGAGCGGGAGGCGCTGATCGATCGCTCCGATGGGCGGCTGCGGCTGGCGTCGACGGCTGCGCCGATCCCACCAGATCGCAAGCCGTCGAGCTTGCCGACTTCTGCGGAGAGGCGCGCACTCAACTGTTGCCGCCGGTCGCGCGCCGTGGCCCCGATGGCCTCGGCCAGCGCCCGCCACGGGTCGCGGCTGGGGTCGATACGAGCTCGTAAGTCCACGACCAACGGGTTGTCGGCCGAAGTCGCCCGTCCTTCGACCTGGACGGCATAGTTGTCCCCGATGTCCTGGGCGTAGCATTTGAGGATTGCCACGTTGAGGTCGTCGTCGATGAGGATGACAGCGGCGCCCTTGGCCGGCTCGGGCTCGGGGGTGTCGACCACCCAGCCGCCGGTATTGAAGACCGAGACGGGACCGGCGTAGCCGGGAGGGTGGAGCAAGTCGCTGAAGGGCTTGTGGGTGTGCCCGAAGACGAAGCTGACGTCTGCCGTGGTGCCGACCTCTGCGGTCAGCTGCGTCGATACCGGTCCTTCGAGGTAGTCGAGCAACCCCGCTTTCGCATTCTCGCTGAGCACGTCGGGAAGGTGGCGCTCGCGCCGCAGGGAATTCTTCGCCGTCCTCTGGAGGATGCCGGCCACGACGGACGCCTCGAGGTGATTCCGGACCCTTGAGCCCGTGCGCCGCTTGATGGCCCGCCGGATTGCCCGTACCTCGGCGTCGATGGCCTCGTCGCTCTGCAATGATTCATACAGGCTTCGGGACCAGGTGCCGACGTCACCACTGTCCCCCATCGAGGACCAGAAGAAGTCGATCCACCCGCCGTTGTCTGCCTCGAGGTGTTGCGAGATCATGTCGCTCATGCCCGCTCCGAACACGGTGTCGAGTAGGGACATCATTCGGTACAGCGACTCGACGAAGTGCCCGTGCGACACCACGACGACACTGGATCCGGTGGGGTCCACCAGTCCCAGATTGGGATAGCTCTGCTCGACGACCACCGGAGCCGGAGTATCGACCCGTGCGGCCAAGAGCTCGATGAACCGGTCACGGACAGGTCGCGCTTGGTTGGATGGAAGCAGGTGCGTCGTGTGGGCTGCGGGCTGTAGCGGTTGGTCGGCTGGGAGCCCGGCTAGGTACTCGAGGTAGTAGTCGCGGCGGGCTCGACTCCAGAGTTGATGGTCGTGGTTCCCGGGGATGAACCGGATGTGCGGCGACACGGCGGCGTTGGCTGCTCCTGGTCGCAGGCAGCCAACGAACTGGGCGAAGGTGGCGGCCGCGTCGTCAGTCGACGACAGGGCGAGTTCGAAGAGATCCCCCGCCACGATGAGCTGTGGAGGTTCGTGACCCTCGCTGAGCGACCGCAGCCCGTCGCAGAGGGCGGCCGTGACCGGCGACGTCGACGACTTGTCGACGTGCTCGCCGTCGGCGCTGACCGAAGTCAGGACGCTGTTGAGCGCACCCAGGTGGAGGTCGGAGATGCATATCCAGCGAACGGCGGGCATCGCTCCGTCAGCTCACTCATTCGCGAAGCGAGGACTCCGAGAAGTCTCGCCGTGTCTTAAGTCGACCGTCCAAGCTGAGGTCGTGGCGATCCTCAGGGCCGGACCCGTCGGCGCGTTCTGCTGGGGTTCCATGTGCCGGGCTATTGCTACCCAGTGTGGCTCCACTGCGCCTCCCCGTGTCACTACCCTCAGTGCACGCTAGCGCTCCGGTCGTGGTGATGCTCGATAGATCAGCGAGACCGACACACCGAAGCGCACCAACACCGGCGACCTCGGCCGGATGATGGCGGTCAGAATCGGTCGCAGACGAGGTCGTAATGACCGTCACTGGAGACTGCTCACGGCCTCGACGAATGGTTGCGGTTACGAGGACCGCAATGCGCTTCCGATGTCGGTTCGGGAGTCGACGCCAAGCCGGGTGAGGATCTGGTTGATGTGGAACTCGACCGTCTTGATGCTCACATAGAGCTCGCTTGCGATCTCGCGGTTGGACTTCCCGGCAATCACCGCTTGGGCCACCATTCGCTGACGGGGCGTCAGCGGCGAACCCGCCACACTCGGTGATTGGTTGGGTTCGGCCCCCAACTCGATGTCCACGACTCGAAGGAACGGCGCCGCGTCGAGCCGAACCAGGTTCTGGCGGGCCGCCGACAGCTCGCGCACTGCGGAGCGACGCTGTCCTATCCGGCGGAGGTGCCGACCATATTCGAGCCGGGTAAGTGCTTCCTCGAACGGCATAGCCAGGCCACGCTGGTATCCGAGGCTTGCCTCGAACGCTGACTTTGCGGCATCAGTTTCCCGGCGCGCCGCCTCGAGACAGCCTCGGACGCGGGCGGCGATGGCCATCGCGGACCGCCGGGCTCTCACTTTGGCCAGCCGTTCGAACGGCACCAGTACTGACTCCGCCGCCTCGACCTCCCCTAGTCGGACGAGCGAATGGACATAGAGGGGCCAAAAGCCGAGAAGGGACGGCTCGAAGCGCTCGAATATCGGAAGGGCTTCGTGCAGTGGCGAGACGAGCGATCTCACTGTTTCCGGATCGTCTTGCGCGAACGCTAGTGCAGTGCGGGCGTTGATGACGTCGACGAAGCTGGCACCGTCCTCCGATGCGATGGCCGCTTCGGTTCGGGCAATCGCCGTATCCCAGTTCCCCTGGGCGGCGAGCGGGAGCGCCGCAGCGGCGTTCGCTCTCGCCAGCAACCATTGCTGATCGAAGTCTTCGATGACGTCGAGTAAGTCGGTCGCCGCGCTCGATGCCTCCGACCACCTTCCTCGCCGATAGTCGACATGGATGGCCATGACTTGCGCCATGAGGCGGTGGGAGAGCGCGAAGTGCGGCGAGCCCGAGGCTGCGGAAGCGATGCCCAGCTGGGTGGCGGCGTCCTCGAGGTCGTCGGACCACATGAGCAGAGTGCCCAGGCCGGCCCGAAACAGCAGCTGCGCCGAGCCGTGGTCGGCCTGATCGAGCAACTCCTGAAGCGTGGCCCTCGCCTTCTGGAGATCGCCCGTGAGCGCCACACACGTAGCGCTCATCACCTGCGCGCAGGCTCGCTGGAGGCTCCCGGCCGCCATGTCAACGGCCCGATCCGCCCAGTGGGTGGCGTCGGTTACCCGCTGCTGGCCGAGCAGGAGTTGCGCCAGGTCGCACGCAGCCTCGGCTGCGCTGTCCTTGGGGCCATCGGTGTGCAAGTCCGTCCCATTCCACGCCTGGACGAGCAACTGCTCCGCCTCCTGGTGGTCGCCACTCAACATGGCCATTCGCCCGAGGATCAGGCTCCGCTCGCCGCCCGGCGCCATGGCCACGACCTCCGCCAGGTACTCGCGGGCGTGTCCGACTTCCCCCAGTTCGAGTAGGAGGGTGACCGCTCGCATGAGACGCTGGTCCCGTTGCTCTGCTGAGGAGTCGACCCTTACCGTCGCCAACAGGTGCCGTACCGCTTCCGCGATCTGGCCCATGCGGAGGTCGTTGTCGGCCTGCGCTTCGAGGTCGGCGGCCAGAACCGGGTCGGCGCCGGCGCAACCCAGCAACCGGTGCTCGAGGGACGCTGGCCCGGTCGTGAGTGCTGCCGCCCTGCGGTGGAGCTCGGCACGGCGCGCCACACCAAGGTCGCGATACACCGCCGTGCGCAACAAGGTGTGCGCGAATCCGCATGCCCGACCCTGGGTGGTGTCGAACTGCACCAGCAGACCCAGGTCCTCCGCCTCCTCGAGGGCCGATAGCGAATCGGTTAGACCGGCCAGGGTTGCGGCGTCCGTCAGTTGGCACCGGTCCCCTAGGACGGCGGCGGCCACAACGAGTTGTTCTGTCTCACGGGCGGATCTGGCCAGCCGTGACAGCACGAGGACCTCCACCGACCGAGGGGCGGGAAGGACCGTCCCCGGTGACTGAAGTGCGATCACCGGTAGATCGTGCAGCAACTCGCGCACATGCAACGGGACACCGTCGGTGTGGGAGTACAACCTGTCGATGGCTCGGCGGTTGAGTGCGCTCTTCGTAATTGCTTGAGCAAGTTGCGCGACGTCATCCAAGTTGAACCGACCCAGGTCGATTCGATCGCCGGTCGCTACGGCCGCATTGGACAAGCCACTTGGTAGGTGAACCGCTGCATCGGGTCGGGTCACCACGATACCGAGGACCGGGCTCGATTGCATGCGGCGGAAGGCGAAGGTGAGCGCCTTGAGCGACAGATCATCTGCCCAGTTGGCATCGTCGACGACGACGACCCGCGGGCTGCCGATTGAGCCGGCTCCGATGGCGTCGAGCAGGATCTTTCCCGCTCCCAGTGGGCTGGCCGCCGATGACTCGGAGATCTCGACGTCGAAGACGCCTGGAACGCCGAGCTGGCTTGCGAGCTGGTCGAGCACGCCTCCGGCAAGCGTCACCTCGCTCGGATCACCTGAGACCCACACGGTGCGGGCGTCCCATCGGCGCAGCGCATGGCGGATGAGCGCTGTCTTGCCGATCCCTGACGGCCCAACGACCAACACCAGTTGGCCCTGCCCATCCCTCGCCAGATCGAAGTGGTGATCGAGCAGAGCGGTCTCGGCGGCCCGCCCCACGAACTGCTCTTCCACCATGCTCCTCTCGGGGCCGTCCCCACGCTCGGAGCGAAAAGGATAGCAGCGGAGAATTCTCTTGGTACGTCGGGTCGAATGGGAACCCTGGTTCCCCCGGCGGCGGGACGACTAGGGCTAATCACCCGTGCGGCCAGGGCGGCCAACATTCACACTGAGCGTGATGATCAGGATCACCATTGACTTGGGCCCCGGGCTCGACAGCCAGCCAAAAGGCAAGATCTCCGGAAGCGTGTGGCAGGCGACCAGCTTCAACGGGTGGCTCGAGTTGATTCGGCTGCTCGAGGACGAGCTTGCATCAATCGAGGCCGGTGCCAGTGGGCCGCCCGCTGCGGACGAACCCTAGGTCGGACGACTAGGGCTGGCCCCCGGTGCCTCTTCCGGTCGAGCCAGGCAATCTGAGAAGCATCATTGGGACCGATCACGGGACCAAGGGTCTGGACCTCCTTGGGCTGCGGGATCCACAGAGAGAACGGAGTTGGTCATGAAGGGTCGAAGGATGTCGCCTCTGGCGAGAACGCGGGCAGGGATTGTCATTGGCACCACTCTCACTGCCACGCTCGGCGCCGGATTCTTCGGGTCGACTTCCTTGGCGGCGGCTCCACCCACCAACGGCACCATCACCGTCAATGGGATCGTGCCCTTGGTCGGGAAGAGCGGGCCGTTCATGATCACAGGTGCCATCAACGACGCCGGAACGAGCCCCGTGTCGAACGGAGCCAAGTCCGTCGTGATCCTTTCGAAGGGAACGATCACCGTTAACTCGGGGAATTCCAACCCGGCCTTCAACGTCGACCCGAATACCTGTGCGGTGAGCGGTACCTCGAGCAGTCCTGTCACGATCGTCAAGGGCACCGGCGCCTACCAAGGCATCACCGGCACCCTGACCACCACCTTCACTGTCCACGGGATCGCGCGTAAGGTCAAGGGCTCGTGCGGTCAGAACGTGCCGCCGCTCGGTGGGTACGTCGAAATCTCGGCGACCGGGCCGATCACAGTCCCTTGAATGCGATAACACCGTTGTAGGGACTCGGAACCACCGGGTGGCCCACTACCGCAGTAAATCGGCTTCGGAAGTCAAGGCGAGCGGCTCAAGAGAGAGACCGAACTTGACGCGTGCGTCTCGTCAGCCCTCGCACGGCTTCAGAGCTGCGAGGTGTTGTCCACAGCCTCGGCAACATGGCCCAGGGGGGAAGCCAGCCTTTTGCCTACCCGTGTTGTGACATTGCTTTGCGCAAGGGATGGAACTTGTTGCCACAGCTGACGTAGCCACTTCCCTCGGGCCGACCAGATGGCGATTTCCCCTTCCGGGATGCGCTGGAAGCCCGTTCCTCCGAACGACGTCGACGCCTGGGTTGGCGCAGATTCGCGTTCAGCTGGCACCATCCAGTCGCCGATCGGGGGCAGCGCAGATAGCAGCACGTGGTGTCGGAGGGGGGACTTGAACCCCCACGCCCTTGCGGGCACTAGCCCCTCAAGACGGATTTGGCTACTCCCCTACCAGCGCCGATTTGCATATGAGCAGGTCAGGCTATGCGCCACCCGTCACTAGATGACACCCTGCGACACCGTTTCCCATGTCGCTATTCAACGGATGTTCAACGGCCAGTCGCATCCTGGACCTACCCTCTGCCCATGGACCACTACGCCGAAGCCTTCCAAGCCCAGCCGGGTCGATGCTGGCGGATGGTGACGGCTCCCGACGGCACCGGTCACCCCATGTTCTGCCCCGAGCCAGCGGTGTGGCGGGCCAGGACGCAGATCACGCGGGGGGTCAATCGGGGGAAGTGGTACGTGGTCGACTCCTGCGATCGGCACACAGACGACGAGCTGGTTGGGGTGAAACTTTTGGGGACTTCACATCCTGCACGACATTAAGGCCATGCCACCGGGGAATCCGGGGGGGCTTAGTGCGAGTCGCGGCGACAGCCCTTTCGTCACGCGGGCGGCCAAACGGCAGGTACCCACGATGCGTAGTTCAAGTACCCAGAGAGGTCGAGGTTTCCACCGCCCTGCGCGTTAACGAGTAGTTCACCCCCAGGTGTGCCATCTGGTCCGCCGCCGCCCTTGCCGTCTCCAGTGTAGCTAGGCCCCTCGGCCCCGAGAGAGTCGACACGGACCCTTACATCACGGCAGTCGCCTCGGTTTCGATTCCCCATGTCATAGACCACTTCGCCGTCTGTCTTGAATTGCAAGATGAATCGGTTCGGATCGCCCGTCTCGGGAATCGTCTGCCAGTAGACCGTACCGTCTTCGTCGGCAAACCCTGCCGAGGAACCCTCGTCATAGTGTCCGACGCAAGTGGCCGTACCGATTCCGTAAGTTGGGGTGCAGATACCGTTGAAGTGGACTCGGAAGAAGTGGTGATCCCGAGGCGGCGGCGGGGTGCTGTAAAGCAAATATCCGCTGACGTCCACATCTATGTGGGGCTTGACAAATTCATGGCGGGCGTTGGCTGAGATAAAGAGGGGTCCACCCTCGGTCCCCGCTGCGGCTCCTGAAACGTCCGGCGTTGTGACCGATCTGTCGGCGTGCCAGACGCCAACGTTGGCGCTCGTGACGTGGAAGTCTCCAGAACTTCGACCCGAAATCCAGTGGACTTGATCCGCTTCGACGGACAGGTTGCTTGTGTTGATTATGCCGCCTGAGTGTCGGCGTCGTGGTGGACTGCTTCGTATTGAGTGGGGCTGAGGTATCCAAGCGTCGAGTGCAACCGGCGGGTGTTGTACCAGCCTTCGATGTACTCGAATACAGCGCGTCGGAGTCCGTCCCTCGTCGGCCATGCTTGCGAGTCGACGAGCTCTCGTTTGATGGTGGCGAAAAATGATTCAGCCACCGCGTTGTCCCAGCATTGACCCTTCCTTCCA
The DNA here is from genome assembly GCA_963781305.1 of uncultured Acidimicrobiaceae bacterium. Taxonomy (GTDB): domain Bacteria; phylum Actinomycetota; class Acidimicrobiia; order Acidimicrobiales; family RAAP-2; genus DASXMT01. The sequence continues at coordinate 1,783,864 of CAWAFL010000011.1, forward strand.
ACCGAGAGCACGACGCCATGGGCTCTCGCCAAATCGGCGAAGTCGCCGCTCGTGTATTGCCGGCCGCGGTCGGAATGGAAGATGGCGCCGGCTTCGGGTGCTCTGTGTGTGAACACCCGCGAAAGGGCGTCGGTCACCAGCTCGGTGCGCATGTGATCAGCCAAGGCCCAGCCAACGACCTTGCGGCTGGCCAGATCGATGACCGTGGCCAAATAGGCCCAGCCCTCCCACGTGGCGATGTAGGTGATGTCGCCGACATAGCGCCGGTCGATCTCCTCGCTCGGTCCAAAGTGGCGCCGGATGAGATCGCGGGCTGCCTCGGCGTTGGGGTCGGCCACCGTGGTGGTGCGCCAGCGCTTCTTGCACCGGCCCTCGAGGCCAGCTTGCCGCATGAGCCTGGTCACCCGGCGCTTCCCGCAGGCCACATGGCGATGCAGCAACTCTTTGTGGATACGCGGTGCTCCATAGGTGCCCTTGGATTCGGCGTGGATGACGGTGATCTTGGCCAACAGCTCGGCGTCGGTCACCGCTCTTCGCGAGGGGACACCGTTGCGGCGCTGGTAGTAGGCGGCACGGGAGACCTCGAGCAGTTCACACGCCTTGTTGACGCTGTGGCCTGCAGCTTGCTCCGCCTCGATGAAAGGGTGCACTTTCACCGGGTCTCCTTCGCGAAGAAAGCCGTCGCTCGCTTGAGGACCTCGACGTCCTCGCGCAACGACCGGTTCTGCCGGCGCAACTCTGTGAGCTCAACCCGCTCCTCGGTGGTGAGACCAGGACGATCTCCCTGGTCTATCTCGGCCTGCTTCACCCAGGTCCGCACGTTGGTCTCGGTCAGATCGAAGTCTCTGGCCACTTGGCCGATGCTGCGATCGCCGCGCCGGCACAGCTCGACGATCTCAGCCTTGAACTCCGGAGTGAACGACCGACGGGGACGGGGCTTCTTCCTCTCCATGGTCTCCATTTTGGACATCCTTTCTGGGGCTGTGCCCCTGATGGTGGATGTCCGTCAAAACGGAGGAAGCCCAGCACATACACAAGGTCTGCGTCGACTGTCGCTATGAGTGGGCAGAGCGACCGGGTGACACTGGAACGCCCACCCGCCTCTCGGCGTAGGTTCCCTACCACTTCCAAAGCTGCCGTCTCGCGCACCAAACGCCGGATAGCGAGCGGATCGGATGCGGCCCCCGCATAGCGTCGGCTCATGAGCTTCTGTGCCGTATGTGGTGAATCGTCTGGAGCCGAACTGCGAGCGATTCCCGTGTGCCCAGAGCACGAGTCGGCCTCCCCGATCACTGAGTGGTGCCCTACCTGCGCCCAAGTCAGTTTCGCTGGTCAGCCTTGCTGGGGCTGCGGTGGTGACCTGGAACCCCTCGTCTCTTAGGGATTCACTGCGAGTTCACGGCCTCGCTCAGTTTCCGACCCTGGTTCCGCACATTTCCAACGCTCTGGCCAACCGGCCAATGCCGCAGGACACCGCTTGGCCCAGGACGGAGCATCGCCTCCAACTCTTCGTCGGCATCCACAGCTGGATCGAGCCATCGTTCCCAGGTCTCGCGCTCGAGCACCACGGGCTGGCGGTTGTGTATCTGCTCCATGTCGGGGCCGGCGTCGGTTGTGATGATCGTGGCCGAGTAGATCACTTCGCCTTCAGGAGAGCGCCACCACTCCCACAGCCCAGCGAATACGACGGGCTCTCCGTCCGTTCGAGTGAACCAGTTGGGCTGTTTCGCCTTGCGGCCCGGAACCGCCTGCCACTCGTAGAAACCGCTGACGGGTACGAGCAGACGTCGTTGCCGGAAGGCGTTGCGGAACATGGGCTTGGTGGCCACGGAGTCAGATCGGGCGTTAAAACTGCGCGATCCAACTTTGGGATCCTTGGCCCAGCTCGGGATCAACCCCCATCGGTATTGGTGGAGGACCCGGTCTCCCACACGGTCGACCTGTGCGCGGCTGCCCACCCCCTTAGCTGACTACTTGAACGTGAGGTCGAGGCTTGCGGCCGTGCAACTACCCGCAGTCGGAGCGCTGACCTTGCAGAAGGACTCATTGGCGGTGATGTATGTCTGAATACGGTATTCCACAGTGTGGCCCGTGGTTCCGATCTTGTAGAGCAAGTCTGCCTGGTACTGGGGATCCCCAGCACTGGTCAGATTGCCGCCCCACTTGAGCTCAAAGCGCGCACTTGTACCTGGGCGCAGCGTCGATCCGTTTCCGGGACGCCCTTCAAAGGCAATCGGGTAATCGGCATACTCGTAGTGAATGCATGTATTATGCTCAACACCGCTGATCGTACAAAACTCGCCCGTGACCGGCTTGACGGCCTCCAGGGTGAGGGTCTGATTGCCGTTGTTCTTGACCACGAACCCGCGGCTGTATGCGCTTGCCGGGGCGGCGGTTATCAGCGCTCCCACCAGTGCGGACATCAGCAAAACAGCCGACACCCCTATACGTATGCATGTCTGTTTCATCTCGTAACCTCTCTTTTGTTGTGTGGGTCTCCGTCTGGACTCTTCGCACCGACGAAGCGCACTTGGCGTCCTGCAGGGAGCGCTCGATTGGCCAGTGCTCCAAATGTCCGTGGCATGTGTCCCCGTTGCTGGCGCCGTTGGTGCCATCCGGTCAGCCCGTGCTGTCGAATTTGGTGTTAACCGAGCCGAATGATGGAATTGGGCACCATTGCTCTTCCTTTCTCGATGCAGGGCTCAGGGTGTCGACTTGTCGGGCTCGCGACTGGCTTGCAGCACCCGCCGAGTCCGCTCGAGCCAGGCCGGGTCCACGATCTCGTCCTCATCACGCAGACTCGACGCGTCGTAGCCAGGGTCGACGCAGTTGACGTCGCCCTCGAGCCCATCGGGATCGTGGAAGCGGAGGGACAACATGGGGCCGAGTCGCCGGATGCTGCCGCTCGACGCCCCCACTGCGAGCAAACGGTCTTGGAGCGCGAGCAGGGCACTCTCGTCGGCGACGGTGAACCCGATGTGGTCGAGCCGTCCCCGCTTAACATGGCGGGGTGAAGCTGTGGGACGCGGAGTCGTGCCCGACGACCTCGAAGACGTGCAGCATCACGTTTCCGGCGACGATGACGGCATGGCGGGTGTGGTTGGGGCCGGCACCGAACACGATGGTCGTTTCGAGGCCGATGCTGTCTTCGTAGAAGGCGCGGCAGCCGTCGAGATCGGGCGTCACCACGGCGACGTTGCTCACGCCCACCGGTTCGCTCCCCTTCGAATTCCAGGTCGGGTCCTCACACCCTTTAGGCGTTCCATCCGGTGGAACAATTCGTTCCGTCCGGTCAGAGCCCCGCCGAACCGGCAATCAGAACGCGTGCCATACGCGCCGTATGTTTCACGGCTCGTGGTGATAGCGTCACTTATTGCTCTGGCCCATGAGCACCAGTCTCGCCACTGTGTGCTCTTGGGCTAGAGCACCTTTAACGCGGCGTTCATGTCCTTTCACGCCGATCTATCAGGACTTGAAGGTACTCTCAGGCAGTCCGTATGGCGAGAAACGGGTTAGGCGAGACCTCCGCTGGTCGAGGTCCCGGCGGGGGTTCGTCGCGTTTCAGCTAGGCCAACGGCGCGAACGGTTTCCGTACGGTCCGTAGGGGTATGGTTTCGACAGTCCTGACTCGTGAGCGCAGGGTCAGCCCCGCTGCCTGCGCTTCGGGTTGGGGCTTCGAGACACCCGGTTTCAGCCGGGCGCCGGGTCCGGACAGATCAGTAGTTGAATACGAGGGCCCCTCCTTGGGTGAACTCGTAGAGCGACGTCGCTCCCGTGACTTCGGCACCCTAAACCCAGACCGCCGATTCGAGATTGCGGGTCCTGACACTGACAGGACACACAAATAGTCGGCCGCCTGTCTCTACGTATTCAGCATGAAGGTCCTTAATGGACGGTGCGCCGGACACGGAGAGTCCGTCCAAATAGCCCTCGGTCGCGATGTAGATCCCATCTTTGGTGAGCCACATGACGACCTGTTTGCCAGCGCGCAGAGCCTCCACTCCGAGCAGGTAACCGGTCAACACGGATTCGGGATCCTCGACGCCATGGGTTTGGCCGATTACGAGCTTGTCGTCTGCTGCCATTTCGCGCCTCTTCTTTTCTGCCAGATTTAAGGACCCAAAGTTGCCGACGTAGAGAATACTTGTGGCAACGAGATCCTGCCCTCCATCGCGTTCACAGCGGGCGTTGGCCACGAGAACAACGATCACGGATTCCATCCGTCCCACGCACCAAATGCCACCATCACGAGACGTTTTCCAGACTCGACCGCTGCCACGCAATGGGGCGTCGCTGCGGTGAAGGCGACCGCGTCGCCGCATCGGGCATCGATGGGCCCAGAATGCGTCTCGAATGCACCACGTTGGAAGATGGCGAGCGGATCGGATGGCTCCCCCGCATAGCGTCGGCTCATGAGCTTCTGTGCCGTGTGTGGGGAACCACCTGGCTCCGGTATGCGAGCGACCCCGCTTTGCGGCGTCCATGAGTCCATGGACCCGATCACCGAATGGTGCTCTAGCTGCGCACAAGTGAGCTTCGCCGGCCAGCCTTGTTGGGGCTGCGGTGGCGACCTGGAACCCCTCGTCTCTTAGGGATTCACTGCGAATTCACGGCCTCGATCAGTTGCCGACCCTGGTTTCGCACATTTCCGACGCTCTGGCCCACTGGCCAGTGCCGCAGGACGCCGGCCGGCCCAGGACGAAGCATCCCTTCCAGCTCTTCGTCCGCATCTACATCTGGGTCGAGCCATCGTTCCCAGGTCTCGCGCTCGAGTACCACGGGCTGGCGGTTGTGTATCTGCTCCATGTCGGGACCGGAGTCGGTTGTGATGATCGTGGCCGAGTAGATCTCTTCGCCTTCAGGGGAGCGCCACCACTCCCAGAGACCAGCGAACACGACGGGCTCTTCATCCGCTCGAGTGAACCAGTTTGGCTGTTTCGTCTTACGGCCCGGAACGGCCTTCCACTCGTAGAGGCCACTGACGGGAACCAGCAGACGTCGCTGGCGGAAGGCGTTGCGGAACATGGGCTTGGTGGCCACGGAGTCAGCGCGGGCATTGAAGCTGCGTGATCCGACTTTGGGGTCCTTCGCCCAGCTCGGGATCAAACCCCACCGGTACTGGTGGAGGACCCGGTCGCCGTCACGATCAACCTGTGCGCCAAGAATTTGGGTCGGTAGGGCCGACGTTGTACCGCGCCTCCCATGTGGCCTCGAGTTCGTCGGAGACCCGTGCGTCGAGCCATTTCCCAACATCTCGAGGTGGGTCCTTCAGTCCGATGCGGCCGCACATGATTGAAGACTAGGGTCCCGCCCATGAGGGGAACCAGCAGGGCCTGCGTCCTCGTCCTCGCCGTCCTCTGCTTGGCCGCTTGCAGCAGCGGTTCAGCGAGCAAGGTGTTCGAGCCGCCACCTACTACGGCGCCACCGACCACGACGACGACGACGACGCCAGCTATCTCTATCCCTGCGACGACTACGGAGGCATCGGCCACCTCGCCGACATCCGCGGTTCTGGCGGGTGATGTTCAGCCCGTCTACCTCCCGCCCCTAGGAAGAGGCGGCTACCTGAGGGTCCAGGTCACCAACCCCGGACAGCACGGGTCGGTCCCAGGCGGCGGTATCAGCGTGACTCTGTACGTGATCAACAACAGCACTAGCGCCTATGACTTGGCGGCATCTGATTTCACAGCGCTGGGGTTCGACGAAACGACGACACCGACGACCTACGGAAACGCGACGTTCAGCGGAACCCCCACTACCACAGCGACTGAATCGAACGGGGTCTACTCGCTAGCCCCGCTCGCAACGTGGCAGGGGACGGTCGTTATCCCGATGCCCACAAGTGCAACCGCCCAGCAGGTCATATTCGATGCTGATGGAACCGAAGCCGCTTGGCTAGTCGATGCATGACTGAGCGGACACAGGGCTATCGGAAAGGCCTCACCCCAAGCTGGCTCAAGGGCGACACCTTGGGGCTAGCGTCGCAGGGGCTTAACAACGAGGCGCCGCGTTCCCAAACCTGGCGCATCCAATCTACGTCCACCACTCGGCGGGACGTCATCGAGCGGATCGGATGCGTCCCTTACGAAATCCTCGACGTCGGAGCCTCGACGGTCGTTCTATGAGACCGGCCATTCCGGTTGGCGATCCCTCAGAATCCGGCTCGTCGTAGCACTCAAGGCATTGCCAATCCCAGCTTTGGTGGCGGCAAGGGAATAGGTTTGGCAGGATGATTGCCCTTGTAGACGGTGCCAACTGGGCAGAGATTCGACTGGTGGCCGAGCTGCGGTCCCACTGGGCTCGTCAGGCGACCGAGCGCCTAGCCGGGGGTTTGGCGTGGGAGGAAACTGGCTACGTGTTCGTCGATCAGCTCGGGCACCCGTACCGTCCGGAGACGCTGAGCCGGAGGTTCACGGCACTTCTCACCAAGGCGGAGCTTCGGCTGATCCGGCTGCACGACACACGCCACACGGCTGCATCGCTCATGCTGGCGGCTGGAGAAAGCCCGAAGGTCGTCGCGGAGATCCTCGGTCACTCCTCACCTACCATCACGATGAACGTCTATCAGCACCTCATACCCGGCATGGGTGAGGCTGCCGGCGAGCGGCTTACGGGGGCTGTTGGCGGGGTTGGCGTAGCTGCAGTTCCGGCCGCGATGAATGCGTAGCCTTTATCTGTCACGGTCCAGTCCTGATGCTCATTGGCGACCACTCGCGCGAACTCCCGGCGGTTGGCGATCGCCAAGATGAGGCCCAGTTCATCGTCGGAGTACGTAACTTCTTGACGGAGATCAGCCGTTGACGTTGAGCCAGAGCCCCGCTCTTTCTCGAGCCTGTCGATGACCGCGAGCACGATCCGCAGGTCTTCGTCGGCAACTTCCTCGTCCTGCAGATGCATCGCGACCCCTCGTGTTGACAAAATGTTGACAAGAGCTCGATTCGGCAAACGGCCCAGCATCCTCTCCCAAGCATTATACCTGGTGAGAGGCAGTGTCGGAGGCGCGTTCGACCCTGCGAGTACACCAATGCTGCTCAGGGGTGAACTTGTCATCCGAAGGGGCCGAGCCGCGTGATCGCTTCGGGAGACGGAATAGTCGAGTTCCATCGACAGCGATCCTCGGCGCCGCCGCTCCGAACCCCAAACACCGCAGATGGTTCGACGGGAGGATGTCAAGCAGCGGACGTGCACTACGACAAACTGGGTGCTGGACTCCGCGACCCTCGAGTGGCCGACAAACGCCGATGGAGTGGCTCGGCAATGACAAAAACCTGATCGCCAGGGCTTTCATGGACCAAACGGCAACGACACAACTGGGCCATTTGTCGTTTGGTCCACCTGTCTGGGTATCTCGCTTTCCGTTCGGCTACGTTCCGACGACACCGGCCTTTTGCCAGTCGTCCGGCCAGCCGGCCTGGTAATGGGGAATTTGCTGAAACGCACGTCCAACTCATCCAGTGCTCCGGCCTCTCTACCGGCGATGAGCAGCTCGGTAGGGTCTGTTCCAGCTGCGGCACAGAGCTTTCGGTACTTTCTCGGCCGCAGGGTCTTCGGGCTGACTATCGAATACCCGACGGCGGTCACGGGAAATTCGGGCATGGATTTAGGACCCATACCCAGACATCGTCAGGTTTCCTTGTCCGGACTAGTGGGGGCAGGATCGGCAATGCCGACTGTCTCAGGGCTCCACTTCGAGCCGAGTGTCCCTTGTGCAGTATGCGTGCCGGACTTGCCACCACCAGGACCCCGCAAAACGTAGGCGATACCGACTGCGATGGCGCCTCCTGCGATGGGTCCCGCTACGTATACCCACCAGGTAGTCCAGTTGCCGAAGACGAGGGCGGGCCCGAGTGATCGGGCCGGGTTCATCGATGCGCCGCTGACCGGTGCCGCCCACAATCCAGCGAGAGCGATGTAGAAGCCGACGCCGAGGGCGGCGATGGGTCCGATCTGTTGGGCGCCCGATGCCGTTCCGAGGATCACGCTCACCAGGCCGGCAGAGAGTACTACCTCGGTCAGAAGCGCGGTCAGATTGGTGACACCGTGCCCGGGCAGGGTCATGCCGGCTGTGCCGAACCTACCGAGCAGGCCCCATAAAAACAGAGCGGCCAGACTGGCACCTAGGAATTCTGCCACCAGATAGGCGGGAACACGCTTCCAAGGAAAGTCGCCACGCAGCGCGAAGGACAGTGTCACGGCTGGGTTGAGATGTGCTCCGGATACTGCTCCCATGAACAGGATGATGGCGGCAACCATCATCCCAGGGACTGTCACTTGAACGGCAAGTGGGATGGAACCGGGAAACCGGTGGTCGACCGTGGTCGATCCTGCTGCAACCAGAACGAGGAAGAATGTTCCAAGGACTTCCGAGAACAGGCGCCTCCCCTCATACTGGTTATCCCAAAAGTCGAATTGGCGCACCACGGAGTCCGGTTGCCCCATCGACCGCAGTGACTCGCTGGCGCGCGTTAGCTCATTTTCATGAGCCAGCCTGATCTGATCATCTGTTTGGGTTGTCACACGTCCTCCATTCTCGACCGGCCATGGTCACTATTCAGAGTTTGGTCGGTTCCGCAAACGGGTGACGTGACGATCCTGACAGATTGCGTTACGATCGAGGCGACCAAACGGTCTGTGGCACCCCAACTACCCGTGATCACGCGTTCTTCTCTGCCCAGTAGGCCTTGATCCATTCGGAAAGAACTTGCGGGGTGCCAAAGACCTCGCCCGGCTGTATTGACTTGGCACTTTCGCCACAGCAGGAGCGACGGCCAAAACGCGCGGATCGCCTGCAGGACCATCCCGGCCAGCCACATCGGTTCGTGGAGGATCTGGATCAACCTCCGAGCGTCGACTCGAGTGTCAGTGGTGTTTAGTGTGGCTTGCTGAAGAATACGGTGCCAAGTGCGAACTTACAGGCAGCCGTGAAGGCGAGCGTGGGACCCACGATCCCTACAGGTCCCACGACCAAGCTCGAAGCCGGTGGAAACTCCCGGCACTGATCCACACCACGTCACCCCTCGCGGGCTACGGCTCGATGAGGTTGAACCAGAGCGCTCCCCGGTCGCCTTCCAAGGTAACCCACTTGCCTTGGACCGCGTCGGGGAGCGTCACCAGCTACCAGCAACGACTCCAAGCAAGCAGCAAGCCACTAAATGGATGCAAGGGCTTCTTTACGTATCCGCGGGATGCCGGACCGCCGTCCGAATGCTCAAGATGAGTGAGTGCGAGGAGAGGATGTCCGACTCCGGTTGAAGCAGGAGAAGAACAACGTTAGGGAGTTCGCTGGGCCGATGTTTGTCGATCACTTGGGTGATGACTCCAGGGTTCGGGTGGTCCCACCGCAGCCTCAAACCCCGTCAAGGAGTTCGCACAATGACCACGACAACAACGAAAGATCAACTACAAGGACTGGAACGACGGTCCCGTGGTGACCGTTTCCGGCGGGTGCCCCCTGAGTGCGGACGCTTGGGATGGGAAGATGCTCCGTCCCTCGGCAGACGGGGCGTTGCCCGGCTCCACGATGCTGGTCTTGCCGGGTCGGTGTTGACAGCGAGGATCGATGGGTCAGGGCGACACCCATCGGATGAGGCACTGATCGTCGGCATGGCCGTCGACGACGAGCGCTCCGCAGTGAGGTTCGTCCGCCGCTACCGAAAGCGGGTCTACGGGTTGGCCATCGGCATGCTGGGCGATCCCGGCATCGCAGAGGACGTCGCCCAAGAAGCACTGTTGCGCGTCTGGCGGCACGCGCCGGTGTATGACGCCCGGCGAGGATCGGTGACCGGCTGGGTGCTCACCATCACCCGGAGACTGGCAATCGACGCCATCCGCCGGCGTCGGGCCGTACCCACCGACCCCGAATCCCTGGTCACCCTGGGCCTGGCCAAATCGGGCAACTCGGCCGAGGACGTCGCCACCGCAGGCCACCTCGGGCCCGAGTTGCGGACGGCGCTCGCCGGATTACCGGTCGAGCAACGCCGAGCCACCGTGCTCGCCGCGCTGTACGGGCGCACCGCCTCCGAGATCAGCACCTCGGAGGCCATCCCACTGAGTACGGCCAAGACGCGCATCCGCGCCGGGCTCTCGAAACTGCGGGCCGCTCTGCACGAGGCCGAGGAGCTTTCTTGACCGATGGGCAAATATCAACCGATGTCGTGGCATCTTCCTGTACGCGCATGAGTTGGCGGACGAAGTCAACAAGTTTTCTAACAGTGTCCTGAAACCGTCAACATGGCTTCCGCCATATAGCGACCAATAGTTAAAGGAGCGACACATGGTATCGAATATTCTGGAGCGCACCGAGGTGGACGTAGGCGGTCTCAGTGGTCTCTTGGATGATTCACCGCTCGCCGACTGGGCGTGGGATGCTGCTGGGAGATACGGGGTCTCACCCCTCCGTGCTCTCGAGATGATGGCCGCAGCGTTGACGAGATACCCGCCTGACACCCTCTGAAAATCAATCGAAACGACAGCGAATGGTCCCTCCTCTTGTTTGGCCCTAGGGGGACCTGGCAGACCTGGGCCCAACAAGGCATGGCATACCGCTCTGCTGCTCGGTGCCTTGGCCCTGGTATGCCACAAAGATGCTGGAAGCTCGCTTCTCATACCAGTCGCCCGACGGGCCGCCCGAGCCATCGAACGCCGTCTGACGGAGGAGACCGGAACGATCGGGATCAGGCTGCAGTCCGTGTTCTCCGAGGCTCGTCAGCACACTCGGCGGCGCGATCGCTATGGTGACGTCGGAGGACCTGTGGGCAAGTCTCTTCGCCAAGAGGAATCTCGCCGCTTGCGACCAGAAGGCCCATTGGAGCTAGGAAGTGGACCTCCTGACGAGCGCAATGACCACCGAGTCGGACTTCACTCGCGCGGATGGCACCGAGGTTCGGATCGCTCTCTAGGCGGTGGCGGACCGGTCAGAGTTGGTGGGAGCGCTCGTCCGACTGCCGGCGGCGGCGCGTCGAAACGGATCCCCAGAGCCGACTGATCCCGATCCGTCGCGTGGCCGCCCCCTATTTGGTTAGGGCGTCTCACTCCCGGCCGAGGAGGCCGTCTCCGAACTAGTGGTTGATGGACTCACCAGTCGGGAGGTCGCCGAACGGCTCGAATTTCTCGCCCCACACAGTGGACTCGTCAACCGTGCTGACACCTGGTACAAGGGTCACACCGATTTTCGGCAAGGCTTCTATCGCGAGATCGAGGCGATTCCTCATTGAGACGGCCGCGGCGACAAGCTCGTCGCCGGGCCCGTCAATCACCGGAACTTCGTCACTGCTAGTTGCCTCGGATTCGCCTTCAGGCATTGCAGCCACTCCTTGGAGATCGCTATTCAACGCAGGTTCAACGACAGAGTGCCGTCGAAGTGCATCTCCCCGCTCGGATGCACATTTTCTCTACCAAACAGTGGTGTCAAGGGGCGGCCGACCCGCCAGTACACCGGTGTTTCTCAGGGACGACTCTCCCGACAGGCGAGCTCTGACCGTTTTCGACATTCCTTCCCGTTCGGGCTAGTTCAGAAACGGAGAGCATCTACCCGGTCGAGATTTCCCGCGATCGCGGGATGACGAGAGCAGCAGGCTCACTCACCATGGCGGTACCAGGCAATCAAACGAAAGGATCAGGATGCACAAGCTGAATGCGGTATTGGAAGAAGATGTTCAAGAGGAGTTGGACTGGGATCCGGCCATCGACGACGGCCGGATCATCGTCAAGGCCGACGATGGCAAGATTACCCTCACGGGCTCCGTCGACACCTACTACGAATCGACGCTGGCCATGGATGACACCTACAGCGTCGGTGGAGTAACCATCGTGGAGAACCAGCTAATGGTTGGGCTAGTCGGCGACGCGATTGCCGACACGGCCGTCGCGGCCGACTGTGCCTCCGCCATCGACAGGGACCGGCTCGTTCCCAAGGGATCGGTCGATGTGACCGTCGTCGACGGTTGGGCGACTCTGACCGGCGAGGTGCGTCATCACTATCAGCGGCGGGCCGCCGAGGATGCGATGCGCCGGGTGAACGGGATTCTCGGTGTGACCAATGAGATCGCTCTCACCAGCGAGCCCATCCCCAGCGATGTGGCCGACCGAATCAACCGCGCCTTCAAGCGCAATGCAATCATCGATGACTCCCGAATCGACGTGACCAACGTCGACCACATCATCTACCTCGACGGCACCGTCGAATCCTGGCGGGCCATGGACGAGGCAGTCGACACAGCCTGGGGAGCTCCGGGCGTCGGCGACGTGGTCAACCGTCTGGTGATCGTGCCGTAGCGCAAGCCCTACCCCGACGGCCCCGCGCAGCCCGGTTCCCATGGTTCTGTCCATGAGGCCGGGCGTTCGGGGTGAATCGACCCGAACCGGCTGGTCCGTAGGTTCCCGGTAGCGCCCCTCCTTCTACCCTCGGTCATGGACCACTAGGCCGACGCGTTCTTAGTCCAGCTGAGTCGGTGCAAGTAAGTCCCGAGACCCGGCGCTATCAGCCCACTGGGCCAAGACGGCTTCCGCGTCAAATGGGGACCCTTGACGAGCCGCGTCAGGGACTTCATGATGCAATTACGCTTCAGCGAACTAGTACAGGGGAGTCAGAAGTGAGCCCTTCCGACCAATTGCAGAAAGCGTGCGAGGCCAGTTGAAGAGCCTGGCCGATCGCGCCACTAAGGCCGAGGCTGATGCCAATGCCGCAAAGACTTAGGCTAAGACCAAGGCCGCCCTGGACCAGCAGGTCGCGGATGCGCAGACCTCCGCAAAGCAAACGGCCGACGCCTTGAAGGCTAAGGCCGCGGATTCCAGGGACGAGACGACGCAGTGGTGGGGACAGGTGCAGGAAAACTGGAAACACTTCATCGCAAAGATCCGCGACGACCCCGACGCAAAAAAGGCGGACCGGGATGCGAAACGGGCAGAGGCACGTGCCGAACGGGCCGAGGACAATGCGGCCGATGCCGTCGCGTTCGCCTATGCGGCACTGGAAGAGGCCGAGTACCAGGTACTCAATGCGGCCATGGCGCGGCTCAACGCCGACGAGTCCGCCGCAGCCTGATCCCATCCCAGCAAGCTGGCGGCGTCGGCTTGTCTGAAGCTATCCAGTCGAACTCAGTCGACACTCAGCGACGCGCCCCCAGCCGAACGCGCGATGGTGCCTGCGTGAGAACGGCAATGAGGTACCCCTTCCCGGAACGAAGCCAAAGCGAGCCGGCAGACCACCTCCCCTAGGGCGACCGAGGCAAGAAAGATAGAAACCTCGGCGGTTCAGGCGGAATTCGGTTCACGTGCTGACCCTCGACTAACCGGCCCATACCTGCACCATGGGGGCATGGTTTCGCCGCTCATTCTTAGCCGAACAGAATCTGTGCAAACTCGGTAGCCGTCTCGGTTCGTGCCCAGTCGCGTTGAAGCTCACAGATCAGTTGGACCCAGCTCACGGGTTGCGCTCCGGCCTGGCTGACCCGGTCAAGCGCTGCTCGATGGGCTTCGACAGATGTGCCGCCAACGGCGTCCACCACGGGATAGGTCTCGTAGCCTTCACGCATCGCGTCGAGTGTTGGGAAGGTGAGGCAGGCTTCGGTCCAGAGGGCCGTCATCACAAGCTTCTTGCGGCCAGTTGCCATGACCGCCGCCCGGAACTGAACATCCTCCCACGCGTTGATCGTCGTTCGGTCGAGCACCTCTACATGCGGCAGCACCGTTTCGAGCGCGGCGATCGTCGGTTGGTTCCGCCCGCTCTTCACGTTGACCGTCGATAGGACAATTGGCACTTCGTACAGCACGGCCGTCTTGGCGACCCGCACGATGTGGTCAACAAGCTCCGCTCGATCCATCGACCGGATCGAGTTGATCTGCGTAGGTTGGTAGTCGATGAATACGACCGCACAGTTGGCGGGTGTAAGGAGATTGTCCGTTCCGAGGGTCTCGGATCTGCTCGCTCGTCATGGGCCCTCCCCACGGCCATCGGATTTAGTCAGGCGGCCTCTACGACAAGGTACGTGAACGATGATCCAAGCATGCCGACTGGAAGGGGTATTCGCAACCCAGAAAATACGTGGTCTCTCGGCTCAGCACAGGCAGGGCAAAATGACCGATCCGTACCACTTTCCGACAACGCACTAGAGATGGCCCCGCACGCCGGATCAGTGAGGTCCTACCGGCCCCTGCGATGCCGGAAGACGTCGAGGTCAAGATCGACCTGGAAGACGTGGCGGGCGGTGGTGTCTCTGTGTTTGACATGTGGTGTTCCTGTACTAGTGGTGGTGGTACGTAAGGTTGCAGCGGCCGGCTGTCAACAAGGAGCAAACCCAGCCAGCCGCTGCGTGTTCGGATCTGACCAAGCGAGGCAGAGCCGGAATGGGGCGCGACGGGCGTTGAGTTGTCCGCCGGTCGCAGGGCTTGATCAGAAGGTCTCGCTCGGCCCGGGGCCGTGCTGGTGGTTCTCGGTATCCACCGGCTCTGCGTATTTCCCATCTCCGCACTTAGGCCGAAGATGTCTATCGGAGCCGTAGTGAACAGATCCGGCGTGGAGAACTCCATTCAACTACGGGCGGATGATAAACCGTGCGTTTGACAACATTCGAAAGGCGGGGCCTCGGTAAGCCGGCAATGATCATCAAATAGATCGACGCGATCGCTGCGATCAGCGCCCATGCGACCAGTCCCTTGCAGCGAACGTTCATCCTACGACAGGCTCAGATGATCATGCACGTGGACAAAGAAGCCGTTTCCGAGCCAAACACTTGGACGGATTTGAGGTACCGATTCGACGACTCGGTGCAGATCACCCAGGTCGATGGATGCGGATCCAGCGATTCCTCGCTGTATCACTGGATATCTGATCTTGATTGTCGGACTTCAACTCCGTAAGCCCTCAAGCCGAGCGAACACTCGTCGAGGTTCACCAGGGCGGTGAAGAGCGCACAAGACGCAATTCCGAACGAGCGTGGCGCCGCAAGGCGAAACGGTGTGCCGGGCAGGGCCTCAAGAGCGCTGTATGCGGCAACGAGCTGCAAGGTGGCGGCCGCCAGCGCTACATCCATCTCCGTCCCATTGGAATCGGGCGTGGCAATGCCTGTTGTAGTGGATATCGGCAGTGCCCGCGAGTCTTTCAACCTTGGTACTTCTTTCTCATCGTTCCGGGACATGAAGCGTCGAAAGATCTTGCGCAGTCCGATGGGTGTTCGAGCTCGGCCCGTCGGCCAGAACAATAGGGCGCAACTGCACTCATTAAGATTCTCGAGAACGAGGGAAATGTTCTTGGACGCTGCGTCAAGTGGCGTAACCAACTGTCGATGCGCATGCAAGGTTGAGGCCATCTTCTCGATCATTGCGAATCCAGCCAATAGTTGGCACATGGCGTCGGCCACATGGGACTGGTATGCCATCGACGTCTCAACGTCCAATCGGCAGTCGACCGCCCCGTCGACATCACATGGCTTTGCGAGATCCCAGTTGAACTTGTCCGCGTGCCAAGTGCAGCGATTCTGCAGAGAAGGGTGATGTCTGCAATTTGAATGATGGAGTTGCCGGATGATCGTCATGTGTCGACGGTACGACTCAACCACACCGGCTGACATCCCGAACCCCCGTAGTCTTGTAAGTGGCAGTAGGCGGACGGTCCCGGTAGGCGCTTCTGGTTGCCAACACAACCGACCCGGCATCGATAGCGATCGCCTTCGTCCAGCCTTGCCAGGTGACAACGACCTCAGACACCTTGCACCTTGGCCCACCCCTGGAAGGCCACCTTGGCCCTGACCAACCACCTACACGCGCATTCACACCTACGGAACCTGTTAGCAGGACCGCGCCCAGTAAGCCACGCCGACGTCGGGACCGCCCAGTTCCTCCTGGAGACCGATATCACCTGCCTAGCCGCTCACCACGGCCGACGACCCGGCCGGCTCGTCGCAATCGACCGGCGGCCGCACCGAGGTAAGGTCCATGCCGGCCAGGCGTGGAGGCCAATAGGAAGCCACTCGATGGGCCAGGGTGGCCACCAGGGCGTCGCCTAGGCGGACGTTGGCTAGTAAAAGGAGTCTGCTGAAGCTCCCTCGACGATGCCAAGTCCTCCAGGTGTGAGGGGCAGATGGGCGATGACGCCGGAGGGGCGAAGGCCAGCAGCCGTGACCACCCCGAACCGCTCATTGCTACCAAGGACGAGCCGCTCAAGGCCGAACGAGCAGGCAAAGCTGACTACCTTTGGTATGGACCACCGTCCCCAGCCAAAGTTGGATTGAGCTCGCTCAGCCGAGGCAATGGCGATACCACCGGGCGAGTCCGGGAAGCACGATGTAAGGGCGAGGCACACGCGAAGACAGCGAGCCTCACTTGATCCAGTCTCGGGGCGACCTCGGAAGCGACCTGAAGCGGGCCGGCGCTTCTTCTGTATCGCCGGGACCAG
This sequence comes from uncultured Acidimicrobiaceae bacterium, assembly GCA_963781305.1. Lineage (GTDB taxonomy): Bacteria > Actinomycetota > Acidimicrobiia > Acidimicrobiales > RAAP-2 > DASXMT01. Next base: position 1,800,254 of record CAWAFL010000011.1, read on the forward strand.
GTCATTGTCGGGTGAAAGGGCTCGCCCGGATCTTGGTACCTCGGGGACAAGGCAGCACCGCGAATCGACGGCCGGTTGGATCGGCCACCTATCCGGAGACGCCAGAGAGCATGCCCCCGGTATCCCGTACAGTGGCCGACATCACCAAACTGGATATCCCGTAGGCTACGCTGAGCAGCCCGAACAGCAGGGCGAGCGACACGGCGCCGATGCCGGGCCGAGCGAACAGCACGATCCCGAAGGCCATCGAGATCAGGCCACCCAGTCCCAAAAAGGCTCGCTGTCCCCCGCTCTCACCGGCAGCGAAGGCCAAGGCCCCCTCTGCGATCCCTCCGACCACGGCCCAGGCCCCGATGAAGATGGTCAGTACATCGGCCGTGATTCCCGGCCACGCCAACGCTGCCACTCCGGCCGCCACGTCGACGAGGGCGAGGAGCAGATGACCTGCCACCTGTCCCGCTTCCCCGCCTGAGAAGCCGGTGGTGGCCTCGACAAATCCAGTTGAGAACGCGGCAATGGCGAAGATGACGAGGAGGGCGAACACGGTCACTCCGGGCCAAGCGATGGCAATGGACCCTATGACTAACGCCAGAATACCTCGCCAAAGTAGGGAACTTGAAGAAGAGTTCATCGTTCCATCGCTTTCTTTCGGGCCGGACTTCGGGGCTCGGGGCTGCGAGTCTCGCTTTGACTCTGGCACTTGCACCCGGCAAAGAGATCCCGTAGCCGCGTAAACATTTCCGCACCCGCTGCCGAGGTATGCACTGCGGCGAAGTCAACGATGCCTGCCGACCGCAAGTGCGGAGACAGAGATCACCTGGGATCGACCGGGGCAGTCTGGGGTCCCGCGGAGAGGAATCCTTCCATGGGCAGTGGTTCGACCACGCAGCGAATTTCCCTTATGTGGCGTAGACCATAGGGCGGCGAGCACGATGCGCAGGATCCGATTGCGTAAGTCGCGGGGGTCGGTTATCGGCAGGTCCGAGTGATAAACACCGTTGTGCGTCGTCAGGATGGATCAGGGCGATTGAGCGCTTTATCGATGACCAAGCGCCAGCTCCAATCAGTTCTTCACTCAAGTGCCCCCAGACGGCGAGTCGACGAGTCGGTGGTCGAAGTCGTCCGATCATCCGACGTGGCCCGGACGCCGCGGTACCGGCTCGGGAGGGTGTTTCATCTCACGAACCCGTAATCGCGGGATGTCCGGGACGGTCGGGTGGTCGCAGGATGAAGCCCAATTCGTAGAAGGGACCGGCGTGTACAAACCGAACTATCTGGTAGAACGCGATGTAAAAGAGGCGCTTGACTGGGATCCTGTCCTCGGCGACAGCCGGATCACTGTCACGGCCAACGATGGTCTGGTCACCCTGAGGGGCATAGTCCCTACCTGCTACGACTCCGAACTGGCGACGGACGATACCTTCAGCGTGACCGGAGTCACCCGGGTCGACAACAAACTGCTGGTAAGCCTCGTTGGTCAAGCCATCGCTGACGGGCACATCGCCGATGATTGCTTGGCAGCCCTGGACAATGACAGGCTCATCCCCAACGGCGCGACAAGCGTGGTGGTGACCAACGGCTGGGTCACGTTGAGCGGCGAGTTCCGCCGCCACTTCCAGCGCCAGGCGGCCGTGCATGCCGTGAGACGAGTGGCTGGTGTTCTCGGGGTCACTGACAATATCGTCCTCTCTTCCGAACCCATCCCCAGCGATGTGGCCGACCGAATCAGCCGCGCCTTCAAACGCAATGCCGTTATCGACGACTCCCTCATCAATATTAGCGATGTGGATCACACCATCTTCCTGGATGGGTCGGTCGGTTCCTGGTACGCCATGAACGAGGCCGTCAACACTGCTTGGAAAGCCCCGGGAGCCAGACGCGTGCTCAACCGCCTGGTCATCATTCCGTAGACGACACTTTCTCCAAAAAGCGCCGAACTGGGGTCCCGGACCGCCCGTGGATGCCGCCCCAATGGAGCCGCGCTTCAGGGCTCACTCGAACCAACCGTCGTCGCTGCCACAGCGAAGTCGGTCCAGCGCCAGCCGTCACGAGGGATCGTGCTCGATCGACAGATGCTGCATCTCGGACGTCGCGCCGGAGCAGCCTTGGATCTTCTATGCCGGCTGACGATGTTCATGAAGGCTGGTTCCGGTTGACCATCCACATGAACTGGTCGTGACGACAGCCGACACGCGTTGGATGCAGTCCGGACTGTCCAGGATGACGCTGTCTCAGGCCTCATCGATTTCCTTGGCGAAGATGACGTCCGCGTCGTCACGGACGGCCACGACGGCCGCCGCGCTAATCGGCGAGATCCGTCCCGGAGAACCCCGGCATAGCCCGGGCCACGGCAGCAACATCGACATCAGCGGTCAGTGACGGGATGTTCCGCCCACTAGTCAGCTCGCCACCGAAGGAAAGGTTTGGACTAGTTGATTCCTAGTTGTCAGAGTCTCATAGTGCTCGCCGACAAGTCGTGCGAGCTCGACGCGCGACCGGATAGATAGCTTTCGAAATATTTGTCGCAGGTGAGTGTCAATGGTGTGGTGGGAGAGAAACATGCGTTGAGCAACCTCCCTGTTGGTCGAACCCCGTGCCACGAGTTCGGCCACCGCACGTTCTGTGTCCGTCAGAGCTACCCACCCCGTGAACAACGCAGGATCGATGCGCGGCTTGCCAAACATTGGTCCAGCCGATCCACCGTCGTGACCCCGACCGACTGATCCCTGGTCACTCTCGGACTGATTCCAGTTACGTTGCGGCCTGGTTGATTTGACTACGAGCCTGACGACAGCACCGACGGGAGCATCGAGGTCCCCGATCAGAGTGCCGCGAGCCGCTACCTCCAGACCGTTGTTCAAGGCAAAGGAGGTCTCGGGCGCCAGTCGGCGCGAATCGTGTTTAGCTCGGGACCATTCCCACAGGGCCGCTCGATCCCCGGGCTCCAGAAGCTCGGACGCCGCAGCGTTCGTAATCATCATTCGATCGCTGACCGCCACGAGGGGGCCGGACGATCTATTTCTCAGCCTCAGGAAGGCCTCCAAAAGAAGCTCATCTGGCTTCTGAGAAGCACCGACGAGTCGACTTGTCGAGGACTCGCTTGGGTCGGTGTCCATGCACTTCGAGTTCGTAGTCACCTCGATGAACACTACGGATCGCCGGGTCACAAAACATCACCCAGGTGGGTATGACTGAGGATCACCTGGGCACAAATGTCCAGGTGGGCATCATCGACCCAGCTTAAGGATGTCCTTCACGGCGATCCAACACAAACCGGGCAAGTTGGGTGCGGTTTGCGACACCGAGCTTTGCGTAAGCGTGAGAGAGGTGGGATTTGACGGTGTCTCGGGCCATGAACAACTCCCGAGCGATGTCCGGATTGCTTAGTCCACGAGCAGCGTGCTCAACGACCAGTCGCTCCGACGGGCTCAGGCTGGCCAACCCGTGTGTCGCCTCAGCGTGATCTCCTCGGCCACGGCGAGCGTAGGCAACGGCCTCATCGAGGGACAAGCGTGTGCCCGCCTCAAGGGCACTCAAGAGTCTTTCGTGACCAACGGAAACACTTGCACTGCTGAGCTGGAGTTCAATTCGCTCACGAACGGCCGGGAAGGCCACAAGGCCGCGGATTTCCCGCTCGCTGCGGGCCGCAGCAACGAGCCTAATGCCTCTGTCATATCGGCCTTGAAAGATCGCGATTTCGGCTACAAGTTCGAGGGCTTCGATCGTCGCAATGAGCCAACCCCGACCCACGAGGGCGTTGATGGCGTCATGCGCGAGCCACTCAGCCCGCTGGTCGTCCCCATCTAGCAAGGAGACACGTGCCAACCCTAGGTGGGCGATCGCCCGGGCCCGTCGGTTTCCAAGGCGCTCTGCGATCGTCTCGAGCACATCGAGGTGTGTCCTCGCTTGCGCACCGTCATCGCGGGCGAGCGCTTCTGCGGCGAGGGTCTCCTGCGCATGCCAGGCCAGGTAAAGGACGTCAGGTTCCTGCTCATACAGGCTCGAAGCCCAGTGACGCGCATCATCTAGATCACCGGCTGCAAGCGCTGCGACCCCCAACGCGTTCATAAGCACGCCGGTACCAAGCCGTATTTGGTCGGTCTTTGAAGGTTCCAGCTCCTCCTTTGAGCGTTCACGTGCAGCGTCCACCGCACCAGTGATTGCATCGAGGATGGACAGGACTTCGACAGCACAGTAGCGGCAAAATGGATCGTCGCCGGGCATCATGGCCAGCGCCCGCTCACCGTGAGCACGGGCAGTTTCTAACTCAGCTGCTGAGATCGCTGTGTGCGAAAGGCACCACAAGCACCAGCGCACATTGTCCTCATAGCTTATTGCTTGCGAGACTTTGAGTGCCTCCTCCAGTGGAATCTGCATTGCGTCAGGATCGTCATGAAAGTGGTAACTGATTGCCAAGCAAGACAGCGAATCACATAAGGCGACGTTGTCGCCTGCGGCACGGGCAAGATCGGCCGCCTTTCTCAGCAGCGGATCACCCGTTCGGGGATCCCCCAATATGGTTAGCGCACCGAGTCTCGTAAGCGCGAACGCCTGCGAACGAAGATCGCCAACCGCTGCACCCGTCTCCAGCGCCGCTGTCGCAGACGTCATCGTGCCAGAGAAGTCACCAAGCCAGAACGACAGCATCGAAAGCGTCGCCAAGGAAAGAGCTCGTTCGACTGAAGGTTCCGGCGGAGAACATCGAAGGCTTTGATCTGCTGCAGCCACCCCCTCGCGTAGACGACCGCGCATGCGCCAATACAGGCTCAGTGCCCCGACTATCGCCAGTGCATCCTCAGGTGCCCGGGCGCATCCATCGTCAATCGCAACACGCAGATTCGACGATTCGTCATCGAGACGGGCACGGTTAGCAGGATCAAGAGCCCAGATCTCCCGGTCGAGCGCGCTGCGCCAGCTCCAAGTAGTAGGTCCGGTGCCGCCGCGCCAAAAGCTCTCTTTCACCAAGTTCTGTCAAGAGCTCCAAGGCATACTGGCGGACGAAGTCGAGCAGGCGGAACCGACTGACATCTCTCCGGCGCTCGATTACCAACAGTGAACTGTCAATCAACGACTCGAGGTCGTCAAGGATGTCCAATTGCCCCTTTGGACTGCCAGCGCACAACGTAGCTGCGGCCTCCAGATCAAAGCTTCCCGAAAAAACCGAAAGCCGAGCAAAGAAGGCGCGAAGATGGTCTGGGAGCAGCTCATAGCTCCAGTCCAGTGATGCCCTCATCGTCTGGTGGCGCGGATCGGAGGTCCGTTGGCCGCTTCGAAGCAGGCCGAGGTGGTCCCCAAGCCCCTCAGCAATCTCTTCGGGCGAGAGGACCCGCACTCGTGACGCCGCCAGCTCGATAGCTAGTGGTATGCCATCCACTCTCCTACCGATCGTCTCCACCGTCGAGGCGACCTCGTCTGTCAACTCGAATTGTGGATAGTGGCGTCTCGCCCTGTCGACGAAGAGCCGAGCCGCATCCGAGACCTCAGCCCAATTGCCGTGGCCGGACCGTTGCATCGACAAAGGTGGGACCGGCCAAACAACCTCTCCTGCAACGCCCAGCGGGGACCGGCTGGTTGTCAACACGGCAAGCAAGGGGCAGCGATGCAGCAACATCTCGGCCACATGTCTCGCGGCACCACGCACGTGCTCGCAGCAGTCAAGTACGACCAGCGCTGTGGCACCCTGCAAACGCTCCGCCGCCGCTTCGAGCGGCGACCGGCTCGAGTAAGTTGAGCCGCCAAGGGCCTCGAGCACGGCCTCTTGGACCAATGTGGAGTTCGTCAAAGCCTCAAGCGGAACAAAGTAGGCATTCGCCCAGTCGAGTTCAGCGGTACCGGAAACAAATTCGACCGCCAATCGAGTCTTCCCGATTCCACCGATGCCTGTCATGGTCACGAGGCGACCCCCCTCCCGAAAGACCGCCCGGAGCTCCTCCAACTCGTCGTTACGGCCTACGAACCTTGTCAAGGGTGGAGCAAAGGGGAATCTGATTAGCTCCTGAGCGTCCGAGTCCTTCACTGGAGAACCCTCAAGGCATAGTTTTCCCTCTGCATCGACAACATCATTGTTCCAAGAAATATCGATATCAACAGGACCGATACTTGTGGCTACAAGCATGTGGAAGTGCGTGGGCACGGCGCGAGACGTGGGTCATGTAGGTGCCGACGGGTTGGACCTGGATGTCAAGGTCCAACCCGTAGTTCTGGGCGGACTACATGGTCAAGACGTCACCCATGTTGAGGTAGATGCCGTCGGTGCAGGCAGCCATGGCGAGTCCGCCGTTGAAGAAGTTCGTCACGTTCTGTCGGGCCTTCGATCCGTTGACGTAGATGAAGACCGAGCAAATGCCGTTTGCCGTCGTGGCGCACTGGTACTGCACGGACGCGGTGACCATGTAGGGACCGGGGGTGATGATGGTCATCTGGTTGTGTCGGTGCCGAAACACCCTCGGTTTAGGCCGTGTCCGAGTGTTAGCCGGGCTCAGGCGGTGGAACATTGACCACGATGCCGGAGTCATCGGGGTGGTCGAGACGTGGGTTGTGGTGGCATCGAAGCCGACAGCGTCGTCCCCGAAGACCTCAGCCGGTAGGCGTGCCGTCCCTTGGACAGTTCACTAGTGGCCGAGCTGCGGTCCCACCGTGCGCGACAGGCAGCCGAGCGCCTCGCTGGGGTGAGGCGTGGGAGGACATTGGCTACGTGTTAGTGGACGCGCTGGGCCATCCGTATCGACCCGAGACTCTAAGCCGCCAGTTCACCAAGCTGGCATCGAATGGGACGTTGCGCATCATCCGCTTGCACGACACGCGCCACACGGCAGCATCACTCATGCTGGCAGCCGCAGAGAGCCCGATGGTGGTTGCCGAGATCCTCGGCCACTCCTCCCCGACCATCACCATGAACGTCTACCAGCACCTCGTGCCAGGGATGGGCGACGCAGCAGGAGCCCGTCTGACGGATCTGCTCACCGGGAATCTCGGTTGACATCCGTTGACAACAGCCAACTCAAAACGTTCCGTTGACAAAATGTTGATACAGAGCATCTCATGCACCGGGCGAACGCTCTGGGTTCGAGCATTCTTCCTAGTCAGCGAAGTGTCGGAGGGGGGACTTGAACCCCCACGCCCTTGCGGGCACTAGCCCCTCAAGCTAGCGCGTCTGCCTATTCCGCCACTCCGACGAGTGGTGCCAAATGTGTCCATCGGGCGTCAGGCATGGTAGCGCAGCCACCGTGCCTGACCGGCATACCTGAGCCGACGGCGGCGACACCTATGCCTTCGATTTCACCGGCTTCGGTTTCAACGCGGTCCAGTTGGCCACGTTCCACAGCAACCCGCTGCTGGACGGGTTGTACCGGATGGTCCCCAGCTGCACGCCGTGAGCCAGGAATGCCGGCTCCTGGAACAGGGGCAGGGCAACCATCTGGTTCCAGAGCTGCGTATCGATCTGGGCATAGTAGGTAGCACCGTTCACCGGATTGAGCTCCTGGCTGGCCTGGCGGAAGAGCTGGTCCAAGGTGGGGTCGCTGTAATTGCTCCAGTCCTCCGACCCCCCCGGTTCGGGCACGCCGAGCTGTTCGGAGTACCAGGCCATGGTGCTGGTCAGAAAGGTGCTCGCCGTCCTCGATACCAGGGCCAGGTCGTAGCCGTTCGACCGGGCGGCGTCGTCCATGCCCGACACCCCGTCCACCGGCACGGTGACCACCTCGAACCCCGCCGCCTCGAGTTGGTCGGCCACCAGATCGGCCAAGCCGGCGATCCACGGGTCCCCGGACTCGACCGCCATCTTGAGCACGATCGGCTTGCCGGCGATGTCCTCGTACGGCCCGAATACCAACCGCGTGTACCCGGCCGTGGACATCAGCGTGTCGGCGGCTCCGGCATTCACGCCGGCATAGGCGGCCGATGCCTGGGAGGTGGCGTACTGCGGCTGGGAGTTCACGGCGAGATGATCGTTGTCGACCGCCGGCGATCCCTGGACCGAGCCCAAGGTGTCGTTGAGCAGCTTCGACCGGTCCAGCGAGTGGGCGATCGCCTGGCGCACCGCCAGCGTCCCCGTCACCGGGCTCCTGACGTTGAATTCGAGCTGCAAGAACTGCATCGAGTTTCGTATCTGGCTCTGCACGTTGGGCAGCGAGGTGACCCGATTGAGATCGCTGAGGTCGAAGCCGTTCGGTTGGCTGACCGTCCTCTTGCTATTGGACAGAGCCCCGATCGATGCGGTGGAGCTCTGGTTCTCCTTGACCACCACCTTGGACAGGCGGGGCTTGGCCCCCCACCACTTGCTGTTGGGTACCAGAACCACGGTGCCGTTGGACGACACCGACTGGATGGTCATGGGACCGGCCGACAGGTCCCGCGCCGGATTGAACGTCTGGAACCCGCTGTTCCACCCCACCTGCTCGGCGATGTGCGCCGGCACCATGTTGGCGAACAGGGCCCGCCAGTCGGTGAACGGGGTGCCGAAGAGCACCGTGACCGTCTTGCCGTCGGCGCTGGGCGTGATCGAGTCGATGTCTCGGTAGCCGAGGGTGGAGGCGACGTCGTAGGGCTTTCCGTCCACGTCGTCACCCACACCCCGTTGTGACTCCCACGCGTAGATGAAGTCCTGGGCGGTGACCGGCACGCCGTCCGACCACACGGCCTTGGGATTGATCACGTAGGAGATGGTCAAGGGGGCGGGCCTGAGCACCTCGACGCTCTGGAGCAGCGCGTTGTTGGGCACGGCCAGGTTCTGAGGGTTGACGACGTACGCGCTGGGGAGGACCGAGGCCATCACCGTCGGCGTGGCCGACGCCGCCCCTGCCGACGTGTTCGGGTTGAATCCGGCCATGCCCTGGTCGAGGTCGACGGTCGCCGATCCCCCCTGTGTCGCCACCAGTCCCGAGGGCGGTGGCTGGTCGACCTGGCGGATCCGGTCCGCACCGATGTGGTCCACCGCAGCCACAATGACGATGATCACGATGATGACCAACGGCAGCGTCCACCGCGACCGGTGTCTGGCCCACAATGCGGTGATCCGGTGCCGGCGACCGACGGGCTCGGCGCCGTCGACGGTCACTGCAGACGAAGGATCAGCGTCAGATTGGTGAAGGCGAAGATGACGGCAACGGTGATGGTGATCCTGTCGAGGTTCCGTTCGACCACCGTGGAGCCCGCGGCAGCAGATCCGACCGACCCACCGAACATGTCCGACAGCCCGCCACCCTTACCACTGTGCATCAAGATCAAAAAGACCAGCGCCAAAGACGCCAGAACTTGCGCCACGACGATCACTGTGGTCAACAACACGCGGGTGGCCTCCTTAGGCTACGGACCGTCCCGAAGGCTACCAAACTCAACGGCCCCGGCTGCCGGCGCCCCTGATGATGTCCACGAAGGCGGCGGCATCGAGGCTGGCCCCTCCGACCAGGGCGCCGTCCACATCCGGACAGGCGAGGAGCGATGCTGCGTTGTCCGGGGTCACCGACCCTCCGTACTGGATCCGCACCTGGGAGGCCGCCTCCTCACCGGCACCTTCCCGGATCCTCGATCGGATCCAGGCACCCGCCTCCTGGGCGTCGTCGGGCGTGGCCGCCTGCCCCGTGCCGATGGCCCAGATCGGCTCATAGGCGATGACCATGCCCGAGAGCTGCTCGGTCGTCACCGCTGCCACCACGGCGGCGACCTGGCCGGCCAGGCGCTCGTGTGCCTGGCCAGCTTCCCGCTCGTCGCCGGTCTCCCCCACACAACAGATCGGGGTCATCCCGTTGCGGAACACGGCACCCAACTTGGCCACCACGATCTCGTCCGTCTCGCAGAAGAGCTGACGGCGCTCGGAGTGGCCGACGATGACGTACTGGATGTGCATCTTGGCCAACATGAGCGCACTGACCTCGCCGGTAAAGGCCCCGGAGTCCGCTATGGCGCAGTTCTGGGCGCCCAGCGACACCGGGATCGCCTCCGCCTCGACCACGGTCTGGACCGAGCGCAGGTCGGTGAAGGGAGGATGTACGGACACGTCGATGGATGAGACGTCAGTGGAGGTGAGTCGGAGGCCGAGATCCCGCGCCGCGTGAATGGCCTGGAAATGATCGAAGTTCATCTTCCAGTTGCCACTCACCAGCGGTCGCCGGCGAGCTGGGTCGCTCACGAGTCAGCCCGCACCCGACCACCCGGTCGCGGGGCGTTGACGGCGGATCGCAGCGCGGCCAGCCCGACCAGGTCACCGTGCTCGAGCAGTTCGAGCGACGCCCCTCCCCCGGTCGAGATGAAGTCGATCTGGTCGGCCAGGCCCAGCTCGTCCACCGCGCTGGCGCTGTCACCGCCTCCGACCACGGTGAAGCCGGGGCAGGCCGCCACCGCGTTGGCCACGCCCCTGGTTCCCTCGACGAACCGGGGGTCCTCGAAGACACCCATGGGTCCGTTCCACAGGACCGTGCCCGCCGAGGCGATGGCCTGTGCGAACTCGTTCACCGACTCCGGCCCGATGTCCAGGCCCTGCCAGTCATCGGGGACATCCTTGCCCACGATCCGGACCTCGCCCCCGCCCGCCTGGCACTCGTGGCCGAACGGCGCTCCCGGCTCCAGGGCCACCACGTCGCTGGGGAGGAGGATCCGTTTGCCGGTGGCCAGGAGCCTGGCGCAGTCGTCGAGCTGGTCCACATCCACGAGCGAACCTCCGACGTCGTGACCGGCGGCGGCCAGGAAGGTGAAGGCCATGCCCCCGCCCACGATCAACGTGTCGACCCGCTGGAGCAGCGAGCTCAACACCCCGAGCTTGTCGGCCACCTTGGCCCCGCCCACCACGGCCACGAACGGCCGCTGCGGCTTGCCCAGCAGGGTCCCGAGCGCCTCGATCTCTCGGAGCAACAAGAACCCGGCGGCGCTGGGAAGCAGGGCCGGCGGTCCCACCACCGAGGCGTGCTTCCGGTGGGAGACCCCGAATGCGTCGTTGACGTAGGCATCGTGACCGTGGACCAGCTTGTTGGTGAACTCGGGATCGTTCGCCTCTTCGCCCGCATAGAACCGGAGGTTCTCGAGCAGCTCCACCTCGGGGGCCAGCTCGGCCAGCCGGTCCCGGATCGGTGCCATGTCGCATTGGGTGTCAGGCGCGCCCTTGGGTCGACCCAGATGGGTGCAGGCCGTCACCGACGCCCCTTGGCCCAAGAGATAGTTGAGCGTGGGCAGGGCAGAACGAATGCGGAAGTCATCGGCCACGGTGGGCGCTTCGCCGTCGCACTGGCGCAGCGGAACGTTGAAGTCGACCCGCACCAGAACGCTGCGACCCTCGAGGGGCGGCAGATCGCCGAGCAGAGGCAAGCCCCGGAGCAGTGGGTTGTGATCGTCGGTGCGCATGATGTGGTCCCCCCGTCGGGCCGTCCGCTCAGCTGCCGGTCGCGCCCATGATCCGGGCCAGGTCGACGAGACGATTGGCATAACCCCATTCGTTGTCGTACCAGCCCTGCACCTTCACCAGGGTGATCCCCGATGCCGACGGCATGGTCATGGTCAATTCCGAGTCGAACGTGCACGATGCCGGGCTGCCGACGATGTCCGAGGACACGATGGGGTCCTCGGTGTACACCAGGACCTCGGACAGGGGGCCCGATGCCGCGGCATCGGCGAAGGCCTGGTTGACCTCCTCGACGGTCACCGTCCCGGGGACGACGGCGGTGAAGTCGGTGATCGAGCCGTCGGGTACCGGCACCCGGAGGGCGGAACCGTTCAGGCGACCCTTCATGGACTCCATCACCAGGCCGGTGGCCCGAGCGGCGCCGCTCGAGGCGGGGACGATGTTGATGGCTGCGGCGCGGGCCCGGCGAAGGTCCTTGTGGGGGAGATCGAGCAGGTTCTGATCGTTGGTGTAGGCGTGCACCGTGGTCATGAGCCCGCTCTCGACGGTGAAGGCGTCGTCGAGGACCTTGACCATGGGCACGAAGCAGTTGGTGGTGCATGACGCGTTGGACACCACCACGTGCTTGCTGGGGTCGTACTCGTGCGAGTTGACCCCGATCACGAAGGTGGCATCCACGTCGGACGCCGGGGCCGAGACGATGACCCGGTTGGCCCCGTCGCTGAGGTGGGCGGCCGCGCTCTCCCTGGTGGTGAACAGCCCGGTGGCCTCGATGACCACGTCCACGCCCAGGACACCCCACGGAAGGGCCTTGGGGTCCCGCTCGGCCAGCACGGTGACCGTGTGGCCATCGATCACGATGTGGCCGTCGTCGACCTGCACGTCGGCGTCCAGGCGACCGTGGGTGGAGTCATAGCGCAGGAGGTGGGCCAGGGTCTCGGCGGAAGTCAGGTCGTTCACAGCCACGACCTCGATGTCGGTTCCCTGGGTCCGGGCGGCCCGGAAGAAGTTCCGGCCGATCCTGCCGAACCCATTGATGCCCACCCGTACGGTCATTGCGGTGATTCCTCGATTCTCTTCCTGTCGCTTCGCAGGCTCGGCCGACCGGACATGGACGATACAGACCAATCCCAAAAATACCCAAAACACCCGGGGTGATCACTCATCCGACCAGACCAGAGAGGGCGGCCGCCAGTTTGACGGAATCGTGGGCTCGGCCGTTGGACCGGGCCAGGGGTGCTTCGAGTATTCGGCATGTCGGCTTACCGAACGGTATTCTAGTCGGATCGCACACCGCCACATGCACCTCGATGCCGTGGCTGGCCAGGGCTTCGAGGTGCATGGCCACGTCGAAATTGGCCGTTTCGGGGATCTCTGGGCGCAGGTTGCAGACGTAGACGGTCATGGCCGAGGAACGCCGGATGGCATCGCGGATGCCCGGCACGACCGCCGCGGCCAAGGTGCTGGTGAACAGCGATCCGGGGCCGAGGATGATCTGGTCGGCGGCCAGCAACGCCTCCACCGCCGCCTCCGGGGCCGCCGCGTCCTCCGGCACCAGCGAGACGTGCCTGATTCCTCCGGTGGCCATGACTGCCACCTGGCCGGCGACCTGGCCGGAGTCGACGTCCGCTTTCAGGACCACCGGATCGGTGGTTGCGGGCAGGATGCGACCGATCACGCCGAGGAGGCGGCAGGCCTCGTCGATACCGGCGATGGGGTCATCGGCGGCGTCGATCAGTCCGGCCAGGACCAGATTGCCCAGTGAGTGGCCGGCCAGCTCCTCCTCGCTGAATCGCCGGGCAAAGGCGATGGCCAGGATCGAGCCCGGCTCAGCCAGCGCCACCATGCATTTCCGCAGGTCCCCCGGGGGAATCACACCCAATAGTTCCCGGAGCCGACCGCTCGACCCGCCGTCGTCGGCCACCGAGACCACGGCCGTGACCCGGTCGGTGTAGCGGCGGACGGCGGACAACGTGGCGGCCAGGCCGTGTCCCCCGCCCACTGCTGCCACCCTCGGCGAGCGACCCGGGCCGGCGGGGTCGCTCACCGGTCGCCGTCCGGGCACGGTCTCGACAGGCGTCTCATCGGATGCATGTCGAGGGTCAGCGCTCGACGTCACGGTGGAACACCGAGGTGGCGATCCCATGCTTGTCGAGCCGTCGAGCCAGCTCCTCGGCCAGGGCCACCGACCGGTGGCGCCCACCTGTGCATCCCATGGCCACGGTCAGATAGGACTTGCCCTCCCGGACATAGGCCGGGACCAACATGGTCAACATGTCGTCCAGCTTGTCCAGGAACTCCGTGGTCTCGCTCCGGTCGAGGACGTAGTCACGCACCGGCTCATCCAGGCCGCTCAGGGTACGGAGCGACTCCACCCAGTAGGGATTGGGCAGGAACCGGCAGTCGAACATCAGGTCGACGTCCAACGGCACCCCGTGCTTGAAGCCGAACGACAGGATCGAGGTCTGCATGGAGGCGTCGGGGTCCTCTCCACCGAATACCTCCATGAGGCGGGTGCGCAGTTGGTTGACGTTGAGCTCACCGGTGTCGATGACCAGATCGGCATGGTCCCGCAGGGGCTGCAGCAGCTCGCGTTCCTCGGTGATGGACTCCTCCACCCCCCGACCGCTCAGCGGGTGGCGCCGGCGCGTGCCCTCGAACCGTCGGACCAGGATGTCATCGGCGGCATCCAAGAAGACCATGCGGACCCGGTCGCGCCCTGATCTGAGGTCCTCGATGGCCGGAATGACGTCGTCGATGTCGCCGCCACCCCGCCCGACGATGAAGGCCACGTGCTCGAGCTCCGAGCCGGACCCACGAACCAGCTCGGACACTTTGGAGATGAGCGCGGACGGCATGTTGTCGATGACGAACCAGCCCAGATCTTCCAGGGTGGCACCCGCCGTGGATCGTCCCGCCCCCGACATCCCGGTGACCACCAGGTACTCGCTCACGCCTCCACTCTGGCACGCCCGGCGCCGGGCCCGCTCGGATGCATGGGGCTGTGGAGGCGGTCGTAGACGGTGTCGGCCACCTGGTCGGGAAGCCAGCTGAGGGCCCGGAGCTCCTCGACGGTGACCTTCCGGAGGGCGCCCATCCCACCGCACTCGCTGAGCAGGCGGGTCCTGCGCTTGGGCCCCAGACCCGGGATGCCGTCGAGCACCCCGGTGGTCATGCGCTTCCCACGCAGTTTCCGGTGGTAGGAGATGGCGAACCGGTGGGCCTCGTCGCGGAGCCGTTGCAGCAGGTACAGCGCCTCCGACTGCCGAGGCAGACGAAGGGGTTCCTCCCGACCGGGCAGGTAGACCTCCTCGAAGCTCTTGGCCAACGAGGCGATGGGAATCCGATCGGTCAACCCCAGCTTCTCGAGGACCCGGATGCCCACGGCCAGCTGCCCTTTCCCACCGTCGAGCAGGAGCAATTGCGGTGGGTAGGCGAACCGGCGCCGGGGAGCCGGCCGGGGGCCGTCCAGGTCCCCTTCGTCGCTGCTCTGGTCGGCCTGTTTCCCATGGTCGCTCTGTTCCCCGTTCCTGCCCTGTTCACCGTTGCCGCCCTGTTCCCCCAACGCCGGCGGCCGTGGCCGATTGTCCTCGGCCAACAGGGCGGTGAGCCGGCGGGTGAGCACCTCCTCCATCGCTGCATAGTCATCGTTCCCCGGCACCGAGGCCACCTTGTAGTGGCGGTAGTCGCTCTTCTTGGCCAAGCCGTCCTCGAACACGACCATGGACCCGACGTAGTCGGTCCCTTGCAGGTGGCTCATGTCGTAGCACTCGATGCGCAGGGGTGCCTCGGGCAGGCGCAGCTCCCGCTGCAATGACTCGAGCGCACGCGCCCGGCTGTTGTGGTCGGACGTCCGTTGCAGCCGATGACGGAGAAAGGCCTCGTCGGCATTGCGCTCCACCGTCTGCTGCAGGGAGCGTTTGGGCCCACGGACCGGGACCCGGAGGGCCACCGGGCCTCCCCGCCGCTCGGCCAGGTACTCCGAGACCGCCTCGGCGTCCTCAGGCATGTTCGGCAACAGCACCTGGCGGGGCACCCCCGAGGGCGCATCGGCATAGATATCGACCAGGATCCGCTCGATGAGCTGTCCGTCGGTGAGGTCCTCCACCTTGTCCATGAACAGGGCCAGACGCCCGACCACCTTGCCCGAACGGACGTGGAAGACCTGGATGGCCGCCTCCAGCTCGTCCTGAGCCACCCCGATGACGTCGAGGTCCTCGGGGCGCTCCAGCTCCATCTGGCGCACGGCGTCGGCCTTGCGCACCGCGTCGAGCTTGTCCCTGAGAATCGAGGCCCGTTCGAACTCGAGCGCCGCCGACGCCTCCTGCATGCTGGTTTGGAGCTGTCGCTCCAGCGCGCCGGTATCGCCGGACAAGATAGACATGAAGGCGTCCACCATCTCGCCATAGGCCTCGTGTGACACCGCTCCGACGCACGGGCCCGCGCACCGTTCGATGTGGTACATCAGGCAGGGACGGCCCAGGCGCTGATGACGGTCAAATTTGTTGTTGGTGCAGGTTCGGACGGGGAAGGACCGCAACAGCAGGTCCAAGGTGTCCCGGATGGCGCCCACGTTCGGGTAGGGGCCGAAGTAGCGGACACCCGATCGCTTCCGTCCCCGCACCACCGCGGGCCGGGGCCATTCCTCGTCGACGGTGATGGCCAGCCACGGATAGCTCTTGTCATCCTTCAGGCGGACGTTGTAGCGAGGCTGGAACTGCTGGATGAGGTTGTGCTCGAGCAGCAGGGCCTCGCTCTCGGAGCCGACGACCATCCATTCCACGTGATCGGCCTGCTGGACCATCTGAGCCGTCCGGGGGCCGAAGGCACTCGGGTCCTGGAAATAGGAGTTCAGCCGCTGCCGCAGGGACTTCGCCTTGCCCACGTAGAGCACCCGACCGTGAGCGTCCACGAACTGGTACGAGCCCGGGTCGTCCGGGATAGACCCGGTGGCTGGTCTGGTCACCACCGCCCCAGTGTGCCGCGTCCGGGCCACCGGTCGTACCACTGCGTCCTTGTTGTGAATATGCTGGTGAGACGCCGGCCTGGTTTCCGGCGACACATAGCTCCGGGACCGACATCCCCGCGGACGGGCGACCAGGCTGTCCCCGCCGGTCATTACCGGAGCTCCTCCCCAGGAGGTATGACACAAGATGCTACGGCTCCAATCGGCGCTCCCCGAGCGCTATACGACGGCGGACCCTGACCGGTTGGCCCAATGGATCGGCGATGCCAAGCAGACCCTCGGGTCTCGCCTGCTGATCCTCGGCCACCACTATCAACGCGACGAGGTCATGCGCTGGGCCGATGCGCGCGGCGACTCCTTCGGGCTCTCCCGCATCGCAGCCGACCGGCGAGACGCCGAATTCGTTGTGTTCTGCGGGGTCCACTTCATGGCCGAGTCCGCCGACATCCTCACCGGTGACCACCAGCAGGTGATCCTGCCCGACCTCAACGCCGGCTGCTCCATGGCCGACATGGCTGATGTGGAGGCGGTGGAGGACGCCTGGGACGTCCTGAGCGAGGTCACCGACACCGATCGGGTGGTCCCGGTCACCTACATGAACTCATCGGCAGCCCTCAAGGCATTCGTCGGCCGGCACGGCGGCGTGGTCTGCACCTCGTCCAACGCCCAGGCCGTCCTGACCTGGGCCCTCCGTCCCGACGAGTCGGGAGTGAGCCGGGGCGATCAGGTCCTGTTCTTCCCCGACCAGCACCTCGGCCGCAACACCGGCTTCCAGATGGGGTACGGGGCCGACGACATGGCCGTGTGGAACCCCCGCCAGGATCGGGGCGGCCTCGACGACGTGACGCTCAAGACCTCGAGCCTCCTCTTGTGGAAGGGCCACTGCTCGGTGCACCAGCGGTTCACCCCCGACCACGTCGCCGCCTTCCGGGCCGAGCACCCCGACGGCATCGTCATCGCCCATCCCGAGTGCTCCCACGAGGTGGTCGAGCTGGCCGATCAGGCCGGTTCGACCGACTTCATCATCCGAGCCGTGGCCGAGGCGCCGCCGGGATCGGTCATCGGGGTCGGGACCGAGATCCATCTGGTGAAGCGACTCAACGACGAGACCCCGGACAAGACGGTGGTCTCACTCGATCCGCTGGTCTGTCCGTGCTCCACCATGTTCCGGGTGGACGCCGCCCACCTGGCCTGGATCCTCGAAGGGCTGGTGGCCGGCGAGGTGCGGAACCGGATCACCGTCGACCCGGACACCGCCACCTGGGCCAAGGTGGCCCTCGATCAGATGCTGATCACCGTCTGAGGCGAGCTGAGCTGAGCTGAGCTGAGCTGAGCCGAGCTCAGCTGGCCTTCCGCTTGCGTCGGCGCACGCCCAGGAGCGGGGCCAGCACCTCGCCCGTGTAGCTCGAAGACACCCGGGCCACCTCTTCGGGGGTGCCGACGGCCACGATCATGCCGCCGCCGTCCCCGCCTTCGGGCCCGAGGTCGAGGATCCAGTCCGCACTCTTGACCACGTCCAGGTTGTGCTCGATGACCACGACGGTGTTCCCCTGGTCGACCAGGCGGGTGAGGACGTCGAGGAGCTTGCGCACGTCGTCGAAGTGCAGGCCGGTGGTGGGCTCGTCCAGCACGTACAGCGTGTGCCCGGTGGAGCGCCGGCTCAGCTCGGATGCCAGCTTGACCCGCTGGGCCTCTCCCCCCGACAGGGTGGGCGCCGGCTGCCCGAGCCGGATGTACCCCAGTCCCACGTCGACCAGGGTCTGGAGGTGGCGGGCGATGGGCGGCTGATGGATGAAGAAGGCCAAGGCCTCCTCGCAGGACATGTCGAGCACGTCGGCGATGGTCTTGCCCCGGAAGGTGACCTCGAGGGTGTCCCGGTTGTACCGGGAGCCCTCGCACACCTCACAGGGCACGTAGACGTCGGGCAGGAAGTGCATCTCGATCCGGATGGTGCCGTCCCCCGAGCACGCCTCGCACCGGCCGCCCTTGACGTTGAACGAGAACCGCCCGGGCAGGTAGCCCCGCACCTTGGCCTCGGGCGTCTGGCTGAACAGCTTGCGGACGTGGTCGAACACGCCGGTGTAGGTGGCCGGATTGGAACGGGGGGTTCGCCCGATCGGGGCCTGGTCGACCTCCACCACCTTGTCGATGTGCTCCACGCCGGTAATCGTCTTGTGGAGCCCCGGTGGGGCCTTGGCCCGGTGGACCTGCTGGGCCAGCGACCGGAGCAGGATGTCGTTGACCAACGTCGACTTTCCCGATCCCGAGACCCCGGTCACGGCGACCAAACAGCCCAACGGGAAGTCGGCATCCACGTCGCGCAGGTTGTGCTCACGGGCGCCCACCACGGTCAGGACCTCCCCGCTGCCCTTGCGCCGCACGTCGGGAACGGGGATGGACTTTGCTCCCGAGAGGTACTGGCCGGTGATGGACTCCGGATTGGCCAACAGGCCCTCGGGCCCGGTGACCGCGCCCGAGTGGACGATGCGGCCCCCGTGCTCGCCCGCCCCCGGCCCCACGTCGACCACGTGGTCGGCCACCCGGATGGTCTCCTCGTCGTGCTCCACCACGATCACCGTGTTGCCCAGGTCGCGGAGCCGCATCAGGGTGCCGATCAGCCGCTGGTTGTCCCGCTGGTGGAGCCCGATGGAGGGCTCGTCCAACACGTAGAGGACCCCGACCAGCCCGCTGCCGATCTGGCTGGCCAGGCGGATGCGCTGCGCCTCACCGCCCGACAGGGTGGTGGCCGACCGGGCCAGGGACAGGTAGTCGAGCCCTACGTCCAAGAGGAACTGCATCCGCTCCCGGACTTCCCGGAAAACCCGGTCGGCGATCAGGTGGTCCCGGTCGGACAGGTCGAGGGTGGTGACCACGTCCACGGCCCGCCCGATGGGCAGCGAGCACAGCTCGAAGATGTTCAACCCGCCGACGGTGACGGCCAGGGACTCCGGCTTGAGCCGCGCCCCGCCGCACACGGGACAGGGCACTTCGCGGAGGTAGCCCTCCAGATTGTCCCGCAGGTAGTCGGAGTCGGCCTCGGCGTGCCGGCGCTGGAGCCACGGGACGATCCCCTCGAAGTGGGTGTGGAATGACCGTTGGCGCCCGTAGCGGTTGCGGTACTTCAGATGGACCTGCTTCGACCCCGCCCCGTAGAGCACCAGCTTCCGGTCGGACTTGCGCAGCTTCTCCCAGGGATCGTCGACCGAGAAGTCCCCCAGATCGGCCACCGCTTCCACCACCCGCTTGAAGTACTCGCTGCGTGCCCCCGACCACGGGGCCAGCGCCCCCTCGGCCAATGACAGGGTGGGATCGGGTACGACCAGGTCCGGATCCACCTCGAATTTGGTGCCCAGACCGGCACAGGCCGGGCAGGCCCCGTAGGGCGAGTTGAACGAGAAGTTCCGGGGCGAGGGCTCCTCGAAGCTGGTGCCGCAGTGGGTGCAGGCCAGGTGCTGGCTGAAGGTGATGGCCTCTTCCTCTTCGCCGTCCTCCCCCACCACCACCACCTCGGCCACGCCGTCGGCCAGGCCCAGGGCCGTCTCCAGGGACTCGGTCAGGCGTCGCCGGATGTCCTTGCGCCGGATGAGCCGGTCCACCACCACCTCGATGGTGTGCTGCTCGTAGCGGGCCAGGTTGACCTCGGACCGGTCGGTGAGCTCTACCGTCGTCCCGTCCACCCGGACCCGGGCGAACCCCTGCTTGGCCAGGTCGTCGAGCAGGGCCCCGTACTCGCCCTTCCGGCCCCGGACCACGGGAGCCAGGATGAGGAACCGGGTCCCCTCGTCCATGGCCAGGATCCGGTCCACGATCTGCTGGGGGCTCTGTCGGGTGATGGGTCGGCCGCAGGTCGGGCAGTGGGGCTTGCCGATCCGGGCGTACAGCAGCCGGAGGTAGTCGTAGACCTCGGTCACCGTCCCCACCGTGGACCGCGGGTTCCGGGACGCCGACTTCTGGTCGATGGAGATTGCCGGGGACAGCCCTTCGATGAAGTCCACGTCGGGCTTGTCCATCTGCCCGAGGAACTGGCGGGCGTAGGCGGACAGCGACTCGACGTACCGCCGTTGGCCCTCGGCGTAGATGGTGTCGAAGGCCAGCGACGACTTGCCCGACCCGGACAGGCCGGTGAATACGATCATCTTGTCGCGCGGCAGATCCAACGACACGTCTTGGAGGTTGTGCTCGCGCGCGCCGCGCACCACCAGTCGATCAGCCATTTGGGTGAGGATACCGGTGTGGGCGTGCGGACAAGGTTGGTCAGACTTCGGCGTCGGCCGTGATGTCGGCGGTGTCGCCGGGCAGCGCGGGGCTGCCGTCCACCGGGTCCCGGGCCAGCATGGCTTTGAGTTCGGCGATCTCGTCTCTGAGCAGCGCCGCCTCCTCGAACTGCAGCCCCTCGGCGGCGGTGAGCATCTCGGTCTCCAGGCGACCGATGAGCCCGGACACCTCGTCGGCATCGGGACCCAGCGCACCCACCAGCTCGGAGGCCACCACCTTCGGGTCCACACCGCCGCGCCGCGGCCCGACCCGACCCGACCGTCCCCGCCCGTCTGCCTCCCGCCGCTCGCGGGTCCCCGCATCCATCGAGGCGCTCCCGCCACCGCCGCGGACCCGCTCGAGGATGTCGCTGACCGTTTTCCGGATCGTCTGGGGATCGATGCCGTGCTCGGCGTTGTAGGCGATCTGCCTGGCCCGCCGGCGTTGGGTCTCACCGATGGCGTTGCGCATGGACTCGGTGATGGTGTCGGCGTACATCACCACCCGGCCGTCGACGTTCCTGGCCGCCCGGCCCATGGTCTGGATCAGCGACGAGGCCGACCGCAGGAATCCCTCCTTGTCGGCGTCGAGGATGGCCACCAGGGCCACCTCGGGGAGGTCGAGTCCCTCCCGCAGCAGGTTGATGCCGACCAGGACGTCGAAGTGGCCCAGCCGCAGGCCCCGGAGCAGCTCGATGCGGGCCATGGTGTCCACGTCCGAGTGGAGGTACTGCACCCGCACTCCCGCCTCGGCCAGATATTCGGTCAGGTCCTCGGCCATCTTCTTGGTCAGCGTGGTGACCAGGACCCGGTAGCCGGCGGCCACCGTGGCGTCGATCCGCTCGCGCAGGTCGTCGATCTGTCCGGTGGTGGGCTGGATGTCCACCTCGGGATCGAGGAGCCCGGTGGGCCGGATGACCTGTTCCACCACCTGCTCGCTGTGCTCCAGCTCCCACGGGCCGGGGGTGGCCGACAAGAGGATGGTCTGACCGGTTCGCTCCGTGAACTCCTCGAACCGGAGGGGCCGGTTGTCGAGGGCGGAGGGCAGGCGGAAGCCGTGGTCGACCAGCGTCTCCTTCCGGGACCGGTCCCCGGCGTACTGGCCGCGGAGCTGGGGCACGGCCACGTGGCTCTCGTCCAGGACCACCAGGTAGTCCTTGGGAAAGAAGTCGAGCAGGGTGAAGGGGGGCTCCCCCGCCTTGCGGCCGTCGAGGTGACGGCTGTAATTCTCGATGCCGCTGCACACCCCCGTCTCGGCCAGCATCTCGAGGTCGTACTCGGTCCGCATCCGAAGCCGTTGCGCCTCGAGCAGTCGGCCCGACCCCTCCAGCTCGCCCAGGCGCTCACGCAGCTCGGTCTCGATGCCCAGCAATGCGTTGCGCAGCGTGTCGTCGTTGGCCGCGTAGTGGGTGGAGGCGAAGACGACCAGCTCGTCCATGTCCTCGCCGATCTCCCCGGTGAGGACGTCGAAGGGGCGGATCCGCTCCACCGTGTCCCCGAAGAACTCGATCCTGACCGCCTGTTCCTCATAGGCCGCATGGATCTCGACGGTGTCGCCGCGGGCCCGGAACTGGCCCCGGTTCAGGGTCATGTCGTTGCGGGTGTAGGCCAGCTCCACCAGCCGTCGCAGGAGGGTGCGCTGCTCGTGGACCTCGCCGGGCCGGAGCACGATGATCCGGTCCCGGTAGATGTCGGGCGAGCCCAGACCGTAGATGCACGACACCGAGGCCACCACGATGGTGTCCCGGCGCAGCAGGAGCGACGAGGTGGTGGCATGGCGGAGCCGGTCGATCTCGTCGTTGATCGACGAGTCCTTCTCGATGTAGGTGTCCGATGAGGGCACGTACGCCTCGGGCTGGTAGTAGTCGTAGTAGGAGACGAAGTACTCGACCCGGTTGTGGGGAAAGAAGTCCTTGAGCTCCGAGGCCAGCTGAGCAGCCAGGGACTTGTTCGGCTCGATGATCAGCGTGGGCCGCTGCAACGCCTCGATGGTCCAGGCAATGGTGGCCGTTTTCCCCGAACCGGTGATGCCCAGGAGGGTCTGGTAGCGGTCGCCGCGCTCGGCCCCGTTGACCAGGGCCGAGATGGCCTCAGGCTGGTCTCCCGAGGGTCGGAACGGGGAAACGACTTCGAATCGGGGCACCATCCGATGGTACCGGGAGGGTGTGACAGCACCGGCGGGCCCGCCGGTCCGTCACGCGTTGGGTCGTCACCTCGGCCCTCAGCCGGACCCTGAGCCTCCCACCGAGGCGTCACCGAGCTCCCGTTGCCGGTCCATCAGGGCTGACCACACCCGCTCGACCTCCTTCCGGAGGTGGTCGAGGTCCAGCGAGTTGTCCACCACCAGGTCGGCGCCCGACAACCGCTCCTCCCGGGACACCTGGGCGGCCATGCGGGCCTCGGCGTCCTCCCGGGTCATGCCCCGCAGCTCGATCAGACGGGCCAGAGCCGTCTCCACCGGCGCATCCACCACCACGACCGAGTCGAGGGACATCGTCTCGCGGTGGGCCGCCTTCAGGAGCGGGATGTCCAAGACGACCACCCGGTCCGTCCCCTCGGCCGACTCCTTGCGCCGGGCCATCTCGGCGCCGATGGCCGGGTGGGTGATGGCGTTCAGGTCGGCCAGAGCCGCCGGGTCGGAGAAGACGATGGCGGCCAGGGCCGGGCGGTCGACCCTTCCGTCGGCTTCGACGATGGTCGGCCCGAACCGGTCGACGAGCGGCTGGTACGCCGGTCCGCCCGGCTCGACCACCTCCCGGGCGATCCGGTCGGCGTCGATCAGCACGGCTCCTCGCTCGGCCAAGAGGTCGGCCACCGCTGACTTCCCCGCCCCGATTCCTCCAGTCAGACCCACGGTGAGCATCGGCTGGCCTTCCGATCAGGGACGACGGGGGCGAGAGGCGGTGGCGAACAGGACCATGGTGGTGGGGTCCAGCTCGTCGGTCACGAAGAAGTCGTCGCCGGTGATCCCGGTCACGCCGCCCGCATCACCCCGGGCGATGAGCCGATAGGCGATGGGCAGGACCCGGGTGTAGGTGGCGATGTACCACTCCCTCGGGATCTTGTGTCGGAGATCGAGGACATCCAGCTTGAGCACCTTGTTGGCCTTCACCCGCCTGGCGGTGAAGTCGGCCTTCACGTGGGGCACGGCGTCGAGTCCCTGGATATCCACGTTGTTGAAGTGCCTCTCGAGGAGCCGGCGGAGCTCCGGCGGCTCGAACAGGTGGATGTGGAAGGGGTTCTCGAAGTCGGCCGGAGCGTTCGGGGTGAGGAAGTACACCGTCCCGTCGTCGGCCAGCACCCTGGCCAACTCCCGGACGTGGCCTTCGGGGTCGTCGAAGTGCTCGATCAGGTGGGAGGAACACGCCCAGCGGAAGCTGCCGGTGGCGTAGCCCAACGAGAGGGCGTTCATCTGGGCCACCCGGAGGCCGGCCGAGGACCAACGGTTGTGGGCGAATTCGACGGCATCGGCGCTGTAGTCGGCCCCGAACACCGGTCGGCCGTCGGCGACGAAGCGCACGGACTCGAAACCCTGCCCACAGCCCACGTCGAGCATGGGCCCGGCACCCAGCCGCTCGATCACCGACCGGTATCCGGCGGCATGCAATGCCAGCAGGGAGTCAGGGGTCACTCCCTGCATGGGCCGTTCGCCGGTCAAGCGCTTGCCGGCTGGACCCGGCGATCCCGGAGGCCGCCCGGGCAGGCGTGCCGCGTCGGTGGTGGAGCCGGTGGTTCCGGTGGCTGGTGGTTGCTGCCCTGTTTCCTGGCTCATAGCGTCTTTCCTGGTAGGTGTCGATGCAACCGGCGGGGATTGGTTGTTTACACTACCGAGCACTCGTGCCGGAACCAGACCCCAATCCTCGGCCCACCGTGGTCAGCGCCCCCGGCAGGCTGCGGGCCGCCTACGCCGTCCTGAGGTCGCCCAGTCGCATACGATCGGCCGCTGACTACCTGGTGATCGCCCTGTTCGCCTTCATCCCCATGCTCGCTTCGCAGCCGGGCACGGTGACCGACGACACCAAGACGTACCTCTATCTGGACCCGGGTCGCTACATCCGCCAGGCGGTCTCCCTCTGGGACCCGAACGTGGCCCTGGGCACCGTCACCCACGAGAACATCGGCTACCTCCTGCCCATGGGCCCCTTCTACTGGGTCCTGGCCGAGCTGCACGTACCGCTGTGGATTGCCCAGCGCCTGTGGATGGGCGCCATCCTCTTCGCTGCCGGTGCCGGGGTCCTCTACCTGTGCCGGACCGTGGGGCTCACCGGGCCCGGTCGTTACGTGGCGGCCCTGGCCTTTCTCCTCACCCCGTACGTGCTCCAGTACTCCGGTCGGATCTCGGTCATCTTGCTGCCCTGGTCCGGTCTCCCCTGGATGCTGGCCTTCGTGATCCTGGCCCTCCGCAAGGGAGGGTGGCGCTATCCAGCCCTCTTTGCTCTGGTCGTCGCCCTGGTCAGCGGCATCAACGCCAGTTCCATCATCTATGTGGGCCTGGCACCCATTCTCTGGCTTGTCTACGCCGTCGTGATCGCCAAGGAGGCGACGTGGCGACGGGCCTGGGGTGTGGCCTGGCGGGTGGGGCTCCTGACCGTGCTGGCCTCCCTGTGGTGGGCGGTCGGCCTTCAGGTGGAGGCGGCATTCGGGGTCAACGTCCTGAAGTACACCGAAACCGTTCCCACCACCAGCGCCACCGCCCTGGCCTCGGAGATCCTGCGCGGCCTCGGGTACTGGTACTTCTACGGAAGCGATCGGGACGGCCCCTGGACCCAGAGCTCGGTGGCCTACACCCAGAACCTGTGGCTGATCGGTTTCAGTTTCGCCGTTCCGGTGATCTCCTTCGTGGCCGCCGTCTTCGTCCGCTGGCGGCACCGCGCCTACTTCATCCTCATCGTGGTGGTGGGCATGATCCTCTCGGTCGGGGCCTACCCCTACGCCAATCCGTCCAGTGTGGGCTCGGTGTTCAAGTACCTGATGGTGAACACCACCGCGGGGCTGGCCATGCGCTCGACCGACCGGGCCACCCCTCTTGTCCTCCTGAGCCTGGCCATGCTCCTCGGGGCCGGGGTCTCGGCGCTCGTCGCCCGGGTGCGCCGGACCGGGCTCATCGTGGGAGTGGCGGCCGTCGGGGTGGTGATCGTGGCCACGACGCCCCTGTGGACGGGTGCGGTCATCGCCGACGGCTTCACCCAACCGGCGCACGTCCCGAGCTACGTCCATCAGGCGGCGAAGAAGCTCAACTCCGTCCACACCGCTACCCGGGTCTTCGCCATCCCGGGGAACAACTTCGCCGCCTACCGGTGGGGCGACACCATCGACACCGTCTGGCCTGCCCTTCTGACCCGGCCCTTCGTGACCCATGAGCAACAGATCATGGGATCGCTTCCCACCGCCGACGTCCTGAACGCCGTGGACGTCCCCATCCAGGAAGGGACCATGGACTGGAATGCGCTGGCCCCCATCGCCTCGCTCATGAGCGCGGGGGACGTCCTCGTCCAGTACGACCAGGCCTACGAGCGCTACGACACACCCGACCCCCAGGTCCTGGCCTCTCAGCTGCAGCCCACGCCGGCCGGACTCTCCGACCCCGTGTCCTATGGCGCCCCTCGACCCAATGTGTCCACCATCCCCCGTCTGGACGAGGCCGCACTCGGGCTTCCGGCCAACTCGCCCTGGCCCAGCCCCCTCGTGTCCTACACGGTGGCCAAGCCGCGGCCCATTCTTCGCGGCGAGTCCCTGGCCCACCCCCTGGTGGTGGACGGGGACGCCAGCGGACTCGTGAACGCCGCCGCCATGGGCATGCTGGCCACCAACCCCACCATCCTTTATGCCGGCACCTTGGACACGGACAAGTCGCTCCAGAAGTCGACGCTGTCACATCCGGCCGACCTGTTGGTGACCGACACCAACCGCAAGCGGGGGTTCCGGTGGAATTCCCTCGAGGAGAACGCCGGCTACACCGAGACGGCCAGCCAGAGCCCGGACACCGAGGATCCCAGCGATGCGCCGCTGAACATCTTCCCGAAGGCTCCGGCCGATGCCCAGACCACCACCCAGTTCAATGGCATCTCCGCCGTCTCGGCTTCGTCCTACGCCAACTCGGTCACCTACTTTGCCGAGGACCGCCCGTCCGCCGCCCTGGACAACGATGTCCAGACCCAGTGGCTCGACGACTCGTTCGCCTCGCCCCTCGGTCAGTGGTGGCAGATCAAGCTGGCCCGCCCGATGTCCATCGGGACGGTCACCCTCGTGCAGCCCCAGACGGGTGACCCCAATCGGTGGATCACCCGGGTCACCCTGACCTTCGACGGCGGATCTCCGGTCACGGTCAACCTCGGTCCTGCGTCGCGGACGACGGGCGGACAGCGCCTGACCTTCCCGGCCCGGCGCTTCACGACCATGCGGATCCGAGTAGACGCCTTCGCCGGCACCCATACCTTCACCGGGGCCACCGCCGTGGGCTTTGCCGAGGTGCGCATACCCGGGGTCCAGGCGGACGAGACCGTTGCCCTCCCTCAGGACCTGCTTCGGGCGGCCGGCCCGTCCTCCGTCAACGACCGGCTGACCTTCCTGTTCACCCGGTTGCGCAGCGCCAACAAACCGCCTCGGTCCGATATCGAGCCGTTCCTGTCCCGCTCGTTCTGGCTGCCCACCCCTCGAGTGTTCTCCCTCACCGGGCAGGCGCGGATCTCGCCCTTGATCCCCGACGACGCCATCGACAGGCTGGTCGGTCGGCCGGGTGCCACCGGAAGCGGGGTCGTGGCCTACTCGTCAGGACGGCTCAACGGCGATCTCACCGACGGGGCCATCCAGACCCTCGACGGAAATCCCAAGACGGCGTGGGTGCCCGGCCTCGGTGCATCCCACCAGACCGGTGCGTGGCTCAAGTACGACCTTCCATCTCCGATCACCTTCTCCACGTTGGACCTGCAGCTGTTGGCCGATGGACAGCACTCGGTGCCCACCTCGCTGACCATCAGCACCGAGAACGGGTCCCGGCACCTCACCCTTCCCCCCATCGCCGACGGGAGGACGGCGGGATCCGTGGTGAACGTGCCCTTGTCCTTCCCGGCCCTGACCGGTCAGCACATCACCATCACGTTCACCACCGTCCGCATGGTCGACACCGTGAACTACTACAGCCAGCTCCCGCAGGCGCTCCCGTTGGGTGTGGCCGAGGTCGGTATCCCCGGTCTGCATGCGTCGCCGCTGCCGGCGACCATTCCCAGCACTTGTCGAGACGACCTGCTCTCCATCGATGGCAAACCGGTCTGGATCGCGGTGTCCGGGTCCACCCAAACGGCGCTGGCTCGGACCCACCCCCTGAACGTCACGTTCTGCGGTCCCGACGCCGGTGGGATCCCGCTCGGGGCCGGGACGCATACTCTCACCGCGGCGTACGGGGACACCCTGGTGAACAACCAGCTGACCACGGGATTCGACCTCGACCGATTGGCACTGGACTCTGCGCCCGGTGGCAGCCCCGCGGCGCCGGTGTCGGCCTCGGCCATCGCCGCACCTCCCGCCGAACCCACGACCACCGTCGACGTCACCTCCAAGACAGCAACGGCCATACACCTCCGGGTGAGCAAGGCAACGGCCCCGTTCGAGCTGATCATGGGACAGAGCATCAACAGCGGCTGGACGGCCCAGCTCGCAGGAGCTGGCAGTCTCGGAAAACCAGTGCTCATCGACGCCTTCGCCAACGGCTGGAAGGTGACCAGCGCCGACCTGGCCAAGGCCGGGTCCTCCGGCTCGTTGGACGTGACCCTGCGCTGGACGCCGCAGTCCCGGGTGAACGTGGCCCTGATCGTCTCGGCGTTGACCATCCTGTTGTGCCTGTTGCTGGCCTACCTGCCCGAGCGGGTACGTCGGCGGGTCTACCGACGCATGGAGCGCACCCTCCGGTGGCCCTGGCGGCCGTCCCGAAGGTCGGTTGCCCATGCGGGGACCGACCACGGTGACACGACGGCATGGGCCGGGGACGTCCCTGGGCCGCGGCTCTGGTCCCCATTCCGGCCCGGTCGTCCCCGGGTCAGGTGGCCGGTGTCGCTCGGTGCGGCGATTGCCACCGGGCTGGTGGGGGGTCTCATCGCTCGCCCGCTCACCGGGCTCATCGTCGGCGTGGCCACCCTCATCTCACTGCTCGTGCCCCGGGTGCGTGTCGTGCTCGGCTTGGCGGCCATCGGCCTGTTGATCGCGGCCGGGACCTACACGGTCGTCGAGCAGTCGCACCTGGGCGACGCCGCCGTGGGCGGAGGCTGGGCCACGTACTTCGGCGCGGCCAGCAACCTGGCGTGGGCTGCCGTGGTCTTCCTTGGCGCTGACGCAGTCGTGGAGCTCATCAGCCGGCTCGTGTCGAGCCGCTCCTCTGCCGGTGGTCCCAAGCGTCCCCGTGGGGCTCATACTCGGAGGCGGGGGCCGGGCATGGGACCGGTTGACCCGTCCGACCCGCCCAGGGCGCCGGTCCCGTCAGGAACTGGCGGCGCTTCACGATCGACCGGCCTGGCCGACTGAGCGCCTCTACCGGCCTGGGCGATGAGCGCCCGTACCGGCCTCGGCGACCGAGCGTCTACCGGCCCCGGCGACCGAGCGACTCGGCGGCGAGCACGGCCAACGTGGCTCGGGCTGTGGCATCCCAGGTGAACTGCTCGGCGTGTTCCTGGGCCCCGATGCCCAGGCGCTTGCGCGCCACCTCATCGGCAAGGGTGGTATCCAGCGCAGCCACCAGTCCGTCCCGGTCGTCGACCAGGAGGCCGGAACGTCCGTGCACCACCGCGTCCTCATGGCCGCTGATCCTGGTGACCACCGATGGTGTGCCACAGGCACCGGCCTCGGTGACGGTCATCCCCCACCCTTCGCGCAACGAGGTGGACGCCACGACCCAGGCCTGCCGGTACAGCGAGATCAGCTCGTCGTCGGGCACATAGCCGGGCAGCGAGATCCAACCCCCAGCCCCATGTCCGGCTATGAGCGCCTCCAGCCGGGGGCGTTCATAGCCCTCGCCGACGATCACGGCGCGCAGTTCAGGGTGCCTGGCCTTCAGCCGGACCAACCCATCGATCAGCAATTCGAAGCGCTTGACCGGGACCAACCGGCCGACGGCCACGACCAGGGGCGCCTCCGAGCGTTCGCCACCCGGGGAGAAGGCCGGCTCGACCCCGGGGGGCGACACCGTGACCCGCTCTGGCGGTATCCGCAGGCGTTCGACGATCTCGTTCTTGGACGAGGAGGACAGCGTAACGATCTGACTGCGGCGGTAGATGGGCGGTGCCATCCGGTGCTCGATGGCGTGTCCCAGTTGGGCCAGTCCGTTGGGCAGGACCATCTTCCACATCTCGGCGTGGACATGATGCAAGAAGACGACCCGCGGGCTCCGTGCCCACAGTGGTGAAAGAAAGGGCATCCCGTTCCAGATCTCGACCAGTCCGTCGCCGCCCCCGATGCTGCCCGATAGTCCGGACAGCATGGTCCGGGGGAACACCGAGTACCGTCCGGAACGCCGAACGACCCGGTAGCCGTCCCGGCGGATCACCCGTCGGGCGTCGGGGACCGATGACGTCACCATGGTGATGTCGAGTCCTGCCGCCGCCCACGCCGAGACCACGCGATGGGCGTGGAGCTCCGACCCGCCTGCTTCGGGGTCGTCGAAGTCGCGCCAGGCGATGACGTCGATCCGGGAGAGTCCGGCACGCTCGGCGATCTCAGGAAGACTCAGGCCCGCCAGCGCCTGCACGCGAGGGTCGGCAGACACCAGCGACGGTGCTACTACTTCGGGAACCTCCCCAAAGACACCGTTCTCATCGGTCAAGACCAACTGCGCCCCGGACACGGCAACATCGCCGATTCCGGCATCGGGTCGGCTGATCATCGTCACATCATCGCTGGTCGCTTGCGGCGTCGACTTCAGCTGTCCCCCAGGGTCTGGTCGGCGATTGTGAGCTGCAATCTACCCAATATTGGCTTCTCAACACGTTTGACGATCAGGTTGTGACCATTCTGTGTCGTTACCGAGAACGGTGTACCCGGCGATGTATTGCGATAAAGAGGCAGCCTATGCTGCAGGCCAACGCGGCCTGGACGATGAGATCGGCCTTGGCTGTATCCAGGGGATTGCCGTGTGCTCCGGCCACCAAGACCACCGAGAGTACGGCACCGGCGGCCAGGACGAGGACGACCCATCGCCGGCCGGCGCCGAACAGGTAATTGGTCAACAGTACTGAGATAGCAAGAAAGATCATGGCCCCCACCAACGGCGCGAACGCCGAGGACGCGGTCGAGAGCTTGGCCGAGAAGAACAAGGTGATGAATTGCTTGGGGATGAAGATGGAGATCCCCAGCAGCAACACAGCGGGGACGGCGAGGAACAACAGCGTCACGCCCAGTTGCCGGAGCGCGTGACCTCCCTCGTTCCAACGGATGGTCGCCTCGGGAAGTAGGTAGCTGCCCAGTGCCAGCGCCCCGAACACCAGGGCCTTGCTGGCGACTGAAATGGCGGCATAGGAGCCGATGATGTTGGAGTTCCCAGCCTGGCGACCGAGAATGAGCACGTCGACGTTCTGTAACAAGGCGAGGAGGGCAAGTCCGATGAAGGCGGCCGTGACGTCGTAGAGGAGCGCCCGCCGGGCCACGGCGGCAGCCGCCGTAGGTGCGACGGCTATGGGGACCGATGGTGCGGTGCGTCCCACTGCCGATGGTGCGGTGCGCCCCCCCACCACGGATGATGCGGACGGGGTGGGCGGCCGCGACCGTTCTGGCCCAGCCGGAGCGATGGCAGGCCAGGCCCGGCTGGCCAGCCAACGAGCGTGGGCCGCGGCCACCACCTCGCCGATGAAGATGCCGATGGCGTACCCGCCCACGCCGAAGCCGGCGGCGACCAACCCGACCGCGAACCCGCATCTCACCACGCCTTCCACCAACAGGTTGCCGGCCAGCCCCCGATAGTCGCGGTGGGCCTGGAGCAGGCCGCGGTCGACCGACAGCAGCATCCAGATCCCCGCAGCCACCAGGATGGCGAACACCCCGGCCGTATTGGGCAGCCTGAGCGCGTGGGCGATGAATCCCTTGGCAAACCAGACCACCACGGCTTCGACCACCACTGCGCCAGCCACCATCCGATAGACCCGGAAGGCCCACGGATGCACCCGATGCTCCTCGCCCAGCTTTTGCCAGATGGTGACCCGCCGTACCACGCCGACCTGGACGGCCGAACCGGGCATGGAAAGGATGAAAAACAGACCCAGGAGCACCGCGATGGTCCCATAGGCCCGGGGGGACACCAACCGGGCGATGAGGACTACGACCACGACGGCGAGTCCGTTCACCAGCAGGCCGGCCACCGCCACCGGACCGGCCTGCACGATGCCACCGCGCAGCGACTCGCCGTGATGGCGCTCGACGTGCGGGCCTGCCTCGTCGTCGTTCGGCAAGGTGATCATGGGCCCGCCGGCGACGGCGATGCCTACCGCGGGGGCCATCGATGCGGCTTCCGCTACCGGCTCGACGACCGAGTCGATCTCCTCCAGCATCAGCTCGAGACCTTGGGCCGTGTTGTTCGCCGCTTCCTCCGCTGTGTCCTCCGGTTGACGGTCGCCTGACTGGTTCCCGCCGATCGGCTCGGGCTCGGCTTCCTCGCTTATCCGGTGGGCTGTCTGCTGCACCCCGGTGCCTCTGGCCTGGCCGGCGGGATCGATCGGCGCGGGAGTGGTGCGGGGTGCGGCAGAGGTGGGGGGAACGGCGGGTGTGGTCGGCAGACGGGCGGGGCCCCCAGGGGCGTTCGTGGACGCCGGGTCCGTCACTCGGGCTTGGGGTCCTTGTGTATCCCCGGTGATGGCGTCGTGGGGGCGGCCATCGCCGGGGTCCGACGGGGCAGGATGGGAGCGTCCCGGCCGGTGCCTGAGGACGACGGTCCCTGGTTGCTCCCCTCCTCGTGGTACTCCTCTTCGACGTTCACGGCCCAGATGTCATGGGTCGCCCCATGGATGTTCTCGACGGTGAGCATGGCCGTATACATCGAATGGTCCTGGTTGTTGTACTTGTGCATGCCGTTGCGCCCCACCGGGTGCACGTTGGGGGCATGGCCGTCCAGATAGGCGGCGATGATGGCCACGTTCGCCCGGTACTCGGTGTCGTAGTAGGGGTAGGCCTTGGGCACCCTCACCACGTAGCCCACCTCGACGTCGCTGGCCGAGACGAGCCCCAATGACTGGATCTCGGAAGTGGCCCGAGCCACCAGTTCCTCGTCCGAGCTGGTCCAGAGCTCGTCGCCCTCGAAGACGAAGTACTCCATCCCCAGGCAGGTCCGGCCGTCTTTCACCATGTACGGCGACCATGAGCCGAAGTTCTGGATACGGCCCACCTTGACGTCGGTGGCATGGATGTAGATCCAGTTGTCGGGGAAGCCGGCCGACTCCGGTACGACCAGGGCCACGGTCAGGAAGTCCCGGTAGTGCAGGTCCTTGCCTGCTGCCAGCACTTCGGCCGGTGGCGGTGGGTCGATGGCCCGAACCAGTGCAGCCATGGGCATAGTGGAGATGACGTGCGACGCGGCGATGCGTTCGGTCGACCCGTCCTCCGCCACGGCGGTGACCCCGGTGGCCCGGCCGTCTTCGACGTGGATGGTCCGGACCTCGGTGTTCATGGAGATGGTGCCGCCGTCCTTCTCCACCAGGTCACGGCACCGCTCCCACATCATCCCCGGGCCGAACTTGGGGTATTGGAACTCCTCGATGAGCGACGTGATGTCCTTCTGGTTGCGCTTGGGGGTGATGGCGTTGAGCACCGCCTTGCCCAGATCCAGGTTCTTGACCCGCTGGGCGGCCCAGTCGGCCGGCATGTCGGCGACAGGAACCCCCCAGACCTTCTCGGTGTAGGTCTTGAAGAACGTTCGGTACAGCCGCCACCCGAACCGTGCCACCAGCCAGCCCTCGTAGTTGGTCTGGTCCTTGGGTGGCCGGATCCGGGCCCACAGGTACGAGAGGCCACACAGGAACGCTTCCCACAATCCCAGGTTGCCCAGGGCATTCCCGGCCTTCAAGGGGTAGTCGTAGAACTTGCCGCGGTAGAAGATCCTGCTCATGCGGGGTCGCAGGAGAAAGTCTTCGGGCGGGAGGATCTCGTGCCAAAACTCCTCGACCGGGGCCACCTTGGTGAAGAAGCGGTGCCCGCCGATGTCGAATCGCCAGCCGTCCCGCTCCACCGTCCGGCTGATGCCCCCCACCACGTCGTCCGCTTCGAGAACGACGACCGAGTCCCCGCTCTTGACCAGCTCGTACGCAGCGGTCAGGCCGGCTGGTCCGGCACCGACCACCACGATCGGGTCACTCGCCCCACTGGTCGAATGCGCCTCGTTGTCGACAGCTGGGACCACTAATCAATCCGTTCTCGCTCGTGTGCCCGGCCCGGATGGCGGGAAAATCGTCCTACTTTGGCACCGACCGAACGATTCGGTTCGTTTCGCCGGTGTGAACACAGATTCTCACCCAGTGTGAACACCGGTGGTCGTGCAGATTCGCTCATGTCCGATGGTGACGCCATGAGTCGACCCGACCACGGGGCAGGATACTGGCTGGTGCCTGACCGCTGGCGGACGGGCACGAGAGTCGAGGGTACCTGGTCCGGTGGCCAGTCGTCGGCCCGGAGGCCCGGAGGG
Organism: uncultured Acidimicrobiaceae bacterium; assembly: GCA_963781305.1. Lineage (GTDB taxonomy): Bacteria > Actinomycetota > Acidimicrobiia > Acidimicrobiales > RAAP-2 > DASXMT01. The sequence goes on from CAWAFL010000011.1 coordinate 1,834,450, forward strand.
GCCCGGTTACGGCACGACGACGTTGACAAACGACAGGTAGGCATAGGCCGCCATACCCACCGCGGCCACGACGAGGACGACCTGTTCCACCCGTCGCCGGGACGTCCACATCGAACCGACGATGACAAGGGGGAAGGCGCTGAGGGCATATCGCTCGAACGAATCGAGGTTGGACGAGGTCAGAGAGACGGCCAGCACCACCGTGGTGAACGCCCCGTAGGAGAACGGGAGGCGCCGGAAGACGAACACCAACAGGACGACGCTGAGGATCACCCAGGGGACATGGAGGGCACTGCCCAGGTGGTGGCCGTGGAACACGGCGGACACGTTGTGCCCCACGGTGGCGAAGGGGTCGGCCAGGGGCCCGCGGTGGCCACCTTGCTGCTGGACCTTGAAGGGAAGGAATGCATCACCGAAGTTGGTGTCCACCCACGCCAGGTAGGCGCCTGTCCCGACGGCAGGGGCAACCACCGCGGCCAGCCGAGCCACCACCTTCCGGGCCGACCGACCGTCGTGTCGGGCCTGCCACGCCTCGATCAGGGCCGGCACGATCAACAACAGTCCGATGGGTCGGACAGCACCGGCGACCAGGCCGGCAGCGGCCGCCCACCACCATCGTCGAGACCGGAGGGCCACGAACGCCACGGTCGTGCACAGGAGGAGGGTTCCCTCGGCATATCCCAGGACGAGGGTGTAGGCCGGCGGTGCCAGGGCCAGCAGCCAGACGGTCCTCCGAGCCAGGTCGGCGTCCCCGGTCTCCCGCTGGACCAGGACCACCAGCACGGCCATCCCGAGCAGGGCCGAGAGGTTGGCCACCACGACCACGGCGACGCCGGTCCCGACACCTGGTATCCAGGCCAGGCCCCGGGCCAGCATCGGAAAGGCCGGGAAGAACCGCAATGACTCTTGGCCGGAAGCGGCGTAGCCGTGGGCGGCGATGGACTGGTACCAACCGGCATCCCACCCGAGGAGGCCCTGGTGGACCCGGGCCGCGGCAGCACCGTTGTTGGGTCGGACGCTCGACACGGTCAGGCGAGCGAGCAGGAGGGTGCCCACCACCACGACCCGGCTGAGCCCCCACGCCGGGAGGGCGACGACGATGGCGCGTCCGAGGGCCCGCTCCCGGGTGCGCACCAGAACGGTCAGGGTTTGGTTGGCGCGTACTGCACCAGCCCCATGGGTTGGTAGAACTGGACCGGGCGCCCGGTGAGGAGGGTGTTCGAGTGGAGGCTCTTGTCGTATCCGAGAGTCTGGAGAATCTGCTCGCACTTGGTCCCGAACGTCTGGTAGCCCCCGAACCAGACCACGAAGATCTGATGGTCGGGCCCGGCCATGCGCTCGAGCTGCTGGGCGAAGAGCACAGGCGATCCCTTGCGGGAGGCGGCGGCATAGTCGACCCAGTTCACGTACGTCGGCCCCGTGCCCCGTGGGAAGGTGATCTGCTGGTATCGACCGGCCGGGAGCAACCGGTTGACCGCCGGGCCCAGCTGGTCGGGGCAGTAGGCGATGACGTCGCCCGGTTGGGCCCGGGGCGCCAGGGCGGCCGCCACCTCACCGGCCTGAGTCCGATTGGTGGTGATGTTGGGAATGGCCCCGGCCAGCCCGGCGATGACGGCCACGGTCAGGATCACGGCCCGGACGCGGAGGTCGAGGAACGTGGCCAGGCCCAGGGCCACCAGCAAGATGAGCGGGATGAAGACGACCGACGCGTACCGGGCGTCGAAGGCGCTGTTGGAGGCGAACCCGCCGATGATGGCCAGGGCCAGGGTGCCCACGATCACGATGGCCAACGGACGACCGAGGGGGCGGGTACGGATGTCGATATCGATATGGCGGCGGTTGACGGCCAGGCCGAACAGACCCAATCCCGACAAGGCGAAGAAGATGAGGGCCAGGGCCCGTCCCTGACTGGTGGGGCCACCGGCGAACGAGGTGATGGCATTGACCATGGCCGCAAAGTTGGCCGGTGCGGCCCACGGGGTGCCGGTGTGCTTGGACTGGTAGAGGAAGATCTTGATCCACGGCAGGAATGTCAGGCAGCCGACCACCACGGCCACGAACGCGGCGCGCGCATTCCGTCTCCAGACCGCTCGCCCGCGCCAGCTCTGGTAGGCCAACCACACCAGGGTGGTGGCGATGAGATACAGCGACCAGTACTGGCTGTACAGCAGGAGTCCGGTCACCACGGCGACGGCGATCAGATTGCCGGCGCGAGGTTTGCGCAAGGCGCGATCGAGGGCCAGGTATCCGAGCACGGTCAACAGCGCGACCAGCGCGTACATCCTTGTCTCGGTGTCGTAGCGAACGGCGAAGGGGGACGTGGCCACGAGGAGCATGGTGGAGAACCCGATGACCCGGCCCCCCAGGCGACGACCGGCCAACCAGGCCAGCGGCACCGTAATGACGCCGATGACCCCCGAAAGCGAGCGCACGGCCAGATCCGACGAGCCGAAGATGCCCATCCAGAAGTGGAGGAGCACATAGAACAGCGGTGGTGCCCCGTCACGCTTGAGGTAGGTCGGAAGGTCATGAAGGGGCAGCTTGGCAATGTTGACGGTCAGTGCTTCGTCCAGCCACAGGTCCGACGTGGTCCAGAACCGGAGCACCAGGCAGAACGCCAGGACCAGGGCCACGGCCACCCCGATGGCCACGGTGACCCTGCGGCTGAAGTGCTCGATGTGATCCCCCGCGCCCAGCAGCGGACCACGGACCGGATGTCGGGGTCCGTCCCCTTCGAGGCTCTGGGCGTTGGGATCGACCGGATCCGTGACGTCCGCCGGGATGACGGCGTCGGCCCCGCTGCCCCGATCACCCACATCGGGGGCATTCACCGACGTCGTGCCCATGCCTGCCGAATCCATGGGTGGCATGGTAGTGATGAGTCGGACCGGAGTTGTGGCCAGGACCAGTCAGGGTCTCGACCAGAACGCTACCGAGCGGTAACGTCCCGGTGCGGTCATCGTAGAGAAGCATCCCGGGGGGGGAACGAGCAGAGGGGGGAAGGTATGAACACGCCAGAGCCGAAGGAGGCAGGCACGCCTGAAGGGCCGAGTGAGTCGCCCGATGGGTCGCGCCCATCCAAAGGGCTGAGCCGGCGGAAGTTCCTCTCGCGCGGCGCGGCCACGGCGGGTGCCGTCGCCGTCGCCGGCGTCGCCGGCCCCGGATTGCTCACGGGCGGTTCTCCTTTTGCCGGCGAGGCCACTGCGGCCGCGGCCACCTCCAGCAAACCCGGCATCGGAAGGGGAAAGCCTAAGAAGGGCGGGACCGCCATCATCGGCACTACTGCCGACATCGACGGCTTCTATCCGCCCAGCAATCACTGGGACACCAACGGGTTCTGCTACGCCAACGCCATCTATGACCCCCTGACCGCGGTGGCCGCCGACGGTTCCATCCAGCCGTACCTGGCCCAGTCGGTGACCCCGAACGCAGACAAGACGGTGTGGAACATCACCCTCCGACCCGACATCACCTTTTCGGACGGTTCGGCGCTCACCGCCACCGTGCTCAAGAACAACCTCGATGCCCTGAAAGCGTCGTCCCTGACCGGGACGGCACTGCAGCCCATCGAGAGCTTCGACATCACCGGTCCGCTCTCCGTCGCCGCCACCTGCTCGCAACCGCTGGTGGCGTTCCCGTACTACCTGGCCACCCAGGTCGGCTATATCGTGGGCCAGGCGATGATCGACGGCTCGTCGAATTCGACGCCCCCGAAGCCGGTCGGGACCGGGCCCTTCGTCTATTCCACCTGGAATCCCAACGACCACTTCACCGCCACCCGTAACCCGCATTACTGGCGGAGCGGCTACCCGTATCTGGATCAGATCACCTTCAAGCCCATCCCCGACACGGCCCAGCGAGAGGCCACCCTGAAGGCCGGCGGGGTCGACATGATCCTGTCGATCGACCCCAATACGGTCGACCATTTCGAGGACCAGTCCGCGTACCAGGTCGTGGACAGCCTCAGCCAAAAGGTGGGCGAGCCGGACATGGACTACATCATGTTGAACTGCCTGGCCCCTCCGACCAACGACCTCGGAATTCGCCAGGCGTTGGCCAAAAGCATGAACGGGCCGACCCTGAACAAGATCTTCGGTGGGGGTCTGGTCCAGATCTCCAACAGCCCGTTCCCCAAGGGGTCCCAGTTCTACTCCCCTACCGCCTACCCGTCCTTCGACCCGGCCGGGGCGAAGAAGCTGGTGGCGGCCTACACGAAGCAGCACGGGAAGCCCACCATCGAATTGGTGACGATTCCCGATCCGCGCCTAACCCGATTGACCCAGGTGCTCCAGCAGATGTGGCAGAACGTCGGCTTCACCATCAACCTGAAGACGATCGAACAGGCCGAGCTCATCTCCAATGCCATCACCGGCAAGTTCCAGGCCTATACCTTCGAGCAGTTCGCCGCCGGCGACCCCGACATCAACTACGTGTGGTGGAGCACCACCACGGTCGCACCGATCGGGGGCATCGCCTTGAACTTCGCCCGGAATTCCGATCCCCAGATCGAGGCGGCGTTGCAGATCGGGCGGTCGAGCTCGAACCAGGCCACCCGGGCCAAGGCCTACCAGCAGGTGGGCAAGCGGCTGGGCGTGGACCTGCCCTATCTCTGGCTGGGAGCGACGGTCTGGTCGGAGGTCGCCGACCAGCGGATCCAGAACTTCGCCAATCCCAAGCTGCCCAACGGATCACCGGGCAAGCCCTTCGACAACGGCGTGTTCTTCCCGACCCAGATCTGGATGGCCGGCTAACCGCCGGAGAGGGAACCAGGGACACCGGCACCGATGGGCAAGTACCTCGCCAAACGCTTCGTTCAACTGATCGTCGTCGTCTTCATCATCTCGGTGCTGACCTTCCTGCTCGTCCACATCCTCCCCGGCGACCCCACCGCCACCATCCTCGGGCCCAACGACAACGCGCACAACCGAGCCCTGCTCCTCCAGCAACTCGGACTCGACCAACCTCTGTGGCGCCAGTACTTCATCTGGGTGGGCCACGCCCTGCAGGGGAACCTGGGCCAGTCCTACCTCACCCACGAGCCGGTCAGTCAGACCATCGCCACCGGGTTCCCCATCGACGTGGAGCTCATCATCATCTCCCAGGTGTTGGCCCTGCTGGTCGCCATCCCCCTGGCCCTGGCCTCGGCTCGTCGTCCTGACCGTTGGCTGGACCGGACCTCGACCACCTCGACGTTCGGCTTGCTGGCACTGCCGCCGTTCGTAATCGCCCCCCTGATGGTGGCGGTGTTCGCGGTGGCCCTCCGCTGGTTTCCGGCCACCGGCTATGTGCCGTTCTCTCAGAGCCCGGCGACCAACCTTCATGACATGATCCTCCCCTCCCTGGCCCTGACGGCAGGGTCGATCGCCGTCTACTTCCGGCTTCTCCGCTCTGACCTGTTGGCCACGCTGCAGGAGGACTTCATCACCATGGCCCGTTCAAAGGGGCTCTCGCCGACCCGGGTCATGGCCCGTCATGCATTTCGGCCCTCCACCTTCTCCCTCCTGGCTGCGGCCGGCGTGAACATCGGGAGCCTGCTGGCCGGGGCGTTCATCGTCGAGTATCTCTTTGCTCTCAACGGGTTGGGCTATGCCATCGTCCAGGCCGTCCAGCAGCGCGATTACCTCGTGGTGCAAGGCATCGCCCTGGTGGTGGCGATCGCCTATGTGATAGTCCAATTCGCGGTGGATTTCCTGTTCACCGTGGTCGATCCAAGGGTGGCCCGTGCCTGACGACCGTGCCGTGCTCAACACCGAAACGCATGGCCGCCTCCTGGCCGACGCCCAGCCCGGCGACGCCGCCTGGGCCGAGACCTCGGTGGCCCTGTACACCGACGGCCACGGTGCCGCCGATGAGTACGCCGAGCCGAAGAAGCTGGGCGTGGTCTTTTGGATCTGCATCGGCTGGGTGGCACTCGTGGCCTTCGGGGCCATCTTCGCCAACCTGTTGCCGCTGAAGAGCCCCACGTTCCAGAACTACTCGGCCATCAACGCCCGGCCGAGCATGGCCCACCTGCTGGGCACCGACGACCTGGGGCGGGACCTGCTCAGCCGCATCATCTACGGATCGCGCGTCTCCCTGATCGTCGGCTTTGTCTCCGTCGCCGTGGGGATGCTCATCGGTGGGACCCTGGGGCTCATCTCGGGTTATCGGGGCGGACGGCTCGACGGCATCCTGAACGCCGGCTCGTTCGTGCTGCTGGCCTTCCCGGCCATCGTGGCCGTGATCGCCATCGTGGCCTTCTGGGGCCAGACCCTGCCCAAGATCACCGTCATCCTCGGCGTGGCCACCATTCCCCTCTTATACCGGGTGGTCCGGGCCACCACCCTGTCCTTCGCCAACCGGGACTTCGTGGTTGCCGCCCGAACCCTGGGTGCCAAGGACTCGCGCATCCTGTTCCGCGAGATCCTCCCCAACGTGCTGCCCGCTGCCGTGTCCTTCGGGCTCATCACCGTGGCCATCGTGATCGTCCTCGAAGGATCGCTGGCCTTCCTGGGCCTGTCGGTCACCCTGCCCACGCCGTCATGGGGGAACATCATCTCGGAGGGAACGGCCAACGGGAACCTGAGCTCCAACCCCTACATCGTGTTGTGGCCGGCGCTGGCCATGTTCCTGTTGCTACTGGCCATCAACCTGATCGGCGACCGGTTGCGAAATAAGTTCGACGTCCGGGAGGGCCTGGTCTGATGATCGGGAGCCGCCGATCGTCAGGGCGACTGGAGTTCGCCGATGTCGAAGACCTGGTCGACCCTCTGCTGGTGGTGAAGGACCTGCACACCTCGTTCCGGACGTCACGGGGAACGATCCGGGCGGTGGACGGGGTGTCCCTCACCCTCGACCGCGGGCGCACACTGGGCGTGGTGGGCGAATCGGGCTCGGGGAAGACGGTGCTGTCCCGGTCCATCATGGGCCTGCTGCCCACTCGGGACGTGGTGCGGAGCGGGTCGGTGCAGTTCTCCGGATTCAAGCTCGACGGGATGCCCGAGGTGCAACTGCGCCAGGTGTGGGGGGCGCAGCTGAGCATGATCTTCCAGGACCCCATGACCGCGCTCAACCCCGTGGTGCGGATAGGCCGCCAGATCACCGAGTCGCTTCGCCTCCATCTGCGCATGGATCGGGCCGAGGCCAAGGCGACGGCCATCTCGTTGCTCAGCTCGGTCGGGATTCCCTCGCCCGAGGAGCGCCTCCGCTGGTACCCGTTCCAGCTGTCTGGGGGGATGAGACAACGGGTGATGATCGCCATCGCCCTGGCCTGCTCGCCGCGGTTGGTCCTGGCGGACGAGCCCACCACCGGGCTGGATGTCACCGTGCAGGCACAGATCCTGGACCTCCTGGCCGACCTGCAGCGTGAGCGTCACATGGCCATGCTGCTGGTGACCCACGACCTCGGGGTTGTGGCAAACCGAGCCGATGAGATCGCCGTCATGTATTCAGGTCGCGTGGTGGAGCGGGCGCCATCGAAGGCACTGTTCGCCGACACCAAGATGCCCTACACCCGGGCACTGATGGACTCCATTCCCCGGTTGGCCAACCCCAGCCACACCCGACTGAAGGCCATCGCTGGTCGGCCACCCGATCTGGTTCATCCTCCCAAGGGATGCAAATTCGCCCCGCGGTGCCCTTACGTCCAACAGAAGTGCATCGAGTCCGAGCCGCCGCTGCGCAGCGCAGGGTCGGCCGACCATGTCTTCGCCTGTTGGTTCCCGTTGGCCAACGGTCGCCCTTCTGGTATCCCTGCTCCCGACACGCAAGCCAATCGAACGCCCGAGGTGCAAAGCCGGTGACCGAGGTGCAGGCGGGCGCCGACGCGGTGCAGCCTGGTGCAGACGGCATGCAGCCGGGTGCTGACGGTATGGAGCCAGGTGCTGACGGGGTACGCCCCACTGGCGCCGGGCCGGAGGGCGGTACCGGGCCGGAGGGCGGCGCCGCCCTAGGCGGCCGGTCCTACGCCGTGGGGGATGCCCCCGTGCTGTTGCAGGTGGAGGACCTGGTCGTTGAATTCCGATCGGGCAAACGGCGGGTCCACGCGGTATCGGGGGTCAGCTTCGAGATTCACGAGGGAGAGACCTTGGGCCTGGTCGGCGAATCCGGATGCGGGAAGTCGACCACCGGGCGGGCCATCGTGCAGGTGGAGGTGCCGACGTCCGGCAGCGTACGGTTCGACGGGACCGAACTGACCAAGCTGTCGAAAAAGGAACTCCGGAAGGTCCGGACCCGGATCCAGATGATCTTCCAGGATCCGATCTCATCGCTCAATCCCCGGCGTCGAATCCAGGACATCGTGGCCGAGCCCCTGGCCATATGGGGCCGGGGGACCAAAGAGGAGCGGGCAGTCAAGGTGCGCGCTGCACTCGAGTCGGTGGGCATCGACCCCGACACGGCTGGCGACCGGCGACCGGGCGAGTTCTCGGGCGGCCAGTGCCAACGGATCAGCATTGCCCGAGCCCTGATGTCCGAGCCCAAGCTGTTGATCTGCGACGAACCGGTCTCGGCCCTCGACGTGTCGATCCAGGCCCAGATCCTGAACCTCCTGGCCGACCTCAAGGCATCCTTCGGGCTGACCATGGTCTTCATTGCTCATGATCTCGCCGTGGTCAAGAACGTAAGCGACCGCGTGGCCGTCATGTATCTGGGGAAGTTGTGCGAGATCACCGGTGCCGACCAGCTCTATCGCGCGCCGGCCCATCCATACACTGAAGCGCTCCTGGCCTCCATCCCCGACCCGGATCCGGACCAGGGAGTTGTGACCAAGGCACTGACCGGCGAGCTCCCGTCCCCGCTCGATCCCCCGTCCGGTTGCCGGTTCAGAACTCGCTGTCCCCATGCCCAAGCGGTGTGCGCCGAGGTCGAACCTCCCCTGGAGGAGATCGCACCCGGACACCAGGTGGCATGCCACTTCCCGCTCAGTAACGGCGCCCGCATCGCGCGCCCAATACCGGTTGTCACTGCTACGCCGTAGCCGTTACCTCCGGGGTCGGTCGCTGTGCGTGCCAACTGGCTGCGCCCATCGGGCCCTCGACCAGCACCGCATCGTGGCCTAGCGGCTGCCTGGCCTTCGCCGAATCCACTGACGCCGAATGACCTTGGCTGGCGCACCTACGCCGGCAAGGGGCCGGCCTCGGTCTCCGTTTCTACCGCCGCAGGGGGCGTAGGCGCAGCCTCAGGTGCCGGCGCTGCTGCCGGGGCCTCCGGAGCTGGTGCTGGCGCAGCGGCCTCAGGCGCTGCGGCCTCGGCGGGCAGTGCGCCCGCCTCGGTCTCGGTGATGACGTCGGCAGGAGCCGCAGCGGGCTGGGCTGCGCCCTCACCGCCCTCACCGCCCTCGCCGGTCCCGTGCTCGGCCACGTACTCGGCCCAGGCGGCCTGCGCCTCGGTCTCAGGCGTGAACTCGGACTCGGCGAATTCGAAGGGACCGATGTAGTTGCCTTCGGCGTCGTAGGCGTGCTCGCCAAAAGCCTCCCGGTACTCCTCGGACACCTCGCCACCCTCGGCGGCTTGCTTGATCGACAAGCTGATCCGCCGGCGCTGCAGGTCGATGTCGATGATCTTGACCCACAATTCCTCGCCGGGGGTAACCACCTGCTCGGGGAGGTCGACGTGGTGCACGGCCATCTCCGAGATGTGGACGAGGCCTTCAATCCCGTCGCCCACCTGGACGAACGAACCGAATGGAACCAGCTTGGTGATCCGGCCGTAGACCAGCTCCCCCACCTGGTGCGAGTTGGCGAACTCCTGCCACGGATCGTTCTGAGTGGCCTTGAGCGAGAGGCTGATCCGCTCCTTGGAGAGGTCGACGTCGAGCACTTCGACCTCGATCTCGTCACCGACCGACACCACCGAGGAGGGGTGGTCGACGTGCTTCCAGGACAGCTCGGACACGTGGACCAGTCCGTCCATGCCGCCCAGGTCGACGAAGGCTCCGAAGTTGACCACCGACGAGACCACGCCCCGGCGTCGCTCGCCCGGCTTGAGGTTGGTGAGGAACTCGCCGCGCTGCTCCTTTTGGGTCTCCTCCAGCCACGCCCGACGGGAGAGGACCACGTTGTTCCGGTTGCGATCGAGCTCGATGATCTTGGCCTCGATGGTGCGACCCACGTAGGGTTGGAGCTCGCGCACCCGGCGCAGCTCGACCAGGGAGGCGGGAAGGAAGCCACGGAGGCCGATGTCGACGATCAGGCCGCCCTTGACCACCTCGATGACCGGTCCGGTGACGACCTCGTCGTTCTCCTTGAGCTTCTCGATGGTGCCCCATGCCCGCTCGTACTGGGCGCGCTTCTTCGAAAGGATCAGGCGACCCTCTTTGTCCTCCTTCTGGAGGACCAGTGCCTCGACCTTGTCGCCCAGGGAGACGATCTCGGAGGGGTCGACGTCGTTGCGGATCGACAGTTCACGGACGGGGATGACGCCCTCGGACTTGAAGCCGATGTCGAGGAGGACCTCGTCCCGGTCGATCTTGACCACGGTGCCCTCGACCAGGTCTCCGTCTTCGAACTCGACGATGGTCCCGACCATGGCGTCCTCGAGGGAGGAACCGGCCAGGTCGTCCTCGGTGATCGCCCGAGGGATGTACACACCGTTCTCGTCGAAGCGCCCCATCGCCTCACCGGACAGCAGGGCTGTCCCGGTTCCGCTTGAGGGTGTTCCGCCAGTTACTGCAAACTCGTCGGACATAAAATTAGGTAGCTCGCTTTCCGGACAGGACCCGGTGGCCGACTGGGCCGACTGAAGCGCAGTACAAGAAGCGCTGCGCGGCACCGGGGAGAAGAAACCGACCGCACTAGCGGCCGGTCAACAATACTAGCACCGTGACCCGGGACGACGTCCGGAAGTTGGGTGGTGGCGGACCGCCATCCGCGCCGGCGTCCAGGCACGGTGGTCAGCCGTCCTTGGCCTCCGCCCAGGAACTGCCCCAGGCCATGGCCACCTTGAGCGGCACCGAGAGGTCGGCGGCCCCGGTCAGAGCCCGCTGGGTCAACTCGGCGACGGCGTCGGACTCCTCGGGAACGACATCGACGATGACCTCGTCGTGGACCTGGAGCACCAGTTCAGAGCGGAACCCTCCGTCGTGGAGTCCAGCGTCCAATCGGACCAGGGCCAGTTTGAAGAGGTCCGCAGCCAGCCCCTGGATCCCGGCGTTCATGGCTTGGCGCTCGGCCCCCTGGCGCACCTGGTAGTTGGTGGCCAGCAGGTCGGGCAACGGGCGGCGGCGGCCAAAGGCGGTGATGGTGTACCCGCTGTTCCGGGCATCGGCCACGGCCCGCTGCATGTAGTCCTGGACGGCGGGGAAGCCGTCAAAGAACGCCCGAAGGATGGTCGACGCCGCCTCCACGGGCACCCCCAGCCGCTGGGACAGGCCGTAGGCCTCCATCCCGTAGGCCAGGCCGTAGGAGACCATCTTGGCCGTGGACCGCTGGGTGTGGGTCACCTCGTCCCGCTCCACCCCGAACACCCGGGACGCCACCGTCCGGTGGATGTCCTCGCCCGCCTCGAAGGCGGCGCTCAGACCGGGGTCCCCGGATAGGTGGGCGATGGCCCGCAGCTCCACCTGGTCGTAGTCCGCAACCAACAACCGCCGACCGGGACTGGGGACGAACGCCTCGCGGAACCGCCGCCCCTGGTCGGTGCGGACCGGGATGTTGTGCAGATTGGGCCGATCCGACGACAGCCGGCCGGTCCGGGCCACCGTCTGGCGGAAGGTGGCGTGGATGCGGCCGTCATCGGCCACCTCTGCGATGAGGCTCTCGCCGTAGGTGGACCGCAACTTCTCGATCTCCCGGTAGTGCAGGAGTATCTCAACGATCGGATGCTGGTCCCGGAGTTGCTCGAGCGTGCGGGCGTCGGTCGAGTAACCGGTCTTGGTCTTCCGGAGAGGGGTGAGCCCCAGCTGGTCGTAGAGGACCGAGCGCAGCTGGGGAACCGAGTTCACGTTGAACGGAGCACCGGCCAGCTCATGGATCCGGGCCTCGAGGGTCTCGCACTCGTCGGCCAGCTCGTCGGCGATCTCCCGGAGCACCTCCCGGTCAACGGGGATGCCGGTTACCTCCATGCGGGCGAGGACCCGAACCAGGGGCCGCTCGATGTCGTTGTAGAGCTGATCCTCCTCTTCGGCCACGAGAGCGGCCTGGAGGGGTGCTCGAAGGCGGGACACTGTTGCCGCCAAGCGGGCGGCGGCCAGCACATGGGGAGCGACCCATTCCTCGCCGACACTGACGCCCTCGTCCTCGCCGTCGAGCTCGAGGGCCAGGGTGCCCTGGCCCTTGCCCTGCTCCCCATCGTCCACCTCGAATCCGAGGTGAGTGACCGACAAGTCCCTCAGGCGGTAGTGGTCCACCGATGGGTCGAGGAGGTAGGCGGCCACGGCCGTGTCCATGGTCAGGCCAGCCACGTCCACGCCCAGCGGAAGGAGCGAGCGCATGATCTCCTTGGCATTGTGCGCGATCACCCCGACGCCACCGGGGCCGAGTGCGGAAGCGAGCGAATCGAGCACCGTCCGGTTCCCGGCCAGGCTGGCGCCCCCGGCGTCGTCACCCAGATAGAGGACCTGTTGCCCGCTCGTACCCTCCGCCCCTGTCTCTGGAGCCGGCTCCGGGGTCAGCACCAATCCGGCGAGGGGTGAACGACCGGGGTCGCCCGACCAGATGGCGTGCAACGCCACGTTGCCCGTTCCCGAGCTCGCCGCGCTGACCAGCTCGCCGATGTCCCGGACGGCATCGTCGGCGCTGCTCGGCGCAATGACCTCGAGCTTGTCGAGCCACGCCGCTCCCGACACCACCGCGGCCCCGTTCGAGCTGCCTCCCCTGTTGTCCGGCGCCGATCCAGTCCGCACAGGTATCCGGGGGGCGTCGCCCCCGGGCTGGCCGAACGCACCCTCGTGGATCAAGGAGGCCATGCGGTTCCAGATGGTCCTGAGCTCGAGCTCGGCGAATGCTTCGCGGGCGTCGTCCTCGATCCAGCCGCCCAGGGTCAGCTGATCGACGTGGGTGTCGAGGGGCACGTCGCGCACGAGGGGGATGACCTCGGCATTCATGCGGACGCGATCCTCATGGAGGACCAGGTTCTCGCGCAGCTTGGGCGAGAGCGCATCGAGGTGCGAGTAGAGCGTGTCCAGGTCGCCATACTCGTTGACCAGCTTCGCCGCCGTCTTCTCCCCCACCCCGGGAACACCGGGCAGGTTGTCGGACGGGTCACCGCGCAGTGCGGCCAGGACCGGATAGCGCTCGGGGCGCACGCCCGTTCGCTCCTCGATCCCGGCCTCGTCGTAGAGGGCATAGTCGCTGACCCCACGGCGGTTGTAGAGCACCCGGATATGGGGATCCTCGACCAGCTGGTAGGCATCCCGATCGCCGGTGACCAGCAACACGTCGTGTCCGCGGTCCCGGGCCTCGGTGGCCAGCGTAGCCAACACGTCGTCAGCCTCGAAGCCTTCGGCTTCGATCACCGGGATGGCCAGCTTGCCCAGGAGGGAGCGGATCATCTCGAACTGGGGCAGAAGATCGGCGGGCGTCTCCGAGCGACCTCCCTTGTAGTCAGGCACGACTTCGTCGCGGAACGTCCCGCCCGGCAGGTCGAAGGCGACGGCCAAGCCGCTGGGATGGTGGTCACGAACCAGGTTGTGCAGCATGGACGTGAAGCCGTGCACCGCATTGGTGACGATGCCGGCGCTGGTAGCCAGGTCCGGCGGCAGGGCAAAGTACGCCCGGAAGGCCAGGGACATGCCGTCGAGGAGCATGAGCGGGCCGGCCGGCTTGCCGGCGCTCGACCCGCCGAGGGACGTTGCCGATGGGGACGCGGTGGTGGCCATGGATACCGTGTCGACTCCTAGGGCGTAATGGTGCCGTCGAGCACCTGGCGCGCCACGTCGCTCATGCGAGAGCGGCTGCCCATCGCCGTCTTCTGGACGAAGTTGAAGGCATCGGACTCGGCCAGTCCGTAGCGCTCCATCAGCAGGTCCTTGGCCCCGTCCACCAGCCGACGGGTCTCGATCTTGTCCTCCGCCGTCGCCTGGGCGTTCCCGTTGTTGGCCTGGACCTCGGCCGCCTCGGCCTCGATGGCCCACTCCTGCTCACAGCGGGATACCGCTTGGTCGATGGCCGGCACCAGCTCGGCCCGTTGGAAGGGCTTGACCAAGTAGGCGGCCACGCCGGCTTCTCGGGCCTCTTCGATGAGATTGCGCTGGCTGAAGGCCGTGAGGATCAAGACCGCCACCCGTTCTCCCAGCTCGGCGATGGCCCGCGCCGCAGCCAGGCCGTCGGCCCCGGGCATCTTGACGTCCAGAATGGCCAGGTCGGGGCGGTGGCGTCGGACCAGGTCGACTACCTCGTCGCCCCGCCCGGTCTCACCCACCACCTCGTAGCCCTCGTCTTGGAGTATTTCTTTGAGGTCGAGCCGGATAATGGCCTCGTCCTCGGCAATGACCACGCGCCTGGCCATGGTGTGAACCCCTCTCGACTCTCTCGATGTTCTCGGATCGATCAACCGGGGCCGATGACCAGCCGGTCAAGCAGTTCGTTCTGCCGCCGTTCGAGTTCGGTGATCGTATCGACAAGTGCCTGCCGCGACCGCAACATGGCTGCGGCATGCCGACTGGCCTCGTCGTACTCCTTGGCCGCCACCGGCGTCTCGGATACGAGAGACCGTAGCCGGGTATCGTCGGCAACGTCGTTGACCACTTCGAGCTGCTCGTCGAGAACAGCCAGCTCGCTCCGCGCCTTGGTGAGGCGGGCGTGCGCATCGCTCAAGCGGCGTTCGACAGTGGACCGGTGCATGGGTCGGTAATTCTACGCACTGCGGTGACCAACGGTTTCATCGGCAGGAATGCGGCAGTAGATGTCACCCCGCCGACCAGTTCCAAAAAGCAACCATGCGTCGAGCCAGCACGGCTTGGTCCGGGATGGGGCCCAGGCCCGGGGCCGTGTGAACGGCAACCCGCAGGCGTCCGTCGGGATCGTGGTGATCGACCGCTGGTGCCGAAACCAGGTCCTCGGTGAGGTAGCTGGTCGCCGGAGCCAGGTCGCCAGGAAGGACAAAGCCGGGTAGTGCGGCCAGCGCCGTGTTCACCGACCGGGCAAAGCCGGACTCGAACATCCCACCCACCCACAGGGGAACGCCGGAATCGGTGCAGTCCCGGTAGACCTCGAGGGCCGCGGTCAACCCACCGAGTCGAGCGGGTTTGACGCACACGACCTCGCAGGCGCCCGCGGCTATGGCCGATCGCACCGAATCGGGGGAATGAAGGGACTCGTCGAGGCACACCGGTGTGCGCATCGCCTGGGCCAGCACCGCGTGGCTCTTTAGGTCATCGTGCGGGAACGGCTGCTCGATACAGGCCAGATCGAGAGTGTCCAACTCGAGCAGATGGCCGATGTCATGCCTCGAATAGGAGCCGTTGGCGTCCACTTGGAGAAGCAGGTCGGGGTGCCGACGACGTACGGCGGCGGCGGGAACGAGGTCCCAACCGGGGCCGATCTTGAGCTTCACACGGGCAAAGCCGGCGTCCACCTGCGCGTCGACCTGGGCCATGAGGGCGTTGACGCTCTCGGTCGTGCCCACAACGGCGCCGACCAGTACCGCGGTGCGATCGGGTGTACTCGTTCGGGCAGGTGCCGCTGTTCGGTCGGGATGGCCGTCGCCAGGACCATCGCCACCTCTGCCCGTGATGCCGAGGGCGTCGGCCAGCGACCTGCCCGACGCCCGGAGATGGACGTCGGCAACGGCCATCTCCAACGCGGCGAACGCCAAGGGCATACCCACGGGTCGTATGCGGCCGGCGAGGTTAGACGGCCCCGGCACGAGAGCGGCAGCCGACGAACCCCACGAGGTCAACCGCGGAACCAAGTCCTGGGTGAGCGTGGTGAACGCGCCTGCGGCGTCTTCGGCGTCGAAGGTGGTGTCGGCCAGCGCCGCGCACTCACCCCAACCGACCGTCCGGCTACCCGGGCCCTCGGCTGAAAGCCGGACCATGACCACGGGACGCCGGTGGTGGCTTCCGATCGCCGTGCCGACCGGACGGCGGAGATCCAGCTCCACCAGGGTGACCTCGGCTCCGGTGAGGCGGAGCCGCGTACCCGACCCGAGCGTCGACCACGAGGCCAGCGGGAACGATGACGGTGGGCGCCGCGTCGCCGGTGATCCCATCGCCCGAGCCTACGGGGTCATGGTCTTTGCGCCAGCCGAGATGGTGCGGGACGAACGCTGTGGTGCGGGGATCGGCTTCGGCCTGAGGATAGGCTGACTCGCCATCAGCCCGGGTGGCGGAATGGCAGACGCGATGGACTCAAAATCCATTGTCCGAAAGGGCGTGCGGGTTCGAGTCCCGCCCCGGGCACGGCATTTCAACAGCGTTTGGGCAGTTCAGAACGTCGGACTTGCGGGCAAAACACCATGAAATGCGTCCGTGGTCACAAGTTGGTCACAACTCGGAGTGGTTCGGGTAAAGGTTCTCGATGACGAGACCGACGTTGTGCTTGGAGCTCGAGTCACACTCCGCCGACGGCGTCGTCGGCCAGTTCGGTGCGGAAGCGCTGGTCGTCTCGGCGGCTGAAGTGCGGGGCGACGTAGCGGGCAAACAGCTCGAGGGACCGGTTCCACCGGTCGCTGGTGACCCACTCTCGGGAGTTGAAGAGGAGCGTCCCGAAGCCGCCGACATCGTCGTACATGTCATGGATCTGAGCTCTGCACTCCGCCGGTGAGCCGATGATCCAGGGAATGTTCTCAACCATCCAGTCGAAGGTGACATCGGCGTCGGGCATGTCTGCGTCGCGCTTCATGAGGGGGGCGAGGCCGATCTTGAACAGGTAGTCGTAGGACTGGCGGAAGCTCTCCCTGATCTCGCTCATGGCCGCGTCCTTGGAGTCCGAGACATAGACCTCGCGACAGATGCGCCAATCCCGGCGGGCCCGCTCCGGGTCTCGCCCCGATCGCTCCGCCGCCTCGGCCAATGCTGCCCCCTGGCTGCGCAGGTCCGGCATGCCCGGATTGGAGTCGATCCGGACGGGCGTGAAATAGATGCTCAGCGCGCCATATCCACGGCTGCCACACAGGTCGAAGTTGTGCACTCCGGACATACCGGCGATGGCGAACTGCGGGAACTCCTGGTAGGGGCGCACCTGGATGCGCTTGTGGTCGAGGTTCCAGAACTTGCCGTCGAAGTTGATGTAGTCGGTCGATGCGTAGAGGGCCTCGATGATGGCCAGGGCTTCCTGGAGGCGGGGGGTTCCCTCGCTCGGGTCGAGCTGGAAGAAGCGCTTGTCGCTGACCAGGCCACCGCCACCGAAACCGTAGATGAGCCGGCCGTGAGTGAGGTGGTCGAGGAAGGCAAGCCGCTCAGCGACCATGAAGGGGTCGTGATAGGGAAGGTTGATCGTCCCCGTACCGAGGCCGATCCGGTGGGTCACCGCCGACGCCTTGGCGATGAAGATATCGGGGGCAGGGATGTTCTCGTAGGCGCCAGTGTGGTGCTCGCCCACCCAGACCTCGTCGTAGCCGAGTCGATCGGCCAGCGCCATCTCCTCGAGCTTCAGGTCATACGACAGCGTCCAGTTGGACCACGGAAACGGTTCGGGCATCAAGAACAGACCAAATCGCACGACTACCCCCTCATCGCATCCA
This sequence comes from uncultured Acidimicrobiaceae bacterium, assembly GCA_963781305.1. GTDB lineage: Bacteria > Actinomycetota > Acidimicrobiia > Acidimicrobiales > RAAP-2 > DASXMT01. Next base: position 1,852,051 of record CAWAFL010000011.1, read on the forward strand.
GTTTGGTGGGCGCAGTCTAGCGAGCCCTATCTCGGGCCAATTGGCCATGTGGCCCCAACATCGTGAACTTGGTGTCGTCTCCAACGAGCCTGGGCTGGTAGCCGTCCCATCAACGGCTGACGCCAACATTGCGGGATCGGAGTATCACCCAGGTAGCGTCTGGAACTTGGGCTGCTGGAACGGCTGGGACGGCTGGAACGCCGGATCCAAGCAGAGTTCGAGTCCCCCGCGGTCACACTGGATATTGGTCATATCCTCGGACCACGCTCCTGGAGCTGACTTGAGATACTTCCTGGTCAGCCGCCACGACCACACGATCCGGCGACACCGTCACTGGCTGGATAGGCGAAACTGGATGGGCGAAATGGCTCTCGTCTCGAAAGCTCCGGTGAGCCGACGCGAACCCGACCCGAACCGTGAGGACACCCCAGACGGCCCGAGCCCGATACCGCACTCTCTGCGAGAATGGTCTCGTGGCCCGGACTGATCTCCAGACAGTGCCCCCTCGGTCCTGACCAATGCTGCTCGACCGCATCGCCGAGCGAGCCGCTCTCGAAGGTGTCATCGACTCAGCTCGTCGTGGAATCAGCGGCGCTCTGGTGCTGAGGGGCGAAGCCGGAATGGGAAAGACCCTGCTCCTCGATCATGCCTCCGCCTGGGCGCATGACCTTCGACTGGTCAGGATCTCAGGGATCGAGGCGGAGAGCGCGTTCGGATTCGGCGCCCTGCACCGTTTCCTCTTGCCCTTCTTGGGGTCACTGAACGACCTTCCTCGACCTCAGCGTGATGCGTTGAGCTCGGCGTTCGGACTGTCGACCCAGGCGCCAGCCGATCTCTTCCTTGTCGGCCTGGCCACGCTCACGCTGCTCGCCGATGCCGCAGCGCCGCAGGGTCTGCTCTGCATCGTGGACGATGCGCAGTGGGTCGACCAGGAGTCGTTGCAGGTTTTGGCGTTTGTCGGTCGCCGCTTGAGTGCAGACGGCATCGCCCTGATCTTTGGAATCCGTGCGTCCGATGAGGTCCTACCCCTGTTGGCGGGTCTTCCCACTACAGAGATCGGCGGTCTTCCCGAAAGCGCCGCTCTCGAACTTTTGTATCAGGTGGCACCGGACCCACTCGACGCCCATATCGCCCACCGCATCGTCAGCGAGACGAGAGGGTGTCCGCTGGCGCTCACCGAGCTGGCTCACGAGTTGACTTCGATGCAGTGGGCGGGTGCCACCCGGGTCCCGGAGCCAATCCCAATCAGTCGACGCCTCGAGACACATTTCCGACGTCAGGTCGACACCATGCCTGCTGACGCCCAGACCTTCGTGTTGGTAGCCGCAGCCGAGACGTCGGGTGATCCGTCGTTGGTCCGCACGGTAGCTGCTCGACTGGGATGTTCCCCGGACGCTGAAGCCCTGGCCATCCAAGCGCGCCTGATGAGTACCGACCCACGGATCGAGTTCCGCCATCCTCTCATCCGGTCTGCCGTGTACGCCGGCGCCAGCCCAGAGGAGCGGAGGGCGGTCCACGGTGCTTTGGCGGCGTCGATCGACCGCTCCACCGAACCGGACCGATGGGCGGGACACATTGTGGCGACGGCCAGCGGACCTGACGACGAGTTGGCCGCCGAGCTGGAGGACATGGCGCGCCGGGCGCGCGACCGAGGCGGCTACGCGGCCGAGGCGACGCTGCTGGCTCAGGCAGCCGAACTCACCGGCGATGTATCGCGGCACTCGGCGCGGTTGCTCCACGCAGCAGAAGCAGCGCTGACTGCCGGCGAACCGCATCGCGCCAACGCCCTCCTGGCCCAAGCACGTCCGGGTCTGACCAAGCCGCATCTTCGCGCTGAAGCCCAGCAAGTCGCCGGGGAACTCTCCGTGCCCCTGGGCCAACCTGCTGCCGCAGCTTCCCTTTTATTGGACGCCGCTCGTGAGTTCCTCCCGCTCGATATCGACAAAGCGCGAGAGTCCCTCCTCGAGGCGCTCGATGCGTTCATGGTCTCCCAGCACTTCACGCTGAATACAGGGGGTGCCGAGATTGCCGACGCAGCTCTCGCCACCGCTGGCCGAACAGAGCGACGGCAACTGGCCGACCTTCTCCTTGATGGAACCTCGCTTTTTCTCGCAACAGGCTACGGCGAGGCCGCCGGTGTGTTGAATGCCGCCTTTGACGTTATGCGCGATGGACCGGTCCCGAAGGAGGACCTCATTCGATGGTCAGCACTTGGCATGGCAATTACCAACGAAATCTGCGATGACCGCACCTATGCGCAGTGGGTCCAACTCGTCGAGAGCTCGGCTCGAGACCAAGGTGCTCTCATCGCCCTGCAGGTTGCCCTCGTCGGACTCGGAGGGCATGAAATACGGGCAGGTCAATTCTCAGCGGCCGAGACGCATCTCACAGAAGCGCTGGAGATCACGGCAGCGGTCGGCGGGGAGATCGGGTTCTACCGGCCGCTGAACGTCACCCTCCTCGCTTGGCGCGGCGACGCTGCGGAGACGCGATCGGCAGCGCGGAAAATTAATCAAACGCGGTTCGCTTGTCGGATCCGCCCCGGCCGTATTTCAGGCGCATTACGCACTGGCGATCCTCGAGTTGGGAGCCGGTCGGTATTCCGAGGCACTCTCCGCCGCGCAGAGCATCACGGATCACCAGGCGTTCGGATTCTCCGGCCGGACACTGCCCCTTGTTGTCGAGGCCGGAGTGCGGAGTGGCGACCGAACCGCGGCCGAACATGCGTTGGACGAGATGATTGCACGCGGGAGGGCGATCGACACAGGGTGGTTCCAGGGCTTGCTGGCGCGTTCGCAGGCCCTTTTGGCCGGAGACGATGAGGCAGAGGCCCATTTTGAAGCATCGATTTCACACTTGCAGGGAACCTCCGTGGTCACCGATCTCGCTCGATCTCATCTCCTCTTCGGCGAGTGGCTTCGTCGCCAAAAGCGGCGGGTCGACGCTCGTAGGGAGCTCCGGGTGGCCTATGAGTCGTTTGCCGCGATGGGAGCTGGCGGATTTGCCGAGCGGGCGCGTGCAGAGTTGATGGCCACCGGAGAGCGTGCCCGTCGGCGCTCGGTTGACACGCGGAATGACCTCACTGCACAAGAGCTCCAAATCTCTCGATTGGCATCGCGCGGTGCCACCAATCCCGAAATTGCGGCCAAGCTGTTCGTCAGCAGCAGCACGATCGATTATCACCTGAAAAAGGTATTCCGGAAGCTCGACATAACCTCACGCCGCCAGCTCGAGCAGCACTTACCCGAGTAGCTGGACGTACCAACCGTGACCATCATCGCGTTTCTCACTCCCGGCGCCATGATGGCCGGGCGGGCTTGCGATGGGCCCACCCGACCCGGCTGACACGCCGAGTCCGTGGCCGTCCACCCAGGGTCGACTGGTCGCGACCGCTGCTGCCCCACCAGCTCTCCCACCGATCCCCGCTACCCCTGCACCCCCCGCAGATCCCACACCCCCCGCCAGCTCTCCCACCTATCCCCCCGCTAGCCCCCATGTCCCCCCGCTACCCCCCATCTACGGGCTTCGCCCCGACGTCAATGACTACGCGTTTCCAGGGAAGCGAGCGCACCTGGCCCTCCGTCAACATGTCACAAAGGGGCGAAGTCACAACGAACCAGAGCCTCCGTCCGGGGGCCCCGAGGGAGATTCGGAGGCATCAGACATGGAAGAGGCAGTGGGGTCAGGTGGCTGGCCAACTCAGGGGCCCCGAGATCTGGAGGCTTCCCTCCCTGGTGGCCCGTCGGATCAGGAGCTGCTGGCCGGGTTGGGCCGATCTGACCCCCAAGCGTCGGCTGCCTTCATTGAGCTCTTCCAGCGTAGGGTCTTTGGGCTGGCCAAGAGCATCGTCGCTGACCCTCAGCAGGCCGAGGACATTGCCCAGGAGGCCTTCGTTCGGGCCTGGCGCCACGCTGGTTCCTACGACAGCCAGCGAGGTCCGGTGAGTGCGTGGCTGTTGCGCATCACCCGCAACCTGGCCATAGACGCGCTCCGCAAACATCGAGCTCAACCCATGGATCCAGAGCGACTTACGGTTGCCCTGGGCCACACGACCTCCGCCGCCGGTCCGGAGGAGTCAGCGGCGCTCGCCGTCGACCGTGGCCAGGTGCAGCAGGCTCTCAGCCAACTACGGCCAGAGCAGCGCCATGCCATCGTGCAGGCGGTGTTCTTCGGTCGCACAGGACCGGAGATCGCCCAGAGCGAAGGAATTCCACTCGGCACCGTCAAGACTCGCATCCGGCTGGGGATGCTCAAGCTGCGCAAGATCGTGATCGACGCCGAGCTGACGCCGCTGTCCGGGACCACTCCATTCAACCCCCGGGCAAGAAAGGAACGTCGACCACAACCTTGCCCGGCGATGTCGACGATGTCCTAGGCCGACAATTCGAGTCGGTGACGTCCGGGGCGGACAAACAACCCATTAAATGAGAGCTACCTGTTTCGCATCTCCGACGAAAGGAACACCATGGTTCGCGGCAGATCCGTCTCCATGCTGGCCAGCATGGTTGTGGCACTGCTGATAGTGGTGGGCGTGACCGCCTTGGGCAGCGGCGGAGGTGCCGGCGCGTCGCTGTCCCCCACGCCGACCGGGCAGCCTGCCACGGTCTTGCGTACTTTGGTATCTGGCCCGTTCGCTTGGCTCGAATCGACCGTGCCGCCCACCAACTGGACGCGCGTCACCCTCCCGTCCGGCCTCGGTTCGCTCTCCGTACCCCCTCGACTCCGTGCCATTCACGGCGATCCAGGAACTGCAACGTTTGCATATCTCGGCTCGGGCGGCACCTACCTTGCGTATCTCAACGTAACTCCACTACAGGGCGACGAGGGCCTAGCGGGCTGGGCTGGCTTCCGCCTCGATCACCTCAGAGATGACGACGCAATATCTGCCCGGGAAGACGGGACGGTTCAGTCCGTTCGGACCGGGCAATCACTGCGGTCGTGCGTCACCGACGACTACGTGACGAAGATCGGTCAGCATCACTTCCATGAGGTCGCCTGCTTTGTGATGACCACATCCACGGGCAGCGTCGTGGTGGCCGCGACTCCTTCGGGGGACCCAGCGCACGTCTGGACGCAACTGGAACGCGCCGTGGCCGCCTACCCGTTTGCGTAATCCGGGATGGCTGTCACGCCTGAATGAACGCCAGCAGGTCGGCGTTGATCGTCGCCGCTTCTGTGGTCGGCATGCCGTGCGGGAAGCCGCTGTAGGTCTTCAGGGTTCCGTTCTGGACAAGCTTGGCCGACAGTGGGCCCGAGTCCGCATAGGGGACGATCTGATCGTCGTCGCCGTGCATCACCAGCACCGGCACCGAGATCTTCTTCAAGTCCTCGGTGAAGTCGGTCTGCGAGAAGGCGACAATACCGTCGTAGTGCGCCTTGGCGCCGCCCATCATTCCTTGGCGCCACCAGTTGTCGATGACACCCGGAATCGGTTTGGCCCCCGGACGGTTGAAGCCATAGAACGGCCCCTCGGGCAGGTCACGGTAGAACTGCGCCCTATTCGTCGCTACCTGAACCTGAAACCCGTCGAACACTTCTTTGGGCAGGCCACCCGGATTGGCATCCGTCTTCAGCATCAGCGGCGGAACTGAGCTGATCAGAACAGCCTTGGCCACCCGGCTCTCGCCGTGCCGCGCCACATAGTGCGCGACCTCGCCGCCACCGGTGGAATGGCCGACGTGGATGGCGTTCGTGAGATCGAGATGCGCCGTCAACGCGGCGAGGTCGTCGGCATAGTGGTCCATATCGTGACCGTCGCTGGTCTGGGTGGATCGCCCGTGTCCCCGCCGGTCGTGAGCGATGACGCGATAGCCGTGCAGGATGAAGAACATCATCTGGGTGTCCCAGTCATCGGCCGAGAGCGGCCATCCGTGGCTGAACACGATGGGCTGGCCGCTTCCCCAGTCCTTGTAGAAGATCTCCGTGCCATCGGTGGTGATGATCGTGCTCATGAGGAGCTCCTTCCGAAGGGTCTTGGGGTCTACCGTCGAAGATATCGACTTCGAGTGGTTACCGCCACGGCTTGGGACTCAGAGCATGGAGTGCAGCGGGGAAAGCCGGTCAGCTGAGGGCGACAGCGGCGTGCATGGCGATGCCGGCGGCCATGGCCGGCTCGTCGATCACCATCCGGCTGGAGTGGTTGGGGGCAGGGTCGGATTCGCCAGGAGGGCGAGCCCCCAAAAGCAGCATGGATCCCGGTACGAGCTGCAAGACGAACGACCAATCCTCCGCCCCCATGACCGCCGTTGGCATCCGGAGCGCCCGATCCTGGCCGAACAGACTCCCGGCTACGCCCAGTGAATGGTCCACCGCGGCGGCGTCATTGACGGTGACCGGGTAGCCAGGAGCGGCGATTCTCACTTCGGCGGAGCAGAGATGGGCGGCAGCTACATGATGGGCCACCCGCTCCAGGCCCTCCACGGCCATCGCCCGCGACTCGGGAGACGCGGCCCGTACGGTGAGTTTGAGGGTGACCGAGTCGGGCACGACGTTGTGCGTCGTCCCCCCGTTGATGCTCCCCACCGTGATCACCGCGGGATCGAAGGCCGGAACCCGGCGGGTGATCATGACCTGCCAGGCGCCCACCAACTCGCAGGCCACCGGGATCGGGTCGACCGTCTGGTGGGGCATCGATGCGTGGCCGCCCCTACCCGTGACCACCACATCGAGGGTGTCGGCCGAGGCCATGAACGGGCCGGCCCGGCCAGCGAGGAAGCCGGAAGGCAGCACAGGCGTGACGTGCATGGCGAAGGCCCGGTCAACCGCCCCGAAACGGGACAGGATGCCCTCATCGAGCATGAGGGACGCCCCGGCGAACCCCTCCTCGCCAGGTTGGAACATGAAGATGACCCGCCCGGCTAGATCGGCCCGTCGCCGGGAGAGGAGCCGGGCGGCGCCGGCGAGCATGGCCACGTGAGCGTCATGGCCGCAGGCGTGCATGGCTCCCTCTACCTCCGAAGCGAAGGGAAGTCCGGTTTTCTCGGGCATGGGCAGGGCGTCCATATCGCCCCGCAACAGCGTGGTCGGGCCCGGTTGTTGGCCGTCGAGAACGGCGACCACCGAGCTCGTCGTCCGACCGGTGGAGATACTGAGGTCGAGTCCGTCGAGGGCGTCGAGCACCGCCTCTTGGGTACGTGGGAGGTCGAGACCCAGCTCTGGGTGGGCATGGAGGCGTCGCCGGAGGGTCACTGCCGGCTCGAGGAGCCCCGCTGCCTCCTCGATGAGCGCGTCGCCAGCCGGTCCCCGCCATTGGTTCTCATCGGCCACGACAGCCGAGCTTAGGGCGTTGCGCTCTTCCGTCCCCACCTTGTGCTCTACCGGACCTTGTGCTCTTCCGGCTGGCCCCGGAAGCTGGTCAGGGCTCGGGGCTGACTCGGGATCTCTGATATGTCGGCCACGACAGCCCGAGGCCCCGCCCAAGCTGCGGCGGCCAGCAAACGGTGTCTGGCGGCCAGCAAACGGTGTCTGGCGGCCAGCAAACGGTGGCTGGCGGCGAGCAAACGGTGGCTGGCGGCGAGCAAACGGTGTCTGGCGCCCCCAAATGGTGCCTGGCAGCCCCCAAATGGAGCCGGCGGGACCTGGTGACTCAACGGTAAGCGGAAGATCCGACAGCCGCCGTGTAACACTTGACTCGCCGTCGCGGTCGAATGGTTCGATCGCGTCTCGAGAGGAGTCTGTGGTGCTGGCCTTCACCTTCCCCGGACAGGGGTCGCAGCGGTCAGGTATGGGACGCGCCTGGGTCGACCATCCTTCATGGGAAGTCGCGGCCGAAGCCTCCGAGATAGCGGGGCGAGATCTGAGTGCCCTTCTGCTCGATGCGCCGATGGAAGAGCTGACCAGGACGGCCAATGCCCAGCTGGCCACCTTCGTGATGAGCCTGGTCGTCCTGGACGCGGTCGAGCGCCTCGGCCTGTCCCCCGCCGCGTGCGCCGGACACAGCCTCGGCGAGTACACGGCATTGGTCGCCTCCGGTGCGGTGTCCTTCGCCGACGGCACCCGGCTGGTCATGGATCGCGGCGATGCCATGCAGTTTGCCGCCGACGAACAGCCCGGGACCATGGCGGCCATGCTCGGTATCTCCGACGATGACGCCGAGGCAGCTTGTCAGCGGGCCGAGGACGACGTGTGGGTGGCCAACTACAACGCACCCGGACAGGTGGTCATCGCCGGCACCGCTCAGGGCGTCGCCGCCGCATCGGAACGGGCCAAAGAGCTCGGAGCGCGAAAGGTACTTCCTATCCCGGTTTCGGGAGCGTTCCACACCGCCCTCATGCTCCCGGCCCGTTCCCGGCTCCGCAAAGCCCTGGCCGCCGTGGAGTTCCATTCGCCCGAGGTTCCCGTGGTGGCCAACGTCGACGCCAGGGTCCATACCGATCCCGCCGAGTGGCCCGGACTCCTCTCCTCTCAGCTGTGCAGCCCCGTGCGCTGGCGCCAGACCCTCGAGACCCTCGCCGGTCGGGGCGCATCAGCGGTGATCGAGCTCGGCCCTGGCGGCGTGCTCAGCGGCCTGATCCGGCGCACAGTCCCCGATCTGCGCGCCGTGACCATTGGGGTCCCCGAGGATCTCGACAAGCTCATGGACGCCGTGGGCGGTCACGAAGTGTGGAACGCACGGTCCCCCGCCCATCAGGGTGAACACCTCTATACATCCGAGAGGGTGATCGTCAGTCCCGCCGCCGGCGTATTCGAGCCCGATGCCGCCTTGGCTGCGCTGGAGACCACCGCGCTGGCTGCGGCCACTGCCGCCCCGGGCAGCGGAGAGGGTGCCGAGCCGGGATCGCAGCTGGCCGTTGGAGATCGGGTCGGCACCGTCGCTGGGACCACCGATGTCCGGACCCCATTCGAGGGAATCCTGGTGCGGTGGTTAGCAGTCCGTGGTGAACGGGTAGTTGAAGGGCAACCGGTGGTCTGGATCCGTGTCCCAGGGGGTAACGCATGAGCGTCGGAGCAGCCATCACCGGTTGGGGAGGTGCACTCCCCGCAAACGTCGTGACCAACCAGGATTACGCCAGTCGACTGGATACGACCGAGGCATGGATCGTGGAGCGCACGGGCATCCAGGAACGGCGGATCGGCAGTACCACCGGCGCATTGTCCATCGAGGCTGGTCGAGCGGCGATCGAGTGCGCCGGGATCGATCCGAGCACCATCGGGCTCCTCGTTCTGTGTACGACCACTCCGGATCAGACCATGCCCGCCAATGCCGTCGACGTGCACCACTCGCTGGGGCTGTCGGGCGGGGCGTACGACCTGAATGCCGCCTGTGCCGGCTTCGTATACGGCCTCTTCGCCGGCTATGGGGCACTGGCCACCGGAGCCGTGTCGCGGGTGCTGGTCATCGGCGCTGACACCATGTCCACGATCGTCGATCAGACCGAGCGCTCGACCGCCGTCCTGTTCGGGGACGGCGCAGGCGCCGTGGTCCTCGAGTCCATTCCGGGCGAGGATCGATTCCTCTCCTGGGATCTCGGCGCGGACGGGTCGGCTCGCTCGATTCTCCAGGCCGACCGCGGGGGTTACGTGACCATGGAGGGCAGGGAGGTGTTCCGCCGCGCTGTTCGCCTGACCGTGGACTCGGGAAACATTGCGCTCGAGCGGGCCAAGTGCACCGCGGATGAGATCGCCATGTTCATCCCCCACCAGGCCAACGTGCGGATTATCGACGCCGCAGCCCAGCGGATCGGCATCTCCCCTGCCCACACGGCCGTAGCCATGGAGCGAACCGGCAATACCTCGGCCGGCTCCATCCCGCTGGCGTTGACGGACGTCGCCGATGCCGGCCGCCTCCACGACGGCGACCTGGTCCTACTGTCGGGGTTCGGGGCCGGCATGTCCTGGGCCAGCACGGTCATCAGATGGGGCTTTTGACCGGGACACAACGGCGTCCGTCCCAGTCCCATCCCCAGTCTGAGATCTCGGTCGATGAACCTGTCCACCTTGCTTCCGAGCACCAATTCTGCATCGAAGAGTTCTGCATCGAAGAGTTCTGCATCGAAGACTTCCGACTCGAAGAGTTCCGCCTCGAAGACCCTGCTCGGTCTCTTTCGAAGACGCTGCCCACCGAACCATGACCGCAAAGGTCCTGAACCCCAGGACCACTCGCAAAGGTCCTGAACCCCAGGACCATTCCAGTGAGGAGTTGCAGTGACATCGAAGGAACCAACGGCGGAATCGACTGACGGTCGGGTGATCTTGATTACCGGCGGTACTCGAGGCATCGGATTGGCCTGTGCGCGCTGGTTCCTCGAGCGAGGTGACCGGGTGGCAGTTACCTCCCGCGGCGGTGCCGTGGAGGGAGTGGTCGCCGACCCCGACGACGTGTCCGGTCGATTCCTCTCGCTGACCTGTGATGTGACCGATAGCGGACAGGTCGACGCCGCCTTCTCGACGGTCGAGGAGACCTGGGGGCCCGTCGAGGTCCTGGTGGCCAATGCGGGCATCACCCGCGACACCCTGATCCTGCGTATGAACGACGAGACCTGGGGCGACGTGATCGACACCAACCTCACGGGCGCCTTTCGGGTATGCAAGCGAGCGATCTCCAAGATGTTGCGGCTTCATCGCGGTCGGGTCATCCTCGTGTCGTCGGTGAGCGCCTTTATCGGCTCCCCGGGCCAGGTCAACTACGGGGCGGCCAAAGCCGGGCTGGTCGGCATAGCCCGCGCCCTGGCTCGTGAGGTGGCCACCAGGGCCATCACCGTCAACGTGGTGGCCCCCGGTCTGACCGACACCGACATGCTCACTGCCCTGGGTGACGAACGAACGGCCCAGCTCCAGGCCCTGGTCCCGCTGGGTAGGACGGCCCGACCCGAAGAAATCGCTGAGGCGGTGGGGTTCCTGGCCTCCGCCGGGGCGGCGTACATTACCGGCGCCGTGCTGCCCGTCGACGGCGGACTGGCCATGGGGCTGTAAAATCGCACATTCGGCACGACAGAACCACTGATCGACCCACGATCGCAACACCCACAACCCAAAAAGGAGCACCAGGTGAGCAACGAGGACGCATTCGAGAAGTTTCGTGAGTGTGCCGTCGAGGTCCTGCAGGTACCTGCAGACAAGGTGACCAAAGAGGCCCGGTTCGCTGAAGATCTCGATGCCGACAGCCTTGACCTGGTCGAGCTGGTCATGGCGCTCGAGGAATCGTTCGACGTCACCGTCGAAGAGACCGAGCTCGAGGGCATCGAGACCATCGGACAGGCCTTCGACCTGATCTCCGCCAAGCTCTGATGCTGCTGGGTATCGGTCCCTCTGGGCCCTTCATCGGCCGCAGGGTGGCGATCACGGGTATCGGCGCCGTGTCTTGCTGCGGCGTGGGTACTGAGGCCCTATGGACCGGCCTCAACGGACCGCCCCCGGTCGGTGAACGACGGGTCCCAGACTTCGACGCCACGGTCTGGTTCAACCCGAAAGAGGCACGCCAGGTCGACCGGTTTGCTCAGTTCTCCGTGGCCGCGGCGGAGATGGCGCTCGAGGACGCCGGAGAGCTCGGCACCGACCCCGCACGCTCGGGTGTGATCATGGGGACGGGCGTCGGCGGCTTCGAGACCCTCCAGGCCCAAACCCTGGTCTACGGCGAAAAGGGGGCGCGTCGGGTATCACCCCGGCTGGTCCCCATGATGATGTCCAATGCCGGCGCCGCCCGGGTATCGATCCGAGCCGGTTGGACTGGCCCGTCCGAGACCATCACCACGGCCTGCGCCGCCGGCACCCACAGCATCGGCTATGCCGCTCGCCTGGTCGCCTCCGGCCGGTGTGACGTCGCCGTCGGCGGCGGCGCAGAAGCAGCGATGACCGAGGTGGGCATCGCCGCCTTTGCCAACATGACCGCCTTGTCGACGTCGGGGAACTCCCGCCCCTTCGACATCCGTCGAGATGGGTTCGTGATCACGGAAGGAGCGGGCGCCCTCGTGCTCGAGAACTGGGATCACGCCGTCGCCCGCGGCGCACGCATCTATGGCGAGCTGACCGGTGCGGCCAGCACGTCCGACGCCCATGACATCGTGGCGCCGGTGCCCAGCGGTGCCGGTGCTGCCGCGTGCATGGAATTGGCCCTCGAGGATGCGCAGTTGGCGCCCACCGATATCCGCCAGATCAATGCCCATGGCACCTCCACACCGCTGAACGACAAAGCGGAAGCCGAAGCCATCGTCAAGGTGTTCGGCGGATCTCCCCCGCCCGTGACCTCAACCAAGGGGATCACCGGTCATGGCCTCGGCGCCGCTGGGGCCATCGAAGCCGTTGCTGTGGTGCTCAGCATCGACAAGGGCCTGATTCCCCCCACCGCCGGGCATGAGCAGCCGGATCCAGATATCCACCTCGACGTCGTGTCGGGTAAGGCTCGTCCCTGGGAACCGGGACCGGTCCTGTCCAACTCATTCGGGTTCGGCGGCCACAATGGCTGCCTGGTCATCACCCCTGCGTAGGCCGCCGCCCGGCGGTCACGCCGGACAGTAGCTCTCTACGTCCATGCCCCCTGATAACCACACAGCGCCTGGTCACGGCGAAATCGCAGACGACATCGCTGGCGTCGGTGGCGATAGCGATGGCGTCGGTGCCGTCGGTGCCGTCGGTGGCGTCGGTGGCGTCGGTGGGTCGGTGGCGTCGGTGCGTCGGTGGTCGCGGTGTCGGTGGTCGCGGCGTCGGTGGTGTCGGTGGTGGCGATGGCGGTGGCACCGAAACGACCCAGGCGCCCATCGGCGATCTGAACATCGGAGCCTTCTCGGCCAACGGTCCGTGGACCGTCGACCCGGATCAGATGAGCTGGCGAACGGGCATCGATGCGCTGCGGTCGCGGGTGGCAGCCGAGGCCCCCAAGCTGGTCAGACGCCGACGCTTTCCTCCCGGCCGCCGGGCGGTGCGGGTGGGGGCGCACCTCGGATGGGCACTCGGGATGTGGGCCATCCGGGAGCGGGGCACGGAGCGATCCAGGACCGGACTGTCAAGACGGCTCCGCCCTGCCTTCGAGACCCTCGGTCCTACGTATATCAAGCTCGGCCAGATCCTCTCCTCCGGCGAGGGGGTGTTCCCCGAGGAGCTGGTGGCTGAATTCCGACTCCTCCGGGACCGAGTGCCACCCGAGCCGTTCTCACACGTCCGACGGACGATCGAAGAAGACCTCGGCCAGCCGCTGTCCGAGGTGTTCACCTCCTTCGACAGCACTCCCATCGCCTCGGCTTCGATCGCCCAGGTCCACTCGGCCACCCTCCGAACCGGCGAGCGGGTCGTGGTCAAAGTGCAGCGCCGGGCGGTCGGGACGCTCGTCCGCCAGGACATCGCTGCCATGTCATGGATCGCACCGATGTTGGTCGGGCGCATCCCCATCGCCGCTCTCACTAATCCACCTGCCCTCGTCGATCTGTTTGCCGAAACCATCGTCGAAGAGCTGGACTTCCGTCTCGAAGCCCAGAACATGCTGGACGTCGCCCACGTGCTGGCCGATACCGGCCAGCACTCGATCGTCGTCCCACGACCCCACCCCACCCTCGTAACCCAACGGGTGCTGGTCATGGAGCGCCTTGACGGCTTTGCCTGGGGAGATGCCGCCGGGATGCGGGCGGCCGGTATCGATACCGCTGCGGTCCTCCGAGCCGGACTGATCGCCTTCCTCGAGGGAGTCCTCCTCTACGGCGTGTTCCATGGGGACCTGCACGGCGGCAACCTGCTTGTGCAGCGGGACGGCACGGTGGCCCTCCTCGACTTCGGCATCACTGGTCGCCTCGATGAGTCGAAACGCCTGGCCTTCCTGCGGCTGCAGGTAGGAGCCACCACCAACGATGTCAGGACCCAGGTCGAGGCCCTCCGGGATCTCGGCGCGCTTCCCATCGATGTGGACATATCGGCCGTCATCGCCGATCTGGCCCTCGACCGTCCTCCCCGCAATCCCGCGGACATGACGGCCGACGAGATGGCCGGCCAGCTCCGCGATGTGACCAAGGCGCTGTTGGGTTATGGCGCCAAGCTGCCCAAAGAGCTCATGCTCTTCGTCAAGAACCTGCTCTTTCTGAACGGGTCGATGGCCCTGATGGCTCCTGACGTGGACATCCTCGGAGAGGTCATGGCCGTTGTGACCTACTTCTCGGAGAACCACGGTGAGCGGATCGCCCGAGAGATGGGCGTCCGGCTGTCCGACATCCCCGTTGACCTCGAGGGCTACCGGGCAGCCATGGGATACGTCGACCCGACCGATCGCATCACCTTCCGGGAACTGCAAGAACGCCGCGAACTCATCCGCCGCCGCATCCACGAGCGCCACGGCGGCCGTTCCCGTGTGCGCTCGGTCATCGGATCACGGATACGGCGTCGTCGCCGGGCTCGCACCGGCCACGACCGCTGAACTGCCCTTGATCGGCCCGCTTGCCGATCGGCCAACGGTCACCGGCCACGACCGGCTACGCCCCCGAAACCCGCTAAGCCTGCGGTCACAGGGCACGGGCCCCGAAGCGGCGGACGCTGGATCAGCACCAGCCCAGGACGTGGCTCAGCCGGCGTCGAGCGCCTGGCGCAGCGAGCCGACGAAGTCTGCGGCGCCCTCGGGACCGCCGCCCTCGAGGAGCCGGCGCACCAGCGCCGAACCGACGATCACGCCGTCAGCCACTTCACACACCGTCTTTGCCTGGTCCGGGGTGGAGACCCCGATGCCAATGCATACCGGCATGTCGGTGGCCCTGCCCACCCGGTTGGCCACCTCCCGCGCCGAGTCAGCCAGCTCCGCCTGTTCGCCGGTGACGCCCATTCGCCCCACCCCGTAGACGAATCCTCGGGATCGCTGGGCAATGTCGGCGATCCGTTCCTCGGGCGTGGACGGCGCCACCAGGAGCACGGTCTCCACTCCGGCGTCGTCGGCCGCCGCCGCCCACGGACCGAGCTCCTCCAGAGGCAAGTCGGGCACGATTGCCCCGCATACGCCGGACGTGATGAGCGAGTTGGCCAGACGTCGGTGGCCAGCCCGGTACACCAAGTTGTAGTAGGTCATGGCCACCAACGGGATGCCGACGTCCACGCGGCTCAGATCGGCCAGGATCCCGTCGGGTGTCGTCCCACGCGCCAGTGCTCTCAGCGAGGACTCTTGGATGGTGGGACCGTCGATCATCGGATCGGAGAAGGGGATCCCGACCTCGATGGCATCGGCGCCGGCGCCGGCCAGTGCCTCGATGGTGAGGAGCCACCTGTCGTCCATGCCCCCCGTCACATAGGGGATGAGCAGTTTGTGGCCGGCCGCCCGGCGATCCCGCAGGGTTGTCTCGAGGCGGCCGGGCCGGTGGGTGGACTCAACCCGCGCCACGAGATTCCACCGCCTTCACGATTTCGCGGACTTGAGCGACATCCTTGTCGCCCCGCCCCGAGAGGGTGATGAGCACGGTGGAGCCGCGAGGGATCTCGCTTCCGACCGAGCGGCATACCCAGGCCAGGGCATGGGCCGACTCCAGTGCCGGGATGATTCCCTCGGATCGGGCCAGCAGCTGGAAGGCGTCGAGCACTTCGGTGTCGTTGGCCGTCGTGTAAATGGCCCGGCCAATGGCAGCGAGGTGGGCGTGCTCGGGACCGATTCCCGGGTAGTCGAGCCCGGCCGAGATGGACTCGGCCTCGAGTATCTGCCCTGCTTCGTCTTGCATGAGGTTCGAGCGCATTCCGTGCAAGACGCCGGGGATCCCGTTGCTCATCGCCGCGCCCCCGGCTGCCTCCACGCCGACCAGCGCAGCCGGAGTGTCGACAAAGCCGGCAAAGGTGCCAGCGGCATTGGAGCCGCCCCCGGCACAAGCCACCACCACGTCGGGATCCGTCCCACCCAGGATCGCCCGGCACTGCTCTCGCGCCTCGTCACCGACGACCCGCTGCAGTTCGCGCACCATCCACGGATAGGGGTGTGGGCCCATGACCGAACCCAGGCAGTAGTGGGTGGTATCGACCGAAGCCACCCAGTCACGCAGCGCCTCGTTGACTGCGTCCTTCAGGGTCCGGCTCCCGCTGTACACCGCTCGGACCTCCGCACCCAGCAGTTCCATCCGAAACACATTGAGGGCCTGGCGTTCCGTGTCGACCTCACCCATGTAGACAACACATTCCATGCCGAACAGGGCGGCGGCGGTGGCCGTGGCCACCCCATGCTGACCGGCGCCGGTCTCGGCGATCAGGCGCGGCTTGCCCATGCGGCGGGCGAGGAGAGCCTGGCCGACCACGTTGTTGAGCTTGTGCGATCCGGTGTGGGCCAAGTCCTCGCGCTTGAGCAGCACCCGGACTCCCAACGTCTCCGACAATCTGGTGCACTCGGTGACCGGCGTCGGCCGGCCGCCATAGTCCCGAAGGATGTCGTCGAACTCGCGGTGGAAGTCGGGGTCCGACCAGGCGGCGCGGAAGGCCGCCTCGAGCTCTTGGCATGCCGGTACCAACGACTCGGGCACGAACTGGCCCCCGAACTCACCGAATCTGCCGGTGGGACCCGGGTCTCCCATCAAAGACCCGGTCCCGGGCGCGGCGGTTCCCGACGTCGTCGTCTCGGTTGTCACTCGTTCTGCCAGTCGAAGAGGTCCTCGGCCTCGCCGCCGGCACCCCGCTGCACTGCGGTGTAGGTGACGTCGTCACCGGCGGTTCCCGCCGAATTGACCACCGACTTCTCCGCCGCTCGCACCGCAGCGATGAACAAGCGCAGTTTGACCGGATCCTTGACCCCGGGTGAGGCCTCGACGCCGGAGCAGACGTCAACGCCCCACGGCCGCAGGTGGGCGATGGCCGCGCCCACGTTGTCCGAGCGCAGGCCGCCCGACATGATCAACCGACCGGGGTCGATCACGCCCTCGGCCAATCGCCAGTCGAACACCTCCCCGGAACCGGGACTGGCCCCATCCACCAGGAGGAGGTCAGCGCCGTAGTCGTCGAAGCGCTCGATGGAAGGGTGGCCGGCAGGAAATGCCTTGATCACGCAGCTGGTCCGGTCGCGGATCCACCGGCTGTCCTCGACCGACTCCAAGCCATGGAGCTGGACGGCATGAAGGCCGATCTGGTTGGCGATCTCGATTACCCGCTTGGGCGATTCGTTTCGAAAGACTCCGACGGTAACCGTCTCGTGGGGGAGGCGCTTCGTGATGTCAGCTACGGCACTGGGTGTCATCTGTCGTGGGGACGGGGCGAACACGAACCCGACCGCGGCCGCACCCATACCGACGGCCAACAAGGCATCAGCCTCGCTGGTCAGCCCGCAGATCTTGACGAAGACTCCGTCCAGCGCACCGAGGCGGTCGATGAAGGTCACGGGGCACCAGAGATCGAGGAACGAACGGTGGTGGTCCCGACGTCGTCGGAATCGACGCGGTCCTTCCGGGCACCCACCAGTGCCTCCACCGAGGCCCGCCGGTCCCCGGACCGAACGAGCGTCTCCCCTACCAACACGGCGTTATAGCCGGCCGCGGCCAGGCGGGCGGCATCGGCAGGCCCTCGAATTCCGGACTCAGCAACGGAGGTGAGCCCCGCCGGGAAGGTCTCGGCCAGCGTCAGCGCCAGATCGTGGTCGACGTCGAAGGTCCGCAGGTTCCGTTGGTTCACGCCCACCAGAGTGGCGCCGGCCGTGAGGGCACGGTCCAGCTCGGCCGCGTCGTGCACCTCGACCAGGGCGGCAAGGCCCAGGCGCTCGGCCAGCGGCACGAAGGCGGCGAGCTCCGAGTCGGTCAAGGCGGCCACGATCAACAGCACAGCGTCGGCTCCCATGATCCGGGCGTCGTACAGATCGGCCTCACTCACGGTGAAGTCCTTCCGGAGCACCGGCAGGTCGCATGCGCCGCGGGCTGCGACCAGATCGGCCGCCGAGCCTCCGAAGAACCCCTCGTCGGTGAGCACGGACAGGCAGGCCGCCCCACCGGACTGGTAGTCGAGGGCCATCGTGGCCGGATCGAGATCGAGGTCCAGCGGGCCCTTGGACGGCGAGCGGCGTTTGATCTCGGAGATGACCGCGACCGACCCGTTGGCGCTCGCGGCACTGATGGCGGACACGAACGGCCGCACCGATGGGCCCTCCTCCGCCTGGGCGTGGGCCTGGGCGGCCAGCGATGCCACATCGCGCCGGTCAGCAGCCGCAAGGGCGCGATGAGCAACGAGAATGTCATCGAGATAGGCGGGCATGACCGACCCAGACTACCGGGGCCGGCGCCCCTCCCAGGTGGACGCCATGATCCGAGGTAGCAGAGGTGCCAAGCTGCACGTATGGCAACCACCGGGGATTCGATCGTGGTCATCGAGGACGACCACCACATCTCTGACCTGGTCGCCATGTACCTCCGAGGGGATGGGTTCCGCGTCGTTCAGGCTGACGACGGCAGGACCGGGCTGAACCAGGTTGACCGGGAGCAGCCCAAGCTGGTGGTGGTGGACATCGGGCTCCCCGGTGAACTGAGTGGTTTCGATGTCTGCCGGCTGCTGCGGAAGGACAACGACACACCCGTGGTCATCCTCACCGCCCGGGACGACGAGGTGGACCGCATCCTCGGTCTCGAGCTAGGCGCGGACGACTACATCACCAAGCCGTTCTCACCCCGAGAGCTGGTGGCACGGGTTCACGCCATCCTGAGGCGGACGGCCGGGACGGCGGCTCGAGAGGCACCGCCGCTCATCGAGGTGGGAGCCGTGACCATCGACGTCGGGCGCCGGGAGATCCGCCGTCGGGCCGCCAGAGCGCCCGACTCGTCCGGGTCGCCCGATGCGGTGGCCAGTGTCGCCGAGGGCGAAGAGAGCGGGACGATCCCCCTTACGGCCCGCGAATTCGATCTGTTGGTGTACCTGGCCACCAATAGAGGCCTGGTGCTTTCTCGCCGACAGCTCCTGAACGGCGTCTGGGGCGATGGTTGGTACGGCGACGAGCGAACCGTCGACGTGCACATCCGACAGCTTCGAAAGAAGATCGGAAGCGATCTGCCGCTGGCCACGGTCTGGGGCGTGGGCTACCGACTGGGATGATTACGCCGACCGCGCCCACGCCGACCGCGCCGACCGCGCCCACGCCGACCGCGCCCAAGCCGACTATGGCGACCGCGTTCACGAGGCTGATCATGCCGACCGTGGCGCCCCGGCCCGGTCACCGCCTGCCCCACCCGCGCCGTTCTCGAAGTTCACCATGAGAACCCGACTGACCGTCGCGATCCTGTGCGTTGTGGCGGCGACGTTGCTGCTCACCAGCGTGGGCAGCTATGTCCTGGTTCACCGGGCCGCCAATTCCACCGCCCAACAGGAATTGGTCAGTCAAGCCCAGGCGGTGTCGAAGACCCTTTCTGCTGGTGCACCCCTCACTGGCGTCGGACTAAGGCGGGAACTGAGGGTGATCAAGGATGCCGGCGATTTCTCCGACATCCGTCTCGTGCGCCTGTTCCCCGACGGCACCGTGACGACCGCGCTGCCGCAGGGCATCGACGTCGCCCAGTTGCACGTCCCCTCCCTGCTGGCCGGGAACCAGGTCACCGGCAAGTCCGGAAACCTGATTTATTCAGCCATTCCCACCCCGGTAAGGACCGTCACCCGGTTCACGCCGGTGCTGGTCATCACCAGGGTGGCCCACAACCCGGCCAACGGCATCCGGTACTTCCTCTTTGTCGCCGCCGGTGTCCTCGTGCTGGCTGCCATCGTGGCCTGGGCCCTGGGTCGACGATTCTCGAGGCCGCTGGAAGCCGCCGTCGGCGCCACCCGCCGGATCGCCGACGGCGACCTCGATGTCACCGTCCCCACGGCAAAGCGGGACGATCCCGAGTTCCGTCAGCTGGCCGACGCCATCAACGCCATGGCGTCGGGTCTCAGTCGGGCCCGGGACCAGGAGCGCCAATTCCTCTTGTCCGTCTCCCACGAGCTGCGCACCCCGCTCACATCGATCCGGGGCTATGCCGACGCCGTGGCCGATGGCGCCACCGACGACGTGCATGGCGCCGTGACCGTGATCGGTACCGAAGCGCGCCGGCTGGATCGCCTCGTGCAGGACTTGCTCGATCTGGCCAAGCTCGATGCCGATCGCTTCTCGCTGCGTCTCGAGCCCGTCGACTGCTCAGCGGTCATCGGTCACGTGGTCGAGGGATTGCGTCCCCGCGCCCTGGCTACTGGTCTCGAGCTCGATACCGTCCTGAGCGACCTCGACCGTCTGGTGGTGCTGGCCGACAAGGACCGTCTCGCTCAGATGATGGGGAACCTGGCCGAGAATGCCGTCAGGTTTGCCACCAGCCGGATCACCGTCGGTGCCGCGTGGTTCGAACCGTCGGTGACCCTGTGGGTGGAGGATGACGGACCAGGCATCCAGCCCGACGAGATGCCCCGGGTATTCGAACGGCACTTCTCGTCGGACCGGTCGCAGGGCCGGCACGGCACCGGCTTGGGTCTGGCCATCGTGTCCGAGTTGGCTTCGGCCATGGGGGCCACCGTGCAGGTGCAGTCCCCCGCCTCCAGCGGGCACGGCACCCGGTTCGTGCTCCGATTCGTCCCGACCGACCAGCCCTCTGGAGACGATGCTTCAGCCGACCAGCCTTCAGCCGACCCGCCTTCAGCCGACAAGTCCTCAGCCGATGAGCGGCAACGCCTTGGCCTTAGCGCCGACGTCGACTGAACGACCGTCCTCGTCCCAGCGCAGCGACACCGCCGATGGCGGAGCCACCCGGCGCTGCAGCGTGGCCAAGGCGACGGTGGTGCGCAACCCGGGCGACCACGCCACCGAGGTCAGCTGCCCGACCTGGTGCTCACCATCGCTGGTGTGAACCGTGGCCCCGAGAGGTGCCAGTCGCTCGGGATCGTCCACCACGATCCCGCACAGGCGTCGAGCCACCTTGGTCCCGCGGGCATCGAGACGCGCCACCAGCTCCTGACCGGTGAAACACCCCTTGGTGAAGGAGACCGATCGCTCAACCAGGCCCGCCTCGGCCGGAATGGTGTTTTCGGTGACCTCCCTACCCATGACGGGGATACCGGCCTCGATGCGGGCGGCCTCCCAGGCCCCGATCCCGCAGGGGCGGACAATCTCGGGAAGGGAGGGGGCCGGACCGATCAGGTCGAAACCGGAGAGCCCGGGCCACTGGACAGGGAGGCGAAGAACCCCCGGCTCCGAAGCCGGAGGCACTGAACCCGACTCTGGGCCACGGATGGCGAGGCAGACCCAGGGGACTGGCTCTATGTCCACCTTCACTCGGAGCCGGAACCGAAGGAGTCGGGTTTGCGCTACTTCACCGAAGCCAGCCTCGGTATCGATCAGGAAGGCGTCACTTTCCGTCCGGGTGACCCGTATGGAGGCGTCCACCTTCCCCTGCGGACTGAGGAGGAGGGCATCAGCCGACTCGCCGTCGGCCAGCGCGGCCACATCCTGGCTGCACTGGCCCTGGAGATACTCGACCGCGTCAGGGCCGGAGACTGCCAACATGTCCCGGGGAAGGATCAGCCCGCCGACGCCATGGCGCAACGCGTCGTAGTCGGCCAGCATCTCGTCATCGGGTCCGGTCATAGGTCCTCGTCCACTGCTCTCGTCGGTTGGGCCGGGCTCGCGGCCCGGGCCATGGCCACCGCCGACAGCATCGCAGCTGCCTTGTGGGCGCACTCTTCGTTCTCGGCCGTCGGGTCGCTATCAGCCACGATCCCCGCGCCGGCCTGCACGGACGCCCGACCGTCGGGGTTGACCGTCATGGTGCGGATGGCGATGGCAGTGTCCAGGTTGCCGGAGAAGTCGAGATAGCCGACGACTCCTCCGTACACGCCCCGCTTGGTCGGTTCCAGGTCGTCAATGATCTCCATGGCCCGGACCTTCGGTGCACCCGAGAGGGTCCCGGCCGGCAGCGTGGCCCGCAACACGTCGATGGGGCCCTTGCCTGGGGCCAGCTGACCGGAGACCTGCGAGGTCATGTGCATGATGTGGCTGTAGCGCTCGACGATCATCATCTCGTCGATCTTTTCCGTGCCGAAGGAAACGACGCGCCCGACGTCGTTGCGAGCCAGGTCGACCAGCATGACGTGCTCGGCTCGCTCCTTTGGGTCCTCGACCAGCTCGCCTGCCAGCCGGCCGTCCTCTTCGGCCGTGCGGCCTCGGGGCCGGGACCCGGCGATGGGGCGGGAGATGACAACGCCATCGCGAAGGCGGACCATCGGCTCCGGGGAAGCGCCGACCACGGTCACCTCGGGAAAGCGCAAGAAGTACAGGTAAGGGCTCGGGTTCACCAGCCGCAGGACGCGATAGACGTCGAACGGATCAGCACCGAGCTGGGGCAGGTCGAACCGCTGCGAAAGGACGACCTGGAAGATGTCTCCAGCGGTGACGTGCTCCTTCGCCGCGGCGACGCCGTCCATGTACAGCTGGCCGGAGATGGTGTGCTCGACGTCGTCGGGGATACCGCCACGTACGGGCAGAGGCCGGGCAACCTCGTCGAGAGGACCGAAGCAGTCGTCGGTGAGGGTATCGAGCTGCGCGCATGCCTGGTCGAAGGCGGCATCCATCTGCTTGGCGTCCCAGGCCGGGTCCACAACCACGTTTTCGATGAGGACCACGCGCTGACGCCAATGGTCGAAGGCGGCCAGCTCGCCGATCACGGCGACGATGGCATCGGGATGGCCGAGATCGTCCTCGGGGACGTTCGGCAGGTGCTCCACCTCCCGCACGACGTCGTAGCCGAGATAGCCGACCAATCCGGCATGGAGGGGGGGCAGGTCGGGCAGATCGGGAGACTCGAACGCTTCCAGGATCGACTCGAGCGCAGAAAGAATCCCGTTCGTGCCCGTCACCCCGCCGTCGGTGATGGTGTCGAGGTCGAGCGAGCCGGTGGCAGTCACCTTGGAGCCAATGGCGGTGACGACGGCCAACGGGTTTCGGCCGATGAACGAGTACCGTCCCCACCGCTCACCGCCTTCCACCGATTCGAGCAGGAACCCGGGCCTCTCCCCCACGATCCGCATGAAGGCGCCGACCGGCGTCAGCGTGTCGGCCACCAATTCCCGCCAGACGGGGACGATGCGGTGCTTGGCCGCCAGCACACGAAACTGGTCCCGCCCGGGACTGGCGACGGACCCTTGTGGCCTTGGTCCCTCCGCCTGCGTCCCTCGTCCTTCCGCCGTCATGTATCCGTGGGGGCGTCGGGTGGTGGTCCATCGGATGACGGCGCGGTCGGGTTTGATGTCGCATTCTGGCCGGACGCCGTGCTCGGGCCGGACGCCGCATTCGGGCCGGACGCCGCATTCGGGCCGGACGCCGCATTCGGGCCGGACGCCGCGCTCGGGCCGGACGCCGCGGCCGCGTCCGAGGCCGCGCTCGGGTCCGCGGTGCCGAACGCACGGTAGAAGCAGCTGCGTTCGCCGGTGTGGCAGGCGCCACGGCCCTCCTGGTCGACCAGGATCAGCAGCGTGTCCCCGTCGCAGTCGTAGCTGATCTGGCGCACCCATTGGCGGTCACCGGAGGTCTCACCCTTGCACCAGTACTCCTGGCGACTGCGGCTCCAGAACCAGGTGCGCCCGGTGTCGAGGGTCTTGCGGAGTGAGTCCTCGTTCATCCAGGCCATCATCAAGACGGCGCTGTCGGTGGCGTCCTGCACGATGGCGGGCACCAGGCCATCGGCGTTGTAGGTCACCTGCTCGAGCTCGTGGTCGGTGTACCCGATCGGCGTGGCGGTGTAGGTCATGGTCACGTCTCGTGCTCCTGGTGCGTGCTTGTCGTGGTTGGTGTTGTCGATGCGGTTACGCAGTTGTCGATGCAGAATGGCGGACGCCGATGGGCTGGCGGCCAAGTCGTCCTCGGACCATCACGCTCATCCTCAGTCCGTCGGGCTCAGAGGTAGAGCCCGGTACCGCCGTCGATCCGCTCCGAGGCGACGGCGTGGATGTCTCGTTCTCGCAAGATGACGTACTCGTCCCCCTGCACTTCGACCTCGAACCGGTCCTCAGGATTGAACAGAACCTTGTCCTTGACCTTGATCGTGCGCACATGGGGACCGACCGCCACTGCTTCCGCCCACGTCAGACGCCGGGAGACCTGGGCCGTGGCCGGAATCAAGATGCCAGCTCTCGATCGCCGTTCGCCTTCGGCCTCGGTGACTTGGACCAGCACGCGGTCAGCGAGAACGGTGATGGGGACCTGTGGGTCGCCCGGTGAGCCGTTCCTGCTGGTCGTCGGCGCTTCAGGGGAAGAGGATGCCACCCGCCCACGGTATCGCACGTCACCCGCAGGCCATACCACGGGAGGGGCGGTTCACCACGGGAGGGGCGCTTCGACCAGGGGAGGGGCGCTTCGACCACGGGAGGGGTCAGGCGGGTCGAACTGATACCCCGGCCGCAGCCAGGTGCGCCTTGGCCTGGCCGATGGTGAACTCGCGGCGATGGAAGATCGATGCGGCCAGTACGGCGTCGGCGGCACCCTCGACCGCCCCGGCAACCAGGTCATCGAGCTCGCCGACGCCACCGGAGGCGATGACGGGCACGGGGCAACGCTGGGACACGGCGCGGGTCAGTTCGAGGTCGAAGCCGTCCCGGGTGCCGTCCCGGTCCATCGAGGTGAGCAGGATCTCGCCCGCTCCTGACGCGGCGCACTCCTCGGCCCAGCTCACCGCATCGAGGGTCGTCTGGGTCCGACCTCCGTGGGTGAACACGTTCCAGGCGGGCTCGCTGTTGTCAGGCCGTGCGCGCGCTCGGGCGTCGATGGCCACCACCACGCACTGAGCCCCGAACTCGGCAGCTAGTTCGGCGACCAGCTCCGGCCGATCTACCGCCGCCGTATTGAGCCCGACCTTGTCGGCCCCGGCCCGCAGCAGCCGGCGGGCGTCTTCGACCGAGCGGACGCCACCTCCCACGGTGAAGGGGATGAAGACCTGCTCTGCGGTTCGGGACACGACGTCGACCATCGTCGCCCGACCGTCCGAGGAAGCGGTGATGTCCAAGAAGACAAGCTCGTCGGCGCCCTCGGCGTCGTAGCGGGCGGCCAGCTCCACGGGGTCACCGGCATCGACCAGGTCGACGAACTGCACCCCCTTCACCACCCGCCCGTCGCTGACGTCGAGGCAGGGGATCACCCGGACAGTGCGCACGCCGCGACCGCCTCCTCCACCGTCATCCGCCCGTCGACCAAGGCCTTGCCGGTAATGGCTCCGGCCAGGAGCCGGACCTCGCCGGCGACATCCACCGACAGCTGGGCCAGGGCGGCCAGATCAGCCGGCGAACCCACTCCCCCCGACGCGATCACCGGCAGCCGGGTCGCCCCCAGCACGCTGACCAGCCCGTCGAGGTCAGGACCAGTCAGTGTCCCGTCGCGCTCGATGGCGGTCACGATGACCGCGGCCAGCGGCACGTCCTCCAGCTCGTCCAGGACGTCGACCACCGTTCGACCGCTCCCCTCCTCCCAGCCTCGGACAGCCACGTCCGCCCGACCGTCGGGTCCGAGCCGGTAGTCGAGGCCCACGGCCACCCGACCCGGGAACCGGGATGCCGAGCGCCGCACCAAGTCGGGCTGGTCCAAGATGGCGGTGCCCAGGATCACCCGGCTCACGCCGCCCTCGAGCAACTCGGTCACGTCGGCCTCGCTACGGACGCCCCCGCCGGTCTCCACCGGGACGTCCACCGCACCGGCGATGGCCAGGACGGTCGCTCGATTGGTGGGGAGGCCTGAACGGGCGGCGTCGAGGTCGACCACGTGCAGCCAAGGCGCCCCTCCGTCGGCAAACGTCTTGGCCAGGGTGACCGGGTCTCCGTAGTCGGTCTGACGGTCGAAGTCCCCCTGGGTCAGCCTGACGGCACCGCCGTCTCGGATATCGATGGCCGGATAGAGGTCCATCACGCAGTGAGGGTGGAGCGGCCGATGCTGTCCGGACAGGCGGCGACGAAGTTGGCCAGGATGGCCAGCCCCACCTCCCCGGATTTCTCGGGATGGAACTGTGTGCCCCACAGCGACCCCTGTTCGGCGGAGGCGGTGACCGGTCCTCCGTAGTCGCACGTGGAGGTGGTGGCCTCCGTCAGCTCGGGGGCAAAGGAGTGGACGAAGTAGACCCACGACCTATCGTCGAGCCCGCGCAGGAGGCCCGACTCCGGTCCGGGCCGGCGGTCGAGCTGGTTCCACTGCATCTGGGGGTGCTTGACCCCTTCGGGCAGAGCCCGGACCATGCCGGGGAGAGCACCCAGCCCTTGGTGACCAGGATCCTCGTCCGAGCCCTCGTAGAGCAGCTGGAACCCCACGCAGATGCCGAGGAACGGCACCCCTCCCGCGATGGCCTTCCGGGCCACCGCATCCAGCCCCGTGGCTCGAAGGGCGGACGCACAGGGGCCAAAGGCGCCCACCCCGGGCAGCACCATGCCGTCAGCCGACGCAGCCTCATCGGGATCGGCCACCAATTTGGCGTCCGCCCCCAGGTGCTGGAGCGCCTTCTCAGCTGAGCGGAGGTTGCCGATGCCGTAGTCGAGGACGGCGATCATGGGGTCCGGCTCTCTGTTGTTGAGGAGAAGGCGATCACCGGGTCCGGCTCTCTGTTGTTGAGGCGGCCGCGATCACAGGGTCCCCTTCGTTGACGGGACGCCCGATCCCTCCTGCCGGACGGCGTCCCGGAGGGCCCGGGCCACGCCCTTGAACGATGCCTCGACGATGTGGTGGGTGTTCTTGCCGGTCTTCAGGCGGACGTGCAGGGTCATGGCCGCCGAGGTGACAAAGGCACGCCAGAATTCCTCGGCCAACTGTGGGTCGAAGGGCGGGTTGCCGAGGGGCAGGGCATCGGCGGGGAATTCGACGTCGTAGGTGAGAAACGGCCGACCCGACAGGTCGAGGGCCACCTCGACCAGCGCCTCGTCAAGCGGAAGGTTGATTGAGGCGAAGCGGCGGATGCCAGCCTTGTCCCCCAGCGCCTCTCGCACGACCTCGCCCAGGGTGATGCCCACGTCCTCCACGGTGTGGTGGGCGTCCACCTCGAGGTCGCCGGTGGCCTTGACGGTGAGATCGAACCCGCCGTGCTTGCCGAGCTGGCTGACCATGTGGTCGAAGAACGGGAGACCGGTGGAGACATCGGTGGTCCCGCTGCCGTCGATGTTGACCGCCACTTCGATGGAGGTCTCCTTGGTGGAACGCGAGCGGGAGGCTATCCGTGGGCTCGGTGTGGCGGTGGCAGTCATGTCCGGCTCTCTTCCAGGGGACCATCCAGGGCGGCGTCCAAGGCGGCCAGGAACCGATCATTCTCCTCAGGGAGGCCCACGGTGACCCGCAGGCACCCGGTGAGACCAGGCCACTCAGAGCAGTCTCGCACGAGGACCGACCGATCGAGCAGCGATAGCCATACCTGGCGAGCGGAGCGGTCGGTCGGTCGGAAGAGGATGAAGTTGGCATCCGAGGGCCAGGTCTCCACGCTCATCTCGGCGAATGCGGCTGCGATCCGGCCGCGCTCCTCGCGCAGAACCGCCACCCGGGCCTGCATGGCCTCCTCGAACTGCAGGGCCAAGCGCCCGGCTGCCTGCTTCACCGCGTCCAAGTGGTAGGGCAGGGTGACCAGCTCGCACGCGGCCACCACGTCCGGCGAGGCGACCATGTACCCGAGCCGACCGGCGGCCATGGACCATGTCTTGGAGAAGGTGCGGACGACCACCACCCGCTCGCTTCCCGGCCCTCCGGCGCGAATCAGCTCGAGCGCGGACGACGGAGCGAATTGACCGTAGGCCTCGTCCACCACCACCAGGCCCGACGAGTCGTCGACCACGCGCTGGACGCTGTCGGGGGGATCGGCCCGCCCGGTCGGGTTGTTCGGCGAGCACAAGAAGGTGATGATCGGCCGCGACTCGGTCACCACGCGGGCCACCTCATCGGGATCGAGCTCAAAGTCGTCGGTCCGGCTCCCGGCAACGACACCGGTCCCGGTGATCATGGCGATGTGGCGGTGGAGGGTGTAGGTCGGCTCGAACAGGGCCACGGTTCGGCCCGGGCCTCCGTAGGCGAGCAGCAGGCACTGCAGGATCTCATTGGAACCGTTGGCACAGAACACCTGGTCGGGCTGTACGCCGTGGGAGGCAGCCACCGCGGCGCGCAGCTCCGAGGCCTGACGGTCCGGGTAGCGATTGAACTGGATGTGACCCAGCTCGTCTTGGAGGGCAGCGAGCCACGCATCGGGCGGTGGGAGGGGTGACTCGTTGGTATTGAGCCGCACGTCCACGTCGACCTGGGGAGAGTGGTAGCCGTCCAAGCTGACGAGGTCCGGCCGGATGGGCACGGCGCCGTCGGCCGCGTGCACGTCTACCTCGGCCATCGGAGTCGCACCGATTCGGCGTGGGCGGGGAGGCCCTCGGTCTCGGCCAATGTCACGACGTGGGGGCCCAGCTCGGTGAGCGCCTTCTCCTCGACGGTCACGGCGTGGATGTGGCGGCGGAAGTCGTCCACCCGGAGGGCGCTGGCGAACCTCGCCGTCCGGTTGGTGGGCAGGACGTGGTTCGGACCGGCCAGATAGTCCCCCACGCTGGCCGGCGAGCACGGGCCGAGGAACACCGCCCCGGCCGCCTGGACCAGCGGCAGGAGGTCGGCTGCCTCATCGACCAGGAGCTCGAGGTGCTCGGGGGCCACCACATTGGACACAGCCAGGGCCTGTGCCGGCCCGTCGACCAGCACGACGTAGCCGCCGTCGCCCAGCGTCGCTTCCAGATCGGCTCGTCGCGGGGAACTGGCCACCAGGCGGTCCACTTCGGCGGTGACCTGTTCGGCCACATCCTCGGACCAGGTCACGAGCCAGGCCAGTCCGTCGGGACCATGCTCGGCCTGGACGACCAGGTCGATGGCGGCCAGCTCCGGGGGCGTGTCCCGATCGGCGACGACCACCACCTCGGATGGCCCGGCGAAGGCCGACGCCACCCCGACCACGCCGGAGACCTGCCGCTTGGCCTCGGCCACGTACCGGTTCCCCGGGCCCACGATCACATCGACCGGGGCGACCGACTCGGTCCCGAAGGCCATGGCCGCGATGGCCTGGGCGCCGCCAATCCGGTAGACCTCGTCGACTCCGGCGACCGCCGCCGCTGCCAACGTGGCGTCGTCCACCCTTCCGTCCGCACCAGGAGGCACGCACAGGATCACCTCGGCCACCCCGGCCACCCGGGCGGGGACTGCGCACATGAGCACGGTGGACGGATACCGGGCCCGTCCACCGGGCGCATAGCACCCGGCCCGTTCGACCGGCCGGGTGAGGTGGCGCACGGTGATGCCGCCGGACTCGAAGTCATCGACGGGAGCGGCCTCGTGGGCGTGGTAGGCCAGGATCCGGTCGTGGGCGACCTGGAGTGCAGCCCCGAGGTCAGGGGAGACCCGATCCCGTGCCGCCAGGATCTCGCTGGAGGGCACCCGGAGATCGTCCAGCACCACGCGGTCGAAGCGCTCGGTCAGGCCACGGAGGGCGGCGTCGCCCCGGGCTTTCACGTCGGCGATGATCTCGGCTACCGCTTCGGACGACCGCTCCTGCTCATCGTGCGGGCGGGGCAGCACTGATCGAAGGTCGCCGGTCACGCCACGAAGATCGATTCGGCGAAGGGACATAGCCCACGAATGGTACTCGGCCGGTCCACATTCCTGGTCCGTCGAGAGGGCCTCCCCGCGTTTCCAGTTTCCTGGGCAACAGTGTCAAGATCGGTCCATGTCCGAGAGCAACGCAGAGCTGTCCTCCCTCGCCACCGTGCTCGACGAGCTGACCCGCCGGGTCACCCTCAACGCCGAAGCCGCCGCTGCCGCCCACAACGAGGAAGTGGCCTCGGAGCTGTTTGCCATCGAGCGGGCGCTCGGGGGCGCTTCCCGCCGGCTGTCGCGGCTCAGCGCGTCCCAGGACCGCAAGGCCCGGCGCTAGGAGCGGCGCCAGCTTGGTGCGGAGGATCGCTTGCTCGCGGTGCCCCAAGGGCCGCTTGCTCGGTGTCCGTCGGCGCTTCTGATCGGTGCTGAGGATCCCTTGCTCAGGTCGCCACGCTCGATCAGGGTTGTCTCAAATGGCGTGAAGGATCAGCTGGTGGTCGAGCTTTGTGGCCAGATCGGCCAACCGTGGTGAGCGTTCGGTCACTGCGGCATGGTTGAGCCGGGAAGCGCTCTCGACCACGGCCACCGTGGCCAGGTCGTCGGTCCCGGCGGAGGCGGCAAGTGTGCCCAGTCGTTCGGCTCGGGCGACGTCGAGGGATTCCACCTCGGCACCGATGAGCAGCTTGCTCAGTGCGTCTCGTCCTTCGAAGGTTCGCATTGCCTCGGCCACCGCCATGGCTGGGACGATAGGCACAAGGCCCCTGACCAGCGCCGCCCGGTGTAGGGCCCACAGCAGTCGGTCGTCCCTCGATGCCGCACCCAGAGCGGCGGCCCCGTAGACCAGGCCGCTGCGCGGCGAGCGAGGCCGGGAGTTTCCCGCCGGGCTCAGCGCCTACGCCCTTTGGCCGCCGCCCCCACTGGGCGAACCATGGCGGCCACGCCCGGACGAACCTTGGCGGCAACGCCCGAGAGCAGGCGGGCGAGCAGGGCCTCGCCGGCTTCGATCTCTTCGGGGGTTAGCTCGCCGGCTCGCTCTTCCCAAGCGGCCACTCCCCTGAGACCCTCGCGGACGCGGAGCTGGTGCTCAGCGGCGAGAGACAACCAACCCGAGAAGGACACGCCGTCCTCATCCGCCGCCGCCTGTACGGCATCAGCCACCGTCTCCGACAACGAGACTGATCGCTTGATGACCATGCGATCACGGTATCGCAGCGGACCTTGGTCACCTCAGCTGCCTTCAGTGGGCCTGCTCGGCCGTTCTTTTGACTGGCTTCTTTACTGTCCTGTTGACCGTTTTGTTGTCCGTCCTCGCACGCGTCGGCGCGGTCGACGAGGGGCAGAAGTCAGACAGGATGCAGGTGGTGCAACGCGGTGTGCGCGCCACACATGTCTTGCGCCCGTGGAGGATCAGTCGCAGGCTGAACGCGCCGCGCTCTACCGCTGGGACCAGCTTGTCCAGAGCAAGCTCGACCTTCACCGGATCGGTCTCGGTGGTGAGACCCAATCGGATGGCCAGACGACCCACGTGTGTGTCAACGGGGAGGCCGGGAAGCCCGAAGGCAACGCTGCGGATGACGTTCGCCGTCTTCCGGCCGACGCCGGGAAGGGTGACCAGGTCTTCGCGCCGGGTCGGCACCTCGCCGTCGAATCGTTCGGTGAGGGCGCTGGCCATCCCGATCAGATTGCGGGCCTTCGCCCGAAAGAACCCGGTGGAGTGGATCATCTCCTCGATGACCTCAGGGTCGGCGACCGCCATGGCCGCCGCGTCCGGGTATCGGGCGAACAGGGCCGGCGTGACCATGTTCACCCGCTCGTCGGTGCATTGGGCCGAAAGGATGGTGGCTACCAACAGTTCAAAGGGGTTCTGGTGGCGCAAGGCGCACAACTCATCGGCTGTGCCGGGGAACTCCACCGCCAATCGCTCAGCAGTTACACGGGCACGACCGGCGGCAGATCGGGGACGGCTCATCACTGGCGGACTCTACCGGCAGCTCGTTCCTGCTGAGCCAGGGTCACGCTCGACGCAGTCCGACGGCGTCCCTCTCATGAACCGATAGCTTGCATCCCGTGGACGGAATCCAGGTCGACGTGCATCGTGAGATCGGTCAGCTCGACCAGGCCGACGTCGCCGAGCTTCTCGCCGCTGTCGCCGCCGTCGATGGACATCCGGCCCTCAGCGAGCAGAAACGCATCGAGGTCAACGCCGGCTCGAGTGGAGCGGCCGGCGCCCGGTCCCTGGCCCGGCAGGTCGGCTCCGGTCGCCTGGTGGGCTATGGACACCTCAGCCGGGGCAACGAGAGCTGGGGTATCGAGATCGTGATCCACCCGGATCATCGGGCCTCAGATGCTGAGTCTCTGGGCTCTGTCCTGCTCGGGTCCCTACTCGAGGAGATCGGCCGGCAAGGCGGTGGCCAGGTCTATTTCTGGGCGCCTCGGGCCTCCGCCGTCCACGACCACATCGCCGAAGCCAACGGTCTCAAGCCGGGGCGCGACCTGATCCAGATGCGAGTCCCGCTGCCGCTGGGCCCTCAACCCCACGGCCAGGGCGATGCCCTCGCGACCCGAGCGTTCCGTCCCGGCCAGGACGAAGCTGCCTGGTTGGCGGTCAACAATCGAGCCTTTGCCACTCATCCCGAACAGGGTGGATGGTCAGTTGAGGAGTTGGTGGAACGGGAGCAGGAGGGGTGGTTCGATCCTGCCGGTCTTCTGCTCTACGAAGTGGACGGTCGGCTGGCTGGATCCTGCTGGACCAAGATCCACCGCGACACCGACCCCCAGCTCGGTGAGATCTACGTCATCTCCGTGGACCCGGACTTCCAAGGCAGGGGGCTCGGTCGGTCGCTGACCGTAGCGGGCCTGTCATGGCTGGCCCACGCCGGGATACGGGTAGGGATGCTCTATGTGGACGGTGACAACGTTGCCGCGGTGAAGCTGTATCGGTCTATGGGGTTCACGGACGACCATGTGGACCGGGCCTACACCGGGACGATCGCACCCACTGGCTGAGCACCGTTCGCTATCCGATGGCCCCGCGGACCGGCCTTGGGGCCAATCAACCGATGATGCGGCCGATGGTGAAGGTGATGCCGGCGGCGACGCCAGAGATCAGGAGCTGCCGGCAGGCGGACCAGAGCCATGGCTTCCCGGTGAAGTAGGAAAGGGCAGCGCCGACGACAAGCGACGCGACGCCGGCGATGATCACCGAGGCCCAGATTGCTCCCGTTCCAGACGCCATCAGCCAGGGCACCAGGGGCAAGAAGGCGCCCAAGGCGAACATGACAAACGACGATCCGGCCGCCTGAAATGGTTTGCCCAGCTGATGGGGGTTGATGCCCAGCTCCTCCCGAGCGTGGGTCTCGAGGGCCATCTCGGGGTCCCGCATCATGTTCGTGGCCAACTCAGAGGCCAGGTCGCTCTCGAGCCCCCGCCGTTCGTAAATTGCGGTCAGCTCCCGACGCTCACCCTCGGGTTGGCGATGGAGGGCGTCCCGCTCGACCCTCAATTCCCGCTGCATCAGCTCGGTCTGCGCCCGCATGGACACGTACTCACCCGCAGCCATGGAGCATGCCCCGCCGACCAGACCGGCGAGGCCGGCCAGGCGGACAGAGCTCGCCGATGTATGGGCGCCGGCCATACCCAGGATCAGCGCCACGTTCGAGACCAGCCCGTCGCTGATCCCGAACACCGCCGCCCGCGCTCCCCCACCCTGAAGGCTCCGATGGTGATGCATGTCTTCGTCGGCCACTGATCGAGCGTACCGAGTGATCCCTGGTGAGGATGAACTGAGATCGGGGCGAAGGGGCGCCTGCCAGGCCCAACCCGCCCCGCTGCGCCGATCCGCCCCCCGCCGGTGTCCCGGTGGTCGCCTGCGCCGCTCCGGCCCTCGCCGGTGGTCGCTGCGCCGCTCCGGCCCTTGCCCGTCTCTGGCGGCCGCTGCGCCGCTCCGGCCCTTGCCCGTCTCTGGTGGCCGCTGCGCCGCTCCGCCCCCCGCCGGTGTCCCGGTGGTCGCCTGCGCCGCTCCGGCCCTCACCGGATGGGGATGTCCGGTGGTCCCCACCCTTCCGGCTCCAATAAGGTTCGGTGCCATGACTACCACCGTGCAGGGCATCGACAAATTCC
The DNA here is from genome assembly GCA_963781305.1 of uncultured Acidimicrobiaceae bacterium. Taxonomy (GTDB): domain Bacteria; phylum Actinomycetota; class Acidimicrobiia; order Acidimicrobiales; family RAAP-2; genus DASXMT01. The sequence continues at coordinate 1,885,601 of CAWAFL010000011.1, forward strand.
ACGATCTGGTGGGACAGCACCTCGGCTACAGCGAGTGGCACCTCATCGACCAGGACAAGATCAACCGGTTCGCTGATGCCACCGGAGACTTTCAATGGATCCATGTCGATGTCGAAGGAGCCAAGGACGGGCCCTTCGGCGCCACCATCGCCCACGGGTACCTGACCCTGTCGCTCATCCCTGTCTACCTACCGGAAATCCTCGAGGTCCAGGGCATGTCCATGGGCATCAACTACGGCTGCAACAAGGTGCGATTCCCGTCGCCGGTGATCGTCGACAGCAAGCTCAGGATGGGCGTCTCCGTGGGAGGAGTCGAAGACGTCAAGGGTGGTGTCCAGGTCAACTTCGACGTCACGCTGGAGGTCGAGGACGCGGCCAAGCCCAGTTGTGTTGCCCAGGTCGTGTACCGCTACTTCTACTAGGCGCCAGTTCTACTAGGCACGCCAGTCCCATAGGGACGGGCCGCCTATCGGCACGCCAGTCCTATAGGCACGACACCGCAGGCACGACACCGCTACCAGGCGCCGCTACCAGGCGCCGCTACCAGGCGCCGCTAGCAGGCACCGCACTTCTCGAGGCCGACGGTTCCGGCTCTGCCGGCTCGGCCTCTGCCGGCTCGGCCTCCGCGGGGTTCGCCCAGCTGAACGGGCGTGCTTCAACTGTATGAGTGATTACTCCTAGAGTGAGTCTCGTGGAGATGCGCGTGGAGGAGCTGTCGGCGAAAGCAGGGGTCTCCGTCGACACCATCCGGTACTACCAGTCCAAGGGCCTCCTTCCCGCTCCGCGACGCCAGGGCCGGGTGGCCTGGTACGACACCGACCACCTCGAGCGCATTGCCCGGGTGCGTTCCCTTCAGTCTCGGGGGTACACCCTGGCCACCATCGTCCGGCTGGTGAACGGCGAGCTCGACGCGGCCGATGAGGCGCTGCTCGGCGAGCTGGCTGGCTCTGGGCTCTCCGATGCCGGCACCATGCCCGACTATTCGGCCTCGGCCGCCGGTCGGGATCCCACCCAGGCGGGAGCATCGCCAGCGCAACCACGCGAGCAGGAGCTGTTCACCATCGAAGCCCTGGCTCTGCGTACCGGTGTCCCGCTGCCGCTGCTGCGGGCCGTCGAATCAGAGGGCCTGCTCGTTCCTCGGCGTGTGGGTTCCGAGGAGCGCTACACGTCAGAAGACGTCGACGCGGCCCGAGCCGGACTGGCGCTCCTGGAATGGGGCGTTCCCCTCTCTGCCCTGTTGGACCTGGGCCGACGCCACCACGCCGCTACTGCGTCAATAGCCCGCGAAGCCGTCGACCTGTTCTCAGTCCATATCCGAGGCTCGCTCCGGGATGAATCCGGCGAGAACGATGTCGAGCGCACAGAGCGACTGGTGGAGGCCTATGCCCAGCTTCTCCCGGCGGTGACCACCCTGGTCGGACATCATTTCAACCGGACGCTGCTCAAAGCGGCCCTCGATCACATCGAGCAGGTTGGAACTCCTGTTGAGATCCAGGCCGTCCGAGATCAGGACGACCAGGCCGCAGCCCAATGAGCGTCGAACCGGCCACGCCGCGAGCAGCGACAGGGGATCACATCCCACTAGACATTGCGGCACGGGCAGCAGAAGCCGATCTGCCCACCGGTTCGGAGAAGACAGCCCTGGTGCGGTCGATGTTCGATGCGATCGCACCTCGCTACGACCTGGTCAACCGGCTCATGACCTTCGGGCTCGACATCCGATGGCGACGGCAGTCGGTCGATGCCCTGGGGCTGCCACCGGGATCGCTGGTGCTCGATCTGGCCTGTGGAACGGGTGACTTCCTCAGGATCCTCGACAGCGAAGGGCTCAGGCCCGTGGGCATGGACCTGTCCTGGGGCATGTTGGCCGCCAACCAAACCGGCGAGCCTCTCGCTCAGGCCGATGTGTCGGCACTCCCAGTGGCCGATGCCTCGGTGGACGGCATCACCTGTGGCTACGCCCTGCGCAACTTCACCGATCTGAGTGCTGCATGCAGGGAACTGGGCCGAATCGCCAGGCCTGGTGGCCGGATCAGCCTCCTCGAGGTGGCCGAGCCCGAGCACACTCTCTTGCTGGTCGGTCACAGAACCTGGTTCCGTCACGTCGTGCCTGTGATCGGCGGGATCTTGTCGGACGGTGCCGCCTATCGGTACCTGCCCAAGTCCACCGCCTACCTGCCCCCCACGGGCGAGCTGCGTTCGATGCTCCAAGATGCCGGCTTCTCCTCGGTCAACCGGCGTGCGCTGTCGGGCGGCCTCAGCCAGCTGATCACCGCCACCCGGACCGGCCGGCCATGACTGGCAGCCACCTGCGGGCCACCTCCCTGCTGCTCGATGACGGTCCGGCCATCGACCCGTTCTCCCTGGCCGGTCGGAGCGGGATCATTATCGCCACCGAAGAGATGACGCTGGTGGGCGTAGGCGTGGCCTTGTCGATACCGCTGCCCGGGGGCCTCGAGGACGATGACGGCGTCGCTAGCGTCCAGCATCGGCTGGCGGCCATCGACACCGACGATCGCGTCCGCCGGACCGGGTCGGGTGTGCTCGCATTCGGCAGCCTCCCGTTCGACCGGGCGATACCGGGCGCCCTCGTGGTGCCCGAGCTCCTCTATGGTCGGTCGGCCGACGGTGCGGAATGGTTGACCGTAGTCAGGGCTGGCCCCGGAATCACCTCGTCAGCGGGCTGGCGGTCCGAGCTCCTGGCCCGCTCGTCATCCTCGGCTGGAGGCCTGACTGGAGGCCCGACCGGGGATCCGGTCCCGCCGGGTCCGATGCGGTCGATCACGCCGCCGTCGGTCACGCCACCGTCGGTCACGGCCCCCCTGATCACACCGCAGGCCTCGGACCGTTGGTTTGTCGATGCGGTTGCCCGGGCCGTGGGCTACATCAGACACGGCGACCTCCGGAAGGTGGTGCTGGCCCGCCAGATCGAGTTGACCTTCGATACGCCCATCGACATCCCCGAGCTCGTCCGACGATGGCGAGACGTCGAGCCGACGGCCACGGTCTTCTCGATGCCAGTCGATGGCGCCCAATTCGTGGGGGCCAGCCCCGAGCTCCTGGTCGCCCGATCGGGCGAGACCGTGCAATGCCGACCGCTGGCCGGCACGTCGAGCAGACCCCAGCTGTCCTCCGCCCACGAGGCCTCCGCCAATGAGGCCTCCCCCCTCGAGGCCTCTACCCGAGTGTCCTCCAACCATGCGGACCCCGCCAGCGACAATCAGGCGCCGATGGCGCCCACTGACCTCCGGGCGTCGACGAAGGACAACAGCGAGCATCGGCTGGTGGTCGAGGCTATCGCCGATGCCTTGGACCCGATGTGCGAACGCCTCGACGTCCCTTCCTCTCCGGACCTCATCCATTTCCACAACGTGTCGCATCTAGGCACCAGCATCTCGGGCACCCTGTCGGAGCCCTCATCGAGCCGGCCCTCGGTGCTCGAGCTGGTGGCCACGCTCCACCCGACGCCCGCGGTCGGCGGCGTCCCCCGTCAGCAAGCCCTGTCCGTCATCGATGAGCTCGAACCCGGCGACCGCGCCCATTACGCCGGACCGGTCGGATGGATGGATGCCGCAGGTGACGGACGGTGGGTCGTGGGTATTCGGGCGGCAACGATCGCCGGTCGTCATGCCCAACTGGCAGCAGGGGTGGGCATCGTGGAGGGATCGGACCCTTTGTCCGAGCTCCGCGAGACGAACTGGAAGTTCACCGCCGTCTTCGATGCGCTTGCCCCCGGCCATCAACTGGTTGCCGGTGATTCCCGGGAACTACGCCACGCCATGACCGTCACGCCCGAACAGGTGGACCAATCGCCGCGGCGAGCCGGCTGAGCGGGATTGGGCCGACAGCCAACGGAACCGCTGGGGCTCGAGCCGCTGACAGATATCGAGCGCTGACAGAGAGTGTGTCGGACGGGCCGGACCGAGCCGGACGGGAGCGCTCAAGTCGGACGGGCCGGACCGACCCAGACGAGCCGGACGGGAGCCGCTCAGTGAGCGGACCAGAATGCGAGCCGGACGGGACCCGATCAGTGTGAGCGGGCTGGACGGTCACCGGCGCGGGCATCAGTAGCTCGAATGACCTCGGCCAGCGCACCGGCGGCGTCACGGGGAACGAAATGCCCGATGCGGGGCAACCGGATCAGCTCGGACCCCCGGATGGCCTGCGACAGGGTGTCTGCCGATTGCGGGGGCACGACGAGGTCCCACTCCCCGATCACGACCGATGTTGGCACCTCCACCTCCGTCATTGCCTGCTCCATGTCCTCGAGCTCGTCGAGCAAGGCCCGCTGCTCGATGACGAACGTACGCTTCGTCCGTCCCCATGCGCCGGGAAGACCATCGGAGAGACCTTCATCGGGCAGGATGGCCTCGAGGTACCGGCCGGCCCCGTTCGGGAGCCGCGGCGTCAGGCGACGAATCCTCGGCAGCACCCCGCCCATGACACCCAAGCCGGCGATGGTGAGCGCATCGCCAACCCCGTGGGTGGCCAGCAGTCGGTCCAAACCGTTGACCGTGTCGGCGGTCCCCACCGATCCGACCAGCACCAGGCTTCGCACCAGCCAGGGATACTGGCTGGCCAACAGGATGGCCACCCCGCCGCCCCAGCTATGACCGACCACCGTGGCCGGAGCTGCGTTCACATCGAGGAGGAAGTCGGCGATGGCAGCCGCGTTAGCGGACAGTCCTCCTCCCTCCCCAGGGGACCGGCCGTTCCCGATGCGATCCGGGGCGAGCACGCGGAACTCGTCGGTCAGCTGGTCGATCACCGCCGACCACGACGATCCCGTTCCGGGCTGTCCGTGAAGAAGGAGCACCGGCGGACCGGTGCCCCGGTCAATGGTGAACAGAGTCGGGCTCATGGACCTCGATCGGATCGGGTACCGGTGAGCGTCGAGACGAAGCGCCAGACCGTGGTACCCCGGGCATGGATCGGCTGTCCGCCTGGGGATCGGTTGGCATTCTGGGGCCGTTGTTCGGGCTGTCGGGCGCCATGCCTCGGCGGGGCAGGACGACCACGAACGAGGCCCCCTTTCCGGGAGCGGTCTCCACGCTGACGTCGCCACCGAGGGACTTGGCCACGGTGGCGACGATGAACAGCCCGAGTCCGGATCCGCTTTCACGTCCCGACGACGTGCCTCGGTAGAAGCGATCGAAGACTCGGCTGGCTTGCTCCGCATCCAGTCCCGGGCCCTCGTCCCGAACCCGCAAGGTGGTCTGACTCTCTGACTGCTCCACCCTGACATCCACCGAGGTCCCAGCCGGCGTGTGGATCAGCGCGTTCTGCAACAGGTTCTGGATCAACTGCTCGATGTGCTTCTCGTCGGCCTCGATGATGGCGTGGTCCGAGGTGGTGAGCGTGATCTGTCGGCTGGGATCGAGCGCCCTGGCGTCCTCCACCGCATCGCTGACGATGGAGGTCAGATCGACCGGCCGCTTCTCGGGAACCGGGCTCTCGCCCATGCGGGCCAGGATCAGCAGGTCGTCCACCAGCATGCCCATCCTGGCCGACTCGCTCTCGATCCTGGCCAACGCCCGTTCCCGGGCCTCGTCATCCTCGAGCGCATCCTTTCGGAGCAGCTCCGCGTAGCCGCGGATCGAGGTCAGCGGCGTTCGCAATTCGTGGGAGGCATCGCTGAGGAAGCGCCGGAGCCGGTCTTCCGAGATCCGCTGTTTGTCGAAGGCCAGCTCGATCTGGGCCAACATGCCGTTCAACGCCTTGCCCAGCCTGCCGATCTCGCTCTTGTCGTCGGCCGGCTGCACCCGCCGGGTCAGGTCGCCGGCGGCGATGGCGCCCGCCTCTGCGGTCATGTCTTCGAGGGGTCGGAGGCCGCGGGTGATCAGCAGGGTCAACATGATCAGCAGGGCAACGACCACGCCGGCAGAAACGGCCAGCTCCACGTGGAGGAGCGAACCGAGCGTGGCGTTGACCGAGTCGAGCCGGGCGGCGACCACCAGAGTCCCGTTGGGAAGGGCAGATGCCTGTAGTCGGTACTCGGCGTCAGGCTGAGACTCGGCCCGCACCGAGGGGACGTTGACTGCCGCCGCATCCGGGCGATAGCTCCCGTGGGTCAGCTCATGCCGGGTGAACGCGGCGCGCACCGGCAGCTTGGCCGGAAGCTTCGGCGGCGGGTCCTGGAACAGCTTGCTACCGGAAGGTCGGGTCAAGACCGGTTTCCCCGCCCTGTTCAGGATCTCCACGTACACCTGAGGGCTTACGATCCTGCCGACAGTCGCCGCGCTCAATGGCACCCCGCGCGACTCATCATGCAAGAAGGCCGAGTCCACCTGGTCCTGAGCCACGCTGAGCTGGTCGTCGGTCCGGCCATAGAGATACGAGTGCAATGAGCTGTAGGTGACCACGTCCACGGCGACGAGACCCAAAGCCACCAGGATGATCATGATGGCGATCAACCGTCGCCTGATCCTCATGGTCGGAGCTCCCGGTATCGCCGACCGACCCTCATGACGGAGGTTCTCGGAGGCTGTAGCCCACTCGTCGGATGGTGTGAACCAGGGGCGGATCGAACCGGTCGATCTTCTTGCGCAGGTAGCTGATGTAGGTCTCGACGATATTGGCGTCGCCCTCGAAGTCGTAGTCCCATACCGCGCTCAGGATCTCGGACTTGGACACCACGCGTCGGGCGTTGACCAAGAGGTAGCGCAAGAGGTTGAACTCAGTGGCGGTGAGCTCGATCAATTCGCCGGCTCGCCAGACCTCGTGAGTCTCGTCGTCCATGATCAGGTCGGCGAACCGGAGGCGGCCGTCGGGGTCGGACCCGTCGGGCATGGTTCGACGAAGCACCGCCCGGATCCGGGCCACCAGCTCGTCGATGCTGAACGGCTTGGTCACGTAGTCGTCGCCGACGGCCAGTCCGGCCAGCTTGTCGCCCGACGTGTCTCGAGCGGTGAGGAACAGGACGGGGGTGCTGGTGCCGGCAGCCCGAAGCTGATGGCACACCTCGATCCCCTCGAGGTCAGGCAGCATCACGTCGAGCACGATCATGTCGAACCCGCCGGGTAGGGCCATGGACAGGGCCTGGGCCCCGGTGGCGGCCACTTCGATGTCGAATCCCTCGAACCGGAGGGCGGCGGCCAGCACGTCGGTGATGTACGGCTCGTCGTCCACCACTAGGACTCGCCCCGATGTTCTCATGGCTCCATGCTTGCAGACGCCCGACCTCGGCCAGCCCTCAGACGGGAACCTCGACCGGCTGGGTCTTCCCTCGCAGGGAGTTGAACGCCCGGAGCAAGCCCCACCAGGTCACCAGGCCGAACGCCTCGACCACGATGAACATCGACATCTTGGACTCGCCCTCGACCCGGTCGACGAACCGGATGGGCACTTCGACGATGGGAGCGCCCGCCCGCTTGGCCTGATAGGTCATCTCGATCTGGAATCCGTAGCCGTCGGCCCGGATGGCGTCGAGATCGATGCGGCGCAGCAGGGGCGAGGCATAGGCCCGAAAGCCGGACGTCGAATCGTTGACCCCCAGGCCCAAGAGCGCTTGGGCGTAGACATTGCCGCCCCGGGACACCAGGCGCCGGTGCCAGGCCCAGTTCGGAATGGAACCGCCGGGCACGTAGCGTGAACCCACGACGAGCTCTTTGCCGTCGCTCAGTGGAGCGACCAGCGCGGGCAGGGCATCGGGGTCATGGGAGAGATCGGCATCCATCTCGATGCAGGCGTCGTACTGGCGATCGAGCCCCCATCGGAATCCGGCACGGTAGGCGCTGCCCAGACCCGACTTCTGGTCACGGCGGAGCACCTCGACACCACCGATCTCGGTCCCCGTCGACTCGGCCAGTTTGGCCGTTCCATCAGGGCTTCCATCGTCAACGACCAGGATGGTGGCGTCAGGAAGTGCGCCGCGGATGCGCCGAAGCACCCGGTCGATATTCTCCGATTCGTTGTACGTGGGAAGGACCACGAGCACGCGCACGGGGGCAGCTTACGGGACGTGGTCGGGTGCATCGGTGGCGCGGACCAGCGAAGACTCCGAGTTGGCGCCCGCAACGGGTAACTCCGCGCTGGTGCCGTCAGCGGTCGACTCGGGCACGGTCCCCCGGGTGTGTTGCCAGATCTCACGGAAGACAACTTGGATCGCCCCACCAACCGGGATGGCCACCAGGGCGCCGGCCAGGGCGCCGAGGGCCGAGCCGAACACGCCACCCAGGTTCGCCCCCACCAGTACCGAGAGCAGCACCCACAGGGGGTTCATGCGAACGGTCCTGCTCATGACGATCGGGTAGAGGAAGTGGTTCTCGACCATCTGGAAGGCCACGAAGACGATGAGGGCCACAAGGGCGGCCGCTGGGGAGTGCAAAAGGGCGATGACCACGGTGGGTACGCCGGCGATCAAGCCCCCGACCAGGGGGATCATGGCTACGAGTCCGACCCAGAGCCCCAGGAGCAGGGCGAAGGGCACGCCCAGGATGACCATGGTCACGAAGATCACCAACCCGAAGATGAGGGAGAGGGCGACGTTTCCGAGCACGTAGTTGGTAACCGACCTGGAGACCGTGTTGGCTACTTGCTCGACCTTTGCTCGCCGCTTGGGAGCGAGGGAGCCCAGGAACCCGCGGCGGATGGCCGGCGCCTCGATGAGCATGAACAGCGAGAGGAAGCCGATGGTGGTGAGGGCCAGGATGGTCGAGAAGACGGCCTTGCCCAGGTTGGTGCCCACGCTGAGGGCCGGCTTACTCAGGTTGTGTGCCGCGGTTTGGATCTTGGGAGCGTTCTTCTGCACCCAACTGAGCAGGTGAACCCGATCGAGAAGGTGGGCAAGGGTGCCGTGGCCCCTCTTCAGATCGCTGATCATGTGCGGGAGTTGTTCGGCGAAGTGGGTGAGCGAGTTCACCAACGGGTATCCGAAGAGCACGAGCAATCCGGCGAAGGCCAACACGGCGGCCACGAACACGAGAGCGACGGCGGAGCCACGCTTCAGCCGCCAGCGCTGGAGGGCCACCACCGCGGGGTTGAGCACCAACGAGATGAAGGCGGCAATGAGGATCCACAGGATTACCTCTCGCAGGCGGCCGATCAGCCGGTACAGCACCCAGGTCACGATGACGACGGCATCGATGGTCAGAATGGTGCGGAGTGGGACCCCCTTGTTGGCGAAGGCGGCAAACAGCCGATCGCGGCGCGGGGCATCCGAGCCTGGATCCTCGTGCCGATCTTCGATGCGGACCGTCGTGGTCGGAGCGGTGGCCGGTGCGCTGCCCACCTGCTCGCTCGAGGGAGGGCTGCCCACCTGCACTTTCGATGGAGGGGTGCCCGCGTCATCACCCGCCCGTCCGTCACTCGCCCCCTCGCTCATCGCCTCAGCATGGCAGGTCGACCAGGTAGTGGCGTGCCAACATGAGGGCAATGGTGGCCGACAACGCTGAGGGTGCGCGACGGCGCTGGTGGCACCGGGGTCCCTTCGTGCGCAAGGAGGTCCGCTGGTCCGTTGGCCTCGTGCTGGCCTTCCTTTTCGTCTTCTATCTCGCCATCCCGCTCCTGGCCAGCCATAGGGAGGACCTCACCGCCCTCGGCCATATTCATCCCGCCTATCTCATCCTGGGCACGGTGCTCGAGATCGGGGCTCTGGCCGCTTACACGCAACTAACCCATGCCGTGCTCCCCCCCAATGGGCCGCGACGATTTCGCCTGTTCCGCATCAACATGTCCACGTTGGCTCTCAGCCACGTCTCGCCCGGTGGCACCGCCCCCGGTGCCGCACTCGGATACCGGCTGCTGACCCAGTCAGGGGTGAGCGGCCCGGATACCGCCTTCGCCCTCGGCACCCAGGGAATCGGGTCCGCCGTCGTCTTGAACGTCATCTTTTGGCTGGCTCTGGTGGGGTTCGTGCTGATCCATGGCTTCCACGCTCCGACCAGCCACGGGGGCGAGTCGGGAACGATCCTGGTAGTGGTGGCCGCGGCCATCGGCGCGGTCCTCCTAGGCGCATTCGGGGGCCTCTTCTACCTCCTCACGAGGGGCCAGGAGCGGGCGGCCACGGTGGTCAGGAGGTTGTCTGGTCGAGTCCGCTTCCTCGATCCCGACAAGACGGCAGCCACAGTGCAGCAGCTGGCCCAGCGGTTCGCCGTGCTCTTGGAGGATCGCCCGCTGCTGATCAGAGCGGTGACCTGGGCCACCATCAACTGGCTCCTCGACGCCGCATCCTTGTGGGTATTCGTCGCCGCCTTCAGCCATTTCATCTCCCCCATCGACTTGTTGGTGGCGTATGGGTTGGCCAACATTCTGGCTGCCATCCCCATCACCCCCGGTGGCCTCGGCGTGGTCGAGTTCGTCCTGGTGTCGATGATCACCGGTTTCGGGCCGACGGCGGGGCAAGCCCTCTCGGGCGTGCTCGCCTATCGCGCCATCAACTTCTGGCTGCCCATTCCCATCGGCGGCATTGCCTACGGTTCGCTCGAACTCGAACACGGGAACCTCTACCGTCGGCTGCATCTCTTCTTCCTGGACCGGTACCAGCGCCGGCGGGGAGCACTCGGCGTCGGGGAAGAGAGGGATAGTGGACCTGAGGGTCTGGCTCCCTCGCGGTCGCCTCATGATTCACCGATGCCACATGGACCGGACCTCGACAGAGAAGGTTCGACCCGCTCCGAGCAGGACCTAGCAGACCACACGGCATCGACTGCCGGAGGCATGCCACCACCGAGCGAGACGGCACCGAGCGACACGGCACCGACTGGCGAGGGCACAACATCCACTGCCGAGGGTGCAGGATCGCCGGCCGACAAACCATCGACCGCCGAGGTCAAACCATCAACTGCCGAAGGCACGGGATCATCGAGCAACACAGCACCGGCGGAAGAAGACTCGGCACCGGCGGATGAATCTGCATCACGTGCCGAAGGAACGGCAGCGCCAAGGGACGACGCGTCGGAGGACGGGCCGCCAGCGGACGGTACGGCATTGCCTGATGGGAAAGCACCCCACGAAGAACCAGAAGGGGCCGAGATTGGGCCTTCGGCGCCCGTCGACCATGTCCACCGATTTCGAAGAGGGACCGGTCGGATCAGGTCCGCCAAGGTCAGAGCGGAGAAGATCAGGTCCGAGACGAAGGGTGCCTACGGCCCCCAAAGAGACGTCTCCACTGGCGGGGGGACCACCAGCGGTAACGACGTCCCACCGCCGGCGGGCGCGCTGGGCTAGAGCCCACGGCCTCCGTTCTCGCCTGAGCCCGGGTCATGGCGTCCTGCCGGAGGCGACCCTGGAGGCTGACACCGGTTCCCGGCGGCACCCTGGCCCAAGCCCCGTCGGCCTGGAGCGTCCACGTGTTGGCGTCGTCCATGAGGGCAAGGTCCAAGAGCGCCTGCAGCCGCTTCTGCAGGTCCGGTGCCTCGATGGGGACCACGGCCTCGATGCGCCGATCGAGGTTGCGCTCCATCAGGTCTGCCGAACCCAGCGTGATCAGCAATGGCCGGTCCCCCACCCCTCCGAACCGGTAGATCCGGGAGTGCTCGAGGAATCGGCCAACGATGGACCGAACCCGGATGTTCTCCGACAGTCCCGGCACGCCGGGTCGGAGACAGCACCGACTGCGGATAATCAGGTCGATGGATACGCCGGCCTGCGAGGCGCGGTAAAGACGGTCGATCACCACCGGATCGGTGAGACCGTTGGCCTTCAGGATGATCCGACCCTCAGTTCCAGCGAGCGCCTCGTGGTCAATCCATTCCAGCAGCTGGCTCCGCAGTGACACCGGCGCCACCACCAGGTGCTGGTAGGCGGTCGGCCGGCTGTACCCGGTCAGATAGTTGAACATGTTCCCCACATCGATGGCGATGTCGGGATTCGACGTCAACAGTCCGAGATCCTCGTAGTTCATGGCTGTTCGCGAGTTGTAGTTGCCGGTGCCGATGTGGCAGTAGCGCCGGACGCCATCCTGCTCGCGGCGGGCCACCAGCGCCGTCTTCGAGTGGGTCTTCAAGCCGGCGAGGCCATACACGACGTGCACGCCAGCCTCCTCGAGCGCTCGGGCCCACGCGATGTTGGCCTGTTCGTCGAAGCGGGCCTGGAGCTCCACCAACGCCGCCACCTGTTTCCCCGATCGGGAGGCCCGGATGAGCGACGCCACGATCGGGCTGTCACCAGAGGTGCGGTACAGCGTCTGCTTGATGGCCAGCACGTCCGGGTCATCGGCGGCCTGCCCGATGAACGCCTCGATTGACGTGGCGAAGGAGTCGTAAGGATGGTGGACCAGGACGTCCTGGTCCCGGAGCACGGCGAAGATGTCGACCAATCCAGCGTTTCCAGCTCCCGAGGCCGCGGTCAGGGTCCCGGTCGACGCGGTCACCGCCCCGGTCGCCGTGGTCAGCGCCGCGGTGGACGCGGTCAGCGCCCCGGTGGCCGTGGGCGTCCCCCTCGGGCCGAGGGCGGGCGAAACCAAGGGTGGCGCAGTGATGGGGATCCACGGCTCCACCGAAAGATCGGGGCGGTCGAGTCCGGCCACGGACCACAACCCGCTCAGGTCGATCGGGCCCTCGATGGCGTACACGCTCTCGGACGGCACATCCACTTCTGCCACCAGCAGGTCCCTGATCGCCGGTGTGGCATCGGCGGCGATCTCCAGCCGGACCGCTTCCCCGAAGCGGCGGCGCTGCAGTTCGAGCTCCACCGCGGCCAAAAGGTCTCCGGCTTCGTCCTGCCCCACGGACAGGTCGGCGTTTCTGGTCACGCGGAAGGCGTAGTGCTCCCCGATGGTCATGGCCGGGAAGAGCATGTCCAGGTGGGCTGCGATCACCTGCTCGAGGGGCACGAACCGCTCGCCGTCGGGCATGACCACGAAGCGAGGAAGCAACGGGGGGACCTTCACCCGGGCTATCCGGCTCTCGCCGGAGACCGGATCGACCACCCGCACGACCAGGTTCAGAGAAAGGTTGGAGATATAAGGGAAGGGATGGCCGGGATCGACAGCGAGTGGGGTGAGCACGGGAAAGATCTGCTGGTGGAACACATCGACCAGGTAGGTTCGGTCGTCCTCGTCCAACGTGTGCCAGTCGGAGAGGACCACCCCCGCATCGGCCAGGAGCGGAACCACTCGATCCAGGAAGATGTGGCTCTGGCGGTTGACGAGTTCGGTCACCCGTTCGGTGATGGCTTCAAGCTGCGCCAGCGGGCGCATGCCGTCCGGCGACCGGGTGCGCAGGCCGGCGGCCACCTGGTCCTCCAGACCAGCCACCCGCACCTGGAAGAACTCGTCGAGCCCGTCGGCGAAGATGGCCAAGAATTTCACCCGTTCGAACAGCGGAAGGCTGTCGTCCTCGGCCAGCTCCAACAGCCGGGCGCCGAATTCGAGCCAGGACAGCTCGCGGTTGAGGAACCGGCCAGAAGGCAACTCGGAATCTGCGTCGGACGACCGGGCCCGTGGGTGAGGCTCGCCCGCGCCCGACGACGCAATGTCAGTGGCGTCCCCTGCGGTGGTCACACGCACGGCGGTCTCCACGGCGCTCGAACCCTCGGTCCTGCTTCGGGCCTCATACGATCTGCATGGTACCGCCCATGGAGTCAGCGGCCTCGGGGTGGGGCCCAGGACCCACCGGCCTCGATTGGCGAGCGCGTGGGTCGAGGCAGCTGAACGCAGCCGCGAGAGGCTCAACGCGCCCGCAGGGAGACAGGGTGAATGTCCCTCACAGGTCAGATGAGAGGGCGTTTGGCGCCTCGGTCATGTTCAGTAACTGCCACGAACCTCCCACGCTGTCCGGGCAGGCACTCCAGTACCCGCCCACCGCAGGCTCGTCGGGGCCTCCGGTACCCGTCACCGCGGCCCCTCAGGCCCCCCCCGGCACCCACCCACCGCACGCCCGTCAGGGGCCCCAGTACCCGCCACCTCAGGCCCATCAGGTACTCCAGTAACCTCCCACGCTGTCCGGGCACGCCCCAGTAGGCTCCCCGGCAGTGTCCGTCCTGAGTCACATACGAACACCGGCCCCCCTGCGTCGCCCTCGCGGCCCCAAACCGCGTCGCCGTACGGAACTGGGCCTGATGACCGCGGCCGCGGTGATCATCCTGGCCGCCTACACGTTGATGATCGTGGGCAACACCAACAAGACCCCGGGCGACGTGGCACCACTTATCGTGGCCATGTTCGCGCTAGGCGCAGTCGCGCATATTGCCAACCGGTACCTGGCGCCTGACGCCCACCCAGTCGTCCTCCCGTTGGTATTCCTCCTGAACGGCATCGGCTACGTCATAATCCTGCGCATCGACCTGGGCAAAGCGCAGAACTACGCCCCCGTCCAAGCGCTGTGGACGGCCATCGGTGTCGGCGCTTATGTGCTCACGCTCTTCTTCGTCCGCCGGTCCCGGGACCTCGACCGGTACCGCTATCTGCTGCTGCTCCTCGCCGTCCTGTTGCTACTCGCCCCACTGCTGCCGGGGATCGGACAGAACATCCAAGGGGCCAGGCTGTGGGTCCGTATCGGCGGACTGGAGCTGCAGCCTGTAGAGCTGGCCAAGATCCTGCTGTGTATCTTCTTCGCCTCATATTTCGTCGAAAAGCGAGAGCTTCTCAGCACACCCACGGCGCGAGTGGGCAAGCGCCTGGTCCTCGACCCCCGACCGTTGGTGCCCATCGCCGCTGCCTGGGTTTTCGCTATCGGCGTGATGAGCCTGGAACACGACATCGGCTTCTCCGCCCTTTTGTTCACCCTGTTCATTGGCATGCTGTGGGTCACCACCGGCCGCACGGGGTACCTGGCCCTCGGCGTCATCGCTTTCGCCATTGGCGCCTACCTGGCCGGCAAGTACTTGCAACAGACCAACATCCGGGTCGAGACCTGGCTCGACCCGTGGAAAACCATCAACACTTCGGGCCAACAGCTTGCTCAATCCTGGTTTGCCCTGGGCACTGGGGGAATCGGGGGGACCGGACTGGGGCTGGGCGCAGGCGCGTACTCCATCCCCAACCCAAACACCGACTTCATTTTCTCGGTCATCGGTGAGGAAATGGGCCTGCTCGGCGCCACCATGGTGATCGTCGCCTTCCTGCTGCTGGTCGGAGCGGGATTGCGCATCGCTCAGGCCGCCCGCTCGGAGTTCGCCAAGCTCACCGCAACCGGGTTGACCATCATCATCGGCTTCCAGGCGTTCTTCATCATCGCCGGCGTCACCCGGCTCCTTCCCCTCACTGGGATCACGCTCCCGTTCGTCTCCTACGGGGGATCGGCGCTGATCGCCAACTACATCCTGATCGCCCTCCTCATGCGGATATCCGACGAGGGGAACCGAGCCGTGGATGCGGCAGTCCAGTCGGGCGACGACGAGCTACAGGGCCAGCTGGCCAACGGGCCGTAGGCCCGAAGCAACCCTTTTTGGCCCCTGCCTGTAGGTCCTGCCTTTAGGTCCTGCCTTTAGGTCCTGCCTTTAGGTCCTGCCTTTAGGTCCTCGATACCCCTTCGGCGGCCGGCTCGGCCACCGATGCTGGATCCCCGGCCTCCTCGGTAGAGATCACCGAGGAGGGATCGTCGTGCGCGCCCGCCAGGGCGTCCCCGGTGGCTGCGCCTCCCTTCGGCACCCCGGTGGCCCCTGCTGTGTGCACGCTGGTGGCAGCTCCTGCTGTGGGCCCCCCGCTGACAACCTGTGTGGTGAGTCCGGTGGCGGCCTCCCTTGCGGGTTCTTCTACCTCGGGTGTGGCCGGATCAGCCACTGCTGTGAGCGGATCTTCCACTGCTGTGAGCGGATCTGCCTCCGGTGTGGGCGGATCTGCCTCTGGTGCGGGCAGATCTGCCGCTCGTATGGGCGGCGACCACGGCGCAACGTCCCCCTCCGCCTCGAACAGACGGGAATCGATCAGGATGGGCACGGGAACGGCCTGGTGCAGGGCGATAGCCAGCGCATCGGTCGGTCGACACGAATAGACGTTGCGTCCGGTCCGCCCGCGGAGGTCGAGCTCGGCGAAGTAGGTCTTGCCCTGACGGCCCACGATGCGAATGGCGACCACGTCGATGTCGAACCCGCTCAGCACATCGGTGACCAGCTCGTGGGTCAGCGGCCGTGGAGTGGGGATCCGACGGAGTGCATGGGACAGGCCCACGCCATCTTGCATGCCCACGGCAAACGAAAGCTGTCGGCGAGGGGCCTCTGTCTCGCGCAGGACCACCGTCGGGAACTGTGACGGCAGCGTGACGTTGACGTCGCCGACGATGGCCATGCGGAATTCCGGCGGGGCCACGGGCGGCCGCTCGCTCAACGAACGCTCCGCATGTGGACGTTGAGCACCAAGCCGACAGCGGCGAAGAAGCCGATGATGGCTGAACCCCCGTAACTGAGGAACGGGAGCGGTATGCCGGCGACCGGCATGATCCCCATATTCATGCCCACGTTCTCGAAGACCGAGAACACGATCAGGGTGAACACGCCTGTACACAGAAGCCGCCCGTAGTTGTCCCGGGCCAGCTGCGCGGTCCGCAGGATCCGCCAGGCCAACACGCCGAACAGGCCGAGAATCGCCGCCGTGCCCACGAATCCGAGCTGCTCCCCGACGGCCGAGAAGATGAAGTCGGTCTGCTGAGAGGGCACGTAGGCCAGGTTGGTCTGAGCGCCCTTGAACAGCCCGGTGCCAAACCAACCACCCGCGCCGATGGCGTTCTTGGCCTGGGTCACGTTGTAGGTGGCGGTCGAGCTGGCCTTGTTGGGTGAGATGAAGCTGGTCAGCCGCTCGATTTGGTAGTGCTGCAACAAGCCGACCTGGAGGGTCACGATGATCAGGAGAACCAGCGCCACTACCAGCAACAAGAGGTACCGACCCGGCAGGCCGGCTGCCCCCAGCATGACAAGCAAGATGATGCTCATGACGATCCCTGTCCCCAAGTCAGGCTGCTTGACGACGATGATGATCGGTATCCCGGCCATGAGCACCAGTCGCACCATGTCCTTGAATACGAGGCCCTCCGGTCTTCGAGCGCAGTAGGTCGAAAAGGCAATGATGACGGCCAGCGTTGCGAACTGGGAGGGCTGGAGCTGGAAGGGCCCGATCGGGAACCATCGCTGGGCACCTTGTGCGCTCGAGCCGATGACCAGCACCGCCACCAGCAGGAACAGGCTTCCCAGGTAGATGAGAGTGCTGACGTGCTCCAGCCGGCGGTAGTCGAACAGGGTCACCGCCACCATGATCAGTACTCCGATGATCATGAATGCCAACTGGCGCTTCAGGTAGTAGCGCGGGTCCTCCCCGGCCAGGGCCAGCTTGCCCCGAGTGGCGGAATAGACCATGACCACGCCCACGATGCCCAGGAGCACGGCGGTGCAGGCCAGGAGTACGTCGACACGCGCCGTCACCAGGCTGGCCTGGCGGGACCGGCGCGTTGCTTGTATGGGGACGTAGTTCACCAGGCAGCTCCGGGAGCCCAGGTTATCGGGGGTTCAGCGGGCACTGAGGGCAGCCGTCGTCGCCTGCCACATGGCCGCCACTGGCGGTTCCTCGCCGGTCCAGGAGCGTAGCTGCACGGCAGCCTGGTGGACCAGCATGCCGAGGCCATTGTGGGTCACCGCACCCCGATCTCGGGCGGCACGAAGCCAGGGCGTAGTGGCCGGGTGGTACACGAGGTCGACCACCACCTGGCCAGGAACCAGGTACTCGGGATCCAGGGGGAAGGCATCGTGGCCCGCATCAGCCCCAGGGCCACCTTCGGGTCCGGCTTCAGCCCCAACCCCTCCAGCCCCAACCCCTCCAGACACGGCCCCCCCAGACCCGGGCCCAGCCCTGGCGCCCGACCCTCGTCCCTCGGACTGGTCCGGCGCTAGCGGCAGGCCCATCCCGGCCGGCGTGGCGTTGACCACGAGATCGACCGTGGCCGCCTCCTCGGGATGACCGACCCGCCCGACGGGACCGGCCAGGGCAGCCGCGGCGTTGGCCCGGCTCTCGGTCCGGTTCACGACGATCACGTCGGTAGCTCCAGCCTCGGCCAAGGCCAGAATGACGGCCCGGGCTGCGCCTCCGGCCCCCACAACCAGGCACTTCTTGCCTTGGGGCTCAAACCCGTCACCGTGCCGGAGCGCGGCCACGAATCCCTCGCCGTCCGTGTTGGACCCCACCAGCTCACCCGCTATCAGGGTGACGCAGTTGACGGCAGCCAGACGGGCTGCCACCGGGGTAGTCCGGTCCACCAGCACGGCAACCTCGTCCTTGTGGGGCATGGTCACCGACAGCCCGGCGATACCCAGCGCGCGCATGCCGGACAGCGCGCCCTCAACCTGGCCGGCAGCCACGGGGAAGCCCACCGACACCCAGTCCAAGCCCATCTCGACGAAGGCGGTGTTGTGCAGGAGTGGTGAGAGGGAGTGGCCGACAGGGTCGCCGATGACCCCGACCACCGTGGTGGCGGCCGAGACTCGGACGGACTCGGGCATGAACGGCTCAGGGGGAGGACTCAGAGGTGGAGGACTCAGGGGTGGAGGACTCAGGGGTGGAGGATTGAGCCATCGAGGATTCAGGCGTGGAGGTCAAGAACGGTCCGATGGCCTACTGGAGTCCCCGGCGTCGGGCCAACGCCTGGTTGGCACGCTGCTGGGCCTCGGTGGTGGCAAAGGACTCGGTGCCGTCCTTCTGGGTCACCACGTAGTAGCGCCAGGAACCTTTGGAAGGGTTGAGCGCCGCTTGCAGGGCAGCCGACGATGGGGAGCTGATGGGGGTGGGGGTCAGCCCCTTGTCGACGAACGTGTTGTACGGGGTGACCAGCTGCTCGTCCTGCGGGGTCACTGCACCCCCGTCGCGATGCTCGGCGTAGCGCAAGGTCGCCGCTGACTCCAGTGGCACCCCGGCGGCCAAGCGGTTGTAGATAACGCGGGCGACCGACGCCATGTTCTTCGGGATAACCGCCTCTTTCTGCACGATCGAAGCCACCGTGATCACCTCGTATGGCGTTCGGCCCACCTTCTGCGCACTGGCCGCCAGCCCCACTGAGGTGGCCATCTGGTTGAATCGATCGATCATGTGGATCAGCAGCTGCGTGTCCGTCTCGCCGGGCATCACTTGGTAGGTGCCCGCTCCCAGCAGCCCATCGAGGCTGATCGAGCCTGGGGGCGACCACGGCGAGTGCACGGTACCACCCGTGGCCAAGGCCAGGAATGCGGAGGCGTCGTGGCCGGGAAGCCGTGCCACCTGCCGGCTCACCTGCTCGACCGACGATCCCGGAGGCACCTGGAGCGACAGGACGTTCGGCCCGACCTCCAGGTTGCTCTTGACCGACGCGAAGCTCTCGCCTTGATGGAACACGTAGGTGCCCGTGGCGACGGTCGGGCTGCCGTGCAGGAGCAGCCAAGCCCGGAGTGCGAGCGAGCTCCCGACCACCTTCTTCGCCTGAAGCTCAGACGTCACCGTGGCCATGCCCTCGCCCTGGTGAACGTGGACGATCACCGCGGGCCCTCCGGTGATTCCCTTGTTCCCCTGATGGTCGATCCAGAACACGCCGGCCCCACCAATGGCGATCACGATGACCGCCACCGAGATGCCCAAGGTCCGCCATGGATGGCGACCAACGGCAGAGCGGCGGCCGCCCAGCACCGCATCGGGGCCCTGGATCGCTCCAGGGCCTGCCTGCTCGGGCGGTCGGGAGGCTCCAGGACGGTCCGGCGATCCGGGGCCCACCGGCCCCCCTGGCGGCCTGGAGCCGGCGGGCCGCTCGGGGGCACCGTCGCCTGAGAGCCACATGGGATCCTGCTGGAGCCGAGACAGGCCTGGGCGGGATGCACTCGGGGCGGACTCGGATTCACCGCCGGGCCGGGGAGGTGGGTCCCCCTCGGTCAACGATCAGGACCGGAGGAACGACGGCCGTCGAGCCAGGCCTGGAGCAGCACGGCGGCGGCGCTTCGGTCCACCACCGAACGCCGTTGACGAGAGGACTTCCCCGTTTTGGCGAGTGCCGCGTGGGCGCTCACGGTGGTCAATCGCTCGTCGAACAGCTCCACCTCGACCCCCTCTGGCTCGAGTAACGCGGCGAGATCGGCTGCCTCTGCTTCGGCCGCCCTGGCGGCCGTCCCCCTCTCCCCCCGAAGTGACAAGGGTAGGCCAATCACCACCACCCCGGCTTCGGCCTCGAGCACCAGGGACACCAGCGCCCGACGGTCGGCGGCGGCATCGTTGGTTCGCAACACCGTCGTTCGCGGCGACGCCAGCGTGCCCGCAGAGTCGCTCACCGCCACACCGATCCGGCGGGATCCCAGGTCGATGCCCACAGCTCGTATCCCGCGTGCGGCACCAGTTCCCTCTCGCGGTGCCGGTGTGCCAATCACCTGTGCTCCCCGTCACCCACCTGAGAGGGCTCGACGCGCCTCTTCGAGGGCGTTGTCGATGCCAGCCACATCCTTGCCGCCGGCCACCGCCACCTCGGGCGACCCGCCGCCTCCCCCGCCGACCAGGGGGGCCACCCGCTTTACCAGATCGCCGGCATGGAGGCCGTCTGCGACATCGGCGGCGGCCACGACCGAGGCGCGGGTGCCCTCCGGGCTCCCACCGAGCACGACGGCGCGCAGCGATCCTGACTTCCTCGCGTTCTGGGCCAAGTCACGGAGCAGGTCCGGGCTGAGACCGTCGCGGCGGGCCACCACCACACCATCGGCGGCACTGGCCACCAGCTTGGCTGCCTCGGCGGCGAGGTCCTTGCTCTGCGCCTGCTCCAGGGCCTTGTCCGCCGCCCGCTGCCGCTCCATCAAGCGCTCGATCGCTTCGGGGACGCTCTCGGGCTCGGTCCGCAACAATGCCGCCGCTTCGGCCAGCACCCGATCTCGCTCCACGCTGCGTTGGAGCGAGGCAGTGCCGGACACCGCCTCGATGCGCCGCTTGTTGGACCCGATCGAGGACTCGGAGACGATGGTGATGGGCCCGATCATTCCCAGTGCGGCCACATGGGTGCCCCCGCACAGCTCGGTGGAGTGCTCGCCGGCCCGCACTACCCGTACCACTTCGCCGTACTTGTCACCGAAGAAGGCCAATGCCCCCATGGCGTCCGCCTCTGCCTTCGTTGTCTCGATCACCGTGACCGGCGCGTCGCTCAGGACGTCCATGTTGGCCATCGAGGCCACGGCAGCCAGCTCCTCAGGTCGTACCGGGGCGTTGTGGCTGAAGTCGAAGCGCAGATGGTCCGGTGCTACCAAGGAGCTCTGCTGGCGGACATGGTCGCCCAGCACCGTCCGCAAGCCCGCATGCAAGAGGTGGGTGGCAGTGTGGTTTCGACGCAGCGAATCGCGGCGGACGGCATCGATGGTGGCCAAGGCCTCCTGGTCGGCGAAGATCTCACCGGTGATCCTGGCCCGGTGGGCGGTCAGCCCCGGTACTGCGGCCACCGTGTCGTAGACGAGGGCGGTACCCGTCTCGGTGACGATCGTTCCCGTGTCGCCCATCTGCCCCCCACCCTCGGCGTAGAACGGGGTCCGGTCTAAGAAGATCTCTGCCTGTCCGGCGTGCTCGGGGTCGGGATCAGCGAGCACGGCGACGACCCGCGCCGGCGTCGAGTAGCCGTCCGGGGAGTTGCCGACGAACAGGGTCTGCCCTTCAGCGTCGAGCACGGCGCGGTAGGCGGCCTCGCCGGCATCGACGCGACCAGCCCGAGCGGCGGCGCGAGCCAAGCGACGCTGCTCGTCCATGGCCTCCTCGAACCCGACCAGGTCGACGGTGACCCCCGCCTCTTCGGCCATCTCGACGGTGAGCTCCACCGGGAACCCATACGTGTCGTGGAGGCGGAAGGCAACATCGCCGGGAAGAGTGACCGCACCAGATGCCAGCTCCTCTTCGAGGATGGCCGAGCCAGCGGCCAGGGTACGGAGGAAACCCTCTTCTTCCCGACCGACCACATCGGTGACCAAACGATGGTTCTCGGCCAGCTTGGGGTAGGCGGCACCGAGGACGCCGACGGCAGCATCGACCAATCGGGGTGTGATGACATCGCTGACGCCCAGCTGGCGGGCTCGACGCACGGCGCGGCGGATGACGCGGCGCAGGACGTAGCCGCGGCCTTCGTTGGAGGGCAGCACCCCATCGGCGACCAGCATGGACATGGCCCGACCGTGATCAGCCATGATCCGGAGGCCGACGTCCTGGCGCTCGTCGGCGCCGTAGGTCCGCCCGGTGATCGACTGGGCAGCATCGATCATGGGCACGAAGAGATCAGTGTCGAAGATGGAGTCGAGGCCCTGGACGATGGGCAGGATCCGCTCGAGTCCGGCTCCCGTGTCGATGCTCGGACGCGGCAGCTTTTCGGTCCTTCCGTCCGGCAGCTGGTTGAGCTGCATGAAGACCAGGTTCCACAGCTCGACGAAGCGCTCTTCGCCGCCATGGGCCGGTCCCCCGGGGGGTCCGTAGCGCTCCCCCTTGTCGAAGAAGATCTCCGAGCTCGGGCCACATGGGCCGGTGTCCCCCATCCGCCAGAAGTTGTCCTCCCCCAGCCGCTGGATGCGATCGCGCGGCACGCCCACGGCATCGGCCCAGATCTGCTCGGCCTCGTCATCGGTCTCGTGCACCGTGATCCAGAGGCGATCCCCGTCGATACCCAGCACCTCGGTCACCAGTTCCCAGGCGAAGGGGATGGCCTCAGCCTTGAAGTAGTCGCCGAAGCTGAAGTTACCCAGCATCTCGAAGAAGGTGCAGTGGCGCTGGGTGCTGCCCACGATGTCGATGTCGACCGTACGGAAGCACTTCTGCACCGACGTGGCGCGGGACCAAGGGGCGGGTTCGTCGCCAACGAAGAACGGCTTGAAGGGGACCATGCCGGCAATGGTGAAAAGGACGGTCGGGTCGTTGGGAATGAGGCTGGCCGACGGTACCGCGGTGTGGCCGCGGTCGATAAAGAACTTGGTAAAAGAATTGCGAAGCTGGTTGGCGTCCATCGCCGAGCCGGAGGTCACGAGGTGAAAGTTTACTTGCCCAGGTGGGAGGGCGATTTCCCGCTGCGCTCGACCGGTCGCCGTTCTGTCGCCCTCTTGGTCAGTCGCCGGGACGCCCACCCTCCTCGTGCTGAAGGTGTTGAGCCGCTCGGACCCGACGACGAACCCGACAAGAACGACGAGGCCGACGAATCACCGCGCTGGGACAACCGTTTTGATATGACTCCGGTGACCTCGATGGAATCGGCAGCGGGCACGGGACCTATGACCGTCGTCCCGTCGGCCGACGGAACTACCCCCCTGGTGGCCAAGTCTGACCACAGCTCCTCTTCACGCCGATACATCTCGTCGCGGCCCTCGTTGTAGGCATCTCGAAATCGATCGCCGGTGGACTCGGCAACGTGGCGAGCCGTGCGTCCCACCTCGGCGACCAGAGCATCGGGGGCGAGCTTTGCCGCCGTCTGTTCGATGGCCCGTCGAACCCGGCGTTCTGCCCAGAGCGTTGATCCTGCTCCCAGGGCAACTCCAGCGGTGAGCCACATCGTTCGCTTCGGCATTGACGCTCAGCTCCGGCCGTTCTTGTGCTGGCCTGACCCGGTACGGAGGCGGCGCATTCCTCCGGCAGCTCCAGCTCGTACGGCCAGGACCTTCACCACCGGATTGGCAAACGCCCGATACGCCAGGCGCGAGGCCGAATCAACGGTGGCACTCACCGATTCGGTCGACTCGAGCACGGCGCCCACCCGCTCCATCTCGGTAGCGGCCTGGTCGACGACCCGGTGTGCTTCGACCACCAATGGCATCGTCTGGACTCGGAGGTCCTCTGCCACTGCCTCGAGCCTGCGAACCTGACGCCTGAGACCGGTCAGGGCCAGCAGCAGACCGACTACCGCCAGAACGCAAGCGCCAGCGGCGACGAGTACGGCGATCTCACCAGCGGACATGACTCGGACAGCTTAGAGGGTCCATCCGGTCGGGCCGGTGGACGCATGCTCGTCGTCCGTGTCGGCGTGGATTTGGACCTCATCGGTACCCGACGGCGCGCCCGATCTCGATAGATGCTCGATACAGAGCGCCAGGACAGACCGCGTCAGGGTCGAGGCCGAATCATCAATTTTCCTGCAATGCCTGGCTATAGCTCGACACTCGATGGTGCCGGCTCAGACGCGCCTCCCGGCGGCGGCCTTCGGCCTTGCCGGCTCACTCCAGTTTGAACAGCCGGTCCTCGTCGCCATCGTCTGGTTGGTCGAGGTTCTGTGGCGGGGGCTTCTCGGGTGGCAGCCACTGCCAGTCGCCGGGGCCGCCTTCGAGCCGAAATCCGGCGTGGTGTCGCAGGTAGTGGTGATGGCGACACAATCTCGCCAGGTTCCAAAGGGCGGTCTCGCCGTTCTCGACCACGGGGATGATCCGGTGGTCGATCTGGAGGCCCTCTCGCACGTCACAGCCGGGGATGACACAGGTCTGGTCCCGTTCGATCAACGCTCGCCGGAGGGGGGCCCGAACGGTTCTGCCCAAGTGGGTGACCGAGGCGATGTCTGAGCCCTTGGTGATGACGAGCTCCACGATGGCGTCGCCCAACAGCTCCCGGGCCGTCTCGATGGGGACGGGACCAACGCCGGGGATCTCGCAACACTCGGCCTCTTTGAGGTGTCCCCTGCGCAAGGCGGCAAGGTCCACCCGGAGGTGCACGCTGGCCGGCGGGGGAAAGGCGGTCGAGGACCACCCGGTGGTGTCCTGGTCGCCATCGGCCTCGGAGTCGCCGGAGTCGGTGTGGGCGGAGTCGGCGGAGTCGGCGGAGCTGCCGGACATGTCGGTGCCTTCGTCCCCATGGAGAGAGCCCCGGTCGGTATCGGCCCGGCCGCCCGTCCGCTGGCCGGTGGTTGCCTCGTCGCCCCGTGGGGCCCGAGGCCGTCGCTGGCGCTCGCCGGTGACGAGTGCCACCAGGGCGTCGGCCCCGTAGGCGTCGGGGTGTTCTCGGAGGCCTTGTCGTCTGGCCTCGTCGAAGAGGACGGTGCGGGTGGGTTTGAGCGCAGCGAGCAGCCTGGCCCCGGCGTCGGGGGTGAAGCTGCCCTCCAAGCGAAAGGCCCCGTCCCCGTCGGTGTAGTGGCGGAGGAACCGGGCTGCCCGGATGCGCTCGTGGGCGGCCCGGTTGTCCTCGGCCGATCGGGCCCTGGCCTTGGCCCGGAGGCACCGGTCGGCCAGCTGACGGTTGGTCTCGGTTCGATCCTTGGCCGCTTTGAGCAGCTCGTCCTCGCTGTCCGGGTCGAGCTTCAAGACCCCGGCCACCGTGTGCGCCCGGGTCTGGGACAGCTCGCCGGAGCGCAGGGCGTCCCCGAGGCCGGGGTGGTCTTCCATCTGGTTGGCCAGCTGCAAGGACCCAGCTGCGTGACCGAGGGACTCCCCCGTCTTTCCGGCCAGCCACTCAGCGGCACTGCGAGAGCCGTCTTTGCGGTGGTGCTCGGTCTCGGTGGCCCGCTTGGCCGCCAGGGCCTTCCCCGTGGCACAGAGGCGCTCACCCAGAGAGAACCGCTCCACCAACACCGCGGCGTCCTCACCGCTGTAGCGACCGGGCTCAAAGGCACCGACGAAGGACTCGAGCAGGGAGATGGCCTCGGACAGAGACTCGGCGGACACCGTGTCGTCAGAGACACGGTCGTCAGAGACACGGTCGTCAGAGACAGAGCCGCCAGATCCGTCACCGCCAGAGGGATCAGAGCCAAACAGGCCAGACCGGGACCGGGACACGGCCGTGTCCCGAGCGGTCGGCCCTCGACTGCCCTTTCTCCTGTTGCGCTGGTCCGTGGTGGCCATACATGAATCATCGCAGCAGGGTGTAACACTCACTCGGAAACGGTAGGTGACTCCGAGATGCGACAGTCGAGGCAAGGGGTCCGATCGCCAAAAACCCTAGCTAGTGCCGTATCAGGCAACGTTTGCGCGCTTGACCAGTTCACGCAGCGTCTTGTCCTGAGCATTGCGATTCCTCCAGGTGATGTAGCGGCGGATCATGGAGTTCTGCTCGGCGTGTGACTTGTGGTCAGTGCCGTCCAGTGTGAAGTAGCGAAGGGCCTGGAACTGGGCTTCGATCCGGTTCAACCAACTGGCGTTGGTGGGCACGTAGGCCATCTCGACGTTGTTGGCCTCGGCCCAGTTGCCGACCCGTTGGTCCGTCTTGGTCGAGAGGTGGGGGCTGAAATTGTCCAGAACGATGGCGATCCTGACCTCGGCCGGGTAGAGGGTTCGCAGATAGCGGCAGAACTCCAAGAAGGTGGTGCGGTCCTTTTTCACCTTGATGTGGCCGTACATCTTGTCCTTGTTCAAGTCGTAGGCGGCCATGAGTTGGCGAACGCCGTCATTCTTGTTGACGGTGGCCCGCCGCCGGCGCCTGCGGGGTAGATCGCTTTGTGCCGATTCGTGCTTTACGGCCATCAGGGCCCACTGTCTGCCTGGTCGGGGAAGCAAGTTGAGCGGTCCGAACTCATCCATGCAGATGACGGCCGTGGGGTCGTCTGGGCCTGGTACCGCCTTGCCGTCGGCGATGTCGTAGAGATGGAGGACCCGGTTCTTCTTGGCCTCGAAGTCCGGATCGTTCGACTGCTTCCAGGTCTTGATCACTTGAAACGACACGCCCTCCTCTCGGAGCAGGACCCGAAGGCCCTCATGGCTGATGTCGTCGATCACCCCCTCGGCGACCAGGAACTCGGCCAGCTTGGACAGGCTCCAGGTCGAGAAGGGCAGGTTGTGGTCCTGCGGGCGGGACAGCGCGATCTTCTTGATCCCCTGGCGCTCGGCCAAGGTGAAGGTCGGTGGTCGACCTCCGGCGTACTTCGGAACCAGGGAGTCGAATCCGTCCTCGTTGAAGTTGTGGAGGACCGCACGGACCCGGTCCTCAGACGTGAATGCGATCTTTGCGATCTGGGGTACGTCCATGCCCTGGGCCGACCAGAGCACAATCTGGGCTCTTCGCCACCGGACCACCGATCCGGAGCCACGCCGGATGATCGAGAGGAGCTTGTTCCCCTCGACGTTGGTGATCTCACGGACACGCACACGTTTGGCCATGTCACATGTTGCGCGCCCTCAGGCGAGAAGTGGTGGACGCGCCCCTGAAACGTTGCCGGTCACGGCACTAGTTGGCCATGGACGTGATGACCGTCTGGCCCCCGTGGAACGGTCGAACGCCGCATCTCCGAAGCTGAAGACTCCGCCCTCAGAGGCTGCACCGGCAGCGGTTACGGGCCGCCTCCTCGCCCGTCAGCGGCTCCTCACGACTAGTCAGCACGCCCGTCGTCGGCGCGCTCGTCCTCAGCAGCGGGGCCGTCCATGTCGGCCGTTCCGGAGACAGGGGCCTTCTCACCGCGCCATTTCCGCAAGCGCTCAGCCACGACCGCTTCGTGGCCGCGATCGCTGGGCTCGTAGTAGCGGGCGTCCCCCAACTCGGGGGGCCGGTATTGCTGGTCCGTCCACGCACCCGGTTCATCATGGGGGTAGACGTAGCCTTTCCCGTGCCCGATCGATCCCGCACTCTGGTAGTGCGAATCACGCAGATGAGGGGGAACGTCGCCGCGCGGCCCTTGGCGCACGTCCTGTTGGGCCCGCCCCAGGGCCACGGTCACCCGGTTCGATTTCGGCGCGCAGGCAAGATGCACCACCGCCTGAGCCAGGTTCAGCTGTGCCTCGGGCAGGCCCACGAACTCGACCGCCCGGGCGGCAGCGTCCGCCACCACCAAAGCCAGCGGGTCGGCCTCGCCGATGTCCTCGCTGGCCAGGATGACCAGCCGGCGGGCGATGAACCGGGCGTCCTCCCCCGACTCGAGCATCCGAGCCAACCAGTACAGGCCGGCATCGGGATCCGACCCCCGCACGCTCTTGATGAAAGCGCTCACCTGGTCGTAGTGGTCATCTTCGCCGTAGTGGTGCAAGCGGGTATGGCGGGCACGCTCGACGTCCTCGATGGTCACGGGATGGTCGCCGGCCAGGGCCAATGCCACCTCCAGAGTGGTAAGCACGGCGCGGGCATCGCCGTCGGCCAGTCCGACCAAGGCGGCCACCGCGTCGGGCTCTGCCTCGGCGCCCTCGGCATCGAGACCCCGGGCCACCACCAGGGCCAGCTCGTCGTTGCTCAACGGCTCCAGCCGCCACAGGGTCGACCGGGACAGGAGGGGGGCGTTGACTTCGAAGAAGGGATTCTCGGTCGTCGCCCCGATCAGCACCAACAAGCCCTCTTCCACCGAGGGCAGCAGTGCGTCCTGCTGGGCCCGGTTGAACCGGTGCACCTCGTCGAGGAACAGGATCGTCCCGCGGCCCTGCTCTCCCAAGCGCCGCCGGGCACCCTCCACTACCTCGCGGACGTCCTTCACCCCGGCGGTCACAGCGGAGAGCGGGATGAACTCCTTGGCTGTGGCGGTGGCCACCACGGAAGCAAGGGTGGTCTTCCCCGTACCCGGCGGACCCCACAAGATGGCGGAGGTCAGGCGATCCGACTCGATCAGCGCCCGCAGAGGAGCACCCGGGCCGACCAGGTGGGCCTGGCCGATGATGTCGTCGAGGGTCCGGGGACGCAGCCGGGCGGCCAGCGGCGCCCGTGCCGCCAGATGCTCCTCAGCCGCTCCGGAGAACAGATCGTCGGCGGCCATGAGCGAAGCGGGCTGCTCAGTCCTTGCGGGGGGCGAGCCGGAGCCCGAGATCGGCCAGAGCCGTCGGCGCCAGCGGCTTGGGCGCTCCGGTCATGGGATCCGACCCCGACTGGGTCTTGGGGAAGGCGATGACCTCGCGGATGCTGTCTTCGCCGGCAAAGATGGCCACCAACCGATCGATCCCGATGGCGAAACCGGCGTGGGGTGGGGCTCCGTAGCGAAACGCCCCGAGCAAGAACCCGAACCGCGACTCGGCCTCCTCGGGAGTGATGCCCAGCACGTCGAACACCCGGCTTTGGATGTCGGCTCGATGGATCCGGACACTGCCCGAACCCAGCTCCCATCCGTTGAGGACCAGATCATAGGCCTGGGACCGCACCGAGGCCGGGTCCGACTCCAGACGGTCCAGGTCGTCGAGGTGGGGCATGGTGAAGGGATGGTGGGCGGCGATGGGATTCCCGTTGGCGTCCACCCCGTCGAACATCGGAAAGTCCACGATCCAGACGTAGCGGTACGGTCCCTCGCTGACCGGCCGAGACCCGAGCTCCACGCGGAGTTGGCCCAGCACGGTACAGGCCACTCGATGTTGGTCGGCCACCACCAGGATCAGGTCCCCGACAGCCGCATCGGTGGTGGCGATGAGGGCCGAGCGCTCCTGGTCGGAGAGGAAGCGATCGAGGGGCGAATCGAGCCCCAGCCCCCCGCCCTCGGGTCCACTGCCCGACGTCACCCGGAACCAGGCCAACCCCTTGGCGCCCAGTTGTTTCGCTTTGTCGGTGAGCGTGTCGAGCTTGGACCGGGTCAACGTCGACCCGCCCTCGAGCCGGACCGCTTTCACGCACGGGGCGCTGAACGCCTTTACCTCGGTTCCCTCGAACACCGCAGACAGGTCCACCAGCTCCATGCCGAAACGCAGGTCCGGTTTGTCCGTGCCGAACCGATCCAGCGCGTCCGACCACGTCATCTGCTCGATGGCCGGCGGGCGCTCCCCCGTCGCCACCTCGGCCGCATCGAGCACCGCCTCCGAAACGAAGGCGAGCACGTCGTCCTGGCTCACGAAAGACGCTTCCACGTCCAGCTGGGAGAACTCGAACTGCCGGTCGGCACGGAGGTCCTCGTCGCGCATGCACCTGGCGATCTGGAAGTAGCGGTCCATGCCCGCCACCATCAGGAGCTGCTTGGCCAGCTGGGGGCTCTGGGGCAGCACGTAGAAGGAGCCCTGGTGCAAGCGGCTGGGCACGGCGAACTCCCGCGCCCCCTCGGGGGTGGGCGCCCACAGCATGGGGGTCTCCACTTCGCAGAACCCCTGGCGGACCATGGCCGATCGCAGCGCCGCGTTGACCAGGGCGCGCAGCCGGAGGTTGGCCTGCATCCGGGGGCGGCGCAGGTCGATGAACCGGTTCCGGAGCCGGACGACCTCGTCGGCATCCACCCGGTCGTCCACGGCGAAGGGCGGAGGCTCGGCGACGGAGAGGACCTCGACGACGCAGTCGCCGATCTCGATCTCGCCGGTGGGCAGGTCCGAATTCACCGTTCCCTCGGGCCGGTGGCGGACCACGCCTTCGACTGCGATCACGTACTCGCTGCGCACGTCGACCGTTCCCTGAACCACGCACTGCACGATCCCGGTGTGGTCGCGGAGGTCGACGAATGCCAGGTGCTCACCGTGCTCGCGACGCTTGGCCACCCATCCGCACAGGCGCACGGTATTGCCGACCTCGGCCGTGGTCACCCGCCCGCACAGATGGGTGCGCATCGACGTGGCGCCCCACGTCCCGTCGATCCCCTCGGGTGTTGCGGTCATGCTGGTTCCTTTCCGGTGGGCTCTGTCAGAGTGTGCTCTGCCGCAGTGTCCTTTGCGTCAGTGTCCTTTGCGTGTGCCGACTGGGCTCCGACCGAGGGCGAGGTCCCAGCGGCGGGCGAGGTCCCAGCGGCGGGCGAGGTCCCAGCGGCGGGCGAGGTCCCATCAGCGGGCGAGGTCCCATCAGCGGGCGAGGTCCCATCAGCGGGCCGGGTCCCATCAGCGGGCCTGGTCCCAGCAAGAACTGCGTCGACCACCTCGGCCCTGGGTACGGTCCGCTGGGTGCCTTCATCCCGGAGGGGCCGGACCGTCACTGTTCCCGCAGCAACCTCGTCGGGGCCCACGATCAGTGCAAGCCGGGCACCGGATCGGTCGGCCGACTTGAGCTGCGACCTCATGGAGCGTCCGTCGAAGGCCCGATCGGCCCGCAGCCCGGCCCGGCGCAGCTGGGCGGTGAGGTCCCGGGCTGTCTCGCCACCGGCCACGTCAACGACATAGGCGTCGAGCAATGGCGGCGCCACCGGGAAGACGTGTTCGGCGTCACAGGCCAGGAGCACCCGCTCGATGCCGATGCCGAAGCCGATGCCCGGCGTGGGCGGTCCGCCCAGCATCTCGACGAGGCCGTCGTAGCGGCCTCCCCCACCGATCCCGTTCTGGGCCGCGTCCAAGGCCTGTGATGCGAACTCGAACGTGGTGCGGGTGTAGTAGTCGAAGCCGCGAACCAGTCGGTGATCGAGCTCGTAGGGAATGCCCAGAGAACGCAACCCGGCCTGCACCCGGTCGAAGTGCTCGCGGCACGGGCCGCACAGGTGATCGACCAGACGGGGGGCCTCGGCGGTGGCGGCGCGGCACGACTCCCGCTTGCAGTCGAGGACCCGCAGGGGGTTGGCCTCGAGCCGCTCCTGGTGCTCAGGGCACAGCTCGTCCCGGCGCTCGGCCAGGTACGAGCGCAACAGCTCGATGTACGCCGGGCGGCACTCGGCGTCGCCCATCGAGTTCAGCTTCAGCGTGTAGGCGGTCAAGCCGAGGGAGCTGAACAGCCCGTGGGCCAGCCCGATCACCTCGACGTCGAGGTCGGGGTCCTCCGGTCCCAGCGCCTCCACCCCCAGCTGGTGATGCTGACGATAGCGGCCGGCCTGTGGGCGCTCGTAGCGGAACGCCGGGGTGGCGTACCAGGCCTTCCACGGCAACGGTGGCCGGTGCTGGACGTAGGCACGGACGATGGGAGCGGTGCCTTCGGGCCGGAGAGCCAGGGTGCGGCCGCCCCGATCCTCGAATTCGTACATCTCCTTGCCCACCACGTCGCTGCCCTCGCCGATCCCTCTGCGGAAGACGCGGACGTCCTCGAACAAGGGGGTATGGGCCAAGCCGTAGCCGGCCTGCTCGACCAGGTGGGCAAAGGTGGCGAGCAGGGCCTCCCAGCGGCTCGATTCCGGCCAGAGCACGTCATGGGTCCCACTCGGGGCGCGCGCGGCCGTGGGCTCGTCACTCATCGGGGGATCAGTCCTTCTTTCCGGGCAGGATGCGGTAGGCGTCGTAGACGGCGTCGAGATGGCGCACCGAGTTGAGCACCGATTCCAGGTGGTTGGCGTCCCCCAGCTCCACGTCGAAGCGCATCCGGGAGATCCGGTCGGCGTCGGTCTGGGTGTTGGCGGCCAGGATGTTGAGGTGGTGCTCCGAGACCACCTGGCTCACGTCGGTGAGCAGCCTCGACCGGTCGATGGCCACCACCTCGATGGTGGCCACGAACACGCCCGATGACCGGTGGTCCCACTCCACCTCGATCAGGCGCTCCCGCGAGCGACTGGCCAACGAGGCGGCGTTGGAGCAGTCGGCCCGGTGGACCGACACGCCCCGGCCCCGCGTGACAAAACCGATGATCTCGTCGCCGGGCACGGGCGTGCAGCAGCGGGAAAGCCGCACCACCAGGTCGTCCAGACCCTCCACGTAGACGCCGACGTCCGACCGCTGTCCGGGGCGCCCGGCCGTCGGCTGGCGGCGGGCGGTCACCGGCAGCTGCTCGTCGTAGACACCGCCCCGCAGCTCGCGCAGCAGGCGCTGGGCCACAGCTCGGGCCGAGATCCGGTTGTCGCCGATGGCCGCATGGAGGGCCTCGAGATCGGCGTAGTTCATGGTCTCGGCCAGCTCAGCCAGGGCGTGATCCGAGGCCAGCTTCTGGACGGGAAGACCTTCCCGTCGCAGCTCCTTGGTCAGCTCCTCCCGACCGATCTCGATGGCGTCCTCCCGGCGCTCCCTCGAGAACCACTGACGGATCTTGGTGCGGGCCCGCGACGACGCGGCCAGGTTCAGCCAGTCCCGGGACGGTCCCGCCGTCGGCGCCTTGGACGTGATGATCTCCACCGTGTCGGCAGAGTTCAGTGTGGTCTCGAGGGGCACCAGCCTGCCGTTCACCGTCGCCCCCACGCAGCGATGCCCCACCTCGGTGTGAATGGCATAGGCGAAGTCGACCGGCGTGGCATTGGCCGTCAGGGCGATGACCTTGCCCTTTGGGGTGAAGACGTAGACCTCGTCCTGCTCGAGGTCGAGCTTGAGCGCCTCGAGGAATTCGATGGGATCGGTGGTCTCGTTCTGGAAGTCAGCGATCCGCTGCATCCACTCGATCTCGGCGGTGGTGGACGACGTCTCCCGGGCCAGGGCCTGGCGCTCCGCTCGTCGGTCGGCCTCGGCCGTGCTGGAGTCTCCCCGACTCTTCTTGGCCGACTTGGGTTCCTTGGTCGGGGCGCCCTGCTTGACCGCGTCCCCCGTCTTGGCCTGGTCACGCGACAGCAGCCGGTCGGAGCCGGGATGATGCCCGTCTCCCGGACCCTTGCTCTTGGAACCCTTGTCGCGAGCGGCCCTGTCTGCGCCGTCACGGACGGGCTTCTCCTTGTAGCCCCAGTGGGCGGCGATGCCGTACTCGGCACGGCGATGCATCTCGTGCGTGCGCACCTGGACTTCGATCGGCTTCCCGTCCAGCCCGATGACGGTGGTGTGCAGCGACTGGTACAAGTTGAACTTCGGTGAGTTGATGTAGTCCTTGAACCTCCCCTGCACCGGCGGCCAGATGGCATGGATGGAGCCCAGTGCCGCCCAGCAGTCCTTCTCCGCCTCGACGATGACCCGCATCCCGACCAGGTCGTAGAGGTCATCGAACTCCTTGCCCCGGACGACCATCTTCTCGTAGATGCTCCAGAGGTGCTTCGGGCGGCCGGTTACCTCGGCGTTGATCCCCGAGGCCTGCAGGCGCTCGCGCACGGCCACCAGGACCCGGGCCAGGTACTCGTCTCGAAGCGGCGCCCGGCTGGCCACCATCTGTTCGATCTCTGCGTAGCGCTTGGGGTGCAGGGTGGCGAAGGCCAGGTCCTCGAGCTGCCACTTCACCTCCTGGATGCCGAGGCGGTGGGCCAGGGGGGCGTAGATATCGAGCGTCTCCTGGGCCGTGCGGTGCTGCTTCCATTCCGGCATCACCGAGAGGGTGCGCATGTTGTGCAGCCGGTCGGCCAGCTTGATGATCAACACCCGCCAGTCATCAGCCATGGCCACCAGCATCTTGCGGACGGTGGCGGCCTGTTGGGCCTCTTTGGAATCGAATTGGAGCCGATCCAACTTGGTCACGCCGTCGACGATGGCGGCGACCGCATCACCGAAGTCCTCCTTGATGACCTTGTTGGTCACGCCGGTGTCCTCCACCGCGTCGTGCAGCAGCGCGGCGGCAATGGTCTGCGTGTCAAGGCCCAGTTCGGCCACGATGCCGGCCACGGCGATGGGATGGGTGATGTAGGGCTCGCCCGACCGCCGCACCTGTCCGGCATGGGCCACGGCTGCCGTCTCAGCCGCCCCTTCGATCATCCCGGTGTCCTCGCCGGGATGACGGCGGAGGAAGGCCTCGATCACCTTGGCCATCAGGTCGGCCTCGGCGTCGTTCAATGCGCTCTCGACCTGGGTGTCTCGCCCCTTCGTCTCGGTCCCCTCAGAAGAGGCTCGCGCAGCCAACGCCATGTCTACACGGTACCTGGAGGGCGGCACGGTTCCGAACCAGGTCGGTGGTCAGAGCGGACGGCGCAGTCAGCGGGCGGCACAGGGGTGGAGGCGGGCGTTCCCACCAAGCGGCCCACTACAGCCGCTGGTCAGCGACGTTTACCCTTACTGCCCTTCCCCCTCCCCTTACGGGGACGAGGTGGGGGCCGCGTGCCGGCTGGGCGGTTCGACCCGCCCCCGGCCGAGGGGGTGAGGATGCCGGTCGCATTGGACGTGGGTTGCGCGCCCTTGGCTGCACCTTGGCCGGTCGCTCCGGTAGCTGCCGGCTGGCGTCCCGTTCTCCGGGATGCCCCCGGGCGAATCACTCCCGAGGTCTGGGGCCGTGCCTTCCCGCCAGCTCGGCCCCCTCCGGCCGTGGACATGGCGGCGGCGCTGGACGGCGTGAGAACCTCCATCCGTTCGCCCCTCGCCTCCAGGCGCTGACGGATGGTGATGTAGCGAGGCTCCCGCTCCTTCATCATGGCCAACAGCGGGGAGGCGATGAAGATGGACGAGTACGCCCCACTGGTGAGGCCGATAACCAGGGCCAGGCCGAAGTCCTCCAACGACGTCGCCCCCAGGATCAACGAGCCGACCACCAGCACCGAGAGCACCGGGATGATGGCCACCATGGAGGTGTTGATCGACCGGGCCAGCGTCTGGTTCATCGACAGGTTCACCATGTCGGAATAGGTAATGCGCCCGGTGGCACCTAGACCCTTGGCGTTCTCGTTTATTCGGTCGAACACCACCACGGTGTCGTATAGCGAATAGCCGAGCACGGTGAGGACGGCGATGACCGTGTCCGGACTGACCTGGAACCCGGCCAACGAGTAAATACCCACGGTGACCAGGATGTCGTGGATCACCGCCACCAAGGCGGCGATGGCCATCTTGAACTCGAACCGGATGGAGATGAAGATCACCACGGCGATGAAGAACACGATGAGGGCCTCGATGGCCTTCGAAGTGACCTGGCCGCCCCAGGTCGGTCCGACGTCGTTGAACGAGATCTTCTCAGCGGCCTGCGCTTGCGGGATCCCTGTCGCTTTGGCCAGCGCATTGGTGACGTTGTTCTCGATGGCCAACTTCTGCGCTTGCGTCTTGCCGTTGAGGTCCGCTTCCACCTCGATCGTCCTGGTGTGGTGGATCTGATCGGTGAGCTGGAGCACCGTCGGCTGGGTGAGACCAGCGGCCTCGACCGCACTGGTGGCCTGGGCCACGGTCAGCTGGCTGCTCTGTACTTCCCAGGTCTGGCCGCCCTTGAAGTCGATCCCCAGGTTCAGTCCCCGGGTCCCCAGGGAGATGATGCCGGCCACGATGATGATGGCCGAGATGGCGAACCACTTCCTCCGGTTCCCCATGAAGTCGAAATGGGTCTGCCCCCGATAGAGGCGCACGAAGGCATTGGGCCGCTTGGTCCGTTTGGTAGCCGGCTTGTCGGCTGGGAGGTCGCCGAAGTCCTCGGCATTCGCTTTGCTCCCTGCCACGTCCTCGGCCGGCACCAGGTCGTCCGGCACGAGCTCGTCTTCCGGCACGAGCTCGTCTTCTGGCTCCAGCTCGTCCGGCTCCAGTTCGTCTTCCGGCACGAGCTCGTCTGCCGGCTCGAGCTCATCTTCCGGCTCGAGCTCGTCTTCCGGCTCCAGCTCGCCGGCCTCGTCAGCTTTGCCAACGCCATTGGAGGTCGCTCGATTGTCGCCCTTGCCCCTCCGACGGGAGCTCACGAGACCACCTCTTGCGTCACGCCCAGACCTCGGGCCATGCCCATCCGGCCGGTGTCCTCCAAGCCGCGGCGGCGGCCGAGGAGGATGACGAACGGCCGGGTGAAGAAGTAGGTGACCACCACATCGAGCAGGGTGGAGATGCCAAGGAACAGGGCAAAGCCTTTGACGTCGCCTATGGAGATCTCGTACAGGATGGCAGCGCCCAAGAAGGAGACGGCGTCAGCAGCCAGCACGGTCCGGAACGCGCTGCGGAATCCCTTGTCCACGCTCGACCGCACGGTGCGCCCTGCCCGGGCCTCGTCTTTTAATCGCTCGAAATAGACAATGTAGGAGTCGACAGTGATACCCACCGAGACAATGACACCGATGATCCCGGCCAGATCGATGGTGGTGCCGAACCAGTGTCCCATTGCCGCAATGATGGACCACAGCAGAGCGCCGGTGACGGCCAGGCCGGCCACCACCACGATACCGAGCAGCCGGTAATAGAAGATGGTGTAGATCATGACCAGGGCCAGGCCGGCCAGACCGGCGATCAAGCCGGCCTCGAGCGATGACTTCCCAAGCGACGGGGACACCGTCTGGACGGTGATCCGATCCAACTTCACCGGCAATGCGCCGTAGGTCAGGTCCGTGGCCAGGTTCTTGGCCTGGGTCTCGGTGAAGCCGCCACTGATCTGCACCTGTCCGCCGAACGACGTGAACGATCCTTGGGTGGGCTGGGTGATGGGCGCGTCGATGATCTGGCCGTCGAGATCAATGGCGATGATGGCGTGGAACTGCTGCTGGGCCAGTTTGTCCCACGCCGTCGACCCAGGACCGGTCAAGGCGATGTTGACGGCCCAGTTGCCGTTGACCAGCTGGGCCGTCGCCGTGTGCACAGCGGTGCCGGTGACGCCGGCCGGGCCCAGCAGCATGCGCAGACTCCCCAAACCCGCTGCCGGCGTGGCGGGCAACAGCACGGTGTCGCCGGGCTTGTCGTTCAGCGAGCTGGTGCTCGGGTAGGGGGCGAAGGCCTGTACCGGAGTCTGCTCAAGGGCGGTGAGGCCAGGGGCGGAATATCCGGCGGCGCTGCTGTTTGGTGTGACGCCGATGTTTGCTTCGGTCAGCTGCGAACTGGCCGGGCACGTTGGAAGCGGCCCGGTGGCAGACGTCTTCCCCTTGGCCACCGTGTGGGGGACGGCATAGCAAATGGCCGGCCGGAAGAAGAGCTGTGCCGTGTTCCCCAACGTGGCCAGGATCTGGTTCACGTTCTTGGCGCCGGGGATCGACACGTTGATCTCGTTGGACCCTTGGCTGGCTACCTGGGCGCCCGACGCGCCAAGCGCGTTCACCCGGCTGTTGAGGATGTTCACAGTGGTGTCCAAGTCCGCGCTGTTCACATGGTGTGCGGTCTGGTAGACGACCTCGAGTCCACCGTCGAGGTCAAGCCCCAGTTTCGGTGACCAGCCGGCGGCGATGGTGCCGGCCAGGGCAAGGAACGCGATGATGACCACGCTCATCATGCTGATCCAAAGTGAGCGCTTGTCCTTCATCAGCGTGAAGTGGAGGGCCCTCGATCATCACCGCGGTTCTTGCCGTTGCCGCCGCCTGTTTGGTGATCGTCGCCCTCTTCGGCTTCGTCGTCACCGGATTCTTCCTCGTCGTACTCGTCGTACTCGTCGTCGTACCCGTCATCGTCGCCCTCTTCGTGCTCCTCGGCACTGGGCTCCCCGGCCGGTTCGATATCCAGCCGGCGCAGGATGTAGGGACGTAGCACGACGAACGAGGCCCCGACGCTCGTCTCCAGGGTCACCCGGTCGTCCTCGATGTCGATGATGTGCCCGACGATGCCCCCGGCGGTGAGCACTTCGTTCCCGACTTCGTACTGCTGGACCTGCTCTCTCGCCCGCTTGGCCTTTTGCTGCTGGGGTCGCAAGAAGAAAAAGTAGGCGGCCACGGCGATGACGATGATGGGCAGGAAGGTGACCAGCGAGGAGCTGGACGTCTTTTTGGCCGCAGCGGCGAGGAGGGGCGTAGCCAACGCAACCAGGGTTGCCGTCATGACACGTCAGGGAAGGGGTTCAGGGTGGACACAGCGGTCAGACACTAGCTCAGGCAGCCGTGAGTTCAGCCCCGCGGTCCGTGACGCCAGCGTGACGACCGAAAACCCCCGAATCCAGGGCGCCCATCAGGGGCTCCAGCATTCCGCCACTGCGCGCCGGAGCTCGCCCAATCGGCCCGTTCTGATCGCCTGGCCGGCTGCGTCCATGAGATCCAGCATGAATCGCAGGTTGTGGATGCTGAGCAGTCGCCACGCCGTGGGCTCGTGCACGCCCAACAAGTGCCGGAGGTAGCCGCGCGACCAGCGGGTGCACGTGGAACAGGTGCACAGCGGGTCGAGCGGGTTCTCATCGCGGGCATACGTGGCGTTCCGGAGATTGAGCTTGCCTGCGCTGGTCAGGATGGAGCCATGCCGGGCCATCCTGGTCGGCGCCACGCAGTCGAACTGGTCGACGCCCAGGGCAATGGCCTCGATCAGGCCGACGGGGTCGCCCACGCCCATCAGGTAGCGGGGACGGTCTACCGGCAGCTCGGGAACGGTGGCAGCCAACGCGGCCAGCATGGCCGGGCGGGGCTCGCCCACCGAGAGGCCACCGATGCCGTAGCCGTCGAAGTCCAGCTCGACCGTCCGGCGGGCGCTTTCTTTGCGCAGGATCGGGTCCGTGCCCCCCTGGACGATGCCGAACAGCGCCTGCGCTTCGGGCCGCGACTCGAGGTGGCGGTGGCGGTCCCGGGCTCGGGCCGCCCACGCCGCCGTCCGCTCCACGGCCACCCGCAGGGTCTCCGGATCGGCGGGCAGGGTGGCGCAGACGTCCAGCACCATTTGGATGTCCGCGCCGATCAATCCCTGGATCTCCACCGCCGACTCCGGGGTGAGGCGGACGGCTGAGCCGTCGTACACCGACGTAAAACTGACCCCGTCGTCATCGACCGCGGGCGACAGGGAGTGCACCTGGAACCCTCCGGAGTCGGTCAGGGTGTGACCTTCCCAGCCCATGAAGCGATGGAGACCGCCCAGATCGGCCACCACATCGGCCCCGGGTCGGAGCATCAAGTGGTACGTGTTGGCCAGCACCACCTCGGCTCCGAGCCCCTCGAGATCCGAGGAATCCAGGGCCTTGACCGCTCCTCGCGTCCCCACCGGCATGAAGGCAGGCACCTGGTACCAGCCCCGGGCGGTTTGGACCACGCCGGTCCGGGCTGCTCCGTCGGTTGCCTGGATCTCCGTCCGGAACGGGGTGGTCACCGGGCCGCTCCCCCACCAGGCCGGCGGGGTCCGGAGCGGGCCACCAGCATGGCGTCGCCAAAGGACAGGAACCGGTACCCCGTGTCGAGGGCGGTGGCGTAAAGATCGCGCCACTCAGCGCCGCAGAAGGCCTCGACCAACAACAACAGGGTAGAGCGGGGCATGTGGAAGTTGGTGAGCAGCACGTCGACCACCCGGAACGCATACGCCCCGTGGATGTAGAGGTCCGTACGTCCGGCGAGCAGGCCGGTGGCTGCTGCCGACTCCAGCGCCCGGACCGATGTCGTACCCACGGCAACCACCCGTGACGCCTCCCGGCAGGCCTGCATGGTGGCTGCGGGCACGGCGTAGCGCTCTGTGTGGATTACGTGCTGTTCAGGTGTCGGCGCGGTGACGGGCCGAAACGTGTCCAGTCCGATGGCCAGGTCGACGGTGGCGATGGTGGCCCCTGCGGCACGGCAGGCGTCGAGCACGGCCGGCGTGAGATGGAGCCCGGCGGTGGGCGCAGCAGTCGACTGCGCACCCGGGGCGGCCGGCGCCCAGTAGACGGTCTGATAGCGATCGGGGTCATCGAGCGGCGTATGGATGTAGGGAGGGAGGGGCATGGATCCGGATCGGTCGACGACCGAGGGGTCCAAGAGGCGGACCCACCGCCGACCATCATCGCGATCAGCGATGGGATCGCCCACCTCCACCACCGGGTCGGAGCCACTGGCCTCCCACAGTTGGGTTCCCGGGGGCAATCGCCGCCCTGGACGCACCAGCGCCTCCCAGACGGCTGGCGCGCCAACCCCTGACGCGCCAGCTCGAGGTGCACCAGACGGAGCCACTGCGGCGCCCGAAGGATCCACTGCTTCCTCCATTGCACCATCTGGAGCCGCGCCTGCCCGATGAAGATCGAGCCGCGCCGGCTCCAACAGGAGCACCTCGGCCGAGCCGCCGGTCTGTTTCACCAAAGCCAGCCGGGCGGCCAACACCCTGGTCTGGTTGACCACGAGGACATCGCCCGACTGGAGATATCGGGGCAGGTCGGCCACGGTGGCGTGGTCCACGCCGGGCCGACCCGCCACCGCAGCGTCCACCAGCATGCGCGCCGCACTCCGAGGCTCGATTGGTCGCTGGGCGATCGCCTTCTCAGGAAGGCCGTACTCGTAGCTGCCCATGGAGACCCCCTGACCGCGCCCGGTGGCCGGTGTGGGGGGCGGGGACGACACGGACGACATGGACGACATCGTCGCAGACGGGGCGGGGCAGGCCGACCAGTGCCCGTTACAGCAGGGTTGACTCCGCCGGGCTCAGCCCGAGATGGGCCCAGGCGCGCGGAGCGGCAATGCGACCCCGGGGCGTCCGCTGCAGGAGGCCTTGTTGCAAGAGGTACGGCTCGTAGGCGTCCTCGATGGTGTTGGGCTCCTCGCCGATGCACTGGGCCAGGGTGGTGAGGCCCACGGCCCGGCCGGCGAACCGGCGGCACAGGACGTCCAGAATGGACCGGTCCACCTTGTCCAGGCCCAGTTCGTCCACACCGAATAGGTCCAGCCCGTCCACGGCCGCCTCGGCGGTGATCCGACCTTGGGCCCGTACTTCGACGTAGTCCCGGACGCGGCGGAGGAGCCGGTTGGCGATCCTCGGTGTCCCCCGCGAGCGTTGCGCGATGTGGCGCGCACCCTCGGGATCGATCGGCACGCCCAGGATCTCGGCCGACCGCCCCACGATGGCCAGGAGCTCGTCGACCGTGTAATGGTCCAGCCGGCCTACAAAGCCAAAGCGGTCGCGCAGGGGGCTAGTGACCAGCCCGGTGCGGGTGGTCGCCCCTATCAGCGTGAATCGGGGAAGGTCCAGCCGGATGCTCCTGGCGGTCGGGCCCTTTCCGATCAGGATGTCGAGCTTGAAGTCCTCCATTGCCGGATAGAGGACCTCCTCCACGGCGCGGTGGAGGCGATGGATCTCGTCGATGAACAGTACATCGCCCTCTTGCAGGTCGGTCAGCAGCGCTGCCAGGTCGCCCGTCCTGACCAGCACCGGTCCTGCGGTGATACGGAGCCCCACGCCCATCTCGGAAGCCACGATCCCGGCCAGCGAGGTCTTCCCCAGCCCGGGCGGACCGGCGAACAGTAGGTGATCGACCGGCTGGCGGCGCTTGCGGGCCGCCTCGAGCACAATTCGGAGGTGCTCGGTCAGCTGAGCCTGCCCGACGAACTCGTCGAGGGTCCGCGGCCGGAGGTTCGCCTCATCGACCTCTTCGGCCGGGGCGGCCACCGGGTCCACCGGTCGGACAGTGCCGGCCGCGTCTCTTGGTCCGGCTCCAGCGCCGGCCGCGTCTCTTGGGCCGGCTCCAGCGCCGGCCGCGTCTCTTGGTCCGGCTCCAGCGCCGGCCAGGGTCTCGCGGCGCGCCTCGGGACTCATCGGGTGCGGGCCAGCTCACGCAGGGCCGAACGCAACAGCTCTTCGACCGGACCGTCGTCGGGCAGGTGCTCCAACGCTCCCCGGATCTCATCGGGCCCGTAGCCGAGCTCGGTCAGGGCAGCTCGCACCTCGCCGCGACCGGACCGGTCGGCACCGTTCGAGGTTGGCGTGGTGCCCCCGAGCGATGGCAGCTCCAGTCGGGCCTTCAGCTCCAAGAGGAGCCGGGCCGCCGTCTTCTTCCCGACCCCGGGAACCAGGCACAGGGTGTCGATGTCGTCCTCGAGCACGGCAGTGGACAACGACGCCGGCGAGAGGGACGACAAGATGGCCAGCGCCAACGAGGGACCCACGCCGTGGGCGCCCAATAGTGCTTCGAAGCAGCGGCGCTCGTCGGCATGCAAGAACCCGTAGAGGACGATGGCGTCCTCGCGCACGTGCGTGTGGACGTGGAGGAACGTCTCAGAACCGATGGGGCCGACCGAGGCCAGCACCGAGGTCGGCACCGAGGCCCGATACCCGACTCCGTGCACGTCGACGAGCACCTCACCGGGACCGGGGCGGTCGATCAGCGTGCCCCGGAGGGAACCGATCACAAGGAGTCCCCGGTGGCGGCGGCTACCGCCCGCCGGAGCGGCTGTGCCGTCAGGTAGCAGACAGCCAGGGCCAGGGCGTCGGCAACATCGGGCGGCCGAGGAGGCCGGTCCAGGCCGAGGACCGAGGCGATCATGCGCTGTACCTGGTCCTTGGTGGCGCTGCCGTAGCCCACGACCGCTTGTTTCACCTCGTTCGATGTGAACTGGGCCACCTCGCAGCCGGACTCGGCCGCGGCAGCCAGGGCCACCCCGGCAGCCTGCCCGGTGGCCATCGCCGTTCGCACGTTTACCTGGAAGAACACGCGCTCGACGACCACGGCTTCGGGACGGTACTCCGAGACCAGCGAGCGCAGTTCGGTCGACAAGGTGAGGAGCCGTTCGGGCAGTGGCATGGTCGGGGCGGTCGTGATCACCCCACCAGCCGCCGCCTCCAGAGCTGAACCCCGACGGGTCACCACGCCGTAGCCGCACCGGGAGAGCCCGGGATCGATCCCCAGAACGAACATGCGTTCGACCCTACCCCGGAGAGCCCGGGATCGTGCGGATACCGCCCACTGTCGCCCTGCTTGCTCGCCCAAGCCGCGATCGGTTGACATTATCCGTCGTAAGCGGCCATCACCGAGTCAGGGATGTCGAAGTTGGCGTAGACGT
The DNA here is from genome assembly GCA_963781305.1 of uncultured Acidimicrobiaceae bacterium. Classification (GTDB taxonomy): domain Bacteria; phylum Actinomycetota; class Acidimicrobiia; order Acidimicrobiales; family RAAP-2; genus DASXMT01. Next base: position 1,928,545 of record CAWAFL010000011.1, read on the forward strand.
TCTGGACGTCGTCGTGGTCATCCAGCGCCTCGATCAGGCGGAGGACCTTCTTTGCCTCGCTCTCGTCCTTCACCTCGAGGGTCGAGGTGGGCACCATGGACAGGTCCGAGGAGATCGGCGCGAGCCCGGCATCCTCGAGGGCCGAGCGCACGGCCACCAGGTCCGTCGGGGAACAGGTCACTACCCAGTGATCGTCCTCGTCGGCCAGGTCCTCGGCGCCCGCTTCCATGGCCGCCTCCATGATCTGGTCCTCATCGAGGGACCGGGGCAACGAGATGAGGCCCTTGCGCTCGAACTGCCAGCTCACTGCGCCGGGCTCGGCCATCGACCCCCCGTTCTTGTTGAACAGGTTGCGAATCTCGGCGCCGGTCCGGTTCCGGTTGTCCGACAAGCACTCCACGATCACCGCCACCCCGTCGGTGGCGTATCCCTCGTAGTTGATGGACTCGTAACGGACACCCTCGAGCTCACCGGAGCCGCGCTTGACGGCTCGCTCGATGGTGTCGATCGGAACTGAGGCATCCCGCGCCTTGGCATACATGGTCCGCAGGCTGGCATTGGCGGTCATGTCACTGCCACCTTCTCGGGCGGCCACTTCGACCTGCCGGATGATCTTGGCGAACACCTTGGCCCGGGCCTGGTCTTGTGCACCCTTGCGGTACTTGGTCGTTGCCCACTTGGAGTGTCCCGACATTGCCTAACGCCTCTCTTCTTTGGTCATGTCCACGAACAGTCGATGCAATCGACGGTCCTCGGTCAATTCAGGGTGGAACGCGGCCACCAGGGCTGAATCCTGGCGACAGATCACCGGACTCGGCGCGTCCTCGGGCCGATCAGGGGTCGGCGGCAGCGCGGCCAGCACTTCGACGCGCGGCCCTGTCTGCTCCACCACAGGCGCCCGGATGAACACGGCGTGGAAGGGCTCGCCTGCCACCCCGTCCAGGTCGAGTTCGAGGTCGCACTCGAACGACGCCCGCTGGCGCCCGTAGCCGTTCCGACGCACGGTCAAGTCGATGACGCCGAATCGACGTTGATCCACTCGACCATCAAGAACGTCCGAAGACAGCAGGATCATTCCCGCGCACGTGCCGAAGACCGGCAACCCGGACGACAGGGCGGCGGCCAGCGGGTCGAAGAGCCCCGACGACTCGAGCAGGAAAGACAGGGTGGTCGACTCCCCTCCCGGGAGCACGATGCCGGCTAGGCCGTCGAGATCGGAAGGTCGTCGAACGAGGCGGGCCAGCTCACCGAGATCGCCGAGCGCTGCCGCATGCTCGCGCACGTCGCCCTGCAGGGCCAACACACCAATGGTCACGCGGAGGCACCTCGACGCTCCGGATCCCCGCCGTTACCAGCCGCGATCGGCAAGATGAACGCCGAGCGTCTCGATCTCCTGGCCAGGCATGGCCTCGCCCAGCCCGGTGGACACCTTGGCCACCAGGTCGGCATCGGTGAAGTGGGCGGTGGCTTCGACGATGGCTCGTGCACGCCGGGAGGGATCCTCGCTCTTGAAGATGCCCGAACCCACGAACACGGCTTCGGCGCCCAGTTGGAGCACGAGCGACGCATCGGCCGGCGTGGCAATGCCGCCGGCACAGAACAGCGGTACGGGTAGATGGCCCGTGCGAGCGATGTCCTGGACCAGACCGATGGGAGCGGCCAACTGCTTGGCCCAGGCATACTGTTCGGCCGAGTCGGCCTGGGTGATCTTCCTGATATCGCCGAGGACCGACCGCAAGTGGCGGACCGCCTCGACGATGTTCCCCGTCCCCGCCTCTCCCTTGGATCGGATCATCGCCGCACCCTCGGAGATGCGGCGAAGCGCCTCACCCAGGTTGGTGGCGCCGCAGACAAAGGGAACGTCGAATCCCCACTTGTCGATGTGGTGGGCCTCGTCGGCCGGCGTGAGCACCTCGCTCTCGTCGATGTAGTCCACGCCCAGAGCGGCGAGCACCTGTGCCTCGGCGAAATGGCCGATCCGGGCCTTGGCCATGACCGGTACGGTCACCGCGGCCTTGATGCCCTCGATCAGCGCCGGATCGCTCATCCGGGCGACGCCGCCATCGCGGCGGATGTCGCTCGGGACCCGCTCGAGGGCCATGACCGCCACCGCCCCGGCGTCCTCGGCCACCTTGGCCTGATTGGCGTCGACGACGTCCATGATCACGCCACCCCTCAGCATGTCGGCCAGGCCGCGCTTGACGGTAAACGTCCCGGTAGGACGCGCTCCCGCCGTTGCCTGCGTCTCGATCGGTTGGTCACCCATGGGCTCGATTGTACTGCCGGTACTGCCGAGAGCCGCCAGCCCCGCCTGCTCCCCGATGCGGACGGACGGGCAAACGCCTCCGGCGTCCCGTGAGGACGCCGGAGGCGTGGGGAACCCGTCGTCATGGCTTCATCGTGACTGGGAACCCATCGTGACCGGCAGGTCCGGTCACGATGGCCAGTGGGTCACGCCTGGTAGACGGCTTCTGCCTCGATCTCGATGGTCACCTTCTTGGCCACTACGAGGCCGCCGGCCTCCATGACGGCACCGAAGGACACACCGAAGTCATCGCGATTGATCTCGGTGGTGGCGCTGAAACCCACCCGATGGTTGCCAAAGGGGTCCTGCACGACGCCCTCGAGGTTCACGTCGAGGACCACGGGCCGGGTGGTGCCCCGGATGGTGAGGTCTCCGTTGACCTTCCACGAACCCGGGTCCGAGGGATGTACCGCTGTCGACGTGAACGTGATGCTGGGGTGGTTCTCCACGTCGAGGAAATCGGCGGTCCGCACGTGGTTGTCGCGGGTCTCGTCCCTGGTGTCCACGCTGTTGGCATCGATGGTCACGGTGATCGAGGACTCGGTGGGGTCCTCTCCGACGACCAAGGTCCCATCTACCTTGGCGAACTGTCCTCGCACCTTGGACACCGCCATGTGCCGGACGGCAAACCCCACGTGGGTGTGTGCCTCGTCGATGGCATAGGTTCCTGCTGCGGGTAGTTCGACGCCGTCGATCGTCCTGCTCGTTACTGTCGTATCGCTCATGGCAAATGCCTCCTGGCTATGTGAGTGGTGCTCGTTGGCTCGATTGCTTGCTTCTGCAAGTAAGTATAAAGGGGCTTAGTTGCTAACGCAACTACCCGCGTCCCGATCAGATAGGATGAAGTCATGGCAGACCATCACTTACCGGAGGGTCCACAATCCGGCTCCGCACTCAACATCGGGGTAGTGGACGACCGGCGTCTGACCCTGGTCGGCCTGATCTTCGAGTCGGCCGCCGGCCTCCGCCAGGTGTTCGAGCGCAGGCTCGAGTCCAACGCCGGGCTCACGAACCAGTCCTTCGACGTGCTGATCCGGTTGGCCCGTACTCCGGGAAACCGGCTCCGGATGAGCGAACTGGCCGCCCAGACCACCCTGTCCCCCAGCGGCCTCACCCGGTCGGTGGATCGGTTGGAGGACACCGGCCTGGTCGTGCGAGAGACGTGTCCCGAGGATCGACGCGGGGCGTTCGCGGTCCTGACCGTCGAAGGGAAGACGGTCATGGACGAGGCCATCCCCCACCACGTGGCTCATATCGACGAGGTGTTGCACGGCGTGCTCACCCTCGACGAGGAGCACAGTCTGGAGCTATTGCTCCGTAAGCTCCGCGATTACCTCTTCGGGAGCGAGACCCCGTGCGCCATGGATCCCGTCTCTGGCGACGGCTGTCCTACTGAGCAGTAGCCCTACCGAGCAGTAGCCCTACCCAGGAGTAGCCCTACCTAGCAGTAGGCGCCGGTCAGCGTTCGGCCAGCGCAGCAGCGCGCACCGACGTGTCGTCCAGGTTGCCCTCTGCACTCTCATTCCGGGCCCCCACCATGGGATCGATCCACAGCCAACGGGTGATCACGGCAGACCGTCCCGGACCCGGAGGCCACGGCGAGGCCGTCGTGGACGTGAGGGTCATGGTCTCGAGCGCCGACCCCAGTCCCGGCGGGTACCGCACGACCGATGCAGCCCGCTGATCGGCGATGAACTCTCGTCCGGCCCCTACGAGGGACCGCACCAGCCCCGCACCGGAGCCGGTGATTGCCGCCAGAGGCGCTACCACGGCGACGGCAGCGCCGGCGGTGGCTGTGTCTCGGCGTTTGACGTGCACCAGCTCGTGGGCCAGGACGCCCTCCAGCTCAACCAGGCTCAGGACATGCTCGAGGCCAGAGGTGACCACAAGTGCGGCCAACCGTGGGTCGCGCCCCACTGCCAGCGCATTGGGTGTCGGGTTGGTGACGACGTAGATCGTGGGACGAGGCAGGCCCATGGTGGCGCAGAGTCCCTCGACCAAGTTGTGCACCCGGGGATGTTGGCCCTCGTCGCTGGGTCGGGCACCCACGATCTTGAGCACCACGTGCGGTGCTCGACCCCAGAACCAGGCGGTGAGCACGATGGTGAGCACCACGAACACGATGACCCCGATCAGTGGAGCGGCAACGGCGGCCACCACCGCGCCGAGGACGAGACCCACGACGGCCGAAGGTGTGGCGCAGATGAGCAGCGCTCGGCGGCCGTTGGCCGACGCCGCCTGATCCTCGTCGGAGGCTTCACGGGGTCCGCTAGCGGTGCCGGCCGCCGGCGTCTCCACCCGCGGCTCGATGCGCTCCCTGGAGTTGGGCCCCCGGCCTCCCGAACCCGATCGTCCCGATGAGCTCGTACCCGATCGGCCGCCCGATTGGGAGCGGGAGCCGCCGCCCGAGCCGGACTGCCCGGAGCGTTGTCCGCTCCGCTGCTGGCTGCGGTTTCGGTTCCCGGACCCGCCCTTTCCCGAACCACCTTGATTGCCGCGGCCGCCGCCCTGCTGGCGTTGGCCCCCACCCCGGTTCCGGTTGCCGCTCCCTCGCCCTCCCCCGCCCCCGGACCCGGCATCGCCGGAAGCGCGCCGAGGGCCGTCGGACGGTGCTGAGGAGGGAGGTGTGACGCTCATGACCTCAGCAGTGTACGACGGCTCAGGCCTACACCGGTTGCGTGACCTCGCGGTACAGCGACTCATATCGCTCGGCCAATCGGTCCATCGACCACTCCCTCGCTCGCGCCGCACCATCGACGCGGTCCTGTTCGCGCCGGTCGGCCTCGACGTCGTTTACGGGCGCCAGCACGTCCCGAAGGGCCTCCGAGAGGGCCGAGGCGTCTCCTGGGCGGACCAGGCGGGCTCTCCCTCCGGCTGCATCCCGATATCCGGGGATGTCGCTGGCCACGACCCGTGTCCCCGCGGCCATGGCTTCGAGGAGGACCATCCCGAACGATTCCCCGCCGAGCGAAGGGGCGCAGAGCACGTCGGCGCCGGCCAGGCGCCGGAGCTTGTCCTCTTCGGTGAGCACACCCAGCCACCGGATATGTGGCGAGTCAGGGTACCGACGTCGCAGGGCATCGGTGTCGGGCCCGTCTCCCGCCACCCACAGCGTCGGGGAAGCGAGCGCGGCATCGTCTCCGGACCCGTGGCTCACCAGTTGGTTGCCCACCAGTTGGTTGCCCACCAGTTGGTTGAAGGCGTCGAGCAGGACCCCGAGGCCCTTGCGCTCTTCGTGCCGGCCCAGGAACAGGACGGTGGGGCCGTCGGTGGGCCAGGGCACGGCATGGGCGTAGCGATCGACCTCCACGCCGTTGAAGAGCACGACGTACTCCCCGCCCACCGCGGCGTGCGCCGTCTGCCTGGCGGCCTCGGATACGGCGCAGCGGACGGCGAACTTCCGCCGGGCCAGGCTCGTGGTCAGGGGTCGGAGCGCGGAATAGAAGAAGCTCCCGCCGCTCCGGTGGAAGGTGGTCACGATGGGGGGCATCCCCCGTGCGGCCAGGAGGCCGTAGGGGAGACCGGGAGAGAAGGGTTCGTGCACGTGTACCACGTCGAAGTGCCCGGACCGGAGATCCCCGAGTGCCCGGTGGACGGCCAGGGGCGACACCGAGACCGGCGCTACCGATCCATTGGCCGGGAGGGACACCGACTGTCCGGTCACCACCAGATTGACGTCGCTCGGCGCATCTCGCCGGTCATCGAGAGGGGCGAACACTGTGGCCTGGTGCCCCCGTGCATCAAGAGCCCGGACCAGGCCCACCACCTGCCCTTGCACCCCGCCCGGCCGGCTCAGGCTGTAGGGGCAGACCATGGCGACCCGGAGTCCGGATGGACCATCCGCCGGGGAGACCGCCATCACCCGATCAGGAGGACGTCGGCGGCAGTGCCCGGCGTCTGCTCCATTTGACGCTGTACATGGCGTCGTCGGCCCGGGCCAGCAGGGTCGAGGGATCGGTCCAGGGATCGTCGGTCCGCACTCCCCCGATGGAGGCCGAGACGATGAGCGATCTCCCGCCGATCTGGTACGGCTCGCTCAAGGCGGTGGCGATTCGGTCCGAGATGCCCTGCATCTCCTCTTCGCCCCGCTTGACCTGGCACACCACCACGAACTCGTCCCCGCCCAATCGGGCCACGGTGTCTGTGGGACGCACGATGGCCAGGAGACGTCGGGCCACGGCCACCAGGACCTCATCGCCGACGTCATGGCCCAACGCGTCGTTGATCTCCTTGAAATCGTCGAGATCCAACAGGAACACGGCGATCGAGCCTGCCGGGACCACCGCGTCATCGGGCGGAGCGTCCGGATCTGCCTCCCGGTTGAGGTCGCCTACCGCCTTCCCCAGACGATCGGCCAGGAGGGTTCGGTTGGCCACGCCGGTGAGGGGGTCATGCAGGGCCAGATCGGCCAAGCGTTCCTCGTTGCGCTTCTGCTCGGTGACATCGTGGATGGCAGCAACGGCCCCGAGCTTGTTGTGTGCATCATCGAACAGTGCCTGGGCATTCACCCTGATCAGCTTGCGCGAGCCCGACCCGGCCACCAGCACGAGCTCGGACTCCCGCAGTCGTTCCCCGGCCAGGGCCCGGAGCAGCGGATTCTCTTCCGGCGTCATCGGTGATCCATCTCGACCCCGGAGCCACACGCTGATGGGGCGGCTGCCTGTCGGATCGTCCTCGTTCGTGAACCCGAACAGTCGCTGCGCCGCCGGATTGATCACGGTCAGCTCGCCCTCCTCGTCGCAGGCCACGATGCCCTCTTCGAGGTTGTCCAACAGGACCTGGAGGAACTGCTGCTCCTGACGGAGCGCCGTCCCGGCGATCCGGGCCTCGGTGATATCGCTGAACGAGGCCACCGCCCCGATACGTGGGAGACCGTCCTGTCCACCGATGGCCTGGGAGTTGATCCGCATCCACACCATCGGTCCGTCGGGCCGGCGGATCCCGTGCACGAACCCGAAGCAACGTTCCCCCGTGATCAGGCTGCGAAGAACGGGGTACACATCGAGGGGAAGCTCCACGCCGTGGGAGTCGACGGGGTACCACCCCTGCTCCCTGCCCAGGCGCAGGACGTCTTCGAGCGAGCGGCCCAGGATCCATGTCTTGGACGCGCTGAACAGTTCCACCAACGCATTGTTGACAGCGACGATGACCCCGTCGGCGTCGACCATCATGATGCCGTCCACCAGGGACTCCATGATGGTGGCATAGCGGGACTTGTCCTCTTGGGCCTCCCGCTCGATCTGTTTGCGGTCGGTGACGTCCCGGACGTTGACCACGATGCCGCCAACCGCCTCGTTCGGGGCCGAGGCCACGATCTCGACGTCGATCGGGGACCCGTCGGCCAGGGTGGCCTGCATCTGGAGGGAAAAGGTGAGCCGACGGCCCTCCACCAGGTCATGGAACGATGCCCGCAAGGTCCCGTCATCCTCGGGGTCCACGAGATGGAAGACGTCGGTGCCGTTGGCGCCGCTCGGGTCGTAACCGAAGAAGTCCTGAGCGGACGGGCTGACATAGACCAACCGACCGTCGGTCGCCACCACCACGACCATGTCGTCCACGTGCTCGGACAGGGCCCGGAACCGGTCCCCGCCGGCAGAGGACGGCGGCTTGGCCAAAGAGTCGCTGCTCACGAGCCGACCTCGTCCCGATCGGCGGACCACAGCGGTTGAAAGACGTGCCACTGCTCGGGGGCGCGCCGGATGAGCCCCTCGAACCGGTCGGCTATCTCCTGGGTGACGCGGGACACATCGGTTCGCAACGCGCCTGACCGGGTGAGGTCGATGGGGGCGCCGACCACGGCGTGATGGTCCTGGCCCGGACCGCTGTAGACGGCGGCCGTAAGCAACGTCGCCCCCGTTCGCATGGCCAGCGTTGCCGGCCCGGCGGGCATCGTCGTCTTTTCGCCGAAGAACTCCACATCGATACCGTTGTCCAGAAGGTCCCGGTCGCACAAGAGCCCGACCAAACCGCCGTCACGGAGCGTCCGCATCACGACGCCACCCGATGTGGCGTCCAGTGGGACGATGGTCAGACCCATGGCCGCCCGCTGGTCGACGAAGTACTCGAACAACTCCGGGGGCTCGATGCGCTCGGCCACCGAGGTCATGGGATAGCCCACTGCGGCCAGGAAGGTCCCCCCGTACTCCCAACTCCCCACATGGGGTAGGGCCAGGACCACGCCCTTTCCCGACGCCATCCCCTCGACCAGGTGCTCGAACCCTTCAACCACCACGAACCGCTGGAGCACCTCTTGGCGCGCCGTACTGGGCAACCGGGCCCCTTCCACCCAATACCGGGCGTAGGCCCGAAAGGCACGTCGGCTCCAGCGCTCGAGCGAAGCCTGGTCCACGTCGCGTCCGACGACCCGGCGGAGGTTCTGTTCCACGTCTCGCCGGTGATCGTGTCGGACCTGGTGCAGGACGTCGCCCACCAGCCCGGCGATGCCCAGGGCCACGGGCTCGGGAACTGCGGCCAGGGCGCGCCCAAGGGTGCTGTAGATCTGAAATGTCAGACGGGGCGAGACCACTGTTTTCCTTCGATCACGGACAGGCGGAGACGGGGAAGGAATCAGCTGTTACGCCGGGCCGAAGCCCGGTGGCGGAGACCCTGGCGGGCCTGGCGGGCGCGCCAGGTCCGTCCAGACCGGCTGGCCAGCTCACCCTGCCGGCGGGCCCGCCACCGTGAGGACGAGCCGACCGGGCGACGACGGGCGCTGCGGGTCATCGAGCCCTCCCGGCGCGGCCGGCGCGTGGTGGCGACCGGTGCCGGCGCTTCGGCCAGGCGCCAGACCTTGACAAAGCGACCGACGGCGGTGAGCACGGTGAGGCCCAGCATCACCCACAGGACAGGAACCAAGAACGAGGCGGAGAGGAATCCGATGCCGAGCAGGATCATCCGCTCGGCCCGCTCCATGATTCCGCCCTTGGCCGAGATGCCCAGCGATTCGGCCTTGGCCCGCTGATAGGACACCAACGACGTGGCGGCGAGCACCCCGAACGGCAGCAACGCCAGATGACCGGTATGGGTCGACATCAGGTACCAGGCCACGCCACCCAGCAACAGCGCGTCGGCCACCCGGTCGGTGACCGAGTCGAAGAACGCCCCGCGAACCGACGCCGTTCCCGACGCCTTGGCCACCGGACCGTCCAGGAGATCATGGAGGCCGGTCAGGATCAACAGGAGGATGGCCAGGTGCAGATGACCGGTGGCCACGGCGACAGCAGTCGCCGTGGCACTAATGAGGCCAGTTGCCGTCAAGACGTCGGCAGTGACCCCGATCTGCTGCAGCCTGTGACCGACCGGGCCGGTTGCCCGGTCCACGGTGTCGCGCCAGCGGCCGTCGAACATGGCAGCTCCTCCAGAGGTTTCCGGACTACTCTACCATCGGCTTGCTCGAGCTAAGCGGTACCCCTGGCGTGGGTGATCTGCCGCCACACGCTGGGACTCGTTGTCCGACGCCCGTTCACCGCCTCCCGGTGTGCAGGGGTCCCGAAGGCCTAACATCGGCTCGCACACAAGACCGGGGAGCGTCCCCAGCACGCGTGGGAGGTCATCGTGTTCGCATCCCTAGCCCGCATGGTCACCGGGCACCCGTGGCGGGTCATTGCCCTGTGGGTCGTCGCCTCCGTGGCGATCGTCGTGTTCTCCCCGTCGATCAGCTCCGTGACCAACGCCAATTCGGCCAGTTTCCTCCCTGGCCACTATCAGTCGGTGCAGGCACAAGCGGCCCTGGCCAGGGACTTCCCCAAGCAGTCGGGCAACACTGACCTCCTCGTGGTCGAGCGCGCCGACGGCGCGCCCTTGACCGCGGCCGACCAGCAGGAACTGACGAAATTCACCGCCGACCTGAGCCACGCGGGCATCAAGGGCGTCACCGGCACGTTCACTTCTTCCGCGCTGCTCTCGCCCAACGGGAAGGCCCAGCTGGTCAACGTGAACCTCCAGGGCCAACCGGGCGAACTGGCGGTCAACAACACGGTCAAGGCAATTCGGGCCGCTGTTCCGCACGAGCTGACCGGGACCGGCCTCACCGCCGGCCTCACCGGTGCATCGGCCATCGCCCTCGACACCAGCAATGCCTTCGCCAAGGCCCAGAACATCATTGCCATCGCCACCATCCTGCTCATCGTCATCCTGTTGGGCCTCATCTTCCGAAGCGTGGTGATCGCCGTCCTTCCCGTCGTGCTCATCGGGCTCATCCACCAGGTGGCCAGCTCGTTGGTGGCCGCCCTGGCCCACGCTCTGGGCTTCGATGTGGGCACCCTGCTCGGTCCCCTGCTCATCGTGGTCTTGTTCGGCATCGGAACCGATTACTTCGTCTTCCTCGTCTTCCGCTACCGAGAGAATCTGACCAACGGCGCAGAACCGATGGAGGCACTGCAGCACGCCACCGAGGTGGTGGGCGAGGTCATCTCCTCGTCAGCCCTCACCGTGATCGCCGCCTTCGCCGCGTTACTCCTCTCCTCGCTCGGCCTGCTGCGAACGCTGGCTCCCGGGTTGATCATCTCGGTCGTCCTGATGTTGCTCAGCGCGTTGACGCTCGTGCCCGCGGTGCTCGCCCTCCTCGGTCGGCACGTGTTCTGGCCGGCCCACCGGCAGAAGCCGGCGGGCGCAGAGACCTATTCGTCCAAGGTCGGGAAGTACGTTGGGCGCCATCCCGGACGTATCGTCGCTGGCTACGGCGGCGTGTTATTGGTCCTGGCCCTTGCCGCGTTCGGTTTCCGAGCCAACTACGACGAGGTCGGCGAGCTCCCGACCACGTCCCCGTCCGTCGTTGCCTACGACCACATGCAACGGGACTTCCCTGCCGGATACGTGGGGCCGACCAACGTCATCGCCACCAGCAACAGCTCTACCCCGCTGAACAGCCAGTCGATCACCGCTCTGACCGACAAGCTGCGCCACACCCAAGGCGTGGCCATCGTCGCTGCCCCGCAGATGAACGCCGGCGGCACCGCCGCGCTCATCACCGTCTCGCTCAACGCCAATCCCTATTCGGGCCAGGCCCTGGCCGACGTGCAGGGACCCATCCGGTCGGCGGCCAACGGCTCGATTCCCGGGGCCACGGTGCTGGTGGGCGGGCCGACGTCGCAGTCCGTCGACATCCGAAACGCCATTGACCACGATCTTTCGATCATCTTCCCGGTGGCGGCCCTCATCATCTTCATCATCTTGGGACTCCTCCTGAGAGCCGTCATCGGACCCCTCTACCTGTTGGTCGGGGTCGGCCTCGGCTTTCTGGCCACGCTCGGGATCCTGGTCCTCATCTTCCAAAAAGCCGGCGGACTGGTGGGTCTCGACTTCTCGATTCCCATCGTCTTGTATCTCTTCGTCGTGGCCATCGGCACCGACTACAACATCTTGATGACGGCCCGGGTCCGAGAGGAGCTCCGTTCCGGCAAGGAACCGGCCGAAGCCGTGAGCATGGCCATCGCCCACGGCGCTCCCACCGTGGCGGCAGCGGGCATCATCTTGGCCGGAACGTTCGCGTCGCTCCTGTTGACCGGCATCACCACCCTGACCGAGCTCGGATCAGGCGTGGCCATCGGGATCATCGTGGCCGCCTTCGTGATGGCGCCGCGCCTGATACCCGCGATAGCCGGCATGCGCCGGTGGCACTTCTGGTGGCCCGGTGAGCTCGACCACCGGACGGCCGAACACACGCACCACCTGCACCTTCACGACCGGTCACAGCTGGAGCGCGTCGGGCACGCGGCGGTAGCGGTGGACGACCTGTCCGAAGTGCGGGCGACGACGACCGATCCTGTGGGCAGCCCCGGGGACCATCAGGGCTGAGTGGCGTTCTCCCCGCACCGTGTCGCGGGCTGAACTTCTCGACACGGCCGGGGATAGGCTCGTGAGCGGCCTCGACCGTTGGGGGTAGGAGGCCAGGAGGTGGCGACCATGGACCGATTCAATTCCGATCAGATTCGGAATGTGGCGCTCATCGGTCATACCGGCGTCGGCAAGACAACCCTGGTCGAAGCCATCCTGGGTCATACCGGCGCCATCCGTCGGGTCGGCCGGGTCGAGGACGGCACCACGGTGTGCGACCACGAACCCGAGGAGATCGCCCACCACATGACCATGGGGCTTTCTCTGGCCCCGTGCGTGGTCGAGGGCAGCGCGGTCGGCACCGTGAAGCTCAACGTGGTGGACACTCCCGGGTACGCCGACTACTCGGCGGAAGTAGCCGCCGCCCTCGCCGTGGTCGACCTGGCCGTCGTGGTGGTGAGTGCAGTCGAGGGCGTACAGATCCAAACCGAGATCGCCTGGGAGATGGCCGCGCAGGCCAACCTGCCCCGCATCATCCTCATCACCCAGCTCGACCGGGAACGGGCGGACTTCGATGGCGTGCTGGCCGAGCTCCGCTCCACGTTCGGCGCAGGCGTGGCACCGCTGGAGCTACCCATCGGCGGCCAGTCGGAGTTCCGTGGGGTGGTCGACCTGTTGAGTGACACCGCGGTCATCTACGAGGCCGATGGAAGCACGACGGGACAGACGGCCCCCCTGCCGGCCGAGCTGGTGGCCACCGAACACGCCATTCACGAAGCTCTGGTGGAGGGCATCGTCGTCGGTGACGACACCCTGATGGAGCGCTATCTGGACGGTGACACGCTGTCCTTCGAGGAGCTCGAGGCGAGCCTGGCCGGCGGCGTGGCCTCTGCCGCAGTCTTCCCGGTCATCTGTGCCTCCTCGGCCACCGGGGTGGGCATCGACCGACTGGCGACCATCCTGGCCGAGTTGTGTCCCTCGCCAGCCACGCGCCCTCCGGCCAGGGTGTCGGCCGGAGATACGGAGACCGATGTGGCCTGTGACCCCGACGGCCCCCCGCTGGCCCGGGTGTTCAAGACCATGACCGATCCCTATGTCGGCCGCCTGTCGCTGTGTCGCCTGCTGTCGGGAACGCTCAGTTCGGACGTGATCCTCACCAACACCCGATCCCACTCCGATGAGCGGTTGCACACCATCGAGACCCTCAGGGGCAAAGAGGCGGTCCCGCTCCCGGAGGTCGTGGCGGGCGACCTCTTCGCCGTTCCCAAGCTGTCCGAGGCGGCAACCGGCGACACGCTGGCCCCGCGCCATATGCCGGTGTCGGTGCTCGAACCGCTGTTCCCCGAACCCGATCCGCCGGCGCTGTCCATCGCCATCCACCCCCGGACCAAGGCGGACGAGGACAAGATGATGTCGTCCCTCCACCGCCTGCTTCAAGAGGATCCCGCCCTCTCGGTCCGGCGCGACGACGAAACCCACCAGACCATCCTGGAGGGGGCCGGCGAGACCCATGTCGCCGTAGCCCTGGAGCGCCTGGCGCGAAAGTTCGGCGTGGACGTGGAGCGCGACGACCTCCTGGTCCCCTACCGACAGACCATCACCCGAACAGTCCAGGCGGAGGGTCGCTACAAGAAACAGACCGGCGGACACGGACAGTTCGGGGTGGTGTCGCTCCGAATCACCCCGCTCCCGCGTGGTGAGGGGTTCTCGTTCGCCAACGAGGTCGTCGGCGGGGCCATTCCCCGCCAGTACATCCCTGCCGTCGAAAAGGGCGTCCTCGAGGCCATGGCCCAGGGCGGCACCCTCGGTTGTCCGGTGGTCGATGTGGCCGTCACCTGCCTGGACGGCAAACACCACGCGGTCGACTCCTCGGAGATGAGCTTCAAGATGGCGGGCATTCTGGGATTCCGGGACGCACTGGCCCAGGCGGCACCGGTGCTCCTCGAGCCCATCTCCCGCGTCGAGATCACCGTTCCCCCCGAACTTCAGGGCGACGTGCTCGGTGACCTCAACGCCCGCCGGGGTCGCGTGATGGGCTCGGACGTCGACTCCCGGGGCCGCCAGGTCGTGGTGGCCCTGGTTCCCCTGGCCGAGCTGTCCCGGTACGCGGTCGACCTTCGGTCATTGACCAGCGGGAGGGGTCGCTTCCGAAGGCAGCACGATCACTACGACGTGGTTCCTTCCCATCTGACCTCTGCGGTGGCCGCATCTGCGGCCGGATCCGGAGCGGCCCGGGCCCACGTCGCCTGACCAGCCCTACCAGCCCTACCAGCCCGGCAACACATCGCCGCTACACCGATGGCCGTTACACCACCGAGCCGGCTACGAAGCCGGATCAGTCGACACCTGACCAACAGGCGGCTCAGCGCCCCACGCGCCATGCAGGCGTTCCCAACTGTCGGCCAGGGTCTCGGGCAAGACACGCACGTTGGCCACCGCGGTCATGAAGTTGGTGTCCCCGACCCACCGCGGCACGGCGTGCAGGTGCAGGTGTCGGGGGATGCCGGCCCCAGCCGCTCGACCCAGGTTGGCGCCGATGTTCACCCCCTCTGGGCCGTAGGCGCCCTCGAGTGCGGCCACGCCGCTCCGGAGCGCCGACCACAGCTCGATACCCTCCTCCCCGTCCAGCTCGGCCATCGACCGGACATGGCGCACGGGCATGACCATGAGATGGCCGCTGGCATAGGGATATGCGTTCAGGACGGCGAAGGTCTTCTCTCCCCGCCACAGCACACCGTTTTCAGCAGAAGGTGGGCCGCTGGCCGCGATCCGACAGAAGACGCACTGCTTCGGGTCATCGAGGAAGTGGTCGTGGTCGTGCTCGCCGGCCACGAGCGTCGGATCGCGGGGAAGGGCCCCCACGTCCACGTCCGATGTCACGTAGTCGGTTCGCCACCCGGCCCACAGGTGATCGAGGCTCACCCGTCGGCCAGCCCGTTCACCTGCGGGTTACGGCGCTGGGCGATCTCTTGTTCCAGCTCCTCGCAGAATTCCATCAGGGGGACGCCCCGATCGGGCCGATCCGAACCCCGACGGTTGACGCCCACTGTTCCCGCGGCCACGTCGTCGTCGCCCACCACCAGCACGTAGGGCAGCTTGGCCATCTTGGCCTGCCGGATTCGGGAGCCCAGCTTCTCGTCGGCCGGGACCACCGAGGTTCGGATGCCCACGGCGCGCAGCCGGTCGTTCACCTTCTCGGCGTAGCCCTGGTGGACTTCGGCCACCGGGAGGACGCGGACCTGCTCGGGGGCGAGCCAGGTGGGAAACGCGCCGGCGTGATGCTCCAACAGGATGGCGAAGAACCGTTCCACCGAACCGAACAGGGCGCGATGGATCATGATCGGCTGGTGGCGCGCGTTGTCGGCCCCCACGTACTCCATGCCGAAGCGCTGCGGCATCTGGAAGTCGAGCTGGATGGTGGACATCTGGTGGGTGCGCCCGATGGCATCTCGGGCCTGCACGGAGATCTTCGGCCCGTAGAAGGCGCCACCCCCCTCGTCCAGGACCAGGTCGAGGTCCATGGCCTCGGCCGTGGCTCGCAGGGTCTCGGTGGCCTCCTCCCATTCGGCGTCGGTCCCCACCGCTTTCTCCTCCGGCCTGGTCGACAGCTCCAAGAAGAAGTCGTCGAGGCCATAGTCGCGCAGGACGTCGAGGACGAACAGCAGCGTCGAGTGCAGTTCGCCTGCCATCTGCTCGCGCGTGCAGAAGATGTGGGCGTCGTCCATGGTCAGGCCCCGCACCCGGGTCAGCCCGTGGACCACGCCCGACTTCTCGTACCGGTACACGGTGCCGAATTCGAACAGCCGCATGGGAAGGTCGCGATAGGACCGCTGCTTGGCCTTGTAGATGAGGATGTGGAACGGGCAGTTCATCGGCTTGACGTAGTACTGCTGGCCCCCGTCGAGCTCCATGGGCGGGAACATGCCGTCGGAGAACCAGTCCAAGTGGCCCGAGGTTTCGAACAGCTCGGCCTTGGTGATGTGCGGGGTGTTGACGAACTCGTAGCCCGCCCTCACGTGTCGCTGCCGGGAGTACTCCTCCATCAATCGGCGGACGGTGCCGCCCTTGGGATGGAACACGGGCAGACCCGACCCGATCTCCTCGGGGAAGGAGAACAGGTCCAGCTCGGCACCCAGGCGCCGGTGGTCACGGCGTTCCGCCTCCTCCAGCTTGTGCAGGTGGGCGGCGAGGGACTTCTCCGACTCCCAGGCCGTTCCGTAGATCCGTTGCAGCTGAGGACGTTTCTCGTCGCCCCGCCAGTACGCGCCGGCCACCCGCATGAGCCGGAAATGACCGAGACGGCTGGTCGACGGCACATGGGGCCCGCGGCACAGGTCGGTGAACGTCGGCGAGTTCCAGTAGGTCGAGACCTCGGGGCCGGAATCGGTCGGCCCGGCATCGACCTCCTGGGCGCCGGCGCCCACGGCCTCGATGATCTCGCGCTTGAACGGCTGGTCCTCGAACAGCGACAACCCCTCGGCGATCGAGTGTTCGTGGCGGACGAACGGCTGGTCCTCGGCCAGGATCTCCCGCATGGTCGATTCGATGCGGTCGAGATCATCGTCGCTGAAGTGCGCCCCGCCGGGCAGCTCGAAGTCATAGTAGAAGCCGTCCTCGATCACCGGACCGATGGCGAAGTGCGCGCCCGGCCACAGCCGCAACACGGCCTGGGCCAGGACGTGGGCGGTGGAATGCCGTAGTACTGCTCTGCCCGCGTCGGAATCGGCGGTGAGCACGGCCACCTCGTCCCCATCGTTCAGCACCGTGGACAGATCCACCTCGGCACCGTCGACGGTGGCAGCCACGGCCGCCTTGGCCAGCCGCGGGCCGATGGACTTGGCGAACTCGAGGGCGGTCGTCCCCTCCGGGAGCTCCCTGGTCGAGCCGTCGGGAAGCCGGACCGAGATTTCGCCTGCCATCGTGTGCCTTTCTGTCTCGCGAACATCCGTCTCGCGATGATCTGTCTCGCGATCCCCGGCGAGCAACATCAGTCCCCGCCGGCGACTACCGAGTACTGGAACCTACAGAGTAATCCCGAGCAACTGGGTTCCCCGATCCACCGGGAGCCCCCGGCTGGCCAGGTCGTCCAGTGCGGCCAGCGCCGCGGGGGTATCGAGATCGTCGTCGAGGGCCCGGCGGACGGCGTCCAGGGCCGGGTCGTCGCCCTCGTCTCCGAGCGACTGCTCCGACTGGCCCGATCCCTTTCTCCACGCCTCGAGCCGGGCGGCCGCCCTGGGCATGTCGTCAGCCGTCCACTCCCAGTCCTCCCGGTAGTGGTGGGCCAGGAGGGCGGTGCGGATGGCCACCGCCTGCCACCGCTCGAGGAGCTCGCCCACGAAGACCAGGTTGCCCAACGACTTGGACATCTTGGTCCCATCCAGCCCGACCAGACCCACATGCAGCCAGTGGCGGACGAAGGGCCGGCCGGTGACCGACTCGGACTGGGCCGTCTCGCACTCATGGTGAGGGAAGACCAGGTCCCGGCCACCGCCGTGCACATCAACCGTCTCCCCGAGCTCCCGCAGGGCCAGCGCCGAGCACTCGATGTGCCAACCCGGTCGGCCAGGTCCCCAACGCGACTCCCAGGACGGCTCGTCGGACAGCGACGGTTGCCAGAGGACGAAGTCGAGTGGATTGCGTTTGTTGGGGTCCCCCGGATTGCCTCCGTTGTCGGCGGCCAGGGCCAACATGGCCGCCGCATCCAGGTGGCTCAAGTCGCCGAACCGACCGAAGGTGGTGACGTCGAAGTACACCGACCCCCCCGATTGGTAGGCATGGCCGCTGTCGAGGACGGCGGCTATCAGGGTCAAGATGTCGGGAATGGCCGACGTGGCTCGGGGCTCTGACCAGGCCGGAATGAGCCCCAGGGTGTTCATGTCGGCGTCGAACCGGGCGATCTCCTCGGCCGCCAGATCGAGGTAGTGCACACCGAGCTCTCGAGCCTTGCGCAAGATGTCGTCGTCCACGTCGGTCACGTTCCGCACGCAGCGGGTGTCGTGGCCCAGATCGCGCAGCCGGCGCTGCAGGATATCGAAGGTGAGATACACCGCGGCGTGGCCGAGGTGGGCGGCATCGTAGGGGGTGATGCCACAGGAATACAGGGTCACCAAGGGTCCCGGCTCAAAGGGCACGACTGCCTGCCGGGCGGTGTCGTAGAGGCGCATCATCGAGCGGGCCGGTCCGTCAGCTATCGAAGCCGGCCAGGACGACCGTGGAGTGGACCTTGTAGCGGATGTTGACGCTGATCAGGACAGCAGTGAACGCCTCGATGGGTGCGGCCTGGGACAAGCTTCCCGCATCGACACCTCGAAGACCCTCGATGGCATCGATCAGGTCCACCGTCGCCTGCGTGGCGTCGGCGTGGTCCGAGCACACCAGGACGTCGGCCTCGAGGACGACATCGAGCTTGCCCAACTCCGACGCAGGCAGGTGGTGGAACGAGGCCGAGACCAAGGAGTCGGGCAGCACGGCCTGGATCGTGGCTGCCATCGAGCCTCGTGGAGGTACGAGGGCGAGGAATTCACGCCCCTCTTTGGCCAGGGCATTGACCATGGAGATCACGACCTTGCCGACCAGTGGGGCGGCCAGCGGCTTGAGCGTGGACACCACGCCCTCCCACGGCGTGGCCACGACCACGATGTCGCACTGGGCGACCTCCTCGTTCGCTGCGCCGTCGATCTTGAGGTCTTGTTCGGGCCACTCCTCCCGCAAGTGTCCCGCCATCTCCTTGGCTCGGTCCGGATCACGCGATCCGATGACCGATGGGATCCCGGCGACGGCAAGGCGTAGAGCCAACCCCCGCCCGGCTGGGCCTGTTCCTCCGAGTATTCCGACACGCATGGGCCATACCCTTGCACACCGCACCGCTGGCCTCGGACCCGCGGGCGCCCGCGGGCCCTCGGCCATCTCCCCCTGTAACCTGCCGCCCCATGGGACTGCTGACAGGAAAGCGAATCCTGGTGACCGGGGTACTGACCGACGCATCGTTGGCCTTTGCCGTGGCTCGCCTGGCGCAAGAAGAAGGGGCCGAGGTGGTCCTCAGCGGCGCCGGACGCGGCCTGTCGCTGACCCGTCGGACGGCGCGCAAGCTCCGCGACCCGGTGGACGTCCTCGAGATCGATGTCGCCCAACCGGAGCAGCTGGCCGCGGCGGCGGCCGAGCTCGGCGCCAAGTGGGACCGGCTGGACGGCCTGCTCCATGCCATCGCCTTTGCTCCGCCGGAATGCCTGGGCGGGGACATCTTCGAGGCCGACTGGGAACAGGTGCAAGTTGCCCTCCACGTCTCTGCCTACTCGCTGAAGGCATTGGCCGAGGCATTCCGGCCCCTGCTGGCCGCAGCCGGGGCCAACGGGGGCGTGGGGGCGTCGGTGGTCGGCCTCGATTTCGATGCCACCGTGGCCTGGCCCGCCTACGACTGGATGGGGGTGTCCAAGGCGGCCCTCGAGTCCCTGTCCCGCTACCTGGCCCGGGACCTTGGGCCCGACAAGGTCCGGGTGAACCTGGTGGCGGCGGGACCGGTCAAGACGATGGCGGCCAAGTCGATACCCGGTTTCAGCGCCTTCGAGGACACCTGGGCATCACGGGCTCCGTTGGGCTGGGATCTGCTCGACACCGACGTGGTGGCCCGGGCCTGCATCGCCTTGTTCTCCGACCTCTTTCCCATGACCACCGGAGAGATGGTGCATGTCGATGGGGGCGTGCACGCCACCGGCGCCTGATCCAGACCCATCCGGCGCTCGTCGCACACCGCCACGTGCTCGCAACGACCCCAGGAGGTCCCGTGCCCACATCCGACGAGCTCCGAGCTCTCATCGCCCACTACGTGTCCACCCTCAACTCACGAGATCCCCATGCCATCGCCTCTCTGTTCACCGAGGACGCCGTCCAGGCCGATCCGGCTTCGAACCCTCCGAACGTCGGGCGCGATGCCATCTCTGCCTTCTTCGCCGGCAGCATCGAGGCCAGCGAGGGATGGACGTTCTCCGCCCCTTCGGTCCATACCTGCGGCGACCAGGTAGCCATCAACTTCCAGATCGTCGTGGCGAGCGGTGGCAGCACCATGACCATCGCCGGGATCGAGGTGTTCACCGTCAACGACGACGGCCTCATCGCGTCGGTCAACGCCTACTGGGACGAAGCGGATCTCGCTGTCTCCTAGGGCGAACCGAGTGGCGCCGAGGAGGAGCAGCCGGAAGGGATCTCAGTCGGGGCCCGTGTCCTCGGGGCCCGTCGTCCTCGGGGCCGTCGTCCTCGGGGCCGTCGTCCTCGGGGCCGTCGTCCTCGGGGCCGTCGTCGAGTCCGTCGCCGCTGAATCCGCCGGAGACGCCCTCGCCGAATCCGCCGGAGAGCAGGCTGGTCACATCGGCGGCCATGGCCTGGCACAGCTGGGTCAACGTCTCCATACGGAGCTTCGGCTCATCGGTCTCGAGCAGATGTTGACGGTCCATCAGGTTTAGCGGGGCCAAGGCACACAAGCGCCATGCCACCTCTTCCGCCTTGTCGCCGAGGTCGAGGTCGTGGGGTATGGCGGGAACGTCCCCCATCTCCGAGAGCAGCGACCGCAGGCGTCGCACCGCGGTCTCCGCTGAGGCCAGGACCTGACCGTCGGCGTGGTCCAATGGAGCATCGGCGATCTCCTCCACCATGGCCTGCGGGTAGGGATCGTCGGCCATCCACTCATGCACGCGCATGCGGCGGACGCCTCGGACCTCCAAGAACAGCCGATTGCCCGGCAGCTGAGACCCCCGGTCGATCCGAACCACGGTGCCTGTTTCGACTCGCTCGTCGCCACCCCCTACCTCTGAGCCCCTGGTGATCATGACGACCCCGAATTGCCGATCCTGGCCGAGACAATCGGCGGTGAGCGCCAGGTACCGCGGCTCGAAAACTTGCAGCGGCAGTTGACCGCCGGGGAACAGGACGGTCGACAGCGGGAACATTCCCATGCGTTTCGTGACGGCTGGCACCATCACAGCCTGCCCCATCCCAATGGCTCGGGCCTACCCATCCGGGACGCGACATCCGACAGTTGGCACCTGGCACCGGACAGAGCGGACCAGGAGGGCCGCTCTGTCCGAGGGCTCGAGGTCCACGCGCCTCGTTTCCCCCGTCCGCTGAACGGTGACCGTGATCAGCGTGTATCGGTCACGAAGTCGATCAGCGCCTCCACCGCCCCAACCAGGGGAGGCTCCAGGTCGACGTAGGAGTCAACCGCGGCCAGGATCCGGCGCCACATGGTGATCGGGTCGGGAACGCCCAGGGCGTGACAGATGCCGCTCTTCCAATCCTCGCCCTTCGGGATGCTGGGCCAGGCGTCGATACCCACGACGGCGGGCTTGACTGCTTCCCACACATCGACGTACGGGGTACCCGTGATCAAGACGTTGTTATCGGCCATGGCGGCGGCCAGACGAGCCTCTTTGCTCCCCGGGACCAGGTGGTCCACCAAGACGCCGAGCCGACGGGCGGGGTCGGGCCTGAACTGGCGAACGACTCCGGGGAGATGGTCGATGCCATCCAGCCGTTCGACCACGATGCCCTCGATTCTGAGGTCGTCCCCCCACACCCGTTCCACCAACTCGGCGTCATGGATCCCCTCGACCAGGATGCGACCGGCCCTCGCCACCCGGGCCGGTTGGCTGGGAACGGCCACCGATCCCGACGCAGTGACTCCGGCTGAAGCTGGCTTGGGCCCTCGGGGTCGGACCAAGGTCACGGCCCGACCATCGACGGAGAACGCACCCGGGGCCTCGCGGAACACCCTCTCGAGCCCTGTCTGACCCCTCAGCTCCACGCCGCCTGCTTCCAGTCGGACGACAGTCCCCCTGAAACCCGAGGCCCGGTGGGTGACCGCCAGTCCTTGCGGTGCTTCGACCTCTGGATAGATGGTGGCCAGCTTGGCCGGGCCGTCGATTGGTCCGGCCAGGATGCCTTTCATCGGGTCCCATCGGGCGCTCATGGCGGGGAGGGTACACGGCCGGACCGAGCAAACTTTGGATGCTTGTGCTCTCGCAACGGGTCCTTCCCCGTTTCGCCCAAGCAGGGCGCAGATGCAAAAACGACGGAGGGCCGAAGCTCAGCTCCTCGGCCCTCCACCGGCTCGAAGCGAGGCGTGTGACGCGCCGGTCCGCCCCGAAGCTCAGAAAGAGCCAGCCGTGCGCCCTCCCGAGCTCAGAACGCCGGCAGCGCACTACGGACGGCATCGGTGATGACCTCGGCTGAGAGATCGTCGACGGTGAGATACCGGGCCCCCATCGCCTCGGCCAACGGCCGCGCCAGACCCAACCGAACGCCGGCCGGGG
This sequence comes from uncultured Acidimicrobiaceae bacterium, assembly GCA_963781305.1. Classification (GTDB taxonomy): domain Bacteria; phylum Actinomycetota; class Acidimicrobiia; order Acidimicrobiales; family RAAP-2; genus DASXMT01. Next base: position 1,950,925 of record CAWAFL010000011.1, read on the forward strand.
AGCCGTCGGTCGAGCTGATCCCTTCGGCGTCGACCACCACGGCGCTCACACCCTGGCGACGGACTGCTTCTGCCGCCAACAAGGAGGCCTGGACCGGGTCGACACCTCCTTGAGCGGCGGTGGCTCGGCCATCGGATACCACGACCAAGAGCGGTCTATACGCTCCGTGGGTCGCGGCGCGAACGACGCCGAGCGCCATATCGATTCCCGAGGCCAGCGGCGTGCGACCACCGACGGGCAGGTCACTGAGCCGAGCCTGGGCCACCTCGGTGCTCCCCGTCGGCCGCAGTGCGATGTCAGCGGCATCGCCTCGGAAGGTGACGAGCGCTACTCGATCCCGACGCTGGTATGCATCCATCAGGAGAGCCAGCACCGCCCCTTTTGCCGCCGCCATCCGCCCATGGGCCCCCATCGAGCCGGAGGCGTCCACGGCGAGGACCACCAGGTTGGCAGCGCGTTCTTGCCGTACCGCCTCTCGCAGGTCCTCCTCCTCGATGGCCAGCGCCCCGCCTCCACGCTGGCGGGCGGCGGCTGCGGTCATCGTGGCCGTCACGGCAATGGATCCAAGCGGACGGCCGGGTTCAGGAACCCGATCCGACACCAACCTCCCGCGATCACCGAGCGTCACAGTGCGCCTACCCGACGCCTGGGCGACGGATGTCACCCCCGCTGAGGTCGCACCAGCCTCGATTCGACGAACGCGGCCGGGTGCAGCCCCCGGCTCGACCACCTGCTCCGGTCCGGACGCTTCGTCCTCAGGGCCCTCGTTCGATCCCGCACTGCCAGCATCATCGCCAGGTCGAAGTCCACCGGCGTCGCCAGCAGCACCGTCGCCAGCAGCACCGTTGCCAGGTCCTCCGGCGTCATCTCGTGAACCAGCGTCATCCGATGAACCAGCACCGGCGTCGGCGACTCCGTCGGACTGACCGCTGCCGGTATCGCCGGACTCTCCCGCATCCTGGTCGGCGAAGGCATCATCCAGCAGTCGGTCGAGCTCGTCGGCCGCCATGCCCGGCGCCTCGAACGGCGAACGCCGACGGCGATGACCGAGAGCCAGATCCGCCACCCGCCTGACCTCCGACTCCGATGCCTCCTCGGCACCCTCCCACCCGGCCAGCGCCGCTGCGGCGCGGCAGATGACCAGATCAGCCCGCAGCCCCTCAGCCCCTGCTTCAGCGCACAGGGTGGACACCCGCAGGATCAGATCGGGCGTCACACGCGCCGTGTGGGCCTGCTCCAACCGGTCCCGGAGGGCATCCTCGGCCTCTTGCCAGGTGGCCAGAAAGCCCTCGGGGTCGGCGTCGAAGGCCAGGCGTCGCTGGACGGCCTCGGCCCGCTCGCCCGGATCCGTGCTGGCGATCACGTCAACGGACAGGCCGAATCGATCGAGGAGCTGAGGACGGAGCTCGCCCTCCTCCGGGTTCATGGAGCCGACCAGGACGAACCGGCTGGGATGGCTGTGCGACACCCCCTCCCGCTCCACGCGGTTGACACCGCTGGCGGCCACGTCGAGCAGCACATCGACCAGGTGATCGGGAAGGAGATTGACCTCGTCCACGTAGAGGACCCCACCGTGGGCCGCCTGCAGCAGGCCTGCCGCGAACCGTCGCTCCCCGCCGGTCAGGGCGGCCCGGAGGTCGATGGAGCCCACCAGTCGGTCCTCGGACGCGCCCACCGGCAGCTCGACGAACGGTGCATCGCCAGGCAGCAGGGTGGCCAGCCCTCGGGCCAACGTCGTCTTGGCACTGCCCTTTTGCCCTCGGAGGAGGACGCCTCCAATGCCCGGGTCCACCGCGCACAACAGCAGCGCCATCCGAAGGCTCTCGTGGCCTACCACCGCGCTGAACGGGAAGGAGGGCCTGGACCCGTGTTCGCCTGACGAGCTGGTCACCGAGACTCCTCCCAACCCTCGGCCTCGAGGACGGCAGCCCGGAGCGTGTTGCGGGCCTCGGTGGATGCATCCCACAGGCCGCGCTCATCGGCCTCCAACAGGCGCTCGGCGATCGACCGGAGCGCCCACGGGTTGGACTCCTCGAAGAACTTCCGCATGCCCGGGTCCCCAACGTAGGCCTCGGTCACCTTCTCGTACATCCAGTCCTCGACCACGCCGGCGGTTGCGTCGTAGCCGAAGAGATAGTCGACGGTGGCGGCCATCTCGAAGGCCCCTTTGTACCCGTGCCGCTGCATGGCCGAGAGCCATTTCGGGTTGACCACCCGGCTCCGGACGACGCGGGCCGCCTCTTCGGCCAGGGACCGCATACGGGGGCGGGCAGGATCCGACGAGTCGCCGAACCAGGCCTTGGGCTGGACGCCGGTGAGGGCCCGAACCGCGGCCACCATGCCCCCGTGATCCTGGAGGTAGTCGTCCGAGTCGAAGATGTCGTGCTCGCGGTTGTCCTGGTTCTTGACCGCGATCTCCACCGCGGCCAGCCGACGGCGGAGCGCCTCGGGGGCAGCCGATCCCACGATGGGCCCCGAGGCGCCGGTCACGGCATCTCGATCGGCGGGGCTTCGGCTGTAGGCGTATCCGCCCCAGGCCAGGTAGACCTCGGCCAGGTCGTCGTCGGTCCGCCAGTTCCGGGACTCGAGCAAAGTCAGGATTCCCGATCCGTAGGCGCCCGGCTTCGGTCCGAACACCCTCGGATCCGCCGTCCCGGCGCGAGCGATGGGGTTCTGGTCCTCCGGCTCGTCGGCTGCCGCGGCCACGAGCGCGAAGGCATCATCCAAGAGTCCGAGCACGTGGGGGAAGGCATCGCGGAAGAAGCCCGAGATGCGCACGGTGACATCGACACGGGGACGGCCCAGCTCGGCCAGGGGGATCAGCTCGATTCCCTCGACGCGGCCGGACTCGTCCGCCCACCGCGGTCGGACGCCGATGAGGGCCAGGATCTCGGCCACGTCATCGCCGGCCGTGCGCATGGCGGCCGTCCCCCACACCACCAACCCGACCGTCGTAGGGTACCGACCCTCCTCTGACACGTGCCGGTCGACCAAGCGATCAGCCAGCGCCGTCCCCACTTGCCAGGCCAGGGGCGAGGGGATGGCCTTGGGATCGACCGAGTAGAAGTTGCGACCGGTGGGCAGCACATGGGCCATCCCCCTCGACGGCGCCCCGCTCGGCCCCGGGGGGATGAACCGGCCGTCCAGTGCGGCCAGGACTGCGTCGATCTCGCCCGTGGTTGCGGCCAAGGCGGGGACCAACCCCTGACACACCCACCGCAGGACGGGCGAGGACCGGATCACGCCGGCGGGATCGTCGAGATGCGACACGGCGCCGAGCAGCCAACCGGCCCGTTGGCACGCCTCGACCCGTCGGCGGCACTCCTCTTCGACCCGATCGAACGAATGGGGGTCGTCCCCTTCACCGATCTGCTCGGCCACTTCGGACCGCAGCGATCCCACCCGGTTCTGGGAAAGGCGCGTGATGGCCAGCACCATCTCGACCAGCGGGCCCTCCACCGGTGCTGTCCCCAGCACGTGCAGCCCCCCTCTGATCTGCGCGTCCTTCAGCTCGCACAGATAGCCGTCGACGTCGAAGAGCAGGTCGTCAAAAGCAGGATCGTCGAAGGAAGGGGCGCTGTTCTCGGAGCCCTGCGACCTGTCCGGGATGCCGGCGGGATCGGGGGTGCCGGTGGGGCTGTGCAAACCCAGATCTCGGTGGATCTCGGCGGCCACCATGACCTCCCACACCTGACGACGAACCTCGGGGAGCTTGGACGGATCGAGCGTCGCCACCTGGGCGTGGGTGTCCAGGAGGGACTCGAGCTTGGCCAGGTCGTCATAGAGCTCTGCCCGGGTCAACGGGGGAACCAGATGGTCGACGATGACCGCGTGGGTGCGTCGCTTGGCCTGGGTGCCCTCACCGGGATCGTTCACCACGAACGGATAGATGAACGGCAGGTCGCCCAGGGCCGCGTCGGGGAAGCAGGACGCCGACAGGCCCACCGACTTGCCCGGCAACCACTCCAGGGTGCCGTGCTTGCCCACGTGAACGACGGCGTCGGCGCCCCAGCCCTGGTCGAGCCAGCGGTAGAAGCCGAGGTAATGATGGGTGGGGGGCAGATCGGGCGAGTGGTACACGGCGATCGGGTTCTCCCCGAAACCCCGCGGCGGCTGCACGGTCACCAGCACCCCACCGAGATCGATCCCGGTAAAGACCAGGTCGACATCGGACGTACCGCGATCCGACGGTACAGGAGTACCCCGATCCGTCGGGACAGGAGTCCCGCGATCCGACGGAACAGGAGCTGCCCCGGACCCATCGGAAGCCGCCCGCTCGACGGAGGGCTCGACGTAGACGGTGCCGGGAGCCTCGCCCCACGCCTCGATGATGGTGGTCTGCAGGTCAGCTGGAAGGTCGGCGAACCAGGAACGGTACGCATGCCCGGACCAGCGGCCCACGGCTCGCGCCGATTGGACCGGCGACAAGGTGTCCCGCTCGTAGGTCAGCGCGTCGGCCAGCTCCGCCATCAGGTCGTCGCCCGACTCGGGGATGCGGTCGACCCGGAAGCCGGCATCTCGCAGGGCGCGCAGGAGATCGATCACCGACGCCGGGGTGTCCAGGCCTACGGCGTTGCCCAGCCGGCTTCGCTTGGTCGGGTAGGCCGAGAGGACCAGGGCCACCCGCTTCTCCGCTGGTGGCGTCCGGCGGAGTCGAGCGAGACGCACGGCCAGTCCCGCCACCCGCGCCACGCGGTCGGGTCGGGTCCGATACGCAGTCACCGGAGAACCCAGGACGTCGTCGGCATCGACCGTCTCCTTGAACGAGAACGGCACGCTCACGATCCGTCCATCGAACTCCGGAATGGCCACCGCCATGGCCACGTCCATGGGCGACAGCCCGGTCGAGGAGGATAGCCAGGTATTGGAGGGCACCGTGGCACAGATGGCCTGCACCACGGGAACGTCGAGCTCGGCCAGGGCGCCGGCATCCCAGCATTCGGCTTCCTCGTCGAGGCTCCCCGCCGCCAGCACGGTGGTGATGACGGCGTCGACCCCCTGGGCCGCCAACAGGTCCACCACCGGTGACCGCCCCGACCGGTCGCCACCGGTCGGGGCATCGGAGCGCAGGGAGTAGCCGTAGACGGGGAGGGCGTTGGCTCCCATCGCCCTGATGCCGTCGCAGAGCTCGTCCACGAAGCGCGTGTTCCCCGACACCACGTGAGCCCGGTAGAAGAACACGGCGACGGTCGGTACATCCGGTCCATGACTGGCTCCGGCCGTGGGCAGGATGCCGTAAGCCGGGATCTCGACTGGCGCATCGAAACCGAATCCCTCCATCAGCACGGTGTCGGCCACGAACCGGAGCATGTTGCTCAGGTTCTCGACACCCCCTTGCGTCAGGTAGCGGAACGCCTCGGTAACGGTGGCACTGGGCACCGTAGACAGGGCGGCGAGCTCGGCGTCCGGCACCGCCTCACCGCTGAAGGCCAGCAGCGGCACACCCCGGCGGAGGCAGTCGGCGCGCAGGTCGTCGAAGGGCGTCTCCCAGGACTGGCGACCCCCGAGCAGGCGGACGATGACCGCGGTCACGCCCTCCAGCTCGGGCGCACCGTCGAGGTGCATCGGATTGGCGGCTCGCAGGGCCGGGAACCCGGGCGGCAGCATCTCGGCCACGACGCGCAGCGAGAGGATCTCGGTATCGGCGTTGGTAAGGACGAGGATCATGACGATGCCGCCGTCGTCGGACGATCGGCCCCGGCCGATTCGTCGCCCCGGGTTCCGCCGCCCTCGGTGATCAACAGCCACAGGGCGTCGAGATCCAGGTGGTCCTGGCACAGGTTGGCCAACTGGTCGATCTGACCCTGTCGGGCGAGGGCGAACGACACGCCCGACGGGGCCCACCGCTTCCCTCGACGCTCGGCCACCGCGCCCAGCAGCGTCGCTCGGAACTCGTCCCCTTCGAACAGCCCGTGCAGGCTCGATCCGCACACGCCGTTCCTGTCGTCGATGATCCCCTCGGTCCGCTGCCCGCGGCCATCCCCCATCAGGAACCAGGGCACGGCAGACGGGCCGGCGTGCGTGCGTCCGTGATGGATCTCGTAGCCGGAGATGGCGATTGACGGCGTCTGACGCGGCGACCCCTCGAGCTCCCAGTCCGGCTGGAACGAGGTGCCGGCCCCGGTCGCACCCGGTACGCGTCCCGGAGAGGAGGGGTAGGGCCGCAGCAGCGACGACTGTCGCCAGGTCGTCCGCCCTCGACGCTGCCGGGTGCGCTTGTCCACCAGGTAGACCGTGCGAAGATCCAACAGGCCGAGGCCGGAGACCACTCCGGTGCGGCTCTCGATCGATCCGGGATCTTCGATCAGCTCACCCAGCATCTGGTACCCACCACAGATGCCCAGGATCATCGGCGAATCGGCCCGGACGCCGCCGGCACCGTCGCCGCGGAGCTCGGATAGGGCCTCCTCGAAGCCTCGCGACCGCATCCAGGCCAGGTCATCCGCTGTCGTCTTGGACCCCGGCAGCACCACCAGGTCGGGCTGGCCCAACGAGTCCGGCGAGTCCACGAACCGCACCGACGCCCCCGGCTCCACGGCCAGCGCGTCGACATCGGTGAAGTTGGAGATATGGGGAAAGCGGATGACCACGATGTCGAGGGGATCCCGCTCAGTGCTCTCCGCCGACGGCCCAGACCCGGTTCCCCGTCGGGCTCCCTGGGTCAGGGACAGGGCCAGCGAGTCCTCGGCGTCGAGCGTCAATCCCTCGGCAAACGGGAGCACGCCCAGTGTCGGTCGGCCCGTCCGTCGCTCCAGGTCGGCCAGAGCGTCGCCCAGCAGGGCAGGGTCGCCGCGGAACTTGTTGATCACAAATCCTCGAACCCACCGTCGGAGCTCGTCCGGCAACAGGGCGACAGTCCCGTAGAGGGCGGCGAACACGCCTCCCCGGTCGATGTCGCCGACCACGATGGCCGGGATGCCCACCTTCGAGGCCAGCCCCAGGTTCACCAGGTCCCCCTCGAGCAGGTTGATCTCTGCCGGACTGCCGGCACCCTCGCACAAGATGACGTCGTAGCGGGAGCGGAGGTCGGCCAGCGCGTCGGTCACCACCCCCATCAGCTCGGGCTTGGCTGCGTGGTAGGCCACGGCGTCGAGCGTCTTCCAGGGCCGGCCCAGCACGACGACCTGGCTCGACCGGTCACTGGTCGGCTTGAGCAGTATCGGGTTCATGGCCACGTCCGGCTCCACCCCGGCCGCCATGGCCTGCATGGCCTGCGCCCTGCCGATCTCGTGGCCGTCGGGGGTGACGAACGAATTCAGAGCCATGTTCTGGGCCTTGAACGGCGCCACCCGGACTCCCTGACGGGCCAGCAACCGGCACAGGCCGGCGACGATCTGGCTCTTGCCCACATCGCTGGCCGTACCGCACACCATGAGCGCGCCCCTCATGTCCATACCTCCAGGAGTGCCGTGGACAGTCGCATCAGCCCCGCAGGATCGGGAACGGCGATTCGGACCGAGTCGGGCAAGCCGAAGTTGGTGCAGTCCCTCACCAGCACGCCCCTGCTGGCCAGGGCGTCACGCAGGCCCGTGGCCCCATCGACCAGGATGAAGTTCGCCGCGCTGGGGCGGGGCCGGAGCCGGTACGCGCCCAACAGGTCGGAGAGCTCCCGGCGGACGGCGGAGGTGGACGCGGCCCAGCCGGCAAGGTCGGCTCCGGCCAGGAGATCGGGCAGGACGGCCAGCGCCAGCGCATTGACGGACCATCGAGGCTGGCGGGCCCGCAACCGGCGGACGATATCGACGTTTCCTGCCGGGGCCAGGACGTAGCCGAGCCGAAGTCCGGGACAGGCGAACAACTTGGTCAGCGAACCCACCACCAGCGAACCACCCTGGTCGGCATCGCCCCGTGTCCACCGTCCGGTGGCCAGCGGATAGAACGCCTCGTCCCACACGTCGGCGCGGTCACCGGGCCCGGCCAGCGCTCCGGTCGGGTTGTGCGGATCGGAACGGAACCGCGCCCCGGCCGGGTCGAGGTGGGAGAGGTGGCGCCGGTAGAGCGAGAAATCGGGCTCGTCGACCCAGCCGCGACCGACCTCGGACGCCACCAGGGCGATGGCTTCGGACCCCCCGTTGGTCAACAGCAGGCGGCCTGGCTCGACGCCCATGGCCTCGGCCAGCGACCCGGTGGCCATACTCACGTCCCTCTGGGCCGGGTAGCGCGCCAGGGCGTCGAGGTGGGACCCGGCCACTGCGGCCACGCTCGGGGCGAACGGGTTCATGCTGACAGACAGGTCGAGCAGAGTGGACACCTCCACCCCCAGGACCGCAGCCACCGCGCCGGCGTCGTCACCATGAGGACCAGGGGCGGGAACCAGCGACTTCACCAGCATGGCGTCGTCCCGATCTTCGGTCTCCGTCACCGCCTCGACCGCTGTCTCGGCCGCTGTCTCAATCGCTGTAGGGGTCATGGCTTCCTTTGGCTGCGTCGTCGCTGGCTGCGTCGTGGCGTTTGGCTGGGTCGTGGCCTTTCGCTGGGTTGCTGGCGCAGTCGACGACCAGTGTGCCCGGGGTGCACACCGAACACCCTGGCACCCAGCGCCGGCGCCGCCAGCAACAGGCCCAGAGCCACGGTGATATCCCGGCTTAACCGGACGACACGGTCGATATCCTCTGCCTCTGCCGGCCGACCGTTCCCCAGGTGCGGCTGTTCCTGAATCCGGTCGCCGTACCGGTTCGTACCGCCCAGTCGAAGGCCTAGGGCGGCGGCGAAGGCGGCCTCGGAGACACCGGCATTGGGCGAGGGATGGTGGGGCGCGTCCCGCCGGACGGCGCGCCAGATGTCGAGGGCCCGGGCCGGACGAACCAGGGCCACCAACACTGCCGTGATGCGAGCGGCCGGCCAGGCCAGCACGTCGTCTGCTCGAGCGGCAGCCCAACCGAAGCGACCGTACCGATCGTTCCGGTAACCCACCATGGCGTCGAGTGTGTTTGCCGCCCGATGCACCAGCGCTCCGGTCGCACCGCCCAGGGATCCCCACAGGGCCGGGGCCACGATGGCATCGGCGCTGTTCTCGGCCACCGACTCCACGACGGCCCGCACGATCTCCTTCTCCTCGAGCCCGTGCCGGTCTCGAGCCACCAGGGCGGATAGCCCGTCGCGTGCAGCGGCCAGGTCCTCCCGGGCGATGGCGGAGCCGACGGTCACCGCCGCATCGCCCAGGGCACGCCCGGCAACCGACATGGCCGTGGCCGTGGCCGTGGCCGCGGCGGCTGGCAGGACCCCGTCGAGGAGGAAGCCAGCAGCCCCCGCCGCCCCCAGCCCGACGGTGGCATAGGCCACTCCACGAACCCGGTCATCTCGCCACCACCGCTGGTCGAGCCAGGCCATCCCCTGTCCGAACCGGGCCACCGGGTGCACGATTGCCGGCGGCTCACCCATGAGCCGGTCGACCATCAAACCGACGGCCGTCCCCAACATGCGCTGCCGCAGCCCGTTCACCATCGTGCCGCCGCTACGACCAGGGCCAGGGTCTCGGCCACGATGCCGGCCGCACCCAGGACATCGCCGGTGAAGCCGCCGATCCGGCGCCGAGCGAACCAGACCACCAGTGTGGCCGCGGCCACCTCGACCAGCACCGTTACCGCACCGCCGATGGGACGCCAGGCGATGCAGAACCCGAGGGCCACGATCACCCCGAGCGACCCCACGAGCACGCTGTTTCTCCGGGCCCGGCCGGACCGGCGCTTGCTGGGGTCATTTCCCGGATCGGGCTCGATGAAGGCGGAGGCCAGGCCGCCCTCGGGGCGGGCGTACGGGACGGTGGTGGCCACCACGGCCATGATCGTCCGCGACCCGGCCCAGATGCCCACCAGCAGCACGATCGACGGCTTGATGGCCACCAATCCCACCCACCGCAACAGCAGCACGGCCACAGCCGAGGCGATGCCGAACGCTCCCGACGTCGACTCCTTCATGACCGCCAACCGCCGCTCGTGCGAGAGGTGCGGCGGCAACAGCCCGTCGGCGGAATCGACCAGACCGTCGACGTGCAACATCCCGGTGAGCCCGAGATCGGCCGCGACGACCAGGGCCGCCGCCACACCCGGGGGCCACGCCTTGGCCAGCCCCCACCACAGCAGGCCCAACAATGCGCCGATGGCTCCGCCGACGAGCGGAAACCACACCAGCGATGAGGGCTGCGGCACCCGCGCCTTGCCGAGAGGCGTTAGGAACGCCACCGCCCCACGCATGCTCAGCGCCCTCTGCCTAAGGCCAGAACCCGCCCCGCCACCACGAGCAGCACCTCATCGCAGACGGCGGCAAGGCGCTGGTTGGCCAGTCCGAGGGCGTCGGCGAAGGCCACCCCGATCGATGTCGGAGGGTGCACGCCCAACCCAACCTCCTCGCTGACGACGACGGTGAGGTCGTTGTTGGTGTCGACCCGCGCCCGAAGGTCCGCGCACAGTCGCTCGTGATCGACCCGGAAGCCGTCCAGTCCCGCCACCCATGCACCCAACGAGTCGATGAGGACCGTACCGGCGAGGGTCCCGGTGGCCGCGCCCAGGTCACGACCCGGGCCGAGCTCCATCGTCTCCCAGCGAGCGGGACGACGGATGCGGTGGGCCCGCACCCTGGCGTCCCAGAGGGGGTCCCCAGCGCCCGTCGGGAAGGCCCCGGTGGCCACGTAGGTGACGGACCCGTCCGAACCGGCGCGCTCGCCGGCCAGCCCCTCAGCCACCTCTGATTTCCCCGACCGGGTACCGCCGAGCACCAGTGTCAGCGTTCCCTGTCCTCCAGCCCTCGTTGCCACGTCCACGCGTCCTTCCTGCCCTCGAGAGGGCACGCACCCTCACCGGGGCGGGGAAACAGGTCTCCTGGCTCTCGGATCACCACTTCCCTCGGCCTTCCCGTCCGTTTCCGGACCGTGGCCATCGGTGAGGGTCGTTCCCCGATCACAGTTGCGGGACAGCCCCGGACTCTCACCGGGTTCCCTGTGTTCCGAGCGCCGAGCCTATACGGTGGCCGCCGCCGGGTCCCTGGCCTGGCCTCTCGTGTAAGAACAGCAGGGGCACCGGCGGAGGCTCAGGCGTGCGCCGTTGGCTCCGAGCGGTACCGTGACGGTCATGGCACGCGCTGAGTCCATCGTCCTGATCAACACCGGTTACGGCAAGGGCAAGTCGTCCGCTGCCTTTGGCGTCATGGGCCGGGGCTGGGCTCGGGGCTGGCGGGTGGGCGTGGTCCAGTTCATCAAGAGCGGCAAGTGGAAGACGGGCGAGCGAAAGCTGGCCGACCATTTGAACATCGAGTGGCACACCCTGGGAGACGGCTTCACGTGGGAGTCCGAGGATCTCGATGAGACGGCGGCCAAGGGTCGTCATGCCTGGGATGTGACCCAGGAGAAACTGGCGTCGGGCAATTACGACCTCTTGATCCTGGACGAACTGACCTACGCGGTGAAGTACGGCTGGGTGGGGGTGGATGAGGTGGTCGAAGCGGTGGTGGGACGGTCGCCGAAGACCAACGTGGTCATCACCGGGAGGGATGCGCCGCCCGAGCTCATCGAGGTGGCCGACACGGTGACCGAGATGCGCAAGGTCAAACATGCGTTCGACCAGGGCATCAAAGCGAAGAAGGGAATCGAGTTCTGATTCGCCCAGCACCGCTCCGGATCCCCCACCGATGAGCTCTCCCATGCCTCCTCGGTTGGTCGTGGCCGGCACCCACTCGGGGGTGGGCAAGACGACCATCGCCACCGGTCTCATGGCCGCACTGCGGAAGCGGGGCCATCGGGTCGCCTCGGCCAAGGTCGGCCCCGACTTCATCGATCCCGGCTACCACTCGGTGGCGACCGGCCGGCCTGCTCAAAACCTCGACAGCTGGATCTGTGGGGCCGACGCCATGGCCCCCCTGGCCGCCAAGGCCGCCGCCGGCTCCGACCTTTTGGTGGTCGAAGGGGTGATGGGGCTGTTCGATGGCGCGTCCTGGTCGCCGGGAGCCCCCTCCCGCTCCGGTGGGCCCGGCTCGGGAGCCACTCCCGGCTCGGATGCCACTCCCGGCTCGGATGCCGACCTTTCCACCTGCGGGGGAATGGCGAGCACCACCCGCGGGGGCACGGCAAGCACGGCGGAGATGACCGTTCTGCTGCACGCGCCAACGATCCTGGTGGTCGACGCATCGGCCATGAGCACGTCGGTCGCCGCTCTGGTTCACGGATATCACACCTTCGATCCGGACGTCTCCCTGTCCGGGGTCATCCTCAACCAGGTGGGAAGCCCCCATCACGAGTTGTTGTTGCGCGAGGCCCTCGCTCCGCTCATCGAGCACGGGGTTCCGGTGCTCGGGGCGCTCCACCGCGACGACGCCCTCACCTGGCGGGACCGCCACCTGGGATTGGTGCCGGTCGTCGAGCGCCCCACCGAGGTGGCCGAGGCAGTCGACCGACTGGCCGATGCCATTGCCAGAGCGGTCGACCTCGACGCCGTTGTCTCGGTGGCGCAGTCAGCCCCGAAGATGTCCGTCGACAGCATCAGGCAATTGACCGAGACGCGCCCGATGGTGCCCCCCGGCGGGTCCGTTCGCATCGCCGTTCCCGGGGGCCGAGCGTTCAGCTTTGCCTACCCCGACAACGTGGCTCGGCTGGTCGAAGCCGGTGCTGAGATCGTTGCCTTCGACCCGCTGGTGGACCCCGCCCTCCCCGACGGCACCGACGGCCTCTACGCCGGCGGCGGGTTCCCAGAGGTCTACGCCGAGGCCTTGTCGTCCAACCGGCCGCTGCTGGCCGACGTCCGTCGGCGGATCGAGCAGGGCTTGGTGGCCTGGGCCGAGTGCGGTGGTCTCCTGTGGCTGTGCCGGTCTCTCGACGGCCACAAGCTGTGTGGCGCCATCGAGGCCGACGGGGCGATGACCGGCAGGCTCTCCCTCGGCTACCGCGTGGCGACGGCCAGGTCCGAGACCCCCGTTGCCGCCCGCGGTGCCGCGCTCCGAGGTCACGAATTCCACTATTCGACCGTCGATCCAGGAGGGTCGGCGCTCGACCTGGAAGGACGTACCGGTTCCGCCAGTGCCGGCTTCTCGACCCCGACCCTTCTGGCCTCCTACCTCCACCTCCACCTGGGCGCCGACCCGGGGCCGGCAGAGCGTTTCGTGGCCACCGCTCTCGCCCAGGTCCAAGGGCGGCACGGCACGGCCGGTAGCATGATCCGGCCATGACCGCAGACCCCGCCCGTCCCAACCAGGGCCAACTCGTCGGGGTGGGCGTCGGCCCGGGTGACCCCGGCCTGGTGACACGGCTGGCCGTCTCCACCCTCGAAGGGGCTGACCGGGTGACCGCCCCCACGACCTCGCCCGACGCTGTCGGTCGGGCCGAGGCGATCGTCCGCCAGATCCTTCCCGAGCTCCGGATCGACCGGCTTCCCTTCGACATGACCGCCGATCGCGCCCCGGGTGGCCGGGACGCCCGGGTGGCGTCGCACGGCGCGGCGGCGGCAACCCTCGCACCGTGGTTGGCCCAAGGGCAGAGTGTGGCGTTCGTGACCTTGGGTGACCCCAACGTCTACAGCACATTTCCCTCCTTGGCCGAAGAAGTACGTCAACTGCTCCCCGAGGTCTCCGTGTCCACGGTGCCCGGGATCACCGCATTTCAGGCGCTGGCCGGACGTTCGGGCACCGTGCTCCTCGACGGCACCGAGACCCTGTCGCTGGTGACCGCGCTCGATGGCGTGGAGCACGTGGCCGACGCCCTGGCCGACCCGGAGCGCGCCGTCGTGATCTACAAGGGAGGTCGATACCTTCCTGCCATCGCCGCCCTCCTGGCCGACCATGGCCGGCTCGAGGGCGCGGTGTACGGCGAGCTCCTGGGCCTCCCTGGGGAGCAGATTGGTCGGGTGGCCTCGGCAGGCGACCAACCAGCCAGCTATCTCGCCACCGTCATCGTTCCCCCAGCCGGGACGGCCAACGGGAGTCAGCGACCATGAGTGGCCTGATCAGCTTCATCGGCGCCGGGCCCGGGGCCGCCGATCTCATCACCCTCCGGGGCGCCGATCGACTCCGAACCGCCGACGTGGTCATCTGGGCCTCGTCCCTGGTCCCCGAAGAGGTGCTCACCCACGCCGGTCCCACCGCCTCGATTCACGATTCGGCCACCATGACCCTGGAGGACGTGCTCTCGGTCTACGAGGACCACCCCGATGCCGCCATCGTGCGCCTGCACTCCGGCGATCCAGCCATCTACGGCGCCATCCAGGAGCAGCTCGATTGGTGCATCGCCCGCGAGCGCTCGTTCGAGATCGTCCCCGGCGTGAGCTCGTTGGCCGCGGCCGCTGCCGTCGTCCAGCGCGAGCTCACCATCCCCCAGGTGGCCCAGAGCGTGGTCATCACCCGATTGGCCAGCCGTACCTCGATGTCCATGCCCGAGCGGGAGTCGTTGCCGGCGTTCGCAGCCACAGGGTGCACGCTGGCGGTGTTCTTGTCGGCCGCTCGACCCGCCGCCCTACAGGAGGAGCTGTTGGGCCCGGCGAGCGCCTATGGGCCCGACACGCCGGCGGCCATCGTCGTCCGAGCCAGCTGGCCGGACGAACAGGTCGTGCGCACCACCATCGGGAACCTGGCCGACGCCCTGGTCGACACCGGAGCGACCACCACCGTGCTGGTCCTCGTCGGACCGGCTCTGGCCGGCGCGGCCCCCCGCAGTCACCTCTACTCACCGACGTTCGCCCATAAGTTCCGCAAGCGTTCCCGCGCCGGGACAACGACAGGGCGAGCGGCGGGAACACGCCGCGACGCCCAGGACATCACCGAGGGCCGCAACATCCTGGGCTCTGCGGGCGAATCGCCGCGTTCGGCCGCGCCCGGACCGGGCTAAGAGCGATGACGGGCGAGACGAACGAGCCGGAGCTCAGCCCCGAAGTAGCCGAGCGGCAGACAGGCCTCCGGACAGGCTGGACGACCGGTACCTGCGCCTCGGCCGCAGCCAAGGCCGCCGCCCTGGGCCTGGCCTCCGGGCTCGTACCCGGCGAGGTGGAGGTCGGGCTGCCCAAGGGGGCGCGGGTCTCATTTCCCGTCGTCGGGGCCGGGCCGGTCGACAACGGCGCCGGCACCGTCCGGGCGGCCGTGGTCAAGGACGCCGGTGACGACCCCGACTGCACCCATGGGGCGCAGCTCACGGCCGACGTCCGCTGGGCCCCCGACGGCGACACCGAGACCCGGCTGGCCGCCGGGTCGGGTGTGGGCACGATCACCAAGCCCGGGTTGGGCCTGCCGGTGGGGGCACCGGCCATCAATCCCGTTCCGCGTCGCATGATCCTCGCCGCCCTGGCCGAGGTGACCGATCGACCGGTGGTGGTCACTTTCAGCGTGCCGGGGGGTGAGGAGATGACCAAGCGGACCAGCAACGAACGACTGGGTATCCTCGGCGGGATCTCCATCCTGGGCACCACCGGCATCGTCAGGCCGTTCTCCACGGCCGCCTATCGGGCGTCGGTCGTCCAGCAGGTGGACGTGGCCTCGGCCCAGGGTGAACGGACCATGGTCCTGTGCACCGGAAGCCGTTCAGAACAGGCAGCCCAGCGCCTCTATGCCTCCCTCGATCCGGTGTCGTTCGTCGAGGTGGGCGACTTCAGCGGGATCGCACTGCGGCGGTGCGCGGCCGACGGCATGACCCGGGTGAACGTGGTGGCCATGGCGGGCAAGATCACCAAGCTGGCCTCGGGCGTGATGATGACCCACTTCCACCGGTCCAAGGTGGACACCGACCTGCTGGCCGCCGTGGCCGCCGAGACCGGATCCCCTGAGGTCGTCGTAGCCGCCGCCACCGAGACCGCGACGGCCCGGCACTTCTACGATGCCTGCCTGGCCTCGGGAATTCGGGCGCCGCTGGTCCGCCTGTGCCAGATGGCTCGTGACAACTGCATCGCCCATGGCGGAGGAGCGTTCGAGTGCGAGGTCGTCATGGTCGATTTCGAGGGGGAAGCGGTGATCGCCCGTGCCTGATCAAACGGGGACGGTCACCGTCATCGGCATTGCCGGCTACGGGCTGGACAACATCAGCCCCGATGTCGAGGACGCGCTGCGCAGTGCCCATTTGGTCATCGGCGGGCGGAGGCACCTCGAAGCATTCGAGGATTGGCAACAACGGCGCGGCGGCGCCCACGTCCAGTCTGTGACCATTGGCAGCGATGCCGACGACGCCTGCCGCCGTGCGGCCGCCGCCGCCGGCGACGGGATCCCGGTGTGCGTGCTGGCTTCCGGGGATCCCGGGTTCTTCGGCATCGTGCGGGCGCTCCTCCGCGTGGTCGACCGCAAGCACCTGGTCATCGTGCCCGCCCCGTCGTCGGTCTCACTGGCCTTCGCCCGGATCGGCCTGCCCTGGGACGACGCCACGGTCATCTCGGCACACGGCCGGCCGCTGGCCGACGCCATCGGCGCCATCCGCGTCTCCCGGAAGGTGGCGGTGCTCACGTCTCCGGGATCGCCCCCCGAAGCGGTAGGGAAGGCCCTCGTGGAGGCGCGAGCAGCCGTTGACGTGGTGGCCGTGTGCAGCCGGCTCGGACACGCTGAGGAATCAGTGACGATGGTCGGACTCGACGATCTAGCCGGCGGGGCGTGGGATCCGCTGTCCGTCGTCATCCTCTTGGGTCCCGCCGGGCGGCGGATCGCCGGATGGGGCGGGGCCGCCCACGACGCCAAACCCTTGGCCTGGGGCCTGCCCGACGATGCCTATGGCCACCGTGACGGGATGATCACCAAGTCCGAAGTGCGGGCCGTCGCCCTGGGCAAGCTGGCCCTCCCTCCCGCCGGCGTGCTCTGGGACGTCGGTGCGGGCAGCGGCAGCGTGGCCATCGAGTGCGCCTCCCTCTCCCCCGGCCTGCTCGTCTTCGCCATCGAGGAGCGGAGGGAGGACGTTGCCCGCATTTCGGAGAACACGTCCAAATTCGGCGTCGCCGTCACCACTGTGCACGGCCACGTGCCCGAAGCCTGCGAGGGCCTTCCCGATCCGGACCGGGTCTTCGTGGGCGGTGGCGGGATCGGCGCCCTTGACGTCGCATTGGCTCGGCTTCGCCGGGGCGGCCGCATCGTGGCCACCTTTGCCGCACTCGACCGGGCGGCCGAAGCCGCCAGTCGACTCGGCAACCTGGTGCAGGTGGGCGTGAGCCGAGCGAAGGCACTTCCCGACGGCGGCGTCCGGTTGGCCGCCGAGAATCCCGTCTTCGTAGCCTGGGGACCCGACGGCGGGAACACCGAACCATGACCGTCGTCAGCGTCAGTATCACCGAGGCAGGTCGCCGACTTGCCGAGCAGCTGCCCTTCGAGCACGTCCACGGTTCCATGAAGACCGTGGTCCGGGAACGGTGGGGGCAAGGGGACGTGGAGGGCTTCGTCCTCTTCGCCGCCACCGGCGTCGCGGTACGGATCGTGGCTCCGCTGCTGGCCGACAAGCACTCGGATCCGGCCGTGGTCTCCGTCGACGAGGCAGGTCGCTTCGCCATCGCTTTGTGCGGCGGGCACCTCGGCGGCGCCAATGAGCTCACCCGACGGGTGGCGGAACTGCTCGGTGCCACACCGGTGGTCACCACCGCCACCGACGCCACCGGGCTGGCGGCCCTCGACCAGCTCCCCGGCTTCGTAGCCTCGGGGGACATCGCCGGCGTCTCTGCCGCCCTTCTCGACGGACGGTCGCCGATCATCGACAATCCCTTGGCCTGGCCCCTCCCCGAGGGTCTCCCGGCCGGCGGGACCGGGCCCGAGCGCATCCTGGTCACCGACACCAGCATCGATCGGGTTTCTGGCCGCGGCGACGACGCCGGGTCGCCAATCGTGCTGCTGCGACCGGCCTCCCTCGTGGTCGGCGTGGGTTCCTCGACCGGCGCCGAGAGTGACGAGGTGGTCGCCTTGGTGGCGACGACGCTGGCCGAAGCCGGTTTATCGGCTGACTCCCTCCAGGCGGTGGCCACCATCGATCGGCGACGACACCATCCGGCCATCACCGGTCTCGGCCTTCCCGTCACTGCGTTCGGGGCCGAGAAACTGGCCGCGGTGGCTGTCCCCAACCCCAGTGACGCGGCGCGCCGAGCCGTCGGCACCGCCAGCGTGTGCGAGGCGGCTGCGCTCCTGGCCGCCGGAGACGGTGCCACCCTGGTGGTCGAGAAACGGACGTCGAAGAACGCCACGGTGGCCGTGGCCCGCCGTCGTCATCCTCTGGGACGCGTCGTCCTGGTGGGGTTGGGCCCAGGCGGCGTCGCCCACCGGACGCCTGCTGCCGAACAGGCAGTTCGTCGAGCAGACGTGGTCATCGGCTACGCCGCCTATGTCGACCAGTGCCAGGACCTGTTGTCCTCACATCACCGGGTCATCCGATCACAGCTCGGTTCCGAGCTGGAGCGGGCGCGTGAGGCTCTGACCTTGGCCTCCACGGGGAAGTCCGTGGCCATGGTGTGCTCCGGCGATGCTGGCGTCTACGCCATGGCCTCCCCCGTCCTGGAGCTCACTGACGACCCGGCCTTCGCCAGCATCGTCGTCGACGTCGTCCCCGGCGTCACCGCTGGCCTGGCCACGTCGGCACTGCTCGGCGCTCCGCTCGGACACGACCACGTGCTGATCAGCCTCTCCGATCTCCTCACGCCGTGGGACCGCATCGAGGCCCGGCTGCGTGCTGCCGCCCACTCGGATCTCGTGGTCGTCCTCTACAACCCTCGTTCCGAGCGCCGTACCTGGCAACTGGGGAAAGCGCTGGGCATCTTGGCGGGTGGGCGACCACCCACCACCCCGGTGGGCATAGTCACCGATGCCGGGCGTCAGGACCAACACGTCATGATCACCAGCCTCGAAGAGCTCGATCCGGCCACGGTGACCATGACGACCTGCGTCATCGTCGGGTCGTCCACCACGTTGGTGGTCAACGACCGCATGGTGACCCCAAGGGGCTACCCACGATGATCCGTAGGGATGACGCTGAGCCTGGTGCTGGTGCTTCGGTCGCTGGTGCTTCGGTCGCTGGTGCTTCGGTCGCTGCTGCTTTGGTCGCTGGTGCTTCGGTCGCTGCGGCCTTGGAGACTGCGGCCCTAAAGACTGCGGCCTTGGACCCTCCAGCCCCCAATGTCTTTTCCGGAATTTACCGCCGGGTTTCGGCGAAAAGCGGTCATGGTCTCCCTCCGATTCGCCCAAACACGGCATCCTCCGGATACAACACGTCGCACGCGGAGCTCAGGAGGGCCCCCTATCCGGGGCCCGATGCTGGCCGGTCCCCCGTCCGGACGCCAGGTGCACGTGCCGTAGAGGACAGCGCCCGACGCACTCCCTGGTCGGTGGCCATCGATGACCGATGTACGGCCTGTGGCGCGTGCCTCGCCACGTGTCCCGAGCATGCTCTGCTTCCCGCCGCTCGTCGCCCTGTGGTCATCGCGGCGCGTTGCTCCGGCTGCGGTGAGTGCGTGGAGGTCTGCCCTCGCGGTGCCATCACCGACGTGTGGTTCCCATGACACAACGAGTGCATCCCATCGAGACCGAGAGCTACCGGATCCTCCGCGAACGGGTCGACCTCTCCAAGCTCCCGCCCAATGTGGCCGCGGTGACTGCCAGGGTCATACATGCATCCGCCGATCTCGAGTTCGCCCAATTGATGGTCCTGGACGACGCCTCCGTATCGGCCGGTATCGAAGCGGTGCAGGCGGGTGCGCCGGTCGTCTGTGACGTCCAGATGGTGCGGTCGGGCATCACCTCGGTGGCGACCGCGTGCCTTCTCGACGAGGCGGCGGCGGGACCGAACGGGATCCCGACTCGGAGCGCTGATGCCATCACCAGGGCCGCGGAACGATGGCCGGTGGGGGCGGTGTTCGTCATCGGCTGCGCACCCACCGCCCTGTTCGAAGTGGTACGGCTGGTGGAGTCGGGTGCCTTGCGTCCCGCCCTGGTCATCGGCATGCCGGTCGGTTTCGTCGGCGCGGCCGAAGCGAAGGATGCTTTGCGCCGCATCGCCTCCGACCGACCCCATGGCCGCCCTGTCCACGCCATCTCGAACAGAGGCGAGAAGGGCGGTTCGGCCGTGGCCTCGGCCGCGTTCAACGCCATCGCCCGCCTGGCGGGCACGACGACGACCTAACCAGCCGCCGACGCCGTTCAGGCACCGGACGTTCCGTGTGCGAGAACGCCCGGAGACCGAGCGTGCCCCTAGAGCTGCAGGGACTTCACCTCGAGGAATTCCTCGAACCCGAAGCTGCCGTACTCACGACCGTTGCCGGACTGCTTGTACCCACCGAAGGGAGCCGACGGATTGAAGCCTCCCCCGTTGACCTCGACTTGGCCGGTACGGAGCTTGCGCGCCACCCGGTTGGCATGGTCGCCGTCCTCGGCCCACACTCCCCCGGCCAGGCCGTAGTCGGTGTCGTTAGCGATGTCGATGGCCTCTTCCTCGGTGTCGTAGGGGATGATGGAGAGCACGGGACCAAAGATCTCTTCCCGAGCGATGGTCATATCCCGCGTCACGTCGGAGAACACGGTCGGCCGGACGAAGTAGCCGGTGTCCAAACCATCGGGTGCCTCGACCCCTCCGGTCAGGAGGCGAGCGCCCTCGTCCTCACCTCGCTGGATGTAGCCCCGCACCCGGTCCCGCTGTACGGCGGAAATCAACGGGCCGAGCCGCGTGGCCTTGTCGAAGGGATCACCCGGCGTCCAGCCCTCCGCCGCGGCCGTAGCCAACACTTCGACCTCGGCCAGCTTGTCCCGCGGCACCAGCATCCGGGTCAGGGCGCTGCAGGTCTGGCCCGAGTTCATGTAGCACTTGTTCACGCCGTCGGGTACGGCCTTGTCCAGGTCTGCTCCGCTGAGAATGACGTTGGCCGACTTGCCGCCCAGCTCGAGGGCAACCCGCTTGACCGTGGCCGACGCCACTTCGGCCACTCTCCTCCCGGCACGGGTGGAGCCGGTGAAGGACACCATGTCCACGTCGGGGTGGGCGGCAATTGCCTCTCCCACCACCGGTCCGACGCCGGTCACCAGGTTGAACACCCCGGCGGGCAGGCCGATCTCATCGAACACCTCGGCGAGGACGAACGCGTTGAGCGGCGCCACCTCACTCGGCTTCAGGACCACGGTGCACCCAGCGGCCAGCGCCGGTGCCACCTTGGCTGCTATCTGATGGAGCGGATAGTTCCACGGGGTGATGGCGCCGACCACGCCGATCGGTTCGCGCACGATCAGGGAATTCCCCACTTGTTGCTCCCAGGTGAAGTCGTTGGCCACCTGCGCCATGGAACCGAACGTGTTCATGGGCAGTCCCACCTGGATGAGGCCGGAGAGCGTCAACGGCATCCCTACCTCGTGGGTGATGATGTCGGCCAGCTCGTCCATGCGGTTCCCAAGCGCCTCTTGCACCCGGGTGAGCACCTTCGCCCGCTCCCCCACCGAGGTTTCCGACCATGCCGGAAAGGCCCGTCGCGCCGCGGACACCGCCCGATCGATGTCCTCCACCGTCCCCTCGGGCACCGTGGCCAGCTCCTCTTCGGTAGTCGAGTCGATCACGCTCAGCGTGCCCGTCCCCGTGGAGGCCACCCATGCCCCATCGATGTAGAGCTTGTCCCGGTTGTCCATAACGAGGCCTCCTCGGTGGTTCGTATCTCCATCAACCCTAAACGCGAAGAGCCCCGCTCGGCACTGCCCACGCACCTACGGCACCCGCAGCCTCCGCCCCTCGGCCATCCCGCGCTCAACCCCCATTGCGCCCTCCGAGCAAGATATATAGAGTTCGCTATGTAAGTCGTGCGCCACGTGAGCGCCCGGCAGAGGACGCCAGATGGCACTGACCCAGGAAGAACGCAAGGCAGAGACACGAACGCGGCTCTTGGCCGCGGCCGCAGACCTGTTCGCCGAGCACGGCATCGATGGGGTTTCCGTCGACGCCGTGGCTGAGGCCGCGGGCCGGACCTCGGGGGCCGTCTACGCCCATTTCGGCTCGAAGCAGGGCCTGCTGCTCGCCCTCCTCGATTCCTGGCAGCAGTCCTTCCTGACCGTCCTCTTCGCTGAAGTAGCAGTGACCGACCAGCCCATCGATCAGCTGGGTGCAGTGTGGGGCAACATCGGCAAGGGCTCCGACGAACGGGTCCGTCGTTGGATGCTGCTCGAGCACGAGCTCTCGTTGCGGGCGGCCCGCGATCCCGACGTGGCGGCGATCCTCCAGGCCCGGAATCAGGAGACCCATCATCGAAGCGAGCGGGAGCTGGCCTGGTGGGCGCACGAGGTGGGCTCACAGCCGGTGGCTGCTCCCGATCAGCTGGCCGTGTTGGTCAAGGCCCTGTTAAACGGCTTGGCCATGCAACAGCGGGTCGACCCCGGGTCGGTGAGCGACGACACCGCGGTCGCCGGGCTCGCCGCACTTCTCGGACTCGGCATCGGATCTCCCGGCACTGCCTCGGCTGAAGCCACCGCCCCGCCCGTGGTCAAGGCATCCGAGGATCCACCGACGACAACTACCACGAGACAGACAACCACAACGAGACAGGAGCACACCTCATGAACACCGAGATCCGCCAACGGCTGGGCATCGAGTTCCCCATCTTTGCCTTCACTCACTGCCGGGACGTCGTAGCTGCGGTGTCCAACGCCGGCGGCATCGGCGTACTCGGCGCCATCGCCTTCAACCCCGAACAACTCGAGGTGGAGCTGACCTGGATCGACGAGCACGTGGGCGACAACCCCTACGGCGTCGACATCGTCATTCCCGCCAAGTACGAGGGCATGGACGAGATGGACCCCGAGAAGCTGGAAGCGCAGCTGCAGGGGATGGTGCCCGCCACCCACCGCGAGTTCGCACGCAAGCTGCTCGCCGACCACGGCGTGCCAGAGATACCCGAGAGCGAGGCGAAGAGCACGGGCATGATGGGGTGGACGGCCGCCCACGCCCACGGGCTCATCGACGTGGCCCTCAAGCACCCCAAGGTCAAGCTCATCGCCAACGCACTCGGTACCCCGCCGGCGGACGTGGTCAAGCGGGTCCAAGACGCCGGCCTGATCATCGGTGCCCTGGCCGGCTCGGTGAGGCACGCCATGCACCACAAGGATGCCGGTTTGGACTTCGTCATCTGCCAGGGTTCCGAAGGGGGCGGCCACACCGGAGACGTGGGCAGCATCGTGTTGTGGCCCGAGGTCATCGACGCCGTCGCTCCCCTACCCGTTCTGGCCGCCGGAGGCATCGGCAGTGGCCGCCAGATGGCTGCCGCGCTAGCCATGGGCGCCCAGGGCGTGTGGACGGGAACCCTATGGCTCACGGTCGAGGAGTCCTCGTCCCCGCCCGCCCAGATGGAGACCTACCTGGCCGCCACGAGCCGGGACACCATCCGCTCACGGTCGTTCACCGGCAAGCCGGCCCGCATGCTGAAGAACGACTGGACGGACGCGTGGGAGGCCGACGACACCCCGGACCCACTCCCCATGCCACTACAGATGCTGGTGGCCATCGAAGCAGTCAGCCGTGGCTCGCGCTATCCCGTCCAAGCCAAGGACGTGAGCTTCAACCCGTGCGGCCAGGTCATCGGTCGAGCCACCCAGGTGCGGAAGGCCAAGGACGTCGTGTACGAGATGGTCGAAGAGTACATCGAGGCCACAGAGCGCCTGCAAGCAGGCATTTCTGTCTAACCGTCAAGCTCTGCCTCACCCTCAGGCTAACGTGAGCTGTATCGCACCATCAGGCTAACCCTCAAGTGAACCCTTAGGAGTCCGGGCCATAGCGATGCACCGAGACGGCGTAGGTGTCGTCCTGGGCGAATTCCGAGCGATCCCAGGTGCTCCAGCGCTCGGCCAGGTGCAGGCCCGCTTCTTCCGCCAGCCGGTCGTACTCGGCCACACCCAGCCCGCCCGGTCGTAGCGAGAAGCCGGCAATGACGATGCCCGGTCGGCGAAGATGGCGAACGGCGCTGGTCAGTACGGCGCCCTCGGTCCCCGGGTTGACGAAGAGCATCACATTGCCGGCCATCACCACGGCGTCGAACGCCCGGCCCAGGTCGAGATGGGGGTCGGCCAGGTCGGCACACTCCCACGGGAGCCCTGGTGCCTTCTGTCGCGCCCTGTCGAGCATGGACGCATCCTGATCGACGCCGGCCACGTCGAATCCGCGGCGGGCCAACTCGATGGCCACCCGACCGGTGCCACATCCCGCATCGAGCACAGAGCCCACCCCGAGGGAGGCCACAAACCCGGCTTCGCCGTGGACGTCATGGCCGGTGGACGCCAATGCATCGAAGCGCCGGTCATAGGTGTCGCCCCGAGGACCGTCACCCTGGAGCCACGGGTTGTCGGCTTGGTCGTTCACGAACGAGAAGCGTACGTCTCGGCGCGGACATGGAGATCGGCCGGCCCCGAACCCAAACGAGAGACCGGAAACGAGAGACCGGGTGTCCGGACCAATACCCTTGGCGGACTGGGGCTGAACGACTAGCGTTCTGCGGCAATGTCTCGAGCCCTGACCGTCACATCGCCCCGCGCCGCCCGTCTGGTGGGCGTCGCCATGGCCGCCACCCTGTTGCTATCGGTGCTGGTGGGCGGCATCACTGCTTCCCCGGCCCATGCCGACGGCGCCATTGCTCCCACCAGCTTCTGGTTGGCACAGCCCGATGGCGCAGTGCTCCCCGTCGGCAATGCGCCGAACCTGGGGTCGACACCACCGCTCAATCAACCCGTAGTAGGAACGGCCTCCACTCCCGACGACGGTGGCTACTGGTTGGTCGCCTCCGACGGGGGCATCTTCACCTTCGGCGACGCCGGGTTCTACGGATCGGAGGGTGGCCAGCCGTTGAACCAGCCCATCGTGGGAATGGCCTCCACCCCTGACAGCAACGGCTACTGGCTGGTCGCCTCTGACGGAGGCGTCTTTACCTTCGGCGACGCCGGGTTCTACGGATCGGAGGGTGGCCAGCACCTCAACCAGCCCGTGGTGGGCATTGCCCCGACGCCTGACGGTAGGGGCTACTGGCTCATCGCTTCCGACGGCGGCGTCTTCACCTTCGGCGACGCGGGGTTCTTCGGATCGATGGGGGGCTCGCCGCTGAACAAGCCGATGGTAGGGCTGACCGCTACCCCCGACGGTGGTGGCTACTGGATGTTCGCCGGTGATGGCGGTGTCTTCACCTTCGGCGATGCCGGCTTCTACGGCTCAACCGGCAACATCTCCACGGAACCGGCGCAACGGGTGGTCTCCACCTCCTCGGGTCAGGGATACTGGGTGGTCGACCAGAACGGAACCTCCTACGGGTTCGGCGACGCCGGGAGCGGCCCACCTCCCACCCAGGCCTTGCTGTTGAAGCCCACCACACCGGGGGACCAGGCCGTCCTCTTCGCTCTCCAGCAGTTGGGCAAGCCGTATCTCTTGGGCGGGATCGGTCCGGACGCCTTTGACTGCTCGGGCCTGACCTACAGCTCGTGGGCGACCGCCGGTGTGGGCATCCCTCGGGTGGCCAACGACCAATACGAATCAGCGGGGACGCCGGTCGCTCTCAGTGATCTCCAGGCTGGCGACCTGGTCTTCTGGGGTACCGACACCACAGACCCGACAAGCGTCTACCACGTGGCCATCTACATCGGGGCGGACCAGACCATCGACGCTCCCAACCCGAGCACCCCGGTGGAAGTGAGCACGGTGGACCGGCCGTTCTGGAACTTCCTCATGCCAAACGGAGTGCGGCCCTAGCTGGAGGAAGCCGGGTGGGTCGATCCCCGCTCGTGAAGCAATCCACAAGCGACCTGGTCACCATCTCCCACCCGAACCAGCGCGGCCGCAGCTAGGGTACGTGCAGGAACAAGAACCCACTTCGATTGGGGGGCCACAGTGCAAATCTCGACCCTATTGGCAAGCAAGGGGACGGCGGTCGACACCATCCGGGGCGACGCCACCGTTGATCAAGCAGTAGCCGAGCTGTCCCGGCACCGGATCGGTGCGCTGGTCGTCTCCTCCGACGGTCAGCACATCGAAGGGATCGTCTCCGAGCGAGACGTGGTTCGAATGCTCCATGAGCTCGGTGACCGCTTGGTGCACCAGGCGGTGTCCTCGATCATGTCGTCTCCGGTGTACTCGTGTTCGCCCGAAGACGACACCGAGCTCCTTATGTCCATCATGACCGACCGCAGAATTCGCCACGTCCCCGTGGTCAAGGACGGTGTGCTCTGCGGGATCGTGAGCATCGGTGATGTAGTGAAGAGTCGGATCGGCGACCTGGAGAAGGATCGGGCCGAGCTCTTCGACTACATCAACGCCCGCTGACGGGATCGCCGGTCACCGCCGCCGGCTCGTCCGATCCGCAGGCAGAACCGCTCCGGTACCACTCGGGTGCCGGTCGGTGGGTCATCGCTGCCTCGGTCATGGGATCGGGCATCGCCGCGCTCGATGCCACTGTGGTCGGCATCGCCCTGCCCACTATCGGCAGGGATTTCCATACTGGTCTTGGGGACCTGCAATGGGTCGTCACTGCATACACGCTTACGCTGGCAGCCTTCTTGCTCATCGGCGGGACGCTGGGCGATCGCTTCGGGCGCAAGCGGATCTTCTCCATCGGTGTCGCCTGGTTCGCCATCACCTCGATGGCTTGTGGATTGGCTCCCAACGCCGACTTCCTGATCGCCACACGTGCCCTGCAGGGCGTCGGGGCCGCGATGTTGACCCCAGGGAGCTTGGCCATCCTGCAGGCATCGTTCAACCCCGACGACCGAGCCCAGGCCATCGGCGCCTGGTCGGGGCTGGGCGGGCTCGCCACCGCCGCGGGGCCGTTGATCGGCGGCTATTTGATCGCCGTAGCCTCGTGGCGCTGGGTGTTCTTCATCAACGTCCCCATCTCCGCTGTGGTGCTGATTCTCACTGCCCGCCACGTCCCCGAGTCGAGGGACCCGACGACCACCGGAGCGCTCGACGCCACCGGAGCCGCACTGGGGGTGATCTGGCTCACGGCGCTTACCTATGCACTGATCGAGGGGCCCACCTTCGGCTGGTCGTCCCCGCTGATCTCGGTCATGGTGGGAATTGCCGTTGTCGGCCTGGGGGCATTTCTGATCGTCGAGCAGCGCAAGCGAGATCCGATGCTCCCTCTGTCCATGTTCAAAGCACGACAATTCAGCGCCACCAACGCGACCACCTTCGTCGTCTACGCCGCGCTCGGCGGAGCCCTCTTCCTCCTTCCCATCGAGCTCCAGGTGGTATCCGGGTACTCGCCGCTCCAGTCCGGATTGGCCTTGTTGCCGGTTACCGCCATCATGTTGGTGTTCTCGGCGCGCTCGGGCCGGTTGGCCACCCGACTGGGTCCCCGGCTCCAGATGAGCGTCGGCCCCGTGGTCGTGGGGCTGGGGCTCGCCCTTCTCATCCGAGCCACCTATGGCCCGAGCTACGTCGTCTATGTACTTCCTGCCGTTCTCACCTTCGGGGCAGGACTGGCCATCACCGTTGCTCCTCTGACGGCCACAGCCATGTCCTCCGTCCCCGTGGAACATGCCGGTCTGGCCTCGGCCGTGAACAACGACGTGGCCCGCACCGGGAGCCTTATCGCGGTGGCCATCCTGCCCGCCCTGGCTGGAATCAGCGGGACCAGTTATCTCCACCCCGAGGAGTTCGCCAGCGGATTCCGGACTGCCGTAACCATCTCCGCCGTCGCCTGCGCGGCTGGTGGCGTACTCGCCGCCATAGCCATTCGGAACCCGGTCCGTCCGCCCGCGACCACTGCGGCTCTCGAGCCCATGCACTGCGCCCTCGATGCCCCACCGGTCCGCGCCTAGCACCCCGGTCGGTCCACACCGGGTCGACTCGAGTCCCATCGGCGGCGGACATGCATGGGGCCGGTGGCCGCTCAATGGATCCAGCCACGGTTGCCTGGTCGATGTCGTGAATGAGTATCAGGCTGTGAGCCGGCTGGGAGTAGAAAGCTGGGAGTCAGGCTAGGAGTAGGGTCGAGGTGGGGCCGGTTTGTGTCGGTGCCCGCTGAGGGAAGAAGCAACGGATGGAATCCGAACTAGAGCCACAGTTCCAGAGTCCGAGCACCCCGAGTCAAGGTGTGGACGTTGACCCGGCCGCCTCGGGCCAGCCGACCGCCGCCGCCCCAACACCGCCTCGTCCGCCGGCAGGTGTTCCACCCAGTCGGGCCGGACGGCTTTGGGTGGGACTGATTCTGGCCCTTATCCTCCTGGTCGTCATACTGGTCTTCATCTTCCAGAACCTTGACAGCGTCAAGATCAGCTTCTTCACCGCGTCGGGTTCCTTCCCGCTGGCTCTCATCGTTCTCCTGGCCGCCGTGTTCGGTTCCGTCATCGTGTTGTGCCTGGGATCGATCCGAATCCTCCAACTCCGCCGCACTGTGAGGCATCGGTCCCGAATGGCCCGTGCCCCCGACACCGCACCGCGCTGATCCATTCCGGCGACCCGGCGAGAAGGCCCATCCCTCGCCAATCCGGTGGATCTCCTTGTCTGCGTCTGAACGGAGGCGAGTTCGCCCCTACCCGCGTGGGCCGGGCGGCTGGACCCGACCCTGGAGCTCCGAGGCCAGGGTGCTCATGACATCAGCGATCTGCTGGCGGACGACGTCGTCGGCGATGAGCCCATTGGAACCGATGGCAGAGCGGACCACGGGAATATGCGCGCAGGCCTCCTCAACAATGTCGCTTCCGGTGTACCCGAGCACTGTGCGCAACGACCGGTGGGCGTCTGCCGCTCCGGTTGGCGATCCCGACGCATTGACCCACGCCACAGGCTTTCCGTAGGTTTCCCCGCCCCCCACCGTCCAGTCGAGCAGGTTCTTGAACGACCCGGGGAGGGCTCCGGCGTACTCCGGTGTTGAGAACAACAATGCGTCCGCTTGGGAAATTAGCTTCCGGAGGTCGGCGACCGCAGGGTGCAGGGGCACGGTGTCGTCGTCCGGGTTGAACAGCGGTAGTTCGCCGAGCCCCTCGTAGACCACGGCGATGGTGCCATCGGGAGCCAGGGTCTGGGCCGTGCGCAACAAGGCGGTATTGGTCGACCCGGCCCGCAGGCTGCCTGAGATCAACAGAATCCGAGTGGGAGGAGGAACCATGCTTTCCAGCGTAGGGAGACCGTTCCCACCATCATCTCGAAGTGCGGCACTCGGTACCATCGATGGGAGAGCGCCCTGGGTGGGCGAACAGGAAACGAGGAGGCAGTCGTGACGTCGTCAGACCAGCAACGCCGGGTCGCCGTGATCGGTCTCGGCATCATGGGATCAGCCATGGCCCGTAACCTGGTGACGGCCGGGTTCCCCACCACCGTGTGGAACCGAAGCCCTGCGGCGGCCCAGCCCTTGGTGGCGTTGGGCGCATCCACTGCTGAACGGCCCGAAGACGCCATACGAGGGGCCGAAGTCGTGATCACCATGCTTCCTGACGCAGCGGCGGTGACATCGGTCATGATCGACGGCCACGTGCTCGAGACCATGGCCCCTGGAGCGCTCTGGGTCCAGATGGGCACGATCGGGGTGCAGGCCACGATCGATCTGGCCGCTACCGTGCAGGCGGTACGTGCCGACGTGCTGTTCGTGGATGCCCCGGTATCCGGCAGCAAGGCACCGGCCGAACAGGCTCAGTTGCTCGTTCTGGCTTCAGGACCCGATGACGCCCAGGCGGTGGTCGACCCTGTCTTCGCCGCCATCGGGCGAAAGACCCAATGGTTGGGTCCAGCCGGCAACGGGAGCCGGCTCAAGGTGCTGGTCAATACCTGGTTGGCCTTTTTGGTCGAGGGAGCCGCAGAGACCTTGGCCCTCTGCGACCGCCTGGGCATCGAACACGAGCAGCTGGCCTCTGCTCTGGAAGGTGGTCCGCTGGCATCCGGCCTGGGCATGGCCAAGCTGGCGAAGATGGACAGCGGCAACTACGACCCCGAATTCCCATTGGAGTGGGCCCTGAAGGACGTGGATATTTCGGCCGCCGAAGCGGGCGAACCTCCGCTGCCGGTGCTGTCGGCGATCTCGAACCAATGGCATGCCGCGGTGGATGGGGGGTTGGGGCGCCAGGACATAAGTGCAGTTCGCTCCGCCCTCCAACCAAGCTGACCCTCGCACAACAACAGAGCGAGGGGTGCTCGGCCTCGTGGCCCTACGTCGGTTCTGGCGGGCCTTCTTCGCTCGGGGGCTCGCTGGGCTGCGTCGTCCGGTTGGGAAGTGGGTCGATAGCCGGCGTTCCGTTGTTCATCACGTGCTCGGTCCACTCTGTCCCCGACCAATAGCGCTGGTCGTGCTTTCCTGACGGATCTGCCATCCAACCAGCGGGTATCCCGGTGTACGTGGGACCGGTCCGGGGTTGAGCCACTCCTGAGGGTGCAACGGACTTGCTCTGGAACGACGACATACCCGGCGGCGGCCCGGGACGCATTCGCGTCCTGCCGCCCATGGAACCCCGGCGGCTGGAGGACAACATCCTGAGCAGAATCCCCCCCGCGACGATTACCAAGAAGATCCAAGAGCTGTGCCCCCCGACCCCATTTCCGTAAAATCCCATGGACCCAGCGTACGGGTCTGCGGCCTGCTTCGAACGTCACCGGTCTGCCGACCCCGGATCGATCTACCTCCGTTCACTGTCTCCCCCGATCGTGCCTGCTCCTGGGCCTGTCCACCGGCGGCCGCCAGCACCCACCCTCGACCGGGCCACGGGGCTCCCCCCTGAATTCGTCCGCCAGGGAGCTGGAACTTCCGCTGGCCACCAAGGCCGTTCTGTCCCCGAGCACCCCGTCGGCCCGGGGGGACCGCCACTGGCGGCGGGATAAGCACGATCGACCCCGGCCGGACCTAGTGTCGGAATCATGACGAACAACTGTCCGTTCTGCCTACACCCGGGAGCTCATGCCCGACCCGTACCCTCTGACTCAGGCGGACCCTCGTTCTGCGAGGACTGTGATCGTTGTTGGTCCGACCGCATGGACCGGGACCGACCGCCGCACCATTCGTAATACGGGTTGCTGAACTGCGCTTGCGCTCGCAACGACCGCGCAGACGCGGCGACGCTGGCTGTCGGGTGTAGGCGACGCCAGCCGAGATTCAGGCCGCTGCCGAGAGCTCACTGGCGCAGTACTTGCACTTGATGGCGCCGATCGGGAGGTCGCTGGAGAGGCACCACGGGCACTTCTTGGTCGGCGGCGGATCGCCGAAGACCGTGGATCCCCGCGTTTTCATGTACGCCCGGTACGGCACCACGAGGGCGAAATAGATGACGGCCATAAAGATGAGGAAGTACACGATGGCCGAGATGAACGCGCCCAGGTCGATCCGCTGACCGTTGATGGTCCAACCCAATCCCTTGGCCGCCGGACCGCCGCCGGCAGCCGCATTGACCGCAGGCGTAATGATGCTGGAGGTGAAGGCCTTGATCAAGTTGCTAAAGGCCAGCGCCACCACCAAACCAACGGCAATGACAATCAGATCGCCCTGCATCAGGAAATTCTTGAAGCCTTTGATCATGTTGGTCTCCTCATGTGGTCGGCCGCTCGCCTCATCAGTCAGGCGGCATGAGATAGTTCCGGCCAACCTAACGCGGGCCCTCAACCCGTCCCCGCCGGGGCGCGTGCGACGATGTGCGGGCGACCCGCGACCGCTCTTCGATGTACCCGATTGGCAAGCCACGGCGGCCGGATCGGGCATGGCGTTCGCCCAGTTGCGCTCGCCATGCCGACGCATCGGCCGCCGTGCGCTCGATCAGCGCATCGGCCATCCCCGTTCAGGGTTCGCTGGAGATGATCCTGTCAACCAAGCCGGTTCGGACGTCGTAGCGCCAGCCTTCGACCCGGACACCGTCGGGCAGGACTTCACAGGTCCGAACGACATGAACATCCTCGGCCAGAGCCTTGTCGGGATCGTCCATGGTGAGAAAGTCCCAGCCCTCCGAATGGGCGGCTTGTTTCTCACTGAGCCCCGATCTGAGCTGGGCTTCGCCGCCGCGGGCAAGGGCGCAATCGGTGTGGTGCATGACGGCAATGTCCGTGACCCCAAGGAACGTAGTGGCCAGCACCAGCGACCGCAGGACGTCTGGCGTGACCCGCCCACCTGCGTTGCGGAGGATCTTGGCGTCGCCTGGATGGAGGCCAAGCATGGGGAGCGGCTCGATTCGGCTATCGATGCACGTCACCAGACCAAACCCCTTGGCCGCTCGGCCGGGGATGCCCTGGAGAGCGAAGGTCTGCGAGTACTGACGGTTGGCGGCAAGCAAGTCATCGAACATCGAGGGACAGCTTCTCAGATGTCCGGTCCTCCTGTCACCGCCGTGGGAACAAGGTTTGACTCCATCATCGGACGGGAAGGATCAGGTGCATGGGGAGCGGATTACGTCTTCAATATCGAAGCCGGGGGTGCCGACCAGATCTGCGTCTACGTTCAAGGCCCTAGCCGCGTCGCGCATTCCGCGCTCGACGACATGGAACAGCTCCTCGTCGCTTGCGATCGTGATCAGGCGGAACCGCAGTCTATTGTCGATCATGCGAATCCTCCCTGTTTCCTGTTTCCGGCCTTTGGTCCAGCTGTCCAGTGGTCCAATCACTTGACCAATAATCCGACTTCGCCTAGGCCGTCAACCAGAAACTTCCGTGAGCCGGCTGCAGGCAGTCCGGTGGCTGGACGATCGGCTGGATTATCGGTCGGCGGGCCGCTGACCTTTCAGACCGACGTAGAGGAGGGATCAATTTGCGCAGCAAGGACTTTACCGATCCGGCACACCCATCCTCTTCCGAGGACAGGGCCACGGCACGCCTGCCACAATTGGAGTTGACCCGTCTTTATCGGCGGATCGCCGAACTCCTGGAGACGCGTATCGATCAGGGGTTGTTTCCCGCCGGCACCTTCTTGCCGTCTGAGCGGGAGCTTGCCGAGCAACTCGCGGTAAGCCGGACGTCAGTACGCGAGGCCCTTATTGCCCTTGAGGTGACCGGTCGCGTCGCGATCCGACAGGGCCATGGGGTCCAGGTACCGTCGGGCGCGCAGCGTCCGGCGGCACAGAATCCGTCTGAAGCGGATATCGGGCCCATACAGATCATGGAGGCGAGACGAGGGATCGAGCCTCGGATAGCGGAACTGGCGGCCGCCAATCATAGGCAAGAGAATCTCGCCGGCATGCGCGCTGCGATGGACCTGCAAGCGTCGGCAACGTCTGCCACCTCGGAAAACTATCGAGAGGGGGATCGCCTGTTTCACGTCGAGATCGCCCGAGCGAGCGGAAACCCGGCCTACGAAGTGGTTGTCTCCAAATTGTGGGAGTACCGGACCAAGCCATCGTTCGAACGCTTCGAGCGAATGCTTGTAGGCCCCGATCGTCCGAGACAGACCGCCGCCGAGCATCAGAATATCTTCGAGGCGATCGCCGCCGCCGATACGGCGAGCCGCCGGAAAGACAATGAAGAAGCATCTCGACGCGGTGCTGAGTGCCTTCATCAAGGGCGCTACCCGAAGTAGCTACGACGGACGCTTGCCAAATAAGCGATAAGGCGAGAAAGCCAATGGGCTTCCAGGCAGAACACGGCCGGACTGAAGCCGTAGCAAGTCCGAATCCGTGCGCGGCCAAGGTGATGAGGGCCGTTTTTTCCTGCCCCATGGGGAACCGAGCACTCGACTGCACGCCTTCGTTGAGACACGCTAATTCGGTGACAAGGCGGTCAGGGGTCGCTGGTTGCGATCGGCAGTCTTTCTGATCGCGGCTATTCCAAAGGGAGGAACCGTGACCAAGCCGTCGACCCAATCTGTCGGAATGAGCGCGCGCCGCCTGGAACGAATCCGGCCGGCGATGCAGGGTTATGTCGACCGCGGCGTCTACACGGGCGATCACCACGCTGATCGCCCGCCGCGGCCAAGTCGTCCACTGAGGAGCAGTTCGGCTGGCGCGACAAGGAAGCGCAGACGCCGATGCCCGCCGATGCGATCTTCCGCCTCTATTCGATGACGAAGCCGATCGTCTGCACCGGGCTGATGACGCTGCTCGAGGAAGGGCGCTTCACGCTCTTCGATCCGGTGGCGAAATACATTCCGGCGTTCGGCCGCGTGAAGGTGCTCGAAGCCCGACGGCAGTCTGGTCAATCCGGCGCGCCCGATCGATGCTGCGCGATCTGATGACCCACACGAGCGGCCTGACCTACCATTTTGTCGAGGAATCTCCGCGTCGGCAAAGATGTATCAGCGGCGCCAAGCTTCTTAACGCCGAATGTTCGCTGGAAGCGGCGATCGACGATCTGGCTCGGTTTCCGCTCGCCTTCCAGCCGGGATCGCGCTGGCGATATAGCGTCGGCATCGACGTCGTTGCTCGCGTGATCGAGGTCGATCTCCGGCCGGCCCCTCGGCGCGTTTCCTGCGTGAACGCCTGTTCGAGCCGCTCGGCATGGTCGACACGGCTTTCGGCGTTCCGCTCGAGAAAAGCGAGCCGTTTGGCCGCGATGTACGGCCGTCCCGACGTGATCGCTCCCGGCCCGACCGTGAGCAGCGAGTTCGAAGCCTGGGCGAAGGGCGTCAACGAACGCGTCGACGTCTCGAGGTCCTATCCGGTCGATTCGCCCGACGATATTCGTTCGCGGCGGTCACGGCCTGTTTGCACGACCCGCGATTATTGGCGCTTCGCCCAGATGCTGGCCAACGGCGGGGAATCTCGACGGGACGCGCATTCTCGGGCGCAAGACGCTCGCGCTGATGCACGCCAACCACCTGCCGGCTGCGCTGCTCCCCCTCGACATCGGCGGGTTGCCGCTGCCCGGCTACGGCTTCGGCCTCGGCTCGCGGGTGGCGCTCGACGTCGGCGCAGACCGGGGCGCCGGGCTCGGTCGGCGAGTTCGGCTGGTCCGGGCGCGGCGAAGACCCACTACTGGGTCGATCCGCAGGAGAGGTCTGGTCGGGCTCTTCATGACCCAGTCGATGATGAGCTTCGACCTGCCGGAACTCGATCTGCGCGCGCTCGCCTACCAGGCGATCGAGGACTAAGCCGGGTCCGCGCTAAGACGTTGAGAGTTCCCCCGGCTTTGCGGGGTGGCAGTAGGCGTTTGACGTTTTCGGAAGTTCACCGCGATTTTTCCCGATGTGAGCCGCCAAGCACACGAAGGGTCAAATCACAATGGACGAATTTGAGAACCTAAGTCACTCGAAGCGGGATGCAAATACCACGTCGTTTTCATTTCGAAGTTTCGGCGCAAGGTTGAGCTGCGCGATCACTTGGGGGAGGTGTTCCGCAAGCTTGCGGAACACCGAGAGAGGAGGGGCATTTATTGCCCGACCACGTTCACATGAGGCTGTCGATTCCGCCGAAGTATTCGGTCAGCCAGGTCGTGGGGTACATCAAGGGCAAGAGCGCAATCCATTTGGCTCGGGTTTATGGCGAGCGCCACCAAGGGTTCATAGGGCAGCACTTTTGGGCCCGGGATATTTCGTTTCGACGGTCGGTCGGGACAAGAGGATCATCCGGGGACTGCATCACGAACCAAGAGAAAGGGACCAGCGATTGGATCAACTCAACCTCTGGCGCTGACGGACCACCTTCAGGTGGCCGAGTAAACCGGGGACGCGTCAGCGTCCCCATTCGCCATTCGCCGCTTTGAGCGGCTCACATCTTGAAAGCTCCGGCTTTCCCGGGGATTGTTGCTCACCAGACGGACGGCATTTTCCTTCCGCCCGACGATCGCCGTCAGTTCGTGGCGTGGACCGACCTCAAGGAAAAGGATTTCGAGCCCCCATACAGGAACCACCTGTGGCGATGGTATGAAAGTGCCGACCGAGCCCGCTGCGCCTCTAGCAACGCCGCCCGCGCCGCCGCCGAAGCCCTGCAGCCGTCGATGACGGAGGCGGAACGCGACGAAGACGGCCGCCCTGATCAAACGGGCCGCTGGCGCTCGCGCGAAACGAGATCACGGAACTGCCGGCCGACCCGGTCGCGCGCGCCATTTTGCGGGCCGTGGCGAAGGCGCGCAACGAACAGGAGGAAACCGCTATGACGACAGACTTCCGAAGGCTGGCTTGAGGTTCCCCCCGTTCAGCCGTCGCCCTCGCACGGCGTTGCCCGATCAGGATGACATCGACGAAAGACGACGACGACCGGCGACGCTCGCCGCGACAAGAGGCCGCGCCGAGCACGATCCTGGACGCGGGCAATGCGGCGCAGGGGGCACCGTCCTCGCTGGACGACATCACGCCAAGGCCGACACCTCGTCATCAGCAAGCTTCTCGCCGCCAGCGAGAGGCTGCGCGCGCAAGGGAGTCCGCTGAAATGCCCATGATCGCTGTTGGCTTGCCTCGCACCGGCTACGAAGCGCCGAACGCCGAAGAGTTGCGCCGGCTGCGCGAGATCGTCCTCGCCGAGTATCGATGGTTGCGCGACCCTGGCGACCGCGAGCGGAAGAGCGAAGGCGAGTTTCGCCGCGCGTTTTGGGTGCGCCGGCGATTTTTTTCGCCATGGCCGAACCGAACGCTG
This sequence comes from uncultured Acidimicrobiaceae bacterium, assembly GCA_963781305.1. Lineage (GTDB taxonomy): Bacteria > Actinomycetota > Acidimicrobiia > Acidimicrobiales > RAAP-2 > DASXMT01. The sequence goes on from CAWAFL010000011.1 coordinate 1,987,252, forward strand.
AGACGTTTACTTCAGCCATTGGCTCGATCTCGGCGATGAGCGGCTGGCGATGGTCGACCGCGACGCCATCTCGCGGCGACGCGCTCCTGATCGCCATCGTCGCGCATGCGGACATCCCTTTCGACCCGCCGGCTAGGCTCGCCGGGCAGCCGCTCGAAGTCGGCGCTCAACGAAATGCCGGCCGGCCGTGCAGCAACGCATGGCGGAAGGTTCTGGCCGGCGAGTGCCGGGCTGCTCAAGCCGGTTGCCGGCGCGGCAACTGGCGCGTGAAGCCCCGCCGCCTCGGGTCTGGAGGATCGACCCGGCGGGGGCGATGCATCCGGACGAAAGCTATGGGGGCGAATGGCGATGAGGATCGCGCCCGGCCTTTGCGGGAGAGGTTTGCGGACGCGGGCCGGCGGGGCGATCTACTTTCCCGTCCCGCCGGCCGATCGGGGCTGGCAGCGTCTCGGCGAGGTCGCCGGGCGGCGTTGTCAAAGTAACGGCGATTCGTCGATGCGTTGCGCGATACGCCCTCTCGCAATCGACGATCTACGCCGCAAGCGCGCGCCACTCGGCCAATGCGGCCGAGCGTCTCTGCTTGTAGATCTGCCGGGTGACGAGATGCCGCTCCTGATTGAAATGGTTGTGGACCTGGGCGTGAACTGAGCTGAACTTCTGCAGCGTCTTCATACTTCGAAACCGCTGCATCGCCCGCTCTCGTCGTCGAAACGGCTGGTGCGAATTCTCCGCCCGATTGTTGAGGCGGCCACCGACCTCGTGCCGATCGGCGGCGCCGATCTCATTCATCGCCGCGGAATAAGAGCAAAGCCCGTCGGTGACGATCGTTCCGCGGCTGGCCGTACTTCTTCATGATCCGCTTAAGAAGCTTCAGCGCCGCAGCCTTGTCCCGCTTCGCCGTGACCACCGCCTCCAAGACCTCGCCTTCATGGTCGACGGCGCGCCAGAGATAGCAGAGCTTGCCGTTGACCTTCACAAAGACCTCATCCAAATGCCAGCGCCACTGAGGATAGCCGCGCATGTGCGCGACCCGCTTCTTGCGGATCTCGGCGGCGAACATCGGGCCAAACCGGTTCCACCAGAACCGGACGGTCTCATGGCTGATGTCGATCCCGCGCTCGGCCAAGAGATCCTCGACGTTGCGCAGCGACAGCGGGTATCTCACGTACATCATCACGACCAGACGGATGACCTCCGGCGAGCTGTTGAAATATCGGAACGGGTTGCTCATGGCACGAAGCCTACCACGACCCCGGCATCCGCGCAGCATTTGGTCTGACACTGCCGCCGCGCGTACCGCCGGATATGTCAAACTTCTACTCCTCCCCGGCAAAGCCGGGGGATCTCCCAT
>CAWAFL010000012.1:0-39462 GCA_963781305.1 uncultured Acidimicrobiaceae bacterium
AAGAGCGCGCGCCATTAGGCGACTGCCATCGAGCCCCATCGCTTCGACCACTTGACTAGTTTGACGGTGATGATCAGGGCAACGGCCAGGGCGAACTGGGCGAGGCGGTGAGCGCTGAACCGGTCGGTATTCCTCCTCAGTTGACCGAAGTTGCTCAGCCAGGAGTTGGTGCGCTCGACCGGCCAGCGAAGACCCATCGGCTGGGTTTTGGTTCCCTCATTTGACCCCCGTTTGCGCTTCTTGGCGATCACGGCGTCGCCGATGCCGCGTGCAACAAGGCGGGTGCGTGTGAGTTCGGAGTCGTAGCCACGGTCGAGCCACAACGTCTGGATCTCACCCAGGAGACCACGCTGCCCGACATCGTCCAAGGTCGGTGCGAGCAGGATGGAGTCGTTGCGGTTGGCCCCATCGGTGACCCAGCCAATTGGTACTCCGTTGGTGTCGGTGGCAACCGACCACTTCCATCCGGTCTTGCCCCGGTCGGTCGGATTCGGCCCGGTGCCCTCACCACCCATGGGTGCCTTGTGCAGCGACCCGTCGACTGAGACCTCAGAGAGGTCCAGTCCGATCACTGTGTCGAACGCCTTGATGGCTTCTTCGACCAGATGCCCGAATGCACCGACTCCCAGCCACTCGTCGCGTCGGCGGCGCAGGGTCGTTTCGCTTCCTTTGCCCAGTCTGCCGGCCACGTCCCAGGAACACCCCGTGACCAGTCGGAACAAAATGGCCTCGAAGCAGTCGCGGTCCGAGATCCGAGGGCGATGACAGCCCAGTGGGTGAGTAGTTTCACCGCGTTCGGGCAGGTAAGCGGCAAAAGACTGCCAGACGGCATCGACGACGGTCGGTTCGAGTGCAAGCATGGGACCTCCACTGGTTCGTTGGGGTTGGGACGCAGCCGGATCATGTCCGGTCCGACACAACGACCGGTGGACCTTTTTGCCTGGTCATGGCTGGTCCACCTCCTCGGCACACCCGGCGGTGACAATGGCCCCGAGGAGGTGGTCATGGCCAAGATCAGACGAAATGGACCCTGCCCATGCGGAAGCGGTTCCAAGGCGAAGCGGTGCTGTTACGGGAACGACGGGGCCCTGGAGATTCACCAACTACCTGCCGAGCTCTGCGAAGAGGTGATCCCGGACCTGAAGCGCATCGACAGGGAGGAGTTCCGGGCTCTCTTCGACGAGCTGCTCTATCTGCCGGAGATCGACACGTCACTCCAGCAGCGCCTCGGGATCCTCACACCCGACATGGACCGTGCCATCAGAGCGCTTCAAGACGACGACGTCGAGGACTTCGACGAGGTGCTGGACAAGGTGGTGGCGGACGTCGACTCGCCCGATCGTCGTCTCGACCTGGCTCAAGCAGTCCTCACACTGCGAGACGAGGGACGCATCCCCTGCGACCTCGCCGCAGCCGCCGTTCTCGAACTCGACGGGAAGGAATCGACTCTGTTTCTCTCCTCGGTGGCCGAGTCGCTGGCCGTCCTTGCCGGCGATCGGCGTACGCCCGCCGGGATCCTCGTGGCCGCCCGATAGCCGGCACAAGTACTGCAGTCCCGGCACCCAGCCCGCCTACCTATTGGCGCGCGCTCTAAGCAATCCGGGCCTTCCGCACGGAAGCGCCAATAGATTTGCACGATGTTGGAGGACCGGCCCGTTTTGGCCGGTCCTTTAGCGTTCACGAGGCGGATCATCGGGCACAGAGGCATGGGCGCCTGCGCGGTCTCGCTCTGCTCGATCGCCATGGGTGAACCAAGCCATATGCGAACCACATTGTCAGGCTCGCTCGAATCGGTTCAGCAGACCCGACGTCACTGAGGCGGAGGCGTACTGGAGTCCCAGATCATGGAGCTCGTCCTGTCGTCGGCCAGGAGCCGTGCGGCAGGGAGCTCTTTGTCGATGTGGCCGATGAGTCCGTTGTAGATGCCGTAGCCGATGAGTTCTTGGAGCCGGTAAGGGAAGCGGCGTGCAGTATCCAGGGGAATACCGAGTTGCTGGTTCTCCTGTTGGCGGATGTACCCGGCGCAGTAGTTCATGGCGATGCCGACGCGCCGGGCATCGGTGGTGTTGGCTCCTCCTCCGTGCCACAGGCTGCCATGCCAGACGAGCACGCTGCCGCGCTTCATCTCGGCGGGAATGGAGTCGTAGGAGCTGACCAGGTCGGGCGACTCGTGGGCCAAGTGGGTGCCGGGGATGATCCTGGTGGCGCCGTTCGCCTCCGTGAAGTCCGTCAGGGCCCACATCGTGTTGCACACCGTGGGTGGGTGAGGCTTGGGCAAGGGAATGATCTGGTCGTCGGCGTGAATGGGCTGCGGCGTCTCTTCTGGACCGATGGCAATAGAGGAGAGCGACGAGACGAGTAGCCCGGCGTCGAGCACGCCCTCGCAGATAGGAAGGATCGATGGGTGCACCGGTATCTGCTCGTAGAGGGATCCATGCACCAACAGGTTGTAGATGCGGACGGTCCGGGAACCCTCGAAGAGGTTATCGGCTGGCACGATGCCGAGATCGACTTCCAACCGGCGCAAGTCCTCGTTTAGGGCATCGATAAGATCGAGCTCGATTGCGTTCTCGACGATGGTGTAGCCCTGCTCGGCGATCTGACGGATGTGGGCGTCGACCGAGTCACTGGTGAGTGGCGACCCAGGGACGTGGTCGCTGGAATGCACCCGGATAGACCGGGGCTCCGGGGCCGAAGCCTCGCTGTGGGTTTGTACCATCGCTCCGACGCTACGCCCCCGACGCATTGCTTGCCGCCGGAGCGTCGTTGGGATACCTCCGGAGGTCGACCACAGTGCCGATGGCCAGCCAGGCGGCCACGACGGCGAAGACCGTACCAGTCACGTGAGAGACCAGGATCGGGGCATGGAGCTGTACCCCTGGAGCAACCGATCCCCAAATGTCGGTGACGATACCGATCACTCCGGCACCACCATGATGACGGCGAGCACGGCGGCGTAGCGACAGAGCCACGACATGTGGCCATTCAGTGGCCGCTGGCTAGCCGCTTGGGCTTTCCCAACGATGTGAGCTACCAGGTCGACGGCGGCCAGAATGAGCATCTACCGGACTGGGGCAGCCACTGAGCCGCGATGGCCAGCTGATCGTGGATTGAGCCCCGAGCGGTCAGCTGATGGTGGCCTGCGGCGTCATGGCCGACGAGGGAGACGCGGTGCCGCCGGGGATGGAAGTGATGAGGGACCAAATGGAATACACGGCGCCGGATGGGACTGCCAGGGCTGCCACCACGCTGGCCACGGCTTCGATGAATACCGCCACCAGGAGCGCAACCACTGGTAGGCCACGCATCAGGCAAGCCGTTCACGGACGCGAGCCCACGGGGAGCCTATGGAAGCACGGGGAGCCTATGGAAGAGAGTCCTGCTGGGGAGCACCATCCACTAGCGCCGCGTTTGAGCCAGGTCGGCCGGTTCACGCCGGTCGCAGTGGTATCGTCGACGCCGTCGGGCCGTTGGCGCAGTTGGTAGCGCACTTGCATGACGCGCAAGGGGTCGTGGGTTCGAGTCCCGCACGGCCCACTCAGAAAGTCCAGGTCAGAGGCGCAGCGCCCGACCTATCCGGCTCTTCGGATTCTGGCGGGGAGCTGCCTCCAAACTGACCATTCGGTGCCGTTGGCAGCGAAATCACGGCACTCCCGTCGTGAAGCTGATTGGACCGAGAATCGGACTGTTCACCCGGGCGATCGAGTGCCGCCCCCGGCCTCGCCGGCAGGAAACCGCACTCGGGCAGTCAACGAGGAACTGCCGCAGCCGCTGCAGTGTCGGCGTAGAGCTGGGCACTCACGATGCGGCCACGGGCGGTCTTGAAAAGCCAGAGGTTTTGGATCTGCATGGGCTGGCCGGTCGCCTTTGGCACGCCAGTGTTGGTGAGTCGGGCGATGAGGTTGGTATCGGAGTCGATCACTTCTTCGACGTGCGGGGTGAAGGACTCCCAGACCCCCTCCCCGCCGGGGGTTCCCGAGAAGAACTCACTGAAGGCCTCGGGTCCGACGATCTCGCCTCCGTAGGGCAAGGTGGCCGGAATCTGCATGACGAAGTCGTCCCGCAGCATCGGCAGGATGTAGCGACGATCCCAAGAATCGAACAGCTCGGTGATGGCGTATGCCATCTCGGCGTGGCTATACCTGGCCTGAGTTCCTGGCGAAGCAAGCGCAGCGTCGAGCGCCTCAACTGAGACGACATCGGTGCCGATTGTCCCGTTGGCGAACGAGAAGTTCTCCGATGGCGTGACGGTCATCATGACAAAGGTGTCCTCCGGTCGAATGCCCGGACCATCATGAAGTAGCTGCACGAGCCGCTTGTAAAAGCGTCGCTTCGCCGGCTCGCCACGCTGAGGCCCATCGGTGATCTGGAAGACGATCCAGTCGTCGGAACGCGGGCCCCCACGGAACGTGCGGTTGAAGACCATTTCGCCAGGTTCGTACTGGTGGATGATCTGGAAGTTGTCATCAGGCTTCATACCGAGCTCCCCGACCAGCGCCTGGTGGACGGCTCTTGAGACGCCTTCGATGTACTCGGCAGATTTGCCGCGAGCGAGTGAGATGTCGACGAACGGCATGGGGATCCTTTCAGTGTCAGCGCTCGCTTCGACGAACGTGACCGCGAGGTGTATCCACTAGTGATACTATGTCGTTCAACATACATATCATGTCGCGGCCTGAAAGGAAAGCGATGCCTCGACGGTCAGATGCCAAACAGAAGATGGTGGCGGCGGCTAAGCAGCTCATCCGAGAGCGTGGCTATAACGGCACGGCGTTCTCGGACGTGCTCGAGCTGAGCGACGCCCCGCGGGGCTCGGTGTACTTCCACTTCCCACGCGGCAAGGCTCAATTGGCGATCGAGGCCGCTGCCTCCCATGCGTTCGACCAGGTCGAGATCATCAATCAGTCCGCCCACGGATCCCGCTCAGCAGCCGAGTTCATCGAGCGCTACCTCGACCTCGGGCGCGATGGGTTGGTCGCGAGCGACTACGGACGGGGGTGTGGCATCGCCCCCCTCATCACCGATGGCGCGACACGGGAGTCGGCGGAGATCGAAGAAAGCGCCCGACAAGCCTTCTCTGAGTTAGCCGAACGGCTGGCATTCCACTTCATCGCCTTCGGCATCGATGGACCTGATGCACAGGCCCTTGCCGATGCGCTGTTCGCAGGCATGCAGGGTGCCCTGATCACCTCCCGCGCGCTGCGCAGCACAGCTCCGTTCGACGCGGTGAAGCTCGCGCTCATCAACCAGGCGAACAACGTGTCACTGAAGGGCGCTTCCCGCTAACCGCAAGCAAGCTCGGGACGCCGGAGGTCCTGGTGGACGGGTTGCCAAGCCCAATCGACGTTGCGGACAGCCTTGACGATCATCACGCCTGGGCGCTACTACGTGTCGACTGCAGCCAGGCCCCAGCAGGTGGGTTCTGCGAAACCCACGTGTACGTCAACCGATCGTCGGCCCGTCAATTGGTTGCGTCGATCGACAGCACAAATCCTGCTGGCGCACATGGAAGCGAGATCATCGCTCTCAACGCTGGCGATGCGCCCCAGCTCTGAGACTCGCCGCTTCCTTTGTCGTGCTCAACACCCAGATCAATGACACCTGGCTCTCCTGTGAGCTGGTGTAAAGGACGCGGACGTCCCTCAGGAAGCTTTGCTGTCCTTCGCGCGATCGGATGGAGGATCGGCTACATTTCTGACCCCGGGCGTACTTCCGCCACCAACTGAGCCATAGCCAAACAGGAGTTCAGCCATGCTTGCGTCGTCGTATCCCCTACTCGACATCTTCTGGTGGATCCTCGAAGTCTTCCTCTTCGTCATCTGGATCTGGCTGCTGTTCGTTGTGTTCGCCGACATCTTCCGTAGCCACGACCTGAGCGGGTGGGCCAAGGCGTTGTGGGTTGTCGGCGTAATCATCTTCCCCTACATCGGGGTCCTCGTGTACCTCATCGCCCGAGGCTCAAAGATGCAAGAGCGAGCTGCCAGACAGGCGCGAGACCAACAGCAAGCATTCGACTCCTACGTTCGACAAACGGCTGAGAGCGGGACCACTGCCGACCAATTGTCGAAGCTGGCCGACCTGAAGTCGAAGGGTGTTCTTACTGACGCTGAGTTCGAGACGGAGAAGGCCAAAATTCTCCGCTGATCCGTCGGGATCGTCTTGGCAACTGCATCGCCTTCACTTCCGCTACCCCTTACGGAATCACGCCGGTCGAGTCAGGTCGACGCGTTGTTCTCGCCGTGTACGGACATGGGGACGGAGTGACCCCGTTGACCCAGATCTTCGGTGAGTCAGCCCACCGGGGCTTATTGGGAGCGAAGTTAGGATTGACGGGATGACCGAAAGCGACGGTATGGCCGAGGAGGATGCCCGTCGAGGAGCGGCCATACAGTGGGAAGCCGGGTCGCCTGCAACAGCGGTGGAGACCTTCCTTGTCTGCCTATGGGAAGGTCGGCTGGATTTTGCTGCCACATGGCTCGGACCGGAACTCGCGACACTCGACTTGAGCAGCCTCGACCTTGCGTTCCTTAGGACGGGATGGGGGTTCCTGGCTACACCTGATGTCCTCGGTCCGGATACCGAGAAGGTCCGACTTGTCAGAACGGAATCGGACGACGACGAGGTCTTCATAAGAGAGGAGGCTTCCGTCAAGTACTTCGACTTCATCGTTCGCCAATTGCCTGACAGCCGATGGAGCATCATAGGAATCGGTTCGTGACGCGACGGACCCCCGCCGGGACACTGACCGGCGAGGGTCGTCTGACTCGTCTCTCGCGAGACGTGCTGCGCCTGAGAATATCCTAAGGACCAGGCCAGGTGCTCAAAAGTAGGGGGCCTAACCCACGAGCACGGTGGCGAGACCGGTGCTGGAGGGATAGGGCCACAGGTCAGAATACCGGCGGACAGTAGTGATTACTTGTCGCCCAGTGCCTTATTTCCCTTTGGCTCCAGCTGAATGGACTCTGCCGTGCTCAGCTACGGTCGCCTTCACGGCTCATGGGCTGCGCAGGGTCGTCGCCTAAGAGCTGGGATTTTAGCGTGGTACGCAGATTCGGCGTTTCTGTAGGCTCCCGTGCGTGACAGAGATACCCCACTACCAGTGGTGGTAAAACTACTCGGTGGCCTTGACCCGTGAGCGTGGCTCCCGCTGCCCGTTCTCACGGGTCAGGGCCCATTGGCCGCCTCCCTTGGCCTGCGAGCGGGACAGGGTCGGACATATTACGGTTTCGTTACGGTGAGTGTCGATGTGCTGACTCACAGCGTCAGCCGATTATCGTCATCGTTCGTGGACGTAAGACCGGTCGACGCCGAGTTGGACGAACTCATACGCGAGGCGTTTGAAGATGACAAACGGGCATCGCTATCCGAGCGTGCGGCCGCTCTCACCGACGCAAGCAGTCCAGAACGTGAGCAGGCCGACCTCGACAATGAGATGTCGGTCAATTCGTGGCGCAAAGTCGTAGCTCGGAGCGAGCAACTCCGAAAGGAAGCTCACCCTCCGAACTGACGAGTCAACTCTTGAGGATGACGATGTTCGCGTTTGGCTGCCTCAGGATAGGCAGAAGGCTGACGACGTCCCGTTTAGTCACCTCCCGGCCAGTCCTTCAGATCGGTCGGCGCAGGGTTGTCGTGTTTGGGTAGTCGTCGTCAAAGGAAGGCTCAGCGCCACTTTGCTTTCGACCATCGACACATTCAAGGGCAATACGCAAAGGGGACGGCTCGACCCACTAGTTGGATGGATCATCGACCATTCACCTAGGCATGGCCTTTAACGATCTTACGAGACCTGAACATTGAGCGGATCTCTATCAATTCCGCGTCTTAGCGAACTTGGACGCGACGGACACCCGGCGGGCCGGGGGCTTCAGTAATCGCGACGCGCTTTGCGACGACGGTGGCGGCGAATGACTCCCAGTCCAAACCACACGAGCGCACCGACCACGGCCGTGATGAGGGCGAAGAGCCACAGTGCCAGGTTGAAGTGCCATACCAGGTAATGAATTCTGATCTTCTCGGTGTTCTGGATCATGAAAATGACCAGCAGCGCTACTCCGATGATCGAGATGATCGCGCCACCGCTGAGTCGACCGCCGCCGCCACTTTTTTGGCCATCAACGTTTTGCTGATTCATTCGTCCCCCTTGACCCGACCCTTGTGCGTCGATGATGCCGAGCGTACCGAGCGCTCAGCTCGACTTGATGGATGATCTGGACGCGACAGACCCCCGGCCGAAACCGGGGGCCATCGTCTCCGATCATGCACGTGTACCCGGTGAGCCGACGGGTAGACATAGCCGGCCAGTTGCGACATCGTTATAGGGTCTTGCCAACTGTGCTGGATGACGAATCACGTCACCGAAGCAGGCTCCCTGGTGACTAGGACAAACCCATGGTTAGGGAAGTGCTCAAGGAAACTACAGGCGGCGGCCAAGTGGCCGTGATTAAGGAATCAGACGAAGAGCGTCAGGATCGCGAAGAGGCGTCATACCAGCGCGCTCGAAGCCGTGTTGGGGTCGTAACCCCGACGGTTTCCCGAATCTGATTTACACCTCTGTCGGTTCGGTATCCGGCGTGGACGGTCGCGTTTGGGGCGATTGTGTAGCAACGGGGCCGGATTTCGGCGGACCATGGCGACCTGTGGCGACATTTCAGCCCTCCTGACAGGCACGAAATGACCCCGACGAACGATAACAAGCACGCAACGTTCGTAGGCAGGAATGTGCCCCGCCGATCCAGTGGGTCAGGGACAGGTTTTCTGTGGGGTCTGGAGCCTTTCCCGGCGTCCGAGGCGACCTTCTGTCATGATGAGCAGATCTACAAGGGGGTCTTGACCATGGCGGTTCTGATTGAGGACGTCTTTCCGGTCGGGGTAACCATCGAGTTGCTGGATGCCGTCACCGACGAAATGGGCGTCGACGCCAGCCTCCCGCCCGGCGGGGTCGTGCATGTGCACTTCGAAAAGGACGGCCGTGCTCACGGCGTCGACGTGTGGGACTCGGTCGAGGCTTATGAGCAGTTCGTCCAGTCAACGCTTATGCCAGCCATGGGCAAGGTTGCCGTGGCTAGAGGCCTGGATCCGTCCAAGATGGGCGAACCCGAAGTGACGATCACCGAGGTCCATCGCCTCGTTCGCTAAGCGACGTCGCCCGAGAGGACCGCCTCCTCGGCGCAGCCCAGGCGGCCGCACCCCCCTGGGATCCGAAGATGTAGTTGCCGCCAGTTGGCATGGGCACTGCCGTTGAGACTTTCACGAAAGACGGTCAGGTTTCCAGACATCGCGTCGTAGGAATAGTCCGCCGAAACGGAACAATCACTTCGGACATTCCGACAGATCCTCGAGTCGACGCCCCGTCGCCGTTGTGGAATGGGAAGCAGGAAGCCCGTGGGCAGCGACGTCGGGTGACCGATGAGCGTAATCCGTCCTGGATGAAGACTGGTCGAAGGTCGCGGGGTAGTTTTCAGTTCGGGCGTTGCCTGCGACCGCATCGGACGCATGTGCCCCGTTTACTGACCGTCTCAGGCCAGACGGCGGGAGAGTGGACAGCCCACGGGATTACAGGGAGGAGAGGATTTCGCATGGTCGAACCCGACACTGGATCGAAACCGATCACCGTCACTCGCCGAGGCGACGCTCAAGTTCGCGTAGTGAAGGGGGGCAATCACGTCACCAATCTGCTCGAAGCCGACTCAACCGATCACGCCGTTGATGCCATCTCGGTGAGATCTGATCCCGGTGGCGGGCCACCTCCCCATAGGCACGAGTTCGGTGAGTGGTTTCACGTTCTCGAAGGATCACTCGATATCACGACAGCTGAGAAAGGGCAGATCGTAACTTTCTGTACAGCAGAGGCCGGCGACTCGGTATGGGTTCCCCCGGATACGTGGCACGGGACGGTCAACGCATCAGGCGGTGAAGTCCGTTTTTTGGCTGTGTGTGTTCCAGGCGCCCTGACCGACTACTTCGCTGAAGCTGGCGTTCCAGTGCCGAACGAAGAAACGCCTCCGTCGACTGAACCACCTGGTCCTGCGGAACTCGGCGATCTTCCCGATCGGCACGGCATCACTTTTTTTCGGAGCTAAACCTTCCACTTTCCTTCACTTGGTTTCTGGCACTACGTGGCTGATCGCCTCGGAAGTCGTCGCAAGCGCCCCACCGCGAATTCTTGCTTCGCTGTCGTTGAGGGATCGTTTGCACGACTGCGCCCTCGATGGGCGCTACTGCCGGCGCAGAAGCCCGAGCCCCGGGCCATTCTTCGGCAAGATCAGGGCGTTCTAGACAGAACCCTGACCCGGAGCGCCCGGAGGCGGTTCCGGCGCTCACAGGCCAAGGCAACAGAAGTCCTACCCTCTATCAGGCGAACAAAACCGGCCGAGGCCCACCTCAAGCGCGACGAAACCCCGTCGCCGCAGGGCGACTCGGTGCCGGGGTTCCGTCTGCCCGCGTTGTGACTGGCAAAGCGAGTGCAGTCCCGAACCTATCGGGCCTCATGTCACATGCAGGTATCCCTAGAATGAACACTTTGTCGCGTCCCGACGGCGACGTGACGAGATTATGACGGTCTCGTTACATCAACCCTTTCGCTCACGGACACAGCTGAAACTCAGGTTATGGTCATGTTTTGTGGACGACAGGCCGATTGATTCCGAGCTGGCCGACCTTGTATCCGACGCGTTCGAGGACGATCGACGCGCGTCGTTCTCGGAGGATGCGGCCGAGTCGACCGACGCAGGGAGTCCAGAGCACGAGCAGGCAGACCACGACCATGAGGTGTCGGTCAACTCGTGGCGAAAGGTAGTAGCTCGGAGCGAGAAACTCCGAAAGGAAGCTCACCCTCCCAACCAACCGTCACCCCTTTCGGATGACGCCCTGTGGCTTTCGGCCATTTCAGAATAAAGACAAAGGCTGACCAGTTTCGAGGTTGCAAACGCAATGCTCGCAGAACCGCTCAGATACGAAACCAAGGTGACCAGGTGCGAGGAGTGCGGAGTGGCCTTCCCGAGTGCCTATCAACGGGTTATCGACGGGACAACGATGGGCGGCGAACCGATCCACATGGAGATCTGCCGGGCGGGTCACTTCCTGTCTTGCGGGCCCGCCGACTACTACCTCGTCTAGTTCGGGTGCGCCCCCACGCAACACCATGAGGGGTTCGCGAGGCAAACTCCACTGACGGGGATCACCCGTTGAGCTGAAGCAATCACCCGTTAGGGATGACGACTCTGCCGTTCGGCCACCTCAGAATTGGCAGGTGGCTGGCGAAGTCCCGCTCGGTGCCTCCCGGCCAGTTCTGTAGATCAGCTGGCGGGGGATTGTCGTGATTGGGTCAAACTACGAAGTCGTCGTCAAGGGAAGGCTTAGCCCCACGTTGATTGACGCCATCGACGGATTCGAGGCCATACACAAGGAGGACGGCTCGACCCACTTAGTCGGATGGATCAGCGACCAGTCACGTATGCACGGCGTTTTAGAGGTCTTACGTGACCTGAACATCGAGCTGATCTCTATCAACCCGGCGTCGTAAGAGCTCGGACGTCATCGATTCCCAGGTCAACGCGGCCGGTTCGGCAGCTCGATAGCTCGCAGTAGACGCCACATTTCACACGCTGATCAGGTTGCTGACCGCGTCGCTAGGACCGTTGCTTGGCGTGGGTGGCATGCCACAGCGATCCAGTGCTTCCAGCGGGTGATCGTCCATCTGACCAACCGGGGCAGTGGTTGGGCAACGCCCTTTCGGCCCGGAATGACCGTCTGGGCATCGGGTCTATTTTGGCCGTAGAGTACGGGACATCGGATCGCCAAGATGGTTGTACCTTGGCGCCGTTCTGCCTCATTCGACGCCGTGCCCTGACGCAAAGGAGTTCCACCATGCCTGATGATTCCCAAGACACCCCGGTTCTCGACACGATTGCCGCCATGACCGCGGTGTCGGTGGCCGAAAGTAATCTGCCCCTCGACGCCCTCTTGTTGGTTCGACTCGCGGCCCTGGCGGCCGTGGACGCCCGCCCTGCTTCCTATCTGCTCCACATCGGCCCGGCGGCCGAAGCGGGGATTACCCTTGAGGACGCGCAGAACGTCCTCGTGGCTGTGGCCCCGATCATCGGGACGGCCCGTGTCATGTCGGCCGCGATCAACATCGCCGAGGCTCTGGAGTTGGCCATTGCGGTGATCGCGGAGGATTTGGAATAATCACCAGCCGTGGGTACTCGGACCGCGACCGGGGAACGGGGGCTCGATCCAGAATCGAGGGACTGACCCGAGCTGTTCGGAGTCGCCGCGCCTGCGGCACGAGAAGGTTAACGAGTTCGGCTCGTCTGATTGGATTTCGACAGGGCGATGACCACGCCGGCGACCACGATCACGAAGAATGAGAGCCACCAGCTGATCGAGAGTCCAAGCAGGACGATGGCAATGATGGCGCAGCTGAGAAATAGGCGGCTTGGAATAACCCAACGGTAGCGGTGCAATCCCTGGTGTGGTCGGCGGCCAATCAACCCATCCCGAGACCGCCCCCGGAAATAGCGAATCCCCAGGGGGGTCACGCACCAGGGATTCACTGGCCCGCGCTGACGTTGTCGGGGCGGCATAGGGCCTGCCCCTACTGGCGCCACGTCAAACAGAGGGGGAAGTGCCCCGACCCGGAGCGCGGGTGGCGGGACCTGCGCTCACAGGCCAAGGCAATAAGAGTCTTACCCCTACCGGGCTCAAATGCGACGAAGCCCCGCCGAGGGGGGACCGGGACGGAGCTTCGTCTACCCGCGTTGTGACTGGCAAAGCGAGTGCAAAGGGGAGATTACCGGGACTCCGTGCACGGCAAACCACCTCGTTGACCTGGCCGGATATGGTCACAATCCCCTTCGGCAGATGCCTGCGCTCGTAGACAGCCAGGCGGCGTCAGCCTCCGTCTGACGCCACGACTCCCGGCGCAACCGGGGGTCATGGCTCCGAGCCGCTGGTGGCTGTGCGGCCGGACTCTCGTTTTGGAGGTCAGGCCGCCATCTTTTGTTGCTCTGACCTACTCGAGCATGCTCCGAACTGTGGTAATACGCTCGAAGCCTCAAGCGATAACAGACTGGGCATTATCTTGGATATTGATTTGCTGTCTCCGGCGTCTTTTGCCCACGGCCAGCCACATGACCAGTTCGCCTGGCTGCGGGCGAACGACCCTGTGCACTGGCATCCGGAGCCCGGCGCCGACGGGTTCTGGGCAATCACCCGATACAGCGACGTCAAGGTTGTCGGGCGCGATCCGGCCACATTCTCGTCGAGTCCGACAATTACGATCCCCGATGGCGAGGCATTCGACCTGGGTGATCATCAGATGATGCTCATGGCGGACCGCCCCCGGCACACGGCACTGCGCAAGGTCGTTGCGTCGGAGTTCATCCCCCGGGTCGCCAAGTCCATGCGCCCGCGCATCGAGATGCTGGCCTCGCGCATCATCGACAAGGTGGTTGACGCTGGGGCCTGCGACCTGGTCACCGACATAGCCGGGCTGATGCCGTCATACGTGATTGCCGACATACTCGGCATTCCCCACGAAGACGGCGTCGCCCTGTACGCCCTCACCGAGACGATCCATGCTGCTCCAGAGAGCCAAGCAGCGGGAGCCGGGTTGGCCGCCATCGTCGAGATGTTCGACTACGCGAGCGGAGTGTGGGAGGCCCGGCGTGCCGAGCCGGCGGACGACCTCGCAACGCTCATCGCCCACGCCAGCATCGATGGCAACGAGCTCGAGGTCCTCGACTTCAACCTCTTTTTCCTCTTGCTCATCGACGCCGGAGGTGACACCACCCGCAATCTGGTCGCGGGCGGCCTCGACGCCCTCTTCTCCCATCCGGAACAGCTGGCATGGCTGACGGAGGACCTCGATGCCCGGCTTTTGCCGGCGGTCGAGGAACTGCTTCGGTGGGTAAGCCCCGTCGTGTACATGCGCCGGACTGCGAAGTGCAACACCGAGGTCGGTGGCGTGCCCATCGCCACGGGTCAAAAGGTCGTCATGTACTACGGATCGGCCAACCGCGATTCCGGCGCGTTCGGTCCCACGGCCGACCAGTTCGATCTGGCTCGCGCTCCAAACGACCACGTGGCCTTCGGCGGCGGCGGACCCCACTTCTGCCTGGGTGCCCATATCGCACGGGTCGAGATCCATGCGTTGCTGCGAGAGCTGCTATCCCGACTCGTCGACCTGAAGCCCACCGGACCGACCGAATGGCTTGCGTCGACCTTTATCTCCGGGCCCAAACACCTGCCGATCAGCTTTCGATCGACGGCGGGCGCGATGCCGACGAATCCGCAGGACTGAAATCCGGAAGCTGACCGGGCGTCCCCCGGTTATGAGCGAGCCGAACTCGGCACGATGCCGTACATCGCCAGTCCGTAGATGACGAATACATCGACGGCAATCATGATGATTGACCAGACTGGGTAGGACGGCAAAAACAAGAGCTGACCGATAGCATCAAAAACGGCGAGCACGATGCCGGCAAATACTGCCCACGCTTGGCCAGCAATGATGCCGAGCCCCACCAGAAAGATGATGATTCCCAATATCAGCATCGTCCAGCCCCACGACTTGAGATCGCCAAAGACAAGATGGCTGTTCAGGTAGTGAGCGTTCGAAATCGCCACGATGCCGTCGATGAAGTTAAAGATGCCAACCAGCGTAAAGAGAATGCCCGCGAACATCCTCCATCCAGAGCCTCTGTCCTGAATATTCGTAGCCATGCTGCCCCCTTATTCGTCCAGTATCGGTTTGACGGTAGCAAGATGCGGGCACTTTTTCACTCTTCTAGTGCAGATGACCACTAGTGGTGTTCTCTCGTATGGCTAACCCTGCGCACGTCGTGACTTACAAACGACGGCGATCACATAGATCCGGGAACCCCGGTCACGGCGGGTACGCGCAAGGCGAGCACTCTTCGTATCATCCGGATGATCGCCCTAGGCCCTCGACCGGCCTTGAACCACGTTGACCGCTCATCTCCTTGGCCTCGCTCGCCTCGAGGTAGGGCTCTACCATTGGGTTCGAGACACAGGGGGCATGTGTATGGGGACCAAGCGACCGGAGAGCGGGTGAACGGCGTGTGGCCGCCGTGCCTGTTCCTGGTCTTCAGCAACGCCCGTCATGGTGACGACGACGCATTGACCCGCTGGTACATGGAGGTGCATGGGCCCGACGCCTTCAAGAGCCCGGCGTTCTGGGCACTCCACCGCTATCAGGCCATCGGTGAGTACGACGCCCGTTTTCTCGCTGTCTGGGAGTGCGCCTTCTCCTCGCTCGAGGAAGCCCGTTCGCAGATCGTGCCGCGTTCCGCCGGGCTGCGGGACAAGAGCCGGATCACCGACGACCTCATCGTTATCTGGTCGAGCATGAACTTCCTTACCGGCGAGCCTGTGTCCATGGATCCTCGCCCCGCGGCCCCGGGCGCTGTCGACCCGGTCCCGGCCGCCACCGTCACCCTGGTTGAGGGAGGGTATTTCGAGGAGCCTGCGGCCAACACCTACCGGTACGGCGGCATCGTGCTCTACGAGAGCCCCAGTGCTCCGGCATCCGTTGCCCGGGCGTGGTCCGACCGCGGCAAGGAGGGCGTCGCCCCTCACGGGCCCTACCGAAACGTGTTCGACCACCCCGAGACGTGGCCTCCGGCCGGCGCGGCGGCGGTTGACCCATGGATCAGCCACTGGCGACCCATCGGCTCACTCCATCGGGACGACGGGTGATGACTGACGCCGTCGTGCTTCCCGACGATCCACATCCCGACGCCGTGCATCTCGACGAGGAGGAACGATGACCACTACGAGCGCACCCCCGATTCCCGGCCGCCAGGCCGCCCGCACGTACCACTTGATCTCAGCCGACAGCCACGTCAATGAGCCGCCGGACGTGTGGACAGATCGGATGCCGACCTTCCTCCGTGATCGGGCGCCGCGTCTCGTGCACTTCGAGGAGGGAGACGGCTGGGTGTTCGAAGGGGTGCGCGACCCCCTCCCCATCGGGCTCAGTGCCTGCGCCGGCCAAGAGCCGGAATTACGGCGGGCCTGGGTGCGCTTCGAGGACATCCGGCCCGGTGGCTGGGACCCGGCGGCTCGCATCAAGGAGATCGATCGAGCCGGGGTGGACGCGGAGGTCCTCTACCCGAGCCCGCGGCTGTCCATGGCCATATCCTCCACCACGGATCCGGCACTGCACATGGCTCTCGTGCAGGGGTACAACGATTGGCTGGCCGAGTACGTGGAGCACGACCTCACCCGATTCCGGGCTCTGCCCGTCCTTCCCAACCGAGGGCACCAACAGGCACTGGACGAGATCGACCGGGTCGGCAGCCGGGCCTCAACCGGCGGCTTCCTGATCGGGGCCTTCCCGGGCGGGACGCTGATGCCTCAGGCCGAGGACGATGCCGTCTTCGCCCGCCTGGCCGAGCGGGATCTGCCCCTGCACGTACATGTGGCGCTGAGCGTGGCTGCGCCGGTAGTCGGTGCGGCCAGCAACTCGCTGCCGGCCGGGACGGGCAGCCACCGCTACGCGGGCGCCGCCGAGCCGCTCACTCAGATGATCGTGACGGGCGTCTTCGATCGCATCCCGGCCCTGCGCATGGTCTTTGCCGAGGTCGACTGCGGATGGGTTCCCTACTTCAAAGAACAGATAGACGACGGCTATCTGCGCTACCGATTCCGGTACGACATCCAGAAGTTTCCGAGTGATTACGTCAGGCAGCACGCCTATTTCACCTATGTCACCGACGGGTACGGCATCGACAACCGACACCGCATCGGTGTCGACCGCATCATGTGGTCGAGCGACTATCCGCACGGCAACTCCAACTATCCCGACGCGTGGTCGCCGGTCAAGGCATCGATGTCAGGCGTCGCCGAGCACGAGCGGATCGCCATCCTCGCAGGCAATGCTATGAGCCTCTACCACTTCGGCGCCTGACCTGATGTCGAGAGTACCCAGTGTGTATTGCTGCACCATTACTCCCTTCGATGCGCAGCAGCGGCTGGACGAGCCCGGCTTGCAGTTCCTCGTCGAGCGTCTGGCCCGAGCCGGGGTCGGAGCATTCGTCGGTACGTCGTCGCCGGGCGAGGGCTTCGCCCTGACGTTGGCGGAGACCGAACGGCTCTACGGCGTCACCAAGGAGGCCATGGCTGGACGACAGGAAGTACGGGTCATGGGAGTGGAACCTCGTAGGGCCGACGAGACGTACGAACTCATCAAGATCGCCGAATCGGTCGGGATGGACGCCATGCAGCTCTACTGCTTGGACCTGGGTCATGGGAGCCAGCCCATGCCGGCCGAGCTCGAGCTGTTCTTCCGTACCAACCTGGAGCGGATGAACATCCCGGCCGTCCTGTCCACTCATTTCATGTTGGGCTACATGATCCCGCTCGACATGCTCGGCCGCCTGATCGACGACTACCCCCACATCATCGGGATCAACTGCACGACACGGGACCTCGACTATCTCAAACAGGTGCTCGAACTGGCCGATGGCCGGGTCGACGTGCACGTGGGTGGCCCGCAGCAGGCGCTGGCTGCGCTGGAGCTCGGCGGACAGGGCTTCTTGTGCACGGAGGCGATCCTTGCTCCCATGCTGTGCGGGTCTGTCATCAGGCACCACATCGACCAAGACGACACGCTGATGAACGCCGCCCACGAGAGGATCATGCGCCTGTCGGCCATCAACGTCTGGCCGGGGGGCAGCATTCGGTTCACCAAGTCGGCGCTCCGCGTCCTCGGCCTGCCAGGCTGGCATCTCCGTCCTCCGTACCTGCCTCTCGACGATATTGCCCTCGAGCACATTGCCAGGGGGTTGGACGAACTGCAGATCGCAGAGACCGAGCGTCTCGAACGCGCCTCGAGCCCTGAGCCCACCACGAGCCGCGACCCAGTCGGAGGGGGTCAGGCGTCCTGGTCAAAGAAGCGGGCAGGCCCGACCTGAGGCTGTCGCTCAACTCCGCCGCTGGGATCGGGCAGCGGGGGTGGTATGCCTTCGCTTTCGCCCCCCAACAAATGCAGTGAAGTCAGGGTTCCGAGACCGGTGAGCCGGATGAGTTTTGTGCGTTCCCCCTGGCGCTCCTCCCATCGGAAGTGGAGCCACCCATCTTGCTCGAGCCGCTTGAGCACCCGGTAGACCCTACGCGGACCGACGCCCCGGACGTTGCTCGCTATCACGTAGTCCGGCATCTCGCCAGGGGCGTCCAGCAGGGCCTCGAGGACTGCAAGAGTCGCGTAGCTGGGCTGCCTCGCCATTGCTCATTGTGTACCCCAAATCGCGTCGCCCGACTCACCGGCGGCCTCAGTGAACCGCCGTTACCCCGAGCGACCGGGACCGGGGAACTAGAGGTTGGCAGGAGGACATGGGTCGGGGAGACTGGGAGTGAACAAGAGGATGGGGAGGGGTATGGATGGGTTCGACACCCCGGGCTGATTACGCCTTATGGCGGACGGGTAGTTCCCTCGTCGAATGAGGAACCTACTCGCCCGCTATTTGAGTTGGTCGGGAGCGGTGGAACGCAGCCGCCCCCCGCGTCCGGCTGGCTGGCTCGCCCTGGGGGCATTGTTCCTACTGGCCGGGCTGATCGTGTTGGTGGTAGCCGCGGTCAAGGGATCGCTCATGGTCATCGTCGGCATAGCCGTGCTGCTCGAGGGACCGCCATTGTTCTGGCGATCGCACCGGGATCACCGACGCCTCGAGGCGTATAAGCGCCCGCCTTCGCTGCCAGCCGGGCTACCCAGCGGCCGGTCGATCCGTCGCTCCGCGAGGTGATCTCCAGTGGGAGACCATTCCGGGCCTGGTGGAGGACGCCGCCGCACAGGCAAACTACTGTCTGATCCGTGCCACCCACCGTTGCGATGGTTTTCGGACCGCCGTCGGACGCCGATACCTTTCGGCGGGCGTCTTTGCTCTGCACCACCGCCGAGATCTGGTCCTTCGCCGCCCGGTTCGCCGCACAGCCTTGTTTGCCAAACCGAGCCGCTGGAGGATCGGAATAGAGCGGGTTCGTGGTTGGCCGTATCGGTACTGCTTGCCCGACCATCGGCGAGCGGTAGCAAGTCCTTCGCCGTTCAGGCTCTATCGCGCGCGGCCACGGTGGTCGGGGCGCCGTTGGACTTCAGCACGGCGACGTTCCGCCTTGGTGACCGCGTGCTCCGCCTGCCGCACCGCCGTGGCCTGCTCGCGCCGCCGCCGGTCGGCTTCGGATGCCGCGGCGCTGGCTTCATTGAGCAGTTGGCGCAGTCGTTGGACCTCGTCCTCAGCGGCCGCAGCGATTTGGTCGGCATCAGCTGCTTGTGCTTGCGCATCGTCCCGGGTCTTCGTGGCGTCAGTGACCGCTCGCTCCGCCTCAGCCAGATCATGTTCGGCCCGGCGCATGTACTCGTCGTCACGTGGCTGCTTTCGCTTGACGGGTTTTGATGTCTCTCGGACGGTGGCTCCGGCATCGGGGGCGGACGTGCCGCCGAATCCGGTATGGTGCAACCCCTCGGTTAGTCGGCCGGCAAGAAGCTGCTCGGCGGCGTGCTCGTCGGCCACGGCCGCTTGCAGGGTGTCCTCCAGGCGGCGGGCCGTGTCCTCGCTGACGGAATGACCGGCGGCGCGTGCGAGCTGCCTGGCCTCCTGCACCAGCGCGTACACCAGCTCGTGTTGCTGTCGAGACAGTTGGCGTAGCTCGTCTCCGGCCAGCTTCTCGGTGGCCTCGCGTAGACCCGCGCCGAGCTGAGCCAGCGGCGACAGCTCGTCTCGCCTTTCCCGGACGAGCTGATTGGCCAGCCACGCGGCCACACTCGGCTTGGCCAGGCTGTGGACGCGTGCAGCCAGCTCCCGGTCACCGGCTTGGCGCGCCTGCTTCTCATACCGCGTCCGAGCGGCCGTGAATTCCTCCGGCAGCAGGCCATACAGCTCGTCGGCGATCTCGTCGAACGACGGAACCGACGCGTCCGCCGGTTTGCGAGACCGTGAGGGCATGGTGGGTCAACTCTCCCACACGACCTGGTCAGGCGACTTGCGCACCAACGGAAGGGTTGGTTCGGGCGCGCTACGGCCAAGCAACGGCTCAGTCCTGTGGCGATGCCCGTGGAACGTGGGCGATTCCGAGCGAAGATGATGACGGGTCGAACTCAACGGCCTGGTCAAGCGGATATCTGGCTTGCTGTTACCAGAGGTGCCAAGGGTCGTTCACGCCGCGATGACGGCGACCCCGACGCGACCGCCATCGACATCGATCACCGTGCCGTGCACGAACATGGCTTCATCGCTGGCCAGGTACACGGCGGCGTGGGCGATGGCGTCGGGCATTCCGCTTCCCCCTGCCGGGGTGCCCCGCATCATGCCCTCCGCCGGGTCCTCGGCGTCGCCGCCCGATTCGCCTGGCGCAGGCGTTCGGATCACCCCGGGTGATATGGCGTTGACCCGTACGCCGGCCGGTCCGAATTCGGCCGCCCACGCTCGGGTCAGGGTCTCAACCGCTCCTTTGGTGGAGCTGTAGAGCGATCCGATCGGAATGCCGAGCCGAGCGATCCACGAGCCCAGGTTGATGATCGCTCCGCTCCCGCGCTCGGCCATCGCCGGGGCGACGGCGGCGGTGAGAAAGAAAGGCGCCTTGACATTGACCGCGTAGACCCGGTCGAAGGTGGCCTCGTCGGTTTCCGCCGTGGTCGAACCGGGGAAGATGCCGGCGCTGTTGACCAGGACATCGATGCGGCCAAGTAGGCGGGTCGCCTCGGCGGCCAGGGCACTCGACGCCTGGGCCGTGCCATCGAGCGAGGCGGCGACGAAATCGGCGCGTCCGCCCGCACTGCGGATCTCCTCGACCACGGCGGAGCCCCGCTGGCGGTCACGGCCTCCAACGACGACGTGGGCTCCCTCGCCGCCGAAGGCGATGGCGATCGCCCGGCCGATATTGCTGGTGGCCCCGGTGACGAGCGCCGTCTTGCCCTGGAGTCGAATGCCCATACCACTGTCCCTTCCGTCGATCTGCTCGTGCGGGCCACATAAGTGGACCCGACAGTCCATAACGATAGCAGGGTGAATGGACTGCGAGGTCCAGAAAGCTAACCTAGGGTCTGTGTCCTCCACCATGGCGACCCTCACACCGAAGGGCAGAGCCACGCGGGCCCGCATCGTCGAGAATGCCGCCGACCTGCTGCTGGCCCACGGGGTGGCCGGCACCAGCCTGGACGACATCTGTGAGCTGACGGCCACCAGCAAGAGCCAGTTATTCCATTATTTTCCTGACGGCAAGAGCGACCTGGTCGGGGCCATAGCCACGTTCCAGGCCGAACGAGTGCTGGATGCGCAACGGCCGTTCCTGGACGCGCTCGACACGTGGGAGGCGTGGGAGGGCTGGCGCGACGCCGTCATTGCCCACTACGGATCGCAGCCCCATTGGGGCTGTCCCATCGGAACACTGGCCAGTGAGCTGATGGGGAGGGATCCGGAGCGGGCTGCTCAGGTTGCCGCCTACATGGACCGATGGTGCGGCTACCTGGAATCCGGTCTGACCCGGATGCGAGCAGCCGGCCTGCTGCGTTCCGATGCCGACCCGCGGGAGTTGGCCTTGTCCACCTTCGGCGCGCTGCACGGCGGCCTGCTGCTCACCCAGACGATGCAGTCGATCGAGCCGCTCGAGGCGGCGCTCACGGGGGCCCTGACCGTCCTACGGGCCGCCGGCGCACCTTGAACACGTTGACCGGTGAGCGGGGGCGGGGGCGGGGGAGGAGGAGAGCCACACTTCCTCCAGTGGAGTAGCCGCTGCGGTCCGATTGCGTCGTACCCATCCGGCCGGGACCACCGGGCCATGAGGCATCCTGTAGCGGTGGACAGGTGCGAGCAGTGCGGGTTCGTGTACGGGGGGATCGGCACGGCCGACATCCCCGATGCCATGCGGGCTCTCAGCCTCCAGTACCAGGACGCCCTACTCGAGCCGGGCGTGGCCGGACTGGTCAGGATGAGGCCCGCTCCGGACGTTTGGTCTGCGCTCGAGTACGCCTGCCATGTCCGCGACGTCTGGTTGGTCCAACGGGATCGAGCCATCCTGGCCCTGGTCGAGGACACGCCCACCTATGCCCGGATGTGCCGGGACGAGCGGACGTACCTCGCCGGCTACCAGCGTGAGGATGTCACCGAGGTCGCTGGCGAGGTGGTGATGGGGGCCAACCTCATGGCCAAGCTGTTCGAGGGGTTGGCCTCCCATCAGTTGGCCAGGCCGTGCATCTACAACTATCCCGAGCCGTTGGAACGGGACGTGGCCTGGCTCGGACATCACACGCTGCACGAGGCCACCCACCACCTAGAGGACCTGCGTTCCGCATTGGCTCGGGTGGCTGCACCGTAGGGCCTATTCCGATTGCTCCCCCAAGGTGAGCGCCTCCCGGGCCCACTCGGGCACCTCGCGGTGGCGCGTCCGTGGCTCGTCGTCCCATTCGACGTCCTCGACGGAGCCGATGAGCCCGGCCCACGTGACCCCGAGGGTGATGGCCGAGGGTGTCGCCTCGCCGATCCACCAGAAGCCTCCGTCGGAGTCGGCGAAGATCTTGACTTCCACCGGCGAGGGCTGATCGCCGCCGGTACCGGGCTCATCGCCGTGGGCCCCGTGCCGCTCCCACGCAGCGCGTGCTTCGTCGACGGTGGCAAAGAGCGAAGGCCACATGCTGTCTTCGGTCGGGTCGTACACTCCGTAGCGCACGCTCCCATCGGGGAACCGGACGGCGGCTGAATTGATCATGACCCATTGTGGCAAACGGGGCGATGCTCCCGAACGGGGGCGAGCGGGAGAGGCGCGCGAGAGGAGTGGACATGGCTGATGAGATCACGCCGTTCGAGCTGGATGTGCCCGAAGCGGTGCTCGAGGAGCTGCGGGCCCGGCTGCTCGGCACGCGGTGGCCCGAGCCTGAGACCGTCGACGATTGGTCCCAGGGCATTCCCCTGGCCTACGTCCGGGAGGTGTGCGACTACTGGGCCCAGGATTACGACTGGCGGCCGATCGAGAACCGGCTCAACCAGTTCGGACAGTTCCGAACCAGGCTCGACGGCCTCGGGATCCACTTCCTCCACGTCCGCTCACCCGAGCCCGATGCCCTGCCCCTCCTCCTGACCCACGGATGGCCCGGGTCGGTGGTCGAGTTCCTCAAGGTGATTGGGCCATTGACCGATCCGGTGGCCCATGGCGGGAAGGCGGAGGACGCGTTCCACGTGGTGTGTCCGTCCCTTCCCGGCTACGGCTTCAGTGACAAGCCATCGGCGCCTGGTTGGACGATCGAGCGGATCGCCCAGGCGTGGAGCGGGCTGATGGGACGGTTGGGCTATGACCGCTACGGCGCCCAGGGTGGCGACTGGGGCGCAGCGGTAACCGGGTTGATCCCTCACGCCGACCCGGAGCACTGTGCCGCGATACACCTGACCCTGGCCCTCGCCGCTCGGCCCCAGCCGGGTGAAGTGCTGACCGATGCCGAGCAACGGGCGTGGTCCGCCCGCGATGAGTTCATCAAGACGGGGCGGGGCTACTCGTCCCAGCAGTCCACTCGGCCACAGACCCTCGGATACGGACTGGCCGACTCCCCATCAGGACAGGCGGCATGGATCCTGGAGAAGTTCCAGGCATGGTCGGACTGCGACGGGCATCCCGAGAACGTGTTCACGAGGGACGAGTTGCTCGACAACGTCATGTGTTACTGGCTGCCCAACACCGGGGCGTCGTCTGCCCGGCTCTACTGGGAGAGTTTTCGCCGCCCGGCTCCCGAGCCCGTCACCGTGCCCGTCGGCTACTCCCGCTTTCCCAAGGAGCTCATCCTTCCCGAGCGTCGCTGGGTCGAGGCGGTCTATCCGGGCCTGCAGTACTGGAACGAGCTGGACCGGGGAGGCCACTTCGCGGCCATGGAGCAGCCCGACCTGTTCGTGGGAGAGCTACGGGCCTTCTTCGGCCAGGTCCGATGACCCGGGACGAAAGGCGGCGCTGGTGATGTCCCCGACGATGAGGGTCGGTGACGCTGGGCCAGATCAGGCTGACATACCGAGCGCCACCCCGCCGATGACGAAGGTCAGGAAGAAGGGAATGATGATGTAACCGATGGTGCTCACGAGTTGCTCTCCGTCTCATCCTCCACTCTGAGGATCTCGGTCTCCATAGTCCCAGGCGGTCCTTTAATGGAGGTAAGAGATTCGTTGGAGGAAGCTAAGAACGTGTGGGCTACAGGCCTTCTTCGGCCGGATCCGATGACCCGGGACGCCTTCAGCCGGCCTAGCGGGGAGCGCGGGGCATCCCCAACCCGACCATGGCGATGATGTCGCGCTGGACCTCGTTGGTACCCCCGCCGAAGGTGAAGATGGTCTGGCTCCGCGCGTTGCGCTCCAGCCGGCCCTTGAGCACGGCCCCGGGGGATCCCTCCGGCAGGTAGCCGGCCTGCCCCACGACTTCGATGAGCAGTCGATAGGTCTCGAGGGACAACTCGGTGCCGTACACCTTGGTGGCCGAGGCATCGGCCGGGTTCAGCCCCTTGTCGGCCGCCCACGCCACTTTCCAATTGAGGAGCTTGAGCACTTCGACCTTGGCGTGCAGCCGAGCCAGATGGAGCCGTACCCACTCCTGGTCGATGACCCGGCGCCCGTCGGCCAGTTTCTCGGTCTGGGCCCAGGTCCGGACCTCGTCGATGCTGCGGAGCAGTCCCGAGGCCGGGCAGAGGGCCACCCGTTCGTGGTTGAGCTGGTTGGTGATGAGCTTCCAACCCTGGTTCTCCCCGCCGACCAGGTTCTCGGCGGGCACCCGCACGTCCTCGTAAAAGGTGGAGCTGGTGATGTCCCCGACGATGAGGCTCAACGGCGTCCAGTGGAACCCTTCGGCATCGGTGGGGACGATGAAGACCGACAGGCCCTTGTGCTTGGCCACGTCAGGGTCGGTTCGGGTGGCCAGCCAGACGTAGTCGGCCTGCGCGATGGCGCTGGTGTAGAGCTTCTCGCCGTTGATCACGTACTCGTCGCCATCGCGGATCGCCCGCGTCTTGAGGGAGGCCAGGTCGGTACCGGCCGAGGGCTCGGTATAGCCGATGGCAAAGTGCACCTCTCCTCGCAGGATGCCGGGCAGGATGCGGGCCTTTTGCTCGTCGGTGCCGAGGGCCATCAACGTCGGGCCGACGCTGTTCAGGGTGAGGAGGGGCAGGGGTACCCCGGCCCAGTGGGATTCCTCCACGAAGATCATCTGGTCGATCGGACCGCGAGCCTGGCCTCCGTACTCGACGGGCCAGCCCAGCCCGAGCCAGCCGTCCTCGCCCATCCGTCGGATGTAGCGGGTGTAGGTCGTCTCCTGGTCGCCCGAGCCTTCCACTTCATGCACCAGGTCGACGAAGTACGAGCGCACCTCGTCCTTCAGTTCTTGCTGCTCGGCGGTCAGGGCCAGTTGCATGGAACACCTCTCATGCCCGGCACGATAACAATCGGGGCGCCCGCGTGGGCGTCCCTTGTGATGCGGTAGGGCATTCCCGGTCTACCGCAGTGCCCGCTGTTACGCTCACGCGCCAGCAAAGACCTCGGGACGCGTGGACCCCGGGCTCGATACGGGATGGGGATTGACGATGACCGAACAAGGTGCCGGGGTAGTCGGCGTCCCCAGGGCACAGCGGGCGGTGGCCGCCCGAGCGATCGAGGCCCGGAAGATCTACGGCAAGGGCGAGACGGCCGTCCATGCCCTGGGCGGCGTGGACATCGGGTTCAACCAGGGCCAGTTCACAGCCATCATGGGCCCGTCGGGATCGGGAAAGTCGACGTTGATGCACTGCATGGCCGGACTGGATCCGCTGACGTCGGGGCAAGCCTTCATCGGCGACACCGAGCTGAGCGGTTTGTCCGATCAGAACCTCACGCTGTTGCGCCGGGACAAGCTCGGATTCATCTTTCAGTCCTTCAACCTGGTGCCTACCCTGACGGCGATCGAGAACATGCTGTTGCCCCTCCGACTGGCCGGACGGGACCCGGATGCCGAATGGGTCGAGCTCATCGTCGCCACCGTGGGCATGGCCAATCGACGTGACCACCGACCCAACGAGCTGTCAGGGGGACAACAGCAACGAGTGGCGGTGGCCCGGGCCCTGGTCGGTCGGCCCGAGCTGGTCTTCGCCGACGAACCCACCGGGAACCTCGATCGCAAGACCGGGGTCGAAATCCTGGCCTTCATGCGAGAGGCGGTGAACCGGTTCGACCAGACCATCGTGATGGTCACCCACGATCCCAACGCAGCCAGCTACGCCGACCGGGTGGTCTTCCTGGCTGACGGACAGATCGTCGACGAGATGCTCGAGCCCGACGCCGATCGAGTCATCGATCGCATGAAGCGCTTTGGCGAATGAAAGGGTCGATGCTCACCATCGCCGTGCGCGGCGTCCGGAACAACCCGTTCCGGTTCGTGGCCACCGGTCTGGCCATCGTCCTCGGCATCGGCTTCTTCGTGGGCACCAGCGTCTTGACCGCGTCGGTGAGCCAGACCCTGAACTCGAGCGTCACCCAGGCGTTCAGCAACGTCGATGCCGCCGTCCAGTCTTCGTCCTACATCGAGGCCCAAGGGTTCAAGATCCGTCCCCGCATCAGCCGGGACCTCATCCCCAAGATCGAGGCCGTGCCCCAAGCGGCGGCGGTGGCCCCCTTCGTCACCGGTTACGCCCAGGTCGTCGGGTCGGACGGCAAGGTGCTCTCGGGCGGCTCGCCCTCGGCGTTCGCCTGGATCTCCCAGCAGCGCCTCAATCCCCTGCACCTGGTCAGCGGGCATGCACCGGTGGGCGACAACCAGTTGGTGGTGGACCAGGGCTCGTTCGTCGACGGGCATTTCCATCTCGGTCAGAAGGTCCGGCTCCTGCCCCTCGGTGCGGACCAGCTCTTCACCGTGGTGGGAGTGATGGAGTACAAGTCCTCGAACCAGGAGGCCCAGCGCCTGGTGGCGCTGAGCCAGGCCGGGGCGGCCCGGGTCTTCGCCACCACCGAGGTCAACCAGGTTTTCGTGGCCGCTCGGTCGGGAACGACGAATAGCCAACTGGTCGCCGCTGTGGCCAAGGTCCTGCCCAAGGGGGTGGAGGCCGAGACGGGGGCACAGTTCCGAACCGATCTCCAGAATGCCCTGGGGAGCATCGTCAGCTTCATCTCCACCGCCCTCCGGATCTTCGCCGCCGTGGCTCTGATCGTCGGCGCCTTCATCATCTACAACACGTTCTCGATCACCGTTGCCCAGCGGACCCGGGAGATGGCCCTCCTGCGCGCGATCGGCGCCACCCGGCGGCAGGTCACCCGCAGCGTGGTGGCCGAGTCGCTGGTCATCGGCGTTGTCTCCTCGATCGCCGGCACCTTGTTTGGACTGCTGTTGGGCTGGCTGGCCCTCTTGTTGTTCGCCTCGCTCGGCGTCCGCTTGGGCACCAGTATCGCCTTGCCCCCCGGCGGGCTGATCGCCGGCGTGGTGCTCGGTACCGCCATCACCTTGTTGGCCGCGGTGATTCCCGCCCGCCGGGCAGCCCGGACACCACCCATCGCCGCGCTGCGAGCCGTGGCCGCCGACGCGGTCGGATCCTCTCGCGCCCGTGCCATCGTGGGCACGTGCCTGGTCGCGGCCGGGGTGGCCGTTGTCGGCCTGAGCATCGGCTCGGCCGCACCGAAGTCGTTGCTGGCCGGAGGGATCTTGCTGCTGGCCGGCGTGCTCACCCTGGGGCCGGTGATTGCCCGACCCCTGGCCATGGTGGTCGGCGCCCCGATGGCCCGGTTCCGCGATCCCGTCGGTGACCTGGCCCGCCAGAACGCCGCACGCAATCCCCGGCGGACGTCGACGACGGCCGCGGCGCTGATGATCGGGGTGACGCTGGTCGCCGCAGCGACGGTCTTTGCCTCGACCCTGCGTTCGTCGCTCAAAGAGCAGACCAGCGGACAGATCAAGACCAGCCTGGTGGTGAGCGTGGTCTCGTCGGCGGCCGTCGCCGGCGGCGGCCTCGATCCCAGCCTCGAAGGGGCGATCGCCCAGGTTCCCGGGGTCATCCTCGTCTCGCCCCTGCGCACGTCGATCGGGGAGCAGGGTGGATCCCTGATCTCTGTCTCCGGCATCAACCCGGCCACCGCGTCGCGTGCCTTCGACCCCGGCGTCGATGCCGGATCGCTCGATGCGTTGGCTCAGAACGGGACCGTGGCCGTCTCCGGGGGAACGGCCACGGCGAACGGGCTCCGCGTCGGGAGCTCGGTTCGACTCCAGTTGTCCCAGAAGACACTCGACTTGAAGGTGGTGGCCCTCTACGAGCACAACCAGGTCATGGGTAACTGGGTGGTGGGGAACGGTGTCTTCGATGCCACCGTCTCCGGGCGACCGCTGGACAGCCTCATCCTGGTGGACACGGCCCCCAACGACACGGCCCGGGCCGAGGGGGCCATCGCCGGGCTGCTCTCCGACAACCCCACGGCGACGGTGCAAACCGCGGCGGCTTACGCCAAGTCGCAGGGCGACCAGGTCAACACCCTGCTCTATGTCATGTACGGGTTGCTCGGGTTCTCCGTCCTGGTCGCACTGATCGGCATCGTCAACACCCTGGCCCTGTCCATCTTCGAGCGAACCCGGGAGATCGGCCTCCTCCGGGCGGTGGGCATGACCCGTCGGCAGCTGGCCTCGACCATTCGCTACGAGGCCGGGATCGTCGGCCTCATCGGCACCATCCTGGGATTGGGTCTCGGCATCGTGTTCGGTTGGTTGGCCAGTGTGGCGGCGCGCAAGACGTTCCCGGTGTTCGTGATGCCGTGGTCGAGCCTGGTCCTCATCGCCGTCGTTGGCCTGTTGTGTGGGATCGTGGCCGGCATGCTGCCGGCCCGGCGCGCCGCCAAGTTCAACGTGTTGGCCGCCATCGCCAGTGAGTAGGGAGCAGTTACATGGACTCGAAGACATATCAGCAGTTACTGGCCGACATGCAGGTCGAGCTGGCCAAGCTCCAGTACTGGGTGCAGGCCTCGGGGGCTCGGATCGTCGTGCTGTTCGAGGGACGTGACGCGGCCGGCAAGGGCGGCGTCATCAAGCGGATCACCGAGCGGATGAACCCGAGGGTGTGCCGGACCGTGGCCCTGGCCGCTCCCAACGACAACGAGCGAACCCAGTGGTACTTCCAGCGCTACATCGCCGAGCTGCCCTCGGCCGGGGAGATCGTCCTCTTCGACCGCTCCTGGTACAACCGTGCCGGGGTCGAACGCGTCATGGGCTTCTGCACGGACGACGAGCTGCAGGAGTTCTTCAGGTCCTGCCCAGACTTCGAGCGAATGCTGCTGCGCTCGGGCATCCAGCTCATCAAGTACTGGTTCTCGGTCAGCGACGAGGAGCAAGAGCGCCGCCTTCGTTCGCGACTGTCCGATCCCACCCGGCGGTGGAAGCTATCGCCCATGGACCTCGAGGCTCGACAGCGCTGGGTCGAGTACTCACAAGCCAAGGACGAGATGTTCGCTTCGACCGATACCAAGCAGTCGCCCTGGTTCGTGGTCGAATCGGACGACAAGCGGGCGGCCCGCCTCAACTGCATTGCCCACTTTTTGAGCCTGGTCCCCTACGAGGAGGTCAGCCCTCCCGTAGTCGGGGACCTCCCGCCCCGACCATCGGATCATGGGTACGTGCGGCCGCCAATCGAGGATCAGACCCACGTACCCCAGCTCTACTGCTAGCCGGGTAGAGCTACTGCTAGCCGGGCAGAGCGACGCACCGGCCTCCAGGCGAGAACCGTCAGGGGAGACCGACCTCTTTTGGCGTCACCGAACGGGCCGGGATGACGGCTCGGATCAGTCCGGCGTCGACGACGCGGTATGAGATGCCGAGGGCGTGGAGCTTGGCCGTGAACGCGGACTCGGCCATGCCCGCCGGTCCTGCGATGGCCGAGGTGTACCCGAACAGCGGGAAGCCCTCGGCGAAACGGTCGGAGGGCACGAACAGCCATGCCGATTGGTGCGACTTCTCAACAACCCTATCGAGTGACTTGAATCGGTTGGTGTCCGCCCCGGGAACGGTGGTGATGGCCAGTCGTTCCTTGGACAGGAAATCAAGGTCGTAGGCCACCCAGTACTCGGCGTACCCCGTGCGTACCCCTCCTGCCTCCAGGCGGTCGATGGCCTGGAGGGTGGGAGCATTGGGATCGCCCCAGTTCGAGAAGTATCCGCCGGTCCCCGCCGTCCACTGGTTGAACGAAACCACGCTGAACACCGAGGCCACCACCACGAGCGCAACCATGAGATAGCGGCCCCACGCGGGGGCGCGGGCCTGCCGATGCCGGTGGTCGGGACCGAAGCGGGCAAACAGGAGTGGGACCTGGTCGCAGGCGATGGCCAGCGTGGGGACCAGGAGTGCGCCGACGTACACCCCGTAGCGGCCGTCCTGCCAGAACCATGTCCCTGGCTGCAGGGCGAAGATGAACGGCAGGGCCACGGCTCCGGCGGCGATGGCCAGGCCCCGTCCGCCTTTGACCACGCACAGGACGACGGCCACGACGACGATGACATCCGTTCCGAACTGGAAGGCCAATTGCCAAGGCTGGTTGTGCTGGAAGACTTCATTGGCCGGTCCGGACACGACCAGGTTCGTCTGCATGGGCAGGACGTGGTTGAAGAACGTCGAGAGACGCTCGCCGTACCCGTTGTCCACCTTGACCTGCCCACCAGGGAAGGAGGCTGCCTTCAGCGATCGGAACCCGGGGATGTTGACCCAGAGCCACGGCAGTGCACCCACGCCGATGGCAGCGAGGGCAACCATGAGCCGGGGGACCCAGACAACGAAGCGGTGTCCGGACGGTGAGACGACGATGGCGCCGATGAGCAACAAACCGACGGGCACCACGAAGTAGATGATCTCTGGCGATGACCACCAGCCCACGCCGAGGAACAACCCAAGGGCCGCAACGTCGGGGTACCCGCGCCGCCCATCGAGGCAGCGAAGCACGAACAGGAGGGCGGCCAGGCCGCAGGCCATGGTGACCCCTCGAAAGCCGCGCTCCACGGTCGAGTTCCAGATGACAGCCAATGGCGCCACCCACATCAGCACGCCGGCCAGCGCGGCCACCTGGCGACTGCTGACCAGACGAAGGGCGATTCGCCAGGTCAGGATGGCGGCGACCAACGACAACAGGAGCGGGGTCAGCTTGACCATGAGCGCGCTCTGGCCGAAGACCCCGAACAGAGCGGCGGTGACATAGGGCTCCGCACCGCCGTAGAACTGGCCGGGATAGAAGACGTTGAACTGCCCGTTCAGGATGTGCTGGGCGAAGAGTCCGACCGAGGCCTCATCGGAATCGAGCGGGAGGTGGAACAGGTACCACAGGCGCAGAGCGGTCCCCAGTGCGGCTCCGAGCACCACAACGGTCCGAACCAGGGCCTGCCGATTGACGTGCCGGACAACCGTTGGCACCTCGTCGGCCACCACGGGGGGATCGCTGACGGTGCCGATGGACACGTTCCCCCCTGTCTTTTCTGTTTGAGGCGCCGACAAGCCGGCGCACGCGGGTACGGCCACATCCGACGTGGCGAGGGGAAAATCTATTACACGGGTCCCTCTGCCCGGGTCAACGCCGCTCGAGACCGTGCATCCCGGAATGGGGGAGTACTCCGGGGAGCTCTTGTGTGCGCGCGGGCCGGTGGCTAGGAAGAGGTGGTGCACCTCGAGCAGGGGCGGTGACCGATCGTCGGAGGCCGATGGGCACTCCTGTGCCTGTCTCAGTGGCGTGAGGCGGACTGATAGGCCTGCTCTTGCGCACGGACATCGCTCAGCAGGTTGCCGAGGGCCAGGTTGACGTCGTCGAGATGGAACCCCCAGGTGGGCCTCAGCGTCTCGGAGACCCGAGGCCGCGGATCGGATGGGGTTCCCAGGTCGTTCACCTGGAGCCAGGTGGCTCCGTCGGCACTCTCGCAACTGGCCGAGTACAGGTCCGGGTACTCGACCCACGGCGGTTTCGCGCCCTTTGCGGCAGGCTGCTGACTGCTCAGGTTGAAATAGGGCTCGAGCTGGGCGGTCCCGCCCGCCAAAGCGGCCGGATTGACGCACACCACGTTCATTCCCGTCTTCGTCGTCTGGCCGGACTGGAGGCTGACCCCTTGGCCGGGGCGGCCGAACACACTGTCGGCCGGTGGCTCGGACGGGAAGGACGAATAGGCGATGACGCAGCCGGTTTGGCTGGTCGCCTGACAAGCGGGGATGTGCTCGAAGCTCCCTCCGACGTCGGCACCGTCGGGGACGGTGACGTTGCCCCCGAGAATGATGGCCGAGATCAGGCGTTGGCGGAGGTTGGGGTTCGGATCGATCTGGGTCTGGATCAGCTTGATCAGCATGGCCGCCCCCTGGGAGTGGCCGATCAGCACGATCGGGCGCTTGTCGTTGTAGCGGGAGAGGTAGTCGCGCCAACCGGCGAGCAGGCTGTTGTAGGCGACTGTCGTCGAGGCCCGGTGACCCCCCAGCCCGGTGGCCAGGCTGGCCACGGTGCGCTGACGGTACATGGGAGCCCACACCCGGCACACCTGGGAGAAGCGTGAGGCCTGTTGCACCGCTGCCGTGGTCTCGGTCGGCTGTACGGTCAGGTTGGCGTTCGGCATCTTTTCGGTGCTTACCGTGGGGTAGGCGTAGAAGCAGTCGACGGCGGGATCGATGGCGGGATGGGCGGGTTGGATCGAGGTGGAACCGTCGGAGCTCACGACGGTGGTGTTCTCGTTCGCAGTGCACGGATTTGCGGCGATGCCTGGACGGCACAGCCATACCACCCCGGCAGCGTCCCTCCGGGACACGGGTCGCACGGCCCCAACGGCCGGTTGAACGCCGATCGTCACTGTGGACACACCCACCAACATCGAGGCACCGAGGAGGGCACACCGCAAAGGCCGGATTGTTCCACCCATGCCGTCACGGTAACAGCGACCCGCCAATACGGATCGGCACTTCGCGTCGCGCTGGATGAAGCCGGTCACTCGATCTGCAGCAGCAGAGGTGCTGGGCCGTCTGCGCCCTCGACGGACAGTCAGGACCGCGGTCGAGCACGAGGCACGACATCGTTTCGCGGAGGGTGCCGCACTCGAGCTCCGCCCCACCCTGGAGGGATTCGTCGATGACTCGGCCAGCCGGTCGACACCGGTTCGGCCATACCGGGGCGATCGGCGCCCGGCCGACGGACACAATAAGGTCTCGGCCGTGAAACGGCTCAGGATCTTGCCGCGCCGGATCATCATCTGGGTCCTGACGGTGATCGTCATCCTCATGGTGGCCTTCGCCACTCGGGCCTACGCCGTCGAGACGTTCTCGATTCCTTCGGGCTCGATGTCGCCCACGCTCCAGATCGGGGACCGGATTACCGTTGACAAACTGCACTCCACCATCCAGCGCGGAGACATCGTGGTCTTCCAACGGGTTCCAGCCGACACGGAGAAGCAGGATGCCGATCTGGTGAAACGGGTCATCGGCCTTCCCGGCGAGACCATTTCCTCGACGGGGAACACCGTGCTCATCAACGGGAAGCCGTTGGCCGAGCCCTGGCTCCCACCGCTCATGGGGGTCTGCGCCGAGACGTCGGCCAACATCCCGCCCACCACCGTTCCCCCTGACCACTACTTCGTGATGGGTGACTGTCGTGGCGACTCGTTCGACAGCCGCTACTGGGGGACCGTGCCCGCGTCCTTCATCATCGGCAAGGTCGACGCCGTCGTCTGGCGTGGCGGCCATCCTTGGATCCACTGGTTCTGACCGAGAGGTTCTTCTGATCTGGGCCCCACTGATCGGGACCCGATCCGGTCAGGAGGGCGGGGTCCACTCGGCCAGGACCTGACGGTAGCGAGCGTCCCAGTCGTCGTAACGGGCGCGCAGGTTCTGGCCGGGCCAGTCGGGCGCCAGCAACTCGGGCGGGAGCAGGGGATCGGCCTGGAAGTGTCGAAGGACCGAGGCGGAGAGCACGAATCCCGGCGCCAGGTCCGTCCAGTCTCGGGGTGGGAGGGCGTTCAGCTGGTCGCCTAGGTGCCGGGCCTGCTCCGCCCACGCCGCCGTGTCCCACAGCTGACCGACCAGCTCGTCGGGCCGCTCCGGACGGACCGACAACCGGGTGATGTCGGGCCCGAGCTCCTGGGGGATTGCCGCGTCGAGATTGTCAGGCCGGAGCCAGACCCCCTCGCGCAGCTCGGATAGGCGGGCGAATACCAAGGCGTTGCGCCGGTAGTTCCGAACCTCGGGGGCACTGCCGGTGGTCGTGACCACCACCATGTGCCAGTCGCCCCGCCAGCGACGGGTGCGCCCGGCCCGGCTGGCGTTCTGTCGTCGTTGCCGCTCGAGGAGATGTCCGGACAGCCGGTAACGGCCGGCGCCATCGGTCGCCGCCTCCCCGGAGGCAACCATGCGACTGAGCGCCACTCGTGCTCGGTTTTCGTTGATGCCAAACAGGGAGGACAGCTGGACGAGGTGGGCCACGGGTAGCTCGGGCGGGTCCGCGCCCAGGAGCGTGCTGGCCAGCACCGACCGGGCCGTGAGCCGCCTCTGGCCGGTGTCGGCCTCTCTATTACTAGTTTCCATCATTTGATTGTAAAGTGTAATATACGGCCATGCGCACCTCGGTGGTCCCGGCGCCCAACGCTCGGCCTGCAGTGCTGCCCAGCGAGAGGTTGCTGGCAAACGGTATGTGCGGGCCCGACCTCCGTCCCGAGCTGCGGCGCATCGACGACCGACGGAACGCCCTGTCGGTCGTGTCGCTGTGGTTCTGGGTCGTTGCCGTCGTCGGCATCTCGGCATGGGTCAACAACATCGCCGTGTACATCGTTGCTTTCCTGGTGATGGGTCCGCTCTACGTCCGTTTTGCCATCCTCATGCACGAGGCCGCCCACAAGCTGCTGTTCTCCAACAAGGCGATGAACGACTGGGTGGGTACCTGGCTCATCGCCTATCCAGCCCTCACGCCCATCGGGCTCTATCGACGGGGGCACATCGCCCACCACCGGGAGGAGTTCGGCCCCGACGAGCCCGACGTCGCCTTCTACGGCGGCTATCCGTGCCCTCGGCGCGTGCTTCGTCGACGACTGCTCCGCGACGCCGTCGGCATATCGGGATGGAAGAACTTCAAGCCGTTGTTGCGATCGGTTCGCCAGCCCGACTTCCGCCGCGTGGGCCTGTCGATCCTGGGCGTGCAAGCGCTGATGTGGACATTGGCCTGGGTGGCCACCGGTCGGTGGTGGATCTATCCCTTGTTGTGGTGGCTGCCATGGATGACCCAATGGCGGGTGTTGAACCGGTTGCGCGCCATTGCCGAACATGGAGGCATGGAAGCAGGAGCCGACCGGCGAGTGACGACCCATGTCGTGCGCCAATCATGGGCCGCCCGTTTCTGGTTGGTCCCGTTCAACACCGGGTGGCATCTGGCCCACCACGTCGACATGGGTGTCCCGTGGCGAAATCTGCCCCGGTTCCACGCTGAGCTCGAACGGGCCGGCTACGTCACCACCCAACTCACCTATCCCTCGTACCGGGCCCTGTGGAGGTCCCTGGCCGACGGCTGATCCGTCGAGCTCCGGCCCCGGCGGACCGCTACGTCCAGCCGGCTGATCGCTGCTCTTGGAAGCGGGGGCTCCGGACCGACCCGATCCGTCCGCCGATGATCCAGGGGAGGTGGGCCATCGCATCGAGGAAGAGCACGGCGCCGATGCCTACACAGGCCCCACCCAGCGCGTCGGTGGGGTAGTGCCAGCGCAGGACGACCACGGCGGCACAGATACCGATCACGACGAGGGAGGCCAGGATGGTCGCCGCCGCCTTGCACACCCGGGGCGCCACCAGTACGGCCCCTGTGGCCAACGCCGCCACTGCCGTCACCGTCCCGGAAGGATAGGAGCCGACCACGCCACCGATGTGCCGGCCGATCAGAGGCTTGGCCACCTGGTCGACAACCAGGACAGCACCGATGGGGGCGAGGGCGGAGACCACGGCCCGTACCCAGTCCTGGGTCACGCCGACGACGATCAGGACGACGACGCCGATCAACACCCCCGAGACCGAGCCGATCTGGGTCAGTGCATGAGCCCACCCGGAGCCGTAGTTGGCGGGGAGCAGGCGGTACCCCAAGGCATCGATGCGATTCGGCCAGGGGCGACGTACGAAGAACAGGCCGGCCAGGCCGGCCATGGCCAGGAGAGCCGTTCCGACCACCAACTCAACCGCGGTTCCTCGGGCCCCGGCGGCGTGTGGTCCTCGGATGCGTACCGATGGCGAACGGGAAGCCATGGCACACGAGCGTACGGGCACCGGCGCTCCGATCGGGCGCGCCCTCGTGTCATCGCAGGCGCTTCCTGCAGCGCGCGCCAGGCGTCTCCAGCAGCACGGAAAAGGGGCTCCGGTCCGCGTCGGGACCGACCTCATCGTCACGCCATCAGCGGCACGAGAGCGCAAATCCCCCGGTTCGCCCGCTGGGGAGGCCACAATGGGGGGGCGGCAACAATGGCCGTCTGTCATTCCAATCACCCCAAGGAGAGTCTCACCCCGTGAATAAGTCCGAACTGATTGCCGCCGTCTCGACCCATACCGGCGTTGACGCGAAGTCTGTTGCCACCGTCTTGAACGGCACCGAGGATGTCGTGACCGCCACCGTGAAGAAGGGCGAAAAGGTCCTCATCACCGGCTTCGTCTCGTTCGATCGGGTGGAGCGCAAGGCGCGCACAGGCCGTAACCCGCAGACGGGCGAAGCCATCAAGGTGAAGGCGTCCAAGGCACCACGGGTGTCGGCAGGTGCCTCGTTCAAAAAGGTCGTGAACGGTCAGGCTCCGGCTCCGAAGCTCGTCACCAAGAAGAAGTAACTCCTGGCCCCGGGCCCGTCGCTGACGACTTTGCCAATTCTTTATGTTGGCCGCGTACGAAAGCTCGTTCTCCCGAGGTAAAGTTTAAGTCTGTTCTGCCCCGTGAGCGCGGTTCCCGCCACCTGCGCTCCGGGGTAGAACTTTTTCCGTTTTGACCAGGAACTGACCGCTTGCGAGACCATGTCCCGGTGCCAGATCAGACCACGAAGTCGCCGTTTCCCGTAGGTCAGTGGCGGTGGATCGGCGCCTTGCGCACGGCGGCGGTGGCCGCTGCTCGGGCCTCGTCCAGCGCCGATTGGAGGCGGTCCAGGGTCTCGTTGAGATGGCGGTCGCCCACGAGATCGGCCGCGTGGCTCGTCAAGTCGCGGGCGGCGCTGGCCGCCTTCCCCAGTGCGTGTCCTCCGGCATCCTTGACCTGCCCGGCGGCATTGGAAGCCGACTCTGCGTCTCCGGCTGAGCGTGAGCGCCTCTTCCGCCTGAACAACAGGGCGACGATCACGAGGATGGCGGCCTCGGCCACGATCAGCGGTGTCGGTGGGCGTTGGCTTCCGTTGGACATGGGGTTCTCCGATCTGTGGGCTATGACTGCGCACTGCGGGCCATTCCGGTTCTGCACGCGCGGTGCAATGGTCGTCCTGCCTTGTACCCACTCGTGCGGTCCGCCATGCACCAAGGGAGCTTTTGGTTCGGCATACGTGCCCCATGTGGGCGTGTCCGATTGCCCCGCGTGGGCGTGTCTGATCGGTAGGCCAACGTGTCTGAGGCCAGGTCGGTGTGCCATGATGCGACTGTCATGGACAACTCCGATGCGACGTCACCGACGATTCACCGCTGTGGGCTGTGTGGAGGCCTGGTCCATCCGGGAGACAACTCGGCCACCGCGGCCTGGTGCAGACGATGCAGCCGCGTCGTCTCCACGCGGCGCGACGGCGGCGTCACCTAGGTCCGACAGCAGCACTCATGAACGCGACCGAGCTGTCGGCGTTGCTGGATGCGATGCCGTTTGCCCGGTACTGCGGCGTGGAGCTGGTCACCGCTTCGCCCGATACGGTCGAAGGCCGACTCTCCTGGGCGAAGGAACTGTGCACGGCCAACGGCCGTATGCACGGCGGTGCGTTGATGACGCTGGGTGACACCGTGGGAGCAGCCTGTGCCTTCCTCAATCTTCCCGACGGCGCATCGACGGTGACCCTCGAGTCGAAGACGAACTTCATTCAGGGCGTAGACGAAGGCGCCGCCATCGCCACTGCCCGGCCTCTCCATGTGGGAGGGCGGTTCATCGTGGTCCAGACCACCATCACCGATAGCCACGAGGCACTGGTCGCCCAGATCACCCAGACCCAAGCCGTCTTGCGTTCGTAGCCGTTGGTGCACCTCATCGGTCGGCTCTCAGCGTTGCGGCTCTCAGCATTGCTCGGCAGGCCGACGGCACCGCGGCGATGAGCGGCCCGGAATCAGCCGGTCTGGAGTCAGCGGAGACCGACCAGGGTTCGTCGCTGGTCGCCCGGCTGATCCGGTCCGAGGTCATGGGGGGCCTGACCCTCACGGTGGCCGGCCTGGCTGCGCTGATATGGGCCAACAGCCCAGTGCAGGCCACCTACGAACAGGTGTGGGAACACAGTGCCCGAATAGGAAGCGGGGACTTTTCCGGCCTGACGACGGTGCGGGGGTGGGTGAACGGCGGGATCATGACCATCTTCTTCCTGGTGGTCGGGCTGGAGATTGCTCGTGAACGACGGGTCGGCGCCCTGGCCGATCGGCAGACGGCGGTCGTGCCCGTGGTGGGGGCACTCGGCGGGATGGCCGGCGCCGCCCTGGTCTATTTCGCCGTCAACCACTACCCGCCCGGCAGCCAGGGCTGGGGGATACCAATGGCCACCGACATCGCCTTTGCCCTGGGGGCATTGGCCCTCCTGGGGCGGCGCGTCCCAAGCGGGCTCCGCCTCTTCCTCCTGACGCTGGCCGTGGCCGACGACATCGGATCTGTCGTGGCCTTGGCCGTGTTCTACTCGGCCAAGCTCGATGTCTGGGCGCTGGCTGGAGCCATTGTCGTCCTGGCCCTACTGGTCGTGATCCGGCGCCGATGGGCCGGCGTGGCGTGGCCCTACCTCCCCGGGGGCGTGGCGCTGTGGGCGCTCATGGCCGCGGCGGGAGTGGAACCGGCCCTGGCCGGCGTGGTGGTGGGGTTGCTCATCCCCGCCGCGGCCGTGACCGCCACTCGAGATCCGTCGAGGGCCCCGCCCGATCCGGCCGGGCGGCTGGAGTCAGCCCTCGCTCCGGTCTCGGCCCTGGTGGTCCTCCCGCTGTTCGCACTGGCCAACGCCGGGCTCACCGTCGAGTCGTCCATGCTCAACCATCCCGGTGCCACCGGCGTGTTCGTCGGGATCGTCCTGGCCCGGCTGGTGGGCAAGATGGCTGGGATCGGTCTGGCCTGTGTGATCGCCGTGCGGCTGGGCGTGGGTCGTCTTCCCGCCGGGGTCACCTGGGGCCACCTGGCCGGCGGCGCGGCGGTGGCCGGTATCGGCTTCACCGTGCCGCTGCTCTTCGCCGAACAGGCCTTCGTCCACCACCCGCCGCTGGTGGCGGCCAGCCAGGCTGGGCTGTTGGCCGGATCGATCGTCGCCTTTGTGATCGGCGCCACGGTGTTGGTCGTGGTCGCTCGGCGACGTAGCGGTCGGCTGCCCGG
>CAWAFL010000013.1:0-930931 GCA_963781305.1 uncultured Acidimicrobiaceae bacterium
CGACGTCCGACCGACCGCTTCGAAGGAATCCCCCGTCACGGCGGTGAAGGAATGGCGAATCCCGAAGTTGCCGGCCAAGACTCAGGCCGAAAGGCCGGACATCTGGGCGTTCATCGGTCCGGCCGGGAGCGGCATATCCGCCACCGACATGCTGAGCTCCTTCAGGGCCGAGTCGTAGATCCCTGAGAAACTCGGGAAGGGCTGGATCGTGTCGATCAACACCGCCAGCGGGACCTGTGCCCGGATCGCAAGTGTCGCGTGCTGCATCCACTCACCTGCCTCGGGTCCGAGCGCGTAGGCACCGGTCAGATGGGTACCGTTGCTCAGCAGGGTCAGGAATCCGTTGGACTCCGCGTACGCATGTGTGTACGTCGCTGTCTTCGGCACCTCTGACACGAGGGCCGTGGCGCTGTACGGAGCTTCCGGGGCCCCCACGGCCGCCGCCTGCGGATCGGTGTAGGTGACACGTGGAACCGCCTCGTAGTTCGCCGGGCGGGGATCGCCGGCGATGTTCGCGGCCACGATGTCGCCCTCGTACTCGCCGACGTGCGTCAGAGGCCAGATGCCGTTGACGTCGCCGATCGCCCACAGTCGATCCCCGGCCCGCAGATGCTCATCGACCGGGATCCCCTTGGGATCTGCGCTGATGCCGACCGTTTCGAGTCCGATCCCCTCGACGCGTGGGCGTCGTCCGGTCGACACGAGGAGCCGGTCACCCCGAAGCTCGGACCCATCTTCGAACTCCAGCACGTAGTCGTCTCCCTCCCGGCGCGCCGCGGCGGCGCGTCGGTTGAGGGCGAGCTCGATCCCGTCTCGCCGAAGCGCCTCACCGAGCGCCTCGCCCAGCGGCGAGGGCTCCCGGGGGACCAGTCGGTCGGCGCCCTCGATGATCACCGACTCACCCCCGAGTCGTCGCACGACCTGCGCGAGCTCTACGCCAGCCGATCCCCCGCCGAGGACGAGGAGGCGGCGAGGGACCTCTTTCATGCTCGTGGCCTCGCGGGTTCCCCACACGCCGTCGAGCTCGTGCAGGCCGGGGACGGGAGGCACGATCGGATCGGAGCCCGTGGCCACGACGACGTGCTCCGCGGTGTGTGGGACGCCGTCGACCTCGACGACGCCCATCCCGGCCAGCCGTCCGTTTCCCCGCAGAAGATCGATGCCGCGGTCCGCCAGCCAGCGTTCCTGGCCCA
The DNA here is from genome assembly GCA_963781305.1 of uncultured Acidimicrobiaceae bacterium. Lineage (GTDB taxonomy): Bacteria > Actinomycetota > Acidimicrobiia > Acidimicrobiales > RAAP-2 > DASXMT01. The sequence goes on from CAWAFL010000013.1 coordinate 1,194, forward strand.
CATCGGAGTAGTTGGACACCATGAAGTCGCGCCAGGCCAGCGCCGCCTGGACGTCGACCTCGGCGTGCGCGCCCACGTCCCGCGCGCCCTGGACCGCCTCGCCCGGGCGGAGCAGCGACTTCGACGGGATGCAGGCCCAATAGGAGCACTCGCCGCCGACCAGCTCCCGCTCGACGAGCGCGACGTGTTGGCCGCGCGCCGAGAGCGCCGCCGCGCAGTGCTCGCCCGGCGCGCCGCCACCGAGAACGATCACGTCGTAGTCGCTCACGAGGGGAGCTCCGCGCCGGCTTGCTCGGCCACCATGAACGTGGCGTACCAGTCGGGCCAGTCCGGGTCGGCCTTGCCGATGCGCTTCTCGTGCTCGCCGTGGGCTGCCGCTGCGCGTCGAACGCGCTCGCCAAGTCGCTGGCGGAGCTGAACGACGTGATGGCCGGGTCGACCCGTCCGGGCAACCGGTCGGTGATCTCCTGCAGCAGCCAGCCGTTCCCGTCCGGATCCTCGAACGTGGCAAAGGAGCTGTAGCTCTTGCCATCCGGATCGGGGCCGTTGCACGCGACCGCTCGTGTCGTCGGGCTGGAGCTGCGCCCCGGCGCGCCCGCGTGGAACACCTCGCTCACCTTGGCTCCCCGGTGGATGAGTTCCGCGCGTGCGGCATCGATGTCGGAAACGACCAGGTAGAGACCATGCGCGGATCCGGGGGCCGCCGCCGTGATTTTGGTGCCGAATTGGATCGAGCACAATGACCCAGGTGGCGTGAACTGGACGACACGGAAGCCGTTGTCGAAGGAGAAGTCGGCGTCGAGCCTCCATCCGAGGCCCGCGTAGAACTCTTTCGAGCGGTCGGCGTCCGCAACCGGAATCACCACGACTTCGAGTTTCAGGTCAACGCTTCCCTTGGCCGCCGTCCTGCCGGTCTCACGGTTCTGCACATCGGTCGTGCTCATCCGGGCCTCCTTCTCTGGTCGTCGGGTGGCGCATTTCGCGCTGGGCTCAATGCGACACACCTGAGAATACGCTGATCCTCGCGATCGGGAAACCTCCTTTTGGTGGAGAGAAATGCGTGGCTCACGGAATCGTCGTCGACGTCTTTGTGGCACGCCATGCCCGTGGTGCCGGGTCTTCAGGTAAATCAGTCCACGAGCTTTGTCTGCGGGCGGTGGTCACCGAGGATGCCTTGCCCGCGAGTGATGAGCTTGGGCGCGATTGCGCACGCCGAGTTTGGTGTACAGGCTCCGCAGGTGCGTCTTGATCGTGTTCTCGCTGACGAAGAGCTGACTGCCCAACTCGCGATTGGTCAGACCTTCGGGCGGCGGGGACAGGAGCTCGCTCTCGCGTCGGTCAGGCCCATTTCGCGGCCGGGCCAGCGCAGGGCGGGGTCGATCTGGCGTGCTGCGACCTCTGAGTGAAGACGACCCGGTCGCCTCGGGCGGCGCCTTTGATGCCGTCAATGATCCGTTCTCGCGGTACCGCCTTGGAAATGAAGCCTTGCGCACCGGCCCGCAGGGCCTTGCGCACCGCCAGAGGTCGATCGGAAAAGCTGAACACGACGATCGCTCCGTTGCTGGGGTCGGCGCAGGGAATGGACCCTTTCCTCGAGGGAACCGAGTTCGCCGTAGGTGTCGACCAGCGTGACGTCGACCCTTCGCCTCGGTCCCTTCCTCACGTCGATTTCGACCACATCGATCTCGGGCTCGCTGGACTTCAGAAGGGCTCGGAGACCCTCGAGAACGATGACGTAGTCGTTGACGAGCGCGACCCTGATGGGTTTATGCACGGGGTCACCCTAAGAGCGGAGGTAGGGCCCGAGAATCACCCGATCGGGTGATTGATCGAAAGGAGCTCTTTCGATCAGGCTGGTGGAGCGGTAGATCGAAGTCCGAATCAGAAGCACCCGAATCGCACAGGACAGGTCGGCAGGTAGATCGAAGGCAACCAAGGACGCATCAATGAGGTGGTCCTCCCGAGGAACTCACACGCTGACCCCTTTGTGCAAGGACACCAGGCGGGGGGGACGAACAAGTAAGGGTGGAGGAACGTGACGGCCAACCAAATTGGCGTGACTTCGTACGACTTTCGATGGAGGTCGCATCTACGCCCTCAGGGGAGAGCTCGATGTATCCACCTGTCAGGGCCTCGCCGAGCTTTTGATCGGACCGCCCGGCTCACTCGTTGTCGTCGACCTTGATCAGCTCAGCTACATGGACTCCTCGGGACTGGGTGCCATTCACGCAGCCCGGGAAAGTGGCGATCAAGGACGGCGGAACCCTCGTCGTCTGTCGTCCCAGCCCCATGGTCCACCGAGTCCTGGAAATCACGGGCCTCGACACTTGGAACGCGGTTGGGAGCCAATTTGGTCGAGTGGCTCCGCCGTGGCATCTGCGCCATAGGAAGCAGGACCGCGACCGTCAGCGTTCATGGCTGGGCCTCGACTGGGAACTCTTGAGACCGGGGAACTTCGAGCGAAGCACCACCCGCGTACCCGTCAATCGTAGGACTGCGGGTCTGACCTCACTCGGTCGATTATCGGAAGCACGAACCAAAGCAGGGCAAACGATGCGCTGGTTGCTGCCGAAAGGACGGTCACAATCCAACTTGCACCGATGAAGCTCATGATGAGCCAAATCGCCAGCGAGATTGCCAAGGCGACGCTGGCGAGCCCCAATAATGCGAGCACGTTGGCCGTCTTCAGTAGGCGACCCTTTTCGTGTCGACGAAACACCCACCGGTGATAGGCGACAGGACTGATCAACAATGCGGTGGACAGCGCTGTGCACAAGAGCGTCGCTTTGTAGAGGTCTTGTTGCGCTCCGTCAAGCTTCGTGAAGCGTACGGTGAACGGGAGGGCCAGGAGAAACCCAAAAAGCACCTGCACGCCCAGCCCCAGCCACACCGGAGCTCCTGGAGCAAGTCGCTCAAGTTGCGATTGTTTCGCTCAATGAGCCCCTCGGTGTGAGGATCGACGTCAACCGAATCTGAGTCGGTATGCCCAACTGAGATCTCCGATGCCGTATTCATGGAAGACAACCGGTCATTGACGCCAACCGGTCATTGAAGCCAACCGGTCACCGTTCCACTGTTCAGCCTCTCCCAGGCGTGTTCCCATTGTTGTCGCGATTCGAGTTGATGGCGACGCGCATCTGCCGCCTTGCCTCCAGCAACAAAGCTGACTCCTGTCGTGCTGTCCGCAGGAATCTGCTCCAGCCACTCGATGGCGCTCACGGCATCGTGATGGTCTCCGAGGATCGTTTGAATGTCTTCGAGCAGGCGGTGGGCGGTTCGGCGGGCGGCCTTGCCCAGGACGGGCTTCGCCAGTTCGGCTCCGTATCGGAGTTGCTTTGAGGCAATCCGTATCTTGTGGAGCTGCGAGTCGCTGGGGGTCGGTCCAGCTTTCCGGACTCTTCGACGCAGCTTCCTCCAGTGAGGCCTCAGAAGCCGAGGGAGGGCTTTTCGTGCGTCGTCACGACGGTCCGACTTCACGCTCTCCCGCCTCTGTGGATTGCGAGCTGACGTAAAACCGGGGCAAGGACGTGCCGGCGTCGAGTCGGTCGAGCAGGTTGAGGTAGCGCTCACTCCGCAAGACATGTGCCAATTCCTCGGTCTTGTCCCGACGCTGTGAGGCGAGCCTCGAGCGCAACGCCTCCGCACCGCGAGAACCACTCGAAGCCGAGTCATCCGACTGGAACCTCTTGTCCAACACATCGATGTCGCGGACGTTGCCGAGCACCGTGCCGATCCACCTCAACTCGGATCTGGTGTGCCGAAGCCACACCGGGTCCAGTACAGGTCCGAATGTCTTGAGATCCGACCGGAGTCGCCTTGTCGCCACTCGAGCCTGGTGTATTGCTCGCTCAGATGGGTCTTGTGGACTGCAGGCGTAAGCTCACGTCGAAATCGAGGAGTCGCTCGAATTCGCTCCGTAGGGTGGCTTGCACCAACTGCTCCGAGCGTGGACTTCCGACCGATCTTCGTTGCACAGGTTCCGATCATTTGCATCGATACCGAGAGCTTTGGCGAACTTCTGTTCAAGTTCGATGTGAGCGCCCGCCTTCTTCATGGCTGTCAGCATCTTCTCGATGACCACCGGATCGGCGTGAGGCTTCTCGCTCTCGTCGAGTTCGAACTCGATCTGGCGAAAGGCACGTCCCGGGCTGCCTCCGACGGCCACGGTCACCAGATCGTCGTCGATCTCGCCCAAGGCGGATCCTCCGTTCCGAACCAATACTCGTCGCCTCTTGGTTTCGAGAACCGCGACCCACCTCATGCTCTGCCGGCGCAGGATGCCACGTAGGAGCGTCGTCGCTTCGGATCGTGTCGTTCTCGGGACTGCCGGCCATGAGCGGTTCGGGTCGTCCAATTGACTTCGTGTTTCCTTCACAGCTTCAACGTCCACAGTCCGGGTCCTTCGTCTTCCCCGATCCGATGGCGGAGCATGATCTTCGTTTCCAAAGGCGCAGGTCTTCCGTGTCGAAATACGAGGTAAGAAGTGATTGCAACCGGACTAGGCCAGGCCCGAGCTCGTGCAGGTCGGGAAGTTCGAACTTCCGAGGCGCGTTCAACTTCACCTTCGCGTTCAGCATTGATAGTCATTTTTGACACTCCTGGGCACTACCCCAATTGCTTCCGAGCAATCCCGACAGCCGGGATCTGGACCAAGCTCTTCCGTTCGAAGTCCATGTCAGCGACTGTTGAGTCGTGACAATGTTGCCTGTGAACCGGCTGCCGGTGCAGCCGTCGATGGCCAGGGATTTCGCAGCCGAGTAGGTTCGAAGTCGATCTCTTCCAACGGCCGCGGTGGCACGTACTTGTAGAAGTAGCGGGTGAGCGGGATCTCGTAGCCCGATCTTGGTCTTGTCGTAGTCGACCCAGGCGTCGGCACGTAGGGCAGCACCTCGGCGGCCATGTAGTCCTCGACCGCCGTCCGGTACTCCACGGATGCCAGCCGCTGGTGACGTCCTCGACCCATGACACACCAACTCGGGCAAGGGCACGTTCTCGTTGTCACGCAGGTCGGGGTCGGGCTCCGGCTGGCCCTTGCGATTCGTGATGACGGGTGCCTCGGGGTCGGTGACCGCCAGGACGTCCCACAACTGCTTCTCGATGGCCTTGGGCACTGAACCCAGCTTCTTGGCCAGGTCGTCTTCTCGGTCGCCGTGGTGCCCTCCAGGGCCGCTCATGCGGCCTCTCAGATCGTCCTGCTCGTCCTCTGTCGAGCTTGGCCCACTGCTTGGTCTCGGCCAACCGCTCGACTGTCTCGGGCGTGACCTCCCACCTCAGCCGCAGGGGACGCTCCACGGTGATCCGTTGATAGCCGAACGCCTCGTTGGAAAGATCTTGACCTTCTCGCCCTCGGTGAAGTCGGCGTAGAGGCGGGTGATCTTCGTCGATCTGCTCGTCGCTGATCTCTTTGCGCTTGTCGCCGAGGCTCTTCCGCATCTTGACCCAGTAGTCGCGGGCATCGACCAGCTGCACCTTGCCCCGTCGCTCGGGACGCTTGCGGTTGGTGACGATCCAGAAGTAGGTGGAGATGCCGGTGTTGTAGAACAGCTGGTCTGGCAGCGCCACGACCGCCTCCAGCCAGTCGTTCTCGATGATCCATCGGCGGATCTCGGACTCCCCCGAGCCCGCTGCTCCGGTGAAGAGGGGCGAGCCGTTGAAGACGATGGCCACCCGGCTGCCGCCCTCCTCGACGGGCTTCATCTTGGAGATCATGTGCTGGAGGAACAGGAAGCTGCCGTCGTTGATCCGTGGCAGCCCAGCACCGAAGCGTCCGGCGAACCCCAGCTTCTCGTGCTCCGTCGCGAACCTCGTCCTCGACCTTCTTCCACTCCACGCCGAAGGGCGGATTGGCGAGCAGGTAGTCGAAGGTCTGGCCTGCGTGGCCGTCCTCGCTGAAGGAGTTGCCGCAGACGATGTGGGAGGCGTCCTGGCCCTTGAGCATCATGTCGGAGCGGCAGATGGCGTAGGTCTCGTCGTTGAGCTCCTGGCCGAACACCTCCAGGCGGGCGTTGGGGTTGAGCGCGCGCAGGTGGTCCTCGGCGACGGACAGCATGCCGCCCGTCCCGCAGGCCGGGTCGAAGAGCGTCCGGACGACGCCGGGCCGGTCAGCATCTCGTCGTCCTCGGCGAAGAGCAGGTTGACCATCAGGCGGATGACCTCGCGGGGAGTGAAGTGCTCCCCGGCGGTCTCGTTGGACAGTTCGGAGAACCGGCGGATCAGCTCCTCGTAGAGGTAGCCCATCTCCAGGTTGGAGACGACCTCGGGGTGCAGGTCGATGTCGGCGAACTTGCCGATCACCAGGTAGAGCAGGTTGGCCCTGTCCAGCCGGGCGATCTGGACGTCGAAGTCGAACTTCTCGATGACCTCCCGAGCGCCGGCGCAGAACCCGGCGATGTACTCCCGCAGGTTGCCGGCGATCTGGCCGGGGTCGTCGAGGAGGCGGCGGAAGTCGAGCGGGCGAGGTGTTGAAGAACTGCTGCCCGGCGACGCTCTCCAGCACCGGGTCGACGTTCTCGACCTGGCCCTTCAGCGCTTGGCGCGCTCCAGCACGGCCGCCTTGGTGGGCTCCAGGACGCAGTCCAGGCGGCGGATCACGGTCAGCGGGAGGATGACCTTGCCGTACTCGGACTGCTTGTAGTCGCCGCGGAGGAGGTCGGCTACGGACCAGATGAAGGCGGCGTGGTTCTTGGTGGAGGTTTCGGCCACAGGCGTTCCCGATCTTTGCTGCTCGTCCTGGGGCAGCTTCGGCCGCCTTTCTTGCCACAGGCTACTGAGGACCACACCAACGATGGGGGTTGGCAGCCGGACGCAGCGGCACTCCCGTTGCCTGGCGAGGGGGCAGCTCGGTCGCTCTCACGTCATCACGTCGCCCTGCTTGCCGGGTTCAAACATGTGAACGACAAGTCTCGCTCGGTTGAATCGTGTGCTCAACAAAGGCGATAGCCCCGGGTCGTGGTTACAGGTTCCGTGCCTCTTCTGCCACGGGGCAACCTCTGGAAGAACACCGCCCATCGCCTCAAACCAGCCTTCCAATCGATATTTCCGGCCAGCCCAGGTAGCCCTGCATCACACGGCCAGCGTTGAAAAGCGAAACGACCGCCGCCCCTACCAAGCGATCAAGGTAGGAGAGGTCGTCTATCCCGGCGCAGAGCGTTGTCTGCCCATGTTCATCTGTTTGTTCGACAAGAAGGTCCCGAATAGCCCATACGGTCGGGTGAGAAGCATTTGCTAAGTAGTCCAGGGCGCCGAAGGTTTTCGTATTTCCCGCTATTTCCGATGCCCGACCAAGGGCTTTTTGTGCCGTCGGGCGCTTTTGGCCCGCCAAAACAAGGACCGACCCTTTGGACTCTTGTATTTCGTCCGGATTGAAAAGGTTCCGGACTACCCGCTTCTGCTCGTCGTATGCGTTCGGCCAAACATGGCTGCCCAGACCTCCAAGCCGAGATCCGGTCAACTTCGCTTGCCGACCTCCTTCGAGTTCCTCTAGCCATGTCCGGGCAAGGCGCTGACGTGATGACACCTCCGGATCCAGCAGCCACATAGCTCGATTGCTGTGCTCAACGACTGCCCTTACAAGGGGTGCGAGCGGGAAGACTGCCTCCCCAGCTTCACACAGAGTCTTGCCATTCCACCGATGTGTTCGGCTCCAGCCAAAGCGAAGAGATTGGCGACATACAGAGGGCGCTCGGCTTCACCGGTCCATGCCCCGGATGGCCCGACCTCGAGGGCAGTCCGCCCCCACTCTCCCGATGCAAATGAACCGACACTCGGACTCCACAGAGCCGGATCTCCACACAGCGTCCTCCACTCCCGCCTTGAAAAAGCCAACAGACCTGCCAGCTCCTTAAGGTGAGTTGCTACGTCGTCAGAGAATCTGTAAGGAACGAGCACAGGGCTTTTGCGACCTGTGCCGGATGGCCCAGCTTTCAGATGTCCGCCCACTCCCACAGAGGTGCACCACTGGCGTGTGTCCTCGGTTCTGGCAGCACTCCACGCTGACGCCAAACATGCACCGTGTTTGATTGGACACCGAGACGATCCGCTATCTCGTTTGCCCCGATCGGGTCCGTCCAAACCATACGGATACTGTACCATATGCATGTACGTAAGTGCAGCTTATCTGTACTGGGTGACCGTACATATCCACCCATTTCTCTTGCCCGTGAGCAAGCATTACTCGGGGAGTGTAGAACGGCACAATCAAGAGATGCCTTGCAGACCAGGCTTACGATGCCTCGATTCTTGGAGTGAGTGTTCGGATAATCGACCCCTTGACCACCTGGCCTTGGCGTCGGGTGAGTCATCGGCTCGACGAGCGACGGAGGTAGGCAAGGGATCGTCTACTGTGCTTAAGGTGCACGGCCGACGGTGAGAACCGATGTGAGAACCAAACCTTCGCAAACATGGACAATTCGTGTCACAGACGGTCAGAGTTGGACAAGGCCATGCGACCAACTTTCCAGGTCAGCGGCAAGATTGGATACCGTTGGTCACGGACGGTCAAATGCGGTCACAGGCCCATGTCGAACTACGGATCCGATTGAGCTGGCCAGCACGTTCCACAACAAAGCCGTCGAGAAGTTCGACGTGTTCCTGCCGGAGGAACTCCACCGGCGACGGCAGCGACCGTAGGGGGGATGTCTAGGCTGGCGCCGACGGAATCGCCGGTTTCCCGGCCGGCATCGTCTGTTCGCCGGGACCGACGAGATCGAGACCGGCGAGCTGCGTGCGGGAGCTGATATTGAGCTTCCTGAACACGTTGCGCAGGTGGAAGTCGATCGTGCGCGAGCTGAGGAACAACTGGGCTGCCACCTCTCGGTTGCTGAGGCCCTGGGCCACGAGGTGCACGATCTGGAGTTCCTGTGCTGTGAGTTTGTCCCTAGTGCTCGGGTCACGTCGCCGAGCCACTTGCCCGCTTGCGCGCAGCTCCATCCGTGAGCGCTCCGCCCACAGCCTCGCTCCCAGTTCCTCAAAGCCGTTGAGAGCCGCGCGCAGGTGCTCGCGCGCCTCAACTCGACGGCGGGCGCGCCGGAGCAGCTCACCCAGGGCGAGTTCGGCGCGGGACCGCTCGAACGGACGGCTGGCCTTGGCGTGCGCGTCCAGTGAGGCACGGAAGAGACGTTCGCATTCCCGCTCGTCATGGGAGAGCAGACCTCGGCAGTGCAGAGCCACTGCGCGTGCCCAGGCAGACCCGCCGTTTTCCGCCCATGGTTCGAAATAGGCAAGCCACTCACGGGCTGCATCCCGCTCGCCGGCGTGGACCGCCGCTTCGATTCGATCGAGCATGCACCACAATCCGATGCCCCTGTTGGAGATGGCTCGGGCGTGCGAGAGCGCCTCTTCGGTTCGGCCGAGTCCTAGCTCGAGCACCGTCAGCGCCCAGTGCGCTGACTCGGTGGCGAGGGCGAAACGCCGCGCGGACGAGAGCTCGAGACTCTCCCCCGCCAGGGACCGGCACTCGTCCTCGTCCCCGCGGTGGGCTGCGATTAGAGCGAGCTGGACGAGATGGTACGCGACGAGGTCGTGCTGGCCGATCTCTCGTGCGATCCGGAGGCCTTCGTTCATGTTCGCCGCCGCCGAGGCCCAGCGGCCTTCCCATAGCTCGGCCCAGCCCACTCGGGGAAGGATCTGCGTGAGGATGACAAGCAGGCCGGCAGTGCGGGCCCGAACTATCGCCTCGTGGTTGATGCGGTAAAAGGCCCGATCGTCCCCAAGGAAGAGCGCGGCTCGCCCGGCGAACAGGAGCGCCACGGGCTCCTCGGTCGTAGAGCCGTCATCAAGCTGCGTCGCCAAACTCAAGGCGAGGCGAAGTGCCGGCGCGGCAGTGGCGAAGTCGCCCTCATAGTGGGCGCCGAGCCCGGTCAGAAGGGCAACAAGCATACGGCCGATCGGGGTGTCCACGGCGAGGCCTTGAGCAAGCTGGGAGATCGCAACAGCCGCCTCACCGTCATCTGCCCAGGTCGCAGCGACGCTGGCAAGGAAGAGCAGCTGCAGCGCACGCTCGCCATCGAGCGGCCCGACCTCAGCCGCGGCACGAAGGAGAAGCTGACAGGCGTCGGCGGGGCTGCCGTCGTTCATCTCGATCAGACCGAGATAGCGGTCGATGTCGGCGCGCTGGATTGGCTCCGAAGCGAGCGGCTGGGCTTGCGTGAGCAACATCGCCGCCCGCTCGACTCGGCCCCCTAACCACGCGTTCTCCGCCGCTGCGATCACTCGATGCACCCGCTGGCGTTCGTTCGATGTCAGCGCGGCAGCCCGCTCGAAGGCCAATGAGGCGGCGGCGAAGCCACTCCGCTTCCGCGCCCGCTGTGCAGCCTGATCAAGCTCCTTCGCGACCGCGGGGTCGTGTCCGACGGTTGCGGCGGCGTGGTGCCAGGCCCGGCGATCGGCTTCCGACTCGTCGTTGAGCACGCTCGCCAGCGCCCGGTGGACGATGTGGCGCCGCGAGAGCGGAGCGCTGTGGTAGACGGCTGAGCGCACCAGCGGGTGATGGAACTCGAGCTGGTCCCCCCGTACCCTGGCGAGCCCCTCCCGCTCGGCGGCATCGAGCGCTTGGGAGGCGGCTCCCAGTTGCGCCGCCGCGCTGAGGACGGTGGCGAGCTCGCCGCTGTCCTCGGCAGCGGCAACAAGCAGCAGCGTCTGGGTGTCCTTGGGCAGCTGATGCACTCGCGCCAAGAAGGCACGCTCGATGCGTTCGCCGACCGGTAGCGGCGAGAGCAGGGCCTCGGCGCCTGCGAGTTGCGCTTCACTCAACACCTCGGGGAGCTCGAGCAAGGCAAGGGGATTACCGCCGGTCGCCGCGACGAGACGCTGACGTGCCTCAGGCGATAGTGCGACGTTCGCCCGACGGCCGATCAGCGCCGCCGCTGCCTGCGGGTCGAGGCCGCCGAGCGCGAGTTCTGGCAGCCCGCGTGCCTCGAAGTCGTAACCCTCGCGCTCACGGACGGCGAAGAGCATGGCGATTCCCTCGGCCTCGAGCCGACGGCCGACGAACACGAGGGCGTCGGACGAAGCAGGGTCGAGCCAGTGGGCGTCATCGATGAGGCAGAGAAGCGGCCGATCCTCGGCCGCCTCGGCCAGCAGGGTCAACACGGCGAGTGAGATCAAGAAGCGGTCTTGGCCTTCTCGTACCTCGAGCCCGAGCGCTCCCCGCAGCGCGCCCCGCTGGGGCTCAGGGAGGCTCTCCAGGCGCCCAAGGATAGGACGGACGATCTGGTGCAACACGGCGAAGGGGACGTGTGCCTCCGATTCGATCCCGCTGCCGCTCAGGACCTGCATGTCGGAAGCTCGCTCTCGTGCGTCCTCGAGGAGGGCGGACTTGCCGACACCCGCCTCGCCGCGGATGACGAGCACCCCGCTTCGCGACTCGCGAGCGTCCTCGAGGAGCGCAGCGATCCGAACGCCCTCCGCTTCCCTGCCGTAGAGCATCCCCTGTGATGCTAGCCGCCCTCGCCGGGAGCCAAACCGGCGAAATCGCCGGTGCGAATACCTACGGCTGGGAGCAATGTTGACACTGATCCCTGTACCCGTCGGAAAGGACACCGAAATGACCACACCCGAGACAACCGCTAAGAGATCCCTAAACAGCCGTGAAAACGCAAACACCCCGCCTGAGCGCCGCGATCATCGAGCAACCCCGGTGAGTACCGCCGGATCCGGCGTCGACACCCACGAGATGGTTCTGATCCACGGTGTCATCCGCCGTGAGATCGGTCAGTTACCCCGACTGTTCCGCTCCGCGGCCAATGATCCTGCGCGATCTAAGGTCATCGGCGTGCACGCCCGACAGATGTTGGACTTCCTGCACACGCACCACACCGGCGAAGACGAGCTGCTCTTTCCCCTGCTCCGCGAGCGACGTGTGCTCGACCCGGAGCTGATGGACCGAATGGATGCCCAACACGCTCAGGTCAACGACGCCTTCGTGGCCATCACAGCGGACCTGCCGGCGTGGGTGACGAGCGCGGACGCCGCCGCCGGCGAGCGGATGGCGGCCTGCATCGACATGACGATGCCGACACTGATCGGTCACCTCGATGAGGAGGAGCGGAAACTGCTCCCGGTCGTCTCGGTCACGCTCACCCAGAGTGAATGGGACGCGCTCGGCAAGCACGGCATCAGCGCCATCCCGGTCACGCGGCGCCTGCTGACCCTCGGATACATCACCGAGGAGACCGACGACGCGGAGCGCCAGAAGTTCATGCAGGTCCTGCCAGCCCCGGTTCGTCTGGCCTACAAGGTGATCGGCCACCGCCAGTTCGCTCGCGAGACAACCGCTATCCGCGGCTGAGCCATCCGCGATCCGGCACCACAGCCCGCCTTCGCTCAGGCTGTGGTGTCGATCGCCTTCAACGCTGCTGGTGCATCAGCGGCCCCGCAACCGCCTACCCATCCTCAACGTGCCAACCGACAAGGAGATTCAGATGACAGTGTTGCATCCGGGCGAGAAGTTCCCCAACCTCGCCGTCACCCCAATCGACGGGGCCGCCCTGGAGCTTCCCGACGTACGACGACTGCGGCGTGATTATCGCCCTGTCGGCTTGGGAAGGAAACTCATGTCCTCGGAACAGGAGGCCGGTCTCCGATGAGTGCGCCTTCCGAGCACCAGACGTCCCCCCTCTACACCCCCCGCGCGAAGAACCTCGCGCTGCTCCTCCTCGCGATGACGCAGTTCGTGATCGTGATCGACGCCTCGATCGTGAACGTCGCGCTGCCGTCAATCGGACGAGCGCTGAACGTCTCGCGCACGGACCTCTCGTGGGTCGTGAACGCCTACGCTCTGACCTTCGGCGGCTTCCTACTTCTGGGCGGCCGGATGGCCGACCTACTGGGGCGCCGGCGCATGTTCATGGTCGGCCTCGTGCTGTTCACGCTCGCCTCGCTCGCCGGCGGACTGGCGCAATCGGAGCCATGGCTCATTGCCGCCCGGGCCGCGCAGGGCCTCGGAGCCGCGATCGTCTCGCCCGCCGCGCTGTCGATCATCACGACCACTTTCTCCGAGGGTGCCGAGCGCAACCGCGCGCTCGGTATCTGGGGTGCCGTCGCCGGCGCTGGAGGCGCAGCCGGGGTCCTGCTTGGCGGCATCCTTACCAGCGGACTGAGCTGGCGATGGGTCCTGTTCGTCAACGTCCCGATCGGCCTCGCGGCGGCAGCGCTCGCGCCCCGGTTGCTGGTCGAAAGCCGGGCCGACGATGGCACCAACACGTTCGACATACCGGGTGCGGTCACCGTCACCGCGGGATTATCGCTCCTCGTCTACGCGATCGTCAACGCCGTCAACGTGGGGTGGAGATCGTCGGAGACGCTGCTGCTGATCGCCGGTGCGATCGTCCTGCTGATCTCCTTCCTGCTGATCGAGTCCCGCCAGCGCCAGCCGCTCATGCCGTTCTCGATCTTCCGCCTGCGGACCCTACGGGGCGCGGACATCGTCGGCCTGCTGCTCGGCATGTCGCTGTTCTCGATGTTCTTCTTTATCTCCCTGTACCTCCAGGAAGTCCTGCACTACTCGCCGATCAAGACAGGAATCGCGTACCTGCCGCTTGCGGTCGGAATCATCATCTCGGCTGGGCTCGCGTCCCAGGTGGTCACGCGGATCGGGTTCAGGCCGACGCTGATCGCCGGGCTGCTGCTCGTCGCCGGCGGCCTGGTCTGGTTCTCGCGAGTGCCTGCACCGGGAGGCTCATACGTCGCTGACGTCCTCGGCCCGTCGCTGCTGGCGGCCGCGGGGTTCGGGTTCGCCTTCGTGTCCGTGACGATCGCCGCTGTTACGGGGACCAGGCCGCATGAGGCGGGGCTGGCATCGGGTCTGATCAACACCGCGCAGCAAATCGGCGGCGCGCTCGGACTGGCGATCCTCGCGTCGATCGCCAACAGCCGCACCCAGAGCCTCTTCCACTCTGGAGTCCACAACGCCTCCGTTGCCCTGACCAAGGGGTTCGACCAGGCGTTCTTGGTGGGCGCCGGCTTCGCCGTCGCCGGTGCGATCCTGGCCTTCGTGCTGATATCGTCACGGGACAGCCGCGGGCACTCGTTGGCCGCCCGCAGCGGCGACCCCACTCCTGCGGCTGCCGTCGGCGGCGACCCCACTCCTGCGGGTGCCGTCGGCTGACGTACCGCGCCTCGTCCTCCGAGCGGGCTACCGATGCCACAGCCACGCTCGCCGCGGCGGATGCAGCCGTCTGCCCGATCTCACTGCAGCTAGCCGACAAGGAGGTTCAGATGACATTGTTGCATCGACCTGATGAACGAGCAGCAACCCGAAGCGCGGACGGTGGCCCCCTGCAGTTCACGCCCAACCTCATCGTTCTGGCTGAACCTCATACGCTGGGTAGTCAAATGCTCAGTGAGGTCCGGACGCGACCACCTGGGCGGCAGCCAAAGTGGCAGCCAAGCCCCTCGTCACAGACCGACCCCAGCCGACACCGGTCGAACAAACTCCCAGTTCAGAGGACTGCATCGACGGCGATCGACACGCCAAATGGGCCTACGGATCAGAAGGTTGGGTTCGGAATTCTCCGAGCAGCGCCACATGCCGTCGACCCCAGCGCGAGGAACAAGGTCCGCCGTGCGTTGCTGAGGGTGCCGGACACGGCAATAAAGCCTGTATTGGCCGCGTTTGGTCATCGCCGCCCATCATTGTTTCGGTCTGTCTTGATTGTAGAGCCGGCCATCGCGGCAGTCGGTGCCTCGCTCGTTGCTTGTCACCGTTCCGATCCGGCGGCTGCACAGACTGTCAGCCGATGACCTGGCCTTGCGACCGCTACCACTCCCACGCTCGGCACAGGGCGTTCACGAGCTGCATCTGCCGCGGCGTGCTGCAGAACACCCGCATGAGATCGGGGCTTGCCACGATAAAGGTGATGGCCCGCGCTCGTGAAGTGGCGACGTTCAATCGATGGAGGTCGAACAGGAACTCGAGTCCTCGTGGCGCATCGGCCGCTGAAGATGTCGCCATGGAGTAGATGACCGCAGGTGCTTCCCGCCCTTGGAACTTGTCGACCGTGCCGACCTGAACTCCGTCGATCGCTGCATGCGAGAGGGCACGTTCAATCTCCCGAATTTGGGCGTTGTAAGGAGTGACGACCAGGATCTTTCCGGGAGCCATCTCAGAGGTGCGCCCGAATTGGTCGGTCCAGGAAGATAGGAGGAGCATTCGGACCAACTCGACCACTTGACGCGCCTCCTCAGGTGACGCGTTCGTATTCCCTTCGTGGACAACCTCGATGACGTGAAGCCCGGACTCCGTCGGCAGGTAATCGCTTCGCTGCACGCGCTGATTGATGAGGTCCGCCAGCCCATCGAGCCTTCCGTCGTAGAAGACTTCGGAGGTGTATTCGCACAGGCGCGGATGCATCCGGTAGGTGCGGTCGAGGAACAGGCCGGCGTCGTCGGGCATGGTCACGTTTCGGCCGAGGACCTGCTCGAGCGCGGACGCGCCCGCGCCCGGCGGGTGGGCAGCCTGGCTCGGCTGGGCCAGCTGTTGGGGGTCTCCGAGCAAGACCAGGTTTCGGGCTCCCCCAGCCACGGCCAGCGTGTTGGCCAGTGACAGCTGGCCGGCCTCGTCCACGAACAGTGTGTCGACCGCGTCAGCGAATTCAGGTCGGGCCCACATCCAGGCCGTGCCGGCGACGACGTCGAACTCGTTATTGTCAAGGCCTTTGATGATGGCGGGGTAGTCGAGGCAGTCAGCCGCGTAGTGACCGTACCGGCCGTCCTTATCGGCATGTTGAGCGATACGCAATGACCGACCAGAATCCGACGCCATTGCGACAACCGCATCCAAGAGGTTGCAGATGACAGCGTGTGATGGTGCTGTGATACCGACGGTGCGCTTGGTCCCCGTCAGAGCGAGGATGGCCTCTGCGCCGGTGAAGGTCTTTCCTGTGCCCGGGGGTCCCTGGATGGGCAGATAGGAGGATCGGAGCCCGAGGATGAGACGGGTCGCCGCCACCCCCGAGGCCTCTCCGTCGTTTCGCAGCTCCCCGGCCGCTTGGCTGTCGCCGGTCGGGCGACGCCGGAGTAGGAGCGCCGTGGCGGGGTCTGAGCCGTCGACACCGTCTTGCACGGCCCGTCCGCCGAGATCGCGAAGCCGGTCAGAGAGCATGTCCGTGTTGATCGGACCACCCTCGATTATGGCGGCTGGCAGCACGTCGTCGGTCCCCTTGCGAACCTTGAGGTCGATCGTGCCTTTCTCCTCGTCAATGGCCTCGACCGTCCAGTTCTTGTTGCTTACGGGGTCTTGGGCCTTGTCCTTTGGGCCGAAGCCGTGTTCCTGCTCGGGAAAATAGAATCGGCGCACCACGGACTGCTTAATGTGGCCGATGACTTCGCCGCCGGTTAGTTCGCCGATGGCTTCTCGCTCGCCAACCAAATCGGGGCTGCTTAGCTCCTTGCGGCGGAAGTATTGCCACCACGCTGGCTTCGCCTCGCGCCTGTGCCATTCGAGCAGGTCGGCCAAGAGTGCCTTGGCGTTCTCCTCCTGGCTGCGACGCTCAATGTCTTCCGGGATGCCTTCGAGCAATTGCGTCTTCAGGCGAGCCACCTCAGGATCCTGGACTCCGTGGGCCTCCTCCTCGACCACGGGCCTCGGCAGGTCGGTTCCCACGCTGGCCGCAAGCTCGGCCCGCCGCTCCTCCAGCCAGTCTCGAAGGACGAGGGTGGCCCGGCAATCGTCCTCGTTGTAGCCGGCGACCCCACGCTGGCCCTCGACGTTCTGCTCCGCAGTTCCCTCCTCGAGGTCAGCGTCGAAAGCGATCAGGTAGGCGGTGGCATCTCGCAAATCAACCAGCCGCTCGTAGCCGACTAGCGGCTCGAGTCTCTTGATGGAGTAGCTCTCGACCCCGGCCCGGATGCCCTGGCGTACGACGCGGTACAAGTCGACGAAGACACCGAGGCGGAACAGATCGTCGACCTCGTCCTCGTGGGTGCCAAACCTACCCATGAGGCGGCCGACGGCCTCCTCTCTCGTCTCGTGCAGGGCCGTCAGGTGGTCGATCGACGTCGGTTCATAGTGGTTGTAGTGATAGACGTGTAGACGGGGGTTCCGCCTCCGCCGCTCGGTGATGAAGTCGATCAACTCCTGGAATGCCCGTTTTTCGCCTCGCCGGTCGAAGGCCCAGATCTGCGTATAGCGCGCCGCGCCGTCTTCGTCGGTGTCGCCGGTGTCGACGATGCCGAACAGGTACTGCAGTCCGAACTCTTTCCCGTCTTCGGTGTAGTAGCGCGCCCCTTCGATGTCGAAAAAGAGGTCGCCCACCGAGGGTTCGGGCAACGCCAGGAGGCCGCGGTTGGGAACGAGAGCGCCACGGCCGTCCCGGTCGGGCTCGAGCAGTTGGTACTCGATGGTGCCTGCGTCCTCACTGGCCACCTGCAACCTCGCCTGCAGTTGGGCTCGCGCCACGGAGCTCGGGTCGCCGTGCTCGAGCGCCGGCAGCTCGGCCAATCCGGCAAAGTCCCGGCGGGTGCTGATGCCCGCCGCCTTGAGGGCGAGGCGCTGCCCGGTGGCCATGCCAGCGATAAGCGATAGGTCATCGTCGGAGCGTCGGCGGTCATTGCAGTTCACGCTCCAACGACAGATTGCGCAATGCTCGACTGGTTCCGGGTAGGGATCGGCGGGGGGGTTGATCTCGGGGTCGCCGTTGAGGAATTCCTGTAACAGAAGGCGGACCCGCCGTTCGTAGGCTGCATAGTCGGCTACCCGGAAGGACGAGAATTCGCCGTCGCCGAGGGCGAGGTGCATCCTGTGCGGCGCTGCGCCTTGGGTGTCGTCCAGGAGTGCACTGTAAAAGGCAACCTGCAATACCGCTCGAGCCTTGGCCGTTCGGGCCAGCTTGGCGTCAACGACCTCGTAGTGGTGGGCCACTTCTTTGTGGTCGCCCTCAGCCTGGGGAAGGACATCGGAGCGAATCAGGAAGTCGGGACGGCCCAAGAGCGGGGAGGCGGCTGTCACGGTCGCCTCGGCCTGGAGAACTCCCTGAAAAATGACAGCGACCCCACTGCGCAGCGCATCACGGGTGACCTGTATGGCTTCGGTGTCGCTCGAACGTGGGATCTCGACCACGTCAAGACCGTCGAGGCGGAATTGGTCCAGGACATTGCGTTCGTGCTGCTCACCCCGCCTGACTAGCTCTTCGAAGCCGACATCGTAGGCCTTGACTGGCTGCAGCAAGTCCTTCGCCGAGAGAGTGTCGAGGCGAGTCAGATGACGGCAGGCGAGAAAGTTGGAGAGATCACTTGCTGACACCCGCAGTCGTCCATCGATCAGCCTCATCGGGCCTCAAGGGTAACTGGGCATGCTCAGCCACGTGGGCTACGCCGCCTCCGTCTCGACAACCTCAGGATCGAAGGCCCGCAGGATAGTCGCGGCGGTCTTCTGGATTCGCTCGCAGGACGCCTTGATACCCGCGATGGCCTGCTCGCCGCCACCGGCCCACGTTGCGACGTAACCGAAGGAGTAGGCGCAGCTGTCGAACCCGATTCTCTGGCAGACGATGTATGCCACCGACTCAGCCTCCAGCTCGGCGTGTTCTCGGCTGTCGAATGTCTCGTGAAGGAGGGCATGGGCAATCTCGTGGGCCAAGGTCTTCACTTGCTGAGCGGGAGAGTTCCTCATTTCCACCCGGATGCGCTGATCCCGATGCGAGCAGTCGCCATTCGTTGTGGTGTCAAACTCGTGTTGGACGACCGTGAACCCGATGCTCCGCGCAAGCTCGAAGAGGATGTCGTATGCCCCTGCCGGGTCATCTCCATCAAGCCGGCTGCAGACGGTCGGAAGCTCTTCGCCGTCGGTCTGCGCAACATCGAACACGGAGACGAACTTGAAGCCTCGGATAACCCGGTCATCGTCGCCTCTCTCGGCATCAGGCTTCTTATACAACATCGGGGCGAGAATCCAGATGGCCTTTTCTCCCTTGCGGACGAAGCGATTCATCGTCCGCCAGGTGTTGAATCCCGCTACCCGAGTCGCCGTGGCGCGTTGGGCGGCGATGAGGAGCGCGTTCCCGTAGGAGTAGCGGTGAAACCGGCTCTGGAAGGTCAGGTAACGCTGCCAACCCTCGGATGTGGTGAGGTTGCTGATCCCCTTCGTCAGTGCGGCAATAAGTTCGGGGTGGTTGTTTTTGCTGGTCATCTATAAGTCCCATCAGCTGGTACTGAAGGTGCACGCTCATGGCCCGACGGAGCCGGGCAGTCCGTGGAGCGAGGTGCAAGCCTCTGCCGGGCCTACAGCTCGTCGGACGGTTCTGGCACGGTGCACATCACGAGAAGGGGCCCCAGGATCGGGACGAGGGACCGCACAGACGCTCCGGAACGAGCCGGAGCTCCCGGTCAGTGGGGATCACCAACTTCGGATCCGATGAAACAGGACCCTACAACGGACATGTGACGCCGTCGGTCGTCCAGGTCGTCGCCTTGCAAACCGTTACGAGGATAGGTGCCGGCCGTCGGTCAGGGCGCTGCTTCTGGCCATCAGGTTCCGCTGGCCGGTTCAGGAGTCGGGGCGGGCTCTCCGGTGGGCCGATGGAAAAAGGTCCTGTATGCGGCGCTGGCCGCGTACCGGGGTTCGCCAGGGTCGCCGCCATCGAGCCGATTCGGGGCGAGTTCGACCTGACCTTTAACTCCCGGGCCAGGCGGTGGCGCTAGTCCCGACCACAGTCATGGTGGCTGACGGATTTGGGCGAACGTACGTTTTGCAACGGCGATGGAACCTATTGCTTTTTCAGATCGGTTGTATCTAACCAAACTGTTTGACAGATCACTGTTCCATCGTCCAGAATCAGTGCCAAGACCACAGGGATCAGGAACCCCCCTCCGTTCCTTGTCGTGTCAGCGTGAAAGGATCGCCATCCCCCCCGGCGATCCTTTCACCGCGTATGGGCGCAATTTGCTCGAGAGTTGTTGCTCGACAGTTGTGATTGACAATCGCATGCACGGAGATGAACGGCCAGTGGCGCGCACCTAACTGACGCTGTTTTCCTCTGGCGAAGGAAGTACTACGGACAGGGACGATGTGGTCCGGATCGAAGACCGATACGGGCGCGAGTCAATGATGTTGTTCGAAAAGCATGTAGACGAACCGCGTAGGAACTCCAATCTCGGTCGGGGTTTTGATTTCTGCACCCCATCTCCGAACTCCGGGCTTGTGGCGCGGCTTCGCAGTCCTGCCGCCGGAGTTTCGTGAGCAGGACTCCGACTCTCCGCTTCGGTCGTCGGCTTTCGATCTGCCGACCTGATCTCCAGGTGTGCGACAGCGAATCGCACATTAACGTGATGCCAAAACCCGCTGCTTCTGGCAAGCTCATGGCTGGAGGAACGGCGCGAGATCCGTGTCAGCTGCAACCACGCCATGGGATGGAGACCGATGGCCGATCAGACGATTTCTGAAATCGCTACCTACTTCCGGGTCTGCGATGGAACACGGGTCCGGTACGCGGACACGAGGGCGGATTCCGACACGGTCATCCTCATGCTGGCGCCGTGGCCAGAGACTCTGTGGGCGTACCGGCGGGTCTGGGGTCAGATGAGCGCTGTCGGCCGAGTCGTGGCGCTCGAGATGCCTGGATTCGGCCACTCTGACCAGCCGGAGCGACTGATCGCACCCGACGCCATGGGGGATTTCCTTGCTCTCTTGATCGACGAGTGGGGTTTGGGCGCGCCGCACATCGTCGGACCCGACGTTGGCACCGCAGCTGCGCTCTTCTTGGCGGCGAAGGCACCAGAAAAGGTCACCAGCCTGTCGATTGGTGGTGGAGCTGTTTCCACTCCGATCGCGGCGGGCGGCGCCCTCGAAGCGGTGATCGGAGCTCCCAGCCTCGATGACGTACGCCAGCTCGATGCTCGAGTCAACGTCAGCGCGGCTGACGAAGGCGTGGCACCGCAAGCCGTCGAGCCTGAGGTGCACGAGGACTACGTGAGCGCTTATGACTTGGGTCGGTTCGCAGAATCCGCTCGTTTTGTTCGGCATTACCCAGAGCAGAACAAGGTGTTGAAAGAATTTCTGCCCTCGATTCAGATTCCCACGCTGATCCTGGCAGGGGAACACGACGACCTCGTGCCGTGGTCGAACAACCAGTTCTTGGCGGACACCATGCCAAACAGCGTCGCCCACCGCCTCGACGCTGGTCACTTTGCGTGGGAGGAAGCGGCCGGCGAGTACGGGCGCCTCGTTTCGGAGTGGATCGCCGGGGGATACAAGAACTACGCAGGCAGCTAAGCCCCGCGTCGGGCCCACACGAAGGAGCAGACCAGCCTGAAGATCGCAATTGCTGGCGGACACGGCAAAATCGCCTTGCGGCTCACGGTGCTGCTGGCGGCTCGAGGCGACGACGTCCTCGGTCTGATCCGCAACCCTGATCATGCTTCCGATGTCCGGGCCGCCGGAGCTTCGGCCGTGGTCTGCGACCTCGAGCGGGTCAGCGTCGAAGAAGTCGCAGCCGCCATCGATGGCTCCGACGCGGTCGTCTTCGCCGCCGGTGCGGGCCCTGGAAGTGGGGCAGAGCGCAAGGTGACGATGGACCGTGATGGGGCCATCAAGCTGCTTCGGGCTGCGACCTCGTCGGGTGTCGGGCGCTATGTGATGGTGAGCGGTGCCGGCGTTGAGAACCCTCCCAGCGGCGACGAGGTATTCGAGGTCTATCTGCGAGCGAAGGCGGCGGCTGACGCGGCGGTAGAAGCCAGCGAGCTGGACTGGACGATTCTCCGGCCCGGTGGTTTGACCGACGATGCCGGTTCAGGGAGCGTTCGCATCGAGACGACTCCGTTCAGTGGTCCCGTCCCACGGGACGACGTTGCCGCTGTCCTCGCTGCGCTACTTGCTGACGGGCGCACCAGCGGCCGGATCCTCTACTTGAGTTCAGGTTCCACGCCGATCAGCGAAGCGTTTGATGACCTGCTCGGCTGACAGGATCCCTGTGGACTGGGCGTCTGGAGGGAAGCGGCTGTCGCGGAAAAGGCGTCCGGTGGGCCACCCAGAAAATCACCCGAAGAATGCCCGAAGCTCCGTAGAATCCCACTGCTAGGCCCGCTCAAATAGGCAGGTCATACGGGTATTGGCCTGACCTGCGGTGACCACTGGTAAGCGTCGGACCTGTGTTTTGCCGTTCGTTGGGTCAACGCAATTGAAGTCACGCCGTTCTTGGCTCGTCGGCGCGTCAAACGTGCATACGTCGCAGGCATTACTTGTGTTCAGGCTGGCAAGATGTTGACACACCGCGAGTTGCCGATCGGGTGGCACGTGCAATCGCAAGCGCGGCTGTCCGTCGCTTCCTATCCTGTTCTTCGTGCTCAGCGTGTTCTGTTCGCCCAGCCGCTACGTGCAGGGACGTGATGCCACGGAGCAGCTCGGTCCCGAGATGTCGAAAATGGGCTTTGTGGGTCCAGCTCTGATCGTGGCAAGTCCGTCACCTCGGCGGCTCCTCGAAGCGACATGGGAGAGAAGCCTCAGCGGAGCCGGACTGGAGCACGGCGTGCACCCATTCGGCGGCGAGTGCACGACGCGCGAGGTTGCGACGATCGTCGGCGCGGCCCAGACGCTCGACGCCCGAGTCATCGTGGGCGCTGGGGGAGGCAAGGTTCTCGACGCCGCTCGTGCTGCGGCAGCAGAGCTCGACCTCCCGGTCGTGAACTGCCCGACCACAGCGTCGAGCGACGCACCCTGCAGCGCCTTGTCCGTCCTCTACACCGACGACGGGGAGTTCGATCGGTACTTGTTCTATCGGCGTAATCCTGACTTGATCCTCGTGGACACTTCAGTCGTCGCCAGGGCACCGCTGCGGCTGCTGGTTGCAGGCATGGGCGATGCCCTTGCCACCTGGTTCGAGGCGCGCACCGTGATCGAGGCGCACCGGGCGAACCAGCTCCACGGGGCGACCACGATGGCTGCGGGAGCCCTTGCTCGCCTCTGCTTCGACACCTTGATGGCTGAGGGGCCGGCGGCATGTGAGGCCGTGCGCCAAGGGGTGGTCACGCCGGCCCTGGAGCGATTGGTCGAGGCCAACACGCTGCTCTCCGGGCTCGGATTCGAGTCAGGGGGCCTGGCGGTCGCGCACTCGGTCCACAATGGCCTGACCGTGGCACCGGGCACCCACCGCTACCTCCACGGTGAGAAGGTGGCGTTCGGCTTGCTCGTCCAGTTGGTCCTCGAGGGAAGACCTTCCGAAGAGCGACAAACGGTCATGAACTTTGCACGAGAGGTTGGGCTGCCAACCACTCTCTCTCAGTTGGGTCTCGAAGACCGGGACGAGACCCTCCTGCAGCGCATAGCCGAACGCAGCTTGGCCGAGGGCGAGACGGCGCACAACGAGCCGTTCGAGGTGACCCCCGCCATGATGGTCGATGCCATCGTGGCGGCCGACGCCCTCGGGAGCGCACTCGATCATCTGCCGATGCAACCTGGGAGCCCTGTCTGAACTACGGCCGGCGCTCAGCACCTCGAGCGGCGGCTTCTCAGACGAGTCAGAGGCCAATTGAGGGCCGACACGGACCTTGGCATGGAAGGATTGCGTAAAGCGCCGCTGATCAGATCCCCGTGGCCATGCACGCTATGTTGGCGCCTCAAGTCGCCGCTGGCCTGGCACTTGCCGGCCCGGGCAGCGCACGAGCCTGGAGGGCCGGTCGTGACTGAACCAGCGGGTGTGGTGCGAGGCGGGGACCGGTTAGGGGTGCCCGACCCAGCGGTGCTGGCTGAGGAGCTGGCGGCAAGGGGGGTGGAGGCCATCGCCCTGACTTACGTCGACAACTCCGGCATCACCCGGGTCAAGGCCGTTCCAACCGCTCGCCTGGGTGCCGTGATGACCTCCGGAGTCGGGATGTCGCCGGTGTTCGACGTGTTCGTCCTCGACGATTCGATCACCGCCAGCCGAACTTCAACCGGTCCTGTCGGCGACTTGCGGCTCTATCCGGACCTGGGCCGTCTGGTGGCTCTGGCCGCTCAACCGGGCTGGGCCTGGGCGCCGGTCGACCGGCGTAGCCAATCGGGCGAGGTGCATCCTTTGTGCCAGCGCAGTTTTGCCGCCCGCATGGTGGAGCGGGCCGCCGATGCGGGGATGTCCGCTGTCATGAGCTTCGAGCTGGAGTGGGCCCTCGACGCGAGCAGCGGCGACGAGTTCTCCCCAGCGGCCCTCGGCCCCGCATATGGGATGACGCGGGTCATCGAGCGCTCTGGCTACCTCCGCGACCTGCTGGGCGCCCTGGCGGCGGAGGCGATCTCGGTCGAGCAGGTTCACCCCGAGTACGCCGCCGGCCAGTTCGAGGTGTCCGTGGCACCTAACGACCCGGTGGGCGCAGCCGACGACAGCGTGCTGGTGCGCCTGACGCTGCGTGCCGTGGGGCTCGACCACGGGCTGAGGACCAGCTTTTCGCCCAGTGTGGTAGCCGGGCAGGTGGGCAACGGTGGCCATGTCCACTTCAGCGTATGGCGCGACGGGCACAACCTCTTTGCCGGCGGTGACGGCCCCCACGGGCTCACCACCGAGGGCGAGGCCTTCGCTGCCGGAGTCCTCCGCGAGCTGCCGGCGTTGCTCGTCATCGGGTGTCCGAGCGTCGCCAGCTACCTGCGTCTGGTCCCCCAGCACTGGGCTGGGGCGTTCCAGACCTGGGGGCTCGAGAACCGGGAGGCGGCGCTGCGATTGGTGACTGGTACTGCCGGCGACGAGGCTCGCAGCGCCAACCTCGAGGTGAAGTGCTTCGACCTGAGTGCCAACCCCTACCTGGTGGCCGGGGCGGTGTTGGCGGCCGGACTTGCCGGTGTCGGGGAAGGCCTGCGACTGCCACCGGAGGTGCGAGTGGATCCGGCCAGCTTGTCCCAAGCCGAACTGACGGAAGCCCAAGCCACGCGGCTGCCACAGAGCCTTCCCCAAGCGCTGGAGCACTACTCGACTAGCACCGTGTTGGCCGAGGCGCTGGGTGATCCGCTCTACGAGACGATCGCCGCCGTCCGGCGGGCCGAGGTCGCGTTGTTCGCCGAGTGCACGCCAGACCAGGTGGCTAGAGCGACACGTTGGCGGCACTGATGTCGAGACCGCCGGCCCGACGACTCGGACTTCCGGCTCGGGGACGACGTTCCCCTCGTCGACCATCACGCTCACAGCGTGGTCAGAGATGTCGCTGACCGGATGGCCTTCGAACGTTTTCTCACCGAGTCGGGCCAGCCAGCCGCCCCGGGCTGCAGCTACTTCGACTCCTTCCTCGGGGCCGCTCTGTTGCGAACCTGCGCCCCGGTTCTCGACCTCCCTCCGGCCGCCACCGCTGACGACTACGTGGCCCGGCGCTTGGAGCTGGGCGGGGAGGAGGCCAACCGGCGCCTCCTGCGCCGTGCCGGGGTGGCCGAGTTGCTCGTCGACGACGGGTTCCGGGGGGATGACTTCGTCGATTTGCCCGATCTCGCCGAACTGGCCGCGACCCGGGTACGACGGATCGTCCGGTTGGAGCGGCTAGCCGAAGCCGTGGCCGCGGACGGCGTCGGCCCGTCGCGTTTTGCCGAGAAGTTCGAGGAGCAGCTGGCGGCCAATCTCTCGGGCACGGACCCCGCTGTTGGGTCCAAGTCGGTGCTGGCCTACCGATACGGACTCGATGTCGACCCAGCCGAGCCGGGGCCGGGCGAGGTGCGCGAAGCCGCAGCGGAGTGGATCAAGGAGGCCGCAGTCTCTGGGCAGTGGCGGGTGTCCCATCCGGTGCTTTTGCGCCACCTCATCTGGGCCGGCCTCAGGGCGGGAGTTCCCCTGCAGCTGCACACCGGCTACGGCGACACCGACTTGGAGCTCCACCGGTCCAACCCGGCACTGCTCACCGGCCTGATCCGGCGCGCGGACCCACTCGGGACACCGATCATGTTGCTGCACTGCTATCCCTACCACCGCGAGGCCGCCTACCTCGCCGGGGTCTACCCGCACGTCTACTTCGACGTCGGACTGGCGATCAACTACGTCGGTCACCGGGCGGCGGCCGTTCTGGCCGAGGCCCTGGAGTCCGCCCCATTCCACAAGATGCTCTACTCATCGGATGCCTATGGGCTGGCTGAGCTGCACCTTCTGGGAGCCGTGACCTTCCGGGAAGCGCTCATGTCGGTGTTGGAGCCCCTGGTGACCCGACAGGCCCGTAGCGAGGAGGAAGTCGCTGCCACAACGGCCATGATCGGGGCGGGAACTGCCCGACGTGTCTACAACCTGGCCGAGGGCCCATAGCCAACCGACCGGTTCCTAAGTAAGAAAGTTATAGTCCTCCGCATGGGACGGGAGCTGCTCAACAGTATGCCGGAGTGGGCGCTCATTGTCCTTTTCACGGGCGGCGCGGCGCTCATTGGACTAGGGGCGGTCCTTGCCTCGCACCGATGGCTCCCCCGACAATGGACGGCGACGGAGTCCTCGGACGTCGTGATGGGGGCATGCGGTGTGGTGCTCACCCTCTTTAGCGTCGTGCTGGCGTTCGTCATTTTCGACCTCTACACCGGATATGCCAGCGCAGAGTCCAATGTCAATGCAGAGGCCAACTCACTCCGACAAATAGTGCAGGACGCGCAGGCATTCCCTCCACCGGAGCGACAGCGACTGGAGCAAGCGGTCAGCGCGTATATCTCCGAGGTTTCCCTTCACGAGTTCCCAGCTCTCAAGGATGGCGGACAGGATCCCAAGGTAGAGACGAAGTTGGCGCAGCTCTCAACTGCCTTACAAAGTTACTCGCCTGAGAACCAGGCAGAAATCGCGTTTTATCGTTCCGCGGTGGATCAGGTGAACCAGCTCGCCTCTGAGCGCGGCTCGCGGGTGAGCATTGCCGATACCGCGGTGCCGAGTGCGTTCCTCGTCCTCCTCGTGATCCTGGCGATCGTTGGCGTCGGCACTGCCTGTCTGATCCGAATGGAACATGCAGCCGTCGATACTTTATTGATCACGATGATATCGCTCGTGATCGGTGCCGGGTTTGTCACCGCTCTGATCTTGCAGTACCCATTCTCTGGCTCAGTGGCCATTTCTCCCGAGGCCCTTGTACATGGGACCCTCGGTGAGGTTGTCCGGCACTTTCACTGACCCGATAGCAAGCCCGGCCTTAGACGGCTTGCCCCGGGGATGCGGATCAGGTAGCAGAAATTGTCTCGACCAAATCGACGCGAACTCCCTCGAGGCCCTGTACATCCACGAAGAACGTCTCATGTGGATTCTCCAGCGCCGGTCGTCGGCCGGGGCGTGCTGCTTCACCGAAGTCTCTCTCGGAAGTGATGTGGGATTGCTTGGCGATGTAGCCGGCGCTGACGTGGCTGGCTGAGGATTCGCCGGCTGTGAAGCCGGAGGTGGTTGGATGACGGATCCGCGACTGGGCGCTGTTGGATGGCGAGGTGGCCTTGAGGCAGAACGGTTATTCGCCGGGACGACGTGTCACGGTTCTCCATAGAGGACCCACAGGTACGGACACTGACCCCTTCGCAGGTCAAACGTGGTCAGTGGCTCGGGAGCGAACGCGGCAGCCCGAACCATGGGAGCACGGAGTTCTCGAAGCGGGTGAGGGCGCAGATCCGGTTGCCGGCGAGGGCGAGGACGAAGAGGCCCACCCCATGGCTGATTCCGTCAGGCGCACGCACGTATGTCCCGAATGCCGGCTGACCGTTGGCTCGCGTCGGCACGAGGTCGAACCTCCGGCCCGAACCGAAGACACCGGCGCAGAAGCGAGCCACGGCGTCTCGGCCCTCGTATTCGAAGGGCATCGGCGGCATCGACATAAAGACATCGTCCGTCAGAAGGGCTACCAGCGCATCGAGATCGGCGGTCTCCCACGCACTGACGAACTTCTCCACGATCGCATCCTCCGAACGTGAGTCGGGGGCGGGAGGGGGTTCGGCGCCGGCGGCCGGCGACCAGTGTCGCTGCAAACCGGCGCGTGCACGCTTGAGCGCGCTGTTGACCGATTCGACGGTGGAATCCAGCATGTCGGCCACCTCCTTCGCGTGGAACCCGAGGACGTCGCGCAAGACAAGCACGGCGACCTGCCGTGGGGGCAGGACCTGCAGGGCGGTCACGAACGCCAGAGAGATCGATTCATTCTGCTCGTAGCGGGCCTCTGGGCCGAGCGGTACGTCCGGGGCACCCTTGAGGAGGACATCGGGATACGGCTCGAGCCAGGCGACTTCGCCGAGCCGGCTCGGCTCGGGCGGTTCAACATCGGGCACGTCCCACTCCTTGGCCGGGCGTCGGCTGGCCGACCGACGGGCGTTGAGACACCGGTTGGTGGCGATCTGGTAGAGCCAGGTGCGAAGTGAGGCCCGTTCCTCGAACCCTCCAAAGCTTCGCCAAGCGGCCAGCAGCGTCTCTTGTAGGGCGTCCTCGGCGTCCTGGAAGGATCCGAGCATCCGGTAGCAATGCACCTGGAGCTCTCGGCGGTGCGGCTCGGTCAGCTGAAGGAACGCATCGCCGTCACCGGTCCGCGCCCTCGAGATCAGGTCAGCAGTCACTGTTGTCACCGTCTCCTTCTTCCCGCACCTTGTCGCACTTCCATCCTGTATAGACACCGGCCGAGGGGCGAACTGGGCGGTTGGTGGGCGCCCAATTTCCCGATGTCGCGGTGTCTACACCAGTGGTAACTGAAAACGCCAACAATATGGAGAACCGAAATGGGAAAGATTGTGGTCAGCGAGAACGTCTCGCTCGACGGCGTCGTCGAGGACCCGAGCGGCGAGCAAGGGTTCAGGCACGGCGGCTGGTTTACACAGTTCATTGGTCACGACTGGGAGGCCTGGGCTGAGGTCGAGCTCGCCGAGGCACGAGGCGCCGAGGCGCTGCTGTTGGGTCGCCGGAGCGACGAGTACTTCGCCACACGGTCGCCATCCCAGCGCGGCGAGTGGGTGGACAGGTTGAACAGCCTGCCGAAGTACGTCGTGTCCTCGACCCTCGAAGAGCCCAAATGGACCAATGCGACCGTCCTGAGGGGCGACGTAGTCAGCGAGGTGTCGAAGCTGAAGCAGCAGATAGAGGGGGAGATCGTCGTGTACGCCAGCCGCCCGCTCGTGCGCACGCTGATGGAGCACGACCTGGTCGACGAGCTGCGGCTGACCTTCTTCCCGGTTGCGCTCGGCGCGGGTGAGCGTCTGTTCGGCGAGACCAGCGACAAGAAGGCCATGCGCCTCCTCGGCACCCGGACGATCGGTGACGGCCTCACCCAGCTCACCTACGAGCTCATCCGAGACGCATAGACCATTGCTGCTCCTCACCTTGATCGACCCAGAGTGGCGTTGGTCTTGGTTCGATTCGACCACCAGGGAGCGGCGATGCGAGGAGTGCTGGGCGCCTGGCCGAATGTGGTCGACAGCATGAGTCAGGCCGTCGCCAGCTGTCCCGCAAACCGATCGGCTTCCGGGCACAGCGAGGGACCCGCCACCTCGATCCTCCCCGAGTCGCTCAGTCGACGTGTAGAAGGCCAGTGGGGGTAGGCGCGAACCCGCAGGCGAAGTAGAAGTTGCTGAGGTGTTGTTCGTTAGTCGACATGGACCCACTCACGGTCGGCTTTGTGGGCCTCTTCTGTCGAGTGAAGCGCTAGGTTGACGTGTTGAGTTGCGATCCTTCATCGATCGGGAGGTTGCATGACGCAGCGGATCATGGTGACCGGTTGTTCATCGCCCCGCGGTATCGGCTCGGCGACCGCACGGGAGCTGGCAAGTCGGGGCCACCGAGTGATTGCCACAGTTCGCCGTCACGACCATGACCGCGATCTGTGCAGAGGGCTGGAATCGCATCTGAGTGTGGTTTCGATGGATCTACTCGATGAGAAATCGGTACGAACGGCCCTCGCAAAGGTCGATTCGTTGCTCGGCGGAGTGGACGTGCTGGTGAACAATGCTGGCTTCGGCCTCATCGGTGGAATCGAGCAAACCACACTGGATCAGGCCCGAGCCCAGTTCGAGACCAACTACTTCGGCACCCTTGGCCTCGTCCGCCAGGTACTTCCACAAATGCGCTCACAACGAGGGGGACATATTCTCGCCGTGTCCACGATGTTTGCCCGAACACTGTGTCCGATCGCCATTGGACACTACATCGCGTCGAAAGTTGCTCTCGAAACTGCTCTGGAGGCGCTGGGCCGGGAGGCAGCCCCGTGGGGAATACGGGTGACCAACGTCCAACCTGGACCGGTCGACACCGAGCTGTCACGCCAGTGGTCCCGCCCGGACAACGACCCGCGCCCCGGACTGATCGAGGAGCTCTACGACTGGCTCGGCACGCAATCTGCCATCCGGATGGAATCCGCTCGGGATGTGGGCGCGGGGATCGCCTCCATCATCGAGGACGAAGATCCACCACCCGCTGCCCAGACCTCCTCTGCTGCAACGGCCTGGGTGGCGAGGTCTCTACGCGACCCAAGTCGTCGAACCGAGTGCACGGAATAGCAAGTCCGGCGCGAGCTCGTGGGCTCAAGAAGCTCGTTATCGGTCATGCTACACACCGGTATTCGTTTTCACGGGCATCGATGTCTGGTTTGGCGCTGGGCCACCTGCTCACCCCGCCAAGCGATTCAGATCGCTCCATGTACCCGTAGTCCGATCCCTCTGCGGGGTACCGGACATGCACCGTCCGAGACCGGCAAGCCGTCCGCTGCGGGTTCGGCTTGCGAGATCGAAATGGCACTTCCTGCACTCGTTGAGCAATACCGGCACGACGCCCCCGGCCGACGGTCGGGTAACGGCTCGTCACCGCCCGGGCCCGCAAACACCGATGGCAGCCGGGCGACGCGCCCGGCCTCTCCTCTCGGGGGCTTCGGGCCTCGTGTCGGTAGGACCCACCGTCCATGCGGAGCCGGCCATGCGATTCTGTCGCCTGCGTGCTATGCAACAACCTGAGCTTCTTGCTGACGAGCCACGTTTCGTCTTCTGGACGGTTCGGCGCCGGGGTCTGCAACACGGGACCCCGATATGCGGACGGCCAGGGGAGGTGCCGGCGAAGGCGAGGGTAGAGCTACGTCAACTGGGAAGGTGGAGAAATGGGTCGCCTGTCGGGCAAGGTAGCGTTCATCACGGGTGGAGCCAGGGGCCAAGGTCGTTCACACGCCATTCGTCTCGCCCAAGAAGGGGCCGATATCGTGGTGAGCGACGTTTGTGGCCCCGTAGAGGGCAACATGGTGCAAGACAGCACCCTTGAGGATCTCCAAGAGACTGCCCAGCTGGTCGAAGAGACCGGACAGCGAGTGCTGACCCGTGAGGTCGACGTCCGAGACCTCTCGGCGTTACAGAGCCTCGCCGACGACGCCATGGCGCAATTCGGGCGCATGGACGTAGTAATCGCGAACGCCGGCATTCTGGCATGGGGCCGGGCGTGGGAACTCAGCTCCGACGAGTGGAGATCGGTGATCGACGTAAACCTTACTGGCGTCTTCCATACAATTCGGGCGACCGTCCCGCACCTGATCGAACAGGGTCAGGGTGGATCCGTCATCTTGATCAGTTCCAGCGCCGGACTCAAGGGCCAGCCTTTCACCCTGCACTACACGGCGGCCAAGCACGGTGTGGTGGGAATCTGCAGAGGCCTGGCCAATGAGTTGGGTGAGTACGACATCCGTGTCAACAGCGTCCACCCAGCCGGAGTGCGCACGGCCATGATGGACGTCCCCGGCCTCTGGAAATTGATTCAGGAGAAGGCGGAGACCCTCGGTCCAATCTTTATGAACACATTGCCGCACGAGTCGATGGACCCCGAAGACATATCGGCGACAGTGGCCTGGCTGGCGAGCGACGACGCTCGCTATATCACCGGCGCCCAGATCCCGGTGGACTTCGGGACGTGCAACCGGTAGCCCAAGCCCAACCGGGGATCCTCGACCGGACACAGCAAGACCTGCGGATGGGACTAGCGAGGGATTGGCCCAGATCGCCTATTTAGCGTGCTTGTCGGGAATGCATTGCGCCCTGATCGTGAGCGCACGACGGATGGCTATGCGGTCACCATCACGTAGAAGCGCCCTGAGAACAGAGGTCGTCCGTCAATCTCGGCTGCGAGCGCTTCCGCATCGAAATGGCGTCGGAACACGCTGAAGGTCTCACCGCCGCCGAGGGTCCGATGTTGCCAGTGCTCAGCGGGAACGCCGGGCGGTCGGCCTGCATCGACCACAACCAGTTCCTCTGCGATCCGGCGAGCCTCGCTCAGGAATGGCCTGCGCTCCTCTTTGGTGAGCAAACCGTAGATGTGGGCCGCGAAAACTCGGGCGACGGCTCGGTCCCTCACCGGTAGTCGACGAGCGTCTCCCCGAACAACAGGTGTACCGTCCGGGCCCGACCGAACGACTCGAAGTGCAGCTTCGCTCTGATCGAGCGCGATTCCCCATCCGGGCAGGTCAGCGGTGAACGTGCCGGGCCCGGCGCCGACCTCCACAAAGGGGGATGGCGGCATTGAGCGAATCAGTTGCCGGACCTCTGCTGCTTCCGCCTCAATCTCGGAAACCGTTGCCTCGACTCCCAGCCCTTTCCAGTACGCCAGAGCATGACCAATCGTTCTTGTCCCCTCGACCGCGCGACGGTCGTAATACTCCCAGGAGCCTGGCCTCTCGGCGCCGTGTTCGCCCGTCACACCAACCAGTCTGGCCGTCGGAACGACGGTTACGCGAGCAGCAGCCGCTGAAGGATGAGGCGATCATTGCCGGATACCGTCCTTGCGGGACGACCAGCAGGGCCAGCTCCTGGCGGTATGACGCCCTCCAAGGGGCACCCGCGACAGTTATGAGATCTTGTGCGCGACGACGAAGGTGCGCAGGAATGGAAAGACCGTACCGTAAGCACGGCGGGGGTACGCCTGCCGTAGGAGAGCGGCGTACTCGGCACTGAACTCGTCTGCGGCGTCATCGTCCAGGGCCGCGAGCACGGGTCGCAAGCCTGTGCCGCGGACCCACTCCAGGACTGGGTCGTCGCCCTGCAAGACGTGCAGGTACTGCGTCTGCCAGACGTCAGCCTGCAGACCTTGCGAGGTCATCAGGTCGAGGTAGGTGTCGGGATCGGCAACCGCCAAAGCCCCGCGGAGCACGCCCTCGAGCCGATCGTTCCACCCTGGGGAGTTGACGAGTTCGCGCATCAGTCGGTGCGAGGGGGCACTGAAGTTCGACGGCACCTGAAACGCGATCCAGCCGTCGTCGTTGAGCTGTCCGGCCCACTTGGTGAGAAGGTCGGGGTGCTCCGGCACCCACTGAAGTGCAGCATTGCTGACCAGGATGTCGACGCCGAGGGCATCGCAGTCCTGTGCCGCTTGAACTTGGAAGCTGACACCCTGTCCGGCGGGCGCCAGGCCGATCATCTCCGGCGAGGAGTCCAGACCACGCACCATCGCCGTCGGCCAGCGCTGCGCCAGCGCGATCGTCAGCTCCCCAGACCCGCAGCCGACATCGACGACCGAGGCAGGTGACTCAGCGCCAATTTGAGCGACCAGATCGAAGAAGGGCCGGCTCCGTTGATCGGAGTAGCGGGCATATTGCTGGGGGTCCCAGTGCATAAGAGTCTCGTCTCTCGACATCGAGACATATTACCTCGATGTCAAGAGAACTGCTAAGAGACGAGCCAGGTGGACTACGAGGTGGACGGGATCGTTGCGGCCTGGGGCGCTGTCCGGCCCGACCTGGACGTGACCCCCATGCAGGTCTACGGCGGATGGAGGTCTGCGATTAGCCAGGGTTCGATGGCGTGGCGGTCCTCCGTATCGAAGAAGAACAGATCAAGCCGCTGACCGGCATTCGCCCTCCTGAGCACCGCAGCGTTGATCCTGCAGTTCGTTGACTGGCGGCCGGCGTAACACGGCCGACGCTGAACAAGCCTGAGTGGTACCTGAATTGCACCCATGATGCGAAGGCACTGGCTTACCACTGTGCGACGACTTAGTCGCCATTCCTAAATTGCAACAACGTCTCAAGATCCGAGACCCGAAACGAGTCGTCCTCAAGTTCAAAGAGAAACCCGCTGTCGAGGAGGTCACCCAGCGCTTGCTCATACCAGTATGAGCTCGCAACTTCTTCCCCAGCATCCTGCTGTGCCGGAGGATCAGGCAACGCAACCGACTCAGCCACGAGATCCCAAGAAGAAGCGAGGTCGTCCGATGACAGTGTCAGCGCTGCCCCTGGATGATTGACCCTCCGTTCTGCGAGCAGTTCAAGCACGTTTGCAAGAAGTGCTCGGGGAAAGTCGTTCAAGCGTTCGAAATTGGTCATTGTTAGCCGAGCCGCCCCCTAGTCTTCTTTTTCGCCGCGACGAACAAGGGCGACAAAGAGCGCCGGGAGCAGCCGTGGTCGCCGGGCCTCGGCATCGAAACGACTGAAGGCTTCAAGGCCTTTCACGGCGCACTCCGCATCCGCAATCCTGGCCCCGCTGAACGCCGCCGCTGCCCATTCAGTAGCCTCGTTTTCTGCTGCGCCCTCGCCATCATGCGATACCTGAGTCGCTCCCGCTCGCTTAGCGCAACGCTGTAAGGGGCGACAGGGGACAGATCTCTGTGCTCGCTCACCACGATAAAACTACGCGGATCGTGAACCACCATCAAGTGTCTCGAGCGACCGAAACGCCCTCCGGGGTGGCTCGCCGCCCTCTCCCAGTGATCGCCCGCTGTCGCTGGCGCATTCCGACCGTCCAACCCCCTGCGAAAGGCATCGGCCCCGAGCCCGACCAGGACCGAAGGTGTTCAAAGCCAACGACTGCGGAGACACATCCGACTGATCAACAACTTGTCAGTACCCATCGCCCCACACTGCGGTCCGTGCGCGTTGGCTACGACGGCTACCTGAGCATCTACTACCTGGCGCCGTCTTCTTCTCCACCTCGTTGGGACCACGGAAGTCGAGCGGTCAGCTGCGCTCGTATCGCCAACCGCCCAGCATCATGTGGAGGCGGTGGCGCCCACCGACGGTATCGAGAGGGCTCCCGTCGTATGCAGCATCGCCGTGCCAAAGGGCAACGAGGTGGTCATCGGCCTCGGCGAGATGGGTGACGAAGGTCTCGACCGTGCCAGCGCGGGCGTCGGCCAGGACATCGGCGACAGCCCCAAAAGGAGCAAGGCGGTGCAGCGTCATCCAGGTCGGGGGGACCAGTCCCACTTCCCCAGCAGCGTGTCGAGCGAGAAAGTCGGAAGGGCGGGCCCAGGCGTGGTCGTGGATCTCCTGTCCGTCGATGGCGACCACATGACCCGGCGCTGCGGCGACGAAGAAGGTGGTGTCGAACCGCTTTGGGGTCAACGGGGGCGGCGACCAATGCGCATAGGGGACGAGAAGGTCGGGGTCGACGATGACCCCTGTCTCTTCTGCCGCCTCGCGTGCCGCCGCAATCCGAGCTCTGTCGCCTCGTTCGCTGTCGGCAGCCTCGATGCGGCCGCCGGGAAAGACCCACATGCCCCCGAACCCGATACGCGGGTTGCGATGGAGCATGAGTGCCTCGATCCCGTCGCCGCTATCGCGGATGAGCACAACTGTTGCCGCAGGGATGGCCGGGGCGGGCGTCTCGGACGTGAGTTCGTCGGTCATGAGGTCGCCGGTGGCCCGGACTCCAACAGCACCCGCCCGATGGTCGAGCGGTCCGCCCCAGGGAGCTGGGGAGGAACGTTGAACGCCATGCCGGCCGGCCCAACGACCTGTTCGGCATGGGCCCCGATCGCCCCGGCACCCGAGCTCATGACCCGGCGCCAGTCCCGGGTCCGACATCGACGACCTCGACGACGAACTCCATGCCCAGGGTGAAGGGGAGCGGCGGGCGGCTGTACCTGGTCACCTGCCATGCCCGCGTGCCGGGCCTGTCGTCGGAAGCGCTCATCTCGGTATCTCAGACTCCTCTGCCAATCGGTCAGGTGGGTACCGACATTAGTCAGGGGCTCGCAGCGCCTAGCTGGATTCAAATCGCTTGTCCTAGCAGCGAGCGAGAACTGGAGCAGCAGACCTTGAGTTAGAAAGTGGTGATAACCAGGACTTTCTAATTGGACAATTAAATCACACTCGTGTAGTTGTGACACCCCAATTTCATACTGATTCCACAAAGATAAAAAAAAGGGATCAGACAATGAAGATGTTTGAAATGGAAGTAGAAGTGGGGGAGCCGGTCGAAGTTGGAGGGCTGAGTGTCTTCCCTCTGACGGGTGTGGTTCAGGCGGGGCCCGCGTATCTCACCGGGCCGGAAGCGTTCGCCGCTGGGCTGATCGAGGTGGACGAACTCGACCCGCCCGAGGTGCCAATGCTGGCCATCACCAACCTCGCCGATATCCCGATCCTCCTGGTCGAGGGAGAGATGCTCGTCGGGGGTGACCAGAACCGCACGATGAACGTGACGGTGCTCTGTCCGCCGCTGGCCAGGACCATTGTGCCGGTTTCGTGCGTCGAAGTAGGTCGCTGGGGGGCCAGACGAAAAATGTTCGCTTCGAGCAGGCACACGCCCGGGTCGCTTCGGGCCGCCAAGACAATGAACCTCGAGCCACGGACGAGCGATGTATCGAGCCGGCGTTCTGACCAGAGCCGGGTGTGGGAAGAGGTTGCGCTCCAATCGGTGACCCACAACGTCTCCTCGGATACATCCGCTCTTGATGATGTTCAGGAAGAAGTGGAGGATCGCATTGCGGAGCAACTCGACGAAATCCGGACGGTCTCCCGTCAGTTGGGCGTGATCTGCACCATCGGGGAAGAGGTGGTTGGTATGGACCTCTTCGACAAGCCCGCCACGTTGGAGAAGTACTTGCGTGGGATTGTCGCCGGCCATGCTCTGGACGCCTCGATGCCGACTCCGGCCAGTGACCCGATTCATGCCATCGAGCGGTTCTTGGCCCAAGTAGACGGCACCGAGAGCGACACCGGAAGCGGTGTAGGCCTTGGGGAGGAAGTCCTCCTGCGTGGCGAGATCACTGGAGTCGGCCTCTGGTATGAGAAATGTTTGGTCCATCTGGCTGTATTCCCAAACCCGGACCCTCTTGTAGGCGTCGAGTGACGTGACAGGAGTCATGTAAACAACAATCACCTACTGTTGGCCATCATGAGCGTCGGGTGGCGCCGCCACTCCGTGCTCTACCGATCTACAACCCGTAGGAGAACCGGGCGCATCGCTTTGTCCGACACGCCACTTGACAACTTTTCCTGTCGCAATAGGCTCATGAACATTCGGACTTCAAACAAATGTTCGTATTGTGAAGATCCGTCGCAACCACGGGAGGGTGAGGGTCATGACTGATGCTTCGGCTGGGGTCGAACGACACCACCACATCACGCTTTGTGTGGGCACTGCACAAGAGGACTATGACTTCCATACCCAGGTGCTCGGCCTCAAGAGCGTCAAGAAGACGGCGCTCTACGACGGCGACGTCCCCATCTACCACCTTTACTACGGCAATGACGTAGGACTTGAGTCCACTCTCGTCACCACGTTTCCGATGCGCCAGTCCGGCCGCGTCGGCCGGAGGGGGACGAACCAGACAAAGGTCCTGATGCTGGCCGTACCCGACAACGCACTCGGCTATTGGCGGGATCGTCTGCG
Source organism: uncultured Acidimicrobiaceae bacterium (assembly GCA_963781305.1). Lineage (GTDB taxonomy): Bacteria > Actinomycetota > Acidimicrobiia > Acidimicrobiales > RAAP-2 > DASXMT01. The sequence goes on from CAWAFL010000013.1 coordinate 38,629, forward strand.
TGACCACGGGTTCACCGTCGAGGAGCTCGAGCGCTTCGGCGAAAAGCAACTCCACTTCACGCACCCGTGCGGCATCGAGTACACGCTGGTCGGCGTTGCACACGACTCGCGTTCAGCTCACTCGGCCGGCCCAGTTCCCCAGGAGATGGGCATCCATGGAACGCACGGCATCACCGTCTCGGTATACGACCTCGACCTATCAGCCGATTTCATGACTCAAGGATGGAGCGGTCGGCACACCCACGAAGAAGGCGATCACGTGCGCTTCGAGGTGGGTGAGGGTGGGTCTGGCGCCATCGTCGACTTCGTGGCCGAGCCCGGTCTGGGGCAGGCCGGGTGGATGTACGGAGAGGGAATCGTCCACCACACCGCGTTCCAGGTGGCCGACTTCAGTGTGCAGGATGCAGTGAAGGACGGATTGGTCGGATTGGGATTCACTGATGTCTCGGATCGCAAGGATCGGGGGTATTTCGACTCCGTGTACGTCCGCACGCCCGGTGGGGCGATGTTCGAAGCCACCGTGTCCAAGTCGACCGGGTTCGTCATCGATGAACCCTTGGAGGAGCTAGGCAAGAACTTCCAGGTCCCCCCCGTATTCGCCGACCGCAGGGAATACCTCCTGTCCTACCTCGAGCCACTGCAATACTCCTGACGGAACATCTGTCAGATCGGCCGGCGCCCCCACCAGAGCGAAACGCTGTAGGAACTCGTCGGGGACCGCATCGACCTGATCGTTTCTCACCAATCCGTGGGCTGCCTCAGGTATCGGTTTCGACGCCGGCCACGATGGGCCGGTCTGCGTCAGTTGCCGGCACCGCGTGACCCATCGCCTCGGCCAGGAATCGAATGAAGATCGATGTGCTACCGAGGACCAGCCGCCGCGCCGTCGGCGGGTCGGGATCGCAGGCCACACTGACGTAGGCACCTCTCGAGATGGCGTTGGGATCGAAGCCGGCTTGCTCACGGACCCGACGCGCCTCGGTCACCGACCAGCCGATGAGTGTTGGGTCGGCACCCAAGTTGAAGGTCAGCCCGGCCGACCACTCCCAGGTTGCAGTCGGGTTCCCCGGCCAGGGTCCCCACTACAGGATCAATCTGTATCACTACGAAACGGCTGGCGGGGCGATCAACGCCTGGAACGCGGCGTCTGACACAGTCCACCGCCGGTGTCATCGAGGCCGCACCCAGCGTCCGGTCGCCGAACGGGCAACCTGCACCTTTATGCAAGCCGTAGCTAGCTCTCACAGGGGAATCGTTGACCGGGGATCAGCTCAAACTCATGGGTCGAACCGAACGCCGACTCGGAGAGCGCTGAGATCTTCTCCACACCCTGTGATGTCCGGCGACCGATGTGTGCGCCGGAGAAATCCCAACCAGCGACCTTGTTGCTCTCGACTGTTGCGTGCGCCCGGAACGGCACCATGGGATAGGCGATTGGTCGCCGATCCCATTCGCTAGTCCAACCATCGCAAACGTGCATCCGCAGTCGCAGGATGTCGCCTGCTTCAGGTCAACGAGCCGAATGGACCAATTGACCTTAGGATGGCCTCATGACGGACGGTGGTTCTCGTCGCGGACACGTGGGGCGCCGTCGCGCGACGGTAGCAGCCTTGGTTCGAGCGTTAGGCCCACAGGATCTGACCGGGGAACTGGTCGAGGACACCGTCGACGAAATCGTTCTATTCGTGGGCGCACTTGCACCAGCGACCCAGCGGGTGCTTTGGGGGTTGACCGGGACATTAGAGTCTGTGAGCCGATTGTTCTGGGGATCGCCATTCTCGTCGCTTCCCCGAGATGAAGCCCGGGCTGCTTTGACCAAATGGAACCGCGGACCGGCGCGGTTAGGCATCCGCCTGCTGCGAGATGTAGTCGTCGTGGCTTACTACGACCTTCCGTCGGTGCGAGAGAGTGTCGGCTACGCACCGGATCCCTTTATTGCCGAAAAGATGGCTAAGCGACTGGAGCAATGGTCTGATGACATCGCCGCCCATCAGGCACTCTTGGTAGCACCGGCTCCCCTCCGTCTCGTCGAGGGTGGCGCGAAGCACCCGCAGGGGGGCGTCCGCCCGGGCCTCCAGCTCCTAGGACCGCCCGCTGAATGCGATGTTGTGATCATCGGATCGGGAGCTGGTGGTGGCGTGGTGGCTGCGGAACTGGCCGAAGCGGGTCTGTCGGTCATGGTGCTCGAAGAGGGTGAGTACCTTCCGACGGAATCGTTTACTTCTTCGACCACCGGAGCGTTACGTTCGCTGTATCGCGAGGGAGGTGCCATGAGCACGCTCGGGCGAATACCGGTGGGCTACGCAGAAGGACGGTGCGTCGGAGGCGGAACGGTCGTGAACGGCGGCATGGCCTTCCGAGCACCAGATCGAGTCCTCACGGGTTGGTCGGGCGTGAGCGGTGATCGAGGGCTGTCGGGTGGTCGGCTCGACGATGCCTATGCCAGGGTCGAGAGGTTCCTGTCCGTCGGGCCGCCAGACCCCGGCTCCATCGGCCGCGACCAGGATCTACTGCGTCTTGGAGCCGATCGATTGGGATGGCGAGTCGTTGACAACCGGCGAAACCACGTGCACTGCGGAGGATGCAACGTCTGCACGTGGGGCTGTCCCACCGGGGCGAAGCAGTCAACGCTGGTGTCGTACCTTCCTAGAGCCATGAGCTTCGGGGCCACCATCTGGTCGGGATGCAGGGTGGATCAAATCCTGATGCGGGGTAAGCAGGCGGTGGGGGTGCAGGGACGCGTGCTGGGTGGAACAATCACTGGGTCGAGGAACACCTTCGAGGTTCGGGCCAAACGGGTCGTGCTCTGCGCCGGAGCATTGCAAACGCCGGCGATGCTGCAGAGGTCGGGAATCCGGTCGCCCTCCGGGCAAATCGGGCGCAATTTGGCCGTTCATCCGGGATCCGCGGTGGTGGCTATGTTTGACGAGCCGGTCAATGGGTGGAGGGGGGCCCATCAGTCGCTCCAGGTTCGCGAGTTTGAAGACGAAGGCATCGTGCTCGCTGCGGTCAATCTTCCTCCGGCACTGGTGGCGCGAGCGCTGCCATTCGATGGGGAGGAGCTGGCCAACGTCATGTCCAGCTACAACCGCATGGTAACGGCTGGGACATTGGTCGAAGATACGAGCACCGGGCGGGTGATGTCGGTTGGGGCGACCGGCGTCCTTGCGACATACCGGCCGAACGAGCGAGACGCCGAGCGAGTCACCCGCTCGATAATGTTGTTGAGCGAAGCGCTGCTTGCGGCGGGGGCACACACCGTCTATTTGCCGCTCGCTGGTCGGGCCCCACTGCATGATGGTGATGGCCTGAGACAGGCCCGGGCTATTCCCGTGAAAGCTACCGATCTCGCCCTGGTGACCGTGCATCTCATGGGTACAGCCCGAATCGGCACTGACCCTCTTTGGGCTGTCTGCGATCCTTTCGGCGCGGTCTATGACACGGTAGGTCTCTCGGTGGCCGACGCCAGCCTCTTTCCCGCCCCGGTCGGGGTCAACCCGATGCTGACGATCATGGCGCTAGCCACCCGCGTAGCAGGAGGAATCATCGACTCATGGTGAACATCGTTGACCGCACCCGTCCGTCGGAAGACTATCTGGCTCTGATACGTACGCCGCCGTCGAAGCTGAGATCTGTCATTGCCAGAGGTGACACGCCCGACCTCAATTCATTGGCTGGCTGGGAGTGGCGAGGTACGAATATGCCAGCTTCGTCGCGACTCCTCGGCTTGCGACGTTTCATCAAAGGCTTCGTACTTAAAGAAACTGGCTCCGTGGAGGGATACAACGTATCGGTCACGGGTGCTGACTTGCTATCGCCCATGAATGAGCGTGTTCAGCGAGATGGCCGTCGCGAGTGGGCTCGCTTCGACATTAGGCCCGTTAACCCCAGAATGAACGACAATCGCTACTTACACGCCCTGCTGCTCGACTACGGATCGATGGCAACATCTGAGGCCGGTATCGTCGGTCGACTCCGTGACTACCTGGTGCGAGTGGTTCCAGGTTCGGACGAGTTACTGCTGGGCCAAGCATTCATCGCTGTCGGTCGATCCCGCATTTCCATCGGATGGTTTGCACTCGAACGCCTGATGACGGCCCAGAAGGCAATCGATAGAGGAACATTGGGTGCCATCCTGCCTGTCCCAGACGTGCCCTGACGCGCTGAGCTGTCCCGTATAACGCCGGGTCGGGGATCGATATCTGGCGTGGTGCTGAGCCGCCTGCTCACTTCAGCAATTTAGATCGCTCCATCCGACCGGCTGTACAGCAAATCGAGATCGGCCTCGAGGGCGCCAGATCGACGGTTATCAAGTCCTTGCGAAGTCGGCCCACGGCGGTCAGCGTACGTCCCGCAAGCGGAACCTCGTACCGCGATGGCCCAGGTCACCGAGGGTCGCTGGCGGACGCGCTCAGTATGCCCCGCCATTGAAGATTCTCGCACCGGGACAGTGAATCGGGAATCAGATTCGGCGCGACCGATGACTCGTCTTGCCGAGCACTCCCGACGTGCCGTTCTACACCGGCGACTCCATGCGATTGATGGCCCTCCGGATTACACCCGAGCGCGGTTCCGGCGTGGTTTGGCGAGGAGGACGGGCTCCCTGTTTGCGGGTGATAATGACCCCGAGCGGCACAACTGGGATACCGCACTGCAGTGTTGGGCGGCTTTTGTGGGTTGCGTTGGTGCGCTGTTTCCACGCGCGCCAGGGGGCGTGTCGGTTTCGCTCAGGGTTCGAGTAGGAGCGCGGCGCCGGCGCGTGTTGTGAGGCGGCGCATCCGAATTCGGCTGCCTTGCCGACCGCCGTGCCCGGATGTGTCGCAATTGGAGCGAATACCACCTTGTCGTCGTAGGTATCCGCCTGGACAGCTCACTCACCGCCGTGTCTAATGCATCTATGGTACGCACGAATGTGCTTGGGAGAACCCGGCGGCCATGGACCGTGATCGCGGCAAGCCTCACTGCTGCTCACCACGGCTTCGAGCTGTCGAGTGGAGTTGGACTGGTTTTACAGCCTGAACTTGGACTCAGACCGGCCTGCGCACTTTGGGGTACTCAGATTCCGGTGTGGATCCTCCTGGCAGCACGAGGGGACAAGCGATGGGACAGGTTGCTTGCGGCATGGTCTGGCGCTGCCCTGGCGGGCGTGCTCGTCCACTTCTTCCTTTGGCCCTGGAAGCCCAACAAGCTCGGTATACCAATCCTCACCAAGGCAGAGGGCCTCAGTTCCTCAAGTCTTCCGACGTACAACGTGCTCCTGTATGTCTGGGGCGCGGCCTCTGCCCTCTCGATCATTCGCGATCTGCGTCCGGGGACCCGGCGATGGGCCCTGGTGGGGTTAGCGACGCTGCCGCTCTTGAGGCGGTCGGCCCAACACCACTTTTCGTGGTTGCAGAAGCAAGCTCTAACGAATCCGGCCTGGTGGAACCGAGGCGTGACCTGAGCCCAGGATGTCGCGGCGCCCGCCGGCTCAAATGTGGGGGCGCTGCCGAGACTGAGACGCCGCGCGATGCGAGTCAAGGATGCCCCTGTCCTAGCCAGAGCCGGTGGTGCGTCCGTTTCAAAGACCCCTTCGACGACCGCGATCCACAGACTAAGTCCCAGCCTGGGCTGGCCCGGTAGGGAGCGCAGAATCATCCGAACCGACGCCTCGGTCCATGTCTTTGAGCGATTGCCGAACCGGCGATCTGTCTGCCAAACGACCTTCGGAGCCGACGGCTCGATCCGGGTGGCCCGGGTGTCCCCCGCCGATCGCTCGATTGAGGCGGCCCGGGGTGACGCTGCTCTGCTCGACTGGCTCGTCGACGCGGGCATCGCGGCCGAGCGAACTGTGGCGCCCAACCCGGTCTCAACCCACGCGGGACAGGCCGTGCTCGTCACCGAGTTCGCCCCCGGGCGCCGGCCGGCGGCCAGCCCAACGCTCTTCAACCAGGTCGAGCTGTAGAACCAGTCGGGGAGGATACGTCCCAGGCATGACAGCGGCCACTACAGCGACCCGTATCCAACCTGGGCAACGTTGCTGTCGAACTTCATGCGGGCCAGGTACTCAGTTGCGATGGGTCCGAAGTTGCCCGTTGTCCAGGTCCCGGCTGGCTCGACCGTCTGATCACCCACACCGGCGATGACAGTGACCTGGCCTCCGTCATAGGCTGGGAGCACTGCGCCGGTGGCGGCGATGCAAGCGGCCGGGTTCGTACCAGTCGGGCAGCCGGTGAGTCCCTGTAGATAGGCGATGATGTTGCCCCAGTTGATCACCACGTTGGTGTTGGTCCCCTGCGCCACGAATCCAAGGCCGCGATTGAGCAGGTGGGAACCGTCGACCTGGACGTCGTTGAAACAACTGTCGCCAGTAAGGACAGGCCAACTGTTGGTGTGGCGCACCAACGAGATGTTGCCACTGGGTGCAAAAGCGTCGTTGTTGTCGCTAAATGTCAGCTCGACATAGTTATAGCAACCGGCCCACAGGCCGGCGAACACGGCGACGCCCTGGTCCGACTGGCTGCCGGTGTCGGTCGATGAGTAGTTGACGCTGAACGATTGCGTCAGGTTTTGCGGGGCTGGTAGCGGTCCACTGTCGGGCGTTCCCGGTTGGGAAAAGTCCCCGAAACAGGATGGACAACTCGGGTTAGTCGCGTTCGGGTTGTGGTCCAGGTACCCGATCCAGCTATAGACCGGGTAGTTGTCCCATGGGCCTGAGCAACTGACCGGGGTGCCCCCCACGTGCCAATTCTGCTGGAGGACGATGTTGTAAGCACCGGCCGAACCCTGCGTAGCCTCTACGGCGGCACCACCACTGCTGTTCCATGCCAAGTCCTGAAATGGCGGTCGGTCAGCGCAGCTCGTTCCTTGTGTGCCCTGGCCATTCTCCATCTCGGATACCAACCACGGCTTGCCTCCCCACTGACAGTTGGTCCAATCCGCAAACCAGTTGCTCGACCATCCATCGATGGTGGTCATGCACGGGTGGTTCATGCCGGGGTCTCGGCCCGAGGGCGTCACCGTCGCGCTGGCCTGTGACTGCGAAACCCCGAAAGGAATGCCCAGTGCCAGCACCACGACCAGTGCGAGGATCAATCGTCTCATTTACCATTGCCCCCTTGCTTGGCGCCTGCACTTGGTGATGCGATTATGGCCGGGCGCTCGCCAGTCGGTCGACCCAATAGCGTCGACAGTCGCACGTACGGGCACGGCCATGGCTTTTCCACCACGCGCTGCGTCGAGCTCCAACAGGATGTGCAGCTCACGCCGGGGTAAGGTCGCCGAGCAACTCGGGGTGTCCCAACCGTCCGCAACTTGCTGCGTGCGTCGAAGGTAGCGATCCGCCCAGGCGGGCTACCTCACGTCCCATCCGAGCAACGTTCCCGTCACCTGTTTCGTGACCTCCACCGTAACGAGGAGTCCACCACCGCCTCTTGTGGTGCATGGCTTGTGGTGCATGGCGTCAGCCTGCAGGATGCCGACCTGTAGAGATTCGTCACCGTGACCGGACCCGGACAATTTGACCAATTGGATCAGTTCACGGGACCCGGTCATCACGGCCAGGTGAGGAGCAAATGAGACACCACCGCTGTAATAATTCTGTAGGTAGCTAACGGGCGGCCCGGACGACGTGAGCGTCTAACAGCGAGGGACAACGCAGGATTGGGACCGCATTCGATGGCGACGCGTGTCCGAAAGCTACGCGTCGCCACGTTTACGGAGCATCTTTTCGATTTCCGCGACGTCCATTTCCTCATTACGTACCATTTGGCGGGCCAACTCTTCGAGCGACACACTGCGACCTTCGGACAGAGTCAGCAACTGGCGATATAGCTCGATGCCCCGGCGCTCCTGGACGAGCATCTCCTCAAGGATGTCATCGACCGAGGGATGGTGAGTACCGACGAGTTCGCCGATTTGCAGCGACACGTTACCCCCGAGCGCGGTTACTTCCTCACCTGCCTGAATGGCATGACTGAGCGACTGCTGCGATTGCTCACGCATCCATTGCATGATCGGAATCCGGGCGTGCCCGAACACCATGAGCGAGTATTGAGTAAACCGGACCACCCCCGCCAGTTCAAGTTCAACAATCTCGTTCAGTGTTTTGAGGACTTCTTCCCTGTCGATCTCCATGATGCTGCTTCCTCCAGTTTCGGGTCGGTTTGCCTGCTCCTACGACGGCTCCTCCAGGCGGAACCCGACTTTCATCGTGACCTGGTAGTGACACAGACTCTCGTTGTCGATGTGCCCCCGAATCGAGCTGACCTCAAACCAGTCGAGGTTGCGCAACGTCTTCGACGCTCGATCGACTGCCCCACGAATTGCGTCGTCGACGCTGTCTTTCGACGAGCCCACTATTTCCGATACTGAGTACACGTTGTCAGACACGATGCCTCCATTGGCGGGATCTCTGTTCCCTCAGTGAGAGTTACCTCGGACTTGTCCACTCCAAACATCATGCCCCAATGGCTGGCGCCTCTAGGCGTCCCACTGGCCGGAGCCCTCGTGCCGTTTGGCCTGTGCTACTTGCTGCTTGCCCCAGGCCTTGCCGCAGTGATGATGGTGTCCGGAATCGTGCTGGCAATGACAACGATGTGTCAACCAGGCCTGCAGTAGCCCCTTTACCCCAGGTGCGAGCGGAGGAAGGCGACGGTTCGATCCCACGCGATCCTCGCCTGCTCCGCGTTGAAGGTTCCAAGGAGGTCTTCTTCGTTCAAGAAGGCGTGACCGGCGGGATAATGGATAATCTCCGGATCTCTGCCTGTGTCCGCTGAGATCTTTTCATTGAGCTCTTGGGCCAGGGTGGGTGGGTTGATCGTGTCGGCATCGCCGATGTGAATGAGCACGGGCGCCTGGAGTCCCGCATACTCGTCAGGCATGTAGCCGGTCGGGTAGAAAGCCACCGCTGCGGCGACCTTGTCCCCCTCTTGGACCGCGAGTTGCAAGGCGAACGCTCCGCCCATGCAGAATCCGACGACTCCAAGTGTCTCGCCAACCACTTCCTCCCGCCCGACTAGATAATCGACCGCCCCGCGAAGGTCGCGGGCCGCCCGGTCGACAGGTAGTTCCAGCAACAGCTTCAACGCTTCCCCTTCGTCGTGGGTGGTGACTCCGCCGTACAGGTCGGGGGCCAGCGCAACGTACCCCTCGCCTGCGAGCCGGTCCGCCATGTGGGCCACGTGGGTAGTCAGCCCCCACCACTCCTGGATTACGATCACCCCGGGTCCGCTGCCTGACGCCGGCAACGCGAGGTAGCCGTAAGCGTTGTCTCCGTTGCTGGCGAAGGTGACGTTCTGGATGGGGTTCGAGTGCTCAGACATGTTCCGTTCCTCCTCCATGTTCGGTCGATCATTCATTTCCTTTGTCCCTGGAGATCTGTCTCGCGCGGTTTGCAGCGAACTTCGAGGTCATCGGCGGGTTCCGCTCTCACCGGTCCTGGAAGTAGCCGCTCCCCTTCGCGTTGGCCGGGCCGCTACCAGCGACAGTTGCGAGGGTCATCACGATGTTCCGGTCTCCCCCCGGCCAGCCGGCCTCAGTCAGCGATCCGAGCGATCGATTGCGGGATATCAACCGGTCATGGCGAATACCTCTCCGGAGACGATATGAGTTCATCTAGTGAACTCAATGTATGCGGGTGAGTTCCATTACGCAACCCGCTAGTCTGATGTTGTGCAAAGGACCAGTTTCGAGGACATGAATTGCTCCATCGCTCAAACGCTCGACATCGTCGGCGAGTGGTGGAGTCTGCTCATCGTCCGTGATGCCTTCCTGGGCGTGACCAAGTTCGGCGACTTTCAGGCCCGGCTCGCTGTCTCCCGTAACACCCTGACCCAGCGGCTCAGTCACCTCGTCGACAACGAGATCCTCATGCGTGTCCCGTACCAGGACCACCCGCCCCGATACGAATACCGCCTCACGGAGAAGGGCCGCGACTTATGCCACGTCATGACCGCTTTACGTCAGTGGGGGGATCGATGGGCGGCTCCTGACGGCGTTCCACTCAAAGTCAGACACAACAGCTGCGGGCACGTGAGCAAGGCCGTTTCGGCCTGCTCGTATTGTGGCGAGAGGCTCGAGCTCGAAGATCTCACAGTCTTTCCGGGTCCGGGCTCGGTGGAGGGCGATTACGACCGCACGCGTTTGGAAGGCCTGTCGACGAAGACGCGAGTGACGAGAAGCAGTCGATAACGACCGGCGGCATCGTCGAATGATTACGGCGATCGACGGTCCCGCCTACGAGCAGACCGAGAGAGCCACTCGTCATGTCATGGCGTACTCCCCTCAGGCTCGTTTGGAACCTGGTCCTGGAGTTGACCCGACCTGAGGTCAGGGAATCCGTCCGGCGATGGCCACATCGACGGCCTCGTCGCCGTACCGAAGGCGGGCGATCTTCTCGAGCGACGGTGCTTTGCGGAGTTCGTTGCCGCCTTCGATGGCCAGGCTCTGTCCGGTCACCCATGCGGACTCCGGACCGGCCAAGAAGCGCACGCCGGCGGCGATGTCCTCGGGGGTGCCGGTCCGTCCAAGAGGCTTCTGGCTCCTGAACTCCTCCAGGATCTCCGGGTCCGAGAACAGCGCCGAGACGTTGTTGCTGGCCGTCTTGGTCAGCCCCGGGCGGACGGCATTGACCCGGATGGCATGATGGCCAAACTCGTCCGCCGCCACTCGCACCATCGCGTCGAGACCGGCTTTCCCCGCGCAGTAGCCGGCCATGAACGGCCAGGACATCGTGGCCGCATCGGAGGAAATACACACGATCGATCCGCCGCCGCTGGTGACCATGACTGGTACGACGTGTTTGATGGCGAGAAAGGCGCCCACGATGTTGCGACGGAGCTCTTCCAGGAGGACGTCCTCGTCGAGGACCAGGAACGGAGCGATGGTGCCACCGCCCACGGTGGCCACGCAGATGTGCAGCCCCCCGAGCGCAGCTGACGCCTGGCGAACCGCGCCCTGGACGTCCTCGGCCACCATGGCGTCACCGGCGAACCAACTCAGCTCTGCGTCGTCACCAAGCGTTGTTCGAAGCTCGGCGACAGTGGCCTCTAGCGTTGCCGAGGTCCTTCCCATGAGGGTCACGGCGGCACCGTCTTGGGCCAGCGCTCGGGCGCAGGCGCTTCCAATCCCACCGGCACCGCCGGTGACCAGGGCGGCCTTGCCCGCGAGTGGGAGTCCTGTGGTCATGATCGCTCTCCTTGGTCGATGGCGGCGCTACCGGTCCGCGGTTTGTCTCGAGATCTGTGTGCTGTCAGCTGGACTCGAGGCGGTAGGGGTCAACGAGTCGGACCAAACGCTCGAGCTGAGCGGTCACGTTGCCCTCGTCGCCAGGGTCGACGCGAAACGTCACCCTGACCAGGCCCATCTGTAGGTATTCCTCGATGGCCTCGGCGGTGGGGGTGCCCTGTTGGAGCATCACCGGAAGGGGTGCCTTGCCCTGCTCGGCGGCCATCGTCTGCAGCTCGTCGATCCGCAATTTCAAGTCCGAGCCGTCGAGGTGACGACCGCTCGCTATCCAGCCGTCGCCGAACTGCAGCACGCGCTTGGCCGTGGTCGGTCCGCTGCCGCCGACCAGCACCGGCGGGTGGGGTTTCTGCACCGGTTTGGGCCACTGCTTCATGGAGTTGATCCGGACGCACTTTCCTTCGTAGCTGGCCACCTCGTTGGTCCAGATCACCTTCATCGCCTCGACTCGTTCACGGAAGATCGTCCACCGAAACCGCGGGTCGGAACCGTGATTGGCCAACTCCTCGAGATTCCAGCCGGCGCCGACACCGAGGACGACCCGACCCCCGGAGAGATGGTCAAGGGTGGACACGCGCTTGGCCAGCATGATCGGGTCGTGATCGGGAATGACCAGCGTGCTGGTGCCCAGTCGGATTCGAGAGGTAACGGCAGCCACCGCCGCCAGCGACTCGAGGGGGTCGTGGAGCCGATAGAAGTCCTCCGGCAACTCGCCGCCGCTGGGATATTGGCTCGAACGATCGACGGGGACATGGCTGTGCTCAGGCAGGAACAGCGACTCGAATCCCATGTCCTCGACCAGCGACCCGAGGCGGATCGGACTGACAGCCCTGTCCGTTGGGAACATCGTCACGCCGAATCGCATGGCTCTCCTGTCTCGTCCACGGTCAACGTCCTAGGCGGCGAATGGGCTGGAGGGATTGGGCCACGCTACCCGACATCATTCCCACCATGATCCGGATCACCACGTCGCTCGAACGGCCCGCCACCTCCGTGGGCGCCATTCGAACGGGCGGGAGCATTCCTTCGAAATTCTCCGTCAGCGTGTCGATCAGAGCCGGAGCCGTTCGACGCTATGGAAGAGTGGGCGAAAGCCGCCCACGCAGAAGAGAGAGGGAACAGACAATGCGATTCCTGGGATACACCCTGGCCGATGAGGCGGAGACCCCGACCGAACCCCCGTCCCCCGACATGTACGAGAAGATGGGCCGCTTCGTCGAAGAGGCGACCAAGGCCGGCGTCATCGTCGCCACCGGTGGCATCGCCCCCACGTCCGAGGGCGCACGGATCAGCCTGAAGGAGGGCGAGTACACGGTCGTCGACGGGCCCTTCGCAGAGGCCAAGGAGCTGGTAGGGGGTTGGGCGCTCATGGAGTGCCGCGACCTGCCCGAGGCCGTCGAGTGGTCCAAGCGCTTCCTCGGCGTCCTGGGCGAAGGCGAGGTACGCGTACGCCCCGTCTTGGGCTGACGCGACCGCGGTCGCCCTCCTGCCGAGTGCCCAAAGTGGTGGTTGAATCGGTGGCATGCCGGCTACCGATTCAACCACCGCGATCGAGGCGGTCTACCGGCTCGAGTTCCCCCGGGTGGTCGCGGTGCTGGCTGCCTTCACCGGGGATATCGCTCTGGCCGAAGAGCTTGCTCAGGACGCGCTGGTGGATGCGCTCCGCCAGTGGCCCCGGGACGGAATCCCCCACAACCCCGGTGCGTGGCTTACCACCGTGGGAAAGCGCAAGGCGATCGACGCATTTCGCCGCCAAGGCACACTGGGGACCAAGTACGCCGAGATCGGGCGCGAGCTACAGACCCATGCAGCTCTCGACGGGGACGAAGCGGCGTTCGGCGCGATGCCGAGCGAGGAGATCGACGACGACCGCGTCCGCCTGATCTTCGTCGCCTGTCACCCCATCCTGGCGATGCCGGCCCGCGTGGCGCTTACCCTGCGTCTGATCGGCGGGCTCACGGTGCCCGAGATCGCCCGGGCCTACGTTGTCCCCGAGGCGACTATCGCGCAGCGCATCGTGCGGGCCAAAAAGGCCATCGCCCGAGCCGGCGTCCCATTCGAGGTCCCGGTGGGCGACGACCGCCTATCCCGCCTCGAAGCTGTGCTCGAGGTGATCTACCTCGTCTTCAACGAGGGTTACTCGGCCACGACGGGCGAGGACTGGGTGCGGCCCGAGCTCTGCGGCGAGGCGGTGCGTCTCGGCCGAGTGCTCGCCGCCCTCGTGCCCGACGAGCCCGAGGTGCACGGTCTCGTCGCCCTGATGGAGTTCCAGTCCTCCCGCCTGCGAGCCCGCATTGGCCCCACCGGTGCGCCTGTCCTGCTGCTCGACCAGGACCGCCGCACGTGGGACCGTCTCCACATCGGGCGGGGCGATGCCGCGCTGGCCCGAGCCGATGAGCTCGCCGCCACCCGGGGCCCCTACACCCTTCAGGCGGCCATCGCCGCCTGCCATGCCCACTCTTTCCGGCCCGAGGAGACCGACTGGGACGAGCTCGTCGCCCTCTACACCACACTTGCCCGGGTCACACCCTCGCCGATCGTCGAGTTGAATCGCGCCGTCGCCGTCTCGTGGGCCTCGGGGCCGGACGACGCCCTTGCCCTGGTGGATATCCTCGTCGGCACCGGCACGCTCGAGCGATACCACCTCCTCTACAGCGTGCGGGGCGACCTGCTCGACAAGTTAGGCCGACGCGGCGAGGCGGCATCCGAGTTCGAGCGGGCGGCGGCATTGACCGCCAACGGCCAAGAGCGCACCCTCTTGTCCCAGCGTGCCCGGGCCAGCCGCTGCTTGCAGGCGGCCAAGCCCGACGCGGGATAGGCACCAGTGCGGTGTGCCCTTCCTTCATCATCGAGCAGATCTCTCGGTGGTGTAAGCGTCGGTGTCGAGGGATAATGCGCTCGTGCCCGCGCCCGCTAGCTCTACCCCCGGTTTCGGTGGTGGGGAGCCTGATCCTTTGCCACCGACGGTGGAGTGGCGCGACGGGTCTGTTCGACTCATCGATCAGCGCCGACTTCCAGAAGACCTGACCTTCATCGAGGTCACTACCGTCGAGGACATGTGCGAGGCCATATCGACGCTCGCTGTCCGAGGCGCTCCAGCCCTGGGCGTCGCCGGAGCCATGGGTGTGGCTCTGGCGGCGAACCTCGGACAAGACATCCAGGCTGCGGCAAGCCGCATTGTCGAGACGCGCCCTACGGCCGTGAATCTCCAATGGGGCGTGCGACGAGCGCTCGCCGCGAGCGACCCCATACTCGAGGCGACGGTCATGGCTCGTGAGGACGTCGAGCGCAACCGGCGGCTCGGCGGGGTCGGCGCCGAATTGCTCGCTGAGGGAAGCCGAGTACTGACCCATTGCAATGCGGGCTCGCTGGCGTGTGTCGGATACGGAACCGCTCTGGGAGTGATCCGAGCGGCGCATGAGGCTGGCAAACATCCCTCCGTGTGGGTGGATGAGACCCGACCCATCATGCAGGGCAGTCGCCTCACGGCCTGGGAGCTCGATCGCCTGGGTATTCCTGCGACTGTGCTGGTTGATGCCGCTGCCGGTTCACTCATGGGTAACGGCGAAGTGGACTGCGTGATCGTGGGCGCAGATCGAATAGCCGCCAACGGTGACGTGGCGAACAAGATCGGCACGTATTCGTTGGCTGTGCTGGCCCACCACCACGGCATACCTTTTTATGTCGCCGCGCCCGTATCGACCATCGACTTGGCCTGCGCATCGGGCGCCGCTATCCCAGTCGAGCAGCGCGTCGGTGAGGAATTGGCCTGGGTGGGCGACCGCCGGGTCACGCCGACCGGGGCAGCCATTGCCAATCCCGCTTTTGACATCACCCCGGCCCGACTGATCTCGGCGATCGTGACCGAAGACGGGGTGGCGTTCCATCCGGACCGCAACGCGCTCGCACGCCTACTTGGAACGACGACAGGGTAGTAATTTCCAGCCCGACCGATGGTGACCTGGTCGATGACAGTTGTGCGGCGATCGCGTTGCGAGCGGCGACATCTTCTTCACGATTTCGCCGTTGGCTCGGTTGTATCGCAGGTCGAGACTGTGGCCGAGTCCAGGGTCGGCGATCAGCGCGGCCATCTTCCGACGAGCACGAAGCCGCTTGACACTCCCCGACCACTACCGTGAACAGGGTGAGGGAAGGAACCCCACCTTCTGACCATCTTTCAGCCGCGACGGCGGCTGACGACCAACGGCCACCGGGCTCACAACCACGGCGCCGGAGAAGGTGGCCGCTGCGACGCGTGCTGGGTGGCGCTCTCGTCTTGGCCCTCGTTGTGGCCCTTGCCGCCCTCTTCCTGCTGGACGCACACCTCTTCCAGCGACCCGCGGTCAGCTCGAAGGACGTCAACAGCACCGTCAACCAGAAGGTGAAGGCGGCGATTTCCCAACTGCAGGCCCAGCCACCGGCTGCGGCCAAGGTGTACCGGGCCACTCGGGCCGGGTTGGTGGTGATCGTGTCTCAAGGTGCTCCGGGCACCGAGGACCTCGGCACCGGCATCGTCGTCGACGCCCAAGGCGAGATCCTCACCGCGCTCCACGTCGTCCAGGGCGGCACGGCCATCCAGGTCACCTTCGCCGACGGGACCTCCTCGGCGGCCTCGATCACCTCCTCTGACCCGGCCCACGACATCGCGGTCCTGACCCCCAGCCAGCTGCCGTCAGTGGTCCAGCCCGAAGTGCTCGGAGGCAGCGCCCAGATCGGGGACGAGGCCTTGGTCGTCGGGAACCCGCTCGGCCTCGAGGCCTCGCTTTCCGAAGGGGTCATCTCCGGGCTCAACCGTTCGTTCCCGCTGGATAACGGGAACACGCTCACGGGCATGATCCAGTTCGATGCAGCTGTCAACCCAGGGAGCTCCGGTGGCCCGTTGTTCAACGTACAAGGTCAGGTGATGGGAATCGTGACAGGCCTCGCCAATCCTGCGAGTACCGATGAATTTTCCGGCATCGGATTCGCCGTGCCCATAGGCACCGCCAGTCGAGCCGCTGGAGCGCCGGCCAAATGAGCGCTTTCGACTCCGACGGAACAGAGCGGTCAAAAGCCACCATCGAACAGGTGCTGTATCACGTCAAGCGGGTGATCGTCGGCCAGGACGTGCTGCTCGAGAGGATGGTGGTTGCCCTGGTGGCGGGGGGCCATCTCCTGGTCGAGGGGGTGCCCGGGCTGGCAAAGACGTTGGCCGTGCGGACCTTCGCCGATGCGCTGGGCATCGAGTTCCAGCGCGTCCAGTTCACGCCCGACCTGGTACCGGCCGACATCGTCGGCACGCGGATCTACAACCAGAAACTCGGGGAGTTCGACGTGTCGCTCGGGCCGATCTTCGCCAACCTCATCCTGGCCGACGAGATCAACCGGGCGCCGGCCAAGGTACAAAGTGCGCTGCTCGAGGCGATGCAGGAGCGCCAGGTGACCATCGGCCGCGACACCCACCGCCTGCCCGACCCATTTCTGGTCATGGCGACCCAGAACCCCATCGAGTCGGACGGGACCTATCCGCTGCCCGAAGCACAGGTCGACCGGTTCATGCTGAAGGTCCTGGTCGACTACCCGACGGCTACCGAGGAGTTCGTCATCGTCGAGCGAATGCTCGCCGGCTTCGAGAAGGTCAACGAGGTGATGGACGCTCAACAGCTCCGGCGCCTCCAGCGAGAGGTCCTGACCGTGTTCGTCGACCCCGCCCTCATCGAGTACGCAGTCCGGGTGTCGGCGGCCACCAGGGACCTCTCATCGATCGGCCTGCCCGACGTGGCCCGATACGTGACGTACGGCGTCAGCCCCCGAGCCTCGATCAACTTGGTCGCCGCGGCCCGAGCGCTGGCGCTGCTCCGAGGCCGGCGCTACGTGCTGCCCGAGGATGTTCGCACCATCGCACCGGACGTCCTCCGGCACCGCCTCGTCTTGTCCTACGAAGCACTGGGCGACGACGTGGGTCCCGACCAGGTCGTCGATGCCGTCCTGGAGAGGATCCCGGTCCCCGACGTCGTACTTCGGAACGCCTGAGCCGGGGCCCGAGCATGGTGGATACCACCTCGCATTTGACGCCGGAACGGATTCTGCATCGCCTCGAGTGGCAGGTCATCCGGCGCCTCGAGGGGCGCCTGCAGGGCGACTATCGCACCGTGCTGCGCGGGCAGGGCACCGACTTTCGGAACCTTCGCCTCTACGAGTGGGGCGATGACGTCCGCCACGTCGACTGGAACGTGACGGCCCGCATGGACGAGTTGTTCGTGCGGGAGTTCATGGAGGACCGCGAGCTCACCGCGTGGCTGCTGCTCGACCGCTCTCGGTCGATGACGTTCGGGGCGGCCACGCGGACAAAGGAGCGCGTGCTGGTCGAGTTCGCAATCACGCTCTGCCAGCTGCTCGTTCGGGGTGGCAGCCGGGTCGGCGCAATCGTCTACGACGGCGCCAGCCAGTGGACGATCCCACCCCGTCAGGGCCGGAACCAGGTACTCACCCTGGTGCGCGAGCTTCTGTCTCCGGTGCAGGGGGGCTCGGCCACGGACCTCACCCGGCTGCTCGACACGGCAAACCGGTTGGTCCGCCGACGGTCTCTCGTGGTCCTGATCTCCGACTTCATCAGCGAACCCGGCTGGGAGCGACCGTTGCTGCGCCTCGCGGCGCGCCACGAGGTGGTGGCCGTCCGCATGGTGGATCCCCGCGAGTACGAGCTCCCCGACGCCGGCCTCCTGTACGTCCAAGACGCAGAGACCGGTGAGCAGCTCCTCGTCGATTCCAGCAATCCCCAGATCCGTCGCCGGCTGTCGGCCGCGGCACGCGAACAGGACGAAGCCATCCGGCACGCGACGGCACGGGCCCGGGTCGACCTCAACGTGGTCTCGACCGAAGACGATCTCGTCACGGCCTTCGTCCGCATGGCCGGTGCGGCGAGAGGACGCCGCCGGTGACCTTCCAATGGCCGTGGATGCTCCTTTTTCTCTTCCTCATCCCTGTTGTGGTCGCCGCCTACGTCTTGTGGCAGCGGCGGCGGGAGCAACGTGCAGCCGGCCTCGCCGCCGAGGGCCTCGTCGCCACCGATGCGGGCCGGCGTCGGAGCTGGCGCCGCCACCTGCAGTTCGCCCTCTTCACGGCGGCCCTGGCCCTCCTGGTCATCGCCATCGCCCGGCCGATGGCAACCGTCCCCACGCTGCAGAGTCGAGCGACGGTCATCCTCACCCTCGACGTGTCGAACAGCATGGCCGCCACCGACGTCAAACCCTCTCGTATCGCCACCGCCAAGTCGGCGGCGAGCGCGTTCGTCCATCAGCAGCCGGCCGGGGTCCGGATGGGGGTGGTGGCGTTCGGCGCACGCTCGGTAGTCGTGCAGCGACCCACGTCGTCCCACGCCGATGTACTCAAGGCCATCAACCGTCTCTCGCTGGGCGGCGGAACGTCGTTGGCCCAGGGCATCCTGACCTCGCTCGACGCCATCAGCGGCAAGACGTTGAAGGTCAACGAGACAACGCTCGGCAGCGACGCGACCCAGGTCCACATCGGCTACTACGGAGGGGCGACGATCGTCCTGTTCTCCGATGGGGAGAACACGGACCCGACCAATCCGGAGGCAATGGCGCAGTTGACTTCGGTCGCCGGCGTTCACATCCAGACCGTCGGCGTGGGCACCGCGGCCGGTACCACGGTGAAAATCCGAGGATTCACCGTCGCCACCGCCTTGGACGCCCAAACGCTCCGCTCGGTGGCAAAGGTTACCGACGGCTCGTATTATCACGCCGGCGATGCCGCCGGACTTGAGGCGATCTCGAAGACGATCAACACGCACCTGACCGTCGTGCACTCGCATACCGAGCTCACAGCCCTCTTCGCTGCCGCAGCAGCCGTGCTCCTGGTCGTCGCGGCCCTGATCTCGGTGCAGCGATCCGGACGGGTGCTGTGAGGTGAGCTTCACCTGGCCCTTCGCTCTTTTCTTCGGGCTTTCTGTTCCTCTCGTGCTGGGCGCCTATCTCCTAGCCATGCACCGCCGCCGCCGACGAGCGGTGACGTACTCGAGCCTCGCCCTCTTGCGCACCGCGCTGCCCCGCCGATCGCGCTGGACTCGCCACCTCCCCGTCGCTCTGCTGGTGGCCAGCCTGGCCCTCCTCACGGTGGCCGCGGCTCGGCCCCAGATCACCTCGGAGGTCCCGATTGGAAGGACGTCGATCATCCTCGCCCTCGACGAGTCGGGTTCAATGTGCTCCACCGACGTGCAGCCGAACCGGTTGGGCGCAGCGCAAAAGGCAGCCCATGATTTCGTCGACGCCGAGCCGGGCGGAGTGCGCATAGGGTTGGTGATCTTCTCGGGCTTCGCCGAGATAGCTGTCGCACCGACGAGCGACCGGGGATCCCTGAACCAAGCCATCAACAACCTCAGCGCCGGCGGAGGCACCGCCATCGGCGCCGCCATCTTGAAATCGCTCGATGCCATCGCCGAGATCGACCCCGGCGTCAAACCGGTGGGAAACGCCCTGTCGAACACGGACACCGCCCCTTCGGGTACCGGTAGTCCGAGCGGCTCAGGGGGCGGTTCGGCGGCTAGGCCGGGGGTCGATGGCTATGTGCCGGACGTCGTCGTCTTATTGACCGACGGCTCCAACACGCAGGGCATCTCGCCGCTCTCCGCCGTCCCCTACGCCGTGGCCCGGCGGGTCCGCATCTTCACCATCGGCCTGGGCACGTCCCAGCCGGCTCCGTTGATATGCAGCGCCGCACAGCGTGGCGGGAACACCGGCTCCGGGTTCGCGTTCGGCGGAGGGGGCGGTCGGGGTTTCGGCCCGGGCCCTTCGGCGCTGGTGGCCGACCTACCCACACTCCAAGCGGTGTCCCAGCGCACCGGTGGCACGAGCTACAACGCCCAGGATGCGTCAGATCTCAACAAGGTGTTCGCCACCCTGCCGAGAGACATAGGCGTCCAGAAAGAACGCCGCGAGGTCAGCGTCATATTCGCTGCCATCGGTGCTCTTCTGGCCCTCGCTGCCTTCGGTGCCTCGATCCGGTGGAGTCCCTACCCGTGACACACTTTGAACTCGGTACCAGACGTCGATATCCGAGCGTCGGCTGAATCAAGCCGCCTGGTGAGCGAAGGCCCCTATTCGGGCCGCAGGATGGCGAACCAGGGCCCGCAGGGCGTCCCCTAGATTGGTCATGCGGCAGCGGCCGGCTGGAGCCGGAGGGGCGACGCCGCGGCTGAGGGTGCCGCAGCTAGCGTTGCCCGGCTATGAGGGTTCTCCGATCGCGCTGTGTGCCGTTGTTGGCCGCAGCCCTCGTTGCTCTGGGCACAATGGTGTTCGCCGAGCCTGCAGCGATCGCTTACACCGGGGCATTGACGGCAAGCCGGCACTCTGCAGTGGTAGCCGGCACCTACGTGGCTCTGGGTGATTCGTTCACTTCGGGCCCTGCCATCCCTACCCAGCTGAGCCCGACTACCACGCCGAGTGCACCGAGCGCATGTGGGCGCTCGTCCAAGAATTATCCCTCGCTCGTCGCCCGGGCGCTGGGCTTGCATCTCACCGACGTGAGCTGCCTCTCGGCCAAGACTGATGATTTGACCAACGCCCAAGGCCCCGGCATTCCCGCCCAGCTATCGGCTCTCAACCAGTCGACCTCGCTGATCACCGTGGGCATCGGCGGCAACGATTTGGGCTACTCGACGATTGCAGCCAACTGTGTTGCCTTGACCCCCTGGGGCCCGACGAGGGTAGGCAAGACATGCGAGGCCCACTACACCGCAAGCGGAGCGGATCAGCTCGATCAAACCATCCATGACGTCGGCACCAAGGTCGACACCATATTGAGCGATATCCGTGCCCGTGCGCACAAGGCAAGAGTCTTCGTCATTGGCTATCCCGATGTCGTGCCTCCCAGTGGGTCGGGATGCTGGCCCGACTTGCCATTTACCCGCTCTGACCTTTCCTATCTGCGTGACGTCGAAGCCAACCTCAATTCCATGCTGTCCGCTGCCGCCAGGGCGGCCGGCGATGTCTACGTCAATATGGCTGCACCGAGTGCGGCCCACAGTGCTTGCACGGGTCGCAACACCCGTTGGGTCTCACCGATCATCCCGTCGCCTGGGACGTATCCCTTGCACCCTGATGCCAGCGGGATGGCGGGAATGGCCCGAGTCCTCGAAACAGCAATGACAGGTGAACCGAACAGCCGATAGGCGCCATCGCGGCTAGTGGTCGGCCAATCGTTACGGAACGAGGTGGGCCGTCGTCAGCTCCTGTGGATGGTTCCATCTTCGAGTGCCAGCCATTGGGAAGTGCCTTTGTGTTCCCCTGACGTTGCGTATGCTCCATCGGAACCGAACTGCTTCACCAGGGGGCCCATCGAGCCGAGGGACCCGTACAGCCAAGACACCGGAGGGCCGCATGCTTCGAGTTCGTCCACCCGGGCCTACAGCGCCCCCGAGGACACGACCTTCTCGAAACACGCCAGGGTTTCGACTCAGTCGGCGGCGGCGGTTCGTCGTGTTCTTGGCCGCGGTGAGCGCCGCCGCGGCAGCCATCTTGTCGCCCCTGTCACCGGCGCTGGCCGGCGCGTCGGGAGAGTCGGCGGCGACGGGTCCTCAGGACCTGACAACGGCACTGGCCGCGATCGAGAACCAGCCCCGCTACAAGCACGCGACGTGGGGATACCAAGTGCTGGATCAAAAGACCGGCCAGGTCCTGGCGTCCCAGAACGCACAGAGCATGTTCGATCCGGGATCGACGATGAAGATCTATTCGACGACGACCGCCCTACGGCTATACGGCCCGAACTACCGCTTCACCACGCCTGCCTACCGCCAGGGGACCATGAGCGGGACCACACTGAACGGAAACCTGGTGCTGGTGGGCTCTGGAGACCTCAGCCTCGGCCTTCGTGACCAGCCAAACGGGACCATGTACTACGAGAATCTGCCACACCTGGACGAGAGCTACGCCAACATCGGCCTCCCGGGAGCGGTTGAGCCCCCTGGGAACCCGCTAACCGGTCTGAACCAGATCGCCGCCGGGGTCCGCGCATCGGGTATCACCCAGGTAAACGGCAATGTCGTCGTCGACGATCGCCTGTTCGCTCCGTACAACGGCTTCCCGGACGGGCTGATCACACCGATATGGGTGAACGAGAACCTCATCGATGCCGAGGTCACCCCCGGCGCCGTCGGCCAGGCCGCATCGGTGAGTTGGAGACCGATGACTGCGGCCTACGCGGTGGCCGACCAAGTGATGACCGTGAGCGCAAAGGAATCCACCTCACTGCAGATCAATGAACCCACACCCGGCAACCTGGTCGTGACGGGACAAATCGCCGCCGGAACCGCCCCGACCCTGGTCGTGCACCAAGTCGACGACCCGGCGTCGTTCGCCCGGACGGCGTTCATCCAAGCATTACAGCAAGCCGGTGTGACGGTGACCGCGCCGTCGACGGGTCCGAATCCGGAGGCCTTGCTCCCTCCGAAGGACAGCTACCAGGCAAGCGACATGGTCGGCAAGTACGTGTCCCTGCCATTGTCGCAGTTCATCAACCTCATCTTGAAGGTCAGCTACAACCGAGGTGGGGACCTCATGACCTGCCTTGCCGCGGTCAAGCTGGGGAGCACCAACTGCCAGCAAGGCTTGACCGCCGAGTTGGCCACCATCACGAAGTTCGGGATTCCGTCCGAGAGCGTCTTTCCCCTCGACGGAGCAGGTTCCAATGACCAGGGGCGGACCACGGCCGCGGCCCTGGCAACCTTCCTCCGGCGCGCCAAGACGACCAGCTACGGCCGGGTCGTGTACGACGCCGTCCCCGTCCTGGGCCGTAGCGGGACCCTGGCCAACGTCCTCACGAAGTCGCCGGCGGCCGGGCACGCGCAGCTCAAGACGGGCAACCGCGCCGTCGGCTCACCCACGAACCAGCTGATGCTGCTCGGCAACAGCCTGGCGGGATACGTCGAGACCAAGAGCGGGCGTCACGTGACGGTGGTGGTCGTCGTGGGCAACGTGCCAATCAAATCGTCCGAGACGGTGCTGTCGGTCACCGATCAGCAGGCTGAGATGGTCGCGGCCGTCTACAGCAATCTCTGAGCGTCCCTCGGCCTCCTCCCTGGCTCCCCCAACCCCAACACTCGGAAGCTCTATTCTCAGCATCTCGCGTGAGACCGCTGAGAATCAGTGCGCCGCTCCGTCTACATTGACATGAAGCTCACCGTTCAGACGTTCTTGACCCTCGACGGCGTGATGCAGGCCCCCGGGGGGCCGGAGGAAGATCCCAGCGACGCCTTCACCCACGGTGGCTGGCAGGCGCCGTTTCCCGACCCGGCTATTGGCGAGTTCATCACCGAGCTCAACAGCCACGCCAGCGCGTTCCTGCTCGGCCGCAGAACGTTCGACATCTTCCGCGGCTACTGGCCTGATCAGACCGACCCTGCCGACCCCATTGCCACGGCGATCAACTCGTTGCCCAAACACGTCGTGTCCAATTCGCTCAGCGAGGCCGACGCCACGTGGCGAGGCGAGTACCCTGACACCGCTCGCCTGGTGACCGGCGACATCGTCGCAGCAGTACAGCTGTTGAAGGACGAACCCGGCGATGAGCTGCAGATTTGGGGAAGCAGCACACTGCTCGAGACGCTGTTGCAGCACGAGCTCGTCGACCGCTTCCGCCTGATGACGTACCCGCTGGTGCTCGGGTCCGGTCGCCGCTTGTTCAACGACGGCATCCTCCCGACGACGATGCGCCCTGTCGATCTCACCATGACCGATCTCGGCATCGTCATCGGCACCTACGAACCTGCCGGTCCGGTCCTCCACGGCCAGATGTAGGCACGCCGCCTGTGTTCAGGGCCGTCCGAGCTCAACCCCTGCGAGGGGACCACTTCCATCGGCGCACGGCCACGATGGCGCCGACAGCACCCCAGATGGCAACGATGAGGAGGTCGTGCCAAGCCCACGGGGACGCACCCCTTTGGGTATTGAAGGGAGCGAAGACGGCGTTAATGAAATGGTGCACAGGGAAGTACGCCGAGAACTGGGCCAGGCCCGAACCGGGCTTGAGCGGGAACCACAGTCCTGACAGAAAGAGCAGTACGAAGAAGATGATGCTGACGATCGGGCCGGCCGCATCCTGATTCGGGACGAGCGTGCTCATGGCCACCCCGAGCGCAGAGAAGCAGAGCATGCCCACGACGATGGCCACCACGAAGGCACCCACGTTGTCCGGAAAGTGGACGTTGAACCCAAGTCTCCCGACGACAAGGAGTATGACCACCTCGATGACGGCGACGACCATGGAGCTCAAGACGATGGCGGTGAGCAGCGCCCAGGTGGGGAGGGGACTGAGTCTGAGCCGCTTGAGAAGGCCCATCTCCCGTCGGTTGACCAGCGTGATGGCCAAGATGTTGAAGCAGGCTGCCATCACGCCGTAAGCGGCAAACCCGGGCACGTAGTACTGAACCAGCCGAATGTTCCCGTAGAACGAGATGTGTGAATTCCCCGCTGAGGCTCCCAGCAGGATGAGGAAGACCACTGAGAACCCCACGGTAAAGACGGCCCCGATCGGGTTGAGCCAGAACGACAGCTGTTCGTAGCGGACCTGTCGGCCCACCAACTTGACGTCGCTCAATCCTTCGAAGGAACCGATGACGGGAGTGGCGCTCATTGCTCGTCCCTCGTCAGCTGGAGGTAGACGTCTTCCAAGGTGGTCCGGGCAACCGAGAGACCAGGTAGACGAAGGTTGCGGTCGAGGGCCCAGCCGCTGAGCGCGTGAAGCACGGGCAGCTCATCCTCGGTGTGGATCTCGACGTGCCCGTCTGGCTCGGCATGGACTGGGACAGGGAGGTCACTCGCAGAGATCCCGTCGGGCAGCACGAAGCGGATGGTCACGGCACCCGCGTCTCGTCCACCGAGAGAAGCCGGTGTCCCGGTGGCCACGATCCGAGCGTTGTTGAGCACCGCCACCTGATCGGCCAGCGCCTCCACCTCGTCCATGTAGTGGGTGGTCAACAGCACCGTGGTGCCCTCGGATGCAAGTTTGCGGATCAGGTCCCAAGAATCTCGGCGACCTGACGGGTCGAGCCCGGTGGTTGGCTCGTCGAGAAAGAGCAGCTCGGGATTGCCCACGATGCCGAGGCCCACATCGAGCCGGCGCTGCTGGCCGCCGGAAAGGGTCTTTACCCGGGCATCGGCCTTCTCGGTGAGACCGACAAGGGCGATGACTTCGTCGACCGGGCGCGGCGAGGGAAAGAACCCGGCGTTGCGGTTCAGCACCTGGCGCACCGAGTAGACGGGCTCGACGGCGAGCTCTTGGAGGACGACGCCGATCCGGGTCCGTAGCCAACGCTGCGTCTTCCGGTTGGCCGGGTCGACACCGAGGGTCTCCACCTGTCCGGCACTACGGTCGCGGAAGCCCTCGAGGATCTCGATGATGCTGGTCTTGCCGGCCCCGTTCGGACCGAGCAGGGCAAAGACCTCTCCCTGGCTCACCTCGAAACTGACGTCGTTCACTGCTCTCTTCTCGCCGTAGGACTTGGCGAGGTTGCGCACGCTTATCGCTGCCACACCCCTCCTCTGCTCACGTTGCGACGATCATGGCCACAATCCACCTCCCAAAGCAATATGTAAATTTTCCTCCTATTGCAAACGCGGGCGACCGATGAGTTCGAGTAGTTCGAGGCGTCTACCTTGGTGAACCACAAGAGCAGGAGAACAGAAAAGGGAGAAGCATCATGGGAAACGCCGAATGCAGTCCTGTGTCAGCATCCCGACGAATCGATGCTCCGGCCGGTGATATTTTCAAACTTCTGGCCGACCCACGGAGGCACCCAGAACTCGATGGCTCCGGGATGCTGCGCCCGGGTGCCAACAATGAAGTCGTCGCTGGCGTGGGGGACGTGTTCGTCATGAACATGTACCTACCGGACATGGGCGACTACGAGATGCACAACCGCGTCGTGGCGTTCGAGGCGGACCGGTATATCGCTTGGGAGCCAGGCTCGCCCATCGAGGACCAGGCAAACGCCGAGCCGACCAGGAACGGATCGCGCTGGAGGTTCGACCTCATCGCCGACGGTCCTCATGCAACCGTGGTGACGGAGACCTACGACTGCTCCGATTCCCCCGAACAGATACGTCAGTTCGTGGACAACGGCAACGCGTGGATCGAGGCCATGACCACGACGCTCGAGCGACTCGACCAGCTCTGCGCTGAGGCATAACGCGACGAGCGAGGTGCGCCTCCAACTCCTCTCCCGGCGTGGGGACCTAGACCGGCTGCTTCCGTTTGCGAAGGAAGCTCACGAACTCGACGCCCTCCCGCAGGCGCCTCTTCATCACGTCGCTGTCGCGGAGCATCTCCGCCGAAATCTCGGCGATCTTCCCGGCCCGGAAGTAGAACTTTCGGTAGAAGGTATCCACTGAGTCGAAGATCTCGGTGCGGTTGAGGTTGGGGTAGGAGAGGACAGCCGCCTGGACGCCGTGCTCGTCGACCAGGGTGGCGTCGTCGGTGGAGAACCACCCTTCCTCTTCTGCCTGCCGGTAGAGGGCGGTGCCCGGGTACGGCGCAGCAATCGACACCTGGAGCGTGTGGGGGTTGATCTCCCGGGCGAAGCGGATGGTCTCCTGGATGGTCTCGGTGGTCTCGCCGGGCAGGCCGACGATGAAGGTCCCGTGGATGGTGATCCCGAGATTCCGACAGTCCTTGGCAAACTGCCGGGCCCGCTCCACTTTGACCCCCTTCTTGATGTTGGTGAGGATCTCCTGGTTGCCGGATTCGAATCCCACCAGCAACAGGCGGAGCCCGTTCTCCCGTAGGACCTTGAGCGTCTCGTAGGGGACGTTGGCCTTGGCGTTGCACGACCACTCGAGGCCGAGGCGGCCCATGCCCCGGGCGATGTCCTCGGCCCGCTCCCGGCTGTCGGTGAAGGTGTCGTCGTCGAAGAAGACCTCTTTCACCTGAGGAAAGGAGTCGCGGATGAACTCCATTTCGCCGAGGACGTGGCTGACGCTGCGGGTCCGGTAACGGTGTCCGCCCACCGTTTGGGGCCACAGGCAGAAGGTGCATTGCGAGCGGCACCCCCGGCCGGTGTAGAGCGAGACGTAGGGGTGCTTCAAGTACCCGATGAAGTAGTCCTCGACCTTCAGGTCGCGCTTGTACACCTCGCTCACGTAGGGCAGCCGGTCCATGTCCTCGAGGACGGCGCGGTCGGGGGTGTGGGCCACGGTGCCCCGGCTGTCCCGATAGGTGACCCCGTCCACCTGGTCCAGTGGGCGACCCTCGGCGATCTCGACCACGGTGAAGTCGTACTCCTCGCGGGCGATGAAGTCGATGGCCGGTGAGGCAAGGAGAGAGCCCTCGGGCTCGACCGCCACCTTGGCGCCCACGAAACCGAGCAGCAGGTTCGGGTTGGCTTCCTTCAGGGCCTCGGCCACCTTCACGTCGCCGGGGAAGGATGGGGAGCTGGTGTGCATGACCACCAGGTCGTAGTCCTTGACCAGTGGCACCACATCCTCGAGCTCCAGCCCGGACGGGGGAGCGTCGATGAGCCGGCTACCGGGTACGAGGGCGGCCAGCTGGGCCAGCCAGGTCGGGTACCAGAACGAGCGGATCTCGCGCTTGGCCTGGTACCGCGAGCCGGCACCGCCGTCGAACCCCTGGTAGGAGGGGGGATGAAGGAACAGGGTGCGCAACATGGTCAGACAACCTCCTTGTCGGTGGGGACGGGGTTCGCTGTCCCCGCGGTCGGGGACAGCGTGTGTCGGGGCACGCTCGGCACGATGCCGACCATGGCCAGAGCGTTGGCGAATTCCTCGGCGAAGCGATCGGCCCCGGGCCGGCCGGCCCCCGGCGGCGCCGACCGCTCCAGAGCACCGAGCGCGCATTGGACCAGCCGTTCGGGATCGGCGTCGCAGACGTCGGCGGCGCCGAGCTCCAGCTCGTGTTGAATGTTGTCGCGCCCGTGGCCGGGCATGACGTCGAGCAACAGGAGCGGCCGATTCACCACCCGGGCCTCGCTGCAGGTGGTGGCGCCGGGGGTGGTGAGCACCAGGTCGGCGGCTGCCATGAGCGTCGGGATCTGATCGGTGAACCGGAAGGGCAACACCCGGGGCTGGCGACGGGCCACCTGGTCGAGGACCGTGGCCAACTGTACGTTGTGACCGGCTACCACCGGGACGACGACCCCTTGTTCGGCCAGGGCCTCGGCCGTCTCGGCCAGGGGACCAAGACCCCAACCGCCCCCCATGACCAGAGCGCAGCGGGCCTCAATCTCGATCCCGAGCGCGGCGCGGGCCTCGGCCTGGGTCGGGGCCCGATGGAATTCGGGGCGCACCGGGGCGGGGACGATGGCGATCGGAGCACGGGGCACGTAACGGCGCACCGAGGCGGCGGCCGCCTCAGAGGTGACCAAGAAGAGATTGATGCCGTCGCGGACCCAGAGACTGTGCATGCATACATCGGTACACAACGCCACGGTGGCTGGGGGCCCGGCCACGCCGCCAGACGAGGCGAGCTTGGCGATGGCCGAGGCGCCGGTGGCGAAGGTGGAGACAAGCAGATCGGCCGGCTCCGCGGCGAGGTGCTCGGCCAGGGCCGGGACCAACCGGTTGGTGGCCCCCCAGTCCACCAACTCCGCCAGCCGGCTGCCGGTGCGGAAGTGCGAGAAGTGGACGCCGTCGTAAAGGGTCGGGGTGGCGGTGATTCTGCGGAACACCCAGTCCCCGGTCTTCCCGCTGAGGCGACCGAGCATCGACATGCAGTCGAAGACGCCGGTGGACCAGCCCATCTGTTCCAGGCTGTCGGCGACTACCTCGGTGACCACGTGGTGTCCCATGCCGAGACTTCCAGTCAGCACCAGCGCGCGAGGTCGGCTCAAGACCTTCTCCTTGGTCAGGGCCGGGAAATGCTGCCCGGCAACGTCTCCGGAACTTTCCCAGGGTAACTCGGCTGAGTTGTGACTACCCGTATGAAGTTGTGACCATCCGAACGTGTCTGCCCGCCTCCTCTCCGACCGCATCCGCTTCCAGGGCGATCCTCTCGACGAGGCCCGCCGCTGGTTCCGCATCGCGGAGCAACGACGATGCGGTCTGACAGCTCCGAGACATCGCGCAGGCTCCGTTCCGAGTTCCTCCACGCTCAGGCGTCGGGGCTCAAGGCCGGCCAGACTTGACATACAATTTCCCGTAGCCGGCTGCCGGAGGCGCGGTCGCGAGGGGGGTCGGCATGCGGGAGCGCACCAACGAAGTCGATGTCGAGCGGGACGTCAAGGTCACGATGTCGGATCGGACGGTGCTGTTGGCCGACATCTACCACCCCGTGGGCATCGACGACGCCCCCACCATCTTGGAGCGCACGCCGTATGGCAGGGTGAACTTCGCCTCGGCCATGGGCCCGGAGTTCGCCGCCCGCGGCTACCGGTACGTCTTGCAGGCGTGCCGGGGCACGGACGGTTCGGGTGGCACCCACAGCTACTTCGCCGAAGCGGGAGACGGACGGGACACAGCGGACTGGATCGCCTCCCAGCCGTGGTTCAACGGAAGGATGGGCACGTTCGGCGGTAGCTACATGGGCTTCACCCAGTGGGCGCTGGCCTCCACCAAGCCGCCGTACCTCAAGGCCATGGCCGTCGCCCTGTCCACCTCGGTGCGGGCCTACTCGTGGTATCCGGGAGGCTCGATGGCCCTCGAGGTGATCATCCCCTGGGACGCCGGCGCCACCCAGTTCAACAAGCAGGCCAACGCCGTCCCCACCACTGACATCACCCCCGAGGGCATCGAGCGGCGGATGGCTGAGCTGAAGGCGGGCTTCGACCACCTGCCTCTTGGTGAGGTGATCCACCGGCTCACCGGGGTCGACCTGCCGCTCTACGGGGACCAGCTCGCTCACGGCAGCGCCGGCGATGCTTTTTGGGACCCGGTGGACTTCCGGCCCCTGCTGGCGGAATGGACGGTGCCGACCCTGCTCGTCGACGGCTGGCACGATTATCCGCTGCCCGGGGTGGTGGAGGACTACGCCGTCCTCCGCGCCTCCCCCGCACCCGTCCATCTGCGCATCGGCGCCGGTGGACACCTGGGCGGGGGCGGGGAGGGCGGCATGACCGATGCCCCACTGGAGTGGTTCGACACCTGGTTGCTCGACGGGGACGGACTGCTCGGCCCCACCCCGGTAAAGGTCCACGTGCAGGGCGAAGGCGCCCACTGGCGCGACTTGCCCGACTGGCCTCCTCCCTCGGAGCCGACCCGCTGGTACCTCCATGCCGGGGGCCATCTCGCGCCCATACCGCCCGAGGCACCGTCGGAGCCCGACCGCTATCGCTACGACCCCGCCGACCCGACGCCCTCGATGGGCGGCATCGGCATGCTTACCGGGGGCACCGTCGACAACCGGCCTCTCGAAGCCCGCGCCGACGTCCTCGTCTACACCTCCGACACGCTAGGCGAGCCTCTCGAGCTCGTCGGTCCGGTGGAGGCGGAGCTGCACGTGGGCTCGAGCCTGGACCACACGGACTTCTTCGTCCGGGTCTGCGACGTGTCGCCCGACGGCCGGTCCGTCAACGTGTGCGACGGACTACAGCGCTTCGACCCCGCGTCCATCCGCCGGAACCCGGACGGGACGTTCACGGCGGCGGTGGCCCTGTGGCCCGTCGGTCACACCTTCGCCGCCGGTCACCGCCTGCGAGTCCAGGTCTCCAGTGGCGCCCACCCCGTCTACGCCCGCAATCTCGGCACCGGAGAGCCACCGGCCACGGCCACGGCCCTGCGGGCCGCCGAGCAAACCGTGCACCACGAGCCGGGCCGGCTGTCCTGGGTGAGTCTCCCGCACCCCTCGGGCTGACGTCCCGGGCCACCTGGCGGGCTTCCGACGCGCATCAGTCTTAAGTAGTTCCTCATGAACGCGGGCTACACTCTCCAACTTCGGCGCGGTGAGCCACCATGGGGGTTGAGATGCCGTGGTTTCCGGACTTCGTCAATGCCGTCGAGTTGGCCCGCAGCCAGACCCGTGCTGCAGGTCTGGCTGATCCGGTATCTGCGTACTTTGACGCACTGAACAAGGGCGACACGCACGTCCTGGAGACCGTGTGGCCAGGCGAGGTGGTGATCTACGACCCCCGCGCCGGCGAGATCCGCGGCCACAGGCAGCTGCGGAAATTCGTCCGCACGAACCAATCCTTTCTGGCCGAGCGCCACGCCCGTATTGAGACCGTCGCCTCTACCGTCGTCGGCGGTAGAGCCGTGGTGGAATTGCTGGCCCACTTGGCCGGTGACGGGCCGACAGTGGCTTGGCCGGTGGCGGTCGTCGCTGAATCCCCCGACGACCTGTCAGTGGTGTTCCGCACCTATTGCAGCCAATGGCCGGTAGACGGATACCGCCACCTCAGGCCTCCCATACTCGGGACCGGGGATGCGAACCCAGGTGATGTGGTTGGCCGATACCAGGCCGCCTTGGACGCGGGCGACGCCGAAGCGATCGTGGCCACCTTTGCTCCCGATGGGTACGTCCGCGAACCCATCGGTCCGCACGACATCCACCGCGGCACACCTGAGCTCCGCTCGTTCTTCACCGCGCGCTTCGGTGCAGGCGGTGGCATCGGGCTTGAGAACTGCATGGTGACGGACGACGGGGTGCGCTGCGCCCTGGAATACAACTGCGTCCGTTGGGGTAGCCACGACCTACCGGCGCAGGCCGGAATCGGCGTCTACGAGCGCAGCGCGGACGGTCTGCTGGCTGCCGTCCGGATCTATGACGACATCGAGGCACCTTCCGAGCATTCGTGACGCGCAGGAGCGGGTGCCATCACACCGATCGGGCTCTTCACGGGTGGACCGTCAGTGGCCGGCGATCTGGCCGCCGTCGATGTGCAGGACCTCGCCGGTGATGAACGGCGAAGACTCCAGGAAGAGGATGCCGTCGACGATGTCGCTGACCTGCCCCACGTGCCCAACCGGAGGGAGCTGCGAGCCGAGATCGGCGTAGCTCGCCGCCGGATGCACCGGCGTCTGGATGATGCCCGGCGAGACAGCGTTCACCCGGATGCCGCGGGAGGCGAACTCGATGGCGAGGGACTTGGTGGCCGAGGCGAGGCCACCCTTGGTGAGGGAAGTCAGGACAGAGGGCGCGCTCGAGTTGGCGTAGTCGGCCAGGGTGGTGCTGATGTTGACGATGTGGCCGCTTCCTCGCTTCAGCATGTCGCCAATGGCGCGCTGGGTCAGCATGAAGAATCCGGTGAGATTGACGCCGATCACCGTTGCATAATCGTCAGCGGTGTAGTCGGTGAACGGCTTGGAGATGTAAACGCCGGCATTGTTGATGAGGGTGTCGATGCGGCCGAAGCGATCGAGTGCCCCGCTGATGATCCGGTCAGCGGTGCCGGCTTCGGAAACGTCCCCATCAACGGTGAGCACAGCCGGGTCACCATCGGGCTTGATTCTCCGGGAGGTGGCCACGACCGCCCAGCCCCGCCGCCGGTACTCGGCCACGAGGCCGGCGCCGATCCCTTGAGAACCTCCGGTGATGATGGCGACCTTGCGGTCTTCTTCGCTCATCGGAGGAAATCCCTCGGTCATGCTCCGGAGACGAGCTGCTCGCCACCGTCGATGTCGTAGGTCGCTCCGGTCAGAGCCGTATTGGTCATGAGGTGCACAGCAAGGGCCGCGACGTCGGCGGGTTCGACGACACGCCGGATAGGGAGCTCGGCGCGTAGCTGGTTGCGCCGCTGCTCGAGGTCGTCGCCGAGCAGTGACGCCGAGAGAGGCGTGTCGACGAAGCCGGCGGCGATGAGGTTGACCCGGACCGGCGCCAGTTCGAGCGCCAAGTTGGCCGTGAGGCCCGGGAGCCCGGCGGCGAGAACCGCGGCGATCTCGAGGCCGATGCCTGGTCGGCGGGCGCCGTTGCCGGTCATGAACACGAGCGTGCCTCCCGGGCGCACCCTGGTAATGCATTGGCGGGCAACGTGGAGGGGCAACAAGAGATGCACGTCCAATTCGGCGCGCACCTTGGCGAAGTCCATGTCGGCTAGGGCTGCGTAGTAGGGACCCCCGGCCGTGACCATGACGTGGTCGATTGGTTGGGATAGGTCCTGGAAGAACCGCTCGAGATCGTCCGCTTTGGTGGCGTCGAAGGCCGCTGTGCTGAGCGCGTCGACCTCGTTGCCGGCTCGTTGCAGGCGCGCCGGATCCCGACCGGCGAGCACGACATTCGCTCCTTCGGAGCGTGCTCGTCGAGCGGTTTCGAGC
Source organism: uncultured Acidimicrobiaceae bacterium (assembly GCA_963781305.1). Classification (GTDB taxonomy): domain Bacteria; phylum Actinomycetota; class Acidimicrobiia; order Acidimicrobiales; family RAAP-2; genus DASXMT01. The sequence goes on from CAWAFL010000013.1 coordinate 72,048, forward strand.
CCGATGCCGGAGCTGCCGCCGATCACCACGACGGTTTGCCCGACCAGTTCGGGTTGACGCTCCGTGGCCGATAACGAACTTGCAGTCACGTGCTCCTCCTAACCATGGTCTCGGCGACAGATCACGGCGTCATGACCGGCTCGGGAACGGGCCGGCGCGCCCATGGCATCATGACTGTCCCGCCAGGGTGGTCGGCGTGTCGGCGCCGATCTCTTTGTAGAGCGCCTTGAGGGCGGCGACGTAAATCTCCGAGAAGGTGGGGAACGGCTGGATGGTGTCACGCAGCACCTCGATTGGCACCCTGGCCCGTATGGCCAGCGTGGCTTGCTGTAGCCACTCGCCGGCCTCGGGACCCAGAGCGTGGGCGCCGGTCAAGAGCTCGCCGTCGCTGAGGAGGGTCAAAAAGCCGTTCGACTGTGCGTAGGCGTGGGAGTACGTAGCGGTCTTGGCCACCTCGGAGAGGGGGGTGGTGGCGCTAAAGGGGGCCTCTGTGGCGCCCACCGACGCCGCTTGGGGGTCCGTGTACACGACGTCGGGAATGGCCTCGTAGTTGGCCTCACGTTGTTCGCCGAGGATGTTGGCCGCGACGACCTCGCCCTGGTACTTCCCCACATGGGTCAGCAGCCTCACGCCGGTGACGTCGCCGATGGCCCACAGACCGTCGTTGACCCGCAAGTGGGTGTCGACCGGAATGCCGTGCCTGTCGGCCTGGACGCCGACCGTGTCGAGGCCGATCCCGTCCACGCGGGGGCGCCGGCCCGTGGCGAGGAGCAGGTGGTCGCCACGCACCTCGCGGCCGTCGTCGAGTACGAGGACATAGTCCTCGGCGTCGCGTCGGGCCGCCGTCGCCTGAACGCCCAACATCAGTTCGACTCCGTCGCCACGTAGTACCTCGCCCAGCGCCTCGCCCAGCGGCGCGGGCTCACGGGCGAGCACATGTCCCGCCGCTTCGACCAGGGCCACCTCGCCGCCCAGACGGCGCACGGCCTGGGCCATCTCGGCGCCGACTGGCCCACCACCCAGTATCAACAGGCGCCGGGGCACGGTCTTCATGCCGGTCACCTCGCGGTTGCTCCAGAGACCCGCCATGTCGGCCAGGCCCGGCACGGGTGGTACGACCGGATCCGAGCCAGTCGCCACGACGATGTTTCCGGCGGTATGGGGCACGCCGTCCACTTCGACCACGCCCACCCCGGCCAGCCGGCCGGTGCCGCGCAGCAGGTCTATTCCCTTGTCCGCCAGCCAGTGCTCCTGTCCGGCATCGGAGTAGTCCGAGACCATGAAATCGCGATACGCCAGGGCCGCCTTTACATCGACCTGGGCGCTTGCCGCCGCTTCGCGTGCCTCCTGGGCCGCCTCCCCGGGGCGCAGCAGCGTCTTGGAAGGGATGCACGCCCAGTAGGAACACTCGCCGCCGACCAGCTGGCGTTCGACGACGGCGACCCGCAGCCCACCGTCGGCCAACTCGCCTGCGCAGTGCTCGCCCGGCGAGCCGGCGCCCAACACGATGACGTCGTAGTTGCTCATGCGATAGCCCCGAGACCGGCGTGATCCACATCGATGGCCGAATCGTGCGTGCTGGGCATCGGGCTACCTCCTGCTGATAGAGAAACGACCGTCCCGGCAGGTATCAGCTCTGCGTGTGGTCACTTTCGCGCCGCTCGTCGTCGAAGTCCAGAGCCCGGTACCTGGTCGGGTGGCGGCCAATGACAGATTTCGATGGCCACTTCAGGCCGAGGATTTGTGCTGGAGCTCGGCCTGAGAAATGGCCCAGGCCGCGTTGACGAGCCCGATGTGGCTGAAGGCTTGGGGGAAGTTGCCCAAGAGCTCTCCGCTGACCGGATCGACCTCCTCAGCGAGCAGGCCGACGTCGTTGACGAAGGCTGCCGCCCGTTCGAAGACGGTGCGGGCCCGAGCCGTCTGTCCGGCGCTGGCCAGGGCTTGGGCCAGCCAGAAGGTGCAAAGAAGGAACGCGCCTTCTTTGCCCTCGAGCCCGTCGTGGGACCGGTAGCGGTACACGAGTCCGCGATCATCGGTAAGGCGTTCTTCGGTCGCGTTGATCGTGGCCAACACTCTGGAATCGTCGGCAGGGAGGAACCCGACCAAGGGCAGCATCAGACTGGAGGCGTCAAGCTCGTCGGAGCCGAAGGACTGGGTGAAGGCGTTGGCCCGGTCGCTCCAGCCTCTGGTCAGGATCGCCTCTCGGATCTGGGCCTGGGTTTGCTTCCATGCGTCGACCCGGTTGGAGGCGTCGAGGCGGTCGGCCAAGGACACCGCCCGGTCGAGCGCTACCCAGCACATCAGCTTGGAGTACAAGAAGTCGCGGGGCTCGCCCCGAATCTCCCAGATCCCTTGGTCCTTTTCCTGCCAGCACCGGGCGGCGGCGTCGGCCAGTTGGACGAAGAAGTGTCGTGTGGTTGGTGCCAGATCGGGGGGCGCACCCCACTTGTCAGGGGCGGCCATCGGCCCAACCCGTCGGGAGGCGTTATCGAAGACGTGGTCGGAGAGCCGGTACACGGCGCCGAGCAATTCGCCGTAGACGTCGAGCTGGCGCTGGTCCCAGGCACCGTTGCCGACCCGAACGGGGACCGAGTGTCGCCAGCCCCCCAGGTGCGGCAGCTCCCGCTCGCTCAGGTCCCGTTCACCGCCGATGCCGAACATGATCTGCAGGTCGCCTCCCCGGTCGAGCGAGCCGGCCGCGGAGGAGGTCACATAGTCAAAGAACTCGTTGGCTTCGTCAGGGCAGGCCGCCACCCAGAGGGCCTGGATCGTGAAGGAAGCGTCCCGGACCCAGGCGTAGCGGTAGTCCCAGTTTCGGGCGCCGCCCACCGCCTCGGGCAGCGACGTGGTCGCCGCCGCGCAGATCGCGCCGGTGGGTGCAAAAGAGAGCGACTGGAGGACCCGTCCGCTGTGGTGCACCAGGTCTCGCCACGGACCCACGTAGGCCTGGTGGAGCTCCGACCACGATTTCCACGCCGACACGGTGTCTTCGAGCCGTGCGGCTATCTCGGATTGGCTCCAGACCCTCGGGGCTGAGCCCGTCCCGGCCCGCTTCCTGTGATGCAGGGCGAAGCCGGCGCTCTCGCCCCGGCGGAGCGTGATCTCGCCTGAGACCGCCGACCGGTCGACGGTCACGGCCATGGGAGAAGAGAGGACCAGCACGTCGGCGCCTCCGAACGCAGCAACTCCGCCGTCGACCGCGTTGAGCAGCGGATGGACCAGCCCGTACTCAGGGCGCGGGACGTACTCCAGGGACAACTCGACTTCTCCTTCCACACACGTCGCCCGGCGCAGCAGAAGGTGCGGCGCACCCTTGCCCAGCGCATGCCCCCGGTTGCCGTCGCCCATGGCCAGGGCGTCGGTGATGGCGACCGTCCCCGTCGGCGTGTGGAAGGTGGTCTCCAACACCATGGTGCGGTCCAGGTATCGGCGAGTCACTTGGGTGGCGCTCGCGGCCCGGATCGACCAGTGCCCAGCTTCTTCACCGAGGAGGCGACCGAAGATCGACGGGCTGTCGAAGCGCGGGAAGCACACCCAGTCGATCGACCCGTCTCGGCTCACCAGCGCTGCGCTGTGCCGATCGGAAAGGAGCGCATAGTCGGCTATGGGGGTCGTGCTCATGTGCTCCTTCGCCCGTACATCCGCGGGACCCGACAGGGTGACGCCCAAGTATGCTGCAAAAGACCCACTGCTAGCTGGGACTGCGTTGGGTCACTCTCTTGCCGAGTCGGGAGGTCCATCAACGATGGGGATCCACCAACCAGATCAGGCCGTCTTCAGGTCGATCTTGCCCGAGGACATCGACTGGAAGCCGTTCCCGGCGTTCCCACCGTCGGCGCGACTGGCGATTGTCGTCGGCGAGCCTTCCGAACCTGGGCCTTACGTCATCAGGGTCATGGTGCCCTCCGGCGTCAAACTGGCGCCGCACGAGCATCCGGAGGACCGCGTCTACACGGTCATATCCGGTGTCTTCTACATCGGGCTGGGGAGCCGGTTTGACGACGAACAACTGCAGGCGTACCCGCCAGGCTCGGTCATCGTGCTCCCCGGCGGCACCCCTCATTTCCACTGGGCAAAATCCGGTGCTTACGTCACCCAGGTGTCGGCCATCGGACCGCTCGGCCTTGAATACCTCGACCCGACCGACGACCCTCGGAACACGTGAAGGATGCCCTCCCGCAATGTGGGCGATACGGCTTATGACGAGGTGACAATGGCGGTGGCGACGGGATAGCCTCGCGACCACAAGTTGGCCCGTCGTTGAGAGGACGGGTCACATCCACCGCCAAGATCGCACGCTTGAGGCGATCAGAGAGCTGGTGATCCATGCGACCCGATATCAGACCCGGCGCCACCCTTCCCGACTACTCGCTGCCGGATCACACGGACACGGTGCGCAAGCTCAGCGAGCTGCAAGGCGACGACCCGCTGGTCCTCACGCTGGCACGTGGCAATTACTGTCCGAAGGAGCACCAGCAGCACCTCGAGCTCTCCGCCAACTATCCGAAGGTCGCCGTCGCCTACACCCAGATCGTGACGATCTCGACCGACGACCACCACTCGACCCAAGAGTTCCGCGCCTCAGTCGGCGCCCAATGGACCTTCCTCTCCGATCCCGCTCGGGTGGTGCAAAAGGATCTCGACATCCAGGAATACACCGACCCCGAGCACGACCCGATGATCCCCCACACGATGGTGCTCAAGCCGGGACTGGTGATTCACAGTATCTACAACGGCTACTGGTTCTGGGGGCGTCCGTCGTTCTACGACTTATGGCGCGACTTGTGCGCTGCGTCGAGCGAGGTCCGACCCGACTGGGACCTGAGCAAGCCGGGGCTGCGCGAGGCCTGGGATGCGGGCGATTACTCGAGCTTTCACGGATGGAACAAGCGGGCTCCGGAATCGACGCCGACGTCGTATACGTCATAGCTAGTCGTATGAGCCACAGCTAAAAGATGGATCTGCCAGGGCTAGCCGGACGGGTCCACGTCGAGGCCGGTTGCAGGCACCGCCTGCCGGGGCGAATGGGTAGGTGGTCGTGGTGGTGGTGAGAACGCCGGTCTGTGAGCTGCTCGGGATTGAACAGCCGATCGTCCAGGCGCCGATGTCGGCGCTGTCCCACCTGGCGGCAGCGGTCTCGAATGCAGGCGCGCTCGGCATGTTGGCGCTGACGTGGTCCACGCCCGCCGGAGACGTGGTTCGTGAGACGGCGGCGCTCACCGATCGTCCCTTTGGGGGCAATCTGATTCTCGACTCCGATCAGCACCGCCGCATCGACGAGGCCCTCGAAGCCGGTATGCGGATCGTGTCCCTGTTCTGGGGAGATCCCGCCGAGTACGTCGAGCAGGTGCACGAGGCGAACGGAGTCGTTCTGCACACGGTCGGCAGCGCTGAGGAGGCCCGGCGGGCGGTTGGGAGCGGAGTCGACGTCATCGTGGCACAGGGCTGGGAGGCTGGCGGGCACGTGCGGAGTCAGATCGCCACGCTTCCCCTGGTGCCGGCCGTCGTGGACGCGGTGGCACCGGTGCCGGTGATCGCGGCCGGCGGGATCGGGGACGCGCGGGGTGTGGCCGCTGTGCTCGCGCTGGGTGCTCAAGCGGCGTGGCTGGGCACCCGGTTTCTGCTTGCCGAGGAGATGCCCACTCACGAGGAGTATCGCCGTCGTGTCATGGACGCGGCCGAGACCGATGCACAGTGGTACGCCGACCTGTACGACGTCGGGTGGCCCGATGCGCCCCACCGCGCCCTCCGCAACTCGACGGCCGAGATGTGGGAGGAAGCGGGCCGGCCACCTCTGGGGAGTCGACCGGGAGAGGGCGATGTCATCGCCCATTTCCCTTCCGGCGAATCAATCGTCCGCTACGAGCCGGGGGCGCCGATGGTCGGTACGACCGGTGATATCGAGGCGCTCTCATTGTGGGCCGGACAGAGCGTTGCGCTCGCCAAGCAGACACAAACGTCAGCAGAGATCGTGGCCGAGCTCGTCTCCGGCTTGTAGCAGGAATCGGCGCTCACCTTGAGTCTTCGAGAAGGAAGAGCCCCGCGGGATGGCCGAAGAGGGCGTAGAACGTCAGGTACGTGCTCCGTTGACGCACGTCCCTAACATACGGTTGACTCGTGAACCAGCAGATCTGGGCAACTCTGGATGGAAGGTGCAGCTTGGGTGTACGGGGGCTTCGGATGGCGCCTCCGCTCTTCTGAAGACTTGGAGCAAGGGTGAACTTTCAGGGTGTCGTGATCAACGTGGGTGATCTCAACCGATCGATTGACTTCTATCGTGAGGTCCTTGGTTTTGCGCTGCTGTCCCAACAGGAGCAATTGGCGGCGGTGAGCGCTCCGGGGAGCGACCATCCTCAGGTCATCGTGTTGCGAGAATTTGGGAGCAGTCCTCTCGGAGGAGCTCGCCATATCGGTCTGCGCGCCTTCATGTTGGAGGTCGACTCACCTGATCAACTGGAGCAGATCGCGAGCGATTTGGACTCCCGGAAACTTCTCGTCAACCGACGTGATCACGGCGAATGGAGAGCAGTGTTAGGCCGGGACCCGGACAGGGTGGCTGTGGTCGTGGCCTGCCACCCCGGCGGGGGGCGGATTTCTGAAGTCGGGTGGAGAACGCTGGATGATTTTCTTTACGGCATCGGCGAATAGGCAAACTCAGAGCGCCCTTTGACGACGGAATGAGGGCCGGTAAAAGACGGTATGAGCCGGTTGGATTTGTCGGCCTCGGAAGCTCCCGAGGCCCCACAAAGAGAAAGGGGCAAGTGGCATGACGGGAGGAAGTGAAAATGGTCCGGTACTGTTCTGCTTCGACGGGTCTGACGGATCGCGAGAAGCCATGAGAGCCGCCGCGGATCTGGTCGTTCGACCGGTGGACGCCGTTGTGCTCACGGTCTGGGAAACCGTCGCAACGCGCTTGGCTCTCGCCGGGGCCTTTGCCGCGGGCACTTTAGTGGGCGGCGCAGACGTGGACGCTGAGGAAGAGTCCTATGCAAGGTCAGTGGCGGAAGAGGGAGCCCTCCGGGCTAATGAGCACGGCTATAAGGCCTCGGCGATGATCAAGGAGTCCTTCGATGGGATTCCCAAGGCCATCTTGGAGGCAGCAGACGACCTCTCGCCCCGCCTGATCGTATGCGGCCAACGAGGTCGGGGCGTTGTACGCAGCACTCTGCTTGGCAGCGTCTCCCACACGCTGGCGTCGCATACCGGACGCCCGATCCTCATCGCGCCGAACCATTCCGCAGGCAGCGATTGAGAGTTGCATCTGACCGGCATCGGCTGTACCGAAACGCCGTGAAGTTGAACCCAGGTCTGCAGTGTCAACGCAGTTTCCGGAGGAACAGGTCGACCCTGCGAGGGTCAATGGATAGAGGAGGGCAATAGGTTGCGAGAAGACATCGTTGTTGGAGCCACCTTTCCTGACTACCAGCTGGAGGACCAATCCGGGGTCCTTCGGAGACTCTCTGAGCTCCAGGGCGGCAACCCGATGGTCCTCCACCTGTCCCGAGGATCGTACGATCCCAAGGAGCATCGATTTCTCAGGAATCTGGTGGATAGTTACCCAGAGTTCCGGGTGGCGTACACGCGGCTAGTCGTCGTTTGCACGGACAATCCACTCAACCTCAACGAGTTCCGAGACTCGCTGGGCGCCCCATGGCCTTTTTTGGGTGACCCCGAGAGAACCGTGCAACAGGACCTGGACATCGAGGAGTTCACCGATCCTCACAATCCCATGATTCCTCATACCTTTGTGTTGGAGCCGGGGCTTCGGATCTTTAGCATCTACAACGGCTACTGGTACTGGGGCCGACCGACCATGAACGAGCTGCACGTGGATCTACGCGCGCTCCTACGGAAAGTCCGTCCCGATTTTGATTTGGGCGCATCGGGGCTTCGCGAGGCCTGGGATCGTGGGGATCGAGATATGTTTCTCGTCGATACGCTCGATGAACCGATCCGATTCACCGAGGGCGGGACCGTCGGGATCAAACGTGGTGGCCTATAGCTCTGCCGTAGGTTGGATGGAGCACACGGGTCAGGCGCGGGGAGCGACCGGGTAGTTGTGGAGGCTTCTCCCGGGGCACAATCGAGCGTCATGCGTCATGGGCGATCCTGCATCGTGCTGGAGCGAACCTGGAGGTGGCTGAGCCCTCGCCACCGGACATTCTCCCCAGTTCGGAGGATCGGGTCGCCCTGCGACTCCTCGAGACACTTCGCACGTTTGGCCGAGGGTTGACAATCGGGGCCTGACCCGGGGGATGATGTGTAGCGAGCAATGTTCCCTCCCGACTCGAAGGGCAACGAGGCCATGACAAACACCGGAACCGCGCCACCGTCGACAATCTTTGTGGCGTACGGAGCTACGGGAGATCTGGCTCGTCGGCTGGTTCTGCCCGCCTTTTACCGCTTGGCCATCGCCGGTCTTCTCCCCGAGGAATGGCGGCTGATCGCCGACGGTCGCGGCGAGGCCACCGACGAGGACTTCCAGGAAGAAGTGCGAAAATCCCTGCAAGAGTTCGGACCACGGCCCTCCGAGGGTCCATGGGACGCCGTGCGCGGTCGCTTCCTCTTTGCCGGAGGAGGGTTCCGACCGGACGACCCCGGAAGACTCCTCGATGTGATCGCCCGAGCAAAGGAGGAGATGGGCGGTAGCCCCCAACTGATTCACTACATGGCCGTGCCACCGTCCGCTTTCGGACCCTTGACCGAGGCGATTGGCGCGCACGGTCTCGCTACGGGCGCCCGGGTCGTGTACGAGAAGCCGTTCGGGACTTCTCTCGAGTCGTTTCGCGAACTGGACAGAATTGCCCATGAGACGTTCGAAGAATCGCAGATCTATCGGATCGATCATTTTCTCGGAAAGGAAGCGACACAGGACATTCACGTGCTGCGCTTCGCCAACGGCCTTTTTGCCGGCGCGTGGAATAGCTCTCATATCGACAGCGTGCAGATCGATGTACCCGAGACTCTCGACGTCGCCATGCGAGCACACTTCTATGACGACACCGGCGCGATTCTCGACATGCTCGTGACCCACCTGTTCCAGGTTGCCGGCGAGCTCGCCATGGAGCCACCGCACTGCCTCGAACCCGATTGCCTGGCCGAGGCACGCGAGGCGGTCATCGGCAGCTTTCGACCCTTGAGTGCCTCGGACGTGGTGGTGGGGCAGTACGACGGGTACCGGGACACGCCTGGCGTACCTGCCGATTCGCGCACCGAGACCTACGTTGCCGCCCGAATGTGGATCGACAACGAACGCTGGAATGGAGTGCCTTTCCTCCTACGTACTGGCAAGTGCCTCGTTGAGAGCCGACAGCGAGTCAGCGTGGTCTTCAAGGACGCAGTTCCCGGGCTACCGGGTCAACCGGGCGGCGGAAGCGTCCTGGGTTTCGAGCTGTCCGGGGATGGCGAAATCGATCTGGGACTTGTCATCAAGCAACCAGGGCCCGAGATGACCCTGGCGGTAGGGACAACCACGCTGCCCTTGGGCTCCGCAAGCAACGGGCCCGAACTCCCGGCATACTCAATCCTTCTCCATGATGTTCTCACTGGTGACCGCTCCCTTTTCACTCGGCCGGACGGACTCGAGCACGTATGGACGGTGGCCGACGGCATCGTGCGGGACAAGCCAGAGCCGGTTCCCTATGCGCGGGGTTCATGGGGCCCACCAGAAGCTGCGGAGCTGGCGCGTCCGCATTCGTGGGTCTTAGGTGCTTGACCCCCGGGTGGTTGACGTGCAGGTCAGAAATCCCGCCAATCGAGGCGACACGATATGTCGGTGGGCATTGTTGGTTCAGTAGTCGTTCTCGGTCGGAAGCTTGGTCTCCCCGTGGAAGAACCGATTGTCCTCCGATCGACGAATGACGTGGTGGCCTGGCTGTGTCCAAGCATGGTCGTGGCAAGATCTCAAGTCGACCAGGCGTGGCGGCTGACGAGCTAGCCATCGCCACAGCGCTATGCGCAGCCACGCCGAACACCACCTTGCGGTGGTCCGCTCGGCTCTTGGCTAACAGAACGGTGTTCTTTTCGGTGGACGCCCCCGCCGAGTGACGTGAGACCTATTGGTGGCGGAGACGACTGCCTCATGGTGGCGCTACGCGTCGACCATATTCTCCGACGCAAAGCGCAGAACTTGTTGTTATTCTTGCCCGAGAACCACTGACTGTGGAGGGGGTGGCACGATGAGTGGCAGTGTGCCAAGCGCATTTATCCGTCCGAAGCGGTTGCTGATGGCCGGAACCCTCGCGGTGACCCTGTTCGTGGGCACGGGTATGTCGATGGCGGCCCCAGCTTCGGCTCAAAGCACCGCCGCCGCTCCAGCACCGTTGCGCGCTCCGGGCAGCACCGCTCAACAAGCATTCGTCAAGGCTGTTATTGCCAGGGGATTTACCGGAGGGTTATCCCACAAGAATCTCATTGACCTTGGCGAAGGTGTGTGCAGTCTGTTGCAGGTACACACCGTCAGCGACACCGTGACGACAGTCACGGGAGCGGGGGTCGAGTTCCTCCCGCCTCGGTTCGTTGAGACGCTGCTGAAGGAATCGTCCAAGTACTTCTGCCCCCAATATGTTTCGAAAGTAAAGAGAGGTGGTTCGTTGGTACCACCTGCCGCCCTAGCCGCCCTCGCACCCCTGGTGTCAGAGGACGCGACGAATTGCGCTGTACTCGCTCAATCTGGAGAACCGAATGGCTTCGTGGGAGTTAGCTCCGCCATTGCTTGTGACATGCCTGATTTGGGTTCGACCACTGCTGCCGCCCCGTGCCCGACTTTTTGCAATTCACTATTCGCCTATCAGTTTGACAACGGCGCCGACTACGCAACGAGCCTTGACGCGCTCAACCAGTCAAAGAACTTCGATCCCGGCAACCCGCCTGTCATGTGTCCGACTACCAACACAATCGATAATGGAACCCAAGAATGGAGCGACAAGGTCTATCCGCTCCAGAGCGACCAGATTCTTGAGTGCTTGACGGTCGAAACAACCAACGGTGGACCCAACAACGTTCCTGACTACATCTGGACCCTGCCCAGTAAGAACGTCATTTTTGACGCTTTGGGAGACCCGGGGATGAGCATGCAGACGTTGGACACCTGGTGGCAGAACCACTCGGCACCTGGACCATGACAGTTCAGCGGTGACTGCTGGCCGTCGTCGGGTCGAGTTAGCCCCTACCGGCGCAACGCTCACCTTGAAGTGACAAGAAATACTTGCCGCGATTCAGTGGCCACTACCTCACGGTAGCGACGAGGGAAGCGACTCGGCCTGGAGGCGATCGTCTTCGACCAATAGGTCTTCGAAGAACGCGCCGAAATTGCGCTCCGGATGCCTGATCTGGATCTCCAGCATCCAGCGCAAGGCCGAAGGTCGGAAGTCCACAGTATTCAAGGTGCCGTCGTAGTGGGCGTCATGTGGAAACTCGGAGAGCCGGTGTCCGGTCAGCTCGAGATTGAGGCGCCAACCGAGCTCCTGCGCAGTGTCCTCGGCAAACCGGTACAACGCCACACCGGTCAAACCTTCGTCCAACCAGCGTTGGCGGGTCGCTGTCCAGATTGACTTGACATCTGCGGCTGCTTTGATCATCTCGCGATCGGCACCCACTGCGAACGTATCTCCGGCGTCCCCTTCGCACCCCTCGTAGATTGGGCCAATGTCGAGGAAGAAGATGTCATCGTCGCCCAATACCACGCCGGGGTCAGACATATCGTCGAAGTTCTTGGTGGTGTTCGGGCCAAAACGCACCACGATCTTGTGCCAACCCTTGCGCAGACCAGCGTTTCGCAGTACCTCAGCGGCCAATTTCCGCCCGGCTTCCTCGGGCATCCCGGGTGCGATCCGATCCGCGATTTCCCAAACCGCATTCCTGGTTCGGGCTCGCACATCGAGGAGCTGTACTGGGAGGACCGCCTCGGCAACGGCTTCGACCCGTTCGCGACTGCCGCCGTCGAGCGTTGTCATGAGCTCAACCCTCCGGAACCCGGATTTGAAGGGACCGCCGATACACGGATATCCAAATGGAAGGGTACTACTCGACCACCTGCGGGACAATGGCCCCAGCTTGGACATCTGGCACTGCCTCCACCTTCCCAATGGCCTGACGATCGGTGCCCGGCCGGGAGGATGTCCAGATCTTGGACTGAGGTCGCCGGGGCGCCACAGGCCCACCCGGAAGGGCATAGTCCTCTAGACCCGTGGCGGGCTGGTCGTCAACGATTCCCGACCTCGCGTCGTGGGCCCGCCAGCTCCCCATCCAATCCGTGACTATCCACGAGATGCACGGCACGGGTGCTCACGGAATGTCCTCAGGAGCGCTCTGTACGTTTCGAAAGACCGAAAGGCCGAGGCGATCGAGGTACTCGACGAACAACCGGGGATGTCGATACATCCAGTCGTGGTCGACGTAACCCGGGGCCCTGCAGACATCGAAGGAAGCGTTCAGCTGGCGCGCGAACTCCTCGCCGTCGCTGCGACGGAGGAGGGAATCGCGTTTGGCCCAGAGGACGTGGGCGGGAATCCCAGCGTCGGCGACGAGATGGACATCGTCTGAGCGCCCGCTGGTGAAGCCCCACCAGGCGGCGTCGGCCATCTGTCTCGGGTACGTGATCCAAGATCGGATGAAGTCGACGGCCGCCTTCGGGGTGGCCATACCCAGGACCCGCACAGGACGGCTCACGCATTCCAGGGCCAAGGCAAACTGGCTGCTTAAGGCGAGTGTGTCGCAGAAGACCAGTTCCACGACCCGTTCTGGATGACGGACGGCGAAGCCGAGCTCGATGCCGCTGCCGAAGGAGTGCCCGAGGATGCTCGCTCGCTCGAGCTCGAGGTGGTCCAGGGTGGCGGTGAACGACTCGAGCACGTTTTTGTATCGCCACCGACCTCGGGTTGCATAAATGTCCACCAGGATTACGTGACAACGTTCGGCCAGAAGGTTGGCGGTGCGCCGATACGTGTCTGGGCGTGTCCCGTACCCGGGTATCAGGACCAGCGGGAGACCCTCCCCCTCGTCGAGCCCAACCGGCAGCGGCTTGGGATTGCTCTTCACGCTCATCCTTCCGATCTAGCAGCTCGGGCGGCGGAATCCGAACCGTGGGGACGCCGCTGACCTGTGCAAAGTCGGCCCAGGCATTGTCGATGACGACAAAGTCTTGCACCAGGGCCTTACGCCGTGGCTGGTCATGGCAGAACCCGGGTCGTCGGCTTGTTTCGGAACGGAGCGGCGCCGCCAGTACCTACGAGCCGGCATCCGACTGGCCCCGGAGGTGACCAGGAAGGGCACCGGTGGGCCGGTACAGCGATGGACGAACTCGTCTCGTTCCTGAGCTGGCGAATCAGATCAAGTTACCGGTCGACTCCTGATTGGACAGTGTATGGTATCCTCACCTTTTGTGAAGGGGGCAGCGCGATGAGTGATCTAGTGACGAGGAGAACGACGTGACGCCTTTGATCAGCGAAGCTGCGGTCGAACCGGTCGTCGGCGCCCTCATGGGGGCGGCCAGTGTTGAAGGTGGTCCGACCTGCGAGCAGCGCTCGGTCATCGAAACGCTGGTGGTCGGTTGCTGGGGACGGGAGAAAGAGCTCGTTGATCGGGGAGTCGTCTCGCCAACTGAGGTAGCCGAACGCGTTACAAATGAAGCGGACCGACGGAGGCTGAGGGAGCTTCTCGTCACCGTTGAGTTCTGTGGACACCCCGCCACTGAAGGCAGGCTCGCTTCGACCGAAGCGTACGCACGGGCTGTGGACCAGAGTGGCCCCGGCCTCATCCTCGCCCGAGACCTGGTTCGATCGAGTGCGGACCGGACCTATCAGGACTACCTTCGCCTCTACGGCTTGCCGGACGATTTCGTCTTGCCGTCCGATTTCGGCGGGCCGGGCAGCGAGCCGTCCCCGGGACCGGACCCGCTCCGAGAGAAGCTCGAGGCATACAAAGACCTCCCGCCCACCACGTTGGGTTGGGCGTTCCTCGACTTCCATCTTCGCCATGGCTTCGAGTTGCCAGAGTCGTCGTCTCCCACAGGAGAGACCTTCATGCGTCACGATGCGACGCATGTCATCGCCGGGTACGAGCCGACCGGTGAAGGTGAGATCGCCCTGGGTGCGATGATGCTGTCGGCGGCCGACACGGACCGCAACTGGTTGGGATTCTTGGGGAACTTGCTGGTGCACGAGGTGGGCCACATTTTCCCGGGGTACGAACATGCCCGCTCGGCCGTGCTCGACCATGAGCTCGGCCGCTCCATGATGGCCGAGGCCCTGCGGCGCGGATCGGAGTGCAGTGCCGATATGTACGACGTCGACCTGTTGAGCATGGCGGAACGGGATCTCGAAGACGTGCGCCGCGAGTTCGGCGTTCCACCGTTGGCATCTGTCTAGAGTCGGCTGAGCGGCTTCGAACGCCCATCGACGCTGAAACGGAGCCGAAAGCATCTGTCCAATAAGCAGATACTCAGTCCGGTCCGGACGCGACGCCTGGTGGCAGCCAACGTGGCGGACAGGCCCCTCGTCACAGACCGACTCGGCCGGTGCCCAAGGAACAAAGACCCCGGCCGGCTCCCAGTACTCGACGCGTGCGAACCGGCTGGGGCACCGCAACAAAGCGGCGACTTCATTACCGTCGTCACCTTCGATGGCGGGTCCTTGGACCTAGGGACACCCATGCCCTACGTTGACCAGTGGGAGGGATGTGATGAATACGTCAGCGAGTTCGGAAGTACTTCGCCCGCAACGGGTTACCGGGCGCGAACGTGGGCTGGCGGTGGGTTCGCTTGTTTGCGGTCTGCTGGTGGCCGTGGCGCTCATCGTCTTGGCCACCCGCAATGTCGGGTTCCTCGTTCTTGCGCTCGTTGGGCTCGCCGTCGCGGTTGGCGGCATGTGGTGGGCGGCCACCGAGCGGATGCCCCGCCGGGGCATCGGAATCGCCGGGGGCGTCATTGGCCTGACCGTGATGGTCCTGGCCGTCATCTGGGTGACACCCCACGGCGATCGACCACTGCTCCGTCTGGTGCTGGTGGCCGTGCTCCTGGTCGCTGCCGTCGGCTTGGCGCGAGCCGCGCTCCTGCGTGATGTCCGTGAGCACGACGATCGTCGACCGGTGTCGGTCAAACGCCCTCAACGCCCGGTCCTGATCTGCAATCCGTGGTCAGGCGGGGGAAAGGTGGCGAGGTTCGGTCTTGTCGACCTGGCCAAGGATCTCGGAGTCGAGGTGGTCATGCTCGACCACGGCCTCGACCTCGAACAGCTCGCACGGGATGCGATCGCCGGCGGGGCCGACTGTTTGGGCATGGCCGGAGGTGATGGCTCCCAGGCCCTCGTCGCCTCCATCGCCATCGAGCACGATCTCCCTTTTGTTTGCGTTTCGGCGGGGACGCGAAACCACTTCGCTCTGGATCTCGGGATCGACCGGGAGGATCCTCGGCTCAGCCTCCATGCCTTTCGCGACGGCATCGAACGCCGCATCGACTACGCCACCGTGGGAGACCGACTCTTCGTCAACAATGTGTCCCTCGGCATCTATGCCACGATCGTGCAACAGGAGGGGTACCGAGAAGCCAAGTCGGAGACCACCAAGGCCATGCTGCCCGAGATGCTGGGCCGTACACAGGAACCATTCGACCTCCAGTTCACCGAGCCAAGTGGTGTCCAGGTGGATGGTGCCTTCTTGATCCAGGTGTCCAATAATCCCTACGTCATGGGCGCGACCCTCGATGCATCTCAGCGCCGGCGGCTGGACACCGGAACGCTCGGGGTTGTTGCCATCTCGGCAAGTTCGGGGAGCGAGGCGGCCCAGGTGTTTGCCCTCTCGGCACTGGGCCAACGCCGCCGAAGCCGGTACTGGCACGAGTTCACCGCCACCCACTTCGAGGTCCGGTCTCGGTCCGGCAAGGCTTACGCCGGCGTCGACGGTGAGGCGCTGGAACTCTCGACACCCTTGGAGTTCCAGATCCATCCGCGTGGCCTGCGGCTGCTCGTCACCGACGGGAACCTGACTGCCGCCGAGCGACGTCGTGCCCGGGACATTTCGGTCGGCGACTTGGTCGCCATCGCCCGGGGCATCGACCCGCTGGCTAGGTCGGAGCCGTGATGTATTAGTCGGGTCACGTGCGCAGCAGAGACGCCTGTCCGGACGCGACCACCTTGGCTTTCCTACGCGAGGCAAGCCAAGGTCCGTGCGCCGGGTGGTCTGGGGGTGGCCCGATGACAGTAGTGGCCAAGAGGTGGCAGAAACGTGATGTGGCAGCAGCACCCGATGACTCGCGTCATTCGAGTTTGCCCATCCGGAATCGACTACAGCCGCCCTGTCCTTGAAGTCAAGCGGACCTGTCCACAGTTCCAATGGAGCCGAACGTTCTTCGCGGTGCCGGGACTTGCATCTCCACCGCTACGGGATGGTCCGGTCCATGCGAAGCCACGAGCTTGGCGTAGCGATGAATGAGGACGTCGGCGCTGAGTCCGTGGGCGAGCACGCTCAGCGCCACCGTGATCGACACGACGGTCACCACCGTGGAGGCCTTTTGACCCAGCTGGTCCGAGGCCAGCAACGCGAATATGACGGACGCCAACCCGCGGGGTCCGAACCAGCCCATGAAGGCGACTGTGGGACCCCCGAGACGGGTGCCGATCATGGCGATGGCGACGGGTACCATTCGAATGACGGTGAGGCTGATGACCGCGTACACCAGTGAACGTAAGACGACTGGACTGGAAATCGCCGGTCGCAACATTGCTGCTCCGAATGCGAACCAGACCAGGCAGGCCAGCAACTGGCCCGAGCCTTCAGTGAGCTCCAACACCCGGGGCCCGATGCGGTGCCGAAAGATGCCGAAACAGAGCCCGGCCAGAAATGCGGCCACGAATCCGTTGCCGTGGATAGACACGGCGAAGGCGTACGACCCGAGTGCAGCAGCGATCGTCGCCACGCCGACCGCTCCTTGCTCTGTCCAGCCACGACGCACGGCAACAGTGAGGAGCCAGCCGACCACGAAGCCCCCACCCACTCCGACAACAGCACCGAGACCGATCTCACGAAGACCGTGCAGAAGCGAGGCCGACTTCTCGTGGCTCTGGCCGGCTACAACGGCAACGGCGAGAGCCACGAGAGGGGCCACGATTCCGTCGTTGAGGCCACTCTCGACGTTGAGTGCTCTGCGCACGCGGCTCGGCACCGAAGCATTGGTCACGATTCCCGCTCCCAAACCGGCATCGGTAGGTGCCAGACACAAGGCAACCAGCAGAGCCAGCCACAGACCCATTGACCCAAATATCAGATGAGCTACTAGGGCGCCGAGGCCAATCGTCAAGACCAACCCAATGCTTAACAATCTCGCTGGGATGCCAATGTCCTGTCGAATCGATGAAACGCGGACCCTCGCTGCATCGGCAAAGAGGACCATCACCAGTGTCAACTCGGAACCGACCCTTATGGTTGATGCCGACAGGGTGATGTGAAGAGCCTGCTCACCCCCCAGAGCGAGACCGATGAACACGAATACCATGGGCGCAGTGATGCCGATTCGCTCGGCCCGACCGGACACTGCGGCCCAGAGCACAATGATCGCAGCAACGACTGCGAGGTCGCCCCAGCTCACGGGCTCACCGGTCCGTCGGGGCTTGGTCTCCAGAAACAACCGGAAAGACAAGGTAGGTGCTCAACACACCCCAGCATTACGAAGCCGCGGCGGCAGAAGGGAAACCGTCTCCTCTTCCCGGCTCCACAGCGGGTCCCTGAGCGCGAGCCAGCAGGATGATACCCACCACGGCCACGGCCAGGCCGATGATGGCAGGGACCAGGTGGCCGTCGCCATGGCCCAGCCTCTCGCCGTAGACGACCGCACCCAAGAAGACTCCGCCAAACAGACTGACGGCGTTGCTCGACGCCATGGCTGGGGCGAGTACGCCCGTTTTGAGGGCGGACTGCTGGAGGACGAATCCGGTCACCGCCGTGAGAACGAGCACATAGATCGACCAGTCAGCGAGGAGGGACAGCGCTCCGCTCCCAACTTGGGTGACGAAGGTCTTGGTGACGGTGGTCTGGAGGGCGAAACCGAATCCCGCCGCAGACCCGAAAAGCAGTGCTCGGGCGGCACCCTGGCGGCGTCGACCATATCCTGCTGTGACTAGGACCAGGACCAGGATGACCAGGCAGGCCGTCCACCAGGTCTGTGCGCTCGGCTGCGTGGTCCCGCCCTTCGGGGATCCGACGGAGAGGAATAAGACCAGGCCAACCGCAATGGCCACTGCACCTGAGACCACCTTGCGGTCGATGTGTTGATGGGTGAGCCACGCCCCAAAGGGGAGGGCAATGACAAGGCTCAGCGTTGTGATCGCCTGAACTGCCATGAGTGGTCCCTTGTCGAGGGCAACGGCCTGCAGAACCCAGCCCGCGGACTGAAGGACCATCCCCGCCAACCACACTGGCTTGTGCAGGATCTGGATCAGCCAGTGCGAGTCGCCCCTCTGCTCAGTCGTGTCGAGAGTGCCCCTCTGCTGGAGCACCGTGCCGACGGCGAAGGCGCCGGCAGCCATGAATGCAAGAACGGGCCCCACAGCTCCGTTCACGTATTCCCCGTCTTCGCCGTACGACCCACTGCGGGCTCCTACCTCTGGGGACTCCCCACCACAATGAGGTCACCATAATCCTAGGTCAACCCCACCGACGAAGATGGTCTTCGAAATCGACATGTAGCCACTCGTAGCTGATTGCCTCGGTTTATGGACGACGACAGCAACCAGTTCAGTGCCGACACCGCGTCTGCGGGCCGAAGCAGCAACAGATGGCGGAGACCCTCGTCTTGGTGACGACGGATTCCGCCGGACTTCGGTAGATGGCCATACCCTGTTGGCCCTCTGTGCGTATATGGCGCCCATCCATCACGACTCCAAATCGATTCTGGCCCAGCGAGAGCATGTTCGGTCACCGTTTGCTGAAATCGGACAATTTACTCGTGCCCAGTTAGGAGGGAGCCAGCCTGACAACCTGGCGTGTTGTCAGATTCAAAAAAACGAAGTACAGAGGCTCGGACGGGGTGGTTGCATTGTAATATCTGGGGTACACATGCGTCCCTCGAGAAGAGGGTGATGGCACTGTGGCCGCGACGAGAAGAATCAGACCCAGACCATCGGTGGCCTCCCGTGCCGTTGTCAGGTTGGCCTGCTCGAATCATCAGTGGTACTCCTTAACCGTCCCTGCGCTCTCTTTATCAGAATGGGTCAGCACATGACCTCAGACAACGAAGCCGGCTCCTCCGCCGGTGCGGCCGCCAAATCAACCCGTCGATCCGTACGAGAGACAGTAGGTAGGCAGTTCGAGCGTCTAGTCGTCGCCATTCGTACCGGCGACGAATCGACGGTTGAGAACGCGGTTCTTTCACTCAGTCGTCGCAGCCGTTGGTTGGCGCCTCTCGCCATGGTGGTGGGGGCGTTCACCATGCTCTTTCAGGGGGTGAAGCTGCTATTCACCAACTGGCGCTTGACACTGGTACAGATATTGCCAGCCATGTGGATCTGGGCGGCCATGCTCGATCTGAAGGGCCACGTATTCCACGGTCGCGAGTTCCACGTATTGAGGGGACCGCTAGCCATTCCCGTCGTTTTGGTCATAGCCGCTGTGACTGCCGCCGCATTCTTTCTCAATGCGGTCTTTGCCTTCTCTATAGCCAGGCCCGGAAAACCGGAGATCCGCCCTGCGTTCGCCCAGGCACGCGAGCACCAGACGACGGTGCTGAGCTGGGGGTTTGTCATCGGCCTGGCCCTGGGGTTCTCCACTATCGTTGTGCAACGGTGGGGGCTCCGCTGGTTCGGATTGTCCCTCGGAATCGTCGTGGGCGTGCTGATGTTCACCTATGTCTTCGTTCCGTCTCGCCTCCTCGGAACCAAGTCGACCCGGTCTCGTCGGGACAAGCTCACGGCCTCGGCGATCGGCGGTGCCGTCGGTGCCGCAGTCTGTGCGCCGCCGTATCTTCTGGGTCGGGTCGCCCTGCTGATGCTGGGATCGCATAGCCTTCTTGTCCCAGCCGTGATCCTGTTGACCGTGGCCGTAGTGCTGCAGACTGGGGCCACCAGTGCCGTCAAGGCGATCAAGCTGAGCGCCAAGTTGACGGTAGGCCACGTGCCGGGCCAGTGATCGTGCCCATCCTCCCGGGAAGCGGGTCCTAGGAGGGAGAACCTCCAGCTCGGCAGGACCCGCCGGACGAGACAAGCCTTCGATCTGCGCAAACCTGCTTGTGAAACGGGGGCCGGTAGCTTCGTAGTCGCACTCGATTTCCAGTCACGACCCGGGCAGGCGAAGCACAGTCCTGTCCATTCTCGGCTGGGTTTCGTCGCCCATGGGTCAATGATTGGCTAGAGCGGATGTAGATGCGGTTGAAAGGCACCCCGGCCGGGACAGATTGAACCACGTGTCCGAGCTAGAGACTGGATGAAAATCATGAGTCAGGAAGCGATTTCTTCCATTCAAGCAATGCTTGCTCCTGCAGTGTTGATGACGACTGCAGCGATCACCGCCGGTGGAATTCAGACCATGTACTCGGCCGTGAACGACCGCATGAGGGAGATGACCAGCGAGAAATTGACTCGTTTCACTCGTGCTGACGGAGAATTGCTGGACCGCCATGATCTGAGCGCCACCGCGGCCCTCCGAGTCGGTCAG
Organism: uncultured Acidimicrobiaceae bacterium; assembly: GCA_963781305.1. Lineage (GTDB taxonomy): Bacteria > Actinomycetota > Acidimicrobiia > Acidimicrobiales > RAAP-2 > DASXMT01. The sequence continues at coordinate 92,685 of CAWAFL010000013.1, forward strand.
ATCGATGCTCAGCTACCCCTTTTACGGCAACGGCACCGTTCGCTACGCAACGCTCTGCAATTGCTTTACAGTGCCATAGTCCTCGTGGTTGTCACGATGATCCTCATAGCCGTGGCCATCACCGTTCCCGAGCCCGTTGCGGGGACGGCGGCACTCGTCAGCATTCTTGCCGCGACCGCAGCGTTACTGGCGGGGATAGGCTTCGTCGGGGTGTCGGTGATGCGGTCTATCAGTGGGGTGGACTTTGAGGTCGATCGAACTCTTGAACTCGGCTCAGCGGCGAGTACGCCCGGGGATTGAAACCGCTCAGCATTGAGATCATCCTCAATGCTGATTCCATCCGTGATGGAACAGCAGGAGGGTCTTGAGGAGCACCAAGGCAACTCCCAACAGTCCGGCAATGCTGCCGAGCCGCCCTGTTACCTGCACTTCGGATTCATTCTTACTGTGAAGCCAGGTGGCGGACAACTAATGTACTGCAGGAGATGAACGGCTCATGATGGCATCGGCACAGGATCTGTGTTTTGAGCCATGAACGGGGGAATCATGTCAGTTGATATCCAGGAAGCACGCTCGGCGCATCACGCCGTCGAGCACCCGACTACGGAACAGCGGGTGCAGCGGGGCAAGGATTCCCGGGCTCTTGCTCCCCGATCGTCCCACGCTGAGTTTCGTCCCGCCGATGACCGGCCCGATCCAGTTGCCCTACTGGAAAGCCAAGCAGCCACGCGGGTGCCAGAGTTGGTTCCGATCCGTTACGGGCGGATGCTGGTCTCGCCATTCACCTTCTTCCGCGGTGCAGCTCTCATCATGGCCGCCGATCTGGCGCACACACCTTGTTCGGGGCTGAGGGCGCAAGTGTGCGGCGACGCCCATCTGTCCAATTTCGGCCTGTTCGCCTCTCCGGAGCGGAGGTTGATGTTCGACGTTAACGACTTCGATGAGACTCTTCCCGGTCCGTGGGAGTGGGATCTAAAACGCTTGGCTGCCAGCGTTGTGATCGCCGCCAGAGACCGTGAGTTCAGTGAGAGTGAGGCCGCTGAGGCCGCCCTCGCAGTGGGGACGAGTTACCGCGAAGAGATGGCCCGGCTGGCCCCGCTGTCCACCATGGACGTCTGGTACTCCCACATCGATGTCGCTGGTGTCCTCTCCGAACTCACGGCCGCAGCCGGAAAATCGGGGTCGAAAGCCGACAAGCACATGGCGGAGCGCACCGCAAAGTTGGTCGCTAAGGCCCGTACCCGCGACAGCTTCCAAGCCCTGAGCAAGCTCACCACTGTTGCCGACGGCCGGCTCCGAATCCTGAGTGATCCGCCACTCCTCATACCGACTGAAGAGCTCTTTCCCCCGCACGTGAGCGACGCGCTGCGGGAGTCGTTCCACCAACTCGTTCGCGGCTACCGGCGCAGCCTTCAGACTGACCGGCGTCACCTGCTCAAAGAGTTCGAGTTCGTCCAGATCGCACGCAAAGTCGTCGGTGTAGGCAGCGTGGGTACCCGGGCCTGGATCTTGCTCCTGGTCGGCAAGGACAACGACGATCCCTTATTCCTCCAGGCCAAGGAGGCCGAGGCATCCGTGCTTGAGAAGTACGCAGGCAAGAGCGCTTACGCGAACCACGGGGCTCGAGTGGTAGCTGGTCAACACCTTATGCAAGCGACGACCGACATCTTCCTTGGCTATGAGAAGTTCGAAGGACCCGACGGAGTCAAGCGAGACTTCTACCTTCGCCAGCTCCGAGACTGGAAAGGGAGCTTCGAGATCGAAGGTTCGATCCCGAAAGGCCTTACCAAGTACGTGTCCCTCTGCGCTCGGGCTCTGGCACGCGCTCACGCCCGCTCGGGTGATCGCGTCGCCATCGCCAGTTACTTAGGGAATGGACCTTCGTTCGACCGGGCTCTCGCCGAGTTCGCCGACATCTATGCCGACCAGAATGAACGAGACTACAGGGCGCTCCAGGCGGCTCATGTCAGTGGCCGAATCAGTGTTGAGGAGGGGCTGTAGGCGAACCTGGACCTCTCCAGGACGAGATTGGTCCCCTTTACGGGCCTCCGGGTCAGGGGCATCGGCGAGTCCGTCGAGGGGGGCCCTCGGCGGAGCGGTGCCCCCATGTGCCTGCCGTCACCGGATTGCGGCCCAGCTCGGCCGCCATCTCGGTGTGGGTAGTTCCCCCGGCCGATGCGTCTCTCACCGGTCCCACGGACCACGACCGACTAGACCTGGGATCCAGCGCTCCACCGTCCGCTTCGACGACCGGCACTCCACCTGAGCACCGTTCAACTCAATCCTCCGAAGATGCTTTCCCACACTGTTCGATTTGAGCCGCTACTGCGCGATGGACGTTTCCGTGAGTCCGGTCGTCGCCGAGTCGATCGAGGAAGCCGTCGCGCCTCAGGACCTCGTTCACCGCCGGTTTGACTCGAGCGAGCCGTAAGGTCACCTCGGCCTGAAGGGTGAGCTCGAGGACCTCGCCCATTTTGGCCGAGCCTTGGGAATCGATGAAATCGATGCCTTCACAGTCGAGCACGATGCCGGTGATGCCCGGCGTAGACAACGCCACTTCCCGCACGCGGTCCTCGAGCGCATCCGAGGTGGCGAAGAAGAGCCCTCCGTCGAGTCGGAGGACCACGACGCCCGGGAACTGTTCATCGGTTGGATGTTCGTCGAGCTCCCGGAAGACCTGTGTGCCCCGTTCGCGTCCGAGTAGCGGCATCGACGGCCGGGTGGCGACCGAGATCAGCCACAGCAGAGACAGGCCGATTCCGATGATGACGCCGGTAAGCACCCCGAACACGAGCGTCCCGGCTATGGCCACCACGGCGATCCAGAAGTCGAAGCGCTTGACCCGGAACAGTCGTCGCATCTCGGGGAGGTCCATCATGCCCATGACGACCGCTTCGATGATCAAGGCGCCCAGGACCGCCTTAGGCAGCTTGGAGAAGAGCGGCGCCAGGATCAACAATGTGAGTAGGACGATCACGCCAGAGGTCAGAGATGCAAGCCCCGTACGTGCCCCGGAATGATCGTTGAGCGAGCTGGCCGAGAGGCTGGTGGACACGGGCATGCCTTGGAAGAGACCGGCGCCGACATTGGACATTCCCTGAGCCACCGATTCCTGGTTGATGTCGATGCGATATCGGTGTTTGGCGGCAAACACCCGGGAGTCGCCGGCGGTCTGCGAGAAGCCAATGAGCACCAACGCTACGGCCGCGAGGGCGATCGTGCTGGCGTGGGCGCTCAGGAGCGACCACTTCGGAAGGGCCGGCGTTGGCAGCCCCCTGGGAACGTTGCCGACGAGGGCTACACCATGAGCGCCGAGATCAAAGATGGCTGACGCCAGGAGTCCCCCAACCACCAAGACGAGGGCGCCGGGGATCCGCGGAGCTATCGCCCGGAGCCCGAAAATGACGGCCAACGAGATCGCTCCGACGATCAGAGTAGCCACATGGATCTCTCCGAGTGATCCAACCCACGAGCGCAGCTCCTGGATCGGATTCGCACCCGAGACACTTGTGCCGGTCAACTTGGGTAGCTCGCCGATGACCACGTCGATGGCCGCACCAAAGAGGAATCCGGTGACCACCGCTCGCGAGAGGAATTGCGCAATCCACCCCATCTTGAACACGGCCAGAAGCAGGAAGAGAACACCCGAGGCGAGGGTGATGGTTGCCACAAAGGAGGCCACGTCCGCTGGCCCGGTGATGCTGGCGGCCACGACGGCACTCGCGGCCACTGCCGCCAACCCGGAGCTCGGCCCGGTCGAGATCTGGCGACTTGTTCCGAAAACGGCGTAGAGGATTGCTCCGGCGGCAGCGGCATAGAGGCCGTTCTGCAATGGGATGCCAGCAATACCTGCGTAGCCGAGGTTCTTGGGGACGATCAGGGCGGCCACGGCGATCCCGGCAATGAGATCCCCCCGGAGCCATTTGCGATCATAGGTGCGGAGCCATCCAACAATGGGCAACAAGCGCCACCGATCCCGCTCGCGATCTTCCCCCGTGCTCCGAGCCATGAGTCCGCACAGTACGCCCAAATCCGATGTAGGGCACGGATCCGGCTCACAAACTGGAATCGCACATTGTGTGTCAATATCCAGTGAGGTGAGGTCCGTCGATGCACACATGTCTTGCGATGCCCACCCCCTCCACGCGAATCGGGCGATCCAGACGTGGCGGGCTCAGAGGTTGGAACCGTTGTGCCGGCAGGGTCTTACCCGCAAGCTCGGCGCTGAGCGCTGGATCTACCCCAAGCGCTCAACCGCATCGCCGTTGACGTGAGTTGCTGTACCAGCAGTTAGGGGTGGAAGCAGTCGCCGGTTAGGCGGACAGATTCGCAATCTGCCCTCGCTCACTGGCCCGAAAGTAGATCCGTAGCAATAGCACGATCACGCCGTAGAGAAACAAATGCTGGAGAACGGCCTCGCATCGACACGGTCATGGAAATGACCGCGGTTTCGATGAGCGACTTCAGTCTGGCAGCCGGCGACCACATGATGGTGAGGCTTGCTGCGTTGGCGGCTGTATACCCTTTTTCGTCCTCGTATCTCTTGAATCTGGCGACACCGTCGACGTGGGTCTCGCCACTTCTCGATTGGACCTAAGCCGCTGCCTCGCGTCCGCCGTAGACCGCCAGGCTGTAAATGACCAGGATTCCAGCGAGGATGTACGCAAGCGACCAGACTGGGTAAAAGGGCATCCACCAGATGGCGCTAATCGACAGTACCGCCCCAGCAAAGATTCCGATCCACCGGCTGACCTGGGATCGTGCCATGACCCCAACAGCGCAGAGGATGAGGACGATAGCGACGACTAGGTATACCCAGCCATACGTCTTGAGGCTGTGCCCGAAGATTGCATCCTCGAAGTTTTGAGGGAGCGCTCCGTGGTAGCGAAATGCCCAGATGGCGTCGAAGACTCGCATGATCCCGGCGACTCCAAGCACGATCGCTGCGAACATGAGCCAACCACTATTCTTCTGTTCCATAGCCCCACCCCGTTCTTGAATCATGTGCCCGAACGCTCCGAGCGTCCAGTGCCGATTCTCATGTTCAGGATAGGACCATCATCAAATCCGTTGGTGGATGCTGCCCATCATGGCCCGCATCCATGTAGTTACTCCGTGTGAGTCATTGACGTTGCTCGTCTTACACCGGCCACGACCGGCGTTTCGGCGGGAGCTCGCCACCGTGCAAGGAGCTTGCCCAACTCCCACAGCCCTAGGACCCCGATGGCAGGAACGAGCGCCCAGCCCCATTCCCTCAAATTGAGCTGAGTGGTATCCAGAATCCGGCGCAGTGCGTCCATTTGGGTCGTGAGCACCGCCAAGCCGAATTCAATGACGAGCGCCCGGTTCATTTGGCGGCTGTCGAACGTTGCAGTGGTGAAGATCGAGTCGGTCTCGCTCCGGCACTCCAAGGCCGCCACGATGAGGCACAGAGCGAACGTGGTGAAGGCGATGGACTGGCCCACGGCCTCGCTGTGGAAGTGCGACCTTCCGAGCTGGATCATGCCGAGCAGCCCGATGGTAATGGCGAGGCCGGCCAGACCCACGGTTGCCAGGAGCCCTCGCGTGAGGACTGAGGACCCTCGCGGCCTGGGGACCCGGGTCATGAGACCGGGAGTCTCCTTGTCGAAGCCAAGAGCGAAGCCGAAGGCGGCGTTGACGAAGAAGTGGATCCACAGCACTTGGGCTGGGTTGAACGGCGCCCCGTTGGCGATATTGAAGAGCGAGGCCCCAAGGAAAGTCAGCACGAAGACAACCAGGAGCACGAGCACAAAGCGGATGTACTTGGTCAGGTTGTCGAAGATCTTCCGACCCTGCTCCACGGCGTAGACGATCGTGGCGAAGTTGTCGTCGGAGAGAATCATCCGTCCGGCGCTCTTCGCCACCTCGGTGCCACTTCCCATGGCGATCCCGATGTCCGCGGCCTTGATGGCCGGAGCGTCGTTGACCCCGTCACCGGTCATGGCCACGACCTCGCCCTTCTTCTTGAGCGTTTCCACGAGGAGCACCTTGTGCTCAGGGGCGACCCGACCCACCACGCCGACGTCGTCGATACGGGCCAAGCGTTCCTCCTCGGAGAGGGCGGCGAATTCGGCCCCCAAAATTGCCTCCCCGGGAATGCCGAGTTGCCCGGCGATGGCAGCACCAGTCGTGACGTCGTCCCCGGTGATCATCCGGACCCGGATGTGCGAGGCCTGGGCCTCGGCCACTGCCGCTTTGGACTCAGCGCGGGGCGGGTCGACCATCCCCACCAGCGCCGTCATCTGCAGGTCGGTCATGTGGGCGAGGAGGTCCCCGTCGGGGTCGAACGCGGCCGGGTCGAGGTCCCGCATCGCCGCCGCCATCACGCGCTCGCCGAGCCCGGCCATGCGCTCCACGTTGTTCTGGGCCCGCTGTGCCAGATCTGTGTCCCAGGGGATCGTGACCCCTGCACACAACGCCGTGCGAGCCCGCTCCATGACGGCCGGAGCGGCACCCTTCACGTAGCAGCGGATCACCGGCCGGCCAGTGGGGTCGGCCATTTCGTGGAAGGTGGCCATCAGCTTGTAGGTCGGGTCGAACGGAAGCGTGGCCACCCGCGGGAGGCGCTCACGGGTGGTCTCGATGTCGATGCCCGTTTTGTAGCCGAGGACCAGGAGCGCCCCCTCGGTTGGGTCGCCGACTACGGCGCCGTCCACGATCGAGGCGTCGTTAGCCACGAGGAAGGGCGCGATGGCGTCCTCGATCGTGTCAGTCGTCCCGGCCGTGTGCATGACCCGCCCTTCGAGGCCATAGCCCGACCCGCTGATCTCGTAGCGGCCCGCGGGATCGAGCACCTCCACCACCGTCATCTGGTTCATGGTGAGGGTGCCGGTCTTGTCGGAGTTGATCGCCGAGGTGAACCCGAGGGTCTCTACCGCGGGCAGCTCCTTCACCAGCGCGTTGCGTTTGGCCAGCTCGACGCTCCCGAGCGACAGGATTACCTGAGTGACCGTGGGCAGCGCCTCGGGGATGGCGGCGATGGCGAGGGACACCGCCGCCACGAACAGCACGTCCCAGGCGTCCCCGCGGCTGCGTCCCAGAGCAAACATCGCGATCATCGTGAGCCCGGCCGTCCCCACGATCCACAGGGTCAGGTTGTTGAGCTCCCTCGTGAGCGGCGACTCCTCCTTGGCCGTCGCCTCGAGCATCCCCGAGATCTTCCCCATCTCGCTCTCGGCGCCGGTCCCGGTCACGACCATGACGCCACTGCCGTGGGTGACCGGCGTGTTCATGAACGCCATGTTGAGTTGGTCGCCGGGCGGGGCCGCCTCGCTGGGGAGGGTCGTGACCTCCTTTTGGGCGGGGACGCTCTCGCCGGTGAGCGCCGACTCATCGATCTGGAGCGCGCTGGCCTCGATGATCCGGCCGTCGGCGGGCACTTCGTCGCCCGCGGCCAGGAGCACAACGTCTCCGACCACGACTTGCTCAGCGGGGACCTCGGTCTCCTGGCCGTCGCGCCGGACCCGGGCCGTGACCTTCATCATGGACTTGAGCGCGTTCATGGCGCTTTCGGCCTTGCCCTCCTGACGGAGCCCCACCACCGCGTTGAGGATCGTCAGAACGACGAGGAGGATGCCGGTCGACCACTCCTTGATGGCGAAGGAGACGATGGCGGCCCCCACCAGGATCAGCTGCATGTATGTCCGGTACTGGTCGATGAACCGGCGCCATCCCGGCTTGGACTTCTCCTCTGGCAGGGCGTTGGGCCCGTGCTCGGAGAGCAGTTGCTCGGCCCGCTCGGCAGACAACCCCACCGCTGGGTCTACTCCGAGGGCCCGGGCGATGTCCTCTGCGTCTCGGGCGTACCAGCGCGTCGCCTCGGCCGCGGTTGTGTCCCCTGGGGGGACGGGCGTGGTCGTCACGATCCCACGGTGGCGACGAGCGACCGCTGTTGCATGTTCTTACCGCAGGCGATGAGGTGCCTCAGGATCCCAGCGACAGGGAGGACGATCCGGCACATGGCCCAGAGGGCCTTTGCCCCACCGCTCATACCGTGGCTCCGCAGGACCTCTCCGAATAGCGCGGCCAGAAGCCAAATCCAGATCGCGAACAAGAAGATCTGAACCATCATCCAGAACAGGCCGCCTTGCGGATAGGTGTACGTCAGCATCAACGCACCTCCCTCGTCTTGTGACTATCCAGAAAGCAAGCTAGACGATGTTGGATCCCGTTTCACGGTTGTCTACCGTCTGGTCCAGCCGGCAGGTTGGCCATGGCCCAGAGAGACCGGCTGGCTCCACGACGCGGACATCGCACCCGTCGGTGAGGATGCCGACGTTGAGGCGTGGCATCCGTTGTTCGTGGTCCCCTCGCCTCAGATGTGGGCGAAGCGCTCGATGGTGACGATTAGGAAAGGGATGTCAGACCTGATGCCCCGGAACTCTGGCGCTTGACGCATGCGATCCCTAACGTCAGGATGCATGTGGACCGACTAATCCTGGTCAGCTAAGCGACCGAAAGGAGTCCCCATGGGGATGAGACGACGGACACGCCGTCGAGGACTTATAGCTGGAGCGGTGGCAGGGGGGGCGATAGCTCATCACCGCAACAAACAAAATGCCGCTGAGGAGCCTGTCGACAGCCAGAGTCAATATGCGCCCCCTCCAGCAGACCCGGCAGACGAGATCGAGCATCTTGCGCAACTCCACTCCTCGGGAGCGCTGACAGATGACGAGTTCGCGTCAGCCAAGGCCAAGGTCCTCGGTTCCTGAACTCAGGTCGGATTGGCAGCTGTTCTGGAACCCATCGATACGACAGAAATAGGGAACGTGATGAGTGAATCTCGTAAAGACGTGCTGCTGAAGGCAATTGAGGCCGAGGTGGCTGGCGCATCTATTGATCTGAGCACCCTGTTTACCGACGATGTCGTGGGTTGGTCGCCATATGCGACTGTATCGGGGCTCGCGGAACTCTCCACCCTCGCCACCCTCCGTGAAGTCGCATTCTCCAACGTCGTCATTTTCTTCCGAGGACTGGACGAAGTGGGCAATAAGGCGTATGCCGAATGGCTGATCGAAGCTGATCACACCGGCCCTCTGATCCTCGCCGAGGATGTCGAAGTGGAGGCAACGGGAGCGCACGTGAAGTTGCCTGGCGTCACCGTGGCCGACTTCCGAGAAGGGAAGATCAGGGCGTATCGGACGTACTTCGACGACATCTCGCTGATCGAGCAGATGGTCGGCGTCTGATCGTCCAATCCCCGTGGACTTCCACATCGAGGAGCGACCAGATCCACTGGACATTGAGTTCCTTGAAGCGCAGATCCACCGTGAGGCGGCTGCCGCCATGGGACTTGGTGACGAAGTGGACCTGGCGATTTTCGTCCGCGACGCTGGCTCGATCGTAGCCGGCATAAGCGGATGGACCTGGGGCGACTGTTGCGAGCTTCAAAACCTCTGGGTGGACCCAAGCCTCCGGGGTGGCGGACTTGCGATCCGGCTCATTGCCGCTGCTGAAGCCGAGGCGGCGGCCCGCGGGTGCAGCCAGACCGTCCACTTCACCTACGACTTTCAGGCTCGAGCTCTCTACGAACGGACCGGCTACCAGCTGGTGGGTCGAGTCGAGGGTTTTCCATCAGGGACGGACGCACTTTGGTTCCGAAAGCGCTTGCAGCCCGGCGGCCATGGTGGACGACCTTCGTAGGCTCGTGATGATGTCGAATCTGGAGCCCTGAGGTAGGTCACCCGAGTTATGTGGCGGAGTCGGGGGGACTACGGGGCCCGTGTCAACCGCTCAGAACCTTGTCGGGATGTAGCGCAGTGGGAAGTCCGGCTCCACGTAGTCCCCGGCCGCCTGCCGCTTCGGGAATTCGACCGCTGGAAGCGTGAGGGGCTCGTAAGGGATCCTACTGAGCAGGTGGGAGATGATATTGAGTCGGCCGCGCTTCTTATCCTCATTGTTGGCGATGAACCATGGCGCCCATGCGGTGTCAGTGGCTGCAAGCATGGCATCGCGGGCCCGCGAGTAGTCATACCAGCGGCTGTAGGACTTCAGGTCCAAATCAGAGAGCTTCCAGATCTTACGTGGGTCGTCAATACGACTCTCCAGCCGTCGGGTCTGCTCGTCGGCGCTGACCTCCAGCCAGTACTTGATCAAGATGATGCCAGCGTCGACGATCGCCTTCTCGGTTGGCGGTACCAACTCGAGAAACCGTTGGGACTGTTCGGGGGTACAAAATCCCATGACGAGCTCGACGCCAGCGCGGTTGTACCAACTGCGATCAAAGATCACGACCTCGCCGGCTGCAGGAAACTGGGTGATGTAGCGCTGGATGTACATCTGTGACTGCTCACGCTGGGTGGGGGCGGGGAGTGCCACGTGTCGAAACACCCGCGGGTTCGTACGTTCGGTGATGCGCCGAATCGTGCCACCTTTGCCAGCTGTGTCCCGTCCCTCGAATACGACCATGATCTTGGCTCCAGAAGACCTGACCCACTGTTGCATGGCCACCAGTTCACCCTGGAGCCGTCGCATCTCGACCTCGTATTCCTTCTTCGGCATCTTCGGTCGAGCGGCAATTGCGGCATCGAACTCCTCAATACCGAACTGAGGGGCCATCCCACCCGACTTCTTGGACTGCTTGGACTCCTTGGACTTCTTGCTCATAGCTCCTCTCCCGTGGATCATCCTCGTTCAATTGATTTGCCAACGGCGAGTATTGCAGCGTGGGCTGGATCGCCCCCATACGTAAAGTGACCAACGTCCTACTTGGCCCTTTGGACAGCAATGACGCATCGGAAAGGCGACCGAGGATCTCAGCGGGCGCCCCCTCGCCCGATTCACCTCCGATGACGGGTCGGAAGGGTTGCTCAACAGGCTACCCGCCCTTACTCAGGCGATCCAAGGTCCCTCCCCGCGTTGCTGATGGCATCGAGTGCCAGATCAAGGCTTGGGTAGAAGTGCTCTTGGTCGAGCGTGGCGTGAAGGCGGTTCGGCGGATCGATTGTGGGGGCGATGGTGCAACTCGGCTCGGCGGTGAGTGCGCCCATGGACGGAGACCGCTGACTCATGGAGGTCAGCCTCAAGCGCCGAATTTATCCGTGATGGATCTGCAGGAGAGTCTTGAGGACAACCATGGCAACTCCCAACAGTCCGGCAATGCCAGTGATTGCCGTCAAGCGGAGGCCCTTGAGCCCGGCAGATCGACCCGCGTTTAGGCCGTGGATCACCAGTAGAACCACGGTCACGATTAGTGCGATCCAAGCGGCTGTGGACGAGCTTGCGCCCAGCAGGCGGGCGGCAACCAGGGATATCACGGGGAGGAATGAGGCGGTGATCATCGGTGCGGTGCTCGCCATCGACAGGCGGATCTGTCTTCGGTTCGGAAGCCGGCCGGCGTGCGTGTGTTGCCCTATGAGCTCGGCGTACAGCTCGGCTAACCAATAGATGGCCAGTGTGACCACGACGGTCACTGCCAGGGCCGTGGTCCTCAGCTGGTTGCCCCCGGCGGCAATGACGGCCGCCGTGACGATCGTTCCGTAGATCGCGGCAGCCGTTCTGCGGCCGTCGCGGTTACGCGCAGGATGCCTGTGATCGGGTCTCGTCACCGGATTGGCTTCCACCCACCCTCGAACCTCGAGGGCCTGTCCCTCTCGATTACCCTCTCACAACACGTCGGCACCGACGAGATTCCGCTGGGGCTGCGCCAGGCTGTGGATTTTTCGGAGGCATCAATGGATCGGACTCGAGGTCGTTTGGCCCTCCGCGCCGAAGTGGTCAAGTCGCCATCTAGATCTGGATGCGCCTGCTCTGGACCGCATCGCACGTGGCTCGCCATTGATCTCCTTGGTGAGACCGGTCAACGCATTGAGATGGCCCTCAGTAGTAGCTCTCGTTGCCGAGGGTCGCAAGCTCTTCACAGCTTCTTTGCCTGCCTGCTTTCTCCACCGGGCTTCAATGTCATCGAGCCCAAGCCTCGAATACCACACCGGGAGCAACTGCTGCTGGGCGAAATCCCGTATGGCCTGCCGATGGGTTCGGACAACAGCTCCGACAATCTCTCCGCGTTGATCCGACGCCCCCCCTCAAGTCACACCGTTGCGTCGTCGCGCTGGCCGTAGGCTACGAGTGCGTAGATCACCAACGCACCGAGAAGCACGTAGGTCAATGACCAGATTGGATAGAAGGGAAGCCACCACACGGCGCTGATGCAAGCAACGGCGCCGGCAAACACCCCGATCCACCTCGCGGCCTGGGACTGTGTCAAGACTCCAGCGGCGCATATGAGGAGCACCGCGGCCACAACTATGTAGACCCATCCATACGTCTTCAAGCTGTGACCGAAAACCGCTCCTTCGAGATTCTCAGGTAACTGGCCGTGATAGGTGAATGCCCAAATCGCATCGAAGATGCGCATGACACCAGCGATTCCCAAAATGATTGCTGCGAACAAAATCCACCCATTGCGCCGTTCAACCATCTTGCAACCTCCTGTTTTCACGCGTCTGCTCGGACTTGGCCATCATCTCTCGAACGATGTCGTCGCACATCGGCCGAATGGGCCGATTCAGGGGTCACCGTTTGTTGCCGCGTCGGTCCGGAGCGCTGCAAGGAGCTCCGTTGAAGAACAGGCGAGACTCGACACCTCCAAATCGAGTGCATGAGTCTCCAGGACCCTGACAGTCTCTGTTCCCTCCGGAGTGGCCATCACTGCAACGACCGCATTTCGGCCCAGCCGGAGGACGCGACTCAACTCGCTAGATACGTGTGCCGGGATTGAGCCGGATACGCACGTGAGCACCTGATCGCCGACTCCACCGGCGAGGGCCCCTGTGAGGAGTGCCGGTGGCCAGAGCGCACCGACGACGGCCGAGGCGATGGCTCCGAAACCCCAACCGTGGCGAACCAGAGAGCAGCGGACCAACGACACTTGTTCGTCTGCCCATTCGATTGTCATCGCGTCGATCAGAATGGTAGCCGCACCTGGATCCAGATCTAGCCGATTCCAGGCTTGGGCTGCCCGGATATACGAAGAGTAGGCCGCGATGCCTACCGCGATGTCTGGCACCGGTCGCTCCTTTTCATGCTCATGGTCGGGCAGACCCGGTGATGTCTCCAGGAAACAGATAACCACCAACGGTTTTGTTCCACATCGGCCACAGTGGCCGATGTGGAACGAAAGGATTTCCTTCACGATGGATACGTTGGGATCGATCCCTCAAGGGCTGTGAGAGAAAGGGACAAAAGATGCTGTTGGCCTATACGTATCCTCTGCTGGACCTCTTCTGGTCGTTCCTATTCTTCTTCCTCTTCTTCATGTGGATCTGGGTTCTGATCGCCATTCTCACCGACATCTTCCGCAGCCCGGATCTGCATGGTTGGGGCAAGGCGGGATGGTTCTTATTCGTCCTGCTCATTCCCTTGATCGGAGTCCTCGTCTACCTCATCGTCCGAGGACACAAGATGCAAGACCACGCCATGCAGCGAGCCCAGCAACAGAATCAAGCGTTCGATCAGTACGTACGGGAAGCCTCGTCGGACGGGTCGACCACCGACCAATTGACCAAGCTTGCTGACCTGCGGGAACGAGGCGCGATCACGCCCGAGGAGTTCGAGCAACAAAAGGCCAAGGTTCTCGGGTAGCCGGGATCAGGCCGCGACTTTGTCGCGCTGACCCTCATTCGTTGAAGACACTCCCGTCACGAGGAGGGCTGAATGCCCGATTACCTCGGCCTCGGGTACACCGAAGAGGCGATGGACTTCATCCGCTGGCTCGGCAACCGTGTTGAAGAGCAAGCCGGCAGTACATCAGGTCCTTTGGAGATCATGTACCGGGTGGATGGCAGCTCAGATCCGGAGGAGGAAACGCTGAACCATATTCCGACGCCGGTCTAGATGGCTCGGTTGATTTGACCAGTGGCTCGGCCAGATCACCGGTCCGAGTCTCCGGTGGGACCTGGCTCCTCGTTGATAGCCGCCAGCGCGGCATCAATGCTCGAATAGAATCGGTCGCGGTCGAGAGTCTCGTAAAGACCGTAGCGTGACACCAGGTCACGGAGCCGTGATCGCATCTCCACGAAGGCGAGGTGGACCCCCACCGCGTTGAGCTCCGAGTCCAGTTGCTCGAGCATCTTGGCCGCGGTCACGTCCACGTCGGTCATCGCCTCGCATTGCACAACCACCCACCTCGCGCTGTGTGACTTGACCAAACCGCGGACCTGGGCCCGGAACGCCGAGCAGTTCGCAAAAAAGAGCGGAGCCTCCCACCGGAAGACCGTGATGTCGGGCACCTCTTGCGCCGTCTGGTCGTCGCGGATGCTGTGCCAACCAGCCGGATTCTCTACTTTTCCCAGAACTTCGCCATGTGGCTGCCAACTGCGCCGGAAAAACAGCAACACGGCCAGCCCGATGGCGATCACGATGCCGGGCAGGACGCCGAAGACAACCACTCCGATGGTGGCGGCGAGAGAAATCGCCAGGGCCGATTTGCGGACCCGGTAGTACCGGCGAAGGGCATCGAGATTGAGAAGTGACAGCGCTGCTCCTATGAGCACCGCGGCCAGCGCCGACTGGGGGAGTGGAGCCAGCAACGAGTTGAGGAACACGAGCATGACCGCCACCAGGCCTGCTCCGACCACCGAGGCCAACTGCGATCTTGCCCCGGCGTCCTCGACCACCGCGGTGCGCGACCCGCTGGTGGAGACGGAGAACCCGTGAAAGAGGCCGGCGGCAATGTTGGCGACCCCGATCCCGATCATTTCCTGGTTGGGCTTCACCTCCTCGCCGCGTCGAGCTCCAAAACTGGAAGAGGTGGCGATGGTGTCGGCCAGAGAGACGAGCGTGATACCGACAGCAGCGACGAAAAGCGGTCCGACATCCGACAGTCCGGTCCAGGGCACGGACGGAACTGGGATGCCGCGAGGAAGCGTTCCCACCGTGGAAACGCCGTGTGCGTGCAGATCCAAGGCGGCAGACACCACCGTGGCGCCAACGATGGCCACCAAGACCGCCGGTACCCGGCGGGTCAGACGCGGTAGGACCAGCAGCACGGCGAGAACGCCCAAACCCACCAGCAGGGCAGCGGCCACGGTGCCGTCCAAGCCAGTAACAAACGCCTTAATCTCACCGCCAAACGAGGTGGCATCTGTTGAGAATCCGAACAGCTTCGGCAGTTGCCCGACGATTATCGTAACCGCCAGTCCGTTCATGTAGCCCACTTGGACCTCGTTGGAGAGCAGGTCGGCGACGAATCCCAGCCGCCCGATGCCCAGGCCTATTTCGATGGCACCGACGATGAGGGCGAGCATGCCAGCCAGGGCAATCGCCTTGGCCTCGTCACCCCCTGCCAAAAGCGGGGTGATGGCGGCGAAGATCATCGGCGAGATCGAAGAGTCCGGGCCCAGCACCAGCACCCGTGACGGGCCGAAGACGGCGTATCCCAAAAGGCACGCGATCGTTGTGTAGAGGCCGGTTACCGGCGGCAGACCCGCCAAATCGGCGTACGCCATGCCTTGTGGGACAAGGATCGCTGCCAGTACGACGCCAGCCACCAGATCGGATCTCGTCCAGGCACGCCGATAACCGCGAACCGCAGCGACACCTGGGACCCACTGCCCCAGCCGCGATGAACGGGCCACCCGGTCAGCTATCCGGATCGAGGGAAGCGTCCTCGGTGAGGAATGCAACCGCCTCAGCTCGCCCAGTCACGCCGAGTTTCGAGTAGATCGATGCTACGTGGGTCTTGACCGTCGTCCTACTGATGAGGAGACGCTCACCTATCTCCTTGAGAGTGCGATACGTCCGGAGCTGCTCAAGGACTTTGCGCTCAGCAGGGCTCAGGACTGCGATAACGGGATCGCCTTGAAGCAACAACGCCTGCTGCTGTTCGAGCCGCTCGACGACGCCCTCGGCATTGTCCATTCTGGCGCAGGCTTGACGCCCATCCTTGAGCACATCACGGGCTATCTGTCGATTGCCGCTTTGGCGAGCCAGGGCGGAACAGCGTGTGGCCATCTCCGCTTGCAACCACGGGACAGACCGTGCTCGGTTCGTTGCTGCGATGGCCTTGACGAGGGCCGGCCGGGCTGATCCACTGTGGTGGTACAGCTCAAATGTGGCTTCCGCGACCGAGAGTGGGAGGCTGAGCACACCGCCCTCGAAAGCGGTGCTCTCGCGCTGGCCGATCCGAACGTAGCGCTCTGCCCTGTCAGCGTCGCTCCTATCAAAGTTGATCAAGGCCAGGCAACCGAGACTGAAGAGCCGATTGTGTTGTTCCTGCGGATGATTCTCGCTGAGTACCAGCACTTCCTCGAAGGCAGCGATGGCATCGTTCCGCTGGCCGAGGATCATCTGGGCTGTTCCAACCGCGCGATACCCGCCGATGACCCAGCGGGTGCGCTGGGCCCGCTCCGATTCGATCACCGACAGACCATCTGCCAGCATCTGTCGCGCGCCCCCCAAGCCGAGGGTCGCCCGCAGGTTTCTCATTGCCGTCCGCATCGACGAGGCCCCATCGGCCGATGGTCGGTCCAAGTCCAGTCGCTGAGCGGCACCCACATAGCGGCTGGCCCGTTCGAAGTCTCCAGACAGTAAGGTGATCCAGCCGGCCGGGATGGCGAGCTGAGGGTCGGACTCGATGTCCTCCTCCTTGCAGAGCTGGAGCCAACTCAAGAGGCTGCCTATGTGACCCCGTGACGCATAGTCGTCGTAGTGCCGCATCAAGACCCCACCGGCACGCTCGAGGTCATCGCATCGGCAGAACAGCTCGAACGCATCCGCGGCATCGCCGTGCCTCTCGTGCCACTCTGCGGCCAAACTCTCGAGCAAAGAGATGTCGCGTCCTGAGGATCTCAGCTCGTTGAACAAGAACGAGCGCCAGATTTGGTGGTAGCGATACCACTGTCCCTCTCCGTCCATTGGCGACACGAAGAGGTTCCTCCTTTCAAGATCAATCAAAACCTTGGCGGCGTCTGGTCGGCCGGTGATCGCAGAGCACAGCGGCCCCGACAACCGATCAGCGACGGAAGTCTCGATGAGGAACTGTCGGGTGGCGTCCGCCTCGTTTTCCAATACCTCTTCCATGAGGTAGTCGGCTATCTGGCGACGGGGAACCTCTACTCCCAGGTGGCGGCTTCCATGCGCCGCGGTGGCCATCAACGCTAGTCCGACCGCCGCTGGCCAGCCCTCGGTCTCCGTGCAGAGCAGACCAGCCTCGTCAGGTGAAATGGCCATACCCGCCCGCTGATACGCCTCAAGGGTCTCGTCGATGCTGAAGCACAGATCGGAGCTCCCCACCTCCCAAAGGTCTCCTGAGGCACGCGATCTCGAAAGATGCAGCTTGGCCTTGCTCCGACCGACGATGACGAGTTGCGATCCTTCGGGCACCGTTGCAACCAGGGAATCGAACACCGAGAGGGCCGCCGGTTCGGTCAACCGTTCGATCTCGTCCACAACCAGCTGCATGGGTGTGTGACTACCAAAGCGGTCCAAAAGCCGGGCGGCTGCTGCGTCGACTTGAGGACTAAAAGACTCAAGGTCCTGGCCGTAGTGCGGATCGAGGCTCTTCAGCTGCTCCAACGCGCTCCACAGGTGCTTCAGAAATAGAACCGGATCGTTGTCGGCCTCCCTGAGGGTGAGCCACGAGGAGGGTCGACGATCTCGTTCACTCCACTGGGTGACAAAGGTGGTCTTGCCAAACCCCGCTGGCGCATGGCACACGAGCAGCCGGCACCTCCGGCCAGGCAAAGCTCGTGCCAAGGCGCGAGTGCGCGGGACCCCGACCGGTCGTGATGGGATGGGCAGCGGTCGCCGGGCTGTTGGAGCCGGAAGGGCGATCCCGGTCCCGCCCTTCGGACTGGCCGGCCCCGGCTCAGACCTCTGCATGGTCATCCAAATAAGGGTTTCACGCCGACCCCCAGACCGGAAGTCGAACACTGACCGGTGCTCCACGTCGAACACTTACCGGCGCTCCCCTCGGCTGCTGCCGCAACAGCAAGCCGCACCGACTTCCACTGGGAGACGCCATGTACAAGGCAGCCATATGCAACTTAAGATAACCTTATGGGGGATAGACGTCCACTACCGACGCAGTTCTCCGAGAAGGTCCTCATCTCTCGCCTGGCAGGCTCATAGCTATAGTGACCCGTCCCAGCGTTGTCATAGAAGGATCCGCACTAGGCCGGATGAGCGCTGGCTTGTGAATCAAGCATGTGCGTCTGTCGGGCAACCGAAGTGTCGCCGAGAGGGGTGATGGTGATAACGGTGCTTCGTGGTACACGCGTGCTTCTCGGGATTGGACGTCGAACAGCTGTAACGCCCGTCTTAATTCTGCCATGTGGGCTAGCGACAAATCCACAGCTAGCAGAGCCTTTATTGGGGCCAGTCCAGGCACCGATGCACAGTTCAAGAAACGAGAACGCCTGCCTCAACGCTGCGAGAACCAGCCCACGCCACAAGAACGAGGCCATGCCACAAGAACCAGGCCATGAGATGGAGGGAGTAGCCATCTTGCAGTCACGTGATGCGGTGCGAAATGCCTGAGGGTCTCCCACCGGGGCGGGCGCCCTCTTCACTGCGGAAGATCTTGATTCCCCTGGCCCTGGCCCAGTTCATTTGCAGCTTTGCCGGATCCAATATGAACGTCATGATCACTGACATCAGCAAGGACCTGAACACGACTGCTCAGGGGGTGCAGATCGCCATCACCGTCTTCCTGTTGGTTATGGCGGCCCTTATGATTCCAGGCGGCAAGCTGACTGACCGCTGGGGAAGGAAGCGGTGCTTCACGATCGGGCTCATCATTTATGGAGTAGGGGCGCTGATCAGTGCGGTCTCGCCGAATCTGGGCGTCCTCATTCTCGGGAACTCGATCTTCGAGGGCGTTGGCACCGCCCTCTTGATCCCCCCGGTCTACATCCTCACGACGATGCTGTTCACCGATACGACGTCGCGGGCTCGGGCCTTTGGGGTGATCACCGGGATGGGTGGGGTCGGTGCAGCCGCTGGTCCGCTGATCGGTGGCCTCATCACGACCGCCATCAGTTGG
This sequence comes from uncultured Acidimicrobiaceae bacterium, assembly GCA_963781305.1. Classification (GTDB taxonomy): domain Bacteria; phylum Actinomycetota; class Acidimicrobiia; order Acidimicrobiales; family RAAP-2; genus DASXMT01. The sequence continues at coordinate 111,688 of CAWAFL010000013.1, forward strand.
CGCGCCGCCTTCGTCTTTCAGGCCATCGTGGTCGCCGTGATCGTGCTCCTCAGCCGCTCGCTCGTTGATCCCGTCCCAGCCGATCCGACGAAGCCATTCGACCTGCTCGGCGCAGTCCTCTCGGCGGCTGGTTTGGTGCTCATCGTGATGGGCGTGCTGTCGGCCGACACCAACCTGGCACTGACAGCGGCGTTGCTGGTCGTCGGAGCCATTGTGATCGCACTGTTCGTGTTGCATATCCGTGCCTATGAGCGCCGTGGTCGGGAACCCCTGCTGTCGACTGGGCTCTTTCGCAACCGGACGTCGAACCTGGGACTCGTCACACAGAATGTCCAGTGGCTGCTTCTGATCGGGACGGCCTTCGTCGTCTCGGCATATCTGCAAGTGGTCCGTGGTTACAACGCGATCCAGACCGGCGTGATCTTCACAGCAGCCACGGGAGGCATCCTGGTCTCATCCCTGGCGGCTGAGCGGTTGGCCAAGAAATACGCTCAACGGACGCTCATCCTCGCCGGCTTTTGCGTGACAATCGCCGGGGTCGCCGTATTGCTCGCCCTCGTTGCGGGATCTCCCAGTCCCTGGGCATTTGCTCCTGGGCTCCTGCTCATCGGCCTTGGAGTGGGCGTCATGCTCACTCCTTCCGTAAACGTGGTGCAATCGTCATTCCCCGAAGCCCAGCAGGGTGAGATATCGGGTCTTTCTCGCGCCATCTCCAATCTCGGCTCATCGCTGGGCACCGCGATCGCCGGAACAATCCTTATCTCCACCTTCACCCGCCATTCCTACGGGGCGGCGATGATCGCCCTCGCGGTTGTGGGAATCATCGGGCTCGGAGCAGCCTTGCTCATTCGCAGGCCTGTGGTTGCTAGCCGCGGCACTGCACAGGCACCGAGCTAGTTGTATCAGCTAGCTCGGTGCCTCGAGGTGGGCTGTATCAGCGCGCTGCTCGGGATTGGGCCCTGGCCGTCCTCGAAGCGAGGCTTGTATGTGTAACTATGCTGATCGTCTCGCCTGCGCTGAAGGTTCCCCTACCCGTTCGCACATCACCTTTCCGGTCATCGCCTCCTTTTGCCGATATTCCCTCTGCCATCGGCAGGCCACGAAACCTGCTAAACGATCCGGATTGGCAGCAACTCTCTTCCAATGTGATCGTTGTCATGTCGATCCTTTGTAGTTATACGTCGGTTTGTCGTTATGCCCGATTCGTACCCTTGACAAGCGCCATTTCAGTCATGTTGATGGCTGAACGACTCGATTGCCTTGCGAACCTGAACCCAGATGTTGGTTGAGTTCACCTGGCTAATCCTGAAGCGGTAGGACTGGCTACGGCATCAAGCAGAGGCCCAAGCTCGAGGACGAGAGCGTCGAATGGGGTCAGGTCGTGTCGTATCCGAGCCAGTACGATCGCCCCCTCAAGGGCGGCGATGACAACGATGGCGAGATTGTCGGATCGCTCCGGGGGCACGCCGAGCTCGACCAGGCTCTCGGAAAGCGGCTCGAGCCAACCGTCGAATGCTCGCCGCAGCACTTGGCGAAGCTGATCGCTGGTGGCTGCTGTGTCCGCTGCGGCCGCCACCAGGGGGCACCCGGCCGAGAACTGCTGGTCGCTGAGATCACCTCGCCACCAGTCGACGACGCAAGCCAACAAAGCGCCCGGTGTTCTCGACTTTAGCTCGCTGAGACATCCTCGTATCTGACGCGCCGCCACGTCGCCCGCCCAGAGCAGGGCATCGGAAACCAGCTCCTCTTTCCCACCGGGGAAGTAGTGCTGTAGGGATCCTCGAGCGGCATCCGCGTCAGTCACGATCTCTCGCATGCCGGTCCCCGACACTCCCTTGCGCCGGATGAGCTGCGCCGCGCTACGGACCATCCGCTCCCGCGGCGGTCGTTCCCGAGCTCGAGATGCGTCGGCCGCCATCACGAGAGCCCCCGCCCGTCGTGGAACGAGATTGGGCCTTGACTATGACACGTGTCATGATTCATACTGCCAATTATATGACGACTGTCATGATGGATCAAACGACCAACGCGCCACACCGTTTGGTGAGCGAAGTGGCGGTTCTCCGGCCAACTGCGCCAGACCTCGAGGCCGTGCTGGCCATGTTGGCCCGCTGCTCGCGTGCCACCTTGTTTCACCGGTTCCACGGCTTCACCGATGGTGTGGCCTACTACGGCGCACTGCTCCGGGATCGACCAGTCGACCAAACGCTTCTCGCCTGGCATGGCTCAACCTGCATGGGAGTGGCGAGTCTTGGTGTTGGTGCCACGGGAACCATTGATCTGGCTGTCCTGGTAGAGGACGCATGGCAGCGCCGAGGCATCGGCACCCGGATGGTTGATTCGTTGCTCGACAGCGCCCGGGCCAGGGGTACGGCCACGGTGCACGCTGATGTCCTGGGAGAGGACCTGTTCATTCTCCGAGCCTTGCGCCGGATCGGTCCGCTCACGGTATCGATTGAGTTTGGAACCTATTCAATCGACATCGATATCAGCAGGCGAAGAAGCAAGCCGCCAGAGAACAGGTTTCCCGTCGGGTTCGAATCTCCGACTGGTGGCGACCGTCGTCTTGACCCATCCCGGGCTGGGGAACTCGGTCCGCACCGGAGAGCTCGGTCGCGATGACGACTCGCAGCGCCAAGCCGGCCTCGGCATCTTCGGAACCGATGCAAGCGTGCATGGACGGCACCCACTTGTCGGCGTCGGCCCGTTCAGCCCCGGGCCACGGGTCTCCCCGCTTCTGGCATGACCGGCGACTGAGTCCTCGGTCGACATATTGGGTCGTCCTGTAGGAAACAAAGAAAGGAAGATCAACATGGAGTCAAGTAAATCCGAAATGGGTGTCATCCTTATCCACGGCGCGTGGGCCGACGGATCGAGCTGGAGCGCCGTCATCGAGCAACTACAGGCCGAGGGCCACAAGGTCACAGCTCCCCAGTTTCCGATGACCTCGCTCGCAGACGACGTCGCCCGGCTCCGCCAGGTACTGACTCTCCAGGATGGCCCCACTGTCCTCGTTGGGCATTCGTACGGTGGTCAGATCATGACGGCGCTGGGCGCGGACGCACCGAACGTCGCCGGTCTGGTCTACGTCGCCGCCTTCGGGCTTGATGAAGGCGAGTCGCTGGGTGCGCTCCTGGCGCAGGGTCCGGTGACGCCGGCGCTGGCCCACCAGTTCATCGACAACAGGGGATTCGTCTGGCTTTCAGAGGACGACTTTGTCAACCATTTCGCCGCCGACGTTGATCCGGTGAAGGCGAGAGTCCTTTACGCCGTTCAGCAGCCGTTGGCCGCCGCAGCATTCAATGACGTTATGGGTGTCCCGGCCTGGAAGTCTCTGCCCTCGTGGTACATGGTTGCCGTTGACGATGAGGCCCTTCCAGCCGACGCCGAGCGCCTGTTCGCCAAGCGTATGGGCGCAACCGTCGTCGAAGTTCCGTCGAGCCACCTGGCGATGGTCTCGCACCCGGGGGAAGTGGCAAAGCTCACCGAGGCTGCCGCTGAATCCGTTTCTCTATAGCCTCGATCCACGCGGCTCGGTCGACGGCAGTTTTGTACGACGAATCAACTCACCGTCATTGTGGGCCAAACGTCAGTGTGGCCTGAACGTCAGTGTGGGCGAAACGTCAGTGTGGGTGGCGGGGCGTTCACGGGCCTGTCTTGGAGCCGGGCCAGGTCCCGGTCAAAGACACGACTGACGGAGTTGCCGGCCACGTCCTCGAGGACCGGATCGACGGCGAGCTGATGCGAGCCATACGCCCAGCCGTTTCGGGGGACGAGACGCCACGAGCGTTCTCTTGGGCCGATCTCCACCGTGCCAGCAACCGGGCGGCCGTCGGGGCCGATTACGTGGAGACAGCGGCCGATGAGGCCGTGATCGAGCGGCCGCTCGAAGGCGATCTCGAGCGCCTCCTTCGTGTCACCGCGGGGGACAGTTAGCGTCCATCGGCCGGGGTTGACGTGGCCGCGCTCGTCGTCCTTGACCTGGTAGGACCGTTCGGCCTCGGCGCGAAGCGGGGTTCCGAGAGCATCGCGGAAACCGGGGTCTATCACGAGGCGGAACGAAGCGCCTACCTGGAGGGGGTAGCCGGCCTGGCGGTGGGGGACGAGGCCCCGTTTGATGCGGGCCGGGTCGAACAGAATGGTGAGGCGGCGGTGGGTTGCGTCCCACAGCTCGTGGTCGCCGGCTAGCAGCGCCCCGACCATGGTCTCTCCGGCGTGATCGACGAGTCTGACGTGGTCAGCGGCATATCCCTCGCTCATGGGCGCTGAAAACCACACGTAGCACCGCAGCAGATTGCGCGGCACTGTGGTCTCCGTCGGGTAGACGGCGAGCACTTCGGTGGTGGCGGGATGTTCCTGGGCGGGGCGGACGAGCGCACCGGCGGTGGCGCCGTCGACCACCACGGTGTAGGCCGTGCCCGCGATGAATGCGAACCGGGGGGCAAAGCACACCCCGTCGCCGTCTCGAAGGAGGCGGCCGGCCGTCCCCGGTAACCCGTCCATTGCCACCGGCGCCCCGGTATGGACACGGATATCCGCTCCAGGGGCTATTCCCTCGATGCGGATGCAGTCCTCGTCACCGCAGCGCGACCACGACACGGCGGTCACCACGGCTCCCGGTGACGGCTAGAGCGAGGCGGTCTTCAGCGACCGGAGGTGCTGGCCGTCACTGTCGGCTTGGAGGGCCAGCACGTAGGCACCGTTGAGGTTGGCCAGGCGGGTAATCCCCTGGAGATCCTCGGTCTCACGGGGTACCCCGATTGGCTCGGTAGGCGCGGTCAGCGGCGCCTGGCGGTCGATGTCAGCGCAGGCGATCTTGATCAGGCCGTGGGAGGTGTTGGCCACGAGGAGGTGCTCCTTCTCGTCTTGCACGAAGGAAACCATGTCGAGCGGCTGGTTCATGGCGCCCAGCTCGGCCACGGTGCGGCCCACCGTCTTGGTCCCCGGAGTCAGGTCGGCCAAGTCGAAATGCACGACGGGCGTGCAGGTGTAGCTGGCCAGGATGCAGCGGCCCCCGTCGTAGGGCACGAACGTGCGGATAGGGGCGGCCGTCTCCCACTTGCCATGTGAGACGTGATAAATCTCGAGATTGTTGTCGGCGACCGCATCGGCGAAGGGGAACGGGATCCGCCGCAGTTTGGACGAGAACTCCTCATTCGACAATCCGGCGACGAGCAGCGCCCCGTCGACGTAGGCCATGTCGGTAACCGTCGAGGTGCGGATGGGCTGACGCAGGACGCGGATCGTTCGGTCGCCAACCTGGATCTCGTCCCCTTCGTCGCCCTGGGGAAGGATGACGTCGAACCGCTCGTCGTCGGTGCCCGGAGCATCGGCGATCGACACCTGTGCCACGGGGACACCGGCGAGTGGAACGTCGGCCACCGTCCCGTCGAGATGGTCGATCCGTACCAGCACGGCCTGTCCGGCGTCGCCGCGACCACGTTGCACCGACAGGTATACGTTGTGCGACCTCGGGTGGACGGCCATGTCCTTGATCACCAGGTCGTCTGCCTCGCAACCAACGACCGAGGCGATGTGCGCATCGACGTTTTCCAGATCGAAGGGCTCCGAGCCGGCGTCAGGGCCCGGATCGGCCACGTCGACGGCGAACACCTTGGCGGCAACGTTGTCAGCCAGGAACAGGATCCCGGCCGGCCCGAAGCCGATCGGTCCTGCCGAGCGGACCTCGACTGTACCGACCCGCAACCCGTACTCGCTCATTGCATCCTCCTCGTGCTCGGAACTACTTTATGTTACGAGCCCGCACGCTCAGGGGACAGATCGACGTTAGCCGCCTCGCATCGGTAGGCGGATTGTTTCCTTATCTGTCTGTTTAGTGGGATCAGGCCGACCGAACGACAACGCGGTGCGGCGAGCGAAGGGTTCATCGGCACCTCGACCCCTGCACCGGAAGCACTAGCGTTCTTGCTGGTTGGGACTAATCGGGGAGCACTCGGTCGGTGACGACCGAGCACTGTGGGAGGACCTGTTCGCGTGAGTGCAGAGGACAAGCTAGCCGTCGCCGAGTGCGTGTATCGGTACGCCACCGGCGTCGACACTCGTGACTGGGCGATGTACCGCTCGTTGTTCGCCGACGAGGTCGACTTCGACTTCTCGAGCTATGGACCCGGGCGGCCGCCGGTGACCATGACGGCTGATGACTGGGTTGCCGGGCTGAAGCCGTTGTTCGGGGGCCTCGCCGCTACGCAGCACATGATGTCGAATCCGCTGGTGGAACTGAAGGGCGATACCGCGCAGATCACGATGTACGTGCGAGCCCACCACGTATTCGATCCGGAGGATCCGGAGTCGTACTACACGATCGGCGGCTACTACCGGAACCGGCTCGTGCGCGAGGGCGGCACTTGGAAGCTGGTGCGAGTCAACCTCAACGTCACCTGGCGTCTTGGGCATCCCGAGATCATGGAAGCGGCCCGCGCCGCCGGGATCTCGGCATCATCGCTGGGGGAACGATGACTGCGCTCGCCGACCCACAGAGGAGGTCACCGGCAGTGTTGACGCCGTCGGACGACCCAACCTCGGCGGAAGGCCAGACCTTTCACAGCGATCCGAACTGGCTGAGGGTCGGCGCGGACGCCAGGGCACGGCGTGACCAGCCCCAAGCACGCCGGCCGGGCAGCGGACCTTGCCAGCGGCTCTCCTGCCGTGCAGCTGAGTCTGGACGCCTACAAGGCGACGATGCCGTCGCCACCCTGCCCACCGGCCACAGTCACCGATCCGATCTCGGTCAGGGAGCCGCCCGTGTTGACCTGGAACTCGTCAACGATCCCGTTCCCGCCGGTCTGGACGTAGAGGAACTGACCATCGGGTGACGCCGATGCATCGACCGTACCCGGGTCGGTGGTCGTGTTCCCGAGGAATGTGAGCTGGCCAGAAGGAGCTGGCTGGAAGCCGCTCACCGAGGGGCCCCCGGCGTTGGAGGCGAAGAGGAAGCCCTGCGCGGGAGCCACCCAGCAGGTGGCCGGTTGGCCGGTCCCCACCGTGTCGATGGGCGTGACCGTCCCGTCCCCGTTGAGGGTGAAGGTAGCCAAGGCCGGATTGGTGCTGGAGGACTCGGCGACGACCAGATGTCCCGCAGCGTCAAAGGTGATGCCGAAGGGGACGGCGTTGGGCTCGGAGTTCACCACTGGCGTGGGCGACAGGGTCCCCAAGAACCCGACGTTGAAGACGTCGATGTCATTGCCGTTGGCCTTGGTTGTCACGATCAACTTGGAGCCGTTAGGCGAGAAGCCAACTTGTCCGGGGGTGTTGGTGAACTGCGGTGTGGCTGATGGGTCCAGGCCTAGTGCGCGATTCGACCCGGGGACGGGGATCAAGTATCCAAACAGTACGAGATACTCCTGGAGCGACCCACCATTATCGGCGTTGGCCACGTAAACGATATTCCCGTGTGTGGCCACGCTCACGGGAAAGCTCCCGAACGAGCTCACCACCTGGTGCAAGGTGAGCTGGTCGCCATGCACCGAGAAGACCGACAGGGTGTTGCTGCCGGCGTTCACCGCGTAGAGGAGGTTGTTGCTCTGGTCATAGGTGAGAGAGCCCTGCGAGGCGAGGTGGTCCACGGCGGAGCCGCTGAGAACACCACCCAGCCCCCCGGTGGCATAGGTGTTCGCCAGGGTGAGGCTGCCGTTGGCCGCACGGTCATAGGCCACGACTTGATTACCGGCGGGATTGTCGGTCTGGACGAAGACGACGTTATGGCCACCGCTGACGAAGGTGCCCTGCGGCGTGGCCGCACCGGCCGTCGACGGGACCGACACAGAGACGGTCGTAGCCAATCCAATGGTCGCCATCGCGGCAATTCCGGAACGGAGAAGGGTGTTCATCGGTGCGGCGCCTCCCTGGCTGTAGGTCAGCGCTGGAGTTCAACGCTGTTGGGTCCTGTGGGTGAACAGACACCATGTAGTCCCCTCGAACCGCAATCCGTTACAGATGCCTGCTGATCAGGCATTTCCGAGGAAGGGCAGAGCCCAGGGAGGGAGCAGCCGAGCCTATTCCGATCGCCAGCGCCGGTAGAGATCGATGAGATCGGCCCGCGCTTGGGGGGTGAGGTCGTCTTGGTCGATGGCGTGGGTCAAGGCGATCGTCGCCCGGATCTGATCCAGGTACGCCGAGCAGTTGGGACAGGCGCGTATGTGGGCTTCGAAACGGCGTCGATCCCGACGCGAGAGCCTGTCTTCGAGGTAGTCGGTGACAAGCTCAACGGCCTGTTGGCACTCGATGTCTTTTCGTCGCAGCAACAACATCCGTCAGACCTTCTTCATTTCGGTCTCAAGGATCGTACGCATCTGGGCCCGCCCCCGGTGCAACAGAATCCGTTGATTGCCTCCGCTTATCCCGAGCACTGAGCAGACATCTCCATTCGAAAGCTCCTCGACATCCCTGAGGAGGACGACCTGACGCTGACGCTCGGGCAAGCTGTCGAGAGCAGCCTTGAGGATGGGCGACCAGGCTGCGGCCTCCAGACGGTCTTCACGCTGGTCCAGCCATTGCTCGACCGGATCAGCCCATCGTCCCTGGCTATCGAAGCGATTCGGATCGACCGAGTGGAGTGACTCGAGCGGCGCGTCGGCATGCTCCTGGGCACCGGCTGACCGGGCACGGTTGGCCAGGATCTGGAACAGCCAGGTCTTCAGCGAGGACCGCCCCTCGAAGCGCTCGACACCACGGACCACGCCCAGCCAGGTGTCTTGAACCGCTTCCTCGGCCACTGCCTGACTGGGAACGAACGATCGAGCCAAGCGCAGGAGGGGCAATTGGTAGCGATCGACCAGCGTCACAAACGCGTCCTCATCGCCGCTGCGCAGACGGCCGACCAGCTCGGCCTCCGAATCAGCCGGACTCACCTCAGTTCCTCTGCGCCGCGGATCTGAATCCTCCGAGTTTCATGCGATGCGCTTACTCCGCGTAGTTAGGGGGACATTCGCCCGATCGGCACGGTCAACGGACACCGGCCGCTCAAGGGCTTGGTTCCGACCCTAGTGTTCCATGACCTCGAGCGGCAGTCACGTCGCGCACTGGTCGCGTTGCGACTGGATACCGAATGGGGCGAAAGGAGGCATTCGGCGTGGAGATGAAAGCAGTTGTACTTATCAAAGGTTACCGAATATCAGACGGTCTTGGAAATGGAACGCCGCCCCCGATCGAATCGACTGACGCTCAAAGGGCACGCGTGGGTCCCCGCTAAGGGATGAGCTTTGACTAGCGGGCCCGTCGCACGGTGGATGAGATAATCGGGAGGGCGCGATCAAGCGTGGCGAGGATTCTACGAAGAGGACGAACGGATCGTCGGCCACGCGGCCGACTCCTACCACCGCATCGACATCCGTCAGGCCAGCCGCCACCTCATCGTGCACAGCGGCGAGCAACTCATCGCCGCCAGCACCGGCCCGCTGGTCCTGTGCGAGTTGGGGTTCGCACCTCGCTGGTACGTCCCGCCCGCTGACGTCAACGAAGCCGCTCTCACTCCTGTCGAGGGCCAGACCTTCTGCTCGTACAAGGGCCTGTGCAGCTATTGCGATATCGAGGACGCGCAGGGAGCGGCGTGGTCCTATCGGGACGCCTGGCCAGAGGTCAGACGCATATCCGGCCCCCTGTCGTTCGAACCGGACAAGGTCTCGGTAACCCTGGATGGCACCAGGCTGAGACTCCACCCCGGTCAGAATGTGATCCCGCATGGTGTCGACCGGCACCTCGATGCCGATGAAATCCCCGCCCAACGGGCAATGACCGGTAGGATTGGTTTAGCGGAAACGGCCCTTGTTGCGGAGCGGGAGTCCAATATGCCTTCGCTTCTGTCTCTCAATGTCGGGATGCCACGAGATGTGTCCTGGCAGGGCAGGACCGTGCACACCGGTGTGTGGAAGCACCCGGTGCAGGGTCCCAGGATGGCCCGGAAGCTCAACATCGATGGCGACGGGCAGGGTGACCTCGCTGGCCATGGTGGAGAACAGCGTGCTGTTTTCGTTTATCAGATCGAGTCATACCGCTACTGGGAGGAGTACCTCGGGCGCAAGGACTTCACCTATGGACAATTCGGAGAGAACTTCACCGTCGAGGGACTGCCAGATGAAGAAGTCTGCATCGGTGACCACTACCGAATCGGTGACGCTCTCTTCGAAGTCACTCAGCCACGCGTGACGTGCTACCGCGTGGGGATCCGCATGGGCGAGCCCCGCATGCCGGCACTGCTTGTTTCTCACCGCAGGTCGGGGTTTTACTTCCGGGTACTGCAAGAGGGCGAGGTCCAAGCGGGCGACACCATCGTGAAGGTCGCAACCGGCCCCGAAGCCATGACCGTCGTCGAGATCGACGGGTTGCTCTACCTGCCCCGCCACCCTCGTCGGAGTCTTACTCGTGCTCTGCGCATCCCGGCCCTGAGTGAAGGGTGGCGAGGATCCTTCCAGGCTCTGCTCGACCAGGATCCCAGCGTCTCCGGAAACGAGGCGCTCAACCCCGCCGCCGGACCGCCGGTCGCCTGGTCCGGTCTGCGCCGGTTCACGGTGGTCGGCATCGACCGGGAAAGCGCGACCGTGATCTCGATCCGGCTCGGACCCTCGGATGAAGCGGTCGCACCTTCGGCGCGCCCGGGACAATTTCTCACCATCCGGCTGCAGCCCGGCCCTGACAGCGCTCCTCTGCTTCGCAGCTATTCGCTCTCAGGGCCTCCGGATAGTGGCGGCTACCGGATCAGCGTGAAGCGTGAAGTCGAAGGCGCCGCCAGTGGCTATCTGCATACGCGGCTTCGCGTCGGTGACACCTTGGAGATCGGAGCTCCAAGAGGCAACTTCGTGCTCGTGGCGAGCGATCGACCGGTCGTCCTCGTGAGCGCCGGCGTTGGTGCGACGCCGGTACTCGCCATGCTTCATGCCTTGGTACACGAGGGTACGTCGCGGGAGGTCTGGTGGGTGCACAGCACGCGCAACCGCCGCGAACATAGCTTTGCCGAGGAGGTCAATCGCCTCCTCGCCACGCTGCCAGACGCCCACCGCCTGGTCTGCTACAGCAGGCCCGGAGCCGATGACCGGACCGGTGGTGACTTCGACGTGGCCGGCCATCTGAACGCCGAGGTGCTCGACCAGGCAGGCGTCCCCACCGACGCCGACTTCTACCTGTGCGGGCCAGGCTCGTTCATGCACGATCTTGGTGCTGCGCTTGTGGCGCGGGGGATCACGCCGGACCGGGTACGCACCGAGATCTTCGGGCCGAGCGACTCGATCACGCCTGGCGTGGTCGGATCGACCGCCAAAACACCGCATCCGCCTGACGGGCCGCCTGGTGCCGGACCAACAATCTCGTTCAGTCGTAGCAACCTGGCCGTCCCCTGGAATCCAGCCTTCTCGAGCTTGCTGGAGCTCGCCGAGGCTTGCGACGTCCCAGTGAGGTGGTCGTGTCGTACAGGCGTGTGTCACACCTGCGAGAGCGGGTTGGTGAGCGGTCAGGTCGAATACAGACCCGACCCGCTCGAAGAGCCCGGCGAGGGCGATGTGCTGATCTGCTGCTCCCAGCCGCAGTCTGACATCGCCCTCGATATGTGAAAGAGACCGACGAATTCCGTGACCACTCGACCACCGCCTGCCCGTGACGCCGACGGCAAACGAGGTCAACCGGCAGGGGGCGCAAGCCGTTCGCGAGGCGGCATTGTCGTCACCCCGGTCATCTGGCCGATACCGCCCATTGTCGTCTTAACCCACGAAAGGAGTGTTCGATGATTCATCGACCGATCATCGTTTTCGATGTCAACGAGACGCTGCTCGACTTGGACACGATCCGCCCCACCTTTGACCGGATCTTCGATGATCCTGCTGCGATGCGGCTGTGGTTCGCTGGGCTGATCACCTACTCCGAGGCCCTCACGCTGGCAGAGGTCTATGTGCCGTTCACCGACATCGGCGGTGCCGCTCTGCGGATGCTCGCTGCCACCCGAGGTATCCCCATCAGCGACAAGGAGGGCGCTGAGCTCACGGAGAGGTTCGCTTCGATGCCAGCACATCCGGAGGTCCCTGCGGCTCTGGATCGGCTACGCGACCACGGCTTCCGCTTGTTCACGCTCACAGACAATACGCTGGAGATCCCCGGCCGACAGTTGGAGCAGGCCGGCGTCATCGACCTCTTTGAACGCCGTTTTAGCGTCGACGAGACGGTCAAGCGTCACAAGCCAGCCCAGGAGGCTTACCACTTCGTTGCGGGCGAGCTCGGCGTCGATCCGGGCGACATCTGCCTGATCGCCTGTCACGTCTGGGACACGATTGGCGCCCTGGCGGCCGGCTCGCAGGCAGCTCTGATCCTCCGCGAAGGCACTGCGCCGTTGGACGTCGGCCCGCAGCCCCAACTATGTCGGGGGTGACCTCGATGCCATCGCAGACCAGCTCATCCGCCGGCACGCAGCGTAATGGTTGCTCGCAGTCCGGGGCGACCTGGAACAGGATGGGGCGCTTCCGTCGTGACGACCGGCGACGTACAACCACCCTGATCGGCAAAGACGCCGACAGGGTTGGCTAGACCACAAGAGCGACAAATGGAGGTGAAACCATGGTGACCTGGGACAAAGTGACCCCCGCAGACGTGTTGCGAGCAGTACGCGAGTACGACCGACTCGGTCCAGAGAAGTTCTTTGCCAAGCATGGCTTTAGTCGTACATTGAGTTACGACCTCATGTGGGAAGGGCGCGCATATCCACCCAAAGCAATACTGGGAACGGCATACGAGTTCGCCACCGGCAAGCGCCTTGCCTCAGGCGATTTCGAGGGCGGAAGACTGGCGCCGTCCGGATACTCGGAAAGCTCGGGTTCAACATTCGGCCGCGGCAACCGGACAGATAGAACTCGCCGTCACGAGGACGGAAACACCAGCGGGCTCTACTGGGGATGGCTGCGTTGGCGGTGAAGCGGAGCACGCCCCGGTGGTTGCGCGATCTCCGGCGGCGCGCCCAGGGGAGGTAGCGCCGCCTCGACCGGGTGATCGTGGAGATCCAGCTGGTTGCCGTGGTGGAAGACAGTGATCGGATCGCCCTCGAGGAGCTCGTAAGTCGCGCCGTCTGCCTGGATCGTCACCGAGAGACGACGGCCCCGATAGCGGAAAGTGAATCGGAGCTTCGTGATCTCCTCGGGCAAGCGAGGGCTTAACCAGGGATAGCCGTTGCGGATGCGAAGCCCACCGAAGCCGGCAACGAGTACCGTCCATGACCCTGCGAGCGAGGCGAGGTGAAGCCCGTCGCGAGTGTTGCGCTCGCGGTCGTCGAGGTCAATGAGCGCGGCCTCCCCCAGGTAGTCGTAGGCGAGGTCGAGGGCGCCGACCTCCGCAGCGAGGATGGCCTGGACACTGGCGGAAAGCGACGAGTCCCGGACGGTGATTGCGTCGTAGTAGGCGAAGTTCCGCAGCTTCTCTTCGGGGGTGAACGCGTCGCCGCAGAGGTACATGGCAAGCACGAGGTCAGCCTGCTTCACCACCTGTTTGCGGTAGAGGTCGAAATACGGGAAGTGCAGCAAGAGTGGGTACTGATCGGTGCGAGTGTGGCGGAAGTCCCACTGGTCATGGTTGGTGAAGCCCTCAGCCTGAGGGTGGACGCCCAGCCGTTCGTCATAAGGCATGAAGACTTTCTCGCCCGCATCTCGCCACGACGCGACCTCCTCGACCGAGACGTCGGATTGAGCGGCGAGGTCGTGGTGCGTGGTCGCAAGCCGAGCCGCCTCGAGCAGGTTTCGCCTTGCCATCAAGTTGGTGAACACGTTGTTGTCGGCAACCGCCGAATACTCGTCTGGGCCCGTCACGCCATCGATCCGGAAGCTCCCTCCGGAGTCGTGGTGGCCGAGGCTGCGCCAAAGGCGAGCAGTTGCGACCAGGAGGTCAAAGGCCGTCCCTCGCTCGAAATCCTCGTCACAAGTCGCGTCGAGGTAGCGGACGACGGCGTCAGCGATGTCTGCATTCACGTGGAAGGCAGCAATGCCGGCCGGCCAGTAGGCCGAGCACTCCTGCCCGGAGATCGTTCGCCAAGGGAACGCCGCGCCCTCGAAGCCCAGCTGACGGGCCCGCTCCTCAGCTGGACCGAGAATCGAACGTCGCCATTCCAGCGCGTCCTTCACAGAGGCCGGATCGGTATAGGTGAGGACTGGGAGCACGAACGTCTCGGTGTCCCAAAATGAGTGGCCGTCGTATCCGGGACCGGTGAGGCCCTTTGCTGGGATGGCGCGGCATTCGGATCGACACCCTGCCTGGAACACGTGGAAGAGCGCGAAGCGGACCGCCTGCTCGACCTCCGGATCTCCTTCGAGCTCGATGTCCGCGCCGCTCCAAAAGTCGTAAAGGTACACACGCTGTTCGTGGAGCAGGTCGTCCCAACCAGTCTTGCGCGCGCCCACGAGTGCGCCAAGAACCTGATCGTGAATTGCCGAGCGAGAGCGAGCCGCAGACCAGCCGTAGGCGAGGTACTTTCTGACCTGAAGTCGTTCGCCGGTTGCGAGCTGGGATGTGATCGTGAGTCGGGCCCAGTCATCGATGCTCTCCGACTCTGTCGTCGTTCCTTCAGGACCGTCAACCTCGTGATCCATCGCCGCCCCAATACGCAGCCCGCTCTGCCTTGTCCGGTGGACAAGGAGAGCCCGGCACCCATCGGACCCGTGCTCTTCGGACACGAGCGGGCTGTCGAGGTCCGCCGCGGCGCGTGGGTCGCCCCCAGCCTCGGAGACGGGCTCGTTGGTGACGAGCTCGGACTGCAGCACCACGCGCACCGGGGTGTCGGCTGCCTCGACTTCGTAGTGAATGGCGGCAACACTCCGCTGAGAGAGCGAGACGAGCCGGACGCTCCTGACGAGCACCGTCGCGCCAGCGGGTGAACGCCAGGTCACGGTGCGCGTGAGCGTACCCGCTTGAAAATCGAGGCACCTCTCGTGGCTAAGCACCGTCCCGTAACGGATGTCGAACGGCTCGTCATCCACAAGGAGGCGGAAGATCTTCCCGTTCGTCACGTTGATGATGGACTCGCTTGATTCCGGGGACCCGTACGTAGCCTCGCCGTGGGGAAATGGACGGCGCTCGTAGACAGCGTTGAGGTACGTCCCGGGGGTCGCTGTCGGTTCGCCCTCGTCAAGGTTGCCGCGGAAGCCGATGTGGCCGTTGGACAAGGCGAAGAGCGACTCGCTCTGGGCCAAGATATCGAGGTCAAGTGCCGTTTCCCGCAGGCACCACGGCTCGATTTGGAAGCTCGGGTGACCTATCACGTCGGCAGCAGCTCCGAGAGATCGCCGACGACGATGGTCGCTCCGTTCTCGAGCAGCGCTTCGCGGTTCCCGCCGCGGTCGACACCGACGACAATGCCGAAGCTTCCCGCCTTCCCGGCCTGGACCCCGGAGACCGCGTCCTCGAAGACGGCGCATTCGCCCGCTGACATGTGGAGGTCCGAGGCCGCGGAAAGGTAGGTCTCGGGAGAGGGCTTCCCCGCGAGGTGACGCTCGGCCGCAGTGATCCCGTCGACGATTACGTCGAACAGATCGGTAATACCAGTCGACGCGAGAACATTGGTCGTGTGCGTGCTCGCAGACACGACGGCAGTCCGGAGGTCGACGGCGCGTGCGGCACGCACGAAATCGATCGATCCGGGGAAGGTGCTCACGCCTCGCTCGTCCATGAGCTGGAGGAATCGTTCATCCTTCGATCTGGCCAGCGCATGCACCGATCCTCCTCCGGGCGGGTCCTCGGGCGATCCTTCCGGGAGCGAGATATGGCGCGATGCAAGGAATGTGCGGACCCCCTCATCCCGGAGTCGCCCGTCGACGTACTCGCGATAGTCCGTGACCATGTCGAACGGTTTGTTTTCCTCCCCGAGCTCTGGGTCTCTGTGCGCCAAGAACGCGTCGAAGGTTGCCTTCCATGCCTCGGCATGGAGGCCCGCAGTCGATGTCAGCACGCCGTCCAGATCGAAGAGGCACGCGTGCACGGTGGCCGGGAGGGCAGGAGGCGAACTGGTGATCGTCACACTATGCGCCTGCTACAGAGAGAATCGCTGACCAGCGTGGTGGCCGAACCTGGTTTGTAACGCGCCCCATCCCGCTGAACGAGGTCAGAACGATCGCACGCACGACTAAACCTTAACGATGCATCTGACGAATTGCACCCGTCAGGGTCGTCGTCAGCAGCTCTATCGACACTGATCCCGCATCCGTGTCGAGTGGCTTGGAGTAGCCGGAATCGGAGTTGTGAGTGCAAACACTGGGAAATCCTGTGGATGTTTGCGCCAGGACGTGCTCCCGTCGCAAGCGGCCTGATGGGCCGCTTGCCAGCCAGAGACCAGTTACGGACCAGGGCGATACACGCGCCCGATGGTTCGCCCGAAGCGTGACTGTCACATACGCGTCACATTGAGGGCCACGTGGTCAACCGTTGGACACCAGCGTGATGACGGCGGCACGAATTCCGGGACTAGCGGTAGACCCGAGTTCCAAAAGAGGCTCGCCGCCGATCGCCTGGAAGGTACGAGCCAGAAGGATTAACGAGTTCGATTCGTCTGATTGGATTTCGATAAGCCTATGACCAAACCAGTGACCATGATCACGAAGAACGAGAGCCACCAGCTGATCGAGAGTCCAATCAAGGTGATGGCAAGGATGGCGCAGCTGAGAAATAGACGGCTTGGAATGACACCAATGGTAGCGGCGGGATGCCAGGTATGGTTATCGGCTCCGCTTCAGGAGGCATCCGTCGGCCGTGCCAACACTACGTCAGCGGGTACCCGATCTGACGCTGCGTCAGAGCCGCGTCGGATCGTGCCGATCATCGCCGCCTTAGTGGCCGAAACGCCCGGATCCCCTTCGTCCTGGTCCAGAGACTTCTGAGGTCCCCGTGCCCGACAGGGCAACCGTCTCGGATGCGATGGGACCGTAGAACGGGCCCGAGATCACGAGCTGGCCCGATAGGGGGCCGGTCTTGGTCGGATGGGCGCGGACCACGATCTGACAGGTCGCTCCGCTGGCCAGCGGTCCAGTGCACGTGAACTCGGTCACTTCAAAGTCAGGGCTGCTCAGTCGATAGCCGTTGACGGTGGTCGAAATGGAGTCGAAGTTTCGTACCGAGATCGTCTGAGGGGCACTGACCGCATCGACCGGAGTGGGTGGCAAGGTGATTGCGGGCGGAGTGAAGAAGAGTGGCAAAAGTGGACCGGTGGTGACGGGGACCCGTACAAGGCTTTGACTATTCCAGGCGTCGAACAGCAGCAGGTCCCCGTTGCGTGGCGTGACACCCTCGCCAGACGGCCGGTACACGACTATCACCTGACACGACTTGCCGGGCGCGATCGCCTCGTTTTGGCATTGGTTTGTGATGACATAGGAATCTCCGATCTCACCGGGAGAGACCGAGGCAGCTAGCCTCAAGGGGGAAGTGCCGACATTGGTGACAGTGACGGTCTGTGGTTCACTCGAGGTTCCCACTTGTTGGGGCGTTGGGAAGCTCAAGCTCGTCGGGGAGGCCGAAACCAGGGGGGCAGCCACCCCGACAGCGTGCAGTGGCAAGGTCTCTTGACCTGATCCACCCCAAGGCCCTGACACCGTGAGATTGTCAGTGGCTGGGCCCACGTGTACACCCGGTGTGTAGGTGATGCCCACGGTGCAGGTCGCTCCCGAGGGAAGCGCCCCGCACGTGGTCCCCGTAACCCTGAAGCCGGACCCCGGCGTCGTTCGGACACTCGTCACCGAGGTACCGACCGTCCAGAAGTTGCGGAGGCTGACCGTTTCAGTGCCGCCGCTCTGACCATCTGGCACCGATCCCAAGTTCAACGACGTCGATGGGGTGAAAACGATCGGCAACCATTGAATCAATACGGGAACCCGCGCCAAGGTCGGCCCGTTGCTCGCGTTGAAAAAAATACTCACATCTAGACTCTGACCCCCGAAGGGGGGGTTGAACACCACGCTCAGCACGCACGAGTGGCCAGGCAGTAGCGCCGGTTCCGGTGAACAGCCGCTCAACCTCAAGAGACCTTGCGCATCTTGTGAGAAACCTACGTTCAGGTTGATCGCCGACCCGGTTGTGTTGGTGAAGGTCAGCTGCTGCGGCGGGCTCGAAGTCATGGGCTGTTGGGGCGCGAACGTAAGGCTGGTAGGCGTAACCGGATTGCTGGCGGGCATCACCGGACTGTTGGGCGTGACGGGCGTGCTGTTTGGCGCAATCGAGTTGTTGGACGTCACCGGACTGCTAGTGGACGTCACCGGGCTGCTTGTGGAGGTCGCCGAACTACTCGTTGGCGTCACCGGACCGCTCGTTGGCGTCACCGGACCGCTCGTGGGCGTCACCGGAGTGGTGGTGGACGTTACCCGGTTGGCCCCGACGCCGAGCGCCGTGGCTCCGTGGCTCGGCGAAGCCGGTCGTGGATCGGCGTTGACACTTGGGGCTAGCGCGACGGTCCCTAGTACGACACTGAGGGCGAATACGACTCCGCAGGTAGTCGACACCCGCCGGATGGGCCGTGTGATTCGTCCTCGGCGTTGGTTCATTCGATTCTCTCCTTCAGGATGGAAATCCGGAGCCTCGTGTCCCAACGCAGCGTGTGATCACCCGGGAGCAAACACCCTAATCGCCCTGGCGCCCACCGATGAGGGCCGAGTGAACTAGGGATCCGGTGTCCGGCGCTCCTGGGTCGAGGCATCGCAGCCGTGTCCTCACGGAGGTCGGGACGTTCAGTGCTATAAACCTGTCCATCGACCACATGAGGGGCTCACCATGAACAGACTCTTCGCCGTCCCCATGGTTCTTGTAGCCCTCGTTGTCTCGACGGTCGGAATCAGCTCGACCGCGGGGGCATCGGGAGAGCCCCTCGGCGATTGTTCAGCGCCGGCGGCGCACGACGTCAACTGGGATGGCTGCGACCTACACGGCAAACAATTCGTCGACGCCAATCTCACCCGCGCCCAGATGATCGGGACCAATCTGAGCGGTGCCAACCTGAGCGGTGCCCGACTGGATCATGCCACGCTGTACGACACCAATCTGAGCGGCGCCAACCTTTCGCGCAGCAATATGGACTCGACGTACTTGCGGAAGGCCGACATGGAAGGAGCCAACCTGAGCGACGCCCGTTTGTATCGTGCCGACTTCATGAGCGCCGATCTGCGACGGGCCGACCTTCGGGGCATCCAGGAGCTAGGCCAGTCCCATTTTGGACGAGCCAATCTCACTAACGCCGACCTTTCCGGGGCCAGCCTGCAGGATCCGTCGTTCATCATCACGAACCTGTCGGGGGTGGATATGACTGGCACGACAATGCACAGCGCGCAGAGCGAGGGGATCAGAGGAACTCCAAAGGCCCTACCCGATGGCTGGGCGCTCAAAGATGGGACGTTCCACAGGACCTGAGACCGGCCGCACCTGAGGCATGAGATGCCGCCCGCTACACGCCGACCTTGGCCCGCAGCTCGCTGATCAGTGTGCTCATTGCCGAGATGGGGACGAACGCCCGGGCCGCGTCGGTGAGAGCATCCCGGGAGCTGGCATCGAGCTCGAGTTCTGAAGAGGCCACGTTGAACTCCAGCTGTTCGACTGAGGAGGCACCCGGGATGACGACGACACGGGGGAAGCTGAGCAACCAGGCCAATGCCACCTGCGCCGGCTTGGCGTCATGGGTGGCCGCAACCTGGCGCAGGACGTCGAGCAACGGGGCCACCCGCCGAAGGTTCTCCATGCCGAACAGCGGGTTCGTCCGACGCACGCCACCAGGCCGGTTTTCCGCGGTGTACTTTCCGCTGAGGAGACCCTGCGCCAGAGGACTGTAGGCCATTACGATTCGGCCCTCCTGCTCGGCGAATGGCACCATCTCCTCGAGCGGGCCCGCCTCGGCCAAAGAGAATTGGACCTGGTTGCTGACCACACCGGACCCGAGCGCGGCATCGGCCTTCCGCCACCGCTCGAGCGAGTAGTTCGAGACACCGGCCGCACCGATCCGACCCTCCTCGAGCAGGGTTCGCATCCCCGGCATGATCACCGAGTCCGGTACCACCGGATTGGGCTGGTGGACCTGATAGAGCGGAATGCGACTTAGTTGCAGCCGACGGGCGCTGCCTCGCTCGCGGTTCCGCACGATCACCGGGAACGGGGCCACCGGAAAGATCTTGCTGGCCACGATCACCTCGGTACGGTCTGCTCCGAGGGCTTCGCCCAGGATCCGCTCGCTCTTGCCAAATCCGTAGGCCTCGGCCGTGTCGAAGAGAGTCACTCCCAGCTCGATCGCTCGGCGGACGATGTCGTGGGCAGTGCCCGTCGCGTAGGCATTCCCGTAGCCCCACTCTCGCGAGCCGAACTGCCACGTCCCCAGCCCGACCTGGCTCACCCGACCCAGACCTGCGACCTCGATGTACTTCATGATTCTCCCCGACCCATCTTCTCCCCCGGTTTTGCCGAGGTCCCCTGCGCCTGGATGTCCGCCATTCCGACAACCCCGTCTGGTGCCACCGTCATGCCTCCGCCGCTGCTGGGTTCCGGTCGGCCAGCGAGTGCATAGACCTGCGACCCGTCAACCGTCTCGTTGGTCACCAGCAGTTGTACCAGCTTTTCGAGCACGTCGCGATGCTCTTTGAGCACCTCGACCGCACGTTCCTCGGCCTGGCGGAGCAACCGGGACACCTCGGTGTCGATGGATGCCTGGGTCTGCTCGGCATAGGGCCGGCTCGAAAACGCCGAGCTGTCGCCACCGAGGTACACGGAACCTCCCACGGGGTAGCCCACGGGTCCGATGGCCGATGAGAGGCCGAACTCGCGCACCATCTTGGTGGCAAGCTCCGTCGCCTTGGCCAGGTCGCTCGCGGCACCGGTGGACCCCTCGCCCAGGACCACGAGCTCGCTGGCGCGGCCCCCGAGGTAGACGGCAAGCGTGTCGTGGAGGTATTCCTCGCTGTAGAGGTGGCGCTCGACGAGTGGGAGCTGTTCGGTCACGCCGAGAGACTGCCCGGCGGGAAGAATTGTTACCTTCGCCACCGGGTCCGCCCGGTCCGAGTAGGCGGCGACGAGCGCATGGCCGCTTTCGTGGATCGCGACGGCGTGCTTTTCCTCGGGAAGCAACACGTTCGACCCTTCGCGCCGGCCGAGGATGATGCGGTCGCGAGCTTGATCGAAATCGGCGGCGGTGAGCACCTCGCGGTTGTTCCGCACTGCGGTTATCGCCGCCTCGTTGATGAGGTTGGCGAGGTCCGCCCCGGAGAACCCGGGCGTCCCCCTCGCCACCACGTTCAGATCCACGCTCCGGTCGAGCCGCTTGCCCTCGCTGTGGACGTGCAGGATCGCGACCCGCTCTGGCAGCGTGGGCAGGGGGATCGTGATCTGTCGATCGAAGCGGCCGGGACGGAGCAACGCGGGGTCGAGGACCTCAGGCCTGTTGGTGGCGGCGATCACGACGATCCCCTCTGCCGGATCGAAGCCGTCCATCTCGGCCAGCAGCTGGTTCAGAGTCTGCTCACGCTCGTCGTTCGACACGACGGCCGACGCTCCGCCCCGCCGCTGACCGATCGCGTCGATCTCGTCGATGAAGATGATCGCCGGTGCGCGCTTCCGAGCCTCCTGGAAGAGGTCACGGACGCGCGCCGCTCCGACGCCGACGAACAACTCCACGAAGCTCGAGCCGGTCACGGAGAAGAACGGTGCGGCTGCCTCTCCCGCAACCGCCCGGGCCAGGAGGGTCTTACCGGTGCCCGGAGGCCCGATCATCAAGACGCCCCTCGGTGCCATCGCGCCAACCCTCGTATACCGATCGGGGTGCTGCAAGAAGTCGACGACCTCGCGGATCTCGTCCTTGGCGCCCTCATACCCCGCCACATCGGCGAAGGTCGTCTTCGGCCGCTCCGCATCGAATACCTGCGCCTTCGATTTGCCGACGCCGAGCACTCCTTGCATGCGTCCGCCGGCACCTTTGGACAGACGCCACCACAGGTAGCCCAGCACGATGAACGGGAGCAGCAGGATCACCACCGACAGCACCTCGGAGCCGAAGGAGGTACCGGTTGTCTCCGCCGTGATCTGAACGCCGGACTTCTGCAGATCGTTGAGGAGCGCCTGCCCGGCCTGAGGAGGGATTGCCGTCGTGTAGGTCGTACCCTTGGCAAGGGTGCCGGACGCGGAGCCTGTGGTGGTGATCGTGACCGTCTTCACCTGGTGGGACGAGACGTCGTGCAGGAACTGCGAGTAGTTGAGCGTGACCGGCTGCGGGCCCCGAACCGTCGGCAGGGTGAGAAGGAGGACAATGAAGATCGCCAAGGCCACGAGCCAGAGGTAGTGTCGCCACGCCGGCGGTTGGGGAGGCGCGGTCGGGGCGCCATTGTTGTTCGTCGGCGGAGGAGTGGCTTGTTTGGTCATGGGCTGACGCTTCGGGTGAGTGGACTGTCTGCACATATAGGTTGCCCGATCCGGCACGCTTTCGTCTGATCTCACCCCCAGGCCAGCGGGCAGGTCCTTGCGACGCAGGTCGGGGCACAATTCGAAGGGAAGAACCACTGTGAACCTCGAGTTTTGGACACACGCTCGTACCCTGCCCCGCCAGGTTGGTCCGGCAGCTCGCCGCGCCGAATCGGAGGGCTGGGCCGGCGTGACCCTGGGCGACTCTCAGAACATGTCGGGGGATCCGTACGTGGCGATGGGGACGGTCATCGCCGCCACGTCCACGATCAGAATGAGTACGGGTGTCACCAACCCGTTGACCAGGCACCCCGTTGTCACCGCTTCCGCCATCATGTCTGCCCACATCGAGTCGGGCGGTCGCGTCGAGCTGGGCGTTGGTCGCGGGGATTCGGCGTTGGCCCACATCGGTCTCCCTCCCGTCTCGGTGGAGACGCTCCAAGAGTTCCTCGAAGTCGCTCGGCTGTATCTTCAGGGCGCTGCCGTACCGATCGAACGTGCGGCACAGGGCAGTTCCCGCCTCATTGGTGACAGCCTTCCCCTCGGGACTGTTCCAACCGAGAGCAGGCTCATGTGGTTGGGCGAGCTGGCTGAGCTAGGGGTGATCGACGGGCGCCCGTCGGTGCCCATGTGGGTGGTGGCCAGCGGCCCACGCACCATCAAGCTCGCAGCGCGGCTTTGCGATCGGGTCACGCTGGCGGTTGGAGCGGACCCCGAGCGAGTGCGCTGGGCGATCGACATGGCGCGTGCAACCAATCCGGACGTTGCCATTGGCGCCTACGTCACCGTCGTCGTTGACGACGACCCTGATCGCGCCCTCGCATTGAGCAAGGGCGGAATCGCCACGTTCGTTCGGTTCTCCGGTATGCACGGACAGGTACACGGAGTGGTAAGCGAGGACGACCACCGCATCATGTTGGAGGTTCCACGGCGCTACGACATGTATCAGCATGCCCGCACCGGACCCCAGGCGGATGTGATCACACGCGAATTCGCCGAGCGTTTCGCCATCATCGGGCCCGCTGGCTTCTGCACCGAACGTCTGGAGGAACTGGCTGGGCTCGGGATCGATCGATTCCACATCACCGGCGCAAGCCGTGGGCAAGAGGAACGCGACGTTGATGATGCGAACCGCCGATTCGTCGAAGAGGTCATGGACGGTCTCGCCGGATGAACGGAGACGATGAGACCCAGCCGACCTCCGCAATCGGCGCTACGTGAGGGCGTCGAAGACCCGGAACAGCTCGGTCGGTACCGGCGTGTCGAGCTGGGCGTAGGTACACGATCCGGGCTCCCGGTCGGGACGCCAGCGCTGAAAATGGGTCCCATGCCTGAAGCGATCGTCCTGTAGGTGGTCGTAGGACACCTCGCAGACCAGCTCAGGTCGTAGCGGTTCCCAGGCCAGATCCTTACCGGCATTCCAGCGGCTGACGCCGCCCGGCCTGCGGCTGGGCTCTTGGGCGCCCTCCAGCCAAGGGTGGTTCTCGGTTGCGTCGGCCCGGTACGGCTCGAGCTCGTCCACCAGCTCCGCCCGGCGGGCCTTGGTGAAACCGGAGGCCACGCCGACGTGATGGAGGACACCCTCCTTGTCAAAGAGACCGAGCTGGAGAGACCCGATCACCCCGCCGTCCTTGTGCCAGCGAAAGCCGGCCACCACGCAGTCGGCCGTCCGCTCGTGCTTGACCTTCATCATGGCCCGTTTGTCCTGGAGGTACTTGAGGTCGCCCGGCTTGGCCACCACGCCGTCGAGGCCGGCACCCTCGAACTGATCGAACCAGTTGCCGGCCACCTCGGGATCGTCCGTCGCCGGCGTGACGTGCACGGGCGCCTTCGCCTTCTTGAGCGTCTTCTCCAGGACCTTCCGGCGCTCGGCGTACGGGGTATCGCAGAGGTCGTCGTCGTCCACGGCCAGGACGTCGAAGGCCACGAACGACGCCGGCGTGGTCTCGGCCAACAGGTTGATCCGCGACTCGGCCGGATGGATCCGCTGGGACAGGGCGTCGAAGTCGAGCCCGTTGGGACCGGCGATGACGATCTCGCCGTCGAGCACGCACCGGTCGGGGAGGTTCTGCTTGAGCGCTTCGACCAGCTCGGGGAAGTACCGCGTGAGTGGCTTCTCGTTCCGGCTGCCCAGCTCGACCTCGTCGCCATCCCGGAAGACGATGCAGCGGAACCCGTCCCATTTGGGCTCGTAGAACATGCCTTCAGCCCGGGGAAGGTCCCGGGTGAGCTTGGCCAGCATCGGGGCCACTGGCGGTTGCACGGGGAGGGTCACGTGCTGATCGTACCCAGAATCGGTCCCGTGCCCTCAGGCTGCGTGGGTAGCCGCCCAGGCGACGAGATCGTCGGCCGACTTCCGGTTGACCACCCGATCGGCGGGAACGTCGGCCTTGACCGCGTTGGTGCACCCCCGGCCCAGCCACTCGAGCTGACCAGGCGCGTGGGCGTCGGTGTCGATGGACACGTTGCATCCGAGCTCGATGGCCAGCCGCAGCAGGTCCTCAGGCGGGTCCTGGCGCTCAGGGCGCGAGTTGATCTCCACTGCGGTGCCGGTATCGGCGCAAGCAGCGAAGACGGCCTCGGCGTCGAAGGTGGACTGCGGGCGTCCCTTGCCGGTGATGAGCCGGCCGGTGCAGTGGCCGAGGATGTCGGTGTGCGGGCTCTCGATGGCAGCGAGCATGCGCTTGGTCATGGTCGGTGCGTCCATCCGCAGCTTGGAGTGGACGCTGGCTACCACCACGTCCAGCTCGGCCAGCAGGTCCTCGTCCTGGTCGAGGGCGCCGTCCTCCAGGATGTCCACCTCGATCCCGGTGAGGATCCGGAACGGGGCCAGCTCCTTGTTCAGGTCGGCGACGACCTTCAGCTGCTTCCGGAGGCGTTCCGCGTCGAGCCCGTGGGCCACGGTCAACCGGGCGCTGTGGTCGGTGAGGACGAGGTAGTCGCGACCCAGGTCCTTCGCTGTTTGGGCCATCTCCTGGATGGGACTGCCACCGTCGGACCAGTCGGAGTGGGAGTGGCAATCCCCTTTGAGCTGTTTCAGCAACTTCTTGGCCGCCGCATCGAGCTCGATGGTGGGCGGATCGGACTCGAGCTTGGCCAGATAGGCCGGGACATCGCCGGCCAGCGATTCCTCGATGGCCTGGGCAGTCGACTTGCCCACGCCGGAGATGCTCTGCAGCCGTCCGGCCTTGGCCAGCTTGGTCAGCTCGGCCTCGGACATCGGTTCCACCGCAGTGGCGGCGTGGCGGAAGGCGCGGACCTTGTAGGTGTCGGCTCCGTTGCGCTCCAAGAGGAACGAGATCCGCTTGAGGGCTGAGACCGGGTCGATACTCATGTCTTCGCTCACGTCTTCTTCGCTCGGCTGGGGGCCACGCGCGGTGGCTCGTCGGGGGCCTTGGGGTATTCAGGCGGCCACGGCGCGTCGTGGAGCCCTGCGGCCTTGTCCCGTTCGACCAGCTCGAACAACGGCTCGAGGGACTGGGGCTCTTTGGCGATCTCCGCCCAAGGATCGCCCCGCTTCTTCAGCAGTTCTGGCACGGTCCGGATGGTCAGGTCGTCGGGTACCACGGTTGCGACTTCTTCCCAGGACAAGGGAGTCGAAACCTGACCCCCGGTCCGGGGCCGGGCGAACCACGCCCCGAAGACCGTCTTGTGCGGGGCGTTCTGGTTGAAGTCGACGAAGACCTGCTTCCCGCGTTCTTCTTTCCACCAGTTGGCCGTGATGAGTTCGGGGAAGCGGCGCTCCAGCTCTCGGGCCACGGCCACCGCACAGGACCGCACCGCGGTCGAATCCCAGTTCGGCTCCAGCCGCATGTAGATGTGGATGCCCCTGTTGCCCGTCGTCTTGGCGTAGGCGACCAAGCCGAGCTCGGTGAACAGTTCCCGGCAGTGGTAGGCGGCGGTGCGCACCTCCTCGAAGCCGACACCGGGCTGGGGATCGAGATCGATGCGTAGCTCGTCGGCGTGCTCGGCATCTGCGGCTCGATAGGGCCACAGGTGGAGGCCCAGGCAGCCCAGGTTGACGGCCCACAGGACGTGGGCAACGTCGGCCACCACCAGTGCGTTGGAGGTGGTGCCGTTGGGTGTGGAGACGATGGTCGTCTCCAGCCAATCGGGTGCGCCTGCCGGCACCCGCTTCTGGAAGAACGACTTGCCCGTGGCCCCGTGGGGGAACCGCTGGAGCATGGCCGGACGACCGCCGGCCGTGTTGAGTAGGGAGTCGCCCACCTCGAGGTAGTAGTCGACGAGGTCGGACTTGGTTGCCTCCAGGGCAGGGAAGTACACCTTGTCCGGGCTCGAGATCCTCACCTCTCGGCCGGCCAACTCCACGATCCTTTCCGGGTCATCGGGCACCAGTCGAACTCTACCAACGATGGTGTTTTTGGGGCGTCGCAACCCATCCGCGCCCTGGTCGGTCCTGCCACGGCCACGGGCCGCGTCGGCCGACCCGTTCAACCCTCGGGCCCACCGGTGGAGCCGGTCAGGTCCACCTTTGCATTGAGGCCGGCATCGATGACCTGGATCGTGCCGTGCACCCACTTTGCCTTCTCGCTGAGCAGCCAGAGCACGGCCGGTGTGGTGCCCTCTTCCGGCTTCATCGCTCCTGCCCCCAGAAGGTCGAGCCCTTTCAATTGCTTGAGCATGGCTTCGCGATCCGGCTGTCCGTCTCCGTCATCGGTGGACCCGATCATCGGCGTGTCTTGTGCGCCCGGAACGATCATGTTCACCCGGATTCGGTAAGGCCCGAGCTCGTTGGCCAGGCACAGACCGAGTCCGATGACCCCGTGCTTTGCCGCGCAGTACTCGCTGCCGTACGGGAAGGCGTCTATTCCCGCCCCGGAAGAGATCATGATGATCCCGCACCCCGGCCCCCGGTCTATGAGGTGAGGGATCGAATGCTTCAGCGTCAGCCATTGACCCGTGAGGTTGGTCTCGAGCGAGCCACGCCAGTCCTCTGTGGGGATGGTCCAAGACTGCTGGTATTTGCCGATGATCCCGGCATTGGCAATGACGTAGTCGATGCCGCCGAACGTCTCGACGGTGTTGGCCACCGCCGCTTCGACTTGGTCCTCGTCCCGGACATCGCAGGGTAGGGGAAGGACCTTGCCTCCCTTTGCCTCGATGAGGCGAACCGTCTCGTCGAGGTCCTCCTGGGTGGCGACTGTTGCCGGGGGGTGGGTCCGCTCACCGTTGGCGATATCGACCAGGGCCACACTGGCGCCCTCCGCGGCCAGGGCAATCCCATGACTCCGGCCCTGACCCCTAGCCCCTCCGGTGATCAAGGCAACCTTGCCGTCGAACTCTCCCATGCCGATCTCCCCTCATCCAGTTCCAGTATGTCGCCATGGAGTAATCAAGCGAATTCGGAATAACGGAACAGGATTATGGTAAGGATCTGATCCAATAATTGCAACAGATCATTGATGTCATGAGTGAACGATTTCGGAATTATGTTTCTGCCACCGGGTCTGGGTATTCATCTATATTCGTGATCATCGATAGTGCGAGGAGACGGTCGAAACCGTGACAGGATCCGAACCGATGCCCCTGCAGTTGGCCCGGTGCCCGATGAGGTGAACGCCAAGATCGGTCGGTTCCTCGCTTCGGTCGATGCCGGCTTTCCCAAGGCCGTGGCCAGTCCGGGTGGCCCCGATCGGACTGGGGTACTTGTGTCGGAATGCGGCCGAGACGCTGCGGTGCGATCCGCCATTCGTGGGCCACCGGTGATGGCTATATTTTGGCGTATGCGGGCCTGCAGGTAGGAGACTCGTGGGTACGTGTCGGAGCTGGCCGACTCGACAACCAAGGGGGAAGACGTGGCTGATCTGGATGGCAAGACGATCGTGATCTCGGGGGTCGGACCGGGTCTGGGCCGGGAGACCGCCCTGATCGCGGCCCGGGAGGGTGGCAATGTCGTACTCGGCGCCCGCACCGAGGCGACACTGGAGTCGATCGCCAAGGATGTCGAGAAGGCGGGAGCCAGGGCCGCCTACCTGCGCACCGACATCGTCAATCCGGCGGATGGCCAGGCGCTCATCGATCTGGCCGTGTCCACCTTCGGCCGGCTCGATGGGCTGATCAACATCGCCGCCCTGGACGCCGTGTTCGGCGGGCTGCAGACCGCAGGGGACTTCAGCGAATGGCGTCAGGTCTTCGACGTCAACCTCTTCGGCACCCTCGCCCTCACCCGGGCCGCCCTGCCCGCGCTGGGGGAGTCCAACGGGTCGGTGGTGTTCGTCTCCTCCCAGACCCAGCACCACCCACCAGCGCAGGTGCTGCAAATGGCCTATGCGTCATCGAAGGCGGCGATCACCGGAGCGATGCGCCATCTCTCCCAGGAAGTGGGTCAGGACGGGATCCGGGTCAACGAGGTGGCCCCGGGCTGGATGTGGGGTCCGAACGTCGAGGGGTACGTGGGCATGATGGCCGAGCAGCGTGGGGTCGAGTCCAGTGTCGTCCTGGGCGAGATGACCGCATCCTTCCCGCTGCGCCGCATGTCCACCGATAAGGAAGTGGGCGAGGCCCTGGTGTTCTTCGCATCGCCCCGCTCGAGCGGCATCACCGGGCAGACCCTCCTCATCAACGGCGGGGAGATCGTGAAGTGACGTCCGGCCTGGCCTGTGGCGTTCCGAGCCTGCCAGAGGCAAGGGATTTATAGTCCTATCCCTATAAATCTCTAATAAACCTAGAAGTCCCTCTCAGGCCCGGGCTCGAACGGAGTCGAGGTCGGGTATCCAGCGCCTCATGAAGGCATCGAACATCGGCACGGTGAAGTCGATCTCACCCCACCGGGGCGAGTAACACAAGGCTTTCTTGATCAGCCCGTCCCTGGTCGGCCCCAGGGCGGTGGTCTTCTTCCCCAGCAGCGCCGCCACCTCGGACGACCGCTTCGGACCGGGTCCGAGCTCCCCCATGGCCCGGAGGTAGGCCCGTTCCGGATTGCCGGTCCTGCCGATCCGGACGCGGAAGAAGCCGTCGTCGAGTTCGGCTGTCGCCACCGGGATGCTCCGTTCGACGTCGTCCAGGTTGATGGTGTCTGGTCCGTCCGAGGCGGCCCACGCCTGCTTGCCGAACTCCTGGAGAAAGTACGGGTAGCCCATGGTTATCTCGGCCAGGCGATCGAGGGCGCCTTCGGTCCACGTCACCCCTTCGTCCGCGGCCGGGACGATGAGCGCATCGCGGACCTGATCGATGGTCAGCGAGTCGATCACCGGGAACATGAACAACCGCTCGGCATAGGACTTGGCCTCGCCGGTGAGGCTGGCCAGCGAGGGGAGCCCTGCGGCGGCGATGGTGATCGGGAGGACCAGCTGGGTGGCGCGGTGCAGGCCCATGATGAGGGCCTCGAGCGTCTCCGTCCGGACGTAGTGCAGCTCGTCGATAGTGATGAGGACACCGGTGCCGTGGTCGCGGGCCACCTCTCCCAGTTCCACGAAGAGCCCGGCCAGGTCCGTGGCCAGGTCTCCGGAGTCGGCCGGTCCGCTCACCGCCTCCACGTCGATGCTCAGCTCGGGACCGTCCGGAAGCCGGATACTGAAGGCCTTGAGCACCCCGAGGGCGCGCCGAATCCGCTCGCCGATGCGCCGCTTGGCGTCCATCGATAGGAGGACCCGCCGGAAGGCTGCCGCCAGCCGAGCGGGCAGGTCGCCGTCCTCGCTCACCTCGATGTGCTCGTGGAAGTACCCGCGGCCGTGGGCCAGCTGCTCGAATTCGTTGAGGAGGACGGTCTTCCCCACTCCCCGCAAACCGGTGAGCATCTCGCTGCGACCGTCGCGTCCAAGCAACAGCCGCTGGAGGGCGACATCCATGTCCTCGATCTCCCGCTCCCGCCCCACCAGTGCCGGCGGCCGCGTGCCGGCCCCTGGGCTGAACGGATTTCGCACCGGGTCCACGGCTGCAATATATATCAAGATTACGTATGTATAGGAATATCCATATAAATAACCAGATTCTGGGGTGGGTGGAAGGTATAGACCGATGCCTATAAAGCCCTCATAACCCTAGACATCCTGGTGAACCGGGGTCCCAGAGGAGCCGGGTCGACGGCCGAAGAGCATGGGATGATGAGTCCAAGCGGCGGCCGAAGGACGAGACATCATGCGCGTACACCTCATCGACGGAACATACGAGCTGTTCCGCCAGTTCTTCGGCCAGCCCGAGCGGGCCGCCGACGACGGGTCCGAGATCGGGGCCACCTACGGCGTCGTCACCTCCGTCCTGTCCATGCTCTCCAACGGCTCCACCCATGTGGGCGTGGCCACCGACCATGTCATCGAGTCGTTCCGCAACGACATGTGGGCCGGCTACAAGGACGGCGCCGAGGTGCCCGAGCTTCTGAAAGCCCAGTTCGAGCCGCTCGAGGAAGCTCTTGATGCCCTCGGCGTCCTCGTGTGGCCCATGGTCGAGGTCGAGGCCGACGATGCCTTGGCTTCGGGCGCCGCCGTGGCCGCCGACGACCCCGACGTCGAACAGGTGGTCATCTGCACGCCGGACAAGGACCTGGCCCAGTGTGTGGTGGGCACCAGGGTCGTCCAGCTCGATCGGCGCAAGGACGTGGTCACCGACGAGGACGGGGTGCGGGAGAAGTACGGCGTCCTACCGGAGTCCATCCCCGACTGGCTGGCCCTGGTCGGTGACTCGGCCGACGGCTTTCCCGGCCTGGCCGGCTGGGGCAAGCGTTCCGCCGCCCTGGCGCTGGATCACTACATCCACCTCGGCGCCATCCCCGATGACGTCAACGATTGGGATCCCGACGTGCGCAAAGCGGTCCGGGGTGCTCCCAAGCTGGCGGCAACGCTGGCGGCCGAGCGGGGGAACGCCGAGCTGTTCTTGTCGCTTGCCACCCTCCGTATCGATCGCTCATTGCTGCCCAACGTGGCCGCACTGGCATGGCACGGTCCCACACCGGCCTTCGAGCAGGTATGCCGACACATGCGGGCGCCGCAGCTGGCCGAACGGGCCGAGGCCCTCGCTCGTTGAGCGGGTCGGGGAGGACGGACGTGGGAGCGCAGTCGCTGGCCAGCCAGCTCAAGGAGAAGCGTGCCGAGATGATCATCTCGGAGTTGGAGGCCGTGGCGTTGCGACTCTTCGACGAGCGCGGGTTCGGCGAGGTGATCAAGGGCGGGGGTCATACCTGGCGGGGGACCCCCAGGCGTGTTCCCGGCCGCCACTGTGGGCAAGACGACCACCTCGATCAGCGCCAACGAGATCATCTGGAGCTTCTTCCACGCCCATCCGCTTACGGGCCGCATCGGCTGACGGCCCGCAACGGATAGCGGCCCTGGATGGATCACGGCCCCCAACCGGATAACAACGCGGTCGTATCGATGACCAGAGGCGGTACCACTTGACCGACCACAGGCGGTACCTCGGTGGGTCAGTCAGTGGCGCCGAGCTCGACCGGGGTGGCGATGACGTCGACAAGGGCATCGGAACGCAGCACGGTGAGGGCCACTGGCTGGCCAATGGCATCGCCGAGCATCAGGCGCTGCAATGTCTGAGCGCTGATCACCGCTTCGCCGTTAGCGCTGAGCAGCAAGTCGCCGGCGCGCAGGCCGGCCCGTTCGGCCGGTCCGCCGGGCACGACCTCTGCGATGCGCAATCCCGTCTTCTGCGCCCGCTGCGAAGCCAGCAGCGGAGGAAGGGGCGCAGGAGTCCCAGCCACGCCTAGATAGGCACGGCGGACCCGCCCCTCGGCCATCAGGGCGGCGACAATCTGCCGGGTGATCGAGTTGATCGGGATGGCCAGGCCTACCCCAACGCCGGCGACTGCGGTGTTGATGCCCACCACCTCTCCGGACGCCACGACCAGTGCACCACCCGAGTTCCCCGGGTTCAGGGCGGCATCGGTCTGGATGACGTCATCGATGATCCGCACATTGCTGCCTGCCCTGGTCGGCAACGAGCGGCCCAGGGCGCTGACGACGCCCGCGGTGATGCTGCCGGCCAAACCGAGGGGGTTTCCGACCGCCACGACCAGCTGTCCCACCCTGAGGTCTGCCGCCTCACCCAGCCGGGCCGGTGCCGGGGTCACCCCATCGGCGCGGACCACAGCTAGGTCCGACAGGGGATCGGTACCTACCACGTGGAACGGAACGGCGGTGCCGTCGGCAAAGGCGACCCGCCCTGCCTCGGCCGAACCGACCACGTGGGCGTTCGTGAGCAGGAATCCGTCGTTTGTGAATACAACTGCCGATCCCGCCCCGTTGGCGTAGCTTCCGTCACGTTGGCGGTGGGAGACCTCCAACGCGGCGACCCTGGGGGTCAACTGCTCCGCCACCGAGACGACGACCTGGGAATATGCGTCCAATGCCCCCAGCTCTTGCTCGGGCGTCTGTGAAAGGGTGTCACTCATTGTACTACTCCTGATTACATGATTACAGCCGGATAAACAGAGAAGGCGAACCGTTTGTTCCCTCGCTTTGTCGCCATCCACAGATCAAGGCCGGGAGATCGTTGGGGCGATGCGCCACCGGCCTTCGCGCCGTCGATGGCCTTGAGCTCGGCCATCGACAGGGTCAGACCCACGGGGGAGTCGCCAGGAACCGACCGCAGAAGCGTCCACAGCCGCATAGTGGCAGTGATGAGCGATTCGACCGCTCGGAACTTGCCGAGCATGTATGCAATGACTGCGAGGACGTTGGGCTTGTTGAGGGTGAAGGCCAATCTGCCCTCGGCAGACTCGATTCGGCCCCATTCAAGCGAGAAGCGGTGAGCGCCGGGCCCGAGCCCGGCGACGGGGGCCACGGCCTCGACCCAGGGGCGACAGAACTCGCAGCCGTCCCCACTCGAGTCGACGCATTCGGTGCCGGGGGTGTGCTCCCCGGCCCGCCAGTCGTTTTCGACACTGCCGCCCTGCGGCCGTCGAAGTTCCGCATGGGAACCTTGCTGGGAGCGAAACGGCTGTTCCGGTGTCGCCGGCCGACCAGGTGCCCATAGCTGGACAGTGGTAGAGACGCCACTGGCTTCGGGTAGGTTCAACTGCCACATGGATGGCTCCCGCTTTCAGGCTCGGCCCCAGAATGGCTGGCGATCGACTCGGTGACCGAGGCAACTGCTCCCAGGCGCCGTCGCACCAGTTGTCGTGGTCGAGCGCGGCCACGTGGGTCAGGGCAAAGGACCCCGGATTCCTGGCCGATCAAGCGGTCGATCCGAGCAGCAGTCGTCATGCCCATCGTCTTCGGCCTCACCCATGTCGCTGTTCTCCGACCCGCAGGTCAGTCTCTTTGGAGCGTTTGGTTCGTTCGCCTTGTTGCTCCTGGTGGACTTCCCCGGTCGGCCCCGCACGCGCCTCATCTCGTATGTGGCCCTTGCCTTCGCTGGGAGCTGTTTCATTGCTCTTGGCACCGTGGCCTCGACCCACAAGGTGGCGGCGGTCGCCGCGATGGCAGTGGTGGGGTTCGGCGTCCTCTTCGCCGGCATCGAATCACCCCAGGCGGCCACGGCCTCGACTGCCGCCCTTCTGCTCTTCGTGTTGCCAGTGGCCGTGGCCGAGCCCCCTGGGGAAGTCGGCCCTCGCTTGATCGGCTGGGGGTTCGCCGCCGCGTTCTGTGTTGCCGCCTGCATGCTCGTCTGGCCCACACCCTGGCACGACGACCTCCGGCGCCGGCTCTCAGCGACTATCTCTGCCGTTGGCGCGGCTGGCGCTGACCTTCGCTGAAGGTAAGCCCGACCCCAACGCCTCGGGAGCGGTGAAGTCGGAGCTGGAGTTGCTGCGGAAACAGTTTGCGGGGACCCCGTACCCACCCACTGGCGCAGCGGCGAGCGCTGCCGCTCTGGCTAAGTTGGCTGGTCGCAC
Source organism: uncultured Acidimicrobiaceae bacterium (assembly GCA_963781305.1). GTDB lineage: Bacteria > Actinomycetota > Acidimicrobiia > Acidimicrobiales > RAAP-2 > DASXMT01. Next base: position 145,871 of record CAWAFL010000013.1, read on the forward strand.
CGAGTGGGTGGCCGGGAGTGCGCTCGGGGTGTGCGAGGACGTCGGCCCGTTGGATCTGTCGTCAGTCCGAACCGTCGTCGCGGCCGTGGCCGAGACGCTGCGGCTGAGCGGTGCCCTCGTCTGCGATGGCGTCGGTCACCCGGTAGACGACCTGGCTCTGGTGGGAGATGTCCAGTCCTCCATCCGGCGGTTGGACGGACTCATTCAAACCGAGCTCGATGCACAGGTGTCGACGCTGGTCGACCCTGATGGTCACCGTCAGGCCGTGGCCGCCAACGGCGATGGAGAGAAGGGGTACCCGACCGACACCGCGGATTCAGCCCCTCCTTGGACCCGACTTTCCGGTCTCGGTCCTTGGCCATTGCCACGGAGATGGTGGCCGACGCCGCGCTCGAGGCAGCCGGCGCCCAGGCCGTCGGCGACAGACGGCTCGGCCCCGGGGACGAGATCCCCGCTCCCCGTGTTCTGGCGCAGGCTCACCTCGCACTTGTCGTTCCGCTCGGTATGGTTCCGCAACGCCCTGCGAGGTGCGGTAGGGCTTGCGCTGGCCGTCGCCGTCGTAGAGATCACCGCCGTCGAGCACGGATTCTGGGTGGTGCTGGGCACCCTCTCGGTCCTACGGTCCAATGCCCTGGGCACCGGCGCCACCGCCCTTCGCGCCGTTGGGCGGCACGACCGTGGGCTTCCTCGTGGGCTCCGCCATCATCATCGGGATCGGCGACCAATCGGTGGTCTTGTGGGTGCTCTTGCCCCTGGCCGTACTGGTGTCGGGCGTAGCCCCGTCGATGATCTCGTTCGCCGCCGGGCAAGCCGGCTTCACCCTGGTGGTAGTCATCTTGTTCAACATCATCGATCCCACCGGCTGGATGGTTGGGTCTCACCAGAATCGAGGATGTGGCCATCGGGTGCGGTGTGAGCATCGTCGTGGGGTTCTTGTTCTGGCCTCGGGGGGCCACAGCCGCACTTGGCCGCGCCATGTCCGCCGCGTTCGTCAAGAGCTCGGGCTATCTGGCCGACGCGGTGGATCGACTGACCGTCACAACTCGCCAGGTCGACACCGGCCCCGCACAGCGAGCCTCGCACACTGCTTATCTCAGGCTCGACGATGCCTTCCGCGAGTTTCTGGGCGAGCGTGGCGCAAAGGTCGTGCCGGTAGAGACCGTAGCCAGTCTGGTCACGGGGTCGAATCGAATCCGTCTGGCTGCCTACACCCTGGCGGCGCTGCCCGTGGTTCCCTTGCAGCAAGGCCAAACCGAGCTCGAGTCGGTCGCTATCGCCGGGGCGGTTCTGCGGGACTCATATATCGTTGAGCTATCGGTGGTACGAGGCGTTCGCAGAGATGTTGGCCGACCGGCAGCGAGTCCGTAGACCCACCTCCCGTCAATGATGAGGTCCTGCACGACGTCCTGCTGACGGCGTTCGAGGACGCTCGCAACCGGCAGCGCGACGATCTGCTGCGCATGACCATGCAGATGTTCTGGGCCGACGAGCTGCTCGAGGGCCAACATCAGGTGCAGACTGGACCTGGCCGACTCGGCTGGTCCCTTCGCCCGCTGGCGGCAAAGGGCACACTTGATCTGAGAGCCACGTGCACGTGGAAGCCCGGTCGTTGCTCTTCCGCCCGACCGAGCTAGCGGCCTCCCAGCGCTACCGGCTCTCGCTACCGGCCTCCCGTCGGACTCCTCTACCGGCCCAGGGTCACCAGCTCTGCTGCCGCGGCGAAGGCCGGGTCATCGGTGGCCTGGAGCCCTCGGAGGCAGGCCTCGACCAGCTTTACTTGGTGGGGATCGCCGCTGTGCTCTGCTGATCGAATGAGCTCGTCGTGCTCGACGCCCGCCATCTCCGGAGCACTGACCGACTGGACCCTTGCGTACAGGGCTGCGTGCTCGGCTCGTACCTGGGCCAACCCGGCTGCGCCGGCCTCGGCGGGAATGTGGTCGACCAAGAGCTCAACGGCCATGGCCCCGGTCACGCCGTGCAGGTTCAAGATGTTGGGTCGGCTCAGATAATGGCGTGCACCCTCGGCCGCGGCGTTGACCACGGCCAGCCGGATCTCCTCCTCGACGACCACGGCGTCGGACACCGGTTGGCCGACCTCGAACCGGGCGGCCCAGTACCCGAGCGCCCTCGCAAGTTCTGCTTGCCGGGGTTCGGTGTCGGCGGCGTCGATGGCCCGCACTGCGTGGGCGGTGCGGATGGCTGCGTGGAACAGGGCGATGGCCAGGGATGGCATCAACCGTGGCACCCAGATCTCGACGACCGTGGGCCACCCGAACTCGGCGATCGATCGTTCGAAATACCCGATCCATTCCGGGAGCTTCTGGTAGGCGCCCAGCGACTCCTGCCAGTCGAAATCAGCCGGTGCCACGGGATCGACGCCGATGCCTCCCGCGTTGGCGAACCGCCGGGCCCAGCTGTCGAGGGCTTCATCGCATCCCACCGCGGCCAGGGCCTCACAGGCCATCGGCCCGTGGTTGATGAACCCATTGGGCAGCTCGAAACCGGCTGAGCTCAGACGCTCGAATGCCTCGTCCAACGCCGTCGACGTCTCCATCGTTTCGGTCCTCATGGTGTCGTCCTCCTCTATTCGGGTAGGACTGTATTTGTTAAAGTGAACTTGAAGTCAAGAGCCAATTTCGGACTGATTGCTCGGTCCCTGGCCTTGCGCCACCGCCTCGAACGTCTCGCCCCCGGGCAGGTACGTCGACGACGTCTGCAGTCAGACTCACTCCAAGTCGCTGGATCCTGTGATGGCGAACCCGGCCGGTACTCATGGCGTTTCCCAGTGAGTCAGGAAGCCGTCCCACCCGTCGACCAAGGAATAGGGTTTTCGTGTCGTGCTGTGGGACGACCTGGAAGGTTCGGTGATTGCGAATGGCAACGTCTCGAAGGATCTGCACGATGGTCGGGATAATCGTGGTGACCTCGGTGGTCTTCGGTGCTTGGGCGCAAGCTGGGGCAGCTCGGCACGCGATGCCAAAGAAATCAGCACAACGGGCGATCCCTGCAATCGAAGGTGGCGCCGACCGTACTGTCGGTCGAGATCCTGCACAGAGCACCTCCGGGGTGGCGAGAACTGGTACGCCCTCTGGGTGCCGCCCAAGCTGGATAGGCCATGCTTCACCCGCACGAGCGCCGCCGCTCTCGAGTTCTACTCAGTGGGGACGGGAGACGCGGCTCGGCCCTCGGGGAAGTGGATGTCGATCCTGCCACAGCTCGCCGCCGCCGGCGGTGGGCGTCCAGATGGCCGTGTATCCGCCAGGCGTGGCAAATCCGACCGAGGGGGCACCACCGAGCGGGTTCCGGCACTCAGGTCAGTCTATGCATCGTTTGACTACACCGGGCACCTTCCTGGCCTTGATTTGGTGTGCGCCTACTTCCCAAGCCTTGACCGGCGCCAGCCAAGAGTCGTGCCCCTCGACCCGGTGCCCGCTACCGAGCAGACCAATCAGCTCACGCCGGACGTGGTGGCCATCACCGATCCTGCCGGTGTCAAGGGCAACCTCACTGGCTCGGGTGGGAGCTGGCCAGTGACGGGCTCCGCAGTCGCACCCAGTCCGCTGCTCTCGCTGGCGGCGAGGATGTAGCCATGATTTCGTGCAGCCTGCGCAGCGGATTCCCTGCCGCCAATTCATTGTGCCAGAGCATTCTCGGTGACTTCATCGTCAGGGACTTCCCCGTGCCGAAGCCCTCGCTCCTAGGAGGATTGGCCACCAATCCATTACGAGGCATGGGCGGGCCAGCGTCATGAGCTCGAGACCCAGATTCGGATAGTCGGGCTCGCACCGGGGCCTGGCTCGCTTCAGTCGAGACCCCACGAGGTCCACGACGAGGGGGGCCCGTCGGGAACGATCACCAACAAGAACCGGTTCTCGTCCTCGAGGTCGGTTCGCAGCTCGGCGTCGGTCGGGACCGGTCGCCCATACTTCTCCCGGATGATGCGGAAGTAGGGCAGCCCGCGGTCCAAGTCCTCCCACAGCTCGGCCGTACCGTTGACCAAGACGGCGCGGAACCCGGTCGAGTCGTCGATCAGCAGTTCGGCGCGTGGGTCGCGGTCGAAGATCTTGTACTTCGTCCGATTCTTCATGGTGGAGACGTAGAACCGCTCCCCGTCGAAATGGAACCAGTTGGGGGTGAGGTGCGGCCGGCCGTCCGGTCGGATGCCGGCCACCACCACGTTGCGGCGTTCGTTGAGAAACGCCTCCAGCTTCTCCGGCGCTGCCATGTCCGGGTCCTCCTTAGGAGGCAATCAGTCCGAGTGCGTTCTCCCGCATGATGCGTTTGATGCTGGCGTCGTCGAGGCTGGCGATGCACTCGACGTACTCCTCGGGCACATGGTTGCCCTCGGGGTGGGGCCAGTCCGAGCCCATGAGCACGTGGTCGACACCGATCAGGTTGGCCAGCCCGACCACGTCCTCCTCGGGGAACGGCGAGATGTACACGTTCTCCTTGAACACCTCGGAGGGGCGGACGTCGAGCTTCTGGCCGAAGGCCTCGATGTGCCGGTCGAGCATGCCGCCGGCGTGGTCCAGGGAATGGAGGAAGTAGGGCACCCAGGTGCACCCCATCTCGATGCTGGCCACCTTGATATTGGGGAACCGCCCGAAGAAGTTGCCCAGGATGAGCGACATCAGGGTGTCCATGATCGGCCGCTCGCCGGGGGTGAGGGCCAGCTGCAGGGTGGTCAGGTAGCCCTTGTCGTACACCGGGGGCTGGCAGTACATCATCTCGAAGGCGTCGTCATAGGGGGACTGGCCGCCGATGGCGTGGTAGGTCTGCAGGATCCCCGACTCGTTGACCAGGGAGTAGAACGGGTCGAAATAGGGATCGGCCGGGGTGCGCCCGTAGAGGGGTCCCGGTCGCAGGCACACGGCCCTCGCTCCCCGCTCGAGGATCCACTCCAGCTCCTTCACGGCCATGTCCACATCGAGCATGGGGATGACCGGGATGGCAAAGATCCGGTTCTCGAAGTTGAAGCCCCAGTCGGTGTCGAGCCAGGTGTTGAAGGCCCGGAAGACCCGGTACATCATGTCGACGTCGTCGTACATGAGGTGCTCGACGCACTGCCCGAGGGTGGGGAACATGAGGATGCTCTCCACGTTCTGCTCGTTCATGGTCAGGAGGCGCGGCTCGCGCTCGCGGTAGACGGGGGTCAGCGGCTCCAGTTCGCCGTACTTCTGGACCATGCCGTTGCCGGTCGGACGGTGGCCCTCCTCGAGCAGCTTCAGGTGGTCGTGGAAGGCGCCGGGCCGGGAGATGGGGTTGAAGGTCGGGTTCGGCACGCCGGTGGACTTGCGGTCCCCGAAGAAGAGGTGCTTTCGCTTGCCGTCGCTCATCCAGCGGACGTGCTTGCGGACCTTCTCGTCGGCAAAGCGCAGGAACGCGTCGTCGGCCTCGTAGTAGTGGTTGTCGGCGTCAAAGATCTTGTAGTCCATGGCAATCCCCCGTCCGGTCTCCAGGTGAGAACTCAGTGCCCCCCATTCTGGGCCTTCGGCCTGGCCGTCGTCAACCGACCGTTTGGTAGCGGCTGTCCTGCCCGGTGCCGGTGTCTCCCCGCCTGGGCCGGTGTGTCCTGCCTGGTGCCAGGCGTTGGCCGCGTCGGTGAGGCATGTCGGAGGCGCTTCCTGTGGCCTGGAGTGAGCGGGTTCAGCTCAGCTTGGTCGTGGGGACCGACGACAGCTGTCCGTTCTCCCGGAGCTCCACGACGGCTGGCACCGGGTTGGGATCGGCGAAGAGGCCCTCGTCGGCGTAGTCGGTGGGCCGCCCGGTGGCGTCGACCACCCACCATGACGCCTCCAGGGCGATCCCGTTCGGGTCGGTGAAGTACACCGATCGGATGAATCCGTGGTCGACCACGTCGGTCACCTCGCTCCCTGCTGTCTTCAGCCGGTCCCGCAGGGCGATCAGGGCGTCCTCGTCGGGCACGTTGAACGAGAGGTGGTCGAACTGGACTGCCCGGGGGTCGGGCATCCCGGCCGGCTTGGCGAACGGCTCGAGCTCGACGCCTTGGTACTCGAAGAAGGCCACCGTGTTGCCGGCCCCGAACTCGAAGAAGTAGTGACGGAACGAGTCGTTGCCCAGGTCGGCCACCAGACGGGCGCCGAGCACCCCGTGGTAGAAGCGGACGGTGGCGTCCATGTCCGTGGTGACCAGGGCCAGATGGTTGATGCCTCGCCAGTGTGGCGCCTCTGGCGCGTTGTACGGGAGTGCGTCCATGCCTCCACGGTACGCCCAACCGGTGTCTCCGACAATGGCAGGGTCACCCGCCGTCAGCCCGATGGTCGACGCCGTACCGCATCAGATTTCTGGGGTCGAGGCGGCCCTGGAGCGCGGCGAGCGAATCCTGCTGGACCGGGTCGGTGGAGGTCCGGGTGGTGAAGCGCCGGCCCTGGCCGGAGCCGAAGTTGAAGAAGGTCCCGGTGGTCCGGTGGGAGCCGATCGCTTCCAAGAGCCGGCCCTGCGCTGCCGTCTCCCCGAGCGCGGGCTCCGTGGCCACGGCGATGGAGGTGAAGAGGAACTGGTGGTCGCGATTGCCCATGACCGAGTCTCGGTTGGCATTGCCGCTGACCGCGCCGCCCAGGTGGCGGATCTCGCTGAACACCACCGGCGGCGGCCCACCGCTCGGGAAAGTGTGGGCGGCGATTGCCGCGGCGAGCTCGCCGTCGACGCCGGTCAAGAAACAACCACAGTCGGCCACGGGCATGGGATCGGCGGGATCGTTGCTGATCGTGGCCGAGTCGGCGAAGGACATCTCGTCCCACAGGTCCATAGCCGGGGGTAGGGCCTTTCTGAACGCGTCGACGAACCGCCGGCCCTCGGCGATGGCGCCGCTCCAGCAGCCGCGCACGAACATGAACGACTGGCCGCGCAGTGGCTCGGGGATCTCGGGCAGCGGAGGGAAGTTCATGAACACCAGCGAGGAAGTCAGATCGTCGGGGGCGTCTGCCACCCACTGGGCGTAGCGCGTGGTCACTTCTCTTGCTGCTGATGCTGGGTACAGGAGGTTCCCGGCGTACACGGTGGTGACGGGGAACAGGTCGATCTCCATTGCGGTGACCACGCCCAGGGCGCCGCCCCCGCCACCCCGGAGGGCCCGGAACAACTCATCGTTCTCGGTCGCGGACGCACGCACGGTCTCGCCGTCGGGTGTCACCACCTCGAAGGAGCGAACGGCGTCACAGGCCGGTCCGTACTTCCGGGTCAACCAGCCGATGCCGCCGCCGACGGTCAGACCCACGGCCCCGACCGTCGGCGACGCACCGAGCAGGGGGGCCAGGCCATGCTCCTGAGCGGCGGCAAGCACCGGGCCGGCCAGGCTTCCGGCACCGATCGTGGCCGTCCGGGCATCGGGGTCGATGGTCACGCCGTTCATGGCGGTGGTGACGATGAGCAGCCCATCGACAGGGAGGACGAAGCCGTGTCCGGTGGCCTGGACTCCGATGCCCAGGTTGGCATCAGCGGCGAAGCGCACAGCCGCGGCCACATCCGACGCGTCCTCGGGGATGACGACAACGGCGGGCCTGTGGATGCCGACCACGTTCCAGGAGGCGATGGCGGTGCCGTAGTCGGCATCGTCGGGGGTGAGGACCTGCCCGCCGATCTGGCGGCGAAGCTCGTGCAGTGATTCGGGGGAGGGCGCGATGGGGTCGGACATGGTCGTGCTCTTCTCTGGTCGTGTTGGGTGATCTCTGGTCGTGATGGGTTAGAACGCCAACGGACGGCGACGATACCTTCCATTGCCGATGCGGCGGGTGTGGGAGGCACCACATTGCACTGATACTTCCCCGATCGAGAGGCGCTTATCCAGGCCACGGTTGAGGACTCGGTCGACGTGGTCCAACGATCGCTGGGAGATGCCGCCTTCGACGAGGGCCCACCCGTCGACGCGCGCCGCCGTGCGCCGTGCGGCTACCGCCGGGAACCCGAAGGCCCGGTGGGGGTGGCTCGGTGAACCCGATGCTGGGCCAGGGCACGGAACACATAGCGGTGCACGGGCTGCAGGGCCTTCCAGTAGAGGAAGCCGGGGACGCCCTTCGGGCGGAGTGCACCGACCTGGACGAGCTCATGCCCGTCGCATCGATAGCCGAGCCATCCCTCTCCGGGGAACCAGTGCACGCTGCGAAGCACGAGGCGGCCCGGTTGGCGACGGGCCACGACCCACCAGTCGACCGTCGCCCCCTCGACGATCTCGGGCGGGGAGCCGAGCTGCCAGCGTTCCCCGACGAGACGGCCGAGCAGGCCACGGGCCCGCCAGGCCAGGTCGAGGCCGTACCAGCTGTAGCTGCCACCGATCTGCCCGAGGTCCGAGTCCATGCGCTTAGCCGTGTCGCTCGAAATGGGCGCGGTGACCCGGGCTGTGTAGACGCCGTCTCGGAGTCCGCTGCCGGTGTCGAGCAGCTCCTCGTCCAGCGAGTACTCCTGGTCCTTCAGTGCGGTCGTCAGCGCGTCGGCCAGGCCCATGGGCTCGATGCCGAAGGCTTCGTCGGTACGGACCTGGTCCTCGACCACGACCTCGGTGACCAGGCTCTCGATCAGGGCATGGCTCACCCTCCGATCGACGGGAGTGACCAGGTCCAGCCAATAGGAGGACAACCGCGGCGTCAGATAGGGCACGTCGACGATGCGGCGCGGCCGCAGGCCGCGAGCGTGGGCGTACGCCACGATCATGTCCCGGTACGACGTGACATCGGCACCGCCGACCTCGTAGACACCGGGGCCGACGTGGATGGCCCCGATCAGGTAGCGGATCATGTCGGCCTGGGCCACCGGCTGAATCGCCGTCCGGACCCACCGCGGGCACACCATGAGCGGAAGTCGCTCGGTCAGATACCGCAGCATCTCGAAGGAGATGCTCCCGGCGCCCAACACGACCGCGGCCCGTAGCTCGACGACCGGAGAACCTCCCCCGCCCAATGCCGTCCCCACCTCCTGCCGGCTGGCCAGATGCTCCGACTCGGGGGAGCTTCCCAGGCCACCGAGATAGACGATTCGTCCCACCCCGGCGGCGCCGGCCGCACGCCCGAACCCCTCGGCCAGCTGGCGGTCCCGGGAGCGGAAGTCCCCGACGCCGAGGGAGTGCACGAGGTAGTAGGCGACGCCGCACCCGGTCAATGCCTCCCGGAGCGCCGACTCGTCCCCCACGTCAACGGCCCGTCCCTCGGTGCCCGGGATCCCGGGGCCCTGGCGCGAGATGGCGACGACGTCGTGTCCGGCCGCGGCCAGAGCCGCGGACAGGGCCCGGCCCACGAACCCACTCGCGCCGACCACGGCCAACCGCATCACCACACCCCGCTGTGGCGGGGGGCCACGGCACCACCAGGATCGTCGCAGGCCACCATCAACCAGACGATGCCGTCCTTGGCGTTCTCGAACGTGGAGGCCCGAGAGCTCACTGGAGCGGTCGGATCATGTGCCGCCGCCGGACGACTTGAGTGCCGCCGCCGGGTCTCTACCCCAGCGAGGTGAGCGGGATGTCGGGGTCAGCCAGTCGTCCGTCATCGACCTCGATCCTCTCGCGGATCAGGTGCTGGATGGGGTCGGTGACGTCCCAGACATTGGCGTTCATGCCGGCGAGCACCCGTCGGGCCTTCATCCAGAATGCGATGAAGGCGTCGTCGGCCGGGTTGCCCCGGAACACGACCCGGTCCCAGTGGGGGGCATAGCCCGAGTACTCCATGCTCAGGTCGTACTGATCGGAGTAGAAGTACGGCACCCGCTCGTACGGGGTGGGCACGCCGGCCATGTTCATGCCTGCGGTTGTGCCCTGATGGAGGGCGTTGGCCCAGTGCTCCACCCGGAGGTGCGTGTGGTACAGCGGATGGAAGGCCGAGGCGACGTCTCCGGCGGCGAAGATGTCGGGCACGTTGGTGTGCAGGTTGGCGTCGACCACGATGCCGTTGTCGACGCTCAGCCCGGCCGCCCGGGCCAGCTCCACCCGGGGCAGGGCGCCCACACCGACCACCACCAGTTCGGCTGGGATCCTGGTGCCGTCGGTGAGATCGACCTCGTCGACCCGATCGCTGCCCCGGAGGGAGTCGACGCCCACATCCAGCCGGAGGTCCACGCCGTGGCTCACATGGAGGTCGCGGTAGATCGCACCCACCTCGTCGCCCAGGGACTGGTGGAGAGGGACGGCCGCCGGATCGATCATGGTGACGCTCACCCCGAGCTGGCGGGCCGAGGCGGCCACCTCGGACCCGATCCAGCCGGCTCCGATGACCACGACGCTGGCGACACGGCCAAGGGCCGCGGCCAGCGCGTCGCAGTCGGCCAGGGTGCGCAGGTAGACGACGTTGTCGAGGCCGGCGCCGGGAACGGTCAGCCGGCGCGGCGACGAACCGGTGGCCAGCAGCAGCTGTCCGTAGGGGAGCCGCTCACCGCCCTCGAGCACGACCTCGTGCCCGACAGGGTCGATCGAGGAGACCGAGGTGCCGGTGCGGAGGACGATGTCGTGATCCGGGTAGAAGCTCGCCGAGTGGACGAAGACCGTCTCGCGCTCCGACTTGCCTTGCAGGTAGTCCTTGGACAGCGGCGGGCGCTCGTATGGGCGCTCGGGGTCCTCCCCGACCATGGTGATGGAGCCGTCGAATCCCTCGGACCGCAGGGATTCGGCAGCCTTGGCTGCGGTCAGGCTGGCTCCGACGATGACGACGGATGATGGGGACATGGTCTCCTCGTTTGCTCTGTTCGGTCAGCGGTGCATGGTCGATTAGCGACGTCTGGTCGTAAGCTGTGCACCGTCGGTTAGCGATGCACGCCGGTTAGCGATGCACGCCGGTTAGCGATGCACGCCGGTCAGGTCGAAGAACTCCTGGCGCGAGCTCGGGTTCTCACGCAACAGGCCGTGCAGGGCGGAGGTCACCGTTGTCGACCCGGTGGCCCGTACCCCCCGCAGTGACATGCACAGATGGTCGGCTTCGAGGACGACGCCTACCCCCTTCGGCTCGAGGTGTTCCTGCAGCCAGTTTGCTACTTGGACGGTGAGGCGTTCTTGGACCTGGAAGTTCCGGGCGAACAGCTCGACCACCCGGGCCAGCTTGGACAGCCCCAGGATCCGTTCGGCGGGTACGTAGCCGACGTGGGCCACGCCGTGGAAGGGCAGGAGGTGGTGCTCGCACAGCGAGTGGAAGGGGATGTCCCGGGCCAGGATCAGCTCGTCGTAGCCCTCGTCGTTGGCGAAGGTGGTGAGGTCGAACGGCTCGGGCGTCAAGAGCTCGGCATAGGCGTCGGCCACCCGCCGGGGGGTGTCGGCCAGATGCTCGTCCCCCGGATCGCGTCCCAGGGCGAGGAGGAGATCGCCGACGGCCCGCTCGGCTGCGGCCCGATCGATGCCCTGCTCGTCCCCGACTACCCGGAGATGGCCGAGCGCCCGGTGGTCGGAGCCAGGCTCCGCAAACGCGTGTGTGCTGGTCACGGTGTCTCCTTCTCTAACAGATGTTATTGTGGACGTTAGAAGAGCATAGACGTTTCGTCAAATTATTTCTCCTTTAGAAGGAGGCTCATGCAAGCGGAGGACGGCACGAGAGAGGCCACCGAAGTGGAGACCCCGTCAGGCACGGACGGCATCGATGCCCAGATCCTCGGCATTGCCGCCCTGGCCGAGCCGATCCGGCGCCGGCTCTACCGGTTCGTGGTGGCCCACGGCGCACCGGTCAGCCGGGAGGAAGCGGCCACCGGGACTGACGTGGCCCACCATGTGGCCAAATTCCATCTCGACAAGTTGGTGGAGGATGGTCTGCTCGAGGTGGAGTACAGCCGACCGCCCGGTCGGGGGGGCCCTGGCGCCGGCCGTCCGGCCAAGCGCTACCGGCGATCGAGCAGCGAGGTCGCGGTCAGCCTGCCCCAACGTCACTACGAACTGGCGGCGCGCCTGTTGGCCGGTGCGGTTGTCGAGGCCACGTGGGGCGCGCTGCCCGTGGACGAGGCCCTCAGCCGGGTGGCCCGGGACGAGGGACGCGCTCTCGGACAGCGGGTGCAGGAGGTCGCCGGGCCCGACGCCGACAGCGAGGGGCTAATGGCCGCCACCGTCGGCGTACTGAGCGACTGCGGCTACGAGCCGCGCACAGATGGGTGCGAGGTGACCATGGCCAACTGCCCCTTCCACGCCCTAGCCCAGGACTTCACCGATCTGGTCTGCGGCATGAACCTCGACCTCATGCGGGGGCTCCTCGACGGGCCGGACGAGCACGTCCTCGAAGCGCACCTCGACCCGGGGCCAGACCGCTGCTGCGTGCGGTTGCGAGCGGTCGAGTCCGCAATCGCCTGAACGGCTGCCGCCAATGGGCGTTGGACAGCCTTCAGGGAACTACGCAGATGGGCCGCCGGGCGTGGCGGATCAGGCGGGTGGTCACTGATCCGGCGTACGCATGTACGCGGGAGGCCGACCGTCCAACGATGATGGCGTCGGCGTGAGACTCCTCGGCAATGCGCTCCAATTCGGTAGCCACGTCGCCCGTGGCCCGTTGAAAAGAGGCCTGGACACCGAGATCAGCCAGGCCGGCCATGACTTCTGGCGCGTCGACCTCAGCGTTCATCATCACCGGGATCGTCGACGGAGCCATGGCCGCCACGGCGGGAATGGTGGAGACGAAGGCGACGATGATCCATGCGTTCTCGCGTCGGGCAGCGCCGGCAGCGAAGGCCAAGGCGTCACGGCTGGGCGGGGACTCGTCGTAGCCCACGACCAGTCCAGTGATGCCGTCCTTGGCGATCTCGAAGTTGGTGCCGTCGGGGACCACGGCCCGGTTTCAGTTCAGCCGGGACCGGACGGCGATCGACCGGACCACCACCCGGTCGTGGGTTTCATCGTCGAAATCGTTGGCGATGGCCAACTCGTCAAGGAGGTCGGCTGCCTCGCGGAAACAACCGAGGTCGGCCAGTCCGCTGGCCAGGTTGGTCCGATCGGCCACCGACAGCTCGGGGATCACCATGCGAAGCTGGGTCACCCACACCAATGATCTGACGTCGGCTCGTCCCCGGTAGATGTTGTCGAGGTTGGCCAGCATCCGGGCCAGGATGGCCCGCCGACCGGTGGGGGCCAGCATCGTCGGGACCAGGGTGACGTTCGGGCCGCCGATGGACTGGAGCAGGCGCTGACAGGCGGCATGGTCGAGCCGTTGGCCGCCGGCGAAGGCGTCGATGAGCAGGTCGGGCGACTCGGTATCGCGCACCAGGAAGTGCCCGGGCATCCCGACGCCTTCGAAGGTCAGCCCGCACCGCCGGGCGATCTCGATGAGGAGCACGGACAAGGAGATGGGGATACCCAGGCGGCGATCGAGCACCTGGTCCAGGAACGAGTTGCGGGGGTCGCCGTAGTGCTTGCGGTTGCCGCGCAGCCTCATGGTCCCGAACACCAACCGGCACACCCCGTCGGTGGTCGCGTCGTCGACACCGGAGGCCACCTCGTCGAGGCGCGCCAATTCTTTGGTCACGTCGAGCTCGGGGTTGGCGTGGGCGGCGATGAGCAGTGCGGCCTCGTCGAGGGGGATGGCGGCGTCACGTCGCTCCAGGAGCTCCCGCCACCGGGTTGTCGCGTCCATCGCCCAAGCCTACGCGGCCACGAGCCGAGGTCGGCGCGCCGTGCCGCGACGGGGAGCGTGCCCACCTACCATGCGATCGAAACAGGGAGGGGTTCCCATGGACAAGGTGGTTCTCATCACCGGCGCCTCGGCCGGTATCGGGTTGGCGTGTGCTGGCCGCCTCCAGCTCGGTGGCTGGACCGTAATCGGCGCCAGCCGCCGGGGCACGTCCTCCGGCGGGTGGACGCCCCTCGTCATGGACGTTGACGAGGACGCCTCGGTGACCGAGGGTGTGGCCCGTGTGCTCGATGAGCACGGCCGGCTGGACGCGGTGGTCGCCTGCGCCGGGTGGGGCTTGGCCGGCCCAGTGGAGCAGACCCCCATCGCCGAGGCCAAGGACCAGCTGGAGACCAACTTCTGGGGCGCGGTGCGGCTGGTGCAGGCTGCCCTTCCGGCCATGCGAGACCGCGGAAGCGGGCGGCTGGTGCTGATCAGCTCCATCGGCGGGATGATCGGCCTCCCCTTCCAGGCCTTCTACAGCGCATCCAAGTTCGCCATGGAGGGCTATGCCGAGGCGTTGGCTTACGAGGTGGCCCCCTTCGGGGTCGACGTCACGCTGGTCGAGCCGGGCAACGTGCGGACGGACTTCACGTCCAGCCGCAAGGATGTGGCGCCGCCCGAGGGGGGCGACCCGTACGCGCCCGCGGTGGCCAAGGCCATCGGGGTGATGGAGCGGGACGAGGCCAACGGGGTAGCACCCGAGGCGGCGGCAGTCGTCATCCAACGGGTCCTCGACGCCGCCCATCCGCCCCGGCGGGTGTCGGTGGGCAAGTCGGGCGAGCGCATCGGGATCATGGCCAAGCGCCTGATCCCCTATCGGCTGTTCGAGAAGGCGGCGAAGGGCAGTCTGGGGATTTGAGACAGGGGATTCGGTCCGCTTCCACAGCGCCGTTCCCCGCTCAGGCCGGGAGCCCTGAGGCGCTTCGACTGTCGTTGTAGATCTCGATGCTGGTGTCGACGACGCTGACCATGAGATCGGTCTCGTTCACGATGATGGTCTGGAGCTGACCGCGGTCGAGATCGTGGTGCACCCGCTGCTGGACGGGGCCGAGCCCCGAAGGCGGGGAGTCGGTGTCTGTCTCCACCGATCGAGCCAGTGCGGCGAGCGAGGTCTCGAACTGGGCTCGGAGATGAGCGAGGGCGACAAAGCGCTCCTGACTGCGCCCCTCTTGACCGTCCCCCTTCAGGTGATCTTCCTGACCGTGCCCCTTCAGGTGGTGGAGGAGGGCCAGGGAGGCCATACCGAAACGATGCATCTGGGCCAGCATGCCCTCAGCTGCGGTCAGGGCCAGGGTGCCCTTGTCGGCGCCGCGGGGCTCATGGACCATGCGCTCCACCGCGGCCTCGGCGTTCGAGCGGGACCGACGGGCGGTCGAGATGAGCTGGCCGAAGTCCTGGCCCGACCCGCTGGCGGGGTCGCTGAACGCAGCCAGGATCCGCTGACCCAACCGACCCTCGGCGAGCAGGCAGGCGGACACCAAGCGAGGGACCTCGGTGGCCACCCAGGTGGGCCAGACCAGAAATGCAACCACGGTCAGGCCCGCTCCGATGAGGTTGTCGGTGGCCCGGTTGAGCACCGCGGTCGTGGGCGGCAGGCCCAGGAAGGCGGCCAGGAACACGGTGAGGCAGGTCAGGAAGAGGGCGAACACCCCGTAGTTGACGTTGAACAGGGTGAAAGCGAAGGCGCTGACCACGACGGTGAGGACGGCCAGGACGACCGGCCCGGGTTGCAGTGACGCCAGAAAGAACGTGGCCGCGGCCACCCCGGCCAGGGTCCCGACGACGCGCAGGATGCTCCGGCCCAGGGTCACCCCGAACTCCGGTTTCAGGACGAATATCACGGCCACCACGATCCAGTAACCGTCTACCGGATCGATGATCCGGTAGAGCATCGTCGCCACTGTCGACACCACGGCCAGCCGCAGGGCGTGCCGGAAGGCGGTCGACTCGAGGGACAGATTGGCCCGGAGGGCCAACGCAGCGCCGGCCAATGGACTCTGCTGGTCGGCAGTGGACCGGCGGGGCTGGTCGGCGACGGACCGGCGGGCCGAGGCGCCCTGGTTCCCGTTCAGGGGATCGTTCAGGGGATCGTGCGTTGGCGGGTTTCCGTTCGGGGAACCGACCGTCGTCGTGCTGTCGAGCACGTTTCGAATGGCGCGGAGACGGTTCACGATGTCGTCGAGGTGCTCACTCACGTCGGCCGTCGCGTCGGGGTCGATGGTCGGCCGTGTGGTGGACGGGTGGGGCTGAATGCGCTCCGCTTCGGCCAGGCGAACGCCGGGCGAACCGGGAACAGCCGTGTGGGGGCCGGGTGAGCCGGGCACAGCCGTGTGCCGATCGGCGGCGCAGGAGTCGGCGATGCCCTCGAGGAGGACGCTGAAGGTTCGGGCGGCCTGGTCGATGTCCTCGACGGTGTCGGTTCCTCCTGGGTGGCTGAGGTGCCCACGGATGAGGCGCCCCCGCGCTTCGGCAAGGGCGGCCAGCGAGATCCGCAACTCCTCGGACTGGACGGCCAGGGCACGGTCCCGGTCGGCATGGTCCAGGTACCGGTGCGGCCCGGGAACGGCCAGGGTGGCGGCTAGCGTGTCGAACGGTTCGCCATCAGGCAGGGTGCCATCGCCGGTAGTGATCCCCGAGGCGTAGTCGGCCAGCGTGCGGTAGGAGGCGGCCAGCGCACGCGCCTCGGCCCGCTGCTCGTTGTGGTGGAAGACGACCGCCAGGACGGCCGCGCCGAGCCCTCCGCACAGGGCCAGGCCGCCGTCCTCGAAGGCCAGCGAGGGCGAGGCATTGAGCGAGGACGCAATCATCAACCCGACCGACGAGACCACGCCGACCAGGGCGGCGTTGGGGCCGACGGCCACCAGCAGCCCACCCATGAACGTCCACGCGGCCACGAGGGGATAAATGCCGGCATTCATGATGCCGGTTATGGCGCCCAGGAACACCGCCAACCCCACGACGACGCCGGCCATGGCGACCACCCGGGCCCTGATGCGAAAACCCGGCTGGTAGAGGGAGAAGCTGGTAAGGAACGCGCCGATGGCGGCCCAGGCGCCGCCAGTGGGATGGTCGACGATCAAGCCGATCGTAAGGGGGATGGCGATGGAACAGGCGGCCTCGATCCCGATCAGCGGCCGGATCTGGGTTCGGTCCAACCGCATTGCCAGCTGAAGGACATCCCTGGCCGACCCCTCCCTGACCATGGCCGAAACCTAGCCCGAGGGTGCCGCGCCGGGCCGCGAATTCCGGGCGGAGCGGGGACTTTTGCGTAGGCATCAGCCAATTTTCGGGTCTGGCGTCGTATTCTCGTGTGAGCGACTGTGCGGTTCCGATCCGACACGGAACGAGTATGGATCGTCGCGACGCGGCTGGTCCGTACCGGTCATGAGGGTTGTGCCGCGCCAGCGAACTCGACGATGGGAGAGACCGAGACGTGGTGAATGGCCGACACTCCCGGTTTGGGTTGTCGTCGAGCGGCGAGGGTTCTCGGCGGTTCACCGGCACGCAGAAGATCGTGTCGCTGTCGGTGGTGGCCGCCATCGTCATCCTCACCACTGTGTTCGCGGTGATCGGCCAGCCCAGCATCGCCGTCCAGCCCAAGCCCTTCGGGGGCTCCCTGACCCTCAATGACGTACAGGACCCGGTCGTCATCGATCTGGCCACCGGCTCACCGAATCTCCGGCTCCGGGGCATCGAGTCCCAGGTCGGGGCCACTGATCCGTCGCTGGTCGATGCCGTGCCCCTGGATGACGGGACCCTCCTGGTCAATCGGAGCACGGGCACGTTCAATGTGCTGGGACTGGGCAACTCGATCGTGAAGACGAGCGGCGGCATCGCTCTCGGCGATCTGCCCGGTAGCACCGGCGCTGCCGGGTTTGCAGCCGGTGACAACGGATACGTGGTCCGCTATGCGCCCACCGCCGCCACCATCTCGTTGGTCGACCAGGCCACCGTGGCTGCCGCAGCCCGGACGGATACGAGCGCGACCGGAACGGGAGCCTTGGTCCCGTTGCTCGGCTTTGCCAACGTATCCGGCCAGATCCCGACGAACCCCGGGTCGACCGTGGTGGCCAACGGCGATCTGTGGACCATCACCCGGGCCTCCGGGCAGGGGACGCTCCAGCGGTTCGCCGCCGGGGAACCCGGCAAAGAGCTCGCCTCCTCGCAGTTTGGGGCGGTCGATCCGGTGGCCGCCCTCACCACCGGATCGACCGCCGGAGGCGATGTGGTTGCCTTGGCCGAGCCGTCCGACATCCGGATCGTGCAGCCCGCGCCGGGAGGGGGAACCCCAGAGGCCACGACTGTCCCGGTGGCGGCAGGCACCCACGTGGACCAGATCGTTCCCGTCAGCGACGGCCAGGGGCAGGTCCTCTTCGCCTACCACACGACCGGGGGCTGGCGACTGGTCGGAGTCGACCTCTCCACCGGTCAGGCGCTGGCCGTGCGGCTCATGACGGGCCTACCGGCCAAGGCCACGCTGGAGTCGCCGGTGATCAACGACGGCTCGATCTATGCCATCGCCGACGATGGTTCGACCACCCCGCCCCTGGTCAGAATCGACCCCGACACCGGGACCGCGGCCCCGTTGGTCGGTGCCAACTCGTACCCGGTGGCCGGAGCCGGGGAGCAGACCACCTTCGTGGATCCCGGGCTCCCGCCCCAGGTCATCTCGGTGGGGCCCCGAGTGATCATCAACAATCCCAACCGGGTGCTGGCCGTGGTGGTCTTCACCGACGGCTCCCGGCCGACCCGCGTGATCGACAAGCGGACCGCGGTCGACGTCAATCCTTCGGCCTTGCCCGGCGCCACGGTGGGCACCACTGCGCCCAACGCCCCAGCCAAGACCGTCGCGTCCCAACCGCAACCGGTCGACACCCAGCTCCGGTGCAAGACCATCACGCAGAAGCCCCGCGTCCCCGTGCTCGACCAACCGGTGCCCTCTGCCCATTCGGTGTCCCTGTCGTGGTCCTACACGCTTCTCGACAACCAGGACTGCGAGCCGACGTCCTATCTGGTGACGGTGGCGGCGGTCGCCGGCGGCCCCAACCCGCCCACCACCCAGTTCCCGGTGAACGGGCAGACCCAGTTCACCGTGGACGGGCTCCGGGCCAACACCACCTACTCATTCATCGTCACCGCCCTGATCAACAGCCAGTCCACACCGTCGCTTCCCCAGCAGGCGACCACGAACCCCGAAGGCCCCGATGCGCCGCTTTCCGTGACCACAGTGGCCAACGGCAACAACGGTTGGACGGTCACCTGGAACGTCTGCCAGGGGGATGCGTGCGACAGCAACCTTCCTGCGGCGACCTGGGCCGTCACCGGGTCGAGCTGCGGCAGTGGCTCCCAGTTCATCGGCACCCCTCCTGTCGTCACCGTGCCCGGCACCGGCGGGGCGACGCAGAGCGCGACCGTATCCTTCGACCAGTTCCCCTCTCTGGTGGGCAATCAGCTGAGCTTCTCGGTACAGGGCACCAGCGCTACCGGGCTGGCCGGCGACCCCACCGGGGACGGGTCGTGCACGGAAGGCTGGCGTCCAGCCGACCCCTCACAGTTCACCGTGAGCGGGAGTGCCACGGCCGACTCGGGTGGCAACACGGTTACCGCCGTGCTGACCGTGGCTCCCAATTCGGGGGTGACTCCCGTCCAGGCCTACGGATCCAACAACGTCAGGTTCGCCTTCTCGCTGGTTGACCAGACGACGGGCCAGACCAGCCCTCCGCAGACCGTCTCGTCACCCTCTGCCACCTTCGCCGGGCTGGCGCCGGGGCACACCTATGTCCCACAGGTCAGCGTCACCCCCCTGATCTCGCCCACGGCGGGATCGACAGTCCAGGGCGCCCCCTTCGGCACCACGGTGCCCTGGCCATCGGGGATCACCGCCACCGAGGTCGGGTCGGTCACGGTCAACCCGGCTGACCCGAACGCCGGGACAGCCACGTTCGCCATCGCCAATGTGTTCGCAGTGCCCTCGGCCACGGTGACGGCGTCGGCCTCCGTGACCTGTGGAAACACCAACGCGGATGGTGGAAGTGGGCTCACTGTCTCGCCTGCCGGGGCCGCGTCGGGCTCGGTGACCATTCCGCTGGACTACACCCAAGAAGGCGGGAGCTGCTCGGTGACCTTCGTCCTCTCCGACGGAGACACGGGGCCCTATGGCGCCGTTCCATTGACGTTGCCGGGCGCGGCCTTGACCGCGAACCCGCCCCCGTTGAACGTGCCCCAGACCGACTTCCACGCTGTTTCGCTTCCCACCGGTATCCAGGTGACCAGTACCTACGCGGGCGGCGGAGGAGTCGGGTGGGCCATCGACATCGACGCCTCGGCTTCGTGTACCAGCATCAACAATGCTCCTGGTGGGACCGGAGGTCCCTGGACGGCCACCGTCAAGGTGCCCTCGTGCGCGACCGGCCCGACCGTCGATGTCCAGGTCACCTACAGTTATCCCTTCGGAGCAGGCCAGAACTTCACCATCGACCTGGGCAATCTCACTGTCGTCCCGCCGGTGGTTCCGGGGCCGACGGTGACCTCGCTGAGCCCGGCCACCGGGCCTGCGGCGGGAGGGACGGTCGTGACCGTCACCGGGACCGGCTTCACGGGGGCGACCTCGGTGCAGTTCGGCAGCAATCCCGGAACCGCGCTCACGGTCGTATCCGACACCGAGATCACCGTCACGTCGCCGGCGGGCGCGGTGGGCGCGGTGCCCGTCACGGTGACCACGCCTGCCGGGACCAGCGCGGCCGGCCCGACCGCGCCGACTTTCACGTACTCATGAGCACTCGACCCAGGCACGGATCCGCGTCCCGCCGCGGTTGCTGTTGCACCATGGAACCAACCGGGAGGCCGTCTGTGACCGAGGAGAACCGTTGACCGAATTTTTTGACTTCGATGCCAGCACCCCGATGCCGGCCAGCACCCACCAGGGATCGGCCAGCTTCGCCAGCCGTTTCGACCGGCTGATCGGCAACGTCGCCCGGGTCATCCAGGGCAAGGACGACGTCATCAAACAGGCTGTCATCTGCCTGCTGGCCGAAGGCCACCTCCTGATCGAGGACGTCCCCGGCACGGGCAAGACCTCCCTGGCCCGGGCCATCGCCGCCACCGTCGAGCTCACCTGGAACCGCATCCAGTTCACACCGGACCTGTTGCCCTCGGATGTGACCGGCGTGTCGGTGTTCAACCAGGGGTCGATCGAGTTCGAGTTCCGCCCCGGGCCCATCTTCGCCAACATCGTGGTGGCCGACGAGATCAACCGGGCGTCGCCCAAGACCCAGTCCGCCCTGCTCGAGGTGATGGAAGAGGGGACGGTGAGCACCGACGCCGTCGTCTATCCCGTTCCCCACCCCTTCATGGTGGTGGCCACCCAGAACCCCATCGACATGGAGGGCACCTACCAGCTCCCCGAGGCCCAGCTCGACCGGTTCCTCATGCGCATCTCGGTCGGCTACCCCGACGCCGATGCCGAGGCCATGGTGCTCCGCGTCCAAAAGGACACCGCTCCAGTTGACTACCTGAGCCCGGTGCTCTCGGCCGCCGACCTCACCGACATGATCCACCAGGTCCGATCGACCGAGGTGTCGCCGGCCATCGAGCACTACATCGTGGCCCTGGCCACTCACACCCGGAGCGCTCCGGAAGTGCGCCTCGGGGTCTCGCCCCGAGGCAGCCTGGCCCTGCTCCGGGCGGCCCGGGCCCGGGCCACGGCCAACGGGCGACCGTTCGTCACCCCCGAGGACATCAAGGCGCTGGCCCCGGCCGTGCTCGCCCATCGGGTCCTCCTGCATCCCGAGGCCGAACTGCAGGGGCGCAGCGCCACCGACGTGGTGCAGCGGGCCCTGGAGACCGTGCCCGTGCCCCGCACCGTGGCCGGGTGAGGTCGCCGGGGACAGGGCAGGGCCGATGACCCGGCTCGGTCTCGGTGCCGCGCTGGCCGGTGTCGCCTTCGTCGTCGTGGGCTGGGTCCTGGTGTGGCCGGCCCTGGTGGTGGTGGGCGGCGGGTCCCTCGTCCTCGTCCTGGTGGCGCTGGCCTATATCGTCCGGCGTCCCCAGCTGCGCATCGAACGGCAGATCCACCCGCCGCGGGTGTCCAAGGGCCTCCCGGCCATCGCCTTCCTGCACTTCACCAACACCGGCACCCGCACCGTGCCCACCACCGTCGCCGTCCAGCCCTACGGCGCGCTGAACGTCGAGACCGTTCTGCCCAAGCTGCTCGGGGGACAGAGCGGCATGCGCAGCTACCGGCTCCCTACCACCCGGCGCGGCATCTTCACCGTCGGGCCCGTCGAGATCAGCCGGGCCGACCCGTTCGAGTTCGCCCGGGTCACCCAGCGCCATGGCGGGTCCGAACAGATCTGGGTCTATCCGCGCATCATGCCCTTCCGTTCGCTTCCGTCGGGCATGACCCGTCACCTGGAAGGCCCGTCGTCGGACACGGCCCCCGAGGGCAGCATCACCTTCCACCGTCTGCGCGAGTACGTGGTCGGGGACGACCTTCGGATGATCCACTGGAAATCGACGGCTCGCACCGGCCGCTTGATGGTCCGCCACAACGTCGACACCTCCCAGCCCTACACCGTCGTCCAGCTCGATCTCCGTCCCGACCGGTACTCCGAGGAGACGTTCGAGACCGCCGTTGACGTTGCCGCCTCGGCTGTGAGCTGTGCGGCAGTGGGCAAGTCCCCGGTGCAGTTGCGCACCACCAACGGGACCCAGGTGGGCGGCCCCCGGGAGCGCGAGCCTCAGGCCCTCCTCGACCAGCTCACTGCGGTGGAGCCCGATCCGGGCGGCTCCATCGTCCAGGACCTGTCGCTGCTTCGCCGTGAGCGTGGGGGCACGGCTCTCATCGTGGTCACCGGCCAGCTCGACGCGGCCGAGCTTCCTGCCATCGCCGGACTTCGCCGCCGCTTCCAGCGGGTGGTGGTGGTCTCCGTGGCTCCTCTGGGCACCACCGTTCCCCGTTATCCCGGCGTTACGGTGGTGACCGGCGAGGAAAACGACGAGCTGTGTGCGGCATGGAACCTCGAGGCGGCGATGTGACCGTCCGCCGGATACTCGGTGTGGCCATCCTTCCGTTGGCCGCGGCCATGGTGTTCTTGTCGTCGACCCCGTGGATGCGGGCGTTCGCCCCGTCCACCCTGGTGCCGTTGTTGGTGGTGGCCGCGGTGGTCTCCATCGCCGTCCCGGCGGTGGTTGTGCGCGCCTTCGGCCGGTCCGCGCCCTGGTCGATCGTGGCGTCAGCCATCCTGTTCGTCCTCGTCGCCCTCTTTGGCGTGCTGCGCCAACCCCTCGGGTTCGAGAACCTGGCGAGGGGGTTCGTCCATGGCCCGGCCCGACTGCTGTCCGAGACGCTCCCGGTCAACCATCCGCGATACCTGTTGGTGGTGCCGGTCGCCCTGTGCTGGCTGGTTGGCGCCATCACCGGCGAACTGCTGGAGCGAGGCCGGTCGGTGGGGTGGCCGTCGTTGACTCCCCTGGTCGGCTTCGGCCTGGCCTACGCCGCCACCGCGGGGGGCATCGGCAACGACGTGGGTTGGGCCGTGGCCCTGTTCGCGGTGGATGGTGTGGTGCTGTTCAGCCGGCAGTGGCTCCAACGCGGTCCGTCCCCAGTTGCGGCCGAGGGGGACCGGGCCCGAAGCCCCGTGCGCCCACTGGTCTACGGCACCGGAACCCTGATCATCGCCGGCCTGGTGTGCGCCTTCGCCGTCCCCGCCATCCCCGCGCTCAAGGGGGCGCCGACCACGCCGACCCGCACTCCGCCGGTGACCACGGTAGAGCCGATCACCCCGACAGCAGAGATCGCCGAGCTGCGGAGCAATGGCGATCTCCGGGGACCCACCACCCTGTACACGGTGAGCGTGAACCGATCGTCGCCCGGCTATGTCTCACTTGCCGACCTTGATGCCTACGACGGGGACGTATGGTCGTTCAACGGGAGGTTCCGACCCACGGGAGGGAGCGTGCCGGTGGCTCTGGGCACCCCGGCGACTTCGACGCGAGATCTGGTCGCCCAGCGTTACACGGCGATCAAGCCACCAGCGGTCCCGTGGATGCCGTTCATCGATCGCCCGGTCAGCGTGAACAACGTGGATGTCCAGTTCGAACCCAGCTCGGGGATGGTGCTCCCGACTTCTCCGCTGGCGGCCGGGAGCCGGTTCGCCATGACCTCGGATGCCACCGACCACACCCTGCTCTCCCTGGACGCCCAGGGCCTGGCCACCCCGCTGGCCGCCTCGCCCGACGCCCTCGATGCCGTCGTGCCCACGGCCGAGACCAGCGCCCTCTCGAAGTACGTCACGCAGCTGGCGGCCACGGCCAACCAACCGGCCGCGCCCACGTTGGCGTTCTTGAAGGCGGTCGAACAGGTCTTCCGCAACGACTATCGGCAAGTCCCGCCTCCGACCCGGGCCCCCACCACGACAAGTACGACCACGCCGGCGCAACAGCCCACCGTGGGTGGGACGTCGTTTCAGGACGTCGCCCAGGCGGTGATGGGCCAGCACCAGGCCACCCCTGAGCAGTTCGCCACGATGTACGCCCTCCTGGCCCGCAGTATCGGCGTGCCCGCCCGCCTGGTGACCGGGTTCAAGACGGGTGCCCTCGCCCCCAACGTCCGTACCAAGCTGACCAATGCGGAGGCCTGGACCTGGGTGGAGGTTCCCGTGTCCGGAGTCGGGTGGGTGGTGGTCGACCCGACACCGACGGCCGCGGGAACGCCGCCGACCGAGAACCTGTCCTCGTCGACCACATCGACGACCGCGCCTCCGCCGACCAACGCCAAGACCACCGCCGGAAAGAACGGCCACGCGCTCGCGCCCCAGGTGAACGTGAGTGGCCACCACTCGACGACCGCACTGTTGATCGCGCTGGCCGTGATCGCCGGAGTGGTCGTGGTGGCCGCGCTGGCCCTCGGCTGGATCGTCGCCGGCAAGCGGAGGCGCCTCAAGCGTCGCCGGGAGGGTGAAACCCCCATCGACCGGGTGGTGGGCGCGTGGCACGAGACGCTCGATGCCCTGACGGAAGCGGACATGTCCGACCTGGCCGCATTGACCAGCGACGAGGTGGGTGCATCGGTGCGCCAGCACCTTGGCGAGCCCGTCGCCGCTCATGCCACCAGGGTGGGGGCAGTGGCCAACGTCGCCCTGTTCTCGTCGGGGGCGTCCATCGATACCGCAGCCGCTGATGAGGCGTGGGACGAACACGACGCCCTCCGACGGTCCATCCGCGATGCCCTGGGGCTCAGGCCGAGAATCTGGATGACATTGCGGACGGCACCGAGGCACCGTCGGCCCTAGCGCCGTTTCTGACGCCGTCGGCTCTTGCGCGGCTGGTCGTCGTCGCCGGCATCCTCGCCGCTGACAGCCGGGTGTTCAGCCGTGATGTCCTTGTCGGCGCGACGTCCCGTAGCGGGGGCGATCCAGCGCTCTCGGTCCCTGTCCACCTCGTTGCTGGGCGTCGAGGCGGTTCGCAACGGGATCGGGGGTGCCTGGTCGGTCCGTTTCACGACGGGGGTGGGACGGGTCCGACGCTCGTTGGAATCGTCGTCCAGATCCATCGAGAAGGACTGGGACAAAAAGCGCGGGCGCGCCCATGAGGTCGGATGCTGGGCTGTCGTTGCTGCAATCGGAGGGTCCACCGGTCGAATGGTCGGGACGGCGCGCTGTTCCTCCTCATCGAACAGGTGCTCGAACCTGGGGGCGGGAGCATGCTTGGCTGCCGGTGCTTCGGCCGGCTCCGGATCGACCCGGGCGGGCTCGGGACGTCTCGGCTCGGGTTTGATGGGCGTGAAGCGGGCCGGTTCGATCCGAACCGGCCCGGTATCGGCCGCGGTCGGCTCCGATTCGATCGGCGCCGGCCGTTGGCGATGAAGTCTTGGCTCCTGTTTTGGCTCCGGCTCCGGCTCCGGCTCCGGCTCGGGCTCGGCCTTCGGCACCGGCTTCTGCTCCGGCACCGGCTTCTGCTCCGGCACCGGCTTCTGCTCCGGCACCGGCTTCTGCTCCGGCACCGGCTTCTGCTCCGGCACCGGCACCGGCTTCTGCTCCGGCACCGGCTTCTGCATCTGCTCCGCGTCCGGCAATGGCTCTGGTTCCGCTTCGAGCGCAGCTGATATTGGCTCCGGCTCGCTGACTATTGGCTCCTGTCGGGCCTCAACAGGATCGGGGGCAAGCGGAAAAACGATCTCCACGGGCGGTTCAGCGTCATGCGTGTGCTCTGCCTTCACCGGATCAGGCATGGCCGGTGAAGGTCTCGATGGGGTCGGGGGCGGCCCCGGCGTGGTGGGTCGCTGGGGCGCAGGCGCGGCAGGCGGCGGCGGTGCAGGCGCGGCAGACGGCGGTGCGGCAGGTCGCGGGGGCGGCGGCGCGGCGGGGGGCGCGGCTGCAGGCGCGGCAGGTGGCGGGGGCAAGGGACCAGCGGCGGGTGAGGGACGGTGCCGTACGACGGGCGCCGGAGGAGGTGGTGCCGGCGGTGCCGGTGGGTCCCCTGGAGGGCGCGCCGGGGAGTGCCGTACGACGGGCGCCGGAGGAGGTGGTGCCGGCGGTGCCGGTGGGTCCCCTGGGGGGCCCCCCGGGAAGTGCGGAGCGACGGGCGGCGGGGGTGGTGGTATAGGCGGCGCCGCTACGGCTGGAGGCGGCGGAGCGGGCGTTGCTGAATGGGAGGTTGGGGTCGCCGCACCGGTCGTTGCCGGGTTGGGCCGAATGGGCACGGGTGCGGCTGGTGTCGGGCGACCCTGAGGGGTGATGACGCGGCGCTCCCGGCGCGGCACATCGACTCGTCCGGGGCCTGATCGCACAAAGAAGGTCTCCGACGCCGGATCCGGTTGGTGTTGGCTCGAGGACGGCTCGACCGGTTCATGCGCCTTTACCTGTTCGCTAGACGCCGCCAGTTCCACTTCGCTAGACGCCGCCGGTTCCACTTCGTGGTCATTCGTTGGAGGCTCGACCTGGTCGGGAGACGCTGGTGGCCCGTCGGGCCGGGCGACAGGCTGGCTCAGGATGAGAGGCGAAGCCGGTCGCTCGGCCGGAATGTCGTCGGGGGTCTCCCAATGGCGCGTCAACCCCGCGGACCTGGAATCGACCTGGCCGGGCGGCCGCCGTGTGCTCGACGGCCACTGTCTCCTCGATGGCATACGGGGTGTCAGGCCAGCTGGCTGCCGCCTCGATGGCCCGCAGTTCGTCGGCCAGTTCCAGTGCCGAGGCCGGCCGATCGTAGGGATTCTTTGACATGGAGTTGACCAACAGATCGGACAGCGCCACAGGAACGCCCTCGGCCACGAGCGGCTGCACGGGGTCACGGAGGATCCGCAAGATCACCGAAGCCGGTCCCTCGTCCTCGAACGAGCGGAAGGCGGCCTTGCCCGCGATGAGCTGGTACAGAGTCGACGCCAGACCGTACACGTCGGTGGCGGCCGACAGATCCCGACCCTCGAGCAGTTCCGGCGCTGCGTGGATCGTCGTGAATCCGAATACGCCGGCAGTGGCTTGTGAGGTGGACTGGAGCCGGGCCACACCGAAGTCGGCCAGAGCAGGCTCGCCGTACTGGGTGATCAGTACGTTCTCCGGCTTGATGTCCCGGTGCAGCATTCCCGCCCGGTGCGCGGTCTCGAGCGCCCCGGCGATCTTCACCGTGACCGCCACCGAGTCCCAAGGCGGCATGGCCCCCTGATCGCGGACCCGTTCCCAGATTGATCCATGGCACAGTTCGAGGACGAGCACGGGGCGGTCATCCTCTGTGGCGAGCGTTCGGTAGAGGGTGACGATATTGGGATGGGCACTCAGCGTGCCAAGAGCAAAGGTCTCGCGCTGAAAGGAGCCAATGGCATGCTCCGACACGTCGTGCACGTTGAGAATCTTGAGCGCCACCGTCCGGTTGGTCTCGATCTCGCGAGCCTGAAACACGGTCGAGAAGCCCCCGGCACCGATCCTCACAACGTCGGTGAAGCCGGGGAACGATTCGTCTTCCTTTTTCCGGGACCGTCGCCTCAATGCCACGTCAGCTCCCCTAGAACGTTTGCCGCGCCGTGAATGTTACCTGTGGTTCACCCAATGCAGCCGCGATAGCAGTTCGACTTGTCACCCACGGTGTAGGCGTACGCGTCACGCACGGTATAGATGCAAATGTACGGACCGACCGACAGTCTCTGCTGCCCGACCGGTCCACCAGGCCCTGGCTCGCCTACGACCGCAGGTACGCGGTGTACGCGCCTCCGACCACGGCACAGGTCGAAGTCGACAGGCATGACACTCCGGAGACGGACAGGGGCATGGTGACGACAGAGGGGTGTTGCCATGGCGTCTTGCTGGCGCCAGTCAACACGGTGACGCCGGCGTGCGCCGATGCTCCCGAGGTACTCCCGACCGCAGCGCAGGTGCCGATGGACGGACACGACACATCGAACAGCGTCGCCACCACCGACGGAACCGGTTCAGAGGTCCACGAGGCGCCCCCGTCGGAGCTGGACAGGATCAGGCCGTGACCGGTGCGGGTCTGACCCTGTGCCACCGCGGACGTTCCCACGGCCACACAAGTGGCGCCGGCGACGGGCGCCGGTGCCGGCGATGTGACCGTCGTCGGCGCCGTAACCGTCGTCGGCGCCGTGGTCGACGATGACCCCGCTGGATGGTGGGCGTGGGTGGTCGTTGTCGACTCCGGCTGGCCGACGGGTCCCTGCGTACACGTGATGCCGTTGAGATAGCCGGTCCCCGCGGGAACCGGCAAAGGCGCCCAAGTGGTGCCGCCGTTGGACGTCGCCTCCACCACCCCGCTCACATGAAGCGGATCCGTGCTCGTGTACCCGGTTACCCAGCAGTGTTGGTCGTCGGAGCACGACACGGCGCTCGCTCCGCCCACGCCCGGTGGAAGACCGCCGACGTTTCTCCATCCCGATGTGCCCGGCTTGGAGGCAAAGACGGCCTCACCGGCGGCGATGGTGCCGACTGCCCAGCAGTGCCGGTCGGCCCGACACGTCACCGTGGTCATGTCGAACACCCCGGTCAGCGGTTGGGCAGCGGTCCAGGTAGAGCCGCCGTCGGTGGTGACCA
The DNA here is from genome assembly GCA_963781305.1 of uncultured Acidimicrobiaceae bacterium. GTDB lineage: Bacteria > Actinomycetota > Acidimicrobiia > Acidimicrobiales > RAAP-2 > DASXMT01. The sequence continues at coordinate 174,483 of CAWAFL010000013.1, forward strand.
GCACAGCGCTGCCGCCAGAGGGTGCCTGGTCCGACTGGCCCACGGCGACGCAGTAGTGCCGATCGGCGCACGAGACATCGTTGAGGGCGCCGGTCCCGGGCGGGACCGCCTGCGACCTCCAGCTCTTCCCCCCGTTCGTGGTGGCGATGACGGCGGCCGGGCTCTCGGTCGTACCTCGTCCCACCGACTCCCCGACGGCCCAGCAGTGTTTGGCGTCGGCACAGCTGGTGTTCTTCATCTGATCGACCAGAGCCGGTACCGCTACTGCGGTGAACGTGCCGGCCCAGGGCGAGCTCGACGTATCCGCGCCGGCTGCCGGGGCTGTCACCAGCACGGTGACGAGCGCGGAGCCAGCGGCGATAGCAATGGTCAGGGCCGCGGTGACCGCGGCGGCGCTCCCAACCGGGAGCCGACGTCGCACGGGATCAGCGGACTTTGATCACCGTCGTCTTGACGACCTTGTCGTGAAAACCTTCGCGCTTCTTGTCCCACAGGGGCGAGAGCCCGGCGACGATCGTGTAGACACCGGCGATCGCCCCCAGAACGGGAATCCAACGCAGCAGGATGCCCGGGTATAGGACGAAGATGCGGACGCCGGCTCGCCCAGGATCGATCGGGCCGCCGGTGTTGGCGTCGCGCACCGTTATCCCCAGGGCCATCATGCCGATGGTCTGACCCTTCGGGCTGCCGTTGAGCAGTGCGAAGTAGGCCAGGTCGATCAGGAAGGTGATGACACCGGCGATTACGTGCCGGGCGTCCAGGTTCGTGCTGAAGATCCCGTTCGACGACCCCCTGTAGTGGCCGCTGGCGATGATGCCGGCGCTGATAAGGCCGGTGACGATGCCCAAGATGACGCTGTCGAGGATGATGGCCACCAGGCGCTGCCACCATTCAGCCAGCGGACGTCCCTGGCTGTCGACCGGACCGGACGCGTAGCCGTAGGAGGCCGATCCTCCCGGCGGCTGGCCGTAGGGGGGAGGACTGTACGCGGGCTGTCCTCCGTAGGTGGGAGGCGGAGCGGCCGGGGGCGGCCGTTGGCCGTAGGACGGAGGCGGTGCTGGCGGAGGAGCAGATGCTGCCGGAGGTGGCGCTGCCGGTGGCGCCTGAGGCGGAGGAGCAGGACGTGCAGGGGGAGCCTGAGGTGGCGCAGAAGGAGGTGCGGGCGGGGGAGCAGGCGGAGCCTGAGGTGGCGCAGAAGGAGGTGCGGGCGGGGGAGCAGGCGGAGCCTGAGGTGGCGCTGCCGGAGGAGCAGCTGGTGGTGGTGGTGCGGCTCCTGGCGTGGGCTCGTTGCCCGGCATAGGCGGTGTGGGATCGCTCATCGCAGTTCCCTGCTCTTTCCGTCGATCGGCACGACGACTCGTGGGACGGCCTAAGGCCAGCTCCGCCCGCGATCTTGACACGTCAGGTATGAATTTCGGTGAATTCTGTCCATATCGGACGGGAGACCCGTCTACCGTTACCCGGCGGTGAAACAACTCTCGGCGACACACCGCGCCCGGTATACGGGCGACCCCTCGCCGTGAACATCCTCGATGTTCTGTTGCTGGTGGTGGTCGCCGTCGCCGCCATCGAGGGCCTTCGCCTGGGGGCAGTCCTGCTGACCCTCTCGTTCGTCGGATTCTGGCTGGGCATGTACCTCGGCGCCATCCTGGCCTCCCAAACCGTGCACTGGGTACACACCCAACCCTCCCGCACCGCGGTGGCCCTGGTCACCATGGTGGGGAGCGCAGTCGTGCTTGGAACAGCCGGACGCATCCTGGGCGGACGATCCTTCCAGGCCGTCCATCGGGGAAAGCTCGGCTCGGTGGACTCGGTCCTGGGCGTTGGCGTGGCCGTGGTGGCCTCCCTTCTCGCTGTGTGGCTGGTGGCCAGCACGCTGGTCAACAGCTCGTATCCCAGCCTCAACTCGGTGATCGCCAACTCCTCGATCATCCGCTCCCTGGACGACGTGCTTCCTGCTCCCCCCTCGGTCTTCTCCCGGGTGCAGGCATTTCTCTCCCAGGAGGGATTCCCACCCGTCTTCGCCCAGCTGGCGCCGGCCTCTGCCGGTCCAGTACCGCTGCCTGACAACGCCACCGTGGACGCCGCGGTGGCTGCCGCCGGGGCCTCCACGGTCAAGATCGTGGGGGAGGGCTGTGGACAGATCCAAGAAGGCTCTGGCTTCGTAGTCGCCCCCGGCCTGGTGGTCACCAACGCCCACGTGGTCGCCGGGATTGCCCATCCGACCGTGGTGGACTCCTCCGGGACCCACGACACCACCGTGGTGTATTTCGACCCGTCGTTCGACCTGGCCATCCTGCGCACCGACGTCACCGAGCCGGCGTTGCAGCTCGACCCCCAAACCGTGGCCCGGGCGACTCAGGGGGCGGTCCTTGGGTATCCGGAGGGCGGACCGTTCACGTTCGTCCCTGCTGGCGTGATGGCGGAGTTCGAGGCCCAGGGCCGCGACATCTACGGGCAGGGCCTCACCGTGCGGGATGTCTACGAGATCCAGGCGGTGGTGCGTCCGGGGAACTCGGGCGGGCCGCTGGTGCTGCCCAACGGCGAGGTGATCGGCGTGGTGTTTTCGCGGTCCACGACCAACGGGACGATCGGGTACGCGTTGACCTCGCCCGGGGTGGTCACGCGGGTCCACCAAGCCGAATCGGCCACCAACGCGGTGGGGACCGGGGGCTGCACCACCGGATGACAGAGTGAGGCCTCCCGCCGGTCGGGCGAGCGGCAAACAGCCGGCCGCCGACGGTGGCGCTGCGGCGACCAGGCTGAACGACGGGGCCGCCCTCCCCGGGCTAAACATGTGCCCGTGACGCTTCCGATCGAGGACTACGGCATCATCGGCGACCTACACACTGCAGCCCTGGTCGGTCGGGATGGTTCAATCGACTGGCTCTGTCTGCCCCGGTTCGATTCGGCGGCGTGCTTCTCCACCCTGCTGGGAACTGACGAGCACGGCCGCTGGAAGATCGCTCCCAAGGGTGGGCATCTGGCCACCCATCGCCGCTACCGGGGCGACTCGCTCGTCCTCGAGTCGGAGTTCGTCACCGCGGAGGGAACGGTCCGGGTGATCGACTGCATGCCCATCCGGCAAGAGCACCCCGAGATCGTCCGCCTGGTCGAAGGGGTGAAGGGCCGGGTGTCGATGAGGATGGACATGACCATTCGATTCGGATATGGCCAGATCGTTCCCTGGGTCCGTCGCCTCGACGGCACCCTCACCGCCATTGCCGGTCCCGACGGGCTCTCGTTGTGGACGCCGGTGCACACCCGCGGCGAGGACTTCCACACCCTGGCCGACTTCAGCGTGTCCGAAGGACAGCAGATCCCATTCACGCTCGGGTGGTTCCCGGCCAGCGAGGAGCCCCCTCGCCCTATCGACGCCCTCTACGCGATCGAGGATACGGAGACCTGGTGGCACGAGTGGGTGTCCCAGTGCACCTACGAGGGCCGCGACCGGGACGCCGTTGTGCGGTCACTCATCACCCTGAAGGCGCTCACCTACCAGCCGACGGGTGGCATCGTCGCTGCCGCCACCACGTCGCTCCCCGAAGCACTTGGCGGCTCGCGCAACTGGGACTACCGGTTCTGCTGGCTGCGCGATGCCACGCTCACTCTCGAGTCGCTGATGCGGGGCGGCTTCTACGAGGAGGCCATGGCCTGGCGGGACTGGCTGTTGCGCGCGGTGGCCGGCGATCCCTCGCAGTTGCAGATCATGTACGGCGCCGGCGGCGAACGCAGGCTCGACGAGTGGGAGGTCGACTGGTTGCCCGGGTACGAGGGCTCCGCCCCGGTCCGCATCGGCAACGCCGCGTCGGGCCAGTTCCAGCTGGACGTCTACGGCGAGGTGATGTCGGCCCTGTACGAGGCCACGCAGGCCGGGGACAGCCCCAGCGACCCCGCCTGGGACCTCCAGTGCGCCCTGATGGACTTCTTGGAGACGGGTTGGCGCAAGCCCGATGACGGCATCTGGGAGGTTCGGGGCCCTCAGCGGCACTTCACCCATTCCAAGGTGATGGCATGGGTGGCGGTGGACCGGGCCATCAAGATGGTGGAGAACTGCCACTCGGTGGGCCCCGTCGACAAGTGGCGCGCTCTTCGCCAAGAGATCCACACCCAGGTCACTACCCAGGGCTTCAACGCCAAGAAGGGCTCCTTTACCCAGTACTACGGGTCCGATGCGCTCGATGCCAGCCTTCTCATGATCCCGTTGGTGGGGTTCCTTCCCGCCTCGGATCCGCGCGTCAAGGGCACCATCGAGGCCATTGAGCGCGAGCTGATGGATGGCGGCTTCGTGCTGCGCTACCGAGCGGACGCCGCCGGCGATGTCGACGGGTTGTCCGGCCGCGAAGGTGCGTTTCTGGCTTGTTCGTTCTGGTTTGCCGACTGCCTCTCGATGATCGGGCGGGATCATGACGCCCGAACCATGTTCGATCGCCTCCTCGAGCTGCGTAACGATCTCGGTCTGTTGTCCGAGGAGTACGACACCGTGGCCGGACGACTTGTGGGCAACTTCCCCCAGGCCTTTTCGCACGTCTCGTTGGTCAACACGGCGTCGAAGCTGGCCGGGGAGGCCAAGCCCACGTTGGAGCAGGATGTGCTCACCCGGACGCGCCGGGGCATGACCCGTTCCAAGACCGGGTCCGGGCGCCTGCACCGCATGGGCCAGCAATCGCTTCACAAAGCCCGGCGCGGCGCCGCCGGCACGCCGGTGCTCCCCGCCGACGCGAACGCCAAGACGGCATCGTCCCCCGGGTCGGTGGGAGCGGCGGGAACGTCGGCAGCAAAGGACGCCGGCAGCTGATCGTCCCTCCATCGTCTTTGGCCTGACTGTCGCTCGCCTGACTCACCGCCCGCCTGACTTACCGCTCGCTCGCTACCGCCCGCCTGACTACCACCCGCCTGAACAGAGGAGCATGCACGATGAAGGCACTCACGGTCGTACCGCTGACCACGGACTCAGCTCGCCTCGACGACGTAGACGAGCCGCCCGAGTCTGATGGGCCGGTGCTGGTCCAGACCTTGGCCGTGGGCATCTGCGGCACGGACATCGAGATCCTCACCGGCGCCTACGGCTGGGCACCCCCCGGGCGGGACCGGCTCATACTCGGTCACGAGTCCATCGGGAAGGTGCTCGAGGCCCCTGATGGGTGTGGCGTGGAAAAGGACGATCTGGTGGTGGGCATCGTGCGCCGGCCGGACCCGGTTCCCTGCGCCAACTGCGCGGTGGACGAATGGGACTTCTGCCGGAACGGCCAGTACACCGAGCGCGGCATCAAGGAGCATGACGGCTACCTGTCGGAGCGCTACCGCATCCAGCCCAAGTTCGTCGTCAAGGTCGATCCCAAGCTCGGATTGCTCGGCGTCCTGTTGGAACCGACCAGCGTGGTGGCCAAGGCCTGGGAGGAAGTCGACCGTATTGGTGGACGTGCCCACTGGGACCCCAAGACCGCGGTGATCACCGGGGCCGGTCCCATTGGGCTACTGGCCGCGCTGCTGGGTGTCCAGCGGGGGATCGACGTGCACGTAATCGATCGGATGACCTCCGGGCTGAAGCCCGACCTGGTGGCGGCCGTCGGAGCCACGTACCACACCGGGTCGATCGCAGACGTCGTGGAAGGCGGCCCTGACGTAGTCATGGAGTGCACCGGGGTGGACAGCCTGGTGCTCGACGCCATGGAGCACGTTGGCATCGGCGGCGTCGTCTGCCTGACCGGCGTGTCATCGGGGGGTCATACCATCAGCATCGACGGTGGCACGCTCAACCGGAACATGGTGCTCGAGAACGAGGCCATTGTGGGTTCGGTCAATGCCAACCGCCGCCACTACGAGGCTGCGGCTGACGCGTTGGCCAAAGCGGACGACGCGTGGCTGGCGAGGCTGGTGAGTAGGCGGGTGCCCCTCGACTCCTGGCCGGACGCGCTGGATCGGAAACCCGACGACGTCAAGGTGGTGATCGAGGTCACTCCCTCGTGAGCGGCACCCATCCCCACCCGCACTCCCATGACCCCGCCGCCGATACCGCTCCGGTCGGCGATGGCGACGGCGACGGCCAGGTCGGGACCCGTATCGCGCCAGGGGTCATCGAGCTCGACACCTTGCTGGGCGGCTGGGAGCGGGTGACCGCCGGCTACCTCATCGAGGGTTCCGCACCCGTCCTGGTGGAGACGGGCAGCCAGAGCTCGGTGCCCGTGCTGCTGGCCCAGTTGGAACAGCTCGGACTCGGAGCCGAGGACCTGGCCGGGGTGGTGGTCACCCACATCCACCTGGACCACGCCGGTGGGGTGGGCGACGTGGCCCGCGCCTTCCCCAAGGCCACGGTGTACGTCCACGAAAAGGGTGCTCGCCATCTGGTCGACCCGACCAAGCTGGTGGACTCGGCCTCCCGCGTCTATGGGCCACTCCTCGATTCCCTCTACGGGCGGCTCGATCCCACCCCTCAGGAACGGATCCATGTGCTCGAGGACGGCGAGGCCATCCCGGTGGGGTCGGACCGCTCGTTGATCGCGGTCGACTCACCCGGGCATGCCAAACATCATGTCGCCCTCCACGACTCGGCCAGCGGCATCCTGTTCGCCGGCGACGCAGTGGGCGTCCGCCTCCCCGACGTCGGCGTGCTGCGCCCGGCTACGCCACCGCCGGACTTCGACCTCGATCTGGCCCTGCACTCCCTGGACCGTTTCGCCGAGCGGCAGCCGTCGGGGATCGCGTTGGCCCACTATGGGCTGCTGGGCGAGCCGCAGGAGCTCCTGGAGGAGGCCAACGGTACCCTCCGCCGTTGGGCCGAGGTGGCCGAGGGCGCGTTCGGCCGGGACGAGGACATCGCCGACGCCCTGTCCGCCGCCTTCGACCCGGCGATGATCGACGTGGCGCCCGAGCACCGCGAGAAGCACGAGGTGCTGAGCGGCGTGCATTCCAACGCCGCCGGTTTCTATCGCTGGCTCACCACCCGTCAGGCTCCGTCGGGCCAATAGAGCCGAAGGGTTAGCAACTCAGCGCGGCGTGCCCTATTGGCTCGCCGTCCCGGCCGGTGTGTTGATGATCTCTGCCTTCAGCCGGTTGTACTCCTCTTCGGTGATGGCGCCCTTCTCCTTGAGCTCGGCCAGCTTGACCAACTGATCAGCGGGTCCGTCCGTTCCCGCCGCCTGCTGGACGTAGTGCTGGAAGGCTTGCTGCTGCTCTTTGGCCGCATCGATGGAGTGGGCGCGCATCTTGTCGCCACGGGCGATGAAGTACACGAGGATGCCGATGAGCGGAATGACCAACACGAACAGGATCCACAGCGCCTTGACCCAACCCTTCATGTCATGGCTCCGGAATATGTCGATGAACACGGAGATCATCAACCAGATCTCGATGAAGAACAGAAAGAACCACAGGAACCCATAGACCAGCTGTCCATCCCCGAACTCCGCGAACATCGTGACTCCCGTTCCTCGTCGATAAATCCGGCCCTACTCTACGGTCTCTTTTGCACCCCCAGGTGTATTGCGCGTGCGGTCGCGGGTATAGGCCCCTTCAACGAAAGGGGGTCGGGGTGAGAAACGGGCACGGGAGCGCAGTACAGACGGGAACGGTTACATCGCAGATTCCAAGCCGGCTCGATCGATTGCCGTGGAGCCGGTGGCACTGGATGATCATCATCGGCCTGGGGACGGTGTGGATCCTCGACGGGCTGGAAGTGACGGTGATCTCGTCGATCACCGGTCGCGTGTCGGCTCCGGGGAGCGGTGTGACCATCACCTCGGCGCAGATCTCGGGAATCGGTGCGGCCATGTACGTCCTCGGTGCGTGCATCGGGGCCCTGTTCTTCGGCCAGCTGACCGATCGGTTCGGGCGCAAGCGGTTGTTCATGATCACGTTGGCCGTCTATCTGTCCGGCGCCCTGCTCACTGCGTTCTCCTTCTCTGCGTGGTGGTTCCTCCTCTTCCGTTTCATCACCGGGGCCGGGATCGGCGGAGAGTACAGCGCCATCAACTCGGCCATCGACGAGCTCATCCCCAAAGAGCATCGGGGCCGGGTCGACATCGCCATCAACGGGAGCTACTGGCTGGGGGCCATCGGCGGCGCACTGCTCTCCGTGCTGGTGCTCAACGAGTCGATCTTCCCGGTGTGGCTGGGCTGGCGGCTGGCCTTCGCTCTCGGGGGCGTGCTGGGCCTGATCATTCTCCTGGTTCGCCGCAACGTGCCCGAGAGCCCTCGCTGGCTGCTCATCCATGGCCGTGAGGACGAAGCCGAGAGCATCGTCGACGACATCGAGCAACGCGTCTCTGCCGAGCGCGGAAAACTGGACGACGTCCCCGGGGACAAGGCCATCACCATCCGCCAGCGCCATGCCATCCCGCTGACCGAGATGTTCCGGACGCTGGTGAAGCTGTATCCGAAGCGTTCGATCCTGGGCTTCTGGCTGTTCGTGGGCCAGGCCTTCCTCTACAACTCGATCCTGTTCGGCTATACGACCGTGTTGGCCACCTTCTTCGGCGTCTCCACCGGCGATGCGCCGTACTACCTGGTTGCCTTCGCGGCCGGGAACTTGGTCGGCCCCCTGGTACTCGGTCCGCTGTTCGACTCGATCGGGCGCAAGCAGATGATCTCCACGACGTACCTGCTGTCGGGGGTCCTGTTGCTGATCACCGGGCTGCTCTTCCAGCATCACGTGCTCACGGCCACCACGCTCACCATCGCTTGGATGGTTGTCTTCTTCTTCGCCTCGGCCGGAGCCAGTGCGGCGTACCTGACCGTCAGCGAGATCTTCCCCATGGAGACGCGCGCCATCTCGATCTCCGTGTTTTATGCCGTGGGCACCGGCGCAGGAGGCATCATCGGTCCGCTCCTGTTCGCCAAGATGGTGGCCACCAAGAACGCCACCGACGTGTTCTGGGCGTTGGCCCTCGGCGCCGGGCTCATGATCATCGGCGGGATCGTCGAATTGCTCCTCGGCGTCCGGGCCGAGCGCAAGGGCTTGGAGGAGATCGCCCTGCCCCTCACCGCGGCCGACGCCGAGGCGGAGACCGAGTCGGAATCGGTGGGCAAGTCGTCCGGAGGGGCAGGGACCGCCGGCGCGTTGGCCGGCACCTGAGCGCTGTCGGTTGGATTGAAGCGGCGCCACTGGGACACTGCTGCTGCGCCACCGGGACACTGCCCTGCGGCAATTCACGAAGAAATCGAGTAGACCCCTCGATCCAACCGAGCACGGCCCACCCGTGGGCTCAGCCTCCTTGTTTGGCCGCGACAACCAGGTTGTGGCTCGGGGGTAAGGCGATTGCTCGTGTACCTGTCGTCCAGGCTTTGACGAGGCGGGCGTTCTCCTGGACGTTGTTTGGATCTACGGCCTTGGCCACAGGCGATACGTTGATCACCAAACCCCCTCCGGTGGCAGGGTCGGGTGCCACCGCAATGGTGCCGGTTGTCCCTCCCCACATGTCCCAGTGCGCCCAATCACAAAAACCCTGGTACGCCCAGATCGGGTACGGGATGTTGTGAATACCGACGGCTTGATGTCCATTGGCATCCTTCGCGTCCTTCTCTTCCAGCCCGACATGGTGTGGCGCGCACATCTTGACGTTGGCATTGAAGGTCGAATCGACGAAGTCCATGACGCTGGCCGAGTCAGTGATCGGTTTGTCGTAGGTGGCGAGGTCCAGCTTCTGCATCAACGCATTCAGGGCGGCGACTCGCCGGGCGATCATCTCCGGATCTGCCCCCCATCCCTCGCTCCATTCGATGGGAAAGAGATTGAGGGCAACCAAGACGGGTTGCTCATCGACCAGAACGTAGATTCCGCCCCCGTGGTGATCCTGCAGCTTGCCGGCCGAAGGCTCGACTTCACCAGGATGGGTCAAGTCGGACTGCCCGCCACAGAGGACGCAACCACCTTCGGCCGTATTCATCAGCCACTTGCGAGACTTGACGTATTCGGGCGAGTCGGTGCGCTCTGGATGGTCGGCGGTTCTTAGCTTCGCCGGTTCTCCAACCGTTTCTTGAGGCACAGGACGTCCTCCTCTTGGTCCGCCGAACAGTGCTACATCTTGGAAGACACGTGCCCTCCATCTGGAGTGTGAATTGATCGCCCGTTCCTGTCAACCGGCGGCGATTGACGACGATCTCCCGTCGGATCGGTGAGCTCGTCATCGATCCCAGTCAGGCTTATCGGCCGACGACCGGCGGACTTGGGCCCCCAAGGGCCCCTCCAGATGCAGAAACATCCCGAATTGAGGGTTGGGATGTTTCCTATGCCTTGAGACATCGCAGCTACTCGCGGCCACCCAGAGGGGTCAGCCGCAATTTTGGCGGAGGGAGTGGGATTCGAACCCACGGTGCCTTGCGACACAACGGTTTTCGAGACCGTCCGATTCGGCCACTCTCGCATCCCTCCGAGACGAGAGGCTAGCCGCCCCGGCGAGCGCTGAAGAACTGGGTGAGCAGTGCCGATGCCTCGTCGGCCCGCACCCCGGCCGTGATGGCCACCTCGTGGTTGAGGCGGGGATCGGCGCACAGGTTGTAGAGGGATCCACAGGCGCCGGCCTTGAGGTCGGCGGCACCGAACACCAGCCGGCCCACCCGGGCCGCGACCAGTGCCCCGGCGCACATGGCGCACGGTTCCAGGGTGACGACCAGGGTCACCGCATCCAGCCGCCGGGTGCCCAGGGCGGCGGCGGCATCGGCCACGATTAGCAGCTCGGCATGAGCGGTGGGGTCGCCCCGCAGCTCGCGCTCGTTGTGCCTCGAGACCACGATCTCGCCGTCGACCAGGGCCACGGCACCCACCGGGACGTCACCGTGGGCCAGGGCCTGCTCGGCCTCGGCCAGCGCGGCCCCCATGGCGGCGTCGTCGGCCTCCGGGCTCCCGGGCGCGGGCCGTCCCCCCGCTCCGGCCACTGCTCCGATTGGCGCGTCGATGCCCATGTGGCGGAGGAGATGGGATTTGAACCCATGGTGAGTTTCCCCACACACGATTTCCAATCGTGCCGATTCGGCCGCTCTCGCACTCCTCCGAGCCGGTAGCGCCCCGGAGGGCGCGTGCAGCCCCGACAGGCTAGTCGCCGTCCCGGAGCCCGAGCTCCGTCGAGGGCCACTATCCTGTCCCTCGCCCCGGCGTTTCGTGCGGTGGCTGGGTCCTGCGCAACGGACTCCTGTGAATCGAGTCAGGGTCGGAAGGCAGCAGCTCTCAGCAGGTCGGTTTGTGTGCCGCAGCCAACCTGGCCATCGCACCGAACGCCGGGGCCGATCGCGCCCGGTGGCTTGTAGGCTCATTAAACAGTGTCAGACGTACCCCCCGAACCCTCCCCGGACCCTTCCGCGAGCGTCGCATCCGAGGGCGACACCCCCTACCAGTCGCTCTACCGGCGTTACCGGCCCGCCCGGTTCGAGGAGGTCCGGGGCCAGGATCACGTGGTCCTCGCCCTGCGGAACGCCGTCCGTGACGACCGGGTGGCGCACGCCTACCTGTTCAGCGGTCCTCGCGGGACGGGCAAGACCTCGACCGCCCGCATTCTGGCCAAGGCGCTCAACTGCACCAACCTCACCGACGGCGAGCCCTGCGGTGTGTGTGCCTCGTGCGTCGAGATCGCCAAGGGCACCTCCCTCGACGTCCACGAGCTCGATGCCGCCTCCAACAACGGGGTGGAGGCCATGCGCGACCTGGTTTCCCGGGCTGCGCTGGGGACCCCCGGAAGGCAGAAGGTCTACATCGTCGACGAGGTCCACATGCTGTCCACCGCGGCCTCCAACGCGCTGTTGAAGACGCTGGAGGAGCCTCCCGCCCACGTGGTCTTCGTGCTGGCCACCACCGACCCGCAAAAGGTGCTGCCCACCATCCGCAGCCGGACCCAGCACTTCGAATTCCGGCTGCTCGACGCCGACACCCTTGGTGACCTGCTCACCAAGGTGCGCAATGACGCACAGCTCGACGTGACCAATGAGGGGTTGGATGTCGCCATCCGGCGTGGCAAGGGATCGGCCCGTGACGCACTGTCCGTGCTCGACCAGGTGGCCGCGTCGGACAACATGGAGGACGATCTTCCCGAGCTGAGCGAGATCGCCGAGGCACTGGCCGAGCGGGATACGTCCCGGGCCCTGGTGGCCGTGGCCCACCTGACCTCGGCAGGATGGAGCCCCCAGCAGCTGGCCGGCGACCTGGTCGAGCACCTGCGCCAGTCCTTCCTGACCATGGTTGCCCCCGAGCTGGTGTCGGTGGGCGACACCGAGCGGGACGAGATCACCGGCTTGGGCGAGCGCCTGGGACTGGCCGCTGTGGTGAGGGGCATGGAGGTGCTCGGTCTGGCCCAGGTGGCCATGCGCGAAGCGCCGGATCCCCGGGTCAACCTGGAAGTGGCCCTGGTACGGCTGGCCCACCCGGATGTGGATGCGTCACCCGAGGCGCTGTTGGCGCGCATCGAGCGACTGGAGCGAGGCGGTAGCGCACCCTTGCCGTCGGCCGGCGGTGCCTCCACCTCGGCGCCCCCCGCCGCCGCACCACCCACCGCCGCCGCACCACCCACCGCCGCCGGGCCGACCCCCGCCGCGCCGACCCCCGCCGCGCCGACCCCCGCCGCGCCGACCCCCGCCGCACCCCTGACCACGTCGCGTGCCGGTGCTGCCGCCCCTGCGGGCACATCCGCCGAGCCTACGGAAGGGACGCCGCCGGGGCTTCCGCCGTCGGTGCCCCAACCGAACGCCCCTTCCTCTCCGCCCTCGGTGCCTCGACCCTCGACTGTCGAACTGCCCGTGGATCCAGCTGCGGCGGCTCCCCCGGCGGGGGGGCGCAGGACGCTGGGCGCGATCCGCCGCCAGGCGCGAGGGTCCGCCGCCCAAGGACCTACCCCCGCCGAGGGACCGGCCGCCACGGCGTCGGGTTCCCCAGTTGCCGCATCGGGTCCCGGAGGAACAGAGCATGGCGCGCCGCCGTCCGGAGACTCCACCACTTCTACTGCGCCGTCGGCGGGACCGCGCCCGGCTGGATCGCCCACCACCTCGTCTCCGGCGGCCGATGTAGGAGCAACGCAGGGATCACCCATGCCGACGCGTGACGAACTGGTGGAGGCTTGGGGCGACCACGTGCTCGGCCGGTTGCGGCCCAAGGCCAAAGCGCTGTTCCAAGCGGGGCGGTTCGTCAGCGTGGAGGGGGACAAGGCCAAGTTCGGGTTGCCCAACGAGATCCACCGGAAGCGATGCGAGGAGGTCCGGGCCGACGTGGAGGCCATCCTGTCCGAGCATTTCGGACGGCGGGTGTCGCTGGTGTTGGTCGTCGATGACAGCTCCGGCGGCCAAGCGGCCCCAGACTCGTTCGTGCCTTCGTCGGGATCAGGGAACGGGTCAGGAGCCGGGTTCCCCTCGCCCGAATCTCCCTCGTCTCCCGGGCCCGGATCGCCGGCCCGTTCTCGCCGGTCAGGCTCTGCTGCGTCGTCTGGGTCTCCGTCGTCTGGTCGGTCTCTGCCGTCCGGCTCCGCTCCGTCTGCCTCGTCGCTCGGGTCCCCCTCGTCGCTCGAGGCTGGCCCGGAATCGTCGCCTGCCTCGACCCCTCCCCGCACTCCCACGTCGGTCCCATCAGCGAGCCAGTCACCGTCTGCGAGCCAGTCAGGGGCGTCGTCGTCGGCACCTGGCTCACCGGAAGCAGTGTCGGACTCACCGGGTCCGTCCACATCCTTTGATCGGTCCGATCGGGTGGACTATGACGATGACCAGGACTTCTCGGCCTTTGACGAAGCGGAGGAAGTTACCGGGGTCGACAACTCACCCACGGCTCGCGTCCTGCAGGCATTTCCCGGCGCCGAAGAGGTGACCTAGGTGGCCATCTTCTCGGGGCCGTTGCAGTCGCTGATCGACGAGCTGGGCCGGTTGCCCGGAGTGGGGCCGAAGTCGGCGCAACGGATCGCCTTCCACCTGTTGAAGGTGGCACCAGAGGACGCCAACCGGTTGGCCGCATCGATCATCGCCGTCAAGGAAAAGATCACGTTGTGCACGCGGTGCTTCAACGTGGCCGAGGGCGGCCTGTGCTCGATCTGCACCGATGATCGTCGCGACATCACGGCGGTGTGCGTAGTCGAGGACCCAAGGGACATCGTGTCGGTGGAGAAGACCGGCGAGTTCACCGGTCGGTACCACGTCTTGCAGGGTGCGTTGAATCCGATCGAGGGAATCGGACCGGACCAGCTCCGGGTGCGCGAGCTGCTGGGCCGGGTGGAAGAGGAGGGGATCACCGAGGTGATCCTGTGCACCAATCCCAATCTGGAAGGTGAGACCACGGCGATGTACCTGGCCCGCCTGTTGAAACCGATGGGGCTGAAAGTGACCCGCATCGCCAGTGGGCTCCCTGTTGGTGGTGATTTGGAGTACGCCGATGAGCTGACCCTGGGGCGCGCCCTCGAGGGTCGGCGGGAAGTCGACGCCTGATCCATGGCCCCGTCCTCTGGACCTCCCCCCGAATCGGCCCGATCATCTGAAGCGGCCTCATCGCCTGGATCGGTCCCGTCCTCTGAGCCACACAAAGGAGAGACCCAGTCGGTCAAGTACCTCTGGCTGCTCCGTCACGCCAAGGCGACCCAGCACGGCCGGCGAGGGGGCAGTGACTACGACCGGCCCCTCACCGCCCGGGGGCGGCGCGACGCCCTGGCCCTGGGGAACCGGCTGGCCGCCGGGGTCGGGGTGTTCGGACTGGACGGTGTCGCTCTGCCCCAGATCGTGTTGACGTCCTCGGCCGCTCGCACCGCCGAGACCACCGCCCTGGTGGTCGAGGGCATGGCTAAGCCACATGCCCGTCGAGAGCTATCGATCGCTGTACCAGGCGGGCACAGAGACCACCTTGCAGTACGTCCGAGAGATTGACGACGATCTCATCTCGGCGCTGGTGGTGGGCCACAACCCGACCATCTACCGACTGGCATGGGAGTTGCTACCCCCTGACGGTTGGGACGAGGCCGAAGAGATGGGCGAGGCCGGCGAGATGGGCGCGGACGGCGAGGCTGGCGCGGACGGTGAGAAAGGCCCGGACGGTGAGAAAGGCCCGGACGGTCGCCAGCAGTTGAAGGAGCACGGCTTCGCCACGTGCTCTCTGGCCGTCCTGGTCCTGCCGATCGCATCGTGGTCAGAAGTTGCCGAGGAGACCGCCTCGTTGGCGGGAGTGTTCAGTCCGCCGTACTGATTGGCGGCGCTGCGCTATTGGCGGCGCGCCCTCGCAGGCCGAGTTGCCGGCTCCGGCTCCCTAGCCTCGAGTTGACCTGATCGGGCTCCAATCAGCCGAGCGACATCCCGGCTTTATCCAGCTCCTCCTGGAGCACCCGCAACGCCTTGGGGCCGACTCCGTGGAGCTTCTTCAGGTCTGACGTCGGAACTCCAGCCAGTTGGCGAAGATCGGTATATCCGGCGGCCGTCAGCGCTCGGGTCGCGGGCGCGCCGATCCCTTTGGGCAGGCCAACATCTGGTTTCGTGCTCATTGGTCGAGATTGCCATGGTGGGCGCAATGGGTCGCCTGTCTGGCGTTGCCTGTTCTGGGGTCGCCTGTTCGTCGGCAACTGTCCATAGGCGCCTGTCATCGGAATTCGCAGCAGCGCCAGCCGCGGCGCCCATCGAGTACGCCCGCTGCTCCAGCGAGTAGCCCCTAGCGCCTAGGCCAGCGAACGGAGCAGCGCGGCATCACCTTGGCCACCACCACCACAGAGGCTGACCGCGGCCAAGCCGCCGCCCCGACGCTTCAGCTCCAAAAGCGCGGTCAGAGCCACCCGGGTGCCGGACATGCCGACCGGGTGCCCGAGGGCGATGGCGCCGCCATTTACGTTGACCTTCTCTTCGGGGATGCCCAAGTCGTCGACCGAGGCCAGGCCCACGGCGGCAAAAGCCTCGTTGATCTCGAAGAGGTCGACGTCCTCGAGCTTGGTGCCTGTCTTGGCCAGCGCCTGGGCGATGGCACGGGAGGGCTGGGTGAGCAGCGAGGGGTCCGGACCAGCGACCTGGCCGTAGCCGACGAGCTCGCCCAGCGGCGTCACGCCCAGCTCTTCGGCCTTGGCCTTGGACATCACGATGACCGCGGCGGCGCCGTCGGAGATCTGGGAGGCGTTGCCGGCGGTGATGGTGCCCTCTTTAGAGAACGCCGGGCGCAGTTTGCCGAGGGACTCCGCGGTGGTCTCGGGTCGGACACCCTCATCGGTGTCGACGACGATGGGATCGCCCTTGCGTTGGGGAACGCTGACGGCGACGATCTCGTCGGCGAATCGTCCGTCCTTGATAGCGGCGGCCGCCTTCTCGTGGGAGGCCGCGCTGAACGCGTCCTGGCGTTCTCGGGACACGCCGTCGGCCCCGTTGTAGCGCTCGGTGCTCAGGCCCATGGCGCACTGATCGAAAGCACAGAAGAGGCCGTCATACATCATCGAGTCGACCAGCGTGGCGTCCCCGATCCGGTACCCGGCCCTTGCCCCAGGAAGGAGATAGGGCGCCTGGGTCATGGACTCCATACCGCCGGCCACCACGATCTCTGCGTCACCGGCATTGATGAGCAGGTCGGCCAGGTAGATGGCGTTGAGGCCAGACAGGCAAACCTTGTTCACGGTCGTAGCCGGCACGGTCATCGGAATCCCGGCCTTGGCTGCCGCCTGTCGGGCGGTGATCTGGCCTGTCCCCGCCAGGATGACCTGGCCCATGAACACGTAATCGACCTGCTCAGGCTTCACGCCTGCACGCTCGAGGGCAGCAGCAATGGCAAACCCACCGAGCTCCGTGGCGGCAAACCCACCCAGCGCGCCCGAAAGCTTGCCGATCGGCGTACGAGCACCTGCGACGATGACGGAACCGGACATTGGAGACCTCCGAGGCCTGATCAGCCGGCGACCCCCCTGAGGGCCGGCGACAACTGACAACTGACTGAGATTACTGACTGAATAGACACCCCATAGTAGGGGATCCTGACCTGCGAGTAACCCTGGTCGTTCGCCGCTCCGTTGTCCCATGTAGTCGACGAGCTATGAGGCCCAGCCCGGCCCCGGAACGTAGCCCAACGCAGCCCCGAAGTAGGGCAACCGGGACGACTAACCTGATCGGCCATGCAGGCTTTTCTTGAGGCAATTGAGGCAGGGGCATCAGGCGACGAAATCGCCGAGATCGCCCTCCCCGATATATACCGTGGCGCACACGTCCTCCGAGAGGAGGTCGACATGTTCGAGGGCGTCGCATCAGAGGACAAGGACCCACGCAAGTCCCTCCACGTGAGCGACGTGGCCACGCCGGAGCTCGCCCCCGACGAGGCGTACATCGCCGTGATGGCCAGCTCGATCAACTTCAACACCGTCTGGACGTCCATCTTCGAGCCCCTGCCCACGTTCGGGTTTCTCGACCGTCTGGGCAAGGAGGGCACGTGGGGTGCCCGCCACGCCCTCCCGTACCACGTGGTCGGCTCCGATGCCTCGGGTGTGGTCCTCCGGGTCGGCTCCGCCGTCCGCAAGTGGAAGCCGGGGGACCGGGTCACCGTCCACTGCAACTACGTCGACGATCAGGACCCGTCCGCCCACGACGATTCGATCCTCGCCGACAACCAGCGCATCTGGGGGTTCGAGACCAACTTCGGTGGCCTGGCCGATCTGGCCGTGGTCAAGGCCAACCAGCTGATGCCCAAGCCCAAGCACCTGTCGTGGGAGGAGGCGGCGGTCAACGCCCTCTGCAACTCCACCTCCTACCGGATGATCGTGTCCAAGAACGGCGCCGCCATGCACCAGGGAGACAAGGTGCTCGTCTGGGGTGCATCGGGCGGTCTCGGGGCCTACGCCGTGCAGTACGTCCTGAACGGTGGGGGTACGCCGGTGGGCGTCGTCTCCTCCGAGGAGAAGGTCAGGCTGCTACATGAGCTGGGGGTGGAAGCGGTCATCGATCGCAAAGCAGCGGGCTACAAATTCTGGAAGGACGAGCACACCCAGGACGAAGGTGAGTGGCGCCGCTTGGGCAAGGACATCCGGGGCCTCGTGGGCGAAGACGTGGACATTGTCTTTGAACACCCCGGCCGCCAGACCATGGGCGCGTCGGTGTTCGCCGCCAAGCGGGGCGGCATGATCGTCACCTGCGCGGCCACGACGGGCTTCATGATCGAGTACGACAATCGCCATCTGTGGATGAAGCTGAAGACGATCAAGGGCTCCCATTTCGCCAACTACCGCGAAGCCTGGGATGCCAATCAACTGGTGTGCGAGGGCAAGATCCTGCCCCCTCTGTCTGCCGTCTACTCGTTGGAGAACGTGGGTGAAGCTGCCTACCAGGTGCACCGGAACCTGCACGAGGGCAAGATCGGTGTGCTGTGCCTGGCACCGGAAGAGGGCCTGGGCATCGAAGACCAGGCCTTTCGAGAGGAAGTCGGCGAAGATCGGATCACTCTGTTCAGGAGGCATGAAGCGTGAGCAACAACGACGGCACTACGACGGCGAATGGCACGACGACTACAGGCGGTTCGGCCGCGGCGGGTGCTGCCGGTGCTGCAGCTACCGCCAGTGCCGGGCCGGCGGGCCTCCTGACCGAGATCGATCATGTGGCCATCGCAGTGCGGGACCTCGAGGCGGCCATTGACTACTACGCCGAGACCTTCGGAGCCACGGTGGCCCATCGCGAACGGATCGAGTCCGATGGGGTGGAAGAGGCGTTGATCAAGGTGGCCGACTCGTATATCCAGCTGCTGACCCCCACCAGTGATTCCTCCCCCGTGGCCAAGTACCTGGAGAAAAAGGGCGAGGGCATCCACCACGTGGGCTACCGGGTGGCCGATTGCGGTGTCGCCGTTCAAGCGGTGAAGGACCACGGCGGTCAGATGATCGATCAGGCCCCCCGGCCGGGCTCCCGGGGCACCACGGTCGCATTCGTCCACCCGAAATCGGCCTTCGGCACGCTGATCGAGCTGGTTCAGGAGTAGGGAACACAGCCATGGACGAGGGGTTCGCACCAGGAATAGGGGAGAAGCTCCGCTCCTACGTGTATCTCCTGGTCGATCCCCGGACGGGCCGGGCGTTCTTCGCCGGCCGGGGACGGAACGATCGGTGTTTTCGACATCTGCAGGCCGCCCGAACGGCCGGCGCGTCTGGCGAGGTCTCCGAGCCGACCGGTTCCGGTGACGCGGCAACGGGTCTCGGCGAGTCGGGCCAGGTTGCCCCGGTGGCTCAGGTGACCCAGGTGGCCGAGGTGGCTCAGGTGGCCGAGCCCATCGGCCCCGGTAGTACGGCGCCTGGCGACGAGTCGGGCTCGAGCACGGACCAGCCCGGTGGGCGCTCATTTCCTGTTCTGGA
Source organism: uncultured Acidimicrobiaceae bacterium (assembly GCA_963781305.1). Classification (GTDB taxonomy): domain Bacteria; phylum Actinomycetota; class Acidimicrobiia; order Acidimicrobiales; family RAAP-2; genus DASXMT01. The sequence goes on from CAWAFL010000013.1 coordinate 193,724, forward strand.
TCGCATCCGAGAGATCGAGGCGGGTGGTCGACCGGTGCGCATCGACATCCTGCGCTACGGGCTCAGTTCCGATGAGGCGCGGCTCGTGGAGGCAGTGGCCCAAGACGCCCTTGGACTTCGGTCCGGAAAGGGGGTCGGGGTTGAGCGCACCGGCGGAATCGACCGAGGAGGTAGGAACGGTTCGGTCAGGAGCAATGGTTCGGTCAGTGGAGCATCGAGTCCTCGCCGGGCCCTTCCCCCTCAGCGCACCGAGGCCACTGCGCTGAACACCCTGTTGGCCAAGCCGGCCAAGATCAAGCGGAGCCACCGGGTCGTGCTTCTCCGACTGGGTAAGTCATGCGGCCCTCGGGACATCGGACGCTCAGCTCGACGAGGCCGTCGGCTCGGGTTGGAAGATCGGTCGCCGCTGGACCGACCCTCAGGATCGGCGCTCGCCGCAATGGGCGCTGGCTGTGGTCGACGATGTCGTACGGGCGGTCTACCGGATCGATGGCTGGAAGCAGGCCGAGCCGGCTGCAACGGCTGAACCGGCTCAGCCAGCGCAGCCCTCGTGGTCGGCAACGCCAGCCCAAACCCGGCCAGCCCAGGCAAGCCAGGCAGCCCAGGCAAGCCAGGCAACCCAGGCAGCCCCCGGCCCAGACAGCACCGGCCCAGACCTCTGCCTCGCCGCCCGCTCGTCGCTGGGTTCTCACCGGCGAGCGTGATCCCGAGCTCGAGCGCAAGTACCGAGGTCGAAATGTAAGCGCCTACCTGAGCTCAGGCTCGCAGAACCCGGTCACCTACGTCTGGTGCGGGCCGCACTGGGTGAACAGCCCGACCTGAATTGGGCCGGACCGCCCGGCCTGAGAACCACTCCCAGCCGGAAAAATCGAGTCATGGGACCCAGCCACGGTCCCATCAGCGGACGGCCACCCCCAGGGCGGCGAGGCCGTGCACCCAGGCCTCCGAGCAGGTCGGATGGGACCAGGTGAGCGGGTCCGGTAGCCTCAGGCCTCATGGATCACCCGATGACCCAACGGTTGGAGGAGCTCGCTGAGCGACGCGAGCAGGCGAGGAACGCCGGCTCACCGAGAGCTATCGAGAAACACCACGCCAAGGGCAAGATGACCGCCCGGGAGCGCCTCGACTATCTGCTCGATGACGGTTCCTTCCAGGAGCTCGACATGCTGGCCCGCCACCGGGCCCATGGCATGGGCCTCGAGGACAACCGGCCCTTCACCGACGGGGTGATCACCGGGTTCGGCGAGATCGACGGCCGGCGGGTCTGTGTATTCAGCCAGGACTTCACCGTCTTCGGCGGGGCCTTGGGCGAGGTGTTCGCCGAGAAGATCCACAAGGTGATGGACCTGGCCGCATCGATCGGTGTCCCCATGATCGGGCTGAACGACGGTGCTGGAGCACGTATCCAAGAGGGCGTCGTCTCTCTGCACTCCTACGGTGGAATCTTTCACCGCAATGCCCAGGCATCCGGCGTCATTCCCCAGATCAGCGTGATCCTCGGCCCCTGTGCCGGCGGTGCCGTCTACAGCCCGGCCATGACCGACTTCATCTTCATGGTCGAGGGCACCAGCCACATGTTCATCACCGGTCCTGACGTGGTGAAGACGGTGACCGGTGAGGACGTCACCTTGGAGGAGCTGGGTGGCGCCATGAGCCACGCCACCAAGTCGGGCGTGGCCGCGTTCGTGGCTCCCGATGAGAAGTCGTGCCTCGACGACGTGCGCTATCTCTTGTCCTTCCTGCCCTCCAACAACCTGGAAGAGCCTCCGGTCATCAGCACCGGTGACGACCCTGATCGGGCCACTCCTGAGCTGACCGCGCTGATGCCGGCGTCGCCCAACCAGCCCTACGACATGAAGAAGGTCATCGAGGCGGTCGTTGACGACGGTGAGTTCTTCGAGGTCAACCACCACTGGGCCATGAACCTGGTCTGCGGCTTCTCCCGGGTCGACGGGCATGTGGTCGGCATTGTGGGCAACCAGCCTCAGATGCTGGCCGGCGTGCTCGACATCGATGCCGCAGAGAAGGGAGCGCGGTTCGTCCGGACCTGCGACGCCTTCAACATCCCCCTGGTCACCTTCGTCGACGTGCCCGGGTTCATGCCCGGAACCGATCAGGAGTACGGCGGGATCATCCGCCATGGGGCCAAGCTCCTCTACGCCTACTGCGAATCGACGGTTCCTCGGGTACAGATCATCACCCGCAAGGCCTACGGCGGCGCCTACGTGGTCATGAACTCCAAGTCCATCGGCGCCGATCTGGCCTATGCCTGGCCCTCCGCCGAGCTGGCCGTCATGGGCCCCGAAGGCGCGGTCGAGATCGTGTACCGCCGGGACCTGGCCGAGGCCAGCGATCCGGTGTCCCGACGCAAGGAGCTGGTCGAGGAGTACACCGAGCGCTACGCCAACCCGTACGCCGCCGCCGAGCGCGGCTATGTCGACGACGTGATCGACCCGGCCGAGACGCGCCGCGTACTGGTGAGGAGCCTGGCTCTGCTGGCTTCCAAGCGCGAGGAGTTACCCAAGCGCAAGCACGGGAACATGCCCCTGTGAGTGCCGCCCGTTCTGCCCCGACCGGCCCCTTAGCTCCGACGAAACCGGCCAACTCGACCGACCCGGCCACGTCGACCGACCCGGCCACGTCGACCCAATTGGCCACGTCGTCCGCACCCTCAGAGGTTTGCGGCCTCGCCCCGCGACCCCCGATCGATCCCGCCGTGCTGGCTGTGCTGGCTGCCGCCGTTGACCAAGCATGGCCCCGTCCTGTGGCGGCGCCTCCATCCCAGCCTTCCACCGGCCCGGCGTGGCGGTTCAGCGGTCGGTGGTGGACCAAGCCCACTGCGGCCCGCCGCGAGCGTCCCTGGGCTCGGGGCTGAACGGACCGGACGAGACCGGACCCCACAGGGCCGGACCGGATCCTGCAGACGCCTCGAGGCCGCCGGTCCGCTCCCGAGCAGACAACCAGACCTCAGACGCCGAACCCAACGCCGAACCGAACTCAGCGGGCGACGGCCGCCCTGTGTGACTCGGCCAGGTCGAGCAGGTCGTCCATGATCTGTTCCAGCTCGTAGTCCTTCGGCGTGTACACGCTGGCCACGCCCTTCCCCTTCAAGACCTCGGCATCCTCGGGGGGGATGATGCCTCCCACCGTGACCGGGATGTCGAGTCCGGCGGCGTGCAGGCGGTCGACGATCTCGGGGACCAGCTCCAGGTGGCTGCCCGACAGGATGGAGATCCCGACCACGTCGACGTCCTCGTCCCTGGCTGCGGCGACAATCTGGGCCGGGGTCAGCCGGATGCCCTGGTAGATGACCTCGAAGCCGGCGTCACGGGCGGCCACGGCGATCTGCTCGGCCCCGTTGGAGTGGCCATCGAGTCCGGGCTTGGCCACCAACAGTTTGGGCGGCCCGCCGGCGCGCTCGGCCATCGCCTTGGCCCGGGCCACGACGCCGGAAAGCTCGTTGCCCCGGTGGCCCACGCCACCGCTCACCCCCGTCGGGGCCCGGTACTCGCCGAACACCTCTCGGAGGGCGTCGGCCCACTCGCCTGTGGTCCCACCGGCATGGGCCAGGGCAATGGTGGCCGGCATCACGTTGTCCTCGCCAACGGCTGCCCGTCGGAGGTCGTCGAGCGCCCGCTGGACGGCGCCGTTGTCGCGAGCCGCTCGCCATTGCTCCACGTCTTCTCGCAGCTCGGCCTCCACCGCCGGATCGACCCGCAGGATGGACGCCCCGGCTGAGCCGATGCCGCCGCCCTCCTCGTCCAAGGACGGGGCCAGCGGGGAGTGGGCCGTCTCGGTGAAGGAGTTCACGCCGATCACCTGCTGCTCACCGGTCTCGATGCGGTGCACGCGCTCGGACTGGCTGCCCACCAATCGAGATTTGAGCTCGTCGATGGCCTCGAAGGCACCGCCCATGGCGAGCACGTCGGCCAGCTCGGCCCAAGAGGCCTCGGCGATCTCAGCCGTCTTCGCCTCGATCACCTTGGAGCCGTCGAAGATGTCGTCGTACTCGAGGAGGTCCGATTCGAAGGCCAGGATCTGCTGGATCCGCAGCGACCACTGCTGATCCCACGGCCGGGGCAGGCCGAGGGCCTCGTTCCACGCCGGCAGCTGCAACGCGCGGGCCCGGGCCCGCTTGGACAAGGTGACGCCCAGGGCCTCGAGCACGATGCGGGGGACGTTGTTCTCCGGCTGGGCTTCGGTCAACCCGAGCGAGTTGACCTGGACCCCGTAGCGGAATCGCTTCAGCTTCTCGTCGTCCACCCCGTAGCGCTCGGTGCAGATGCGCTCCCACAGCGAGGTGAAGGCGCGCATCTTGCACGTCTCTTCCACGAAGCGCACCCCGGCGTTGACGAAGAACGAGATCCGACCGACGACCGAGGCGAATTCCGCTTCGGGCACCTGACCGGATTGGCGCACGGCGTCGAGCACACCGATGGCCGTGGCCAGGGCGTAGGCCACCTCCTGATGGGGGGTGGCTCCAGCCTCTTGCAGGTGGTAGCTGCACACGTTGATGGGGTTCCACTTGGGCACGTTGCGCACGGTGTAGGCGATGGTGTCGACGGTCAACCGGCGGCTGGGCAGCGGCGGGAAGATGAAGGTCCCCCGGGACAGGTACTCCTTCATGATGTCGTTCTGGGTGGTGCCGGAGAGCTTCCTGGTATCGGCTCCTTGGTCCTCGGCGTTGGCGATGTAGAGGCCGAGCAGCCAGGCGGCGGTGGCGTTGATGGTCATCGACGTGTTCATGGTCTCGACCGGGATCTGGTCCATCAGCTGTTTCATGTGGCCCAGGTGGACGACAGGCACGCCGACCTTGCCCACCTCGCCGGCGGCCTCAGGGGAGTCGGGGTCGTACCCGATCTGGGTGGGAAGGTCGAAGGCGATCGACAGACCGGTCTGGCCCCGGGCCAGGTTCGTCCGGTACAGGGCGTTGGACGCCTTTGCGGTGGAGTGCCCGGAGTAGGTCCGCATCACCCACGGCTTGTCCCGCTTCGGTGCGTGGGCCTGGGGTGCGGCGGTTTCCGGTGTGTGGGCGTTGCGTACTGTGTTCGGTGCCGTGGTGTCCGGTCGGTTGCCTTTTTCCACGTGGCTCATCCCTCCATTGTGTCTCGCGCCGAGGCCGATCCGATCCAGGTCGTCCGATCCGATCCAGGCCGATCCGAACCAGGTCGTCCGATCCGTCCGATCCAGGTCGTTCGATCCGATCCAGGTCGTCCGAACCAGGTCGTCCGATCCAGGTCGTCCGATCCAGGTTGCTCCGGTCGCGGGTGGCTACGTCCTCCGTTGCTGTCGGCTACTTCCGATAGTCGTGGAAGCCCTGACCCGATTTCCGACCCAGGAGCTCAGCGGCCACCATGCGCCGGAGCAAGGGGACCGCCGAGTAGTTCGGATCCCGGAACTCGTCGTACAGAGCGTCCAGGATGGCCAACGAGGTGTCGAGGCCGACCAGGTCGAGCAGGGCGAATGGTCCCATGGGGAACCCGCAGCCGCCCTTCATGGCCGTGTCGATGTCGGGGATGGAAGCCACACCCTGCTCGTAGAGGCGGACGGCGTTGTTCAGGTAAGGGAAGAGCAATGCGTTGACGATGAATCCCGCCTGGTCCTTGACCTCCACGGGGGACTTCCCGCACGACTCGGCGAATTCCCGTACGGCGGCGATCGTCTCGTCGGAGGCGGTCAGGGGTCGGACCAACTCCACCAGGGACATGACCGGGGCTGGGTTGAAGAAGTGCACGCCGCAGACCTTGTCGGGTCGACCGGTCTCCATGGCCAACTCGACGACGGGCAGCGTCGATGTGTTGGTGGCCAGTATGGTGTCGTCGCCGCAGATCCGGTCCAGCTCGTTGAACAGCAATTTCTTGACGGCGAGATCTTCGACGACCGACTCGATGACGAGGTCGACGTCCTTGAGCGCCCCCAGGTCGGAGGTGGCGGTGACCCGGCCGAGGATGGCATCGCGCTCGTCGGCCGTCTTCTTTCCCTTATCGACCTGGCGGTTCAGGGACTTCTCCATGCCGGCGACGGTTGCGTCGGCAGTGTTCTGGCTGCGGGACCGCAGCACGACCTCGAATCCGCTTCCCGCGGCTGTCTCGGCGATTCCCGATCCCATGATCCCCGAACCGATGATTCCCACGCGCTTGATGGACATGGCATTACATGTTACTGGCCAGTAGCTTTGTGTGTCTTGTGGTGGGAACCAAGCCGAGCGGGGGCGCCAATCGAGCCAGGTCGACGGCAATTTCTGTTATTTCCTACTGGACGCCGGACAATTCCGTAGCCGAAACCGGCTGGTTTCGGGACCGTGCAGCGGCCGACTCAGCGCCACCCACAGTGAAGCCCGTGGCGTTGATGTTCGAGCCGCCGCGTGCCACCTACAGTGACCCGCATGAGTCGATCACCTGGTCTCGTGGCATTGGTAGGCGGCGGAGAATGGCAGAAAGGCTGCTCGTTCGACAGCGAGCTGCTTGCTCGCTCGGAGGGCGACAAGGTGTTGGTGCTCCCAACGGCCGCCGCATACGAGCATCCGGAGCGGTCGGTGGCCCGGGCGGGCGAGTGGTTCGAGGGGCTCGGCGGCCACGTCGAGGGGCTCATGGTCGTGTCCCGCACCGATGCCGAGGATCTGGGCATGGCCGCGGTAATGCGCAAGGCCCGGTTCATCTATTTGAGCGGCGGGTCTCCGATGCATTTGCGATCGGTGCTGAAGGGCTCGGCCGTGTGGGGAGCGCTGCTCGATGCTTGGAATGACGGTGCCGTCGTTGCCGGAACGGCCGAAGCGGCCATGGCCCTGACCGACCCGATGGTGGATGCACGTGGGGGCGGCCTCACGCTGGGCCTGGGGCTACTCCAGCGATTGGCGGTCGTTCCCCACTTCGGAGACACCCACGAGGACGCACATGGCGAGAAACTGCACCGATCGGTGACCCTCGCTCCGCCCGGCCTCCCTGTCGCCGGCATTCAGGAGCGCACAGCGCTCCTTCGAGAGCCGGACGGCTCATGGCGCACAGCCGGCGAAGGCTCGGTGACGGTGTATGTGGATGGAGCCCGCTCGAAGGCGGGATTGGACGCACTGCCTCGATAGGGCACCTTGGCGCAGATGCATATGAGGACTCCGCCCCGAGGAGGCGCCTCGCTCGTGCAGTGCCCGCTGTTCGGGGCAGGTCCGGGCACGGCGTCTCGCCCGTGCGGCATTCCGCCCGGTACAGGATATGGCCCCGGGCGGCCGCCGCTCAGTACATCGCCACGGTCCGCCGCATACCGGGCCGGGAGGCCTGGCGAATGGGTAGACCCGCCGAATCAGTCGGCTTCGGTGATGGTGACCGAGTCGATGGTCACGTTCTCCGACGGGGTCCCCGACCGGCTGCCGATCGCCTCGATCAGGGGGATGACCTCGAGGCCCTTGATTACCTTGCCGAACAGCGAGTAACTGGGCGGGAGGGCAGCGCCATCAGGCCCGCTGATGATGAAGAACTGGCTGCCGTTGGTGTCCGGCCCAGCGTTGGCCATGGCCAACGAGCCGATCTCGTAGCGACCGGGCTTAGGGAGCTCGTCTTCGAACCGGTAGCCCGGGCCACCACGTCCGGTGCCCTCAGGGTCGCCGCCCTGGAGGACGAAGCCGGGGATGACCCGGTGGAACTTGATCCCGTCGAAGTAGTGGTAGCGGGCCAGGAAGACGAAGTTATTGACCGTCTTCGGAGCGGCGAGCGGATCGAGGGCGATGGTCATGGTTCCCTTGCTGGTGACCATTTCTGCCGTGTAGCGCCTGGCCGGGTCGATCACGGTGGGGGGTGGGCCGTCGAACCGCTGGGTCTTCGGGCTCGAGCCGTCTGCTGCGGGAATCTCAGGGGCCATGGGGGCCTCACTTTCTATCGGTTGCTGGTGTCTATCGGTGCCTAGGAGCTGCTGTCGACCGGTTGTCCAGGAGATGTGCAGGAGATGCGCCGGAGGCGTACGAAGTGCGTAGCGGTGACGTGGCGAGGCTAGGCCATGGCGATGGTCTACGAGGTCGTGATGGACACCGAGAGGATCCTGTGGATGACCTTGGGGGGCACGCCATTGGCGGACGAATTCGAGTTGCCGTCGGCGTTGATCTTGTCGACCACGTTCATCCCGGACGTGACTTGCCCGAACAGCGAGTAGCTCGGAGCCAGCGACTCGCCCTCGGGGCCGGCCACGATGAAGAACTGGCTGCCGTTGGTATTCGGGCCCGAGTTGGCCATGGCCAGTGACCCCAAAGGATATTGCGGGCTGGCTTTGGCCGGAAGCTCGTCGGCGAAGGTATAGCCGGGGCCGCCGGCGCCGGTCCCAGTGGGATCACCGGTCTGGTCCATGAACTGGGGGATGACCCGGTGGAAGGTCACGCAGTTGTAGAACTTCTGGTTGGCCAAGAAGACGAAGTTGTTGACCGTGACTGGGGTGGCGGCGGCATTCAGGTTCACGACGAAGCTACCCACATCGGTCTTGATAGTCGCCGTGTAGGTCTTCGACGTATCGATGGTCATCGGGGGAGCCGTCTTCCACGACGGCTTGTTCAGCTTGGCTTTAGGGCTGCTCGGGCATCCTGCGGCCACGGCCGCTTTGTCCGCGCTGGCCTGGGCGCTCGAGGTGGCGCTGACGGTGGCCGCGGTGCTCGATGTGCTGGACGCCTTCTTTGAGCCCCCGCCCCTGGTGACCGCGTATGAGATGCCGATGATGATGGCCAAGGCGATGACCACAAAGACTGTCCGGCGGATCAGCTGCTTGCGCTTCTTGGCTTTCGCCACCGCGGCCCTCCTGGCATCGCGGCCGGCTTTTTGACGCTGTCGTTTCTCGGTAGGCACGGTCTGCCAGGGTAGCCGTCCGCTAGCATCCGCTGGATGCGCCACCCATCTCGTGTCATGTCACTGCCCATCATGCTGGTGACAACAGCGTTGATCGCAGCCGTTTGGTCAGCTCCATCGTCGGCCGCACCGGCCAAGTTCACGCCGGGCCTGATTGCCGTCGATGCACCGATGACCGGTTCGCAGTCGTCCACCGGCATCGACATGTGGCGGGGAGCCCAGCTCGCCGCCAACCAGATCAATGCCTCCGGTGGTGTGGACGGTGTGATGATCAAGCTGGTGAAGGCGGACGACAAGGCCACCGCGGCCACTGGTGTGGCCGTGGCCCACAAGATGCTCGCCCAGAAGGTCTTCGGCGTGGTCGGTCCGTTCAACTCCTCGGTCGGGGTGGCCAACCTGCCTGTCTACAAGAAGGGTGGAATCTCCATCGTTCGATTGACCAGTGCTGCCTCCACCCAGGGATTCGGGGCTACCACCCAGCCCATGGATGTCCAGGTGGCACCGGTGGAGGCGACCGAGATTACTCAGGTCCTCCACGCCACCCGAGTGGCCATCATCTACGACACCTCCACCTACACCTCGGGGATCGCCAAGCAGCTCCGCAGCCTGCTTACGGCGGACGGCAGTGCGCCGGTGGCGTTCCAACCGATCAAGGAGGGTCAGACCGATTTCACCAAGGTGCTGACCGCCGCAGCCGCGGCCAAGCCCGACATGGTCTACATCGCTGCGTACGGGACAGAGGCCGGGAAGATCGCCCTTGGGGCGTCGCAGATGAACGTACCCGGTACCTGCTTCGTTGACCTTGCCGCCCAGGGATCCGATTTCGTGGCCGCAGCGACCACGCCGGTGGCGGAGAAGTGCCTGAACAGCGGGGTGCCCTCGGCAGAGCAATTCGCCGGGGCCGCTGACTACGTGACCAACTACGAGAGCGCCTACCACACCAGTCCGGGAACGTGGGGCACGTTCACGTACGACTCATTGGAGATCCTGGCCCAGGCGGTCAGGGACGCCGGTGGCTGGAAGCAGGCCGCCGTTCAGTCCAAGCTCTTGCAGACCAGCGCCTATCCGGGGATCACCGGCACCATCACCATCCAGCCGAAGACGGGCAACCGACTCAACACCCCTGTAGTCATGCTCGACATCGATGCCGGCGGCAACTACGTGATCGATCCGACGTGGGCCGAGGCGGAGCATTTTCCCATCCCCGGTACCACGCTCCCCAGCACCGCGCCGGCTACAGTGCCCGCCTCCTGACCAACACCGGCCCGCTCTGGTTCCTCACCGACACCGACACCGGCTTGCTCTGCCTCGTGACCGACATCCGCTTGCTCTAGCTGGCAGGGGCTAGCCACGGCCACGGGCCTCATGGTCGGCCTGGACTCAGGCCTGATGATCAGCCAGGACTCATCGGCGTGGTCGGCCGGGACCCATAAGCGGCCGCTGTAGCCTGGCAGGCCATGCCTTTGGTCGTGCAGAAATTCGGTGGGAGCTCGGTCGGCGATGCCGATCGGATCCGTGCCGTCGCCGATCATGTGGCCCGGACCCGGCGATCGGGGGACGAGGTCGCGGTGGTGGTCAGCGCCATGGGCAAGACGACCGACGATCTGGTCCGCCTGGCCAGCGATGTAAGCGATACCAGGCCGCCCCGTGAGCTCGACATGCTGCTCAGCTCGGGCGAGCGCATCTCCATGTCTCTTCTGTGTATGGCCCTCTCGGACCTGGGCGTCCCCGCGTTCTCCTACACCGGGAGCCAGGCCGGCATCATCACCGACACCACCCATACCCGGGCCAAGATCGTCGAGGTGCGGGGCGACCGCCTTCGAGCGGCTCTCGACCAGGGAGCAGTGCCGGTGGTCGCCGGTTTCCAGGGCGTTTCCACCGACCGGGACGTGACCACGCTCGGTCGCGGCGGCTCGGACACTACTGCGGTGGCCCTGGCGGCGGCCCTGCAGGCCGACGTGTGCGAGATCTACACCGACGTCTCCGGCGTATACAGCGCCGACCCGCGTATCGTTCCACAGGCGCGCAAGCTGGCCCGGATCAGCTACGAGGAAATGCTCGAGATAGCCGCCACCGGTGGCCGGGTGTTGGCGTTGCGCTCGGTCGAGTTCGCTCGCAACCACCATGTGCCCCTGCACGTTCGATCGAGCTTCACCTGGGAGCCGGGCACCTGGGTCGACGAGGAGGATGAATCCATGGAACAGGCAATTGTCACCGCCGTGACCCACGAGTTGGCCGAGGCCAAGGTCACCGTGACCGGCGTTCCCGACCGCCCGGGCTTGGCCGCCCGCCTCTTCAGGGGCCTGGCCGAACGATCGGTGAACGTGGACATGATCGTGCAGAACACCTCGCTCCACGGCACAACCGACATCTCCTTCACCGTCCCGACGTACGACTTGGCCGTCAGTACCCAAGTGGCCGAGAACCTGGTCCCCGAGCTGGAAGCCACCGGGGTAATCACCGACGCCGACGTGGCCCGCGTTTCGTTGATTGGTGCCGGAATGAAGACCCATCCTGGAGTGACTGCCCTCACCTTCGAGACGCTGGCCGCTCACAACATCAACATCGAGATGATCTCCACGTCGTCGATCAGGATCTCATGCATGGTCCGAGCCGAGGTGGTCGAAGACGCCGTGCGTGCTCTGCACGCTGCCTTCGAGCTCGAGTAAGCCTCACCCATCGAGCGAGCTTCGAGCTCCATCGAGGCGCTCACTCCATCGGGAGCCTCACCCATCGGGGCTCGGATGGGCTCCGGCCAAACAGCCCCCGGCCTCGGTGCGAGCCGTGTGTGCGCGCCAGGGCGCACGGGCCTTTCTCGTAGGATGAGGGAATGCGAGTAGCCGTCGTCGGGGCCACCGGCCAGGTCGGGTCAGTCATGCGATCGATCCTCCAGGAACGCAACGTTGCTCTGGATGAAGTTCGGTTTTTCGCTTCTTCTCGGTCGGCGGGTCGGCTCCTGTCCTTCCAAGGTGTTGACATCCCGGTTGAAGACGCCGCTACCGCTGACTTCGCCGGGATGGACGTAGCGCTGTTCTCGAGTGGCGCGACCGCATCTCGCGCCCTGGCCCCCAGGGTGGCGGCAGCCGGGGTCATCGTCATCGATAACTCGTCGGCTTGGCGCATGGACCCTGAGGTGCCCCTCGTGGTGCCCGAGGTCAACGGTGACGTCCTGAGCTCGATCCCCAAGGGAATCGTGGCCAACCCCAACTGCACGACGATGGTGGCCATGCCGGTGCTGAAGCCCCTGCATGATGCCTCCCGCCTTCGTCGCCTGGTGGTGTCCACCTATCAGGCCGTCTCGGGGGCGGGGCTGTCCGGCGTGGCCGAGTTGGGCGAGCAGCTGACCAAGTCGGTGGATCGCGCTACCGAGCTCACTTTCGACGGCGCCGCAGTGGAATTCCCGGCTCCGTCGACGTTCCCGGCGACCATCGCCCATAACGTGATCCCGGTGGCGGGACGCTTGGTCGACGATGGTTCGGCCGAGACTGACGAGGAACAGAAGTTCCGCAACGAGAGCCGAAAGATCCTGGACATCGGCGACCTGGCCGTGACCTGTACCTGTGTGCGGGTTCCCGTGTTCACCGGGCATTCGATGGCCATCAACGCCGAGTTCGCCTCGGAGCTCACTCCGGAACGCGCCACCGAGCTGCTCGACGACGCACCGGGGGTTGAGCTGGCCGACATGCCTATGCCGCTGCGAGCTGCTGGCACCGACCCGACCCTGGTCGGGCGGATCCGACGTGATCTCGGCGCCCCCAATGCTCTGGCCCTGTTCTTGTGCGGGGACAACCTGCGCAAGGGGGCGGCGCTCAACGCCGTGCAGATCGCCGAATCGCTGCTGGCGCGAGGCGTGATCTCGTAACTGATTTTCCGACCGAGGTTCTTAAAAGATCCCAACGCGGGCGTCACTCCAGTTGGAACAGCCGATCGTCGTCGCCACCGTCATCGGGCTCTTCGGGGTGGTCTGACGATGGGTCCTCGGGTGGGATCCATCGCCACTCGCCTGGTCCCCCTTCGACCCGGAAACCCTTGTAGGTCTTCAGGTAATGATGCCAGCTGCACAATTTGGAAAGGTTCCAGAGGGCCGTCTCGCCGTCATCGATGAAGGGGATGATCCGGTGGTCGGTCTCCAAGCCGTCTCGCACGTCGCAGCCGGGAACGACACAAGTCAGATCTCGCTCGTTCAACGCGGTCTGGACCGGCACGGGAACAGAGCGGCCCAGGTTGCAGACGGTGGCTATGTCTTTGCCCTTGGTGATGACGAGCTGCACGATGGCGTCGCCCAGCACCGACCGTGCCGTCTCGATGGGCACGGGACCAACGCCTGGTATCTCGCAGCACTCGCCGTCTTCGATGGAGCCACGGCGGAGAGCGGCGAGGTCTACCCGGAGGTGCACGCTGGCCGGCGGAGGAACCGCGGTCGGCCGGCACTCGGTCCTATCCCGTTCGGAGCTGGACCGTTCGTTGGCTTGATCGGAGCTGGCCCGTTCGGAGTCGGCCTCTTCGTTGGCTCGATGGGAGTCTGCCCGTTCGTCGTTTTTGGTACGGCCCTGGCCTGAAGCGGCCTGGGCGGTACCGCCGCCGTCGGCAGGACTCCCATCGACCGGCGAGAGCGGCGGGCGCTGACCGGTGAGCAGGGCGACCAGGGCATCGGCCTCATAGGCCTCGGGACGCTCCCTCAGCCCCAGTCTCCTGGCCTCGTCGAAGATGGCCGTGCGGGTGGGCTTCAGAGCAGCCAGCACCTTGGCCCCGGCATCGGGGGTGAACAGGCCCTCTAGGCGAAAGGCACCGTCTCGGTCGGTGTAGTGGGTGAGGTGGCGGGCCTTTCGGATGCCCTCGTAGTGGGCCCTCGAGTCCTCGGCCGATCGGGCCTTGGCCTTGGCCCTGAGGCACCGGTCGGCCAGCTGGCGGTTGGTCTCGGTTCGATCCTTGGCCGCTTTGAGCAGCTCGTCCTCGCTGTCCGGATCGAGCTTCAACACGTCGGCCACCTTGTGGGCCCGGGCGTGGGAGAGCTCGCCTGAGCGCAGGGCGTCACCGAGGCCCGGGTGGTCTTCCATCTGGTCGGCCAGCTGCAGCGACCCAGCTGCGTGACCGAGGGACTCCCCGGTCTTTCTGGCCAGCCACTCGGCGGCGCTGCGATGACCGTCTCTTCGATGGAGCTCGGTCTCGGCCGCCCGCTTGGCCGCCAACGCCTTGCCCGTGGCACAGAGGTGCTCACCCAACGTGAAGCGCTCCACCAGGACGGCGGCATCATCACCGGAGTAGCGACCGGGCTCAAAGTCGGCCACGAAGGCCTCGAGCAGTGCGATGGCCTCGGTCAGGGAATCGGCAGACACCTCAGTGGCCGAGACGCCGCCAGTTTCGGTAGCCGAAACGTCGCCGGCAGCAACACCAGACCTGGCCCGGGAAACGGTTGCCTCTCGAGCGGTCGGCCCTCGACTGCCCTTTCGCCTGCTGCGTTGGTCCGTTTTGACCATGAAGAGAGCTTGACAAGGGGGTGTAACAGGATCGGGTCGGAGGCCCGAATGAGTAGAGCAGTAAGGATCTCGCCCTATACAGCATGGTCTTTGGCCTCGAGATTTCGTTGGCGATCGAGGCTCTGGGATCTTGGGCAGGGCTTGAGATTTTGGGTGAATGTCCAGTCCCAGGGCTCGGATTCGCTCAGTCCACCGGAGGGCCCGCGGGGAACGGGCTCAGGCGATGCTGGCCCCCGCCGCCAGCGTGGCCACTCGCTTTGCCAGGTTGACGGCGTGGTCGCCGAAGCGCTCGTAGAACCTCGCCACCATGGCCAGTTCCACGGCGACGGGAAGCGGCATCGTGCCGGCAACCACTTCGACGGTCAGACTCACATGCAGATCGTCCATTTCGTCGTCCAGGTCGTCGACCACGGCCGCCGCAGTGGGCAGACGCTCGGCGTAGGCATCGGTGGTGCTTCGCCACATATGGCTGGCCACTTCGCCCATCCTCTCCACCAGCCCGCGGCTACGAGGGGAGAGCTCCATGCCCAGCCCTCGAGCAGCGCGCCGGGCCACGTGCTCGGCCAGGTCCCCGTTGCGCTCGAGGTCCGGGAGCATCCGCAGGACGCTGATCAGATAGCGGAGGTCATCGTCTGAGCGCGTACGGTCGTGCATCTGCTCGAGGGTGAGCGTCTCCGTCTCCCGGTACATGCGATCGACGACCTCGTCCTGGTCGGCCAGGAGCTTGCCCGCCTCCCTGTCCCCGGAAAGAAAGGCATGGGTCGCTCCGGCCACGTTCTCGCCGATCACTGCGAACAGCTGCAGCACCAGACGATCGATCTGGGCAAGGCCTTCATCCACGGGTCAACCGTACTCGCCGTCACGATGTCCGAAACGCCGCCCCGGTCGACCTCTGGCGAAGGATCCTTCCTCAGTCTTCGGGATCGTCACCCACGATGATGCGAGGCCCGGACGTCCAGCTCAGGTAGCGCCACGACCAGTTGACCAGGACGGTCAGCTTGTTGCGGAACCCGATCAGATAGAGGATGTGGAGGCCGAGCCACGCCAGCCAGCCCAGTGTTCCCCTGATGATCATGCCGCCGGGGAATTGGGTTATGGCGGCCCGCCGCCCGATGGTGGCCATGATGCCCTTGTCGTGGTAGCGGAAGGGCTGGGTCGGCCGCCCTTCGACCCGGTTTACGATCTGGGCCGCAGCGTGCTTGCCCGACTGGATGGCCACCTGGGCGACTTGGGGGCAAACCTTTGCATCGCCGGTCTTCTTGTCGACCGAACCGGGGCCCCAGGGGACAGCGGCGGCATCGCCGATCCCGTAGGCATCGGGATGGCCGGGCAGCGAGAGATCGGGCTGCACGACCAGTCGACCGTTGGGTCCGCCGGTGGCGTCAATCCGGGAGGCGACGCTGCCCTCCACGGTCACGCCGCCGGCCCAGACCACGGTCCGGCACGGGATCATGCTGCCGTCGTCGAGGGCCACGCAGTCTTCGGTGACCTCTTTCACCATCCGACCCAACCGAATCTCGACGCCCCGACCCTCCAGTGTGGCCGCGGCATAGTGGCTGGCCTTGGCGGTGAACGGTGTCAAGAGACGATCGAGCCCGTCGATCAGGATGATCCGAGCTTGAGATCGTTCGAAGCGGAACCCGTCATGGCGCACGGAGACGTCGAGCAGCTCGGCCAGGGCGCCGGCGACCTCCACGCCGGTCGGCCCCCCGCCGATGACGACGAACGTCAGAGAACCCTCGGGCATTTGCACGTCGGCGTCGACCTCTTCGAGCCGGCGGAGGATGTGGTCACGGAGGTAACGGGCGTCCGCCAGCGTGTAAAGGGCGTGGGCGTACTGTTCGGCTCCGGGGATGCCGAAGTACTTCACGGTGGCCCCGCTGGCCACGATGATCGAGTCGAAGGCAACGGGGTCACCCTCGGTCACGGCCACCGTGCGCTGTGCCCAGTCGACGCCGGTCACCTTGCCGTAGCGGAAGGTCACGTTGGGGGTCCGACCAAAGATGGCCCGGATGGGGTAGGCGACGTCGCCCGGATCGAGGCCGGCCGTGGATACTTCGTACAACAGGGGCTGGAACGTATGGAAATTCCGCTGATCAATGATGGTGACATCGACGGGCTTCCCGGCCAGGCTCCTCGCCGCCGACAACCCGCCGAATCCGGCACCGACAATCACGACGCGATGCATCAGACCAGGATGGCACGTCGGCGCCTCGAAGCGAGGGGAGCGTCACGCCAGCGGTGGGCGAAGCGCCTGGCGGCGGGGAACCCCGAAATTGTCACACCCCCCCGGTACGCTGAATTTGCTGGTCGAATGCGGCCGGCCGGAGCGGTGCTCGATGCATGCGAGCCCGACGTGACGACGAGATGACGACACGTAGACACGGCGATGAGACAAGGGCGACCACGCATGAACAACCAGGCCACGGGGCATATCGAACATATCCATTATGACGAAACCGGGGCTCACCAGATCGGAGCGCGGCCATGATCTCGGGACTCATCATCGGGCTTTTGGTCGGCGTCGTCGCCGGCATTGTCGTGGGGCTGTTGGTGCGGTCAGGGCACGTGGTCCGGACGCGTACCGCCGAGGCGCGACTGGCCGACGCCCTGGCTGCCAATCGACGGCTGACCGAGGAGCAGGCCACCCTCCAGCAGCTGACGGGGACCGCTCAGGCCGAAATGGCGCGCATGTCCGCCCAACTCGAGCACGAACGGATGATCAACCAGGAAAGGGCGATGGGATTCGAGCAGACTCGACAGCAGCTGACCGGCGAATTCGCCCGGCTGTCCGGTGAGGCCCTTCGACGGAACAACGAGCAATTCCTGCAGTTGGCCGACATCAAGCTCAACGAAACCCGGCAGGCGGCCGAGGGTGAGCTCGGGAAACGCCAGGAGGCGATCGAGCAGCTGTTGAGGCCCATCGGCGAGCAGCTGGGCAAGTACGACGACGGGATGCGCCGGCTCGAGGTCGAGCGGCAGCGTGCCTACACGACGTTGACCGAACAGATGCAGCAATTGTCGACGTCGCATGACCACCTCCAAAAAGAGACGCGCAGCCTGGTGACGGCGCTTCGTGCGCCGCAGACCCGGGGACGCTGGGGTGAGTTACAGCTCCGGCGGGTGGTCGAGATGGCCGGCATGTTGGAGCGCTGCGACTTCGACGAGCAGGTGACGTCGACGACCGACGCGGGTCGGCTGCGGCCCGACATGGTGGTCCACCTTCCCGGAGGCAAGAACGTGGCCGTCGACGCCAAGGTGCCCATGCAGGCATTCCTGGACGCCAATGAAGCAGAAGACGAGACGACGCGCCGGATGCACCTGGCCAGCCACGGGCGACAGTTGAAGGCTCACGTCGATGCCCTGGCCAAGAAGGAATATTGGAAGCAGGTCGACCCCTCGCCCGAGTTCGTCGTGGCCTTCGTGCCGGGGGACCCCCTGTTGACCACGGCCCTGGAGCACGTTCCTGGTCTGATGGAGCACGCCGTGGCCAACCATGTGCTTCTGGCCACACCCACCTCGCTTATCGCCTTGCTCCGAGCGGTGGCCTACGGATGGCAACAGGATGCGATGGCCGAGAGCGCTCGGGAGGTCCAGCAGCTGGGGGCCGAGCTCTACCAGCGCCTTTCCGTGCTCGGGGATCATTTCGCTGGTGTGGGCAAGGGCCTCAACGGCGCCGTTGCTGCGTACAACAAGGCAGTGGGGTCGTTGGAGGGTCGTGTCCTGGTCACGGCCCGACGCTTCGCCGACATGGGCGTGATTGGTACGGGGGAAAAGGACATTGCCCAGCCGATCACCGTCGATGCGGCGACACGCGCTCTGCAGTCGCCTGAGCTCGGCGGCCAAGGGCTTCGCCAGCTCCCACCTATCGATCCGATGGAAGCCCTGGATAACGACAACGTTGCCCACGAGAGGCGGGCCGTCTGACCGGCCAGCCTCAGATTGCCGTCACACCGGGTCCGTACGATGTGACCCTGATGTTGGCAACCAGGACCATTCCGTATGGACGTGAGGCGAGTCGGGCCCTGCGTGACGAGATCGCTGTAGCGCAGCGCGACGATGCTCTGGCACCCGTGACCGTTGTGGTGCCCAGGAACAGCATCGGGCTGGCCACCCGGCGTCTGCTGGCATCGGGTGACCTGGGCACATCTGAAGCGAGGGGCCGCCCCGGCGTGATCAACGTTCGCTTCACCACCCTGACCCGTTTGGCCGAGCAGATCGCCTCGGAAGAAATCGCGGGGTCAGGGAAGCAGCCCGCCACTCCTGCAGTGGTGCGCGCCGTCGTCCGTTCCACGCTCTCGTCGACCTCCCAGTCTCTATTCCACAGGGTCAAGGACCACCCGGCCACCACCCGCGCATTGGCCGGCGCCTATCGCGACCTCACCGGAGCATCTCGTGCATCGCTTCGCCGGCTGGCGGACTCGGGTCCCCGAGCTTCGGCGGTCGTGGAGCTGGTCGATGAGGTCCGGGCGAACCTGGGGGACAGCTGGTTTGACGAAGGTGAGCTGGTGGACGCGGCATCCGAGGTCCTGGAGCAGACGAGCGAGCTGATCGAGTCCATCGCCGACGAGACGGGTCCGATCGTCGTTTACCTGCCGCTCCAGCTCTCCCCCCATGAGGAACGGTTCATCAAGACACTGGCGGATCGGATCCGGGTCACCGTTCTGGTGGGAACGACTGGTGACAACGCGGCCGACGAATCGGCTCGGGACATCCTTGCCTCCCTGGGTGGGACCGCCGGTGCCCTGAGCGGAACCGCCGGTACGTCGCTGATCAAAGAACCTCCGGTCGGTACAAGGGTGGTCAGCGCGCCCACTGCCGATGTCGAGGTGCGCATGGTCGTGCGGGACGTGATGCAACGGCGACGCCATGGAACCCGTTTCGAACGCATGGCTATCACTTACAGCGGGGTGGGCCCCTACGACCGCTTGGTCCGCGAGACCTTGGGGTCGGCGAAGATCCCGTTCAACGGCGTCAGCGGACGGACATTGGCAGCCACCGTCGCCGGGCGCACCGTGCTCGGCGCATTTGAGCTCGAGGAGCGGGGGTGGCGCCGGGACGAAGTCATGGCCTGGCTCGCCAGCGGACCGGTGCTCCATCACGGTCGTCCAGTCGAGGCAACTCCCTGGGACCTCTTGTCTCGCGAAGCGGGCGTCACCGCCGGGCTCGAAAATTGGAGGCACCATCTCGAGTCCCTGGTCGCTGATCGGAAACGAAGGCTCGAGGATCTCGAGGGACCCGATGGCGTCGACGCACCGCCGACCCAGCGCAGGGCCTGGCAGCATGACCAGGAGCGCGCTCATTCACTGCTCGATTTCGTCGACGGCCTTTCGGTGCGAATGAGCTTTACCGGAGGAACATGGGCGGAGTGGTCAAACTGGTTGATCACGTTCTGCGACGAGTATCTCGGCCGCCCGTCGGATCGGGATCCGTGGCCCACCGAAGAAGAGGAAGCCCTCATCGCAATCCGGGCTGCAGCCGACCGGCTATCGGTCCTGGACCGCCTGGGGGCGCCACCCGACAGCGGGTCGTTCCGTCAAGCGGTCGTGGTCGAGCTCGAGGCGTTGGCCCCCCAGACCTCGCGCTTTGGAACCGGTGTCTTTGTCGGACCTGTCCGCCTCCTCACTGGGCTCGACTTCGACGCCGTCTTCGTGTTGGGCATGGTCGACGGAGACTTTCCTGCTCGGATCAGCGACGACCCCTTGATCCCCGACGCCGAACGAAGCGCTGCTGGTCCCGATATCCCGTTGCGAGGCCGCCGGGCTCATGACGACCGACGCGACTTCCTTGCCGCGTTGGCGGCCGCTCCAGTCCGGGTCCTCTCCTATGCCCGCGGGGATCAGCGCCGAGGTCGCGAGCAACGACCGGCCCGCTGGCTGCTCGACACGCTCGGTGAGTTGGAGGGCGGCCACCGGCGACTGTTCAGTCGTGATGTGAAGGAACTGGACTCGTTCGGCGCCTATGAGGTGATCCCCTCCTTCACCGAAGCGGTTCGGACGACTGGTGAGCCAATGTCCCTGGCTGACAGGGATCTTCGGGAGCTCCTGGCCTGGGGCGATGCCGGGAACCGGATCGCCACCCACTACCTGGCCCGACTCGACCCGGTCCTGGGTTCGGGCCTCCAGGTCCGGCGGGCCCGGAGGATCGATCGGTTCACCCGCTTTGACGGCAGGATCCGCGGCGAGGTCCCCTCCCCTGCGGACGCCGGAGCCCTGTCGCCCACCAGCCTCGAGACTTATGCCGAGTGCCCGCGGCGCTATTTGATGGAACGGGTGCTCCGCATCGAGGTGCGAGATCGCCCCGAGGCCATCTTGACCATCGAAGCCAGCACCAAGGGCACCATGGTCCACGCCATCTTGGAGCAGTTCATCGGCGAGCAGCTCCGCCTGCCCCGAAGTGAGCGGATCGCGCCGACCACACCGTGGTCTCCTTCGGACCACCAGCGCCTCGATGCCATCGCCGAGCGTGTCTTCGCCGAATTCGAGGACCAAGGCCTTACCGGGCGCCCGCTGATGTGGGGATTGGATCGGGCCACGATCGTGCGCGAGCTCCATCGGTTCCTCACCAAGGATGATGACTACCGTTCGGCCGGCGGCCTCGTGCCCGAGCGGGTCGAGCTTCAGTTCGGCCCTGGGCACGGTGAGCCGGTCACCCTCGAGCTTCCGGGCGGCAGATCCATCACATTCAAGGGGTACGCCGATCGCGTCGACGTGGGTCCGGATGGCTCGGCTTCGGTCATCGACTACAAGACAGGCGGTGTGTGGGGCTTCGAGGAGAGTGAGAGCGACCCCCTCGTCCGGGGTCGCAAACTGCAGCTACCCGTGTACGGCCTAGCTGCTCGGAGCCGGCTCGGCGATGTCCCGGTCCGGGTGGCCTACTGGTTCGTCAGCGAGAAGGGGAACTTCAAGCAGATCTGCTACGACCTCGACCCTGCTGCCCTGGAGCGCTTCTCGGACGTGGTGACGGTCCTGGTCGATGGAGTCGAAGCCGGGTTGTTCCCGGCCCGTCCCGGAGAGAAAAACAAGAACTGTACGTTCTGCGACTTCGCATCGATGTGCCCGGGTGATCGCGAGGTCTCGTGGGCCAAGGTACGGGATGCTGCTGAACTGTCGAGCTACGTGAACCTGACCGAGGGGCCGAACCGGCCGGGGGTCGACGCGCCGTGACGCAGCTCTCCTTCGACGTCAGCGTCTTGGACGGTGACGGTGACGGTCCTGTCCCGGGCGCCACAGACGCCGCAGACGCCGAAGCGGCTGCCGAGGTAGATGTCGATGCCGCCCTCATAGATGCCACGGCCACGGAGGTTGCACTGGCCAGGGAGGTAGCCGCGGCCGGTAGTGACGCCGGTGCCAGTGAGTCCGCGACACGCATCGATCAAGCCGACGCCCCTATTGGCAGAGCCGAGGGAGCCGCGGCCGGTAGTGATGCCGGTGCCATGGGCGGGACCACCGGTGTGAGCGATGCCTCAGCCCGAGCGGAGATCCTGGCCCAGCTCGACCGGTCGCTCTTCGTCGAAGCCGGCGCCGGCACCGGGAAGACGACGGCGTTGGTCGGGCGTGTGCTCTCGCTGGTGACGTCGGGCGGCGTCAGGCTGAGTCGGATCGCCGCCATCACGTTCACCGAGGCGGCCGCGGCGGAGTTGCGCGACCGCGTCTACGAAGCGCTCGAGCAAGCCGCGGCCGGGAATGACGAAGCTCTTCGTTCCGACGGATTGGTTGACTGGTTCGACGGCGAGGCCCCCGCCCCGGGCGAGCTGGCCCGACGACAAGCACGAGCCCGGACTGCCCTCGAGGAGATCGACAGCGCGCCGATCAGTACGCTCCACGGTTTTGCCCAGCGAATCCTTACCGCCCACCCCTTCGAGGCCGGTCTGCCACCGACGATCGATGTGCTCGACGAGGGTCGTTCTGCGGTTGCTTTCGACGACCGCTGGTCCGCGTTCACAGACCAGCTCCTCGATGATCCCTCGCTGGAGCCCGCCCTCACCCGGGCATTCGTGTGCGGGATCTCCCTGAAGCACCTCCGTTCGGTCGCGGAGCAGTTCAACCAGAACTGGGACCTGCTGGTCGATGTCGACAGCGACCCGGGACACCTGAATGTCATCGATGCTGGTTCTGTCATCGAGAGGCTGGGCGCCGCTTATAAGGCGACCGCCCAGTGTTCGGCCGACGACGACCGGTTGGCCGGGCACATCGAACAGCTGACCGATTTTCGTCGCGCCTTGGCCTCGTCCACATCGGAGCTCGAGACCTTGCAGCTCCTGGTCAATTCGCGGCCGCTGACGTTTCGATTCGGTCAGAAGGGCAACTGGTCCTGTCCGATCGACGACGTCCGGGACATGCTGCAATCGGCCGAGTCGGAAAGACTGGCCTTGATCGAGGCCAGCGTGTCCGCTGCCCTCTCCTACCTCATACCGGTCATCCGTTCTCTCACCCTTCGCGGTGCGGAGGAACGGCGAAGCGGGGGGCGCCTGGAATTCCACGACCTGCTGGTCCAAGCCCGCCAGCTGGTGCGGCATGACGTCGGTGTCCGGGTCGCGTTGCACAACGAATTCCAGCGCCTCCTGATCGACGAGTTCCAAGACACCGATCCGATCCAGGCCGAGCTGGCCGTGCGCATAGCCAACGGCTCAGCGGACCCGGCCGCGGGCATGATGCCCTGGAGCGACCTGCCGGTCGATCCCGGCCGACTGTTCTTCGTGGGCGATCCCAAACAATCGATCTACCGATTCCGACGTGCCGACGTGGCTCTCTTTCTCGAGGTGGCGGATCGACACGGGGATGACCGGTTGTCGCTCACCGGCAATCATCGCTCTGTCCCCGGGATCATCGATTGGGTCAATTTCGTATTTGGATCCCTTCTCGGATCGGGCGAATCGGGAATCCAGCCTGCGTATGAATCCCTGGTTCCTCGCCGACCAGCCCACTCCGGTGTGATCGGTGGGTTGCCACCGGTAGCGCTGATCGGGGGAGCTCACGAGACCCCGGCCGGCGGTTCGGCGCCCACCATCAACGACGTCAGGGACAGCGAAGCACGCGACATGGTCGACGCCATCGTGCGCATTCGAGACGAGCGATGGCCCGTGGGACCAGAGGGCAGGGCCGCCACCCTGGAGGACATCGCCGTCCTGATCCCGACCCGGACGGGTCTCGGCAACCTGCAAGATGCCTTCGAGTCGGCTCGGATCCCCTACCGGCTCGAATCGAGCTCACTGATCTACGACACCATCGAGGTTCACGAACTGCTGACTGTCCTCCGCGCCGTCGATGACCCAACCGATCACGTTTCCATCGTGGCCGCCCTTCGATCGTCGTCTTTCGGCTGTGGAGATGACGACCTGCTGACCTATCGCCAGGCGCGAGGGTCGTGGGACTACCGGGACACGCCACCCGATGAGTTGGATCCGTCCCATCCCGTCATCACGGGCATGGCCGGATTGCACCAGCTTCATGCTCAGCGTTGGTGGCAGGACGTGAGTGGGCTCATCGAGCTGGTCATGCAAGAGCGAAAGCTGCTGGAGCTCGGACTGGACGAGGGACGGCCCCGAGACGTCTGGCGACGCCTCCGTTTCGTCGCCGACCAGGCCCGCCAGTTCACCGATTCCTATGGCGGGGATCTCCGCCGGTACTTGGCGTGGGTCGAACTGCAACAACGCGACGATGTTCGAGCGGTCGAGGTGGTGTTGCCCGAGTCGGATGACGACGCTGTCCGCGTCCTCACCGTCCACGGCGCCAAGGGACTTGAGTTCCCCATCGTCTTCCTCACCGGCCTCAGTCGACCGGGTTCGTTCGAAAGCGGTCCGCAAGTGCTCTGGGGGCCCGACGGACCCGAGGTCAGACTGACCAAGAGGGTCAAAACCGGAGGGTTTGACGAGCTCGCCACCCGCGAGGCCGCGATGAACCAGGCCCAAGATCTCCGCCTGCTCTACGTGGCTGCGACCCGTGCCCGCGACCACCTCGTCGTCAGCCTGCACCACCAGGCCAGTGCCAAGTCGTGCCACGCCGCCGTGCTCGGTCCGCTCTGCGCCGCCGAACCCGACCTTTGCCGCTACCTCGATGACGGGACCGGGGCTCCTGCCGCTAGCCGGACCGGGAATGCCGCCGCGGGCTCGACGGGGAGGCAAGGTCTTGGTCGGGCGGGGCCTGGGGATCCTGACAGCACCAGGTCTCAGTCCGATGTTGTCGGTACGACTGCACCGATTCTTCCCGAGGACGAACAAGCTCCCCGGCGCGCTTGGGACGAGCAGCGAGCCCAGTTGGTGGGCCCGGGGGGTCGCCCCCGAACCCTGGCGGCCACGACCATCGCCGCTCTGGCCCGAGAGAAGGCCGACGCCGCCCTCGACAGTGAACCCGATCCTGGTCTGGGAGAGGACGGCACCGATCCCGGTCTGGGTAAGAACAGTGAACCCGATCCTGGTCTGGACAAGGACGGCACCGACATCGACCTTCCGGCTTGGAGGCGGGGTCGTGCCGGTACGTCTATCGGACGAGCCGTTCACGGTGTGCTCCAGGCGATCGATCTCGATACCGGCGCGCAGCTCGATGACCTCGTTCGTCTACAAGCGTCGGCCGAGGGTGTCCCCAGCCGGACGCGGGACATAGCTCGACGGGTACGCGCTGCCCTCGATTCCGAGATCGTGCGCGATGCGGTGGCCTGCGATCGGTATTGGCGTGAGCTGTACGTGGGTACCCCGGTGGGGGACCGGACGCTCGAGGGTTTCATCGACCTTCTCATCGCCGGACCCGACGGTTATACGGTCGTCGACTACAAGACCGACGCCGTGGTGACCGACTCCGATCTCGAGCGCGCCGTGGAGCGCTACCGCCTTCAGGGAGCCACCTACGCGCTGGCCGTGGAACGGGCCTTGGGCGTGACCGTCAGTCGGTGCGTGTTCCTCTTTCTACGGGACGATGGCGCTGTGGCGAGGGAGGTCGACGGGCTGAACGCCGCCATGAATGAAGTCGAATCTCTGGTGATGGACAGCGACCGAACCTGACTCGGTTAGCCTGCCCCGAACACGATTTCCTGGCTATTCGTCAAATTTTCACAGATTCCCAGGAGTTTGAGGGTCCATTCTCAGGTCTTTCCCAGCTTGGTGGGGAATCCTCTTGATGGAGTCATAGATGGCGAACCGCTACGCGGGCCGCCCAAACCTAGGAGGTAATCGGTGAGGATCCTGGTACTCGGGGGAGATGGTTACCTGGGTTGGCCGACGGCGCTCTACCTCTCTCGGCGCGGACACAGCGTCGGGATTGTGGACAACTTCGCCCGGCGGCAGTACGACTTCGAGATGGGCGTCGACAGCCTGGTCCCGCTACCCAACCTCCAGCATCGGGTCCGCCGCTGGAAGGAGCTGTCCGGATTGTCGATGGACACCTACATCGGCGACCTGACCAACGCCACCTTTGTTTCGGAGACCGTCGCCTCGTTCGCTCCGGATGCCGTTGTTCACTTCGCCGAGCAGCGCTCGGCGCCGTATTCGATGATCGATCGCGATCACGCCACCTACACCCAGGTCAACAATGTGGTCGGTACTCTCAACCTGCTCTACGCCATCGCCGAGCAGAACCCCGACATCCACCTGGTGAAGCTGGGCACGATGGGTGAGTACGGAACGCCCAACATCGATATCGAAGAGGGCTTCATCGAGATCACTCACCGGGGCCGGACCGACACCCTCCCGTTCCCCAAGCAGCCGGGATCCTTCTACCACCTGTCGAAGGTCCACGACAGTCACAACATCATGTTCGCCTGTCGCATCTGGGGGATCCGGGCTACCGACCTCAACCAGGGCATCGTGTACGGCCAGGAGACCGAAGAGACTGCGCTGCATGCCGACTTGGTGACCCGGTTCGACTACGACAGCGTCTTCGGCACCGTCCTCAACCGGTTCTGCGTGCAGGCCGTGTCCGGCCACCCCCTCACCGTCTACGGCACCGGTGGTCAGACCAGGGGCATGCTCAATATCCTCGACACGCTGGCCTGCGTGGAGCTGGCCCTCGACAACCCAGCCGACCCCGGCGAGTACCGGGTCTTCAACCAGTTCACCGAGTCGTTCTCGGTGGCTGAGATGGCCCAGCTCGTCGTGGACGAGTACTCCGGCCACGCCACCATCGAAAACATCCCGACGCCCCGTGTCGAGAAGGAAAGCCACTACTACCGGGCCGCCCACACCAAACTGCTGGATCTGGGACTCGTGCCCCATCTTCTCAACTCCGGGGTGCTGCGCTCGATCCTCGATGTGGCCGAGCGGCACAAGGACCAGGTGGACCCGGAAGCAATTCGTCCCACGGTCCAATGGCGAAAGACGTCCAGCTTGTTGTCCACCGCGGGAACGGCCAAGGGCAAGTCGGATTCCTCGGCGGCCGCAACGGGCAATGGCGCAACGGGCAATGGCGCAACGGGCAATGGCGCAACGGCGAATGGCGCACCAGCTCGGACTGGGACTGTTTCGCAGTCAGAGGACGTGTAGGGGCCTCTGGAGACGCATCTCCACGCCGTCGGCAACTGGGACGCCCGCCGTCGCGTCAAGGACCGCCGGAGGGCGGCCCTTAGACAACGAGAAGACCAGCTGTCCTGTGGCTTTGTACGAGCTGCGCGTGGCTTTGTACGAGTTGCGCGGCCTCTTGCACGAGCTTTGCGGCCCAATGCCCTAAAAGTGTTGCCGCATGACTCGGCCGCGCCCGAAACAGTCGGCGGGTTCGCCACACTCCGTTGCACTCCCTTCACAACCGGTCGCCGACCGGTGAACAATGGGTGCCCAGCGGCTGGAGAGAACGGACGCCTAGCTGCTCGAAAAAATGGGCGCCCAGCTGCTGGAGAACCGGTATCGATGGGTCTCTCGCCACCCGTAGGCTCAAAAAGGTGAGCTGAGCGGCACTATCGTCGTCGGGATGCCGAGAGCCCGCCGTCGGAGAGCGGCCCGTCGGAGAGCGGCCCGGAGATCCGTCGGAAGCGTGGTCGCCGTGGTCGTCATCGCGGTGGTCATCGGCGTGGTGGTGATTGCGTCGTTAGCCGAGATCAACGCCCAATCCGCCCCATTTCGCAAGATGGTGAACCGCTCGTTCGGAGCCCTGGCCTCGCCCCTGGTCAACTCCTCCACCCAGACCGGGCGCGAGCTGGCCACCACGATGAAGGGGGCGGCCGGAACCCAGAGCAGCCGGCCCGCGTTGCAACAGATGCTCGATCAGGCGGTGACCGAGGCGACGGATCAGGCGAATAGCGCCGCCGAGCTGGTCCCGCCGGCCGCAGTCGGCTCACTCGACCAGCAACTGGTGGCCGTGTTCGACGAGCGGGCAGCCGCCGCCACTGCCATGCGCACCACGGTCGACGGCTTGCTGGGAATGGTCCCGCTGCCGGTGGCCGGAGCCCCGGTGTCGTCGTCGACCGCGGCCCCGGCGCCGCCGCTCACCACTGCTCAGGCGGTCACCGGCTTGTCCGCGGTCGCAGCGCAGATCAGCAAGGCCGACGCCGACTATGCCTCGGTACGAAGGGCACTGGCCCGAGCTCCGGGACCGGTTCGCCTCCCTCGCTCGTCCTGGGTGACGGGCCCCCCGGCCACGGCCCCGCTGGGACCGACTCAGCTGGCCGCCGCGCCCCCGGCGTTGGCTGCGTCATCAGCACTTCTTGCCGTCCACCAACTGCTGATCTCGGCGGTGGGCTTGTCTCCACCACCGGTGGGATCGGCGGGAACGGTGGGCGACAACTGCCAGAACCCCTCTTCGCGGCCCGCCGTTGCGCCGCCCACCATCCTGCCCCCGACCAAGCAGCTCTCGGCTCAGGTGACGGTTACCAATTGCGGGAGCGTGAACGAGAACGGGGTCGTGGTCTCCATGAGCGTCCAGCTCGCCCCAGGATCCCCGCCGCCCCACCACCACCACCACGTCGCCGGCACGAGGCTCCACCTCCACCTCGACCTCCACCGCAGCCTCAGCCTCCCCCTCCTCCACGAGGCGCACCATTTCTCTCACCCCCGGTCGATCGACCAGTCTGACCCTCGGCCCGCTCGCGGTGGCGCACGGTGGCCAGTTCGTGGTCACCGTGTCCGTGACCGCTCCACCCGGCCAGGCCAATCCGGCAGGGACGACCCAGGCGTTCCTGGTCCAGATCTCCTCATGACCCATCGCTCTCGACCCTCCCTCTCGACCCTCGCTCTCGACCCCTCGTCCAGTCCGTCGGTCGCCGCCCCGGGTGGGCTCAGGCATGATTTCGGGCCATGTTGAACTGCCCGACTGGTTGGACCCCCGGGTCGACCATCTAGGATCAGCGATTGAGACGAACAGAAGGGTTTGAAGTCAGTGGCCGAGAGCATCACGATCACCGACAACCGCACCGGCGAGTCACTGGAGATCCCGTTCGAACACGGCGGCATCTCGGCGGCGGCCTGGTCCAAGCTGCTGCCAGGCACCTGGTTCTATGACCCAGGGTTCACGTCGACAGCCGCCTGCGAGAGTGCCATCACCTACCTCGACGGCGAGGCGGGCATCCTGCGCTACCGGGGCTATCCCATCGAGGAGCTGGCCGAGAACTCGACCTACCTCGAAGTGGCCTATCTCCTCTTGAATGGGGAGCTGCCCACGCCGGACCAGTACGAGACGTGGCGCCACGAGATCACCCACCACACGTTCATCCACGAGAACGTGCGCAAGCGCTTCTTGGACGGGTTCCACTACGACGCCCACCCGATGGGCATGTTGGTATCGGCCGTGGCTGCGTTGTCCACCTTCTACCTCGACGCCAAGGACATCTTCAACGCCGAGTCCCGTGACAAGCAGATCATCCGGCTCATTGCCAAGATGCCCACGCTGGCCGCCGCCGCCCATCGCTTCAGCGTGGGCATGCCCTTCGTATATCCCGACAACTCGCTCGAGTTTGCCTCCAACTTCTTGTCGATGATGTGGAAGACGGCCGAGCCCCGCTTCGAGGCGGACCCGGTGCTCGCCCGTGCCCTGGATGTGCTGTTCATCCTGCATGCCGACCACGAGCAGAACTGCTCGACCACTGCCATGCGGGTGGTCGGTTCGTCCCACGCCGACCCCTACTCGGCCACCGCCGCCGCTGCCGCCGGCCTCTACGGTCCTCGTCACGGCGGAGCCAACGAAGCGGTCATCCGCATGCTCACCGAGATCGAGTCCATTGACAATGTCCAGGACTTCGTCACCTCGGTGAAAGAAGGGACCGGCGGCCGCCTCCAGGGATTCGGCCACCGTGTCTACAAGAGCTACGACCCCCGGGCCACCATCATCAAGAAGATCGCGGACCAGGTGTTCGAGATCACCGGGAAGAACCCCCTCCTCGACATCGCTCTCAAGCTCGAGGAGATCGCTCTCTCCGACGACTACTTCATCTCCCGGAAGCTGTACCCCAACGTCGACTTCTATTCGGGCCTCATCTACCAGGCCATGGGCTTCCCGCTCGAGATGTTCCCGGTGCTGTTTGCCATCCCCCGCACCGCAGGCTGGCTGGCCCACTGGCAGGAGATGCTCGACCAGGATTCGAAGATCGCTCGTCCCCGCCAGCTCTACATCGGAGCCGACACCCGCTCCTACGTGCCCATCGAAGATCGCTGACCGGCGCGTAGGCGGGTAGCCCTCAGTTAGCGCTGCGGGCTCGCATCAACCCCTCTTGGGCCATGGATACCACCAGCTCGCCGCTGCGGGTGAACATGAAGCCCCGGGCCAGCCCCCGTGCCCCGTAGGCCGAAGGGCTGTCCATGTCGTAGAGCAGCCACTCGTCGGCCCGAAAGGGGCGATGGAACCACATGCAGTGGTCGAGGCTGGCGCCCATGAAGTCGGGATCGTCCCAGCGCACGTCGTGGGGGGCGAGCATGGTGTCGAAGAGCGACATGTCCGAGGCATAGGTGGCGATGCAGGCGTGCAGGAGCGGGTCATCAGGGAGCTTGCCGTCGGCCCGGATCCACAGCTGTTGATAGGGCTCATTGTTGGTTGAGTGCATGAAGGGCAGGTTGCCGATGTGGCGCTGCTCGATGGGGTGGGGGCGGGAGAACCAGTCCTCGAGGATCTCTCGGTAGGGCTCCAGCCGGGTGGCGAGCGACTCGAGCTCTTCGGGCGGCGGGACGTCGGGCATGGGGAATTGATGGGACAGGCCGTCTTCGTCGACATGGAACGACGCCGAGAGGTTGAAGATGGCCCGCCCGTGCTGGATGGCGACGACCAGGCGGGTGGTGAAGGACCGGCCGTCTCGGATCCGGTCCACCTCGTAGAGGATGGGGACGGTCGGGTCCCCCGGCCGCAGGAAATAGGCGTGCAGGGAGTGGGGCCGACCGAATTCGACGGTGCGACCGGCCGCCATCAGCGCCTGGGCCGCTACCTGGCCACCGAACACGCGTTGTCGATCCTCGTTGGGGCTCACCCCTCGGAAGATGTTGACCTCGATGGGTTCGAGATCGAGCAGTTTGACCAGGAAGTCCAAGGCGGCGCTCACCGTCCCATCCTGGCAGGTGGATGAGATGCCGAGCCACGACCGGAACCAAGGCTGCGGGACTCACTCCGGGACTCACTCCGGACTCACCAGGGACTCACGCGGCATTCACTCGGGACGGCGGGCTCTGCGACTCGGGCGGCACTACGGTTACTGCTCGTGCCCGCGCTGACCTTTCCCGACGGATTTCTGTGGGGTGCCGCCACTGCTGCCCATCAGATCGAGGGTGGCAACGTGAACAACGACTGGTGGGCCTTCGAGCACGACCCGACGTCGGGTTGCGCGGCTCCCAGCGGCGACGCCTGCGATTCGTTCCACCGCTACCCCGAGGACATCGCCCTTCTGGCCGGACTCGGATTCTCCGTGTACCGCTTCTCGCTGGAGTGGAGCCGTATCGAGCCTGAAGAGGGCGAGTTCTCTCGCTCGGCCCTCGAGCACTATCGACGGGTGGCGGCCACCTGCCGGGAGCACGGGATCACGCCCATGGTCACCTACCACCACTTCACCCATCCTCGGTGGCTGGCCGATGCCGGTACCTGGGAAGCCCCGCAGGCGGTCGATCGCTTCACCCGGTACTGCGAACGGGCCACTCAGCACCTGGGCGACCTGATCGGGTTGGCTGGGACGTTGAACGAGCCCAATGTGGTCGCCACCATGGGCTACCGCATCGGCATCTTCCCCCCGAGGGTCCAGGACCACGACCGCCGCGAGAAGGTCAACGACGTCTTGATCGCAGCCCACCGCAAGGCGGTCGACGCCATCCGGTCCGGCCCGGGCGACTTCCCCGTCGGGCTCACCCTGTCGATGACCGACTACCAGGCTGCCCCCGGCGGCGAGGAGCGGCTGGAGCGGATCCGGCGACCGGTCGAGGACGTCTTCTTGGAGGCCAGTGACGGCGACGACTTCATCGGGGTGCAGACCTACACCCGGGATCGGATCGGACCCGACGGGTCGCTCCCCGCGGCCGAGGGCGTCCCCACCACCCAGATGGGCTACGAGTTCTGGCCCCAGGCGCTCGAGGCCACCATCCGTCGGGCATCGGCGAAGACCGGGGGCCTACCGGTGATGGTCACCGAGAACGGGATCGGGACCGACGACGACGGCGCCCGGGTCGATTACGTGACCGAGGCTCTCGCCGGGGTCCGGCGCTGCCTGGACGACGGTATCGATGTCCAGGGCTACATGTATTGGAGCCTGCTTGACAATTTCGAGTGGGTCCTGGGCTACGACCCGACGTTCGGCCTGGTGGCGGTGGATCTGGAGACCTTCGAACGGCGTCCCAAGCCCAGCGCAGCCTGGCTCGGTGCGATCGCTCGGGCCAACCGCATCGAGGTGGCATGACCGGGGAGCCGAACGATGTCGGTCGTAACATAATCGTCACGAGTAAGGTTGCCCCGGTGCACAACCTTTCTCTGCGGTTGATTCACCTGTGGGAGCGACGGGACACCCCGCAGGCCAAGCAGCTGTTCCGTTACACCATGGTGTCGGTCATCTCCACCATCGTGTCCTTCGGTGTCCTGCTCATCGTCTACGGGATCTTTCGGGCGTTCTCCGAGGTGTGGAGCACGGTGTTCGCCAACGTCGTGGCCACGGTCCCCTCCTATTACCTCAACCGGAGCTGGGTGTGGGGAAAGAACGGTCGGTCCCATCTGACCAAGGAGATCCTGCCGTTCTGGACGATGTCGGCCCTCGGGATCGTCGTCTCGGTCGGTGGCGCGGCCCTGGCCACTCACGTCGGCAAGAAATATCACCTGGACCATTTGGACCAAACGATCGTCGTTCTGGCTGCCAACGTCTTGTCCTTCGCCATTTTCTGGGTGCTGAAGTTCATCGTCTTCAACCGACTGTTCCGTGTGGGGCACCCGGTTGAGGAACTCGACGACCTCGTCGAATCAATCTGAGGCGGGCGAACAGCCTCGTGTCAGCGCTGGCACCCGTATTCGACGACGCAGTGACACGCGTCCGTCCCATCGACACTGATGCCGCAACCAAGGCCCAGGCCCACCAGGACCAGCTGACCAAGCCACCGGGATCGTTCGGGCGGCTCGAGGCTGTAGGGGCCCAGCTGGCCGCCATTGCCCGTTCCTCGCCGCCGCCGGTCCCTGAGCCCGCCGTGGTCGCCGTCTTCGCCGGTGACCACGGGGTGCTGGCCCAAGGGGTGTCGCCGTGGCCGGCCGAGGTCACCGCACAGATGGTGGCCAACTTCTGTGCGGGTGGCGCGGCAGTGAACGTCCTGGCCGCCCACGTCGGAGCCACGGTGGTTGTGGTCGATGTGGGCGTGGCCGCTGACGTGGCCGACGCACCGGGCCTCATGCGCAGAAAGGTCCGGCGGGGGACGGCCGATCTGTCGGTTGGCGTGGCCATGAGCATCGAAGACGCGTGGCGCGCCCTTGAGGTCGGTGCCGTCGTGGCCACAGACGCGGTGGCCACCGGGGCGCGGTGCCTGCTGACCGGTGACATGGGGATCGGGAACACGACGCCCTCGGCCGCCTTGATCGCAGCGCTGACCGGTCAGCCAGCTCGAGCGGTAACCGGGCGCGGGACCGGCATCGACGACGACCGGTGGGAGACCAAGGTGGCGGTGGTGGAGCGAGCCCTGGCCCGGCACGCTGCCGATCCGGGCGGATCGGGTGACGCACGGGACCCGCTGGTCGTGCTGGCCTCGTTGGGCGGTCTAGAAATTGCCGCCCTGGTCGGGTACGTGGTGACCGGGGCCGCCCTGGGCATCCCGGTGTTGATCGACGGGGTAATTGCCGCATCCGCCGCCGTGGTGTCCGCCGCCCTGGTGCCAGAGGTGCGTGGCTACCTGGTGGCTGCGCACCGATCGTCCGAACCGGGAGCGGGCATCGCCTTGGACCATCTGGGCCTGCAGCCGCTTCTCGACCTCGAGCTCCGGCTAGGGGAAGGCACCGGCGCCTGTTTGGCGCTGCCCATTTTGCAGGCGGCGGCCAAAGTCCTCAGGGACATGGCCACCTTCGAATCCGCGGGGGTATCCGACTCCCAGTAGTCGGACAAGCGGGTATCGGACGTCTCGCGGACGGCAGCACGGGGACAGGCGTACATGCCGGAAAGGGGCAGGCATTAATCCCGGGATGGGTCAGGCGTCAGTCCCGGAAGTTGTTGAACTGGAGGGGTATACCGAAATCCTCCTCCTTGCAGGCGGCGATGACGGCTTGGAGGTCATCGCGCTTCTTGCCCGTGACCCGGAGTTGATCGCCCTGCGTCTGCGAGCTCACGCCCTTCCGACCCAGGTCCTTGATGAACTTGTTCAGCTTCTTGGCGTGATCGGAGGAGATACCCGCCTGGATCCCGATCCGCTGGCGGGCGGCACCGCGCGAGGCTTCCTCGATCTTTCCGAGGTCCAGGGACTTCAATGAGACGGATCGCTTGACCAGCTTCTCTTGGAGCACCTGGTATAGAGCCCGGAGCCGGTCCTCGGTGTTGGAATTGAGGATCAGCTCCTTGTCGCCCAGCTCGATGGTCGAATCGGTGCCTTTGAAGTCGAACCGGGTCGTCGCCTCGCGATTGGCTTGATCCACCGCGTTGCGGACTTCCTGCATGTCGACCTCGGAGACGATGTCGAAGGTTGGCATGAAGAAACAGTAGCGCCGCGCTTGGCAGTATCCTTCCCCGTCTGCGGGTCGGTACCCAAGTGGCCAAAGGGAGCAGACTGTAAATCTGCCGGTTCTGCCTTCGAAGGTTCGAATCCTTCCCGGCCCACCGCACATGCTCCGCCAGCCGGCTGTCACCGGCCGGCTGGCGGACGGTCCATCGGGGTGGCGGGGCCACAAGAGCGGTCCACCGGGTTGGTGGGGCCACAAGAGCGGTCCACTGGGTTGGTGGGCAAGGGAGGGGTCCACCGGGTCGGTGGGCCAGAGGGGGGTCGTTCGGCGCGGTTGCCGATCACCTGTCGCAACCGGGAGCCTTCGTCCATGTCACTCGCACGCATCCGAGCCACACCGACGTGGGTCGTGGCGACGGCCGCTGCGGTCGTGTGGCTCGTTTCCGCCGGCTTCATGGTTCACTTCGGAGCGCACTGGTACCTCGACCTCCGGGTCTACCGGTCGGCGGGCCATGCGCTCTTCCACAACGGACAACCGTTCGAGGATCTATTCACCCAGAACCACCTGCCGTTCACGTACTCCCCATTTGCCCTCCTTGCTCTCAGTCCGCTCTCGCTCGGTCGGCGTGATCGAAGCGCTGTGGTGGCTGGCCAGCTCGGCGGCGCTCGTGTTCACCCTCTACCGCGTGATGATTTGCACCGGTGGGACTCCCCAGAATCCAGGGGCTGCCCCGGCAACCCTGTCAGCCCCGGCGACAGCGGCTCCGGGTCCGGGTGGGGAGGCTCCAGCCCGGCACGCGGTGATCCCGAACGGGCGGGGGGAAAGGACTTCCACCCAGGACTCTTGGTCATTCTCGCCAAGTGCCATTGCCTACCGCTCGTTGATAGTTACAATAACGTTACGGAACCCAGGCGCTCGGGTAGGTCTGGACTCGGAACACCGCATTGACTTGGATTTGTGACCTGGTTTTGGGGGCCTGAGCAGCGTCTTCGACGCTACGGGGCCACCCGGCGCTGGGATGAAGGACAGCATCGTCGGAGCAGGGCTGAATATTCGAGCGAGGAGCTTCACCCCCAATGTCGTCCGAGTTCCACGTGGCGGACAGGCTGGATGAGGAGAACAGCCGGTTGAGCCGCGCCTCGGCCACTGCCGTGGAGCGGATGAAGGTGGCTCTGGTCAATGGGTCTCAGCAGGTCCTCGAGGTGACGCGGATCAGAGACCGCATGGCCAGTCCGGGGGGCCTCGTCAACAGCTCCGAGGATCTCGTCGAGCCCCGCGGTCTGGTGTTGCGGCCCGCACTGTTGGGGTTCGTCGCCCTGCTGGCCATCAGCATCGGCGCATCCATGCCGAGCTCGCCGTTCAAGCTCGAGATGCCGGGCGTCTGGTTCTTCGGTGAGCCCAAGTCCGGCGGTGCGAGCACCTGGGGCATCTACTTCGGCCTGGCCGCGGTCTATGGAGGCCTCTTGTTGCTGATGCGGGTGTGGTGGGGCATGACCCGCCTCTACGCCCGGCGTCCCGGGATCCCGATTCGGCAGATGAAGTGGGTGTTCGTGCTGTGGTCGTTGCCGATGATGGTGGTCGCGCCGATCTTCAGCCGGGACGTCTACTCCTACGCGGCCCAGGGCGAGATGGTCAGCCGCCACATGAATCCGTACCTCTACGGACCCTTCCAGCTGGGCAACAACGCCTTTTCGGCGCCGGTCGATCCGCTGTGGGGCAATACGCCCGCGCCATATGGCCCGCTCTTCCTGCAGATCGACGGGTTCTTCGCTCGGATCACCTTCCACAACGAGTTGGCCACCATCGTGCTCTTGAGGCTCCTGTCCCTGGCTGGGGTCATCCTGATCGCCGTATGCATCCCGCGCCTGGCCAAGCTCTACCACCGTGACGGGGCCGAGCTCTTCACCCTGACCGTCCTCAATCCGGTGGTCATCCTCTATCTCATCGGCAGTGCTCACAACGACACGCTGATGCTCGGGCTGCTGATCGCCGGGTTCACCCTGGCCAAGGAGAAGCGGCCGGTTCTCGGCATCATCCTGTGCGCACTGGCCACGGCTATCAAGGCACCGGCGGCCATCGGCATCCTCTACATCGGCTGGGGGTGGTTGGGCACCACCGCGCCCAAACGCGACCGGATCCGGCCGGTCATCACCGCCGGTCTGCTCGGTCTGATCATCATGGCCTTCTTCTCCTACGAGAGCGGGTTGGGATGGGGGTGGGTACAAAACCTGGCCACCCCGGGCGTCGTTCGTTCCTGGATGGCCCCGACCACGGCCATCGCCTTCGTCGGCACGAGCCTTGCCCATCTGGTGCACGTCGGAGTCGGGCTCGGCGGCTTTCTCTCGGTGACCCGGTTCCTCGGGCTTCTCATCGCCGGTGTGGCCGGGATCTGGCTGTTGTGGAACAGCGACCGGATCGGGCACCTCAAGGCCATGGGTCTGACCCTGCTGCTGTTCGTCGTCCTCGGACCGGTCGACCAACCCTGGTACCTGTCCTGGGCCCTCGTGCTGCTCGCACCCGTCGCCGTGGGCCGGCTGCGCTCGTGGATGATCGGGTTGGCGATGGTGACGGCATTTCTCGAGATCCCTGGCGCCGCCCAGCTGGGCAATCTCCTCATCCACGGCGATCCGCTCTCGATCGTGCTGACGCTGCTGTGGCTGCTGGTGGTCCTCACCATCCCACTGGCCAGGTGGGAGCGCCGTGTCTCGACCACCACCACCTCGGATCTCCTCGTCGCCCCGGTCGCCAGCGGGGTTTAGCTCCAGGGCGACGCTCACGGCCACGGGGTCGGCGTTCGGAGCGACCGGGCCCAGCGAGCGAAAGGGCTCTGCGGGCGAAGCGGGCCCACCGGGGTGTTCCCGACCGTGGACGCCCTCAGAGCATGCGCTGGAGCACCCAACAATCGAGCCAGTGCCCGAGCTTCCGACCGATC
Organism: uncultured Acidimicrobiaceae bacterium; assembly: GCA_963781305.1. Taxonomy (GTDB): domain Bacteria; phylum Actinomycetota; class Acidimicrobiia; order Acidimicrobiales; family RAAP-2; genus DASXMT01. The sequence goes on from CAWAFL010000013.1 coordinate 230,952, forward strand.
TCCCGTTCCACGCCGATCAGCTCGAACCCGCAGGCCTTGTGGAGCCCCAGCGAGGCCTCGTTGTCACCGACCACGCGGGCGATCATGGTGTGAAAGCCCAGCTGGGTGGCCTGAGCAATGAGCTCCTCGAGCAACGCCCGTCCCACGCCCGATCCACGCTTTGAACGGTCCACGTAGACGGAGTTCTCGACCGTCGTCGAATAGGCAGGTCGGTCGCGGAAGGTGGAGAGCGAACCGAAGCCCAGGACTGTGCCATCAGGGTCGGTTGCCACCACGGCAGGATGGGCCCCCTCGTGGCGGCGCAGCCACGCTACCTGGTCCTCCGGGGTTCGGGGCACGAGGTCGAAGGTGGAGGTCGAACCGGTAACCTCGAAGTTGTAGATGGTGCGAATTGCTTCGGCGTCGCCGAGGTTGGCCAGTCGGACTTGCATCTGCCGATGGTAGCGATGACGCCCCCGGCACCGCCGGTACCCTGGTTCCATGGCTATGATGGCCCGTCGCAGCTCGTCGAGCCGCACTGCCCCCTTAGCTCAGTCGGCAGAGCACAGCCATGGTAAGGCTGGTGTCGTCGGTTCGATTCCGACAGGGGGCTCGCCCGTGGCGGCGTAGCTCAGTTGGTCAGAGCACACGGCTCATAATCGTGGGGTCGCCGGTTCGAGTCCGGCCGCCGCTACCACTTCGGGTAACAAGGAAACCGGGTCACAAAAGAATCACAGAACCAAGGGATCGACCACACCGGCCGGTCCTCACGAGCAGAGGAGCGCCACGGTGGCGAAGAACGAGAAGCGGGTCCAGGTCACCCTGGCCTGCGAAGTATGCAAGCGTCGTAACTACATCACGACGAAGAACAAGCTCAACGACCGCGAGCGGATCGAGATGAAGAAGTTCTGCAACTGGGACAGGCAGCACACGCTGCACAAAGAGACCCGCTGAGCCAGAGGGCGCTACTCGCTCGCCTCCAGGGTGGCGGATCTCGGCGTCGCACCACGTCCCACCAGGATGCCGCTGGGAAGGGCCCTGGTTCGGGTGGTAGCCTTTCGTCCCGCCCCTGTGGTCGGCTGACCGTTCGCGTCTTCGCGATCGACAGAGGGCAGTAGCTCAACTGGTAGAGCACCGGTCTCCAAAACCGGCGGTTGGGGGTTCGAGTCCCTCCTGCCCTGCTCACCACCCGTGGCTCAGGGCAGAGGACGAACGGCACGTGAACCAAGAAATCAGGCAATGATGGTGGATGAGGGAGATTTTGGGGGCGGCACGGCGGTGGACACCCGCCCCGCGGCCAAGCGCCAGCCGTTCCGGCTGGGTCAGTTCTTTCGCGAGGTACGATCAGAGCTACGCCAGGTGGCATGGCCCAATCGGCCCGAGGTCATCAACTACACGCTGGTGACGCTCGTCACCCTGCTGCTGTTGATCGCCCTGATATTTGTCCTCAACTACGCCTTTTCCAAAGGCATTTTCTGGCTGTTCAAGACGTGATCGGTGTGACTGTGACCCAAGAAGAGATAAATACGCCAGCCGAGGGCGAGGGTGCCGATGGCGCTGTCGCCGTTGACGTGTCGGCAGATTCCGCAAGCACGGCGGCCCCTGACGCTGCTGTAGCCGACGCCGAGGCCGAGTCTGCCTCCGCCGAGGGGGATTCCGCCTCCGTCGACGAAGGTGAAGAGGATGCCTTCGACGAGGCCGAGGACGAGCCCTATGTCGTGAGCCCCTTCGACCAGCCCGGGAGCTGGTACGTCGTGCACACCTACGCGGGCTACGAGAACAAAGTGAAATCGAACCTGCACAGCCGGACCGCCTCGATGAACATGGAGGACCGGATCTACGAGGTCGTCATCCCCATGGAGGACGTCGTCGAGTTCAAGAACGGCAAGAAGGTGGTGGTCCAGAAGAAGGTCTTCCCCGGTTACCTCCTGTGCCGCTGCGAGTTGGACGACGACAGCTGGTCGGTCATCCGCAACACACCGGGGGTTACCGGCTTCGTGGGCCCCGGGACCAAGCCCACACCGCTGTCCCGCCGTGAGGTCGAGGGAATCCTCCAGGTGAAGGTGGAGGGCGGCGAGGCTCCGGTCAAGCGGAGCCGGCCACGCTTGGAGCACGAGGTGGGCGAGACGGTGCGGGTGAAGGAAGGCCCGTTCGCCGATTTCTCGGGCCAGATCGCCGAGATCAACGAGGACCAACTGAAGCTCAAGGTCCTCGTCAACATTTTCGGCCGGGAGACCCCGGTCGAGCTCGAATTCAGCCAGGTCGCAAAGCTGTAGCCCGGCAGTACGACGTAAGGAGCACCACCAATGCCACCGAAGAAGCGCGTCCTCGCAGTCGTGAAGATCCAGCTGCCGGCGGGCGGGGCCACCCCGGCACCGCCCGTGGGTACGGCACTCGGACCCCACGGCGTCCAGACCATGGAGTTCTGCAAGCAGTACAACGCGGCCACCGAGAGCCAGCGGGGTTCGATCATTCCCGTCGACATCACCATCTACGAGGACCGGACGTTCTCGTTCATCCTCAAGACCCCTCCCACTCCAGCCCTGCTCCGCCAGGCCGCCGGACTGGAGAAGGGCGCGGCAATCACCGGACGGGAACAGGTCGGGACAGTGACCGACACCCAGATTGCCGAGATTGCCGCCATCAAGCTGCCCGACCTGAACACCAACGACGTGGACGCAGCCAAGCGTCAGGTCGCCGGCACCGCACGGTCGATGGGCATCGCCGTCACCGGCTGAGCCCACCGGCTGCACAAGATCGAGGAAACGGAGAACCCCACAGTGTCCAGAGGCAAGAAATACAAGGCGAGCATCGCCCAGTTCGACCGGGAGGAGCTGTACTCGGCCGTCGAGGCCGTTGACCTGGTTAAGGCCACGGCCAAGGCTTCCTTCGACGAGACCGTCGAGGTGGCTGTCCGCCTCGGTGTCGACCCCCGCAAGGCCGATCAGATCGTCCGGGGCACGTTGTCGCTGCCGGCCGGCACGGGACGGACTGCTCGGGTCGTCGTCTTCGCCGCCGGCGAGAAGGCGGCAGACGCCCGCAAGGCGGGAGCCGACGTCGTTGGCGCCGACGACCTGGTGGCCCGGGTGAAAGAGGGGTTCTTGGACTTCGACATCGCCATTGCCACCCCGGACCTGATGGGCCAGGTCGGTACCCTCGGTCGGGTGCTCGGCCCTCGTGGTCTCATGCCCAACCCCAAGACCGGCACCGTGACCGACGATGTCGAGAAGGCGGTGATCGAGTTCAAGGGCGGCCGGGTCGAGTACCGGACCGACAAGGTGGGCAACATCCACCTGCGGATCGGCAAGGCGTCCTTCGAGAGTGTCCAACTACTCGACAACCTGCATGCAGTGATTGATGAACTGAATCGGGCCAAGCCGGCCTCGGCCAAGGGTCGCTATATCCGAGCGATCACCATCTCAACGACAATGGGACCTGGAATCTCGATCGACCCCCTGCGGGCCCGCCGCACCGAAGACGAATTGGCGGCATCCGCGTAGATTGCAATCACCTACAGGCCACCCCATGTGGCCGGTGGGGACCAGGACGCGCTAGCGTCCTACCGCTACAACTGAAGTTCGAACTGCCGTAGACCTCCGGTGTACCCGTTTCTCGGTACCGAAGGGACCCTGTCCGGGTCCGCCTGATGAGGCGTTCCGCAAGGAGCATCGATGCTCCTGCGTCACCACTCGATGGTGTCTGCGGCCCGTGTCCGAGCGTGAGCTCTGGAGGGACCATGGACAATCCGAGGGCCGACAAAGTGGCCGTAGTGAACGAGGTGCGAGGACGCCTGGAGGCGTCTGGAGGCGCCCTCCTCACTGAGTACCGGGGCCTGAGCGTCGCCGAGCTGGCTGAGCTGCGACGGGACCTGGCTCGCGCCGGTGGCGAGTACAAGATCTACAAGAACACGTTGGTCCGTCTGGCTGTGGCCGACAGCCCGCAGGCGTCCATCCAGGATCTGCTGACCGGACCCACGGCCATTGCCTTCGTCGACGGCGACGTAAGTGCGGTGGCCAAGGCGTTGCGCGACTTCGCCCGTAGCAACCCCAGCCTTGTCGTCAAGGGCGGCATCGTCGGAGACGGACTGCTGTCCGCCTCGGAGATCACCGTCCTGGCCGATCTTCCATCTCGCGATGTCCTCCTGGCCCAGGTGGCCGGTGCGTTCGCCGCCCCTGTCCAGCAGCTGGCTGGGCTGATCCAGGCGCTGCCCCGCAATCTGGCCTATGGGCTCTCTGCCCTCGTGGCCAAGCGCGAGGAGGAGGCCCCGGCTGGTTCGACCGAGGCAGCTCCCGCCGCTGCCGCTGAAGCCGCGGCAGCCGAGACACCCGCAGCCGAGACACCCGCAGCCGAGACACCCGCAGCAGCAGTACCCGAGACACCGGCTGCCGAGGCCCCCGACGCAACACCCGAGGCAGCAGCTGCAGAGGCACCAGCGGCCGACGCAGCGTCCGAGTAACCAGGTCGGCGACCCACCCGTCGATCCGGACGAACTCCCATTCAAGACCAAGCAATTCAAAGACCAAGCAAGTCAAGACCAAGCAAGTCAAGACCAAGCAAGTAAGGAGCAACAACGATGGCAGGCACACTGACCAAAGACCAGATTCTGGACGGCATTTCTGAGCTGTCCGTTCTCGAGCTGAGCGAGCTGCTCAAGGACTTCGAGGAGCGCTTCGGGGTCACCGCAGCCGCCCCCGTGGCCGTGGCCGCCGCGCCCGCCGCTGGCGGCGGTGGTGACGCAGGTGGCGACGAGGACGAGAAGAGCGAGTTCGACGTAATCCTGACCGGAGCCGGCGACAAGAAGATCCAGGTCATCAAGGAAGTGCGTTCGCTGACCAGCCTGGGCCTCAAAGAGGCCAAGGACCTGGTGGACGGGGCCCCGAAGCCCGTGCTCGAGCGGGCCAGCAAGGAAGACGCCGAGAAGGCGAAGGCCCAGCTCGAGGGAGCTGGCGCCAGCGTCGAGCTCAAGTAGTCCGGTCCCGTCCCGGTCGCCGGTCTACGGCGGCCGGGGCACGGGGACAGCTTCTCTGGGCTCGAAAGCATCCTGACCAGGGCGTCCGCGTCAAACCTTGACGGCGGGCGGCCTGCCTCCTACCCTGAGCATGCCTAATCCGGGGGACTTATGTCCCCGCGGTTGTGAACGCGTGTCCATCCGTATAGGATGTCTAGTTGCCGTGCCGCTCTTGACGCCTTCTCTGCTTTTTAAGGCTGAATGACGCGCGCCCTGGCGCCCCTTCGACCGCTCCGGCGGTCGTTGTCGACCCTAAGTTCACAAAGTCCACACCGATTTACCGACACGTCGCCCTGTACAACCCGCAACTGGGAGGAGTAGGCCGTTGCCTGCACGGTCCAAGAGCCCGGAACGTTTTTCCTTCGCCAATATTGACGAAGCCCTACCACTACCCGATCTGGTCGCTATCCAGCGTGATTCTTTCCAGTGGTTTCTGGACAAGGGTCTCGCCGAGGCGTTCAACGACATCAGCCCCATCGAGGACTTCACTGGCTCGCTGAGCCTGGAGCTCGAGTTCGACCCCACCGATCCCGACCTGCGCCCACCGCCGAAGTTCTCGGTGGAGGAGTGCAAGGAAAAGGACATGACCTATGCCGCCCCGGTCTTCGTCCGGGCGCGGTTCATGAACGCCAGCACCGGTGAGATCAAGGAGCAGACCGTCTTCATGGGGGATTTCCCCGTCATGACGGACAAAGGAACCTTCATCGTCAACGGCACCGAGCGCGTGGTGGTCAGCCAGCTGGTCCGTTCGCCGGGTGTCATTTTCCAGCCCGGGCGCGACGCCAAGACCGTCTTCACCGGCACCATCCACCCCTATCGCGGTGAGTGGATCGAGTTCGACGTCGAAGCCAAGCCGTCCAAGGACGTCACCGCCGGCTGCCGCGTCGCCCGCAAGCGCCGGCTGTCCCTGTTCGTGCTGCTGCGCGCCCTCGGCTACGAGGATCAGGGGTTCCTGGAGCGGTTCGTCCGCCACTTCGATTTCCTCGAAGGCCAGTGGGAGAAGGAGCAGAGCCTCGCTCCGACCCGCGAGGAAGCCCTCCTCGAGATCTACAAGCGTGCCCGTCCCGGCGAGCCGCTCTCGGTCGAGTCTGCCCGCCAGTACTTCGAGAACGCCTTCTTCAACCCGAAGCGCTATGACCTGACCCGAGTCGGTCGCTACAAGCTGAACCGGAAGCTCGGTCCCGAGATCGAGCGGATCTCGGACATCCTGCAGATCGACCTGGAGCGCCCCTCTCCCACCCAGGGCGTCCTGAGCCCGTCGGAGATCCTGGCTTCGGCCACCTACATGCTCCACCTGGCCCTGCATATGGCCGATGGCGAGTCGGGGTACCGGATCGACGACCAGGATCACTTCGCCAACCGCCGCATCCGCTCGGTCGGCGAGCTCATCCAGAACCAGGTCCGAGTGGGCCTGTCCCGCATGGAGCGGGTGGTCCGCGAGCGCATGACCACCCAGGACGTCGAGGCCATCACGCCCCAGACCCTCATCAACATCCGTCCCGTGGTCGCCGCGGTGAAGGAGTTCTTCGGGACCAGCCAGCTCAGTCAGTTCATGGACCAGAACAACCCCTTGTCGGGGCTGGCCCACAAGCGTCGCCTGTCCGCTCTCGGACCTGGCGGCCTCTCCCGTGAGCGGGCAGGGTTCGAGGTTCGTGACGTGCACACCTCCCACTACGGGCGGATGTGCCCCATCGAGACCCCCGAAGGCCCGAACATCGGCCTGATCGGGTCGCTGGCCACCTACGCCCGGGTCAACGAGTACGGGTTCATCGAGACCCCGTACCGCAAGGTGGTGGACGGTCAGGTCACCAAGGACGTGACCTACCTGGCTGCCGACGAGGAAGAAGAGCACGTCATCGCCCAGGCGTCCGCCGCGCTCGACGACGACGACCGCTTCTCCGAGGACAAGGTCCTCGTCCGCCGAGGCCCACAGGGCACCGGCGTTCGGGTTGGCGCGGTCACCACGTCATACGGGACCACGTCGGAGATCGACTTCGTGCCTCCGGCCGAGGTCGACCTGATGGACGTCTCGCCGAAGCAGATCGTGTCGGTGTCCACCGCACTGATCCCCTTCGTGGAGCACGACGACGCCAACCGCGCCCTCATGGGCGCCAACATGCAAAAGCAGGCCGTCCCGTTGGTGGTGCCCGAAGCGCCCTACATCGGGACCGGTGTGGAGGCACGCGCCGCTCGCGACGCCGGCGACGTTGTCCTGGCCGAGGCCGAGGGGACCGTGGTCGAGGTCTCCGGCGAGGCCATCACCGTCGAGTACAAGGCCGGAGCGAAGGACCGCAACGGCTTCGACCTCGGTCGCAAGGTGTACCGCCTGGCCAAGTTCCGCCGTTCGAACCAGAACACGGCCATCAACCAGAAGGTCATCGTCGACGAGGGCCAGAAGGTCACCAAGGGCGAGGTGCTGGCTGACGGTCCGTCCACCCACAACGGCGAGCTCGCACTGGGCAAGAACCTGCTCGTGGCCTTCATGCCGTGGGAGGGCTACAACTACGAGGACGCCATCATCCTCTCCGAGCGCCTGGTGAAGGACGACGTGCTCACGTCGATCCACATCGAGGAGCACGAGGTCGATGCCCGCGACACCAAGCTCGGTGCCGAGGAGATCACCCGGGACATCCCCAACCTGTCCGAGGAGATCCTGGCCGACCTGGACGAGCGGGGCATCATCCGCATCGGCGCCGAAGTCGACGCCGGCGATGTCCTGGTGGGCAAGGTCACCCCCAAGGGTGAGACGGAGCAGACCCCCGAAGAGCGCCTGTTGCGGGCCATCTTCGGCGAGAAGGCCCGGGAGGTCCGGGACACCTCGTTGAAGGTGCCCCACGGTGAGTCGGGCAAGGTCATCGACGTCCGGGTGTTCTCCCGGGAGGACAGCCACGAGCTGCCCCCCGGGGTCAACCAGCTGGTCCGGGTGTACGTGGCCCAGCGACGCAAGATCTCCGAGGGCGACAAGCTGGCCGGCCGACACGGGAACAAGGGCGTCATCTCCAAGATCCTTCCGATCGAGGACATGCCTTATCAGGCCGACGGCACGCCGGTGGACATCATCTTGAACCCGTTGGGCGTGCCCAGCCGGATGAACGTCGGCCAGGTGCTCGAGTCCCATCTGGGCTATGCCGCCCGGTGGGGATGGGAGGGCGCCGGCTCGTCGTCGACGCCTCCGCTCCGGGGTACCGAGACCAAGACCCGGCCGCGGACCGACCCGTCGGTGTGGGTGTCCACGCCGGTGTTCGACGGTGCGCACTGGGACGAGGAGGCTGATGCCGGGAAGCACCCGACCATCCAGCAGATCTTCGGCCGGCTCAACTCGGACTCTGCCGACGGCAACGTCCAGGTGGGCACCGACGGGAAGACCACGCTCTACAACGGGCGTACCGGGGACCCGTACGACAACCCCATCTCGGTCGGATACGTCTACATCTTGAAGTTGCACCACCTGGTCGACGACAAGATCCACGCCCGGTCCACCGGTCCGTACTCCATGATCACCCAGCAGCCCCTCGGTGGGAAGGCCCAGTTCGGTGGCCAGCGCTTCGGGGAGATGGAGGTGTGGGCGCTCGAGGCGTTCGGCGCCGCCTATGCCCTCCAAGAGCTGCTCACCATCAAGTCCGACGACGTGCTCGGCCGGGTCAAGGTCTACGAGGCGATCGTCAAGGGGGAGAACATCCCCGAGCCGGGTATCCCGGAGAGCTTCAAGGTGCTCATCAAAGAAATGCAGTCGCTCTGTCTCGACGTCGAGGTGTTGTCCACCACCGGCGAGGAGATCGAGATGCGCGAGCTGGACGAAGACGTGTTCCGCACGGCTGAAGAGCTGGGCATCGACATAAGCCGCCCCGAGCGTGGGTCGGATGAAGAAGATGCTCGGCGTGCAGCGGAAAGGGGTTTCTGATGTTGGATGTAAACAACTTCGATCAACTGAGGATCGGTCTGGCTACGGCCGACTCGATTCGTGGATGGTCCAACGGTGAGGTGAAGAAGCCGGAGACCATCAACTACCGGACCCTGCGCCCGGAAAAGGACGGCCTCTTCTGCGAGAAGATCTTCGGTCCCACCAAGGACTGGGAGTGCTACTGCGGTAAGTACAAGCGCGTCCGTTTCCGCGGCATCATCTGCGAGCGCTGCGGCGTCGAGGTCACCCGTTCCAAGGTCCGGCGCGAGCGCATGGGCCACATCGAGCTGGCCGCCCCCGTCGTCCACATCTGGTACCTCCGCGGTACCCGGAGCTGGCTGGCTTACCTCCTCATGGGCACCGAAGCCCGCGAGGAGCTGAAGGCCAAGCAGCTCGAGAAGGTCATCTACTTCGCCGCCAACCTGGTCACCTGGGTCGACGAAGCCAAGCGCCATGAGGACCTCCCCACCCTGGAGGCCGAGCTCCGCGACGAGCTGACCGACATCGAGCGCAAGCGCGACCTGGCCCTCGACGCACGGTTCAAGGCCCTGGAAGAGGAGCTGGCCGAGCTGGAGTCCTCGGGCGCCAAGGATACCGAGATCAAGGCCCGGCAGCGCAACGTGGAAAAGGAGATCGGTAGCCTCCGCGACCGCTATCAGACCGAGCTCGAGCTGGCCCAGCGGGCCTTCGACGAGTTCAAGAGCCTGCACTCCCGGAAGATCCTCGAGGACGAGCTGCTGTGGCGCGAGCTGCGCATCCGCTACGAGGACTACTTCGAGGGGGGCATGGGAGCCGAGGCCATCTCCCGCCTGATCGAGCGCATCGACCTCGATGTCGAAGAGGTCAAGCTGCGCGAGATGGTCGACGCCGCCGACGGTCGCAAGCCCCTGTCGGCCCAGCGCCGCCAGAAGGCCATCAAGCGCCTGAAGATCGTGACCGCCTTCAACCGCCGCGACGAGCACGGACGGCGGGTCAACGATCCCCGAGCCATGATCCTCGAGTCGGTGCCGGTCATCCCGCCCGACCTGCGGCCCATGGTCCAGCTCGACGGTGGCCGGTTCGCCACCTCGGACCTCAACGACCTCTACCGCCGGGTGATCAACCGGAACAACCGGCTGAAGCGCCTGTTGGACCTGGGTGCTCCCGAGATCATCATCAACAACGAGAAGCGGATGCTCCAAGAGGCCGTGGACGCCCTCTTCGACAACGGCCGTCGCGGCCGTCCCGTCACCGGTCCGGGCAACCGCCCCCTCAAGAGCCTGTCCGACATGTTGAAGGGCAAGCAGGGACGGTTCCGCCAGAACCTGCTGGGCAAGCGGGTCGACTACTCGGGCCGTTCGGTCATCGTCATCGGCCCGACCCTGCAGCTCCACCAGTGTGGGCTGCCCAAGCTGATGGCCCTCGAGCTGTTCAAGCCCTTCGTCATGAAGCGGCTGGTCGACGCCGAGCTGGCTCAGAACATCAAGTCGGCCAAGCGCATGGTCGAGCGTCGGCGTCCCCAGGTGTGGGACGTGCTCGAGGGCGTCATCAAGGAGCACCCGGTGCTGTTGAACCGGGCCCCGACCTTGCACCGCCTGGGCATCCAGGCCTTCGAGCCCGTCCTGGTCGAGGGCAAGGCCATCCAGGTCCACCCGCTGGTGTGCACGGCGTTCAACGCCGACTTCGACGGTGACCAGATGGCAGTCCATCTGCCCTTGTCCGCCGAGGCCCAGGCCGAGGCGCGCGTGCTCATGCTGTCGGCCAACAACATCCTGTCCCCGGCCACCGGTCGCCCGATCACCGTTCCCACCCAGGACATGGTGTTCGGCATCTACTACCTGACCCTGGCCGTCGACGGCGAGAAGGGTGAAGGCCGGGTCTTCCGCCACGCCTACGAGGTCGAGGCGGCCTTCGATGCCGGTGACATCCACCTCCAGGCCAAGATCGTGATCCGGCCCGAGGCCGGCACTCCCTTGGCCCAGTCGATCGAGCGGGCCAACGACGTCGACGACGCCCATGTGGACGGCGATCGGGTGGAACTGGTGACGACGGCCGGCCGGCTGTTCTTCAACTCCGGCCTGCCCGACGGGTACCGCTTCATCAACGACATCGTGGGCAAGCGCAACACCTCCATCGGCTCCATCGTCGAAGAGGTTGCGGCCAACTATCCCAAGCACCTGGTGGCCGAGAGCCTCGACCGCATCAAGGCGCTCGGGTTCCGCTACGCCGCCCAGTCCGGCCTGACCATCTCCATCAACGACGTCCGTACCCCGCCGGACAAGCAGACCATCCTCGACCGCTACGAAAAAGAAGCGGACAAGGCTGAGACGCAGTTCAAGCGGGGCATCATCACCGATGACGAGCGTCGCCAGAAGGAGATCGAGATCTGGACCTCGGCCAACTCCGAGGTCGGAAGGGCCATGGAGAAGTCGCTCTCCAAGATCGCCTTCAACCCGCTCGACATGATGGTCGACTCCGGTGCTCGAGGGAACGCCCAGCAGATCCGCCAGATCGCCGGCATGAAGGGCCTGGTCTCGAACCCCCGTGGTGAGATGATCCCCCGGCCCATCAAGTCGTCGTTCCGCGAAGGCCTCTCCGTGCTCGAGTACTTCATCTCGACCCACGGCGCCCGCAAGGGACTGGCCGACACCGCTCTCCGGACCGCCGACTCGGGCTACCTGACCCGGCGCCTGGTCGACGTGGCCCAGGAACTGATCGTCCGCGAGGACGACTGCGGGAGCACCCGAGGCATCTGGATCGACAACATCGTTCCCGACGAGGCCGGCAGGCGCTCGTACCTGGAGACCCGGGTCTACGGCCGCATCACCGTCGACGACGTCGTCCTCTCGGACAAGTCGACCATCCCCGCAGGCACCATCCTGCTCGACGACGTGGTCAACCGCCTCCGCGACGACCCGAATATCGATCGGGTCCGCACGCGGTCGGTGCTGACCTGTGAGGCCGAGCAGGGCATTTGTGCCGCCTGCTACGGCCAGTCGCTGGCCACGGGCATGATGATCGAGCTCGGCGAGGCGGTCGGCGTCATTGCCGCCCAGTCCATCGGTGAGCCCGGCACCCAGCTGACCATGCGTACCTTCCATACCGGCGGCATCGTGGGCGAGGACATCACCCACGGCCTCCCACGGGTGGTCGAGCTGTTCGAGGCCCGCACCCCGAAGGGTGCCGCCGTGCTGGCCCGCCATTCCGGCGTGGTTCGCGTGGAGGAAGAGGAGAGCGGCCGCCGCATCACCGTGGTGGCCGACGACGGTGCCGAAGAGACGGTGCTCGTGGCCCAGCGCGCCCACCTCGAGGTCGCCGACGGTCAAGAGGTCGGTGCCGGTGACGCATTGGTCGAAGGCCCGAAGGACCCCAAGGAGCTGCTCGACGTCAAGGGCATCCGGGAGACCCAGCAGTACCTGGTCGAAGAGGTCCAGAAGGTCTACCGGGACCAGGGCGTGTCCATCCACGACAAGCACATCGAGCTCATCGTGCGCCAGATGTTGCGACGGGTCCTGGTGGCCGAGCCGGGCGATGCCCCGTTCCTGCCGGGCGAGCGCGTCGACAACCGGTCCTACGCCGAGGTCAACCGGGAGCTGGTCCAAGAGGGCAAGCGTCCGGCCGAGGGTCGTCCCGAGCTGATGGGGATCACCAAGGCGTCGCTGGCCACCGAGAGCTGGCTGTCGGCGGCCTCCTTCCAGGAGACCACCCGGGTGCTGACCGAGGCGGCCATCGAGGGCAAGTCGGACCAGCTGTACGGCCTGAAGGAGAACATCATCATCGGGAAGCTGATCCCGGCCGGCTCCGGCATGGAGCGGTACCGGGACATCCGCCTGGAGATGCCTGGCGCCGAGGCCCTGCCATTCTGGGCCCTCGGGTCCGAAGGCGACGCCGGCACCGAGGACCTGGCTGCATGGCTCCGGGACACCGGGGGCGACGGACCGGTCGAGAACTTCAGCTCGGAGATCGACGCCAGCTGGCTGGGAGCGGTTCCCGGCGCCGAAGACGCCGAGGGTGGCTCGACCGCGCCGAGTGAGGCCGTCCTGGGTGGTGGCGATCCCTCGCCAACGTCGGGAGAAGCCGAGACCGGCACCTGACCCAACGGGACAGGATCCGGCACCGGGACCCGGCAACGGGGATCCGGCCGGCAACGTGACTGACGCATCGACGGGGGCCTGAAAGGGCCCCCGTCGGCGCGTGAGCGCGACGGTCTCGCCGCTACACTGGTCAAGGCGCCGCCCCGCTGGGTGTCGGTGGGCCCGCTAGGCGATTCGGGACCCGTTTGCCCTGTAGGGGGCGAATGCCGTAAGATTTCCTGTCTGCACGGGCACTCCGCCGGTATGCGCGCTGTGCCCCGTTCCGCAGGCCACCCCGCAGTTCAAACGTAGAGGTAACGCGTGCCCACGATTTCGCAGCTCGTCCGCAAGGGTCGAGTGACCAAGGCAACCAAGACCAAGACCCCGGCTCTGCGAGGCGCGCCCCAGCGACGGGGCGTGTGCACGCGGGTCTATACCCACACCCCCAAGAAGCCGAACTCGGCCCTGCGCAAGGTGGCCCGTGTGCGCCTGACCAGCGGCGCCGAGATCACCGCCTACATCCCCGGTGAGGGGCACAACCTCCAGGAGCACTCGATCGTCCTGGTCCGCGGGGGTCGTGTGAAGGACCTTCCCGGCGTCCGCTACAAGGTCATCCGGGGCACCCTCGACGCATCTGGGGTCCGGGATCGCAACCAGGCTCGCAGCCGGTACGGCGCGAAGAAGGAGTCCTGAGATGCCTCGCAAAGGTCCTGCCGTGCGCCGAGAGCTCATGCCCGATCCGGTCTACCGGTCCGTGCTGGTCACCCAAGTGGTCAACAAGGTCCTGAGCCGGGGCAAGCGCACCCTGGCCGAGCGCATCGTCTACACCGCGTTGGCCGACGTCGAAGAGAAGATGGGTACCGACCCCGTGGCCGTCCTCAAGAAGGCCGTGGAGAACGTGCGCCCCGAGCTCGAGGTACGGAGCCGCCGGGTCGGTGGCGCCACCTACCAGGTTCCCGTTGAGGTGCGCCCCCGCCGGGCCACCACCCTGGCCATCCGCTGGTTGGTCGGCTACTCCCAGGCTCGCCGGGAGAAGACGATGGCCGAGCGGCTGTCCAATGAGATCCGAGATGCGGCCAACGGCATCGGCACCGCGGTGAAACGCCGCGAGGACCTCCACAAAATGGCGGAGTCCAACAAGGCCTTCGCCCACTACCGCTGGTAGTCGAGTGCGGAACCGTCCGCTTCGCGCTCGCCACGAACCCAAATCCACAAGCACGACCCGAGAGCTGAACCACCATGGCTGAAGCGCCGAACCGCAACCACCCCCTTTCCAAGACCCGCAACATCGGGATCATGGCCCATATCGACGCCGGTAAGACGACGACGACCGAGCGCATCCTGTACTACACCGGCAAGAACTACAAGATCGGTGAAGTCCACGAGGGCGCGGCCACCATGGACTGGATGATCCAGGAGCAGGAGCGGGGCATCACCATCACCTCCGCCGCCACCACCTGCAACTGGCGGGACACGGTCATCAACATCATCGACACCCCGGGACACGTCGACTTCACCGTCGAGGTGGAGCGGTCGCTGCGCGTCCTCGACGGCGCCGTAGCCGTCTTCGACGCCGTGGCCGGCGTGGAGCCCCAGACCGAGACGGTGTGGCGGCAGGCCAACAAGTACGAGGTTCCCCGGATCTGCTTCATCAACAAGATGGACCGGATCGGAGCCGACTTCACCCGCTCGGTCGAGATGATCAAGGATCGCCTCGATGCCGTGCCCGCCGTCGTCCAGCTGCCCATCGGGGCCGAGAGCGGATTTCGAGGGGTCATCGACCTCGTGCACATGCGCGCCCTGGTGTGGGACGAGGGCATGGGTGAGGAATGGCAGGAAGAGGAGATCCCGGCCGACCTGAAGGCCGAGTCCGAGGACGCCCTCCACCAGCTCATCGACGTGTTGTCCAACCACGACGACACCATCATGGAGAAGTACCTGAGCGAGGAGGAGATTCTCCCCGCCGACCTGCAGCGCGCCCTGCGCACCGTGACCCTGGGCAACTTCGCCGTGCCCATCCTGTGCGGGTCCGCCTTCAAGAACAAGGGCGTCCAGCCCATGTTGGACGCCGTGGTCGACTACCTCCCCAGCCCGCTCGACATCCCGCCGACCGTGGGCCATGTGCCCCGCCACGAGGATCAGCTGGTCGACCGGCCCTCGGACGACACCGCGCCGTTCTCCGCCCTGGCCTTCAAGATCATGACCGACCCCTACGTGGGCAAGCTGACCTACATCCGGGTGTACTCGGGATCGCTGGCCAAGGGCTCGGGCGTCATCAACTCCACCAAGGACCGCAAGGAGCGGGTCGGCCGCATCCTGCAGATGCACGCCAACCACCGCGAGGACCTCGATTCGGTCTATGCCGGCGACATCGTGGCCGTGGTCGGCCTCAAGCAGACCACCACCGGGGACACGCTGTGTGACCCCAACGATCAGGTCATCTTGGAGTCGCTCACCTTCCCCGAGCCGGTCATCCACGTCGCCGTGGAGCCCAAGACCAAGGCCGACCAGGACAAGCTGTCCAAGGCCCTGTTCTCGCTGTCGGAGGAGGACCCCACGTTCCGGGTCCAGTCCGACGAGGAGACCGGCCAGACCGTCATCTCGGGCATGGGCGAGCTCCATCTCGAGGTCCTGGTGGACCGGATGCTTCGCGAGTTCAACGTGGACGCCAACGTGGGCAAGCCCCAGGTGGCCTACCGGGAGACCGTCCGCAAGACGGTCGAGAAGGTCGAGACCCGCTACGTGCGCCAGACCGGTGGCAAGGGCCAGTACGGTCACGTGGTCATCACCCTGGAGCCGACCGGCCCCGGCGGAGGCTACGAGTTCATCGACAAGATCACCGGCGGCGCCATTCCCAAGGAGTACATCCCCTCGGTCGACGCCGGTATCCAGGAGTCGATTACCTCGGGTGTGCTGGCCGGGTACCCCACCGTGGATATCCGGGTGACCCTGACCTACGGCTCGTACCACGACGTGGACTCATCGGAGATGGCGTTCAAGATCGCCGGATCCATGGCCATCAAGAAGGCGGCCAACCTGGCCAGCCCCGTGCTCCTCGAGCCGGTGATGGCCGTCGAGGTCACCACGCCCGAGGACTACATGGGCGACGTCATCGGCGACCTCTCGTCCCGCCGGGGCAAGGTCGAGGGCATGGAGCAGCGGGGGAACAGCCACATCGTCAAGGCCCAAGTCCCGTTGAGCGACATGTTCGGCTACGCTACTGACCTGCGCTCGCGTACGCAGGGACGAGCCACGTACTCCATGCAGTTCCACGCGTACAACGAGGTCCCCGAATCGATCGCCAAGGAGATCATTGCCAAGGCGCGCGGAGAGTAGGCGTCGCACCGGCCCGTCCAGGCGGTGACGCCGAGCAGCGGACCAGCAGGATCAGAGCAGTTAGCAGGATGCAGTACCAGTAACGCAGTAGTACAACACGAGGAATGACGGAAGGCATCCGCCTCCGTCGTGGCGGGCCCGAGGGGGCGCCGCCCGAGACCCAGGGAGCATTACCCCAGCCATGGCCAAGAAGAAGTTTGAGCGCAATAAGCCCCACGTCAACGTGGGAACGATGGGTCACATCGACCATGGGAAGACCACGCTCACCGCGGCCATTACCAAGGTCCTCCACGACAACGACCCCACCACGGAATTCACGCCGTTCGACCAGATCGACAAGGCACCCGAAGAGAAGCAGCGGGGCATCACCATCTCGATCGCCCACGTCGAGTACGAGACGCCCAACCGGCACTACGCCCACGTCGACATGCCCGGCCACGCCGACTACATCAAGAACATGATCACCGGCGCCGCCCAGGTGGACGGGGCCATCCTCGTGGTCTCCGCGGCCGACGGACCCATGCCCCAGACCCGTGAGCACGTGCTCCTGGCCCGCCAGGTCGGCGTGCCCTACATCGTGGTGGCCCTGAACAAGGCGGACATCGTCGACGACGAGGAGCTCCTCGACCTGGTCGAGCTCGAGGTCCGAGAGCTGCTCAACGACAACGAGTTCCCCGGCGACGACACGCCCATCGTGCGGGTCAGCGCCCTCAAGGCCCTCGAGGGCGACGCCGAGGCCGCGGCCAAGATCACCGAGCTCATGGATGCAGTGGACTCCTACATCCCCGAGCCCATCCGCGACGTGGAGAAGCCCTTCCTCATGTCGATCGAGGACGTCATGTCCATCACCGGCCGTGGCACCGTCGTCACCGGCAAGGTGGAGCAGGGCGTGGTCAAGGTGGGCGAGGAAGTCGAGATCGTCGGTCTGCGCGACACCCAGCGGACGACCGTCACCGGCATCGAAATGTTCCGGAAGCTCCTGGATGAGGGGCGTGCCGGGGACAACATCGGCGCACTGCTCCGAGGCACCAAAAAGGAAGAAGTGGAGCGGGGCCAGGTGCTGTGCAAGCCGGGCTCGATCACTCCCCACACCAAGTTCGAGGCAACCGTCTACGTCCTGAACAAGGATGAGGGCGGCCGCCACAAGCCCTTCTTCACCAACTACCGGCCCCAGTTCTACTTCCGGACCACCGACGTGACCGGCACCATCGAGCTGCCCGAGGGCACCGAGATGGTCATGCCCGGTGACAACACGGACATGACGGTGGAGCTGGGCAAGCCGATCGCCATGGACGAGGGACTCCGGTTCGCCATCCGAGAGGGTGGCCGCACCGTGGCCTCCGGTCGGGTCACCAAGATCCTCGCCTAGTCCGGCACCACGCACCACCCGAGAGAGGACGTCGTCACCCATGGCCGCAGAAGGCCCTCGACAGAAGATCCGCATTCGCCTGAAGGCCTATGACCACGAGATTCTCGATCAGTCGACCGAGAAGATCGTGCAGACCGTCATCCGAACCCAGGCGAAGGTGCTGGGTCCGGTGCCTCTCCCCACGGAAAAGCATCGCTACACAGTGATTCGGTCGCCCCACAAGTACAAAGACAGCCGCGAGCACTTCGAGATGCGGGTCCACAAGCGCCTGGTGGACATCGTGGAGCACACGCCCAAGACGGTGGACTCGCTGCAGCGGCTCGATCTGCCCGCTGGCGTGGACATCGAGATCAAGATCCAGACCGTCTAGATCTCCGGCCCGCTTCGCCCTGGTGGCGGGCGCGGCCTGGGCAGGGATGGTGTAGCGTAGTTAGCCGGGTCGATTTCGACCCGCCAGTGTCGAGTAAGACGTGCTCGAGCGCCTACCGGGAAACCGGCAGGGACCTCGGGCCCAACAAGGCGAGCGCTCCGCTCGGGTTCATCCGAGCGGAGCGTCTGCATGCAAGCCGGAGCCTCCGATGCACCGGCTGAACCGTGGATTCGGAGCTGTCGGGTATGCCAGGCGGCAGTCGAAGTAGTTGAGCAGTCACACATCGGTGCCGGCCGGCGCCGAGCAAGCACAGAACAGTCGAGACGGAGAAGCTCCAGTGGCCACCAGGGCGATCGTGGGCGAAAAGGTCGGAATGACCCAGATTTGGGACGATCAGAACCGGGCCATCCCGGTGACGGTGGTGCGCGTCGCGCCCGTCCGTATCGTGCAGGTGAAGACGACCGAGCGTGAGGGTTATGCCGCTCTGCAGGTGACCTGGGGTCACCGGAGGGCGACCACCCTGACCAAGCCCGAACAGGGTCACTTCGACAAGGCCGGCGTGGACCCCGGGCGGCGCCTGGTGGAGCTGCGGATCGACGACGCCGAGTCCTACGAGGTCGGCCAGCAGCTCACCGCCGACCTCCTCCAGGCCGGCGAGCTGGTCGATGCCATCGCCGTGAGCAAGGGCAAGGGCTTCGCCGGTGGGATGAAGCGTCACAACTTCAAGGGCCAGGGCGCCTCGCACGGTAACCACAAGAAGCATCGCTCGCCTGGCTCCATCGGGGCGTGCGCCACTCCGTCCCGGGTGTTCAAGGGTACGAAGATGGCGGGCCGCATGGGCGGCGAGCAGGTCACCACCTTGAACCTCGAGGTGGTCCAAGCCGATCCGGAGCGGGAGCTGGTGCTCATCAAGGGCGCAGTGCCCGGACCCCGGGGCGGCATGGTCGTCCTGCGTGACGCCATCAAGGCCCCGGTCAAGGGAGGGAAGTCATGAGCGCCGCCCAGACAGGTTCTGACGTGATCGACGTGGAAACCGCTTCGCCCGCCGCCATCCGCCGCTTTCTTCGCCCCGAGCTGAAGCGCCACAGCGTGACCCGCCGGAGCCAGGACGGCAGCGAGCTGGGCTCGGTCGACCTGGACCCGGGCATCTTCGGGATCGTCCCCAACAAGGACGTCCTGCACCAGGTGGTCACCGCCCAGCTGGCCGCCGCCCGCGCCGGCACCCAGTCGACCAAGACCCGGGCCGAAGTCCGCGGTGGCGGAGCCAAGCCCTTCCGCCAGAAGGGCACCGGTCGAGCCCGGCAGGGTTCCACCCGCTCGCCGCAGTGGATCGGCGGAGGCGTTGCCCTCGGGCCAAAGCCCCGCAGCTACGCCCAGAAGACTCCCAAGAAGATGGTCCAGCTCGCCCTCCGCTCGGCGCTGTCCGACCGGGCCCTGGGTGACAAGGTCGTGGTGGTCGACCGGTGGACGTTCGAGGTGCCCCGGACCAAGGACGCCGTCGCCGCCCTGTCGGCCCTGGGCCTGAAGGGTCGCATCCTGGTGGTGCTGGGCGCGGAAGACGGTTACGCCGACCGCTCGTTCGGCAACCTCACCGACATCCAGACCATCATGAGCAGCGAGCTCAACGCCTACGACGTCCTGTGCAACGACTGGGTCGTGTTCACCGACGGCACCCTCCCCGGTGGGGCGGAAGCCGAGGCCGGACCGAATGCCGCGCCGGCCACCTGGGCAGCCGCCACCCAGGCCGCGCCGGCCCCAGAGACAGCGCCGGCCACGGCATCGGCGACCGCGCCGGCCACACAGGCGCCCGCCACCGAGGCACCGGCCGCAGAGGCACCCGCCGAATCCGATACCGACGCAGGTACCGCCGCCGAGGCCGCCGGTACCGCTGACGCAGACACCACGGCCGACGCTCCCACCGAGCAGGCCACCGACGGGAGCGACTCATGAGAGATGCCCACAACATCCTCTTACGACCGGTTGTGTCGGAGAAGACCTATGCCCTCATGGACCACAACGTCTATGTGTTCGTGGTCGACCCCGACGCCACCAAGATCGAGGTTCGCCTCGCCGTGGAGCAGGCCTTCGGGGTCCGCGTCACCAAGGTCAACACCCTGAACCGCAAGGGCAAGTCGAAGCGGAACCGCCGCAGCAACACCATCGGCCATCGGGTCGACACCAAGCGGGCCATGGTCACCCTGCAATCGGGTGACTCGATCGATCTGTTCGAGAGCTGAGGAAACGAGTTCCACGATGCCTCTCCGTTCACGTAAGCCAACCAGTGCCGGCCGTCGGTTCCAGACGGTCTCCGACTTTTCCGAGATCACCCGGGACCGGCCCGAGAAGTCGCTACTGGCCCCCAAGCCGTCCACCGGCGGTCGCAACGCCTACGGGCGCAAGACGTCACGCCACCGCGGCGGCGGCCACAAGCAGCAGTACCGCCTGGTCGACTTCAAGCGGGACAAGGACGGCGTACCGGCCAAGGTGGCGGCCATCGAGTACGACCCCAACCGCAACGCCCGGATCGCCCTGCTCCACTACTTCGACGGCGAGAAGCGCTACATCCTGGCCCCGGCCGGTGTGAAGGTGGGCGACCGCCTCCAGTCCGGTCAGGGTGCAGAGATCCGTTCCGGGAATGCTCTGCCCCTCCGGTTCATCCCCGTGGGTTCGGTCGTCCACAACGTCGAGCTGCGGCCCGGCGGCGGGGGCAAGCTGGCCCGTGGGGCGGGCATGAGCATTCAGCTGGTGGCCAAAGAGGGGCTCTTTGCCACCCTGCGGCTGCCCTCGACCGAAATGCGCCGGGTGTCCATCGACTGCCGGGGCACCCTGGGCACGGTGGGGAACGCCGAGGCCGAGCTGATCAAGATCGGCAAGGCCGGCCGTAATCGCTGGAAGGGCAAGCGCCCCCAGACTCGTGGTGTGGCCATGAACCCCGTCGACCACCCGCTGGGTGGTGGCGAGGGCAAGTCCTCCGGCGGGCGCCATCCCGTCTCGCCTTGGGGCAAGCCCGAGGGCCGTACCCGTCCACGTCATAAGGACTCCGACAAGATGATCGTCCGCAGGCGCCGCACACGCGGTGCCCGGCGGTAGGGAAGTAGAGGGAACCACACACCATGCCTCGCAGCTTGAAGAAAGGTCCGTTCGTCGACGACCACCTGTTGAAGAAGGTGGACGTCCTGAACGCGGCCGGGGACAAGAGGGTCATCAAGACGTGGTCCCGCCGCTCGACGATCATCCCGGACATGGTGGGTCACACCATCGCAGTCCACGACGGGCGCAAGCACGTCCCCGTGTATGTGACCGAGTCGATGGTCGGCCACAAGCTGGGGGAGTTCTCCCCCACCCGGACCTTCAAGTTCCATGCCGGCCAAGAGCGGGCGGGAAGGCGCTGACATGCCCGGCGTGAAGACAAACGAGCGGGAGGGGACGCGAGCCGTCCTTCGCCATACCCGGATCTCCCCGAACAAGGCGCGCCAGGTCCTCGACCTCATCCGCGGCCAGGACGTCGACCGGGCCGCCGAGATCCTTGACCTCGGCGACCGCGAGGCGGCAACCATCATCGGCAAGGTGCTGGCCTCGGCCGTGGCCAATGCCGTCCACAACGACGGACTGAACGGCGAGGAGCTGTTCGTGTCCGCCTGTTACGCCGACGAGGGCAGCACGCTCAAGCGTTGGCGGCCCCGGGCCCGAGGTCGGGCCACCAGGATCCGCAAGCGCACCTCCCACGTCACCATCATCGTCAGCCGCCTCCCCGAGGACCGGCTGGCCCGCCGTCGAGCCAAGCAGGCGGCAAGCGGCACCCAGCGCTCCCGCCGGGTGGCCGGGTCCCGTCGCCGCCAGCGAGCCGAGACGGAGGTGGCGACGCGGCCGGCGCCGACGCCGGAGGTGGACGAGGTCGAGGGCTTCGACGATGAGACGGTCGACGACTTTGTCGACGAACTTGACGATGAGACGGTCGAGGACTTTGACGATGAGGTGGCCGACGAGGCCGCCGACGAGATCGCCGACGAGGACGAGGCCGCCGACGAGATCGCCGACGAGGACGAAGGCGACGCAGACGACGTAGACGAAGCAGCCGAAGCGACGGCCGAAGACGAAACGGCCGACGCCCAGGCGACGTCGTCCGACGAGACGAGCGGCGATTCCGCCGAAGAGAAGGGCAAGTAGATGGGCCAGAAGGTCAACCCCTACGGGTTCCGCCTCGGCGTGACCACCGATTGGAAATCTCGGTGGTTCGAAGAGCGCAACTATCAGAACTGCGTGATCGAGGATTGGAAGATCCGCGACTTTCTGATGTCGCAGCTGGAGTCGGCCGCGGTCAGCCGCATCGAGGTGGAGCGCACCCGTGACCGCCTCCGTGTCGACATCCACACCGCCCGCCCGGGCATCGTCATCGGTCGCCGCGGCTCCGAGGCCGACCGCCTGAAGAAGAAGATCGAAGAGATCACCGGCCTGGTCAACCGCATCCAGCTGAACATCCAAGAGATCAAGCAGCCCGAGCTGGACGCCGCCCTCATCGCCCAGGGCATCTGCGACCAGCTGGCCCGCCGGGTCGCCTTTCGCCGGGCCATGAAGCGAGCCATCCAGACGGTGCAAAAGGCCGGGGCCCTCGGTGTCCGAGTCCAGTGCTCCGGCCGCCTCGGCGGTTCGGAGATGGCCCGCAAGGAGTCCTACCGGGAAGGCCGGGTGCCTCTCCACACCCTCCGGGCCGACATCGACTACGGCTTCCGCGAGGCCAAGACCACCTTCGGCCGCATCGGCGTGAAGGTGTGGATCTACAAGGGCGACATCCTGCCCTACAAGATCTCCTCCGAGGAGAAGATCAACCGTGAGGCGGCCATGGCCGTGGGTGAGACCTCAGGCCAGGGTGCCCCACCGCGCCGGCTCATCACCGCCGGCGGGGGTCGCCGTCGGGCCGAGCAGGGTGCGCCGGGCAGCGTCGTCGTGGGCGACGGTGCCACCGAGTCGCCCGAGGCTTCCGACGACATGGTCGACCGGGACACCGCCGACATCGTGGCCACCCCGGCAGTCCCCGACGAGCTCGAGCGGATCCTCAGCGAGGACGAGGAGATCGAGCGCCGGACCCGCGAACACCACGAGACCCCGCACTTCCGCAAGGAGGTCGACTGACATGTTGATGCCCCGCAAGGTCAAGCACCGCAAACAGCAGCGTGGCCGGATGACCGGCGCAGCCAAGGGTGGCGCCACAGTCAACTTCGGTGACTTCGGCATTCAGGCCCTGGAGCCCGCCTGGCTGACCGCCCGGCAGATCGAGGCCGCCCGAATCGCCATGACCAGGCACGTGAAGCGCGGTGGCAAGGTGTGGATCCGGGTATTCCCGGACCGGCCCGTCACCCAGAAGCCGGCCGAGACCCGTATGGGCTCGGGCAAGGGCAACCCTGAGCATTGGGTCGCTGTGGTCAAGCCTGGTCGGATCCTCTTCGAGCTGGCCGGTGTGGAGCAGGGGCTGGCCAAAGAGGCCATGGAGCGGGCCATCCAGAAGCTTCCGTTCAAGGCCAAGTTCGTCATACGTCCCGGAACCCATGGGACACCGGAGGTCCAAGTCTGATGGCCACCGCAGCTGAGATCGTCGAGCTCGATGTGGACGAGCTCGAGACCCGTCTCAACGAGACCAGGCGTGAGCTGTTCAACCTGCGCTTCCAGCTGGCCACCGGTCAGCTGGACAACTTCTCCCGGATGAACCACGTGCGCAAGGACATCGCCCGCCTCCTCACCGAGCTCCGGGCCCGGGAGATCGCCGAGGCCGAAGGACTGGCCGTGGAGGACATCCCCGTCCATCAGGCCGTGGCCCGGCAGCGGGCCGAGGACAAGGCGCTGGGTCGGACCAGGGTCCCGGCAGCCGAGCGGCGGGCGGCCGAGCGGGCCGAGGAGAACACGGACGTCGAGGACAGCACCGACGTCGAGGACGTCGAGGACGTCGAGGACGTCGAGGACAGCACGGCCGTCGAGGACAGCACCGACGTCGAGGACGTCGAGGACAGCACGGCCGCCGAGGACGAGGACACCGACGGGGTGGAGACCACCGCGACGGTGACGGCGAGCGCCACCCCGGTGGCGGCTGCCGATGACGATGTGGAGGAAGAGGGCTGATGGCCGACGAGTCGACGACCGACGAGCGGGCGAACCGCCGCAAGGTCCGTGAGGGCATTGTCGTTTCCGACGGCATGGAGGCCACCGTGGTGGTTTCCGTGGTCGAGCGGGTACGGCACCCCCGCTACGGGAAGACGGTGCAGCGCACCAAGCGCCTCTACGTCCACGATCAGGAGAACTCGGCCAAGGTCGGGGACCGGGTCCGGGTGATCGAGACCCGCCCGCTGTCCAAGCTCAAGCGCTGGCGGCTGGGCGAAGTGCTGGAGCGGGCGAGATGATCCAACAGGAATCGCGACTTCGGGTCGCCGACAATTCCGGGGCCAAAGAAGTGCTCTGCATCAAGGTGCTGGGCGGCTCACGCCGCCGCTACGCCTCGATTGGGGACGTCTTCGTGGCCACGGTCAAAGACGCCATCCCCGGCGCGGCGGTGAAGCGGGGTGACGTCGTCAAGTGCGTCGTCGTCCGGACCAAGAAGGAAAAGCGTCGACCCGACGGCAGCTACATCCGTTTCGACGAGAACGCTGCCGTTCTGATCAACGACCAGCAACAACCACGTGGGACCCGCATCTTCGGCCCGGTCGGCCGGGAGCTGCGCGACAAGCGATTCATGCGGATTGTCTCACTAGCACCGGAGGTGTTGTGATGCGTATTCGTAAGGGAGACAAGGTAGAGGTGATCTCGGGCAAGGACCGGGGCAAGCGGGCCGATGTGGTCCGGGCCATCCCGTCCCAGGGTCGGGTCATCGTCGAAGGCGTCCACGTGGCCAAGCGTCACGCCAAGCCGACCCGCGCCACCATGCAGGGCGGCGTGATCGACAAGTTCATGCCCGTATCGGTGTCCTCGGTGGCCATCGTCTGCGGCTCCTGCGGCCCCACCCGGATCGGCATGCGGATCGACGAGAACGGACGCAAAGTGCGGGTCTGCCGCAAGTGTGGCGGTGATCTGTGATGGCCCCCACCATTGGCGACACTCGTCCGCGGCTGAAGAACCGCTACGACAACGAGGTGCGGGCCAAGCTCCAGGAGACCCTGGGCCTGGCCAACATCATGGAAGTGCCCCGCCTGTCCAAGATCGTGCTCAACATGGGCGTGGGCCGGGCCACCCAGCAGAAGTCCCTCATCGAGGGAGCCATGAGCGACCTGGAGACCATCACCGGCCAAAAGCCGGTGGTCACCCGGGCCAAGAAGTCGATCGCCGGCTTCAAGCTCCGGGAGGGCCAGGAGATCGGGGCCAAGGTGACCCTCCGGGGCGACCGGGCCTGGGAGTTCTTCGACCGCCTGGTGGCCACGGCCATCCCCCGTATCCGTGACTTCCGGGGCCTGTCGCCGAGATCGTTCGACGGCCACGGCAACTACACCTTCGGGGTCACCGAGCAGCTCATCTTCCCCGAGGTCGACTACGACCGCATCGACTCCACCCGAGGCATGGACATCACCATCGCCACCACAGCACGTACCGACGACGAGGGCCGGGCACTCCTGGCTGCTTTCGGTTTCCCGTTCCGACAGGAGAACCAGTAACCCCATGGCGAAGAAGGCTCTGATCGAGAAGCAACAGCGCACACCGAAGTTCAAGGTACGCGGGTACACCCGCTGCCGGCGGTGTGGTCGCCCGAAGTCCGTCTACCGCAAGTTCGGCCTATGCCGCATCTGTCTGCGGGTGATGGTGCACGCCGGCGAGATTCCCGGCGTGACCAAGGCCAGCTGGTGAGGGGAGGAGACGACCGATGACCATGACCGATCCCATCGCCGACATGCTCACCCGCATCCGGAACGCCAACACGGCCCACTTCGACACGGTGAAGATGCCCGGGTCCAAGTTGAAGGAGTCCCTCGCCGCCATCCTGGTGGACGAGGGGTACATCTCGGGCTTCGAGGTCAACGACAACCCGGACAAGCCCGGGCGCACCCTCGAGATCATCATGAAGTACGCACCCGACCGCGCCCGGACCATCTCGGGGATCAAGCGGGTGTCCAAGCCCGGCCTGCGCATCTACGCCCGGGCCGACAAGATGCCCCGAGTGCTGGGCGGCATGGGTGTGGCCGTGGTGTCCACCTCCAAGGGGCTGATGACCGACCGTGAGGCCCGCAAGCGCCGCATGGGCGGGGAGGTTCTCTGTTATGTCTGGTAACCGAACGCTGGATAACCCAACGCCGACCGGCCGCGCCCTGGCCGCCTGTGGAGGTGGTCGCTGATGTCCCGCATCGGACGTTCCCCCATCCCGGTCCCGTCCGGCGTGTCCGTGGCCGTGGCCGAGGGCAACCGGGTCACCGTCAAGGGGCCCCAGGGCGAGCTGGCCCGCTTGGTGCCCGCCACCATCACCGTCCGTCAGGACGGGGACCAGGTGGTGGTGGAGCGCCCCGACGATCAGCGTCAGAACCGTGCCCTCCACGGGCTCACCCGCTCGCTGGTGGCCAACATGGTGACCGGTGTGACCGCCGGCTACACCAAGGAACTGGAGATCGTCGGCGTCGGATATCGGGCCGTCCCCAAGGGCGCAGATGCCCTGGAGCTGGCCCTCGGGTACTCGCACCCGGTCAACGTGAGCGCACCCGATGGCGTGACCTTCGAAGTGCCCACCCCCACCCGTATCATCGTGAAGGGGATCGATAAGGAAAAGGTCGGTCAAGTAGCAGCAGACATCCGAAAGCTCCGCAAGCCCGAGCCCTACAAGGGCAAAGGGGTCCGGTACGCCGGTGAGCGGGTCGTCCGCAAGGCAGGGAAGGCAGCGAAGTAATGGGACGTGCAACCGATCACAAGCTGGAGCTCCGGCGCCGGCGCCATTCGCGGGTCCGCCGCAGGATCACGGGCACCCCCGAACGGCCGCGCCTGGCCGTCTTCCGGTCCAACAAGCACATCACGGCCCAGCTCATCGACGACCAGGCCGGGCGCACCGTCGCCGCCGCCTCCACCGTCGAGGGCGATCTCCGGGGCAAGCCTGGCAGCAACATCGATGCGGCCAAGGCGGTAGGCACGTTGGTGGCCTCGCGCGCCAAGGCGGCCGGCGTCACCACCGTGGTCTTCGACCGGGGCGGATTCACCTATCACGGACGGGTCGCCGCTCTGGCGGACGCGGCCCGTGCGGAAGGACTGGAGTTCTGATGGCCGAACTGCAATACGAAGAGCGCACCATCCGGGTCAACCGGGTGTCCAAGGTGGTCAAGGGTGGCCGCCGCTTCTCCTTTGCCGCCCTCATGGTGGTCGGCGACGGGAACGGCAACGTGGGCCTGGGCTACGGCAAGGCCAAAGAGGCCGGCCTGGCCGTGCAGAAGGGCATCGAAGAGGCGCGCAAGAACGTCTTCGAAGTGCCCCTGGCCGGCTCGACCATCACCCACCCCATCATGGGCGAGAGCGGTGCCGGTCGCGTGATGCTCAAGCCCGCCGCCCCCGGTACCGGCGTGATCGCCGGTGGTGCGGCGAGGGCCATCTTGGAGATGGCCGGCATTCGCGACATCCTGGCCAAGTCGCTGGGCTCGTCCAACGGGATCAACGTGGCCCACGCCACCATCGCCGGGCTCAAGGGGCTCAAGCGTCCCGATGAGATCGCCACCCTTCGGGGCAAGCGAGCCGAGGATGTCATCCCCGGCGGCGTCCTTCGCGCCTACCGTGAGCGCCGCCGCGAAGCAGATCTGTTCACGGAGGTGAGCTGAGATGGCAGCAGCAACGCCGGCGCCCACCGATGCGGCGACCAGCACCGGGTGGCTGCGTGTCACCCAGGTGCGATCGGGCATCGGCACCAAGCCCAAGCACCGGGGCACGCTGCGTGCCCTGGGACTACGCGGCATCGGGCGCACCAACGTGCTGCCCGATCGACCGGAGATCCGCGGCATGCTGGCCCGGGTGCCCCACCTGATCGAGGTCACCCCAGCCAGTGAAGACGAGAGAGGTGCTCGATGAAGGTCCATGAGCTACGACCGCCGGCGGGGTCCACGCGTCCTCGCCGTCGTGTCGGTCGAGGGATCGCCGGCAAGGGCGGCAAAACGGCTGGTCGAGGAACCAAGGGCCAGGCGGCGCGGAGCAAGATCCCCGCAGGGTTCGAGGGTGGCCAGCTGCCGCTGATGCAGCGGATCCCCAAGTTGCGCGGATTCAAGAACCCGTTCCGGGTGGAGTACACCCCGGTCAACGTGGGCGCCCTCAGCGCCGTCGACGGCGACCACGCCGATCTCGCCGCATTGGCGGCTGCCGGGCTGGCGAAGAAGAACGCCCTGGTGAAGATCCTCGGAGGAGGCGAGCTGTCCCGCGCCCTGCGGGTCGAGGCTCACGCCTTCTCGAAGTCGGCCGAAGCCGCCATAACCGGAGCCGGCGGCTCGGTGACCGTCGTGCCACCGCCGTTTGGCAACGGTCGACCGCCCGCTAAAGGCAACGCCCTCACCAACCGGTAGCATCGACCGACCGAGAGGCGTCGAAGGGCACCCATGCTGTCCAGTTTGGCAAACATCTTCCGTATCGCCGACCTTCGTAAGAAGGTCCTGTTCACGCTTGCCATCATTTGCATCTACCAATTCGGGGCCAACGTCCCCTGCCCGTTCATCGACTTCTCCAAGGTGCAACAGGTCACCTCGGCGGCCAAGTCCTCGGGGGTGCTGGGCTTTCTGAACCTGTTCTCGGGCGGTGCGCTCACCCGCATGGCCGTGTTCGGGCTGGGGATCATGCCCTACATCACCTCCAGCATCATCATCCAGCTGCTGGCCACGGTGATCCCCAAGCTCGAGGAGTGGCGCGACCAGGGTGCCGTCGGTCAGAAGAAGTTGACCCAGACGACCAGGTACCTGACCATCGCTCTGGCCCTCATGCAGTCCACCGGCCTTGTGTACCTGTTCCACAAGGGCGGCGGCGGCCTGTTCGGGTCCAACCAGAACATCGATCTCATCCTCCACTACTCCATCTGGCGGGGCGCGTTCATCGTCATGACCCTGACGGCGGGAACCGCCCTCGTGATGTGGTTGGCTGAGCTCATCACCCAACGGGGTATCGGCCAGGGCATGTCCATCCTGATCTTCGCCAACGTGGTTGCCGGCATCCCCGGGGGAATGAACACGGTGCTGCAAGAGGGTGGTCGGTTCAAGTTCGCCGCCATCCTGGTGGTATCGCTGGCCCTGTTGGTCCTGATCGTCTTCGTCGATCAGGGCCAGCGCCGGATACCGGTCACGTTCGCCAAACGGGTGGTTGGTCGCAAGTCCGTCGGCGGCTCCAATACCTACATACCGTTGAAGGTCAACCAGTCCGGGGTCATCCCCATCATCTTCGCCAGCTCGGTGCTGTACATCCCGATTCTCCTGTCGAACATCATCCCGTCCGCCGCCTTCCGGACCTGGGTGAACGCCAACATCACCCCGACCAGCGCGGTGTACATCTTCTCGTACTTCGTCCTGATCCTCTTGTTCACGTTCTTCTACGTCTACGTCGCCTTCGATCCCCACCAGCAAGCCGACATCATCCGCAAGCAGGGCGGATACATCCCCGGTATCCGACCGGGCCTGCCCACCGAGCGCTACCTGGCCCACATCCTCAATCGGATCACCTGGCCCGGCGCCCTGTTCCTCGGTGGGGTGGCCGTGGTGCCGTCCCTGCTGATGGCTGCCTGGCACATAACCGGCTATCCGTTCTACGGAGTGACCCTCCTCATCGCCACGGGCGTCGCCCTGGAGACGATGAAGCAGATCGATAGCCAGCTTATGATGCGAAATTACGAGGGCTTCCTCAAATAAGTGGTACCAGGCGCCAGGCTCGTTGTCCTCGGCAAGCAGGGGGCAGGTAAGGGGACGCAGTGCGTGCGTCTCTCCCACCACTACGTGGTCCCTCATGTCTCGACGGGGGACATGCTTCGGGTCGCGGTCAAACAGGGCACCCCCCTGGGCAAAAAGGCCAAGGACCTGATGGACAAGGGTGAGCTGCTCAGCGACGACCTCATCATGGACATGGTCTCTGAGCGCTTGAACGAGGGCGACGTCCGGGCCCGGGGCTTCGTGCTCGACGGCTGCCCGCGGACCGTGGCCCAGGCCGAGGCCCTGGCCGGCCTCCTCGCGCCGATGGATCTCGACCTGACCATCGACATCGAGGTCTCCACCACCCAGGTACTGCGCCGGCTGGCGGCCCGCCGGGTATGCGTGGACTGCGGTACGAACTACTCGGTCTCGACCCCGCCGCTGATCAACTGGACCTGTGACGTGTGCGGCGGCGAGGTCATCCAGCGGGAGGACGACCGCGAAGAGGCGATCTCGCGGCGTCTGGAGATCTACGAGCGCCAGACTGCCCCGCTGATCGAGTGGTACCGGGAGCGAAGCCAGCTGGCCGCGGTCAACGGATCGGGTTCGCCCGACTCGGTGACACGACGTCTGGTCCGGGTGATCGAGGACCACCGAGACCGAAGGGGCGGGCGACCGACTCGATGAACTGGTGTCCGACAACCGCCCCGACGACGCCGCGCCCGGTGGCCGCCCGCACGAGCGGCGCCCGATGACCGCCCCCACGGGTCCGGCCCGAATGATCGGGCCTCGCTGCGCCGTAGGGTCGGAGGGGTGAAACGCAACCCCGACGAGCTGGCCAAGATGCGCAAAGCCGGCAAGGTGGTGGCCGAGATGCATGAGGCCACGCGGGCCGCCCTCCGCCCCGGCATCACCACCGCCGCCATCGACCAGGTGGCCAGGGACGTTCTCGAGCGCCGCGGGGCGAAGTCCAACTTTCTCAATTATCACGGGTTCCCCGCCGTCATCTGCACGTCGCCCAATTCGATGATCGTCCACGGCATCCCGTCGGACCAGGTGGTGCTGGCCGAGGGGGACATCCTGTCCGTCGACTGCGGCGCCATCATCGAGGGCTACCACGGCGACGCCGCCTACACGGCGGGCATCGGGGAGATCAGTCCCGAGGCCACGCGGCTACTGGAGGTGACCGAGGCCAGCCTGTGGTCGGGGATCGACCAGCTGCGCTCGGGCAACCGGCTGAACGAGGTAGGGCGGGCTGTCCAGAAGGTTGCGGAGAGTGCTGGGTTTACCGTGGTGCGTGAGTACGTCGGCCATGCCATCGGCACGGCGATGCACGAAGAGCCCCAGGTGCCCAACTACTGGCCGGGAACCCCGGGGCCGGTGCTCAAGTCGGGGATGGTGTTCGCCGTCGAGCCCATGGTCAACGCCGGTAGTCCCGAAACCCTCCAGCTCGAAGACGGGTGGAGCGTGATCACCGCCGACGGGCGCCTCTCGGCCCACTTCGAGCACACCATCGCGGTGACCGACGATGGTCCGGAGGTGTTCACCGTCCCCTGAGGGGCGACCGGGCGGCTCGTTTTCAGCCGGCCCGACCGGCTGGGACCGACCGAACTGGCGATCGGGTGCCTGTTGGGGCCCGATTTGCCCATCGAACTGGCAAATTGCCGCGAAACCGCTAAACTAGTCGTTCGGCTCGCCACCGGTGTGTGATGGCGTGCTGAGTCCCGCTCCCGGTGGCGCCCTTTTGGTGCTCTGCCGACGGCGGTGTGGTGCAACGACAATACGTCGATCGCGTGCTGCATGCCGACCCCTGGGGTGAGTGGAACAGGACATCAGAGTTTTTAGGAGAATCACCTGCCCAAGCCCAAAGAAGACGCCATCGTGCTGGAGGGAACCGTCGTCGAGCCGCTGCCGAACGCCATGTTCCGCGTCGAGCTCGAGAACGGCCACAAAGTACTGGCGCACAGCTCGGGGAAGATGCGTATGCACCGCATCCGGATCCTTCCCGGCGACCGTGTGCAAGTCGAGATCACCCCGTACGACCTGGCTCGCGGACGGATCACCTACCGCTACAAGTGAGCGGGTGACCGGTCGAGTCGGCGTCGGCAGCACGGGCAGGCCAGTGCACGGGCGGACCGTTCGGGCCGCACAGGCAGATCAGCAGGACGGGCAGACCAGCAGGACAGGCAGTCCAGTAACAAGAAACAGCAGCACGGGCGGCAGTGCAGCATGAGCAGTTCGTAAGAGAGGTGCGGAAACATGAAGGTTCGACCGAGCGTCAAGCCGATGTGTGAGAAGTGCAAGGTGATCCGCCGTCATCGGCGGGTCGTGGTCATCTGCGAGAACCCCCGCCATAAGCAGCGGCAGGGCTAGGGCAAGGAAGAAGGAAGGACAGCGTGGCTCGAATCAGCGGCGTAGACATCCCCCGCGAAAAGCGGTTGGAGATTGCTCTCACCTATATCTTCGGCATCGGCCGGACGACGGCACAGAACATCTGTGCCGTCACCGAGACCAGTCCCGACACCCGTGTTCGGGACCTGACCGACGAAGAGGTCACCCGTCTGCGCACGTTCATCGACGCCAATTACCAGGTCGAGGGCGACCTGCGGCGGGACGTGTCCCAGGACATCAAGCGGAAGATGGAGATCGGCTGCTATCAGGGTGTCCGCCATCGCAAGGGCCTTCCCGTCCACGGTCAACGCACCCATACCAACGCCCGTACTCGCAAGGGACCGAAGAAGACGGTCGCCGGTAAGAAGAAGGTTCGCAAGTAATGGCCAAGCCCACCAAAGCCGCGGGCGCCGCCCGTCGGCCCCGTCGCAAGGAGCGCAAGAACATCGCGTTCGGCGTTGCCCACATCAAGAGCTCGTTCAACAACACCATCGTGTCCATCGCCGACCCCGAGGGCAACGTGCTCGCCTGGGCCTCTGCCGGAAACGTCGGGTTCAAGGGTTCGCGCAAGTCCACGCCGTTCGCGGCCCAGCTGGCTGCGGAGTCCTGCGCCAAAAAGGCCATGGAGCACGGCGTCCGCCGGGTCGACGTGCTCGTCCGTGGCCCGGGCTCCGGCCGGGAGACGGCCATCAGGTCCCTGGCCGCTGCCGGCATCGAAGTGGCCGGCATCAAAGACGTCACCCCCATCCCGCACAACGGCTGCCGCCCCAAGAAGCGGCGCCGGGTCTGAGCCGGGCGAAGATCGAAGGGATCAGAGGAAACACATATGGCCAGATACACCGGACCTGTCTGCCGGCTTTGCCGCCGGGAGCGCACCAAGCTCTTCTTGAAGGGAGAGCGCTGCTACTCGATGAAGTGCCCCGTTTCTGAGGCGGTCACCGACCGCCACAGCCGCGCCTATCCGCCCGGCGAGCACGGCCGCGACCGCATGCGGCAGGGCTCGGAGTACCTGGGCCAGCTGCGCGAGAAGCAGAAGGCACGCCGCATCTACGGGCTGCTCGA
This sequence comes from uncultured Acidimicrobiaceae bacterium, assembly GCA_963781305.1. Lineage (GTDB taxonomy): Bacteria > Actinomycetota > Acidimicrobiia > Acidimicrobiales > RAAP-2 > DASXMT01. The sequence goes on from CAWAFL010000013.1 coordinate 264,236, forward strand.
GAAGCAGTTCCGCAACCTGTACGGCGAAGCCAGCCGGGCCCCGGGCATCACCGGCGAGAACCTGCTGCGCATGCTCGAGCTCCGTCTCGACAACGTGGCCTTCCGGGCCGGGTGGGGCGCAAGCCGTTCCCAGGCCCGCCAGTTCGTGCGCCACGGGCATGTCCAGGTGAACGGCAAGCGGGTCACCATTCCCAGCTACCGGGTTCACAAGGACGACGTCATCAGCCTGAAGCAGTCGTCTCGTGAGCTGTTCCCGGTCCGGCGGAACATGGACACCCTCGATCGCCAGCTCCCCCCATGGCTGGAGACGGTCGGGGACAAATTCGCCGTCAAGGTGTTCTCGCTTCCACTGCGCGAGCACATCGACGAGCCCGTGCAAGAGCAGCTCATCGTCGAGCTGTACTCCAAGTAGGACCACCGCAGTACCCCGCGCGCCGAGCCCGGCGCCGAGCCACTCAGCACCACCCAGCAGCCCACTAGCACCAGACCTGAGCTACACACGTCGAGGAGCCACGATCAGCATGCTCATCATCCAGCGACCTACCGTCGAAGCCATCGGCGAACCAGAGGACAACCGGCAGCGGTTTGCCGTGGGTCCTCTCGATCCCGGCTTTGGCCACACCCTGGGCAACTCTCTGCGCCGCACCCTGTTGTCGTCCATCCCGGGTGCATCCGTCACCCAGGTGCGCTTTGACGAGGCACTTCACGAGTTCACCACCTTGCCGGGCGTCAAAGAGGACATCACCGACCTGCTGTTGAACCTGAAGGACGTCCTGTTCAAGGTGCACAGTGACGAGCCGGTGACGGTTCGCCTGGACAAGCGGGGGCCCGGCGACGCCACTGCCGGTGACATCCAGGTCACCGCAGACGTCGAGGTGCTCAGCCCGGCCCAGCACATCGCCTCGCTGAACAGCAAGGGCCGGTTGGCCGTCGACCTGACGGTGGAGCGGGGCCGGGGCTATGCGTCGGCTGACAAGAACAAGCGCTCGTCGGTCATCGGGGTGATCCCGGTCGACGCCATCTTCTCCCCGGTGCGCCGGGTGGCCTTCACGGTCGAGCCCGTCCGGGTGGAGCAGTCGACCGACTTCGACCGCCTGGTGCTCGACATCGAGACCGACGGTTCCCTGTCCCCCCGCGAGGCGCTGGCTTCGGCCGGTGACACGCTGCGCACCCTGGTCGGCCTGGTCGCCGACCTGGAGGACGCGCCCCAGGGCCTGGAGCTGGGCGAAGTGGGCACGGTCGGCACCGGTTCGCCGGATCTCGACCTCCGCATCGAGGACCTGGACCTCACCGAGCGGCCCCGCAACTGCCTGAAGCGGGCCCAGATCAACACCATCGGCGAGCTGGTGGACCGCTCGCTGGACGACCTGTTGAACATCACCAACTTCGGGCAGAAGTCGCTCGACGAGGTGCTCCAGAAGCTCGACGAGCGGGGCCTGTCCCTGCGGGTGAAGGACTGACGTCATGCTCGGAACCCCGAAGAAAGGCCGCCGATTCGGCGGCAGCTCGGCCCATCAGAAGGCCATGATGGGCAACCTGGTCGCCTCCCTGATCGCAGCGGAGTCCCTGGTCACCACCGAGGCCAAGGCCAAGGCGCTCCGCCCCGTGGCCGAGAAGTGCATCACCGCGGCAGCCAAGGGCGGTCTCCATCGTCACCGCCAAGTGGTGGCGTTCATCCGGGACAAGGACATGGCCCACAAGCTGTTCGAGGAGATCGGCCCCCGCTACGCCGACCGGCCCGGTGGCTACCTCCGGATCTTGAAGCTCGGGAACCGTCAGGGCGACAACGCTCCGATGGCCCGCATCGAACTGGTTTGAGGCGGGTCCCCCCAGCCGGGGGGTCTGGCCCACCCGGGCGCCCTGCCGACCGGGGCGCTGAGTCCGAATCAGGCACAGGAGTCGGGGCCGAATCAGGCACGGGCGTAAGGGCCGAATCAAGCGCAGGCGCCGGAGTCGAATCGAGCGCAGGCGCCGGGGAGACGGTCCGCTGGCGCCTCCGGATCGCCTACAACGGGTCCGGTTTCCATGGTTTTGCCGCCCAGAATGGCCAGGCCACGGTGGCTGGCGCCCTGAGCGCGGCCCTGGGCCGGGTCACCCGGTCGACCCTCACCCTTACCTGCGCGGGGCGGACCGACACCGGTGTCCACGCCCAGGACCAGGTGGTCCACGTGGACCTCCCTGCCTCACTCGCCACCGGCCTGGACCCCGAGGTGCTCCTGCGTTCGTGCAACCGGCAGCTGGGCCCGGCCATCGTGGTGCGAGAGGCCGGGCCGGCCCCAGCCGGTTTCGACGCCCGACGCTCGGCGACCGCCCGCCGGTACCGCTATCTGGTCGTCAACGCACCGGTGGCGGACCCCCTGCTGGCCGGCCTGGCCTGGCATGTGTCGGACGAGCTCGACCTCCGGGCCATGGCTGCCGCCTCCGACGCCCTCTTGGGGGAGCATGACTTCCGCGCCTTTTGCCGTCGGGTTCCCGGCACGTCGCCTGACGATCCCATCATACGGCGGGTGGTCGACGCTCGGTGGTCGGTGGTGGACGGAGACGGGGCCCGAGGTGGATCCGGTGGCCGGGGCGCCCGTTCGTCGCCCAGCGGGGCAGATGGCCATCCCGCTCTCCTCCCGGCCGAGGGCGCCCTGGTGGCCTTCGAGATCGAGGCCAACGCCTTCTGTCACCAGATGGTCCGCTCGCTGGTCGGCACCCTGGTCGACGTGGGCCGGGGGCGGAAACGGGCGTCGGACATGCTGTGGATCCTCCGTTCCGCTGATCGCCAGCAGGCCTCCCAGCCCGCCCCGCCCCACGGGTTGTGCCTGGTCGCCGTCCGCTATGGCTCCTGATGCCGTGAGCCGGCGACCACATCGGGGCCTCGGCGGCCGTAGAGCCCAATGGCCCGGGCCGGGCTCTGACACCTGCCTCCGGGCGTGCTCTCGGCCAGGCGGCTTGCCGACCTGGGCACTTTCGTCGTATCCTTGTGCTCCGCTGGGTTCGCCCGTGACCGCTCGTGACCGCTGGCCGACAACCTGTTGTCGCCGGATGGTTGGCTCAGAGATGAGCGACACAGGCGATTTGGCTCCGAACCGGCTCGCCATGGCAGCCCCGGCATCACCGAACAAGGATCTTTAGTGCGTACGTTCTCCCCCAAGCCCGCTGACATCACCCGTGCCTGGCATCTCGTCGATGCCGAGGAGATGGTGCTGGGCCGCCTGGCCACCGAAGTGGCGTCCATCCTCCGGGGCAAGCACAAGCCCATCTTCGCCCCCCATGTCGACACCGGCGACCACGTGGTGGTGATCAACGCGGCCAAGGTCGTGCTGACCGCGGGCAAGGCCGACACCAAGGTGGCCTACCGCCACAGCGGGTACCCCGGCGGTCTGACGGCGACGTCGTACGCCCGGCTGTTGGAGGACCGCCCCGAAGAAGTGGTGCGGAACGCGGTCCGGGGCATGCTGCCCAAGAACCGGCTGGGACGCCAGATGATCGACAAGCTGAAGGTCTACTCCGGTCCCGACCATCCTCACGCTGCGCAATCCCCCGCGCCGTTGGACCTGCCCGGCGCCCGCCGGCTGGCTTCCACCCGCGGCGGATCCTGAGCCCGGCACCCGAACGAAAAGACGACTAGGAGCTCCTCGTGGCCAACACCCCCCTCTGCCAGACCACCGGACGCCGCAAACAGGCTGTCGCCCGTGTGCGGTTCCGTTCCGGGGACGGCACCATCACCGTCAACAAGCACAAGTTCGAGGACTACTTCACCTCGGCCACCCACCGGATGATCGTGACCGAGCCGCTCCGGCTGACCGAGACGACCGAGCTGTGGAACATCGATGTGACCATCGATGGCGGCGGGGTGTCCGGCCAGGCCGGCGCCTTCCGTCTGGGCATCGCCCGGGCACTGTGCTCGCTCGACCCCGAGCTTCGTGCCGCCTTGAAGAAGGCCGGCTTCCTCACCCGTGATGCACGGGAGAAGGAAAGCAAGAAATACGGCCTGAAAAAGGCCCGCAAGGCGCCCCAGTACTCGAAGCGGTAGCTCCGAGCCCATGGTGCAGGCCCGTTTCGGCACCGATGGCGTGAGGGGCGTGGCCAACGCCGAGCTCACGCCCGAGCTGGTCCTCGCTCTCGGACGGGCCACGGCGCGCATCCTGCCCGCCCCCGCCTTCATCGTTGGGCGGGACACCCGGCGCTCGGGCCCCCTCCTCCAGGCGGCGCTGGCCGCAGGGTTGGCCGGCGAGGGCGCCGACGTGATCGATGCCGGCGTCCTGCCCACCCCGGCCGTGGCCTGGATGTCCGCCCAACGGGATCTTCCCGCCGCCGTGGTGTCGGCCTCCCACAACCCCTTCGCCGACAACGGGATCAAGCTCTTCGCCCGGGGTGGCACCAAGCTCAGCGCCGAGACGGAGGCGGCCATCGAGGACGCCCTGGTGAGCATCCTCGACCCGAACGTCCGCGGACCGCGAAACCCCGAGGGGCATGGTGTCGGCCGCCTGATCACCGAGCCCGATCCCGGAGCGGCCTATATCGACCATCTGGTGGGATCGCTCGAGGGCCGACGGTTGGACGGGATGCGGCTGGTCGTCGACTGTGCCAACGGGGCCGCCTCCGCTCTCGGCGGGGAGGTGTTCGAGCGCCTGGGAGCCGACGTCGTGGTCATCGGAGCCGACCCCGACGGCAGCAATATCAATGCCGGATACGGATCGACCCACACCGAGACCCTGGCTGCCGCCGTGCTCGAGCGCCACGCCGACCTGGGCCTGGCCCTCGACGGTGATGCCGATCGGCTCCTGGCCGTCGACCACACCGGGACCGTCGTCGGCGGTGACGAGCTCCTGGCCCTGTTCGCCGTGGACCTGGCCGATCGCGGGCTGCTGGCCGGGAACACCGTGGTGGTCACGGTGATGACCAACCTGGGCTTCCGGCTGGCCATGGCGGAGCGGGGCATCGTGGTGAAAGAGACACCGGTCGGGGACCGGTACGTGTTGGCCGCGCTGGACGTCGACGGCCTGGCCCTCGGCGGCGAGCAGTCCGGACACATCGTGTTCCGCGAGATGGCCTCCACCGGCGACGGCCTGCTGACCGGGCTGGTCCTGGCCGACCTGGTGACCCGGATGGGAAAGCCGCTCGCCGAGCTGGTCTCGGGCCTGATCGTCCGGGTGCCCCAGGTACTGGTCAACGTGCCCGTGCCCAACACCGAGCTGCTGGCCGGCGCCGACGCCGTCTGGTCGGCGGTGGCGGAGGAGCAGGAGCGCTTGTCCGAGACCGGCCGGGTGCTGCTGCGGCCCAGCGGGACCGAACCCCTGGTCCGGGTCATGGTCGAGGCGTCCGGCGATGGCGTGGCCGAGGAGATCGCCCAACGGTTGAGCGCCCTCGTGGCCTACGAGCTCCAAGCGGCGGCGGCCACGCCGGGTTGACCCACCGGCCGACCGCCACCAGGCGTGGTCACGGCCTACCCTCCGGGAGTGGGCGCAGCCTACCCAAGAGGCGTGGTCACGGCCTGCCGTACAGGTAGCCTCGTAGCCCATGTGCGGCATCATCGGCGTGACCGGCAGCGACGACACACTCGATGTCCTGCTCGAAGGCCTGTCCCGGCTGGAGTACCGCGGCTATGACTCGGCCGGCATCGCCCTGGTCCCCCCGGGAAGCGATGGCAGCCTGTGGCGGGGCCGGGCGGCGCACGGCACGGACTCGCTCAACGAGCTGACCAAACAAGCGGCCATGGCCCCGACGTCCGGGATCACCGGCATCGGCCACACCCGGTGGGCCACCCACGGCCGACCATCGGTGACGAACGCCCATCCTCACATGGACTGCACCGGCCGCATCGCCCTGATCCACAACGGGATCATCGAGAACCACCACGAGCTCTCGGACGAGCTCTTCAAGGTGGAGCACGATCTTGAGTCCGAGACCGACACCGAGGTTCTGGCCCACCTGGTCGAATCGGCCCTTCTCCTCAACCCGGCCGGTGGCCTGGTCGGTGCCGTTCGTGCCGCCCTGCGCCGGGTCCGGGGGGCCTTCGCCCTGGCCGTGGTCAGCCGTGACGAGCCAGACCTCATCGTGGCCGCCCGCCGGGTGTCGCCGCTCATCATGGGCGTGACCGACAGCGAGGCCTTCCTGGCCTCGGACATCCCTGCCCTGTTGGGCCGGACACGAACCTTCTTCCTTCTCGAGGACGACGAGGTCGCCGAGCTGCGGCCGGGGGCCATCCGGGTGACGACCATGGACGGCACCGAGATCTCGCCCAAGCCGCTCAGCGTGGACTGGGACCTCGATGCCGCCCGCAAGGACGGCTACGACGACTATATGAGCAAGGAGATGCACGAGCAGCCCCGGGCGGTTGCCGACACCATGCTCGGTCGTCAGCTCCCTGATGGCTCACTGGCCCTCGACGAGGTACGGCTCTCCGACGACGAGCTGCGGTCGGTGGACAAGATCTTCATCGTGGCCTGCGGCAGCAGTTACCACGCCGGCCTCATGGCCAAGTACGCCATCGAGCACTGGGCCCGGTTGCCCGTGGAGATCGACATCGCCAGCGAGTTCCGCTATCGCGACCCGGTGCTCGACTCCCGCACGTTGGTGATCGGGGTGAGCCAGTCGGGCGAGACGGTGGACACGCTGCAGGCTCTGCGCGAAGCCCGGCGATGGAACGCCAAGGTGCTGGTCATCTCCAACGTCGTCGACTCGTCGATGGCCCGCGAGGCCGACGCCGTCCTCTACACCCGGGCCGGCCCCGAGATCGGTGTCGCCGCCACCAAGACGCACCTGGCCCAGATCACCGCATTGGGGATCCTGGCCCTGTACTTGGCCCAGTTGCGGGGAACGCTGTACCCGACCGAAGCCATCGACCTCTTGGGGGCCATGAGCGGTCTTCCCGCCCACGTGGAGACGGCGCTGGCCCGGGCATCCGATGTGGAGCAGGTGGCCCGGGCGTACCGCCACTCGCCCACCTTCATCTTCATCGGGCGACACGTGGGCTACCCGGTTGCCCTGGAAGGGTCGCTCAAGCTGAAAGAGCTGTCCTACTTGCGCGCTGAAGGGTTCCCCGCCGGTGAGTTGAAGCACGGTCCCATTGCCATGGTGGAGCCGGGCACGGTGGTGATCGGCGTGGCCACCCGCACCAGGCTGTGGGAGAAGATGATGGCCAACGTGGCCGAGGTGAAGAGCCGCGGGGCCACGGTGGTGCTGGTGGCAAACGACGGCGACGAGGAGACGGCAGATCGGGCCGACGCCGTTCTGTGGGTGCCCCAGACACACCAGCTGTTCGCCCCCATCGTGGACGTGGTCCCCCTGCAGCTCTTCGCCTACTCCCTCGCTCGCCTGCACGGGCTGGACGTGGACCGGCCTCGGAACCTGGCCAAGACGGTCACCGTCGAGTGACGGGCGCATCGGGGAACGGGACGGTGGTGGGCATCGGGGTCGACGCCGTCGACCTGCACCGGTTCCGGGACACGCTCGTCCGCCGGCCCCGGTTGTCCACCCGCCTGTTCACCGAGAACGAGAGGGACTACGCGTCCCGGGCCGTCGACCCGACGGCCCGTCTGGCCACGCGGTTCGCGGCCAAAGAGGCCACCATGAAGGCCCTCGGGGTCGGCCTCGGGGCCTTCGCCTTCGTCGACGTCGAGGTGGTGAGGTCGGGGCTCGACGCACCGTTCCTGGTGCTGTCGGGTGGGGCCGCGGCGCTGGCCACCCGGGCCGGCGTCGTCCGGTGGCACCTGTCGTTGACCCATACCCACCTGGTGGCCATGGCCACGGTCCTGGCCGAGCGGGGCCCGGCGGGCAACGCCGCCGTCCCCGAAGGAACCACCACAGCACCGGCGGAGCAGACGCCAGCACCGGCGGGGAACGGGGCCTGATCGTGCGACCTGTGCTCACCGTGGCCGAGATGCAGGCCACCGATGCGCGGGCCCAGGCGTCCACGCCCCTCGACATTCTGGTGGAGCGGGCGGGGACGGCCGTGGCTGCCATCGCCCTGGAGATGCTGGGCGGAGCCTACGGGCGGCGGGTCGTGGTGGTGGCCGGGAAGGGGAACAACGGGGCCGACGGCCGGGTGGCGGCGTCCCTGCTCAGGCGCCGGGGCGCCCGGGTCGAGGTGATCGACGCCTCCGAGGCGCCCTCGGGGATCGGCCCCGCCGACCTGGTGATCGACGCCGCCTTCGGCACCGGCTTCCGGGGCCAGTACCGCGCACCCACCGTCCCGTCGGGGACCCCGGTGTTGGCGGTGGACATCCCGTCGGGAGTCGAGGGCGACTCGGGAGTGGCTTCGGGCTCACCGATGGCCGCCACCCGGACCGTGACCTTCGCGGCGTTGAAACCCGGCCTCGTCCAGGCCGATGGTCCCGAGCTGGCCGGGTTGATCACCGTGGCCGATATCGGGTTGCCGGTCGAGGGAGCCCGTGTGCATGTCATGACCGACGGGGACATCGTCGGTCTGCTCCCTGCCCGGAAACGGGAGGATCACAAATGGACCTCGGCCGTCCTGGTGGTGGCCGGCTCGCCCGGCATGACCGGGGCGGCGGGGCTGTCGGCCATGGCCGCCTACCGGTCTGGCGCCGGAATGGTCCGGTTGGGCATTCCCGGAGCGGATGTCGGCCAGACCCCGGCCTCCGAAGCGGTGAGCGTCCCTCTGCCCAAGGAGGGATGGGCCGATGAGGTCCTCACCCAGGCCGAGCGGTGCCAAGTCGTGGTGGTGGGCCCGGGCATCGGGAGGGCCGACTCGACGGCGGCCGACCTCCGGCGCCTGGTGGAACGCTCGCCGGTCCCTGTCGTGGTGGACGCGGACGGGCTGTACGCACTGGGCCAGCTCGACGCACCGGTGTCGTCTGCGTCGGCGGTGGTGCTCACACCGCACGACGGCGAGTACCGGCGGCTCATGGGTCAACCACCGGAGCGGGATCGGATCGCCGCCGCCCGACGGCTGGCCGAGAGGGCGGGAGCGGTGGCCTTGGTCAAGGGCACGACCACAGCCGTGGGCGAAGTGGATGGCCGGGTGGTCCTCGGCCTGGCCGGAACCCCGGCGTTGGCCACCGCGGGGACCGGGGACGTCCTGTCCGGGGTGATCGGCGCGTTCGTGGCTCGCGGGGTGGCCCCGCTCGAGGCCGCCGGGCTCGCCGCCCACGTCCACGGTCGTGCCGCGGCCGAGGGGGCAACCGAGGGGCTGGTTGCCGGCGACCTCCCGCAGCTGGTGTCCGGCGTCTTGTCCCGGGCCCGGGACGTCCCCAGACACGGCGGCACCCATGGGTAGGCGACGGTGGCGCCCGGCCTGGGCCGAGGTGGACCTGGACGCCATCAGGCACAACGCCGCACTGCTGGTCGAACTGGCCGGGCCGGCGGCGCTGAGCGCCGTGGTCAAGGCAGACGGTTACGGGCACGGATCGGTGGACGTGGCCCGGGCGGCGCTGGAGGGGGGCGCGACCTGGTTGGCCGTGGCCCTGGTGGAAGAGGGAGTGGCGCTGCGCGAAGCGGGGATCGAGGCGCCGATCCTGCTCCTGTCCGAACCACCGGCCGATGCCGTGGCCGAGGCGGTGGCCCGAAACCTGGTGCCCACGGTGTACACCGAACGGGGGATTCGCTCGGTGGCCGCCGCCTCGGCGGCCGTCACTGCCCCGCTCCCGGTCCACCTCAAGATCGACACCGGCATGCACAGGGTCGGCGCCGAGCCCGCTGACGCCGTGCTCCTGGCCGATCTGATCGGCGCTCAGGCCAACCTGGCCCTGCAGGGGGTGTGGACCCACCTGGCTGTGGCCGATGGCCCGGCGGACGGCGATGTGCGGTTCACCCAGGAGCAGCTGGCCCTCCTCGACGCCACGCTGGCCCAACTGGCCCGGGCCGGCCACCGGCCGGCCCTCGTCCACGCGGCCAACTCGGCGGGGACCATCGCCCATCCCGGCGCGAGACGCGATCTGGTTCGCTGCGGCATCGCCGTCTACGGGGAACTGCCCATTCCGGGTCATGCCCGCGTGCTGGCCGATGCCACCGGCGGTGGCCGGCTGCGACCTGCCCTCTCGCTGAAGGCGGAGGTGACCTACATCCGAGAGCTGCAGGAGGGTGAACGGCCCTCCTATGGCCGGCGCCGTCCGCTGCCGGCGCGGTCGATGGTGGCCACCGTCCCGATCGGATACGCCGACGGGGTGCCCCGACGCCTGTTCGAATGCGGCGGCCAGGTGCTGGTGGGGGGGATCCGCCGTCCACTGGCCGGCATGGTCACCATGGATCAGATCGTCATCGACTGTGGCCCGCCCGGGCCGACTGCCCCCGCGGTCGGCGATGAGGTGGTCCTTCTGGGGCGTCAGGCCGACGCCACGGTCACCGCCACCGAGTGGGCCGACCTCCTCGGAACCATCAGCTACGAGGTGCTGTGCGGCATCGGTCCCCGGGTCCCCCGGGTAGCGACGAACGCACCCACCGACGGGACCGGCACAGCCGCCGCCCCGGCTGCCCCGCCAGCCCAGGACCGTGAATCGGCGTCCTCCGCTGGTGGCAGCACGAGGTGAGGCGCTCGCTGCCGCGCCCGTCACGCCGGCTCATCGCCGTCGGCGCCGCGGCCACGGCGTTGGCCGCGGGCGGCGCCTTTGCCGCTCAGCGGCACTGGACGCGCCGGTGGCGGGCGGGCGACGACGCATTGGCCGAAGCCGGCCTGAGGATGGTCGACGAGCTGGTGCATCACGACGTGGCCACGAGCGACGGCGGGGTGATCCATGCCGTGGAGCTCGGTGAGGGCCCGCCCATCGTCCTGGTACACGGGGTGACGCTGTCGGACGCGGTGTGGGTCCGCCAGTTCGCTGCGCTGGCCGGCCGCCATCGGGTGATCGCCATCGACCAGCGGGGCCACGGCCCGTCGGTGGCCGGTGACGACGGCTACACCTTCGATCGCCTGGCCCAGGACGTCCTGGAGGTCCTGGAGGCCTTGGCCGTGCGCAACGCGGTGCTGGTCGGCCACTCCATGGGAGGCATGGTCTCGCTCACCGCGGCGTTGGCCGAGCCGGACCGGATGGCCGAGCACGTGGCCGGTCTGGTGCTGGTGGGGACGACGGCCGGACCCGTCACCGGCGTGCCGCTGTGGCCCGTGGTCACCGACAGGATGGCGGCGCTCACCGGTCGTAGCCTGGCTTCGGCCGGGCGAAAGGGGCGAGGGCTGTTCCCAGGCGAGGACCTGGCTTCGTGGTCGACCCGGATGGCGTTCGGCTCCCGGCCGACCGCCCTCGACCTGGAGCTGACCCGCTCATTGACCTCGGCCATGTCCCCGACGGCGATGGCCGACCTCCTGGTCTCGTTGGTCGGTTTCGACGTGCGGGCCCGCCTCGGCGAGATTGGGCTGCCCACCCGAATCGTGGCCGGATCGCGTGATCTGCTCCTACCCCCGTTCCACGCCCGCCGGATGGCCGCGGGCATTCCCCATGCCGTCCTCGAGGTGCTGCCGGGCTGCGGGCACATGGTGATGCTCGAGCGGGCCGACGAGCTCAATGAGCTGCTCCACCGGTTCTCGGTGTCACTCGAGCCCGAGACGGGTGCGGCCTGACCGGCACAGCCCGAACGACCGATTGCCGAGTGGCGGTACGATTCGCCCCGTGGCCGAGCCGACCGCATTGGCCGACCTTGCCCTGGAGGCGGCGACGTGTACGCGGTGCCCGCTATCGGAGCGCCGCACCCAGGTGGTCTTCGGGGTCGGGGATCCGCGTGCCGACTTGATGTTCGTGGGCGAAGCGCCGGGGCGAGACGAGGATCTCCAGGGCGAACCCTTCGTGGGCCGATCGGGCAAGCTGCTCGACCGGCTGATGGCCGAGGAGCTCGGAATCGATCGCAGCGCCTGCTACATCGCCAACGTGGTCAAGTGCCGCCCGCCGGACAACCGCGACCCGCGGCCCATCGAGATCGCCACCTGCCGCCCGTACCTGACCGCCCAAATCGATCTCATCCAGCCCACCGTGGTGGTCACCCTGGGGAATTTCGCCATGAAGTTGCTCCTGGAGACGACCGACGGCATCCGGTCGGTTCGGGGACGGTCGTACCCGTTCGGCCAGGGTCACCTGGTGCCGACCTACCATCCGGCCGCCGCTCTGCGGTCGGGCGGCGCGGTGGTGGCCGAGATGCGCGCCGACCTGATCCGGGCCAAGCGGCTCCTCGGCTGGGCGTCGTGAGCGGGTGGCCTGGTGCGGCGGTGCGCTGCCTCACCACCGCCGTCGAGGGGACACGCTCGCTGGCCGGGGCGGTGGCCGGCCTGTGCGTGCCCGGCGACATCGTGTTGCTGGCCGGTGACCTGGGCGCGGGCAAGACAGCGTTCGCCCAGGGATTCGGGGCCGCCCTCGGGGTGAAGGAGCCCATCACCAGCCCGACGTTCGCCCTGGTCCGCCAGTACCCCTGTGCCAACGGGCCGGTCCGGACCTTGCTCCATGCCGACGTCTACCGCCTCGACCACCTCCAAGAGATCGTTGACCTCGGGCTCGGTCAGCTGGTCGAGGACGGCGGGGTCGCCGTGGTGGAGTGGGGTGACATGGCCGAGCCCGTCCTGGGCTCGGGATCGCTGACCGTCCACATCGCCTCGGGCCCCGCCGGCGAGGGCACCACCGGTGCCGACGAGGACGTCCGCGCCATCGCCATCGCCCCCATCGGCACGGCCTGGGACGGTCGCTGGACGCGCCTGGTGGCCGCGCTCGAACCCTGGGCGGCGCCGCGGTGATCGTGCTCGCCCTCGAGTCGGCCACGGACCTGGTCGGAGCGGCCGTCCTGGGCGAGGTCGCCCCGGGGCCGGCTGTCACCGAGACGGGTGGCCGGCGTCACGCCGAGGCCCTGGCTCCGGCCCTGCAGCAGGCATGCCGGGAGGCCGGTGTTCCCCTGCCCGCCGTCGACGTCATCGCCGTGGATGTCGGCCCTGGGCTGTTCACCGGGCTCCGAGTGGGGGTGGCCACGGCCAAGGCCCTGGCCCAAGGGCTGGGCATCGGGGTCGTGGGCATCGAGAGCCTCGACATCCTGGCCGCGGCGGCCATGTGCCGGCGGCCGGCCGGTTCGCCCTGCCAGGTGGTGGCCGTGGTCGACGCCCGCCGCAGTGAGGTCTTCGCCGCCCGCTACCGCTTCGACGGCACCACGCCCTCGGCGTGGGATCCGGCGAACGATCAAGTGTCGCCCGCGGCGCGCTCCGATCCCCGGGCCCTGGTGGACGAGCTGGCCCGCGCCGACGATGTGGGTCCGATGGTCCTGGTGGGGAACGGGGTCGCCCGCTACCAGGCGCTGTTCGATCAGCTTGCTCCGGCGGAGCCGCTGCCCGGCCCTCAGCTGCTGGCGCCCCCGCCCGAGACCCTGGCTCGGCTGGCTCGCCTCCGGCTCCAGGGTGGCGCCAGGGCCTCGGATCCGGTGGACGTCCTGCCGCACTACCTGCGGGAGGCTGATGCCACCATCAACTGGGAACAGCGGGTCCCCGTGGCTCCGTCCCCACCGTCCGCCCAAGACATCGGGCCCGGCGGCGGGCGGGCGTCGTGAACGCCACCTCGCCCGCCCAGGTCGACCTGCGGTTGGCCGCCATGCGCACCCGCGACCTCCGGGGGGTGTTGGCCATCGAAGAGGCGGTGTACCCGCGCCCGTGGTCCCACCGGCTGTTCGCCGACGAACTGTCCCAGCGGAAGTCCCGCATCTACCGGACGGCGTGGGTGAACCGGGACATCGTCGGGTTCGCCGGGCTGATGCTCATCGAGGAGGACGCCCACGTGAACAACATCGCAGTGGACCCGTCCTGGCAGGGGCGGGGGATCGCCACCGTGCTCATGCTCGACCTGGCCCGTTCGGCCATCGACCGGGGATCACGGCATCTCACCCTCGAGGTCCGGGTGGGCAACGAGCCCGCCCTTGCCCTGTACCGGCGCTTCGGGATGGCCCCCGTGGGCCTCCGCCCCAACTACTACGCCGAAACAGGCGAGGATGCACTGGTGATGTGGGCCCGATCGATCGATTCCGACACCTATCAGGCGCGACTGGCGTCGATCGAGGACGAGCTGCCTCCTGATCTGAGCGTGACCTGGTGACCATCGACCGGGTGCTGGGCATCGAGACGTCGTGTGACGAGACGGCGGCCTCGGTGGTCGACCACGGGACCTCCATCGCCTCCTCCGTGGTGGCCAGCCAGATCGACCTGCACGCCCGCTACGGGGGCGTCGTGCCCGAACTGGCCGGTCGAGCCCATGTCGAGCTGTTGACGCCCATCCTCGCTGATGCGCTCGAAGCCGCCGGATCGGATCCCTCGGGGACCGGGATCGATGCCGTGGCCGTGACCTACGGCCCGGGTCTCATCGGCTCCCTGCTGGTCGGCGTGGCCGAGGCCAAGTCCTTGGCCCTGGCCTGGGACGTGCCCTTTGTAGGGGTGAACCACCTCGAAGCCCACCTGTTCGCCTCCCTGCTCGAGCAGCCCGACCTGGGGTGGCCGCTGGTGGTGCTCCTCGTCTCCGGCGGCCACACGCTCCTCATCGAGGTGACGGCGCCGGGGCGCTACCGGCTGCTCGGTGGGACCATCGACGACGCGGCCGGGGAGGCGTTCGACAAGGTCGCCCGCTTTCTCGGCCTCGGCTATCCCGGCGGGCCGGCCATCGACCGGGTGGCCGAGGACGGCGACCCCAACGCCTTCGCCTTTCCCCGGGCCTTCCTGGGTGAGGGCTACGACTTCTCGTTCAGCGGCCTCAAGACCTCGGTGGTCAACACGGTGAGAAAGCACCCCGGGGCGGCCACCGAGGACGTGGCCGCCTCGTTCCGGGAGGCCGTGGTGGAGGTGCTCGTGGCCAAGGCCCGGCGCGCCGCAGCCGACGTCGGGGCCAAGGCGATATGCCTGGCCGGCGGGGTGGCGGCCAACTCGTTGCTGCGCCGCCGGGTCGAGGCCGCCTGCGCCGAGGACGGGATCGGGGCGTTCCTGCCCAGCCGGGCCCTGTGCACCGACAATGCCGCCATGGTGGCCGCCGCCGGCTGGTGGCGCCTGAACCACGGCGATCCGAGCCCGCTGACGCTCGGAGCCGACCCGAATTTGCGCCTGGTTCCTCAGCCCTGACGGGCTAAGTACCCTGTTGACCTGCGGTAATGAGATAGCGGTTGCCTCGGCGGTGATGGCTCGCTATCGTTAGCACTCGCAACGTTCGAGTGCTAACGCGTGCCACAGGAGGCCCGATCACATGAGTCTGCATCCACTTGACGACCGAATCGTCGTCCGCCCCGGCGAGTCGGAGGAGACCACGGCGTCCGGCCTGGTGATCCCCGATACCGCCAAGGAGAAGCCCCAGCAGGGTGAAGTTCTGGCCGTTGGTCCGGGCCGCCGGGCGGAGAGCTCTGGCGAGCTCGTGCCCTTGGATATCGCCGTGGGCGACACGGTCGTCTATTCCAAGTACGGAGGCACCGAAATCAGTTCCGACGGCGAGGATCTGCTGATCCTCTCGAGCCGTGACGTCCTGGCGAAGGTGAGTAAGTAATGCCAAAGATCCTGAAGTTCGACGAATCCGCTCGGCGCGGTCTCGAGGCGGGTGTGAACAAGCTCGCCGACACGGTGAAGGTCACCCTGGGGCCGAAGGGCCGCAACGTGGTGATCGAGAAGAAGTTCGGCGCTCCGACCATCACCAACGACGGCGTGTCCATCGCCCGTGAGGTTGAGCTCGAGGACGCCTTCGAGAACATGGGCGCCCAGCTGGTCAAGGAAGTGGCGACGAAGACCAACGACGTCGCCGGCGACGGCACCACCACCGCCACCGTCCTGGCCCAGGCCCTCATCCGTGAGGGACTCCGCAACGTCGCCGCCGGCGCCAACCCGTTGGGTCTGCGCAAGGGCATCGACAAGGCGGTCAAGGCTGCCGTCGACTCCATCAAGGAGCAGTCGAAGGAGATCGACTCCAAGACCGAGATCGCCCAGATCGCCGCCATCTCGGCGGCGGACGGCGCCATCGGCGACGTCCTGGCCGACGCCATCGACAAGGTGGGCAAGGACGGCACCGTGACCGTCGAGGAGTCCAACACCTTCGGCATCGAGCTCGAGTTCACCGAGGGCATGCAGTTCGACAAGGGCTATCTGTCCCCGTACTTCGTGACCGACACCGAGCGCCAGGAGGCAGTCCTCGACGAGCCCCTGATCCTCTTCGCCAACCAGAAGATCAGCGCCGTCCATGACCTGGTCCCCATCCTCGAGAAGGTCATGCAGACGGGCAAGCCCCTCCTGATCATCGCCGAGGATGTCGAGGGCGAGGCTCTGGCCACCCTGGTCGTCAACAAGATCCGGGGCACGTTCACCTCGGTTGCCGTCAAGGCCCCCGGGTTCGGCGAGCGCCGCAAGGCCACCCTGCAGGACATCGCCGTGCTGACTGGTGGGCAGGTGATCTCCGAGGAGATCGGCCTCAAGCTCGACACCACCACCGTCGACCTGCTGGGCACCGCCCGCCGGGTCATCGTCACCAAGGACGACACCACCGTCGTCGACGGAGGCGGCAGTGAGGATGAGGTGAAGGGCCGGATCGCCCAGATCCGCCGGGAGATCGACGACACCGACTCCGACTGGGACCGGGAGAAGCTCCAAGAGCGCCTGGCCAAGTTGGCCGGAGGCGTGGCCGTGGTCAAGGTGGGCGCCGCTACCGAGGTGGAGCTGAAGGAGAAGAAGCACCGCATCGAAGATGCGCTCTCCGCCACCCGCGCCGCGGTCGAAGAGGGCATCGTGGCCGGAGGCGGTACCGCTCTGGTCCGCTCCCGTTCGGCAGTCCAGAAGGTCATCGACTCCCTCGAGGGCGACGAGGCCACCGGGGCGTCGATCGTGGCCAAGGCTCTGGCCGAGCCGCTTCGCTGCATCGCCAACAACGCCGGGCTCGAGGGATCGGTCATGGTCCGTCAGGTCGAGTCCGAGAGCGGTTCGGTCGGCCTGAACGCCGCCACCGGCGAGTTCGAGGACTTGGTCAAGGTGGGCGTCATCGACCCCGCCAAGGTGACCCGGTCGGCGTTGCAAAACGCTGCCTCCATTGCCGGACTGCTCCTCACCACCGAGGCGCTCGTGGCCGACAAGCCCGAGAAGGCCGACCCGGCCGCTGCCGCTGCTGCAGCTGCAGCCATGGGCGGCGGTATGGGTGGCATGGGCGGCATGATGTAACACCCCTCCGGCCGCTCAGGCGGCAGGAATGGTGCACGCGGCCGGGCCCTTCGGGGCCCGGCCGATGTGCGTTCAGGGGCTCGATGTTCAGGGCGCGATGACCGGGGCGGCGGACGCGTCGGAGCGGGCTACAACGAACGGTAGAGGGCATCGATGAGGGCCCGGTTGCGCGAGCTCTGCCACCTCGGGATCACGTGGTTCATCACGTAGCCGAACGCCACCCCGGCGTCCGGATCGGCGAACCCCACCGCACCGCCGGTGCCGAAATGCCCGAAGCTCCTCGGGTTGGGGCCAAAGGGACGGCGGGCGATGGTGGGCTTGAAGCCCAGGCCGAAGGCCACCTCCTCGCCCAGCACCGGGCAGAACCCCTCCGACTGCACGCTGGTGGCCTCGGCCAACAAGCCGGGCGAGATCAGCCGGCCGGGCTCCAGCAGGGCGGCATAGAAGCGGGCCACGCCGGCGGCCGTGCCGTGCCCGTTGGTCGACGGGACCTGGGCGCTCCGCCACTCCGTGGTGTTGACCACGCCGATGGAGGAATACCCGGGTGGATTGAAGTAGCCGAGGGCCACCAGCAACGGATCCCCGGTGAGCCCGTCGAGCTCGACGGGCGTGGACCCCATGGGGGAGTCCCAGATGACCTCGGCGCATCGGTGCTGCTCGGGTAGGGGAACCCCGAACCACAGGTCGGCGTCCATCCCCTCGGCCACGGTGCGCAGTCTCGTTCCCGGCATCTCGCCCGAGACCCGCCTGATGACCTCGCCGACCAGATGGCCGTAGGTGTTGGTGTGATAGGCGTGGCGGGTACCCGGTTCCCACCACGCCTCGGTGGCGGCCAGGGCAGCCGTCATGCGGTCCCAGTGCCACAGGTCGTCGTTGGTCAAGGGCTCGCGGATGGCCGGCACCCCGGCCTGGTGGGACAGGGCGTGGCGCACGGTGGCCGCCCCCTTGCCGCCTCGGGCGAACTCCGGCCACACCGAGGCGATCGGGTCGTCGAGACCGATGAGCCCGGCATCGACCAGCTGGAGGAGGAGCAGGCCCACGATGGCCTTGCCGACCGAATAGAAGTCGACCATCGTGGTCGGTTGCCAGGGCCGTTGCCGGTGCCGGTCGGCCCAGCCCCCGACCAGATCGACGACCACCTGTCCGTCGACGATCACGCAGACGGCGCCCCCCACCTCGCCCCGCTCGGCGAAATTGGCGGCGAACGCCTCCCGCACGGCGCCGAATGCATCGATGCAGCTACCGCTGATCACCGGGCGTGCCCTCGCTGCCCTGACGGGGGGCTCAGCGGCTCTGGGTGGGCACGTAGTGCCGCTTGCCGGCCGTGTCGACCCAGACCCGCATGATCCGGTTGGTCGACGGGTCTTTGAACACCTCGTCGGTGGGTGTCCAGCCGGGATCGGGTCGGGACGCCTCGCCGTGACGGCGAACGAAGAAGCTGAAGATCACCACGCCGACCAAGACCACGCCCAACAGGGCCCAGATCACGACCACGGCGAGCCTCCAGGCCTGGAGGTGGGCCCGGGGGTCACTCGCGGGGACCGATGACGACCGCGGTTCCGTAGGCCACGATCTCGGTGAGTGCCTGCCCGACCTCGGACGAGTCGAACCGCATGGAAACGATGGCGTTGGCACCGAGCACGGTGGCGTTCTCGATCATCCGGTCCATGGCGTGGCGGCGGCTGTCCTCCACCAACCTCGTGTACTGCTTGACCTCGCCGCCGGCCATGGACTTGAACCCGGCGGCGAATCCCTTGGCCATGCCCATCGAACGGACGACGACGCCGAAGACCATGCCCAAGCTCCGCTCGATCCGCCACTCGGGGAACTCGAGCGTGGTGGTGATGGGGAACTGGGGTGCCGCGCCCGGTGCTGGCGGCGGCGGTTCCGCCGACGGTTCGTTGGTAGTCACGTGGGCCTCCTCTGGGCGCTGGACGTCGAACATGGTACGTCGACTCGGGCCGCCCTTACCTGCGGGAACAAGCGCTCCCCGGGGTGGGGATCCGGCGGCGGTCCGGCCGGATCGGCACCGGTTCGGCCTAGCCTGGGTCCACCCATGCCACCCCCAACTGTCGACCCAGGCACACCCAGGCAGGTCATTCCCCGCCCCGCTCGAAGTCGCGCCGGGCGGCCGGCGCGGTGGGCGGAGCTGGACGATTCCGCTCGCCGGGCGATCAGCCTGGAACGGGTGCGGGCTGCCGTCGTGGATGGACGGAGCTGGGTCGCCGGGTACCCCGATCCACGCCGCCAGATGGCTACCCTGGCCGAGTTGCCCCCGGGTCCCGCGGCTGCGGTGCTGGTGCCCCTCTACGAGAGCGAGGGCGAGACCCGGGTCATCCTCACCGTGCGAACGAGCGACCTGAGCTCCCACCGTGATGAGGTGGCCTTTCCCGGCGGCCGGCTCGATGCCGGCGAGGACGCCGTTGCCGGTGCCCTCCGAGAGGCGTGGGAAGAGGTCGGGCTCGACCCCGATGCCGTTTCGGTCGTCGGCACCCTCCATGACCTCGCCACTGCGTCGTCCAACACCATCGTCACCCCGGTGGTGGGCACGCTGGACCGTCGTCCGTCCTTGACGGCCAACCCCGCCGAGGTGGCCAGGATCTTCGACTTGGCCTTGGCCGATCTGCTGGTCGATGGCGTGTTCCATGAGGAGTGGTGGCCGGTGCCGGGGTCCCCTCAGCTCGACGGCGGCCGGGAGCGTGAGTTCCCGATCTGGTTCTTCGAGGCGGCCGGCGAGATGATCTGGGGCGCCACCGCCCGGATGTTGATGGACCTGCTGAGCCTGGTCCTCGGGACGGGCGAGCCACTCGGGGACTGATCGCCGGCCCCGTCCTCGGGGCTCCCGCCTGTCCGACCTGTCGGGCTCGGTGGATGGCGCGGACCCGTTCGGGCTCGGCACCGGAGCGCAGGGACGAGGCGCTTCAGGCGGTATCGTGTAGCCATGCCGATGGGCGCGGTGATGTCGGGGGCGTGCTGCACGGTTTTCGGATGAGCGCGACAAGGGCCGGAGGACGACACCGTGGCTGAACTAGAGATCGGCATCTTCAAATCGGGGCGGAGGGCGTACGGGTTCGACGACATCGCCATCGTCCCCAGTCGCCGGACCCGGGATCCCGAGGACGTCGACATCAGCTGGGAGATCGACGCCTACCAGTTCGAGCTGCCCCTCATGGCCTCGGCCATGGACGGCGTGGTCAGCCCGAGCACGGCCATCGAGGTCGGACGGCTGGGCGGCCTGGGGGTGCTGAACCTCGAGGGCCTGTGGACCCGGTACGAGGACCCGACCAACCTCTTCGACGAGATCCGGGAGCTCTCCACCGAGAAGGCCACGGCCCGCATGCAGCAGATGTACGCCGAGCCGGTGCAGATGGACCTGGTCACCCAGCGCATCAGGGAGATGAAGGCCGCCGGGATCACCACGGCCGCCTCGGTCACACCGCAGAAGACGCAGACGTTCGCCCCGGCCCTCCTCGCCGCCGAGTTGGACCTGCTGGTCATCCAGGGCACGGTGGTATCGGCCGAGCACGTGTCCAAGACGGCCGAACCGCTCAACCTCAAGCGGTTCATCCGCGAGTTCGAGATCCCCATCATCGTGGGTGGCTGCGCCTCGTACCAGGCCGGCCTCCATCTGATGCGCACCGGAGCAGTAGGGGTGCTGGTCGGGGTGGGACCGGGCAATGCCTGCACCACCCGCGGCGTCCTCGGCATCGGTGTCCCCCAGGCCACGGCCATTGCCGATGTCGCCGGGGCCCGGATGCGGCACCTCGACGAGACCGGTGTCTACTGCCACGTGATCGCCGACGGAGGCATGTCCAAGGGCGGCGACATCGCCAAGGCCATCGCCTGCGGGGCCGATGCCGTCATGCTCGGCTCCCCGTTGTCATCGGCGGTCGAGGCCCCGGCCCGGGGCTTCCACTGGGGCATGGCCACGTTCCATCCCACCCTCCCCCGGGGCGCTCGGGTGAAGACCACGACGCGCGGGACGCTCCAGGAGATCCTGCTCGGCCCGGCCCACGAGAACGACGGTCGGATGAACCTGTTCGGGGCGTTGCGCACGGCCATGGCCACCTGCGGCTACCAGTCGGTCAAGGAGTTCCAAAAGGCCGAGGTGATGGTGGCCCCCTCACTCCAGACCGAGGGCAAGGACCTGCAACGCTCGCAGGGCGTCGGCATGGGCCATTGACCACGACCGGTACCGGTCCGGGCCTCGATGGCGGCCTGGTGGACGGGCCGGTCCTGGTCGTCGACTTCGGGGCCCAGTACGCGCAGCTGATCGCTCGCCGGGTCCGTGAGGCCCACGTCTACTCCGAGATCGTGCCCCACACGGCCACGGCCGAGGACCTGCTGGCCCACCGACCGCAGGGGATCATCCTCTCGGGCGGCCCGAAATCGGTCAACGAGACCCCGGCGCCGACCATCGACCCGGCCATCTACGAGTCGGGCGTGCCCATCCTGGGCATCTGCTACGGCGCCCAGCTCCTGACCCAGCAGCTGGGGGGCGAGGTGGCTCGCACCGGTCGGGGCGAGTACGGGCGCACGACGATGACCCTCACCGAGCGCTCCCCGCTGTTCGTCGATTGGCCGGGCGAGGCCGAGGTGTGGATGAGCCATGCCGACGGCATTGCCGTGGTCCCGGACGGGTTCGTCCCCACGGCCCACAGTGCCGACGCCCCGGTGGCCGCGCTCCACGACGTGGATCGCCGCATCTACGGCGTGCAATTCCATCCCGAGGTGGTCCACACCGAACGGGGCCGGGATCTCCTGGAGCGCTTCCTCTACGACGTCTGCGGCTGCCCGCCCTCGTGGACCCACACGTCGATCATCGAGGCCCAGGTGGCCGCGGTGCAGGCTCAGGTGGGTGACGCCCGGGTGTTGTGCGCGCTGTCGGGCGGCGTCGATTCGGCCGTGGCCGCCGCCCTGGTGCACAAGGCCATCGGAAGCCAGTTGACCTGCGTGTTCGTCGACACCGGCCTCATGCGGTCGGGCGAGAGCGAACAGGTCGAAGAGACCTTCCGGCGGCAGTTCCACATCGACCTGGTCCACGTGAAGGCGGCCGATCGGTTCTTCTCGGCGCTGGCCGGGGTCACCGATCCCGAGGTCAAGCGCAAGACCATCGGCGAGCTGTTCATCCGCGTCTTCGAAGAGGTCGCTCGAGACCTCGTCAGCGGGGACGACGGCTCCGTCGCAGATGGCACCGCCGGAGACGCGGTGGGCTTCCTGGTCCAGGGCACGCTGTACCCCGACGTCATCGAGTCGGGCTCGGCCGACGCGGCCAAGATCAAGTCGCACCACAACGTGGGCGGGCTCCCCGACGACCTGGCCTTCGACCTGGTGGAGCCCCTGCGGCTGTTGTTCAAAGATGAGGTCCGGGCGGTGGGCGAGGAGCTCGGGCTGCCGCACGACATCGTGTGGCGCCAGCCGTTCCCCGGCCCGGGCCTGGCCGTGCGCATCGTGGGCGAGGTCACCCCGGAGCGGGCCGACATCCTGCGGGCCGCCGATGCCATCGTGACCGAAGAGGTCCGGAGGGCCGGTCTCTATCGGGAGCTGTGGCAGAGCTTTGCCGTGCTCCCCGCTGTTCGCACGGTGGGGGTCATGGGCGATGGTCGCACCTACGCCTACCCCATCGTGATTCGCGCCGTCACCAGCGACGACGCCATGACGGCCGACTGGGCCAGGTTGCCCTACGACCTGCTCGAGCGCCTGTCCTCGAGGATCATCAACGAGGTCGAGGGCGTCAACCGGGTGGCTCTGGACATCACGTCCAAGCCCCCGGGCACCATCGAATGGGAGTGACGGCCGTGGATGGCAGCACGCGGTCCGAGGGCGGCGGCGATGTCAGCGGGGGCGGCGTGCGCCAGGTCGCCGCCCACGAACTGCTCGAGGGGCTGACCGGTCCCCAGCGGGACGCGGTCACCCACCGCGGGTCCCCGCTGTTGATCGTGGCCGGGGCCGGATCGGGGAAGACCCGGGTCCTCACCCGGAGGATCGCCCACCTCATCGCCATGGGCGACGCGGCGCCGTGGCAGATCCTGGCCATCACCTTCACCAACAAGGCAGCCGACGAGATGCGCCAGCGGGTGGCCTCCCTGGTCGGTCCCCGTGGCCGCCGGATGTGGGTGTCCACCTTCCACTCGGCCTGTGTCCGCATCCTGCGGGCCCACGGCGACCGCTTGGGCTACAAGGGATCCTTCACCATCTACGACGACGCCGATTCGCGGCGGCTGGTGGAGATCATCTGCCGCGAGCTGGACATCGACACGAAGAAGCTGTCCCCCCGCGCCATCCTGGGCCAGATCAGCCAAGCGAAGTCGAACCAGCAGGGGCCGGCCGAATACCGGGCTGCGGCGGTGACCATCTTCGACCGTCGGATCGCCGACGTCTACGACGAGTACCAACGGCGGATGGTGGCGGCCAACGCCATGGACTTCGACGACCTGCTGCTCAACGCCGTCCGGCTGTTCCGGGAGCACCCCGACGTCCTGGAGCTCTACCGGGAGCGCTTCACCCACATCCTCATCGACGAGTTCCAGGACACCAACGCCGTCCAGAACGCTCTGGCCGTCCTGCTGGCCGGCGAGCACCGCAACATCGTGGTGGTGGGGGACAGCGATCAGTCCGTCTACCGGTTCCGGGGTGCGGACATCACCAACATCTTGGAGTTCGAAAAGGCGTTCCCCGACGCCACCACGGTGACCCTCGAGCAGAATTTCCGATCGACCCAGTCCATCCTCGATGCCGCCAATGCGGTGATCGCCAACAACGTGTCCCGGAAGCCGAAGACGTTGTGGACCGATGTGGGCGAGGGGGACCGGATCACCCGGTACCGGGCCGAGGACGAGCACGACGAGGCTGCGTGGGTGGCCAGCGAGATCGATCGCCTGCATCGGGAACAGGGAGTCCGGTGGGGCGACGTGGCCGTCTTCTACCGGACTAATGCGCAGAGCCGCGCCCTCGAGGAGGGGATGGTCCGCCACGAGGTGCCCTACAAGGTGGTGGGCGGTACCCGGTTCTACGACCGCCGCGAGGTGAAAGACGTCCTGGCCTACCTGCGGGTCCTGGTCAATCCCGACGACGAAGTGAGCTGGCGGCGCATCGTCAACGTGCCCAAGCGGGGCGTGGGCGAGACGTCGGTGGCCCGCCTGGCCGGATGGGCGCAGCTCAACGGGCTGTCGTTCGGGGAGGCCGTGGCCCGGGCGGGCGAGGCGGGGATCACCGGCAAGGCGGCCAAGGCCCTCGCCGACCTGGCCGCGCTGCTCGATGAGCTGCGGGACCGGATGGCCATGCCCGTGCCCGGTGCGAACGAGGCGTTCGATGCCTTCCCCGAGGAGGGCGAGTGGGCCGATCAGCCCGCCGGCGATGGGGACGGGCTGGGGCCGGTCGAGCCCACCGGTGCCGACCGTGATCACGATGCTGACGGACCCCTGGGCCCCGGCGAGCTGACCTCGGCGGTGGCCGAACGGACCGGCTACCGCAGCGAGCTCTTGGCCGAGGCCAGCATCGAGGCGCTGGGTCGGGTGGAGAACATCGACGAGCTGGCCGGCGTGGCTGCGGAATACCAGTCGCTGTCGGAGTTCTTGGAATCGGCGGCGCTGGTGGCCGACGCCGACGAGGTCGACGGCGACCCCAGCCGGGTGTCCCTCATGACCCTGCACATCGCCAAGGGTCTGGAGTTCCCCGCCGTGTTCCTGGTCGGGATGGAAGACGGCATCTTTCCCCATTTCCGGGCCCTCGGCGATCCGGTCGAGCTCGAAGAGGAGCGGAGGCTGTGCTACGTCGGGATCACCCGGGCCGAGAAGTACCTGTTCGTCTCCCACGCCTGGAGCCGGATGCTATGGGGCAAGACGGGGAGCAACGTGCCCAGCCGGTTTCTCACCGAGATGCCCTCCGAGCTGGTGCGAGAGGTCGGCGTCTCGGCCAGCGGCTACGGCGGCGGCCGGTCGGCGCCGGGAAGGGACGCCTGGGAGAACGATCGGCCCGCGGGCACGCCGGGGCTCAGCCGGTTCGGGACGGGCATCGCCTCCCCCGGGGATCGCTACGGAAGCGGGGTCAAACGACCCGACCCGGTCTCCACCGGGGCAGAAGCACTCGGGCTGGAGGCTGGTGACGTGGTGGTGCACGGCCGGTGGGGAGAGGGCACGGTGCTAGCCACCAGCGGGTCCGGCGAGAATGCCGAGGCCACGGTGCAATTCGCCGGAGTGGGCCGGAAGCAGCTCCTGCTCCGGATGGCTCCTGTGAAACGCGCCTGATACCGGGTGTCGAGCATTTCGGACCCTCGAGGGCCGTCCTGTGAGGCAACTGAGGTGACGGTGGGTAGGGGTACCTCCAGAAGGCGCCCCGGACATGCGACAATGGTGCCGAATGTTGCTATGACTTGCTCGGTGGACGAACCAGTGGCAGAAGGTTCGGTGGGTATCACACCTGAATCCGATCGAGCTCGGGCCGAGCCAGTGGAGGATCTTTTGGCCCCGCCAACCCGTTCGATCAGGATGACAGCAGGCGACGTCCCTCGCGGCGTATCGCGATGGTGACGCGCGACGGCGGGTCCACCGTCCCCCGACCGCGACGACCCGGCGGTCCTCCTGGAGGTCCCCCAGGCGGTCCGCCCGCCGGAGGCCCTCCCGCGGGCAACGGCAACGGCAACGGCAACGGGCAGCGCCGCTCCGGCAACGGACGGGCCATGGTGCCGAGTGGACGTGACCTGGTGCCGAGCGGGCGCACGCTGGTAGTCGATGACCGGCCGCGTCCGCGTCGACCCGGCGGTCCCCCCGAGCGCCCGTCCGACCCCCCGGGCACCGGCCCCCGCCACCGTACCGGCGGCCCCCGCACGGCCAAGCAACGGCGTCACATTCGCCGCCAGCGACACAAAGAGATGGTGCGCCGCCGCCGAACCGTCGTCGGCCGACACCCCAAGTTCACCGTCCTCTTGATCGTCCTGTTGCTGTTGACTCCCATCTGGGTGTCGCTCGGGTCGTACATGACCAACCCGGCCAACGGACCGGTCAGCACCCGGTTCGAGGAATGGCTGCGCTTGAACGGCGGCGGCAGCATCGTGACCGCGGTGGAGAACTTCTGGTACTCCCACCACCAGCCGCCCAAGGGCGGCAAGCCCCAGACCGGGGCCATCCCGGCGCCGACCAAGTCGGCCATCCCCGCGCCGACGGTCGGACCGCCGCACCTCCCGCCACCGCCGGCAATGGTTCCTCTGGCCACGCCCCCGATCGCCGGTGAGGGCCAGTGGCACCCGATCGGGCGCACCGTGGGCGGCATTCCCGCTATGTACGCCGCCTACGTCCGTCCCGACTCGACCTACACCAGCGAGGTGACCGGGGTGGCCTGGATGGACACCACCCTGCTCAAGGCCTCCCTGTACGAGGGCGAGTCGATTCCGGGCTCCGGAGGCCCCTACGTGAACACGTCGCCCATACCTGCGGCGGCGACGACGTCACTGGTGGCCGCGTTCAACTCCGGGTTCCTGATGCAGGACGCCCAGGGCGGTTACTACGCCGACGGCCACACGGCCATACCCCTGGTCAACGGGGCCGCTTCGCTGGTCATCTACCGCAACGGCACCCCGACGGTGGGGATGTGGGGCCGCGACGTCACCATGAACCCGAATGTGGTGGCCGTGCGCCAGAACCTCGATTTGATCGTGGACAACGGGCAACCGGTTCCCGGGCTCAACCAGAGTGACAACTCTCGCTGGGGTGCGACGTTGGGTGGCGCCTACCGGGTGTGGCGGTCAGGGATCGGGGTCACGGCCAACGGCGCGCTCGTCTATGTGGGCGGGTCAGGACTGTCGATCGTCGACCTGGCCAATGTCCTCCAGCACGCCGGGGCCATCCGGGCGATGGAGATGGACATCAACACCTCGTGGGTCAATTTCTTCAGCTTCGCCCCGCCTGTGGGCCAGCCCGCCTCGGGTGCCAACGGCACGCGGTTGACCGCCGACGAGGTCAACTCGCCGTCGCGGTACTTCTCGGCCAGCGCCCGTGACTTCATCACCATGTCCGCCCGGGTCCCCTGATCGAGCGCTGGGACAGGCGGACGGCGGTCCGAGGGCTACCGGGGGTCGTGCCTGGAGATCAGCCCGGGAGGCGCCGCCAGACAGGGCGGGGAAGGTGGCGCATGGTCATGAACACCCACCGGAGGGCGGCGGGCGCGTAGACCGCTGAGGCGCCGCTTTCGATCCCGTGAACGGCGGCGGTAGCCACTGCGTCGGGGGTGGTGGCGAAGGGCTGGGCCTTCATGCCCTCGGTCATGCGTCCGACCACGAAGCCGGGTCGGACGATCAGCAGTCGGACCCCGCTCCCCACCAGGGAGTCGGCCAGACCCTGGGAGAAGGCGTCCAGGCCCGCCTTGGACGAGCCGTAGATGAAGTTGGCCCGTCGGGCACGCTCGCCGGCCACCGACGAGAGCACGACGATCCGGCCGTGGCCCTGGGAGCGGAGCTGGGCCGAGACGGCGAGCATGGCCGCCGCCACCCCGGTGAAGTTGGTGGTGATCACCGCGGCGGCCGAGGCCGGATCCACTTCGTCGATGTCCTGGTCGCCCAGTACCCCGGCGGCCACGACGACCACGTCGAAGTCGCCGAAGCGCCCGAAGACATCGGCGGCGAAGCGGCTGTGGCCGCTCACGTCGGTCACGTCGAAATCGACCTCTTCCACGGTGCCGGCACCGGCGGCCCGGGCTGCGGCCGCAGCCTCGGTGAGCCGGGGCGACTTCCGGCCGGCCAGGACCACGGTCCGGCAGCGGGTGGGGACGAGCTGCTTGACGATGGATTGGGCAATTTCCGATGAGCCTCCGAGCACCAGCACCGACTGCGGTCGTCCAGTGGCGTCGATCATGAGTCCGTCCGTCCTGTTTCGTGCTCGGCGCCTGGGGCGCCTTCGGTTGGTACCGACCCGCCGCCGTCGGGTGCCGCCGTGGTGGCCGGCGACCGGGCGGCCGTCGACGCTTTCTTCGCCGCCGATCGGGTGGGCGTCGAGGCCTTCTTGGCCGTCGACTTCTTCGCCGCCGATCGTTTCGCAACCGCCTTCTTCGCCGGCGACTTCTTGGCCGGCGCCGATGTGTCGTTGGCCACTGCTCCCGCGGTCCTCGATGACGTGGTTGTTGTCGCAGCCGTGGGTCGGCCGGTCGTCCTGGTCCCGTCCGGGTCCCCGGTGAGGCCGAGCCGGCGGCTGAGGTCCGACTGCAGCAGGTGGTCGGGATCCACCCGGTTACGCACCGCCCGCCACGCATCAAGATCGGGGTACATCTTGGCGATCATGGCCGGAGCCACGCGTGAGTCCTTGGCCAGGTAGACCCGGCCGCCGGCCTCGGCCACTTGCTCGTCGAACCCGTCGAGCAGTCGGTCGAGCTGCTCGTATCCGACCGGGAGATCGAGCGCGAGCGTCCACCCCGGCATGGGGAAGGAGAGGGGGCCGGGGTCCCCGGGGCCGAACCGCTTCAACACGGCCAGGAACGACGCCAGCTTCAGCTCGGTGAGCTGCTCGATGATCCGCCGCACGGTCTCGGCATGGCGGTCGGCCACCACGAACTGGTACTGGAGGAAACCTCGCTTGCCGTAGAGCCGGTTCCACGAACCCACGCCGTCGAGGGGGTGGAAGAACCCGGTCATGTGGTGGGGCTTGCCCACCTGGTGCTTGGGCGCCTTGCGGAACCAGAACTCGTTGAAGGCGCCGACGGTCAGCGGGTTGAGCAGGCCGCTGGGGGGAGTGACCGGCACGTTGAAGAGCGTTCTCGGAACGAAGCGCCGGGCCTTGTCCGGGGAGCGCTGCAGGGCATCGGGTAGTTCGGCGAGGCGGGCATGGTCACCACGGGTGAGCACGGAACGCCCGAGGTTGCGGCCGGTCGACTGGCAGTCGATCCAGGTGACCGAGTAGCGGTAGCCGTCGTCACCCGAGACCATCCGGGACATGGCGTCATCGAGGTCGGAGGCTCGTTCGGTGTCGACCAGCATGTAGCTCGATTCCACCGGGATCATCTGCAGCGTGGCCCGGGTGACCACCCCGGTGAGCCCCATCCCGCCGGCCGTGGCCCAGAACAGATCGGGATCCGACGACGCCGAGATGTCCGAGGTCCCGGTCGGGGTGACCAGGGTCATGCTCGTCACATGGCTGCAGAAGCTGCCGTCGCGGTGGTGGTTCTTCCCGTGGATGTCGGCAGCGATCGCACCCCCCACGGTCACCAGGCGGGTACCCGGCGTCACCGGAACGAACCAGCCCAGGGGCACGAAGCGCTCCATAAGGGTCTGCAGGCTCACCCCGGCCCCGACGGTGATCAGGCCGGCTTCGAGGTCCACGTGGTGGACGGCATCGAGCCACGTGGCGTCGATGACCGTTCCGCCCGCGTTCATGGCCGCGTCCCCGTAGCTGCGGCCCAGGCCCCGGGCGATCAGCCCGCGCTCGGGCCGACCCCCGGTGGTCCCGCTGACCACGCCGTCGACGATGTCAGGGTGGACGGCGTGGACGACGTCGGCCGCCGTCGCCGGTGTGCGCCCCCATCCGGTCAGGACCGACCGCACGGCGCCATCCGGCGATGGGCCAGGCGATCCGGGATCTCTAGGCATAGACCCCCACCACGATCAATGCGACCCAGGTCACGCCGTAGATCTGCAGCCTCCGGTCGCCCAGGGCCATGTCTTCGGGGGTCGAGCCGTGTCCGGCGTCGAGCTGGCGGACCACGTGGAGCAGGCCCAGCACGAAGGGCACGATCGACAACTGGAACCAGATCGGGTGGTGGCCAGGGTGGATGGCCACGGCCCGGTCGAAGGCCCAGAGGCAATACGCGGTCACCGTCACGGCCGCCGACAGCGTCCGGACCGTCTGGAGAAAGGAGGGGTCGTAGCGCCCGAGTGTCTGGCGGATCTGGGCCTGGTTCGCCCCCAGGAGCTTCTGCTCCCCCGACCGTTTGCCGGTCACGATGAGCAGCGAACCGAAGGAGGCCACGATGAGGAACCAGTCCGAGAGCACGACTCCGGTGGCGATTCCTCCGGCGATGGCTCGCAGCACGAAACCCGAGCTGACGGCGACCAGATCGACGATCGGCTCGTGCTTGAGCCACAGGCTGTAGACCGTGGTGATGGCCACGTACAGCCCCACCACCAGGGCCAACCGGTACCCGGCCAGCAACCAGGCCAGCGCGAAGGACACGGCCAGCAACACCACGCCCGCGCCCACCGCCAGCTGGGGGCTCACGACGCCCGATGCCACCGGGCGGTACCGCTTTGTGGGATGGAGGCGATCCCGGTCGGCGTCGATGGTGTCGTTGAGAAAGTACGTCCCCGAGGCTGCGAGGCAGAAGATCCCGAAGGCGCCCAGTGCCTTGGCGAACGAGTCTCCGTGGGTCAGGACTCCGGCCGCACCCGGGGCCACGAACACCAGCAGGTTCTTGATCCACTGACGAGGGCGCGCCATGCGCGCCATCCCCAAGATGACAGCACGGAACGAGCTGCTCTCTGGGTCAGGCCTGCTGTCGTCTTGTGGTTCCACAGCGTCGGCCGGCGTGGCCACGGCGCCCTCCGGTATGGGTAGTCGACCTCGCAGGCCTTGGCCACGAACGTACCACGCCCAATTCGGCTGATGGCACGACCCCGCACACCCTCGTGACCAGGCAAGCTGTACCTCGTTTGGCGCCCTATGCAGGGTCAGCGCTTAGTATCAGCCTCCGTGAAACGACCATACCGAGTGGTCGTGGCCAAGCCCGGCCTGGACGGGCACGACCGCGGCGCAAAGGTCATCGCCCGAGCGCTCCGGGATGCGGGCTTCGAGGTGATCTATACCGGACTGCACCAGACCCCGGATCAGGTGGTGCGCGCCGTGATCCAAGAGGACGCCGACGCCGTCGGGCTGTCGCTGCTTTCCGGCGCCCATCTCACCTTGGTCCCGAGGGTCATCGCCGGGCTGCGGGAACAGGATCGCGACGATGTCTTGGTCCTCGTGGGTGGGATCATTCCCGAAGGGGACATTCCCCTCTTGAAGGACCAGGGTGTGGCCGAGGTGTTCACGCCGGGTGCACCCCTTCCGGCCATCGGCAAGTGGCTGGAAGAGACGCTCGACGCACGCGAGGGCGACTGAGCCGGCAACACCTAGGCACCGCCAACGTCGAGACCCGACATGAACAGATGTCGAGACCCCGACATCAATAGATACAGCGACAGAGCAGCTAGAGCGAACAGAGAGGAACGGATCCGGTGGATCTCTTCGAGTAC
Organism: uncultured Acidimicrobiaceae bacterium; assembly: GCA_963781305.1. GTDB lineage: Bacteria > Actinomycetota > Acidimicrobiia > Acidimicrobiales > RAAP-2 > DASXMT01. Next base: position 295,519 of record CAWAFL010000013.1, read on the forward strand.
CAGGGCAAGCAGTACTTCGCCCGGTTCGGCATTCCCACATCCAAAGGCGGAGTGGCCGACACCGTCGACGAGGCCGTCGAACAGGCTGACCAGGCCGGCTACCCCGTGGTGGTCAAGGCACAGGTCAAAGTGGGCGGTCGCGGCAAGGCCGGGGGCGTGAAGTTGGCCAACGATGCCGACGAGGTGCGTACCCACGCCGGGAACATCCTGGGCTTGGACATCAAGGGTCACGTGGTCGAGCGGCTGTGGATCGAGCACGCCTCCGACATCGCCAAGGAGTACTACGCCAGCTTCACGTTGGACCGGGCGGCCAAGCTCCACCTGGGCATGCTCTCGGCCGAGGGCGGCGTCGAGATCGAAGAGGTGGCGGTCACCAACCCGGATGCCATCGCCATGGTCCACATCGACCCAGTGGACGGCCTGTCCGACGAGGTGGCTCGGGCCTGGGTCGACGAGGCCAACCTTGACGAGGAGGCTCGGGCCCAGGCGGCCGAGCTGCTGGTGAAGCTCTACCGGTGCTACGTCGAGGGCGACTGTGACCTGGCCGAGATCAATCCGCTCATCCTCACCCCCGAGGGCCGGGTGCATGCGCTCGACGCCAAGGTGACCCTCGACGACAATGCCGCCTTCCGGCACCCCGAGTGGGAAGAGTTCGCCGGCAGCGACGTGGAGGACGAGCGCGAGGCCAGGGCCAAGGCGCGGGGCCTGAACTACATCGGTCTCGACGGCTCGGTGGGGATCATCGCCAACGGGGCGGGGCTGGCCATGAGCACGCTCGACGTGGTCAACCAGTGCGGTGGGAGCGCCGCCAACTTCCTCGACATCGGCGGCGGCGCCAACGCCGACGTCATGGCGGCGGCCCTCGAGGTCATCAACTCGGATCCGGCCGTCCGGTCCATCTTCGTCAACATCTTTGGTGGTATCACCCGGGTCGACGAGGTGGCCAACGGGGTCCTCGAAGCCCTCAAGCGGGTGGAGATCTCGTCGCCCATCGTGTTGCGCCTGGACGGCACCAATGCAGTCGCCGGACGGCAGATCCTGTCCGACCATCTCTCGGACCGTCTGATCGCCGAGCCGACCATGATCGATGCCGCCCGCCGGGCCGTCGCTCTCGCAGGAGGAAAGTCATGAGCATCTTCGTCGACGAGAACACCACCGTGGTGGTCCAGGGCATCAGCCCCACCAGCCAGGGCCTCTTTCACGGGCTCCGCAACCGCGACTACGGGACCAAGATCGTGGCCGGCACCAATCCCAATCGGGGCGGCACGGAGATCGAGGGGATCCCGGTCTACGCCACCGTGGCCGAGGCCGTGGAGGCCACCGGGGCCACCGCCTCGTTCATTTCGGTGCCCCCGAAGTTCGCGGCCGACGCCATCATCGAGGCGGCGGCGGCCGGCATCCCCTTCGTGGTGTGCATCACCGAAGGAATTCCTGCTCAGGACGAGGCCTTGGCCTACAACCGGCTCCGCCGTGAATTCCCCGGTACCCGCCTGCTCGGACCCAACTGCCCGGGGATCATCTCCCCCGGGAAGTGCAACATCGGCATCACCTCGGGTGACATCGCCATGGCCGGCGGTCCCGTCGGAATCGTCAGCCGCTCGGGCACTCTGACCTATCAGGCACTCCACGAGCTCTCCCAGCAGGGTGTGGGCCAGACCACGTGCGTGGGCATCGGGGGCGACCCGGTTCCGGGAACCAGCTTCATCGACTGCCTGGAGGCGTTCGAGGCCGACCCCGACACCCGCGCCGTGATGATGATCGGCGAGATCGGCGGCTCGGCTGAAGAGGAGGCAGCCGAGTTCATCGGGTCCTCGGTGACCAAGCCGGTGGTGTCCTATGTGGCCGGAGTCACCGCACCCCCGGGCCGGAAGATGGGTCACGCCGGGGCCATCATCTCGGGATCCAAGGGCACCGCTCAGGCCAAGATGGACGCGCTCTCGGCCGCCGGGGTGACCGTCGCCCAGAACCCGACCGAAGCCGGCGAGGCCATGGTCGACATCGTTCGGAAGCTCACCTGATCGCCGAAGTTCCTTCGGCATCCGCCTATGCCGCTCGTCCCATCACCGCGGTCATCTTCGATCTGGACGGCCTGCTGATCGACTCCGAGCCATTCTGGCGGCGAGCGGAGATCGAGATCTTCGGCACGCTCGGCCTGCACCTGACCGAGTCGGATGTGCGGCAGACGATGGGGCTTCGCATCGACGACGCCGTGCGTTACTGGTGGGACCGGTTCCCCTGGGCCGGCCCGACCCCGGTAGAGGTGGAGCGGGCCATCACCGCCAGCGTGGCCGACATCATCGCGGCCGAGGGAACGCCGATGGCCGGCTCGGTCGAGGCGCTGGACCTGTGCCGCCACCAGGGCCTGGAGGTGGCGGTGTGCTCGGGTTCCTACGCAGTGGTCATCGAGGCGGCCCTGCGGCGGCTGGACATCGAGTCGCGGGTATCTGTGTGGCACTCGGCCGAATGGGAGCCCCTGGGCAAGCCTCACCCGGGCCCCTACCTCTCCACGGCGGCAAAGCTGGATATGGACCCGGTCACTTGCTTGGCCGTCGAGGACTCGTTCAACGGGGCGATCTCGGCCAAGGCGGCACGGATGCGGGTGGTGGCGGTGCCCGAGGCCGCCGCGTTCTCGTCGCCCCGGTGGGGGTTCTGCGATGCCACCCTCAAGTCCCTCGAGGCATTCGACGAGAGCCTGCTTCGCTCCCTCCAGCCCTGAGATCCAGCCCGCAGGGCGTCAGAGGCCGAGAACAGCCGAGTCGGAGGGCCGTGGGCGCCCTACGGGTGTGGTCAGCGGTTGACGGGAATACCCGGCGTTCCCCGGGGAGTGCCCCGCGGCCTGCGCCGCTGAGCATGGCGATGACGCCGACGCCGTCGGACCACCGCTCGCCGGCGGGCGACCAACGCCACCAATAGGAGGATCACCAGGGCCGCACCGCCGACGATCCACGGCCAGGTGGTCGTGTGCCCGACGGCGGCGTCGGGGTGAACCGGGACCTTGGCCTGGGTGGCGTGGTACTGGGCCAGGGCAAACGAGCTCACTGCGCCGGTGGCCGGCTCCGTGCCGGCCGTCAGGATGGTGTCCAGGTACTCGACGGTCCCGAGGCGGTACAGCACCGCGCTCATGGTGAACGGCGACTTGCTGGGGGTGGCCGACGTGGGCGAGGCCAGGTTGTAGCCGTGAGCGCCGGGTAGTCCCATGGGGACGAAGGCCGAGGTCAGGGTGAGGCCGCTCTTCGCCACCGTCCCGGTGAGGGCGGAGTCCAGCTGGGAGATGGCCTTGTCGGCCATGGAGCTGTCGGTGTACCTGGCCAAAGACACGGTCAGCGCCTGTTGCGACGCCGGGTTCCACCACAGTCGCCAGAAGGTGGGCAGTGCGGCGCCGGCTCCGTTCGTGGACGGGTTTTCCAGGTACAGCTCGGGGGTGATGGGCAGCTGGCCGGACTGTGACCGCGGTTCGGTGGTCGTGGGCTGGTCCGACTTGCCGGTCCCGGCGGCGGTGGAGACGAATCCGGACGGGATGGGCCCTGTCGGCAGGGACAACAGCGACGCGCCGGCCGGGCTGGCCGTGTCGGCTACCGCCGCCATGGTCGGAAAAGCCGCCGAGCCGACGATGGCTGCGGCCAGCAGCAGCGGGAAGGCCCTTCTCACGGCGCCGATGCAACCACGCCCCCGGTAGTGGGCACAAGCGCGACCCGGTCCGGATGCGACGGGCCACCCCACTGGTAGCGTGCCTCCGTGGATCGGAGCAGCCCTCGCGGGGCCCTCGGTATCGGGGTACTGGCCTCAGGGAGCGGCACCATCCTGGAGGCGATTCTGGGGACCGATCTGCCCGTCCAGCTGGTGGTGGCCGACAGGCCCTGTCGCGCCCTGAACGTGGCCGCCGAGCACGGCGTCGACACCGAGCTGGTGGACAGGAAGGACTACGGCGGCTTCGGACCGCAGTTCGACCGCGTCGCCTACACCGACGGGGTCACCGGCGTGCTGCAGCATCACGGCGTCGACGTCGTGGTCATGGCCGGATTCGGGACGGTCCTGGCCGAGCCCATCCACGCCGCCTATCCCGGGCGCATCCTGAACACCCACCCCGCCCTGCTGCCCGCTTTCCCCGGTTGGCATGCGGTGGATGAGGCCCTGGCCGCCGGCGTGGCCGAGACCGGCACCACCGTGCACCTCGCCACCGTGGAGATGGACGCCGGCCCGATCCTGGCCCAGCGGGCCGTCCCCGTTCTGCCTGCCGACACGGCGGACAGCCTGCACGAGCGGATCAAGGAGGTGGAACGCACCCTCTACCCAGAGACCATCCGTCGCTTCCTGGACGGGCTGGCGGCCGCCCCGGCCCATGGACGAGGATCAGTGTCGGAGGTGGACGAATGAGGGCATTGCTGTCCGTGTACGACAAGACCGGTGTGGAGGACCTGGCCCGCGGCCTGTCCGATCTCGGGTGGGAGCTGGTCTCGAGCGGCGGGACTTCGGATGCGCTGGCCGCAGCCGGGATCGCCCATGTCGAGGTGGCCGACCTGACAGGGGCGCCTGAGATGCTGGGGGGCAGGGTCAAGACCCTCCATCCCACCATCCACGGAGGGATCCTGGCCGACCGGTCCAAACCCGAGCACATGGCCGACGTGGAGCGCCGGGGCATCGGGCTCATCGACCTGGTGGTGTGCAACCTCTACCCGTTCTCGTCAGACCCGTCGATCGAGCTGATCGACGTGGGCGGACCCACCATGGTCCGGGCTGCGGCCAAGAACCACGCCCACGTCGGGATCGTGGTCGAGCCCGCCGACTACGGCGCGGTCCTCGACGAGCTCCGATCGGCCGGCTCGCTGTCGGACCGGACGAGGCGTCAGCTGGCCCGCGCCGCCTTTGCCCACAGCGCGGCGTACGACGCGGCCATCGTGGCCTGGTTCGACGCCGCCGCCGGGGCCGCCGAGACGGCTGAGGCCGCTCGCGGTGAGGCCGATGAGCCCGACGCCGTCGCCGACTCAGCCCTCGCGGCCCCCAGCATCCATCTCACCCTGCCCCCCAGCATCCATCTGACCCTGGAGCGCGCCGCGTCCATGCGCTATGGCGAGAACCCGCACCAGCACGGCGCCCGGTACCGCATTCATGGACAGGACTCGTGGTGGGACCACGTCGCCCAGCACGGAGGCAAGGAGCTCTCCTACCTGAACGTCTTCGACGCCGACGCCGCCTGGCGCCTGGTGCACGAGCTGGCTTCGGACAACGACGTCGCAGTGGCCATCATCAAGCATGCCAATCCCTGCGGCGCGGCCGTGGCCAGCGACCTTCCCACGGCCTACCAGCGGGCCCTCGACTGCGATCCCATCTCGGCCTTCGGGGGCGTCGTGGCCATCGGTGGCCGGGTGACCACGGAGCTGTCCGAGCGGATCGCCGCCGGGCCGCAAGCCGATCTGATCATCGCCTCCTCCTACGACGACGACGCCCTGGCCCAGCTCTCCGCGAAACGCAAGGCGACCCGGCTGCTCTCCGCCCCGGCACCCGAGCCTCTCGGCCGCCAGTTCCGGAGCCTGGGGGCCAGCTTCCTCGTACAGGACGCCGACCGGTTCGTGGCCCAACCATCCGACTGGCAGGTGACCACCAAGAGGCAGCCGACCGAGTCGCAGTGGCGCGACCTGGCTCTGGCCTGGCAGGTATGCGCCCGGACGACGTCGAACGCCATCGCCATCGTGAACGACGGCCAAGCCGTGGGCGTGGGCGCCGGTCAGCAGTCACGGGTCGTCGCCGCCGAGCTCGCCGTGGCCAAGGCGGAGTCACGGGCTCAGGGTGGCGCGGCGGCCAGTGATGCGTTCTTCCCCTTCCCCGACGGCTTGCTGGTTCTGGCCAACGCCGGAGTGGCTGCGGTCATCCAGCCCGGCGGCTCGATCCGGGACGGCGAGGTCACCGCGGCAGCCGACGAAGCCGGCATCGCCATGGTGACGACCGGTGGCGAGCGCCACTTCCGGCACTGACCAAGCGGCACTGACCAAGCGGCACTGAGCGACCGATGAGAGGAAACACATGACCGCCAAGGTCCTCGACGGCGAGGCGCTGGCCGCCAAGATCAGAGCCGAGGTCACCGACCGCGTGGCCCGCCTGCGGTCCGCCGGCGTCCACGTGGGGCTGGGGACAATCCTGGTCGGTGACGACGGGCCCAGCTCGAGGTATGTGGCCATGAAGCACGCCGACTGTGCCGAAGTGGGCATCAACTCGGTCCACGAGCACCTGCCCGCTACCACTTCCCAAGCCGAGCTGGAGTCGGTCGTTGCCCGATTCAACCAGGACCCGGCGGTCAACGCCTATCTCGTGCAACTGCCGTTGCCCGAGGGTCTCGACGAGGAGCGGGTGCTCCTGGCCGTGGATCCCGAAAAGGACGTCGACGGGCTGCACCCGGTCAACCTGGGCCGGCTGGTGATGGGGGCGCCGGGTCCGTTGCCGTGCACGCCCGCCGGCATCGTCGACCTGCTCTACACCAACGAGGTGCCGGTCGAGGGCCGCCACGTGGTGGTGATCGGCCGGGGCCTGACCATCGGCCGCCCCCTCGCCCTGCTCCTGGCCATGAAGCGTCCGGGCTGCAACGCCGCCGTCACCGTCGTCCACACCGGCGTCGATGACCTGGCGTCGCTGGTACGCCAGGGCGATGTCGTGGTGGCCGCGGCGGGCCGGGCCGGCCTGGTGACGCCGCACATGATCAAGCCGGGGGCCGCAGTGGTGGGGGCGGGCACCTCGTGGCAGGGCAAGAAGCTGTTGTCGGACGTGGACGAGTCGGTGGCCGAGGTGGCCGGGTGGCTCACCCCGCGTCTCGGCGGAGTCGGTCCCATGACCCGGGCCATGCTTTTGCGCAACGCCGTACGAGCCGCCGAGCGGGCGGCCTGATGGGCGTGGACAACGGTCTGGAAACCGACCAGCGGCCGTGGGGCAGCTACACCGTGCTCGACGACGACGGCACCCACAAGGTGAAGCGAATCGTGGTGTTGCCCGGGAAGCGCTTGAGCTATCAGCGTCATGCCCGCCGGTCCGAGCACTGGTTCATCGTCGCCGGTTCCCCGAGGGTCACATTGGACGGAGCGCAGTTCGACCTCTGCACCGGCCAGTCGGTCGACATCCCGGTCGGCACCGACCATCGCATCGAGAACCCCGGCACCACCGATGTGGTGTTCGTCGAAGTCCAGCACGGCGAGTACTTCGGAGAGGACGACATCGTCCGTCTGGAAGACGATTACGGACGGGCCGACGCCTGACCACGTGCGTCGCCCGGCCACAGGCCTGGCATTTGAGCGCCGTCGTCCAGCCTTGATTACTATGCGCAGTTAGGTCGCCACAGAGCGACGTCACAAGGTTGCCGCGGGCGCCGTATCAGAAAGTCTCCGTGGGGCGCCGCGTCAAAGGGGAGAGATCATGAGCACCACATCACAAGGCGAGGGATGGTGGCAGGCATCGGACGGTAACTGGTACCCACCCGACGCCGGGGGAGCGACGGCCGTTCAGCCGGTTCCCGGTCCCGCTCCGGCCGCGGGGTACTTCGTGCCCACGACGCCGTGCCCCCGTTGTGGCCAGCCGACGATGGCCGATCGGGCCGGTTGCGACAACTGCGGACAGGTCAAGATGCTGCCCATCGGTGTCACCTTCACCACGGCGGGGCGACGGTTCGGTCAGTACGCGCTCGATGCGCTTCTGTTCATCGTCACCCTGGGCATCGGGTACCTCATCTGGTCGCTGTTCATCTGGCGCCGGGGCGAGACGCCGGCCATGCAGATCCTGCGCATCAAGGTGGTCAAGCTCGACACCGCCGTGCCGGCGACGTGGGGGACCATGGCCCTGCGCGAGTTCGTGGGCAAGTACATCGTCATGGGGCTGATCTCGTCGATCTTCTTCCCCGCCTGGGTGGTGCTCGTCTTCATGCTCATGTGGGACAAGAACAAGCAGGAGCTGTGGGACAAGATCGCCGGGACCATCGTGGTCAGCAACTACCCAGAGCCGGTCGAATTCGGGCAGCCGTTCGATGCCCAGCCAATGCAGGCTCCGGTTCCGACCGAGCCCGCACCGGCGCCCGTGGCCGCCGAGCCACCTCAGGCCTAGGCAGGGACCAGGCCCCTGCACGCCGCATGACCCGAAAGGGGTCGAACGGCGTGCAGGGTGCGCCTGTCTACTTGAGGCTGAAGCCGGGGTAGCGGTCGGTGAGGCCGAACACCCAGGCCTGGGTGCGGGCGCTCAGCTGGATGATGCCCGTGAAGAATTCGTGGGCGCCCTCTGGGTACTTCCCCGTGAACAGGACGGCGAACTGCATGATCCAGGCGCCGACCTCGAAGATGATCATCAGGATGTAGAGCACGATCAGTACGGGGAGGGCGCCGATGACCTTGCCGATGAAGAAGATCACCCCGAGGATGGACAAGCCCCGCGAGTACTCGGCTTGGTGGGGGATCGCCAGCTGAACGGGGTGTGGTTCAACCGCGTCGTAGGTGGGCGGCGCCGTCGGGTTCTCTGTGGTCATAGGTGAGCCTCGTTTCGTTTGGGCCGCCGGAGCGACAGGACGAGGCACGGGAACCCAGGGACCCCGCATCCTCGGTGCACGCAGTATCCCAGCGCCGGATAGACGAGTGGTGGATTCGAGCAGGTCGCTTCCTATGCCTCCGACTCACCGTGATGCAGCCGCTGTCTCTTGGATAGGCGGTCGACGGTGGTCTCCGGTTTCCACAGATACGAGAGGGCGCCGACGGAGATGATGATGAGGCCTGCGATGTCGCTGGCGAACGAGACGAGCAGCCCGATCAGGTAGACGACCGGCGAGACCAGCACTCGGGTGGTCAGGGTCTTGATGTCGGCGGTGCTGACGTCGGGCTCGGTGAGCCGCCGGTTCCGAGAGGCCCACAGCCACATGCAGGCCATGACCACGGCGATGGCGACAAAGGTGAGCGCGTAGGCCCCGACGGCCAGGTGCTCGTCGTGGGCATCGGCTTTGAGGTATGAGGCGAGGGTGGCCGTGGGAAAGGGAAGCAGCACGACCAGGCCCAACAGCAACATGTTCAGGCCGACCAGTACGTTGTCGATCTTCCGCAGCTGATGGAAGATCCAGTGGTGCTCGATCCAGATCATGGCGATCATGGCAAACGAGAGAGCGAAGCCGACATAGTGCGGCCACCGGCTCACGAAGTAGTGGCTGAAGCCCCGGGTCAGGTCGGTCGGAGGAAGGTGGAGGTCGAAGACGAGCAGGGTCATGGCCACGGCGAACACGCTGTCGCTGAGACTTTCCAGGCGGCCCTTGTGCATGTTGTCGAAAACCCTAATCCCCGCCAACGCCAGTCAACGGGTTTGGGCCGTCGTGGATTGGGCTGTCGTGCCGTGGATGGATGGCCCGAGAGTGCCACCAGGCAGGGCGGTAAGCTGGCCCGGCTATGCCGAGGATCGCAGACCTGCTGGCCGGCGGGCCGACCTACTCGTTCGAGTTCTTCCCGCCGAAGACCGATGCCGAGCAGGCGACGCTGACGCGGACCATCCGTGAGCTCGAGCCGCTCGAACCGTCGTTCGTCTCTGTCACCTACCGGGGTGGCCCGTCGTCGCGTGCCCGGACCTACGACCTGGTGTCGGGGATGAGGCACGCCACATCGCTTACACCGATGGCCCATCTGATCTGCGTGGCCCATACCCGCCTGGAGCTGGCCGAGATCCTGGTGTCCTTCCGCAAGGCCGGGGTCGAGAACCTGATGGCCCTGGGCGGTGATCCGCCGACCGATCCGACCGAGGGACCCGGTGAGCTCCGCCACGCCTGTGAGCTGGTGGACCTGGCCAGGGCCATCGGCGGCTTCTCCATCGGGGTGGCGGCCCATCCGGCCGGCCACCCCGCCTCCCCATCGCGGGAGAGCGACCGTGACTACCTGGCCGAGAAGTTGCGGCTGGCCGACTTCGCCGTGACCCAGTTCTTCTTCGATGCCGACGAGTACCTCGGGCTGGTCGACGACCTGTCCGTTCGGGGCGTGGACAAGCCCGTGCTCCCGGGGATCATGCCGGTGACCTCGCTGCGGTCGATTCCCCGGATGGCCGAGATGGGCAGCGCCCTTCCCTCTTGGATGGTGCAGCGGTTGGAGGCGGCGTCGGCGGAGGGGGGAGCAGAGGCCGTCCGGCGCATCGGCGTGGCCATTGCCATCGAGTTGTGCGAAAAACTGCTGGCCGCCGGCGTTCCCGGGCTCCACTTCTACACGTTGAACCGGTCCAGCGCCACCCGCGAGATCTACGACGCTCTCGATCTCGGACCCGGCGCCGGCTGACCGGCGTCGGTGATCCGAGCCGCCGGTTCGACCATGGTCGGAACGTCCGGATAGCCTCGGCGCCATGGCAGCCAAGACACCCGTTCACATCACCGTTACCGGAGCAGCCGGCCAGATCGGCTACTCCCTGTTGTTCCGGATCGCGTCCGGTCAGCTACTCGGACCCGACCAGCCCGTCGTGCTCCGGCTGCTCGAGATCGAGCCGGGGATGAAGGCCCTCGAGGGTGTGGTGATGGAGTTGGACGACTCGGCCTTCCCCCTGCTCAGCGACGTCGTCGCCACCGCTGATCTGAAGACCGCCTTCGATGGAACCAACTGGGCCCTCCTGGTGGGCTCCATTCCCCGTAAGGCGGGCATGGAACGGGGCGACCTGCTCAACGTCAACGGGGGCATCTTCCGGCCTCAGGGCCAGGCCATCGCGGCCCACGCCGCCTCCGACGTGCGGATCGTGGTGGTGGGGAACCCGTGCAACACGAACTGCCTCATCGCCCGGTCCAACGCGCGCGAGATCCCCACTGACCGTTGGTTCGCGATGACCCGGCTCGACGAGAACCGGGCCAAGAGCCAGCTGGCCAAGCAGGCCGGGGTCCCCGTGTCCTCGGTGACCAACCTGGCTATCTGGGGCAACCACTCGGCCACCCAGTTCCCTGACTTCGCCAACGCGCGCATCGACGGGAAACCGGTGACCGAGGTCATCACCGATACGGCGTGGCTTCAGGGGGACTTCATCTCCACGGTGCAGAAGCGGGGGGCAGCCATCATCGAGGCCCGCGGCCTGTCGTCGGCCGCGTCGGCCGCCAATGCCGTGATCGACTCGGTGGTGAGCATCACCACCCCCACACCGGCAGACGACTTCACCTCCCTCGCCGTCATCTCCAAGGGGGAGTACGGCGTGCCCGAGGGCCTGCAGTTCGGGTTCCCGGTCCGCAGCGACGGCAACGGTGGATGGACGATCGTGGAGGGACTGGAGCACGGCGAGTTCGCCACCGATCGCATTCGGGTGACGACCGAAGAGCTCGAGGCGGAACGCTCCGACGTGGCGTCGTTGCTTCCCTAGCCCACCCCTCACGGTTCCCTGGCCGGGTCGGTTCCCTAGCCGGGTCCGTCCCCGGCGATCGGCCTCAGGTCGCGGCCAGCTCGGGCATCTCGATGCCGAGGCGCTGCAAGAAGACGATCTTCTTGCTCAGCGCCTGCTGCCATTCGGCCACGTCGGCCTCCCAATGGCGGCGGTCGCCGTCCTCGCACGCGTGCTCCAGTGCGTCGAACGCGCCATCCTCGGCATCGAGGAGGGCGCGATAATGCTGGAGCACCTGGTCGTCCATGAATCCGGACAATGCCACGGGGTTCCCCCTTCGTAGACTGTGCTGGGAGCTGAGATTACCCCCCTGCCCGTCCGTATGTCATGGGCCCCTCCTACCAGGTGAAACGTCCCCAATCCGGCCACAGTCCCGCTGGGCCGATCAGCCCGGGACGAGCTCGAAGCGGTTTCCGAAGGGGTCGCCCACGGCCGGGTCGTGGGAGCTGGGGCTCAGCCGTCGGGCCGGTCGCGGACATCACGGCGGATGGGATGATCCTTGGGTATCTCGACCAGATGGATGCGTAGGCCGTCGGGGTCCTCGATCCACGCCTCGATGAGGCCCCACGGCTCCAGCTGCGGGGACCGGACGATGGGCACGCCCCGATCGGACAGCTCGGCCACCGCGGCGCGGGCGTCTCGAACCTGCAGCCACAGGGCAATGGGCGGGCTGGCTGGGCCTCCCGCTGCCCCGGTGGTGACATCGCTGTGACCGGAGAGCTCGATGAATCCACCCCCGAGGAAGAAGACCACACCCCGGAACGGGCCCGAGCCGAACTCCCGGGCCACGGCCAGGCCCAGTTGTGAGCCATAGAACTCGAGCGACCGATCGAGGTCGCTGGGGTGGATGATGGTCCGGCTGTTCACTACCTCCATGGCCCTCCTGTCGGCGCCGGGTGCCGGCCACCGGCCCGCCGCCCCAGCTGTCGGTCAATAGGTCGTGGTCGCCGCCAGTGACTGGATGTGGGGCTGGGCCGCCACCAGCATGGCCTGTCCGGCGGCCAAGACCGAGAGGTCGCCGCGGACCCGGATGCGCCCTGCGGTGATGGCGTCGGCGGCCCGTAGCTCCCCAGTGGAGAGGGCGGCCGCGTCCTCATAGGCGACCACGATGGTGACGTCGGCGCGAGTCTCCCGGTGGGTCCCGTTTGCCAGGGTCATCCGGAGCGAACCGGAATCAGCCGTCATGACCAGGGTGACCTCGCCGTCGGGCCCCCCGTGGACGATCTGGGCCACGGTGAAGCGGCCGGCTGCTGCGGCGATACCTGCATCGTCGCCGGGCTCGGGCAGTACCACCCCCTGCAGGGCGGCATCGAAGGCGTCGACCCACTCGGGGCTCAGGAACCGGGGCACGAGCGTCCCACCGGTTCTCAGTCGGCCAATGCGTTCTCGACCGGCTCGACCCTGTCCGCCTCGAGCGCTTCCGCCTCGACCGTGCCCGGCTCAATGGCGGCCGGCCCCTGGGCGGGCGCCGCCGCCGCCGCCTCGGCGGCCGAACGCTTGGTCCGGCGGCCGATCTTCCGACCCAACCAGGCCACCGGATCGTATTTGGCGTCGACCACGCGCTCTTTCAACGGGATGATGGCGTTGTCGGTGATCTTGATGTGCTCGGGGCACACCTCGGTGCAGCACTTGGTGATGTTGCACTTGCCCAGTCCCTGCTCCTGCTGGAGGAGCTGGCGCCGGTCGTTGGTGTCCAGAGGATGCATCTCGAGCTCGGCCGACCGGATGAAGAACCGTGGTCCGGCGTAGGAGGTCTTATTGTCCTCGTGATCCCGGATGACGTGGCAGACGTCCTGGCACAGGAAGCACTCGATGCATTTGCGGAACTCCTGGCTCCGCTCCACGTCCATCTGCTGCATCCGGTAGCCACCCGCTTCGACCTCGTCCTCCGTCTTGGCCCGGGGGGCAAAGGGCGGGATCCGCTTGGCCACCTCGTAGTTGAAGGAGACGTCGGTGACCAGGTCGCGCAGGACGGGGAACGTCTTCAGCGGGGCCACGGTGACTGCTTCTCCCTCGGGGAGGGTGTCCATCCGGGTCATGCACATCAGCGAGGGCTTGCCGTTGATCTCGGCCGAGCAGGATCCGCACTTGCCCGCCTTGCAGTTCCACCGGCAGGCCAGATCGGGAGCGAGGGCGGCCTGGACCCGGTGGATCACGTCCAGGACCACCTCGCCCTCTTGGGCCGGCAGCTCGTAGGTCTGGAAGTCACCGCCGCTCGCATCGCCGCGCCACAGGTGCATGGTCACCTCGCCGCTGTCCTGCACCGGCTCCACCGGAGCCGAAGGGGACGGCGCCGCAGGAGCCGACGGAGCCGACGGTGCGGTCGTGGGCAGGACGCCGTCGTCCTGGTCGGTGACGTCGCCGACGGTCGCCGTGGACGGGGACTCCGGCTCGCCGGGCTCTTCGGTAAGGGTCTCGTCAGCCATCAGTGCGCCTCCTCGAACAGGGCCTCGAGCTCGGCGGGCATGACCGGCAAGGGCTCTGGGGTGATGGTGATGCTTCGCACCGGCGGGACGTCGAGGACACCACCGTGGTGTTCGCCATCGGCCGGGATGCGCTGCACGAAGTTGACCTTCCCCAATTCCGGATCGGGCATGGGGTAGTCATCGCGGGTGTGGCCCCCTCGGCTCTCCTTGCGATTGAGCGCTCCTTGGGCCACGGACCGGGAAACGGTGAGCATCGAGGGCAGGTCGGTGGTCAGGTTCCATCCCGAGTTGTAGGGCCGCCCGCCACCGATGGAGACGTTGTTGGCCCGGTCCTCGAGCTCTTCGATCTTGACCATCGCCTCTTTCAGCTCGGACTCGGTCCTGATGATCCCGACCAGGCTCTGCATGGTCCGCTGCAGTTCGTGGTGCACGTCGTAGGGGTTCTCCCCCTCCTCCCGTTGGAACGGGGCTTCGGCGGCGGCGATTGCTTCGTCGATCTCGGCCGCGTCCACCGACGGGGCGCCGCTGCGACCCGAGGCGTACTCGGCCGCGCCCAGCCCGGCCCGCCGACCGAAGACCAAGAGGTCCGACAGCGAGTTCCCGCCGAGCCGGTTGGCGCCGTGCATCCCCCCGGCCACCTCGCCTGCGGCAAACAGGCCCGGGGCGGTGGCGGCGGCGGAGTCGGCCTCCACCCGGACGCCGCCCATGACGTAGTGACAGGTCGGTCCCACTTCCATGGCCTCGGTGGTGATGTCCACCCCGGCCAGCTCCTTGAACTGATGGTACATCGACGGGAGGCGGCGCCGGATGTACTCGGGGCTCCGGCGGCTGGCGATGTCGAGGTAGACGCCGCCGTGCGGGCTGCCCCTGCCCGCCTTCACCTCGCTGTTGATGGACCTGGCCACCTCGTCGCGGGGGAGCAGCTCCGGCGTCCGCCGGCCGAGGGAGTGGTCCTCGTACCACCGGTCGGCCTCTTCCTCGGTGTCCGCCGTCTCCGCCGCGAACATCTCGGGGATGTAGTTGAACATGAAGCGGGTGCCCTCGGAGTTCCGGAGCACGCCGCCGTCGCCCCTGACCCCCTCGGTGACCAGGATGCCCCTGACCGACAGGGGCCACACCATCCCGGTGGGATGGAACTGCACCGACTCCATGTCGATGAGGTCGGCCCCGGCCCACAGGGCCATGGCGTGGCCGTCTCCGGTCGACTCCCAGGAGTTCGAGGTGTACATCCAGCTCTTGCCGATGCTCCCGGTGGCCAGCACCACGGCCTTGGCCTTGAACACCACGAACTCACCGCTGGGCCGCCAGTAGCCGACCAGGCCCGAGACGGTGCCGTCGCTGTCCCGGAGCAGGCGGAGGACCTTCACCTCCATGAACACGTCGATGCCGTCGGTCACCGCCTTTTGCTGCAGGGTGCGGATGAGCTCCAACCCGGTGCGGTCGCCCACGTGGGCCAGCCGGGCGAAACGGTGGCCGCCGAAGTCCCGCTGGAGGATGAGGCCGTCCTTGGTCCGGTCGAAGAGGGCCCCCCAATCCTCCAGCTCCCGGACCCGGTCGGGAGCCTCTTGGGCATGGAGCTGGGCCATCCGCCAGTTGTTCAGCATCTTGCCGCCGCGCATGGTGTCCCGGAAGTGCACCTGCCAGCTGTCCTCGGGATAGACGTTCCCGAGGGCGGCGGCCACGCCACCCTCGGCCATCACCGTGTGGGCCTTGCCCAGGAGGGACTTGCACACCAACGCGGTGCGCAGCCCTTTGGCCTTGGCCTCGATGGCGGCCCGGAGCCCGGCACCGCCGGCGCCGATGACGATGACGTCGAATTCGTGGGTTTCGTACTCTGCCATGTCCTCAGTCCCTCTAGAAATGGAAGCCGGCGTCGTGGATGACCCCGCTGGCCACCAGGCGCACGTAGAGATCGGTCAGGGCCACGAAGACCAGGCTCATCCAGGCGAACTGCATGTGCCGGGCGTTGAGGGGGGTCAGTGTCTGCCAGATCTTGTGCCTGATGGGGTGCTTGGAGAACTGCTTCACCCCGCCCCCGCAGAGGTGGCGGCAGGCGTGGCAGCTGAGCGAGTAGAGCCACAGGAGAACGGCGTTGATCAACAGGACCACGGTGCCCACGCTGATGCCGATGCCCTGGCCCGGCTGCTCGAAGGCCACCACGACATCGATGGTCAGGATCACGTTGAACACCAGACCGGCATAGAAGAAGTACCGGTGGATGTTCTGAAAGATCAGGGGAAAGCGCGCCTCACCGGTATAGGAGCCGTGGGCGTCGGCCACCGAGCACGACGGCGGCGACAACCAGAACGACCGGTAGTAGGCCTTCCGGTAGTAGTAGCAGGTCAGCCGGAAACCCAGCGGGAAGATGAGGATGAGCAGCGCCGGGGAGACGGTCCACCAGGTGATGATGGTTCCCGGATGGCTGCCCGGCACGCAGCTGGCCGTGAGGCACGGGGAGTAGAACGGCGAGATCAGGTTCCGGTGCAGGGAGGCGCCGGCGTAGTAGTCCTTGTTCGAGAACGCGGCCCAGGTGGCGTAGCCCACGAACAAGGTGAGCACGGTAGCTGTCACCACCGGCAGGACCCACCAGGTGTCCCTGCGCAGGGTGGGGACCTCCGGACCGCCCCGCACGCCCCCGAGGACCACCGGGGTAACTGTTGCGTCCTCCGTCGTGGTCAAGCCGAGCCTCCCTCTAATGGCCGGTAAAGGCCTGAAATTCCGCGCGAGCCACAGGGCCCGGAGCGCTGACGGTGCATCATCTTTCCACTCCGCCGGGGGGTACGTGAAACGCCACCGCTCGCAGCCGCGGAACGAGACTCCCCTGGGCACGCGTAGGCTCGTGCCCATGACCCCTCCCGAGTTCACCGAAGCCGCTGATCTCACCGAGACGCCCGCCGGCCCCCCACCCGATGTGACGACGTTAGGCCAGCTCAAAGCGTCGGGCTGGCAGCCGTCGACCGTCGCCGCCGAGATCAGGCGCAACGCCGCCGCTCGGATCGCCGCCGGCCAGCCCCTGGTTCGTGGGGTGCTCGGGTTCGAGGACACGGTGCTGCCCCAGCTCGAGAACGCGGTGCTCGCCGGTCACGACATCATCCTGTTGGGGGAGCGGGGACAGGCCAAGACCCGGCTGATCCGCTCACTGGTGTCCCTGCTCGACGAGTGGCTGCCGATCGTCGCCCACTCGGAGATCAACGACGACCCCTTCGCGCCGGTGTCCCGCTACGCCAAGGACCTGGTGGCCGAGCAGGGGGACGAGACGCCCATCTCCTGGGTGCCCCGCCGCGACCGGTACGGCGAGAAGCTGGCCACCCCGGACACCTCGATCGCCGACCTCATCGGTGAGGTGGACCCCATCCGGGTGGCCGAGGGCCGGTACCTCTCCGACGAGCTGACCATCCATTACGGGCTGGTCCCCCGGCTCAACCGCGGGATCTTCGCCGTGAACGAGCTCCCCGACCTGGCCGAGCGGATCCAGGTGGGGCTGCTCAACGTGCTCGAGGAGCGCGACGTGCAGATCCGGGGCCATCGGGTTCGCCTTCCCCTGGACATCATGTTGGTGGCGACGGCCAACCCAGAGGACTACACCAACCGCGGCCGGATCATCACCCCGCTGAAGGATCGCTTCGGTGCGCAGATCCGCACCCATTACCCGCCCGACGCCGCCACCGAGCTGGCCATCGCCCGGATGGAGTCGTACGTCCCCGGCGACATCACCGCCTCGGGTGGCGGGGTGACCCGGGTCGAGATGCCCGACTTCATGGCCGAGGTGGTGGCGGAGCTGAGCCAGCTGGCCCGGCAGAGCCCCCATCTCAACCAGCGCTCGGGCGTGTCCGTCCGGCTCACCATCGCCAACTACGAGACGCTGACGGCCAATGCCACCCGCCGAGCCCTCCGGGCGGGCGAGAGCGAGGCCGTGCCCCGCGTGTCGGACCTGCAGTCGCTGGTGTCATCGACCCAGGGCAAGGTGGAGATCGAGACCCTCGAGGAGGGCCGGGAAGAGCTGCTCATGTCCCAGCTGGTCTCCGCCGCCGTCCTCACCGTGTTCCGCCGCCGGGTGCGGTTCGACGATCCCCAGGGCGTGGTGGCCGCCTTCAGTGAGGACACCGTCGTCCATGCGGGCGACGACCTCCCGTCGTCGGCCTACGCCGAGACGCTGACCCGCATGCCGGTGCTGTCCGGTCCGGTGCTGGCTCTGGCCGGCTCTGAGGACCCGGCCGTCGTGGCCAGCGCCCTGGAGTTCGTTCTGGAGGGGTTGCACCTCACCAAACGGCTCAACAAGGAAGCGGCGGGCCCCCGGGCCACCTATCGGGGTCGGGGCTGAGCCCGTGGGCTGGCGCTTCGACTACCGGCGCTGGGACGGCACCCAGGAAAGCCTGATCGACGACACCGATGCGGTGCTGTCCGAGCTGACCGATGACCTGCTGGCCAACGGGGATCTCCACGAGGCGCTGCAGCGCATGCTCAACCGGGGCTGGGAGACCCCCGACGGCGAACAGGTCCAGGGCCTCCGCGAGCTGCTGGACCGCCTCCGGCTCGAGCGCGAGGACCAGTTGGACCGAGGTGACCTGGGTGGGGCCTACAGCGAGATCGCCGAGGAGCTCCAAGACGTCCTGGACGAGGAGAGCGAGGGCATCGACCAGCTGGAGACGGACGCCCGGAATTCGGGCGACGAGCGCCGCCAGCAGGTCACCGACGAGGTGGCCACCGAACGGCGCATGCAGCTCGACCTGCTCCCCTCTGACCTGGCCGGGACGGTCCGCGGTCTCCAGAGCTACGAGTTCGTCTCCTCCGAGGCCAGGCAGCACTTCGAGGAGCTCATGGAGAAGCTCCGAGAAGAGGTGACCAAGACCTACTTCGAGCAGGTGTCCGAGGCCATGGCCAACCCCGATCCCGAGCAGCTGGCCCGGATGCGCGACGCCTTCGACGCCCTCAACCGCATGCTCGAGCAGCGCGAGGCGGGCGAGCCCCTCGATCCCAGCTTCGAGTCGTTCATGGAGCGATTCGGCGACCTCTTCCCCGGGCAACCGACCACCCTCGACGAGCTCCTCGAGCAGCTGGCCGCCCAGATGGCCGCGGCCCAGGCCATGTGGAACTCCATGTCGCCCGAGCAGCGGGCCCAGCTCCAGGGGCTGGCCGAATCGCTGCTGGAGGACATGGACCTGCGTTGGCAGGTCGACCGCCTGGGCGAGAACCTGCGGAAGGCCTTCCCCCAGGCCGGCTGGGAGCAGCGCATGCGGTTCAGCGGCGACGAGCCGCTGAGCATGTCCGGTGCGACCGACGCCGCCGCCCGGCTCAAGGACCTCGACGAGCTCGAGGCGTTCCTCCGCTCGGCCAACTCGCCCGCCGCCCTCTCCGAGGTCGACCTGGACAAGGTGGCCCGCCACCTGGGTGACGACGCAGCCAAGTCGCTGGACCGGCTGGCCAAGCTGGCCAAGCAGCTGGCCGACGCCGGTCTCATCGAGCAACGCGAGGGTCGCTATGAGCTGACCCCCCAGGGAATCCGTCGCATCGGGCAACAGGCCCTGTCCGACCTGTTCGGGCAGCTGGACAAGGACCGGATTGGCAACCACCGTGCCACCTGGTCGGGCGTGGGCCACGACCGGGAGGAGACGACCAAGGCGTATGAGTTCGGGGACCCGTTCAATCTGGACCTGTCCCGGACCGTGCACAACGCCGTGCGCCGGGCCGGAAGCGGCGTCCCGGTACGGCTTTCGCCCGACGACTTCGAGGTCATCGAGACCGAGGCCCTGACCCGGTCGGCCACCGTGTTGTTGCTCGACCTGTCCCTGTCCATGCCCATGCGGGACAACTTCGTCCCGGCCAAGAAGATGGCCCTCGCCCTGCACACCCTGATCTCCAGCCGGTTCCCCCGTGACTACCTGGGCATCGTGGGGTTCTCGGAGGTGGCCCGGGTCATCGAGCCCGAGGACCTGCCCACGGTCAGCTGGGACTACGTCTACGGCACCAACCTGCAGCACGGTCTGCTCCTGGCCCGCAAGATGCTCGCCCACCAGCCCGGGACCAAGCAGATCATCCTGGTCACCGACGGTGAACCCACCGCCCACCTGGTGCAGTACGCAGACGGCGTCGGCTATGACGTCTACTTCAATTACCCGCCCATCCCCGAGACGCTCGAGGTCACCCTGGCCGAGGTCATGCGGTGCACCCGGGCCGGGATCACCATCAACACCTTCTTGCTCGAGCCCGATCGTGCCCTCCGGGGGTTCGTCGAACAGCTGACCAGGATCAACAAGGGGAGGGCATTCGCCACCTCACCCGGGGAGCTGGGTGACTACGTGCTGGTCGACTTCCTCCAGCACAAGCGGACGCTGCGCACCCGGGGGCGACGAGCCGGCTGAGGGCCGGGTCCCTGATCGCAGAGGGCCGAATACCCGATCTCACGGGGCTTACTACCTGATCGCGCCTGATTTCACCTTGCGTTTTGGGCTGCAATGGGGAAAGATAACACCGTTGTAGTTACATACGTGCTATGCGGCACACCTGTACCCGCAGTTGATCCGCAGAGCTGAGTGGTGAGGGGAGGCGTGCCGATGGACATCGTGTCGCTGCTGTACGGACGCCAGGAGCAGGGCTGGCAGAACAAAGCCAACTGCATGGGTGTGGACCCTGATCTGTTCTTTCCCGAACGGGGAGCCTCGACCCGGGAGGCCAAAGAGGTCTGCCGAGGTTGTGTGGTCCGCGAGGACTGCCTCGAGTACGCCCTGGCCAACGGGGAGAAGTTCGGTATCTGGGGCGGGCTGTCCGAGCGGGAGCGCCGCCGCCTCCGCCGGGCCCGAGCCATGCAGCGACGTTCCGTCGTCAGCGCCTCCTGAACGAGGAGTGCATCTGACCGGTCGACTCGAGGCGCGCCTCGATCGTCCGGTCCTGGCTCACGTCGAGCTCTCGATGGCGATGCTCCGGCACGGCGGCGAGAACATCGGCCGGAACCAGGCCCACCAGCTCGGCCCGGTCCACCGACCCGCCGAGCCCGCTGACCGCTCGGGCGATCATGTCGTATACCTGGGCCGGCCCCACCGCCTGCGGATCGATCAGGTTGCAGCTGACCTGGGCCTTGTTTCCGACGGGCAACCCCAGGCTCCGAACTGCTGAGCCCCGGACCGTGCGAGCCACCTGGCGGGCGAGGGCAAGCGCTGACGCCAAACCGTCGTCCGGTCCGACCACCCAGACGTTGTACGCAACGAGCACCGGGCGGGCGCCGATCGCGCTGGCGCCGGCAGTGGGGTGAGGGGTGTGGGGACCCGTGTCGGGATCGGCGGATCGAAAGGCCTCTCGTCTGACGGTAGGGAGGCTCCGTTCGGGGCCGTAGAGGAAGCACGGCAGGTGCAGGTCCTGGCCCGCCCACCGGGCGAAGTCGTCCCGGAGGGAGACGACCTGGTCGAGAGGGCCATCGAGTGCGACGAAGGGCACGACGTCGGCCGCACCGAGGCGGGGATGCACCCCCCGGTGGACCCGCATGTCGATCAGTGCGCACGCCTCTCGGACGACGGCCCGTGTAGCCGCTACGACGTCGAAGGCCGAGCCTCCGAGAGTAAGCACCGAGCGGTGATGGTCCGGGTCGGAATGGACATCGAGCAGCGTCGGCCCGGCCACCGAAGCCACTGCGTCGACGACGGAGTCATCCCGGCCCTCGCTGATGTTGACCACGCACTCGACGGTCATGGGCAAGGGGCCGTCCGGCGACCCCGCGGGGCGCTCAGACCCGAGCGGCGTGGGACAAGCGACGACGGCGGAGGATGCGGCGACGTTCCCGCTCCGACTTGCCGCCCCACACCCCGTGATCGACTCGCTCGTCCAAGGCATATTGGAGGCAGGCCTCGGCGACGGGGCATTCAGCGCAGACCCGCTGTGCCTCTTGGACACCGATACCGTCGCTGGGGAAGAAGAAGGACGGCGAGAGATCTCGGCACTTACCCTGACTCATCCAGTCCGTTCCCATGACGACCTCCCTGACACTCGGCGGCGGCATAGTCGTGATCGTTTCCCGATCCCGCTCCCGCCGGTTCCACAGGTAGTCTCGCATTTCAAGGTGTTCGTCGGCGCGAAACGAGCCAGAGTTGATGGAATCCTCACAATTTTCTTATGGAGGACCAGGTTCTTCTTATGAAGGGCAGACCGATCGACCCCAGGAAAGCCAGGAAAGACCCGCTGAGGACCCTGCTGGGCGGGATCCCTCCTCGTCCGCTCCAGCCCCGGTGCCGTCCGCCCCACTCCCAGGCGCCGGCCCCTTGCCCGTCCCCGAGGCGCCGCCCGGGGCGCCTTTGCCACCACCGCTTTCGGGAGCCCCGCCTGTGCCCGGCTATCCGATGGGATCGCCCTACCCGTCGCCGGGTTACTACGGGTTTTCCGGTCACTACGGCGGCTATGGCCCACCGGGATACGGACCCGGGTTCATCTATCCCCAGCCCCCGCCGCGCCGCCAGGTAGTTCGCCATACGCTGACCCGCCGGAACTGGCTGGCGGTGGTCATTGCCACCGCCGTCCTGGCTGCCGCCATCGGAGCGGGTGTGGGTGCGGTGATCGGGATCAATCACCAACAGACCGAGGTCGAGAAGTTCTTCCCCAACAAGAGCGTGCTGGCCCAGCCCCAGGACATCCAGTCGGTACTGGCCAAAGTCGAACCGGCCGTGGTGTCCATCGACAGCCACGCCGTCCAGAGCTCCGGCGGCGACTTTGTCGAGGCCGCGGGCACGGGCATGATCCTCACCCCGCAGGGCGAGGTGCTGACCAACAACCATGTCGTCTCTGGGGCGTCGTCGGTGACGGCCACGTTGTTCGGTCAGACCAAGTCGTTGCCTGCCCACGTCATCGGTACCGACCCCAGCCGCGACCTGGCGCTGGTCCAGATCGACAACGTCAGCAACCTGCCCACGGTGTCATTGGGGGACTCGGGGCAGACGCAAGTGGGCGACGACGTGCTGGCCATCGGCAACGCCCTGGCCCTGTCCGGCGGCCCCTCGGTCACCCAGGGCATCGTCTCGGCCGAGAACAGGTCGCTGACGACCCAGGACGACAGCGGAAAGACGGAGAACCTGTCGGGCCTGCTGCAGACCGACGCGGCCATCAACCCGGGGAACTCGGGTGGGCCGCTGGTCAACGCCCAGGCCCAGGTGATCGGCATCAACACGGCAGTGGCGGCCAGCAGCCAGGGGAACGCCCCGACCCAGAACATCGGGTTCGCCATCGCCATCGATTCGGTGAAGCCCCAGCTGGCCAGCCTGAGGCAGGGGGGGACCGGCGGTCCCGGCGCCACCAGCCCCACCCCGACGCCGGCGGCCAACAAGGCCTACATGGGAGTCAGCGTCCTCACCGTCACCCCGACGCTGCAACAACAGGATCATCTGACCCCCACTACCGGTGCCCTGGTCGGTAGCGTCCAAGCGGGGAGCCCCGCCGCCCAGGGCGGCCTGAAAACCAACGACGTCATCGTTTCGCTGAACGGCATGCCCATCACCACGGCCACCGCCCTGACGACGGCGCTGCACCCCCTGAACCCGGGAGATGTCGTCCAGGTCGGCATCTACCGAGGAAGCGCGCAACAAACCGTCAGCGTCACTCTCGGGACGAATCCCAACGGCGGGTAGGATTGCTTCGCTGTCTTTCCAGGAGGAACCCACTGTGATGTCCCCGGCCACCGACGAACCTGAGGTTGTGGAGAGCGAAGAGCCTCAACCACCGCGCGGCCATGTCCGGGTGGTGTACCTCGGTCCGGTCGCACCGCACTGGGAGGTGCAGTCCGACTTCGGCGATCGGGATCTCATCGAGGAGTTCCGCCAGCGCACCCAGGCCCGCCTGGTGTTGCTCCCTCCCCACGACCCCCAGTACCGGCGCAACCGCGAGCGGGTGGTGCGTGACGCCGAGCGGGAGAACATCCTTCTCGAATGGGACCTGGGCGTCCCCGACGAAGAGGCCGTTGCCGTGCCCGACGCCGAGGTTCCTGCCGAGGGAGCTCCTGCGGTGGAGACCCCTGCCTCCTGACCGTTGCGCCGCCATCGGCGGCGGTACCCAGGTTCAGTCTTCCCCTGCCGGTTGATCGAGCTCGGGGAGGTCGATCCGTTCCAACCACAATCCTGGGGCGTCGACTTCGGCCGGGGTGGGAAGGTTGCGGGCCGAGGACCACAGGCGGCCCAGGCCGTCCTCGCCTGCTCGCTCGATCACCCCGCTGACAAAGGCGCGTCCCCGGTCGACCTGAGCCTGTTCGAGGTCGAGCCCGAACAACGCCCCGGCGGCCTCTTCCCCCTTGCCCCGCTCAGTGCGCCGCCGGTACCAGGCTTCGGCCAGCTGGCTGTGGGAGCTGACCAGGGCAGTACCGACCAACTCGGCGACATGGTCGGCATAGGCGTCGATGACCACGGCCAACGAGGTGAGCTGGTCCGACGAGTGTCGTGCTTCGGGGGTCAACAACCCTCCGAGGAGGGCGTCGGGGTCCCCGAACAGCGACTGCAGGGCCTCCATGTCCATGCCCCCCTCGCCCAGGGACTGCAGTTGCTCGGACAGGCCACTTTGGGCGGCGGTGGCCGATTCGGCTACCTCGCGGACCAGCTCATCCAGCCGGCCACGGACCGAGGGACGGCTCAGCACCGTATGGGAGGCAAGCTCGCGCGCGCAGACCCAGAGGAGGGCCTCTTCTTCGGGCAGGCTCCAGTCCTCGGCGAACGAGGCGACATTGGCCGTGACGATCAGGAGCTCATCGGCCGGTGGCCACGGGAGGGCGAGCACGTACTGGCCCAGCGCCCGCTGCGAGAGGTGGCCGACGACCGACCCGAGCTGAAGGCCGACGAACATGGGCCCGATGGCGGCGGCCCATTTGTTCATGAGCTCGCCGAATCCCTCGCCCGAAGCCTCGTCGCCGAAGAGCTGTTCGGGGGATGGCGGAGTCCCTGCCGACTGCGCACCTGGGGCCGGGGCGGCCATGGCCGACAACGCCGGTCGCCAGGCATCGAGGGCGCGCGCCGTCCATTCACCCCGCCCCACCGGGATGCAGGCCACGCGGCGGCCGTCGGATGAGATAGGCATGCCGGTGGTCTCGGTGACGTGCAGTTCGGCCACACGGGCCAGCTCCTCCAACCGGATCCGCTGCAGCGGCTCCACGTTGGGCTCTGCCGTCCCACCGGTAGCCACGTTCAGGCCGAATGCCCGGGTGAGCTCCCATTGGTCGGTGTTTGCGCCACCCAGCATGTTCATCAAGTCGCCGAGGAGGAATTGAAAAGGACTGCCCCTATCTCCTGGGCCCTGAGAGGTCATACCTGCATGCTACGGCGGTCAGCCTGCCGGTGATGCGTCGGCTTGTGCCCCCACCAGCTCCACGCCGACCGTGGACTCGGCCCCGTTCCGGTCATAGGTCACGGTAATGGTCGCCCCCGGTGGCTCGGCATAGAGCCGGGTACGCAGGTCGGCGAGGGACCGAACCGGTTTCCCGTCGATATCCACGATCGAATCGCCGACCTGGATGCCGGCCCGGGCCGCCGCCCCGCCGGGTTGCACCGTGTCGACCAATGCACCGCCTGTGGCCGAGGTGCTGATCGTGCTGGCACCGGGAGGTGATGAGGGGGCGGTGAGATCGCTGGCGTCGACCCCGAGCCAGCCGTGCTGCACCGACCCGGTCGCGATCAACTGGGTGGCCACGCCGACAACCAGGTCGGCGGGGAGGAACACCGATACCCGCCGTCCGTTCATGGTGGTGGTGGTGTCCAGGATCCCGGTCACGTCACCGGCGTGGTTGATCAGGGCGCAGCCGGTGTCACCCGTGCCCAGTGGCGCGTTGACCGCGGTGGCCGACATGGCCGACGTGGTCGCATCGGCATCCACCGCCGTGCCCGACGATCGGACCGTCCCCTCGTAGACGGCATCGGTGATGCCGCCGGCCCGATTCGCTCGAGGCTCGGGGGCCACGGCCACGGTGGCGTCACCGGGCTTCATGTCGCCGTCACTGAACTGGGCCACCGGCAAATTGGCGTTCACGTGGAGGATGGCCAGGTTCGAGTTCTGATCGCTGGCCAACACGGCCGCCGACGTCCGGTGCCCGTCTGGGTCCACGGTGGTGATCGAGGTGGCGCCGGCTACCGCGCTGGCCAGGGCCACCACGATGCCGCCGCTCTCGACTGTGACCCCGGCGCTGTGGGTGGTCCGACCGGCGGCGGTCACGGTCAGGGCCACCATGGAGGGGCCGATGGTCGACACGGTCTGGGCCATCTGCTGTTTGGTGATGGTGCGCTCGTCACCCCGCTCGGTGGTGGGGCTGGCCAATACATCGGCCGTGGTCGTGGCCGTGCTGCGGGGGGAGGCGGTCGGCGACGCACCCGTGTTGGCCATGAGCAGTCCCCCGACCAGCAGCGCTCCGACGACGCAGACTGCCGCGGTACTGGCCACCCACTGACTGGACCGGCTGCGGTCCATGGTCGAGGTCGGCCGCGGTGTGACCGCCCCGCCCCCGCCCATTTCCGATGGATGTCGCCACAATCTGTCGTCGGGAGACAACCATCCCCGAATACGATCGAGCTCCGGATCTTCATGATCCGAGTCGTCCGGATCCGGATCGTCGGCCTCCGGGAACCCTCCGTGCATCGACTGCAGACTACCGAGGTCCTTGTGCTTCCGGACGTCGCCCCACGATGTCGACGAGGGTCGTCTGTCCTCTCAGTCCGGTCTCGTTTCGAGCGCCTGGACCGCCGTACCCAGGGGGGAGCCCTACGATGTCCCCGTGGCTCGGGACCTCGCTATCGATCTGGGAACGGCCAACACCCTGGTGTACGCCAAGGGTAGGGGCATCGTCTTGAACCAGCCGACCGTCATCGCCCTGAACACCAGGACCCATGAGGTCCTGGCCGTCGGCAACGAGGCCTGGCAGATGATCGGCCGGACCCCGGGCTACATCGTCGCCGTCCGCCCGTTGCGTCAAGGGGCGATCACCGACTTCGACATCACCGAGCGGATGATCCGCCTGCTGCTGCGTCGGGCCGGCGTTTCCAAGGTCAATCGGCCCCGGGTGCTGATCTGCGTGCCCTCGGCCATCACCTCCGTCGAACGGCGGGCGGTCAAAGAGGCAGCCCGGCGGGCGGGGGCCTCGGCGGCGTACCTCATCGAGCAGCCGATGGCGGCGGCCATGGGCGCAGGGCTCGACATCCACGAGCCGATGGGCAACATGGTGGTGGACGTGGGCGGAGGAACCACGGAGACGGCGGTCATCTCGCTGGGCGGTCTGGTGGCCGTCCGGGCCATCCGGTGCGGCGGCTTCGACATCGATGCGTCCATCCAGGCCTACGTGCGGACCGAGTACGGCATAGCCATCGGCGAGCGCACCGGTGAGGACATCAAGCTGGCCATCGGGTCGGCCATGGCCTACGCCGGCGAGGTGCGGGCCGAGGTCCGCGGGCGCGAGGTCTCGACCGGATTGCCCAAGACGGTCGTGCTCACGCCCAGAGAGATCCGGGCGGCGATCGAAGAACAGGTAAACACCATCGTGAGCACGGTGGTCGATTGTCTGAGCGAATCGCCTCCGGAGCTGGCCCAGGACATCATCTATCGAGGGATCCACCTGGTGGGAGGTGGCGCCCTCCTCCGCGGGTTGGCCCTCCGGGTGGCCAATGAGACCTCGGTGCCCGTCCACCTGGTGTCCACCCCGCTGGAGTGCGTCGTCCAGGGCGCGGGCGAATGCCTGGATGACTTCGACAACCTGCGGGCCATCTTCGCCGCCGCCGAGAGCTGACAGCGGCCCGCCCGGGCCTGCTGGGACCCGACCGTCCAGGTATGGCCGGTTCCCTACGAGGTGGCCAGCAGGTCTTCGGCCACCTGGCGCACCTGCCAATCGCGGTCGTCCAGGCAGCGGTGCAATGCCGCCTCGACCTCGGGACCCTCGAAGGCGGCAAGAGCCACGGCAGCGCGACGGCGGATCGCCGGCTTGTCGTTGAGTGCGGCCAGGATGGTGGGCAGGCCGGCGTCGTCACCGATGGCCCCGAGAGCGGCGACGGCCGCCTCCCGGCACAGCGGGTCCCCATGACCAGAACCACTCTCGGCCAACTGGCGAAGCGCCGGCACCGCGCCGGGGTCCTCCCGCTCGCCCAGCGCCCAAGCCGCCATCTCCACCACGGAGGCGTCCGGGTCTGCGAGCAGCGACGCGATGGCGCACCCGGGGTAGGTGCCGGCCAGCTCACATGCCCGGCGCCGCACGGCGGGGTCGGGGTCGCTCAGGGACGCCGACAGCTCGTCGTCACCGAGAACGCCCAGTCGGTCGAGGGCTCCGAGGGCGGTCACCCGGACGACCGGGGCGGGATCGGTCAGCCCACCGCGGGCGGTCTGCTCGTCTCCGATGTGGCCGGCCACGGCCACCGAACGGCGACGGCCGGTGACGTCGGATTGCGGCGGTTCCGTGGCAGGCTGATGGACCGCACCACTGGATTCCGGCTGGTCGGGTTCCGATGCGCCAGACGTTGAACGAGAATTGACCACCGCACCACTATGACCGAGGACATCGAGAAGAGGCACGTGGCCACGAGCCTCCCGGTCACCGGCGGCACCGTCCCCCCACGGCCGACGATCCCGCCGCCTCGCCCACGGCGTCGCTGGGTCTCCATCCCGGTGGCCATCATCGTGGTGTTGGCGCTGGCCGTCGTGATCTCGTCGCGTATCGACCTGAACTACTACGCGGTCCAGCCGGGGACGGCGCAATCGGTGCAGCAGTTCATCACCGTCCCCGCCAGCCGGGCTCATCCCGTCACCCACCCCGTCAAGCTGACCGACGTCGAGCTCAGTCGGGTGTCAGCGCTCACCTACCTCTACTTCAAGCTGAGCAGCGACACCGACCTCCAGCCGCTCGAATCAGTTACCGGTGGCACTCCGCCCTCGGAGCTCAACGCCCAGGGGGATCTGGAGATGAGCCAAGCCGAGTCACAGGCCAAAGCGGCCGCCCTCCGGCGACTGGGCTACGCCGTGCCGGCCACACCTGCGGGCGCGGCGGTGTTCGCGGCGTGGAATGGAACGCCCGCATTCGGTGTCCTCCATGTCGGTGATGTCATCACTGCCGTCGATGGCACCCCCACCTTGACCGCCGATTCCCTCGACACCGTGTTGAAGAAGTACCACTCGGGCCAGACGGTCACGCTGTCGGTGGAAAAGGGCGGTTCGGGAAAGCCCCAGCCGGTACCGATCACGCTGAAAGCGTCGACGGTGGACCTGGGTGATGGACAGTTCGCCCATGTGACCCTGGGCGTCCAGTCCGTGGATCAGGTCGACTACGGCTTTCCCTTTCCGGTGTCCATCAACGTCACCAACATCGGTGGGCCCTCGGCCGGCCTGGCCATGACGCTCGGGGTCATCGACACGCTGTCAGGGGGGAACCTGACCGGAAACCGGACGGTGGCGGCCACCGGAACTATGGATGATCAGGGCAATGTCGGGGACGTCGGCGGTGTTCCGCAGAAAACCATTGCCGTCGAACGAGCGGGTGCCACCATCTTCTTGGTGCCTCCGCAGGAGTACAAGGCCGCTCTGTCGAAGAAGACGCCCGGCTTGCAGATCTTCGCCGTGTCGACGCTGAACCAGGCGCTCCACGTGCTGGCCACCCACGGCGGGCACGTACCCGCCACCGTGCCCCCCGGCGCGTCGGGATGAATGGTTTGGTCCAGCGCGAGTCGTAGGCTCTCCGTATGCCTGAGGATCACCGGTTGTCCATCTCGTCGTCATCGAGCTTGTCGCCTGACGAGGTGGCCCGCCACACCTTCGGGACGTTGCGGCGGGGGTTCGATCCCACCGAGGTCCGGGCCTACCTGGACCATGTGGCCAATGCGCTGCGGGTCGCGGCCGAGCGGGAAATCGAGCTCCGTCACGAGGTGGCCGACGCCGAGCACCGGGCGGCGAACCCGGTGCTCGACGAGGCGACGCTGACCTCGGCTCTCGGCCAGGAGACGGCCCGGGTCCTCCAGAGTGCTCACGAAGCCGCACACGACATGGTGGCCAAAGCAGAGGCGGAGGCGGCCAACGTCCTGGCAGAGGCACAGGACGAGATAGCCCGGTCCGGGGCTCGGGCCGAGCAGTCGCTTGCCGAACGTACGGCCCAAGCCGAAGCATCGGTGACCGAGTACCGTCAGCGGACCCATGACGAGTCGGAGGCGATGATCGCCCAGGCGCGGTCGGAGTGCCGGGAGATGATCGAGGAGGCCCAAGCCCTCCGGTCCCGGATACTGGCCGATCTGTCGAAGCGCCGCAAGGTCCTCCACGCCCAGATCGAGCAGCTGCGGGCGGGCCGGGAGCACCTGGCTGAGACGGTGCGAGGCGTTCGGCGCACCGTCGACGGCATCGCCGACGAACTGTTCCGGGCCGAGGACGAGGCCAGGTTGGCGGCAGAAACCGCAGGACGCGAAGCGATCGCCCGCCCCTACCAGGGCACCCCTGAACAAGAGGCGACCGCTCTCTTGGCCGAAGACGCCGCCGACCCTGGGTTTACCAACCTGGCGGCCCTGGAGGACCAGCTCCCCTCGATCGTCCTCCAAGCCGGCGTGGGTGAGCCCCTTGCTCCCGAACAGGAATCCTTCATCGCCGCCGAGATCGGGAAGAGCGAGGCCATCGCCGGCCCGGAAGGGTCCTCTGACGCCGCTGACGAGACTTCCGACGTCTTGAGCCGTCGTGATCAAGGCGATGGCGGATCGGACGAGATGGAATCGGAGACCGAGGTCCTCGCCACCGAAGCGGTCGAGCCCGTCGGCGGGACCCGGCACGAAGAGTCCGACCGTCTCCCTGACCAGGAAGCCGGAGAGGAGGGGACCGACGGTCTCTCCCAGGAAGACGAAGATCAGATCGACCGCGGTACGGATGCCGCCGCTGCACCCACGCCGTCGGTCGACGAGCTGTTCGCCAAGCTCCGCGCCGAGCAGGGGGCCGGCGATGCCGGTGACGATGCGCGGTCGGAAGAGGAGGGTGGGGCGTCGGCGGCCGAGGCCCAGGATGAGGCTGGGGCTGAGGAGACACCTTCGGCGAACCCACTGGTGGATCGTCGTGATGAGCTCGTCGGCCCCATCATCACCGCCTTATCCCGCCGGCTGAAGCGCACGCTTCAAGACGATCAGAACGACCTCCTCGACCGGCTGCGCAACAACGGGTCATCGTGGTCGGTCGAACTGTTGCCCGACGAGGTCGAGCATCTCGACGCATACGCCACCGCGGCGTTGCCCCTCCTGGAAGAGGCGGCCACCGCCGGCCGGGTCTTCGTCGGAGACGAGTCCACCGGCGGCCCGCTGACCGAGCACGTCGTGGGCGTGGCCCATGATCTGGCCACGACCATCGTGGGGCCGCTGCGTCGTCGGTTCACCGACGATGGGATGAGCGCGGCCGATGAATCCGCGGTGGCTGAGCGAGTCGGCGGAGCATTCAGGGAGTGGAAGGGTGAGCGGATCGAGCGGCTGGCCGGTGATTACGTGATCGCCGGCTTCTCGGCCGGATCGCTTGCCGGATCCTCCCAGGACATCGAGTGGATTGCCGCCGCCGCGCCCGGTTCCACCCCCTGCCCCGATTGTGACGACAACGCCCTGAACGGTCCACAACCGGCAGGACAAGAGTTCCCCACCGGCCATCGGCATCCGCCTGCCCATTCCGGGTGCCGTTGCCTGCTGGCCCCTTCTGCCACATAGGCTGCAGCCGTGCGCAGACCGGATGACGTGGCCAGGACGCCTCGCGCCACGTCTCATAGGCGACGGAATTGGATCATCGTCGCCATCATCGTCCTCATCGCTGTGATCGCCTCGTTGCGCACGTTCGCGGTCTTCTACACCGACGCACTGTGGTTCTCATCGGTCAGGCTTCACTCGGTGTGGCGGAGCCTGTTCGAGATCAAGGCCGGGCTGATGATCACATTCTGCGTGATCTTCGCGGCGTTGCTCCTGGCCAGTCTGGTTGTGGCCGAACGCCTGGCTCCCAAGGGCGAGGCGGCCGACGCCGAGGACGATTTCGTGAAGCGCTACCAGGAGGTGATCGGCCCCTACTCCCGGTGGATCCGAGCGGCGGTGGTGATCATCCTCTCTCTGATCGTGGGCTCGCAGGCCCTCGGCCAATGGCAGAACTGGATCTTCTTCAGAAACGGGGTGAATTTCGGGACCAAAGACCCCGTGTGGCACAAGGACGTCGGGTACTTCGTGTTCAAGTTGCCCTTTGAGAACTTCCTCGTCCACTGGGCCCTGGTCGCGCTGATCGTCATCTTCCTGGTCACGGTGCTCTCCCACTATCTCAACGGGGGCATTCGGGTCCAGGGGCCCAGGCCCCGGGTCCGCCCGGCGGTCAAGGCCCACATCTCGGTGATCCTCGGACTAATGGCGCTGGTGAAGGCGGTGGGGTACTACCTGCAGCGATACAACCTCGACAATTCGACCGATGGCTACGTCCAGGGCCCCGGGTACACCGACATCCACGCCCGGCTCCCCGCCCTGCAGCTGTTGATCCTGGTGTCGCTGGCCGCGTTCTTGTTGCTGATCTTCAACATCCGTCGGCAGGGCTGGGCCCTTCCTGTGCTCGGGGTGGGCATGTGGTTCCTCGTGGCCCTCACCGCCGGAACCATCTACCCGGCCGCCGTGCAGGCCTTCAGCGTCAACCCAGCCCAGAACACCCTGGAGCACCCGTACATCCAGCGAAACATCAACGCCACCCGGACGGCCATGAACCTCAATGGCATCCAGACGGTTCCCTATCCGGCGGCGCAGACCCTGAACGCCAACACGCTGAACGCCAACAGCGCCACCACAGCCAACGTGCGCCTCTGGGATCCGACGGTCACCCAGCCGACCTACGACAAGCTCCAGGACATCCGCTCCTACTACAGCTTCAACTCGCTGGGCGTGGACCGCTACGACATCGGCGGCAAGGAGACACCGGCCGTCGTGGGCGTACGGGAGGTCAACGACCAGGACCTGCCCGCCGCCTCGTGGGTCAACACCCATCTGCAGTTCACCCACGGGTACGGCATGATCGTCTCGCCCGCCAACCAGACGACAAGCAACGGTGATCCGGTCTTCGGCGTCAGCGGCGTTCCACCGATCTCCACCAAGGGACTGCCCAAGATCACCCAACCGTCGGTCTACTTCGGGCTGAACGAGCCTGGATACGTGGTGGCCAACACCAAGCAGCCTGAGATCGACTACCAGCTCACCAACGGGGTCAACCAGGAGTCGCACTACAAAGGGGACGGGGGCGTCCAGCTCTCGGGATTCTTCAACCGGCTCATGTTCGCCTTCCGCTTCGGCGACATCAACATGCTGATCTCCGACCAGTTGACCGACCAGTCACGGGTGATGTTCGACCGCCAGATCCAGGTCCGGGTGGCCAAGGCCGCTCCGTTCCTGAGCCTCGACTCCGACCCCTACGCCGCGCTGGTGAACGGGCACATCGACTTCATCCAGGACGCCTACACGACGACCGACGACTATCCCTATGCCCAGAACGCCAACACCTCGGCGCTGTCGTCAGCCAGTGGGCTGCCGGCCAGCTTCAACTACATCCGCAACTCGGTCAAGGTGGTCACCGACTCCTACACAGGGATGATGACCTTCTACGTCATGGATCCCAGCGATCCCATCATCCGGACCTACGAGCGGGCGTTCCCCAACATGTTCACCCCGGCATCGAAGATGCCCAAGGCGCTCCGGGCCCACATCCGCTACCCGGAGGACATCTTCACCATCCAAGCCTCCATGTTCGGGAAGTACCACATCACCAACGCCACCAGCTTCTACAGCGCCGCTGACGCGTGGACGATCTCACCCACACCCGGTTCGGGCTCGCCCTCGGCTGCGCTGGCCACCACCCAGACCCTCAATGCCCAGGGGCAGCCGGTGTCCACGGGGCAGGTGGTGAAGATGGCGCCGATCTACCAGGTGCTCCAGGTCCCGGGCCAGACCCAGCAATCGTTCACGCTGCTCGATGCGATGGTGCCGGTGTCCAGCGGGAGCCAGATCCAAACGCTCTCGGGGTTCATGGTCGCCGGATCCGATCCCGGACATTACGGACAGCTCCAGATGTTCGTCACACCCCGCGGGCAGCCCGTCGACGGCCCGTCACTGGTTGCCGCCCGAATCGACGCCACCCAGAAAATCTCGAGCCAGATCAGCCTGTTGAACCAGAACGGCTCGAGCGTGGAACTGGGCAACGTGTTGATGATCCCTATTTCGGGCTCCCTCTTGTACATTCAGCCGCTGTACGTCCAGTCGTCGCGCAACTCGTTCCCCGAGCTGCAAGGGGTGATCGCGGTGTACGGCAAACAGGCGGCATTGGGCACCGGTGGCACTGACGCCAATGCCCAAGTAGCGCTCCAGGACGCCCTGACCCAGGTGTTCCAGGCACCGGTGTCGACCTCGCCGGGCAGTGGAGGGACCGTGTCACCGCAAGTGCAGAATCTTCTTGCCGACGCCCAGCAGGCCTATCAGCAGGCCCAGGCCGACCTGGCGGCCGGGAACCTCGGTGCCTATCAAAACGACATCACCAGGATGGAGTCCGACCTCACCACCATCCGGCAGCTGACCGGCACGACTGGGACCACAGCTCCGACCAGCACCACCACGACCACAGCAGGGTCGGGCAAGGCGACCACGTCGGGCAAGAGCCCGACACCGACCACCGCGGGCAAGAGCCCGACACCAACCACCACGAAACCGCCGTCGAAGACGACCACGCCTTCGACGGCGCCGGCGTAGAGCCGCTATCCCCGCCGGGTACCGTCCGACGCTGAACGACCTTTGGTCGGGCGGTGCTATTGTTGTCTTTTACGGCGCGGGGTGGAGCAGTCTGGTAGCTCGTCGGGCTCATAACCCGAAGGTCGGAGGTTCAAATCCTCCCCCCGCCACTAGAGAAATAGGGGCTCTTCGGATTCTGGCGGGGTCCAGCACTTCATCGGACAACGATCGAGCCCAGGACTCGCCAGTTCGGCCTGCCGACGTAGAGCGGCTCCCCGCCAGAATCCGAAGAGCCGAATTGACAGCGTGATCCAATCGGGCCTGATTGTGAAGGTCCGGTACATACACGACACCTGAGCATCCGCGCCTCTCGAGTTCCCTGCCTCTTCGCTGTGGACAATCGTCCGCGACGAAGGAGGCAACGGTGCTGGTCGAGCTGGGTCTGGTGGAACAGCGATAAGGAGGCGCAGCCACCATCTGAAAAGATTGCTTGGACCCCGATCGTCAACGGTGGCTCAGGTGCGCACCACGGGATCGGCTGCGCACGGCTGGTGGCACTGCGATGTCTCGGTCAGTGCCCCACCCATGACCTCCAGGGCACGGAGCGGTGAGATCCCGTATCTCCTAGCTGCATCCCTCGCCCAATCAGCGAGCGGTGAGTCATCCAGGAGGGCCGTGAGCTCACCGAGACCCGCCTCCGTCTGGTCCAGAACATTCGATTGCATGTGTCACTCCTTTACCTTGTTGCCGCCGAGTCGGCGAAACCGTCGTGCCCGCCTCAGGCCAGCGACAGGAACTGGTTGACCTCGGCTGCGAATTCATGGGCGTACTGGAAGATCCCACCGTGCCCGGAATCGGGGTAGATGACGAGCTCGGCATTGGGGATGTGGCCAGCCAGGAGGTACGAGTTCACCGTCGGCACCATGATGTCGTTGTCACCGTTGGCCACCAGGGTGGGCTGGGTGATTCCGGCCAGCCGCGCCAGCTTGCTCATGTCGGGGATTCCCCAGTCGGAGATCGCTTCGGCTTGGGCGTCGCGCACGGTAAGCGCCGGGTTCTCATCACGGTCCTGCTCCCGGGTGAAGATCCGTTCCACGAACTCCTTCGCCTTGAGCTGGCTCGTCTCGGTCTGAGAGAAGAACAGGTAGAAGACGTCCTCGGGGCCTTGGACCTCCTTGTAGGCGTGCTCGGTGATCCGTTCGTCCCATTGGTGAAATCCCCGACCGCCTTGTGGACCGGTGCCGGCAAGGATCAGTCTGCGAACCAGGCGGGGCCGAAGGAGGACGACCTCTTGGGCAACGAAACCGCCGGTCGAGAAACCGAACAGGTCGATCTCCGTGAGGCCGAGTCCATCGATGAAGTCGAGGATGTCTCGGGCCAGTCCCCTCACGCTGTGTGAGGTGGACCCGGTGGAGAGACCCACACCACTGCTGTCGACCAGGATGACTTCTCGCTCGGCCGCGATGTCGTCGACTAGCGCCGGATCCCAGTTGTCCAGGTTGCCCCGGAAGTGCTGGAGGAACACGACGGGAGTCGTGCCGGTCTTGCCGAACCGGCGGAAGGCATACGTCGTTCCGTTTAGGGCTTCAAGGGTGAGGTTTGGTGCGGTGTATTGGGACACAATTTTCACTTCTCCGTCTGTAGGTGGCATCTGGTAAATATCTCTGTGGCCACGGTCGCGCTACGAGGCAGACGGTCGCGCCCGTGAAGGACACTGGTTCGTGCCCTAGCGCGAGGCCCTGGGCGCGAACACGTGGAAGCTCAACGGGAGTCTCCGGGCGCGGAACTGATCTGGGAGCCGGGTCGGCGGCCCGCTGGCGTCCTCAGGACTGCGACCGGACTGCGGACCGAGCTCAACACGCTGCGAACCGCGGCATTGGAACGTGGTCCAAGTAGACGGCCATGCAGTTGCGCACTGAGCACGACCAATGCTGCGGCCGCCGACTCTGCCACCAGTGCCGAGCCGATAGGCACCGTGACCAGCCGTTCCTGAACGTCGACGGCCGGGAAAGCACCCCGGAAACACTCCACAGCATCCTCCAGGCTGGGACGTCCGCCAAACGCGGCGCCTCCCAACCCGTCATTCTGGGCGGAGCGTCCGGAGGGATCTTGAGGTGACGAGGCGCCGACCACGGTTACACCAACACCGCGACGTTGGGCAGCCCGAAAGGCGAAACCGAGGGGGAGCCGAGGATCGCCCCCACTCTCGAGTCCGACCACGACCCGCCCCATAGAAGGCCCGGTGGAGGCCAGCTTCGCCAGTCCGACGATGGTGACGGGACAGGCGGCACGACGGGCCACCAGCCAGCTCACCGACCCGGTCAACGAGCGCATCTTGCCACCGCCGCAGCCTCTACCCAGGACGATCAGCGCGTCCGAACGAGCCTCCCGGAGGACGACCTCGGCCATCCCACCCTCCCGCACGACGGTGGTTACTTTCAGACCGGGAGCAACCGTTCGGGCGTGACAGGCTGCTTTGGTGGCGACACGCTCAGCCACCTCTTCCGCACCTGCATCCCACGCGTTCACCGACATCCCCCCGAGGTCGACTGCGGTGGGGGACCAGTGAAAAGCATGCAGGATTCGAAGGGAACACTGACGGCCGGCTGCCTCGGCCGCGGCCCACTCCAAAGCGTCCCAGCTGTGGCGGTGGCCATCCACCGCGACCAGGATGGGGCCCGCGTCCCGGTGCGCTGGCACACCAATGACGGCTTCCTCCGACCGCCCGGGCGGGACCATAGCCGCTTCGGAGTCCGGGGACTGAGACCGTCGGAAGACCTTCATGTGAGCTCTCCGGCCGCGACCTCCACGAGCAACCCGGTATGAGCGATGCTTCCGGGCGCGGCCAATCGTCGTGTCGACTTGATGATCCCGAGGTTGGTGAGTGCTTCCGCATCGCCAGCGAGGGAGGCGAACCTGAATGCCGGGGTCATGCCACTCGCGCAACCCGAGGCGTCGCGCTCGATGTCATGCCCGATCGGCGGTCACCTGCGATCTCAGTCCTGAGGGCTTTGAGCGTCGCCACATAGATCTCCGAGAACGTGGGGAAGGGCTGGATCGTGTCGCTCAGTACCTCGAGCGGTATTCGAGCGCGTATTGCAAGCGTGGCCTGTTGCATCCACTCGCTGGCCTCGGGACCGAGGGCAAGGGCGCCGGTCAGCCGGTCGCCGTCGCTTAGAAGGGTCAGGAAGCCATTGGATTCGGCATAGTCCCTCGTATACGTCGCTGTCTTGGGCACCTCGGACAGAGCTGTCGTGGTGCTGAACCGTGCCTCACCAGCACCGACGGCCACGGCCTGCGGATCGGTGAAGACGACTCGGGGCACGGCGTCGTAGTAGACCTCGCGTCGATGGCCCAGGATGTTGGCGGCCACGACGTCGGCTTGATATTTGCCCATGTACGTCAAGGGCCAGATCCCGTTGACATCTCCGATGGCCCACAAGCCCTCGCCTGCGCTCATCCGCGAATCGACTGGGATTCCACGGCCGTTCGCGTCGATGCCGACTGTGTCCAGTCCGATCCCGTTTACACGCGGACGCCGGCCGGTGGCGACCAGTAACCGGTCGCCGCGAAGCTCGCCATGGCCCTCGAGCTCCAAGACGTAGTCGTCGCCGTCGCGGTGGGCCGACGAGGCGTTCACGCCCAAGACCAGCTCGATTCCGTCCCGGATCAGCACCTCGCCCACCGCGTGGCCCAGTGGTGCAGGCTCACGTGGCAGCACGCGGTCGGCGCCGTCAATGAGAACCACGTCGCCACTCAGGCGACGCACGGCCTGGGCCATCTCGACTCCGACTGGGCCGCCGCCCAGAATGAGCAGGCGGCGAGGGACGGTCTTCATGCCGGTCGCCTGGCGGTTGCTCCAGACGCCCTCCAGATCCGCCAGACCCGGTATGGGAGGCATGACGGGATCGGAGCCGGTCGCCACCACGACGTGGTTAGTGAGGTGGCGAACCCCGTCCACCTCGACCACACCCACTCCAGCCAGCCGGCCCTCGCCCCGCAGCAGATCGACGCCAGCGTCGGCCAGCCAGCGTTCCTGACCGGCATCGGAGTAGTTCGAGACCATGAAGTCACGCCATGCCAGCGCCGCTTTGACGTCGACCTGGGCGGTCGCCGCCGCATGACGGGCCGCTTCCACCGCCTCACCGGGTCGCAGCAACGTCTTGGACGGGATGCAGGCCCAGTAGGAGCATTCGCCCCCGACCAGCTCGCGCTCCACCAGAGCTACTCGCAGCCCGCTCCCGGACAGCTCGCCGGCGCAGTGCTCGCCCGCCGGTCCGCCACCCAGGATGATGACGTCGTAGTCTTCGCTCATCTCGGGGCCTCCAATCCGGCCTGCTCCCGATCCATGTACAGCGCGTACCAATCTGGCCAGTTGGCGTCCTCTTGTCCGGTCCGCGCCTCGTGTTCACCGTGGGCCGCCGCCGCCCTCCGAAGGGCAGCGGCCAGGTCTTCGGCCGATTCAAATGTCATGTGCATGAGATGCTCCTCAGTTGAGATTTGCTCTGATTACCGCCACCGACCAGAACGACGTCGGCCGGGTAACTCACGACAGAGCTGGCGGAGCAGGTCGCCCCGCCAGCTCTGTCTTGCGTGGCCCCGTTAGCGACCGGGCGCCCGCTGCTTCACCTGCTGGAGCAGAAAGCCGTTGCCGTCGGGATCGCTGAAGGAGGCGAACGTGAAGTAGTCGCGTTGCTCCGAATCGGCACCCGGCACCCGGTACTCGGTTCCGGCATGGTGGAACGCACCCTGTGCATCGTGGAACAGCTCGCTGACCTCGAGTCCCTGATCGACCAACTCCGCCCGAGCGGACTCGATGTCGACCACAGTGAGCTGGAGGCCCTGAACCGATCCGGGCTCGGCCGAGGTGAGACCCTGGCCGAAGATGATCGAGCACTCCGAGCCGGGCGGCGTCACCTGCACGATTCGGAAGTCGTCGTTGATGACGAAATCGGCATCTTCCCGACACCCCCACCCCTTGTAGAACTCCTTTGCCCGGTCCACGTCGGAAACGGGTAGCAGTACAACCTCAAGCTTCATATCCACGATCTCAACTCCTCTAGTAGTTGCTTCGACATCGATCGATGCCGCTATCAGTACGGTCGCGCTGGGAGCGCCCAGTCGAACCCGTGCGGAGCCCTGGTCGGTGCCCTGGTGCACTGGTCGACTCTCCCCGTGGCAGCCGCACCGTTACGCTGAGATCCAGCAAAGCCGGGGGGTGACGTCATCAGCGAACATGGGAGTACCCGGGCCCCGACAGCGGTGGTCCCTGACGAAACCGAGATGGTCGTCCTGGCCCGACGGCCGGGCCGCACCCTGCGCGATGACGATTTCTCGATCGTCTGGCGACCCCTTCCCGAGCTCGAGCCGGGACAGGTCCTCATTCACAATCGGGTGACCAGTGTGGACCCGTACCAAATCCGGATGCTGCGCGGCGTTGGAGGCCATGCCGACCAGCAGATCGGCGACGTCGTCCATGCCGGCTGCGTGGGCCTGGTCGTGGCCAGTCGCGACCAACGTGCTCCCACGGGAACCCAGGTCGCCACCTACAGCGGGTGGGCCGAGTACGCCACGTGGAGGCTCGACGAGACCGAGATCGCCGATCCGGCTCTTGGCGACGAGCTCGACTGGATCCATGTCCTGGGGACACCCGGCGTCACCGCGTTCATAGGCCTCACCGACGTCGGCGGCCTGGAGTCTGGGACCACGGTCGCCGTCAGCGCGGCGGCCGGGGCAATCGGGGGAGCAGCGGTGCAGATCGCC
This sequence comes from uncultured Acidimicrobiaceae bacterium, assembly GCA_963781305.1. GTDB lineage: Bacteria > Actinomycetota > Acidimicrobiia > Acidimicrobiales > RAAP-2 > DASXMT01. The sequence goes on from CAWAFL010000013.1 coordinate 335,708, forward strand.
AAGGCGGCCGGGGCCCGAGTCATCGCCATTGCCGGAGGTCCCGGGCGGGTGGCCCACACCACCGGCGTGCTCGGTGCGGACGTGGGTCTCGACTACAAAGCGAGTGGGTTCGAGGCGAACCTCGCCGCAGCAGCCAATGACGGCATCGATCTGTACTTCGACAACGTCGGCGGACCACTACTGGAGAACGTGATCGGCTTGCTGGCCCCCCGAGGGACAGCGGTCGTCTGTGGTGCCGTCAGCTCGTACGGGAGCGAGCCCGCGTTCGAGCTCAAGTTGGACATGGCCCGGGTCCTGGGAAACAGGCTCTCCATCCAGGGGTTTCGGGTGGGCGACTACTACGCCTCCAGGTTGTTGCCGGTCCGCGCCAAGCTGTCGGCGATGTTGAAGGCCGGGGTAGTTACCAACGTAATCTCTGAGTTCAGCGGCCTGACCTCGGCCCCGGAGGCACTGCAAACTGTCTACCGGACCGGCACCGCCTACGTGGGCAAGCGCGTTGTCCGCATCGCCTGATAGCGACTATCAGTCGCTTCAGGCGGTGCCCACCAGGTCAGCTGGACTACGACTGATCGTTGGCGCCGACGGCGATGGTGGCTCGAATTTGTCTCGCCCACTCGGCTGACGTGAACCCAGGACCAACGGGGTCGACCAGGATGAGGTCACTGATGACATTGTCGGTCCTCAGATGGAGAATCTCCTGGTATTCGGGGGAGTGGTACCACGTCTTCGCTGATTCCATGTCGGGAAAGTCCATCAGCACGACCGAACCGGGCCAGCCGCCCTCCATTACCGCAACTTGGGCGTCGAGTACCAGCCACCTGCCGCCATAGGGCTCGAATGTGGCTTCGACATTCTCCAAGTACACCAGAGCTTCGGGCTTTGGAATCCCATTGGGAATGCGCATGTGGTTGATCAAATAGGTTGTCATGGCCGACCTTCCATTCTCGCTGTCTTGGGTGAGAGGGCATCCGGTGATGTCTCTCACAAAACCGTCCCATTTCGGTCGATTCATCGCGCCCGTGGAGTGCCCTAGTCTGCGCCCTGGTCGGTTCCCGCCGGAAGTATCGATCGGGCCAGGTGGGTCTGGAACCCTCACGGTGACCTGCCGAAGCTCGAGTTGTCAGCCAAGGGTCTTGGTTGCCCACCCTTTGGTGCGGCTCTATCCTCGGGCATGTCGAGTAGCGATCCTGGCCAGAGGCTCCGTGGTCGACGCGGCGAGTGCGAGGCACTCGATCGACTGATGGCCGGCGTTCGGGCGGGTCAGAGCGGCGTCCTGGTCGTCCGGGGAGAGGCCGGGATCGGCAAGACCGCGCTGCTCGAATACGTCTTGCAAGAGGCGTCGGGATGCCGCGTCGCCCGCGTTGCCGGTATCGAGGGGGAAATGGAGCTGGCGTTCGCCGGATTGCATCAGTTCTGCGCACCGATGCTCGACCTCCTCGATCGCATTCCGACGCCACAGGGCGATGCGCTCGCCAAAGCCTTCGGCCTGAGCACTGGGGATCCCCCGGACCGATTTCTCGTCGGCTTGGCCGTCCTCAGCTTGATAGCCGAGGCTGCCGAGGAACAGCCGCTGGTCTGTATTGTCGACGATGCTCAGTGGCTTGATCGCGTCTCCGCGCAGACACTGGCGTTCGTGGCTCGTCGCCTCTTGGCCGAGCGGGTCGCACTGGTGTTCGGCGTGCGTGACCCCCTCGAACACGAGTTCACCGGCCTGCCTGAGCTCGTAGTCAGAGGCCTGAACGACGCAGACGCCCGTGGGTTACTGGCGGCGGCGTTGCACGGGCCCATGGATGCTGCGGTGCGCGACCGGATCATCGCCGAGACCCGAGGAAACCCGCTGGCGTTGCTAGAGCTGCCTCGTGGGCTGACCCCGGCTGAAGCGGCAGGCGGATTCGGACTGGCGGACACCACGCCGCTGGCCGGCCGCATCGAAGAGGGCTACATCCGTCGACTCGGGCCGCTTCCGGTTGAAACCCGACGGCTGCTGCTCATGGCCGCGGTGGAGCCGGCCGGCGACGCCACCCTGCTGTGGCGCGCCGCCGAGCGACTTGGAATCGGAACCGAGGCAGCGGCCCCGGCGGAGACCGAGGGGTTGCTTGAGATCGGCGCACGGGTCCGGTTCCGACACCCGTTGGTGCGGTCGGCGGCTTACCGGGTAGCTGGCCCGACTGAACTGCGGCAGGTCCATCGAGCTCTGGCTGAGGTCACCGATCCGGCGCTCGACCCCGATCGCCGAGCTTGGCATCGTGCCCATGCGGCCTCGGGACCCGATGAAGAGGTTGCCGCCGACCTGGAGCGATCAGCCGGTCGGGCCCAAGCGCGCGGGGGACTGGCTGCTGTGGCAGCGTTCCTCGAGGAGGCGGCCAAGCTGACTGCTGACCCGGGACGACGGTCCCAGCGTGCCCTTGCCGCCGCACAGGCCAAACAGTGGGCCGGCGCGCCAGAGGCTGCGCTTGCCCTGCTGGCTATGGCCGAGGCGGGACCCTTTGACCAGCTGCGGCAAGCTCAGGTGGACCTGCTGCGCGCGGCAGATCGCGTTCGCCTCGAGACGGGGCAACGATGCTCCGCCTCTCCTGCTGAGCGCGGCTAGTCAACTTATGTCGCTGGACGGGGAGCTCGCCCGGGAGACGTATCTCGAAGCCTTCTCGGCTGCCCTGATCGTCGGCCGGCTGTCACTCGGCGCGGATTTGGCGGAGGTGGCCACAGCGGCGCAGGAAGCGCCTGCTCCATCGACGCCGCGCCCACACGATGTCCTCCTCGATGGTTTGGTCCTGCTCGTGACCGAAGGGCGCGGCGCGGCTACGCCGATCTTGAAGCAGGCCGTGAGGGACTTCTGCAATCCGGACATCGTCGCCGAGGAGGGACTGCGTTGGTTGTGGCTTGCTGGGCGGGTGGCCCAGGACCTGTGGGACGACGCCAGCTGGGAAGTGCTGTGTGAGCAACATGTGCGCATGGCCCGCCAGACCGGTGCCCTTAACGTGCTCCCCATCGCTCTCAGATCCCGGATCTTCGTGCATGTGTTCGCAGGAGAACTGGACGAGGCCATGGCGTTGTGCGAAGAGACACAGGCTGTCAGCGCGGTGACTGGAACCCAGCTCGCGGCCTACGGTGGCGTGGTCATGGCCGCCTGGCGAGGCCGCGAGGACGAGACGTCTCGGTTGATCAAGGCCACCCTCGACGACGTACTGGGTCGAGGCGAAGGGATGGGAGTGGGCATCGCCCATTACGCCGCCGCCTTGCTCTACAACGGTCTCGGTCGCTATGCAGAGGCCTTGGCCGAGGCCGAGCTGGCCTGCGAGTACGACGATCTGGGTGTCCTGGTGTGGGCACTGACTGAGGAGGTTGAGGCGGCGACCCGGAGTGGTAGGCCGGAGATTGCCGCCGCCGCCCTTGAGCGACTGTCGCAGAGCACCGGTGTCGCCGGCACCGATTGGGCGTTGGGGATCGAATCTCGGTCGCGGGCGCTGGTGCTGGTGGCCGACGTCGACGTGGCCGAAGGCCTCTTCCGGGAGAGCATCGAACGTCTCGGGCGCACCCGGATCAGATCCGAACTGGCTCGCGCTCATCTGCTCTACGGCGAATGGCTGCGTCGGGAGAACCGACGCATTGACGCCCGTGAGGAGCTGCGGACCGCCTTCGAGGCATTCACTGAGATCGGAGCCGAAGGCTTTGCCGAACGGGCCCGCCGGGAGCTGCTGGCCACCGGGGAGACCGTGCGTAAACGCTCTGTGGAGACCTTCGACGATCTGACTGCACAAGAGGCGCAGATCGCTCGGCTGGCCAGCGATGGACGCACCAACCCGGAGATCGGTGCCGAGCTGTTTATCAGCCCTCGCACGGTCGAGTGGCACCTGCGCAAGGTCTATCCGAAGCTCGGCATCAGCACCCGCAAACAGCTCCGTGGAGTGTTGCCTGACCGGGTGCTTTCAGCCGCCAAGGTCTAGGGAGAGCCCCGAGTGGCGGGTCTCGACGAGAAGTTCCAGGAACTCACCATCGAGGCTTTCCATGGAGCCTTGCAGAACGGAACGATGACTGCCACCGAGCTTGTCGATTGGTACCTGGCAAGGATCGAAGCCCACAACCATGCCGGTTCCGAGCTTCAAGCGGTGGTCACGGTGAACCCCCGAGCACGGGAGGAGGCTGCCGCGCTGAGATGAATTTCTCGCCGCACATGGCGATCTCATCGGGCCGCTCCACGGCGTGCCCGTCCTCGTGAAGGACCAGATCGAAACGGCCGGTCTCCGAACCACCTTTGGCTCGATTCTGTTCGAAGACTACGTTCCCCGGTCCGACGCCACGCTGATCACAAAGCTCAAGGATGCGGGGGCGATCATCCTGGCCAAGACCGCGATGACGGATTTCGCCGCGGGCTGGTTCTCGTCCTCGTCAATGACCGGACATACCAAGAACCCCTACTGCCTGTCCCGTGATTCCGGTGGCTCCAGCGCGGGTACGGCTGCCGGAGTAGCCGCCAACTTCGGGATGGTCGGAATCGGGGGCGATACCGGAGGGTCCATACGGGTCCCTGCCTCGTTCAATAACCTTTATGGATTGCGTGTCACCACGGGACTGATCAGCCGTGCCGGTTTGTCACCCCTCGTGCATTTCCAGGACACGCCAGGCCCGATCGCCCGGACAGTGTCCGATCTGGCAAAAGTGCTCGACAGCATCGTCGGGTACGACCGAAGCGATACTTTCACGGTCACAGCCTTGTCTGCGTCGATCCCGGGCGGCTATGCGCAGGCGGTCGACGGTGACATACCCCTGTCCAATTGTCGGATTGGGGTGCTCGAGACGGCTTTCGGTTCCGATCAAGATGCCGATGCTACGACGGTCAACGGCGTGGTTCGGAAGGCAATCGACCGCCTGGAGCAACTCGGCGTGTCCACGATCCCTGACATCGAGATCGCCGATCTCTCCGGATGGATCTCAGATACGTCCGTCTATGTCAGACAATCGAAATCCGATATCAGCGGCTTTCTGGCTCGTCGACCGAACGCCCCGGTCTCGAACTTCACGGAGCTTTACGAGAGAAGCAGGGCGCACATGCAGAATGACCTGTTCGATGCCGTAGCCGAGGGACCCGAAACGAGCAACGGCGACGTTGAATGCATGCGGCTCCGCCTCAACCAGGAGCACTTTCGAAGGCTTGTATTGAACACCCTTGCCGGGCACGACCTGGATTTCTTGGTCTACCCAACGGTGCAGGTATTACCCCCGACGCGGGCGGAACTCTCGGCAGAGAGGTACCACACGCTCACCTTTCCCACCAATACTGTCATCGGATCCCAAGCGGGTTTGCCCGCCCTAACTATGCCGGTCGGCTTCTCTGGTGATGGCTTGCCAATTGGGCTGGAGGTGCTCGGAACTCCGCTCGCCGAGTCAAGGCTGCTTCAGTTTGCCCGGGCGTGGGAGAAGTCTGAACGGACTCGAGCGTCACCTTCGCTATGACCGCAACGGCGCTCACGCCAGCACAGTGAACAGTCCAAAGTTCCAGAGGCCGAGTTGATGGCCATGCCTGTGGGGGAGGGCCAATGATGCCATCTGCTGACCCATTCATCCAAAAACGAGGCCGCATTCTGGTGGTCACCAAGATGGAAGTCATCGAGATCCTCAAACAGACGGGCGTTCCAAGCAGCCGCCCCCCAGGTGGCCCACGAGCTACGGGCCGCAACGGAAGCTGCCGCCCGGTACAGCCTCCATGGTGGCGCTGTCGGACGACCTGACCGCTGCGGCCGACCTGTTGGTCGCTTCCTAATCAGCCAAACGACTAGATCAGGGACCAGCTCAGAGGGCATGAGCACTGGAGTAACTGAACTGGGTATAGACCGGCTCGGGGGCCATCACCGTGCAGAGTCCTTTCGACATCGAAGTTGGACGGTCAGGTCTAGAAGTGTCCGTTCGAGCCAACCGTGACCTTGACCTCACGTCGATCGGTGAGTTCAGGCTGGCCATAGTCGACGCCTTCGTCTTCCGACCGACTCGCCTTTTCGTAGACCTCGCAGCAGCGCCATCCGTCTCCGCCTCCGCCATGGAGGTGCTTCGTGGATACGCCGACTTCCTGGACCAAATGGTCATCCTCTGTCGAAGCGACGTGGCTGCCCAAGTGGTGAGAACCTGGAGCCTCGACAACGTGGTCTGCAGCCAGGCGGACCCGTGGCCTATGGATGGGCCGAGGCGAACAGCGCCACAGGGCGATTGAGGATTGCGATGACTGGGAGACAATGGGACGTGGGTGTCCAAGGCACCCTCACTCCAACCCAGCCCTAGCAATCAAAGGCTTCCGTGTAAGTCGATTCGAGGGTGGCGTGCCCACTTAGTTGGACCGGCGGTGCAGACCGGTGCTTGGTGATGGAGGTGGCCGGTGGCGCTGGTTTGGGTGACGGGGAACTCCGGTACCGGCAAATCGATCCTGTGCACCGTGCTGGAGGAGCGGGGGCACCTGGCTGTCGATACCGATGAGGACGGGTACTGCCACTGGGTGGATCGGGAGACCGGGCGACCAGTTGTGGACCCGCCTGATCCCGTACCGGACGGATGGTTGGACGACTTCGGCTGGCGGATCAGCCGAGCGAAGCTAGAGGCCCTCGCAATCCAGTCGCGTGACCGGAAAGTGTTCGTGTGCGGGCCGGCCGAGAACGAGGCCGAGGTGCTGGATCTCTTCGACTTTCTCGCGTGTCTCGTGATGGATGACGAGACCCTTAAACAGCGCCTAGCGAGCCGCACGACGAACGACTTCGGCAAGAACCCCGAGGAGCTTGCGGCCGCTTTGTGCTGGAATCCGCGCCAAGAGGAGAAGTACGGGCGCCTGGGGGCGACGATCATCGACGGCAGGTCATCTGCGGCCGAGGTCGCGGATGTGACCATCGCCGCCCTCACTCAGACTTCCTTTAAGCCACTGTCCTCAAATCCGACGAACTTCCAGCAGCCCCTCAACGTGCTCATCGTCCGATTCGATCCGAGGCCACCGCTTCCCTGAGTTGTCTTGCCAGCAACCGCGCCAGACGGGCGCATTTGGACAATGGGTGCACATCCCGGCCTTGCCTGGATCGCTTTCCTGGACTATGGCCCAGCACCTGCCCGGTGAGACGAAGAAGCCCGGTGCCCGATCCATCGAAGGAACGTGGCGACCGTGAGTGACAGCCAGTCAGACAACCCGAAGTCGAGTGCTCAGGGACTAAGTCAGCGATTCATCCAGAGAGTTGATGAAATCGATCGCACCCTGGTCGCCTGACCGGGCCATGGCATGCACCATGAACTCATCCATCTCGTCGTAGCCCAGCTCGATCTCAGTCGGCTCGTCTGGGCCCGGCACATGGTCGTAGTCGATGCAGATCCTCGGCACACACTAACCCTACGTCTCAGAGACGGGCTTCGCCCTCGACAGCATCAGCGGCGAGATAGATCAACGAGGCGTGCAGATTCTCAGATGAACGTCACGCGGACCCCTTGAAACCGCCGTCGCTTCCTGCTGGCCTTGTGCGAAACCGGCACGGGCGGAGGGGGTGCGGGTCGCCGGGTCCATCTGGTTCGTGCCCATTGCGGCTCGGGAATCGGCGTCCGGTGTGATCACCTCGACGTGGCTGCCCTGCCTACGCAGGGCCTCGACCTGGCCCTCGAGGTCCATGCACCACTCCGGTGGTCTGCGAAGGCCTTCGAACTGGCCCTCCGGCAACGTGCTGCTCCGTCCGCCGAACGGCGAGAGCACCATGACATGTGCATAGCCCGATGCAAGGTCGGCGTTGTCGGGGGAGCGCACGCCGCCGTTGATGTAGTGAGTGCCTTTGATGCTGATAGTGGGAGACGAACCCGGCAGCGCAGTGCCGGCGGTGACCGCGTCCACCAAGTCGACGCCCGAATCGCGGTCGAACGTTGCCAACTCGCCGGTGTGCGCGTCGATGGCCACCACGATCATCGGCCTGGCCGGCCATTCGTGGCGAGGCAACCGGGCGGCGACCACGGCGCGGTGCTGTCCCGCCGTGGGTCCGAGTATGGAGTCGCACTCCAACCCGAATGCGCCCATCGCACGTTGGAGATCGACTGCCGAGGTGGCGGCGGCGGAGATGGACCTCATCCAATCGATCACCGTGGTCATCGGCAGGGCCGGCGGTCGTTCGCGGTTCTGTCCGACCGGTCGCATAGGCGGGGACAGCACCGAGGCCAACAGTTCGGCCGGGGGTGCACCACTCCGTACCTGTGCTGCCGCGGTGGCACCGGACGACGTGCCGATCACCACGTCGGCGGCCTCTGTCATATCGAGACCCGCTTTGGCCAGGCCTGCGATGATCCCGATCTCCCAGGCATTTCCGGCAGCCCCACCTCCACCGAGAACCAGAGCAACGTTGTGAGCCACCTGTGGGTCCGACATAGGTCGCTCCCAGTCAGGCGTGACAGATTGGGCTTTGTCCCCGGCGAACGGGAGCGATTCGTGAAACTGCGACATGTCTTGGTCCATTTCAGGGCATCCGAGATGCGGGCACCCGAGGACCGACGACGACGAAGCTCTAAAGGCTCCAGCGTGAAGGGGTGAGCACCCGACTGTGAACGAAAAGAATCGGAGTCACCTCCTTAGATCGTGCGCTGGGACAGCGCTCTTGGACGAAGTCAGCCCGAAAAGTAGTCGGGTAAGGAGCTCCGCCGCAAACGACGAAGCAGTTGTCGCCCGGATTCAGTTTGGGAGCTAGCCGGCGTCGACCATCGCAGGATCGCTCGCACGGAGCTGGCCCCGAGCATCGCTGCCCTCAGAGGCGTACCCAGGGGGAGGGCGTAGTTGCAGCTGAACCAGCCGGTCTCGAGCTCTCCCACCTGATCACCGCTCAGAAGCATGACTCCTAGGTGCGGGCGTCACACTGATCGTTGAGGATCCCACGCCCAAGCTGCTACCGTCCCTCGGTCAATTCGCGGCTAGCGACGCTGACCCTGGGGGTCGGGGCGCCCGTCGTCTGCTCGGGCTCACGACCATAGGAACTCGAGCTGCTCGCCGGTGGGACGGAAAGTTTGAGACGTGCACCCGTGCATCGTCGTTCGAGCCCCGTAGTCGCTGGAATGACGTCGAACCCCGAGTGCGAGGAATGTTCAGGTGCAAAGCGTTCGCCTGGGTGCGACAATACTCTCGGGCCAGACAGAGGAGAGGCGGATGAGCACCTTCGATGGACACAGGGCACCCGGCGGATCGCCGAGCAGCCCACCGGCCGATCTCAAGCTGGAGGCGGTCGTCATCCCAGTGGCCAACGCCGGGATCTGCCCATGGCCCGTACCTGATCGTGTCTGAGCACGAGAAGCGCATCGGCCGGGCCGACTCGGGCTGGCCTGACTGGTACGCCGAGTACACGGTGCCCGAACAGAGCGGCAAGGAGCTTCCTGGATGAGCGATTTCGACGTGATCGTGCTGGGCGGCGGTGCGCCCGGCGAGCACTGTGCCGGGGCCATCGCGGCGCGTGGGCTTCGGGTCGCCGTCGTCGAGCGGGAGCTGGTGGGCGGCGAGTGCTCCTACTGGGCGTGCATCCCGTCCAAATCCCTCTTGCGTCCGGGGGAGGCGGTCCAGGGCGCCCGAGATGTCGGCGCCAGCGCCGAGGTGAACGTGCAGGCGGCGCTGGACTGGCGGGACTATATGGTCTCCGGCTATTCGGATGCGGGACAAGAGAAATGGCTGGCGGATCGGGGCATCGCGCTGGTCCGGGGCGTGGGCCGGCTCGCCGGGCCCGGCGTTGTCGACGTGGACGGCACTCGCCACACGGCGGAGCATGTCGTCGTAGCGACGGGCGCGGATCCTTTCGTGCCACCCATTCCGGGGCTCGACGGCCTGGTCGGCGTGTGGGGCACCCGAGAAGCGACGGCCATGAAGACGGTTCCCAGCCGCCTCATCGTGCTCGGCGGTGGCTCGGCCGGTGTCGAGATCGCACAGGTGGTACAGCGGCTCGGTGGCCAGGCCGTGCTCGTCGAGGGCGCCGATCGGCTGATCCCACGAGAGCCGGCCCCCCTCGGTGTGGCTCTGACCGAGACACTGCGGCGGGACGGGATCGAATTGCACCTCGGAGTCCAGGCCGCGGAGGCTTCGCGCGACGGCGGCGACTACGTCCTGAGGCTCTCGGACGGAACCTCGGTACAAGGAGAGCGACTGCTCGTGGCGACCGGCCGCCGTCCCCGTGTCGAAGGGATCGGGCTCGAGACGGTCGGTATCGAGGCGAACCCACACGGGATCGTGGTGGACGAGTATCTGCATGCCGGCGACAACATTTGGGCCATTGGGGATGTCAACGGGATCTGGCCCCTTACACATGTCGGCGAGTACGAGGGAGACGTTGTGGCGGCGAACATCGCCGGAGAGAGTCATCCGACGAACTACGAAGCCGTGCCGCGCGTCACGTACACCGATCCGCAGGCGGCCGCCGTCGGTGCCGCGGAGGCAACCTACAGCTGCACAACGCTCCTGACCGACGTGTCCAAGACCGCGACGTACAGCCACCAGTACGCCCAGTCGAACGGATTCTTGACCCTGCTCAGCGACGGCGCCCGGTTGACAGGCGCTTATGCCCTCGGAGCCGAGGCCGGCGAGTGGCTCCAGCAGGCGACGCTCGCCATACGCGCCCGCGTTCCGTTGGAGGTGTTGAGCGACGTCATCCAGCCGTTCCCGAGTTTCTCGACCATCTTCGATTCGGCTTTCAAAACCCTTCGAATGTCGATCGCCAACATGCCGCCGCCTTTGCAGCCCATGCAGGCGCAGATGGCACGGCTGTGACCCTAAAAGACTATCGGAGGTAGCAGATGACCGAGGTGCCACCGCCCCAAGAGGAAATCCTGCTCACACACTTCATCGTGTCGGACGACGTGGAACGCTCCCGGCATTTCTACACCGAAGTCCTTGGGGGCCGGGTCGCCTTCTCCAGCCCCGGAGGGCCGACCAACGTCGCACTGTCCAATAGTTGGATCGTCATCAATGGCGGAGGAGGCCCGACCGACGACAAGCCCGAGGTCACCCTGGAGACGCCCGGCGACCCACATCGGGTGAGCAGTTTCGTCAACATCCGGGTCAGGGACATAGAGACTGTGTACTCCGAATGGAGCGCCCGAGGTGCTCAGTTCCTGACGCCTCCGAAACAGCACCAGTACGAGATCCGTTGCTACATCCGCGACCCCGATGGTCACCTGATCGAAGTGGGGCAGACCACCGACCCGCAGGGGGACTGGGTGCCCGATCACTGGCCATCGGGTACGCCCGTTGACGAGCTCCCAAGGCCCCCAGAGGGAATTGTGCTGGCCCACTTCATCGTGTCGGACGATGTCGAGCGCTCTCGCCGCTTCTACACCGATGTGCTTGGGGGCAAGGATGCGTTCTCCGGACCCGGAGGGCTCACGTATGTCCAACTGTCGAATAGTTGGATCATCATCAACGTCGGCGGAGGGCCGACCGACGACAAGCCGGAGGTCACCCTTGAGAAGCCTACCGATCCCAACCGCGTCAGCAGTTTCCTCAACATACGGGTGACGGACATGGACTCTGTGTATACCGAATGGAGCGCGCGCGGTGCGGACTTCCTGACGCCACCGAAGCAGCACCAGTACGAAATCCGTTGCTACATCCGTGATCCCGATGGTCATCTGATCGAAGTGGGACAAACGACGGATCCCGGGGGAGATTGGTTTCCCGATCAATGGCCATCGAGCAAGTCGGGGTGAGCTTCCTGACGGGGCGGAGGTATCCATCATGACTACGGCGATCATCGGCACCGGAGGCATCGGATCGGCCATCGCGCGTCAGCTTGCCGCCGGTGGCGAGACCCTCCAGCTCTCGAGCACCGACAAGGAGTCAGCGCGAAAGCTGGCCGCGGCAATTGGCGGAGCGGCGGTCGTCGCGCTCGACAACCGGAGCGCTTTGCAGGGAGCCGATGCCGTCGTCCTCGCGCTGCGGTTTTCCGTGTTGAAAGACGTCATCGACGAGATCGCCGGCGCGCTGGGAGACACGTATCTCGTCGTTCCGAGCAATCCGGTCGGGATCGACGCACAAGGCAAGGTCGTGCGACTCCTACCGGAAGGGCAGTCATCGGGGCAAGTTGTTGCTGGGTGGTTGCCGACAGGGACACGCTTTGCCATCGCGTTCGGCACCATGTCCGCCGATCTCTTCGAGTCCTCGAGCCACCGGTCGCCCGAGCCCGCGGTTCTGTTCTACGTGTCCGAGTACGAGCACAGGAGCGACGAAGTCGAGCACTTGGTCCGAACGGCCGGCTTTGAGCCGATGAGGATCGGCGACGTCGAACAGTCGAGCCGACTCGAGGTAGGCGGCGATCTTCACGATCTTGTGGTCGGCCCCGCAGAGGCGCGGTCCCTCGTCGTGAGGGCCTGATTGCCTTCCGAACTCACCGCTCGGCCCGGAAGCAACCACTCGTCCTAGACCATGGTGGGATCGGAGATTGCGGTTGACCACATGGGCGAGGGCAACGGTGCGAACGATCTTGGATCGCTTTCGCCGCCACTGAAGCGGCGTCCGTAGCGCAGTGGTTTCGAATCGGTCGCACCCGACGATGATTTGGAACGTGCAGCGCCGATGAGGCCCATGTGGGTGACGCTGCAACCAGCGATTCGTCGGGGCAATCCAGACCGCCGCGTTCTGCAACGTCGGGCTCGCTTCGTTACCCAGCCTGGCGCTGTCTGTCCAGCTGAACCTGAGCGATTTCCACCGCCAAAGCGCGCTCTATGAGTTCACGGCTCAATCCGAACGCTCCGGCGGCCTCACTCTCGGTGGCAAGACCAAGTAACAGATGCTCCGTGCCGATGTAGTTATGACCCAACCGCAATGCGGCCTTCAGGGTTTCCCGCAATGCCGCCCGGATCGCGTCGGTAAAATGCAGCTCGCGCAAGGCACCTAGGTCCGTGTCGTAGTTGCCCGCGGCCGGCCCGACACCAAGTGCAATGTAAACCTGTTCGTCGGTCACGCCGAGACGGTGGATGATCTTGGCAGCCAGGCCCTCAGGTTCGGCCAGGAGACCGGCTGCGAGGTGGTCGACATCGACAGCGTCGGCTCCCGCGCTCGTTGCGATCTGGCCGGCCGCGGCCAAGACGTTACGCGCCCGTGAGGTGAAGCGGGAGAACTCTTTACCCTCGGGCGCCAGGTCGGAGTCGTCGCGGGCGACGAAACGTTTTTGGGCGGCCTGCTTGGACACCCCCATGCTGGCCCCGATCTGGCTCCAGGAAGAACCGGAGGATCGGGCCTGGTCGACGAAGTGACCGATCAGGGCGTCGGACTGTTCATCGAGCCGGTCAGCGACCGTGACCGCATCCGAGAGGTTGGCGAGCGGTCCGCCGTCAGGATGCAAGGTCTTCACGTATCCGATCAGGTTGTCGAGAGGTACTGGAAAGGTCATGGGGCAACTATAGGTTGACGATGGCCCTTCGTCAACATTGTATTGACGATTCAGGGGGCCTAGGGTCTGGACACCGGATCCCAGCTCACCTTGGCGGCGCGGATCGAACGAGAACCCCGTGGCCCGTCTGGCCGTACCCACCTGCAGAAGTTCATCCCGATTGCCTTCGACGTCTTCGCCAACGAGGTCGTTGGACGCCCTCGACATCCTCGGCATTCGGATCAGCGTGAAGGAGGGCGAGTGCACGGTCGTCGACGGGCCCTTCGCAGAGGCCAAGGACCTGGTAGGCGGTTGGGCGCTCATGGACGACCTGCCCGGGGTCGTCGAGTGGTCCAACCGCTTCCTCGGGCTCCTGGGCGAGGGCGAGGTACGCGTACGTCCCGTCTTGGGCTGATGCGACCGCGGTCCACCTCCTGCCGAGTGCCCAAAGTGGTGGTTGAATCGGTGGCATGCAGGTTCCCGATTCAACCACCGCGGTATGGTCCTGATGGCCGAGACACGCACTGCGATCCTGACTGTTGATGACGATCCCGAGGTCTCCCGCGCCATCGCTCGAGATCTGCGGCGCGCCTATGGAAAGGACTACCGGATCGTCCGAGCCGAGTCGGGCGACCAGGGGCTGGAGGCGCTCAAAGAGCTGAAGCTGCGCGGCGACGTGGTGGCGCTGTTGTTGGCGGACTACCGGATGCCACAGATGAACGGCATCGAGTTCTTGGAGCAGGCGATGGACCTCTTTCCGACCGCCAGGCGTGTTCTGCTGACGGCATATGCCGACACGAGTGCCGCCATCGACGCCATCAACGTGGTCGATCTGGATCACTACCTGCTCAAGCCCTGGGATCCACCAGAGGAAAAGCTCTACCCGGTGCTCGACGATCTCCTCGAAGCCTGGCAGGCGATCGACCATCGACCCATACCGGACACCAAAGTCGTGGGTCACCGATGGTCGGCTCGCTCGTCGGACGTGCGCGAGTTCCTCGGTCGCAACCAGGTTCCCTACCGGTGGTATCAGTCTGACGAGCCGGAGGGAGAGCGACTTCTCGCCGCCGCCGGCGTCGACGGGCTGCGTCTTCCCGTCGTTATTACCGCCGATGGCGCCGTGCTCGTCGAGCCCACCGACGAGCAGCTGGCGGCGCGAGTCGGGCTCGAGACGACGCCGTCCGAGCTCTTCTACGACCTCGTGGTGATCGGCGGCGGTCCGGCGGGTCTCGGAGCAGCGCTCTACGGCGCGTCAGAGGGATTGCGCACGATCTTGATCGAGAGAACGGCGACGGGTGGGCAAGCCGGCCAGAGTTCACGGATCGAGAATTATCTCGGCTTTCCCGATGGCGTCTCGGGCGCACAACTGACCGAACGGGCCCGCCGTCAGGCAGCCAAATTCGGTGCGGAGATCGTCACGGCCCGCGAAGTGGTGGCGATCGAGGTCAATGGATCGGCGCGCACCGTTCGTTTCACCGACGGTTCCACAATCGACGCTCACGCCATCATCCTCGCTTCGGGCGTGTCCTATCGGCAACTTACGGCCCCCGGTCTGGCCGACTTCACCGGGAGGGGCGTCTACTACGGATCGACGATGAGTGAGGCTTCCAACGCCGCAGGCCAGCACGTCTACATCGTCGGTGGCGCCAACTCCGCCGGCCAGGCGGCGGTGTACTTCGCCCGCCACGCAGAGTCGGTGACCGTCCTCGTTCGGGGCACTTCCTTGGCCGCGTCGATGTCCCACTATCTCGTCCAGCAGATTGAGACCATTTCGAATATTGAGGTGCGCACGTGCACCGAAGTCATCGCCGGGAGTGGGGAAGAGCATTTGGAGACGCTCACCCTGCGCGACAACACATCCGGTGCCACCGAAGTGGTCGATGCCGAGCTGTTGTTCGTGTTCATCGGTGCGCTCCCTCGCACCGAATGGCTCGATGGGGTCGTGGTGCGGGACAAGCGCGGTTTCGTCATGACCGGCCCGGACCTGCCACTGGTAGGAGACCGACCGGCCGGTTGGATTGAGGAGCGGGCGCCGTATCACCTTGAGAGCAGCATCCCCGGTGTGTTCGTGGCCGGTGATGCCCGGGCGGAGTCGGCCAAGCGGGTCGCTTCCGCCGTGGGCGAGGGGGCGATGGCGGTGATGCTCGTGCACCGGTATCTCGAGATGGGGTGATGCCATGAGCGACGAACTCTCGTGTGATGTCGACGAAATTCGGACTCTCTTCTTGTTCGAGAAACTGGATGAGGAACAGCTGGGCCGGTTGTGTCAAGAAGGGCACGTCGAGGTGGCCGAACCCGGTTGGGTCCTCCGCGAAGGGGAGCCGGCCACATCGTTCTACGTCCTTTTGGAAGGCTCGGTCGCGTTGTTCCGTCGCGTCGGCAACGACGATGTCGAGATCACCCGGGCCGATTCCCCCGGTGTGTACGCCGGCGCGTTTCAGGCGTATCTCGGTGACCGGATCCGACAGCTGTACAACAACTCATTGCGCGCCAACGTGCGGTCGAGGTTCTTCGTTCTAGGCGCCGAGCAGTTCGCGCAGCTGATGCGGGACTGGTTCCCGATGGCGCTCCATCTCCTTGAAGGGCTCTTCTTCGGCACCCAGAGCACGCAGCAGGCTCTTCAACAACGAGAGCACCTCCTTGCCCTCGGCTCCCTCTCGGCGGGCCTCACCCATGAGTTGAACAATCCGGCGGCTGCGGCGGTTCGGGCGACTTCGTCGCTCAGGGACCGGCTGACAGACATGCGCCACACCCTGGACACCCTGGCGTCCGGAATCGATCCGAGCACCTTGGCATCGCTGGTGCGACTGGAGGAGGAGGCCGTCGGGGGCGTGCACACGGTGGAGCAGCTGAGCCCGATGGAGACGTCGGATCTCGAGGACCGTCTCGGCGAATGGCTCGGGGAGCATCAGATCACTGACGGTTGGGACTTGGCCCCGGTGTTCGTTCAGGCCGGCCTGGCTGAGACGTACCTGGAACGAGTGGCCCGGGACGTCGGCGAGGCCAAGCTCGAGGGCGCACTTCGTTGGCTCACGCTGTGCCGTCGAGGCCGAGATCCTGATGGACGAGATCCAGGATTCGACGACGCGGGTATCGACGCTGATTGCCGCGTCCAAGCAGTATTCACAAATGGACCGCGCCCCCTACCAGATAGTCGACGTGCATGAACTCCTCGACAGCACGCTGACCATGCTGGCGCCCAAACTCGGTGACGGCATCGAGGTAACGCGAGAGTACGACCGCTCCCTCCCTCCCATTCCTGGCTACGCCGCCGAGCTCAATCAGGTGTGGACCAATCTGATCGACAACGCCATCGCGGCCATGGGTGGAACGGGCAAGCTGACCATCCGGACTTCGCGTGACGAGGATTTTCTCGCCGTGCGGATCGGGGACACCGGGCCTGGCGTACCCGAGGAGATACGCTCGCGAATCTTCGAGCCCTTCTTCACAACCAAGCCGTTCGGAGAAGGCACCGGTCTCGGCCTCGATATTTCATGGCGCATTGTCGTCAACAAGCACCACGGCGACTTGAAGCTCCAGTCCACGCCTGGCAATACCTGGTTTGAGGTCCGGCTTCCGTTGGTCGAGCCGGAGCCGCTCGATACTCACGTATCTGGTGAGTTGGCGTCTCCCTGAGGGTGGCGATCCGGACTGCGGACCAGATCCGTCACACGATCCGCGAGATGGCGGCTGAGGGATCAATCATCATGTTGACCACCAGGACCTCAACACGAGGTGGCGTGAGCCATGTTCGAAGAGGCACAGGCCGCACGCCTACTAGGGGTTTCCTGGATGCAAGGGTGTCACTCCCGACCTGATACTGGGAGGAGTGCCTGATCGTCAAGACGCAATGGGAGTAGGCGACAGCCGCGGTCTAGGTGCGAGTCGTGGACTTTGGTAGAGATCATCATCTGAAATTGGAAAGGCTCTGCCAGGAATTGCAGACTCGGGAAGTCTTCGCATTATCGGAACAATATGCTGAAGAGTGAACTATGCGTGCCGTAATCGTCAACGAATATGGATCGACTCCGGTGGTGGCCGAAGTGCCGACGCCCCAACCCAAAGGGGGCCAGGTTCTGGTCAGCCTGAGCACGGCGGGCATGAATCCGATGGATCGCGTCCTTGCAAGCGGTGACTGGCGCCCCATGCCCGCGGTCTTCCCCATGGTGCTAGGCGCCGACGGGGCGGGGGTCGTCGAAAAGGTGGGCGAGGGAACGAGTCGGTTAGCCGTTGGGGACAAGGTCTTCGGGCAAATATTCATAGCCCCTCTCGGATCGGCTGGGACCTATGCCGAGTATGTTGCCGTCACTGAGGATGCCCCGCTGGCCATTGTGCCCCACGATCTGGACCTCGTGGTCGCATCTGCACTCCCGACAGTCGGGATGACGGGGCTCTCGCTAGTCGAGGATGTATTGGGGCCTCTTCATGACAGAACCGTATTGATCGTTGGGGCCGGGGGCGGCGTCGGCACGTTTGCAACTCAGTTCGCCGTCAACGCCGGCGCTCGCGTTATCGCCAACGTTCGGGAGGCCGCCGCAGGTCGAGTGGAAGGGTATGGGGCTACTGAGGTCGTCGATCACACGGCAACACCGCTGCTAGATGCAGTCCGGAGCGTGCACCCTGACGGCATCGATGTTCTCTTGGACCTGGCGAGCGACAGAGACGCATTTGCGACACTCGCGACATTGGTCCGCCCGGGGGGCATGGCGGTGACGACCCGGTACGTCGCCGATCCCGTTGCGCTCGAGGCCGGCGACGTCACTGGAATCAACTTCGCACTGCAGCCCAGCATCGGGATGCTCGACCGCCTAGCTGATGCAGTTCTCACAGGTCGCATCGTGGCTCCCCCCATCACCCGGATCTCGCTCGATGACGTACCTGCTGTCCTAAGTGGAACGAACCGACCGGTTGATGGGAAGGTCGTCATCACCGTGTGACGGAGACCGGTTGACACGCCTAGTCCGATTGGTCGGGAAGAGATGTCTCAGGCGAGGTCTTTCGGGGCGCCTTCGTGAGAGAACCAAGATCGCCTACGAGGTCAAGCATCGACATCGTGGGGTCGAGCTCGTTGGTCGTGCCTTCGCATTCGATAAGGGTCTTGATCAAGATGGCCAGGTAAGAAGGCAGCACGATTCCATGGGCGCGCAAAAGGTGGAGTATCCGCCCCAGTGTCTCGCCGAGCCTCATGTCATGTAACCTTGCGCCGGCAACAGGTTCGAGGAGCGTCGCAAGTTGCGCCCCAAATTCGGTGCGGTTCACAGCACGTGTGGTTCGGCTGACCGAGAGCACAGCGCCTACGAGGGCTTCGCCGTCTCGGGCAAGCACCGCCGTCATCATCTGTAGGAGGGCGGTGCGTTCGGCGGCCTCGACCGAACCGACCTCGCCGAAGTCGATGAGGCCGAGACGCTCCCCCTTGATGGCAATGAGGTTGCCGGTATGCGGATCGGCGTGGAAGCGATCGGATTGGAAGATCATCACCCCGTAGGCCTGCAGGATCGCCCGAGCAAGCCCACTTCGACTAGTTCCAACCTCGTCCAAGCGTTCCCGATCGCTAAGGGGAATGCCCTCAACCCAGTCCATGACCAGGACGGATTCGCCACTCAGATCGGTAAACACGCGTGGGATTGTGACGGCATCGTTCAATGCGAACGTGCGACCGACCGCTTCGAGGTTGCCGGTTCGGTGATGAAGTCGGTCTCCGCGCGTAGCAAGGCAGTGAACTCGTCGAGGATTGCAACTGGGTCATAAGCACGTACGCGGGACGAAAAGCGCGCCAACAGGCGGGCCAAGTGACGGAGCAACCAGACGTCGGCATCAATATCTGTGCGGACCCCCAGACGCCGTACCTTCACTGCGACACGAGCGCCGCTGTGAAGAGTCCCCCTGTGAACCTGCGCAATCGACCCGCACGCCACAGGTGCCATTTCGAGTGTCGCAAAAAGGGCACCCAACTCTGATCCGAGGCTCCGCTCGAGTTCTGTCATGAACTTCTCTTTGGGGATGCTCGGCGCCTGATCCTGCAACTTCGACAGTTCCCGTTGCACCAGCGGGGGAGTGATATCGGACCGGCCCGATAGCATCTGTCCGAGTTTTACGAATGTCGGCCCGAGCCCTTCGAGGGTAAGTCGGAGCTGACGGGGAAACGATCCGGCATGGTCCGTATGTTGAAGGCGAAGTCTGCTAGCCGCGGTATGCCAACCGACCATGGCGCTCCGATAGGCGACGATGGCGACGATCTTGCCGGACCGTCGAAGCAGTGACGTCCCCGTCGTTCCTCCCCCATAGCTCGGGGCACCACGAGTGCTGGCATCTTTGACGTGAAGCTCCTCGAGCTCGGAGCTTCTTCCGACTAACACGCTGGTCACGGTAGTCGCCCACAATCGGGCCCGCCATAGGGAGGCTGCCGGACCGTAGCATCGGGAGGGCAGTTAGAGAGTTCCGTCTGTAACCTGATTCATGGCCGGCGTGTCAGAGACTTGGGCTCTGCTCGAACGGGGTTCAGCAACCACTACCAGTGATAGAGGAGCGAGCATGAGGGCCATTCTCCGTGTCCTCGATCGGGAGATCTCACCGCCATGACGGTTCGGGGCGTCATACCGTCGGGCCGCAAGGACGCCGCCATGTCAAGTTCTGAAGGGGATTCGACGTCCCTACTTGGGCGACGAAGCGAGTGCCAGATACTCGATCGGGTCCTTGGGGCCGCTCAAGCCGGTCACGGCGGGACGATTGTGATCTGTGGGGAGCCTGGGATTGGCAAGTCCACCCTGTTGGAGTACGCAATGAATTCGGCTGCAGGATTTCAAGTGCTCCGCGCTGTGGGGAACGAAGCCGAAAAGGAGCTCCCCTTTGCCGCAGCGCAGCAGCTGTGCGTGCCGACCCTGGACACGCTTCATGAGCTTCCAGCGCCGCATCGCGATGCTCTTGGTGTGGCGTTCGGAGAAGTTGCCGGTTCGCCGCCCGACCGGCTGTTCGTGGGTCTCGCGCTCCTCGGCCTGTTGTCCCAGCTCGCTGCCGACCAACCCGTCCTCTGTATCGTCGACGATGCACAGTGGCTTGATCGAGAGTCGGCACAGGCCTTTGCCATTGCCGCCCGTCGTCTGATGTCGGAACACATTGCATTCATATTTGCCGCTCGAACCGTCCCCGCTGATCTGAACGGCCTCCCGTGCCTCCCCCTCTTTGGTCTGAGCCAAGCGGACGCCCGCGCCCTCTTGCGCTCGGCCCTACCAGATCCGTTTGACGAGCGCGTTCTTGAGCGCATCCTCGCAGAAACACGCGGGAACCCGCTGGCCTTGCTCGAGCTACCTCGGGCGCTGACGCCGGGCGAACCTGCGGGGGGTTTCACCCTCCCGGTGTCGGTCCCGATGGCTGGCCGGATTGAGGCAAGTTTTCAACAACGGATAGCGAAACTCCCATCATCCTCCCAGCGCCTCCTCCTTGTCGCGGCTGCCGATCCGACTGGCGATCCGGCTCTTGTGTGGCGTGCCGCCCAGCTCCTCGGAGTCGAGGGGTCCGCAGGGGCTGAGGTCGAAGCGGATGGCTTACTGGAAGTGTCTCCACACGTAATCTTCCGTCATCCTTTGGTCCGTTCGGCTGTCTACGAGGTGGCAGCGCCTGCCGACCGGCGCGCAGTGCACAGGGCACTCGCTGACGCCACTGATGCAGCGATCGACCCTGACCGCCGCGCCTGGCACCTGGCCCAGGCGGCGTGGCATCCGGACGACGATGTGGCAAAGGACCTAGAGGTTTCAGCCGCTCGAGCTCAAGCTCGTGGCGGTATCGTCGCAGCGGCGGCATTCCTTGAGCGAGCGGCTGAATTGACTGTCAATACGAACCTTCGCGGTGATCGGATGCTCGCCGCCGCTGAAGCCAAACGACAGGCCGGCGCCCTTGAGGCTGCGTTAGAACTCGCCGCTAGTGCTGAGCGAAGTCCCTTGGACGATCACCAGCGAGCAAAGGTTGAGGTGGTCCGAGCCCGTGTGTCCTTCACTTCTGAACGAGGGGGCGAGGCTCCCGGGCTCCTCATCGCGGCCGCCCAGCACCTCGAGATCCACGATCCCAGGCGAGCGCGTGAGATATACCTCGACGGGATCACTGCAGCGCTGTTTGCCGGCAAACTGGCCAGCTCAGGCAATGCCCGAGACGTCGCCAAGGCCGTGCTGGCAGCGCCACATCCGGCCGGACCTCCCAGCGCATCGGACCTTCTGCTCCAAGGTCTGGCGCTGTTGGTTGCGGAGGGCCCCGCGGCGGCAACCCCTGTTTCGAGGCAAGCCCTCGAGGCATTTCGCAGCGAAACACTCGGCACGGAGGAGCGTTTGCGTTGGTCTTGGTTAGCTGGGCGCGCCGCCGCATTGATGTGGGACTACGACGCCTGGGATGCATTCACCCGTGATCAAGTTGTCGCAGCGCGAGCAGTCGGAGCCCTCACTCTACTTCCGATGGCACTCAGTGAGACCGCGGGCATCCAGCTCTTCGCCGGGCGACTATCAGAGGCAGAATCCCTGTTCGAGCAGGCAGACGCCGTGGCGGACGCAACGGGCACGAGGGCCGCTCGGTACGCCGCGGTGATGGTGGCTGCATTCCGTGGTTGCGAGCGGGAGGCCCGGCCGTTTATAGACGCAGCAGTGAAGGAATTCGCAGCAAGGGGAGAGGGCATGGGGGTGAACCTCACTGGATGTGCAGCCGCGGCGCTGTACAACGGCCTCGCTCGATATGACGAAGCGTACGTTGCCGCTGAAAACGCCCTAGAGGATCACTACGAATTGTGGTTTTGGCCTGGGGTGCCTGTTGAGTTGATTGAAGCTGCCAGCCGGACCGGGCGGACCGCCGCTGCGACAGCGGCGTTCGAACGGTTGTGCGAGAGTACCGGCGCAAGTGGTACTGCGTGGGCAGGGGCCGTCGAGGACCGATGTCGTGCTCTGCTCAGCCAAGGGGCTCTCGCCGAGAAGCTCTACCGGAGCGCCATCGATCGGCTCGTTCCTACGGCGTTGCGTTTAGACCTTGCCCGGACCCACCTACTCTTCGGTGAGTGGCTTCGCCGCGAGAATCGCCCTGCGGATGCCCGCGGAGAGCTGCGCGCCGCCCACAGATTGTTCGCGGACTTTGGCAGCGAGAGTTTTGCCGAAAGGGCGCGTATCGAACTGCGCGCAGCGGGGGAGCGGACGCGCAAGAGGTCCCCTGAATCGAATGTACGCCTGACGCCTCAAGAAGCGCGAGTGGCACAGCTTGTGGCGCAGGGAGACACCAACGCTGAGATCGCGGCCCAAATATTCATCAGTCCAAGCACGGTCGAGTATCACCTTCATAAGGTGTTTCGGAAGCTGGGGATGAGATCGCGAACACAGTTGACGAGGCGAATTCTCGAGTCAGGGACGGAGACGGAGGACGGATAACGCCGTTCCAGCCCGGATTGTCGGTGGATCAGGATGTCCCACTCCCGGCCATCGACAGCTGCCCGCTGGCGGCCAAGTCATGGCTCACGGTGGTCGCCAATCTGGCCAGCGCTCACACTGGGTGCTCGGAGCCGTCGTTCCGCTCCGCAGCATGCCGCTGTGTCCGAGCGTTGCGCGGCCAGATCAGTCAGTCTGGAACAAGCAAATTGCTAACCGTCCACACTTGCGGCGTTCCTCTGCCGCCCGCAGTGGCATTGTAGAACCGAGGCCGGTTCACGCCCTGGGCGCCAGCGTTTGAAGAGAAGGCGAGGTAGCGAAATGGCAACCACCACGATGAGAGCTGTGGTCCTCGATGGTCCTGGTCCGGTGAGCGCACTGCAGATCCGCGAGCTTCCGGTGCCAACCCCCACCACCGGCTGGGCTCTCATTGCGGTCAAGGCCTTCGGCCTCAACCGTTCGGAGTTGCACTCCCGGCTTGGTCTCGCCGAAGGCATGACCTGGCCGCGGGTGTTGGGGGCCGAGGCAACCGGTGTCATCGAGGTCTGCCCCGGGGGTGAGTTTTCCCCTGGTCAACAGGTCGCCGCCCTGGCGGGCGGGATGGGCCGGGTCTTCGACGGCGGCTATGCCGAGTACACGTGCGTGCCGGTGAGCCAGGTGGTGCCGTTCGCCAGCAGCCTGAACTGGCCGACCCTTGGAGCCATCCCGGTGATGCTGCTGACGGCGAATGGCTCGTTGGAGGTCGGGCTCGACGCCAAAGCTGGTCAGACCCTTCTCGTGCGCGGTGGCACCTCATCGATCGGGATGCTGACCGCAGTCTTGGCCAAGCGGCTCGGCATGACCGTACTCTCTACCACCCGGAACCCTGCCAAAGCCAAGGCGCTGGACGATATCGGTGTCGACCACGTGGTAATCGATGATGGCAGCGTGGCTGGAGCGGTTCGCCAGATCTTTCCCGACGGCGTCGACAGCGCCCTGGAGCTGGTCGGCGCCCCTACCCTTCCCGACACGCTTCGTTGCGTCCGGGTCCATGGCGTTGCTTGCTTCACCGGGATACTCTCCAATCAGTGGACGGTTGAGAAGTTCTACCCAATCGACTACATCCCACGAGGCGTTCGGTTGACCGCATACGGCGGAGACGCCGCCGACCTCCCGCCGACGATCCTTCAAGGTTTCATCGAGGAAGTAGAAGCCGGCCAGGTCAAGGTTCCCGTCGGTCACGTGTTTCGTCTCGAGGAGATCGGAGCCGCCCACCAGGCAATGGAGGACGGAACCATGAGCGGCAAGCTCGTGGTGACTACGGACAATTAGGTCCAAAAAGAAACCTACGCATCGCATCACCGGACACCAGAACCGCGACTGGACGCAACGAGTCCGCCCTCCGCAGACCCAGATGGCCGAGCCGCGTCGGTGGAATCCAGCCGTCCGACCGGTGCGTTCGACCGCCGCGAAAGGAAGGACTATGGATTTCCTGGACGACGCTCGAACGACATTGGCCCATCCTGGATCTGTGACGCCAAGACATTCGGCGGGACCTGCCTGAAAACGGGTCTATTCGAGATGTGAACATCCCACTGGACCGAACGATGGAGACCGCCGATGAGCAAGCAACAGCAACTGGAACTCGACGCTACGCTGCGGCAGGGGGCCTTTGACCCCAAAGGCGAGGTCGCAGAACTGCGGTCCGGCTTCGAGGCCCTGATGCGGACCATACCCATTCCGAGCGACGTTAGAAAAACAAGTACTGCGGTCGGCGGCGTGAACGTAGTCGAGGTCACAGTGGACGGCATCGATTCGGCGAATGTGATCCTCTACTTCCACGGCGGCGTGTACGTCATCGGCTCAGCTGATTCCTCAGCCCCGTTGGTGGCCGATCTGGCCCGACGGACCAACGCCAAGGTCATCAGCGTCGACTACAGGCTTGCACCCGAAAATCCCTATCCAGCGGCAGTTGAGGACGCAACGGCCGCCTACGACGGGCTGCTCTCCCTGGGAATGGACCCGAGCAACATTGCTATCTCTGGTGAGTCCGCGGGGGGAGGTCTGACTGCCGCCGTACTGCTCACCTTGAGAGATGCTGGCATGCCGATGCCCTCTTCGGCGTTTGTGATGTCGCCATGGGCTGATCTGACGTTGTCTGGCAACACCATCGTCGACAGGCAGGATGTCGATCCCATCCTTAGAGGAGAGGCGCTCAGTTTGCGAGTCGGTGACTACGTGGCCAGTGGTAATTCCTCGGACCCATTCATCAGCCCCGTATTCGCTGACCTACGGGGACTTCCCCCCCTGCTGATCCAGGCGGGCTCCCACGAGATCCTCCTGAGCGATGCAGTTCGGCTCGCGGAACGGGCAGCAAACGACGACGTGGAAGTCACGCTTGACGTCGTGCCCGGCGTGCCACACGTCTTTCAGGCCTATGCGGCGGTACTCGACGAGGGCGATGCGGCACTAGATCGAGCGGCGACGTTTCTTAAGGCACATTTCGCAGTCGCTCAGCGATAACCCCTCAGTGAACGAAACAGTTGTAGAGAAGACGATCTGAATTGACCTTATCGCCTGACATTGACAGTTCTGCAGTTGACGGCCCGTCATCGGCGCTCGTCCGCAGGTCCTCCCACTGACCAACCAGGAGCAAACGTGACCAGCATTGGCATAATTCTCAGGAAGTACGCGTCCCGGACGTCGCGGCGAAGAGGTTGCGAAGTGGGTCGTCGAGGTCGCCACGATGCGACCCGACGCCGACTTCGAGCTCATCGACCTCCTCGACTATCCCTTGCCGCATTTGGACGAACCCATGCCGCCGTCCATGGGCCAGTACCGCAACCAGCACACGAAGGACTGGGCGGCGACCATCGCCCGGTTCGACGGGTTCATCTTCGTGACACCTGAATACAACCACTCGACGTCCGGCGTTCTGAAGAACGCGATCGACTATCTCTATGCCGAATGGAACAACAAAGCAATGGGCGTCGTGTCTTACGGTGCTGTGGGTGGTGCGAGAGCCGCCGAACACCTCCGGCTAATCGCCGGCGAGCTGCAAATGGCGGATGTACGCACCAATGTGGCGTTGTCCATGTTCACTGACTTTCGGAACTTTACCGACTTCGCACCTGGTGAGCATCAAATCCAAGCGCTTGACGCGTTGCTTGGTGAGGTGCTCGCCTGGAGTTCGGCGCTCGCGCCCTTGCGCGCTGTGGCCGATGCGCCAGGGTAGTGAATCAGCACGATGCCAATGCGTCCGACGGAGTTGACGTTCTCGGCCGACCCGTCTCGCCGTTCATCTCGTGGTGATCGCCGCGTTTGTCGCACTAACTCTTGGGTTGGTGCTCATTGCTGCCCGCCGGCTGCAACGAGTCTGACCCGAGTGCATCTGTGTGCGGGATCACCCACCCATACGGCAAATGACTGTGGGTTTCTTGGATGCGGCGGCCTTCGTTCCAATGAATCATGGTGAGGGAGTCGCGAGGCGCGGCGCTTTGGTCTCAGGATGATGCCCCACCCATCAACTGTTCGAAGTGGAAGGGCGGGATATGTCTGGCCCACGATTAGGGAGGTAGTCACATGACCCTCACAAGTCAGAAGCAGCCTGAAGCGGGAGGGAACTCCCAGCTGCTTTGCCGGAGTATCTCATGACGACCTTGATGACGTTGGAGCACGGGGATGACAAAGGGGCCTCGGTTGACGTGGGCAACTTCAACCGACGGTGGTGGATTCTGGGCGTGCTCGGGATTGCCCAGTTGATGGTCATTCTCGACGGGACCATCGTGAACATTGCTCTCCCGAGCGCTCAGCACGATCTGCACTTTTCCAACGCTGATCGTCAGTGGATCGTCACCGCGTACTCGCTTGCCTTCGGAAGTCTGCTGCTTCTCGGTGGCCGAATTGGCGACATCATCGGACGCAAGCGGGCACTCGTCATCGGGCTGGTCGGCTTCGCTGTGGCGTCAGCAATCGGCGGTGCTTCGGTCAACTTCTTGATGCTCGTCATTGCCCGGACCATCCAGGGCGCCTTCGCCGCCCTACTCGCCCCGTCCGTGCTGGCTCTCTTGACCACCACCTTCACCGATCCGGATGAGCGAGGACGGGCCTTCGGGATCTACGGCGCCCTCGCTGGCGCGGGCGGCGCACTGGGTCTCCTCCTCGGCGGCATCCTCACCTCGTACGCCTCATGGCGATGGACCCTCTTCATCAACCTCGTGTTTGCTGCCAGCGCCACCATCGGGGCTGTGCTCTGGTTGAAGCGCGACGAGGGTGCTGATCACGATCCGTTGGACCTTCCCGGCCTGTTCCTAGTGGCCGGAGGGCTGTTCTCGCTCGTGTTCGGTTTCTCGCACGCCGAGACCACGGCGTGGAGCAATCCCTTCACGATCGGGTTCCTTGTCGCGGGGGTGGTCCTGCTTGCCGTGTTCGCCTATTTCGAGACCAGAGCGACGTACCCGCTGCTCCCGCCTCGAGTCGTGCTCAACCGAACCAGAGGCGGATCCAACTTGGGCATGCTATTTGCCAGCGTCGGGATTTTCGGGGTGTTCTTGTTCTTGAGCTACTACTTGCAGGGCACGTTAGGGTACAGCCCGGTGAAGAGCGGCGTTGCGTTCCTCCCCATGGTGGCCGCCTTGGCCGCCTCGGCCCAAGTGTCCAACCAGATCCTCTTACCGCGGTTCGGACCCAAGCCGGTCGTGCCAATCGGGTTGCTCGTGTGTGCCGCGGCTCTGTTCGGGCTCCACCTGGTCGGCTTGCATACCGCCTACGTCAGTCACGTGCTTCCCTATCTCATCGTGTTGGGAATCGGGTTCGGATTGAGCGTCGCCCCCGCCTTCAGCACTGGCACCCTCGGCTTGGCGCCCCAGGACGCCGGCGTGGGATCGGCCACACTCAACACGGCACAACAGGTGGGGGGATCCATCGGCACCGCGCTGCTCAACACGGTGGCCGCAGGTGCTGCCACGTCATACTTGGTCGGTCGGGCGCTCACTCCGGCCAATCGCCAGGCCGCTCTGCTCCAGAGCTACACGACGGCATTCGTGTGGTCCGCCGCGATCTTCGTTGCCGGCGCCGTTGTCGCAGTCTTGGTGCTCCAGAGAGGTGGCCTGAGTGCGCTGACGCCTGAAGACGGGACAGCGAAGGTCGACTCCGCCCTCGAGAAACCAGATCAAAGCGACATTGTCCGAGTGCGAGTAGGTTGCCGATGAATATCCTCGCATGTCAGGCTGAGTCGGGCAGCACGGCGCTGAGACGGGCTTGCAGGAGGCGCTGATCCGTTTCGGTCGGAGCCAGGGTCACGGCGGTGCGCAGTCGTCTGGCTGCGTCGCTCGTGCGGCCGAGCCGGCGCAGGTTGTCAGCCAGGGCGGCGTGCCAGAGGTGGGAGCGTTCCAGGCCATCTATGGTCTCCAACGCCGCCAGTCCTGCTTCGGGGCCGTCGCGCTCGGTGAGAGCGACGGCCCGGTTGAGCGCAACCACCGGGTTGGCAGTGATCGACCCGAGCAAGTCGTAGAGGCCGACGATCCGGTCCCAGTCAGTCTCCTGCCAGCTCGGGGCGGTCGAGTGGGCCGCCGACAGATGGGCCTGGAGTTCGTAGGGTCCAGCGCCGCCGCCCGACCGGGTGACGGCATCAGTCAGCCACGCCGACCCCTCGACGATCGCCGCTCGGTTCCAGAGATTCCGATCCTGGTCGGCCAGGGTGACCGGGTTACCGGCAGGGTCGGTGCGTGCCGGAGTACGAGCCGAGGTGAACAACAGGAGGGCAAGGAGCGATAGCACCTCCGGCTCGTCCGGCATCAACTCGACCAGCAAGCGGGCTAGGCGGACCGCCTCGGCCTCGAGGTCAACCCGGGTCACCATGTCGCCGCCGGTCGGCGAGTGCGCCTCGGTAGCGATCAGATACACCACCGCGAGCACCGCGGCCAGCCGGTCGGGGAGCTCCGCGTCGGGGGGGATGGCGTAGGGGATGTGGGCAGTGGCGATCTTGGCTCTGGCCCGCACCAGGCGCTTGGCCATCGTGGACTCTGGCACCAGGAATGCACGAGCGATGGCGGCGACCTCGAGCCGAGCCAGGGTCCGCAGCGCCAAGGCTACCTGGACCTCGCGGCCGAGGGCCGGGTGGCAACAGGTGAAGACCAAGCGCAGCATGTCGTCGCGCAGCGCGCTCTCCGACTCCATGGCATCGATCACCTCCTCGATGTGGTTTGCGACGGTCTGGGTTCCCCATCGGAACGCCGCGGTCTCCTTGGTGGATCGGGCTGATTCCCGTCGCAGCATGTCGAGCGCCTTGCGCCGAGCGACAACGGTCAGCCACGCCCGGGGGCTATCTGGTATCCCGGCTCTAGGCCACGCGTCCATGGCGGCGATCGTGGCCTCGGAAAGGGCGTCCTCGGCGACAGTCAGGGCGCCGAGCTGTCGAGCCAACATGGCGAGTACTCTCGGACCTTCCGCCTTCAGCACCTCGACCAGGGCATCATCGGTGGCGCTCAAGGGAAGGCTACGAGGCGTGGGTGACGGGAGCGATCGGCCGAAGCTCGATCTTCCCCCCCGCCAAGCGGCTGGGATCTGCGCTGCCCAGGCGATCGCTTCGTCGAGGTCGGCCGTCTCCAGCACGAAGTACCCACCGAGGACTTCTTTGGCTTCGGCGTAGGGACCGTCGATCACCATGACCTCGCCTCCCTTGCCGCCCGAGACGGAGATGGTGGTCGACATCGCCACCGAGTGGAGAGCCTCGCCGCCGCGCATGACCCCGGCGCCGGTGGCCCGACGGGCGAACTCCGTGTACTCGTTGGAGAACCCGCTCTCCGGGGGTTCGTCCCAGTACTGGTCTCGGTCGTAATACAACAGCGCAAGATACATCGCCATCGTCGGTGACTCCTTTCCTCGCTGCGGACCGTACCTCCATACGTTGACCTGGGCCGCGACCCTGCCAGGAAGACGGCCTGTTGCCAAGTGCGCCCAGAACCGGCATGGAACTCTTTTCGGCCGATCCGGGCACGAGTGGCTTTCCGACAAAAGCGGGAGCCGCCCGTGCCCGAGCGACCGCGCCCTAGATCGCAGGGCTGTTGTGGTAAGCGGCGACGTGCCAGCTCCCGTCCCGTTTGGCGAGCACCCAAGTAGCGCGCACCAATGCGTCGCTCGGGACGTCGTCCTGTCCGGGGAAGAGGATCCCGTCTTCACTGACCACGATGGCTGTCTCATCAGTGAGGAATCGGATGTCCTGGGGGTGGCTTATCACCCGTGACCCCCGGAGCGGGCCAGCGAACCCCGCTGCCATCGTGGTCCGGATCTCCTCACGCCCCTTCTTGTAGATCCCAGGCTGGACCACGCTGGCATCATCAAGGTAGTCGGCCACGAACGCCCCGGCGTCGTTCGCCTCCCACGCCCCGTAGAGGCGTTTGAGGACGTCGGAAACGGGCTGCCGGTCAACGTCGGAAGCTGTGGTGGAAGTATTGCTAGTCATTGATCTCCTCGTTTCTTTCCTCGGAGTGGCGATCACCACCCGTCTCATGGACGGACAGGACCGCTGCGAGAGGACACCCGATCGACGGGAAACCAAAATTGGTCCAGTATTTCTTCCAGCTGCTTCAAGGGCAGAAGATGCGGTCTTCATACTTCGGCCTTCTGCCGCTACTTCGTGCCCGACAGTTGACAGGCCGATGCCAGTCCCTCCGAACCAGGGACCGAGCCGCCCGATTGCTGGTGGAGGCCCCGGCTAAGGCAGGTTCACCTCAATTCGGGAGGTGGCCGCCTCCGATGTCGACGCCGGCTGCAGAGCTGCGGAGCCGTTGCGCGGTGACGACTTCGAGGGCATCACGGAGGGCGACGATGCGTTCCTCGCCGAACTGCTCGCCCCACTCGCGCTCGAGCTCATCGATCAGTTGACGCCCGATCCGATAGGCGTGGTGGCCCTGGGCGGTGAGACGGATGATCTTGGCGCGACCGTCGTCGGGATCCGCCACTCGCTCGAGATAACCGAGCCGTTCGAGGTCGCTCGTGACCTCACCAACCGACTGTTTTGTCATGTTGGCCAGCTCGGCCAGCTCGGTGAGTCGGGAGCCGTTTTCGGGATCGATGTTCCCGAAAACGCAGCCGTGACCCGGCCGGATATCGCCCAACCCGACGGTCGCGAGCTTCTGAGCCAGCTCTTCGACAAAGAGGTCGGAGGCCACTTTGAGAAGCCGGATCATCGGCGTTCGGGAGAGGGATTCAAATTGAGATTGCATATCGTCAGGGAAGCTGATAAGGTCACCATACCAAATGATCAGGGAACCTTGTAACGTTCCCTGACAAGGATAACGCATGGGGAGGCAAGATGGCGCGGAAATGGTGGACCCTCATCGTCGTGAGCGGGGCCACGTTCATGCTGCTGCTCGATATCACCGTGGTGAACACCGCACTGCCGTCGATAGCCCGGGACCTGCACGCCAGCTTCAACGACCTCCAGTGGGTGATCGACGCCTACACGCTGTCTCTCGCTGCCATCGTCCTGACCGCCGGCTCGCTGGCCGACCGGCTCGGACGGCGTGCCGTATTCGCCGCCGGTCTCGTCGTGTTCTCGGCCTCCTCCCTGGCCGCTGGACTGGCACCGGATGCCCTGTTCCTCAACGTCTCCCGGGCGTTCCAGGGCATCGGCGGTGCGGCGATGTTCGCCGTGTCGCTCGCCCTGGTGGCCCAGGAGTTCCCAGCCGGGCGCGAACGTGGGACGGCGATGGGCGTCTACGGCGCCACGATCGGCATGTCCGTCGCCGTCGGTCCGCTCGTCGGCGGGGCGCTTACCGACAGCTTGGGATGGCGATGGGTGTTCTTCATCAACGTGCCGGTGGGGCTGGCCGCTCTCGCGGTGACGTTCCTGAAGGTTCGGGAGTCCCGTGACCCAAAGGCGCGCCGGATCGACTTGCTCGGGCTGGTGACGCTGAGCAGCGGACTCTTCCTCCTCGTCCTCGCACTGGTGCGCGGAAACGACGACGGATGGACAAGCGCGCTGATCGTCGGAGAGCTCGTCGGTGCGGCGGCGCTCCTGGGGTTGTTCATCGTGATCGAACGAGCCGTTACCGAGCCGATGCTGCCGCTTGCCCTCTTCCGCCGGCGAGCGTTCACGGGGGTCCAGGTCGCCGCCTTCGCGGTCTCCGTCTCGCTCTTCTCGCTGTTCCTCTATCTGACTTTGTACCTGCAGGACTACCTCCACTATTCGCCCCTCCAGGCAGGGCTTCGGTACCTCCCGATCACGATTGGCGCGTTCATCGCCGCGCCGGTCGCAGGCGCTCTGCTCGGTCGAGTCCACGCCCGCGTTCTGATGGCGATCGGTCTGGCGGGGACGGGCGCCGGCCTTCTCTTGATGTCGGGTCTCGGTCAAAGTTCGGGCTGGACAGCGCTGCTGCCCGGTTTCATCATCGCCGGCCTCGCGATCGGCATCCTCAACCCCGTGATCGCCGATGTGGCGCTGAGCGTTGTGCCCAAGGAGCGAAGTGGAATGGCAGCCGGAGTCAACGACACCTTCCGTCAGTTGGGGGTGGCCTTGGGCACGGCCGTGTGGGGCGCGATCTTCCTCGCACGCGGAACGAGCACGGTCGGTGCCCTCCTGGCCGGCACATCCGCCGGTACCGGCGGGCGGCCCCGCCAGCTCGTCGAAGCATTCTCCGGCGGTGGGTTCGCCGCGGCAACGCACGCGATTCCTTCCCGTGCCCGACCGGCGGTCATCGCCGCAACCCACCAGGGGTTCCTCACCGGCCTCAACACGATCCTTACAGTTGGAGGCGTGGTGGCACTCGTCGGGGCGGTACTGGCGCTATGGCTGGTTCGCGAGCGAGAGATTGAACGGGGCGAAGAAGTTGAGGTCGCCACCCCAAGCGCTGAGCTCCTCGAGTATGTCCGGCCATGATCGAGATCACGGTAGAAAACGAATACTGCGGTCGGCGGGTTGACGCAGTTGAGGTCACGGTGGACGGCGCCGACCGGGCGAACGTGATTCTCTACTGCCACGGTGGCGTGTACGTCATCGGCTCGACGGCGAAGCGTTCACCGCGCCCTTCGGCCCAGGTCCGGGCCCGCTCGACTATCGCACCGTGATGGACGCGCCGGGCATGGGATACTTGGGTATGGCCCCGGAAGTCGCGCCCCCGGCTGGATTCCACTCGGTGACGCCGCGCATGGTCGTCAACGACGTGCCGGCCGAGGTCGAGTTCCTTCGCTTCGTATTCGACGCCGCCGGGGAGGTCCACGCCGACCGGCCAGCCGAGATCCGCATCGGTGACTCACTCGTAATGGTGACTTCAGCCCGCGAGCGCGAGCCATTTCCTGCATTTCTCTACATCTATGTGGAGGACGCTGACAGCTCCTACCGGCGCGCCCTCGGTGCCGGTGCGGTCAGCATCGAAGAGCCCCTCGATACGCCCTATGGCGACCGCCGAGGGATGGTTCGCGACCCGTCCGGCAACGTCTTCCAGATCGCTCACCGGATGGCCGTGGGGGACTGACGCTAGATTGCAGCTTCGCGAGCCCATCCCTGAACGGCCGGCGCTGCGATCGAGGTCTCCGAGTGCAGTCTTGAGGTCACGCAGCTTCAACCTGATGGATCTCGGCTACGAGATGGCGGGGCGCCAAAGGGGGATCAGGAGCTAGAGTCCAGAGCAATGCCCTCAAAGATCGAGGACTACGCCATCATCGGCGACACGAAAACCGTCGCCCTCGTCGATCTCACCGGGTCCATCGACTGGTGGTGCGCGCCACGAATCGACTCCGGTGCCGCCTTCGCTGCTCTGCTCGGCGACGCGGGTAACGGACGGTGGCAGTTGGCTCCGAAAGGCGACGTGACCAAGGTCACTCGCCATTATGAACCGGAAACCTTGATTCTCGAGACGATCTTCGAAACGTCGACGGGCTCGGTTTCGGTGTCCGACTTCATGCCGCCGAACGATGGTCACTCGATGATCCACCGCATCGTCGAGGGTCGCAGTGGCACCGTCGAGATGCAGATGGAGCTGACCGTGCGTTACGAGTACGGTGTCATCACGCCTTGGGCCACCGCCAGCGGTGACGGCCTCGTTCTCGTCGCCGCCCGCGACGGCCTGCGCCTGCACAGTCCCGTCCCTCTCGTTGGCACGGACAACAGCACCGGTACCTCTTTTTCCGTGTCGGTCGACACGCGCCGTTCCTTTTCGCTCTCCTGGTTCCCTTCGGTGTCCCATGCCCCGCTTCCCATCGACAGCCTCGCAGCCCGCAACCACACGCGGCACTACTGGAAGGACTGGATTGGACGCTGCACCTACACGGGCGGCTCGCGTGACCTGGTCGTGCGCTCGCTGCTCACCTTGAAGGCCCTCATCTTCGAGCCCAGCGGCGCCGTCTGCGCGGCGGCCACGACCTCGCTGCCCGAGACCATCGGGGGCAACCGGAACTGGGACTACCGCTACTCCTGGCTCCGGGACGCGACCTTCACCCTTCACGCCCTGTTGGTCTCCGGATACACCGACGAGGCGGCAGCGTGGGTGGGCTGGCTCCGCCGGGCCGTTGCCGGGACCCCCGGGGAGATGCAGATCATGTACGGCGTCGACGGAGAACGGCGACTCCCAGAGTTCGAACTCGACCACCTCTCCGGCTATGAGGGCTCGACGCCCGTCCGTATCGGCAACGACGCGGTGACCCAGCTTCAGCTTGACGTCTACGGCGAGGTCCTGGACGCTGCCGCCACCTACTGGAAGAGCTCCATCCCGAAAGAGTCCAACGTATCGCCGGATCAGGTGTTGGCGATCCTCGATCACCTCGAGACGGTGTGGCCCGAGCCCGATAACGGTATCTGGGAGGTACGCGGCCCGCGGCGGCACTTCACCCATTCAAAGATCATGGCCTGGGTGGCCTTCGACCGTGCCGTCCTCCTGGCGGAGGACGGTGTATTGCCGAAGGAAACCGTGGACCATTGGCGGCACGTGCGCGACGAAATCCATGCGGAAGTCTGCGAGAAGGGTTTCGACCCTGAGCTCAACTCGTTCACCCAGTACTACGGCTCGAAGCTGCTCGACGCGAGCCTGCTCATGCTAGCGACGGTTGGCTTCCTGCCGCCTGATGACCCGCGGGTCGCCGGTACCGTCGAAGCGATCCAGAAGGGCCTGGTTACTGATGGCTTCGTCCGCCGGTATCAGACCGACACCGACGAGGATGTCGACGGCCTGAAAGGGACCGAGGGTGCCTTCTTGATGACGAGCTTCTGGCTCGCCGACAACCTCGTGCTGCTCGGACGCCGCGACGAGGCAAGGGAGATGTTCGAGCGGCTCTGTGGACTCTGCAACGACGTCGGTCTCCTCTCCGAGGAGTACGACCCGAAGGCCGATCGGCTGCTCGGGAACTTCCCACAGGCTTTCTCCCACGTAGCCCTGATCAACACGGCCGCCAACCTCTCGATGGCCGAGCGCGGCCCCTCGGCGATGCGCAGTCGCCGTTACCGCCCTTCGCCCCCAGGTCGGAGTGCTTCAACAGGCTGAACGATGATCTCATGAGTTTGAGGATCGACGTGAGAGCGGTGTACCCGGCACATCCGAACAAACCAGATCCCGAGAGCTTGGAGGCACTTTATGTCCGAAGATGGAACGACGACATACGAGATGGCCATTACCCATTTCATTGTTTCGGGCGACGTGGAGTGCTCGTGCCGGTTCTATACCGAAGTGCTCGGCGGAACGCTCATCCGCTCGGGTGAACCGTCGTACGTGGCCCTCGCCAACAGCTGGATGATCATCAACGTCGGTGGTGGACCGACGGACGACAAACCCACAGTCACGCTCGAGACACCACCCGATCCGGACCGCACGAGCAGCTTCTTGAACATCCGGGTCTCGGATATCCAGGCCGTCTACGCGGAATGGAGCGCGCGAGGTGCCCAGTTCCTTACGCCACCAAAGCAGCACAAAACCGAGCTCCGCTGCTACATACGCGACCCCGATGGCTACCTCATTGAAGTCGGTCAAACCACGCTGCCCGGCGGCTGGAGGCGGTTCCTGATCCAGCCATGACATCCCCGTCGAGTCGGCCTTCGACGCGTCTACGGTCAGAGACTTAGACCGCGGTCACGACGTTCCGCACGAGGGCGTCCAGCGAGGCGCGCATCTCACGCTGGAGGGCGGGGCGCCGCAGATGGACGAGCAGGTGTCTGCGCCAGAAGGTGAGCGGCTCGAGGTCGACCGACATCGTCACTCGGGTCCCCTCGGCCGAGGGTTCGAGCTGCCATTCCCAGACAGCGTACGAGGGATTGCCATCGTCGCTTTGGGACCGATAGGCGAAGCGACCCCCGGCCTTGTCAACGACGCAGGCCTCGGACCGGCTGACCCAGCTGCGCCCCATGGCGTGGACCTTGACCTTCCAGATCGATCCCGAACGTAGCGGCGCGTCCGGGGCGACGATGACTTCGGTGATGGCTCGGTTCCACTGTGGGAGACGGCCCAAGTCGGTGATTTGAGCGAACAGTGCATCGCGGTCCGCGGACGAGTGAGCAGATGCTGATATCCGGTAGGTCATGAGTTCCACGGTACGGAAGTTGGTCCGTCGGGAAATCGGGTGTTCACCTGATTTGTGGGAGATCTTCCGTGGCACCGGTGGTGACGAGGCCGTGCTTGGCGGCGAAGAGGCTCGCGAGCGCCCGGTTGGTAACGCCGAGCTTGGTATAGATGTGCTCCACGTGGGTGCCTGCCGTCTTCGGTGAAATGGTGAGGGTCGCGGCGATCTGTTTGTTGGTCTGCCCTCGTGCCACCAGGCGGAGGATCTCGACCTCCCGGGTGGTGAGCCCGGCCGGCCACTCACGTCGCTTGGCCGGGCGGTGCCCGGCGGCGGCGAGGACGGCGGCAGTGGCATCGGCGTCGAGGCGCCCGGCGCGCACCTCGGCGAGGAGGTTGCCGGCCGCCTGGTTTGTGTTCCTGGCCTCGTTATAAGGGCGCGGCTCGATGAGTGTCTGGTAGCTGTCGGCAGCCGCCAGCAATCGTCCCGCCGGGGTGATGTCGGCGCCAGTCAGCTGACGGGGGTAACCCGAACCGTCGAGGTGTTCGTGGTGCTGCACCGCCACGGCCCCGAGGGGTGCCAAGGCGGCGGACGAGGCAAGCATCCGCTCACCGAGGTATACGTGCATGCGGGCTCGCTCCTGCTCGGCCGGCGTCAACTGGTCCTGCTTGTCCCAGACCGTATTGGGCACGCCCAGTTTGCCGAGGTCGTGGACGAGGGCGGCTCGCTTCACCAAGGAGGTATCGGCGGCATCGAGCCCGTAGGCCGAGGCGGCCCTTGAAACCAGGTCGGAGACGGCGCGGGAGTGGCCGATCGTGAACGGTGACTTCACATCGCAGAAGTCGGCCACGGACTCGAGGGCGGCGTCGAGGTCGTTACCGGCGAGCCAGTAGCGGGAGGCTGGCTCCGCGCTCAGCACCGCCTTCCAGGGCTCCACCGCGCCAAGCTCGCCGAAGAGCGACTCGGCCGAGGAGGCGAAGAGGTTGACGAGCTCGGGGTCGAACTGGGTCCCGGATCGCTGGCATGCCACGGAGACGGCGGCGCCGACTCCTCCGGCCCGGTGGAAGACCTCGACCACGTCGGCCAGGTTCACCAGCCGAGCCGTCGCCAGGATCTCATCCCCTTTGAGGCCTTTCGGGATACCGCGGCCGTCCCAACGCTCAAAGCTCTGCTCGACCGTGTCCCGCACGACGGCGTCGAGACCCAGCTCGGACATGAGGTCGTCGGCCGCTCGCCAATGGTTCTCCAGCATGGACTCGGCTGCTCGCCTGCCTTCTCCCATGAACGAGGGGACCAGTCCCAGCCTGTGGTGCCACGCCATCCCGTTGCCAAGATGGCGCATCATGAACGCCGGACCAGAAGCAGCAGTGTGGAAGTCGGTGCGGCGGAAGTCAGCTTTCAGGACCGTTTCGTCGCCAAACCACTTGGCCTGCTCGTAGGCATCGATGTGGCAGCCGACCCACGCCACAAGAGAACCGAAGAACACTGCCTGGCGATCGTCGGCACCCAGGCCGACTCGATCGGCGAGGTCGAGGGCGATCAGGTTCTGGCGCAGCACGTGCTCCATCGGCTGGCCCATGCCCAAGTCGGCGCCGAAGGAGAGCACACCGAGCAGTTCGGACAGCCTTACGCCAGTGGGGGCATCTCGGGTTGCCACCGCGCCAATCTAGGGCGTCCGGCCCCCGCTGCGCGGATTGTGCCTTCACGGGAGCCACTGGACAAAGGCATTCAGACGGCCATGGTGACCTGCAGGAACGTCGCCGGGATGGACGTCGATCCCGGTTCACCGGTCGTGTTCTGGGAGACGAAGAGGTCCTCCAGCTCCTTGTGCAAGGACTCAACGCGTCCCGAGGCATCCGCCGCGGCGTAGGCATTCATGGTCGGCCCGTAGTAGGTGCGGAACGCGGCCAGCAGCTCGGCTGGTGCTCCGGGGTACTCGAACGTGTACGTTCGACGCTCAAACCCAATCCGGTCCGCTGCCACCCCGGCCCGGCCGAAGCGCTCGACGACGTCCTGCTCGACTCCCCACGTCATCGGGCTCACGAAGCCCTCGGGTGGCGGCGGAGAATAGGCGCCCGAGATCCTCAGGATGTCGGCCACCAGGGTGGGGTCGCCCGGGATCCAATTGCCCATGACGATCCGCCCGCCGGGCCGGGTGACACGGACCATCTCTTTGGCCACGTCGAACGGCTTTGGGGCAAACATCGCACCGAAGATGCTGACCACCAAGTCGAACGAGTGGTCAGCCAGATCGTGCAGGCCGGAGGCGTCACCTTCTTGGAAGCGGCAGTTGGCGAGGCCTTCGGCCTCGGCCCGGAGGTTGCCCGCGGCCACCAGGTTGGCGGCGATGTCCACGCCCAGCACGCTGGCTCCCTGCCTGGCTTCGGGCAAGGCGGTGGTGCCGTCCCCGCAGCCCAGATCGAGCACTCGGAGCCCATTGGTGATCCCGAGGCGGGCAACGAGCGCCTCCCCACTCGCGCGCATCGATTCAGCGATGCGGGTGAAATCGCCCTTCTCCCACAGCTCTTTGTTCGGGTTCATGATCGGACCTTCTTCCACTTGCTGGACTGGCGGAGCGGGAAGTGTTCTTCTCGCTGATGCTGGTCACACCACCGCGTTCGAAGATCGGTTGAGGTGACCACCACCACCGTACGAAAGGCAGAGACCGAAGGGATCGGGCGTTCACCCGATCTTTCTCGGATGCCAGCCCCAATCGAGACCCGATCCGCCAGGTCCGGTTTCGACGTGGGGGACACCACCGACACGGTTCCAGACGTGGTGGAAGCCGTATTCACCTGCCGATCTCAGCAGGGCGCCAGGGAAGGGCCGATGCGGTGGCCCCCGTCCTATATCTGACGTGTCCCTCCTGGCGAGTTGCCATCGAGATGATCGGCTGCAATTGAGAGCTCACGGGCAAGGACCTCAACAGCGGTTGCGTCCAACTGGTCAAAGAATTGTGCTCGGACGCTTTCCAGGTGGATTGGCCACCCCGCCTTCACTTTCGCCATGCCTTTCGGAGTCAGTTTTGCGATGTTGCCTCGCGCATCGCTCGAGCTTGCCACCTTCTTCACCAGAGAGCGTGACTGGAGGTCCTCGACCAGACGGGTCGTCCGGCTCGCCGATACTCCGGCAGCATTGGCCAGGTCGCTCATCCTGAGTTCGCGATTGGGCGCCTCAGAAAGGTGCATGAGCGTGCTGTATTCACTGGCGGTCAGTCCGGCACCGCGGACCAGGTCAGCGTCAAGATTTCGAGGAAGGGCCTTGACAATGCGCATGAGCGCCCGCCACAGGGCTTCTTCGGCGGGGGAAAGCGGTTCGGCCCGAGCCATCGGTTCAGAATAAGTTGCTCCATGAAGCAATTGGGGGACGCGTCGCACAAGACAGGTTAACGCAGTTCAGACCGGATATCATCCCACTAGGATCATCCTCTACCTCTGCTGAGCGATTGAATTTGCTTGCCAGAGCAAGGAGATTCACGTAGAGTGTCTGTGTACTCGGCAAGCGAACGTTCAGGGAATCCCGACTCGGGACGGATACCACGGCTTAGAACATTGGCATCGTTGGTATCTTCCCTGAGCACGAGAGGTCGACCTCACACGGCCGAGACGAGGGACCTTTCTGTACGTAGGAGGGCGAATGTCACCGCACGCCTATTCGGCCAGCCAATGAGTCCGCCGATCGCCATCGTGGCAGGTGCGGGCGGAGAATTGGGTCGTGCCGTCGTCGTGAACCTCGTAGGCAGCGGGTACACCGTCGTGGCGGTGGACAGAAACGAGGACAACCTCGGCAAGCTGCCCGATGACGTGCATCGTGAGGTGGTCGATGCGTCTGATCCCGCCGCGGCCAAACCGCTCATCGATCGCATCGTGCGCGAAGTAGGCGTACCCGACGTCCTGGTAAACACCCTCGGTGTCTTTATTCCCGGTCAGGCCGTCGACACGACCCCGGATCAGTTTCGGACAATGGTAAATGTGAATCTGGGAGCTGCACTGTGGTTGAGTCAAGCAGTTGCCCCACACATGAGTCGGCGGCGCTCCGGTGCGATCCTTCACGTATCGGCCCGGCCGGGCCTTGATCCGACCGATGGCATGGCCGCTTACGGTGCAAGCAAGGCTGCACTGGTCCATCTCACTCGCGTCCTCGACCTGGAGCTCCGCCCGATGGGGATCCGAGTGAACAGCATCGCGCCCCAGCTCATCGACACCGAAAGGAACAGGAAGGCACTCCCCGAAGAGATGCTCGCCGGTGCGGTCGCGCCGGAGGCCCTCGCAGGCATCGTCGCATTTCTCGTCAGTGATGCAGCAGCACTCATCAGTGGAGCGATCCTTCCAGCGTACGGCTAGGAGGGAACGGCCATGACAGTGCGACAGAGTCTTCCGCGGTCAGAGAACGCGCCGGAGAAACGGGGCTTGGGGCCGTATTCGGTGGCTGCTATTGGTCTCGGCACGATGCGCCTGGCGGGCCCCAACGTCTTCGGCCCGCCGGCGAATCGAGATGACGCGGTCGCCTTGCTTCGGGCTGCAGTCGAGTTGGGCGTGAACCATTTGGATACGGCCCAATACTACGGGCCGGTCGTCGTAAACGAGCTCATTCGGGACGCGCTCCATCCCTACCCACCCGAGCTGGTACTGGTCAGCAAGGTCGGTGCCAAGCGAGGCAGGAGAGGGGAGGTCTTCACCGATGACGAACCGGGGCGACTGCGAGAAGGAATCGAAGACAACCTCAGGACGCTCAGAACGGACAGGATCGACATCGTCAACCTGCGGCTTATGAGACGGTCGGACCCCAACTCGTTGTTCGATGATCAGCTCGGAGCGATGATGGCGGCACGCGACGACGGATTGATTCGAGCGGTGGGCCTCAGCAACGTCTCATTGGAGCATCTGCTACATGCCCTCAAGTTCACCGAGATCGCATGCGTCCAGAATGCATTCCACCCTGCCGATCGCACGTCCCAACCTGTCCTCGACGAATGCGGTCGACAGGGCATCGCCTTCGTCCCCTTCGCTCCACTTGGCTTTGGTTCGAGTTCAGTGCTGGCGAACCCCGAGCTTGTCCGTGTCGCGGCAGAGTCGGGTTGTACGCCAGCCCAGGCTTGTCTGGCATGGCAGTTGGCCATAGCTCCCAACGTGCTCCTTATTCCTGGAATGTCCTCACTGCGCCATCTGCACGAGAACGTGGCGGCCGGAAGTGTCAGCCTTGACCACCATGCCTTTCAACGGATCTCCCAACTATGAACGGGCAGGGCGTCATGGTCTCTGACCACGCGTACTCTGCCGAGTCAAGTGCAACCGAGGCATCAACGGCGCTGTTCGGGCGACGAAACGAGTGCCAGGAGCTTGATCGACTCCTCAACGCGGCGCGTGCCGGTCACGGCGGAACGATTGTAGTTTGCGGGGAGCCCGGAATCGGCAAGTCCAACTTGTTGAGCTACGCAGTGGATTCGGCGACAGGGTTTCAAGTGCTGCGCGCTGGCGGGAGTGAAGCAGAGAGGGAACTCCCGTTCGCTGCGGCACAGCAGCTCTGCACATCGCGCTTGGCCACCCTTCAAGAATTGCCAACGCCGCATCGAGATGCTCTTGGTGTGGCGTTCGGCTTGGTTGCCGGTTCGGCGCCCGACCGATTGTTCGTGGGCCTCGCCCTCCTTGGCCTATTTTCCCAGTTGTCCACCAAGGAACCAGTCCTGTGTGTTGTTGACGACGCGCAATGGCTTGATCAAGCGTCCGCGCAGGCCTTCGCTATCGCGGCCCGCCGATTGGGGTCGGAACACATCGCTTTCTTGTTCGGTGCTCGTACCGTGCCCAGCGATCTCAATGGTCTCCGGTGCCTATCCGTCGGCCCTCTCGGCCCAACGGACGCACGCGCGCTTCTGCGTTCGGTCCTTCCGGATCCGTTTGACGAACATGTGTTTGAGCGAGTTCTCGCGGAAGCCCATGGCAACCCGCTTGCTTTGCTCGAATTGCATCGCGGGTTGACGCCGGGTGGACTCGCCGGCGGTTTCGCCTTGCCTGTATCAGTCCCCATTGCGGGTCGGATTGAAGCGAGCTTCCGGCGCCGGATAGCCAACCATTCGCCGTCCGCCCAACGCCTACTCCTCGTAGCGGCTGCCGAGCCGACGGGCGATCCGGCCCTTGTGTGGCGCGCTTCCCAGCACCTCGGGGTCGACAAGTTCGCACGTGCCGAGGTTGCAGCTGACGGTCTCTTGGAGATGTCTCCACGGGTCATGTTCCGCCATCCTCTGGTCCGTTCGGCGGTCTATGGGGCGGCATCGCCTGCTCATCGACGCGACGCGCACCGAGCGCTGGCCGAGGCCACTGAGAGCGGTGTCGATCCCGACCGCCGAGCGTGGCACCTGGCCCAGGCCGCCTGGCATCCGGACGAGAAAGTTGCCACGGAGCTGGAGCTTTCGGCTGCTCGAGCCCAAGCGCGCGGCGGCTATGCCGCAGCGGCAGCATTCTTAGAGCGGGCGGCTGAATTGACGGTCGGTCCGGACCAGCGTGTGGTTCGAACGCTCGCGGCCGCCGAAGCCAAGCGGCAAGCCGGCGCCCTCGAGGCCGCGCTGGGACTCGCCTCTAGTGCTGAACGAAGTCCCATGGACGACCTTCAAAAGGCACAGCTTGATGTGCTCCGAGCCCGGGTGTCCTTTGCTTCCGAACGGGGGCGCGACGCTCCCCGACTCTTGCTCGCGGCCGCCAAACGCCTTGAGTCCCACGATCCGAAGCGAGCGCGAGAGACCTATCTCGACGCGATCACAGCCGCGATTTTTGCCGGGAAACTGGGCAGCGCCGGGCAGGCTCGAGACGTCGCTGCGGCCGCGCTCGCGGTGCCGCAGCCCCTTGGACCTCCCAACG
Organism: uncultured Acidimicrobiaceae bacterium; assembly: GCA_963781305.1. Taxonomy (GTDB): domain Bacteria; phylum Actinomycetota; class Acidimicrobiia; order Acidimicrobiales; family RAAP-2; genus DASXMT01. The sequence goes on from CAWAFL010000013.1 coordinate 378,746, forward strand.
CGTCGGACCTTCTGCTCCGAGGCCTCGCCCTGTTGGTGGCTGAGGGCCCCAGAGTCGGGACTCCCGTGGCAAGGCAAGCCCTAGATGCATTTCGCAGTGATGCCGTCGGCGACGAAGAGCGATTGCGCTGGTCATGGCTCGCTGGGCGTACAGCCGCCTTTATCTGGGACTACGACACCTGGGATGCACTCACCAGTGAACAAATTGAAGCAGCACGCCCAGCCGGTGCGCTCAGTGTTCTCCCGTTGACGTTTAGCACCGCCGCGGGAGTTCAGCTCTTTGCTGGGCGACTGTCGGAGGCGGAATCACTCTTCGAGCAGGCGGAAGCGGTCGCGGATGCGACGGAAACGAGGACGGCCCGGTACGCCGCAGTGTTGGTGAGTGCCTTCCGTGGTTGCGAGCGAGAGGCTCGAGAGTTCACGGATGCCGCCGCGAAGGACTTTGCCGCAAGGGGCGAAGGTATGGGGGTGACGCTCACGAGATGTGCCGATGCGGCGTTGTACAACGGGCTCGCCCGATATGGCGAGGCATACAATGCCGCCGAGGAGGCACTCGAGGATCCTTACGAACTGTGGTTTTGGCCTTGGGCGACTGTTGAGTTGATCGAAGCAGGCAGCCGGACCGGGCGGACCATGGCTGCCACAACGGCTTTCGAACGGTTGACGGAGAGCACCGGCGCGGGTGGTACGGCGTGGGCGGATGCTGTCGAGGATCGATGTCGTGCTCTGCTCAGCGAAGGGCCACGTGCCGAGGCGCTATACCGTAGCGCCGTCGATCGGTTGGTTCCCACGGCATTGCGTCTAGACCTTGCCCGCACCCACCTTCTCTTTGGCGAGTGGTTGCGCCGCGAGAGCCGCCCAGCCGATGCTCGCGAACAACTGCGCGCCGCCCACAGACTCTTCACGGAGTTTGGAAGCGAGAGTTACGCTGAAAGGGCGCGTATCGAATTGGGGGCAACTGGGGAACGACCGCGCAAGAGGTCCGTTGACTCCACCGAGCGCCTGACACCCCAGGAAGCCCGAGTGGCACATCTTGTGGCCCAGGGAGGAACCAACGCCGAAGTTGCTGCCCAAATGTTCATCAGCCCGAGCACGGTCGAGTATCACCTCCACAAGGTCTTTCGGAAGCTTGCAATCAGATCGCGGACACAGTTGGCGAAGCGGGTTCTCGAGTCGGAGCAGCACGAAGCGGACGGCTAACGCCACCTGGCCTGGCCGGGAGGCACGGTGGTTTCACTTCCGCCTCTGATCGGTGCGTCACACGATGGTTGCCAGGTCCTACCGCCCGACTGGCGGGGCGATCGATCCGTACCCGAGTTGCGACGAGGACTATGGCTTTCCTGGACGACATCGGTGCGACCCGGGTCCATGCTGGACTGGGAACTCGGCGACGGCCGCCGTCAAGCCCAGACAGCATGCCGCCTTCGATCTCGCTCAATGGACAATGTCCCCGGGCATGACGAATCGGAGTGGCAGCCGCGACCCGTCGCGGTTCTCGAAAGGATTCACATGACCAGCGAACCAATCAGAGATCCCCGCACGGACTCGCTGCTTACTCCGCAGAACGCAGCGCTGATCGTGATCGACTATCAACCGAGTCAGATCCAGTCCGTCCGCTCGATGGACCACGACGTGCTGGTGGACAACATCGTGTCAGTTGCCCGTCTCAGCAAGACCTACGGTCTCCCTATCGTGCTGTCGACCGTCAATGTCGCGAACGGTCAGGAGCCCACCCTTCCCGAGCTCAAGGCGGTTCTATCCGACAGTGACGAGATCGACAGAACCCAAATAAACTCTTGGGAAGATGTTGAATTCCGTAGCGCCGTCGAAGCGACCGGGCGCAAGAAGCTCATCATGGCAGCCCTATGGACAGAGGTGTGTCTTGCCTTTCCGACGCTCGATGCCTTGCGGGAAGGGTTCGAGGTCTATCCCGTTGTTGACGCGGTTGGAGGGACCTCACCCGAAGCGCATCGTGCCGGCCTGGAGAGGATCGTTCGGGCCGGAGCACAGCCGATCAGCTGGGTGTCCCTCGCATGCGAGCTTCAACGGGACTGGGCGCGGGCCGAGACGGTTCCCGACGTCGTTGACATCGTGCTTACTACTCGCCTGCTGAAGTCTGCCTGACCCTTACGTCGAGTAGCCCAACGCTGGGGCCAATAGATGCACAAGAGGCGACTCCGGAACCGCATCTTGCTCTTCGACATCAGAGGCAGGTTGGTCCGCTCATGTTGGCTCGGCGGCCCGGCGGCGGTTGTAGAGGCGGGTCGCCCAAAGGTACGCCACGACGGCGATGCCGATGCTCCACGCGATGGAGGCGATGGCGTGGTTGCCAATGGCGGCGCCGGTGAGCAAGCCGCGGACGGTGTCGGCGACGGGGGTGAAGGGCTGGTACTCGGCGAACTGGCGTAGCCCTGCCGGCATCGTGGCCGTGGCCACGAACCCGCTGCTGAGGAACAGAAGCAGCAACAGGATCATCGGGGTGTTGCTGGCGGTCTCGACGCTCTTGGCCGCCAAGCCGAGCGCTACCGCCAGCCAGATCAGAGCGAGGGCGAACAGCCCCACGATCCCGATGGCGGCGAGCCACTCGAGTAGCCCGGCGCTCGAATGGAACCCGAGACCGAAGGCGACGCCGAAGAGGATGGCGATGCCGGCCAGGATTTGGATCAGGCTCCCGAGCACGTGGCCGGTTAGGACCGAGGCACGGGCGATCGCCATCGTGCGGAACCGGTCGATGATGCCGCCGGTCATGTCCATGGCGACCATGATCGAGGTGCCCTGGACGGCCGAGGCGATGGTGATCAGCAGCAGCCCGGGGACCACGTAGTCCAGGTAGGCATGGCGCCCCTGGTGGACGCCGAGGCCGGCGCCGAGCTGGCCGCCGAAGACGTAGACGAACAGCAACAGGAGCACGATCGGCATGCCGACGAGCATCACCGTCATCGACGGATACCGCAGTTGGTGCTTGAGGTTGCGGCGCAGCATGACCCGCGAGTCGCTGAGCGTGTAGGCGAGCGTGGTCATGGTTGCGCTGCTCCTTGCGGTGCGAGGTTCTCGTCGGGACGGCTCATGACGTAGCGGCCGGCGACATGACTACCGGTGACGGCGAAGAACACGTCATCGAGGTCCGGGGTGTGGATCGACAGCCGCTCGACGGTGATATGGGCATCGTGCAGCTCGTCGAGCAGCTGCCGGAGCGAGTCCACGGTGCCATCTGCGGGGACCTGCAGGACCAACTGGTCCTGGTCAGAAGAAGCCGCCGGCAGCAGCCCGACTGCCGAGCGCAGCAGGTTGGGGCCAGCGAAGTGGAGCCGGACGTGCCCGCCGGGGATCCGGCTCTTCAGCTCAGCCGGGGTTCCTTCGGCGACGATCCTGCCCTCGTCGAGCACCGCGATCCGGTCGGCCAGATGGTCGGCCTCGTCGAGGTACTGGGTGGTTAACAAGATGGTGACCCCGTCTGAGGCGAGCTTTCGGACGATCTCCCACATGGTGAGGCGGCTGCGCGGGTCCAAGCCGGTGGTGGGCTCATCGAGGAAGATCACCCGAGGCTCACCGACAAGGGTCATGGCGAGGTCGAGTCGCCGTCGCATCCCGCCTGAGTAGGTCGACAGCAGCTTGTCGGCGGCGTCGGTGAGATCGAACTGCTCCAACAACTCGGTCACCCGACGTTGCCCAGCCACGCGGCCGAGATGGCGAAGGTCGGCCATCAAGCGCAGGTTCTCGGCCCCGGTCAGCAAGCTGTCCACGGCCGAGAACTGGCCAGTGACCCCGATGATGGCCCGCACCCCGTCGGCGTCGGAGACCACGTCGTGACCGGCGATTCGCATGGAGCCGGAGTCGGCGGGGATCAGAGTGGACAGGATGCGGACCATCGTGGTTTTGCCCGCCCCATTGGGGCCGAGTAGCGCGAGGATCGTGCCTTCCTCCACGGCCAGACTCACATTGTCGAGCACCACGTGGTCGCCGAACGACTTGCGCACGTCACGGGCGACGATGCCCGACGCGGCGGTAACGCTTGTCATGGCTTTTTCCCTCCCTGTTGTGTGATCGAGTAGTCGGGAAGCTCGCCCGCGACACGCAGCGCCTCGCGGTGTGCCTTCCACTCCTGTTCCAGGACTGGGAGTCGCGCGACCAAGAACTCAGCGAATGCGGCCCACTCCAGCAAGATCGCTCGCCGTTCTGCCGGCATGTCGGCCAGCATGCGCAGGCCCTCTCGGGCGAGCTCGGCCTGCTCCTGGTACTCGGAGACATCGAATCCCATCGCATGGGAGGACGACATGTCGATGCGTACCCGGTCCATTCGCTCGCCTGCAGCCCGGGAGCGTTGGATGAGACCCAGGGTCTCCAGCACATTTACGGCGCCAGCGATCGCGCTCCTACTCGCAAGCAGGGCGTCGGCCAACTCGCTGATGCTCTGCTCGCGCGGGTCGCATACGGCCAGGTAGCCGATCAGACGCCCCACCATGGGGGCCATCCCGAAACGCCGGGCATAGAAGCGACCTACATGGTCGGCGAACGTGATCTCCCCGTCGCTTGGCATGTCGACCACTCTACACAACTTCCTGAGATAACACAAATCTGTGTGATCTCAGTACCATCCTTCGGTACCTCTCCGGACGGTGCAGCGCCCGGCGACGGAGATTGTTTTGGTGCTTGACCAGCGTCCGTGTGCCCTTCTCAGCCCCAAACCGGAGCGGCCTCAGACCCGGCGGGAAACCATCACGTGAGCCGAGTCAGTCGGTCGCCCGTATCATCGATGGGACCCTTGGTCCAGTCGCCATGGCCAGGGAAGACGTACTCGAATCGGTGACCGGAGCGGGCCAGGCGGAGAAGGGAACGTTGATGTTCTTGGCGGGAGTACCAGATCGTCTCGATGGCGCGAAGGTCTGAGGTATGTCTCGACCAGGCCAGGGTGTCGCCGGAGAACATATGTCGTTCGATGTGGAGATAGAGCACGCTTCCTCGGGTATGGCCGGGCATGGCGAAGGCGGTCATGCCCGGGAAGATGGTGGTCTCCTCGGTGGTGGTGATGATGTCCGTCGCGAAAGGGGCGGCGTCCCGATCGGCGTCGTGAATCCACACTCGGGCTCCGAAGTGCTCGGCGTAACGTTTGGCGTCGGAGATGTCGTCTCGGTGGGTGAGCAGAATGTGGTCGATCCCGCCGGCTTCTTCCAGCGCCTGAACGACGGTCCGGTCCCAGTGGGGCGCGTCGACAAGGAACGGGTCGCTGGCCTGGGGGACGAACCAGGCGTGGGCGCCGAAGGAGCGGAGGTCATTGTGGCCGCATAGAAACACACCGGGCGCGACCTGTTGAGGAAAGACCCCGGCCGGAGCGTGACGGCGGCTGACGGTGCCGACCGAACGGGTGGGACAGGCCAGCGCGGCTCGCCACATCATCATTTCCTCGTCGGGGTTGGCCGGTTGACGGGTGACGATCGACAGCCCGTCGTCGGTCGAGGAGATGAGATCGGGAGCATGCTGGCGGGCCACATCGCAGGCGATGCAGCGGTCGTCCACGTACCAGTCACCCGGTGTGTTGTCCGGGTGCCGGTCGGCCAGTCGAGCCATTGGATCCTCCAGTTAGCCTGATAGCCACGATAGCGGGGAGCTCGCTCGACACGGCCCGACCGCAACCGTTGTCCGAGCGCCCGAAAGCCGCATCCACGTCGCTCATGCCATCCGCCCAGGCCCTGATGTTGGAACCGGGTCCGCCATCTCGCGGCAACGTTGGCTCTCGCCGACCCGTGGGCACAGGATGCCGTCAGCCAGGCAGGCTTGCCGCGGGAGATGAAGTAGACCTAGCTCTACCGCTCAGGCGCGGGTAGTGCGCCACACTGGTGGGGTGGAACGACGGCCGGAAGCACTGCACCAGCGAGGGACCCTGCGGCTAACGCTCTCACCGGACAGGCTTCGTGGACTGCGATCGTGATGAACGAGCCGGCCGACCGTCCACGGGCCACGTCGCTCTCTCTCGACACCCAGCGCGTCGGCCAATGGTCATCCCTCGTTTTCGGATCGATACGCAGGGTGCTCGGCATGAAGGGCGAAGGGGCGCCGGGAGGGACATGGCCGTGGATCGCCCGGCGTGCCTTGAGCTTTGGCATCATCCTCGGGCTTGTGCTCACGGTGGTCTGGGCGTTGACCGGTGCCGGCTACTTCTGGCCGGGTTGGATCTGGTTCGTTTTGGCGCTCCCGGTAGCGTTCTGGCGAAGCATCCGTTGGGCTCTGCGCACTCGGTGGCGGCGTTCGTTAGCCGTGCACGCAGCCGTTACTTCCGTGCTCGTTCCGTCCATAGTGGTCATCTGGCTGCTGTCGGGTCTCGGGTACTTCTGGCCGATCGGGCCGATGCTCGGCCTGGGGTTGGTGCTTGCCGGACATGCCCTGTTCGCGCCTTCGGTGTCGAGCAAGCGTGAGCAGGTGTTGGCGGAACGAGTCGACGTCTTGACCCGTACCCGCAAAGACGCCCTCGATGTTCAGGTGGCGGAGATGCGTCGGGTCGAACGTGACCTGCACGACGGGGCCCAGGCACGCCTGGTGTCGCTGGGCATGAGCTTGGGCATGGCCGACGAGCTGCTGGACTCGGACCCTGATGAGGCGCGTCGACTGTTGGTCGAAGCGCGCACCGCTGCCGGTGACGCCCTGAGCGATCTGCGGGCCCTCGTCCGAGGGATCCTGCCGCCCGTGCTGGCCGACCGGGGCTTGGCCGGTGCTGTTCAAGCGCTCGTGCTCGCCAGCCCCGTCCCCGTAGAGTTGACGGTCGAGCTTCCCCCCGAGCGGCTCCCGGCTCCGGTCGAGTCGGCGGCGTACTTCGCCGTCGCCGAGGCGATCACCAACGTGATCAAGCACAGCGGGGCGCGAGCCGCGTGGGTCCGCATGTCCCAAGTGGACGGCCTGCTCTTCATGGCGGTCAAGGACGACGGCCGAGGCGGCGCCGATCCGGACGAAGGGAGCGGTCTGTGGGGAATCCATCACCGTCTGGAGGCCTTCGACGGCACGGTGCAGATCTCGAGCCCATCCGGTGGGCCGACGGTCGTGAGCATGGAGGTGCCGTGCGCGCAGTCATCGCCGAAGACCTAGCCCTTCTGAGAGATGGCCTGATCCGGCTGCTCAACGCCCACGACGTCGAGGTGGTGGCAGCCGTCGGAGACGGGCCGTCGGTTCTCGGCGCGTTGCTCGACCATCGACCAGACGTCGCCGTGCTCGATGTGCGACTGCCGCCGACGTTCACCAACGAAGGGCTGCTGGCAGCGATCGAGGCTCGCAGGCAGGTGCCGGGCCTTCCCGTCCTGGTGCTCTCGCAGTACGTGGAGCCACTCTACGCCAGCGAGCTGCTGTCGGATCAGCGTGGCGGCGTAGGCTACCTGCTGAAGGACCGGGTGATGGACGTGGGCCAGTTCGTCGACGCGGTCCGCCGCGTGGCAGCCGGAGGTACGGCCATGGACCCCGAGGTCGTCTCCCAGCTCCTAGCCAAGCGGGTCAGGGACGTGCCCTTGGGGCGGCTCACCCCGCGCGAGCGGGAGGTGCTGGCGTTCATGGCCGAAGGGCGGTCGAATGCGGCAGTGGCCGCCGGGCTCGTCGTCTCCGAGAAGGCGGTCAGCAAGCACATCGGCAACATCTTCATGAAGCTCGACCTGCCGCAGTCAGACGACGACAATCGTCGGGTGCTAGCCGTGCTCACCTACCTGAACTCCTGAGGGATCGCGCCCGGGGGGTAGAGGTAACTCCCCCTTGAAGACGGGTCTCATCTCTATCGTCGCGCCGACCAGCCATCCGTACCGTTGGTCGTATGACCACTCACCGGCAAGGTGCTCCGAGCCTCGCCTACCTGGACCGCCCTCATACCGGTCTGGGCCGGCTGGCCCGCTTCCTGCTCCGGCACCGCAAGGTGGTCGGGCTCTTCTGGCTGGTGGTGGCGGTGGTCGGCATCGCACTGGTCGGCCCGATCGCCGGGCGGCTCACCTCGAGCGAGGCGCTCCCGGGATTGCCGAGCTACCAAGCAGGCCTCGCCATCACGCACATCTACGGCAACGGCGGCGACAATACGCCAATCGTCTCGGTTGTGACCCTGCCCGGCACCGAGCGGGTCGACAGCCCGGCCGGTCGTGCGGCACTCGAGCGCGACGTTCGGTGGGCTGCGCTCACAGCGATCATTGCGCGTCGTTTCCTACCCTGCGGTGGACGACTCCCGACTGATCGCCCCGAGCGACCACGCGGCCCTCGGGCTCGTGTTCGCCGGTAACGACCCGCCGACATCCGCCGAGGTGGCCACCTCGCTGCGAGCGGGTGCCCCGTCTGGGGTCACGGTGGCGACCACCAGCCTCAGCGACCTGCAGAACGCACCGGGCAGTGGTGGGCTCGGCATCTTGGGCGAAGTATGTATCGGCGCCATCGGCGCCCTTGTTGTCTTGGTTCTCGTCTTCGGGTCCTTCTTGGCCGTGGCTCCCCTCCTGGTGGCTGCTGTGTCCATCCTCGGCACCTTTCTGCTTCTCGGCGCCCTGACGACGATCACCGGGGTAAGCCAACTGGTCGAGTATCTCGTCGCTCTGATCGGCCTCGGTGTGGCCATCGACTACTCGCTGCTTATCGTCACCCGCTGGCGCGAGGAACGCGACCGGGGACGGTCCAACGATGAGGCGGTCATCCTGGCCATGACCACCGCCGGGCGGTCGGTCCTCTTCAGCGCCGTGACGGTCGCAGTCGGTCTCTTCGCCCTCATCGTGGTGCCCTTCGCGTTCGTGCGCAGCCTCGGCTACGGCGGCTTGCTCATCCCCCTCGTCACCGTCATCGCTGCCCTCACCCTGCTCCCGGTGCTGCTGTCCGCGTGGGGACCCCGCCTCGACCGCAGTCGCCGGAACGCCAGGCGAAATCGCCACAGCACGGCCCTCGGGCCGAGCCGAGCGTGGACGGCGTGGACCAAAGGGGTCGTCCGTCACCGCATCCTCGCCGTCGTCATCGCTCTGACCGTGCTCGGGATCCTCCTCGGGGTGGCCCTCGGTCTGCGGGTCGGTGAGGTCCGACCTACCTCGCTCGCCCGCTCCGGGTCTGCCGAACAGGGACTGGTCGCCCTCCAGCACGCAGGGTTCCCTGTCGGTGTGCTCTCCCCGATCGAGGTGCTCGTCCCCGACCGCACCGATGCGGCGGCCCTGGCCGCCCGGCTGGGAACGGTGCAGGGCGTCGACACCGCCATCGCCCCGGCCGGTGCGGCCTGGCGTCGGTCTGGCACCGCCATCATCGACGTGGTCCCGAGCTCGCCGACCAGCTCGCCGACCGACAACGCCACGGTGAGCACCGTGCGTGCCACCGTGGCCCGCCTGGCCCCGAGCGCCCAGGTCGCCGGCGATGCGCCCCTAGAAGTCCGACCTCGTGCACGCCTTCTACTCGCGCTTACCCTTCATCGTCGCCCTGGTGGCGCTCCTCAGCCTGCTCGCCTTGGCCCGCGCCTTTCGATCCGTGGTGCTCCCCATCAAAGCCGTAATCGTCAACATGCTCTCGGTCGGCGCGACCTATGGCGCACTCGTGTTGATCTGGCAGCACGGCTACGGATCCCGGCCCATCTGGGGCATCCCCGCCACCGGCGTCGTCGTCGACTTCGTGCCGCTGATGGTCTTTGCGTTCCTCTTCGGGTTGTCGATGGACTACGAGGTGTTCATCCTCTCCAGAATCAAGGAGGCCCACGACGCAGGCAAGTCCACCGACGAGGCGGTCGTGGACGGGCTTGGCCACACCGGTCGCCTCGTCACCAGTGCCGCCATCATTCTCTTCCTCGCCTTCGCCGCCCTGGCCGCCGGACCGGACGTCCAGATCAAGGTCTTTGCCACCGGCATGGCTGTCGGCATCGTTCTCGACGCCACCGTCGTGCGGGCGCTTCTCGTTCCCGCTTTGGTCTCATTGCTCGGGAGGTGGAACTGGTGGTCGCCGTGGGCTCGCTCAGATGGTGCCGCCGAGGAGCTTTCCACCAACTCTGGAGAGGAGTCGGTCGTGATGGCCATGACGGCGGCCACGTCAACTGCCAGCAAGTAGGGGCCCTACCGGAGGTCTCATGTTGGTGGCGTGTTCGGGACCCCAGATTCTCGGCGAAGGTGGTGCCCTGCGTCCTCCGATCAATCCCGGTTTAGTCAGGCGGCAGTTGGGCCGCCTAGGCCTAGGTCGCGCGTCTCGCTCCAATCGAGTATGAGCGTGCGCTCCGCGAAGTACCAGGCCCCTTCGATCTTCGCGAAGGTGTCGAGGTATCGGAGCGAAGCGATCATGATCTTGCGACGGCCCACTTCTGCGAACACGTGATGGGCAATCGTATAGCTCTCACCGGTAGCGGAGTCTCCGTCGAGCGTTATCGTGCTCTGCCCATTGAAGTGAGTCGTCGCCTCGTAGCGCTTGAGGTCGTCGAACACCGGGGACAAGGCCTCTCGTCCTTCCAGGACGTAGCTCACCTCGCTCCCCTCGCCTTCCATGTAGACGGCGAAGCGAGTATCGGCGGTGAAGAGCGCCTTTTGACCCTCTGCGTCGCGGCGATCGGCGCAATGCGCATAGGCATCGAACAGTTCGCGAATGGCAAGGCGGTCGGCTGCCTCGGTCGGTGTGAGGTCGGCGTGAACAGCCATCTGGGGGACTTCCTTTCCTTATGTGGCCTCATCTTCAAGGGATTGCAGTCGGATTGGACCTCGGATTAGCAGGTCGCGTAGTTACCAGGCGTCTTGCGGGGTCGTGTTAGGCGCGCGGGGTGGCGTTTGCCGCGGCGTACTCGGCCTCGGTCACCGCGTCATCGAACTCAGTGGTGCCGATCGTGGTCGTGGTGTGCGTCATCAGCGTGCGAGAGGTGGCACCGTGCCAGTGCCGCTCGTTGGGTGCGATCCATACCGTGTCGCCGGCGCGTACCCGCAGCGGAGCCTCGCCTTCCTTGCAGACGAACCCGTAGCCCGACGTGATTTGAAGCAACTGCCCGCGCTCATGCTGATGCCAGACCGTCCGCCCGTTTGGTGAGAACACGACGGTGCCCACGTCCACGCCGTCGGTTTTGGGAAAGATCGGGTCGAACCACACCTCCCCGGTGGCCGCCTTGTTGAGTTCCGACGGCAGAGTCTGAGCGTCGCCTCGCACGATCAACATTCAGCACCTTCCCTTATGGTTGGCCACCATCTTAAGCTTTGGCTATAGCTAAGATTCGGAGGTCGAGACCGCTGGTTCCCGCCACCAGCTACAGGCTCGACGGAAGCGCACGACGGACCTGAACGTCGGGAGCCGTCCTGCATCCATGCCCGGCGAAGAGTACCGGAGGTACGTCACCATGCCCGACGATTCAGCGCCACCGCTCCCGGCCCTCGGAATCTGTCTTGAGGAGTACGAGTACCCCTACCCGGTCGGGTTCTTTTCGCTCAGCAGCGACCTTCAGCCGCTGAACATGGCATACATGGATATCCCGCCGGACAAGGACCCCAACGGAAAGACGGTGGTTCTTTTCCACGGGAAGGCGTTCGGCTGTTACTACTTCCACAACGTCATCCAAGCGCTGACGGGAAGCGGCTACCGGGTCGTCGCTCCCGACCAGATTGGCTGGGGCAAGTCGCCCAAGCCCGACATCCACTACAGCTTCCAACTGTTCGCCGCCAACACCGCAGCCTTGCTGGATCACCTCGGAGTGGGGGAGGTCGCCGTACTCGGTCACTCGACCGGCGGCATGACCGCAGTCCGCTTCACGCTGATGAACCCCGACCGCGTCACGCACCTCGTCCTCGAGGATCCCCTTGGCCTGGCCGACTACCGGGTCGGCATCCCCCCGCAGTCAGAGGAAACGCTGTACCAACACGAGTTGAACTGGACCGACCCGGCCGTCATTCGGGCCTATGTCGCCGCATACTTCGTGCACCCAGATCCCAAGGTCTACGAACCATTGGCCGATGTCCTGGTGCGTGTCACCCTGAGCCCGGACTACTCCCGGTGGGCTCGTGCCGCAGCACTCGCCTTCCAAATGATCTATCAGCAGCCGGTCCGCCACGAGTACCACCTGGTCGCGCCTCCGACGCTCCTGATCGTCGGGGCCGACGATCACGTGGTGCCGCTCGGCCAGTACGCCAAGCCGGAGGATGCTGCCAGACTCGGTGACTTCGTCGCGCTTTCCGCGGCGGCAGCTCAGGACATACCGCGGGCGACGCGGGTGGTGGTGCCCAACTGTGGGCACATCCCCCATCTCGAGGTGCCCGAGCAGTTCTTAACCGCCTTCCTCCCTTTCCTGGCGAGTTGACGGGACGCCGTGTGGGAGACCGAGCACTCAGGGCTCCTGAGCTGCTGACGCACCAACCCTTCTGTTTCCGCCTCTGACCACGCGCCAAACCCGCCCACGAAAGGACGGAGATCTGTGTTCACATACCCCGAGGCAACCGCAAGCAGCGAGGGCCCTGCGGAGACCGGTCCGCCTCCGTACTATCACCGGTCGGACTGCAACATCTGCCGACAGCAAGACGGCCTGAAAACGGGGTCAGAGCTCCTGGACGCCCCCCGCCCACGCGGCTACATCGTCGAGGGTGAGCACTTCCTCGTCGAGCACGCTCCGCTGAAGTCGTCCAGTGCAGGAACGGTCATCGTCGAAGCCAGGCGGCATCTGTTGGATTTCGGTGAAATGACGTCAACCGAGAGCGCCGAGCTGGGTTCCCTTCTCCACCGGCTCGTTCCGGCGGTCAAGGCTGCCACTGGAGTCGAACGCATCTATTACCTGGCGTTGATGGAGCGGGCCGCCCACTTCCATCTCTGGCTTGTACCAAAGAGGAACGAGGGAGAGCTTCTCGGAGTGGCCTATCTAGCGCAGCAACCCCCTCTGACGGCCACGCTGAGCGCGGCAGAATCGATGTCGCAGAAGATCCGAGCTGAGTTGGAGCCGTCTTGAGGACGGCCATGGGGCGAGATATCCGCGCACGCCTGTTCGGATCAGAGACCCACATCGTGTGACTGCGAACTGCCACTTCATTCTTCCCGCCGTTGCCAAGGTACACCAGGGTGGGGGTCTTGCGGCAAGGACCCCGGCGTGCTGACAATGCACTCACAAGCCGGACCGGAGGCATCCGCGAGACCGACGGTAGGAATGAGAGAAGCTCGATTGCGACGACGAGTGGACTGATTGCTCACTCGATCAACCACGACGGAAGGAGACACCGCAGCGATGTCAAACCAACCATCGAAGCTGACCCCAGCGAATCAAGAACAGGTAGTTCGGGCCGAGCGGTTTCACCGGCTTCATGAGACGCCAACGCCGCTGCGCCTGGTTAACGCCTGGGATCGCTTCTCAGCCCGCGTGTTTTCACTGGCAGGCGCGCCGGCGATCGGTACGAGCAGTTTTGCTGTCGCGCTCGCCCACGGATACTGGGATGGACAACAAATACCCTGGACCGTCGCCCAAGAGGTGGTCGCCGAGATCGTGAATGCTGCGGACGACCTCCCTGTCACGGCGGACATCGAGTCGGGGCGAGGACATACAACTTCCGAGGTGGCAGCCACGGTCGATGACGTCATCTCTGTCGGAGCGGTGGGCGTGAACATCGAAGACAGCCTGCCGGGGTCCCCCGGGGAGTTGTTCGCCCTGGAGACTCAGTGCGATCGGCTGCGAGCTGCGCGGGCCGCCGCGGAGCGTCGCTCGCTTCCATTGTTCATCAACGCACGATGCGACGCCTACTTCGGAGCACAGGTCGCGGATGCGGAACGTCCTCGCCAGCTTTTGGACCGAGCCGGTGCTTACGCAGAGTCGGGCGCAAGTGGCGTCTTCGTTCCGGGCCTGATTGATCTCGACCTCCTCGCCAGGTTGTCCGAATCCGTCGACGTGCCAGTGAGCGTCATGATGTTGCCCGGGCTGCCTAGCATCGAGGCCCTCGCCACTGTTGGGGTCCGCCGCATCAGCCAGGGCGGCGCGAGTTTCGTCCTGGCGGCAAGCTTTCTCGAGCGCACGACCAAGGCCTTCCTGGAGGGTCCACTCGAGACCGTTGGCGGCGACGTCGAGCCGGCTGGCCATCTGATCCCCGACCTGGTCACGCGTCCATAGACGCGACCACGGCGATTGGTCTAACCCACGGATCCTGAACCAGGTTTTGTCCGCGGTCAGGTGGCCTCGAGCGCGCGCAAACGTGCGCCGGATACAGGGAGTCGTTGACAACATGCGGCCCGGTGAACCCCTTCAGAACCACTCCAGAGCTTTGGCGGTGAAACCCTTGATCTCCTCGAGTGTGGCGTCTCGCCCTTGCCCTGAGCGCCAAGAATCCTTATCTCGAACGCAGACGGTCAGCTCGGGCGCCTCGACCCATAGGCACCGAATCGCGGTCACGGTTCCAGGTTGTTGCCAGCTCGCGTGTAGCTCGTGGGCGAGCTGGCGGTATTGGTTCCCTTCAGCGAAGGTGGTCGCCGTCGAGGACAACCTCACCGCGCTCGACCGCCGCTCGCCCTCAGCGCCCGGCGAGTAGCGAAAACGCACGTACTCGTCGCCCGTGGGATCCTCTTCGAACCGAGAGTTGGTCAACTCACCGGCAATGACCGTCGAGGTGAAGTCATACGGGTGGTCATGGACGGGTAGTTCCCCGACGCAGCAGCTCGGGTCCCAGACATGAAGCCGGTACTCCCGCCGGTCGTCAAGGCACAGGCCCATGAGCCCGATGTCCTGCATCTTCCAGGGGAAGTCCTCCGCATGTTGGAGCATCGTGCGAACCAGGGCCTTGCTCAGCGTGTCGCTCATCGTGTCCTCTCGTGCCACGGCCGGGATACCGTGCCAGCATCCAAATCACATCACTGTCATTCGCACGGGTCAAGGGGATGAATTGGGCAGTTCCCACAAACGCGTTTTGCGGCCTATCCACACGCCGGCTGTGCCGGTAACCGAACAGAGCAGGTGATCCGATGGTTACTCGGGGTCGCGCCCCCGGGGAGATGAGCGGGTGATGGACTTGGTGGGTGGCAGTCCCTCGGCACCGACAGCGTTCCTGGAACCGCGCTCTCCGTCGCTCCCAGCAATCGGCCCACGTTGCACCGAGGAACAGAGTCAAGATCGCTGCCCTCGCTGCCACGATGGCCCTTATCGCCGCAGCTTGCACCGGTCTGCAAAACCCATCGGGCAGTGGTCCGAGCACCGTCGCCAGACCCCTCACAGCTCTGAGCCCGACGGCCAGCTCGACTACCAGCACCGTCGCTGGGGTCGCAGCCACCACGACCGTCCGTTTGACCGTCGCGGCAGGAGCGCGTGCGGCGCCGTTCTCGACGCACCGGACCTTGACCGTCCCCGCGGGCTGGAAGGCCAGGGTCTGGGCTCGGGTGCCCGATGCTCGTATGGAGGCGTGGAGCCCCGAGGGCGATCTGTTGGTAAGCGAGCCCGACGAGGGCAAGATCATCGGGCTCGTTCCCGGAGCCAACCCCCAGACTGCCCCGACGAAACGGATCGTGCTGTCGGGGCTGACCCAACCGCAGGGATTGGCGTTCGCCCGGCTGGATGGCCGTTGGGTCCTCTACGTCGGCGAGTCCGACCAGATCGATCGTTACCCGTGGAAGGGCAGCACAGTTTCGGGGGCCCGGACCGTGATTGCCGGGAACCTGCCCGACCTCGACCCAACTGGCGACGACGTCCACCGCCAGAAGGACGTCGCGGTCGCCCCGAATGGCACCGTTTACTTCAACGTGAGCAGTTCGTCCAACGCGAATCCCGACGACCGGACCATGACGCCGCCCCGCGCGGTCATCATGGCCGTCAACCCGAACGGCGGCGACCGTCACGTGGTCGAGACCGGGGTCCGAAACGGCGAGGGGCTCGCTGTCGCCCCCAACGGCACGGTGTGGACCGCGGTCAACAACCGCGACAACATCACGTACCCCTTCTCCGGTGCCTACGGCGGGGTCGCCGACGCCCTCGGCCATGTGATCCAGGCCTATGTCAACAACCATCCAGCCGACGAGGTCGTCCCTGTCAGCCAGGGACGTGACCTGGGATGGCCCTATTGCAACCCTGATCCCGACCTCAACACCGCGGCCGGGTCCGACGCCGACGTCCCCTTCGTCGCCGACGCCCTGACCAACCCGGGCGGAACTGCCTTTGACTGCGCCAGCTTGTCTCCGATCGAGGTGGGCCTGGCCGCCCACAGCGCGCCGCTCGGCCTGGCCTTTCTGGAGGGCAGCAGGCTCCCAGCCCCGTGGTCGGGCGGGGCGGTGGTCGCAGTCCACGGCTCGTGGGATCGCCAACCGCCCCAACCGCCCGCCGTGTTGTGGATGCCGTGGGATACCGTTGCCGGGACGCTCCGACCGGCGATGACACTGGTAGCCGGCTTCCAAGGCGCGAACGGCAGTCGATGGGGTCGTCCTGTCGACGCAGTTCCCGGTCCCGACGGCGCCCTTTACGTCAGCGACGACACAGCCGGGGCCATCTACCGGCTCGCGCCTCCGACGAATTGAGCGCAGCGCTGCTGGCAAACGAGGGACGAGACGCCCGGGGCCGACCTCTGCTTGGTCGAGGCGGCGCACGCCATCTCGTTCGCAGCCCGGTCGTCGGACCGAGATGACCCTCAGGTGATCCGTATGTCTTGAGCCGTTTTGATAGCTGTGCTGGCTCTGCTGGTCATAGGCTTGCTGATGGACAACTCGGATGAGCATCGGCATTGTCCAGCGCCGAGGGTGTGGTGTTGCGTGGGTGGCTCTACCGTCCGAGATCAGGACCGATACCTGCCCCAGTGGTGGTCATGGCACATGGCTACAACTGCTTGAAGGAGTTCTACTTGGACAAGTACGCGGCGTCGATCGCCACAGCGGGACATGTCGTCGTTGCGTACGATCACCGGAACTTCGGCGATAGCGATGGCGAACCTCGTCAGGAACTGGACCCCTGGGTGCAGGTACGGGATTACCGCCATGCGGTCACCTTTGCGCAAAGTCTCGACGGGGTCGATGCTGATCGCGTCTGCGTGTGGGGAAGCAGCTACGCAGGCGGCCATGTGCTGGTCGTGGGGGCTATAGATCGGCGCGTCAAGTGCGTGGTAGCCCAAGTTCCGACTATTAGCGGCTGGGAATCGACCCTCCGCCGCACTCCGCCGCCCGCCATGGTTGATCAGCGCCGGATGTTCGACGCGGATCGGCTTGACCGATTTCGTGGTGGCGCACCAAAGATGGTGCCGATGGTGGTTGAGCCCTCAGGAGGTGGATTGGCCTCTCACGCCAGCTCTGACGCATGGGCGTTCTTCACTGGACAGCTATCGCCTCCTGAAGACCAATGGCGCTTTTCGAAATGGTGTAACGAGATAACTCTTCGATCCTTGGAGCTCTATTCGGAGTACGAACCTGGCTCCTTCGTAGAACGAATCGGACCGACGCCGCTGTTGATGGTGGTCGGGGACTCGGATGTGGTATGCCCCACAGATCTTGCGCTCGATGCATTCAACCGCGCCCGAGAACCAAAAAGGCTGGAGCTCTTTCCCGTGGGACATTTCTCCGCTTATACCGATCAGTTCGAGCGTGCTGCGAACGCGGCCACACGGTGGTTCGCCGAATATCTGTGACGTGGGCCCGGACCTCAGAGACGAAACCCAGGTGTTCGAGCCTGAGGTCGCGGGCGGCTTTGCTTGGTAAAATCCTCGGTTGGTCGCCATGACCTCGTCTCCTCACTCGCGATATACCGAAGTCTGAACCTGACCGGCGACGTCGGTATCGGAGATCTATGCAGACGCCAGGACCCAATTGGGCTGAACAGGTAACGGCCATTGCTACCGCAGTGGGTGCGCTCGGTCTCCTTGGAGCCATCGGTGCGGCAGTGGTTGCCGGTCGACAAGTGAGAGAGGCCAGGAAGTCCCGCGAATCCCAAATGGCAAGTGACTTCTTGCGTCGATGGGACGAAGACTCTTTAGTGGAGACGAGACAGCTCGTTGGCCAATTCGCCACACCGGAAGCCCTGAGCTTGGCGTTTCAGGGATACATCGCTGCGAATTCACACGAGGCCTACATCCTCTACCGAGAGCTTGACTACTTTGAACAGTTGGCGGCTCTCGAACAGCTTGGGCACTTCGACCTCGACTTGATCAAACTCCTCAGCGGCGAGTTGCTGGTCGATCGTTGGGACTTATGGCAACCTTCAATCGAAGCAATGGGAGCCAATCGGTATCCGCTGTTCAAGAGCCTCGCCAAAAAAGTGGAGCGGGAGATCCGTCCACCTACCAGCCAGGAATGACCTCACAAGGCCGGATCGTCGGCCGGTGCGAATCGGTCCACCGGCTCATCACAATCCCTAGGATCGCAACCGCTCAGCCGGCTGCTGACTTGGTTGGTACCTGGGCTCGCAGGGCCTCAGTCTGGTTGTCGAGGACGGCCTCCAGGCCAGTGAGGAAGCTGGTGATGGCTTCTAGTTGTTGGTCGTCGTAGCGCCCGGCGAGGTCGGCCATTGCCGTGCCGAGGGGAGCGAAGAGGGCGGCGATCTCGTCTTGTCGGCGGGGGAGGGGGAGTAGTTCCCACCGGCGCCTGTCCTCGGGATCACGGACCCGCTCGACGAAGCCGGCGGCCTCGAGCCGGTCGGCCACCCCGGTGATCGCCCCGCCCGTCAATCCGATCAGGTCGGCCAGGTTCTTCGCCGTGAGCGGTACGTCAGCGGCCCGAAGCAGGTCGAGGCACTTCAAGTCGGTGACCGACAGTCCGAGCCGCGCCGCGAGGTTGTGGTGGAACAGCACGGTCTTCGTGGCGAGGTCCCGACCCAGCGTCTCGGAGATGTGGGTGATGCGGCTCTGTCGGACCTCCGCTGAGTTCGGGGTTGACATGGGCACCTCAATCATTTAGCTTCTAAATTACCGACTTGTTTGATGGTTATCCTAGCGAGTTGGACACAGAAGCTCAATCACCGAGGAACGGGAGGATCAACATGTCGACCAAAAGGAGGACCGGGCAAACCGCCTGGGCAGCGCGGACCGCCACGTACCGTCCGGACCTCACCAACCGGATCGTTGACGACTCCAAGGCACGCATGGATGGGTGGACCGCACGTGGGCGCATCCCCGCGCCGACGCGGATCATGGCCCGCCTCGCCGGCCGACCCCTTCGCCTACCTGTCGGCGAGGCGCGACGATGAGCGCAGTCAGCATGCTCTGGCGTGCCGGTGTCTTCCTCGATATCCGGCCAGGAAAGCATCAGTGTCCCCTTGTCGGGAGAGCCGCCGGGTAGGCCAGGCCAGAACTGCTTCATACACGCTGACCACGTGGCCGAAGGCTGCAGTACCGGCATCGACCCCGTAGCATTGGGCCGTGCGCCTGAGCCCAGACAGTCGAACTGGTTTCGGGCGACCGGGTCGGCGCCGGAGGAGTCACGTTCCTCCTTCCGCCCATGGTTGGGCCTGGAATGCGCCGGAATCAGGCGCTGCGCCAGCAACGCCGTCTGACTAGGCGCCCATGGACACCCCGGTCGGCTTCGTGGGGCGGCAGGCCGAACTGCGCGTCCTAGAAGAACGACTGGGTGCCGCCCAGCTGGGCCGCCCGCAGGTGGTCTTCGTCGAAGCTGATGCGGGTGCGGGTAAGTCGACGCTCCTCTCCCGGTTCCTCAGTGCCCTGGAGAACGCTGTCGTTCTCCAGGTGGGCGCTGACGAGGCAGAGACCTTGCTCTCATATGGGGTCATCGATCAGCTCCAGCCTGGGACACTGACCGAGCCCGGGACCGACGCGATGGCGGCTGGAGCTCAGTTGGTCGACCTACTCGATCAGCTCCAATCCAACAGTCAGGTTGTGGTGCTCGCCATCGACGATCTGCAATGGGCCGACCGACCGTCATCGCGTGCGGTGTTGTTTGCACTGCGACGGCTCCGCGCCGACAAGGTCTTGACGCTGTTGTCGGCGCGGGCCGGTGAGCTGACCGATCCCGGCTGGGCACGATTTTTGGGTGGTGATGCTCGTGTCACTCGTATGCGTCTCGCCGGACTCGACCCGGAGGACCTGACCGAGCTGGCGAGCGCGCTCGGGCTGGGAGTGCTCTCGCGACGAGGGGCGTCCCGATTGTCTCGGCACACCGGAGGAAATGCTCTCTACTGCCGGGCGTTACTCGACGAGATCGGCGTCGTCGGACTGAACGCGGAGCAGGGTGGTCTGCCAGCGCCACGGGAGCTCTCTGGGGTGATTCTGGCCCGTGTGGCGGCGCTGTCGGTACCGACCCAGGCGTTCTTGGCCGCAGCGTCGGTGCTGGGCCAGCACGCGCCGTCCTCGATGATCGCGTCGGTCGCTCGGCTACCGGATGCACGGAGCGAAGTCGATGCTGCGGTCGCTGCCGGGCTGTTGAGCGAAAGCGCTGTGCCATCGGAGCTGACCTTCACCCATCCGCTGTACCGGGCCGCGATCTACGCCGATCTCGGTCCCACGAGCCGTCAGGAGATGCACGCGCGTGCTGCTGACCTCGTGGCAGGGCGCGCTCGACTGACCCATTGCGTCGCCGCGTCGGTAGGACCCCAGGAGGCCCTGGCCAGCGAGCTCGAAGCGTCAGCCCTGGCCAGCGCCAACACTGGCGACCTGGGTGCTTCGGCTTGGGCTCTGGAGCAGGCGGCTGCCCTGTCGCCTGCCCCCATGGATCGAGACCGGAGACTGCTCGACGCCGCTGTCGTCCAACTCAACGCCGCTGACACAGCTGCCGCGGCACGGGTCTTGGCCTCTTGTCAAGCCGCCAGTGCTCGCCGCGACGCATTGACGGGACTGCTGGGACTATTCACCGGCTCGCCGGCGGCCGAGGGCCGATTGCTCGCCGCCTGGCAGGCCCACGATCCGGAGACCGAGCCCGAAATTGGAGGTCGCGCCGCGACGTCGTTAGCCAACTGGATGGTTATCTCTGGTCGAGCTGACGAGGCGCTGACATGGGGGGATCGGGCGGTATCTGGAACCGTCTCCGGATCGGCATTGTGGGCCATGGCGCGCACGGCGCAGGCCTACGCATTGGCCGCGGCAGGCCGGAGCCCCGAGGGCCTGGTCGCACTCGGTTATTTGCCCCTCCCGGGTAGCGAAGTACCAGTGTCCGAGACCGACGCCCTCATCATGCGGGGCATGCTCAAGGTCTACGCCGATGATCTGGCCGGGGCAATTGCTGACCTGGGTGTGGCGGCGGCACGACTGCGCACAGGTCTGCCGGCCACCTATCCGGGTCCGTGCATGTCGCACCTGAGTGACGCCAATTTCCGCCGAGGCGATTGGGACGCAGCGGTCACGCATGCTCAGCTGGCGATCGCAATGGCACAAGATGCCGATCGACCGCTCGACCTGGCGC
Source organism: uncultured Acidimicrobiaceae bacterium (assembly GCA_963781305.1). Taxonomy (GTDB): domain Bacteria; phylum Actinomycetota; class Acidimicrobiia; order Acidimicrobiales; family RAAP-2; genus DASXMT01. The sequence continues at coordinate 399,961 of CAWAFL010000013.1, forward strand.
GGGCGCACGCACGCGCCGCCCAGGTCTTGGCCTTTCGCGGTGAGTGGTCTTCTGCCCAGGCGCACGTGAGCGCGGCGCGGACCGCGGCCGAGCGATTTCCGCTGGTGCTCCCGGTGGCCACCGCGGCCATGGCTGGCGTTTCGGTGGCCTCCGCCCGTGGCGATCTGACCGGGGTCCTTTTGGCCACAGAGCCGGTGCGTGCCACCGGACTCATCGGCGTCGCCGGCTGCCCGGGCATCTTCAACTGGAGAGCGATGGAGGCGGATGCGCTCATCGGCTTGGGCCGACTGGACGACGCCGAGACGGCAGTGCGCGAGTTCGAGGCAGCCATTCCTGAGCTGGGCTTGGCATCGGCGGCCCTGGCCCTCGCCCGCTGCCGGGGAAATCTGGCCGTGGCGGCTGGGAACCCAACCGAGGCGGACGAGGCGTTCGCGCGGGCCCACTCGATGGAGGCAGAAGTGCCCATGCCGTTCGAGCATGGGCTTCTCGCCCTCGACGACGGTCGCCGCCTGCGGGCAGGCAACGCAGAGCCGGCCGCGGTCGCACAACTCGAAAAGGCCCACCACCTCTTCTCGGACCTGGGAGCAGACCCCTACGTGCAGGCCTGCGCCACCGAACTGGCAGCTCTCGACGTCAGAGCCGCGCCCGACAGCCCGGCCACCCTCTTGGGCCTGAGTCGTGCCGAGCTGGCCGTGGCTCGATTGGTCGCCACCGGACTGACCAACAAAGAGGTGGCCAACGAGCTGTATGTGTCGGTGAAGACCGTGGAGTACCACCTACGCAACATCTACATCAAGCTCGGCATCAGCTCGCGTCGAGCGCTCGCTGCCCTCGTGAACTGACCGACCACTTTCGCTGGAGGACAGGGCAGTCCTTTGTTCGAGTGGCCCACGACCTGGTCGTACCCGAAACCTAGGGTCAAACCTAGGGTCGATCCCTGGGGACAAGACGGCCTCGGCAGCGTTGACTGGGAGCCATGGACGCCGCATCAACGCCAAGGCCATCCGAAAGTCTCGTCCTCGAGATCAACCGAACTTCGGACGGACGGCTCCAAGGGCAGCTGCGCACCCGCAGCACAGACGGCTCGAGGCCGTTCTCCGGCGTGCTCGAACTGCTCAAGGCACTCGAAGAAACGCTGGACGCCATTGAGAGCGCCGCCCACTCGGCAGAGGGAAGGGACTGAATCATGAGCAAAATGACCGATCAAGGAACTGGGCCTAGGCATGCGCCGGCCTCCCGGCAGGCAAGTAAAGGCGAGGTCAACCACATGACAGCATTCCGACCCTTCTTCAACCGGGCTACGGGCGAATGGATCGAGTACACGGCAACCGCCGAGGACAACGGCGGCGAACTGGTCCGCTTCAACTGGCGCAGCGTGCCTGGGGGCACCATCACCGAACATATGCATCCCGACCAGGAAGAACGTTTCACCATCGTGGCCGGCGAAGCCCACTTCACCGTGGCCGGCCAGGAAACGACGGCCAAAGCGGGAGAGACGGTACTGGTGCCGGCCGGCGTGCGCCACTCCGAGGGAAACCTCGGATCGGTCGAGATTGCGGGCGTGGTCGAACTCCGGCCGGCCCTGCGCACCAAGGAGTTCCATGAGGCGGTCGCCGGCCTGGTTGCCGACGGAAGGACGACGCCTCGGGGAGCGCCGAAGAACCCGCTCCGGCTCGGTGCCACCTTCTGGCACTTTCGCCACGAGAGCCGGGTGACCTCGCCTCCCATCTGGATCCAGAACCTCATGCTGCCCACCTTCGCCTTGCTGGCGAAGGTGCTCGGCGTGAAGCCCTACTACGAAAGCTGGGATAGCCGTGTCAATGAATGAGAACAGTCAGCACGTGGTATTCGGAGCCGGACAGGTGGGACGTGCCCTCACCGCTCACCTGGCCGGGCTGGGTCTGCCGGTTCGGGTCGTGTCACGCCACCGGCCAACGGGCCTGCTCGACGTCGTCGACTGGCGGGGTGCCGACGCGACCGATCCCGAGGAGGCCACCGAGGCCGCACAGGGTGCCGCCGTCATCTACCAGTGCCTGAACGCCCCATACGCAAAATGGGCTACGGACTTCCCGCCCCTGCAGAAGGGCGTGCTCGCCGCGGCCGAACGCAACGGCGCCCTCTTGGTGAGCCTGGAGAACCTCTACGGCTACGGCCCCCTCGGGGGCAAGCCGATGACCGAAGACCTACCCCTGGTGGCGACGACCGTCAAAGGCCGGACCAGGGCGGCGATGACCCGGGAGCTGCTGGCAGCCCGGGACGCCGGGAGCGTCCACATAGCAATCGGGCGGGCGTCGGACTTCTTCGGTGCCGGTGTGACCGAATCGACCCTGGGCGAACGCGTCTTCGTCAATGCCCTTGCGGGGCGCCGAGCCGACTTCCTCGGCAATCCCGATCTAGCCCACACCTACAGCTATGTGCCGGACATCGCCGCGGGCCTGGCCACCCTCGGAACCGACGAGCGCGCTATCGACGAGGTCTGGCATCTTCCTGGGCCCGAGACTGTCACGACCCGGCAGGTCCTCGACCTCGTGGCCGCGGACGTTGGACACTCAGTCGGCGTTCGCTCCGTGCCCAAAGTGGCTGTCTGGGCCCTCGGACTATTCAATCCCATGATGCGTGCACTGGTCGAGATGGCCTACGAGTTCGACGAGCCGTTCGTGTTCGACACCACCAAGTACGAAATCACCTTCGGGGCCGCCGGCACCGCACTCCCCACTGCCATCGCGGCGACTGTCGATGGCTACCGAACCAAGGCCACTCCGGCCGCTCCGGCCGCCAAGTCCCACAGTCCATCCATCGCGGAGCGAGAGGTATGAAGATGAGCCCCTGTTCGACACCGGACAGGACTGATGTTCGGTTACCGACGCCGGCTACCTCGGAGACAACGAGGAAGCGATGTGGTGCACCTCGGGTCCTGAACCCGGAGGGTGGTGATCGCCATCGCCAATGGGGTTCACAAGCTCAATCCCCACCACCTCGCGGATGGGCATCGTCTCGACTGGAGTAAAGTGATTGCCGAAGGGGAGTAGCCCCCAATCGACGATCGACATACTGGCTCTTCGGGGCCCGGCCGTCGGACCTGCATGCAGGTGGGCGAGACCTTCGTTCCAGCCATGTCGTTATGGCCGGGGCGAAGGACGTCCCTTCGGCCCGGCGAGAAAGGTCGCCGTGAGTTTCGCCATCATCGTCGCCGTCTTCCCGATCATCTTCATCGGGGAGTTGCCCGACAAGACCATGTTCGCCTCGCTGGTCATGTCGACCCGCGGCAGACCCCTTTTCGTGTGGTTCGGGGCGGCCGGAGCCTTCCTGGTCCACGTGGCGATCGCCACGACCATCGGAGTCGCACTCTTCCACCTGCTGCCCCACCGGGTACTCGACGGCATTGTGGCTCTCATGTTCCTTGTGGGCGCCGGGTTGGCAATCCGTGAAGCCCGCAAGGCCGAAGAGGATGAGTCCCTCGTCGAGCGCGAAGCGAAGTCAGGCCGCCGAGTCGTGACGACGGCGTTCGTCGTCATCTTCTTGGCTGAGTGGGGCGACCTGACCCAGATCCTCACTGCCAACTTGGCTGCCCACTATCACTCGCCGCTCTCGGTGGGCATAGGTGCGGTGCTGGCGCTGTGGGCGGTCGCCGCCATCGCTGTCATCGGGGGGCAGGGCCTCCTCCGGTTCATCAACATCAAGACCCTGCGGATCGTCACGGCCGTGGTCCTGGTGGCTCTCGCCGGATTCGCCGGTTGGGAAGCGCTTCGCTAGCGATACACCGTTGCCTTCCGAGCCCTTGTCCCGACTACCTGATCCGCGTCTACCACTCGATGCCGCTGGAGACGCAGAATTCATTCTGCTCCGGGTCTGACATTCTTACCCATCGGGTTCCCCCGAAGCTCTGCACGCCTTCGTCGATGCGATCAGCGCCGAGTGCCTGCAATCGGTGGGTCTCGGCTTCGACGTCGTCGACCACGATGTCGAGGTGCATGCGGTTTTTGCCGGCTTTGGGTTCGGGTACGCACTGAAGGAGAAGCGGCGAAGCGATCCCTTCTTTGGGAATGAGCACAGCCAAATTCGCATCCGTGTAGTGGTCGCGATAGTCGAGGGCCTCGCGCCAGAACTCAGCGAGCTTGGTCGGCTCAGCACAGTCGAGCACGAGTTCCACTCTTGCCTTGCGTCTCATACCGTGCCTCCAGGTCGGAATATCACTCAGTCAGCGACGACAACTCGCTTCGTAATTTACCTGGCCGATGTTCATTGACTTCCGCTAGTGGAGACGTAGTCCTGCGATGACGAGCTCGACCATGCGACGTGCGTCGTAGTGACGATTGCTTTCCGCGCCGATACACAGATTGCCGACGCCGAAGAGCAGTTCTAGGGCATCGGTGTCAGGACGAATCTCACCTGCGTCGGCAGCGGCTTTGATCAGTTCGGCGCAGACGGGGACGAGGCGGTCCAAGAAATAGGAATGCAGGTTCTCGAAGCTAGCTTGGTCGGACTGCATCGCTTGGGCGAGGCCGTGCTTGGTGACCAAGAAGTCGACGAAGAGGTTGATCCAACTCGCCAGAGCGGCGTGCGCGGTGCTGCTGTTCGCCAACAACGTCGGGCCAGCCTCAGCGCAAGCTTCGACCTGATGCCGGTAGACGGCGACGATCAGATCGGCTCTCGTCGGGAAGTGGCGGTAGATCGTGCCGACGCCCACGCCAGCCTTGGCCGCGATGTTCCGGACGGGCACGTCGACACCGGAAGTGACAAAAGCCGCCGCCGCCGCTTCGAGCAGCGCCTCCTCGTTTCGCCGGGCGTCGGCCCGCTTCCGGGGGGCTGGCGACTCCGACTGGCCCACGACATCATCCACTCCGTTGCGACCTCCGCCACTCGGCTTAGCAAGCGGAACATGGTTCCGATTATAGTTACTGGAACACAGTTCCGTTTATTTAGGATGCCAGAACGCGCAGCCCGCAACAAGCCACAGATGGCAGGTACAGCTCGAAGTCGCTCGTGTCGAAGGGCGCGCCCTCAAAGAACCAGAGCCTCTTTTCTCTCCTGATCCGGAACCATCCCACCCATATCGAAAGGACCGGCTGCACCGTGCCACAAACAACTCAAATTCGATTCGGGATCGGTACCGCCCCGATGAACGTCGATTACCACGATGTTCTGCGGGTCTGGCGCGAAGCGGACACCATCCCGGGGATCGAGCATGCGTGGCTGTTCGATCACCTGATGCCGATCGGAGGCGACCCGGACGGACCGATTTACGAGGGCTGGTCCCTCCTCTCGGCCCTTGCCGCACAGACCCAACGGCTGCGCCTCGGCGTGCTCGTGACCAGCAACCGCTTTCGACCGCCTGCGATGCTGGCCAAGATCGCCACCACCGTCGACATCGTCTCCGGAGGACGGCTCGACTTCGGGATCGGCGCAGGCTCGAGGCCTAGCCACCCTTTGGCCAGGCGTGAATACGAGGCGCACGGGTTGCCTTTCGACGACTTCTCCCACTCCGTGGGCAACCTGGCCGAGGCGTGCACTGTGATCCGGCAATTGTGGACCGAGCCTGAACCATTCGACTTCCATGGTTCCTACGTCCAGCTCACCGGAGCATTCGGTAACCCCAAACCCATCCAGCGCCCGTATCCGCCGATCCTGATCGGCGGTCGTTCAGCCTCCGTTCTGCGCGTGGTCGCTGAGCACGCCGACTTGTGGAACATCCCTGGCGGCGACATCGAGGACGTGGTCGGTCGCAGCGCACTGCTGGACCGATATTGCGCAGAAATCGGTCGCGATCCCGCCGCGGTCACCCGCTCGATCTACCTGTCCGTTTCCTATGACCGGCCCACTATCACGCACGACGCGATCGGCGAAGCGATCGACGCCGGCTTTGGGCACATCGTCCTCGGGCTGCCAGCCCCCTATCCCGCCAACGTCGCACAGTGGGTCGCCGACGAGCTCATCGCGACCTCGGCCTAGTTCCAGATCCTTTGCACCACGAGGTCGGGAGTCTCCATCTGGGGCATGTGCCCGGTGCCCGGCAGTACCTCGAAGCGCGCCCCGGGGATGGCGGCGGCGTAGGCCTGGCCGTAGGCGGGCTCGACAATGTGGTCGCTGTCGCCCCACAGCACCAGGGTCGGGATAGTGATGCCGCCGAGCCGGCCGAGCAGCGTAGGGTCGGCCATCGCCGCAGAGCCGGCATAGACGGCCAAGGCCGCACCGTTGGCCGCCATGATCGCCTTTTGCGCGTCGGGGATGGTTGCGGGATCAACGCGGAACGGTGTCGGGTCGTGGAACGAGAGTGCCTGGATCTCTGGCACTGACAGGCCGGAGACGTCGGCGACGGGGTGGCCTTCTACTTTGATACCCACGGCGTCGAGGAGCACGATGCTGCTGATGCGGGGTGAGCCCAGCAGGGCCATTTCTGCCGCTATCCACCCTCCGACGGAGTTCCCGATGATCGTCACGTCCTCGAGTCCGTGGTCGTCGAGGAGGCCGCCGTAGAGGGCTGCGAGCCCGGCAACGCTGTCCAATGCCTCCGGCCTCGGTGTGCCGCCAAAGCCTGGATGGGTGGGCGTGAGTACCCGGTCGCGGTTCTTCTCGCCCAGCCGCTGCACGAACGCACCGACTGACTGTGGACCTGCCCCGCCATGCAGCACCAGAAACGGCTGCCCGTCGCCTCGCTCTTCTACGGTCAGCTCAACGGGGCCAGTTCTCGCGACGTTGAGGGTCTTGGTGGTCGACACGGCGGTCGTGGTCATGTTCGTCTTCCTTGCTGCCCGCCGGTCTTGACCCGTTGGGCGCTCTCATGTGGGTTCTCCACGGGATGTTCGGCTGTTCAGTCGGCGTAGTCGGTTGCCGGGACGGTGGCGTAGCCGGCCATCACCTCGACGGTTGCCTCGGGCGTGAAGGACTGACCTGCGGCGATCATGTCGCGGAGGTCTCGGAAGTACTGCACGTAGAGGTCTGGCGTAAACGTGTTCAGCAACACCGTCGGCTCATCGCCAGGGTTGGCGAACGTATGCGGAGCCCCAGGCGGCACCATGACCAACGTGCCCGCGGGAGCGTCATGGGTGGTGTCTCCCACCGTGAAGCTGGCAGTGCCGGAGACCACGTAGAAACCCTCGTCGTGGCGGGCATGGCGGTGCTGGGGCGGTCCGTCGGTATGGGGCGGCAGGGTGATCTCGCCTACCCCCAAGCGGTGGTCGGTCGTGCTGCCGTCCTCCAGGATCCGCATACGCACCGGACCCAACTGAATGGCTTCCCCACCGTCGGGGCCAATAATCGCTACTTCCACGGTGTACCTCCTGCTCATGAGAGCTAACTCTCATTTGAGACGGTAACCGGTTCGCCTCGGTTGTGCAAGTACACTCTCATAAAGAGGGTGTACCAGCATGAAGGAGCGACGTCGCCATCGCTGAGGGAAAAGGACGGACAAAGCAGAAGGCGCGTACCCAGCGGACAATCGTCGAGGCCTGTGTCGAACTCATACGACAGCGTCAGCCAGTGACCATGCCCGAGGTGGCGAAGGTGGCGATGGTTTCAGAGGCCACCGCCTATCGATATTTTCCGGATCTGGCATCGCTGCTGGCCAAGGCCCTCGTGGAGGACTGGCCCACCCCGACCGAGGCCCTGGCTCCGGTAGCAGGGTCGAACGATCCGGTCGAACGAGTGGCGTTCGCCACCCGCTTCCTTCTCCGCGGAATCGCAGAACGCCAAGCCGTGGTCCGGTCCATGATTTCTGCGACCATCGCTCATCCAGACCTCTCGGGCAGGGCCCGACCAGGGATCCGATTTGGACTGATCGAATGCGCCCTGGCTCCATTTGTCGAGGCAGTCGAGTCGGCCGAACCCGAGCTTCTGGCTCAGCTGCGGCTCGATCTCGCCGTGGTCATGAGCGCGGAAGCATTGTTCAGCCTCACCGACCTCTGCGGTCTCAGCGTCGAAGACGCCATAGACAGTGCGGAGAAGACCGCCAGAACGCTTACGGCTGCCGCCTTTCAGCAGATCAGCTAGTGGCACCCAGACCTTGGTCGAGTAGTGGGTCCCGAACCGAAGTTCAATGGTCCGGTCGGCTCAATTCCCTCCTGGCACTCTAGGCACGGCGAGCAGGGTTACCGAGGCGCGCTTGGCGTGAGCAAGGTGACTCACGTGCCCGCTCGCCCGGGCCAGGAGCAATGCGCCCTCGATGAGGGAAAGAGTCGCCGAGGCCGTCTCGGCGACCGAGTCTTCTGGCCACCCGTCAGCCCGGAGCCGTTCGGCGATGAGACCTTCCCATTGCTCGAAGCAACGCGCCGCCGCGGCGCGGAGGCGTGGGCTGATGATGGGTGATTCGAGTGCGGTCGGCGCGATCGGGCACCCCAGGCACGTCACCCCGTCGTCCGGACCTGAGGCGACGTCGAGGAACCGGATGACGCCGAGTGCTGCGTCGGGTGCCCCGTCCAACGCTTCGAGAAGCGCGTCGGCGACGGCCTGGCCGGACGCCTCCAGCGCGGCCTCGGCCAGCTCTTCCATGCCCCCCGGAAAGTGGTGGTACAGCGACCCGTTGGACACGCCGCACTCCGCCAGCAGCTGCGCCCTCCCGGTGGCCGTGTATCCCTGATCCCGAAGCAGCCGCGCCATCGTCTGCACCAGGTCAACCCGGGTGTCACGGTCGCGGGCCACCCCTTGACTCTACTGGAGCGAATGGTCTAGAAAGACTAGAGCGATCGCTCTAGTGACCGTGTTCTTCTCGATGATTCGACGGATCGGAGGCGGACGATGAGCACACAACCGACCGCAGCAGTCCTGGTACATGGTGCATTCGCGGACGGGCGCGGGGGCTCTTGCAATGCGCCGGGTATTGGACCGGCGAAGCGATGACATTGGTAGGGAGGAGAACCCAGTGCCGATGATCGATGTCTACGCCGCCACGGGCACGTTTCGGGATTCCCATCGGCTCGCCTCTGACCTGGCACGGACGCTGATGACGATAGAGGGTGTCCCTGACATCCCGATGTTCCGACAGAACACGGCGGCCTTCATCCACGAGATGGATGGTCCGGTCATTTCCAACGTGGACGGCGACAGCAGGTACGTGCGCGTCCAGGTGCTGACGAATGCCGGCGCCCTCGACCGCGAGAAGCAGCTCGCCGTGGTCGCCCAGTTCACCGACCTCGTGGCGACGGCCGCGGGGGACCCTTCTTTCTCGGAGAGGACCTGGGTCCTCCTGACAGAGGCCGTTGAGGGCGGCTGGGGCCTCGGGGGCCACGCGAATACGAATGACGAGCTTGTGGCCGCTGCCAGGGCACAGATTGCGGAGCTGTCGGCTACGAAATAGACCTCACTCGGTTGGAGAACGCCGCTGAAAGACGGGATGTGGTGCATTGCCTGATGACCTGACCTGGCGGCGTCGGGGGTACAATGTTGGCGAGATGTAACGAACCCGATCCGAGGAGGTGAGCCAGATGAAATCCGAACCCCCCAGTACCTGGCGCCCTCTATCGTTCGATTGGGTCTGACGCTCGCCGCGCCTTTCTTCTGTTTGCTCGCCGAGCCAGCCATTGACCTGCGTCGATCTCGTCGCGGAGCGTTGCTCCTTTTCTTCTTGATCGCTCGGACGCGGCGTTAGAGGGCACTCTCCATTATCTGACTGCGCTTTGACAGTCATCGATTGAGACTCGTTTCCCCCCTGGCCATTTTGCGCGCCCGCGTAACCCTCACCCGTCGCGCCCAAACGCGCCGAAGTTCTCGGAAAGGACCTTCCATGACTCGCCTGATTTCGTCTCGATGTTCACGTGTCACTCCTCTGACGTGGCGCGACTCGCGTCCGCTTTCCATCCAACTCTCTGACCGGACCCCCCGTCATGTCTCGGGAAGGTGCCGTCGATGAACACTGCCCTCGACACCACCGCATTCGAGGATACGGCCGTTCTCGACCAGGCCCACGTGGGCGACATCCGGGGGGCCCTGGGCACGATCGCCCATGGGGATGCCGCTCCTCGCCGCCGCCTCTCGGCCAAGGCCAAGACGCTGCTCGCCATCGTCGGGCCGGGACTGATCGTCATGGTGGGCGACAACGACGCCGGAGCGTTCAGTACCTACACCCAAGCTGGACAGAACTACGGCACCCACCTGTTGTGGACCCTGGTGCTGCTCGTCCCGGTGCTCTACGTCTGCCAGGAGATGGTGCTGCGCCTCGGGGCAGTGTCCGGCGTCGGGCATGCCCGGCTCATCCTTGAGCGGTTCGGGAAGTTCTGGGGCGCGTTCAGTGTCGTCGACCTCTTCATCCTGAACGCCCTGACCATCGTGACCGAATTCATTGGCGTCACCCTCGCCGTCGGGTATCTCGGACTGCCGAAGGTCCCATCGATCCTGCTTGCCGCAGGCGTGATCGTGGGAGCGGTGAGCACCGGGAGCTTCCGACGTTTCGAGCGCATCTGCTTGGTTCTCATCGTCGGCTCGTTCGTGCTCATCCCGATCTACCTGATGGTGCACCCACCAATCGGGCAGATGGCCCACAACTTCATCGTTCCTGGCTTCCCACACGGCGCGCAGGTCTCGACGGTGATGCTCCTCATCATCGGGATCGTCGGCACGACGGTGGCCCCGTGGCAGCTGTTCTTCCAGCAGTCCTACATCATCGACAAGCGGATCACGCCCCGCTTCATCAACTACGAGCGAGCGGACCTGTGGATCGGGATCGGGATCGTGGTGGTGGGTGCCGCCGCCATGTTCGGCTTCTCGGCGGCTGTCTTCGCCGGCCATCCAGAGTTCGGGAACTTCACCAACGCTGGGGGCGTGGCCGCCGGCCTGGGGAAGTACGTCTCGCGCCTGGCCGGTGACCTCTTCGCCATCGCCCTGCTCGACGCCAGCATCATCGGCGCCTCGGCGGTCGGCCTTTCGACGGCCTACGCCAGCTCCGACGTCCTCGGTTTCAACCACTCGCTGCACCGGCCGTTGAAGAAGGCCAAGGGGTTCTACGCCTGCTACGCCGGACTGATGGCGGTGTCCGCAGCGCTGGTCATCGTCCCCGGCATTCCGCTCGGGCTTCTGATTGAGGGCGTGCAGACGCTGGCCGGCGTGCTGCTTCCCAGCGCGGTCGTCTTCCTGTTGCTGCTCTGCAATGACAAGGCCGTGCTCGGACCCTGGGTCAACGGTCGGAAGCTCAACGTCCTGACCTCCGCGGTCATCTGGGTGCTCGTCTTGTTGTCGGTCATCCTCACCGCCAGCGTGCTGTTCCCGAACATCTCCGGCAGTCAGATCGAGGTCGTGCTCGGTGCGGGGGCGCTTCTCGGACTGGTCGTGGGTGCCTTCCTGCTGATCCAAGCCAGGCGGACCGCCCGGCACATCGTGACCGTTCCTGTGGAGTGGGAGGACCGGAGATCGTGGAGGATGCCACCCATCAACACGCTGGCCAAGCCCGTCATGTCGACCCAACGCAAGATCGGGCTCATGACGCTACGCGGGTACCTGATTGTGGCGTTCGCGCTGGTCGTGGTGAAGATCATCGCCGTCGCAGTCCACGGGTGAATCGGATTGCCATGACAGCCAATTTGGCAACGGCCGATCGTGGCGTCGCACACCGGTATGGGATGGGCTGGTCGTTTCAGCGCCCTAGTCGTGAGTGGGTTGGCCTGTGATCTGGTGATCGGCGTGGAACAGGGCCTCGGCCAGAAGGCTGCGTACATGTCCGCCACGGATTCGATAGAGCATCCGCCGGCCGTCGCGGGTGGCTTCGACCAGCCCAGCGAAACGCAGTTTGGACAAGTGCTGACTGGCCACGGTGGGCCGGCAGTCGGCGATTCGGGCCAGCGTTGCCACGTCGAGGTCCTGTTCCCGTAGTGCCCACAGCATCCGGACGCGGGTGGGATCGGCCAGCAAGGTGAACGAGGTCACGGCCGCGTTGACCTGCTCGGTAGTCGGAGCATCGGGATGGTCTGATGTCGTCGATGGTGCGTGGCCAGTACGGTTCGGCTCCATGGTGCAAGCCTACCGTCATTGCGACATATTCGCAGATTCGCATAGATAGGGTCTGTTCGATATTCTTGCCTCGCGAAGGAGCACTGTCCAGGGAATCCCCAACCATGACCGTCCACTGCAAGCACTCCATTTGGACAACCCTCCGTCACGCTGCCTCGGAGCTGCTGGGCTCGCACTCTCACGACAGCGCCGATCAGGTTGACGAGACCCTTCAGGCCGATGCCGACGGTCGCCGGGCGCTCCTGTTGAGCCTGGCCATTCTGGCGGTGACGGCTGCGCTGCAGGCCGTGGTGGTGATGTTCTCGGGGTCCATCGCTCTCCTTGGTGACACCCTGCACAACGTTGCCGACGCGTTGACCGCCTTGCCACTGCTGATCGCCTTCCGCCTCGCCCGTCGACCGCCGTCCAAGCGCTACACCTACGGCTACGGCCGTGCCGAAGATCTCGGCGGACTGTTCGTCATTGCCATGATCGCCCTCTCGAGCATCGTGGCCGGAGGGGAGGCCATCGATAGGCTGCTCCACCCCCGTGCGGTGAGCCACCTCTCGTTGGTGGCGGTTGCGGCAGTGATCGGCTTCGCCGGAAACGAACTCGTCGCTCGCTACCGCATCCGGGTGGGACGGCGCATCGGGAGTGCAGCGTTGGTGGCCGACGGCCTGCATGCCCGCACGGACGGCTTCACTAGCCTCGCCGTACTACTCGGCGCCGGCGCCGTGGCCCTGGGCTGGAATGAGGCCGATCCCATCATCGGCCTGGTCATCACCGTCGCCATTCTCGGGGTGCTGCGTTCGGCCGTTCGTCAGATCGGCGCCCGGCTCATGGATGCCGTCGATCCCATACTGGTCGACCAAGCCCGTGCCGCCGTGTCCAGTGTGGCCGGCATCAGCGACGTCCGCGAACTCCACATCCGATGGATCGGCCACACCTTGCGCGCCGAGGTCGACGCCACCGTCGACCCCGCCCTCACCGTCATCCAAGCGCACGACATCGCGCACCACGCCGAATCGCACCTCCTCAGACAAGTCGGCCGCCTGACCGCGGCCACCATCCACACCAGTCCCAGAGGTGCCCATGCTTAGTCGGGCCTGCCTCGCTGGAAGCGACGAAATTCGGTGGTCTGGGTGGCGCGCCGACAACACCCGCTTGACCGGCGTGCACATCTTTGAGCCCGACGTGCGGCGCGACGGCGGCGACGACAAGACGGCGCGTGGAGGGCGGACTGTGGTTATGTCTACCTGTGCGTCCGCTTCCCGTTCAGGCGTCGGATCTCACCCCGGCCTGGTTGACGGGGGTGCTCGGTGTCCAGGTCCAGGACGTGACCGTCCTCGATCATGCCTCAGCCACGAACCAACGGGTGCGTATCGGCCTCACGTACGCGGCCGGATCGGGTCCGTCGTCGCTGTTCGTGAAAATTGCCTCGCTGGACCCGGCCCACCGGGAGATGGTCGGTGCCAGCGGTATGGGTGAGCGGGAGGCGAGTTTCTACGCCGATGTCGCCCCGTCCCTCGACTTGCGAGTGCCTCGCGCCTACTACGCAGCCTCGGCCGACGACGGCAGTTTTGCCCTGCTCCTCGAAGACCTGACTGCCGAGGGGTGCGCGTTCTCGGACGGCGCGTGGGGCGTGACCGCCGACGCTGCTGCTGTCGCACTGGAGGAGATGGCACGCTTCCACGCCCGATTCGAAGATCCCGCCGTGCGTTCCGCAGTCGCCCCCTGGCTGGCCGTGCGCCAGCCACAGCACAGCGACATGGTCGCCCAGCTGATGCGCACTGTCCTCGACGAGCACGGCGACGCGCTGACGTCGGCCTATGTGGCCGCCGGCGAGCTGTACGTCGAACACCACGCCCGGCTCGACGAGCTTTGGAACGCAGGCCCTCAGACGTACATTCACGGCGATGCCCACATCGGAAACGTCTTCCTCGACCGGGGCCGCGTCGGCTTCCTCGACTGGGGTCTGTCGCGAGTGAGCACGCCCTTGCGCGACGTCAGCTACTTCCTGACGATGACGGTGGACCCCGAGGAGCGTCGACACTCCGAGCGCGAGCTGCTTGGGCTCTACCTCGACGCCCTCCGAACTGCCGGTGGTACCGACATTGCCTTCGATGATGCGTGGTCCATGCACCGGATCCAGGCCGGCTACACCGTCGTCGCCACCTTCTTGGCCTTCATGCCATCGTACGCGACGAGCGACAGCCAGGGCCTAGGGATCGCCTTGCGGAGGCACTCGGAACTGGCCCTGGACGACCTCCAAGTTGTCGACGCCATGCGGGTAGCCGTCGCCACCTGAGCGCCGGCCCGTGTCGGACCGAGTCGCCGCCAGGGAGGAGAGGCGTCCCTTCGTCCGTTCGTCACTACCTCAATCAGCCAGATGGGACGAGCTCGGCCAGATGGTTCAGCGAGTTCTGGAGATGATCGGGATCGAACGGCGGAAACCCAATGTCCTCGCGGATGATCGCTGGTACCGCCGACCAATCGTAGGAAAGCGTGACCTCGGTCTCCGATTGCCTGATCGCCGTGAGGTCGTAGCGCCAGACCCACCCGCCGAACTCGAGCTCGCCGGTCCCTGCTGGGTCTTGGCCCGGCTTCCAGGCGATGGCGAATGGAGGATCGAAGACCACGATCTTGTTGGCCATCTCGTAGTTGCCATTGGGATGGTTCGGGTGGTACATCGCAATCCGGAAGATCTGACCCGCTGTTGTGAGCTGGTTGTTGCCATCGAGTGATTCTCGGACCCAACCCGTGCCATCGATCGCCGCATGACTGGCCGGGTCCGCGATGATCGTGAAGACGGTTTCCGCCGGTGCCTTGATGGTGACCGTGGCGGTGAGGCTCTCGTTCGTCATACTGAGGACTCCTTTCGGGCAGCCGATGAGACGGCAAGCGAACAACTACAAGGACAGACGTGCCGACGGGGTAAAGGTCATCGGTCACCTCTCAGTCTCTGTCGAGAAACCGGCCGCCACAACGAAGGCGTTGTCTGACCCTGGGCGACCGTAAGCGCTGGAGCGTGGGACGACTCCACCAGCTTCAGCGTGGCGCAGCCAAGCGGGGGCGCGGCAGACTCACTTGGCCATGACAGCCCGGAGACCACGCGTCGTCGTCACTCACTGGGTTCATCCCGAGGTGGTCGAGTACCTGGCTGGGTTCTGTCATCCGTCCCTGCCATCCAGGGAGGTCGGCGTGTGGTCGCGGGCGCAGGTTCTCGACCGGGCCGCCGATGCGGAGGGGCTGATCACCTGCATGGCCGACAGCATCGACGACGCGTTTTTGGCCCGCTGTCGCCAGCTTCGGGTGGTCAGCGCCACTTTGAAGGGGTACGACAACTTCGATGCCCAGGCCTGCGCCCGGCGTGGGATATGGCTGACCGTCGTGCCTGACACGATCATCGCTCCCACAGCCGAGCTGGCCGTTGGCCTGGTCATCGGGATCATGCGTCGCGTTGGCGAGGCCGACCGCCAGATCCGAGATGGGCGGTTCAGTGGCTGGCGTCCCCAGCTGTACGGGTCGAGCCTTGACCGCGCCACCGTGGGCCTGGTGGGCATGGGCCCGTTGGGCCAGGCGGTGGCCGAGCGGCTCGCCGTGTTCGGCAGCCGGATCGTCTACCACGACATCCAGGCGTTGCCGGCCGCCGTGGAACGGGCGCTGCCAGCGACCTGTCTCGGCCTCGAGGAGCTTTTCGCGGCCAGCGACGTGGTCGTGATGCTGCTTCCCCTCACCGAGCGGACCGTCGGCCTTGTAGACCGATCCACGCTCGGGCTGCTTCGCCGGGGGGCGTTCGTGGTCAACGTGGGGCGAGGTTCGGTCATCGACGAGGCGGCGGTGGTCGAGGGCCTGGCCGATGGGCGCCTGGGCGGGTATGCCGCCGACGTGTTCGCCATGGAGGACCGGGCCCTGCAGGGCCATCCCGAACGCATCCCACGCGGCCTGCTCGAACATCCCCGGACACTGCTGACCCCCCACCTGGGTTCTGCGGTCGACGACGTCCGCCGGGACATGTCCCTCGAAGCAGCCCGCCAGGTGCGACAGGTGCTTGATGGCCAACGGCCCGACCATCCCGTCAACCAGCCGAGAGCGGCCACCGCACGCGGACCGGGCACCCCCGCCTCCTGAGATCCAAGACACTGACGGTCATACCGTTCGGCGGCCGATCCCCCTGCCGGCAGCCTCGGCACGGGTCACTATGGTGACACCAGGACCGGTACCGCGATCGATGAGTTTGCGCGAACTCTGCCGTCTCACCTTGCAACGACAGGTCAGGAGAGCACCACGTGAACCAGCTGCTGAGAGTCCACAATTTCAACGTCTCCCGTGACGGATTCGGGGCCGGAAGGAACCAGAGCCTCGATCAACCGTTCGGCCACGCCGACCCGGGCGACCTGTTCGCCTGGGCCGGTGCCACTGCAAGCTGGGTCAACCGAACAGACCCGGGTGGAAGCCGTGGTCTCGACGACTACTTCACGCGCGACTTCACCCACAACATCGGCGCCGAGATCATGGGACGCAACAAGTTCGGGCCACAGCGCGGCCCGTGGGGCGATCTCGAATGGCGTGGCTGGTGGGGCGATGAGCCCCCGTTCCACACCCCGGTGTTCGTCATGACCCACCATGAGCGTCCTACGTTCACCCTCGGCGACACGACCTTCCACTTCGTCGCGGGCGAGCCGGCCACGGTCCTCGAACAGGCACGCCAGGCCGCGGATGGCAAGGACGTCCGGCTCGGTGGTGGTGCCTCCATCATCCGCCAGTTTCTCGACGCCGACCTGGTCGACACGCTGCACGTGGCGGTCTCACCGGTGGAGCTCGGATCCGGGTCGCAGCTTTGGGAGACTCCCGACGAGCTGCTCGACCGCTTTCATCTCGACGTCGTGCCCAGTCCGAGCGGCGTGACGCACCATGTGTTCTGGCACAAGTGACATGAGACGCCCGTTTGCTCGCCTCGGGCAATGCTCACGACGCTCGTTTGGGTAGCCGCTCGGCTCGCGCCGATCGCCCTCGGCTGGGCAAGGAGCACGGGATCTTCGGTGAATCCGTCGCTCAACTGCGCAGTTCCACGTTGATCCGTGCGGCCTGTCGCGTGAGATGGTCGCGTTCGGGGAGGTTGGGCGCGGACCGCGCTGCTTCGGCGTAGAGCCGTGCTGCGGCGACTGGGTCACCGTCACGCTCGTGGAGGTACGCAGCGACGGCGGCGTGGCGAGGCAGGGAGGGGTCGAGCCCGGCCAGGGCGGCCAGGCCTGCCCGCGGGCCGTCGGCCTCGCCGACCGCAACGGCCCGGTTGAGGCGGGCCACCGGGCTGTCGGTGAGGCGCACCAGTTCGTCGTACCACTCGACGATCTGCACCCAGTCGGTCTCCTCTGCCGTCCGGGCGTCGGCGTGGAGGGCGGCGATGGCAGCTTGGGCTTGGAACTCGCCGAGGCGGTCTCGGCTTAGGGCCGTCTGGATCACACCGACGCCCTCGGCGATCAGGCCGGTGTTCCACAGGCTGCGGTCCTGCTCGGCCAGGGGAACGAGCCTGCCGTCGGGGCCCGTCCGTGCGGGGCGCCGTGCGTGGTGGAGGAGCATGAGCGCGAGCAGGCCCGCAGCCTCCTCGTGGTCGGTCCTCGTCGCCAGTTGACGGCTGAGCCGGATCGCCTCGGCGGCGAGGTCGACGTCACCGGAGTAGCCCTCGTTGAAGACCAGGTAGAGCACGCGCAGCACCGTGGCGACCTCGCCGTGCTGGTTGAAACGAACGCCCGACACGGTGCGCTTGGCCCTGCTTATCCGCTGGGCCATGGTCGCCTCCGGCACGAGGTACGCCTGCGCGATCTGGCGCGTTGTCAGGCCTCCGACGGCGCGCAGCGTGAGCGCGACGGCCGAAGCCGGTGTCAGGGACGGGTGCGCGCACAGGAAGTACAGCTGGAGCGTGTCGTCGACCACCTCGGCCGCGTCGGGCGCGGGCTCGCCATCGACGCGTTCCTCGCGGTGCCGTCGAGAGGTATCGGCGCGGGCGGCGTCGAGGAACTTCCGCCAGGCCACCGTGACCAGCCAGCCCTTGGGGTCCCGCGGTGGGTCGTCCGGCCACGCCCGCACCGCCTCGACCAGGGCGTCCTGCACGGCGTCCTCGGCCGCCGCGAAGTCGGCTCCGCGACGGACGAGGATACCAATGACGGTGGGGGCGAGGGTCCGTAACAGGTCCTCGTCCACGTGTGTCACTCCGTGATGGTCGGGGGCGCGGTGAGGAACGGGCGCAGCTCGAGCCACTCATGGATCGGCTTCCCACCCGCACCCGGAGCCGCGGACAATTCGCCGGCCAGCTCGAGCGCCCGCTCGTAGCTGTCGACGTCGATCACCATCCAGCCCGCGATCAGGTCCTTGGTCTCGGCGAACGGGCCGTCGGTGACCGGCGGCCGCCCCTCGCCGTCGTAGCTGACCCAGGTGCCCTCCGGGGAGAGGGCCTGTTCGCTGACGAACTCACCGGTGCCCTCGAGACGTCTGGCGAAATCCTGCATGTACTTGATGTGGGCCGAAACCTCCTCCGGGGCCCATTGGTCCATGGGAATGTCGTTGACCGGTGCCGGCGCGCCCCGGTAGTGCTTGAGCATCAGGTACTTGGTCATCATGTTCTCCTTGGTGCGGTACGGCCCATTGTTGCCGTGTTCACTCCGGGGACGGAGCTGTGCGCCGGTTCTCGACATCTACCGCGACGACTCTTCCGAGACGAACATATGTTCGATTAGACTGACCTCGATGGTTCCGGTCAGAGCGGCCACGATTCTCCACGCCGATCTCGACGCGTTTTACGCCTCTGTCGAGCAGCTTCTGGATCCCTCGCTGCGTCGGCGACCTGTCGCCGTAGGCGGCGGCGTGGTGTTGGCCGCATCCTACGAAGCGAGAGCACGGGGTGTTCGGGCAGGCATGGTGGGGTGGCGGGCGCGCCAGTTATGCCCGGGCCTGCGCTTCGTCGGCGGCCACTTCTCGGAGTACCAGCAACTCGGTGATCAGGTCATCGACGTCCTCCGGGACTTCACTCCGCTGGTCGAGCGGATCTCGATCGACGAGGCATTCCTGGACGTCGCCGGAACCGTCCACCTCTTCGGCCCACCGAGCGACATCGCCGCTGCCATTCGGCGAAGGGTGCGCAGCGAAATCGGCCTTGGGGTTTCTGTCGGGGTGGCTCGGACGAAGCATCTGGCCAAGGTCGCCTCCCAGGCGGCCAAGCCCGATGGGTTGATCGTGGTGGACCCCGAGCGGGAGGCCGAATTCCTCAATCCCCTCCCGGTCGAAATGCTGTGGGGTGTCGGTCCCGCTACCCGGACCCGTCTGGCCGGTATGGGCATTCGCACCATCGGCGAGCTCGCTGGCACACCGAGTCCGCTGCTCGTGCGGTTGCTCGGAAACGCAGTCGGGGGGAAGCTCGCATTGCTGGCCACCAACACCGATCCCCGGCGGATCGAGACCACCAGGCGGCAGACGTCATTCGGCGCACAGGCCGCCCTTGGGCGTCGATACGCAACGCCCCAGGTGGTTCGGTCGACGCTCGGGTACCTCGCTGATCGAGTGGCCGGGCGGCTGCGGGCGGCTGGTCGGGCTGCACGCACGGTCACTGTACGGGTGCGGTTTACCGATCTCCGCTCGGTGACCCGTTCGGTCACCCTGGCGGCACCCATCTCGGCGACGCTGATTTTGACCGATGTCTCCGTCGAGCTCGCCAGCGCAGCGCTCGCCGACAACCCACAGGAACGCCAGGTCACTCTCCTCGCCGTCTCGGTGACACATCTCGACGCCGACCCCGCACTCCAGCTGGAGTTGCCACTCGGTTTGGGCGATGACCTTTACCGGCCCGGGACGGCGACGGGTGCGGCTCGCTGGGTCGTGGACCGGTCGGTGGACGCGATCCGGGCCCGCTTCGGGCGAGGTGCAGTGGGCTACGCCGCCGTGATGATGTCCGAGACCCAACGAGTGCCCGAGGGCTTGCGTGAGCTCGCCGAGCGAAGGACCCCGACCGATCGGTCGAGTCCGTAGATCGAGTCGTTGGCGTCAGGACCTTCGAACCAAACGCTCAGCCAATCTCAACTCCAGAAAACGGGCGTACTCGCATCAGCTATCATTGCTTTGATCGGAGCGAACAGCCCCGCAGATCAACCCCAGAGGAGGGATTGCTTCGATGACCACTCTTGCATCGGAGGCGCCCGAGCGCCTTGCCGTCCTGGATGCCGATTCCCATCTCACCGACGTCGACGACCTCTGGACGAAGAGGGCTCCGGCGGCCTACAAGGACGAGATCCTTCACGTCGAGGACGTCGACGGCGAGCGCACGTGGGTCGTCGAGGGGTTGGCGGTCGGCAAGGCCGGCGGTGGCAGCACCATCGACAGGGAGGGGATCAAGCACCCGTTCCAAGAGTCAATGGTGGAGTGGGACTTCGAAAGGGCCCACATCGGAGCGTGGGACATCGACACCCGGCTCGAGGTTCTCGACGCCATGGGAATCCAGCACCAGGTCCTCTACCCAAACGCCCTCGGGCTCGGTGGCCAGGCCCTGGCCGACGTGAAGGACCCGGTACTGCGAAACCTTTGCGTTGAGATCTTCAACGACTCCAGGGCCGAGATCCAGAGCCGCACCAACAACCGCCTCCTGCCCATGCCGATCCTGCCTTCCTGGGATATCGATGCGTCCGTGCGCGAAGCACAGCGGATCTCGGACATGGGTCTTCGAGGGGTCAATATGACCTCGGACCCCCAGGACCTCGGTTCACCCGACCTGGCCAACCGTGCCTGGGACCCGCTCTGGGAGGCCTGCGCCGACCTCGAGCTCCCGGTCCACTTCCATATCGGGTCGAGCCTCACGGCAATGAACTTCTTCGGCCAGTACTTCTGGGAGTCCCAGCACGAGTACGTGAAGCCAGCCATCGGCGGCGCGATGCTCTTCATCGGCAATGCCCGAGTGGTGATCAACACCATCTTCGCTGGGGTCTTCGACCGTCACCCGAAGCTCAAGATGGTGTCGGTGGAGAGTGGGATCGGCTGGGTCCCCTTCATTCTGGAGACCATGGACTGGGAGCTGCCGGAGAACGCGCCGGTGCAGGCGGCCGAGCTCGACCGCGCTCCGTCGGAATACTTCAAGACGAACTGGTACGCCACCATGTGGTTCGAGACTGGCCGAGGCCACCTTCAGGAGCTGGTGGACAAGGTCGGTGAGGACAACATCATGTTCGAGACCGACTTCCCTCATCCGACCAGCCTCTGGCCGAAGCCGCTCGAGCATGTGCAGGACGCCATGGCGACGCTACGACCCGAGACCCGCCGCAAGATCCTCGCCGAGAACGGGAACAAGCTCTACCGCTTGGGCTGAGCGCGACGACGCAGTCCCGCCCGCCAGGCGTGCTTGTGTCAGGTGCTCAGAGGCTGCTCCGGCAACGAGATCGTGGTGCGGCCGTAGGAGGCTCGATGAGAAGAGCCCCGCCCAGCTCTGTCTGGCTTGGATGTCAGTAAGGGTCGTTGATACGTGTCGGCCCGATCGCGTCTCCGCGATCGATCGTAGGGCGATGCTGGCGGGGAACCTGAAGGGGGCTGGCGTAAGGGTCCGAGCTCACCTGAGTGGCCACTGCGGCGCGCGTCCAAAACCGGCCACTAGGTGACCGGTTTCCCCCCGTACAATCGCCGAAGACCGACCCCACTGCGGAAAGGCGACGATCATGCCCGAGCGAGATGGATATATCCCTGGCGTCCCCTGCTGGGTCGACACCAGCCAGCCCGACCCTCAAGCCGCCCTCCCCTTCTACCGTGACCTGTTCGGATGGGAGTTCGAGAACGTGATGCCGGAAGGGTCGGAGGGCCAGTATTTCATCGGCAGGATACGCGGCGGCGACGTCGCTGCGATCGGGTCGATCCCCGAGGGCGCGCCGTCAATGGCGACGTGGAACACCTACCTGTGGGTTGACAGCGCAGACGAGACGGCGGACCGGGTCCGGCGCGCCGGGGGCGCGGTGGCGATGGAGCCCTTCGACGTCATGAACGCGGGGCGGATGGCGGTTCTCGCCGATACCGAGGGCGCCACGTTCAACGTTTGGCAGGCGATGGACCACAAGGGCGCCACGGTTGTAAACGAGCACGGATCGCTGAACTTCAATGGCCTGGTGACCCGCAACCCCGAGGGCGCCGAGGCGTTCTATGGCGCGGTATTCGGCTGGAAGACGCTGGTTTTGCCCGGCAGTTTGATGTGGACGCTGCCGGGCTACGGCGATTACCTTGAGGCGAGGAACCCGGGCCTTCGCCAGCAGATGGCGCAGATGGGTGCGCCGGACGGCTTCATAGACGTCGTCGCGACGCTCGATCCGATCGCGGACGACGACTCCGAAACACCGGCGCACTGGAGCGTCACCTTCGCCGCCGACAACGCCGACGCCGTGGCGGCAAGGGCGAGCGAGCTCGGCGGCGAGGTCGCCGCCGGTCCGTTCGATGCTCCCTGGACCAGGTTGGCGGTGATCAAGGACCCGCAGGGAGCAACCTTCATCGCTGGGCAGTTCGTGCCGGAGAACAAGGACCTCACGATGTAGCAGGTGATCGGCTCGTCGTGTCCTCTACCGACCGAGCCGCCACGCTGACGAATGCGTCCGGGCCAACCAGCCTTGAATTCCCAGACAGGCGTATTGTGGCTGGGACAGCTTTCGATTTCGAGCCGTTCGGAGCCTGATTGACAGGAAAGAGGGCACAATGGCCACAGCCGAGGAATCACTGCGTACGATCGACGCCGACGGGCACGTGCTGGAGCAGCTCGAGCTCGATCCGGCCATCACCGCGGCGTTCGCGGACCGTCTGAGCGGTGGCCAGGTGACCTCGGCCGAGGACCCAGCCCCCGAAGAGGTCTCCCAGGCCGAATTGATGTACTCCCGGTTGGGAGGATCCCAACCGGGAACCCGGCTCAAGGACATGGATGCTGACGGCATCGACATCGCTGTGCTGTACCCCACCAGTCCGGGCTTGGGCTATGTGCCCGACGCCGAAGTCTTCGTGCAGATGAGCCGGTCCTACAACGACTGGCTCCACGAGTACTGCGCAGCGGACACAAATCGGCTCGTCGGGGTGGGCCTGGTACCGCTCCAGGATCCGGGTCTGGCCGTCAAGGAGATGGAGCACTGCGTCAACGAGCTGGACTTCAAGGCGGTGATGATCCGCCCCGCCCCCTACATTGAGAACAAGAAGCTCAACGAGCCGATCTACGACCCGTTCTGGGACGCCGCCGCCCAGCTCGGCTGTCCGGTCGGGGTGCACCCCTTCTCCTTCGCCGACATGCCCTACAACGTGGTCACCCGCCTCGGCCTCCACGATGACGCCTTCGGACATCCCGATAAGGGCCTTACCCTTCGCCAGGGACTGGGGAACGCCCTGGACGTGATGGTGGCCATGGGCTGGTTCGTCGGCGGTGGCATCTGCGAGCGCTTTCCCGAGCTCACCGTGGTCTTCCTCGAGGGCACGGGTGGGTGGTGCGCCCCCATGCTCGAGCGCTTCGACCACCACATCGAGGTGTTCAAGAGCCGTTACCAGAAGACCAAGCCCTCGGAGATATTCAAACGCCAGTGCTACATCAGCTTCGACCCCGACGAGGAAGCGCTTGCCTACACGGCCAACAGCAGATACGTCGGCGCCGACCGGATCGTGTGGGCTTCGGATTACCCACACCCCGACGCCAAGATCCCCGGGATCGTCGAGGAGCTGCACGAGGCGACTGAGACCCTCACCGACGACCAGCGTCGGCTCATCTTCGGCGAGAACGCCGCCCGGCTCTACCAGATCTGACAGACCACCTCTGTTCGTGTAACCGTCGAGCGGGTGGGGCCGCGGCATACGCCTCAACTGGGATGGGATCACGGCCAGCTGGCGGATCTGCCTTCCTTCCGACTCGTCGCTGTCGCTTTACGAGCCCCTCGCCTGAACTAACCAACTAGCTACGATGGTTCTAGGCGCGGTCTGCCAACGCACTCACCAGAACATGGGGAGCAAACGCAATGACCGATGAGCACTACGACGCGATCGTCATAGGAACCAGCCAGGGCGGCCGGTTCCTCCCCGTCGAGTTGGCGAAGGCTGGCCAGAAGGTGGCACTCGTCGAGCGTGACCAACTCGGCGGCGTCTGTGTCAACAGGGGATGCACCCCGACCAAGACGATGGTCGCAAGCGCGCGACTTGCCTACCAGGCGCGCCGCGGCGCGGAGTACGGCGTGCGTATTGGTCCGGTATCGGTGGACCTCGCCGCCGTGCGTGAGCGCAAACGGGCGATGGTCGCCGGCGCGCGGGAGAACTACGCCAGCCGCCTGGCCCAGGACGGGCTTGACCTGATCGAGGGCGAGGCCCGTTTCACGGGGCCGAAGACGGTCGAGATCGCCTTGACGGTGGGCGGGGCACGGCAGATCAGCGCGCCGGTGGTCGTGATCGACACAGGCACCCGGCCCAACCCGCTGGCGATCACCGGCACGGGCGACGTCGCCGTGCTCGATTCAACGTCGATCATGGAGTTGGACGAGCTCCCGGAGCATCTGATCATCCTGGGCGGAGGCTACATCGGGCTGGAGTTCGGGCAGATGTTCCGCCGGTTCGGCAGCGAGGTCACCATCATCCAAAGCGCGGCGCGCCTGGCCATGATCGAGGACGACGACGTCTCGGACGAGGTCGCCGCCATCCTGCGTGATGACGGGATCACGGTCCTGACCTCATCGATGGCGGTGCGGGTCGAGTCGGCCGAAGGTGGCCACTTGCGGCTGACCATTCGCACCGACGACGGTGAGCGACAGATCGAAGGCTCGCACCTGCTGTCGGCCATCGGCCGCATCCCGAATACGGACGCGCTCACCCCCGAGGCAGCCGGCATCCGTCTCAACGACCGCGGCTTCATCGAGGTTGACGAGCACCTGGAAACCAGTGTCCCCGGGGTCTACGCGATGGGAGACGTCAAGGGTGGTCCGGGCTTCACCCACCTGTCCTACGCCGACTCCCGCATCTTGCACGCCAACCTCATCAGGCACGAGAAGGCGAGCACGCGGGACCGGATCGTCCCGTACACGGTGTTCATCGACCCGCAGCTCGGCCGCGTGGGCATGACCGAGCGCGAGGCCAGGGAGCAAGGATGCACGATCCGGGTGGCGAAGCTCCCGATGGGCGCCGTCATCCGGGCCATCGAGACCGGGGAGACGCGCGGCTTCATGAAGGCCGTCGTCGACGCGGACAGCGGGCAGATCCTGGGCTGCGCCGTCCTCGGCAGCGAAGGCGGCGAGATCATGACCATGATCCAGGTCGCCATGCTGGGCAAGCTCACCTACACCGCCATGGCGGACGCCATCTTCACGCACCCGCTGCTGGCGGAAGGCCTCAATACCCTCTTCGAGGTGTTTGACGCCTGACTACATGATTTGGGCAGCTCCCATGGCGATTGCCTGACCATTCTCGATTCGGTCATCGAGACGGTACGTTGGCCTGGTGTGGACAGGGACAATCGGCACGAGTAACGGCGCGGCGGCCGGTCACCCGATCGGAGTCCGATGGCGATGATCGAGCGCCAAGAATGTCTTGACGTTGGGGATCGGCAGGCCCTTCGCCCGATTCCACTGAGAGTGGCCGGGATCACGGGTTTCATCGGTTCGGTCCTCATCCTCATCGGCGTCGCACAGAACGGGTCGCCGTTCGCGTCGAAACTGCCTGATGCCTGGTTCTTCGGTACGGGAAACGGTGCCTCGGGGGCCAACCAAAACGGCACGTTTGTGGGCATCATGGTCTTGTATCTGGGCGTCGCTCTCATGATCGGCTCTTGGTGCGAGGTCGTTCGGACCCTACGCCGACATCCGGCGACTCCGGTCGGACCGGTGGCGGCGATGATCGTCGCATGGGCGGTTCCGGTGTTGGTGATGCCACCGCTGTTCAGTCGGGACGTCTACAGCTACGCGGCACAGGGCGAAATGGTCAGTCGGGGGATCAACCCGTACATCCACGGACCGACCACACTTGGGCATGGTCCTGTTCTCGGGCTCGTCGATCCGATCTGGCTAAGCGCGCGCGCTCCATACGGACCAGCTTGGGAGCGACTTGCCGGGGGGATCGTCCAGCTCGCGCGTCACGACGTGATCGCGGAAGTCGTCGGATTTCGGATCATCGCGCTGATCGGGATCGGATTGATCGCATGGGGAGTTCCCGCTCTGGCCCGGTCGGTTGGCCGTGATCCAGCGACGGCCCTCGCGTTGGCTGTCCTGAACCCCCTTGTCCTGTTGGTACTCCTGGGTGGAGCCCACAACGACGCATTGATGTTAGGACTGCTCGTCGCCGGCTGCGCCGCAGCTCGGCGGAATCACGTCTTCATCGGATTGATGCTGTGCGCGCTGGCTGCCGAGGTCAAGGTGCCGGCTCTGATCGGTGCGTTCTTCATCGGGTGGTGGTGGAGCGATGGCGCAAACGCGCTGCGGCAACGTATTCCCCGTGTCCTTGGCGCGATCCTGACCGCTCTTGCCCTGATGGGGGTGATCGGGCTGGTATCTGGCCTCGGGTGGCGGTGGCTCGACGAACTCAGCAATCCGGGAGTGGTGGTGTCTTGGGTGGACCCGGTGACCGCCATCGGCCTATCGCTCAGCCACGTTTCCACGGCCCTTGGCTTTGGCGCTCACTCCTCGGCCTATGTCCAGTCCGCCAGGGTCGTGGGTGTCGCGCTGGCCGCAGTCATCTCGATCGGATTGGTCTTGCGCTCTCGTCGGATGGGGGCCATGCAGGCCCTGGGTTGGAGTCTTCTCGTCTTCGTGGTCTTGGGGCCGGTGGTGTGGCCCTGGTACGAGACCTGGGGATTCGTCTTTCTCGCCGTGATTGCAGAGGCATGGACACTGCCACTACTGCTGGCGCTCTCCGCGGTCGCCTGCTTTGCTGACCTTCCGAGTGTCCGTTTCTTCGAGACAACCAATCCGACTCTGGCCATCGTCTGTTGGACGCTACTTGTGGGAATGACCGTCTCATATGTGGCCGTCCGGCTGGCGCCCTCCGCCTACAAGTTCTCCTCGATCGACGACAAGCCATCGAGGATTGCAACGATCTCGGATCGAGCGCTCACAGAGCAGTTTCCTGCCGACATCGCGGCGAAGCAGTGATTCCAACCGGAAGCAGGGAAGTGCTCCCAACGCCGCCACCCACTAGGCGCAACGGGGAGAAGACGCCCAAGTTGGCACCTCCCACTATGCGAGATGAGGCTCCACCAGGAGCAGTTGGTTCCCGTCGGGATCGCGGAACCAGAACATCGGCGGTTGGGGCTCCGCTTGCTCAACGGCGCCAATGCGGGCCTTCAAGCTCGATCCGATACGGGCGATACCAGCGTCGATATCGATTCCGAGCTGCTTCATGTGCTCATAGGCGTTATCAATGTCGCTGGTGTTGAGGATGATCCCCGTCCGGATGCCGACAGGATCCGGTCCTGCTGGTACTAGGGCCAGCCCGGTCGTTGCACCCGGCGGATAGACCTCGATCCATCGGTGACCGTCGCCCCAGGGGAAGTCAGCGCGCACCTCGAAGCCAAGCGCTTGGTAGAACTCGAGAGATCTGGACTGGTCGCTTGTCGGAATGGTCACGAGCTGAACAAGGTCGATTCCCAGTGAGGAGTTGCTGGTCATGTCCCACCTCCTGTCGTCGGCTGTTGCAGGTTGCAACAGAGTTACGACGGTGGAGAGCGATCGAACTCATCGGTGATCACAATGTTCTTGAAAGGCATCCCTGACCCGACGTCGCGTCAGGCTCGCCCGCAGAGTCCGGCGCAGGACAGCGGAACGACCTAAGGTGCTTTTGTGGGCCATGGCGCAACCGGACTGGATCGCTTCCGGTCTTGGTTGCCGACCGTGTTCCCGACTGGACAGATTGGGGCGCTGTGGGTAATTCAGTCATGTTCCGACTCGATGGCCACGTGGCCACCATTACCTACAACCGACCGGATGCTCTGAACGCCATCAACGCGGAGATGAGGCGCGACCTCAATGACGCTTTCTCGCGCTTCCGTGACGACGAGGACGCATGGGTGGCTATCGTCACCGGTTCAGGACGGGCTTTTTGTGTCGGCGGGGACCTTCGCGACGGAGCTGGGTCCGCGGGGGAGTTCGCAGGGTCGTTCTGGGAGAAGCCGACGCTGAATTCCTTCGAGAGCGGATGGGAGATCTTCAAGCCGGTCATTGCTGCTGTGAATGGGTACTGCCTGGGCTACGGGCTCACGCTCGCCAGCTGGTGCGATTTCGTCCTGGCCAGTGACCGCGCCGAGTTCGGTCTTCCGGAGGCGAGGCTCGGATCCCCGGCCATCGTGGCATCGATACGCCTGCCGCAGCGCATCAACTGGGCCGATGCGATGGAGCTGCTGTTCACCGGGGAGCGCATCGATGCTGAGCGAGCCCACTCTATGGGTCTGGTCTGGAGGGTCGTCCCTCATGACGCTCTGCTCGACGAGGCCAATGCGCTGGCTAAACGCCTCCTCGACGGAGCGCCTCTGGCTCAGCGAGCCATGAAGGAGATGGCGATGCGGACTCGGCACATGGCGACGCTGGAGGCCATCCGCTTCGGCGAGACCATGCGGCACGTCGCCGGCGGGACCCAGGACGCGGCCGAGGGTCGTCAGGCCGCAGCGGAGCACCGCCCGCCGCGCTGGACCGGGCGATGAAGGACGCGGCTGACCACTAGGTGGGACAAGTGGGACCGACTGTGGATGGGTCGTCACGACTCGTATTCACGGTGGTGGCACCACCAGAAGTCGGTTTTGTTGCGCCCGACGGGGGCCCGTTCGTGCGACTGGTGGCCGCCCCTTGTCCGCCGGTCGCGACAGAATGGAAACGTGACCGCAACCGACCCCGCACACGACTGGGATGAATCCTACGTAGGCCCGTCGCCGCCGTGGGACATCGGCCGCCCGCAGCCTGCCTTCGTCCGCCTCGCCGACGCCGGCGCGCTCAGCGGCGTACTCCTCGACGCCGGCTGCGGTACCGGCGAGCACACGATCCTCGCCGCTCGCTACAGCACCCGCGCCCTTGGTATCGACGTCTCTCCGCGGGCCATCGAGATCGCCCGCCGCAAGGCCGTCGAGCGTGGCGTCGACGCCAGCTTCGAGGTGCTCGACGCGCTTCGTCTCGTCACGCTCGGCGAGGCCTACGACACAGTCGTCGACAGCGGGCTGTTCCACGTCTTCGACGACGCTGCTCGTGCCCGGTACGTCGCGGCTGTTCACGCGGTCCTCCGCCCCGGTGGCCAGCTTCTCCTCATGTGCTTCAGCGACCGCCAACCTGGGGACTGGGGTCCCCGACGCGTCACCGAAGGCGAGTTGGTGGCGGCGTTCGGCTCCGGCTGGCGGATCGACTCGCTCGCCCCAGAACTCTTCGACATCAACCCGGGCCTTGGTTCCCCTACCGCCGAGGCGTGGCTAGCCCAGATCGTCCGGCTGGCGCCCTAGTAAGGGAATCTCTGGCAGGCGGGCTCAGGTTGCCTGATGGGCAGGGGGCTAATGTCATGTCCCGAGCCGGGATTCGGTTATCTCGTAAGTTGCAGCTTGCCTGGCCAGCCGGGGATTGTTCGGGTGCCCAGTCGCAGAGAAATGAGCGCGATGGCAGAGGACGGAGAGTTGGGCGGACTGGACGGCCCAGCCGGGGGTGAGAACGACGGACCAAATCCCGTGCATCCCCTCGGCACCGGAGATGGGTGGCTTCTCGGGGTCGCGCCTGGCGGGCTCGGAAGCAGTCCGGTGATTTCGGAGCCGAGGAGGGTCAACTCCCCTCGAGTCGGCCCGACCCGACCCGTTGATCCCATCGAGCCCCCTGTGGGCGATGAAGTACCTCCGGCACGCGCGGTTGGGCCGCTCACCCGACCGTGAGTTTGACCAGATCCGCTGGGCGTCCGCCGACGAAGACAGAGGCGCCATTGTCTACGTGATCGACGACGGCGATGATCATTGCATGGTGGCCCGATTGGTTGGCGTATCAGCCGATGG
Organism: uncultured Acidimicrobiaceae bacterium; assembly: GCA_963781305.1. Lineage (GTDB taxonomy): Bacteria > Actinomycetota > Acidimicrobiia > Acidimicrobiales > RAAP-2 > DASXMT01. The sequence goes on from CAWAFL010000013.1 coordinate 429,842, forward strand.
GTGCACGTACTGCTTGGTGGCACGCGTCAAGCGGCTGGATTTCGAGGCAGCGTTCGATATGCGGCTCGAAACGCCGCCGTCGCCATCGGTCGGACTCGAAAGGCAGCGTATAGGGTCTCGGATCAGAGTGAGAGGACGCCGTCAGGGCCGACCGCCCGGGTTTCGACCAAGCGGAATTTCAGCCGGCCGATGCCGTCAGGGAACAGACGCCGTCCTCGTCCGAGCACGGTCGGGAACACCATCAGTCGCAGCTCGTCAACGAGCCCGTTGCCCAACAGCGTCCCGACCAAGGTTCCGCTACCGGCGACCAGAATCGGGCCCTCGGTCTCGTTCTTGAGCTCAGCGACCCGTTCTGGGACGTTGTCGGAGATCACCACCGTGTTCTCCCATTCGGGATTCGTCAGCGTCGACGACACGACGTACTTTCGCCCCTGGTTGATCTTGTCGGCGAAGTCACCTTCCCGGCTCGGCCACGCCTTGGCGAACCCCTCGTAGGTAACCCGCCCGAACAGCTGGACCTCAGCAGCATTCAACTCGTCGAGCTTGTACTGGTCGCCGTCGGCGCCACGGTCGTATTCGAAATTCCATCCGCCGTGCTCGTAGGTCTCAGCCCCGCCCGGATCTTCGAACACCCCATCGATCGATACGAACTCAGTCACTGTAAGCGCGCCCATCTTGGACTCCTCTCTCGGCTCTCGCCACTACGACGATTGCTCCGGCAGAAACTCATCTGTCGCCGGTCAAGTCGCTGGGACGTATTGCTGAACCTTCGCTGTGACATTCATGTCGTGCCCTCACGGTCTCGAGGCCTTGGCCCCGGTCACCAGGCGCTCTCGGTCGAACATCCGAGCGACGATCCGCGAGGCCCGGACATCGATCACCAGGAGGCCGATAGCAAACAGGATGGCAACCAGGAATGTCGGATGGATCACACCGACCGCCAAAAGCACGAAGAGGCCGATCAATGGAAGGCTCGCCAACGTCCCTAGTTGCTGGGCCACCCGGATTTCGCTCGCCCGGACAGAGATCGCCATTCCGACCACGATGGACCAGCCGGCCAATAGGGGAGCGAAGAGAAAGAGGGCAAGCAGGATCGGACCCTGGTGGAACAGGGCCGAGGCGACCGCGGGGTTGGCGAACAGTCGAACCGCAGCAAGAAAGAGCCCGAATACCGCGTAGGACAAGGTCACCGTGGGGATCATGACCGCCACTGCCTTGCCCAAGATGAACTCTTGTTTGCGAATGGGCGTGGTGAGCAAGGGCTCGAGCGTCCCCTGTTCACGCTCGCCTACGACCGAGTACGCGGCGAGAGTGGAGGGCATGATGACGGGAATGATGAGAAAGAATACGAGGGAAATACTGACCGTCTTGTCCAGGGTGGAAATCGGTTTGGACGCCGAGGTGAGGAAGATGGTGAGGACGGGATTAATGAGAAAGAGGCAGGGCAGGATGGACATGGTCACGACGATGGACCGATTGCGCTGGTAGTCCCGCAGCTCCTTGCGGACGACGGCGCGGATGCGCGGGGCATCGAAGGCCGTCATTGCGTGCGCGCCTCGACATCCTCGTCAACCAGTTCGAGGTACACGTCCTCGAGCGAATGCTGTGCCTCGCTGATCGAGAGAACATCGGCTCCGACGGCGACCAAGGCTCGTGTCACCTCGGGGGCAGCGGATCTCGGATCAGTTATCGAAAGTTCATACGACCCCGGAGCTTCCGACCGCCAACCCTTGACGGCGGTAACGCCAGAAAAGAGCCGATCAGGGTCGGTGAGCGGCGCGAGGGTCTTGACGAGAAGTCCGTTCTTGAAGAGCTGATCTCGGAGCTCTGCGGGCCGACCGATGGAGCGCAGGGTGGTGTTGAGGATGGCGACCCGGTCGCAGAGCTTTTCGGCTTCTTCGAGCCGGTGGGTTGTGAGAAAGATCGTCACCCCTCTCTGTCGGAGCCCGTTGACCAGGTCATGCGCCTCGTGGGCCGCTACCGGGTCGAGGCCCGACGTCGGTTCGTCGAGGAACATGATCTTCGGGTCGCTGAGCAGCGTTCGGGCCAACCCCACCCGTTGGCGAAGCCCTTTGGATAGCCCGCCGCAGAGGTCCCCGGCACGTTCACCGAGGTTGACGGCCTCGAGGGCGTCTCTGGTCCGTTTCCCGGCCTGGTGAAGACCGTAGAGGCCGGCGAAGTACTGCAGGTTCTCAGCCACCGTCAGACGCAAATAGAGCCCGGGTGCTTCCGGCATGACGGAGATGCTTCGCCGTATTTCCACTCCGTTCTCCGGCTTGAGCGGGATACCGGCCACTATGGCTGAGCCCGAGGTCGGGGCGATCAACGTGCCGAGCGTGCGGACGGTGGTGGTCTTACCTGCGCCATTGGGTCCCAGGAAACCGAACACCTCGCCATAGGCGACATGGAAGGAGACGTCGGAGAAAGCGGTTCGTTCTCCGAAGCGCTTTGTCAACTGGTTTACGACCAGGGCCGTGTGGTCCGTCGAGCCCCCGAGCACCGGTGCGTCGTCAAACGCCTGAGTGCGAGCACCCGATCGAGGAGCATTGGGTTCTCGCTTTGGGCCGCCCTCAGCGTCGATGTCGGTTGGTTTGTTCCGCAGCGTCATTCGCGGGCTCCCACGGGCGGCGAACGCGATCGTCACACGCCACCCTGACGCTATCGCTTGGTGTCCATCTCCGGATGGGGGGCGCTTGAGTATGGGTTGAGAGGCTGAGATCCGGTCAAATCTCATGCTGTCGTCGTGCGCGAGCCGCGCGGGCCCCAACACGCCTTGCAGCTGAAGGTGAATTGCCAGGTCCTCCAGGGAGCACTAGGAGAGGTGTCTGGGAAAGGAGGCGGGATTCTGGAGTCCGTCATCTCGCGGCGGGTCGTCGTCCAGCACGGCACGGCTACACGTGGTTGACCACGTCCCAGCCGGCCAGCCGGCCAGCCGGTTCTGGCCCTTCTAGTGGATCGAGGGCGGCTGGCTGCTCGTGCTGTCGGAGCTCCTTACCGCCCTGACCGTCTGTCTGGTCCGCCGCCGGGCAGTATGAACGCCATGAGCCGAGCCCGAGTGAGTCGACAACAGTTCGACCGGGACGACGGACTTCGCTCGATGACCGGGCGGGTCTGGGTGCCGGGCCAGGGACCCGTCGACGCATCGTTCATCCGTCGCCCGATGGAGTTGGCGGACGGCCGGTCATCCAATGAGGTGGATTCGGCATACCCGCTGCGTAGGCCGCAGAGGCCGTCGGCCGAGGCAGAGCCGCCTTTCCGCTCGGAGAGGCGGGGAGCGAGCGCCGTGCGGCCGCGCCGGCCGAGAAGGCCACTTCGTAAGCTCGGGCTCATCCTCGTGGTCGGCGCAGTCGTGATCATCCTGGTAGCGACCCTGCACGGGTTCGGGAACAGTGATTCCTTCTCGGTGCCGAGCGAGGCCTCCCTAGTCGGCTTGAGCACGCCCCAGCGCATCGTGACCATTGCCCAGAGCCAGGTCGGGTACAGCACCGACCCTTCCAGCTCGTACTGCAACAAGTTCAGCGCCTACTGGGAGGCCGGCGCGATGGGCTGCCCGAGCGGCGAGAGGGCAGAGGAGTGGTGCGCCGACTTCGCCGCCTGGGCCTGGCAGGAGGCCGGGGTGGAGTTCTCCTACGGCTATGGCCCGGGAGAGATCAACGGTGGCGCCGTCAGCTTCTACGAGTGGGGCGTCGCCAACGGTGAGTGGCACCCGGCGACGAGCGGATACGTCGCTTCGCCCGGCGATGTAGCGGTCTACGGCCTTTCGCCCGGCGTCGACCCTTCGGCCGCGCACGTAGCAATCGTTGCAGGAGACGCCACCGGCCAGTCGGGCCCGAACGTAGTGAACGGGGACGGCGACGGGACCGGCTTCTCCGTCGTCGAGACTGGGACCGACCAGCTGCAGGTCGACGCCGGTCACGAGGTCTCCACGCTCGCTGGATACGTGAGCCCGCCTTAGCGCCGCGCCAAGCCGCGGTGACGACCGCCAGCATGCGTAGGCGAGCGGCGTGCGGTCGGAGACTTGTGACCCCGTCTGCGGGTTAGTGCCTGGCCGTCCACGTCTCGCGCGGTGAGAACGCCTCCGACGGTCCACGATCCGATAGCTCGCCGGAACGACTCGTACAATGCTCCACTGAACGGGCCAGCAGCGCTCTTTTCACCGAGCGGGAGGTCAGCCATGGAGGACTACGAGCCGATCGGGGACCGCCCGGCGGACTATGCGGTGCCCCGGGACTTCCGGTTCGTCGACGCCCACGTGCACCTCTTCGACCACGCTCGCTCGGAGCTCGCATGGAGCTTCCACGACCCCGGCTGGGAGCACCCACGCCTGAAGGGTGCCTGGCGGCTCGACGCTCCGGCCTTCTCGGTGCCCGAACTCGGGACCCTGGCAGCCGGCCTCGGGGTCGACAAGGTGGTCCACGTCCAGGTGGCCGACGCCAGCTGCGGCCCGGTGGCCGAGACGATCTGGCTGCAGTCCCTGGCCGACCGTTACGGCTGGCCGAACGGGATCGTCGCGCCCTGCGCCCTGGCTGCGCCGTCGGCTGCCGCCGACATCGCCCGCCAGGCCGCCTACGCGAACTTCCGGGGGGTGCGTGACACGGGCGACCCGGACCTGATCGGGACGCCCGCGTGGAACCGGGGCTTCGCCGCCCTGGCCGAGCTCGGAGCCAGCTGCGACCTCATGATCACCCTGGCCCACTACGACCAGGCCCTCCAGGCGGCCCGCTCCCATCCCGAGGCCACCATCGTGCTCGAGCACGCCGGGCTCCCCGTCGTCTCCAAGCTCGACTCGTACTTCGAGGAGTGGCAGGTCGCCCTGGCCCGCATCGCCGCCGCCGAGAACATCGTGGTCAAGATCTCCGCGCTCTCGAGCGGGGCCGTGCCCAACTTCTTCACCGCCTCCATCCGTCGCTGGGTCCTCACCTGCTTCGAGCACTTCGGCATCGGGCGCGCCCTGTTCGCCAGCAACTGGCCTATGGACAACCTGTTCACCACCTACCCGCGGTTGTTGGCCTCGTTCCGCAAGCTCACCGAGCAGTTGACGCCGGCCGAGCGCGGGGCGGTGTTCGCCACCAACGCCGAGCGCGTCTACCGCATCTGATGCCCCTCACTGGGTGGCAGTCTTTACTGCCATGACCAAGGAGATCCCTGTACTGACCGTGGCCGACGCAGCGGCGTGGTCGCAGTGGCTCAGCGATCATGGCAGCCAAGCCGAGGGTGTCTGGTTGGTCCTGGCCAAGAAGGGCACGACCGATCCGACCTCCTTGACCTATGAAGCGGCCCTCGAGGAAGCGATATGCCACGGTTGGGTGGATGGGCAGCTAGCCCGTGGCGACGAGCGCACTTTTCGCCGAAGGTTCACGCCTCGACGACGGGGAAGCGCTTGGTCGAAGCGAAACGCCGACATCGCCACTCGACTCACCGAGGAGGGTCGCATGCACTCTGCGGGCCTTACTGCGGCGGACCAGGCGAAGGCGGACGGCCGCTGGGACCGGGCCTATGCCGGCGCGGCGACGATCGAGGTCCCGTCCGACCTTGCCGCCGCGCTGAAGGCGAACCCTTCGGCGAAGGCGACGTTCGACGGCCTAAATGGCGCCAATCGCTACGCGGTCCTGTACCGGGTGACCACCCCCAAGCGCCCTGAGACGCGCCGCCGGCGGATCGAGCAGTTCGTAGCCATGCTCGCCCGGGGCGAGACGATCCATCCACAGTAAGAGAGCGGGGGGTGAGATCGCCCGCTACCGGAGGCCGAGAACGAGGGGCAGGGAGGTCTCTGCTCCTAAGCTGTGGGCGCTCCGAACCAGGCAGTCAGAGCTTCAGGGAGCGCTGGGTCGGATAGGTCTCCCACCCAGGCAACATGTCCGTCGGGCCGAACCAACACGGCAGTGGGCGCAGGGACCGCGCCAAGTGCCGGAAGCTCCCACGGACCAACGTAGGAAGCGTCGATCCACTGCACCCGATCGGCCCACGGAGTGATGTCAAATCCGCAGGGTTCACCGAGGTTGAGCAGCACCGGCCGGGCGCCGTGGAGGAGGGTGAATACCCGCAGCGGGCAGTTGGCGGTGACCAGGTCGAGGTCGGGCATGCGGCGCCCGAGCAGCGGGTGCCCCTCGCCGAGGTCGTAGTGAATGTCCAGACCGGACAACATCGCGGCGAACCGCTTGCGAGGCTCAGCCATGCTCAGCAACTCGGACATCGTGTCGTGCAATGCCTCGGGACGCCCACCGGAGCCGGCAAGCGCGCCCTGCGCCATGGTGTTGTGCAGCACTCGGGCACCGACCGGGTGCCGCTCGGCGTGGTAGGTGTCCAGGAGCCCGTCTGGTGATGTCCCCTTGATCACCTGGGCCAGCTTCCATCCGAGGTTCACCGCGTCCTGCACACCGGTGTTGAGGCCCTGTCCGCCTTGCGGGGAATGCACGTGGGCGGCGTCGCCGGCGAGCAGCACCCGTCCCTTGCGGTAGGACGCCGCCTGCCGGGTCATGTCGGTGAATCGGGAGATCCATGTCGGCCTGTGCACCCCGTAGTCCGTTCCGTCGACGGCGATGAGTGCCTCGCTGACATCCTGCAGGGTGGGCTCGCTGGAATGTTCGATGTGCGGTTCGGTCAGTACGACCCGTATTCGCCCTCCGTCCGCAGGGCCGATGCCACCCCCGCCGCGCAAGCCGATCACCGGCTCCACGTTCGTCTCGACCTCGGCGATCAGCCAGCTGGTCGACGGATCCCACCCGGGGAACTCGATGCCTGCCGCCTTTCGGATCAGACTTCGTCCTCCGTCGCAGCCGACGAGGTAGTCCGCCCGTAGCGACCGGCCGTCGGACAGCTCGACGCCGACGCCGGTGTCATCCTGCGCGAAGCCCGTAACCTCACGTTGGCGAACGATCGGCACCCCCAGCTCGCTGACCCAGGCGGCCAGTATGCGCTCGAAGTGGCTCTGCCACAGCGCGAGCCCGTAGTTGTGGCGGGTGGGGAAGTCGCTGATGTCCAACGGGATCCCGGCGAACGCCTGGACCTGCATCGCTTGCCCCTCGTCCAGGAACCGATCAGCGACGCCGCGCTGGTCGAGCACCTCGATGGTGCGCGAGTGCAGACCGCCGGAGCGCGAGCCGTCGAGATCCTGACTGGCGCGTCGTTCGACGATGACGACGTCGATTCCCGCCAATGCCAGCTCGCCCGCCAACATCAGCCCCGTCGGGCCGCCTCCGGCGATCACCACGGCGTGCTCGGTCATAGCCACTCTCCGGCTGGCGCCACGTCGTTCACCACCAGCGCATGACACCTGTCGGCCGCGGCTACTAGCCGTCCGATGCTGCCGGGTGGGGCGACGGGAATGGTGAGCCAGTTCATGGCCAGCATTGTCAACACGCCCGAGGGCCTTGCAGCAAGCCCCCCTCTTCGCGGTAAGGTTTGAGTGGCGGGAATGGCGGAAGAAGTGTTCGACGCAAGTACGGAGCCTTCCTCACGGTTTTCGCTCGCTCTCTGAAGGCGCAGCGAGGAGGCGGAGGGTATTGTCGGCGAACCATATGCCCATCCGTTCCGGCGTCCTTCCACGGCTCTCTATCGGTGTGGCCACCGGCTACCACACAGGAGGTCACCGTAGATGAGGCACAACCGGTCCGTCCCGCCGGCCACCGTGGTCCCCGTGCTCGTCTACCCCGGCGTGCGGTCCGCGGTGGAGTGGCTGAGCACGATGTTTGGCTTTGTCGAGCAGACCCGGATCGGCGAGAGCCACCGGGCGCAAATGAGCATCGGCGCCGATGGGGCGATGATCGTGGCCGACGTCCGAGGCGACCAGCTACCTCCGCACGACGGTGTCGTGACGCACGTGATCAGGGTGCGAGTCGAGGATGTCGACGCCCACTACCAACGGGCTCGCTCTCGGGGGGCTCGGGTCCTGGAGTCGCCGACTGATCGGGAGTACGGCGAGCGGGATTGCACCTTCGAAGACCTGGCCGGCCACCGCTGGCAGTTCAGCGAGACCGTAAGCGATGTGGCCCCCGAGGAGTACGGGTGCGAGACCGTCGCGCCGTGGCCCGAAGCGTGACGACACAATCACCGGCCACCCGGACCGCTACCCTGGCCCTGTGAGCGGCCAGCGTGTGCCCGGGGGAGTGGTGCACAAGCTTCCCGCAGACCTGCGGACGGCGCTGATCGCCAACCCGACTGCACTCGACGCTTGGAAGGACATCACGCCTCTGGCCCGCAACGAGTTCATCTGCTGGGTCGAGGATGCCAAGCAGGAGACGACTCGGGAACGCCGTATCCGCCGGACGCGGGAGGAGTTGGACGAAGGAAAGCGTCGGCCCTGCTGCTGGCCGGGGTGCAGGCACCGCGAGCGCACCGGCAGTTAGTGACCGCGCAGCTCACCGGTAGCCGCGTCTGAGCCTTGACTACTGACGGGCCCGAGGCGGTGCGTGGGGAGGTAACACGTCAGTGACATATTCTCCATGGGTGGAGTTCAGCCAGGAATTGCGCGGCAGCGTGCTAGCGGGAGACATCACCGTCACGTTCCGGCTGTGGCGCCGACCGAAGGTCAAGACAGGAGGTCGCTACCGCGTCGGCCCCGGTCGGATCGAGGTCGATTCCGTGGAGCTGATGCCGTTCTCTGCCATCACTCCCGCCGACCTGGCATGCTCCGGCGAACCGGACCGCGACACGCTGCGACGTCGGGCCGCCCACGCGGGTCCGATCACCGACGACACGTTGCTCTACCGAGTGGAATTCCATATTGTCGAGGCCAATACCCGTTGAGCCTGGGTCGGCCCGGCCGGGCGTGCCGGAGCGGAGATCGCCGACCGGGCGACCATCGGATGGTAGTGGCCGCTGATGTCGCCGATAACCCCCTCTTCATGGGTGGTGCCATAGGCGTCGCAGCGAGCGGCGGCGCAGCACGGGGCGGCTACGATTCGGGGTGGCGACAGGAGGACGCCGCCGGGTCCGCGGAAAGGACTGAGTCCACCTCCGACTACGGATCCCATGGCTGTGGGCCCTTCCTCGGCCTGAGCAGCGGACCGCAGGCGTAGGAGGGAGACGCCATGTCCACGTCGCTGCCCGAGCGCCCCAACCTCGACCAACTGCGCCGTCAAGCCAAGGAGCTGCGCGACGCCGCTCGCCGCGGCGAGGCCGATGCCCTTGATCGCTTCGAGCATTACCACGGTGGAGGTCCGCCTGGTCCAATGACCCTTGCCGCCGCCCAGCTGGTCGTCGCCCGCGAGCTCGGCTTCACCAGCTGGCCGAAACTGAAGGCCGTCGTCGAGTCCGGCGCCAGCAGTCCCGAAGGGTTGGCCGACGCATTCGTGGCCGCGTCGGTTGAGCGACGCCTCGGCGAAGCGGCTTCGTTCCTCGATGCCCGTCCGGGCATCGCCGGCTACAGCATCTACACCGCCACGGTGGTCGGGGACGCCCACACGGTCAGAGAGATGCTCTCCGCCAACCCCTCGGCGGCGACGGCCATCGACGAGGCTCGGGGTTGGCCTCCGCTCCTGTACGCCTGTTATTCCCGCTGGCACCAGATCGACCGTTCGCGGTCAGCGGGTATGGCCGAGGTGGTCCAGCTCCTGCTCGAGGAGGGCGCCAGCCCGACCACCAACAATGGGGCACGCAACGGATACCGCTCGGCCCTGTGCGGAGCAGTGGAGGTCAACAACCCGGACGTCACTGGGGTTCTGCTCGACGCGGGAGCCAACCCCGACGACCACCAATGCATCGGCGAGGCTGCCGGGCAACCGGACCACCGATGCCTTGAGCTGCTGTTGTCCCATGGCGCTCGGGTGGCGGGCACGTGGGCCGTCGGCGCGGCCGTCTACGCCGACGACGCCCACGCGGTCACGCTCCTGCTGGACGCCGTCCGCGGCGCCGGCGGACAGACGGCGGACGAGGCGACCGGAGGGCTCGCCGACGCTGCAGCCGCGGATGCCTCTCACCAGGTCGTGGCCGCCCTCCTCGCCGCCGGCGCAGACCCGGACGTGAGGGACTCAGATGTGGGCTTCTCCGCACTACGCCGAGCGGTGCGGGCCGGTGATGACCAGACGGTCGCGTTGCTGGTTCGCCACGGTGCATCGGACGACAGCAACGATGTCGACCGATTCATCGGTGCCTGCCGGCGAGCAGACCGGGCCGCAGCCGAACAGCTGCTGGCCGAGCACCCCGACCTTCCCGTCCGGCTGGCCGACGAGGACCGCGCCGCCGTCGTTGCCGCCGCGGTCACCGCCCCGCCAGCCGCCGTCGCCCTCATGCTCGACCTGGGCTTCTCAGCCCTCGACCGAAACGGATTCGGCGAGCAACCCCTCCACAGCGCCGCCTATCACGGTAACGCCGAGATGGCACGGCTGCTGATCGACGCCGGAGCCGACGTCGACGCTCGCGACTCCCGTTTCGAAAGTACTCCGCTCGCCTTTGCCACCGTCGGCAGCGGCGAGAGTGACGGCCGCCCCGGCAACTGGGTCGAGACCGTCCGGCTGCTGATCGACGCCGGCGCGTCGCGAGACGCCGTGTGGATCTCGGGAAAACCACCCAGCGAGCAGGTCGCCGCCCTTCTCCGAAGCTTTGGCATCGCCCCCGACGAGTCCGAGCCCCACGGCGACGAGGGGGAGGACCTGCCGCGCTCGATCGGTACCGGGGTCACGGCCGACATAGCCCAACACCTCGTAGCCGCCTATCGCGACCGCGACCTCGAGCTCCTCGGATCGCTCCTCCACCCCCAGGTCCGATGGACCGGGTTGTGTAACAACAGCGCCGAGGTCCTCGACTGGTACCGACGCCTCCTGATCGACGGCACCCGGGCTTCCGTCGAAAGCGTCGAGGTCGACCGCGACGCCGTGCTCCTCGGCATCACCGTGTCCCGGCCAGCCGAAGGAACCCGACCCGCCCCACCCGAGCGCTTGTACCAGGTCTTTACGGTCGACGACGCCCTCATAGTTGGCATACGGGGTTACCCTGACCGTGCCAGCGCGCTCGCCCGAGTCTAAGACGGGTCAGGTCCGGCTCGTGTCCCGGCGGTGGGCGAGCACGGCGAGCGGCAGAAGGACGATGGTCCAGGCGGCGATGACGATCCATCCCTCCGCCGGCCAGCTTCCCCCGCCGAAGGCCCCCTTCCCGGCCTGGACGAGCCAGTAGGAGGGGAGCGCCTTTATGACCTGGAAGAACGGTCCTGACTTCGCCAGCAAGAAGGCGTAGGCGCCGCCGAGGAGCGAGAAGAGAGTCACGATCCCACCGACAGCGACGGCAACGGAGTCTGCGTTGAGGAGGTGCCCGAGCAGAATGCCGAGCACGGCGAAGGGGACGAGGCCGACGAGGATGAGGCCAACAACCGTCAGCCATTCGCCGGCGGAGAGGCGCACGCCGAACGCCGTCCCGGCCAGGCACAGGACTGCGATGGTGAGGAGCGCCCGAAGATAACCGCTGGCCACCTTCGCCCCGAAGTAGGTGCGGATGCTCAGCGGGGTGACCCGCATCTGGCGGGTCCAGCCCGCGGCGCGTTCGGCAGCAATGAGTGCCCCGCTCGAGATGACGGCGGACATCGTGCCGAGCGTCGCCATGCCGGTCATGAAGTAGAGGGGGAAGGCGGTACCGTCGAAGGTTTGGTGCCGGTTGGCCCCGGCGATCGTGAGGTAGAGAACGATCGGGAAAGCGAGGGAGAGGACGAGGAACCGCCGGTTTCGGAAGCTCCGGAGGACCTCGTAGCGGAGATAGATAGTACTCGTCATCGGTTCTGGCCTCCCACGGTGGTCATGTCGTCGTTGGCAGTGAGCGCCACGAAGGCTTCTTCGATGCCGGCACCGCGCACCTCGATGTCGTGTGCGCCCGGGAACCGGTCGAGGAGGCAACGGAGCGCCGCATCGGAGTCGGCGCAGGTGAGGCTCACCGTGTCCCCCTGCACGACGGCGGCGGTGACACCCGTCAGCCTGGAGACTTGGGTCGTGTCGGCGCCGGGAAGGGTGACTCGGATGGTTCGGCTGCCGACCTTGGACTTGATCTCGGTGGTGGAGCCGTCCGCGACGACCCGCCCCCTCGCCAAGAGCACGATCCGGTCGGCGTAGGCGTCCGCCTCCTCGAGATAGTGGGTGGCGAAGAGCACTGTCTTGCCTCGTGCCGCTACCGCACGCATGGATGCCCAGAACTCGCGTCGGCCCTCGACGTCGAGGGCCGACGTCGGCTCGTCGAGCAGCAGGAGGTCGGAATCGGCCACCAGGGCGATGGCGAAACGAACCCGCTGGGTCTGTCCTCCGGACAGCTTGTTCGTGGGCCGATCGGCGAACGCAGAGGTGCCGGTGAGCTCCAGCACCTCGTCCACCGGGAGGGGGTGGGGGTAGAGGGATGCGACCATGGAGACGAGCTCGCGGACGCTCAGGTACTCGACCAGGGATCCCGTCTGCAACATGCCGCCGACCGCGCCTGCGGCCACGGCTTCGGTGGGTGTCCGGCCGAAGAGCGAGACCCGGCCGGAGTCGGGACGGGCGAGACCAAGGATCATGTCGATCGTGGTCGACTTGCCGGCACCGTTCGGACCGAGGAGGGCGAGGAGCTGTCCCTCGGGGACCTCGAAGCTGATGTCGTCCACTGCGGTGACCGCCTGGTAGTGCTTCGTCAGGTGTTCGACGGTGATTGCACTCCTTCGTCCGCCGCCCTTGTTGTTGGTGAAGTACACGGTTATCTGCGCCTTTGCTCGTCGGATCGGTACTCCAAGGATGCGACCGAAGGGGTCTCCGGCACATCGGCGCAGGGGTAGAACTTCGCTGGGGCCCGGGACTCCACCCGCGGGTGGAGGGGACTCCACCCACGGGTCCATGGATGTGGTCCACCCCTGGGCCGATGCCGTGCGGACGCAGGTCGTCGTAATCTTCATGGGGTGAGCGTCGATCGCGAGACCACCCCGACGTTGGCCACCCTCCGAACCAGCCGGGCCCAGCACGAGGCGATGCAGCGCCGGATCCGGATCCTGGCTCCCGTGCTGCTCGGGGTGTTCGTTCTGTCCGCCTACCAGGGCCACCCCGGCCCAGGGCTCAGCGGCCGGGGCCTCGCCGTGTCGGTGGCGGTGGCCGGGTACGTCCTCGCCGACGTCGGTGCCGTCGTGACGTTCACCGGCCCGAGTGCACGCCGCTCCGGGCAGCCTGGGGTCCTTCCTCAGCTGGCCATCGCCGCTGTCGTCCTCGCCAGCTCGGTCACGCTGCTTTGCATCCAGCCGACGGGGCCGGGGGCCGAGGGCGCCTTCGTAGGGGTCCTCTTCTTCGCTCGGCTGCTCCCGGGACGTATCGCGCTCCCCCTATCGGCCGTCGCCTTCATGGTTCTCGAGGTCTTCATCGGGTTCAGCGGCCAGGGCTTGGCCGGCCTCGTCATCCTGGGCGCCCTCGCTGGGTGCTTTGGGCTGATGATCCTGGCCGTCCGGCTGCGAGAGGCGAACGAGCAGGCCGAGGTCCTCCTCGTGGAGCTGGGGCAGAGCCGGGTGGCGGAGGCCCGGTCGGCCGGCCTGGCCGAGCGGCAGCGGCTGGCCCGAGAGATGCACGACGTGCTGGCGCACTCCCTCTCCGGCCTCCTGCTCCAGCTCGAGGGGGCCCGAATGCTGGCGGCGGAGAACCCGGCTGATCCCCGTCTGCCCGAAGCAATCGACCGGGCCCACCACCTAGGAAAGACCGGCCTCGAGGAGGCTCGCCGGGCCATCGGCATGCTCCGCGACGAGGAGCTGCCGGGCCCCGATCGGCTCGCCGGACTGGTCGAGCAATTCGAGGAGAACCGTGGCATCCCCTGCCGGCTTATCGTCTCCGGTGAGCCCCACGACCTCGGCTCCGAGGCTCGGGTTGCGCTCTATCGGGTGGCCCAGGAGGCACTCACCAACGTCACCAAACACGCTCGTCCTGAGCGGGTCGAGCTCCGCCTCGCCTACGAACCGGGGATCACCCGACTGTGTGTGGAGGACTTCTCGATGAGAGACGATGGCGGGTGCCCTCCCATCGACGGTGTCGCCGGTGCCGGCTACGGCCTCACCGGAATGCGGGAGCGAGCGGAGCTGCTCGGCGGCACCCTCACCACCGAGCCGACGTGCAACGGCTACCGGGTCGAGCTCGACGTACCCGCATGACCGCGCCGATCCGAGTCCTCATCGCCGACGACCAGCGGGTGGTTCGCGAGGGGCTCTCGATGGTCCTCGGCCTGCTCCATGACGTCGAGGTCGTCGGGGCCGCCTGCGACGGGGCCGAGGCTGTCTCGCTGGCCGAAGAGCTCGGCCCGGACATCGTCCTCATGGACCTGAGGATGCCTCGCTGTGACGGGGTCGAGGCCACCCGGCTCCTACGGGAGAGCCGACCGCAGACCAAAGTCGTGGTCCTCACCACCTACGCGGACGACCATTCGGTCCTCGAGGCGCTCCGAGCCGGGGCCCGCGGTTATCTGACCAAGGATGCTGGGGGAGCCGAGATCCGCCACGCCTTGCAGCAGGTTCTCGACGACCAGGCGGCCATCGACCCGGCGGTGCAGCACCATCTGGTCGACGCCATCGCCACCGGCGCCCCGGCGCAAAGACCGCCCCTGTCGCCGGGTCTTCCAGACGGGCTCACGCCGAGAGAGGTCGAGGTCCTGTCCTGCATGGCCTCCGGCCTCTCGAACACCGAGATAGCTGAGCGGCTGGTCGTCAGCGAGGGCACCGTCAAGAGCCACATCAACCACATCTTCGCCAAGATCGGTGCCCGGGATCGCGCCCAGGCGGTCGCCTATGCCTACCAACAAGGCCTGCACTGACCACAGTGGTCAGCTATTTCTCCCATTTCTTCGTAGCCGAGGCCCATTCCCGGGTCCGCTCGTGGCAGGGATGTCGGAAAGCGGAGTCCGGGTGCGCTCCCGCCCTGCGGAGACGCCGAGAGCCGGCTGTTGGATGTCGGGCCGAGCGATCGTCAGGTACGCAACAAGAACAAAGACGGCCGCTGCGAACACCAACGCGGTGGGGCCGTCGCCGAAGCCGATCCCACTGAGGTTGCGCGGTTTGCTGATGTAGTCGGCGAACGATGCCCCGAGGGGACGAGTGACCACGTAGGCCATCCAGAAGGCGACGATACCGTTGAGACCGAGCTTCCACCAGGCCAGGGCCGGAATCAGGATGACCACGCCGAAGAGGATGCCCGAGGCCAAGTAGCCGAGGCCGAGCGAGGTCGCGGTGAAGTCCCCGAGCGCAGTCCCAAGGGCGAAGGTGGCGAACACCGTCGCCCAGTAGTAGGCCTCACGGCGCTGGGTGGTGATGCTGTGGATGGAAAGCGTTCCCTCGTTGTGGTGCCAGATCCAAAAGACCGCGATCAGGACGATCGCCCAGAGGAGGGTGGTCCCCGCATAGGGGATCTTGACATCGAGGTGGAGGAAGTCCGAGACGCCGGTACCGAAGATGGCGATGGCGAAGGCTAGGAACCAGTAGGCAAAGGCCTGGTATCGGCGGGTCGAGAACTGCACCACGAGCGCAATGATGAACAGGCCGACTTCGGCGCCTCCGCCCTTGACGTTCCCCCACGTCTTGAAGTAGTCCGACGCGGCCTCTCCGCCCGCTGTGGTCAGGATCTTGACGACCCAGAAGATGAAGATGATCTCTGGAACCTTCGCCGCGATGGGTGCAGGAAACATCCGACCCAATACAGGTACTTGACCACCAGCCGTCCCCCGGTCAGAGAGCGAGGATCTACGGCGACGGTGTGCGGACTTCACGTCGCCCAGTCTCCTTCTGGCCATCGGGTGAGCATAGAAGCCGACCACGTCCACATAGGCGCGGTCGGTAGCAGCATGGTGGGTGAGGGCATGGGGTTGAGCGCTGAATCGGGTGGTCCCGAAGGTCGTCACCCGGGGCCCGCCAGGGGCGATTCCTCGGACGCTCGGGACCGATCCGCCGCGGTCCGGCCCCCGGCGGTGGCCGCAGGCCCGTTCGACTTCGTTCCGGGGAATCTAGGATGAGGTTCTGATGGTGAGCGAACAGGGAGTCGGGGAGGGTTGCCAGTGGTCATGATCTCTTTGCGGATCAACGGCGAGACACATCGCGACGAGGTTGAGCCGAGGCTCCTGCTTGTGCAGTACCTCCGGGAGACCCTCGGACTTACGGGCACCAATATCGGGTGCGATACCAGCTCGTGTGGCGCTTGCACCGTGTTGCTCAATGGTGAGTCGGTGAAGTCGTGCACGCTTCTTGCTGCTCAGGCCGATGAGACCGACATTGTGACGATAGAGGGCCTGGCCGAGCCCGACGGTACGTTGCACCCCGTTCAGGAGGCGTTTCGCGAGAACCACGCGCTCCAGTGTGGGTACTGCACCCCCGGAATGGTCATGGCGGCGGTCTCACTCCTCGATGAAGAGGGCCAACTCGACGAATGCGGAATTCGAGAAGGCCTCGAGGGCAATCTCTGCCGTTGCACCGGCTATCACAACATCGTGAAAGCAGTTCTGGCTTGCGCATCAGACCGTGGGATGGTCTCCGAGGCGAGTTCGTGATACCAGCGGCGTTCGACTACGTGCGCGCCGGATCAGCAGAAGAGGCCGTCGCCCTGCTGGGCCATCACGGCGACGACGCCAAGCTATTGGCGGGTGGCCATTCGCTCTTGCCATTGATGAAGCTCCGGCTTGCCATTCCGACTGTCCTCATCGACATCGGCAGAGTTGCCGATCTTTCGTATATCCAAGAGCGAGGCGATGAGATCGTAATCGGGGCGCTGGCGCGGCACCACGACCTTGAAACATCGGCACTGTTGCGAGAGCAGGTCCCGCTCTTGGCCTACACAGCACATCAAGTTGGCGACCCCCAAGTGCGTCACCGCGGCACCCTCGGGGGAACGCTCGCCCACGGCGATCCCGCGTCGGATCTTCCCGCCGCCATCCTCGCTCTCGGCGGCACCCTTGTGGCGCAAGGCCCGGCCGGGCAGCGAGAAATCGCGTCCGCCGATTTCTTTAGGGGCTTTCTTGAGACCGCACTCGCTCCAGACGAAATGTTGATCGAAATACGTGTACCCAAGGTGGCGGATGCCGGGTGGTCATTCCAGAAGTTCAACCGTCGGGCCCAAGACTGGGCGATTGTGGGCGTGGCCGCCGTTCTCAACGGACACGCTGGAATTGCACTAATCAACATGGGATCCACGCCGCTCCGGGCCGGGGCGGTCGAGGACGCGCTGAGCGGCGGAGCGTCCCCAGTCGAGGCCGCCGCTGCGGCCGATGAGGGAACGGATCCGCCGAGTGACATCAATGCGACGTCCGAGTACCGCCGACATCTCGCCACCGTGCTTGTGCGGCGAGCGCTCGAGGAGGCGACTTCATGACGATGGGTG
The DNA here is from genome assembly GCA_963781305.1 of uncultured Acidimicrobiaceae bacterium. GTDB lineage: Bacteria > Actinomycetota > Acidimicrobiia > Acidimicrobiales > RAAP-2 > DASXMT01. Next base: position 447,115 of record CAWAFL010000013.1, read on the forward strand.
CAGGAGCGTTCTCCGGAAAGCCAGTCCGACGAGTTGAAGACCCCGACCTCTTGCGTGGAGCCGGAACGTACGTCGACAACCTCAGGATCGAAGGGATGTTGACGGCCTACTTTGTGCGGTCCCCCATCGCCCATGCTGTCATTGCGTCGATCGACACCTCCGCGGCAGAGGGCATGCCCGGGGTCATTGGGGTATACAGCGCAGCGGACCTCGAATTTCCTGCTGCTCCGGCTTTCATGTTGTTGCGTCCCGAGGCGGTACGTCCCTCCCTGGCCAAGGATCGTGTCAATTTCGTGGGTGATCCCGTGGCCGTAGTCGTTGCTGAATCTCGCGCGCTGGCGATGGATGCCGCTGAACTGGTGGAAGTGGACTATGAGCCCCTTGACCCCGTCATCCAGATGGAGGATGCGCTGGCCGCGGACTCGTCCCCTCAGTTCGAGGCGATCGGAAGCAATGTCATCATCGGATTGCGCTCGGGCAGCGACGATCCGCTTGCCGGCTCCGATGTGATCGTGCGAGGCCGATTCGAGAACCAGCGGGTAGCGGTGGTGCCCATGGAAGGAAGCGCTATCGCGGTCGACCCGACCGGGACCGACTACGACCTCACCGTGCACATTTCCTGCCAGATGCCGCACATGGTTCGGGGTGTCCTTTCTGGCTTGTTGGGAGTCGCGCCCGAGCGGATGCGCGTCATCGCTCCCAATGTCGGGGGTTCATTCGGGGCAAAGCATCTCTCGGCGGAGGGGGTGGTCATCGCCAAACTCGCACTGGAGCTCGGCCGCCCGATCAAGTGGGTGGAGACCCGCTCAGAGAACATGGTGGCGTTGTCCCACGGTCGCGGGCAGGTTCAGTATGTGGAGCTCGGACTCAAGCGAGACGGCACCATGGTCGGGATGCGTTGTCGGATGATCGGCGACGCGGGGGGCTATGCCGGTTTCGGTGGGATCCTCGTGCTCGGCCAAACCAAAGTTATGGCGCAGGGTGTGTATCACATACCCACAATCGCCTTCGACGTGGGCATTGTTGCCACCAACACCACCCCGATGGGAGCGTACCGAGGTGCGGGGCGACCCGAGGCCGCAGCCTTCTTGGAACGGATTGTCGATATGGCCGCTGACGAACTCGGGATTGACCCCGTCGAACTTCGGCGCAAGAACTTCATTCAGCCCGACGAGTTCCCACTGACCACGGTCATGGGCGCCGACTACGACAGCGGCGACTACGGGGCGGCATTGGATGCAGCGCTGCGCATTTCCGACTACGAGGGTTTACGACAGGATCAGGCAGATCGCCGCTCGCGCGGCGATCGTCTGCAGCTCGGGATCGGCGTGGCCTGCTACGTCGAAGTAACCGGTGGCGGAGCCGAGTTCGCCGAGGTGGAGGTACACGAAGACGGCATGATCACTGTCAAGGCGGGCACCTCGGCGCACGGCCAAGGCCACGCCACCGCCTTCTCGCAGATCGCCGCCGACCAGTTTGGCGTGCCCATCGAGCAGATCCGCTACGTGCAATCCGACACCAAGCTGGTGGCGCGCGGTGGGGGAACGGGCGGGTCCAGGTCAGTGCAGCTGGGCGGCACCGCCGTGCTGCAAACCTCGAAACTTGTGGTCGAAAGAGCGAAAGCGCTGGTAGCGGATTTACTTGAAGCAGCCCCTGAAGACATTGTGGTGGTCGGCGACGGTCGGCTCGGAGTGGCCGGCGTCCCGAGTCGGGCACTCGATTGGGCTGCGGTTGCGCGCACGGCCGCCGAGCGGGGCGAACCGCTTCTGGTGCAGCACGATACCGATCAAACTCGTTCGACATTCCCCTTCGGAGCCCACGTCGCCGTCGTCGAAGTAGACATCGAGACGGGACGTGTGGTGCCGGTTCGACACTTTGCTGTCGACGACTGTGGCGTCATCGTCAATCCGCTTCTCGTCGATGGTCAGGTTCATGGTGGGCTGGCATCAGGGATCGCGCAGGCGTTGTGGGAGCAATATCTCTACGACGAGGACGGCAACCCGATGACCACCAGTCTCGCTGAATACGCGATCCCGAGCGCTGCGGAGCTTCCTTCGTTTACCACCGCCCACACTGAGACGCCGTCACCCACGAACGATCTCGGGGCCAAGGGGATTGGAGAGTCGGCCACGGTCGGGTCAACGCCTGCCATGCAGAACGCCGTGGTTGACGCCCTCAGTCACCTTGGTATACGGCACATCGACATGCCGTGCACCCCGGAGCGGGTCTGGCGGGCCATTCGCGACGCCGGGATGGGAACGTTGGCCGACCCCTGGCGTGAGCCGCGAGCCGAAATGGCGGCGTTTCCCAAAGAGGGTGCCGCCGGCGAGGAACTCGAACGTGGAGCTGAAAGTGTGAACCTCTGATTGTCGTCTGCCAGATCAGCCTGGTGTCCCCCTGCACCCGGTTCGGGTCGGATAGCCGAGAACGCACGGACGGGTTTCTATGAGCGGCGGTCTCTCGGAGCCGATCGGCGGTCCGGCGCTCTTTGTAGACCCGGCGAACCCTGATGACGTCCGGCAAGGACTCGAGGCGTGCGGGTATCTGGCCGACGATGGCCTGTCCACCGCTGTGTTCCTGGCCATGGCTCTCCACCGACCGCTCTTCTTGGAAGGCGAACCCGGCGGTGGCAAGACCGAGGTGGCGAACGCCTTGTCCCGATGGACCGGTGGCGAGCTGGTGCGCCTTCAGTGTTACGAGGGGATAGACGTCAGCCAGGCGGTCTACGAGTGGGACTTCTCCCGTCAGCTCTTGCACCTCCGGGCCGCCGAGCTTCGCGGCCAGGATGGCGGTGGCCTCGACGATGGCCGGGCCGTGGAGGACGAGTTGTACTCGGAGCGGTTCTTGGTCCGTCGGCCGCTCCTCCGAGCCATCGCGGACGCACCGGGAAGGCGGGCCCCTCCCGTACTGATCATCGACGAAGTCGACCGGGCAGACGACGAGTTCGAGGCGTTTCTCCTCGAAGTGTTGGCCGATTACGCAATAACGGTGCCTGAGCTCGGAACGTTTCGGGCCAAAGAGCCTCCGCTCGTCGTCCTCACCTCCAATCGGACCCGCGACGTGCACGATGCGCTCAAACGGAGGTGCCTCTATCACTGGGTCGAACACCCAGACTTCGCCCGCGAGGTCGCCATCGTGCGCCTCAAGGTTCCAGAAGTCGAAGGGCGCCTGGCGCGCCAGGTCACGGCTGCAGTTCAGGCGATACGCGGCTTGGGTCTGTACAAGGCACCGGGTGTGGCAGAGACCATCGATTGGGCGCGGGCTCTCACCGCCCTAGGGAGCGAGGAGTTGGACCAGCCCTCCATCTTGCGCACCCTGGGCAGTATCGCCAAGTACCGCGAGGACGTGGAACGAGTGGCCGGATCCGACTTGGCCGGCTTGATCGAACAGGCTGCCCGCCATGGTTGAAGTGGAAGATGGGTCGATCACATGCTTCTTGATGAAATTCGTGGAAGACCTCCGGGACGCCAACCTGGTGATCCCGATGGACAGCGTCCTCACCTACGTCCTTGCCGTCGAGGCGGTTGGTATCGACCGCATTGATCTCGTGTATTGGGCAGGGAGGTCCGTATTGGTCACTCGGTACGACGACATAGCCACGTATGACCGGATCTTCGATTCATTCTGGACGAGCAGATCGTCGTGGTCGGGCTCGTCTCCGCCACCAGTGGACCGCTCATCGGACGATGCCGGTCTGGAGGCTGACCCCACGGACAACGATGGTGGCCTGCTCATGCCGGTCTCGGTGATCAGATATAGCCCGATCGACCAACTTCTTCAGAAGGATTTCTTGGAATGCACTCCCCAAGAGCTTGAGGAGATCGCCGATCTCCTCCGCGACCTCCGCGTGCATGCGGTGCGCCATTCCCGGCGCAACCGGCGCTCTCCGCACCACCATGGTCGTTATGACAGGCGGGAAACCGTGCGCCGGGCCCTACGGTCGGGCGGTGAGGTCTCCGGGATGATCCACCGGGAAACCATCCAACGTCCCCGCAGAGTCGTCCTCTTGTGCGATGTGAGCGGCTCAATGGAGCCCTATTCCCGCGCCTTTTTGCGTTTCCTCCACGTTGCTGTAGTCGGGAGGGGTCGGGTCGAGGCGTTCGCTCTCGGAACTCGTCTGACCCGGCTCACCCGCCAACTGTCAATGCGGGATCCCGATGCCGCACTGACCCAAGCCTCTGAGCGGGTGCTCGACTGGTCGGGTGGAACCAGGCTGGGGGAAGGTATCGGGACCTTCAACGATCGCTTTGGAATACCCGGCATGGCCCGGGGCGCCATAGTCGTGATCCTGTCCGATGGTTGGGATCGCGGCGACCCGGAACAACTGGCCCGCGAGATGGACCGGCTGTATCGCGCTGCTCATCAAACGATCTGGGCGAATCCGCTCAAGGCTTCAGAGGGGTATGAGCCACTCGCCCGGGGGATGGCGGCCGCGCTTCCCTACATCGACCGGTTCGTCGAAGGGCATTCCGCGGCATCACTCGAGGCGCTGGTAAGTGTGATCGCCCAGTGAGCGAGGCGGAAGGCGCTCGACTTGATGGCGGTAAAATAGGGGGATGGTCCTAGTAAAAGCGACGGAATCCCTGTGAAGGGGGTGCTGGCCGACATCGAGCGGTGGCAAGAATCAGGGCATCGTGTCGCCATCGCCAGGGTAGTCGGTGTTGTCGGATCGGGCCCCCGTGATGCGGGTGCCACCATGGCCGTGAGCGATAACGGTGAAGTTGCCGGCTCGGTCTCGGGAGGCTGCGTCGAAGGAGCCGTGGTCTCTGAAGCTCTCGAGGTGCTGGCCGACGGTCAGCCCCGCCTTTGCACGTTTGGCTATTCGGATCAGGAGGCCTTTGCTGTGGGATTGACCTGTGGAGGGACCATCCGGGTGTTTGTCGAACCGCTGGACTGGTGAGTCAGCTCTACGCCGTCCTTCGGGACTGCCTCAAAGCTGAAGAGCCAGTGGCGTTGGCCACTGTGATAGAGGTTTCATCCGACCCGGGCGAGGCGGCGTGTCATGACGTTCCCCCTCCCTTGGGATCGAAATTGCTCGTGCGCGGTGAGGGCGACGTTTTGGGCTCGCTTGGAGACGTCGACCTCGACCGAGCCGTGGCTCATGATCTGCGAGGCGCGCTGGAGTCCGGACTGCCCGGCGAGCGTCACTATGGCTGGAGAGGCCAGATAAACGGCACGGCGGTCTCCGTGTTCATCGAACCGTTCACACCGGCACCGCACATGGTGATATTTGGCGCAGTGGACTTCACCAGGGCCTTGGTCCGGGTGGCCAATGTGCTCGGGTTTCGGGTGACCGTGTGCGACGCCCGCCCTGTGTTTGCGACGCGGACAAGATTTCCCGATGCGGACGAGGTGGTGGTGGATTGGCCGGATCGGTACCTCGCCCGCGCCGGTGCGCAGCTGGGGCCTGCCGATGCGGTGTGCGTGTTGACTCACGACGCCAAGTTCGACGTGCCGGCGATCGTGGGCGCACTGGTCACCCGGGTCGGCTACATCGGCGCGATGGGCTCGCGACGAACGAAACACGACCGCGAGCAGCGATTGCGCGAGGCAGGAGTAACCGACGAAGACCTGATACGAATCATGGCCCCCATCGGCTTGGACATCGGGGCGCGAACCCCGGAGGAGACAGCGGTGGCCATCTGCGCGGAGATCGTGGCCGTTCACTCTGGTAGCAGCGTTCCCTCCCTCCGTGACGGGACTGGACCAATTCATCGCTCACCATCCGGCCTAGCCCATCCAACCCATTTAGGCCTGTGAGCAGCGAATGCCAAGGGCTTCATGAGGATCGGTTGTCATGAGCACCGCCGCCATAATCCTGGCCGCCGGCGGTGGTAGCCGGTTCGACGGGCCCCGACACAAGTTGCTCGCCCCGTTCAGAGGCCGGCCCCTGGTGTCCTGGGCTCTCAGCGCAGCGTCGGACGCCGGTCTCGATGAGGTTGCGGTGATCGTCGGGGCGGTGGACCTCGGGACGGTGGTTCCTCCCGGTGTAACCGTGATCGAAAACGCTGACTGGTCAACCGGACAGGCCAGTTCGTTGCAGGCCGCGCTCGCCTGGGCGGTTGAGCGCGACCATGAAGCCATGGTGGTGGGCCTCGGGGATCAGCCCCTGGTCCCGTCGGCGGCGTGGACCGTGGTGGCGGCCACGCCCAGCCCGATAGCCGTCGCCACGTTTGAAGGTAGACGACGACCTCCCGTTCGCCTTTCCCGAGCGGTCTGGCCGTTGTTGCCAAAAGGGGGAGACGAAGGGGCACGTGTGCTCATGAGCGAACGGCCCGACCTGGTATGCGAAGTAGTTTGCGAGGGCCAGCCGGCCGACATTGACAACGAGGAGGATCTCCAACGATGGAGCTGAAGAATGAATTCCGAGTATCAGTGCCCATCGATGTTGCCTGGGCCGTGCTCACCGATCTGGAACGCGTGGCACCCTGCATGCCCGGGGCCGAACTCCAAGAGGTAGAGGGAGACGAGTATCGCGGGGTGGTGAAGGTGAAGGTCGGGCCGATCACCGCGCAGTACAAGGGGACTGCTGGCTTTGTCGAGAAGGACGATGGGCAACACCGTGCGGTGCTTCGCGCCGAGGGGCGTGACACTCGAGGCCAAGGCAATGCGTCGGCGACAGTGGTCGCCACCGCTACCCCGGACGAGGGAGGGACGTTGGTATCCATCGAGACCGACCTTTCCATCACCGGGAAAGTTGCCCAGTTCGGCCGGAGCATCATGGGCGACGTCAGTACGAAGATGCTCGCCGAATTCGCGGACAGACTTGAGGCGGATGTGCTGTCAGAGAGCTCAACGGCCAAGCCCGAGTCCGAAAGTCCAGGGGCACCCACTCCGGAAGTCGAGGAGGCTACTGGTACCCCGGAGACCTCGTCGGTGCGCACCATTCACTCAACGCCGTCCGAACCGGTTGACCTCGTGGGGACAGCCGGACCCTCGATCCTCAAACGAGTCGTCCCAGTGGCCGTCGCAGTCGTCGTGATTCTTTGGTTGTGGCGTCGACGTGGACATTGACGCTGTTACGGCTTGGGGGGATCATCTCCGGCGCGACGGTCGGCCACTCGGCCCTGATTCCATTCGGGACCGCCGCCAACACGTCGGCGACCCGTGGGGTCAAGGCTCCCTCTTCTGCCTGGGCGCAGCCCACACCCCCGGCCGTCTAACACCCATCTAGACCGTCTGACACCTCATCGGAAGGGGAGCAATGATGTCACCAACGCTCAGATTGACGCGGGAAGCCAGGGGCATTGAGCTCCGGCGCGGCCGATTCGAGGTATTGGTCGATGGCACGAGGGTCCAGTCATTCGATCGCAATGAAACGATCGAGATCTCGCTCGAGCCGGGTCACCACACCCTCCGAATACAGGCAGGCCGTATTCGAGCCGAGACCAATCGTTCGACGTGGCGAACGGCGAAGTCATCAACTTTCGCAGTCACGGAGCCATGATCTGGCCAACGTACGTCGCTTCAATCGTCAAGCCGAATCTCGCCATCTCGCTCAAGCGGGAGTGACTCGTCGATACGCAGTTGCGTCGTCTGTCTGCGGGATCGAAGCGTCAGTCAAGCTGAATCGCGTCGCCGTCGGGGCGATAGAGCTCGACGACCAGCTCGAGTGCAGCGAAGTCGTCGAGATGAGCGATCTTCATGCGTTGCTCCAACGATCGATACCGTCATCGGGATTCGGGTAAGCCGCGGAAGTGGACCCTTGAAACTGAATGCCGGTCACGCCGGCGCGCCAGGTACCCATGCCGACGAAGTTCGCTCGGCGAAGTCCGCGAAGTGGATGGGATGCACCCCTGTGACGGCCAGAACATCCCCGTTGGGTGTGGAACCTCGGCTTGAAGCGACTGCCTCGGTGAGGAGGCGGAGCACCTCCCCATACTCCGCGGGTACGCCGGCGGCGACGGTGGCTTCGAGCCAGACGCTCCGGTCGATGTCGACGTGCTTGATGGCGAGCCCGGTAGCACCGGAGATGATGTCGGCTGCCTCGGCGACGGAGAGCGCTTCGGGCCCGGTCGGTGCGTATTGCGCCCCGGCATGGGCAGTCGGGCCCGCGAGCGTGGCCGCGGCCACGGCTGCGACATCTTCTACGTCAACGAACGCCTCGGTGCCGGTGGCGGTCGGAACAGTAATTGCGCCGTCGACTGGTTGCAGGAACGTCTCACTGAAGTTCTGCATGAACCACGCGGGGCGCACGATGGAGTGCGTGAACCGAGTTCGCCCCATGAGGTCAAGTTCGACGGCGCGGAGTGCGATCTCGGAAGGGGCGTGCTCCATGCCGTACGCGCTGAGGTAGGTGACGTGGCGAACGCCCCTGCTCTCGGCCAGGTCCAGAAACGCCGATACCTGCGGAGCGAAGTCCACCCTGAGGACCGGCGCGACCAGGTACACCAAAGCGACTCCGGACAGCGCTCCTTCGTGCGTGGCCGGGTCGTCCCAATCGAAGCCGACATCTCCGCCGTGGCGTGCGGCCGTGCGCACACCGTGGCCGAGTTCGTGGAGCTTCTTGGCCACTCGAGAGCCAGTCTTCCCGGTACCGCCGAGCACCAGCGTTGTCTTATCCGATGTTGTCATAGCACCAGTCTTGGAGGTCACAGTGAGACAATCAATGCGTTTGACACTCAATTATTTGCGCGAAACACTCACTGTATGGATGTTCTGCAGGATCACTTGACGGTGGCGCGAGCTTCTGGGGGTGTCTTTGCCCGGTCCACTGCGTTGCCTCCGTGGGGCCTGCGCCTTTCAGGCTCGATCCAGCTTGCGGTCCACACCGTCGTCAAGGGACGCGCCTGGTTGTGGCTCGACGACTCGCACGCAGCGATTGAAATGGCTCCCGGGGACGTCCTGCTCGTTCGGGGTGGGCCGGACCATCACCTTGCCGACCAGCCCACCACCCTGTGTTTCGACGCAGATGAGTTCCGCGTCCAGCATGCAATCGACGCAGACTCGCCGGACCACCGAGCGTCGGTGTTTCTGTGCGGGGCCTATCGGTTCTCAGGTGACGTTGGGCAAGGCCTTTTGAAGGCGCTTCCGCCGATCGTCAGGTTGCCGGCCGCCGCCGCCGACCCGCTCCACGACGTGATCGGCTTGGTCTCTCGGGAGCTTGCCGCGACGTCGCCCGCCCCAGGCCAACAGACGATTCTGGATCGGCTCCTCGACGTCCTGTTGGTTCTCGCCATTCGTGCAAGCTTCCAAGAAGGCGAAACGGCGCCTCGGTGGTACCAAGCATCGTCGGACCCAACGTTGAGTCCGGCACTTCAATCGATGCACGCCGATGCATCCCATCCATGGACCGTGACGGAGCTGGCCGCGCTCAGCGGCCTGTCCCGAGCTGCGTTCTCACGAAGGTTCCAACGGTCTCTCGGTCAGGCGCCGATGCAGTACCTCACCGATTGGCGAATGACCTTGGCCCGAGACTTCCTTCGACGGGGCGAGCTGACGCTCACCCAGATCGCCGGTCGAACTGGATACACATCGCCGTATGCCTTCGCAGCGGCCTTTCGCCGCCATCATGACCTGCCTCCGGGAAGATGGCGCGATCAAGAGGTCGAGAAGTACGACGAGGTCGAGGTGCACGGATAGGGAGGCATCCGCGGCCGGATTGCCCACCCTTGCCCTGAGGCAGCTAACACTGGATGGGTCCCTAGGACGGTCGCAGCGACGCCTCCGGCAGGATGGGCTCGAACAGCTCGATCGGGTTACCAGAGGGATCTTCGAGCAGCGTCTGCTTGCCGCCCACCCCGGTCACGATGTCGTTCCGGAACCGGGCACCGCCGGCGCGGAGTTTCTCTACAGTGGCCGCGAGGTTAGTGACCTCGATCGTGAACCTATTCCACCCACCGGGCTGGGGCAGGGTTCCATCCGGCATCGCTTGGCCTCCCCCCTGGCCGCCGCCAGCGGCGCTGATCACGAGCCGCAGATCGCCTCGGGAGAGCATGGCGAAGGTGGGTGCTGGATGCATGACTTCTTCGAAGCCGAGCTGCTGGCAGTAGAAGGCGATCGACTCGTCGACGTCGGTAACGATGTAACGGACGCTCACGGTGGCCATGGGCAGTTTCTCCTCGTCTCCCTCAGCCCACTGTAGAACCTAGGCGCGGCCGTCCAGTGGTCGTGATTGGGAACGAATGCGGAAGGCCTGTGCCTTGCGCTGCGTGTGGATAGGGGACTGGCACCGGCGAGCCCGTCAGTAGGGGGACGGCTGGGTGTGGATCACCTTGAGGCTGACGATCTTTCCGTCGCGAACGGTGAAGTAGTCCGTCATCACCAGCTCGGCAGGGAGGTTGGTCTTGTCGTAGGTGCCGTCGTAGCGAGAGCGAACGATGGTCTCGCCGTAGTGGTCGATGACGTCGATCGGCTCCATCGTTACGTTGTCTCCGACCATCTCCTTTTCGACCCAGCGTCGGATGGCATCCACGCCGTTGATCTCTCGGCGGATATCGTTGACGTAGGCGTCGGGGGCGAAGGTTGCCACGATTGCGTCGACATCGAAGGCGTTGACCCCGGCGACGTAGTCAGCGACGATAGGGGGAAGGGTTGCGGTCATGGTCCTGCTCCTTTTCATGCTGCGGCCCCGTTGGCCGCCTATCCACAAGCTTGAGACATGCCCTTGTGGGAGGTGCAAGACCCAGATCAGCGCTTGCATCTCCCCTAAGGGGAGATCTCATACTGTGAAAATGCCTTCATCTCTGGCCATCGGGGACTTTTCCCGAGCTACGCACCTGAATATCAAGACGCTGCGCCACTACCACCGGATCGGCCTGCTCGAACCTGCTCATGTCGACCCCGGGACCGGACACCGGCACTATGGCACGGACCAGATCCCGACTGCCCAGGTCATCCGCCGTTTCCGGGCTCTCGATATGCCGCTCGAAGAGATCCACGCCGTCATCAGCACCCCGGACCTGGCCGCCCGGAACGAGCTGATCGCCGGCCACCTTGGGCGCCTCGAGGCCACGTTGGCTCGCACCCAGGAGGCTGCCGCATCACTCCGCGACCTCCTCGAACCACCGATCGACGGGATACCGGTGGCCATCGAGCACCGCCGGATCCTGGCCACGCCCGTCGCAGCAGTCAGCGAGATCATCGACATCAAAGAGGCCACGGCCTGGTACCAAGGTGCGCTCGGCGAGTTGCACGCACTCCTGGCCGCGCAGAAGATCGCACCCGCCGGGCCCGGAGGTGCTATCTACGCCAACGATCTATTTACCCACGACCGCGGCCAAGCCACGATCTTCGTGCCTTGCGATGAGTCGGTTCGGGAAACCGGACGGGTAAGTGCACTCGTGGTACCCGAAGTTGAACTTGCCCTCACTGTGCACGCTGGCCCACATACCGCTGAGTTGGACCGCGCGTACGGGTCCCTCGCCAGCTACGTCACCGATCACGCCCTCGCCGTCGAAGGGCCCATCCGCGAGTACTACCTGGTCGGTCCGCACGAAGCTTCGGACGAGCGCCAATGGCGCACGGAGATCGGATGGCCGATATTCCATACCGGGCGACCCGACGACCGAACAACGAGCAGACCGGCTTCAGCTGAGGGTTAGCGCTCTTCGCGGCGTGACTAGGCGGCGTTGCCGTCCAGGAGGGCGTGGGCTGCGGCGATGATGGCGTTGGAGCCGAGTCCGGCGGCATCGAGGAGCTCGGCGCTCGAGCCAGATCCGGGCATGTCGGTCACCGCAAGATGGGTCACTATCGCCCGGCTACCGGCTCTGCTCTGGGCGAGGGCGCCGAGGACCGCAGACCCGAGGCCGCCTTCTGGATGATGGTCCTCGACGAGGACGAGACGGCCGGTCTCTTCTGCGGCCGCGGCGAGGGATGCGGTGTCGATGGGCTTGATCGAGTACAGGTCGATCACCCTGGCCGCCACCCCCTCGTCGTTGAGGGCGTCGGCAGCGGCGAGACAGTGGTGCAGGGTCACACCGGCCCCTACCAGGGTGACCTGGTCCTCAGGGGACGAGCGAAGCACCTTGGAACCGCCGATGGCGAACTGCTCGCCAGACGGGTAGAGGACGGGGTAGGCACCACGGGTGGACCGCAGGTAGACGACACCAGGCTGATCGGCCATGGCCGCGACGAGCGCCGCCGTGCAGGTGGCGTCGGAGGGGTACAACACGGTGGAGCCGTGCACGGCTCGCATCATGGCCAGGTCTTCCAGCGCCATCTGGGAGGGACCGTCGCTGCCGATCTCGACGCCGGCATGGGAGCCGACGAGGCGGATGTTGGCTTGCGAGATCGCCGCCATACGAATGAAGTCGTAGGCCCGAGTGAAAAACGCGGCGAAGGTGGAGGCGAACGGCACGTAGCCCTGGACGCTGAAGCCGACTGCCGCGGCGACGAGCTGTTGTTCGGCGATGAACATTTCGAAGTACCGCTCCGGGTAGGCAGCGGCGAACTGGTCGGCGAAGGTGGAGTTGGAGACCTCGCCGTCCATGGCCACGACGTCCAAGCGGACGCCCATCGCCGTGAGGGTCTCGCCGTAGGCCTTGCGTGTGGCCACCTCGGCGCCAACCTCGTAGGTCGGCAGGGTCACCGTTGCCGGGCCCCGTTCCGGCCGCGGCGACCGCCCGGACGGCTCGGGCAGGGGGCTGCGTACTCGGAGATGACGTTCGCCGCCCAGTTCGATGATGGCCCGTTCGGCCATGTCAGGCGGGAACGCTTTTCCGTGCCAGTTCTCCCGGTCGGCGACTTCGCTGAATCCCTTGCCTTTCTCGGTCCGGGCCAGGACCATCGTCGGGCCTTCTCCCCTCAGGTCGCCCGCCTCGGCCAGAGCTGAGTCGATCGCGGCAATGTCGTGACCGTCGATCTGTATAACGCGGGCGCCGAACGCTTCGGCTCGGCGGGTGTAGGTGCCGAGGTCCCAGGACAGCTCCGTCGGGCCGCGCTGGCCGAGCCGGTTCACGTCCACCATGGCGACCAAATTGGACAGGTGGTAGTAGGAAGCCTTGTCCAGGGCCTCCCACATCGACCCTTCGGCCATCTCGCTATCCCCGCAGAGCACCCACACCCGAAATGGCAGCCGGTCGAGATACTTGCCGGCCAACGCCACCCCCACCCCATCCGGTAGGCCCTGGCCGAGCGAACCCGTGGCCACGTCCACCCACGGCAACACCGGGGTGGGATGGCCCTCCAACCGGGACCCGAGACGCCGGTAGCCGGTCATCAACTCTTCATCTGAGACGACCCCGACCGCCTTGTACACCGAGTAGAGCAACGGCGAGGCGTGGCCCTTGGAGAAGATCAGATGGTCGTTGCCGGCCTCGTCGGGGTGCTCCCAGTCGTAGTGCAGATGCCGGGCGACGAGCACCGCCAACAGGTCGGCGGCGGACATGCTGGAGGTTGGATGGCCCGCCCCCGCTGACGTGGCCGCCCGCACCGAATCGACCCGGAGCTGCTGGCCCAACTCCCGTACCTCGTCCAGTTCGGCAAGTCCCATAGGCACCTCGAAGAGATCGTTGCTCACAGGCCATTGTTCTTCCCCAGAGGCGTTCCCGCCACTCCTATCGCTCGCTCGAAAGGGTCCGGCCGCGTTCGGTGGGGGGTCTGTCCCGAAGCCAGAAGAAATGTCGCTCAGTTGGCGGGATCCCACCTAGGAACAAGGCATTAGCGGGGGGACGGCGGAAGTCCTTTGGCGTCGCCCGGTCGTCAGAATCGCTGCCCCGGACACGACCATGTGAAAATCCTGGTCAGCCCCTTGATTGCGGCGGTCGCCCCCATGGAGCAGGCTCTTCATCGATCGGTGGGGTGTCGAACGGGGTCAGGCGACCCGGGAGCGCACATCTCCGGCCAGTTCAACGGAGCGGGCCGCCGCGTCGGGTCCCATCTCGGGCGGTACTGGTGACATCGTTCTGATGATGATGTCGGTGAAGCCCAAACCCCCGAAGACCGAGAGTTGCTCTGCGACGCTTTCGGGATCACCGTAAGCCACCGCTTGGCGCTCGAACCCCCGGTAGCCGCCGGCTACGAGGGCGTTTCCAGCCTTCTCCGCGTCGGCCCGGCTGTCGGCGATGAACACATCTTTTCGGATCGGGATGCGGACCGGGCTGCGACCGTGGCGAGCGCACGCTTCCCGGTAGATCTCGATATCCCGAGCGGCCGTATCGGGGGTGAGGTCGGCGTTGCCGTACCAGCAGTCACCAAGGCGGGCAGCCCGGTCGATCGCCTTCGGCACACCCCCGCCGATCCACCATTCCGCACCCTCGGGCGGTAACGGCGCGATTCGGGCCCTGTGGACGCCCCAAAGGTCGCTGTCGACGATTTCGCCGCGCAGCAGAGCCTGGACGACGAGGATGCCCTCCTCGAGACGGGCAGCCCTGTGACCCAGATCGGTTCCCATGGCCCGGAACTGGCCGACACCGCCGCCAAGGCCGGCCTGGACGATGAACGGCCCAGACGACATGGCGGCCAGCGTCCCGATCTGCTCGGCCATCAGCACCGGGTGCCACAACGGGACGAGGAACAAGCAGCCAATCGGACGGGTTGACCATTCCGCCAGAACGCGACCAACCATGGGCACGTTCTGCACGTACCCAGCAGGACCAGTGGAGTGGTGATCGCCCAGGGTCAAGGTATCGAGGCCAGCCCTGCCGGCGGCCTCCACCTGGCTGAGCACCTCGAGCGGCCCTTCCCGGTGGCCGCGAGGCCCGTGGGTGGAGAACGAGGTGCCGATGGATATGCCAACACGCATCACTCCAAGGTCTATCCCACTCCCAAGCCTCCGCGCGGACGTGACGTCGATGAGTCGGTAGACAATTGGCGGACCCGATCGTTCAGGCTTTGGACTCGTTCAGGGTCACGGCGGCTCGAACGAGAGTCTTGAACGCCTTCACGTTGATCTTCTCGCCCTCGTGGAAGTCGATGGCACGCCTGGTGTTGCCGTCAAGGCTGGAATTGAAGAGGCCCGAGGGATCCTTCAGAGCCGCTCCTTTGGCGAAGGTCATCTTCACCACGGCCTTGTACGTCTCGCCGGTGCAGATCATTCCGTCGTGGTACCACACCGGAACCCCTCTCCACTTCCACTCCTCGACGACTTCAGGATCGGCTTCCTTCACTAAGGCACGGAGCCGGCTGAGCATCTCACCCCGCCAGTCGCCGAGCTCTTTAATTCTGGCGTCTATCAGCTGAGAGGGAGACTCACCCTTCTGCGACCCGCTTTTCTCCATGCCCGCCTCTCTTCCTTCGTCTTGAGGCCGTGTTACAAGAGGCTCATCCCACTGAGCCGATCCTATCTGGAACTGCCCTTTTTCTCGGGCGTGAGCGGCCACCATCGCAAGGTTGAACAGGCTGCTGCCTTGTGCGCTGTCACAATTTCCTGAGCTCAGGCGTCATATACATTGACCCACGAAGGTGGTGAAAGGTGACAAGAGGAGGCCCCATGCCAGTTCAGTTGAATACCGTGCTGTACCCCGTTAAGGATCTCGACAAGGCGAAGGCGGTCTTTGTTGCTCTGTTCGGTGCCGATCCTCACGTCGATTCGCCTTACTATGTCGGCTTTTCCGTCAACGGTGCCGAGATCGGCCTCCTCCCCGATGGACCCAACCAAGGCATGACCGGGCCCATCCCGTTCTACGACGTCGATGACATTTCCGCCACCCTCGGCGCCCTCAAGGCTGCTGGCGCACAGGTGGTTCAAGAGCCGACCGACGTGGCCGCCGGACTGCTCGTCGCAAAGGTCCTCGACGCCGACGGAAACGACATCGGACTGAGGCAGCTGCCGCCAGCCAGCGCATAGGAGTTCCAGGCTCGGACCCTGGTCGAGGCGGGAACGGTTCGAGCCAGACGACGCCGATGGAGACCGCGAGCGCGGCCCCGCCGACAGATGGAGACCTGACCATGGCCGGCGCGGACCGGTGAGACGAGTTATCGCGGCTTCGGGAGCACCACCCCGGTGAGGTCGGCGCACCGGTCGAGCAGGCCGTTTTGAACCTCGACCGATCGTGCCGCCGGGTGAACGTCGCGTAGCTGCTGGTGGTAGAAGTAGTTGCCTGTCACGGTTGCGGCAGGATCGTCGCTTACCGCAAGCCAGGCCTGCGTCACTGGTGCCGAGGAGAGATCATCGGGTGCACCAGGGCCGCCCATCTTGGTCGGGACCCAGCCAGGCTCGAGGGCATTGGAGAGCACGCCTGGCCATAGCCGGGCGACGGCGAAGGCCAGCACGACGTCGAAGAGCTTGCTGTCCGAGTAGGCCTGCGCCCCATTCCAGCGGCGTTTGGACCACTGCAGGTCGTCCAGGGCGGGGTTGCCGGCTCGGTGCATGCCCGAGCTCAGGTAGACCAGCCTGTCCGGCGGAGTGATGAGGGCCGTCAGCAGGTACGGGGCAATGACGTTGATGGCGAACACGTGCGAGAGCCCGTCGGCAGTCTCGACCCGCCGGGGCTCTCGGTAGCCGATCCCGGCGTTGTGGATCACGGCGTCATAGCGCCCGAGGGCGTTGGCCTGCTCGGCGACCTGTCGGGTCCCGTCGATGCCGGCCAAGTCGCCGACGACCACGTGCTCTGCTGCCGGGAGCACTCGGCGAGCGTCGCTGGCCCGCTGGTCGTTGCGAGCATGCAGGGTGACGGCGTGGTCTGCGTCAGTGAGCAGCCGGGCCGCCATCAACCCGAGGCCGTCGCTCGAACCGGTGATCAGTACTCGTGCCATCAGGCCCTCCTTGTCGGGATCGCCGTTGCTGAAATTATTGTCTGTATCTCTCGCCGGACGTGGTGGAGAGACGCAGCCCCTTGGGCCGGCCCGGGCGTGGGGAGATCGAGAATCGTCCCCTAGCTAGACGAGGACCGCGCCGCCGTCGACCGTGATCACCGTTCCCGTCGCATATGTCTGTCCCATGCAATACAGGTAGGCCATGGCGATCTCGTCGGTCTCCCCGACATGGCGGACCGGCAGAGACGCGGCGGCAGCCTTGTAGAGCTGTTGACGATCGGTGTCGTCCATCGTCGACCACAGCGGGCTGCGCACCACCCCGGGTGAGATGGCATTGACCCGGATGGGCGCGAGCTCCACTGCGAGCGCTTTGGTCAAGGCGTCCACCGCTCCGCACACGCTGGCTTCGACCGACCAGCTCGCCTGCGGTCGCGCGCTCGCCACCCCTGTGGTCAGGGTGATCGACCCGCCGGGGCGGATTCGCGGTGCAGCCGCCTGGACCACCCGCAACGCCCCGAAGTAGCGGATAGCAAAGAAGCTCCGAGCCCGGTCGATGTCCATCTCGGCGAGGGGTGTCAACATCAGCGGCTCGCCCGCTGTGTATACGAGATGGTCCAGCTCGCCCACCTCGGCGAAGAAGGTGTCGACCGCCGTATCGTCGTTCACGTCGAGGATCCGACCGATCGAGCCGGGAGGCAGCTGGGCCAACGAATCCTCGACCCGGGCTTGGCGACCAGAGGCCACGATGACCTGGGCGCCCAGGTCAGCCGCGCCTCGGGCTGTGGCCAGGCCGATACCTGACGTTCCTCCCACCACCACGACACGCTTCGATTCGAGGGTCATCATCAGCCACCTCTCCGTTGAACAAGGACTGCCTGCATTGTTCAAGACTGCGCCCATGTCCGGCTGAAGTCCAAGACCTATCACGTCATCTGTAATATCCTGAAGGCATCACAGACCGTCTTGGGAGCGCTGATCGTGGACCTGGACCTGCGCAAGGTGCGCTACTTCGTGGCCGTAGCCGAAGAGCTTCATTTCGGGCGGGCGGCCGAGCGCCTCTACATCGCACAGCCGGTGCTGTCCCGGCAGATCCGGGCGCTCGAGGCCGAGCTCAATGTGCAGCTGTTCGTCCGCGACCGACGACGCACTGAGCTGACTCCGGCTGGGGAGCAGCTCCTGGCTGAGGCCCGACCGCTGCTGGCTGAAGCCGAGGCTCTCCGGCGGAGGGTCGGGCGCGCTGAGCGAGGGTCGGACAGCTTTGCCGTTGGGTTCATGCCCGGGCTCATCGTCACCGGGGCCGTTCGTGCTCTGAGCACGGCCCACCCCGAGCTGGCCGTCGAGGTCCTCCGTACCGGATGGGACGACCAGGTCGAGGTCCTACACGACGGGCGCGTCGACGTCAGTTACGTTCGCCTTCCCGTCGATCGGACCGGGCTCAGGTTGCAGCCGCTGTTTAGCGAGCCACGGGTGGTCGTCCTACCCGCCGAGCATCGTTTGGCCGGGAAAGAGACCGTCACGCTGGCTGACCTTTGTGACGAGCACCTCCTCCAAGATCCCGCCGCCGTCCCCGAATGGGTGGAGGTGGCTCACGAGATGCGGAGCCGTGGGGGTCGGCGTCCTCCGCCCACCATCCGCACGGTCGAAGAGAAGCTCGAACACGTCGCCAGCGGCCACGGCATCGTGGTGCTGCCCGAATCCACCGCCGGCTTCTACCGCCGTCCCGATATCGCCTACAGCGTGATCGGTGACATCCGGCCCAACCATGTGAGCTTGGCCTGGGACGCCAGCCGCCGCAGCCGCCTCATCTACGAATTCGTAGAGTCTGCCATCGCCGAAAGGTACGTCCCGCCAGCCTCCGGGATCGGCGCCTAGCGGGCCGCCAGGCCCCGCGTCTGAAGTCCGGGATTGGCGGGATCGACGTTGTAGGCGATGACCCGCCGGGGGTGAATCCGAATGATCTCCGGCGCGAGGAGATCGTCGGCCGAGACGGGGCCCGTGACTGCCTCGGCAATGCCACGGATCTCCAGGAAATGGGACCCATCCATGGTCGGTTCGGTCACCTCGTCGACGACGAAAGCGACCCGGGGGTTGGCCTGGACGTTGCGGAACTTGGCGCTGCGGCCCATGTTGAACCCGGCGATGTCGATCGTCCCCAGGGCGGCGTTGTAGGAAAAGCCGAGTGGCTTCACCTGTGGGGTGCCATCGAGTCCGACGGTCGACAGGTGGCCTCGAGGCTGTCGGGTGAGAAACTGCTTTTCAGCATCGGTCAGGGTCATGTTTTCAGCATCGGTCAGTGTCATATCACTGAGGCTAAAACCTCAAGCACTGTTGAGGTCAAGCCGGCGGCCAAACAATCGATCACCCACCGGGAACGTCGGTACAGATCTTGAGCGTCGCTGGCTAATCGGCGCCGACCACCTGGAAGTCCTGGTTGACGAAGATGTGGTGCGGCCAGTTGACGCCGATGTAGTGGACCTCGTACTCGCTGTTGCTGATCTGCACGACACGGTCGACGACACCTCCCGGATAGGCAGCCAGCGCAGCTTTCGTCGCCTTGTTCGCTGCCGTCCCGCTCACGATCGTCCCCGACCCCTCGCTGTAGTTCGCCGGGATCTGACCGATCTGCTTTGACGTGGTCTGGGCACCGCGCTGGAAGGGGATCACCCCTGCCGCCGTGGAAGTTGCAGATCCGCCGCTGCCCGTCGGTTGCACGGTGACCTGCGTGGCCTTGATGGTCGTTCCGCTGGTCGTCCCAAGGACGAGGACGGGTTCGCCTTTCGTAATGGCACTGGCCCCGGTTGAGCTCGTCCCCTTCTGGTATGTGGTGGAGGACGTCTCATTGACAGTCACCTTCTGACCCGCCGATGTCGTGATTGTGAACTTCGACGTGGACACGCTGGTGACCGTGCCGGATGATCCCCCTGCGGCCGGTCCAGATCGAGCGTTGGATCCCCCGCCGCCCCCGCCGCCGCCGAATCTGGAACCACCACCGGCGCCGCTGCCGGACGCGCTCTGTCCTGGCGTTGCCGAAGGCGAGGCGGCTGTTGCCGAGGCGGACGTGGCGGCGTAGCTGGAGACTCCGATCACCGCACAAAGCGCAGTGGCCACGATCCATCGCCTCTTTCGGTTCGACAAGAATCGTCGCAGGCTTAATCGGTGCGCTTGCTTGGCCATGGCCACCGAGGCCGGCTCGTTCGGCGAAGATGCTGGCTGTGGAGGTTGCGTAGCATCGGCACCGCCTGATGTTGCAGAAACGGACGGCCCTGACGCTGCGTTCGTGTCGTCGGGGCTTGTCGGGTCGTAATCATTCATGATGGTGCTCCTCTCAGTCAGGCACCTCCAGAAAGAGTGCAAGCAGTTCTTGAGCGTCGGCTGTGAGGGGACTGTGCCTTTGCTCCGAATCCCATGGACGCTGAGCGGTGGAGCAGCACCTCTCGTCCGACCAGGAGCCTCACTACGATGGCGGTCGTGGCCTACGACGAAGACCTAGCCGATCGGATCGGCGAGCTCATCGGCGGCGAGCGGGACGTGGTGGAAAAGAAGATGTTCGGCGGTCTGGCCTTCTTGGTGGCAGGCAACATGGCCATCGCCGCCAGCGGACAGGGCGGAGTGCTGGTGCGGGTCGACCCGGAAAAGGCCGACGACCTGATCGACACCACCAAGGCACAAGTGGCGGTGATGCGCGGACGTCCAATGTCCGGGTGGCTCCGCGTGGCATCGGAGGACGTTGCCACCAAGCGCCAGCTCGACAAGTGGGTGACGCTCGGCGTGGGTTACGCGCGCTCGCTGCCCGCCAAGAAGCCGTAGGCCACCGACCCGGCGCACCGCCAGCGACGTGGACCCGACCCGACGCCGTCGTTCGAGGCCCACGGGACGGGAGGTGCGTCGTCCTTCCAGGGGATTTGAGCCGATGAAGGGGCAAGTGGGCCACCAGGTCGAGTGGGGCTCGCCCCGTCCTAACCTGTTCGCATGGACATTGGTGTCGCCTTTTTTCCCACCCACGACGCGATCGATCCGGGTGCCCTGGCCGGTTTGGTCGAGGAGCGAGGGCTGGAGTCCCTCTTCTTCCCAGAGCACACCCACATTCCAGCCAGTCGCCAGAGCCAGTACCCGGCCGGTGGAACCCTCCCGCGCAAGTACTTCCACACCTACGATCTCTTCGTGGCCATGACCGCCGCCGCGGTGGCCACAACGAAGCTGCGGGTGGGCAGCGGGATCTGCCTCTTGATCGAGCGCGACCCGATCACCACGGCCAAGGAGGTAGCCAGCATCGACGTGCTCTCCGGCGGCCGTGTCGAGTTCGGTGTCGGCGCCGGCTGGAACCGGGAGGAGATGGCCAACCACGGGACCGACCCACGCAAGCGCATGGCGATACTGCGGGAGCGGGTGGAGGCGATGAAGGCCATCTGGACGCAGGACGAAGCCACCTATCAAGGCGATCACGTGGCATTCGAGCGGATCTGGTCGTGGCCCAAGCCGGCACAACGCCCGCACCCGCCGGTGATCGTCGGCGGCAATGGCCCGACGGTCCTCGACCGAGTCCTCTCCTTTGGGGATGCCTGGATGCCGAACTACATGCCTGAAGGACTCGTTGAGCGTGCTGAGGAGCTCGGGCCCGCGCCGAGCGACCAGTCGACCTCATGGTGATGGGCATCCCGGCCGATCCCCGGGCACTCGAGCTCTTCGAGCGGGCCGG
Source organism: uncultured Acidimicrobiaceae bacterium (assembly GCA_963781305.1). Lineage (GTDB taxonomy): Bacteria > Actinomycetota > Acidimicrobiia > Acidimicrobiales > RAAP-2 > DASXMT01. The sequence continues at coordinate 468,446 of CAWAFL010000013.1, forward strand.
GTTTCGGCGAGCGCTGTACTGGCTCCCCTCGGCAAACCGAGGGCCGGTCGAGTCCTCCCTCGAGCGCCTCGAGACGGCAGTCGCCGAGTTGCACGGGGAATAGCCCGGCGGCGCCGGTTCATCGGAGCTTCAGCTAGAGCAGACCGCTCCGTTGGGGTGATTGACCGGAGCTCCCAGCTGCTGTCTGCAGCGCGTCGAGCAGGCTCTCGTAGTCGAGCGCTCCGCCATATCGGATGCTGTTAATGAAGAACGTCGGCGTTCCCGGCACGCCGCTTCGGACACCGCCCATGAAGTCAGCCTGGATCCGATCGGCGAACGTGTTCTCGTCCAGTGCTTCCGAGATCTCGTCCACGTCAAGGTTGAGGAGCTTGGCCCGTGCCAGCAGGTCGGCGACCTTGAGATGTCGCTGATCCTCGAAGAGCAGATCGTGCATGCCCCAGAAATGGCCTTGCGCGCCGGCCGCCTCAGCGGCCAATGCCGCCCCCCACGCATCTGGGTGGACGGTGGTAAGGGGGAAGTGTCGGAAGGAGAAGGTCAATGATTGGCGCATTGTCGTCCGGACGGCCTCGACGACGGCATATGCGGTCCCGCAGAATGGGCATTCGAAGTCGCCATACTCGAGCAGGGTCACAGGGGCGCCCACCGGGCCCCGGATGTGATCCAGCTCAGGCGAAACCGGGTCGACGAGTGCGGTGCCCCAATTGGTCATGCTCATCGCGGACGCTCCTCTCGACCAGGCGCAACCGAGGTGAATGGCCCAGGACCTGGCAATCACCATCGATTGCCCTTTCACACCAGTCTCGTCGCCTTGGGGGCGCTGCGCTTCCCGCTGACGCGTAGTTTTCGGCAGAATCCTCCGGGTCCTTGCTCAGCCGAGCGGTCCGTCAGGTCCGTGTCCGCATGGCCCAACGCGCCTGCTCAATCGCCGGACGGGAACGTACGATGAGTTCTCGAGGGCGGACCCGTCTGAAGATCGAGACCAGAGACGGAGGGAAGAGCGATGCGAGTAGTCGCGTACGAGTTCATGAGCCTGGACGGCGTGGTGCAGGCTCCCGGCGGTAGCGAAGAGGACACCGATGGGGGTTTTGCCCACGGCGGGTGGTCGATTCCGTACTTCGACCCCGAGGTGATGGGCACTTTCACGGGCGAAGGGATGAGTACGGCCGAGGCCCTGTTATTCGGGCGGCGTACCTGGCAGGGAATGGCGGCGGCGTGGCCCGAGCGGGCCGGTGACCCATACGCCGACCAGATGAACGCGATCAAGAAGTACGTGGCGTCCCACACGCTGACGCAAGAGGACCTCACGTGGAGCAATTCGACGCTCTTGTCTCAGGATCCGGTCGCCGACATTGCCGCGCTCCGCGGCCGGGACGGAGGCGACCTGCTGATCTGGGGCAGCGCGAGCCTGGTGAAGACCCTGTTCGCCGGAGGACTGGTCGACGAGCTCAACGTGATGATCGAGCCCATCCTGCTCGGCGGGGGTAAGAGCATCTTCCCTGATGACGGAAGGGCCCGTCCGTTGCGACTCGTCAAGAGCGCCACCGCTGCCACCGGGGTGCAGATCTGCACCTACCGGCCGGAGTCATAGGATGCGGCGCGTCCCAGGTCAGTGCGGCCGGTTGTAACCAGCCAGTTGCCGTCATGCCGCGCCCTTCCGTCGTCCGCCTATGACCGGTGGACGGTGATGTCGCCGAAAGCGGTACGGGCGCGTACTTTCACGGTGTCCTCTCCGGATGCAGGACCCTCGTCCGCATTCAGGTCGTTCTGCACGTTGCCGTAGCTGGTGACCAGATCGAGCCAGGCGGGGACACCCTGGCGGATTCCGACGTCGACCCGGCCGTAGGCCGTGTTGACGACTGCCGTTCCACGCGCCAGCTCGCCGAGGCGGACGTCTCCGTTGGCCGTCTTGGCCTCGACCCCGGCCTCCACCCGGTCGACGGCGATCGTGCCGTTCGCCGCATTGACCCGAAGGTCGCCGGTGACATCGCCGATCCGCGTGTCTCCGTTGGAGTTCTTGATCACCGCAGCGCCCTCGATGCTGCCGATCCTCAAGGCACCCGAGGACGTGGTGATCTCGGCTCGGCCGACTGCATGCTCCACCGAGATGTCACCGCTACCGGTGCGCAGCTCCACGGCGCCTGCCTGCTCGAGTCGGATGTCACCGACGCCGGTCTTGTACCGGCACTCGCCGAGGCGACCCGTGCTGCGCAGCGCTGTTATCCCTCCCTCGCCGTGGACGTCCGACCCGGCGGGCAGGTCGATCCGCACATCGATGGATTCGTGCCCCGCTTTGAAGGTGTACTGCTTCCATGCCTTCGTTGCCTTGATGATCAGCTTGCCGTCTATGTATTCGACGCGGGTTCGCTCGGCGGCAGCCACGTCTCCCCGCTTGGCGGGATCGCTGGGCCGCACCTCGACGACGGTGTCGGTGCGATCACCGGCCACCAGCTCGATGTCACTGATGCCGAGCTCGATGGTGACGGCGATGGGTGAGGGGGTGGTGAAGGTAGGCATGATGGTCCTTTGGTGAGTGAGCGGGGTCTGCCCGCTGTTGACAGTGGTGGTACGAGAAATCCGTGGGTTGCGCTCGGTTAGCGGGCCCAACCCGTGTAGCGCTGAGCGCCGTGCGGGGACCGCCGCTCGCGTCGAGCGTCGGTGCTGGTTCGTTCCAACGCGGCGCCAGCCGCTCGCACGAGCCACGCGTTGACCGAGAGCCCTTCGCCGCTCGCCGCCTGCTCGATCCGGGCCTTGAGGTTGTCGGGCATACGAAGGTTGATCCGCGACATCGTGCTCTCGTCACCTTCAGCCGACGGGGGAAAGGTGACACCGGGCTCCGACGCCCCCCGCTGGTCCGACATCGCCTCATCGGCGCCGGCGGCCGGACTGTCGTCCGCGGTGTCGACCGGCGGTGGCGTCACCACCAGCTCGAGGTCCCGACCGCGCAGGCGCAACTCCACCGAGCCCGGTGCGAGCTCGGTGGTGATCTCCTCGGCTGCCACCGCCAGCACGTCCTGGAACGCCAGCCGAAGCGCGGCGTCCAGTGGCGCGACGAGCCGTCCGGCCAGGGTGCGAGCGTCATCGCCGCCGGCCTCGGCAGTATCCACGAGTTGCCGCTGGATCTTCTCGACGTAGGGCCCCAGTTCCATGGCACCACTATGGCACCATCAGTGTGCCAACGCAAGCCCTCAAGTGAGCCAAAGTGGCATCTTTGCGGACCAACTGGTTGCCAGGGTGTGCCTTTCCAGGCCCACGAGGAAGCTCGAACACGAGCCTGGGCGCGCCTCAGATCACGTCAAGAACCACGTCAACCGAGGGACGCTCGAGTCTGTGCGCGTCCGCGGGTTGCACCCTGTTCTCCTTGGAGCCACATGGCGATGTTGTGGACGTAGTCCTTGAAGGCTCGTAGGTGAGTCGGGTCCTGCTTGATCTCGTCGCCAGGTGGCTCGGTGACAAACGAGGGGGCGCCGCGGTCAACGTCCCAGTTCATGTCGGCGAAGTGATGGAACGTCGATTCAGCTACGGCGCGACCCATCGGTCTCCCACCGGGGGTCTGCTCGCCGTCGAGGCAGATAGCGAGGTTGAAGTGCCTAGCGGTCACGGTGCTCCGACCGCGGGCGACGCTCCGGGCGAAGGGGTGTTCGGAGGGGGCCGACACCGCTCCCTCGTGCGGGTGCGCCGGGAACCACTCGATCTGGCCGCTCGGCGTGGCCGATGTGCGGAGCAGCTCGTGTACCGGCCCGTCTGCCAACACCGGCTGGTAGTCGCCGTTGGAGCCGGAGTGGTAGTTGGGCCACGAGATATCGCGGTTGTCCTGATCGTCGCGCCGTGCGTCGGGCTCAGGGTTGCGGTTGTGAAAGTGATTGACCTGGCCGATGGAACCCAAGCGCATGAGGCAAGAGCCCAGATCCTGATGGTCCCGTGCCGTAAGGACGCCACCCCCACTCTCCCGGAAGCGCATGATTCCCGATGCGTCATCGGGACCGAGCCCATCGCCAGTATCGACGGCGATGAGCCACAGCTGGTCGTAGCCCTGCGTATCGAGGGCACTCAAGACCGGGTCCTCACGGCCCTCATCCCGGTTGCGAGCCGTCACCTCGTGTCCGGCACTCCGCAGCTCGTCAGCTAGAAGCGAGAAGCGGTCGACGTTCCAGTCATCGGGAACGTCGACGATGGTGGTCTGAAGCAGGATCCTGGCCATGTGCGTGTTCACCCCTAATGCCTGCGGAAGGGCTCCGACCTGGCTCGACTGCCATCGTGGGGCCGTCGTAGCCCAACGCTACGTCCGACCGCCTTGGCGGACATCCCGCGAGTACGTAGACCTGTGCCCGAATCCCGCGCCAGGGGACCTCCGGCCTCCATCACCGTGCCTGCTCGGCGAGCTGCCTTCCCATCAGCTCGATGAGCTTCTCGAGGCCCCTGAAGGGACGGACCATCACGGTGAACTCGACCAGCCGGTCCTCGTCGTTCCATCGCAACATGTCGATCCCCTGCACGAACGTTCCGGCCAGCTCGGCCTCGAATTCCAGCACTGCACTGCGATCGCTATACCACTCCTCGACATAGCGCAGCGTGGGCCCGAGGACGACCATGGCCGCCGCCAGGTACACGGCGGTCAGCTCCTTTCCCTCCTGGGGTGTGTAGACCGCAGGCGAGCAGAAGACGACATCCTCCGCCAGCAGGTCAGCGAGTCGGGTCGGATCGCGCGAATCGGCCACTGCGTGCCACCCGGCGACGGCAGGCGGTCTCGACCCGTTTGACTCCACGGGCCAACCGTAGCGTCGTGGTCGATCGCGGACCCGGCCACGCCGCGTTGGGCAACCGGCGCCGGGGATTGCTCGACCGCCCACGTATCCTCATCCACGACCGAGCGTCTCCGGTCCCTGTCGACGCCGGTGCGGTGTCCCGAAATCCATCTGACCTGGAGGTTCATCGAGACAAGGCAATTGGGGAACGGGCAAAGACCCTGCCTCCACGCCAACCCGGTGGGCATGCCAACCCCCGTAGTCTTTGGGAGGTCCTCGGGCTGCTGACGGCGCAGACGTCCAGGTTGCGGCGGCCCGGGACGAAATGATGTTCTTGACCTGTGCGAGGTGCCCCTCGTGCGTTCTCAACTCGAAGCGGAGTACTGGTGACTGACTCGACCATCATCTATACGCATACCGACGAGGCGCCGGCTCTGGCTACCTATTCGTTCCTGCCGGTGGTCCAGGCGTACGCCTCGACCGCAGGTGTCACCGTGGAGACCCGCGACATCTCCCTGGCCGGGCGCATCCTGGCCCACTTCCCCGATCGCCTCGAGGCGGGCCAGCGGGTCGACGACGCCCTGGCCGAGCTCGGGGACCTGGCCAAGACCCCCGAGGCCAACATCATCAAGCTGCCCAACATCTCGGCCTCCATCCCGCAGCTGAAGGCAGCGATCGCCGAGCTGCAGCACCACGGCTACGCGCTGCCCGACTACCCGGACGACCCGAAGACCGACGAGGACCGGGAGGTCCGGGCCCGCTACGACAAGGTGATGGGCAGCGCGGTCAACCCGGTTCTGCGCCAGGGCAACTCGGATCGGCGGGCGCCCGCCTCGGTCAAGAACTACGCCAAGGCGCACCCGCACCGGATGGGGGCATGGTCGCCCGACTCGAAGACGAACGTCGCCCACATGGAGGCAGGCGACTTCCGCTCCACCGAGCAGTCAGCGGTCATCACCGAGGCCGGCTCGCTGCGCATCGAGCTGGTCGAGCGCCGACGGCAGTACGACGGTTCTCCGCCAGTCGGTGCCCGTGCTGGCCGGGGAGGTGGTGGACGCCTCGGTCATGCGTGCGGCGGCGCTGGACGAGTTCCTGGCATCAGCAGATCGCCCGGGCCAAGGCCGAGGGCGTGCTGTTCTCGGTGCACCTCAAGGCCACGATGATGAAGATCTCGGACCCGATCATCTTCGGCCATGCGGTGCGGGCCTTCTTCCCGAAGACGTTCGCCCGATTACGGTGCGACGCTGGCCGCAGCCGGGCTCAGCCCCAACGACGGGCTCGGCGCCATCTTCAAGGGCCTGGACTCGTTGCCTGAGGGCGAGGAGATCAGGGCCTCCTTCGACGCCGAGCTGGCCGCCGGTCCCGCCCTGGCCATGGTCGACTCCGACCGCGGCATCACCAACCTGCACGTTCCCAGCGACGTCATCGTCGACGCGTCCATGCCGGCCATGATCCGGACCTCCGGCCACATGTGGGGCCCGGACGGCGAAGGAGGACGACACCCTCGCCGTCATCCCCGACAGCAGCTACGCCGGCGTCTACCAGGTCGTCATCGACGACTGCCGCGCCCACGGCGCCTACGACCCGGCCACCATGGGTTCGGTGCCGAACGTCGGCCTGATGGCCCAGGCGGCCGAGGAGTACGGCAGCCACGACAAGACCTTCGAGATCCCCGCCGAAGGCACCGTCCGGGTCGTCGACCAGGCGGGTGCCACGGTACTGGAGCAGCCGGTGGCCGCCGGCGACGTGTTCCGTATGTGCCAGACCAAGGATGTGCCCATCCGGGACTGGGTCAAGCTCGCGGTCAAGCGGGCCCGTGCCACCGGCGACCCGGCGGTGTTCTGGCTCGACGAGGATCGGGCTCACGACGCCAACCTGATCGCCAAGGTCCAGACCTACCTGCCCGAGCACGACACCGAGGGGCTGCAGATCGAGATCATGCCGCCGGAGCAGGCGACCGCGTTCTCCCTGGAGCGCATCCGCCGCGGCGAGGACACCATCTCGGTGACCGGGAACGTCCTCCGCGACTACCTGACCGATCTCTTCCCAATCCTGGAACTCGGCACCAGCGCCAAAATGCTCTCCGTCGTCCCGCTGATCAGCGGCGGTGGCCTGTTCGAGACGGGAGCCGGAGGCTCAGCGCCCAAGCACGTCCAGCAGCTGCTCAAGGAGAATTACCTGCGCTGGGACAGCCTGGGCGAATTCCTCGCCCTGGCTGTCAGCTTCGAGCAGCTGGCGCAGAGCACGGGCAACCGTCGGGCCCAGGTCCTGGCCGACACACTCGATCGGGCTACCGGCACCTTCCTCAACGAGGACAAGTCGCCGACTCGCCACCTGGGCGGCATCGACAATCGAGGCAGCCATTTCTACTTGTCGCTCTATTGGGCACAGGAGCTGGCCAGGCAGGCCGACGACCCCCAGCTGGCCGAGGCGTTCGCCGCACTGGCCAAGATCTTGTCCGAACAGGAGCAGGCCATCGTCGACGAGCTGATCGCCGTGCAGGGCTCGCCGGTCGACATCGGTGGCTACTACCAGCCAGACCCTGCGCTGGCCGCAGCGGTCATGCGACCTTCCTCCATCTTCAACGAGGCCATCGCCACGCTCAGCTGAGCTGATCGCTGCCTCGACCCCCACGGGCAGCGGCAACCTGACTACAGTGTCGGCTACGGCGGGCCTGGGGGGCCGCTCCGGGTCCGGTGGTCAGTGTTCTGGTCGCCAGATGTGGCGCCGGTTAAGCAAGGGGGGAATTATGATGCGATGGTTCAGGAGGTCTCCGGCAGTCAGTGTGCTGCTGGCCCTCGCAATGCTCGGTTCGACGGCCATGGTCACGACTGTTGCCAGTGGAAGCGCGGCAGCAGCAGCGACGGTCACCAAGTTCGGCAACCTGCCGACACCGTGCGGTCCGGGAAGCGCCAAGGGTGCGACAGACCAGGGTGTGACCGACACCTCTATCCACATCGCCTACGGCGACGATCGGGGCTACTCGGGGAGCCCGGGCCTCGACCAGGAGATGGGCAACGCGGTCCGGTCCTTCATTAGCTGGTGCAACTCCCAGGGAGGCATCAACGGGCGCAAGGTGGTGGGCGACTACTACGACGCCGCCGTCCTCAACGCCAACACGGTCATGACCCAAGCCTGCAAGACCGACTTCATGATGGTGGGCGAGGGCTTCGCCCTCGACCAGTCGGCCGAGCAGACGAGGCTCGGCTGCAACCTCGTCCAGGTGCCCGGCTTCGCCGTGGGATCGGACGTCGCCAACGCCTACGAGTCCTACCAGCCGACCCCGAACCCGGTGAACATGAGTCCGGTCTCGTCGGCCTACCAGGTCAAGGCGTTGTTCCCTTCCAAGGTGCTCAAGGTCGGCGAGTACTCCGAGAACCTCTCCCCGGTGGAGGTGTCGATGGCCAAGGCCAAGCAGGCCTTCCAGCAGACGGGGTGGAAGTACCTCAACTGCCCGTTCCAGATCCAGTACACCGGCGAGCCCGACTACACGCCCTTCGCCCAGAAGCTCCAGAGCTGCGGCGCCCAGGTCGTCTACACCGACGTCTCGCCCAGCCCTGAGCTCTACGGCATACTGCAGGCCGACAACCAGCTGGGTTACAACCCGATCTGGGTGGGCGACACCAACCTGTACTCGCCCCAGTTCGCCGCATGGAACACGAGCGGTCTGGCCAACAACTTCTACGTCCGCTCCGCCTACGCGCCGCTGAACGCGGCCAACGTGGTCCCGGCGATAAAGCAGTACCTGAACATCGTGAAGGCGTCCGGACCCACCAACCAGCTCGGCGAGCAGGCGGCGTCGGCATTCCTCCTGTGGGCGACCGAGGCCAAGGCCTGCGGGTCCACACTGACCCGGCAGTGCATGGTCAACAACCTGTCCAAGGTAACGGCCTGGACCGGTGGTGGTCTGTCCGCCCCGGGTGATGTGAGCAAGAACACACCGCCGCAGTGCGGCGTGCTCCTTCGCCTTCAGAACACCAAGTACGTGCAGGTGGTGCCGAAGAAGCTGGGGACCTACCAGTGCTCGTCCAAGTTCGTGGTGCCCAACACGGGGGCAGCCGTCCTCGGGACCACCCTGAACGCAGACAACAAATCGACCAAGTACGTCACCCCGTCGGTGATCAAACCGCAGTCCTAACGCACGCCGGCCCTCCGTCCAGGCGCAGCCGCCCGCTCGTGGCCTGGACGGAGGGGTGAAGGGATCACCATGCACCTGTTCCTCTCATATACCATCTCCGGCCTGGTTATCGGCGCGGTCTATGGGATCGCCGCCTCGGGACTGGTGCTCACCTACACGACGTCGGGGATCTTCAACTTCGCCCAGGGCGCCATCGCCATGCTGGCCGCCTACGTCTACTGGCAATTCCGTTTCGGCTGGGACTGGCCGGCCCCGCTGTGTCTGATCCTGGTCCTGCTCATCCTGGCCCCGCTGTTCGGGGCGCTGTTATACGCAGGCATCATGCGCGGGCTGCGGAACACGGCCGAGATCACCAAGATCGTGGTCACGGTGAGCGTCACACTCGGCATCATCGCCCTGGCCCAGTGGATCTGGAACCCCACCACCCCCCGGAACGACTTCCCCTTCTTCGGCTACACGGCCAAGTTCAAGTTCCTGGGCGTCTACGTGACCGACCACGAGATCATCGCCATCGGGGCGGCGGTGGCCATCGCCGTGGGCCTGCGCTATCTCTTCCAGCGGACCCGGACCGGCGTCGCCATGCGCGCCGTCGTCGACAATCCCGCTCTGCTCGAGCTCAACGGCGGCCGACCGGGGCGCCTGGCCGGCATCTCGTGGGCCATGGGCGGGGCGCTGGCCGCCCTGGCCGGCATCCTCATCACGCCGATCAGCGGGGGTACGCTCGACGTCACCCAGCTCACCTTGCTGGTCCTCGATGCCATCGCCGCGGCCATGTTCGGCAGGTTGCGCAGCCTGCCCCGCACCTTCATCGGTGCCATCGTCCTCGGCCTGGCCAGCAACTATGTGCTGGCCTATTTCCCGACCACGTGGACGTGGGCGTCCAACTTCCGGATCTCGCTGCCCATGATCGTCCTGTTCGTGGTCCTCCTGGTCCTGCCCCAGGACCGGCTACGCGGCGCCATCCTCCTGCGCAGCCGGGAGCGGTTCAAAGTCCCGAGTCTGAAGTCCGCCGGGCTGTGGTCGATCATCCTCCTCGCTGTCATCCTGCTCCTCGAGGTCATCATGACCGGCGCGGCGATCACGGCCCTGACCGTGGGGATGACCTTCGCCATCATCGCCCTGTCGCTCACCGTGCTCACCGGCTATGCCGGAGAGATCAATCTGGCCCCGGTGTCCCTCGGGGCGATCGCCACCATCTTCACCTTTCACCTGGGCCTGTCTGGGGTGGGGCTCCACCAGCGGATCACCCTCGGGGGCATCTTCATCGGCATGGCCGCCGCCGCGGTCATCGGCGGGCTCATAGCCCTGCCCGCCCTCCGGTTGCGAGGGCTGTACCTGGCCCTGGCCACGCTGGCCTTCGGGGTCTTCGTCTCCGACATGATCATCTCCGACGTCTCCCCCCACATCCTGCCCATCTTCCACACCCACTTCTCGATCTTCACCAACGGGACGCTCAACGTCCCCAAGATCAAGGTGGGGCCGCTCGACCTGGCCGCGCCCAAGGCCTTCCTCACCACGGTGACCGTGGTCTTCGCCGTCATCGGCATCGGGCTCATCGCCCTGCGCCACAGCGCCTACGGCCGGCGCCTGGCCGCCATGAAGGACAGCCCGGCAGCCACCGCCACCCTGGGCCAGAACCTGGTCAAGCTGAAGCTGTCGGTCTTCGTGCTCTCGGCGGCCATCGCCGGGCTGGGCGGCATCCTGATGTCGTCGGCCTCCATCTCGGTCAACCCGAACTCGTTCATCATTTTCATCAGCCTCACGCTGGTCATGCTGACTGTGGTCGGCGGCATCGGCAACGTGGCCGGAGCGCTCATCGGCGGGGTGCTGGCCGGGGTCGGCTTCCAGGCCATCACCAGCACGTTCCAGAACCTCTACAGCCACCACGGCGGCCCCTGGATGTTCATCGCCAATCTCACGCTGGTGGCCCCGGCGGCGATCGGGGTCAGCCTCGGCCGCAACCCGAGCGGGTCCGTCGGCCAGATCGTAGAGAGCTACGCCCCGCTGTGGAGGGCAAAGCCGGTTCTGGCCGGCGGCATCCTCCTCGAGGTCGCCGCCTACCTGCTGGTGGTGACCAAGGTCATGTCCAACTGGTGGTTTGTGTTCGCCACCGCCATCATCGTCTTTGGCATTCCGGTCGTGGGCAAGGCGCTGATGCCCGAGGCGTTCGCCCCACCGCCGCCCCCGAGCGGGTCGCCGCCGTCTGCCTCGACCACGCCGGTGGTCGAGTCGACCAGCGTGGTTCCGACCCCAGCGGCCAGCGGGCCGGTGCGTATGGGCTTCGAAGGGGGGTCGACCGGTGGCCGTCCTTGAGGCAACGGAAATCTCCATGGCCTTCGGCGGCAATGTGGTCCTCGACGGGGTGTCGCTGTCGGTAGACGAGGGATCGGTCACCGGGCTCATCGGCCCGAACGGGGCCGGCAAGACGACGCTCTTCAACGTCATCAGCGGCCTGCTCGATCCCACCAGCGGCCGAATCGCCGTCGACGGCCACGACGTGACCCGAGCCGGGCCCGCAGCCCGCGCCCGACGGGGGCTGTCCCGCAGCTACCAGCAGCTCGAGCTGTTCACCTCGCTCTCGGTCCGGGACAACGTCCGGGTTGCCGGCGACATCCGCAACGCCTGGGGGCGCCGGTTCCGGATCGACGTCAAGGCCGAGACCGACCGGGTCATGGGCCTGCTCGGCCTGGAGGACGTGGCCGACCGGGAGGTGGGGGAGCTGCCCACGGCCCGGGCCCGGATCATCGAGGTGGCCCGCGCCCTCATGACCAAGCCCCGCATCCTGCTGCTCGACGAGCCGGCATCGGGTCAGACCGAGTCGGAGACGGCGGCGTTCGGTCAGCTCCTGGGCCAGCTGGCCCGCGAGGACAGCCTGGGCATCTGTTTGGTCGAGCACGATGTCTCGCTGGTCATGGGAGTGTGCGCCACGATCCACGTCCTGGACTACGGCCAGATCATCGCCAGCGGGCCGCCCGAGCAGATCCGGCTCGAGCCGGCGGTCATCGACGCCTATCTCGGCTCGACGGAAGGCGTGGGATGAGCGAGGCCCCCTTGCTGGAGGTGCGGTCCATCCGCGCCGGATACGGGCCGATCGAGGTCCTGCACGATGTCGACTTTCAGGTCTATCCGGGCAAAGTTGCCGCCCTGCTCGGACCGAACGGCGGCGGCAAGAGCACGCTGCTCAACGTGTGCGCCGGCGTGCACACAGCCGATGAGGGTGAAGTGTGGTTCGAGGGCGAGAACGTCACCAAGACCTCGGCCGGGGCTCTGTCCCGTCGTGGCATCTGCACGGTGCCCGAGGGGCGCGGCATCTTCCCCAACTTGACCGTCCGGGAGAACGTGCTCATGGCCACCCAGGTGGGAGCGGAGATGTCCCACTTGGAGGACGTGACCTATTCGCGGTTCCCCCGACTGGGCGAGCGCCGCAAGCAGCTGGCCGGGACGCTGTCGGGAGGGGAACAGCAGATGCTGGCCCTGTCCCGGGCCTTCGGCACCGACCCCAAGCTGGTCATGCTGGACGAGCTGTCCATGGGGCTCGCCCCCATCGTGGTCCGCCAGCTCTACGAGCTGGTGACCGAGTTGGCCAGCCAGGGGCTCTCGATTCTGGTTGTCGAGCAGTTCGCCCGGACCGTCCTGCCCATTGCCGACTCGGTGGCCGTCATGCTCCAGGGCCAGATCGTGCGGCGGGGAACGCCGGCCGAACTGGAAGACGAGCTCTCCTCCAGCTACCTGGGCACCTGAGGGACCTTCGACCGACCTCGCCCTGATGCGCTCACAGCGCTGATGCCGCCTCCTGCTCGCAGACCGTCCCCTCGAAGAACCGCGGGTTGGCTCCGGCATGGAGCCGGACCGGGTTGGTGAAGGTGAACTGTTCGAACTCCTGGGCCGTAACCGATCCCCGCTCCAGCAGCTCGTACGCCTCGACCATCACGTTGCTCATCACCGGTGCATCCCAGTGGGACACGTCACTACCGAGCATCGGCCTCAGGGCGACCTGGCGTCCTTCGAAATCGAGATGGAAGCCGAACGAGATCAGCGGGTCGTCGGCCTCGCAACCGAAGTACAAGCGAGTCTCGAAGGGCTCGATGATGTCCTCCACCGTGGTGACGCCGGCGGCTGCGAACTCGTCGAGCACCGCCGGGCGCCCGGGGCGCCGGGACAGGTGCTCACCCAGTTGGCTCAGGTTGTTGGTCATGTCATCGCTCCCGTACTGCTCCACCAGCGCCAGCACCGCGGCCACGTCGAGGTTGGCCGGATCGAGGTCGTTGATGGCGTGCCCGCCCCGCTTCTCCCAGTGGCCGATGAGGTCGGCGAGCAGGGCACAGCCCCAGGTCACCCCTCCTTCGAGGAAGCCGATGCGCAGGTCGGGAAACCGCCGGTACACGCCGCCGAGGAAGAGCGCCTTGCACAGGACCTCATGGGCCCCGGCGATCCCGTTGACGTGGTTGAACACATAGTTGGTGATCGAGCGGGCGGGATGCACCTGCTGCAGGGAGCTGTGGAAGGCGGGAGCGACCTTGTTCCGCACGCAAGCCTCCCAAACCGGATCGTAGTCATAGGGGCTGTCGAGGCCGAAGACGTCGAGGCGTGAACCAATCGGTGGTCCACCCTTGGGCCCCACCGGGCGGAATGCGTGACCGGCCAGCACCACCGACTTGAAGCCCAGCTGCTGGACGGCGAAGTCGATCTCGGCGACGGCCTCGTCCGGGTTCTGCATGGGAATGAGTGCGCCCGGTTCGAGCCGATCGCGGTAAGGGGAGAACAGCGTGGCGAAGTACCGGTTGGTGGCCCGACAGGTCGGGGCACGGAGCTCGTCGTCGGTGCTCATGAGAAAGCCCAGGGTCCACGAGGGATAGATCAACATGAAGTCGATGCCCAGCTCCTCCAGGCGGTCGTACATCAAGCGCGGGAGATGGGCAGTGGCCCGGTCTCTGGGGTCCGACACCGGGTTCCCCCACCATGAGGGCATCGATCGCCATGGGTCCACGATGGCCCGCCCCGATCGGTCGGCCTCGAACACGGCCGTGTCCAGTTCCTTCAGGGCGTGGGCCCGAAACCGATCCCCGAGCGCGGTGCCCCCCGCCTCTTCGAGATAGGCCAATATCTCGTCGTTCACCAGGGGCATGAACTCCATGAAGTGCCCGTCGGCGTCGATGATCGGATGCCCCACCTCCGACCGGACATCAGCGGCCGTCATGTTCCTCGTCGTCGTCATCGATGGCTCCCCCGGATGTACGTGCTAGTCGGTCCGGCCCAGGTCCCGCGCCCAGGCCAGGTTCTTGCGGGCCGACCCCACATGGGCGATGTGCACGACGTAGCCCTCGCCCTGGTTCGGGTCGCCGTATTCGATGCGGCCGGCCTCGCGTCCCTCGGCTTCGGTGGCCAGACGGTCCAACTCCTGCCAGAAGGCGAGCTCGTCGTCGGTTGGGGAGAAGACCTCGTGCACCAGGGGGATGTGATCAGGATTGCCGATCATCATCCCGTAGTAGCCGAGGTCGCGAAGCTCGGTGGCCCACCTGCGCAGGCCATCGAGGTCGTCGCTGTCGCCACCCCACATGCCGCTGATCGGGTACCGGATCCCTGCTGCCTTGGCATCGAGGAGGACCTTGGAGCGGAGAAAGAGGGTCTCTCTGCCCTCGGCCGACCACCGGAACCCCAACGCCTGGTGAATGTCGCCGAACCGGGACACGGCGCCGCCCATGTACAACACTCGTTCGGATGCCATGGCGATCTCGTAGGCCAGGCGGAGCGCCTGGGCGGTCTCGAGGATGGGGTAGATGATCGTGGACCCGAGCGGCCGGCCCGATTCGACCTCCATGCAGTTGAGGAGGGCGTGGGCGCCGTGTATGTCCCGCGGCCCCTGCACTTTCGGCAGCAGGATCCCAGCCAGCTTCTCGTGCATGACCGCCCGCAGGTCCTTCAGGGTCTGGCCGGTGTCGACCGCCTGCACCCGGGCGAACCAGAGGGGTGCGCCGGGGTCGTCGGAGAGGCTGGAGAAGAACTCCGAGACGATCTGTCGAGCCCGCTCACGGTCCGCCTCGGAGCACGGCGTGCGGGGCTCTTCGAGGTCGATGACCACGGCGTCGGCACCGTGGAATCGGGATTTCTCGACTTGTTCGCGCTCGCTTCCGGGAACGAAGAGAACGGTGCGTAGTGGTCTGCTGTGCGCTCGCTCGTCGGTCACAGTCCCCCCAGGCCTGGACGGCAGCTCACCATCTGGCTGCTCACGTTGGAACAGTAGCAATACATCGATCGCCGTGGCGGCGGTGACCGGGCGGGCGGTCACCGATCGTGTGTCAGTCGGCCCCTTCTCGGTGCCCGACCGGCGACTCAGCACCCGTTTCGACGGGATGTGACCGCCGACCATGACGGCGCAGCCCTATGGCCTGCGCCCCCAGGCCCACACCGAAGAGGGAGACGAGAACCCCCGTCACGTGGCCCAAGAACACCACCACGATGCCGACGGCCACACACACTGCGCTTCCGAGCACTTGTTGCCAGGGCTTGGCGTAGGCCACGTGCTGGCGGAGCATCATGAACAGGCCGCCTCCGTGCATCCTTCCCCCCTCAGCCCGCCGGCCGGCCCGCACCGGCGGTGGGCGCCCCGTGCTCGGCCCGGACGGCTCGCAGCTGCTGAAGAAATGGGCCGGGCTGAGCCGGACGGAGCCGTACCGCCAGATCCCCGAGGGTGGCCAGCGTCTCGGTGATGGCGTCGGGACCGTCCTCATGGAGTGCGGCGGCCAGCGCAGCATCCACCGCGATCGCACCTCGTCGAGCGACGTTGCCCATGTGCCGATCGCTCATGCGGACAAGGGTGCGCCGACCGTCGGAGGGGTCTGCTGCCGTTGCCACTATTCCCTCCTCACGTAAGCGGGCGACCGATGCCGACACGTAGCTCTGAGGAAGGCCGGTTCGTCCGGTGATCTCGGTGATCGAACTGTCCGGATGGGACAACACATCGCTCATCACCAGAGTGGGTCCGGTCGGCAGCGGATGAGCCCCGGAGCCCCGCATGGCCTCTTCGCCGACTTTGGTGAGCTGACGGCCGAGTCGGATCAGGTCCAGAGCATCCATATCGGTAACGATACATCTAAAACGATGCATATGGAAGATCCTCCGCCCAAAGGGGCCAACGGGGGCCGAAGATCAGATCAGCTCGAGGTCACGCGGACGTCCGGCGGTCACAGAGATACTGTTATCCCTCAACACTTCGGTCCCCAGCGAAATATGGATCCCCTACGCTGGCGCCCATGGACGGAGATGCCGATATCGCCGCCGTGGCCGAGGTCCTCGCTGATCGAAGCCGTTGCCGCATGCTCATGGCCCTCGACGACGGACGGGCACTTCCGGCCAGCCGCCTGGCTGCTGAAGCGGGTATCGCCCCATCCACCACCAGTACCCACCTCGGCCGCCTCCTGGACGCCGGGATGCTTGTCGTCGAGCCCCACGGGCGGCACCGCTACTACCGCCTGGCCGGTCCTCATGTCGGCGAGTTGATCGAGTCCATCGCCCGGGTGGCACCACCGATGAACGTGCAATCCCTTCGGCAGGGAACCAAGGCCGAGGCGCTACGCAGAGCGCGAACGTGCTACGACCATCTCGCCGGGCGGCTGGGCGTGGCCCTTATGGACGCACTCCTGGCCCAGGGGATGCTCGAAGGGGGCGACGGTACCTTCGATGCGGATCGCTCGATTCGTGATCGCCTCTCGGCCCCGGGCTGGGATGTGGCCTACTTCCTCAGCGACAAAGGACATGCCAGGTTGGAATCCCTGGGCGTCGACTGTTCGGGGGCGGGGAGGCGCCCGTTCATCCGGTACTGCGTGGACTGGAGCGAACAGCGCCACCACCTTGCCGGAACGCTTGGTGCCCGCCTGCTGAGCTGGTTCGAAGACCAGGGATGGACACAACGGCGGTCCGGGTCGCGTGCGCTGACCATTACCGAAGCCGGTGCGAACGACATGGGACCGACATTGGGTATCGACATCGCTGGCGTCCTCGCCGTTCCCTAGCTGTTCTGTCCAGAGACCTAGCCGGCGGCTCGGTGACGGACCGACACCCCGCTGTCACCGCTCTACTTGGCTCACCTCTTCAGGAGTGCGCATCTGACCCGTCTCGGGGTCGGCCGCTTTGGTGGCATCCATGGAAGCAACCCGTTCGGGGTCGACCCGAACCCGGAACACGGCACGGCCGCCTTCCTCATGGAGAGCGAAGTAGGCGTCGAGGTCGATCTCGTCGCCCACGTGGCCCATGTTGCGCATGAACTTCTTGCGCTCGATGACGTGGTCAGCGTCGGGGAACTCTTCGGCCGCCCCGGTGATGACGGCGAAGCGCACCGGATAGCGGTCGTTGTAGACGGTGACGCACACCCGAGGATCGCGTCGGATTCTGAGCGTGCCCGACGTGGCCGGGTTCATGCTGAAGTAGATCCAACCATCCTGGTAGAGGTAGCCGAGCGGCACACCGATGGGTGAGCCGTCGCGTCGCAGCGAGCTGACGGTGGCGTAGCAGGGCAGCTGTGGGTCCCCGGCCAGAAACGAAGCCAGTTCGTCGGTGTCCATTTTCAACTGTCGGGGGAGGGCCATTGCCCGATTACAACACGCCGCCGGATCGGTGAGCAACGACGTCGGGCATCGCCATGCTTTGCTGCGGGCTTCACGGTAGCGTGGCGAAAGTGACACTGGCTGATCACGAGAGCCCGGTATCTGCGGGCGAGGCGGAAGCGACCTTCAAGCTCGTCCACGACCATGCCGACCGGATCTATCTCTGGGACTATGAGCGATCGAGGACCCAACTGGTCACCCTGTACAACAAGGCCATGGGTTCCCAGTGGAACAGCCTGACCGATCTGGATTGGGATACCGATGTCGATCCCGAGGGCCTGGTCGACCAGGGATCCCCGTCCATACAGTTGTTCCGGGCCGCGGCGGCTGAGCCGGGCTCGCCCATCGCCCAGTGGGGTGACAGGGAGTTCACCGCCCTGGGCATAGAGCTGTTCAAGGCGTCGCTCAGCCAGTTCATGCACGGTGAGCAAGGGGCCATGCTCACCGCGGCCAAGATCGTCGAGACCGTTCCGTGGATCGACGCCAAGTACTACGCCGCCACCCAGACGATGGACGAGGCCCGCCACACCGAGGTGTTCGCCAAGTACCTCGATCTGAAGGTGGGCGAGGCCTACCCGATGAGCCCGTTCCTGGAGGAGCAGATCACGGTGCTGCTCGAGGACAGCCGCTGGGACATCGCCTACCTGGGCATGCAGATCGTGATCGAGAGCCTGGCCCTGGCCGCCTTCGGCGACATGCTGCGCCGCACCGAAGAGCCCCTGTTGCGCAAGCTCCTCCGCTACGTCATGTCGGACGAGGCTCGCCACGTGGCCTTCGGAATCCTGACCCTCAAGGAGTTCTATGCGGGACTGACCGACGCCGAACTGAAGGATCGCCAGGAGTTCCTCTTGGACAACACGCTGCGCAACCGGGCCCGGTCGACCACGCCGGAAGTGTGGGAGCGCCTCGGTGTGGATGTGGGCGCCCTGGTTCCTCACCTGTCTGCTGCCGCCGGCAGGATGAAGTCGAGCCCCTTCGTCGGGTTCCAGCGCGGGTTCTTCGCCAAGCTGGTGCCCAATGTGGGCAAGCTCGGCCTGCTCGACGCCAACCGCGGCTACCTGCGGGACCGGTGGGGGCAAGCGGGCCTGCTGGAGTTCGAGCACGCCGACGACACCGCCTCGGACTATGACTCCTATGACGAGGTGGCGAAGGACCGGAGTATGACCCGGTGAAGGTCGATCCGGACGGTGCCGGCTTCGACCCCCGTCGGCTCGAGCGGATCACGGAGCACTTCGACGGCCGCTACGTGGCCACCGGGAAGATACCCGGCTGCCAGGTGGCCGTGGCCCGGAACGGAAAGGTCGCCTACTGGCGGTCGATGGGCCTCATGGACCGTGACCGATCGAAACCGGTGGCCGACGACACCATCTGGCGCATCTACTCCATGACCAAGCCGATTACCTCGCTGGCCCTGATGCAGCTCTACGAGCAGGGGCTCTTTCAGCTGAGCGACCCGCTGCACCGGTACATCCCCGAGTGGCGGCACCTCAAGGTGGGCGAGCTGCAATCCGACGGGTCCCTCCGGATGGTGGACCAGACCCGGCCGGTATCGGTGCGCGATGCCCTGACCCACATGACCGGCCTGGCCGGTGGGGTGACGCCTGGCCACCCCACCGACGCCCGCTTCGCCGCCTCGTTGCGAGAGGCCCGAAGCGGGATGACGCTGGAGGGGGTGTGCTCGCTGCTGGCCGAGTTCCCCCTCAAGTTCCAACCCGGGTCGCGTTGGAACTACGGACTGTCCACCGATGTCTGCGCCCGGCTGGTGGAGATCCTCTCTGGGGAGCGGTTCGACCGGTATCTCCACGCCCATGTCTTGGAACCCCTGGGCATGGTCGACACCGGCTTCTCGGTCGACGACGACTCGGTGTCCCGGTTTGCGGCCTGCTACAACTACCTGCCCGGCGTGTCGCCCGCCCTGCAGGACGATCCGGAGGAGAGCCCCTACCGTCGGCTCCGCTCGTACCAGTCGGGCGCCGGGGGATTGGTGTCGACCTCGGGTGACTACCTCCGCTTTTCCCAGATGCTGCTCAACCGGGGCGAGCTCGACGGCCGCCGCCTCATCGGGCGCAAGACCCTCGACCTCATGACGGCCAACCACCTCCCGGGCCAGGGTCTGTTGTCCGACCTGGCTACGGGCGGCTTCGGTGAGGTGGAGTTCGACGGGGTCGGTTTCGGCCTGGGGTTCGCAATCGGCAACGGGCCCGCAGCGACGGGCACCGTAGGGTCGGTCGGCGAGTACTTCTGGGGCGGAGCGGCCAGCACCGCGTTCTGGGTCGATCCGTTGGAAGACCTGGCCGCGGTGTTCATGACCCAGCTCCTGCCGTCGAGCTCCTATCCGTTCCGGGCCCAGCTTCGGGCCCTGGTGTACCAGGCCCTGGCCGACTGACGATGCCCGGGCTCGGTCGGCCGCGGCGCCACGGCCCTTGGAGGAAGTGGTGAGCACTGTTTCTGCCGATGGCGTCGATCTGTACTACGAGAGATCCGGCGTCGGTCCCCGGCTGCTCTTCCTCAACGGATCGGGCACGACCATCGAAACGTCGAGGGCGATGTTCTCGGTGTTTGACCCATCGTTCGACTTCCTCACCTTGGACGCGCGGGGCTTGGGCCTGAGCGGTCCCGTTACCCGCCCGTACGCCATGGCCGATTGCGCCGCCGATGCGCTGGCGGTGATGGATGCCGAGGGTTGGGACAGCGCCTGCGTGCTGGGCGTCAGCTTCGGGGGCATGGTGGCCCAGGAACTGGCGGTGACCGCACCCGACCGCGTTGAGCGCTTGGCCCTGCTGTGCACTTCTCCGGGGGGACCGGACCGGTCCTCCTACCCATTGCACGAAGTGGAGGCGCTCCCGGCGGAGAAACGCTCCCAGCTACGACGCCGATTGATCGACACTCGATTCGACGACGCCTGGCTGGCCGCACATCCCGGTGACGCGGCACTGGCGGCGATGATCGACAGCCGGGAACCGCAGTCGGATCCCCAACGCAGGCGGGGCGAGCTCGAGCAGCTCGATGCCCGTCGCACCCATGATGTCTGGGACAGGCTCCCGGCCATCACCTGCCCCACCTTTATCGGATGCGGACGCTATGACGGGATCGCCCCGCCTGGCAACAGCAAGGCAATGGCATCAGCCATCGTGGGTGCAGAATTGCACGAGTACGAGGGGGGCCACGCCTTCTTTGCCCAGGATCCTCGAAGCGTGCCCGAAGTGATCGAGTTCTTGTCGCGCGTCGACGTATCGCAGCCCCCGGCGTCGTAGGCGCGCACACTCCAGGCGCGACCAGGCCAGGCCGATCAGGGCAGCATCATCACTTTGATGCAGTCGGCCGTCCGGGCGGCGACGGCCGCGTATGCCTGGGGAGCCTCGGTAAGCGGGAAACGATGCGTGAAGATGCCGTCCGTCCGTATCCGGCCGTTCGCCACCAACGGGACCAGCTCCTTCCACGTCTGGTGAACCGGAGCGGTGGTCATCCGGAGGGTGAGGCTCCGGAACAAGCCCCCCAGGATGGGCAACGGATACGGATCGAGGTTGTGCACGCCGATGACCGACACCGTGCCGCCGGCTCGGACGCAGGTCAGGGCATCGGTGAGGGTGGTGTCGAGGGCGACGGCGTCGATGACCGCGTCCGCTCCCCGTCCGCCAGTGGCCTCCAGGACCGCCTCGGTGGTCGACCCCTCGATGGGGATGGCGCCGGAATCGGCGGCCAACGCACGGCGGCCGGCCACGGGATCGGCCGCCAGCACCCGGCCGGCACCCAGGGCAAAGGCGCCGCGCACCGCGCAGAGCCCGACCGCACCGAGGCCCAGCACGACGACGGTCCCCCCGGCGGGGATGTCGGCCCGCTTGGCTCCGATCCACCCGGTGTTGAGGTTGTCGGTCAGTAGCAGCGCCGCCTCGTCGTCCAACCCCTCGGGGATTCGCAGCAGCTGAAAGTCGGCCGACGGTACGGCGACGGCTGACGCCTGTCCTCCAGGCAGGCCTCCCGACCCGAACACCTTCGCCCCCTCGACGCACGTGATCGGGTCACCGGTCGCACATCCATCGCAGTTCCCGCACCCGGCCACCGAGGCCGTGAGCACCCGGTCACCGACCCGGAACCGGCGCACGTCGGGTCCCACCTCGACCACAGTGCCCAGAAACTCGTGTCCCACCGAGAAGCCTCCACCGACGGGGATGTCACCGTCGTAGAAGTGCAGATCTGATCCGCAGATGGCGGTGGCCTCCACTGCCACCACGGCGCCGTCGGCACCAGGGGGCACGGCATCGGGAGTGTCGACCAGCCTGACCTGGCCCGGACCATCGATGACGACCTGGCGCACGGAACCCCCTACAGCTCGGTAGACACAATCTCGATGTTGTGTACTGTGACACATCAAGCGGGGGGACCGCCTCCGCGTCGAGAAAGGGCCCACGACATGCGGAACCCGCACGCAGGCGAGCCGTTCGACGCATCCGACCAGGACATCGCCGCCGCCCTGTCGGACGTCAGCATCCCGACGCTGATGCTCTCGCTCGTCCACATGACCGGGGATCCCGAGCTCATCCGGGGACGGCTCAAGCCGGCCGGGCTTTTTCTCAACGAGGTCCAGGGCTTCATGTCCGACGACGACAAGGCAGAGGTCAGGGCCCTGGCCCTCGAAGTGATCCGGGACTACCGGGATCGGGGTTGTCCCGAGCCCGAGCCCATCTCGGCCGAACTGTTGCACGAGATGATGGCATGGCTGGTCTGTGAGGATGTGCCGGCCGAATACGTCCCCATGCTCATGGAGGAGATGGAGCTCGACGGAGCTGACGCCCGGAAGGTGGGCGCCCCCGCTGATGCAACCGCCCGGGAGGCCTTCCCCGTCGTGGTCATCGGGTGTGGCCAGTCCGGTCTCTTGGCCGGGATCCGGCTGAAAGAGGCCGGGATCCCGTTCACCATCGTCGAGAAGAACGCCGGCGTGGGCGGCACCTGGTGGGAGAACTCGTACCCCGGGGCCCGCGTCGACGTGGGCAATCATTTCTACTGCTACAGCTTCGAGCCGAGCTACACGTGGACGGAGTTCTTCGCCCAGCAGCCAGAGCTTCAGTCGTACTTCGAATCGGTCATGACCAAGCACGGCATCGAACCCCACGTTCGCTGGGAGACCGAAGTGCTGGGTGCCGAGTGGGATGAGAGTGCGGGCACGTGGTCGGTCCGGGTCCGAGAGTCGGGTGGCGCCGAGACGACACTGGTCGCCCGAGCGATCATCTCCGCGGTGGGGCAGCTGAACCGCCCGCACACCCCGGAGATCCCCGGACAGGAGACCTTCGCCGGCCCCGCGTTCCATTCGGCGCGATGGGACCACTCGGTCGACATGGCCGGAAAGCGGGTGGCCATGATCGGGGCGGGAGCCAGCGGCTTTCAGATCGCCCCGACTATCGCGGCCGACGTCGGGCACCTGACCGTCTTCCAGCGGACGGCCCAATGGATGTTCCCTAACCCGAACTACCACGAGACGGTGGGAACCGGCGTGCGCTGGGCGCTGCGGCACCTGCCGTTCTACGGGCGCTGGTACCGCTTCTTGCTGTTCTGGCCGGGATGCGACAAGGGGCTGGCTGCGGCCCGGGTCGACCCTGACTATCCCGACCAGCAGCGGGCCGTCAGTGCGTCGAACGAAATCGCCCGCCAGAGGTTCACCGACTGGATCACCAGCCAGGTCGGCGACGACCCCGACCTCATTGCCAAGGTGGTCCCCGACTACCCGGCCACCGGAAAACGCACGCTGCAGGACAACGGTAGCTGGCTGAGAACATTGACCCGTGACGACGTCGAGCTGGTTCGCACCGGCATCGACCACATCGAGGCCGACGCCGTCGTCACCGTCGATGGTGAGAGGCATCCCGCCGACGTCATCGTCTACGCCACCGGCTTCCATGCCAATCGGGTGCTGTGGCCGATGGAGATCACCGGACGCGACGGGGCTGACCTCCGCTCTCTCTGGGGCGAGCGCCCGGCGGCGTATCTGGGCATCACCGTCCCTGGGTTCCCCAACCTGTTCTGCATGTACGGCCCGGGGACGAACCTGGCCCACGGCGGTAGCCTCATCTTCCACTCCGAATGCCAGATGCGGTACATCACCCAGTGTTTGGAAGAGCTCATCGACGGTGGCCATCGTTCGATGGAGCCCCGCCAGGAGAAGTACACCGACTGGCACGAACGATCGCAGCGGGAGATCAAGACGTTGGTGTGGTCGCAGCCCTCGGTCAAGCATTCGTTCTTCAAGAACGCCTACGGCGAGATCCACGTGCTGAGCCCCTGGCGCCTAGTCGACTACTGGCGTTGGACCAAGGAGCCGGACCTCGAAGACTTCGTCATGCGGTGAACGCGTCAACTGTCGCCCCACCCGTCGGGACCCAGGATCGCCTGCTCGCCGCCACTGAGCGGTGCCTCCGTTCCTCCGGCATCCGCCGGACCACGGTGATCGCCATTGCCCATGAAGCCGGCGTCTCCCGGGCTTGGCTCTATCGCCTCTTTCCCAACAAGGCATCGCTGGTCGTCGCCACGCTGGCTCGCACCGACGAGACCTTCTGGGCCAATGCCCATGCTCGGGTGACGGCGGTCGAAGGCATCGCAGCACAGGTGGCCGAGGCGGTGCTGCTGTCCCGGGAGCACGAGCCACCAGCTCTCCTCCTCCAGTTGAAGGCCGAAGAACCCGAGGCCTTCGCCGAGATCGTCGGGACCGGGTTGCGGGAGATGATGCCGGGCTTTGCCGGCTTCTGGCACCCCTATCTGGAAGCCGCCCGCGCTCGAGGCGAGGTGCGCGGTGACTTGAACATCGCTCGAGCCGGCGAATGGGTCATGCGGATGGTGCTGTCGCTCGTGACCGTTCCCGGGGAGGCGGTGGATGCCGACGATCCGGCGAGCGTCCGTGCTTTTGTCGACGAATTCCTGATGGCCGGCTTGCGTTAATGCGGCGAGCCGGGGTCTCGGAGTGGGCGCCCCTGGTCACCGTCCGTCCGAACCTGAGGAATCCTTGAGGGAGGCAACGTGGCCGGGCGCCCATCCCGCGTCAAGATTCCCGGATGGCTGCGAGCACACGCCCATCGGCACTGACGGCTCGCGGGGCCCTCAGAGTTCCCGAGATCACGGCCTACTTCTGGATCGTGAAAGCCCTCTCGACGGCCATGGGCGAGTCCACCTCGGACTATCTGGTCCACGCGCTGAACTCCGTCCCCGCCGTCGCACTGGGGTTCGTGGGGTTCGTGGGCGCACTGGTGCTGCAGTTCTCGATGCGCCGGTACATGGCCTGGACCTACTGGTTCGCCGTCGTCATGGTCGGAGTCTTCGGCACGATGGCCGCCGACGTGCTCCACGTCGGATTCCACGTCCCCTACATCGCCTCGGCCCCACTGTTCGCCGTCGTGCTCCTCGGCGTGTTCGTGGCGTGGCAGAGAACGGAGAACACGCTCTCCATCCACAGCATCGATACGCCTCGCCGAGAGGCGTTCTACTGGGCCGCGGTCGTCGCCACCTTTGCGCTCGGAACTGCGGTTGGAGACCTGACGGCGACCACCTTCCATCTGGGCTACGGGTACTCGATCGTGCTCTTCGCCGGCCTGATCGCCGTCCCCGCCGTCGGCTACCGGCGTTTCAACTGGAACCCCATCTTCGCCTTCTGGTTCGCCTATGTCGTGACCCGGCCGCTCGGTGCTTCCTTCGCCGACTGGATGGGCAAGCCCACCAACGTGGGCGGCCTGGGATGGGGCAGCGGTTGGGTCGCCCTGGTTCTGACCGGTTTGATCATCTGTTTTGTCGCCTTCCTCGCCGTCACTCGCAGGGATGTACAACAAGATGGGCACCGGGCCCATACCCGCCCGGCGGGATAGGCGGCGGCCCCGGACCGACCGGTTACCATCTGGTCCATGGCACTCATTGAACCCGGTCACCTCCATCGTCTGGCCTTGGCCGTCGACGACGCCGCCCCCGCCCATGATTGGTTCCAACGGGTCCTTGGTGCCGGCGCCCTGAACAGCGACGGGCACTCGGACGATATCCGTGCGGGCGGCGAGGCTGATCTCGAGGGCACCGATGTTCGATTGTTCCGTATCGGTGGCTATCCGATCATCCTCCTCGCGAAGGGCGTTCCCGGAGGTCCCGTCGCCAAGTTCATCGAGCGATACGGACCCGGAGTGCACTCGCTGGCCTGGGAGGTCGACGACATGTGGTCGGCTCAGAACCTGCTCATGGAACGCGGTATCCGTATTGGCGCCGTGAACATCCCCGGTCGACACTTCTTCATGCACCCTCGGGACACGCACGGAGTGCTGATGGAGTGGACGGACGACACATTCGGCGGCAACCAGCGCCGAGAGGACGAAGGAGGCGGTCGCGTCGACATCGAAGGACTGGCATGGGTGACGGCTGCGGTGGACGACGCTGAATCGACCGCCGCGTTTCTCACCGATCTGGCTGGGGCCAGCCTGGTGAACGGTAACGCCCAGGGCCCCGAGGATCGGGAACAGACGATCGACCTCGATGTTGGTGACGTGACGTTGCGGCTGGTCACGCCGCTGTCATCGGAGAGTCCCTACGCAACCGACGGGAACTCTGCGCGCCTGTGCTCTTTCGCGCTCCGGGTGGCGGACTTGAGTACCGCTCTGGTCAGCCTGGAGGATGCGGGGGTGCCCGTTGTCAGACGGGAGACCGGGTTTGCCGCCACCGACCCTGCTGCCACGTTCGGTCTTCCCATCGAGTGGACGACCTGAAGGCTGACGCGTAGCCTCGACCTCGGTCCCTGCTGTGACCGGCCACGCACCCGAAATGAGTGGGTGTAGGCCTGAAGGTCGTCGCCCCGTGCATTGCTGATACCTTCTTCACCACGCGACGGGTTGTCGCCGAGCCACGTGGGAGAGGGGAAACGATGTCATCATCCAGACCCTCCCGCGCCGTTCGGTACGTCAGCAAGGGTGTCGCCGCGGTGGTATTTCTGGCTGCCCTTTCGTTGACAGGGGGCGCCCAGGCCGGTGCGACAGCGACGATCGCAGCCCAGCCGGCATCACGGACCCTCGCTACGGTCCCTTCGACTGGTGGCGCGACATCGCGTTCTGTGGACGACGCCGGCGCCACCAGCGCCGGCAGCCCCATTCGCGGGATCCTCGACTACCTCCACACCCGACAGGGAGTCGTGCAGGTGGCGCTGTTCGACAAGCTCACCGGGAAGACCTTTCTGGTCACCGAAGGGACGCGGCCGCAGTACACCGCCAGCATCGTGAAGGCGGACATTCTGTCCATGTGGCTCAAGCAGTATCAGTCGACGCCTGGTTCCATTCCCTCCAACATTCCGTATTCGATCCAGTACCTCATGCAGAACATGATCACCATGAGCGACAACGTGGCGGCGACGTCGCTGTTCTATTTCGGCGGAGGGTGCGCCAAGCTGACCGAGTTCAACACGTTGATCCCGACCAGCGAGACCAAGGTCGGCTGCGAGACGCCGACGTATTACGGCTGGGGCAACACGACGACCACGGCCGCCGACCAGATGGCAATCGTCAAAACGCTGGCCTATGACAACAACGTCCTGACTCCGAGCGCCAGGGCCTACGGACTCCACTTGATGGAGGGCGTGACGCCCACCCAACGATGGGGTGTCACGTGCGGTCCCTGGGGCACGGTCTGCAACGGTCCGGACTACGCCGATCCGGTGCCGGGTGTCACCGTGGCCCTCAAGAACGGCTGGAAGTACGACCCCGCCTGCGTCAAGCAAGACGAATCATGTCCCTGGCAGGTCAACGGGATGGGATGGGTGGAGGGCAAGGACCGCAATTACGTGCTGGCTGTGCTCACCACCGACGATCCCGCCGGGAAGAAGGGCACCGACGGGTTCGACTACGGGATAGCCACTGTCCAAGGGGTGTCACAACGCATATGGGACAACCTGGCGCCCGCCGCGGCACCCTGAGTCGACTGCGCCGGTTCTCGTATGAAGCAATGACCGACTGGACCGAGCCGGACGAGGATCGTGCTCCCATTTGCCCCCACTGCGGTGTCACCATGCTTCCCGCAGATCCGTCGAATGTGATCGATACGCGGTTCGTATGCGAGAACCCGGACTGCGACGCCTTCGGGGAGATCGATGGCATGGACGGAGCCTGAGGTCCTTGACCAGAGCCCGTTCTAGATAGTGGGGAGCACGCGCCGAGCGGCGAGTTGAGCCGTCGTGGGCCAACGAGCCTTCGACGCCCATCCCATGCGTTCGAACACCCGCAGCAGGCGAGCCGACGAGTCGAGCTGGCCGACGTCGCAGCCGTGGCGAGCCAGGGCGGGGAAGGCATGGTGCGTGTTGTGCCACGAGTCACCGAAGCTCAGCACGGCGAGCCACGCGATGTTGCCGCTGTGATCGGTGGTCTGGTACGGGTGCTTGCCGAACATGTGGGCCAGCGAGTTGACGCTCCAGGTCACGTGGTGCAGGAGGGCGATGCGAACGCCCCCTGCCCACAGCAAGGCCAGAAGTGCTCCGGCAAGGCTCTGGGTCACGGCCCATCCCAATCCGAAGGGCACGATCAACGTCATTGCCATCCACAGCGGTGTGAGCTTCGAGACGATGACCATGTCCCGATCGGCCAGGAGGTCACGACTCCATTTCTCCGGGTTCGACTGCGCCCCGGAGAAGAGCCATCCGACGTGAGCGTGGCCCAATCCCCGGAGCTGGGACAAGAAGCCCGGGCCGAAGCCGGTGGGCGAATGGGGGTCTCCCGGCTGGTCGGCGAAGACATGGTGCCGGCGGTGATGCGACACCCAGCTGATCACCGAGCCCTCCATGGCCATCGAGCCACAGACGGCGAGGGTGATCCGCAGCCACCGGTGCGCTTTGAAGCTCCTATGGGTCAACAGGCGATGGAAGCCGAGGGCGATGCCATGTCCGGTGATGGCGTACAGGACCACAGCCAGGACGAGATCGAACCAACCGATGCCGTGATGCCAGAAATGTTGCGCTGCCCAGGCAACGGCGGCAACCGGGATGACCACGACAGCAGCGGTAAACAGCCGACCGGACCAGCCTGGGGCGACGGTCGGATCGGGGGCGGGGACGGGAGCGGAAGGCCTTTCCGCGGTGAGCACGGAGGTCGCCGTCATGGGTAGCAAGGCGCCACGACAGGCGCGCCAAGAGAGGGATGAGAGAAGCCAGGCATTTTCGAGCTCCAGTCGAGGTGGAATAAGCCAACTCGGGTCCGGACTCGAACGGGCCGCGCCAACAGTGCGCTAGCGGTAAGGCCACCGTAACACGATGAGCCTCGGTTTTATAGGCGGCAGGTCCCTTATTTAGACTTATTTACTGGCGCCCGTTCAAGGGGCACGCCGCTCAGTCGGGAACGATGCGGATGTGCGATGACTGGCTCGATGGAGTTCGGTGGATCACCATCTCGTCAGCCAGCCGATTGGGCGCAGAGGCGATACGCGGCATGCCAAGAGGGGTGGTCGACCGGCTCGATGCCAGGTAGGCGCGGACTCGACCAGCCAGGTCAGTGATGTGGGCTGCATCACCGGGATCGTCGCAGGCATCGGCAGCCAACTCGAGCACACCGGCGGCCTCGACCAGAAGCTCCATACCCGTAGTTCGGTCCTCTGTCATGGGGTGCCGAAGAACTTCGTGCGGCAGTCCGGACACACCCACCATTTGGCCTCGAGGGTTGGATCGGTCGACGAATTGATGGAGAAGAATTCCCGGCACCGCCCGCACTGTCGAGGAGGCGACCCCTCGGATCCGGTCGGCAGCGCCGAAGACTGAGTGGTTGTTTCGTTCCCCATGATGGGATCTTCGATCCTGTCTCCGGAAGCGGGGACGCTCGGGCTCTCGGTGAGCCACCCCGACCGTACACCGCGATGGCCGGTCGACCGGACCGAAAGGCTATCGACTGCATCGGCGCAGTGGTCGACTCATGGGTACGGGCTGGCTCCAGGCCGTCGTGTGCCTGACGCCCTCGTCAGTCGCGGCGTGCAGCCAGACGGCGAAGAGGCGGCAGCGTGGGTGGCGGCTGCCGGCGGGGCGGCAGATCGGCCAAGAGCTCGGTCGTCGCCTCGAGCACGTGGCGGACCGCTCGCTCGAAGGCCTCCTCGGTACGGGGTGAAGACGACTGCACCCCGCTGACCTTTCGGACGTACTGACGGGCGGCTGCCTCGATCTCTTGTGGCGTGGCCACGGGCTGGAGCCCACGGAGGGTCGTGATGTTGCGGCACATGATGACGAGGTTAGGAGGACCGGGCTCGCTCCTGCCACCGTGGGTCAGCGCGCAGCCGCGTACGCCGCCATGATGCCCGCTCGGCGTTGGGGGTCGAGGTGCTTGACCGCTTCTCGCACGGTGACCCCGGAGGCGCGCCCCACCCTGGGCTCGATCCAATCGGCGACCAGCTCGGGCCGCCGCCGGCCCGTCTCGCGCAGGACCCAGCCGATGGCCTTGCGGATGAAGAACTCCCGCTCGTCGAGCATGGCGTCGGCGTAGCGCGCAAACCTCTCGAAGTCGCCCCCTCCACGTCGGAGGGGAACCAAGAGGGACAGCAGGGCTGATCGCCGGATCCAGAAGTCTGGGTCCGACGCCCACTGGTCGAGCATCGGGTGCCATGCCTTCGGCTCGGAAACGACCAGGGAGCCGACCACGTCTGCGGCGAGGGAGTCGACGTACGCCCAGGTTCGCGCTGTGCGGAGCAGATGTTCGAGTTGCGGTCCATCATCAATGCCCAGCGTGCCCGGCGTGGCCAACTTGAGCAGCTCCACCACGGCCATGCGGTGCTCGTGGATGTCCGATTCCCACAAACGGTCGACGGTCGCCATCAGGTGCTCGTGATCAAGTCCACCGCCTTGCTTCCAAGCGTTTCGCACCACCTGGCGCGCCGCCGGCACGCCGACGCCGAGGAAGACGAGCCCGCTCTTGAGGTAGGCCCGCTCCTTCTCGGCGCGGTCGGGATCGGCCGCTCGGGCCAGCTCCGACTCGATGTGCTCTGCCACCGCGGCTGCATCACCCACCAGAGCCAGCTTCGCGCATCCACGTCGGTATGGTGGTGCGATGGCCCGGTTGCTCGTGGTGCACCACACGCCCTCACCGGCCATGCACGCCATGTTCTTGGAAGCGTTGGCCGGAGCCAACGACCCGGCCATCGGCGGAGTCGACGTCGTGGTGCGGCCGGCGTTGACTGCCTCAGCCACCGACGTCCTGGAAGCCGACGGCTACCTCCTGGGGACGCCGGCCAACCTGGGGTACATCTCGGGCGCCCTCAAGCATTTCTTCGATCAGATCTACTACCCGTGCTTGGAAGCGACGACGGGCCGGCCCTTCGGCGCCTATCTCCACGGGGACAATGACACGACGGGAGCGATACGGGCCATCGATGCCATCACCACCGGCCTCTCGTGGCGGCGTGTGCAGCAGTACGTGACCGCAACCGGTCCTGTCGATGGATCCCTTCTGACCCAGTGTCGGGAGCTGGGTGGGGCTCTGGCCGCCGG
Source organism: uncultured Acidimicrobiaceae bacterium (assembly GCA_963781305.1). Lineage (GTDB taxonomy): Bacteria > Actinomycetota > Acidimicrobiia > Acidimicrobiales > RAAP-2 > DASXMT01. The sequence goes on from CAWAFL010000013.1 coordinate 499,385, forward strand.
TCTGTCGCTCGGTATCTAACTCGTTCGTTATCTGGTTCGCTCAGTACCTAGGCTCTGCGCATGCCTGGGGAACTGAACACCGAGGAACTGCTCACCACGACGCGGGTTGTGCGAAAGCGCCTGGACTTCGAGAGGCCGGTGGAGCGATCGGTCATCGAGGAGTGTCTTTCCGTCGCCGTCCAGGCGCCTTCCGCCTCCAATCGTCAGGAGTGGCACTGGGTGTTCGTCACCGACCCCGACACCAAGCGGGCGCTCGCCGATCTGTACCGTTCCGACGACGGTGACTACCGGCGCCTCCCGTTCCCCGAGCTCGGCGACCAGGACGTGCGAGCGCAGCGAGCCGACGCCGTGGGTTCGTCGGCCGCCTATCTTCGAGAGCACATGCAGGATGCCCCTGTCCTCTTGGTGCCGTGTCACCTGGGCCGGGTGGATGATGCCCCGGTGGCCACGCAGGCCGCCCTGTGGGGTTCGTTGCTTCCTGCCGTATGGAACCTCTTTCTGGCTCTGCGGACCCGGGGCCTCGGGGCCGCGTGGACCAGCGTCCATCTCCGCCACGAACGCGAGGCGGCCGAAGTGCTCGGGATCCCCTACCAGTCCTACACGCAAGGTGGTCTCTTCCCGATCGCCTACACCAAGGGAACGGAGTTCCACCCCGCAGCGCGGCGCCCGTTGGCCGAGATCGTCCACTGGGAGCGCTGGTAGACCGGGAGTGCCTCTTGGGACCATTTCTGCTCGTGCTTACCGGCTTCGTGGCCTAAGTTGCAGTTGACTGGGCAGGGCATCGAACCGGTCAGAGCAGGATGGGGGCATGAGGGATAGGTCAGCAGTCGACGAGCCGACCTCGGGGGAAGGCCTCGGGGACGCCCGCGTGCTTTCGGGGCCCGCCCTGCGCCTGCTCAAGGCGGCCGACACCCTCTTCTACTCCCAGGGTGCCCCGGCCACGACTGTTCGGGAGATCACCAACGCCTGTGGCCTCAGCCCCGGGGCGATGTACAACCATTTCACCTCGAAGGACGAGCTCCTCTACGTCCTGGTGCAGTACCGCCACGCCCGGTTGGAAGAGGACGTGGTCGCCGCGCTGGCGCCCTTGGACGGTGACCCTGTCGCCGGGCTCACCGCCATCGTCAAGGTATACGTTCGCATGCACATCGGCGGGAAACAGAGCGCCCAGGTGGCCAACCGCGAGTACCGGCACTTGTCCGGGCCCCAGCTCGAGGAGGTGCTGGCCATCCGCCGGCGTCTCCGCCAACGAACGGTGGACGTACTGAGAGAGGGGGCGCGCACGGGAGCCTTCGACGTCTGGGGTCGGCCCGAGTCGAGCTCGTTCACGATCACCGCGGCGACCATCCTCGACATGTGCATTCACAGCAGCCAATGGCTCCAGGAAGGGGGTGCCATGGGCATCGACGAGCTCGAGCGGTACTTCGTGACCATGGCCATGCGCATGGTGGGCTGCGTCGACGGGGTGTAGACCGCTCGGCGCGGGGGACAGTGCGGCGCCGGGTACTGTGACCCGTCGTGGCCAAGAACGTGCGACGGCCGTCCCGGCCCCTGGTTCCCGCCCGGTTCCTCGAGGGGCTGAATCCCCGCCAACGTGAAGCGGTCGAGCACGGGTCGGGGCCCCTCCTGGTGGTGGCCGGTGCGGGCTCGGGGAAGACCAAGGTCCTCACCAGCCGCATCGGCTATCTGATCGCCACCGGCCAGGTCAGCCACGATCGGGTCCTGGCCATCACCTTCACCAATAAGGCGGCCCGGGAGATGAAGGAGCGTCTGGGTGCATCTCTCGGCCCCCTGGTGGGAGAGATGTGGGTGTCCACTTTTCATGCCGCCTGCGTTCGAATGCTGCGTCCCTACGCCGAGCGCGTGGGTCTGAAGAGGAACTTCACCATCCTCCAAGAGGATGATTGCAAGCGCCTCCTCCGGGATATCACCGACGACGTGGGACTCGATCACAAAGAGGTGCCCGTCGGGGGGACCAAGGCAGCCATCAGCACGGCCAAGAACGGCCTCATCGACGAGCGCGCCCTCTCGCTGGCGGCCACCGACAAGAAGGGTGCCGGTCGGGCCCGCATTTATCGCGAGTACCAGGCCCGGATGCAGCGGGCCAACTCGGTGGACTTCGACGACCTTTTGGTCCACGTGGTGAACCTGCTGACCGAGCACGACGACGTGCGGGCGCACTACCAGGGCCTGTTCGACTACGTTCTGGTCGACGAGTACCAGGACACCAACCGCGCCCAGAGCGCAATCGTGGAACTGCTGGTCAGCGGGCACGGCAACCTCTGCTGCGTCGGTGACGGCGACCAATCGATCTACGGGTTCCGGGCCGCCGACGTCGGGAACATCTTGAACTTCCACCACACCTTTCCGGGCACGGTGACCGTCACCCTGGAACAGAACTACCGGTCGACGGAGACCATTCTCGATGCCGCCAACGCCGTCATCGCCCGCAACGAGAGCCGCCCCGACAAGACCCTGTGGAGCCAGGCCGGCGAGGGTGCCAGGATCGTCGTGCGCGAGGCGGACGACGACGCCGACGAGGCCTCCTGGCTGGCCGACGAGGTGGCTTCCTTGGTGGCCAGGGGATCCCGGCCGGGAGACGTGGTCGTGCTGTGCCGGGCCAAGGCCCTGGCCCGACCGGTGGAAGGGGCGCTCGTACGCCATGGCATCCCCTGCAAGACGGTAGGAGGCACCCCTTTCTTCGAGCGCAGGGAGATCAAGGACCTCATGGCCTATTTGGGGATGGCTGTGAACCCGGACGACGAACTCTCGTTCCGTCGCTGCGTGAACGTGCCGCGAAGAGCCGTCGGGGATAGCAGCATCAAGCGATTGCGCGCCTTCGCCCGAACCTACGCCCTCCCGTTGAGCGAGGCGCTCGATCGTCGGGCAGAGATCGACGAGATGCCCAAGTTGGCCGCCGAGGGCCTGGGCCAGTTCATGTCCCTGCTCGATCGCATGCGTGCGGTCGACGCCACCGATGGGCCGGCGGCGGCTGTCGACGAGATACTGGCCGACGGTCGCTTCATGCGCGAGCTCCTGGACAAGGCCATTGACGAGGAGGAAGAGCTGTACCGGGCTGAAAGCGTGGAGCAGTTCCGCGCCATCGCCGCCGACCACCGCAGCATCTCCGATCTGTTGGAGATGGCCAGCCTGCTCTCGCTGGCCGACGACATCGATGACGATGGATCACGTGTCCTGTTGATGACCGTCCACGCCGCCAAGGGCCTGGAGTTCCCCAACGTGTTCGTCGTCGGGATGGAAGAGGGCATCTTCCCCGATCGGCGTTGCCTCGACGGTGCCGACCTCGAAGAGGAACGTCGGCTGGCCTACGTGGCCATCACCCGGGCCAAGCATCGCCTCTACCTGTCCCATGCCCGGCGGAGGCGCACGGTGCATCAGGTCCAGGAGAACGAGCGCAGCCGCTTCCTCGATGAGATCCCGGTGGAGCTGATCGACGGCCTGGATGAGCCCATGGCGCCCTCGGCCGAGGGTGCGCCGGACCGGTTCGCGTTGCTCAAGGCGAACCTGGGCTTGTAGGCGCCCCAGGGTCGACCGGCTCGCCGCCTGCAGTCGTGTTGGCCGGAACCGTGGGCGTCGGAGCGTCCGCCCTGGCCGCCTGGGGCGGGACGTCGGGTAGGTCGATCCCTGCAGCGCGCACGGCCTCGGCCGCGTCCGCGCTCCGATAGGTGGCCGGCTCCAGACCCGCGGCGTCGAGCAGCTCATCGAGAGCGAGCGGGATGTCGGCGGCCAGGTGCCACACCTTGGGGATCGCCTCGGGGCAGGCCATGATGCCCCAGTACAGGACGCCGCGATAGCTCATGATGGTGATGTTCACGCCCAACCCGTCTGTGACCGGGCCCAGAGGAAACCCGGCCTGGAGCTCGGCTCCTCCGAAATAGAGGGGAAAGTCGGGACCGGGAACATTGGAGATCACCAGGTTGGCGATGGGTCGGTGTCGCTCGGCCAGCTTCATCCGGCTGTAGAACCGGGCGCCGGCGGCGAAGACGTTGGGCGTGGCGTGCTCGGCCCAGTTGAGGAGGGTCTCCGCCCCCAGCGCGTTGTGTTCCTCCTTGGCTCCCTTGGTGCCTTCGTGAATCGCCTCCAACCGAGCCAGAGGGTCCTCGATTTGAGCCGGCAGCTGCACGAACATCGACGACACCTTGTTGGAACCGGCCATGTCCGGGTTGCTGGGTCGGACCGACACCGGAACCACGGCCACCAACGGCTTGTCGGGCAGCTCGTCGCCGTCGATGAGAAACCGCCGGAGCGCCCCGGTGCAGATGGCCAAGACCACGTCGTTGACCGTGGTGCCCATGGCGTCTTTCAGCCGTTTCACATCCTGGAGGCCGACGGCGGAGAGGGCCACCGACCGCCGCCTGGTCAGGGTTCCGTTGAACGAGGTCCGAGGAGCGGACAGGGGTAGCGCCGCCTTACCCAGCCCCGGACGGCTCTCTGATCCCTGGCGCACCTGGCGGACGTGCAGGATGCGCTGCCCGGTGGTGAACACGTCCTTGGCTATTTCGAATGGGCGCATGGTTCGGGCTATGACGGCCAGGGTGATCAGCTCGAGGCTCGAAGGCACGTGGCTGTCGACGATGCCCGGTTCCGGTGCCGGGCGCTCGGCAGGATCGGGTTCCAGGTCGAAGAGCACCGACAACAGCTCCGCCCCGGAGACCCCGTCCACGGTGGAGTGGTGCATCTTGGCAATGAACCCGATGCGGCCATCGGACAGGCCCTCGACGATCCACATCTCCCACAGCGGCCGGGCCCGATCCAGCGGTCGACCGGTGATGTCGCCGGCGACGGAGGCCAGTTCGCGGAGGCCCCCGGGGCCGGGGACAGCGGCCAACCGGACGTGGTAGTCGATGTCGAAGTCAGGATCGTCGATCCACACCGGGTGGCCGAAGCGGAACGGGACCTCGACCAGCCGGCGCTGGAAGACCGGGGCGTAGGGAATGCGCTTGGCGATGAACTGCTTCAACGCCTCGAACGAGTATCCGCCGGGGATGGTGGCCGGATCGATGATCGTGGTCATGGCCACGTGCATGTGGAGGGTGGGGGTCTCCAAGTAGAGAAAGCTGGCGTCCAGCCCGGTCAGTCGTTCCACGATGCCTCTTGCCGTAGTGCTTTGATGGAGTGGTGCCCTGGGTGTTCTTCGGCGTCAGCTTGGTCGGTGCCGGACTCGTGGTCAACGCCTTCTTCCCCTTCCGGCGGGAGCCGTTGACCGTGGTCAGCTTCGCCCTGGGGTGGTTGGCCGGGGAACTTCCGATACAGATGATCGTGGTGCAAGGGGTCCTCACCCCCGTGTTTGCCTGGGCCGGTGCATTTCACGCCTGGCCGGGATGGCTCGGCCTGGCCATCGCCGTGGCCTCGTGGTGTGGTCTGGGCCGCCTGGCCGTCATCAGCCACCAGGCGGGTCATCTCGTGACAACGTCGCTGGACGACGCGACTGGCGGTCCGGTTCCCGCCGACGGCATCGACCTGACGCCGGCGTGGAACTACTGGTGGCGATTGGCCATCGCCGTGCCGTTCCGGTGGCGGTCGATCCGGCGTATCAAGAACATCGACTATTGGGGCGACGACAACTACCGTCACAAGCTCGACATCCTCCAGCGCCGCAGCGGACACCCTGAGCGGAGCCCGGTCCTCCTGTACATCCACGGCGGCGCCTGGATGACCGGGGACAAGAGACAACAGGGCATCCCCATGATGCATGAGCTCATCGAGCGAGGCTGGGTCTGCGTCGCCATCAACTACCGGCTGAGCCCACGGGCCACCTGGCCCGAGCACATCGTCGACTGCAAGCGGGCCCTGGTCTGGGTCCATGAGCACATTGCCGAGTACGGCGGAGACCCGGAGTTCGTCGCCGTGTCCGGCGGCTCGGCAGGCGGCCACTTGTCCTCGCTCCTGGCTCTTACCCCGAACCAGCCCGAGTGGCAGCCCGGATTCGAGGACGCCGACACCACGGTCCAGGCGTGCCTGCCCTTCTACGGCGTCTACGACCTCACCGGCGACCCCGACACCTCGGGGGCCTACGGCCCCGGTCTGGTGGAGCTACTCGAGCGGCGGGTGTTCAAGACCGCCATCGCCGATCGTCCCGAGCCCTTCCGGCAGGCATCGCCCACCTATCGGGTCAATGCCGCCGCCCCGCCCATGTTCGTGCTCCACGGCATGAACGACACCTTGGTGCCTGTCACCATGGCCCGGGACTTCGTGGCCCGGTTGCGTGCGGCGTCCGGGTCGACGGTGGCCTATGTCGAGCTCCCCCGCACCCAACATGCCTTCGACGTGCTGGCCTCGATCCGGTGCCGACACACCACCATGGGCTCGGTCCGGTTCCTTGAGGCGATCCGGCGGAGGTCCGGGGCCGGAGCCATCACCGAAACGCCAAGGACAACCGCAAGCACCGAAGGTTCGCGCTCCCGGCCGTAGGCGGCCGTAGCAGGACCGTCAGTCCTCGTCGGCCAGGACCACGTCGACAGATGCCTGCTCACCCGCGTTGGTGACCAGCTCGGCCACTCCGCCGGCGTCGCGGAGATCGTCCTCGGCCAAGGTCAGGACGGCCAGCCGGGCCGGCTGATCGGTGACGGTGAGGATGGCGACCGGAGCCCGCATGGATCGCTTGTTGGCCGTCTTTGCTCGCCGGATCTGGCCCAGGACCTCGGAGACCACCTCGAGGACGGCGGGGTCCGCGCCGTCTGCCGGATCGGTGAGCTCGCTGGGGACGGGCCAAGATGCCTGGTGCACCGATCCCGTTTGCCACCACGACCAGACCTCCTCGGTGACGAAGGGTAGGAAGGGGGCGAGCAGCCGGAGTTGGGTGGACAGGGCCAGGGCCAGGGCGCTCCGAGCCGAGGCCGGGCCCGGCTGGACCGGGTCACCGTAGGCACGGGTCTTGACCAGCTCGAGATAGTCGTCGCAGAACGACCAGAAGAAGGCCTCGGTGCGCTCCAACGCCCGGGCGTAGTCGAAGCCCTCGAAGGCGACGGTGGCCTCTTCGACGACATCGGACAGCCGGGACAGCATGGAGCGATCGAGGGGGGCGGTCACTGCGGCACGACCGGGCACGGTGACCGCGCCGTCCTCGTCGACCAGGCGCCCGAGCGCGAACCGCGACGCGTTCAACACCTTGATGGCCAGGCGGCGGCCCACCTTCATCTGACCCTCGTCCACCGCGGTGTCGGTGCCCGGTCGACCGCTGGCCGCCCAGTAGCGCACGGCGTCGGCGCCGTGCTGCTCGAGCAGGGGGAGGGGGGTGATCACGTTCCCCTTGGACTTGGACATCTTCTTCCGCTCGGGGTCGAGCACCCAGCCCGAGATGGCGGCGTTGGCCCAGGGGAGGGTGCCGTGCTCCAGCTCCGAGCGCACCACCGTCGTGAACAGCCAGGTGCGGATGATGTCGTGCGCTTGGGGTCGGAGGTCCATGGGGAAGACCCGATCGAACAGGTCGGGATCGGTACCCCATCCTCCGGCGATCTGGGGGGTGAGCGACGACGTGGCCCAGGTGTCCATCACGTCGGGATCACCGACGAATCCCCCTGGGGCCCCTCGCTGGGCTTCGGTGTAGCCGTCGGGGACGTCGGTCGATGGGTCGATCGGGAGGCGATCCTCGTCGGCCAGCAGCGGCGCGCTCGAAGTCGATGGTCCCCTCGCCGTCGACCGGGTACCAGACGGGAAAGGGGACACCGAAGAACCGTTGCCGGGAGATGTTCCAGTCCGCACTCAATCCCTCGACCCACGAGGCGTAGCGGTGGGCCATGTAGGGCGGATGCCAGACCAGCTCCTGCCCCCGGGCCAGCAGGCGCTGCTTGAGATCCAGTGTGCGCACGAACCATTGACGGGACGAGACGATCTCCAGCGGTCGGTCGCCTCGTTCGTAGAACTTGACCGGATGGGTGATGGGCATGGGTTCGCCAATGAGGGCGCCGGTCTCGGAAAGCAGCTCGACGATGCGGCTCTGCGCCTGTTTGACCGTGCGGCCGGCCAGCTCGTCGTAATTCCCGGCCGCCGCCATCGGATCGTCGGACTCCCAGCCCGGCTCACCCCAGGGCACGGCACCGAGGCGGCCGTCTCGCCCGACGATGGCCCGCGTGGCCAGGTCGAGCTCCCGCCACCACACCACGTCGGTGGTGTCACCGAACGTGCACACCATGGCGATGCCCGAGCCCTTCTCCGGATCGGCCAGCTCGTGGGCCACCACCGGCACCCGCACCCCGAACAGGGGTGTGACCACCTCGGTCCCGAACAGAGGTCGGTAGCGCTCGTCGTCGGGATGGGCGACCAAGGCGACGCAGGCCGGAAGGAGCTCGGGGCGGGTGGTCTCGATGTCCACGCCGCCGGGCTCGCTCCCGACCCGCGGGAAGCGCAGGCGGTAGTAGGCGCCTGGGCGTTCCCGGTCCTCCAGCTCGGCCTGGGACACGGCGGTGCGGAAGTCGATGTCCCACAGGGTGGGGGCGGTCTGCTGGTAGGCGTGGCCGCCAGCCACCAGGTGCAGGAATCCTCGTTGCGAGACCCGCTGCGAGTCCTCCGAGATGGTGGCGTAGGTGTGCGACCAGTCGACCGAGAGCCCGAGGGTGCGCCACAGGTGCTCGAAGACGCGTTCGTCCTCCTCGGTCAACTGGTGGCACAGGGCCACGAAGTTGGGTCGCGAGACGGCGATGGGGTCCTTCCCCGGCTTCTCGGGCGGCGTGAAGTCGGGGTCGAAGGGGAGCGCGGGATCGCAGCGGACGCCGAAGTAGTTCTGCACGCGGCGCTCGGTGGGAAGGCCGTTGTCGTCCCACCCCATGGGGTAGAACACCGACTTGCCCCGCATCCGCTGGAACCGGGCCACCGCATCGGTGTGGGTGTACGAGAACACGTGGCCCACGTGCAATGAGCCCGACACCGTGGGCGGGGGGGTGTCGATGGAGAACACCCGGTCCCGAGGAGCGGACCGGTCGAACGCATAGGTTCCCTCCCGCTGCCAGCGATCGGACCAGGTGCGCTCGAGGTCTTCCAGGCCAGGCTTGTCAGGAACGCCGGCGGGGCGCCCCCTGTCGGGGCGCGGCGTTGTCGCGTCGGCACTCATGGTCGCGTTACCGTACCCTGCGTGCTGCGCCTTCATGACACTGCCACCGGGGAGGTGTCCGAGCTCAGGCTCCGGACGCCCGGCGAGGTGTCCCTGTACGTGTGCGGGCCGACGGTGTACGACGCTCCCCACCTCGGCCACGGCCGCATGGCCCTGGTCTTCGACGTGCTCCGCCGCTATCTGCTGTTCCGTGGGCTCCGGGTCACCTACGTCTCCAACATCACCGACATCGACGACAAGGTCATCGAGCGGGCGTCGGAGCGAGGCGTGGCGACGGACGAGCTGACCGCTCGCTACGAGGAGGTCTGGTGGGAGGCGGTCGACGCCCTCGGCGTGCTCCATCCCGACGATGCCCCCCATGCCACTGCCTATGTGGATCGAATGGTGGCAGCCATCGGCGAGCTGGTGTCCCGGGGCGTGGCCTACGAGACGTCCGACGGGGTCTACCTGTCGGTGGCCGACGTGCCCGGCTACGGACTGCTGGCCCACCAGCCCCTGGATTCGCTGCGGTCGGGGACCCGGGTGGAGGCCGTGGAGGAGAAGCGGTCCCCTCTCGATTTCGTCTTGTGGAAGAAAGCCAAGCCGGGCGAGCCCACATGGGAATCGCCGTGGGGCCCGGGCCGGCCCGGTTGGCATACCGAGTGCGTGGTCATGTCCCTCGACCTCCTGGGCGATGGCTTCGACGTCCACGGTGGGGGACTCGACCTCGTCTTCCCCCACCACGAGAACGAGCGGGCCCAGGCCGTGGCCTTGGGTCGCGACTTCGCCCATCACTGGGTGCACAACGGGTGGGTCACCGTGGACGGCGAGAAGATGTCGAAGTCCCTCGGCAACTTCACCTCCCTCGACGACTTGCTGGCCCGCAGCGATGCGCGCGCCTACCGGCTCTTGGTCCTGCGTTCGCACTACCGCTCACCCATTGAGGTGACCCCGGAGACGGTGACCGACGCCGAGGCCGGGCTCAGTCGCTTGGACGAGCTGGCCCGCCAGTGCCGTCCGGTCGATCCCCTGGCCGATGGGCCGGTGGTCTACGGAAAGGGGTCCGCCCGGGATCTGGATGTCGAGGCAGTCGACCGCTTCTGCGAGCGGATGGACGATGACCTCGACACGCCGGGCGCCCTGGGCGGCCTGTTCGAGCTGGTGCGCAGGGCCAACCGGGCATCAGACGCCGGCGACGCCGACACGGCCTCACGGCTGGCCACCACGGTCGCCGTTCTGTGCGGCTCGTTGGGTCTGGCCCTGCGGACCGGAGAAGATGGCGAAGTGGATGCCGGCACGGCACGGCTGATCGCCGAGCGGGATGCCGCCAGGTCGGCCCGGGACTGGGCGCGGGCCGACGACCTCCGTGACCAGCTCGTGGGCCTGGGGTGGGTGGTGGAGGACTCGGCCACCGGGACCAGGGTTCGGCGCCAGTGAACGGTTGGTGAACGACTGGCGAAAAGTGGGTTGTTCGGGCCAGGGCTGCTAGCGTTTCTCGCCGAGAAGGTCCGAGAAGGTTCAGCGTCGTCGAGTTGCTCGCAGGTCGGGTGGCATCGCATGGCCCTCCGAGGCGGTCCCTCTCTGCAAGTAACGTTTGCAGGAAAGGGGAATGCCACCGTGGCATCCGGAACAGTTAAGTGGTTCAACGCCGAGAAGGGCTTCGGGTTCATCTCGCAGCCCAGTGGCGGACCTGATGTCTTCGTACATCATTCCGCCATTCAGATGAACGGCTTCCGAAGCCTTGAAGAAGGTCAGGCGGTCGAGTTCGACGTGCAGGAGGGCCCCAAGGGCCTGCAGGCTGTCGACGTCCGCCCCGCAGCGGGCTAGCAACATCGGGTCCGAACGGGCCATCGGCCCGTATTCGGACCACCGGTCGGCTCCCCGCCCATCGTCGTCACGGCGAACGCGGCGGTGAGGTACCGGTTCCACTCTCGAGATCGTGCAGCGCCGCCGATCGAGTCCCCGGTTGAGGGTGCCCGTCGGCGTGTGCCGCCCGGTTTCGGGATCATCTGGACCACCGTCGCTGTCGACCTGGTCGGCTTCGGCATGGTCTTCCCATTGCTCCCGCTCTACGCGAGACGGTTTGGCGCGTCTCCGACCACGATCGGCGTGCTGGTGGCCTCGTTCTCGGCCGCCCAGTTCGCGCTGGCTCCGGTGTGGGGGCGCCTCTCCGACCGGATCGGCCGCAAGCCCGTCCTCATCCTGTCCCTGGTGGGCACGGCGGTGGGCAGTCTGGCCACCGGTCTGGCCGGGAGCATCTGGCTGCTCTTCGTGGCCCGCATCATCGACGGTGGGTCGGGAGGCTCGCTCGGGGTAGCCCACGCGGCCGCGGCCGACATGGCCGAGCCGGCGGAGCGTCCGCGACTGTTCGGGCTCCTCGGGGCCGCCTTCGGGGTCGGGTTCGTGGCCGGACCGGCGCTGGCGTCACTCTCCGCGCTCGGGGGAGCCCGCCTTCCGTTCCTGATCGCCGCTGGAATCGCGGCCGCGAACGCCGTCGTCGCCATGATCCGGTTGCCCGAGACCCATCCCCGATCGGCCAGGCAGCGATCGGCCGCGCAGCGATCGGAGGCGGCGCGTGCCGTTCCCACCGCGGCGAAGACCTCGCAGCGGCGGGTGCTCATCGCCCTGGGTGTGGCCACGGTGTGCAGCATCAGCGCCTTCAGCGCCTTCGAGGCCGTCTTCGCCCTCTACGCCAACAACCGCGCCTCGCTGGGACTGTCGGGCACCGGGGGCGTGTTCGCCGTCATCGGAGTGCTCATCGTGGTGGTGCAGACCCAGCTGGTCCACCGCGTCGTGGCCTGGCTGGGCGACGCCGTCACGCTGATCGCAGGGTTGGTCATCCAGACCATCGGCCTGGTCCTGCTCCCGACGGCCCACTCGCTGGCCGGGCTGGCCCTGCCCCTGGTGGTGCTGACCGTCGGGCAAGGTCTGGTCAGCCCGACACTGTCCCTACTGGTGGCCGGGCGCGCCCCCTCGTGGCGGCGGGGCGGGGCCCTCAGCATCCAACAGGGCCTCTCCAGCCTGGCCCGGGTCATCGGGCCGGCCTTCGGCGGGTGGCTGTTCACGCTGCGGGGCGGCACCGGCGCCTTTCTCGTGGGCGCCGGGGTCACCGTGGTGGCGGTGGGCGCCTCCGTGCTGGTCGCGGTGGACCGAGGGGGCATGAGCGGGTCTGACCTGGGAAAAGAGGCGGTTGCTGGTAGTTGATCCCTCCTAGGGGTTACTATGCAGTAACAACGGGTAGCACTGTGATGGGCTGCTGTGGTGTGCTCGATGGTGACCACCCGAGAAGACGACGAGGCCCTGCGGGGCCCAAGACGAGGCCCTGCGGGGCCCAAACAGGAAGGGGACGTGATGTCCGACTTCTCCATGGACCTCAACGAGGATCAACTCCAGATCCAAAAGTGGGTTCACGACTTTGCCGAAACGGTGGTCCGGCCGGCCGGCCACGAGTGGGATGAGCGGGAAGAGACGCCCTGGCCGATCATCGAGGAGGCGGCCAAGGTCGGGCTGTACTCGTTCGACTTCATCACCCAGTGCTTCCTCGACCCCACCGGCCTCTTGTTGCCCATCGCCAACGAGGAGCTGTCCTGGGGCGACGCCGGCATCGCCCTGTCCATCTTCGGTTCGACCCTGGGCCTGGCCGGCATCGCCGGAAACGGGACCCCCGAGCAGTTGGTGGAGTGGGGTCCGCAGTGCTTCGGGACTCCCGACAAGATCCAGCTGGCCGCCTTCGCCGTGTCGGAGCCGGACGCCGGCTCGGACGTCTCCTCGCTGCGCACGCGGGCCGTCTACGACGAGGCCAAGGACGAATGGGTCATCAACGGCACCAAGACGTGGATCACCAACGGCGGCATCGCCGACATCCACGTGGTCGTGGCCTCGATCGATCCCGAGCTCGGTTCGCGGGGGCAGGCCAGCTTCATCGTGCCCCCCGGTACCGCCGGCCTGACCCAGGGACAGAAGTTCCAGAAGATGGGGATCCGCGCCTCCCACACCGCCGAGGTGGTGCTGGACGACGTGCGGGTGCCGGGCCATTGCCTACTGGGCGGGAAGGACAAGCTCGACGAGAAGCTGGCCCGTGCCCGTGAGGGGAAGCGGTCCACCAGCCAAGCGGCCATGAAGACCTTCGAGGCCTCGCGTCCCACGGTGGGGGCGCAGGCCCTGGGTATCGCCCGAGCCGCCTACGAGTACTCGCTCGAGTACGCCAAGGAGCGCAAGGCCTTCGGTCGCGCCATTATCGAGAACCAGGCCATCGCCTTCAAACTGGCCGACATGAAGACCCTGATCGATGCCTCCCGGCTGTTGGTGTGGCGGGCGGCGTGGATGGGAAGCACCGGCAAGCAGTTCACCGCGGGCGAGGGGTCGATGTCCAAGCTGTTCGCGGGCGAGACCGCGGTGCACGTGACCGAGGAGGCCATCCAGATCATGGGCGGCTACGGCTACATCCGGGAGCACCCGGTGGAGCGTTGGCACCGCGACTCGAAGATCTACACCATCTTCGAGGGCACCTCGGAGATCCAGCGGCTGATCATCGCCCGGGCCATCTCCGGCGTCCACGTCAACTAGACGGGCGTACCGCTCACTGCTGAAACCGCCCTCCTACGAGGTGCCGCAGATGACGTACGCCTGGACGGACATGGCCATCCCCGCCGGCAGCGGGCCGGTCACCACGCCGACCGCCTTCCAGGCTTTGGCTGTCGCCGGGTAGGAGGAGAACAGGGCCACTCCGGTCCCGCTGGTGATGACGGTGCCGGTCGTCGAGCTCGAGGCGGCCGCTTTCGATCCGGCGCCGGGCGCTACATCGGTGATCTGCCCGCCCCCGCCCAGCAGCACGCGCCCGGTCGGGCAGCTGGCGGTGGCGGTGGTAGTCGTTCCCGTACCCGGGTCGGCGATCGAGCCCACCGCCGTCCCTTCGACCACGGTGCTCGATGCAACCCCCGACGCGCCCTTTGTACCGGCCGGCCCGGCCGGGCCGGCCGGTCCCACCGCTCCGGTCGCGCCCCTGGCACCCGCAGCGCCGGTCGGACCGACCGGGCCTTGGGGTCCCGCCGGCCCGGGGAGCCCCTGCGGACCGGCCGGGCCCACGGGCCCCCGCGTGCCTGTCCCATAGACCGTCTGAGCTGAGCCCGGGGAGCTGGTCAGCGCCACCCCCAATCCCACGCCCACGCCGGCGACCACGATGCCGGCTATGGCGCCGACGAGGAACTGCTTTCCCGGACGAAGCTCTGACATCTGACCGCCCCTTTCGTCACCCCATGGTCAGTGGACGGTGCGTCCACCATGGATGACGTCTCTGTGGTGTAGCAGCCTGACATGTCGGCAGTGGGGACCCCCAAACGTCGGGTTGCGTGGGGGTGAGGCAAGGGTGGGCTCTAGCCGGGGGGCATGAGGATCACGCGCCTCTTCGCGATGCTCCACGCCCCGTCGTCTCGGACGAAGTGGTCGTGGTAGCGGCCCATGACCCCGATCTCGTATCTGCTCGAGCCGGCGCTGTCGGCCGGGTCGAGCTTGACGAAGTCGCTCCTGACCTCCGCGCTCATGCCGTCCTCGCTGACGTCGACGACGCTGTTGGCGCAGAGGTGCTTGCCGCGGTCCTCGCACAGCAGGGCCTCGACGTTCTCGCCGATGGCGGTTCGGCCCACGAGCACGTGGGAGAGGTATTCGAAGGTGCCGTCCTCGGTGAACAGCTCGGCCCACTCGCCGAAACGCTTGTCGTCACGGAGCTGGATGAATTCGGCCAGCACCTGCCTGATGCGTGCTTCATGGTTCATGCCGTCCCCCCTGGAACGCTCGCAGTCCTCGGGCGCGGGTCACGGCCAGAACAGGGCCGGCACCCCGGCAATAGTCTGTAGGGCCGGCGAGGTCGGTGCCGGCAGTCCTTGAGAACGGGCTCGTCAAAGGGCCGCTGGAAGAGGGGGAGCAAATGGGAGAAGCCGAGCGACCGGCGGTGCTCATCGTGACCGTCGAGGTTGCCGAGGAGGATGTCGAGGAGCTGAACCGTTGGTACGAGGAGGAGCACCGCCCGGAGAAGCTCTCGCTCGCCGGCTATCGGAGCCTGCGCCGTTACCGAGCGGCCGACGGCTCGCCCACGTTCCTCGCCGTCTACGAGCTGGACCATCCCGGTGTTGCTGCGGTGTCGGGCGGGAGTCACACCGAGATGTCGGAGTGGATGAAGGCGGTCATGGCGAAGTGGAAGCGTTGGGACCGGGCCGTATGGACCGAGCTGGCACCGGCCGGTGACGTCGGGTCGAGGTAGAGGGCCTTTCCGATGGACGTGCTGGGCCTCCAGGGGAAGGTCGCCGTGGTCACCGGCGGTGGCGGGAACATCGGCGCAGCCACCGTTCGCATGCTCGGTCAGGTCGGCGCCCGTGTTGTCGCTGTCGACTCCGACGGAGGAGCGGCGGAACAAGCGGCTCGGGTTGCCCGTGACGAGGGCGCCGACGCCATCGCCGTTCAGAGCGATGTCCGTCATGTCGACGACATCGAGCGCATGGTCGCTACCGCACTCGATCGCTGGGACCGCCTCGACGTCGGCGTGAACGTCGTCGGCGGTGGCACAGGCATGGGCAAGAGCACCCTCGAGTTGGGTGATGACGAATGGGAAGACTCGATCGAGACGAACCTGTACACCGCGGTTCGCTGCTCGCGGGTGTTCGCACGAGCGATGCTCGACCGGAACCGTGCCGGTTCGATCGTGAACATCGCTTCCCCGGCCGGATTGCGAGCTGCCCCCGCCATGGTTGCCTACGGTGCGTCCAAAGCAGCACTCATCAACTTCACGTGGACACTGGCTGTGGAGCTTGCACCTCAGGGCATCCGCGTCAACGTCGTCGTGCCCGCATTCGTATCCCGACCCGGGATGTCCTGGGGTGGCACAGAAGCGGAACAAGCCGCGTTGGCCAAGCGCACGGTGCCCATGGGCCGTGTCACCAGGGCCGAAGATGTCGCCGGCGCAATCGTCGCCTTCGCCTCCGACCTCACCAGCTTCTCGACCGGACAGATGATCGTGTGCGACGGCGGCCGGCTGCTCACCAATCCCATCAATACCGGGTCGACGCCCGACCCCGCCTAGCTCCGAGCTCTGGTTCTCTCCGGCGCCTGGGAAGGCCACCGCCCGCGTGCGAGCCTTCCTGCCGATCGTGACCGTCGTCGTAGGGACACAGCCACAAGGCTGAGCAGGACGAGCGTCCCGGCGGCGCTCAGTCCGAGGCCCAGCCATGCTCCCTTGGGCTGATAGGACCAACTGAGGGTGCCGCTTCCCGGTGGCACCGTGACGGCTTGCACGACGCCGACCTGTCGGACCGGGAGGTCGATGGCCTGGCCGCCGGACGAGGGCTGCCAGGTCGCCGTCCATCCCGGGATGCTGGCGACGGATCGGACGACGACCGCGCCGGTGGTGCTGGTCACCCTGGCCGATGTGGGGTCGAGGAGCGCGCCCGTCTTCCGGTGAACCGACGCCCCCTCGAGGGTCCTCCCGGGCGCTGGTCGGAGGGTGAGGGGAGGTTGGGCCCGTTGGTTGGCATACACGGTGAAGAGTCCGTCGGTTCCCGCGAACCTCCAGTGGGACAGGGTGTTGGTCCCCTGTAACTGCCCATTGGCGACGAAGCGCTGGCCCGAGTAGGTCGTGATGGTCGGGGCGCTGAACGAGGTGGGGCCGACGCCAGGTCGGACGGTGACGCCCACCGCATCGATGGAGCCAGTGAACCTCGCCGACAGCGTCTGCGATGACGTGGCGTCAGCCGGTGCCCAGGTGGTGCTGCCGTTCGCCTCGATCAGCCCGATCTTGGCACCGGCCAGGCCGGTCCGGTTGCCCGACGCTGCGATCGACGAGGAGAGGACCGGCACCGTGATCGACTTGACCGGCTGTGGCTCCCCGATGAGCCAGGTGGCTTGGCCCGTGCTCGCCACCGTCCGCTGAGCCGCCTCGGGGTCGGAGGGCGGGACGGTGGAGGTGGCCGCCTGTGGCCCTCCTGGCGTGGTGAGCGGTGTGATCAGGTAGCTCGACGGCGTCAACAGTGTCTTCGTGTCGAGCAGGTCCAGCACCCCGTTCCCGATGGCCGCCGGCGTCAGCGCATTGGTCCCGTTGCCGTTGGCCCCATGGGAACCGATGGCGGTGGCGTACCCGCCGTCGACGATGGCGCTGTAGCCCTGTGCGCTGTACTGGCCGGTCTGGATGTTGAGATCGGGTTGGGCCACGATGGTCGGCAGCCCCCCGACCTGCAGCGGGTCATAGATGGCGAAGCGCCCGGTGCGACCGATCGAAGCCTGCAACGCGGGGCTGGTTCCCGAACCCGTCCCCGACCCGGCCGGGGCAGCCGAGGACGGCGACGTGGCCGTGGCCGGAACCGTGGTCCAGAACTGGGCGCCCTGCACAGAGACCAAGCTGGTCAGGGAGAATGCAACCAGGTCGACCAACACGATGAGGGAGAGGTAGCGCGCCCGTCGCCGGTGGCTGAGCCGGGGCGCGGCGATCAGGAAGGTCCCGACCAGGATGGCGATGACGAGAAAGGGGAGGAGCGAGGGCCAGATGCGGCTGGCCTGTCCCACCTGGCTCGGGAGTGCTTGCATCCAACTGGTGAACTGGGATGGGAACACCACGGCCACGATCACTGCGACGGCCACGACCGCGGGCACGACCAATGAGATGGCCAGGGTGCGGCGGCTCGATGCCGATGAGATGGCCAGGGTGCGGCGGCTCGATGCCAATGAGATGGCCAGGGTGCGGCGGCTCGATGCCGAGAGGTCCGTGCCGCCTGGACGACTGGACCGGACAGGGCCGTCGATCGTGTGCTGGACCCAGTAGGCAAGTATGACGCCCAGGGCCAAATCCGTCACCAGGATGTTGCGGCTCTGAAGCCGTTGGCCCCCGAACAGGGGGATGTGGCTCAACAGCGGGCCGAGCGGGGTGTTCCCGCCCAGGGCCAGGACCACGCCGACCAGGGCGATCCCGATCCAGCCCAACCACTCCGGGACGGGGCGCCGACGCTGGAGGGTGGCGAGCAATGCCACCGTCGCGACGATGGGCAGGATCCCGACATAGCCGGTCACCTCGGCCAGGTTGTAATGGGCGAAGAACGACGGCTGCCCGAACGAACCTGATCCTCCGACCAGGTCGGGGACCCCGAGTAGAAGCAACCACTGTCCCGGCAACGAGCCCGAGCTGAACAGCGAGTAGGTGGCCGCTGCCCGCTGGGACGTCGCCACCACGCTCAGGCCGGGCAGCCACTGCACCGCGCTGAAGACGATGGCCAGGGCCAGGCCGACAGCAGCCGAGACCAGGAACACAAGGGCAGCTCTTCCCGAGCGGATGGCTCGCCACACCACATACAAGGCGGCGACGACGACGGCCTCGTCAATGGCCCTCGGTTCACCGGCGAGCACGCACATGCCGCCGCTGCCCCCGAGCAACGCGATCCAGCCGAGCCGGGCATGCGCGCTCGGGTGCTGGGACAACTTCAGCAGGGCGAGCAGCATCAGCGGAACCCAGCTCATGCCGGAAACCACCCCGAAGTGCACCAGCTGCGAGGCCATGGACCCGGCAAAGGCAAACGATGCGGCACCCAACAGACCAGCCGTAGGGCCCAGACCCGAGGCACGGAGAAAGAGGTACAACCCGAGCGCCGCAACCCAATAGACCAACACCTCGTTGAGGACCCATGCCGCGGTAGCCGGGAAGACGGCGAACAAGAAGGTGAAGGGATACATGGCCCCGGCATTCCAACCGCCGAGCAGGGCCGACCCACTCCAGATGTAGGGATCGAGGAGGGGGAAGGTCCCCTGCCGGAGCTGGTCGCCGGCCAGGATCCGCATCGGCAGGTTCTGGTACTGGTCATCCCCGAAGAGCACGGGATGGCCCAGGAGGCCGGGGATACCGAAGAACAACAGCGGAACAAGCACCAGGATCATCACAGCGACGATCTCGGCACGGTGCGATGTGGCCGTCAACGCCCGCCAGCGGCCGCGGAGGCGCTCAGGCATCCGGAGAGAGTCACATCCGAATCTGTGAACGAGCTGAGAGCCGGGGCCTCGCTTGGGGCGGGCGACCGGGCCTCGGATCCACCCGGTGACCTGGCCGGGCTCCGGGTAGCGTTACCCGATGGCCGCTCCCCCTTCCCCGACCAACGGGGGCCCGTGTGTCCTGACCCTGTGCACGGGAAACGCGGCGCGCTCGGTCATGGCCGGGATCCTGTTTGCCGACTTGCCCGTGCGGGTGGTGACCGCCGGCACGTTCGTGGTCGAGGGACAACCGATGAGCTGGCGGACGCGGGATGCACTGGCGTCGATCGGGGTCGATACGCTCCCCGCCCACCGGAGCCACCAAATGACCGACGCCGACGTTGACGCCGCCGACCTGATCATCGCCATGGCGGGCGAGCACGTCGCCTACGTCCGCCGCCGCCATCCCGCCGCCGCCGATCGCACGGCCACCATCAAGCGGTTGGCGCGCGACCTGTCCGACGGCCCCGAGCCCCTGGTCGAACGGGTGGAGGCCCTGGGGCTCGACTCCGTCGAGATCGAAGCGTGGGAGGACGTCGAGGACCCGGCCGGGGGCGAGGTGGACGTCTACGTGAGCTGTGCCAAAGAGCTGGCCCAGCTCTGTGGCGAGCTGGCCCCTCGGTTGCGATAGGGCGCCGCGGCCTCAGTTGCCGATCGACCGGGCCAGTTCGGGGTGCCGCAGCGAGACATCGGCACAGGCCTCGCACACCTCCTCGGGAATGACTCCGGCCCTCATCAGGGCGCCGAACGTCATGCATCCGAGGCACAGCCCGAAGGCCGCTTCGAGGAACGCGGCCGCAGCCAAGAGCCCGATCACCACCCAGGTGGCCGTGGACAGCCCGAAGCCGAACCACAGGATCACGGCGGTAGAGGAGAAGAGCACTCCGATCGCCTGGGCGAATCGCTTGGGAGGTCCGGGAACCAGCTTGGGCTCCACGGGAAGGCGGGGAGCGATCACCCGGGTGGCCAGCTGGCCCAGGGGGCTCAGCTTCGGGCCCGTGGTCAGTCGGGCCCAGAACCCATAGGTCAGCGGGACGAGCAGCCAGGGCTGGCGGAAGGCGATGGCGGCGACGCACAGCACGACCACGCCGGTAGCCACCGTTCGCGCTGCGTAGTCGTTGACCGGGTTGGGGAAACTGAACAGGGCTGTGGACGGTGCCGACACCGGGTGGCCTCCGTGATCGGATCGGACCCGTCGTTCCACGGGCCGGGCGAGGCCTTGCGGCCTCTACCCCACCAAGTTTACCTGTTCGGTCGTGTATTGGTTCGCCTCCGCCCAGAGGGCGCGGTCGAGGTCGGGCGATAGTCGCCGTGAAGCGGAAGTGATCACCAGGCGGCGGCGACCATCAGGCGGAAGCGACCACCCCGTGCATGAGCTCGAGCCCGGCCAGCCCGGGGAGGCGGTCGACCCGACGGTCGATGCGCTCGACCATGGGCAGTCCGTCGACCCCACCGAAGAGAAAACGGCTCAGGAACTTGACCTCGCCGTCGGGCATGAGGCTGCTGCCGACGGGCGCCCAGAAGTGCTGGAGGGCCCACCGGGTAAGTCGTTGTGCTGCGCGGCTGGCTGAGAGGCGGGACTTGGCTTGGTCCACGTAGAAGTCGACGTGGCGACCCTCTTGCTTCATGATCCTCCGGAGCAGGTCTGAGAGCACGGGGTGACCGGCGATGTTGGCCAGGCGGCTGTATCCGGCCTGCGTCGTCCACTCGTTGACCGCACCCCACGTCATGTGTACGGCGGTGAGGTGCGGGGTGAGCATGGAACCCAACTGAAAGGTGAGCGGGCGCCATGCGTCCCGCTTGGGCAGACGCTGACGGAGCGCAGCGATCCGACCGGTGCCGTCCGGTTCGTCATGAGCGGCGAGCACCTCGGCGATGGCCTCGCCGTGCCAGTGCTCCTCGTAGTTCCACATGGTGAGGAACGAGGTGATGTCGGGGTCCTTGTGAGCTTGGGTGACCAGGATGTCCCGGAGATAGCACACCGTATGGATCTCGACGTCGTGCATGTATCGCAGACAGCGAAGGACGTCAGGGGCGAGGGGCTGGACGCGGAACGAGGAGAAGTCGATGTCTTCGGTGTCAAGTTTCGCCGAGCTGGAGCGGTAGGTGTCTAGGTCGAAGCTCATGACTCTTCTTCGTAACCGGGCGGCCTCAGGATGACGATGGGAAAGGACATGTGGATCAACTACCCCCGGGGGAATGGTAGCAACCCTGACCAGGAACAACACGGATCGGGGGATCGATGTCCCGGTGGTGGAGCACGAGACAACCCTCGGCGTCGGCCGCGGTTTGGAGGTGCGGAATTGCCTTCATCACAGAGGTCTTCGGGGCCGAGCGGCGCCCGGATGACGAACAGGTGATAGCGACGAACAACGACAGCCAACGGACCACGGCCGACAGGCGACAAGATGGTCAACATGGTGGACAGGTGACCGGGTGCGAGCGGTGAGGCGTCACCAGGGCGCGATGGTCCCCGTTGCCGCGGTTGGGAGGACCGGGTGGCACGACCAGCGGTTTGAGCTGAACCATCCGGATCGTCGCCTGGTTCCGAAGACCGTACTGAGATGATCGATCTGGGGACAGCGAGCGATGCCAACCTGGTGGTGGCCATCGCCCGATGGCACGAACCGGCGATGGCCGAGGCATATCGCCGACACGGCGGCGCCGTCCATGCCCTTGCTCGCCGAGTCCTTCGTCACGAGCCCTCCGCCGAGGAGATCACCCAGGAGGTGTTCCTGGACCTATGGCAGCACCCCGAGAAATTCGACTCGCAACGCGGGACGCTCCGCTCGTTCCTCTTGGCTCGCACCCACGGGAAGTCGGTCGACCTGATCCGGTCGGAGGAGTCGCGCAAGGGACGCGAGGAGCGCACTTCACGCGAGACGGCCACGGCCGGATACGACCTCGAGCACCACGTCTGGGACCTGGCCGTGGCCGACCAGGTCAAAGAGTCGATGGCTGAGCTTCCGGACGACATTCGCCAGCCCATTGAGCTGGCCTACTTCGGCGGGCACACGTATCGAGAGGTCGCGGCGATGCTGCAGGCGCCGGAGGGCACGGTGAAGAGTCGAATCAGGTTGGGCTTGACCCGGTTGCGTGCCAGCCTGGCCGAACGGGGCGTGGAGCCGGCAGGGGCAAGTTCGTGACCGGGTTCCTGAACGGCATGTCACACGAAGAAGTGGCAGAGCTCCTCGGGGTGTACGCACTCGACGCCCTGGATCCCGAAGAGGCCGCGGCGGTCGAAGCGCACCTCAGCGAGTGTCCCCGCTGCTCGGCCGAATTGGCTCGCCATCACGAGGTGGCAGGCCTTCTGGCCAATTCGGGGGCGGAGGCTCCCCCCGAGCTCTGGGACCGGATCTCCGGCCGGCTCGAGAGGCCAGCAGGCGCTGAGAGCTCCGAGAGCCCCGAATGGAATCGGCTGGCAGCTCGGCTGGAACGGCCACCGGGCACACCCGACGTGCTGGCCGAGGAGACCGCACCGCACCCTCCGGCTCGCCCGGATGCACCGGCCACGGTCGTCCCTCTGGACCGCAGCCGCCGGCGAAACCGCCTGGTGATCCGAGGGGTGACGCTGGTGGCGGGCGCTGCCGCCGTGCTGGCCGTGCTCCTGGGCATCCAGGTCGCGCACCTGAATCATCAGGTCGGTCAGTTGCAGTCGGTCGCCGGCAAGGCGGGGCTATCCCGGACCGTCCAGTCGGCGCTGGAGGAGCCGTCCACCAAGAGGGTGACGCTCGTGCCCTCCGGAGCGCAGAAGGCGAACAGCCCGTCGGTCACGGTGGCCCTCACCTCGTCGGGCGCCGGATACCTGATACCCCAAGGCCTGTCGAAACTTGCCCCGGGGAGGACATATCAGCTCTGGGGTCAGATCAATGGGCAGGCGATCTCGCTCGGCCTCCTCGGTTCCCACCCGACCGTGACCGCCTTCAGCGTCAACCCCAAAGCTCCGGTGTCCTCGTTCGCCATTACCGCCGAACGGTCAGGCGGTGCGTTGCAGCCGACCAGCACGCCGGTGGTCCAGGGCGTCGTCGCCACCTGACCCGCTTCATCGTGGTCACGACCTCACCGCAGGAACTCTGCCCGCCTGGTCGGTGGATCTCTGCCGCCTGGTTCAGACGCGGTGGACCTGGCGCAGACCGGCCCAGGCCAGATCGGCCAGCCGAATGGCCAGGAGCCCTGCATCGAGACTGGGGGCAGACGATCCCTCGGGAATGCCGGGGGAGGTGTGTCCGGCGTGGTCGCGGGCACCTCGGCCGGCCATCCAGTGTCGACTGGCCCCTTCGGCCATCCCCACGACGGCGTAGGCCAGGAGCAGCCGGTGCTCGGGATCGAGCCCGGCGTCGATGAGCGGGTCGATGGCCTCGGCGATGGCGTCCTCGACCCGGCGGAGCGCGTCACCCAGCTCCGGGTCGTCGGGTGCATCACGACCGTAGAGCAGGCGGAAAGCGTCCTCGTTGCCCACCACCATCTCGAAGTAGGCGGCGAAGCCCAGTTCGACCTGTTGGCGCGGCCCATCGGCCTGCGCGGTGGCGGAGGTGATGGCCTCGATGACCTTGCCGGAAACGACGTCCATCAGCTCCAGGTAGAGCGCCCGTTTCGAGTCGAAATGCTGATAGACGAGGGGTTTGGTGACCCCGGCCGCCTCGGCGATGTCGTCCATGGTGGTGGCCGCGTAGCCCCGCTCGGCAAAGAGGGACAGGGCCACATCGAAGAGCTGGTTGCGCCGCTCGCCTGCGGTCAACCTTCGGCCCGGCACCGGCGGCGCAGTTCGTTTGGGACCTGGACCGTCGTCCCTGGGGTCGGCAGCCATCGCCTCGATCATCTCGGCCATGCTACTCCTGGCTCCGAATTGCCTGATCCCTTCGGCCGACGGCAGTCATCTGCCGGGGAGATCGGCCGACAGCGGTCAGCTTCTCGGGAGGGCACGAGCGATCCGTTCGGGCAGATCGCGCAGTGAGAAGTGGGCATCGGCCACGGCGGCATTGAGGTCGAGGAGCGCCGGATCGGGAGCCGAGAGCCAGGCGTCGAGCTCGGCGGGCCGGTCCACCGGGAACCACTGGAACCCGAACGCGGCCAACTCGGCGGCCACGGGGTAGGGGCCGATGGCCAGCGGGCGTCTGTGGATGGCTGATTCGATGGTCGGGTTCCCGAACCCCTCCCATGTGGAGGGAAGGGCCACCACGTCGCAGGCGGCGTAGGCGTCGTCGACCCCGGCCCCGGACAGGCCGTTCCAGCCGAAGATCACCGGAGCCCGACTGGCATCGAGCAGCCTCGCTGCCTCGGAGGCGAAGCCGTCCTCGGCCGGTCCCAGCAGCCAGTAGGTGGCGCCCACAGACTCGGACAAGCCAATGCCACCGGCGACGTTCTTCCGGGGGATGGCCCGGGTGGGCTGCAGCACCAACCGGGTGTCGTCACCCACCCCGAGGAGCTCGCGGACGGCCCTTCGGGTGGCATCGACGGCGCCCCGGTCCCCGGGCTCGCCCCCGGCACTCCCGCTCGTGTCGAAGGCGTTGTACACCGTCGTGGCCGCGATGCCGCGGGCGTCGAGCTCGGCTCGGCTCAGCTCGTTGATGGTCACGTGGGTCCACCGTCGGTCGTCGGGGGGCGGTGGGGCATCGACGAACTGCGGCCGCTGCCAGGGCAGGTCATGGTGGTGGAGAAGGGCCGGCCGGCCGGCGAGGACGCGGGCCACCACGTCGGCCGCTGCTGGGTTGAGCGGAAGCGAGCACAGGTTTTCCACGACCACCAGGTCGGCTTCGTCCAGCGCGTCGACCACCTCGACAAAGGTGGGTGGGGCGTCGGCGTCGATGGCCAGGCCCGGCAGGAGTCGGTCAACCGGGCCCTCGCCAGCCACCGTGTACACCTGATAGCCCAGTGCCTGCAGGGCCGCCGACCACTTGGTCGCCTCGACAGCGACTCCATCGGAGCCGCCGAGGCGAAACGAGACGAGGGCGGCGGTGGGAATGGGGACACGGTAGTTCGAACCCAGTACGGTCGCCGCCGGCCAATGTACGGCCCGGTTCTGCCTCGTCGGCCCGGTCTGTTCTGCCTGATCGGCGGTGTCTGTTCTGCCTGAAAGGCGCTGTCGGATGTGCCTGAACGGCGGTGTCTGTTCTCGTCGGAACACCCATGTCGGGCGGGCTAGTTTCGTGCGGTGCCCGAAGACGCCGCTTCATCCGACCTTCTCGCCCACCGCCACGCCGGCGTCCTCACCCTCACCATCAACAGGCCCGAGCGCCGCAACGCCATGACGTGGGACGTCATCGCCGGCCTCCGCCGGGAGCTGGCTGCGGCCAAGGTCGATCCCGAGGTGCGGGTGGTGGTACTGGCCGGAGCGGGCGATCAGGCCTTCTGTGCCGGCGCCGACCTGTCGGGCATGATCCCCGAGGGTGCGGATGGCGGCACCGACGCCTTCACCGACCATCATGATGCCCGGGGTTGGCTGGTCTCCCTGTTCAACGAGATGTGGCACCTGGGCAAGCCCACCATCGCCCGCATCCAGGGATGGGCCATGGCCGGCGGCCTGGGCTTGGCTCTGGCCTGTGACCTTGTGGTGGCGTCCGAGCGGGCCCGGTTCGGGGCACCCGAGCTGAACGTGGGGCTGTGGCCCTACATGGTGACGGTGCCCATGGTCCGCTCCATGCCGCCCAAGAAGGCGCTGGAGTTGATGCTGACCAGCCGGGTGGTGGACGCTGCCGAAGCCGACCGCATCGGGTTCGTCACCTCTGTCGTTCCTCACGAGGAGCTCGATGCTTCGGTGGCCGACCTGGCTGCCACCCTGGCCTCGAAGCCACCCGGCGCGATGAGGCTGGGCCGAGAATCGTTCTACGCTGTCTGGGATTCGGATGCCGCCGCCGCCCTCGCTCACTTGCACGCCATGTTGACGATCACCAGCCAGACGGCAGAGGCGGCGGAGGGCATCGCTGCGTTCATGGCCAAGCGCCCGCCCGCGTGGCAGGAGCTTCCCACCGACAATCCCGAGACGACCTGAGGAGCACATGACGATGGCGAAGCGAGCACTGATCACCGGTGTCACCGGTCAGGATGGCTCCTACCTGGCCGAGTTGCTCCTGAACGAGGGCTATGAGGTCATCGGCATGGTGCGGCGGTCGAGCACGGTCACCTTCGAGCGGATCTCCCACATCGAGGACCGGCTGACCCTCGTCGCCGGGGACCTCTTCGACGAGGTCTCGATGATCGGCATCCTGCGTGAGTACCGGCCATCCGAGGTGTACAACCTGGCCGCCCAGTCATTCGTCCAGACTTCATGGAGCCAGCCCGTCCTCACCGGTGAGACCACCGCCCTCGGGGTGACCAGGGTGCTCGACGCCATCCGGACGGTAGACCCCGAGATCCGCTTCTACCAGGCGAGCTCGTCAGAGATGTTCGGGAAGGTCCAAGAGGTCCCCCAGCGGGAGAGCACGCCGTTCTATCCCCGCAGCCCTTACGGAGTGGCCAAGGTCTACGGACACTGGATCACGGTGAACTACCGGGAGAGCTACAACCTCCACGCCTCGTCGGGGATCCTGTTCAACCACGAGTCGCCCCGCCGCGGCCTGGAGTTCGTGACCCGAAAGGTCACCCACGGTGTGGCCCGCATCGCCGCCGGACTGGACACCACGCTGGCCCTGGGCAACCTCGACGCCCAGCGGGACTGGGGATTTGCTGCCGATTACGTACGGGCCATGTGGCTGATGCTGCAACAGGATGCGCCTGACGACTACGTCGTGGCCACGGGCGAGACCCACTCGGTCAAGGAAC
Organism: uncultured Acidimicrobiaceae bacterium; assembly: GCA_963781305.1. Taxonomy (GTDB): domain Bacteria; phylum Actinomycetota; class Acidimicrobiia; order Acidimicrobiales; family RAAP-2; genus DASXMT01. Next base: position 526,185 of record CAWAFL010000013.1, read on the forward strand.
TGGTGGAGCTGTCCTTTGCCGCTGCCGGGCTCGACTGGGAGAAGCACGTCGTCATCGACCAGAAGTTCCTCCGCCCCGCCGAGGTCGACCTGTTGGTGGGGGACCCCACCAAGTCGGAGAAAGTCCTGGGCTGGCACCGTGACGTCGATTTCCCCACCCTCGTCCAGATGATGGTCGAGGCCGACCTGGCTCTCGTGCGAGCCAAGCTCACCTAGGGTCGGTGGGTGACGGGATTGGCTGCGGTCAGCGCTGATCCGCTCGGGATCCTGGTGGCCTTTGGCGCCGGGATCCTGTCATTCCTGTCGCCGTGCGTGTTGCCGCTGGTCCCCGGCTACCTGTCGATGGTCTCGGGTCTGAGCGCAGCAGAGCTGGCCGCCGTTCCTGTCCGGGCCCGGGCCGCGAGTCTTGCCCCGGCGGTGGCCACCGGTGGGACGCCGACGGGAGGGTCCGGGACCGGAGCCGGAACAGCGGCCACTGCCACGGTGGCCCCACCCAGCCGGGAGGAGCTGGCCCGGCAGCGGAGCCGCCTGTTCCGCGGCATCCTCGGGTTCATCGCCGGCTTCACCGTGGTGTTCACCGCCCTGGGGGCCAGCGCGACGGCCGTCGGGCACCTGCTGCGCACCCATCAACAGCTCACCAACACCGTGTCAGGCCTGGTCATCGTCGCCTTCGGGGCCGTGCTGGTGGCCATGGCTGCCGGTGTGCGCCTGCCCGTCTTCGTGATGGGCGAGCGCCGATTCGCCGCCCGACCCTCCCTGCTCGGCGTGTGGGCACCCCCGGTGATGGGCATGGCCTTCGCCTTCGGGTGGACCCCGTGCCTGGGGCCGGTTCTCGGGAGCGTGTTGACCCTGGCCTCGCACGAGGGCACCCTCACCGGTGGGATCGCCCTGCTGATCGCCTACTCGCTGGGCCTGGGCGTCCCCTTCCTGCTGAGCGGGCTGGCCTTTGGCCGGCTGACCGACGTCGTGGCCCGGGTCCGGAGCCGTCTGCGCTACATCGACCTGGTGGGCGGCGTCATCTTGGTCGTCTTCGGGCTGCTGTTGGTGACCGGCAACCTGGGCTGGGTGTCGGCCCAGTTCTCCCGGCTCCTGAACGACCTCCACCTCGGTCGCCTGGCCACGAGCTGAGCGACCGGGGGCCGCCCCGACCCCGCCTGGCTCCGTGCCCCCTGCCGCCCGTAGCATGGTCCACGCCTATGGCCCTAGCAGTCCCTTCCTCACTCGCACTGTCCCTCCACGACGCGGTCGCGTTATCGGGACGGTTCCCGCTTCTCGCCGGCGTCGACCTCGAGGTCGCCACGGGTGAGACACTGCTGATCGAAGGCCCGAACGGAGCGGGCAAGACCAGCCTGCTCCGCCTGTGCGCCGGGCTGGTGGCCCCGGCCTCGGGTCGGGTGGCCGTGCTCGGCCTCGACCCTGTCCGCCACCGGACGGCGCTCCGACGCCGGGTGGGGTTCCTCGCTCACGCCTCTCACCTCTACGACGACCTGACCGTTCGGGAGAATGTTCGATTCGCCGTCCGGGCCGCCGGCGGTTCGACCGACCGGATCCCCGCCGCCTGTGAGCGCCTCGGCCTGGTCGGCCGGCTGTTGCGCACCAGTGCCTCCAAGCTCTCGGCCGGTCAGCGCCGCCGGGTGGCCCTGGCCGTGTTGGTGGCCCGGTCACCCGAGCTCTGGCTACTCGATGAGCCCCACGCCGGCCTCGATGCGTCGGCTCGCACCCTGTTGGGCGAGTTGATCTCCGAGGCGTCAGCGGGCGGGGCGACGGTGGTCGTCGCCTCCCACGAGGCCAACCTGGTCGAGCCGTTGGCTCATCGGGCGGTGACCATCACCGGCGGCAGGGTGACCAGCCAGCGGATCATCCGCCCGGTCAGCGAGCCAGTCGAGGGGCCGGCCATCGAGCCCGTCATCGACCTGGTGACCGCGCCCACCCCGGCTCCCGATGAGGCCCCCACCCCGGCTCCCGATGAGGGGAGCGTCATCCATGTGGCGTGACACCCTCCTCATGGTCGGGAAGGACCTCAGGATCGAGGCGCGCTCCCGGGTGGCCCTCAGCCAGGTCGCCCCTTTCGGGATCATCGCCCTGGTCCTGTTCGCCTTCGCCCTCGGACCCGATCGGTCCCCCATGGCCAAGGCGGCACCGGGCCTGTTCTGGGTGGCCATTCTGTTCTCGACGGTGCTGGCCATCCAGCGCAGCGTGTCGGTGGAGTCGGTCGACGGCGCCCGAGACGGTCTCCGCCTCTCGGGTCTCGATCCGGCAGGGGTGTTCCTGGGCAAGACGGCCGCGGTGGCCGTGCAGCTGTTGATCCTCGAGGCCATCCTGGGTGTCGGGGTGGTGCTCCTCTATGGGGCCAGGATGAACAGTGTCTGGCTGGCGGTGGTGGCCTGCATCGCCGGCACCATCGGTCTGGCCGCGGCGGGCACCCTCTACGGTGCGCTCTCTTCCGGGATGCGGGTGCGGGAGACCCTGCTGCCCTTCTTGTTGCTCCCCGTCGTGGCGCCGGTCCTGTTGGCCGGCACCCGCATCTGGCAGGCGGCCCTAGCCGGCGGCATCCCCAGTCAGGGGACACCGTGGGTCCGCCTGCTCATCGTCTTCGACGCCGTCTATCTGGCATTAGGAGTGGTCGTGTTCGGTCCAATTCAGGAGTCAGCGTGATCCGACAATCTGCCAAAGCCATGTGGACGACCCGGATCATCGGCATCGCCGCGTTGGTGAGCGTGGCCTTCACCGTGTGGCTCGCCCTGTGGGTCACCCCGCCCGACGTGGTCCAGGGCAACCTGGTCCGCCTGGTCTACCTGCATCCCGCGGTGGCGTGGGTGGCCCTCTATCTGGCCTTCGGTCTGGCCGCGGTGGCCAGCCTGCTCTATTTGTGGCCTCGCACCCGATCGCTCTTTTGGGATCGCCTGGCCGCGGCGGCGGTCGAGGTCGGTGTGGTGTTCAACGTCTGCACCCTGATCTCGGGGTCGATCTGGGGACGTCCCACGTGGGGCGTGTACTGGACGTGGGACGCCCGGTTGACCAGCACGGCATTGCTGCTCATCTTGTTCCTCGGGTACATGGCCCTCCGGCGGGTCCCTGCCGATCCCGAGGTGAGGGCCAAGCGCTGTGCCTTTGCCGCTCTGTTTGCCGCGGTCGACGTCCCCATCGTCCACTTCTCTGTCCTGTGGTGGAAGACGCTCCATCAGGGGGCCACGGTCCTCAACCCGGATCTGTCGCCGCAGATCCACGGTTCGATGGCCTGGACGCTGCTGCTCGGTTTCGTGGCCCTGACCCTGGTGTTCTTCTGGATGCTGCTCGTCCGGTACCGGATCGGATCCCTCCAGGACCAGCTGGGCACCGGTGAGCTCGATACCGCCATCCGCCAGCGCCAGGCCGAGGGAGTCGTCAGCGACCCGGTCAGTTCCGAGACGCCGGGCACCCCGGTGTCCGTTGTCTCCTCGGTGGCCCCCGCCTCGGTGGAGCCTCTGGCCACAGGGGCGGGGCGGGCGTCGGTGGCCGCGCCGATCAGGGAGGTGCTCAGGTGAACTACGTCATCGCCGGGTACAGCATCGTCCTCGGTCTCCTCTTTCTCTACGCCGTGCAGCTGATCTGGCGCCGGCGCCGCTTGAACCGGCTGGTCGCCCTGACCCTGTCCGAAGCCGATGCGGCCGACGCCGCCGCCGACCAACGCGCTCAGGACGGGCCATGACCGTCGCTCCTCCCGTTGATCCGGCCACGCCACCTGGTCCGCCAGTCCCGGACAAGCCCGCGCCCGGTCGTCGCCAGTCGCATCGGCTCCGCTACGTGGGCGTCGGCCTGGTGCTGGCCGCGGCGTTCGCCTTCTTGTTGGTGAAGGGCCTCGGAAGCTCGCTCGACTACTACCTGACCGTCAACCAGGCCGTGCACCAAAAGGCCACACTGGGCACCCGGGACTTCCGACTGGAGGGGGTCGTCGTTCCCGGCACCGTCCACAACACGGCAGCGGGCGTGGACTTCACGGTGCAGAGCGACGGGGTGTCCGAGGAGGTGTCGAACACCGGGACTCCGCCGCAGCTCTTTCAGCCCAACATCCCCGTCGTCGTGGTCGGCCACTTCAGCGGGAACGCTTTTGACTCCAACCAGATCATGGTCAAGCACTCCTCGTCGTACATTGCGGCCCATCCCAATCGGGTGACCGCCCCCAACGGGAGCAAGCGATGAGCGCCGCCCCCGTCGGTCGGGCGCAGTGAACTCGGCCCTCGGGCACACCGGCGTCCTGCTCGGGCTGGCCGCGGCGGTGGTGGGCATCGTGGTCATGGCGGTCGGGTTGGCCCGGGGCAAAGACGCCGTCGTCCGCAACGCCCAGATCTACGCCCCGGTGATCCTGTTGGGCGGCCTAATTGCCACTGCGGCCATGGAGCACGCCCTCATCACCCACGACTTCTCGCTGGTCTACGTGGCCGACAACAACTCGAGGTCGACGCCATTGCTGTACTCGATCACGGGGATGTGGTCGGCCCTCGAGGGATCGATCCTCTTGTGGGGCGTGATCCTGGGGGGCTATGCCACGGCCATGGTGTGGCGGTTCCGCAGGCGCGGAGCCGACCGGCTGGTGGCCTGGGCCACCTTGGTGGTCTACGTGACCGCCGCCTTCTTCTTCATGCTCATGCTGGGGCCGGCCGACCCCTTCCGGCGGGTGGTAGGAGCCGTGGTCACCAACGGGAACGGCCCCAACGTGCTCTTGCAGGACAACCCGCTGGTGGCCTTCCATCCGCCCATGCTGTACCTGGGCTTCGTGGGCTTCACCCTTCCCTTCGCCTTCGCCGTGGCCGCGCTGATCACCGGGCGGCTCGACGAGGACTGGCAGAGCGAGACCCGGCGGTGGACCCTGTTCGCCTGGGGGTTCCTCACCGCCGGCATCCTGCTCGGGATGTGGTGGTCCTACCAGGTGCTCGGCTGGGGAGGCTTCTGGGCTTGGGACCCGGTGGAGAACGCCGCGTTCCTGCCCTGGCTGGTCGGCACCGCCTACCTCCACTCGGTGATGGTCCAACAGCGCCGGGGCTTGCTCCGGGTGTGGAACCTGTCCCTGGTCATCGCCACCTTCAGCCTGACCATCCTGGGCACCTTCCTCACCCGTTCCGGGGTGATCCAGTCGGTCCACAGCTTCTCCGATTCCACCATCGGTCCCTTGCTGATCGGGTTCTTCGCCCTGGTGCTGGTGGTGGGCGTGGGCCTGATCGCCTGGCGGGGCGACCGGTTGCGATCGCCGGGGGGGATCGACGCCCCGCTTAGCCGGGAAGGGGCGTTCCTGGGCAACAACCTGTTGTTCGTGGCCTTCGCCTTCGTGGTCTTGCTGGGGACGGTGTTCCCGCTCCTCTACCAGGCGCTGAACAACACCCAGGTGACGGTGGGGGCGCCGTATTTCAACGCGCTGGCCGTGCCCCTCGGCCTGGCCCTGTTGTTCCTGATGGGCGTGGCTCCGGCGTTGCCGTGGCGGAAGACCACGACGGCGGTGATGCGGAGCCGTCTGGCCGTGCCGGCGGCGTTGGCGGTGGTGACCGTGGTGGCCTGCGTGATCGGCGGGGTGCACGGGCTCGAACCCCTGGTGGCCTTCGGCCTGGGAGCATTTGCCGCCGCGTCGGCCGGGCGCGCCCTCGTGTTGTCGATCCACCTGGCCTGGCGCAGCGCTCGCCTGGCCGGAGCAGGCCCAGCCCGCGCCACCCTGGCCGGGTGGCGGGGACTGGTGGGACGGGCCAACGGCGGCATGGTGGTGCACATCGGCGTGGTGGTCATCGCCGTGGGGCTGGCCGCGGCAACCGCGTTCGGACAGCGCGGGGAGGTCCGGCTGTCACCCGGTCAGACGGCTCGCGTCGACGGGCACACCATCCAGTTCATCGGGTACCGAACGGTGAGGACCCCCGCCTCGACGGCCCAGGAGGCGGTCATGAGGGTGGATGGCAGCGGCGACTTCCACCCCGCCATCACCACCTTCGGCTCCAACGCGGCCAACGCGGTGGGCACCCCGTCGATCGATTCAGGTTGGCGTGACGACGTGTACCTCACCATCGCCAAGATCCCCTCGGGCTCGGCGGTGGTCATCGACTGGGTCGTCCAGCCTCTGGTCACCTGGATGTGGGTCGGGGGATCGCTGCTGGTGGTGGGCACCCTGTTGTCGGCTGTCCCCGGTCGCCGTCGCCGGCCCACCGACCCGGTGTCCAAGCCGGTCGTGGGGGTGGCGGGCACGCCCGGACCGTCAGATGAGGACGGAGACGATCGGCTCGAGGAGCGGGCCGAGACCGAACCCCAACCCGAGCAGGTTCCGGTGGGCATCGGGGACCGACCGTGAGCCGGTTGCCTCCTGCACCAATTTCGGCTCCTCCTGCGCCGCCTGCTCGGCCGCCGTCCGGACCGACCGGACCGTCGGGCAACGGCAACGACGGGGCGCGGGGACGTCCGGTCCGGTCCAAGCACACGGCCCGATGGATCGGCCTGGCTGTCCTGGTCATCGTGGCTGGCCTCACCGCCGTGCTCGCCACCCGACCCCAGGCCACCACGGCACAGGCAGCCAGCCCCCTGCTGGGCAAGCAGGCACCTCCCATCTCCGGGATCACCGTGAACGGGACCCAGTACACCCTGCCCACCCAGCCCGGGAAGTACACGGTGGTGAACTTCTTCGCCTCGTGGTGTGAGCCCTGCCAGACGGAGGGCCCCAATCTGGTCGCGTTCCAGTTCGAGCACCAGCGCTCCGGTGACGCCTCGGTGTTGTCGGTGGTGATCCAGGACACCGTGGCCGATGCCCGGAACTATCAGGCCAAGATCGGCGCCGACTGGCCGACCATGGCCGATCCCCAGGGCACGATCCGGCTCGACTACGGCGTCGGCTCGCCCCCGTCGACATTCGTGATCGCCCCCGACGGCCGGGTGGTCGCCGACTACCTCGGTCCGGCGACGGTCAAGGACCTCGATTCGGTCATCCAGCGGGCCAAGGCCACTCATCCGTGAGCAGTTCGTCGCGGACCGGGCGGCGACCGCTGGCCTGGGCGGTCCTGGGTGTCGTGCTCATCGTCGCTCTCCTCATCGGGAGCGGCGTCTTCTCGTCCAAGCCACTGACCCGGGCCCAACGGGTGGAGGCCATCGCCTCGGGGATCAAGTGCCCCAGTTGCGAGGATCTCTCGGTCGCTGACTCCAACGCCCAGACCGCCGTCACTGTGCGCACGGCCATCGCCGCCCAGGTGGCCGCGGGTCGGACGGATCAACAGATCGACGACTACCTGGTCGCCCGCTATGGCTCGGCCATCGTGCTCACTCCGCCCACCAGCGGCTGGTCGCTGTTGGTGTGGATCCTCCCCCTGGTGGGTGGCGTCGTGGCTGTCGGGGGGCTGACCTTGTTCGTGGTCCGGCGCCGCCGGCGCGGTTTCGCCCCGGACGACGAAGCCGCCAGAGCGGTGTCCGACGGCGAGCTGGACACCGACGTGCTGGCCGATCGTCGGCTGTTCCTGGAGCGGTCGCTGGCCGATGCTCGAGCGGAGCACGACGCCGGGGACCTTTCCGACGCCGACTACCAAGCCCTCTCTCGGCGCGACCGCGGTCGACTCGAGGCCGTCGACGCCCGGATCGCGGCCCTCGAAGGGACAGATCCGGCACCGGACCTGCTGGTCACCACGGCCGCCTCGTCCAGTGCGCTCCCCTCCGGCGGTGCCACTGTCTCATCCCGTGCGGGTTCATCGGCTGAAGGCACTCCCCAGACGGAGTCGGAATCGGCTGACCAGCTGGAGTCGGAATCGGCTGACCAGCTGGAGTCGGAATCGGCCGAACCTGCCGCACCGGCACCGACAACGACTCCGGCCTCGACCCCCCGCCCTCGGCGGAGCCGCCAACAGCGCTTCCTCCTCGGTGGATCGGTGGTGGCCCTCAGTGCGGCGATCGTATTGGTCGTGGTGCTGATCGCCGTGCCCCGGCTTCCGGGCCAGACCGAGACCGGAGACATCACGCTCAGCCAACAGCAGAAGATCGCGCAGACGCTGGCCGAAGCGGCGGCCGACGAGGACACTGGGAACTTCAGCCAGGCGGCCCAGCTCTACAACCAGATCCTGAGCCAGAGTCCCCACCAGCCCCAGGCCACCGCGCAGTTGGGTTGGCTCGACTATCAGGTGGGATCGTCGGGCAACAGCGCCACGTTGACATCCGAGGGTCGCAAGCTCGTGCAGCAAGCGGTGAAACTCGACCCCCAGGACTTTGCCGGCCACCTCTACCTGGGCACCATCCTGTTATTGCAGGACCACAATGCGACCGGTGCGGTGGCGCAGTACCAGCAGTTCCTGGGGGCCACGAACCCCGTGCCCGGCGCGTCGGTCATCAAGCAGGCCGCGCCCTACATTCGCCAGGCCTACACCCAGGCCGGCGTGGCCCTCCCCTCAAAGGTCCCCGCGGCCTGACATCGCCGTTCCTGTTCGAGTCCGACCCCGCCCCGACGACCGGCTGAGGCGTGCCTCGGGTCAGGAGCGGAGCGCCCGCAAGCCGGCGACGACGCGAGGGAACGCCGCGGCGAAGGCTTCGATGTCGGCGTCGGAGGTAGACCACCCCACCGACAAACGAAGTGACCGGTCGGCGTCGACGCCCATGGCCTGGAGCACGGGCGACGGCTCGAGGGACTCGGACGAGCACGACGAGCCCGAGTGAGCGGCGATGCCGGCTTGGTCCAGGCCGAGCAGGATGGGTTCCGCCTCCACACCCTCGATTCCCAGGCACACGATGTGGGGAACTCGGTGCTCTGGGTCTCCGTACTCGGTGACCCCGGGAATGGCCAGGGCTGCTTCCCGGATCTGACCGGCGAATCGACGGGCCGAGATCTCCTCGGCGTCAGCAGTGCCGGCGCCGGCCAACGCGGTGACGGCCGCCGCGAACCCCACGGTGGCGGCGACGTTCTCGAACCCGGCCCGTCGGGCCCGTTCCTGCTCACCGCCGACCAGGAACGGATCGACCCGAAGGCCCCGGCGCACCACCAACGCGCCGATGCCGGGAGGTCCGCCCAGCTTGTGGGCAGAGACAGAGACCAGATCGGCATCGAGGGCACCGAGGTCGCAGGGGACATGTCCGGCCGCGGCCACCGCGTCGACGTGGACGAGGACCGGAGTCCTTATCTGCCGGCACCGATCGATCACCGCGGCCACCGGTTGCACCGTTCCCACCTCATGGTTGGCCCATTGGCAATGGACGAGAGACACAGCCTGGTCGTAGAGGGTCCGGGCCCGCTCAAGGGCGTCGGACACGGTATCGGGGTCGATGCGACCGAGGTGGTCGACGTCGAGGCCCAGTACCGGTCCGGCCCGGGCCGTCGCATCGCGGACGGCGGAGTGCTCCACCGGTGAACACAGCATCGGGCCCGGTCGGGCTTGGGCTGCTCCCCACACGGCGGCATTGATGGCCTCGGTGCCGCCCGAGGTGAACACGACTTGCCGGGAGCGGACCCCGAAGAACTCGGCCACCTGGTCGCGTGCGTCCTCCAGGGTGGCCCGGGCTATGCGCCCCTCGGTGTGGACTCGGCCAGGATCGGCGGTGATGCCAGTATCCCGCCAGGCGTCCATGGCCGCCGACGCCTCGGGGCGCAGCGCCGTCGTCGACGCGTGGTCGAGGTAGTGCCGCGCCATTTTCTAGAGCCGCGAATCGATCGAACGGGCTCCGTTGCCGAGACGGCCCGGCCCTGCCCCTGGTAGCCCAGCCCCTGGATGGACCGGTGATCCCGGTGGCACGTTCAGACCAACGCGACGCAGGCGTCGTCGCCGCGTGCCCGCGACGACAGCACCACGGGAACCGCACCCTCGGGGGTCTCCCCGCACAGCCCGGCAAGCAGCCCCTTGACCATGCCGCGGTCGACGGCACAGAGGACCGGGTATTGCGACGCCGCGTCCCCAAACGGGCAGCTGTCCGCCACCACCGCGGTGGAGGTGCCCTGGTCCTCGGCGTGGGCGGAGAACCCGTGGGCGGTCAAGGTGTCGGCGATGGCGTGCATCGCCGTCCGCAAGGACCGCTGTCCGTCTCCCGGTGCCATATGGCCGGCCAGCGTGCGTCCGTACTCCTCGCCGACGCGCTCGGCCATGTGCTCGGCCGCTTCTGGCCCGAGCAGGTTGAGGGCTTCTTGGAGCAAGAGGATGAGCAAGTCGTCCCGCCGGGTGAACAAATCGAGGGTGGGGTCATTGCCGATCACCGTGAAGCGCTTGGACGGCCGGCCGGCGCCGTGCCCGGCGGCGCGTTCCATGGTGACGTCGACGTACCCCCCGGCGGCGAGGCGTTCGAGGTGGTGACGCGCCACGTTGGGATGGAGCGAGAAGCGGGTGGCCACCTCCGAGGCGGTGGCCCCGGGGTTGGAACGGACGAAGAGGTAGATCTCCCTGCGGGTCGGGTCGCCGAAGGCCGATGTCACCGCCGCCGCCGCCGCCGAGAAGTCGTTATCGGAAGGAATTGCCTCGGTCACCAGCGGCGTTACTGCCGCGCCCGACCGGTCCTGGTTTGATGACACGTCACCTAGTGTAGTCGTGAAGCCAATTTGTTCCGAGGAGAGACGTCCATGTCCATTGACGAGGCACAGGTGCGGGCCGCTGCCGAAGCGGTGACGGACCCCGAGCTTCGTCGCACGCTCGGCGAGCTGGGCATGGTGCGATCGGTGTCGGTCAAGAGGAAGCGGGTGACGGTCGACTTGGCCGTACCGGTCGGCCAGTACCCCCAGGTCGACGACCTGGTTACCCGGGTCAGGGCGGCTGTGGGATCCCTGAAGGGCGTCGACGAGGTCGGCGGCGAGGTGGCCGTCATGACCGAGGAGGAGCGGCGGCTGGTACGACTGTTGCTGCGCGGGGAACCACTCGACGGCGGGGTGTCGGCGTACGCGGACGAGAACGGCCACGACCACGGGCACGATCACGGCCAGGGCGGCCAGCTCGGGCACGAAGAGGGTCGACCCAACCGGTTCATGCTGCCCCGCTCGCGAACCCGCGTCATCGGGATCTCGTCGGGTAAGGGTGGAGTGGGGAAATCCTCGGTCACGGTCAACCTGGCTGTGGCTCTGGCCCAGCAGGGTCACGACGTCGGGATCCTCGATGCCGACGTGTACGGGTTCTCGGTCCCGAAAATGCTGGGGGTCCGAACCGACCCGTTGATCATCGACGACTTGGTCATCCCGCCGACGGTCCACGGCGTGCGCTGTCTGTCGATGGGGTTCTTCGTTCCCGACGAGACCCCGGTCATCTGGCGGGGGCCCATGCTGCACAAGGCCCTGGAGCAATTCCTGGTCGACGCGTACTGGGGCGAGCCGGACTTCCTGTTGGTGGACATGCCCCCGGGCACGGGGGACGTCACGCTTTCGCTGGGGCAATATCTGACCAAGACCGAGGTGTTCGTGGTCACCACGCCCCAGGCCGCGGCCCAACGGGTGGCGCAACGCTCGGCCTATGCGGCTCGGAAGCTGAAGCTGGCCGTGCGCGGCGTCATCGAGAACATGAGCTGGTTCACCGGCGACGACGGCACCCGGTACGAGCTGTTCGGGTCAGGGGGCGGGAAGAGCCTCGCCGGCGAGCTGGGCGTGCCCCTCTTGGCCCAGATCCCCTTGGTGCCGGCGCTGCGCGAAGGCGGCGACGTCGGGGTGCCGGTGATGGTGGCTGATCCCGACGGGGAGGCGGCCAAGGCCTTCTCCCGACTGGCAGAGCAGATGGTCAGTCTCGGACCGGCACGGGTGTACCGCCAGGAGCTCACCGTTCACTGACTCACCGTTGACTGAGCAGCGATTGGGCAGCGATGCCCCGCCGTCTGCCCCGGCGTGATGGCAGCTGGCGATGGAGGCGCCGGCGATGGCGATACCGGTGCCAAACGCTTGTGGCGACGACTCGCTACGGACGTCCGGCGATGCCCACCCCTACCGGGAGCTTGGTCGGGTCCCAGCCGAGCACGGCGACGGCCTGGGTAAATGCGAACCGGTCGGTCATGCCGGCGACGTACTCAACGCCGGCCCGGAGGGCCTCCGGCTCGCCGCCCCGAAGGGACCCGCCCGCCTCGGCCACCGATGGGATTCGATTCGGGCGATCGGCATAGTGGTCGACCAGCGCCCGCAAGACGGCAACCACCGCCCCGTTTTGGGCCAGGGAGCTGGGACGAAGGTAGATGTGCTGGTAGTTGCTCCCCCGGAAGGCAGCGAGCGCGTCGGCCAGTTCCTCGCCCATCCCGATCCGACCGGTCCGGGCCACCGTCTCGACCACGCCGTCTATGAACGACCCGAGCTGCTGGCTCCGGCGCTCGCCGCAGCGGGCCCGGACCACGTCGGGAAGCACGCTCGACGTGACGATCCCGCTGGCCACGGCGTCCTCGAAGTCATGGCAGACATAGGCGATGCGGTCAGCCCAGCTCACCACCTCGCCCTCGGGGGTCGAGGGGGCCGGGCGAGACCAGGAGTGGTTCCTGATCCCGTCGAGTGTCTCGGTGCACAGGTTGAGCGGGCCGAGGGAAACATCGGCGCCCCACACGGCGTGGTCGAACCCGCCGTCGAGGTACGGCGAGAGTGCGTCCTCGCTGGCGTGTCCGCCCGGACCGTGCCCGCAGTCGTGGCCGAGTGCGATGGCCTCGGTCAGCGAGACGTTCAACCGGCACGCCCGGGCAATGCTGGTGGCCACCTGGGCCACCTCCAGTGCATGCGTGAGCCGGGTCCGCTGATGGTCGTCGGGGAAGACGAACACCTGGGTCTTGCCGGCCAGGCGGCGAAAGGCGGTGGCGTGCAGGATGCGGTCCCGATCCCGCTCGAAGCAGGTCCGCCAGCCATCGGGCTCCTCAGCCCGCACCCGGTTGCCTGCGCCACGGGCACGGGTCGCCCCCGGGGCCAGCTGGGCGTCCTCGAGGTCCTCCCGCTGGAGCCGGTCGAACGGGGCGACGGCGTTCGGACCCGCTCCGGTGTGGCTGTCGGCATGGGCGTACCTGGTCCCGTGGTCGGGGTAGCCGACCATGGTGGAGGCCCACCGGCGATTCCGTTCGGTCTCGCCTTCCCGTTCGCTGTCACCCAACATGTCTCCAGTGTGGCGCAGCGGTGTGACCGGGGGGCGACGGGACGGGGGCTGTCTCGGACCTTGTATCGTCGGTGGCAGCCGGCAGAGCTGCCGGCGTCCTTCTGAGAGGAGCGTGCCAGGTGGACGTGCGTATCGGGATTGTCCAGTCGGTCAAGGAGCTCGACGTCGAGTTGGCCGAGGACACAGATCGTGACAAGGTCCTGGCCGAGATCGAAGAGATTCTGTCCGGTGAGGGCAGCATCTTGTGGCTGACTGACCGCAAGGGCCGCCGGGTCGGCGTACCGTCGGCCAAGGTCGCATATATCGAGGTGGACGCCCCGACGACCGAGCGACGGGTCGGTTTCGGGATCTCCTGAGATTGCAGGTGATCCGCCCGACGGCCGAGGTGCCGGATCCGCCCATTTCGCACGTTCCGCCGGCCGACCCCGTTCCCGCTCCGTGAGCTCGGACCTGACTCCCCTTCTCGACCTGAAGCTGCTGTTCGTCACGGGCAAGGGCGGCGTGGGCAAGACGACGTTGGCCTCCGCGCTGGCGCTCCTCGCCTCCCAACGGGGGAAGCGGGTCCTCATCTGTGAAGTGGACGCCAAGGGGGACGTCGCCGGGTTCTACGAGGCGAAACCCACGCGGTTCAAAGAGCGAGAGCTCCTGCCCGGTCTGTTCGCCATGACCATGGACACCGAGGCGTCGCTCCGGGAGTACCTGAAGCTCCAACTGCGGATCCCGGTGGTCGGGCGCATCGGCCCGCTGGCCAAGGCCTTCGACTTCGTCGCCACCGCCGCTCCCGGCGTCCGGGAGATCCTGACGGTGGGCAAGTTCTGCTACGAGGTCCGCGAAGGTCACTACGACCTGGTGGTGGTGGACGCTCCGGCGTCGGGTCACATCGTCGGCCAGCTGGCGGCCCCGCAGGCCATCAACGAGTTGGTGAAGGTTGGCCTCATCCGCTCGCAGACCGACTGGATGCTGAAGATCCTCTCCGACCCGGCGCAGACGGGCCTGGTGGCGGTGTGCACGCCCGAGGAGATGCCGGTGAACGAGACCATCGAGCTGGCTGACCAGGTACGGGAACAGACGACGGTGCAGCTGTCGGCGGTGGTGGTGAACCGCGTCCTGCCTGAGCTCTTCGGCCGACAGGAAGAGGCCGTCTTCGATGCGCTGTGCGCTCCGGGTCCGTCCGAGCAGCTGGGCCGACTGGTGGGCGGTGACCCGGTCATGGCGCTCAAGGCGGCCACGCTGGCCGTGACCATGCGAAGGACCCGGTCAACCCATCTGGAACGCCTGCGCGAAGGGATCGACCCCTCGGTCCCCATGCTCTACCTGCCCTACCTGTTCACCCGGTCCCATGGCCTGCGGACGACCAAACAGGTGGCTGCCTCGCTGGGCGAGGAGCTGGGGTTCTGATGGTCGAGGACGTGCCGACCGGCGACAGAGACGACGACCGGCCGCCGACGACAGCGCCAGATCCTTCGGCCGCAGATCCTTCGGCCGCAGCGCCGAACAAGGCAGCCACCAAGAAGGCCGCCACGAAGGCGACGACAACCAAGAAGACGGCCACGAAGCAGACGACGGCGAAGAGCGCAGCGGCAAAGAAGGCGGCGCCAACCAGGGCGGCCCCGACCAAGGCAGGGACGTCAGCGAAGGCCACGGCCACCACGTCCCCTCCCGCAGGGAAGCCGTCGGCGGGATCCGATGCCGGACGGGACGAAGCGCGGTCCGGCCGGGCGGATACGTCGGGATCGATCGACGGGCTGCTGGCGGCCAAGGAGATTGTCATCGCCTGCGGACCCGGCGGCGTGGGCAAGACCACCACCGCGGCGGCCGCCGGCGTCATGGCCGCGGTGCACCAGGGCGGCAAGGTGCTGGTCCTCACCGTCGACCCGGCCAAGCGCCTGGCCAATGCGTTGGGTCTGGAGGGGATCGGCAATACCGAGCGCCGGGTACCCGAGGAGGCATTCCGGGCGGCAGGGCTCAAGCCGCGAGGGGAATTGTGGGCGGCCATGCTCGACACGAAGCAGTCCTGGGATGCACTGATCCGCCGGCACGCACCCGACCCGCAGACCAGGGACGAGATCCTGGCCAATCCCTTGTACCAGAACATCTCCGGACGCTTCGTCCAGAGCCACGACTACATCGCCATGGAGCGGCTCTACGAGATCCATTCCGAAGGGGACTACGACCTGATCGTCGTGGACACCCCGCCGACCCGCAACGCCCTCGACTTCCTGGACGCCCCCCAGCGACTGGCCGATTTCTTCTCGTCCCGGCTGTTGCGGTGGCTCATCGTTCCCTACCGGTCCAAGCTGGTCAACGCGGCGACCAAACCGTTTTACCAGATCGCCGACCGAATTCTGGGCACCCAATTCCTGGCTGACATCTCCGAGTTCTTCATCCTCTTCCAATCGATGTACGACGGCTTCGTGGAGCGGGCCGACGCCGTCGGGCGGCTCCTGTCCGACCGCCGCACCACGTTCATGGTTGTCTCGACGCTCGAAGCCGTGCCCCTCCGGGAGGCTGAGTTCTTTGCCCATGAGCTCACCGACCGCCATCTCCACCTGGGCGCCATCGTGTTGAACAAGGTGCTGCCGGGCTACCTCCGGGATCCGGGGGCGGCGGCGGTGGCCGAGACGATGAAGGAGCGCGCCCCCGAACTGGCCGCCGAGCTCGCTTCCTGGGCTGACCCGGGCGACGAGGTGCTCCGCGACCAGGACAACCTGAGGCGGGTGCTGACCGAGGTGGCCGAGAGCTTCCTCAACTTCCGCATCGTGGCCATCAGGGAGGGCGAGGAACGGGCCCACTTGGCCACCGCCCCTGAGGTGCTGGCTACGGTCCCCTTCTTCGACACCGACATCTACGATCTTGCCGGTCTGGTCCGGCTCGGCCAGCAGATCTGGTCGTAGCGCCGGGGCCGATTCGGCCGAACCCACCGATCGGCTGCCGTACGATGCACGCATGACCGACATCGTCGATCCAGCAATCGAGGCCTACGCCGCCGCGCATACCACCCCCACCCCACCCTTTTTGAGCGAGGTGGCCGAGTACACCCGGTCGAACATGTCCGCGCCGGGCATGATGGTGGGCAACCTGGAGGGTCGGTTCCTGGAGCTGTTGGTCTTCGCCACCGGCGCCACCCGGATACTGGAGATCGGCACGTTCACCGGGTATTCGTCCCTGTCCATGGCCGCCGGGCTGGCCCCGGGAGGCAAGATCGTCACCTGTGAGGTTGATCCCACCCACGCCGAAGTGGCCCAGCGGCACATCGCCGCCAGCCCGTATGCCGACAGCATCGACGTTGTGGTCGGGCCGGCCATGGAGTCCATCGCCGAGCTGCCCGGGCCCTTCGATCTGGTGTTCATCGACGCCGATAAGACCGGCTACATGGCCTACTTCGAGGCCGTCTTCCCCAAACTCGCCCCGCGGGGCCTGATCGTGGCCGACAACACCCTGTGGCACGGGCGGGTGGTGGACCCGAGCGACACCTCGGAGTCGACCGAGGCCCTTCGGGCCTTCAACGAGAGGGTGGCAGACGATCCCCGCGTCGTCGCCGTCCAGACCACGGTGCGCGACGGCGTGACCCTTATCCGCCGGGCCGACTGAGCTCCCTCGAGAACTCTGAATCAGAACCATGTCGCGCCGTCTCAGACCCATGTCGCGCCCGCCGGAGACCGCGAACGGAAAGGACCGCTAGTGCTCGACTACCACCTGCATCTCTGGCCCCATACCCAACGTGATGCCGAGGCCACGGTGGAGCAAGTCGCTGCCTACTGTGAGAAGGCAGTGGCGGCCGGCGTGACCGAAATCGCCCTGACCGAGCACCTGTTCCGGTTCGTGCAGACGGACAAACTGCTCCACGGCTTCTGGAATGACCTTCCGGGGGAGGCCCTCCGTCCGGGCATGGCCGCTTACTGGGACCATCACGCCCGGGTCGACCTCGATTCCTACGTCGAGGCGGTCGAGGCGGTGAAGGCCGAGGGGCTC
Organism: uncultured Acidimicrobiaceae bacterium; assembly: GCA_963781305.1. Taxonomy (GTDB): domain Bacteria; phylum Actinomycetota; class Acidimicrobiia; order Acidimicrobiales; family RAAP-2; genus DASXMT01. The sequence continues at coordinate 543,154 of CAWAFL010000013.1, forward strand.
CCGGTCGTCCTGGGTATGGAGGTCGACTACTACGAGGGGCGCATGGACGAGGTGGCCGCTCTGCTGGCCGACTATCCCTTCGACGTGCTGTTGGGTTCGGTGCACTGGCTCGGGGCCTGGCGGTTCGACGTGCTGAACGACCCACTGGTCATGGCCGAGTGGACGGTGCGGGACATCGACCAGGTGTGGGACGAGTACACCCGGGCCATGGAGGAGCTGGGGGAATCCGGCGCCTGTGATGTGTACGCCCATCCGGACCTGGTGAAGGTGGCCGGACACGTTCCCACCGTGCCCGACGAGTTCTACGACCGGATCGCCGAAGCGGCGGCGTCGTCGGGGATGGCCGCCGAGGTGTCCTCGGCCGGCTGGCGCAAGCCGGTAGGGGAGGAGTACCCGGCCCCACCGTTGCTCCGACGCTTCGTCGACCTCGGAGTACCGCTCACCACGGCGTCCGACGCCCACAGCCTGCCCGACGTGGCCCACCGGGCCGACGACCTTCGTGCGCTGTTGGACGGCGTGGGGGTCTCGGAGCTGCGGGCCTTCCGGGAACGGCAGCCCCACGGCGTCCCAGTGGCCGTTCCCGACGCGCCCGGCGAGATCGCCGAGAACTAGCCGTGGCCACCCCCGCCGAGCTGGCGCTGGAGCGGACCGACCTGGTCGACGACCAGCTCGCCCACCTGCAGCGATTGTTGGGTACGTGGGGAATTCTGGCCGACCTGTCCTTCTCTGACCTGGTCCTCCTGGCGCCCATGGCGCCCACCGCTCCGCACCATCGTTCGACCGGCCCCCTGTTGGTCGTCCTGGGCCAGATGCGGCCGTCCAACAGCTCAACGGTCGTCCAGCACGACCTGGTCGGCCAGACGGTGGGAGCGGCCGACTGGCCGCTGGTCACGGCCACGTTCCAATCTGGTGAAGCCACCCGGGGTGAGATGCAGCTCGAGCCAGAGGACGAGCCGGTGCGCCTGCAGTGCATTCCCGTCCGATGCGAGGGAACCACCGTCGCCGTCCTGGCCCGGCTCTCGTCAGGTGCCGGTCGCCGTCCCGGGCACCTGGAGCGGACCTATCGGGACGTGTTCGACCGGTTTGCCGTGATGCTGGCCGAGTCGACGTTCCCGTTCCCGAGCGAGGAGGTGGGCACCGAGGAAGCCCCCCGGGTCGGCGACGGCATCGTCCTCGTCGACGAGGAGGGTCGCGTCCGGTACGCGTCGCCCAACGCAACCAATGCCCTCCATCGCATGGGTATGTACTCGCAGCTTGAGGGGCGCCGCCTCTACGACCTGGGTGTCGAGGAGTCGGCCATCGAATGGGCCCTGGCCTCTGCCCTGCCGGTGGTGGAAGAAGTGGAACGACGGCCCGACGTCGTGGTCCTCCTCCACTGCATCCCCTTGCTCAGCCAAGGGGATGTCACCGGCTGCTTGGTGCTGCTCCGTGACGTGACCGACCTCCGTCGCCTCGACCGGCTGTTGCTGTCCAAGGACGCGGCAATCCGGGAGGTACATCACCGGGTGAAGAACAACCTCCAGACCATCTCCGCCCTCTTGCGCCTACAGGCCCGGCGCCTCGATCCGGGCGAGGGTCGAGTCGCCCTGTTCGAGGCGGAGCGCCGGGTGCGGTCGATCAGCATCGTTCACGAGATCCTGTCCCGGGAACCGAGCGATCAGGTGCCCTTCGACGAGATCGTGACCTCGTTGATCCGCATGGCCGAGGACTCGGTGGTCCCGCCGCTGCAGGTGATGTTCGGGGTGCATGGCGAGCTGGGCGATGTGCCTGCCGACATCGCCACCCCGCTGGCCGTCGTCCTGGCCGAGCTGTTGCAGAACGCCGTGGAGCACGCCTTCTTGGGGGCCAAGGTGGGCGATGCCACCGGGTCCGGTGCCGACGCCCACGGTGAACGGCGCGGGAAAACCGACCGCACCGATCGATCGGTGGCTTCGGTCGGGCACATCGACGTCGACTTGAACACCCGGTTCAGCCGCCTCATCGTCGAGGTTCGCGATGACGGCGCCGGACTCCCGGATCAGTTCGACATCGACCTGACCCAGAGCCTGGGCCTGTCGATCGTCCGGGATCTGGTGCGCAGCCAGCTGGGAGGGACCATCACCATGAGCAATCAGCGCGACGGCAGCCCCGGCACAGTCGTGGTCCTCGACGTGCCGCTCCATCACCCGCAACCGGTTCGGTGACCCGACCGGGCGAAGATGATGGGCCTGGGCCTGCCGTAGCCAGTGATCGGACCTGGCCGAAGCTAGTGAGCTCGGGGCCTCAAGCCGTCAGGCACGGCCCTCACCGGCTCAGCAGCGGCCCGATGTCTGACAGGAAAAAACCCCCGTACCGGAGCGAGAACTCGCTGGTTCGAGGGTCAGGAGGCTCGGCGGCGGGCGGCTAGCCACGCCTTTCGGAGCTTACGGCGCTCCTCTTCGGACGTCCCGCCCCACACGCCGGACTCCTGGTTGGTGGCCAGAGCGAAGTCGAGGCACGGCTCGAGTGCGTCACAGCCTCGGCAGACCCGCTTGGCTGCTTCGATCTGGTCGATGGCCGGTCCGGTTGTACCGATGGGAAAAAACAGGTCAGGTTCGGTGTTCCTGCAGGCAGCGAGGTCGCGCCAGTCGTCCTCGTCCCATTCGACAGTACGGTTCCAAACGAGGGCCACGTTGCTTCCTCCGTCTCGGGCAGTCCGAGCTTTCCCCATTGTGAACTGTTTCACATGGCTCGGCGCCGTCAGTCGCCTGCCATTTGGGGTTCCGCCACCTAGAGTACTGGACCGAGAATCGACCGCGCAAGCAATTTTCCGGCGTCACCTGCGCTCTTGGATCCCGTCCCGAGCGCTGATTCAAACGACCGGCAGGTGACGCCGGGACCGACCGGCAGCTGGCGACGGGCGATCGATCAGGCAGGGCTCAGACGGTGCCCCGGACGGGGATCGTGCGGACCCGGCAGGGGTGCGACAAAGGGAGAACGGACAGCAACGATGGACGTCCAGGCCCACCGGGGGAGCCCCGATCCGAGCTCCGGGGTTCTCGAGAACACCATCGACGCGTTCGTCCGCTCCGCCCGTCTGGGAGCCGACGGCGTCGAGCTCGATGTCCGTCTCACCAGGGACGGGGCCCTTGCCGTCCATCACGATCCGGTGATCCCCGACGCCGGCCCGGTCGCCGACTTGGATGTGTGCGAGCTCCCGGCCCACGTTCCGCTCCTTGATGCCGTTCTCGATGCGTGCACGGGGCTCACCGTGAACATCGAGATCAAGAACCTTCCCAGCGAGCCTGGATTCGACGCCGGAGAGCAGCTGGCCCTGGCCGTCGGAGCCCTCCTGATCGAGCGGGGAACGGCGGAGAACATCCTGGTCTCCTCGTTCTGGCCCCCGTCGCTCGACGCCGTCATGGGTTGCGATACCGAGATCAGCACCGGCCTGCTCGTACCGGCCTGGTTCGGGGCCGAGGACGCCCTCGAGCTGGCCATCGAGCACGGGCTCGGTGCCCTGCACCCTGAGGTCTCCCTCCTCTCACCGGAACTTGTGCTCGCCGCCCACAAGGCCGGGCTCACCGTCGCCGCCTGGACAGTCAACGAGCTGACGGCGCTCCGGTCCGCGCTCGACTGGGGCGTGGATACCGTGATCACCGACGATGTCGTCTCGGCGGTCGCTCTGGTGGCGGCCCGGTGAAGGTGGAGGAGTGTCGGCCTCGCGACATGGCGGAGTGGCGCCTCGTACACGTGGCGGAACTCTTGAACGGTCGGTCTATTCCAGGGACCAGCCGGTGTCTCTCCGACCGGCCCCCAGCGGGGCGGGCACCCCCGTCCTGACCTGCGCCCTCGCCGTCAATTGGTCCTGGGCTGCCATTTTCGTCAACAATGCACGGCCATGAACGTCGTTGTGTGCGTGAAACAGATACCTGACCCGGCGGCCCCGCCGTCTCTCGATTCGGGCTCGAACACCCTGGCCCGGACGGGAAAGCTCATTCTCGACGACTCCGATGCGTACGGGGTCGAGATGGGCCTTCAGCTGGCCGATCAGGCCGGCGGTGGCGACGTCACCCTGGTCTCGATGGCCCCGAACGGGGAGACGTCGGGACTCCGGACCGGATTGGCCATGGGCGCGGCCAAGGCCATCCTGATCAGTGACGACACCCTGGCCGGCACCGATGCCCTCGGTACGGCGAAGGTCCTGGCTGCCGCCATCAAGCGGGCCGAGCCCGACCTGATCCTGGCCGCCACCGAGTCCTCGGACGGCTACACCGGTACCACGCCCGTCCAGATCGCTGAGATCCTGGGGCTTCCCTCGGTCACCTTCGCCAAGAAGGTCGAGGTCACCGGGGAATCCGTCAAGGTCGAGCGCCAGACCGAGTCCGGCTACGACGAGGTCGAGTGCCCGCTCCCCGCCCTGGTCACGGTGACCGCCGGCGTGGTCGAGCCGCGGTATCCCTCGTTCAAGGGGATCATGGCGGCGAAGTCGAAGCCCGTCGAGACGCTGACCGTCGCCGACTTGGGCATCGACGCCGGAGAGGTCGGAGCAGCCGGCGCCCGCCAGGAGATCACCGAAGTTTCTGCCGCCGACGCCCGGCAGGCCGGTGAGATCGTGGTCGACGAAGGCGACGGCGCCGACCGAATCGTCCAATTCCTTGAGCAGCTGAAGGTCCTGTAGGGATCGGTAGGAGAACACAAACAATGGCAATCGACAAGATCTGGGTGCTGGCCGAAGTGGCAGACGGCAAGCCCATCACCGCCAGCCTCGAGCTCATCTCCCACGCGCGGTCCCTGGCCGGCACGGTGGAAGCCGTCGCCTGGGGCGAGGACACTGCCTCCGTGGCCGACACGCTCGGCGAGTACGGAGCGACCACTGTCCACGACGTCGGCGACCTGTCGGGCGCCCTTCCCGGCGCCCCGGTGGCTGCGGCGCTGGCTGCAGCCGTCGAAGCCGGTGGGGGGCCAGACGCCATCCTGTTCCCGGCCACCTATGACGGCCGGGACATCGCCGGTCGTCTGTCGGCCAAGCTCGATCGACCGGTGCTCACCAACGTGGTCGGCCTCACGGCGGACGATGGTGGCCTGTCGACGCAGCACGCCATCTTCGGCGGCCAGCAAAACGTGACGGCCCACTTCACCGGCCAGGGGCCCGGCCTCTTCGTGATCAGGGCCAAGTCCTTCCCGGCCGAGCCGTCCGGCGGCGGCCCCGCCGAGGTGGTGGCCCTGGCTGCTCCCGATACGGGCGCTACCAACGGGGCGCGCATCGTGGCCCGCCACGTCGAGGAGCGGACCGGGCCGAAGCTCGACGAGGCCGACGTCGTCGTCTCGGGAGGCCGTGGTCTCGGCCAGGCAGATCAGTATGCGTTGATCGAAGAGCTGGCCACCCTGCTGCACGGTGCCGCGGGGGCAAGCCGGGCCATCGTGGACGCCGGCTGGGTGCCCTACTCCCATCAGGTCGGCCAGACGGGCAAGACGGTGAAGCCCACCGTCTACCTGGCCTGCGGCATCTCCGGTGCCACCCAGCACCTGGTGGGCATGAAGAACTCGAAGAACATCGTCGCCATCAACAAGGACCAGGACGCCCCCATCTTCACGGTGGCCGATCTGGGCATCGTGGGCGATGTCCACAAGGTGGTTCCCCAACTCATCGAGACCCTCAAAAAGAGGGACTGAGACCGGCAACGGGGCTGACCGCAACCTCGACCCGGCCACGGGGCTGGGCCTGAGGCCGGTCGACCGACGCTGGGCTCAGGCTGTCGCTCAGGCTGTCGGAACCGGGCCGCCCAAGCCCGGCAGCACGCGGACGAGAATTCTCAGACCAGAGAATTCTCAGACCAGGGGCCACGGGTAGGCGTGCCGGTCGGAGTCGGGCTGGGGAAACACGCCCCTGCCCACGATGGTGGCCAGCCGATCGACGAGGGCCTCCACCTCCTCGGCTCCCAGGGTCTCGAACAGGGCATCGGGGAGGTCGCTTGCCACCCGGTCCAGGTCGGCCAGTAACTCCGACGGGATCGGCTCGTCGGCGAAGTCCCAGATGACGGTGCGCAGCTTGGGCTCGGCGTTGAAGCAAACGCCGTGGTCGATGGCCCAGATGTCGCCGCACGTCCCCAACAGCACGTGCCCGCTCTTGCGGTCGGTGTTGTTGGCGGCCAGGTCGAACGCGCACACGGCCTTCAACGCGGCGTGGTGGGCACCTCCCTCGTACAAGGTGAAGTAATGCTGCTCGAAATTGGCATCGACGAAAAGCTGGAGGGACCCGATCCCGAAGGGTCCGCTCTCCCGCTCGATGGTGGGGGGAACCTGTCCCCAGCCCAGCGCCTCGGATAGGACGTACGCCGCCACCTCTCGACGGTAGAGGCCGTCGGGAAAGTCCCACAACGGCCGCTCACCGCGAAAGGGCTTGTAAACGGCTCGTACTTCCTGGTCGCCGTCGTCCACGGTGACCAGGAAGGTCTGGTTGGAGCTCCACGGGAGGCGGCCTTCCACGGAGACCTCGCCGTGGCGCATCAGATCGGTGGCCTCGACGATGCCGACGGCACCGTCAGGACGCCACCCGATCAGGCGATCGGAGGCCGGTGGCCGTTCGTTCTCGGGCACTCGTGACCGGATGGGTCGAGGGGGGCTCCGCAGAGCGGGCACGGGGGGCGCCCCGACTCCACCAGCTGGGTGGCATGGATGGCAAAGGCCCCGGCTTGCTCCCGGGTTACCGCGATCCGGGCCAGCGCCCCGGTCTCGTTCTCTTCCACCAACTCTTCGATGACGATGACCACCCGGTCGTCCCCCTCGTCGTAGGACACGCCGACGGTGCCGACGACCCATGCGGGCTCGGTGGGCTCCTCGAGGGCGACGTCGTCGGGGAGGTGGCCGGGACGATCCTGATCCCGGACGATCCTGGCCAGGTACTCGGCCAGCGCGGCGACCTGCTGCTTCTCGATCTTCAGGGTCAGCCGCACGGGTCCCTGCCGGCACTGCAGCAGAAACAGCCGTTGGCCCGGCTCACCGATGGCTCCCACGGTGAACCGATCCGGCGACGAGAGGTCGTAGCCCTCGCTCACGAGATGGCCAGTTCGCTGAGGGACGCCGTCCCGTTGAGGCTGAGCACGTAGGGCCCCGACTCGCTGTAGGCGATGGCGGTCACCGAGCAGGGCGAGACCACCAGCCGTTGGAACAGGTCGAGGTGGGTGCCGGCGGCCGCCGCTGCCGCCGCCTTGATCGGGTCGGCGTGGGACACGGCCACGATGGTCTCCCCCGGGTGGAGCCCGACCAGGCGGCTCAGGGCCGAGGTGATCCGCACCTGCATCTCGGCGAAGGACTCACCGCCGGGGAAGCGGAAGCCGCTGGGAAATCGCTGCACCTGGTTCCATTCCGGCTTCTTGGCCAGGACGCTCAGCTGTTGGCCGGTCCAGGCTCCGAAGTCGCACTCCAGGAGCCCCCGGTCCGACCGGACCCGGAGGCCAAGCCGCCGGGCGATGGGCTTGGCCGTCTCGAAGGTCCGCTCCAACGGCGAGGCATAGACAGCGGTGGGTCCCGTGCGGTCGCCTTCGGCCAGGGCGCCGATTCGCTCGGCCACGGCCTCGGCCTGAGCGAGTCCCTCGTCGGAAAGGTGGAGGTCCGGAGCCCGACCGGGGAGGACCGAGCCCGTGGTTGGCGTCCGGCCGTGCCGTACCAACAGGACAACGGTGGGCCGCGGCGCGCCGCGCCCGGATCGCGAGCCTCGGCCCCCAGATCTCCCCCGCGATCCGGTGGCGGATCGGGGTGTCTTGGGCGTGGTCATCGGCATATTGGTTCCTGATGCCAGAAAGGGGCGGGTTTGAATTGTCCGTCGGCTCGGCACGCCCGTTCACCGTACTGCGCCACGTATCGGCAATGCGATTCGGGGTCATCCACCCCGATCCACTGAGCAGGGCTTTTGTGATGGTGTGCGCTGCCGTCACGCCTGGCCCTCTGCCCCCGCTCGCGCCGGACTTGGTTGAGGTCAGACAAACCTGGGTATGAAGCAACTGCTTCAGCTCATCGGCGCCTTCGGGTGGTCGTCTGTGGGCTGGGGCGAACATTCACCCGTACTCTGTCCCCATGCGGTCCGAGACGCCCACTTCGGTCAACCGGCTCAATGTCTTGGCCGAAGAGATCGAATCCTGCCGTGCCTGCCCGCGCCTGGTGGCGTGGAGGGAGTCGGTCGCCGCTGACAAGCGAGCATCGTTCGCCGACGAGACCTATTGGGGACGTCCGGTGCCGGGGTTCGGGGACCCCGAAGGCAGGTTGGCCATCGTCGGACTGGCGCCCGCAGCCCACGGGGCCAACCGAACCGGTCGGGTGTTCACCGGGGACCGTTCGGCCGATTGGCTGATCGCCGCCCTGTGGCGGGCCGGATACGCCAACCAGCCGACCAGCACGTCGGTCACCGACGGGCTGGCGCTCAGCGGCGCGTGGATGACTGCCGCCGTCCGCTGCGCCCCGCCGGCTAACAAGCCGACGCCCGACGAGCGCGACCGATGCCTTCCCTTTCTGGTCCGGGAGCTGGCCCTGTTGGAGAACCTGGCCGTGATCGTGGCCCTCGGCGGTTTCGCCTACCAGGTCGTGGCCGGCCTGTTCGGGCTCAAGCCTCGGCCCAAGTTCGGGCATCTGGTCGAGGCCCGGCTCCCGGACGGGCGCATGCTCGTGTGCTCTTATCACCCCAGCCAGCAGAACACATTCACCGGAGTGCTGACGCAGCCGATGCTCGATGCCGTCTTTGCACGGGCGCGCCAACTCGGCGCTTGAGCGCTGTGGCGGGCGCCGAAGGAGGCCGGGCCCACTGACGACCTGTTTCTGCGTCGCCGATGTGGCTCCGGTGGGTACCGCCTGTCGATTCGGAGCCTCGCTGAGGTCAGCCAGGGCTTGGCGGCGAAAGAGGGATGTCAGCCGCTTATTCGGTAGTGGAGGTGGACGACTCCGCTCAGAAAGCGGTCCACACCCAGCAGTTCCAGCTGCTGTCGGACCTGCTTAGGAAGAGCTGGCGTGCCCCCTCCAATCGTGACGGGCGTGACCAAGAGGTGCACCTCGTCGACCAACCCGGCCGTCATCGCCTGACCGGCGAGCTGCGGACCCCCAACAGAAAGGTCGTATGGTGCCGATTCCTTCATGTGCAGCACTGCCGCCGGGTCGAAGAGACGCTCGATCCGGGTTCTGTCACTGGATACGGTTCCCAGGGTTCTCGAGTACACAACCTTGGCCGCTGCCCGCCATATCTCCGTGAAGTCCAGGACCTCCTGGGGCTGGTCGTCGGTGGCGTCGAAGGTTTCCCAGTAGACCATCGCCTCGTACATCTTGCGGCCGTACAGGTAGGTGCCGATACCTCGCTCGAGACCGTTGATGAAGTTGTGCACCTCGGGGTCCGGGGCAGCCCAGTCGATGTTGCCGCTGGAGTCCGCCGTGTAACCGTCGAGCGACGTGATTGCCGAGTACACCAACCTCGCCACCGCGGCGGCCTAACGGATTGCCGTCGTCATGAAGCGGCGATGACTATCGAAGCTCTATGAACGACGGACCAGGAGATCAACGACGGACTAGGAGGGCGTAACCGCAGGTAGTCGCCGGGGCATGGGCACGGCCGTCTCTGGCCACCGACGCCGGCTCACCTTGGCCAGCTTCCGCAGCAGGGCAATGGCACCGGGGTCCTCGTCACCGGGACGGGTCTCGATGGCACCGTCGGCGATCATGCCATCGAGGAGCTCCCGCCCCCGCTCGGTGCGCACGATGGTCAGCGTCCAATCGTTGAATTCCCCGATGCCACCGGTGGAGATGTCGGCGTGCTCGGCGGCGAAATCGGGGCAGCTGGTGCAGCCCTCACGGGTCCACGCATGGGCTTCTTTCAGCGGGATCTCGTGGTAGCCACCGTCTTTGGTCCAGACCTGGAAGACGCCCTTGATGTTCATCTTGGTGATGTTGGCCCGCATGATTCCGTACTTGGCCTCGAAGAGCTCCGGGAAGATGGCATCGTCAAAGGTCTTGGAGCACATGAGGCCGATCGTCAGTGACAACCGGCGAGCGATCTTCCCGGCCTTGCGCGCCGCCATGACCGGGGGAGCGGACGCCTGGCAGCCCATCCCGATCAAAGCGATCCGCTCGGCGCCCCCCTCGATGGCCTTGGGGTAGGCCAGGGTGTTGGCCGAATAGGTGTAGCGCGAACCGGCCGCGGCCAGCACCTCGGCCCGGTTGGTGGCCACAGCGGGAACAGCCTTCCAGCTCGACCCGTCACCTTCCAGGTCCGACACCAGTGCGGCGTCGATCACGTCGTGCTCGAGGGCCCAGATCAACAGAGCCGACACCAGCCCGCCGTCCTGCCCGACCGCCTGCACCTCGGGATCGGTGGCCCGAACTAGGAGGATGTCCGAGGAGATGCCAGCCACCTCCTCGTCGGTCCGTTCCCGCCCGAACAGGTGGGTCTCGATCTCCGGTTCCCACAGGCGGAACCGGGGACATGCCCGCGTGCACATGGTGCACCCTTTGATGCCGTGCGTGCAGTCCTCGCGGCCGCCGTCGGCATCGATGTGGAACGGCTTGTACCGGCCGCCGGTGTCGTCATAGGACAGAACGTCGTGGGGGCAGGCCACGATGCAGCCGGCGCAGCCGGTACAGAGGCCCGAGGTCACGACCTCGCGGTAGAGCTCAAGCCATTGCGGCTTTTCGGGAGGCATGGGTTAACCATAGCGACGAGGGCCCGGGGGATCGGTAATTTGGGTCGGCTGCCCGCCGACGGCGGACCCGCCAGACGGGAGACTCGGGCAGCCCAGGCAGGTGAATTGCGTCGCCAGGCGGGAGCCTTGGGCCGCCCGGGCGGGTGACCGGCGCCGCTCTGGCTGGTGACTCGGGGGCGCCAGGTCAGGTGTTCAGTGAGGCGCCTCGGCAGGCGCCTGCGTCGCCCGGATACCGTCTGGTCTGTGCCCGAGATTACCGAAGTGGAGTCCTACCGCCGCCTGGCTCTGTCGGTCCGTGGTCGGAAGGTGACGTCTATCGCCACCCCGGACAGCTGGTTTCTGAAGGAGGGTGCAACCGGGCCGAGGCTCCGGCGGGCCCTGGTGGGCCATCGGGTCGACGACGTGCGGCGGATCGGCAAGATCGTGCTCATCGACATGGACAGCGGCGACATCCTCGGCCTCCGCTTCGGCATGACGGGAACCCTGCTGGTCGATGGAAAGGCGGGCGTTGAACGGCTCATCTACTCATCGCAGCAGTTCCAGCACAAATGGGATCGGTTCACGATGCGCTTCGAAGAGGGCTCGCTGGTGGTACATGACCCTCGACGGTTGGGAGGTGTCTCGCTCAACCCCGACCTCTCCCGACTCGGACCGGACGCCGTTTCCATCACCGCGGCACAGTTGGGCGCGGCCCTGCGAGGTTCGAAAGCACCGTTGAAGGCTCGGCTCCTCGATCAGGCCAGGGTGGCTGGGATCGGCAACCTGATCGGCGACGAGGTGCTGTGGAGGGCGGGGCTCTCACCCCTCCGTCCGGCCGGATCGCTCACCCCCACCGAGGTCCGGCGGCTCCACCGCACCATGAGTCGGACCCTGACCCAGCTGCTCGACAGGGGAGGCTCGCACCTCGGCGAACTGATGGATGAACGCCATCGCGACGGCCGGTGCCCGAAGGACGGCACCCTCTTGTCCCGTGCGACCATCGGTGGCCGTACCACCTATTGGTGCCCGAAACACCAGGTATGAGAGGCATCAGGTCTGAGAGGTACCAGGTCTGACAGGCATCGCCGAAAGCTGGTTTCCCCCACCGTCCTGCTCTGCCGTTCAGCTCCCGATGCCGTTCAGCTCCCGATGCCGTTCAGCTCCCGATTTCTTCCAGAACCTTGGCGGCGTGGCCGTCCGCCTTCACGTGGTACCAAGCCCGGGCGATCTTTCCCTGGCCGTCGATGAGAAAGGTGGACCGGATGACGCCGATGGACTTCTTCCCGTAGAGCGTCTTCTCGCCCCACGCTCCGTAGGCCTCGCCGACCGAATGGTCCGAGTCGGTCAGGAGGGAGAACTTGAGGCCGTACTTGGACCGGAAGGCCTGATGCTTGTCGGCCCCGTCGGCCGAGATGCCCACCACCGGCACCTTCGCTCGGGTGAACTCCCTGAGGTTGTCGTTGAACTGACAGGCCTCCTTGGTGCAACCGGGGGTGTCGTCTCGTGGATAGAAGTACACGACCACCGGGTTCCCCTTGAAGTCGGCCAACGACACGCTCTTCCCGTCCTGGTCCGGCAGCTTGAACGCAGGTGCCTTGTCCCCAGCAGCGAGCTTTCCCATGGTCCGGTCCCTTCTGGCGTGACCGGTCCATCCGGACCGATCGTCGATATCAACGGCCCTACCCTTGCATACCGGTCGACGCGGCGACCGAACCGGACCCAACGATCGAACCGGATCCCAACGATGGACGGCTCCCCGCCACGAACGTGGACGGTCGGATGACGTTCCGGGGCAGCGCCGGCGCGCCACGGCTCTGGGGCTCGGGCAGCGGGGGATGCGCGGGCGGTTCGGGCGTGGCACAGTGGGGGCACGGGAGCTCGGACGGACCGGGCTGAGAGGGCGCCTTGCTGGCGCCGACCGAACCTGATCCGGGTAATGCCGGCGGAGGGAGGATGCCATGACGACCGTCGAAGTCTCGATTGGGCCACGAGCCGAGTATCAGCGGCAGAAGGTCTATGTGAAGGGCGACCGGACCGGGATTCGGGTGCCCTTTGTCGAGGTGTCGCTCGCCGACTCGCCGGGCAGGGCCGGTCCCGTGGCCAATGCTCCCGTCCGGCTCTACGACACCTCAGGGCCCGGATCCAAACCCGAGGTGGGACTTCCCGCCCTGCGCCGTGCATGGATCACCGACCGTTGCGATGTCACCGAGTACCAGGGCCGTTCGGTCCTCGGAAGGGACGATGGGCGAGGAGCGCGTCGGCGCACTGACCCCGCCCGGCCCCATCCCGCCCGGGGCCGGCGCCCGTTGCGGTCGACCGGGGGAGCGGTGACCCAGATGCACTACGCCCGGCGGGGCGAGATCACCCCGGAGATGAGCTTCGTGGCCGTTCGAGAGGGCGTCCTCGAGACGGTGGTGCGCGACGAGCTGGCCGCAGGCAGGGCAATTCTCCCGGCCAACGTGAACCACCCCGAATCGGAACCGATGATCATCGGTGCCCGCTTCCTGGTGAAGGTCAACGCCAACATCGGGAATTCGGCCGTCAGTGCCTCGATCGATGACGAGGTCGAAAAACTCACCTGGGCCACCCGGTGGGGGGCCGACACGGTGATGGACCTGTCCACCGGCCCGGAGATCCACACCACGAGGGAATGGATCCTTCGGAACTCGCCGGTCCCCATCGGTACCGTTCCCATCTACCAGGCACTCGAGAAAGTCGACGGGCGACCCGAGGAGTTGACCTGGGAGCTCTACCGGGACACCCTGGTCGAACAGGCCGAGCAGGGCGTGGATTACTTCACCATCCATGCCGGCGTGCTCCTCCGGTACGTGCCCCTCACGGCCCGGCGGGTCACCGGCATCGTGAGCCGGGGCGGATCGATCATGGCCGCCTGGTGCCTCGCTCACCACCGCGAGAACTTCCTCTACACCCGGTTCGAGGAGATCTGCGAGATCATGGCCGCCTACGACGTGGCCTTCTCACTGGGCGATGGGCTGCGTCCGGGTTCGATCGCCGATGCAAACGACGAGGCGCAGTTCGCCGAGCTCGCCACGTTGGGCGAACTGACCCAAGCGGCATGGCGCCACGACGTCCAGACCATGATCGAGGGTCCGGGGCACGTCCCGCTCAACCGGATCGCCGAGAACGTCGTGCGAGAACAGAACGTCTGTCATCGTGCCCCGTTTTACACACTCGGTCCCCTGACAGTCGACGTGGCGCCGGGCTACGACCACATCACCTCGGCCATCGGGGCGGCGGTGATCGGGATGCAGGGCACAGCCATGCTCTGCTACGTGACGCCCAAGGAACACCTGGGGCTCCCCGACCGCGAGGACGTGAAGCAGGGGATGATCGCGTACAAGATCGCCGCTCATGCCGCCGACGTGGCCAAGGGGCATCCCGGTGCGCAGGTCTGGGATGACGCGTTATCGAAGGCGCGCTTCGAGTTCCGGTGGGAAGACCAGTTCAACCTGTCCATCGACCCCGGCACGGCGCGGTCGTACCACGATGAAACCCTGCCCGCTCAGCCGGCCAAGACTGCTCACTTCTGCTCGATGTGCGGCCCCAAGTTCTGCTCCATGCGGATCAGCCAGGATGTTCGGGACTACGCCGAGTCCCAGGGCCTCCCGCTCGACGCTGCCGTCAAGACCGGGCTCGAGGAGAAGGCGGCGGAATTCCGGACCGGTGGAACCGAGGTGTACCGGGAGCCGACGGGACCCTGAACCACTGGGGACCACGACGCCCTCGGGACCGATGACCACTGCTCGGGTCGGGTCGCCGGTGACAAAATTCCTGGTGGATGGCATGCCACGGCCGCGAGGACTACCCGCGGTAGACTGATCGATGTCATTGGACTACTGGTTCGATGGCGGGGTCTTCCTCATCCTGTCGTCCGCTCCTGCGGAACCATCCGAGGCGGGCCCGCATCCGCCCCCTCTGCCGACCGGGCGGAATCCGACCGCCGGCCGCACAGTCGGCACCGAAGAGATGAGAGAACACGACCTAATGACATCCACGATTGAGCGGCCGGAGCGCGCCGAAACCACCGGTGCCTCCGCTAGCACGCTCGGCATTACACCAGTCCCTTTTGACAGTATCGGCGTCGAGCCGGCCCTGGTTGAGGTGCTTGCTTCCCAGGGCATCACCACCGCATTCCCGATCCAGGCGATGACCGTCGCCGACGCTTTGGCCGGGCGTGACGTCTGCGGCAAGGCCAAGACCGGGTCGGGAAAGACCCTCGCCTTCGGCGTGCCCCTCCTGCAGCGGACGATGGGCAACGAGGCCACCGAGCCAGGACGGCCTCGTGGGCTCGTCCTGGTCCCAACCAGAGAGCTCGCCGTCCAGGTCCATGACGTCTTGGAGCCACTGGCCGAGGCCATCGGCCTCCGGCTTGTTGCCGTCTACGGCGGTGCCGACATCGATCGCCAGGTGAAGAAGCTTCGCCGCGGTGTCGACGTCATCATCGCCACCCCCGGTCGCCTCATCGATCTGGGCGACCGCGGTGAGCTGACTGTCGCTGACATCGAGACGTTGGTGCTCGACGAGGCCGACCGCATGGCCGACATGGGCTTCATGCCTCAAGTCGAATGGGTGTTGCGGCGCCTGGAGCGCAGCCACCAAACGCTGTTGTTCTCGGCCACGTTGGACGGGGCGGTCGACCGATTGGTGTCGCGATACCTGACCGACCCGGTGATGCACGAGGTCGCCTCGCCGCAGACCACGGTGGAGGAGATGGAGCACCGGTTCTTGCATGTCCATCAAATGGATCGGGTGAAGGTGGCTGCCGCCATCTGTCGCAACGTATCCAAGTCGATCGTCTTCGTGCGCACGAAGCGCGGCGCTGACCGTCTGGTCGAGCAGCTCCGCAAAGAGGGTGTGGACGCCGCTGCCATCCATGGCGACCTCCGACAGGCGAACCGGGAACGCACACTCAAGGACTTCTCCGACGGCAAGCTCCCGGCCCTGGTGGCCACCGACGTGGCCGCACGTGGGCTGGACATCGACGCCGTTGACGTGGTGATCCACTTTGATCCGCCCGAGGACCACAAGGCCTACCTCCACCGGTCCGGACGGACCGCCCGGGCCGGGGAGGCCGGCGTGGTGGTCACGCTTGTGCAATGGAACCAGGTCCTCGAAGTCGAGCGGATCCAAACCCGGATCGGCCTGAAGATGCCGATCGTGGAGATCTTCTCCAACGACCCGCGGCTGGCCAATCTGGCCGAATGGAATCCGGCCGAGGACGCAGCCTGAGCATCTGGATCGACGGGGTTGCCTGAGCATCCTGCTCGTCGACGAGGATCAGAGACGAACGATCAGCCCGGTGAGGCCGACGGCCCGCCGGAGCCACCAGATGGAGGAACGACATCGCCGAGGAACCGAACCCGACGCGGCTGACGGTCGACGGCGGTCCCCAGGGGATCGAGCGCGTCCTGGTGGTCACCGCCCATCCCGACGACGTCGATTTCGGAGCGGCAGCGACGGTGGCCACGCTGACCGGTAACGGAGTGCAGGTTGCCTACTGCATCGTCACCGACGGAGATGCCGGCGGATCGGACCGCACCATCAGCCGTGCCGAGATGGCCGTGCTCCGGCGGGAGGAGCAACGGGCGGCCGCGGCCGAGGTGGGTGTGAGCGACATCACCTTCCTCGGTTACCCGGATGGGCGCCTGACGCCGAGCCTCGAGTTGCGCCGCGACATCTCACGCGTGATCCGGCAGTTTCGGCCTCAACGGGTCATCACCCAGTCGCCCGAACGCAGCTGGAGCCGGCTGGGGGCGAGCCACCCCGACCACCTCGCCGCGGGGGAGGCGACCACCGACGCGGTGTACCCCGACGCACGGAATCCCTTTGCCCACCCTGAATTGCTGGAGGAGGGCTTGGAGCCCCACACCGTTCCTGAGCTGTGGCTGATGGCCACCGACCGCGCCGACCGGGCGGTGGACGCCACCGATGTCTTCGCAGCCAAGCTGGCCGCCCTGCGCTCGCACCGCAGCCAGGTCGGTGACGGCGAGCATCTCGAAGAGCTGTTGCGCTCGTGGATGTCGGGGATCGCGCAGTCGGCCGGCTTGCCTGACGGCCATCTGGCCGAAGCATTCCAGGTGGTCGTGATCGGGTGAGCGACGCGACAGAACCTGGCCCCACCATCGGCCCGGCGGCCTCGTCGAGGTCGAATCGACCCTGGGCCATCGTCCAACACGTCTCCTACGAGGGCCCCGGTGTCATCGGGGATGCCCTGGATCAGGCGGGCCAACGCTTCGAGATGGTGCGCCCCGATCTTGGCGACGGGTATCCGGCGCTGAGCGACACCGGCGGTTTGGTGGTCCTGGGCGGTCCCATGGGCGTCCATGATGTCGTCGACTACCCGTGGCTGTTGGCCGAACGGGAGCTGTTGGTGGAGGTGGTGGAGGAGGGCATCCCCGTTCTCGGGGTGTGCCTTGGGGCCCAGCAGCTGGCTCTGGCCCTCGGTGCCGAGGTCACCACCGGCCAGGTGGCCGAGGTCGGTGTCGGCTCGGTCGAGCTCACGGGGCCGGGACGGCTCGATCCCGTGCTCGGGCCGGAGTACGGCGGCTTGGCCAGCTCCGCCATTCCTTGCGTGCACTGGCACCAGGACACGTTTGCTCTGCCCCCGGGCGCCACGCACCTGGCGACCACGCCGCGCTACCCCAACCAGGCATTTCGGGTCGGCGAGCGGGTCTACGGGCTCCAGTTCCACGTGGAAGTGGATCGCTCCCTGGCCCGTTCATGGGCGACGCTCATCCCCGCCGGCGCCCCGTTCGACGAGGGCCGCCTGGCCCAGGCCGAGACGGTGGGTCGACGCATCTTGCGCCGGTTCGTCTCGGTCGCGCTCGGGTCGGGCGATGGCAGCGAGGGCCCGACATGAGCGGCAGCGACGCACTGGTGGACCCTGGAGCGCGAGGCTCGGCAACGGAGACCGAGCCGGTCAAGCCCCGTATGCGGGGCGTGCTGCACGAGGTCGCGTTCTTCGTATCCCTGGTATCGGGCGCCGTCCTGGTGGCTGTGGCCCCGACAGTGGGCTCCAGTCTGGTCCTCGGCGTGTATGCCGTTTCCGTCTCCGCGCTGTTCGGGGTGAGCGCCCTCTTCCACCGGCATACGTGGAACCCCGCCGGCCGACGGCGGATGCGGCGGGTCGATCACTCGACCATCTACATCGCCATCGCCGGGTCGTACACGGCCGTGGCCGGGATCGCCCTGGGCGGCTGGGCCAGGATCGCCGTGCTGTGCATCGTGTGGGGCGGAGCAGTCATCGGCATCACCCTTCGACAGGCCTGGCTCGACGCGCCCAAGTGGGTCATCGCCCTCCCCTACGTGGTGGTGGGGTGGTCGGCCATCGTGGTTATCCCGCAGCTCGTCCATGCGCTGGGCGGGCTCGGCTTCGGGCTGTTGGTTGCCGGAGGCCTTGCCTATTCGCTCGGTGCCCTGGTCTACGCACGAAAACGACCGAACCCGGTGGATGGCGTGTTCGGCTATCACGAGGTGTTCCACGCCTGCACCATCGTCGGTGCGGTGCTCCACTATGTGGTGATCGCCGTCTTCGTGCTCCCATTGGCCCACTGACGCCTACCGGAGCGAACCGGACGACGTCGGACGAGGTTTGGGGGGCGTCGCGCCGCGTTGGGGACCGGACGACGCCGCACGGCGTTGGGGTTCGGGCCCTGCGGTGCGACGGTGGGCGGTTCGAGCCGGGCGGCTCAGCTCTGGGCCATCTGCCGCAACATGTAAGGGAGGATGCCCCCGTTGCGGTAGTACTCGGCCTCCATGGGGGTGTCGATGCGCAAGCGAGCGGTGAACTCCACCACCCGCTCACCGTCCACCGCTCGCACGGCGACCTCTTTGGGCACTTCGCCGTCGTTGAGCGCCGAGACGCCGCTGACCTCGAACACCTCGTGCCCGGTGAGCCCGAGCGTGCCGGCATTCTCGCCGTCGCCGAACTGCAGAGGGAGCACGCCCATGCCGACCAGATTGGAGCGATGGATCCGCTCATAGCTCTCCGCTATCACCGCTCGAGCGCCGAGAAGTGAGGTGCCCTTGGCCGCCCAGTCCCGTGACGACCCCGAGCCGTACTCCTTGCCGGCCAGGACGACGAGGGGCGTCCCCTCTGCGGCATAGCGCATGGCCGCCTCGTAGATACTGGTCTGCTCACCATCGGGCAGGTGGAGTGTGATCCCACCCTCGGTTCCAGGAGCCAACTGGTTGCGCAGGCGGATATTGGCGAACGTCCCCCGCATCATGACCTCGTGGTTGCCGCGACGGGCTCCGTACGAGTTGAAGTCGGACCGTTGCACCCCGTGGTCGGCCAGGTAGTGCCCCGCCGGTGTGTTCGGGCCGATGTTCCCCGCCGGGGAGATGTGGTCGGTGGTCACGCTGTCGCCCAGCAAGGCCAGGACCCGAGCGCCGGCAATGTCGGTGACCGGCGCGGGCGTCGGAGCCAGGCCCTCGAGGAACGGCGGGCGCAGCACGTAGGTCGACTCGCTGTTCCAGGCGAAGGTGGCGCCGGTGGCTGTCTCGACCGACTGCCAGCGCTCGTCACCGTCGAACACGGCCCCGTAGCGCTGGCGGAACATGTCAGAGGTGAGCGAGCCCCGGATCGCCTCGGTGACCTCTGCATCGCTGGGCCACAGGTCGGCCAGATACACGGGCTGGCCATCGGTGTCGGTTCCCAGGGAGTCGCTGTCCAGGTCGATGTCCATGGTGCCGGCCAGGGCATAGGCCACCACCAGGGGCGGTGAGGCCAGGTAATTCATTCTGACCTCGGGGTGGATCCGCCCCTCGAAGTTCCGGTTTCCCGACAGGACCGAGGCCACCGACAGGTCTCCCGACTGAACCGCTTCGGACACGCCGGTCAACAGCGGGCCCGAGTTGCCGATGCAGGTGGTGCAGCCGAAGCCGACCAGGTCGAATCCCGCCTCGGCCAATGGCGCGGTGAGCCCGGCCCGGTCGTAGTAGTCCATGACCACCCGGGACCCCGGTGCCAGACTCGTCTTCACCCACGGCTTCGGGCGCAGTCCCTTGTCGACCGCCTTCTTGGCCAGGAGCCCGGCGGCCAGCATGACCTGGGGATTGGAGGTGTTGGTGCAGCTGGTGATGGCGGCCACCACCACGTGACCGTCCTCGATCTCGGCCGTCGATCCCTCCCCGAGTATGGTCGACTGCGACCGCTTCTCCCGGCTCAACGCGGTACGGAACGCCGAGCCCGCGTCGGTGAGCGAGACCCGGTCCTGGGGTCGAGAGGGCCCGGCGATGCTGGGGACGACCGTTGACAGATCGAGCTCGATGGTCTCCGAGAAGACGGGCTCGTCTCCGCCTGCGGCGTGCCAGAGGCCCTGTTCCTTGGCGTAAGCCTCGACCAGGGCCACGTGGTCCTCGTCCCGCCCGGTGAACCGCAGGTAGGCGAGGGTGACCTCGTCGATGGGGAAGATGGCGCACGTCGCCCCGTACTCGGGGGACATGTTGCCGATCGTGGCCCGGTTCTCCAGCTGGACGGCGGCGACGCCCGGCCCGTAGAACTCGACGAACTTGCCTACTACGCCGTGCTTGCGGAGCAGCTCGGTGATGGTGAGCACTAGGTCGGTGGCCGTGGTGCCCACTGGCATCTCGCCGGTCAGGCGGAAGCCGACCACCGGCGGGAGCAGCATGGACAGCGGCTGGCCCAGCATGGCCGCCTCGGCCTCGATGCCGCCGACCCCCCAGCCGAGCACCCCGAGCCCGTTCACCATGGTGGTGTGGGAGTCGGTGCCCACGAGGGTGTCGCAATATGCCCGACCGTCGTCGGTGGCGAACACCACGCGGGACAGGTACTCCAGGTTGACCTGATGGCAGATGCCCGCCCCCGGGGGCACCACGCGGAAGCCGTCGAATGCCTCCTGAGCCCACCGAAGGAGCTGGTAGCGCTCGATGTTGCGCTGGTACTCGATGTCCACGTTCTGGTCGTAGGCATTCGGCGTGCCTGAGACCTCCGCGATGACCGAGTGGTCGATGACCAGCTCCACCGGCACCAGCGGGTTGATCCGAGCGGGATCGCCGCCCAGGACGCTCAGCGCATCCCGCATGGCGGCCAGGTCGACCACGCCGGGCACACCGGTGAAGTCCTGCATGAGAACTCGCTCGGGGGTGAGGGCGATCTCGGCCGAGTCGGCGCCGCCGAAGCCGTGCCGCTCAGGATCACGGCCCCAGTCGGCCACCGCTTCGACGTCGCTGGCGTGAACGGTCAACCCGTCTTCGTGCCGCAGCAGGTTCTCCAGGAGGACCTTGACCGAGTAAGGCAGCCGGCCGACGTCGAAGCGGTCGGCGAGGGCGTTGATCCGGTAGATCTCATAGGTCCGATCGCCGACGGTGAGGTCGGCCCGGGCATTGAAGCTGTTGGGACCGGAGGATGTGGGAGAAGACTGTGCCATGCACCCCATTCTGCTCGCCCGGGATGCAATCGGCTACCTGAGGGCTGGCGCACGCATTGGGGCATGGGTGGTCGGACGTTGGTCGGACGCCGATCGGGCGTTCGGGTGTCCGAGAGGTCAGGTCCGGGTCCGATACCGCCAGACGGCGAGGGGGGTCAGGACCACCAGAAACCCGATCGTCCATGCCAGGGCCTGGATAACCCAGGTCGCCGTGGGGCCACCGATCATCAGGCCCCGACAGGCAGAGACGACCACACTCACCGGCTGGTAGGTGGCGAACCCCTGGAGCCATCCGGGCATGGAGGCTACCGGCACGAAGGCAGAGGAGGCGAAGGTGAGAGGGAACAGGATGGGGAAGGAGATGACTTGGGCTGTCTCGCTGTTGGAGGCGGACAGGCCGATGAAGGCGAACCCCCACGACAAGGCGTAGGCGAACAGGAGGATGATGGCGATGCCGGCAAGGTAGGGGAGAACGCCGGTCGTGGGGCGGAACCCGACGGCAAACCCCACGACCGTGACGATGATCACAACGAGGACGTTCCTGACCAGGTCGGCCGTGGTTCGCCCGGCCAGCACGGCCGACCTGGCCATGGGTAGAGCCCGGAACCGCTCGATCAGGCCCTTTTGCAGGTCCTCGGCCAGCCCGACGCTGGTGCTCACGGCGCCGAAGGCGACCGTCTGGACGAAGATCCCCGGCATCAGGTAGTTGACGTAGCTCCCGCCGTTGGGGGGTTGGATGGCGCCGCCGAATACGTATACGAACAACAGCACGAACATGATGGGCTGCACTGTGGAGAAGAAGAGCGCCTCGGGGATCCGGGTGTAGGCAATGAGGTTCCGTTTGGCTACGGTCAGCGTGTCAGCCACGGCCCACTTCATCCTGGAGGCCGGACCGGTAGCCACAGGCGCACCGGTGAGGGTGGGGACGGTGATGGTACTCGTGGTCATGACCTGCCTCCGGCGTAGTTGGTCTCGGCTGGGATTTGCGCCGACCGTGGATCGGCAATGGTGTTGGTGGGCTGCTGGTCGGGGTCCGGCTCGCCGCCGTTTTCCTCGTCCACTTGTGTCTCGTCGTCCACTTCTGCCCGTCGGCCGGTCAGGGCGAGGAAGACGTCGTCGAGGCTCGGTTCCCGCAGGGTGAAGGCGGTGGGGACGATGCCCTGCCGGTCGAGTGACCGCAACGCTTCCATCGCCGCCGCGGGCCCGTCGTCCACGGTGACCTCTACGAGCGTGCCATTGGCGTTGGGCGCATGGGAGCCGACGGATGCCAGGACGGCAGTGGCCCGGGCCGCGTCCGCGTGGTCGTGCAGGCCCACCTCGAGGACGGTGGTGCCCAGGTCACTCTTCAGCTTGGCCGGCGTGCCCTCGGCGATCACCCGTCCGTGGTCGACCACCGCGAGCTGGCTGGCCAGCCGGTCGGCCTCCTCCAGGTACTGGGTGGTGAGGAGCACGGTGGTGCCCCCTTCGACCAATCCCTCGATCACCTCCCAGAGGTCGTTGCGGCTCTGCGGGTCGAGTCCCGTGGTCGGCTCGTCCAGGAACAACACGGTGGGTCGGGCCACGAGGGCTGCGGCCAGGTCGAGCCGGCGGCGCATCCCACCCGAGTACGTCTTGAGCGGTCGGTCGGCGGCGTCGGTCAGCCCGAACTGTTCGAGCAGGTCGACGGCGCGCGTTGTCACCGACTTCTTGGGCAGATGATTCAGGCGGCCCACCATGTCGATGTTCTCCCGACCGGTGAGGTTCTCATCGACGGCGGCGTACTGGCCGGCCAGACCGATTTTCGAGCGGACAAGGGCCGCCTCTTTGGTGACGTCATGACCGAGGACTCGGGCCGCTCCGGAGTCAGGCCTGATGATCGTGGTGAGGACCCGCACGGCCGTGGTCTTGCCGGCGCCATTGGGGCCCAGCAATCCGAACACGGTGCCTTCCTCGACGGCGAAGCTCACGCCGTCGAGGGCGCGCACCTCCCGTTTCCCGCCGAAGGTCTTCTTGAGGTCGTGCGCTTCGATTGCCTCTGTCATGGCTTCCCGTCTCTGTCTCGTCCCCTGCGTAACGTCGCCCTGCCAGCTCGCCGCTCACTGCGACGGCCACTGCTTTAGCCCCTGCCCTCTCGGTCTCACTTGTCGCTGCCATGGGCTGGCGCCGATCGGTCATAGCGAGCGGCCGGTTCGAAATCGGGCATTGGGCCGCGCACCTCGTCCCAACGTGTCCCGAGACTGCCCGGCGCCAAGACCGACGCCTGCAGCCATCTTGCTCGGGCCGCTCAGTGACCGATCTCCTTTACTTCTGGGTATCTTAAAAACTAAGATAGGTCGGTGTCAAAGCGACGAATGAGTGCTCCCGGACGAGCCAGTGCGAGCACGGTGAGGGCTCGTGGGGGCGCGAGTGCTGCGGCTGAAAGCGCGACGAGTACGGGCGGTGCGCCCGTGAGCGCGGTGCTCGAGCCCGCCGGAGAGCGGGGGGGCATTTCCGATGGGCCCTTGGGCCGATCCCCCAATCCGGCGTTGGCTGCAGCCATGCGCGGATATCAGGTCGCCCTCGACGTCTTCGACGACGCCGTCGCCAACAAGCTCGGACTCAATCGGACCGACTTCCGTTGCGTCGACATTCTCGACCAACACCAGCCCATGACCGCGGGTGCACTGGCGCAGGCCACCCGCCTGACCAGCGGTGCCATCACGTTCGCCCTCGATCGGCTTGAGCAGGCGGGGTTCGTTCGCCGTATCAGGGATGAGACCGATCGACGTCGGGTCCTGGTGGAGCTGGTGCCTGCCGCCCAGCGGCAGGCGGCACGGATACACGAGCCGCTGGTGCGCGACGCTCGTGCCGCCATGAGTAAATACACGGCAAGCGAGTTGGCGGTGATCTGCGACTTTCTGATCGCGGCGCGTGAGATCTATGAGAAGAACCTTCCCAAGTGAGATCACCGGCGCATCTTCACTGGCTTCCCTGGGTGCACCGAACATGACATCTGTCACCTGTGGCGAACATGACATCTGTCACCTGTGGTTGGTGAGGACCGGCACTGGCCCTCAGCAGGGGATCCCCCGACAATCGAGGTATGAAGCTATTCACAACGGCTGAGCCATCCACGACAAGTCATCCCCGATCACCCGGCACAAGCCACCCTGGGTCCCCGCTGGGTGCCGTGCACCTGAGCGGGGTGCAGAAGTCCTACGGGCAGACCCGGGCCGTCGACGGCATCGACCTCGATATCTCGCCTGGGGAGATCGTGGCCCTGCTCGGTCCAAACGGCGCCGGCAAGTCGACAATCATCGACATGCTGTTGGGTCTGACCGATCCCGATGGCGGCCACATCCGGATATTTGGCGATGTACCTTCTGTCGCTTCGTCCCGAGGACGCGTCGGAGCCATGTTGCAGTCAGGTGGACTTCCGAGCGAGCTGACCGTGCTCGAGCTCATCGAGCTCATCGGGGCCCTCTACCCTGTATCCCTCTCGGCCGACGAGGTGCTCGAACGTGCCCGCATCGCCGATCTGGCCTCGCGCCGCAGCGACAAACTTTCCGGGGGTCAGAAGCAACGAGTCCGGTTTGCCCTGGCCATCATTCCTGACCCGAATCTCTTGGTGCTCGACGAGCCCACTGCTGCGATGGACGTGGAGAGTCGCCAGGCTTTCTGGACATCGATGCGGCAGTGGGCGTCGGGCGGCCGGACCGTGCTCTTCGCCACCCACTATCTCGAAGAGGCAGACATCTTCGCCGACCGGATCGTGCTGCTCCGCGAGGGTCGGATCGTGGCCGACGGCGCCACCACCGAGGTCCGGGCGCTGGCCGGTGGGCGGACGCTCCGGTGCACGCTCCCCCTAGCCGACCTCGACGCCCTGGGATCGCTGCCCGGCGTGGTGTCGGTATCGGTGCACGGGAACGGCGTCTCGATGACATGTTCCGACAGCGACGCCACCGTCCGGGCCCTGCTCGGCCAGTACCCCGAGGCCCGCGACATCGAAATCGGCGGGGCCGGCCTCAACGAGGCTTTTCTCGCCCTCACCGCTAGCCCTGAGGAGGAGGTCCGCTCATGACCGGTACCTACATGCGATCGGAGGTCCGTCGGAAGTTCCGCGATCCCCGTTACGTGATATTCGCTCTGGCCATGCCGCTCATCTTGTTCGGCGCGTTCGGCGCGGCCCAGTCCCACAACCACCTGAGTGGCATCACCGTGGCCGCCTACGTGATGGTGTCGATGGCCACGTTCGGGGCCATGAGCAGCGTCTTCTCCACCGGGGGCGCCATCGCCTTCGAGCGGGCCATCGGCTGGAACCGCCAGCTCCGGATCACGGCATTGACGGGGCGGGCCTACGTGGCGGGCAAGGGTTTGGCCGGGTTCGCCGTGGCCGTACCCTCGTTGGTCCTTGTCTTCCTGGCCGGAGGGTTGCTTTCGCATGTGCACCTGTCCGCCGGTCGTTGGTTGATGACCGGCTTGTCCATCCTCCTTGCCCTTCTTCCCGTGGCTGCCCTGGGGATCTGGGTCGGGTACATGGCCAAGGCGGAGAGCGTCCAGGCCATCTCGGGTGCCGTCTACTCACTGCTGTCGTTGCTCGGTGGGTTGTGGGTTCCTGTGACCGTGTTCCCCCACTGGATATTCGAGGTGATCAAGGCGCTCCCCATGTACTGGGTCGCCCAGGCCGGCCGCCAGGCGCTGATCGGATCGTGGGTCGGGTGGCAGGGAGTGACCGTGCTGACCGCGTGGACCGTGGTCCTCGGAATGTTCGCGGCCAGGGCCTACCGCCGGAACTCGGCCAAATCGTGACCTCGACGGCTAGCCTCACATCGCGATGACCCCGCAGCTCAGAACGGTCGCACCCGCCGAGTTCGAGACGAACGAGCGGCGAGATTTCGAACGGCGCTGGGGTTTCTTCGCCGGGATCTTCCTCGTCTACCTGCTCTATGCGCTGGTCGACCTGTGGCAACACCATTCGATTGCCCAACGCGTGCTCGGTGTGGTGCTCATCGCCCTCTTCTCTTTCGAGTACGTGGTGGTGGTGCCCCAAGGAGCCTTCGGAGGACCGGTCAAGTACCGGGTCAGAGCCATCGGGGGCATGGTGTTCATCACCGTCCTCTACGCGTGGGCCTGCGGTGGTGGGGCTGCGGCCTTCGCCCCCTATCTTGCCGTCACCCTGGTGGTGTTGCTGTCCTGGCGGGTCGCCATCCCCTGCGCGGTCGTGCTGGCGGTAGCGGCCACGTGGTTGCCGCAGTACGTGTCCAGCTTCGATGTCCACGGCTTGCAGTGGGGAGTAGGGGCGGGGACGCTGTTTGCCACCCTCGTGGTCTCGGTCATGCGGGTGTTCGCCGGCACCCAGCAGCAGCTGAGCCGAGCTCAGGAGGAAATAGAGCAGCTGGCCACCGATCAGGAGCGACTTCGCATCGCTCGGGATCTTCACGATCTGCTTGGTCATGCACTGACCACGGTGACGATGAAGGCCGAACTGGCGTCACGTCTGGTCGACCGGGATCCCGTCCGAGCCGCCGCGGAGATGAACGAGGTGGCCGAGCTCAGCCGACAGAGCCTGGCTGACGTGCGCGAGACGGTGGCCGGCTACCGAGAGGTCAGTCTTGTGCGAGAGTTGGCAACGGCCCGAGAGGTGTTGCAGGCCGCTGGGATCGAGGCCGAAATGCCGGCTGCCGCAGAGGACGTGTCCGGAGATCTGCGTGAGCTGTTCGGGTGGGTAGTCCGTGAGGGGGTCACCAACGCGGTGCGCCACAGCCGGGCCCACCACGTGTCCGTCCGGCTCGAACAACGAGCGATCGAGGTGATCAACGACGGTGCTGACCACGTCGGACCGTCCCGGCCCGGTCACGGTCTGACCGGCTTGACCGAACGGGCCGAGGCATTGGGTGGTGAGGTGTGGGCCGGACCCGAGGGCGAGGCCACGTTCCGCCTCCGCGTCGAGGTTCCGGCGTGATCAGTGTGACCGATGCGATCCGCTTGGGCTGTCTGATCAGTGTCACCGGTGCGGCCGGCGTCACCGGTGCGGCCGGCACAGCCCCCGTGGTCCTGCCGTGATCAGCGTGATCCTGGCCGACGACCAACACTTGGTGCGCGGCGCCCTGGCTGCGCTGTTGAACCTGGAGGATGACATCGAGGTGGTCGGGGAAGTGGGTCGGGGCGACCAGTTGGTCGAGGCCGTCGAGCGGCTGATGCCCGACGTGGCGCTCGTGGATATCGAGATGCCCGGGTTGGACGGCCTGGCGGCCACCGCGACCCTGTCGTCAGTCGCCCCCCAGGTCCGGGTGCTGGTCCTGACCACGTTCGGCCGACCTGGCTACCTTCGGCGGGCAATGGAGGCCGGAGCGCTGGGGTTCGTGGTGAAGGACACCCCGGCCGACCAGTTAGCCGATGCCGTCCGCCGGGTGTCCCGGGGCGAACGGGTCGTCGACCCCGCCCTGGCCGCCAGCACCCTGGCCGGCGGCATGAGCCCGCTCACCGGCCGGGAGCGTGACGTTCTGGTCGCGGCCAGGGACGGCGCCACGGTCAGCGACATCGCCCAGCGCCTGTTCCTCAGCGAGGGGACTGTTCGCAATTACCTGTCGTCTTCCATTGCCAAGACCGGTTCTCGCAACCGCGTGGAAGCGCTACGGATCGCCGAACAGAGCGGTTGGCTGTAGGCCGTTCGAGCGGTGCTGTAGGAGCGTAAAGGCGGCCTACTAGAGCTTCAGGTGTTGCGTGCGAGGCGAAGCTGGTCAGCCGATGAGGATGCCGATCTCTTCGTCGGTGAGCCGGATCTCGGCTGCGGCCACGTTCTCTTCCAGATGTTTGAGCGACGACGTTCCCGGGATGGGCAGGATGGCCGTCGATCGATCGAGCAGCCAGGCCAGGGCCACCTGGCTCGGCGTCGCGTCGTGGGCCCGGGCTATGTCGGCCACCGCACCCGAGGCGAGGGTCCCACCGTCGACCGGTCGCCAGGGAATGAAGACGATGTCCTCGATCTCGCAGACGGCCAGCACGGGCTCCGAGGCGCGATCGGCGATGCTGAACATGTTCTGCACCGAGACGATGGGCACGATCCGCATGGCCGCATGGAGCTGCTCTTCGTTGAAGTTGGAAACCCCGATGTGGCGGATCTTGCCCTCGTCCTTGAGGTCGACGAGCGCGCCGATTGACTCCTCCAGGGGAACCTTCGGGTCGGGCCGGTGGAACTGGTAGAGGGGGATCTGATCCAACTTGAGTCGTTGAAGACTGCCCTCACAGGCCTCGCGCAGGTGATCGGGCCGGCCATCGGCATCCCAAACCCCTGGTCCGGGTCGAACCAGCCCGCCCTTGGTGGCGATGACCAGGTCGTCGGGGTAGGGGTAGAGGGCCTCGGCGATCAGCTCCTCGCTGACGTGAGGCCCGTAGCTGTCGGCCGTGTCGATGAAGTTGACCCCGAGCTCCACGGCCCTGCGCAAAACGGCGATGCAGGCGTCGTGATCGGCAGGAGGCCCCCAGATACCCTCACCCGTTATTCGCATGGCGCCAAAGCCCATACGGCGAACGGTCAGGTCACCCCCCACCCCCATGGTCCCGGATCCCTCGGCTGGCGGTACTGACGGATTGTCTGTGGTCATGTATATCGATTGTAAGCACGTGGGCGCTTGTTTGTAGCGGGCCTGTCGGCCTGTGAAGCGGTCCTGTCGTCCTGTGGGCCTGTCCGGGTGGTCAGGTCGTGAGCCACTCGGCCAGCTCGATGACCACTCCTCCCGGCCCCTCCAGGAACACGAGGTCACGGTCGTGAAAGTGCATGACCTCGTTGCGGGTCTTGATGCCCGCTGTTTCCAGACGTTCCACGGTCCCGGCCAGGTCGCCGACCCGGAAGCAGACGTGGTTGAACCCAGTGCGTGCGAGGTTGCCAGTCTCGGGGTCCACCGCAATGGGTGGATTGTGAAACCTCAAGAGCTGTACCTCTTGATGGGTCGGAGCCTCGCTCGCCACCAACGTCACGTGGTCCGCCTCCCACTCGGGAATTCCCATGTACGCCGCCATCACCTCCCCTGTGACCAGTGTGTTCTGCGTTTCCTCGAAGCCGAGTAACTCGAAGAAGCGAAGTGCGTCGTCGAGATCGGTGACGGCGATGGTGACGTGGTCGAATCCTGGCTCCATCGTTCTCCTGCTTTCGTCGGCGAGCCGCTGCCTTGAACGTTACAGCGAGGTCCTGCAAACAGCGACCCGCCCCCGTCCGTGACCGCGCATGCGACCTCCGTGGGGCGGGCCTCGTTCGTCGCGAACTATTCGTTGTCCGTTCAAACCATGGTGTCGGTGATGCCGCCGTCCTTTGGTGGACGCACCTCCATGCAGGTCCGCGCCCTCAACGAGAGTGGTACCGAGGTCGATCGCTTTACGTTGTCCCGACAGTCGTAGTCGGATTGCAGCCAGATCACTCAAGGGGCGCTGCGGCCAAGCGCATCGCCGCCGCGGCCGCCTCGTGGGGATCGCCGATGGGCACGATACCCGAGTCCATGTCACCGTCAGGCTTGACCAGGGACCAGGTTCCTACGCCGATCACCGGGATTCCAGCACGAAGAGCTAAGGCGATCTCGGACAGGGTGCCGTACTCGCCGTCGACCGCGATGACGACCGCGGCTGCGCCAACGACAAGGGCGTTGCGGGCTTCACCCAGACCTGTGGGGATGACGACGTCGACCCATTGGTTCGCTGTGCGCCGATCCCTGCCGGGCAGGATGCCCACTGTTGTCCCCCCAACGGCCTTGGCACCGCGACAGGCGCCGGCCATGACCCCTCCGAGCCCACCGCAGATGACGGTGGCGCCCGCCGAAGCCAGGGAGGTGCCGACGGCCTCTGCCGTTGCCTCAGCTTGCGCTGTCGCTTCGGATGCGCCGACGACTGCGATCTGGGTCGCCATAGTGGACCCAGCGTACGCAGGCCCGACCGTCAGTCCCTGCACCGACCTCGTCGAAGCGCTCTCCGCTGCTCAGGCGCCCACGGCCGAAGCGCCGCACTCGGCGCACAGTCCCCGGAAGGTGATGTCGAACCCGACCAGCTGGTAGCCGTGGCGCTCGGCGGTGGAAAGATCGAGGACCTCGAGCCCGTCGGGGATGACGTCCTTCAACTCGCCGCATCGCGTGCAGATCAGATGATGGTGAGGGCGCGCCACGTTGGGGTCATAACGCTTCGGGCCATCACCCGCGCTGACCACCAGGAGCTCGCCCATTTCGACCAGGTCGGCGAGGGTGTTGTACACGGTGGCCCGGCTGATCTCGGGCAGCTCCTGTCGGGCCTGCCTCAGGATCTCGTCGGCGGTCAGGTGCACGTGATCGCCGGTGAAGACATCCACGACGGCTCGGCGCTGAGCGCTCACGCGCCACCCCCGGCTGCGGACGCGTAGCGCCAGGTCGGGGAGCTCAGGGTGCGCAGGTGCGCTGGTCATGACCTCAACTCTACCGACGTTGGATCACATTGATAACAAGATTAAATCTAAATATTGACAAGTTATAACTTTGGTCCTAGGTTCGCTTCTGTCCCCAACGGGTATGGAGCTCACAAGCGAGCAGATCGAGCAACGAGCGAGCAACGCCGAACCGATCAACGACAGTCAGCTGCAGAGGAGACCCACATGAGCGATGCACCCAGGCCGCATACGACCACCGACTCTGGAATCCCGGCGCCCAGTGACGAACGTTCGCTGACCGTTGGTCCCAGCGGGCCCACGGTGCTGCACGACCACTACACGGTGCAGAAGATGCAGCATTTCAACCGGGAACGGATCCCCGAGCGGGTCGTGCACGCCAAGGGCGCAGGCGCTCACGGTTTCTTCGAGGCAACCGAAGACGTCCGCTGGTTCACGAAGGCCGCATTTCTCTCCGAGGTGGGGAAGCGCACCCCGATGTTCGCCCGCTTCTCGACCGTCGCTGGTGAGCAGGGCTACGCCGACACTGTCCGGGACCCGCGCGGATTCGCTCTGAAGTTCTATACAGAGGATGGCAACTACGACCTGGTCGGCAACAACACCCCAGTGTTCTTCGTGCGCGACGCCTCCAAGTTCCAGGACTTCATCCACTCTCAGAAGCGTCTTCCTGATACCGGTCTACGCGACAACAACATGCAGTGGGACTTCTGGACTCTCTCACCCGAGAGCGCCCACCAGGTCACCATCCTCATGTCGGACCGCGGCACGCCCCGCACGTTTCGGAACATGAACGGCTACGGCAGCCACACGTTCTCGACCAGCAACGAGAGCGGCGATCGCTTCTGGGTCAAGTTCCACTTCAAGACGGTCCAGGGCGCCGAGAACTTCACCGATGACGAGGCCAAAGCCATGACGGCCGAGGACCCCGACTTTCACCGGCGCGATCTCTTCGGCGCCATCGCCGACGGCGACGCGCCGGAGTGGCGGCTCGAGGTACAGGTGATGCCGTTCGCCGACGCGGCGGGCTATCGGTTCAACCCCTTCGACTTGACCAAGGTGTGGCCGCACTCCGACTACCCACCGTTCACCGTCGGGCGCATGGTGCTCGACCGCAATCCGGAGAACTTCTTCGCCGAGGTGGAGCAGGCGGCATTCTCGCCCGCCAACCTGGTCCCGGGCATCGGCCTGAGCCCGGACAAAATGCTGATGGGCCGGATCTTCTCGTACCACGACACCCATCTCCACCGGGTAGGCACCAACTACGAGCAGCTGCCGATCAACGCCCCCAAGGTCGAGGTGCACTCCTACAACAAAGAGGGCGCCATGACCTATCGCCACGCCGGCGACCAGCCTGTTTACGCTCCGAATTCCTACGGCGGCCCGGTCGCCGATCCTGAGCGGGCCGGGCAGGTCAACTGGGCCGTGGATGCGGGCGAGCTCGGACGGTACGCCTACGACAGGCACGCCGAGGACGACGACTTCGTTCAGGCCGGCACCCTGGTTCGCCAGGTCATGAGCGACTCCGACCGGGAGCACCTGGCCACCAACATCGTCGGCCATGCCAGCGATCACGTGACCTCGGAGGTGCAGCGACGCGTTGTGGCCTACTGGTTATCGGTCGACACCGATCTCGGCCAGCGTGTAGCCGCCGGCTTGGGAGTGGACACGACAAAGCTGAACGGAGCCGCCGAGGTCGTGGCTGCCCACGCCAACCAGGCTTGAGCGTCGGCCGGCACCGCCGGGCTCGGGGTGACAGCTGAATCGATACCGATGCCCACGCGGCTTTAGCGGCCATTCCGCTCGGGAGCCGGTTCCCGTTGCGTCGCCGCGGTAGTCCGGCGACATGGGGCGTTGCTCATGTGACATTCGATCTTCGGCACCGTCCTTCAGACTCGGCAGAACAGAGCGAATGCCACAGATGTCTAGGGGTCAATCGGGTAAAGATATGGGACTGGTAGTCGCCGAGCCTCGTAGATAGCGTCAGCGACCGGACCTTGACTTTCATCGGATTGAGAGGACAATTGCCCGTGACCAAGAGCGTCGTCGGTCGATGAACGACCATCAGAGGACCCAGAAAGCTCTGCAAGCCCGCCGTTGTTGCGGCGTAGCGCGAGTGGTCGGGCCCGCGTCGCCATGTGAGCACCACAACAGAAGGAGGGCGAGATGAGCGTAGAAGCGAGCAGCGAAAGCACAGCTGGTAGCCCGCCGGTAAAGCCTGGGGAGTTGAGGCTTGAGGTCGTGGTCGTGCCTGTCTCGGATGTCGGCCGCGCGAAGCGTTTCTACGAGACGCTCGGTTGGCGAATCGACGCCGATCTGGCGGTCGACGATGGCTACCGGATCGTGCAGGTGACACCTCCGGGTTCCGCCTGCTCAATCATTTTCGGCACGGGGATAACGGCAGCCCCGCCCGGCTCGTCCGAGGGCTTGCAGCTCACGGTTTACGACATCGACGAGGCCCGTGCAGACCTGATCGGGCGCGGGGTCGACGTCAGCGAAACGTTCCACGACGTGACAGGGGTCTTCCACCACGCCGGGGCCGAGGGACGCCTGAGCGGACCGGCTCCGGAACATGCCGATTACGGCTCGTTCGCTGCTTTCAGCGATCCGGACGGCAATGGCTGGCTGCTCCAAGAGATCAAGGCGCGACTTCCTGGCCGCTAAAAGGAGATACTGATGGCCACCAATTATGAGTCCGTGAGCGATCTCGCGAACGCCCTGAGGCGAGCGGCCGAAGCACACGGCAAGCACGAACAGCGAACGGGTAAGGCGGACCCAGACTGGCCGGACTGGTACGCGCTGTACATGGTTCGTGAGCGCGCTGGCGAAGACCTCCCAACATGAACACGACAAGGACGTGATCGTGCCTGGAGTGGGAACCGCACGGCAAGCACTGTGACGGCCAGCCGGATCACCCTCACAGTCACGAATCTGCCCGGTATATGGCTGCCGTCGCCAGCCAGTTCGATCCGAGGCAAGTGCTCTGACTAGCTAAGTGGGTTGCTAAAACAGCGCAGCCCGAGGATCTCAAATCCCTTGCGCTGGGCGCCGCGTAGTCCTTCTGCCTGGTTAAGCTGTCGCAGGAAGCAGCGGACCCCTCGGGGATCGGTGCAGTTTGGACAGGCCGAATTGTCCTCACCCGAGTTGGGCCGGCTGAAGCGTCCCCACCCGGGGCGTGCTTCGATGGGATGCTGTTCGGATGAACGTCCGGTTGTCGCACCGATCCATATGAGTCCTGTCCCAGGATTCGGTCGCGTGGAGCAGCTGGCTCAAGCCGTGGCTGAGCGGGTTGTGAGCATCGCGATGGAAGCTATCGACGTCGACGCCCTCATCGACCGGGTCGACGTAGACAAGATCATCGATCGGGTCGACGTGGAGAAGATCATCGACCGGGTCGACGTCGACGCCCTCATCGACCGGGTCGACGTGGAGAAGATCATCGACCGGGTCGACGTGGACAAATTATCGACCGGGTCGACGTGGAGAAGATCATCGACCGGGTCGACGTGGAGAAGATCATCGACCGGGTCGACGTGGAGAAGATCATCGACCGGGTCGACGTGGACAAAGTTATTGACCGGGTCGACGTGGAGAAGATCATCGACCGGGTCGACGTCGAGAAGATCATCGACCGGGTCGACGTCGACAAGATCATCGACCGGGTCGACGTGGACAAAGTTATTGACCGGGTCGACGTCGACAAGATCATCGACCGGGTCGACGTGGACTCGTTGATGGAGAAGACCGAGTTGGGCGCCATCATCGCCCGCTCCACCACCGGAGTAACTTCCGAGCTGCTCGACGTCATCCGGGCCCAGGGCGTCGGATTGGACGACTTCTTCGCCCGCTGGGCCAACCGCATCCTTCGCCGATCACCGGCCGACCTCCCGCTCGGACCCCCGACCCTCGTCGATGTGGCGCCGGGGCAGACTGAATTGCAGTCAGAGGCAGCCTGATGGCCGCAACAGAGGTCGAGCAGGGCGAGGGTCGCCAAGGTCATTACGCTGGTTCTGTCACTCGGCTCGTTGCCTTCGGTGCGGACGTCGGCATCTCCTGGGGCCTCTTCACCCTGGGGGTGGCGGCCCTGGCATTCACCATCCAACTGGCGTCGGGCACCAAGTTCTCGGTCAGCAATTACCAGATCGCGTACTTGGTGGCCGCAGTGATCTGGGAGTTCATTTACTTTGCCTACCAGTGGGCTCTCGGCGGAAGAACGATCGGGATGGCCCTTCTCGGAATCCGGGTCGTCAAGACCGACGGGTCGCCCATCGGGGCCCGTCAGGCGGTCGTCCGGACCGTCACCCTGCCCCTCAGCATCATCGTGTTCGGCCTAGGCTTTCTCGGCATTCTCACCAATCGTCGACGGTATGCCTGGCACGACCGGTTCGCCAAGACGGCAGTGGTGTACTCGTGGGACGCGCGGGCGGCCCGGCTACGCTGGCTGGCCCGAAAGGATCCCGCCAGTCCGACGTGAGCCGTTCGGGCCAGCGGGCTCCGGTGCAGGCTCTTATTCCTGGGCTGCTGGGTGCGCCGACGCTTATAGGGCAGTTTTACCGTCAGGGCCCCTCTTTCAGGCCAACAATTCTGCTGCCGCCGGCGTGTCGCACCCGCCACCGTCCTACGGGCGATCGAGGAGGCCGCCGAGCATCGGCGCAAAAACCGAGGAACACCCGACCGTTGTTCGGCGCTACCGCCAGTCGCAAGTACCAAGCTGGATCTGTTCGACACTTCGACACCAATGTGGCTCGGGGGGACTACAGAATCGGGAGCTCTACCTTCGGTCTCGCTCTCCAAGTTCAAGTGCCGCCGTGCACTTCCCACGCGGACAGAACCGTCTTCGTTTGTGCGATCACTAGGGCGGGATTCTCCGCTTGGATGAAGTGCCCGCTATCGGTCTTGGTGATCTGCTTGCCACGGAGGCTGCGAGCTAGCAGGGATTGGGCCTCCACCCAATCTGGGTGATTTTTGGGGGCATCCCCGATACCCAGAAAGTCGATCGGCTTGTCGGAGGTTAGGACCACGGTCGGGACCTTCTTCACCGTCGGGAGCGTAGAAAGGAAAGCGATGCTGGCAGGGTAATCCGGTTGCTCACCGGCAGGATTCTTGCTTCCGCTGGCTGCGATCGCCTGCATCCACGCATTCCAGATGTCAGCGGGCAGCACGGTTTGCAAGTATTGCGAACCGGGATCGATCAACACCATGCCACCCACCTCGTTCGGGTAGAGGCGATCGTACGTTGTCGCGATAAAGCCGCCCCAGGAGTGGCCAACGAGCACGTACGGGGAGGAGACGCCTGCGACACGGAGGGCATCGTGCAGGATGCGGGCGTCTCCCTGGGCCGTCGTGGGCTGGGTCACCGCGGTCGAGCGAGACGGTGAGTCGTCGAACCCGCTCGTGCCGGGTCGGTCATAGCTACAGACGCGGGTGACCTTGACAAGCTGCGGTTCTACCGCCTCTGGACTCTTTTTCGGTGGGTCGGCGGTGTCCGTTGTGTCCCCCACATACTCCCAGCTCTCCGACGAGACACCCGCTCCCGAGATAAGGACGATC
Organism: uncultured Acidimicrobiaceae bacterium; assembly: GCA_963781305.1. GTDB lineage: Bacteria > Actinomycetota > Acidimicrobiia > Acidimicrobiales > RAAP-2 > DASXMT01. The sequence continues at coordinate 579,087 of CAWAFL010000013.1, forward strand.
GTGGGAGAACCACGGCCCATGCATTGCACGAACACTCCGTGCCCGTCCACGGGGAAGACCTTGGCGAAGTTGCCTTGCGCCCTCGATGCCGTGGTGCCGGTGGTACTCCCAGTGGCGGCGTTGGTGCCACAGCCAGCCGTCACGAGCGCCAATGGAATGGCAAGGCCCACAGCACCGGCGGCCCATCGTTTACGGAACAACCAGCGACTTACGGTTCCCATGGCGATCTGAGGCTAACGCCCCCCAGTGTTTTCTTCGCCGTCGCAGTAATCCGCCCATCGCGGTGGATGATCGATCCGATGGTGATCCATTTCGCATCGATTGGCACCGGCCCGCCGCACAGTTGGTGCGACTCAGCAATCCTATTTCTCCCTGGTCAAGACGGACCAGCATCGTCCTTGGTTGTCTTGACGCGCCACAGGTTCCACGGCCACGCGCCGTCTATCTCTACTTCCAAGGAGAAGCTGAGGACGATTCGGATAATGACGATGAGACCAAGGACCGCCACGCTCTCGACTGTCGTGTCCACGATGATGGTCCGCACGATGTCCCCGACGATAAGAACCTCCAAGCCAAGCAGGATCGATTGGCCGAGTCGCTGCCGGAGTTGACGATAGGAGGACTCGTGTCTTCCGGAATGGGCCATTCCCACGATGTAGCCCAGGAGAGCCCACAGCCCACCGATCACCATAATTCCAGCACCGACCGCTTCCACCACCTTGACGATGTCGTTGATGATGTGGTCGTAGGACATCGGACAACGATGTCACGCTGGGTGGCGAGTTGTCCTGCATGGCGGTCGACATCGTGTTCTGTAACTGGTGACCGCCGACCGGAAGCGAAAGACCATACTGTCCGGACCGAACGCAACTGATAGGACATTTCCGCGGAGGAAAGGCTAAGGGCCTCAGCCCCCCTGCCGCCCTTCCTTTACCGGTGGGGACCCGGTGCCGTGGTGGCGGTCCGTCTCGGCCCCCCGGTGCCGGCCCCTTTTGCGCCTGGGTGGCTCGGTGCTCGACGAGGATGGCGTCACCTGCGACACCTCGAACTCGACCCAACGGTCGATTACCAGGGAAGAGTCAGAGATATCGTCTGAGGGTTCACTTGTCCCAGAAAATCTGACACATCACATGGTGCCCCCGGCAGGACTCGAACCTGCGCACACGGCTCCGGAGGCCGATGCTCTATCCGCTGAGCTACGGGGGCATATGACGGTGCGTCACGCTGGGCGACGCCGCCACCGGACGGACCACTCTACTTCGATGTCCAGCCCGCTCCCGGAACGCCCTATCCTCGGCGCAACATGTCGATCCGTGACCAGCTAGCCGAAGCAGTTAGTTCTGCCCTCGCCACCACGGCGGCGAGCGAGGGATTCAGCCTGGCCGTGAGCCCCGAAAGCGTGCACCTGGAGCGCCCGGGGCGCCGAGAGCACGGGGACTGGTCGACGAATGTGGCAATGGCCAACGCCAAATCGGTCGGCCGCCCTCCCCGGGAGCTGGCCGAATCCCTGATCGAGGTCCTTAGCGCCGACCTTCCTCCCCATGTCGAACGGGTGGAGATCGCTGGTCCGGGATTCATCAACTTCCACCTCGATGCCGGCTGGTTACACGACGCGCTGATAGAGATCGTCACCGAGGGCGAAGCAGGTTACGCCCGACCCGACGTCGGGCACGGTGAACGTGTCCAGGTGGAGTTCATCTCGGCCAACCCGACCGGTCCGATCCATGTCGGCAACGGCTGGTGGGGGAGTTACGGCGACGCCTTGGCCAGGGTGCTCGACCGCGCCGGTTACGAGGTAAGCCGGGAGTTCTACGTAAACGACACTGGCGGGCAGATCCGGCGGCTGGGCGAGAGCCTGCTGGCCCGCTATCACCGGACCGAAGTCCCCGACGAGGGCTACCAAGGCGAGTACGTCAGCGAGTTGGCGGCGTCCTACGACGGCCCCGACGACGTGACCGTTGCCGGGCGGTGGGCTGCCGATCGCATTCTCGCCAATATCAGGCACACCTTGGAATCGATCGACATCATCTTCGACGAGTGGTATAGCCAGGCTTCGATCGAAGAGAGCGGCGCGGTGCAGGAAACCATCGCCCTTCTGGCCGAGAAGGGACTGGTGTTCGAGCAGGACGGGGCCACCTGGCTACGAGCCACCGAGCTGGGCGACAACCGCGACCGGGTTCTGGTGAAATCAGACGGCGATGCCACCTATCTGGCCGGTGACCTGGCCTATCACCGTGACAAGTTCCTGATTCGAGGGTTCGATCGGGTCATCGATGTGTTCGGTGCTGATCACCACGGCCAGGTGGCCAGCCTTATGGCCGGCGTCAAGGCCCTCGGGGTGCCTGACGGTCGTCTCGAGGTCAAGCTGGGTCAGATGGTGTCCCTGCTCGATGGCGATCAGAACACCAAGATGTCGAAGCGAGCCGGCAACTTCGTGTCCCTCGATTCCCTGATCGCCGATATCGGGCCCGACGCCACCCGGCTGTTGAGCCTGATGACCTCGCTTGACCAGTCCACCTCGCTCGATCTGCCAGCGGTGCGCGAGCAATCGATGGAAAACCCGGTGTTCTACGTGCAGTACGCCAACGCCCGTATCGCTGCGATCGGTCGCAAGGCGGTCGAGCGGGGTGTGGTCCGGGTCGAGGTGGCCGAGGCCGATATCGGCTTGCTGGTCCATGAACGGGAGCTGGAGCTGATCCGTTGCTTGGAGGAGCTGCCCGAAGTGGTCGCCGACGCGGCCATCGACCGCGCTCCGACCAAGATCACCACCTGGGTCCGCCGGCTGGCAGGGTGCTTCCACGGCTTCTACCACGACTGCCCGGTGCTGGCCGAGGACGTCGATCCTGGGTTGGCGCAAGCTCGATTGTGGCTGGTCGAGGCCACTCGCATCGGTCTGGCCATCGGGCTCGGCCTGCTCGGCGTCTCTGCGCCGGAGTCCATGTAGCCATGGCCCCCGGCGTCGAGCCGACCAGGTCGGGAACAACGGGTCCCGTGCCGCGGGGCCTGTTGCCCATGAATTCCTCGATCGGGGCCGACGGCCATCTCCGGGTTGGTGGTGTCGACCTCTTGGAGCTGGCCGAGGAGTACGGCACGCCACTCTTCGTCTACGACGAGGCCCACCTGCGCGAGCGGTGCCGGGAGGCGGTGGCGGTGTGGGGAGACGGCGTGGCCTACGCCACCAAGGCGTTCTTGTGCGTGGCCATGGCCCGACTGGCCTTCGAAGAAGGGATGTGCCTGGACGTTTCCACCGGCGGCGAATTGCATGTGGCCCTGGCCGCCGGTGTCACCGCCGACCGGCTCGTCTTCCACGGGAACAACAAGTCAGAAGCCGAGCTGGCCTCGGCCCTGGCCGTCGGGGTCGGTCGAATCGTGGTCGACTCCTTCGACGAGATCGACCGCCTCGAGCGATTGCTCTCGGACCCGGGATCGACCGGGTCACCTGTGTCGCCCCCCAAGGTGCTGGCCCGGGTCACGCCCGGAGTAGAGGTGCACACGCACGAATTCGTCCGTACTGGCCAGGACGACTCGAAGTTCGGGTTCGGCCTGAACTCCGGTGCGGCCGCAGAGGCCATCGCTCGGCTGCGGGGCCTCGACGCTGAGGGCATGGTCGAATTCGTCGGGTTGCACTCCCACATCGGGAGCCAGGTGTTCGCCGTGGATGCCTTCGTGCAAGCGATTCAGGTCATCGCCGACTTCTTCGCTCCTCTTGGTCTACCCGAACTGGTGGTCGGCGGTGGCCTGGGTGTGGCCTACGTCAGTGGCGAGGAGGGGCCGACCATGGCCAGCTGGGCCGGGTCGGTCCACCGGGCGTGCCGGGAAGCCGGCATCCCGGAGTCGGTCCGGGTCACGGCCGAACCGGGTCGGTCCATCGTGGCTACGGCCGGAATGACCCTCTACCGTGTGGGGACGATCAAGGACGTGCCCGGCTACCGCACGTACGTATCGATCGACGGAGGAATCAGCGACAACCCGCGGCCGGTCCTCTATGGCAGTGGTTACGAGGCATTCCTGCCCCGGGCCACCGACACCGATCGGGTGCGCCCGATCAGGCTGGTGGGAAAGCATTGCGAGTCTGGCGACGTCGTCGTGTCGGACGGATACGTGCCCGCCGATCTCGCCGTGAATGACCTCCTGGTCACCCCGGTGACCGGCGCCTACGGTCACTCGATGGCCTCCAATTACAACAAGGTCCCGCGCCCGGCCGTGGTGTTCGTGGCCGATGGTGAGTCGCGGCTCGTGGTGCGGCGCGAGACGTTCGATGATCTCCTCCGCTACGACGTCTGAGGGTCCCCCCAGGCGGTAGCGTGACCAAATGACCTCGGCGGCGAAGACGGTTCTGCGCGTAGCCGTGCTGGGTTGCGGGAACGTGGGCACGGCCCTGGTCGGGTTGCTACAAACTCGCTCTGATGCCATCGCCGTCCAGAGCGGGATTCACCTGGAACTCGGCGGCATCGCTGTCGCCGACCTGTCGCGGCCGCGGGATGCTCACGTCCCGATCGACCTTCTCACCGACGACCCGGAGACCCTGGTCGCCGACCCGTCGATCGACATCGTCGTCGAGCTCATGGGAGGCCTGGAGCCGGCCGGCACTCTGATCCGCACGGCTCTCGAAGCAGGGAAGCCGGTGATCACCGCCAACAAGGCCCTCCTGGCATCGCCCGACGGGGTCTCCCTTCGGACCCTGGCCCGGGAACGGTCGGTCGACCTTCTCTATGAGGCTGCCGTCGCCGGGGCTATACCTCTGGTCCGGGCCCTCCGGGAATCGTTGACCGGCGAACGCATCCACCGGGTCACCGGCATTGTGAACGGCACCACCAACTACATCCTCACCAAGATGGGAGAGGATGGATCGGACTACGACGCGGTGTTGGCCGAAGCCCAGTCGCTGGGGCTGGCAGAGAGCGATCCGACGGCCGACGTCGAGGGACACGATTCGGCGGCCAAGGCGGCCATCCTGGCCGGGGTCGCTTTCGGCTACGACGTCGCCGGCGACGATGTGTTCTGTGAGGGGATCACCGGCGTACGGGCCGCCGATGTCGAGTTCGCCGATCGGTTTGGCTATGTGGTGAAGCTGTTGGCTGTGGTGGAGCGGACCCCTGAGGACGAGGTGTCCGTCCGGGTGCATCCGACCATGGTCCCAAAAGCGCACCCGCTGGCCGGGGTCCGCGACGCATTCAATGCCGTCTTCATCGAAGGGGAAGCAGCGGGCGAGCTCATGCTCTACGGCCTGGGTGCAGGAGGCCGACCCACCGCCAGTGCCGTGCTCGGCGACCTCATCGACGCCACCAGGAACCGACTGGCCGGCACGACCGGCCCGGCGCCCGAGCGAGTGCCGGCCAGCCTCCGGTCGATGGCCGAAGCCAGGTCGCCGTTCTATATCACCCTCGACGTCGAGGACCGTCCCGGTGTCCTGGGCACCGTGGCCGCCATGTTTGGCGACCATGGCGTGTCCATCCGGTCCATGGAGCAAGAGGGGTTGGGCCATGGGGCCCGGATCATCTTCCTCACCCATGCAGCCCGGGAAGGGGACGTTCAGTCCACTCTCGACGATCTGGCCACGCTGCCCGTGGTTAGGTCCATCGGGGGCGTGCTGAGGATCATCGGAGAGGACGACAGGTGAGCAGGGAACGAGGTGGCGCCTGGCGCGGGGTGATCGAGGAGTACCGCGAGTTCTTGCCGGTTTCCGACGGTGCCCGGGTGATCACCCTGCTCGAGGGGGGCACCCCCTTGCTTCCGGCCCCGCGGTTGTCAGAGCGGGTCGGCGCACGGGTGCTGCTCAAGGTGGAGGGGGCAAACCCCACCGGATCGTTCAAGGATCGCGGCATGACCGTCGCCATCACCAAAGCCGTCGAAGAGGGGGCGAAAGGAGTGGTGTGTGCCTCGACGGGAAACACGTCGGCATCTGCCGCCGCCTTTGCCGCTCGGGCCGGCTTGACGTGTGCGGTCCTGATACCCGAAGGTCATATTGCGTTGGGCAAGCTGGCCCAGGCCCTAGTGCACGGGGCCACGGTCCTCCAGGTGCGCGGAAACTTCGACCAGTCGCTGGAGATCGTGCGGGAGCTCGGGGAGCGGGCCCCCGTGACCGTGGTGAACTCGGTGAATCCGTACCGGATCGAGGGCCAGAAGTCGGGCGCTTTCGAGATCGTCGACGAGCTGGGCGACGCGCCGGACGTGCATTGCATCCCCGTAGGCAACGCCGGGAATATCACTGCCTACTGGAAGGGTTATCTAGAGTACAAGGAAGCAGGACGGGCGAGCACGCTACCCAAGATGCTGGGGTTCCAGGCGGCGGGCGCTGCCCCGATCGTTGAGGGTCATCCCATCGAACACCCCGAAACGGTGGCCACGGCCATAAGGATCGGCAATCCGGCGAGCTGGTACGGGGCAAATTCTGCGGCCACTGAATCCGGAGGAGGTATTGCAGCCGTCACTGACACCGAGATCCTCGATGCGTACCGGTTCCTGGCCCAAGAGGAGTCGGTGTTTTGCGAACCCGCCTCTGCTGCGTCGGTGGCGGGGATCCTAAAGATCGGCGTGCCCGCCGACCTGGGGCGCGGCGCCACCGTGGTGTGTGTGCTCACCGGGCATGGCCTCAAAGACCCCGATATCGCCATCAGCCAGATATCAGTTCCCACTGTGATCGATGCAGACCTGGGTGCGGTTCTAGACGAGCTCGCACTCTAGATCCGGCCTCCTTATGGGCCGAGAACCAGCCTCTGGACGGGCCGTCACCTGGAGGTTGTTGCCGAAGAGCGGCTCAGCGGGTATCATGGTGGCACCTTCGCTTCCACGACATGCCCGGTTGGGCTCGTGGGCGGGATCCCCTGAAGCGCATGAGTTGGCGCGTGTTCAGCCCGTAGACGGCGTTGGGGGGAGTTGCTGACGAGAGTTCATCTCGGACCATGCACTCCCCACCCTGTTTCCCTGGTGAATGGTTCAACCCATTCGCCCACGAGGAAGTCGAAACGAGGAGGGCGATGACTGCCGAACAGCAGCTCGAGCGCTCGGTGTTGGAAGGCAAGGAGCGAGACGAGCTTCATGCCATTGCACAGGCACTGTCTGTGAAAACCACCACCAGGACGAAGAAGGCGGACATAATCGACGGCATTCTGAAGGCCACCGGTGTGGCCGTGGATGACGGAAGTGCCGGCAACGGCGATACACCGGGCGGGACCAGCAATGGCTCCGCTTCCGAGGCACCGATCACGGCGAAGGCGCCGGCCCGGAGGACTCGAGGCTCAGCCCGGTCCGACGGCGCAGTTACGGCCATGGCCACCGATACGGCCGCGGAGACCGCCACCAACACCGATGTCGACGGTGACGATTCACCATCGTCGACTCGATTACGCCCGTCGGCCTTGGAGAACGGTGCCGGCGACGACGGGTCGCCGTCCGGTCGAAACGGGAACCGTTCACGGTCGCAGACCCGGTCGTCCACGGGCGCCACGTTCGAAGATGGCGACGACGATGCCGAGCCGTCCGAGAACGGGTCGAGAAGTCGGAACGCTGGCGTTGATGTCCGGGATGCCGATGACGGTCGAACCGGTCGGACGGGGGAGGACGGCCAGGACGACCAGGGTGGACCGGAGCAGGGACGCCGGGAGGTCCAGTCTGATCGCGGCGACCGTCAGTCTGGTCAGAACAACCAGGGTGGCCAGGGCAACCAGGGGAACCGTCAGAACAACCAGAGCCGCCAGAACAACCAGGGCGGCCAGGTCAACCAGGGGAACCGTCAGAACAACCAGAACAGTCAGAACCAGAACAGCCAGAACACTCAGAGTCAGGGCAATCGCCAGGGTGGCGGAGCCGATTCCGAGCTGGGCAACCGCCGGAGCAACCGGCGTCGTCGAGGTCGCGACCGCCAGGGCGGCGGTGAGCGGGAGCTGCAGGGCGCCGGCGGCGGCCAGGAGCAGCAGTACCAGGGTGAGCTCATCCCGGTGCGTGGTCTGCTCGACCTCCGGGACGAGGGCTATGGGTTTCTCCGTTGCGACGGGTACCTGCCTTCGAACAAGGACGTCTATGTCTCGATCAGTCAGGCCCGTCGTTTCGCCCTCCGGCGGGGCGACTACGTCGAGGGCGCTTGCCGCCCGGCCGGCAATACGGAGAAGTTCCCTGCGCTGCTGCGCATCGACACCGTGTCGGGGCTCGACCCCGAGGAGGCCCGGAACCGGCCTCGATTCGAGGACCTGACCCCGCTGTTCCCCGATGCCCGGCTCCACTTGGAGATGCCCGGCGAGAAGGAGAACATGACGGCACGGATCGTCGACCTTCTCTCGCCCATCGGCAAGGGTCAACGCGGGCTCATCGTGTCGCCGCCCAAGGCGGGTAAGACCACGGTGATGAAGCACATCGCTCACTCCATCGAGGCCAACAACCCCGACGTGCACCTCATGGTGCTGTTGGTGGACGAGCGTCCGGAAGAGGTCACCGACATGCGGCGTTCGGTGAAGGGCGAAGTGGTTGCTTCGACCTTCGACCGACCGGCTGATGAGCACACCGCGGTGTCCGAACTGGCCATTGAGCGGGCCAAGCGGCTGGTGGAAATGGGCAGGGACGTCGTCATCATCCTCGACGGCATCACCCGCCTGGCTCGCGCCTACAACCTCGCCGCCCCGGCCACCGGCCGGATCATGTCCGGTGGTGTCGACTCCGGTGCCCTGTATCCGCCCAAGAAGTTCTTCGGCGCAGCCCGGAACATCGAAGAAGGCGGGTCGCTTACCATCCTGGCTACCGCTCTCGTGGAGACCGGTTCAAAGATGGACGAGGTCATCTTCGAGGAGTTCAAGGGAACCGGCAACATGGAGCTTCGCCTCGATCGCAGGTTGGCTGAGCGTCGGCTGTACCCCTCGATCGACGTGAACGCCAGCTCCACCCGCCACGAGGAGCTCCTCTTCGACCGGTCACAACTCCAGCAGGTGTGGAAGCTGCGCCGAGTCCTGAACGCCCTGGCCAACGAGGGCAGCGCCGCTGCCGGCCTGGAGTTGCTGATGGACAAGATCCGAACGACCAAGAGCAATGACGAGTTCCTGGCTGAGATAGCCAAGGGGCCGGCTGCTCCCAACTAGACCAGCTGATCCAAACGGCTCCCGAGTGCCGCCGATCGGCCCGAGCTGGCATTCCGGTACACTCGCGTCGCCTCGAGACGGCTGGCTCGCTTTGCCGTCACCACTGGAGAGATCATGAAGACTGACATTCATCCCAAGTACGTCGAAGCCAAGGTTCATTGCTCGTGTGGCAATACCTTCACCACCCGCTCGACGAAGGACGACATCCATCTCGAGCTGTGCAACGAGTGCCATCCCTTCTTCACCGGCAAGCAGAAGCTGGTGGACTCCGGTGGTCGCGTGGAGCGCTTCCAGCGTCGCTACGCCAAGACCGGCGCTCGTAAGAAGTCCTGAGCACGCGGACGTCTGGCTGCGCATAGGACGCCGACTGCTGGCCGCTGACAAAACGGCCCCCAAGGCGGGCCGGCCCAGCGTGGCCGGTACCCTGAGTCCGTGAAGAACGACCGGCTTCCCCGTCTTGCTGCGGAGTACGAGTCTGTCGTAGAGCAGCTGAACGACCCTGCGACGTCGTCGGACCCTCGTCGGCTGCGTGACCTCTCCCGTCGTCACAAGGAGCTGAGCGAGGTCATTGACACCTGGCGGCAGCTGCAGACGGCGGAATCCGATCTGGCCACTGCCCGAGAGATGGTGGCCGACTCGGTCAGTGACGAGCGGGATCTGGCACGGGCCGAGGTGGACAAGGCAGAGACGGACATCGCCCGACTCGAGGAGGCCCTCCAGCAGTTGCTGGTTCCCCGGGACCCCAACGCGGGCAGGAACGTAATCGTCGAGATCAGAGGGGCCGAGGGCGGGGAAGAAGCCAACCTCTTCGCCAAAGATCTCTTCGACATGTACACCCGCTACGCGGCCATCCGAGGCTGGAAGGTCGAGGTCATGTCGTCCAGCCCGTCGGACCGGGACGGCCTCAACGAGGTCACCTTCTTGGTCAAGGGCGAGGATGCCTGGCAGCGCCTGGAGCACGAGGGCGGCCCCCATCGTGTCCAGCGGGTCCCAGTCACCGAATCCCAGGGCCGCATCCACACGTCGTCGGCTGCGGTGGCGGTTCTCCCGGAGGCCGAAGAGGTCGATGTGGCCATTGACCCGTCCGACCTGAAGGTCGACGTCTACCGGTCCACCGGGCCGGGGGGTCAGTCGGTGAACACCACAGACTCGGCCGTGCGGATCACCCACATCCCGACCGGCATCGTGGTGGCCATGCAGGACGAGAAGAGCCAGATACAGAATCGGGCCAAGGCGATGATCGTGCTTCGCTCGCGGTTGCTCAAGGCCGAACAGGACCGTCAGGCCGCCGAAGTGTCCGCGCAACGCCGCAGTCAGGTCGGGGGCGGCGGGCGATCGGAGAAGATCCGCACTTACAACTACAAAGAGAATCGGGTCACCGACCACCGCATCAAGCTCACGCTGCACAAGCTCGACCGCGTCCTCATGGGCGATCTCGACGAGCTGACCGACGCGCTGATGGCCGACAAGCGGGGCAGACAGCTCGAAGAGGAATGATGCCGGTGGCGACGGAGCTGACGGGCCGCCAGCTGGTGGAAGGAGCGACCTCACGCCTGGGTTCGGGGGCCGAGGCACGATGGATCGTCGAGCACGCGTTGGGCGCTGCCGGGTACCCGAGCCCCAGCCTGCTGTCCGTGTCCAGGCTGAACGAACTGGTGCCGACGAGCGCGTCCGTCCTGGTCGAGTCCTTGGTCGCCCGGCGCCAGGCCGGTGAGCCATTGCAGTATGTCCTTGGGGTCTGGCCGTTCCGCACACTGGAGTTGGCGGTGGACCGCCGAGTCCTGATCCCCCGACCCGAGACGGAGCAGGTGGTCGAGGTGGCGCTGGCCGAGCTCCAGCGGATGATGGCCGAGCGGGTCACTGCCGGCACCGCCAACCGGGTACCTCTGGCCGTGGATCTGGGGACGGGTTCGGGGGCCATTGCCCTGTCATTGGCGGTCGAGGGTGGCTCCCGCCATGGCGGCCTCGAGGTCTGGGCCACCGATTCGTCCTCCGGTGCGCTCGACGTGGCTCGCGCCAACCTGAAGGCCCTAAGGACCCTGAAGGCCTCCGGTCCGGATGCTGATCGAGCCCTCCTGGACCGGGTCGGTTTGAGGCAGGGACGGTGGTTCGCCGCATTGCCGACCGACCTGGTCGGGTCGATCGACCTGTTGGTGTCCAATCCGCCGTACGTGTCGGTGGGGGAGTACCCGGACCTCGAACCTGTTGTCCGAGAGTGGGAACCGAAAGAAGCCCTGGTGGCCGAACCGAGCAGCGACGGATCGGGGGGCCTGGCCGATGTCGAGACGATCATCGCCGGTGCTCCCCGTTGGATGAGCGGCGATGGCACCCTGGTCGTCGAGCTCGCCCCCCACCAAGCTGACGCGGCCGCGGCGATGGCGCGGCAAGGAGGCTTTGTCGACGTGCGAGTGGAACCCGACCTGGCCGGTCGCCCGCGTGTCCTGGTAGCCACGGGACGATGACCAGCATCATCCCGGCGGACGACGCTGCTGCCGTCGAGCAGGCCGTCGATGCGTTGGGTCGAGGGGAGGTCGTTGGTGTCCCCACCGACACCATCTACGGCTTGGCGGTCGATCCCTTCCGAGCCGATGCCGTGAAACGGGTGTTCGCTCTCAAGGCCCGTCCGGCCGCGGTAGCGCTTCCTGTGCTGGTCGGGGGATGGGACCAGGTGGAGTTGATCGCCGGCACGCTGCCGCTATCGGCGCGCGACCTGGCGGATCGGCACTGGCCAGGAGCCCTGACGCTGGTGGTTCCACGCAACCGAGGCTTCACCGCTGACCTGGGAGGCCGCGAATCGCCGCCGTTCACCGTGGGCCTGCGGTGGCCGGATCACCCGGTCATTCAGGCGCTCTGCGCCCTCGTCGGCCCGCTGGCCGTCACCAGCGCGAATCGGCATGGGGAGGCTCCCTTTACTGCTGCACAGCAGGTGGCTTCGGCTTTTCCCCGGGCTGACTCCGAGATCGGGGCCCAGGCCCGCTGGGAGATCGGCCTTCAAGAAGAGGAGCTGGCGGATCTCGGGGTCGGGATCGTCCTCGATGCCGGCACCTGTGACGGGATTCCGTCGACGGTGGTGGAGTGTCGGGGGCCGGCCTCTCGCTGTCTCCGTGAGGGGGCGCTTCCCTGGTCCACCCTCTACCCAGCCTCTCACCGGCTACCCAGCCTCTAACCGGCGCGATCCAGCCTCTGACCGGCTATCCAGCCTCTACCAGGCGCGATCCAGGCCGATCAGCGCTGTTCGATCTAGCGCCGATCAGTGCGGACGGTACCCCTTCGGTCACCCTCGGTTGACGAAACTGCCGGAACCGGGGGAAACTAAGGGGGATATGGACACGACGTCCCCCAACTCAGCCATCGTATTTATTATTGAGTAGGCATACACCCGACCCCGGTGTGTGCCTTTTGACCGTCCACAAGGTGGGCGGTTTTTCAATTTCCGGCGTACCGTGAGGTGCCACCAACAGGGCCACCCACGCGGGCAGAATCACGCAGCACGCAGCACGCAGCACGCAGCACGCAGCACGCAGACACGCAGCACGCAGACACGCAGACACGCAGCACGCAGACACGCAGCACGCAGCACGCAGACACGCAGCACGCAGCACGCAGCACGCAGCACGCAGCACGCAGACACGCAGACACGGAACAGCGGAGCAACACCGAAGCGCACCCCAGAGCAACACCACCAGGACGATCCAGTAGAACCAGCACAGAACGGGACATGACAGACGTGAGCACGTACAAGGTAGGCCTCATCGGGGGCGATGGCATTGGGCCCGAGGTGGTCGCAGAGGCGTTGAAGGTCGTGGAGGCCTCGGGCGTGGTGCTGGATACCACCTCCTACGACCTGGGCGCCGATCGGTACCTTCGCACCGGCGAAGTGCTGCCGGACGAGACCTTGGAAGAACTCCGCGGCCAGGACGCAGTCCTGCTTGGGGCGGTTGGGCCGCCCGTGGGGTCGACGGACGTTCCTCCGGGCACCTTGGAGCGCGGCCTGCTCCTGCGCCTCCGATTCGAGCTCGACCTCTACATCAACATGCGCCCCTTCCTCGGGGTCCCGGGGGCCCTGGCACCCGACTGTGATTTCGTGGTCATCCGGGAGAACACGGAGGGGACCTATGCGGGCGAGGGCGGCTTCCTCCGCAAGGGCACGCCGTTCGAGGTGGCCACCCAGGGCTCGGTCAACACCCGACACGGCGTCGAGCGTTGCGCTCGCTTCGCGTTCGAGCTGGCCAACAAGCGTCCCCGCCGCCACCTCACCCTGGTGCACAAGACCAACGTGCTGACCTTCGCCGGAGACCTATGGCAACGGGCGGTGACAGAGGTTTCATCTGAATTCCCCGAAGTGACCTGGGACTACAACCACGTCGACGCCACCTGCATCTACCTGGTCGAGAATCCTGCCCGCTACGACGTGATCGTCACCGACAACCTGTTCGGCGACATCATCACCGATCTGGCCGGAGCCGTGGCCGGAGGGATCGGCTACGCCGCGTCAGGCAACCTCAACCCAGCTCGGACGGGACCATCGCTGTTCGAGCCGGTGCACGGCGCCGCCCATGACATTGCCGGAACCGGCAAGGCCAATCCGGCCGCCGCCATCAGCTCTGCCGCCCTCATGCTCGAGCAACTGGGCGAGACCGACGCAGCCAGCCGCGTGGCCAAGGCCGTGCGGGACTACATCGTCTCGGCCGCAACCACCCCCGAATCCGTTCTCTCTACCGCCGCCATTGGCGACGCCATCGCAGAAAGGCTCTGATCCTTGCCTATCGAACCCACTGACAAGATCTGGATGGACGGCAAGCTCGTCGCCTGGGCTGACGCTACCGTCCATGTCCTCACGCACACCATGCACTATGGCTCGGGCGTATTCGAGGGTATCCGTGCATACCCGACGCCACGAGGCGTGGCCGTGTTCCGGCTTCGCGACCACATCGACCGCCTGTTCACGTCGGCCAAGGTCTTCCTTATCGACGTCCCGTTCACTCCTGACGAGTTGGTCGAGGCCACCCGATCGCTGGTCCGGGAGAACGGTCTCGACGATGGGTGCTACATACGGCCGCTCGTGTACCTGGGCTACGGCGAGATGGGCCTGAACCCCATGCCCTGCCCGGTGAACGTCTCCATTGCGGCGTGGCCTTGGGGCACGTACCTCGGCGATGAGGGCGTGGCCAACGGGGTCTCGGTGAAGATCAGCTCGTGGCGCCGTCACGATCCCAATGCCGTGCCCACTGCGGCCAAGGGCACAGGCATGTACGTGAATTCCTCGCTCGCCAAGGTCGAAGCCATCAAGGGCGGCTACGACGAGGCCATCCTCTTGGCCCCCGACGGTCACGTGAGCGAATGTACGGGCGAGAACATCTTCATCGTCCGCGACGGCGTGATCAGCACGCCGCCGACGTCGGACGCGGGAGCCCTGAAAGGCATCACCCAGCAGTCCATCGAGACCATGGCCCGGGACTTCGGGTACGAGGTCAACGCCGATCAGCTCATCCGGACCGATCTGTACTCGGCGGACGAGGCATTTCTGACCGGAACGGCGGCCGAAGTGGTTCCCATTCGGGCGGTGGACGACCGGCCGGTGGGAACGGGGAAGCCGGGACCGATCACGCGCCAGCTGCAACAGACCTACTTCGCCACCGTGCGAGGGGAGGTTGACCAGTACAAGGACTGGTTGGATCATGTCGAATAAGGCGGAGCCGGAGAACGCGAACGACTCGGGCAACTCGGGCAACTCCGAGGGCCGGACCCACCCGCACCGCTACGTCACTGCGGGGCAGCGGGCTCACGTCGACGTCAAGCGGGCTCACAGCCACAACCACGGCCTGCGCCAGAGCCAGAGCCAGGCCAAGTCCGAGAGCCACGGCCATTCTGGCCAAGTGGGAGGCGGCCACGACTTCGATCTTCCCGTCATGCCCGCCGCCGTCGATGTCTTCGACACCACCCTCCGGGACGGCTCCCAGCAGGAAGGCCTCTCGCTCACCGTCGATGACAAGCTGCGGGTAGCGGAGCAACTCGACTACCTGGGGGTCAGCTTCATCGAGGGCGGCTGGCCCGGGGCTAACCCCAAGGACGAGGAGTTTTTCGCCCGGGCCCCGAAGGAACTGCACCTCGCCTCGGCGACGTTGGTGGCCTTCGGGTCGACTCGGCGCGCCGGCGTCAAAGCCGAGACCGATGAGACGCTCCGCCAGCTGGTCAATGCCCAGACCGAGGCGGTGTGCATCGTGGCCAAGTCGTCAGAGATGCACGTCGTCGATGCATTGCGCACCTCGCTCGATGAGGCGGTGGCCATGGTGGCGGACTCCGTCGACTTCCTGCGCCGAAACGACCTGCGGGTATTCCTGGACGCCGAGCACTTCTTCGACGGGTACAAGGCCAATCCCGATTTCACCATGAGAATCCTCCGGGCTGCAGAGGAAGCGGGAGCCGAGACGCTGGTCCTGTGCGACACAAACGGAGGCACCCTTCCTACCGAGGTGGCCCAGATCGTGCCTACCGTGCTCGGCCGGTTCGAGACCCAGGTGGGCGTGCACTTCCACAACGACAGCGGCTGCGCGGTGGCCAACTCCCTTGCCGCCGTGGGGACCGGCGCCACCCATGTGCAGGGATGCGTCAACGGGTACGGCGAGCGGTCCGGCAACGCCGACCTGGCCGCGGCCATCCCAAACCTGTCCCTGAAGTTGAAGGTGCAGACCATCCCGACCGAGCGGCTGGAGCTGTTGACCCCGGTGTCGCACCACATCGCCGAGCTGGTGAACATCTCGCCCAACCCGCAACAGCCCTACGTGGGTTCGTCGGTGTTCGCCCACAAGGCGGGATTGCACACCAGCGCCATCGCCCGGCGATCGGACGCCTACGAGCACATCGACCCCGAGCTGGTGGGGAACGGGACCCGTTTCGTGGTCTCAGAGATGGCGGGCCGCTCGACCCTGGTGCTCAAGGCGGCCGAGTTGGGCCTGGAGCTCGACTCCCAGGCGATGACCTCGGTGCTCGACTCGCTGAAACGGCTGGAGAACGCCGGGTACCACTTCGAGGTGGCCGACGCCTCCCTGGAGCTCTTGCTGCGGGACTCGACAGGCTGGAAGCAGGACTTCTTCGAGCTGGACTCCTACCGGGTGATCTCCGACCACACCGGCGCCCAGAGCACCGAGGCCACGGTGAAGGTCTTCGTCGGCGATGATCGCCGGGTGGCCACGGCCGAAGGGAACGGACCGGTCAACGCCCTCGACGGCGCCCTGCGCCAGGCTCTGGGTTCTCGGTACCCGGCCCTCGAGCACATCCATCTGGTCGACTATCGGGTCCGGGTGCTCAACACGTCCCGGGGCACCGGTTCGATCACCCGGGTGCTGATCGATTCCACTGACGGCGAGACAATTTGGACCACCATCGGCGTTTCCGAGAACATCATCGAGGCGTCATGGCAGGCTCTGTCCGATTCCATCGTCTACGGTCTGCTGCATGCCGGACGGGCGACTGCACAGCGATGACTCGCACTGCCCGATCGGTGTGAGCCGCCCGACGAGGCTGAGCCGCCCGACCAGGGTGAGCCAACCGACCGGGGTGAGCCAACCGACCGGGGTGAGTTGCCCCTCCACTCTGAGTGCTGGTGTGGCGGACTAGCTCGACGGGCCAAGAACACCAAACGTGCCATGAACGAAGTATCAGGAGCAAAACGATGACCCAACCGAGTTTCGTACCGATCGTTGAGGCCGACCAGGTCCGGGAGGCCTACCGCCTACACGTGCCGGGCATCTGGACCCAGTCTCGGCCCTCGGAGCTCAGAACCACCAGGCCCGCCATCGGTCCGAGGCTGGGAACCCCCGGCCCCGACCAGGGATTTGCCCTGAAGCTGGCTCGTCGGTTCGAGGACAGGTTGCAGCTGGACGAGGGCGAGTCGCTCGAAGATGCCATCGCCGGTGCCACGGCGGTGGGGATGCGCCGGGCGGCGCGGTTCGGTCGAGCACCGTCCATCCACGATCTGACCTTCGCCTACACCCTCTGGGGATTCCTGGGCGACGCGCCCGACGATCTCATCGCCGAACGGACGCCGCTGTTCCGCTCGGCTTCCCATCACTACGAGGCGCAGCGCGACATCGCCGACCGAGTCCGAGACGAGACGCTGCGGCTCACCCCCGATCAGGTGCGGGCCGGGCTCAAGGACTGGCGGCGGCTGCTGAAGGATCCGGGCGACGGCTGACCCAGGTTGTCGCGTGGTCACTGAGACCGTCGACATCGAGGCCAATGGCTACACCTTTACCGCTCAAGTAGCTGGTCCGCCCGGCGGCCAACCGGTGCTCGTGCTTCATGGCTTTCCACAGACCTCAATGTGCTGGGATGGCCAACTGTCGGCTCTGGGTGATGCGGGCTATCGGGTGGTGGCCCCGGATCAGCGGGGCTATTCGCCCGGGGCCCGCCCCGCAGAGGTCGCCGATTACGCCGTTTCTCATCTGGTCGCCGATGTCCTGGCCATCGCCGACGAGATGGGGATGGACACCTTCGATCTCGTCGGTCATGACTGGGGTGGCTATCTGGCGTGGGTGATCGCTGGGAGCCACCCAGCGCGGATCCGGACATTGACCTCGGTGTCCACGCCGCACCCAGCGGCGTTAGGAGCGGCGAACGTGAGCAACGACGGTGACCAGGCGCAGCGATCATCGTACATAGGCGTCTTCCGGCAGGAGGGTGGAAAGGCCGAGCAGTTGCTGCTGGGCGAGGACGGGTCGGGCGAAGGCATCCGCCAGATGTACGTCGGCTCCGGGCTCAGCCCCGAGAAGGCCGATCTCTACGTGCGGGCGATGACGGTTCCTGGCGTCCTGACAGCCGGGCTCAACTGGTACCGGGCCACGGATGCCGAGTCAGCTTCGGGCCTGGGCGACTTCGACATGCCCACGATGTACGTGTGGTCGACCGAGGACATCGCCCTGGGCCGGAAAGCGGCTGAAGACACGGCTTCGCGGGTGCGCGGACCGTACCGCTTCGAGGTCCTTGAGGGGGTCAGCCACTGGATCCCCGATGAAGCCGCAGAGACGCTGAACGTGCTCTTGCTCGACCACCTCAAGTCGCCCACTCCGTAGCCTCACGCCACCCACCGAGCAACCGCCCGCCACCTACAGGCCAATCGCTCACGCCATCCACCGAGCAACCGCCCGCCACCTACAGGCCAATCGCTCACGCCACCCACCGAGCCCCAGACGGTTCGCAGCCAGGACTTTGCCGGGACCGGTCGGGAGCTCGACTACCGGTGAGTAATTTGGGTGCCATGGAAGCTTCGAATTTCTCGATCAACGACACTCATCGGCAGTTTCGGGACACCCTCCGGCGCTTCGCCGAGGAACGGATTGCCCCGAATGCCGCCGAAGCCGACCGGGACTCGTCGTATCCGCAAAAGTCCATCGACGCATGCGTTGAGCTCGAGCTTCCGTCCCTGGGCATGCCGAGCGAGTACGGGGGTGCAGGTGCCGATCACGTGACCCAAGCGATCATGGCTGAGGAGTTGGCTCGGGTATGCGCCTCGACTTCGGTCACCATGCTCGTGTCCAAGCTCGGCATGCTGCCGGTGATCAACTGGGCTTCGGAGGATCTGAAGCGGAAGTACATACCCAGGGTTGCCTCGGGTGAGGCGCAGTCCAGCTATGCCCTGTCCGAGGCGGATGCCGGCAGTGATGTCGCCGCCATGCGAACACGGGCGGTTCGGGATGGGGACCATTACGTGTTGACCGGCACCAAATACTGGATCACTAATGCAGGCGTCTCGGACACGTACACCGTCTTCGCTAAGACCGATCCCAACGCCGGACATCGGGGGATCAGCTGCTTCATGGTCGAGGCCGACTGGGGTGTACAGGTCTCCAAACTCGAGGACAAGCTCGGCCTCCGCGGCAGCCCCACGGGTGAGGTCGTGTTGGACGAGGTCCGGGTGCCGGTTGAAAACCTGATCGGTGCCGAGGGCCAAGGATTCACCATCGCCATGCACACCCTCGACCGCAGCCGCCCGACGATCGGCGCGCAGGCGGTGGGGATCGCCCAAGGTGCCATCGATTATGCAGCCGGATACATGCAAGAGCGCAAGGCATTCGGCAAGCCGATCGCCGATCTGCAGGGGCTGCGATTCATGCTGGCTGAGATGGCCATGCGGAATGAAGCCGCCCGCACTCTCGTTTACCGAGCGTGCGGTCTGATCGACAACGGTGACCCTGAACGAGAGCTCACCAAGGTGGGAGCGATGGCCAAGTGCTTCGCCTCGGATACGGCAATGGCGGCGACGACAGATGCCGTCCAGCTTTTGGGCGGGTACGGCTACACCAAGGACTTCCCGGTCGAACGGTTCATGCGAGACGCCAAGATCACTCAGATCTATGAGGGCACCAACCAGGTGCAGCGCGTGGTGATCGCCAAGGCCCTGCTGGGGTGACCTGGACAGCTGGGCGAATTGAACCGTCGGATGAGCTGAACCTCGGATCAACTGACCGATTACCGGGTTCACCTCCATCGAGTTGACGCTGAGCTGCCATGCAGTTGGACGGCGCGCTGAGGCGATCGGCGCCTGACTACTCGCCCAGCTCGAACAGAGGCGGCGACTCACCCGGGTCGGCATCGTTCCCTGATGTGGACCTGCCTCGTGACCCCTGCTTCTTGCGTCGTCCGGTCCGGCGTTTGGAGGGTGGTCCCGGCGGGTCGGCCCCCGATCCCGACCCAATGGTCGGATCGGTCTCGTTCGGGCCCGGTGGGTGGCCGCCCTCACCGATCAGGTCGTAGAGCCCATCGCCGGGTTCGCCCCCGAGGTCGGGTTCGCCCCCGAGGTCGGGTTCTTCTCCGAAGCGTGGCGGGGGGTCGAAGTGCCAGGTGCCCTTGTGGTCTCGGTAGACGACATAGCCGGCGTTGGTCTTCAGCCCGTGATGGAAGTGGCAGAGGTGGACCAGGTTGTTGAACTGGGTGGGACCGTGGTCGAGCACGGTTTGGATGTGGTCGGCCTCCAAGAACCGGGTGGCGCCACAGCCGGGGACCACACACGTCGGGTACTCGTTGTCGAGGGCCGTTTTGAGCTTTTCGGGGAGGGTGCGCCCGGGGTGGGAGATCTTGGTCAGCTCCTCTGCGTCGTAGAAGAGCACCTTCAAGAAGGAATCGGGCAACAAGGACTCGATGGTGGAGAGGGGGACCTCGCCGATCCCGTCGATGGCTGCGACCTGGTTCCCGCTGGCCTGTCTGTTGATCAGGGCCTCGTGGTCCACCCGGACATTGACCACGGTTCGGGGTCTTCCCTTGTGGGGGGAGTCCCCACACAACAGCTCGACCAGAGCGTCGGCCGCGTAGGCGGCCCGGGGCTCTCGCTCGCCCAGTTTCCTGGCCCGGTCGAAACAGTCGGTGGTGGCCTTGTCGAGGACCGAGGCCAGCTGGGCCCCCCGGTCGGGGGTGAAGCGACCGTGGAGGCAAAAGGCCCCCTCCTCGTCGATCCAGTGTCGCAGGTGCCGATCGGCGTGGATGGCGGCCAGGGTGCGATCCGGATGGGCACCGGCTGCTCGGGCCTTGGTCCGCCGACAGCGGTCCTTCAGGGCGGCCATGGGCTCGCCCGACTCGGCCGCGTCGACCAGCTCGGCTTCGTGACCGGGGTCAACAGCCACCGCCCCGGCCAGCTCTTTCACCTGGGGCTCGGACAGCTTCCCGTCCCGGAGGGCCTCTGCCGTCTTCGGGGCGTCGACCAGGGCCCTCCCCGTCTCCAAGGTGGAGCGGGCGTGTCCCACCCCCACCCCTTCGGTCTCTGCGATCAGAGTGGCAGCGTTTCTGTGGCCGGACTGCTTCCAGATGCCCGAGGACTCGATCCGGGTGGCGAGGGCGAGCTTGGCCGAACAGCACAGGCGCTCGACCACCACGTAGGACCCGAAGAGGGTCAGGGCGTCTTGGCCATCCAGACGATCGGCATCCAGCTCGGCCACCGCTGCTTTCAGCGCGGCCACCACATCATCGATGCCCATGTTCGTCGGGCCATCCGTCGTTTCTGTCCTGGTCTGGGGTGCCGCTCGAACCATGTACTCAATAATGCCGGATAGGTATGACAGTCACTGGGGGAGGTACTGGGACCAGCAGGGCTGAAGGTGTTGTTTCGGACTGCTGAGAAGGACAGCGGAGACGACTGGGGATGGGGGGACAGGGGAGACGGACAGCGGAGAGGGACAGCGGAGACGACTGGGGATGGGGGGACAGGGGAGACGGACAGCGGAGAGGGACAGCGGAGACGACTGGGGATGGACGGGGACAGCGGAGACGGACAGCGGAGAGGGACAGCGGAGACGGGACAGCGGAGAGGGACAGCGGAGACGGACAGCGGGAGGCCACAGCCCGACAAGAAACTCGAGCCCGATCCGAGACCCGATCGACCGCCAACGGCCACAGGTGGGCTCCTTAGAACGAGTTCTATACTTGATTTCTGCTCGAGCATGCGGGCGCCTGCGCCCATGCCACCGTCTCAGAGGGGATCTGTCATGGCACGACCAGTGATCGTTGAAGCAGTTCGTTCGCCCATCGGCAAGCGCAATGGGTGGCTATCCGGGTTTCATGCTTCCGAGCTCCTGGGCAGCGTCCACGTCGAGCTGGTCAAGCGGGTGGGCATCGATCCCGGTGCAGTGGAGCAGATCGTCGGCGGATGTGTAACCCAGGCCGGCGAACAGGCATCCAATGTGACCAGGACGGCATGGCTGGGCCAGGGCCTCCCCTACGAGACGGCGGCAACCACCATCGACTGCCAGTGCGGGTCGGCTCAACAGGCCAACAACTTCGTGGCCAACCTAGTCAGCGCCGACGCCATCGAGGTCGGTATCGCCTGCGGCGTGGAGGCCATGAGCCGGGTGGGGCTGGGTGCCAACACCCTCAACGGCCCCGGCAAGTCCAAGCCGGCGGACTTCCCGTGGGACATGCCCGATCAGTTCGGGGCGGCCGAGCGCATCGCCACCAAGTACGGGATCACCCGCGCCGACGTCGACTGGTTGGGTCTCGAATCACAGCGGAAGGCGGCCCGGGCCGTTGCCGAAGGGCGCTTCGAGCGCGAGATCGTCCCCATCGAGGCGCCGGTCGTCGGTCCAGAGGGGCCGACCGGTGAGCGGAAGCTGGTGAACAAGGATCAGGGCCCCCGGGACACCACGGCCGAAGGTCTGGCTGCACTGAAGCCCGTCCTCCCCGACGGTATGCATACCGCCGGCAACAGCTCGCAGATCTCCGATGGCGCTGCTGCCATTCTGTGGATGTCCGAGGACCGTGCCCGGGCCGAGGGATTCCGGCCTCGTGCCCGTATCGTGGCCCAGACCCTCATCGGCTCGGATCCCTACTACCACCTGGACGGCCCCATCGCCGCCACCGCCAACGTCCTGAACAAGGCGGGGATGACCATGGAGGACATCGACCTGTTCGAGGTGAACGAGGCGTTCGCATCGGTGGCTCTGTCCTGGGCCAAGGTCCACGAGGCCGACTGGGACAAGGTCAACGTGAACGGCGGGGCCATCGCTCTCGGGCACCCCGTCGGCTCCACGGGATCCCGTCTGATCACCACGGCACTGCACGAGCTCGAGCGGACCGACAAGTCGCTGGCGCTGGTCACCATGTGCTGCGGCGGTGCGCTGGCTACCGGAACGATCATCGAGCGACTCTCGTAGGCGACCTCTCGTAGGCGACCCCACGTAGGCGACCCCACGTAGGCGACTCTCGGAGGCGGCTTTCGGGCCCCTGCCGGCCAACTGGCGAGCGGGGGCACAGGCGAAAGTAGAATGCGTTCTAATTCGCTGGACGGCCGGCATCTGCCAACACCGGGCCACCCCGGCGCCCGCATGGGTTCGGGGTCGAGCTGTCCGACTCGATGAAGGGGAGCGATCGTGAGCGGTACCGAACACCTGACTTTTGAGCGCCAGGGCTCGACGGCAATCGTCACCATGAACCGGCCAGAGGCGAAGAACGCCCTTTCCGGTCCCATGCTGGTGGGCATGCTTGACGCCTGGCTCGAGATCGACGCCGACGACAGCATCCGGTGCGCCATCCTGACCGGGGCCGGAGGCTCCTTCTGTACCGGCATGGACCTGAAGGCGGTGGGTGGGGGCGAGCGCTCTGATGAGATCAAGCAGCGGATGGCTGACGATCCCGACCTTCACTGGAAGGCGCTGCTCCGTCATTATTCGTTGAGAAAGCCGCTCATTGCCGCGGTCGAGGGTTGGGCGGTTGCCGGTGGGACCGAGATCCTCCAGGCCACCGACATCCGGGTCGCCGGTGAGGGAGCCAAGTTCGGCGTGTTCGAAGCGAAGCGGGGGCTGTTCCCCCTGGGGGGCTCCACCGTTCGCCTTCGCCGGCAGATACCCTTCACCGTGGCCATGGACCTGCTTCTCACCGCCCGAGAGGTGTCCGCTCAGGAGGCACTGCAGATCGGCCTCATCGGCCGGGTCGTGCCCGACGGCACCGCACTGGACACAGCGCTCGAGATCGCCGAGGTGATCGGGTCCAATGGGCCCCTGGCTGTCGAGGCCATCAAGGCATCGGTGAAGGCGACCGAGGGCCTGTCCGAGGAGGAGGGCCTCAAGGTGGAGCTGGAGATCGGGTGGCCCATCTTCGGCACGGAGGATGCCAAGGAAGGGCCGAAGGCGTTCGCCGAGAAGCGGCCGGCCAACTTCCAGCGCCGATGACCGCCGTGGATACGCAGGGGGCTTCCGAGGATGCCGCATCAACCAAGGCTCTGCTTCAATCCGATAGCGCAGGTTCATCCGACAGCGCAGGTTCATCCGACAGCGCAGGACCTCGAGCCGGTGCACCATCGACCAAGGCCCCGGCTACGCCCAATGACCGACTTGCCGCCGCGCTCCGGCGCGTCATTGACGCCACCCTCTCCCCTCTTGAGTGGGACACCATCACGGCGGCGGCGATCGCCATCGAGGCAGTCGCCGACTCGCTCGATGCTGAGCCCGTCACCCGACCCCGCAGGCGGAACAATCCGTCCGCCGACCGGGATCCCATGGACTTCTTCCCCAACAGTCCGGTGATCGGTACGTCCAACCCGATCGCTCCGCCGGTGACCCTGGTGGCCGTGGACGGCGTGGACGGTGGCATGCGAGAGATGCGCGGAACGGTCAACTTTGGCTACCCCTATGAGGGGCCGCCGACCTGCGTGCACGGGGGCGTCATCGCCGAGGTCTTCGACGAGGTACTGGGCGCCACCAACATCGTCGCCGGCAATCCCGGCATGACCGGGACCCTGACCATCAAGTACCGCAAGCCCACCCCACTACTCACCGACCTTCGGATCGAGGCACGCTGCCTGGGGTGGAGCGGACGCAAGATCAGGACGTGGGGCGGGATGTACAACGGCGACGTGCTGACCGCCGAAGCCGAGGGCGTGTTCATCGCCGTGCGCCCTGAGATGATGCTGGCCATCGCCGAAGGGAACCAGGACGTGGCCGACCCGGACATCGTTGCCGCCATCCGAAGCGAGACCACGCAAGCCATCAAGGACCGGGATGTATACCGGGCGGCAAAGGCAGCCAAAGCCGACGCCGAAAGGGCAGCCGAACC
Source organism: uncultured Acidimicrobiaceae bacterium (assembly GCA_963781305.1). Taxonomy (GTDB): domain Bacteria; phylum Actinomycetota; class Acidimicrobiia; order Acidimicrobiales; family RAAP-2; genus DASXMT01. The sequence continues at coordinate 603,686 of CAWAFL010000013.1, forward strand.
GGGCGGCTCCTAACCTGATCGCGAAGAACTGACGGTCCGGACCTGATCGACCCGAACCGGGCGGCTCCTAAGCCCGATCGACCTGAGCTGGCCGGTCCGGACCCGATGGACCCGAGCAATAGGGATCAGATCTTGGTTTGGCCTTCCCAGTAGGGATCCCGCAACTTGCGCTTGTAGAGCTTGCCGTTCGGGTCCCGCGGCATCGAGTCGGTGAAATCGATGGACTTCGGAGTCTTGAACTTGGCCAGCTTCTCGGCGCAGTGAGCCAGGATCTCCTCGGCCAGCTCGGGCGTAGGCTCGACGCCCTCAGCCGGCTCCACCACGGCCTTGACCTCTTCGCCCCAGTCCTCGTTGGGGATCCCGAACACAGCCACGTCGCCCACCTTGGGGAAGCTCAGGATCACGTTCTCGATCTCGGCCGGATAGATGTTCGCTCCGCCGGAGATGATCATGTCGATCTTGCGATCGCGCAGGAAGAGATACCCGTCCTCGTCGATCACGCCGACGTCGCCGACGGTGAAGAAGTTCCCGATGCGGTTCTTCTGCGTCTTCTCCTTGTCCTTGTGGTACTCGAAGCCACCACCGGACATGGACATGTACACCGTGCCGATGACGCCCGTCTCCTCGATGCGGTTTCCGTCGTCGTCGAAGATGGCGATCTCGGAGATGGGCCAGGGTCGGCCGACGGTGCCGGGCTTCTTCAACCACTCCTCCGCGGTTACCAGCGTGCCGCCACCTTCGGAGGCGGCGTAGTACTCGTCGATGCAGAAGCCCCACCAATCGATCATCTTGTGCTTCACGTCGACGGGGCAGGGTGCTGCGGCGTGGATCATGTGCCGGAGGGACGAGAGGTCGTACTTGGATCGGACGTCGTCCGGCAGGGTGAGCAGCCGGTGGAACTGGGTGGGGACCATGTGGGAGGTCGTGACCCGGTACTGCTCGATGAGCTGCAGCATCCCCTCCGGTGTCCACTTGTCCATCAGCACGAGGGTGTGGCCGAGGTGTACGGATGCCCCGGCGAAGCGCATCACCGCCGTGTGGTAGAGCGGCGAGCCTACGATGTGCACGTTGTCGTCATGAGGCTGGATGTTGAACAAGAACAAGATGCCGCACAAGCCCAGAGCGGCTTCTTCGGGCGTGGCATCCCCCAGGGGCCGGAAGATGCCCTTGGGGTTGCCGGTGGTGCCGGAGGTGTAGTTCATGACGTCGCCGATGGTGCGGTCGGACGGGTCGTCGGTGGGCTGGCGATCGCGCAGCTCGGTCAGCGACGAGAAGCCGGGGATGTCACCCACGGCCAGGCTGGTCTCGGCGGGTAGCTCGGCCTCGTCGGCCGCGTCCCGGGCGACAGCGGCGAAGCGATCGTGGGCCACGAATACCCGGGCCCCCGAGTCCTTCAGTATGTAGGCCACCTCGGGTCCCACCAGATGATGGTTGATGGGCACCAGACGCCATCCAGCCTGCAATGCGGCCAGGTAGAGCTCCACGTTCTCTGTGCAGTTGGGGAGGAGGGTGGCAACCACGTCGCCCCGCCCCACGCCCAGTTGGCGAAGACCGTGGACGACCTGATTGGTTTGCTCCAGCAGTTCGCCGGCGCTCATCTCGGCTCCGTCCGGCGTCACCAGGGCCAAGTGGTCGGGGTCCTCGTGGGCCAGGGCCCAGAATCCAAAATCACCCATGGTGGTCGTCTCCCCCTACGCTGATTCGGCTTGGGACATCGAGCTTCGGCTTGGTAGATCGAGCCGCCGGTGCAGGCGAACGGCCTAGACCAGGGCCAAACGCTAGAACAGGTTCTCGTCTACGGTCAACCGCACCCAATTGGGGACTCAAGGCCCGATCGATGAGACAACCCCCCTGATCAACGAGCAGTCTCGATGTCAGAACCGGCCGGCCCCCCGGTGGCCCCAGCAGGAACGGGCTGGGCGGTCTCCCCGGCGCCATGGGTGTTCCTCGCTGCCTCTGAGGCGACCGCCGGCTCCTCGGTATCGGTCTTACCGGCCCGCCAGCGCTGGAACGGCCCCACCCGAGTGGCCAGGACGATCAACCCGGCAACGCTGAGGGCGATGCCTGCCGTCTCGACCAGGATGAAACCCAGGTGGCTCGGATCGGTGAGCCAGAGGTACTCGTCGAAGAACCGTTCGATTCCCCACAGCACCATGCCCACCCCGATGACAATTCCCGCTGGGGGAAGGGACCGGGCGGACACTGAGGTAACCCGACCACCGCTCCCAGCTCCAGCTCCCGTGACAGCTCCAACTTCCGTGACAGCACCAGCCCCGGAACCAGCACCGACGCTGTCGGCGGCAAGCTCTTTCGGTGCCTGGCTGCGGACCCATCTCTCTACCAAGAGCAAGATCCCGAAGATGGCGAAGTCGCCGATGGCCTGGAAGATCGGTACCGGGAGTCGTTTCCCCACCTCACCGGCGTAGTACATGCCGAACCAAGCAGTGGTGGGATGGCCGCCGCCCCGGACCATCAGCTGGGGCCCCAGCAGGCGCCCGATGCCCCATGCCGCCATCAGCACTGGCGCGATCAGATCGAGGAGGCGGACGGTCGAGATCTCCGGACACCGCCGCCGGGAGACGATGATTCCCACCGGGATGGCGAAGATCAGGCCGCCGAACGAGGACAGACCGCCCTGCCAGATGGCAAAGACCTGCATGGGGTCGCTGCGGTATTGGGAAAGGTTGGGTAGGACGCTGACCACGCGGGCTCCCACGATGGCGGCCACGATCACCCAGATGAACATCCCGGTCACCCATTCCGTCGGGTAGCCGTTGTTGCGCAGCCGGCGCTCGAAGTAGCGGAGGCCGAACCAGAAAGTGAGGGCCAAGCCGATCCCGTAGGTGTGGACCTCGATGAACCAGATGTGGAAGGCGACGGGGATTGGTCTCATGGTCAGCGCGAGCCGGGCGGAACCGCCACCGGCGCCCTCTCAGTATGCCTCAGACCCCCGGTAGGGTGGACGTCGAGGTAGGTACTCAGCGTGGAAAAAGGTTCCGGCATGTGGATCCGGCAAAGCGAGGGGGATGTGATGGCTGTCCTCACGGACAAGGTTGCGATTGTCACCGGCGGTGGTTCGGGTATCGGCGCGGCCAGCGCCGCTCGCCTGGCCGAGGCGGGTGCATCTGTGGTGGTCGTCGACCGGGATGAGGCCTCGGCCCGCGAGGTAGCCAATCGAGTCGGCGGCTTTGCCGTCGCAGCCGACGTGAGCCGGTCGGATGAGTGGATCTCGATCGCGGCGGCCGCCGTCTCCGAGTACGGAGGGGTCGACCTGGCCCACCTCAATGCGGGCGTGTCAACGGGGGAGCCGGACATCACGTTGCTGACTGACGAGCAGTACCGCCGGGCCGTCGGGGTGAACGTGGACGGGGTGGTATTCGGGATAAGGGCGTTGGTCCCGCTCCTCCGCCAGCGAGGCGGCGGTTCGCTCGTGGCCACGGCCTCGCTCGCCGCGCTCATCGGCTATTCGCCCGATCCCATCTACGGGCTGACCAAGAGCGCGGTTGTGGGCCTGGTGCGGGCACTCGCTCCGCAGCTGGCCGAACAGCACATCACCGTGAACGCCATCTGCCCTTCGTTGGTGGACACCAACATGCTCGACGAGACCATGCGCGGAGAGCTGAAGGGGTCGGGGTTCCCGCTCATCGAGCCCGAGACGGTGGCCGAGGCGGTCTTGCAGTGCCTCCTGGGCGAGGAGACAGGACAAGCCATGGTGATCCAGGCTGGACGGGACCCGCTGGCCTACCGCTTCGCGCGGCCCCCGGGGCCACGGGCCGAGGGGGCAGAAGGAAAGCTGCCGCCTGCGGCACTCGCTGCTCACGACCAGAAGTAGGACGGTCCCGCGTAGAGGCGCCCGCCCGCCCCGCGTGGAGAGCGGAGGACGCCCCTCCTGCAAAGCCCGGCGCCCCGCTTTGTGTAGAGGGCGATTGGGACGCTTTGCGCAGAGGGCGATCCCGACGCTATGGCCGGCCGACACCCCAGAAGTCGTCACCGGTACGCACAGGGGTATCCCAGACGACCGCTCCGGTGTAGGGCGCCTCGACCATCATCCCGCCACCGATGTACATGGCTACGTGCTCGGAGGCGTCCACGCCGTAGAACAACAAGTCGCCGGGCTGGATATCTGCGAGGGAGACATGGGTTGTCTCGTCGTACTGGGCGCCGGTGTAGTGGTCGAGCTGGACACCCGCCTGTCCCCAGGCCCATTCGGTGAGCCCCGAGCAGTCGAACGCCACGCCCGGGCTCTCTGCACCCCACTGGTAGGGAACGCCGAGCTGGCTCTGGGCGGCGGCCACGGCTGCCGCGGCACCGCCCGCCGCAGGTGCTGAGCTCGTGGGTGCCGGCGCGGCCGCCGGCGTAGGAGCGGGTGCCGGATCTGGTGCCGGTGCCGGTGCCGGATCCGGTGCCGATGTAGGCGTCGGAGTGGGTGCCGGTGTAGTGGCCGAAGTAGGAGTGGGCGAACTGCCGTCCCCGCTGCCACTGCCGCTGCCACTGCTCCCATCACCATTGCCGCTTGATGAAGACGTGCTCGGAGAAGACGTGCTCGGAGAACTCGATGAAGACGTGCTCGATGAAGACGTGCTCGGTGTCGTCGCCGGTGTTGCTGCTGCCTGCGCCGATTCGACTTGCTGCTGGGCCGCTTGCTCTTGCGCCGCCTTCTGGGCGGCCACCTGCTGCACGAAGGCCGCCGCTTGAGCCTGTGCCTTGGCGTCCTGTTGCTGCTGCACCAGGTTGGCTACATTCGCCTTGGCCTGGGTGAGTGCCGACTGTTCCTGGCTGACCAGATCGTTGGCTTGCTTGCTGGCTGCGGCGATGTTGCTTTGGGCCGTGGTGGCCTGGTCCTGCTGTTGCTTCAGCGAGTTCTGCTGGTCCTGCAAAAGGCCTTGGGCGGTCCGCAGGTTGTCGATGGTGGTGTTCACATTGCCGGCGGCAATATTCGAGTAGACGGAGCGAATGCCCGCGGTGCTCTTGTCCGAGGTGAACATATCGGTGACCGAGCTGGAGGTTCCGGCGTTCACGTAGGCCTCGACCGCTTGCTTTGTGAGCTGGGCCTTGTCGTGTGCGACCTTTGTGCGGGTCTGGGTGATCTTGGTCTGGGTGGCGGCGATCTGCCCGTTCACCTGCTGCAGCTGGTAGGTGGCCTGATCGTACTGCTGGGAGAGGGCGTTGATCTGCTGGCCCGTGGCCTGGATCTGGGCCTGGAGGGAGTTGGCCTGCGCCTGGGCGTCGGAGATCTGGTCGGCGGAGGCGGGGACCGAGGGGATCACTGCGGCACCGACGGTACCGGTAGCGATGACTGCGGCCACAGCGGTCACGGTCCAACTCCGCCGACCCATGGACGGGAGCAGACCGATTGATGGGAGTTGCCGCCCACTTCTGGACCGGACATGCCGCCGAACCATGGAAGAGAGCGATCGCCAACCGTTGGTCGTCACCGGCTGGTTAGCCGACGGAGTCGTCAGCGGCTGGTCAGACGACGGGGAGGTGAAGCGCCGTTGGTTGGCTGGGTGCACAGGCGACATCGGTACCTTCGCAGCCTTGCGTTGTGTCTTGAACCATGACCACGATGACACGATTTGCCGCGTCGTGCGCGGACACGCTGGGTTGTGCGATCTGAGCCTCGGCTTGTCCTACACCGAGATGCCCATGCTGGACCTGCGTTAGGGGCGACCTACGCCCACGAAATCGTCAGCGGCATCGGTTCGTACCGCGGTGATCCACACGTTGGCGCCGGTGTAGGGAGCCTCGATCATCTGGCCTCCCCCGACGTACATGGCTACGTGCTCATCCCCACCTGGACCGTAGAAGAGCAAGTCACCAGGCTCGATGTCCGCCAGCGGCACAGGCGTCGAGTCGTCGAACTGGGCACCGGAATAGTGCGGGAGAGGCACGCCTGCTTGGGTCCACGCCCATGCGGTCAGTCCGGAGCAGTCGAACGCCACGCCCGGGCTCTCTGCACCCCACTGGTAGGGAACGCCGAGCTGGGTCTCAGCTGCGGCCACAGCCCCTGAGCCACCGGAGGAGGGGGCGGGTGCGGCCGAAACCGTGGGAGCTGGTGAGCCGCCACCACTGCTGGACCCACCGCCACCGCTGGTGGTGCTGCTGCTGCTGCTGCTGCTGAGGCTGTTGACCGTGCTGCTGTTACTACCGCTGGTGGTAGTCGAGGGGGACGCAGTGGGTGCCTGCGCCGCGGGTTGGGCTGCTGCCTGCTGGGCCGCGGCCTGCTGTTGGGCTGCGGCCTGCTGTTGCTGGGCGACCAGCTTGGCGTTGACGCTCGCCGCCGCTGCCGCCGCTGCCGCCTGCTGTTGCTGTTGGACGATGGCAGCCACTTGGCTGTTGGCCTGGCTCAGCGCGTTCTTCTGCTGGGCGACCAACTGGTTGGCCTGGTCGGTCGAAGCCTGGATGCTCTGCTGCTGAGACGTCGCCTGGGTTTGCTGGGTCTTCAGCGAGTCCTGCTGGCTCTGCAGCTGCGACTGGGCGGTGTGCAGGTTGTCGATGGTGGTGTTGACGTTGCCGGCGGCGATGTTCGAGTACACCGATCGAATGCCCGCCGTGTTCTGGTCGGAGCTGAACATGTCAGTAACGTTCGACGTGGTGCCGGCGTCTACGTACGACTTCACCGCTTGAGCAGTGAGGAGAGCCTGATCACGGTTGACCTCGTTTTGGGTCTTGGTGATCTGGGTCTGGGTCTGGCCGATCTGCGTCTTGATCTGCTGCAGCTTGTAGGTGGCCTCGTCGTACTGCTGGGAAAGCGTGTTGATCTGCTGACCCGTCTGTTGGATCTCTGCCTCTATGGATGCCGCCTGCGCTTGGGCGTCGGACAACTGGTCCGCACCGGCTGGGCGAGGAGAGAGAGCCACCACGGAGGTGATCCCGGTGACGATAGCTAGGGCGAGCATCGCAGTTCCCCACCGGGGCGCTCTGCGTACCTCTTTTGCACCTATCTTCGCCGTCGAATAAGGCAAATCGACGTCAGTCACAACGGAGAACTGTTTAGTCCATCCGATCACAAGCTGCAAGTACCCCCCGCAAAGTGACCCCTCTACCAGGCATAACGCTAAATGGATGACGCCGGGACTCCCACGTGACGTTGAGCGCCGGGCCACGATATCGTCGTTCACGTGGGCGAACTCATCGAATATGCCAGCAACGGATCGAATGCACAGGGCTATCTGGCCAGCTCGGACCAGGGTCGACCTGGGGTGATCGTCATTCAGGAGTATTGGGGCCTGGTGGACCAGATCAAACACACCTGTGACCGGTTCGCGGCCGAGGGATTCACTGCCCTCGCCCCCGACCTCTACCACGGCACGACGGTGCCCCTGACCGAGCCCGACGAGGCGGCCAAGGAGATGATGGCCCTCTCCATGGACGTCACGGCCAAGGAGTTGAACGGAGCGGTGGACGAGTTGGTCAGGCGTACCGGCCGGGACCGCGTTGGGGTGATCGGCTTCTGCATGGGCGGCGGTCTTGCCCTCGTGCTCGGGACGCAACGACCCGATGCGGTTGCCGCCGTGGTCTCCGCCTACGGGCTCATCCCTTGGCCTGATGCGACACCTGACTATTCGAAGCTCGTTGCGCGCGTGCTCGGGCATTTCGGCGAGAACGATGACTTCTTCACTCCTGACGCGGCCCGGGCGCTCGAGTCGCAGTTGAAGCAACTGGGCAAGGACGCCACGTTCTACACGTACGAGGGTGTGTCGCACGCCTTCTTCAATGAGGACCGGCCCGAGGTCTACAACCCGGAGGCGGCCGCGTTGTTGTGGGACAGGACCGTCGCGTTCTTCCGCGAGACCCTGGGCTGACGCCGTAGTGGCCGAGCCCGGTTTGGTCGACCGGTACCTCACACTCGGATTGCGGTTGGGCCGACACATCGACGGATTGGTCGACGCCTACTACGGGCCGCGCCAACACGCCGACCGCGTCCAAGCCGAACCGGTGCTGCCACCCGATCGCTTGATCGCCGAAGCCAGATCCCTCCTGGCCGACATCGACGCCGGCGCTTCGCTCGACGGGACCGAACCATCCGGTCCACGTGCGTCAAGCACCGCCACCGACGGCGCAGCACCGGCCCGACGCCGTTGGCTGCGCGCACAGGTCCTCGGGCTGGTGACCACCGCTTCGAAGTTGAACGGCGAGGCCATCGGCTACGCCGACGAGGTCGAGGCCTGCTACGGGGTGCGACCCACGCGCGTGCCCGAGGAGGAATTGCTCGAGGCCCACCGGCGGCTAGACGAGGTCCTTCCCGGCTCGGGCCCCCTGGCCGACCGCCTGGTCAGCTGGAGGGAGGCGCACGCGGTGCCGGTGGACAAGCTCCGTTCTGCCATCGACTCGCTGGCAGAGGACCTCCGGGCCCGCACGGCCACACTGTTCGGACTTCCCGAGGGCGAGCACATCGAGTTCGAGCTGGTCACCGACCAGCCCTGGTCGGGCTTCAACTACTACCTGGGGAACCTCTCGAGCCGGGTGGCCGTGAACACCGATCTTCCCGTGCTCTCCACCAGCCTGGCTCACCTGGTGGCCCACGAGGCCTATCCCGGCCACCACACCGAGCACACCAGAAAAGAGGTGGGGCTGGTCCGCCGGCGCCGGTGGCTCGAGGAATCCATCTTCCTGGTCGGCACCCCGCAGTGCCTCCTGGCCGAGGGACTGGCCGATCTCGGATTGGAGGTGGTCATGGGCCGCCACCCCGAAGCGACGGTGGCCGAGCACATGCACGCCTTGGGCATCCGTTACGACACCGAGGTGGTGGGCGCGGTGTCGACCGCCGGTGAGGCGCTGGGCGGGGTCCGCCAGAACGCGGCGTTCCGGCTCCATGAGGACGGAGCCGATCCCGAGGTGGTGATCGACGAAGTGGCGCGGTGGGGTCTGCTCTCACGCGATCGAGCGGCCAAGTCCGTCGAGTTCCTCGTCCATCCCACATGGCGGGCATACCTCACGTGCTACGTCGAGGGCCTGCCCTTGTGCCGGCGCTTCGTGGGGGGCGATCCCGCCCGCTTCGACCGCTTGCTGGCCGAGCAGCTCACGCCGGCTGATCTGCGTGACGACCCCGCCTCGATGGTCTGACTCTCTCCCTGTCGCCACCATCGGCGTCCCTGTCGCCGCCATCGGCGCCACCGAGGTCGCCGTCAACACCACCGAGGTTGCCACCGCCCACGGTTCCCACACCGACCTCGCCGCCACGGCCGGCCACGCTGCCAGCGTCCACGGTTCGTACACCGTTGCTGCCGACCGTTCCGGCGCCGGTCGGCATGGCCAGCCCCTCGGCCCTCAGCTCATCTTCCACCTGCTCGGCTACTTCGTCCTGCCCGTGCACGTACTTCCCACCGCGGAGGGCAGAAGCCCCCGCAGCCAGAAGGCAGCTCACGATGGCGAAGTCGAAGGCCAGGTTGAGCCCCTTCTTGAACGGCGCGGCAATCAGCCCGGGGAAGAAGCTCCGTCCGGTCAGGAACTGGGAGGTGGCCGCAGGCAGATGCGAGAGCGTGCTGGCACCCAACAGTTGCTGGATGGGGTTGTACCCCAAGAAGGCGGCGAACAAGCTGCCCACCGGTGGCAGATGGGAGACCCGGAGTGCGTCCCTGGTCGGCACGCCGTGGGCCACGAGTCCGTGGTAGAGGCTTCCCGGAAGTTCGGAAGCCAGCCCCAGGATGATCAGCGTGAAGAAGACGCCGATGGAGAGGACCTGGGCCGAGTTCTGGAACGTGGTGACCATGCCCGCCCCCGCGCCGCGTTGATCGGGAGGCAGGGCGTTCATGACGCCGGCCCGGTTGGGGGAGGCGAAGACGCCCATGGCGATCCCGTTCAACAACAAGATGGGGGCGAACGCCACGTAGGAGAAGTTGATGGGCAGGGTCTCCAGGAGAAAGAAGCTGAGGGCGGCGAGGAGCATGCCGCCGGTAGCGAAGGGACGGGCGCCGTACCGATCGGAGAGGAACCCGGAGATGGGGCCGGCGACGAGGAAGCCCACGGTCAGAGGAACCATGTAGATGCCGGCCCACAGCGGAGTGCGCGAGAAGCTGTAGCCGTGCTCGGGCAACCAGATGCCCTGGAGCCAGATGATGAGGATGAACATCATCCCGCCCCGACCCAGCGAGCCCAGGAAGTTGGCGAAGTTGCCCATGGAGAAAGCGCGGATCTTGAACAGGGGGATCCGGAACATGGGATCGGCCACCTTGGACTCGATCACCGCGAACACGCCCAGGATGACCACACCGCCGATCAGCGCGGCCAGCACCATCGGGTTGGTCCACCCCATGACGTGGCCGCCGTAGGGCTCGATCCCATAGGTGATGCCGGTGAGCACAGCGATGAGCCCGATGGCGAAGGTGACGTTGCCCCACCAGTCGATGCGGGCCGGGTGTCGCTCCCCTCGCTCCTCGAGCTTGATGTAGGCCCAGATGGTGCCCAAGACGCCCACCGGCACGGAAACCAGGAAGACCAGGCGCCAGTCAACCGGTCCGAGCAGGCCGCCGAGGATCAGCCCGATGAACGAGCCGGCGATGGCGGCCACCTGGTTGATGCCCAGGGCCAGCCCGCGCTGGTCGGACGGAAAGGCGTCGGTGAGGATGGCGCTCGAGTTGGCCATCAACAAGGCGGCGCCCACTCCCTGCAGGACCCGCATCCCGATGAGGTAGAGCGCTCCAGCCGGCCCGTGGAGCCAGGTGACCGAGAGCAGGATGGAGAAGAACGTGAAGACGGCGAAGCCCAGGTTGTACATGCGCACCCGGCCGAACATGTCACCGATGCGGCCGAAGCTGACCACCAGCACCGCGGTGACCACCATGAAGCCCATGAGCATCCACAGGAGGTAACTGGTGTTCCCCGGGGCCAGCGGATTGAGGCCGATGCCCCGGAATATGTCGGGCAGCGAGATCAGCACGATGGAGAGGTTGATGGTGGCCATGAGGACGCCCATGGTCGTGTTGGACAGCGCGATCCACTTGTAGCGGTCGGGGTGGGTTGGCGCCCGCTCGGCGCCCGCACGCATCGCCCGTTCGGGCCCGCTCCGAAGAATTGTCATGTAGGAAGTTTACGTCAACGTAAGGGTTGGTGCATCAGCCCTGTTCAGTGGCGGAGTCGGCTCCTCTGGACCGGTGGTCGCCCACCCGATGCACGCCGATATCGCCTTGCCCGCGGTCGGGGGCGGCAATGGAGGGATCGGTTTGGCGCCCCACTGGGCGCGTCCTACGATCGAGGGCATGTCAGAGCGATCCCGATACCTGCCCCGCCGATCCTGCATGTCCTCCCCGGGGTCGAACGAGAAGTTCTTGTCCAAGGCCCCCACCGTGCCCGCCGATATGAGCTTCCTCGACCTGGAGGACTCAGTGGCGCCGCTGGAGAAGGAGGGCGCCCGGGCCAAGGTGGCTGACGCCATCAAGAACCTGCCGTGGGACGATCGCGTGCTGTGCGTGCGGGTCAACGCCTGGGACACCGAGTGGACCTACGGCGACGTCATCGAGGTGGTCGGCAACGCCGGTGAGCGCCTCGACGAGGTCATGCTGCCCAAGGTGCAGAACGCGGCCGAGGTCGTGGCCCTCGACCTGTTGTTGACCCAGGTGGAGAAGAAGTGCGGTCTCCCGGTTGGGCACATCGGTATCGAAGCCCAGATCGAGACGACCGGCGGGCTGATCAACGTGGAGGAGATCTGTGCTGCCTCCCCCCGGTTGGAGACCATCATCTTCGGACCGGCCGACTTCGCCGCTTCCATGGAGATGCCTGTCCTGACCGGTGGCGTGGCCATCCCCGAGTACCCCGGTGACCACTTCAACTACGTGTTCTCCAAGATCCTCATGGCCGGCCGGACCAACGGGCTCCAGGTCATCGACGGACCCTTCCTCAAGATCCGCGAGCTCGACAGCCTCCGGGAGTTCTCCCAGCGGACGCGGGTCCTCGGCTACGACGGGAAGTGGGCGCTCACCCCCGACCAAGTCGGCGTGTTGAATGAGGTCTATTCGCCCACCCAGGAGCAATTCGACAGGGCGTGGGACATCCTCGATGCCTACCGGCAGGCCACGGAGGACGATCGCACCGGAGCGGTCATGTTCGGCGACGAGATGATCGACGAGGCCAGCCGGAAGATGGCCACCAAGTTCGTGACCCGCGGTGAGCGGGCCGGACTGACCCGCTCGGCGGGTTGATCCCTCCCCGGCAAGGCGCCGGTCCGGGCCAACTCAGGCTCTGTCCGTAGGGGGCCGTGCCATCGTCGGTGACGGGCCGTCCCCATCACAAGGGTCGGCGCGCCTCGATCAGGAAACGCTGGGCGTGGGCCACGAACGAACCCTCGGTCACGATGCGCTGGTGGAGTTCGACCAGTCGTTGGCGGTAGCCATCGACGGTGAAACCGGGGACGATCCAGATCACCTTCCTCAAGAAGTGGACGGCGGCGGCGATGTCGTAGAACACGGTCAGCAACGACTCGTGGCGCAGGTCGGCAACGACCAGGCCGGCGGCCTCGGCTCCGGCCACCGCCCGCTCCGGGCTGCGCGCCTCGTTCACCGGCTGCGGGCCCATCATGAAGTCGGTGAGCTCCCGGACCGTCCCCGCCCCTACGTGCTGGGCCAGGTAAGTCCCGCCGGGAGCCAGGACGCGCGCCACCTCGTCCCAGCGGGTCACCGTGGGGTGGCGGCTGACGACCAGATCGAACGACGCCGGCGCAAAGGGCAGGTCGCCGTGGTCGGCCACGGCCAGGACCCAAGCGCGTCTTGGCCGCAAATGACTCGCGGCCACGGCCAGATTGGGTGGCCAGGACTCGGTGGCTGCCACCAGGCGGGGCAGATCGGGAACCTCGGCCAGCACCTCGCCCCCACCGGTCTGGATGTCGAGGGCAGCGACAGCGTCGGCCATACGCCCGGCCATCATCCGTGCATAGCCCCATGACGGACGCTCCTCGGTGGCCCGGTCCTCGAACCACGAGAAGTCCCAGCCGTCCACAGGCACCGACTCGCCCTCGGCCACCAACTCCTCGAAGGTTGCCGTACTCACCCGACCGGCTCAGCCCGCTTGCTTCAACAGCCCCCGGGCAATGACCTTGAGGGCCAGCGTCTCGTCGGCCCCTTCGAAGATGGAGAGCACTCGGGCATCCACGAAGTACCGGCTGACCGCGTACTCCTCGGCATACCCCATGCCCCCGTGTATTTGGAGCGCCTCACGCGTCACCCACTCGGCCGCTCGGCACACGTAGGCCTTGACCATGGACGCCTCCAGGGCCCCTTCCCCCTTGGCCATCAGCCGGGCCACCTCGTAGGAGAACTGCCGGGTGGATTGGATGAGGATGGCCATGCGGGCGAGCTTGGCTTGGGTGAGCTGGTAGTCGAAGATTGGGGAGCCGAACACCTTGCGGTTGTGGGCGTACTCGAGAGCGGCCTCGTAGGCGGCCTGCATGACCCCCAGGGCCCGTGCCGCCGTCTGCAGGCGGCCGTTCTCGAACCCTTGCATCTGCAGGTAGAAACCCTTCCCCAGCCCTTCCTCGCCGCCCACCAGGTTGGCCTCGGGGACGAACCAGTTCTCGAAGGCCAATTCGTAGGAGTGCATGCCGCGGTAGCCGAGGGTGTCGATGGGGCGGCCTTCGAGCTTGCCTGCCGAATCCGACGGCCGGCCGTCGGATCCCGGCTCCTGGACGAACAGGAACCCGTGACCCTCGCCCCGCTCCTTCTCCACGATGAACAACGAGAGACCCCGATGGGCCTTGCTCTTGTCCGGGTCGGTGCGAGCCAACAACAAGAGCACGTCGGCCCGGCCGGCAAAGGTGCACCAGGTCTTGACCCCGTTGATCAACCACCCGCCCTCGGTCCGGGTGGCCGAGGTCGTCACGCCGGCGACGTCGGATCCGAAGTCGGGCTCGGTGACGGCCACCGCTCCCATGACCTCGGCTGTGGCCAGCTTGGGCAGCCACTCCTGCTTCTGCTCCTCGGTTCCGCCATAGACCAGGGCCCGGGTCAGGATCTCGGGTCGGGTGATCAACGAGCCACCGGCGCCGAGCGAGCCCCACGACAGCTCCTCGGTGGCCACCACCATGCCCATGTAGTCGCTCTCACCGCCCGTGGCGAAGCCTCCGTACTGTTCGGGTACAGACATGCCGAACCCACCCATGTCGGCCATGCCCTCGATGATCTCTTCGGGAATGTCGGTATTGGCCCGGTGGATGTGCTCGGCGCGGGGCCTGATCTGCTCCTCGGCAAACCGGTGGAAGGTGTCGCGCACCAGCTCGAAGTCGGGATCGAGGTGCCGAGGACCCTCCGTTTCGGCCAGAGAGGCCAGGAACCCCGGTTGGCGGAAGGTCGACACGAACGTGGCGGCTGATGCCATCCAATCCGAAGTGATGGCCCAGAGCGCCTCTCGGCCCACGACCCGGGCGGCCAGGTCGGCCAGGGCGTCTGCAGCGAAGGCGCAGGCGATCCGGGCCTCGGTGTCCCCGAGGGCGCCGTAGACGAGCACCGCCTCGGCCGTCCGCACCGCGGCGGCGGCGTGGGCTAGGTCATAGGCGAGCACCTGGGCCTGGTCGGGGCCGCCCGCTGCGGCCAGAGCCGCAACGCCTGAGTCGACGACCGACTTGGCCACGGCGACCGCGTCAGCGGCTGCGCCGAGATCGGGTGAGGGAAGGGATTCAGAAGTCACGTCAGAGAGGTTACCGACGCCCCAGAGCCGCCTGTTCTGTGCCGCTCTGTTTTTGCCGCCTGTGTCCTTGCCGCCTGTGTCCTTGCCGCCTGTGTCCTTGCCGCCTGTGTCCTTGCCGCCTCTGTTCTTGCGCCGCCTGTGTGTGCCGCCCGTACGCCTACCGGTCCGGCGCTTGGGCCACCACCGTCACCAACGGGGGCAGCACAACAGGGTCGTCGCCCGGGTCCACGTCAGTGAGGAGGGTGAGGTAGTCGGCTACCGGGCCCGGTCCGACGCCGGCCGGCGCTTCGGCCCAGGCATCCACGGTGATCAGTCCGGCGTCGCGGGCCAGCGAGGGGAGCATGGCCCCGATGTCGGGATGACGGGCGCCGGGCATCGAGAACGGAAGACCATCGATCCGACCGGCCGAGGTGATGGGCTCCTGGGCCACCACCCAACCCCCGGGCCGAACGGCGGCAGCCATCCGCTCGAGGACCAGGGCCGGGTCGTCCACGTGCAAGAGGAGAAACCGGCAGAAGGCCAGATCCACCGGTTCGGGCAGCCGGAGGTCCTCGCCGGCCTGGGTGATGGCCAGCACCTGGCTGTGTGCCGCCGCGGCCTCGGCCACCTCGTCGCGGGCAGCGGGATCGCTGTCGACGGCATAGACCCGGCCGTCGCGCCCGACGATCTCGGCCAGGGCCACCGACACGTCACCTCCGCCGGCACCAACGTCGACGCACTTCCATCCCGGGCCGAGGGCCAGACGTTCGAGCGCGGTTGCGAGCGGTCGGCGGTAGACGTCATCCCTGAGCCCTCGCATGGCGCACACGATATCCGTCTTGAGGTTCCGGCCCTTCGAGCAGGGGCCGCCGCCGGGTGGTGGACGAGCCGATAGCCTCAGCCCCATGAAGGTGATGCTGATGCTGTGTGATTCGGCCCAGGTGGCTGACGGGAAGCTCTACATCTTGGGTGGAGGATGGAGCATGACGGGACCAGATCCGGTTCCATCAGCCATCGCGCTCAAGATCGACGTGGGTTGGCATGAGGCAGAGATCCCGCATCATTGGGAGCTCTACCTCGAAGATGCCGACGGCCAACCGGTGATGGTGGAAACGCCCGAGGGCGAGCACGCCGTCGAGGTGCGCGGCGAGTTCACTGTCGGCCGCCCGCCTGGGATTCCCGAGGGATCTCCCATCGACGTTGCCCTGGCCGTGAACCTTGGTCCGTTGCCCCTCGTTCCGGGGACCCGCTACACCTGGCGCATGTCGATCGACGGGGAATCGCAATCCGACTGGGTGCTGGGCTTCACCACCCGCCCCGCCCCCGTTGAGGCCTGATTGACCGTGGCCACGTACGACCGTCCCTTCGGCCGTTACTTCGAGGACTTCGAGCCCGGCGACATCTACAAGCATTGGCCCGGAAAGACCATCACCGAGGCCGACGATCATCTCTTCTGCATGATCACGATGAACCACCATCCGCTCCATACCAACGCCTGGTTCGCCGAGCACGAGACCGTGCAGGGGAAGAACGTGGTCGTGGGCAACCTGGTCTACTCGTTGGCCCTGGGCATGAGCGTCCCCGATGTAAGCGGGTCCTGCATCGCCAACCTCGAGGTCGAGTCCTTGCTACACCGGTTCCCGACCTTCCACGGCGACACCATCTACGCCGAGACGAAGGTCATCGAACGGGTGGCGTCGAAGTCCCGCGACGACCGGGGGATCATCACGGTGGAGACCAAGGCGTTCAACCAGCACGGCGACGAGGTCTGTTTCTTCCGGCGCAAGCTCATGGTCTGGAAGCGAGCGGCCGCTCCCGAGCGGCGTCGCCCGTATGCCGACGACGTCTGGAGCTGAGCGACCGGTACGGCTTCGAGCGTTCGGCCGGGCCATCGCCGACTGGGGTCGATCCGGCACCAACGAGAGGGGTGAGGGCGTCGGAGACGACGCCCTCGACGCTGGCCCCGGAGTCAACACCGGTTGGTTGCGGCCCGAGCTCCCTTGGCGGCATACGAGGGATCCCTGGGCCATCCTGGTCAGCGAGGTCATGGCCCAGCAGACGCAGGTCGGGCGGGTGATACCCGCCTACGAGCGGTTCATGCAACGCTTTCCGATCCCGTCATCCTGCGCCGATGCCCCGCTGGGTGACGTGCTCCGAGCGTGGGCGGGCCTCGGGTACAACCGGCGAGCCCGATTCTTACACAGCGCTGCCCAAGCCATCGTCGCCGACCACGAGGGCCGCGTGCCGAACAAGTTGGTGGACCTGTTGGCCCTGCCCGGCGTGGGCGAGTACACGGCTCGGGCGGTCATGGTCTTCGCATACGAGGCTGATATCGGCGTGGTCGACACCAACGCCGGACGGGTCCTTTCCCGAGCGGTGGCCGGCCGGGTGCTCACCAGGCCCGAGGCCCAGGCTCTGGTCGACGCCATGGTCCCACCAGGCCAGGGTTGGTTGTTCGGCCAGTCCCTACTCGACTTGGGTGCCCTCGTCTGTGCCGGTGGCAATCCGGCCTGTCATCGATGCCCGGTGCGCCGCCGGTGCCGGTGGGCGGCCGCAGGCCACTCCCATCCCGACCCGGCCCGCGGCTCGGCCGGCGTATCGGTGGCCCAATCGGCGTTCCACGGTTCCGATCGCCAGGGGCGAGGGCGCCTGGTGGATGCGCTTTGTCATGGACCAGTGCACTCGGTGGACCTGGCCGAGGTGATGGGCTGGCCCGACGACGGGGAGCGCGCCCGCCGGGTGGCATCCGAGCTGGCAGCGGAGGGGTTGGTCCGACACCGCCGGTCCGGGCTGTTCGAGCTGCCGTGACCCTGCTGACGCTGCTGACGCTCAGTCGGCCAAAAAGGCGATGATGTGGTCGTTGACCTCATCGGGTTTTTCGACCTGGAGGAAGTGACCGGTCCCCTCGACGATCACCACCTTCGACCCGGGCGCCAGGAACTCGGCGACCGGCCCGATGGTGTCCACTCCCATGCACCCGTCGTCTGCGCCGTGAAGATACAGCGTCGGTTGTGGCGCTGTGGTGCCCGCAGCCGCTTGGGCCGCGGCTGCCTCGGCGAGCTCGGGAGGTCCGGAGAACATCGACCGGTAGTACCCGATCGCTGCGGCCAGCCCCTCGGGCG
Source organism: uncultured Acidimicrobiaceae bacterium (assembly GCA_963781305.1). Lineage (GTDB taxonomy): Bacteria > Actinomycetota > Acidimicrobiia > Acidimicrobiales > RAAP-2 > DASXMT01. Next base: position 621,400 of record CAWAFL010000013.1, read on the forward strand.
TGCCGATGGACTCCTTGACCCGGGCCACGTCCCAGGACCCGTCGAAGCCTGGCGACCAGTCGGCCCACAGGCGATCGATGAAGGCGTAGTCGTCGAGACCAACGGCATAGTCGGCCAACGGGCTCTGGAAGAAGAACACATACCAACTGCGACGCAGCTGGTCGTACCGGAAGAACCCGTCGGCCATCGAGCCTTGGGGGGCCACCGCCGCGGTCACCGCCCGTCGCCATCGATCCGGCTGGTAGGCGGCCGCTCCGTACGTGGCGAACGCTCCCCAGTCGTGACCGATGATGACAGCGTCGTCGCCACCACCCAGCGCCTCGTGCAATGCACATGCATCGAGCGCCAGCGTCCCGGTGTCGTAGCGGCCGTCAGCTGGGACGGCGGTGGGGGCGTAGCCCCGAAGAAATGGCGCCACGGCGTGATAGCCGGCGTCAGCCAACCGGGGGAGGAGATAGCGCCAGGTGTGCGCGGTGTCGGGGAATCCGTGCAGGCACAGGGCCAGGGGACCCTCGACGGGGCCCTCATCCAGGTAGGCGAACTCCACGCCGTTGGCCGAGATGGTCGGATGGCTCATCGGGCGAAGATAGCCCGGGCAGGGGTATGCCGGCCGGCGAGTAGCCTCGGCCTCGGTGAAAATCACCTACTTCGGAGTCCGGGGCTCGTGCCCATGCTCGAGCGACCAACAACGTCGTTACGGGGGGAACACCTCGTGCGTCCTCGTCGAGGTGGCTGGAGAGCCGCCGCTCCTGCTCGACTTGGGGACCGGCCTGCGTGAGCTGGGGCGCACTCTGGAGCGTTCGTTGAAGGCGGAAGGAGTGCCCCTTCGGGCCAATGCCCTGCTCACCCACCTCCACTACGACCATATTCTCGGCCTTCCGTTTTTCGCCCCCTTGCGGGATCCCGGCGCGGTGGTCGATGTGTACGGTCCGTCCCAGGAAGGCACCACGCTGCAGGACGTGCTCGCCTCCGTCGTCCAGCCGCCCTTCTTTCCCGTCCATATGGGCGAGTTCCGAGGAGAGATCAACTTTCACGATCTGGACGGGTCCGGCCACTTCGAGCTGGGCGAGATCGCCGTGACCGTGCGATCTATCCCCCATCGCGGCCACACGCTCGGCTTTCGGGTTGAGTCAGAGGGGCGCGCCGTGGCCTACCTGCCCGACCACCAGGCACCGGTGGACCGTCGCACCGTCGATCCCAGCGTCCTGGAGCTGTGCGACGGCGCTGATCTGTTGATCCACGACGCCCAGTACACCGACGATGAGTTCGTCACCATGTCGGACTGGGGCCACTCGACGGTCGCCTACGCCGTCCACGTCGCGGCCGAGGCCGGCGCCCGCCGGTTGGCACTGTTCCATCACGACCCATCCCACACCGATAAGGAGATCGACCGCATGTTGTCGCGCGCCCGCCGCCTCGCCGCCCAGTACCGTCTCGATGACGTGACCGCCGCCTCGGAAGGGTGGACGATCGACCTGGGGAAGGCATGACCGCTACGTTCGACACCTCGCAGTTCAAAGAGGCAATGGGCCGGTTCGCCACCGGGGTGACCATCGTCACCGCGTTGGAGGAAGGCATCCCGGTGGGTTTCTCCTGCCAGTCCTTCGTCTCGCTCTCCCTCGACCCACCCCTGGTCGCACTGGCCCCGGCCAAGTCGTCGACCAGTTGGCCGCGCATCGCCAGGGCCGGGAGCTTCTGCGTGAACGTGCTCTCCGATCGCCAGTCCGACGTTTGCATGAACTTCGCCGTGTCGGGGGGCGACAAGTTCACCGGGGTGCCATGGCACCCCGCCGAAATCGGCGGCGCGCCGATCATCGAGGGTTCGTTGGCCTGGATCGACTGCAAGCTCGAGTTGGTCCACGACGCCGGTGACCACGAGCTGGTGATCGGGAAGGTGCTCGAGCTCGGGCTGGGCGAGGGTGAGCCCCTGCTGTACTACCGCAGCGGCTTCGCCCACTTGACCCCGTTGGGCCCAGGCTGACCGGTGCCCACGATCACCACATCCGAAGTCATTGCCGATGTCATGGTGGTCGAGCCCGATCCCCATGGTGACGAACGGGGGCGGTTCGTCGAGACCTACCGCCGAAGCTGGTTCCCGCTGGGGCGGGAGATGATCCAGGCCAACCGGTCGGAGAAGCAGGCCGGCGCCCTGGTGGGACTGCATTACCACCTCCACCAGGCCGACTACTGGTACCTGCTACGGGGCCGGGCCCGGGTGGTGCTCCACGACCTGCGGGCCAGCTCGCCCACCGATGGGGCGACGCTGACCGTCGACCTCGACGGCGATCACGACCGTGGCCTGTTCATTCCCCCCGGCGTGGCCCATGGCTTCGCTTCGCTCACGGACCTGACCCTTTGGTACCTGGTCGACAGCTACTACAACCCGGACGACGAGCTCGGGGTGGCGTGGGACGACCCCGCCATCGGCGCCGACTGGGGCGTGTCCGACCCGGTCGTCTCCGATCGGGACAAGAACAACCCCCGCCGCGACGCCATCCCCCCCGGGCTCCTGCCCCACGGCCGCCCCCGGACCTGACCGGCCGAGCGGGAACACGAGCAACTCCAAGCGACGCAAACGCCGGATCGGGTTGGCTCGGCCGAACCGAACCGGTTCTGCCAGACTGCTCCGATGAGCCCGCCAGCCAAGAAAGCCACGCCGCGGAAAACCACGGCCCAGCAGTCGGGTGCGGCAAGGAAGGCCGCGGCGCCGGGGGCGACGAAAGCGGCAGCGAAGGTAACGAAGGTAACGAAGGCAGCGAAGGCAGCGAAGGCAGCGAAGGCAGCGAAGGTAACGAAGGTAACGAAGGCAAAGAAATCAACACCACCGAGGTCGGCGACGTCATCGGCGAAGAAGGCACGGTCGTCCGCCAAGTCAGTGCGATCGAGGGGGGGTGCTCCGATCGCCGACCGCTTGGGTTCTCCCCGCTCGGGGGTCCTCATTACCGGAGGCGGATCAGGAATCGGCAGAGCGACGGCGCTGGCGTTGGCTGAAGTGGGACGACCGGTGGCCATCTGGGACATAAACAGCGAGGGGGCCGAAGAGACCGCCAAGCTTTGCGCCGCCGCCGGCGTGGCCACCGACTGGACGGCGATTGACGTCGCCGATTCGGTCGCTGTGGGCAAGGCCGTGCCAGAGGCGGCCAGGGCCCTCGGGAACATCGGTGGATTCGTCCACGGAGCGGGAGTGGCGGGGCCGATGTCAGTCGATTACATCGACGACGATCTGTGGGACTCGGTGCTCAACGTCAACGTGCGCGCCGCCGTGATGATCGCCCGAGCGCTCATCGGGCCGTTCGCCGACGCCGGGCCCGGTTCCGCCATGGTGTTGATCTCGTCCATCGAGGGGCTCGTCGGTAGCTCGATGCTCACCGCCTACTGCGCGTCCAAGAGCAGCGTCCTTGGAGCCATGCGTTCGATCGGGCATCGCATGGCCTCAGACGGCGTCCGGGTGAACGCGGTGTGCCCCGGGGCCGTGGCCACGCCGATGCTGCTCCCGGCTCTTGAGATACCCGGATATCGGCAGTCGATCGAGGAACGGACCCCGTTGGGCCGAATCTCGATGCCCGAGGAGATCGCACGTCCCATTCGATTCCTCCTCTCTGACGAGGCCTCGTTCATCACTGGCACCCATCTGGTGATCGACGGAGGGATGACTTCGATAACTGCAATTTGAGGAACTTTCGGCGTGTTTTGAACCGGCTGCTCGCGCAAGCACCGCCAGGTCGGGTTGAATGGTCGTGATGTTGGTTGCGCTGATAGCAGTGGTCGTGGTGGTGGTGGGCGCTGTGGTGGCCAAGCTGACCTGGCGACCCAGCAATGACGAAGTCCACTCGGTGAACGACTACCACTCTGCCCTGGGGACCATCGGCGACCTGGCCCGTCGGAACCCACCGCCGGGCGCCGGCGGGAGTGATCGAACCCAGGAGCACAAGCCCCTCCACGCTCGATCCGAGACTCCGTTGGTGTTCGACGATGATCGGGTCACGGGTGCCACGCCCAGCGTCCCGAGCAGTGATCCCGCCCCCATCTTCCGGTCGGACCGGGCTCGCCGCCAGGCGTTGTCGAGCATGAACCACCGACCTCGTCGCTGGGTGCTGGCCACCGGGGTCGTGGTGGTGCTGGTGGTATTTGGCGCGTTGGCCTACGTCGGCAGCCACCGGAACAGCAACCATCCGACCAAGAAATCGACGTCCCCGTCCACCCACGCCTCGGCTGCGGTCAATACGACGTCCTCGCATCCTCGTGCCACAACTGCCACCACAAAACCGAAGGCGAAGTCGAAGTCGAAGCCTCCCACGGCGACGACCGCCCCCCCTCAGATCGCCGCCCTCACCTCCACGGACACAACCGCCACGTACCCCGCCCCCGCCTCGACCTACCAGGTGACCGTAACGGCATCGACGCAACCGTGCTGGATCCAGCTCACCTCGGCGGACTCGGGCGCCACGTTGTGGTCGGGCACGATCGAGACCGGCGACAGTCAGATCATCCAGGCCAGCGGGACCACGAGCCTCGATTTGGGTGCATTGGGATCAGTGGTCACCGTGAATGGCGTCCCAGTGGTGTTCCCCACTCCGCTGGTCGTCCCCTTCGAGGCGACGTTTAGTCCGGGCGCCTCGGGCACCACCACGCCGCCGACGGCCCCGAGCACGAGCTGAAAGCTCGGCTCGGCCAGGGCCGGCCGGTACGGCTGACGGCCGGATTTAGCTGCCGATGCCCACAGCATCGAGGATGAAGGCATAGACGAACGCCTCGTCCCGCCAGGCGTCATACCGCCCCGAGGGCCCGCCATGGCCCGCCCCCAGCTCGGTCTTGAGCAGCACCCGGTTGTCCGGGTTGGTGGCCCGGAGCTTTGCCGTCCATTTGGCCGGTTCCCAGAACCCGACGCGCGGATCGGACAGGCCGGCGGTGGCCAGGATATCGGGATAGCGGAGGGGCTCGCCGCGCTCGTCGACCGAACGGACGTTGTCATAGGGGGAGTACGACTTCATGACGGCATAGATCTCGGGATCCTCCACGGGATTGCCCCACTCCTCCCACTCGAGCACGGTGAGCGGCAGGGTCTCGTCGAGGATGGTGGTCAGGCAGTCGACGAATGGGACCTCGGCCACGATGGCTCGGAACAGGTCGGGAGCGAGGTTGGCCACGGCGCCCATGAGCAGTCCGCCGGCACTGCCGCCTCGGGCCACCAGACGGTCGGGGGTGGTTGTGCCTGCCGCGACCAGCGCTCGCGCACAGGCGATGAAATCGGTGAAGGTGTTGGGCTTGGCCAGCAACTTCCCTTCCTCGTACCACCGTCGACCCATTTCCCCGCCTCCCCGGACGTGGGCGATGGCGAAGACGAAACCTCGGTCGAGGAGGCTGAGCCGCAGCGAGGAGAAGGACGGGTCCATCGACGCTTCGTAGGAGCCGTAGCCGTACAGGAGACAGGGAGCGCCGCGGGGGCCTCCCAGGCCGTCGGAGTCGTCGGCGGCACATGCATCGGGCCGGTACACGAGTGACATGGGCACCTGCGTCCCGTCGTCCGCCGTGGCCCATCGCCGTTCGGTCCGGTACCGGCCCGGGTCGAACCCACCAAGGACGGGTTGGCGCTTCCGCAACACGGCCGAAGCCGTCGATACGTCGTAGTCGTACACCGAGCGCGGGGTGACCAGCGAGGTGTACTCGTAGCGGAGGTTGTTCGACTCGTACTCCGCGTTGGCTCCCCCCCAGACCGTGGAGGGCGATTCCGGCTGGCCGATCGGGCTGGATACCCCGCTGTCTGCGTCGACGACCCGGATGCGGGTCTCGCCGTCCTCTCGCTCGTAGACCACCAGGTGGTCGGCAAAGGGATCGATGGCATCGAGACGGATGCCGGGACGGTGGGGGATGACCTCGCGCCAGTCCCCGTGGTCGCCCCCGTCGTCCGGCACCTCCAGCAGCCGGAAGTCCTCTGCCTCGTCGTTGGTGACGACCAGGAAACGCGACGGCCTGGCGGCCGAGCCCCGATCGTGGTCGACGCTGTACTCAACCCCCTGTCGCCGGTCGGCCAGCACCGAGAAGCTGCCACCCGGGTCGTCCGCCCGTAGGAACCGGACCTCCGACGTCACCTTGGAGTCCAGCCCCAACAGGATGTACTCGTCGTCCCGGGTCCGCCCGACCCCGAGGTAGAAGTGCTCATCGGGCTCCTCGTAGACCAGCTCGGCCTGGGCCGGATCGGCCCCCACGACGTGGCGCCAGAGCTGGAACGGCCGCATGGCCTCGTCCACGCGGACGAAGAAGACGGTGGCGTTGTCGTTGGCCCAGGCCATGCCGTACGAGGTGTCCTCGAGCGACTCGCGCGATTCCTCGCCGGTCCGGAGGTCCCGGAATCGCATGGTGAAGCGCTCGGCCCCGGTGGTGTCGACGGAGTAGGCCAGCCATCGGTGATCTGGGCTTACGGCGAGGTTGCCCAGTGCGAAGTAGTCGTTACCGGCAGCCAGCGTGTTCTCATCGAGCATGACGACCTCGTCGTGGGGGGCATCGTGTTCCGTGCCCGCGCCACCAGCATCGCCATCGCCGGCGTCACCGGCCTGACCTCGCCCGTCGTTCTCGTGGGCCGGCCTGCGGCAGTGGATGCCATAGCTCTGCCCCTCGACGGTGCGGTGGTAGTACAGCCAGGGTCCCTTGCGCACGGGCACGGAGAGGTCGGTCTCCTCGATGCGTTCCACCATCTCCTCGAAAAGGAGGGTCTGGAGTTCGGCCGTGTGCGCCGTGGCGCGGTCGGTGAAGGCATTCTCAGCGCGAAGATATTCGATGACCTCGGGGTCTTCCTTGTCCCGCAGCCAGTACCAGTCGTCGATGCGAACGTCCCCGTGGGCCTCGAGCGCCACCGGCCGCCGCTCGGCGATCGGAGGGGTGATCGGTCCAGATCGGTCGGGGAGCGCTTGGTCGGGCATCAACCCAGAATGGCACGTGGGACGCGGCCCCTCCCAGCAGGGTGTTTTGTTGGCCGCCCAGGGTTGTTACTATCGGTATAGGAGAAATCAGGCCGCCCCCACGGGCCGCCCGTCTGGAGCACGTATGACGACCACCGATCTCGACCTCGGGCGATACAAGCTCGGATGGTCCGACGACGAGGACTACATCTTCAAGCCCAAAAAGGGGCTGAGCGAGAGCATCGTGCGCGAGATGTCGGCGATGAAGAAGGAGCCCGACTGGATGCGCGACTTCCGGCTTCGGGCGCTCAGCCGGTTCGAGAAGCGACCCATGGCCGAGTGGTTCGCGGTCAATATGCCCGACCTCGACTTCGAGGACATCTACTACTACATCAAGCCCACGTCTGAGCAGGTCGAGGACTGGGAAGACCTCCCCGACGCCATCAAGAACACCTACGAGAAGCTCGGTATCCCTCAAGCCGAGCGTAAGTACCTGGCCGGGGTCACGGCACAGTACGAGTCCGAGGTGGTGTTCCACCGCAACCGGGCCGACTTGGAGGCATTGGGCGTCCTGTTCTGCGACATGGACACGGCCATTCGCGAGTATCCCGAGCTGGTCCGGAAGTACTTCGGCACCATCATTCCTCCCAACGACAACAAGTTCGCCGCGCTGAACTCGGCCGTGTGGTCGGGCGGCTCGTTCATCTACGTACCGCCGGGAGTGGTCGTCGACCAGCCCCTGCAGGCCTACTTCCGGATCAACGCCGAGAACATGGGCCAGTTCGAGCGCACGCTGATCATTGCCGACGAGGGCTCTCAGGTGCACTACATCGAGGGTTGCTCCGCTCCCGTCTACACCAGCGACTCGCTGCACTCGGCCGTCGTGGAGCTGGTGGCTCTCCAGGGCGCTCGGATCACGTACACCACCATCCAGAACTGGTCCAACAACGTCTATAACCTGGTCACCAAGCGGGCCCGGGCCGAAGCTGAAGCTCACGTCGAGTGGATCGACGGCAATATCGGCTCCCGACTGACCATGAAGTACCCGTCGGTCTACCTCATGGGGCCCAAGGCCTCCGGCGAAGTGCTCTCTGTGGCCTATGCCGGGGCCGGCCAGCATCAGGACGCCGGGGCCAAGATGATCCATGCCGCGCCGGAGACGACCTCGACCATCGTGTCCAAGTCGATCTCCAAGGACGCCGGGATCACCACATACCGAGGTCTGGTCCACGTGGACGAGGGAGCGAAGAACGCCAAGAGCTTCGTCCGCTGCGATGCCCTGCTTCTCGACGACACTGCGGTGTCGGAGACCAAGCCCTACATGGAGGTGGCCGAGCGCGATGCCCGGATCGGCCATGAGGCCACTGTCTCCAAGGTGGGCGATGACCAGCTCTTCTACCTGATGAGCCGGGGCCTGTCCGAAACGCAGGCCATGGGGATGATCGTGAACGGCTTCATTGAGCCGATCACCCGGACACTGCCGATGGAATACGCGGTGGAGTGGAGCCGGTTGATCGAATTGCAGATGGAGGGCTCGGTCGGCTGATGCGGACGGCGGCGCTGTCCCGGTGACGCGCCTCCTCCCGATCCGTGCGCACGGGGCCGTGACCGTAGGGGCAGAATAGAAACATGTCGATGCGGGAAGAGTGCAAGCACTTCCAGAGCCGGACTTACGCATCCGGGGAAGTGGCGAGGTTCTGCAGCCTGGACCTGGCCCCTGACGCACCGTGGAAATGCCCGGACAACTGCCCCCGATACGAAGCACGCCTGGCCGACGTGGGCTGGGGACACGGCTCCCTCGTCGAGCCTCCTATGGAGTCCATGCCCGACGTTCCCGACGAAGAGGCCGCCTCCCTGCTCGACCAGGCCGAGGACATCATCAACACCATCGGTCCTGATGTGCTGGCCGAAGTGGAAGCCGAGCGCCGCCGTAGCGAGGAGAGCGCCTCGCGCAAGCGCTGGTGGCGTCGAAAGCGCTAGCCGAAGACCTAGCCGCGCGACCTAGCCCTGAAGATCTGCTGGTGCGTGCCCCAAGATCGGGCGACGGCATCGTGAGCTGGGACTCAGCGGCCGGTGAAGTGAGGAGGTCGCTTCTCCACGAAGGCCACCATGGCCTCGTTGAGGTCATCGGACGCCAGCGCGGCAGCGTTCCACGTGGCCACGTAGTCGAGGCCGTCTGCCACCGATCGGTCCTCACCTGTGGTCAGCACCGCTTTGGTGCCCTGGACGGCGAGCGGCGAGTTGGCGGCGATGGCGGCGGCCAACCCGTGGGCCAGGTCGAGGACGCCGTCGGCATCGGGGGCGACGTCGTTCACCAGCCCGATCTGGGCTGCCCGGTCGGCCGAGATGTCCTTGCCGGTGTAGGCCAGCTCGGCTACGTGGCCCTTGCCGATGATGTGGGGCAGCCGCTGGAGGCTCCCGAGGTCGGCAACCATTGCCACCTTGGTCTCGCGGACCGAGAAGGTGGCATCGGCGCTGGCCACCCTGATGTCGCAGGCCGCCGCCAGGTCAACCCCGCCGCCGATGCAGTAACCATGGATGGCGGCGATCACCGGCTTGGGGCAGGCGGCCACCGAGGTGATCGATGCCTGGAGCCTGAGTATCTCGGCTCGGGCTCGACGACCCCGGGTGGCCATCGAGGGCGGAGGTGTCGAGCCATCCCTGCCCCCACTGGCCAGCAGGCCTCCTGGTGCGGAGACCGCCTTGAGGTCGAGCCCAACGCTGAAGTGGGGCCCCCGGGCAGCGATCACCACGACCCTGATGTCGGTTGCCGCCCCCAGTGCGTCCATGGCCTGGGGCAGATCGGTCCAGAAGTCGGGTCCGAGGGCGTTCAGCTGTTTCGGTCGGTCCAGCCACAGGGTGGCCACGTGCCCCTGTGTCTCGATGGTCAGCACCTCGGAGGCAAAGTTGTCCATGGCCTGGGCTGGGTCTGCGCTCATGTCGACCAGCGTAGATTGCCCGTGCTGGCTGGTCGGCCTGCTCGATGGGGCAGCGGTCAGCCCTGTCGCCGCAGCAGGTAGAATCGCTGGTGAGGCTCGTTGATCGGGCCTCGACTCGCGAGAAGGTTCCCGTTCTGTCCACGTTTACGCCCACAGCTGCTACCGCATTGCAAGGACCGTCGTGGCTGGAGCGACGACGCACCGACGCGGCGGAGCGGTTTGCCGCGAGGCCGCTGCCGACCGAGAAGGACGAGGTCTGGCGGTACAGCCGCATTGACGAACTCGACCTGGATCGATTTCATCCCGTCAGCGGGCCGGGCGAGGGACGGGGCGAATCGCTCGATCCCCAGACGATGGAACGGGTCCGGTCCCTCGTGGAGCGGATCGGGCCTCGGTCAGCCCTGATCGTGTCCCACAACGGTGGGCTGGCCAGTCTGGAGACCTCACCGGCTGCCGACGGGGCCTGTTCGCTCGGTCTCCTATCCGATCACCCAGAAGGAGGGCACCTCCTCGGCGCCGTTGCTTCGGATCCTGGGGACTTCGTCCTTTTGAACGAGGCCTTCGCGCTCGACCCGGTGGTGATCGACGTTGGTCCCCAAGCCGTCGTCGAGGCTCCCATCGTCGTCGTGCACGTGGTCGACGGATCAAGCGAGACGAACGGCACGGTGTTCCCCCGAACCGTGGTCCGGGCGGGTGATTCGGCGCAGGCTGGTGTGGTCGAGATGATCGTCGACCTGGCTGGCGGGGTGTTGGGCGGAGCCGCAACCGGAGCGAGGGCCGGCTCGGCCGGCTCGCCCCAGATGCTGGTGGTACCGGTGACCGAGGTCCAAGTGGGCGACGGGGCCAAGCTCTCCTACGTCAGCATCCAGGCTCTCGGTGGGGCCACGTGGCAGTTGGGCTATCAGGTCAGCCGTATCGGTTCCGACGCGTCGTTGCGAAGCTTCGCCGTGGCGCTGGGGGGCGACTACGCCCGTTTGCGGACGGACTCTGAGCTTGCCGGACAGGGGGGAACCAGCGAATTCGCGCGCCGCCTACCTGGGGCGCGACGAACAGATGCTCGATTTCCGGACCCTCCAGGATCACTCCGCCCCGCGCACGACGAGCGATCTGCTCTTCAAGGGAGCGGTGGCCGATCATGCCCACTCCGTCTACAGCGGGCTCATTCGTGTCCACCGGGGCGCGGTTCGATCGGATGCCATGCAGACCAACAACAACTTGGTCCTGGACGAAGGTGCCCATGCGGACTCGGTTCCCAACCTCGACATCGAAGAGAACGACGTGCGCTGCAGCCACGGCTCGACTGTGGGACCGGTCGACGAGGACCAGCGCTACTACCTGGAGTCCCGAGGCATCGACCCCGAGACGGCCGAACGTCTCATCGTGGCCGGATTCTTTCTCGATATCGCCCAGCAGCTGCCCATCGAGGGCGTTCGATCGATCGTCCAAGAGGCCCTGGCCAGCCGGTTGCACGTCCCCGCCGATGGCCCGCTCGGTGATGAGGGCTCTACCGACGAGCCACTCGGCAAGCAGGGCGCTGGCGGGGAAGCAGATGTCGGCCATGGGTGAGTCGGTGCGATTGTGCAGCAAGGACGACTTGAGCTCCGGGGAAGCCCGCCGGTTCGATGTCGGAGACATCCGGGTTGCTCTGGTTCGGATCGACGACGACTTCTATGCCATCGGCGACCGCTGCAGCCATGAGGACTTCTCGTTGGCCGAGGGCGAGGTGTGGCCCGAGGAGCGCGAGCTCGAGTGCGCCAAGCACGGGTCGACCTTCGATCTCCGGACAGGGGCGCCCTGCTCGCTGCCGGCTACGAAACCCGTGCCTGTCTACGACGTCGTCGTCGACGGAGACGACGTGTTGCTGGTGACGCCATGAGCGCAGAGAGATCCAACGGCGCCGGCGAGCTGCGCATCGAGGGGTTGCGGATCGGGATTCCGGGACGAGAGATCCTTCGCGGGGTTGACCTGGTAGTGGGCAGCGGCGAGGTGCATGCGGTCATGGGTCCCAATGGGTCCGGGAAGAGCACGCTGGCGCACGCCATCATGGGTCGTCCGGGCTACGAGGTGCTTGGGGGATCCATCACCCTCGACGGCGTTGACCTGCTGGCCCTCCCCACCTGGGAGCGGGCCCGGGCCGGGTTGTTCATCGGCATGCAGCAACCCATTGCCGTTCCCGGGGTGTCCCTGGCCAACTCATTGGTGGCCGCCCGGGCGAGGGCGGCGAACGGGTCGGGCGGAGACGACATCGACCAACGGCTTCGTGACGAGGCCGTTCGGATCGGCTTCGACGAGCGTTTCCTGGATCGGCCGCTCAACGTGGACCTTTCCGGTGGCGAGCGTAAGCGGAACGAGACCCTGCAGATGGGCGTCCTCCGTCCACGGTTCGCCATCCTCGACGAGATCGATTCCGGACTGGACGTCGACGCGCTGGCCGCTGTTGCTCGCCGGGTTGAGGAGGCGACCGAGGAGTGGGGCCTCGGTGTCCTCGCAATAACCCACTTCCGGCGATTGCTGAACGTGCTCCGTGCCGACGTCGTCCACGTGCTGTCCAACGGACGGATCGTGGCATCGGGCGGACCGGAGCTTGCCGAAGAAGTCGACAAGACGGGATACGCCGCCTACCTCTGACCAGCCCGTCTTCTGGTAGGTGCAACCCGGAAGACCGCCCTGATTGGTAGCGTTCCCAGCCATGACTCGTCGATCGCGCCGGCGGGGAGGCGCCCACAGTGCATCCCGACGCCGCGGGCGGGATTCGGCTGGGTCGAAACAATCCGATTCCGAAGGCGGACTTGAGGGCGTAGACCCCGAAGCGCCTGAGGCTGGGGCAGCCGGTTCGGAAGCGTCGGAGGGCGGGGCGGCTTATCCCGAAGGGGCTGAAGCAGGGGCCGTGGAGGCTGCTGCGGACGCCGCCGCCGAAGGGGAAGCACCAGCTCCGGACGACTCCGCCGAACAGGAAGCACCAGCTCCCGACGACTCCGCCGAACAGGAAGCACCAGCTCCCGACGACTCGGCCGAAGGGGAAGCGCCGGCCCCCGACGCCGCTGCCGAACAAGAAGCTCCAGCTCCTGACGACTCCGCCGAAGGGGAACCACCAGCTCCCGACGACTCCGATCGCCCAGGGGGGTCGACCGCCGGCCAATCGGACGACACGGGGGTCGTGAGCCGTTCCCCGGCCATGGCCGATGCCGAACCGATGGCGGGCGCCAAACCCGGCACCGACGCCGAACCCACGGCCGCCGCCGAACCCAGGCCGCCGCCGAACCCGGGACCGCCGCCGAACCCGGGACCGACGCCGAACCCGGGACCGACGCCGAACCCGGGACCGACGCCGAACCCGGGACCGCCTCGGATTCGGAGGGGGCGGCCGATGACGCGAGCTCCTTGCCTCCCACCGGTGCCGAATCATCTGACGAGGAGCTCACAGACGGTGGCGGCGCCGAGCTCACCTCGCTGCCTCCGGCCGTCCTTGCCGATCTCGGGGTCAAGCCAACCCGTCGCCAGAGGCGAGGGAAGAAGAAAAAGAGTCGTCGATCCTGGCTCGAGCGGACACTGCTGGCCGCCGTCATCATCGTGATCCTCGCACTCGTGGCGATGGGAGCCGGGTACGGCTACATCAAGTACCGATTCGACCAGGTGACCAAGGTGGCGGTGAAGCATCTCAAGGTGTCAGCCGTGGGCCAACCGTTCAACGTGTTGGTCATCGGGTCCGACTCCCGGGCGGGCGACACGCCAGCGGAGCAGCAGTCCCTTGGCGTGACCACCGACGGACAACGCAGCGACGTGGTCAAGATCGTCCACGTGGACCCGGCGACGGGCGCGGTACGGGTCCTCTCCATCCCCCGGGACACGATGGTCGCGGTGGCCGGCGACACCTCGGAGATCGGCCAGTACAACCGGATCAACTCCACCTACAACACTGGCCCCGACCAGCTGGTCCAGACCATAGAGGCCGACTTCGGGATTGCCATCAATCATGTAGTGCAGGTCAACTTCACCGGCTTCCGGGGAGCGGTGGACGCCATCGGCGGGATCAACCTCGACTTCCCCGTACCGGCCAAAGACGACTACACGGGGCTCAACATCACAACGCCCGGGTGTCAGCACCTCAACGGCGGTTACTCCCTCGCAGTGGCTCGGAGCCGCCACTACCAGTACTTCGAAAACGGCTATTGGCAGACCGATGGCACCAGTGACTTCGGACGCATCCAGCGGCAGAATGCCTTCTTGAAGGCGCTCATCAACCAGGCGGAGTCCCGGTACAACCCGCTCACCATCAACGCCTTCATCGGATCGGTGGTCCAGGGGGTGACCATCGACAACACGTTCACTACCGCCGGTCTCATCGATTTGGCCAGCGAGTTCCACTCGTTCTCGTCGTCGTCGCTCGCCACGGCCACGCTTCCCACCTATTCGCAGAGCTCGGACACCTTCGCCGGCTACGGCGACGTCCTCTATGTGCAGCAACCAGACGCACAGGAAACCATCACCCAGTTCCTGGGGCAGGCACCCGAGACGGCCACGCTCCCGCCTCCGGATCCTGATGGCGATCCGACCACGGTGCCCACCACGCTTCCGGTCACCGGGACGACGGCTCCGGGCGAGACGACCATTCCGGCCAGCTCGACGACCACGACCACGGTTCCCAACTTCGACCCCACCCCCTGCTGACAGGTCCTGACCGGCCGGGAAAGTGAGTCCCGTCGCTGGGCGACAGCGAATTCCAGCGACCAGCGCGACAGGCGCGCGCTGAACGGTCAGCCGGCGGTGGTGGCGGCTTCGTCCAGGCCCTGGGCCAGCGTGTTCCAACTCAGGGTGGCGCACTTGATGCGAACGGGGAACTTCACCACCCCCTGAAGGGCGGCGAGCTCTCCCAGCGAGTCGACGTCCACCGGTTTGGCCTCGAGCGGGTCCCCGATGGATCCGTCGGCGCCGTCGGCACCGGGAAGAGACGACTCGTGAATGGACATCATCTGCTTGAACGTCTGGATGAGGTCTCTGACTTCGCTGATCGGCCGACCCTTCACTGCGGCCGACATGAGAGATGCCGACGACTGGCTGATCGAACAACCGGTGCCGCCGATCTTGATGTCGGCCACGTTGCCGTCCTCGACCTGAATGGTGACCACCACTTCGTCACCACACAGGGGATTGAACCCTTCCACCCGTTGTGCGGGAGGTGACTCAAGCTCACCCCGGTTCCGGGGCGACCGGTAGTGGTCGAGGATGATCTCCCGGTACAGGTCTTCCAAGCCGGCCATCAGTCACGACCTCTGAATGGAACTCGGACCGAACCACGGGGACTCGCATCAGCGTGGACAGCATTGCTCTGGGTGGTGGTGCACATGGTGCCCTCAGGATATAGGTGGCCGTTCATCCGAAGAACTTCCCCGCCTCGGCCAACGCTTCGACCAGCGCGTCCACATCGGAGCGATCGTTGTAGAGCGCCAGTGACGCCCGGGCCGTGGCATTGACCCCCAGGCGACGCATCAAGGGCTTGGCACAGTGATGGCCGGCTCGGATGCATACGCCGTACTGATCGAGGATCTGCGAGAGATCGTGGGGGTGGATATCGCGGTACGCCAACGACAGGACGCCTCCCCGCAGGGCCGCGTCGTTCGGCCCGAAGATCCGGACGTCATCGCCGAACCTGTCCGTGAGTGCCGTCATGGCGTACTCGGTCAACTCCAGTTCGTGGGCCCGAACGTGGTCCATCCCGATGGCGGTCAGGTAGTCGACTGCCGCCCCCAATCCGATGGCCTCGGTGATGGGGGGCGTACCCGCCTCGAACCGCCAGGGGATGTCGTTCGGCGTGAAGCCGTCCTTGCGCACGTCGAGGATCATCTCGCCCCCGCCGAGGAACGGCGGCAACGATGCCAGCAGCTCCTCCTTGGCCCAGAGCACGCCGATGCCGGTCGGGCCCAGCATCTTGTGGGCGCTAAAAGCGAGGAAGTCGGCGCCGAGCGTCGAGACGTCGGTGGGAAGGTGGGGAACGGACTGGGCGCCGTCGGCCACCACCACGGCCCCGGCATCGTGGGCCACCCTGGCGATGTCGCTGACCGGGTTCAAGGTCCCGAGCACGTTCGACATGCAGGTCAGCCCGACGAGCTTTACCCCGTCCACCAGCTGCTCGAGGTCGTCGAGAACCAGCTTCCCCTCCTCGTCTATGGGCAACCACCGCAGGGTGAGATCCCGTTCCTCGGCCAGCATGAGCCAGGGGACGACATTGGCATGGTGCTCCATCTCGGTGAGCAGGATGGAGTCGCCGGCCTTGAGATGCTGCCGCGCCCAGGTATGGGCGACGAGGTTGAGCGCCTCGGTGGCGTTCTTGGCGAAAACCACCTCTCGCGCCGGGGCCGTTGATCCGATGAAGCGGCCCACCTTGACCCGGGCCGCCTCGAACCGGCGAGTGGCCTCCTCGGCGATGCCGTAGACCCCCCGATGCACGTTGGCGTGGGTGGTCTCGTCGTACTCGCGCATGGCGTCGAGCACCTGTCGCGGACGCTGGGACGATGCCGCTGAATCCAGGTAGACGATGGGATGGCCGTTCACCTCCTGGGCCAGCAGGGGAAAGTCCTTCCGGAGGACCTGCACGTCCACTCCACCATTGGTCTCGGTCAGGGGCGCCATGCGTCGAATCCTTCCACTTCGAGACGATGGGCGAGCTCGGGGCCACCCTCGGCCACCACCGTTCCGTCCATCAGGACATGGACACGATCAGGAGCCAGCTCGTCGAGCATCCGCTGATAGTGGGTGATGACCAGGACGCCGAGATCGGTGCGGGTCTCCCGTACCGTGCGCACACCGCGGGCCACCACCCGGAGGGCATCGACGTCGAGCCCGGAGTCGGTCTCGTCGAGTACGGCCAGTTCGGGGTCCATCATCGCCAGCTGGAGGATCTCGTTTCGCTTCTTCTCGCCACCGGAGAACCCCTGGTTCAGATGCCGTTCACCGAACGACGGGTCCATGCCCAGCTTTTCCATCCACTCCATCATCTCCAGCCTGACCTCGAGCACCGAGATGTCCAGCCCCCGTCGGGCCGAGAGGGCCTGGCGTAGGAACTGGATGACCGGTACCCCGCCGATGGACTCGGGGTCCTGGAAGGCCAGGAACATGCCGGCCTTGCCTCGCACGTCGGTGGGCCAGTGGGTGACGTCTTCGCCCTTGAAACGGATGGTCCCCGAGGTGATCTCATAGCCGGGATGACCGAGGAGGACCTTGGCCAGCGTCGACTTCCCCGATCCGTTCGGCCCCATGAGCGCGTGGACGGCGCCTGGTTTCACCGAGAGGTTCACCCCTCGAAGGATCGGTGCGCCTTCCACCGAGACGTGCAGATCCTCGACGTCCAACAAGGGAGCGTCCGCATGGGCTGTCGCGCCGGCGTCGGACCCGGTCGTCGGTTCGGTACTCACGCTACGAGTCTAGCTCTTGGACGTTATTTCTCCTACGGGCATAGGAGGAATAGTTTTCGGGCCCCAATTGGGTCTGTCACCTGCACCTGTCACCCCGAGGACCATCGTCTGGCCCGGTGAGCCGGAGGCGATACGGTTACGCCTGATGGCCGACCCATGGACCTATGCCGGCTCAGTCGCACAGCTTGACTCGAGCTCGGGGGATGTGACCCTGGTCGACGAGTCGACATTCGCCATCAGCGGGCGGGCCGGCGACATCACCCCGGGATCGGCTCAGGGACTGTTCGTGCTCGACACCAGGATCGTGAGTCGGTTCGAGATCCTGGTCAACGGATCACCCGCCGAGCCGTTGGCCGCGGTGACCGACGATCCCTTCTCGTCTACCTTCGTATCCCGTTGCCCTCCCGCGGGCCGGGCCGACTCCACCCTCATGGTCTTCCGGTCTCGTCACGTCGGCCAGGGCATGCGGGAGGACCTGACCATCAGGAACTTCGGGGACGAGCCCTCCCTGTGCACCGTCGAGCTCTTCGTCGATGCCGATTTCGCCGACCTCTTCGCGGTGAAAGAGAGCCGCATCCTCGAACCGGACGCCCGGGGGACGACGGAGGCCGCTGTGGCCGGCCCACCGGCCGACGGCCCGGGCTCGTCCGATCCCGAACTGCCTTTGCCAACCGGTTCGATCGTCATGACCCACCGACGCGGCTCGGTGACCCGCGGAACCGAAATCCGCTTCTTCAGCGAGGTCAGGTTGGCAGCCGATCTGGCCACCTTCGAGGTCATCGTGCCCCCCCGGGGTGAGTGGGCCACCTGCATCGAGGTGGCTCCGGTCATTGACGGGACCACCATCGAGCCCCGCTACCGGTGCGGCCGCCCGGTCGACCGCGCGGAGCCCGCCGAGCGCCTGGCCCAGTGGCGCCGACAGGTTCCCCAGGTCGAGACGGACCACCCCGGGCTGCGCGAGGTGGTGCTCCGGAGCTCCGAGGACCTCGGAGCCCTCAGGATCTTCGATCCCGACTACCCCGAGCGGGTGGTGGTGGCGGCAGGAGCGCCGTGGTTCATGACGGTGTTCGGTCGGGACTCGCTCCTGACCGCCTGGATGGCCCTTTTGGTTGACCCCGAACTGGCCCGGGGTGTGCTGCAGACGCTGGCCCGTTTCCAAGGAACCAAGGTCGACCCACGCCACGACGAAGAGCCCGGGCGGATCTTGCACGAGATTCGATTCGGCGATGCCGGGTCGTTGTCCCTCGGCGGCGGGAGCATCTACTACGGCTCGGCTGATGCCACCCCCCTGTTCGTGATGCTCTTGGGCGAGATGCGTCGGTGGGGCGTGTCCCGGGAGCTCGTCGACGAGCTCTTGCCCAATGCCGACCGGGCCATCGAGTGGATCGAGAACTACGGAGACGCCGACGGTGACGGGTATGTCGAGTACCAGCGAGCCACCGATCATGGCTTGGCCAACCAGGGCTGGAAGGACAGCTGGGACGCCATCCGCTACGTCGACGGTCAGGTGGCCGAGGCACCGATTGCGCTCTGCGAGGTCCAGGCCTATGTCTACGGCGCCTACCTGGCCCGAGCCCATTTCGCCTTCGAGGTGGGGGACAACGCCACGTACCAGCGGTTCCGGGCCAAGGCCACGCAGCTGAAGAAGGCGTTCAACCGCGATTTCTGGCTTGAGGACAGGGGTTGGTATGCCGTCGGGCTCGACGCCGACAAATTGCCGATCGACTCGCTCACCTCCAACATCGGGCACTGCCTGTGGGCCGGGATCGTCGACGAGGACAAGGCGGCACTCGTCGCCCAGAAGCTGTTGTCACCGGAGATGTTCAGCGGCTGGGGCGTGCGGACGTTGTCCACCGACAACCCTGCCTACAACCCGATCAGCTACCACTGTGGATCGGTGTGGCCCCACGACACCGCCATCGTGGCCGCCGGTCTGGCCCGCTATGGGTTCGACGCCGCTGCCCAACGTCTGATCCTCGGACTGTTCGATGCCGCCGCCACGCAGGGTGGAAGGCTTCCCGAGCTGTTCAGTGGGCTCGACCGCAGCGAGCTGAGCGTCCCGGTGGGCTTCCCGACATCGTGCTCGCCCCAGGCCTGGTCGGCGGCATCCCCGCTTCTGTGCCTGCGGACGCTCCTGCGCCTGGATCCGTGGATTCCTTATGGAAAGACCTGGCTGTGCCCGAACCTGCCCGAGGGGATCGGCTACTTGAAGGTGGAAGGCATTCCTTTGGCCGGTTCCCGGGTGACCATCGAGGCCGGGAAGCAGGTGTCCGGGGGGGTCGCGGTCACCGGATTGCCTTCCGAGATCGAGCTGATCCTCCAGCCTCGGCGTCCCACGACCGCGATCTGACCGCCGGAACTGTCTGGCCTCGCCTGCATGAGTCGGCTCGGGCCGTCTGGGTGGATCACCAGCCCCGATCGATCCACTCCTGCAGATGGGGCGATTCCTTGCCGATGGTGGTCCCCGCCCCGTGGCCGGGCAGGACCTGCGTATCGGGCCCGAACCGGGAGAAGAGCCGGTCCTCGATCGACTCGATGATGGTGGGGAAGTCGGCGTTCTCGAACTTGGTGTTGCCTGGGCCCCCGGGGAAGAGCGTGTCCCCGCTGAACAGGAGCGGAGTGCCTTCGACTGCGAAGCACATGGAGCCCGGAGTGTGGCCCGGGGTGGCGATCGTCCCGATCCGCAGGCGCCCGACGGACAAGGTCGACTCGTCATCGAGCAACAGGTCGTAGGCAGGCAGCATCCCGGCATCGGCAGCGGTGACCGCCACTTCGAACCCGGCGTCCCGCACGGCCTCGACGGCCTGGATGTGGTCCCAGTGACCGTGGGTCTCGACCACCTGCCGGACGCCGAGGTCCCGGCACAGGTCCAAGAGAAGGTCGTGCTCGTTGGCTGCGTCGATCAGCAGGCCCTCCCCGGTGGAGCGGCACCGGACCACGTACACGTTGTTGTCCATGGGCCCTACCACCACCCGGTGAACCTCGACCGCCGCGTCCTGATAATCGATGATCGTGTCGCTCACAGCAGGCCTCCCTGGCTCGCGCCTCAGCGTACCGTGGGGCATTGACCCGTTGGTCATTGTGTTCCTGGGTCTGGTAGACAACGGTGACCACCGTCTCCTGGCAGGAGACCACAAGGGGGCATGAGGACCACATGAATTTCGCCTTCAGCGAGGAACAGGACGAACTCCGAACCGCTGTCCATCGATTCCTCGAGGACAAGTCACCCGAGACCGAGGTCCGGCGGCTGATGGAGACCACCGAGGGTTACGACCCGGCGGTCTGGAGCCAGATGGCCAATCAGCTCGGCCTCCAGTCCCTGACCATCCCCGAGGAGTACGGAGGGTCGGGATTCAGCTATGTGGAGCTGATCGTGGTGCTCGAAGAGATGGGCGCGGCGCTGCTGTGCGCGCCGTTCTTCTCCACCGTCGCTCTCGGAGCGAACGCTCTGCTCACTTCGGGTGATGAGTCGGCCAAAGCCGACCTGCTCCCGGGAATCGCATCCGGTGAGACCATCGCCACCCTGGCCTTCACCGAGGACAGCGGGCGATGGGACATCGACGGGGTGACACTGGAGGCCACGCCGTCGGGCGACGCCTGGACACTGAACGGGCACAAGTCCTTCGTCCTCGATGGCCATGTGGCCGACCTGATCCTCGTCGTTGGCAGGACCGACGCCGGCATCAGCCTGTTCTCCGTGGCTGGTGACGCCGAAGGCCTGACCCGAACCCCTCTGGCCACGATGGACCAGACCCGCAAGCAAGCCCGTTTGGAGTTCGATGGAACGCCGGCCCGTCTCATCGGGACCGACGGCGGAGCCGAGGCCGGCCTGTCCAAGACCCTCGACCTGGCCGCGGTGGCCCTGGCCGCCGAACAGGTCGGTGGGGCCCAGCGCTGCCTGGACACCGCAGTGGAGTACGCCAAGACCCGGATCCAGTTCGGTCGGCCCATCGGCAGCTTCCAGGCCATCAAGCACAAGTGCGCCGACATGTTGCTCGAGGTGGAATCGTCCAAGTCAGCGGCGTACTACGCCGGCTGGGCCGCAGCCGAGGACTCCGACGAGCTGCCGGTGGTGGCCAGCCTGGCCAAGTCCTATTGCTCGGAGGCCTACTTCCACGCCGCGGCCGAGAACATCCAGATCCACGGCGGGATCGGCTTCACCTGGGAGCATCCGGCCCACTTGTACTTCAAGCGGGCCAAGTCGTCGGAGCTGCTCTTCGGGGACCCGGCATACCATCGGGAGCTGTTGGCCCAGCGCATCGGCATCTGACGGGCCGCTCGGCCTCGTGCAACGAGAAGAGGCGATACTTGGTCCATGGCCTCGGGACAGGGCACCAGCAACTGGTCAGATCCGCGGGCATCGATGGAGGACCGCGACCGGTTCGTCAACCTGGTCCAGTACCACTACGCCCACGGGCGCTTGTCCCCCGAGGACTTCGATGATCGGATCGATCGGATACTGGCGGCCGAGACGTTGGGAGAGCTGTACAAGATATGCAGCGATCTGCCCTTCCCTCCCCCCGAGGCTCAGCCCCCACGTCGTCGGTTCCGCCGCCACTGATCCGGCGTCCCTCCGAACTGTCGTATCGTCTGCGGAATGACTGACGCCCGACGCACCCTCAGCTGGATGTTGCTCGCCCTCGTTGCCGTGGTCACGGCGGGCGGAGCCTTCCTGGGGGTGTACTACTCACCCTCTCAGCCGGTGACCAGCTTGAAGCTGGCGGCAAAGAGCACCCTGGCGGCGACCAGTTACACCGAGGACCTGAAGCAGACGTCGAGCACCAACGGCGTCGGTCAGTTACACCTGGTCTTGCAGGCTCCGGACCGGGCCATCGGCTTCCAGCAGGCCACCGGCCAGCGGTTGTACTTCGTGATCAACAAGGACACCGTCTACCAGACGGTGCCGACCAAGATCTCCAGCTCGGTCACGGTCCATCATTTTCGGGTGGAGCACGCGACCAACCCGATCCCCCAGATCGATCCGTTGCCCTCGTACCTGAACCTCGTCAACCGGGCCAAGGCGGTCAATCGGAACGGTGCGGTGTACAGCTTCTCGTTGGCCACCAGCACCGGAGGGAACGCTCAGCTCCACTACACGGTGACCGGCGATTACGTGTCGAAGATCGTCGTCGACATCCCTGGCTCGATCACGACCATCAACGTCACCAAGATCAACTCCTCGCCCCCGATACAGCTCCCGGCCAGATCGTCGATCAGCACGGGATCGACTCCGACCACCACCACCCCGTAGGCGTCCCTGGCTCAGCGGGGCCTGCTCAGCGGGGCCCCGCCTGCGACCGACCTAGCTTCGAGCGCCGCACCGTTCAATGCCCTCGTCGATGGCCCGCCGGAGAGCGTGGGCATGAGCGGCGGCGTCTGCGGCCTCGGTCAACCACCTGACCACGACGAAGTGCCGGGCGCCCGCTTCGAGCATGGCGCCAACGGTGTCGGGAGCCACCCCTCCGGTGATCCACACCGGCCAAGGTGAACGGGCCACGGCCTCGCGCACGTAGCCGAGCCCGGTACCGGGGCGGCCTGGCTTGGTAGGGGTGGCCGAGACCGGACCAGCTGAGATGTAGTCGACCGGAGCCGGCGGGGCATCCGGTCCGCCGATGGCCGTGTCGAGCTCGGGGGCCGCATGTGACGACAGGCCCACCAGGGCATCGGTGCCGACCACGAGGCGGGTGGAGACCGCGGACATGTCGTCCTGGCCGACATGCACGCCATCGGCGCCGCTCTCGGCCGCCAGATCAGGGCGATCGTTCAGGATGAACGGCACCCCGTGGTCGGAGCACACGGATCGGGCCAGCCTGGCTCGCTCGACGAGGGCACGGTCGTCGAGCTCCTTGTCTCGCAGCTGCACGATGTCGACGCCGCCGCTGATGCACCCGGCCAGGAACTGTTCGAGGTCCGGGCGATCCGCCGTGCACAGATACAGACGCCGCGTGCTCAGCGACCAGTGCTGGGCGGTCGTTCTCACCTGATTACTCATGGGGGCGGCGAGGGAAGTGGGCCGCTCCGGCATGGGCGACTCAACCGTTACCCGCGGCCTTGGCCGCGGCCTTGGTCTTCGCTCCGGGAGCGGCCTTGGCCTTCGCCTTCGGCACTCCCTTAGTATTTCCGGCTGGTGCCTTTGCCTTGGCCGGGAGGTTGGTTTTGGCCAGTACCTTTGCCTCTGCCTTCAGCTGCTGCTTGTACTGCCGGACCTTGCCCAGCGCCTCGCGGGAGTCGATGTCAGCTACGGAGCGGAATGTTCCCGGCTCGCCGAAGGGCGACGAGGCCTCCTGCCATCCCGGCGGACGGACAGCGAACTGTTTCCCGAGGAGGGCGACGAAGATGCGGGCCTTCTGCTCGCCGAAGCCGGGCAGCGCCTTGACATTGGCCAGGAGCTGGTCGCCGCTCTCGGCAGAGGTCCACACCGCGGCGGCATCGGCCCCGTAGTTGTCGACGACCACGCGGCACAGCTCCTGCACCCGGCGGGCCATCGAGCCAGGGAACCGGTGCAGTGCCGGCGTGATACTGAACAGGGCAGCCAGTTCTTCGGGGTCCATGGAGGCCACGGCACCCACATCGAGCGTTCCGCCCAGCCGTTCCTTGAGGTCGGCAGGCGACTTGAAGGCACGCTCCAAGGGGATCTGCTGGTCGAGGACCATAGCGATCAGCAGACCCAGAGGGTCCTCAGAAACGAACTTGTCAGCATCCGCATCGCCAGAGATTTCAAGCATGTAGTTAGCCTAGGGGCTGATGACGGGATCGGCCCAGCCGAGCTAAATTTCGGCCACCACTCCTGACCCGAGCCGCTGGAGCGGCGTTGCCGCAAGGCACGGGACCCGGGTCAGCACGCCCAGGGGTCGACCGTGGACCCATCGATGCCGAACCGGGCGATGGCGTCGGCCACGACCTGGTCGGGAATCGCCCCGGACTCGGCCAGCCCGGCCAGGACGCTGACCACGATGTGGGCAGCATCCACCTCGAAGAACCTCCGGAGCGTGGCCCGGGTATCCGAGCGCCCGAAGCCGTCGGTGCCGAGCGAGCTGAAGGGACGGGGTACCCACCGTGCCACCTGGTCGGGAACGGCCCGGATGAAGTCGGTGACGGCCACCACCGGCCCCGCCCCATCGGCCAGGGACTCGGTCACCAAGGGCACCCGGCGATCCGAACCGGGGTGCAACCGGTTCCAGCGATCCGCCGACAGGGCGTCTTCCCGCAGCGACTTGTACGAGGTGGCCGACCAGGTGTCGGCAGCCACACCCCAGTCGGCGGCCAGGAGGTCCCGGGCCTCGATCGCCGCCTTCCAGGCCGAACCGGAGAAGAGGATGGTGGCGTGGTGACCGCCTTCCACGTCGGGCGCCTCGGTGAATCGGTACAGGCCCCGGATGACCCCCCGTTGCACTCGTTCGGCCTCACCTGGGTCGGTGGGCAGGGCGGGCATCGGGTAGTTCTCGTTGTACAGGGTGAGATACCAGTACTTGTCCTCAGGGTCCGGACCTGTGATCCGTTTGATCCCGTCCTCCATGATCGTGGCCACCTCATAGGCAAAGGCCGGGTCGTAGGCAACGACGCTCGGGACCACTGAGGCAAGGAGGAGCGAGTGCCCGTCCTGGTGCTGGAGCCCTTCACCATTCAACGTGGTCCGGCCGGCCGTGCAGCCCAAGAGGAAGCCGCGACCGCGCATGTCGCCCAGCGCCCACAGCAGATCGCCCACTCGCTGGAACCCGAACATCGAATAGAACAGGTAGCAGGGGATGAGCGGCTCGCCCCACGTGGCGTACGAGGTGGCCGCGGCGGTGAAGGCGGCGGTGGCCCCGGCCTCGGAGATGCCTTCCTCGAGGACCTGGCCCGATTCGCTTTCGGCGTAGTTGAGGGCCAGTCCGGCATCGACCGGCGTGTAGCGCTGGCCCTCGGGTGCGTAGATACGGGCCTCGCTGATGATCGACTCCAGCCCGAAGGTGCGTGCCTCATCGGGGACGATGGGGACGATCCGAGATCCCACCGAGGGGTCCCGGATGAGGCTGCGGAGAAGGCGGGAGAAGGCCATGGTGGTAGAGGCGGCCTGGGTGCCCGAGCCGCCGAGCAGGTCGCGGAAGGTCGACTCCTGGGGGGCATCGAGCACCTTGGGGCGGACCACCCGCTGGGGCAGGGGCCCACCGAGCGCCCGCCGCCGGCCGGCCATGTATTCGGCGACCGCTGAACCCGGTTCGGGGCGGTAGTAGGGAGGGACGTCGGCTTCGAGGGCCTCGTCGGGGATCTCCTCGTTCAGGAACAGCCGGTCGCGGAGGGCCCGGAGCTGGGCCTTGGTCATCTTCTTGATCTGGTGGGTAGCGTTGCGCGCCTCGATCTCGGGCCCGAGGGTCCAGCCCTTTACCGTCTTGGCCAAAATGGCGGTGGGCGCACCGACGTGCTCGCTGGCTGCCTTGTACGCGGCGTAGAGCTTGCGGTAGTCGTGGCCTCCTCGGGGAAGGGCCTGGAGCTCCTCGTCGGACAGGTGTGCCACGAGGGCTTGCAGCCGGGGATCGGGCCCGAAGAAGTGCTCCCGGATATAGGCCCCCGACTCGACTGCGTATTTCTGGAACTCGCCGTCTACGGTCGAGTTCATCTTGTTGAGCAGAACGCCGTCGACGTCCTTGGCCAGCAGTTCGTCCCAGGTGCGTCCCCAGACCACCTTGATGACGTTCCACCCCGCGCCCCGGAACATGGCCTCGAACTCCTGGATGACCTTGCCGTTGCCCCGGACCGGGCCGTCGAGGCGCTGGAGGTTGCAGTTGACGACGAAGGTCAGGTTGTCCAGGTGTTCCCGACCGGCCACGCCCAGGGCGCCGATGGACTCGGGCTCGTCGAACTCGCCGTCGCCTACGAAGCACCAGACCTGGCTGCCCGAGGTGTCGACGATGTCCCTGGCGTGGAGGTAGCGGTTGACGTGGGCCTGACCGATGGCGTTCAGCGGGCCCAGGCCCATCGAGACGGTGGGGAACTCCCAGAAGTCGGGCATCAGCCGAGGGTGCGGGTAGGAGGACAAACCGTGACTCGCCACCCGTCCGTCGGTCACCGATCCGACATTGGTGTCGTCCTCTGCGTTGACCTCGAATCGGAAGTTGTCCAGTTGGCGCTCGGTCAGCCGCCCCTCGACGAATGCCCGGGCGTAGATACCGGGCGAGGCGTGGCCCTGGAAGAACACCTGGTCTCCGGCGCTTCCCCCGTCCTTGCCCCGGAAGAAGTGATTGAAGCCGACTTCGTAGAGGGCGGCCGAGCTCGCGTACGTCGAGAGGTGGCCACCGATGGCGTCCGACCGGCCGTTGGCCCGGGTGACCATGACCGCGGCATTCCAGCGGATGAAGGCTCGGATCCGGCGCTCCAGATACTCGTCGCCAGGGAACTCCGGCTCCTGGTCGGTGGGGATGGTGTTGACGTAGGGGGTCGAGACGGTTACCGGGAACTCCACGGCCTGCTCCCGCGCCCGTTCGAGGAGCCGCATCAACAGATAGCGGGCCCGGTTCCGGCCATAGGTCTCGACGACATCATCGAAGGCCTCTAACCACTCGGCCGTCTCGCCGGCATCGTTATCGGGTAGTTGGTGGCTGACACCGTCGAAGAGCACACCTCCATGATCCCACTCCAGTGCTGACAATTGAAATCTCCTCCTCGTGAACTCTCTGTCACGACGAGGATCCTGGGAGCCGAGCGCCGGTCGATCTCCCATTGGCGGGTGACCCTCCGGTTTCCGCGCCCCCGGAGTCGGTGAAGCAGGCATGCTTGTCGGATGACCCGACGCACCACGTCTGTCGATCCCTCACAAGGATCGTTGTTGGACGGCGATCCGATTGCAGTCGCCGACGACCCCGACCCGGTGCTGAGCGGCGAGCCAGACCCGTTGCTGGCCGCTGACCCCGACCCGGTGTTCGGTGACGCGGCGGTAACCGAGGTCTATACGGACGGCGCCTGCCGGGGAAACCCGGGCCGGGGGGGTTGGGCGTGGGCCGTCGACGGCGGTCCTTGGGGCAGCGGCAGCGAGCCCCACACAACCAACCAGCGCATGGAGGTCCTCGCCGTGATCGAGGCCCTGCGATCGCTGCCCGGTCCGGTGCACGTGGTCAGCGATTCAACGTATGTCGTGAACTGCTTCCGCCAGAAGTGGTGGGTCGGCTGGCGCCGCCGGGGGTGGCGCAACTCCCAGGGCAAGCCGGTGGCCAATCGCGACCTGTGGGAGTCGTTGCTGACGCTGGCTCTGGACGACGGCCGACCGGTCACCTTCTCCTGGGTCAAGGGCCATTCGGGGGACAAGATGAACGATCTCGTCGACCGGCTGGCCACCGAAGCCGCCGACCGGCAGTAGCCGGCAGGGAGCAACCTTGGCGGCGTCCACCTGCTCCTCGTAATCTGCAGCCATGGAGATCAACGGAAGCTCAGCAATCATCACCGGCGGTGCATCAGGCCTCGGGGAGGCCACGGCCCGCAAGCTCGCCACCGAGGGCGTGCGGGTGACGATCTTCGACCGTAACGGGGAAGGAGCGGCCGAAGTGGTGAAGGACATCGGTGGGGACGCCAACTACGTCGCCGGCGATGTCACCGACCCCGAGGACTGCCAACGGGCCGTGGACCAGGCGGCAGACGGGGGCAACTTCCGCATCGCGGTGAACTGCGCCGGCACCGGCTGGGTCGGTCGGGTCATCAACCGGGATGGTTCGCCGCACGATCTGGGTGCGTTCCAGTTCATCCAGAACCTCAACGTCATCGGCACGTTCAACGTGATGACCAAGGCGGCCTCAGCCATGGCCCAGACCGAGCCTCAGGACGAAGGCGAGCGCGGCGTGATCGTCAACACCGCCTCCGTGGCCGCCTTCGACGGGCAGATCGGACAGCTCGCCTACTCGGCCTCCAAGGGTGCGGTGGTGGGGATGACCCTGCCCGCGGCGCGGGACCTGTCCGTCGTGGGCATCCGGGTCCTGGCCATCGCTCCGGGCCTGTTCGACACCCCGCTGTTGTCCATGCTGCCCGAAGAGCAGCGTGACATCCTCGGGCAGTCGGTGCTGTTCCCCAAGCGCCTGGGCCAACCGGCCCAGTACGGCGAGCTGATCGCCCACATCGCCAAGAACAGCTATCTCAATGCGGAGGTTATCCGTCTCGATGGCGGCATCCGCATGCCGCCGAAGTAGCACGGCGGTCCCCGAGCACGTCGGGGCGGTTCTCCCGCACCCCGGGAGCGCGCAGAACCAGGGGGTCTGACCGCCTGAGGTCTACGCTGCTTCGATGCGGTACTGGACCGAGGCTGAGGCCCGAGCCGAGTTGCCGCGCCTCAAATTGATCATCGATGTGATCGCGCAGGCCACGTTCCAGCGCAAGGTGGCCGGCACCAACGGGCACGCCGTGTCGTCGAACGGGACGGGCACGAGTCACGCCGGCCAGGGGCCTCGTGCCGAGGCGGGCGAGGATGCGATCGCGGACACGAACCTGGAAATCGATGTCGACTCGGCCGTTGCCGAATTGGCCGAGAAGGGGATCGTGCTGCGTGACCCGGAGACCGGTCTCGTGGACTTTCCGGCTATCACCGACAAGGGCGTCGTCTATCTGTTGTGCTGGAAACGGGACGAGGACGACCTCGGTTGGTGGCATTTTGCCGAGGAGGGCTTCGCCGGTCGTCGGCGCCTCCCGGTCCCCCGGGATCTCTGACGCGGGAGTGGAATGGCAAGTCGGATCGGTCGGCCGGCGGATCGGGCGTTTTCGCCTGTTGGGGCGCCGGACCCGTCGCGTCGGGCCGTTAGTCTGGTCCCGTTCAGCAGAGACTACGGAGGTGGTTCCGACGGCACCCGAGGCGATAGGGCAACAAACGGCATCGGGGGAGAGCGGATCGGCAACAGGCAAAGGCCCAGGGACGTCGTTTGACGTCGTGGTGATCGGCGGGGGCCCTGGGGGTTACGCCGCCGCACTGTATGGCGCGTTGGCGGATCTGTCCGTCGCCGTCATCGAGTTCGACAAGGTGGGTGGCACCTGCCTCCACCGGGGCTGTATCCCAGCCAAGCAATTCCTGGAGACGGCTTCGGTGTTCCGGACGGTGGCCGGCTCGGCGGAGTTCGGGGTGAACAGCGGGACCGGCTCCGATTCGTCGCCCGTTGTCGACTTCGCCGTAAGTCAGGGTCGCAAGCAAAAGGTGGTCAACCAGCTGTTCAAGGGGTTGTCCGGGCTGATGAAGGGACGGGGCATCACCGTCTTCGCCGGGACGGGTACCCTCCTGGCCGACCACCGCGTTCGCATTGACGGCAACGACGGATCCACCACCGAGATCCACGGGACCGACGTCATTCTGGCCGCCGGATCGGTACCCAGGACCATCCCCCATTTCGAGGTGGACGGAACGCTGGTCATGACCTCGGACGAGGTCTTGGACTTGAAGGAGCTCCCGGGGTCGGTGGCCGTCATCGGCGGCGGGGCGATCGGCTGCGAGTTCGCCTCGATGCTTTCCGACCTGGGGTCAGAGGTGACGGTGCTCGAAGCGCTGCCCGCCATCCTCAACGGCTGCGACGAGGACGTGGCCGCCGTGGTGTCGCGGTCGTTCCGCAAGCGGGGCATCCAGGTGAAGGTGGGCGTGCAGATCCACGGTCATACTCCCAACGAGACCGGCGGGGGCACGGTGATCTCCTATGGCGACGGCGAATCGCTTCCCGTCGATGCCGTCGTCATCTCGGTGGGTCGCCGGCCGCGGACCGAGGGCCTGCTCGCGGAGGGCTCCGGTGTCGTCCTCGATGAACGCGGTTTCGTGAAGGCCGACCCGTACATGCGCACCGCCGCTGTGGGGGTGTGGGCCGTGGGCGACCTGGTGGCCGGTACGCCCCAGCTCGCCCATGTGGGGTTTGCCGAAGCCATCGTGGTGATCAAGACCATTCTGGGGGAGCCGGTGACGCCGGTGGCCTACGACCGCGTGCCGTGGGCCATCTACTGCCACCCCGAAGTGGCGTTTGCCGGTTACACCGAAGCGGCGGCCAAGGCCGCGGGCATCGACGTGGTGGTCAAGAAGGACCCCATGGGCGGCAACAGCCGAGCTCGGATCATCGGGGACACCGAAGGGCTGGTCAAGGTGATCGCCGAGAAGCGTCCCGACGGAACCGTTGGGCGCATCCTGGGGGTCCATATGGCCGGGCCGTGGGTGACCGAACAGCTGGGTGCCGGGTATCTGGCCATCAACTGGGAGGCCACGCCTGATGAAGTGGCACAGTTCATTCAGCCGCACCCCTCGCTGTCGGAGACATTCGGCGAGACGGTGTTGGCTCTGACCGGAAGGGGGCTTCACGTTGCCTGACGTGACCATGCCGCAGCTGGGCGAGACGGTGACCGAGGGCACGGTGACCAAGTGGTTGAAGTCGGTGGGTGAGCAGGTGGCCAGGGATGAGCCGCTGTTCGAGGTGTCCACCGACAAGGTCGACTCGGAAGTGCCGTCGCCGGCCGAAGGAGTCCTCTCCGAGATCATCGTCCAAGAGGGCGACACCGTGGATGTCGGCGAACGGCTGGCTGTCATCAACGGTGACGGTGCGGGCAGCGCCAGCGCTCCAGCGGCGACCGAGGCCCCGGCTCCGCACTCCGAGGCCCCGGCCCCTGCACCCCCAGCGGCTGCCGCCCCGGCGGCCCCGGCCCCGGCCCCGGCTGCTCCCGTTGCCAGTGCGCCCTCCGCACCCGAGGCAGTGTCCATTGCCACCGCGTCCCCGTCCGTCTCCTCCGGCAACGGGCAGGTGCTGTCGCCGGTGGTCAGGAAGTTGATGAACGAGAACGGGATCGACCCCTCTCAGGTCACCGGCACCGGGTTGGGCAACAGGATCACCCGCGACGACGTGGAGGCGGTCATCGCCGGCCGATCGGGTACCCAGACGGCCCCGGCTCAGACGGCCCCGGCTCCTGCTCCTGCGGCCCCCGCTCCCGCGGCCCAGGCTCCTGCTGCGCCCTCGTCACCACCCCTGGCGACGCAGGCGCCATCGAGGGCCGACGGCCGCGATGAGGTTGTCCCGTTCACCAACATCCGCCGGCGGACCGCTGAGCACATGGTGCGGTCCAAGGCGACATCACCCCACACGCTCATGGTCAAAGAGGCCGACTACGAGCGCGTCGAGCAGGTACGTCGGGCCCACGGTGAGCGGTTCAAGTCCGAGGAGGGGTTCAGCCTCTCCTACCTTCCCTTCGCCGCTCGAGCGGCGGTGGAGGCTCTCGGGGTCTACCCCCACCTCAACTCTTCGGTAGGCGAAGACGCGCTGATCGTGCACCACGACGTCAACCTCGGGGTCGCGGTGGATCTCGACAACGAGGGGCTCATCGTGCCCGTCGTGCACCATGCCGAGGAACTGACCCTTCGCGGCATGGCCCGGAGGATCCGCGACCTGGCCGATCGGGCGCGGACCAAGCGACTGAGTGCCGATGACATCAGCGGGGGCACGTTCTCGATCACCAACGCGGGACCATTCGGGACGCTGTTGACCGGAGCGATCATCAACCAGCCCCAGGTGGCCATCCTGTCGACCGACGGCGTATCCCGACGCCCCGTGGTGGTGCAGCTGCCCGACGGCAGTGAATCGATCGCCATCCACTCAATGGGCCTGCTGGCGATGACCTTCGACCACCGGGCCGTGGACGGGGCGTACGTCGCCCGCTTCCTGGCCCGGATGTCCGAGATCCTCGTCGAACGAGACTGGGCGAGCGAGCTGTAGGCCGAGTGGCGACCACCCCGCTTCGAGTTCGTTGGTTGGGGCGCGTCCCCTACCGCGAGGCCTGGGCGTTGCAGCGAGCCCTGTGTCGGCGTTCGGGGGACGACTACTTGTTGTTGCTCGAGCACCCCGATGTGTACACGCTGGGCGTCCGGGCCGACCCGGCCAACGTGCTCGTCGACCCGGCGTCGGTCGGCGCAGACCTGGTGCGAACGGACAGGGGCGGAGACGTGACCTATCACGGTCCCGGGCAGTTGGTCGGGTATCCGGTCCTATCCGTCCCAAGGGACCCGGCCAGCGGCCCCGCCCATGTCCATCAGGTGGAACAGGTGGTGATCGACGCTCTGGTGGCGTTGGGTGTTCCGGCGGCCACCGTCGGGCGCCTGGCCGGATACCCCGGTGTATGGGTGGGGATCGAAGGGGCTGGGCCGGGGGGCTCAGGCGTCGGGGCACCCCGCAAGATCTGTGCCATCGGGGTGCGGGCCACCCGAGGGCGCACGATGCACGGCTTCGCCCTCAACGTCCATCCCGATCTGGGCATGTTCGAACACATTGTGCCCTGCGGGATCGCCGACAAGGCCGTGACATCGCTCGTTGCCGAGGGCTTCGCCGTGACCATGGCCGAGGTGGTGGACGCCGTCATCGCTTCGGCCAGCATTCGCTGGTTGCCGGCCGGACGGCAGCCCGAG
Source organism: uncultured Acidimicrobiaceae bacterium (assembly GCA_963781305.1). Classification (GTDB taxonomy): domain Bacteria; phylum Actinomycetota; class Acidimicrobiia; order Acidimicrobiales; family RAAP-2; genus DASXMT01. The sequence continues at coordinate 654,011 of CAWAFL010000013.1, forward strand.
GTCCAGCGAGTGGTGGCCGGTGCTGGCCCCTTGCCGACTGACCCTCAGATCCTGGTGGGGCCGCTCTCATCGGTCCAAGGGGACGGGCATGCGGACCGGCCGGCTCCAGAGGCCGTTCCGGTGAGCCTGGGTCATGGCCCCGGAGGGGAGCGCGCCCTCGATCGCCGCTTAAGGCGATCCGGTGTGGACCCGGCGGCGGGGTTGCCGTTACGCGAGCGGAAGCCGCCATGGCTGCGCGTGCCGGTGACAATGGGAACCGGCTATCAGGAACTGCGCCATGACCTGCGCGACCTCGACCTGGTCACCGTGTGCGAGGAGGCAGGCTGCCCGAACATCTACGAGTGCTGGGCCGACGGGACCGCCACCTTCATGATCAACGGGTCCCGGTGCACGCGAGCGTGTGGGTTTTGTCAGGTCGACACCCGCCACCCTCTCCCGCTCGATGCCGAAGAGCCTAACCGCGTCGCCCAGGCGGTGGCCCGGATGGGTCTGGCCCACGCCGTGGTGACCTGCGTCGCCCGGGACGATCTGGCTGACGGTGGGGCGGGGGCATTCGCCGAGACCATCGGAGCCATCCGGTCCGCTCGTCCCCGGACGACAGTCGAGGTGCTCATCTCCGACTGCAAGGGCGACGACTCCTCCTTGCAGACCATCTTCTCCGCTCGTCCCGACGTCCTCAACCACAACATCGAAACGGTGGCCAGGCTCCAGCGCGCCGTGCGCCCCTCGGCCGGCTATGGGCGGAGCCTGGGCGTGTTGGCCCGAGCCGCTGACGCGGGATTGACGGTCAAGTCCGGTCTCATTCTGGGCATGGGTGAGCGCGAGGAGGAGGTGTTGGCCACGCTGGCCGATCTGCGAGCCGTCGGGGTGGACATCGTGACCATCGGCCAGTACCTGCGGCCCAGTGCGAACCATCTGCCCGTGGCCCGGTGGTGGCGTCCCGAAGAGTTCGACGAGCTGCAAGAAGCCGGTATGGCTATGGGGTTCGCCCACGTGCAGGCGTCGCCCCTGACCCGGTCGAGCTATCACGCCCGAGAGGCGGCAGACGCGGCTTCGCCCATTGGCGCCTCGCATAACGCACCGTCGCCTGTCGCCGTCTCGTTGCGCGCCAGACCGCCCTCTCCGACCCGGGAAGCGGCCGATGCCGCGCTGACCGCCTCGTGACCGAGTTGAGCCCGGCCGCCCGGGCCAGCCGGGTCACTCGGATGAACAGCGTTCGGGAGCGCATGGAGGCCGTCGGTGTCGACGCCCTCTTGCTGTCCCACGGAGCCGATCTACCCTGGTTGACCGGCTACGAGGCCATGCCGCTGGAGCGTCTGACCGTATTGGTGCTGCCCCTCGTGGGGGACACCACATTGGTGGTACCCGGACTGGAAGCCCCCCGCGTCGCCGTGGCCGATGACCTGTTTGCCATCCGGCCCTGGTCCGATGACGAGGATCCCATCGCCATCACCGTGTCAATCCTGGAGTCGGGGCCGGCGGGGACGAGCCGACGCCGTGTAGCCATTTCCGACCGGGCCTGGGCAACCTCCGTCCTCGCGCTCCAAGAGCAGCTGCCGGGGCGAACATGGCAGATTGCATCGTCGGTCACATCGCCGGTCCGGGCGGTAAAGGACCCGGCCGAGGTGGCGGCGCTACGGGCAGCCGGTGCCGCGGCCGATCGGGTGGCCTCCGTGCTGCAGTCCGGCGGCATCGCCCTCGTTGGTCGGACCGAAGCCGAAGTGTCCGCCGACATCGGCACTCTGCTGCTCGCCGAAGGTCACCAGCAGGTCAACTTCGCCATCGTGGGCAGTGGGCCCAACGCCGCCAGTCCCCATCACGACCCGGGCGGGCGGGTCATCCAGCGCGACGAGACGGTCGTCTGCGACTTCGGCGGGACCTACTCGCTCGACGGTGAGGTCGGCTACTGCTCGGACATCACCAGGACCGTGGTGACGGGGGAGCCATCCACGGAGGTGCGCAATTGCTACGACGCTCTCCAATCGGCTCAAGAAGCGGCGGTCGCCGCGGCGCGTGCCGGGGTCACGGCCGAGCACGTCGACAGCGTGGCCCGCGGCATCATCACCGAGGCAGGCTACGGCGAGCAGTTCGTACACCGGACCGGTCACGGGATCGGCATCGAGGCGCACGAGGACCCCTATCTGGTCAGTGGGAACCGGGAGGTGCTGGCCCCGGGCCACGCCTTCTCGGTTGAGCCGGGGATCTACCTGCCTGGCCGGTTCGGCATGCGACTCGAGGACATCGTGGTCATCGACGATGGGGGTGCGCCGGATCCGCTCAACCGCGTCGATCACTCCCTGGTGGTCATCGCGGGCTAGCGGCACGAGGTGCCGGTCGGCCTCGCCCGAGGCGCTCCGGCGGTGACGGATACGAGAACGCGAGCGGGAGGGGCGGAGATGGACCTGGGAATCAAGGGAAGAGTTGCGTTGGTGACCGGCGCATCGCGTGGTCTGGGACGTGCCACCGCGGATGCCCTGGCTGCTGAGGGGGTTCACCTGGTACTGGCGGCGCGAGGCGAAGGGGCGCTGGCCGAGGTCGCTGCCGCGGTGAAGGCGGCCGGAGTCGAAGTGGCCACCATGGCGGTCGACGTCTCCGAGCCGGAGGCCCCACAACGCCTGGTCGACCTGGCCGTGGATCGATTCGGTTCACTCGACATCGTGGTGGCCAACACCGGTGGCCCTCCCCCCGGTCGTGCCCTCGAGGTCGACGATGCCGCCCTCACCGCCGCCGTGAACGCCAACCTGCTCACGTCGGTCCGTTTGGTTCGCTCGGCCGTACCGATCATGGCCGAGCGCGGGTGGGGACGCATCTGTTGCATCACGTCGTACACCGTCGTCCAGCCCATCCCGACCCTTGCCCTGTCCAACACGGCCCGGGTCGGCCTGTGGGGTTGGGCCAAGACTGCGGCCAACGACCTGGCCAACGACGGGACGGGCATCACCTTGAACTTGGCTTGCCCTGGCTCGCACTCCACTGAGCGCATGCGCCAGCTGGGTGGCGGCAACCTCACCGGCCCCATGATTGGTGATCCCGCCGATTTCGGGAAAGTGGTCACCTTCTTGTGCTCGGATCCGGCGCGCTTCGTGAACGGAGCAGCCGTCGTGGTCGACGGCGGGGCCACCCTGGCCCTCTGACCCCTCCCGGCCCCGTCGCCCTCTGACCCGGCCCCGCCCTCTGACCCGCGGTCCTGGCCGGGGCCGTTCAGGCTACGAAGTACTTGGCCTTTGGGTGGTGGCAGATGATTGCGGTGGTGGACTGCTCGGGATGGAGCTGGAAGCCCTCGCTCACCTCGACGCCGATGCGGTCAGCGCCGAGGAGCTCGACCACCTTGGCGTTGTCCTCCAGATTGGGACAGGCGGGATAACCCCATGAATACCGGCCACCGCGGTACTTCTGCCGGAACAAGCCGGTGAGCGATGGACCGTCCTCGTTGGCGAATCCCAGCTCCTCCCGGATGCGGTGGTGCCAGTATTCGGCCAGGGCCTCGGCCATCTCGACGCCGAGCCCGTGGAGGTAGAGGTAGTTCTGGTACTCGTCGGCGGCGAACAGCCGGGCCGTCTCCTCTGAGATGCGTGACCCCATGGTCACCACCTGGAAGCTGGCCCAGTCGGGCTCGCCCGAGTCAACAGGCCGGAAGAAGTCGCTGATGCACAGCCACGGCTCTTGGCTCTGGCGGGGGAAGGTGTACCGCATCCACTCCGAATTTCGGTCCTCGTCCTTGAAGATCACCAGGTCGTTGCCATCGGCATTGGCTGGGAAATGGCCCCAGGCCACCTGGGGGACCAGGAGCTGGCCGGCCTTGGCCTCGGCCATCTGGTCCCGCAACAGCGATCGCACGCGGTCCTTGAAGGCCGGGTCGTCCTCACCGTTCTCGGGCCGATAGCCCCATTGGTTGCGGAACAGCGCCGTCTCGTTGATGTACGTGGCGATGTCGTCGAGGGCGATCCCCTTGGCCACCCGGCTTCCGGTAAACGGTGGGGGGAACAAGGGGTTGTCGGCCGCCACCTCGGGCGACCTCGACGGCAGTGTCTCGCCGCGCTCGGCTGCCTCTTTGGCCGCCGCGGCCCGCTGCTCGCTCTTACGCGGCGGCAGGTCGCGGCCACCGAGGGCGCGACCGAAGTCGGGGTCGTCCTCCCCCGAACGGCTCAGGTCAATGAGCCGGTCCATGGTGCGGAGCCCCTCGAAGGCGTCCTTGCCGTAAAAGAGCCGTCCGTCGTAGACGCCTCGAAGATCCCGCTCTACGTAGGTACGGGTGAGCGCGGCACCGCCCAGGATGACCGGGACGTCCGACTTGCCCCGGCGGTTCAGCTCCTCGAGGTTTTCCCGCATGATGAGGGTGGACTTCACCAGCAGGCCGCTCATTCCGATGGCATCGGCCTTGTGCTCATCGAGCGCCTGGAGCATGTCGGCGATGCCCACCTTGATGCCCAGGTTGTGGACGGTGTAGCCGTTGTTGGTCAGGATGATGTCGACCAGGTTCTTTCCGATGTCGTGGACATCGCCCTTCACCGTGGCCAGGACGATGGTGCCCTTGCCGCCTTGGTCGACTTTTTCCATGTGCGGTTCGAGGTAGGCCACCGCTGTCTTCATGGTCTCGGCCGATCCGAGGACGAAGGGCAGCTGCATCTCTCCCGACGCGAACAGCTCGCCCACCGTCTTCATCCCGGACAGAAGGAAGTCGTTGACGATGACCAATGGGGTGTGCCCCCCGGCCATGGCCTCGTCCAAGTCGGCCTCGATCCCATTGCGGTCACCGTCGACGATGCGGTGCTCGAGCCGCTGCTCCACCGACCACCCGCTCCTGTCCTCTTGGACGGTGGCCGACGCCGCCGACTTGCCCTCGAACAGGGCGAGCAGCTCGGTCAGTGGGTCGTAGCCCTCCTTGCGGCGGTCGTAGATGAGGTCCAGGCACACCTCGCGGGCCCGCTCGTCCACCTTGGACAAGGGAAGGATCTTGGAGGCATGGACGATGGCTGCGTCCAGGCCGGCTTGCACGCACTCGTGCAGGAACACCGAGTTCAGCACCTGGCGGGCGGCGGGGTTCAGGCCGAACGAGACGTTGGACAGCCCGAGGATGGTGTAGACGCCGGGCAGCTCGGCCTTGATCCGCCGGATGCCCTCGATGGTCTCGATGCCGTCCTTACGGCTCTCCTCCATGCCCGTCGACAGCGGCAGGGCCAGGGCGTCAAAGAGCAGGTCGGAGGGGCGCAGGCCGAAGCGCTGGATGGCGATGTCGTGGATGGCCGTGGCCGCTCGGACCTTCCAGTCCGCCGTGCGCGCCTGGCCCTCGGTGTCGATGCAGGTGCACACCAGGGCGGCGCCGAACTCCTTGGCCAAGGTCAAAAAGGCGTCCAGCCGGGTCCCGGGCTCGTCCCCGTCCTCCAGGTTGACCGAGTTGATGACGGCACGACCGCCGATCCAGGACAGGGCGGTCTCCACAACGGGGGCCTCGGTGGAGTCCACCATCAGGGGGGCGGTGGACTGGGTGGCGAACCGGCTGGCGATGGCCTCCATGTCGGCCACGCCGTCGGCCCCCGTGTAGTCCACGCACACATCGATGAGGTGCGAGCCCTCTTTCACCTGGTCCCGGGCCATGGCCACGCAGGTGTCCCAGTCCTCGTCGAGCATGGCCTCGCGGAACTTCTTGGACCCGTTGGCGTTGGTCCGCTCCCCGACGACGAGAAACGAGGTGTCCTGGGTGAAGGGGACCTGGGTGTAGATGGACGCGGCGCCCGGATCGGGTTCGGGGGCGCGGACTGCGGGGGTGAGCTGAGAGCAGGCCTCGACCACCGCGGCCAGGTGGGCCGGCGTGGTCCCGCAGCATCCGCCGATGACCGAGACGCCCAATTCGCTGACGAACTGTCGGTGGAAGTCGGCCAGTTGGTCGGGGGTGAGGTCGTAGTGCATTGCCCCGTCCACCACCGAGGGCAGACCGGCATTGGGCAGACAGGTGACGGGTATCCCGGCGTGGCCGGTCAGATGGCGCAGGGGCTCGAACATCTCAGCGGGGCCAGTGGCGCAGTTGAGTCCGATGAGGTCCACGTCCATGGCTTCGAGGGCGCAGAGAGCGGCACCGATCTCCGTGCCCGGAAGCATGGTCCCGGTCAGCTCGATGGTGACTTGAGTCTGGATGGGTACCGAACGCCCGCTGGCGGTCATGGCCCGCCGGGCGCCGTTGATCGCCGCTTTCGCTTGGAGCAGGTCGAAGACCGTCTCGATCACCAGCAGGTCGACGCCGCCCTCCAGCAGGGCGCTCGCCTGTTCCTCGTAGGCATCGCGGAGCTCGGCGTACCGGATCTGCCCGAGGGTGGGGAACTTGGTCCCGGGGCCGATGCTGCCCGCCACCCACCGCGGGCGCTCCGGGGTGGAGAAGTCGTCGGCTGCGTCCCGGGCCAGCCGGGCGGCGGCCAGGTTGAGCTCACGGACCCGGTCGCCCAGCCCGTACTCGGCCAGGACGGTGGAGAAACCGCCGAAGGTGTCGGTCTCCACGACGTCGCAACCGACCTCGAAGAACGATCGGTGGACCCGATCGACGGCATCGGGCCGGGTGATCACCAAGAGCTCATTGCAGCCCTCGAGATCGGGACCGCCGAAGTCATCGGCGGTCAGGTTGGCCATCTGCAGGCTGGTGCCCATGGCACCGTCGAAGATCACGACGCGTTCGCCTACGGCGCGCAGGTAGCTGGATGCAGCAATCTGGTCGTTGGCCATGGCCGTCCAGGCTACCGGGCGCTGTCGGTCGACCCGCCTCGTTGCTCCCTCGTGGCTTGGGCCGTGGTTTGGCCTGGGCGATCGTCGCTTAGCATTCGACGGTGATGAGCACCCAACACCCGCCCCGTGACGTCTCGAGCGCCCCATGGTGAGGATCTACACCAAGACGGGTGACGACGGCACCACCGGGCTGCTGTACGGCGGGCGGGTCCGCAAGGATTCCACCACCATGCAGGTCAACGGAGCCGTGGACGAGGCCCAGGCCATGATGGGACTGGCCCGAGCCGAAGCCGTACCCGATTCCGAGCTCGACGCCATGCTCGTCCGCTTGGAACGGGACCTCTACGTCCTCATGGCCGAGGTGGCGACCGATGTGTCCAACCGGGGCAAGCTCACGCCGGGCACCACGCTGGTCACCGAAGAGATGGTGGCCGCGCTCGAGGTCCATATTGACGAACTCATCGATCGGTTCGAGATGCCGGCCGAGTTCGTCGTGCCCGGGGCAAACCGCGTCTCGGCGGCGCTTGACGTGTCCCGCACGGTGGTGCGGCGGGCCGAGCGCCTGGTGGTGTCCGATCCGGTGGACGGATCACTGGTCGGTCGCTACCTCAACCGGTTGTCGGATCTCCTCTGGGCCATGGCCCGATGGACCGAGGGTGAGGACCATCTTCTGGCCCGAGGGGCCAAGCCCCGGCGTCGCGGTGGCGCCCGTGCTCGGACGGCATCGCGCCGGGACGGCCAATCCAGGCAAGACGAACAGTCAGCACAGGACGGATAGCGAGAAGAAGGATGAGCATGCTGCAAATCGAAACTGCCCCGGCCGCCGAGCTGGAGTCAGGCCTCACCGCCGTAGGCATCCCCGTGTTCAAGGGTGCTGATGGACCGCATGTGGCCGCCGGCCTCCCTGCCTCCGTTGGGGGGGTCGAGATACCGACCGACCTGGATGCGCCATGGCTCAAGCGCCAGGGCTTCACCGGCAAGGTGGGCCAATCGATCGTCCTGGGCAACGAGCCCGGCAACGCGGCGACCGTGCTCTTGGGCCTGGGGGGTCACGACGACGCCGCAGGCGAGGTCGAGGCGATCAGGCGCAGCGCTGCCGCCTTTGTCAGGTCGGCGGGCGAGGGCGGCGAGGGCGCACTGGTGATCCCGCCGGGGCTCGCCCTCGATCCCGCTGTGGTGGCTGCCGCCCTGGCAGAGGGGGCCACGCTGGCCGCATACCGGTTCTCCACGTACCGGACGGGGGACAACCATGGCCGACTGGACCGTGTGATCCTGGCCGTGTCGGACGGGGTTCCGCTTGAGGCAGTGTCGGAGGGGGCGGGGCGCGGGTCCGACCTGGCCGCCTCCGTGTCGTTCGCACGCGATCTGGTCAACGAGCCCCCGAGCTCGCTGACCCCGAGCAAGCTGGCTCAGATCGTGTCCGATCGACTGGGCGAGCGTGCGGGCGTGACCGTAGACGTATGGGACGAGGATCGGATCGTGGCCGAGCACCTGGGCGGGCTCCTCGGCGTGGCCCGGGGTTCCGACGAGCCCCCCCGCCTGGTCCGAGCCGAGTACACGCCGGCCGATCCGCTCGAGGTCGGCGGCCGGGTCCCGCATGTCGTGCTGGTGGGCAAGGGAATCACCTTTGATTCCGGCGGTCTGTCCCTGAAGTCGCCGGGCGGCATGGAGACGATGAAGACCGACATGGGTGGTGCTGCCGCCGTGCTGGCTGCCCTCGACGCCGTGGCCACCCTCGGGATCGGCCTCAAGGTGACCGTGCTCACACCGATGACCGAGAACATGCCCGGCGGGCGGGCCATCAAGCCGGGTGATGTCCTGACCGCTCGGAATGGCAAGACGATCGAGGTCCTCAACACCGATGCCGAGGGCCGGCTGGTGCTGGCCGACGCCCTCTCGCTGGCCGCCGAGCTGGAGCCCGATGCCATCATCGACCTGGCCACGCTGACCGGAGCCGCGGTCGTGGCCCTGGGCACCGGCATCGCCGCCATCCTGGGGAACGACGAGGTCCTGCAGGGTGAGCTGCAGAGTGCTTCGAAGCGGGCCGGCGAATCGCTGTGGCCGCTCCCGCTTCCCGACGAGTACCGCAGCCACATCGATTCCGAGGTCGCTGACATGAAGAACATCGGCCGAGCCGGGCAGGCCGGATCGATCTCCGCCGCGTTGCTGCTGCGCGAATTCGTGGGCGATGTGCCCTGGGTCCATCTCGACATCGCCGGGCCGGCCCGTTCCGACGAGGACTCCCGCTATCTGTCCAAGGGCGGTACCGGATTTGGGGTGCGCACCCTGGTGGCCCTTCTGTCGTCGCCTGCATTCGCCGAGTCGCTGGTCCGCGAACCCCGCTGATGCCGATCGCCGTGGTCGCCTGACTGCGTCGCTGAAGTCAGGGTCGCCGTAGTCAGGAATGCAGTGCTCCGAGTGGAGGGCCGTCTCTCTTGGCCGAATCGCTCGGGTGCTTGTCGCACTGGTCGATGGCCCAGGCCGCCGACTCGAACGCCAGCGACGGGTGAAAGCGCTGACCGCACAGCTGTCGCTCGATCCCTGATTGCTCGCATCCCGACCGGGCCAGCCGGACGGCGAGCTGACGCGCTCGCTGCCGCATCTGTTCGAACGGCGTCAGGCGCTGGTTCGCCTGCCACCGCCGATGGCTCGCCTGCAGTGATGGCGCCAATCGCTGGACGTGTCGGAGGGCCAACGGCGGGATCCGAGTGCGTACGGCGAGACCCTCGGGCCCGTGGGGTCGAGCCAGCTCGAACTTGGTGAGCCGGTGCAAGGCCCGACGGAAGGGGGAGTTCCTTCCCATCCGGTCGCCCAGACCCAGGGCGTGGGCCGTGTCGGCCAGGTCGAGCACGAACCCGTCAGGATGGGCCTCGAGCCCATAGCTCACCCGACGCAGGAGCCAGGTGGTCGAAGGGCCCAGGATGCCAAGCCAAAATTGCTCGACGTAGAGCGAACAGGGGTGGACGCCGAGCGGGTCGGCAACCGGATCGAGCCACGGGACGACCCGTAGGCTCCCGGCGGGGTCGGTGGCCGACCGGCGTGACCGACGAACGACATCGGTGGACGGTCGGATATCCGTTATCGGTGGAACGGTGTTCGATCGGACATCGTTGCTCGATCGGACATCGTTGCTCGATCGGACGTCGGTGGATGGGGACATTGTCGCCTCCGAGGCAAGTTGGGGCACGCGACCGGGGCCCACTCCGTCGGGGACCGGTTTGCATGAGCGCACCGAGCTGACCCGCACATGGTGCGACCACAACCTTGCTCGCCACCTGGTCGCCCACCTTGTCGGGGCTTTAGCTGGCCGGGCTGACCGAGCTCATGTTGAAGTCGGGTACCCGAAGCGGGGGCATGGCCGTCCGGTTGGCCCACTCGCCGTACTCACGCCCCAAAGAGCGAACGGTGCTGCCGACCTCGGTCACTCGGCCGAGCAGGTCGACCGGACTCTCGTTGAACCGGAAGTTGTTGACCGCACCCACCACCGACCCGTTTTCGACCAGGTACACGCCATCGCGGGTCAGGCCGGTCAGCAACAACGTGGCCGGGTCGACCTCCCGGATGTACCAGAGACAGGTGAGCACCAGGCCGCGTTCGGTGCTGGCCACCAGGTCCTCCACGGTGCCGGTTGCGCCCGGTAGCTCGAGGACCAGATTGTCGATGTCCGGCGTCACCGGCTGGCCCGATCGCGCCGCGCCGGCCCGGTGGTACCGCAGTCGAGCCAGCCGTCCCTCCTCGATCCATCCGGTCGGAGAGAGGGCCAGCCCGTTGTCGAAGACCGATGAGTCGGCACTCGAGGCCTGTGCCACCACGAACGGCAAACAGGTGAGACCGGGCTCTGCGGGATCGCTCCGCAGCCGAAAAGGGAGAGGGGCCAGGACCTCGCCCACCCTGGTGCGGCCGTGTGGGGCCGAGAACACGGTGCGGCCTTCTTCGGCTTCTTGACCGCTCGCCGCACCCACCAGCCCGACCATCAGGTCGGCCACTGCCTCGGGAGGGAGGACCACCTCGTACCGGCCGGCGTCGAGGTCGATGCGCCGTGCCCCCCAGGCCAGCCGGCCCACCAGCCGTTCCTCCAGATCAGCGATGGAGACGTCGGAGAAGTCGGCGGTGCCTGATCCCACCCAGGCCGAGTTGGACCCGTCGGCGCTGCGACCGACCAGGTGCAGCGCACCGGTGGGTTGGGCGTGTCGAAGGCGTAGGCCGGTCGAGGTCCCGAGATACACCGTCTCGATGGTGTGCTGGGCGAAACCGGCAAGGATCCGACCGCCCGCCTCGGCGCGGGCAAAGGCGGCACCGAGGCCGCCGAGCACGTCGCGAAGAACAGAGAGGTCGGTCTCCTCGGGGCCGCGGTCGAAGGGCACGGACCTGGGAGCCTCCGGCGATGCCGGTCCCACCAATGGTGCGGCATCCTCGGCGGTCGGGGATCCGGCCGCGTCGCGTTCCGACGCCGCCACCAGGTCGGCCACGTCAACCATGCCCCCGCGTCGGGCGATACCCGCCGCCACCCCGTCGTCGGCGGGGCGGAAGCTGATCACCGTGACCCGGCGGTCCCGGCGAAGACCGTTGGTCGTCGTGGTGTTGTTGGCGAAGCGAACGTCGGCTTCGCTGGCGTCCTCCACGATCACCACGCAGTCCCCCTGGGCTGCTTCGAGCGCCTGGTCGATCACGTCTTGGGCCCGGGGGAGGCCCGAGGTCGTGGCCGGGCCATCGTGGCCCTGGCTCATCGGCCGGACTCCTCACGCGTGTTCAACACCGACACGTTGCGGATCAGCGCCGACGGACAGCCATGGCTCACCGCTGCCACCTGGCCGGGTTGGCCCTTGCCGCAATTGAGCGCCCCGCCCAGCCGGTAGGTATCCGTCCCGCCCACGGCCTCCATGGCACCCCAGAACTCGGTGGTGGTGGCCTGGTAGGCCACGTCGCGAAGCTGCCCGGTGATCTGGCCGCTCTCGATCCGGTAGAAGCGTTGCCCGGTGAACTGGAAGTTGTAGCGCTGCATGTCGATGGACCAGCTCTTGTCGCCCATGATGTAGATGCCCTGCTCGACGCCGGCGATCAGGGCCTCCGTGCTGGGTCCGCGGCCCGGGGCGGGTTGAAGCGAGACGTTGGCCATCCGCTGGATGGGCGTGTGCAGGGGAGAGTCGGCAAAGGCACAGCCGTTGGAACGACCGAGTCCGCTGGCCTGGGCGATGGACCGGTCGAGCTGGTAACCGACCAGGACCCCGTCCCGAATGAGGTCGAAGGACTGGGCGGACACGCCCTCGTCGTCGATGGCCACCGTGGCCAGGCCGTGCTCCGCGGTGCGATCGCCGGTCACGTGCATGAGCTCGGTTCCGTACTGCAGGGTTCCGAGCTTGTCGAAGGTGGCGAAGGAGGTGCCGGCATAAGCGGCCTCATAACCCATGGCCCGATCGAGCTCGGTGGCGTGACCGATGGACTCGTGGATGGTCAGCCACAGGTTGGTCGGGTCGATGACCAGGTCGAAACGGCCGGCCTCGACTGAGGGCGCGGCCAGCTTCTCGGCCAGCAGCTCGGGGATGGCCGCCAGCTCCGCGTCCCAGTCCCAACCGATGCCCTCGACGTACTCCCAGCCGCGACCGACCGGCGGGGCCAGGGTACGCATGGTCTCGAACCCCACGCCTTTGTCTCCGACAGCCATGGCCTCGACCGTCGGATGCACCCGGACCCGGTGCTGGGTCGCCTCGGTCCCCGACAGGTCGGCGTAGTGCTTGGTCTCGCTCACTCCCATCATCGACGCGGTGACATGATCGATTCCCGGGGATCCCAGCAGCCGCGAGCTCCAGTCCTTCAAGCGCGCGACCTTGTCTGCCAACGGGACGCTCACCGGGTCGACCCGGTACGGAGAGGACCACACCACGACACCGTGAGCGGGCTCAGGAGCCAGCTCCACCGGCACCCGGACGGCCAGCGCCGTGGTGCGGGCGGCGTCGACGGCCTGGTCCACCAACCGCACCGCCGATTCCGGGGTCACCTCGACGGTGGCGGCGAAGCCCACGGCACCGTCGTGGACGACCCGGACCCCCACCCCGACCTCGGTGTCATCGGCCGCCGTCTCCAGGCGGGAGTCGCGCAACCGCACTCCCTGGCTCCGGATCCGCTCGATCCGTATGTCGGCGTTGGCGCATCCGAGGCGTTCGGCGCGCTCGAGGGCGGCCGTGGACACCGAGGTGAGGAGGGCGGGGTCGAAGCCGTCGGGATCGAGCTGGGTCACTAGGACCGCCGCGACGCGTCCCGGAGGAGCCGACCAGGCAGGGCTCCGGTCGATTTCCCATCGGCCAGCACTACCTGGCCCGCGACCACGGTGGCCTTGAACCCGACGGCGCCCTGGCGCAGTCGCCGCGCCCCGCCGGGCAGGTCGGTGACCACCTCGGGCATCGATGGGGCCACGGTGTCGGGATCGAAGACGTTGACGTCGGCGACCATCCCCTGCCCGAGCCGCCCCCTGTCGGTGAATCCCCATGCGTCGGCGGTGGCGCTGGTCAACATACGAACGGCCTCTTCCAGGCTGAGGTCCTGTCGCTGCCGTACCCAGTAGGCCAAAAGGTGGGTTTGGATCGAGCTGTCGATCACCTGGCTCACGTGTGCCCCCGAGTCCGAGAAGGTCATCACCGAGCGCTGATGGCGCAAGAAGGGCAGGATCAGCTCGGGGTCCTCAGGGGTGATCGGCTGGATGAACAGTTGCTGCAAGCCGGTCGAGACGGCGAGGTCGATCATGGCCTCGACCGGCGCCACGCCTCGTGCCGCTGCGACCTCGGCCACGGTGGCGTGAGGAGGAACGGGACCGTCCATGACATAGACGTGATCGAAATCGGGGCGACGGGCCTCAGCCCCGATGGCCTCTCCGTACTGGCCGTGCTCAGCCGAGTGCACCAGGCGGGCACGGACGTCCGGGTCAGCCAGTGCGGCCAGCTGTTCGCCGGCCGGCCGCGACCGGACTTCGCTCCACTCGGGCAGATTGTCGAAGGGCAGCCTGGTTTGGAACGAAAGGAGGGTGGCGACGCCCCGGCAGTGGCTCTGGCCGAACATGGTGCCCCCCGCTGCGGCCACGTCGTCGATGAGCTCGAGGAGGTGCTCGTCGTACCCCCCGATCACTCCGAAGCTCACCGGTACCCCGGTGTCGAGGGCCAGGCCACCCAGGCGATCCAGGAACTCGGCTCTGGTCTCGGGGTCACGGGACCGGGCCGCCTGTTCGAGGGCCAGCTCGAAGACGCCCGCCCGTTCGCGGCCGAGCACGGCGACGAGGCGCTGCACCTCGGTCCAGCTGGCCAGCCGGCTGGCCACCGGTCGATCGTCCGAGGTGGCGTGATTCCGGCTGCGCGAGGTGGTGAGCCCGATGGCGCCGGCCCGCATCGCCGATTCGAGCTCGACCTCCATGCGCACCAGGTCGTCCTCGTTCGCCTCCTCCTCGAAGGCCCGCTCGCCCATGGCCCAGGTGCGGAGGGCCGAGTGGCCGACATAGGCGGCGTAGTTGATCCCCTTGGGCTGGCGGTCGACCTCGTCCAGATACTGGGGGAAGGTCTCCCAACCCCAGCTGATGCCGGCGGCCAGGGCGGCCGGTGAAATGTCCTCGGCCCGCTCCAGGTTCCTCACCACCAGTTCCCGGGCGTCGGATCGGACGGGGGCGAGGGAGAAACCGCAGTTGCCCATGACGACCGTCGTCACCCCGTGCCAGCACGAGCAGGTGCCCAGCGGGTCCCAGAGGACCTGCGCGTCCATGTGGGTGTGGCCGTCGACGAATCCCGGCGTCACCACCTGGCCTTCGGCGTCGATCTCCGACGTGGCTCGCTCGGTGATCCGGCCGATCTCGGCGATGCGGTCTCCCGAGATGGCCACGTCGGCCCGGAACGACGGCCCTCCGGAACCGTCCACGACGGTGCCGTTTTTGATGACGAGGTCGTAAGCCAAGACAAGCCCCCAGGAGTACGTTGGTCCAGGCGGCCACGCTATCCCAGGGTCGGCCGAAGGGCCTTTTCGGCGTGGGGGCCAGGTCGACCGCGGCCTTTCTGGAGTGGGCGGCCAAGGCCCGGGCGCAGTCGCCGGTCCTCTGGTCAGCGGATTGTTGGGTCGTACCGACCGTGGGGTTGGCGGTGGCGCCAAACGGGTACAACGGTTTGATGGCAAGTCAGACAGAATCCCTGGAGCGAGAGGTGAAGTTGGACGTCGGTCTGAGCTTCGAGGTTCCCGACCTCGACGGGGTGGTCGAGGGGGCCGTCACCGACCGTCGTCCCCCTGTGGAGCTGGTAGCGACGTACTTCGACACGCCGGACCTTCGCTTGCTGGAGCGGGGGATCACCCTCCGCCGTCGACGCGACCGCACCGTGGGCGGCGAGGATCTGTGGACCCTCAAGCTCCCGAGTGGCAAGGCCACCGCCACACTCGATCGCACGGAGATCTCGTGGCCGGGGACCGAGCCCGACGTTCCCGACGAGGCCGACCGGCTGCTGCGCGGCATCGTTCGCCACGCCACGTTGGGGGTGGTGGCCGAGCTGGAGACCACCCGGCAGCGGTTGGTGCTGAAGGATGCGGAGGGAATCACGCTGGGCGAGCTGGACGACGACACCGTGGCCGTCCACGGCGGCAGCCAGGACGGGCTGCGCTTCCGGCAGGTCGAGTTCGAGCTGGACCACGGCGAGGGCGCAGTGGTGGACGCCCTGGTGAACAGGCTGGGTGGCGCTGGAGCAGCCATCGACCACCGAGGGCCGAAGCTGGTCCAGGCGTTGGGGGTGGAGCCTGGGACCATGGGTGGTCCCTCGCACCCGGAGCTCAGCCGACGCTCCCGGCTGGGCGACGTGGTCAAGGCATCCATAGCGGGTGCTCTGGACCGCATCCTCGACCATGAGTACGTCATTCGCCTGGGCCGGGGTGACGCGGAGGCCGTGCATCAGACCAGGGTGGCCACTCGGCGGCTCCGTTCCGACCTCAAGACGTTCGACCAGGTGATCGACCCGGTATGGCGGTCCCATACCCGTGCCGATCTCAAATGGATCGCCGAGGGCCTCGGTGAGGTCCGAGACCTCGACGTGTTGGCCGGCCATCTCGAGTCGGAGCAGAGCCATGCTGTCGGGTCGGATTCCCGGCCCTTCGGTGAGCTCCAGCTCGATCTCAGTCGACGGCGCGAGGTGGCCCATGCCGCCTTGCTCGAGGCCATGAACAGCGAGCGGTACGTGACCCTGCTCGACCGATTGCACGCCGCGGCCGAATCACCGCCCTTCGCCAACACCGCCCAATCGGGCAAGAAGCGGCCCCCAGGACTACACCCCGACGATCCGGCCAACGAGGTGCTGCCCAAGCTGGTCCGCCGCCCGTGGCGCAAGCTGCGACAGGCGGTTCGCCACGCCGGGGCGCATCCGACCGACGAACAACTGCACCGGATCCGGATTCGGGCCAAGGGCCTGAGGTATGCGGCCGAGGCGGCCACCCCGGTCATCAAGAAGCCGGCCAAGCGGATGGCCACCGCAGCAGAGGCGCTCCAGACCGTGCTGGGCGACCAGCATGATGCGGTGACGGCCGAGGATTGGTTCCGGCGTGAGGCTACGAGCGGCTCGCCGGCGGTCGCGTTCTCCGCTGGCCAGCTCGTCACCGTGCAGCGGTATCGGCAGGCCCGATTGCGGCGTCAGTGGCGCAAGGCATGGGCCGCGGTGGACCGCAAGAAGGCCAGGCGGTGGCTGACGTAGGGCCCCCGTTGAGCAGGCCTACCAACGACCGCGATGGACGGCCTCGTGGAAGGGTCGCCGTCCTCGATTGAGCGAGGTCGAGGGTGGGTCGGGCTCTGCCGCCTCGCCGAGCAGGACGGCTCCCATCCACACCAGGCTCGGCGGGACACCCAACACGGAGCGCAGATCCTCTTCGCCACGGAAGTTCCCGAGAAATGCGGCGCCGATCTCCTCGTCGGCGGCTCGCAGCAACAACGTCATGGTGGCGAAGGCGATGTCGACGAACCAGAACGGGACGACCCAGGTGACATCGTTGCCGTCGGCCGGTACCTTGTCCGGCTCCCGGTATCGGTTCACGTACCGATCGGGGTCGGCGTAGGCCAGCACCACGACCGGGGCCCGCCGCAACCCCTCGTAGCGCCGAGAGTCCCTCCGCCAGGCCTCGTCGGTGGTCGCATGCCAATACTGGTCGGTCTCGGCCGGCCCCTCGAGGACGACGAACTCCAATCCCTGGGTGTTACCGGCGGAGGGCGCACGCAGCGCGTCGGCCAGCAACCTGTCCACCAGGCCGTCGGGCAACGGGCGGCCGGAGAAATTGCGGGTCATCCGGCGACGGCGGATCGCCTCGGTCATCTCCATGCCCGAACGCTATCGGTGAGTGCCGGACATGGCGGTGTGGTTCAGAGTGCGGCGGCGCCCGCCACCGTTAGCCCGAAGCCGCAGCGGCGTCTGCTGCCACTTTCATGTCCGCCGCCACGGTCTGGGCTTGACGGAGGAGGTCGACCACCTGCTCGATCGCCGGTTCGACTTGCTGATGGTGTTCACGAACGGTCACCGCCAGTCGGGGCGCGCCGGCCAGATCGAGCATCTCGGGTAAGCGGTCCCGCAGGCGCCCGACGGTCCATGCGATTGGGTCTCCCTCGGCGACCTCATCGATCCGGCAGATGAGGTTCTCCCCTTCGGCGGGGTTGATGTAGTGGTAGTGCGGTTCGCTCTCGAAGCAGTCGAACCGCAGGTACTCGAGCGAGTCAGCGGCATCGCAGACATGGACGGTGGCTCCGAAGTCGTCGTACGTCGTGCCGCTCGCATCGACGGAGGCTCCGGGGAGCGCCCGCAGGACCTCGTCGGTGAGGAGGCGTGACTCGATCACGAACGTGACCGGGCCCGCCTCGACAGGCACGCAGTGCTCGGGTACGGGTGGGATGGGCATGACGTCGAAGGAGATGCCCCGTTGGTACGGATGGGTGTTGGTGGTTGTCATGGTTGCCCTGGTGCCCCTTTCGGGACCGGCGTCGTCCGGCCGTGGATCGCTTTGAAGCCGATCGTACTATTTGCACGGGGGAACATCTCAGCTGAAGATGGGGACTGGGCGGTCGTGAGCCAGGAGAGCATCGTGTCGTCAGCGAGGGCAGCGTTTCGTAACATGGTCGATACGGAGTTGGCTGCCGCCTACCGTGCCGCTGGGTGGTGGGGCGATCACACGGTGGCGGACCTGGTGGCGGACCTTGCCGCGGTGCGCCCCTCGGACCCGGCCGTGATCACCAGAGACGACCGGCTCACCTGGGGGGAGTACCAATGGGCGTCGGACCGTCTGGCGCGGTGCCTGGTGGGAGCGGGGCTCGAGCCCGGCGAGCGGGTGGCGGTCCTGTTGTCCGACGGTGGCTCACCGCACGTGGCGCTGGTAGCCAACGAGAAGGCTGGTCTCGTCACGGTCGGGATCGGGGCCCGAGCCGGCGGCGCGGAGATCCGCCATCTCCTGGCCCATACCGGGTCGGTGGCCCTCCTCACTCACGCAGAACACCGGGGCACGAACATGTCCGATGTGTACGACGAGCTCCGGGCCGAGGGTCTTCCTCTCCGGGTTCACGTGGTCGTACCCGTGTTCGAGGCGGATGCGGCGGCCCCGATCCTGATCAACGGCGAGGAGGGGGATCGGGGACCGGCTGAGGTGCCGAGCGGGTTCTTCGACGATCGCCGGCTGGGACCCGACGACCTGTTCCTGATCAACTCCACCTCGGGGACCACCGGGATGCCCAAGTGCGTCATGCACACCCAGAACTCGAAGTTGTACATGGCCCAGCAGGCTCGTGAGGTGGCCCGGTTGGGCAACAGCGAGGTCGTGATGGGCTTGGCCCCCATGCCCTTCGGCTTCGGTCTGTTCTCCACCCACTTCGTGGCCAGTCTTGTCGGGGCGCCCGCAGTGGTCACCGATCGGTTCACGGCAGAGTCCGCCCTGGAACTCATCGAGCGGGAACACGCCACCGTGCTGTTCTGCGTGAGCACCCAGTTCAAGATGATGCTGCATGCCGAAGCGATGGCGACCCGGGACCTCTCGTCGCTGCGAGTCATGTTCACCGGCGGCGAAATGATCCCCTACGAGGCCGCTCGGGATTTCGAGGAACGAACCGGCGCGCTGGTCTTGAACTTCTACGGTTCCAACGAGAGCGGGTTGGCCACCGGTACCCGGGTCGGCGATCCCAAGGAAGTGCGTCTGCGGACCGGCGGCGGCGGCCTCTCGGGGACAGAGGTTCGCCTCTTCGACAACGGTGTCGATGTCACGCGAACGGGGCGAGGCCAGCCCGGAAGCCGCGGACCGGCACTCTGTCTCGGCTACTACGACGATCCGGATGCCAACGCCGAGCTGTTCACCGGCGCTGGGTTCGTTCTGCACGCGGACATCGTGACCATCGACGACCAGGGCTACCTCACGGTCGTGGGGCGCAAGTCCGAGATCATCATCAGGGGCGGGAAGAACATCTCCGCCGCGGCCGTCGAGGACGCGGTGTCAGCCCATCCCTCCGTCGTGCTGGCCGCGGCGGTCCCGATGCCCGATCCGCTGTTCGGTGAGCGAGTGTGCGCCTACGTGGAGCTCCGCTCAGGTGAGTACCTGACTCTGGACGAGCTCATCGACTTCCTGGCCGGACAGGGGACCTCGAAGGAGAACTATCCCGAGCATCTGGTCGTGCTGGCGCAGCTTCCCCGCTCGTCGGGGGGCAAGGTGGCCAAGGGCCAGCTGACCGCTGACGCCCGCGCGCTGGCCACCGGTGCGCCGACCATCAGCAGCTAGTCCATCGCCAACAAAGGAGCATGCCATGCTGTCAATCGAGGACCTCCTGGCCAACTCGGAGTGGACCACAGCGGGCAAGGGCGGACCCCGGTCGGTCACCTTCCTACCCGAGCCGCCCCGGGCCGATCGGAAGTACACCGTCATCTCGGCCGACGATCACATCGTGGAGCCCCCGCACGTCTTCGACGGTCGTGTCGAGAAGAAGTTCGCCGATCGCGCCCCGCGCGTCATCCAGAAGGAAGACGGCACGGAGACGTGGGTCTATGACGGAACCGAGCTGCCCAATGTCGGGTTCAATGCTGTCGTCGGTCGACCGGTCGACGAGTGGCGGATGGAGCCGACCCGCTTCGACGAGATGCGCGCAGGAGCATGGGACATTCATCAGCGCATCGCCGACATGGATCTCAACGGGATCTTTGCATCGCTGAACTTTCCCTCCTTCCTCCCGGGCTTTGCCGGTCAGCGACTCCAGCAGGTCACCCCCGACCCCGAGCTGGCCATGGCCGCCGTTCGGGCCTGGAACGACTGGCACCTGGAGGAGTGGGCGGGCACGTACCCGGATCGGATCATCCCGTGCCAGCTCCCCTGGCTGCTGGATGCCGACATCGGCGCCGAGATGATCCGTCAGAACGCCGACCGTGGGTTCAGGGCCGTTTCCTTCAGCGAGGAGCCCAGTCGCTTGGGGTTCCCGACCATCCATTCGGGCTATTGGGACCCGTTTCTACAAGCCTGCGAGGAGACGGGAACGGTGATCAACCTCCACATCGGCTCGTCGGGCTCGTCGCCGGCCACCACCGCCGACGCACCGCCGGACGTCGCCGGCGTCCTCTTCTTCGCCTATGCCATCTCTGCCGCAGTGGACTGGCTCTTCTCGTTGGCCCCGGTGCGGTACCCGGAACTGAAGATCTGCCTCTCCGAAGGAGGCATCGGGTGGGTGCCCGCGTTGCTCGATCGTCTCGACCACATGGGCACGTACAGCCAGATGTACGGAACGTGGCATTCCGACCTGACCCCGTCGGAGGTCCTACGCCGCAATTTCTGGTTCTGTGCCGTTGAGGATCAGTCGACGTTCGCCCTGCGGGACCGGATCGGAGTTGACCACATCCTCTTGGAGTCCGACTATCCCCATTGCGACTCCACCTGGCCGAATACGCAGCGAGTGATCGAGGAGGAGATCGGGGGGCTGCCGGCTGCCGATATCACGAAGATGACCTGGGAGAACGCCTCGATTCTCTATCACCACCCGGTTCCAGAGGCGGTCCAGCAGTCGCCGGACGCCTACTGATCCCGCCCTGAGCCCGATCCGCGACGGGCCCTTCGGGGGATCCTCCCCCTCGGCCGTCGAACCGCTGGACAAAGTTCGTTCTGAAAATCTAGAGTGGTGTTCTTAGGCCCGGCGCGGCCGGCACGAGCCGGCCTGCGGGGGGAGGCCCATGGAACGCGAGCTGATGATGACCGGCATCGGTGGCCAAGGGGTGCAGCTGGCCGCACAAATACTGGCTCGGGCGGCGGTGGCCGAGGGCCGCGAGGTGATGCTGTTCGGCAGCTATGGAGGCATGATGCGCGGCGGCAACACCGATGCCACCTTGGTGGTGGGCGATGGCCCCATCGAGACACCACCGACCATCGCACACTCGTGGTCGGCAGTGGTGATGCATCACGACTACTGGGAGTGGGTCCAACAACGCCTGGAGCCCAACGCCGTGGTGCTGGTCAACACCACCGTGTTCAACGTCTCCGTCGATTGGTCGCCGTACCGGCTCGTCGAGGTCCCGGCCACCGATGCGGCCGTCGACGTGGGTCACGTCCAGGCGGCCTCGATGGTGATGATCGGCGCCTACGCCGCGGCCACCGGCTTGGTGAGACTCGGGTCATTGATCGAGGCGGTGGAGCGGTCCCTGCCGTCGTACCGCGCTCAGCATCGTGCCCGCAACGTGAGGGCATTGGAGGCGGGATACGGGCTGGTGACCGCCGGCACTGCTCCGGCCTGGCTCGCAGACGACGACGCGTCAGTGCCGGTCCCCTCGGGCGCCCCGGCATGACCGCGAGCGAGGTGGTCAGCCGGGGGACGCTGGTCATCGACGTCGAGGCGTGCAAGGGCTGCGATCTGTGCATCGACGCCTGCCCGCCCAACGTCCTGGTCATGACCACGCACCAGGTCAATAGGCGTGGCTATCGCTACCCCGAGCTGATGCCTGGCTGCACCGGGTGCAAGGCCTGCGCCCAGGTCTGCCCGGACTTCGTGTTCCAGGTCTACAAGTACGACACCCCCCTGGTTCGGATGGTCGACGACTCCCTCGACGGCGACGGCGGGCGAGTCGGTCTGGAGGGGGGATGACCCGAGTCCTCATGGAGGGCTCCGAGGCGATCGCCGAGGCCATGGTGGTGGCAGGGTGCCGTTTCTTCGCCGGGTACCCGATGACGCCGTTCACCGAGGTGCTCGAGCACATGGCCCGGAAGCTCCCGGCGCACGGCGGCGTGTGCATGAACGCTGAGAGCGAGCTCGAGGCGGTGGGTATGGCATGGGGAGCAGCCGCCACCGGGACCCCCGCAGCCACGGGGTCGGTAGGTCAGGGACTCTCACTCATGCAGGAATCCCTGTCTGAGATCACCCTGGCTCGGATCCCGCTCGTCGTGCTCAACATGTCACGGGGCCAGAGCGACTACTACCAGGCGACGAGGGGAGGCGGCCACGGTGACTACCGTCACTTGGTGCTGGCCCCCATGGACGTCCCCGAGGCGGTGGAGTTGGTACAGCTGGCATTCCACTGGTCCGAGAAGTGGCGAAACCCGGTCCTGGTCTTCGGCGACTACTACCTGGCCCACGTGTACCAGTCGGTGGACGTCCGGCCGATCGACTTCGGACCCCTACCGGCCCGGTCTTGGGCCCTGGATGGTTCCTCTGGCGGTTCGGGTCGGGCCAAGCTCCTGTCGCCGCTGGGCGACGTGAAACAGCGCGACGACGTTGGCTACGACCTCGAGGACTACTACCGACGGCGTGCCCTGGAAACGGCGACCATGGTCGAGGGCGAGCCTGCGCTGGTGGAGACCGGCTTCCTGGAAGGAGCCGAGGTGGTGGTCGTGGCCCACGGCACGCCGGGCAAGTACGTTCGCTTCGCCGTCCAAGCCATGCGGGCCGACGGGCTCCCTGTCGGTTTCGTCCGTCCCATCTCGTTGGTCCCGTTCCCGACGGACGTGGTGGCGGCCGCCTCGGCTCGGTCCCGGGTCGTGGCCGTCTACGAGAACAGCATGGGTCAGATGGTCGATGACGTTCGGTTGGCTGTGTTGGGGCGGGCCCCGGTGCTCTTCATCGGGGGACTCACGTTGGACAAGTCCGGTTTCGGGGTCGGGCCGGACAACGACGTTCGTGTCATCCGCTCCCGCATCGAAGCGGTGTTACAAGGGGAGACCTCCGACGCCTCGGGCTCGGTCCAAGGAGCGAACGCATGACCGCGGATCACCAAGCGATGGTCATACCCACCCAGCAACCGCCCGAGGAGCCGGCCGCGCTGGTGGACGACTTCACTCCCGAGCTCATCGACATCGGTGCCCACCAGCTCTGCCCAGGGTGCGGTGAGCCCGTGGCCATGCGCTCCGTCCTCGAAGCGGTCGCCGACCTCGATGCCGTCCAACGAGCCATCGCCGTCTTCGGCATTGGCTGTTACACCGCATTCTCCAACAACCTGGACTGCGAGGTGCTCCAGGCGTTGCACGGAAGGGCGCCGTCTCTGGCTACGGGCATCAAGCGGGTCAAACCGGACACGTTGGCCTTCACCATCCAAGGCGATGGAGACATGGTCAACGAGGGGCTTCAGGAGGTCATCCACGCGGCGGCCAGGGGAGAGAACATCACCTGTTTCATGCTCAACAACGGTGTCTTCGGGGAGACCGGTGGCCATCTCACCGCCACCACCGTGTTGGGCCAGCGCACGAAGAACACCCTGCAGGGTCGGAACGCCAAGGACCACGGATACCCCATCCGGCTCAGCAATCTGCTGGCCCAGCTCGACGGGGCTACGTACGTGGCTCGGGCCGCGGTGAACAGCGCCGGCAACGTGGCCAAGGCCAAGCGGATGATCAAGCGGGCCTTCGAGGTGCAGCTCCGGGGTGAGGGGTTCTCCTTCGTGGAGATCCTTACCATGTGCCCCACCGGGTGGTTCATCGAGACCCAGGAGGCACCCGACTACCTGACTGACAACCTGGCGGCAGTGCACACCATCGGGGTGGTGAAGGACGAGCGGGCCTGAGCGATCGAGGGTCCCACCGTGTAGAGCTCGGACACCTTGACGGTCCCAGTGGCCGACTATATGTTCTGAATAGCGTTTATATATTCTGAATTGGCAGATCAACATTCTGGATCGTCGACATCGGGATGGTGCGACGTCACGGTGGGCGGGATGAAGGGGGAGGGATATGACAGAGCGAGTCCTCGGCGATATCGCCACCAACCTGCTGTTCGAGAACGACCGGGTGCGGGTGTGGGAGATGCGCCTCGACCCCGGTGACAGGAGTGCCGTCCACGAGCACACCCTCGACTACGTCATGGTCCAGATCTCGGGCGACACCATGGCCGCGCAGATGGAGCCCGACTCCGGGGGGCCGTGGGGCCATCTGGGCACCGTGGAGGGTGAGGTGTCACCCGGGAATGTGATCTATGCGGAGCGTGGGGGGATCGAGGCTGCGTTCAACAACGGGAAGCAGCGGTTCCACGAGATCGTGGTGGAACTCAAGGACTGAGGAGTCGGGCCGAGGGGCGCCAGAGCATCGTTCGTCCACTCAGCGTGTGGCCGACAGCGTCTGGTCGGCACCGATGGCGCGGAGGCTGAAGGCCACGAGGTGCTCGATGTCGGCGTTGCTCGGCTTGGTGCCGGCCAGGATGTGGGACTCCATGACCGAGATGGCCAGTTGATAGATGACCAGTGCGTCGCGGCCGGGGTCTGAGTGGGCGACCAACCGGGAATCGGCCGCGGTGACGAGCGCGCCCCGGAGCAATTCCACCAGGACCTGGAAGGAGCTCCGCTGTTCGTCGGGGTACTGCTCGGCCAGGCGGTTGAGGCTGGTCAGGAACGGTCGCGTCCGAGAAGCGGCAACCGGATCGACGGCTTGGGCCAGCACCCCTTCGATCCAGGCCCGGACTCGGCCCAGAGGATCGCCTGCCTTGTCCATTTGGTGGGCCAGGTAGCCGGCCAGACGGTGACGGCCGTCGGCCAGCAGCACCAGCAGGAGTTCGTCCTTCGACTCGAAGTGGCGGTAGAAGGCCTCGGTCGACAACCCGGCCTCGTCGAGGATGTCCCGCAGCCGGGGGTCCACCTTGCCCATCCGTTCCACCACCCGGTAGGCAGCCTCGATGATGCGGTCCACGTCCTCGGCTGCCGCCCGGTACCGGTCGGAGATGGCCCGCGTGATGGCCCGCTGCACGAGGGGCTGGTCGTGACGCGACAACTCGGGCACGGAAGTACCGGCGTCGTCCTCGCCGCTCGATCGGGTCGTAGGTGGAGCCATCGGTGTCTTTCTGCGCGCTGACGTGGGTCATCGTACAGGCGGGGCCGTGGTGTCTCTTGTCCAGATCCCAATTCTCCACGGAAGGATCATCGTGCCGAGAGTAGCTAATTGGGCGGCGTGGGTCCGGGTGGCCCGGTGGTCAAGCGCTCCACCAGGAGCCGGCGCTGAACCTGCTGGGTCGACGGCGTGCGGGGGATCGCATCCACGGCGGCCACCCGCCGGGGGTGTTTGAAGGGGGCCAACCGGGTGCCGCAGTGGGCCCGGAGCTCATCCACCGTGGGGGTGGCGTGTCCGGGACGGCTGACCACCACGGCGCAGATGATCTCGCCCCAACGGGTGTCGGGCATCCCGACGATGGCGACGTCCTCTATCGCCGGGTGTTCGGCCAGGACCGCTTCCACTTCGGTGGGGGCCACCGACTCGCCGCCGGTGCGCACGACGTCTTTGGCTCGGCCCACGATGCTGAGATATCCGTCCTCGTCCACCTGGGCCAGGTCTCCGGTTCGGTACCAACCGTCCACCAACGCCGCACTGGTCGCCTCCTCGTCCTCGAAGTAGCCGTCGAACACCAAAGGGCCACGGACCAACAGCTCGCCGTCGGGAGCGATTCGGACCTGGCACGAGGGTGCCGGAACCCCGCAGCTCCCCGGTTTGCGATGCACTTCATGGTGGTCGAGTGACGCCACGCTGCCGGCCTCGGTTGATCCGTAGAAGACGCGGACGCGCGCCGATGGCAATGCCTCCTCGATGGCGGCCAGCAGCTCCAACGGCGTGGCAGAGGTACCGGTGTCGGCGAACCGGACCGAGGACAGGTCGAGGTCCCGACCAACGGGTGTGCCCAGATAATCGAGCATGCGGCGCCAGACGGCGGGGATGCAGTTGAGCCGTTCGGCCTTGTTGGCCACGACGGCGTTGCAGATGGAGGCGGCGTCGGCCGAAGCCAGCAGGATCACGGCATCGCGCCCCTGCCACTGTTGCAGGGCGATAGTCCACGCACCCATGTGGAACAACGGGAACGGGCAGACCATCGGGCCCCGGTGCTCCAAGAGGGCGCCGGGGTGGGTGCGTAGGAAGTTGACCCGATGGGTGAGGATCGCACCCTTCGGCCGACCGGTGCTGCCACTGGTGAAGAAGATCACGTGGGCGTCGTGCTCTGTCGGCTGTGGTCGGTCCGGCTCGTCGCTGACTTGAGCGTCGGCCATGAGGGTGAGCTCGGACAGGCTGAGCAGCTGGGACCCGAGCCGCTCGGCCAGCTTGACGCCGTCGGCACGCCGCTCGTCGTCCACCACAACCATGGATGGTCGCGCTGGTTCGATGACGGCCATGGCCTCGTCGATGCTCAACGAGGCGTTGGTGGGCGCGAACACCACTCCGAGCTTGGCCGCGGCGGCGAATACGGGGACGAGCTCCAGCGCCGTGGCCGACCAGGTGACCAGCCGGTCGCCGCAACCCATGCTCCGGCCAACGAGCACGGCCGCTACCTGGTTGGCGCGTCGATTGAGTTGATCGAACGTCAGGGCTTCGTCGCCCAGTACCGCGGCCGTCCGCTGGGGAACCGCCCGGGCTGCATTGACGAACACGGTGCCGATACGCAGGTCGTGAGAACCCTGATCAGGCCGGCCCGAAGTGGGCGACGAGGTCATCGCGCCGTGAAGCCGGCGTCGACGGGCAGGGCGACACCGGTGACGTACCGGGCCATGTCCGAGACGAGCCACAGCACGGCGTTGGTCACGTCGGCCGGCTCGATGAGGTCGACGGGGAGCGCATTCTGCATGCCCGCTGCGGCCACCTCGGCGTTCTCGGCGATCCACTGCTGCATGACCGGGTTCACCACCATGTAGGTGTTGGTGCCGGTGGGATGAATGGTGTTGACCCGAATGGAGTGGGGGGCCAGTTCGAGGGCGAGCGCCCGCATCAGCCCGACGAGGCCGTGCTTGCTGGCGACGTACGCTTCGCCGCCCGGGGTCCCGTCGGCAAGGGCCTTGAGACCGGCGGTCGAGCTGGTAATGACGATCGAGCCGCCACGGTTCCCCTTCTTGAGCGCCCGCTTTCCCACGTAGGTGGTGTTCCACACCCCGGTGAGGTTGACGCCGATGACGTTGCCCCACGAGAGCGCGGGGTCGGCGACGGGTACCGACGACGGCGCGATCCCCGCGTTGGCGAGCACGATATCGAGGCGACCCAGTTCCTCCAGGCCGCGATCCAGGGCGGCGGAGAGTGCATCGAGGTCACGAACGTCGGCCTGGTAGGCCACGATGCGACGGTGCTGCCCCTCGACCAAGCGCACCGTCTCATCAAGATCGGCTGCACTGGCAAGGGCATAGGAGACGGTATCGATGTCCTCGCACAAGTCCACGGCGATGATGTCCACGCCTCGCTCGGCCAGGGCCACGGCGTGCGAGCGTCCCTGCCCGCGTCCCGCACCGGTGATAAAGGCAACTTTCCCCTGCAGATCCTCCACTGGATCCCTCCCCCTGCTGCCATTTCTCTTGACAGTGTTGGAAGCTCACCCTACTGTGACTTTCGAGAATCCGAATGTAATGTTCGAAATCTAGTTACCTGAGACGTGCCCGTCCTCCGGTTCGCACGGGGCCCGCGCACACAGGGTGGCCATGAGCGGAGAGGGGGGCTCTGTGCCAACAGAACGAGCGCGCGGCCTCCTGTTGAGGCCGGTGAGTCGTCGTATCTCATCACTGCCTCGAAACCGACCCCTGCACGGTTGTCCGTCGCCCACGGGGCCGACACGGTGAGCGATGGACAACGCCTCGTCCTGGCGCACGCCACCGTCCTCGAGGGCGAGAACGCCCGCTCGGGGCGCACCATCGTCATCGAGGGGGCCACGATCTCGACGGTCACCGACCAGGAGGTCTCGCCCCGGCCCGGCGATCAGGTACACGACCTGACCGGGCGGACGGTGTTGCCCGGCTTGATGACCTGTCACTTCCACTCCACCTACCACGAGCTCGGTGCCAAAGCGACCCCGTTCGGGTACGAGTACCCACCGGCCTACCAGGCCCTGATCGGGGCCAAGCACCTGCGCGTGGCCCTGGAGTGTGGGTACACCAGTGCCATCAGCGCCGGCGCGGCAAACGAAGTGGACCCGTCGCTCAAACGTGCCATAGACGACGGCCTGGTGCCCGGCCCCCGGTTCGTGCCCGGTAGCCGGGAGCTGAGCACGACCGGGCACAGCAATGACAACACGCCCTGGTATTGGAACCTGGGAGCTCCCGGCGCGGTGCGACTCTGTGATGGTGCGGACGGCTTCCGCCTTGGGGTGCGAGAGGAGGTCAAGCGAGGGGCGGAGATCATCAAGCTCTTCGTCACCGGTGGACACGGGACCACTGCCCCCAAGGAGAGGATCGAACTGACTCGGGACGAGCTCGCCGCCGCCATCGACACCGCCCACGATCGGGGCGTGTTGATCCGGGGCCACATCGCCAACAAGCCAGCGATGCTCCTGGCCATCGAGCTCGGTATCGACATCGTCGACCACGGTGACGAGATGGACGACGAGTGCATCGCCGCCCTGGTCGAGACGGGTACCTTCCTGGTGCCCAGCTTGTACTTCCCAAAGCATTTCATCGAGACCATGGGAGCCGGCCTTGGTTTCTCCGGAGCCATGAAGGCCGACCTTGACTACTCGTACGAGGTGCTGCCCAAGGCCAACGCCGCCGGTGTGCGGATCCTGCTCGGCGATGACTACGGGGCGGTCGGATTCCCACACGGGCTCTACGGTCACGAGTTCGCGTTGTACGCCGACGAGGTCGGCATTCCCGCTCTCGACGTCATCCGATGGGCGACCCGCCACGGGGCCGATCTCCTCGGGCGATCCGATCTCGGCACCGTGGCCGACGGGGCCATCGCCGACCTGGTCGTGGTGGACGGCGACCCGCTCGCCTCTGTGACCCTCCTCGCCGATGCCGCTGCCCTCACCGTCATCAAGGACGGAGCGGTTGTCTCCGGCGCCCTTCCCGCGGGGCGGCCCGGTCGATGACGACACCGCGGCCCCCCAGTGGAGCGGTGGTCGTGGGTACCGGGTTCGGGTGCCTCACCCATGTGCGCGCCCTGCGTGCCGCAGGTTTCGAGGTACGGGCCCTGGTCGGACGGAATCCTGGTCGGACTCGAGATCGTGCCGACCGTTTCGGTATACCCGATGCGCTGACTTCGCTCACCGACGCACTGGCGTTGCCCGAAACGGACGTGGTCGCCGTGGCTACGCCTCCGCACACCCATGCCGAACTGGTCTTGGAGGCTGTGTCGGCCGGGCGCCACGTTGTGTGCGAGAAACCCTTCGCTCGGGATGCAGCCGAGGCCCGAACCATGCACGACGCGGCGGAGAGCGCCGGCATCGTCCACCTGCTTGGCACCGAGTTCCGATTCTCGACCGGCCAGGCCCTACTGACCCGGACGGTGCGGGACGGGTCAGTTGGGGACCCGGTGCTGGCCACGTTCACGCTGGACATGCCGCTGCTGGCCGATCCAGCTGGCGAACTGCCCGAGTGGTGGACCGATGCCGCCCAAGGGGGAGGGTGGCTGGGCGCGCACGGATCCCACGTCATCGACCAGATCCGGGTGACGCTGGGCGAGTTCAGCGGGGTCAGCGCCACTTTGAAGGTCGTGGCCCCCCGGGACATGACCGCAGACGACAGCTACGTGGTGCACTTCCGGCTGACGTCCGGTGTCGAGGGAGTCATGTCGAGCTCGGCGGCGGCCTGGGGAACGCCCCAGGTCGCGTCCCGAGTGGTCGGGACCAAGGGCACGGCGTGGCTCGAAGGCGACGTCGTATGGACCGGGGACTCCCAGGGGAGCCGCCCAGTCGCCATCCCGCCCGACCTGGTCAATCCGCCGCCGGACCCGCCACCCGCCGACCTGATGACCACGACCTACGACCTCATGCATGCCACCGGGATCGACCTTGCCCCCTATACCCGTTTGTACCGGGTCCTCCGTGCTCGCCTGTCGGGCGAAGCGATCTCTGACGATCCGGCCCCGGCCACGTTCGCCGACGGTGTGGCCAGCATGGTCGTCATGGATGCCATCCGGACCTCGGCACGGGACCGCAACTGGGTCGATATCGATGCAGGGGCGAAGCGGTGAAAGGAATGTCTGCACGTTGGTAACGAAGGAACACTAGAGGCGGCGCCGCCGTCCGCAACATAGAGGGGGAATCACATGTCCAGACAGAGGGGGAATCACATGTCCAGACGGTATCGGCATCGAGTGAGGCGAGGCGTGGTCATCGTCCTCAGCCTGTTGATGATGACAACCATGGCCGTCGTCTTGGGCACCGGCCTGCCCAGCTCGGCGGCCAGCTCTGCCCCTCCGACGGGAGGCGGCAATGCAAGCGGAGGATCGCTGGCCAACACGGCCAACAAGCAGAGCCTCATCGGTCCCAAGGGCAGCGGTCTCACCCAGGGCGTCACCTCCACCCAGATCAAAGTGGGCTGCATATACACGTCGGGGGACTATGCCGGGTACGTCGACGGGATCAACGCTCGATTCGCCCAAGCCAACAAAAAGGGCATCGCAGGCCGGAAGCTCACCCTGGTCCCGTGCTCCGACGACACGGGCGGGGTGCAGTCCGACGTCCAAGAGACCCAGCAGCTGGTGAACCAGAGCCAGGTCTTCTCGGTGCTGTCGCTCACCGAGTACATGCTGAGCGGCTCGACCAACTACATGACCTCCCACCAGGTGCCGTACTTCGGTTGGGGCTTCAACCCAGGGTTCTGCGGCTACCGATGGGGCTTCGGCTGGAACGGTTGCCTGTCCCCGATCCTGCTGCCCACGTCGAACCCGCTGCACAATGTGGTGGCCGGCAGCCTGGCCGAGGCCATGATCCAAGCGAGCGGCATGCCGGCCTCCAAGGTGCGCTTCGCCGCCCAGGCGGAGAACTCGCCCTCGGGTACCAGCGGCAACGCTCAGTATGTCGCGCTGTTCAAGAAGCTGGGCTCCAAGGTGGTGTACAACGAGGCCAACTTCCCCACCACGTCGACCGGCATCGACTACACACCGTACGTGCAGGCCATCACGGCCGCCAAGCCCAACCTCGTCTACATCTCGACGCCATTCGCCGACGTAGCTCCGATGGCCGCGGCCCTGAAGGCGGGCGGCTATACGGGCGACATCATGGACTTCGTGACGTACAACCCTGGCCTCCTGGCCTCGTCGGCCCAGCTGGCCTCGTCCCTCCAGGGTGAGTTCACCAACAGCCAGGTGGTCCCCCAGGAGGGTGGCGGCGCCTGGGTGAACCAGGAGTTGGCCGGGCTCAAGGCCATCGGTAAGCCGGCCTTCCTCACGTTGGGTGCGTCGATCGGCTATGCGGAAGCCAACACGTTGGTGGAGATGCTCCAGGCCGTGGGCAAGAACCTGAACACGAAGACATTCGACCAGAAGGTAAACGGTGGTTCGTTCACCAGCTACAAGACGGCTCCATCCGGGTCGCCGGGGAAGCTGCTCTGGCCGGCGGCGCACTTCATCCCCGCCGACTGCGCGGCCGTCCTCAAGGTATCGGGCACGAACTACACGACGTCCGAGCCGTTCAAGTGCTACTCGAGCTACAACCTCCAGGGTTGAGCACATCGAGGACCGGGACCGTCGCCTGTGAAAAGGAGTGACCACATGACCGGCTGGGGACGACGCCGCGTGCCCGCCCCCAGCCGGTCGGCCACCCGGGGCGACAGACAACCCATGCTCGCGAACGAAGCGGGCTTCACGACCGCAGAGGACCAGAGGAGAGACGGGTAGGGGTGGATACGTTCTTGGCGTTGGTGGTCAGCGGGGCCATCTCAGGAGCTATCTACTCGCTGGTCGGGTCCGGGCTGACCCTGTCGTACTCGGCCACCGGCATCTTCAACTTCTCCTATGGCGCAGTGGCCTTCTCGAGCGCCTACCTCTTCTACATCTTCCACTCCGGGCTGCACTGGCCCATCGTCTGGGCCGCAGTGATGGTCATCGGCGTGTTCGCCCCGTTGCTCGGCATCGTCCTGAACGCGGCCGTCTTCAAGCCGTTGGCCCGAGCGAACGAGTCAGCGAAGATCATGGCCACCGTCGGGCTCCTGCTTGCCATCCCGGCCCTGACCGAGTGGATCACGGACGGGATCATCGACATCTTCCACGTCGACATCCCGAACAGCAGCGCCGTCCTCCAAGTCGGGTTTCCGCCGGGCTTGGGCCCTGTTCCCCAGAAGACGTGGCACATCCCGCCCAAGATCCCCATCACCTCGAACGAGCTGGTCGTGGTGATCGCCGCTGCGGTCTGCGCCGTCGGGCTCTGGTTCCTGATGCGCCGCACGTCGTTGGGCCTCCAGATGCGGGCGGTGGTGGACCGGCACAGCCTGGCCCGGATCCGCGGGGTCGACGACGCCAAGACCTCCCGGTACGCCTGGGTGATCGGCAACGTCCTGGCCGCCCTGGCCGGCGTGGTCGCCGCCCCCATCATCGGGGCCATCAGCACCAGCGGCTACATCACGATCATGATCGTCGCCTCCGCCGCCGCCGTCATCGGAGGGCTCCGGTCGATCCCATTGACCTTCATCGGTGGCCTGGCCCTGGGCATCTTCCAGAACCTGGTGGCCGGCTACGTCAAGGTGGACATCGCCGGGTTCGCCGATTCGGTACCCATCGTCGCACTGATCATCGCCCTGTTGATCCTGGCCCGGGACCGCAGCCGCCTAGGGGGATCGGCGGCTGACGACGTACCCCCGCTCGAGTACCTCACGCTGCTTCCCATGTGGCGCCGCGCCGCACCCTGGGTCGCGGCCACCGCCTTCCTCGTTGTGTACATCCTCTTTCTGGCCGATGACTTCTGGGCGGGGACGATGGCCCAGGGCCTGGCCCTCTCGCTCATCTTCTTGTCCTTTGTCGTCGTCACCGGCATGGGTGGCATGGTGAGCCTGGCCCAGGCCACCTTCTCGACCATGGCCGGGCTCACCACGGGACTGCTCTTCAACCAGTACGGGGTGCCCTTCTTCCTGGCCATCCTCATCGCCTTGATCGTCACCGGCCTGCTCGGTTTCATCGTTGCCCTGCCCGCCCTGCGCCTCGGCGGGCTGCCGCTGGCCCTGGCCACATTGGCGTTGGCCCTCCTCGGCGACAACGTGCTCTTCCAGTGGAACTGGTTCGACAACAACACGACCGGGTGGACCATCCCCCGACCCAAGATCGGTCCACTCGATCTCACCAGCAACCGGACCATGGCCATATGCCTTCTGGTCCTGGCCTTGGTGGTCATGGTGTTGATCACGAACCTGAAGAAGTCGTCATGGGGGCGAAGCATCGCCGCCGTCCGGTCGTCGGAGGTTGCCGCCTCGACGTCAGGAGTGGCGCCCCTCCGGGTCAAGCTGGGCCTGTTCGCCCTCTCCGCCGTCATCGCCGGGTTGGGCGGCATCTTCTATGTCTCGTTCCAGTCGAGTGTCTCCAACTCGACCACGCCGGCCATCGACGGCCTGCTGTGGCTAGCGACCGTGGTGCTGTTCGGCATCAGACGTCCTGCTGCCGCTGTGCTCGCCGGCATCGCCTCGGCGGCGACCCCGGTGATCATCCAATCGGGCTTCCACTGGTGGTCCTGGGTGCCGTCCTGGCTGAGCTGGAACGGGACGCAGTCCACGGAGATCCCCCTGATCCTGTTCGGGCTGGGCGCAGTGGGTCTGGCCCGAGACCCCGACGGCTTCTTGTCCCAGACGTCGCGTCGCAACCACGTTCGGCGCATGCGCCGGGCCGCGCTCCGAGCGGCGGCGGCCGGAGGCGATGCCATCGCGCCCGTGGCCGTCGTTGCCGCCGGTTCGCCATCCGGTGAAGACGGTACCGCCGAGGTCGCTACGGGCATCGCCGCTGCCGTCGACGCGGAGCTCGGCACCGCCGAGGAGGCGATCATGGCCGAGTCGACAGCCGTCTCGGCCGAGGTCCAGCGCCATGAGGAAGAGCTCGTTTCCTCCGGAGCCATCAATGCCCCGAGCGACGTAGAGGACCAACCGCCGGGAATCCTGGACATCCGGGGTCTTCGGGTCGCCTATGGCGACGCGGAGGTGCTACACGGCATCGACCTGTCCATAGCCACGGGGCAGATCACCGGGCTGTTCGGGGTGAACGGCAGTGGCAAGTCGACGTTGTGCTCGACAGTTGCGGGACTGGTGCGGGCATCGCGCGGGTCGATCACCCTCGACGGCGTGGATATCACCCACATGCACGCGTACCGGCGGGTGGGCCAGGGCGTCCTCGTCGCTCCCGAGTCTCGCGGGGTGTTCCCCGGTCTGACCGTCGAGGAGAACCTGGTGCTCCGGCTGGATGCCGCCAACCGGGATGACGTCTACGAGCGGTTCCCCCAGTTGAAGGACCGGCGGCGCCTGCTGGCCGGAAGCCTGTCCGGTGGTGAACAGCAGATGCTGGCGCTGGCGCCCGTACTGGTGCGTCCGCCCAAGGTGGTGATCGCCGACGAGCCCACCCTCGGCCTCGCCCCCATGGTGATCGCCCAGGTGCTCGACGTGTTCCGCGAGCTACGCGACCTGGGGACGACGATCCTCTTGGTCGAGGAGAAGATCAGAGACGTCCTACAGGTGGCAGACCGGGCGGCATTCATCGAGCTGGGACGGATCGTGTGGTCGGGCGAGCGGGGAAGTCTCGACGATGAGCAGCTGGTCGGCGCCTACCTCGGTGCCAAGCTCTAGGCCGGGGGACGGACGCCATGACACCTGAGCACGAAACACCGACTGTCGAGCAGGCGATAGTACTGAACGGAACAAACCCCCCTCCCATCCTCGAGGCGCGGGGGGTGACCATGACCTTCGGCGGAGTGCAGGCCCTCTCCGATGTCAGCGCCAGCTTTGTCGCCGGTGAGGTCTGTGGTCTCATCGGTCCCAACGGGGCGGGCAAGACCACCCTGTTCGATTGCCTCACCGGTATCCGTCGCCCGACGGCCGGCGCCATCCGCTTCGATGGCGAAGACGTCACCAGTCGGAGCGCCACCTGGTGCGCCCGTCAGGGGATCCGCCGGACCTTTCAGCGCCAGCAGATCTTCGGGTGGTTGCCGGTCGAGGACAACGTGCTGGTTGCCCTGGAGTGGGAGGGTGGTGGTGGTGGCATGGTCGCCGACCTGTTGGCCCTCCCGTCGCGCCGCTCTCGGGAACGTGCCCGTCGGTCGCGGGTCGACGAGGTCCTCCAACTGTGTGGCCTCGAGTCCCTCCGTGATCAGCCGGCGGCCAACCTCCCGATCGGACGAGCCCGGATGGTCGAGCTGGCCCGGGCGGTCGTCGACCGCCCCCGCATCCTGTTGCTCGACGAGCCCACCTCGGGGCTCGAGGAGTCCGAGGTCGAGAACCTGGCCATCGTGGTCAGGAGGCTGTGCCGGGAGGAGGGTTGTGCCGTCGTCCTGGTCGAGCACGACGTGGGGTTCGTCATGCGCGAATGCCATCGCGTGATTGTGCTCAACCTGGGCGCGGTCATCGCCAACGGCGCTCCCGATGTGGTTCGCGCTGATGAAGCCGTCCGAGCGGCGTACCTGGGTTGAACCGACGAGAGCGAAGCTGAGCAGGTAAACCATGGCGGTGATCAGAGGAGAGACAAGATGACGGAACAAGACGGTGGGGCCTCGACCTGTCGATGCTGCGACGAACAGGCAGTGGCCAAGGTCCTGTACACCTACGCCGAGCGGATCGACGCCGGCGACTTCGCCGGCCTCGGTGACCTGTTCGCCGACGCCGTCATCACCTTCGAGGAGAGCCCAGACCGAGTGGTGCGCGGTCGGGACGAGGCCCGTCAGATGTACGAGCAATTCACGCGGCGCTACCCGGACAACGGCACACCGCACACCCGACACATGATCACCAATGTGATCGTGGACGTGGCCGACGACGGGGAGCGGGCCACGTCCCGCTCATCGTTCACCGTCCTGCAGCGAACCGACTCCTTCCCGCTCCAGCCCGTCATCGTCGGGCGGTACCGTGACGAGCTGGCCAAGTCCGACGGGGCCTGGCATTTCGCCAGTCGGCACATGCTGAGCGATCACGTGGGTGACCTCAGCCAGCACATGTTGGTGGATCCGTTCTGATCGCCCGGTGAGTCGGTGACGTCGCTGTGTTACGAGTCGATCCAATGGTCTCCGTTCATCGAGGAGCGGCCCGTTGACCTGATCGCCCAGGTCCGGGCGGCGGCGACGGCAGGTTTTGACGGCTTCAGCGTGGACGTGTGGTCCCTGCGCCGCCACCGCGCTCAAGGTGGCACGGTTGACGATCTGGCCGCAGCCATCGTCGACCATGGGCTCAGGTGCATGGAGATTCAGGCGCTGACGGTGACCGAGGACGAGCGTGCTGTCTCGGCCGAAGCCAGTGAGATCGCTGTCATGGTCGACGAGCTGCAACCGGACTATCTCATGACCGGGTTCTCCGGCGAGCCAACCGAGGCAGCCGTGGCCAACTATCGATCTGCTGTCGCCCTGATGCCACCGGGAACCCGGGTGGGCCTCGAGTTCCTCCCGAACCTGCCGATCTGCGATATCAACGAGGCTCGTTCGGTCCTTCGGCGGGCCGACCTTCCTGCCGCCGGGGTGGTGGTCGACGCGTGGCACTTCTTCCATGGTCCCAGCACCTGGGAGGATCTGGAGGCGCTTCCCCTCACCGAGCTCGCCTTCGTCCAATTCTCCGACCATCCTGCCCTCGAGTCCGACGACCTCTGGCACGAGATGCTGCAGCGGCGCGCGCTACCGGGTCAGGGCCAACTCGACCTTGGACGGTTCGCTTCGGTGCTCAAAGGAATGGGCTACGACGGGATGGTCGCCGTCGAGATCATGTCGAAGGCCCTGCGCGCGCTGTCCTACGATGAATTCGCCCGGCTGGCGCACGACGCGGCCGAGCCGTACTGGCGTTGATGAGACTGAACGGCTCTGCTAAGAAGCCTCGACCGTGGGTGACTCGGTCTCGAGGCACCCAGACAGGATCCGCCGGGCATAGGACTCGACCGCGGTGCCGTCGAAGAAGGCGGCGTTCATGCCACCGTGAAGCCGGATGGCGTTGTCGCAGGCGAAGGCCTGGAACTGCTCCGAACTCAGCTGGCCGTTCTCCACCATTTCGTATGCTTCGGTGAGGACCGCCCGCATGTCGGCGACGTCCCAGTGGCCCAGATCGGAACCGAGCACCGGCCGGAGAACGGCGCCGTGGGGATTGACCTCCGCCGCGAATGCCCAAGAGATGGTGGTTTCGTCCGCTTCGCAGCCAAAGTAGAACCTGTCGAACTGGGCCACGATGTCCTCTGCCCGATCGATACCGCAGGCCCGGAAGTCGTCGACCTCCTCAGGCGGATTGTCGCTCTGCCCTCGCATGGCATCACGCGATGAAGCGTCGGCGAAGAGGTCACCCCCGTAGTGAACCAACAGGTCGTTCCACTCATCGGGGTCCACTCGCCGAGGATCGAGCAGCTCGATGTGGTCGCCGCCGCGCTTCTCCCACCGGCCGATCAGGTCACACAGCAGCTGCACGCCCCAGGACACGCCACACTCCATGAAGGCAACGTTGAGCGTGGGAAATCGGTGGGCCACGCCGCCGAAGAACAGGGCCTTGGCAAACGCATCAGCACTGGCGGCGAACGTACCGATGTGGTTGTACATGTACCGGGTGGAGGATTGTCGTAGCTCCACTCCCATGGTGGGGGCGTGGACGGTCACGGCCACGCCCAATTCCACGCACCGCGCCCATACCGGGTCGTAGTCGTAGATGCTGTCCAGACCGAGCACGTCGAGCCACTGGGCACCCGGGCCCACATCGGCGAGCGTGCGGGCCACGTAGCTGTTGAGCATCACCGCTTTGAAGCCCAACTCGAGCACTGCGTGATCGAGCTCGACCATCGCTTCCTCGGGTGTATGGGTGGGGATGACCGCCACTGGCGTCATGCGGTCGGCCAGGCCCTCGAGTGCGTCGGTCAGGTACACGTTGACGGCGCGACAGGCCACGGTGCGGATCTCGTCATCGGCATGGCCCATGCAGGTCAGGCCCACGCTCGGATAGAGCACGGTGAAGTCGATACCCAGCTCGTCGAGCCGTTCGTACATGAGACGAGGCAGAAAGGCGGTGGCCCGGTCCCGAGTCGTGGCCGGCAGCGTCCACCACGCAGGGATGGCCCTCCGCATCGTGCGAGGGTGCTTCGGGTCGACCTGGTCGAGCAAAGGGGAGCGCCGGGAGGAATAGGTGGGTGAGGATCCCATGAACCGGTCGGCGACCTCCGATCCGCCGATGCGACGCATGTACTCGACGACGGCCGGGATGGACTCCACCACATGGCCATCGCTGTCCACGATGGGGTGGTTGATCTTGGACCGCACCATTTGAGGATCGGGGACGCTCATGGTTGCTCCTCGTGACTGGGCGAAGCCTATCGGCGCGCTGCCTGATGGATCCGATACTCAACCATCCGGGTTCGAAAGATCGGACGGCAGGCTCGCGAACAGACCTCGCTGATCCTGTCGGGAAATCTCCGTCGGATCCTGGGTCTGGCTCCTGGGTCTGGGTCCTGAGGCTCAGCCGAAGCGTCAGCCCACCCGGTCGGCGGGGGCGTGACCGCCCACGGCCTCGGTGATCTCGTCGGCTGCCCGGCGCAGATCCTGCCCAGTGGTCTCGATCTCCCGTCCGGTCATGCGGCGCTCAACGTGCATCGACAGCGTGAGCACAGGATGGCCACCGCTATTGAAGACCGGAGCGGAGACGGCGTTGACCGAGTACCGTCGGTCGGCTCTGAGCCGGTTGGGCAAGTACTCGACCTGTCCGATCTTGCTCATGAGCAGATCGATGGCGTCCTGCATCTCCTCGGAAAGCTGTTTCCCGTCGAAGATGGCCAGGGCGTCGCGGAATCGGCCCAGGGAGTCGTTCTCGCTTTGGATGTCGTATCCCCGCTTCCTGACCGCATCCAGGGCGGCCCGCAAATCGTCGACGTTATTGAGCGGAGGCGCCAGATCCAGCCATTCCTTGATGTGTCGTTCGTCCATCCACGCCACTTGGACGGCGCCGAAAGGAGGTACGAGCGGCACCCGCTGGCCGACGTGGCTCCACGACAGGGCATGGTTGGAGGTCGGGTTGGGACTGGCCCAGTCGATCACGGTGATGAACCCGTTCTCCACGATCGAGGCCACGCACTCGACGCCGTGCTTTTGGGCCACGTGCCGTACCGTGGGCCCGGCCATCCGCACCGCCGGAAAGGCCAGTTCGGCGGCCCGACCGGCGGCGATCAGCGCCGGTCCCAACAGATAGCCCTTGGTGCGCGGCGACCGGACGACATAGCCGGCGTCGAGCAGGGCTCGGATCACCGCGTAGCAGGTGGCCTTGCTGATGCCGAGCTCGTTGACGACCTCGGACAGCTTGAACTCGTGGTCGGGCCGGGAGACGAGCAGGGCAATGACCGAGATGACCCGGCCGGTCGGCGGCGAGACGCTCCTCCGGGCACCGTTGCTGTGGCTCGATTCGGCTGGGGACATTAGGACGAATACCCTAGTGGATGGGGACAAACCACTCAGTCACCGTGCACCGTGCGGTTGCCCGGGCCGATCACCGTTCGGCGATGGCCGGGTGGTCGCTTCGGCGTCGCTCGGGCCTGTCCCGGCCGGGCCAAATGTTTCGAATATACAACCAAAGTAGTCCAATATTGAGTAGATTTCCTGCTAGCTCGGCGACGAGATTCGGGCCGAACGCCGTCGCCGGGAGGGGTACGTGCCCACAGTGAGCCGTCTATCCGAGATCGACCACCTACTGACGACGACCAAAGCCGTTCGCCGGCGGTTGGATCTGAATCGCCCGGTTTCCCGCGAGGTGGTCGCCGAGTGCATCCGGTTGGCGTGTTACGCCCCCAACGCTTCGAACGCCCAAGATTGGCTCTGGGTCGTCGTCGACGACCCAGAGCAACGAGCGTTGGTTGGTGCGCACTACCGGGCGTTGGTCGAGCCACCCGTATCCCAGATGCTGGCGACCAAGCTCAGCTTGGGTGACGAGGCCGGCGCCCGCATCTCCCGATCCATCCTGTACCTGGCCGAGCACATGGCCGAAGTCCCGGTGCTGGTGATCCCGTGCTACGACGTGATCGCAGCCGAATCCCGCTATCAACAGCTCATCTCCGATCCCACGCTGCAACAGGCGGCAATGGGCGACACCCACGAGATGACATCGGCCATGTACGCCTCGATCCTCCCGGCGGTATGGAGCTTCCAGCTGGCGTTGCGCAGCCGGGGACTGGGATCGGTGTTGACCACTGCCCACCAGTCCGACCAAGCGGGCATGGCCGAGATCTTGAACATCCCCCTCGGGTGGACCCAGACCGCGCTCATCCCCGTGGCCTACACGACCGGCGGAGACTTCACGCCGGCCCCACGCAAGCCGGTCGACGACGTCATCGTGTGGAACCGCCGAACGTAGTGGCGCTCGGCCGGCAACCCCGCCCGCTCAAGCGGGCAGCCGGCGCGCTCAGCTGCGTAGGCGAGGCAGCACCTGTTCGACGTAGAGGGTCAGGCATTCCCAGCCCTTGTCGATCGGCATGCCCCCGACCAGCGGGTGCAGGGCGAACGTGGCTGCATCGCCGGCCTCGGTGGCCCGGGCCACGCACTGGTCGGGGGTGAGCACCTCGTAGATGCCCTCGGCCCGGAGCTCGTCGACGGTGCCGGCATGTGAATGGACGGCGGAATGGATGTCGGGTGTCTGCCAGTCGGCGTACACCGTGGCCTCATGGAGGAAGTACCGACCCAGCTCGTTCCACGCACGCTCGGGGTCTTCGGCCACGTACGTCGTCGAGAACTGGCCCGGCGGCATGATGCACACCCCCTGCGTTCCTGCCGCCTGGCACTGCTCGTAGTAGTAGGCCTCCAGCTCGGGCAGGTATGCGGCCGGTGCCAGTGGGAGGCCGAAGCGGGCTGCCCGCCGGGCCGACGGCTTCGATGTCCCGCCGATGAGCAGGGTCGGGTGCGGCTGGGTGAGCGGCTTCGGGGTGACCCGCACCTCGGAACCCCGATACTCGAAGGGCTCTCCTGTCCACGCCTTGAGCATGGTGTCGACCGCCTCGTCCATGAGGTTGCCCCGTTCGGCCCAGGACTTTCCGTGCGCCGCGTACTCCTCGGGTCGATAGCCCAATCCACCGACCACGGTGAGGCGGCCCCCGCTGGCCAGGTCGAGCACGGCGATGTCCTCGGCCAGTCGGATCGGATCGTGCAATGGCAGGAGCAGCGCCATCATGGTGATGGGAATCCGCGGGCAACGACCGAAGACCAGGCCTGCGCCGACCAGTGGGGACGGGCTCCAGCCGTTGTCGGCTCCGTGGTGCTCCTCGAGGGTCACCATGTCCAAGCCGTGTTCATCGGCATACCCGGACATGGCCACCGAAGCCTGATAGCGGTCGGCCATCTCCTGGGGGTCCAATCCCGGCTGGACCTGGTTGAAGCGAACGAGTGACATCACCATGTGGTCATCCCCCTTGGTTCTGGATCTCGTCCAGACCCTAGACCGGGTGGCTGCAGTAGGGTTTGTTCATAGTCGAATCTTCTGTCTGAATATTCGATTAGGCGCGTAAGGGGGAGACATGGGAAAGCTCGATGGCAATGTGGCGCTCATCACCGGTGGCGCCCGGGGGCAGGGACGGAGTCACGCGCTGGCCCTCGCCGGCGAAGGTTGCGATATCGCCTTCTGCGACATCTCCGTACCGGTGAAGACCACGCTCTACCGGACGGCCACCGAAGACGACCGGCTGGAGACGCAGAAGCTGGTGACGGAGACCGGCCGTCGCTGCGTGGCCGTCGAGGCCGACGTGCGCGACCGCCCGGCCATGAAGGCTTTCGTCGAGCAGACCATCGACGAGCTCGGGGGCATCGACATCGTGCTGGCCAACGCCGGAATCACCGCGTTCGCTCCGGCGTGGCAGACGCCATATGAGATGTGGGACGAGACCATCGACATCTGTCTCAACGGGGTGTGGAACACCTGCCGGGAGGCCATGCCGCACATGGTCGATCGGCGGAAGGGCGCGATCGTGATCACGTCGTCGAACGCCGGTCTCATGCCCATCCCCAACGTCGCCCCCTATGTGGCTGCCAAGCACGGGGTCACCGGACTGATGAAAGTCCTGGCCGTGGAGCTGGCGCCGTTCGACATCCGGGTCAACGCCGTGCACCCCTGCGGGGTGGCGACCGACCTGGTCCTCAACCAGCCGGGCCTGGACCTCTTTGCCGGGAAGGAGAATGCGACGTTCGAAGACGCCGAGCCTGGGATGAAGAGCTTGAACCTCCTCGACGTCGCCCTGATCCAGCCTCAAGACGTGTCGGAGGCCATCCTCTACCTGGTGAGCGACGCCGCCCGATACGTCACCGGGCTCTCGCTCACCGTGGACGCCGGCACCACCATCTGCCCCCCTGGGAGCTTCCGCGGCTGGGAGGCGTAGACGGGAGCGGCCACTCGTGGTCGCGACCAGGGAGTTCTCCGCTGGACGGCGAGACGGGAATGTTGACTCTGCTGGTACGGTTTACATGCTCGAACAGTCACGCAGGTGATGCGGCGCGAGCCGGTTACCGCCGACAGTGAAGGATCGTGATAGCTGTGCCCACGTTCAGGGAAATGTTGGCCGATGCCAAGGCCGCCGTCCGGGAGGTCGAGCCCGCCGAGGCCGAAGAGGAGCTCGGGAGGGACAAGGCCGTCGTCCTCGATGTCCGGGAACCGGACGAGTACGAGCAGGGTGCGCTGCCCGGCGCCGTCCACATCCCT
Source organism: uncultured Acidimicrobiaceae bacterium (assembly GCA_963781305.1). Lineage (GTDB taxonomy): Bacteria > Actinomycetota > Acidimicrobiia > Acidimicrobiales > RAAP-2 > DASXMT01. The sequence continues at coordinate 696,676 of CAWAFL010000013.1, forward strand.
CGGGGCACGCTGGAGACCTCTGTCGAGGGGAAGATCCCCGACAAGACCTCCCATGTGGTCGTCTACTGCGCCGGTGGTACCCGGTCGGCCTTTGCCGCCAAGACGCTCCAAGATCTCGGCTACAGCGACGTGGCCTCGGTCATCGGCGGCTTCAACCGGTGGAAGGACGAGGGTCGGCCCTGGTCGACTCCGCAGGCGCTCAGCTCGGAGCAACGCAACCGCTACCAGCGCCACCTCTTGCTCCCCGAGGTAGGCGAGACGGGCCAGCTCAAGCTCCTCGATTCCAAGGTGCTGCTGCTCGGCGCCGGCGGCCTGGGCTCGCCCGCCGCCTTGTACCTGGCCGCAGCCGGGGTGGGGACCCTCGGCATCATCGACATGGACGTGGTCGACGCCTCCAACCTCCAGCGACAGATCCTGCACAACACCGATCGAATCGGTGAGCGCAAGGTCGACTCGGCCAAGAAGACGCTCACCCTTATCAACCCTGACGTCAACGTGGTCACCTACGACGTTCGCCTGGGCGCCGACAACATCCTCGACATCATCGACGGGTACGACGTCATCGTGGACGGGACGGACAACTTCCCCACCCGGTACCTGGTCAACGACGCATCCCTGAAGAAGCGGATCCCGGTGGTCCACGGTTCGATCTTCCGGTTCGAGGGCCAGGTCACCGTGTTCAACCCGTACGAGGGTCCCTGCTACCGGTGCATGATCCCCGAGCCGCCGCCGGCCGAGCTGGCCCCGAGCTGCTCGGAGGCCGGTGTGTTGGGCGTGCTGTGCGGAATCATCGGCTCGCTGCAAGCCACCGAGGCCATCAAGATCCTTCTCGGGATCGGTGACACCCTCCAGGGCCGCCTCTTGGCCTACGACGCGTTGGAGCAGAGCTTCCGGACGTTCAAGGTCCATCGCGACCCGGCGTGCCCAACGTGCGGCCCCGACGCCGGCGAGATCGTCATCGCAGAGTACGACGATCTGTGCCTGCCTCACGCCACTGCGCCTGCGGCATAGGAGGCGCTGCCCTGGCGGGGCACTGATGACATCGCCCCGGCCTCGGTAGAGAACACAGTCCAGCCGCGTGCTCTGAAGGCGCGGCTGCCGATCCGAGCGAGTCTCGACGCGGCAAGCCGTGCGTAGGTGAGAATCCGCACAGAAACAGCACTAATGGGCGACGACTTTGTTGGGTAATAGCGCCCAGTTCTTACCTGTTTCTCAGTGGGCTTCTTACGCAATTTTCACGTAGTCATCAGCTGGTCTTAAAGGTGGCTTCGTAGCGTACCCACATGGCACAACCCACCTACGAAGGCGATCCGACCCGAGGGCCGAGTAGCCGCCGCGATGCCGGCCTTCGTCGCGTGCGCACCACGACCAAGCGCATCGCCGTGGCCGCCGTGGCCGCTGTCGGGCTCCTCGGCCTCTATTTCAGCAAGGCAGTGCCCGGTCACAGCGCGAACGCTGCGACCCAGGGGACGACCACCACCGCCGGGTCCTCGTCGGGGTCGACCGGATCGTCGGGATCGTCGGGATCTGGCGCCTCCTCCGGTTCGTCGTCGACGACGTTACCGGCGGTCGTGTCCCCGCCAGTGGCAACCCAACGGCCGGCCCACGTTTCCACCGGGGCCAGCTGATCCCCCATGAGCTCCGTCACCACCGCCGAGACCGTGGCCGTCTACCGGGTCCGCGCCCTCGGAACCACGGCCGAGCTCATGGTGACGGAGCCCAACGCGCTGGTTGCCGCCGCGACACTCCTGCAAGCCGAGCTCGCCCAGCTCGACCGCGCCGCCAGCCGGTTCAGAGCTGACTCCGAGGTCGCCCGCATCGACGGCGCCGACGGACAAGCCGTGGTCGTCAGCCCACTGCTCATCAGGATCCTCGAGGTCGCCCTCCGAGCGGCTCGCGCCACTGACGGGCTGGTCGACCCGACCGTCGGCAGCGCCATGACCCAGATCGGCTATGGCCGTGACTTCTCCGAGGTCCCGTCGAGGGTGCCCGGTCAGCTGCCGGCTGCCGCCGCCGTCCCGGGTTGGCAGTCCGTGGAAGTCGACGATGCGACGAGGACAGTTCGAGTCCCGGCCGGCACCAGTATCGACGTCGGAGCCACGGCCAAGGCATGGGTCGCGGACCGGATCGCTGCGTCGGTGTTCGAACAGCTCGGCTGTGGCGTGCTCGTTTCGCTCGGGGGCGACGTTGCCGTCGCCGGCCCCCCGCCACCCGGCGGCTTCCGTGTCGGGCTCGGAGACGCATGTGGCACCGCGCCCACCGGTGGGGTGGTGGCCATTGCCTCGGGTGGGCTGGCCAGCTCGGGCGTCGCCGTCCGGCAGTGGTATCTCGGAGACCAGCTCGTCCATCACATCGTGGACCCCGGTACGGGCTTACCTGCGAGACCGTGGTGGCGGACCGTGACCGTCGTTGCCAACTCGTGCCTGGAGGCCAACACCGCATCCACCGCCGCCATGGTGAAGGGCCCGTCGGCCCTCGCCTGGCTCGAGGACCGTCAGCTGCCGGCCCGACTGGTGACGGTCGATGGGACGGTCACGCGTGTCGCCGGATGGCCGGAGGGAAAGTTCTCCGGGAACGGTTCGGGCAGCTCCGGTCCATGACCCCCACGATCTTGGCCACCGTGGGCCACGGGTCCACGGCCCTGTGGTACCTGACCCGCGCCACCGGTCTGGTCTCGCTCGTCCTGCTGTCCGGGACGGTGGTGCTGGGCATCGTTTCGTCGGTGGGCTGGACGACCGAGCGTTGGCCGAGGTTCCTCTCGCAGTCTGTGCACCGCAACCTGTCGCTGCTGTGCCTCGTCCTCATTGCCGTCCATGTGGTCACCACGGTGGCCGACGGGTACGTGCCCATCGGTTACCTCGACGCGGTGATCCCCTTCCGGACCCCGTACCGGCCCATCTGGGTGGGCTTTGGTGCCCTGGCCCTCGACATGCTCCTTGCCGTGGCCATCACCAGCGGGCTCCGTCGGCGAATCGGCACGCGGGCCTGGCGTGGTGTCCACTGGTTGGCCTACGTGTGCTGGCCGGTGGCGCTGTTGCATGGGCTCGGCGCTGGCAGCGACACCCGGTTGTCGGTCACGCTGGTCATCGACGCCCTGTGCGTGCTGGCCGTGGCCGGTGCTGGGGGCTGGCGCCTGGTGACCGGCCGGTCGTTCCCACCCGCCCGACGAATCCTTGCCGCCATGTTGGCGGGCGTGACCCTGGTGGGGATCGGGGTGGTCGCCGTCTTGGGCCCACTGGCCTCGGGGTGGTCGAAGCGGGCCGGCACCTCGCCGGCCCTTCTGGCCCAGCTGAACGCCGCCTTCCACTCAGGTGGCGTATCAGGTGGGACGTCACCTGGAACCTCGTCGACGGCCACCGTCCCGGCGCCGCCGTTCACCAGCGCGGCGAAGGGCACCTACCAGACCTCAGCGGCGAATGCCATCGGCCAGGTCACCGTGACCCTGACCTTGCAGCCGGCGAGCACGACCATCGCGCCCTTGGTGGTGAAGCTCAATGGCAGATCCGTCAGCGGAGGGGTAGCAATGTCCTCGAGCCAGGTCAGGTGGGGACCCGACAGCGGCGTGGTGACCACGCTGTCGGGAGCATCGATCGGCGCGAGCGTGAGCGGGCCGGCGGGATCGTTGCACGTCGCTCTACGGCTCAGCCTGGACCAGGCCGATGGGACCGCCACCGGCACCGTGTCGGCGACCAAGGCAGCGACAGGCCCGTCGGGCGAATGAGCAGTCCGCCGATCACCATGCCCCCGTTGACACCTGCAGCCAGTGCTCTACCGCGCCTGCTCGCCGGAATCGTCTCCAGCGACACCGCATGCGGCCTCGAGGAGCATCTCGCCCGGTGGGGGGCGCCACCGGTGCACGCCGCCGCGGTCGAGCTCGTCGACCTTGTCGGCAACAGCGGACTCCGCGGCCATGGGGGTGGGTGGTTTCCCGTGGCCCAGAAGTGGCGCTCCATCCGCGGCGGACGCCTTCGCAGACCGGTGGTCGTTGCCAATGGGGCGGAAGGCGAACCAACCAGCGCAAAGGATGCGCTGCTCCTCGGCCGGCTGCCCCATCTGGTCCTCGACGGTCTCTCGTTGGCCGGTGCCGCCGTCAACGCCTCCCGCTTGGTCGTCTACCTGCCCGCTCGTCTGGCTCGGGGGGTGGAGGAGGCGGTGGAGGAACGCCGTCGTCTCCGCATCGACCCCGTGCCTATCGATGTCGTCGGCGCTCCGGACCGCTTCCTGGCCGGTCAGGAATCGGCCGTGGTCAACATGCTCGACGGCGGGCGTGAGATACGACCCTCGTTCGTGGCCATCGAGTCGGTGCGGGACAGAGGGGTCAACGGCCGTCCCACCTTGGTGCAGAACGCAGAGACGCTGGCCCATGTCTCGTTCATCGCCCGGTTCGGCCCATCGTGGTTCAGAGCCCTCGGAACCGACAAGGCGCCAGGCACCATGCTGGTCACCGTCACCGGGCGATGGCCTGATACTCGGATCCTGGAGGCGCCCTTGGGCGCACCGATCCATGCTGTGCTCGGCCTCTCGCACGGCGACGCCTCGAGCTTCCGGGGGGCGCTCTTGGGGGGCTACGGCGGAGGTTGGGTCAACATGCCCACGTTGCTCGACCTCCCTCTGACCGAGGAGGCAGCGCGGCAGGCGGGTTCGTCGCTCGGTGCGGGCATCATCGCCCTCCTGCCGCACAGCGTGTGCCCTTTGGCGGAGGCGGCCCGGGTGGCGCGCTACATGCAAGAACAGGGTGCCGGGCAGTGCGGTCCCTGCGTCCGCGGGCTGGCCGACCTGGCCGCCATGATGGAGGAGTTGGCCTTTCGGCCCTTCGGGTTCCGGGGCGGGACCCAACGCATCGCCGGGGTGTGCGACCTGGTCGAGGGTCGCGGTGCCTGTCGCCATCCCGACGGTGTGGCCCGGTTCGTGCGCAGCTCGTTGGCTGTCTTCGCTGAGGAGGCTGCCTCGCACATGCGCGGCGGTCCGTGCCAACAGACCCGGGCCCGGGGGTTCCTGCCGTGTCCCCACTCGGCTGTCCCGGTGGTGGGGGAGCCCCTCTGATGGTGACGCCCTGCTTGAGCGCCTCATGGTGAAGCGCCACCTGAGGGTCGTAGTCGATCCCACGTTGTGTGATGCCCACGGCACGTGTGCCGAGCTCCTCCCGGAACGCATCCATCTCGACCCCTGGGGCTATCCGATCATCGACGCCACCGACATCCCTGCCGAGCTGCGAGAGCATGCCCAGCGCGCCGTCGCCTCCTGCCCGCGACTAGCCCTTCACCTGGTGGAACGCCCAAAACCCTGATCGGGGAGCGTGCAGCACCGTGATGAGAGCGCCGATTCCGCCGGACTGCTACTGCCGGTAGTCCTCAACGATCGACGCCCCCCGCATGACGGCCAGGTCGGGGTCCTTTCCGGCCCCCCGTAGGGCTCGAACCTGACGGAGGTAGTCCCAGAGCACGTCGAGGTGGATGTCGATGTCCCGCTCACGGCGTCCCTCCTCCTCGGTGAGGGGGCGGCCAGCCGCAGTAGCTTGCTCGTGAAGCACCCGCTCTTCGGCCACGAGTTCGTCGATCTGGCGGATTACGTCTTGATCCTTCATGCCCGCGAGCGTACCGGGAGCCGCCAGGCAAAGCGGTGGGGACCACACGATTTCTCGGGGACCCGGACAACGGGTCCGCTCCGAGACCGTAACCTGTGGCCATGGCAACGAAGAGCACGCCCGAGAACGAGCGTCGAACCGACTCGGGAATCGAGATCCGACCCGTCTACCGCCCCGACGATCTCGCTGGCTGGGACTACGACGCCCAGTTGGGTGATCCCGGCCAGTATCCATATACCCGCGGTATCCGGCCCGACATGTACCGCGGGCGCCTCTGGACCATGCGGCAGTACGCCGGGTTCGGCGACGCCCAGTCGACCAACCAGCGGTTCAAGTTCCTCTTGGGCGCAGGTCAGACCGGCCTGTCTTGTGCCTTCGACCTGCCCACCCAGATGGGATACGACTCCGACCACGCTCGAGCCGAGGGCGAGGTGGGCAAGGTGGGGGTGGCCATCGACTCCCTGGCTGACATGCGCCTGCTCCTGTCCGGCCTGCCCCTGGACAAGGTCACCACCTCGATGACCATCAACGCCACCGCAGCCATCCTCCTGCTCTTCTACCAACTGGTGGCCGAGGAGAACGGTGTCGACCCCAAGCAGCTGGGCGGGACCATCCAGAACGACATCCTGAAGGAGTACGTGGCCCGGGGGACCTACATCTACCCGCCCCGGCCGTCGATGCGCCTGGTCACCGACACCTTCTCGTACTGCGCCGAGAACCTGCCGGCCTGGAACACCATCTCCATCTCCGGCTATCACATTCGCGAAGCGGGCTCGACTGCGGTACAGGAGATCGCCTTCACCATTGCCAACGGAATCGCCTACGTGGAGGCGGCCCTCGCCGCCGGGCTGGACGTCGACGCCTTCGCCCCCCGGCTGAGCTTCTTCTGGAACGCCCACAACAACCTGTTCGAAGAGGTGGCCAAGTACCGGGCTGCCCGGCGGATGTGGGCCAAGATCATGACCGAGCGGTTCGAGGCCAAGAACGAGAAGTCCACCTTGCTGCGGTTCCACACCCAGACCGGTGGCTCGACGCTGACCGCGCAGCAGCCGGAGAACAACATCGTCCGGGTCACCGTCCAGGCCATGGCCGCGGCCCTGGGCGGGACTCAGAGCTTGCATACCAACGGGTTCGACGAGGCCCTCGGCCTTCCCACCGAGAAGGCGGCGAAGATCGCTCTGCGGACCCAGCAGATCGTGGGCTACGAGTCTGGGATCGCCGACACCGTCGATCCTCTGGCCGGGTCCTACTTCGTCGAGTCCCTGACCGACGAGGTGGAAAAGGCAGCCTGGGACTACCTCGAGCGCATCGACGACATGGGCGGCGCGGTCGACGCCATCGAGGCGCAGTACATGCAACAGGAGATCGAGCAGGCTGCCTACGCCTATGCCAAGGCCATCGATAACGACGAGAAGATCGTCATCGGGGTCAACAAATTCGCCGATGCCACCAACGATCCCAACGAGGTGTTCCCCATCGACGTGGAACTACAACGCTCCCAGATCGCCGCGGTCAAGAAGGTGAAGGCTGATCGGGATCAAGCAGCCGTGGATGCGGCACTGTCCGATGTGGAAGCGGCGGCCCGGGGGACGCAGAACCTGCTCGTGCCCATGAAGGTGGCACTCCGGTCCATGGCCACATTGGGCGAGGTCTCCGATGTCTTGCGCGGCGTGTTCGGGGAGTTCCGACCGGGCGCGTAGGAGCGGATTGCGGCGGAGGCCCGGTGAGCCTGTGCCGCACGAGCGAAGGGAGCACCATGGATCTGGGCCGAGTAGGGATCTGGAGCGGTCAGTTCCGCTCGCAGGACACCGGCGAGGCGCGGGAAGCGGCCCAGGAGCTCGAGTCCCTGGGATTCGGCGCCTTGTGGATCCCCGGCGGCGCCGGCGGCGACATCTTCGGAGATGTCACCCGCGTCCTCAGCGCCACCACGGCTCTCCCGGTGGTCACCGGCATCCTCAATGTCTGGATGCACGACGCCGCCGAGGTGGCGTCCGAGCACGCCCGGATCAGCGCCGCCTATCCGGAACGGTTCCTCCTGGGACTGGGTGTGAGCCACGCCTCGCTCGTCGAGGCCGGGGGCGACCGGCGCTATGAGCGGCCCCTCACGGTCATGAAGGAGTACCTCGACGCCCTGGATGTCGCGTCGCCCCCGGTGCGTCAGGAAGACCGGGTCCTGGCCGCGCTGGGCCCGAAGATGCTCGAGCTGGCGCGGGATCGGTCGGCCGGCGCCCACCCGTACCTGACCACGCCCCGCCATACCGGCGAAGCCCGGGCCACACTCGGCTCGGGCCCGCTGCTGGCCCCCGAGCAGATGGTCGTCCTGGACCCCGATCTGACGACCGCCCGCGCCACGGCTCGCCATGCGTTGGCCCGTTACCTGGCGCTTCCCAACTACTCCAACAACCTGAAGCGCCTCGGGTTCGGCGACGCCGACCTGGCTGACGGGGGCAGTGACCGCCTGGTCGACGGGATCGTCGCCTGCGGCGACATCGCCGCCATTGCCGCGCGGGTCAAAGAACACCTGGAGGCCGGGGCCGACCACGTGTGCCTGCAGGTGCTCACCGACACGCCGGCCGCCTATCCCATCAAGCAGTGGCGCGAGCTGACCGCCATCGTCTCCGGTCTGAATTCCTGATTACCGGGATCTCTTCATGGTGGCGGGTCGAATCGATGGGACGAATTACGACGCAGCCAGAAGTCGATCGCGCAAGGCGCCGTTGGCCGCCGCGTCCACCGTCGTCCAGGCCATGGCCAGCGCCCCGTCGCGGAGCGCGGCATCGGCCGATTCGGAAATGCAGGCAGCGGCGAATTCCGGTTGGTGGTTGACCGCTCCACCGGAGTCCAGCGCGATGAGCGGGTGAATGGTGGGGATGACCAGCGAGACGTTGCCCATGTCGGTGGACAGGATGGGGAGCGGGGCACGCTGGTCGTCGAGGGTGAACCGTCGGCCGAGCGCCTCGGCGTTGACCCGATACGCGTCGAGCAGTCCCCGGTCGCTCTCCATGTGGGAATAGACCGGCGCCAGTTCCTCGTAGCGTACGCTGGCCCCCGTGGCCGTGCTCCCGGCCTCGAAGCATGCCCGCACCCTCGGCTCCAGGACCTCGAGGTCCTGGAGCGTCAGGGCCCGGACCATGTACTCCGCCGACACCGACGCTGGAATGATATTGGGTGCCGACCCTCCCTCGGTCACCACGCCGTGCAGCTGGTTCCCGGGCCGGAGCTGCTGGCGCAGCAGGCCCAGGGCCACCTGGGCGACGGTCATGGCGTCGGCGGCGTTCACGCCTTCCCACGGGGCGGCCGCGGCATGGGCACTCTTCCCGGTGAAGTGCACGTCGAAATGGGAGACGGCCAGGATGGAGCCGGCCAGCCGCTCGGTGGACCACGGGTGCACCATCATCGCCGCGTGGACGCCGTCGAACACCCCCCGCTCGAGGAGCAGGATCTTCCCTCCGCCGCCCTCTTCGGCCGGCGTGCCCACCACCCGCACGGTCAACCCCAGGTCGTCGGCCACGGCGGCCAGGCCCAGGCCGGCTCCGACCGCGCTGGCGGCAATGATGTTGTGGCCGCAGGCGTGGCCGACGTCGGGTAGTGCGTCGTATTCGGCGCAGACCGCCACCACCAGCGGCCCGGAGCCGAACTCGGCGGTGAACGCGGTGGGCAGGTCACCGACCCCCTCCGAGACGGTGAACCCGCCATCGGCCAGCGCCGAGGCTGTCCATCGAGCGGCGCGCTCCTCCTCGTAGGACAGCTCGGGATGGGCGTGGATCGTGTGGCTGAGCTGGATCAGAGAATCGAGCGCGGCGTCGACGGCAGATTCGACGGCCTGTTTTGCCCCACCCACATCGCCGGCCACGTCGCTCACGTCCCTCCTACTCGATGATGGCGACCACGTCGCCCGGCCCTACTGCATCTCCCGCTGCCACCTTGACCTCCTTGACCGTCCCCGCCTTCTCGCTGACCACGTTGTTCTCCATCTTCATGGCCTCGAGCACGCACACGGTCTGCCCCAGTTCGACCTCGTCACCCACGGCGACGGTCACCTTGACGATCGTTCCCTGCATGGGCACGGCCACCGTCCCAGAGCCGGTTGCGCCCCCGGCGGCCTTTGGTCGCTTGGGGCCAGCGGCTCGAGGGGAGGCGCCGGCAACCACCACATCGCCGAGGTCAGGGACCCACAGCTTCACCTGGTAGCGGCGGCCGTCGACCTCGGCGGTCACGTCTCGCAGGACCTTGGCAACCGGCTCCCCGTCCTCGGCCGTCGCCGGGTCGGGCCCGGGGGGTACATCGGCAGTGACCGAGCTCAGGTCCAGCGTCTGCTCCACCCAGTTGGTCGAATGGGTTGCCGCGGCAAAGTCCGGGTGGGACAGGATGGCCACATCGGCGGGGAGGGTCGTGGCCACGCCGGTGATCACCGTCTCCTCGATGGCCCGCAGCATCCGATGCCGGGCCGCCTCTCGATCGTGACCCCACACCACCAGCTTGGCCACCAGGTTGTCGTAGAACTGGCTGACGGTGTCCCCCCGGCCGTATCCGGCGTCGAGCCGGACGCCCGGTCCTCCGGGCGTGATGAACTCGGTGATCGTGCCCGGCGACGGGGTGAACGCGCCACCGGTCGGGTCCTCGGCGTTGATGCGCACCTCGATGGCGTGGCCATCCCGGGCCACGTCGTCCTGGCCGAACCCCAGAGGCTCACCCGACGCCACCCGGAGCTGCCACTCCACCAGGTCGAGACCGGTGACCAGCTCTGTGACCGGGTGCTCCACCTGGAGTCGCGTGTTCATCTCCAAGAAGAAGAATTCGCCGTCCTGGTAGAGGAATTCGACGGTGCCGGCGTTGAGGTAGCCGCAGGCCTCGGCCACGCGCACGGCCGCTGCGCCCATGGCCTGGCGGATCTCGTCGGGGAAGTCCGGCGCCGGGCTCTCCTCCACCAGCTTCTGGTGGCGGCGCTGGGCCGAGCAGTCTCGCTCGCCCAGCCAGAGGGTGTTCCCGTGGGTATCGGCGATGATCTGCATCTCGATGTGACGAGGCCAGGCCAGGTACCGCTCGACGTAACACTCGTCGCGTCCGAAGTAGGCCAAAGCCTCGCGCTGAGCCGACTCCAATGCCTCGGCGGCCTCTCCCGGCGCTTCCACCACCTTCATCCCGCGACCGCCACCGCCGAAGGCGGCCTTGATGGCTACCGGCCATCCGGCCTCATTGCCGAAGGCGATCACTTCGTCGGGCGAGGTCAGTACCTCGCTCCGCCCGGGGACGCCCGAGACACCGGCCTTTTCCGCTGCGTGCCGGGAACTGATCTTGTCCCCCATCACGTCGATGGCCTCGGGCGGGGGACCGATGAAGATGACGCCCCGGTCGGTGATGGCCCGGGCGAAGTCGGTGTTCTCCGAGAAGAAGCCGTAACCGGGGTGTACGGCGTCGGCGCCGCTCTTCTCGATGGCCCCCAGGATGGCCTCGGTGTTGAGGTAGCTCTCGGCCGCTGTCTGGCCACCGAGGGCGTACGCCTCGTCTGCCAGTCGAACATGGAGCGCGTCCCGGTCGAGCTCGGAGTAGACGGCCACCGTGGCCACCCCCATCTCTCGGCAGGTCCGTATGACACGGACCGCGATCTCTCCCCGGTTGGCGATGAGGACCTTGTTCAGCACGCTGGGCCTTTCGAATCTGGACGATCGACGGTCTCTCTACCGTCGACGAGCGCTACAACACTGGCACGGCCCGTAGGGTACGTGCCATGCCGGAGCAGAGTGATGGGCGGGGGGCGGACCCGACGCCGAGCACCGACCCGGTACCCACGGTGGTGCCCGGCCCGACCGGCACCCGGTTCGCCGAGGTGCGCTGGTTCGAGGAACTCGACTCCACCAACCGGTACCTGGTGAACGAGGCACGGGGTGGCGCCGGCGAGGGCCTGGTGGTGGTGGCCGACTACCAGAGTGCCGGCCGGGGCCGGATGGGAAGGCGGTGGGAGGCGCCGCCGGGGGCAAACCTGTTGGTGTCGGTCCTCCTCCGGCCGCAACTGCCCCTCGCCTCTCGCCATCTGGCCAGCGCCGTGGTCGCCCTGGCCGCAGGCGAGGCGTGCGCCGCACTCGGCGGGGTAGCGGTGGACCTCAAGTGGCCCAACGATCTCCTGATCGGCGGGCGGAAACTGGCGGGGGTGCTGGCCGAGGCCGACCTGAGCGCTCAGGGTGCTGAGGACCCGTCACCCATCGTGGTGGGTATCGGCATCAATGTGTCCTGGCCACCCCCGTCGAGCGACGACCGACCCACACCGGAGGGTGGCTCCCCGCTCCGAAGCGACCTGGGCGATCTCACCGATGCGGCCACGTCGCTCCTGCAGGAGTCCGGCCGCCCCGTCCGTCGCTCCGAGCTCCTGGATCGTCTGCTCGTCGAGCTCGAGCCTCGGGTGAACGCCCTGGGCTCCCCCGAAGGAAGGAGCCGTCAGGCCGCTGACCTGCAGTCCCGGTGCTCCACCATCGGGGCCCGGGTCCGTGTGGACACCGCCGAGGGCACCATGACCGGGACGGCGATGGCTGTCACCGCCGAGGGGCACCTCGTCGTCGACGTCGACCACGAAGGGCCACGCACAGTGGTGGTCGGCGACGTGATCCACCTACGCATGGCCTCCGAACAGGAGCGCGGCCACGAGTAAACTCGCCCGGTCATGCGTCTTCTGGTCACCGGCGGTGCCGGCTTCATCGGATCGAATTTCGTCCGTTTCTGGGCCGATCGGCATCCCGACGACGGGGTGGTCGCCTACGACGTGCTCACCTATGCCGGCAACCGGCCCAACCTGGCCGACCTGGAGGACAGGATCTCCTTTGTCGAAGGCGACATCGGGGACCTGGACACGGTGGCCAAGACCCTCGAAGACCAGCAGATCGACGTCATCGTGAACTTCGCCGCCGAGTCGCACAACTCGCTCGCCATCTTGGATCCCACCCGGTTCTTCCAGACCAACGTGATGGGGACCCAGACCCTGTTGGAGGCGGCCCGCCGGCACGGTGTCTCCCGGTTCCATCACATCTCCACCTGCGAGGTCTACGGGGACCTGGCTCTCGACAGCGACGAACGGTTCACCGAGGAGACGGCCTATCGGCCCCGTACGCCCTACAACGCCTCCAAGGCCGGCGCCGACCATGCCGTCCGGGCCTACGTTGAGACCTTCGGCGTCCCGGCCACCATCACCAACTGCTGCAACAACTACGGGCCCTACCAGTTCCCCGAGAAGGTCATCCCGCTCTTCGCGGCCAAAGCACTCGATGACCAGCCGCTGACCCTCTACGCCTCGACCAAGAACCGACGCGAATGGCTGCACGTGGACGATCACTGCCGGGCCATCGAGGCCGTGCTCTCCCACGGAGAGCTGGGGGAGACCTACAACGTGGGCAGCGGGATAGAGGCCAGCATCGAAGAGGTGGCCGACGCCGTACTGGCCGCCACCGGTCGCCCGTCGACCCTCAAAGAGATCGTGCCCGACCGCCCCAGCCACGACCGGCGCTACCTGCTCGACTCCGCCAAGATCCGGCGCGCCCTGGGCTGGGAGCCCACCATCGACTTCGCCGAGGGACTGGCCGAGACGGTGAAGTGGTACGCCGAGCATCGCAGCTGGTGGGAACCACTCCGCGACCGGGCCCCGGTGGTGGAGGGGGCATGGTCCCCGAACAAGCCGTGACCGCCCCCCGGCGCGTCCTGCTCAGCGGGGCCAACGGACAGCTTGGTCGGGACGTCCAGGCCGTGCTGGGCGGTCGCACGCCCGACGGGGGCGATCCGGGATCGGCGGTAGCGCTGGCCGTTGCACGGGCTGTGCGATCGCCCGATGAGGTCAGTGTGCTGGCCACCGACATCGACACCGTGGACGTCGCCGACGCCAACGCGGTCGACGAGGCCTTCGACGAATTCCATCCTGACGTGGTGATCCACGCCGGGGCATACACAGCGGTCGACGCCAGCGAGTCCGACCCCGACACGGCCTTTGCCGTCAATACCGTGGGCACCAGGCACGTGGCCGAGGCCAGCGGTCGCTTGGGCGCCCATCTGCTCTACGTCTCGACCGACTATGTGTTCGACGGCGATGCCGATCGTCCGTACGTGGAGGGGGACGCGCCCAACCCCCGGTCGGTCTACGGCCGCTCGAAGCTGGGCGGCGAGATCGAAGTGGCCCGGCATTGCCCTGGTGCAACCGTGGTGCGCACGGCATGGGTGAGCGGGGCTCACGGGTCCAACATGACAAAGACGGTGCTGGCGCTGGCCGCAGGCCCCCATGGCCGGCCGCTCAAGTTCGTCGACGATCAGCACGGCAGCCCCACGTTCACTGCGGATCTGGCCCCCGCCATCGTCCGGTTGGCCCTCGAACGACGGTCGGGAGCCTTCCACGTGACCAACCAGGGCGAGACGACCTGGTTCGGGTTTGCCCGGGCCGTCCTCGTTGCCGCCGGCCTTGATCCCGAACGCGTGGAGCCGATCGCCACGGCGGAACTGGATCCGCCGCGCCCTGCCCCACGACCAGCGAACTCGAGGCTCGACAATTCGGCATTGCGGCTGGCCGGGCTGCCCCTGCTCCCGGTGTGGAACGATGCCCTGACCCGCCTGGTGTCGGTGTTGTCGGTCGGGACTGATACTCAACGAGCCAAGGGAGCGTCTTGACCGGAATGCGCCACGTACGACAGATCGCCAGCAAGGCTGCGTCCGTACCCCCTGAGTCGGAGACGAGCACCTCGGGAATGGGCGACGGGGGAGCAGGCGCCGGACCGGGCGGAATCACGCCCGGTCCCGCGAGACCTGACGCCCAGGTGGGACACGGAGGGGCGGCCGCTCGGGTCCTCCCCCACGGCCGCGTCCGCGTCGTAGCCGTCATCGGGGTGGGCTACGTGGGGCTTCCCACTGCGGCGACGTTGGCCCACCTCGGGCACCGGGTGACCTGTGGTGACGCCGACGCATCGAAGATCGAGCGCCTGAACCAGGGGCACATCTCCATCGTCGAGGAGCACCTCGAGGAGTTGGTGCACGAGGGCCAAGCGGCCGGCCGTCTCAGCTTCGTGACCGGGGCCACCGCCGCGGTGGTCGGGGCCGAGTTCGTCTTCTTGTGTGTTCCCACGCCCCAGGGAGACGACGGCTCGGCCGATCTCTCCTTCGTCGAGTCGGTGGCCGCCGAGATCGCCCCCCACCTGGCTCCCGGCGCAGTGATCGTGAACAAGTCCACCGTGCCGGTCGGCTCCACCATGGTGGTGGAGCGTGTCCTCGGACGACACGACGTGACCGTGGTGTCGAACCCGGAATTCCTGCGGGAAGGCACGGCGGTGGCCGACAGCCTCCATCCCGAGCGGATCGTGGTGGGGGCGGCGGATCAGGCCGCCGCGGCCAGGGTGGGCGAACTGTTCTCGGGCACGCACGCACCGCTCCTGATCACCGACGCGGCCACGGCGGAGACCATCAAGTACGCCTCGAATGCCTTCCTGGCCACGAAGTTGAGCTTCGTCAACGCAGTGGCCGGCCTGTGCGAGGCGGTCGGCGCCGACGTCCGGGACGTGATTCTCGGCCTCGGCTACGACAGGCGCATCGGGTTCGAGTACCTGCGACCGGGCCCCGGGTGGGGCGGCAGCTGCCTGCCCAAGGACACGAGAGCTCTCGTCCATATCGCCCGACAGGCCGGTTACGACTTCTCGTTCCTCGAGGGAGCCATTCAGACCAACAACGAGCAGTTCGTCCGGGTGGTCACCAAGGTGAAGCACGCCGTCGGGGGATCGTTGGACGGCGCCACGATTGCCGTCTGGGGTCTGACCTTCAAGGCCGGCACCGATGATCTTCGCAATTCACCGGCCATGGAGATCGTTCGGCGCCTGGTGGAACAGGGTGCCGACGTCCGGGCCTACGACCCCACCATCCCGGTGCCGCCCGGCCAGGCGTCGACGCCGGTGGTGGAGTTCGAGGGCCCGAGCGACATCGAGGTGCGTGCCTTCCCCGATGCCTATACGGCCTGTGCCGGTGCTGCCGCAGTGGTGGTGCTCACCGAGTGGGACGAGTTCCGCTGGCTCGAGTTCGAAAAGGTGCGGGACGCGATGACCTCGGCTGTCGTGGTCGATGCCCGCAACCTCTTGGATCCCGCCCAGCTGCGGCGCATCGGGTTCGAATACGCCGGCATCGGTCGACGATGAGCCTGCGAGCCGTGGTCACCGGTGGGGCCGGCTTCCTCGGTTCCCATCTCTGCGACCGGCTGATCGAACGGGGCGACGAGGTGGTCTGCGTGGACGACTTCTCGACCGGTCGGCGCGAGAACGTGGCCCATCTGCAGGACAACCGGGCGTTCACCCTGGTGCAGGCGGACGTATCCTCCGAGCTCCCCGTCGAGGGCGAGGTGGGTGCCGTCCTGCACCTGGCCAGCGCCGCCTCGCCCCCGGACTACCTCGAGCGACCGTTGGAGACCCTGGCCGTGGGGAGCGAGGGAACCCGGCGCGGCCTGCAGCTGGCCCAACGGTCCCGGGCCCGGTTCATCCTGGCCTCCACCAGCGAGATCTACGGCGACCCGGCCGTACATCCCCAGACCGAGTCGTACTGGGGGAACGTGAACTCGGTGGGCCCCCGGAGCGTGTACGACGAGGCCAAGCGCTTCGCCGAAGCGATCACCATGGCCCACCACCGCACGCTGGGGACCAACGTCGGCATCGCCCGTATCTTCAATACCTATGGTCCCCGCCTGCGGCCGCGTGACGGTCGGGTGGTATCGAACTTCATCGTCCAGGCGCAGCGGGGTGACCCGCTCACCGTGTACGGGGACGGCGACCAGACGCGGAGCCTGTGCTTCGTCGACGATGAGGTTCGCGGGCTCTTGGCCTTGCTGGACTCGGACCTCACCGGTCCGGTAAACATTGGGAACCCCGATGAGCACACCGTGTTGGAGCTGGCCCAACTGGTTGTCGAGCTCACCGGTTCTACTTCGTCCATCGTGCATGAGCCACTGCCCACCGATGATCCGACCCGGCGGAAGCCAGACATCTCTCTAGCCACCAGCGCACTCGGGTGGCGCCCTGAAGTGAAACTCGAAGACGGTTTGCTGCAGACGGCTGCATACTTCTCGGACCTCGGCAGCGATAGCCGGGGACGTTCGGCAACCGCCGGCGGTCCAACGAATGGGACCTCCGGCCAGAAAGGTCATGGCTGACATGGGCGCGACAACTGACACTGGTCAAGGGGACGAAGCGAATGTGCCTTCTGTCGCCGCCCGCCAGTACCGGACCTTGACCGTGATCGTCCCCGTGTTCAACGAGCGGACCACGGTGGCCGAGATCATCCGCCGGATCCGAGCGGTCGATGTCCCGCTCATCGTGGACGTGATCGCCGTCAACGACGGATCGTCGGATGGCACCGACAAGGTGCTCGCCGCGCTGGAGGACTCGACCGTCCGGGTGCTCACCCACCCGGTCAACAAGGGCAAGGGAGCGTCCATCCGTAGTGGGCTGGCCGTGGCCCGCGGCGACCTCATCCTCATCCAGGACGCCGACCTGGAGTACGACCCCGAAGACTGGCCCCGGCTCTTGGACCCGATCCTCCGGGGAAAGGCACGGGTTGTCTACGGAAGCCGGTTCACCGGCGAGCGAAAGAACATGTTGCCGCTCCACTGGATCGGCAACCGCTTCTTGTCCTTGGTGACGAACGTGCTCTACTCCTCGACGTTGTCGGACATGGAGACCTGTTACAAGCTGTTCGACCGGCAGGCCATCGAGGGCATCGTCGTGCAATCGGACCGATTCGACTTCGAGCCGGAGATCACCGCCAAGGTGCTGCGGCGCGGGTTCCGGATCTACGAGGTGCCGATCTCCTATGCCGGCCGTGAGGCCACCGAGGGGAAGAAGATCACGTGGCGGGACGGGTTCGGCGCGCTCAAAGCGCTGGTCAAGTTCCGCTTCACCCGGCTCGATCCGTGAGCGGGTCGGCTGGGGGCACTGACGGCGTCGCCGCGTCAGCCGCCGGCCGGGTCGCCGCCGTCGTGGTCAACTTCGAATCGGGAACGGCGCTGACCGAGTGCCTGCGAACGTTGGCAACCGAGTCGCCCGCCGAGGTGGTCGTGGTCGACAACGGCTCCAGGGACGGATCGATGGTTGCCGTTCGCCGGGACTTCCCGGCTGTCGACGTGGTCGTGCCGGGCCGGAACCTGGGTTACGGAGCGGCGGCCAACCGGGGTGCGGCAGCCACCACGGCTGAGCTCATCCTGGTGTGCAATTCCGATCTGTCCGTCCACCCCGGTGCCCTGGCCGCGCTGGTGGCCATCTTGGACCGGCACCCGGAGGTGGCGGTGACGGGCCCGTTGATCCGGACGCCGGCCGGCGACCGGTACCCGTCAGCCCGTCGGTTCCCGTCGCTCATCGATGCCGCCGGACACGCGGTCCTGGGCCTGTTCGTGCCCAACAACCGGTTCACCAGGAGCTACCAGCAGAGCGATCTGTTCGCCGCCAGCGGTACGCCCCAACGGGTCGATTGGCTGTCAGGGGCCTGTTTTCTCGTTCGCCGATCGGCCTTCGAGGCCGTCGGCGGGTTCGACGAGGCGTACTTCATGTACGCAGAGGACGCTGATCTGTGCTGGCGACTGGCTCGCGCCGGTTGGGGGACCACCTATGCGCCCACCGCCGAGGTGCTTCACATCCAAGGTGTCTCCACCGACCATCATCCCTACCGGATGATCGTCGAGCACCATCGATCCCTCCTCCGATTCGCCTGGCGGTCCACTGTGGGTTGGAGACGACTGTTGTTGCCGCTGGTCACTGTGGGGATCGGCGTGCGCGCCGCCCTGGCCGGCGTCCGTCGCCTGTCCGCGCGCTGACCAGCCCGGGAGCGGTCGACCAGGGCGGCAGTGACGTATCATCCCCGGCTGGCCGTGCGGGACCGACGGGTCCCAGGTTGTAGGGTGGCGTCCCGATGGCCCGCGACTCAACAGGCAAGTGGGTGGCGCGTGCGGCGTCCACCGGTGGCGGTCGCACCTATCGCGGCCAAGCACCCATCAACTGGTACGCCAGCCTGGTTGTCATCGTGATCGTGGGTCTTCTGCTGGTCGGCTTCAGCCGTTACCAACGCACCCACCCCACCTCCTCGTCAGCCGGAGCCCCCACAACCTCGGACACGTGGCACGTGGCCCTCGGCATCGACATATGCGGCACCTTGCAGCCCAATCTCCCGGCCAATCCCAGTTCCACCAACGGTTTCACCACTGATGGCACTGGCGTGATCACCGTGGCCCCCAAGAACAGCTCGGAGTCGGGCGGAAATGCCGTGCTCGGCAAGTTCGTCTCCGAGTACAAGGGACTCGTTCTCAGTTCGACCACCCTGCAGTATCCGGGGAGGGTCCTCCTGACCAATGGAGACAAGTGCGCCGCGGGAACACCTCAGGCCGGCAAGCAGGCGTTCGTCACGGTGAAGACGTGGCCCAACTTCGAGTCGAAGACCGGTACCGAAGCGAGCGGCGATCCGAGACAGGTCAAGTTCGCCAATGGGCAGATGATCACCATGGCCTTCGTATCGGCTGATGCCAATGTGCCCAAGCCGCCGGCGTCGACCATCACCAGCCTGATCACCGCCGCCTCCGGCGCTTCGACCACTACGACCACGGCACCGAGCACCGCCACCACGGTACCGGCCACTTCGACCACGGCGCCGACGTCCACCACGGCGCCGACCGCTACCACGACACCGACGACGACGACACCGACGACCACGACACCGTCCACGACGACACCAACGACCACCACACCGACCTCGACGACAGCAAAGAGCGGAACTTAGAAGTGAGAGCCGTCGTCCTGGTGGGCGGCGAGGGGACGAGACTTCGACCCCTGACGCTGACCACCCCCAAACAGATGCTCCCGGTCATGGAACAGCCCATGATCGAGAGGGTGCTGAGCCAGTTGGCCGAGCACGGGATCGACGAGGCCGTTTTGTCGCTGGGCTACCGGCCCGATGCGTTCATCAACGCCTATCCCGATGGTTCGGCCGGCGGGGTGCGTCTGTCCTATGCCGTCGAGCCCGAGCCGCTCGATACGGCCGGCGCCATCCGGTTCGCCGCCGACCACGCGGGCATCGATGAGACCTTCGTCGTGGTCAACGGCGACGTGCTCACCGACCTCGACATCACCGCGCTGGTCGACTTCCATCACCGTCACCGCGCCGAGGCCACCATCAGCCTGACCCCGGTCGACGACCCGTCCTCCTATGGCGTCGTCCCAACCGACAGCCAGGGAAAGGTGGAGGCTTTCATCGAGAAGCCGCCTCGCGACGAGGTCCCGACCAATCTGATCAACGCTGGTACCTATGTGCTCGAGCCCGAAGTGCTGGCCCGCATCCCCAAGGGTCGACGGGTCTCCATCGAACGCGCGACGTTCCCCGCTCTGGTCGAGGCGGGATCCCTGTTCGCGCTGGGGTCCGACGTCTACTGGATCGACACCGGTACCCCGGCTTCCTACCTCCGGGCCCATCTCGACCTGTTGACCGGCCGGCGGGGCACCATCCCCGCTCCCGGCGCCACCCTCGATCCCGGAGTGGGCGAGGGCGTGTGGGTAACCGGAAAGGTCTCGGCCGAAGGCGCCGTCGTGACCGGTTCCCTGCTCGCCTCCGGCGCCCGGCTCGAGACCGGCTCGGTGGTTGGCGGCTCGGTGATCGGGAGTGACGCCATCGTCGAGGAGGGCGCCACCGTGCTCGGATCAGTCCTGCTCCCCGGATCTCGGGTGGCGGCCCGAGCCACCGTGGAAGGCTCGATCGTGGGCCCGGGCGCTACCATCGGTCAGCGATGCTCGATCAGGCCGCTCTCCGTCATCGGCGCCGATGTGGTCATGCCGTCCGGATCCGTCGTGGACGGCGAGCGCGTTCCTTCGGGAAACTGAGCCCGTGCGCACCGTAGTGACGGGGGGCGCAGGTTTCATCGGTTCCACGCTGGTCGATCGCCTGTTGGCCGAGGGCCATTCCGTCGATGTGGTCGACGATCTCTCCACCGGGTCGCTGGGCAACCTCACCGAAGCCCGATCGGCGGCCGGGCGGAACCTGACCTTTCACAATCTTGACGTCCGCTCCGCCGAGATCGTCGATCTCATAGTGAAGCGCCGTCCCGAGGTCGTGTTCCACCTGGCTGCCCAAGCCGACGTGAGGGTGTCGGTGGCCCAACCGGTGTTCGACGCCGAAGTGAACGTGCTCGGCACCCTCCGGGTGCTCGAGGGAGCCCGCATGGCCGCATCGAGCCGGGTGGTGTTCGCAGCCAGCGGTGGCACCTTGTACGGGGAGCCCGATGCAGCCGACCTCCCGGTATCGGAGTCGCAGCCCCAGCGACCGCTGTCGCCCTACGGGGTATCCAAGAAAGCGGCGATCGACTATCTGGTTGCCTATCGGGAGCTGCACTCGCTCGAGTTCTCTGCTCTGGCCCTGGCCAACGTGTACGGGCCCCGGCAGGACCCCCACGGCGAGGCCGGGGTGGCGGCCATCTTCGCCGAGCGCCTGCTCCGGGGACAGCCGGTCACCATCTTCGGCGATGGTGAGCAGACCCGCGATTTCGTGTACGTCGACGACGTGGTGGACGCATTCGTCCGGGGGGCTACCAAAGGCGGCGGGCTGGTGTGCAACATCGGCACGGGCAAGGAGACATCGGTCAACGATCTCTACGGTGAGATGGTCACGCAGGCTGGTCTCGACGCCACCGCCACCCACGCTCCATTGCGCCAGGGCGAGCTCCTCCGGAGCAGTCTCGATCCTGGTCGCGCCGGCATCCACCTGGGCTGGAAGCCGTGGACCAGCCTCGCTGACGGGACGCACGCCGTCCTCGACTTCATACGCCAGCGGCTGGCCGACGCCTCCTGATCGGAGCGATCCGCGAGCGGGTCTGTCGGCCGGTGCGTCCCTTCCAGCCTCAAAACCAACTAAGGTGAGTGGGCCCTGGTGCGCGATGAGTCGTGAATGACTCGCTTCTTTTTTCTTTCTGCGCTCCGTACTCAGTTACTCATCGCACGAAAGCGCGCCCATATGCCTCCCTCATTCGCCGACCTCGGCGTTCCCACTGACCTCGTTGCCGCCCTCGAGCGACGATCGATCACCACCCCGTTCCCCATTCAGGCCATGACCGTGCCCGACGCGTTGGCCGGACGCGACCTGTGCGGTAAGGCACCCACCGGGTCGGGGAAGACGCTGGCCTTCGGCCTCGGCGCCATCGCCCGCCTGAAGGGCAAGAACTCCCGTCCCGGACATCCGCGGGTTCTGGTCCTGACACCCACCCGTGAGCTGTGTGCCCAGGTGGCCACGGAGATCGAGACGCTGGCCTCGGCGCGGAACCTCAAGGTGGCCTCGTTCTACGGGGGCGTGGGCTACGGCCCGCAGCTGAAGTCCCTGGCCCGGGGGGTCGACGTGGCCGTGGCCTGTCCCGGCCGGCTCACCGATCTCATCGAACGGCGGAGCATCCATCTCGACAACGTCGAGATCGTGGTGATCGACGAGGCCGATCGGATGGCCGACATGGGGTTCCTTCCCGATGTTCGCCGGCTGCTCGACAAGACGCCGGAAAGTCGGCAGACCCTCCTGTTCTCGGCCACCCTGGACGGCGATATCGACGTGCTCGTGCGGCGCTACCAGAAGAAGCCGGCCCGCCACGAGATCGAGGCGACCGAAGAGAGCATCTCGCTGGCCCATCACGTGTTCTGGAAAGTGGCGGCCGGAGACCGGCTGGGGACGGCGGCCGACATCGTCACCGCGTCCGGTCCCACCATCATCTTCTGCCGGACCAAGCACGCCACCGACCGGATGGCCCGCCAGCTCGACACCCGTGGTGTCCGGGCCGCGGCCATCCACGGGGACCGGAGCCAAAAGCAGCGCGAGCGGGCGCTGGCTTCGTTCATGCGGGGCGATGTCGACGCGCTGGTGGCGACCGACGTGGCCGCTCGGGGCATCCACGTCGACGGGGTCACGGCCGTCATTCATTTCGACCCGCCGGCCGACGCCAAGGACTACGTGCACCGCTCCGGGCGGACGGCCCGAGCCGGCGCTTCTGGCGTCGTCGTGAGCCTGGTCACCCCGGACAAGTCGGGAGCGGTCAAGAAGCTGCAGCGCGACCTGGGTGTCCCCACCATCACCGGGGCGCCGGACCTCTCCTCTCTGGCCGCCGCCTTGGGCGAGGGTTCAGTGGAGTCGGTCAGGAAGACCCGGGCCGAGCGCGACGCGCGGGTCGGACGTCATCGCGGCTTCGAGGACACCGATCGCAATCACCGCCCCAACCGTTCCGGCTCCGCCTCCGGGGGGACGCCCTACGCCAAGAAGCGACCCAGCGATGGTTCGCCGAAACGCACCGGGTGGTCCGGGGCGACAACGTCGTCACCCCGACGGCCCGACCGCGACTCGAGCTGGTCGACTGACGGAAAGCCATCGCGTGGTCGGCGTCCCGGGGAGGGTGCGTCGGCGTCGAAGCCCGGCGCCCCCTCACGTCCCAACCGTCATCTCAAAGCTGGTGCCGGTGCCAAAAAGCGCGGCCCGAAGCAGGGCTACAGCCGGTAGCGCCACCGGCGGCTCGCCGTCATCGGTCTACCGGCGCCTACAGTCTGAGCATGCCTTCCGATAGCAAGCCGACCGTCACCATCCCCGATGAGCAGCCGCCCACCGATCTGCTGGTGGAGGAGATCGAAGAAGGTGCCGGACCCGAGGCTCAGAACGGCGCCGAGGTCCAGGTGCACTACGTGGGCGTGGCCTGGTCGAATGGCAAGGAGTTCGACTCGTCGTGGGACCGCCGGGAGCATTTCGAGTTCCCACTGGGAGCCGGGCACGTCATCGCCGGGTGGGACCAGGGTGTGGCCGGCATGCGGGTCGGCGGTCGTCGTCGCCTGACCATCCCGCCCCGTCTCGGGTACGGCGAGCGCGGCGCCGGCGGGGCCATTGGACCCAACGAGACCCTGGTGTTTGTCGTCGATCTGGTCGGCATTCGCTGACCTGAGCCAGGGTGGGCTGAGCCGGCGTGACCAGCGTTGGCCACCCAGCCGGGCCACCAGCGTTGGCCCACCGAGCGTTGGCCCACCGAGCGTTGGCCCACCCGGCGTTGGCCCACCCGGCGTTGGCCCTAGCGGAACAGATCCTCGCCGGGTGGTCGCACGATCTCTTCGGCCACCGACGCCGGGCGAAGCCAGGCGGGGTCGACCCCCCGCACCACGGCCGCCGGGACGCCTCGATCCTTGCCCATGACCAGTTCGGCAGCGGAAGCCAGTTCGTCGGCCACGCAGACCTCGGTGGCCTCGAGCACCCGGCCGTGGGCATCCGCCGTCCCACGGAGATCGATCACGGCAGCGACCCCGGCCACGCCGATGGCCACGTCGGTCACGCCCTTGCGCCAGGTGCGCCCGAACGTGTCGGAGATGATCACCCCCACCGAGACGCCGTGGCGGTGACGGAGACCCTCGCGGATCCGCCGGGCCGAGCGGTCGGAGTCGAGGGGCAAAAGGGCGGCGGTCCCGGCTTCGACATTGGACAAGTCCACGCCGGCGTTGGCACAGACGAACCCATGTCTGGTCTCGGCGATGATCAATTCGGCGCGCCGACGGAGGATCCGCACCGACTCTGACTCGACCAACCGGGCCTTGGCTGTGGGATCCTCCGGGTCGAAGGCGACCAGGCGACCTTCGGCCTTGGAAACCACCTTCTGGGTGACCACCACCACGTCC
Organism: uncultured Acidimicrobiaceae bacterium; assembly: GCA_963781305.1. GTDB lineage: Bacteria > Actinomycetota > Acidimicrobiia > Acidimicrobiales > RAAP-2 > DASXMT01. Next base: position 720,913 of record CAWAFL010000013.1, read on the forward strand.
CCGTCCTGGAACGACACTCCGGGTGCGGCGACGAGCAGTTCGGCCAGATCATCGCCGGGACGCACTTCGCCCATGCCCATGATGGGCATGACCGAGAGGGTAGGCGCCGGCCCCCGTCCGCCGTCTGCTTCGCTGGCCGGCAGCTCAGGCATGGTTGGCATCGAGAACGGTCTGAGCCAGCGACGCGGCCCTTTCGACGGTGGACATGATGGTCGGGGCCACGACGCAGCGTACGCCCTCGGCCTCGACCGCCGCGGCCAGCGCGGTGTCGGCCTCGTCGATGACCAGCGTGCCCACCCACGAGGCGTACCAGCGGGCTACACCGACCACAGACGACTCGAACCCGAGCTCGGTGAGCAGGCGGTCGGCCGGACCCTTGAGGGCGGCGCCGGCCACGATGGGGGAGATGCCCACGATCTGTTCCCGCCGAGCAGCGAGCGCCTCGCTGATGCCGGGAACGGCAAGGATGGGGGCGATCGACACCACCGGGTTGGACGGGCAGACCACGATGGAGGACGCGGAGGCGATGGCATCGAGTACGCCGGGGGCGGGCCGGGCAGACTCGGCGTGGTCGAAGCGAACCCTCGAGACGGCCACGTCGTGGTGCAGGCGCACGAAGTACTCCTGAAAGGCCACCTCGGGGCCGTCGGCCAGTTGCACGCGGGTGCGGACAGGATCGTCGGACACCGGCACCAGGTGGACGTCGACGCCCCAGGCGCGGGCCAACTGCGTGGTGACCTCACTCAGGGTGGCGCCCTCGGCCAGTCGTTGTGTGCGGAAGAAGTGGGTGGCGATGTCCTTGTCGCCCAGCCGGAACCACGTGAGCCCGCCCAGCTTCTCGAGTGTCTCCATCACCGTCCAGGATTCCCCGGTCAGTCCCCACCCGGTTTCGGCATTGATGGCGCCGGCCAGGGTGTAGAGCACCGTGTCGAGGTCAGGCGAGATGTGGAGCCCGTGCAGCTCCGTATCATCGCCGACGTTGACGATGGCGGTGATCTCTGCGGGGGGGAGCACGCGGACCAACCCGCGCAAGAATCGGGCGGCGCCGACACCTCCGGCAAGGGCAACGAGCATCCTGGGCAGGCTAGTGGGCCGATACCGACGGCCCGGCGCCGTCCCGTATCCCGCCCCCGGCCACGATGAGGACTCCGGGAGTGTCAATCCGTCTCACTACATGTGCAAGGCTCCGTGCGTGCCGCCTGAGCGATCAGCGACCGCGGAAACGGGAACTGTTCAGCCTGTGTCCGCGTCCGATACCCGGCTTTCGGTGGCCCTGGATGCCACGCCGCTGCTGGGTCGTCCCACCGGCGTCGGTGTCTTCTGCGCCGGTGCCCTCGGCGGCCTGGCCCAGCTCGACGACGTGGACGTTTCCGCCTTTGCCATCAGCTGGAGGCGGCGCCAGGGCATCGTGGAGCTGGTTCCCGAGGGAGTGTCCACCCACCAACGGGCCATGCCCGCCCGCCCGCTGCATGCGTCGTGGCGTCGCTGGGGCGTGCCCCCGCTCGAATGGTTCGTTGGAGCCCACCAGGTCGTGCACGGCACCAACTTCGTGGTGCCCCCGGCCCGCCGAGCCGGCCGGGTCGTGACCGTGCACGACCTCACCATCGTGCGCTTCCCTGAGCTGTGCGACGCCTCGACGCTCCGGTTCCCGGAGCTGATCCGCCGTGCGGTAGCGGAGGGGGCCTGGGTCCATACACCCTCCCGGTTCGTGGCTGCCGAGGTAATCGAGGCCTTCCACCTCCCGCCCGAACGGGTCCGAGCCATCCACCATGGCGTCCCCAGGCTCCCGGGTCGCGCCGGGTGACCCGGGGTCGGCGCCCGGTCACGGCCCATCGGGTGTGCTCGATCTGCCCCCGGGCACGTCTCGGTACGTGCTGGCCATCGGCACGGTGGAGCCCAGGAAGGACTACCCCTCGCTGGTGGCGGCCTTCGAGCTGGTGGCCGAGAGCCACCCCGACGTGGCCCTGGTCGTCGTGGGGACCGACGGATGGGGCTCCGAGGCGCTCCAGGCAGCGGTGAACGCATCGCCGGCCAGGGCCCGCATCCTCCGTACCGGTTTTCTCGACGATGCCCATCTCGGCCAGGTGCTGCGTGGCGCCGCCGCGCTGGCCTATCCGTCCGTGTACGAGGGCTTCGGCTTCCCGCCCGTCCAGGCCATGGCCGAAGGAGTACCCGTGGTGACGACCAGGGTCGGGGCCATCCCCGAAGTGGTGGGCGATGCCGCCGTCCTGGTGGGGCCGGGCGACCCCGAAGCCCTGGCCGAGGCGTTGGCCGACGTGCTGGCCGGGGGAGCCTCGGTCTCGGACCTGATCGAACGGGGACGGCTGAGGAGCGAGGCGTTCACCTGGTCGGCCTGTGCCCGCGGCCTGGCTGGCCTGTATCGGGATGCCGCGGCGGCGGTCGGTCGGTGACATCCCAACCAGGGGTCCGCACCACCGGGACCGGGCCCGCGCCGACCGACCGGCCCGTACGGGTGCTCCTGTTGGTGGAGCAACTGCGGCGCAAGGCCGCCGGTGGGATCGGTACTTACGTCTGGGGCCTGATCCAGGGCCTGACCGAACTGCCCGATCAGGGTCGGCCCGACATCGAGCTGTTCGCCAGCAGACCGAGGGAGAAGCCCGACCTGTTGGCCATGCTGGGGTTCCCCCTTCGCTCCTCGGTGCTTCCCGGACCGGTACTGACTCGGGCCTGGGACCGGGGGCTGTTGCGGGCACCGGGCAGCTTCGACGTCGTCCAGGCGTTGTCGATGGCCACGGTGGAACCGGGACCCGCCGCCCTGGTATCGACGGTGCACGACCTTTTGTGGCGTCACGTTCCCGATACCTACCCGGCGCGCGGTCGGGCCTGGCACGAGGCGGCCCTGCAACGGTCCCTGGTCCGTTCCGATCGCTTCATCGTCCCGTCCGAGGTGGTCGCCGCTGACCTGGTGGGCGCGGGAGCATCCCCGGATCGGGTGACCGTGGTTCCCATGGGGTGCGACCACCTTCCCGCTCCGGACTCGCCGGCGGTCGATGCCCTGCTCGCCCGGCTGGGAGTGGTGGGGCCCTTCTTGCTCAGCGTGGGAACCATGGAACCCCGCAAGAACCTGACACGGTTGGCCCTGGCCTACGACCGGATGCGGTCCTCGCTCCCCGAGCCGTGGCCGCTGGTGGTGGTCGGCCCCAGCGGTTGGGGGGAACAGCTCCACGGGCACCAAGGGGTCGTTCTGGCCGGCATGGTCACCGCTCCCGAGCTCGCCGGCCTCTATGCCCGGGCCCGCCTGCTGGCCTATGTCCCATTGATGGAGGGCTTCGGCCTCCCACCGGTCGAGGCCATGCTGGCCGGCGCACCGGTGGTGGCCAGCGACGTGCCCAGCACCGGATCGGCCGCATACCAGGTCGATCCCAACGACACCGACTCCATCGCCGAAGGGCTGTTGGTGGTGGCCACCGACGAGACCGTGCGGCACCGATTGGAGACGGCCGGACGGAGCCACGCCGCCCAGCTCAGCTGGTCCTCCATCGCCCGGCGCCACGTGGCTCTCTGGGAGGAGGTCCGCTCCGGTGGGTGAGGTGGCGGCGACCGGCGACCGGCTGGAGCTGACCCTCGACGTCTCCGCGGTGCCGGCCGACCCAGTCGGAGCCGGGCAGTACACCCTGCACTTGGCGTCTGCGCTGTCCGTCCGGCCCGACCTCGACCTGGTTCTCATCGGCCGCCGGGGGGATCGGGAGCGATGGGCACGAACGGCGCCCGGCGCCCGTTTGGTGTCGGCCGCTCCGCGGCGACGTCCCCTCCGCTTGGCCTGGGAGCAGCTGGCCCTTGCCGGTTTGGTGCGCCGGCTCGATGCCGCCGTCCATCACGGCCCCCACTACACGATGCCCGAGCGCTCGTCGGTTCCCACGGTGGTGACTGTCCACGACCTCAGCTTCTTCGAGGCACCCGAATGGCACGACCGATCCAAGGTGGTGCTGTTCAAGCGGGCCATCCGGGTGGCCGCCCGCCGCGCTGCCGCCGTGGTATGCCCCAGCCGGGTTACGGCCGAGGAGCTGGCCCGATGGTGCCGGGTCGATGCGGAGCTGTTCGTGGCCCATCACGGGGTGGACGCCGAGCGGTTCGCTCCGCACGAGGCCGAGCCCGGTGCCGACGCCGACGCCCTGGGTGTGGTCGATGCCCGGATCGCAGACGGACGGCCCTACCTGGTGTTCGTGGGCACGCTCGAGCCCCGCAAGGACGTCCCCTCCCTGGTCCGTGCCTTCGATCGCATTGCCGATCGTCACCCCGACGCCCTGTTGGTGCTGGCGGGCGGGGACGGGTGGGGGGCCGGCGCCGTCGATCAGGCCATCGCCGCCGTCTCGAACCGCCAGCGGGTGGTGCGGACCGGGTACGTGGCCGACGCGGTGATCCCCGCGCTCCTCCGCTCCGCCGCCGCCGCCGTCTATCCGGCCCTCTACGAGGGGTTTGGCCTCCCCGCCCTCGAGGCTTTGTCCTGCGGGACGCCGTTGATCACCACGTCGGGCACGGCCATGGAGGAAGTGGCCGGTGATGCCGCCACCTTGGTGGTCCCGGGGGACCGGGACGGGCTGGCCGAGGCTCTTGATGCCGTCCTGGGATCAGGCGGTGCTACCGGCGCTGAGCGCCAGCGGCAGCGACAGGCGGGTCTCGAGATCGCCGCCGCCCACACCTGGGAGCAGAGTGCGGATCGACATGTCCAGGCCTATCGCTATGCCCAGGGGGGCCCGGGTCGCTCGAGCCCAGGGAAGCCAGCCGTTGTTCCGCCAGCTGAACCGGTAGGGTGACCGGTCGTGCGCTCGCTGATCACCGGAGGCCGAGGATTCGTCGGCACCTGGCTCGCCGATCACCTGCGAGAGCAGGGTGATGAGGTGGTCGCCATCGACTACGAGGTCGATGTCACCGATCCGGTGGCGCTGCTCGGGGCGGTGACCGCCGCCGCTCCCGACGCCATCTACCATCTGGCCGCCCTGACCCACGTGGGGGAGTCGTGGGAGGACCCACTGCAGGTCCTGCAGGTGAATGTGATCGGTACCGCCGCGCTGCTGGCCGCCGCCCGTCAGTGTGGGACCGATCCCCGCGTCCTGGTCACCAGCTCGGCCGAGGTGTACGGAGCGGTCACCGATCCCTCGCTCATGCCCCTCGACGAGCTGACCCCGACGGCACCCCTTACCCCGTACGCGGCCAGCAAGCTGGCCGCCGAGGCGATCACCGGCCAGGCGTTCCGCGGGCACGGGCAAGAGGTGATCGTGGTCCGGCCGTTCAATCACATCGGCCCCGGACAGACACCGAACTTCGCCGTGCCTGCCTTGGCCAAGCGCATTGTCGAGGCCGATCGCCGGGGCGACGGGTCCATAGCGGTGGGCAACTTGGCCGCTCGTCGAGACTTCACCGATGTCCGAGATGTCGTCAAGGCCTATCGGATGCTGATCGAGTCGGGCGAGCCGGGCGAGGTGTACAACGTGTGCTCGGGGCACGACGTCGCCATCGAGGACATCGCCAACACCCTCTTGCGGCTGGCGGGCACGTCTCTCGAGTTCAAGACCGATCCGGTCCTGACCCGCCCGGTCGAGGTACCGGTTCTCCGGGGCGACCCGACGCGCCTGCAACATGCCACCGGGTGGAAGCCAGAGATCCCACTCGAACAGACCCTGGCCGACGTCCTGGAGTACTGGCGCCAGCACGCCGATTGAATACCGGTGCCCACCGAGGCGCCTGCCGCGGCGATGGCACTCCTGCCCCGCCGCACCACTGGCCAGGGCGAGCCCGGGCGCGAAGAACGGCCCGCCGGAGCGGGCCGTTCTTCAAAGGGCCGGAGGGGGTTCCGGTCGCTCAATTTATCGATGGGCGGCTCAGGCCCCGGTCTTGATGAGGTCGCGGATCTGCGAACGGGCCTCACGAGCCTGTGTGTGGAGCTGAGTGGCCAGGTCACGGGCAGCGGCCGGCAGGCGCTGCTCGAGGGGCACGATGGCGGCTTCGATGCGCTCGATCACGTCCTCGACCCTGGCGTCCACGTCGTGCACGGCCTTGGTCACGTCAGAGCGGACCTCGCTCAGCCGGGTTTCGATCTCACCGCGGGGGTCCGGCAGCTCCGACAGCCGCTTCAGCAGCTCCTGGCGCTGTACTTGGGCCTTTTGAAAGCCGATGACACCGAGGCCGATGGCGACGTAGCCGGCGTCCTTGGCCACGGTGGTGAAGTCCTTGGCAGTGTTCGTGAGGTTGGTGGGGAAATCTGGCATCGTCATCTCCTGGTGATGGTCGGATGGGGGGTTCCGGACAACTGGTGACAGATACAAGTGTATACGCCGTGATAAACGATTGCAAGCACCCCAGGGGCGATCGCCGTGCATGGTGGTGGGGGCCCCAGGCCGCCCAGGAGCGCACAATTCAGGTCCGAAGAGGCGCTGAGCTGGAGACTTTCCCCGAGCCCCCCACCGGCCCGATAGCCTCTGCTCCCTAATGGAATCGCTGGCACCGCCGGTCGTCGCCGTCATCGTTGCTCACGATCCCGGTCCTTGGTTCGAGGAGACCCTGGCTTCGCTCGGATCGCAGAGCTACGAGGAACTGTCCATCTTGGTGCTCGATGCAGCGAGCGCCGAGGACCTGACCGTCCGCGTCGCCGGCGTCCTGCCCGACGCCTATGTCCGCCGCTTCAGCCAGAATCGGGGATTCGGGGCCACGGCCAATGAGGTCACCTCGATGGTGGACGGCGCGGCCTATTACCTGATCTGCCACGACGACGTGGCCCTCGCCCCCGACGCGGTCCAGTTCCTGGTCGAGGAGGCCTTTCGTTCCAACGCCGGCATCGTGTCACCCAAGTTGGTGAGCTGGGACGACCCCGGTCGCCTCCTCGAGGTGGGTATGACCGTGGACAAGGGCGGTTCGGTGGTCGGCCGGGTGCAACCCCAAGAGATCGACCATGGCCAACACGACTCGGTCCGCGACGTCTTCGTCGCCCCCGGGGGGTGTGCCCTGATCCGTGCCGACCTCTTTGGCGAGCTCGGAGGGTTCGACCCGGCCATCGTGGCCATGGGGGAGGACCTCGATTTCTGCTGGCGGGCCCAGGTGGCCGGGGCGCGGATCATCGTGGCCCCCGACGCTCGGGTCCGCCACCGCGAGGGATTGGCCAGTGGAGAGCGGCCTCTCGAACCGTCCTTGGTCGACCGCGTGGGTTCCATCGCCGATGCCGTCGGGGCGCTGACCGCTCCCGAGCCGCCGCCCGGCGAGCTGCTGGCCGACAGCGTCGGCGAAATGCCGGCCGCGATCCCGCCGCGCCACCGCGCCAGCCGCCGCAGGGGCCAGCCCGCCGTCGCGCCCGCCGACGCCCCTGTCGCCGCGCCGACCACGCTTCAAGAGCTGCAACGCCGTCACGAGCTCCTCGCCGTGTTCAAATGCTATGGGCGCTTCAGTCTCCTCCGCATCGTGCCGCAGATCGTCATTCTGGCCCTGGGCGAGGTCGTGGTGGCGGAGCTGGCCGGTAACCGGGTCCGCGCCCGGTCCGTGGTTCGGGCGTGGCGATGGAACCTTGGTCGGTTGGGCGTCATTCGGCGGCAGCGCAAGGTGTTGCAAGGTCACCGCCGGTTGAGCGACTCCGAGATCCGGCTGCAGCAGGTGGGGGGGAGTGCCCGCTTGTCGGCCTATGCCAGGCGGCTGTTCCAGCACGGGTTCCATGGGGCCCACGCCGACGAGCTGGCCGCCGCTGCCGCCTTCGATGTCCACGAGAACGACACCCAGGGGTCCCTGGTCGAGCTCCCGAGGGTGACCGATGACGGCGACGGGGTCAGTCCCACCGAGCAGGGGCGGGTGTCGGGACGGGGCATCGTCACCGGCTGGGTGGTGGCGGTCATCGTCGTCCTCATCGGTTCGCGGGGCCTCATCACATCGGGCATACCGGCCATAGGCCAGTTCGCACCGTTGCCGGGCTGGTCGGGGGTCTTCCACCAGTTCGCCGCCGGGTGGCATCCATCCGGGGTCGGTACGACGGCACCGGCATCGCCCGCCTTCGCCCTCCTCGGCCTGCTCGGGACCGTCCTGCTCGGAGCCATGGGCCTCACCCTGAAAGTGGCCATCTTTGCCTGCCTTCCGCTCGGCGCCTGGGGGGCGGTGCGCCTCATGCGTCCCTTCGGCTCCCAGCGGGCCGGCATGGTGGCGGGAATCGCCTATCTGGCCGTTCCCCTGCCCTACAACGACCTGGCTCTCGGTCGTTGGGGGGCGCTGATCGTCTACGCCGGAGCACCCTGGGTGCTCACCTTGTTGTTCCGGGCCACGGCTTTGGCCCCGTTCACGAGGTCAGCGGCGGGGCGGATCGCCGCGCCCAACTGGGGTGCGACCGGTACCGGACAGGGGGCCAAGCCCCGCCCGCGGATCTTGCGGCGCATGCTCACGTTGGGTGTGCTCGAGGCTGTCCTCGTCTCGTTCGTACCCAGCGCCGCCTTTGTCGTGCTGGGTGTGGCCGTGGCCTTGTTGGTCTCGGCCGCCCTGCTCGGCGCCTGGCAGCCGTCGATCAGGGCCCTGGTGACTGCGGTGGGAGCCACCGTGGTGGCCGCAATCTTGTGCCTGCCGTGGCTGATCGGAACCCTCAGCGCCGGCAGCGGGGCGATCAACGTCCTCGGCGTGGCCGGCGCCCCGTCAACTGCCTCCTCATGGGGCGACCTGCTCCGTTTTGCCGTCGGTCCCATCGGCGTATCCCCTCTGGCCTGGGGGTTCACAGTGGCGGCGCTGCTGCCCCTCCTGATCGGACGGGGTGACCGGTTCCGATGGGCGACCCGTTGCTGGTCTATCGCCTTGGTGTTCTGGCTCCTGGCCTGGGTCATCGGCCGCGGGTGGGCCGGCAGCCTGGCCATAGACCCGATGGTCCTGCTGGCCCCAGCGGCAGCGGCGATCGTCACCGCCATCGGTCTGGGCATCGCCGCGTTCGAGGAAGACCTGCGGTCGGCCACCTTCGGCTGGAAGCAGGCGGCCACCGGGATCGCGGCCATCGTCGTGGTGCTCGGGGCGTTCCCCACTGTCATCTCGGCCCTGCCCGGCCGGTGGGATATGCCCACCACCGATACCGCCCAGACCGTCGGATGGATGCACGCCAAGGTGCCCCAGGGACCGTTCCGGGTCCTGTGGCTCGGCGACCCACGCGCACTCAACCAGGGCAGCTGGCCGGCGGGCGACGGACTGGCCTATGCCACCTCGGAGAACGGGGCGCCCAACGCCACCTGGTTGTGGAACGCGGCCGACCCGGGGCCAGCCGGCACCCTGGGCAGTGCCGTCAACCAGGCCCGGGAGGGCGAGACCAACCGACTCGGACAGCTCCTGGCCCCAGCCGGCGTCCGCTACGTGGCCGTGGTCACCGCCCTCGCCCCGAACATCCCTGGCTTGCAAGAGACCCAGCGATATCCCCTTCCCGGTGACCTGGACCCGGCCCTGGCCCAACAGCTCGATCTCCACCCGGTCCTTTCGCAAACGGGGATCACGGTGTACGAGAACGCCGACTGGATTCCCATGCGGGCCGAACGTCCGACCACGCCGGCCAACCGCACGACTCCCCTCCCGACCTCGCTGCCCTCTCCGTTGAACATGGCACCGGGGACACCGATCGTGTCCGGCCTCCGCCCCGTGCTGCCCGGTCCCGCCGCGGCCTCGTCCTATCAGGGGCCCTTGGTGCCCGGCACCGTCCTGGCTGCGGTGGCGCCTGCCGGTCGATGGCAGCTGATTGCTCCGTCGGGCGCTGTCGAGTCGAGCAGCCCCTCGTTCGGATGGGCGGCCCGCTACGACGTGGCCACGCAGGGAACGGGGACGTTGCAGTTCAGCAGCGACATCTGGTCACCCCTGGGCGTGGCCTTCCAGATCGTGGTCTGGCTTGCGGCCATCGCCGCATTGCTACGCCGTCGCCGTCTGGTGGCCCCGCGGGGTCGGCGCCGGTCGAGACAATCCGATGCCCACGGCCCCCTGCCGGTCGGAGAACACATGTCCCGTGAGGTCCCATCGTGACGCCGACGGGCCACGCCGTTGTTCGCCCGAGCCGGCAGGTGAGCGACCGCGTGGCCGGACGACGCCTGGCCGTCGTGGTGGCCGTGGTGGCGGTGTTGGTGGGCGCCGCCCTTGTCGACCGGGCCGTGGGACAACCGCCGCCCCCCGCCCCCTCCACGCTGAGCGCGTCGACCATTCCCGTGACCTCGGCATCGGCCTCATCGTGGTACTGCGCCGGCGGGACCACCGGCGCAGGCGCCCAGGCCAACACGACCGTCTACGTGACCAATACCGGGAACGGAACGGTGCCCGGAGCCGTGTCGACCACCGTGAACACGGGCAAGGCCTCGGTGTCGTTCCACCAGACGATCTCGGTTCCCGCCCGGAGCACCATCGCCGTGAACCCCGGAATTTTCGCTCCCATGGGCTATGGCGCTTCGACGTTCACCTTCGCCGGCGGGGGTATCGGCGTGAGCCAGGCGGCAGCGGGCCCCGACGGGTGGACCACCGCTCCGTGCGCCTCGGCCTCCTCGGCGAACTGGTTCTTCGCCAGCGGGGCCACCACCGCGGGAAACCAGCTCGTCCTGACCCTCTACAACCCGACGTCCACCGAGGCCGTGGCCAACGTGTCCTTCGACACCGATGCCGGTGTGCTGCAGCCTCAGCTCTACCAAGGCCTCTCGATACCCGCCGGCCAGTTGGTGGTCGAGAACGTGGGCGACTACGTGCAGGGGCGGTCGGCGATCGCCACGGTGGTCAGCGCCCAGTCGGGTCAGGTCGTGGCCAACCAATTGCAACTGGTCAGCAGCTCGGGCACGAGCGGCCTGTCGCTAACGCTCGGGGCACCCGCCGTCGATCCGCACTGGTATTTCGCCCAGACCACGAACCCGTCCGCTGCCGGCTCGAGCGTCTCGTTCATGCTGTCCAACCCGGGGAGCACGGCTGAGAAGGCCGTGATCGCCGTGGGTCTGACCCAGGGTGCGGTGGCTCCGGTCAGCGTTGACCTTCCGGCAAAGTCGATCGTCCCCTTTGCCGCCAGCACGGCCAGTCGGATACCGCATCAGGTCCCCTATTCGGTGACCATCTCCTCCACCGGCGGGTCGGGGCTGGTGGTAGCCAGGGAAGTGTTGGCTGCCAATGGGGCGCCCGTTCCTACCTTCGGAACCATGCTCGGAACGCCACAGCTCAACCAGAACTGGCTGGTGCCGGCTCCCGGCGTCGGGAACGCACCGGGCGTGCAGGGGGCGGCGGTGGCCAGCCTCGCCGTATCCAATCCCGGCCCAGTCTCCGCCCAGGTGACGGTGACACCGCTCGGTGGGACCCCGGCTCAGGCCAAGGTGTTGCTGGTCAAGCCCAATTCGCTCTTGGTGCTGGCCCAAGCGCCCGTGGGCGGACTGGCCACCCTCGACGTCCGGTCGAATGTCCCCGTAGCGGTGGAAGAGGACAGCGTCCCGTCGGGGGCCACCGGCGTGGTCTCATCGACCGGTCTTCCCTTTGGTTGACTGCCTTGCCGCTGACCGCGCTGGGGCTCCATAAGACCCAGGCTTTGAGGGCCGTGGGGTTACCTGACGGCCAGGAGTTGAGGGCCAGCGCGGTACCGGGCGGGTAAAGCCCCGACAGGCTTACCGGCGGCCAGACGGCGGCGGCGGTGGGGGGGGCGGCCACGGAGCCTGGTGAGGCCAGTGTCCGGGAGCCGGTTGTGCGGGCCAGGGGGCAGGGGCCTGAGGCCAGTGTCCGGGGGGCGGCGGTGGTGGCGGTGGCCACGGCTGCGCGGAGCCTTGGCCGTTTTCCTGTTGGCCGCCCGCTTGCCCGTTGCCCGACTGCTCGGACGCATGCGAGGAACCGGCGACCTCCGACTCCACTTCCGAGCCCGGCTCGGTCTCTGCTTTGCTCCCGTCCCCGTTCGTCGCTGACCCGCCACGAGCGTCGGCGTTGCCGTTCGCTCCGGCTTGGTCCGCCCCGGAGCTTCCGGAATCACCGGACGGTCGACCGTGCTGTTCGGCCACGAATACCGGTGGGATCGCCTTGACCCCGTGCTCGTGGACTGGCTTCCCGTAGGCGGTGTCGACCAGCTTCCCCACGGTGGCGCCGTCGATGGTCTCCTCGTCCAAGAGGGCACGGGCTACGGCATCGAGCCCACCCCGGTGGCGGGAGAGCACCTCGAGGGCTCGCTCTTCCTGGTCGCGCAGGATCCGCTCCACCTCGGCGTCAATGACCCGGCTGGTGTCCTCGGAGTAATCGCGCGTATGCATCAGGTCCTCGCCCAGGAAGACCTGTCCCGCGGACCCCCACGCCATCGGTCCGATCTGGTCGCTCATGCCCCACTCGCGGACCATCTTCCGGGCCAGCTCGGTGTTGCCCACCAGGTCGTTGCTGGCCCCGGTGGAAAGGTCGCCGTAGACGAGCAGCTCCGCCACCCGGCCACCCATACGAACGGCCAGGGCGTCCTCGATATGGGAGCGCGGGTGGATGTGGCGCTCCTCCACCGGCAGCTGTTGGGTCACCCCGAGAGCCATGCCGGTGGGCAGGATCGTGACCTTGTGCACCGGATCGGCCTCGGGCAGGACATAGGCCAACACGGCATGGCCGCCCTCGTGGAAGGCCACCCGCTCCTTCTCGTCGTCCGAGAGGACCAGGCTCTCGCGGCGTTGGCCCATGAGGACACGGTCCCGGGCCGCCTCGAAGTCCTGGGTCTCGACCACCTTGGATCCCCGCCGCACTGCGTGCAGGGCGGCCTCGTTCACCAGGTTGGCCAGGTCAGCCCCGCTCATCCCGGGCGTGCCCCGGGCCACCAGGGCCAGGTCCACGTCGGGAGCGATGCGCTTGTCCTTGCAGTGCACCTGCAGGATGGGGAGGCGCTCTTCGAGGTCGGGGAGCGGGACCACGATCTGGCGGTCGAACCGGCCCGGACGCAGGATGGCTGGGTCGAGGATGTCGGGGCGGTTGGTCGCGGCCATGACCACGACCCCCTCGGTCGGATCGAAACCGTCCATCTCCGACAGCATCTGGTTGAGCGTCTGCTCGCGCTCGTCGTGACCGCCGCCGAGGCCGGCGCCGCGCTTGCGGCCGATGGAGTCGATCTCGTCGATGAAGACGATGGCGGGAGCCTGCTTGCGAGCTGTAGCGAACAGATCGCGGACCCTGCTGGCCCCCACGCCCACGAACATCTCCATGAAGTCCGATCCGCTGACCGACATGAACGGGACCCCTGCCTCACCGGCCACGGCCCGAGCCAGCAGCGTCTTTCCGGTACCGGGGGGGCCGACCAGCAGGATGCCCTTGGGTATCCGGGCCCCGATGTCCTTGAACCGGGCCGGAGTCTTGAGGAAGTCGACGACTTCGCTGATCTCCTGCTTGACGCCGCCGTAGCCGGCCACGTCATCGAATGTGGTGGAGGGTCGCTCGGTCGAATAGAGCTTGGCCTTGGACCGACCGATCGACATGATGCTGCCCATCTGTCCTTGCGCCCTTCTGCTGATGAAATAAAAGACCCCAAGGATGAGAATGATGGGGAGGAGATAGATCAAGATGCTCGTAAGCGGGTTGCTCTTGGGGGTGACGACCGTGTACTGGACGTTGCCGGCCTTGAGCGCGGTGTACTCCGAATCGACGGCCGGGTTGGGCCCCGAGACCGTATAGCTGGTCCCGTTGTCGAGGGTGCCGGTGATGGTGCCCGAGGTGGTGTCGACCTGGGCCGTCTTTACTTGTTTGTCCTGGACCTGGGTGAGGTAGCTCTGGTAGCTGATCGACTTGGCCGAGGACTTCGACAGGAGCGAGGGTGCGGCGATGACTGCGATAACCGCGATGATGGCGATGGCATAGATGAGCCGCATGTTCCGGCCCTGCCCGGGCGCGCCTTGGCCCGGGCCTCCGGGACCGGAGGGGCCGCTGGGCTGATCGGGGTTGGGCGGAGGCACCGCACCATGCTATGCGCCTCCGACATGCCTTGATGCATCGCTTCCCCGCCACCTCAGGCGAGGCGGCGGTCGGTAACGTGTCGGGGTGATCGACGGAGGCGACACGGGCGCAGACACCGGCAAGGGCGACGGCGGTTTTGCCCCCCGAGCACCCCACCCGGCCACCGGCCCTTCACGCACCCGGCCAGCGCCACCATCTCCGCCAAAGGCGCCACCCCCCCCGCCACCGCAAGCCCCACCACCTCCTCCAACAGTGGCAACGCAGCCTCCACCAGTGGCACCACGGCCGTACTGGCCTCCACCTCCCGGGGGGCGCCCGGCCGCCGGGCAGCTCGAGCCATCGGTGGCCGCCATCGATGTCGAGATCCAGGACCACCCCGTGCCGCTCGGCCGGCAGCTGGCGGCCGGCTTCGCCCCTCGGAACAGAAGGGATGCCTGGCTCTGGCTGATCTTTGCCGCTCTGGGCTTTCTGGCCGGTCAGATCATCGCCTCGATCTTCGTGGTCATCTCCGCCGCCCTCACCGGGAACACGCACAACATCTCGGCGGTGTCCCGCCTCAACGTTCCTCCCGAGTGGTATGTCGCCTCCACCCTGCTGGGTCTGTGGGTGGGCTTCTTCGGCGGCCCATGGCTGGCCAGCCGGGTCCGTGGCACCCGCAAACTGGTCCGGGACTTCGGGCTGCGGTTCCGGTGGATCGACCTGGTCGGCGTGCCCATCGGCATCGCCGGCCAGTACCTGATCGCCGCCATGTACATCCCGCTGGAGAGCCACATCCACGACTTCAACCAGCGGTTCAGCGCACCAGGCCAGAAGCTCACCGGCGCGTCGCACGGAACCGGCTTCGCCATCATCGCCATCTTCACGGTGGTGGGCGCACCGTTCTTCGAGGAGCTCTTCTTCCGCGGCTTGATTCTCCGCGCCCTGACCCGGATGTTCGGGAACATCGGCAAGTGGGTCGGGCCCGCCCTTGCCATCGTGATCACCGGGGTGCTGTTCGGACTGGCCCACGCCGAGTCTCTTCAGCTGCTCGGGCTGGCCACCTTCGGGATCATCCTCTCGTTCATCGCCTACCGCACCGGCCGGCTGGGCATGAACATGGTCGCCCACGCGTCGTTCAACCTGGTGGCGATCATTGCCTTGCTGGCCACGGGCACCGGCGTCATCCACTGACGTGCTGACTTCACCGGCCAAGCCCCCGGTCTCCCCGGCGAGGCACTCCGCCAGGCACACCGCTGGGCGCACCGGGCCAATACCGGCGCCGATGTCGCCCCGTTGGCGGCGGTGGATCGGTCCCGGGTCGTGGGTGGGCTGGACCAACCTGGTGGTGGTCCTCGGCGTCATCGCCATTGCCCTGTGGCAGCTCCATCCCTCGCTGTTGTTGGCCAATACGACCACGGCCGGAGGTGACACCGGCGCCCACGTCATCCTGCCCGCCTTCATGAAATCGAACCTGTTGGCCCACGGGCAGCTGACCGGTTGGGACCCCGACTGGTACGACGGCTTTCCCGTCTATACCTTCTACTTCCCGTTGCCCGCGGTGTTGACGGTGCTGTTCAACGGGCTGGTGACCTACAACGTCGCCTTCAAGCTGGTGACGATCCTGGGAACGATCACGCTGCCCATCGCGGCGTGGGCCTTCGGGCGTCTGGCCGGCCTTCGGGATCCCGGCCCCGCGTGCCTGGCCGCCTCGACGCTGCCCTTCCTGTTCGAGCCCAGCTTCTCCATCTACGGTGGGAACATCCTGTCCACCATGGCCGGCGAGTACTCCTACTCGCTGGGCCTGTCAGTGGCGCTCGTCTTCCTTGGATTGGTGGCGCGCGGCCTGCGCACCAACCGCCAGCGCGGCCTGGCCGCGGTGCTCCTGGCCGCCACCATCCTGTGCCACCTCATCACCGGCCTCTTCGCAATCGCGGGGGCGGTGGTGTGGCTCGTCCTCGACCGCGACCTGGCCAGGGCGCTGCTGTCGGGAGTCCGGGGACGCGCGGCCCGAAGCCGCTGGAGCATCCGGCTGCTGTGGTTGGCGGTGGTGGGCGCCGTCGGTGTCGCCCTGACCGCGTGGTGGCTGGTGCCCTTCGACCTGGACCAGGCGTACACCACCAACATGGGCTGGACGAACGTCGAGGGCTTCCCCCATCTGCTGTTCCCCGGCTCGGCCCGCTGGGTCCTGGCCGTCGATCTGATCGGCCTCGTCGCCATGGTCGTGCGTCGGAACCGGGTTTCCCTATTCGTGGCCGTGATGGCCGGGTTCTCGGCCGCGGTGGTCTGTCTCGATCCCCAGGGGAAGCTCTACAACGTCCGGTTCCTTCCCCTGTGGTTCCTGTGCCTCTACCTCTTCGCCGGGCTCGCGGTGGCGGAGGTGACGGCGGCCGTGGCCCGGCTGGTCCGGCGCCGTCGGATGAACCGCTGGGTGGAGTCGGTCGAGGAGTCGGCGGGGAGCGCACTTGCGGGCTGGCGGCCGGGCATGCGCATCACCCGGTTCCGGCGGCCTCGCCCGCCCACCCGTCCGCCGGCCGCCATCGTGGGGGCCCTCCTCTGCCTCGTCGGCGCCGTCGTGGCCGTCGTGCCCCCCCTGGTCCTTCCGGCCAACGACCTGGCCCAGGTCGGGGTGAC
The DNA here is from genome assembly GCA_963781305.1 of uncultured Acidimicrobiaceae bacterium. Taxonomy (GTDB): domain Bacteria; phylum Actinomycetota; class Acidimicrobiia; order Acidimicrobiales; family RAAP-2; genus DASXMT01. Next base: position 737,389 of record CAWAFL010000013.1, read on the forward strand.
CGTGGGCGCCGACCAGCCGTCTGCCTGGGCCACGTGGAACTACTCCGGGTATCAGGAGAAGCCGGACTATCCCGAGTACAAGTCGCTGATGCAGACCATGGCGTCGATCGGTGCCACCCAGGGCTGTGGGCGCGCCATGTGGGAGTACGACCCGTCGGAGAACCGCTTCGGCACGACCATGGCGTTGATGCTGCTGCCCTATTGGACGAACGGCTGCATCGACTCGATGGAGGGCCTGCTGTTCGAATCGGCCACGACCACCCCGTTCCACTTCCTCAACCAGAACGAGCTCTCCGCCACCCCGTCGGACGCCATGGTCGGCCTGCCCTATGGGGGCCTCAACATACCGCTCGGGATCGAGCACCTCCAGCTGCTTGGCGTCCGCTACTTCATGGCCTCGTCGCCGACGGTACAGGAGGCTGTGGCCGACGATCCCGACGCCACCCTGGTCGCCACCAACGGGCCGTGGAGCACGAGCTACAACGGTGAGCTCCTCAACACGACGTGGAAGATCTACCGGATCTCCGACACTTCCCTGGTCCAGCCCCTGACCAACCAGCCCGTGGTCTGGAACCACGTGGGCCCGGACCAGACCGAGTGGCTACCGCCTTCGCTGACCTGGTACCAGAACCCGATCCGGTGGAACGTGGTGCCCACATCCGGCGGACCGGCGACCTGGCAGCGCGTTTCCGCCACCGATACCACCCCGGCGGCCGTGCCCGTTCCCCGGGCCACCGTGTCAGCCATCTCCACCACCGACAACACCGTCCGGTTCCACGTCAACCGGATCGGCACGCCGGTCGAGGTCAAGGTGTCCTACTTCCCCAACTGGAAGGTCAGCGGAGCCATCGGTCCCTGGCGGACTGCCTCCAACATGATGGTGGTGGTGCCGACCAGCCATGACGTGACCCTGCACTACGGCGCGACCGGGGCCAACCGCTTGGGCGAGGTGCTGACCGGCGCCGGCGTGGTGGCCCTCATCGTGCTGGGCTGGTGGTCGCTGCGGACCCGCCGCCGGCGCCGAGCGAGGACAACATGAGTCCGGGCCCGCGAGGGCCAAGTGAGTGAGCCCGCCGCCGTCCACGGGGTCATGTGAGTCCGGCCCGTTCCGCCCTTGCTACTCTCCGTCGGATGCGAGCCTCTAGAGCGACCCTGGCCGCCGTGGCGTTGGTGGCGGCGTCGGGCCTTGGTCTGGCGGCGTGCGGAGGGGGCACGCCCGTCGCGGTGAAGAAGCATGTGGCCACGACGACGACGGCACCTGTGAACCCGGCCGCGCCCACGACGACGACCACCCAGCCGCTCGGTCCCGACACCGTGACCCAGCTGAACAATCAGCTCAATGACCTGGATACCATGCTGAACCAGGCCACCAACGACTTGAACCAGGCGCCCAGCGACTCCTGATCCGAACAGCACGGCAATCGGCGCCCAACGGAACTCTGCTGGTCCCACGAGGTCGGAGATGGGGGCTGAGTAGGATGTTCTGGCCATGACAAGCCTCGCCGACATCTTCAAGGCCTACGACATTCGGGGCACGGTTCCCGATCAGCTCAATACCGATCAGTGCTGGGCTATCGGCGCGGCCATGGCCCGATTCACCGGCGGTCCCCGCCTCCTGTTGGCGCGGGACATGCGGGAATCCGGTGTCGCCCTCAGCCAGGCGTTCGCCGAGGGGGCGCGCGCCGAAGGGGTGGCGGTCGTGGACCTGGGAATGGCCTCGACCGACCTCTTGTACTTCGCCGCCGGCCGCCTGGACGCTCCGGGAGCCATGTTCACCGCCTCCCACAACCCGGCCCGGTACAACGGCATCAAGCTGTGCCTGAGCGGGGCCAGGCCCATCGGGAAGGACACCGGGCTGGACGAGATCCAGGCGACAGCACAAGAGCTCCTCGACGAATGGGGGAGCGACGGTCCCCCCGTGGTCGATCCCGCCGCGCTCGCTCCTGTGGAGGAGCAGAACCTGCTGGACGCGTACGCCGACCACGTCCGCTCCTTCGTCGACGTCGACTCGCTGCGGCCCTTGAAGGTGGTGGCCGACACCGCCAACGGCATGGGCGGGCTCGTCGCCCCTAAGGTCTTCGAGCCGCTCCCGTTCAAGGTCGAGATCCTCTTCCCCGAGCTCGACGGCAACTTCCCCAACCACCCGGCCGATCCGATCCAACCGGAGAACCTCACCGCGCTGAAGGCGGCCATCGTGAGCGCCGGCGCCGACGTAGGACTGGCTTTCGACGGTGACGCAGACCGCGTGTTCCTGGTGGACGAGAAGGCCGAACCGGTGTCGGGCTCGCTGACCACCGCGCTGGTTGCGGCGTCCATGCTGGACAAGTACCCGGGCTCGATCGTGCTCTACAACTGCATCTGTTCCCGGGTGGTACCAGAAGTCATCGCCGAACACGGTGGAACCGGCGTCCGTACCCGGGTTGGCCACAGCTACATCAAGGCGGTGATGGCCGAGACCGGGGCGGTCTTCGGTGGGGAGCACTCCGGCCACTACTACTTCCGGGACAATTACCGTGCCGATTCGGGGATCATCGCCGCCATGGTGGTCCTGGAGCTGCTGAGCGTCACCGGCAAACCGCTGTCCGAATTGCTCGCTCCCTACAAGCGCTACTCAGCATCGGGCGAGATCAACACCGAGGTGCCCGACCCTGCAGACGCAGTCGAGAAGATGGCGGCTGCCGTGGAGGCGGCGCACGGCGAACTGGGCATCGCCGATCGTCTCGACGGGCTTACCGTCGACCGGGGAGACTGGTGGTACAACATACGGCCGTCCAACACCGAGCCGCTGTTGCGCCTCAACGTGGAAGCCCGCACGGACGACGAGTGCCAGCAACACGTCGATGACATCCTGGCCGAGGTGTCCCGCATCACCGGCGCCTAGCTCGTACCCGACCCCAGTGGGACCGACCCAGTGGGACCGACCCAGTGGGACGGCACCGAACGAACCAATCGAACGAAGTGAACGAAGGAGAACCGTGACCATGTCGCTCGATCCACTCCTGCTCGGAGTGCTCGCCTGCCCCGAGGACAAAGGGCCACTGCTGTACTTCGCTGATGAAGAGCGTTTGTACAACCCCCGCCTGCAGCGGAGCTACGAGGTTCGTGACGGCATACCCGTCATGCTCATCGACGAGGCCACCGAGGTATCCGGCGAGGAGCATGCACGGCTCATGGCCAAGGCCGATGCCGGAGGGGCCACCCTCACCCAGGAGAAAGCCGGTTCGTGACCGATTCGGCCGGCGCGCCGGCTGACGGAGCCGTCTCCAGCCCCCTCCCCGTCGACACCCTCGACATGTGGGCGGCGACGGCCGCCCTACCCGAACAGGTGGCCGAGGCTGTCAACGCCTCGCAGGGCGTGGGCGGGCTGCCCGGCCGCGACACGGTCGAGAACGTCGTGGTCCTGGGCATGGGGGGCAGCGGCATCGCCGGTGACGTGCTGGCCGCTACCGCCGCCCCGTTCATGGCCGTGCCCGTCGCCGTGGTCAAGGGCTATCAACCTCCCGACTTCGTGGGCGCCGGCTCGTTGGTCTTCGCCGTATCGTTCTCGGGCGACACCGAAGAGACGGTCGAAGCGGCTGGGCTGGCCTACGAATCGGGGGCATCCCTGGTTGTCGTGTCCGGCGGAGGCGAACTGGTCCGCCTGGCCGACGAGTGGCGCGTGCCCGTCGTTCCCGTGCCGACCGATATCCCCCAGCCCCGCGCCGCCCTCGGTGCCATGGCCGTGCCCCCCCTCGTCCTCCTGGAGGAGATCGGACTGTTCCCGGGGGCGGGGCACTGGGTCGCTCAGGCCATCGACCAATTGCGCCGCCGACGCGACGCGCTGCTAGGGCCGGCGAGTGTGGCCGAGGACCTGGCTCGCCGGATCGGGCGGACCATCCCGCTGATCCACAGCTCGGAGGCGCTCGGGGCCGCCGCCGCCTTTCGCTGGAAGGCGCAGATCAACGAGAACGCCAAGTCGCCGGCCTTCTTTGCCGTCTATCCGGAGCTCTGCCACAACGAAATCGCCGGTTGGGGACAGCACGGCGATGTCACCCGGCAGATCATCACGTTGATCAATCTCCGTCACGATGCCGAGCACCCCCAGGTGTCAAGGCGGTTCGAGCTGGTAGCCGATGTGCTGCGTGAGGTGGTGGTCGACATCCTCGAGGTGCGGGCGGCGGGCGAGGGAGACCTGGCCCAGCTCTTCGACCTGGCCCTCATCGGCGATTTCGTGTCCTTGCACCTGGCCGCCCGGGAGGAGATCGATCCCGGTCCCATTCCGGTGCTGGACGACATCAAGCGGCAGTTGAGCGAGAGGTGAGCCGTCCTGGCGGCATCTCAGCCAGGAGCCGTGCCTCTGTTGGGCGAACTCCTGTGTTGCGACCATGTGTCGCGAGAGTGGCAAGCCGGTGAACTCCGTTCACCTGACCGTTGCTTTGACCGGCGTGGGGCGTAAGCTCCCAACGTGAGCTACGTGCGGGTCTGTGGTTGCAAGTCGAAGCCAGTCGCAGGCAAAACGACCCACGTAAGGCAACTCCTGGTTGCCGAGCATGGTGCGGCTTAGGAGTAAGACCTGCCCGCGGCGTTCCCGATTGTCGGGGACGGGCGGAGATGGGGTGACGCGTGCCGTACACGGTGCCGCCGGGTTGTCGACCGCAGTGCGGTCAGAGAGCCGCCGGTGCCGGGCCGCCATTTCCACTGCAGGCGAGTGTGGGGTCAAAGACCAGGTCAGCCGCACGTAGCGCACACATTCCATTCCCCGGAGACCGATGAGGAGGACCGGCCGAGCCCAGCAGTCCCAACCACACAGGAGGACCAGCAAGTGGACGTTGTCATCGCAAATGGCCGCAGGATCGTGTCCGATGGAGTTCGGGCACTCGTCGAGGAGAAGGTGGGCCGGCTGGGTCGGTATTGCCCAGGCCTCGAACGGGCGGAGGTGCGGTTCAGCGAGGAGCACAATCCCCGGATCGTGGACCGGGAGCTGTGCGAGGTCATCATGACCGGCCACGGGCGGGTGATCCGAGCCCGAGCGGCGGCACCCGAGGCGCTGGCCGCGGTGGACCAGGTGGCGGAAAAGCTCGAGCACCAGCTGGAGAAGACCAAGGGACTCCTGATCAACTCGCACCAGGGCCGGCGATCGAGCGCCGCTGCACGAGCGCTGCAGCGACCAAAGGTGCGCACCGCCTAGCGGCACCACGGGAATGCGCCGCCGAGCGGCGGGAATAGGGTCCACCGAGACCGCCGGGAGGGGCTGAACGGTAGGATGGTGGGACTATGAGCGTCTTCACCAAGGTCCTCCGCGCGGGCGAAGGAAAGAAGGTCCGTCGGCTGGCGGAGCTGGTTCCTCTCGTCAACGACCTGGAACCGGAGATGGAGGCGCGCTCGGACGCGGAACTGCGCGCCGCCACTGACGTGTTCCGCCAACGCCTGGCGGACGGCGAGACCCTCGAGGACATGCTGGTCGAGGCCTTTGCCGTGGTGCGCGAGGGAGCCTGGCGGGTGCTGGGCCAGCGGCATTTCGACGCCCAGCTCATGGGGGGCATGGCCCTCCACTTCGGGTGGATCGCCGAGATGAAGACGGGCGAGGGGAAGACCCTCGTGTCGACTCTCCCCGTCTACTTGAACGCGCTGACCGGCAACGGAGTCCATGTGGTCACCGTCAACGACTACCTGGCCAGCCGGGATGCGACCTGGATGGGACGGCTGCACAACTTCCTCGGCCTCACCGTCGGCCGCGTCGGCCCGGACATCGAGGATCCCCTGGGCAAGCGCCAGGCATACGAGTCGGACGTGACCTACGGGACCAACACCGAGTTCGGGTTCGACTACCTGCGCGACAACATGGCTCGCAGTTTGGACGCCATGGTCCAGCGCGGACATCACTTCGCCATCGTCGACGAGGTGGACTCCATCCTCATCGACGAGGCCCGGACCCCGCTGATCATCTCGGGTCCCGCCGCCGAGTCGGCCAAGCTCTATTACCAGTTCGCCGGCATCGTGCGGACGCTACGGGCCGAGGAGGACTACGAGGTCGACGAAGAGAAGAAGATCGTCGTCCCCACCGAGTCCGGTATCGCCAAGGTGGAGCGCCAGCTCGGGGTGAGCAACCTGTACGACGCTGTGGCCGTCAACCACGTCCACCACCTGACCCAGGCACTGCTGGCCAAAGAGCTCTACCGCCGGGACAAGGACTACTTGATCGACAAGGGCGAGGTGAAGATCGTCGACGAGTTCACCGGCCGCACCCTCGATGGTCGCCGGTGGTCGGACGGCCTGCACCAAGCGGTCGAGGCCAAGGAACGGGTTCGGATCAAAGAGGAGAACCACACCTGGGCCACGGTCACCCTCCAGAACTACTTCCTCCTCTACGACAAGCTGTCCGGGATGACGGGGACGGCCGAGACGGAGGCGTCGGAGTTCGCCAACACCTACTCGCTTCCCGTGGTGCCCATCCCCACCAACAAGCCGCTGATACGGGCTGATGGTTCCGACCTCATCTACAAGTCCGAGGAGGCCAAGTTCGCCGCCGTGGTCGACGACATCGCCGAACGGCATGCCACCGGCCAGCCCGTCCTGGTGGGCACGGCCTCGGTGTCCAAGTCCGAGCAACTGTCCCGGCTCCTCGAGAAGAAGGGGATCCCCCACGAGGTGCTGAACGCCAAACAGCACTTCCGCGAGGCCGAGATCGTGGCCCAGGCTGGAAGGGTCGGCGGGGTGACGGTGGCCACCAACATGGCCGGGCGCGGGGTCGACATCATCCTCGGCGGCAACCCCGAGCTGTTGGCTGCCCACGAGGTGAGAACCGAGGGACTGGATCTCGGGTCGGACGAGGGAAAAGAGGCCTTGGCCCGTGCACAGGCCCGGTTCGAGGAGTCCTGTGCCCAAGAGGGCCAGGCCGTGCTGGCCGCCGGGGGGCTCTACGTCCTCGGCAGCGAGCGCCACGAGAGCCGCCGGATCGACAACCAGCTGCGGGGCCGCGCCGGGCGCCAGGGCGACCCGGGCGAGAGCCGTTTCTTCTTGTCGCTCGAGGACGACCTCATGCGGCTCTTCGCCACCAACGCCATGAGCTGGGTCATGAACCGCGCCCTGCCCGACGACATGCCCATCGAGGCGAAGATGGTGACCAAGGCCATTGAGCGGGCCCAGAATACGGTTGAGGGCCGCAACGCCGAGACCCGCAAGGACGTCCTGAAGTACGACAAGGTCATGGACCAGCAGCGCAAGGTCATCTACCAGCGGCGCCTGCAGATCATCGAGGGAGAGGACCTCCGGGAGGAAACCCTGGAGCTGCTCGAGTCCACCATGATCGAGCTGGTGGCCGAGGCGTGCCCCAGCGACTACGTGGAGGAGTGGGACCTGCCCCGGCTCATCACCGAGGTGACCCAGTACTTCCCGACCCAGTTCGTGGTCGAGGACCTGGACGAGGCCACCACCACCGGGCAGGTGACCGAGAGCCTGGTGACCGAGGCACTGGAGCAGTACGCCGAGCGGGAAGTCGCCCTGCCCGGCGGGGAGGACACGGCCCGCCAGCTCGAGCGGGACGTCATGTTGCAGATCATCGATCAGCGGTGGCGGGACCACCTGGCCGACATGGACTACCTGCGAGAAGGCATCAACCTTCGGGCCATGGGCAACCAGGACCCGTTGGTGGCCTGGGAGCGGGAGAGCTTCGCCATGTTCGAGAGGCTCATGGAAAGCATCACCGACGACTACCTGCGGTACATCTTCCACGTCCAGGTGCTGACCGAGCAGGCCCCCGAACCGGACCTCGGTCGCGCCAGCTACCTTGCCGCCGATGACCCCGTACAAGACGCCGGCCCCATGGTGGCAGCCCTGGCCGGCCAAGTGCTGATGGAGGCCGAGCGGGCGCTGGCCGAGAATCCCGACGCCAACGGCGGGGTCAACCTCGCCCCCGAGGGGATGGAGATCCAGGCTCCCATCGTGAAGACGGAAAATGAGAAGGTGGGACGCAACGAGCCGTGCTGGTGCGGGAGCGGCAAGAAGTTCAAGCACTGCCACGGCGCCAACTGAATGCCGGCAGCTGGCAACCCCCGCCCGGGGGTCGAACCTGATCGCATCGACATCCCTGCCCGGCTGACCGACTTGACCGAGCGGTTGTCGGTGGCCCAGCACTATCTGGGCATCGATCACCTGCGGTCCCGGCGCACCGAGCTCGAGGCGGCGGCCTCGCGGCCCGACCTGTGGGACGATCCCGACAACGCCCGCAGCGTCACCACCGAGCTGGGCCGGGTCACCGAGGACCTCGAGCTGTTGGACGGGTTGACCGAGACGCTGTCCGATGCGGCAACCCTCTACGAGCTCTTGGAGGAAGAGGACGACCAGTCGCAGCGTCCCGAGGTCGAAGCGGGCCTGGCCGACCTGGATCGCCGGCTCGGAGCCCTCGAGCTTCGGTCGCTGTTCTCCGGCGACCATGACGAGCTCGACGCGGTGGCGGAACTTCACGCCGGGGCGGGCGGGACCGACGCCCAGGACTGGGCCGAGATGATGCTCCGGATGTACTCGAGGTGGGCGGAGCGTCGAGGGTTCGAGATCGAGGTGGACGAGGCCACCCCGGGCCAAGAGGCGGGGTTGCTGTCGGCCACGTTCATCGTGAAGGGGCGCTATGCCTTCGGCCTGCTGGCCGCCGAGCGCGGCGTACACCGCCTGGTGCGCATCTCGCCCTTCGACGCGCAACACCGGCGCCAGACCAGCTTCGCCTCGCTCGATGTCGTCCCCTTCTTGGAGGATGTGTCCGGCGAGGTCGACATAGACGAGAAGGACCTTCGGATCGACACCTACCGTTCGTCGGGGGCAGGCGGCCAGCACGTCAACAAGACCGACTCCGCTGTCAGGCTCACCCACCTTCCCACCGGGATCGTGGTGTCGTGCCAGAACCAGCGGAGCCAGCACCAGAACAAGGCCAAGGCCATGCAGATCCTCGGGGCGAAGTTGGCCGAGCGCCAGCGGGCCGAGCGGGACGCGGAGCTGGAGGCCCTCTCGGGTGACCGAGCCGACAACGCGTGGGGAAATCAGATCCGTTCCTACGTCATGGCGCCGTACCAACTGGTGAAGGATCTCCGCACCAACGAGGAGACCGGAAACGTCGAATCCGTCCTCGACGGGGACCTCGATGCCTTCATGGAAGCAGAGCTGCGCAGGCAGGCTGAGCTGCGACGAAAGGGGAAATAACCGGGGCTACCCCAGATCGGCCGCCAAGGTTGTTACACTTTCATCCGATGGGACCGCGTTCTGTTCCACCAACCCCTTCTCTCATGATGTTCTCCTCATGATCCGTTTCGACAACGTCACCAAGACGTACAAGGGCACCACCGTCGCCCTCCACCAGTGCTCGGTGGAGATCGACAAAGGGGAATTCGTCTTCCTCGTCGGCCCCTCGGGCTCGGGGAAGACCACGTTCATTCGGCTGCTCTTGCGGGAGGAGACCCCTGATTCGGGCCGCATCTGGGAGGCCGGCAAGGAGATCGGTCACCTGTCGAAGTGGCGCATCCCCTATCTCCGCCGGAACATCGGCTGTGTCTTCCAGGACTTCCGGCTGCTGCCCAACAAGAACGTCTTCGAGAACGTGGCCTTCGCCCTCGAGGTCATCGGCCGGCCCAAGCACGTCATCAGCCAGCAGGTCCCCCAGGTCCTGGACCTCGTGGGCCTGTCCAAGAAGCGCAACAACCTTCCCCACGAGCTCTCCGGTGGCGAGCAGCAGCGGGTGGCCGTGGCCCGGGCCTTCGTGAACCGGCCGCTGATCCTGCTGGCCGACGAGCCCACTGGGAACCTGGACCCGACCACCAGCCTCGGCATCATGCGGCTCCTGGACCGGATCAACCGGACGGGCACCACCGTGGTCATCGCCACCCATGACGCCGGCATGGTCGACCAGATGCGGCGCCGGGTCATCGAGCTCGACCGTGGTGTGCTCGTGCGCGACCAGGCCCGTGGCGTGTACGGCATCGACAGTGCCATCGCCGCCCAAGGGGCCGGATCGCCGACGGGCACGGTGATCGGGACCGGTCTCGACGGAGGCATGGTGGCCGAAGCCTGATGCCCGTCTCGGTTGGGTACATCTCCAAGGAAGCCGGCACCAATCTGTGGCGGAACCGGCTCATGACTATCGCTGCTGTGTTGACGGTGGCCGTGTCCCTGGCCCTCGTGGGCTCGGCACTGCTGTTGAAGCAGGGCGCCTCGAACGCCACCACCCGATGGCAGCAGGGCGTGGACGTGGCCGTGTTCGTCAAGGCTGGGGCGCCGAACTCGCAATACAACGCCATCGGCTCGGAGCTCAAGCAGCTCCCGTTCGTGAAGTCGTGCACCGCCCGTAGCCAGAGTTGGGACTTCGCCGAGGCCAAGCAGCTCGAACCGCCTGACCTGTCCAACGCCCTGAGCGTGTCCGATGTGCCGTCGTCATGGCGATGTCATCTCACTGTGGCGTCCCAGGCTTCGATCATCACCGAGCAGTTCACTGGGAAGCCGGGTGTGGCCACGGTGGCGTCACCCACCGCCCAGATCCACACCATGGAGAACGTGATCCACGTCCTCCAGTGGGTCTTCCTATCCATCGCCGTGGTGCTCTTGCTCTCGGCGTCAGTGCTTATCTTGAACACCATCCGCATGGCCATCTTCGCCCGGCGCAGGGAGGTGTCGGTCATGAAGCTGGTGGGCGCCACCAACTGGTTCATCCGATTGCCGTTCATGGCTGAGGGACTGGTCCAGGGATTGCTCGGTGGGGGAGTGGCGGTGCTGGCCGTCCTCGGCCTGTACTGGGGCATCGGGCTGGACGTGCCCCACGACGCCAGCGGTTCCATCACCGCCCAGATGGCCATGGGCGGCTGGGAGGTGGCCGCCACCTGCATCCTGGTCATGGTGGTCGGTGTGGGGGTCGGCGTGATCGGCTCGGCCTTCGCCGTTCGCCGCTTCCTCGACGTCTGATCCCGCGTCCAGCCTTCTGGGGCGAGGCCGGACGTCCGTCTACCGTCGCTAGGGCCGTGGCTTCCCTCGACCAAGTTGCTCGCTGGCCGGTGACCGCGGCTGCCGTCGGGGTGATTGGCTCCGGGCCGAACAGGGGTGCGATCGACCGCCCGACCTCGGTCGGCGACATGGATCGCCGCTATCCCTGGGCGTCGGTCACCAAGCCGGTCACCGCTCTGGCCGTCCTGGTGGCGGTGGAGGAGGGCACCCTGGACCTCGACGAACCGGTGGGACCGCCGGGCTCCACCGTCAGGCATCTGCTGGCCCACGCGTCGGGCCTCGGACCCGAGGGGCGCACGCCTCTCAGTGCTCCCGGTCGACGGAGGATCTACTCCAATGCCGGCTTCGAGTGGCTGGCCGCCCACCTGGCCGAGCGTTCGGGCATGCCGTTCCCCGTCTATGTGGTCGAGGGGGTCCTCAGCCCACTGGCCATGGACGCCACCACCCTGCCTGACGGGGCGTCGCCCGCATCCGGGCTGCACGGCCCGCTCCGTGACCTCCTGCGGCTGGCCCACGAGCTGGCCACCCCTACCCTGATCAGCGCCACCACCCACGAGCTGGCCACTTCGGTGGCCTTCCCCGGGCTCGCCGGGGTGCTGCCCGGGTTCGGGCGCTTCGATCCGTGCGACTGGGGACTGGGCGTGGAGATCCGGGGGACCAAGCACCCGCACTGGACCGGGGACCACAACGCGCCCGAGACCTTCGGCCATTTTGGCCAGTCGGGCTCGTTCCTGTGGGTCGATCCCGTGGCCGGGTTGGCTTGCGCCGGCCTGGCCGATCGGCCCTTCGGGCCGTGGGCGGCCGAGGCATGGCCGCAACTCGCCGATGCCCTCCTGGCCGACTCGGGCTCCGCCGCCCCCGGTCCCGACTCCGATCCCCGTTAGGCTGCCGACGATGAAGGGCGTCATTCTGGCCGGTGGCACCGGTTCCCGGCTTCACCCCCTCACCACCATCACCAACAAGCACCTGCTGCCCATCTATGACCGGCCCATGGTCAACTTCTGCATCGAGGCCTTGGTCAAGGCGGGGATCACCGAGATCATGCTGGTCACGGGGGGAACCCACGCCGGCGAGTTCCTCCGCCTGCTGGGCAACGGCCACGCCTTCGGCATCGATCGTCTCAGCTACGGCTACCAGGAACGTCCCGGCGGCATCGCCGAGGCCCTAGGCCTGGCCGAGCGCTTCACGGGCGGGGACCCGGTCCTGGTCATGCTGGCCGACAACGTCGTCGAGGGATCGATACGACCGATGGTCGAGGCGTTCCAGGCCGACCCGCACGGGGCGCGCATCTTGTTGACGGCGGTCGAGGAGCCCGAGCACCTCCGCCACCTCGGTGTTCCCACCTTCGACGGCGACGGGAACATCTCGGGGATCGTCGAGAAGCCCGATGACCCGCCCTCCTCCTACGGCGTCACCGGCATCTACTGCTATGACCCCGACGTGTTCGAGGTCATCCCCACCCTGGTTCCCTCCGGGCGGGGGGAGCTCGAGATTACCGACGTCAACAACCATTACATCGAGCTGGGGAACATGGCCTTCGACGTGCTGGAGGGGTTCTGGGGCGACGCCGGTGAGTCGATCGACGCGTACTACCTGGTCAACGACTTCGTTCGTGCCCATGGAGCGAACAAGGGCTGAACCGATGCCTGCACCGACGATCGCCGCTGGAAGGGCGCTCGTCGTTTCCGATCAGGCGCCGCCCGCGGCCCAGGCGATGGCCTCGTCCCGCTGCCGCCCGTAGTCCATCTTGCCCGCGGGTGATCGACCGATGGAATCGACGAAGCGGACCCGACGGGGTGACTTGAAGCCCGCCAACCGCTCGCTCACGAACGCCTGGATCTGCCCGCCGGTGACCGATCCCTCCTCGACCTCCGGCTTGAGCTCCACCGCGGCCACGACCTCTTCACCGAACCGCTCGTTGGGAATGCCGACCACTGCGGCGTCGGCCACCCCGGGGTAGGTCTTGATCACCTCTTCGACCTCTTCGGGGTACACCTTCTCCCCGCCGGTGTTGATGACCACCGAGCCCCGCCCCAGCAGCTGGATCTTGCCGTCTTCGCCGACCTCGGCGTAGTCGCCCGGTATGGAGTAGCGGACGCCGTCATAGGTCTTGAAGGTCGACGCCGACTTGGTCTCGTCCTTGTAGTAGCCGAGCGGATTGCGGCCGCCGATGGCCAGCACCCCGACCTGGCCCGATCCCGGCTTGACCTCGTTGCCGTCTGGATCGAGCACTTTGACCTCGGGACCCAGGGTGAACTGGGCGGTACGGGCGGCGGAGGTCCCCGACGAGACCGACGAGCCCATACCCAACGCCTCCGATGAGGAGAATGCGTCCACCAGCATCATGGTGCTGTTGTGCTTCGACAGGCCCTGCTTGGTCTCCTCGCTCCACATGACTCCCGAGGAGATGATGGCGAGCAGGCTGGTGAGGTCCCAGTGGCCGGGATGCTCGTCGAGGGCCCGGAGGATGGGCTTGGCAAAGGCGTCACCCACGATGATGAGCCCGTTGACCCGCTCTCGTACCACCGTGTCCAACAGGTCGATCGGATCGAATTGGCGCGAGGTCAAGGTGACGACGCGGCCCCCTTCGCTCAGGCACTCCATGGCCGTGAACCCGCCGGTACCGTGCATCAGCGGGCAGGCAGGCAGCAGGGTCATCCCCGGTCCGTTCGCCGACAGGTCGGCCCGGACCCCCTCGATGCCGTCGGCGTCGGCGTAGCGACGGAAACCCTGCCCGTTGAGCCGGGCGAACAGGTCGTCCTGGCGCCACATCACACCCTTGGGCATCCCCGTGGTGCCGCCGGTGTAGAGCATGTGGATGTCGTCGCCGCTGCGGCTCCAGGGGGCGGCGGTCCGGGAACCGTCCCCGGTGCCTATGGCATCCTCGTAGGGCGTGGCCCAGGCCGGGCACGGTCCCGTGCCGTCGTCCACCCACAGCCAGCTGGACACCTCGGGGACCCGATCCCGCAGCCCGTCAATGCGCTCGGCAAAGATGCCGTGGAAGATGACGGCCACCGCGTCGGCATTGGTCCACAGATAGGCCAGCTCGTCGTCGGCGTAGCGGTAATTGGTGTTGACCGGGACCAATCCTGCCTTGAAGGTGGCGAAGGTGGCTTCGAGGTACTCGGAGCAGTTGTAGAGGTACAGGGCGACCTTGTCCTGGTGGCTGACGTCCTGATCGAGCAGCCACCGGGCCAGACCGTTGGCCCGACGGTCGGTCTCGGCCCAGGTCTGCCTCTTCTCCCCGTGGATCAGGGCGATGGAGTCCGGCAGCGTCTCGGCCACCACTTCCCAGACATCGGCGTAATTCCAGTTGCTCACAGATCGCTCCCCACTCCGCCCCTGGGCCAGGTGGCGGATGTGCCTAAGGTCGTTACGGTGCTCGCTTCATGCTGCTCGACCAGTCGAGCCTAATGGGAGCGGCGCCTACTCTGGCTGTCGTGGACTTCGCCCTGCCCGGAGGGAACGACCGTCGACGGGTGGCCTTTCGGGACTGGTTGTCCGAGCACCCCTCGGTCACCGGCCGGGACCTGGCCGAAGCCGGCTACGTGGCCCCGCACTGGCCCCGGCCGTGGGGACTGGGCGCCGACCCCGTCACCCAACTGGTCATCGACGACGAGCTCCGTTTGGCCGGCCTGCGCCGGCCCGACAACCCCATCGGGATCGGGTGGGCCGGTCCCACCCTGATCCATGCCGGATCGACCGCCCAACAGGAGCGCTATCTACCCCCGCTCCTCTCGGGCGAGGAGTTCTGGTGCCAGCTGTTCAGCGAGCCCGGCGCCGGCTCCGACCTGGCTGCGCTTTCCACCCGGGCCGTGCGCGACGGCGAGGACTGGGTGGTGACCGGACAGAAGGTCTGGACCTCGTTCGCCCATCGGGCCGCATTCGGCATTCTGTTGGCCCGGACCGACGCGGAGGCGCCCAAGCAGCAGGGCATCTCCTATTTCATCTGCCCGATGGACGCTTCCGGCATCACCGTCCGGCCGTTGGTGGACATGACCGGAGATCACACCTTCAACGAAGTCTTCTTCGACGAGGTCCGCTTCCCCCGTCAGAACTTGGTGGGTGAAGTCAACCGGGGCTGGGCGCTGGCCAAGGTCACCCTGGGCAACGAACGGGTCTCGCTGTCGGGGTCCGGAGCGCTCTGGGGCCAGGGGCCGACGGCCCAGGACCTGATCGACACTGTGCGCGACGCCGGAGGGGTGGTGGATCCCCAGCTCCGCCAGCGCCTGGCCCGGGCATGGGCCGACGGTGAGATCCTGCGCCTCCTCCGTCTGCGGATGATCTCAGCCGCCGTGTCCGGCATCGAGCCGGGGGCCGAGGCGTCGGTGCGAAAGGCGCTGGCCGACCAGCACGGCCAAGACGTCATGGCGGTGGCCAAGGACCTGGCCGGAGCGGCGGGCATGCTGGCCGGACGCGGACCGGCGGGTCCATCGATGCCGGCTGACGGGGCCTTCCGCTGGCCACCGACCATCTGGAGCCAGGGCTTCCTGTTCGCACCGGCGCTCACCATCGGCGGCGGCACAGCCGAGGTGCAGCGGAACATCATCGGAGAGCGGACCCTCGGGCTTCCCCGCGATCCGGAGAGCTGAGGGCTCTGCGTGGCCCCTGGCTCCCGAGGCAGCGGTCGGCCCGGGCGGCGAACTGTCAGAGCTCGGTGGGCAGACCCATGGGGTTCACCTTGGGGATCACCCCTGAGGCGATGACGGCCCTGGTCAGTGGGGTCAAGGCCTGGGCCAGCGCCGCGGTGCCCGCGGCGCCCAGCTGCTTCCAGGGATCCGAGGCCAGGCGGTCGGTGGTCGTCTCGACGCGAGCCCGGCCGGCGATGCCCTCGTCGGTGGCTCGACCATGACGGTCGAGCCAGCCGCGGTGGATCAGGGTCCGCTGGGCGTGGTCCCACTCCTGATCCGTCCACCCTCGATTGGGTTGCAGCACGGTGCGGGCCACCGCTCCCGTCGCAGCCAGTCAGACGTGTGCCTGGCAGCCATCGAGCCCTTCGACCACCAGAGCGGCGACATGGCCGTCGCCGCGGTGCTCGCGCAGCACGGTGGCGGCCTGCCACAGGACGGTCACTTCGTCGGCCGGCCAGGGGAGGGAGGCATTCGCCGCGGCCAGCGTCAGCCCCCCCGTGACCAGCCCGTCGATGGCTCGCCGAGCCAAAGCCGCTGCCGCCGATACCTGGGACGAGTCAGCGAGGGGACCGAGCAGCCGGCGCAGGGCCCGGGTCGCACCAGTCGAACGCGCCTCGAGCAGCTGGGCCGGGGTGGCGAAGGACCACAGGTCGGGGACGGAGCGGGCCACCATGGCCGGGGAGAAATTGAAGAAGGTCGCTCCGACCACCGGGGCGCTGGGCTGGCCCATAGGTGCTGCCCTCCCACCGAAGTAGCCCATCCAAAAGCCCTTGGTACCAGCAGATCGAAAGGCCTCGGCAGTCTCGGGTACGAAGTAGGTGACGGCGTGCAACGGTTCGAGCAGCTTCCACATCGACCGTGCCGTCGGTTCGGTGCCTGTCATCCCGTCGTCCCCAGGATCGTCAGGTGAGACACGAGCTCGGTTCAGTCGGGGGTGATAGGACCTGCGTTGTCATAACCCTGGCGGATCCCCCGCCCCGCCCGCCGGGTGAGCTGTTCGGGCTCGTAGACCATCCAGTAGGCGTTCCGGGCGTGGTCACGGGCCCGGTTGACGCAGACCGCGGCCAGCTTGGCCGGGTCCTCCTCCTCGTTCTCATGGACGAAGACCTCCAGGATGGGGGTCGAGGTCAGTAGCTGGGCCAGCATGATCCCCTGGGATGCCTCATGGGCGCAGACCTGGTCGATCGCCGCTTTGCCCGGCATCCCGAGGGCGACCACGATGCGGCAGTGCTCGTTCTCGATCAGCCGTTTGCAGGCCACCCCCAGGTCCTTGAACCCCGGAACGGTACGGTAGAGCACCTCGAACCGTTCGCCGTGCCCCGGGCAGTGGGCCAGCTCGTCGAGCGCTTCTGCCCCCATGTCGTAGCGGGCGAACATGGTGTCGACCACACCGATCCGATCCATGCAGCGGAGCCTATCGGGCACCCGCTGGGCTCCCTCCGGCCCGCTCTGGTCCATTCGGCCCCACCCGAGCCCGGATCGGTTCGCCCCGGTCGACCCGGTGGACAAGACTTGCGCCGATGACCGACCAGGAGCCGACCAACGCAGCCGAGTGGGCTGCCCGTGATGCCGCCGTGGTGTGGCACGGGTTCACCCAGATGGCCACCTACGAGCGGACCACCCCGATCACGGTGGAGCGGGCCGAGGGCCGCACCTTGATCGACGTGGACGGGAACCGCTACTTCGACGCCATCTCGTCGTTGTGGGTGACCACGCTCGGGCACCGTGTGCCCGAGCTCGATGCCGCGGTGGTGGAACAGCTGGGAAAGGTAGCCCACTCGACGCTGCTCGGAAACGGAAACCGGGCGTCGATCGAGTTCGCCGAGGCGCTCGCCGCCGTGGTGCCGGTCGACGACGCCCACGTGCTGTACGCCTCCGATGGCGCCGTGGCCGTGGAGCAGGCACTGAAGGTCGCCTTCCAGTACTGGACCAACCGGGGTGAGCGCGGTCGGACGCAGTTCCTGGCCCTGGGTGGGGCCTATCACGGTGACTCGGTTGGTGCCTTGTCGTTGGGGGATGGGGGATTCGGCACCGAGATCTTCGATCCCCTGCGATTTCCCGTGCTCCGGACCCCCGGTTACGGCGAGGCCGACTGGGCGGACAAAGCTGTCGCCGCCGTGGAGCGTCACGCCCCCGAGTTGGCCGCAGTGGTGATCGAGCCGTTGGTGCAAGGGGCGTCGGGCATGTTGGTGGCCGAGCCCCAAGACCTGGCCCGGTTCGGTCGGGCCTGCCGCGACCACGGCGTGCTGCTCATTTGCGACGAGGTGGCGACCGGCTTCGGGCGTACGGGCAAACTGTTCGCCTCCGAGTGGGGCGACCTGCGACCGGACATCCTCTGCCTGGGCAAGGGCATCACCGGCGGCTACCTCCCCTTGTCGGCCACCGTGGCCTCTGGTCCCGTATTCGCCGCCTTCGCCGGGCCTGATCTGAGCGAGCAGACGCTGTACCACGGGCACTCCTACGGCGGGAACGCGCTGGCCTGCGCCGTTGCCCTGCGTCACCTCCAGCTCGTCGAGGAATGGGATGTCCTGGCCAACGTGACGGCCACGGCGGCGGCGCTGGCCAGGGACCTGGCCGACCGGATTGCCGACCAGCGGGGGGTTGGCGCCGTCCGCCAACGGGGGCTGATGGCGGGCATCGAGCTGGCCCCTCCGCCCGGAGGCGAACGGTGGGGCCGGCGGGTGTGCGCCCGGGCCGTCGACCAGGGCATTCTGCTCCGTCCCCTGGGTGACGTGGTGGTGGTGATGCCCCCACTGACCACTACGGTCGCCGAGATCCAGCACGTGGTCGAGGTCCTGGCTGGTTCGATCGACGCGGTGTGGAGCGAGGACCGTCGCGCCCCCTCGACCGAAGGCGGCGCGTGAACAGCCCGGAGTCGCCGTGGTCGGAGTGGGTCGAGGCGACGCGTGCTCGGGTGGAGGCCGCGGGGCAGTGGCGTGCACCCCGGACCTTCGATGCCCGGAGTACGACGGGGGTCCTGGCCGGGGCACCGGGCGAGATCGTGTCCTTTGCCTCCAACGACTATCTGGGCCTGGCCTCCCATCCCGCAGTGGTCGACGCGGCCCACGCCGCACTCGACCGGTGGGGCGCCGGCTCGGGGGGATCCCGGTTGATCACGGGGTCACGCCCCATCCACGAGGCGCTCGAATCGGCTCTGGCTGAATGGAAGGAGTGCGAACGGGCGGTCGTCTTCCCCACCGGCTTCGCCGCCAACCTGTCGGTGTTGTCGGTATTCGGGGCAAACGGGGCCCGGATCTACTCGGATGAGCTCAATCACGCGTCGATCATCGACGGGTGCCGCATGGCTCGGGCCACGGCCACGGTATTTCCCCATGGCGACCTGGGTGCCCTGGACGGGCTGCTGTCGGCGTCGCCGGAGCGAGCCATCGTCGTCTCGGACACCCTGTTCTCCATGGACGGCGACGAGGCCGATCTCGGGGGGCTGGTGGACCTGGCAGCCCGCCACCGCGCCCTGCTCGTGCTGGACGAGGCTCATGCCGTCCTCGGGCCCGATCTGCCGACGGGGGCCATGGACGAGGTCGACGTGCTGCGGGTGGGCACCCTCTCCAAGACGCTGGGGGCCCTGGGCGGCTTCGTCGCCGGCCGGGCCCGGTCGGTCGAGCTGCTGGTCAACTTGGGCCGGCCGTACATCTTCACCACCGCCCCCACCCCGGCCGCCGCCGCCGCCGCCCTGGCCGCGGTGGGAATCGTTCGATCACCAGAGGGTGACGACCTGCGGGCCCGGCTGTCCGGGTTCGTGGGCCGGATCGCCCCCGACCCTGGACACCGCTCCCCGATCATCCCGGTGGTCATGGGCGAGGAGGCCGCCGCCATCGCCGCATCGAGCGCGTTGCAGTCACAGGGGCTCTGGGTCCCGGCCATCCGGCCGCCCACCGTTCCGGTGGGGACGTCCAGGCTCCGGGTGACCCTTTCGGCGGCCCACACCGACGAGCAGGTGGACCGGCTGGCCCACGGGTTGGCCGCCCTGGCCCCGGCGGCCCGGCCGGCGGAAACGGAACCATCGAGCACGTCGAGGGAGCCCGATGCCCTCGCGTCCTGACCGGGTGGTCATGGTGTGCGGTACCGGCACCGAGGTGGGAAAGACGTGGGTAGCGGCCAGCCTGCTCAAGGAGCTGCGGGGGAGGGGTCTCACCGTCGCTGCCCGCAAGCCGGCCCAGTCCTTTGACGTCGACCTGGAAGCCGACCATCGCGGGGAGCGCAGCGACGCACAGGTCCTGGGCGAGGCATCGGGCGAGGACCCTGATGTGGTGTGCCTGCCGGCCCGCTCCTACCACCGGGCCATGGCTCCCCCCATGGCCGCCGAGGTGCTCGGACTTCCGGCCTTCACTGTCGGCGACCTGGCCGACGAGTTGCGCTGGCCCGCGTCGCCGGTGGCCGTCGGATTGGTGGAGACAGCCGGCGGTGTGTGCTCGCCGCAGGCATCCGACGGGGACGCAGTCGATCTGGGTCGCCTGCTCCGACCGGAGATCGTGGTCTTGGTGGCGGATGCCGGCCTGGGCATGATCAACGGCGTCCGGCTGTCGGCCCGGGCACTGAGCGGGCTGGCCGGTGCGCAGTCCGGGACCGGAGGGGCGGCGCGCCTGGTGGTTGCCGTCAATCGGTTCGACGAGGAGCACGACCTCCACCGGCGGAACCATCGGTGGCTGGTCGATCGAGACGGGCTCGAGGTGTTCACCCTGCCTGGAGGCGAGTCGCACCTGGCCGATCTGGTGATGAAAGACCACTAGATCGCACATCACCGGCGGCGGGCCACCCGGTCCCGCACGAACCCGGTGATCCGCTCCTGATCCGACTTGGCCAGGTACGACCCTCGATAGTGCCGCTCGAAGCGCGGAGCCAGCTCGGGTCGCTCCCGGCGGAGCCAGTCCATGAAGTGCTCACGGACGCCAGGTCGCAGGTGGAGCGGGATGGCCGTCACCGACCGGGCCCCGGCCTCCGCGCAGGCGTCGACCACTTCGGCAAGTTGATCGGGAGAGTCGGAGAGCCCCGGAATGACCGGGGCCACCAGCACGCTGGTGGCTACACCGGCGTCGACCAGCTTCTTGAGCGCGGCCACCCGCTGGCGTGGGTGGGGGGTTCCCGGCTCGGTCGCCCGCCACACCGATTCGTCGAGCGTGCCGATGGAGAAGCTGCACTGCACCGACGTCCGCGTCGCCGCATCGGCCAACAGGTCGAGATCACGCACGATCAACGTGGACTTGGTGAGGATGGAGAAGGGATTGGCCGCCTCGGTCAGGGCCGAGACGATTCCCCTGGTCAAGTGGTACTTGCCCTCGCACCGTTGGTAGGGGTCGGTATTGGTCCCCATGGCGATGGTCTCGCCGGCCCACCGGTCGGATCGAAGCTCGGCGGTCACCCGCTCGACGGCGTTGATCTTGACCACCAGCTTCCGCTCGAAGTCCTCACCGATGCCGAGTCCCAGGTACTCGTGAGTGGGGCGGGCAAAGCAGTACACGCACGCATGGCTGCAGCCCCGGTAGGCGTTGATGGTGTGACGGAAGGGCATGGATGAGGCGGCTGGGACCGTGTTGATGATCCGTTTGGCGTTCACGTGGAGGAACTCGTAGCCCCGGAACTCGCCGGTGCCCACGTGGCGTTGGCCCAGGTCCTCGGGGCTGAAGAAGGCCAGCTGGCCGCAGTTGGTGTCGTCGTCGGCCAGCTTCCACCGAAAGGAGTCCGGGGCACCCATGGGGACATGCTAGCGAACATATGTTCGTTACGCAGTAGATCGGATGGTGTCGCTATGGTCGCGTTCTGTGGCTCAGGTACTGGTCATCGGGGGGACAGGCACGCTCGGTCGTCGCCTCACTCCCCTCCTCGTGGAGTGCGGTCACGAGGTCCGCGTGCTGTCCCGCCAGAGAGCCCCGATCGTGCCTGCGGGAGTGGTGGCCCATTGCGGAGACGTCAGGACGGGTGAGGGCCTGGCCACGGCGTTGGACGGCGTCGAGACGGTCATCCAGTCCGTGGCCGCCACGCGAGGCGGAAAGGCCACCGAACTCGACGGGATGCGCAGTCTGTTGGCGGCGCGGGGCGATCGGCACGTGATCTATGTGTCCATCGTCGGCGTCGACCGCAATCCCTTTGGCTACTACCGCACCAAGTTGGAGGCCGAACGGCTGCTCGAGCAATCCGGCGGGAACTGGACCATCCAGCGCGCCACGCAGTTCCACGACCTCATCGATCGATTCCTGGGCATGCCCCTCTTCGTGAGGACGCCTCATCTTCGCTTCCAGCCCGTAGCCACCGACGATCTGAGCGTGCGCCTGGCCGAGCTCGTGGCGGCGGGCCCGTGCGGGCACGCGCCCGACTTCGGCGGCCCGGAAATCCTCTCGATCGGTGAGCTCAACCGGGTCCGAGCCAGGGTCACCGGCAAAAGGGCACGATTGCTCCCGTTGCCGGTGGCCGGGTTCCTCAAGGCGTTCGACCAGGGCGCCCAACTCGCCCCCGACCACCTGTCGGGGACGGAGACCTGGGAGGCGTGGCTGACCGCACGTTCGGCTGCTCCCCGACCGTAGGTGCACGTCCGTCGGGCGGCGCCCTACGCTGGCCAGTGCAAAACTGACGCCAGCCCATGACCGTATCCAAAGACGCGCCCACGACCGTGACCGAAGAGCGGTCGCCGTGAACCTCGCCGGATCGGGCGACGGGTTCATCACGTTGGCCGACGGGTCGATGCGGTGGGGCAGGTACGGCGCCGCCGGGGTGCTGGTCCGCCACGTGGATGAGGACGGCACCTGGTACTTCCTCGCCCGACGCTCCCTCCACTGCCACCGCGGTGGGACCTGGGCCATTCCCGGCGGTGCGTTGGATCTCGGCGAGGAACCCCTCGACGGGGCGCTGCGGGAATTCGGCGAGGAGATCGGGTCCCAGCTCGACCGGTTCGAACTGGGGGAGACCCATCGGGACGACCACGGGGGCTGGTCGTACTGGACCGTGGTCGTCGACGTTCCCCATCGGTTCGACCCTCCGGCGACGCTTGGGTGGGAGACAGCCGAGGCCCGCTGGGTGGCCGAGCACGAGCTGGGCGAACTCGAGCTGTTCGACGCCTTCTCATCGACCCTCGCCCGTCTCGGGCTCATCTGAACCGCGGGCTGCGACCCGCGGCGCGACCCTGGACAACCCTTCTCAGCTGGGCGCTAGTGCGCCGGGCGGGGGCGCGTTGCATGATCGGGTCCTATCGGTGAACAATCGTCTTTGCGGCACCGCCTGCTGGCGACAGGGCAACGACGGAGGGCAGCACCGATGAGCTCCCAGACGGCATGAGGCGACGGGACCGGCTGGCGCTGCCGGTCCGGCTCTCCCGGGCGGTGGCCACCCCCCTCCACTCTGGCACTCACCTGTCCCGGCGCGCCTACATCGTCGTGGGCGCCGTGCTGGTACTGGGCATGGCGAGCGGCCTCGCCCTGACTGCGATCCCGGGTACCAACGGATCCACCCTCGCCGCCAACCACACTCCGTTCCAACGGGGAAACGCCCAGTTCCGTCCCCTGGACCGATCGACGCCGCCGCTTGCTTCGGCCACCGCGGCACCACTCCCGGCTCCGACGTCGGTGGCCGACGCCGCGCCGCTGCGCCCCCACGAGGTGTTCGGCTTCGCACCCTATTGGACGCTGTCGTCGAGCTCGGGGTTCGACGTGAACGGGCTGACCACCGTGGCCTACTTCAACGTGGACGTGAACGCGGATGGGACCCTCAACCAGTCGGGCCCCGGTTGGGACGGCCTCCAGAGCCAGGCCTTCACCGACCTGGCCAACCGGGCCCACGCCGCAGGGGACCGGGTTGTACTGACCGCCGGCCAGTTCGACCAGAGCGCGCTCGACCAGCTCACGTCGAGTCCCACCGCGCCGGCCACCCTGGCCGCCCAGCTGACCTCGATCATCGAGTCCAAGAACCTCGACGGCGTCAACTTCGACCTCGAGGGGGAGGGGAGCGGCGACCAGACCGGTTTGACCAACCTGATCACCCAGGTGTCGAACCAGCTGCATGCCGTCAACCCCCACTGGCAGGTGACCGTGGACACCTATGCCAGCTCGGCCGGTGACCCGAATGGTTTCTACGACGTGCCGGCCATCGCCCCCGCCGTGGACGGCTTCTTCGTGATGGCCTACCAACTCAACCTGGACGCCACGCCGCAGGCGACCTCCCCGCTCACGAGCTCGGATTTCAGCGACTTGAGCACGGTGCAGCAGTACGCAGCGGCCGTGCCGCCGAGCAAGGTGATCCTGGGCACCCCGTACTACGGCGAGGACTGGCCCACCACCGATGGGACCCTGACCGCACAGGCGACGGGCGGAGAGACCGCTGTCACCTACGGCCAGGTGATGGCCAGTGGTCACCCGATATACCGGGACCCTGTGACCGGCACAGCGTGGACGGCGTACCAGGTTGGATCACAGTGGCACGAGACGTACTTCGAGGACCCGACCTCTCTCTACCAGCTGGCCCAGCTGGGGCAGTCCTATGGGCTCGGCGGCCTCGGGATCTGGGCGCTGGGCATGGACGGCAACGACCCGTCCATGCTGGCCGCTCTCGACGGGTTCGCCCCCGTGACCAAGGTGCAGCCGAGTGGCCCCGATGCCAACCCGGCGCCATTGAGCTCGGTCCCGACCACCGCCCCTATGGCGCCCAGCGCCCAACCGCCGACACCTTCGGGCACTTCCCAGCGGGTCACGCCAAGCCGCGTGGCCGCGGGGACCACGGCGGGCACGACGCCCACCACCGCGACGACGCCCACTCCGCACAGCGGTGCGACACCGCCGAGCGGCACCACGCCCCCGAGCACGACGACGCCCCCGAGCGCGACGACGCCCCCGAGCGGCACCACGCCCCCGCCGCCTGCCTTCACGTACGTCGGGCAGTGGCACAAACCGGTTGCCCAGCCGCCCACCAACCCACCTGCTGTCCCGATGCCGGTGACTTTGAGCCCGGTCCCCGCCGTCACGGTGCCGTTCGGGGCTGTGCCGATGGGGACGCTGACCGGGTTCACCACGACCGATCCCCAGTTCACGTGCCTGGCAGCCGAGCCCAGCCTCACCGTCTGGCAGTTGCCGCCGCCGACCACGCCGCCGAGCAGCACCACCACGACGACTTCCACCACGCCACCGAACACGGTTCAGTACACCGTGGTGGCCACCCAGCCGACCGACTGCATGACGGCGGCGTTCGCCTTTAGCGTGCCGGCCGCCGACGCAGTGGCACCGGGCTCGCCCGCTGCGACGGCCACGACGACCCCAACAACAACGACGACGGTCAGCCCCGCGAGCTGATCGTGCAGGGCGATCGCAGGCCGCAAACCGTCGGCCGGGGACCGGGCGGTCAGGCCAAGGAGTTCGCCAACCTGGTGGCCACCTCTCGGTAGCGAGACGCCGGTACCAGGTGGACGCCCTCGAACGCCCTTCTGTCACGGATTGCTAGTACCAGCTCGCATGCGGCCTCCACCCCGGCCGTCCGATCCTGCTGGATCGATCGGACCAGAGCGGCAGGGATGGCGATGTCGGGGATGGTGGCGGCCAGGTTGCGGGCCATGGTCGTGCTGGCCAGGGTCAGGACCCCGGCGTAGATGGGGATCTCCAGGTCGATCTGCTCGCGCCACCGCAGGAGGGCGTCCAGGTCGAAGCCGACCTGGACGAAGAGGAAGTCCGCCTCGCGTTTCCAGGCCGGAAGGGGGCCCAGCCCGGCGGCGGCACCGACGCGGAACGGCGGGGCCTGTTTCAGCCCTGGCCGTTCGGCGAACGACCGTGCCTCGTCGATCATGGTCCGGACGTTGAGCTCGCCGGCGCGCCCACCGGTGGCCGGCTTGTCGCCGTAGACGAACAGGAATTGGTCGACGCCGTAAGCCGCCGCCGTGAGCAGGTCGCGCTGCAAGCCCAAGAGGTTTCTGTCCCGGGCGTTGAGGCAGGCAATCGACCGGCCACCCATCAGCTCGACTTCGTGCGCCACGGCAACGCTCGAGACGGTGGCCCGCCCGATGTGGTTGTCGGGGATGAGGAAGGCAGAAGCGACAGGTTCCAGCGCGCCGATCTGATCACGCACGTGGTTCAGGTCGGGCGTGGTCGGTGGCTCGATCTCGCAGATCAGCTCAAAGGGGCGCGCCGCCATGACGAGAAGCCTAATGGCGCACTCAAAGGCGGTCCGGTTGCCTCAGTCGGCCGGGGAGACGGAACTGTGGCCCCGTTGCCTCAGTCGGCCGGGGAGACGGAACCGGTTGTCGGAGCGGCTCCTTCGTCGTACGGGACGTGTTGCTCGACCCACCGGTTCAGCACCCGGGGCACGATGGCGATGAGGAACCACATGTACTTGGCCGCGTCTGGGGAGTACCACGCCACCCCCATCGAGGCGGCCACGACGACGATGATGCCCAATGCACGGACCCGGCCGGATCGGAGCACCTCCGGCTTGACCGTCGGGAGGAGGAGGCCCTTCCTCTGGGCCGCGGTCATGACGATGACGGTGGCCAGGCTGCCCACCAACAGGTTCAGGGCGAAGATATCCACCGCGAGCGGATTCTCGGAGTACTGGCCGAGCAGGTCGGCGCTGAACGGCAACAGCGTGATGGCGAACAAGAAGAGGAAATTCCACCAGGCCAATCCCTCGTCGTGGCCGGCCATGAGCCGGAATGTCCGGTGGTGGGCCAACCAGAACTGGCCGATCACGTAGAACGAGATCACGTAGCTGATGAAGGGATCGGTCAGTCCCCGGAGCGCGTGGGCGAGGTCCCGCCAAGACGTTGGGTCGATGGGGTGGAGGACCGTGCTGATGGGCACGTGCAACGACAGGACCAACAGGGTCAGGGCGATGGCGACGACCCCGTCGGACAGGGCCAAGAGGCGTTCGACCCCGGGGGCGTCCTCGGGCGGTTCCCGCATTTTCATGCTCAGCCCGTTGGGGTGGGGTCCGCCGTCACTTCATCTCCACCTGTTCAAGGTACCTCTCGTCCCAGTGGACGAACTGCTCTTGGGGTAGCAGTAGGCAGTGGGTGGGCTCGAGGGCAGCGACGAAGTCGCGGTCGTGGCTGACCACCACCACGGTGCCCTCCCACTCGCTGAGCATGCCCCCGACGGCCTTGATCGACGAGGGATCGAGGTTGTTGGTCGGCTCGTCGAGGAGGAGGACGTTGGCCCGTCCGGCGGCCAGCATGGCCAGCCCCAGCTTGGCCCGCTCACCACCGGAGAGCGTGCCCGGCATCTGATGGGCGGCCTTTCCGGCGATGCCGAACGACCCCAAGAGGGCCCGTCGCTCGGTCTCGGTGGTCAACACGCCGTCATCCAGGTTCTCCAACACGGTCGCGTCCAGGTTCACCTGCTCGTGCTCTTGGGCGAAGTAGCCCAGCACCACGTTGGCCCCCAGCTCGATACTGCCGCTCGAGGGCTTCTGCACCCCGGCCAGGCAGCGGAGCAGGCTCGACTTGCCCGCCCCGTTGCGACCCACGATGACGATCCGGTCCCGTCGCCGGGCATGGAATTCCACCTTGGACAGGACCGTGGTCCGGCCGTAGCGGACGGCCAACTCGTGGGTACGGATCGGGACCTCACCCGACCTCGCCGGGGTGGGCAGTCGGAACTTGCTCGCCCGCTCGCGCTTGTGGACCTCGGTCTTGGACGACTCGAGCCGCTCGACGCGCTTGTCGATCGACTTGGCGATGCGGGCCCGCCGGTTGGTGCTCCCCCGCATCGAGTCGGCCAGCGTCGACAGGCGCTTGATCTCGCGCCCCTCCAGCTGGGCGGAGCGTTCTCGTTGGCTCAGGTCGGCTTCGAGCTGGCTGAGGTAGCTCGAGTAGGTCCCCTTGAACTCGTGCAACCGGCTGTCGGAGAGGTGGAGCACCTTGTTGATCGAGCGGTCGAGCAGCTTCAGGTCGTGGCTGACCACCAGGATGGCGCCGCTGAACTTCTGGAGCTCCTCCATCAACCACTTCTTGGCCGGGAGGTCGAGATGGTTGGTGGGCTCGTCCAGGATCATCATGTCCGGCGCCTGGAACAGGATGCGGATGAGATCGACCCGTCGCCGCTGGCCGCCGGAGAGGCCCTCGATGTCCTCGAGCAGCAATTCCTGGCGCAGGCCCAAGCCGTCGGCCAGCCGGGCCATGATGGCCTCGGCCTCGTAGCCACCGTTCTCGCGGAACTGCTCTTCCAGGTCCGAGAACAACTCGATGTTCTCCGAGCTGGGGTCCTTGGCCATTTGGGTTCGGGCCTTGCCCAGCGCGTCATCGAGGACGTCGAGACCTCGAGCCGAGAGGACGTGGGAGAACCCGTTGGGGTCGAGACCCAGCCCGAGGGGGACGGGAACCTGGGGCAGGTAGCCGAATGTCCCCCGAATGCGCACGCTGCCCGTCGAGCGGACGTTGCGCCCCGGCTCCTCGATGACCACGGAGATGAACGTCGACTTGCCCGTCCCGTTGCGGCCGACCAGCCCCACCTTCTCGCCGGCCCCGACGACGAAGGAGGCGTCACGAAGCAGGGTCCGGTCGCCGATTTCTATGGTGAGGGAGGATCCGACGATCATCAGGGAGTGGGTGAGCGGGGCCCGACCGGACAGGTGTACCGGAGCGAAGTGCCGGCGGTCCCGGCGCGATCAACCCGCGTACATCTTCCCACACGGAGCATCGAGGCCGGTTCAATCCCAGTTCGGAGCCGCTTCAACCTCCCGAGACGAGCTCGTCTCCACCGTCGGGCGGGGTGAGGTCGTCGATGGACCGGAGCCATCCGTCGGGTAGGGCCACCGGCCGGGGGCCGTTGGTATGGCCCCGGGCCATCCGCATTGCGTCGACGGGCATGGGCTGGCTGGGATCCAGTCGGGCTACCGCCGCGTCCAGCTCGGCCAGCGAGTCGAGTTGGCCCATGGCGCGCCGTTGCTCGCCGCCGACGGGGAAACCGGTGAGGTACCAGGACACGTGCTTGCGGAATTGCCTGATCCCGCGGGTCTCGCCGAACAGGCCGCACAGCAGCTGGGCGTGGGTGACCATGACGGCGGTCACCTCACCGAGGTCCGGTGGGCGCTGCGAGGGCCGGCCGGCGAAGGCGTCGGCCAGGTCCCGGAACAGCCACGGCCGGCCCAGGCAGCCTCGTCCCACCACCACACCGTCACATCCGGTGGCTGCCATCATGGCCATGGCGTCAGATGCCTCCCAGATGTCCCCGTTCCCCAGGACCGGGATGCCGGTGATGTGGGCCTTCAGCTCGCCGATAGCGGTCCAGTCGGCGGACCCGGAGTAGAGCTGCTCCGCCGTTCGGGCATGCAGGGCCACGGCCGCGGCTCCTTCACCTTCCGCGATCCGTCCCGATTCGAGGAAGGTGAGGTGGGATTGGTCCAACCCGAGCCGGAGCTTCACCGTGACCGGGACGGACCCGGCCGCGTCCACCGTGGCCCCGATGATGGCCTGGAGCAGGCCCCGGTGTACGGGGAGGGCCGCGCCACCACCCCTGCGGGTGACCTTGGCCGCCGGGCAACCGAAGTTGAGGTCGATGTGGTCGACCCCGATGTCGTCGACCAGCCGCCGCACTGCCCCACGCATGACCACGGGGTCGACGCCGTAGAGCTGGACGCTCCGGCAGGGCTCGTCGTCGCCGAAGGTGACCATGCCGAGGGTCTTGGCGTTCCCTTCCACCAGGGCGCGGGCCGTGATCATCTCGCTCACGTACAGCCCGGCGCCATAGCTACGGCACAACCGGCGGAAGGCCCCGTTGGTCACCCCGGCCATGGGGGCCAGCACCACCGGAGGGTCGACCTGGAGGGGGCCGATGCTCAGCGGGCGGACAGCGGGCGCCGCGGGCGGCCCCTGGTTCATGAGGCCTACCGTCGCGCTCATGGGGCCCACAGGTCGGTGATCTGGATCCCCAGCTGGGCCAACAGGGCGCGAAGGGTGGGGAGGGAAAGACCGACGACGTTGCCGGGGTCGCCCTCGATGCTTTTCACGAACGGGGCGGATCGGCCGTCCAGGGTGAAGGCTCCGGCGACGGCCAGCGCCTCACCGCTGGCCACGTAGGCGTCGAGCTCGCCGTCGCTGATCTCGGCAAAGCGAACGACGGTTCCTGTGGTCTGGGAGACCATCGATCCCGTGGATCCGTCGATGACGCAGTGGCCGGTGTGGAGCACTCCTTGGTTGCCGCGCATCCGGCGCAGCCAGTCCACGGCCTGGTCGGCCGATGCGGGCTTGCCGTGGGCCTCGCCGTCGAATTCGAACACCGAGTCGCACCCGATAATCAACGCATCACCGGCTCGGGGGGCCACAGCCGAGGCTTTGCGCTCGGCCAGGGTCCGGACCAGCGAAGGGACGTGGTCGTCGTCGACGTCCTCGGGGACGCCGCTGACCATGACCGTTGGCGCAAAACCGGCCTCGCGCAACAGGCGCAGTCGTGCCGGCGAGGCAGAGGCGAGCACCAGATGGCGGGTAGACACGGCACACCAGTGTGCCAGCCGAGACCTCCCGTCCATCACCATGATCGCGGCGCCCGTTCGGCGGCCTACTGCCCAGCCCCTCCCAAATGCGCGAACCTATGTCCATGACGGACATGGGGACGACACTCTCACCGACCACGGTGGACCCGCTGCTCGACGGGGACCACGAGCGCATGAGCCACATCGTGCTCGAGGGCTACAAGCCAGAGGAGGGGGATTTCATCTCCGCCGGCCCCTCGGTGGTCGAGGGGATGGTGAACGGTACCGCCGTCCGAGCGCTGTGCGGCAAGGTGTGGGTGCCGGGTCGCAACCCCAAGCGCTATCCGGTGTGTCCCACCTGCAAGGAGATCGCCGAGGGCAACGGCTGGAAGGTGCCGGCCAGCTAAGCCATGAGCCCCGCCACAAAGGACGACCGACCCGTCGGGACGCCGTCACCAGCCGAGCACGGATCGTCGTTGATCGACCGGCTGGCATGGGAGCTTCCCAAAGCCGAGCTCCACCTCCACCTGGAAGGCACGCTCGAACCCGAGCTCTTCTTCGAGTTGGCCGGCCGAAACGGCGTAGCCGTGCCCTATGCCGACGTGGCCGCCATCCAGGACGCGTACGTCTTCGAGGACCTGCAGTCGTTTCTCGACGTCTACTACCAGGGGTGCGATGTCCTGGTCACCGAGGATGACTTCTACCAGCTCACCGCGGCCTACGTCCGCCGGGCCGTGGACCAGGGCGTGCGTCACGCCGAGGTCTTCTTCGACCCCCAGACCCACACCGATCGCTCGGTTCCGCTGGGCGCGGTGGTCAACGGGATCCGGCGTGGCCTGGACGAGGCCGAGTCGGCGTTCGGAATGACCTCGTACCTGATCCCGTGCTTTCTGCGGCATCTCAGCTCCGAGTCGGCAATGGCCACCCTGGGAGAACTGTTGGCCTTCCGCGATGCATTCATTGCCGTGGGCCTTGACTCGGGCGAGCGGGGGAACCCGCCCTCGAAGTTCGTCGACGTATTCGCCAAGGCGCGAGCCGAAGGGCTCCTGACCGTGGCCCACGCGGGAGAGGAGGGGCCACCCAGCTACATCAGCGAGGCCCTCGATCTCCTCGATGTCCGACGAATCGACCATGGCGTCCGTTGTGAGGAGGATGCCGACCTGGTGAAGCGTTTGATGGCCGATCAGGTCCCCCTGACCGTGTGCCCGTTCTCCAATGTGAGGCTCAGGGTGTTCCCCACACTCGAGCAGCACAACCTGGGTCGCCTGCTCGATGCGGGGCTCGTCGTCACCGTCAACTCGGATGACCCCGCTTACTTCGGCGGGTACGTGGCCGACAATCTGGCCTCCACCGCCCATGCCCTGGGCCTGTCCGGACCGGAGGTCGTGCGATTGGCTTCCAACTCGTTCGACGCGTCGTTCCTCCCCGAGGAGGACAAGGCCCGCCACCGGGCCGACGTCGGGCGCGTGGCTGCGGAACTCCTGGCGTGATCGAGACCGGCACGGTCCAGACCGACACGACCTCGGCCGTCGAGCAGGGAATCATCTCCACCACCGATCTGGTCAAGGTCTACCCGGAGACGGACTTCCGGGCGGTCGACGAGTTGAACTTGACCGTGCAGCCCGGAGAGATCTTCGGGCTGCTCGGGCCCAACGGAGCGGGTAAGACGACCACGGTGGGGGTGCTCACCACCAGGGTGATCCCCACGTCGGGCTCCGCGTCGGTGGCCGGCATTGACGTGGTGGCCCACCCCGCCCTGGCCAAGCAGCTCTTGGGTGTGGTCTCCCAACAGAACACGCTCGACCGACAGCTCAACGTCTGGGAGAACCTGTACTTTCACGGGCGGCTCTTCGGCATCGGAGCCAAGGAGTCGCGCCTGATTGCCACCGAGCTGTTGGAGAAGTTCCAGCTGGCCAAATGGGCCAAGGCGTCGGTCTACGCCCTGTCCGGGGGCATGGCCCAGCGATTGATGGTGGCCCGGTCGATCTTCCACCGGCCGGCCGTGCTCTTCCTCGACGAGCCCACCGCCGGGCTCGACCCGCAGAGTCGCTTGGCCCTGTGGGACATCCTGCGCGAGCTCAACGGCGAAGGACAGACCATTCTGCTCACCACCCACTACATGGAAGAGGCAGACCAGCTCTGCGCTCGGGTGGCCATCATGGACCACGGCAAGGTCCTGGCCCTCGACACTCCGGCCAAGCTCAAACAGGGTGTGGGGGCGGACACCATCGTGACCATCAAGGCCTCGGGCGACCCCGACGCGCTGGCGGCAGCCCTCACCGAGAAGGTGGACGGGGTTACCAACAGCCGAGCCATCGAGGGCGGCGTCGAGCTCCACGTCCAGGCGGGCGAGCGCCTCGTGCCCCGGATCGTGACCGCGGCCGAAGGGGCGGGGTTCCCTGTGGTCGACCTCTCGGTGGCCGAGCCCAGCTTGGAGACGGTCTTCATCAACCTGACCGGAAAGGAGCTCCGGGACTAATGACGACAACATCGGTGGACCCGACCAAGATCTACGAGGGCCACCAGGTGGTCAGGGTCCCCACCCGCTCGGCCGGGGCGGCCAGCTGGGTCGCCCTTCGGGCCCTCATCTTGCGGGACCTGGTCGTGCTCAAGAAGAACTTCATCGAATTCGCGGTGCGCACGCTGGTGCAGCCCTTCTTGCTCTGCTTCGTCTTCCTCTTCGTGTTCCCCAAGATCGGACAAGGCATCGGGGGCGGCAGCAGCCCCGCGGCACAGTCCGCCTTTGCCACCGTGCTGGTGCCCGGCGTGGTGGGGATCTCGATCATGTTCCAGGGCGTCCAGGCCGTGGCCATGCAGCTGGCCCAGGAGTTCGGCTTCACCCGGGAGATCGAGGACCGGGTGCAGGCCCCGTGCCCCATTTGGCTGGTGGCCACCTCGAAGGTGCTGTCGGGGGGCGCACAGGGGATCATCTCCGCTGCCATCGTCCTGCCCATCGCCTCGGTCGTCCACGCCCCCGGGGTGAAGCCGGAGCTCTCGTTCCACTGGTGGATCATCGTCACCATCGTGCCCTTGGCCTGCATCGCCATGACCTCGCTGGGATTGGTCCTGGGCACCAGCTTCGAACCCCGCAACATCGGTCTCATGTTCGGCTTCGTGGTGCTCCCCATCACCTTTCTCGGTGGCACCTACTACCAGTGGACCAGGCTGGCCCCGGTCCAGATCGGCGGTTTTCACTGGCTCCAGACAGTGGTGTTGATCAACCCGCTCATCTATGTCAACGAGGGCATGCGGGCCGCGTTCACCGATGCTCCGCACATGCACCTGTACGTGATCTACCCGGTGATCGTGGCCTTCATTACCGCCTTCATGGCGATTGGCCTGCGAAACTTCCGTCGCAAGGTCCTCTCCTGAGTCCCTTCTCATCCACTCGGCGCATCTCTCCGATCGCCGGTTCCGGCAGAGACCCCGATGCCTCCAGCCGACCAGGTTGGGAGATCATGGCTCGGTGAAACAGTCCAGGGGTCGCCGGCGACGACGGGCGGTGTTGGTCGTCGTCGTTGTGGCCGTCGTCGCCCTGGGCGCGTGGGGACTGGGTTCTTACGCCAGACACGCGGCGGCCAACGACGCCCGCTCGACCCCTTCGGGCGGGACGCCGCTGGACCAGGCGGCCTTCGCCGCCGGCGCGTGCCAGGCCTTCGCGCCGACCAGCGGCAACCGTGGCCTGACCGTGTTCCTCGACGCCGGTCATGGCGGCATCGACCCGGGCGGCGTGGGCACCACCGAGGACGGCGGATCGATCGACGAGGCGGACGCCACGCTGCCCATCGAGCTCGACGCCATGGCGCTGCTGCGGGCCCAAGGCTTCCGCGTGGTCGTGTCCCGAACCACGAGCTCGACGGTGGTACGCCTGGGCGATGGTGATACCGCCGACGGAGCACTCACGCTCCAGGGCTCTCACGACGACGTGGCTGCCCGGGACGTGTGCGCCAACCTGGCCAAGGCCGACGTCCTGGTCGGCATCTACCTCGACGCCGGGGCCAGTCAGGACAACGCCGGCAGCGTCACGGCATACGATGCCGATCGGCCCTTCTCGACGGAGAACCTCCGGTTTGCCACTCTGCTGCAGAGTGACGTCCTGTCAGCCATGAACGCACAGGGCTGGGGCATCCCCGACGACGGGACGCTGCCCGACACCGGCTTCGGCTCTTCGGTGGGCGATCCCTCCGCCGGTGGCCTGGCCGCCGACGCCGACGCCTACGACCACCTCCTGCTCATCGGCCCGGCCATGTCCGGTTACTTCACCACGCCCAGCGACATGCCTGGCGCGATCGTCGAACCGCTCTACATCACTGATCCCTTCGAGGGCTCGATCGCCGACAGCGCTCAGGGCCAGAGCGTGATCGCCCAGGGCATCGCCACCGCAGTCGAGCAGTACCTGGCGCCTGGGGCGAAGTGAGGCGACAGAAGAGGCGAAAGGGGAAGTGAGGCGCCACGTCAGCACGGATCGATCCGCCTTCACGCGTGCCCGGTCAGGCGCCGACCACCAGCTCCCCGTGGTCACGACAGCGGGCCCGATAACCGCCGGGGCTGACTGCGACGGTCAGGCGCCGGCCGCAGGTGGGGCAGAAGCGGGGGGGATCGAGCTCGCGCTCGCATCCCGCGCACTGCTCGAGGGGTGCGCCGCAGCTGGTGCAGTGGAGCGGCCTGGTCACGGCTGCCTGGTCACGGCGTGAGGGGTCGGACCGCTCAGAGGACACCGGTCAGGGCGCCGACGGGCATGCGCAGATCGGCCAGCATCTGGAGGTCTTCGTCGGCGGAGCGGCCCAGGGTGGTCAGGTAGTTGCCGACGATCAGGGCGTTGATGCCCGAGGTCAGACCCATGGACTGCAGATCGCGCAACGTTACTTCGCGGCCACCGGCGTAACGGAGGATGACGCCCGGGAGGCCCAGTCGGAACAGGGCGATCCACCGGATGGCCTCCCAGGCACCGACCGGTTGCTGGTCACCGAGGGGCGTGCCTGGGCGGGGATTGAGGAAGTTGAGCGGGACCTCGGTCGGGTCGAGCTCTTGGAGCTGGGTGAGCAGCTCCACCCGCTGATCGTCGTTCTCACCCATCCCGATGAGGGCACCACAGCACAGCTCCATCCCGTGGTCCCGCACCAGGCGGCAGGTCTCCTCGCGCTCCTCCCACGTGTGGGACGTGACCACGTTGGTGAAGAACGACCGAGAGGTCTCGAGGTTGTGGTTGTAGCGGTGGACCCCGCCTTCGGCCAGCCGCCGGGCTTGCTCCTCGGTCAGGAGGCCGGCGCTGACGGCGACGTTGAGCCCCGTGGCCTCGCGCACCAGGGGAACCAGCTCCAAGATGCGACTCAGGGTTCGTTCGTCGGGGCCGCGGATGGCCAGCACGATGCAGAACTCGGACGCCCCCAGGGCCTTCGTCTCCCGGGCCGCTCGGAGCACCTCCTCGGCGTCGAGGAACGGGGTCGCCTTCACCGGTGTGTCGAATTGGGACGACTGCGAGCAGAAGTGGCAGTCCTCGGGGCAGCCGCCGGTCTTGGCCGACAGGATGCCCTCGACCTCCACCTCGGGCCCGCACCAGGCCAGGCGGACCTGGTGGGCCAGGGCGGCCAACGAGGTGACCCATTGGTCCGGTAGCTCGGCCAGCGCGCTGAGCTCGTCGGCGGTGAGGAGCCGGCGCTCGTCGAGCAGGGCGGTCTCCGCTTCGGCCAGCCGCTTTCGGGCCACCTGGGAGTCGATCTGGGGACGCTCGGGCTCGGATGCGCTCATGCGCCGACTAGGCGCGCTGAGCGTGACGGTGGTACGAGTGGGGGTAGCGGTGGCGTCGCCGGGCATGGCAGTACGGTAGCGGGCCGCGCAATGGTGACGAAATCGAACCGACAACGACAGGGAGACAAGCATGGCCTGGGACTTTTCAACCGAGCCGGAGTTCGAGGAGAAGCTGGCCTGGATGCGCTCGTTCGTACGGGACGAGATCTTCCCCCTCGAGACCCTGGATCTATCCCACGATGCCCTGCTCCAGGCCATCCGACCCCTCCAGGACCAGGTGAAAGAGCGGGGACTGTGGGCGTCGCACCTGCCCCCCGAGCTCGGCGGGGGTGGATTCGGCCAGGTGAAGCTGGGCCTCATGCACGAGATCCTGGGCCAGTCCCCCTACGGTCCGGTGGTGTTCGGCAATAACGCCCCCGACTCGGGCAACGCCGAGCTCCTCGCCGTCGGCATCGAATCGTCCGGTCGGGTGGAGCAACGGGAGCGCTGGCTGCAGCCCCTGCTCGAGGGCCGGTACCGGAGTGGCTTCTCCATGACCGAGCCCGGAGCCGGAGCCGACCCCACCCTTATCGCCACCCAGGCCGTGCGGGACGGGGACGAGTGGGTCATCGACGGTCACAAGTGGTTCACCTCCAATGGATCGGTCGCCGACTTCCTCATCGTCATGGCCGTGACCAACCCCGACGTCCACCCCTACCAGGGCTGCTCGATGATCATCGTGCCCGCCGACACGCCGGGAGTGGACATCGTGCGGGACATCCCCACCATGGAGGACCCCGTCGAGCACTTCGGCAAGTTCGGGGGGCACGCCGAGATCATCTACCGGGAAGTCCGGGTTCCCTATGAGAACCTGATCGGCAACGAGGGCGAGGGCTTCCTGTTGGCCCAGAAGCGCCTCGGTCCCGGTCGCATCCACCACTGCATGCGGTGGCTGGGTCAGTCCAAGCGGGCCTTCGACATGTTGTGCGAGCGGGCCGTGTCCCGCTACACCCACAAGTCGACGCTGGCCGAGAAGCAGACGGTGCAGAACTGGGTGGCTGATTCCCTGGCCGAGATGACCGCGGCCCGCCTGATGACGCTGTACGCGGCATGGAAGATGGACGAGGAGGGACCGGCCGAGGCCCGAGTCGAGATCGCCATGATCAAGTACTACGGGGCCAGCGTGCTCTACAACGTGATCGACCGGGCCATCCAGGTCCACGGCTCTCTGGGCTTCTCGACCGATCTGCCGCTGGAGTCGATGTACCGGGCCGCCCGGGCCGCCCGGATCTACGACGGGCCCGACGAGGTGCACAAGGTGACGGTGGCCCGGAGGACCCTGAAGGAGTATGCCCCGGTCGACGTGCCCACCGAGCACGTGCCCACCCGCCGGATCGCGGCCAAGGAACGCTTCGCCTCGCTGCTCGACACGGTGACCGCCGACAGCTGATCCGGCGTGCCGACCAGAACGAGGCCGCCATCGAAACGTAAATCGACGGTGCCGGCCGGCCTGGTGCTGACCCCCGGGGCCGGGGCCGGGAGCGACCAGCCCTCGCTGGTGGCCATCGAGCAGGCGCTGGCTCCCGCCGGTGTGCGGGTCGATCGCATCGACTTCCCGTACCGGCTGGCCGGGAAGAAGGCGCCTGATCGGCCCCCCGTGCTGTTGGCCACGGTGATCGATGCGGCGTCGGCCCTGGCCGCAGAGCTCGGGGTCGATGGCCGTGCCATCGCCGTGGGCGGACGGTCCATGGGCGGTCGGATGTGCTCGATGGCGGTGGCCGACGGCATGGCCGCGGCGGCGCTCGTGCTGGTCAGCTATCCGCTCCACCCGCCGGGGAAGCCCGAACGGTTGCGGACCGAGCACTTCGAGGCGATCACCGTGCCCTGCCTCTTCGTGTCGGGGACCCGCGACTCATTCGGCACCCGGGAAGAGCTGGAGTCGGCCACCGCGGCCATTCCCGGCCCGGTGACCCATGTCTGGATCGAGGGCGGCGATCACGGACTACGGCGCAAGGACGCCGAGGTCGCCGACCACGTCAGGGATTGGTTCCTCGAACTCTGACCGGAGGGCGCCAGAAAGGGCGTGGAATCAGTGCCGAGTGGACTCAGTACCGATAGGAATCGGGCTTGAACGGACCGTCCACGGACACGCCGATGTACTCGGCCTGCTCCTTGGTCAGCTTCGTCAGCCTCACTCCCAGCGCGTCGAGGTGCAGGCGGGCCACCTTCTCGTCGAGGTGCTTGGGCAGCACGTAGACCTTGTTCTCGTACTGGCCCGACTGGGTGAACAGCTCCACTTGGGCCATGGTCTGGTTGGTGAACGAGTTCGACATCACGAAGCTGGGGTGACCGGTGGCGTTGCCCAGGTTGAGCAGGCGGCCCTCGGACAGCACGATCACGGCGTGACCGTCGGGGAAGACCCACTTGTCCACCTGAGGCTTGATGTTGACCCGCTCCACACCTTCGACCTTGGCCAGACCGGCCATGTCGATCTCGTTGTCGAAGTGGCCGATGTTCCCCACGATGGCCTGATGCTTCATCTTGGCCATGTCGGCGGCCACGATGACGTCCTTGTTGCCGGTGGTGGTCACGAAGATGTCGGCGTAGCCGACCACGTCCTCGAGCGTGGCCACCTGGTAACCCTCCATCGCTGCCTGGAGAGCACAGATCGGGTCCACCTCGGTGACGATGACGCGGGCCCCTTGGCCGCGCAGCGATTCGGAGCATCCCTTGCCCACGTCGCCGTACCCACAGACCACGGCCACCTTGCCCCCTATGAGCACGTCGGTAGCCCGGTTGATGCCATCGATCAGCGAGTGGCGGCAGCCGTACTTGTTGTCGAACTTCGACTTGGTCACCGCGTCATTGACGTTGATGGCCGGGAACAGCAGTTCGTTGTTGCGCTCCATCTCGATCAGACGGTGGACCCCGGTCGTGGTCTCCTCGGAGACACCCTTGATGCCGTTGGCGATGGTGGTCCAGCGCTGCCCATCTTGGGCGAGGCTGGCGGTGAGCACGCTGAGGACGACGGCGAACTCCTCGGAGTCAGCTGTCGACGGGTCGGGCACGGCGCCGGCCTTTTCGAACTCGACCCCCTTGTGCACCAACAAGGTGGCGTCGCCACCGTCGTCCAGGATCATGGTCGGTCCCTCGCTCGGCCACACCAGAGCCTGCTCGGTGCACCACCAGTACTCCTCCAGGCTCTCGCCCTTCCAGGCGAACACAGGGACCCCCTTGGGGTCGTCCACCGTGCCGTCGGGCCCCACGGCCACGGCGGCGGCGGCGTGGTCCTGGGTGGAGAAGATGTTGCAGCTGGCCCACCGCACCTCAGCGCCCAGAGCGGTCAGTGTCTCGATCAGCACTGCGGTCTGGACGGTCATATGCAGCGAACCGGTGATCCGGGCCCCCAGGAGGGGCTTCTCGGTGCCGAACTCGGCGCGCATGGCCATGAGGCCGGGCATCTCGTGCTCGGCCAACACGATCTCCTTGCGGCCGAACTCCGCAAGCGACAGGTCGGCCACCTTGAAGGCGGGGCGGTTCTGGTCGCTGGTCATGCGGTCTCCTTGTGCTGGGCTCGGCCAGGTCGTCGGGCGGCGCGAGTGCGGATGGGCTGGGCCCGGAACAGGGCCGTGGGCTGCCGATCGTTTGGGATGCCGAGGATTCTCGGCCCCTCAACGCTAGCGCAAGGGCACGGGCGAACCGAGCACCGCCGGCCGGTCCGACCATGCCGCCGACCTCTGACCCGAGGGAGGCTCCCCGCCGTTCCCTAGAATCTCCGGGTATGCCAGCCCTGGACCTCGACAACACTGGGAGCGCGGCGACCGAGGCTCCCGCCTGGTTCCGGGGGGCATTGGCTGCCCCTGTGGCCATCGAGCACGTCTCGGTCGACGGGTGTTCGATCGCCTTCCGGCGCTGGGGCGATCGCTCCTGCCCCGGCGTGGTGCTCGTCCACGGCGGGGGTGCGAACAGCCGCTGGTGGGACCACGTGGCGCCGTTGCTCGCCGGCGAGTGCAGCGTGGCCGCTCTCGACCTGTCCGGTCACGGAGACAGCGGAAGGCGGGACCGGTACACCTTCACCGAGTGGGGGCGCGAGATCGTCGCCGTGGCCGCGGAGCTGACGGGGCCCGAGCCGCCGGTGGTCGTCGCCCACAGCATGGGGGGCCTGGCCGCCGTCGGAGCGGCGGCCACCTCGGGGGACCGGATGAAGGGGGTCATCATCATCGACTCACCCATCTGGGAGGTCTCGCCCGAACAAGAGGCCGCCCGGGAGGGAGTCTTCGGCCCGCTACGCGTCTACCCCACGCTGGAGGCCGCCCTGGCCCGGTTCCACCCGGTGCCCGACCAGCCCAACTTGCTTCCCTACGTGATGGACCACGTGGCCCGCACCTCGGCGCGCCAGGTTCCCGGTGGATGGAGCTGGAAGTTCGATCCTGCCTTTCACGACGGGTTCGAGCGCCCCGACCCCGACGTGCTCTCTGCCGTCTCGTGCCGTGTGGCGCTGTTGCGGGCCCAGTTCGGTCTGGTCACTCCCGACATCGGGACCTTCATGTACAAGAAGCTCGGTCGCAACGCACCGGTGATCGAGATCCCCTTGGCCTATCACCACGTCATGCTCGATCAGCCCATGTCCCTGATCACCGCCATTCGCACCCTGTTGGCTGACTGGCGCCACTCGGCCGCAGTCCCCAAGGAGTGGACATAGACCCGGTGTCGGCACGGGACGTCGGGCGCCGGTCCTGGTAGGGCTGGCTAAGGGGTCGTGCCCACCGGCGAGATCTGCGGCGACTCCTGAGGGACGTCGGGGCAGGTGGTGAGGGACGAGTCGGCGGCGAAGAGGGCGGCGGTCTGGTTGGGGGGATAGACCCGGAAACC
Source organism: uncultured Acidimicrobiaceae bacterium (assembly GCA_963781305.1). GTDB lineage: Bacteria > Actinomycetota > Acidimicrobiia > Acidimicrobiales > RAAP-2 > DASXMT01. The sequence continues at coordinate 777,966 of CAWAFL010000013.1, forward strand.
GGTCGCCGACACCGGCGTGCAGTTGAGGTTGCCCGGATTTGCTTGGCGGAAGATCGCCATGGTGGTCTGACCCGTCGGCAGGGTGACCAACGGCGTGGCCTGACCCGTCCGCGCGGCAGCGGGACCGAGTTGGGCCCCGCCGGTGCCCACGATGGAGACGCCGGGATAGCCCTGGAGCGAGCACGTCGTGGTCCCGGTGTTCTGGAACACCAGCGGCACGATCAGCGACCCGGCCGCACCCTGTGACTGGCCGACGGACACGGACAGCTGCGACGACGTACAGGGGGGCACACCCGCCGTCGTGGTCGTGGTCGTGGTCGCCGGTGAGCTGCTGGTGGTGGTGGTGGAGGATGACGGCGCCACTGTGGTTGAAGGCGCACTCGTCGTGGTCGAGGGGTGCGTCTTCTTGATCGTCGTTGTCGTCGTCGACTTGGTGGTCTTGGTCGCGCTCCCGCCGCCGCTGCTGCAGCCGGCAGCCGTCGCGCCCGCCACCACCACTGCGCATCCGATCAGCAGCCCTCTGTGAATCATCACAACCCCTTCGCCCGTTCGCTTGCCCGACAGGTATACCTCCGCCTGACCGGCACCACGCGGATCACATCGGTGTCCAGTGGCATCCTGGTCTGCACCTCGCGGCAGGCGCCAATGGGCAGCCGTCGAGGACGAGGCCGACGAGTTGAGGAACAAGGAGCGGATGTGCCGATCTATGCCCTGGGTGACCTGGTACCGATCATCGACGAGACGGCGTTCGTCCACCCCGACGCGGTGATCATCGGCAACGTGACCATCGGGGCTCAATCCTCGGTCTGGCCGTGTGCCGTCCTACGGGGGGATGGAGGCGAGATACGGGTCGGAGCACGCACATCGATCCAGGACGGGTCGGTTGTGCATACGACGGAGTTGACCCCCACGCGCATCGGTGATGACTGCGTGGTGGGCCATCTGGTCCACCTCGAAGGGTGCACGATTGAAGACGGATCCCTGGTGGGGAGCGGATCGGTCGTCCTCCACGGCGCGATCGTGCAGGCCGGCGGGGTCGTCGGGTCGAACGCAGTGGTACCGGACAACATGATCGTGACGACGGGGTCGGTGGCCCTGGGGGTACCGGCCAAACTGCGGGAGGCGAGCGCCGACACGCTGGCCGGCATCGCCATCGGGTCCGAGCACTACGTGCACCAGACCCAGTGGTTCCGGTCGCAGATGCGCCTTATCGGCTGACCGTCGAGCCCGGCTCGTCGAACGAGGCGGCCAGTTCATCCAGGCGCCGGCCTAGGAAGCTCTGTTCGACGGTGTTGTCGGTGAGGTCGCGGGCGCGGCGGTAGGCCGTGGCTGCCTCATCGAGCCGGCCGGACCGCCGCAGGAGGTCAGCCCGAGTGGAATGGAACAGGTGGTAGTCATCCAGCTCGGCGCCGAGGTGGGCGTCGTCCAGGATGGCCAGGCCGACCGCCGGCGCATCGGCCATGGCCACCGCCACCGCCCGGTTGAGATGGACGATGGGCGTCGGCTCCCACTCCAACAGACGGTCGTAGAGAAGGACGATGGTGGCCCAATCGGTGCGGCTGGCCTGCGGCGCTCCGGTGTGCAGCGCGCCGATGGCCGCTTTCAACTGATGAGGGCCGACTGCGTTTTTGGCCCGAGCCCGGTCGAGCAGCGCGAAACCGGTGTTGGCCTTGTCTCTGTCCCAGCGCCCCCGGTCCTGTTCCTCGAGGGTCAGCGGGCGCCCGTCGGCGTCGACCCGAGCCGAACGCCGCGAGTCCTGGAAGTACAACAACGCGGCGAGGCCGAGCGGCTCCGGCTCGTCGGGAAGCAGGTCCACCACCAGGCCGGCCAGCCGGAGGGCCTCGTCGCACAGGTCCACCCGCACGAGCTCGGTGCCGCTGCCGGCCAGGTATCCGGCATTGAAGATCAGGTAGATGACGGTGAGCACGGCGTCCAGCCGCTCGGGTAGCTGGTCGGGCGACGGCACCCGATAGGCGATGCCGGCCTCACGGATCTTGCGCTTGGCCCGAACGATCCGTTGGGCCAGCGCCGGTGCGGAGAGCAGGAAGGCGCGGGCCACCTCCTCGGTGGTGAGACCGCCCAGCGAGCGAAGGGTCAACGCCACCCGAGCCTCGAGCGACAAGGCGGGATGGCAGCAGGTGAAGATGAGCCGGAGACGGTCGTCGGCAATGGGCCCGGTTCCCTCTCCGGTATCCCAGGCGATGGAGAGTTCGCCCCACACCCGGTGGCGTCGCTCGGCCGCGGCGGCGCGCCGCAACCGGTCGACCATCTTGCGCCGGGCCGTGGTCACCAGCCAACCGGCCGGATTGGCGGGGATCCCGCGCTGGGGCCACGTTGCTGCCGCAGCAGCGAAGGCATCCTGCAGCGCATCCTCGGCCAGGTCGAAGTCCTTGACAATGCCGATCAGGCAGGCCAGGACCCGGCCGCGATCGGTCCGGTAGGCGAGCTCGAGCGCCTCGTCCACCGGACCACCGCGGTAGAGCATGTCAACCGGTTCCAGATCTACATCTCCGCCACGGGTCGGACCTCGACCGAGCCGTACTTGGCCGACGGCACCATCGCCGCCGCCTTGAGAGCCTGGTCGAGCTCGTCGCAGTCGATGACGTAGTAGCCGGACATCCATTCCTTGGTCTCGGCGAAGGGGCCGTCGACGGTCAGGGTCTTGCCGTCCCGCACCCGGATGGTGGTGGCCGTACTCGGATCGTTGAGCGGAGCGCCCGTGTAGGAGCCCAGCTGCTCGCTGAATGCGGCGTAGTCGGCCATGAGCTGGTCCCATCCGGGACCGCCGGGCTGGGGGTGCAACTCGGGGTCGTTGTGAATGATCAACATGTATTGCATCGTTGGCTCCTCGTTTGTGGGTGGCGGAATGTCCGCATCGCCCAATTGACGCTGACCACCCCTCCGGATCGACACATTGTCGAAACTCTTTCGGTTCTCACCGTATTGGCTGGCGGTGAGTCGTATCGGCTGTCGGGGGCCGGGGTCTCGTTGACAAGGAGCCGGAGGCCTTCCACACTGAAATTCAAGGGCCTAGCGCGTAGGGGGAACGATGACGACCAAGGTGTACCAGCTGCCGGTGGACAAGACCGGCTGGCAGACAGAGGACAAGACGGGAACGGCCCGGTTCACCTGGGATTACGACGATGGGCGGGACAAGCTCATCAGCCTCTACGAGAAGGGCAAGAAGAAGCAGTGGGATGCGGCCGAGCGGATCGACTGGTCCCACGACCCGGACCTGGAGAACCCGCTGCAGCTGCCCGACGAGCTGGTGCCCATCTTCGGGTCGCCGGTGTGGGACAAGCTGACCGCGGCCGAGCGGGGCAACGTGAGGCGGAACATGGTGGCCTGGCAGTTCAGCCAATTCCTCCACGGTGAGCAGGGTGCCCTGATCTGCACGGCCAAGATCGTCGAGACGGTGCCCGACATCGATTCGAAGTTCTACGCGGCCACCCAGGTCATGGACGAAGCTCGCCATGTCGAGACCTATTCGCGGTACCTCGACAAGATCGAGATCGCGTATCCGATCAACGACAACCTGAAGTCGCTGCTCAATGATGTGCTCACCGACTCGCGCTGGGACATGACCTATCTGGGCATGCAGGTGCTGATCGAGGGGCTGGCCCTGGCCGCCTTCGGGCTCATCCGGAACACGGCGGGCGACCCGCTGGGCAAAGCGGTCAATGCGTACGTGATGCAGGACGAAGCGCGACATGTCATGTTCGGTCGACTTGCCCTTCGTGATTACTACCCGCAGCTCACTCAGGCTGAGCGCGACGACCGCGAGGAATTCTGCGCCGATGCCTGTTACCGGATGCGCGACCGCTTTCTCGGCGAAGAGCTGTGGCAGCGCCTCGGCTATGACCCTGAGGACTGCATCGACTTCGTCAACCACAGCGAGAGCCAGCGCGTGTTCCGCAGCTTGTTGTTCACTCGGATCGTTCCCACCTTGAAGGATGTCGGACTGTGGGGGCCGAAGATGCGCCAGACCTTCGCCGACATGGACGTCATCGGCTACGAGTCCACCGATCTCGATGCGGTCATGACCGAGGACGAGAACGTGGCCGAGATGATCGATGTCGAGCGGGCCCGCCTCGACCAGGCCATCGCCGAGGGCTCGCCGGTCGACTGATCGGCCGGAAGGCCCTCACCGCCTCGACCACCGGCCATCCCGTACGCGAACATGCCCGTGGGCGCTTTCGCGCCCGATCACCGAGTCGCAGGATTGCGAGGGGGAAGCGATGAAGATCACGACGACGCTGAGCTACGCCGGCGGGTTCCGGGAGTCAGCGGCACAGGTCGCCGACTTCGAGCACGCCGGGCTCGACCTGGTGTGGGTGGCCGAGGCCTACGGGTTGGACGGCCCCAGTCTGATGGGCTACCTGGCGGCCCTGACCGAGACGGTGGAGATCGGCTCGGGCATCCTTCCGGTCTATTCTCGGACACCCACCTTGATCGCCATGACAGCCGCGGGGATCGACGCGCTGTCCGAGGGCCGCTTCCACCTTGGTCTTGGGGCTTCGGGCCCACAGGTCATCGAAGGGTTCCACGGCGTGCCCTATACCGCCCCGATCGCCCGCACCCGCGAGACGATCGAGATCTGCCGGAAGGTGTGGGCCCGAGAGGAGCCCCTTGCCTATGAGGGCGATGTGTTCACCCTGCCGCTCCCACCCGGCCAGGGCACCGGGCTGGGCAAGGCACTCAAGATCATCGGACGGCCGGTGCGGTCCGACATCCCGGTGTGGGTGGCGTCCCTGGGGGAGAAGAACGTGGCCATGACGGCGGAAGTGGCCAACGGCTGGCTTCCGATGCTGTTCATCCCCGAAAAGGTGAAGGCGGTATGGGGGTCGGCCCTCGACGAGGGGATGTCCAAGCGCGACGCGTCGCTCGGGCCCTTGTCGATCGCCGCTGGAGGGGTGTTGGCCATCGGCGACGGCCCCGACGTGCTCGCCGTACGCCAGTTGTCCCGCCCCAGTCTGGCCCTCTATATCGGCGGGATGGGGGCCAAGGGCCGGAACTTCTACAACGACGTAGCCCGTCGCTCTGGTTACGAGGATGCGGCCGAGAAGATCCAGGATCTGTACCTGAGCGGCAAGAAGGCCGAAGCGGAGGCGGCCGTTCCCGAAGAGCTCCTCGAGCTGACCTCGCTGTGCGGGCCGGCTGGCCATGTGGCGGAGCGCATCGCCGCCCTGGCCGAGGCCGGGGTCACCCACCTCCAGGTGTCGCCCGTGCCCATCGGCGACCAGCGGCCCGTCGACCTCATCGAACAGGTGAAAGCGCTCGCCGGCTGATCAGGCGGAGCAGCCGGGGCTCAGTCCGCCACCTGGCGCAGCTCGAAGTCGGGATAGCGGTGGGCGGCGAGTTGGCGGAAGCCGTCGCGCCACGAGGTCTCGCACCGACCCAGGACCTCGTGCATCAAGGTGGTGTCCATCTGGCCAGCCGGGTAGGTCCCGTCGGTGTACTTGAACCTGGGCTCGATGCCCAGCAACTGGCCCACGTAGGTGCAGTAGTCCTCGATGCTGACCGCTTCGTCTCCGCAGAAGTTGACGGTGATGGCCGGCAGGCGTCCGGCGTCGAAGGCGGCGATGGCCAGCCTGACTGCGTCGCCCTGCCACATGACCGAGGCACCCCGGGGCTCCGTCGGGTTCACCCAGATCTCTTTGCCCCGCACCATGCGGTCGAGCCGGACGGCGGGTCCGGTGGCGTCGAATCCGTAGACCGCCCCGATGCGGAGGAGGATGGTCGGGATCTTCCACTGCTCGGAGACGAAGCGGACCAGGTGCTCGGCCGCGATCTTGGACAGGCTGTAGGCGGGGATGGTGGCCCCGTAGTCGTCGGTCTCCGTGCGGGGGTGGTCGGCGTGGGCATAGACCCCGCCGGTGGAGCAGTGGACGAAGGTCTTCACCGATCGGCAGTGGGTCATCAGCCGGCCCGTTCCCTGCACGTTGACCTCGAAGGTGTGGGCCATGTCCTTCTCGGAGTCCATGGCCACCATGGCCCCGGCGTGGAAGACGTAGTCGAAGTCGTCGGGGAGGTCGCCGAAGTCGTCGACGGCCAGGTCCTTCTGGACGCAGGTGACCCCCAGGGCCTCCAGCTCGGCGCGCTGGCCGGGGCGTGAGAACCGGGCCAGCCCCCACACATCGTTGTCCTTGGCCAGCTCGCGGACCAGCGGCGCGGTCAGGTGCCCGGCCGGTCCGGTGACCAAGATCTTCTGTCCCTGCATGCCTGTTCCCCTTTGAATGGTCGGTCGGTTGCATGGTCGGTCGGTGCCCGCCGCCGGGCCGTGACCAAAAATCTACGCGGGGACCAGTCGCACTGCCTTGGTGGTCAACCCGTTGAGCAGCGGGGTGTCGATGGTCCCGTAATCACCCACGGCTACGGCGGCGAGGGTGCCCCCCTTCCGGGCGATCACGATCTCCTGGCTGAGCACGGTCCCTTGGACGGTCAGGTTGGCCGTAAAGCTCGAGCTCTCGTTTCCGAATCGCCTGTTCGAGACGGGGCTGAGGGTTCCCGTGATCTTCTGTCCTTGCACGGTCTCCGAGAACCTCGAGCAGTGATTGAGGTTGGCCACGACCTGCTGGTAGGCGGCGTGGGCGTCCGGGTACGAGGCGAGCAGCTCAACCAGCTGGGGGACGCTGTCGTTCATCTGGAAGGCGGCTCGGGCCTTGGCCGTGTAGGGAACCTTCCAAATGGGATTGCTGTAGCAACTCGTGGTCGTGGGGCTGCTGGCGCCGGCCTTCGCCCACCCTGTGGGGAGGTTCTGCACGGTCAACAGGCTTGCCTGGAGTTGTTGGGTGCTGGGGACGGTGGCGGCAAGGGCAGGAGAACCCCACGCCAGGGCGCCGGCGGCCATGGCGCCCACCAGGCCCAACGCTCCCAGGCGTTGTCCGGCTGCCATCAGCCCTCGGGCTGACTGCGTACCGGGGTCAGGGCTCCATCTCACGACATGTACACCGTTCTCTCGTAGGCGTACATCATGCCGTAGGTCGCTGCCGACCTCCGTCGGCCACCTCGACCGAGCTCAAGCCGGTGAGCGCGGTGTGGGCGTTGCCTCAGCGTGGTCATCGGGCACCTTTCCATGGTGCCGGACTGCGCTGAACGAGAAGATCATTTGCGAAGATGATCTTCTCTCAATATGATATTGGCAACGACGTATAGGGCACGAGACAGGTGCGGCACGAGGCCTACAGGCACAGCCCAGGACTGGAGAGCAGATGACCGGGAACGATCAGGCACAGGGACGACCGACGGTGGCTGTTGTCGGAGGCGGGTATGGCGGAGTGAACGTGGCCAAGGCGCTCGACGAGTCGGCGGACGTGGTGTTGGTCGAGCCGAGGGACGCGTTCATGCACAACGTCGCCGCCCTTCGAGCGCTGGTCGATCCATCCTGGCTGCCCAGGATCTACATCCCCTACGACAACCTGCTGGCCAACGGGCGCGTCGTCCGCGACCGGGCCGCGTTGGTCGAGCCCGGCCGGGTGGTCACCGCTTCGGGCGAGGAGATCCTGGCCGACTACGTGGTGCTGGCCACGGGCTCGAGCTATCCCTTCCCGGCAAAGACCGACCAGGTTGATACCGAAGCCGCTCACGACCAGGTCCGGGCGGCCAACCTCGCTCTGTCCCAGGCCGATCGGGTCCTCCTGCTGGGAGCGGGCCCAGTCGGTATCGAACTGGCCGGGGAGATCGGACACGTGTGGCCGGAGAAGGCGATCACCCTCCTTGACCTCTCCGGAGAGGTTCTGGGCGGCCCGTTCAAGCCGGAGCTGAAGGCCGAGCTCCACCGTCAGCTGACCGAGGCCGGGGTCGACGTGGTTCTCGGAAGTCCCCTGAACGAGTTCCCACCGTCTGTCCCCGGGGAACTGGAGACCTTCACCGTGAAGACGGAGGACGGGATGGAGATCACCGCCGACATCTGGTTCCAGTGCTTCGGCGTCGTGCCCAACAGCGACTACCTCGGGGAGGCGCTGCTGGGCGCTCGTGGGGACGATGGGTTCGTCGAAGTCCAGCCAACGCTCCAGGTCGTGGGGCAGGACACGGTCTTCGCCTTGGGCGATCTGTCCACGGCCGACGCCAAGATGGCCGGGTTCGCCGCCCGTGAGGCGGAGACCGTGGCAGCCAACATCACTGCGCTGGCCAAAGGGGCTGAGCCGACCGCCTATCAGCCGGTGGGGACGGCCATCGTGGTCCCGATCGGTCCCCTGGGCGGAGCAGGCCAGTTTCCCGGCCAGGAGGAGATCGTCGGACCCGACGTCATATCCGAAGTGAAGGGCCGGGACATGATGGTCGATAGGTTCCGGGAACTGTTCAACCTGGCTGTGGCGGCGGCCGAGTAACCGTAGCGGCACGCGCTGGCGGTCCAGGTGTATTTACTCGGCCCTCGATCTGCCAAGACCGACATGTGCCGGTCACCAACTGTTAACCGCCCGGCAACCTAGCTCGTCCATCCACTTGGCAACATGTGCTCGTGGGGGAGACAGAACGGAGTCGGTTACGCGGCCACGTGATCGTCTGTGGCCTGAAAGGGGTGGGACTTCGGACGGTGGAGCAGCTCCACCTGGCCGGGGTGCCGGTGGTGGTGGTCGACGATGACCAGGACCTCAGCCTGGCCCGGGTGGTCCAAGATTGGGGGGTCAAGCACGTCTCCCGGAGTGCCCATCGGGGCGACGGCCTGCTCGAGGCCGGACTCGAGAGCGCCGATGCGGTGGTGTGCGCGAAGGCAGACGAGCTCGAGACGCTCGAGACCGCGTTGCGGGTGCGGGAGCAGCGGCCCAACATCCGCATCGCCGTGCAGATGGCCAACCCGTTGGTCGGTCGCGCCCTGGAGAGCGTGTCCGGACCGGGCAGCGTGCTCGACTCGGCCACGTTGGCCGCTCCGTCGTTCGTCGAGGCGTGTGTACGGCGGCCCGCTCACAACCTCGACCTGGGAGGCACGCGGTTCGCGGTGGTGTCGATGGAAGTGGATGGATCCGACCGGGGAGAAGCCACCACCTTCAGGCACCGCTTCGGCAGCCTGGTTCCCGTCGCCATCATCCCCGGCGACGGAGGGGCGATCGCCCCGTGCCCGGGAAGGGACCACCCGGTGGAGCCGGGCGACCGCGTGGCTGTCCTGGGTGCGGTCGACGAACTGGAAGAAGCAGGGATCGACTCGCGTACAGCCACCGGCGAGATGCCTCGCTCCATCGGGAACGGGGCCCGGTTCAGACGCCGAGCGGGAGCGATCATCAGGGCCAGCAACAACGCGCTGATGCTGGTCGTGGCCGGCTTGCTCGGCCTCATCCTCGTATCGGCGGTGACCCTCCGGTTCATCTACCAGGGGCCCGGTGGACACACCCACCTCAGTTTTCTCGAATCGCTCTACTTCACGGTGGAGACGGTCGCCACCGTCGGCTTCGGTGACTTTTCCTTCGCCCGACAGGGTGCGGGGATACAGGTCTTTGGCATCGCCCTGATCGTGGTGGGCGTCACCCTGGTCTCAACCGCCTTCGCCTTGTTCACCAATATCCTCGTCAGCAGGCGTATCGAGCAGTCCCTCGGACGGGGCCAGGTCCCGGGGATGGCCGGTCACGTGGTGGTCATCGGGCTCGGCTCCATCGGCATCAACGTGGTCGAGGGCCTCGTCGCCGAGGGCAGACACGTCGTCGTCGTCGAACGCGACGAGAGGAACCGATACCTGTCCCGTGCCCGCGCCCTCAAGGTCCCCGTGATCGTGGCCGATGCCACCCAGTCGCAGACCCACACGATGGCCAACCTGGCCGAGGCCTCTGCGGTAGCCGTTCTCACCAGCGCCGACCTGACCAATATCGAGACCGGGCTGGCCGTCCGGGAGTCACTCGGGGATCGGTGGGATGACGTCCCCGTGGTTCTCCGGGTCTTCGATCGCAACCTGGCCCGGATGATGGAGCACAACTTTGGCTTCCGCCACGTCCGGTCCACCTCGGAGCTGGCCGCGCCGTGGTTCGTGGGAGCGGCGTTGGGCCTGGACGTGCTGGGCACGTTCTACGTGGAACAACAGCCCTTTCTCGTCGGTCGGGTGTCCATCGCCAGCGGCGGGGGTCTGGAAGGCCTCGCCATGCAGGACCTGTCAGCCCGGACCCGGGTGATCGCCCTGAGCCGGGCAGCCGACGACGGCAAGCTCGAACACCCTCCTCGCAGGGGAACCCGGTTCGCCGCTGGTGACCAGGCCTATCTGCTCGGCCCCTACGAGGAGCTGCTCCGGGTGCTGCGCCGGGATCAGAAGCGCGTCGGCCAAGAGGCGTAGGGCGTTGCCGGCTGGCCGGTCAGCGATCGGCGGACGGCAGATCCCGGGCGAACTCGATGAATGCGTGCGGCGGCAGGTACTGCGCAGGAATGTCGTCGGGGTGCCGGTAGTTGTCGATGTCGAACAGGTTCGACACTCCGTCGCCCTCGGCCGTAGCCACCAGCGCCGGATCATGGCTCCGAGCGAACGCGTCCTGGCCGGTGATGGCGTCGGCCTCGATCGACATATACGTGTCGCGGTCGATCCGGGCGACCAGGCTGTAGACGCAGCCGTCCAGCGTGGCTCCCACCCGGCGGCCGATCATGCAGTGGTGCTTGCCGTCATCGATGACGTAGATGGTGCTGTCGCCCGTGCCGAACCGGCTCCGAATCCGATCGGCGTGACCGAACATGAGCCACTGCTCGTGGCGCCTGTCCTTCATGGCCCACAGCGGGCTCGGGGGGATAACCCCTTCGGGCTCGTCCTCCTCGAGTGGCGTGGCATCGACAGGTGCGGCGATGGGGTTGGTGCTTCCGACCGACTCGGGTGAGAAGTGAAGCTGCCCGTCAGCTCTCGATTGGAATATGCCCCCACCTTCGACGGGCTCCACCCCAGGCTGCTTGGTGCGTTCCGGTCCATCTGTATCGCTCACTGCGGCTCCTCTTCAGGGGACGGTGTCGGATTCTTCAGCGGACGGTGCCAGATCTGCGCCCACCTCGTTCTGGGGCACAGTCTGCCGGATCCATCGCCTCGGCGCCGACCGCCGACGCGTCTACCCAGATGCCCCAGATCCAGCGGAGGGGCATGGTCGAAGATGGGCAGATCAGACTCACAGCATCACGGTCCGCCGACCGTCTTGTGAGGGAACGGGCTAGGCGGTGAAGGCTTCGTAGCCGTGTACGAGGAAGGCCCCGAGGGCCGGGTTTTGGGGCGCGGTCCAGATGAGGGCCAGCCCCGCCGGTGTTCGAATGTCGTCGATGGCCAGAGCCTTCAGCCGACCGTGGCGGGCGGCCATGGACTCGGTCACGATGGCAACGCCGAGCCCGCGTGCGGCGAGATCGGCGACGGCGTCCGGAGCACTGGCCTGGAGCACGATGTCCGGCTGCACGTTCCTCTCTGCGCACGTGCGGTCGAACATGGTCCTCGGAGCTGTCCCTTCGGGCAGGCACACGATTGGGTATGCACTGATGGAGGAGAGCGCGGTTCGCTTTCGTCTGGCCAGCGGATGATCGAATGGGACGGCGGCCACGAGTCGTTCGCTGCTGATGGGGAACGACTCCACACCGGCGGGGGGCGCACCGGCCGTGCCGATGAGGGCCACGTCCACCGCCCCACTCCGTACCTGCTCGTCGAGCGGATCGGAGCTGTCCTCGATCAGGGTGATATCGACGCCAGGATGGGTTCGATGGAACGAGGCCAAGGCGTCGAACAGCCCCGGGATGGTGCACCCGTTGACCATGCCGACGGCGAGTCCACCCCGGATGAGTCCGGTCACCTCGTCCACCGCGTCCCGAACGGCCTCCACCGATGCGAGCACCGCACGGGCCTGGTCGAGTGCCGCCAAACCTGCTGCGGTCAGGGTGGCGACACGGCCCGAACGATCGATGAGCGCGGCGCCGAGGTCGCGCTCGAGCTGCCGGATCTGGGCGCTGACCCCCGATTGGCTGATGTGCACCCGTTCGGCTGCGCGGGTGAAGTTTGCTTCCTCAGCGACGGCCACAAAGTACTCCAGCTGTCGAAGTTCCATATCCATAGATTCTAGCTTCGATCACAACTAGTTGTTGGACTTCTGATTCCCCCCCACGCAGACTGGTGAGGGTTGTAGACGTCGGAACGGAAAGAGGAGGAGCCCCGTGCCCGAACACGAGACCGCACACAAGCCCGAGGACCTCACCCGCCTGTTCGTCGAGCGGGCCAACGACGGAGACGCAGCCGGCATTGCCGCCCTGTATGAGGAAGGGGCCGTCATGGCCTATCCGCCGGGGGAGATGACGGTCGGCCGGGATGCCATCCGGACATTGTGGGAGCAGGTGTTGGCCAAGGCGCCGCACTTCGAGCCGGAGTCACCGTTGCCCACCCTGGTGAGCGGCGACATCGCGCTGACCTCCACTCCACCCCGGGATGGGGCAGGGGCCCGGGCACAGGTCGTCCGCAGGCAATCCGACGGCACCTGGCTGCGCCTGCTCGACCAGCCCGAGTTCATATCGACCGGCTCATGATGGTGCCGGGCTGAGCGGCGCTGACTCACGAACCTGATGCGGCGCGGAGGTCGCTTGTCATCTCGACGGCGATGTTGACTCGGTTCCAGACGTTGATCAGCCCGATGGCAAAGAGCAAGGAAGCCAGGCGCGTGGTGCTTCCTGAGATCGGCCACGTGCTGGTAGCTGAGGGCATCGGCTTTGTAGGGGCTGAGGCGTCCGACGGTAATCCGTCACTCGGGCCTATTTCCGGCGTCGGGGAGGCCGTCGGCCGGCGCGCCGCCGATCACTCGGGTCAGGAACGCTGCACTTTCTGCCACTCGCTCCACAACGTCGTCGAGCGCGGCGCGACTCATCTTCGGACGCAGCAGGTTCAGATCGATCTGATAGCGGGGTTGGCCGTCCGCTCCGAAGATGGCGGCGAGGACATAGCCCACTGAGAACGATTGGCGGGTGGCGAGATCCTTCCCGGTGTAGCCGTGGCGGCCGAAGACGGCGAAGAGCTCTGTGAGCTGGTCGCGCAACTGACGATCGGTCGGCCCGACAGCCAAGTCTCCGATGATGGAGCGAATCCGATCGACGAGCGGAGCGGCGCGCGGTTCCAGGCTCCACACGCCCACTCCTCGGGCGCGGATGTCCGCCATGACTCGGCGCTCGTGGTTTCGCTCGTCGTTGGTGACGTTGGTGGGAGACGAGTCGATCCATCGATCGATCTCGGTGCCGGGACGCCACGCCATGGCAATGGCGCCATAGGGCGGGGTCAGGGGAAACCGGTCCCCGGGAGCGACCCCGAGCGGCTCTTTCCCGTCGGCCCCGACGGCGACCACCACCCGGAGATGGTCGCCGGCAATGCGGGTGAGCGTCGCTGCACAGTGGAGTTCAGCGCACAGCTGGCTCAACTCGTCGTGGGCCGCTCCGAGCAAGGGAAAGCGAACCTGCAGTGCCTGGGCCAGCGGGAGCAAGCCGGAGCCGAGGCGATAGGTCTTGTCCGGAAAGCGCTCGACGTAGTCAGCACTATCCAGGGCGGAAAGCAGGGTGGCACACGTGGAACTCGTCATGTCCAGGCGTCGTGCGATGGCTGAAGCGCTGAGCCCAGCGTCCTCGCCGGCCAGCAGGTTCAAGACTCCCACGACGCGTTCGGTGGGCGGAGACGAACGAGCCACTGCACACCTCCTGGTTGACGCTCTTTCGAGCTCGTTGACGCCGTTTTCGAGCCAGTTATAACGTGATCTCACTATATCGCAGTCTCCTTCCGAGTATTCGGAAGATGCTGTGCGGAGGAGGGTCACGATGAACGAGCAAACCTTCGTATACGAGCCAGCCACGGCTCAGTTTCAACGGGAGATGTACGCCGTCTACCGAACCTTGCGCGATGAGTGTCCGGTCTACGTCACCGCGGATGGCGCCTACGTCCTGTCCCGCTTCGAGGACGTCTGGGGTGCCGTCCACGATTGGGGTTCGTTCTCGTCAGCCGGTGTGGCCGAAGCTGCCGAGCTGAGGCCGCAGATGATCTACATGGATCCACCGGACCACACATCCCTACGCGCGTTGGTGTCGCGGGCCTTTACTCCCAAGCGGGTAGCCGACCTCGAGCCGCGAGTCCGAGCAGTAGCCGATCAACTGCTTGCTCGGATCACCAGTGCTGGCCACTGCGATCTGGTCCATGAGTTCGCCTCTCCTCTGCCCAGCACCATCATGAGCGACCTCATCGGTGTACCCGATGAGCACCGTGAGGCTTTCCAGGGCTGGATCGAGGCATTTTTGGAGGTGACTAGTCCGGACGATATCGCTGGCCGGGCCACCAACATCTATGCGCTGTTCGGCTCGCTGCTGGCCGACCGGCGTCAGGTACCCGCCGATGACCTCATGAGTGCGCTTCTCGCTGCTCAGGTAGACGGCAACCGTCTTTCCGATGACGATCTGCTCGGCTTCTGTTTCTTGCTGCTCGTCGCCGGCAATGATACGACGACGTCCCTGATCAGTAATGGCGCGGAGCTATTGGCCCGGCACCGGGACCAGCGGACCGAGCTGGCGAATGATCCCTCGCTCATTCCCGCCGCCGTCGAGGAGATGTTGCGGATCGAGTCGCCGACCCAGGCCTTGTCCCGGACAGCTATGCGGGAGGTGGAGCTGCACGGGACAACGATCCCAGCCGGCTCGCGGGTGATGCTGTTGTGGGGGTCGGCCAATCTCGACGACCGCGAGTTCGATGATCCGGACGTTTTCGACATCCACCGCGAACCCACCCGGCACCTCGGTTTCGGTCATGGCATCCATGTCTGTTTGGGCGCGGCGCTGGCCCGTCTCGAGACTCGAGTGGCCTTCGAGGAGCTGCTGGCCCGTATGCCCGAGTACCAGCTCAGGGGCGAGCCTGAACGGTACGTCTCGAATTGGGCCCGGGCATGGCGGTTCTTGCCCCTCGAGTTCGAGAGCGTCCGATGACCGACAGGACCGATCCCTTTGCCGTTGCCGTCGCTGACGACGTGTTGGTGGACCTGGCCGACCGGCTGCGCCACACTCGGTGGCCGGACCAGCTGCCCGAGACGTCATGGGAGTACGGCACCGATCTCGGTTATCTGCAGGAGCTCTGCGGCTATTGGGCGGATGGGTTCGACTGGCGAGCGGTGGAATCGCGCATCAATGGGTGGCCCCAGGGCACCGCCATCATCGACGGCCAATCGATCCATTTCATACACGCCCGCTCCGACGCGCCCGATGCCCTGCCGCTCCTCGTCCTGCATGGCTGGCCCGGCTCGATTGCCGAGATGCTGGGTGTGATCGAACCGCTCCGCAACCCCGGCAGGGAGGGGGACGATGCGGCCGACGCGTTCCATGTCGTCTGTGTGTCACTGCCAGGTTTTGGGTTTTCCGGACCGACTCACGATCGGGGCTGGCAGCCTCGGCGCATTGCCGCCGCCATGGTGGAGCTCATGGAACGTCTCGGTTACGTCTGCTTCGCCACCCTGGGCGGTGACTGGGGCGCCACCACGTCGAACTACATCGGCCTCGACTTTCCCCACCGGCTGTATGGCATGTATCTCACGATGGCCGCTGCCGGCCCCCCGGAGGGGTCCGACGGGTCCGAGCTGAGCGAAGACGAGAACGAGTGGTTGGCCGCCAACGCGGCCTTCTTCGCCCAGGAGTCCGGTTACTTGCAGATCCAAGCCACCCGGCCCCAGACACTGGCGTACGGCCTCACCGACTCACCCGCCGGTCTGGCCGGGTGGATCGTCGAGAAGCTGCGCGCCTGGAGCGATTGCGGAGGCGACCTCGAGTCGGTGATCAGCCGCGATGAGATCCTCGCCAACATCTCGATCTACTGGGTGACGGGGACGGCCAACTCGGCCGCTCGCATCTATCTCGAGGCGATGCAGGCCGGGCAGATGCAGCCCATCGACTCCCGTATCGACGTTCCCACCGGCTGTGCCATCTTCCCCAAAGAGACGGTGCGGTCTCCGCGGGCCTGGGCCGAACGGGCATGGGACGTCAGGCACTGGACAGAGATGCCCAGGGGCGGCCATTTTGCTGCCCTGGAAGTTCCCGACCTCCTCGTCCCTGACGTGCGTACGTTCTACCGAGAATTGCGCCCGTAGAGCCCCGACGCGTCGGAGCCAGGGGCTGTCAGGGTGCCTGAACGGCCAGCCCGTCGGGCCGACGCAGCGCACGAGCCGGGTCCCCGACGGCAACGTTGGCGGGAGGTCGCGGGCACGACCGTCCCTGCACGAGGGAATGGAGGGGTCCCACCTGGCGATGGCACACTGGATCGATGCGCATGGGTTTCGATCCTGTTGGATTGAGGTATAGCCCGGGCAGCCCCGCCCAGTCTGCCGTCGTCCCGGGTCCCGAGTGAGGGAGCTGTCTTCCAGGCGCGCCTCGATGACGGCTGTGACGCGTCGACGACTCACGCTGCTGGCTATGTGCATCTCGCAGGCGATGATCCTGCTCGACATCACGATCGTGAACATCGCACTGCCGTCGATCCAGCGCGAGCTGTCCATGTCCCCGGGCCGATTGGAATGGGTCGTCAGCGCCTACGCCCTCAGCTTGGCTGCCTTCATCCCCTTCGGGGGGACGCTAGGCGACCGCTACGGACGCAAGCGCTTGTTCATCATCGGCATGCTCGTGTTCACCGTGGGCTCGATCGGCTGTGCCCTGTCCATGGCGGACACGGCGCTGATCGGTGCCCGCGTCATCCAAGGCGTCGGCGGCGCGGTCATGTCGGCCCTGACGCTCTCGATCCTGACCGAGACCTACCCTCCCGAGACGAGGGCAGGAGCCATCGGCACCTGGGCGGCCATCGCCGGACTGGGCTTCGGCGCCGGGCCCGTCGTCGGTGGCATCTTGTTGGGCTTTTTCGGATGGTCGTCCATCTTCTGGGTCAACGTTCCCCTCGCCCTCGCCGGTCTGCTGTTGACCGTGATCGCCGTTCACGAGTCGCGTGATCCGGTACCTCGTCGGCTCGACGTGCCCGGCGTGCTCGCCAGCGCCCTCGGTCTGCTCGCTCTCACGTTCGGCCTGATCGAGTCGTCCACGTATCACTGGGGTTCCCCCATCGTGGCCGCTCCACTGGGCATCGGCGTGGCGTCGCTCGTGCTGTTCGGGCTGTGGGAGAACCGTACGCCCTCACCCATGCTCCCACCCAGCCTCCTCAGGGCGCGGAGCTTCACCATCGGTTGCAGCGTGTACCTGCTCGTCTATCTGGCCCTGACCGGCGTCATGTTCTACGTGACGCTCCTGTACCAGAACGTCGACGGATGGTCAGCCCTCCGCACCGGTCTGTCCTGGTTGTCGATGAACATTCCCTTCCTGGTCATGGCCCAGCTCTCGGGTCGTCTTCACCGGCGCCTCTCCAGCACGACCGTCGTCACGGCCGGCTGTTTCGTCGGCGCCAGCGGGATCCTGGGTCTGAGCGCGATCACGCCGTCCACGCCGTTCGCACTGGCTGGAGTGGCGTATGCCCTCCTCGGTGCGGGCTACGGCACGTTGGTTCCCGGAATCACCAACGTCGCCATGCGAGACGTCCCGCGCGGTGTCTCGGGTGCCGCCTCGGGCATCCTGAACTCGGCTCGCCAGGTCGGCACGTCGGTCGGGCTGGCCGTGCTGGGCGCCATCGGGGTCAATGCGGCCGTGTCCGATTGGGCCACCAAGACGGCTGGATTCCCGGAGTCGGCTCGTGCCGGGGCGGCCGGGCAGGCTCAACACGTCGCCGGCGCGCAGATCGGAACGGTAACGCATGCCCTGGGGTCCGCCTACCGGGCTCCGGCGGTGCAGTCGTTCGTCCACGGCTACCGGCTGGCCATGATGGTGGCAGCGGGCGCGGTGTTCGTGGCCGCTGCCTCCACCGTGATCGGCCTGGGGCGGCGTTCCCTCGGCGCGGCGACCGGTGACTCGACTGTCGCGACCACTGCACCTGCCGCGGCCACCGGTGCACCTGCTACGGGATAGCGGCACGATGCTCGGCCCGCGACGGCAAGAACATAGCGTTTACGTTAAGGTCACAGTTGAGCCCACGTGGAGTCGGAATCGGAAACTGTGTCATCTGATGTGCAGAAGGACCGCCTGAACGATACGAGCGTGTCGTCTGGCGGGAAGGCGCGTGCCCGAACGGGCAACGACCACGACGACCGATACAAGTGGATCGCCCTGTCCAACACCACGCTCGGCGTGTTGATGGCCACGATCGACCTGTCGATCATGCTGATCGCCCTGCCCGACATCTTCCGGGGCCTCAACGTGGACCCGCTGGCCCCGGGCAACAGCTTCTACCTCCTGTGGATGATCCTCAGCTTCATGGTGGTCACCGCCGTGCTGGTGGTCAGCCTCGGCCGTCTAGGCGACATGTACGGCCGGGTGAAGATGTACAACCTCGGCTTCGTCATCTACACGGTGTTCTCCCTGTTCCTCACCGTGACGTGGCTAAGCGGGACGGCTGGGGCCCAATGGATCATCATCATGAGGGTGTTCCAGGGCGTCGGTGCGGCCTTCCTCATCGCCAACTCGTCGGCCATCCTCACCGACGCCTTCCCCGAGAACCAGCGAGGCATGGCCCTCGGCATCAACCAGGTGGCCGGGATCAGCGGGTCCTTCATCGGCCTGGTGTTGGGCGGCTTGTTGGCTCCCATCAACTGGCGGCTGATCTTCCTGGTGTCAGTGCCCATCGGGCTGTTCGGCACCGTCTGGGCCTATATGAAGCTGCGGGAGGTCCCTCGTCTGGTCCACGGCCGGATCGACTGGGCCGGAAACATCACTTTCGCCCTGGGGCTCATCGGCATCATGGTGGGCATCACCTACGGCATCCAGCCCTACGGCGGTCACGTCATGGGGTGGACGAACCCTCTGGTGATCGGGTTGCTGGTGGGTGGCGTGGCCGTCCTGATCGCCTTCTGCGTGATCGAGACCCGGGTGGAGGACCCGATGTTCCAGTTGCAGCTCTTCCGCATCCGGGCCTTCTCGGCCGGGAGCCTCTCCACCCTCTTGGCCAGCATCGGGAGGGGCGGCCTCATGTTCATGCTGATCATCTGGCTCCAGGGGATCTGGTTGCCCTTGCACGGCTACTCGTTCTCCCAAACCCCGCTGTGGGCAGGCATCTACATGCTCCCGCTGACGGCGGGGTTCCTCATGGCGGGGCCCGTCAGCGGCATCCTCTCGGACAAGTTCGGCTCGCGTCCCTTCGCCACCGGGGGGATGTTGGCCGCCGCCTTGTCCTTCGGCCTCTTGGAGCTGCTGCCGGTCAACTTCTCGTACGTGGCGTTTGCCGCCCTCTTGTTGATGAACGGGCTGGCTATGGGGGCTTTCGCTGCGCCCAACCGGGCAGGGGTCATGAACAGCCTGCCCCCTCAGCACCGAGGTGCAGGCGGGGGCATGAACTCGACGTTTCAGAACGCGGCCCAGGTCCTGTCCATCGGGATCTTCTTCACCCTCATGATCATCGGACTGGCCTCGACGCTTCCCGCGGCCCTGTCAAGCGGGCTCATCGCGCACGGCGTCCCCGCCGCCGCCGCCCAACGGGCCAGCCACCTGCCGCCGGTCTCGACGCTGTTCGCTGCCTTCCTCGGGTACAGCCCGATTCAGCACCTGTTGGGCTCCGGGGTCCTGGCCCACGTCTCGCCCGGCCAGCACGCGGTCCTCACCGGTCGGTCCTTCTTCCCCAATCTGATATCCACTTCGTTTTCCAACGGCCTTCATGCTGCTTTCGACTTTGCCATCGCCGCGTGCCTGGTGGCAGCGGGTGCTTCCTGGCTGAGGGGCGGCAAGTACGTCTACCGAGAGCCTGCCTCCGACGAGCAGTCAGTGATGAACGAAGCGACGGACGGCCGGGCGCTCGAGGCGACTACCGCCGGCTCGCAGACCTGACGCCATGCCATAGGGCGCGGCCCGAGCCCCGGTCGGCAACTGGCGCGTTGGCACGAACCCATTCGGCGGCATCGACACTGTCGGGCCTGCGTCCATTTCCGGCCCACGCCCCATATCGGCACCTTGCTGCTAACTTACTAGGATGCTAGCATCACCCAGGTGAGTGACGAGGACGTCAAGCAATTCAACGTGTACTTGCCGGTCGGGTTGATCAGGCAGGTCAAGCACCACGCCATCGAATCGGAGATGTCCCTGTCGGCGTTGGTCACCGAGGCGTTGCGCGCCTACCTCGACGAAACCGATGGCCTGCGACGACGAGCGTCCGGACAAGGTAAGGAGACCTGACATGACCACCACCGAAGGGATCGAGGCCGTGTTCCTGGAGACCCACAACTGGGGCAAGGCGGCACGATTCTTCCAAGCACTGGGTTTCGATCTGGAGTTCGAGACCGATCACGCCTCGGGCCAGCTTCGCCACGGCGAGGGTCCCTACATCTTTATTGCCGAGATACCCGAGGACCAGACGCCCGAGACGCAGATCGTGCTGAAAGTGGCCGATGCCGAGGCGTTCCGTCCCGACCCTGTCATCGAGGTGGTTTCGCCGTTCGAAGATACGCACTTCGGGACCAAGCTCATGACCGTTCGAGACCCCGACGGACGCCTCTGGAGTCTCCAGGCGCCAACGCAGACATCGACCGCCCGAGAACATCATGGGTGATGAGCACATCGCGGCACCGGAAAGCTCGGCGGTACGGGTCGCCCTGTGGCGGGCCATGCACGTCCAGGTCGACTCGGCACCGCACGTACTCGAAGACGAGATCGGCCTGCAGCTGGTCGACCCCGACGACGGTTGGCGTCAGCGGCCCGACATGGACCAGCACGGTACCAGCGGCTTCCGGGCATCGACCGTGGCCCGCGCTCGCTTCATCGAGGATCTGATCACACAAGAGGCTCACCGGGGCGTCAGCCAGTACGTCATTCTCGGAGCCGGTCTGGACAGTTTCGCCCAACGCAGGCCGGAGATCGCCTCCGACCTGAAGGTATTCGAGGTTGACCAGCCCGGACCTCAGGCCTGGAAACGGCAACGGCTTGTCGAGCTCGGTTTCGGCGTACCGGAGTGGTTGCGGCTCGTTCCGATCGACTTCGAGGCGGAATCCTGGTGGGAGGGGCTGGCCGCCTTTGGCTTCGATCCGGACCAGCCTGCCGTCGTGGTGTCCACCGGCGTCACCATGTACCTCACCAAGGAGGCGAACGCGGCGACGCTCCGTCAGGTCGCAGCCCTCGCCCCGGGCTCCACGCTGGCCACGACCTTCATTTTGCCCCTGGAGTTGCTCGACCCGGCCGACCGACCGGTGGTCGAGGAGACCCTCGGCCGGGCGCGAGCTGCCGGGACGCCCTTCATCAGCCTGTATTCCCCGGCGGAGATGCTGGCGCTGGCGAGCGACGCCGGATTTCGGAAGGCCGAGCACGTGTCGAGCGCCTATCTGGCCGAGCGGTACTTCACCAAGAGGACTGATGGCCTTCGGTTACCAAGCGGAGAGGACCTACTGGTCGCCACTACCTAGTGCAGTTGCTCGGCACGAATCAGGGCAGAGGTGCTCGTCGGTTGAGCTGCGTGGCAAGCTTCGCTGTCCGACGCCTCGGGGGGCGTGAACAGAGGAGGTCGCATGACTGGACTAACCAACGACGTCTGGGACGTGATGTCGACGGCCCGGACGATCCGTCGGTTCACTGATGAGCCGGTGGATGACGCCATCCTTGCCCGATGTCTCCAAGCCGCCACATGGGCGCCGTCCGGTGCGAATGCGCAACGGTGGCGGTTCATCGTTCTCCAATCGGCCGAGATGCGCGCCGTGGTCGCCACCGCCGCGGCCCGCGCCCTCGAAGTGATCGAGCCGGTCTATGGGATGACACGACCTGCACCCGACGACGACAGTCGCAAAGCCCGCACCAATCGGGCGACGTACGAGGTCCACGATCGGGCCGGCGAGCTCACGTCCGTCTTGTTCACCCAGATTCGATTCCCGACCGCGTCAGAGCTGCTACTCGGCGGATCGATCTTCCCCGCCATGCAGAATTTCCTGTTGGCCGCTCGAGCGGTGGGTCTGGGCGCATGCCTCACCAGTTGGGCATCGTACGGAGGCGAAGAGCTGCTCCGCGACGCTGTCGGCGTACCCGAGGACTGGATGTTGGCTGGTCACGTGGTGGTGGGTTGGCCCCGCGGGAACCACGGCCCGGTTCGCCGCCGCCCCCTCTCTGAGGTGGTGTTCCTCGACCACTGGGACGAGAGCGCCAGCGCCATCGTCGGAAACGACCCGTAAGCGCGCCGGTGCGGCACCATGTCCGCCTGGTCCGGCGGCGAGAGGGCGGCTGACCGTTTTCGCCCTCGACCAGCCCGCCAGTGGAGCCCCTGGGCCGCCGGTTGCCGAGGTCGATCGAGCCGATCCAAGATGATCGCTACTGTGAATGGCCCCCCCATATCCCTTCTCGGAATCAGAGGCGTAGACCATGATGACGGCATGTCGGTCGCGAGGCATCCTTCTATGCGACGAAGGGCAGAGGGCCCTACCCGGGCATGGTGAGCGCCATGCCTGACCCAGTCGCGCGTTCGTACCTCTTCGTTCCGGCAAAGCGACTCGATCGGATCGAAAAAGCACAGACGACGACGGCCGACGTCATCATCGTCGATCTGGAGGATTCGGTCCTGGAACAGGACAAGGATGAGGCGCGAGATCAGCTGACACGGCTGGCACCATCCCGGGACCTCCATGTCCGGGTCAACGCCGTCACGACTCCCCACTTCGAAGCGGACGTGGCCATGCTGGCCGAGGTCAAGTGGCTCGGTGGCATCGTCTTGCCGATGGTTCGCTCCTCTGAGGACGTTGAGCGACTGGTCGGCTTGCTGGCGACGCACGTCCCGATCCTGGCCCTGGTGGAGACAGCGCAAGGCGTGGTAGCAGCGGAACAGATCGCTGCATCGGGCGTGGGCAGGCTTGCCTTCGGCGGAGCCGACTACGCCGCCGACCTGGGTGCTACACCCAGCGAATCCCTCTTCGCCTATCCGCGGGCTCGATTGGTAGTGGCTTCTGTGGCGGCAGGAATTCCTGCACCCGTGGACGGACCGACCATGGTGTTGAAAGATGACGATCGACTGACAAAGGAGGCAACGGTGGCACGTTCGCTGGGCATGGGCGGCAAGCTCTGCATCCACCCGTCGCAGATCGCACGGGTTGCGGAGGTGTTTGGACCCACGGCGGCAGAGGAACAGTGGGCCCGGGAGATTCTCAAGGCCCGCGAGGATCACGGCGATGGCGTGTTTGTCGTGAACGGCGAGATGGTGGATGCTCCGGTGCTCGCTCTAGCGGAACGAATCGTGGCACGTTGACCTCGTCTGTCACTGGCTCGCAGCAGGTGGGGGATTCGAGCACGCATCAAGAGGCGCCGGGTCCCCTCGCCGGTCTGCAGATCCTGGATCTCTCCACCTACGTGGCCGGACCCTCCTGCGGCATGACGTTGGCGCAGCTGGGCGCGGACGTGATCCGCATCGATCCCATCGGAGGTGCCACCGACGTCCGGCGCCTGCCTCTCGACAGCAACGGAGACAGCCTCTACTGGGCCGGGCTCAACAAGGCGAAGCGCACCATCGAGATCGACACCTCGAGGCCAGAAGGCCGCGACCTCGTGTATGCACTGCTGGCTGCCTCCGGCAGCGAGGGCGGAATCCTCCTCACCAACGCAGTTGGCCAGCAGTGGCTCGATTACGACGAACTGGTAGCCCACCGCAGTGACCTCATCGAAGTGCACATCGCCGGCCGGGCAGATGGTAAGCCGGCAGTGGACTACACCATCAACTGCGAAGTTGGTCTACCGCTGATCACAGGCCCTACCGACTTCGACCGTCCTGTGAACCATGTCCTCCCGGCCTGGGACCTCCTGACCGGACTGCATGCCGCCATCGGCATTCTGAGTGCAGAGCGGGTTCGATCTCGAACCGGTAAGGGGCAGCTCGTCACGGTTTCGCTGGCCGATGTGGCGGTAGCGACTATGGGCCATCTGGGATTCCTCGGTGACGTTGCATTGAACGGCCGAGGCCGGCTCCGCGATGGGAACTACCTGTATGGAAGCTTCGGCTGTGACTTTCGTTCTCGAGACGGTCGCCAGGTCATGATCGTGGCTCTCACCGAACGCCAATGGCAGAACCTGCTGAAGCTCACCGGAACGGGAGAAGTGATCGCTGCCCTGGAGCAGACCATCGGCGTTGACCTCACCGCCGAAGAGGTTCGATACCAGTACCGAGAAGTACTGGTCGGTCTTTTCCGCCCATGGTTCGAAGGCAGGGACTTCGATGAGATCGCCTCGGCCCTCGACTCGAATCGCGTCCTGTGGGGTCCCTACCGCAGCGTGGAAGACCTGGTGAACGAGCCAGACTCCCTCCTCAACGTGTCTCCCATCATCGACGAAGTCGATTACCACGGCATCGGAACCTATCCCGTGCCCCGCAGCGTGTTGAGGTTCAGTGACTGGGCTGACCGGCCTTCGGCATCCCCACCGAAGATGGGCGAGGACACGCAGTCCGTATTGGCGGACGTCCTGGGTGTGGGTGCCGCCGACCTGGCGGAACTTCGGGCCCGAGGAGTGGTCGGGGGTAGCTCAGCGTGACCCCCGGCGAAGTGGGGGAGCACCCAGCTCCGGAGACGGAGTCAGACGTGGTCCCAACCGGTGCGGCACGCGCCCTGCATAACTTGCTCGACGCGCCTGGGTCGCCACCGGCCGGCGGCGACCCGCTCCCGCCGCTGTGGCATTGGCTGGCCTTTCTTCCCCGTGTCCCTCAAAAGGACCTTGGCCCCGATGGGCATCCTCAGCTGGGATCGAGTACCCGTCTACAGGCGTTCCCGCGACGTATGTTCGCCGGAGCCAGGCTCTGGTTTCCAGGAACGGCCCGTGTCGATCGGCAACTCGTGCGTCAGAGCGACGTTGTTTCGACCACCGAGAAGTCAGGACGGAGTGGACCGTTGCTGTTCGTGACCATCGAGCACCGCATTGCCAACGAGGAGGTGGCCGTTGTTCGGGAGGAACAAGACATCGTGTATCGGCCCTCGCAACAGCAGGGCGCTGCTCGAGCGGAGGACCCGGTTCCACCAATGAACGATTGGACCTGGGCTTTGGATCTTCACCCGTCCGAGACCATGCTCTTCCGGTTCTCAGCCCTTACCTATAACGCGCATCGGATCCACTATGACCGCCCGTACGCCCGAGAGGCCGAGGGCTACCAAGGCCTGGTCGTTCACGGCCCCCTCCAGGCGATCGCACTGGCCGAGGTGTGCCGCAGGTATTGCCCTGACCGACGCATGACATCGTTTGAATTCCGGGCGCTGCGCCCGGCGTTCGAGGGTGAGACCTTGCAATTCCGTGGACGGCCCAACGGCTCGAGCGTCGAGCTAGTGGCGTTCGACAGCTCTGGTCGAAGGACGATGGAGGCGACGGCGACCCTCGAGCGGTAACCGTGGTGCGAGAGACTTCAGCCTCGGTCGATTCGGCTGTCTGTTTGGGATGCCGGCGTCGTCAGGCCCGGCCGGGCGGCTCTAGCGCTGTCCGGAGCGGACGCCGGCCTCGACCTGATCGCCCAGGCTCTTGTCCACATTCCGCAGGTAGGCAAAGGAACGCAGGAGCACAGGCTCGGTCACGCCGGCGAGCAGCGCTCCGACGATGTTGCTGACCAGCCGCTCCCTTGCCGCGTCGTCCATGACCTCCCGGACCAACGCTCCGGGCTGGCCCCAGTCGTCGTCCTCGGCGTGTTCAACATAGGCGGCGCGCATGATCTCCCCGTCCGTGTACCAGCTGGCTGGCTGGTAGTGCTCGCTATCCGCCTGCGGACCGCCCTTGGAATTCGGAAAGTACACCGGGTCGGTCCGGTTGACGATCCGCATCACACCGTCCTTGCTGTAGGTGTTAACGGGTGCGATGGGGGCATTGACCGGGATCTGCTCGTAGTTCACGCCGAGACGGGCCCGGTGCGCGTCGCCGTAGGAGAACAGCCGGGCCAGCAGCATCCGGTCCGGGCTCGGGCCGATCCCCGGCACCATGTTGTTGGGTTGGAAGGCGGCCTGCTCGATCTCGGTATGGTTGTCGACAGGGTTGCGGTCGAGGGTCATCCTGCCGACCTCGATGAGCGGGTAGTCGCCGTGCGGCCACACCTTGGTCAAGTCGAACGGGTTGAACCGGTAGGTCTTTGCGTCCTCGAACGGCATGATCTGTACCTTGAGCGTCCAACTCGGGTGGTCGCCGCGCTCGATCGCCTCGTAGAGGTCCTTGGTGTGATAGTCGGGGTCGGTCCCGGCCAGCCGGTCGCCTTCGGCCTGGGTCCAGAACTCAATGCCCTGTTCGCTGATGAAGTGGTACTTCACCCAGACCCGGTCGCCCTGCGCGTTGATCCACATGTAGGTGTGGCTGGAGTACCCGTTCATGTGCCGCCAGCTCCTCGGGAAGCCGCGGTCGCCCATCAGCCAGACCACCTGGTGCGCCGTCTGCGGCAGCAACGTCCAGAAGTCCCATTGCATATCGTTGCTGCGCAGGTTGTTCTTGGTCAGCCGCTTCTGCGACCGGATGAAGTTCTGGAAGTGCATCGGGTCCTTGACGAAGAAGACCGGCGTGTCGTTGCCGACCATGTCGTAGTTGCCCTCGCTGGTGTAGAACTTCAGCGAGAAGCCGCGCAGGTCCCGCCACATGTCGGGGCTGCCTCGCTCCCCGGCCACCGTGGAGAACCTGGACAGGAGGCGGGTGGTGGTCCCCGGCTGGAACAGCGCCGCCTTGGTGAAGGCGCTGACATCGTTGGTGATCTCGATCCGGCCAAACGCGCCGCTGCCCTTGGCGTGCGGCTGCCGCTCCGTGATCCGCTCCCGGTTGAAGTTGGCCATCTGCTCGATCAGGTAGCTGTCTTGAAGCAGGATCGGGCCGCCCGCGCCGACGGTCAGCGAATACTTGTCGCTTTCAACCGGGATGCCGGCATCAGTCGTCTGGATCGGATTTCCGTTCGAGATGCTCATACCGTTACCTCCATGTGCACTTGATACTTTTTGGTCCGATTCAGGGAGGGGAGGCGAGGTGGCTGCCACGCCCGCGCCGCACTGGACCACCAGGCAGACCCAGATCGCTGACCACGCGAACAGGCCGGATGTCCTACCCATGATCGTAAGCCTCGATTCCAGACTCCACCAGCCCTAAACTTCATTCTGAGCAAGGCGAATGGCGTCGTCCCTGGCGCTGAAGTCGTTGGGTGCCCTGGGCCACGTCAAGGCCGGAGTTCTAGGTGAGGGGAGCAGCACCTCTTCCAAACCACGTGAACGATCCGCCGATCATCCGGTGATCCGCTGCTCGCGGCCGGAGATCCGGAGTGCAAACTTCGGCAGGCGCGCCAGAGCGATCGGCGGCACGTCACCGACCCTTCCATCGCACCACGCGGCGGGGGATGGCAGATGACTTTGGCCTCTACATTGAGAAACAGAGGAGGCGGAGTAACCGAGCAAGGAGGGTCACATGCCAGCGAAAGGTACTGCGGAATGGAAGGGTGACGTGCCCACTGGCACCGGCACCTTCACGGCGGGAGACACCATCACTGGGGGTTACACATACAAGTCCCGATTTGAGGATGGGCCCGGGTCCAACCCGGAACAGCTGATCGCGGCGGCCCACGCCGCCTGCTTCTCCATGGCGCTCTCGAATATCTTGGCCCAGGCCGGCACCCCACCTGACTCGGTGCAGACGGAGGCCACCGTGACCCTGCGACCGGTCGATGGGGCACCGACCATCACCAACATCGCTCTCGTCACGGTTGGACAGGTGCCCGGACTCGATGAGGCCGCGTTCGTGGAGCACGCCCTGGAGGCCAAGGCCGGCTGTCCGGTCAGTCGAGCGCTGGCCGGAGTGCCCGAGATCACCCTCGAGGCGTCTCTGGCCCCGTGAGGGCGACGTCGCCCGCGGGGGCGCCCTCGACGCCGGATGTCCGGACTCGGTGCCGCCGATCACGGTCAATCGGTTGTGTGCGTTGTCGCTCACTACTAACCGGACGGATCCGCACCTGATCCCCTGGGGACCGGGCATCGATGATGGGCTGTGGGGCGAAGTCCACCACCTCGCCTGGCTCGGCGTCCGAGATCTCGAGCTTCACCCCCAACGTCGCCTCGGACATCCGCCCTCCTCGCCGGTAGCGAAGGGCGAGAGGGACGCAGGCAGCCAAGGTGGCCACCCCGCCGACCATCACGGCGATCCGGGGGTTGCTGATGTCGGCGATCCAACCCACCAGCGGAGCCCCGATGGGGGTGCTCCCCAGGAAGGCGATGGCGTAGAGGGCCATGACCCGGCCGCGCATGGCCGGGTCGGCCTGCAGCTGGATGGTCGCGTTGGCAGTGGCGATGAACGCGATGCTGCAGAGCCCCATGAAGACCAGGACGACCAGTGCGACGACCTCGGTGGGGGCGGCGGCGACCACCAAGAGCATGACGCCGAAGGCCAGGCCGATGACGCTGAGCATGGCGGTGCTGGGCTTGCTGCGATGAGCGACGATCAGACCGCCGATGACCGCGCCGGCGCCCATGGCCGCCATGAGGGCGCTGTAGGTGCCGGCCCCGCCGTGGAAGGTGCGGGTGGCCAGCAGCGGGAGGGTGGTCGTGAAGTTGAAGGCGAAAATGCCCACCACCGCCATGACGAGCAGCGGATCCCGCAGCCCGCGGGTCGACCACGCGTAGCGAAGGCCGTCGCGGACCTGCCCCTTGGCCCGGACCACCACCGGGCGTTGGTGCAGCTCGGCTGGACGCATCATGAACAGGGCCACCAGGACGGCCACGTAGGACGCGGCGTTGAACAGGAAGCAGGCAGCCAGGCCGACAGCGAAGATGAGGATCCCTCCGACCGCCGGACCGATCACCCGGGCGGAGTTCATGACCACGCTGTTGAGGCTGATGGCGTTGGGCATGAGGTCGCGGCCGACCATCTCGGAGACGAAGGTCTGGCGAGCCGGGTTGTCGAAGAGGTTGACCACCCCGAAAAGCGTGGCGATCAGGTAGACCTCCGCCATGTTGACCGTCCCCAGGGCCACCAGGAGGCCGAGGGCGAGGGCCAGCACCCCCGATGCGCTCTGGGTGGCGTACAGGAGCCGTCGCTTGTCGACCCGGTCCACGACCAGCCCGCCCCAGCTGCCGAGCAGCAGCATCGGCAGGAACTGCAGGGCTGTGACGATACCGACATTGAAGCCGTTCCCGTGGAGACGGTCGGAGAGGACCAGCAGCCCCAGGGCGACAGCGTGCATCCAGGTGCCCGAGGCTGAGATCACCTGGCCGAAGAAGTAGAGGCGGTAGTTGCGGACCCGCAGCGCCACGAAGGTCTGCCTGGCCGCCCGGGCGATGGGGCTCATCCGTCGGCCACCAGGTGCTCGAGGAGCCTGGTCATCGAGGGGGATGTGCTCATGGTGCCATTATACTTACTTTTGCTAACTAATAGACCGTCTGGCAAAGCAACGTCGAGCGTGGTCTGCGCACCGCCGAGATGAACTCGCCAGCGCCTTGCGGCCAGGGAGGGTTCGAGGCCGGTCGACGAGGCGTTCGTCAGGATTGGGGCGGCGTCATGGTGGCGTGCATTTTGACCGACCGCATCACGGGGACGGTTTCGATGTGGGTGAGGCCGTCGAGCGCAGCCATCTCGCCGACGATGTACTCGTAGAGCGAGCGGTCGTCCTCGCAGTTCAGTGCGGCGATCAGGTTGGTTGACCCGGTGGTGGCGGCAACGAAGGGGATCTCTGGACGACCGGCGAGAGCGTGCCCGACCTGGGCGACCTTGGCGGGGACCACTGACATCCACAAGAGAGCCCGGGAGCGGATTCCGACGGCGTCGCTGTCGAGATCAACGTCGAAGAAGAGGACGCCCGAGGCAACGAGTTCCTCGACTCGCCGGCGGACGGTCGACTCGTGCCAGTGAGTGCGTTCCGCCAGTTGCCGATAGGCGGCGCGGCCGTCTTCGGCCAGGGCACGGACGAGGGGCCAGTCGGTGCCTTGCAGCGTGACCGTCGATCGTTCCTTCGACGTTCTGGCCCGTACCGGCGAGCGGAGCCGGCCGATCTCCTTCTGGCTGAGGTCGTTCCAACCTGGAGGGGGGGATACCCCGGTGCCGAACAGGTGGAGGAGGCAGTAGGCCTCGAGTGCGACGACCTGACGGCCGGCCGAGAGCTCGCCGAGCAGTAGCGGGGTTCGCTCTTCGCTGTCGCGGGAGTGAATCGTGCTGATGATCTCGGTTCCCCCCGAGGTCAGCTGCACCCAGGCCGTGTCCGGATGCTGGGCCATGTTGGCGGCGACGGTGGGAGCGGAACCCGGCGCACAGCGGATGCGCACCGCCCAGTCGGAACGACCGAGCCGCTGGGAATCGAGTTGGCCGACGACTCGCACGACACGGCCGTCGAACAGCCGCCGGTAGCGACGGGCGATGGTCTGCTCGGAGGGTCCGAGTACCTCTGACAGGCGACTGAACGGAGCTCGGGGATCGAGGTAAAGAGCTTGGATGATCTTCCGGTCTAACGGATCAACTATGACGGATCCCACGCCCAATACCGTAGTCCATCGCGTAAAGAAGCAGATGCTCCGAATCCAGTGGCGGAAGGTGAGTCGGACTGGCAGGCTGGTGGTCATGGAAAAGAAGTGGTGGACATTGATCGTGGTGTGTGCGGGCACCTTCATGTTGCTCTTGGACGTGACGATCGTGATCGTCGCCTTGCCGACTATTCAGTCGGGACTGCATGCGAGCTTCAGCGAGGTGCAGTGGGTCGTGGACGCCTACGCCCTGACTCTGGCGTCGGTGCTGCTGACCGCAGGTTCGCTGGCCGATCGTTACGGGCGTCGACTCCTCTTCACCATCGGCCTCATCGTCTTCACCCTCGGTTCGCTGCTCTGTGGGGTGGCCCAGTCCCCGATGATGTTGATCCTGTCCCGTAGCGCCCAAGGCATCGGCGGGGCGATCCTCTTCGCCACCTCGCTGGCCCTGCTGGCTCAGAGCTTCCATGGCAAAGAACGAGGCGTGGCTTTCGGGGTCTGGGGTGCAATTACCGGGGTGGCGGTCGGGCTCGGACCGGTGCTGGGTGGGGTGATCACTACCGGCATCAGTTGGCGGGGCATCTTCTTGGTGAACCTTCCCATCGGCGTGGCCGCGCTGGTCATCACCAGGTGGCGGGTGGATGAGTCCAAGACGCCGAACGCGGCTCGCCCTGATTGGCTCGGCTTCGCAACCCTCACCGCCGGCCTGGTGAGCCTGGTCTATGGCTTGATCCGTGCTGGCGAGATCGCCTGGAGCGACACCGGCGTCGTCATCTGTCTCGCCCTCGCTGTGGTGTTCTTGGGGGCATTCGTGGCGGTGGAGCGTTGGGCGGAACACCCGCTGTTCGACCTGTCGCTGTTTCGAATCCCAACGTTCAGTGGGGGACTGGCTGCCGCCTTCGCTATGAACGGTTCGCTCTACGCGATGCTGTTGTACCTCGTTCTCTACCTGCAGGACGACCTTGGTTACTCTGCCCTCGGGACGGGCCTCCGGCTTTTGATCATGAGTGGGGTGACCTTGGTAACTGCGACGATCGCTGGGCGGCTCAGCACCCACATGCCGGTCCGTTGGCTCATCGGTCCCGGCCTCCTTCTGGTCGGGATCGGCCTGCTGCTCATGACCGGGCTCGACGGAGCGAGCTCCTGGACCCACCTCATCCCCGGCTTCGTCGTGGCCGGCGCCGGGTCGGGAATGGTCAACCCGCCGCTGGCTTCCACGGCCGTCGGCGTGGTTACTCCCCAGCGCTCGGGTATGGCCTCAGGCGTCAACACGACCTTTCGCCAGATCGGCATTGCCACCGGGATCGCCGTGTACGGGACGATTTTCGCATCCTCCCTCCAGCACAAGCTCGACCACACCCTGGCTGCCATCCCCTCTCTCCACGAGCGCCTGCCCGGGGTCGTCGCCGCGGTTCAGCAGGGGAACGTCGCCCAGTCCATAAACTCAGTGCCAAAATCGGTGCGGGGACCATTGGTCGCGGCAATCCGCTCGAGCTTTGCCAGCACTCTCGACGTTCTGCTCGTGGTCAGCGCTGTCCTTGCCCTCGTCGGAGCGGTGTGTGCCGTCTCCCTCATCCGGCCCCGGGACTTCGTGGTCTCATCGGACGTCGCACCAACGCCGGCCCCCGGGGAGCCAGCGCGCTCTTCTGCGTAGTGATGATGTGAGTTCGATGCGCTCGACACCACCCGATCCGGAGATGGCGACGTCATAGCCGCCTGCAACTGCTGCGCGGGCGATGGAGGTACCGATCTTTCCTGCCCCAATGATGCCCAGACGCGAGTCGACGGCACCCTGGTTGACACTGAGCGATCCTCAGGTCCCAGCGTTCGCGTGCGCGGCAGCGGAGGCCGGTTCAACAGGGGGTTCGGCGAGAAGCTCCCTCACTCGCGGAATCACCTCCCGTCCGTATAGCTCGATGGTCGCCATCTTCTGTTCGTGGGGTACGCGGCCGGTGGCGTAGGCCAGGTCGAATCGACTCAGCCCGAGCAGGCGAATGACCCATGCGATCTTGGTGGCAACGGTCTCCGGCGACCCCAGGTACAGCGAGCCTTCGTCGATCTCGGCTTGGAATCGATCCCTTGTGGGACGCGCCCATCCTCGCTCGGCAGCTGCGCCCTCGTAGACATGAGCCCAATGGGGCCACTGGATGTCCGCTGCTTCCTGGTCGGTCCTGGCCACATAGCCGTGCGAATGCATGCCGATGCGCAGCTCCGGATACCCGAACTGATCCAGCGCACGTCGGTAGAGGTCGACCAACGGTTCGAATCGGATGGGGGGTCCGCCTATCACGGCCAGCATCAGGGGCAGCCCGTAGCGGGCGGCCCGGATCACCGACTGAGGACTGCCTCCGACGCCGACCCATGTGGGCAGATGTCCCTCCGGGAGTGGAGGACTGAGAGATTGGTTGGTAAGCGGAGACCGGAACTTCCCCGACCAGGTGACGGGCTGATCTCGAAGCAATCGCGTGAGCAACTCGAGCTTCTCCTCGAAGATGTCCTCGTAGTCGGCGAGGTCGTACCCGAACAACGGAAAAGACTCCGTCAGCGATCCGCGTCCGACAATGAGTTGAGCCCGACCGTTGGACACCGCGTCGAGGGTGGCGAACTCGGTGTACACCCGAACCGGGTCTTGGGTGCTCAGGACGGTCACCGCTGTGCCCAGCCGGATGCGCTCGGTTCGGCCGGCAATCGCAGCCAAGATCACATGGCCGGCCGAATCCATCATGTCAGGGCGGTAATGCTCGGCGATGTTGAACGAGTCGATCCCGACGGTATCGGCAAGAACTGCCTCCTCGACAGTGTTGCGGATCACGACGTCACCGCTGAGTTCGTGTCCCGACTCGTCCACACTGACGGGTACGAACGAATCCAGTCCGAACTCAATGTCGTTGGCGGTCATCTCTGTGTCCTCGCTTCCTACTATCCAGATCCGATTGCCGACTGACCGGTTCGGTCTGGGTCGCCGGTGTCGCCAGCCCGAGGATCTAACCGGATCCATGCGCTTACAACTATATTTTAAACAGATCATCATTAATACAGAGCATCTTATCCACAACGCTTCTGGTCTCAGCCCGTATGATGGGGTGGTGGATGACATAGCTGGCCACCGCGATGAAGTTGATGACGCTTCCGGCTGTGATGACGCGCTGACCGACGATCTCGGGTGGGGCCTCGGCATGATCTTTCGGGCCTATGTCAAAGCGGCCCACGCCGCAGTGGCCGACCTTCCTGGTGGGCCACGGGGTTATCAGGTCCTTTCAGCCGCTGCCCAGGGCACAGTCGCGAGCCAGCTCGCCTTGGCCCAGCACCTCGGAATCGACCGAACGGTCATGACGTACCTCCTGGATGACCTCGAAGCGGCGAAATTAATTGAGCGGCGACCGGATCCGGCCGACCGGCGCGCCCGTCGAATCGTCGCCACCGAACAGGGAAACGAGCTCCTCGCCAGCCTCAATGACCGCCTTCGGGCGGCGGAGGCCCATCTGCTTGCACCACTTGGCACCGAGAAGAACGATTCGTTCCGCGCTCAGGTTCGGTTGCTCGCCACCCAGCTCGATGCTGTTGATCCGCCAGACAGCCCGTGCGACCTTGCCGACGAGGTGGACGCCGAAATACCCGCTCCTCGCTAAGGCGTTCAGTCCGCTCGATTGCGCCAACCCCGGTGAGAGTGAGGCCGCTGGTTCTGGGTCGTCTGGTCTAGTGCGCACACAATTCTGGAACGTGACCATGCACCGCAAACGGCAGGTCGATGGCTGATCACAAGCTATGGACACGGACGATCAGCTGGGAGAGGACCCCGCCGCGGGATCACCGCTACTGACCGCGGCTCGTCGCCGACAGCACGACAACGGCTCTGAGAGGTGCACGGCCAGAGGGGTGGATCAGGCCGAGCAGCCGAGGCTCAATTTCTTAGTACTTCTCCCCGTCGAGCAGTCGTTTGAAGTTCGGTGCGCCGTCTTGGCCTAAGGCGTCCAGAGCCGCCATATTCGCCGCGGACGAATCGTAGCCATCGCCTGCCTCGGCCGAGTCTGCTCGGAGCAGATCCTGACCGCCTGCCGCGGTGGGGTCGGCTTCGAGTCTCACCGGTACCGCCACCGGCGGCCCTGCTGGAGGGTCCTCGTACGATTCGACAGCTCCGTCACGAACCAACTTGGTTGGTTCGCCATCCGAGAGCCACCGAGCTTCGTGGCGCTCATACGGGTCCGTGTACCAGCCTTCTTCGGGTTGCTTGCTCATGGCGTAACGATCTCCTTCAGTGTCGGCCCACCGAGACTCGCTCCATGTCAGTATGGTTCATCGCGAGCGACCCTGTTCCGCTCGGCGTTCTGCCGATTGGTAGCTCTTGTCGACCACCCTCAACAGAGTGACGAATCGCGACTCCGCGGGGTTTACTGGGGACGGCATTAGCCTCGAAAACGTGCCAGAAACTTCTCGAACCATCGGTCTGGTCGCTTGGAAGGGACCGTGGGCTTCGGATGACCCCGACGCCAACTTCAAGGCCGACGTAGCTCTCTATTCGGGTGTCGATCCGATGGCGACGATCAGTGGCCTTGCTTCTGCAATGGGAATTCCCGACGGCGCGATCGTGCACTACGTGCTGGCCAAGTGGGCGTCAGCGGGAAGCGGTGGGCTCCTTGAGCTTGGGCCTTCGATGGTGCACCGCCTCTGGGCTCCGGTCGAAAAGGCCGAAAGAGTTGGTACCGATGACGCCCGCTTGGAGGCCTATGAGCAGCTCCGTCAGATGATCTCCTGGCTTCGCCTTCCGCTTGTCGAGGACGAAACGGATTTGACCTAGTGATAGCTGAACTGTCTGACCTGTAGTGCGACGTCGTCACGGTCTTGTCAGCTTGGCGCCATCAGGACCCATCGGCGGGCAAGCCGAAAGCCTTTGGGTGCAGCCAGCGGGCGATCGACACTACCGCCCTGGCATTGCGTGGGCTCGGGGTCACCTGGTCGTAGCTGAGAGTCAAGAAACAGTGGTTCTTGACCGCGGTCAGCTTCTTGGTGATCGGGCTGGTCTCCAAGAACTTCTCTTTCTGCTCGGCCGTCGGGGTGCCGTAGTCGTTGATGATGATGCACTGGGGATTGGCCTTGACCACCTGCTCCCATGAGACCGACGTAAAGCTCTCCTTGAGGCCGGCGAAGACGTTGGTGCCCCCGCCCAGGGTGATGAGGGCGTTGGGCATGGCCAGGCCGGCTCCGGTGAAGGGAGCAGACGTACCACTGTCGTAGTCGAACACTGTGACCGGCTTAAGGTTCTTCACCTTGTTGTTGGCCGCGGTCACCTGGGCTTGCATCTGACCGATCAGCTTGTTGGCCCGATTGCCCACGTTGAAGATGGCGCCCAGATTGCGCAGGTCCTGGTATGCGTCGTCGATACTCACGGTTTGCTTGTCGGGCTGCACGTGTGTGCACGACTCGGTGAGCACCAGCGTCTTGATGCCGTACTTGGACAGGTTGTCCGGGGTGAGGTTTGTGCCCACTTGCAAGCCATAGTTCCATCCGGCGAACAGAAAGTCAGGATGGACGCCGACCAGTTTCTCCAACGTGAAGTAGTCACTGGATATCTCCTTCACTTTGCGAAAGGGAGCCAGATACGGCGCGGGCATGCGCTTTGCGGCCGGGAGTGAGCCGGTGGCGCCGAACTCGCCGACCATGTTCGGGCCCAGACCTAATGCCAACATGTCCTCGGTGGTGTTGATGTCGTTGGACACGGCCCGAGTCGGCGCGCCGTTGTAGGTGGTGGCCACCCCGCAATTGGTGACGGTGACCGGATAGGCGGCCGTGCTCGTGGCCGCGGAGGCTACGCCCGGCCAACCCCCGATGAGCAGGCTGCCGCCCGCCAGTACCGTTGCCGCGAGCGCACCTGCCTGGAGGGATCGATTGCGGGGCCGCAGCGTGGAACGTGAAGGAAGAAGCATCAGGATCCTACCGATGAACGGAGTGCTCCGGCGCCGAGGAGACGGTCCTGTGGTGGCGGAATTGGCGGAAGAGAGGCGCTTGGCCATTGACAACCTTTCAGTGTGTGGATGTGTTCGGATCGATGAAGAGCACGTTGGAGTCCGATCGAGCGCCTTTAGCCGCTGCCGTGCTTCGGGGGGCTTGACCCGTCGATGGAGTCGGAGGTTTCGGTGTTCTGGTCAGACCGTCGAGGAATGAGGTGAGGGGTCCCCGTCTCCGGATGTTCGATGACGAGGACGTCAGCCCCGTAGGCATGGCGGACCATCTCGGTCGTGATCACCGAGGCGGGAGGTCCGCCGGTGATGATCATGCCGTCGGTCATGAGGTACACGGTGTCGCAGAACAAGGCAGCGAGGCTCAGGTCGTGGAGAGCAGCGAGAATGGTGACGCCGAGCCCGGCGACCAGCTCCAACACGTCCAGCTGGTAGCGGATGTCGAGATGGTTGGTCGGTTCGTCGAGGATCAGATGGTCGGCCCCTTGGGCGATGGCCCGGGCGATCAGCACCCGCTGCTTCTCTCCTCCGGACAACGTGTTGAAGCTGCGATGGGCCAGGTCCTCGCAGCCGACTCGCTCGATGGCATGGGCAACGATCGACCGATCCGTGTCGTTGTCACGATCGAAGGCCCGCTTATGCGGGGTGCGCCCGATCATCACCATCTCGAAGACGGTGAAGTCGAACTCGATGGTCGTCTCCTGGGCGAGAACGGCGACTCGCTGGGCCACGTCTTTCGGTCGCATGGCCAGGAGATCTCGCCCGTCCAACAGCACTTGACCAGCTTCGGGATGGTTGACCCGATAGATCGTCTTCAAGATGGTGGACTTCCCACTGCCGTTCGGGCCCAGCAGTCCGACGAAGGTCCCATCGGGAACGTCGACGTGAACGTCGTTGACGATGCGTCGACCGCCGATGTCAACCGAGATGCCTACCAACTCAAGGGTCATTGGGTGGCGCCATAGAGGTAGGGGCTTCGGCGGATGAGAACGATGAGCGTCGGAGCACCGATGAAGGCGGTGATGACCCCGATGGGCATCTCCTGGGGAGCGACAATGGTCCGGGCCAGGAGGTCGCCCACCACCATGAACGCGGCCCCGAACAAGACGCCAACGGGTAGGACCCGACGGTGTTCTGACCCAACCATGAGGCGCACGATGTGGGGCACGACCAAACCCACGAATCCGATGACGCCGCTCACGGCTACGGCCACGCCCACCATCAGCGACGTGACCACGAAGAGGTTCCGGCGCAGCCGATTGACGTCGACTCCGAGGGAGGCAGCCGGTTCCGCACCCATCGCCAGCGCATTGAGCGATCGACCCTGGGCCAACAGATAGCCCATCCCCAAAGCGAGGACGACGAGCGGGATGGGCAACTGTTGCCAGCTGGCGTTGCCGAACGATCCAAGCAGCCAGAACAGAACTGCCTGGGTGGCCTGGGGATTGCCCCGGAAGATCAGGAAGCTCGTTATCGATTCGAAGAGTGCGGCGAGCACCACGCCGCACAAGATGAGTTGAGTGGGAGCCAGTTGCCTCCCGGTGCGAGAGACGAGAAAGACCGCACCCATGGCCACCAGTGCGCCGAGCACACTGCCGAACGAGATGGCCCAGATGCCGAGCGAGGCGAAGGCCCCGAACAAGAGCACGGCTGTGGCCCCGACGCTCGCTCCCGAGGAGATGCCGAGGAGGAAGGGATCGGCCAGGGCATTGCGGACCAGGACTTGCACCACGGTTCCAGCGGTAGTGAGAGCGGCGCCAACCGCGGCGGCGAGCAACACTCGGGGGAGGCGGATCTGCCACACGATCTCGTCGGTGACGGAGGTTTTGGGATGACCAGAAAGATGATCAACGATCACCTGCCAGACGGCCCGGGGACTCAAAGGCACTGAACCGATGGCAACACCGAGTGTCATCGCGACCAAGAGAAGAACGGCACAAGCGATGAGCACGATGGGCAGAGGGACGCGGTCGCGTCGGCGTGTGGGTGGTCGCGATGCCGGTCGGTCGGCCGGCGGGACGGTCTCATTGCCCGCAGATCCGTTCATGCCGGGGGAGGTGTCGCCACGCGGAAGGGACCCGAGGCCGACCGGAGCCGGACTTTCGTCGTCACCCAGGCTCACCGGTCATCCTCCATCGAATAGACGAAGGAAGTTTGGGTTGGCCACGAGACGGAGGTCTCGCACGAACCGCCCTTCCTTCGAGGGCCATTTCGTCGATACGGGCCAGGCGACCGGACTCGCCCCAAGAGGGGACCACCGTTGCGGGACAGTGCCGGATTCTCACCGGACTTCGCTGGCCTGTATCGCCTCAGTCATGGACTGAGGCGAAAGTCACGGTAAGAGAATATTCACGTCCAGTCAAATACAAATATGAGTAGATGAGCAGGATTTGAGCGTGAGTGCCATGAGCTCGTGGTGGGTCGTGTGCCCGAGGAACGTCGGGTCGTCGAACAAGAGGACGGTGCCTCGCCTGGAGTGCTCGCTGACGGCGAGCGCACCCGAGATGCCGTTCTTCCTTGTCCCGTGATGGTGACGGCCGGAGGTTCTGTCGCGTCGTTCAGCACCGGATGGAGTGTGTGTGATCGCTTCCCAGAGGAGCCGGCGATCCGTCCCATAAGCCGATCGGTCTGCGGGCAAGGACTCCTAGGCTCCAGCGGACTCAATCAATCTTGTTCCGGGAGAACAAGCCGCTGGTCCGATGTCCGATGTCCTCGATCAACCCTCACGCTGGATGTCACATGAGGGCCGGCCGATCGCGAGACGATCGAGCGGGCTTATGCTCGCGTGCATCGATATACCACCAGAAGACGGTGCACATCGATTCAATTCGGAGATGAGACCTGCTCCGTGCAACTGACAACGATGCGGAAAGGAAGGACCTCGTTGGCGAAGACCTGGTTCATTACCGGTGCATCGAAAGGTTTTGGACGTGAATGGACAGAAGCTGCCCTTGAACGAGGTGACAAGGTTGCAGCCACTGCACGAAACCTTGAAACGCTCGAAGCTCTCGTCAACACCTATGGCGATGCCGTGTTCCCGGTTCAGCTCGACGTCACTGATCGGGTGGCCGACTTCGAGGCGGTAAAGCAGGCGGCCGACGCTCTCGGCAAGCTCGACGTGGTTATCAACAATGCCGGTTACGGTCACTTCGGAGCGATTGAGGAACTCTCAGAAGATGACGTGAGATCGCAGCTTGAGACCAACCTCTTCGGCGCGCTGTGGGTGACGCAGGCAGCCTTGCCAATTATGCGGGCACAACGTTCCGGTCACATCATTCAGGTGTCGAGCATCGGTGGCATCACCGCATTTCCGACTGTCGGTGCCTACCACGCCTCGAAGTGGGCCCTCGAGGGGTTTTCCCAAGCTCTTTCGCAAGAGGTGGCGGACTTCGGTATTAAGGTGACGCTGATCGAGCCGGGAGGTTACTCAACCGACTGGGCCGGACCATCGTCCAAGCACAGCGACGAGAATCCTGCGTACTCCGGTGTCCGGAACGCTCGGAATCGCTCCAGATCCAGTACTCCCCCCGGGGATCCAAAGGCCACCCGAGCGGCGATCCTCAAAGTGGTCGACGCGGACGAGCCGCCGTTGCGAATCTTTTTCGGGAAGGTGCCGCTCGGAATCGCAACTGCTGACTACGAGTCCCGACTGGCAACGTGGAACGAGTGGCAGCCCATCTCAGTTGAAGCCCAGGGATCAGAGTAAACAACCCCACTTTTCTGTGCCGTGGAGCGTCTTCAACGCCGAGCATGATCTCGGCCGCCACCAGACGATCAGGGACCGGCGCCGTCGAGGGATCCCCGACCGGGTGCAGCAACTGCCCACCCAGTCGAGGTTTCTCTCGGAAATTCCCCTCAGGAATTCGGCTTGTCTAACCTAAGGCCGTCGTCCGAACCAGTCGAGTAGTCGAGTCTGGGGTGGAGCTCCGGGGGGCAACGTGCCGCTGGGTCCGTCTCCATACGCTCCGAAGGCGAGCATGTCGTCCAGGTCGGGCTCGACCAGACTCAGCAGTGCGACCACGACAGACGGGTCAAGCGTCTCATCGAGGCCTGCGGCGCGGAGGAGGTCCCAGGCGTGGACCACGAGATCGACCAGTCGGAAGCGCAGGAACGCGGCCGCAGGGATGTTGCTAACGCGATGGGGGACGGGCTGCTCGGCTGGTGCGGCGGCGAACGCCGCTGCCTGCCGAAGTCCCGACTCAATCACCGCGGCGAGCGGATCGTCTCCGAGCTGATCACCACTGAGAGCAGCCCGGGCCGCGTCGCGGCCAACGCCTGCCAACAGGAGCGCCGTGAAGCGGTTCCCGACCACAACGTGCTCAATCAACTCGCGCACCGAGACCTCCGATGGCGTCAGCCGATCCCATGAGTCCGCTGGCAGCTGACGCACGACCCGTTCGAACTCGGCTGACGCCGCTTCGATGAGATCCATGCCCGCATGGTAAAGCCAGCGGCCAGCCGATTCTGGCAAACGGCACCCGCCTCGTTACGGCGTCCAGTCAGAGATGGGCGTCGGCTGTGAGCGTCCCGTATGCCCCGCCCGGTGAGCAGCCCGGTCGAGGGGGCTACCCGCGACTGCCCTCGGCCGGATTGCGTTGCCCGCCGCCCAGGAGCGGGGCCCTCCTCCGGCGCAAAGGCCCGCCCCGAATAGTCTTTCGGGCGCCCAGGACCGCGAGCTCGTCGACCGGGTGGCCCACGACGGATCGACGGGTCAGGCGCGGCACGGCCACCGCTCGAACATCGGATTGGGCCTGACCGGAGACTCGCCCTTCGAGCGCTCGCCTGGTGCCGATCCGCACTGCCAGTGGCTCCTGGGGACCGTGGTCGTGCGCTCGCCGTCTCCAATGGCATTCGGTACAGCTGGAACGGTCTCGGTTACGAGCCAGGATCCGAGCGGGATGTGCGGGAACCGTTGGTATGAACGGCAGCCTGGTCGCTAAGTCAGCTATCCAGTGTCGCGCCGAATAGATGATCTGTAGCCGCTGGGTCACATGGCTGCACCCGCCGCTTAGCCGCCTACGAAGAAGTCGAGATAGGCCTGGGCCAGGGCGGCCGGGTTCTCCAACGCGATGTTGTGACCGGACAAGGGGATGACGGCGCCGCGGACGTCGCTGGCCACTTGCGCGAGCTGCTTGGACACTGCGTCCCCGAGATAGGCCTCCGCGCCGACGGCCAGGACCGGGCAGCTGATCGGGTCGGCGTACTGCAGGCGGTTCTGTTCGGCGTCGGTCTGGCGGGCGCGGTACATTTCCGAAATGGCCCTGGTGCCGCCCGGCTGCTCGGCCGAGTGCACGATTTCGTCGATGTCCTCCTCGGCCAGCGCGCTGGGGTCCCACATATGGCGTCTGGCGTACCACGTCCAGAAGGGCCGCTCCCGCCCGGCCAGCAGCAGCTCGGGCACGTTCGGCAGGCTGAAAAAGCTGAAGTGCCAGCCGGTGCGCATGTCGTCGGCGGCGAGCGAGGGGTCCTGTCCGCCGCCCGGCAATCCTGGGCCGGCCGCCAATCCCGGTAGGAGCGTTTCTTGGAACACCAATTGCTGCACCCGGGGCCGATAGAAGGCGGCGATGGCGTAGGCGATGGCGGCGCCCCAGTCCTCCCCGACGACGCGGAACTGGTCGAAGCCCAGGTTGGTGGCCAGTTCGGCGACGTCACCGGCCATCGTGGCGGTGTCGTAGCCGGTCAGGGGGCGCTCGGAGCCGCCGGCGCCTCGATTGTCGAGCGCGATGACGGTGTAGTGCGGGGTCAGCAGCGGCACGACGTGTCGCCAGTACGACATGGTCTTCGGCACGCCGTGTAGCAAGAAGACCGGATCGCCGTGGCCGCCGATTGCATAGTGGATCTCCACGCCGTTGACCTTGGGCTTGCCGTGCGTGAGCCGGACTCCGGCGTGGTCAGTGACGTTCATGGGCCGGGGCTGATCTCCACAGGCTGTTCCTACAGAGCCGTTCCAGGCTCGCTTGGCCGACGTCGCGCTAGTCGCGGTCGATGGTCAGCGGCCGTCGCCACCTCGATCCGGCCGTACAGCCGCCGTGCCTCGACGAGCTGGTTGATCGGTGCTGCTGCGTCCATCCTGCTGAACCTACATCATTGATCCGAGCACGGTACGAAAACCGCGAAACGCGACCAGGCAGCGCCCGGCTACTGGCATTCCCTTGCCACCTCGGCTGCTGGTGCAGGCTGCGCAGCTCCGACAAAAGCCTGGTCAGGCGATCACGCAACCGATCACGCCGATACACGTTTTGATCACGTGTTCCGGGTTCCCCAGGGAACCCGAATAACTGAAGTGTTGGGGTCGGTCATGAATGCCCCGGATGAGCTGAGCCCGGACCAGCCGACACCCGCTGGTTGCGATGTCTGCGACGCCTACCAGACCCTTGCGCCCCGTTAGCCCCCGTGCCACCCTGATCCGGCGTCCACCACGACGATTGGTTCCCGGTCCTCATGCCCAATGAGGGATACGAGCCTGAATACGCGCTCTCGGAGCCCACATTCGTTGACAGGGCGGTCGGCAAGGCCAACCTGTGACCATTGCCAACAACGCCCGCCAACGCTCTGACCCGCATCTTCGAGTGGAGGCGAAGGGACTCGAACCCTCGAACCTCCTGACTGCCAGACCCATTTTTAGTGTCGATTGGCGTAGCAGAAGCGTTTTCACCTGGGGGCTTCTTTCGAGAGCCGTCGGCTGAGGTCCGTCTTCGTCGGATCACTTGGCTGCCACTTTGGCTGCCACTCGGCGCCTGTTCGTATATGGAAGCTGTCACTGACAAGCCGGTGCGGCGCGTCTACTGGCCCTCGGCTGCGTAGGACCTGATCGGTGCGCATGCTGTGGAGTGCGCCCAAGCCTCGGAGACGGCCATCGGGTCGTTCTCGTACCCCCAGTGAGGCAGCAGGTCGGCGAGGACCATATCGGCCAGGCGCTCGCGCCCGGAAAGGTTCGTTACCCCAGAAGCTGGGCTCGAAGGGCTCGCGTCGGGGCACGGATCCGGGGCGCACCCGCTGGTCGCTTCGGCATGAGGGGCCGTCTACTCGTGCTGGAATCTTGAATGAAACGCCAGATCAAGCTCCCTCTTGCGTACCCTAAGGCCATTTGGGAAGGGTCGACCCAATCTCATTGACAGATCGGATTGGGAGAACCGAACCAGCTTCCGGAGAGGCCAAGATTTCGAGGGGATTTGTACCGGTCAACGGTACCGTACGAATCAATATCTCTATCCTTGTAGGGCTCGACCACACCAGGGGACGGACGTTCCAAAACCTTCAGCCATGAGTTCAGTAACGAATTGGGCGTGGTGTCACCAGGTCAGACGCCAGTTTCACGGCAGTCGTTCGCTTCTCGCCGTCCCGGGGGGGTAGTCACAGCTTGGGAATGTCGGACAAGTGGACCACGAATCCGAAAACACGCGGTCTGAACCGTCCTGGCTTTCTGAACCGTCCTGGCTTTCCTGGAGGCTCCAAACCTTGGGAAAGTTGGAGTCATGGCAGAAAAGAAGCACCCGTCATCGAAACGCTATCCGCCTGAGATGCGAGAACGGGCCGTTCGCATGGTCCAGCAATCCATCGAGGAGACCGGTGAACGCTGGGGCGTGGTCTCACGAGTGGCCCGCCAGCTGGGCATAGGCGAGCAGACTCTGCGCAACTGGGTCGAGCGGGCTGACGTCGATGCTGGCCGGCGTCCCGGAGTGACCACCGAGGGCAAAGAGCGAATCGCCGAGCTGGAAAAGGAGAACCGGGAGCTTCGAAGAGCCAACGCAATCTTGAAGTCCGCTTCGGCTTTTTTCGCGGCGGAGCTCGACCGCCCAAAGCCGTAGTTCGCTACATCGACGCTCACAAAGAGGAGTTCGGGGTCGAGCCGATCTGCAAGGTCCTGCAGGTTGCCCCCTCCACCTATTACGCCGCCAAGTCCCGGCCCCCCTCGGCTCGAGCGGTCTCCGATGAGCGGTTGGGCAAGGACATCCAGAGGATCCACGACGAGAACTACGGGGTCTATGGGGTGCGCAAGGTCTGGCACCAGCTGCTTCGACAACAAGAGCAAGTCGGACGGGACCAGGTGGGACGCATCATGGGTGCCCTCGGCCTCGAAGGCGTCCGCCGGGGCAAGGCCAAGCGCACCACCACCCCAGGCGATCTCTCGGCTCGTCCGGCCGACCTGGTCGATCGCCAGTTCTTCGCCACCGCCCCCAACCGCTTGTGGCTCGCGGACATTACCTATGTGTGGACCTGGTCGGGCTTTTGCTACACCAGCTTCATCACCGACGCCTTCGCCCGGCGCATCGTCGGATGGCGAGTGTCGAAGTCTCT
The DNA here is from genome assembly GCA_963781305.1 of uncultured Acidimicrobiaceae bacterium. GTDB lineage: Bacteria > Actinomycetota > Acidimicrobiia > Acidimicrobiales > RAAP-2 > DASXMT01. Next base: position 822,574 of record CAWAFL010000013.1, read on the forward strand.
GCGCACCGATCTGGCTCTCGACGCACTCGAGATGGCCATCTGCACTCGCAACGGCGAGGACCTGACCCAACTGGTTCATCATTCCGACCGCGGAGTCCAATATTTGGCCATTCGCTACACCGATCGTCTGGCCGACGAGCAGGCCGTGACCTCGGTCGGATCCAAGGGCGACAGTTACGACAATGCTCTGGCCGAAACGGTCAACGGGCTCTACAAGACCGAGCTGATCTACCGACAAGGGCCCTGGAAATCGATGGAGCAACTTGAACTGGCCACCGGGGCCTGGGTCAACTGGTGGAACGAGCAGCGCCTGCACGAGGCCTGCCACTACGTCCCGCCGGCAGAGTTCGAGGAGAACCACTACCGTCGCTTGGGCGAGCCCATCTCGGCAGCGTAAAACCTAACCGTCGAGCCTCCACTATTCCCAGGACGGTTCATCTCAGGTGGATACCTCAGTGAGGGGTGGGGACTTCTCGTGGCCAAAAGCGGGGACTTTCATGGCCACCAGCGGGGACCTCAGCTGGCCATAACCGGGGACTTTCTCATGGCCATGGACAGGCGAGAGCGGCCGCCACTGGCGACCTGCCGCTCATCCACTGATTGTCTTGATCCCTTTCAAGCGATCACATTCGGCGTCGACCTGGACTCAGAAGAGCCATCTCTCAACTCGATCGGATCCGAGAGATCCACGCTGAAGGTATCCACGTGCGCGGACACCCAGAGTTCTTGTTTGCTGATGTTCCAACGGCCATGAAGATCGAGGGCATTGAGATCACTGAGCGGCGAAAGACGGTGTGTCCTCTGTTTGACGCTGCATGGCTCGGGCTTGGCCCGGGAATGTTGGGCAGATCCCGTAACTGAGTCAGGAGCCCTTCGAGATTGTGTGTTGAAGTGAACGAACCCTCTCGGCAAATTCAGACTGACCCATTGACCACCATTGTGAGGCCAGTTCGTCAGCGATGGCCTGGCCGTGATTGTCCACGACTCCCATATTGGTTATGGTGGCCTTGATTCTCCTGGAAAGTTCTGTGGGGGCGGTTGCTGCCCGCTCGGCCATCCCCATGGCAAGGGCGAGGAGTTCGTTGTCGGGCACGCACCGCAAGACAAGGCCGAGACGTGCAGCCTCAGGACCATCGAATATCTCACCGAAAAGTACTGCGGCAAGTGTGACCTGTGGACCGACGAGGTTTCTCATCATCCACGTGTGCCCGCCGCCGGGATGGATCCCCAGCTGAAGGAACCGAGCGTCAAAGCGGGCCGACATTCCCGCCAGGCGCACATCGCAACACAACGCCATGTTCATGCCGGCACCAACCGCAGGTCCATTGACTGCTGCCACCGTCGGCAATGGCGACCTGGCCACCCGCAGGAATCCGTCATAGATGCGCAGCAGTTCGTCTTGCGAAGGCGTCGCGCCCAAGTGCCCAAGATCAGCTCCAGAGCAAAACGAAGAGCCGTCGCCAGTGATCACCACCGCACCCACGTTGGCGTCGTCTTCCAGGGTGTCGAACACCTCTACCAACTCATCGTTCATGGTTGAGGTGATCGCATTACGACGCTTTTCATCGGCAAGAGCGACCACAGCGACGCGGTCGGTCTGGGTGCCGATTTCCACCCGAATAGTGTTGCTCACAGACTCCTCCCTTTCACGTTGCTCAAGATGAGGCGCCTCTCCGATCCGGCTCACGGGGGAGGCGCAGCACCCGTTCGCCGATGATGTTGCGCAAGATGGACGAAGTACCGCCCATGATTGTGTAAGCCGGTGCGTAACACAGGCCTTTGGCTGCCCGTTCCCACAGGAGTCCATGGAGACCAAAGCTCCGGGCGATGAACTGTGCCACTTGCTGCTCGTGTTCGGTGCAGAAAACTTTGGTTACGGCTGAGAAGTTGCGCGGTGCCTGACCAACGACCTCTCGGAGGACCATGAGGCGTCCGAGCCGATAGGACGTCTCAAGCGCAGCGATCTCCTGGCGGATCAATGGATCAGAGGTGTCGGCGCGATCCACGGCATCTAGATAGAGGGCACGGTTCGACAGCAGTCGGTCGATCCCGCCGCGTTCGTGTTCAAGCTGGCGCATTGTCTGTCGCCACGAGCCACCCACCTCGCCCACGAGGTTCCCGGCCGGCACTTCAACGTCTTCGTATGTGACTTCACAGAAATGTCGGTTTCCGGTCATATCGGCGATGGCTGAGATCGTTATGCCAGATGAACTCAGGGGGACGATGATTTCGGACAGTCCAGAGTGCACCGGCCCGTCTGACGAGGTGCGGCAGATCAGATAACAGTAATCGGCGATCTCCCCGAAACTGGTCCATGTTTTCCTACCGTTGATGACGTAACGATCACCGTCCAACTTCGCTCTCGTCCGCAGCGACGCTAGGTCCGATCCGGCGTCAGGCTCACTCATGCCGATGCACCAGGTCGTTTCGCCTCTCACGAGAGGAGGGAGAAAGCGCTCCTGTTGCTCGTAGGAGCCGAAGGCGACAAGTGTCGGAGCCATCTGCCGGTCAGCAAACCAGGCGGAGGCGATGGGGGCACCGAGCCCGATCAATGTTTCATAGACCGCAAACCGTTCCAGCGAGCTCCGACCGCGACCACCCTTCTCCTCGGGCAACGTCATGCCTAACCATCCGCGCCGGCCGAGTTCGAGGGCGAACTCCTTCGAAAAGCCGTTTATCCAGGAGTTCTCTCGTGAGTCGAGGCTGGCCACAGCTGCTCTACCGACCTCCGCAGCCTCACGAGATAGCCGACCTAGTTGCTCTGTCCAAATGAAGTCCAATGAACCTTCCCCTTTGCGACGTCGGTTGGAGCCGTCCGAGGCTGTTGAATCAACGGCTTTGGTCCAGATCGCATCGGATCATCCGTGGATCAGCCACCCGTCTGCGGCTCGTGCAGATTCCACTATTGCTTCCGACAGGGTCGGGTGACTGTGGACGATGCGGGCCAGATCGGAAAAGCCACCCTCGAGCAATTTCGCATTGACAAGCTCTTGAATCAGTTCAGTAGCGCGGCTTCCGACAATGTGGGCTCCAAGGATCTCTCCGTACGTTCGCTCACCCACGATCTTGACTAGCCCCTTCCTGTCGCCGTAGACACTGCCTGCCCCCACCGCGCCGTATGTGGTGCTCCCAATGACGACGTCGTAGCCCGCAGAGCGTGCCGCTTCTTCAGTAAGCCCGATGCTGGCCACGTTGGGGGCCGAGAACGTGGCCCGTGGAATATCTACATGTCTGAGAGGCACCACTGAATTGCCGGCGGCAGTCTCGACGGCGATGATCCCCTCGTCCGACGCCTTGTGGGCCAGTGCTGGTCCTGGGGTCGCATCACCAATGGCGTACAACCCGGGGACCGACGTGCGCATGTGTGCATCAATCTCGACGAATCCGAACTCAGTGAAAGTTACCCCAAGGCGCTCAAGTCCTAGGGCGTCGACGTCGGGAGCGCGACCGGCCGCGACGACGAGCCACTGAGCCTCGCCGCGGGCCGCGCCAAAGGCGAAGCTGACCCGATCGCCTTCATCACGGACATCCGTGAGTCTCGTCGAGGTGCGCACCTCAATGCCCTGATCTTGAAGGCCTCTCCCAGCCCTGGCTGAGATGTCGGCATCCTCGGCTGGGAGGACACGATCCGCGTCCTCGAACAGTTGCACATGGGTACCGAGTCGGGCGTACGCGGATGCGATCTCAACCCCCGAAGCGCCGGCGCCGACCACGGCGAGCGAGTCCGGTAGGAGGTCGAACGCCCACGCCTCTTCGGTTCCAATCACTCGGCCGCCGAATTCCGTGCCCTGCAGCGCCCGGCGAACCGAGCCAGTAGCCACGACGACCGCGGTTGCCGCGTGAATGCGACGGTCACCGATCCTGACTAGACGCTCCCCCTCAAGCGAGCCCACCCCAGTGATGATCTCGATGCGGTTCTTTTTGAGCAACATGTGGACACCGGCGGCCAGGTCGTTGACGACCCGTTTGCGACGTTCGCTGATGGCTTCGAAGTTGACGGTTGGCGACCCGGTGCCGATGCCGTAGTCGGCGGCTTCCCTGATCTCGGACAGAATGTCCGCCGAGCGCAGCACGGTCTTTGCCGGTATGCATGCCCAGTGCAGACAGCGGCCGCCAACTGATGGCTCACGTTCCACGATCGCAACGCGCATGCCGAGTTGGGCAGCGCGGATAGCCGCCACGTATCCGCCCGGCCCCGATCCGATGACAACGCAGTCGAGCGCGCCGGTCACAACAGGAGCCCAAGCGGGTTCTCAAGCAGCTCCCGGATGGCAGCTAACAAGGTCGCTGCGTCCGCGCCGTAGAGGATCCGGTGATCGCAGCTAAGGGTGAGCGTGATCATTGTCCGCTCGACAATCTCACCTTCGGCTCGGGTCAGGACCTGACGGGCGGTGCCGACCCCGAGTATGCCCGCTTGAGGGGGGTTAATGACCGGAGTAATGGCCGTCATCCCGAACATGCCGAGATTCGACACCGTGAAGGTGCCCCCCGACAATTCGGCTGGGGTGATCGTGGCGGACCGGACGCGCTCGGCCAAGCGCCGAGTCTCCGCTGCGACCCTCCCGAGAGTCAGAGTGTCTGCGTCGAAGACGGTCGGCACCATTAGCGAGCCTTCGGCAGCCACCGCGAATCCGATATTGATCCGGCTGTGGAATTCGAAACCAGTGTCCGTGAACGATGCGTTGCCGAGCGGGAAATCTTGCAGAGCAACGGCAGATGCCTTAATGACAAGGTCGTTCAGCGTTGGGGTTATTTGGTCTCTCGGCAGCTCCTTCAGACGTTCTCGCAACGCGATTGCTTCATCGACGGTCACATCGGTCTGCACCTGGAATGCGGGAACGGTGGCGTTCGCGTGTGCCATGCGCTCCGCGACGACCTGCTGTAGACGACTAAGCGGCTGGAGCGAGACGTGGCCTTTTTCGGCGGAAACTGTTCCGCTGCCGATGGAATCGGGCGCACCTGGTTGCGCCCAAGCTTGCGTGTTCTCCGGCTCTCGGCTTGGAAGGAGGTCCGATGAGACGCCTGCCGCGTTCAAGACATCGGACTGGGTGACTCGGCCCTGAGGTCCTGTTGCCCTGACCGTTTCTAGTCCTATCCCGTGGATCGATGCAGCCCTGCGGGCCAGTGGCGTCGCCGCCACGACCAACCCTTCCTCACTCGCAGTACCTCCGTCGCTCATTGCAAGCGGGTCGACGGCAGACACCAAGCCGGCCTCAAGGTGACGGATGGGCTTCAGGACCGAAACGGGCTGGGGTAGTGCGGCCGCCTCGGGCGTGAGGCTAGTCGGGGAGATAGGTGGACCGATCCGGGCGATGATTGAGCCGACAGCGCACGTGGTTCCCTCGGGCTCGACAATCTGAAGAACACCGTCCGCGTCGGCCGAGTGGCTGACGGCCGCTTTGTCAGTCTCGATCTCTACCAGCTCGTCGCCCGCGACAACCGGACTACCATCCGCAATCAACCAAGTGATGATGGTGCCTGTCTCCATCGAGTCAGACAGTTTCGGCATCTCCAGGTCAGACACCGTTCGCTCCGATCGTAACCCGAGGTGCTGCTCCCATGAGGTCGCACGCCGCACCGACGATCGTGTCGGTGTCGATGCCGAAGTGCCGGTACAAATCGGCCACGTCGCCGACTTGACCGAATTCGCTCACTCCCAGGCATGCGACAGGGGCACCCTGAACGCCAGGGAGAAAGGAGAGGGTGTGGGGGTGCCCGTCGACCACTGCCACCATGGGCGCCATTCTGTCGGCCGGGAACAATGCATCGAGGACGCCGTCGTCACCCTCTGCGAGTCCCTGCCGGGCCTGGAGCGCCCGAAACACGAGATCCGCAGATGTCAGACATACCACGTCGGCCTTCACACCCGCTTCCCCGAGTTCGCGTGCCGCGGCCAGGACTTCGGGGAGTACGGCGCCCATCCCCACCAAAGTCACCGCCGGCACTCCGTCCGCCTGGTAGAGCCGATAGCCGCCGGCCAACACCTCCTGACGACGATGCTCGAGCTCGTCTGCGTCGGAGGGCACCGATGCCAGGCTCTGGTCGACGGGCCGGGTGCTCAATCGAAAGTACGCGGAAGTCCCTTCGGGGCGTCCCAGCTGACCGAGAGCATGGAGCAGGGTCCATTCCAGGTCTTGGCCGAATGCCGGCTCCCAAGCCACGCACCCAGGCTGTTCCAAACCGACCGAAGGGGTGATGATCGACTGATGGGCGCCACCCTCCGAAGCCAGGGTCACTCCCGAGGGCGTGCCGACCAGGATGGATTGGCCGCCAGCGTATATCCCGAAGGACCACGGTTCGAGAGCTCGGTTGACGAACGGGTCGTACAACGTGCCAACGGGCAGCAGCGCTTGGCCGTCCCGGGACCAGGTCGCGCCCAGTTCCCCGAGTAAACCAACGAGGTTGCCCTCGGCAATGCCCAGCTCGACGTGCTGGCCGTGTCCAGTCTCATGCCAGCGGACCAAGGTGTCGGGGTCGTCTGAGAACCAATCGGTGCGTTCGCCGGTGTTCCAGATGCCGGCACGGTTGATCCACCCCCCCAGGTTCGTAGACGACGCCACATCGGGGCTCACAGTGACGACGCGCGCCGCCACCTCCGGCGCGGTGTGCGTCAAGTCGACGAAAAACCGCCCGAAGGCTTGTTGGGTCGACGTACTGCCGGCATGGGAACGACCGACGTTTGCCGGCACCGGAGGCGGCAAGCAGCGCTCCACCGCGGGGCGTGCCAAGCGCTCCGCGGCCCGCCGGCACATCAGTGCTTCAGGGCTATCCTCGCTAAATGCCCTCCACGGGTCGTTCGGATCAGTGTCGAGATCACATGCAAGCTCTTCCCATTGCTGCGTAGATAGCAGCGCGGAATGATTCCCCGGATGTCCCTGGGTAGGAAGTCCCCGCGCCTTGATGGTGTAGGCGAAGATCACCGTAGGACGGTCCTTCATCTCGTCGGCCCGATCAAATGCCCCCAGAAGATCTGCTAAGTCATGACCACCCAGGTCTCGAATGGCCCCCGCCACTTCAGCGTCATCCATCTCGTGAATGACCCGCTGGATGCTGCGCCGCTTGCGACCTTCACCGATCAGGCGGTCTCGAAGTTCGCTGGGCGGGCAGCGCAGCATCCGCTGGTACTCCTCATTGCTCATCGTGTCGATCCGAGCCCGCAGGGCGTCGCCACCCTGCCGGGCGAAGAGTTCGCGCAGACGATGTCCGTACTTGAGGGTGATGGCCTGCCAGCCCGCTGCTTCGAACATCGCCCCGATTCGGCCCGCAGCAATGTCGGGCACCACCCGATCCAGTGACTGACGGTTTACGTCAACAACCCACAGCACCTCGCCCAACCGGGCCACCATTGGGTCGACCAACGCCTCCCAGACCGCGCCCTCGTCCAGTTCGGCATCGCCAACCAAGGCGATCTGACGACCACCGTCAGGAACGTCGAAATGCCCTGCCACGTAGCGGTGGGCCAAACCGCTCCAGATCGTCGCGGTCGCTCCGATGCCGACTGAGCCAGTCGAGAAGTCCACGGGGTCGGGGTCCTTTAACCGGCTCGGATAGCTCTGCAGGCCGTGGTAGGCCCTTAGTTCGGTCAGATACTGCCCGTCCAGGCGGCCGAGCAGATAGTTGATGGCGTGCAGCACTGGCGACGCATGCGGCTTTACCGACACCCGATCGACGCCCCGCAAGTGCATGAAGTACAACGCCGACATGATGCTGACCATCGATGCTGAGGAGGCCTGATGGCCCCCCACCTTCACCCCTGACTCAGTCTTCCGTACCCGGTTCGCATGGTGGATGATGCTTGTGGCCAACCACAGAACTCGGCGCTGCACCTGGTCGAGAACCTCCAATGGCGGTGGGTCGGCCGTTAACAAAGTTGGTACTGGTTCAGCGCTGGTCACGGTGAGGACAGTAATTATGTTGGGATCAAGGTTGCAACAGTCTGATGGTGAAGTCGACAAAATGCACAAGAGATCAACGAATCCTGTGAAAAATATGTAGAATCGTTGCGTGTCAGCTGCCGATGACGACCTCGATCAGATTGACCAAGAGATTCTCAACCTTCTGGCTTTGGATGCCCGCAGGACCTTTGGTGACATCGGCAGCCGAGTTAGCCTCTCCGCACCTGCGGTCAAGCGGCGCGTGGACCGACTCGAGCGAGCCGGCATCATCCTCGGCTACACCACGCGCATCGATCATGCCAAACTGGGCCGGCCGCTCGAGGCCTTTACCGAGCTTCACTTTGCCGGCAGCTCGCGAGTCGACGCTATTGCCAGCATTGCCGACGACATCCCAGAAGTTGAAACGGTTTTCACCATTGCAGGCAACCCCGACGCTCTCGCGTGGATCCGAGTTCGCGACGTCCGCGACCTCAAGCGGGTGATCGACCAACTGCGCAGCAGAGGCCCGGTGACTGGGACCAAAACCCTCATGGTCCTCGGGACCTCAAACCCGCGCACCTGAAGGCGGAGTTCTACATCGTTGACCCTCCGTTCAAGAACCGGGGGGCTTGCATTGGGTGGAGCGCTTGCTACAATACCGACGATGAGAGCGATGAGAGGAGCGGACTCGGTGACTGGAAATGCCAGCCCAGTCTGCCAGTTGTGCGACTTCGAGAATCTCGATGATGACCGGATCGTCTTCCGCGACGATCTGTGGGCGGCGGAGATCGGCCCGGAACTGGAGGTGCCCGGATGGTTCGTCCTGCGCACGCGCCGGCACGCAGAGCGACTCACTGGCCTAGAGGCTGACGAGTTGGACACCTTTGCATGGCGGGCCCGGAATCTGGTTGCGGCGACGGAACAGGTGACGGACGTCCCGATGACCTACATGTTGCTCTTTGGCGACAACAACCCGCACTTCCACGTGCTTGTCATAGCCCGAGGTGACGACATTCCTGAGGACAGACGAGGCGGCAAGATCCTCACGCTGAGCAAGGAACTACATGATCCGCTACGGGCAGTCGAGCTCACCGCAGAGGTTCGCACCGCATACCGCCAGCTGTCCTCAGAGGCAAGAGGTACGTGACGAAAATGACTTGGCTGAGCAAGCTATAAGGGCGGATGGCCGGTCGACGGAGATCGAATTTAAGACACTGATCCGCTCCAATTCGGGCCAGTCACCAAGCTCGGACAGTCCGGTGAGGTGGGTGACCTCTACAGGTCACTTCGGAATCGCACAGGACACCGTCCAGGGTGCGCATGTGATCCTCAAGAGGGATAACCAGAAGCGGGAACGGGACTTGGCAAACGATATAGGCAGCTTGGGGGTTGGATGGCGCGATTGAGAGACATTGATATCCGGACGGCGGATCCTCTAGGACTTGCGGCGTTTCTGGAGCGTATGTTCGGATTTCGAGTGCTGCGTGTAGACGAGAAACACGGTTCGGTGGTGATGACTGACGGGTACATCTACCTTGCGATCGCGAAGACAGGGAATGGTCACGAAGCAGCGTCAGACTCGGGAGTCACTGTGAACCACATCGGTTTCGAAGTGGACGATCTAGACGAGGCGTGCGGCCTTGCCGAAGGGATGGGCTGTACAGAGAGCAATCGCAGCACCCCTAAGACCAGGTTCTATTCCTGGCGCGACGAGTTCGACGTCGAAATCAGGGCTGCAGGTTGGGGCTGGGACAACATGATAGAGGCAAATACCACCCTCTATCAGCTGGAACCAGCACCGGATAGCCCCGCGGTAACTGCCAAGATGTGCCTCGTCGACCCGACAGATGTGGTCGGAACAGGGGCGCGCGGACATATGACCCGCGTTCTCGCCGCCGCGGATCTTCCGCATGGTTGCGCTGCACGAGTAGAGCTCAAGGGCACCGAGGGCGCTGTCTTGCTCGTAAATGTCGATGGCGAGTTCTACGCCGCCGATGATGGTTGTCCCCATATGCCGCGTGCCGGTCGCCTTTCGGAGGGGCGAAGGGACGGCGCGCTGGTGGAGTGCCCTATTCACGGGAGTTGCTTCGATCTGCTGACAAGTGCTGTTTTGGAACCACCAGCTCGACGTGGGCCGTCAACTCTAGACGTTGCGGTCCTGAACGGGTATGTCTGCGTAAACATCTCCCCCCTCACCATGGCTACGCCGCCTCGACCAAGAGATCGAGCGCCTCGAGGAGTCGGCGTCGAGAGATCGGGCGACACCACTCAGTAGGTCCAATGCAGTCCGACGCTCCGACCGCGCGCCTGCACGAGGATCGGCCCTTGACCCGCTGTGGAGCGCTCGCTACACTAACGTAAAGTTTCTTTGCCAGACCCGCCTGTGACTTTCGATTCCGAGAGGACCTGCGTGCAGACTCACCGATCAAACGTGCGGATAAAGGGGGAGGTTGTGTCTAGCCGGCTGCAACGAGTGTGGCGGCCGGCGGCCGGCTATCCCCTGGATCCGATGGCCGGGCCCCTTTCAGCCCTGCCTGTCGAAGCGTCACCGCACTACCTTCTGACGCCCCGGCCGGAAGGCAGGATGGCTTGATGAGCCAGAACGAACACGGGATCGCGTGGCCGATTGCCCTGGCCGGACGGCGAGCTTTGGTAACGGGCGCTGGCGGGGGCATCGGCGGAGCCACGGCGAGGCTTTTGGCGGCCGCTGGAGCCAGTGTCGCCGTTCTGGACGCCCGGTTGGCTGCCGCCGAGGCAGTGGCCAGTTCGATAGAAGATGACGGCGGAGAAGCCATCGCGATTGCCTGTGACGTGGGAGATCAGGCTTCCGTACGCGCCGCGGCTGAAACAGCTGCGCATACGATTGGCGGCCTCGACTCCGTCGTTGCGGCGGCGGCTATATCGATTCCGAGTTCGACGACGGCGCTGACGATGGAGTTGTGGGACATGCTCCTGAGGGTGAACCTAACGGGTGTCTTCCTGACGGTCAGGGAGACATTGCCGTATCTTTTGGAAGCGGGTGGCGGGAGCATCGTCACATTGGGGTCGATGGCCTCCTTCGTGGCTGCAGGTGAATCGAGCGCTTACGACGCGTCGAAGGGTGGTGTTCTGCAGTTCACCAAGTCGATTGCTGTGGAGTACTCCGACCGGAACATCCGCGCTAACTGTGTTTGTCCTGGACGCACTACGACGGGACTTGGTGCCAACTCCCGGGAGATCACAACGTTGAAGAGTGATGAACCTAAGGCGCCAGGTTCCGCCAATGCATACATCCCGATGGGCCGATCAGCGGATCCGACTGAGATAGCTGGCGCCGTGGCGTTCCTCTGCTCGGAACACGCCTCCTACATCACCGGGACGGCGCTTCCCGTGGACGGTGGATACCTCGCAGTATGAGTCTCAAGAACCGACTCTAGGCCCAGGCAACGAGTCGGGCAGGATTGTCAGAGCAAGAAATGAGGCACGACGATGGATGCAAACGAGCTGATCTTGATAAGCGTCGATGACCATATCATCGAGCCAGCTGACATGTTCGAAGCGAGGGTACCGAACAAGTATCGCGAGCAGGCGCCGCGGGTGGTGAGTGACTCCTCGGGCGGGCAGCAGTGGTGGTATGGCGATATTAGGGGCCGCGCACTCGGCGTCTCTGCTTCAGCCGGAAAGCCGAAGGACATGATTCACATCGATCCGTCGCGCTACGACGAGATGCGAGCTGGCTGCTATGTCGTGTCCGAGCGAGTTCGCGATATGAGCGCCGGCGGGCAGCTGGCAGGACTGAACTTTCCCAACTGGACCGGCTTCGCCGGTCAGGTGCTGAGCCAGGGTTCTGACCCAGACGTGAACGAAGTGATGATCAGGGCCTACAACGACTGGCACCTGGAGGAATGGTGCGGGTATGCCCCAGACCGTTTCATCCCTTGCGGAATCGTCACCCTGTTCGATCCCGAGCGGGCGGCCAAGGAAGTCCGCCGACTCGCCCAGAACGGCTGCCATGCGATCACCTTCACCGAGCATTGGGAGTCCCATTCGCGGCCGAGCCATTCCATCCATTCCCGGCACTGGGATCCGCTTTGGGAAGCGTGCGTCGAGTCCGGCACGGTCGTATGCTGCCATCTCGGAACATCCCCTCGGTCGTTCGCGCTCGGTGAAGACGATCCGGTCAGTCTCATGCCTGCCGTGTACTTCCAGTTGATGTCGATCTGCACCTTTGGCGACCTGATTTGGACTGATCTTTGGGAGAGGTTTCCCGGATTGCGAATCTCCTTGAGCGAAGGTGACATCGGATGGATGCCGTACTTCGTGCAGAAGGCTGAGCAGGTGCAGGAACGCCACTCAGGTTGGACCAAGAAAGTCTTCCCAGACGGAGGCAGCCCAACATCCGTGTTCAAGCAGCATGTGCTCTGCTGTTTCATTGACGACCCGCTTGGGGTGGACCTGCTCGATCACTTCAATGGGGAAAACGTCATGTGGGAAGGCGATTTCCCTCATGCCGACACCTCATGGCCGAATGGTCCCGAGACGGCAATGAAGGATCTGGCGCATTGCAGCGAAGCGGTGATCAACGCGATAACGCATGAGAACGCGATGCGCCACTTCCAGTTCGACCCTTTCAAGGTTCGTCCGAGAGAGCGGTGCACGGTAGGTGCCCTTCGGGCCGAGGCCTTGGGCGTCGACGTCGAGACACACGTTGGGCGGCTGGTAGGAGACGACGAGGACCAGGTGTATCGCCGTACGGCGAGTGCAGTGTTCGCTGCCGCGGGTGAGGGTGTCGATCAGTGAGACCGGTTCCGAGTGAGCGTGAGTACACAACCTCAAGGAGGCAAGAAGAGATGTCCAATACTAGGACCGAGCCGCTCGGCTCGGAGCAAGTTGAAGAGTACAACCGGAACGGCTTCATCATGGGCGGGAAGGTGATCAGCGACGACAAGGTCGCGCAGCTCGGCGCATCCCTCGAGCGGATGAAGACACACCTCGGGGAAGCCAACTCCATGTACGTGGACCTCATGAAGCGGGGCGAGGGCAACAAAGACTATGCCTTCGACTACTTCGCCTTCTTGTGGAAGAAACACGATGAGTTTATGGAGGTGGCCACCTCCCCCCTTCTGGCGGAGATGGTCGCCCAGCTCCTCGGCACCGATAAGGTCGTACTCTTCGGTGATGCGGCCTTCTTGAAGCCTCCGCGCAAGGGCGGGCAGCTGCACTGGCACCAGGATGCAATGGCGTGGCCCCTCGACGAGCCCGGTGGCCTGACCTGCTGGATCGCCTTGGACGAGGTCACACCGGAGAATGGGTCAATGTCCTTCGCCGCCGGCTCCCACCTTCTCGGCGAACGTTTGCCGGTCGAAGCGACCACAGGCGAAACGCTGTATTCGTCCTACGCCGGAGGGGAGACAGACAAGGCTGGCGCCTTCGCTGGCAGGGACCTATCGAATTCGGGCTTGCTTCCCGTGACGACGCCGGAGGCCGCGGGACTGCCCGAGGTACCCACATTCTACGAACCAGGGGCCTGCTCGTTCCACGACAGCTTGGTATGGCACGCCTCGGGCTTCAACACCAGCGAGAACTGGCGTCGTTCGTACAGCATCCGGTACGTCGACGGGCACAGGATCTGGCTGGGCGAGCAGAAGGCGTTCTACTACTTCCACGACGACGAGGTGGGCGTCGAGCCCGGTTCCCCTGTCGGGGGCCCGAACTTTCCGACCGTGTGGGACATTTCGGCCTGAGAGGGGGCGTGACCGCGGCTGCTGATTTGCGCATCCGTGCCGCTTCTATGCGGTGCGTATCTCTACTTCCCCAGGACCGTCCAAGAAGTCAGTCTGGAATCCTGCCTTTGCTGTGATCTCGCGGACGTAGCTTGCGACCTCAGTGAACCGGTTATGGGCTGTCGTGAGGGGCTCAGGCTGTCCATGGGGATTTATGTAACACGGTCGGAACGACACCTTGTGGAGGGCACCATCTCGGATCCTTAAGCTCACCATTAACGTCTGCCGGGCGAGGGGATGGAATGGATAGGTCGGATACTCCGGGCGGTACCCGACTTCCACGCCCGGATAACGCTCGACGAGTTCCCTTATACCTTGGCTGTCCTCGTAGTCGCGCATGTCAGCATCTACGGCGAAGTTGCCCATGCCGTGGAATATCACCTTCCCCTTGTACACTTGAATCGGCTTCAGGATGTGTTGGTGGTGTCCCAGGATGATGTCGGCGCCGGCATCAATGGCTGCCCGCCCGACTTCGCTCTCATAATCGGCTATCGCACCAGGAGTGAAGTGCAGTCCCCAGTGCGGCGTGACGACTACGACATCGGCCTCGTCGCGTGCGGCCCCTACATCAGCGACCAGCGCCGCGAGGTCGTCAGGATCAGTCAGCGTAACGATTCGGGGAGGGGATCCCGGTTGCTCCATCTCGACTTGTTCATAGTGGGTCGAGATTCGAAGCGGGACAGCCCCGGGGCGGGTTTCCGTGGCGTCGTACCCCGGAAAGAGGATCGCGGTGTAAGCAAGAAAGGCAACCCGCGTGCCCCTCCTTTCGATTATGGCCGGACGGCGTGCCTCTGAAAGCGTCCGACCGGCGCCGCACGTCGCAATGCCAGATGCATGGAGAAGGTCGAGGGTTTGCAGGAACGCTTCCTCGCCGGCATCGAGGTGGTGGTTGTTGGCGAACGACATGACGTCGAAGCCAGCGCGCAGCGCATCGATATTGGCTGGGTCCGCTCTCACCTCGGCGCGGGTATGGGGATTCCGCTGGCCAGTTGAGGCGTAAGTAGACTCGCAGTTGCCGAACGAAACATCTGCGCTGCGTAGGACGTCGATGGCGAGCCTCAGAATGGAGACGGGCGCCTCACGATTGACTGTTACGTCACCGACTGCACATACCTCAATATCAGTAGAACGGGGCACAGTTCTCCCTCTCTCGTAGGTGCGGTCCGATGCGATTCGCTCAATCGAAAGCGACCGGCCGTACTTGACTCACTGGCGTTGTCAGCATACGCTGTATGTAGCGCTCGCTCTAGTCACCGACGATCTCGCGGGAGGGGAATGCAGTGGATCAGCCACTCGCCGGATTGAGGGTCTTGGAACTCGGTCAGTTCGAGGCCGTTCCTGCCGCGGGACAAGTGCTGGCTTGGATGGGCGCCGATGTGGTGAAGGTCGAACGTCCCGGCGTCGGGGACAGAATGCGATGGATCGGTAGGGGCGGGCTAGCCGGAAATTCGTTGAAGTTCTGGAGCCACAACGGCCGGAAACGAAGCGTCGCCTTGGACCTGAAGGCGGCCGACGGACGTCGAATCCTCCTAGAGCTACTCCCTTCCTTCGACATACTCATCGAGAATCTGGGCCCCGGCGCGATGGAGCGCCTAGGGCTCGGATGGGAAGTCCTGCACGACGTACACCCTGCCCTCATCTACGGTTCTATTACCGGCTTCGGTCCGACCGGGCCATACCGGGATCAGAGGGCATTCGATCACATTGCCCAAGCGGCCGGGGGAGCTATTGCCCTGACCGGGGCACCTAGTGGTCCTCCCATGAAGGCATCAGTGACATTCGCCGACGCTGGTTCCGCCAGTAATCTCGCCGTGGGCGTGCTTGCTGCCTACATCGAGCGGGAGCGTA
The DNA here is from genome assembly GCA_963781305.1 of uncultured Acidimicrobiaceae bacterium. GTDB lineage: Bacteria > Actinomycetota > Acidimicrobiia > Acidimicrobiales > RAAP-2 > DASXMT01. The sequence continues at coordinate 838,058 of CAWAFL010000013.1, forward strand.
CCGGATTGGGGCGACGCGTTGACGTGTCGATGCAGGCGTCGGTCGCAGCTTTTCTGCGTTCGCCGGCCGCCGAGCGCGTACCAGGCGAGCCCCTGGTCCGGGGAGGCGAGAATGTTTCTATCTTCCCCTGCTCGCCTGGAAGGTCGAACGACTACATTGTCATCTTCTTGGCACCCGGCAATGACGAGCTGTGGCTGGCCCTCCTCGAGGCCATCGACCGCCCAGATCTCATGAGTGATCTCCGGTTCGAGTCGGCGATCGCACTTCGGGATCCCGAGCTACGGCAAGAAGTCGTCGAGTGGACCCGGAAGCGGACCAAGTACGAAGCATGGCAGCGGCTCTCTTCATGCGGAGTACCAAGTGCCCCAGTACAGGATTCGGAGGACCTGTTCGCCGATCCTCACCTCATAATGACGAAGGCCATCCAGGAGATGGGACATCCGGAGTACGGACCCGTCCGGTTCGTCGCTTCACCGATACAATTCGACTGCCAGACGCCGACCATGGGTCCGCCGCCGATGCTCGGGGCGCATACGCTGGAGGTGCTCGCTGAAGCAGGAGTCGATCTGGACCATGAGACGATTCGCGCACTCGCGTCCAGTGGCCTTCTCGGAGTCTCTGATGGATCCCGCGAACAGGAGGTGCAGGGCCCGTGACCGCTGGCCTGGCAGACCGGGTCATTGTCGTAACCGGCGGTACGAGCGGCATCGGCCGAGAGGTGGTTCTGAAACTGTCAGCCCTTGGAGCGAAGGTCTTCTTCCAAGGGCGGGACCCTGGCGCAGCGGAGCGCGTTGTCGGCGCCTGCGGCGGGCCGCAACCGGTGTTCGTCCCGGGCGATCTCACCGAATACGGAAGTTTTCTGCGTCTTTGCCAGACGGCGGTGGACAAGCACGGACGAATCGACGGAGCAGTTGGGAGCGGTGTACCCGACACGACCTACGGCATGTCAAGCCTTTTCCACGAGTCTGACCCCAGTCGGTTTCCAGAGTTCTTTCACAACGGCGTCCTTCCCAGGGCGTACCTCGCTCACGCTGCCGCCCACTTCATGTGTCCCCAGACATACGGGAAGGTCGTGTTCCTCACCACAGAGGCTGGGCGCGTTCCTACACCCGCAGAGGCCATGATCGGTTCGGCCGCTGCGGCTGTCATCTATCTCACGCGGGCGGTGGCCAAGGAATTGGCTCGGTCTGGGGTCCGGGTGAACACAGTCAGCATCTCGCTTACTACTGACACGCCGGCCTACGAGCGCTTCAGTCGGCTTCGCAATGGGGACCAGGGGGGGGTTCTCGAGAAGATGTTCGATCGGATCGAGCGAAGCTCGCCCTTCGGTCTGTCGACACCGGGCGAGGTGGCGGAAGTGGTGTGTTTCATGTTGGCGCCCGAGACGGACGGAATCACTGGCGCCACGCTGAGTATCAACCGCGGTGCTCACTTCCCTGTCTACGCATGAGTGAGCGAAACGGGCAAAGCGGCAACCCCAATATTCCCGGATCGGGTGGCCCGTTGGATGGTGTACGCGTCGTAGAGTTTGCCGCAGCCGGCCCCGGTCCTTTTGCGGCGATGATGCTTTCCGACATGGGGGCGCAAGTCACCCGAATAGAGCGAGTCAAGGCGCTGTCGGACCCGAACAGCAGGACGAGCCCCTTGAATCGGGGGCGCCGGTCCATCGCTATCGATTTGAAAGAGCACGATGGGGTCGACGTCGCGCTGCGCCTCATAAGAGATGCCGATGCGCTCATCGAGGGCTTCCGTCCAGGAGTCATGGAGGGACTCGGTATTGCGCCGGATACCTGTTTCGAGGTCAACCCGAGACTTGTATACGGAAGGATGACAGGGTGGGGCCAGACAGGCCCCAGCTCCAACGCACCCGGTCACGACATCAACTACATCGCGCTTTGCGGGACGCTGGCTGCCATTGGCCCCCGGGACGGGCCTCCAGTCCCTCCCCTGACCGTTATCGGCGACTTCGGTGGCGGCGGAATGTTTCTCGCCTTCGGCTTGATCTGCGGGATCCTCGAGGCGCGCACTACCGGAAACGGTCAGGTGGTCGACGCCGCGATGATCGATGGTATCTCGTTGCTCATGAATCCCTTCTTCGGCTTCAATGCTACGGCCCGCTGGAACGAAGAGCGAGGGACAAATTATGTCGACGGTGGAGCGCCATTCTACGGCGTCTACGAATGCGCTGACGGAGAGTACATATCGCTCGGAGCGATTGAACCCAGGTTCTTCAGAGCCCTCCTCGATGCAGTCCATATCGAGGACCCCGCGGTGCGATCGGCGACCGAGGAACGATCAGCGTGGCCCTACGCCCGAGCGGAACTGGAACGCGTCTTCCGATCGAAAACCCGTGGGGAGTGGTGCGAGCTACTGGAGGAAGTTGACACCTGCATTTCACCGGTTCTCACCATGAGCGAGGCACCTCGGCATCCACACCACGTAGCCCGTCATACCTACGTTGAAATCGACGGCATCGTTCAAGCCAACGCGGCTCCCCGCTTCAGTCGCACACCCGGGTCGGTGAAGGGCGGCCCACCGGCACCCGGTGAGGACTCCCTGGCGGTCCTCGAGGAGATGGGTTTCGGTCAGCAGGAGACGGCCTCCCTATTGGCGAGGGGAATCATTGCCGTCGCTGGGGCCCAGTCCGCGGGTGAGGAATCGGTCGTCCGGATCACAACGGAAACCTGAAGACGGCCTGTGGCGGTCGCCGACCCACGAACCACAGAACAGCATTGACATGGATGGAGCGCTCGCTTTAGTCTGGCGGAAAGGCCCTTTAGTCCGTAAAGCCTGTCGGGGAGGATGGACATGATCGATCAGGACAGCGTCAATGACTACAAGGTGATCGACTGCGATTGCCACATCATCGAGCCGTACGACCTCTGGACCTCACGAGTTTCGCCGCGATGGGGCGAGCTTGTGCCTCATGTCGAGTGGAATGAGAAGGCCCAGCAGGACATGTGGCTGGGAGGGATCTCGGCTTATGCGGCGGCCGCCGGCCCGGCCATGGCGGGTTTCAGTAAGTGGCCACCAGCTCGGCCGGCGACCTTGGAGGAAGCTCATCCCTCGACCTATGACGTCAAGGAACGCCTGAAGGCAATGGACGACTATGCCATTTGGGCTGAGGTGCTGTACCCGAACGTCGGAGGCTTCGGTGGCGGCTCATATACGCAAATAAAAGAGCCTCAGCTACGGCTTGAGTGCGTGCAGGCGTACAACGACTTCCTGATCGAGTATGCAAGACGCGGCACCAGAGCGGTTCATCGCCAATGCCGCACTACCTTTCTGGGACATCGAGGCATCTATAGCGGAAGTAGCAAGATGCCATGAGATCGGACATCGCGGAATTCTCTTCTCCAGCTTCCCAGATAATTACGGTCAGCCGAACATTGCGTCGACTCACTGGGATCCGATTTGGGCCGCGGTGAGCGAGCGCGAGATGCCCGTGAACTTTCACATCGGCAGCGGTGGCATAGGCGACACTGCGAGTGGCTTCGAGGGCAACCCAGAGAACATCAACTGGGCGATCCTAAGCTCGGGAATATTCGTATCGAATGTCGGCGCCATTCTTGAGGTGATACTTGGGGGCGTCTGCGACAGATTTCCCGAACTGCAGTTTGTGAGTGTCGAGAGCGGGATCGGATGGATCCCTTATGTCCTCGAGGTCATGGATTGGCAATGGCGGAACGGCAATCTGCCCAAACTGTATCCGTCCCGGCTTCTGCCCAGCGAGTACTTCCGGCGGCAGTGGTTTGCGTGTTTCTGGTTCGAGCGTGCCGGACTGGCGTCGGCCATCGAGTTGCTCGGGGCAGATCGTGTGCTCTACGAGACGGACTTCCCCCACTCGACCTGTCAGGCGCCTGGTCCGGCCAGTGTCGGGGTCAAGCCCCAGCAGTACATCGCAGAGACCATGTCGGGTCTGCCGGAGGAGACCCGGCGCAAGGTTCTGCATGACAACGCCGCCGCGCTCTACCGTTGCTGACTTCGTTCGTACGAGGCCTTCAAAGTCCGATACACAGTCGTTAACCGGCACTATTTCCGGGAGACGATGCACGTGCGGGGTGTACCACGTCGAGGACAGGAGACACGATGAACCCGTTGGAAGGGCGTATTGCCCTCGTGACCGGTTGTGGCCGGGTGAACGGATTGGGTCGGGCCATCGCCCTTGCTCTCGCTAAAGCCGGGTCCGACCTGATCGTCACCGATGTAGTGAGCGCGGGTAAGCGAAACTCAATTGAAGGAGAAGACGCCGGCGCCGCTGTTGGTTGGAAAGGACTCGAGAGCCTGCTCGCGGAGATCGAGAGAATCGGGAGGCGGGCGGTTACTTCAGTGGGTGACGTCGGCAACGAGAGCGACGTACAGAGGATGGTTGACGAGGCGATCGACACATTCGGTCGAGTTGACGTTCTCGTCAACAACGCGGCGGCCCCCCACGGCCTCGACCGCGATTGGGCGTGGAAGGTCCCGCAGGAGGCGTGGGACGAGGTGTTCCGCGTCAATGCGCGGGGGACGTTCCTGATGAGCGGGATGGTCGTCCGCAACATGCTCGAGCGCCGGTCTCAGGGGCGGATCATCAATATCGCCTCGATAGCGGGACGGCATGCGTACACACGTCGCTCTGCCTATTGTGCGTCCAAGTTCGCAGTAATTGGACTCACACAGGCGATGGCCCTCGAGTTAGCCCCCTACGGCATCACCGTAAATGCGGTCTGCCCCGGGGCGATGGCGACCGGACGTGCAGCATCGCGCGAGGCGCGAGCAGAACTGGAGGAGGACTTCGTTCCTCCGCCGACTCCGCTGGTCGGGCGGCAAGGGGTGCCCGATGATATTGGGCGGGCAGTCGCATTCCTGGCTGACCCAGCGACCGATTTTATTACCGGCGAATCGCTTGTGGTCGCCGGCGGCGACTTGATGTTCTAGAGGGTCTCGCTCAGTCCTTGGCGGCGCGGCGTGGGCGCCGTGGGTAGCGTCCCATCCGAATCCGGCCGAGCGCGGCAGAGGCCTCCACTTACGGTACCCCCGACAAGGAACGGCGGCAGCCGTCTCTCGGGGCGGCCCAATCACAGCGGCCATAGACCCACGATTCGTGGAGGGCGATACAAAGAAAGATGGTTGACAGAATGGAGCGCTCGCTATAATATGACCGTTGGAAGTCAGCTCCAAGGGGGGGAGCCGCAATTGCTTTTGCTGATTCCGATCGACGCTTTGTTGATCGAGAGCGCTGAGCCCCCAAAGGGAAGCCGATCCACGTAGCCGACGGCTGGTGTTCTCAGACAGACACCACGATTAGGGAAATAGGGAGGGCATCGTGAAGAAGTTGTCGATCAAGAAGTTGTCGATCAAGAAGTTGTCGCTGCGGAAACCGCACACCGCGCCGATCATGTCCGCACTGGCCATCGCGGCTCTCGTGGCTGCCGGCTTTAGCTCCACTGCATCGGCGACGACGACGACTAAGCGTCTCACTGCGGAGTCGAGCTACAAGGTTGCCATCGTCACCGATCTGACCGGACAAGGAGCACCAAACGGCGTCCCCGCCCTTGCCGGATTCCAGACGGCAATCAATGAGATTAATACGTCCGGCGGGATCGATGGCCACAAAATCACATACAACGTGATCGACGACCAATCGACGCCGAGTGGCGCCGCAACAGCAGGGCAACAAGCGGTGGCCGAACACCCCGTAGCGATCCTCGATGGCAGCACCTCGGCCTTTCTCGCCGTTCGCGAACCGCTCTATAAGTCAACCGGAATCCCCGTGATGGCGACGAACGGCACGGGGTTTGGCGCGCAGCCCTGGCTCTACTCCACCTCGTTCTCTCCAGCCCAGGCTGCTCGGTCTCTCGTCGTAGCAGCCCGTGCTGCGCTTCAGGTCAAATCGCTCAAAGGAAAGCGAGTGGCAGTCGTATCCATAGCGACTGCTGGAGGCGAGGCTCAGCTGACAACCGAGAAGACGCTCCTGGTTGGTCAGGGCGCGGTAATCGCGAACACCACCCTGAATCCGCAGGGCACTCCCTCATTCACAGCAGCGGCTGCGAACATTGTGTCATCGAACCCTGCGGTGGTAAACCTTCTCGACTCGGCCGCCGATAGCATCGTCGAGGCCAAGGCCCTAATAGCGGCCGGCTTCAAGGGTCCGATCGTGGGCTACTTCCTCTCGGCTGACCAAGGAACGTTCGAGGCCATTGCCTCTCCTCAGTACGTGGCGATGCGAACCAATGGAGATGCGGTGCCGGGTACGGGAATGTATGCCGCGGCCAAAGAGTTCGGACACACATCGGGTACGTCCAATCTCCTTTTTGGAAGCGCCTGGATTATGACCTACATGCTGGACCTAGGCCTCAAGAAGTGCGGGAGTTCGTGTGCCACTCCTACCGCACTTGAAAACGGCATTAATTCGCTAGGGTCATTCAACGTTCCAGGAGGAGCGGCTCCCTTCGGGAATCTGCTCGTCAACAGGACTACTCACAATGTCACCGTGTACTTACAACTGTTCAAGTGGAACGCCAAATCGCGATCTGTGGTGCAGTACGGGTCGCCGGTTTCGGTCGGCCCGGACCTCAACTCGGCCGCCTCTTGACGCAGGGTTGTCGGGAAGTGGGGAGGTGAGTAGATGACCCTGAAAATACCGTCAGGACCGTTCAGTACTCCAAGAGTTGGATTCCGAGTTCGGGCTCCGGGTGGGCCGACGAGTCGGGAACTGAGGAAAGCACCACGGTGCGACCGATGATCCTCCAGGCCGACAATCTCCAGGTCCGCTACCGGAATGGAGCACTTGGCATCATCGACGTGTCGTTCTGCGTTGACGAGGGACAGGTGGTGGTTATCTCGGGGCCGAATGGCGCCGGGAAGACGACTTCGGTCAGGGCGGTGAGCGGGTTCCTCGGGTCCGAAGGCGCACGAGTGGTTAAGGGCCGAGTCGCCCTCTTCGGTCGGGAGTCGACCAATCTGGAACCATGGCAGACCACTGCGATGGGGGTTGCATTCGTTCCGGAGCGGCGCAAGGTCTTTCCGAACATGACGGTTAAGGAAAACCTCGATGCCATCGGGTCCCGACCGTCTCGGACTCGGCGCCAGGCGATTACCGAACAGATCCATTCCCTTTTCCCAGTGCTCGCAAGCCGGCAGAATGAAGCGGCTGGGCAATTGAGCGGCGGGCAGCAGCAGATGCTGGCGATCGCTCGAAGCCTTCTCTGTGAGGCGCGCATCCTCATCGTAGACGAGGTAACCCTAGGGCTGCACCACTCACTTCATAGACCGTTGTTCGACGCCCTGAGCCAAGTCGCATCTACCGGAACTGGCGTGATCGTAGTGGACGAAGGAACTACGAATGGACTGTCTAAAGCCGATCACTATTACGTGCTGGAAGCAGGACGTGTAGACGATGACGGTGACTATCCGAGTGTTACTTCAGGTGGACAGCCCTCAGGGAGAGCTCGGGAGGAATCGTGAACCGTAACGAGCGTCCACCTGATGGCGTGCGCGGGGTGCCCCAGTCTCATTCTCGGGTGAGCGGACTTGTAGCTATGGTGGCACCGGGGCGACAACGACCGGCCGAGGAGGCGAGCCCGGATGCGTCCAACCAGGTTGAGGCGTCAGTGCTATCAGTGGACGACTTGTCGGTGTACTTTGGCGGCGTTGCGGCATTGGCGAACATCACGTTCGCGGTTCGTCAGCGAGAAATCATGGCGGTGGTGGGGCCGAATGGCGCGGGGAAAAGCACCCTTCTGAACGCGATCTCCGGCTTGGTACGAGGAAATCGCACCGGTCGCGTGATGCTCGGTGGGAGTGACATAACGAGGAAAGCGCCGGCCGCGATTGCCAAGGCGAGAGTCGGTCGGAGCTTCCAGGATCCGCCGTTGATCGACTCTGAAACCGTCTTGGAGAACGTGCTTCTGGGCGACTACTTGCACCTTGGCTATCGCATGTTCGATCAGTTGTGGCGACGATCGCGGGTCCGCGCCGCGGAGTCGGCAAGCCGTCAACGGGCGCTGGAAATTTTGGATATAACCGGATTGATTGATGTTCGGGACCAGCGTGCCGGCGGGTTGTCGTATGGCAGCAGGAAGCTGATCGACATCGCCAGGGCGATCATGTCGCGCCCTCAATTGCTTCTCCTGGACGAGCCAACGTCCGGTCTAGATGCCTCGGAGCAAGCGGCGGCGGCCAAGGTACTGAGTGAGCTGCATCGGGCGACGGACATGAGCATCTTGGCCGTCGAGCACCACATGGACGTCGTGAGGAGTCTCGCTGGAAGGGTGCTGGCATTGGAGAGCGGAAAGGTCATCGCAATGGGTACACCGAGCGAGCTGATGAGCACGGATTCAGTCCGGGAGGTCATTGAGGGCAGAGATGAGCGCCACGATTCTCCTGAGAGAGAGCCGGTCGTACAATGACCCTCTTTCTATCTGCTGTCTCCGCTGGCCTGCTCCTCGGCGGAACATTTTCGCTCATTGCCCTCGGCCTCGTCTTGTTGTTCCGAGCGACGAGGACGTTCAACTTCGCCCACGGCGAACTCATGCTTCTGCCAGCCTTCATCGTCGCTGACATGCAGGCCCACCATGCTCCCCTTCTGCTCAGCATCGTCCTTGCGATCGTTGTCGGGGGCGGCGTCGGATGGGCGTTCTATTTCTTAGTTCTGAGACGGACTACCGGCCTTCCCGTCTTTATGGGCATCATTGCCACGTTCGGACTGGCGGCGATACTTGACGGAGCGATGAATCTGATATTCGGTGCCAACCAATATCAGATCACCATCGGCGCACTTCCCATCAATAACCTGACGATCGCCGGTGCCCACGTTAGTGAGACCGCGATCGTGCTAACAGTACTGACACTGGCACTGGCCCTCATCGTAGTCGTCGTCATGCGATACACCCACTTGGGCGTTATGGTTCGAGCGGCCGGGCAGGACCCGATCTTAGCCAGCCAATGTGGCATACCCATCGGGAGAATATACGCTGGGTCTTGGATTGCCGCCGCCGTGTTGGCCGCGATAGCCGGGATAAGTTACGGGTGTACCTCGACAGTCAATACGGATCTCACAGCGCTTCCACTCGCTGCCATTCCAGCCATCGTCCTCGGCGGGATGGACAGCATCGAAGGCGCGGTGGTTGGAGGAGTCGTAATCGGATTGGTGCAATCCTTTGCTCAAGTGTACTTAGGTGGGCTTGCCGTCAATGTCATTACCTATTCCTTGCTATTGGTGGGACTTCTTCTTTATCCGCAGGGTTTGTTCGGCACAAAGGAGGTCGTGCGGGCATGAGTGAGACCCAACGCCAGGATTCCCGGGGCGGAGACCGTGGTGATCAGGTGAGCTTCGCGTGGCGCGCTCTCCACCATCGCTGGGCGGGCGTTGCTGTACTGGTAGCGATAACTCTGATCATCACGACGAGTCAGTCTTCGTACACCACATATGTCTATGACACCGTCCTCCTGGCTTGCATAGGTGCAATTGCCCTGCAAGTCCTGCAGGGAACCGCTGGGCTCCCTTCAGTCGGTACGGCCGGGTTTCTCCTATTGGGCGCGTTCGGCAGCATTTTTGCCCTGCGTGCGGGTGCACCCTTTCCGCTCGACTTAGTTTTCGCTACGTTGGTATCCGGTCTCGCCGGCTTGATAGTCGGGTTGCCAGCTCTAAGGCTGAGAGCCCTCTTCTTGGCTCTGGCGACACTCGCTGCCTACTACATTGCCGTCTCGATCGGGACGGCCTACGAAAACGCTGTCCCGTCAGCTCAAGACTCTGGATTCTTCATCCCCACACTGTTCGCCTCCCGGGGGTTGGCGGATGCCAATCGATATTGGGCGTACTTGCTGTGTGTAGTCGTCTCTCTAGTCGTTCTGGGCGCCAGCCGAATGATGAAGGAGCGCTCAGGGCGTGCTCTGCGTATGATCCGCCAGCACGAGCATGTCGCCCCAACACTGGGCATCCGAGTTGGAAGTTACAAGCTCTTGATTTTTAGCCTGTCGTCGATGGTGATTGGGTTGGAGGGTGGGTTGTTGGCACATCTCACCGGGTCTGTGGAAGTGGGCAATTTTACCTTGCTCCTCGGATTTCAATATATTGCCATGATCATCATCGGAGGCCTCGATTCCATAGTCGGCGCTGTTATAGGTGCGGCCGTAGTTATTGCCTTACCAGCGATCATGCCAGGCATAGTCGGCGCAATCGCCGGGCAGAGTCACTCGAGTCAGTACGGGCCGGCTGCCGCACTTATCGTCTACGGGCTGCTTGTCATAGTCTTTGTGACCAGTTCGCCCGAGGGCATCGTCGGCCTGCTCCGACGGTTTGAAAAGTTCCCACGATGGATCCGACGGGCCAGTCGAGTGAGACACCTCTCTGGTGCCCCAGCCGTTTCGGTGAGCCAGCCGGCCTTGTCGCCGAACAGGAGCGACGGGGGAACTGAGGAGCTGAGGGAGTCCGTTTGAGATGACAATTGAGATGACAACCTCTAAGGCCAGAGTGGACCTGTTGGTCATTGGCGGAGGCATGGCCGGCATGTCAGCGGCAGGTTTCCTGGCCTCACGGGGCGGGGCGGCCTTCGTCGTCGAGAAGGGCGCCGAGATCGGGGGCTCGGCCGTTCTGTCGGGTGGAAAGATCTGGGGCTCTCCCTCATTGGAGCAATTGCGGCGAGAGGACCCAAAGGGCAATGCCGATCTCGCGGCGGTGCTCATAGAGGACTTTCCGGAAACCCTGGCGTGGGTGAGGCACGTAACTGATGTAGGCGAGCAGATCCCGATACTTGGTTGGGGCACGGGATACAACTTCGACATCGTGGGCTATCTAGACCGGTGCCGGCGGTTGGTCGAGGGAGAGGGAGGCGGCGTCCTCCGTAACACCTCGGTGACCGAATTGCTTCAAGAGGACGGACGGGTCCGGGGTGCCCGGATCCGCGATCAGGATGGGGATTGGGAGATCTGGGCGGAGCATACGCTCCTGGCAACCGGTGGCTTCCAAGCCGACCCGGAGCTGCGAAGCAGGTACATCCACCCTCAAGCGGCGAGCATGCTCCTGAGGTCGAATCCCAGCAGCAGCGGCGATGGCCTGCGACTGGGGTTGTCGGTAGGGGGCGTCCAGAACCCACACCACACCGGCTTCTACGGGCACCTGATGTGCGCCCCACTCGATGAACTCCGCTCTGGGGACTTCGCTCGCCTGTCGCAGTACCACAGCGATGAGTGTCTTGTGTTCAATCTGGAGGGCCGGCGCTTCTGCGACGAGACCCTACGTGACCACAGCACGGCGGAATTCCTAGTGGCTGAGCCGGGCATGCGAGGCTTGCTGGTTGCCGATCACGACACATATCTGACAAAGGCAACGGTGCCGCCTGCAGCTGGCATGGAGGCACTCGACAAGTTCGCCGAAGCCGAGATCGAGGGGGCCAACACGGCCCGTGTAGAGAACATCGATGATATTGCTCCTGTCGCCGACAGCTGGGGTTTCGCCGGGAAGGCCGTCGTCACAGAGATCCATCGCTTCAATGCTTGGTGTGATGATCCCTCGATCGGCCTCGCGCCGCCGCGGCGACGCAATCGCCGTCAGCTCGCACCAGGCCCGTTCCATGTAGTGGAAGTGGCTCCGGCAATAACCTTCACCTACGGAGGACTTGTTATAGACAGGGACGCCCGAGTCCTGAATGAGTCCCGGCAGCCAATACCAGGCCTTCTAGCGGCAGGCGCTGATGGATGCCCCTACGTTTGGGGCTATGCCGGGGGGCTCGGAATGAGTGCGGTGTTCGGTCGGCGAGCTGCACGGACGGCGCTCGGAGAAGTGTGAACGAGTCTTGCCCAGTGCTGAGTACGAGCCGGCGAACCACACCCTTTCCGGAGGTGCCATGAGCGAGAGCGATGTACGAAATCTCGATAGTGATACACGGCGGCGGATCATCGACTCTGCGGCGCGCCTCTTCATGAAGAATGGATTCGCGGCCACGTCCGTCCGCGCCATCGGTGATGCAGCCGGGATCGGACAGAGTTCCCTTTATCACCATATTGGGTCGAAGGGACAGATTCTTGCGGACATTCACGAGACCTTCGTGGAGGACCTACTGGAGAAGCTCGGCGCCGTCGAACAGCAGCCCGACATCTCGGCCGCGGAGAAGGTCCGACAGGTGGTGCGCGTCGTGCTCATAGCTGTCGGCTCGCGGCAGGCGGAGGTAACCGTGTTCCTCCGTGAGGCCCATGCTGTTCCCTCCGATCGGAAGCAGCGCATTCAAGACAAGCGGGACGAGGTCGACCAGACCCTTGACAGCATTCTGCGGTCTGGGACCAAGACTGGTGAGTTCAAGCCAGACCCCGAAGTGCGTCTGACGCGCTTGGCGATCCTGGGCATGTGCAATTGGAGCTACCAGTGGTACCGCAAACGCGGTGATCATACAATCAGCGACATAGCGGACCACTTCGGAGACCTGATACTCGCGGCCATTGCAACCGAGCCTGATGGGAAGCTTTCGGTCGCCAACGGTAAGTGATGAGTCGCTCAGCGTGCTCGCTCAGCGTGCTCGCTCAGCGTCGGCTTGAGCTGCGGTCTCCAAGAGGTCGAGAGCAGGAGGCCGTTCCCACTTACCCCGTGCAAGGGGTTATCCACAGCCCGTCGATCCCCAAAGCAATCGAACTAGACGGCGTTGTGGTTCTACCTCTCGGGACCCAGGCTTCACTCGCAGAGGTTCATCACGTACTACCAACTCGTGCCGTGCTGACGCGAGCCGATCCGCTACCTCTTGACACTCGACCGGAGCGTGGTAAAGTGGATGGAGCGCTCGCTACTACAAGAACGGTCCATGTGGCCGATTGGACTATCAACTACCCGGGGTCCTCGAGGGTCCTTCGATGTAACCGACGGCTCCACGCACCGGTGATGAAGCAGATGGGGGGTCAAACGTTGAGACAAGCTTCGGCTAGGGCAACTGATCTCGAAGTGGCGGACGGGTGGAGCACGATCCAAGAGCCGCTTTGGCATTACTCTGAGCAGTCGCCGGATCGTGTCTTCCTCAAGACCCCAGACCGTCAATGGAGCTATGGGGCCTTGCGCAACGAGGTCGAGCGTATCGCTGGCGGCCTGCATGAGCTGGGAGTGGCAAAGGGCGACCATGTGGCGTTGACGCTCGAGAATGGATACCACTTCCTAGCAACTTGGTTCGCGGTCAACTTGCTGGGCGCGGTGCAGGTTCCTATCAATATTGACCTCGTTGGCGAATCGTTGCGATATGTGCTCCACCAGTCTCGTGCCTCGATACTGGTCGCCGAGGGCCGATCTCTGGAGCGTGTGACGACGCTTGGTTCAGCCATCCCGGAGGACCTTCGCGTTATCGTCCGACGAGGGGACGGCGTTGACGTGCCGGGTAAGAGCCATCATGAATGGGGTGCATTGGCAGGTAAGGCGCCCCCGGTCGATGTCCATGGCTCGGATCGAGCGGCAATCATCTACACGTCGGGCACGACTGGCCGGTCGAAGGGAGTCATGCTCAGCCATGCGTACTTCCTACATATGGCCAGAGAGAACGTCGCAGCCGTGCGCCTCGGCTCGGACGACACCTACTACACATGCCTCCCCTTGTTCCACGCCATGGCACAACTGTCCGGCACGATGGGTCCGCTCGTGGCCGGCGCCAGGATTGCGTTGGTCCGTCGGTTCAGCGCCTCAGGTTTCTTCGAGGACTGCCGTAGGTTCGAGGCGACCGGTTTCGGCGCGATCGCGGCTATGACGTCGATGCTCTACAACCTTCCGGTCACGGACAAGGATCGCGTGCACAACATCCGGTTTGGATTCAGTATCGCGGTACCGCCAACCATTAAGGACGCCTTCGAGACTCGTTTCGGGCTTCGACTGATCGACGGCTACGGCCTTACGGAGGGGGGTCAGGTGACGTATTCACCTTACGATTCCCCGCGTCACGGCTCGTGCGGCAAGCCGGCAGGCCCGTACGAGGTCGAGATCCAGGATCAGGACGGTAATCCCGTACCGACCGGGCAACCCGGAGAGATAGCCATCAGGACCCGGAAGCCAGGAGTATGCATGGACGGCTATTACGACCAGCCCGAGGCGACCGTTGCTGCATTTCGCAACCTTTGGCTCCACACTGGAGATTTGGGCATGCTCGACGAGGACGGATACCTGTATTTCATCGACAGGGCAAAGGATGCGATCAGGCGGCGAGGGGAAAACATATCGTCACAGGAAGTTGAGGCTCTCGTGCATATGTACGAGGAGGTCACCGAGGTCGCGGCCTATCCGGTACCCTCCGAGCTCGGCGAAGACGATGTGATGCTCGCAGTCGTGTTCCGGGAGGGCGCCGACGCGTCGTGGGACAGTTTTCTTAGACACTGCCGGAACGAACTGCCCCGTTTCGCCTTGCCGCGATATGTCCGGCGTATGGAGGCGCTTCCCCGCACTCCGACCCAGAAGATCGAGAAGCATCGTCTTCGGAGTGAAGGCATTACCGATGACACGATCGAAGTGACGACACTTCAGACTGCAAACAATCTGACCTAGGGAGCGGGTGAAGCCGGTGGCGATTGCCCACCGACCCTACTGTCTTCGCAAGAAACGGAGCTGAGAATGGTCCAGAAGTACACACCGGAGCTCATAGCTCAACTCGTCCTCGACGTGGTGAGGGTTCAGGAGCCACCTGTCACCACCGTTGAAGAGAGAATCGAGCGAATCGAGCAGCGTCAAAACGTACATGACCTGCTTGTCACCTACTGCGTATACGAAGACCAGAAGCGATGGAATGACGCCGCCAGTTTGTTCACGGAGAACTGCGTCCGCGTCATGGCCGGAACGCTCGATCAGGTATCCGAAGGCCGGTCGGCCCTGTTGGAGGCCAGCGGCGTCCCGTTGAAGAGGAGCGATCCGAGGTGGGGCGAGGGTGCTCCAAGTCACCTGCTGGCTGATTCCCCGTTCAAGCACCTGGTCTGCACGGAGATGATCAAGCTGGGTCCGCAAAACGAGACGGCCCGCCTCGTCGCCTATTGCGATGTGGTCGTCACTCGAGGGATGGGGGCCGACTTCCAGCGAGGTGTGCACGAAGCGGCGTACTACATCGAGCTGGTACATAACAATGCTGACGGCTGGCTGATTGACCTTCTGGTAATCCTCACCGACCACGCCGCCAACCCGCTGTTCCGGGCGTCGTAGCCAGAATGACTCATGATCGCCAAGGAGCCGAACATCGATGAAAGCAGCCATTGTCGGAGTTGGCGAGGTCGTCAAGCCTGACCCGATGACCTCATTGGAATTACATGCACTTGCTGCATCCCGAGCGCTGGAAGACGCGGGGCTCCATAAATCGAGCATCGACGGGCTGGTGGTGGGCTACTCCCTCACCGAACCGAAGATGGTGTTGAGCGCGGCGGTGGCCGAATACATCGGGTTGTCGGTTCGCTACATCGATTCCGCCCATGTGGGGGGCGCCTCACCGTACGTGGGCGTGGCCAACGCGGCCGCCGCGGTCGCGACTGGGCAGGCCGAGCGAGTCCTTGTCATCTTTGGTGACAACCGGAAGACTGGATGGGCCAATACGGACGCGGCAGTGGCAGCCATGATCAACGAAGTCGGGCATCCGGAGTACGAGTTGCCCTATGGCCCCCTGATCCCGGCCAGCTTGGCATTGGTGGCGCAGAGGCACATGTACGAGTTCGGTACCACCCGCGAACAACTGGCCGCTGTCCCTGTGACCCAACGTCAGCACGCCATCCTCCATGGCGGTGCTGAGCGCGACAGACCATTGGCGGTCGAAGACATCCTCTCGGCCCGAGTCGTGGCGTCACCGTTCGTCGCCGCTGATTGTGCGCTGGTTTCGGACTCTGCTGGCGCGATCATTGTGGCCCGGGCAGATGATGACACGGCGGCGACGGGGCGCGCCCGGGTCGGCATAGCGGCCACGTCTCAGTACTGTGACTTCTACTATCCGTTTCAGGCACCCGACCTGACTTCGTTTGGCTTCGGACCAGCCGCGAAGCGGGCTTACGACATGGCTGGGTGGGGTCCGGAGGATGTGGACTTGGCTGAGATCTACGACGCGTTCAGTATTGGCGTGCTGGTCGCACTCGAGGACCTTGGGTTTTGCGAGAAGGGGAAGGGTGGTCCTTTCGTAGCGGACGGCAACATTGCCCTCGGCGGGTCTATTCCTGTCAATACGCACGGTGGACTTCTGTCCTTTGCCGGAAATGGGGTGTTCCACATTTCTGAGGCAGTCGCGCAGCTGCGCCATGAGGCAGGTGCCGTCCAGGTCGAGAGGGCTCGGCGGGCCTTGACAGCCGGCTACGGCGGGATGCTGGCGGTCCATTGCACGCTCCTTCTCGAGCGGCTGGAGCCATGAAGCAACGTCATTTCGATGTGGACCTGGGTGGATCGATCGATCGAGTCGGATACCTCTCTCCATATCTGGATCGGGCAGAACGGGTGGAAGGACATTAAATGTCGATGGTGCCGAAGATCATCTCTGTTGATGACCACGTCGTTGAACCAGCCGACCTCTGGGTAAAGCGCCTGCCACAACGATGGCAGGATGACGCCCCCCGGGTAGAGAGGGTCAAGGGCAAAGTTCGGCCCGGCGAGCGCGCTCCGACGTTCGAGGAGACCGGCGACGGCGATTGGGCGGATTGCTGGCGATACGACGGTCGGCTCTTGCCCATCACGAGTGGATTCATAGCTGCAACCCTCGACAGCGCCCAGGGAATGGCTGACCTCAATGAGTTCCGGCCCGTCCTCTACGACGAGTTCCGACCCGGGATCACGGAGCCTGCTGCCCGGTTGGTGGACATGGATGGGAATCACATGGAGGCTTCCCTCTGTTTCCCGACCGTCTCCCGTTTCTGCGGCCAGACGTTTTTGGAGGGCCGTGACCGGGATCTCGGATATGAGTGCGTCCGCGCTTACAACGACTGGATGATCGAGGAGTGGTGCGGCGGGTCTGCGCGCGGGCGGTTGATTCCACTTACCCTCATCCCGCTTTGGGACGCCACTCTGGCGGGCGATGAAGTACGTCGGTGCTCGGCGAAGGGCTCGCACGCAATCTGCTTCTCGGAGGGCCCGGCGTCACTCGGCCTGCCGAGCATTCATAGTGGTTACTGGGACCCGCTTTGGGCCGCGTGTCAGGAAACCGACACAGTGGTCAACATGCACATCGGGTCGTCCTCCACTTGGCGGAGGACAAGTGATGATGCCCCGCGGGTCGTACCTCTGGCCATCACCTTCGAAGGTGCCTGCAGGGCAATGGTGGACTGGTTGTCGAGCGGGGTTCTCGAGAGGTTCGAGTCGGTTCGGATCGCGCTGTCGGAGGGGCAGGTCGGCTGGATGCCATTCGTGCTCGAACGGCTTGACAAGGCCTGGCTGAGGACGCGCCGGTACGGCGCGGAGTCGCAGCGTATCTCCGACCTCCCGAGCAGTTATGTTCCCAATCGAGTATTCGGCTGTATTTTCGACGATGAATTCGGCTTGGCATCGAGGGATGTGATTGGGATGAGCCAGATCATGATCGAGACCGATTATCCCCACGGCGACTCGACGTGGCCCAGCTCTCGAGATGTAGTGACGGCGTTGATCAAAAGAGCCGGGCTCAATACGGACGAGACGGAAGCACTGCTCCGTGGCAATGCGATCAAATGTTTCGGGTTGGACCGATACTTCGGATTGGAAGTGTGACATGCACGATTTGGTGATCTCTGGGGGAGTCGTCGTAGACGGAACCGGTGAGTCGAGGACGCCCTCGGACGTTGCCATCGACGACGGGATAATCACGGAGGTCGGCAACGCGGTGGGCGCAGGTCGGCGGACCATCGCGGCCGACGGGCAAATCGTGTCGCCGGGCTTTGTCGACGTCCACACCCATCTTGACGTTCAGGGGTTCTGGGATCCGCAGTTAACCCCATCCCCGCTTCACGGTGTGACCACCGCGGTGGGCGGGAACTGCGGGTTCACTGTGTCGCCTCTATGCCCTGAAGCCGCCGATTACCTGATGCGGATGCTTGCGAAGGTGGAGGGAATGCCGCTCGAGGCACTCCAGGCCGGAGTCCCTTGGGATTGGCAGTCAACCGCCGAGTACCTGGACCGCCTTGATGGTCAGCTGTCACTGAATGCCGGCTTTTCCGTCGGCCACTCGGCGATGCGGCAGGTGGTGATGGGTGATGCAGCGAGAGAGAGACATGCCTCCGCCGGCGAGCTACAGCAGATGGTCGACCTATTGAGGGCGGGCCTGACTGCTGGGGCCCTGGGATTCACTTCGACGTGGTCGACCACTCACAACGACGCTGACGCAAAGCCGGTGCCGTCCCGCTGGGCTTCCGGTGAGGAGTTAATCGCCCTTGCCTCAGTGTGCCGTGAGTTTCCGGGGACTTCGCTGGAGTTCCTTCCCAGCCCGGGCCCGTGGGATGCCGAGACCGAACGGGTTATGGTCGCCATGACTGTTGCCGCCTCCCGACCGCTCAACTGGAATCTAATCTCTGCGACCGAGCAGTCAATGCCCGAGTGGGAGCAGAAACTGGCGCTTTCAGACCGAGCCCGCCAGGCGGGCGGGAAGATCGTCGGCCTTGTGCTTCCTCGTTCACCCGCCGCTCGATTCTCCTTCTATAGCGGGATGGTGCTCGACGCCCTGCCGGGGTGGGCACCGATACTCGGACTGCCGTACGACAGGCGGCTCGAGGCCCTGAAAGACCCGGAGTGTCGACTTCGGCTTGACGAGGGCGCTCGTCAGCCCGGACCCCGGCAGCATTTCTCGGACTGGGGAGGAATGAGGATCGTCGAGACCTTTAGCGAGGAGACGAAGCGGTACGTCGGCGCGCTCGTTGGCGACATCGCTCGGGATAACTCGAAGTCTGCGTTCGATGCGCTGCTCGACATCGTTGTCGCCGACCAGCTGAAGACATCGTTCTCGTTCGCACACGTTGACGACACCGACGCCGACTGGAAGGCACGCGCGTCGATATGGCGGGACTCGCGCACTGTTGTCGGCGCCTCGGATGCGGGGGCCCACCTGGACATGCTGACGACGTTCAGCTTCGCCACGGATCTTTTGTCGCTCGGCGTTCGGAAGCACAGCCTCCTGACATTGGAGGAGGCGGTGAAGCAACTCACTGGGGTACCGGCCGGTCTCTATGGTTTGGCCCGAAGGGGTCTGATAGTCGAGGGATATCACGCCGATGTCGTCGTCTTCGACCAGGAGACAGTGGAGTGTGGTGCGGTCACGACTCGGTTCGATCTGCCGGGCGGCGCCGGCCGGTTGTACGCCGCCGCCAATGGGGTCGAAGCGGTGCTCGTGAACGGAGTTCCAATCGTCGAGACCGGAGAAATGACCGGACAGACTCCTGGAACTCTCTTGCGTTCTGGACGCGATACCGACACGCCTAACTTGAAATGAAGGCGTTCGAGCTTGAACTTCGTTCGTCGACGTCGCTTGACCGGGTGCGCGGGCGCCGATAGCGTAAATGGAGCGCTCGATCCACAGTCGGTCCGCATGGATGGGCATCGGACTGGTCTGCGCAAGACTCACACCATACATGCCGTTTCATGAAATGAAGGAGGATCAGATGGACGCTGAACTGGAGAGGCGGTTGCGGGAACTGCTCGACAAGCAGGACATATACGAAGTTCTCGTCAGGTACATCCGAGCTGAGAACCGAAATGACAAGGTTCTCTGGACGGGAACGTTCTGGCCAGACTCAGAATGTCACAATCAGATTTATCAGAACTGGCCGCCTGGAACGGCTGATGTAGAAGGCTCTTGGGAGGTTTCGGAAGCGGCAGAGTGGGCGGAAAAGTACTGGTACCAGCCAGAGCCTGGGAATCCGCCGTACATGCTGATTCTTGGCCAGCATTTGGTCCAGCTGGAGGGAGATATTGCTTATAGTGAGCTCTATTTCGTGTCCCACATTCAAGGGTTGCAGCAACCGAGCTGGGCGCGTCCGGAGGCTGCCGAGGGCGACGGAGCTGCGGAGGCGCTGAGATCTCATCAACTCACGGCCGCCACTGACGGGCGGAAATACATGCGCGTCCGGGGCGGACGATATTGCGATCGATTCGAGAAGCGCAATGGGATCTGGAAGGTTGCCTACCGGATAGTCACCGACGATTGGAGCTACTGGCAGGACTGTACGGAGTCGGTTTCCGGACTGGGTACGCATGCCGGCGTAGCAGGACCGGGGGATCCTCTGTACACGGTCTGGGGACCCGAGGCGCATCTGACGGCATCCGCAGCGAACCGCTAGCGGTGAGAGATGAAACTGGCCAACCTGCGGGGTCGTCTCAGCGTGATAACACCATCGGGAGCGGTGGATGTCGCCAGCGAGAGCAACGGAAGGTTCTCGGCCGATCCACAGGAGGTATACGGAATCTGGGACTCGTTTAAGGCATGGGCTGAACAGCTCGATGCCTCAACCGCGAGTGAGTTTAACGAGTCAGATCTGGAAGCTGCGGTGCCGTACCCCAGGCAGGTTTTCGCTCTCGGCCTCAACTATCAGGATCATGCCGCCGAGACGGAGCTGGAGCTGCCAAAGAGACCGTATATTTTCACCAAGTTCCCCACCTGTCTTGTCGGTCAGGATGCCGCGGTTGGGTTGCCTAGTGAGATGGTCGACTGGGAGGTCGAGTTGGTCTTGGTCATCGGTCGGGGCGGCCATGCCATAAGTCGCGAGGATGCCTGGACGCATATAGCCGGTCTGACGATAGGACAAGACGTGTCCAATCGGGAAATGCAACTCGGAGTATTACCGTGGCCGCAACTGACGCTGGGAAAATCGTTTCCCGGCTTCGGGCCGACGGGTCCATACGTCGTCACACTGGACGAGTTCCGCGATCCGAACGATCTCGCTATCGAGTGCAGTGTCAATGGTGAAGTCATGCAACGGGCTCGCACAAGCGACATGATCTTCGGTGTCCCTGCCATAATCGAGAAGATATCTGAAGTGGTGCCCTTGCTCGCTGGTGACCTCATCTTCACCGGAACACCTGCCGGCGTCGGGGTCGGGCTGTCTCCAATGCGATTCCTGCAGATTGGGGATGTCATCGTTTCCACGATCGAAGGTATCGGGGAACTTCGCACGAGATTCGTCAAGTAGGTAGAATTCGAGCGCTCGATCCAGTAGACTGGAACGGGCAGGAAATAGCAGAGGGGTCAGGCTCAGGAATGGATGTCGAATTGGAGGAGGAAAAAGTCGGCCTCCGAGACACCATCGCAGCCTTCGTATCCGCGCAGCCCTGGGCGGACCCTGACGGAAACGAGCGGATCGGGAACACCCGTACCCTACTGAAGGAGCTGGGTGACGCCGGGTGGCTGTCTCCATCGCTCCCGGCACACCTCGGGGGACGTGAGCGAGACACGCTGGACGGCGTGGTGGCCCTCGAAGAAATTGCCCGGGCCAATGTGGCGGCGGGGTCATGCCTATTCGATTCGGTTCTCCGCTGCGGAAGGGCGATCAACCTCCTGGGTGGATCGCACCAACAGGCCCGTTGGTCGGCACCACTTGCCCGGGGCGAGGCGGTGGGGGCTTGGTGCGTCGAGCGCCCGGGCCAATCCCGTTGGCGGAGTGTGCCCAGTGCGGAGATAGTCGGCTCGGGATGGATCGTGAAGGATGCTGAGGTTCTGTGCGGTGGTGGGAACCTGGCCGATTTCTTCATCGTGGCCGTGGAAGGGGCGTCGGGTCAGCACGGGACGGGTGACTCCCTCTTCTTGCTCGAGAGCCACCAGCCTGGGCTCCTTGTCGAGCCGTCGACGCCCTGGAATCCGAATGCATACCAGGCGACGTTGGTGACGATGCGAAACGTCGTGCTGACCGAGAACCACCTTCTCGGCGAGCTCGGTGGCGGGTCCAGTTACCTTTCCCGGGCGGAGAATCGGGATCGGGTATTGGTCGCGGCGATCTTCCTCGGCGCGGCACGGGGCGCATTGGACCGTCTGGTGAGCCATGCCAACCGTCATCGTCAGAGCGAGAACCCATCGAGGGCATCGCAAGCCGTCAGGAGGGTGATCGCCGACCTCCACGTGAAGGTTGACTTGGCCCGCCTCCTCACCTATAGGGCGGGATGGATGGAGGCTGCCGGTGAAACATCCCCGGCCGCTTCTTCGATGGCCGAGATCTGCGCTACTGACGCCTGCCAGGCAGTGAGCATGGCTGGGACGCGCCTGTTGGGAGCGGACATGCATGTGGCCGAATACACGGTGTTGCAGTACCAGCCGGAACGGTTCGCCACCGCGATCGGGATCGGACCGCATCTGCTGGAGAGAGACATCATTGCCAAGGAGTTCTTGTTGTGACAGACCACGAGAGACCGGTCCGACGTTCAGTGCTAGTCGACGAGGCGACGGCCTTGGAACGACTGGAAGACGGAATGACGATCGCCATCGGGGGCTTTGCCAACAGTGGTCATCCGATGAGCCTCGTTCGGGAGGTGATCCGAAGCGGGCACAAGGATCTGACCATCATGGGAGCAGCGACGTCCGGGCTAGAAGTCGACATGCTGATCGCCTCCGGTTGCGTCCGGAAGGTCATAAGCCCTTACGTTGGCGGGGAAACCATCGTGGGCATCGGTCCGGTCTTCCGGCGGGCAGCCGAGCGCGGAGAGATCGAGGTGTGGGAGATCGATGAGGCGATGTACTACTGCGCTCTCAACGCTTCCGCGCAGCGCTTGCCGTTCCTCCCCTGGAGGGCACTTGTCGGCACCTCGTATCCAGAAGTCAATCCAGACCTGAAGCTCTTCGACGACCCGATTGCAGGCGAGCCACTGATCGCGGTGCCGGCTATAACTCCCGACATCGCCCTGATCCACGCAGCCAGCGCTGATTGCTATGGGAACGTTCAGCACATCGGTAGCGGATTCGGGGACCGGGCGATCTCCAGGGCCTCGAATTTCACCGTGGTTTCCGTCGACCGGGTCATATCCAACGAGGAACTCCGTCGCTTTCCGGAGCGCACCTCGATCCCTCTAACAAATGCGGTTGTACGAGCGCCGTACGGTGCCCATCCGTTCTCGAGCCTCGGCGGTTACCTCGAGGACGTTCCCTTCCTCAAAGACCTCTACCTGCCTGCGGCCGAGACCTTGCGTCGCGACTCCGATCGGAAGGCACTCGACGCCTTCTTGCAGGAGTGGATATACGAACCGAAGGATCACATGGCATATCTGGACAAAGTCGGGGCCAGCCGGCTCCTCAATCTCTATGAGTTCTGAAATGGAATCATTCACTACCCAAGAACTGCTTGCATGCGCGATGGCGCGCGATCTGGAGGATGGCCTCGGAGTACCAGTTGGGGCGAACCTTCCCGTACCGCGCGCTGCGGTACTCCTCGCTCACATGCTTCATGGCCCCAACATGCTCGTCCTCTTGTCTTGGACCAGGGCCAACCTGATCAACGTGCCGGAGATGCGCCCATTCGAGTTCATCACCGATTGGCGTGCCGCCCAATGGGGTGAATCGTATTGGGCTCACGATGACGGATTCCTGAACATGCGGCGACGCAGTAACTGGATCTTCTTCGTGGGCGGCCTTCAGATCGACCAACACGGGAACTCGAACCTCATCGGAACCGGCAAGGACTACCGCCACTTGGACTTCCGCGGTCCGGGAGGGGTGGGCACGGGCAACATGGCGGCATTCACCGACCGCTACTACCTTTACAGCTATCAACACAACCGGCGCATCTTCGTGCCCCAAGTCGATTTCATAAGCGCCCTCGGCTGGGGAGACGGTCCCGGCACCCGAGAGCGGTGGAAGATCCCCGGTGGAGGTCCCCGTTACTGCTACACCTCTCTCTGCGTCATGGACTTCGAGCCGGAATCGAAACGGATGCGGCTTAAGTCTGTACATCCCGGAGTGACAGTCGATCAGGTGGTCGACGCGACGGGCTTCGAGTTGCTCGTTCCCGAGGAGGTGCAAGAGACTCCGGGACCCAGCGCGGAGGAACTTGATGTCCTCCGGCATCGCGTCGATCCGACGGGAATCCTGAGACGGTGAAGACGGCGCTCCTGGTCCCGGTTTCTGCTTCTGATTCGGCGATGGCACGGCGAGCGCTCACGTGAGGTTCGTGCCGACCGAGCGCGAGGCGGCGCTACGCTCTCGGTTCCGAGAGTTTTTCGAGACCTACTGCCCCCCTGGGTATGCCGATTCCTGCGATGCCGGACGACGTTTTCCTGTCGAACTCTATGATGCAGCCGCCAGGGCTGGTGTGCTCGGCCTGACTCTTCCAGCAGAGTGGGGTGGGGAGGCTGACGATGCCGTAGCCCTGGCCATCCTCTTCCAGGAGGTTGGCCGGGCCTTTGCCGACTTCGGGAATCTCATCATCAGGCAGTCACTGTGCGCGTCAGCGATAGTGCAATTCGGATCTCGGGAACTTCAAGAAGAGCTCCTGCCACCGTTCACGTCTGGTCGAATGCACATGGCGTTCGCACTTACCGAACCCACAGCCGGCTCCGACGTAGCCTCATTGTCCACGACTGCGCGGCCGGTAGACGATGCCTACGCGATCAACGGGGAGAAGATCTATGCGACCGGGTCTGACGTCGGCGATGCGATGCTCGTCTTCGCTCGGCTGCCCGGAACTATCCGCCGAGAGGGATTACTCGCATTGGTTGTGGCCACCGATACACCTGGTGTGACGATCGAGCGGCTCCCTACCATGGGAGTACGCGCCACCGGTTCAGCGCGAGTCTCGATAGAGGACGCGGTCGTCAGTAGGGACCGGTTGGTCGGACAAGTGGGTGACGGTTGGCGTATCTTGACGGCTGGCCTTGACCTTGAACGGGTAGCGGCCGCCGGGATCGCCTGCGGCGCGGCGAGGTATCTCGTAGAGCATGTGACGAGTTACCTAAGCCGGCGAGTGCAGTTCGGTGCACCTCTGTTCGAGTTGGAGGTCGTCAGGCATCGCTTGGCCGACCTTGCGTCGGAGGTCGAGGCCGCCGAACTGGCGCTGTCCCGAACGGCAGGGCGGATGGCGTCCGGTACGGGCACTCACGTCGAGGCTTCGGTCGCGAAGCTGGCGGCCACGGAGGCGTACATGCGCGTCGCTCACGCGGCCGTCCAGCTGGAAGGCGGCTATGGCTACACGAGCGACTTGGTCGTACAGAGGCATTTTCGCGACGCCAAGATGTACGAGATTGGTGGTGGGGCGTCAGATGTTCAAAGGGAGATAATCGCCAAGGGAATCGGCGTCTAGCTAGCTCTGCCGGAGCGATCTGAGGAGAACGAGATGAAGCAAGAAGCAGGGACTGGCAAACCGCTGCCCACCCCGACCGATGTGTCGAGGCCATATTGGGATGCGCTCAAGCTCGGCGAGATTCGTCTTCAACGGTGCACCGCTTGCGGCGACTTGCAGTTTTATCCCAGGTCCATGTGCCGGAGATGCGATGGCAGCGAGTTGGTGTGGGAGGTGGTTGCTAACACCGGTGTCGTCTATTCTGCAACGGTCATACATCGGCCCCCATTTGAGGCCTTTGCATCGAGCGTCCCCTACGTGTACGCCATCGTCGAGTTGGATGCTGGTCCGCGGCTGGTGACAAACATCGTGGGTGAAGACGTCGAGTCGGTTCGCATCGGAATGCCTGTGACAGCACAGTTCGATGACGAGGGCGAAGTCACGCTTCTGAGATTTCGAGTCACCAACTAGCTCGACCGAAGAGACCGGTCGGTTCCCGGCTCTTATCCGGCCATGCCGCCAGGCAAAGATCCGGTAATGTGCCGTGGGCTTTCGTCCCTGAGGGCCCCTCGCCATCCGGAGAACCGGGACGGCTGAGGTAGAGTCAACCCAGATTCGGTCGAGCGCTCGCTAGACTTCCTTCAAGGCCCGTGGGCCACGACAGGAGGACACCCGAGACCATGAACTGCCAGGCCTGATAGTGCCAGAGAACGATGTCAGAGGCCGTATTCTCGTTGCCGCGACCCAGCTGTTCATGGAGAACGGCTTCGCGGCCACGTCGGTGCGAGAGATAGGGGAGGCCGCCGGTGTTGGGCAGAGCTCCCTTTATCACCACACGGGCGCCAAGGGACAGATCCTGGCGGACATCCATGAGAGCTTTGTGACCGATATGCTCGATGACCTTCGGCCAGTCGAGAAGCGGGACATCTCGGCCGTCGAGCAGATCCGGGAGATCATGCGGGTCGTTCTTAACACGGTGCGATCACGACAGGCCGAAGTGATTGTTTTCCTGCGTGAGCCGCATTCCGTGCCTGATGATCGGCGGGTAGCGCTTCAGAAGAGCCGAGACGAGGTGGATGCCATCCTGGGCCGGATTCTGCGCCGGGGAATAAAGAACGGTGAGATCCGTAAGAATTTCGATCCAAGGCTGATGCGCTTAGCGATCTTCGGACTTTGCAATTGGAGCTATCAGTGGTACCGGCCGAACGGCAAGCTATCGATAGACCAGATCGCCGATCAATTTGCCGACATGATCCTGACGGGTATTGCTACCGACAACTAGCTAGATCCGGGTAACAACGCCTTGCCCTGACCGATCCCGCTGCTCTACTCTTCTATAGAAGAGAGCGCTCGCTACAGGGAGGGAATCGGATGATCGATCGTCGCCAGCTTGGTTCACTCGAAGTCTCTGCTCAGGGACTCGGGTGCCTTGGGATGTCGGAGTTGTACGGTGCTCCCGACCAGGCGGAGGCCATGGCCACCCTTGAGCGCGCCTTCGAGCTCGGCGTGACCTTCCTAGATACCGCCGACATCTATGGCCTCGGAGCCAACGAGGAACTCATCTGCCGAGCCATTCGCTCTCGGCGCGAGGACGTGCAGATTGCCACCAAGTTCGGGGTTGTGCGCGGGCCGGACGACCCGCTCCCCGGCCGAGTGGACGGGCGGCCCGAACACGTGAGAGAAGCCTGCGACGGCAGTTTGCAGCGACTCGGAGTGGATGTGATCGATCTCTACTACCAGCACCGGGTCGATCCTGAAGTTCCGATAGAGGAGACGATTGGTGCCGTTGCAGAGCTGATTGTCGCCGGGAAGGTCCGACATGTCGGTCTTTCGGAGGCGTCGGCAGATGAGATCAGGCGTGCAGCTGCTACCTATCCGATCGCAGCCCTACAGAGCGAATGGTCCTTGTGGTGCCGGGAGATCGAGGATTCTGTTGTGCCGACTTGCCGTGAACTTGGGATCGGCATCGTTCCTTTCAGTCCGCTTGGCCGAGGCTTTCTGACTGGGAGGATCAAGTCCCCTGACGATTTTGAGCCGGATGACCTCCGCCGGCGCCTCCCTAGGTTCCAGGGCGAGAACTTCAACAAGAACCTCGCTCTCGTCTCGGAGGTCCGTCGCCTGGCTGAGGTCAAGGGATGCACGCCCGGGCAGCTGGCGTTGGCCTGGCTCCAGGCGCAAGGGGACGAGGTTGTACCCATCCCCGGGACGAAGAGGCGTACCTACCTGGAAGAGAACGTCGGCGCCCTGGACGTGGATCTCACCCGAGACGAACTCGAGGCCATTGATGGAATCGCCCCCCGGGGGGCGGCGGCGGGCGACCGCTACCAGGACATGAGCTGGGTCAACGAGCGGCCGCCGGAGGTCGCCCGAAGCGAGGGTAGAACGGTGCCCCGTGCTTGACCTCGTCGTGAAGGGCGGGACGGTCGTCGACGGAAGTGGGGCCCCCAAGTACCGGGCGGACATCGGGGTCACCGATGGCTGCGTCGTCGAGATCGGAAGCATCACAGAACGGTCGCTCCGGAGCATCGACGCTGACGGTGCGGTCGTGGCCCCCGGCTTCGTCGATGTCCACACCCACTACGATGCTCAGGTCTTCTGGGATCCCACACTGAGCCCGTCGCCGCTGCATGGCGTCACCAGCGTGATCGGTGGGAACTGTGGCTTCTCCATTCAGCCTGTCAACTGGGAATCTGTCGATTATGTGTGCCGGATGCTGGCGAGAGTGGAAGGGATGTCACTGGACGCCCTCATCAGCGGACCTCCGTGGGACTGGACCTCGACGTCCGAATATCTCGACCGCCTCGAGGGTCGCCCGTCGGTGAACGCCGGGTTCATGGTCGGGCACTCGGCGATACGGCGCATCGTGATGGGCGAGCATGCCAATGAGCGAACCGCTACGACGGACGAGATCGAGGCGATGGCATCCCTGCTCCGCCAGGGACTGGCAGTCGGGGGCATGGGGTTCTCGTCGTCATACGCTCGTAGCCACAATGACGCGAGCGGACTCCCCGTGCCCTCCCGGTTCGCTGACCCCGCCGAACTAATTGCTCTGGCCGGAGTGTGCCGGGAGTACGCGGGCACGTCCCTTGAGTTCCTGCCGGAAGTGACCGATCCGCAGGAGCCGCTCAGTTCCGAAGCCGTCCGCTTGATGGTCGCGATGTCGGCTGCGGCACAGCGCCCGCTGAACTGGAACGTGGTGCGACCGACCCGGGCGAATCTGACGGCATCGAAGGAAAAGCTCCGGGCAGGGACAGCGGCAGCAGAACACGGTGGGCGCGTCGTCGCACTCATAATGCCACCGCCGTCTAGCATGCACCTCAACTTCCTCACGGGATTTGTGCTCGATATTCTGCCCGGCTGGGACGCACCCATGGCTCTTCCCCCTGCCGAGAAGTTGTCACTTCTCCAGGGGAGCCAGCACCGCCGGCGCCTCGAGGAACTCGCCGGTGCACCGAATCCGGCCCGTCGATTTGCCGACTGGCCGCGCCATGTAATTACCAAGACGTTCAGCGAAGCAACCAAGCCTTACGAAGGGCGGGTGGTCGGGGACATCGCCAGAGAAGAGGGCAAGCGCCCCTTCGACGCCCTGCTCGACATTGTGTGCCTCGACGATCTGCGGACGAGGTTCTCGGTTGTGGCGCCGCCTCACACAGATGACGATTGGTCCGCCGGGATCGCCATGTGGCGGGACGGCCGGGCGGTGATCGGTGGCTCTGACGCCGGCGCCCACCTTGACATGGTCACCGGGTTCTCCTATCCGACCGAGGTCCTGCGGGCTGCCCGCACCACTGGCTTGGCGACCATCGAGGAAGTCGTGCAGGTGCTGGCCGACATTCCCGCCCGCCTTTACGGCCTCAAGGATCGTGGGCGGATATGCCCGGGCTCCGTAGCCGACCTAGTGGTAATGGACGAGCACCGGGTCGCGCCGGGGCCGGTTGAGACGAGGTTCGACCTACCAGGAGGTGCCGGTCGCCTCTTCGCTTCGAGCGAAGGAATCGAGCACGTCGTCGTGAACGGAGTGGACATCTGCTCGGGAGGACAGTTCACGGGTGAGAGGCCGGGAAAGGTGCTCAGGAGCGGACGCGACAGCTATACGCCCTCCCTCACGCCTTGTGCCCCTGCCCGCCCCGAAGGGTAGTGGGCCCCTTCAATGGGCGGCGCTGAGCTCCTCGGCGATCCGGTCCCGAAGCACATGTTTCTGAATCTTTGTGGCGGACATCGGCCATTCCTGTACGAAGCGTACGTATCGGGGGACCTTGAAGCCGGCCAGACGACCGGTGCAGAACTCGATGATGTCGCCTTCACTCGACGATGACGCCGACCGCAATTCGATGAAGGCGGCGACAACCTCCTCGAGGCGGTCGTCGGGGACTCCGACGACCTGGGCGACGAGGACGGCTGGGTGCTCGCAGAGAACGGACTCGATCTCGAGTGGAGACACGTTCTCACCGCCGACCTTGAGCATCTCTTTCAATCGACCGGTATAGATGAGGTGTCCGTTCGGTGACAACTGGCCGAGATCACCCGTATGGAACCACCCATGATCATCGATGGCCATCGCAGTAGCACCCGGGTCCTTGTAGTACCCGTCGGTGATCGAGTACCCACGAACGAGGATCTCGCCCACTTGCCCGCGGGGCAAGTGTCGTCCTGACGGGTCTGCAATAGCGAGCTCAACGCCCCTGAATGGAGGGCCGCAGGTTGTGGCGCGGTCCTCGGCGCTGTCGGTGGCAAGGTGGTAGGTGATCACCCCTCCCGTTTCTGTACTGCCGTAGGTCGAGATCTGCGTCGCTTGCGGGAGGGCGGCCTGAAGCCTTCGAAGGATTGGTGCCGGCCCAATACACATCGTCATGCGCACTTGGCTCATGTCCCGGTCGGCAAGGCTGGGGTGACTCAGGAGCGTTTCTGTCACTGTGGGGAATGCCGGAAACAGCCATGTCGCCTTTTCTGTCTCTATCTGCTCGAGTGCCATGCCGGCATCGATATGAGCCGTCGTCAGAAACGTCGCTTGGGCATCGAAAGTAGCGATCAGCGGCAGCAAGGCCGCTACGTGGAACATTGGAAGCGGGTCCCAGAACCTGTCTTCGTTGGTGAGCAAGAAGCGAGTCCGCCCGGTGACGAGACCATTTCGCACCAATGCTTCATGGGTGTGCAGACACCCCTTGGGGTTCGCAGTGGTCCCTGAGGTGTAGAGGATGGCCAGGACGTCCCGCAGCCGGACCAGGGCACGCGACCGCTCGATCTCGCTCACCGCCACCGTCCCAGCTGCCGTTTCGAACTGCCACCGGGATACGAACCCGGGTCGGGAGCCGTTTCCAAGCAGTGCCACCGCTCGAAGGCATGGCGCGTCGTCGAGTGCGAGCCGGGTGGGGTCGGCGTTCCCGGCGATTTGGGGGAAGGCCTCGGTCAATCGGGCAGGATGGTCCGCCTGGTCGGAAACGAGATCGGTGGTGCACAGTACCTTGAGGTCGGCATGGACAACCAAGTATCGCAACTCGCGAGTCCGGAAGCGAGCGTTGATGGGAATGACGACACCACCCAAAAAGGCTGTGGCGAATAGAACTTCGATGAACTCGGAGCAATTTCGGCATCAGAATGCCGACGTGGTCACCCCGCCCGACGCCAAGTGCCGCCAGGCCTCGTGCCGTTGTGAAGACCCGCTCCAGTAGCGCGGCGTAGGTCAACCGCTCCCGGTCGGTTGCCAATGCCTCTGCGTCAGGCGCCCGCTTGGCCGAGCGCACCAGCAGGTCGCCGAGTGTGGGAACTTCGATGTATTCGAGTGACTGAGCATCCATCGGGGTCGGTGCCGTAGGCGACGTCCTCGTCGCATACGCCTCTGATATCGACGGGTGTTTCATTGGCAGTCGACCTAGGTCGCGGTCAGCGGCATAGCGGAACGGGCTAGGACGTCGTAGTCGTCCAGGTCAGCCTTCCTCGTGAGCTGCCAGTACTCCACCATGCGCCAAGGCGAGTTCGTCACGACCCGTCCATGGGAGTTTAAGTACCACGAGTGCGCGCTCGGATGCTTCCAAAGGAGCGATTCATGGGCCGCGTCGACTCCACGATTGTACTCGTCGTGCACGTTCTGTAGACATTCGACACTGGCGATCCCGCCTGCATCCATCTGGGTGATGAGGTCTGCGATGTAGTGCACTTCGCATTCGGCTAGGAAAATGTAGCTTCCGCCGTGACCGAGATTCGTGTTGGGCCCGTACATGATGAACATGTTGGGGAACTTGGGAACTGTCATCCCGAGATATGCGGTGGGGTTCTCGTCTCCCCACAGATCGCCGAGGAGGCCACCGTCACGGCCAACAATTCTGACACTAGATAAGAGATCCTTCGCCTTGAATCCAGTCGCCAGAACCACCACGTCGACCTCGATTGCGTGGCCGTCAGCTGTGACGACTGCATGTTCGGTCAGGCCGGACAACGCACTTTCGACCAATGTACAGTTCTCACGCAGCAACGCATCGAACCATCCGTTGTCGAGGAGCATCCTCTTGCCGAACGGCGGATACGTGGGCAGAGACTTCTCGATGAGATCGGGCCGGCCAGCCAGCTTCTGCTGAAGGTATCGGGTGAAATAGGAGCGGTGGCTGTCGTTGGTCGCATTCACGGACCGATCCGGATGGGCCCAACTCGGATCGATCCGCAGAGAGTCGTGTATGCGATCCCCGAATGTCCACCACAGCATGGCGCGGAACCAGCTGCGGTAGAACGGCACGTTTTCGAATAGCCAGAGCTCGGCATGGTCGATGGGTTTGGCCATCGACTCGCTGGGCGCGATCCACTGCGGAGATCGCTGGAGCACAACTAGCTGGTCCACTTGGTCGATGATGGAGGGCACGATCTGCATCGCTGAGGCTCCGCTGCCGATGACGGCTACCCGCTTGCCAGCGAGGTCGAAGCCTTCTGGCCACTCCGCCGAGTGAAAGATCGCCCCTCGAAATCGGTCTAGACCCGGAATTGAAGGCACATGTGGCTCGCTCAGGAGGCCTACCGCGGTTATCAGAATATTGGCCCGTCTCGTCCGGGAGTCACCATCTTTGCCGACGTCCGTGACAACCCACTCAGTATGTTCGTCGTCCCACTCTGCGGCCACAACGTTTCGGCCGAACTCGATCTTCTCGCGTATCGCCTGTTCCGAAGCGATTCGATCCAGATATTCCTGGACCTGCGGCTGCCTGGCGAAATGAGTTGACCATGAACTGGGGAACTGCGAAAAGGCGTATAGATGGCTCGGCGTATCCACGCCACAGCCCGGGTAACGGTTGACCGACCATGTCCCACCAACGCTCTCGTTGCGCTCCAGGATGGTGTGCTCGACGCCCGATCTGGTCAGCGCCATGGAAGCCGCCATCCCCGATATGCCGGCGCCAACCACGATTGCGGCGAAGCGGCTGGGCGCTGTGGTCGTGTCCAGCCGCCCAAGTTCCGGCTCTGAGAAGCCCATTTCTTGAGCGAGGAGGCCGGCGTACTCGAGCGGAACGTCCTCTCCAGCGGCGACCGAGAGCATAGAGGTCAGGCGCTCACCCTGGACGGAGGGGAATTCTGGGACTCTGCCCCGGTGCCAGTTGACGATCGCATTCCGCGCGCCGTCGCGGATCTTGGAGGCGATCTCGGTGGGAAGTCCGCCGGTCGGGTTTGTATCGAGACCGCGCGCCCGGGTCGGGCTGAACGGCGCTCGCAGCCACGACTCGTCGCCCGTGAGCTGGTACAGAACCATGAGCAAGATCGGAATGTTGGCATCGGCCAGGGATCCCGTAAGTTGATCTTCCCATTGTGGAGCTTCCTGCGGCGGGATGTTGTGGCTGTCGTATTCAGTCGTTACCGGTGACGACGATTCTGAACGCATGTTCAACTCTGCCTTCGGGTGGGGATGGAGCGCTCGCTACACTACCACGGGTATCCACTGATGTCGTTGTCGACGGCTTAGATCAGTTGCGATCGCATGATCGCTGGGCCGAGTCGTTCGGATCGGGTAGAGCAGATGATCTGCGTCCCAAACCTTGCCCAGATCGAGCCGACTGACGGGAAGCGAAGATGCCAGGATGACTGTCCGATTCGAGGCCTGCTCTCGTCGAGTGCCACTGGGGTTGCAGCCTCTGTGGGCTCGAACCGGTTTCAGGCTAATCCGCGGCCGGCCAGACCAACGGGAAGTTCGGCCCCCCGACGGGAGCACCAACCTCAACTCCGGCCTCTTCGTCCTTGTAGTAATAGAACGCCTTCTGCTCTCCGAGCCAGATGCGGTTCCCGTCGGCGTAGCGAATGGAGTAAGCGCGCCGAGTGGAGTCCGTGGGATTGGGTCCCGAAGCGTGCCAGACTAGCGTTCCGTGGAACGAGCACTCGCCAGGCGCATAGGTAGTTTCCACCTTTGGGAATTGATCGAGTTCTTCAGTGGTCATCGGCTCAAGGTCCGTCTCGGTCAGATCGCCCACCTTGTAGTCGGCCTCTGCTCGCGTGCCACCGACGAAGCCCTTGTGGAGCGTCTCGCCAGTGACGGAGTCGACCGGCAGCCGCTCGCCCAGCGAGTTGGATCCGGCTGCGAAGACCATGGAGCCATTCTTCGGCGTCGCCTCGTCCAGGGCAATCCAGCAGGTCAGTCCACCCGGTTTGTCGAGCGGCCAGGCCATTACGTCCTGGTGGTAGTGCAGCGGGCCGCCGGTTCGTGCGTGCTTGATAAACAGCGAGTCGCCGAACAGAACTACCCGGTCAGTATCGAGTAGCTGTGCGGCCATCCTTGCGAGGTGCGGGGAGAAGGCGACCTTCCGGAACTCCTCCCTGGTCTTCCAAATGAAGGTGAAGTAGTCGAAGGTGGCCTGCGTTGGCTCGAGGGAGCGCTCCATTAGATCCACATAGAGGGTGCCTTCGGCCACCGGCGCCGATGTGAGTTCATCCAGCCCGGAGCGCAGTTCTTTCAGGGTCTCGTCGGAGATGACCTTCCCGGCGGCAAGAAATCCCTCGTTGCGATACTTGTCGACCTCTGCGTCTTCGAGCCGCTCGATCAGCCGTTCTGTCCCCACGGTCACGCTCCCGTTCTAGATCCCTGCAGATTTTCCCCCGGTTACACTAACCAAGTATAGCGAGCGCTCCACCCAGTGTCTAGTCGGCGCTAGGCGCCTCGAGTCCGGCGATCAGCGCCTCCAATTCCAGCGTCGGCGGGATAGTCACAAGCAGTATTCGACCCACGTCTCCGAGTTGGTCTGTGAGGTGGCCCATGCCTTCGGCGTCGTCGGCGAAGAGGAGGTCACCCCTCTGCAGTCGAATGGCGTCTCCGGCTGTCGAAGTGAACTCGTACTCGCCATCGAGCACGATGAGGAGCTGCCGCCGGGACACAGGGTGGAGCGGTACATGATCGCCCCTTGGGGCGGTGGCGAAGAAAGCCCTCCCAACTTCGAACTCGTCCGAAACGGTGGTCCCGCGGTGATCGTCGCGAGGGTGCTCCATCCTCAACGCCACCCGCCGGAACCGCGAGATCGTTTCGCCGTCCGAGTACACGTGATAAGCGGTCATAGCAATGCTCACCTGCTCCTTCCAGAACTTCTGGTATCGGCTCAGAGGCCGCCGGACACAACAACCGCTTGCCCCGTGATGTAGGCGGCGGTGTCGGATGACAGAAACAGAGCGGTGGACGCGATCTCCTCCGGTCGGCCGAATCTGCCGACCGGCACGTCGGATTCCTGATATCGCATACGGCGGCGTAGTCTCCCGTCATTCCGGGCGACAACGCCGGGTGAGATGGCGTTCACAGTGATCCCGCTGTCGGCATTCGCGGCGGCGAGCGAGCGGGTGAGGCCGAGCAGACCAGCCTTGGACGCCATGACGTGGGGTGAATCGGCGGCAAAGGCCTCGGCGTCGAGCCCCGCTATGTTGATAATTCGACCGAAACCCTGCTTCCGCATGCCTGGTAGGGCGGCCTGAGCCAGGAAAAAAGGGCCGCGCAGGTTCACTCCGAGGACGCGATCCCAACTCTCGATCGTGATGTCGGGCGTTGCCTCACCTGGCCTTATCGCCGCATTGTTGACCACGATGTCCAGCGTTCCGTATTTGGACCATACGTAGTCGACAACAGGCCTTATCGAGTTCGGCGAGGACACGTCGAGTTCGGCGGCCTCGGCCGTCCCTCCCGCATCCCGGATCCCGGCAACAACGGAGTTAATCTCATCGTTGAACGAGGTGGCGGTGACGACGACCGCAGCCCCGGCTTCGGCGAGAAGGTCGGCCGTCGCGGCCCCGATGTTTCGGCTGGCGCCAGTTACGATGGCGACCCGACCTTCCAGGCTGAAATGCTCTCGTCGGAACACATCCGATTCGTCAGAACTCATTGGTGTTGAAACCATTGCGTCCACTGGTACGAATGCCGGATCGACGTGCGCCCTCCACGATCATCAGCGTCATCAGTCCAACCTGGATGGGTATCCCACCGATCTCGGCTTCCACTCGGATGTCGTCTCTGTCGGCAGAGGGCTTAAGACGGCTGGGTATCGAGGTCCGATACTCACCCCCTGCCGTCGTGTCAGCAGGGGGACTCGAACAAGAACCCGTTCTCAGCACGCGTACGGCGAACTCGCGTTTAACACGATCCGGGCCATCTTGTGGCGTGAGAGGTTGCGTATGGAGCGCTCGATTCATTAGGATCAAATATAGTTCGCGGAGTTCCAGAAGTAAATGGCTCCGCAGATAGAGCGAGGTGTCTGTATGGAATCACCGGAGGATCCGGTAATCCTGTCCGCTGTTCGTACTCCCATTGGCAAGAGGGATGGAGCGCTTGCCGGCGTCCACCCCGCCGACCTTCTCGGTCGCGTCCTCCTAGAGGGTTTGGCTCGGTCCGGGGTGCCGGCAGGTGAGGTCGACCAGGTCCTGGTCGGCTGTGTGACTCAGGCGGGCGAACAGGCTTACAACATCGCAAGGACCGCATCTTTGGCTGCCGGCCTGCCCGAACATGTTCCCGGAACCACCTTGGACGCCCAGTGCGGGTCTAGCCAGCAGGCGGTGAATCTCGCCGCTGCGCTCATTGCAAGCGGTGCCAACGACCTCGTCATGGCGGCAGGTGTCGAATCGATGTCCCGGCTGCCCCTTCGTACGGCCGTCAGGTGCGGGCCGGGAGACCCCCTCAGCACCACATACCGGCACAGGTACGAGGTCACGGACCAGGGCGAGGCGGCGGAGCGGATCGCCGGCAAGTGGGGGATTTCCCGTGAGGAGTGCGACGACTTTGCTGCTCGCTCGCAGGCATGCGCCATCGAGGCCACCGAAGCTGGCCATTTCGCCGAGGAAATGGTCCCAGTAGACGTCGACGGTGTATCGGTAACGCTCGACGGCGGCCTACGTCGGAGTACCGCAGCAGCGCTGTCCGCTCTGCCGGCGGCCTTTCGCCCCGATGGACGGCACACCGCAGGGAACAGCTCGCAGATCTCAGACGGGGCCTCGGCCGCGGTTCTATCCTCGCGCCGATGGGCTGAAGAGCACGGCGTGGCCATTCGAGCGCGGATCCTCGATCACGCCATTGTCGCCGTCGAACCGTCGATCAAGTTGACCGGACCGATCCCAGCCACTCACCGGATTCTCCAGCGGCAGCGTCTCTCGGAGAGGCAAATAGATCTATTCGAGGTCAACGAGGCCTTCGCCAGCGTGGTCCTAGCCTGGCTCAAGGAGTTCGATGTACCGCTCGAGCGGGTGAACGTCAATGGCGGCGCCATCGCTCTCGGGCACCCAGTTGGCGCAACCGGCGCCCGCCTCATTGCGACCGCGTTGCATCAGCTCGAACGCAACGGCGGGGGTCGGGGGTTGATCACCATGTGCTGCGGCGGTGGCCTCGGCACGGCCACGCTGATCGAAACGCCGTGAGTTCCGCACGACATGTACGACGGGAGGTCCGCCGTGGATAACAGACTGTTGGTGGTGGGGGCGGGGACGATGGGGACGCAGATCGCCCTTCAGGCAGCGATCCACGGCGTCGACGTCAACCTGATCGATGTGGTCGAGGAATCGTTGCAGCGAGCCGAGACGGAGGTCGGGCGGCTCATCCAGCAAAAGCTCCGGCGGAATACCATGGATGCCGGCGCAGCGGCCGC
The DNA here is from genome assembly GCA_963781305.1 of uncultured Acidimicrobiaceae bacterium. Lineage (GTDB taxonomy): Bacteria > Actinomycetota > Acidimicrobiia > Acidimicrobiales > RAAP-2 > DASXMT01. The sequence continues at coordinate 875,248 of CAWAFL010000013.1, forward strand.
AGTCTCCCGTCATCTCGTCTTCCATAATGACTTGCGCGAAGCTGCTCGCGACGCTGATTGGGCCATCGAGGCGGTGGTCGAGCAATTCGATATCAAACTGCGTCTCTTTGCCGATTTGGACGCTGTCCTACCGGCGCACACGGGAATTGCCACTAATTCGAGCAGCATCCTCGCTTCTCGCCTGGCACAGGCCACCTCGCGACCTGAGCGGTGCTTGAACATGCACTTCTTCCATCCCGTGTTGGCTATGGATCTCTGCGAGATCGTGGCCGCACCTCAGGTCTCCCCGGACATTGTCGAGCAAGCCGTGGGCTGGGCGCAACGACTGCACCGCCGCCCGGTCGTGCTCTGGAAGGAAGTTGATGGCTTTATCGTGAACCGGATTCTCAGCGCCGCGTCATGTGAGGCTTTCAGCCTTGTGGCCGATAGCGTGGCAGCACCGGCAGATGTCGACGTGGCCGTTCGCCAGGGACTGAGGTGGCCGCTCGGTCCATTCGAGTTGGCAGACTTGAGCGGGCTTGACGTCGTTCTTGACGTGCGCCGGTCACGGCAGCAACTCGATCCCGATCCCGCCAACCTTCCATCTATCGCTCTGCTCGAGGCTCTCGTGGGGCAAGGCCGGCTGGGACGCAAGAACAAGATCGGGTTCTACGACTACTCGACCGACCCGCCAACGCCGCTGAGCGTCAACCTGTGAGGCCACAGGGCGGTCCCCTGGCACCTTACGTTTCCAAGTGCAGATGTGTCCGCACTCGGCGTCGCCTGTCTGCGGCTCCACCCTTGGCTCTTGAGCCAAGCCTCTTGGGCTTGCGACGCGGACCGCTCTTCGGGCCGTTGACCGAGAGTGATTTCAAGATGACATGGACACTTGTTGCCGCCGCCGCCACAGTCCACGGTGCGTGTCTGCCCAAACGGCCCTGTCAGCGATGAGCCTCATTTCGCAGGTGGGCATCTCCCTGCCCCTCACCGCTGACGTGGCGAGTTCGGCGGACTTTCTGGACGAGGTGATCGAGGAGGTCCAGGTAGCGGAGGAATCCGGCTTCGGCATCTGCATGATCCCCGAGCACCGTCAAGGACCGGACGTCGGTCTTGGTGCGCCGCTGACGGTATCAGCTGCGATTGTTGCGGCTACGAGCCGGATTGCCGTGGCGACCGGGGTCGTGCTGGCCTCAACGCACCACCCCGTCCACTTGGCCGAACAAGTGGTCACCTTGGACAACCTGGCGCGAGGCAGGTTCGTCCTTGGCGTCGGCGCTGGTTACGTGGCGAGCGACTTCAACCCGTTCAATCTTCCCCTCGAGGGCAGGACATCACGCCTGGAGGAGGTGATGGAGGGCCTCCGTCTCCTCTTGGGCAATGAGTCGGCGTCGTACGAAGGTAGGAGCCTTTCCTTCCCGGAAGTGCGCGTCAGGCCTCTGCCCTTTACGGCTCCGAGGCCACCGATCTGGCTCGGCGCTTGGTCCCAGAAGGGTATCGAGCGGGCTGCGCGTTTAGCCGACGGCTGGATCGCTGATCCAATCCGCAGCACCGGCGAGGTCGCCGAGATGGCGGAGGCCTACCGGGCCGAGTGTGCACGGATCGGCAAGGAGGGCACGGTCACCGTAATGCGTGAGGCTTGGGTTGACGAGGATGACGAGCGGGCCCGCCAAGCGTTCCCGCAGGTAATCGAACCAATCTTCCGCTACTACCGCCGTCGCGGTGCCGTGACCGAGGGGCCTTCTGATGGCAGCGGGGTCGACTTCGATGTCCTTGCCGATCGAATGGTGTTCGGATCGCCCCAGACGTGTGCCCGTCTGATCCAGAAGGTGCTCACAGAGACAGGGGCGGATCGAGTGGTGCTCCACCTAAGGCACCCTTCGGGTCCCGGCCACATTCGTACCGTCGAGGGCATCCGAAACCTAGGCGACGCCTTGGCCCGCGCTTCCATCGGTCCCCCTGGCAAATGAGCCTGCTCGTCACTGGTGCCGACATGGCCGGTTGAGGGCTGGGTTGGCCGGTGATAGTTGTCGAAAATGTCCGCGCACCCAGTGATGTCTTCATTCAATCAGCAAGGGAAGAACCATATGTATCTGGAGCTGAGAGTCGGGGGAACACCGACCTGGGACGGCGCCACGTCGATCGCTCAACTAGCCGAGCGAGCCGGCATATCGGGGCTAATGTTTCCAGAGACCTCGCAGGCGCCGTGGATGACGATGGCCTTCGCAGGGCGGGCAACAGAGCGACTCCAGCTTTCGACGGGTGTTGCCACGGCTTTTACACGCAGTCCCATGGTTACCGCCTGCGAAGCCTGGGAAATGGCAAGAAATACCCGAGGCCGGTTCCGGCTCGGTCTCGGCAGCCAAGTCAAGGCGCATGTCGAACGTCGCTACGGTGCCGAGTTTGACCCGCCCGGCCCCCGTCTCAGGGACTACGTCAAGGCGGTGAAGGCGTGCTTCGGGGCCTTTCGGCAGGAAGAGCCACTTCGCCACGAGGGCCCGTACTACGGTCTCACCCTCTTACCGGAGGATTGGACGCCAAAGCCACATCCCTACGGGGACATCAAGGTCGACATCTCCGCAGTGAACCAGTGGATGTGCAAGATGGCGGGCGAAGTGGCAGATGGTATTCACGTTCATCCCCTCCACTCGGGTGACTACCTGCATAGCCGTCTCCTTCCAGCTGTGTCGGACGGGGCCGAAACATCGGGCCGGCGTATGAACGACATCGAGCTCAGCGTTTTAGCATTCATCGTGCCAGGTGACACACCAGAGGAGCGGGAGCCTTTGCTAAATAGGGTGCGCTACCAGATCGCCTTCTACGGATCGACTAAGAACTACGCATTCCAGTTCGATGATCTGGGATTCGAGGGAACATCGGCGAGGCTCAACAACCTATTCAAGTCGGGCGATCTAGAGGGTATGGCGGCTACGATCACCGACGAGATCCTGGATCATTTCGCCGTGGTAGGTCGTTGGGACGAAATAGCCGATCGGCTGGTCGAGCGATACAGACCCATGGCTACGCGGGTGGTCGCTTACCACGCTGCCGAAACCATAGCCGAGGATCCTGAGTCTGCCGGCCGGTGGGGCGAGATTGCTAAGGCCCTCGAGAAAGCCTGAGAGAGGAATATGCGTTGGGACTACTAGATAATCGGGTAGCCGTGGTAACGGGATCAGCACAAGGAATTGGCGAGGCGATCGCGCGAAACTTCGCACGGGAGGGTGCTCGGACGGTGATTGCCGACATCAACGGACCATCTGCACGAGACGTTGCCGTGGCCATCAGTTCCAGTGGCACACCTTCGATCTCGGTCCCCTGCGACGTGAGCAAGGAAGCTGATGTTGACGAAGTTATACGGCGCTGCATTGAAGAGTTCGGCTCAGTCGATGTCATGGTCAACAATGCCGGGATTGCACGCGATGCCACGCTTCGAAACATGACTCTCGAAGACTTTCGACTGGTCATTGACGTCCACCTACAAGGGGCATGGCTAGGCACGCGGGCGGCCGCCGCGGTGATGCGTGGGCAAGGGAACGGATCGATCATCAACATGTCCTCGCTAGTGGGCAAGGTCGGTAACGTGGGGCAGACGAACTATTCCGCGGCCAAAGCTGGCATAGTGGGACTCTCCAAAGCCGCAGCAAAGGAACTGGCACATGTGGGTATTCGCGTGAACGCAATTCTGCCGGGGCTGGTTCGTACGACTATGTCTGACGTCATCCGGCCGACCATGCGTGCTGCAATGTTGGAAGGGATACCGATGGGTCGGGCGGCCGAAGTAGAGGAAGTTGCAAAGGTTGCCCTGTTCTTGGCCTCGGATCTCTCATCCTATTTGACGGGAACCGCTATTGACGTTGCGGGAGGTTGCAATGATTTCCCTATTCCCTCTTCCAGGCCGCGACAGTGACACATTCGGTCTCGCGCGTCTAGCTTGCACTGACACACTCACGAAGGGGCCGATCCACTATGGGGAAGGTGGTCCGGATCCGAGTACGTCAAGTGGTCCGCCAGAAGCTTCGTCGAGCGCAAGATCGCCCACTCGTCCGCTGGTCCTGAGGCGGTCGGCATGCATGCGTGCGGGGTCGCCGAGGGTTCTCCACCGACGTCGAGATCCGGGCCGGCCCCGTCAATCCTGGCCTACCTCGCGTCCTGGGTCTGGCATTCGACGGCCCTCGATGGAGGCTTGCCGGAGGCAAAGGGACCCTCAAGGCCCCCACAAACGGTCATGGGCGCCGAAAGAAGTCCTGCTCCAGGGCGTCGGAGGCCCAAGTATGTGGCAACCGGTGTTATTCACCAGGTTGATTGCCAGAAGGGGCGACCGCTTGACACCGGAATGGAGCGCTCGCTATATTCTTAATTCGACTCTACACCTCGCAACAAGTACCGGGACCAGACCGGAGGGCTATGGGGACGAGGGGACGGCGACAAGCCTCATGAGGGATCGGATACCCGCCGATGGGATCAGCCGCTTGTCCCACAGGTTCAGTGACTGATTGAAGGGTGGATCGTTTAAATGGGTCCGGAAGATCTTATTTTAGTGAGTGTTGATGACCACATCTGCGAGCCGCCGAACATGTTCGATGCGCATGTACCGGCGAAGTACAGGAAATACGCACCACGCGTAGATACTCACGCCGACGGCTCGCAGCGTTGGTGGTACGGGCAGATCGAGGGTCGCAATGTCGGTATCGCCGCTTCGGCCGGCAAGCCCAAGGAGATGCTGCACATCGACCCCTCCAACTACTCCGAGATGCGGCCGGGCTGCTACAGCGTCCCGGAGCGGGTGCGCGACCTGGACGCAGGCGGCGTTCTTGCCGCTCTCAATTTCCCGAACTGGACGGGCTTTGCTGGCCAAGTGCTCAACCAGGGTCCCGACCTCGATGTAAACGAGGTCATGATCAAGGCCTACAACGACTGGCACATCGACGAGTGGTGCGGGTCTGCCCCGGACCGGTTCATACCCTGCGGGATCCTGCCACTGTTCGACCCCGAGCGGGCCGCCAAGGAAATCCACCGGTTAGCCGCCAAAGGATGTCATGCGGTGACCTTCACCGAGAACTGGCAGGGCCTACCCGAGGCGCCACAGACCTTTCACTCGAAGCACTGGGATCCCATCTGGAAGGCATGCGACGAGGAGGGGACTGTCATCTGCTGCCACTTGGGGACTTCGCCCCGTTCGATCACGTTGGCGGAGGGTGATCCGATCAGCCTCGTTCCTGGCATGTACTTTCACATCATGTCGATCGCGACGTTCGGTGACTTGATCTGGGCTGACATTTGGGATCGCTTTCCGAACCTTCGGGTGGCCGTGAGCGAGGGTGACATCGGCTGGATGCCTTACTTCCTCCAGCGAGCCGACCTCGTCGTGGCTGTGCATTCGGCTTGGACCAAGAAGGAGTTCGGTGAGGGAGGCGCCAAAGCCATATTCGACAAGCACATATTGTGCTGCTTCATCGACGACCGGTTGGGAGTCGAGCTGATCGACAAGCTGAACGTCGACAACGTGATGTGGGAAAGCGACTATCCCCACGCTGATACGACTTGGCCGAACGGTCCCGAGGCGGCAATACGCAATCTCGAGGGACAATCCATGGAGGTGGTCAACAAGATCACCCACGAGAACGCGCTCCGGCACTATCAGTTTGATCCCTTCAAGGGGCGTCCCAAATCGGAATTTACTGTAGGGGCACTGAGGGCCCGAGCCACCGACGTCGACGTAGTCACCCACGTCGGACGCAAGCCTCAGGAAAACGAGGCCTCAACGGCCGTATTGGTGCCGGGCGGCTCGCCCGGTCCGAGCGCCGATTAGCTACTTCGACCCGAGAATCTCTTTGAAAGGGGAAGGGATGTTGTTGGATCAAATTTCAGCAGCTAAGGCAGGCGCAGACACCCTGAAGTAACCCCTTTAGGCGATCACCATGGCCCTCAACTCTCGAGGAGGAATCGATGAAAATTGAACGGATCGGTGTAGTCGGGTGTGGCCTTATGGGCTCAGGCGTGGCGGAGGCGGCTGCTCGTGCCGGACTGGACGTGCGCGTTGTGGACCTCGACCGCATTGCCGTTGAGAACGGGCGTGATCGAATCGCCACCTCCGTTGGCCGGGCCCAAAAAGGGGGCAAGCTGGCCGAGGCCGAGGCCTCGGCCGCCCTGGGCCGCATCGAGTACTCCGCCGATATCTGTTCGCTGGCCGATCGCCAGCTCGTCGTCGAGGCGGTGGTGGAGGCCGAAGCCGAGAAGGTTGCGGTGTTTCAAGTGCTCGACAAGGTTGTAGAAGCGACCGACGCGGTCCTGGCTTCGAACACGTCGTCTATTCCCATCATGAAGCTCGCAATGGCCACCAGCCGCCCGAGTCAGGTAATCGGGATCCACTTCTTCAATCCCGTGCCGGTTCTACCCCTCGTCGAACTGGTCACGTCGTTGCTGACCAGTGACGAGACGACGGCCACGGCGCAACATTTCGCCGCGGACCAGCTTGGCAAGCAGGTGATCAGGTCGCAGGACCGGGCCGGGTTCATCGTCAACGCCCTTCTCATCCCCTACATTCTCTCGGCGGTCCGCATGCTCGAGTCGGGTTTCGCCACCGCCGACGACATCGATCTGGGCATGGTCAAGGGCTGCGCCCATCCAATGGGCCCGCTACGCTTGGCCGACCTCATCGGGCTCGACACCACTATGGCCGTGGCCAACTCCCTCTACGAGGAGTTCAAGGAGCCGCTGTACGCTCCGCCGCCGCTGCTGGCCCGCATGGTTGAGGCCGGCCTGCTCGGTCGCAAGTCGTCCCGAGGGTTCTATAACTACAAGGAGCCGTCGATCCCACCAAGGGAGACAGTGCCCTAGCAACGGTCTGGTTTTTCAATCAGGTTTGTTGTCGCATTGAACTGATCACTCGTCGATCGGGCCAGCCGGTCAGGTGGGGGGGCGGGTGCGGTGGTCGATGGCTTCCCGGCGGCGAAGCCTGACGTCTCGACCTCGCCGAGGCGGGTCAGGCAGCCATGTGCGCGCTCGCTCGGTGGGAAAGTCCCGTCGTCTAGCTAGCTACTTTCCCCTGAAAAACCCGAACTGAATTAAGGCAGCATTCCCCCTTGGAACTCGAGCACCTTGCGCGCCGACTTCGGCATCGGTTTGAGATTCGGCGCTGTTCGACGGCCGATCGCCTACTCGCGGATGACCAGGGCGGCGATCTTGACCAGGTTGTGGTGAACACGCCGGGCTCACGCTCATGTCACTACCATACGGCCTTACTCGTTGACACGATTTGTCACCGCTAATACGGTCCCAGCCGTGACCGTGACATCGCCTGACGAGTTCAACGTGGGATTCGACGAGGAATCGGCCGCGGAGTTGCGGCGACGGCTCCTCCAGGCACGATGGCCCTCTCCGGAGGACGGGATGCCGGAGGACGCCGGAACGGATGCGCAGGCGCTGCGCGACGTCGTTGCCGCCTGGAGCGAGTTCGACGTACAAGCGTGTGCGCAGAGCCTGAACCGGTTCCACCACGTCCGAGTCACAGTGGACGGGGAACAGGTCCACGCGGTACACGAGCGGGGAAAGGGACCGCGACCGTTCCCTATTGTCCTCACCCACGGCTGGCCGAGCACGTTCTGGGAGTACTCGGCGCTCATTCCGCTCCTCACCGACCCCGCGGCGCACGGGGGAGATCCCGAGGACGCGTTCGATGTCATCGCTCCTTCGCTTCCAGGCTATGGGTTCTCGCAGGTGCCCGCGAGGACGGACTTCGTCGATACCGACGTTGCAGATCGGTGGGCGCGACTTGTCGTCGAAGGTCTCGGGTATCAGCGGTTCGGCGCTCACGGCACCGACGTCGGCGCTCGCGTCACCGCACGACTCGCCCGGCAGCATCCAGAACGTCTCGTCGGAATCCACCTGGCGGCATTCGGCATGCCGGCGCCGTCGGGGACGCCAACGGCCGAGGAGGCTGAGTACGTTCGATTCCAAACAGAGTGGCGGGCCAACGAAGGTGCGTACATGGACATCCAGTGGACCAAACCGCGGACGCTGGGATATGCCCTGACGGACTCGCCGATCGGCCTCGCTGCGTGGTTCCTCGAAAAGTACCAGGCGTGGAGCGACGGTCGAGGTCGGTCGATCAGTGGACTTCCGCTCGAGTGGATCCTCACGACACTCACCATTTACTGGATGACCGCTACGGCTAACACCTCGTTCAAGCCGTATTACACGATGCGACGGTCGCCTCCCCTCCTCGAGGAGGACCGCGTCGAGGTCCCAACCGGGGTCGCAGTGTTCCCCCACGAGCGCGTCCGCATGCCGTCCGCACCGCGATCGCTCGCCGAGCGCCATTTCAACGTCACGAGGTGGAACGAGTTCCCCGCAGGGGGCATTTTCCAGCTGCCGAACAACCTTCGGTGCTCGCGAACGACCTTCGCGAGTTCTTCAGACCACTTCGCCGGGGCGATGATCGTGACGGTTAATCCTGGATCCACCGCGCGGGTGGGCCTCTAATCAGCTGACCATCCGACGGCCCGCTAGGTCCAACGCTTCTGCTCGCCCCAGCCCAGCGCTGGCACCCGTAACAATGACGGCGCGCCCGGCAAAATCGATCGGGTCAGTCAATGCACCTCCTTGGCGTTCTTCTCAAGATGTTTTTAGTCTCGGAGTTTGACCTTGGTCGGCATGCCTCTCCCACCGGTCTGACCAGTAGCTCTTTCGATGCCCAATAGTTTTCCAGACTTATACGGCGAGGTATCCACCGTCCACGGGAAGCGTCGTCCCCGTGATATAAGACGCGTGGTCCGAGCAGAGGAACACGACGGCGCCAGCTATCTCAGCAGGATCTGCTGATCGGGATGTATGCATGGGTCGAACCTGGCGCCTTTGGCTCGTCACTCCTCAACGTAGTGAGCTCCCTCGAGTTGGCGCCGAGTTCCGTTGTTGTACGTCCAGGACAGACACAGTTGGCACGGATGTTCCGGTCGGAATATTCCACGGCTATCGACTTGGTGAACTGGAGAACACCACCCTTCGACGCGTCGTAAGCGCTCGATTCACCTGCAGCCACGAAGGAGGCCATCGACCCCAACGTGACGACGCTCCCGCCGCCCGCTTCCAAGAGATACGGCAATGTCTCCTTGACCGTCAGGAAGACACCCGTAAGGTTCACCCTTAGCAGGGTGTTCCATAACTCGATCGTCAGGGCCAACGTCGTACTGGGAACCGATATGGCCGCCGCCGCAACCAACGGAGTCGAGGCCGCCAATCGTGTGCGCAGCTGTTTCAGCCGCGGCGCGTACGGAGGCCTGATCCCCCACGTCACATGCAATCGCGATGGCTTCTCCGCCGTTATCTTCTTATCGAACTGGCCACTGCCTCGGCGGCAGCCAACCGGGCCTCCAGAACGGCGACACTGGCTCCAGCGGCCGCCAATAGCCTCGCCGTGGCTCCGCCGATGCCCCCGCCAGCGCCCGTTACCAAAGCTCGCCGTCCGACCAGGGCAATCGGCCACACGATCCCGTGTCCGTTCTGGCTCATGGACCGACCGTGCCTTCCGGCCGAGACTTGACAAAGTAATCCAGCGAGGCATCCACAGGGAGCGATAATGGCGGCCTGACAGCCGGATCCAAGGAATAAGCGCCAGCCAGCCTCCGAACTCCTTGAGGCCGACGAGACGAGACCTCCGTTTTCCGAAGGCTTGATCGGTAAGATTGCAAGTGGCTCCTCTCGGAATCGAAAGTCACAGGCTGGTCTGCCAAAGAATCGTTGCGGCGTATAGCGGGCGCTCCAGAGGGCGTCAAGAGCCAGTCCTGTCGCGGGCGCGCCTGTTGAGAGCCGGACTGCCCGTACCTACTGAGTGGCGTCGTCCGATGCGCGGGTATGAACGCGGAGGCGCCAAGTTCACCTACACGAATGTGCGCGGCTACCACTCTCATGTTCGCGGTGACGGGCGGCACCGGCGATGTCGTGCACTCCCGGCTGCGGGAAATAACGTCGCAACGGCGGCGGGTCGAGCGTTCGACCGGATGCGTTCGGGCGGTCCCCCGAAGACGTCGAACACCAAGCCGTGACACTGCGGCGAACGCTTCAATCGCCTTTTCCTGAATGGAACATCGCTCCGCTTCGCCTTCGGACTGCGTCCAGGCCGGCTATGACGAGTCAGGGGATTCTTGGAGACACTGGCCTTCGAGGCGCATCACCGGAGAGCGCCACCGACACCGCATTACGGTTTCAGACACGGTCGTCGAAGGCCACCAGCTGGCCATCCGGTGGCCGCCGTTGCGATACGGCCTCGGTGGTGGCAGCCGCCTGCAGAATCGCCGGCCGAAGGCGTTGTTCGAGCATTTCTTCGGTCCACCCACCGTCTTGGTTCATCTCGAGGAGAACGCGCACACGGTCGTAGACAAGAATCCGCGGCCCGTCGATCCCCATGTGGAAACCGGTGATGTCGTCGACCTCTTCGGAGCTTAGCCAGGTGGCGAGCGGTGCGGCCTCCTCGGGTGAATAGAACCCTAACTCACGCATCACATCCTCGTCGGCACCCGAGACGCCGTCGAGGTGCCCCATCGCGTCGAGGTACGCGCGCATGTTCGGACTCCGCACCCCGCCGCGGATCGCATTGACCGTGATGCCATATTCCGCGAGCTCAACCGCCCAGCTATAGGTAGCGGAGAGAGTACCGCCCTTGGAGGCAGCATGCGCGCTGGCACCAGGGTTCCCGTACGCCCCGCTCCCAACGATATTCAAGATCCGCCCTCCGCGGCCCTGCTTCACCATCAGTCGGGCTGCCCGCTGAGTTCCCAGAAAGTATGAAGTGAGCTGGACGCGAAGGATATCGTTCCAGGTCGACAACTCCATCGAGAGCAACGGCTCGGGTCGCTGGACGCCTAGAGAGTTTACCCAGATGTCGATTTCTCCATATGTATCGATCGCCTGTCGTAGGAGCCGGTCAACCCCCTCAGGACTGTCGGTCGGATACCTCGCCCCAACCGCCACGCCGCCGGCATCGATGATGGACTGCACCACGGTCTCGACTGCATCGCCGCGGCCGTTCACCACCACGCCGATTCCCTGTGCCGCGAGACCCTGGGCGACAGCGAAGCCCCAGCCCTTCGTTGACCCCGTAATGACCGCAGACCGCCGTGTTTCCATTTGTCCAACTCCTCCTCCGATCGAGTGCGGCGGCTCCCGGATACCATTTCAAGTACAGCCGCTCCTCAATTCTGAGGCCTCGGAATTGACCCATCATGACATCAGCAGTGTAGCGGGCGCTCCATTCTCTATCAAAGGCAGCTCAACGAGGCGGTCCTGTCGTCAATCCGACGAGTTTGACCAAGAACGGCGAGGGGACACAGGTTCCGTGCGGCAAGGGGCTTAGTCCTAGGACGGGGTCCCTCGCCGGTGAAACGCCAGGGTCCGGTGGGGTACCGGTGGGTGCCGTCATCGGCTGGAACTGGCTGGCGTCGAAGACTATCGGCTTGCTTGGCTGCCAGTGGCCGATTGTGTCAAGCATGCACGGCCCTCAAAGCAACCAGGTCAGACCGCAATATGCGGTCTGACCTGGCCTTTCGAACGGGTGGAGGCGAAGGGACTCGAACCCTCGAACCTCCTGACTGCCAGTCAGGCGCTCTACCAGCTGAGCTACGCCCCCGAAGGTGGGCGCCACGTTATCAGCAGCCCGTCGACCATCTGACCGCTCGGGTATGGCTCCAGTCGTACAGGCGAGCCCGCCGAGTCGACGGATCCGCCCGTCGGGGGGACTCGACCCCCTCGGTCCTCGCATCCCGACCCGTTCGGCCGGGCAAATGGGGGCCTTTCTCCTGGCCAACCGGGAGTCCTGCTGTCCGCCGGTACCATCTCCACTCATGGCACGGGCCTACGACGTCGTCGCAATCGAGAAGAAGTGGCAGCGGCGCTGGGCCGACGAGGGCACCTACGAGGTGGACGTCGACGATCCCCGGCCTCCCTGGTACGTCCTCTCCATGTACCCCTACCCATCGGGACCGGCCCACATGGGCCACGTGCGCAACTACACGTTCGGCGACCTCCTCGTCCGCCACCGCACCATGCTGGGGCACGCTGTTCTCTCCCCGTTTGGCTTCGACTCCTTCGGCCTGCCCGCTGAGAACGCGGCCATCAAGACAGGCACCCATCCCCGGATCTTCACCGACGCCAGGATCGCCGAGCTCAAGGCGTCGGTCATCTCCCTCGGCGCCGTCTACGACTGGCGTCGCGAGATCCGGAGCCACGACCCGTCCTACATCAAGTGGAACCAGGTCATCTTCATCAGCCTGCTCGAGGCCGGCCTGGCCTACCGGGCCACCGCTCCGGTCAACTGGTGTCCGGGATGCCAGACCGTGCTGGCCAACGAGCAGGTCCTGCCCGATGGCACGTGCGAGCGGTCCGGTGACCTCGTCATCCAGCGGGACCTGGAGCAGTGGTTCTTCCGCATCACCGACTACGCCGATGAACTGCTCGCCGACCTGGACGAGCTGGATTGGCCCGAGCGGGTCAAGACCATGCAGCGGAACTGGATCGGCCGCTCCGAGGGGGCCGAGATGGACCTGCCCATGGTAGGCCAGGACGACGTCGACGGTGAGCCCCTCGTGCTCACCGTGTTCACCACTCGGCCCGACACCTCTTTTGGGATGACGTATGCCGTCGTCGCCCCTGAGCACCCCTTGGTCGACGTGCTCACCACCGACGAGCACCGGCGTCAGGTCGACGACGTCCTCAGCCGTGCCGCGATCAGCTCGGAGATCGAACGCACCGCCGAGGGTGGGGGAGAGGCGGCCAAGCGGGGCGCGTTCACTGGCTCGTACGTGCGCAACCCGTTCACCGGCCAACCCGTCCCCGTCTACGTGGCTGACTACGTCCTCATGGGTTACGGGACCGGCGCCATCATGGCCGTCCCCGCCGAGGACGCCCGGGACTGGAACTTCGCCAAGGCCTACGGCCTGCCTTACGTCCGCACCGTTCGACCGCCCGACGGCTGGGAAGAGCACGGGGGCCCCGACGGCGGCCCTGGGGGTGCCTACACGGGCCCCGGCGAGAAGATCAACAGCGACTGGTTGAACGGTCTGGACATACCCGAGGCCAAGGCCAAGGCCATCGACTGGCTCGAGGCCGAGGGCATCGGGGTCCGCAAGGTCAACTACCGGCTCCGGGATTGGCTGGTCTCCCGCCAGCGCTTCTGGGGCTGCCCCATCCCCGTCGTGTACTGCCCAGACCACGGCATCGTCCCCGTGCCCTTCGACCAGCTCCCGGTCCTGGCCCCCGACGACGTGGAGTTCCTCCCCACCGGGGAATCGCCGTTGGCCACCAACGAGGCGTTCTTGAACACCACGTGCCCGATCGACGGCGGCCCGGCAATCCGGGAGACCGACACCATGGACACGTTCGTGGACTCGTCCTGGTACTTCTTGCGTTTCTGCGATCCGTGGAACGAGGACCGACCCTTCGACCAGGACAAGGTCCGCCACTGGATGCCGGTGGACCAGTACATCGGGGGCATCGAGCACGCCATCTTGCACCTGCTCTATGCCCGCTTCTACACCAAGGCACTGGCCGACCTGGGCTTCGCCCCCGAGGGCCTGCGCGAGCCGTTCGGCAGCCTGTTCACCCAGGGCATGATCCGCATGGACGGCCACAAAATGTCGAAGTCCCGGGGCAACCTGGTGGCGCCGTCGAAGTACATCGAGACAGTGGGGGCCGACGCCCTCCGGCTCTTCCACTTGTTCGTGGGACCGCCCGCCGATGACGTGGACTGGACCGAGCAGACCGACAGCGTGATCGACGGATGCGGCCGGTTCCTCGACCGGGTCTGGCGGCTGGCCACGGGAACCGACGGGGATGCGCCGTTGCGCGACGGCGAGCTCACGCCCGAGGACACGGCGGTCCGCCGCAAGACGCACCTGCTCATCGACAAGGTCACCCGGGACTACGAGCGGTGGTCGTACAACACGGCCGTGGCCGAGTGCATGGGCTTCGTCAATGTCCTCCAGCCCTACGTGCGCGGCGGCGGACATGCCGAAGTCGTTGCCGACGCGATCGACACCCTGCTCTTGTTGCTGGCCCCCATGACCCCCCACGTGACCGCAGAGGCGTGGGAGCTGCGCCACGGCGACCACATCCACCTGCAACCCTGGCCCCTGGCCGATCCGGCGTTGGCCGTCGTGGAGCAGGTCACCCTGGTCGTCCAGGTCAACGGCAAAGTGAGGGACCGAATCGAGGTGAGCCCGGACATCGGAGCCGACGAAGCCGAGCGGTTGGCACTCGAGTCTCCCAAGATCGTCGAGACCCTTGACGGCCAGGCACCCAAGAGGCTCATCAGCCGGCCGCCGAAGCTGGTCAACATCGTCCTTTAGTCCCACTCTTACGTCAACGTCAAGAATCGTGTAACCTTGACGTCAACGTAAGACTTACTGGGATCGAGCCCGGAGGAACGGGGACCAAACCGCCGTGGAAGCACCGAACGACGGCTACAAGTGGCAGGCCCTGAGCATCACCACCATGGGTGTGTTGATGGCCACCATCGACGGGACGATCATGTTGATCGCCCTGCCCGACATCTTCCGCGGGATCCACCTCAACCCGCTGCTCCCGGGCAACAGCTTCTACCTGCTGTGGATGATCCTGAGCTTCCTGGTCGTCACCAGCGTGCTGGTCGTGAGCCTCGGTCGCCTTGGGGATATGTACGGGCGGTCCCGCATGTACAACCTGGGCTTCGCCGTCTTCACCTTCTTCTCGTTGGTGCTCTCGGTCACGTGGATGAACGGCTCGTCGGCGGCCATCTTCCTGATCGTCGTCCGGGTCTTCCAAGGGGTCGGTGCCGCCCTCTTGCTGGCCAACTCGTCGGCCATCCTCACCGACGCCTTTCCCGTCCACCAACGCGGCCTGGCTCTCGGCATCAACCAGGCCGCAGCCATCAGCGGGACGTTCATCGGCTTGATCCTGGGCGGGATCCTGGCTCCGATCAACTGGCGGCTGATCTTCCTGGTCTCAGTGCCCATCGGCCTGTTCGGGACCATCTGGGGCTACATCAAGCTCCGGGAGCTGTCCGAGCACCGGAAGGCCCGCGTGGACTGGGCCGGCAACGTCACCTTTGCCATTGGCCTGATCCTGGTCATGATCGGCATCACCTACGGGATCGAGCCCTACCGCACGCAGACCATGGGGTGGGAGAACCCGATGGTGATCGCCGAGCTGGTCGGCGGCATATTGCTGCTGGTGGTGTTCGCCATCATCGAAACCAGGGTCGAAGAGCCGATGTTCCGGCTGCCCCTGTTCAAGATCCGCGCCTTCACTGCCGGCACCCTGGCCAGCTTCGTGTCGTCCATCGGTCGGGGTGGGCTCATGTTCATGCTCATCATCTGGCTCCAGGGCATCTGGCTGCCGCTGCACGGCTACGACTTCATCCGCACCCCGCTGTGGGCCGGGATCTACATGATCCCGCTGACGGCAGGGTTCCTCATCGCCGGGCCCATCTCGGGAATCCTGAGCGACCGGTATGGGGCTCGACCCTTCGCCACCGGCGGGATGCTGGGCTCGGCACTGGGGTTCGTCCTCCTCGAGCTGCTGCCCATCGACTTCCCGTACTGGGCCTTCGGCTTGCTGTTGTTGTGGATGGGCCTGACCATGGGTGCCTTCGGCGCACCCAACCGGCTGGGCGTCATGAACAGCCTTCCCCCCGAGGACCGGGGCGCCGGTGCGGGGATGAACACCACTTTCCAGAACTCGGCACAGGTCCTGTCCATCGGCATCTTCTTCTCGCTGATGATCGCAGGACTGTCCAGCGGGCTCCCCCAGAGCCTGTACCACGGCCTGGTCAGCCAGGGCGTGCCCCAAGCCGCAGCGGACAAGGTGGCGCACCTCCCCCCGGTGTCCACCCTGTTCGCTGCCTTCTTAGGCCTGAACCCGGTGCAGAACCTGCTCGGGCCCCATGTCCTCGGCCATGTGTCGCAAGCCCATGCGCACGTGCTCACCGGACGCAGTTTCTTCCCCTCGCTGATCGCCGGACCGTTCAAGCAGGGCCTCCATGCCGCCTTCGACTTCGCCATCGTGGCCTGCCTCATCGGTGCGGCGACGTCGTGGACCCGGGGCAAGCGCTACGTGCACGGCACGGCACCTGAGAACATGGACGGAGTGGGGAACAACGCAGTGGAGGACGGAGTGGAGGGGGACGGAGTGGAGGGTGACGCAGTGGAGGAGATCCCCGAGCTGGTATCGACGGCCGGCCTGGTCACCGCCCCCGAGGGCACCCGATGAGCGCCGACGACCCGACGACGCCGGGCGACGCGTCGACGCTGCGGATCGGCGAGGTGGCCAAGGCCACGGGACTGACCACCCGGACACTGCGGTACTGGGAGCAGCTGGGCCTGCTCGCCCCCAGCAGCCACCGGGAGAGCGGGGAACGGCTGTACACCTCGGCGGCCATCGAGCGGGTGGGCCGGATCCGCGAGCTGCAGGATCTGCTCGGATTCTCCCTGGCCGAGGTGAAGGTGGTGCTCGATGCCGAGGACGAGCTGGAGCGGATCCGGAGCGATATGCGCTCGCACCCCGAACCGGGCGAGCGCCGCAAGCTGCTGGTGGAGTTGATCGCCACCAACGACAAGCTGCTGGGACGGCTCGACAACACCCTGGGCAGGATCCAGACCTTCCGAGACGAGCGTGCCGTCAAGGGCAAGCGCATGCGCAAGGCCCTGCGGGAGCTCGACGCCGAGCACTCGGCCACCACCCGGTAGCCGCGCTCCTGCTGTCCTGGCGCTTCTGTCCTGGGCCGGCTACGGCTCGCCTGGCCGCCCCTGTCCTGGGGCCGCCCCTACTGCTTGAACCCGGCCAGGAGGGTTCGCCAGTGCTCGGGCTCGAGGCGGTACGGGGCATAGAAGTTGAATCGGTCGACGGTGTCCCCGTAACGGGCGAGCACCCTGGCCGGGAGCTCGTCGAGCTCACCGACGATGGCAAAAGTGGTCAGCATTTCATCGTCGATCAGCGCGGTCATCTCCGTCCATGCCCCCCTCTTCGACAAGGTATTGAGCTCGGGTTGCAGATCGCCCCACCCGTGGAGCTCGAGGACGGGGCGGTAGGCCGGCGTGGAGCCGTAGAACGCGAGCTGGGACTTGACCGCGGTGGTGGCCTCCTCCCACTCGGAGTCGTTCGAGCCGGTGACGACCAGGCCGGGGAAGGAGATCTCCACGTCGCCCCGGGTCTTGCCGCTCTTGGCCAGTCCCCGCTCCAAGGCGGGCACGGTGACCTCGCGCAGGTAGCGCTCGGTGGTGAAGGCGTGAGCCAGCAACCCGTCGGCCACCTCGCCGGCCACCTCGGTCATCAGCTCGCCCACCGCAGCCAGGAACACGCGGGGGTGGCCGTAGGGGTTGGGGCCCGGATCGAACATGGGGGTCATGAGGGTGTGGCGGTAGAACTCGCCCCGAAAGGCCAGGCGGCTGCCGTCGGACCAGCTGGCCCAGATGGCCCGCATGGCCAGGATCAGCTCGCGCATGCGAGGGGCGGGATGGGACCAGGACATGGAGAACCGCTTCTCGATGTGCGGCTTGATCTGTGAGCCCAACCCGAGCATGAACCGCCCTTTGGACATGGTCTGCAGGTCGTTGGCCACCATGGCCAGGTTCATCGGGTTCCGGGCGAAGGCCACGGCGATGCCGGTACCCAGCTTGATCCGCTCGGTGTGCTCGGCCGCCAGCACCAGCGGGAGGAAGGGATCGTGGCTGGTCTCGGCCGTCCACACGCCGTCGTAGCCCAGGTCCTCTGCTTGGCGGGCCGATTCGACCACGCCGCTGGGGTCGAATCCGACCGCTCCGTCTACCTCCATGGGGTCAGGGCTGGCGCGGCTCGCACGGCGTACACGGGTCGCACGGGGTCCACCGCTCGCACAGGGTCAGGAGCCTTCGTCGCGGAGGAAGCGCTCGAGCTCGGCGGCGATCTCGTCGCCGCTGGGCACCTCGATGTCGGTCCCGAACGGGTTGGCCTCCTCGGAGTCGATCGACGACTCGAGCCGGCGCACCATGTCCGCGTGCTCGCTGTTGTCGGCGATCAGCTCGTCCACTTGTCGCCGGGACGCCTCGGCGGCGCGGCGAACGGCGGTGGTGTCGAAGACCAGCCCGCTCACCGCGCAGAGCCCGTCGATCAGCGCCGCGCTCGGCCTCGGGGAAGGGCATGGCCGCGACGTAGTGGGGCACCCGCGCCCACAGCGAGATGACCGGGACGTTGACCGCTCCGAGCGCCATCTCGAGCGCGGCCTGAACCCCGGCGGGCACCTCGAGCGTCCCCTGGACGAAGCCGACCCGACCGGCGAGGTCGGCCGACTGGGGCGGGACGGTGGAGGCCAGCCGAACGGGGCGGGTGTGGGGGGCGGGCGCCGGGAAGGCACCGAGCCCTACGACCATCCGGACCCCCAGCCGCTGCACCAGCTCCACCACGGCAGCCAGGAACGACTTCCATCGGAAGTCGGGTTCGGGACCGACGAGGTACAAGACGTCGGCGCCGTCGCCGTCGGTGCCGGCAATGACCTGGATGGACGGCCAGGTGAGCTCGGTGGTGATCCCGTTGACCAGCTGGGCGATGGGTCGCCGCGCCCGCTGGTCGATGAGCGCCTCGGTGTCAAAGCTGGCCACGGGGATGGTGGTCGACGTACCCACCAGCTCGGCCACCGCCGTCGACGCGCCCAGCCCGGCGTCCACCCAGCCCTCCAGGGAGACGACCAGCACCGGACTGGTCAGCCGGGCGCCGATGGGCTCGCCCCAATCCGGATCGACGGTGTAGATCGGGGTACCGGACTCGGTCATAGGGATTCCACCTCGTCCAGGGCGCGCTCTCCCAACCGACGGACCTGGTCGGGGAAGGCGTCGGTGTTGCTGCGGTCGCCGGCAGCGGCCCCTCCGGCGTAGCGGGCGTAGACCCCCTGGAGGATGCAGGCCAGCTTCCAGAAGCCGAAGGCCTTGTAGTAGGGCACGGCGGACAGGTCGCGGTCCGACAACGAGGCATAGCGCGCCTCGAGCTCGGCCCGGCTGGAGAACCCCGGCAGCCGGGTGGGCCCCACGCCGATCAGCGCGACCTCGGTGTCGTCGGGCTCGGTCCAGTACACGAGGAGCAGGCCGAGATCGGCCAGGGGGTCACCGAGGGTGCAGATCTCCCAGTCGAGGACGGCCCGCACGGTGCCGTCGTCTCCGATCACCGTGTTGTCCAACCGGTAGTCGCCGTGGACGATGCCCACCCCCTGCTGCTCGGGCACCTGAGCGGCGAGCAGGTCGTGAACCCGGTCGATGATCGCCGGCCCGGGCGTCCCGTTCACCACCGACTGGGTGAACTGCCCGTGCCACCGCTTGAGCTGCCGTTCGATGTAGCCCTCGTGGCGACCGAACTGGTCGAGGCCCACGGCGGCCACGTCGACGTCGTGGAGGGCGGCCAGCGTGTCCACCAACGACTCGCCGGCTCGGCGGCGGGTGGCCTCGTCCAGCTCGGCGGCGGCGGCCTCGTCTCTCAGGATGAGGCCCTCCACGAAGTCCATGACGTAGAACGGCGCACCGTTGACCGATTCGTCGGTGCAGAGCCCGAAGGTCTCGGGCACGGGCACGTCGGTCGCCCCCAACGCCGAGATGACGGTGTGCTCCCGCTTCATGTCGTGGGCCGTGGGCAGCACGTGGCTCACCGGAGGGCGCCGGAGGGCCATCGAGCGGCCGGCGGCGTCGGTCACCCGGTAGGTGAGGTTGGAGCGGCCCCCCGCGATCAGATCGAAAGTGAACGGTGCCTGGACCCCGTCGACGGTCGCCGTCAGCCAGGTGCTGACCGCGGGCACGTCGATCCCCTCCACCACTGTCGCTGAGGTCTCTGTCATGACTACGACGCTACTTGCCCCAACGAGGCGTTCTGAGAGGGTCCGCCGTTCCTCCAGCGTGGAGGGCTTTCCGGATGGCGATCGGCCTCTGCCCGGTATCGTCATGGCGATGATCGATGTAACCGATGCCACATTTGAGCAAGAGGTCCTCCGCCGCTCGAGCGAGGTTCCTGTGGTCGTGGACCTGTGGGCCCCCTGGTGCGGTCCCTGCCAGACCCTTGGTCCCATCATCGAGAAGGCGGTGGATGCCACCGAGGGTGCCGTGGTCCTGGCCAAGGTGAACGTGGACGAGAACCCCTCGATCTCGCAGAGCTTTCAGGTGAAGTCCATCCCCGCCGTCTTCGCCCTGCGGGACGGGAAGGTGGTGGACGGGTTCATCGGCGCACAGCCCGAGGCGGCCGTGGCCGAGTTCGTGGCTAAGTTGACCCCTCAGCCCACCGAGGCGGACCTGCTCGTCGAACAGGGGCTGGCCGCCCAGGACGCGGCGTTGCTGCGCCAGGCGCTCGAGCTGCAGCCGGACCACGTCGGGGCCATCGTGGGGCTGGCCGGCCTGTTGATCGCCGAGGGGTCGACCGACGAGGCGCTGGGCCTGTTGGCGCGGATCCCCGAGACACCCGAGACCCGGCGGCTCCAGGCTGAGGCGCGCCTGGCCGCACAGCAGGTCTCGGTGACCGACGAGGCGGTCGACGTCCTCCTCGACGAGCTCTTGGATCGGGTCCGAGAGGACGACAGTGCCCGGCAGGAGTTCGTCGATCTGCTCGAGACCCTGGAGCCGACCGACCCCCGTACCCTGCGCTACCGGAAGGCGTTGTCAGCCCGATTGTTCTGAACGGGCCGAAGGTTTTCGGTACGTCGGTGGACGGGTAGCGTCACCGAATGGCACCCACCTTCCTCACCCTGGGCGATCGGACCGTGGACATCCGGTACCGGGCCGTGGTGATGGGCATTCTCAATCGGACCCCGGACTCGTTCTACGACAAAGGGGCGACGTTCGGCTTCGATGCGTTTCTGCGTCGAGCCGAGACGCTGGTGGACGACGGTGCGGACATTCTCGACGTGGGTGGAGTGAAAGCGGGTCCGGGTCCCGAAGTGACCGAGGCCGAGGAGCTCGACCGGGTGATCCCGGCCATCGAGGCCCTCCACCTCCGGTTCGACGTCCCGCTGTCGGTTGACACGTGGCGGGCCTCGGTGGCCAAGGACGCCTACCGCGCCGGTGCGGTGGTGGGCAACGACATCAGCGGGTTCGGCGACCCCGAGTACCTGTCGGTGGCTGCCGCCGCCGGGGCCACGGTGGTGGCCACCCACATCCGTCTCGGGCCGCGGATCCCCGATCCCGAACCGGTGTATGACGACGTGGTCGAGGCAGTCTGCGCTTTCTTGGTGGAGCGGGCGAAGCGGGCGACCGCGCTCGGGCTCACCCCCGATCGCATCGTGCTCGACGCCGGGCTCGACCTGGGGAAGACGGCCGAGCAGTCGCTCATCTTGCTGCGGGCCTCGGGCACGCTGGCCGGGCTCGGGTATCCCCTCCTGCTGTCGGCGTCCAACAAGACGTTCCTGGGCAAGGTGCTCGACCTCGAGATCAACGAACGGGGGCCGGCCTCGCTGAGTGCGGCGGCCCTGGGCGTCTCGCTCGGCTGCCGTATCGTCCGCGTGCACGACGTGGCCGGCACGCGCCGTGTATGCGACTCGTTGGCCGCAATCGTTCGGGCCGGGGCCGAGTCCCGGGCCGACGCGGCCGGGGTTTGACGGTGTCGGCGACGGTGACCGACGTGCGCCCGGTGTACCTGGTCAAAGGGGACGACCCCTCGCTGGTGGCCCAGGCCGCGCACGGGTTGACCGAGGAGCTGGTGGGCGGGTCGGACCCCAGCCTGGCGGTGGAGGAATTCGGCGGCCCCGGAGCCGAGGACCTGGATGTGGGCCAGGTGATCGACGCCTGCACGACGCCGCCGTTCCTGGTGGAGCGCCGGGTGGTGGTGGTGCGCGACGCCGGACAGCTCAACGCGGCCGAAGGCGCCCGGCTCACCGCCTATCTCGAGGACCCGCTGCCGACCACGTCGTTGGTGCTGGTGGGCGGGGGCGGCACGGTGCCCGCCGCCCTGGCGAAGTCGGTGGGCAAGGTCGGCGAGGTGGTGAACACCGCGGTGGGCACGGGGAAGGCCCGGAGCCAATGGCTGGCCGAGCACCTACGGGGCGCACCGGTCCGGCTGGATGCGGCGGCCACGGCCAAGCTGGGCGAGCACCTGGGCGGTGACATGGGCCGCCTGGCCGGCCTGCTCGACACGTTGGCTGCCGCCTACGGGGTCGGGGCCACGGTCAAGGTGAACGACTTGACCCCGTTCCTTGGGGAGGCCGGCTCGGTGGCGCCGTGGGACCTCACCGATGCCATCGACAGTGGCGACGCGGCGAAGTCGCTGGGCCTCCTCTACCGCATGACCGGGGCGGGGGAGCTCCATCCCCTGGCGGCCATGTCCCTGTTGCACCGCCACTACCGCCAGATGCTCCGACTCGACGGGTCGGGGGTGACCTCGCCGGAGGAGGCGGCCGAGCTGCTCGGCCTGCGCAGTGCCTATCCGGCCAAGAAGGCACTGGCCCAGTGCCGGCGGTTGGGGACGGCGCGGATTGCCCGCGCCATCAACCTGCTGGCCCAGGCCGACCTGGATCTCCGGGGGGTGACGGCCCTGCCCGGGGAGCTGGTGCTCCAAGTCCTGGTGGCCCGGCTCAGCCGGCTGGTGCGCCAGGGTCGCTGAGCGCTGCCGGCCGCATTGGTCGGCGTTGCGGACGGCCTTGCCGTCGTCCCGGACGGCTCAACCGTCGTCCCGGACGGGCCTTGCCGTCGTCCCGGACGGCTCAGCTCGGGCCTGATCCGGATCGCAGTGCTCACCGGAAGTCCCGGGAGGGCGGCACCGGCCCCAGCTCGAGGGGCTCGATCCGCTCAGCCACCAGGTTGATGGCCCCGTCGCCGCGCTCGAGCCGCCCGCGGACCAAAAGGGCGGGGGAGAACCGGGCCACCGATCGCCACCGCACCCACGCCCCCCGGGAGCAGATCACGTTGACCATGCCCGTCTCGTCCTCGATGTTCAAGAAGACGGCGCCGTGGGCGCTCTCGGGATGCTGGCGATGGGTGACCACTCCCCCCACGGTGATCCGCTCGCCGGAGGCGACCGTGTCCAGTTCGCCCGAGGGGACCACGCCCTGACGCTGGAGCTCCGGACGGGCCAGCTCCATGGCGGTGAGGTCGGGGGTCATGCCCAGGGCCCATAGGTCGTCGGCCACGTCCTCCCAGGCGGTGGCGGTGGGAAGCGCCGGCGACTCGGCCCCGGTGACCATCCCTGGGAGCCGGCCCGGGGTGGCCTGGGCCGCGGCGCCCGCCGCCCACACCAGGGACCGCCGATTGCCGGCTTCCTGCTCGTCGTCCGTCGTCGCCGGCTCGTTCCCTACCCGCCCATTCGCCGCCGCACGGCCGCTCGTTGCCGGCTTGCCGTTTGTCGTCGGCTTGCCGTTCCCTACCGCCCCGTTCCTCGCCGGCAGGTCGTCCAATGCCCCGGCCGTGGCCAGCGCCTCCAGCTGCGCCTTGGTGGCACCGGCCCGGCGGACCAAGTCCTCCATGCCCGACCAGGGACGCCCGGCGGCAATCTGCTCGGCCGTCTCGCTACCGATGCCTCGCACCGAGGACACCCCGAGCCGGATGGCGGGGTCGCCCTCGAGCATGGCGGCGCCGGGGCCGTCGCCCTCGAGCATGGCAGCGCGGCCGTCGCCCTCAAGCATGGCGTCGCGGCCGTCGCCCTCAAGCATGGCGTCGGCCCCACCCCGATTGACGTCGGGCCGGAGGATGGTGACCCCGTGGCGCTTGGCGTCGGCGATCAGGCTCTGGGGTGACCAGAACCCCATGGGTTGGGCGTTCAACAGTCCGGCGGTGAAGGCGGCCGGGTAATGCAGCTTGAACCAGGCCGTGGAGTACACCAGATAGGCGAAGGCCACCGAGTGGCTCTCGGGGAACCCGAAGTTGGCGAAGGCGGCCAGAGCGGCGTAGACCTGCTCGGCCACGTCAGCAGACACGTCCCGGGCGGCCATCCCGTCGAACAACCGGTCCCGGAGCCGGTCCATGCGCTCGCCCGACCGCTTGGCCCCCATGGCCTGGCGGAGCTCGTCGGCCTCGGCCGGGGTGAAGCCGGCCACGTCGATGGCAATCTGCATCAGCTGCTCCTGGAAGAGGGGCACTCCGAGTGTCCGGTTCAGCGCCGGCTCTAGCAAGGGGTGCAGGAAGGTGATGTCCTCCTCCTTGTTCCGCCGTCGGATGAAGGGGTGGACTGCGTTGCCCTGGATGGGCCCGGGCCGGATGAGGGCCACCTCGATGGCCAGGTCGTAGAAGCACCGGGGCTTCACCCGGGGCAGGGTGCCCATCTGGGCCCGGGACTCCACCTGGAACACCCCCACGGTGTCGGCCCGGCACAACAGGTCGTAGACCTCGGGCTCCTGGTCGAGGAGGGCCACGTCGACCCGGACGCCGTGGTGTGCGGCCACCAGGTCGACCATGTTGTGGAGGGCGGTGAGCATGCCCAGTCCGAGCAGGTCGAACTTGACCAGCCCTACCGCGGCGCAGTCGTCCTTGTCCCACTGCAGGACGGTCCGCCCGGGCATCCGGGCCCACTCCACCGGGCAGACCTCGACCACGGGACGGTCGCAGATCACCATGCCCCCCGAGTGGATGCCGAGGTGCCGGGGGAAGTCGAGCACCTCCTCGGCCAGGTCGCGCACCATCGACGGGATGGCCTCCTGGTCGCGGATCGAGTCGCCTCGGTCGACCGAGCCCGCCCACCCCTCCACCTCGGCCAGCGGGTGCCCGAGGGCCTTGCCGATATCGCGGAGGGCAGAGCGCGACCGGTAGGTGATGACGTTGGCCACCTGGGCCGCGTGCAACCGGCCGTAGCGCTCATAGACGTACTGGATGACCTCTTCCCGCCGGCCCGACTCGATGTCCACGTCGATGTCGGGGGGGCCGTCGCGGGCCGGGGAGAGGAACCGCTCGAACAGCAGCCCCAGATGCACGGCGTCCACATTGGTGATGCCCAGGGCGTAACAGACGGCTGAGGTGGCGGCCGAGCCGCGGCCCTGGCAGAAGATGTCCTGCTCTCGACAGAACCGCACGATGTCCCACACGGTGAGGAAGTAGCCGGGGAAGCCGAGGGCGTCGATGACGGCCAGCTCGTGGTCGAGCCGCTCCCACGCCCCGGGCACCCGCTCGGCCTCCCGCGGGCCGTAGCGTTCGAGGGCTCCCCGACGGACCAGCTCGACGAGCCAGGTCTGCTCGGTGTAGCCGGCCGGGATCGGAAAGTCGGGGAGGCGGGGAGCGACCAGGTGGAGGTCGAAGGCACAGGCGGCGGCGATCTCGGCTGCCCGTTCGATCACCCCGGGCCACCGGGCGAACCGCCGCCGCTGCTCGCTCTCCGACCGCAGGCAGGCCATGGCCGAGGGAGGGAGCCAGCCCTGCAGCTCATCGAGCGGGCGCCGGGCCCGTACCGCGGCCAGGGCGGTGGCCAGCGGGAACCGAGCGGGGGAGGCGTAGTGCACGTTGTTGGTGGCCACAGGGCTCACCCCCCGTTCTACGGCCAACAGGGCCAGGGCATCGTTGCGCGCCGTGTCGAGGGGATCGCCGTGGTCCCACAGCTCAACGGCCACGTTGTCCGCTCCGAAGCTGTCGATCAGGTGATCGAGCTGTCGCGCTGCCGCCGACGGGCCGCCTGCGGTCAGGGCGCCGGCTACCGCGCCCTTCCGGCAGCCGGTCAAGATCTGCCAGTGGCCCCCGTGGCGGGCGGCCAGGTCGTCGAGGGTGAAGATCGGCTTTCCCTTCTCCCCGCCGGCCAGATGGGCCTCGGCGATGGCCCGGCTGAGTCGGGCGTAGCCCGCGGGGTCACGGGCCAACACGATGAGATGGGTGCCCCCCGGGTCGGGGACGCCGGTGCGGGGGGCGGAGGGAGAGAGGGCCAGCTCGACACCGAACACGGTGGGTACATCGAGGACCCGCGCCGCCTCGGCGAAGCGGACGGCGCCGTAGAGACCGTCATGGTCGGTGAGGGCCAAGGCCGACAGGCCGAGTCGGGAGGCCTCGGCCACCAGCTCCTCGGGGTGGCTGGCGCCGTCGAGGAAAGAGAAATTGGAGTGCACGTGTAGCTCTGCGTAGGGCACTGATCTACCTGCTCTTCTGTACTGCTCCCGCCTCGACTGTTCTGCTCCACTTCGCTTCGGTACTGCCGGTCTGTTCAGTCCCGCTGGTCTGTTCAGCCGATCTGGTTCAGCCGATCTGTTCAGCCGTATGTGGCCTCGACCCACCACCGGCCCTGTTCGGTCAACAGCAGCCGGGCATCCTGGCCGGCCAGCACGACCTGCATGCGGGCCGTTCGTCGTCGGGCCCGTGACCACCACCGCTCCTCGGCCGGCCACGGCCCGGCCCAGGCGGTCACCGCCGTCCACGGGCCGCCGCCCACCGACAGGCGTCCAGGCGTAGCGGTGAGGAGGCCCCGCCCCGAGACCACCACCGGTTCACCGGCGTCGTCGACCACCTCGGCGCCTAGCGGAGGGGTGTGCACGATGGCCGGGGCCGGCGGTGGGATCTGCCCGGGCCAGGGCGCATCCAAGGTCCGGTCGCCGGGGGTCTCCCGGGCCCCCCAGGTGACCAGTCGGGACCGCTCGGCCGGGCTGCGACCCCCCTGCAGCCGGATCCGGAGCACGCCGTCGGCCCCGAGGAGTCGCTGCACGTCGGCCAGGGTCCGGGCCGCCCGGGCATCCCGGTCGCTGGTGCCGCCCCAGAAGCCGCCCTGGGTGCCGGCGGCCGGTCGGCCCCCGTGCTGGTCCCTCTGGATGCGGCGGTCGATCCCGGGCTGGCGGAACCCGGCGAGCTCCCCGGTGTCTCCGCGGGCCACCCGGTGGCGGAGGGCGCCGTCGGCCCCAAAGCGACCGAGGACGTGGCGTTCGGGGAGGGCGGCGAAGTTCCCCAGCGTGCGGATCCCGAGCCGGGCCAACAGCTCGGCCAAGTCGGGATCTCCGAGGGTGGTCACCGGCAGGGGGGCGAGGAACGCAGGTGTGGTTCCGGCCGGGACCACCAGCGTGGCCCGAGCGGCCAGCACGGCACCGAACAGGCCGTCGGCGATGCCCACCTGGGTTTCAGCGATGGTGGCGGTGGCCTCGGTGACCAGGTCGACCAGCGCTTGTTCGCCCCCGAAGTACCGGGCCGGCCCGCGGGCGGGGAGCGAGCAGATGCCGGGCCGGACGGGCTGGACCCAGGGGCAGTAGACCTCCACGGCGGCCAGCACCTGGATAAAGGTCCGGAGCAGGGCGCCCCCCTCGTCCTCGTCGAGAAGACCGGGGCACCGTACGACCAGCAGCCGTTCGATCATGTCGGCGCGTCCACCGGCCCGTCGGGGCCGGCGTCCTCCACGGTTCCCGCCATCGAGGGCAGCCACAGCTCTCGCCGTCGTGGCCGGGCTGCCGATCGTCGCCCGGTTGCGGTCACCGTCACCCGCCGTCGGCGGAGATGGCCGTCCCCGCTGCCGATGCCATCCCACCGGGTGTTCCCGACGATCAGCCGGAGATCGGGGCACTCCGGCCAGCCGGCGTGCCCGGGGAGGACGATGAGAATCGCCCCTCGATCCCGGGTGCGGGCCAACAGACGCCGGGCCATGGCCGGGCGGACGGGGAAGGGCGGGCACAACACGACGACGTCGATGCCGCCGAGGAGGACAGCGGTGGCCTCGGCCCACTTCGGCCCCGGGGAGGGGAGGAGGACCAGTCGGGTGAGGTCGATCCCCAGGTCATCGGCGGCGACAGCCCCCAGGCCGGTGAGCCCCACCGCCGCGCACCAGGACCCTGCCGACGAGGCTGCGCCGAGGAGCGACAAACCCAAGGTGAGCCCGCTGGTCGTCCCGCTCGCCCTGTCGGCGGCCCGCCCACCCGCACCCTCGCCGGCCACGACGATCGAGGTGCCCCGACGGAGGCCGCCATCGGGAAAAAGCCCCTGGAGGGGAGGAATCACCGGGAGGAGCTGGCTCTCGCTCGAGGAGGTGGGTCGGGCCCGTTCGGCCAGGATGGCCAGGGACTCACGGACAGCGGGAGCCCTGTCTTTCACTGGGGTTCGGCCCTCACCCCCGGCGGGACCGGTTTCCGATGGCGCCTCGGGCCCATCGATAATTGCATCGAACATATGTTCGTACAGTAGCCCCAACCGGGCGGGCAGCGCCCCGGCGGAGGTCAGGCCGGGTACCCGGCGAAATTCCTCCAAAAATCCCTTCGAATGACGTCACAAATCGCCGCGCATTCGTTACGCTGTGGGCACCAGAGAAAGGAGGTGGTCCAACTGATTAGTCATAGACGTGGGACTCTGGAGGTGACTGGCCGCTAAGGCGGCTTGTCGGACCACCTGGCGAATCCCAGCCAGTTACCCGCTGAATCCTCTAGCCGGGAACTAGTCCCGCTCGGCGCCGTCCGGAGTGTTCAGTGCCTTTCAACATCCGTACTAGAGACTGAAGGGCGTCCCCTCGGGGGGCGCCCTTCAGTGCTTTCCGGGTCCCCGTCGCTTTCCGGGTCCCCGTCGCCAAGCGCTTCCATGAGTGGGTTGGCTGGCTCTCTGTCCCGGCCAGAATCGAATTCACCGACCAGGTTCATGCCGAAAATGGTGATCATCATGCCTACCTTGGTAGCGATGACCCTGGGGGCCGGGTTCCAGCTCGCTCGCCATCTGGGCAACCTAGAATGCCAGCTACCGACATCACGGTTGGCTGGTGGCCTCCTACATCATCGTCGGCGTGATGGCGGTCATCGCCCTCGGACTGCTCGAGCCGGCCAACCTGGCCGTGCTCTTCGAGCTCAAGAAGCCCCACCCCAATGGCGAGCGCATCGGCCGACTGATGAAGGTCTTCATCTACACGGCGGGGAACGAGAGTCTGAGAGTGCCAGATGGTTGTCATGGCCAGCCGTGAGCACAGGCTGGCCGAGGCGAAGCTCCGGCGGCAGGTTCATATTGCACGCCAGACTGGTCACTCATGGGCCGCCTCGATGTCAATGAGGTTCTCGGAAGGCGGTCTGGATAGCGTGCGCTCGTGCAGTTCCGCGTGGACCGAGTTCCGGCCAGTGTCACCTGGGAGCTCCGGCAGGCCGTCTTGCGTCCGCACCAGGCCATCGATCAACTGGCGCTACCCGATGACGATGAGGTGTCAACGGGAACCTTTGCCGCCATTGACGAAAACGAAGAGGTCGTAGGCACTGTTCGTGTGGCACCGGCGAGGCCCCCGTTTCCCCTCGGTGCCGAGGTACCAGCCAACGCTTCAACCTGGCAACTGAGGGGAATGGCCACTCGTGAGGATGTCCGCACTGTCGGCATCGGGACTGCCCTTCTCAACCGGGTTGTCGAGTATGTGGCGAAGGACGGCGGAGGTCTGATCTGGTGCAACGCTCGCGTGCCGGCGATTGGCTTCTACCGACGAGGAGGCTTCGTGGTGCAGGGCGACGTCTGGGAAGAGCCTGCTATCGGGCCGCACGTCGTGATGTGGCGGCTGGTGTAGCAGGCCGACCCGATCGGGATCGGGAACGCCGGGGCTGCGTCGGGGCGCCGCGAACTCGCGATCACCCGGGGCGAGGGAGACGGCTGCCCGTCCGGCAGCTCGAAGGGAAGGCCTCGTTTGAGCAAAGGGATTGAGCAAAGGGATTTGAGCAAGCAGATACGGCCGTTGCCATGGGGCGCCGTCCGGCCGCCGACTGGCCCCGGTAGCCTCCTCACGTGAGACGTTGGCTCCGCCTCGTCATGTTCGTGGGCACCTTGGCGGTTGCCCTCATGGTTGTCGTACCCCACTTCGACGTCGCCGTCAGCGGCGCTACGGCCCAACCGCGTGGGGGGATGACCATCGCGGCGCAGACTTCTGGTCCCCCCGACGTCGGCGTGTGCCTTCCGAGAACTACCCGTTGCGATCCCGCCAACCCTCTTGTCTCCTCGGGCGTGGTGCCGTGGCAGGAAGCCGTGGTCCTGGTGGGACTGGTGGTCGTCGCTATCGTCGGTGTCAGTCGCACGCGACGGCCAAAGAAGCGTGCCCGGTTGCCCAGAGGTGTCCAGGCCAGCATCCTCCGGCCACCCCAGGCAGCCTTGATCTCTCTCTGATCCCAGTCGGAAGGTCGAGGACACGAAGCACATTGGCTGCTGCAACGCACTGGCGTCCTCGTCTACCCCCATGGTTCACCCAACGTCTGTTCTAAGAACCACCGGAGTCATCCCATCGTCGCAACACTCGGTGCTGCGCCCACCGCGCACCCGTCGCACCCAATTGAGGAGATCGAATGAACACGCACATCCACAAGCACAAGCACAAGCAATCCCAATCCCAATCCCGCCGTACCCGGCGCGGCCATGCCCGGGTTCCGATAGCGGCGGCCGTCGTGATCGTCGGAGTGATCACCAGCATCGCCGCCACCTCGAACGGCTCGGCTGCTTCATCCCTGACCGCGGCCACGAAGTTCGTTTCCGGTCCACCGGGACCTGAAGCCGTTCCTCTGCAGCAGGGCACCGTGCTTGCGCCGGCTTCTACTGCCGCCACCGGGCAGATGGTGGACGGCATCCAGTGCAACGCACATGAGCAGGTGGCGTTCCATGTCCACACTCACCTCAGCGTGTACGTGAACGGTCAGCTCCGTCCCATTCCTCCAGGCATCGGCATCGTGGCGCCCGCCGCCGCGTCGACCCCGGAAGGTCCCTTCTACCAGGCAACCCGGTGCTACTACTGGCTCCACGTCCATGCCCAGGATGGAGTGATCCACATTGAGTCCCCCGCCGGGCACAGCTACACCCTTGGTGAGTTCTTCGACGTTTGGAGACAGCCGCTGAGTGCCGGTCAGGTCGGGCCGGCCAAGGGGAAGCTCACGATGTACGTCGACGGTCGGCGGTACCGCGGAAATCCCCGGAACATTGGACTGGGCTCGCACGTGGATATCCAACTTGATGTCGGCACCCCAACGGTGCTGCCCCGATCGGTGAACTGGTCCGTGACCCAGCTTTGATGGGAGTTCGGGCGGGGGGAGTAGCCGTCACCACGGCGCCCATGGACCGCTATTCTGATGGCGTGCGCTGATAGCCGGTAGTCCTCGCCCGAACCCTGTCCCTTGGTCCCCGGAGGCTTCCCGTGCCCGCACTTACTTCTTCTTTGGCTACGCTCATGGCCGTCCACCTGTCCCACGACCGCGGTGGCCGAACAGTCCTCCGCGACATCTCGTTCACTGTCGGGCCCTCTGACCGGATCGGCGTGGTTGGCCCCAACGGGGTCGGCAAGTCCACCCTGCTCTCGGTTCTCGCCGGTACGGAGCCACCCATGGCGGGTTCGGTCCGGCTTGACCCGCCCAGCGCCACCGTGGGCTACCTCACCCAGGAGCACGAGGCCCCTGCCGGGGAGACCGTCCGGGCCGCGTTGACTCGGCGCACCGGCGTCGCCGCGGCCGAAGCCGAGCTCGCCGCAGCGGCCAGCGGGCTCACCGATGGCACCCGGGAGGCCGACCAGCGCTACGAGGTGGCACTCGAGCGGTACACCACCCTGTCGGCCGGCGACCTCGACGCCCGGATCGACGTGGTACTGGCCGAGCTGGGGCTCACCGAATCGGGACTCGGGGCCGGAATGGCCGACCACCCGGTGGCCTCCCTGTCCGGTGGGCAGGAGTCACGACTGGCGTTGGCTGCCATCATGCTGTCCCGCTTCGACATCACCCTGCTGGACGAACCCACCAACGACCTGGACTTCGACGGGCTGGAGCGTTTGGAGTCGTACGTCCTGTCCCATGTCGGGGCCATGATCGTCGTCTCCCACGACCGTGCCTTTCTCGACCGAACCGTCACCTCGGTCCTGGAGCTCGACGAGCACGACCACACTGGGCGCCTCTATGGCGGAGGGTGGGGCGGCTACCTGACCGAACGGGAGACGGCCCGGCGCCATCAGTTAGAGGACTTCGCCGTCTACCAGTCCCGGCGGTCCGAGTTGAGCGACCGGGCCAAGCGCGAGCGTGAGTGGGCGACGTCGGGCGTCCAACGGGAGAAGCGCAACCCCAGGGACAACGACAAGGCCCAGCGCGACTTCCGGATCAACCGGACCGAGCAGTTGGCTTCCCGAGCCCGCCGAACCGAGCGCGCCCTCGATGCCCTCGATGTGGTGGACAAACCCTGGGAGGGGTGGGATCTTCGCTTCACGATCGAGCAGGCGCCGCGGGCTGGGGCCGTGGTGGCCCGTCTGGCCGCTGCCGTCATCGAGCGAGGCACGTTCACGCTCGGCCCGGTCGACCTGGAGATCGGGTGGGCCGAGCGGGTCGGCCTCATCGGGCCGAACGGATCAGGCAAGTCGACATTGGTGGAGGCCATCCTGGGTCGCCTGCCCCTCACCGAGGGGACCCAGTGGCTCGGCCCCAGCGTGGTGGTAGGCGAGCTCGGTCAGGATCGACGGGCCCTCTTCGGTCCGGTCAGCGTGGTCGACTCCGTCGTCGCCCGTTGCGGGCTCACCCTCTCGGAAGCCCGGTCCCTTCTGGCCAAGTTCGGGCTGGGTGCCGACCACGTCACTCGGCCCGGTATCTCCTTGTCACCCGGCGAGCGCACACGAGCCGAACTGGCCACGTTCCAGGCGCTCGGCGTCAACTTCTTGGTCCTGGATGAGCCCAGCAACCACCTCGATCTGCCCGCCATCGAGCAACTGGAGGCGGCGCTGTCCAGTTTCACCGGCACGCTCCTGCTCGTCTCCCACGACCGGCGGCTGCTCGAGGCGGTCGAGCTGACCCGCCGCGTCGAGTTGGGCTGAGAGCGCCGACCGCGGTTGGCCTGAGAACGCCGACCGTGGCTTGAGCTCAAGGCCAGGACCTGCGGGAGCGACTACTTTGTCCCGAGTGCCTCATGCGGGCGTGACATGGCCACGAATGCGAGACTGATGACGACGCAGATCAGGATGGGACAGGATCCTGAGCTAGGCCCCCCGCCGGGGTGGAACAACACGGCCACCCCCTACGAGCGCGACTCGACCATCCACGAGGTGTTCGCCCAGCGGGTGGCCGAGCGACCGGACGCGCCAGCCGTCGAGGACGGACAGCAGTCATGGACCTACCAGGAGCTCGACGGTCTGTCCTCGGACGTGGCCAGGCGGCTCGAGACGCTGATCGACGGGCCCGACCAGTGCATTGGGGTCATGGCCGATCGCTCCATCGAGGCGGTTCTGGCCATCCTCGCCGTACTCAAGGCTGGGGCCGCGTTCGTACCGCTCGATGCCGATTTCCCAAGCGAACGCCTTCGCTTCATGGCCGAAGACACCCGGGCGCGAGCGGTCTTGGCCCAGGGCCACCTGATCGACCGGGCCAGGGAGACATTCGACGTCCCCGTCCTCGGATTGGCCGAGGCTGCCACGCCCGGCGCCGACCCCATCGTCGTTGCCGATCACCCGTTCAGGACACCGTCGTTCGGGCCGCGCTCGTTGGCCTACGTGATGTACACCTCGGGCTCGTCCGGCCGGCCCAAGGGCGTGGCCATCGAGCACCGGGGGGTGCTCCGCTACGTCCGGGGCGCCCGGGGGCTCATCCCCACGGCGACGGACGCGGTGCTGCACGTGAGCCAGCTCGGATTCGACGCTTCCACCTACGAGATCTGGGGCGCGCTCTGCAACGGGGCCAAGCTGGTCGTGCATCCACACGGGCGCCCCGATCCCCGGGCCGTGGCCGAGACGATCGAGCGCCACCGCGTCACCATCGGGATGTTCTCGTCCGGGTTGTTGCATCAAATGGTGGACGTGGCCCTGGCCAGCCTGGGCTCATACCGGCTGGTGCTGTCGGCCGGCGACATCTTGTCGCCCAGTCATGCCCGACGACTACGGGAAGCGCATCCTGGCACTCGGCTGGTCAACGCCTATGGCCCCACCGAGGCCACGGTCACCGCCTCTGTCTACGAGGTGGGCGACCTCCCGTCCGACCAGCCCGTACCTATCGGCCACCCGTTGCCCAACACCGAGCTCTACGTGCTCGACGCGCAGCTCAGGCCGGTGGCAGGCGGGGTGGGGGAGCTGTGCATCGGCGGCGACGGCGTCGCCCGCAGCTACCTGAACCTGCCGGAGGCAACCGCCGTCCAGTTCGTCCACGATCCCTTTGGACCCACGCCGGGCGGACGGCTGTACAGGACGGGCGACCTGGTCCGGATGCTGCCCACCGGCGAGCTCGAGTTTCTCGGCCGCCTCGACGACCAGGTGAAGATCCGCGGCTACCGGGTGGAGCCCACCGAAGTGGCAGCGGTCCTCACCGGGCACCCAGCGGTAGCACAGGCGGTGGTGGTGGCTCGGGAGGACATCGAAGGGCACAGGCGTTTGGTCGCCTACGTAAGGGCCGCGTACGACGTCGATGCCTTCCGCCTCCGCCGATACGTCAGGAACAAGCTCCCCGAGTACATGGTGCCCTCTGCCTTCGTGGTGCTCGACGAGTTTCCGCATACCGCCAACGGCAAGGTCGACCGTGCTGCGTTGCCTGCACCCACCCGATCGGGGACGGGCCGTCCTCTCGGCACCGAGACCGAACGTACGGTCGGTCGGCTGTGGGCCCGGGTCCTCGAGTCGGACGACGTGATGGCCGACGACGACTTCTTCGATTCGGGTGGCGACTCGTTGCTGGCCCTCCGGTTGCTGTCGATGGTGCGCGACGCCACGGGCGTGGACCTCCCGCTCGCCTCGGTCTTCGCCGACCGGACGGTCGCTGCGCTGTCGGCCCGGATCGACAACGCTCAACCCTCCGGGACCGGCGCGTCCGGCGACATCGCCGAGATGCCCCCGCTGGTGCCGACGGATCGTGCCGGCCTGGTACCGGCGTCCGTGGTCCAGGCGCAGGCCTGCTTCCTCAGCGAGCTGGCCGACGAGGCGCTCCCGTACCAGTCGCAGGCGGTGATCCGTTTCGACGGCCCCCTGGACGAGGACACGCTGCGTCGCGTGCTCCAGGCCCTCGTCGATCGGCATGAGGTGCTCCGGACCACGTTCCCCAAGGTGCGAGGGGCATGGATGCAGCAGGTCCATCCAGCCCTCGAGGTGACCCTGCCCGTCGTCGACCTCCGGTCGGAGCCCGATCCGGAAGCGGCGCTATGCGCGTTGGCCGCGGAGCGGTTCTCGGACCGGATCGCCGTCACCGAGCTCCCGCTGGTCCACTGGACGTTGACCCGCCTGGGCGACGACAGCCGGGCCCTGATCTGGGTCGAGCACCATGTCGTGCACGACGGCTGGTCGTTCGCGGCCACGCTCGACGAGATGGTGACCCTCTATCGGGCGATGGCGTCCGGGGGCCGCGATCCGCTCCCCGCCCTCGCCGTCCAGTACGCCGACTTTGCCGCCTGGCAGCATGCCTTCCCCGCCACCGATGCCGGGCGCAGCCAGCTCGAGTACTGGGCCAGGCAGCTTTCCGACCCCCCACCGCTCCTCCTGCTGCCCACCGACCGACCCGTGCCGCCCACCCGAACCTTCTGTGGGCGGTCGCTTCGTTCGGACCTGGCGCCCGAGCTGATCGACCGGTTGCGACAGGTGGCCTCGGGTGCCGGCTGCACCCCCTACATGGTGATGACGGCGGCGTTCTTCGTTTTTCTCGCCCGTCTCAGCCAACAGACGGACGTGGTCATTGGCTCGGGGCTGGCCAACCGACGGCTCGCCGGCTCCGAGCCCGTCGTCGGCATGTTCGTCAACACCGTGGCGCTTCGGGTCGACCTGGCCAACGATCCGACCATCGAGTCGGTCCTGGCTCAAGTCAGAGCGGCCTCGTTGGGCGCGCTCGCCCACCAGGAGCTGCCGTTCGACGAGGTGGTCCGGGCCCTCGCCCCCGATCGCCGGCCGGGACACAATCCCTACTACGACCATCTCTTCTCGTTCCACGACTCGCCCTTCCCGGAGCTGGACATCGACGATCTGACACTGACCGTCCATGACGGGCTGAGCAACGGATCGTCCAAGGCCGACCTCAACGTCGTCGTTATCAACCGACGGGGGCGCGGCCCTCGGGCCGGTCGGCCCGACGGCGAGGAGCTCTCGGTGGTGTGGGACTTCGCCACCGACATCTTCGACGAGTCGACCGGCGAAGCGATGTTCACCACATACCTCCAGGTGCTCGCACAACTGGTCGAACGGCCGACGGCGCGCCTCTCCGAGCTGACACTGACCACGGCGGCTGAGAGGGATCTCCTCCTTGCCGCCGGAGGAACGGCCCACTCCTACGAGCGGGACTCGACCATCGAAGCGGTGTTCGCCGATCGGGTACGCGAGCGACCCGACGCCGTTGCCGTGGTGGCCGATGGTCGGCTGCTCACCTATACCGAGCTCGACTCGTGGTCGGACCGCCTGGCGGCCGAGTTGACCTCGGAGGGCGTGGGACCCGGGGCCTGCGTGGGGGTGGTCGACGACCGGTCGTTATCGATGATCGTGGCCCTGCTCGGCGTCCTGAAAGCCGGCGCCGCCTACGTCGGGATGGATCCGCACCTGCCCGAGGCCCGGCTGCGTCGCCTGCTGAGCGATGCCGCCATCCCCGTCGTGTGCACCGCGCCGGGGAGCGCCCCCCGCTTCGACGGTGCGCCGGTCACCATCGTGGAGGTCGATGCCAGGGCGGAGTCAGGAGATGACCCCGCTCCGCTGCCCCACCGGAAGGGTGATGCCCGCGCTCTGGCCTATGTGGCCTTCACCTCCGGCTCGAGCGGCGAGCCCAAAGGCGTCGAGGTGCCTCATCGAGGCGTGGTCCGGTTGGTTCGGGGAACCGACTACGTCGAGCTGGGCCCCGACGAGGTCGTGTTGGCCGCAGCCCCGCTGGCCTTCGACGCCTCGACCTTCGAGATCTGGGGTGCGCTGCTCAACGGGGGACGCTTGGTGGTGGCCCCGACCGGCGCGTTGTCAACGGCCGAGCTCGCCGACCTGCTTACCGCCCACGGCGTGACCACCGCGTGGCTGACGGCGGGGCTCTTCCATCAGATGGTCGACCATCAGCTGGGACCGCTCGCCTCGCTCCGACAGGTGCTTGCCG
Source organism: uncultured Acidimicrobiaceae bacterium (assembly GCA_963781305.1). Taxonomy (GTDB): domain Bacteria; phylum Actinomycetota; class Acidimicrobiia; order Acidimicrobiales; family RAAP-2; genus DASXMT01. The sequence goes on from CAWAFL010000013.1 coordinate 912,068, forward strand.
GTGGGGATGTGCTGTCACCGTCACACGTCAACCGCCTGCTCGACGTGCTCGATGCCGGTGGCGTGGTGGTGAACGGATACGGCCCCACCGAGGGCACCACGTTCACGTGCTGTCATCGAATGGCGGCCGGTAGCCGGGTGGACGGGAGGGTGCCGATCGGGTCGCCCATCGCCAATACCTGGGTCGCCATCGTCGACCCTGCCGGCCAGCTGGTGCCAAACGGGGTCGCCGGTGAGTTGTGGATCGGTGGCGACGGTGTGGCCCGGGGCTATGCCGGGCGTCCGGACCTCACGGCCGAGCAGTTCGTCCCCAATCCGTTCCCCCGGATACCGGGCGACCGCCTGTACCGTTCGGGAGACAGGGTACGGCGGCGGACCGACGGGCTCCTGGAGTTCCTCGGGCGCATCGACCGCCAGGCGAAGGTCCGGGGACACCGGGTCGAGCCGGCCGAGACCGAAGCGGTCCTGCTCGATCATCGCCACATCGGCCAGGCCCACGTGGTCACCGTCGACTTCGGGCCGGACGACAAACGGCTGGTGGCCTACCTGGTCCCAACCCGGAGTGCGAAGACGGGAGCGACCGACCAGGTGCCCGAGGGCGACGGCCCCATCGGCGGGCCGATCGGCGACACCGAGCTGAACGAGTTCCTCAGGTCGGTACTGCCGTCATACCTAGTGCCGACCGCCTTCGTGTGGCTCCCGCGCCTGCCGCTGCGATCCAACGGGAAAATAGATTCCGAGCGGCTCCCGCCGCTCCCTTCCACGTGGTTCCCCGACGATCCCTGTACCCCCGGCGTCACCCCTGAGGGGACTCAGGCACGACCAGTCGCCGGCGCCAGCCGCCTCGAGAACAGCCTGATCGCCGTCTGGCAGGAGGTGACCGGCGTGCGCCAGATCGGGCTCGACGACGACTTCTTCGAGCTCGGCGGGCATTCCCTGCTTGCCGTGGAGCTCTTTGCCGCCATCGAGCGGACGACCGGGGCCCGACTTCCGTTGGCCACCATCTTCGAGGCGCCGACGGTGGCGCAACTGGCCCGGTTGATGCGCTCTGACGGGTGGGACGCTCGCACGGGCTCGCTGGTCCCGTTGAGCACCACCGGGTCGCGGCCACCGTTCTTCGCCGTCACCGCCGGAGACGGGAACGTGGTTGGGTACGGCCCCCTGGCCCGACGGTTGGGCCCCGACCAGCCCTTCTACGTCCTCCAGCCGTTCGGGCTCGACAGTGCGGCGCCGTTGCACAGGACCGTGCAGGCCATGGCTCGGCACTACGTGCGCCAGATCCGCAGGGTGCAGCCCCACGGCCCGTACCTGTTGGGTGGACGGTGCTTCGGCTCGCTGGTCGCCTACGAAGTGGCGACCAGGCTGGAGGCTGGCGGTGAACGGGTGGCACTGCTCGCCTCCATCGACTCGGTGGGTCCGCTGTGGCGGACCCGCACCTTGGCCAACGGCACGGTGTACGACCCGGTGATGAACGTGGCCCGCGTCCATGCCGCTGACGACGGCCTCGACTTCGGCGCCGTATTCTCCGACCCCACGGAGGCCGACGAGTTCGTCGCCTGGTTGGGTGAGCCGGTCACGGAGCACGGCGACGTGATCATCAACCGCTACGTTTACGCCGCCTACCTGTCGCGCCCTGATCTGCAGGACGCCTTCCCGCTCGGCGAGCGGGGAGACGGGCGGGCCGAGCATGCCGGACTGGCCCATTGGGCCTGGCAGGGTGGCCGAGCGGAAATGGGTATGCAGACCATGCTCCTCCCACCGCCGTCGGACGAGGCCCGGCGCGCCCGCCCGAGCGTTGACCCCCGGTTGCAGACGCGGCGCCGGCATGCCGCCGACCGGGTCCTCGACTGGTTGAACGCCGCCACCCGGGGCTCCATCGCTCCCCTGGCCGCCCGCCGGGGAGCGGACGTGTTGAGGATCGCCGGCGAGAACGTGGCTCGATACCGGGCGGGACCGCTGGCTGCCACCGTCGTCTTGATCCGGCCGGAGGTGGACGGCGACGGCCTCCAACGAGCGCAGCTGGCGCGCTGGTACGGGCTCCAGGTGGGAGGTGTCGACCAACGCGTCGTTGCCGGCTCCCACCACGGCATGCTCCGGGAGCCGGCGGTGGCGTCGCTGGCCGAGTGCCTTGACCAGTGCATCCTGGCTGGGCTGGAGGCGACGGGCCCTGGTGGCAGCCGGCTGGACTAGCCCCGATGCCCGCACGGCGACCTCGCTCGTTCCCGGGCGGCTACACCTGTGGCGTGTCGATCTCGACGGGCCCGACGCGCATACAGTGGCGACCACTGATGGCCGCGATCTATCGGTCGACGAGCGCCAACGGGCCGCCCGCTTCCGGTCGCCGGAGGACGCCCGACGATGGGCGGTGTCGCGAGTGGCGCTGCGGCAGATCCTCGCCGGCTACGTGGACGAGAAGGCCGCTGCCCTCGTCTTCGAGCTCGGACCTCGCGACAAGCCAGGCCTCGCCGGTCCGACGGGTCGGGACCTGAGGTTCAACCTGTCGCACTCCGCGGCCATTGCCCTGGTGGCTGTCTCGGTCGGTCATCCGGTGGGGGTCGATGTCGAATGGATCCGCGACGACCTCGACGTACTGGCACTGGCGCGACGGGCCCTCCCGGCCCGGGCGGTCGGGGAGCTCCTGTCGGCCCCCCCGGGCGCCCGGACGAGGGTGTTCTTCCGTCTGTGGGTGCGCCATGAGGCCTCGGTCAAGTGCCTGGGTACCGGGCTCGGGACCGAATCGGTGGACGACGACGCCGACGGCCCGGTGGTCGCGGATGTCGCCTTGGGGATTGGCTATGCGGGCGCGCTGGCCGTCGCCGCGGACCACGCGTCGGGGGCTGAAGGATGGGACCCCGGTCGGGTCAGCCGCTGGGAATGGGTCGCAGGTTGATGCGGTCTGCTCGCTGTCTGTCCCGCCCTTTGTATCTGGCCCTCTCCCGCCCTTTGTCTCGCCCTTTGTGTCCAGCCATTTGAATCTGGCCCATCGTCTCAGGATCGGCTGAGGATGACCGCATCAAGGCCGTGCCCGATGGGCAGCGAGACTCGAGGGCCGTCGAACCGGGCCAACTGCGTTGGCCCCAGTCTCGCTTCGGCACTCGACCGGTTGAGAACCCCGACTCGGCCGGTGTCGTTCGCCGGCCGCCCCGAGGACCGGGACACCTGCAGGACGACCACGGGGCAGCTGGCAATGGCCGACCCGAGCTGCGCGGCCGTGAGGGTCGGCACGTAGCTGTAGTCGACGTATCGCAGCGGAAGGCCCGCCACTTCGGAGACGAAGCCGAGGGTGTTTCCGTTCACCACCTGCTGGCTGGTCAACAAACAGACGGTCAGGCTCCCACGGGGGGCGAGGCGCTGGCGTGCTCGTGCCAGCTGGTCGACGATGGGATTGGCGTAGTCGGGGACGCCGGGGCGATAGGTATAGGCCAGTGATGACCCATCGAAGGGGACGGCGATCGAGAACAACCTGTTGCCGACGCTGACCGTTGCCTTGCCGGCAGGAGGGAACGAGCTCGAATAGCTCACGAACTGGAGCAGGAGGGCGCCGGTCGCCACCGCCAGGACGATGCGCCCGATGAGCGACCGCGAGATCGAGCCCAGCGCGCCGGCGGTGAGCGCCCCGAAGCCCACGACGCCCGGAGCGAGGTAGCGAACGTCCTGATTGTGCGATACGGCCAGCGCCAGGAATCCTGTGGCGAACCAGAGGACAGGAATCCCGATACGCGCCAGCATGGTCCGGTCAATACCGCGGCCGAGCCGGCTGACGGCCAGCGCCCCGGCGACCAGCGCCGTGGCGGCGAGTATGGCACCGGTCGCCCAATCGATGGTGTGGGAAACGAATGCGGCGAAGGCGCGGAAGGAAAGCGGGTTGCCGGTCGTGCCGATGGCCAGGGCCCCCCCGGTGGCCGAGTGGAGGTAATCGAGCGACGGGCCCAGGTTCACCACGTACCACGTAAGCGCCACCGTCACCGCAGTCAGCCCCGCCCAGGCCAAGTTCGCCGCTTGACGACGGAGGTGAAGTCGGGCAGGTACGAAGAGGCAGCAGAGGATGGGCGGAATGAGGATGCCCGGCGCCGTCATCTTCGTCAACGCAGCCAGCCCCACGGACAGGCCACAGGCGATGGCCCACCGGCGATTGTGAAAGCCGTTGGAGAGCACGGCAGACATGACGGCCATGGTGGAGAGGAACACGAGGAGGATGTCCACCAACGGCGTGCGACTGAGCCCGTAGATGATGGGGCATCCGGCCACCAGCAGCGCGGCGGGGAACGCCGCCCTCTGACCGAACAACCGGCCCGCAGTGACCGCGGCGCCGAGTGCGGTCCCCAGCAACAGCGCGGTGTTGACGACGAGCGCGGCGCGGACCCCCGGATCGATCGCCTCGGTCGGGCTGATGAGCAGCATGTAGAGCGGCGGGTACGCCGGGTTTGCGTGGTAGAGCGACGAGACCCAGCTGCCGAGGCCCCCGGTGTCGAAGGCATGCCGCCACGTAAACGCGATGTGCAGGTAGTTCGCCTCGTCCCAGGGCGGTGACTGGTGGTCGGAGTGGATCCACCAGCCATTGCCGACGGCGGCCGCCGCCAGGGTGGTCCACACGCCCCACCGGGTCGCGGTGGACCAACGTGCCGGCGACCGGCGGGCGGACCGTGGTTGGACGGCGGGAAAGGCGGGCGATGCAGAGGCAGGCTCTTTGGTGGCTCGAGCCGGAGCGCCTGGAGCCGGAGCCCCTGGAGCCGGAGCGGTCAGTGGATCACTGATGGCTCGACTGGCCATCGCTTCTCAGCCTGGTCGGTCAGTCGGTGTGGTGCGACCGGTGCCGTCGCAGACGGCCACACGAGCAGCCCCTGTCATTTCGCCTCGATGCCGAGGGAGGCGTGGGCTCTGGCTTCGATGCCGGAGGAGGCGTGGGCTGCCGAGCGCCGTCCGCCATCGGACAGGATGCTGGAGGGCACGACCGTCGGGTCGTCGAGCAGGCCGCGGAGGAGGGCGACGACGTCGGCGGCATAGCCCGACGCGTCGTAATGCTCGAGGATGTGGAGTCGGCCAGCCTTCCCGGCTGCGGTGCGGTCGTCCGGAGACATGGCGAGCACCCGGCGGAGGGCATCAGTGGCTGCCACCAGGTCGCTCGGTTCGAACAGGAAGCCGTTCTCACCATCGGTGATGAGCTCGCCGAGCCCGAAGACAGAGGTAGCCAGCACGGGCACGCCAAAGCACATGGCCTCCAGTACCGAACGGGGCAGGGACTCCATATCCGAGGCGCTCACGAGCACATCCGCCGCCCGATACCAGGCGTAGGTGTCGGCCACCACCGGAACCACCAGGGTCTGCTTCTCGAGGCCTACACACTTGATGTACCGCTTCAGCTCCTGGGCATAAGGGCTCCCCGTCGCTCCTACGAAGACCAGCATCCAGTCAGGATGGTCCGGGGCCACGAGGGCGAAGGCTTCGAGCAGCCGAGTCTGCGCCTTGCGCGGCTCGGTCGTGCCCATGACCAACAGCACCTTGCGGTCGGAGGGGAGCCGGTCCAACGAGCGGGCGGCGCTGCGGCTCACCCGTTTCCGGTAGCGCTCTATCGCCCCGGTGTCGATGCCGTACGGAATGACCACGGTCCGTCCTGGACCGGCGACCGGTGCGTAGAGCCGCCTCGTGGCCTCCGCTTCGAACACCAGGGCCGAACTGGCCTTCAAAGCCCGATCGAACGACCAGCGGACAGCGGGATCACCCTGTGCGGCGGGATCGACCAGCGCCCAGTAGGCCGACGGGGACAGACTCTCGTGAATGGCCCACACGGTGGGGAGTCCCAGGCTGGTGGTGATGTCGGCCCCGATCCACGAGATGACGGTGTTGACCAGGGCCGCATTGTGGCCCCCTGCGGCCACCAGCATCGACAGCTCCACGAGCCGGCTCTCGTAGTACGTCGCGTCGTCGACCGGCGGGACCGATGTCACGTGCACGGTCACGCCATTCTCCTCGAGGAGGCCGCGGAGGGGTCCGTCGGCCAGGGAGATCACGGTGCACGGGAAGCTGGTGCCGGCACCCGATCGGACCAGCAGCTCGGAGAGCCACAGCTGCGCCCCGCCCAGACCGAGCTGGTGGGTGAACACAACCAGATTGAGGTCCGTGGTGGTGCGACGGTCGACCTGGGCGAGCAACGCCCAGAGCCGATCCTGCAACAACTCGTCCCGCCCGGACCCGGGTTGCGGTGAGTGGGCCGGCGCCACCGAAGCCGTGCGCTCCATGACGACCTGTTCCTTCCCTTCGACCGTCCGGGCGACGACCTGGATCGTTGCCGGCGATGCCAACGACGGTAGCTGTGCGAGGTCGACCAGATGCTCGAATCCGGAGATGGGCGCGTGCGGAACTGGGAACAGATCCGTGATTTCAGGTCGCTCCATCCCGAGCCGGGCCCGGCCGGCATGATGACCGTCGACCACGATGTCCACGCTGGCGGTCGGAGCGGTCGGGTTCAGCAACCAACCGGCGACTTTCACGACGTCGGGACCGATCGGGCCGTCGGCCACAGGTAGATCGAGCGCTCCCACGAACTCGTCCTGTGGGCTCGACCGGTCGGCGGAACCGACCGTGTCGCGCAGCCTGAGGGCGATCGAACCGAGCCTGACCGGCGGGACGCCCGGCTCGCCCCACGCCGTCACGACCAGGTCCACGGCGTCCTGGTCGACGATCCAGCTGATGTCGGCGATCATGCACCACCCCGCCTTGGCCAGGTTCGGATCACCCAGCGCCCGTCCCACGTCCCGGCGGTCATCGGTGCCGGTCACCGCCTGACCGACCAGGAGGCCATTGACGTGGGCCTCGACCGCCAGTGCCGGTTGGTCGCCCCAGACGCACCACCCCTGCAGCATGATCCGGCCACGGTCCACCGTCGATCCCGACGCCGGCTTGTCGACGTTGCCCCTGAGGTTGGCCCTGATCGTTAGCCTGGACCGGATGTCGGGTGCAGGATGCAGGCGCCGCCCCGTCGGTCGTAACCCCGGCGGCATCCAGCTCGCGACCGCTGAGCACGCCGGCGACCAGGGTCGTTGCCGGTTCACGCCGGCTCTTGCTCGGTCGACTCGGATTGCCAGGACAGGAGCTGATCCCACATCTGGGCGGTTCCGGTCTCGATATCCCGGGGCTCCCACTCGAGCTGCTGGTTGAGCCGCGTCAGGTCGAGGACGATGGAACGGACGTCGAAGCTGCGCTGCGGAGACCAGCGGACCTGGATGGAAGAGTCGGTCACCCCTTCGACCACGTCGAGCAAGTGCCGGATGGACAGACCAGTACCGCTCCCGACATTGATCACGTGAGGCTCGCCCAGGGTCGGTTGTAGGCGGGCAACGGCCCTGGCCACATCGGCCACGTAGACGTAGTCACGTACGGAGTGCCCGTCCCCGAAGATGCTGACCTCGTTCCCGGTCAGGGCCGCGTCCAGCAGAACGGCCAGGATCCCTTGCCCATCTTCTGCCGACTGCAATGGTCCGTAGGCGTTGCCGATCCGAAGGATGCGCACCGGAATTCGATAGGCCGAGCCGTACTCGGTGACGTTCTTCTCGCCCAGCAATTTGGTGATCCCGTACGCCGAGACGGGAACACAGCAACTCGATTCCGTGGCCGGCAGGGCCTCAGGGTTTCCGTACACGGTGCCACCCGAGGACAGGTACGTCAGGCCAACGCCCCGGCGCTCACGCAAGGCTTCGAGGACGCTGATCAGCGTCGGGACGGTCTGGGCGATCGAACCATCGGGGTCGAGGTCTGCCGAGGGTGGGGGACAACTGGCGGCGTACACCACCCAATCGACGTCCGTGAGGGCCCGGGACAACACAGTGGGGTCGCCGGCCGAGCCGATGAACAGGTCGGTCTGGGCCAACCACGGCCGTCGCCAGTCCGAGGGAGGGTTTCGGGCCATCACGCCGACCGAGGCGCCGTCGCCCAGCAGCTCGAAGACGACCTCTGAACCTATGAAACCGGTTCCGCCGATCACGAGTACCCGTCCGGGGCCACGAGGCGAGCGCGCGCCGTGAGGTGTTCCTCGATTGGCTGTGGCAGGAAGGTGATCCTCCTGTGTCATGGATCTCCCTCGCCGGCAACCCCGAAAGAATAGGGGAAAGTGGCGGGAACCGCAGTGAAGCTCCAGGCGTGGCCTGTGGATCGGGCCCGGATGGACGATCGCTCCCGCCCCCTCGTCCCGCCTACCCGGGGGTATGGCCCGACGTCCGGACGCATACCCTGGGTGAGTCATGTGCGGTCGGATCGCCCTCTATTCGGAACCAGAGCGTTTGTCGCGCGTCTTCGAGGCTGCGCTGGCCGCCGGCGTCGCCTCGGGCGATATGCCCCGGTTCAACGTCGGCCCGACCACCGAGATCTTCGGCATCGTCGACGGCGGGAGCCCGCCCGACACGGCCGGGTCCCGACAGCGCGTCCTCGACCGGTTCCGCTGGGGCCTGATTCCCTCGTGGTCGAAGGAAGCCGCGCCGGGAGGCCGGTTGTTCAATGCTCGGGCCGAGTCTGTGTCGTCGAAGGCCTCCTTCCGGGAGGCGTTCCGCTCCCGCCGCGCCGTCATACCCGCCGACGGGTTCTTCGAGTGGCACAAAGGACCAGGAGGCCGGAGCCAACCCCATTTCTTCTCCCGGGCTGACGGCCAGCCGTTGGCCTTGGCCGGACTGTGGGAGGTGTGGCGTGACCCGATCGGCGGTGACGACCGGTCGGCGTGGATCACCTCATGCGCCATCATCACCACCACTGCCGGCCCCGACGTCGCCCCCGTGCACGAGCGCATGCCGGTGATCCTCGAGCAGGAGGCCATCGATGCCTGGCTCGATCCGACCGAGGAGGCCGACCTGCTCGAGGCCCTGATGCAACCGTCCGCGGCGGGCACGCTGGTCCATCATCCCGTCGATCGGCGGGTTGGGAACGTGGCCAACGACGAGCCGGGCCTGATTGCCCCGGTCGACGTTGATGAGGAAGAAGTGGTGCCCGTACCGGTGACCACGCCGACGCTGTTCGACTGACAGCGATCAGCTCGGCTGACGGCTACTGGTTCGATCTGGAATTTCAACCCGCCCGTGGTTCGGCTGAAGTGCTATCCACGCGCCACCGGGCCTCGTGTGGCCCGCCACCGGGCCTCGTGTGGCCCGCCACCGGGCCTCAGCCTTCGTCTTCGGTGAATTCCTCGTCTTCGGCGAGGTAGACCGCAGTGCGCTTCATCAGGCGGGCCTTGCGATTGGCGGCTTGGTTCTTGTGGATGACGCCCTTGGCGGCAGCCTTGTCGATCCGCTTGATGGCCAGCCGGAGGGCGTCGTAGCTGTCCTCGGCGCCCGTCTCGGCAGCGACGATGGCCCGCTTGGTCCGGGTCCGCAGCTCCGAACGGACCGCCTTGTTGCGGGCGCGGAGCTTCTCGTTCTGACGATTGCGCTTGATCTGGCTGGCGATGTTTGCCACGGCTGTTCCTTGTCGTGCTCGAGAATTCGGTTCCGGCGCCGCCCACATGGGCAACCCGGGTCACTCAGAGATAAACGGCCGACGAACCCAGGGGGAAGTCCGGCCACGAGAGTGCTGGTGAAGACAGTGCAGGTTAGCAGCACGGGGGCGATCGCTCCCACCGTCCGGCCCCCGCCGGCATCCTGCCTGGGCACCGGCCGCCCGACGGTACGCTGAGCAGCCCGTGCTTCCCGTCGATCAAATCCGCAATTTCTCCATCATCAGCCATGTCGACCACGGCAAGTCGACGCTGTCCGACCGTATCCTGGAGCTGACCGGCGCCGTCGACCCCCGGCTGATGCGCGAGCAATACCTCGACTCGATGGACATCGAGCGGGAGCGGGGCATCACCATCAAGGCGCAGAACGTACGCGTCGGTTGGAAGGACCATACCCTCCACCTCATCGACACCCCGGGCCACGTGGACTTCGGCTACGAGGTCAGCCGGTCGCTGGCCGCCTGCGAGGGTGCCGTCCTGCTGGTCGACGCCTCCCAGGGCATCCAGGCCCAGACGCTGGCCAACTGCTACCAGGCCATCGAGCACAACCTGGAGATCGTGGCCGTGCTCAACAAGATCGACCTGCCCGCCGCCGATCCCGAGCGCTGCGCGGCCGAGATCGAGCAGGTCCTCGGTCTGGATGCCTCTCAGATCCTCCACATCTCGGCCAAGACGGGTGAGGGCGTACCCGAGCTCCTCGACGCCATCGTGGAGCGCATCCCTCCGCCCACGGGCGACGTCGATGCCCCTTTGCAGGCCCTCATTTTCGACTCGGCCTACGACCAGTACCGCGGGGTGGTCAGCTCCATCCGGGTCATGCAGGGGATGCTGGTCAAGTCGGCCAAGCTCCGGTTCATCCACGCCGGGGAGAACCATGAGATCGAAGAGATCGGCGTGCGTACCCCGGTGACCGTGGCCGTGGACGAGCTCGGCCCCGGTGAGGTGGGATACCTGGTGGCCGGGATCAAGGACGTGGGCGGCGCCCGGTCGGGGGAGACCATCACCACGGCCGCCCACCCTGCCACCGAGGCGCTGGCCGGGTACCGGGACCCCAAGCCCATGGTGTTCTGCGGGCTGTTCCCCATCGACGGCGACGAGCTCCCCGATCTGAGGGACGCACTGGAGAAGCTCCGGTTGAACGATGCCAGCTTCACCTACGAGCCGGAGTCTTCCCGGGCCCTCGGGTTCGGTTTCCGCTGCGGGTTCCTTGGTCTGTTGCATATGGAGATCGTCCGCGAGCGCCTCGAGCGCGAGTTCAACCTCTCGCTCATCGCCACCGCACCCTCGGTGGCCTACCAGGCCTACCTCACCGATGGCACCAAGGTGGACGTGGACAACCCGAGCGAGCTGCCGGAGCCGACCCACCTCGATCACGTCGACGAGCCCATGTTGCGGGCCACCATCCTCACGCCTGCCGAGTACACGGGGACGGTCATGGAGCTGTGCCAGAACCGGCGGGCCGAGATGGTGCGGATGGAGTACCTCTCGCCCGAGCGGCTGGAGTTCATCTACACCATCCCCTTGGGCGAAGTGGTGGTGAACTTCTTCGACCAGCTGAAGAGCCGTACGAAGGGGTACGCCAGCCTCGACTACGAGCCCGACGGGTACGCCACCGCCGACCTGGTCAAGGTGGACCTGCTGATCAACCACGTCCCCGTGGACGCCTTCTCCACCATCGTGCACAAGAGCCAGGCCGATTTCTACGGTCGCCGGATGACCGAGAAACTCCGCGAGCTGATTCCCCGACAGATGTTCGACGTGCCCATCCAAGCCGCTATCGGCGGTCGGGTCCTGGCCCGCGAAACGGTCAAGGCCCGGCGCAAGGACGTGCTGGCCAAGTGCTACGGAGGCGACATCAGCCGGAAGCGCAAGCTGCTCGAGAAGCAAAAAGAGGGCAAGAAGAAGATGAAAAACATCGGTCGGGTGGAGGTCCCCCAAGAGGCCTTCGTCTCCGCCCTTCGCCTCGACGACTGACCCACGCCGTACCTTTGACGCCGTACCCTTGACCATGAGCTCATCGATCGGGCCGGCCCTGTCGTGGAGTACCCGGGTCGGGGAGGCCGACTGGATCGCCGAGCGCCTCCTCGCGCCCGATGAGCGTGTGGTCGCCTCTATCGTGCCCGGCGGCTTCGACGCCTACGTTCGGCTGCTCCACCCGATCGGGACCGACCCCAACGCCCACGGCATCCCGGTCCGCTGGTCCGAGGTGGCCGCCTGGAGTGGGCGGACCTTGGATCGTGACAGCCAATTCCACGCCATCGCCGTGTCCCTGGACGAGTCCGACCAGCTGCCGCCGTGGCATGGGGCGAAGCCCCGCCAGGGGAGCTTGGAACCCGATGACGCCCGCGCCCTGATCGACGTGCTCGGTCGGCACACCAGCACGCCGAGCCGGTGCTGGTTCTGCATCTGGGACGGCTACGGGTGGGGGGACGAGGAATCCCTGGCGCACCGGGCCGACCTCGCCGGCCGGTTGGCGGACCCTCCCATTCCCGCTGAGGTCCGCGCCCCATTCCCGCTGAGGTCCGCGCCGGGCCGCGGGTACGGCTCCCCGAGCGCGATTACTACCTCTACTCCGGCCCGCTCGACGCCGCGCTGGCCTTCGTCGACAGCGGGGGTCAGACTCCGAACCTGTTTTGGCCCGACGATCGAGCCTGGTGTGCGGCCTCGGAGATCGACCTGTCCTCGACCTACGTGGCCGGTTCGCGTCTGCTGGCCGCCGAGCTGGTGGAGGACCATCGGATCGAGGCGCTCGCCGTCGAGCCCACCGATTCCTCGTGCCGGGTGGCCCCGTGGGTGGTGGAGCTGGTCGAAACCTCGGTCGACACGCTCATCTTGAGGCGGCGGATGGCCATCGACACCTCGGTCGGGTTCATCTACGCGTCGCTGGCCCACAGTCGGTTCCGGCGGCGCGGCACCGGTACGTTCGCCATTGCCACGGCTCGCGTCAACGGGACAATGGTGAATCGCCAGAAAGCCGTTCGTATCGGCCGGGACGATGATCTGCGAGCGGCATTGGTGCCCGCACTGACTCGCGCCGTCATCGAACTCGTCGGCGAGTAGGTCCGACCCAACTCCGAATAGCTTCCATGTTGCATTTCGTGACTATTCAATCGCTCTGAGTGACTGATACACCCTCCTGCCATGATTCATGTATGGCCAAAACGGACCAACGCAACAGGCGGAAGGGCAGTCGAGGGCCGACCGCTCGAGAGGCAACCGTCTCCCGGGCCAGGTCTGGTGTTGCTGCCGGCGACGTTTCGGCTACCGAAGCTGGCGGCGTCTCGGCCACCGAAACTGGCGGCGTCTCGGCTACCGAAGCTGGCGGCGTCTCGGCCACTGAGGTGTCTGCCGATTCCCTGACCGAGGCCATCGCACTGCTCGAGTCCTTCGTGTCCGACTTTGAGCCCGGTCGCTACTCCGGTGATGATGCCGCCGTCCTGGTGGAGCGCTTCACGTTGGGTGAGCACCTCTGTGCCACGGGCAAGGCGTTGGCGGCCAAGCGGGCAGCCGAGACCGAGCTCCATCGAAGAGACGGTCATCGCAGCGCCGCCGAGTGGCTGGCCAGAAAGACCGGGGAGTCCCTCGGTCACGCAGCTGGGTCGCTGCAGCTGGCCGACCAGATGGAAGACCACCCGGGCCTCGGTGACGCCCTGCGCTCAGGCGAGCTCTCCCACGCCCGGGCCCACAAGGTGGCCGACGTGTTGAAGCTCGATCCGGACAGCGAGGACGAGCTGCTCAAAGCGGCCAAGGATCGAACCGAGACCAACCGCCAGCTGGCCGACCGGTGCCTCAGGGCCAAGGCCAAGGCCCGATCGGCCGAGGACTCGAGGGCCCACTACGAGGGCATCCGAAAGGCCCGCCACCTCACCCACTACACCGACCGAGACGGTGCCTTTCGCCTAGAAGGCCTGTTCACCCCCGATGCCGGGGCCAAGGTGCTGGCTGCTCTGAAGCCCACCCGCACGGCCATCTTCGACGAGGCCAGGAGACTGGGGCTGAGGGAGCGTCCCGAGGCCTATGAGGCCGATGCCCTGGTCGCCCTGCTCACCGGTCAGCGCCCGCCGCTCTCGCCGGTCGATGGGAGTCCTGCCGACGACGGCGGTACCGCCCAGGCCGCTTCAGGCCAGGGTCGTACCAAAAACGACGAACGGGCAGACTCCCATCGAGCCAACGAAGAGGCAGACTCCGAGCGGACAAACTCCGATCAAGCCAACGAACGGTCCAGCTCCGAACGGGATAGGACCGAGTGCCGGCCGACCGCGGTTCCTCCGCCGGCCAGCGTGCACCTCCGGGTGGACCTCGCCGCTCTCCGCCGTGGCTCCATCGAAGACGGCGAGTGCTGCGAGATACCAGGCGTTGGTCCCGTGCCCATCGAGACGGCACGGTCAGTCCTGGGCGACGCCATCGTGCAGCTCGTCATCACCAAGGGCAAAGACATAGCCACCGTCTGCAACCTGGGCCGCTCTGTTCCCGTGCCGGTCCAGACCGCGTTGAACGAGCGGGATCTGACTTGTGTCGTTCCCGGCTGCGACGTGCGAGACGGCCTGGAGACCGACCACCGGATCATCCCCTTCATCGACGACGGCGAGACGGCCCTCTGGAACCTCTCCAAATTGTGCAGCTGGCATCATTACCTGAAGACCTACAAGGGTTTCCGGGTCGAAGGGGGACCAGGCGAGTGGCGATGGATCCCACCCGAGGACCCATCGTCAGACCACCCCGAAGAGCCCGATGACGGTGCCGACGACGATCGGCTGTTCCAACTGGAGTGACGCCCGCGTGGGGATCTGGATCTTGAGTCAAGTGCCCACCGGTTGCGGGCCTGGTCGCAACCACCCTCGTAACGCGTCGGGGATGTGAACCGGTCAGGTATCCGAAGGCTCAGACGTAGCTTCCCCGCCGGGCCGCTCGGGCGGCGTGCCGCCACCGTCCATGAGCCAGGGACGGATGACTGCCACCGTGTTTTCGGGGTGATCGGGATCGAATTGGAGCTCGATGGGACCCTGGGGCCCGGGGTCGCCGTCGACCTGTTGCACGATGGGGGCCTCCTTGCGTTTGCGATCGAGCGCCTCTTGCATCCCGAACGCGATCCCCGTCATCATCGCTCCGGCCGCCGATCGGCGCCTCCACCGGTCGAACCGCAGCGAGTCCTCAGGCGGTTCCGCTGATGCGTCCTCGCCCCATGTCTCCTCGCCCGATTCGAGATCCACGGGTGGATCGCCCTCGACGGGCTCTTCGACGTCGTCGCGTTGCACCTCGTCGTCGTCCACGGACTCCACAGACTCCACGGTAGTGCTCGGGCTCAGATCGTCAGCCCCGGGCAGTCCCCGGCAGCTCCGGCGGCCCCCCGCCGGAATCCGCCGGCCCCAGCCGGGCTCCGGCGGGCGCCGGGGCAACGACCGCGCGGAGGAGGACGTCTCCGGCCTAGGATCATTGCCGTGCTCGACCGTTTCCATCCCCCGGTTGAGGAGTACCTCGAGGCGATCTTCTCGCTCCTGGAAGAGGGCGTTCCCGTCATCCAGGCTCGCCTCGCCGAACGCCTCGATAAAGCGGCGCCATCGGTGTCGGAAATGCTCGACCGGTTGGAAGCGGACGAGCTCATCAGCCGGAAGGGCCGACAGATTGCCCTGACCCCGACGGGTGCGGCCCTGGCCGAGGGCGTGGTCCGCAAGCACCGTTTGGCCGAGCGGCTCCTGGTCGACATCATCGGCCTCGATTGGGACAAGGCCCACCTGGAAGCGGGCCGGTGGGAGCACGTCATATCCGACGAGGTAGAGAAGCGATTGATTGTCCTGCTCGACAATCCCTCCACCTGCCCCCACGGGAATCCGATCCCGGGCTCGGCCGCCACCCGGGGCGAGCAGCGGTCCCTGGCCAAGGCCGAGCCGGGCGAGAACATCCGGCTGCTGAGGATCACCGAGAGCGTCGAGCACGACGCTGCGTCGCTGACCTATCTGGGTGACCACGGACTGACCCCGGGTACGACCGCCACCATTCAGGCAAAAGCTCCTGACGGCACCCTTACCTTGGTCATCGGTGACGACACGGTGGCCGTCGGACCGGCGATGACCAAGCAGCTCTTCATCGCCTCGGCTTAGCGCCGCGGGCCGAGAGGCCCCCCACCCGGACGCCCGCCACCGAGCTGCTCAGTACCGAGACGCCCAGTGCCGAGACGCACCCCTTCTCGACCTGGACCTTCTGCCCGGTCGGGCCTTACCTCCGATCTTGCTCGGCATTGTCGTGTCCCCGGGATGAGGGCCGCGGTGGGTCAGCACTCAGTACACTGGAGTGCTAATCGACGAATCCCCCGACTCGGCCAGGGAACGCCTGTCCGGCGAGGGGACGACCGCGACGACCGAAGTGATCATCCATGGTGCGTACCGAGGACCAACAGCTCCACGAACCCAACGGGGACCCGCCCTCGCTCGACGCCCGCAAAGCGGCCATCCTGACCGCGGTGGTGACCGAGTACATCGGGACGGCGCTACCTATCGGATCACAGCACGTGGCCGACCTGCCCGGAGTGGGCGTGTCCTCGGCCACCGTCCGAACCGAGATGGCCGCCCTCGAGGGGGATGGCTATCTGACCCAGCCCCACACCAGCGCCGGTCGGATACCCACCGACAAGGGGTATCGGTTCTTCGTCGACCACCTGGGCGGCCCAGGTCCCCTGGAGCCAGTCCAGCGCCAGCAGGTCCGACAGTTCTTCGATCACGCCCACGGCGAGATCGAGCAGATGCTCGAGCGGACCTCAGGCCTTCTGGCCGACCTCACCGATTGCACGGCCATGGTCGTGGGTCCCTCGCACGAGGGGTCGACCATCCGTTCCATCCAGCTGGTCGGACTCGGACCGCGTCTCGCCCTGCTGGTCGTGGTGCTGTCGGACGGGGCGGTGCAGAAGCATGCGGTCGAACTGCCCGAGGACACGCCCGAGGAGCGTCTGGCCGAAGCCAGCCGACACCTGTCTGCGCATGCCGATGGCTTGTCCCTCGACTTGGTGGGCCGAGCAGCCCCCGCCACCGGGGACCAGGCCACCGACACGTTGGTGATGGCCGGGCTCACTTCCCTGTTGGCCATACGACCCGAGGACCAGACCGAGCAGCTGTTCGTCGGGGGACCATCCCGGCTGGCCACAGCCTTCGACGCGGTGGAGACGGTTCGCTCGGTGCTGACCATCCTCGAGCAGCAGTTGGTGGTGGTTTCGTTGCTGCGCGACGTCCTCGATCGCGGCCTGTCGGTGGCCATCGGTGCCGAGCACGGCTTTGAGCCCCTCGTCTCGTGCGCCATCGTGGTCATGCCGGTGTCGGTTGATGGGGAGAAGGCCGGCACCATCGGCCTACTCGGACCTACCCGGATGAACTATCCGCAAGCGCTGGCCGCCGCCCGGGTGGTGGGTGAGCGCCTCGGCCAGCGCCTCGGCGAATCCGGAACCCTTTGACCGGAACCTTTGACCGGAACCCTTTGATCGGAACAGAGCATCTATGAACGACGACCTGTACGCCCTCCTCGGAGTAGGGCCGCGACGCGAGCGACGACGAGCTCAAGCGGGCCTACCGGCAAAAGGCGCGCGAGCTGCATCCTGACGCCACCGGCGGCGACGCGGCCACCGATGAGCGCTTCAAAGAGGTGAGCATGGCCTACGAGGTCCTGCGCGACCCTGAACGGCGGGCCCGCTACGACCGCTTCGGGGCCGAGGGCGTCTTCGGGCCGGCCGCCGGCGGCGGGGGATTCGGCGGCAACCCTGGAGACATCTTCGGGGGCGGGGGACTGGGCGACCTTTTCGACGCTTTCTTCAACGGCGGCGTGCAAGGCGGCGGTGCTCGCAGGCGCACCGGTCCTGTCCCTGGCCCCGATGTGGAAATGGTTCTGGGGCTCGAGTTCCGCGAGGCCGTCTTCGGCGCCCGCCGGGAGGTCACCGTCGAGGGGCCCGTCCACTGCGAGACCTGTGCCGGCAGCGGTGCACGACCGGGCACGTCGGCAGTCCGCTGCCCGGACTGCGGTGGTGCGGGCGAGCTTCGCCGGGTGCGGAACTCCATCCTCGGGCAGGTGGTCACGGCCACGCCCTGTCAGCGGTGCCAGGGGACAGGTGAGGCGGTCACCACGCCGTGCAGCGACTGCGGAGGCGACGGCCGAAAGGTCGTCGAGCGCACGCTGACTGTGGAGGTGCCTGCCGGCGTGGACGATGGATCGACCCTCCGGCTGGGTGGCCACGGACCCGCCGGCTACCGCGGCGGGCCCAACGGTGCCCTCTTCGTCCACCTGTCGGTGAACGAGGACGACGTCTTCGAACGCGAGGGCTCGGACCTCCATGCCGACCTGCACGTGGCCATGACCCAGGCCGCCCTGGGGGCGACGGTCGGGTTCGAGACACTCGATGACCACCGGGACGTTGTCGTCGCGCCGGGGACCCAGACCGGCCAGGTGGTCAGGATGAAGGGTCTCGGTGTCCCCCATGTCCGCGGACGGGGCCGGGGCGACCTGTACGTCCGAATGGTGGTGGAGACCCCGACCGAGCTCGACCCCGGCCAGCGGGAGCTCCTGGAGCACCTGGCCATCGAGCGAGGCGAGGCGATCGCTCCGCCTGGGCCCGACAAGCTGTTCTCCAAGATCCGCTCCGCACTCAGCTGACCGTGTCGGAGCGGTCGCCCGACGGGAGCGGGATGGAGCGCTCACCTGGCGGGAACCGGACCGAGCGGTCGCCGGACGAGAACGGGATGGAGCGCTCGCGCGACGGGAACGACACGGAGCGCTCCCCGTTGGTCCCGGCATCCGTCGCCGCCGCGGCCATGGTGTTCGTCGAGGACCCCACCCTTCCCGTCCTGAACCAGGCCGACATCCGTCACCTCACCGCCGTGCTCCGACTGCGCGACGGCGAGATCGTGGTGGCCGGTGACGGTGCCGGGCGTTGGGCCCGCTGTCAGATGCACGTCGGGGGGCTCCACGACGCCACCCTGGAGAGGATCGGACCGGTGGAGACGACCGACGCGTCGGAGCCGGCCATCACTGTGGCCTTTGCCCCGGTGAAGGGAGACCGGCCCGAGTGGGTGGTCCAGAAGCTGACGGAGCTGGGCGTGGACCGGATCGTGCCCATCCTCACCGCCCGGTCGGTGGTCCGCTGGGAGGGGGAGCGGGCGGTCAAGGCGGTCGAGCGCCTGAGGCGGGTGGCCCGCGAAGGGTCGGCCCAGTGTCGGCGCGCCTGGTTACCCGAGGTCGCTACCGTCTCCTCGCTCCGGTCATTGGCCGCTCTCACCGGGGTGCCCACCGCCATGGCCAGCCCGGGAGGCTCACCGCCTGACCTGTCCAGACCGGTGGTGGCCATCGGGCCCGAGGGCGGATGGGACCCGGACGAGCTGGACGCCGGATTCGACATGGTCGGGCTCGGCTCGACCATCC
>CAWAFL010000014.1:0-898962 GCA_963781305.1 uncultured Acidimicrobiaceae bacterium
GACGCCGTGTCGAGCGGCTCGCCCAGCACGTTGAAGACGTGCCCGAGCACTGCGTCGCCCACCGGCACCCGCAGGCCATGCCCGAGGTTCTTGACCTCTGCGCCACGGGTCAATCCGTCGGTGGCCTTGAGGCACACACAGCGCACCCTGCCGTCACCGATCTGCTGGGCCACTTCGGCGGTGACCACAATCTTGTCGTTGTCGAGATCGATGTCGACCTGGACGGCGGTGTTGATCTCGGGCAGGGAGTGGGGTGGGAACTCCACGTCGATGACAGGGCCGGCGATGGCGACGACCCGCCCCGTGGGCAGGTTCTCGGTCTTGGTGGGCTCAGGGGCGGTGGTGGTCATGAGCGTGTGGCTCCCTTGCTGTCGTCAGTTGATACAGCGTCAGTCGATGCTGCGCGGTCCGTGGTCGTTGGTCGTGGCCGGAGGCCGCCGGTCGGAGTGGTGAGCACGGCTCAGACACCGGCCCGGATCATCAAGCCGCCCTCGTCGTCGCCCGAGCCGGCCCGAAGTGCTTCGGCCCCACTGACGATCTCCATGATCTCGGTGGTGATCGTGTCCTGGCGGGCACGGTTCATGATCCGGGAGTACTTCTTGATGAGCTCTTCGGCGTTCTCGGTGGCGGCGGCCATGGCTCGTTGCCGGGAGGTCAACTCGGCCGCCGAGGCCCCGAGCAGTGCAGCGAAGATCTCGGTCTCCGCCGCCGTCGGGGCCAGCGTCTCGAGCAGGGTGGCGGCATCCGGTTCGAATTCGGTATACCCGGCCCGAACCTCGCCGGCGTCGGAGGATGCAGGTTTCGGCGATCCCTCGGATCCCTCGGCGCTGTCGCCATCCGCCGGCTCTCGAGGATCGATCAAAGGAAGCAGCTGGCGCACCTCGACCCGCTGCGACCCGGCAGAGAGGAAGCGGGTGGACACGACCAGGACCTGATCGACCTCGCCCTCGACGAACGGCGTCACGATGGCCTCGGTCACCGACCGGGCGGCGTCGAAGGTGGGCCGCTCGCTGAACCCGGCAAAGGACGCCTCAACCGGCTGGCGGCGGTACCGGAAGTAACTCTGCGCCCGCTTGCCCGTGGTGAACAGCCGGTAGTTGATGCCGCTGTCAGCCCCGGAGGCGAGAAGGCGATCGGTGGCCCGGAAGACCAAGGTGTTGTAGGCGCCACACAGGCCGCGGTCGGCCACGATGCTCAAGACGGCGACGTTCTCGATCGTTTCCGGCGTTCCCAGAAGACGGCCGGCCGCCGCTTCGTCTCCGGTGGCCGTCTCGAGGACGATGCGCGCCATGGCCTCGTGGTACGGCCGGGCGGCGGCAATGCGATTCTGGGCGCGGATGATCTGCGAGGCGGCGATGAGCTCCATCGCCTTGGTGATCTTCTTCGTCGACTGGATGCTCTTGATCCGCCGTTTGAGGACGCGCTCCTGCCCACCGGCCATGGTTCAGTCGACCTTCCCGGTGTCGAAATTGTCGAGGAAGGCGCGCAGGGCCTTGTCCAGGGCGTCACCCTCGGGGAGCCTGCCCGTGGTCCGAATGGTCTCGAGGAGGTCGGCGTGATTGGCGCGGAAGTCTTCGCGGACCTCGGCCTCGAAACGCTGCACCTCGGAGACGGGGACCTCGTCGATGAAGCCCCTGGAGCCGGCGAAGATGACCACCACCTGCTCCTCGACCGGGACGGGCACGTTCAGGCCCTGCTTCAGCAGCTCGCTGAGCCGATAGCCCCGGTCCAGCTGGGCCTGGGAGACCTTATCGAGCTCCGAACCGAAGGTGGCGAACGACTCGAGCTCCCGGAACTGGGCCAGGTCGGTCTTCAGCGTGCCCGACACGTCCTTCATGGCCTTGATCTGGGCGGCGCTTCCCACCCGGCTGACCGAGATGCCCACGTTGATAGCGGGCCGCTGGCCGGCATAGAACAGCTCGCTCTCCAAGAAGACCTGGCCGTCGGTGATCGAGATCACGTTGGTGGGGATGTAGGCGGAAACGTCCCCGGCCTTGGTCTCGATGATCGGCAGTGCGGTCAGGGACCCACCGCCCTCGGCATCGGAGAGCTTGGCCGCCCGCTCCAGAAGCCGACTGTGGAGGTAGAACACGTCGCCCGGGTAGGCCTCGCGGCCCGGGGGGCGACGCAACAACAGCGACAGCTGCCGGTACGCCTCGGCCTGCTTGGACAGGTCGTCGTAGACGATGAGGGCGTGCTCGCCCTTGTCCATCCAGTGGGTGCCGATGGCGCAGCCGGAGAAGGGGGCGAGGTACTTGAACGGCGCAGGCTCTCCTGCTCCGGCCAGCACGACAACCGTGTATTCCAGTGCTCCGTGGGCCTCGAGGGTGGCCACCGTCTGGGACACCGACGAGTCCTTCAATCCCACGGCGACGTATATGCACTTCACGCCCTGACCGCGTTGGTTGAGGATGGTGTCGACGGCGACAGTCGTCTTGCCCGTCTTGCGGTCGCCGATGATCAGCTCACGCTGCCCACGACCGATGGGCGTCATGGCGTCGATGGCCTTGATGCCGGTCTGCAGCGGTTGGTTCACCGGCTGGCGGCGGACGATGCCGGGTGCCTGGACCTCGAGGCGCCTGCTCTCCTCGGTGGCGATGGGCCCCTTCCCGTCAACCGGCTCACCCAGGGCGTTGACCACCCGCCCGAGGAGGGCGTCGCCCACGGGCATGGACAGGATCCGTCCCGTTGCCTTGACCAGTTGCTCTTCTTCCAGGTGCTCGTCGCTGCCCAGGATGATGGCGCCGATGGTGTCCTCGTCGAGGTTCAGGGCGAGGCCGGTGGTGCCGTCCTCGAACTCGAGGATCTCGTTGACCGCGGCGCCCGGCAACCCGGTGACCCGGGCAATTCCGTCGCTCACCTCGACGATGCGACCGACCTGTTCGGTCCCGACCTCGGGGACATAGTCGTCGACGTGACGCCGCAGCGCGGCGGTGATCTCGTCGGCGTTGATTGTGAGCTCAGCCATCAGCTCTCTTCCCTTCCTTCTGGGATTCGGTAGCCCGCCTCGGAGATGAGGAGGTGCTCCTTCAATTGGTCCAACCGGTGGCGGGCGCTGCCATCGACCAGGAGGTCACCCACCTGTACGACGACGCCGCCCAGCAACGCCGGGTCGATCGTTACCTGGAGCTCCACCGGGGAGCCCGTGAGGCGGGCCAGCGCATCGCCCAACCCCTGGCGCTGGGGATCCTCGACCTCCTCGGCCGAGCTGACCCGGGCCACCCTCCAGCCCCGTGCCCGCGCCGCTTCGACGACGATGGCGTCCAGGGTGGCGACGATGTCGCGGGCCCGGCCGCCCCGGATGGCATAGGCGGTCAGGCGCAGCGTGGCCGGTAGCGCCTGTTCCCCGATCAGGTCCTCCACGATGCCCTGGCGGACCGAGACCGGGAGGTCCCGATCGCCCAGCGCGCCCCGGAGCTGACGGCTCGACTCTACGGTGCGAGCAAAGCGGAACAGCTGATCCTCGATCTCCTCGAGCTGCTCGGTGGACACGGTTTCGAAGACGGCGGCCGCATATCCGGTCACCCGGTTGCGCGAAGCCATCCGTCCCAGAGTGAGCTCGTCCTCCATCGAGGTGTCGCTGCCGCGGGCGGAGCGCTCGGCCAACAACCTCATCTCGCTGGCCAGCCAGTGGATCGAGATGATGACTTCGGAGGCGGGGACCACGGTCACCGCCTTGGCCACCAGCTTGCGGACCTCGGGTCGGACCTTCCCATCCAAGAGGTCGTCGAGGACAGCGCGCCGGGTTGGCGCCGACAGGGAGGCGTCGTTCACCACCAGGCTCAATTCGGCGCTGCCGTCCACCAACGACCGCACCGCTTCCAACTCGGCGGCTGCATCGCCCAACGCGCCCGCATCGGCGAGCGTCTCGCTCACCGCGGCCAGGTAGCCCTGTAGGGCAGCGTTCACCCGCCACTCCCGGTGGCCGCACCCGTATCGGCGGCTTCGGCCGACACGGCAGCGATGGCCTCGTTGATCAGCTCCTGGTGGTCAGCAGCTTGGATCTCCCGCCCGATGACGCGTTCGGCGGCGGCAATGATGATCTCGCCCACGCGCGCCGTGATCTGCTCGACGGCGGCCTGTCGGGCCAGGGCAACCTCGGCGTCCGCCGAGTGCACGATGCGCTCGTACTCGGCCTGGGCCTGGGCCTGCCGAGAAGCCAGGACCTGGTCGGCGGTGTGGTTGGCCTGGGACACGGTCTCCCGGGCCTTTTGCCGGGCAGCCTCGAGTTCGCGGCGACGTTCGGCGTCGGCTTGTTCGGCGTCGGTCTTGGCCTGGTCGGCCGCCTCGAGCTCGCCGCGAATCTGATCCTGGCGCTGGGCCAACATCCTGTTGAGCGGGGGCAGCACCTTCCACCCGATGACGCCAAGCACGATGAGGAACGCGATCAGCTCAAAGATGAAGGTCCCGTTGGGGACGAGAAAGTTACTGGTTTGCGCTATGGGCATCGTGTGTCAGCCTCGCTTCATCGTTCGGTCGTCGCCGTCGCGTGCAGACGACCGCCCTGGGCGGTCGTCTGTCCCGGCGCAGCGCCGGCCTGCCTCGTCCACGGGCCTACTTCTTGTACAGGGAGAAGACGAAGAGGGCGGTGAAGGCCAGGTTGATGAAGTACATAGCCTCGACCAAACCCACCGTGAGGAACATGATGGTGAAAAGGCGTCCCTGTGCCTCGGGCTGACGGGCCACACCGGCAATCGTCTGGCTACCCGCAAGGCCGTCACCGACGGCAGCGCCAACGGCGCCGCCTCCCAGTGCCAAACCGCCGCCAACCATGGCGCCGGCCAGTCTTACGGCCTCCGCCATTGAGTTGTCTGCCATTGGTGCTTCTCCTTTTGTGTGGGTTTGATTGAAGAACTGTGGTCGGAACGGTAACGCCTACGGAGCGACCTAGTGGGCGTCACTCATGGCGGTGTCGAAGTAGAGGATGGTGAGCAGGGCGAAGATGAACGCCTGAATGGCCCCGATGACCAGGTCGAAGAGCTTCCAGACCGGATCGAACACCAGGAACAAGATGCCGCCGACCGGGATGGAACCGAGCTTCCAGGCCACCAGGAATGCCAGCAGCGACAACATGAGCGCGCTCGACAGCAGGTTGCCGAACAGTCGAAGGGCCAGGGTGAGGGGCTTGGCGATCTCCTCGACCAGGTTGATGAACGCGTTGAAGGGCATCAGGATCAGGGGGAATGGCTGCGTGAGGTAATGCTTGATGTAGCCCCCCCACCCCCGGGCACGGATCGAGGAGACGTGCACCAGGATGATCACGAAGATGGCGAGGGCCAGGGGCAGGTTGATGTCGGCCGTCGGAGCCGGGAGCCACTCGACCGTGCTCCCGAGACCGACGACGGCGAACCAGTTGCACACGAGGATGAACACGAAGAGGGTCACGGCCAATGGGACGATGCGCGCTCCCCGAGGGCCGATATTCGACTCCACCTGCTTCTTCACCGTGGTGACGCCCAACTCCCACGCCAGCTGCATCTTGCTCGGCACTCCCGCGGTCACCCGGAACCGCATCACCAGACCGAGCGCGATGGTGACCACGCCTGCGGCCACCGTGGCCCACACCGTGTCGGCGTTGATCGTGAGGCCGCCCACCTTCCGGACGACATGGTCACCCACCGAGACGTCGGCCAGCACGTGAGAGCTCAGGAGGTTGAGAGCAAGGCTCATCGGGTCACGCACCCCCACGCGTGTCGTCGGATCGTTCCACTACATCCAGGACGTCGGCGTCGAGAACGCCCTCGCCGCTGTCGGTGGGAGGGCCGAGCTTGAACATGGAACGGGCCACGTTCACCAGGAGCAGCAGCTGGAAGACGGCCAGGCCGGCCAGGACGCCGAACCCTAGGTTGAACGAGAGGAACAGCAGGCCGATGGTGATGGCCGAAATGATCCCCATGCGGGCCATGGTGTTCAAAGCCAACGGGCGACGTTTGTTCTCGTCCTCCCGGGCACCCACTTTGACCACCGAGGAGCCGACCAAGCGGAAGTTGATGGTGCCGAGGGCCAGTCCGATGCAGGCGCCCACCCCGAGGAGGTAGCGATCGAACGAGATCGCCGCGGCCAGCGCCATGACACCGACGATCAAGGCAGCGGTGACCGTGCGGCGCGAGACGGCGGGGACGTCAGGAAGTGTGAATCGACCAAACACAGTGGCTACCGATCCAATCTGGCTGCGTCGGTTACAGGTACTTGCGGACCAGCGTGATGGTGACCAGCACCGCGGCCACCACTCCAAAGGCAAGACCCACGAACGTCAGGATCGGAGAAGTGCCGACCAGTGCATCGATCCCGTAGCCGATGCCCCCGCCCAACACCAGGCACAAGGCGATGGACACGCCCATGGTCAGGAAGTCGAAGATGCTCGGCGCCGGAGTGGGTCCGGCGTGCTCCTCCTTCGGAGAATCGCCCTCCGGGGAGGAATTCGCAATTGGAGAATTGTCCGCCATCGCCGGGCCGTGCCGCGTCAGTAGATGTAAGAAGGAGGTGCTTCAACCGAATAACCCGGACTCACGCAGCGCGTCGGGCGCCGTTGCCGATGGTTCCAGAGGCATGGATGCCGCCGTGGAACCCGGCGGTATGGGAAAACTTCACGTGCGACATCATCGCACCCGAGGTGCCTATTCGGCAAAACGAGGACACCGTCCGGTTACCGGCCTGTAACCGACCGCGGCGTGCCCGCCGGCTGCGTCGTCTGATGATCGGTGGCCGAAGCCCCCGATGAGCCGTTGCCCACTGCCGCCCGGGGAAGCCGGGGAACAGGTGCGTCGCGCTGGAAAGGCCGCCGGCCAGGGCGTTTGCCTCGGCGGGCTCCTGGGTCTGTGGCGGTCGCCTCCCCGGGCGGGGCGTCGGGGTCATCGGACTGCCGACGCAGGCTGGGATGGAACAGCGTGTAAAGGATGACACCGAGGGCTGCCGCTCCGAAGGGGATGAAGGCGTTCACGCTGGACACGTACAGCGGGAAGAGGATGAAACCGGACAACAACGCCGTCCAGGCCCACAGGATGAGAACGCTGCGGCGATGACCATGGCCCAACCGCAACAGCCGGTGGTGCAGGTGGTTCTTGTCCGGAGTGGCGAACCCGGTCCGGTTGGCGGTCCGCCGGACGAAGGCGAACGCCATGTCGAAGAGGGGCACGCCGAGAATGAAGAAGGGGATGAACAGGGGGGCGAAGAAGAAGTAGGTCTGACCGCTCCTGACCGCTCCGGCCGACGTCCCGATGATCCCGGCGGAACGACCCCCGATGAGCATCGTGGACGCGGCCATCAACAAACCGAGGAGCAAAGCTCCGGCATCCCCCATGAAGATCTTGGCCGGGTGGAAGTTGTGGGGCAGGAAGCCGATGCAGATCCCACAGGTGATGACGGCAATCAGCGGACCGATATTGTCCGTCGACAGGTTGCCCAGGTTCTGGAGGTGGAAGCCGTAAACGGCAAGTGCTCCCGAGGCGATGGCCACCACCCCGGCGGCCAGTCCGTCGAGGCCGTCGATCAGGTTCACGGCGTTGGTGATGCCGATGACCCACAGGGCGGTCAGCAACGGGGTCACGTCCGGGGAGAGCACGACGAACCCGGCCAGAGGCACCTTGAACTGGAACCAATCGACTCCCAAGAAGTACAGGATGGATGCGGCCAGGACCTGTCCGGCCATCTTGGCCGGTGCTGACATGTCCCGGATGTCGTCGATGACCCCCACCACAAAGATCGCTGTCGCGCCGAGGATCAGGCCCAGTGGCTCCGAGGAACCCTGGAACTCCGAACGGAGCTGGGGGATGAGGGCGGCGACCGAGAAGGCGACCAGCAGGGCTACGAACATGGCCACCCCTCCAGCCTGGGGCGTGACCCGCTGGTGGACCTTCCGATCGTCCGGCTGGGCCACGTACCCGATCCGGGTGGCCACCCGCCGGACCGGGAAGGTGGTCAGGAACGACACCAGTATGGCCACCGCGAAGACCACCCCGTACCAGTCGAGGGGTACGCCGGCAATCACCGGAGTGACCCTTCGATCACGTCCTGGCCAGGGTGGGGTATGGCGGGAATTCGGCGCAGAGGGCCCGCACCTCTTCGCGCACCGCACTCAACGTCGCCTCGTCGTCCCGGTTCGACAGGGCGCGGCCGATCAACCGCCCCACCATCCCCATCTCGTCGACTCCCATGCCGGCCGTGGTCTGGGCGGCCGACCCCAGGCGGAGGCCCGAGGTCACGAAGGGCGACCGGGGATCGTCGGGGATCGTGTTGCGGTTGCAGGTGATCCCGGCCCGGTCGAGCACCTCTTGGGCCACCTTTCCCGTGAGCTCGGCGTCGAAGGTACGGAGGTCCACGAGGACCTGGTGGTTCTCGGTTCCACCGGACACCAGGCGGAAGCCCACGTCGGTCAAGGCGCTCCCGAGGGCGGCGGCGTTGGTCACCACCTGCCGGGCATAGTCGGCGAACTCGGGCTGGGCCGCTTCGGCGAAGGCCACCGCCTTGGCCGCGATGACGTGCTCCAGCGGTCCACCCTGCAGCCCTGGGAAGACTGCGCTGTCGATGGCCTTGGCGTGCTCGGCGCTGGTCAGGATGGCGCCCCCCCGGGGCCCGCGCAGGGTCTTGTGGGTGGTCAAGGTCACGACATCGGCCACACCAACCGGCGACGGATGGACCTTGCCGGCGATGAGCCCGGCGGGATGGGCGGCGTCGAACATGAAGAGGGCACCGACGGAATCGGCGATCTCACGGAAGGGGAGGGGATCGATGATCCGTGAGTAGGCGGTGGACCCGGCCACGATCAGCTTGGGCCGTTCCCGCCGGGCCACGTCGGACACCTGATCGAAGTCGATGATCTCGCCCGGCTTGTCCGGATCGGAGCTGGCCGGAGAGACGCCGTAGGAGACGAACCGCCATATCTTCGATGTGATGCTGGCCGGCGAGCCATGGGTGAGGTGGCCACCGTGGTCGAGACGCATGGCCAAGATGGTGTCGCCCGGCTCGAGGAACGCCTGGTACACGGCCAGGTTGGCATTGGCGCCGGCATGAGGCTGGACGTTGGCGTGCTCAGCCCCGAAGAGGGTCGTGGCCCGGTCCCGGGCCAGGTTCTCCACCTCGTCGATGATCTGGTTCCCGCCGTAGTACCGCCGACCCGGATAGCCCTCGGCGTACTTGTTGGTGAGCACCGATCCCGACGCGGCCAGCACCGCGGGCGAGGTGAAATTCTCCGATGCGATCAGCTGGAGGGTCGTCGACTGACGATCCATCTCCTCATCGAGCAGACGGGACACTTCCGGGTCGTCGCCCAGCCAGTCGTCGAAGGGAGTGGCGGCATAGGTGGGACTCATGGGGTCGGGCGCTACCTTTCTGTCGGGCGGCTGGCTTCGTACTGGGTGATCTCGTCGATCCGGCGTTGGTGACGCCCTCCCGCATACGTGGTGGTGAGGAAGGTGTCGAGGGCGTCCGTGGCCACGATGACCCCGGTGGTACGGCCCCCGAAACAGATCACATTGGCGTCATTGTGCTCCCGGGCCAGGCCGGCGGTGGTCACATCGTGCACCACCGCGGCTCGGATTCCGAGGACCTTGTTGGCGGCGATGCCGATGCCGATCCCGGTGCCACAGACACACAGTCCCAACTCGACCTGGCCGCTGACCACGGCTTCACCGACGGCTTCACCATATTTCGGGTAATCGACGGAGACGTCCGGTGAGTCTGTGCCCACGTCGATGACCTCGTGGCCGCCGTCGGCCAGATGCTTAGCCAGCTCCGCCTTGAGGTCGTAGCCGGCGTGGTCCGAGCCAACTGCGATGCGCATCTCCGCAGTCTACCGAGGGGTTCCCCCGCGGTTCGGCCTGTTTCGGCGGTCGGTTCTTGGGTGGGGGGCGCCGAATTCTCACCACGAAAAGTCGATCCCATATGCACAGAGAGTGGTCGTCCCACAGCGTGCGGCAACATGTCCCGCTACGCTCGGGCACCTCATGTCATCCCTTGATCCTCGAACACCCGTCATCGTGGGGGTGGGCCAGGTCACCAACCGTCGCGACCCCGACCCGGGGGCCGACCTGGTCAACCGCCCGGAACCGGTCGACTTGATGGTCACCGCCCTGCTGCTGGCCGTGGAGGACTGTGACGGATCCAAGTCAGACGGGAGCTCCCCGGCTGGCTGTGCCCTTCTCAAACGTACGGACTCGATCCGGGCCATTGCCCCTTACAGCTGGGACTATCGCAATCCGGCGAGGCTGGTAGCCGAACGGCTGTCCCTCCAGCCCGGGGAGCTGGCCCTGACTCCCTCCGGTGGCAACAATCCGCAGCTCACCGTCAACCAGACCGCGTTGGCCATCGGTCGGGGCGAACTCGACAGCGCGGTGATCGTGGGTGCTGACTGTGGCTACACGGCTGCAGCCGTGCGCACGCACCCCGACCGACCCGTGCTCGGCTGGACGGTCGAGGCACCCGGCGTCGACGAACCGGTGATGATCGGAACCGCCCGTCGCGGCACCACCGATGCCGAAGAGGCGGTCGGCATCGACGTACCCACTCATGTGTTCCCCTTGTTCGAGAACGCCCTCCGAGCCGAGGCCGGCCGGTCCCTCGCCGAGCACGAGCAGCTCATGGGCCGTCTGTGGTCGCGATTCTCCCAGGTTGCCGCCGGTAATCCCCACGCCTGGATCACCGACTCGTGTTCGGCCGAGGACATCATCACCATCGGCGAGAACAACCGGATGGTCTCGTTCCCATATCCCAAGTTGCTCACCGGGAACAACCGGGTCGACCAGGGAGGGGCACTGATCATGTGTTCGGCAGCAGCGGCCGAGGCGGCGGGCGTCCCCCGTGACCGGTGGGTGTTTCCCCTGGCCGGCTCCGATGCCGTCGACCATTGGTATCTCTCGCATCGAGCCGACTTCCACTCCTCGCCCGCTGCTCGCCTCGCCGGCCGGTCGGCCCTGGCGCTGGCGGGGACCGACGTCGACAGCATCGGTCACCTCGATCTCTACTCGTACTTCCCGGCCTCGGTCGAGATCGTCGCCAACGAGCTGGGCATCGCCATCGACGAGGCACGATCCCTGACCGTCACCGGTGGTCTCACCTTCTTCGGGGCCGCCGGCAGCAACTACGGCACGCACGCCATCGCCACCATGGTGGACTCCCTCCGAGAGGACCCGGGGTCGCTGGGCATGGTCACCAATGTGGGGTTGAACATGACCCTGCACTCCGTCGGGGTCTACGGGACAGAGCCCGGCGCATCCACGCCCGACCCCGCTGTGCTCCCCGAGAACACCGGGGTCGAAGAAGTCGCCGGGTACCGCTGGGCCGATCCCCAATCGGCGGTGGCCGCTCTGCCCCAGTGCTCGCCAGACGCCGACGCCTCCGGCGAGGTCACCGTGGAGACCTACTCCGTCACCTACGACCGCGACGGCGTACCCGACTGTGCCATCGTGGCCTGCAAGACCCCCGAGGGCCGGCGGGCCTGGGCCAACGTCACCGATCAGGACCAGCTGACGGTCCTGGTGACCGAGGAGGGATGCGGACGGTTGGGGAAGCTGCGCAGCGACGGGCAGGTCGACCTGCGCTGACGCGGGTCAGATCCCGCCCGGCGTCGCCTTGGCCATGGCGTCGACCAGCCGGGACGGCAACAGACCGTTGAGGGCCCAGCCGATCCGGGCTTCGAGTCCCACCGTCACCACCGGCCGGTTCCGTATCACGGCTCCTACGATGGCTGCCGCCACCATCTTGGGCGGGTGCCCCTTGGCGAATGTCTGCTTCACCCTGCCGACGGTCTCGGCGCTGGCCCGGTCGCCCTTGAACCTGGTGTGCTCGATGATCGGCGTGGCGATGACGCCGGGACAGATCGCCGACACACCGACGCCGCTCGGCGCCCAGTCGGCCCGAAGACACCGGCTCAGCGCCAGTACGGCAGCCTTCGAGGTGACGTAACCGGGCTCGGTGGCCCGAGGGATGTACGCCAACCCCGACGAGAGGTTCACCACGTGCCCATGGCCCCGTTCGACCATGGACGGACCGAAGGCCTGGCAGCCATGGACCACGCCCATCAGGTTGATCCCGAGGATCCACTCCCAATCCTTGGGCGACATGGCCAGGAACCGACCGGACATGCCCACACCGGCATTGTTCACCAGCACATCGAGCGCACCGTGTTCTTCGTCCACCCGGGCGGCCATCGCCGTCACGGCCTCTTGATCGGCGACGTCCACGGTATACGCGCGATCCAACGCTCGAGCTGGTCGAGCGGAACCCCGTTGGGCACAGGCCTTTGCCGTTTCCTCCGCAGCAGCAGAGTCGATGTCCGCGCAGAGGACGGTCGCCCCCCGGTCGGCGAAGGCGTGGGCGGTGGCTTCGCCGATGCCGCTGCCGGCCCCGGTCACCAGCACCAACGATCCGGAAAGCTCGATCGGCGGACGCCCCATCAACCTGCTCCCTCCTCGCCGGCGGCAACCCCGGCCATTGCATCGAGACCCGGCCCCATCAGTTGGACCATGAGGTCGGCCAGTTCGTCTGCGCTCATCGACTCGTGACTCTGCCACCACCCGGCTAGGGCTTCGAACGCACCGTTGATGGCGTTGGCCATCGCGTCGGCGATGACCCGGTCGGTGCTCGTGTGCTCGGTCGGTGGCCGAAGCTGGCCCAGAGGAGTGGAAGGAACGTCCTGAGGGCTCCCCTTGAATCAGGAGCCCGGCAACCAGACCGGCCTGGTTCCTCCGGATCTCGGCCATCTCCGCCGTCAAGGGCGCACTCCCGGAGGCTAGAAGGCCACGCCATGCCGGTCGATGCTCGTCCACGAAATGGAAGAAGGCGAGAGCCCCTGCCCTGAGCCGGTCATCTGCAGGGGCGGCGCCGACCGCGGTCGCCACCCGGGAGGCCAACTCCTTGGCGCTCCGAGCCATGCACAGCTTGAAGAGCTCCTCTTTGGACCCAACCAGGTCGTAGACCACCGGCTTGGACACGCCTGCCAGCCGGGCCACGTCGTCCATCGATGTCCCCTGGTAACCGAACTGGCCGAAGAGATCCTCGGCGATGCGGGCGATCTGGGGGATGCGCACCTCGCGAGGTACCCGTCGCCTCGTCCGCGGGTTAGGAGCCTGTCGGGTCGCCACCGCGCTGGGCGCGTAATCCTCATGTATCTCCTGGCCAGAGGGACCTTCAGCATCCACCCTTGCTATCCTACTATAAGTAGGTTACTACTAGTAACCATGGATGACGGAGATAACCATGGATGACGGAGACCTCCTGCAACCGAACCGCAATCGCGTGGAACCGGATCATCACCGTGTGGCCATCGTCGGGGCCGGCCTTGCCGGCATTGGCATGGCCATCAGGCTTCGCCAACAGGGCATCGAGGACTTTGTGATCATCGAGCGCGAGGCGGACCTCGGAGGCACTTGGTACGTAAACACCTACCCGGGCTGCCAGTGCGACGTCCCCTCGGTCCTCTACTCGTTCTCGTTCGCCCCCAATCCCAACTGGACCCGGACCTTCGCCCCCCAGTCCGAGATCGAGGAGTACATCCGCACCTGCGCCACCACGTACGACGTGAAGCGATTCATCCGGTTCGGGCACGACGTGTCGGGCCTCCGGTGGGACGAGGAGTCCCGACGGTGGCAGATCGAAACCAACCAGGGCCGGATGACGGCCGACGTGGTGGTGCTCGGCACCGGACCGCTCAGCGAGCCCTCGCTGCCCGACATCCCCGGCATCGAGACGTTCGAGGGCACCATCTTCCACTCGGCTCAGTGGCGACACGATCACGACCTCACCGGGAAACGGGTGGCGGCCATCGGGACCGGGGCGTCGGCCGTCCAATTCGTCCCCCAGATCCAGCCGAAAGTCGAGCACCTGGACGTGTTCCAACGGACGCCACCGTGGATCGTCCCCCGACCCGATCGGCCCTTTGCCCCTTGGGAGCGGATGCTCTTCCGCCGGGTGCCGCTGGCTGAGCGGGCCCTGCGCGCCGGCATCTACTGGGCTCGGGAGCTCTTGGTGCTGGCCATGGTCAAGAACCCCCGACTGGGCAAGCCTGCTCAGCGGGTGGCGGCCAAGCATCTAGCCCACCAGGTGGAGGACCCTGAGCTGCGAAGCAGGCTCACGCCCTCGTTCGCATTCGGGTGCAAGCGCATCCTGTTGTCCGACGACTACTACCCCGTCCTGACCAGGCCCAACGTCGACCTGGTGACCGAGCCGATCCGTGAGGTGCGGGGCAACTCCATCGTGACCGCCGACGGGGTGGACCACGAAGTGGACACCATCATCCTCGGCACCGGCTTCCAGGCTGCCGAGCCTCCGGTGGCGCGGATGATCCGTGGTCGTGACGGACGGACCATGGCCGACCACTGGAGCAACGGGGCCGAGGCCTATCTGGGCACCTCGGTCTCGGGATTTCCCAACCTGTTCATGATCACCGGCCCCAACACCGGTCTCGGGCACACGTCGATGATCTTCATGATGGAGTCGCAGTTCAACTACATCGTGGACGCCGTCGACCAGATGGGGACGGGCTCACTCTCGGCCGTGGACGTCCGTGGCGACGTCGTGAGGGCATACAACCGGCAATTGCAATCGAAACTCCAGCATTCGGTGTGGAACTCCGGCTGCGCCAGCTGGTATCTCGACTCCCGCGGCAACAACACCACCATGTGGCCCGACTTCACCTGGCGCTTCCGGCTTCGCACCCGGCGGTTCGACGCCACGCAGTACGTCACTATCTCGTCGTGATGGCAGGTAGTCGTCGTACTGGTCGGCCACCTCGTCGTTATGGCAGGTGGCGTTTTCCCGAGTAGGGGCAGATTGAACCGTCCCGGGTAAGGGCAGTTGGAGCCGTCCCGGGTAAGGGCAGTTGGAGCCGTCCCGGGTAAGGGCAGGTGGGCGCTTTCTGAGGGAGGCGAGGTGAGCTCGAAGGCGCTTTCTGAAAGATGCGAGGCGAGCTCGAAGGCTCTTTCTGGGAGATCAGTGGCGCCGATTAACCTGGGTAGCCGTGAGCGATACCTCTGCCACCCAGCTGACGCGGGAGACCTACGACCGGCTCCAAGCCGAACTCGAGGATCTGACCACCCGGGGACGGGTAGAGATCGCCGCGGCGATCGAGTCGGCTCGAGCTCTTGGCGACCTGTCCGAGAACGGTGATTACCACGCGGCCAAGGACTCGCAGGGGAAGATGGAATCCCGCATCCGCCAGCTCCAGAGGTTGCTCAAGGACGCGCAAGTGGTCGACAACGACACGGTACCGGCCGACGGCACGGTCGGGCCGGGCGCGATCGTCACTCTCCGCTACGAGGGGGACGACGATGACGACACCCAGGACTTCTTCGTGGGGTCGATCGAGGAGCGCCAAGGTGATCTCACCGTGGTCTCGCCCGGCTCGCCCCTGGGCCAGGCGCTGCTGGGGCGAACGGCCGGCGACGTCGTCGAGTACGCCGCGCCGGGCGGCAAACTGAAGGTCGAAATCGTGAAAGTAGGGAACTGATCCGCATGGCCGAAACGCCTCGCACCCTGTCCGAAAAGGTTTGGGACCGTCACGTGGTCCACATCGGCGACGACGAGCCCGACATCCTCTTCATCGACATGCACCTCGTCCATGAGGTGACCTCGCCCCAGGCGTTCGATGGGCTCCGGCTCGCCGGTCGGCCCGTCCACCGCCCCGACCTCACCATCGCCACCGCCGACCACAACGTGCCGACCACGGACATCGACAAGCCGGTCGCCGATCCCATCTCGGCCAAGCAGCTCGAGGTGCTCGCGGCCAACTGCACGGAGTTCGGCATCACCTGCTACCCGATGGGCGACGCCAACCAAGGCATCGTCCACATCATCGGTCCCGAGCAGGGGCTGACCCAGCCGGGCATGACCATCGTGTGCGGCGACAGCCACACGTCGACCCACGGCGCATTCGGCGCCCTGGCCTTCGGGATCGGAACCAGTGAGGTCGAGCACGTCCTGGCCACCCAGACGCTCCCACAGCAGCGACCGTTGACCATGGCGGTCACCATCGACGGGGAGCTTCCAGCTGGGGTCACGGCCAAGGACCTCGTGCTCGCCGTCATTGGGCGCATCGGCACCGGCGGGGGGATGGGGCACGTGATCGAGTACCGGGGCTCGGCCATCCGGGGCCTCTCGATGGAGGGACGGATGACCGTCTGCAACATGTCCATCGAGGCGGGGGCACGCGCTGGCATGATCGCCCCCGACGAGACCACCCTGGCCTACATCGAAGGACGCGACCACGCCCCCAAGGGTGCGGCATGGGACGAGGCGGTTGCCGCCTGGCAACAGCTGCCAACCGACGAGGGCGCCACCTTCAACAAGGAGGTGCACATCGACGGGACGGCGCTGTTCCCCCACGTGACGTGGGGGACCAATCCGGCCCAGGTGGCCCGGATCGACTCGGCCATTCCCGATCCCGACTCCTTCGACAACCCGGGCGAACGCGAGGCGGCGGCCCGGGCCCTCGAGTACATGGGGCTGACCGCGGGAACGCCACTGCACGACGTCTCGGTGGACACCGTGTTCATCGGGTCGTGCACCAACGGCCGGATCGAGGACCTCCGCTCGGCCGCCGACGTGCTCCGGGGCCGGCAGGTCCATTCGGGGATGCGCGCCCTGGTGGTTCCCGGCTCCCACCGGGTGAAGGCCCAAGCAGAATCAGAGGGCCTGGACAAGGTCTTCACCGCCGCCGGTTTCGACTGGAGGGAGCCGGGCTGCTCGATGTGCCTGGCCATGAACCCGGACAAGCTCGCCCCCGGTGAGCGGGCCGCCTCCACCTCCAACCGGAACTTCGAGGGCCGCCAGGGTCGGGGCGGTCGCACCCACCTGGTCTCCCCCGCCGTCGCCGCGGCCACGTCGGTGGCCGGACACTTCGCCACTCCCGAGGAGCTCGACTGATGGAAGCAGTCCAAGTTGTCACTGGCCGGGCCGTGCCCCTCGACCGGTCCGACGTCGACACCGACCAGATCATCCCCTCCGACTGGTTGAAGCGGGTGGAGCGCACCGGGTTCGGCGCCGGCTTGTTCGGCGAGTGGCGGGACGACCGTGACTTCGTCCTGAACAAGGAGGAGTTCGCCGGTGCCACGATCCTGGTGGCCGGGAACAACTTCGGGACGGGGTCGTCCCGGGAGCACGCGGTGTGGGCGCTCCAGGACTACGGCTTCAAAGCGGTGATCTCCCCCCGGTTCGCCGACATCTTCCGCAACAACTGCACCAAGTCGGGACTCGTCCCCGTCCAGGTCTCCCCGGAGATCGGTCGGGCCCTGCTCGACGCGGTCGCCGCCGACCCCTCGCTGGAGATCACCGTCGACGTGAAGCGCTGCACGGTCGACGCCCCGGCTGCCGGGATCGAGACCACGTTCCCCCTGGATGACTTCACCAGGGAGCGCCTGGTCAATGGGTGGGATGACATCGGACTGACGTTGCGCTACACCGACGAGATCGACGCCTACGAAGGACAGCGCGCTTCCTGGCTGCCCGTCACCCGCTGAACGGGCTGGGTCGTCCGTGCCGCCGGGGGCTGGGTTGCCTCAGGCGCCGGGAGTTGGGTCGCCTCAGGCGCCGGGAGTTGGGTCGCCTCAGGCGCCGGGAGTTAGGTCGCCCCAGGCGCCGGGGGTTGGCGCTGGCCTGATCGCTCTGTCGCCGGGTTTGGCTGCCCGTGCCTGTGGCGCTCGCTCGGCGGGTCTGGCTGCCCGTGCCTTGTGGCACTCGCTCGGCGGGTTTGGCTGCCCGTGCCTGTGTCGCTCCGTCGGCGGGTTTGGCTGCCCGTGCCTGTGTCGCTCCGTCGGCGGATCTCGTCGCTCGGTAGGGTGGATACATGGTGAAACGACTCTTGATCCTCCTCCTCCTGGGCGGACTGGCCGCTGTACTGGTCTCCAAAGTGATCGGAGACCGAAATAGAAATGCAGCCGGTTTCATTCCTGGCATCGGGGGCGACACCTGGCCGCCGGTGCCGTCCGCACCAACGTCTGTGGCCTGAACACGCCGCCTGCGACTTACGATCAGATCGGGCTCGGCTACACCGTCGGCCGTCGGTCTGACACGGCCTGGTTGCAGGCCATCGAGACGGCATTGGACACTGCAAGCTCCGTCGTCAACGTCGGTGCCGGGACCGGTTCGTATGAGCCAGCACATCGACGTGTAGTCGCCGTCGAGCCGTCCGACGTAATGCTCGGCCAGCGGGCAGCCGGCTCCGCGCCGGCCATCCGAGCGGTGGCCGAGCACCTCCCCTTTCCCAATGAGGCGATGGACGCCGTGCTCGCTGTGCTCACCGTCCATCACTGGGCCGATTGGCGCGCCGGCATCGACGAGCTCCGCCGCGTGGCTCCACTCCGTGTGGTGCTCACCTACGACCCATTGCGCCACATGGAACAGTGGCTCATACGTGACTACGTGCCCGAGGTCGCCGAACTCGAGGTCGGCCGACCGCCGTTCGACGAGGTATGCGAGCGACTGGGCGCCACCTCGATCCTCGAGCTGCCGCTATCCCGCGATTTCAGCGACGGCGTGATGGGCGCCTTCTGGTGCCGACCTCACGCCTACCTCGATCCTCATGTCCGCCAGCACATGTCCGGACTTGCCCTTCTGCCTGAAGAAGTGGTTGGCAGCGCCATGCGCCGGCTTGCTGACGATCTCGAGTCCGGGTCATGGGCCGATGAGCATCAGGATCTCCTTCACGCGCCCGAGTACGACGCAGGATTTCGGCTCGTGGTCTCTCGAGACTGAGGACTTCCTGCTGGATATGTCGCACGGTCTCTGCGGCACGGTCTCTGCGGCTTGCCTTCATCGCGTCGTGTCGTCAGCGACTCACCGCGCCATCCACCCTCTTTGAGTGAGTGATACACCCTCCTGCGATGATTCATGTATGGCCACAACGGACCAGCGCAACAGGCGAAAGGGCAGCCGAGGGCCGACCGCTCGGGACACGGCCGTGTCCCGGTCCCGGTCTGGCCTGTTTGGCTCTGATCCCTCTGGCGGTGACGGATCTGGCGGCTCTGTCTCTGACGACCGTGTCTCTGGACCACTGAGGTCTCCGCCGAGTCTGTGTCCGAGGCCATCTCCCTGCTCGAGTCCTTCGTCGGTGCCTTTGAGCCCGGTCGCTACAGCGGTGAGGACGCGGCGGTGTTGGTGGAGCGGTTCTCTCTGGGTGAGCGCCTCTGTGCCACGGGGAAGGCCCTGGCGGCCAAGCGGGCCACAGAGACCGAGCACCACCGCAAAGACGGCTCTCGCAGTGCCGCTGAGTGGCTGGCCGGAAAGACGGGGGAGTCCCTCGGTCACGCAGCTGGGTCCTTGCAGCTGGCCAACCAGATGGAAGACCACCCCGGCCTCGGGGACGCCCTGCGCTCCGGCGAGCTGTCCCAGGCCCGGGCGCACACGGTGGCCGGGGTCTTGAAGCTCGACCCGGACAGCGAGGACGAGCTGCTCAAAGCGGCCAAGGATCGAACCGAGACCAACCGGCAGCTGGCCGACCGGTGCCTCCGGGCCAAGGCCAGGGCCCGATCGGCCGAGGACAACCGGGCTGCCCACGAGCGCATCCGGGCAGCCCGGTTCCTCCGCCACTACACCGACGGGGACGGGGCCTTCCGCTTGGAGGGCAGCTTCACCCCCGACGCCGGGGCCAGGCTGCTCGCTGCCCTCAAACCCACCCGCACCGTCCTCTTCGACGAGGCCAGACGACAAGGCCTCCGAGAACACCCCGACGCCTACGGGGCCGACGCCCTGGTGGCACTCGTCACCGGCGAGCGCCAGCGACGGCCTCGGGCCCCACGGGGCGACGAGGCAACCACCGGCCAGCGGACGGGCGGCCGGGCCGATACCGACCGGGGCTCTCTCCATGGGGACGAAGGCACCGACATGTCCGGCAGCTCCGCCGACTTCGCCGACTCCGCCCACACCGACTCCGGCGACTCCGAGGCCGATGGCGACCAGGACACCACCGGGTGCTCCTCGACCGCCTTTCCCCCGCCGGCCAGCGTGCACCTCCGGGTGGACCTTGCCGCCTTGCGCAGGGGACACCTCAAAGACGCCGAGTGTTGCGAGATCCCCGGCGTTGGTCCCGTCCCCATCGAGACGGCCCGGGAGCTGTTGGGCGACGCCATCGTGGAGCTCGTCATCACCAAGGGCTCAGACATCGCCTCGGTCACCCACTTGGGCCGAACCGTTCGGGCCCCCCTCCGGCGAGCGTTGATCGAACGGGACCAGACCTGTGTCATCCCCGGCTGTGACGTACGAGAGGGCCTCCAGATCGACCACCGGATCATCCCCGTGGTCGAGAACGGCGAGACCGCCCTTTGGAACCTGGCGAGATTGTGTCGCCATCACCACTACCTGCGACACCACGCCGGATTTCGGCTCGAAGGCGGCCCCGGCGACTGGCAGTGGCTGCCACCCGAGAAGCCCCCGCCACAGAACCTCGACCAACCAGACGATGGTGACGACGACCGGCTGTTCAAACTGGAATGAGCCGGCAAGGCCGAAGGCCGCCGCCGGGCCGAATACTCCTCGTGAACAGTGCACCTCGCCCCGCATGCCAAGACCTCATCGGCTACGGGCAGCCACCGAGCGGATGGGCTCAGGACTGCAGGATGGGGCTCAGGACTGAACCGTGTGCACGTCGCTGATCCCGGGAGCACCACGGAGCCGGCTCAGAACATCGTCCGGCGCCAACCGATCCGTCGTCAGCACCATCAGCGCGGTGTGACCGGTGGCCGAAGGACCGACTGCCATCGATGAGATGGATACATCGGCCTCGCCGATGATGGTGCCCACGACGCCGATCATGCCGGCTCGGTCGTCATTCCGGACGACCAGCATGTTGGGAGCGGGAGGGACCTCAACCGTGTGATCGTCCACCATCACCAGGCGCGGTTCCGTTCGGGGTCCTGTCAATGTGCCGGCAACGGAGTGGTCGCTGCTGCGCAGCGTGATGAGGTTCACGTAGTCCTGTGCCGTGACCGTCGAGGTCTCCCTGATCACCAAGCCACGCTCGGCGGCCAGCTGGGGGGCGTTGACATAGGACACCGGCTCCTCGGTCCCAGCGGCAAAGATCCCCTTGAGGATGGACAGGGTGAGGATCCCGGTACCGGCTCCGGCCAACCCGCCCTGGTACTCGATGTCGAGGACGTCGGGCAGGCCATCGTTGAGACACGAGAAGATCCGTCCGAGCTGCTCGGACAAGCCCATGAAGGGTCGAACCGTCTCCGACACGTCGGTGGCCGAGACGTTGACGGCGTAGGGGACGAAGTCGCCATTGAGGGCCAAGATGACCTGCTCGGCAATGGTCACGCCCGCCTTGTCCTGCGCCTCGGCTGTCGACGCGCCCAGGTGGGGGGCCACCACGACCGATGGCAGCTCGAAGAGCGGGGACTCGGTGGTCGGCTCCTTGGCGAACACGTCGAGGCCGGCGCCTTGGATCTGACCCGCCTTGATGGCCTCGGCCAGGGCGTCCTCGTCGACGATCCCGCCCCGCGCCGTATTGATGATGCGCAAGCCGGGCTTGGCCTTGGCCAGCAGGTCGCTACCGAACAGGCCGAGCGTGTCGGGCGTCTTCGGCAGATGGACGGTGACGAAGTCCGACTCCGCCACCAGTTCCTCGATGCCCATGAGGTCCACGCCCATGTGCCTGGCCCGGTCGGCCGAGACGAAGGGGTCGTAGGCCACCAGGTGCATGCCGAAGGCCATGGCCCGCTGGGCCACCAGGGCTCCGACCCGACCCAGGCCCACCACGCCCAGCGTCTTGCCATGCAGCTCAACGCCCGTCCACTTGGAGCGCTCCCACTTGCCGGCCACCAGGGCGGCATGGGCCTGGGGGATGTTCCGGGCCTGGGCCAGCAACAGGGCCATGGCCTGCTCGGCTGCGGAGAGGATGTTCGACTGGGGCGCATTCACCACCATGACGCCGCGATCGGTTGCCGCGGTCACATCGACGTTGTCGAGTCCGATGCCGGCCCGACCTACCACGATCAGGTCGGTTCCTGCGGCGAGCACCTCGGCGGTGACCGTCGTGGCCGAACGGATGATCAGGGCGTCTGGCTCCGACGATGGCGGAGACCAGCTCCTCGGGCGACAGACCCAGCTGTTCATCCACCTCGTTGCCGGCCTCGGCCAGCAGATCGAGGCCTCGTTGTGCCAACTTCTCGGTGACGAGCACCCTACCCATGGTGTTCCTTCCTCTCAGGCACGTCCCCAGCGCGCGTATATGGACCAGGACTCTCTGACCAGCGCTTGCAGATCAGGGACCAGCGTGACCCCCTGTGGACGTGCCTCGACCCTAAGGCCTAGCTCGCTTCGCCGAACAGCTTCGCCAGCCGGGTAACGCCCTCGACCAGGTTCTCGTCACCCAGGGCGTACGACATCCGGAAATACCCCGGCGCGCCGAACGCCTCGCCCGGAACCACCGCCACCTTGGCCTCCTCGATGGCCAGCTCGGCCAGCTCGGCGCTGGAGGCCGGACGGCGCCCACGGAACTCCCGTCCGATGAGCCCTTTCACCGAGGGGAATGCATAGAAGGCCCCCTCGGGCTCGATGCAGGAGATCCCAGTCGATCTCATTGAGCATGGTGTGGATGGTCCGTCGGCGACGATCGAAGGCGTCGCGCATCGCGGCCACGGCTGACAGGTCGCCGGCCGACGGCAGCCAGTGCGGCCCGCTGGGAGACGTTGGCCACGTTGGACGTCTCGTGGGACTGGAGGTTGGTTGCCGCGGTCACCACGTCGGTGGGACCGATCAGCCAACCCACCCGCCAACCGGTCATGGAGTAGGTCTTGGCCACCCCGTTGACCACGATGCAGCGGTCGACCAGCTCGGGCACGACCACCGGCATCGAATGGTGCTCGACACCGCCATACGTGAGGTGCTCGTAGATCTCGTCGGTGATCACCCAGATGTCGATGGTCCACGGCCCACCGCCCGATGGCCTCGATCTCCTCGCGGGGATACACCGATCCGGTGGGGTTGGACGGCGAGACGAACAGAAGCACCTTGGTCTTCTCGGTCCGGGCCGCCTCGAGCTGGGCGACCGAGACCCGGAACCCGCTCGACTGCGTCGGTGGGGATGACCACGGGAACCCCTCCGGCCAGGGTGATCGACTCGGGATAGGTGGTCCAATACGGGGCCGGGCACCAGGACTTCGTCGCCCGGGTCGCACAGGACGGCGAAGGCGTTGGCGATGGCCTGCTTGCCCCCATTGGTCACCAGGATCTGCGAAGGCGTGACTTCCAGGCCCGAGTCGCGGCGGGTCTTCTCCGCCAGGGCCTCCCGCAGCGCGGGCAGCCCACCGGTCGGGGTGTACTTGTGGGTCTTGGGGTCCCGGCACGCGACCACGGCGGCCTCCACGATGTGCTCGGGCGTGGGGAAGTCGGGCTCGCCGGCACCGAAGCCGATCACGTTCTCGCCTAGGGCCTGGAGCGCCTTGGCTTTGGCGTCCACGGCCAGCGTGGCCGAGGGGGAGACTGCAGCAATTCTCTTGGAGATCCGGTGCTCCGGAGTCGGTACCGGCCGTCCCGGTTTCGGTCTGCGAGGCCATAGGTGCCATGATCGCATACGTGACCGACACCCCCGACATCACCATCCCCGACAACCTGCTACCCACCGACGGCCGGTTCGGGGCGGGACCCTCGAAGGTCCGCCCAAGACGCTGTCTCCGCCCTGGCCGACGCCGCCCGTCACTACCTCGGGAACCAGCCACCGGCAGAAGCCGGTGAAATCGATGGTGGGCAGCGTGCGATCCGGCCTCCGGGAGCTGTTCTCCCTTCCCGACGGCTACGAGGTGGTCCTGGGCAACGGGGGCACAACCAGCTTCTGGGATGCAGCCACCTTCGGGCTGATCGAGCAGAAGAGCCAGCACCTCAGCTTCGGCGAGTTCTCGTCCAAATTCGCCGCCGCCGCAGTCGCCGCACCGCACCTGGGAGACCCCGAGATCATCACCTCCGAGGTCGGCACCCATCCCACCGCCGTGGCCCGGGACGACGTCGACCTCTACGCCCTGACCCACAACGAGACGTCGACCGGGGTGATGATGCCGATCGCCCGACCGAAGGGTGCGGTGGCGCCCACCGATGGCGGTGGCCTGGTCGCCGTGGACGCCACCTCGGGTGCCGGGGGTCTGCCCGTGGACCCTGCTGCCTTCGACGCCTACTACTTCGCGCCTCAGAAGTGCTTCGGCTCCGACGGTGGCCTATGGCTCGCCCTCTTGTCTCCGGCGGCGCTCGATCGGATCGCCCGTATTGGAGCATCGGGCCGCTGGGTTCCCGCCTCGTTGGACCTGAACATCGCAGTCGACAACTCGCGGCTGGACCAGACCTACAACACCCCGGCGTTGGCCACCCTGTTCCTCCTGGACAACCAGGTGAAATGGTTCAACGACAACGGGGGTCTGGACTTCGCCACCGGACGGAGCGACCGGTCCGCAGAGATCCTCTACACCTGGGCCGACAGCTCCGACTTCGCCCGGCCCTTCGTCGAGCGGGAAGTGGACCGGAGCCACGTGATCGGGACCATCGACCTGACCGATTCCATCGACGCGGCGACCGTGGCCGCCGTGCTTCGGGCCAACGGCATCGTCGACACCGAGCCGTACCGCAAGTTGGGGCGCAACCAGCTTCGGATCGCCATGTTCCCCGGCATCGACCCCGAGGACGTGGCCTCCCTGTGCGCCTGCATCAACTACGTGGTCGGGGCGTTGGCCTAGCCAAGAGGCGAGCCCAAAGCGGTCCCCCAGCCAAGCGGTCCAGCCGGAGGTATCCCGCACGCGAGAACGGGGCGGCGCCAAAACGACACCACCCCGTTCGTCGTATGCTGCGCCCACGGGCGCGGCCAAGCCTGGAAGTCAAGTCGAGTCAGGTCACTGCCCCGGCTCAGGTCAGGTCAGCTCGTGTCAGGTTACGGGCCCAGCCCGGCTCGGGTCACGGGCCCTGCCCTGGGGTCCAGGCCCAGGCCCACAGACCGGTCAGCCGCCCGAGACGTCCTGGATCCGCTCCTTGCCGGCGCTGATGAACGGCATCATGTCCCGAAGCTCGGCACCGACCTTCTCGATGGGGTGGTCGAACCCGGCTTGGCGGAGCTTCGTGAAATTGGGCAGCCCGTTCTTGTTCTCATCCACCCACTCCTTGGCGAACGAGCCGTCCTGGATCTCGCCCAGGATCTTCCCCATCTCGTCGCGCACCGCCTGGTTGATCACCCGCGGACCCCGGGTGAGGTCGCCGTACTCGGCCGTGGTGGAGATTGAGTAGCGCATGCCGCTGATCCCCTGCTCGTACATGAGGTCGACGATGAGCTTCAGCTCGTGTAGGCACTCGAAGTAGGCGGACTCGGGCTGATAGCCGGCGCCGACCAGGGTCTCGTACCCGGCCTGCACCAGGGCGGTCAGCCCCCCGCACAGCACGACCTGCTCACCGAACAGATCGGTCTCGGTCTCCTCGGCGAACGTGGTGTCGAGCACACCGGCCCGGGTGGCGCCGATGCCGTGCGCGTACGAGAGGGCCAGGGCATGGGCCTTCCCCGAGGGGTCGGCCTCCACGGCGACCAGGGACGGGACACCCCCGCCCTCGGTGTAGGTCCGTCGCACCAGGTGACCCGGTCCCTTGGGGGCGACCATGGCCACGTCGACGCCCTCGGGTGCGGTGATGAGCCCGAAGCGGATATTGAAGCCGTGGGCGAAGAAGATCGCGTCACCCGGCTTCAGGTTGGGGGCAATCGACTCCTCGTACACCGCGGCCTGCTCGGTATCGGGCAGGAGGATCATGATCACGTCGGCCTCGGCCGCGGCCTCGTCGATGGGGAGGACGCGCAGCCCAGCCTCTTCGGCCTTCTGCTTCGACCCCGATCCTTCACGCAAGCCCACGCGCACGTCGACGCCGGACTCGGAGAGGTTGAGGGCATGGGCGTGGCCTTGGGAGCCGTAGCCAATGATCGCCACCTTTCGACCTCCGATGAGGCTCGGGTCGGCATCCTTCTCGTAGTACAGCGTGGCCATCGTGGTCAACCTGCCTTCTCTGTGTGATCGGATCCTGTGTG
Source organism: uncultured Acidimicrobiaceae bacterium (assembly GCA_963781305.1). Taxonomy (GTDB): domain Bacteria; phylum Actinomycetota; class Acidimicrobiia; order Acidimicrobiales; family RAAP-2; genus DASXMT01. The sequence goes on from CAWAFL010000014.1 coordinate 25,970, forward strand.
ATCGGATCCTGCGTGATGGGATGTTGCGTGATGGGTTGTTGCGAAACCGAGGGCTCGGCCCCCGACGGTCGCCGTCGAGCGGCCCTCCGAACGGTCGAGCATAGGCAACGCCACCCGACCGGTTCGCTGGAGCTCCACGATCCCATACACCCGGATCAGCTCCTCGAAATCGTCGACCTTGGCCGGGGCGCCCGCCATCATGATGGTCAGCCGATCGAATCCGACGTCGACGATCTTTCCTTCGAACACGCCGACCAGCTGGATGACCTGGCCCCGGGTCTCGGTATCGACCTCCACAGTGGCCAACAGCAGCTCTCGCTCCCGCGAGAACGCCGGATCGAGCTCGGTGATGGACACCACCGGGATCAGCTTGTCGAGCTGCTTGACGATCTGCTCCAGCGGAGCCGACTCGACGTCGACCACGATGGTGATCCGGCTGAGCCGTTCGTCATCGGACGGGGCCACGGCAAGGCTGAAGATGTTGTAACCGCGGCGGGAGAACAGTCCAGCCACTCGGGCCAGGACACCGGCCTTGTTCTCCACCAGCACCGACAGGATGTGGTGCTTTCTGTCCACTCCGTACGCAGACATCAGCGGCCTCCCTGGCCATGCTCGGGATCCACCACGATGTCGTCGTTGGAAGATCCGGCCGCCACCATGGGGTACACCTTCTCGAAGGCGTCGGTCCGGAAGTCGATCACCACCGGGCGGTCGTCGACGTCGTTGGCCTTGTCGATCGCCGGTCCCACCTCCCCGGGAGATTCGACCCGCAGCCCGAGGCAGCCCATCGATTCGGCCCAACCGACATAGTCGGGAAGGTCGGGCGACAGGTAGACCTCGGAGTACCGCTCCTCGTAGAACATCTCCTGCCACTGGCGGACCATGCCCAGATAGGCGTTGTTGAGGATGGCGATCTTGACCGGGATCCGTTCCGATGATGCGGTCACCAGCTCCTGGGCCGTCATCTGGAAGCACCCGTCGCCGTCGACCGCCCACACCATCCGGTCGGGACGGCCGACCTTGGCTCCGATTGCTGCGGGCACGGCGAAGCCCATGGTCCCGAGTCCCCCGGAGTTGACCCAGGTGTACGGGTAGTCGAACTGCCACCACTGGGAGGCGAACATCTGATGCTGTCCGACCCCCGAGGCCACGATGGTGTCGTCGGGCGTGGCATCGCGCAGCTGCTCGAGGACGAACTGCGGCTTCAGCGCGCCCCCGGTCGGATTGCGGTCGTAGCCCAAGGGGAACTGGCGTTGCCATTCGCTGACCTGCGCACGCCACGGCGCCAGCCCCTCTCTCGGGAACGAGGCCGCCCTCGTCCCGGGCACCGAGTCGGCCCCCGGCGAAGCGTCGGAGGGAGAGCCCCCGGCATGTCCGGCGGTGGCGTCCGAGTGGGGTAGCCCCATGTCGTCGAGGGCGACGAGCAGTTCCTGGATGACGAGGCGGCAGTCGCCGGCGATGGCCACGTCGGCCCGCCGGACCTTGTTGTGCTCGGCCGGATCGATGTCCACATGGACGATCTTGGCCTCGGGGGCGAAGGCGCTGATCTTGCCGGTCACGCGGTCGTCGAACCGGCTCCCCAGCGCGATCAGCAGGTCTGAGCGCTGCATGGCGGTCACCGCCGTGTAGTTGCCGTGCATGCCCGGCATGCCCAGGCACAGGGGATGGGAATCGGGAAAGGAGCCACGAGCCATGAGCGTGGTCACCACCGGGATACCCGTGCGTTCGGCCAGCTCCCGCAGGACTTCCGCCGCCCGCGCCTTGAGGACGCCACCACCCACATAGAGCACCGGGCGCTCAGCGGCCAGCAACAGCTCGGCAGCCTGTCGCACCAGAGCGGGATCACCTTCGGTCACCGGGTGATACCCGGGGAGATCCAGATCGGAGCGCTCGGGCCAATACCAGTTCATGGCGGCATTGGAGATGTCCTTGGGCATGTCGATGAGGACCGGCCCCGGGCGTCCGGTGGTGGCCACATGGAACGCCTCCGCCACCACCCGAGGGATGTCAGCCGGGTCGGTGATCAGCCAGTTGTGCTTGGTCACCCCCATGGTGATTCCGGTGATATCGCTCTCTTGAAACGCGTCGGTCCCGATCGCAGCGGTGGCCACCTGGCCGGAGATCACCACCAGCGGAGTGGAGTCCATGTACGCGTTGGCCAGCGGCGTGACGATGTTGGTCGCCCCGGGACCGCTGGTGACCATGGCCACCCCGGGCCGGCCGGTGACCTGGGCGTAGCCCTCGGCCATATGACCAGCACCCTGTTCATGCCGGACCAGGATGTGCCGGATCGACGAGTCCAGGATGGGGTCGTAGACAGGGAGGATGGCGCCACCGGGGAGGCCGAACATGACCTCTACACGCTGCATCTCCAAGCTCTTGATGAGGGCCTGGGCTCCGGTTAGTTCCATCGGGGTTCTCCCTTGTCGATGTGGTGGTTCGGCGTTGGTCGTCGATGTGGTGGTTCGGTATCGGTGGTGATTCGGGACATAAAAATGACCTCCCATCTGGGAGGTCGGAGAGCGCATACGGCGATGACAGCGTCGTATGCGCTACGAAACGAGTACCACAACAATCTGGAAGGCGGAGGTGCTCAAGTTCATAGTCCGCACATTGTGACACGTCACCGAGGCGCTCGACAAGCGCGGCATCGTTCCATGGCGCGCTGGTGGAATAGCTGGACGGAGGAATACCCGCGGGCGGCGCGGGCGGCCGGCCGGCGGCGATCGGGCTCCTATGGTGCTCGCCAGTGGCGGACCTCATGGCCCTCACCCACCGCACGGAAGTACCCAACCTCGTCGATGTCCACCCCGAACAGGTGGAAGTCGCCGTCGGGCCGCCAACCGATGCGGGAGTGCAGCGCAACGGCGTACCGCTCTCGCTCATCGGGGTCGACGATGTCGACGGCGCGTCCATAGATCTTGACGTCTCCCTCGGTGCCGCCCTTGTCGGTCACCGTGCTGTGCACCACGCACCGTGGATCGGCCAGGAGGTCGAGAGCCTTCTTGGACTGCCACATCATGCCCAGGTAGAGCGATCCGTCAGTGATCAGCGGCTCCACCGGGCTGATGCGCGGCCAGCCATTGCGCCGCAGGGTCCCCACCAGCACAAGGCCTACGCCGTCCACCCGCTCCTCACAGAGCGCGGCGAAAGCGGGATCGGCGGCTCGGAACCCGTCCCAAGTGACCACGGCTTCAGTGCCCCATCGCTCGCCTAAGTCCCTCGGTGACCCATCGACCGCCTAAGCCCCCCGACCCGTCGCTCGCCTACGGCCACGTGATCCCTTGCTCGCCTACGGCTCGGTGACCGCACCCCGCTCGGCGCCGGTCACCAACCGGGCGTACTTGGCCAGGACGCCGGTGGTGTAGCGGGGCTCGGGATGCTTGAGGGCAGCAAGTCGGCGTTCGAGCTCCTCCTCGGGCACGTCCAGATTTATCGAGAGCGTGTTGACATCGACGATGATCCGGTCTCCATCGGCCACCAGGGCGATGGGCCCGCCATCCACCGCTTCGGGGGCGACATGACCGATGCAGAAGCCGTGGGTGCCGCCCGAGAACCTGCCGTCGGTAACCAGCGCACAGTCGCCACCCCGACCCACACCCTTCATGGCTCCGGTGATGGCCAGCATCTCGCGCATGCCCGGACCGCCCTTGGGGCCCTCGTAGCGGATGACCACGACGGTGCCCGGCTCGATGGACCCGGCCAGGATGACCTCCATCGCCTTGTCCTCGCCGTCGAACACGCGGGCGGTGCCGTCGAAGGTCAGGTCGTCGATGCCGGCCACCTTGACGACCGATCCCTTCGGAGCGAGGGTGCCGGTCAGGATGGCGATGCCCCCCTGCGTGTGGATCGGCGCCGCGATGGGATGGACCACATCCCCGTCGGGAGCGGGCGGATTGAGCGCGGCGAGGTTCTCAGCCATCGTCTTCCCCGTCACCGTCATGCAGTCGCCGTGAAGCAGACCGGCGGTGAGCAATTCCTGCAGCACCACCTGCACGCCTCCGATGCGATCGAGGTCGCTCATGTGGTATTTCCCGTGCGGCTTGGTGTCGGCCAGGTGGGGCACCCGGGCGGCCACCTTGTTGAAGTCGTCCAGCTCCAGCTCCACCCGGGCCTCGTTGGCGATGGCCAGAAGGTGCAGGACGGCGTTGGTGGAGCCGCCCAGGGCCATGGTCACAGCAATGGCATTCTCGAAGGCCTCCTTGGTCATGATGTGCCGCGGCCTGATCCCCTCGTTCAAGAGGTTCACCACGGCCAGACCGGAGGCGAAGGCGAAGTCGTCCCGGCGCCGATCGACGGCTGGAGCGGTGGAGCTACCGGGCAGCGCCATACCGATCGCCTCGGCGATCGAGGCCATGGTGTTGGCCGTGAACATCCCGGCGCACGAGCCCTCAGTGGGACAGGCGTTGTGCTCGATCAGGCTCAACTCCTCATCGCTCAACGCATCCACGGCGTGAGCGCCCACCGCCTCGAACACACTGGTGATGTCGAGCGCCCGATCCCCGGCCCGACCAGGCAGGATCGACCCGCCGTACAGAAACACGGTCGGAAGGTTGAGGCGGGCGGCGGCCATCAGCATTCCGGGTAGCGACTTGTCGCAACCGGCCAGGGTCACCATCCCGTCGAACCGCTCGGCGTGCATCACCGTCTCCACCGAGTCGGCGATCACCTCGCGGCTGACCAGCGAGGCCCGCATCCCCTCGTGGCCCATGGAGATGCCGTCGGAGACGGCAATGGTCACGAATTCGAGCGGGAAGCCGCCGGCATGTCGCACTCCCTCCTTTGACCGCTTGGCCAACCGCTCGAGCGGGAGGTTGCAGGGGGTCACCTCGTTCCACGAGGAGGCCACCCCGATCTGGGGCTTGTCCCAGTCGTCGTCGGTCATGCCGACGGCGCGGAGCATGGCCCGGGCGGGTGCCCTCGTCGGGCCCTCGGTCACCTCGCGGCTGCGGGGCTTCGACCCTTCCAGGGGCTGCTCTGCCGGTTCGATGCGTTGGTGCTCGGTCATGTACAGCATCGTAGGACGTACAGACCAGGGCCGATCGATCGACACCGAGTGGGGTCCGATCGTCGATCCGAAAGCGTGTCCATGCTGTCAACGCCCCTGTCCTGGGCTGCCCTGTACCGTGATGGCATGGACGAGATCGCCGTGGCAGTCCATCGAGGAGACTTCGTCCTCACCGACGGTGGGGTAGAAACCAGGATCATGTTCGACGACACGGTGCCGATGGACCCGGTGCTCGGCTCGGCGTCCCTCCTCGACACGTCATCCGGCCTGAAGGCCCTGACCGCCATCTTCGGGGGCTACCTCGAGGATGCACGATCATTCGGCATCCCCTCGGTGCTAGGAACCCCGACGTTCCGAGCCAGTGAGCGCTGGATCAGCGCGGCATCCGGCCACAAGCTCAACGGGCCAAACGAGCCAAACGAGCCAAACGGGCTCAACGGGCTCAACGGGCTCAACGGGCTCAACGGGCTCAACGAGCTCAACGAGCTCAACGGGCTCAACGAGCTCAACGAGCTCAACGAGCGGGCCGTGGCCTTCCAGCAATGTGTTCGGGACGAATCACGTGCAGCCGACCAACCGGTGTGGATCGCCGGCGTGCTCGGACCGGCCGGTGACGCCTACCAACCCGGGCAAGCGCCCGATACCGACGAAGCCCGCGCCTACCATCGCCAGCAGGCGCAGTCGCTGGCCGATGCCGGTGCCGACTTCTTGTACGCGGCGACATTCTGTTCAGTGGACGAGTCCATCGGGGTGGCTCAGGCCATGGCCGAGACCGGGTCCACCGCTGTGGTCTCCTTCGTCCTCGGACCCGACACCCGCGTGCTTGACGGCACGCCTCTGGACGTCGCCATCCGGCGGGTGGACGACGTCTCCCCTCCCGCCTGGTTTGCCCTGTCTTGCGTCCACCCCGATGTGGCTGAACGGGCCGTCGACGGACTCGGGACTGAGCTCGACCGTCTCCGGGAGGTGAAGGCCAACGCCTCCGTCCTCTCCCCAGACCAGCTGGTGGCGCTCGATCACGTCGACACCGGCAACCCGAGCGCCTGGGCTGCGACGATGGCGAGACTGGGACGAGAAGCCGGCATCCCGGTACTCGGCGGATGCTGCGGAACCGACGGGCGACACCTCCGGGCGCTGGCTGGTCTGCTGACATGGTGATCGCCGACCCACTGTCCGGAGAATCGGGCGAACGAGACCGGTCATCGAGTCTCCGCGTCTTCGACGGCACTCGACCCGATCACCAGGGGGACCTGGCGCCCGAGACGGCCGGGATGGCGCCGGTTCCGTTGTCGGGGAGGTACGGGGCGACCTGGCGCAACTTCACCGTTTGGTTCGGGCCCAACATGGAGCTCTCCGGCGTGTTCACAGGAACCCTGGTCTTCACATTGGGCCTCGGCTTCTGGCCCGGTCTGGCCGCCATGCTCATCGGCGTGGCCCTGGGCGCACTCCCCGTGGCGCTGCTCGCCCTCTGGGGCCCGAAGACGGGGATGGCCCAATTACCACTGGCCCGCCTCCCCTTCGGCCGCTCCATTGCCCTTCCTGCCCTCGTCCAGTGGTTCTCGGCCATTGCCTGGGACGCATTGGTGGGCCTCTTCGGCGGCGAGGCGGTCCAGATCCTTTTCCACGTGCCCTTCTTCGTCGGCGTCCTCATCGTGTTGGGCCTCGAAGGTGCCGTCGGGATCCTGGGCTACGAGTTCATCCACCAGCTCGAGGCGTGGGGATCAGCCATCTTGGTGGTGCTGTTCGCCATTCTCACCGTCAAGATCATCCAGCACGGAAACGTCCCAATGCACTCCAGCGTGCACGGCACTGCTGCCGTCGGCATTTTCATCCTGGTCACCACCATCACCTTTTCCGGCAGCTTCAGCTGGGCCAGCTACGCGGCCGACTACAGCAGGTACATGAAGCCTGACGCTCCGGGCCGCGGCATCTTCTGGGCCACCTTCGCCGGCCTGTTCACGTCGCTGGCCTGGATGTACACCATTGGCCTGGCCGGGGCCAAGTCGCTCAGCAACCAGACGGCGGCCGGGGTGCAGAGCCTCATGGGTGGCGGCTTCCTCGGGATCTTGGCCCTCATCGCCATCATCTTCGGCTCGGTCACCGGGACGGCCATGAACGACTACTCGGGTTCGCTGGCCGTACAGGCCGGCGGGGTGAGAATACGGCGGCCCTTCTCGGCCGCCCTTGGGACCGTTCTGGTCTTTTTTCTGGTGTTATGGATCCACGGTGGCGACACCGCCTCGAAGTTCCAGAACGTGCTGCTCTTCACCGCCTATTGGATCGCGCCGTTCATTGCCGTCGTCCTCATCGACTGGTATCGCCGCGGCCAGTCGGTGACCCGAGCCCGCCTCCTCGAGTCCCTGGACCTCCGGAGCCTGGGGTCTGGTTGGCCTGCGTTGGTGGCCCTGGTGGTGGGGTTTGCCGCCATGGTGCCGTTCATGAACACCGGAATCATCGAAGGGCCTGCGGCCACCGCTCTGGCGGGGGCGGACATTTCGTTCTACGTGGGATTCATAGTGGCCGCAGCCGTCTACCTCCCGCTACGGAACCTGGAGACGGGTCGAGCCCACAGTGTGCCCAGTCGGCTGGCTCCGGCAGGCGCTGGCTCCTGACCCTTTCGGCGCTGGCTCCTGACCCTTTCGGCGCTGGCTCCTGACCCTTTCCGCACGGGCTCCGACCAGCGACGGTCAGGCGCCGAGTGCGCGTTTCCACTTCCACGACTTCCAGAAGCGGTCGGCAGAGATGCACTTGAGTTGGCCGAACCGGGTCCGGCCCCGCACGTAGATCAACGGCCCATGTCCCGACCGGCGCCCGCCCACGATCCGCTGTCCGAACCGGCTGGTCCCCACGTCCACCACCTGGGCACCGGCAGGAAGGACGAGCTTGATCTGACCAGCGAAGCAGTTGGCCGTCACCACCACCGGATCCCCATCGGGGGGAAGGTGACGGAAATCGAGCAAGATCCGTCCGAAGCGAGCCGAAGCCCGGAGGTGGGTAGCCGGTCCTAACTCAACCTGTCGGACCACCTTCGAGCACAGAGCGTCAACGCGCTGGCTGACTGGGGTCGACTGCAGGGCGGCGAGATCCCGAGAGGCCGGAATATCCCTGGTGAGAGGAACGAGCTCGCCCACGTACCGCGCGGCCAGGGCGGAGTCGAGACGCTCGGAGTGTTCCACCCGGGTCAAGAATCCCTTGGCCAATCCCTCGTTGAGCAGCTCCGCGGTGCCATCGCGGTCGGCGTCCGAGGCGCGCCGGCTGGAATCAGATCCAGGCGAGACACTCAGAGGTCCAGGAGACATCGCCCCAGTATCGCGTGGTCATGTGGCCACCCTGGTGGGGAGCCGCAGCCAGCGAGCTCAGTCGGGGGTACTCTGTCGGCCTTCTCGGCCCTGGTCGTAGCCCCCCTCGGTCAGGACTGAGCCGCCGGCAGTTGTCGGACCAGTCCGTACCCTCCCTTGCCGTTCATGGCCACGATCCAGATCGGCTGGTCGACGTCGTGGTCAGCGGTGAAATGGAACGGCCCCAGCGGCGTGTTCATCCGCACGCCGGCCAGCGCATTGTTGAAGGCATGCCGGTCATCGGCGGTGGACGAGAATTGCAGAGGCGCCGAGCGCGCCGCCTTGGCCAGTAGCTGCACTCCGGTATAGGCCAACGCGGCGAACTGGTCGGGACTGGTCCCGTAGCGCTTCCTGTAGTCGGCCACGAACGTCCGGTTCACCGCGGAGGGATTGCCGAGGTACCAGGCGGCGCCGCTCCGGGCCCCCTTTCCGGAGGGCCCCGCTGTTGTTGCGACCGTCGGACTGTTGAATGCATTGCCTCCCAGGATCTGGCCGGTGAACCCCTGGGCCCGAAGCTCTTTGATGAGGGCGCCCGCCACTGCGGCCGACGAGGCGGTGATGGCCACTGCGTTCGGGTGCGAGGCCAGGGCCGACTGAACGGGACCACTCAGCGAGGTCGGATCAGGCACGGCAACCGAGGACACCTGATCCACACCGGCCGCCGTGAAGGCATCGGCCGCGATCTGGCCTGTACTGAGCCCGAAGGGATCTGCCGACGGGTAGATGACCACCGCTGCACGAGGGTGGGACTGCTTCACGAAGTAGCCGATGTTGGCCGGAATGGTCGTGGCATCCCCGATCGAGTCCCGGTAGATCCACGAGCACGAATACGGGCACGAGCCCACGATGCCAGGCCCTGTGTTGCTCACGGCCAGCACCGAGGTGGACAGGCTGTTCGCCACCGGATCCGCGGCGGCAGCGGAATTCGAGAAGGTGGGACCGAGCACGGCCAGCACGTTCTGCGATGCGATCAGTGACCGCATGACCACGGCGGACTGTGCCGGTTGCGAATCGTCATTGTCGATGACCAGGTGCACGGCAGCGCCCTTGATCCCGCCGGCCGCGTTGATCTGGCTCACGGCCAGCTGGGCCCCCTTGACCTGTTGGGGCCCGTAGGCAACACCGGTCCCGGTGGTCGAGAAGACGGCACCGAAGGTGATGACCTTGTCGGCCCATGGCCGCTTGGATCCGCCGGTCGTTGCCGCCGCCATCGGGGAGGCCGCAGCGATCGTCAACACGCAGAGGATCGCCGGGAGGACCACACGCCGCATTCGTCGGGGCCAGAGCATGGGGCATGCTCGCGGAACCGCTCCCTGGGGGCAAATGCACAACGACGTGGGGAGCCAGTCGGGGCCGCGTTAGTCGGCCGCCACAGAAATGCCTCACTCAGTCGTCCGATGTGTAGAGCGAAGCGCTCAGAGCCAGTCCTTGTACCGGAACACCCCGTAGAGAAGCCCGGCCAAGAGCACGATTGACACCGACGAGAACCACAGGCCGGACTGCTTTCCGAAGCCGGGATAGGGGATGTTCTGGCCGAAGTAACCCGTGATGGCGGTGGGGACGGCGATGATCGCCGCCCAACTGGTGACCTTCTTCATGATCATGTTCATCCGGTTGCTCTGCTGGGTGAGGTTGGTCTCCACGATCGATGTGACCAGATCCCGCAATGACTCCGTCCATTCCGTCGCTCGCAACACGTGGTCATAGATGTCGTGGTAGTAGGGCTGCATGGCGTCGGTGACCACGCCGAGGTCCTGACGAAGGAGCGTGTTCACCACCTCACGCATCGGAAGAGTGACCCGCCGGAGCTGCACGAGGCTCTTGCGCAGTTCGAACGACCTCCGCTGCACACGCTCGATGTGCTTCAGGTCGTCGTCGAAGAGGAGGTCCTCGGCGCCCTCGACCGCCTCGTCGAGCAGTGACACAGCGGCGAAGTGGCTGTCCACCAAGGTGTCGAGCAACCCGTACAGGAGAAAACCGACGCCGTTGACAGCCAGGTCCGGTGATTCGTCCCAGCGACTGACCACGGCGTCGATGTCGACGTTCGGGCTCTTGCGCACGGTGATGAGGGCCTGGGGCGTGACGAACGCAGAGAGCTCGTTCGTGGTCAGCTGACCGGATTCCTCATCGAGGGACACGGAGTAGGCGCTGAGGAACAAGTGGGTGCGGTAGCGGTCGAGCTTGGTGCGCTGTTCCTCGGAGAGGGCGTCCTCGACGGCCAACGCGTGCAGGTGGAATTCCGTCTCGAGCACCGTGAGCTGCTCTGCCGTCGGGCAGCACAGGTCGAGCCAGATGACCCCGTCGTGCGCTTCCAGATGGTCGGAGATCTCGGCGACAGGAAAGTCCTCGAGCACCACCCGACCGTCCCGGTAGAGCCGGCTCCGGGCGGGAAAGGTCGTGCTCGTCGTGGTCTCGGTGTCGACCATGGTCACGTCCTCCGTCAGACAGTGGTCTCGGCCGGCACCGAGGCACCTGACCGTACACCGGGCCAGGGGCCGGACCACTTCACCAAGCCTGTCGTCCGGCGAATCGGTACGGTACACCCGTGAACAGCGACCCAGTCGGGGCACCATGACCTCGGGCGAAGACACGGTATGACCTCGAACGGAGCCGGGTCGGCGACCCAGGAATCCCAGACGCCGCCGATGCCCACACCGCCAGGTTCGGCCGCCGTCATCGTGGACAGGCTGGTCAAGCAATACCCGAAGAGCCGGGTAGCGGCGGTCGACAACCTGAGCTTTTCGGTGGAGCGGGGTGAGGTCTTCGGTCTCCTCGGGCCCAATGGCGCCGGAAAAACGACGACGATCGGAGTGCTCACCACGAGGGTTACACCCACCGGTGGCCATGCTTACGTGGCCGGGATCGACGTCGTCAAGGATCCCGTCAGGGCTCGGGGGTCCCTCGCCGTCGTGCCCCAACGCAACAACCTCGACCGTTCCCTGACCATCCGCCAGAACCTGCTCTTCCACGCCAACTACCACGGCGTCCCCCAACGAATTCGAGATCAGCGGGCAACGGAGCTACTGGAGCAATTCGGTCTGGCCGATCGGTCAAGCGAGAAGGTCGAGATGTTCTCGGGAGGCCAGACCCAGCGCATCATGATCGCCCGGGCGCTCATGCACTCCCCCGAGGTGTTGTTTCTCGATGAGCCGTCAACTGGACTGGATCCCGCCGCCCGGCTGTTCGTGTGGGACCGGATCCGAGAACTGCAAGAGCGCAAGGTGACCGTGGTGCTCACCACCCACGACATGGACGAAGCCAGCCAGCTTTCGGACCGGGTGGGCATCATGGACCACGGCCACCTTCTGGCCCTCGATACCCCTGAAGCACTCATGCGGAGCCTCCCCGGAAGCTCCACCCTCGACGTTGCCGCCGCTGGCGTCCCGAACGAATCCACCTCTGGACTGCTCGAAGCGCTCGCTGCCCTCCCAGGCGTCGAGCGTGCTGATCCGGTCGACGACAGCGTCAACGCCCGGCAGCCGATGGAGGCAGGGGGAAGCGAGGCTTCCGGCGCTGGATCGGAATCCCGCATCTCCTCGGCACCCGAGATCCGAGTGCGCCTCTATGTGACCGGCGACGCTGCGTCCATGGTGGCGCCGGTGGCTCGCCTGCTCAACAGCCGCCAGGCATCCCTCACCGACGTTCGCTTGGGCAGCCCGAGCCTCGAGGACGTCTTCATCCATCTGACCGGGAGATCCCTGCGTTGACCTCTACTCCGTCGACTCCCTCTGCCGCCGCCGGCTCCGCCGAGGCAGGACGCGCTGGATCCTCGGTGGTTGGGGGTGCCGGCCAGCACGAAGCCCATGACGCCTCTGAGCGCCAGCGGGTTTCGGTTCGGCCGGGACGGGCGTTCGCGGCGGTATTGGGCCGCGACCTCTTCGTCACCGGTCGCGAGCTGCCCATCTTCCTGGCCCAGGTGATACTGCAGCCCTTTTTCTTCCTCTTTGTCTTCGGGCGCGTCCTGTCCGAGTTGGGTTACACCACGAGCGCGTACTCCCAACTCTTGTTCCCGGGCATCGTCGCCCTCACTGCCTTTCTCACCAGCTTGCAGACCACGGCCCTTCCCTTGGTGTTCGACTTCTCCTACACCAAGGAGATCGAGGACCGGCTGCTGGCCCCCATGCCCGTCTCGTGGGTGGCGCTCGAGAAGCTGGTGTTTGCCAGCATCCGTTCGCTGATCGCCGCGGCGATGATGTTCCCCATCGGCATCCTGGTGCTCGGGTCGGTCCCGTGGCGGGCGGCGGGTGCGCCCCTGTTCATCGTCGTGCTGCTGCTCGGGACATTGGCCGGGGCCACGTTGGGACTCACCTTGGGCACCCTGGTCGACGCCAACCGGATCAACATCGTCTTCACCCTGGTGCTCACGCCGATCCTGTTCACCGGGTGCAGTCAGTACCCGTGGCCCTCGTTGTACAAGCTGAAGTGGTTCCAGTGGCTCACGACGCTCAACCCGTTGACCTACGTGAGCGAGGGCATGCGGGCGGCCCTCGTTCCGGGAGTCCCGCACATCCGATCGTGGGTATGCGTCCTCATGCTCGTCGTGTCCTTGATCGTGTTCGGCACCATCGGCGTCAAGGGGTTCCTGCGCCGCGCCATCGACTGAGCCGCCGACTCCCGTCCGTGTCCGTCTCCGTTCCCTTCGCTTCAAGGGAGGCTCTCAAGGTGATGGGCACCGGCGCTGGCCGGCGATCCGGGCTCGACAGACGGTCCGGTCTCGACGGAGGACCGGGGCTCGGCGTGCCACCCAAGGTCGGCCCAAGGCCAACGAAAGGCCCAGATTCGGCAAAAACAGCCCGGCACCAGCGGGTAAGGGGCTCGTCTGGCGCGAGAGCGCCGACGCGGGAAGCATAGAGGCGTGATTCGAGACCGATTGGCCCGTGGCCGGGACGGACTGTGGAGGCGCCTCCTCAAGGTGGGGTTCATCCGCCGCTGGTACGCCCGCCGCCTGTTGAAGTTCATCCAGAAGTCGAAGGACAAGAATCGTCCGCTTCCCGATCACCTCGTCCAGGTGGACTCCATCACCCGACGCCTGCCCAAGCCACAACGTGCCAAGAAGCTCGAGGAGATGCTCGTCCCCCAGAATGAAGAAGAGATGGGACGGGAGTTCCGGCGCGCCGCCGAACGCCAGAATCGGTCGAAGGGCCACGGTGGGCCGGGGAAGCGCCCGGGTATGCCTCCGCAGCAGGTCGTGCGTCGACAGCCGAAGGGTCGCCGCTAGCAGGCAACCAGCAGGTGGGTCAGCGGTCCGAGCGAGGCGGTTCGGGAAAGATCACTCCCCGGTTGAGGATCCCACGAGGGTCGAGCGCCTCCTTGATGGCCCGCATGGCCGCGATCTCGCCAGGAGACCGGGCCAGCGGCAGCCAGCGCGTTTTGGCGATGCCCATGCCGTGCTCGGATCCGATGCTGCCGCCCAGGCTGGCCACCAGCTCGAGCACAGCGGCATCGACTCGATCGTCATCGTCTCGGAGCCCGAGAACGTTCACGTGCAGGTTGCCTTCCCCCAGGTGCCCAAAGATATGGACCGAGGCTGACGGTGCCACCTCCGCCACCCTGTGGCGCACCTCTTCGGTGAAGGCAGGGAGCCGATCGAGCGGGACGCCGGGATCGAGCTTGTGGGCCACGCCCCGCTGGGCGATCGATTCGGTGATCTGGTCCCGGAACGCCCAGAGCCGGCGCCTGGCCGCCGGATCAATGGCAACGGCCACGGCACTGTGCAGCTCGATGGGCCGCCAATACCTCGGCCATTTGGGGTGAGGGATCCTCATCCCCAGCACACTCGACGATCAGGTACCACGGGCAGTCCTCCATAGGGGGTCGCGACCCCAGGCGGTTGGCCACCACCTCCATAGTGGGCCCGTCGAACACCTCGGCCGCCTCCAACGAGGTGGCCGAACGCCGCAAGGCGCCGACGATGTCGATGCCCTGCTCCAGGCGCTCCAGCCCGACCATGGCGGTCGCCCGGACGGGGAGCTCCTGCACCAGCCGGAGCCGTGCGGTGGACACGATGCCCAGTGTCCCCTCGCTGCCCACCATGAGCTGGGACAGGTCGTATCCGGCATTGTCCTTGGCCGGGCCCTCGAGGCGGCTGATGACCGTTCCGTCGGCCAGCACGAACTCGAGCCCGATGACCTGTGATCGCATCTGGCCGAACCGGATGACCCGCATCCCTCCCGCGTTGGTGGCCACCATGCCGCCCACGGTGGCGTTGTCGCGTGCGGCCAGGTCGACGCCGAACGCCCAGCCCGCGGCCGACGCCTGTCGCTGGACTTGGCTCAACGTCGCCCCCGCGCCGGCGATGATCTCACCTCCGCCCACGTTGACGGCGCCGAGGTGATCGAGGCGGCCGAGGCTGACGACCACCGCACCGTCCCGGGGCACGCTCCCGCCGACAAGACCGGTTCGACCGCCTTGGGCGACGCAGCCGAGCTCGTGACGGTGACAGACCCCCAGGATTCCGCTGAGCTCTGCCGAATCAGCCGGACGGACGACCACCGACGCGGTCCCCGTCCAGCGGCGGGTCCAGTCGACCTCATACGTGGCCCGCATGTCGGGGTCGGTCAGGACGTTGCCGGAGCCGACGATGTCCACGAACTCGGTTCGTACTGCCGGATCAATCAGGGCCACCACGATCCTCCATTGTTTCCGAAGTTACGACCCTGCAACCGAAGGCACGGGCTGCTTCCGAAGTTACGAGCCTGCAACCGAAGGCACGGGCTGCCTAGGAAGCGACGGCTTGCCCTCTGGAGTTACGGGCTTGCCATTCGAAGTAACGGGCTTGCCTTTCGGGTTCGTGGGGTTCATAGTGGCTTCATTCGATATTTCGACTCTTGTTCGATATACCGAACACCTAGGAGGGGACCCCATGAAGCTCGACCTGCTCTACGAGATCGACTGCCCACGACCCTGGCCCGGGCCCCACCCCCTGGGGCAGCGCCAGGCCGAGCAGCGGTCCTATCGGGAGGCCCTCGAGCAGATCCGCCTGGCCGACCAGCTCGGCTTCCAGACCACCTGGCACGTGGAGCACCACTTCCGGGCAGGTCGCTCCCACTGTCCGGCGCCCGAAGTCGTCCTCGGAGCGCTGTCCCAGATCACCGAACAGATCCGGCTCGGCTTTGGGGTCACGCTGCTGCCCCACGCCTTCGGACCGCCGATGCGGGTGGCCGAAAAGGTGGCCACCGTCGACATCCTCTCCAATGGCCGCGTCGAGTGGGGCACCGGCCGCTCGACACCCATGGAGCAGACCGCGTTCGGTGTCGATCGGGAGCAGAGCAAGGACCAGGCTCGCGAGGCCATCGAAGCCATCGTCGGTATGTGGGAATCCGAGTACTTCGAATTCCACGGCAAGTACCTAGACTTCCCTCGGCGCATGGTGACCCCGAAGCCGGTCCAGGACCCTCATCCGCCGGCGTGGATGGCCGCTACAAGCGATGGCAGTGCCGCCATGGCCGGAGACATGGGTCTCGGGCTCCTCTCCTTCGCCATCATGCAGCCGCTCGATCGGATGGCGGCGCAGATCGAGCAGTACCGGGCGGCCAGCAGCCGGGCCACGCCCATCACCCGGGTGCACAACAACCGCGTCGCTGCCTACACGTTGGTGCACTGTGCCGACTCGATGGCCCAGTGCGAGGAGGACGGCATCTGGGATTCGGTGTGGTGGTGGTACAAGAACCTGGCCGAGTTCACCATCGAATGGGAGCTCCCCCACCTGCCCAAGGATCAGCAGGACTCGGCCTTTCCCCTCTTGCGCCGGCAGATGACGGGTGACTTCGATCCCCACGAGTTCTCCGATGCCGACATGATCATCGTCGGGGACCCCGACCAATGCCTCGAGAAGATCCTGCGCTACGAGGCCCTCGGCGTCGACCAACTGATCTGCTACGTGCAGTTCGGCTTCTTGTCACACGAGTCGATCCTGCGCACCATCGAGCTGCTCGGTACTCGCATCATCCCCGAGCTGCGCCGGCGCGACGTCGAGGTCTCGGCCACCGCAGTAGGTGGCGGCGCCTGATGTCCAGCGGCAGCAACGAGCAGCCCGCGCCCTTCCCCGCACCAGCCAATTCGACGGGAACGACAGCCCCCCAACGGCCAGCCGAGGTCGAGCCCTTCCTGGCCGGCTGCGCCTTTCCCGCCGCACCGGGTGTGCCTTACCCCCGCGCCCTCCCCGTCGACGCCGGACGACTGCCCGCCGACACCTGGGCGACCGCCTGTATCCCGGTCGGAGTGCGGCTGGAGCTGGTGGGAGAGGCCCAGGCGATCGAGATCGAGTACGAGACAGCCACGACGGACCTCGGCTACCGGGGAGAAGGATCAGGAACGACCTTTACGTCCTGGCGAGGCCAGTCCGTGGTCGATGACGTGCCCGCGGTGCTGGGCCGAGGTCGGGTGACCCTACGAGTGGCCGCCAACACCAATGGCGGCCCTGGGGGCCCAGCTTCAGAGGGCTCCGATCGAACGGTGGTCACGCTGCCAGAGGGAATGCGTCCGTCCGTCCTGGCTGTTCGCGGCGTGGGCGGGACGGTTCGACCGGCGCCGCCCCAGCCCCGTTGGCTCTGCTATGGGGATTCGATCGCCGAAGGGTGGACGGCCAGCAATCCGGGAAGGGCCTGGCCGGCGGTCGCCGGCCGGCGCTACGGCCTCGACGTCGTCAACCTGGGCTACGCCGGTGCGGCCCGGGGCGAGATGGTCAGCGCCGAGGAGATCGCCGGCCTGCCCGCCGATGTCATCAGTCTCAGCTACGGGACCAACTGCTGGACTCGAATTCAGCACTCGGCCGAGCAAGTCGGAGCCGGTCTCGATGCATTCGTAGATCTGGTCCGTAGCGGGCACCCCAACACCCCGATCGTGGTGGCCTCCCCGGTGATCAGGCCAGATGCCGAGGATCAGCACAATGGTCTGGGGGCCACACTGGCGGACCTGCGCTCGGTCATCGAGGCGAGAATCGAGCGACGATGCGAGCTCGACTCCCTGATTCACCTCGTTCGAGGTGGAGCCCTGTTGACTGCGGATCAGCTGGCCGATGAGGTCCACCCGGGCGACGAGGGCCACCGTGTCCTGGCCGAGGCCATCGGCACTGCCGTTCGGGCCAGTCTGGATGCCTCAGGGCACATCCCCGCCGACCCGGACTCGGCCACTGCCGCAGACCCGGACTCGGCCACTGCCGCGGACCCAGACACCGACGCCACTTCGGACTCGGCAGCCCCAAGTCGGCGGACCTAGGTCGGGACTGCTGGTGGCGCAGTCATCATCGGCCGAGCGAATCGTCGATGTGGTCGAGTTCCTCGGCTCCAACCCCGATCGTGACTTCACCCTGTCCGAGCTGTGCCGGAAACTCGAGCTGAGCAAGGCCACTGCCCATGCCCTGCTCGCCACCCTGACCGAACGAGCGTGGGTGGTGCGTCATCCCCGCGACAAGACCTACCGGCTGGGACCGGCCCTGACCACCATCGCCGGTGCCGCCGGGGCTCGCCAGCTCGAGGTGGTCGACTACGCCCGAGATGAGATGCAGGAGCTGGCCAAGGACTTGAACGTCCAGTGCGTGGCGTCCGCAGTGCTCGGCGACGACATCGTGCTGCTGGCCGTCATCGGGAGCGCCAGGCCCCTGAGCGTCCACGTGCAGGCGGGCCAGCGGATCCCCCTGGCCCCGCCTCTGGGCACCGTGTTCATGGCCTGGGCCGGGCCGACCCGGATCGACCGATGGCTACGCAAGCTGGGCCCCAACGCCACCGAGGCGCAGCTGGCCGGTTACCAGGCCGCGGTGGACCGGGTCCGCCAGCGCGGGTACTCCCTGTCCCTGGAGGTCGACGCGCGGGCGCTGTTGGAGCGGGCCATTGCCGACGGCGACCGACCGCTGTCGGAGGTGCTGGAGGAGCTCGGTCAACAGGAGTACCTGTTGGTGGACCTCCAGCCCCATCAATCCTACCGGTTGAGCATGCTGGCGGCACCGGTCTTCGGGGCCGATGCCTCGGTGCAACTTGCTCTGTCCCTGTTCGACCTGCCGCCCACGGTGACGGCCGAGGAGGTGCCCAGGCTGGGCGAACGGCTGGTGCAGGCCACGACTGCGGTCACTAAAGCCATCGGTGGGCGGGAGCCAGGACGGAGCAGTGATGCCCGGCCTTGACTTGTACGACCCGAGCGGTCACATGGCCGTGGTCTCCGTCTCCGGAGCCGATCCAGGGATCGGGCGAGCCACCGCCGTCCTGCTGTCCGAAGTGGGAGTCAGCCATGCCCTGGTGAGGCCGGGTGGCGATGCACTGATGAGGCCGGGTGGCCATGGACTGATGAGGCCGGGTGGCGATGCCCTGGTGAGGCCGGGTGGCGATGCCCTGGTGATCGGGTGGAATTCGTCGGGTCGAGACGGGACGATGGTGGTGCACATGTTCCGTCCCGCCACGAGATCTGAGCATCCCATCAGCTAGCTGCGTTTCAAGGAGAGACCGTGCCCCCTGAAGACCGATACGCCGACCGCCTTCACTACGCACCGGGGCGCCTGGTCCGCCAGATCGACGAGCCCATCACCGTCGGCAACATTCTGTGGGTCTTCACTGATCCCCACCGCGGCTACGAGTTCTCCTACAACCGGTGGTACGAGCGGGACCACTATTACGCCGGCTGCATGATCGGCGCAGCCGACTTCGCCGGCAGCCGGTGGGTAGCCACCCGCCGACACAAGGATGCGCGTGTGAATGGGGACCAGGGCTGGCCGTTCGAACGGAGCGACGGCTCCTACGCCTGCGTCTATTACATCCTGGGCGGGTCCTTCGACGAGTGGCTGCCGTGGGCCGGCGAGCAGGTGCGCCGACTGTACGAGGCCGACCGGGGATTCGCCCACCGGACCCACTACAACACGGCGATGTACGACTACGACTGGCGTGCCTACCGGGACACCGACCCGGTGCCGCTCGAGCTAGCCCTCGACCGTCGCTTCGGCGGTCTGATCGCTCAGTTCGTCGAGCCGGCCGAGGGCTCCGACCATGAGGCGGTCGACCGGTGGTTCGATGAGACGCTTCCCCAATGGCTGCCGGGATCCTCGGTGGCCAACGTCTCGTCATGGGCACTCCACGC
The DNA here is from genome assembly GCA_963781305.1 of uncultured Acidimicrobiaceae bacterium. Taxonomy (GTDB): domain Bacteria; phylum Actinomycetota; class Acidimicrobiia; order Acidimicrobiales; family RAAP-2; genus DASXMT01. The sequence continues at coordinate 45,377 of CAWAFL010000014.1, forward strand.
CGGCGGCGTGGAAGACGACGTCCCGGTGCCCATTCCCGGCGACCCGAACGCGGCCGAGCGCAAGCTGCAGCTCTACTTCGTCGACGGTGATCCGTTGGACTCGTGGGAACAGCAGCGCGAGCTGGTCTCGGCCCTCGAGCAATCGGGCGTCGGCCGAGCCGTCATCACTATGCCGTTCATCCCTACCGTGATCGGCACGGACCAGTACATCGACGAGCTCTGGTAGGTCGCAGCATACGCATCGATGCTGCTCCCGGTCAGGGCTGGAGGCGATCGATGCGCCAAGTGCTCCCGTTCGGCAGGTAGCGCAACCGGTCATGCAGCCGGTCGTCCCGGTTCTGCCAGAACTCGAAATAGTCAGGCCGCAGGCGATACCCGCCCCACCACGCTGGACGAGGTACCGGCTTTCCTTCGAATTCCTTGGTCAGCTCCCGCACTTTCCGGTCCAGTGCCACTCGGCTCTCAGTTGGTCGACTCTGCTGTGACGCGTGGGCACCGATCTGGGCCCCGAGTGGTCTGGTGTCGAAGTAGGCATCGGACTCCTCGGCCGACACCGGCTCGACGGTGCCCTCGATCCGAATCTGCCGGCCGAATGCGTCCCAGTAAAACAAGAGGGCCGCACGATCGTTCTCGTCCAGCTCGCGGCCCTTTCGGCTTTCGTAGTTGGTATGGAACACGAAGCCCCGGTTGTCCCAGGCCTTCAGGAGCACCATCCGCAGCGAGGGTCGGCAACGATCGTCGACCGTGGCCAGCGCCACCGCCTCGGCCATCCTCACCTCGGAGTCGGCCTCCTCGAACCACCGGCCGAACTGGGCGAAGGGATCGGGGTCGACGTCGGCCTCATCCAACGGTGTCGAGTGATCGGCCACGCCTGGACGTTAGCGACCTCGGCCGGTTCACCGCCGACCCGATCCGTCCACTGGCGACCCGATCAGCACTGACCTGTCCACCTCCGACCTCTGACCACCGTCCACTCAGCACAGACCTACTCAGCCCGAGGTGCCCGAGGTGGTCGAGGTGGTCGAGGTGCCCGAGGTGCCCGAGGTGCCCGAGGTGCCCGAGGTGCCCGAGATGCCCGAGATGCTCGAGGAGGTCGAGGTGGTCGCGCTACCAGTCGTGCCCGAGGTCGAGGTCGGTTGGGTCAGGTCGTAGATGGTCGTGCCGTCGACCGTCTTTGCCGTGAAGTGGCTCGCCACCCAGCTACTGATCTTCGACGCGTCCCCACCCGATCCACCTCCGACGCCGCCTCCTCCGAAGCCACCTCCTCCGCCGAAGCTGCCGCTCGAGATGTAGTAGTGGATCTCTCCTGCTCGGACGTACGCCTCGAACTGGGCCAGGGTCGGTGCTGGATCGGTTCCGTTGAATCCGCCGATGGCCATGACGGGGTCACCCGAGGCCAACTGGTAGCCAGCAGCAGAGTTCGATCTGGTGATCGCCGCCACCCACTTGTATTGGCTGGCGTTGCTCTGGAGTGCGGCGGTCACTGCCTTCCCCGGAGTGGTTGCGTTGAGGAACCCACCCGCACCGCCGCCGCCGGCACCGCCGCCAGCAAACGCTGGTGCGCCGCCGGTCGCCCCTGCGGCGCCGCGTCTGAACCGCCCGAAACCACCGGCCCCGGGCCCCTGGCCTGTGCCCGCGCCGGCCCGTGGGAAGCGACCCCCTGCAGCGCCAGGGAAGGTGCGGCCACCGGTCCCAGCAGTGCCACCGGCACCACCGGCACCTGAACCGGCACCACCGGCACCGGCTGCGGCACGGCCGAACCCTCCAGCTCCAGCGAATCCGCCGGGGCCCCCCAGCGTTCCGGCCACGGCGGGGCCGGCGGACGGGATGGCCCCCGATTCCGGTGTGCCGATGGTGTTGACGGCATACGCTGCCGGCCCGGCACAGGCGGCGATCACGCCCACGGCTGCGACGGCCATGGCTATCCGCCCGCGGAGGCGAGGGACCACGGCAATGGCCAGGCCCACCGCCACGCAGACCACGAGGATCAGGATCCGGAGGGCTGGAAGCCAGTTCGGGCTGCGGTCCAACAGCACGTAGGCCCAGACCCCGGTCAGAGCCAGCGTGGCACCGAGGACGATGCGCACCCACAGCTGCTCCCGGCGCTGCCACAGCATCACCGAGCCGATACCGACCAGGGCGGCGACCGCCGGCGCCAGGGCCACGGTGTAATAGGGATGGATGATGCCGGCGGCAAAGCTGAACACGGCGCCGGTCAACAGGAGCCACCCGCCCCACAGCACGAGCGCGGCTCGGGTCCGATCAGTGCGCGGTGACCGCAACGTGATCCACAGTCCCGCCGCAAGCAGGATCAGAGCGGCAGGAAGCAGCCACGAGATCTGGCCGCCCATGTCCGAGCCGAACAGGCGACCCCATCCCGTCGCGCCCCAACGGGAACCCGCGGCTCCGGCGCCGCCGACGCTTCCTGACTCATTTCCCGAGAGCCGGCCGAAGCCGTTGTAGCCGAAGATGAGGTTGAGGATGTTGTTGTCCTGGGAGCCGCCGATATACGGACGGCTGGCGGCAGGAGTGAGCGCCACGGCAGCCACCCACCATCCCGCCGAGACCACGAGTGCCACCGCGGCTGCCACGAGCTGGCGGATCCGCCGGGCCAACGGTGTGGGGGCGAAGATCAAGTAGGCCAGGCCGATGACCGGCACCAGGATGAACGCCTGCAACATCTTGGTGATGAACCCGGTGCCGATGCAGGCCATGGCCACGACCAGCCATGAGGTCTGGGCCCGCTCGAGGGCCCTCACGGTCGCATAGGCGGCCACGGTGAGCAGCAGCACCAGCAGGGCGTCGGGGTTGTTGAAGCGGAACATCAGGACGGCGACCGGGGTCAGGGCCAAGAGCGCCCCGGAGATCAACGCCGCGCCCGGACTAAACCACCGTCGCACGGTGGCGTAGAGGACGGCCACCGTGGCGACTCCCTCGAGCGCCTGGGGCACCAGGATGCTCCAGGAGTTCAAGCCGAAGATACGAGCGGAGATCTCCATCACCCATAGCGACGCGGGGGGCTTGTCGACGGTGATGAAATTCGAGGCATCCGACGAACCGAAGAAGAAGGCCTTCCAGCTCTTGGTGCCCGCCTGCACCGCGGCCGAGTAGAAGGAGTTGGCCCAGCCCGAGTCTCCCAATGCCCACAGGTAGGCCACAGCAGTTGACACCAGGAGCGCGATCAGCATGGGCCGGACCCAACGCGGATCGTCGGGCCGGCCCTCGACGAACCTGCGCATCCAGCTCCGGTGCGTGGACCGAGGGGGCTCCGACTCGGTTTCCGGAGTCGCTGGCTCGAGCAGCGTGGTCATCGCCGCCACCCCCCGATCTGGCCGAGCATGCGCCGCCGAGGGGTTTCCGCCGCAGTCACTTCGGTCTGGCTGTCGATCATGGGTGCCACTTTGGGCAACCCGGACGCGGACCGGCTGGGACCTTGCTGAGCGCCACCTGTGAATCCCAGCGCAACCCCGGTCCCGTCAACCTCGCATGTCAACCTCACATGGGCTAGAACGTGCAGTTCGTGCCTACCGCGACAGTCACCGCCGCTCTAGGGAGCGGCCGGCGTGGGGATGAGCGTTACTTCAGTTGCTTGTCCTGTGCGAGGGCGGCATTCGAAAGGGTCTGTTGCTGCTTGGCCGTCAGGGGTGTCGCGGCCGTCGGGGCGGTCGTAGATGTACTGGACGAGGCGGGCACGTTGATGTCGATGGCCACGACCGAGAGGATCTTGGCTCGCTGCCAAACGATCGCATAGGTCGACTGGCTTGTGGCTCGCTCGAATGCGGTGGGTCCCAGCGCCGTCGGCGGCGTCAGGGAGGTGGGCAGCGTTTTCGCTTTCCTCTGTCCGGACAGGGTGCTCGCAGCAACCTTGGTCGAATTGCATGCGAGGACCTCCGCGATCAGTCCCGTCTGGTTGGCACCGTCCTCATAAGCGGATTCGGCTCCCTTCGGACAGCCGGCCTGTCCGGTCTTGGAGCTACCCGTCGGCTTCTGAGCAACCTTCGGGAAACCCAGTGCCTTTGCCGTCGATGCCGGCAGAAGACCGGTGATCGGCTTCGACTCGACCGAGCTGGCGGAGGCGTCTGCGGCCGATGCTCCGATCGACACACTGGCAATGGACAATGCGCCCAGCGCGGATGCAGCAATGACAAGTCTTCCTCGGGTGAACATCGACAACCTTTCGGGTACGGCTCTATTGCCGCCCATTGACACCGATCCCTCCGTCTGAGGGGACCTCAACTATCTCCGCAAGGAGGTCACCACCCTGATCGGTGCAAGACCGCCGCCCGGGGCTCCCTGACCATCCTGATGGGGCCCACTTCGCGGGTAGGTACCGCCGACACGCTATCGGCCTCGGCGGCAACAATGGCTGCGGGGAGGTCGCGGTCGGTAGCGAAGTGGATAGCGAGCGGCTTGGCCGTTTAGCCACCTAAGTGGGGCACCTAGCCGCCGCATGCCACCTAAGCAGGCACCTAGCCGCTCGCGGGCCACCTCGGTAGGCACGGCCGGGCAGGCGAGGTCGGCGGGCCAGCTGAGAGCAACCTCAGGCGGACCTGTGTTCCAGCTGACATTTCCGGTCCAGGCTGCGCGAGTCAGGTCCAGGCTCCGCCAGCTCGAGAGCAACAACTCGCCGCACGGGGGCACCAAACGAGGATCGCTTGCGAGCGCCGACGTGCAACTGTCGCAACTCCCCGCTCACCTCCCAGAGTGAGATGGCGGCGGCGGCACACGCCCCTACCACGACGAAGCCGGAGAGAGCCGCCATGCCCAGCGCCGTGGTGGCGCGATCTTTCAACTTCGCCCCCGACGTTCGTTCGCTCATCTGACGTCGGTTCCTCCTGGTCACTCTCCTGCGGTCACTCCCCTGCGCCGGGGTCCAGGCACGCTGGCCGCCGGACTCCTGAGGTGCACCACTCCGTTTTCCAAAGTCGTTTCCAAATTCCCCTTCCAAAGTGAACGATCAGCCTGAGTGCCACCTGAGCGTGCGCCTAGTGCCGGCACCGAAGCCCGATCCGAAGCACCGGCAGACCCGGCAGATCATCCACAGGGGGTTCACAGGCGGCCCACATCTGACGCATAGTTGGCGTTGCGATGGTGTGGTCTGGAGGTGGTTGGCGTGACGGTTCAGGCTGGACAACGGATTCTGGTGGTGGACGACGAACCGTCGATCGTCGACTCGGTCGCCACCTCGCTGCGTTATGAGGGATTCGAGGTGGAAGAGGCCACCAACGGGCGCGCGGCGCTGGCCGCCGCCCAGGAGCGGCCGCCGGACCTCATCGTGCTGGACGTGATGCTCCCCGACCTGGACGGGTTCGAGGTCACCCGCCGGCTTCGGGGGGACGCCATCCGGGTCCCGATCCTCTTCCTCACCGCCCGGGACGCACTCGAGGACCGGGTTGCGGGCCTGACCATCGGTGGGGACGACTACGTGACCAAGCCCTTCGCCCTGGCCGAGATCATCGCTCGGGTCCGGGCCATCCTCCGCCGGTCACAAGGCGAGTCGGGCGACGACGGCATGCTTCGCTTCGCCGACATCGAGATGGACGAGGGCGCCCACGAGGTCCGACGAGCCGGCAACCTCATTCATCTCACCGCCACCGAATTCTCCCTGCTTCGGTTCTTCTTGTTGAACCCCCGCATCGTCCTCTCCAAATCGCAGATCCTCGACTACGTCTGGCACTACGACTTCGGCGGCGATGCCAGCGTGGTCGAGACCTACGTGAGCTATCTCCGCAAGAAGCTCGAGGCCTATGGTCCACCGCTGATCCACACGCTGCGTCTGGTCGGGTACGTGCTCAAAGAAGAACGGTAACGGCCCCAGTGTCCCTGCGGATCCGCCTCCTGCTCGCCGTCGGGGCGGTCGCGTTGATCGCCCTGCTGGTCGCGGACGTGGCCACGTACTCGGCGCTGCGCTCGTTTCTGTTCACCCAGATCGACCAGAGCCTCGTGGTGCGCCAGCCGCCCGCCAACGCCAATGGGGCCGGAGGGACGCCGGGCACGTTCCCGCTGAACCCGTCGGGGACGTCTCATGAGTTCTCCCCGAGGAATCCCATCCTGGGCGGGTTCCGCGAGGTCCGAACATCCTCGGGTGTGGTCATCAAGAGCTCGATCACCTATGCCCAGGAGAACGGGCATTCGTACTCGCCGCGCCTCCCCAACCAGATCACCGGTTTCACCGTCCAGCCTGATGGGATTCGCGCCGTGTACTTCACCACCCAGGCCGTCCAATCCGGCGGACCGTCCTTCCGGGTGCGAGCGTCGCAACTCAGTGACGGCAATGTGATCATCGTCGGCGCACCCCTCGATGCCACCAACAACACGCTCAACCGCCTCCTGGTCATCGAGCTCATCGTGACCGGGGCGGCGCTCCTTGCCGCCGTGCTCTTGGGCTGGTGGCTGGTGCGGGTCGGCCTTCGCCCGCTGGAGGAGGTCGAACGGACGGCTGAGTCGATCGCCGAAGGCGAGCTCGACAACCGGGTGCCCGGGGAGAACACCAAGACCGAAGTGGGGCGGATGGCCCGGACCATCAACATCATGTTGACCCGCATCCAGCGCGCCTTTGCCGAACGCGACGCCACCGAGGCCGAGCTGCGCACGTCGGAGGGCCGGCTCCGCCAGTTCGTGGCCGACGCGTCGCATGAGCTCCGGACGCCTGTCTCGGCCGTGTCTGCCTATGCCGAGATGTACCAGTTGGGCATGGCCAGGTCGGGACCCGAGCTCGACCGGGCCATGAGCGGCATCAGCCTGGAATCGGCACGAATGGGACATCTGGTCGAAGACCTCCTGACCCTGGCCCGGCTGGACGAGGGTCTCCCCTTGGAGCAGAAACCGGTGGAGCTGGTGAAGCTCAGTGCGGACGCCGTCCATACCGCGGCAGCAGTCGGGCCCGACTGGCCCGTTCGGCTCGAAGCAGCCCGTCCCGTCGAGGTGACCGGTGATCCCTTGCGGCTCCGCCAGGTTCTGGACAACCTGTTGTCCAACGTCCGGGCCCACACCCCCATCGGGACGACCACGGTCGTGCGCGTGAGCCAGACCGAGGACGAGGCCATCGTCGAGGTGACCGACAGCGGCCCCGGTCTCGATGACGAGCAGCGATCTCGTGTGTTCGAGCGCTTCTACCGGGCCGACCCGTCACGCTCACGGCTCAAGGGCGGTGCCGGCCTGGGCCTCTCGATCGTCAATGCGATCGTCACCGCACACGGGGGCACGGTGCGTGCCGTCTCCCTCCCGGGACAGGGGGCCTCGTTCTCCGTCCATCTGCCCCTCTCCCACGACGACTCCGGCCCTGCCCTCAACTCCGCCATCGAAGTGGAGAGCGGCGCCGAGAGCAGCAGCTGATCAGCCCGGGTTCCCCTCGGTTCACGGTTGCCCTCGGTCTAGACCGGACTCCTCTCGATTCACACCGGTTGCCCTCGGTTCACACCGGGCTCCTCTCGATTCACACCGGGTTCACAGGTTCTCGTGGGCTGGTGGCAAGCTTGCCCCAGCACAATCGCTGCATGGCGATCGCTGAAACCGTCATTCCGACCCAGCTGGGACGGTACCGGCCGCCCGACGTCGAGATCGTGATACCGGTGTACAACGAGGAAGCGGTGCTCGAGGCCAACGTCCGCACGCTGAGGGCCTACCTGAACAAGCAATTCCCCTTCACCGCCCTCGTCTCCATCGCCGACAACGCCAGCACCGACCGCACCTGGCCGATCGCCGCATCCCTGGCGGCGACGATGCCGGGAGTCCAGGCCTTTCGGCTCGGCGACAAGGGCAGGGGACGGGCCCTCCGGGCCGTGTGGACGGTCAGCCAAGCCGAGGTCGTCGCCTACATGGACGTCGACCTGGCCACCGACCTGGATGCCCTGTTGCCGCTGGTCGCGCCCCTACTGTCCGGGCACAGCGACCTGGCCATCGGCACCCGGCTGGCCCCTGGCGCCCGGGTGGTCAGGGGCACGAAGCGGGAGCTCATCTCCCGTTGCTACAACGTGCTCATCCGGGCGTTGCTCCGCAACCGGTTCACAGACGCTCAGTGTGGGTTCAAGGCTGCTCGGGCCGAGGTGGCCCGAGATCTGCTGCCCACCGTGAGCAACGAGGAATGGTTCTTCGACACCGAGCTCCTGGTGCGGGCGGAACGCAGCGGCATGCGCATCCACGAGGTCCCCGTCGACTGGGTCGACGACCTCGACTCCCGCGTGGACGTCCTTCGCACCGCGCTCGAAGACCTTCGGGGAGTCTGCCGGCTCCTCTCCGAGTTTGCCCTTGGCCGAGGGCGGGATCGGAACCAATCGGTGGCCGGCCATCCAATGGCCGGCACTCAGCTGGCTCGATTCGCCAGCATCGGTGTCATCAGCACCGTGGTCGATCTCGGGCTCTTCCTCCTGTTACGGCCGGTGCTGGGCCCGATGGGGGCCAATGCCGTCGCCCTCGCGCTCTGCAGCATCGCCAACATGGTGGCCAACGGTCGGATCACATTCTCCGATCGGGCGCCATTCCGACGATGGGACCAGTTGCTCGGCGGCCTGGCCGTCTTCGCCACCAGCCTCGTGCTCACCAGCCTGGCCCTCCTGGCTGTGGCCGGGATCGGCGAAACATCGGTCACCTCGGACCTGATCGCCATCGTCGTGGCCAACGGCGCCGCTGCACTGGTCCGGTTCGTACTCCTACGGGCCTGGGTCTTTCGGAAGAACCGCCACCCGCTCGGCCACCGCTGAATCCAGCCTTCGGGGCTGGCCGTCGGTCATCGCTGGAGATCTCCGCTCGAAAGGCCGTACGCACCGGAAGCCGACCCCGCACACGTGCACGGTGGTCCACTTACCGAGGGGACGGCGCCGAGCTCGTAGGTAAGTGCGGGGCCCGAGCTGACGACACTGTTCTGGGCGCCGGTTGCACAGCTCTGGGTGCTGCTTGCACAGCTCTGGGTGCTGCTTGCACAGCTCTGGGCGCCGGTTGAACGGTTCCGGGCACCGCCGGTCGCACCCGCCACACCACGACTGCCAGCACCACGGCCACACAGGTCACGACCATGCCCAGTGCCCACCCAGATCCGACATCGGTTCCGGATCCCAGGGCGTGGGCAAGGGCCACGGGCCACAGTGCCCAGGTGGACCAGTGCACCACCCGCCAGGCGCGCCGGCCGATATGCCGCCGCAACAGACTGGTGGCCATAACGGCGATGAGCAGGTCGAGGGCCAGAGCGCCCATGCCCACCCAGATGGGGCGATACGTCGACTGGAAGGGTATGACCACGCCGAACCAGCTGAGCCCGATCCAAATTGTCGACGAGTGCCGTGAGGATATGGACGCCGAGGAAACAGACGGCCAATAGCGACACGTTGCGATGGAGCCCGGCGGTGACGATGCGGGGCCAGCGGGTGGAACCCCAGCGCTTCACCCCGACCACGCCCAGCGCAAGAGTGACCGAGAGAAGGACCAGAGCCACCAGGCCACTGCCGCGCATCAGGTACCAGACGAACGCGGGAGTGCCGGCGGTGGCCATCATGGCGCCAGCGCGTCGACACCACCAGGGCAGGCATCGCTGGGCCAACCGCCCACGCTCACCGAGAACCCCGCAGTGGTGACCAGCCTGGCTGCGAAACCGCACTCATCCAGCCACTGCGGGGCTTTGGTGCCGAGGATCACCGAGGCCGTGGAAGCGATATTGGCTTCCAAACAGCTCGCGGCGGCCACTGACACCGTTCGCCAGCAGGACTCCGCCGGCGCCCCGGTGGCCGGGTCGATCAGATGGTGCATGGTCTGGCCGCCCCGTGACCATCGCCGGGCGGCGGTGCCCGACGAGGCCAACCCGCCATGACGGATGGCCACGGTGACTCCGGGCTCCTCGGCGGGCGCGTCGTGGCCGTCGGCGACACGGACCACCCAACCATCGGGCGGTGGCGGCCCGGCCACGGCCAGATCACCACCCAGGTTGACGAGGACGCCCGTCCGGGTGGCCGCTGCTGCAGATCGAGCCGTCCGATCGGCACAACCCGCCTTGGCCGTCGCTCCGAGATCGATGCGGACACCGGGCGGCAGGGTCACGGACCTTTGGGCGCGATCGATCCTGACGCGACGCCACCCGGGGACACGCTGGTAGCGAACCTTGAGTGCGGGCCCATCTGATGGCACTTCGGAGAAGTCACGGTCGTAGCCGCAGAGCTCGAGGGCGTGGCCGATGGTGGGATCGACGATCCCATCGGTCATCTGCGCGGCCTGAAGGGATTCCTCGATGGCCACGAAGAGCGGCCAGGACACCTGGACCGGTCGACCGGGTGAGGCATTGAGCTGAGTCAGCTCGCTGTCCTCTCGGAATCGGCTGGCTGCGGCGTCTAGCGCGGCGACCTGGGCCCGAACCAGCTCTGCTGCCTGCTCGAGCGCATCGGGCTGGTCCACCACGACCTCGATGGTGGTCCCGATGGCCTGGAATCGCACACTCTGTTCTCGTCTGTCTGTTTGCATCATGACGCTCCTGAGGTTGTGACGCTCTTGGCCGAAGAGGATGTGGGCGCGCTTACCCCGGTGGACGATGCACGTGACGAGGATCTGCCCGACGAGGAATTAATGGCCGACATGCCGGATGACGTTCCTGACGACGACGCGCCTGACGACGTCGTTGCCGACTGGGCTGTCCCGGCCGACGCGGTCACCTGGGCGGTCGCCGGGGTCGCGGCCTGTGACGAGTCCGCTGCGGCCAACCCGGCGGTCCCGGCGGTCACGGCCATGGCCACCCCGGCGATGCCCACGGTGATGCGCTTGACTCGTCGCCGGGCTCGCTGCCGACGGGTGACGGCCTCGCTGTGGCTGGGAACGGCTTCCTGACTGCGGTTCTCATTCATGGGACCAGCGTGGACGTCCACCTTTGGTGCACCCTGCATCGCCGGTGTGTGGCCCCTGTGAATTCCAGATCCAGTTGCGTACCGTATGCAACTGGTTCTACGGTCACGACGGTGAGCAGGACCCATGCCGTGGGGATCACGGCACGGGGGAGCGGTGTCCGGCGCCGGCTCGAAGATCACATGCACGAACAGCTGATCAATGCCCTCAGGGACGTCCCCGACGCCAAGCGCACGAAGCAGCTCGACAGCTGGAGGACCTGGTGGGTCGCCTGAAAAACGCTCCGGCACCCACGTCGGCGCCGGCGACGACGCCCACGACTTCGGCACCACGGATTGCAACGCAATGAGCCAATCAAAAACGGAGCAAATCAAAAGGGAGAGTGGGCTGATGGGACGTCTCGATGGCCGGACTGCAGTCATTACCGGAGCGGGTGACGGCATCGGTGAGGGGATCGCCCGCCGGTTCGCAGCCGAGGGGGCGAGAATCATCGTGGCCGACATCAACGAGTCGGCCACCCTCCGGGTTGCCGAGTCCCTCGACGCCGAGTTCGGTGCTGACGCCCTTCCGGTCACCACCGACGTCCGGGACAAGGCCGAAGTCCTAGCCATGATCGCCATCGCGGCCGAGCAGTTCGGCACCGTCGACATCCTCGTCAACAACGCGTGGGGCGGTGGCGCGCTCAGTCGGGTCGAGCACAAGACCGACTATCTCCTCGCCCAGGGAATGAACGTGGCCTACTACGGGCCCTTCTGGGCGATGCAAGCAGCGTTCCCGTTGATGCGTGCGCAGGGGCGGGGAAACATCATCAACTTGTGCTCATTGAACGGAGTCAACGCCCACATCGGCACGCTCGAGTACAACTGCGCCAAAGAAGCGTTGCGGACGTTGACTCGAACGGCGGCACGGGAATGGGCGCAGTACGGCATCATCGCCAATGTCATCTGCCCCGGGGCCAAGAGCGCCGCTTTCCGTGCTGTCGCTGCCGAGCACCCCGAGATCGCGACCATGGCCGACGAGATGAACCCGATGGGACGGCTCGGCGATCCCGAAGCGGACATCGCACCGGTCGCCCTGTTCCTGGCCAGCGACGATGCCCGGTACCTCACCGGCAACACGTTGTTCGTGGACGGCGGCAACCACATCAACGGCGTCTCGTGGAACCCCGAGCTCCCCGAAGATCCACCGGAAGCGTGACGGTGAAGGGTCGACGGGCGTGAAGGGTGGACGGGGGTGAAAGGGTCAACAGAGAAAGCCGCCGGGCCAAGGTGGGGTCAGCGGTGGGATGGCTGCTGTGCCAACCTCGTAGCGTGGTGTCATCTGTGGTGTCCAACGGTCGCACACTTGTCGTCGACGACATCCTCCCCCTACTAGCTGAGGAGAGACCATGACCAAGCTGTTGACCAAGGACGGCGCCGCGCCGGTCGCCCTGGTGACCGGAGCCAGTCGCGGTATCGGGCGCTGTGGTGCCCTGGCCCTGGCCCGGGCGGGTTGTGACGTGGTCATCACCGCCCGGACGGTGCGGGAGGGAGAGGGACGAAGCCATCCCTCCTCCTTTGCCCGACCCACCGAGGAGATGCCCATTCCCGGAAGCCTGGAGACCACGGCGAGCGAGATCGAGGCGCTCGGCGCCCGGTGCCTTCCCATCCGGATGGACCTACTGGACCGCCAGTCGGTCCGCGACGTGGCCTCGGAGACACTCGATACGTGGGGCCGCGTCGACGTGCTGTTCAACAACGCCATCTACCAGGGGCCGGGGACCATGGATCGGATCCTGGACGTACCCCTTGAACTGGCCGAGCAGTGCCTCATCGGGGACTACCTCCACCCGCTCCTGTTGATCCAGCTGCTCGTACCCCAGATGCTCGAGCGCGGTGAGGGTCGAATCGTGAACATGCTGTCCGAGGCCGCCTTCATCACCCCGCCCGCGCCGGCCGGACAGGGGGGGTGGGGAGTCGCCTATGCCGCGGCCAAGGCCGCGTTTCATCGGGTGACCGACGTCTGCCATGTCGAGTTCTTCGACCAGGGGGTCTCGTCATTCAGCATCGCACCGGGCTTGACCCTTACCGAGTCCATGAAAGCGTCGGGCACCAACAAGGTGCTCGAGGCAGCCGGAGCAGTGCCCGCACCCCCTGAGATTGCTGGCGCGGTGGCTGGATGGCTCGGCACTGCGCCAGAAGCGACGGCCTACTCAGGGCAGATGGTGTCGTCGCGGTCCCTGTACCGCGAGCTCAACCTGGTCGAGGCGTGACCGCCTGAGAGGATTCGGCCTGTCACCGCCCGAGGAATCCTGGCGTCCGCTTTTCGGTGGTGGCGGCGATCCCTTCGGCAAAGTCGACGGTCTGGCGGAGCCGTTCCTGCTCGGCGTTCTCCCTGATGGTGGCCTCCTCAACCTGCTTGGCCAGACCCCCACGCAACGTCTCTCGGATTGACTGCACGGCCAGAGGGGCGGCCCTGGCTATCTCTGCAGCCAGGGCATGGCTCTCAGCTCGGATGAGCTCGGGTTCGGTCAACCGGTCGCATAAGCCCATGGCCAGGGCCTCCTCGCCGGGCACCCGACGACCGGTATAGAGCATCGACTGGGCCTGCTGGTTCCCGACGATACGGGGCAGGGTGACGGTCAGGCCGAACCCGTGATGGAAGCCGAGCAGCGAGAAGTTGGCGGCGAACCGGCTCCGGGGCGACGCCACCCGAAAGTCGGCGGCACAGGCGAGGCCCAGTCCCCCGCCGATGGCCGCTCCCTGAACGGCGGCGACCACGGGGAGGCGGCCACGGAAGATCCTGACCGCCTCGCGATAGAGGTCTCCTCCCTGGCCGGGCTGGAATTGCTGGGCCTCTCCGGCTCCCCCCAGGTTGGCCCCGGCGCAGAAGTGCCGGCCTTCGGAGCACAGCACGATGGCCCGGCAGGCATCGTCTTCGTCCAGACGAGCAAAGACATCAGCCAGGGCGGTGATCAGCTCGACGTCGAAGTAATTGTTGGGCGGTCTGCGGATCTCGACGGTGGCTACATACGAGTCGTCGACGGACACAGCGATCTCGTCCGTTTGGTTCATGGTTCGCTCCGTTGTCTATGGTCGGTGCGACCGATAATGGCACCCCGAGCGAGGTACGACCGATGATTTCTTCCGCAGTAGCCGCATGGGTCGGGCTCGAGCAGGCCGGCCTCGGCGCGCTGGCACCGAGATGACGCTCGCTGGGGACGCGGCGACCGACGCCTACCGGGGATCGTTGGCCGCAGCTGCCCACCCACCCGACTCGGCTCGGGCCGCCGTGAGACTGTCCGCCGCGTTGCGGCGACTGGTCGACACGGCTACCGGGAGCGATGCCACCGACGAGTTGCTCGATCAGGTCGCCGGCGAAGTGGAGCGGCTGGTCCCACTGCTCAGCCCCCATTCCGAGGAGAGCCGCTATCCCCAGAGCGAGCGTATCGGCGGTGCGGAGGGGATCATGATCAGCCATCCAGTGATCGGACCGATCAATCCGTTCGCCCCCAGGGTCACCATGACTCCGTCAGGCGATCAACTGGTGGGAACGGTCACCTACGGTGCGGCCTACGAGGGGCCGCCCGGCTTCGTCCATGGCGGCCACATCTCGTCGGGATTCGACGCCATCTTGGCCATGACCGCCGGGGTGCAGGGTCGGGGCGGCGTCACCAAGTGGCTCCACGTCGACTTCCTGAGGCCCACCCCACTGCATGTCGAGCTGCGCTACGTCGGCACCATCGATGAGCGGCGTGAGCGTTCGACCACTGTCCGGGCCGAGCTTCTTGCCGGCGACGTGGTGTGCGCTCGGGGGGCCAGCGAACAGGTGATGCGTCGGAGGTGAGGGCGGGTGGATCCGCCCCCGACGGATCCCTCAGCAGTTGGTGATGACCTCGTCGGAGAACTGCTTCATCCAGTCGATGAATTCGTCTTTCCGGAGCGGGTTCCGGCTGGGGCCGCAGGTGTAGCGGGTCACCCCCAGCTCCTCGAGCGCATGGACATCGTCGACGGTACCGCTGAACCCGGCATGGATCTCAAAGGGGAGATCAGTGCGCCCCGCCTCCTCCCGATGCCGGTTGATGATCTCGATCTCCCGGATCAGGGTGGCGTGGTCCCCTTTGACCTCGTCGGGGGTGGCCGGACGGGATCGAAGGGGTTTGTGGGCGATCCATCCATCCCCCAGCCGCCCGGCGCGTCGGAGGGCCGGCGTGCTGATCCCGCCCACCAGCAGGGGGATGGCATGACGCTTGACCGGCTTGGGCTCGAATGTGATCGGCTTGGTGAAATCAAAGAACTCCCCGTGGTGCTCGATGGTTTCTTCTTGCGACCAGAGCTTCCGGAGCACCTCCATCGACTCGTCCATGCGTCGACCGCGATCCTCGTAGGAGAGTCCGACGATCTCGAACTCATCGATGAGCCAACCCGCCCCTATCCCGGCCGAGACTCGTCCTCCCGAGATCCGGTCGATGGTGACGAGGGATCGAGCTACCGAGATGGGATGCCGCAACGGCAGGATGAACACGGCCGTCCCCAGGTGCAGGGTCGAGGTCACCGCGGCCATGGCGCCGAGGACGACCCATGGGTCGTACGCGGCGGCACTCGAATCCATCGGGGGCAAGCCGGTGTCGTGGTTGTAGCTGTACAACGGGGGCATGTCCGCCGGGAACACCAAATGCTCGGGTACCCAGATCGACTCGAACCCGTTCGCCTCGGCCGCCATCGCCATCTCGGGATAGTGACGGGCGCTCAAACCGAAGCCCTGCAGGGCAAACTTCATCGCAGCCTCTGTTTCACTCGTTTCACTGGCAAGGCGACGACTTTAACTGGCGTGGCACCGGGTCACGAGGGGCTAGTGGTGTCAACCACCCCTTCGGCGACACGCACCCGATCGAGACCGTCGGCGATCAGATCCATCAACAGACGAACGCTCTGGTCGGGATCGGCCGGCAGCTTCATCATGTCCGCCGCTTCAAGAGACAAGAACCCCTGCATCGAGGTCCAGATGATCCGACGCCAGTGGGCCAGATCGTCGCCGGAGAGGCCATAGCTGGCCAGGAGGAGGGTAAACGGCTCGCTGACCTCGACCAGGGCGTCGAACATGGCTTCGTCGGTCGGATCCGGTTGACTCCACGAAGTGAGACGGACGAGTCCGGGGTGCTCGCGGTTGATCAGGACGAGCTCGTTCATCAGCGCCATGAGCGCTTCCCGCCCCGATTTGGCCATGACCGAACGGCGAACTCGTACCGCCTGCAGGTTCAAGGCATAGAGGATGAGGTCCCGTTTGAGACCAGCGAGTCCCTCCACATGGGCGTAGAGCGACTGGCTTCGTACGCCCAGGCGTTCGGCCAACCGCGACAGCGTGAGCGCGTCTGTGCCCTCCTCGTCCACGATGCCTGCAGCGGCAACAAGGACGTCGCTCTTAGTCAGGCCGATACGAGCGGCCACAGTCAGACCTGACGGCTGAACTGGATGATGAGCTCGTCGACCGCCTGCTCGCCCCATTCGAACAGGCGTTCATGGTCGGTGCCCCCGATGGGGTGCGGGAGAACGAGGGTCCGGGCCGACGGCAAGCCGAAATCGGTGACCAGGGTGCGGGCGATCTGCTCGAACCGGGTGGTAGTGGTGAGGATGGTCGGTATCCCGTTGCGCTCGAGCTCGATGGTGTCGTACGCCGTGTAGGCGCTACAGCTTCCACAATCGGCGACACCGGTGATCACCACGTCGGCCTTCTCTTTCAACAGCTGGAGGACGCCCTCTGAGATGCCCATCTCGTCGCCCTTGGCGTTATCGAACTCAGCGCTGTTGGGCAGCCGCTTTCCCGTGAGCACGGTGACCGTTCCGCCAACGCGGGCGGCCATGACCTCGGCCGCCCGACCCATCACTACATCCGAGTTGGGCTTGGCGTTCTCCATGACCCCGATGCGGATCCCGGCCAGCGACGTCGGGCCTGGGGTGATCGACAGCGGTTCGGAGCCGGGCTCGCCGTCGGGTCGGTAGATCAGGGTCGGAGTGGTGGTGAGGGTCATGTCGTCTCCTCGTCTCGTAGTCGTTAGGTGGATCGGTGTTGGGTGGATCGGTGTTGGGTGGATCGGTGTTGGGTGGATCGGTTGTCGGGTGGATCGGTTGTCGGTCTGGGTGAGGGTTCAGCTGGTGGGCGGTCGGTCTGTGGTGGGGACGATGGCCTGCGGGTCACGCCGTGAGGGGCAGCGTTACGCTCCTGGTCATGCCCCACGATGGGATGATTGAGCCGTGCTTTCCCGGGCCCCCGACCACCATGATGCGGATCTTCCCCCCGTCTGTTGTCATCCCGCTCAGCTCGTCCTCGTCCGAGAGCTCTTGCCAGGTGGTACGCCCGTAGCCTTTGAAGTGGCGGTGAAAGTCGCGGAGGGGTAGGGCGGCATGTTCGTGCAGGTATGAGGCGATGCCGTCGCGATCTAGCCCCACCTTGGCCAGGCTCTGGGCGTGTTCGGGCCCGAAGGCCACGAAGAACTCAGCGAAGGGCATGCAGGCGTTGTTCATGCCGAGCGAGGTCATGGCCGACGCGTACTTGCCCAGGATCGTCACCGGATCACCTTCCGCCTCCATGTCGTGCACGTTGTGGGGGTTCTCGCCGCAGTGCACGGTCACCGCACTGGCTGCGTTGACCCCGATACTGGCCGGGTAGCTCGGCCACGGGCTCTCGTCCACGTTCTCGGCCGCACAGTAGGTGTACTTGGACGGCTGACCCTGGGTGGCGGCGTCGCCGAAACCAGGTCGGGCCCCGGCCACATGCAACATCAACAGCCGAATAGCTCGCCCCACGGTCGCATTGGCCCGATTCCCGGGACCGAAGGCACCGACGCCGGCGTTGAACTTGGCCGACTGGGCGATCTCTCCGTGCACGATGGTCATGAACGAGACCGGATGGGTCGTGGCGTTCACACCGCGTAGATTGGCTTCGGGCTGGGACAGGGCCAGCGCGGCTGTGAGCACGACCGGGAACACCTCGGGCGGGCAACCTGCCAGCACCGCATTGATAGCCACCACCCGGCGGGTCAGCCGGCCGAAGCGTGGGGCCAGGGTGGCGAGGACCTCGTCCGGATTGCCCGCCGCATGCTCGAGCATGGCGTCCACCCGGCCGGTCGTTGGGGCGACCAGCGGCAACCCGTCGCCCCAGCCATTGGCCTCGAACAGCTCGTAGAGCCGTTCAGGAGATTCGTCGTCCAGCTCGATCAGGACCTGATCACGTACCGCATCGGTTGCTGTCATGGAAGCCCCCCGGGCCATGAGGACGACAGGTTCCTCTACTCGTCCTGTGCTGTCGCCCCACTCTACAACGGACAGACACATACGGAATTCAATCAGGCCCAACAGGGGGACCGTCAGGGCCTATTCGCCTCTGCGGTGAACCCGAAGAGCTGCCGGGTGTTGTCACCGAGCACGGCGGCTACCTCGTGTGGTGCCAGATCGGCAAAGGCCTCGACGGCCAGGCCAACCAAACCGGGATAGGTGTCGTGGAACGTCTGGGGGTAGTCGGACCCCCAGAGCATGCGAGGGGTGCCGAACCAACCCACGAGCTGCTCGACGAAGGGGCGGCCACCACCGGTTTCGGCCAGGGGCGCCAGGTTGTGCGACGTGATCTTGACGGTCACCTGGGGCAGGTCGGCGAGGGCACGGAGCGGAGCGTTCGGCCCGATGGTCAGCCCATCCATGGAGGGGAAGGCGCAATGGTCTAGGACGACCCGAACATCTGGGAACCGCTCCATCGTCGGCCGGAGCAATGGGAGGTCGGCACCGAAGACGGTGAGGACCACGGTCAGTCCAGCTTCAGCGGCTGACTCGAATGCCTCGTCGGTCCTGGTGGTCCCCACCCAGGTGGCACCAGGTCGGACCGCCATGCACCGCACCCCCGCCACCCCCCTGAGCGATGCCAGTTCGGTGATCGTCGCCGACGCCTCAGGCGCGCCAGGGTCCACGACGACCACGGCCCGAACCGACTCCGGGTGTTGCCCGGCCATGTCGACCACGTACCGATTGTCCTCGCCGTAGACGCCGGCCGCCTGGACGATCACCATCTGGGCCACGCCTGCTTCCATGAGGGTGCCACGTACGTCCTCGGCCTGATATCGGCCCCGCCGCCACCAATCGCTGGCCATACCGGTCGGGTGCCGCGGGTAGCGGACCTCATCGTCACTGGCCACGTGCACGTGAGCGTCGATTGCTCCCGAGCCGGCGAGCAGGGTCATGGGAGGCCCATGGCCCGCAGGCAGGGTCATGTTAGGCCGATGGCTGCAGGCGGGTTCATGGGAGGCCGATGGCATCGGCCAGGCTCCTCGCGGCCGTTAGCCCACCGGCCGCGTGAACGATCATGGGCGGCCGATGGCCGACGGTCGGGTCCGCGAGAGATGGGCACCGGCATCGGCCAGGATCAGCTGACCGGTGATGCAACGAGCCAGGTCCGAGGCCAAAAAGACGGTGAGGCGGGCCAGCTCTTCGGGCTCGGTCATCCGCTGGAGCGGCGTCGATGCCACCGTCGCCGCGATCAGGTCATCGGAGAACCCCTCGCGCACCGTCTCGGTGAGGGTGGTCCCCGGGGCGATTGCCACCACGCGAATGCCCGAGGGGCCGAGCTCGACGGCCAGGCTCTGGGTCAAGTGGTTGATCGCCGCCTTGGACGCGGCATAGGCGGCCATGTACGGCGACGGTCGGGTCGACTCGCCCGAGCTCACGTTGATCATCACGCCGCCACGACCCTGCTCGAGGAAGACCTGGGCCTCGGCTCGGGCACAGAGAGCGGTCAGCACGAGGTTCTGGTCGAGGATGTCGCGCCAGTACTCCCCGTCCAGGGTGGTGGATGGGCCCGTCCCCCGGCCGGCCATCATGCCGATGTTGTTGACGGCAATGTCGAGGCCGCCGAACGCGGCGGAGGCCTCGTCGACCATGCGTTCCACCTCCTCGTCCTGCCGGCAGTCAGCCACAATGGCGTGGGCGCGTCCGCCCTCTCCCACGATGGCTTCGACGACGCGGTGGGCGTGTTGCGCCCGAACGTCGGCGACGGAGACCGAGGATCCAGCCCGGGCCAGCCACCGCGCGATCTCGGACCCGATGCCCGCCCCAGCACCGGTCACCAGCGCGCTCGTCCCGGACAGGTCGATGGTGATGCTCATATGGTCCTCGCGTTGCTCAGCGAGCGGTGTTGCCCATGTCAACGACGATTTGGGAACCGGTCATATACCTCGACTCATCGCTGGCCAGGAAGGCGACCTGAGCGGCGATGTCCTCTGGCTTCATGAACATGTGGGGCAGCGTGTTCATGAAGATGGGACCGAGCGTCTCCGCCTTGGAGTTGATGAGCTCTTGCAGGTGGGGGTCGGTCACCATGGCCGTGGCTACGCCGGCGGGATTGATGGTGTTGACCCGGATGTCGTACTCGCCCAGCTCGGCGGCAAGGACGCGGCACAGCCCAACCACCCCATGCTTGGCTGCGCTGTAGTGCGCCTTGAAGGGGAGGCCTTTTCGACCTGCCGTCGAGCTGGTCAGGATGATCGACCCCCCTGTTCCCTGTTGGATCATGGTGGGTATCGCCGCCTTCGCCGTCTGCCACACGCCTTTCAGGTTGATGCCGACCAGCTCGTCCCACTGTTCTGAGGTGATCTCCCAGCTGAGGTTGGCGCTGTCGATGCCGGCATTGGCCACGACGATGTCGAGTCGGCCGAGTTCGGCCACGCCGTCATTGACCAACGACTGCAGAGCATCGAAGTCCCTGACATCGACGTGCCGGGCCACGGCGCGTCGGCCTTCCTTTTCGATCAGGGTGACCGTCTCGGCCAGCTCGGCCGGTACGGCGCCGGGATAGCTGGTGGTCTCAAATTCGGCACAGATGTCGCAGATGATCAGATCCGCGCCCTCTTGGGCCAGGCGCACCGCATGCGCACGACCCTGCCCCCTGGCCGCTCCGGTCACAAAAGCAACCTTTCCGGCAACACGACCTTCAGCCATGATGTACACCCCCTGCGCTGGTCTCCGAAGACGCTGCGCCATTCTCTGTGGTTCTCTGCGGCCCGTTTCTTTCGCCCGAACGCTACCGGTTTGTTGCCGACCGCGCCTTGGCGCCCGCACCTTGGCCGGCCGCTCCCTTTGCCGCTCGAGCCCTGCGCGATCCTGACACCGGCGCCGGTTGGTCATCCAAACTGTAGGTAGAGCAGCTGGGATCGAGGTAGACCCAGCACAGACGTCAGTCGGGCTCGGCCATCAGGCCGGTGAACGGGGGGTGAGAGGGGAACTCGAACACTTGACCGCGACCAGTCCGGGCCAGTGACTGGTAGTTGCGCTGGGCGAACCACCACCGGCCATCCACTTTGCGGTACTGGTCGTGATAGACGCCGAAGGCATTGGTCCACTGCCCACTGGCCCGATCCTGGCGTAGTTCGCACATGAACATCCGCGAGGACGCAGTGTCCGGTCCTCCACCTCCGGCGCCGATGATGGTGTGCGCGTTCAAGATGACGAACTCGAAAAATTCGAAGCCGTCGATCGAACGCCCGATGAAGTCACCTATCTGCGTGGGACCCACGAATGTCAGTGGCTCCTGCGACTGCTTGTCGACGATGATCGTGCAGTCAGGCAGGAACAGCTGCGCAAAGTCGCCCCAGGCCCGTCGGTTCACGACATCGGCATAGGCCGACTGCACTCTGGTCAGGGCGACATGGTCGACAGCTTCTTGAACGGCGTCCTCATCCATGGCCGCGACGTTAAGCCATCCGATCCGAGCCATCCGATCCGGGCCATGGGACGACCGCCGGATCCGACCCAGCTTCGGACCGGTCACCCCCACTCGATTGACAGTCGTCGCCCGGTGGCAGATGCTTGGCCGGTCGCCGGCACGTCGTGACCACACCTGACGCCGTCGGGAACGACGCCTCAGCGATGCGCCACTTACCCAGGGGAGAGTCCAGCAAGCCCATGCCAACACCGCAGCTGTCCGTCATGCTCAAGAACTTCTCGACCTCCGATCCCGGTAGCTGGCGGCCCCTCCTGGAGGCGGCCAAGGCGGCCGACCTGGCGGGCGTCGACCGCATCGCCATCAGTGACCACGTGGTGTTCGGTGAAAACCTCGAGGCCTACGGAGACAGCACGGTGGGCGGCATCGAAGGCGGGAAGCAGCCCACGGGACCCGACGGCATGTGGCTCGAGCCGATAACCCTGCTGTCAGTCCTGGCCGGCATCACCACCACGGTCCGGCTGGCCACCGGGATCCTCCAGGCTGCCCTCCGTCGGCCTGTCGTGCTGGCCAAGGAAGCCGCCACCTTGGACGTGCTCTCGGGGGGTCGCCTAGACCTCGGGGTGGGGGTGGGATGGCAGCGAGAGGAGTACGAGGCCGCCGGCCTGAGCTTCGAAGGTCGAGGCCGCCTGCTCAACGAGACCTTGGCCGTGTGTCAAGCGCTGTGGCGGGAGGAGCGGGTCAACTTCGACAGCGACGGGCTCCACTTCGAAGGGATCCACTGCATGCCCAAGCCCCTGCAGCCCGGAGGCGTGCCCATCTTGGTAAGCGGCACCCTCAACGACCGGGTCATCGATCGCGTGGTCCGATTCGGTGACGGCTGGATCCCGTGGGGGCCCGATGCCAAGGACCCGGTCGTAGGCATCGCCCGGTTGCGCGAGGCGCTTGCCGCTGCCGGACGCGACGCCAGCGGTTTCCAGGTCTTTGGAAGCTTGCCCGTCGTGAAGGGACCGGACCGGTCGATCGATCTGGCCCGCACCATGGAGGCGGTCCCTGCCCTGGCCGAGGCGGGCGTCACCGACTTTCGAGCGCCCGTCGCCCTCACCCTCGAACCGAGTGCGAGAACCGACTCGCTCGCCGAGATGGTCGCCGCATTCCGACAGGCCGTTGGGCGCAGCTGAGCGCCCGGAGCAAACGGGCCGGCGATCCGACTAGGACCGGCGATACTCCCTGAGCGGCACCGCCGCATCGTGGCCGGTGCTGAGTTGGGGGCGGTCCTCCTCCAGGGCCGAGAGTGGAATGGCTGAACGGAGGCTGTCGCGGGACCGTCGGGCCAGCTGTTGATAGACCCCCGTCCCGTTGGCTTTCCATGCCATCTCGGCCTCGGTCACCTCTCTGAGCACCCGGGCCGGGTTTCCGGCGACCACGTGGCGCGCCGGTACCTCCATCTCGGCTCGCACGAAAGAACACGCCCCCACGAAGGTGAAGTCGCCGATGACGGCACCATCCATGACCACGCTGTTCATGCCCACCAGGACGCCGCGACCGATGTGGCAGCCGTGCAACACGGCTCCGTGACCGATGTGCCCATCTTCTTCGACCACTACGTCTCGACCAGGGAAACAGTGCAGGACGCAGCCGTCCTGGACGTTGGCGCCGGCACGTACCATCACCCGGCCGAAGTCACCCCGCAAGCTGGCCAGCGGTCCCACATAGCAACCGGCGGCGATCACCACATCCCCGATGAGAACGGCTTCGGGGTGGACGAACGCGGTGGGGTCGACCACCGGGACGACGCCTTCGATCTCGTAGATACCCATGCGGTCAAGCTACGCGAGTGCGCCCACCGGCTCGATCGGACCACTGTCCAGGTCAGTTCAGCTCAGCTCAGCGCTGCATCCGGACGGGAAGGCGCTTCAATCCGTTGTTCAGGTTGGACCGCACCCTCACCGGCTCGCCGGCCAGCTCGATGTCCGAGAATGTGCCCAGCAGCTCCTCGAAGAACACCCGTCCTTCCAGCCGAGCGAGATGAACACCCAGGCAGAAGTGCTCGGCGATGCCGAAGGCCAAGTGCGGATTGGGATGCCGGTGGATGTCGAACCGCTGGGAGTCGTCGAAGAGATCCTCGTCCCGGTTGGCCGAGGTGTAGTACATCGCGACCTTGTCGCCGGAGGAGATTTTGACGTCTCGGACCACGGCGTCGGCCGTCGCCGTTCGCCGGAAATAGTGCAGGGGATTGGCCCAGCGGAGGATCTCCTCGACGGCCGCGGGGATCAGAGACGGGTCCTCTCGCAGCTCCCGCAGCTGATCAGGGTGGCGCAAGAGCGCCAGAAGGCCCGATGAGAGCATGATCTTGGTGGTGTCATTCCCGGCGGTGACCAGCTGTACGAAGAAGGTGGCGAACTCAATGTGGTCCATGAGCCGGCCGCCGAATTCGGTTCCCAGGATGATCGAGGTCAGGTCGGCAGCCGGTTCCTCGGTTCGACGCCGGGCGGCCAGCTCCATGGCGTAGACCGCCATCTCCATGGTTCCGGCGTTGGGATCGTCACTGGCGTAGTCGGCATCCTGCCCGCTGGTGTTGCGCTCGGCCAGCTCGTGGATGTGCGGCCAGTCTGCTTCGGGCAGGCCCATGAGCTGGCCGATGACACGAGAGGGGATGGCCGAGGTCACCCCGTGCACGAACTCCACCTCACCCGTCTCATCGATTCCAGCCACCACGTCCTGGCAGATCCCACGGATCTGGCCGTCCATCGCCTCGATCACCTTGCGCCGGAAATGCTCGGCCATCGGACGCCGGTAGTCCACGTGACGGGGCGGGTCCATGGCCAGGAGCATGCCTCGCATCTGCTCGACCTGTTCGGGGGCCAACGTCTCGATGACCACCCCGCCCTCGCTGGCCGAGAACAGGTTCGGGTTTCGAGCCGCATGGACCACGTCCGCGTGCTTTAACAGGGCCCAGAAGCCGGTGTCGTCCTTCATCTCCTGGAAGTAGACGGGCTCGGTCCGCCTGAGCTCGGTGAGCGCCTCATGGGGGACGCCGCCCACGAAGGTGTCGGGATCGGACAGGTCGACCGGCGTCGGCATCAGCCGACCAACACGTTGGGTCGGGGAAGACCTTCAGCCTCGCACAGCGCGTAGTACGCGGCCAAGGTCCCGGTGCCGTCGAAGACACTCTCGATGTTCCCACTGGCGTCCAGGTTGAGGTTGGCCCCGTACATCTGGAACCAGACCTGGGTGTTGTCTTCGACGCACTGGAGCGTATGCACGGAACCGGCCGGCTCGTAGAGGAACGAGCCCTGACGGTTGACGTACTCATACTCCTTGTACTTCCACGCCCCCGACACGGTGTAGGCGTAGACCGGCCCGGTATGGCGATGGGTCTGCACCTCGTAGCCCTGCTGGAAGATGTTCTCCACGATCCAGAGGCCCTCCTCCGCTTTCACCTGGATGACCTTCAACTTGCTCCCGTCACCGATATCGACGAAGGGCAGGTCAGATGCACCAATGTGGACGGCACTGGGAATGGACTCGGTCGTTGTCATGGCACTCCTCGTTGACTTGGCTCGTTGACTCGGCGCGGACACTCGACTCGATGGTCGGCGCGGACCGCTTCGAAGCTCTGGGCATCACCCTATGACCCGGGAGCCCGACGCGCCGGGGCAGGGCATGGGCTGGGGCCAGCGCTGGCGGCGCCAATGCCATCGCCAAACTTCTCTAGCGTTGGCGCCATGTCCGCCCGACCCGACCCACCCGCCGTGGGCCCGGATGTCGCCCCGCATAGGGGACTGCCCCTCGCCGGTATCCGCTTCTTGGAGGTCGGCGAGGACTTCGCCTGCGCCTATGCGGGCCATCTGCTTGCGCTTCTCGGAGCCGAAGTAGTACGGGCGATGGGCCCCCCGAGGCCAGCGGAAGAGGCCCAGTCATGGGGTCTCGACCGGGGAAAGCTCCTGTTCAAGGGCGAAGTGTCTTCCCAAACGCTGGCCCGGCTACCGGTTGTCGCCGCCGTGGACTCGACCCGCTCTCTGCACGACGCCAACTTTCCCGTCATCCACGCCGCTCCCAGTCCGACCCCGGCTCGGTCGTGGGCGTCTTCGGGGGCCATGGGCCTGACCGGCCGGGCTGGCGGTCCTCCGCTGCTGGCGCCGGGCGACGTGGCCACCTGCCTCGACGGCGCAGCCCTGGCCCTCCGTCTCCTGATCGCCGCCCGGGGTGGGCCTGGTCCCCACAACGGGGCGGCCGGTCCTCTCGACGGGGCGGCCGGTCCTCTCGACGGGGCGGTCGGTCCGCTCGACGGGGCGGTCGGTCCGCTCGACGGGTCAGTGTTACTCGGCGAGCGGGCGGCACACTTCGGCCATCACCGAAACGGCATCGTCTCCAACGGCGGATCCTGTCACCTCGTAGCCGGGGAGGACGGCTGGCTGGCGGTGAACCTGAGCCGGGACTCCGACCTCGAACTGCTGCCCGCCTGGCTGGAGGGGCGTGTCGGAAACGACCCCTGGGCCTCGGTCGTCTCGTTCGCCCAGCGCCAGTCGGTGTACGCCATTGCCGATCGCGCCCAGCTCATGGGCATCCCGGTCGCCGTGGTCGGCGGGCACGACCGGGCCAACAGCCAGGTCGACGAGCAGTACGCCGCCAGGAGCCAGCAATGGCCGCCAGCACCCTGGCTGCACGACGGCACAGCGCCGCGTCCGCCCCCACCTCGGATCTGCAGCGATCTCGGCCTGCTCGGTCCGAGTCGGGCCCCCTCGCGAGCACGACCGCTGGTGGTGGATCTTTCCGCGCTCTGGGCTGGCCCTCTGGCGGCCTCGCTCCTCGTCGCCGCCGGCTGTCGGGTAGTCAAGGTCGAGGACCCGAGACGTCCCGACCCGGGCCGCCAGGGGCCACGACCGTTCTTCGACCTCCTTCAGGGAGGCAAGGAGAGTGTGACGATGCCGGTCGCTGCCACGGGGTTCTTCCCCGCCCTGGTGGCCAGAGCCGACGTGGTCATCGAGGCGTCGAGGCCCCGGGCGCTCGAACATCTCGGCATTTACCCCCAACCCCACCAGGCCTGGATCAGCATCACCGGTTACGGGCGCGTCGGTCCGTGGCGCAATCGGGTGGCGTTGGGCGACGACGCCGCCGCCAGTGCCGGGTGGGTGACCCGAGAGGACGAAGAGGGCCCACCCCTGTTCTGCGCCGACGCTGCGGCCGACCCCATCACCGGACTGCACGCCGCCGTGGCCGCCCTCGCCGCTGTGGTGGGCGGCACCGGTGGAACCACGGACATCGCCATGCGGGAGGTGGTTGGTCACGTGCTGTCCTACGACCGACCCGCACTACCGGGCGACACCGGCCCGGTGGCACCGCCACGGACTAGGACGCCGGCTGAGGCAGCAGCGGAGATGGGTGCAGACACCGATGCCGTCCTGTCCGAGCTATCCGACGTGGCCCACCCGCCCAACGTGGCCGACCCGAGCGACCGGGCCAAGCGGTGAACGCGTCGGACCAGCACGACCGCGAATCCGATGACGCGGCAGACCTCACGGTGGTCGACGTCGAAGTAGGAGGTCGCCCCGGGTGCACCGTCCACATCGAGCGCGGCCGGATCACCGCGGTGGACACCACGGCGTTTGCCACCGGCCCCCGGGGGACCGACGTGCTCGACGGAAGGGGTGGGGCGCTCCTCCCTGGCCTCCACGATCACCACATCCACCTGTTCAGCCTGGCCGCGCGCGACCGGTCGGTCCTGTGTGGACCTCCCTCGGTCCAGGACCGATCGGCGCTGGCCAAGACGCTGATAAAGACCCTGGCCACGGCTACGGGCGCTCTCGATCGGGATGGGCTGTCGTCCACGTGGCTCAGAGGGTACGGATACGACGAGTCGGTGGCCGGACCACTCACGGCCGACCTTTTGGACGACCTCTTAGGTGAGCACCGGGGGCGACCGGTGCGCATCCAGCACCGGAGTGGCCATCAGTGGGTGGTGAACCGGAGAGGGCTGGAAGCACTGGGGCTCACCGGGCCGACGCCGATGGCTGCTGGGGTAGAGATTGGGGCCGACAACCTGCCCACCGGGGTGCTGTACGGCGCGGACACTGCCGTCCGCCAGGGACGCGGCGGCGACCTGCCTTCACTGGCTGCGACCTCGGATCGGCTGTCCCGCTACGGGGTGACCGGCGTCACCGATGCCACTGCGTCGAACGGGCCTGAAGAGCTGGTGGCCATGGAGGCAGCCACGCGCCGTGGCCAGCTTCACCAGTCCGTGCTCATGCTCGGCGGAACACTTCCGGAACGCACCCGCGGCCCGGTCACCACCGGCGCGCTGAAGCTGGTGCTGGAGGACCACCGACTTCCCGCGCTCGACTCGCTCGTCGAGTCCATCCGGTCGGCGGGTCGCCGGGGGACGGCGTTGCACGTGGTGACCCGGGAGAGCCTGGTGCTGGCGGCTACAGCCCTGTCGATCGCTGGAGGCGGCCCGCACCGCATCGAGCACGCCAGTGTGGCGCCGCCTGAAGTCATCGACCTCCTCCGACCGCTTCCGGTCACGGTGGTCACCCAACCGGGGTTCATCGCCGAGCACGGAGACCGGTATCGCCGGGATGTCGACCGGGCCGATCAGGACTGGTTGTACCGGCTGCGGGCGTGGGACGTGGCCGGCATCCCCCTAGCCGGAAGCACCGACGCCCCGTTCGGCCATCCGGATCCGTGGACGGCGATGTCCGCCGCCGTCTCGCGGCATACCGCCCTCGGCCACCACATCGGAGCCGACGAACAGCTGACCCCCGAGCGGGCCCTGGACCTGTTCCTAGGCCGTCCTGCCGACCCGGGCGGTCCGGTTCGCTCCGTGTTACCCGGCGGTCCGGCGGACCTCTGCCTGCTGGCGCTTCCCTGGAAGGAGGCCCGCATGGAGCTCTCCAGCCAGCTGGTGCGCGCCACCGTCCGGGACGGTCGGGTGTCGTACCTGGCCCGGGCGTGATCCCGCCGACGGTACGTTGTCGAGGTGACCAGCTCCTCCGGTGGGCCCACGGGAATCCTCGTGGCCAGCGACGCACTCGCACTCGTCGAAGGCGGCCTGGCGCCTGAGGCGGTCGGGTTCTGTGGCGATCGGCCGATGTTGGCTGTCGCCATCGACGACGACCCGATGCTGGAAACGCTCTCCCAGGTTGCTCGCTCGCTTCCGTGCCTGACCGTCGGCGTGGCCCGTGCCGGCGTTGACCTCTCGTCACCGCCCGACTTCGACATCCTGCTGGCCAACGAGGAATCCCCGCCGCCACCGTGGGTGGGTCGTCTCGATCTCGACACGGTGCTCGCCCGCCTGACCGCCGCGGTCGAGGAAGGCCCCGCAGCGGCGATCGCCCTGGCACAGCTCCTCCGCTTCAGTGTCGGCATCTCGGTGACCGACGCACTGACATCGGAGTCGTTCGTCTACTCGATGCTTCAGTCGGGACCCCTCCATCGTCAGTGGATCGACCGGCGCGGTCCGATCGCCCACCGCGAGCAGCCCGACCCTGCCGTCCTTGCTCACCGCGAGGGCCCGGGGCTGGAGCTGGTCCTCAACCGACCGCAGGTCCGGAACGCCTACGACGCCGCCATGCGCGATGAGTTGGTGGCCATGTTCCAACTGGCCCTCGCCGATCCGACCATCACCTCGATCTCGCTCACCGGTGCCGGGCCGGCCTTCTGCAGCGGCGGTGACCTGTCGGAGTTCGGGTCGGTGCCCGACCCCGTCGCGGCCCACATGATCCGCACCACTCGGAGCGTCGGCCCCTGGCTGGCTCGGTGTGCCGCCAAGACAACGGTCATCGTGCACGGCGCGTGCGTCGGCGCGGGCACCGAACTCCCCGCCTTCGCCGCCCAGGTGGTGGCCAGGCCCGACGCCACCTTTCAGTTGCCCGAGGTCCGCATGGGTTTGATCCCCGGCGCGGGCGGTACGGTCAGCCTCCCCCGTCGCATCGGACGGCAGCGGACTGCCTTCCTGGCCATCACCGGCTCGACGATCGACTCGAGGACGGCGCTGGCCTGGCACTTGGTCGATCGGGTCGAACCCGCGCCGTAGCGCTCGTCAAGGAGTCGACGGCCTGGTGGGGGCCGTGGACATTTAGTAGGACGTACAACTATTGTGGAGGGATGACCTCCCCCATTTCGGCCCGTCACCAACGCGGCGGCGCCGATGAGAGCCCGAAGAGCCCGAAGAGCCCGAAGAGCCCGAACGCCCCGCTCTACCGTCCTGTCCACCCGGTCCGTTTCGTCACCGCGGCCAGCCTCTTCGACGGCCACGACGCGGCCATCAACATCATGCGCCGGCTGCTCCAGGCCCAGGGGGCCGAGGTCATCCATCTCGGCCACAACCGTTCGGTCGACGAGGTGGTGGCGGCGGCCATCGCCGAGGACGTCCAGGGCGTGGCCATCAGCTCCTACCAGGGCGGTCACGTCGAGTACTTCAAATACCTGGTCGATCGGCTGCGGGCCGAGGGACGAGGTGACATCCACATCTACGGCGGCGGTGGTGGTGTGATCGTGCCCTCCGAGATCGCCGAGCTGGAGGCGTACGGGGTCCGCCGGATCTTTGCTCCCGCCGACGGTCAGCGCCTGGGGCTGGAGCGGATGATCAATGTCCTCATCGAGGAATGCGACCGCGATCTGGCCACCGAGCCGCCGCCCTCATTGGAGCTGCTCTTCGGCGGGCACACCGGCGCCCTGGCCCGAGTCATCACCGGCATCGAAGCAGGCTCGATCGACGCCCGGACGCTCGAGGAGATCGGAGCGGCCGCCCAACGGAGGCACGCACCGGTGCTGGGCGTCACCGGGACGGGCGGGTCGGGAAAGTCGTCGCTGACCGACGAGATCATTCTCCGGTTCCGGCAGGACCAAGAGGACAAGCTCCGCATCGCCGTGCTGGCCGTCGACCCCACCCGGCGCCGAGGGGGCGGGGCCCTTCTCGGAGACCGCATCCGCATGAACGCCATCGACTCGCCCCAGGTGTACTTCCGGTCGATGGCCACCCGGGGGTCGCTGTCTGAGATCCCACCGCCATTGCCGCTGGTGGTGGCGGCCTGTCAGGCCGCCGGCTTCGACCTGGTCATCGTCGAGACGCCCGGCATCGGTCAGGGCGACGCCGCCATCGTGGACGTCGCCGACCTCTCGCTCTACGTGATGACGCCGGAGTACGGCGCCGCCTCCCAACTGGAGAAGATCGACATGCTCGATCTCGCCGATGTCGTCGCCATCAACAAGTTCGACCGTCGCGGGGCGGACGACGCCCTCCGGCAGGTCCGGCGGCAGTGGGCCCGCGACCACGGCCCAGGGACCGACGACACCGAGCCCGTGTTCGGCACCATCGCCTCTCGCTTCAACGATGACGGAGTCACCGCTCTCTTCCAGCACCTCCGGGACCGGCTGACCGACACGGGACTGGTAACGGCGGCCAGCGTGCTGACGCCGGTCGACGGCCGGGCTTCGACCAAGGCGTCGGTCATCATCCCGGCCCCGAGGCGGCGCTACCTGGCCGAGATCGTCGAGACCGTGCACGGCTATCACACGACCACGGCCCAGCTGGCCACCGAGGCGCGCCAGGCCCAACAAATCGACTCGGTACTGGCCATGGCCGGCGACCAGGGGGCGGCCGTCGGTGACCTGGGCACGCTGGCCGAGCGGACGGAAGC
The DNA here is from genome assembly GCA_963781305.1 of uncultured Acidimicrobiaceae bacterium. Taxonomy (GTDB): domain Bacteria; phylum Actinomycetota; class Acidimicrobiia; order Acidimicrobiales; family RAAP-2; genus DASXMT01. The sequence goes on from CAWAFL010000014.1 coordinate 76,516, forward strand.
GTCCCGCGTCCCCGAGGGCCGACGGCTCCTCGAGGAGTGGGAGGAGGTGCGAGCCGCCCTGACGCCCGTCGATCCTGACGAGGGCTCGTCGGACCCGGGTACCGGTCAACCGGTGCTGTCGCGGACGTCGCTCTCGGGCACCCGCATCCCCCGTGTGGCTCTGCCCCGGGTCACCGAGCACGGCGAACTGGTGCACTGGCTCCGATCGGAGCACCTGCCCGGTCACTTTCCCTTCACCGCCGGCGTGTTCCCCTTCAAACGGGAAGGCGAGGACCCGGCCCGCATGTTCGCCGGCGAGGGCGACCCGTTCCGCACCAACCGACGGTTCCACCTCCTCGCTGCAGGCCTCCCGGCCACCCGGCTGTCGACGGCATTCGACTCGGTCACCCTCTACGGGTTCGACCCCGCCGAGCGCCCCGATATCTACGGGAAGATCGGCACGTCCGGCGTGTCCATCGCCACCGTGGACGACATGAAGGTGCTCTTCGACGGGTTCGACCTGTGTGATCCCACCACCTCGGTGTCGATGACCATCAATGGTCCCGCCCCCACCATCTTGGCCATGTTCCTCTGCACCGCCGTCGACCAACAGCTCGAGGCGTTCGAGTCGAAGCACGGTCGCCCGGCTGATGACGAGGAGCAGTGTGCCATCGGCGCAGAAGTGCTCCGCACCGTGCGCGGCACGGTCCAAGCCGACATCTTGAAAGAGGACCAGGGTCAGAACACGTGCATCTTCTCCACCGAGTTCTCCCTCGGGGTGATGGCCGACATGCAGGAATGGTTCATCGAGCACGAGATGCGGAATTTCTACTCAGTGTCCATTTCCGGCTACCACATCGCCGAAGCAGGGGCGAACCCCGTCACCCAACTGGCCTTCACCTTGTCAAACGCGTTCACCTACGTCGAGGCCTATCTGGCTCGAGGCATGAACGTCGACGACTTCGCCCCGAACCTCTCCTTTTTCTTCTCCAACGGGATGGACCCCGAGTACACGGTGATCGGACGCGTGGCCCGCCGCATCTGGGCTATCGCCATGCGAGAACGGTACGGGGCCAACGAGCGATCGCAGCGACTCAAGTACCACGTCCAGACGTCGGGACGATCGCTCCACGCTCAGGAGATGGCATTCAACGACATCCGCACCACGCTGCAGGCTCTCTGCGCCATCTACGACAATGCCAACAGCCTGCACACCAATGCCTATGACGAGGCGGTGACCACACCGACCGGGGAGTCGGTCCGGCGGGCGCTGGCCATTCAGCTCATCATCAACAAGGAGTGGGGCCTGGCCGCCAACGAGAATCCGCTGCAGGGGAGCTTCATCGTAGAAGAGCTCACCGAACTGCTCGAAGAGGCCGTCCTGGCCGAGATGGACCGGATCAGCGAGCGCGGTGGCGTTCTCGGGGCCATGGAGACCGGCTACCAACGAGGCCGGATACAAGACGATTCGATGTTCTACGAGCACCGCAAACACGATGGCACCCTGCCCCTGGTCGGCGTCAACACGTTCATCGACCCCGACGCCAAACCGTCCACCGAGCCTGTTGAGCTGGCCCGGTCCACCGAAGAGGAAAAGCAGCTTCAGATCACCCGCCTGCGCCAGTTCCAGCAGCAACACGCCGGTGATCGGGATGCCGCCCTTGACGCCCTCCGCCAAGTGGCGTTGGACGGAGGCAACGTGTTCGGCGAGCTGATGTCCACCGTTCGCCACGCCACGCTGGGAGAGATCACCCATGCCCTGTTCGAAGTCGGTGGCTCGTACCGGCGGAACGTGTGATCCGACTGGTCTGATCCGATCGATCTGATCCCGAGGGATCCGACGACCCGGCGCCGAGGGCACCTTCAGGGCGTGAACGTGAAGTAGTCAGGGCGTGAAGTCTCCGATGTTCACTCGGATCTTGCGGATGATCCGGAACAGCTCCCGGAGATCGCGGTCGTCGAGCATCCCGAGGCCGAGAGCGACCTCGTTGACGGCGCGGGTGGCTCGTTTGGCCAGCGCCCGGCCCTCTGCTGTCACTTCGGCCAAGGTGGTCCGACCATCGGTGGGATGGGGCACCCGTCGCACCAGCCCCTGGGCTTCGAGCCGGTCGATGATGTTCGTGACGCTGGTCGGGTGGATCATCAGCCGTTCGCCCATCTTGCCCAGCGGCAAGGAGCCGCGGCGGCTGAACGACAGAAGTACCAGACCTTCGTAGCGGGCAAAGGTAAGCCCGAAGGGCCGCAATACCCCGTCGACCGCGGCGAGGACCACCTGTTGAGCCCGCATAATGGACGTTGCCGCGGCCATGGCCTCGCTGGCTTCGGCGTCCCATCGCTTGGCCCACTGGGACCGGGCCTCATCAATGGGATCGAAGTTAAGGGGACGAGGGCTCACGAGGGAAGGGTACCTGGGGCTCGAACCGTCGAGCCTGGTCATCAGCCCAGCGGCATGCCCAGGATGGAGGAGAGCTCCTCGAGGGCCTGGTCGGCAGAGATGACCTTGATCGTGCGCATGCCCATGGCCCGGGCCGGCTTGAGATTGATGCCCAGGTCGTCCAAATAGACGACTTCATCAGGTGCCACCGACAACGCCTCGCACGCCATTTCGTAGAAGCGAGGGTCGGGCTTGCGCACACCCACCTTGGACGACTCGAGCACCACATCGAACAATGCGAGGACCTCGGCGATGTCCGGGCGGGCCGTTTCGGGATCAGCTGCTTGGTCCACGACGAAGTTGTTGGTCAGACACGCCGTCTTGTACCGCTTCGAGCAGCGGCGCACCGCCTCGACCATGGCCGGGCGAACCTCACCGCGGAGCCCGGCCATCACGGCGCGGGCGTCCACCTTGTACCCGGCCGCCCGGGCTTCAGCTTCGAAGAGGTCGCAGAACTGGGACATGTCGACGTCGCCCCGTTCGAACTGGGCCCACGCGTTGTCATGGGGATTGGTCGAGTTGATGGTCCGGATGGTGCCCACGGGGAGCCCTTGTGCCTGCTCGTACTTCTGGAAGGCATCGAAGGGGCTGTCGGTGATGACCCCTCCAAAGTCGAACATGACGGATCGGATCACAGCCGCCGTCCTTTCATCTCGTCAACAACATGGCCGGTAGTCAAGGAGGTGCCGGCGGCGAGGGTTAGGCAAGTGCCGGTGGTCACGGTGGTAACGGAGGTCATCGGTCAGCTGGACTGCTGGCGGGCCCGCTCGATCAGCGCGACCCGACGCTGCTCAATGAGCACCGGGTCGATGCCGGCCCCGAGGAATGCCTCCGCGGTCCGGATCTCGTCGGCCAGTGCGTCCGAGCCGCCACCGGAGAACCGGGCATACTCGGCCACGAGGACCCGGGTGGATCCCTGTTCGGCGGAGGCAATGTCAGCGGCCAGCGCTCGAGCCACGGACAGGAGGTCCTCGTGAGGAACGACCCGGTTGACCAATCCCACCCGGGCCGCCTCCTCGGCACCGATGAAGTTGCCGGTCAGGCTCATCTCCCGCGCTACCCGAACCCCGACCGCCTGGGGCAAGAGGACGGACATGCCCCAGAAGGGAACGAGCCCCACCCGGGTGTGGGTATCGGCGAACCGGGCCTGGTCCGACGCGACCAGGAAATCGCAGGCCAGCGCCAGCTCGAGGCCACCGGTAACGGCGGCGCCGTTCACTGCGCCGATCAGGGGCTTGGCCAACTGCGGCCACGGCCGACCGTCGCCAGGACGGATGTTCGACCCCGATGCAGCCATCTCCTTCAGATCCAACCCGGCACAGAAGGCTCGTCCAGCGCCGGTCAGGATCATGACGTCGACATCGACCCGGGCATCGAGCTGGGCCATATGCCCGACCAACTCGCTGAGCATCTCCGAGCTCAAGGCATTCCGGGCCTCGGGACGATTGAGGGTGATCAGTGCGATGCGATTGGCTACGTCCACCAAGACCAGGTCAGACACTCAATTCCTCGTTTTTTGTCTCGCGTCGCCCTCGTAGGCGATCATCGGCATCGTAACGTCCAGGTTGCCTGGGGTAGCCCTCCGGGCCGGCCCGGACCTACCCACTCGGTCCAGCGCCCGAGGGTCCCAGATCGCATCTCGCCACAGGGGTCGTTAGGGTGCCAGGGCGCGATCGATTGAACAGAGGAATTTCAGCCGTGAATCTCATGATGTTGCTCGACATGGCCATGTCCGGCCATCCTTCCCGAGTCGCAATTGGCAGCGGCGACGACGGGCTCAGCTACGAGGAGCTCTATCGGCGGGCCGGCATCGCGGCAGCGAGGATCCGACGTGACGGCATCGGCCACGTCGCCTACGTGGGGACCAACTCTCCGGCCTTTGCCGTTGCCGTGTTCGCCAGTTCGTGGGCCGGGGTCCCGATCCTGCCCATCAATTACCGGCTGGGCCACGAACAGGTGACCGCCCTGCTCGACCAGCATGAGGATGTGCTGGTCATCGCGGATGAGGTGGCTAGAGGCAGCCTTTCGGGCGTGAACCATCCCGTGATCGACCGCGACGACTGGATGACATCGACGGCCGTGGGCCCGAACTGCGACGAGTGGCCGAACGACCCCGAGGGCATTGCCGTGCTTCTCTATACCAGCGGCACGACCTCGGCTCCGAAGGCGGCCATCCTCCGGCATCGTCACCTCCTCTCGTACGTCTTCTCCTCCGTCGACTTCGGAGGGGCCGACGAATCGGATGCCGTGGCCGTCACCGTGCCGCCGTACCACGTGGCCGGAGTGGCCAACCTGGTCAGCAACCTCTATGCGGGCAGACGGCTCGTCTATCTCGATGCCTTCAGCCCCGAGGCATGGCTCGAGACCGTCCGCAAAGAGCAAGTGACCCACGCCATGGTGGTGCCAACGATGCTGGCCCGGATCGTGGATTCGCTGGCTGGCCAAGACAACGCCGATGTGGCCTCGCTCCGAACGCTCTCCTATGGCGGATCTCGGATCGCCCCGTCGATCGTGGCTCGAGCGCTCGAGCTCTTCCCGACCACTGACTTCGTCAACGCCTATGGGCTCACCGAAACCAGTTCGACCATTGCCCTGCTCGGACCCGAGGACCACCGGTCGGCCATCGAGAGCGACGCTGAGGAAGTCCGTGCTCGCCTGGGCTCGGCCGGGCGCCTCATTCCCGGTATCGAAGCCGAGGTGCGAGGCCCGGACGGCTCGATTCTCCCGCTCGGCGAACCGGGCGAGCTCTGGCTCCGAGGCGACCAGGTGTCCGGCGAGTACCTGTCGACCAAGTCGCCCCTGGACGACAATGGGTGGTTCCCCACCCGCGACCGCGCCTTTTTCGATAAGGAGGGCTACCTGTTCATCGAAGGGCGCTCAGACGACACCATCATCCGTGGCGGCGAGAACATCGCCCCGGCTGAGATCGAAGAGGTCCTGGTCCAGCACCCGGCGGTGGCCGACGTTGCCGTGGTGGGCGTGGCCGACGACGAGTGGGGCCAACGGATCGCCGCAGTCGTCGTCCCGGTTCCTGGCGAGGTGATCGACAGTGACGACCTTCGAGCATTCGTGCGCAAGCAATTGCGGACGTCGAAGACGCCCGACCAGATCGTGGTGTGGGAAGAGCTTCCCTATACCGACACGGGCAAGCTACTCAGAAGAGCGGTGACCGCCGGGCTGGCCGACGCCGCAGCCGAAGCCTGATCGCCTGGCGGTAGGTCAAACCGAAGCCGGGCCCTCTGTTCGGTCGAGCGGGCGCGCACGGGTCGACGAAGGCACTGTTGTGCTGGACATCGCAAGAAGTAGTGCTTCCGGACGTTCCTCCAAAGGTGCCGTGCAACGCCCGACGACTCCATCGTGGGCTGGACACGGTACAGGAGGCACAGGGACTCGTATGCGGAAATCACGGATCGGTTCTCTCGTCGCAACCGCGGCGCTTTGCATGACCGGAATCATGACTACAGGCGTCGTCACCATCGTGCCTGGCGTTGCTGCCTCGCCACCAACTTCGGGCACCGCGGCCTCGCCCAACTACCCGGTGCCGTACACGTTCCTCGCCAACATCGCTGCTGCGCCCAACGGGCCCAACACTCCTCCGCCCGGAGCCAACGATTGGACATGCAGGCCGTCGGCCGCCCACCCCGAACCGGTGGTCCTCGTCCACGGCCTGCTGGCCAACGAGACCGACAATTGGCAGACCATTTCGCCCCTCCTGGCCGACAATGGGTACTGCGTCTACTCCCTCACCTACGGCACCGATCCCAACTTCACCACACCCCCTCTTGACGAGTCGGGCGGCTTGGTGCCGATGGAGCAGAGCGCCGCGGTGCTCGGAGCGTTCGTGAACAGAGTGTTGGCTGCCACGGGCGCCCCGAAGGTGGACCTCGTCGGCCACTCCGAAGGGGCCACGATGCCTGACTACTACATCAAATTCCTTGGAGGGGCGGCTCATGTCGACAACTTCGTCGGCCTTGCCCCCGTCGTACACGGCACCGAGATCGCCGATCCACTCATGATCCAAGAGGTCGCCAACGCCTTCGGCTTCGGATCGTCCGAGGCGCAGGTGCTGGGGTCGGTCTGTACCGCTTGTGAGGAGTTCTCCCCCAGCTCGGCATTCACCACGAAGCTCAATGCCGGCGGTATCGCCGTACCCGGCGTGCGCTACACCCAGATCATGACCGAGGACGACGAGTTGGTGGTGCCCTATACGAATGGGGAGATCGCCGGGGACAACAGTACGAACATCGTCGTGCAAGATCAGTGCCCACTTGACCGCGCCGACCATCTGTCTCTGGCCTCAGACCCGGTGGCGGCTCAGGATGTGCTCAACGCCCTCGACCCGGCGCAAGCGCAATCTCCCCCCTGCACTCTCGTCGCTCCGGTCGTCGGCTAGGGCGGAGCTCACCCGGAGCCCGTCAATCGGGAGTCCGGGCCAGGCATTGCCATAGCTGGCCTGGTTTGCCAGGTCGGCCAGCGGGTATTTGCCCTATGGGAAGGGCAGAACGCCAAGCGGTCTTGCTCAGTCCCATGGAACAAGGAGAGGAGTCGCCATGACGACAACGATCGGTCATACGGCCGGTGGGAGAGGGTACGGACTCCATCGGCGGACAGCGGTAGCTGGGGCCGGTACGAGAGTGCGGTCCTCATCCGTGAGTTTGGCCATGGTCGGCTTCATCGCCCTGATCGCCTCTGCATGGGGCGGGATCATCCCGTTCGTGGGGCCGACGTTCGGGTTCAGCGCAGATGGAGCCGGCTCCTGGCACTGGGACCTCAGCCATGCCGTACTGGCACTGATTCCCGGTGTACTGGGCTGCCTGGTTGCTCTCACGATGATGGCACCGGCGAATGCCAGCGTGACGGGCCGACGCCTAAGCCTGACCACTGCCGGCATCATCGGCATGGCCAGTGGAGCCTGGTTCGTCGTTGGTCCTTATGCCTGGCCGGTCCTGGTGAACACCCACTCGTACTTCATCGTCGCCACCCCACTCCGGGCGCTTGAGTACCAGATTGGCTACGCGCTCGGACCAGGCCTGATCCTGGTCGCGTGCAGCGCGTTCGCCGTGGGTTGGGCGGCCCGCCACAACCGGCCGCTCGAGGCGATGGGAGCGAGTCGGGACGTTTCCGACATGGCCGCCCCGACCATCCTTCGAGATCCCACTGACGCTCCCCAGCCCACGGCGGCTCCCCAGCCCACGGCGGCTCCCCAGCCCACGGCGGCTCCCCAGCCTGGTGTAGCTCCTCAGCCTGGTGTAGCTCCTCAGCCTGGTGTAGCTCCTCAGCCTGGTGTAGCTCCTCAGCCTGGTGTAGCTCCTCAGCCTGGTGTAGCTCCTCAGCCTGGTGTAGCACCCCCACCCCCGCCTGGTGTGGCTCCCCAGCCTGGCGTGGCTCCCCAACAGACGGCCGCACCCGTACCCTCGGAGCAGCCCCTGGCTACGGAACATGGCCCGACGGGCACGGCAGGTACAGCCGGTGCCGCGCCGGGTGAACGGGAGATCGGCGACGACCGACCGCTTCCGTAGTCGACGACCACGTGGGCAGGTCGAACAGACCTTCGCAGGCTGTCTCATCTGATATTCAGATGTATCTGATCGGGATAAACTGTTTGACAGATATACTCCACTTAGGCACTATTGAAGTGGTCGAGTACCACGGATGGCCGAAGAAGGTGGAGGTCAGGGATGAGAAACAGAAATTACGCATCGAGCACATTGGGTCAACTGGAGCTCTTCGAGGACTGCAGTCCCCGCGAATTGGCCAGGATTGATTCGCTACTCACGCAGGTGAACCTCCCTGCGGGCAAGGTACTCATCCAGGAAGGGAATCTGGGGAACGAGTTCCTCATCATCGTTTCGGGCCAGGCCGAAGTCACCAAGACCAACGGGCTCGGCATCTCGAAGGTGGCCGACCTCCACGACGGAGCGTTCGTGGGTGAGATCTCCCTCCTGAGGGGCGTCCGCCGTACCGCGACAGTCACGGCCACGACCGATCTGACTGCCTACGTCAGCAATCCCAGCGAGTTCCGGGAGATCCTGCGGAGCGCCCCGGCCGCGGCCAGGCGCATCTCCGCGGCGTCGAGCCTCCGTTCCGAGAACCTGCTCGCCGCCTAACGCGGGGGTCCGCAAATCTGCTCGCCGCCTAGCGCTGGTCGAGCACCATGATGTGAATGGGGCGGTCTCGGATCCGTCGGGCATATGCCTCATAGCCGGCATACATCTGTCGGGCTTTGGCCCAGATCGCTGTCCATTCGTCACCTTCGGCCTCACGGGCTCGAGCGGGGATCGATCTTCCCCGATAGGCGACCTCCGTCTTCGGGTGAGCTAGCAGGTTGTAGTACCAACCCGGAGTGCCCGATTGCCCAAAATGGGTTCCGATCACCGCCAGGTCTTCACCAGCGGGCACCCCGAGCAACGGGGTCTCCCGCCGTTGCCCGGTGCGGGCGCCGGTGGTACGGACCATGACGACGGGAATCCCGGCCAAAATTTCGGGAGCCGATAAACGCCCGTCTGTAACCCGGAGCAGGACCTTGTCGATGCGGTGCAGAGACTTGGCGAACAACCAGGCGCCTGGCGGCGATGACGACACGTGCCACATCGCCCGTTGAGGTGCATTGGGTGTGGGGATCTGATAATCGAGAGCTTGGACCATACCCATTGGGTCTGAATCTACGGCACCGACCCGCGCGGAGCGCAGGACCAGCGCTGGGAGACGCCACTACGCTCTCGACAGATGCCTCCTGGTGCGAAGATCATCACCGTCTCTGACTCGGCCTACCGGGGGGAACGCGAGGACCGGTCCGGGCCGGCCGTCGTCGCCCTGCTGGAGCAGTACGGATTCGACGTGGTCGAACGTCGCGTCGTTCCAGACGGCGCAGACCCGGTAGCGACAATGATTCGGGATTTGGCGGTGGACTTTGCCGGCGCCATCCTCACGACCGGGGGAACGGGCTTTGCCCCCACCGACCAGACTCCGGAAGGCACTCAAGCGGTACTCGAACGAGAGGCGCCCGGGCTGGCTGAGGCCATGCGGGCCATCAACCCATTGGGTCGGCTCTCCCGGGGAGCGGCGGGAACGATCGGGCACTGCATCGTGCTCAACCTGCCCGGGTCGACGGCCGGGGCGGTGGAGTGTCTCGAAGCGGTCATCGACGTCCTTCCTCATGCGCTCGAACTGCTGTCCGGTGGCTCTCCACACTGACCTCCTGAGGCGGATGCGGCTCTCCACACCGACCTCCTGAGGCGGATGCGGCTCTCCACACTGACCTCTGATCGGACGCCACCGGGTCACGTCTGTGCGTCCGGTCGCTCCCACCGACCCGAACGACCGCCCTCTTTCAACCACAGCGCCACCGCGTCGAGGTACGCCGCTGGGTCCGCCCTGCTGAGCGCGCACACGATGGTTAGTCCTGCCACCGTGCAGGCAGTGAGAGCCTCCATCTCAACTCCCGTTCGATCCACCACCTCGGTCACGGCCGAGATGTCCACCCGCCCTTTGAACGGGACCACATCAACTCGTACATCGGTCAGTCGGATGGGATGACACAGGGGTATCAGCGCGGAGGTCAGCTTGGCCGCTTGGACCCCGGCCACCCGTGCTGTTTGGACGGGATCAAGGTCGCCGGGGCGCATGGCCAGCACTTCGAACACATCGGCGACGGTACGAACCGTGCCCCGGGCGACAGCCCGACGTACGGTCGGCTCCTTGCCGGTGATGTCGATCATCCAGGCTCGTCCGTGTTCGTCGAGATGAGGAAATTCGGGGTGCCCGGTCACTGGCCACGTACTACCCCATCGCGCGAGCCCATATCTGGATGGGCCATGACGTGGGCCAGGTCCTCGGGTGTGTCGATGTCCGCGAAGCATTGCTCGTCGACAACCTCGGACCACACCTCGGGTCCCAGCCACGCCACCTCGGTGGCGTCGAGCAAGGCCATGAGCGAGCGTCGACCTTCTGCCACCAACCGAAGGCAATGGTCGAGCGATGACTGTCCAAAGCGGGCACAGAGGGGTTGCGGACGTTGGCCGACTACCGGCACCACGGTGCCATCACCTGGCGCCCGGGCCAACAGCTCGAGCAACGGCACCGTGACCCGGGGGAGATCGCAAGCGAGGACGAGCACCGGGCCCGAATGGCCCGAGTCCTCCAACGCAGCCCAGCCCGTGGCGAGGGCAGCCAACGGACCGGCACCTGGACGATCGTCGGGCACGGCCGTGAGCCCCGACGTGCCCGGCCCTACCTCCAGCACGGGGTCAACGACCTCCGCCAGCCGGGCGGCCACCGTCTGGGCGCAGGTGCGCCCGTCAGCCAGCACGATGGATGCTTTGTCCCTGCCCATGCGGCGGCTGCCGCCGCCGGTCAACAGCAGTCCGGCTATCGCTGCGCCGCCCGTCCGCCGGCCAGCGCCGACCCCTCCATCCATGCCCCAACTGTCTCGACTGCTGCCTCGACCGATGACTGATCTCCCGTCCAGCTCGATCGCCGAACATCGGTTCCTGCCCGAACCGCTGGCTGGCCTGTGACCGCAACACCCACCATACCGACACCATCGGCGGGTGGACGGACCAGCCTGCAACCCGCAGGTGCACCCTTAGAGGGCGGCATCCACAACGTGCAACCGGTCGCGTCCTCTCGCCAGGGGTCGTCCGGGTCGGACGGGTGGATCTGGCGCTGGACGGCGGCCCGATTGCGGCGGGGACCGAGGTCCTGTGGTGCATCCGGCCCGAAGACGTACAGCTGTCCGAGGCGGGGTGCCTACCGCGCCACCGTCACCGACGCGGCGGTCCTCGGCGCCGTCGTCGAGTACATCGTCCGTTTGGACGATGCCGGTCCCGAACTTCGCGCCCGGGCGTCGCGTTCTACGAGCTTCGCTCCCGGCGCGCCCTGCGGCGTCGACGTCCTCGCCGAGGCGTTGAGGCTGTGGGCGAAGGACCGGGCGACCACTGGTCCGGCGTTGAGGCGCATGTGATCCGGGGTGAGGCGCATCATTCCCGCACGGCCAGCTCGACGCCGACATTGGTCGCTTTGACCACGGCCTCGGCCAGCATCCCTGGTGCCAGACCCAGTTCGTCGACGGCTTCCCTGGTCACCAGAGCGACGAAGCGATGGGGCCCCGCCTGGATGTCGACCTGAGCGGCCACGGTGTCTGCCACCACCTTGGTGATGATCCCGGGAAAGCGGTTGCGGGCGGACTGTGCGCCGATGGCAACCGGGTCGCGCGTCCCCGCCAGTTCGACGGCCAGCCGGGCCAGATCAGTGCCGTCGACCTCCCGTCGGCTTCCCTCTGAGGGCACCGTCTTCACCCGTCCGGCATCCACCCACTGTCGCACGGTGTCGGTGCTGACGCCCAGCAATTCGGCGGCCTGTGCGATCCGGTATGAGGGCACCCCACAAGCTACTGCGTCGGTGATCCGGAGGGAGCGGTGTCCACGGATCCGGAGGCAACGGTGTCCAAGGCCACGGCGAGCAGGGCCACGTCGTCGAATCGCTCGGTCGTGAGCCCCTCGATCACCCGTTGACAGACGGCCTGAGGGTCCGCCTCACCGTCGGCCACGATGCCGGCCAGCCGTTCCATGCTCGCTTCAGCACCGATCCCGCGGTCATCGATGACCCCATCGGTGTACAGCAGGAGCAGCTGCCCGGGTCGGATCCGGCCCTTCCATTCGGCGGCTTCGGTCTCGGGCGCACCGAAGGGACTGGTCGGTGCCACCGGGAGATAGCGGGCACTGCCCGATTCGAGCATGAGCGGGGGATGATGACCGGCCGAGGCCAGCATCAACTCACCGGTGCCGGGATCGAGCTCGCCGAACAGGCCGGTGGCCAGTCGCTCGAAGCCGAGCAGGTCCCAGCTCCATTTGAGCGCCGCCACCAGCTCGCCCGGTCCGCCCACCTGACCGGCCAACGCCCTCGCCGCGCTCCGGAGCTGGCCCATCATGGCCGCCGCGGCGCGGTCATGGCCGGCGACATCGCCGATCATGAACCCGAGTCGTTGGTTCGGGAGCATCATCAGGTCGTAGAAATCGCCGCCAACATTGAGCCCACGGGTGCTGGGCACGTACCGGGTCGCTGTTCGTACACCGGGAATCTCCGGCGGTCGGTGCGGAAGCAGGCTCTGTTGCAGCACGTGGGCCGTGTGATCGGCTCGCTCGAAGCGCTGGGCATTGGCGACCACCGCCGCTACTTGCTGGGCCAGCTCTTGGGCGAAGGCCACATCTTGACGACCGAAGCTGCGGCTGGCCGACACGAACGTGATCGTGCCGATCACGTCGCCGTCAGCTGCGAGGGGCACGGTCAGGTACGAATGGAAGCCCAGCGCCTTGGTAATCAGGAAGTGATCTTCGTCGTGGGTGGTGGACCGCAAGAAGTCGTCGCTCATGTGGCTTGACCATCGAGGCGTTCCCGTGCGGACGACACCGGCGGCCGGATGGTGTCCCTCGGTGCCCTGCGGGTTCCGGCCGTGCAGCTGGTCCACCAGGTGTTGCCGCTCGGGGTCGCGATGGCGAGCGACCATCCGTTGCAGGCTGTCGTCATCGTCGAGCACATCGATGAGGCAGAGATCGCCCAAGGCGGCCAGGGCCAACGTGGCCAGACGGTCGAGCGCATCTTGGAAACCGGGGGCCTCGGCCATGACCTTGGCCGCATTGGCCAAAAAAGCGCTGATCGTGGCCAGCTTGGCCTGTTCCTCGTAGAGCCGGGCCTTGTCGACGGCCTGGGATGCTTGATCCACCACCGTGGCAAGGAACTCACGCTCATCGAGTTCGAAATGGTGGCCGGCGGGGTAGGAGAGCGACACGACGCCGACGCACTCCTCTTTGATGGACAGGGGCAGCACGGCGAATGCCGTCGTGGCCTGGCGCCGGCGCGACCAGGTAGGGAACTTGGCCTCCACGTCATCGGTCGAGGTCACGTAGACCGGTTCGTTGGCGCGGTACACGACAGCGGCGGGCACGTCGGCATCCAGTGCGATCTCGTCGAACTCCCCGGTGCCCAACGGCTCGTCGGCCATGCGAACCAGCCGCGGCGGATCGTCATGCACCAACCACACGTCCGCCCGGTCGAGCTCGCTGTTCGGTCCTCTGGAGCTCATGGCCGCGGCGAGGACCGTTGCCACCTCCGTCGGGGACGAGGCGCCGGCTAGCGACGAGGTGATGGCCTGTAAGCGGGACAGGCGATCGGCGATCTGCTCCGCTCGGAGCCGGGCAATCCGCTCCATTTCGAAGAGCTGGATCCGCCCGAGGGCACCAGCCATGCGCTCGGCCACCTGCTCCAGCATCCGGGCGTCCAGGTCGGTAAAGCGATCCAGCTGGTGGCTCCCCGCGTGGAGCACCCCCAGAACGCGACCGTCGAGGAGTATGGGCACTGCCACCAGCGACCGCATACCACTGTCGGTCAAGGCCGGTGAGACCAACTGAATAAGGGAGAGATCCTCGACCACCAGAGGCTCCCGACTGGCCAATACCCGTCCGGCCATGCCCTCACCGGCTCGGATCTGGAGCTCTAGGGACACCTCTTCGCCGAGGCCGACGGAAGCACGTGCAATGAGCTCGTCCTCTTCGTCATTGGCCAGCAGCACCGAGACGGCGTCCGTGCCCAAGGCCTCCCTCATCGTGGCCAGGGCGTGTCGAAACAGGTCGTCGAGCGACTTGCGGGCCATGAGGCTGTCGGCAGCGACGCCGAGCTCATTCCACCAGCGAGCAATGGACTCACCCACCGCCGTCCCGGCCTCCTGGGCGATGCGCAGCGCCTCGAATTCGTCCCGGTTCGGCCGGTACACGGTATCGGTCGACCGGTTCACGGTGTCGGCCGGCCGGTCGCCACCGGAGGTGTTGAGAGGATTCGCCACGGGCCAAGCCTACGGCCCAAATGGCCTGATGGCCCCGGCCTCGGGCCATCGCCGTTTAGGGCGGACCGTCGTGGGTAGGTGCCACACATCGAGCCATCGAGCCACGCGGAAGACAACACGGCTGTATCCGCTGGAAGGAGGCCCTATGACCCCGCAGAAGCCATATTCCGAGCCAACAGAAAGCCGGGATGGCCGGTCGTCGATCCCCGAGCCTGCCCCTCCGGGGCCCGTTCCGCTACCGCCGGACCCCTTCCCGGTTGAGCCGCCTCCGGCTCCACCGGTGCCCGAACCGGAACCGATCGATCCGCCGTTGCCTGCGCCAGAGCCCGTCTAACGCTGCCGATCAGCCGGCATCATCAGGCAGCAGAGGCTAGCTGGCGGTGGATTCCGAGCTCTGTCGCGCGTCTTCGGCCTGAGCCCGGACCAGCATGGGGTACATCCCCCGGTCGAAGGCCACGATGAACTGGCGCACGGGTTGTGGAAGCGGGACCCGGACCACGGTGGACGGGAAGAACCTGATGGGCCCGTCGAGGACGATCTTGACCTGGCTTTGACCTGTCGTGTGCGAACGCACCCGCGGATCAGCCCCCAAGAGGGCGTTCAGGTACGACGACACTGCGCAACTTCTCGGATTGTGGCGGGCTCCCCATACGCCGGCGTCGCATAACGATGCGGCCACTTCGGCCCGGTTATTCCCCAACCCGACCAGGAGTTCCCGGGTCTCGCTCCTGAGCTGCTGACGTCGCCTCATGGTGCCCCCTAACACTGTCCACCTCGGGACTGATGCTTAGGGAGCGCACCATGCTTCTTAAGCGCCAACTCGAGCGTTCAACCCATGCATACCCCCGAAAGAACCACCTAAACAAGTCAAATCTTGACCACTCATAGTGGTGATAGGGACCGGATCCGTGTTGGCAAGCTGCGCCGGATCCGTGTTGGCAAGCTGCGCCGGGTCCGAATTGGCGACAGGGGACAGTGTTGGGACGTCACGAGGTCGTTCCCGATCCACTGGCCATCAACTCGGCCAGCCGACCGAGGGTGCGTTCCATGTCCCGCTTGGTTTTGTTCGAGTAGATATCGCCGAGTTTCAACAGGACGCGCATGGGGTCCGGGCTGATGTCCCAGCTCTCCCGGACCAACGTACCTTCCGGCTGAGGATCCAGTTCGTAGCGCCAGATCCTGCCCCCCATGAGACGACCGGCGAAGCCCTCGGGCCCGGTCTGCCAGGCAATCCGGCGGTTCTCCTCGAACTCGACCACCTTGTTCACCGTGGAATACCGGACTCCGAGCTTCATCCCCATGCCGAACTTGGAACCAAGCATGAGCCGCTCCGGCTCGATCTCCTTGGCCCCCTGGAGCATGCCCGAGCCGTCGATCAACGTGTGCTTGGCCGCATCGGCCAGGACATCGAAGATGGCCTCCGGTGGGGAGGGAATCATGTGTTCGACCGACAGCACGTAGCCCTGCATCTCGACTCCTCCGGTTACCGTCCGAACACCTGGTGGTAGAGGATAGAGCGTGGTCGATGTGCTGACACTCGAGGTTGGCGAGGTGCGCCTGACGCGGGTCCCCTATTTCGACGTGGCCCTGGACCCCTCCGCCGTAGGTCTGAGTGCCCGTCAGGTCGCCGAGGCGGGCTGGGCGGTGCCCACCTGGGCCACAGAAGGTGGCCAGGTCCTTGTGGGCCAGGCGATCTGGGTGATCGAGGCCGCTGGTCGGGTGATCGTGGTCGACCCCTGCTGTGCCGCTGACCCCTTCCTCCGCAGCGGTCCGGAGGCTCTTGGGCACCAAGACGCGGTGATCGACGCCTTGGCACGAGCCGGGCTTGGGCCGCACCGGGTCGACGTGGTCGTGCTCAGCCACCTGGACGGCATCGGGATGACGGCGCTGATCGACGAGGACGGGACGTGGCGCCCGATGTTCCCCAACGCCAGGGTCGTCCTCACTTCGGCCGAGCTGTCCTGGCTGGATGAGGCGGAGGAGGTTTCCGGGCTTGGCGCTCTCCGGGCGTTGATCGCCGCGGGTGTGGTCGACGGTGTGCCGGCGCCCTTCGAGCTCACGCCCGAGGTCAGCGTCCACCTGGTTGGCGGGCACTCAGCCGGGCATGCCATCGTCCGGGTCGACTCCTGGGATCAACATGCGGTACTGCTGGGCCATCTTGCCCTCAGTCCCATCCACCTGACCGCGGCCTCGGCCGACATGCCGCCCCAGCACTTCGACGACGGCGCCGCGGCTCGTGCACTCGACCAACTGAGAGCGGAGTCGGCCAGGCGGGGAACGTCGCTGATCGGCCCCCTCTGGCCCTATCCCGGTGTGGTCGACCTGCAAGCCCCCGACGGACTCCCGCTCCCGGCGGCGACCTGACCAAGGGGACTCAAGGTGATCGTGCCTAAAATTCGGTATCAACCCCGGAGCCTGGCCACCTGGTTAAATTCGCCACCATGCCCGGTCATCCGCAACCGTCACCCTCGTGCTCGCGCTCGCCGTTGGGCACGTTCGCCGAGTGTCCCCACTGCGGATCCGAGCTTCGACCCGAACACGCCCACTTCCGCTGTACGGGCTGTGGGTGGCGCGACTCCTGCTGCGATTGATACCACGCCGAGGAGCCGAGCCGGTCGGCGAGCTCAGGGGTCGATGCGTGCCGTCGCCGTGCCGGTAAAGACCTCGGCGCCGTCCTGGTTCACGGTGGTGATCACCAGTTCGACCACGTTGTCGCCGTCGCTCTCGGTGAGCTCGGCGATCTCGGCCCTCGCCGTCAGGTCGTCGCCGGGCCACACCTGGGCGCGGAATCGGCCGCCGAAACGGACCAGCCGCCCGTCGCCCACATAGTCGGTCAGCATCCGGCCGGTCAGGCCCATGGTCAGCATGCCGTGGGCGAAGACCGAGGGGTATCCGGCGACCTTGGTGGCGAACACCTCATCGGAGTGAAGCGGGTTGTAGTCACCCGATGCCCCCGCATACTGCACGATCTGAGTCCGGGTCAGGTTCTCCACCACCACCTGCTCGTGTACTGATCCCACCTCGATCTCGCTTCGACGAAGCGCCATCAGCCGTCCTCCACCGTCTTCGAGGTGCGCACGCCGACGCCCCTGGCCGTGACGACCAGCTCGCCAGCCGCATCCCGGTACTCGATGATGTGCTCGGCAAACGTCATGGTGCCTCCCCGGCGGCCTTCCTTGGTCCAGGTCTCTCCGGGGCGTGCGGTCGCCGTCAGCACCTCGCCCGGCCCGAGAGGCCGGTGGTACTCGAAATGTTGCTCGGCGTGGAGCCCCGTCCCCCCTCCTCCACTTCCCGGCGCACGTTGCACACCGGTTGGCTCCTTCCCCGAGCCGAACCAAGGTTCGCCGATCCGGGGTCGGAGCGAATAGTCGGGGTCGAACTGCGCGCTCGCCTGTACGAAGGTGGGCGGCGCCACCACGTGCCCCACCTCGGTGGTGGCGGCATAGGCGGCATCGGCGTAGACGGGATTGGGATCCCCCACCGCTCGAGCGAACATCAAGATGTGTCCCGCCTCTACCGGAAACTCAATCGAATCCATTCGTCCCCCTTCGTCGACGTCCTCTTTCCTATCGACAGGTGGTGTGTCTGCGCAAACGGGGTCCTGACCCGAACCTGTGGGTACCCGCCCGGGTTCGACGTCGGGCGGTACTTCCGCGATGCTCCTCTCATGATCGTCGGAGCAGGCGTGGGAGATGGCGCCGGCGGGAGCCGGCAAGAGGATGACCGAGGACCTGTCGCTCGGGGAGGTGCGGGATGACCATGCCGGTGATGGACGAAGGAACCGTCCTGTGGGAGCCCTCGGCCGAGCGGATCCGAGCGGCAACGATCTCGGCGTTCATGGACTGGTTGCGAACCGACCGTGGCGTCGAGGCCGAGGACTATGCCGCCCTGCATCGCTGGTCGGTTGACGAGGTCGAGCAATTCTGGGCGGCTATCCGCCGCTACTTCGGCGTGGGCTCGGACACCGGGAGCGAGCCGGTGCTGGTTCGTGGCAACGGCGCCGAGCACGCCAGGTGGTTCCCGAACCTCCGGCTGAACTATGCCGACAGCCTCCTCGATCACCCCGACGACGACGTGGCCGTCATCGACTGGGGTGAGGAACGCCGCCCCGCCTCCCTCACCTACGGCGAGCTGCGGGCCCAGGCGGGGGCGATGGCACGCGCCCTGGTGGGGCTGGGAGTGGGTCCAGGTGACCGGGTGGCGGCGGTCATGACCAACTCGGTCCCCGCCATCGTCGCCTTCTTGGCCACGGCGTCGATCGGAGCGGTGTGGTCGAGCTGCGCGCCCGAGTTCGGAACCGAGGGCATGCTCGACCGGTTCTCCCAGATCGAGCCGACCGTGCTGGTGGCGGTCGAGAGCTACCGCTACGGCGGGCGGCACTACTCGCTCGACCACAAGATCGAGGCGCTGGAGGCATCCCTTCCGACGGTGGTAGCCACCGTCGTCGCCCCCTCCGAGCCGGATCCGGACAACCGGCTCGCCGCGCCGCCCGCCCGGGTTCGCCGGCTCACCTGGGCATCGATGCTGGCCGAGCCCGCCCCCCTCCAGCCCACGCCGGTGGCCTTCGAGCACCCCCTGTGGATCCTCTACTCCTCGGGCACCACGGGGCTGCCCAAGCCCATCGTGCAGGGGCACGGTGGCATCGTCCTCGAGCACCTGAAGTCGGTCTCGTTCCACTGCGACCTCGGCCGGGGCGACCGCTTCTTCTGGTTCACCACCACGGGGTGGATGATGTGGAACTTCCTCATGAGTGGGCTCTTGGTCGGTGCCACCATCCTCTGTTACGACGGCAATCCCGCCTGGCCCGATCCGGGGGCGCTGTGGCGGATGGCCTCCGAGCTTTCGATCACCTATTTCGGCACCAGCGCACCGTTCATCGAGAGCTGCCGGGAAGGGGACATCGTGCCCCGGCGTGACGCTGGTGCCAATGTCATCCGCACCGTGGGGTCCACCGGCGCCCCGCTGTCGCCCGAAGGGTTCGTGTGGGCCAACTCGGCGGTGGGCGACGACGTCCTGGTGGCCTCGATGTCGGGCGGGACCGACGTCTGCACCGGGTTCCTCGGCGCCTGTCCCCTCCTTCCCGTGCGCGTCGGCGAGCTGCAGTGTGCCCAGCTCGGTGCAGCGGTCGACTCCTACGACGAGAACGGCCGGTCGGTCGTTGGTGAGGTCGGCGAGCTGGTGATCACCGAGCCGATGCCGTCGATGCCCACTGGGCTCTACGGCGACCAGGACGGCTCACGCCTCCACGACAGCTACTTCGCCACCTTCCCCGACGTGTGGCGACACGGCGACTGGGTGAAGCTCACCCCCGAAGGCGGCGCGGTGATCTACGGGCGCTCCGACGCCACCTTGAACCGGGGCGGCGTCCGCATGGGCACGGCCGAGTTCTACCGGGTCATCGAGGCCCTACCCGACGTGGCCGACTCACTGGTGGTCGACACCTCCGAGCTGGGTCGGGAAGGCGAGCTGGTGCTGCTGGTGGTACCGGCGACCGAAGCGTCCACCGTGGCCACCACCGGGTTGAGCGAGGCGACAGTGAGCCAACTGCGCCAGGTCATCCGCGAACAGCTCTCCCCACGCCATGTACCCAACCGGATCATCGGGGTGCCCGCCCTCCCCCATACCATCAACGGCAAACGCATCGAGGTGCCGGTACGCAAGATGCTGCTGGGCACGCCCATCGACCGCGCCGTGGCCGCATCAGCACTCGATCGTACCGAAGCCTTGCACTCCCTGCTCGAGGTGGTCTCGGCCAACGGGCTGCTCCCCTCGGGTACCCCGCCCACATGAGGTCCGGCTCGGGAGAAACGCCACGGGGCGACGGATAGGCGGGCGGCTCGTCCGAGGGATAACCGGGGCGGGGCGGCTTCCAAACCAGGTGGGGCGGCGGCTCACCCCAGCGGCATGCCCTCAGGTGACGGCCAAGGCGTTGGGCGGCGAGGCCACGCCAGCGTGCACATTGAGCGGAGCCGAGGTGAACAGGCAGTCGTAACGGCCGCGCTGTTCGCACTCTGCGGCCAGGGCATCGAGATCGAAGAGCTCGCCAATGGGTATCCCGAGCAGCGGGAGCAGCGCGAGGTGGAGGAACCCACCGATCAGGTCCTCAGGGGTCGCCGTCTGTGGATCGATCCCGTGGCCCGCCCTGAACAGGGGCGGGGGCCACACCTCGAGGGCCGGGTTGTCGGCCGCCACCGCCGCGATGTGGAGGTCCCACAGGGTGGCGGCCATGTCGGTCCCGGCGCGGAGCCCACACGACGGGGACGACCGGTGGGCCTGGTCCCGGCGGCCGGCGTCGTCGAGGCCCCGGTACCAGGCCAGCCACCCGGTACGGACGAGGAGGATGTCCCCCACCTCGACGGTGACCCCCTGCGCGTCCAAGGTGCCGAGCAGGTCCGACGGTTCGATGCCGTCGGTGGAGTCGGGCCGGAGGGGCCGACCAACCGAGGACCGCCACCGGCCCACGTCGGCCAGGACGGCCCGCCCCACGATGCCCTGCCGGGCCCATAGGTGGATGCCATGCTCCCCGTCGGGGCGGCCGTTGTAGAAGCCGTACCTGGGGTGGCGGATGTGACGGAACCCGTCCCATTGGCTCGAGCTCTGGGTATTCCAGTGGTGGAGCTCGTCGTCATGGCCCGAGCCCGAGGCGAGGTCGCTCACCACGTGCTCGAACGCGGCGCGGCCGAACAACGGCGGTGAGGGCAATTCGAGCTCGAGGTTCAGATTGTGGACACGCCCGGCTTCCGGGATCGACTGGGCCCGGTGGACCCGCTCGGGCGTCAGGAGGTTGAGGCAGCCGAGTGCGCCATCGTCGTCCCAAACCCCCCACGACGATCCCAGCGGGGCGTCGGGGGCGATGGGCAGCTGTGCGTAGGTAGGCATCGGCTCGGTCATGGCTGGCGCCTCCTCACGGCTGGTGCGAACTGTAGAGCACCGCCCCCCCGAAGTTCGGGGTTGCCTGACAGGCCAGGGCCACGTCGGCTTTCTCCAGCTGTCGAGGCCCGGCCCGTTGGGACAGCTGCAGATAGCACTCGAGCATTTGAGGGACGCCGTGCATCCGCCCATTACCCAGCGCACCGCCGCCGGAGAGGAAGGGGTGGCCGGTGGCCGGACGCAGGCCCCCATCTTGTACGAACCGGTGCGCCTCGCCCCGGGGACAGTAGCCCAGGGCCTCCAGCCAGAAGTAGACGAACGGCGAGAAGCCGTCGTAGAGCTGGGGGATGTCGACGTCTTGGCGCGACAGGCCGGCGCTCTCCCACAGGTGCCCGGCCATCTCCGTCCCCGCGTCGTGGATCTCATCAAGTGACCAGTAACCGATGCCGTTGGGGGGCCGCGAGCGGCCCTGGGCGAACCCGGCCACATAGACGGGCCGATGGGGCAGGTCCCGCGCCCGTTCGGCGCTGGTGAGGACGAAGGCCCCGACCCCGCTGATGGGCAGGTCGCAGTCGAGCAACGAGATGGGATCGGCGATCATCCGGGCTTGCATGTAGTCGTCCACGGTGATGGGGCGGTCGTGCCAGTACGACCAGGGAATCTCCGCCCCGTTGCGCCGGGCCTCCACCACCACGGTGGCCATGTCCTCGCGCCGTGCCCCGTAGCGCTGCATGTACTCCATGTACGGCAGGGCGGCCTGGGCGATCGGGCTCCAATACCCCTGGGGCGCGTTCCACTGGGATTCGCCCTCGGCCTCGGTCATCGGGTTCTCGTGGTAGCGGCCCGGCGGGTTGAACATGGCCCGATGCACCAGCACGTAGTCGGCCGCCCCGGTGGCGATGGCCGTGGCGGCCAGGATGACCGATCCCGGGATCTGCCCCACCCCCTGGAACCCGCACAACCAGCGCGGACGAATCCCCAGTTGTTCGGCCAACCAGTCGGAGGTCACGATGTGGGTCCCGTCGATGATGGTCCTTCCGCCGCTCGACGGGAAGATCGCACCGGTGGTGAAGCCGTCAATCTGCTCCTTGGTCAGACCGGCGTCGGCGATGGCCTCCAACGCGGTCTTGATGGCGAGCGTGCCCAGGGGTTCGTCGATGTGCCGCGTGATCGGGCTTTGGGCGTAGCCAGCGATGGCCACCTGGCCGCTGCCACGGAACCGCGGCGCGGTCATCGCGACACCGCCGTCCGGAAATGGGGCACCGAGATCCCGGTGGCCACGTCATCGAAGGTGACCTCGACGGCCATGCCCACTCGCATCTCGGATTCCTTGCCGTCGACCAGGAACATGACCAGGCGGAGCCCCTCTTGCTCGTCCAGCTCGGCTTCGGCCAGGACATAGGGGACGTCCTCGGCGAACCCGGCCAGCAGGGCGTCCCGCACCACGGTCCACGTCCTGACCGTGGCTCGCCCGCTCACCGGCTCATAGTGGAAGGATCGCTCAGGCGAAAGGCAACGGCGACAGATGTCCACCGGTGGGTGGCTGTAGAACCCGCACTGGTCGCACTGTTGAATGGCGAGAACATGGTTAGCCGCGGCCTCCCAGAACCCCGCCGACTGCGCGTCAGGTACCGGCACCGGTTTCAGATCGCTGGTGATCTCCAATGGCTCATCTCCTCGTGGCGGGGTGGCGAACGGCAGCTTGCCAGAGCGCTAAGAACTGCGCACGGTGGCGAACCCGCAGTCCCACCACTCGCCTGGCGCCGGTCCGCTCCTCATGCTCCTCCGGACCAGGCGGGCGGTCCGTGGCAGACTGACCGCTCATGATCATCGTTGCCGGTTTTATCGATGTCGACCCAGCCGTTCGCGGCGAGTTCTTGGAGGCCATGAAGGACTCGATCGTCGCCACCCGTTCCGAGCCGGGCTGCATCGAGTACACGTTCAGTGCCGACGCGGTCGAGCCCGGACGGGTGCGCCTCTTTGAACGGTGGGAGTCCAAGGACGACCTCCGTACCCACCTGGACGCCAGCGCCAAGCAGCCGTCCCCGGCGTCGGCCCAATTCGAGCGGGCCTCCGTCGAGCTGTTGCAGTACGAGATCAGCGCCCAAGGCCCGCTCGGGAGCTGATCGGCAGAACCTGCTCGACAGGGACGGGAACCCGCGTAGGGTGCTCGAATGGCTGATCGTTCCTATCCCACCCGCCGCCTCGGACCCTCTGGGCTGGAGGTCTCAGCTCAGGGACTCGGTTGCATGGGCATGTCCCAGAGCTACGGTCCAGCCGACGAGGACGAGTCCATCGCCACCATCCACCGCGCCCTCGACCTCGGGATCTACTTCTTGGACACGGCCAATGCCTACGGGCGCGGCCACAACGAGGAGCTGGTCGGTCGGGCCATTGCCGGGCACCGGGACGAGGTGGTCCTGGCCACCAAGTTCGCCATCGAGTTCAACGGCGGCCAGCGGTCGATCAACGGCCGCCCCGAGTACGTGAAGGCGTGCTGCGACGACTCGCTCCGGCGTCTGGGAACCGACCGCATCGACCTCTACTATCAGCACCGGGTGGACCCCACGGTGCCGATCGAGGACACGGTCGGGGCCATGGCCGAGCTGGTGACCGAGGGCAAGGTGAGGCACCTCGGTTTGTCCGAAGCCAGCGCGGCCAGCCTGGAGCGGGCTTCTGCCGTCCATCCCATCACCGCCCTGCAGAGCGAGTGGTCGCTGTGGACGAGGGACCTGGAAGCCGAAGTCCTGCCCGCTGCCCGTCGGCTGGGCATCGGCATCGTCCCATTCAGCCCCCTCGGACGCGGGTTCCTCTCCGGCCAGATCACCAGTCCTGACGACTTCGACGAGCACGATTTCCGGGCCAACAGCCCACGCTTCCAGGGCGAGAACTTCACGCGCAATCTCGACCTGGTCCGTCAGGTCGAGGCGCTGGCGATGGCCAAGGGTTGTACCCCCAGCCAGTTGGCCCTGGCCTGGGTGCTGGCTGCAGGCGACGACGTGGCCCCCATCCCCGGGACCAAGCGGCGTACCTACCTGGAAGACAACGCCGGAGCAGTCAGCGTGGAGCTGACCGAGGACGACCTGGCCCAGCTGGACGAGCTGTCTCCGCTCGGGGCCTGGGCCGGTGACCGCTATCCGGTGGCCGCAGCTGCCAACTACGGCGACAGCCCTCCGCAGGCGTAGTCGGCGCCGGCAGCCTCAACCCATCCCGAAGAACCTCATCGTGGCGTCGATGGCGCCGAAATCCGACGGGGTGGAGAAGTGGTCCACACCGGCCAGGGTCACCAGAGACGCCTGGGGCAGGGCGGCCACCAGTCGGTCGGCCGGCCCCACCATGTCGCGGTCACCGAGCACCACCAACACTGGACAGGACAAAGTCGACAGGTCCTTCTCGCTCAGGGGCTGGCGGGGGCGACGGATGAAAGCCGACAGTGCTTTGGGGTCGTTGCCCGTCGACTGGGCCAGCCGCCGGAACAGCCGAGCTTGCACGTCCTCGGGCTCGTCGTCGCCCTCCAGCGCATCGACGATAACGGTGGGATCAGCGGTTTCGAAGACGTTGTCGCCCACACCGAGTACGGCGATCCGCTCGAAGCGTCCGGGGTTGGCGATGGCCAGGTGCAACAAGAGGTCGCCCCCGGCTGAGAACCCGACGGCGTGGCGCGCGCTCGGCGGGAGCAGCCCGAACACCTCGCTCTCCACCTCGGCGTAGTCCTGTGGGTCGGTCGGCCGGGCCGAGGACCCGTGACCGGGCAGGTCGATCTCGGGCACCTCGCAGTCGAAGTCGCCCAGGATGTCCACCCAGCCGCTCTGTCGCCAGCCATGGTCGAACGAGGAGGCGAAACCGTGCAGAAGGACGAGCGACGTCGGTGACTCGGGCATCGTGAGATCAAACTAGCGGGATCGGGAAAGGGAGGTCGTCTTCCTGCTCGCGCCGTCCCGAATCAGGAATGGGAGGCCCAATCGTCGGCCGTATACAGTGCACCCGGGCCAACCCAGGGAGGGAGCTGCTGTGACCGATATGTTCGCCGGAGTCCGCGTCGTCGAGGCCGGCACGTGGATGTTCGTACCATCGGCCGCCGCGGTACTGGCCGACTTCGGCGCCGAGGTGATCAAGGTCGAGCACCCGAGGCGAGGCGACCCCCAGCGGGGCCTGGAGACCGGCGGTCGCGGTCTCGTGCCCAGCCACCTGGCCATGGAGCAAGCCAACCGGGGCAAGCGCAGCATCGGCATCGACACCTCGATGCCCGAGGGACGAGACCTGCTCTACAAGCTGGTCGAGTCGGCCGACGTCTTCATGACCAACCTCCTCCCTGCCGCCCGTCGGAAGAACGGGGTGGACATCGATCAGATCCAGGCCATCAAGCCCGACATCATCTACGTGCGGGCCACGTCGGCCGGTCCGAAGGGGCCCGATGCCGCCAAACCCGGGTACGACGCAGCCACGCACTGGCTGCGCGGCGGCATCGCCTACACGGTGACCGAGCCCGACGCCCCCCGTCCGGCCAAGTCGCGCCCCGGATTCGGCGACAAGACGGGCTCGATGAATATCGCCTTCGGTGTGGCCGCCGCCCTCTTCCGCCGGGAGCGGACCGGTGAGGGCGCGGTGGTGGACACCTCGCTGCTGAGCACGGCCATGTGGTCCCTGTCCAGTGACATCACCTACTCGGCCTACACCAACCAGGAGTTCAGCCGGATCGAGCAGCCCATCGCAAACCCCATCGCCTACTCCTACAAGACGGCCGACAACCGGTGGATCGGGCTGTTGATGCTCGAGTCCGACCGGTGGTGGCCGCAACTGTGCCAGCACCTGGGGCGAGAGGACCTGATAGCCGACGAGCGGTTCAAGGACGCTGCCGCCCGCTATGACAACCGCGACGCGTGCGTGCAGGTCCTGAGCGAGGTCTTCGCGTCGGCAACCCTCGACGAGTGGCGGAGCCGCTTCGCCACGCTCACCGCACCGTGGGAGCCGCTCCAGAGCCCGCTCGAAGTGCTCAACGACCCCCAGGTCAAGGCGAATGGGTTCATCCGGGACCACGTGGTGGCGACGGGTGAGACAGCCAAGATCGTGGCCGCACCGGTCCAGTTCGATGAAGAGGTGGTCAAGGCTGTCCGCGCCCCCGAGCTAGGCGAGAACACCGAGGAGATCCTTCTCGAGCTGGGCGCGGACTGGGACGAGATCATCCGCCTGAAAAATCTCGGCGCCATCAATTAGGGCCGACCCCACCGAGTCACCAGCCATGAGCGAGCTGCCACACGGGGAAGCCATGAGCTGGCTGGCCCGACAGGACCCTGATCGCCTGGCCATCGTCTGCGAGGACGACTCCGTCACCCGCATCGAGCTCGAGAGGCGGGCAAACGCCATGGCCAGGACCTACGCCCACCGGGGCGTGGCAGGCGACGACATCGTCGCCCTGATGGTCCCCAACAGCATCGAGTTCTATGTGGCCGCGCTGGCCGTGTGGAAACTGGGGGCGGTGCCCATGCCCGTCTCGCACCGTCTCCCCGATGCCGAACTGGAGCCCATTCTCGATCTGGCCCAGCCCTCGCTGGTGGTCGGGTTGGACGGCGACCGTCCGGCCGCCTCACGATTCGCCTCGGTCCCCGTCGGTTTCACCCCCGAACCCTCGGTGGAGGATTCGGCGCTGCCTGCCGTGGTGGCCCGATACGGCAGGGCGCTGACTTCGGGGGGCAGCACGGGACGGCCCAAGGTGGTGGTGAGCCACGTGAAGGCGGTGGTCGACCCGGAGAGCGAGACGTTGGGCCTGGGATCGGGAAGCGTCCAGCTGGTGCCGGGCCCGCTGTTCCACAACGCACCGTTCATCACCTCATGCCAGGGCCTCCTTCGAGGGGCGACCCTCGTGGTCATGAAGCGCTTCGATCCTGTCGCCATGCTCAAGCTCATCGAGCAGTACCGGGTGACCTGGATACAGGTGGTACCGACGATGTTGCAGCGGGTCTGGCGGCTCGCCGACGAGGACCGGCTGATGCGGGACGTGTCCTCACTGCAGGTCGTCTTCAGCACCGGCGGCCCGTTTCCCGCCTGGCTCAAGGAGGCATGGGCCGGATGGATCGGACCCGAGAAGCTCCTCGAGGCCTACGGCAGCTCGGAGCAGTACGGCGGAAGCACCCTGGTCACCGGGGAGGAGGCGCTGCGCAAACCGGGGACTGTCGGTCGTCCCCGCTACGGACCGCCCCGCATCGTCGACGAGGACGGCCGCCAGGTCGGTATCGGTGAGGTGGGCCTCATCTACTTCCAGCGACTGAAGGAACCCAACTATCACTACCTGGGGGCCGAGTCGCAGATCGTCGATGGCTGGGAGACGCTGGGCGACATGGGGTACGTGGACGAGGACGGGTATCTGTTCCTGGCCGACCGCCGGGTCGACATGATCATCACCGGTGGGGAGAACGTGTTCCCGGCCGAGGTCGAGGCCTCGCTCGACCAGCATCCCGACGTCCGCTCGTCGGTGGTCATCGGACTGCCCGACGACGATCTCGGCCAACGGGTTCATGCCATCGTCGACATCGGGCGGCACGACGGGACGACAGCCGATGTCGGCCAAGCCGATCTGGTGGCCTTTCTGGCCGATCGCATCGTCCGCTACAAGATCCCTCGGACCGTCGAGCTGGTCAGCGAGCCCCTGCGCACCGATGCCGGCAAGGTGCGACGGTCCCAGCTTCGCGACGAAAGGATCGCCGCGGCGAAGCCGTAGGGACCCACGGCTCGGCACTGGCGGACGGCCCGGTCAGGTGGAGGCGAGGTGGGGAATGATTTCCTCCCCGAACGCGGCCAGCGTGGCCGGGTCGGCAAAGTCGGTGAACCAGGTGTACAGCCGCTCCACGCCGCGATCGGCGAGAGCGCCGATCTGGTCAACCAGCTCGGGGGCGGTGCCGAACATGATGACGTCCCCGAAGGCGGCGAAGCGTCGGCGGGCAGCGGCCTCGACTTCTTCCCGCTCCTTCTCGGACGGGATGAAGCACACCATCTGCTGCACCGAGGTGCGGGCGTCACCGACCTGGGCCCGGAGCTCCTCCAGCCGGTGCAGGTTCCCGATCTGCAGGTTCCACCAGTCGGCGTGGCGCGCCACCAGCTCCAGGGTCTTCTTCCCGGTGCCGCCGATCACGATGGGGATGTGGCCCACCGGCGTCGGCCGTTGCATCGCCCCCCTTAGATGGTGGAACTCCCCGTCGAAGTCCACCGACTCGCCCGACCACAGGGCACGGAGCACCTGGAGGGTCTCATCCAGACGCCGGATACGAGCCCCGGCCGTCTGCTCGTCGACTCCGAACGTGTCGAACTCGGCGGGGACCGATCCCCAGCCCAGGCCGAGGTCGAACCGCCCGCCGCTCGCCTGGTCGATCGACGCCACCTGCTTGGCCAGGACCGCCGGGTGACGGAAGGCGTCGCACAGGACGAGATGACCCATGCGCAGCCGCTCGGTCCGGGCCGCCAGCCACGTGGCCGTGACCAGCGCTTCATACATCGGCTGGGTCTCGGCCATGGGCGGGGCGAAATGGTCCATGAAGGCCATGCCGGCGAATCCGGCCGCCTCGGCGTTCTTGGCGTGCGCCTCCAACTGCTCGAACGACAGCCGCATCTGGGGCAGGTACAGATGGATCTCGGTCAAAGTGATTCTCTCCTGGTCAGCTATTCGAACCTGGCTCGTATCGCTGGGTTGGTGACGAAGACCGGCAGCTGGTCGCCGCCCGGTCCACCCAGGGTCATGCCCCCGTCCACAGCCAGGGTCTGACCGGTCACGTACTCGCCCAGATCGGAGAGGAGGAACAGGGCGGCATTGGCTACGTCCTGGGGGTCGCCGCGGCGGCGCAATGGGATCCCTTGGGCCGCGTCGGACAAATCACTCTGTCCGGCGCGAGGGGTCTTGATCGTCCCCGGCGCCACCAGGTTGACCCGAATGCCGTAGGGGGCCCATTCGAGCGCCATGGTGCGGCTGAACGACTCGAGGCCGGCCTTCGACGCGCCGTAGGCCGCCAGCAGCGGGGCGCCACGGGCAGCGACGGACGAGATGTTGACGAAGCTGCCGGTCTGCCCGGCATCGATCAGGGTGCGGGCCACGTCTCGGCAAGTGATGACCGCATATCGGAGGTTGCGCGACACGATCCGGTCGAAGGCATCCATGTCGTACTCGGCGGTCCGCCACCAGTCATCGGGGAGCGCCCCGCCGACCACGTTGACCAAGTGCCGAAACGGTCCCATCTCGGCCGCGGCCGTAGCGACGGCGGCACGCAGGGCGGCCTCGTCGGTCACGTCGGCTACCACGCCGACGGAACGACGCCCGAGGGCGCGGACCCGGTCTTCGCTGTCCTTGGCGTGTTCGGCCACATAGGTGATGACGGCTACATCGGCACCCGCCTCGGCCAGGGTCAGGGCCATGGCCGTGCCGATGCCACCGCCGCCTCCTCCTACCACCAAGGCGTTGCGCCCGCTGAGGTCGATCGTGG
Source organism: uncultured Acidimicrobiaceae bacterium (assembly GCA_963781305.1). GTDB lineage: Bacteria > Actinomycetota > Acidimicrobiia > Acidimicrobiales > RAAP-2 > DASXMT01. The sequence continues at coordinate 106,100 of CAWAFL010000014.1, forward strand.
TGCCCACGCCCTTACCTCAGCTGTCGCCGCGCTGGGCTTGGAACGGCGACCAGGCCCCGGACGACACGTGGTTCCCGGCGTCGACGTCGATGAGCACGCCGGTGACCGACCGGGCATCGTCGGACAGCAGGAAGGCCACAGCGGCACCGATGTCGTCGGCCTCGGTCAGACGACCGAGCAGAAGGTGGCTCCCGGCCGCCGCGCCGCCGTCCTTCTCCCACATCGACTGGGTGGCCATGGTCCGGGTCAGGCCGGGGCTCACGGCGTTGACCCGCACGCCCCGGGGGCCCAAGTCGTTGGCCAACGTCCGGGTGAGCGCATTGAGAGCCGCCTTGGCCGCCGCATACGCAGCCATCGACGGAGTCGTCTTCTTGGGCGATCCGCTGGAGATGTTGACGATGGCCCCACCACCGTCATCGCCGAGACCCCGTCGCACGGCTTCTTGGATGAGGGCAAGCGTCGGCCACGTGTTCATGGACACCGTGTCGATGAACGCGGCACGGTCGATGTCCAACGCCGACCCGGGATAGGGGGCTCCGCCAACGGTGTTGGCCAGCAGGTCGATGCGACCGAACTGGTCGAGTGCGGTGTCAACCAACCGCGCCGGAGTGTCATCGTCATCGGCAGAACCGGCAACGGCGACAACCGAGAGCCCTTCGGACTTGAGGGCGCGTTCTGTTTCGCGGAGCTGATCCTCTGACCGGGCGTTGATGACGACCGACGCTCCTTCAAGGGCAAGACGACGAGCCGAGGACCTGCCTATTCCCGGATTGGTCGAGGCTCCGGTCACGATGGCGACCTTGCCCTCGAACCGCCGGCCGAACGTCGTTTCGTCCACTGATTCCCCCCCGTAGGTCAGCCAATTCAGTGCAGCGGTTGGAACCTACACGCGATCCGTAGGAAGGATACAAATGACCGGAACGCCCGGAACGACCGCCTTACCAATGACCAGCGTGGCTCACCGGGTCTCCGAGCGGTGCTTTAGTCCCTCTGCTTCCATCTCCACGTAGCGACGAGACAGGCTTGACGTGAACAGCCCGACGAGCCACGCCAGCATGCCGGTCTGTCGAATGCTCAGGTCGGCCACCACTCTCTTGGCTGGTGAGATCGAGAGACGGTGGTCACCCACTGTTGTGACGCCCCCCGACGTGGCCCTCCACGTAAGGACGCGATCGGGCTCGAGTTCGGTTACCTCCCACACCACAGCAGGTAGGCGCGGCTGCTTGATCCGGATCTTGGCGCCTGGCGTCAAGGGTGACCCATCGACGACGGCGATCTGTTGGATCGACTTGGTCCACTCGGGCCATCGCTCCAGGTCGGTCAGTACGCCCCAGACCTTTTCCGGTGGGGCGTCGATCTCGATCGAAGTCCGATACTCCATGAGGCCTCCTCGCTGCCTTTGTATGGGCAGAGCTTGTATTGGGCAGCGTTTGTATTGGGCATCGTGTAGGCACGCATCCACGTGCCGTGTCCGTATGAACCAGATGGTACATGTACCATCTGGTTCATGGCCAAACGAAGCTCGAACGTGTCTACGGGGCCGAAGGAGCTGCTTTTGGAGCGCACGATCGGGTACCTGGCCGAGCACGGCGTGATCGATGTCTCGCTGCGGGCGCTGGCCGCAGCGATCGGCACCAGCCACCGGATGCTCATCTACCACTTCGGCTCCAAAGACGGGCTCTTCGTCGCGGTCGTCCGAGCCGTGGAAGCCCGTCAGCGAGCAGCGTTCTCCGACCTCGTCGTATCGTCGGGCGACTCGTTGAGCGATGTCGCCCGCCAGTTCTGGCGCCGGTTGAGCGACCCTGCCCTCGCGCCCCACGAGCGGCTGTTCTTCGAGATGTACGGACAAGCCCTTCAAGGCCGACCCTACGCTGCTCCCCTTCTCGACGGCATCGTCGACTCGTGGCTCGGGCCCATGACGAACGTGCTCCGCCAGACCGGGTTCTCCGAGGACTCGGCCCGCGCCGAAGCGCGGCTCGGCATTGCCGTCATCCGTGGCCTCCTGCTCGACCTCTTGGCCACGGGCGACGCCGACGGCGCGACAGCGGCTTTCGAACAGCATGTTGTCGGCGTCGAAGCCCGACTCGCCGTTCATCGGTCTTGAGCTGCGCGCTCCAACCTCTCCGATTATGTGTCGCCCAACGTTCGCGAACACCCTCCGGAGTCCTCCCGACGCAGCTCGCGACGTTTCGAGATCGGTCAGATGGGTACGGTAAATTCTTGTGCCCGCTACTGGAAGGTGACAACTATGTTGACCCTCACCCCCGATGCAGCTCACGTTATTCAGGACCTGGTTTCTGATCATCCCGGCGCCGGACTTCGCATTTCCTCCAAGCCGGTGGATACCGATCGGATAGAGCTGGGATTGGCGGTGACGGCCAGTCCCGAGCCCACTGACCAGATTGTCAATGAGCAGGGCTCACAGGTGTTCCTGGATCTCGAGGTGGCACCGCTGCTCGAGGACAGGACGCTGGACGTCGATGTCTCCGACGACCGCGAGGTTGCCTTCAAGCTCCTGCCGTAGCTGCAGCCGGTGTCGTGGCTGCAGCAGCTGTGTTATCTGCAGCAGCTGAAGCCGGTGCAGTACCTCTCGGTGCCGGCACGCCGGGCAGACCAGTCAATGCTCAAGTTTGGTTGAAGTCTGCTCGGGGCGACGGATACCGTTGCCTCTATGGACTCGGAGCTGACCATCGGCGCTTTGAGCGAGAGGTCGGGCGTGGCCGCTTCCGCTCTGCGTTTCTACGAAGCGGAAGGTTTGATCCACGCCACCCGCACGGCGGGAGGACAGCGCCGCTACTCCCGCGACACGTTGCGACGGGTGTCGTTCATACGCGTCGCCCAACAAGTGGGCCTCCGCTTGGACGAGATCCGGGTGGCTCTTGAGTCCCTGCCCGAGCACCGCACCCCTACTGCTAAGGACTGGGAACGCCTCTCCACCTCATGGCGACCCCGACTCGACGCGCAGATCGCGTTGCTCGAGCGCTTGCGAGACCGTCTGGGCGGGTGCATCGGCTGTGGATGCCTGTCTCTCCGGTTCTGCAAGCTCCTCAACCCGGATGATCAAGCCGGCCTGCGTGGGCCGGGACCGCGACACATTCTCGAAGGCTGAGCGACACCTGGCTGCCCTGCTCCGGTGGCAACGAGGTCAACCCGCTGGTGCCAGCGTCGACCAGTGCTGACGCAACGAGGTCACCAACTCGTCGGATCGTTCGTCGGGAAAGAAGAGCCGTCCGCCGTCGATTTCGACCACGTCCGTCGCCCCCGGGATCAGGTCCTTCAACCAATAGGCCCACGAGAGCTCGAAGAACGTGTCGGCCGTCCCCCACACGATGAGCGTGGGTACCTGAAGCCGCGAGAGCTCGGACTCCACTGCGAAGAGGTCCTGCGGGTCCAAGGACAGGAGCAACTGCTCGAACTGATGAGCCCGCTCCGGGGTCCCGAGCAGAGGTTGGAGGTACGTGCGCAGCACTTCAATGGGAAGATGGTTGATGTCCTGGTAGCTGGTTCCGAACAGGGCCTCGCGCGCCAGCGGCAGGTCGGCCAGCAAGTCGGCCGCCCCTGCGGCAATGGCCCCGGCTGCCGCCAACTCGATTTCTGGCTTGAACGCCTCAGGGGGGAGGTTGTCTTGGGTATCGCAGTTGGTGAGGCACAACGAGCGGAGACGTTCCGGGTGCTTCGCAGCGAACACCTGGGCCACCGCTCCTCCGGTGTCGTGTGCGACGAGATCGAGCGTGCCCAGGTCGGCCGACGTGCAAAAGGCGTCGAGTACCGCGGCCAGCGAACCCAGCCGGAAATCCTGGTCCGGTGCCGCCGGGGTCTGGCCGTGGAGTGGGAGGTCGACGGCCACACAGCGCCGTTCTGCGGCCAGTGCGCCGATGGCATGGCGCCACAACAGGGCATTCGATCCGATGCCATGGACGAACAAGGTCACCGGTCCGTCACCAACATCCAGACAGCTGACCGGGCCCATCGCCGTCTCCACCGTCCGGCGGTGTCCTTCGAGCTCGGAAACATTCATGTGCTTTCCTCCTGAGGGAATGGATTGAGTACACGGTCCGGCGCACGCCGGCGGTACCATTAGATATACCGACTATCGGTCTAACATAATAGACCGATAGTCGGTCTGTCAAGGGAGGCAATCGCAGAGCATGCCGGAACAGATGAATCAGAACGTGGCCCGAGGCGCCGCCACTCGCGAGCACCTGATCGAGGTGGCCACCAAGTTGTTCGCCGAACGGGGATACGAGGACACGTCGATCGAGACAGTCCTCCAGGAGGCGTCGGTCAGCCGCGGATCTCTCTACCATCACTTCAAGAACAAAGAGGCTCTGTTCGAAGCCGTGCTCGAAGCCATGGAGAACGACATTGGCCTCCGGGTCATGGATGCTGCTTCCGAAGCCACCGACGCCAAGGAGATGCTGCGATTGGGTGCGCTGGCCTGGGTGCAACTCGCCGGAGACCCAGTGGTGCAGCGCGTCCTGTTGATTGACGCTCCCTCCGTGCTCGGCTGGGACCGTTGGCGGGCACTCGAAGAGCGGCACGCCCTGGGACTGGTCAGGGGTGTCCTCGCTGCCATCGCCGATCAGGGCGACCTCGACCCGGGCCTGGTCGATGTCTTCTCACACGTCGTCTTGGCCGCCATGAACGAGATCGCACTTCTCGTGGCTCGCTCCGACCAACCCGACGAGGAGGCGCGCCTCGGTGCCGATGCCATCGACGAGGTCCTGTCCCGCCTCCTCGGCTAGCACCCTTCAGAGGGGGGCCACCCTCCACAGCCTCCTCATCGAATGCCGCGACTCAGCTGCGGGGCAGGTCCCTCCAGGCCATGTCCTTGTCGGTGCGCGGTTCGCCGGGAAGACCGAGGACCCGTTCGCCGAGGATGTTGCGCATGACCTCCGAGGTGCCCCCCTCGATGGAGTTGGCCCGGGCCCGCAGGAAGGCCTTATGCATGTCCGGGGTCCCCAAGGCCACGTAGTCAGGCCGGATCTTCGGGTAGTCCGACCCGTAGAGCATGCCTTCGGCCCCCATCAGGTCCATGCACAGCTCGTAGATGTGCTGGTTGAGCTCGGCGAAGGCGAGCTTGGCCACCGATCCCTCGGGGCCGGGCGTCCCCACCCCCCGGGCGATCGAGGCCCGGAGATTGGTAAGCCTCGTCGCCTCGCTGCTTGCCCACAGCGACATGAGGCGGTCACGAAGGGCAAGGGCATGGGGAGAGGTGGCCCCGGCCCACCGCTCACGCCACAACCGGACGGCGTCACCAATGGGGCCAGCACCGCGCGGAGCCACGTTGCCGCCAATGGAGACCCGCTCGTTCATGAGCGTGGTGACGGCCACTCGCCAGCCATCGCCCTCGCCGCCCAGTCGGCCGGCATCGGACACCCGGGCATCGGTGAAGAAGATCTCGTTGAACTCGGCCTCACCGGTGATCTGGTAGAGGGGACGGACCTCCACGCCCGGCGCATGCATGTCGACGAGGAACGCCGTCATGCCCTGGTGCTTGGGAAGGTCGGGGTCCGTCCGGGCCAGGAGCAATCCAAAGCTGGACAAGTGGGCCACCGTCGTCCATACCTTTTGGCCGTTCAACACCCACTCGTCACCGTCGCGCACTGCACGGGTGGCCAGGCTGGCCACATCAGATCCGGCCCCCGGCTCGCTGAACAGCTGACACCAGATCTCCTGGCAGGTGAACAGCGGACGGAGATATCGGCTCTTCTGCTCCTCGGTGCCATGGACGGCGACCGTCGGAGCAACCATCCCGTACCCGATGACATTGCGGATGGCGGCCGACGGAGCCCCGGCCTCGGCCAGCTGGCGGACGACCCGGCCATGCAGCCCCGGGCTCAGCCCGAGCCCACCGTGACCAACCGGAAAGTGCACCCATGCCAATCCCCGGTCGAATTGTTCCCCAGGAACTCCTGGGCGGACACGGTGTCGGGCGGGACTTCAGCCAAGAGCTGGTTCACCAGCTCATCGACCTCTACCTCGGCATGGACATCGCTACGCGCCACATCGGTCGTCGTCACGTGTTCCTCCTCAAGCGGGTCACGGCCCTGAGCTTACGGTGCGGGTTCGAGATGCCCGGGCGTGCTGCCATCTGGAGGCCCGAACCCCGCTGACCAGGGATGGCTGCGACCAGTTCCTGTGAGTTGCCGGCAGAGATGCACCGAGCGTGGTCTCTCCCGGCGGCCGCCCACGATATTTGTCCCATTCAGGACTACCATCGCCCGTATCCCGCGCGATGGGGGGCGCGGCCGACATCGGGGGGGCCCGTGGCTGAAGACACCGGCATCAAGCCGTTGGCAGCACGTCTGCATATCACCAGGCGCGGCGTCCAGATCGCGCTGGGCGTGTTCTGGATCATCGCCGCCGGCCTGAAGTTCCAACCCAAGATGTTCGGAACGAGCTTCGTCGCCATGATGATCGAACCCATGGCTGCCGGTCAGCCCGGTGTCCTCTCGTCGTCGATCACCCACATTGGCAACTTCCTGTCGCACGAGGTGGCCATGTGGGTGACCCTGTTCGGGTTGGTCGAGCTGGCTATCGGGATAGGGCTCCTCTTCAAGCGGACGGTCAAACCGGCGTTGGTGCTCTCGTTCGCGTGGGCCGTCGGGGTGGCGTGGTTCGGAGAGGGCTTCGGCATGGTGTTCACGGGACACTCCTCTCCGCTGACCGGAGGGCCGGGGGCTGTCTTTCTGTACGGCGTCATCGGCGTGTTGGTGTGGCCATCTGCTGAGCGAGCTCGGAGCGAGCAGCGAACGGGCGTGGCCTCGTCGGCCGCGGGGATGGGACCGTTCGGGGCCATCGGAGCCCGGGCGGTATGGGCCGCGCTCTGGGTGTTCGAAGCCATCTTGTGGATGTTCCCCGCCAACCGCACTCCAAATTCCATCCACGATCAGCTGACCGGCACGGCCAGTGGTGAGCCGGGATGGTACGCCCACTTCTTGAACTCGTTGGGCCATGCCTTCGTAGGAGCCGGCGCGCCAGTGGCCGTGATCCTCGCTGCCACCTCACTGGTCATCGGCATCGGACCCTTGGTCAGTCGCCGCGCATCCATCTTCATCGGGCTCGGCATCGGCCTTGCCCTGTTGTATTGGGTGACCGGCGAAGGGGTGGGTGAATTGATGACGGGCATGGGAACCGACCCGGCCAACGGGCCGCTGGTTGTGCTCTTGGGCCTGGCCATCCTCCCCACCATTCCTGACCGGGCCGATGCGACGGTGCCGGCCGCCCGCCTCTTCTCGCAACATCCGGCATGGGCCACCCTCGGGGTCATCGGCCTGGCCGTGGTTCCCGCCGCCGTCGCCGTCGTCCCCGCCACCCCGATCGCCACGGCCGCATCGACGGCCCCCCATCCGTCGTCGACCACCACCTCCTCGGCGTCCGGCTCGACGCCCGGCATGTCGATGCCCGGCTCATCCGGGTCGACGTCAGACGGCTCGAAGTCGAACGGAACCTCATCCATGAAGGGCATGGCCCCGAGCACCAACATGGCCGGCATGGCCGGACTGGGTGTGACCGACCCGAATTGGAAGTACACGGGGCCACCCCTGCCCAATGGGGAGCAGGCCCTGTTGACCTCGGTCGGAAATGCCACCGACGAGGGGCACGCCATGCAGACTCCGAACTGCGCGGCGACACCCACCGCAGCGCAGACCCTCGGAGCAGTGCAGTACGTACAGGCGACGACCTCGGCGGTGGCCAAGTACAAAGAGCTCAGCGTTGCCCTCGCCGACGGCTACGTCCCCATTACGTCGACCGCCTACCCGGTCGTGCACTACCTCAACGTGGCCGACATGCGGCAAAAGGACATCTTGGATCCCAACCACGTGGACTCCTTGGTCTACGCCACCACCCCGAACGGGCCGGTGTTGGTGGCAGCGATGTACCTGATGCCCGGGCAAGGACCGGGCCCAATGCCCTATGGGTGCCTGGTGCAGTGGCACGCCCATACCAACCTCTGCACCTCGACGACGACGCACCTGATCCAAGGCTTCACGCCGTGCGCGCCCGGAACCGTCCACACCGGCCCGACGCCGATGATGACCCACGTCTGGCAAGTCCCGGTGGCCGGTGGGCCCCTGGCCATCGATCCCTCCGATCTCCAGGTGGTAGAGGCGGCGGTCATGGCCCAACAAGAAGGCCTGGCACCGATCACACCACCGGGCGGGACGCCGACCTACAACGGCACGTCATCAGCCCGGACCGTCGGGGTGTCCTGACCCGCAGCCCGATGACCCACTTTCGTGACTACGGCGCACGATGATGTGACGTGGTCAGGTACCGGATCGTCGCCGTCATACTCATCTCGGCGTGCGTGCTGGCCGCATGCGGACAGTCCACCGTTGGGAGCACGCATCCCTCTGCATCGAGCTCGTCGCCCACGACAACTGCGCCCAGCAGTCCCCCCACCTCCGGCACGGCGCCATCGAGCGCTCGCCAATGGCTGACCTATCACCGCGACATCGCTCGCTCCGGCAACGCCCCGAGCGAGCCCAGCGTCTCGACGGTCGGCCAACTGTGGCGGGCGCAGCTCGACGGACAGGTGTACGCCGAGCCGCTCGTCGATGGCGATCGCGTCATCGCCGCCACCGAGAACGACACGATCTACTCGCTCAACGCCACGACGGGCCATGTCGTATGGTCGACCTCTCTCGGTGCACCGATGCCGGGGAGCGCACTGCCGTGCGGGAACATCGACCCCTCGGGCATTACCAGTACGCCCGTCATCGATCCGGCCGACGGCGTGGTGTGGGTGGTGGCCTTCGTCAAGCCCGGCCAACACCAGCTCGTCAGCGTGAACCTGGCGGACGGACGCGTTCGCTCCCGCCAGGCGATCGCCCTTCCCGGTGTCGACGAGCTCGCTGAACAACAGCGCGGAGCGCTCACCATGGAACACGGCACCGTCTATGTCCCCTTCGGCGGGCTGTATGGAGACTGCGGCAACTACCGGGGATTCGTGGTGAGCTTTCCCACGAGCGGCTCGGGACCGCAGACCACCTTCACCGTCCCCACCCCTCGTCAAGGGGCGATCTGGTCACCACCGGGACCGGTGGTCACGAGTGGGGGATCGCTGATCGTCTCCACGGGCAACGGCGCGTCGACATCGACCTATGACGACGGCGACTCGGTCATCGCTCTGTCCCGCGCATTGCAGGTGATCGGTACCTTTGCCCCCTCGAACTGGGTGCAGCTCAACGAGAACGACCTGGATCTCGGATCGGTCTCGCCGACAGTGTTCGACGACGAGATCTTCCAGATCGGAAAGGAGGGAGTCGGCTACCTGTTGGACGCCGACGACCTGGGCGGGATCGGCGGGCAGCTCTACGCAGCCCAGGTCTGCCCGGCTCAGGCATTCGGTGGCACGGCCGTCGATGGTTCGGTGGTCATCGTTCCCTGCCTGGACGGGCTGAAGGCAGTGCAGGTGGAAGCCGACCACACCTTCCACACGGTGTGGTCGCAGCCATCGGTCGTGTCCAGCGCGCCGGTGATCGCCGCCGGCAGGGTGTGGGCGGTAACCCGGACCGGCCAGCTGGCAGAGCTGAACGAGCAGACCGGCGCAGTGGTACTGACCGAGCCGGTGGGGTCCGGTGCGACGTCGTTCCCGTCGCTCGCCGTGGCCGGCGGAAGACTGTTCGCTCAGGGTGGCACATCGATCGTGGCGTTCGGCGGCGTCTAGACACGACCAACAGGTGCTGCTTCGCGATACTTCTCTTCTCGACCTTGACATGTGACTAAAAGGTCACCTATTATCAACCCGTGGACGCAGTGTTCAAAGCCCTCGCCGATCCGACACGTCGGAGCCTGCTGGACGAGCTCTTCCGTGAGGACGGGCAGACCCTGGGCGCCCTCGAGGAGCGCTTCGCCATGACCCGATTCGGCGTCATGAAGCACCTCAAGCAGCTCGAGGAGGCGGGGCTCGTGGTCTCCAAGCGGCAAGGCCGCGAGAAGCACCACTACTTGAACCCGGTCCCGATCCGGCTCGTCCACGACCGATGGGTGAGCAAGTACGCCGAGCCATGGGCAGCCGGGCTCAGCGACCTCAAGCACAGACTGGAGAGTCCCATGGAAAAGGTATTCGAGATCTACATCCGAACCACCCCGGAACGGCTGTGGGAGGCGATCACCGACCCGGAGATCAGGAGCAAGTACAACTTCGGCGCCGGGGTCACGTCCGACTGGACAGTCGGCTCGCCGCTGAAGATGGGCTCGCCCACGAACGATGGAGTACTGGGCGCTGGCGAGGTCCTCGAAGTGGACCCGCCGCGACGGCTGGTCCACACCATGGTCGCCCTGTGGAGCGACGAGGTGAAGAGCGAGGGTGCCTCCAGGGTCACCTGGGAGATCGAGCCGGTCGAGGACTCCTGTCGGCTCACCGTCACCCATGATCAGCTGCGCGAGGACGCAAACTCCCAGATCTTCGGGGGCTGGCCCATGATCCTGTCGGGGTTGAAGACCTGGCTCGAGACGGGCGAACTGCTGACCACGCCCGGATCGCTGATGTACACCTGAGCGCGACACCAGGCCAGGGAGACAGAGACGTTGCAGTGGTAACCAGGCGAATGCACACGGACGAGCCGGACCCAACAAAGGAGAAGTGATATGTCCCCATCGGAATCGACAAGCAAAATCATCGACCTGCGCACCGTGGGCGTTCCCGTCACCGACCAGGATCGAGCGTTGGCCTTCTACGTCGACGTGCTGGGCCTCGAGAAGCGCCTCGACGTTCCCATGGGCAGTGGACGGCGATGGATCGAGGTGGCACCGGCCGGAGCGTCGACCAGCATTGCCCTGGTGGCGGCGCACGAGGGGGTGCCGGCGGGAGTCGAGACGGGCATCCGGCTCACCGCGCTACACGTCGATGCCAATCACGCTGCACTCCGGGAGCGCGGCGTCGATGCCGACGACGTCCTGCGATGGGAAGGGGTACCACCCATGTTCGCGTTCCGGGACCAAGACGGCAACGGACTCGAGATCGTCGAGCAGTCATGACGGTCGACACCGGACAGCCGCGGATCGGTCCATGACCAGGCCTTGGTCGTCAGCGGTCGCCCGGTGGGTTGGGGTCAATCGGTTCCGGCCACGCCCGGAGACTCGGCTATCCGCTTGAGGGCGGCCAGGGTCACCGGGATGCCGTCGTGAGCGGCCTTGGTTCGTTTGTCGATCTCGCTCTGGGCGGCTGATCCGAACCGGTTGTTGAACATGGCGATGCCGTCGGGCAGGAATTCCCACGACTCGGTCACCGTCGTCCCCCCGTCCACCGGCGTGAACGTGTACCCCCATCGGACCAGAGAGCCACCAACGATGAACGCGAACTCCCGGCCGGGATCAGCCACCACGACTTCAGAACGTGTCTCCCAGGTCCGGTCGGGCAACACGTTTCGCCCGGTGAACCAGGCGCCGACCCGTGGGGTCTCTCCGTCGTCCCACCAACAGGTGGTGCAGATCGGGCTCCACTCACCCATCCGGGTCACGTCGGAGACCATGTCGTAGAGGACGTCCGGCTCCCTGGCGACGGTGGTCGAATCCGAGTGGTAGAGATTTCCCATGCGCTCAGTATTTCCGACTCACGTGGACGGTGCGATTCGACGCACGCGCCACCGGGGCGGGCACCTACGGCAAGCGGGCGGCGGCCGCGGCCTGCCGTGCCGTTTTCCCGAAGTGCACGGTGATGCCATCCCGCCGCATGCTGCGGGCGAACCAGATGACCGACAGCGCAATGGCGCCGGCAGTGAGCGACACCGAGATCCCGCTGCGCTCGACGGCAAAGGCTCCGACCGACTCGGTGAGGAGAAGCCAGAGAACGACGGCACCATTCAGGAACATGACCGTCGCCCACAGGAACGACACGCGAATGAAGAACCGATGCACAGTGGGTCGAGCGAGAAGCTCGGGGGTGAGGGGGCAGAAGTCATGAGTGAACCGTTGGGTGAAGGGCCGACCGAGGAGGGCCGACCCCACCAGCGCCAGCGACACGAGGAACGTGCTGGCCGTCGGCTGGATGAAATAGAGGAAGGCACTTCCGGTGATGAACGAAATGGCTGTCCGCAGCGTCAACAGGGCCGTTCCCACCAACAGGAGCGTCGATACCCGCTGACGGCGTACCAGTCGTCGGCCCACGATCAGATAGGACCAGGCCAGCGCACCGATGAGTGCACCGCGGAATCCGGCAATGAGGAGCATCAGGTAGTACGCGCCCAGGGGCGCCACAACACCTTCCAACACAACTGGCATCGCGTGCCAGAGCACGTTGCGAGGGGCGGGAAGGTGTAGCACTGAGCCGACGTGCCCGTCGGGGTGATCTGAGAAGGTCAGCGCCCGCAGTGGCCGTCGGTAGCTACCGAGAGGGCTGATGCGTAAGTGTACCCGCCGAATGCGCTCCGGATTCCTCGCCCTAGGCTGCCGGCGGCTCCCGGACCGGTTGCCTTTTCTCCATCCCAGGTCAGCGGACCAAGGGCAGCCACTGAGCCCAGGAAACGCGCCCCTCAGCCCAGGAAGAACGACGCGAGCACGGGCGCCAGGACATCGTCGGCGGCATTGTGGGTCTGTCCCTCGAGCACACGGTGCCGGCCGCCCGGGATGGAACCGGCCACCGCCTCGACGGCCTCTCGGGCCCACTCCGGGCTGTCGCCGCCGCTGAGGACGAGGGTGGACGTGCCGAGGCTGGCCAGCCGATCGGCCGGCACCCGCTGGTCGCCGACCACCGCGAGCTCGTTGGGCAGGGTGGGGGCCAACTCCTCGAAGCGGGACCACATGGGAGTCCCTTTCATCATGGTCACCACCTCTGGAGGTGTTCCGGGGCCTTCGAGGAAGAACAGCTCGGCGGCCTCGCTGGGCCGATCGGCAACCAGCAGCTGGCTGACCCGCTCAGCCAGCCTGTCGGCCCGGGCCCGGGTCCCTTCCACGATGTACGGCGGTTCGTACACCGCCAATCTGGTGGTCGGGAGACCACCCATGACGGCTTCGAGAGCGAGAACGGCGCCCGAGGAGTGGCCGAAGACGAAGGCCGACCCACCGGCGGCGGCCATCACGGCCTCGAGATCCTCGATTTCACGCACTACCGCGTACGGCGCGGTGTCACCGCTCGAGCCCCTGCCGCGGCGGTCGTAGCGGAACACGGTGAAGTGGCGGGCCAGCAGTCCCGCCAGGCCGATCGACGTCGATCGATCGCAGAACGCCCCCACCACCACGATCAGCGGTGGTCCGTCGCCGTCCCGGTCGAAGGCGATCGGGGTGCCGTCGCCCGACGGAGTCATCTCCATGCCTCTCCTGTCCGGACCCGCCTGACCGCCTGACCGCCTGACCGTTCAGCTTCCCCGCTGGACTTCGACCTCGGCAGCCTGGGGAACGGGCTGCTTGTACCAGCGGTCCGAGGTGTCCTCGATGAGAGCAACCATGGTGTCCATGCCCATGAACTTTGTCTCGATCCGGGACACGAGCACTTCAGCTCCTGACTCCAGCCGGACCCGATCGCCGACCTCAACCTCCGACACCGGCATGTTCTTCCACGTTTCAGCCATGCACCAATCCTGCCATCCGCCGATGGCAGCCGCCCAGTCGGGCGAGCGCGCGGTGGCTTCAGCCGTCGGGGAGTCGGCGTTCGGTGCGGGGGTGGTTTACTGCGGCAGGGTTCGTGGCAGACCGAAACGGGACAGCACGCTGTTGTCGAAGCGGGTCAACTCGCAGATGTGGCTGCCGGACAGGGTCACCACGAGCAACCCGCTGGCGTGGAGGACGTCGCCGTGCGGGTCGCTCACGTAGAGCCCGAACGCCGGTTGATGATTGGCTCTGGTGGGGACGAGCCGGAACGTGCGACCGGGCCGGAACGCCACGACGGCAAAGAACCGGGCCGTCAGATCGCGTCCCTGGTACTCGAGCGGGATGGGTGGCATCCGCAACCACACGTCCTCGGTGAGCAGCGCGATCAGCCCGTCCAGATCGTTGGACTGGTAAGCCTGGGTAAACCGGTGCACGAGTTCGTTCTCGATCGGTGAGTTCGAAGCTGGAGGTGGGTCCTTCGGACCAGACTCTGAGGACCTGCGGTCGAGCGTGGCCCGGGCGCGTTTGAGGGCGCTGGTCACCGATTCCTCGGTGGTGCCGAGGATATGAGCTGCTTCGCTGGCTCGAAAGCCGAGAACGTCGCGCAGGACCAGTACAGCGCGTTGGCGGGCCGGGAGCACCTGCAGCGCCGTCACGAAGGCCAGCGAAATGGCTTCCCGGGTCTCGTAGCGGGCCTCGGGACCGGCGCCGGTGTCAGCGAGGCCGTCCAGCAGGACATCGGGATACGGTTCGAGCCAGAACACCTCAGCCATCCGGGTGGCCTCGGGTAAGGGGAGTTCGAAGATCGGCGCGTCCATCTGGGGGCGCCGGCTAGCGGACCGGAGCGCGTTGAGGCAGCGGCTGGTCGCAATCCGGTACAGCCAGGTTCGGATCGAGGCGCGTTCCTCGAAACCGCCGAGAGCCCGCCACGCGGCCAACAGGGTCTCCTGCAGTGCGTCCTCGGCGTCTTGGACCGAACCCAGGATCCGGTAGCAGTGCACCTGAAGCTCGCGCCGATAGGGGTCGGTGAGCTGGGCAAATGCCTGCCCGTCTCCGGCTCGGGCCTGGACCAACAATTCCGTGGTCATTCTTCCATCCTCGCATCACCTCGATCCGGACCTCCTACAGGGTCATCAGTACTGACACCGGTGGAGCGGGGAACTGGGCGGTCGTCGGCGCCCAATTTTCCATCGGGCCGGGGTCTACATCACCGACAGTTCATGCCGGCACCGGGCCGGCCCAATCAAGGAGTGCACCATGACGACATATCTCTTCTCGTACCGCATGCCGACCGACTACACGCCAGGCGATCCCGACGCGGCAAAAGCGTGGGGCTCGTTCTTCGAAGGCATCGGCTCGAACCTCGTCGATGTCGGCAATCCCACCTTCGAGTCCACCTCGCTCGGGGCCTGTGAAAGTTCCACCACGCACCTCGGCGGTTTCTCGCTCGTCACCGCTGACGACCTCGAGGCGGCGGTGGCGATGGCACAGGCAAGCCCTGCCGTCGCCAATGGCGGCGGTGTCGAAGTCGGGGTCATCACCGAGATCTACCCCGACAGACGACTTGCCCAGGACTGATCTCTCTCGAAACCGTTGGGCGCGTTCCTCGCAGCTCACTCCCTTATCCCACATGCACGGCCCTGGCCTGAACGGAGAACGACATGGCCGATCTACACGAAATTGCGACGTCACCGGTTGGGCACGGGGCTTCCAAGACCTCGGGTCCGGTACTCACGGTGTTGCTCACGTCGGTGGCGTATTTCATGGTGACCCTCGACGCCCTGGTCGTGGTGACCGCCCTCCCGTCCATCCACCGAGACCTGGGCGGAGGTATAGGCACCCTGCAATGGACGGTCAGTGCATACACCATGGCTTTTGGTGCCGGCATCATCACCGCGGCGGCCCTCGGCGACCGGCTCGGCCGGCGACGCGTCTACGTCGTCGGCCTGGGGCTCTTCACCGTGGCTTCCGCCGCCTGTGCCCTGGCCCCCAGCGCCGAGGTGCTGATCGCATGCCGTGCCATTCAGGGCCTGGGGGCGGCCATCGTCATGCCCCTCGGCCTCACCCTCCTCACCTCCGCCTTCCCGCCGGAGAAGCGGGGGGCGGTGGTGGGGATCTGGGGCGGCATCGCCGGACTGGCGGTGGCCAGCGGACCGCTGATCGGCGGGGCGCTGACCCAGGGGTTGAACTGGCATTGGATCTTCTGGGTGAACGTCCCTATAGGTGCGCTGGCGCTCGTAGGAGCGCGGGCGCGTCTGCAGGAGAGCTGGGGGCCGAAGAGCCGGTTCGACATCCCCGGCCTCGTTCTGGTCACCGCGGGGACGGGCGTCCTCATCTGGGGACTGGTGCAAGGAGGCCAGAAGGGATGGGGCAGCACCGAGAACGTGGTCGGCCTGACGGTGGGGATACTCCTGATCGCCGCCTTTGTCCTGCGGGAAGCTCGCAGCTCCGAACCGATGATCCCCCTCCGGCTGTTCCGGACGACGGCCTTTTCTTCCGCGGTGGGCACGCAGTTCCTCATGGCCGCGGCCATCTTCTCGGCTGCGTTTCTCACCAGTCAGTTCTTCCAGTTCGGACTGGGGGACTCGCCGTTCGGCACCGGGCTCCGCTTCCTGCCGTGGACGGCGACCCCGCTGCTGATCGCCCCCCTCGCCGGAGCCTTGTCGGACAAGGTCGGCTCTCGTGCGCTCGTCGTGCCCGGCCTGGTCATGCAGGGGATCGGTTTCGCCTGGATCGTCTGGCTGGCCGCCTCGTCTTCGGGTTACGCGAGCTACGTGCTGCCGTTCGTCATCGCCGGGGTCGGCATCTCGATGGCGCTCCCGTGCGTCACGGCCGGGGGGCTCAATGCCGTCCCACCTGAGCTCCTGGGCAAGGCAGCCGGAACGCTGAACACGATGCAGCAATTCGGGGCCGTCTTCGGCGTCGCCGTGGTCACGGCGGTCTTCAACTCCAAGGGAAGCCTGACCGATGCCGCGTCGGTGACGAGCGGGTACCGACCTGCTCTCGCCGTCTCCGCTGGAATCTCGATCCTCGGGGCGGTCGTGGCCATCGGGATGCGAAGAACGCCACGAGCCCAGGTGGCAGAGCCAAGCGTCCCACTGCGCGCAGCGTCACAGCACCCGCGGTCAGAGCTGGTTCGGGCATCGAGCTCGGACTGAGCGGAGGACGCACCTGTGGCTGCGCCGTCCCATTAGGTTGGCCGTCAATGGGCAAAGTCGCCGTGGCACTGGACATCGTCATAGTCCTGGTCTTCGTGGCCATCGGTCGGACTGCCCACGCCGATGGCGTGACCATCGCCGGTCTGGCCTCGACAGCGTGGCCCTTCCTGGCCGGCCTGGCCGTGGGCTGGCGGGCCGTGGCCAGAGGTCGGCGCGACAGCATGGCCTTGTCGAGCGGCCTGGTGGTGTGGATCTCGACGGTGGTGCTGGGCATGGTCTTCCGGGTGGTCTCCGGTCAGGGCACCGCCGTCGCCTTCGTGTTCGTCGCCTTGGGCTTTCTGGGGCTCACCATGGTCGGCTGGCGGGCCGTGGTCGTGGGCGCCCGGCGCTGGCGTTCGACCAGCCCGACATCTGACGTTCGCGCCCCGGGCTAGATCATCCGGTCGTGAGGTGCGCAACGAGCCCTTCGACCGCCTGAGCGTCGCTCAGCTCAGCTCAGCTCAGCGGCGAGTAGTCCGTCGGATCGAGGAACACCGACTCGATCGATGTCGTGAGCGTGCCCCCGTTCCGGCGCTCGCTCTCGGCCTTGGCCTGTACCCACGCCGGGTCGGCGCGGAAGGCGTTCCAGGCCGCTTCTCCCGCGTCCCGGTCGCTGAAAGCCAGGAGGTAGACGAGGGTGTCGGTGGGGATGTCTTGGCCATCCTTCGGCGTCCAGAACCCGACGACGGCAATGCCGTGCTTATCGAACAACGGCAACGTGTGGTCCCGAAAACGGTCGTGAAGGGCGTCGAGCTTGCCGGGAACGGCGTGGTAGGTGCGAAGTTCGAAGACACGTGAGGGGGAGGCCATGGCTGCACGTTACCGAGTGTTCGCCGTGTGCTCATCCTCCACGTCAACGCGCCACCGGGACGCCGAACATCTCCAGGCAGTCTCGGGACAGACCCTCGATGGCGATGTCGTCCCGTCGCGTCGTGGACCACGCCTCCCGGTCCAGTCGCAGGTTGATCATCCCTTCAGGCTTGCCTCGCCTGAGGAACTGCTCCTCGCCGTTGAAGACATAGCCGAGCGACCGAGAGGTGCGCAGCGACGGCTCGTTGTCGAGGAAGGCGCCGCTCAACGCCTCTCGGGCGCCGAGTCCATCGAAGGCCAGGTGCAAGACGGCGGCCCGCATCTCCCTCCCGATCCCGTGTCCCTGGTGGTCCCGGCCGAGCCAGGACCCCGTCCGCACCGACCGCAGGGGACCGAAGTCCGTGGCCATGAGCTCTTGGACGCCCACGGGTTGGTCGTCGACGAAGACCGCACAGGGGAGGTGCCAGTCGCGGGCGCTCCAGTTGGCCCGCGCCCCCCACCAGTACTGCAGTGACTCCCGCTGCCGATACGGAGCCGGCGTGTCCGTCCATGGTTGTGAGAACGGCATCGTGGCAGGATCGTGGACTCCCCGATCGCTGAGGGCCACGAGCTCGTTCTGCTCGTCCTCGGTGGGAAGGCGAAGCTCGAGGCGCGGGGTCCGCACACGCAGGTCGAAGAGGGGCCAGTACGGATGGGACACGAGTCCAGTCTCGCACCGCGCCGAATCGGCGACGTGGTTTCCAGGATGACCGACCGAGCCGGACACGGACGAGTACAGAACGTCCACGACGGGTAAGAGTGGCTCATGGACATCGTTCGCAATTCCGATGGCACGCTCGTCGTCCCCGTGGAACCGGAACGACAGCACCCCACCGACGATGAGGGACAGTCGCCTGACAGTGGCGCGACCACCCAGGCTGCGACCACCCGACTGCTCCATCCCGGCGAGGGCGGGTACGACGAGGCGCTGGCCGAATGGGACCTTCAGCAGAACCCTGACCGCGAGCCGGTCATCTCCACCGCATCCGGTCGGCAGGAAGCCATGGTTCTGGTGCACGCAGTGGCAACGTCACCCGACCAATCGATAGCCAAGGCGATCAGGGCCGTCAGAGACCCCGAGGCGAGCGGTGAGGCGTTGCGCCATGTCCTGGTCGGGGGCGTGCACTCGGTCGAGGACTTCGCCGGGGAGATCGCAACCGCAGAAGGAGGCGAGCCGCTGTCGGCCCATGAGGCGACGAAGATCATCGGGGAGATCCTGGCCGAGCTCGATTGAGGAATCACCCGGGCGTCGGAACGCTTCAGGGTGCGCCGCCAGCGATGGCCACGCCAACGCCACCAGGACCAGGGATCCGACAACCTCGCCGCGATCGCCGATACGAGAGCCCAGGCGTGACCCGAGCTCCAATCCGACGAGCGACAGCGTGACACTCACGACACCGATGACGATTGCGGCGACCATGACCGAGACCCGGTGGGCGCTCAAGGCGAAGCCGACGACGAGGTGGTCGATCTGACCTCGAAGCTCTGTCATCCACGGAGCGCCGTCGCCGTCCCGGCACACGACGGACCCGGTGGGCGAGAGCCGGCTGTGTTGGCACGGGCGCGACGCCCGGTACCCTGGGCGCCTCGTGGCCGTACTCGTCGATCTCCAGCAAGTAGCGGTTCGCCGGGTCGACCGGGTCCTGTTCGAGGATCTGTCCCTCACCGTCTCGGACGGCGATCGCATCGGCGTGGTGGGAACCAACGGTGCGGGCAAGTCCACCTTGTTGCGGATCGTGGCCGGCGTCGATCCCCCCGAACAGGGTCAGGTTCGGCGAGGTCGCGGGACACGGGTGGGGTTCCTCGACCAGGTTCCCGAGCTGCCGCCCGGTACCGTGCGCGCCGCGGTCGGAGACGGGTGGGAGGCAGAGGCGGCGCTCGATCGCCTGGGTATGGGTACTTCGGCCGACGCCGATACGGGAACGCTCTCCGGTGGCCAGTCCAAGCGGGTGGCGCTGGCTCGGGTGCTGGCCCACCCCTCAGAGCTCCTCGTGCTCGACGAGCCCACCAACCATCTCGACCTGGGAGCGGTGGCCTGGCTGGAGCAGCGGCTGCTCTCCTTCCGAGGCGGACTGGTCCTGGTCACCCACGATCGTCATCTGCTCGACCGGCTCACCACCCGCATGCTCGAGATCGAGTCGGGACACACCTACATGCACGAGGGTGGATACCAGTCATACCTGACCGCCAAAGCCGAGCGCGAAGAGCAGGCGGCCTCGGCCGAGTCGACCCGACGCAACCTGGCGCGGCGGGAGCTGGCCTGGCTCCGTCGGGGCGCCCAAGCCCGGTCGCGCAAGCCGCAGGCCCGGATCGATGCCGCACGACGGCTCATCGACGGCGCCCCAGACGCCGCGGCCCGGACGTCCGAGCTCGAGGTGGCCGGGGACACGCCGCGGCTGGGCGACAAGGTGATCGGGTGCACAGGCGTCGGGTTCCGCTACGGCGACGGTCCCATGGTCCTGTCAGGGGTGGACCTCACGCTCGCACGGCGCGACCGCCTGGGGATCGTCGGGGCCAACGGGTCGGGCAAATCGACCCTGGTCGACCTCTTGGCCGGACGGCGACAACCCACCACGGGAACGGTGGAGGTGGGGCCGACGGTGGTGGTGGGCTACTACGACCAACAGGGGATCGACCTCGATCTCGGGGCCCGGGTGCAGGATCTGGTGGCCGGCCCACACCGGGCACCCGGCTCCCTGGCTGACGTGGCCCTGATGAAGCGCTTCTCGTTCACCGGGGAGTTGCCCTTCGCTCGGGTGGGCACCCTGTCGGGTGGCGAACGACGACGGCTGCAGCTCCTCTTGGTGATCGCCGGTCGGCCCAATGTCCTATTCCTGGACGAACCGACCAACGACTTCGACCTCGACACGCTCCGGGTCCTCGAGGACTTTCTCGAGGACTGGCCCGGGGCCCTGGTCGTGGTCAGCCACGACCGGACATTCCTGGACCGGACCACCGACCACCTGATAGCGGTGGAGACCGACGGCACCGTGGCCGCCGTGCCGGGAGGGGTGACCGGCTGGGTCGCCCGGGTCGAACAGGGCGACGCCCGCCGAGCGGGGGCGCTTCCGTCCCGATCGCCGAGCGGCCCGTCGGCCCGGGACAGCGCCCCTGGTACCGGCGCCGGTCCCCCCATCGGCCGGCTGCTGCGCGAGGCGGAGAAGGACATGGTCCGCCGGCAACGCCAGCGGGACAGGATCACGGAGGCCCTGAGCGGTGCGGTCGGCCACGTGGAGATGACGCGGCTGGGTGATGAACTGGCTGCTGCTCAGGCCGCATTGGACGAGGCCGAGGAGCACTGGCTGGCGTTGGCCGAAGAGGCCGAGTCAGGACCCTGACACCTGTCGGTTGCCGTCAGTGGAACAGAACCTCCGATACCACCCTGCTCCAGGGGCGGGTGAGCGATCGGAGCTCGGCGCAGCACTCGTCGCCGAGGTTGGCGTAGGGGGCGGCGGCCAGGCGATCCGTCACGGCTTCGATCTCCTGACGCTGGGCCGCTCCCCACTCGGTGAACGTCGCCTCCTCGCCGGTGCCGACAGCCAGCCAACCTCGCTCCTGCAACGAGGCCACCCCTGCGGCCCACTCATGGTCAGACCAGCCGCGGGTGGAGCGGAGCAATCCCAGGGGCACCTCACCGCCGGCGCCATGGGTGATCAGCGCCTCGATGCCTGACAGCTCGTGGGTGACCAGGAGGGCGACATGGGCGTCACCCCTGAACTCACGCAAGATCGACTGAGCATGCCAGAGGGCGAGGTGGGGCTCATCGGGCCAGCTCAGTCGGGCGTGGCCGGCGCACAGGGTACGGCCCTCCAGCCGGGTGGACGCATCGTCGGCCAAGAGGTGCGCCAGTTCCGCCGCTCGGCCCATGGCATCGGATTCGACCACGTCGTCGCCCAGCAGGCGCCGGTACGCCCGGTCGACGGCACGCAAGCGTGCACCCACCAGGTCCTCGGGAGGAGCGATCGCCCAGGCAGCGGGGATAGCGGCGTGGACCAGTTCGGGCTTGAAGTTGTAGAACGTCGAGATCACCACCTCGGCCGAGACGGCGCCCATGGGGGCGGCGCGCGAGGCGAAGTACCCGCTCGTCCCGGTGATGCCGATCGCGGTGTATTCCTCAGCCGCTTCGGGAACGAAGTAGATCATCCCGTGGAGCGGCTCAACGGTCCGCCACGTCTTTCGGGCCAGTAGGGCCGCCTCGTCTGTGTCCACCCATCCCCCGTTCACTGTCGCCTCGATCCACGGACTCTCGATCCAGGAATCTCGATCCAACGCACTCGTCATGCCCTCGATCTAAGGACTGGTCCTGCCCTGCAGCATAGATATGACGGCGTCGGCCGCATCTTCGGGCAGCACCTGCGTGGTATCGATGCGTATCTCTGGATCACTGGGTGGCTCGTAGGGGGAGTCGATACCGGTGAAATTGAACAGCTCACCACGCCGCGCCTTTTTGAACAGGCCCTTGGGATCACGAGATTCGGCGACAGCCAAGGGCGTATCCACGAAGACCTCGATGAACTCGCCCGGTCGCACGCACGACCGAGCGAACTCGCGCTCGGCCCGGAAGGGAGAAATGAACGAGGCAATGACGATCAGGCCGGCGTCGACCATGAGGCTGCCCACTTCGGCGATGCGGCGGATGTTCTCGACCCGGTCGGCATCGGTGAACCCCAGGTCCTTGTTCAGGCCATGGCGAACATTGTCGCCGTCGAGCAGATAGGTGTGCCGTCCCAGCCGGTGGAGCTTGCGCTCGACGATGTTGGCGATGGTGGACTTTCCCGCCCCCGAGTAACCGGTCAGCCAGATGAGGGCGGGTTGCTGAGCCTTGAGGTCCGAGCGGGCCTCCTTGTCCACCTCTATGGCCTGCCAGTGGATGTTGGCCGATCGCCTCAGCGCAAAGTGCAAGAGTCCGGCGCCAACGGTGGCGTTGTCGAACCGGTCGATGAGAATGAAGCCACCCATCTCGCGATTCTCCGTGTAGGGATCGAAGGCGATGGGCCGGTCGAGGTTGATGTTGCCCACCCCGATGTCGTTGAGCTCGAGCGTGGCCGCCGCAGTGTGCTCCATGGTGTTCACGTTCACCTTGTACTTGGGGTGAGCGAGCGTGGCGCCGACGGTGCTGGTGCCCGCCTTGAGCAGGTACGGGCGCCCCGGGAGCATCGGGTGCTCGCTCATCCAGACAATGTGAGCCTCGAACTGATCCGCCACATCGGGCGGATCGGTGTCGGAGGCCAGGACGTCACCCCGACTGACATCGACCTCGCCGGCCAGCGTGAGCGTGACCGACTCACCCGCCACTGCCTCACCCACGTCGGTACCGTTCAAGATGACGCTGGCAATCGACGTTCGCTGTCCCGAGGGGAGGACGCGAACCGGATCGCCGGGATGGACAGCCCCCCGTACCACCTGACCACAGAACCCGCGAAAGTCGAGATCGGGACGGTTGACCCATTGGACTGGCATCCGGAACGGCTCACCCTGGAGCGCTCCGTCGATCTCCACCGTCTCCAGATGTCCGAGCAGGGTGGGTCCCGAATACCACGGCGTGTGCGGACTCCGCTCGGTGATGTTGTCGCCTCGGAGTGCGGACAGGGGGATCGCCGTCACGTCGTGCAGACCGATCCCGGCGGCAAAGGCCCGATACTCGTCACTGATGGTGGAGAACACGTCCTCGGAGTAGTCGCACAGGTCGAGCTTGTTGATGGCGAGCACGACGTGCCTGATGCCGAGCAGGGACACCAGGTAGCTATGGCGGCGGGTCTGGGTCAGGACGCCACGGCGAGCGTCGATCAGGATCACGGCCAGATCGGCAGTCGAGGCACCGGTCACCATGTTCCGCGTGTACTGCTCGTGGCCCGGCGTATCGGCCACGATGAACTTGCGCGCTTCGGTCGAGAAGAAGCGGTAGGCCACATCGATGGTGATGCCCTGTTCTCGCTCGGCGGCCAGTCCGTCGACCAGGAGGGCGAAGTCGAGCTCGCCCCCCTGGGTGCCGATGCTCCGGGAGTCGGCCTCCAACGCGCTCAGGTGGTCCTCGAAGATCAGCTTTGACTCATACAGGAGCCGGCCGATGAGGGTGCTCTTGCCGTCGTCCACGCTGCCACAGGTGATGAACCTGAGCATCGACTTGCGCTCATGGGCGTCCAGGTAGGCATCGATGTCGCCGATGGCCAGGTCGCCCGGTGCGTGGGCCATCAGAAGTACCCCTCTTGCTTCTTGCGTTCCATGGAACCGCTTGCGTCGTGGTCGATGACCCGGCCCTGTCGTTCCGAGGTGGCGGTCAGCAGCATCTCCTGGATCACCTTGGCCAGGGTGTCGGCCTCGCTCTCGATCGCTCCGGTGAGCGGGTAGCAGCCCAGCGTGCGAAATCGCACGCTCTTCAGCGTCGGCGTCTCCCCCGGGGCCAGCCGCATCCGTTCGTCGTCGACCATGATGAGCGTGCCGTCCCGTACCACCACCGGCCGCGGCGCGGCCAGGTAGAGAGGAACGATCGGGATCTCTTCCCGGTAGATGAACTGCCACACGTCGAGCTCCGTCCAGTTCGACAACGGGAAGACCCGGATGCTCTCTCCCTGGTTCCGACGCACGTTGTAGAGGTGCCACAGCTCTGGCCGTTGGAGCTTGGGATCCCATCGGTGCTGTTCGGAACGGAGCGAGAAGATGCGCTCTTTGGCCCGCGATTTCTCCTCGTCCCGACGAGCACCGCCGAAGGCGGCGTCGAAACCATAGCGATCGAGCGCCTGCTTGAGCCCCTGCGTCTTCCACATGTCGGTGTGGAGGGCCGATCCGTGATCGAACGGGTTGATGCCGCGCTCGACGCACTCCTCGTTGCGATAGACGATGAGGTCGAGGCCGAGCTTCTCGGCCAACTCGTCGCGGAACTCGTACATGGCCTGGAATTTCCACGTGGTGTCGACGTGGAGGAGGGGAAAGGGGGGCTTGGCCGGGGCAAAGGCCTTCATGGCCAGGTGGAGCATGACCGAGCTGTCCTTGCCGATCGAATAGAGCATCACCGGCCGGTCGCTCTCGGCCACCGCTTCGCGCATGATCTGGATGCTCTCGGCTTCGAGTTGCTCGAGGTGGGTCAGCCGCTTCACCACGGCCTCACACCGATCCGGCCAACGCGGCCAACGCGACGTCGGCCAACGAGGGGTGGCACACCAGCAGGTCTGGCAACCATGGGTCGGGGAGGCCGTAGCGCAACGGTGAGCCATCGATCCGGCTGGCGTGCAACCCAGCGGACAAGGCCACAGCCACCGGAGCCGCCGAGTCCCACTCGTACTGCCCCCCGGCATGGACATAGATCTCCGCCTCGCCGAGTATGACTGCGGCGATCTTGGCCCCGGCCGAGCCCATGGGGACGGTGATGGCACCCAGTCGTCCGGCCAACCCGGCAGCCACGGCCGGTGGCCTCGAGCGGCTGACCACGAGGCGGGGCACCGCTGCCGCTTCGGCCAGGGGGGGCGGTTCCGACGTCCCGAGCACCATCCCCCGGGCCGGGAGGGCAACGGCGCCGACGGCCGGACGGCCCCCCTCGGCCAGGGCGACGTGGACCGCCCAGTCCTCCCGCCTCTCCCCGTACTCGCGGGATCCGTCCAGCGGGTCGATGACCCACAGGCGCTCGGCCCCCGGCGAGTCGTGTCCCTCTTCCGATCGGACCGGATCCTGGGGGAACCGGGTGGCCAGCTGAGCCATCAGGAACTCGTGAGAACAGCGGTCGCCCTCGTCGCTCAGCGCACGCTTCGAGTGCGGCGAACGTGAACGAAGGTCAAGGAGTAGCGCTCCCGCCCGCCGGGCCAGCTCGGTGGCGGCGTCGTGTTCAGGCTTGGCCGGAGCATCTTCCCGTAGCTCGATGGGGCGCACCATAGCTCCTCGTCAGTTGCGCATAAGACGCGAGACTATATTAGATCATGTCTCACCGGCTCGAGAGACCGGGCCGGAACCTGCATCCTCAGTCCTCACGGAGCACCGGAGGTTCACAAACCCTCGTCTAGCCTTCCTCGTTCAACGGTTGACCGGCCAAGCCCGGTGCAGGACTCAGCCGCCGACGCCCAATGCAAGGAGTCCCATGTCGCAGCAGCGTCATCCCGGCGTCGACTTGGATGCGGTGCTGGACGCGGCCACGTCCTGCTACCTGCGCTTCGGCGTGGCCAAGACCACGGCGGCGGACATCGCCCAGGGGGTGGGTGTCTCCCGGGCCACGCTCTACCGCCGGTTCGGCAGCCATGAGGCCATCTTCCTCGCTGTTCTGGCCCGCGAGTCAACAGCCATGGCCGTCGATGCCGACTTGCATCTCGCCGATGTGGAGGACCCGGGCGAACGCATCCTCGAGGGCATGATGTTCGCCATCGAGGAGATCCGGCATCGACCCGTGCATGCCGCCGTGTTCGGCGGCGACTCGGCGGCATGGGCGGCGACTCAGGCCATCCACGTCGAGGCCCTCCGTCACATCGGTGAGGCCGGCGTCCGACCACTGCTCGCCTCCTCCCTGGCCGACGGCTCGGTATCGGACCAGGACATGTCCGACCTCATCGACTGGATCCTGCGGGTGCTCATCTCCTACGCGGCCGTGCCCGGCGACGGCGGCCGTCAACCCGAGGAGATCCGCCGCCAGCTGGAAACCTGGTTCCTCCCCGCGTTCGCGGCGAGGATCGGTGGCGCAAGCCATGCGCCTGTGAGACACTGAACTCCTAGCGTCTTACGTATCAGGCTTGGGTAGCAGTAGGCTTTCGTAACAGTAGGGGGGCAGCATGAGGGCCAGTAGGGGGGCAGCATGAGGGCCTTGCAGGTGACCGCTCACGGTCGGCCGGGAGAGGTACTCGCCATTCGCACCATCGATCGACCCGAACCGGGTCCGGGCGAGGTACGGGTCAAGGTCGCGGCGGCATCGCTCAACTTCAACGACATCGACCGATGCCGCGGGAAGCTGGTGTCGGTACCGACCCCCCCACCGTTCACCCTGGGCATGGATGTCTGCGGGGTGGTCGACGCCGCAGGCGAGGGTGCAGAGGCCTGGGTGGGCAAGCGGGTGGTGGCCATCACCAACACCGCCCTGGGTGGGATCGCCGAGTACGCCATCGCCTCAGTCGTCTCGGTGTTCGATGCCCCCGAGCAGTTCGACGATGCCGAGGCCACCGCTTTTCTGCTCACCTTCCAGACCTCGCACCTGGCCCTGTTCCGCCGGGGTCGGCTCCGCGCCGGTGAGACCGTCGTGATCCACTCGGCCGCCAGCGGCCTGGGCACGGCCGGCATCCAACTGGGGAAGGCCGTCGGCGCCCGGGTCATCGCCGTGGCCGGGGGCCCGGACAAGGGAGCGCTGTGCTCCTCACTGGGTGCCGACCTGGTCATCGACCACACCGCTGAGGACTTCGTCGAGGCGGTGCTGTCCGCCACCAGCGATGCCGGCGCTGACGTCGTCTACGACCTGGCCGGGGGTGACTTCGTCGAACGCTCCTGGCGCTGCACGGCGCACGGCGGTCGCTACCTGGCGGTGGGATTCGCCGACGACGACGAAAACGGCATGACGGGCCGGCCCCTTCGGATGGCCTGCATCGGCAACATCGACATCGTTGGCGTCATGTTGGGCTGGTCGGAGGCCGTCGATCCAGGCATGCGACGGTTCGGCTTCAACCCGTTCGGGAGGGAAGTGGGAGAGGAGGTCCACGCCGACCTCCTGCGCATGGCGGCCGAAGGAAGCATCCGCCCCTATGTGGGTCGGCGGGTGACCATGGAGGAAGCGGGTGCTGCTCTGGATGAGCACGAGGAGCGGCGTTCCCTGGGCCGCACCGTCGTCGAGGTGGCCCGTTGACCGAGGTCAGCTACACGTGGCGCGACTCGGAATTGAAAAGCCCACCACTACGCGCCCTCAACCAGGTCGGGGCCCGGCTGTCCCGCTTCGGGGTCACGCTCCCGTCGTTGGAGCCCTCGTCGGTGGTGGCAGCGGCGGTGAAGGCCGCCGGGTCCCCCGATCTCGGCAGTGACAGCTATCGGGAGCCGCTCGAGGTGTTCCTCGAGTCCTGTGGCCGCGAAGCCGACCTGACCACATTCGGCCGACTGCTGATCTCCAAGATGACAGCTGCGGCCCTGGCCAACCGGATCGCTCTCCACCAATGGTCGTTGGACCACCCCGAGGTGCACTCCGAACGCATCGACAGCCCCTGGGTCATCGTGGGGCTGCCGCGTACCGGTACGAGCGTGTTGTCCATGTTGCTCGGTCTCGATCCCATGGCCCGTCCGCTGCTCCAGTGGGAGGCGGCCCACCCCATCCCTCCACCCACATTGGAAGAGTCGGCTCAGGATCCCCGCATCGCCCAGACGGCCAAAGAGCTCGACGGGCTGATGAAGCTCAATCCTCCCCTGAAGGCCATGCATCCTTTCGGGGCCACCTTGGCCCAGGAATGCGTGTCGCTGTTCTTGTACGATATGCGCACGCTGGCCCTCGAGATCCAGGCCCATGTGCCCACGTATGCCCGTTGGCTCGAGAGCGCCGACATGGCGCCGGCCTACGCCCAGCACCGGTTGGCCCTCCAGACCCTGCAGTCACGGCAGCCCACCGACCGGTGGATCCTAAAGACCCCGAACCACCTGTGGCACCTCGAGGCCCTCCTCGCCGCCTATCCCGACGCCCGGATCATCTGGACCCACCGGGACCCAGGACCGGTCATCACCTCGCTGGCCAGCCTGGCCAACGCCGGGCAGCGGCCCCTGACCTCCCGGACCGACCCACGACCCACAGCCGAAGAGTGGAAGCGAAAGTGCGCCTTCGCCCTGGGCTCGGCCGTGGCCTTCGACGAGAAATCGGAACCGGGGTGGTGCCAACACCTCCACTACGAGTCGCTCATGGACGATCCGGTGGAGACGGTCAGTGGCCTGTACAAGCACTTCGGCAGCGAAGTCAGCGACCTGCACGCCCGACGGATGGAGGCCTTCCTCGAGCACCGGCCCAAGGACGCCTTCGGCCATCATCGCTACGACCCGGCCGATTTCGGGTGGACCTACGAAGGGCTGGCCGAGGAGTTTCGCGACTACACCGATCGCTACCACGTTCGCACCGAGGTCCGCGCCGATTGAGAGATAGGAAACGTTCACCCGGCGTGTAACCGGGTGGCACAAAGGGGGGGGTAATGAGGTATTTCACCAACAGGATGGGGAGATGCGGTCTGGCTCTGGTCATCGGGGCCGGCGCCATCGTGGCCGGTACCGGGGGAGGATCGAACGCCGCCTCGGCGGCGGCGCCGCCCACGCCGGGCATCACCGCGACGACGGTGACCGTGGGCTCGATCAGCGACATCTCGGCACCGGTCCCCGGTCTGTTCGAGGGGTCCAAGATCGGGACCGAGGCCTACTTCGCCTACATCAACAGTCAGGGCGGGGTGAACGGACGCAAGCTGGTGCTCGACGCCCGGGACAGCGCCTTCTCGTCGGGAACGATAGCGAACGAGACACAGAGCATCGCCAAGAACGACTTCGCCATCGTCGGAGGGTTCTCGCTGCTCGACAACGCCGAACAGCCGATCATCGACGCCAACAAGCTCCCCACGGTCACCGAGGTATTGAACCCGAGCCTGTACCTGGATCCCAACCTGTACTCGGCCGTCCCAGCGGTCAACGGGGGGAACACCACCGGGCCCTACAAGTGGCTCAAGTCGAAGTACCCCTCCTCGGTCAAGGCCGTCGGTATGATCGGCGACAACACCACCGCGTCGGTGTTGGCGGCCGAGAAGACCGATCGGAACCTCACCGAGAGCCTGGGCTACAAGTGGGTGTACTCCCGGGACGCCGGCTACACCGAGACCACGTTCTTGCCCGACATCATCAAGATGAAGAACGTGGGGGTGAAGTTGGTGTTCCTGCCCACCCAGATCGGTACCTACATCGCCACCATCGCCCAGGAGATGAA
This sequence comes from uncultured Acidimicrobiaceae bacterium, assembly GCA_963781305.1. GTDB lineage: Bacteria > Actinomycetota > Acidimicrobiia > Acidimicrobiales > RAAP-2 > DASXMT01. Next base: position 135,578 of record CAWAFL010000014.1, read on the forward strand.
ACAGCAGAACCTCGACGCCCTGCTCCTGAGCGGGGCCAACGCCTATGAGAGTGACTTCAAGCCCGGTTCGGCCGGCAACGGCACCCTGTTCACGGGGACGACCGCCCTCTACCGGGGCGAAGATGCCAAAACGGTGCCGGCTGTGGCCCTCTTCGACAAGTGGGCCAAGAAGGTGGATCCCCAGACCCAGCTCGACGTGTACACCGTCGACGCCTGGATGAACGCGGAGCTGTTCGTGCAGGCCCTCAAGGCGGCCGGGCCCAATCCCACCCGGGGCAGCCTCGACGCCCAGCTGGACAAGGTCACGTCGTTCAACGCCGACGGCCTCGAGTCAACCCAGAACCCGGCCCAGAAGATCCCCGGGCAGTGCTGGCTCGTCGCCCAGTACGAGAACGGGAAGTGGAGCCGGATCAGCCCGGACCCCAAGACGGGCTTCGTCTGCAGTCCGGCGGGGTTCTATCCCACCGACTACAAAGGCGTCTCGCGCTGAGCAACGCTCGTGACCGCCGGCCGCCCGGTCACGAGCGACGGTCGGTGTCCCAACAGGTCAGGCCAGAGCGACGCTTGGATTCGGGCAGGCGACCCCCGGTTCGGGGGTGGTGAACGCGGGCAGCTCGATGGCAGCGCGGCGGGTGGTGAAGTCGAGCGCATCGGCCAGGTTCTTGGCGTTGGCGTCGCGAGCGGACATCGGCTCTAGTCCCCAACGCCACTCGATCATGCTCAGCACCGAGCAGTGCTCGTAGGGTCCGGCTGACTCGACCTTCTTCGGGGCGAAGGGACCCATGGCGATGGCGGGGACGCGGAAACCCAGGCGTGAGTAATCGGGGTGCAGTCCGGGATTGGGGTTCACGTTGTCGTCGACAACCGTCGGCGGCTTCACGTGGTCGTAGAAGCCACCGTGCTCGTCGAAGTTGAGGACGAACACGGTGCGGTCCCATTGGGGGCTGGACTTCACCGCGTTGTACACGTCCCGTAGGTACCCCTCGCCCGTCTCGATGTTGCCGTGCGGGTGGTAGTCGTTCGAAGTCCCCAAGTATTCGGACACATCGGTGTAGTCGGGATCGATGAACGTCACGTTGGGGAGGGTTCCCGCCTTGGCCTGAGAGAAGAACTGGTCCTTGGGATAGGTGATGGAGTCATAGCGCTTGGAGGCGTAGAGCTCGGTCATCGGTTCGCCCCACGTGTAGTACCCCGACGTCAGGCCGGCCGCCTGGGTCCGATCGAAGATGGCCAGATCGAGGTCGCACGGACGAGGGTCGTCGGGCCCGGGAAACGCACCGCTCTCGTCGACGTCGGTTGCCGCGCTCAATTGGTAGAACCGGTTCGGCCACGTCGCGGCCATCAACGAGCAGTGGTAATTATCGAAGACGGTGTAGTTCTTGGCCAGGGCGGCGAGGATGGGCACTTGGGGCTTCTGGTAGTACCCGATGGGGAAGTGGTCTCCGGTGGTCTGGGTCTGAAGCCAGCCGTCGCACTTGCCGTTGTTGTACTGCTTGGCCACCGAGACCCAATCGTGGGCGGGGTCCTTGTCTCCGCAGCCCTGGGTGTCGTTCCCCAGCGCCGCGGTGTGGGCCGGCTTCCCGTGGAGATCGGGATAGGTCAGACCGGCCTGCTTCCCGTTCACGCCGGGCATCCAGCCCAGCAGGTGGTCGAACGAACGGTTCTCCATCATCAAGACGACGACCGTGTCGAACGGAGCCTTGCTCGGGTCGGTGATCCCGCCGGTGCGGGTCGGTTTCTTTGGCTTCGCTGCGCTCTTGGTGGCGGCGCCGGCGGATGGCGCCATACCCCCAAACGCAGCCAGCGCCCCTACACCGGTAGCTGCCGCTAAGAACTGGCGACGCGTGACCTTCACCATGATTCCCCCCCCGGGACCTGTCCAATCCATATGGACACCATCACCGTAGTACCGATGGCACTGAATTCTGAGAAATGGGTGCATCAACCCTGCATGGAGGACTCTTCAGGATCAAGGAACAGGACCTGGCCAATCGGTGTTTACCCTTTTAGAGGAGGATTCCCGACACACCGGAGCCAGCACGTGAAGGGAGACGGACGATGAGAAGGATCAAGAACGAAGAGGGCAACACCGAAGAGAGCGTCAGCGAGGAAGTAGTAAGCGGAGAGCAGGCGGTGACTGAGCAAGCCGTGACCGAATTGCCAGATGCTCCCGAGTCGGCCGAGGGACGCACCCCGACGCCGGGAGACCTCCTCCGTTCCCTACCCGTCGAGGCAGAGACGAGAGGTACCCGGTACGTATCGGCTCAGGCCATGCAGGCCCGGCTGTTCTCAGTCTACGACGCCGCGGCAGCAGCGGAAGATGCTCTGGCCATGGTGCAGCACCAGCTGACCCTCACGTTGAACCGCAGCTACTACGAGGCCGAAGAGATCAAGAACTTGGCTGCAGAGCTCGATTCACTCCTGGCTCTGGACTCCCTCGAGCTGGCCGAGGCTCTCGACGAGGGCGACCTCGTCTCCGAGGAGTAGGCGGCCCGCTTCCCCAGTGGGGAGTCATTCGGGTGCGCCCCGATCACGACCACAACGCGCTCAGGCGCCACAGCCCTATTCGCCGGTAAAGCGAAACTCGGACTGCCAGGGATCGGCCGTTTGAACGACCTCCCAGTAGCGCTTTGCGATGTTCTCGGGATCGAAGGCGGTGCCGGCAACGATCTGTCCGGCGATGGTCAATGTGGCCACCCGGATACCATCCGGCTCCAAATCGGCTCCGAGCATGGTGGCAGCGGATCGGAGCGCTGCTTTGCCGAGGGAAACGGTGGCGAGGACTGGGATCGGATGATCTGCGAAACCGCCGCCTGTCACGATGATGGTGCCGGAGCCGGCCGAGCGCATGACTGGGGCGGCGACCTGCGTCACGACGATGGCGCTGATGACGTCAACCGCATACGCCGTCTGCAGGTGCTCGACACTAGAGCTCAGGAGCTGGTCCGGAGCTCCCATGACTGCGTTGTAGATGATGAGCCCGGGCGCACCCTGCTCGGTATAGAGCTCAGCGACTCGAGCTCCCAGACCTTCGGGGTCGCTGGCATCCGCTGCGACCGTGTTGATCTGGGCTCCGGTGTCAGCCAGGCCGTCAGCGAGATCGCGGAGTCCGTCCGTGCTGCGAGCCACCAAGGTCAGCCGATAGCCGCCGTTGGCGAATCGACGAGCCACGGCCATTCCAAGACCCGGGCCGGCACCGACAAGCAGGAGGTGGCGGTTGTCGATCGAGGAGCCGGAGTCGCCTACTGAGTCGTCGGGCATGAGCCTGCTTCCTTTCGCATCGAATGTCCTGGGAGGTGGCCTTCATATCTTTTGCGAACCCCGAGGCGCTCGCATCTAGGAAACCCCTAGTGGACAGTGCGCTGCCGGCCCGACACGGATCGTAGATGAAGGGGCCTCAAGGGACTACGACGAGCGAATTGCGACCGCGGATGGACGCACGCCGGGGCAGGCGTCCTCCGCGGGGGCGCAACTTCGTACTGTCGGATCGAAGGGATGGGTCCACGGACAATCCGAGCCAGGACCGTTGCGGTTTCCAGACGTGACCCCGCGGGCGAACTAGCTATCCCCGAGGATGGCGGCCAGCTTCTTGAGTTCCCCGCTCGAGTCCTCGGGCACGATGTATCCCTCTTCATCGCGGATCTCGCTCCAGTGGTCGCGTACGTCCTCGACGCTGAGTTCGGCGTTGTAGTAGCCCGGCGTCAAGCCGATGAAGAAGCGGGCTACGACGCCGCCGGCGGCCGAGTACACCTCGCCGCTGACGTCGACCTCGTCAGAGGCGAGCCAGCACACAAGGGGGGTGACCAGCTTGGGGTCGAGCTTCTCACCCAGTTCAGGCCCGAAGAGCTCTTCCGTCATGCGGGTGAAGGCCACCGGGGCGATGGCGTTGGCCTTGATGTTGTGCCTGCGGCCCTCGATGGCCAGGACCCGGGTGAGCCCGACCAGACCCATCTTGGCCGCACCGTAGTTGGCCTGGCCGAAGTTGCCCAGGATGCCTGAGTTGGACGAGGTGTTGATAATCCGGCCGTAGCCCTTCTCGCGCATGTGGACATAGGCGGGTTGGGTGACGTTGAAGGCACCGCGTAGGTGGACATCGAGCACGGCCGAGACCAGATCCGGGGTCATGTTGTGAAACGCCTTGTCCCGCAGGATGCCGGCGTTGTTAACCAGAATGTCGACGCCGCCGAACGCATCGAGTGCCGTCTTGACTATGGCCTGACCGCCCTCGGTGGTGGCCACGCTGTTGATGTCGGCCACGGCTTCGCCGCCCAGGCTCTCGATCTCCTTCGCCGTCGTGTGGGCCGGGCCTTCGCCGCCGCCGTCCCCGTGAACCGACCCGCCGAGGTCGTTCACCACTACTCGAGCCCCACGTCGGGCCAGCTCAAGGGCGTGCTCACGTCCCAGTCCGCCACCTGCGCCGGTGACGATCGCCACCTTCCCGTCGTACCCGATCTCTGCTGCCATGACACACCCTTCGTTGAACGTCTTGGATCCCGGCGGATGATGTTAATCGCTGTGAAACCGCTACTTTTGGCGCTGGCCCTTTGGTCACGCTGAGCAGGCGATCAGACAACCTCGGGGCACAAATCCGCCCGATGGTGCGTTGCAAAAAGTGGAGGATCAAGGGAACCGAAGCCGGTCACCTCGCCACGGCACCAGTTGGACCCGACGGGGGCCATGTCTGTGCCGACTCGGACTGGGCGCCCGGCGAGGGCACGAGAAAGGGGCCAGTGATGACCAGACGAGGTCGAGCAGTGAGGTTCGACGAATATGGCGGGTTGGATGCTCTGTACATCGCCGAGGTCGATGTCCCCGACCCTCCGCCCGACGAGGTCCTGGTTGCAGTGAAAGCGGCGGGTATCAATCCCGGCGAGGGCAAGATCAGGGAGGGATTCCTCCGCGACATCTTTCCGGCCACGTTCCCCTCGGGTCAGGGCAGCGACCTAGCGGGCGTGATCGACCAGATTGGCGAGGGCGTCGATGGGTTTGCCGTTGGCGACGAGGTGGCAGGGTGGACCGACCGGCGGGCGAGCCAAGCCGACTACGTCAACGTACCCGCTGGCCAACTCGTGGCCAAGCCCGCCTCCGTCGAATGGCCGGTGGCCGGCTCGCTCTTCGTGGCCGGCGTGACTGCGTATGCCGCCGTGCGAGCCGTCGCTGCCGGGCCCGGTGACACGGTCGCCGTGTCGGCCGCCGCCGGCGGTGTCGGATCGATCACCGTGCAGCTGTTGAAGGCCCGAGGGGCAACCGTCATCGCCATCGCTTCGGAGGCCAACCACGCGTGGCTGTCCTCAATCGGCGTGACCCCGGTCGCCTACGGCGATGGTCTCGCCGAGCGCATTCGGGCTGCCGCTTCCGCCGGCGTGGACGCCTTCATCGACACCTACGGCGAGGAATACGTCAAACTGGCCATCGATCTCGGCGTCCGACCGGAGCGGGTGGACACCATCACCGCCTTCGAGGCCGCCCAGAAATACGGGGCCAAGACAGAGGGTAGCGCGGCTGCCTCGAGCGCCGAGGTGCTGGCCGAGCTGGTCGATCTGGTGGCATCGGGGCGCATCACCGTGCCCATTGACGCCACCTACCCGCTCGACCAGGTGCGAGAGGCCTACGCCGAGCTGGAAAAGGGGCACACCCGCGGCAAGATCGTGCTCATTCCCTGAGAGCTGAGCTACTGCTCGAGGCGCCGCCGGCTGCCTCACTGGAAGCGGACGCGCCGAGCTGGTCCACCCACTCGTTGACACTGAGCACGGCGGCCTGTCGGGGGAAGACCTTGCCCAAGAGGACGCGGTGCACCTCGGGGTCGGCGTCGGCGCACCCATCACGGAGGACGGTGAGGTCATAGTCCAAGTCCGCCGCTTGGCGCAGCGTGGACAGCACGACCCCACTCGTGGCGATGCCGGTCAGCGCCAAAGAGTCCACGTCGAGCGAGCGGAGTACGACGTCGAGGTCGCTGCCGGCGAACGCGCTGACACGCTTCTTGATCACCACGACGTCGTCGGGTCCGGGTTCCACCCCTGGGTGGATCTGAGTGGACAAGTCGTCGACGCCCATGCCCCCCAGACCGGCAAGAGCGGAGAAGCTCCGGTTCCGACCGCTGATTTCAGGAGTGCCGGGACGGAAGGCAACCCGCACGTAGATCACCGGCACCCCGGCATCACGAGCGGCCTTTGTTGCCGTGGACAGGGCAACGAGCAACGGTTCGGAGTCGTTGCCATATCGCTCAACAATCACGTTTTGGACGTCCATGATCAAAAGTGCAGGTTTTCCCATGCCGCTCATCATTGCTGTCGAGCCCGGGGCGAACCACTCGACTAGGTCGGCTCGGCCAGTTCGAACCCATTGAACTGGAATGCAGGTGACACCGTGCAGCCGACTAGTGTGTAGAGACCAAGCGATCGAGCCTGCTGCCACTCTCCTGGTGGGACCACTATCTGTGGGGCCTGGCCCTGGTCGATGTCGGGTCCGAGGATGTTGACCTCATCGGGTCCGTTTGAAGTGCCAATTCTGAGTTCGATCGGCGCGCCGCTGTAGTAGTGCCAGATCTCGGTGGCGTCGACTCGGTGGCGCAGGGACACATCGGAGTCGGTCAACAGGTAGTAGACCGCACTGCCGCAACCTCGTTGCCCGTCCTCTACGGCGTCCAGCCAGGTCTGGCGATACCAGCCCCCCTCGGGGTGGGGTTCGAGTCCGAGACGTTCGATCAGTTCGGCGGGCGTCACCAGTCGCTCTCCTCTCCTCAGATTCCATGGGTCCGGAAGGCACCCTCGGAGACAGCTTCTCTCCGAAAAGCGGCGCCATCCAGTCCCATCTGGCGACACCCACAAGCCACATGTCTCTATCGACGCCGGAGCGGTGCCGGGTAGTCTTGGAGGGGTCACGGCGAGGTGGCCGGTTGCCTTTCGTCACCGGGATCGGGCCGAGTTCGCGTCCTACGAACGAATACGAAGGGGAGCACATGCCCAATCCTGGACAACCCACAATCAACCAAGGTGCGACCGGAGACGTCGTCAAGCGTCTCCAACGCGCGCTGCGACGAACTCCAGACACCGGGTCTAGCCGTTGACGGTGATTTCGGACCGGCGACCGAATCGGCGGTGAAGGAGTTCCAGCAAGGGAACGGCCTGACCGTCGACGGGATCGTCGGCCCGAACACGTGGAACGCTCTGCCCGACGGCGGGCCCATGCCTACGCTCGAGGTGGGTTCGACCGGGCCGGTCGTCAGCAGCTTGCAGACGGTGCTGACCAATGGTGCTTCGCTGTGGGGAGGGGTGACCCCTCAGGGAATCGACGGGGACTTCGGACCGAATACCAAGGCAGCAGTGGAGGCATTCCAGAATTGGGGGGGCGTTCAGGTCGACGGGATCGTCGGTGACCAGACGTGGGCGGTATCGCTGCACGCCGCGTCAGCCACGTTGGAAACAGAGGTCGGGCTCACATACGTCATCGGTTGAGTCTGCTGCTCGCCGTCGACTTCGTGCCATGGTCAGGCCATCGGGACCGGGCGGGGGACAAGGGAAGTCGCTAGCTTGGCGACACCAACGGGGACCAGGGGACGATCGGACCTATCGGCTGGAAGTCGATAGCTGACAGCTGAGGGATGAGGCCTGAGGTCACGGTGGCCAGTCGCCACCCGCCTCAGCGGGCCCGAGCGGTCGTCGGTCCCGCTCGCTCCATCGTCTCGGGCACCGTCATCGTCATCATGACGACGCCGACGCACAGGGCCACGAAGGCAATCGACGCAATGGTCAGGTCCCCCACATCCTGGGTGAAGTGCTCGTCGAAGAGGTGCACGCTCAAGAAAATGCTGACCAGCGGGTCGACGATGACGAGTAGGGGTTGGGACACCCGGAGCGGGCCAACATGCAACGTCACCTGGACGAGGAGCGTTCCAACGATGCCGGACACGGCCACTGCGTAGACCGGCCAGTGGAGGAATATTCCCCCTATGCCGTCCTCGGTCAGGGTGTCGGTCATTGCTTTGATGAACGTGGCGTCGAGCGCCCACACCACCGCGGCCGCCGTGGCCAGGAAGGCGGCCCGGCGAGCGGGGGACCCTCGCGTTCCGAGCAAGGCCAACAGGGCGGCACCGACGCCGCAGCCCACGATCGAGGATGCCCACGCGCCGGACGTGGGCGTGGCAAACCCTCCCCTGGGCTCGGCCACGGCGATGAACACCGAGACAGCGACGCAGGTCAACCCGGCAGAGGCCCAAGCAGCGGCGCTGATGGCCTGTCGGATCCACAGCCGCCGGAGGACCAGGGCGAACACCAACTCGGTCATCAGGAGGGTCTGGACCAACGAAAGCAGTCCGTTGTGAAGGGCGATCGCCTGGAAGACGAACGCGCCGAGCAGGGCCACCCAACCGAAGAGCCACAGAGGGTTCTTGGCCAGGTAGCGAACAAAGCGCCAACCGGTGATGCCCTTGGTGTCGGTGGTGCTGGCTACATGCTGGGTGATGGTGCTCACCGCGTTGGCCAAAGCAGCCAGCAGTGCGAAGAAGATGTTCATGCGATAGACGGTGGTGTGAGCAGGACACGACGCCCTCTTGGCTGTGGCACCCCCGAAGCATGCCCGAGCACCGCCGCCCGTGCCAGCAACACTCTGACGCGGACCGACCGTCCGATCCCGCTGTGCAACGATAGGAGGGTGAGTGGCCCAGCACACCGACCCAGTGGTGACCGCCAGGGTGAACGCCGAGCGTTTCAGTTGACGATGGGGGCCCTCGCCGGCATCCCCTTCGCCTCCGGACTGATCGGCATGGTGGTTGGCCCGAAGACGCTCCCCGGTGACTCGAGTGAGGTGATGGCAACCCTCGACAGCGAATACCGATTCATCAATGCCTTTTGGTTCTCCATCGCGCCGATCATTTGGTCGACGCTGCCCCGCGTCGAGAAGGAGACCACCAAGCTCCGGTTGATCATGGGCGTCGTGTTCGCTGGAGGTCTGGCCCGATTGATCTCGTGGCGCAGGACCGGCCGTCCCCATCCCGTGTTCCTGGGCGCCATCGCAATCGAACTCGCGGGCATGCCCGTTATGGCCGTGTGGCAGAACCGGCTCGCAGCCCAGGGCCAATCCAACCCCACGGCACGAGCTCCGATGGCGACCACGTGACCGATTTCCACCACGTAGCCGAGGAGTACGACAAGATCAGCCTCGAGTACCAAGAGTCGAAGTTGCTTCCCTTCCGGATACACGTGGAGGAGCACACGAGTTTCGGCCTGCTCCCCGATCTGACTGGGCGTTCCGTTGTCGACCTGGCCTGCGGCGAGGGCATCTACGCCCGCAAGCTCAAACGACGAGGGGCCATGCGAGTGGTCGGGGTGGACATCTCGGCCGAGATGATCTCGCTCGGCCGTCGAGCGGAGGAGGCAGAGCCCCTCGGGATCGAGTATGTCCTGGCCGACGTGGCCTCAGCCGACCTGGATGAGCAATTCGACATCGCCTACTGCGCCTTCCTGTTCAACTACGCCACCAGCCGGGCCGAGCTCCGTTCGCTGATCCAGAGCGTGGCTCGGCTGGTTCGACCCGGGGGCCTCGTCGTCGGCTGTAACGACTATCCCGAAAATCCACCAACTATGGGCGACCACTACCGGCGCTATGGCTTCGTGAAACGCAGCGCCACTGAGCGCGCCGAAGGCAGCACCATCACCTACCGGTTCTTCAATCCCGACGGCACCAGCTTCGAGATCGACAACTACTACCTGCCCACCGACGTCTACCGGAGCCAGTTCGCCGCAGCCGGGTTCACCTCGTTCGACTGGGTGATGCCCGAAGTATCCCCGGAGGGACGGGACGCGTACGATCCCGGCTTTTGGGACGTCTACCTCGAGGTACCTCCCATGGTCAGCTTCACGGCGACAGCGGGAAAGGCCTCCCTCAGCAGCCCATGAGCGACTCGGTACGCGCCGTCGTCCTTGCCGACACCCATCTGCGCGACCGCGACCTGCCCCGGCGTGATCTTCCCGAGCAAGTCTGGGATCGGATCAATCGGTGCGACGTGGTTCTCCACGCCGGGGATGTCCTCGAAGCCGGCCTGCTCGAACGGCTCAACCAAGCGGCCCCGACCTACGCCGTGCTCGGCAACAACGATCGGGCACTGGTCGGTCATCTCCCCGAGACGAGGGTGCTCCACCTGGCCGGGGTCAACCTGGCCATGGTCCACGACAGCGGCCAACGGGCCGGTCGGCCCACGCGGCTGCGGCGACGGTTCCCCGAGGCTGACATCGTCGTGTTCGGCCACAGCCACGTTCCCTGCGACCAGGTCGGCATCGACGGCCAGCTGCTGTTCAACCCGGGGTCGGCCACGACCCGGCGTACCCAACCGGCCTGCACCTTCGGCGAGCTCGTCCTGGCCGAGGGCGCCGTCGTCGAGCGCACCATCATCGCTCTCGAACGCTGAGCGGTCCTCGACCCGGGGGCAGGGGCCGGTGCTCAGACCGGTACGCCCACCAGCGCCAGCACGATGCCGAGCGTTCCACCGAGCAACAAGGCGCTCACGACGCCCCGTCGGGCCAGGAAGAGCCAGAGCAGAGCTCCGCCGAGGACGGGGATTTGCCACAGGTGCCCGAACGAGAGCCCCAAGGGGATCGCCGATCCGGCTATGGCGCCGATGACCGCGGGCCCCGCTCCGGTGAGGAACCCGGCAATCGAGGGGTTGGTCCGGATCCGATCAAAGTGTGGGGCGCCGACCAGCACGAACAAGAACGATGGGGCGAAGGCCACCAGCGCGGCCAGCAATCCCCCCCACACGCCACCGGCGGCATAGCCCACGACGGCGACAGTCTGGACCACAGGACCCGGGGTGATCTGGCCCAGGGCGACGGCGTCCAAGAACTGGGCCGCGGTCATCCAGTGGTAGGCGGTCACCGCGTCGTGCTGCATGAGCGGGATGATCACGAACCCACCGCCGTAGGACAGCGCGCCGACCTTGAGGGCCACCCATGCCAGCGCGCCCAGTCCGCCGGCTGCCACCGCGTGGCCGATCATTGCCGGGACGACACCCGGCGCCGATCTCGGTCTGGCCGGTCGACCGCGCCGCCGGATCAGGATCTCGGCCACACCGCACGCAATCAGCACGAAGACGAGGTAGGGACCGGCCGTCGCGGCTGCGCTGCCACCGAGGAGGGCATAGACGAGCCAGCGGACATGCTCGACCGTTTCCGGCCCGATGCGCGTCCAACTGGCGGGGAGGAGCCCCCAGGCCGCGTTGATCGCCACCGCCGGGACCACGGCACCCGCTCCGGCGGCAGCCCCGAGAACCCAGGAGGGCGGGTGGCTGGCCAGGAACACCGCCGACAGGGCGAGGATGAGGACCAGCCCGGGAACGATGAAGCAGATCCCACCTACGATGGCACCGGCCGTCCTCCGCAGCCGCCATCCGCAGAAGATGGCCAGTTGCGTCGACGCCGGACCCGGCAGCATGTTGGTGGTGGCAATGCCATCCTCGAATTCACCGGCGTCGATCCACCGGCGCTCTTCGACGCACAGACGCCGGAGCAAGGCGATGTGGGTGGGCGGACCGCCGAAGCCGATACAGCCGATTCGGGTCCACTGCCGGGCGACGGTGGTCAACGCCACCCGGGGTGCAGCCGACGCGTGATCATCGGCGGCCTCGCTCACGGCGATTCGGGGTCGAGAACCTCGTCGGCCAACACCCGCAACTGGACCTTGGTCTTCCTCAGCTCCGCCCGACCCTTGGCCGTGGCCACGTAGGAGCGGCGAGACCGTCCACCCACGGTCCGAGCGTGCGACCTGAGAAGACCATCGGCCTCCATCTTGTGCAGGGTGGGATACAGCGAGCCGGGGCTGATCCGGTAGCCGTGACCGGCCAACTCCTCGGCCATCCAGGCTCCGTGCACCTCGCCCTGGCTGGCGTGGTGGAGGATATGCAGCCGCACCGCGCCCCGAAGGAACTCGTTCACGGCGGAAATCCTAGCTACTATCGGATATCGATATCGGATTCCGATTTTGGTCTTTCCGCCTCACCACACCCCGGACGATCGCGCTACCGCAGCAGCGAAGGCAACCCGCCCGACGGTCAGCCCGTGCGCTCACCCTGCTGATGGGCGTGGGGAACCACCTGGGACTCGGCCCGTCCGGTACCGGGCAGGGCCCGCACCTCTCTCGGACCGAGGGGCTCACCACAGGAGCCACAGACCAACACGGCATCGGCGGTCGATCCGCAGGCTTTGTGGGCAACCTGGATCGGCGGCCCCGATGGCGCGGCGTAGTGATCGCCCCACTGGCGCATGGCCGTGATCACCGGCCACAGGTCACGACCCTTGTCGGTAAGCCGGTAGTCGTATCGCACCGGGTGCTCCGAGTACGGCACCCGGTGCAACACCCCGGCCTCGACCAGGGTGGTGAGGCGCTGCTGGAGGATGTTGCGGGAGATACCCAGTCGGCGCTGCAGCTCCTCGAAGCGCGTGACCCCGAGAAAGGCGTCCCGCACGATCAACATGCTCCACCACTCACCGACCACCTCGAGGCACTGGGCCACCGAGCAGTCCATGTCGGCGAAGCTCTTCCGTTCCATAACCCTCAGGCTAGTGGGTTGCATCATAGAACGCAATCTCCTAGAGTGCATTTCATGACCGAACTGACCAGCATGGACCGGGCCGAGAAGGTGCTGCCACACTCTGGCCGTCGGACGGTGATCTTCGTGGTCACAGCGTTGGGGGCCTTCATGGCCTCCCTCGATCTCTCGATCGTGAACATCGCCTTTCCGGCCCTGGAGCGCTCGTTTTCCCACGACACGCAGGCCACACTGGCCTGGGTGATCACCGGCTACAGCATCGTATTCGGCTCCCTGCTGGTCGTGGCGGGGAGGACCGCCGACCGGCTCGGAAGCCGCCGGGTCTTCTTTGTCGGCCTCGGCGTCTTCTGTCTGGGCTCGGCATTGTGCGGTCTGGCACCGTCGGTCGACCTCGTGGTCCTCGGTCGTCTGGTCCAAGGAGCTGGGGCCGCCGCCCTCCTGCCCGCTTCGCTCAGTCTGCTGCTCAGCGCCTTCCCCGCCGAGCGGCGTTCCCAGGTTGTCGCCCTGTGGGGCGGGATCGGGGCGCTGGCCGTCGCCACCGGTCCGTCCTTCGGTTCCCTTCTGATCACCGGTTTCGGATGGCGAGCGGTCTTCTACGTCAACCTTCCGATTGGTTTGGTGGCGTGGCTGGTGGGCCGCCGCGTGCTCACCGAGACGATCCCGGGTCGCTCCACGTCGACTCCCGATTATCCCGGGGTGGTCCTGTTGAGCGGGGCACTGGCCTCGTTGGTGCTGGCCATCTCACAGGGACCCAGCTGGGGGTGGACGAGTGCGCGAATCATCGGCGCGTTCGTCGCCTCCCTGTGCCTCGGCGCGCTGTTCCTCTACCGGTCGAGCCGGCATCAGGAGCCCGTGCTCGACTTGACGCTCTTCCGGGCCCGCTCCTTCAGCGTGGCCAACGCGGCCACCTTTCTCTATGCCGTCGGCTTCTTCGCCGTGCTCCTGGGCAACATCCTGTTCCTCACCAGCGTCTGGCACTACTCCATCCTGCGGGCGGGCCTGGCCGTGACCCCTGGTCCTCTGGTCGTTGCCGTCGTTGCCGGTCCCGCCGGACGCATGGCCAGGACCTACGGGTTCCGCAGGGTCCTGCTCGTCGGATTCGCCATCTTCGCGTCCGGACTTTGCTGGTTCGCCGTCCGGACCGGCCTCCGTCCTGAGTACCTCACCGCATGGCTCCCGGGAACGCTCGTCATCGGGCTCGGTATTGGCCTCACGTTCCCGGTCCTCAGCGCCGCCGCCGTCGCGAGCTTGCATCACGAGCGGTTCGCGGTTGGAAGTGCCGTCAACCAGACCGCACGTCAGGTTGGGGGGGCGGTGGGGGTCGCCCTGCTGGTCGTGATACTCGGGGCTCCCCACAGCGTCGTCGGGGCTCTGAGCAACTTCCACCACATGTGGTGGTTCGTTGCGGCCATGGCCACCGCGTCGGGGCTCGTCTGCTGCCTTCTGCGTCCGCACGTGGCCGTCCGGCAGTCGCCTCGAGCGGTGACCGCCAACGCAGCACAACCGATGGCAACGCCCCTCGTCGCCGAGGGGTTGGCATGAGCGACACTCGTCAACTCGGAACGCATGGCGTGAGCACCGACGGGTGGGGGACGCGCAGAGCAAGACGGTCGTATGGCACGACCCAATCCGCACGGCGGCGGCAGGAGCCGAACTCACCGGACTGGACTTCCTCGCCGCCATCCGGGACGGGAAGCTGCCGCCCCCGCCGATCGCCCTCCTCTTCGGGATGCGCATGGTCGAGATCGAGCCCGGCCGGGTGGTCTTCGAATGTGAATTGGACGAATCGGTCTACAACCCAATCGGCATGGTCCACGGGGGGTTGGCCTGCACGCTGGCCGACACCGTCATCGGCTGCGCGGTGCACACCACGCTCGAGGCGGGTGTGGCCTACACCTCGATCGACCTGAACGTCAGCTACCTACGACCGGTCACCGTGGCCAGCACCCCGGTTCGCGCCATCGGGCTGGTCACCAAGCCGGGGCGCCGGGTCGCCTTCGCCAGCGCCGAGATCGAGGATTCCGCCGGCAAGGTGGTCGCCACGGCCACCGGTAGCTGCCTGATCATGGACCGCCGCTCTCGGTAATTTTCCAAGGGGCGGCACGCGCTGTCCCTCCGTGCCCAGGGGCGGCCTGCGGCCCTACCTCAGGCCGGCGGACCCTTGCTCCACGCGTCGGCGCCAGCAGCGCCGGCGGCTATCGCTTGGCGCCACTTGCTCTTGGCAATTTCGAGGGGCGGCTGCTCGAGTTGCTGGATCCACTCTCGAGCGGCTGCACCCAGTGCGAGACTGCCCAGGGCAACGCCGGCGAGCCAGACGAGCCCACCGGCGGCGGCAAGGGTCGCCCCGACCCTCAAGAGCTTGGAATCCAACTGCAGCGGATTCGAGTAGTTCGCCGTCTGTCTGGAACCCTGATCCATCTGCTCTCCTTTGGGATGCGATGTAGGTGCGTCTCTCGAGCAACTTAGTACCCGGTACCAGGGCCGACTACACCGCCGTCCGAAAGGGAGGCCGGTGGCCAGCAACTACATTCGAGCGGTGAGCATCGAATGGGAGCCGGTCGGGCGACTGGATGAGCTCGGGGAGCCGCGGCGGCTCCCATGTCCCGACCATGGGCGCCCGTCGTTGGGGGAACCGGAAGGAACGCATGCGTCGTACTGACCCAACGGAGAACCAGCGTCACCTGTCCCCCGAAACCCAGCGGAGGGCGCGTCGAATGGCGTGGCTCTATGCAGGAGCAGCCGCAGTCCTCATGCCATGGATCGTGTACCTGGCCATCACGCTGCCCCGACGAAACATTGATCTGCACTATCGAGCGGCGTGGGTCGGCTTCGATTGCCTGCTCGTCTTCGTCATCATCAGGACGGCGTACATGGCTTTCCGGGTTGACCAGCGGGTGCAGTTCGCCGCCATCGCCACCGCCACCCTCCTTATCGTCGACGCGTGGTTCGACGTCACCACCTCGGGAAACCGAACTCAGTTCGTTTCGGCCTTGGTGCTGGCCGCGTTCGTCGAGATCCCCTCAGCGGTGTTCTCGATACACCTCGCCCGTCAGGTGAACAGGCGCCTCGTGGAACGGGCCGAGCTCGGCGACGCCGCCACCGGCGGTGATCAGTAGCTGCCCACAGGTGGCGCGGTCGGTGCCCTGGGGTCGATGGCGCATCAGTGGGGCCGAAGCTGATCGCGTGGCCGTCGGCCGACGGGGGCCCACACAGTGCGGTCGACGCGCTCCTCGCGAGGACTATTGGGTGACGGTGCGCAGCTTGAACTGGGCACCGGCTGGGTCGGCCACGGTGGCCAGCCGACCATACGGCGTGTCCTCAGCGTCTGCCACCAGCGACCCGCCCAAGTCCCTGACCTTGGCCACCGTGGCGTCTGCGTCGTCGACCTGCCAGTAGATCGACCAGTGAGCGGGCACACCCTCGGGGAGCCACGCGGTGGCGTCCATGATTCCGGCCAGCTCCTCCTCGCTGCCGGGGTCACGCATCGTGGTGTAGCGGAACTCATCGCTGTCACCAACCGCGTTGGTTTCCCAGTGGAACACCGAGCGGTAGAAAGCCACGGAGGCGGAGTGGTCCCGGGTGAACAGCTCAAACCAACTCGGAGCACCGGGCTCGTTCATGACCGTGAAACCGGGGAAGGCCATGGGCTGCCACACACCGAGTTGGGCGCCCGTGGGGTCGGTGAGCACCAGCTGGACTCCGAGATCGGCCACGGGCATCGACGGTGCGAGGATCTGGGCCCCCATGGCCGTTGCCGCCTCTGCCGTCTTGTCGATGTCGTCGGTGGCCAGATAGATCTTCCAGGAGTCCTTGCCCGGCATGCCCTCCATGTCTCCCCCCATGGCACCGGCAACAGGAACGCCGTTGCGGATGAACATGAAGTAGCCGCCGAACTCCGGGCTCGGCTCTTGAGCCTCCCACCCGAAGAGCTCGGTGTAGAACGTGCGGCTGCCTTCGACGTCGGAGGTCCACAGGTCGACCCAGCAGGGCGATCCAATGGGGGCGCGGTCACGGGTGGTCATGGTTGCTCCTTGTGGGCCGGTGGATGCGTCTATGGGATCTGACGGCTCCCGGGGACAGGAGTCATCGGTTCCGCCGAGACACGAGCGCAGGTGAGGACACGGCCGTGCTCAGCCGACCGATGAGATCAACTCCTGTCGCCCGTCCACCAATCGATGGCTGTCCCCCAGCGCTGGTGCCGAATCACGGTCGTAGGTCCCGATGGCACGGTGCTCGCTGGTTGCCTGCTCGAAGGGACGGGACCCCCCGATCTCGGCGCCGTCGACGACGTGGCCCGCCTGGCGCTGCTGGCTGGTCGTCTCGGTGGCGGCATCACCCTCGCCGATGTCTCGCCGGTGATGCGAGCCCTGCTCGAGCTGGCCGGTCTACGGGTCGAGATGGACGGGCAGACCAAATTCTGCGAAGAGCCACGTGGGATCCAGCACTGTCAGGAAGAAGTTCATCCCGGTGATTCGCCCTCCTGAGATCTCGAGCACCTGAAGGGCCCAGGGCGCATGGCCGCCGGCCGGGTCGGGCTTGTACTGCCCGAAGGCCGGGCAGCCGTTGGCCCACGTGGGTAGCAGCCGAGACCCCCGGCAGGCGCTCGGTCCGGGCTGGACCATCCACGTGCCGATGTTGGCCGCCCCCTGGATCCACATGGCGAAGGGCGGCATCGATTGGACGGCATCCTCGTGTAGCAGCGTCACCAGCCGCTCGATGTCGTAGCGCTCGAAGGCGTCGACATACCGCTCGAGCAGCTCGGCGTCGGCATCATCCAGCTTCTCCCGGTGCGCGCCTGCGGGCAGGGAACCGAGGGTGGCCCGGGCCCGCTGCAGGGCGCTGTTGACTGCGGCCACGCTGGTGTCGAGGAGCTCGGCTGCCTCGGCTACCTGCCAGCGAAGCACCTCGCAAAGGATCAGTGCGGCACGCTGGCGCGCAGGCAGGTGCTGGAGCGCGGTCACGAAGGCGAGTCGGATCGACTCGCGGTACTGAGCGATCTCGGCCGGGTCCGAGCTCTCGGGAGCGACGCTTGCGTCGGTGACCGGAGTGACCCAGGTGGCCTCGGGCAGCAAGGGGCCGAGGTGGGACTCCTCGGGGGGCGACGATGGCCCCATCTCCATGGGCCGGGCCCGGCGCTGCACTGAGCGGTGCATGTCGATGCACACATTGGTGGCGATGCGGTACAGCCAGGAGCGCACGCTGGACCGACCTTCGAACCGGTCGGAGTTGCGCCAGGCCCGCACCATGGTCTCCTGGACGGCGTCCTCCGCCTCGGAGCCTGAGCCCAGCATCCGGTAGCAGTAGCCGGTCAGCTCCCTCCGAAACGGTTCCAGGTCGGTGGGGGCCACGGGAGCGTCGAGTGCCACGGCCCTGGATCCTACCGATACACAGTCGAGAACGGCGTCTGACATCACTGATAGGACGAAGCAGCCGACCAGAAGTCATCGGTCCACCGGGCCGTGATCAGATCAGGCCAGGAATGACCGCCTCCACCAGGGTCGGCCCGGGAGTGGCGAGGGCGCGTCCCAGCGCATCGCAGAATCCCTCGGCGGTATCGCTCCGCACCGCGTGGAGTCCCATCCCCCTGGCCAGGGACACGAAATCGAGGTCGGGACGGGAAAGATCGAGGACGGCCCTCGCCCGTGGCCCGGGAGTGCCGGCGCCCACCCGGGCGAGCTCCATGTTCAGCACCGAATAGGACCGGTTGTTCAACAAGATGGTCGTGACGTCCAGGCCTTCCCTGGCCATGGTCCACCACGCCTGCAACGTGTAGAGGGCGCTCCCGTCCGCCTCCAAGGCCACCACCCGTCGATCAGGGCAGGCCACGGCGGAGCCCACTGCCACCGGCAGTCCCTGGCCGATGGCGCCGCCGGTGAGGCAGAGCCAGTCGTGTGGCGGCGCTGCGGCCGTGGCCCCCGGGGCGAACAGGCTCGACGTGTTCCCCTCGTCGGACACGATCGCCCCCTCGGGGAGCAGGGCACCGAGCGCCTGGCTGACGGCTTGGGCGGTGAGTGCCCCGGTAGGCAGCTCGGGCACCTCCCGGTCCTGCCGACGGGCGATGCCCGTCGGCACCTCCAGGACGGCCATGAGCGCGTCGATCGCCGCGCCCAGATCGCCGTCAGGGCCGACCACCTCGTCCACCGTGCAACCCTCGGGGACCAGGTCGCTCGGCCGATCCGGATAGGCAAAAAAGGAGACAGGGGACTTCGCGTCGACCAGCACCAGATGCCGGGCGCCCTCGAGCTGCGTGGCCGCGAATTCGGCCAGATAGGCAAGTCGATCGACCGGGGGCCGGCCAACACCGCGCTCCAGGCGGGCGGGGAAGGTCTCGGCCAGCAATCGGGCCCCGGTGGCTTCGGCTATGTCCGCCACCCGGCCGAGGGCCGTTCCCGAGCAGGCCCGGCCCCCGATGAGGATGACCGCCGGTTCCGAGGACCGCAACGCGGCGGCCGCCGCGATGATGGCGTCCTCGCTCGGGCTCGCTCCCGCTCTTGGTTCCGTGTCCGGTGCCGGCAGTTCCGCTCGGTCGAATCGTTCATCGCTCGTCCACGACACATCGGCCGGGAGAATGAGCGTCGCCACCGAGCCCGGAGGGCCGATGGCGGCGGACAGGGCGGCGAGGGCATCGCCGATGAGGTCGGCTGTCGAGCCCGAGGTCCGGACGAAGGTGGACACGTTGCGGGCCACCGTCTCGATGTCCGACTGGAGCTGCGCGTCGTAGCGCCGGTGGGTGGTGGCATGGTCGCCGACGATGTTGACCACTTGGCTGTGGGCCCGCCGGGCATTGTGCAGGTTGGCCAGGCCGTTGCCCAGCCCCGGCCCCAGATGGAGGAGCGTGGCCGCCGGCCGACCGGTCATGCGGGCATACCCGTCGGCTGCGCCGGTGGCCACCCCCTCGAACAGGGCCAGCACGGCCCGCATGGCCGGTACGTCATCGAGGGCGGCGACGAAGTGCATCTCCGAGGTCCCCGGGTTGGTGAAGCAGGTGTCCACACCCCGGTCGACCAGCGTGCGGATGAGGGCCTGGGCCCCGTTCACCGGTCTGGTCCCGTCGACGGCTCGGGGTCGAAGATGGCACCTGGGTTGAGGATGCCATGGGGATCGAAGCTGGCTTTGATGCGCCGCATGAGCGCCAGCTTGGACGGATCCTCGAACTCGGCCAGGTACGACCGCTTCTTCGCTCGCCCGATGCCGTGCTCACCGGATACGGCCCCGCCCAGGCCGATCCCGGTCGCGATGATGTCGTGCAGGACGGTGTGGCGAACGGCCGGATCGGCCTGCCACACCGACAGGTGCACATTCCCGTCGGCAGCGTGCCCGCAACCGATCACCAATGAGGAGGTCCGGTCGGCCACGGCGGCGGCGGCGGTCAGAAAGCCTGGGATGGAGGCACGCGGCACCACCACGTCGAGGAGGTCGTCGGCGCCGGCCGCCTTGGACGCCCAAAAGGCGCCCTCCCTGGCCTCGATCAGCTGCGCCCCGGCCAAGGGCGGCAGGACGTAGACGTCGATGGCACCCTCATCAGCCAGCTGCTGGGCCAGCGCCGCGGTGTCCTCATCGAGCCGGTCTTGCTGATGGTCCTCGAGGACCACCACCAAGTAGGCCAGCGGCCCGATCGTTGGACGTCCTCGGGGATGCCGAGGTCGATACCGGCTCGCGCCGTGATGCCGGCCATCGAGGCCATGTCGATGTACTCGACCACCATCGGACCGATCCCGCTGCTCACGATGCGGGGCACCGCGGCGGCGATCTCTTCCATCGAGGCGAACGGCGCCAGCACGGTGGCGTGGTGGTCGGGTCGAGGATGGAGGCGCAGGATGATCCGGGTCACGAGGGCCAGGGTCCCTTCCGAACCGATCACCAGTTGCGTCAGGTCGTACCCGCTGGTCGACTTCACGAACTTCCCGCCGGCCGTGATCACCTCGCCGGTGCCGAGCACCGCTTCGATCCCGAGGACGTGATGGCGGGTCACGCCGTACTTGACCGCCCGCATCCCGCCCGCATTGGTGCCGACGTTGCCCCCCAGGCTGGCCGATGACTCGCCCGGGGACACGGGGTAGATCAGCCCGAGTGGAGCAAGGGCGGCGTCCAGCTCGACCAGGGTGAGACCGGGCTCGACCACGGCGACCTGGTTCTCCGTGTCGATCTCGATGATCCGGGCCATCCGTTCGAACGACACCACCACGCCGCCCGCCGGCGGTGCGCACCCTCCCGACAACCCCGTTCCTGAGCCCCGGGCCGTGAGAGCCACTCCGTGGCCGGCGGCCATGACCACAATGGCGGCCACCTCGTCGGTGGACCCGGGGCGGACCACGGCGAGCGGGCGGGTCGACCCGGCCGTGAGGGACTCGTCGTGGCTGTCGCTCTCGTCGATGGCATCGCCGGACCTGACGTTGACCGCCCCGACCACGTCGGACAGGTGCGTCACCAGCGTGGCCGAGTCGATCACCATGACTCATTCCTAGCCGAACGAGGGGGCAGACGGCCGCCACAGACCGGCGATCCATCCCTCACCTCGCTGGTCAGACCCGAGTCCCGGACATCTCTCTATAGGTTGGTACCGAGCGACCCCAAGGACTCCTTCATGACCATCCCACTCTCGATCCTCGATCTGGCGCCCATCCGCAAGGGCCAGACCACCACCGACAGCTTCGCTGCCAGCGTGGTGCTCGCCCAGCGTGCCGAAACATGGGGATATCGACGTGTCTGGTACGCCGAGCACCACAACATGTCCTCCATCGCCTCCTCGGCCACCAGCGTGATCATCGCCCATGTCGGCGCCCACACCGACACCATCCGCCTGGGGGCCGGCGGCATCATGCTCCCCAACCACGCCCCGCTCACCATCGCCGAGCAATTCGGCACCCTCGAGGCCCTGTATCCCGGGCGGATCGACCTGGGCCTCGGGCGCGCCCCCGGCTCGGACCAGAACACCATGTTCGCCCTCCGCCGCAACAACACCTCGGCAGACCGCTTCCCTGAGGACGTCTTGGAGCTCCAGGGATATCTCACCGGTCAGACCAGGGTCCCAGGGGTGAACGCCACCCCCGGCAAGGGCAGCAACGTGCCTCTGTACATCCTGGGCTCGTCGATGTTCGGGGCCACCCTCGCCGCAGCCCTCGGGCTTCCCTATGCCTTCGCGTCCCATTTCGCCCCCGATGCCCTCCAGCAGGCCGTTGCCGCGTACAGGAGCGAGTTCCGTCCCTCCGCACAGCTGGACCAGCCGTATGTCATCGCCGGAGTCAACGTCATCGCCGCCGACACCAAGTCGGCAGCCGAGGAGCAGCTTCTAGCCGCAAAGCGGGGCCGTGCCATCTCGCTGTTCGGCCGGGGCCGGAGCCTTACCGACCAGGAGGCGGACGAGATCCTCGCCTCACCTGCGGGCAGGCACGTGGAGCAGATGGTGACCTATTCCGCAGTGGGAACACCAGCCGAGGTCAGCGCGTACATCGAGGCCTTCGCTGCCCACGCCGGCGCCGACGAGCTCATGGTCGCCCACCAGTCGCCGACGACGGAGGACCGGCTGCGTTCGGTGGAGCTGCTCGCCGACGCGGTCCAGCCCGCTGCAGCCACATGACCCGCTGCAGCCACATGAATTGCCAGGCAGGGTCCGGTTGACCACTTCGTAGGATCGATGGTCCTGGCTAGGCTCGCAGAAATGCAGCGATGTCGGCGCGACGCAGGTGGGGCCGATGGAGGAGAGCATCGATGACGAGCAGCGAGGTACTGGCGGAGGCCTTCCAGCGGATCCGCGATGAACTGCACCCGGCGGTGAACGGGCTCTCAACCGACCAGCTGGCATTCCGACCGGACCCGGAGGCGAACTCCATCGCCTGGCTGGCGTGGCACCTGACCCGGATCCAGGATGATCACGTCGCCGCACTCGAAGGCAGCGAGCAGGTGTGGATTGCCAACGGCTGGAAGGACCGGTTCGCGCTGCCCCTCAGCTCCTACGACACCGGCTACGGCCACGATCCCGAAACCGTGGCCAAGGTCAGGGTCGACGCCGCCTCCCTGCTGGGCTACTACGAGGACGTCCACCAACGGACGGCGGACTTCGTCGCATCCCTGGGCGAAGGGGACCTTTCTCGGGTCGTCGACAGGAACTGGAACCCGCCGGTGACCGTGGGCGTTCGACTGGCCAGCGTGATCGCCGACGACCTCCAGCATGTGGGTCAGGCGGCGTACGTCCGAGGGATGCTCCAGCGGCGCTCGAAGTCCTGAGCCCCAGCCGATGGGCAGAACGCCCGCGAATCGAGAAAGCACCCGGCGTAACGCGGGGCTCGACCGGCGGAACTCGCCTCTCGGCGAGCCGGAACCCTGCTTGACAAGGAGCGGAGCGGCATCGGCGATCAGCGTAACTCTGGCGTTACCGGCACGACACGCTGGTGAAAACCAATCGACCTAGGTTCTCCATGACTTTCGCCGGCGAGAGAACGGACTGCAATGGCTATTGACGACCTGCAACAGGGCACACTCCTCCCGCTCACCGTGACCGACGCGGCAGAGCGGCTGCGGGCCGGTGAGCTGACCAGCGTCGCTCTCACCTCTGCCCTCATGGCCCGGGCCGACGCTCTCGACCCCATGACGGGGACGTATGTGACCCGCTTCGACGACCACGCGCTGGCCCAGGCCGCCCAGGCGGATGCGGACTTCGCCGGAGGTATCGACAAGGGTCCCTATCAGGGCATTCCCATCGGGATCAAGGACATCCTGGCGGTGGCCGAGGGCCGGACCACGGCAAACAGCCTGATCCTCGACCCGGAATGGGGCGCAGGAAAAGAAGGCCCGGTGGTTCGCCGACTGAAGGAGGCCGGCGCCGTCATCACGGGCAAGCTCACCACCTCAGAATTCGCCATCGGATCACCGGACTCGTCGAAGCCGTTCGCCACTCCGAGAAATCCCTGGAATCTCGATCGGTCCCCAGGAGGGTCGAGTGCAGGAACGGGGAACGGCGTCGCATCCGGTCTGATCATGGCCGGGATCGGCACTGACACCGGAGGCAGCATCCGGATCCCGGCAGCGTGGAATGGCGTGACCGGCCTGATGCCGACGTTCGGACGGGTCCCGAAGTCCGGCTGCGTACCGTTGGGTTACAGCCTCGATCACATCGGGCCCCTCGCTCGATCGGCACGTGACTGCGCGGCGATGCTCAACATCATCGCCGGCTACCACCCCAGCGACGAGTCGTGCGCCGACCGCCCGGTCGACGACTACGTGGGCGCATTGACCGGAGACCTCAGCGGCGTGAGGATCGGGATCGAGCGAACCAACCACTTCCCCGAATCGTCCGATCCTGCCCTCCGCGGCTGCTTTGACGCCGCGGTGGCCGTCCTGGCTGAACTGGGCGCAGACATCGTCGAGGTGACGCTGCCGTTGTACAACGAGGTCACGACCGCTCTTTGGGTCATGATGTCCGCCGAGGCCCTGGCGTACCATCACAACGACCTCGGCGGTCGATGGGAGGACTACTACGCCCTCACGAGAGCAAACGTGAGTCGCGGCGCCCTCGCCTCGGGTGCCGACTACGTGCAGGCCGCCCGGGTCCGTCGGGTGGCCCAACAGAAGCTGGCCGAGCTGTTCAGCGGTGTCGACCTTATCGTCGCGCCGACCTCGGCCACCGGGGCCATCTCTCACGAGGCGATGCTCGGGCGCCGGCTGGGGAACTTCTTCAAGACCGTCTTCACCGGATATTGGGATGCGGTTGGCAACCCCGCCCTGGTCGTGCCCATGGGCTTCACCGACGATGGTCTTCCCCTCTCGCTCCAGCTTGGAGCACGGCCGTTCGAGGAGGGGCTGGCACTCAGGGCAGGGGACGCTTTCCAGAACCTCACCGACTGGCACCTTCGCCTACCGAGCCTCCTCGCCGAGTCTGCGGGCGGCCAGTGACCACCAACCCGAAGGAGGCTCATGTGGAAGACATGACCGAAGCAACGGTACGCGGTGCGCTCTTTGCTGCAGGGCTGTCGCCGAGCGAGGAGGAGATCGCATCCCTGGTGGAAGGGTACGCAGACTACCGAGCTGGGATCGACTCCCTCTATGCCGTCCCCGAGACTCGCTACGCCAGTCCAGCGCTTACCTTCAGTGCAACGCCTGTCTTCGCCGACTGGAGCGAATGACCGCGGAACTGCTGGGCGCGCCCGGCTACTGATTGGTGGGGTGGTCACCGCACTCTGAACCGCTGCGGCACTCCGACATCGGCACACGCTTGCTGCCGTCACCTGGACCTGAGACGCTGCGTCGATGAGCAACGTCGCCGGTGCACGACAGGCCGCCGCCGCCGACGTTGATGGCATCGTCGCGGTACGGCGAGCGGCCTACACGACCCTCCAAGAGCGGTACCCCAGCACCGCTGACTTTCACGACCATCTCGATGAGATGCCGAGGGACGTCCTCACCCAAAGGTCGGTCGTATTCGTGATCGAGGATGAGCACGGACGGATCGTGGGCACGGTCACCGTCATCGGCGACTACATCCGCATGCTGGCGGGGACGCCGTCCCATCAACGCCAAGGAATCGCCCGGGAGCTGCTCCGGACGGCCCTTGACCATGGCGGCCGCTACTTGAACACGGCACCGTGGATGACCGAAGCCCGTCAGCTCGACGAGACCCTCGGGTACCAGATGGAGGAATCGAAGACGGTACGGGAGGGAAACTGGGACTCCTGTGGTACGCCGTGGATGGCTGACCACACCCGGGCAAGCCCAGGCACCCCAGGTCACCCGGCGCAATGATCGCTCCGGAGCCAGGGATCTCGAGACCACGGTGCTCGTGGTGCGGCGGTATGCCAGTGTGGGAGGGCGCCAGTCCCCTCCAGTGGTGGCCAGGCTCGCACCGTGTTGTGCCAGTCGGCGTTGTGCTGCCAGTCGGCCCATCGAGAAGGAGCAAACAATGACAAAGATGCGGTTCAACCACATGGAGCTGTCGTTCCCGGTGGGAACGCTTACCCAGGAGTTCCGGGACGATGTGGACGCGTTCTACTGCGACGTACTCGGGTGGGAAGCCCTCGACACCCAAGTGGTCGGGCAATCGTGCCATCTGCTCAGGCCGGACCATGGGCAGTTCATCCTGCTGGCCGAAGGCAAGGAGCCGATGTCGTCGCCGGGCTACGACCATCTCGGTCTTCTCCTGGACGCCCGGGGCGATGTAGACGCCGTATTGGCGGAGTGCCAGCAGTTCCGCGAGAAGGACCAGCGCCTTCGCATCAAAGAGTACGAAGATCTCGTTGGTCCCACACTGACGGTGCACGCCTTCTACGTGAAGTACCTCCTGCCCATTTGGTTCGACGTGCAGTGCATGGAGTGGCCTGGAGGCCAAGCGCCCGGTCCCCAGTGGCAGTACGCCTGAATCCCACTGATTTTGCCAAAAGGTTGGCTCTTAGATTGGCGATGCGTTGCCGGTGAGGCCGTCCTGGATCGCATAGAACTCGCGGTCGCTGAGCCGACGCGGTCCGCCGTTGTGCATCATGTCCGGAGTCGGTACGACCTCGGCGATCTGCATCATCCCGTTGTCCTCGTGGAAGAGGATGTGGCAGTGCCAGACGAAGATGCCGACGTAGTCGGCGAAGCGTGAGCGCACCGTCAGGCTCCCGAAGGGAGGCAAGATCGCCGTGTCCCGATAGTGGTTCTCGTAGACAGCCACGCCATTGCGGGCCACCACTTGGAATGGGTTGACGTGGATGTGCACGGGATGTGGTTCGTAGGTGAGGTTGACGAACTCCCACTCCTCCACCGTGCCGAGCAGCATGATCGAATTGACCACCCGGGGATCGAACTTGGTGCCATTGATGAAGTATTCATACTTGTCGAGTTCACCCGTCCCGCGAGGCTCGCGCTCGGCGAGCTCGAACACCCGCCGACGGGCGATCGGCGAGTCCCGTAGGTCATCCAGAGTGAGGAGCCCAGTTGATCGTGGTCGTGGCGGAGTAGCGGCCGTGCTCGGTACCTGGAAATGCGCCACCGTTTGGGGCACCGGAACCATGGCTGTCGAGTAGAAGTTCCCCAATGGCTTCCAAGTGAGGGACCTGAAAGCAAACGCGCCCTCTGCGTCCGCCGTCACCAGCACATCGGCTCGGCCGCCGGGCGGAATCTGAAGGATGTCGGTCGGCTCCTCAACGGTGAGGGGGTTTCCGTCGATGCCAATGACTCGCAATGGGTGCCCGTCGAGCTGCAGTCGATAGAACAGCGTGCCCGCATTTACCAGCCGCCAGCGTTGGGTCTCACCCTGTTCTGCTCGGACCGTCGGCTGATAGAGGCCGTTGATCAACGTGACTTGTTGGTCGATCGAGCTCTTGTCGCCCTCGACGATGGCACCGTCGCTGGTCTGGATCTGGCTGAGGACCATCACTCGTTCCGGTAGTCCGGCGATACCCTCGAGCTGATCGAGTTCGCCGCGGACGACAAGGGCCCCAAACAGCCCCCCGAACACCTGCAGGTCAGTCAACATGCCCCAGTGGGCGTGGTACCAGTAGGTGCCGGCGGGGTGGTCGGCGGGAATGTCGAACTCGTAGCGATAGCGACGACCGGGATCGAGGGCCATGAGCACGTTGTCCGACGGCGAGCGGGGCGACACATGGAGACCATGGGTATGGAGGTTGGTGGCCTTGGATCCTTCGTTCACCAGGTCGATCACCAAGTGATCGCCGGCCTCGACTTCGAGGGTGGGCCCCGGGTACATGCGCTCGTAGGTGAGGGCGTTCACCATGGTGGTGCCAATGGGCACCGGCTCCTGGCTGACCCGTAGGGTCGTGGCCAGCTCGCCGTCCGAGCTCCTTCGGGTCTGCGGCTGCAGCCAGCCGCCGACCGACTCCAGCGTCCGGTTCGTGGCCGGCACCAGCCCTGTGGCTACCGACCCCCTATCCCCGATCGTGCGGTAGGTCGCGTACAGCCCCGCCCCCACGGCCACACCAGCTCCAGCCAGGAAGAGACGACGGCTCACCCGAGTCTCGGACGGCTTTGGCGGCTCGAGTGGGCTCGGACCGCTCGGGCGGTGGCGAAAGGTCCGGTTTCGACGGGATCATGACGCAGCCACTTTGTGCACGGTGACCACGCGTCTCGTCGGCGACAGCCCCTGGCCGTACCAGGTCAGCACGATGGTATGACTCACGCCGCTGTCACAACCGAACACCAGGGTGGTGCCGAGGTTGACGCCGGCCGAGACCGCAAATGGCAGAGCGTCCCGGATGCCCGAGTGCATCATCGTGCCGTCGAACGTCTCGGTCACCCGGGTGGCGGAGGGGATGTTCCAGCCGATGGTCACCTGCGCCTGCGAGGGGTACTGGGCCAGGCAGCTGAACGAGGTCGGGGGGTGAAACTGGAGCACGGCCATGGCCCCGTCGGGCGTCGTGACCGGGGAGGTGGAGGGGAAAGGCGCCGTGGTTTGGGTGGGCAGAGTCCGCACGGCGGGGGACGTCGGTGACGCCTCGGCCACCAAGGGGTAGCCGACGGCGGCGACGACGACGGTGCCTGCCGCTGCCACGCCGGCCAGGACTCCGGAAGGGTGGCGTCCGTACAGGGCGCGCAGCGGGGACACGGCGTTGTCGGACACAGCCGTCGGGAGCATCCCCGCGGCCAGCAGGACCACGAGCGGGGCGATGTTGGGATCGGTGGCGTCGCCCGTCAGAATCCCCCCGATCGCCATCCCGGTGATCCAAAACGCCAATTGGAGCAGGGCGCCAGCGGCCAGGAACCAGACCGGTCGGCGAGTAACCACCGGACCGAGTCCGATCACTAGGGACATCAGGGCCAGCAGCCAGGCGGCGAGGACTCCGTGTCCGGACAGCCCGTTCGCCACCGCAGACAGGAAATGGCCATACCAGCCGGGTTGGCCAACAGCCATTCCCCGGACGGCCGACGAAACGGCATCGGCGGCGCGGTTGGCCGGGAGCAACCACAAGCTGGCCGAGAGGAACCAGAACCCGCTCCAAACGGCCAGCGCTCCACCCAGTCCGAGAGGGCCCTGGGCCAGAGCTGAGCTGGCCGGCCCAACGAGTCCGGCATCGGCTCCGTCACGAATCGGCGAGGCCGCTTGCCGGCGAGGCCACACGAGCATTCCCACCAGGGCGTACAGGAAGACGGCGCCCGGGGCACCGGTGAGCGGCGTGGCCGTTCCGGTCAACAGGCCGCCGAAGCCCTCACCGAACCACCACACCCCGAGGCACCAGCCGAACATGACGATCAGCGCCGGACGAACCAGTCGGGGCACCAGGAGCCCGATGCCGATGGCCAACTGAATGGTGACGAAGGCGTAGTTCCAGGTGCCCACGCCATGGGACACCCAGGCGGCCGCGGTGGTGATCGACGAGGCGACCGGCGCCGGCTGATTGAGGGCGTTCGGCGCGATCACCGCGTTGGCCAGGGACCGAGTGAACATGGCCGGTTGAGCTTGGAGGGCAGCGTCAACAATCCACAGCACACCGAGCGCGATCTGAACGGTGCGGGATGAGACGCGACGGTAGCCCCTTATCCCTTGGCGCGTCATCACGGGGGAACGATACTTGTACGTTGGGCAGGGCCGCTCCATGCTCAATGGCACCTCGCCCCCCCGATCGCGGGTGTCGGGATGCCAGCGGCGGACACCAGTCGCTACGGTGTGTGCGCCGGCCGGACCGGCGGGAACTCAACGATGGGAGACATGCGATGACCACGAAGTCCGATTTCTCGACTGAGGAATGGCAGCTCGTGCTCGAGGCACCACCCAGTGCCGGCATGATCGTGCTCACGGCTCAACGAGGGGGTTCGTTCCGGGAGTCCATCGCCATGGCCAAGGCCTACGTCGAGGCGCGCAAGCAGCATGGCGAGAGCGAGCTACTGGACGAGATCGTCGCAGCCAAGCCCGAGCGGGATCACACCCACTACCACTCCCCCGAGGAGCTGAAGCAGCACGCGCTCCAGCACATCCGTGATTCGGTCGCCCTGCTCAAGGACAAGGCCACGCCGGCCGAGGTAGACGAGTATCGCAAGTTCATCGTGACACTGAGCCATACCGTGGCCTCGGCCCATCGCGAACACGGCCAGGACGTGAGCGAGGCCGAGCAGGGGGCGATCGATGACATCACCGCCGCTCTCCAGCCCTGAACGGCTGACCGGCTGATTTAGACCAGGCGGCGTTCGAGCCGCCCAGGCGGCCCCGACCCGGGGGACCGCCTGCGCGGCTCGAACTGACCCCGCCCGACTCGTCCGCGGCGGTCACACTCTTTGGCGGTGACCTAACAGGTGAACGTGCCTTTCACCGTCGAGTTCGAGACCACGTCGGTGCCCTTGAACGTTCCCCCTTTGGAGGTCGCCGTCCCTGTGTCCGTGGTGATGGCGACAGGCTTGCCACCGAGGACCATGCCGATCTGAGCGTTGGAGAACTTGCCCTTGGAGACCTTGGCGTTGATACCGAGCGAGTTGGTCGGAGTGCCGATGCCGATGTCGATGTGATTGGCGGTGACCACGCAGGCTCCACCCGACAACTTGTACGTCTTTCCACTCAACACCACAGCGGCCTTGGAACCGGTCACCGAGATCGCCGCCCCTGCGACGGTCGGGACCAGGATCCCACCTGCTGCCACCCCGACGACGGCCGCCGCCGTCAGGGTCCTTTTGCGCAAGGTCCGATTGGGCCCCGCCGCCGCTTTGCCGTTGAACCCTTTGAGAAACTCCATGCTCACACCCTCTGTTCGGTCCCCGCTCATTGTCGAGGCAAGTCACACTGTGCCCGGCAGGGACGGCGTACGCCTGAGTAACGACTACTCATTGACCAACCCGGCCGGCACGCCCCGCCGGCCCGCGTGCAACAGTCCGCCATGACGCCAATCCGCCACTACGCCAGTGCGGCCCAGTCGATCTCGAAGACCGACGAATCCGAGTTCGACAGTTCCACCGGCACCTCTGTTCCGGGGGCGAAGCGGTCGGCAGCCCCGAGGGGAACACGCAACGAGGTGGCTACGGCCTCAGGCGGCCGACCAGGGCTGGAAACGAGCAGGTCGACGGCGTAAACGGGATCGAGGTCGATG
The DNA here is from genome assembly GCA_963781305.1 of uncultured Acidimicrobiaceae bacterium. Classification (GTDB taxonomy): domain Bacteria; phylum Actinomycetota; class Acidimicrobiia; order Acidimicrobiales; family RAAP-2; genus DASXMT01. The sequence continues at coordinate 166,115 of CAWAFL010000014.1, forward strand.
CTGCTCTGACATCGACCCACTGCTACCACCTTCATGGTGGCCTGGACCCGATCGCCTCCTGTCGTCATGCCTGCTGCCTGTGCTGTCCATCGTGACCCATGCCCTGCCGACCTCCCCTAGCGCCTCAGGTACCAGTATCCGGCGTCGGTGCGGGCTCGATATGAGTAATGCCTACTCATTCGGGTCCGCCTCAGGCTGATTCGGGTCCCCATGAGGGCAGAGCCATCGGTCCGTTTGCCACTATGGGGGGATGGGGAACGAGCTCAGCATCGGATCGGTGTGGCCGATTGTCGGACGCGACGCTGAGATCCGCGCCGTTGTCGAAGCATTTGGCAATCCGAAGTGCGCCGGAGTGGCGCTCGTGGGAGCAGCCGGGTTCGGTAAGACCCGGTTGGCGACCCAGGCCCTCGCCCTGGCGGGCGAGCGAGGCATGACAGTCGCCTCCATCAGGGCCACCACCAGCGCCACCGATGTGCCATTCGCAGCCCTGGGCGACTTTCTGGAGGGGTTGGACCTGGCCGCCGAACGCGATACCGAACTGTTCGTGGCGGCCACGAAGGCGATCGACGCCCGGCGGGGCGAGCAGAGGCTGGTGCTCGTTATCGACGACGCGCACCAGTTGGACGAAGCGTCTAAATCCCTACTCGAGCGCATAGTCGACCACGGAGGGGCCTTCATCGTCTTCACGGCCAGGATGGGAGAGGGCGATCCCGCCACCATCGTGCGGAAGTGGCGGGATCAAGGGTTCTTGCGGATCGAGGTCGGGCCACTGCCTGATCGCGACCTGCGTACCCTGGCCGAAGTGGCGGTGGGAGGGCCGATCGATGGCGCTTCCCTCCAGGCCATCGTCGAGTCGAGTCGAGGCAACGTCCTCTTCTTGCGCGAGCTGATCCAGGGTGCACTGGAATCCGGATTGCTCACCCCGGAACTGGGGCTCTGGCACCTCACCGGCTCGCTGTCGCATTCGCCCCGCCTGCGGGACCTTATCGAGGAGCGCCTGATCGGTTTGAGTGAGCCAGAGCGCGAGGCACTGGAGCTGGTCGCCCTGGGCGACCCAATCAATCTGACGCTGCTGGAACGCCTCGTGCCCCTCGAGGCTCTCGAACGACTCGAGCGGCGAGGACTGCTCGATGTGCTCGAGAGCGACGCCGGGCCGGAATTACGCCTGAACCACCCCTTCTACGGCGACGTGGTCCGGGCCCACCTTCCTCCGCTCCGGCGCGTTCTTCTCTCCCGGTCCCTGGCCGACGCGGCCGACGAGGGTGTGGTCCAGGGTCGTGATGCCCTGCGGGTGGCGCTCTGGCGCCTCGACGGCGGTGGAGGCGGCCGGATCGAGATCACCCAGGCCGCAGCCCGGACCGCCCTCAAGATGGAGGAATACACCCTGGCCTGTCGGCTGAGCCGTTCCGTGTGGGACCAATCCCCCTCGGTCGACGCCGCCATCGTCCTCGGCGAGGCACTGGACTTCCTCGGACGGTCCCGGGAAGCCGACGAGGTGCTGGCCACGGCCACGCCCATGGCCACCAACGACCGGCAGCTGACGAAGCTGACCGTCAGAAGGGCGGCTGCCCTCTTCCGCGCGCTGGGGGAAGCCGACGCGGCCGACGAGGTCATCGGAACGGCCATCGCATCGGTGACCGAACAGGCCTGCCTTCGAGAGCTGCAAGCGCTGCGAGGCAATCACCTGTTGATGGCCGGCCACGTGGCCGAGGCCATCGCCTTGGACGAGACGCTGCTCCTCGTGCCCGGTGACGCTGCCTTCGCCCAGGCCTCGCTGGATATCGGCGTGGGGCTGGCCATGGCCGGTCGCACGAAGGAGGCCATCGAGCACGTGGACGCCGCTCTGTCGACGCGCCTCGACCTCAGCGACGAGGAGCAGCTCTCGGCCGTGGGGGTCTATCTGGTGGCCCAGGCGGTGGCTCACACACACGCCGGGAACCTGGCCGAGGCCGAACGGATCAGCGACGCCGGCTACCAGGTGTCGGTGGAGAAGAACAACGCCGACGGCCAGGCCTGGTTCGCCTGCATCTTGGGCCTGATCTACCTGGACCAGGGGCGCCCGATCTCCTCCGGCACGATGTTCCGGGAGGCCGCCACCCTGTTCGGCACGCTCGGCCATCCCGGCCGAAGATGGGGCTTGGCCGGCGTTGCCCTTGCCGGCGCGTTGGCCGGCGACAGCGACATCGGCTCCGCCGCCCTTGCCGAGCTCGACGAGATGGACCCCGTCGCCGTACACCTTCAAGAGGTCAACGTCATCCGCAGCCGGGCCTGGACGGCAATGATCAGGGGTGAGCTCACCAAGGCGCGCGACCTGCTGTGGGACGCCGTTGCTCTGGCTGACAGCTGGGGGCAATTCGCCGCCTCGGCGCAGGCGCTCCACGACCTGGTGCGGATGGGCGCCATCGATCCGGCTGCCGAGCAACTCGAAGGCATGGGCGATCGGGTCGACGGGGCCTTCATGGAGGCCAGGATGCTGTACGCCCGTGCCGCACGCCTCGGCGACATGACCCTGGCTACCTCGGCCGCCGACAAATTCGAATCCGTCGGCGCCAACCTCTTCGCCGCCGAAGGAGCAGCGCTCGCAGCCACATTGGCCTCCCGAGAGGGCCTCCGGAGGGCTGCCGCCGAAGCAGAGGCCCGGGCCGAGCGCCTGCTCGAGTCGTGCCAAGGCGCAGTAACCCCCGGGGTCAGACCGCAACGAGGGTCCACGCCCCTCACCGATCGAGAGCGCGAAGTGGCCACCCTGGCCGCCCGCGGGATGACAAGCCGACAGATCGGCGAGAACCTCTTCGTCTCCTCGCGAACCGTGGACAACCATCTGCAACAGGTGTACGTGAAACTTGGGATCAAGCGGCGGAGCGAGCTCGCCGCCCATCTGTTGCGCACCACCGAGGCCCCACCTCCCTCCTGACGCCATGGGCGAAAGGAGCCGCAGGGCAGGTGCGGGAATCGGACCGAGCTAGGACGTGTGCTGGGCTACCGCCGCGTCCCAGTCGATGACCACGGCATTGGGGATGCTCCCGATCTTGACCGGAACGTGCGACCCCGGGAACAGGAAGGGCAGCGCCGACGGAGGGGTGGGATTCCCCACCTGGATCTGGTACGGGTCCTTGCCAGGGGGCATCACCGTGAGCGTATAGGCGTAGATCTCCACCCCGGCGGGGTTGCGCTTCTTCAACGCCAGCGACTCGACGATGACCGCCTCGGCCGGCTCGCCGGTGGCCAGGAGGTGGGCAGCCGAGTGGTCACCCGAACCAGCAGGGAGCGTCACCTCGGGTGGGGCGGTGGCCAGGTCGAGGGCGATGTCGGTGGGGTCCTCCGGGTTGACCCGAACCGCCACGGTGGTCGAGCCCGCCTGAAACTGGGGGATCTGCACTTCGACTATCCGCTGTTTGCACGTGGCCATATAGGGCTCCTTGCCGTCCAGGCTGACCTGGACGGTGAAGACGCATGCCCGCTGGACCAGGCCGTTGCCCGATTGGACCGTGGTGCCGGTCAGCTGTACGTCGGTAATCAGGCCCTGTCCCAATAGCCCCGTGTTCAGGAGCTTCTTGTCAGTGCCGCCCGTGAGTTTTCTCAGTAGTCCCATGGCGTAAGTGTTCGGGACCGGCACGTTCGGGACATGAGTAATGACTACTCAATTGGGGTGTCGGTGCCGCCAGGTCGAACGGGGCGTCGGTGCCGCCGGGCAGCGGCATACTGTGGCCATGGCACACGCCCCGCTGGCCCGCCATCTCCTCCGGGCCAAGGATCTGGCCGACGCCCGGTACTTCGAGGCGTTGTCGGTGGCGGATCTGGCCGCCGCCGCCGGCATGTCGCCGGCCTATTTCAGTCGTCAGTTCAAGCGGACGTTCGGCGAGTCGCCCCACCAGTACCTGTTGACTCGACGGCTCGAGCGGGCAGCGAACCTACTCCGGACCACCGACTGGTCGATCGCCCGTATCTGCTTCGGCGTCGGGTCCCAGAGCGTGGGGTCGTTCACCACCAGCTTCCGCCGGATGTTCGGCCAGACGCCACAGGTGTACAGGGACACATGGCCTCCGGCCCAGGCGCAGGTGCGAATACCCCGATGCGTTGCTCAGGCCTATAGCCGCCCACAGAACCGCACGTTTCGAGAAGACAGGGAGTTGGCGACCTCTTAGCCTCGACCTCGTACCCGACGGATCAGGAGGTCCCGATGATGAAGATCGCCAACGCTCAGTTCTGGGTGCACGACCAGGACGAAGCGCTTGCCTTCTATACGAAGGTGCTCGGGTGGGAGGTGCGGTCCGACGTGACCATGGAGGCATGGAGCTTTCGCTGGCTCTGTGTCGGGCCTGCCGGCCAGGACGACGTCGGGCTGGTGCTCATGCCCGTCCCCGGGCCCCCCATGCTCGACGCCGTCGCCAGCGCCGAACTGGCCGAGCTGGTGGCCAAAGGTGCGGGTGGCACCCTGTTTCTCGAGACCGATGACTGCCAGGCCAGCTACGACGAACTGTCGGCACGTGGCGTTGCCTTCAACGACCCGCCGACGGCCCAGGCCTACGGCATCGACACGTCGTTCCGGGATCCGTCGGGAAACAACATCCGACTCACCCAGGTGCTGGAGTTCGACCCGACCCGGGCCTGATCACGTCGGGCCTGACCGCATCCTGACGGTCCACTCGGCGACACGAGAATCGCCGACGGCGATACGGTGCTCATGATGGCGACTGTCGACGATGCGGCACACATTGCTTTGGAGCTGCCCGAGGCCACCGAAGGTGAGCGCCGCGGCGCCCGCACGTGGTACGTCGCCGGCAAGGGGTTCGCCTGGGAACGGCCGTTCACCAAGGCGGACATCAAGCGCTTCGGCGATGCCATCCCTCCTGTTGGACCCATCCTGGCCGTTCGGGTGGCGGACCTCACCGAGAAGGAGGCCATGCTCGCCTCAAATCCCAAGGCGTTCTTCACCATTCCACATTTTGACGGGTACTCAGCCGTGCTCATCCAGCTGAAGGCGATCACCAAGAAGGCACTCAACGAGGCGATCGTCGACGGCTGGTTGGCCTGCGCGCCTCCACCACTGGCGCGCCGGTACCTCGAGCAGTGAGGGTCGGATGACGGGACCAGGCTCCTCGAAGCCCACGGTGGAGGTGACAACCGGCCGACTCCGAGGCCTGGCCCATCAGGCGGGCCGATCCCAGGGAGCGGTGCGGGCCTTCCACGGCATCCCCTATGGAGCCGACCCGGTTGGCCCCTTGCGCTTCCGGGCACCGCAGCCTCCGGTGGCCTGGGGAGGGGTCCGCGACGCCAGCACGTTCGGCCCGTCCGCCATGCAGTCCCGAACCAGCCTGTTCAGCGGGACGATCCCCGGCAACCACGTCGCGGCCACGAGCGAGCGCTGCCTGACCCTCGACGTCTGGGCGCCCGAGGAACCCGGTGATCTGCCTGTCCTGGTCTGGGTCGCAGGAGGTGCCTACCTCACCGGCGGGACCAGCATCGAAACCTACGACGGATCGGGTTTGGCCGCCGACGAAGGCGTGGTGGTCGTCAGCATCAATTATCGGCTCGGGGTCCTCGGGTTCGGTTGGTTCGGCGAGTTGGGGGGAGCCGAGTCTGGCGCCGGCTCCTCTTGGCCCGGGGACACCAACTGCGGTCTCCGGGACCAGTTGGCCGCCCTGGACTGGGTCAAGGACAACATCGCCTCGTTCGGAGGAGACCCGGCAAACGTCACTGTGTTCGGTGAGTCGGCCGGTGCCGGTTCGCTCGCCCACCTGCTCACCTCCCCGGCTTTGGGCGGCTCGGCCCGACGGTGCATCCTGCAGAGCCCGGGGATCGATCACACCCTCTACCCCGAAGACGTCGAACGGGTGGCCGACGCCATGCTCCGCCGGCTGTCCATTCCCCGCTCGGAGTTGACCCGACTGTGGGAGGTCAGCGGGGAGGACTTGGTCGCCGCCCAGGAAGCGGTGGTGCTGGAGATGCTGCCGGTGCTGACATCGATGCCCTTTCACCCCTTCGTCGACGGCGACCTCGTCCCGGCCAGCCCCTCAACCGCCATGGCCGACGGCTCGGGCGCGGCGGTCGACCTGCTGGTGAGCTGGACGACCGACGAGATGCGCCTCTACCCGAACCCGGCGGCCGATGCCGCCGAGCCCGATGTCTTGGCCACGTGGACTCAGCGATACCTGGCCGGACGGCTGGGCTCGGACCCAGGCCCGGAGCGGGCCCGACAGCTGGTTGACTTCTACCGCGATCTGCTCGGCTCCCAGGGCCGCACCAACGGATCAGACGTGTGGGCGGCCGTCCAGACCGACGGGGTGATGCGGCTTCCGGCCCGCCGAGTGGCCGACAGCCACACATCGAACGGCGGGCGCACCTATGTGGCCCAGTTCGGCTGGAGCGGTCCGCCCGCCCCGGGCCAATGGGACCCCAGGGCATTCCATGCCATCGATCTGCCGTTCACCTTCGACACCCTGGACCGGGGTGGGTGGCGTGAGTACCTGCGCGCCGGACCAGATGCATCCGAGCTCGCCCGCCAGCACGTGCACGCGTGGACCAGCTTCAGCCGTGACGGGACGCCGGAGATCCCCGAGGTCGGCGGGTGGCCCCCCTACGAGGTCCCCGATCGCCAGACCATGCTGCTGGACACGCCCTGCGCGCTGGCCGCCGATCCTCTGGCCGACATCGCCGCCGCCTGGGATGGCCTGTGGTCACCCGATTGCCGAGCGCCGTTCATGGGGTAGAGGGGCCGGCGCCTACCCGGCGATGACCCGGATCGGCTTTCCCTCCAGGTAGGCGTTGATGTCCTCGACGATCTGCGTGAAAAAGGATTCGTACGTCCCTTCGGTGACATACCCGAGGTGCGGGGTGAGCACCACGTTGTCCATCGAGCACAGCGGATGGCTCGGCGGCAGGGGCTCGGGATCGAAGACGTCAAGGCCCGCTCCGGCGATTCGGCCGGCCTGGAGCGCAGCAACCAGGGCCGCTTCGGAGACGAGGGGTCCTCGCGAGGTGTTGATGAGGTAGGCGCTCGGCTTCATGAGCGAGAGCTCGCGCTCCCCCACCATGCCCCGGGTGCGATCGCTCAACACGAGATGGATGGACAAGACGTCGGCCGTCCGGAACAGGTCCTCTTTGGACACCAGCGCGGCGCCCCCCTGCTGGGCTCGCTCCTCGGTCAAGTTCGGGCTCCAGGCGATCGTATGCATGCCGAAGGCCCGTCCCACCCCGGCGACGGCCGACCCCATGTGACCGAGACCCAACAGCGCGAGGGTCTTGCCGTAGAGGTAGGTGCCCACGGTCTGCTGCCAGTGGCCGGTCCGTACCCCTCGGTCCTCCTGCGGGATGTGGCGGGCCGTGGCCAGGATGAGGCCCCAGGTGAGCTCTGCTGTCGGGTCAGAGCCGGGCACCCGCCGACCGCCGGTGCCGCAGACGACGACGCCCCGGCTCGTCGCCTCGGCCACATCGATCACCGCATTGAACGGCCCGGTGGTGACCAACAGGCGCAGGTTGGTCAGCTGGCTCAAAAGCGATGCCGGGAACGGCGTCCGTTCCCGCATGGCCACCACGGCCTGGAAAGGCAAGAGCCGTTGGGCGACAGCCCGTTCCTCGGACAGGTGGTCGTGGAAGTACTCAACCTCCACGCCGTCGGGGAGGAGGTGCCAAGGTCCGGTGGCCTCGGCGACGTGCTGATAGTCATCCAGGACGGCGACCCGGAAGTTCGTGACCACTGTTCCCCTTTCGGTTCTGCCCGCGGTCGGCCGTGACTGCGTACCGAGATCATCGCGCCTGTCTTCGGGGGGTTTGCCACCGGCATCGCCCCGTGACCATCAAGATCAGTGCTGAGGGATCCGGGATCCACCGGCCACCGCACCGAGACGGTCAACCGTGGCGTAGAAACCGGCCATGGTGCTGTCGATGATCTCCTGTACCGGCACCACCGACTTGACCAGACCGGCCACCTGACCACCGAAGGCGAAGCCGGCTTCCAGATTGCCCTGGAAGTACAGCTCGAGCACACCGTCCATGCCCACCCTCTCGTGCATGCGCACCGCCGGCTCCTGCTCCAAGGACTCGGTGAGCGGTGTGCGCATGACCCGGTAGGCCGGACTGGAGTGGGCACTGAGCACGACGGTGTCAGTGGCGTCGGCATCGACCACCAACTGCTTGTAGTTGGCATGGACCGGGGACTCGGCCGCCGAGACCATGCGGGTGCCCATCTGTACCCCATCGGCCCCCAGGGCGAACGCGGCGGCCATGGCCGGACCGTCGGAGATGCCACCGGCAGCAATGATCGGCAGGTCGAATTCCCGTCGAATCTGGGGAACCAGCACGATGGTGGCCACCGGCTTGGTGTTCTTGAACCCGCCTCCTTCTCCCCCCTCGACGACCAGGCCGTCGACCCCGGCCCTCACCGCCTTGGCTGCCGCCCGAAGCGAGGGCACCACGTGGAACACGGTGATGCCTGCGTCGTGCAATGCCCCGGTGAAACGCGAGGGATCGCCGGCCGAAGTGGTGACGAAGGAGACACCGAGACCGGCCACGAACGCCACGATGTCCTCGTTGCTCACGAACATCTGGGCGATGTTGACTCCCCAGGGTTTGTCGGTCAGCTTCCGCATGGCGAGCATTTCGTCGCGTACCTCGTCCAGGCGCCCTGACGACGTCTCCACGATCCCGAGGGCACCGGCATTGGACACCGCTGATGCCAGTGCGGCACGGGCGATGTAACCCATCGGCGCTTGGACGATGGGATAGTCAACACCCAAGAGATCGGTGAGCCGGTTGCGAAGCGGAGCCGGGCGCCCGTCGGTCATACATACCCCCTCGTTTGCGCTGATCGTGCCACACCGGAGGGGTCGGCATGACAAAGACCCACCATACGGTGGGTCTTTGTCCGATCCCTTGGGCCACCGGGGCGGTGGTGAAACCCTCGGGACACTGGGTGATGAAGGTGTCGGCTTGCCCATTGCCGGCAGATGCACCCGGACAGGAGGTGGAGCGCGGCGGAATGCGCTCACGGGTTCTCTCTCCTTCCTTTCCTCTACCTTGAGCCTCTGCCTCCACCGGGCCAATACGCGGCCGCGTAGAACCCGAAGCGTGGTCGACCGTTTTCGCAGCCAGGAGGACTGCGTTGGAGGTGCAGACGACGGTGATCGCGTGGTTGCGAGGCGATGACCAGCCGAGGGATCGACCTCGTCAGGAGCGCTCTGGCGCCATGAAGGGGAGCGAGGTTCTACGGTTCCGCACGCTGGGTCAGGGGTCGATGAGCTCGAAGAACTGCGGGGCCACGCTGGGCGAAAGGTCGTGATCGCCGCGGTAGACGGCGGAGATCTGATGCCCCCTGGGCGTCATGCTGGGCACCACGAACGTGGCCCGGCCCGATGAGTCGAGCGTGGCCGAGCCCACCTTGTCCGTGTCGACGTAGAACTCGACCTGACCGCTCGGCACGAAAGTGGCCGGTCCCACAGGGGTGACCACGGCCGTGGCCGTCACCGTGCCGCCGACCCGGCCCGGGTTGGGCGAGGCCGATACCGCGGTGGCACTGGATGCCCGGCCCGCTTCCTGGCCTCCGTTGAGATCGTCAGAGCTGGAGGAGAAATCGCTCGTCTCTTGGAACTGGGCTCTGACCGTGTGCGAACCAGGAGCCAGCTTGAGGGAGGGCAGCCTGGCCGTGTCACCGTCGAGGGTGACTGCGGGCCGAGGGCTGCCGTCGACGGTGAAGACGACTGATCCGGTGGGCTGCGCCGTGGCCGGGCCGATGTTGTGGACAGTGGCCGAGAACACGATCGGATCGTTGAAGGACGAGGGGTTGTCCGACGAAGTGACGCTCGTCACCGTGGGCGCCCGGCCGACCGGCTGGACGAGAGGAGACGCGGCGGACGGCTCATATGCGCTGTCGCCGCCATACGAGGCGGTGAGGTCATGAGAACCAACGGCCAGACCGGTGAGAGGGCCCAGGGTCGCTGTGGCCACACTGCCGGACTCTCCGGTGGGATGCAGGATTGCCGACCCGATGGATTTCCCACCATCGAAGAACTCGACCGATCCCTGAGCCGAAGGCAAGGACTGCGTCGAGTCGGGCGAGACCCGTGCGGTCACGGTCACCGGCTGGCTGAACGTCGCAGGGTTGGCCGAACTGGAGAGGACGGTCTTGTTCGGCACGCCCTTGACGGTGATGGACGAGGGAAGAGAAGCCTCAGGGAGAACCCCGTTGGCGGCCGACAGCGTGAACGGGAAGTGCCCCTGCTCCTGCGGTGTCCCCGAGATGACTCCTTGGTCGGAGAGAGCAAGGCCCGGAGGCAGCGTTCCCGAAACCAGCATCACTTTCGAACCCGGGTCTCCCCCAACGGTGTACGAGTAGGAATAGGGGAGCAGGTCGACGGCCGGCGGCGGATCGCCGGTGAGCTTCGGGGGCGTTCCCGGCACGGTGACGATGATGGCCAAGCCGTCAGGACCATCCGCACCTCCGGTGGTCAATGTGGATCCCGTAGGACCGAAGCTCGATCCTCCCCCAGCTCCACCTGCCGGGGCTGCCCCGCCACCGGGGCCGCCACTACCGCCGCCGCCGCCGAAGTACCCGCCGCCTCCACCGCCGCCGCCGTCGCCTGCCCCGCCTCCGTGATCGGTGCCGTTGCCACCGGTACCGCCGATCTGACCGCTCCCGGCGTGTCCGCCGTAGGGGATGCCACCGATCCCCGGCCCGGTCTGGGTACCCCCTCCTCCGCCCTGCCCACCGCCTTGGCCGCCTTGGCCGGCCTCGCCCGCCGCGCCCCCGCCGGCGCCACCGGCGCGCGCCTTGCGATCACCGGTAATCCCAGGTCCGCCACCGCCTCCGCCGCCACCGGCCACGGCAACCCGATTCGTCGGGCTGTCGCCACCTATCCGGACATCGGTCGCGCCCCCGCCGCCTGACCCTTTGCCGTCACGTCCCAATCCTTGTCCCCCCGCCCCTCCGCCATTGAAGCCGCCAGTCCCAGTGTGCGACTCGGTCGGCTCCCCACCTCGACAGCCGACGTTCACGTTCAGAACCTGCCCCGGGGTGACCCGAAGGGTGACCTGGGCCCGGCCCCCCCGACCAGGGATGGCGTACCTCCCCTGACCGCCGCTTGCCCCCTGGAGGTCGAGGTTGACCATGGGAACCCCTGCCGGGACCGTCCACTGCTGGGTCGCGCCCGTGCAGGAAAAGACGAACTGGCGTGAAGTGACGGTGGGCTTCCCTCCCGGACGCGGCGCAGTCCTCGGAGTGGAGCCCGCCGCCCGCGCCGTTCCGCCGGCCATTCCCAGCCCGAGCACAAGGAGGGTTGCCACGCCGACGGCCGCAGCCGTCATGGTCCGTCGGTTCGACACACCGCCCCTTTCGTCGCCCCGATGGCGGAGCTACCGGGCGGTAGCGTACAGTGTTATATAACTTTGGTCAAGAGAGACCCGGCAAGCGGAAGCCTCCTGTCGGGCTCACCCATTCCGTGAGCGGCGCCTCGCCCGCAGCACGGCGTCCTGGAGCATGAGGGTGTGGCCGTCGTGGGTGCCCGTCCGTTCGACTGCCGTGTTGGTCACGATCTCCCATCGGGTTGCGTCGAGTTCGGCTGCCAACTCATCACCGGTGAACAACAGGTCGGGTGGCTGATGGCGAGGCATTACCTCGAGATCGGAGGGGTGATGGCCGACGATCAGAAGGGTGCCCCCGGGTGCAACCGCGGATGCCAATCGGTCGAAGAGCGCCCGTCGCGGTTCCGGCGGCAACTGCATGTACTGGGCCGAGACCAGATCGTAGCGATCGTGGGGTGGGTCCCAGTCCAAGACGTCCTGGTGGAGCCAATGAACGCGTTCGGCGATGGCAGCGCCGGCGTGACCGGCATGCCCAGCCGCCCGCTCCAGTGCGACAGTGGATATATCGACAGCGGTCACTCGCCAGCCAGCGCGTGGCCAACCAGATGGCGTCGGCACCTTCTCCCGCACCCACATCCAGCGCCGTGCCCGGGGCGAGTGCATCGGCCTCTGCAACCAGGTGCGCGTTGGGGTTCCCGCTCCACAGCGCGGCCTGCGAGCCGTAGCGCTCGTCCCAGAACGCCTGGTCGAACTGTTCGGACACGGTGGTCTCCTTCGTGTGGGCAAATGGGGGGTTGTGTAACGGGTCAGACGACGACCGAATGTTGCACTGTCTCGTGCCCCCAGCCACAGTGGCCTCGTTCGGGTTTGCTGGCAAGTCTTCTTGCCGATATGGCAATATGGGAGGATGGGCAACGACGTACGCGGTGTCCTCAAAGGCGTAGGGCCCCGGCTCCGTGCTCTCCGCCAGGAGCGGGACACGACGTTGGCCGAGCTCGCCGCGGTCACCGGTATCTCGACCAGCACGCTGTCGCGATTGGAATCCGGCCAGCGTCGAGCGAACCTCGAGCTCCTGTTGCCCCTGGCCCAGGCCTATCAGGTCCCCCTCGACGACCTCATCGGGGCGCCGCCCACCGGCGATCCCCGCATCCATCCCCGCCCCATCACCCGCCACGGGATGACCATTGCCCCACTCACCCGCCGGGCCGGCGGCCTGCAGGCCTACAAACACACCATCCCACCCCGCCGAAGCCCGGAAACGCCAGACCCGCAGACGCATGAAGGCTACGAGTGGCTGTACGTGCTGCAGGGGCGGCTCCGGCTGGTGCTCGGCGAGCACGACCTGGTCCTGACTGCAGGTGAGGCTGCCGAGTTCGACACCCGTGTCCCGCACTGGTTCGCCAACGCCGGAACCGAATCGGTGGAATTCCTCAGCCTGTTTGGGCCTCAAGGAGAGCGCATGCATGTCCGTGCCCGGCCCAAAGCGAGGTCGGGCAAAGCGACCAAGGCGCCCGGGCCCTAGAGCAAACGCCGGGCTCCGGGCTCTCTGAGACATCACGATGGCCCGTCACGATGGGCCGTCAAGGCGGCCCGTCATGCCGCCGATCGGCTGGCCGTCCTACCCGGCGACGGGAATGTAGTTGAACATCCACCGCACTCCAAAGCGGTCGAGGCAGGTGCCCCACGTGGCCCCCCAGAACATCTCGGTCAAGGGTGCGCTGTCGCTCGAGCCCTCGGACAACGAGTCGAAGAGCCTCTGGGTCTCTTCGAGGGTGTCCGGCTCCAGGTTGATCGTGGTGTTGTTGCCGATCCTCAGCTCGTGACCCATCGACTCGAGCATGTCGGTCGCCATGATCACGTGTCCGGCCAGGATCGGCAGTTCGACGTGCATAACCAACCGCTTCTCGGCCTCCGACAAGCTCGGTGCGTCAGGCGATGGGGGAACATCGCCCATCCGCTGGATCGGTTCGGGATAGTCGGTACCGAAGACCGTGCGATAGAACTCGAATGCTTCCTCGGCGTTCCCCATGAAGTTCAAGTACGTGCTCACGCGTGCCACGGGGTTCCTCCTCTGGTCCAGCAGATCCGATCATCGGTTGAGACGGGCTCGGGGAGTGGGAATCATCGGTCCCGTGCACGGATGGTGAACGAAATCGCTGGTTGGCGCGCTGGATCCCGGGCTCCAGTGAAGCAGTCCATCGTGGCTGTGGCCAGGGCTCCAGGGCCACGGTCCCACGAGAGGCTGAACCGACGGTCGCGTCTAGGGACCCGCCCGGATACCATGGCCAGATCGTCGTTCAGGTGGTCTGAAAGGTCGATGGTGGCCCTCTTCGGCGAGGCGGCAGCATGACCCTGTCGCCCGGGATGGATGTCGAGGGGAGCGTCAATGAGCGCACCGACTGGCCAGCGGAATCCGGACAAGGTGACCGGGGACAACGAGCTGGCGAACCACGACCGACGGTGGTGGATCCTCGCCGTTCTCGGCATCGCCCAGCTCATGGTGATCCTGGACAACACCATCGTCAACATCGCGCTTCCCAGCGCTCAGCACTCCCTTGCCTTCTCCAACGCCGACCGCCAATGGATCGTGACGGCGTACTCGCTCGCCTTCGGCAGCTTGTTGCTCCTCGGGGGCCGCATCGGCGACATGATCGGGCGGAAGCGCACCCTGCTGATCGGGCTGATCGGCTTCGCCGGCGCATCGGCCGTCGGCGGTGAGGCGGTCAACTTCACCATGCTCGTGCTGGCCCGGACGGTACAGGGAGCCTTCGGAGCTCTCCTGGCCCCATCGGTGCTCGCCTTGTTGACCACCACGTTCACGAATCCGTCGGAGCGGGGGAGGGCGTTCGGCATCTACGGCGCCATCGCCGGGGGCGGCGGTGCCCTCGGGCTCCTGCTCGGGGGCATCCTCACCACGTACGCCTCGTGGCGCTGGACCCTGTTCGTCAACCTGATCTTCGCCGCAGTCGCCACCACCGGCGCCCTGCTGTGGCTGAAGAACGACGAGCCTGCTGACCATGACCCGCTCGACATCCCCGGACTACTGCTCGTCTCCCTCGGACTGTTCGGCATCGTCTATGGCTTCTCCCATGCCGAGACGACGGCGTGGAGCAACCCCTACACCATCGGGTTCCTCGTCATCGGCGTCGTGCTGCTCGCTGCATTCGCACTCTTCGAGACCCGGGCTCCCTACCCTCTGCTCCCTCCCCGGGTGGTACGCAACCGCACCCGCGGGGGTTCGATGCTGACCATGCTCATTGCCAGCGCCGGGCTGTTCGGGATCTTCCTCTTCCTGACCTACTACCTGCAGGAGACCCTCGGGTTCAGCCCAGTGAAGACCGGCATCGCCTTCCTCCCCATGGTGGCAGCACTGGTGGCGACGGCACAGGTGTCCAACCGCATCCTGCTGCCGAGAGTGGGGCCGAAGCCCATCGTGCCGGTCGGCTTCCTGAGTGCCGCCCTCGGGATGTTCCTGCTCCACCTGGTCGGCCTGCACAGCTCGTATTGGACCCGGGTCCTGCCCAGTCTCCTGCTCGTGGGCCTCGGCTTCGGTCTGAGTGTGGCTCCATCCTTCAGTACCGGGACCCTGGGGTTGAAGCCCGAGGATGCCGGCGTGGGAGCAGCCACCTTGAACACCACCCAGCAGGTAGGCGGCTCCATCGGCACGGCCCTGCTCAACACGATTGCTGCGAGCGCAGCGACTGCGTACCTGGTCGGCCGGACGGTGAGCCCGGCGACCCTCCAGGCATCTGCCCTGCACGGCTACACGACGGTGTTCCTCTTGTCGTCACTCCTCTTCGTCATCGGCGCGATCATCGCCGGACTCGTGCTGAAACGGGGAACCCTCGGGGAGCTGGCCGCTGCCCCGGGGAGACAGGACACCGGACGCGCCGCTCCCGAGCTGGTGAGCCACTGGACGTGCGCGTCACAGTCGAAGGTCGGTCGGGAGCCCGTAGAGGTGCCCACGGTCTCCGGCCACCAGTGATCGGCGCTCAGGATCGTCAGCTCCAACCACCGCCTTTTCCAGTTCGCTCTGGCGGGAGGTGCTTGACCACTTCAGGTGGCAGCCGCTTGGCCACGTCCGGAGAGATCTGATCCTGCACCGCTCCGATCAGGCGTTTGGAGCGAGATCGTAGGGACAACATCTGCGAGAACTCCTGGTCATCCCCCCTCGCTCCCGAGACGAGTGGCGAGTGGGCAATCGAGGCGACACCAATGAACATGATCAGGAGCGCCACTGCTTCGCCGGGTCCATAGAGACCCGAGGTCCGGAGGTTGTCGCCATAGAGCCCGATGCCAAGGGCCATGCTGACCAACGGGTCGACCAGCACCAGTGCGGTCTGGGAGGCAGCGATGGGGCCGGCATGAAATGCGTTCTGGGCCAGAAACAAAGACCCAACGCCCACGACCGCCAGCGCGTAGGTCTCCCAGTGAAAGAACACGTGCACCCAATCGGATGCGATGTAGTTCCCCACGGCCTTCATGAGGGACGCGGCGAAGGCGAATCCGATGGCGCCGGCCGTCCCAAACATGGCCGCCCGCCACCAACGGGGCCCACGCAGTGCCAGGAGTACGGCAACGAGGACGAATCCCCCGCAGATGGAGCCGGCCACGATCCACTCGGTTGAGTCAGGAACCCGGTTTCCCCCAATGGGCCGGGCCAAGATCAGAAAGCCGGCGAGGCCGCCCGCTGCAGCCACGCAGCTGAGCCACTCTCGTATCCCGACCCGGAACCGAAACCATGTGGCCAGCAAAAGCACGAGGAATGGCAGCTCAGTGGTCAAGATGGGTTGGACTTGGCTGAGATCTCCGATGTGGAGGGCGATGACCTGCGTCACCGTCGAGGCCACCATGAACGCAAATCCAAGGAGCCACACGCCTCGCCTCAAGGCGTGAGTCAGCAGGCTCAGCCTGAGGGTCGACTCTTTGGGGGCATCTTCGACCCCCATTCGCTGGAGGATGCTCGTCAGTGCATTGGCCAGAGCGGAGAACAAGGCGAGCACGTAGACCATCGGATCAGGACCTACGTTGCTCTTCGATCGACGCCTTGCCTGCTTCCCGAGTGCTCACGATCTTCCGCCTACACCTCGCCCCGTTCGCCACTGATTCGGGTTCATGCCCGATGGCCAGCTCCCTACCCGGTCAACGCTACGGCCAATTCCAGGTCAATCAAGCGGACCTGCCAAGTGGCCGGGTCAGCGCAGCCCAGTAGGGCTGAGGAGCGGGCTCAAGCGCCGATTGATGCACGCTCTTCATCCACAGAGGGATCTCAAGCTGAACGGGTAGGTCCGATCACCGGGTCCAGTCCGGTCCTCAATAGGCCAAAAGACCAGGTCATATCAGCATCACGTCCCGGTGTGGTTGCCGTAGCGGGCTCGTGCCGCCTGCTCTATCGGGCACTGACCGGCCGGCCGGCCGCAAGCCGAGAGATCGCACAATCGACAGATCCATCGGGTGGCACCTGGCTCGCGCATCATGCCCGCCAGCATTCGACCGGCAAGGGAAGCGAAGGTGTCCCGCTCCTCAGCACGGAGTGGCGTCATGACGTCATCGAGCAACTGCAGCCGGGCCGATTCGACCTTCCGCGCCAACCGCCGTCCTGCCGGAGTAAGCGAGACCGAGGCACTTCGTCGATCCGTGCCCGATCCCCTACGCACCAAGCCGTCTCGTTCGAGTCGATCGACCAGCCGGACTCCGCCGGACTGCGTCAGACCAACCACTTTGGCCAACTGGTCCACCGCCGGCCGGTCGAGGAATTGGTCGAGCGCCGACAACGCGGCGGCCGCCGTTTCGGACAGTCCCAGCTCCTGTTCGACGTACTCGCTCATCCGGTCGGATGTGGCGAGCATCAAGGCCCCGAGCAAGTTGGCCGGGCGCTCAGGAGGTGCCGACGTCACAGATTGAAGTCGAAACTGTACACACCCGTTGATCCGTGCCCCGCCGACCCCATGCCGCTGCCCTGCAATCCGGCCAGCTCGCCGCGAGCAGAGCCGGGGACGACCTCGAAATTCGTCCGGGCATTGGTGCCGTCATAGTCCCCACTGGCCTGCAGGACGAAGCTGCCCGCCTTGTCCTCTACGCGACCTTGAACCCGGTGATAGCCGACGAATTCGGCAGTCCCGTCGTCGCTGTATGTCATCACCATGTCGGCGACGGTCTCCGCCTCGATCCCGCCGGCGAAGCGCTGGCCAATGGTGGCCCTCGACACCTTTCCCGTCTCTTCCAAACCGCCGGCCTGGTCCTCGTCCCACGACGTGACCTCGAACGAGCCCTCTACTTTGATCGACATGTGCAAGCTCCTTAATACATGACTGACGCATGCATGCTATCGATCGGGAGGCCACCGGGCAAGAAGGACGTGGGCGTCGCCAGGACGGGGGCGAACGCCGGGCGAAGCCGGTAAGGGGTGGTGACCGATCCCAGTCCGGCTGCGGTGGAAACGGGGGACAACCTTTCGTCCCGCACGGCCTCACCAACGACGAGATCGCCGATCAGCAGCTACATGAGCCCAGCCACAGCGCGCACTTGTGTCAGCCGGTCCATGACCAAGCTCGGCGCCCGGGATCGGACTCAACTGGTAGTCCACGCGTACGAGTCCGGACTCGTTCGTCCGGGCTGGCTGGCATAACCATGCCACCGACGCTTCTAACTTCCTGCCGCCATGTCCACGGCGTTGACCCGCACGGGACGGATCGTAACCACGACGCGATGTTGATGATCCCCGTCGAAAGAACGGAGGTCCACCCCGTATTTCTGCCCCACTGAGGCTGCGAATTCGTAGCCCGGATCGTCGACCACCTCGGCGTCACCGCGGACTTCGAGGTACCGGCTCGGTGCGGCTGGATCGAGGATGAAGAAGGTGGCAGCAGGGTTGTCGAGCAGGTTCTTGACCTTCTGCCGGGAGGTATTGAGCGAGATTTGGATCGTGTTCCCCTCGGCCAAGAACCACACGGCGCTGAGCTGAGGCCGTCCGTCGGGCCCAACCGTCGCCAGGATGCCCGTGTTGGTACCGAGAAGGTCTTGATGGGTCGACGGAACCGTGGTTGTGCTCATGGTGGAGTCAACCTGCAGCGATCGCCGGACATTCCCCCGGGTACTCCCAATCGGGCTGGAGTCGTGAACGGGCCGATGATCAAGCGCCCCCGGTCACTGCTTTGAGCTCGTCGAGCGAGTCTCGCATAACTCGGGGCAAGGCCTTCTTGTTGGTCTTCTCGACCCAGCGGGCAAACGCGACCTTGAAGACGGCGACCGCCACCTCGGCGGTAAGGCTGGCGGCCGGCTCTTCGACACCTCGTCGGCGAAGGGCGTCGGCCAGAGCCGTGGAGAGCGATGCCAGTTTGATCAGCTCGCGCTCACGGAGCTCTGGGCTCGCAGCGATGATGGCCTGGCGCTGCCGGGAAAAGTCGCGGCGCTCCTGGAGGAGGACGCCGGCGGCCTCGATAGCCGCGGCCACCGCCTCGAGGGGCGATGCGGAATCAGGAGCGCTGGCAACGGCCGCCACCAGGAGCTCCTGCAACGAGCCTGAGCCCCAAAACAGGACCTCACGCTTGTCGGCGAAGTGCCGGAAGAACGTTCGCTCCGTCAATCCGGCGCGGGCGGCGATCTCAGCGACGGTCGTATTCTCGAACCCCCGCTCGGCGTAGAGGGCGAGGGCCGCCTCCTCGAGCCGGCCACGGCTATCTGGCTGCCAACGCACCATGCCCCGAATCCTAGTCGTGATGACAGCGGCTGACATACTTGCTATGGTGATGACAGCAACTGACGTCACTATCCGTCCGCTGCACCCACTGTGCCGAGGTACGGACAGTCCACCACTGGAGGTTCTTCTCATGCGCATCTTCGTCACTGGCGCGTCCGGCTGGATCGGCTCAGCCGTCGTTCCCGAGCTCATCGGCGGAGGCCATCAGGTCGTCGGCCTGGCTCGCTCGGATGCTTCGGCCGCTGCCCTCAACGCAGCCGGGGCAGAGGTCCATCGGGGCACGCTCGATGATCTCGACGGCCTGCGAACTGCAGCGGCCACTTCGGACGGGGTGATCCACCTGGCCTTCAACCACGACATGGCATTCTCGGGGGACTTCCAGGGTGCTGCCGATGCGGATCGCCGGGCCGTAGAGACATTCGCCGAGGTACTCACCGGTTCCGATCGGCCGTTCGTCATCGCCTCTGGGCTGTTGGGATTCACCCCGGGGCGGGTGGCGACCGAACGGGACGGCCATGGTCCCGACCCAGATGTGGCCGCTCTGGGTGCTGGCCCCCTGACTCGGTTGGCCACGGCGGAGATCACGCTCTCGCTCGCGACCAGCGGCGTGCGCTCGTCCATTGTGCGACTTGCTCCGACGTGCCACGGCGACGGAGACAACGGATTCATGGCCACCCTGGTCGCCATCGCCCGGGACAGGGGCGTCTCCGGCTACATCGGCGACGGCTCCAACCGCTGGCCCGCCGTGCACCGGCTCGATGCCGCTCCCCTCTTCCGCTTGGCCCTGGAGAGGGCCCCGGCAGGGTCGACGCTCCACGCAGTGGCAGAGCAAGGCCTACCAATCCGCGACGTCGCCGGGCTGATCGGGCGCCATCTTGACCTTCCGGTGGTCTCCATCTCTCCCGAGGACGCAGACGGACACTTCACCTGGCTGGCCAATTTCCTCGCCGCCGACAGTCCGGCCTCGAGCGCGCTGACCCGCGACCTGCTGGGGTGGGAGCCCACCCATCCCGGGCTCATCGACGACCTCGACCAAGGCCATTACTTCCGCAACCCTTGAACCTCTAGCCGGATACGACTGTCCGGTTGAGCCGGAAGGGCGTCAGTGCGCACGCGCACCCGGCTTCAATCAAGTGGCTAACTGTCGACGACCACCACGGGCCGTCAGTGGGCGGCCATTCCAAGGGCGGCGGTGGACATCTCTACCAGCCAGGCCTCCGTGCTGGCGATCGACCAACCCCGCCCCTCGGTTAGATAGGTGAAGACCTCTGGACTCACCAGGGCCGAGAGCGCGTCAACGAGCTTGTCGGCCACCTCAGTGCGGAGGATCAGGGCCAGACCGGCAGCCGTCACTTCCCGACGGTCGTCGTCATACCGGGTCAACCGAGCCCGCGCTGCCTCGTCGCTGGCGGCGGCCTCCTTGAGGGCCATCAGGAGCGGTACCGAACGTTGATAGACGCCGACGGTGAAGTGCACGCCGGCACGAAGGCGCTCGATCTTTCTGCCCGTCCCGAGTTGGGCGAAGCCTGGACGATCGATCATCGCAGCCTCTTCGTCGTCTCCCACGATGGCGACGTCGACCGCAGCCATCAGAAGGTTGGACTTCGACCCGAAGGTGGAATAGATGGTGTCGACCGCGGTCCCTGCCTCACCGGCGATCATCGGCAGGGTTGTCGCTGCCCAACCCTTGTCCCGAAACAGATTGATGGCAGCAGCAATGATGGCCTGCCTCGTCTCGGCAGCTTGGCGAGCTCGCAACGGCGAGTGATAGCGAGAGGCCGCCGGTGGTTTCTTTCTCGTTTCCCCTGGCATCGCTGCCCATTGTACCATTGGTGCCCGGTTGATTCTTATTGACATATATTCAATCGGGTGATACTTGATCCAACCTGGTTGAGTTTGTTACAGTTCCTCGGGCCTGGCGAAGGCGACTTGTTCCGACCCGGCCAGCCCCGAGCGTGGAGGAAGATCTTGACGAGCACCCAGCATCGAGAAGGCGGCCGGAGGATCCGAGCTGCCAGATCCTTTCTGATGGTCGGAACGCTGCTGGTCGCCCTGGCTCTGGGGGTGTCCTCTCTTTCGGTCGGTGTGCCATCGGCATCGGCGGCGACGCCCACGACCTCCCAGGCGGCGGGGATCGCCGCCATCGTCCGCAAGGCCATGACGACCTATCAACTCCGGGCGGCCATCGTCCGGGTAACCCAGGGCAACAAGGTGATCATGACTCAGGCGTTCGGCGAATCGATGAACGGCGCGCCGGCGACGACGGACATGCACTTTCGACAGGGCGCCGTCGCCTTCGAGTACGTCAGCACGCTGCTCATGGAATACGTCGACGAGCACAAGGTCACCCTGAACGAGACCATCGACCACTGGCTGCCCAGCCTGCCCGAGTCCAACCAGGTGACGCTCAAGATGTTGGCCAACCAGACCTCCGGGTACCCCGACTTCGAGACAGACCCCGGCTGGACGGCGGCCTTCAACACCGATCCGTTCCAGATCTTCACCTACCAGCAGCGGATCGCCTACGCCTTCGACCGGCCGGTGCAGTTCCCTCCCGGTACCAACTGGAGCTACGCCCATACCAATTTCATGATCTTGGGGAAGATCCTGTCGATGGTGGGCAAGGCGCCCCTGAACGTGCTTCTGCAAAAGAAGGTCCTGGGTCCGATGGGCCTGACCCAGACGGCTGGGTATCGGACCTCGTTCATCCCAAGCCCGGTGCTTCATTCCCAGAGCTCAGAACGTCGAGTACAGCTCGGGATCCCGAACGGGAGCCCGTTCTTCGAGGACTCGACCTACTTCAACGCGGCATGGGGGACACCTGACGGAGCAGCCGAGACGTCGGACATCGATGACATGGCCACCACCGCCGTCGCCATCGGTACGGGAAAGCTGCTGTCGAAATCGAGCTTCCACGCCATGACGGACCCGAACCTGCTGGGCTTCGGTCACGAACAGGCCAACTGTGTGCCATCGTGTTTTACCCAGGTAACCGGCTACAACTTCGGGCTGGGTGTGGTGCGTTCGGGTTCGTGGACCATGCAGAACCCCCTCCTTGGGGGCTATAGCGCCACCGAGGCGTACCAACCCAACCAAAAGATCGCCATCGCCGTGGTAGTCACCTTCAAGCCCGGGGCATTCGACTGCTCAGGCGTCGAACAGAACACGAGCGACACCGTCTTCCGGTTGATTGGCGACTATGTGGCCCCCGAGAACGCGCCGCCACAGCCCCCGGCTTCCAGCACCGCCCCACCCACGGGTTGCTCGTAGCCAGATCGAGATGTACCCGGTGTAGGCGCTCCGCTGACCGGGCAGAGGGACGGAGGGCAGCAACCTTTCGCTGACATGACTCCTCGATTGCAAAGGAGCAACCGCCATGCCCACCGAGGTCGACACCAACGTGGCAACGCTGCAGGTCGAGCCGGCCGAGGTCGACCTGCGCCAGCTGGGTAGGGAGTGACGCCAAGCCTCCGTGTCTGACAGCTCGACTCCGGAGAGGGGTAAGACAGTGGAAGACCGAACCATGCAGGCCATCCGCCAGGAAACGCTTGGCGGCCCGGAGGTTCTCAAGCTCGTCACCGTGCCTCGGCCGGTACCGGGAGGAACCGAGGTACTCGTGCGGGTCCACGCCGCAGGCGTCAATCCGGTTGACTGGAAGACCCGCCAGTCGGGAGGTCAGATCGGCCCGCCGCCGTTCACGGTGGGCTGGGACATCGCCGGCGTGGTCGAGGAAGTCGGGCGCGGGGTGACGCGCTTCGCGGTCGGCGACCGCGTCTTCGGCATGCCCAACTTTCCCTACGAGGCAGCTGGGTACGCACCGTTTGTCAGGTCACGGTCGCGTCACTTGGCCCTCACGCCCGACGGTCTTGACGACATCGAGGCCGCGGCCCTGCCCCTCAGCTCGCTGATCGCCTGGGCAGTCCCTGGTGGAGACGGCCAGCGTCGAGAAGGGAGGTCGGGTGCTGATCCAAGGCGCGGCGGGCGGGGTGGGCCATCTGGCCGTCCAGATCGCCAAGGATCGGTTCGCGTACATCATCGGCACGGCTGGGCCCGACGATCAGGCCTACCTGACCGAACTCGGCGTCGACGAGCCGATCGACTTCACCAGGCAAGACGCGGCCGACATCGTGCGGGATGTCGATGTGGTCCTCGACCTGGTCGCGGCAAGACGGCTCTCTCGTCGCTAGCGACCATCCGCGACGGCGGCCTGTTGATCTCGGTGCCATCGTCAACCGATCTTGCTCCGATACGGGCGGCAGCCGAGGGCCGGGTTCGGGTGGCGGGCATTTTGGTGGAGCCCGATCGCGCTGATTTGGAAGCGGTCTCTGCCCTCGCCGGCGAAGGCAGGTTGACCGTCCGCGTCGCTCGGACGTTCCCCCTGGAGGAAGCGGCCCGAGCTCACGAACTCGGTGAGAGCGGCCACGCCGGCGGGAAGATGGTGCTTACCGTGAATGGCCCCTGATGTCGGCAGTCCGGCGGCGCCAGCCATAGAGCCACGGGTACGATCCCATCCATGCTCAGCCAGTCAGCCTTCACGGGGTTCATCCCGGTGCACGACACCGATGTCGCTCGCCGCTTCTATGAGCAGGTCCTCGGTCTGGAAGTTGTTGAGGACACCCCCTTCGCTCTCGTCGTCGACGCCAACGGGACGCGGGTACGGATCACCCCAGTGCCCGAGCTGGTCCCGCAGCCCTTCACGATCGCCGGCTGGGAGGTTTCTGACATCACCGGCACTGCACGGACCCTCGCTGACCGGGGGGTGCGGTTTTTCCACTACGACGGCATGGACCAAGACGACCTCGGCATCTGGACGGCACCTAGTGGCGATCGAGTGGCGTGGTTCAGCGATCCCGACGGCAACACCTTGTCATTGACGACCTTCGCCGGCCGGTAGCCGGGCGTTGCGCCACGTTCACCGCAGTTGAGGTCAGCAGCACAACACCGCTCCTGCCCCAATTCGGCTACACGCGATCGAGCCACGTCATGGTGGTGCCAGAGGGGTGAGCACAGGCAAGGAGGCTGCTGGTATGTCGCCCCTGTTCGTAGGAGATCAGCCCGAGCAGGGCGAAGACCCCGCCCTGCTGGTACCTGACCACCACCTCGTCGGGGACGTCGAGGTCCTGGACGCTGAAGCGACCCGCAGTTCCGAGAGGGACCAGTGGGTCGAGCGAGATCCAGGCCAGGTCACGGATTTCTCCCCAGTGTCGGACGACCTCGTGGAACTGGGAGCGCTCCTGGTCCGAGAAGAAGACCGCGGCATAGGTATCGACGACGACGGGCAGCAGGTCCTCGGGCACGGCGTCGAGGAGCGCCGGGAGGGATTCGATGGCGTCACCGCGAAGAATCGAGCACGGATGGGCCAGGAAGAGCCGGGAGGCCTGGTCGAAGCGTTCGAGGGCGCCGCGCTCGGGCGGTAGGCAGGAACGGGCCCAGAGACGGTCATCGGGATCGGCCAGGTCGAGGGGCTCGAGGTCAATGCCAACACGCCACTGGATCGGGGGCATGGTGCGCGGCAAGGGTGGCACGAACGGCCCCTTGGTCTCGCACTGGAGTATCAGCGGCGACGTTCGATCACCCAGATCGGGACCGCCGTCGAGCTGATGACAGTACCGATCAGGGTGGAGGCCAAGTCCCGCGCCCGTGCCGAGATCGATGAGGGCTATCCCGGCAGGCGGAGCTCGCCGGCCGAGAACGCCCAAAGCCACGGCCACCTGGGTGGATCGTGCCACCTCGTTCATCTGGTACCGACGACTGCCGCACACGGCGAGCAGCTCGGCGCGACGAGCGAGGCAAAACGATCGGAAAGCCGGCTCGAACCTCGAGTCGAACGCACGTTGCGCGCCGCCGGCGCCAGGAAAAAAGTCGACCAGTCCGGGCGGCTCATCCTCGCCGATCAGGTAACAGGCGGCAGCGCAGAAAAGCAGCGCAGGCATCAGGTCCCGGGGAATCTCGGCGGCCATGGCCGCCAGCTCGTCGTCGTGCCCCAGCGCCGTGAAGATTCCGGCGGTGAGTGCCCACGACGACGGTGAACCTGGCGCAGACCAACCGCGGGCGATCTCGATCGCTTGGCTTCGTACCGAATCGAGAGCCGATTGCCGGGTCATGGGGACTCCATCGCCAAAGGGTCAGAATAGTCTGCTGGCATTCCGGTGGCGGCAGTCAACGAGCACAACCGATCCGTCGCCCTGGTGGAAGTCGGTGGGAGGTCCTGTGTTTCCGTCACGACCGGAGTTGAACGTGCCCGAACGATGTCAGAGCGCACGGTCATGCAATCCCCCTGGACCTCGAGGTTCCATGCAAACATTCGACCATGGAATCTGACGAGACCGAAGTCTGCGTGGTGGGAGCGGGATTCGCGGGATTGGCCGCTGCACGCAAGCTGGTCGCAGCCGGCCACGAAGTGATCGTGCTCGAAGCGCGCGATCGGGTCGGGGGACGAGTGTGGAATAGGGAGATGTCAGATGGCACGGTCGTCTCGGCCGGCGGTACCTGGCTGGGGAAGAAGCAGGACCGCATGTTCGCCATCTGCCAGGAACTCGGTATGACCACGTACCCGCAGTTCGAGGACGGCGATGTCCTGCTCGACATCGGGGGTGTCCAGCATCGCTATAGCGGCCTCATTCCAAAATTCGGGCTGAACCATGTGGCGGCATTGGGACTCGGCTTGTGGCGTCTGGACCGGATCGTCAAGCGCGTCCCGATCGAAACCCCGTGGAAGACCCCTGGCGCGGAGAAGCTCGACTCGATCACGCTCGCCGAGTGGGTGACCAACCCCGTGAACGTACCCTCCAAGAAGGCGCAGGCCCTCCTCCTGGTCGGCATGAGCACCTTCTTTTGCGTCGACCCCTCGGAGGTCTCGCTGTTGGGAAGCATGGTGCTCGCAGCCGGCGGAGGGGGCTTTCAGTACTACGCCGACACCAAACAGACCGAAACCCACCTGATCGACGGCGGAAGCCCGGAGTTGGCGGTGCGCATGGCGAGTCCCCTTGGAAACCGGGTGCGACTCTCTCGGCCCGTCCGTTCCATCCGGCAGGCCGATGACTTCGTCGAGGTCGCAGCCGATGGCGCGAAGGTCAAGGCCCGACGGGTCATCGTTGCCTCACCGCCGGTGGTGGCCAACAAGCTCGAGTTCGATCCACCTCTGCCGCCGACACACGCCAATCTCTTGCGACGCTACATCCCCGGATCGGTCATCAAGACCATCATCAGCTACGACGAGCCGTTCTGGAGAAATGATGGTCTCACTGGCGAGACGGTGGCACCGGAGTCGTTCGTTCCGATATCGATTGACCAGTCGCCCGTCGGGGCGTCACCCGGAGTGCTCACGAGCTTTTCGGTTGCACCAAAGGTTCTGGCGTTGGCTGGGCTTCCGGCGAAGGAGCGGCGCGAGGCATGGCTGAAGGAGTTGGCCAAGCGCCTCGGTCCAAAGGCACTCTCCCCCAGTGCGTATCTCGAGACGGATTGGTCCGCAGAGCCCTGGTCGCTGGGCGGCATGATCGCCCACCTGCCAACCGGCGCGGTCACGAGCTACGGATCTGCCATCCGGCAACCGGTCGGGAACGTCTACTGGGCCGGATCCGAGCGGGCTACGGACCTGCACGGTCTCATGGAAGGGGCGGTCCGCTCGGGGGAGAGGACGGCCGAGGAAATCCTCGATACGTTGTAGCGCCGCCGGTGCGCCACGCGCAGCGCCAGGTCTACCCCGGGGCGTAGGTCAGCAGCACCACGCCGCTCCTGAATGGCCTGACGTCGAGGAGCTCGAGCGCCGGGGCGCCGTCGATCTCCTCGAACAGATGTTGTCCCCGCCCCGCGGCTACCGGTGTGACCAACAGGTGGAACTCGTCGATGAGGCCGTGTTGCATCAGCGTGGCGTCCAGAGGACCATTTCCGTATTTCACGATGTTGCCACCGGGCTGTTGCTTGAGATCAGCGACGAACGCGGCCACGTCGCCGGAGATGACCGTGGCGTTCCAGGTCGCCTCACGGAGGGTGGTGGATGCCACGTATTTCGGGATGGCGTTCATCCGGTCGACAAAGTCATCCGGGACGCCGGGCTCACCTTTGGGCATTGCCGGATAGGCCGCGGACAGGCCCTCGTAGGTCTTTCGACCCAGTAGCAACATGTCCGCGCCGAAGAGCAACTGTGTGGCGTAGGCCTTGTGGTCATCGTCCAAGTATGGAAAGGCCCACTCGTTCGACCCGACCTCTCCGCCCAGTGAGACATGGTTCGATTCGATCAACTTCCTCATCGGTACCCGTTCCTCTGTTCTCTCGCTCGACTGTCACCTCCGTAGACGCCGGAGAAGCCCACGAATCATCGGTCTCCAGCGGGCAGAGTTCGATCAAGCCGCAACCGAGAGAACATCGAATGCGTTCTTGACCCATGGCTGCAAGCCCAGCCGGGCCAGCGCCCGGTTCGATCGCTAGCCCGGCCCCAAGTCCACCAGGACGCCTGCCATCGCAGCATCATTCTCACCCTTCACGAATTCGGAGGACGGCACTTGGTCGTGGACGAGAGGCTCGGGATGCGAACGCTTGACCACCGCCCGCACCGACACGGCGACGGCAATCCCGACCAACGCTACGAATACGATCATGACGTTGCGAGCCGGGGCGTAGGTAGTGGCAATGCCGAGCCCGATGACGGGCACGGACAACCCGATGTAGGCGCCCAGGAAGAAGCCGGCCAGCACCTCTGCACGAGAAGTCGCCGGTGCGGTACTTCCAGCCGCCACGAGCGCTCCTCGGAACACCAAACCACCGCCGGCACCGGTCACGATGCCGCCGATGACGAAGACCGCCAGGCTCGGAATCCACATTCCCGCGGTGAACAGCCCCAGGCCTGTGAGAAGCACCGGGACACTGAATCGGAGCATGCGGACGTTGCTCAGCCGGCCGAACGCAAGCTGGGCCAGGGCTCCGGCGGCGAACGCAGAGAAAGCCACAGCACCGGCCACAGCATGGGAGTCCTCGTGCAGCGTGCCGGCCAGGAACGACGGGACCAGAGAGTTGAACACGCCGTAGACCGCGAATGCGGCGATGGCCGCCGAGGTGGCGGCGAAGAACAGTCCTCGGGCGTGGGCGGGCACGCTGATCCGCTGCCGGTGCCAAGCCGGGAGCGGCTCAGGCTGGATGACCGTCTCCGGCCCAAGGGCGACGAGCAGAGCCAATACCACGAGCGCCCCGCCGACGACGATGTAGGGCAGGCGCAACGGCGCCGGCGCGAACTGGGCGAGCAGGCCGGCGACGAGTGGTCCGATCCCGATGCCGCCCAGATTCGACGCGGTGGCGACCACTTGGGGTCGCTTGCCCGAGGCCCCGGGGCGAGCACCCAGGTGCAGTTCGGCCAAGTATGCGGTGGCGGTAGAGGTGGTGATTCCGACGGAGACGCCCGAGATCACGCGGGCCACGATCAGTCCGGCGAGGCTGGGGAAAAAGAGGAACAGCACGGCGCTGGCCACATTGACCAAGAGCGCCACGACCAGGAGTTGCCGGCGCCCCCGCCAATCGGAGATGTGCCCGACGAGAAAGAGGCTGACGATCACGCCGATGGCGTAGACGGCATAGACCACCGTCACCATGATGTCGGAGAAGTGATCGCGCGCCTGGTAGAGGACGTAGAGGGGTGTCGGCACCGCCGAGAAGGCCATGTTCAACAAGAATGCAGCGGCGACGACCCAAAAGGCCATGCCGTGGGGGGCGGTCCAGCGGCTCCCTGTCGACGGACGATCATCGGTGTGGACGCCTTGATGCCCAGCTCCGGCTCGTAACGCACTAGCAGTTGTCATCGTTACCTCCCTCAGCGCTGAGCGTGCTCCCACCCTAAAAGTCTGCGCCCCTCTTGCTAGTTTGTCTAACGAATATTCGGAATGTCTGACATGTGGAACGAGAATAACCGTGGAGCTTCGGCAACTGGAACACTTCGTGGCGATCGCCGAGGAGGGCAGCTTCACGAGAGCAGCTCACCGCGTGCACATCGTGCAATCCGGGCTTTCGGTGTCGGTGCAGGCGCTGGAGAAAGAGCTGAACACCCAACTCTTCGAGCGAACCACCCATCATGTTGCGCTGACCGATGCCGGCCGGGCCATGCTCCCCCACGCTCTACAGACGCTTGAGAGCGCCGCCGCCGCACACGCTGCGGTGGTCGATGCAAGCGAGGGGCTCCGTGGAACCTTACGGCTTGGGCTCATGCAGTCCCTCACCCTCGTGAATGTTGCGGAGCTGATCGCCCGCTTCCATCGGGAGCGACCGTTGGTGGCGATCCAACCGCGGCCGGCCGTTGGAGGCTCAGCGTCCTTGGTCGAAGACGTACGGGTCGGAACGCTCGACGTCGCCTTCGTCGCAGTGGACGCCGCGGCGACGCGGGGAGTTCACGTCCGGCCCTTGACGTCCGAACCCCTCGTGCTGGCGTGTCCCACCGAGCACCGCCTGGCGGCCCAAAAAGTCGTTCGTGTGGCCAGGCTGCGCGATGAGACGTTTGTGGAGTTCGTCCCCGGTTGGGGTATCCGCACCGCCGTTGACAAGTTGTTCACCACTGTCTCGTTCCAGCGGTCCATTTCGGTCGAAGTACCGGATATCTCGACGTTCTCAGCCCTGGTCGGAGCCGGCTTGGGCGTGGGCTTCCTCACCGGTTCGTTCCTCCGGTCGAGTGCCGGACTCGTTGGTGTCGCAATTCGCCCCACGGCACACTTCGATGTCGGTCTGGCGATGCCGAGCGAACGACCCCTCACGCCGGTGGCCAGGGCGTTTGTCGAGCTGGTCGAAGCGGGAACCGGCGCCGTCGACGGACCAACTGAGCAGCCAGCAGGGCAGTCGTAGGTCGTCAATACACGACGGACTCGCACTCAGGCCTCGACGCCTGTCCGCGGCGGCGAACGACGGCGCTACTCCTCCGCCCCTTCTTTCGTCGCGTCTTTGGTGCTGGTCGCGGCGCGGATGAGGACGGCGTACACCTTGTGCCACTGCGGTGGGCCGAACCCGGCCGAGGTGAGCACCCGGGTGGCCCGGCGCTTGGTGCGGGCCTTCCCGCGCCTGGCGCCGAGCAGTGACGGATGCATCCAGGCCGAGAACTGATCGCACAGCACGAGGAGGCCGCCCGGTCGCAGCACGCGGAAGCATTCGCTGAGACCTGCCCGCTGGTTAGGCCAATGATCGAAGGAGGTGGTGCTGAGGATCAGGTCAAACCTCTGGTCTCCATAGGGCAGGCCTTCGGCCACGCCGGTGCTGAACCGCAACCGATCATCGGTCGACGCGGCTTCCGCGACCCTGATCATTTCCGGAGCGGCGTCGATCCCGGCGATCTCGACGGCCGTCGGAACGAGAACCGCTAACCGGCGAAGCAGGTACCCGGTACCGCAGCCAACGTCGAGCACATGCCCGGGCTCGGGTACGCAGCGCAACGCCAGGCTCAACGTACGATCGGCGATCTCCCGGTGCATGCGGCCCAGCCAGCCGTCCTCGTAGCCAGGTGCCCGCTTTTCGAAGGCAGCCACATCACGGTCACGGTTCATGGGTGACCGTGGAGCGGGCGACCTCTGCCACGGTGGTGATGTTGTCGAATCCGCGCTCGCCGGTGAGCTCCATCGCTGCCCGCTCGATGCGACCGGGCACGTCCGGCACAGTGACCCATGGTCTGATCGTACTGGGTGATGACAGCGACTGCCGTGAGTGGTACAGTGACGTCAGTACCTGTCATCACCCCGCAGTCGTGGTGCAGGAGATCCGATCGCTTGGAGGTCTTGTCATGCGTGTCTTCGTCACTGGCGCATCCGGTCACGTCGGTTCCGCCGTCATCCCCGAACTACTCGACGCCGGCCACGACGTGGTCGGGCTAGCCCGCTCGGATGAGTCCGCAGCCGCAGTGACGGCAACCGGAGCGAAGGTCCTCCGCGGCAGCCTGGACGACCTGGATGGCTTGCGCGAGGCGGCCATGGCGACAGACGGCGTCATCCACCTGGCCTTCAAGCACGAAGCCATGCGGGCCGGTGACTTCGAAGGCGCCATCTCCGCCGACCTGCACGCTCTCGAGACCCTCAGTGAGGCGCTGGCCGGTAGCGGCAAACCCCTCGTCAGTACCTCGGGAACCCTGATGCTCACCTTCGCCGGGCTGAACCGGGTGGCAACCGAAGCCGACGTCGTCGAGGCCGGTCCTCGGGTCGACGCAGAGAACCGGGTGATCGCCATGGCTGAGCGTGGGGTTCGGTCATCGGTCGTCCGCCTCCCACCGACCGTGCACAGCTCGCTCGATCACCACGGCTACATCCCCACCCTGATCGCCATCGCCCGCGACAAGGGCACGGCCTCTTACGTCGGCGACGGCTCTAACCGCTGGCCCGCCGGACACACGCTCGATGCCGCACACCTCTACCGATTGGCCCTTGAGAGCGCGCCGGCTGGGACGCGTCTGCACGCCGTGGGTGACGAGGGCATCCCCTTCGGCCAAATCGCGGAGACGATCGGACGCAAGCTGAACATCCCGGTGACCAGCATCCCTACCGAGGAGGCGGACGCCTACTTTGGCTTCCTCAGCCTCTTCGTCCAGCTCGACAACCCGACGTCGAGCACCTTGACCCAGGAACTCCTCGGCTGGCAGCCGACCCATCCCGGGCTCATCGAGGATCTGGACCAGGGCCACTACTTCAACGGTTAGGAGCAGCCGATGCCTACGGCACCCGCCACCCTCATCGAATCGGCACGTCGTGCACTCGGTCCGGTCGGCGCGTTCCTGCCGGTCCAGATGACCAGCGCACCCCCTGTCGAACAGCAGCGCGACGCCGCCCGCCGCCTGGAACGCGCCGGATACCCCACCGCGTGGACCAACGAGGCCGTCGGGGGCAAGGATGCTCTCGTACAGATCGCCGTGCTCCTTGCCGCCACCGAGCGGATGGTGTTCGGAACGGGCATCGCCAACATCTGGGCCCGGCCACCGCAGACCGCGCATGCAGCAGCGGCTCTTCCGGCACAGGCCTATCCCGGCCGGTTCGTGCGCGGCCTGGGTGTCGGCTACCCCGAACAGGCCACCAGCGTCGGCCGCGAGTTCGGCAGAGCGCTGCCCACGATGCGCGCCTACGTGGAAGGTATGGCAGCCCCGCCCCATCTGCCGACTCCAGACATCTCCTACCCCCGCATCATCGCGGCCAACGGCCCCAAGATGCTCGCGCTGGCCGGCGAGCTGGCTGACGGGGCGTTGCCAGCCATGCCTCGGCCCGACATCACCGCCCAGGCCAGGCGGCTGCTCGGCCCGGACAAGCTCCTGGTAGTCCTGGTGAGATCGGTCATCGGTCAGGACGCCTCGGAGGTCGCTGCCACTGTGAGCGAGCAATTGGCTGTTGGTGCCGACCATGTGATTATTGGTCTGCCGCTCGGCAGTGACTTCGCTACGGGCGTGGACCACTTGGTAGGACTGGCCCCGCTGCTGGTCAAAGGACGCTGGTCTTAGATCCAAGCGATCCGGCCACCGTGTGGGTCAACCTTCAGGCCTGGGTGGTAGCGGTACTGAGTGGGCCTCCCAAGTCAGCGAGATGACCGTAGCCTGGAGGGCATGGACCGCCGAGCTCGGTTCCCCCCTCTCGGGACACGCCCCAGTCTGCTCGCTAGCTGCCCCGCCATTAGCGACGAGTCCGTACCGGCCAACTCAGAATATGCCGCCGAGCCGGAGTGAGACCAAAGCGGGCCCTCTCGCCCCAGTAGTCCCAACATCCAAACCCCAAGCCGGCGGTATCCACCAGCCCGACATGCCAACCGAACAGCTACAGAGGACAAGCCAGATGGAACTACAGCCCAAGCAACCTTCCGTGAAAGGGCCGGTCGACTGGTTCACCGGCGACGTCTGGATCGACGCCATCGCCAGAGGACGTGAACCGTCGCACCTCAACGTCGGCTCCGTTCACTTCGCCCCCGGCGCACGCACCGCCTGGCACTCCCACGACGGCGGACAAACCCTCTACGTCACCGAAGGCAGAGGGCTCGTGCACTCCCGCGGGGACGGCACCGTCGAGGTTCGCCCCGGTGATGTGGTCTTTGCACCCGATGGCGAGGAACATTGGCACGGCGCCGCCCCCGACCACTTCATGACCCACCTCACCCTCACCGAAGGTGACCCTCACTGGGGCGCTCACGTCACCGATGCCGAGTACGACGGCCAGGATTAGGAGCACCACCATGCCCACCGATCCACTACAGCCGACGACCACCTGGACCAATCACGAGCTGAGCAGGATCGGCGATGCTGAGGAGCTCAAACTCGCTTCCAAACGGGCCGATGGCACGCTGCATTCGTACGTGACGATGTGGGTCGTTCGAGTCGACGGCGACCTCTACGTCCGCTCCGCCTACGGGCCGACCAACCCATGGTTCCGTCGTGCCAAGGCCAGCGGCGCGGGCCGAGTCCGAGCCAGTGGAATCGAGCGGGACGTCACCTTCGCCGAACCGGCCCCAGAAGTCCAGGCTGACGTCGATGTCGCCTACCACACCAAATATGACCGCTACGGCTCCGAGATCGTTGGCGCCATCGTCGGCCCTGATGCCCGTGCAGTCACCATCCGGCTGTTACCACACGACGATTAACGCGACGCAATCCACATCTCGTTTGTGCACGAGATCCCCGAAACTGGCGTTAGCTGCGATCCGTCCCATCGCGCTTGCCTCCGTTACTCCCCCCGGAATGCCGTCGGAGACTGTGTGACGCCGCCGCGGGCCACCCTGGCAGTCGGGCTGGCCAGTGAGGCAAGCAGAGCCAACTTTTCAGCGGTGCTGGTGCCCGGTTGGGCATGGTAGATGACGAGCAGCTGACCCTCGGCACCGCCGACGGCGAGCTTCTCCCGGCTGAGCGTGAGATCTCCTACCTGAGGGTGGTCGAGGCGCACCGGCGCCCCCTCCAGCGTTTGAACGTCGTGGCGCGCCCAAAGCCGGCGGAACCGTTCGCTGGCCAGCGACAGCTCGCCGACGAGCTGAACGAATCCCGGGTCGTCGACGTCGCTGCCCACGGACTTGCGGAACCCGGCGATCAGTCCGGCGGTGGCCTGGTCCCAGTCGGGGTACAAGGCTTGCTCAGCCGGATCGAGGAACACGGAACGGAGCCGGTTCTGGCCGACTTGCAGGTTGGGCGACAGGGCGTAGGCAAGGCCGTTTGCGGCGAGGACGTCGAAGTACCGGCCCTCGACGAACGCCGGCAGGCCCACGACATCGAGCAACTGCCGGATACCGTTGGGCACCGACTCGCGCTTTTGACGACGCCGCCGCTGGACGGGGTGAGGCGCGGCCAGACCGAGCAGGTACTCGGTCGCCGACTGGTCGAGCTGCAGGACACGGGCGAGGGCCTCGAGGACCTGGATCGAGGGATTGCGGTCACGACCCTGCTCGAGCCGGAGGTAGTAGTCGGAACTGATACCGGCAAGCATGGCGACTTCTTCGCGTCGCAGTCCGGGGACGCGACGGATGCCGTTGACGGGGAGGCCCACGCTGTCAGGCTGGACGAGCTCACGTCGAGCTCGTAGGTAGTCGCCGAGCAGGTTGTCTTCGCTCACAGCGCCATCGTACCGGCGCGTGTGCTCGCCAGCCTGTCCCTGTCACTCCCAGGATCGTCAGGGCTCTGGTTGTGTAGCGCGGCGCGGTGAAGAGTGGGGGGTATCACGTGCTGGCACCGTCGCGACTCGACCGCATCGGGCCAGGGCGGTCGCCCGAGGACAACGAGATGAGGAAAACGCATGGTAACGAAGACACTTCCCGGCGGGACATTCACCCTGGCCCAGGATCTGACGGTCACTCGCATGGGGTACGGCGCGATGCAGCTGGCCGGCCCCGGGGTGTTCGGGCCACCCGACGACCGCGACGCAGCCGTGGCCGTTCTCCGCGAGGTGGTCGAGCTCGGGATCACCCACATCGACACCAGTGACTTCTACGGACCCTACGTCACCAACGAGATCATCCGGGAGGCGTTGTCCCCCTACCCCGACGCGCTCCACCTGGTGACCAAGGTCGGCGCCCGCCGTGACGCAGAGGGCGGTTGGCCCCACGCCCGGTCGCCCGAGGAGCTTCGCCGGGCCGTCGGCGAGAACCTCGAGCACCTCGGACTGGACACCCTCGACGTGGTGAACCTACGCGTGGGCGGGTTCGACAGCCCCGAGCCCGGCTCGCTCGCCGAGCCGTTCAGTGCGCTCGCCCAGCTGCAGGACGAGGGCGTGATCCGGCACCTCGGACTCAGCACGGTGAACGCCGATCAAATCGCCGAGGCGCAGGCCATCGCCCCGATCGTGTGCGTGCAGAACTTCTACAACCTCGCCCACCGGGACGACGACGACCTGATCGACTCCCTCGCCGCGCAGGGGATCGCCTACGTTCCCTACTTCCCGCTCGGTGGCTTCACCCCGCTCCAGTCCGACACCCTGAGCACGGTGGCCGTCCGCCTCGGGTCTTCGCCCATGGCGGTCGCCCTGGCGTGGTTGCTCCAGCGGTCAGCGAATATCCTGCTGATCCCCGGCACCTCATCGGTTGCCCACCTGCGCCAAAACGTCGACGGGGCCGCGCTGACCCTCTCCGAGGCCGATGTGGCCGAGGTCAACACCATCGGCGCTTGAAGATGACCCCCGCCGTCGCTCGCGTGGTGGGGCCGCCCCCTCGAGCGTGCCGCTGCCCGGCGACCCTCCCTGCCGGGCTCTACGCCGACTTGGCCCCAAGCCCACCGATCCCCAGGGAGCCGTCGTCTGCGCCGGCCGGCCCCCTCAGGGCAGGCTCGCCCGGAGCAGCGGCCTCTCCATCCCCGGCGGTCGTCGCGGCATCGGCTTCACCCGGCAACGGGGGAGGGTCGTCGAGAAAGTCGGCAGTGGGCACGAAGAACAGCGTGCCGGTCACCGCGGTGGAGAAGTCGAGGATGCGGTCGTAGTTGCCCGGCGGGTCACCGAGGAACATGCGCTGGAGCATCAGCTCGGTGACCGACGGGGTGGCCGCGTACCCGATGAAGTACGTGCCGAACTCTGCGGCGCCCAACGACCCGAAGGGCATGTTGTCCCGTAGGATCTGACGCTGGGTGCCATCGGGCTCGACGATGGTGTTCAGCGCCACATGCGAGTTGGCGGGCTTGACGTCGTCGGCCATTTCGACGTTGGAGAGCTTGGCCCGCCCGATCGCTCGCTCCTGCTCCTCAACGGTCAAACCATCCCAGGCGGCCATGTCGTGCCGGTACTTCTGGACGATCACATAGCTCCCCCCGGCGAATGCCGGGTCCTCGGCGCCGATGGTCACCGCGGCCTCAGCCGCCGACCCAGATGGGTTCTCGGTCCCGTCGACAAAGCCGAGCAGATCCCGCTCGTCGAAGTACTTGAACCCATGGACTTCGTCGACGACCGTGGCCGCCCCGGCCAGCCGGCCCACGACCAGGGAGGCTAGTTCCCAACACAGATCCATGGTTGCGGCCCGGATGTGGAACAAGAGGTCGCCCGGCGTCGCCACCGCCCGGTGCCGACCACCGTCGAGGGCACGGAACGGGTGAAGCTCGGCCGGCCGAGGGCCAGCGAAGAGACGATCCCACGCCGCCGACCCCACCCCGGCCACGACGGCCAGTCCGCCCTCAAGTGAACGGAAGCCGACGGTGCGGGCCAGTCCGGACAGGTCGGCGAGCAGGTCCTGGACCGCCGGCTCACCGCCATCGTCGATCGTAAGGACAAGGAAGATGGCGCTGGCCGTCAGCGCCGTCAGTACCGGCTGGGCCACCGGTGGCCCAGCGACGGCCGCCGGGCTCTGCGAGACGGTCACCATATTCGTTCTCCCGTATGTCCCTTCCGGTGCTCCCCGACCCGATGGGGCCGTGGTGGCCCAAGGGTCGGCCGTGAACGAGCGTAGCAAGCGGCGACACGGGTAGGACCAGGCCGACAGCGATTGGCCTCGTCGTGGTCCGAGGTGGAGGGTGCCCGTATGGACGAGGTCACCTCCACGGTAGATTCGCGGCTCGACCCCGGCTCGTCGTCGAGCCTTGCAGCAGGAGGCAGCCCACATGACCGAGCCATCCGTTCCGTTGATCACCGAACTCGACAACGGACCGTACGACGTCGAATTCTTCTTCGATCCCGGCTGTCCTTTCGCGTGGCTTACCTCGGTGTGGATACGTCGCGTGGCCGAGCTACGCGAAATCCGGATCGGCTGGCGGTTCATTTCCCTGAAATTCCTCAACGAGACCAAGGAGCTTCCCGAGGCGATGGTCAACGGTCAGAATCGCAGCCTTGGTTTCCTCCGTGTGTGTGCATCAGCCCGCGTCCGATTCGGCAACGAGGTCGTCGGAGACCTGTACCGGGCTTGGGGTGAGGCCTTCTGGTACGACACGCCCGACGGGGGTTTCTTGGACCGAATCGGAACGATGGCCGATCGGGTGAACGCCAAAGGGGTGCTCCAGACCCTCGGCCTGCCCGAGGACCTCGCCTTGGCCGAGTCGGACCCTGCGTGGGATGCGGCGATCCGTTCCGAGACCGAGGAAGCAATTCGTCGAACCGGACCCGATGTCGGCACGCCGATCATCACGTACGACCCGCCGCTCGGAAATTCCCTGTTCGGGCCGGTTATCAGTTCGGTACCCGACGACGCTCTGTCAGTGGCGATCTATGACGCGCTCCGAACGTTGGTCGACTTCACCGGATTCTCGGAATTGAAACGATCGAACCGTGCCCCGATTGACCTACCTCTTCTGCGGCGAGTCTGAAAACGACCCTCTCGGCGGTCGCCGGAGCTTCGGCATCGCGCCGAAGGCACAGCTCAGCGCTTGACGTCGATGAGCTGACGGCTAGCCCCTCGGGCGGTGTCCCCGGCCATCAGCCACTGTCCTCGCCAGAGGTGTCTCGGTCGTCGCCCTCCCAGGTCCATCGGGGCACCTCGCGCAGGGGGTGGAGTTCGTCGTCGCTGGTGGCGTTGGAGTTCTGCATAGCCACCTCGGACCCGAATTCCACGTGGGCGAGGACGGCTTCTCGGAAGGGTTCGTCTTGGGGCAGACCGGCCTGGTCGAGTGCAGCCCGGTACAGCTCGACGAAGCGCCGACGTTGCGCTTCGGTGATCTTGAGCCCCCGATGGACGTCGATCAGGTGAGAGAACCCGAGTTCCTCGCTAAAGCGGTCGGGGCCGCCGAAGGACTCGGCGGTGAACCAGGTCAGGTGGTCGACGTGCTGTGGCTGGCCGGCGCCGAAAAGCGGCTGGAGGAGCGGATCGGCGAGCACGCTCGAGTAGAAGACAGCCTCGAGGCGGTGCAGCGGTTCGCCGCCGCCAGCGTGCTCGTAGAGCGATGGCATGTTCCGACGTTACCGCTGCCGGTCCGGACCTGATTCAGCCAACGATATGGACGTCTCGTTGTCCTACTCCAGTTCGAGAACTGATCCAGAAGGGAAAGTTTGCCGATGAAGTGATGGCCGCCTTCGCGTCCACACCGCGAAATAGTGCATGTCCTTGGAAATAGTGCTTGTCCCTGAGGGACCAGTCGAAAGGCCAAGCAATGTCACGGCCGGCCGACAGCGAGCCGAAGCTGATCGACAGCCACCGGCAGGAACTGATTCGAAACCCACCACGTCCACGCGCGCATCGCGCGATGCGGTCTACTATCAGTGCGAATTCGGTCGGCACAAGGTCGGCGATTGAAACGCGGGGAGCAAAGAATGTTCGCATCGTCATATCCACTGCTCGACATCTTCTGGTCGATGTTGGAGTTCTTTGCTTTCTTCGTGTGGATCTACTTGATCTTCCTGATCTTCGCGGACATCTTCCGTAGCCACGATATGGGGGGATTCTCCAAGGCGCTTTGGGTCATCGTGGTCATCATCCTCCCCTTGTTCGGCGCACTGATCTACCTCATCGTTCGTGGTGGCGGCATGCACGAGCGGGCGGCGCAGCAGGCCAAGCGCCAGCAAGAAGCCTTCAACTCCTATGTTCGGGAGACCGCGGATGCTGGGGGCACGAGCAACGCCGACGAGATCGCCAAACTTGCCGATCTCAAAGAAAGGGGCGCTATCACCGAAGAGGAATTCCAAGCGGGAAAGACACGCATCCTCAACTCGTAGCCCCCACTCCCGTGTGATGGGACTCGGACCGGCCGCCCCAGCTCCGCCACAGAGGGACAGTCGATCACTGATGCCGTCGGCGCAGGCTCGATGGAGTCTCGCCGGCGGCTTTCGGTTGGCTGTTCTCATCGCTTGTGCCGGCCAGGATGCTACGCAACGTGGCCGCGGACCTCCAGCGCTACGGACTGACCAAGTTCTGGCCCGAGGTGTGGGCTCAAGCCTGCGATGTATGGTCGGTCACCGACTCAGACCATGTCCCCACCGTCTATCCCACCGTTCGCGGCGCCGTAGACGCACTATCACCACACACAACATAACCAGGGGGAACTATGGGTCAGGCAATCGGCGAGAGCATCACCTTCGCCATCGGGGTGGCGATCAGCCCAATCCCGATCATCGCGGTGATCTTGATGCTGCTGTCCAAGAAGGCCGGCGCCAACAGTCTGGCCTTTGCCGTCGGTTGGGTCGTCGGCGTCGCCGGCGCTACCGCCATCGTCATCGCCGCCTCGGGGGCCATCGGCACCGACTCGGGCGGTGGACCGTCGCACGGGGCCTCGATCGCCAAGCTCGTGCTCGGTGTCCTCTTGTTGTTCACCGGGCTCCGGCGCTGGAGGGAGCGGCCCGGCCCCGGTGAGCAGGCCTCACTGCCAAAGTGGCTCCAGGCGATCGAGGGCATCACTCCGGTCAAGAGTGGAGCGCTCGGGATCGGCCTGTCGGCGATCAACCCGAAGAACCTGATCATGATCGTGGGGGGCGGGCTCGCAATCGCCGGTGCCCCTGCGTCGAGCGGTGGGAAGGTTGTGGCCGCTGTCGTGTTCGTATTGCTGGCCATTTCGACAGTGGTGCTGCCCGTTGTGCTCTACCGGATCCTCGGGGACCGGGCCCAGCGACCCCTGGAGTCGGTGAACGTCTGGCTTCAGGCCAACAACGCCGCCGTCGTAGCGGTGTTGATCCTGGTCATTGCCGTCTTGCTGATCGGCAAAGGCATTTCGGGATTTTGAGCGAGCTCTACGTCCAGAAATAAAGATGGGAAGCAATGCCCGACGATGAACCAGCAGGTCACTACCCGCCCGCATCTCGACGAACCTACTTCGCCGAGGAACGGACGCTGTTGGCCTGGTGGCGTACGGGCATCGCTGCCGCCGCCGTCGCACTGGGCGTAGGGGGTCTCGTCCCCCACCTCTCCGGTCTGCCCAGGACAAGGTTTTTGGCCCTCGGGGCTGGTTACGGCGCCTTGGCCCTGTTTTTCGTGATCGGGGGTACCATCCGGGCCGCACGGTCGCATCGCGCTTTGGCTAGGGACACTTACGCGGAACTGCCGATGGGTGTCGTCGTGGTGGTGGCGGTCTATGTCTCAGTGCTGGTGGTACTGACGGTCGTGGCCCTCTTGTGAAGCACCTCGCCATCAGGCCTTGATTCGAGGCTCGTCGCGAGCCTGGCGTGCTCAAACCGGTGCGGGAGAAGAGCGGACTAGTCGTTCCCGGCACCAGGCAGGTTGAGCCGGGCTGCCAGCTCGGGCTCGAAGCGAACCATGTCGTTGTTGAAGTCGGAAACGAACGGCCAGTCCTCTCCCTCCTCGGGGGCCTGCCGGAAGCGGGTCCAGCCGTCGGCGTCATCGCCGCCGGAGCGGGAGACGGCCAGCGCGGAGTAGGCCTGGCGCTTGTACGTGATGTTGTCCGGCTGCAGCTCGTGGGCGGCGTTGAAGTGGGCGATCGTCCGCTCGGAAAAGCCCTCCTGGCGCCACAGGTACTGGGCCAGTTCGAAGTGGGCGGCCGCTTCGGATAGGCCTGGCGGGCGGGCCGGCGACCGGGCAACCACCTCCTCCGGCGAGAGCGCGTAGCGGCTGTCGGCGCCCTTTTCCACCCAGTCCTGGACCCTCGCCACGTAGCGCTCCCGCTCCTCCAGCCCCCCGATGAGCTCCACCATCCCCAATGCCCCCTCACCGACCGGCATGGGACTGGCCGGCTCGGCCGGTCGGACGATCGTGCTGTTCTCATCAATCCAGATGACCTGCGGGATATTGGTCACCCCGAAGCGGGCGTCCATGTAGTGGGACTGGTCGATGAGCGAGGGGTGGGTGGACCCCGCCGCCTCCACAAAAGGACGGGCCACCTGTGGGCCGGCCA
Source organism: uncultured Acidimicrobiaceae bacterium (assembly GCA_963781305.1). Lineage (GTDB taxonomy): Bacteria > Actinomycetota > Acidimicrobiia > Acidimicrobiales > RAAP-2 > DASXMT01. Next base: position 207,259 of record CAWAFL010000014.1, read on the forward strand.
TCTCCAGGCAGACGTCGACCACCTCAAACGCCTGGTGATGAAGCTGCCCTCGTAGTGCCTGCCACCCGGGCAGGTCCCAGCGACAGCCTCAGTAGGGAGCCCAGGAGACGATGAGGACCTTCTGGCCCTGCAACGTCTTGATGTGGAAGTCGTTGCCGTCCAGGTCGGGCAGATGGAAGTCCGAGGCGTCGGCGTTCGCAAGCGCCCGGCCAGTCAGCGTCTCCGGCCCCACCGCCCAGAGGCCAGGCTCGGACACAACAGCCATGCCCAGGCGCTCCGCCACCGCCAGCAGGTCGAAGCCTCCGTCGGCGAGGGGAACGCATACCTCGGCCTTACACGCCCCCTCGGGCTTGATCTCCCAACCGGTGGCCTCCTGAAACTCCTCCGCCCCGATGTCAAGCCGATCGACGATCACCGCAGCAGCCTAGGTCGTCCACTCTGCCCCGGCAACGCGCCCGCCGCCGGTCGTCCTACAGCGTCGCTGCCTCCATTCAGCATGCAGGTCCTCGACAGCACCGAACTAAGCCACTGAACTGGAACCGGGATCGGACCCGGCCCGGTTTCACCCTGGCGACCGCGCTCCGATCCTCTCACCCCGATTCGAGCAGGCATTCGACGCCGGAGACATCGATCAATCTCTCGACGAGCAATGAGAATGCACGACGATAGGTGAAGGGGAAAGAGTGGCCTCTCGCTAAATTGCAGCTCAGGGCGCGGTGGTCGGATAAGTCCCCCTGGTAGTGACACCGAGGCCGCTGAGAAGGGTGACGAGCAGCAGGCAGGCGACGAGAGCTCGAACGTTGGGGCGGGCAGACTGGAAGTCATGACTAGTGTCGAGGATCGGGTCCAGCAGACAGCGGCCGTCTCAGTGCGGGGACTGGTCAAGACCTACGGCGAGGTCCAGGCGGTGCGGGGCATCGACCTCGAGGTGCATACCGGGGAGACGTTCGGGTTTCTCGGGCCGAACGGGGCGGGAAAGTCGACGACGATATCGATGCTGTGCACGCTGCTCATGCCGACGGCGGGGACTGCGGAGGTAGCGGGTTTTGACGTGGTCCGCCAGCGCGACGACGTACGCCGCCATATCGGTTTGGTTTTCCAAGACCAGACGCTGGACGGCTACCTGACTGCCCAGATGAACCTGCGCCTGCATGGCGAGCTCTACGGCGTGCCCAGCTCGGTGTTACCGGACCGGATCGAACTGATGTTGAGAATGGTGGGCTTGTGGGACCGGCGCAAGAGCAAGGTCAACACCTTCTCTGGCGGCATGCGCCGACGGCTGGAGATCGGTCGGGGCCTGCTCCATTCTCCCCGGGTGCTGTTCCTCGACGAGCCCACGGTGGGCCTCGATCCCCAGACCCGGGCGTCGATCTGGTCCTATATCCAGGAGCTCAAGGCGACCGAAGACATCACCATGTTCATGACCACGCACTACATGGACGAAGCCGAGTACTGCGACCGCATCGCGATCATGGACAACGGCCAGATCATCGCCCTCGATACGCCAGAGGCCTTGAAGGCCAGCGTCGGGAAGGACCGGATACGGATCACCACCGACGACGACATCGAGGCCACTCGATTGCTCAGGGATCGCTTCGGGCTGGACGCCACAACGTCCGAGGGTGAGCTCACCTTTTCGGTAGAAGAGGGTGAGCACTTCGTTCCCCGCCTCTTCTCCGACCTTCCGGTGGCGATCCGATCGGTGAACGTGGCCCGCCCGACCCTCGATGATGTGTTCATGACCTACACCGGCCGGACGATCCGCGACGCTGAGGCCAGCTCGAGCGAAGTGAACAAACAGCAGATGAAGGCCCGTTTGGGCCGGAGGAACTAATGGCTACCGAAACGATGGCTACCACTGTCGAAACACGCAAGCCGGAACCGACCGCGAGCCCTGTTGCCGGGGTGCGCGTTCCCAATCGTACGACCGGCGGAGAGCTCCGGGCGATCAAGATCGTCTTCGAACGGGAGGTGCTCCGCTTCTTCAACGACCGCATCCGAATCGTTACCGCGCTCGTCCAGCCAGTCCTATTCCTCTTCGTCCTCGGCAGTGGGCTGGGGACACTCGTCAACCTCGGGCCAGGGGTGTCGCTGCGCACTTTCTTCTATCCCGGGATCCTCGGTCTGTCGGTATTGATGACAGCCATGATGGCGGCAGCGTCGGTGGTGTGGGACAGGGAATACGGCTTTCTCCGCGAGATGCTCGTCGCCCCCGTGCGCCGCGGATCGTTGGTCCTCGGCAAATGCCTGGGCGGAGCAGCGATCGCCGGCTTCGAGGGCCTGGTCGTCATCAGCATCGCCGGCCTTGTGCACGTCCCCTACGACCCGCTCCTGCTGGTTCAAGTGTTCGCGATTCAGATCCTCCTGGCCTTCACCATTTGCGCCTTCGGCATGATGATGGCGTCGCGCATCCAGCAAATGCAGTCGTTCATGGCGCTGAACATGCTGCTGATCATGCCGATGTACTTCCTGTCCGGCGCCTTGTTCCCGTCCCACAACTTGCCGACATGGCTGACCGTTCTCAACCGGATCGACCCGCTCACCTACGCCGTCGACCCGCTGCGGCGGCTGGTGTTCGACCACCTACCGGTCTCGGCGGCCGTCCGGGCCAACCTCGATGCCGGCGTCAGCTGGAATGGCTGGCACGTTCCTACGCTCCTTGAAGTGGGTGTTGTCGCTGTCATGGGCCTGATCATGCTCAGCGTCGCCATCTTCGCCTTCAGCCGCGCCGAGTAGTCGGGGCGGCCCGGTTCTCGCTTCCTCCCTTACGAACAGCCCGTAGGAACTCCCGGTTCAGGTTGGCGATGCTCTCGAAAGGGACGTCCTTCGGACACGAACTCACGCACTCGCCGCTGTTGGTGCAGCCACCGAAGCCCTCGGCATCCATGGCTGCGACCATGGTCAGGGCGCGAGCTTCGCGCTCTGGCTGCCCCTGAGGGAGCGCATGCAGGTGAGACAGCTTGGCGCTGGTAAACAGCATCGCCGATCCGTTCGGGCAGGCGGCGACGCAGGCGCCACAGCCGATGCAGGTGGCGTTCTCGAACGCTTTGTCGGCGGCGGCCTTCGATACCGGAGTGGCGTGGGCCTCCGGTGCGCTACCGGTTGGGGCGGTGATATAGCCGCCGGACTGGATGATCCGGTCGAACGAGGAGCGGTCGACGATGAGGTCCTTGATCACCGGAAAGGCGCTGGATCGCCACGGCTCGACATCGATCACATCGCCGTCGGAGAAGCTGCGCATGTGCAACTGGCACGACGTGGTCTGTCCGGGTCCGTGAGCGAGTCCGCCGATGACCACGCCACACGAACCGCAGATGCCCTCGCGGCAGTCGTGATCAAAAGCAACGGGCTGTTCGCCCGCCAGGATCAGGCCCTCGTTGAGGACGTCGAGCATCTCCAGGAAGGACATATCTGGGCTGGCATCGTCTACCCGGTAGCTGACCAGCTTGCCCGGGTCCTCGGGGCCCGCCTGCCGCCAGATCCGAACCGTGATGTTCACGCGTAGCTCCGCCGGCTTGGGACGACGTACTCGAATGCAAGCTGTTCCTTGTGCAAGATGGGGTCCAGGTCGGCTGCAGCGCAGCCTGGCCGAGGGTGCGCTGGACTTCGCCCTCGTGATCGACGCCCGACTCGACGACGACCCGGTGCTCGCCACCATGCCGCTATTGGCCGAGGATCTCGTGGTCATCTCGTCGCCCGAGAGGCCATCGCCGACGCGTCGAGCGCGGATGAACATTACAGAGTTGAGGGGCGTTCCGTTGGTGATGTTCCGCCCCGGCTACGACTTGCGGGAGACCACCGTCGCCGCGTGCCACGCCGCTGGCTTTGAGCCGACCTTCGCCATCGAAGGCGGCGAGATGGACGCGGTATTGGAATTCGTCGATGCCGGTCTTGGTGTAGCAGTGGTGCCGAGCACGGTGGTGGACGATCGATTTCGGGCCACTCCGTTTCGCGCTCCAGGATTGAGCCGCAGGGTCTTACTTGCCCGTCGACGTGACCTGGAATCGCCTCGGGCAGCTCAGGTACTCATTGAGATGCTGGTCGACTATCTGAGGAACAGTGCGGCCAACAACTCATTGCCTCTCGGAACGACGGACCTCACTGCCGCAAGCTGACTCACGAACGCCCCATCGAGGGAGCTGAGGTTGTTGAAGCCGGCGAACCGGGACTTGGCACGGGTCACTTGCTGGCTGTGTCCATCCGCTCGGGGTTGGGCGGCTCGAGGTAAGGGAACGTGGTCCGGCTCAGACATCGAGGGCTTGATGGGTCAAACCCCCGGGCCTATGGTTGAAATCGAAGTCATGCAACGAGAGCCCTTGCGCCCGCTCGCAGGCCCCGGTCTGCCCTGTCGTGTTCTCCGCATTGCCGCGTCGGGCCTCGCCTCGCCAGGTTCCCACCGGTGAGCAAGGGACTCGCCAGCACAGCCGACCTCGAACGGTTCGACCCTCCGGCTATCGCGCCTTCCGCCGTTGTGATCGGCCAGCCCGCTGTAGGAGCACGATCCTTCCTCTCAGAGGGGGCGGTGGTGCGGGCTGCTGGCGGTGCCGTGGTCATCGGCGCCGGCTCAGCGGTGATCGAGAACTCCGTGGTCATCGGCACTGCGGCGATGCCCACCGCGATCGGCCGCCGATCGGTCTTCGGTCATCGCTGCCTTGTGGTCGGCGCGACCGTTGGCGACTTGTGCGAGATCGGCAATGCCTCCGTGCTCATGCCCGGCAGCCGGCTCGGTGACCGCGTCTTCCTCGGCGAGGGCACCGTGGTTCCCCCCGGCGCGGAGCTCCCCGGCGACGTGGTTGCGGTCGGTCGTCCCGCCCGGATCATCCGTAAAGCTTCGGAAGCGGACTTCGATCGGCTCCGCGGCCTTCGCGGCGGCGATCTAACGCTCCCACCGAACACGTTCACCACCATCCAACCGACATTGGAGGGCCTCGGTATGAGTCAGCTATACGACTACCGCGGTATGACGCCGACCATCGCTGCTTCGGCGGTCTTGTTCCCCACCGCCGAGATCACCGGCGACGTAGTGGTCGGCGAGCGCAGCATTATCGCCGCCGGAGTAAAGATCATCGGCGACTCCCATGGCCCGGTCCGGATCGGCAGGGACGTCCAAATCCTGGAGAACACAGTTCTGCACCTGCTTCCTGACAACCAGCTGCTCATCGACGACGGCGTCACCATCGGGCCGGGGGCCATGATCCACGGCTGTCACATCGGTGGCGGCTCGGTCGTTGAGCCTGGCGCCATCGTCTGCGACGGCAGCGCGGTCGGCGCCGGCTGCGTCGTCCGAGCCGGTGCCGTCGTCAAACAGCGCTCTCGATTCTCGGACCGCGTTGAGATCGACGGGTTTCCCGCAGTCGAGATCCGCACGATAGAAGCACCCGACCGTCCACGTTGGGCGCTCGCGAGCGAGGACCTCCCGACCGTCACCGGCAGCGGGGAGTCGCGATGACGACAATCAAGCATATCGCCCACGCCGTCGGATCCACCTCTGCCACAGCCCCGCAATGACGCGTCGAGCTGCAGGCCGGCACCCATCATCTCCTCGCTGATGAGCCGACCAACATGTCCGGCGGCGACGTCGGGCCCACACCCTTCGGGCTCCTGCTTTGCGGTCTCGCCGCGTGCACGACGATGACGCTGCGCATGTTCGCCGAACGCAAAGGGTGGCAGCTGGCGGCGATCGAAGTCAGCGTGGTGTACAACGTGGCCGAAGACGAGCGCACGTCGATCGTCCGCACCATCACCGTGTCCGTCGGAGCTGACAGACGACCAGCGCGCCCGCCTCGCTGACGTCGCCGAACGCACCCCGGTGACGATGGCGGTCCGCGGCGGGACGCCCATTACCACCTCGATACGCGCCGTCGAGACCCCGACCCCGCCAACCTGATAAAAGGTAGATCATGTCCTCGGCCTGGCCCGCGATCCCCTACGACGAATGGCAAGCTACCTGCGACACGTTGCACGCCCACACCCAAGTCCTCGGCAAACTGGCCGTGGCCCTCGCACCGCCCGAGCCGCAACTCCAACACGCCGCCCTCCGCCTCAGCGCACGGGGCTGGGAGACCCTCCCACTGCCCGCCCCTGACAAGTCCGGCGCACTCGTCGTCGCGCTCGACCTGCACACCCATCACGCCGTCGCCGAGCACAGCGACGGCCGAGTCCATCGCATCGCTTTGGAGCCGGACCGACCGGTCGCCGAAGTCACCCGCCACCTGCTCGACGCGGTCGCGGACCTTGTCGGTCCGGTCACGATCGACCTCAATCCACAGGAAACCCCCTGGCACACCCCGCTCGACGAGGACTACGAGCACAGCACCTACAACGCTGCCCAATCAGCCAACTACTTCGCCGCTGCCACCCAGGCTGCGCTGGTGCTCGCTGCCGTGCGCGCCCCATACCGTGGCCGCTCGTCCCCGGTCAACGCCTGGTGGGGTACCTTCGACCTGGCCACGAGCATCTTCTCCGGGCGCGCCGTGGACCCACCAGCGACAGACTTCATCGTGCGCAACTCCGCCAACGCGCAACAGATCGAAGTGGGCTGGTGGCCGGGCGATACCCGCTATCCGCACCCCGCCTTCTACGCCTTCGCCTTCCCTGCACCCGAAGGCATCGACCAGGCGACCCTTTCCCCGCCTGCCGCACGATGGGACCCCGGAATGAAGGAATATCTCCTCGACTGGGACGACGCACGGAGCGACCCCGACCCACACCGGGCTGCGCTCGATTTCGGACTCTCGGCCATCCGACACGCCTGCAACGTCTGCGATTGGGATCCCGCTCTGGCAGAAAGCGCCCGGGGAGTCCCCCCGCCGGTCATATAGGAACGCGAGACAGTGCAGCGAACCAGCCGGGGCCCATCACACCGGACAAGAGGAGCAGGTGGGGCAGCATCCCGGCACGCAGACGGCGACGGTCCCTCACCCCTGGGAGATCTTCGGAGCTGTCCGAGCGCGGTGTGTTTGCAACCAGGTCACGAGTCCGGAAGCCTCAGCTTTTCGGGCGACGTTCGGGCGACGTCAAGCGCTGTTTCGTCTCCCCATCCGACCCAATTGCCTGATCGTCACTCATGGTTCGGGCCCCCTACGGGGTGCTCCCGCGGTATCGCCCATACGCTCCTTGATGGCCGCCAGCGCGGTCAGGCCAGCTCTGAGACCGTCGAGCTCGGTCGGCGAGATCATGCCCGCTAGCTCGGCATCGATCGCTTCAACACCGGCCCGCACCGCGGCGGCTGCCGCGCTACCTCGCTCCGTCAATCCGATGAGCATCCGTCGGCGATCCTCGGGATTGATCTCACGAACGAGATAGCCCCGCAAGACGAGCGCGTCGATGAGCTGACTCGCCGTCTGCTTGCTGACACCCAGCCCATGGATCATGTCGGCTGCTGCGCCACCGCGGTTCGCCATGCCCCCGAGGACGAACGCCCCGTTGCGAGGCAGATCATCGAACCCGGCCGCAACAACGCGCGCCGCTATGGCCCGGGCGTAGCTCCCCCGGGCGGCTCGCAACAACGCCGGGATCGCGAGATCGTGCTCAGGGGGAGCTGTCACTCAGAGCACGATATAGCACTGAACCTAGACAGTCAAGAGTTAGGACTGTCTTAATGCAGGACCAATATCTGCGAGCCTCATCGGCGGGTCGCCGATCTCAATGGGTCCGAATTGAGGTCGGTCGACGAGCATCGAGTTTCCGGTGCAGGCTCACGGCCGATGAGTTTGGCTTCGATCTGGCGTCATAACGTTTGACTACGACCATCCGACCGAGGAGGGACATGCTCGACATAGAACCAGCCACGCGCATGCTGGCACAAGTGATAGCTGGCGTCCGCGACGACCAGCTTTCGGCTCCGACACCGTGCGAGAAGTCGAACCTCGGCGATCTGCTCGACCACGTAGACGGGCTGTCCATGGCCTTCACCGCGGCAGCAAACAAGGCCCCGCTCCCCGGCGGGGACCAGGCCCCTTCGGCGGACGGGTCACGGCTGGGCACCGAATGGCGGACCCGCATCCCGCAACGGCTCTCGGCCCTCTCCGACGCCTGGCAAGACCCGAACGCGTGGGCCGGGATGACCACCGCGGGGGGCCAGGACCTCCCCGGCGAACTGGCTGGGGTGATCGCGCTCGACGAGGTGGTCATCCACGGCTGGGACATCGCCGCGGCCAGTGGCCAAAGCTACAGCTCAGAGCCGGACCTGCTCGAAGCGGTTTACGGCTTCGTACAGCCGACTGCGGCACAGAGCCCCGAGGGCACTCCCGGCCTGTTCGGGCCATCCGTGCCCGTCGGAGCGGATGCGCCTCTCCTCGAGAGAGTCCTCGGGCTGACCGGTCGGGACCCGAACTGGCACCCATAGACCGGCCGACCTGCACCTTTTGGGTGGAGGTGACATCGATCGCGTGCCGATGTTCGGTCTTCTGATCAAGCGAAGGCCGCGTAGGTTGGCATTCAGGCTGAAGTGGCCGGCGCAAGCAGGTCATCGAAACCGATGCGCCGATAGAACTCTCGCCGCACCAGATCACCTACTCGGTTGACCGTTTCGGCACCGTCGTCGGCTGGGTCGATGTGGACGCGGAATGGGCGCGTGCCCTTGGTCATCCCAACCACCCGAACGATGGCCCGCGCAACTTCTGCGGGATCCTGGTCTGGGGGTGCGAGGTCAGCGAGCTTCTTGGAAACTTGGTCCATCAGACCGGCATAGAGAGGCTCATAAGCGGCTGCGACGTCTCCGTCTTCGGGGTGCCCGGCATTGGCGAAATGGTTGGTTCCCGTCGTGAAGGATCCGGGCACGATGATGACGGTGTCAACGCCGAAACGTGCCAGCTCTGCGGCGGAGGTCACCGCAAGTGAGTCCTCTGCCGCCTTCGCTGCGAAGTACGGACCCAGGTACGGCGGAGTTCCCCCTCTGGTACTTGTTGAACCGACCCAGACGACCAGTCCGTCCCGTTGATTCCTCAGGTGCGGCAAGGCGGCTCGGTTCAGGCGCTGCGTGGAGACGACGTTGGTGTCGTAGATGGACACGAGCTGGTCAGTAGTAAACGACTCCAACGGACCAAGCACCATGTGGCCGGCATTGTGGACGATGACGTCCAGGCGCTCTTCGGTCGAGATGATGGTCTCGACCGCCGCATCGACCGAGGCTTGCTCTGAGACATCCATCTCGATCGCATGCAAGTTCACCGAGTGCTCACTGGCATAGCCAGCGGCTTCCTGCGCTGCCTTCGCGTTTCTTCCGGCGATGTCTCGCATACCGGCATAGACGGTGTGACCGGCGTCGGAAAGCGCTCGGACAGTCATGGCACCGAATCCGCTCGAGGCTCCTGTTACGACGATAACTCTCTCTGAAGACATCCGAACTTCCTCCTTCTCTGTTGGTAGCCCTGCAGCTTCCGCCATGGCCCTTCGTCAACCTTTTGAGCGACTCTGCTCAAATCAGTCCGCCATTGTCGTAGACAACCTGGCCGTTGACCCACCGTCCTGGCCCAGCCAAGAACGAGACGACCTCGGCCGTGTCGTCGGGCATCCCGAGTCGCTCGAGCGGCGCCATCTTGGTGAGCTCATCGATCTCCCCCTGGCTCTTCCCGTCGAGGAAGAGCGGAGTAGCCGTTGGCCCAGGTGCGACGGCATTGACCGTGATATCCCTGCCTCTCAGCTCCTTCGCCAACACCAGCGTGATCGCGTCCACGGCACCCTTGGTTGCCGCGTATGCCGCGTATGAAGGCACCGCTCGTTTCACCACTGAGGATGAGAAGTTGATGATGGATCCTCCCGTGCGAAGTCGACGGGCCGCTTCCCGGCTGACAACGAAGGTGCCGCGAAGGTTGATTCGGTGCATCCGGTCGAAGTCAGCCAAGTCGAGGTCCGACAGTGGTGCGAGGACCATGATGCCCGCGGTATTCACAACCACGTCGACCCCGCCGAAGCTCTCCTCAGTGGCGTCAAACAGCTGGGAGACCTGATCCTCGTCGGCGACGTCGGCACGGATCGCGATGGCACGCCCGCCTGATTCCGAGATGGCCTTGACTGCCAACTCGGCTTCGTGAGGACGACCGGCGTAATTGATCGTGACTGCCATGCCGTCGGCGGCGAGACGGCGACAGATGGCCTGCCCGATGCCTCCCGAACCGCCGGTCACGATCGCGACTCGAGTGGGACCATTGGTGCTGTCAGGACTAGTCATGACTTGCTCCTCTGTGCGTCTGATCGTCCGTCCGAGTCCCCCGCCGGCCAAGGCTTCTCGCCTTTACAAGACGGACACTTCATGATGGATGCTTGGGCGCCGCCTTCACACCGTGCGAACCCCCCGGCAGACCCCCCTGACTTTGGCGCGGCGACCCCGTCGGTGGGGTTAGGCGCGGACTGCAGTCGTGGGCGCTGCGAGAGCGGCCGGTAGCGCGGTGCGGGTCTTGACGTCGAGCTTGTAGAACACCTGCGTGAGGTGGCCCTCGACCGTGCGCGCAGTGACGAACAGGGTTTGGGCGATCTCGCGGTTTGTATGCCCTTCGGCGGCCAGTTCGGCGATGCGACGCTCGCTGGCGGTAAGCGCTTCGAGCCCGGTGAGCAGGGCTCGGCGCGGCCTGGCTCCGGTAGCGCGCAGCTCGGTCTCGGCCCGCAGGGCCAGCGCTTCGGCGCCGAGGTGGTGGGCGGTGTCGACTGCTTGGCGGAGAAGTTGGCGCGCCTCGACTCGGTGGTTGCTGCGACGGAGGAGGGCGCCTCGGTCGGCCAGGGCGCGGGCGTGCTCGAGGCGGGTATCAGGGCCGGCAAGGACTTCGATCGCCTCGCGCAGCAGGGCATCACCACGATGGCCGCCCGCTACGAGCCCGGCGGCCCGCAGGGCCACCCCGAGGGCGCGCTTGGCACCGAAGGCGCGGGCTAACTCGAGCTCCTCGCCGCTCAGGCGTCGCGCCGTGTCGGGTTCACCAACGGCGAGAGCAGCCAGGGCGGCGTCCGAGCGCCACGATAGGTAGCATGGGCTGAGGGCCAGGCCGGCGGTGGCGATCTCGCCGGCCGCTCGCAAGTCGCCGAGTGCCTCACCGAAGCGACGCTGAGCGAACCGAAGACGGCCGCGAGCGTGGCGCAATATCACCGCGGTCTGCGACGTGCCTGGGAGGTCGACGCCCAGGGGCTCGAGAGTTCGCTCGGCCTCGCCGAGATCGCCGCGCTCAACCAGTACGTCGACCAGTACGCTCGCGGCGCGGTTGCGCAAGAGTGGTGGAGCTGGTGGCCCGGGGGCGTCGAGCAGGGCCCGGGCATCGGCTTCGGCTGCGGTGAGGTCGCCGCGCCGGGAGGCAAGCCAGGCCCGCTGGGCCAACACGGCAGGAAGGATCATCCCGTTGGCCGAAGCCTGGGCCTCGGCGACGGCGGCATCGGCCAGGGCCTGCGCTACGTCGTAGCGCTCAGCCCAGAGCAGCGTTACCACGGCGCTCGGGTGCCGAAACGCACCGCCGGGTAACCAGGGCGGGTCGCCCGGCTCGGGCAGCGGCCGCGTGCCGGCGGCGATGGCCCGGAGTACGAGGTCGGCCACCTGGTCGGCTGGCTGGTTGGCCAGTGCGGCCACGTACGCTGCCGCGGCCAGGCATTGGCGCGGGACCGACCGCTCCCTGGCCCACACGAGCAGTGCACCGGCTCGTTCGGCAACCAACGGCGTGATGGCGGCATCAACCACCCCGCAGGCGACGGCCATGGCCTCCAACGTCACACGGCCTTCCGTGTCGCTGTCGTCGAGGCTGGCCGCGACGCCATCGCACACCTCGATCGCCTCGCCGGCCCGCTCATGCCACCGCAGCGCATTGGCGAACAACAGCGTGGCCGCGATGCGGGTCGTGTCGTCGCCGGCCGACTCCACCGCCTCTGCAAGTTGGTCGTGCCAGCCCGGCTGGCCGGCGCTGAACTCGGCCAGACCGAGCTCGAGCAACAGGCCCGCCCCTGCCTCAGGCGATGGCGGCTCGGACAAGGCCCGGCGTAGGTAGGCCACCGCTGATTCCGGCGCACCCCGTGCGGTTGCCTCCCAGGCGGCGGCCCGCAGCTGTTCGACCGTCCAGCCGTCGCCCGTCGGAACGGTGGCCAGCAGGTGCTCGGCTACGCGGGCGGGGCTGGCGTGTGTTTCGGCCAGAAGCCTGGCTGATCGCCCGTGTGCCTCGGCCCGATCGACTGCCGCCATGTCACGGTAGACGGCGCCGCGCAGAAGTGGATGGGCGAAACAAAGCGGAGCCGCGTCCAGCACGCCCGCCCCGACGAGCAGATCGGCGGCCCGCGCCGCGTCGGGGGGTGCAAGCCCGGCCAACCGGGCGGCGAGGGCCAACTCGGCCCGCTCCAAAACGGCAACCGCCCGCGCCAGACGCGCCGCGTCGGGACCCAGCCGCACGAGACGCAGCATCGCCCAGCGGCTCAAGGTATCGGTGGCGACGTCCTGTACTTTGGCTGCCGACGCGGCAATCGGCGCGATCTGCTCGTCTCGCAGAGCATCGACCAGCGTGCAAACCAGAAACGGCGTACCGCCGGTCGCCGCCCAGCAGGCCACAGCGAACGCAGGTTCAGGCTCGACACCCAAGGCGACCGCCACCAGCGTGGCCACCCCCCTCGTGCTGAGCGGCCCCACCGTGACCACCTCGGTCGCCGTATCCATGGTCAGGGCGGCTAACAGCTCCCGACTCTCCCCGGCCTCGGCCGGCCGGGCCCCGAGCAGCACTGCGGCATGCAGCTCCTCTAGACGGGGCAGCAAAAAAGCCAGCAAGCGAAGCGACGCACCGTCAGCCCAATGGGCGTCATCCACCACCAACGCCAAGGGCTGTTGCACCGTCAGGTTGGCGCACAACCAGTACAGCCCGTGCAGCACCGCGAACGACGGGTCCGGAGCGGTCGGCGCAGCCGTAGCCACGGCGACACCCAGGCCAGGAAGACCCAACAGTCGTGCCGCCACCCCGGGCGGCCCATCCAGCAACTGGGCCCGCTCGTCCTCCGACGCTCCCGCCAGCACCGGCTCGACTAGCTGGCGCACCACTCCGAACGCGAACTCGCGCTCCAGCTCAGCGCCACGTGCTCGCAGGACCCTGAAACCCTCTCCCTCCGCCGCATCCCGGGCGACCGCCAACAGCGCGGTCTTGCCGATCCCAGCCGGCCCCTCCACCACCAGCGCTCCTCCACGGCCTTGTCGGGCCAGGAGCAGGCATTCCCGTATCCGCTCCAATTCTCGATCACGCTCGAGCAAGGGACTGTCGTGCTCACCCATGGACGAGATCACAACCCACCCTACGTCGCGCCAGTGCGGATCGCCCGGGGGCTGACCCGGACCCGCGCGGCCGGCATGTACAGGGAATCTAGATGCCCAATCGAGGGTTCATGGCAGCATCGAAGTACGTTCCTAGACTGCTTCCGCTGGCATCGATACTGAGAGGGACTACTACGTGGCGAACCCAGCAGCAGCTCCCTCTCGCCCTGGAGTCGACGCAGCCGTCTGCGCCTGTTGCCATATCGCCGCCGCCGACCGCTTGTGACGGCCCGGCCAGGTCGCTCCTAGGCATCCAATGGCGTGCGGGGTGGATCCGAGTCTGGCTCCAGTCCGAGATCAGGTTGCCCTCCGCGCACACGGTTGCGGATTTGCCGTTCCGCGTGGTGGGCTTGGGCAGCCACTGTGAATGGACCTCATGCGGAAGCAAGGCGCTGCCCACCACGCAGGAGGACGAGATGACTGACCTCGAGGCCGGAAAGCAAGTGCAGGACTCAAGTGCCACGGAACGGCGGGGCGCCGTCGTGCCGGGGCCGAGCTCGGGCGGCAACGTCCCCAGCCTCCCCGCCTGGCTGGAGCAAGCGCGTGCTCACCTTCGCGACGCTGATCCCGTCCTGGCTCGGCTCATCGACGACCGGCCGAATTTCGACCCGCAGGCTTGGATGGCCGAGCTGCCGCCCATGGACCTGTACGGGGCCCTGCTCTTCCAGGTGACCGGACAGCAGCTGTCCGTGGCAGCTACTCGCCGCACCCTGGCCCGCATCGAGACTCTGTTCGGCGGCCAACTCCCGTCTCCCGCCGAGCTGCTGGCCGTTGACCCCATCACTCTCCGACAAGCCGGTCTGTCATGGCGAAAGATCGGGACGCTGCGTGATCTCGCCGAGCGGCTGTCGGACGGCCGACTCAACACCGATGTCCTGAGCGCCTTGCCCGACGACGAGTTCATTTCCGAGCTCACCGCCGTCCCCGGGATCGGCCCCTGGACCGCTCAGGGTGTCCTTCTCATCGCCCTCGGCCGAGAAGACGTGGTCCTGCCGGGCGACTTGGCGCTGCGCAAGGCAGTCCGGGGCGCGTACCAGCTCGACCATCTGCCAAGCCAGCAGGAGGTCCTCGACATTGCTGAGCCGTGGCGGCCCTACCGCAGCCTGGCGACAAGCTACCTGTTCTCGGCCACCTTCGAGCCGACCGACACGTCCCCGACGACGCGCTCGCCGGATGCCGATGGCCGGAACGTCACCTGACGACCTCCCGCTGCCGGGAACCCTGCCCACGGTGATCCGCGTGCGCGGGGCGCGGCACAACAATTTGCAGAGTATCGATGTCGACGTGCCGCTGTGGCGGACGGTGGCGGTCGTTGGCGTCTCCGGATCGGGCAAGACGTCGCTGGCCATCGGCACGCTGTACGCCGAGGGCCTGCACCGGCTCCTCGAGGGCCTGAGCACCTACAGCCGCCGGCGGCTCACCCAGGCCCGGCGGCCCGACGTCGACCGGATCGAGCATCTTCCGGCCTCGTTGGCATTGCGGCAGCGTCCACCAGTACCAGGGCCTCGCAGCACGGTCGGCACGATGTCGGAGGTGCTGAACGTAGCGCGGTTGATGATGTCGCGGCTCGGCTCGCACCTGTGCCCGAACGGTCACCGCGTGGGGCCGTCGATCGCCACGTATGGCACCGAGATCGTGTGCCCGGTTTGCGGTGCCCGTTTCGAGCACCCCAGCGCCGAATCCTTCGCCTTCAACTCGTACGGCGCCTGTCCGGCCTGCCACGGCCTCGGCGTGCGGTCGGAGGTCGACGTCGACACCCTGGTGCCCGACCCGGGCAAGACGATCCAGCAGGGTGCCGTGCTGCCCTGGAATTCTGGCGGGAGGCGGCTGTCCATGTACGCCGCAGGCGAGCTCGGGGTCCGACTCGACGTGCCCTACCAGTCCCTGACCGATCGTGAGCGCGACTTGGTCCTGCACGGTCCCCCGGTTCGTCGGCAGGTCACCCTCCGCTCCGGGCGCAGTGGGCGAACCGTGCAGCTTTCGGTCAACTACGACAACGCAGTCGCCGCAGTGGAACGCTCCCTGCGCAGCGATAACGAGCGTTCGCGTCGCCTCGTGCAGCGTTTCATCGTCACCCGGGTCTGCTCGGTGTGTCACGGCTCCCGACTGCGACCCGAGGCGCTGACCTCGCAGCTCGGGGGGCGCAACCTGGCCGAGATCAGCGCGCTGCTCCTGGACGAGCTGGGCGGGTTCATGGACGCACTGCCCGCCGGGCTGCCCGCCGAGCTCAGTCCGTTGACCACGGGTTTGCTCGCCGAGCTCCACGGCACGCTCACGCCGCTGCTCGACGTCGGGCTCGGCTACCTGACCCTGGACCGGAGCGGGGCGTCGCTGTCCACCGGGGAGCGACAGCGCATCGAGCTCACCTCGACGGTTCGATCGAGCACCACAGGCATGCTCTATGTGCTGGATGAGCCTTCGGTAGGGCTGCACCCGAGCAACGTCATAGGGCTGCGCAAGGCAATCTCCGCCCTGGCCCAGAACGGCAATTCCGTCGTCATCGTCGAGCACGAGCGGGACCTCATCGGCGCAGCCGACTGGGTCATCGAGCTCGGTCCTGGAGCGGGCGCCTTGGGCGGCACGGTGATCGCCCAGGGCACCCCCGCCCAGCTGAAAACCGACCCCAGATCCATCATGGGTCCATTCCTGGGGGGCGCCGCCGCCGTGCCGGGTGAGCGGCCGGCCCGGACCGATCCGTCCGGACAGATCGCCATCGAGGTCGGCGACCTCTACAACCTGCACGGCCTCACCGCCGTCTTCCCGGTGCAACGGCTGACCGCCCTGGCTGGGCCCTCGGGGGCGGGGAAGACCGCCCTGATCCTGGACAGCCTCATGCCCGCCGCCCGGGCACAACTCAGCGGGTCACCCCTGCCCAGCCACGTCCGCCGCCTCGAGCTGGGCGGGATCCGGCAGATCGTCCAGATCGACGCCACGCCGATCGGCCAAAACACCCGCTCGACACCGGCCACATACTCCGGGGCCTTCGACCACCTCCGACGAATGTTCGCCGAGTCCCCTGAGATCCGGCGGCGCCACTGGAAACCCGGGCACTTCTCGTTCAATACCCGCGAGGGCCAGTGCCCCACCTGCCGCGGGCTCGGCCATATCGAGCTCGACGTCCAGTACCTGCCCGACATCACCGCCCCATGTCCAACCTGCCACGGCGCCCGCTTCAACGACGCCACCCTGGCCGTGACCATCGACGGTCTGACCATCGCTGACGTCCTTGATCTCAGCGTTGACGACGCCCTGAAACGGTTCGCCGATCGCGCGCCGATCGCAGCTGCCCTGCGGCCAATCGCCGAGGTCGGACTCGGATACCTGCGGCTCGGCGAGCCCACGCCATCCCTGTCGGGCGGTGAGTCGCAGCGGCTACGGATCGCCTCCCGGTTGCGCAGTAGCCAACGACACACGCTGTACGTCTTCGACGAGCCGTCCACCGGACTCCATCCCCTCGACGTGGCCATTCTGGTCAGCGTGTTCGACCGGCTGGCCGAGGCGGGGGCCACCATCATCGTCATCGACCACGACCTCGACCTGCTTGCCGCCGCAGACCACATCGTCGATATGGGCCCGGGCGGTGGCCCCGACGGCGGGCGCATACTGACGGCAGGGACCCCCGAGGACGTCGCCCGTTCCCCGGACAGCGTGACGGGACCATGGCTGGCCGACTACCTCCGGATCCCTGTCGCCCCGGCCGGGCATGCCTGAATCAGAACTGATTCATGGCCATGCCTGTAACCCGTCGGAGCGCACTCCCGATAGCGCAGGAACTCGCCAGCCAGGCGCTCCGGTCGCGCCGCCCGGTCTGTCGCGTCTCACCCGAACGGGTGTAGCGAACTCCCGACGGCCCACGTGCTGAAGTACTGGTTGTTGGCCCCGTATGCCATACCGAGGGCCACCTTCGCTCCGTCCACCTGGTGCTCGCCGGCCGCACCCCGCACCTGGTTGGCCGCCTCTGCGAACCGCAGTAGGCCCGAGGCCCCGATGGGGTTGCTGGACAGAACGCCGCCGGAGGCGTTGATGGGCAGCGATCCCCCGAGTTCGGTGGTGCCGTCGTCAACCAACTTCCACCCTTCGCCTTCATCGGCCAGACCGAAGGCCTCGAGCCAGATGGGCTCGAGCCACGAGAACGGGACGTACAGCTCGGCGGTGTCGATCTGACGACGGGGATCGGTGATTCCGGCGGCGGTGTAGACGTCGGCTGCGCACTGAAGGGCGGCTGCGGGCCGCACCGGATCGCGGCCGGGGAAGCTTGGTGGCTCAGATCGGGATGAGGAGGCCAGGATCCACGCAGGGGGTCGACCGTCGGCCGCAGCCGCTTCGCCCCCTGCCTCGTCGGTGATGACCACCGCGCAGGCTCCGTCCGAGGACGGGCACGACTCGAGGAACCGGGTGGGTTCCCACATCATGGGCGAGTTCTTCACCTTTTCGATGGAGATGTCCTCGATCTTGAGGTGGGCGTACGGGTTCTTCAAGGCGTTGAGTCGGTCCTTGACCGCCACTTTCCACCCGATGTGCTCGGGGGCACCGCTCCTGTGGATGTAGGCCCGGATGAACGGAGCGAAGGCACCACCGGCACCCAGGGAGGCACCCTTCCCGCTGCCCAGGGCGAACTGGGCGTTGCCCTCGGACTGCTTTTCGAATGCGACGGCGAGGACGGTCCGGTGCTTGCCTGCCTGGACATGGGAAGCGGCCACGATGGCGGTGGTTCCCCCCACCGAGCCGGCCGTGTGGACCCGGAACATGGGCTTGCCCACCGCACCGAGTGCGTCAGACAGATACAGCTCCGGCTTCATCACGCCCTCGAACAGATCGGGCGCCTTCCCCAGCACGACGGCATCGATGTCGTCGAGCGACATCTGAGCGTCGTCAAGAGCCCGGAAGACGGCTTCACGCACCAGGCCGCCGAAGGACACGTCGAGTCGCCGGGACTTGTGGTGGGTCTGGCCCACGCCGACGACGGCTACCGGCGGACTGCTCACGATCTTCCCTCCAGGATGCAGATGAGGTTCTGTTGGAGGCACGGCCCGGAAGTCGAATGGGCCAGGGCCCGACTCCCTCCGCTGAATATATGGTCGGCGGCGTGACCGATGCGGCAGAGGCCGGTGGCCATGATCGGATTCTCCCGCAGCGCACCGCCGGAACGGTTCACGGCCACATCGTCCCCGAGGCCGAGCACGTTCCGCAGGAGTAGCTCCTCATGGGTGAAGGCCGCCTGGAGCTCGGCCACCTCGACGGGGGCGTCGCTGAGCCCGGCGGCTTCGGCCGCGATCCGGGTGGAGGGCGAATCGCCCAGGGACCGGAACGACGGGTTGTGGCACTCGGTCCGGTGGTCGAATCCGGTGATGTAGGCCGGCCGTTCCACCAGCTGACGGGCGCGATCACCGGTGGCCAGCACCATGGCGGCGGCACCGTCGGTGATCGGGGGTACGTCGTGGCGTCGGAGCGGCTGGCGGATGTAGTCCTCGGCCAACAGCGACTCGACGTCGCCCTTGCCGCGGGCCTGCACCGCCACCTCGGCCATGGAGCGCTCGTCGGCGATGCCGGCGGCGATCACGGCGCGGGCCTGGAGAGCGGCGAAGGTGAGCGGGTCGGCCCCCAGCGGGGCCAGGAAGTACGGGTCCATCTCCATCGGATAGATCAAGGCCGGATCGCCGGTCGAGGAGCGACCGGATCCGGTGACCACCGCGATCTCGATGTCTCCCTCCTGGAGACGGAGCCACGCCTCATAGAGGGCCCAGGCGCCGTCCATCTCCACGTGGGAGTCCCGCTTGGGCGGCCACGCTCCGATGGCGTCCAGGTTGGAGACGAAGGAGAAGGCCTGACCGGTGATGTAGTCGCAGCTGCCCAGGCAGGTGAAGTCGATGTCGGCGCGACCCAGTCCGAGCGGGGTGATCGCTGCGGTGATCGCCTCTAGCAGGAGCTGGGTCTCCGATTTGTCCGTGTGTCGGACCATGGGGGTCTGGCCCCAGCCGATGACGGCGATGTCGTTCGAGAGTGTGCTCATCATCAGAAGATCCGGTTCACGAGGTCAGGATCGTCGAGGTCCGGCTCGCCGTTGGGAATCCAACCGAGCAGCGAGCCAAAGCTGCCAGCCATGCCGCCACCCTCGTCGGTCTCCTCAGCGGGCGAGGCCCACACCGCGTCAACGCGCTGGCCCACCTTTATCTGGTCGGCGGGCAATTCGAAGACCACCGAGTACGGGACGATCACGTCGGTCCCGTCGAGGAGGACGAAGGCACGAACGAACGGTTCGGTCTCGGTCTGGCCCGGATACTGCACCGGAGTGACGATGGCGAAGTTGGTGATGGTGCCCTTGTGGGGCAGGTCGACCTCGCACTCGGGCCCGAGCTCGATGGCATCGACGGGGCAGAGGCCGCGTCCACCCGCATACACCCGCCCACACGTCGGGCAGCGCAGACCCAGCAGCCGGTGCTCCCGGGACGCCTCCGTCGCCCGGTCGGCGGCCTCGGGGACCGGGTTGCGGTACGTGATCGAGGCCAGGTAGTCCATTCGGGTCACCGGTTCGGCGGCCCCACCGGTGTCCTCGCCCTCGGTCTCGGCAGCCTCGCCGGGGACGAAGCAGATGATGTCGTCGATCCGACCCGCCCGGGTGCCCCGCCATCGAGGGCCCACACGCATGCCCTCGGACATGGCCTCCGGTGTACCGGCGTCCACCGCATGCAGCAGCGGAGTCGTGGCACCGTCCAGCCGGACCATCGCGAATGCGAAGGGATGGTCGAGCGGATGCTGGATCGACGGGGTGACCACCCACGTCCACGACTCGACCGTGCCCGCCGGCCCCACTTCGACGAACTCGTGCGGGAGCTCGGCCCCGGTCGCCGGATCCCACTCCATGGGTGGCACCAGCACGGCGTCCTGGCAACGGATGCCGAGGATCTGCTTCTCGGTGAGGGCCGTCATGAATGCCCCGATGACGGGCCCGAGGGACCGCTTGTAGGGGAAGGTGATGGTGCTCTCGATGAATCGGGTCATCGGTCCCTTTCGAGCCTCGCGTGTGGTTCGTGCAGCACGGGGGCACGATAGCCGTTTCTTTCCGGCGACAAGGAGTACGACCCTGCCGTCGTGTCGACTCACCCCTGGCGCCGCGATCAGCGGCGGCGTAGCCACGACGCTGGGCTCGGCCGGTTGGACCCGTCGGCGCTCCACACCCTTCCCGCCGCCGACGGCAGTCGTGGGTGGTGCGTCGATACTTCCATCGGGCCAGTGCCTCACCATTGGTCCAGGTCCCGCTACCCTGCGGGGACGAACCGTGCCCACTCTTCCAACCTGTGCCCACTCTTCCAACAGACGCCGGCCTGAGACCCGTCACCGGACCGAGGATCGTCCACGGCTGCGCCCCGTTTCGCGGCCGGATCGGTCTGAGCTGAAGACCATGCCCACCCTGATCTCCTTCGGCGCCCAGCTTCGTAACCTGGCCGTTCAGCGACCCGCCTTCCCGGCGGTGACGTGCGGCGACACCACCCTCACCCGGGCCGAGCTGGACCGGCGTTCAGACGCCTTGGCCGTGGAGTTCCGCCGGCTGGGGGTGGGTCTCGGGGACATGGTCACCTTGTGCCTCCCCAACAGTTTCGAGTGGGTGGTGGCCGCGGTGGCGCTCTGGAAGCTGGGTGCCATTCCCCAGCCGGTCAGCGCCCGGCTACCCCTCCGGGAACTGGAGGCGGTGGTGGAGTTGGCCGACCCGGTGCTGGTACTCGGGATCGATCCCGACCGACTACCGGGACGGACGTGCCTGCCTTTGGGCTTCCGACCGCCCGAGCCCGACGGCCCGGTTGAGCTGCCAGATGTGGTCAGTCCGGCCTGGAAGGCACCCACCTCGGGAGGCTCCACCGGTCGGCCCAAGTTGATCGTCTCCGGCGACCCGGGCTTGGTGGACCCATCTTCGGTCTCCCGCCTCCAGTTCAGCTCGGACGGCTGTCTGGTGATGCCTGGGCCGCTCTACCACAACGGTCCGGTGGTCTGGACCTGTTACGCCCTTCTCCACGGCAGCCATGTGGTGCTGCTTCCCCGGTTCGATGCCGAGGCAACGCTTGCAGCTGTGGCCGAGTACCGGGCCGATGTCCTCTACGTGGTCCCCACGATGATGAAGCGTATTTGGAGGCTGCCACCCCAGGTGCGCCAGGCCTACGACCTCTCATCGTTGCGGGTGGTGTGGCACCTCGCCGAGCCCTGTCCCCCGTGGTTGAAGGAGGCATGGATCGAGTGGTTGGGTCCCGAGCGGATCTTCGAGCTCTATGCCGGCACCGAAGCGCAGGTTGCAACCACCATCACCGGCACCGAGTGGCTGGAGCATCGCGGATCGGTAGGGGTTCCCGTGGGGGGCGATGTCCAGATCTGCGATCCGGACGGGCGGGTACTGCCGGCTGGTCAGCAAGGTGAGGTCTGGCTCCGCTCCCAACGGTCCACTCCTTCCTACCGGTATGTGGGAGCCGAAGCCCGAGTCCGCCCCGGTGGGTGGGAGTCGCTCGGCGACGTGGGCTGGGTCGACGAGGACGGCTATCTCTATCTGGGCGATCGGTCCCAGGACATGATCCTGGTAGGTGGGGCCAATGTGTATCCGGCCGAGGTGGAGGCAGTGCTGGCCGAGCACCCCGCCGTCCTGTCGTGCGCGGTGATCGGACTGCCCGACGAGGACAAGGGCTCCAGGGTGCACGCCATCGTCGAAGCCGATCCGACGGTGGTCGGTGTCGAGGACCTGGACGCGTTCGCCGCCGAGCGTCTGGTCGCGTACAAACGACCCCGGACGGTGGAGTTCGTCGACACCCCGCTCCGAGACGACGCCGGCAAGGTCCGGCGATCAAGTCTCCGAGCTGCGCGTCTTGCCACAGAAGATACCGGTGTTGTTCCGCCGGGACGGGCCGGCGGGCCAGAGGATCCCCCATGAGCGACGATCGCACGGCCGAAACCACCGTGATGTCTCGCTCTCCGGTGCTGGGGACGGTGGTCCAGGTGTCGGTAACGGCGGGTGACCGTGTTGCGGTTGGGGACACCTTGGTGGTCACCGAATCGATGAAGATGGAATACGCGGTGTCGGCCAAGGTCTCGGGTCGGGTCCGGCGGGTCGAGGTGGCGGTCGGCGCTCAGGTGGCGGTGGGAGACCCACTGGTATCGGTGACCGCCGGCGAAGTCCCCGTCGCAGGGGAAGAAGCGGAAGAGGCGGCTGACCCCGGCGTGGACCCTGCCCAGGCTGCCGACCCTCCCCAGGCGGTCGACCCTGCCACCCCGGTCGCCGAACCTGGCTTGCGGCCGGAGCTGGCCGAGGTCCTGGACCGACAGGCCCGCACCCTCGATGCCGCCCGACCCGAGGCAGTCGCCCGTCGCACCCGAGGGGGACGGCGCACGGCCAGGATGAACATCAGCGACCTGTGCGATCCGGGAAGCTTCACCGAATACGGCTCCTTGGTGGTGGCGGCCCAGCGGGCTCGACGTAGCCTCGACGACCTGATCGCCAATACGCCGGCCGACGGACTGGTAGCCGGGATCGGTCGGATCAACGGCGACCGGTTCCCCGACGAGCTCAGCCGCTGCGCGGTCGTGTCCTACGACTACATGGTGCTGGCCGGCACCCAAGGCCAGCTGAACCACCGGAAGAAGGACCGGATCTTCGAGCTGGTGGAGCGCCTTCGCCTGCCGGTGGTGCTGTTCGCCGAGGGAGGCGGTGGGCGCCCGGGGGATACCGACTCGGCGGTGGTCACCGGCCTGGACACCACGGCCTTCGCCCTATTCGGAGCGTTGAGCGGCCTGGTGCCTACCATCGGCATCGCCTCCGGGCGGTGCTTCGCCGGAAACGCCGCCCTATTGGGCTGTTGCGACGTGATCATCGCCACTCCCGACGCCACCATCGGGATGGCCGGCCCCGCCATGATCGAAGGTGGCGGCCTAGGCACGTACAGCCCTGAGGAGATCGGCCCCCTGGAGGTGCAGCGCGCCAACGGGGTGGTGGACGTGGTCGCCTCCGACGACGCCGATGGCGTTCGTCTGGCCAAGCAGTACCTTTCGTACTTCCAGGGTCCGGTCGACCAGTGGGACTGCGCCGACCAGCTGGGGCTCCGGAACGCGGTGCCGTCGAGCCGGGTCCGGGTCTACGACATGCACCACCTGGTGGAGCTGGTGGCGGATACCGGGTCGGTCCTGGAACTCCGGGCCGACTTCGGCGTCGGGATGGTCACCGCCCTGGTCCGGATCGAGGGGCGTCCGGTAGGCGTGGTAGCCAACAATCCGCAGCATCTCGGCGGAGCTATCGATGCGGATGGGGCTGACAAAGCCGCTCGCTTTCTCCAGCTCTGCGATGCCCACGACCTGCCGGTGCTGTTCTTGTGCGACACCCCCGGGTTCATGGTCGGCCCGGAGGTGGAAGCCACCGCCCAGGTCCGCCACGTCAGCCGGCTCTTCGTGGTGGGAGCCAGCCTGACGGTTCCCTTCATGACGGTGGTGGTGCGCAAGGGCTACGGATTGGGGGCACAAGCCATGGCTGGCGGCAGCTTCCGCTCGCCGCTGTTCACAGTGGCGTGGCCCACCGGCGAGCTGGGGGGCATGGGTCTGGAGGGCGCGGTCCAGCTTGGGTTCCGGCGCGAGCTGGAGGCTATCGAGGATCCCGAGGAGCGGGGGGCGGCCTACCGATCCATGGTGGACCGGGCCTACCAGCACGGGAAGGCGTTGAACGTAGCCAGCGTGTTCGAGATCGACGATGTCATCGACCCGGCCACCACCCGTCGTCGGGTCGTGGAGACGCTGCGGGCCAGCCCCCCGCCACCGGTCAGGTCGGGAAAGAAACGCTCCTGCATCGACACCTGGTAGTCACCGACACCTGGCCATGGGGTTCCGCCGCGAACGGCGTACCCTCTTTGAGGCCGTCGTACGCAATTGAGGGCTGACAAGCTGAGATGTAACTAACTAGCCTCGCCGCGGTGTTCAGCGATTCTCTCTGGGAACAACATTCGGGATGGTGGCAACGGAGGTTTACCGAAGGAGCCGATCCCGAGTACGTGGAACAGATTCTTCCACTTGTCGAGAGCCATCTTCGACAAGCGCGCCGTGTGCTCGATGTGGGATGTGGAGAGGGACAGGTCGCTCGGTGCATCGCACGAGGAGGGGCAGACGTGGTGGGCCTGGACCCCACACCTTCACAGATTCGTGAAGCGCACAATCGCGGCGGCCCTGCACGGTTCGTGCAAGCGTCCGCTAAGCAGCTCCCATTCCGTAGCTTCACTTTTGAAGCCGTGGTCCTGTGCCTCGCCCTTGAGCACATAGAGCCGTTCGAGCCCGCAATCGACGAAGTCGCCCGGGTCCTCGCTCCTGGAGGGCAGTTCTTATTGTTGTTGGTTCACCCGCTTCTCCAAGCACCAGGTAGCGGATGGGTCGACGACCATGAATCGGAGGAACAATATTGGCGGGTTGGCCCGTATTTGCCCGACCACTTTGCCATCGACGAGGTCGAGCCGGGGATCCATCTGCCCTTCTACCACCGATCACTAAGTCGATACGTCCACGCAATGGGGGAGGCTGGACTGCTCATTGAGGACATGGTTGAGCCTTCACCCCCACCAGCCATTCTGATCGAAACGGGCGGATTCGAGGACGCTGCCGCGATCCCCCGATTGATGGTAATAAGCGCTCGTCGAGTCACCTGACGACCACAGTGCTTCCGCAGCCACGTCTTCGCTCCCCAGGCAGAGAACCGCCAAACCGAGAATCGGCCGGTCAATCTCGCCGAGCGGCGCGTTGGTCCTTCCCTGCCCAGTGCAGCAGGGGCATCTGCCCCTCAATCGCCTTTGTCCCTGAACCACACAAATCGCCCCGTTTATAGATAGGGACTGTTTGCTCCGGAGCCCACACCGTTTGCAATCCCAGATCTTGGCCGACGTCTCGGGGATCGTCTCACGGGTCGTTTCTGCGGGCGTTAGGGGCATTGTCCTTCATACGACCCCCCTCATTGCCAAAAGACCCCAGGACTGGTCCTATTCAGTAAGGATTTTCTCGAGCCTCTCCAGGCTGGCCGCCATGGACTCAACCATCGGATTGTGCCCGTTGATCCACGCCCCGCCACCGTTCAACAGGGATTCGTGGACCTCCTCCTTTACGGTGCCAAAATCAAATACCTCGGTGACGACGGTGGCATTGTCACCGTCCGGAGTGAGGATGTAACCCCAGCGGTAGCCCGCAGGAATGCCGACTTTTGATGGATCATCACCCTCAGCCCGAGAAGGGTCTCCGGGAGCCGGTTCCCAAAATATGCGCCGATCTGGCTCGAACTCCACCACATAGTTGAGCATCAGGTAGTCGTCTCCGAGCCGATGCATCTTCATGGTGAAGGTATCACCCACGTCGGAGATGGGATGGTCGAGGACGGCCCCCCGGAGCATGTCGGACCCGTCGAAATCCATGTGACGTTGGGGATTCGCCAGGATCTCGAAGACGAGGGGCGCTGCTGCTTCAATTCTGCGTGATACTTCGATCGGCCTCCGTTCCTCTGACATGGTCCGGTCCTCACTATCGCTCGATGCCTGCACTACTGAGCGCACCTCAGCAGTTTCATACAGTTGGACGTCGCAGGTACCGCAAATTCATTCGTCGTCAGAATTTCAATTCTGGAAAACATCCAGCCTCAGCTTTGAAGTGGAGGCTGTACCGCTGGTCATCAGTGCCCAGCGTTTGGTCTACTTCTCCCCCACCGGTCGACATCTTCGGCGTTCTGCGATCTGAGGGAAACGCGGGGTACTTGGTGACGCTCGTGGAGTACCGATCGCCTCGGATCGATGGTTTTGGCCACGGTGCGTCGGGTCCGCCGCCGGATCCTTCGGCCACCATCGACCTCACTGTCGACCAACATGGTCGGGATCTTCCGCTCCAGCTTCGCCGTCTTCTGGGGACTTCGCTCCGACGAGGTGCTCCGCTCGGTTTGCCACGGGAGTCCGTCCAGCCGGCCCCGGCACCCAGGTGTCGGGGCGCCGCTAGACGGTGTTGGCGGCGAGTGGGCCGGGAGTGAATGCCACGGGCATGTGCTTGATCCCACCGATGAAGTTGGAGCGCAAGAACTGTGGTTCGCCTGTCATGTGCATGTCGGGGATGCGCCGCACGATCTCGTCGAAGATGAGGCGCAGCTCCATGCGGGCCAGGTTGGAACCGAGGCAGAAGTGGGCTCCGCCACCGCCGAAGGCAATGTGGGGATTCGGGCTGCGCTCGATGTCGAAGGTAAACGGGTCCTCGAACACCTCTTCGTCCCGATTAGCGGAGATATACCACATGACGACCTTGTCGTCCTTGGCGATGGCCTGGCCACCGACCTCGGTGTCCTCTGTGGCGGTGCGCCGGAAATGCAGCACCGGAGTGGCCCAGCGCAGGATTTCATCGGCCGCCACGCCCAGCTTGGACGGATCCTCGACGAGGGCGGCATACGCATCGGGGTTCTGCATGAGCGCCAACATCCCCCACGCCGTGGCGTTGCGCGTGGTCTCGTTGCCCGCCACAGATAACAACAGCATGAACATGTCGAACTCGAGCTCGCTCAGCCGGTCCCCATCGATCTCGGCGTTGATAAGTTTGGTGACGATGTCCTCGCGCGGATCGCTGTGGCGCTGTTTTCCCAATTCGTTGACGTAGGTGTACAGCTCGATGAAGGCAGTCGCCCCTTCGTCGCTGGCGAATTCTGGGTCGTCCATCCCGATCATGCGGTTGGACCAGTCGAAGATGAGTTTGCGATCTTCCTGTGGGACGCCCATGATCTCGGCGATGGCCTGTAGCGGGAGCTCGGAAGCCACCTCGGTCACGAAATCGGCCGAGCCGCTCTCGATCACGTTGTCCACGATCAGGACGGCCCGATGCTTGAGGTACTGCTCGATGAGCCCGATCATGCGCGGGGTGAAGCCCTTGCTGACCAGGAGCCGGTAGCGGGTGTGTTTCGGCGCATCGGTATACAACATCATGAGGCCTCGGGGGTCGGCCCCGGCCTCGCCCGCGGCGGTAGGCATCTCGTCGGGGTTGTACATCCCCACCACCCCCTCAGCCTCCGAGGAGAACAGCTTCGAGTCCCGGTTGATGGTCACCACATCGTCGTGGCCGACGAAGCTCCAAAAGCCCTTGGCCCCTGGAACTTCGTGCCAGGACACGCGCTCATCGGCCCGCAGGCGGCGAAACATCTCGTGATGCTCTTGGCGCTGAAAGGCGTCCAAATCGAGCAAATCGATGCCACTGGTCTTCACTGCGCACCCCCAAGGGCTAACCGCTATCCATTCGTGACCGGTTTCCCTACAACCAGTATATGTTTAGGGTTTTGGCCACCTGGTCCAAGCTCGACGATGCACGCGGCCTTGCCGTCGATTTGCGAGTTCGTCGTCGGTCCTTCGAGTACTCGGTGGCTAGTCTCAGCTTCGCCATCGGTAGTGGAACTCCGCTCGGATTCGTCGTCCGGATGCGTGCAAAATAGTGTCTCGGGCATCGGAACGATCGCCTGCGTGTAACCATCGTGGCCGTTACCCCGGGAATCCCTGTCGTCCGCAATTATGTGCCCGTGGGCTTTTCTCTGACGGTGGGCTTTCCCGAGTTCAGGGTCAGCCCAATGCTTTGAGTCCCGTCGAGTCCCGAGCTCGGCAACGGCCGCGCTCATTGCAGCTCTGAGCAGATCAATTGCCGTTCACCAGGCATTCCGACTCGTGAGCTGCCAAACGGCGGACGACCCGAGAAATCGAATCTACGCGATTCGGGCCGGATTCCGACCACTGTCAGCAGTCGTCTGCCCAAGCGGGAAAGAACTAGAGTTTCCCGTTGGGTTTCTGCACACTTTGAGGCTTGCTCGCTTCGGCCGTCCGCGGCCGAAGGGGGGCGATCGGCTTGATTTCGTGCCGCCGGGGGCCCGACCACAACGCCGGCGGAGCGTCAGTTGTCAGGGCCAAAGCGTAAGCCGCAGCCTCGTAGTTGACCCGCCAACCCAAGAAATCCGTCCACGCATCCTCGAGGGGGCGCTCGATCGGATAGTTGACTCTGCGCATGCGCTCGATGGCTTCGACAAAATCGTCATACGAGAGCGAGATCCCGTCGCTTGGGTCGGCGTCTAGCAGGACAGGGATCCCGATAGCGCGGGCAATGTTGCCGAGACAGGTGAAGCCTCCTCGCAGACAGAGGCGCGCTTGGATCAGGTCTGACCCTTTGGGAAGGAGCGCGAGGTACAGCGCGGCGGCGTCGAGTATGGCAAGTTGCGCCGTGACCCACGACGACAACGGACGTGGCGAGCGGAACCAAATCAGTGGCACATAGGTACTGTGGCTCTCCGATACATCGGCGGACCACTGTTCCCACGCTTCGAACAGCCCCGGCAGCTCACCAACGGCGGATTCACCGCTGCCCAGGCCATAATGCGTCCGGGCCAGGAGCTCTGGGCCCCATGACGGTACGCCGGCTCTCGAGTCGAGCATGGTGATGAGCGCCTCACGGCGGTTGAAGGCTGCATACAACGTCGGCAGGTAGCCGATCTGGAGTGCAACCGTTCCGAGGCCAGCGAGCGCAGCCAGGGGGTCAAGTGCGGCCCCTGCACTCGTGTGTGGAACGAGAAAGCCCAACGTGCACAGCGCCGAGCCAGTTTGCTCCATCGCGGTACCTAGATCGCCGTTACCAACAAAGGGCCACATGAGCAGTCCAAACCCCAGCTGGTAGAGGGCCAACCAGGCGACGACCTGGCCGATGAGTTGTACGGGTGCCTGGACCGCCAGAATCCGGTCTGTCCGCTCATACGAGCCGGCCTTGTCGGCAAAGAACTGGAACACGCCGCGGTTGACGATGAAGACCATCCGGGGAACGCGGCTCCGGATACGCCGTGGTACGACCAAGGTGCCAAGGACACTCCATCCTGTGGCCAGCACGATGAACGCGCCGACCACCGCTGCCACGACTCGGATGGCCATGCCTTAGCTTGGCATGGCTGCAAACGCCAAGTTGAGGTGAAGGTTGGAGATAGATCGAAGAGGTCAGGCGTCGTTTGGAGTTCCGGTCGCACAGAGACGCGCGATGGTCGACGACGCTCGTGGCAGGTCGCTTGACAGTTTGTATGCCGTCCCTTCCCCTGGCGGAAAGGTCGCCCGATCGTTGGAGCGATTGAGGGCTGTGTGACCAACCAGTTCGCCTCGCCGCGGTGTTCGGTAATTCCTTCTTGGAGCAACATTCGAGATGGTGGCAACGGAGGTTTAGCGAAGGAGCCGGTCCCGAGTACGAGGAACAGATTCTTCGACTCGTCGAGAGCCATCTTCGAAAGCACGCCGAGTGCTCGATGTGGGATGTAGAGAGGGACAGGTCGGAGCGTGGGGCATCGGATAGTCACTGCGCCTAACGGCTATCCGGATGGGAGTAGAGCGTGCCGTGTCGAACGACGACGACCGGGCACGGGGCGTGGGTGATGCAATGCTGGGTAACCGACCCTAAGAGGAGACCGGCTAACTCTCCGCGGCCGCGACTGCCGAGCACAAGGAGGTCGGCGCCGACTGCTGCTTCGAGGAGTGCCTACGGCCGGAGGGAGCCTCCACTACCTCGGCGGAGTACTCGATGCCTGGGGAATCGCCGAGAACAGAGGTGATCGTCCGGGCCAAGACTCGCTCAGCATCTGCGAGAAGGTCACCGTCATCGTCGATAGACGCGAGTGGGTCGCCGACCGGGAGGTGCCAGGTCACGAGGACGTCGAGTGGGCCGCCTGTCAGGGCCGCTTGCCTGGCCGCCCATGTCAGCGCTTCCACGGACGGCGGCGAGCCGTCGACCCCGACCACAATCCGGCCTTCGGGATGGAATGGGCCGGCAGCGGTATCGGTTCCGGTTGCGTCTGTGGGCGCGGACGGCCTCATGTCTCAGAGAACAGGCTGGGAAGCTCGGAGACCGTGATCACGTCCGCCTGCCCGGGAAAGACCTTTTCCATGAGCATGCCGTGTACGTCGGGGTCCGGGTCGGCGCTGCCGTCAGATAGGACGAACACCCGGTAGTCGCGGTCGGCGGCGTCTCGGACCGTCGAGAGAACCACCCCGCTGGTGGCGATACCGGCCAGGATGATGGTGGTGATGCCCCGCTCCCGGAGCTGTTGGTCCAAGTCCGTTGTGGAGAAGGCACCGACACGCGTCTTGCGGACGACGATGTCGCCGGGTTCTGGGGCGACCCTGCCATGGACGGCGGATTCAGGGGCGTCGTGATGGAGCATCGGAGGGCCGACAGCGGCGAACATCTTGTTGGCAGCCGGGATGGCGGCATAGTCGTCCTCATCGAAGCCCACCCGGACGTAGCCGACGTGGCCACCGTGGCCTCGAACGATGCTGATGGCATCATTCACGCGAGAAAGCAGGTCATCAGCTTCGGGGATCAAGCCGAGGGCAGCCGATTGGTAGTCCATCACGAGCAGCACCGTGTGCTGGGCGTCGACGGTGTGGGACGTATCGGTCATGAGGTTCTCCTTGTTCGGATCGGTTTCGTCTGCCTTGCCGATATGGGTCGTTGGGCTGATGGTGTGGAGCGTTACTGACTTCTTGGGGCTCTGGAGTTGGCGGTCGGCGAGGGTCATCACGAGCACCACGACACCGGCGGCGATGAGGACGATGGCCATGAAGTGGAGCCCGCTGTCGGTCACGTTCGTCCGGAAGGCGATGCCGGTGATCGTGGCCGCGGCGATGGACCCGAGATATCCGAAGGTGCGCAACAGGCCTGCAGCGGTACCCACGTGGTTTGCCGGCGCCTGGTTGTAGAGGGCCGTCTGGTTGCCGACGGTCGTCGTGCCAATGGTGATCCCGAAAATCAATGCCACGGCCACGATGGCAATCCCCGAGCTGAGCATCGTGAGAAAGAGGACTCCGACCGCACCTACGATCAGGGAGAGGGCGGCGGCGATCAACGGGCTGCGCACCAGGTTCCGACCGGAGATTGGCCTCGACACGAGGACGGCAAGGGCGCCCATCGGGAGCAGGACCAGACCAGCCTCCTCTGCGGAGAACCCGCGGGCCGCTTCGAGCCACTGGGTCAGGCCGTAGAGGATCACGTAGACGCCGAGCAGCGTCAATGCGGATCGGATGTATGTCCGGGTCAGCGCCATGTTCGATCCGAGCAGGCGCACGTCGAAGAACGGGGTCCGCGCCCGCAGTTCCCAGACCACCAGGATGGCGCCGACCCCGACGGCCAGGCCCAGCGCGATCCAGGCAGGATGCGGCAGCGACATCAAGAAGACCAAAAGGGCGATCATGGCCCCACCGAAACTCACGATGCCGGCCACGTCGATACGAGCGGCCAGGACTTGGACGCTCCTGGCGCCCGGCGCTGGTGCATCACGGGGAATCCAGAACAAGGCCATCGCCAGGGCGACCAGCGCGAACGGCACATTGATCAAGAACGCAGCGCGCCAGCCGAAGGTCCCGACCAGCAGGCCTCCGATCGGGGGCCCGATGGCGATGATTGCCATTCCGGCGATCGCCAGTCCGCCGAGCACGTTGCCCGGAGGCGCGTCCATGCCGGCCACGCTGGCACGGCGACGAATCATCAACATTGCCGACGGGTACCCAGCCGAGGTCCCGATCCCGATAAGGACCCGGGACACAAGCAATGTCGTCAGGTTCTGCCCGAAGCCACCGACGAAGCCACCAACGAGGACGGTGATGATCCCGGCCACGAATACCCGGCGAGGCCCAAGCTCCTCGGAGAGTTTCCCCGCCGTCGGTTGGGCGATGGCGCAGGCCAGGTAGAGGCCCGAGACCAACACCGAGGTGCGACCAAGCGACACATGCAGGCCATGGGCGATTGCCACCAGGGCCGTGGCGATCACCGTGCTGTTGATCGGGTTCAGGGCGGAGCCCATGTACAGCGGCGTGGTGAACCGCCACCCGAAGGCGCTCGCCTTTCCACCCCTGGGAGAGCCGACCGTCCGGCCGCTGTCGACCGCGGGCCTGTCGAGGATCGACGACGTCATCGGATCTCGATCTCCGGGCTGAGGTCTGCATCGGCCAATCGCTCCAACAGCTCGATCGCCTTGTCGAGCGCGGCACGCTCGTCCGCACCAACCGTGGCGTCGATCGCCCGCATCAGCCATGCCTCCCGGGAGGAGCGCAATGACTCAAGCAACCTGCGGCCGGCGGGCGTGGCACTCATCAGGCTCTTGCGGCCGTCTTTCGGATCGGGCTTGGCCTGGACGAGCCCGGCTGCCTTCAACGCGGTCAGGCTCTGGGCGATTGCCTGCTGGCTGACGTGCTCGGACGCAGCCAACGACGATGCGGTCGTGGGCCCGTCGCCCAGGATTCGCTCCAGGAGCGCCAGTTGTGAGATCGGAATGCCGGCCGATCTCACGCCGGCCTCCACGCGTATGCGTGACCGAAGCCGCGACACCGCTAGGGCGAGCCCAATCGCTGCTTCGGCTGTTTCCTGTTCCCTCTTGATCGCCATCTTGGCCATGCCATAATGATACCCGATACACAAGATACTTGTACAGTCTTATGTAGTTAGATGCGTAAGCCTCGGTGGAACGTTGCGGTTCAGCGGGAGTGATGGTGGCGGTTAGTGGTCGCTGGTCGAGAGCCGCTCGTTGTAACAATCACCGGGCAACCAGGTCCAAACTCATTGCCCTCGGGATCGGCAAACGTCGTCCACCCGCGGATGCCGCCTTTTTCGGTGTGGCACTGACGTACGGCCCCACTGCCCGCGGCGCGCTTAACGGTCATGGAGCCGTCCTCGTTGGTGGCGTTGACCCTCCACCGATCCCCATTTTTGACCCATCCCTTGCCGGTAGCGAGCCGCCGGTTGTTCTCACGGGTCACGACCTCGTCGCCCACCCCGACGGTGGACCCGCCGTAAAGGACGAGTCCGTCCTCTGTGACGTACCCGGTGACGATCCAGTCCGACCTGGCCCGCTCGTTCAGCTCGGCCACCGTCGTCGCATCGGCCGCAATCATCAATGACCCTTTGCCACAGCAACGAGAGCCACCGCAATTTCATCGCTTTGCCGATAGGAATCGCGGGACAGGCCTCCACCTGTTCAACAAGCTCGTCCGCCCAACACCAAGAATGCACGCTGCTAGTGACCTGGTCGGTCCCGAGCCAATTGTTGCTCAGGACAGTTGAGTCTCGTTGAGTCCCGCAGTATTCAACCGCTGCCCCAGCTGCGAGTTGCCATAGATCACTTGCCGTTCACCAGGAACTTCGTCGCAGAGACAGCCGACCGAACCGGCGACCCTTTCAATCTCGACGTACGTTCATGGAGATTGGGGATTCCCACTCTTAGGCCTCTGACCTGGCCTTTCAGTGGAGGTGAAGGGACTCGAACCCTCGGCCTCTACATTGCGAACGTAGCGCTCTACCAGCTGAGCTACACCCCCGAGGTGCCCAAAGAGACTAGCCGAGCCGACCTGTAGTCCCATTCGGGCCACAGCTGCCTGGAAGGGATACTGGGCGGGCCAGATTGACTCGCCTCTATGCCTCCTTGACCGCAGCGACCAGCTTGGTCAGCGTGTCCTTGGCGTCGCCGAAGAGCATGGTCGTCTTCGGATCGTAGAGGAGCTCGTTGTCGATGCCGGCGAACCCGGGGCGCATGGACCGCTTCAAGAAGACGATGTTCTGGGCCTGGTCGGCATGCACGATGGGCATGCCGTAGATGGGGCTGCCGGGGGTGTTCTGGGCGGCCGGGTTGACCGTGTCATTAGCGCCAACGACCAGGGCCACGTCGGTGGTCGGCATCTCCGGATTGGCCTCGTCCATCTCCACCAGCTGTTCGTAGGGCACATTGGCCTCAGCCAGGAGGACGTTCATGTGCCCGGGCATACGACCGGCGACCGGGTGGATGGCGTAGATGACGTCGACCCCCCTCGCTGTGAGGGCATCGGCTAGCTCCTTGACGGTGTGCTGGCCCTGGGCCACGGCCAATCCGTAGCCGGGGATGATGACCACCCGACGCGCGTAGGCAAGTAGCACGCCGATGTCCTCGGGCGTCCCCGCCTTCACCGGGCGGGCGTCGGCCCCCGTGCCCTCTGCGCCCCCGGCGGCGGTGATCACCGAGCCGAAGGCGCTGAAGAGGATGTTGGGCAGCGAGCGGCCCATGGCCTTGCTCATCATCCTCGTGAGCAGGATTCCCGACGCTCCCACCAGGGTCCCGGCGATGATCAACAGGTTCAAGTTGAGCGTGAAGCCTGACGCGGCCACGGCCAGGCCGGTAAAGGCGTTGAGCAGCGAGATGAGCACAGGGACGTCAGCCCCGCCGATGGGCAGCACGAAGATCACGCCCAGGACCAGCGATAGCACCACCATGATGATGAGCAGCGCCGTGCTTCCCGTGACCAACGTGGCGATGGCGACCCCGACGATGGCCACCCCCACCACGGCGTTGATGATCTGTTGGGCCGGGTAGGTGATGGGCCGCCCGGTCATCAGCTCTTGCAGCTTGGCGAAGGCGATCGCACTACCGGCAAAGGACACCGACCCGATCAGTACCCCGAAGAGCCCCTCGGCGATGCGGTAGACGGCGGGCTTGCCCGGCGACTCGATGAGGAAGACGACGATGGACACGAGGGCGGCGGCCCCGCCACCGACACCATTGAAGATGGCCACCATCTGTGGCATTGCCGTCATCTTCACCTTGCGGGCGGCGGGCACCGCTATGGCGGCACCGATGATCATGGCCACGATGGCCAGGATGAGGTTCTTACCGCTGCTCCGCAGGCCCGGATTGGTGAAGGTGAAGGCGATGGCCACCGTTGCGGCACCCGCTCCCACCAAATTGCCCCTTCGGGCGTGCCGGGGGAGCTCAGCCCCTTCAGGGCGACGATGAACCCGATGGCGCACAACAGGTAGACCAGGTCGGTCCAGGTTCCGAGCGTCACTGGCCGTCTCCCGTGGTCGGGTTACCACTGGCATCTGGGGCATCAGGGCCGTCCGGAGCGTCGGGGGAAGCGGGAGCGTCGGGGGAAGCGGCGCCACCAGGGGAAGACAGCGCGCCGGGGGAAGGCGGTGCATCGGTGGGCGAAACCTCCGACGCACCGGCGCCGGGGGAAGGACTGGGACGGTCGGACGGCTTCCCCTTGAACATCTCGAGCATGCGGTCGGTCACCACGAAGCCGCCCACCACGTTCAAGGTGGCCAACAGCACGGCGAAGAAGGCCAGCGTGATCTGGGCGGCACCGCGTGCTTCGCCCATCACGATCATGGTCCCGACCAGGATGATGCCGTGGATGGCGTTGCTCCCCGACATGAGCGGGGTGTGCAACACGCTCGGCACCTTGGAGATGACCTCGTTGCCGACGAACGCGGCCAGCACGAAGACGGTGAAGAACGCGATGATTCCGGTGCTCACGATCCCCCCTCTCCATCCGAGTGCTCCCCGTGGTCGCCCGGCTCACTCGGCGGGGCGGCGGATGGCGGTGGCGGTTGCGGGGGTGGTGCCGCGGGGGCCGTCTTGTCGATGACCTGACCGGCCCGCACGACGCAGGTCCCGATGACGATCTCGTCATCGAAGTCCGGGGTGAGCTCGCCCTCTTTGACCACGAGGGCCAAGAAGTTGGCGATGTTGCGTGAGTAGAGGAAGCTGGCGTGGGTGGGCATCTGAGCAGGCGGGTTGGTCATACCCACCACGGTCACCCCGTTGTCGGTCACGATGTTCTCCCCGGCCACCGTGAGCTCGCAGTTCCCACCGGTGTCGGCGGCTATGTCCACGATCACCGCGCCATTGGCCATCTGCTCGACCATGGCCCGGGTCACCAAGACGGGGGCCTTGCGACCGGGGATCTGGGCCGTGGTGATGACCACGTCGGAGGCGATCACCTCGGCGGCCAGGAGCTCTTGCTGTTTCGCCTGGTACTCGGCGCTCTGCTCCCTGGCGTAGCCGCCCGAACCCTCTTGGGACTCGAGTCCCAGCTCCACGAAGTTGGCACCCAGGCTCCTCACCTCTTCTTTGGCCGCAGCCCGCACGTCGTAGGCCTTGACCACCGCGCCCAGGCGGCGGGCGGTGGCGATGGCCTGGAGCCCGGCCACCCCTGCCCCCATGACCAGCACCTTGGCCGGGGGCACGGTCCCTGCCGCGGTCATGAACATGGGGAAGAACTTGGCCAGGTGCTCGGCCGCGCTGAGCCCGGCCCGGTAACCGCTGACGGTGGCCTGGGAGGACAACGCGTCCATGGACTGGGCCCGGGTGATCCGGGGCAGGAGGTCCAAGCTGTAGGCGGTGGCCTTTTTGGCCGCCAGGGCCTGGACGATCTCGGGGACTTGTCCGGGCTGCAAGAAGCTGACCACCGACACCCCCTCGGGGAGCTCGGCCACCTCCTCGACACTCGGGGGTTGCACCCCGGCCACCATGGCCGCGCCGGCCAGCACCGCAGCGGCGTCAGGGAGCACCGAGGCTCCGGCGCGCTCGTAAGCGGCGTCGGGAAAGCGGGCGGCCGCACCCGCGCCGGCCTGTATCGCCACCTCGATCCCCGAAGATGCCAGCTTGGCCGCCACGTCAGGCACGATCGCCACCCTCGTCTCGCCCGGGCGCGTCTCAGTACACACAGCAAGTTTCACGGGCGCCAGTAAAGCGGCAAATGTCGGTCGTTCACAACCCACGGGCGTACGGGTGTCCGATGCGGCCGCCATGGCATCGTCCCAGGCCAACCAATCGTTTGGTGTTTGCCGGGCATCCGGCGGGGCGCCGGGCCGAGCGTGACCCGTTAACTATGCCGGTGCCGGTGCGCCGCTCGGCCCCGGCCCCAAGCGGGACGGCGATGTTACAGTTCTGGCGTCGAGACCATGCCCGTTCGAACAGGCCCCAAGCCAGCTCCGAACGCATGCCGAGGCTCGTCGCACACCCTGTCGTCCACTGCCCGGAGCAACCATGCCCATCGAGACCTATCAGAAGCAACCGGGGATCGCCGAGGTGGTCATTGACCACCCGCCGGTCAACGCCCTGGACGTGGCCGGCTGGTTCGCCCTGGCCGACGCGGTGTTGGCCGCGGGCCGGGTCCCCGACAACCGAGTGGTCATCCTGCGGGCCGAAGGTCGGGGGTTCTGTGCCGGGGTCGACATCAAGGAGATCCAGGCCAAGGGGGACGCGGCCCTGATCGGGGTCAACCGCGGCTGCTTCGCCGCCTTTGCCGCCGTCTACGACTGCGAGGTGCCGGTGATCTCCGCCGTCCAGGGCTTCTGCCTGGGGGGAGGGGTGGGCCTGTGCGGGAACTCCGACATCATCGTGGCCTCCCACGACGCCACCTTCGGCCTGCCCGAGGTGGATCGGGGCGCCCTGGGGGCGGCCACCCACCTGTCCCGTCTGGTGCCCCTGCACAAGATGCGCTCGATGGTCTACACGGCCAAGCCGGCCACCGCGCGCCGAGCTGCACCATTACGGCTCGGTGCTCGAGGTCGTCCCCGCCGACGAGCTGGTGGACACGGCCTACCGGGTGGCGGCCGAGATCGCCTCCAAGAGCCCCACCATCATCCGCAGGGCCAAGGAGTCGCTCAACGGCATCGACCCCGTCGACGTGAAGACCAGCTACCGGCTCGAGCAGGGGTTCACCTACGAGCTCCACGTGGCCGGGGTGGCCGACGAGCAGCGCTCGGCCTTCGTCGAGAAGCGCGACGCCGACACCACCAAGTAGCAACACACAACCGACGTCGGCTCCCACGACGCCGGAACGAAGGACCGGACAGGAGACCATGGCAGACAAGAGACTCACGTTGGACGAACTGGTGAGCGAGCTCCGCAGCGGCATGACCATCGGCGTGGGCGGCTGGGGCTCGCGACGGAAGCCGATGGCCGCGATACGGGCCATCCTGCGCTCCGACCTCACCGACCTCACCGTGGTCAGCTACGGCGGACCCGACGTCGGGCTCCTGTGCGCGGCGGGAAAGGTGAAAAAGGTGGTCTTCGGGTTCGTCACCCTCGACTCCATCCCAACCGACCCCCACTTCCGGGTCGCCCGCCAGAACGGCGCGGTGGAGGCCATGGAGGTGGACGAGGGTATGTTCTACCTGGGGCTGCTGGCCGCGTCGCAGCGGCTGCCCTTCCTGCCTACCCGTGCGGGCCTCGGCTCGGACGTGTTGCGCGTCAATCCCACACTGCGCACCGTCACCTCCCCCTACGACGACGGCGAGGAGCTCGTGGCCATGCCCGCCCTTCGCCTCGACGCCGCACTGATCCACGTCAACCGGGCCGACGCCTCGGGCAGCGGACAGATCCTCGGCCCCGACCCGTTCTTCGACGAGCTGTTCTTGGGGGCGGCCGACCGGCGCTTCGTGACCACCGAGCGCCTGGTGGAGACGTCCGAATTCTCGGCCGAGGGTCCGATCCAGACCATGTGCATCAGCCGGCTACTGACCGACGGGGTGATCGAGACCCCCGGTGGCGCTCACTTCACCGCCTGCGTGCCCGATTACAACCGCGACGAGGCGTTCCAGAAGGCCTACGTCGCTGCCGCCGGTGACGACTCGGCGTGGTCGGCGTTCGTCCAGCGCTATCTGGACGTCGACGAGGGCAGATACCAGGAAGCGGTAAAAGAGGCGGCGGCCGAGTTCGCCGCGGCCAAGGCGGGCGAGAAGGCGGCGGGAGAGAAGGCGGCGCCCGCGAAAGCATCTAGCACAGGCAGCGGCGAGAAAGCGGCGGCCGAGAAGGCGACGAGCACGGGCAGCGGCGAGAAAGCGGCGGCCGAGAAAGCATCGAGCACGGGAGGGTCCAAGTGAGCGAGGCCAGCTGGAGCGCCGGGGACGCCGGAGCAAGCGCGGGGGCGGGTGTGGGCGTGGAGGACGGCGTATCCCGGGCGGAGTACTGCATCATCGCCTGCGCCGAGGTCTTCCGGGGCGACGGCGAGGTCATGGCCAGCGCATTCGGGACTGCCCCAGCAGTGGGCGCCCGCGTGGCCAAGTTGACCTTCGCCCCGGATCTCTCCCTGACCGACGGGGACGCAGCCCTGATCGACGGCGCTCCCCCCATGGGCACGAAGCCCGGGGACCTGGTCTACGAGTCGCACATGCCCTACCGCAAAGTGTTCGACGTGGTGTGGTCGGGCCGTCGCAACCTGATCATGATGGCCTCCCAGATCGACCGGGACGGCAACCAGAACATCAGCGCCATCGGCCCCTGGGCCAAGCCCAAAGCCCAGCTGATCGGGGTACGCGGGGCTCCGGGCAACACCATGAACCATCCGACCAGCTACTGGGTGCCGAACCACTCGACCCGCTCCTTCGTCGAGCACGTCGACGTGGTCTCCGGCGTCGGCTACTCCCGGGCCTCTGCCGCGGGGCCGTCGGCCACCAAGTTCCACGAGATCCGCTTCGTGATCTCCAACCTGGGCGTGTTCGACTTCGAGACGCCGGACCACACCATGCGGATCCGGTCCGTGCACCCGGGGGTAACGGTCGATGAGATCGTCGAGGCCACCGGCTTCGAGCTGACCATCCCGTCGAACGTGCCGGCGACCCGCCTCCCGACGGTCGAAGAACTCTCCCTGATCCGCGACGTGCTCGACCCTCGAGGGCTTCGCGACCGCGAGGTGAAGAGCTCGTGAGCGCAACGAGCGGCTCGAACGCCTCCCCTGCCTCCAGCACCCCCCGGCCCTCCGGGGGCGCCCGGCGGGCCTCCGGGCCCTCCCGGCGGGTGCATCCCGCACTGCACACCCGGTTCTGCGAGCTGGTGGGTGTCGACTACCCCATCGTCCAGACCGGCATGGGCTGGGTGGCCGGCCCCCGGCTGGTGGCGGCCACGGCCGAAGCAGGTGGGCTGGGCATCCTGGCTTCGGCCACCATGACCTTCGAGCAGATGGTGACAGCCATCGATGACGTGCGATCCCGCACCGACCGTCCCTTCGGCGTCAACATGCGCACCGACGTGGCCGACGTGGCTGACCGGGTGGCGCTGATGATCAAGAACGGCATCAAGGTGGCCAGCTTCGCCCAGGCTCCCAACCCCGAGCTCGTATCCCGCTGTCGCGACGCCGGGCTCGTCGTCATGCCCACCATCGGAGCCAAACGCCACGCCGAGAAGGTGGCCGAGTGGGGCGTTGACGCCGTCATCGCCCAGGGCGGCGAGGGCGGCGGCCACACCGGAACCGTCCCCACCACGCTCCTGACGCCGTCGGTGGTCGACGCCGTGGGTGACAAGGTGGCGGTCATCGCCGCCGGCGGGTTCTTCGACGGGCGTGGCCTGGTGGCCGCCTTGTCCTACGGCGCCTCGGGGATCGCCATGGGCACCCGCTTCCTCCTTTCACAGGAGAGCCGCGTGCCCGACGCGGTCAAGCAGCTGTACCTGGGCACGCCGGTGACGGGCACAGTCGTGTCCAAGACCATCGACGGCGCGCCCCAGCGGGTGATCCGGACGGCCTTGGTCGACCACCTCGAGCGTGCGAGCTGGATCCGGAACCTGCCCCGGGCCCTGGCCAATGCCTACGCCTTCCGGCAGGAGACCCAGACCTCGATGCTCGAGCTCCTGAAGGAGGGCCGGGCCATGAAGCAGGGGAGCGAGCTCTCCTGGTCCCAGGTGGTCATGGCGGCCAACGCGCCCATGATGACCAAGGCCGCGCTGGTCGACGGGCGCACCGACGTCGGCGTTCTGCCCACCGGTCAGGTCGTGGGGACGATCGAGGAGCTGCCGACGGTGGCCGATCTGATCGGCCGGATCGTGGACGAGGCGACAGCAGTGCTGGACGGGTTCGCGGAAGCCGGCGGTTCGGGCGCTGGGGCCGGTTCGGCTGGCGTGGGTTCGGCCGGAGCCGGTTCGGCCGGGACAGGTTAGGCCGGGTCGGGTTCCACGGGCAGCGGTTCAGCCGGGACCGGGGCTTAACCGATTCGACCCCGTCGGCTCGACGGGCCCTATGCCATCAACAGCTGAAGTTGTTCCCGCCGTTGCATCCGTTGTTGGCGCCGACGACGGCCACGATGAGGATGAGGATGCCGATGGCCACCACGCAGAATCCGACGATGATCCCGGCCAGGGCCAGACCACTCCCGGTTTGAGTTCCCTCGGACCTCTGGATCTGAGAGCGAGCTATGAAGCCGAAGATGATCCCGAGGATGGAGGGGATCCCGAGAAAGAAGACCCCCCCGATAGCGCAGATCAACGAGGCAATGGCCAAGCCGTTGTTCTTGGGCCCCATCGGCGTGACGTAGCCATAGGCCGGGGCTCCGTACCCGGCCGGCGGGTACTGGCCTGGTGGGTAGACCTGGTGGAACCTGACCTGGCGCGTACTGACCTTGGGCGTACTGGCCTTGGGCGTACTGGCCTTGTGGGTACTGACCCTGTGGGTATTGCCCATAGGCCCCTTGGGGATACTGGCCCTGGGGGTACTGCGGGCTGCCGTACGCCGACTGGGGGTACTGGCCCTGGGGGTACGAGGCCTGCGGGTAGGCGGCCTGCGGCTGGCCCTGGGACGGCTGGGCCTGTTCGGATCCTGCCGTATAGCCGGGGTGCTGGTACCACCGGCCGTCTGAGGCCTGGTACCAACCGGAGAGATCTGTATCAGGCGCTGTCCCTGGTTGCGTGGGGTGCGTCGGCTCCGTGGGTTGGGTCGGCTGGGCGGGTTGCGTCGGCTGCGTGGATTGTGTCGGCTGTGCAGGCGACGCGGTAGGAG
Source organism: uncultured Acidimicrobiaceae bacterium (assembly GCA_963781305.1). Classification (GTDB taxonomy): domain Bacteria; phylum Actinomycetota; class Acidimicrobiia; order Acidimicrobiales; family RAAP-2; genus DASXMT01. The sequence continues at coordinate 249,061 of CAWAFL010000014.1, forward strand.
GTGGAGACGTCCCAACCTGCGTGGGTTCTGGGGACGACATCCCGACCTGGGCGTCTGCCGTCGCCTCCCCTTGTGCTTCGCCTTCGGTTCCGGGTTCTGTGGAATACCCGGTTGGGTTCTCACTACCGGGGTCGGCGCTGTTCCCGCTGCCCTGATCGGTAGTCACTCGCTTCGGTATAGCACCACTATGGGAGGTCAATTCGGTCATGTCGGCTTGGTCCGGGCCTGGGGCCCGACGACCATCAGGGACACTGGCCGAGCGCTGTGAACTGGCTGGCGTAGGCATCAGTTTGCGTTGGGACGTCGTTGGTACGGCATTTGAGCGGGCGTCTGTGCGGCGTCGGGGGCCAACATATCCGTAGCGGAGGATGGTATCGATGCTGCTAGAGACCATTGACACACCACTGAAGACCAAGACGGACCACTGAACGGCACGGCGTTTTCCAAGCACCTCACAGCGATCGAGATCAACCAGTCGGGCAACGATTGTGCCGCAAACAACTGGTCTTCAGGGTCGCTGTTGCACGGGTAATTCGGCGGGCAACGGGCTGCTGGAGATGTAGAGGGGTCGCCACTGCGGTGAAGACGCCGATGATCGGCTTGCCGCAGTCTCCCTAGGAGGGCCGAGTTGGGTAGGCGGGGTCGGCGTCTGGCTGGCGGTGGTGCGCACTGTCCAGGCGAGGCGGAGGCGGCTACCACGCGAGATAGCGTTCTTGTCGGTAGTTCTTGGGTCGGATGGCCGGATTCGTCTGGCGGTGGCGTCCCAAGGAAGCATCCGGGTGCAATCGCATCTGGCATCAACCCCGGAGCATCGTGATGGGAATCATCAAAGTTGTCCGCTGGACGGCATACGTCGAAGCGACACTGTTCATCTTGCTGCTCATCGCAGTCGTGATTCAGGCCACCGGGCACGGGTCGTTGCCCGCAGCGATCGTCGGTTCGATGCACGGCACCGTGTTCACCTTCTACATCGTCCTCGTACTGGTTGCTCGGTTCAAGGTGAAATGGAAGTGGAGGACGACGGCCGCCATCTTGTTGATCGCCTGCGTTCCGGGAGGTGGGTACGTCGTCGACCGGTACGCCTTCAAATACGAGCCGAGGGCCAAGCGTCCTAGGTCAAGGTCTCGTGGAGGTGCCGGGGGCGAGTCAAATGCGACTGCCGAGGCTGGGTCGGGTGCCGAGGCTGGGTCGGGTGCCGAGGCTGGGTCGGGTGCCGAGGCTGGATCGGGTCAAGGGCGGCCGGCGATCGAACATACTGCAGTTGACCAGGGATAAAGAAGTGTCGGATGGTCTTTGCTTAGCCACAAAGCAATGTACTCCCCCAGTGACTGTCATACCTATCCGGCATTATTGAGTACATGGTTCGAGCGGCATCCCAGACCAGGACAGAAACGACGGATGGCCCGACGAACATGGGCATCGATGATGTGGTGGCCGAGCTGAAAGCAGCGGTGGCCGAGCTGGATGCCGATCGTCTGGATGGCCAAGACGCCCTGACCCTGTTCGGGTCCTACGTGGTGGTCGAGCGCCTGTGCTGTTCGGCCAAGCTCGCCCTCGCCACCCGGATCGAGTCCTCGGGCATCTGGAAGCAGTCCGGCCACAGAAACGCTGCCACTCTGATCGCAGAGACCGAAGGGGTGGGGGTGGGACACGCCCGCTCCACCTTGGAGACGGGGAGGGCCCTGGTCGACGCCCCGAAGACGGCAGAGGCCCTCCGGGACGGGAAGCTGTCCGAGCCCCAGGTGAAAGAGCTGGCCGGGGCGGTGGCTGTTGACCCCGGTCACGAATCCGAGCTGGTCGACGCGGCCGAGTCGGGCGAGCCCATGGCCGCCCTGAAGGACCGCTGTCGGCGGACCAAGGCCCGAGCAGCCGGTGCCCATCCGGATCGCACCCTGGCCGCCATCCACGCCGATCGGCACCTCCGACACTGGATCGACGAGGAGGGGGCCTTTTGCCTCCACGGTCGCTTCACCCCCGACCGGGGGGCCCAGCTGGCCTCGGTCCTCGACAAGGCCACCACCGACTGTTTCGACCGGGCCAGGAAACTGGGCGAGCGAGAGCCCCGGGCCGCCTACGCGGCCGACGCTCTGGTCGAGCTGTTGTGTGGGGACTCCCCCCACAAGGGAAGACCCCGAACCGTGGTCAATGTCCGGGTGGACCACGAGGCCCTGATCAACAGACAGGCCAGCGGGAACCAGGTCGCAGCCATCGACGGGATCGGCGAGGTCCCCCTCTCCACCATCGAGTCCTTGTTGCCCGATTCCTTCTTGAAGGTGCTCTTCTACGACGCAGAGGAGCTGACCAAGATCTCCCACCCCGGGCGCACCCTCCCCGAAAAGCTCAAAACGGCCCTCGACAACGAGTACCCGACGTGTGTGGTCCCCGGCTGTGGGGCCACCCGGTTCTTGGAGGCCGACCACATCCAAACCGTCCTCGACCACGGTCCCACCCAGTTCAACAACCTGGTCCACCTCTGCCACTTCCACCACGGGCTGAAGACCAACGCCGGCTATGTCGTCTACCGAGACCACAAGGGCACCTGGCACTTCGACCCCCCGCCACGCTTCGGAGAAGAACCCGACCTCGGGGACGAACCCGACCTCGGGCGGAACCCGGCGAGGGCTCTACGACCTGATCGGTGAGGGCGGCCACCCACCGGGCCCGAACGAGACCGATCCGACCATTGGGTCGGGATCGGGGGCCGACCCGCCGGGACCACCCTCCAAACGCCGGACCGGACGACGCAAGAAGCAGGGGTCACGAGGCAGGTCCACATCAGGGAACGATGCCGACCCGGGTGAGTCGCCGCCTCTGTTCGAGCTGGGCGAGTAGCGCGATCAGCTGTCGGTGTGACGATCCGGCCCCATTAGCCCAGACGCTCGATGATGGTGGCGTTCGCTTGGCCGCCGCCCTCGCACATGGTCTGCAACCCATACCGGGCGCCGGTGCGCTCCATCTCGTTGAGCAGCGTGGCCATGAGCCGAGCACCGGAGCAACCAGTGGGATGGCCGATAGCCATCGCCCCGCCGTTGACATTGACCTTGGTCATGTCGGGGTGATGCTCCTTCTCCCAGGCCAGGACAACCGACGCGAACGCCTCGTTGATCTCGACCACGTCCATGTCGTCCAGGCTGAGCTTCGACTTCTCGAATACCAGCGTCGTTGCCGGAATGGGAGCGGTCAGCATGATGACGGGATCGTTGGCGGCCACGGCAAACGTGTGGAAGCGGGCACGAGGGCGAAGGCCCAATTGACCCGCCCGCTCTTCACTCATCACCAACACGGCTGCAGCCCCATCGGAGATCTGCGAGGAGGACGCCGCGGTGACTCGGCCATCCTCGATGAAGGCCGGGGGCAGCGAGCTCAGCTTCTCCAACGTGGAGCCTCTACGGACGCCCTCGTCGAAGGTCAGCTCACCCTCATCGCCGTGGTCGCCCACGGCGCCGTTCTCGTCCACCCGGCGCGTAGCCAGGGGCACGATCTCGTTCTCGAACCGTCCCTCGTCGATGGCCCGGATGGCCCGCTCGTGTGATTGGAGGGCCAGCCTGTCCATATCTTCGCGGCTGATATCCCACCGCTTGGCGATCTCCTCGGCGCACAGGCCCTGATGGATGAAGTCGAAGCGCCCGTGCACCGTCGGTCCGTAGGCCTCACCCGGACCCGACTCGGTAGTGGAACCAATGGGCACGCGGCTCATCGATTCCACGCCGGCGCCGATAGCAATATCCATCGCTCCGGACATCACGGCTTGCGCAGCGAAGTGCACAGCCTGCTGAGCCGAGCCACACTGCCGATCGACCGTCGTGCCTGGCACGGTGTCCGGGAATCCAGCGGCCAGGGCGGCGTTGCGTCCGATATTCATGGCCTGCTCGCCCACGGTCATGGTGCAGCCCATGACCACGTCCTCGATCAGCGCCGGGTCGAGGTCGTTGCGCTCGATCAGGGCCTTGAGGGGCTGGGCGGCCAGATCCACCGCGTGCCAGCCGGACAAGCGGCCGTTTCTCCTCCCTACGGGTGTGCGGACTGCATCGACAATTACGGCGTTCACCATCCCCACATCCTACGGGAGGGAGCACCAGCAGGGGCCAGGGGGAAAGTAAGACCATGTGAAGAGCACAAAGGAGGAAGCGAGAGAGAAGAAGGAGAGGAACCGATTTTCGCCGGTTAGGTTGCCGAATGCCTTGCGGTGTGTCACATTTCCCACCGCCCGAGGAAACACCGATGGAGACCCGATGGATCTGCAATTCAGCCCTGCCCAGGAAGAGTTCCGGGCCGAAGCCCGTTCCTGGTTGGCTGCCCACGCACCTGCTCCGGGGACCCTCCCCTCCCTGGACACGGCGCAGGGGTTCGAGGCACACCGGGCCTGGGAGCAGGAGATGTACGAGGACCGGTGGTCGGTGGTGAACTGGCCCGAGGAGTTCGGCGGTCGAGGCGTCGGCATCCTGGAATGGCTGATCTTCGAAGAGGAGTATTGGAGGGCCCAGGCGCCCATCAGGGTCAGCCAAAACGGGGTGTTCCTCCTCGCCCCGACCATGTTCGAGTTCGGGACGGACGAGCAGAAGGCGAGGTTCTTGCCGCCGATGGCCTCGGCCCAGGAGATCTGGTGCCAGGGCTGGTCGGAGCCCGATGCCGGCAGCGATCTGGCCGGGATCCGCAGTCGGGCCCGACGGGCCCCCGAGGACGACGGATGGCTGCTCACCGGCCAGAAGACCTGGGCCTCCCGCGGCGCATTCGCCGAATGGTGCTTCGGGCTCTTTCGCACCGATCCCGACGCCGAGCGCCATCGCGGCCTCACCTACTTTCTGCTCGAGATGAGCTCGCCCGGCGTGACCGTTCGCCCCATCCCCCAGATCGACGGGGAAACCGGGTTCGCCGAGATCTTCTTCGAGGACGTGTTCGTCCCCGACGCCCAGGTGCTCGGTGGGGTGGGCCAGGGCTGGGGGGTGGCGATGGCAACGGCCGGCTCGGAACGCGGGCTCAGCCTCCGCAGTCCGGCTCGCTACACCGAGTCGGCCGGTCGTCTGGTCGACCTGTACGCCGAGCGGTCGGAAATCGATCCCGACGGCGCGGCCCGCGTCGCCGACGACGTGGCCCAGGCCTGGATGGACGCCGAGGCGTACCGGTTGAACACATTGTGGACCGCAACCCGCGTGCTGGAAGGCGGTTCCGTAGGGGCCGAGGCCAGCGCCAACAAGATCCACTGGTCGGAAACCGACCTGGCCATCCACCGCGCCGCGCTCGCCCTGCTCGGGCCCGAGGCCGAGTTCCAGGGTCCGTCAACACCCAACCCATGGCTCGACGGTTTCCTGTTCGCCATCTCCGGGACGATCTATGCGGGCACCAATGAGATCCAGCGGAACGTGGTGGCCGAACGGATGCTCGGACTGCCGCGCGGCTGATCATGCAATTCTCCTTCACTGAACAACAGACCGACTTCCGGGACGCAGTGCGCCAGATGCTCGACCGCGAGTGCACGCCAGCCGACCTTCGTGCCGTGTTCGATGCCGCCGGCCGGTCCGATGCCGCCGACCGCTCCAACGGAAGTACAGGCACTGCGTCCGATGCTCAGGTCGCACCGTCCCCGTTGTCGTGCAGCGCCCCCCTGTCGTCGGTGCATACGCCTCGCTGGAAGGCGCTGGCCGACATGGGCGTGGTCGGCCTCACCATCCCCGAGCTGCACGGGGGACTCGGACTGACCGACCTCGATCTGGTACTCCTGCTCGAAGAGGCCGGGCGGGCAGCACTTCCCGAACCGCTGCTCGAGACCACTGCATTGGCAGCGCCTCTCCTGGCCCGAACCGGATTCGGGCCCGAGCACGGCACAGAGATCGGCGCGCTCTCCAATCACTGGCTCCCGCTCATCGCCGGCGGTGACGCCGTCGCTGCGGTCGGGTTGTCGGGCATGCCCGCAGTACCGGGCGTGGTCGGAGCCGACGTGTACATCCTGCAATCCGCCGCTCAGCCCGATGGAGGCGCAGAGATCCATGCCGTGCCGGCCGACGAGGTCGGGGTCACCCCTATCGAGTCGCTCGATCCCACCCGTCGCCTGGGCACGGTCGACTGGATCCCCGCCCCAAACACGCTCGTCGCCGCCGGATCCGATGCCGAGTCGGCGCTCGCTGTCCTGGCCGACCGGGCCGCGCTGGGGACCGCCGCCGAGCTGGTGGGGCTGGCCGATCGCATGATCACCATGGCCGCCGACTACGCCAAGGAGCGCAAGCAGTTCGGCCGAGCCATCGGCAGCTTCCAAGCGGTGAAGCACTTGTTGGCCGGAGCCCAGGTGAAGCTGGAGTTCGCCCGACCCGTCACCTACGCCGCGGCCTGGTCGCTGGCCCACCGCACGCCCGACGCCAGTCGTCGAGCATCGATGGCCAAGGCGTACGCCTCGGAGGCCGCTACCGAGGCAGCGCGCGTCTCCCTGCAGGTCCACGGAGCCATTGGCTATACGTGGGAGTGCGATCTGCACCTGTTCCTCAAGCGAGCGTGGGCACTGGCACCGGCGTGGGGCGACGCCGCCGAGCACAGGAGTCGGGTGTTGGCGTCGGTGGTCGCCGAACGTGCCGAACGTGCCGAACGTGCCGAACGTGCCGAACAGGCTTAGCCGCCCGCGGGCCCGGGGCCATAGGTCGGGTGGGGCGTTGGCCTGGTCCAGGACGGCACCCCAGGACGACATGGGTATGCGGGCCGATGCTGCTGCTGCCGCCGCCGGAGTCCGCTGCCGCTGCCGCTGCCGCCACCGGAGTCCGACGTGAGAGATGCTCGGAGAACCGCTACGGGGTCGTCGAGGTGGCGGAGGACCCTGCCGTTGAGCTGGTCGAGCTGGGTGATGTCGTGGCCGACGCGGCCGTCGTGGTGGTCGTGGTGCTGGGGTTGGTTGTCGACGGGGGCCCCGTCGTGGTGGTCGTGGTGCTGGGGTTGGTTGTCGTCGTCGAGCTGCTCGTTGTTGTCGACTTCGGAGGCGTCGTTGTCGCCGTTGTCGTCGTCGGCGGCGCCTCATGGGAAACCGGCCTCGAGCTGGGCGAGGCAAGCGGCGGGTACTGGAGGTACAGCGCGCCGAATCCGAGAAAGGCCACGGCCATGAGCGCCGTCGACCGGCGCACGCGCAGCCGCCGATTGAGCGGCCGGCTCATGAAGCCCCGCAGTCCCCGTTTCGGTCGATCGGGCCGCTGCACCTTTTCCGGGTTCGACCACGTTGGTCGGAGCCGCCGCTTGACCTCGAAGGGGTTCTTGCCGTCGTCGTCGGTCATGGCGCCATCGTTGGTTCCCCGGCCATGGGCGGCGAGCTAATCCCCGCCTCGCGCAGGGCGACGGTGGTTCGGAGCCGGAGCTCGCGCGCCACCTCGAACTGCCTACCGGGCAGGGTCCGTGCGATCAGTCGCAACAACACGTAGCCGACTTCTATGGTCTCGACCCCGGCCACCACCGGGTCGCCGAGGAGGAGACCTTTCCACTGCTCCTCGCTGGCCATGGTGGCCAAGAGCTCGCGAATGATCGAAGTCACCTGCTCGAGGTCCTCGGTCACCGGAACCGGCACGTCCACGACCGCCCGCGACCAGTCCTTCGACAGGTTGGTGACCTGACGCAAGGCGCTGTTGGGGACGACGATCAACTCCCCTTGTGCCGTCCGGAGCTTCGTCACCCGGAGGGTGAGCTCTTCGACGGTCCCAGTTACGCCAACGGTCTGGCCCGGGACCGAGAGTCGGATGACATCGCCAAAAGCGAACTGGTGCTCGGCGAACAGGAAGAACCCGGAGAGCACGTCCCCCACCACTTGTTGGGCCCCAAAGCCGATGGCCACGCCGGCCACCGTGGCCGGCGCCACCAGCGTGGTCAGCGGAATGCCGAGCTTCTCGATGCTCAGGATCCCGGCCACGAACCACGTCAGGGAGACGAACGCCCACTCGATGGCCTCGCTGACCACCCGCGACCGCTTGGTGCTCTCCGATGCCGAACCGCCCGCTTCGATCAGGTCGCGGAGGTACGCATCGATGCCGGCTCGGTGTCGGCCACCCAGCCAGTGCGCGAGCCGTACGAGCAGGCCTGCACCGAGCAGAATCACGACTACCGGCAACAGTGAGTCCCGCAACCAGTCGATGATGCCGTCGAAAATAGCATCCGTCCCGGCAATCGGGTCGGGGGCGCCCTCCGACCCGTCGGTCGGCGAACACCCTAAACTGACGCCCCGTCAGTATTGGGGGAACGAGCGACGACCAATTTTCAACTGGGTAGCAGGCAATCGATTCACCTCCGATTGAGTGCCGTTCGACGGCCGATTGACGACTCTGGCGGGCACCCGAAAGCGGAGGCTGCGTCGGCCCGCAAAGTGGCCACCGCGGCCGAGAAGCGGCCACACCGGCCTGAAGAAAGTGAGCACCGATGAGCAACCAGGTCAGCAAGGACGAGCATCAGCTCCTGATCGGTGGGAAGTGGGTGGATGCCGGGGACGGTACGTACGACATCATCAATCCGGCCACCGAACAGGTTGTGGGTCAAGCGCCCAATGCGTCGAAGGAGGATGCCGCTGCGGCCGCTGCTGCGGCCGCTCACGCCCTTCCCTCCTGGGCGGCCACGCCCGTCGAGGAGCGGCTGAACCTTTTGAAGCAGGTGGCCCCGGCCATCCGGGCCAAGGGCGACGAGCTCGTGGCGCTGGTCATCGCCGAGACTGGTGCGACGGCGTCGGTCGGCTCCCGCATGCAGGTTCCGGTCAGCTGCGATCGCTTCGATCGGTACTCACGCGACATCCGCCACGTGCAGGAGAAGTCCTTGGTTCCCTTCGTCACCGGGTCGACGCCGCTGGCCCCCGGAGGACTGGTCAGCGCGCTGGCCTATCGCCAACCCGTTGGCGTGGTGGCAGCCATCGCCTCCTACAACTTCCCGCTCACCAACCTGGCCGGAAAGATCGCCCCGGCGTTGGCCATGGGCAACACGGTGGTGGTCAAGCCGGCGCCGCAGGATCCTCTGGCCATTGTGGAGCTCATCCGCATCCTGGACGAGGTGGGGTTTCCGCCCGGCGTGGTGAACCTGGTCAACTCGCAGGGACCGGGACCGGCCTCGGTCCTGGCCGAGTCGCCCGACGTCGACATGGTCTCCTTCACCGGGTCGACTGCCGTGGGCCAGCGGATCGCCCAAGCCGGGGGTGCGACGATGAAGCGCCTGTTGCTCGAGCTGGGGGGCAAGGGGGCCGCTGTCGTATTCGACGATGCGGACATCGCCGCGGCCATCACCGCCATCGGGTCAACCTGGGCATTCCACTCGGGGCAGATCTGCACGGCACCGACCCGGGCCGTCATCCACCGAAGCATCTACGACCAGGTCGTCGAGAAGCTGGCCTCGTTCGCCGGTTCGCTCAAGGTGGGCGACCCTCTCGAGCTCGACACCGTGGTCGGGCCGGTGATCTCGGGCGTCCAGCAGCAACGGATCCTCGACTACGTCGGGACCGGCCGCCAGCAGGGCGAGGTCGTGGCGGGCGGGAACCGCCCCGAGCACCTGCCCACCGGGTACTACGTCGAGCCGACCCTGATCACCGGCGGCAACGACATCACCGTCGCCCGCGAGGAGATCTTCGGGCCGGTCGTGGTGGCCATACCTTTCGACGACGACGACGAGGGCGTGGCCATCGCCAATGACAGCGAGTTCGGCCTCTACGACTACGTCTTCTCCGCCGACACCGCTCGTGCCCTCGAGGTGGCCAAGCGGCTGCGGGCCGGGCATGTCGGCATCAACACCGCCCAGCGCAACATGGAAGCACCGTTCGGCGGTTTCAAGATGAGCGGCGTGGGTCGGGACGGCGGGGACTACGGCCTTGAGGCGTACTCGGAGCTGCAGTCCATCGTCTGGGCCGGCTGAGGCTAGCTGGCCGTTGGCCCGGGGAGCCGGAGGAGCCGGAGGAGCCGGAGGAGCCCGGGGAGCCGGAGCGGGCCCGGCGAGCGGGAGGAGCCGGAGGAGCCCGGCGAGCGGGAGGAGCCGGCGGGCCTGAGGAGCCTGAGGAACCGGGCGAGCCGGAGACACCGAGCCGGAGACGCCGGACCAACAGCCTCGTCCCACAGACCCCTTCGGGGGTCGCTAGAGTCCCGCCCATGACGGAACATGACGACCTCCAGTCCGGGGCGGACGCCATCCAGTGGTTTCATTCGATCGACCTCGGCCACGGCGTGGTCACCAAGGGTCTGACCGAGCTCGCCCTCAGGTCCGACCAACTTCCCGAGTTCAAGGGCCGTTCGGTGCTCGATATCGGGGCATGGGACGGGTACTACTCGTTCCACGCCGAGCGCGCCGGGGCCACCCGGGTGGTCGCCCTCGACCACTACGCCTGGGGCTGTGACTTCGTGGCCCGGGGTGCGTACTGGAACGAGTGCATCGAAAAAGGCATCCTGCCCGACCACAACCGCGATCTGACCGACTTCTGGCATGACGACCTACCCGGTCGTCGCGGGTTCGAGTTCGCCCACAAGGCCATCGGCAGCACGGTCGAGCCGGTGGTGGACGACTTCATGAAGATCGATCTCGAGGGGCTCGGCACCTTCGACGTCGTGCTGTACCTCGGCGTGCTTTACCACATCAAAGAGCCGCTGACCGCTATGGAGCGACTACGGGCCGTGACCGGTGAAGTCGCCGTCATCGAGACCGAGGCGGTCCACCTCCACGGGTTCGACAATGAGAGCGCCATGCAGTTCCACGCCGACAGCAGCGTGGGTGTCGACTTCGGCAACTGGTATGTGCCCACCATCGGGGCGATCAAGGCCCTGTGCCGCGCCGCCGGGTTCTCAAAGGTCGAAGTGTTCGTCGGTCCGCCCGAACCCCCGGCCCCCGATCCTGCTTCGGCCCCTCGATCCCTCACCTTGGTCGAACGCGTCGGTCGCCGCCTTGCGCCCCCACTTCCACCCGTCTCGGCTCCGCCCTCGTCGGCACCCACTCAGAACTATCGGGCCGTCGTTCACGCCTACGTCTGAACGTCGGACAGGGGTCGGTCCCGCCCCGCCCCAGTGCCGGAAACTGCGGTCCACCAGGGATCGAGGACGTCAAGGTCACCCTCAGGGTCACTGGGCAGAAACCCCTGACGAGTAGGGTGATGCTTCATGGTCAGCCGTCCTGTGCCACGTTCTCTGACCCGTGCCCAACAGGCGCGGCGTCAACGTGTCGTCGATGCGGCCATGGCTCTGGGGCTCGAGGGCGGCTACGAAGCGGTCCAGATGCGCGACGTGGCTGCCCGGGCCGACGTGGCCATGGGCACCGTGTACCGGTACTTCACCAGCAAAGACCACCTGCTGGCTGCCTCCCTGGTCAGCTGGGTTGAACAGCTCGACGCCCGACTGTCACAGCTCCCGGCCCAGGGTGACACGGCCGCGGTGCGGGTGGTGGACGTTCTCGACCGGGCCCTCCGGGCCATGGCGCGCCAGCCCCAGCTGGTCAGCGCGGTGTTCGCCTCGCTTTCCTCGCCCGACCCGGCGGCTGTCGAGTGCCAGCAGCAGATCACCGTGCTCATGGAAGGAATCATCACCCGAGCCATCGGCGAGCATCACCCCGAGAACCTCGGCGACCGGGCGCGAATCCTTGGTCACGTCTGGTACTCGGTGCTCGGGGGTTGGGTCAACGGCCGGAGCGACATGACTCGTGTCCACAGCGAACTGGCGGTGGCAGTCGGTCTGTTACTCCCGGCCGATCTCTTCGCCGAGGCCGTATCCCCTCGAGACGCCCTATCGACTCGGGCTGCCGTATCACCGCGAGAGGCCGTATCACCTCGAACAGAGTCATGATCTCCGGCGAACACAGTCACGATCACGGCGCTCGGGTACTGATCACGGCGAACAGATTCCTCATCACAACGAGGACCGGAAGCTGACCGACGCCCGCGCTAGCGTCGTGAAATGCCTTCGGCCATAGAGGTCACAGGACTGACCAAACAGTTCAAGGATGTCGTCGCTGTCGATGACCTCAGTTTTGAGGTCGCGGCCGGACGGGTGACAGGGTTCCTCGGGCCCAACGGCGCCGGCAAGACGACGACGCTGCGGATGTTGCTCGGACTCGTGTCGGCCACCGCAGGGACGGCGACGTTCGGCGGTCAGGCCTACCGCGACCTCGACCAGCCGATTCGCCATGTCGGCTCGGTACTCGAGGCCACCAGCTTCCATCCAGCCCGCCGGGCTCGTAGTCACCTCAAAGTTGTGGCCCTGGCCACCGGCATTCCCTACTCACGCGTGGACGAGACCTTGGCACTGGTCGGCCTATCCGAGGTGGCCGGCAAGCGGGTCGGTGGCTTCTCGATGGGAATGCGCCAACGGCTGGAGCTGGCCACTGCCCTCCTCGGGGACCCTAACGTCCTCATCCTCGATGAGCCCTCCAACGGACTCGACCCGCAGGGCATCCAGTGGCTGCGGACCTTCATCCGGCATCAAGCCTCGACGGGGCGGGCGGTCCTGATCTCCTCCCACCTACTGGCCGAGATGGAGGAGACGGTCGACGACGTCATCATCGTCTCGCACGGCAAGCTGGTGCTCCAGACCACCCTGGCCGACTTGCGGCAGCGGGCCGGAACCGGAGGAGGCATGCGGGTGCAGACCCCCGAGGCGCAGCGCCTGGTCGACATCCTCACTGCCCAGCAGATCGCCGTCCGGTGGACGGAGCACGACGTCGTCATGATCGACGGGGCCAGCCCGGAGTGGCTCGGACCGGTGCTCGCCCAAAACCAGATCATCGTGTACGACCTCAGGCGTGAGGGTGGAGGACTCGAGGAGGTCTTCTTGAGTCTGACCTCTGGGTTCGAAGCCCAGCCCCAGGGGGTGTCGGCGTGATCCGCCTTGTCCGCTCGGAGTGGCTGAAGCTCCGCACCACCTCGGTGCCCTGGATCCTGCTGGGGCTGTCTTGCCTGTTCACCGGACTGGGCATCCTGCTCTCCTTCCTGAGCAGCAGCAGCCCCGGGGGACGGGCGGCCCACGGTGGAGCCGCCTGGTTCACGCCCCATACCGTGGACCAACTCCGAAACCTGGCCGGTGCCGGCCTGGGCTTTGGGGACCTGTTCATCATGCTGCTGGGCGTTCTGTGCATCACCACCGAATTCCGGCACAAGACGGTGACATCCACGTTCCTGGTCACCCCGAGGAGGGGACGCATGGTCGGGGCCAAGCTGATCATCGCGGCCATCCTTGGGGTCGTTCTGGCCGTGATCCTGCTCATCATCACCGTCGTGGCCGGATCCATCGTGTTGTCGGCCCGTCACGGTTCGCCCTCTGCCTTGATCCATCAGCTGCCCGCAGTGGTCCCCGGGATGATCGGCGTGTTCGTCCTGTACGCCATCCTCGGCGTCGGCGTGGGCTCTTGGTTGACCAACCAGGTGGCCGCTCTCATCGCCACCCTCGGATGGTTCCTGATCGGTGAGACGCTGATCGGCGCCCTCCTCAACGCCGCGCACGGCGGGCTCTCCCGATGGCTGCCGGCTGCCTCAGCTCAAGCGCTGGCCAACCACACCGGGCGAAACCTCACAACGACGCTGCTGCCGTGGTGGGGCGGGGGCTTGATGATGCTGGCCTACGGTCTCATCTTCGCCAGCATCGGCTCGATCGTCATGACCCGACGGGACATCACCTGATCGTCTGATCGCGACGGAGCACTGGTCGTCAGGCCGAAGCGGCCGCCGGCTCTTGGGTCATCCGAGCAGGACGGCAATCGGCTAGGCACAATGGTCAGGGCACGATCGTCGGGGCACGACGGTCGTTCCACCCTCCTAAGCTGCGGCGATGGCCGGCGATGGCTTTCCCGACAACCGCCTACCCGCTCATGGCGCCGCTGCCGACGAGGTGCTGGATCGCATGGAGGAGCTCCGGGCCGACGACCGTGACTGGCGGGGTGGTCGCGTGTTCAGCCTGGTCTACTCAGCCGGTGACGAGGTCCACGCCCTGCTGGAGCGGGCGGCTGCCGCCTACTCGGCCGAGAACGCCTTGAACACCATGGTGTTCCCGAGCCTGGGCTGGATGCAGCACGACATCGTGACCATCACCGCCGGTCTGTTGGGCGCCGATCGGGTCGCCACCGATGAGGCCGACATCCACGGCTACCTCACGTCCGGCGGCACCGAGTCGTTGTTGATGGCCACCAAGACGGCCCGGGACTGGGGGCGCAGCGAGCGGGTGACGAGCGGAACCAGCGGGATTGCCAGCCGCTCCAGGTCGGCGACGGCCCAGCCCAACATGGTGCTGGCAACCAGCGCCCACGCCGCCTTCGAGAAGGCCTCGCACTACTTCGATGTGGAGTCGCGCCGGATCCCCGTCGGACCCGACTACCGCGCTGATGTCGACGCCATGGCCGACGCCATCGACGACGACACGGTGCTCATCGTGGGCTCGGCGCCCTCGTACCCCCAAGGCGTCGTCGACCCCATTCCCGATCTCGCTGCGCTGGCCACAGAGCGAGGCATCCTCTGCCACGTGGACGCATGCCTCGGCGGCTTCATCCTCCCCTTCCTGGGATCGCTCGGCTACCTGGAGAAGCGGTGGGACTTCACCGTGCCCGGGGTCACCTCGATCTCGGCCGACCTCCACAAATACGGCTACGGCTCCAAGGGGGTCTCGGTCGTGCTCTACCGCACGCCGGAGCTGGCCCGCTTGCAGCCTTTCCTCACCACCAACTGGCTGGGCGGCCTCTATGGCTCCCCCTCGATGGCCGGAACGCGCCCCGCCGGTCCCATCGCCGCCGGGTGGGCCGTCCTCCATTTCCTCGGGGAGGACGGGTACCTCCGACTCACGGAAGACACGTATCAGGCCGCTCGAGCACTGCGCTCGGCCATCGAGGATCTTCCCGGCCTGGCCGTGCGCGGGGACCCCGATGCCACCGTGCTGGCCTTCGGCGGCGACGGCGACCGTTCCAGCGGCAGCAACGATGCCGCCTCCACCGACACGTCAGTCTCGATCGACACATTCGCGCTGGGCGATGCGTTGGCCGACCGGGGAGGGTGGTACTTCGATCGGCAATCACCGCCCGACAGCCTGCACGGAACCGTGCATGCCGGTCATGCCGCGGTCATGGACGAGTTGATCGCCGACCTCACCGCCGTCGCCGGCGAACTGGCAGCCAGCGGAGCGCGAGCCACCGACCGGGCGACGACGTACGGCACCGTCAACTGATGGGGCCTCAGTGGGCGAAGGGCCAATCGATCCCGAGCCGAGAAATCAGGGGCGACGAATAAGGCTGACCACGATCCCACCGAGCCAGCAGCTCGCTAGAGTCAGCTACCGCTCAGAGCAGCCATCGGAGACAACGCCACATGCAGACTCGACTGACCGAGATCCTCAAGATCCAGCACCCGGTGATGCTGGCCGGCATGGGTGGGGTGTCCTACGCCCCCCTGGTTACTGCCGTCTCGGAAGCCGGCGGCTTCGGGTGCCTCGGCGCCTCCACCATGAGCAGGGAGCGCATGGTGGCCGAGATCGCCCAGGTGCGCCAGGCCACCGACAAGCCGTTCGGCGTCGACCTGCTCACGGCCATGCCCGGGGACCTGGTGGGACAGGTCGAGGACCTCATCGAGGGAGGGGCTTCCGTCTTCGTCGCCGGACTGGGCGTTCCCAGCGAGGTGGTGGACCTCTGCCATCTCAGCGGTGTGCTCGTCATCAACATGTGCGGCAAGGTCGAGCATGCCCGGCGGGCGGTCGACGCCGGCTGCGACCTCGTTGTGGCCCAAGGAACGGAGGCCGGCGGCCACACCGGTCAGGTGGCAACCATGCCCCTTGTGCCTCAGGTGGTCGACGCCGTGGGGGATCAGGTCCCCGTGGTCGCCGCCGGCGGAATCTTCGACGGGCGTGGGCTGGCCGCAGCATTGGCCCTCGGGGCTGACGGCGTGTGGGTCGGCACCCGCTTCATCGCCACTCCCGAAGCGCGAGCGGTGGTCGGCTACAAGGATGCGTTGATCCGAACGGCCGAGGACGGCACCACCATCAGCCGGGCCTACTCGGGAAAGACCATGCGGGTAGTCCGCAACGACTACACCGCCTTCTTCGACCAGCATCCCGACGAGCTCCAGAAATTCCCCGGCCAGCTGGGCCGGGCTGCTGACGACGGTGCGTTCCACCTCGGCGGCGGCGAGAACACCGAGGGAATCGATCCGACCAAGGAGTGCTACCCGACCGGACAGGGCGTGGGCGCCATCGGGACCCTCATCCCGGCGGCAGCCCTGGTGGAGTCGATCGTCGACCAAGCCGAACGAGTACTTGCCGGGCTGACCCAGAGTGTGGGCAATCACAACGGAACTGTCTGACAGGTCGGGACAAACCAGCACCAGTCAGGTCGGATCAACCAGCACGGAGCGGTCGCCCTGGCGTAGCCCGGCGATGATCCGGCGATAGGTCCCGGCCGAGTCGCCGCCCATCGAATCGGTGTCCAGCCATTGGGCGCCGGTGGGCCCGTGGTGTCGGTCCAGACCGAACAGGCCGAACCTCGGCTGGTACGACCCCCACTCGTAGTTGTCAACCAGCGACCAATGCCAGTAACCGCTGACGAGTAGCCCGGCATCGACCGCCGCCATCACCGCGGCGATGTTCTCACGGAGATACCGGCTGCGGTCCCAGCCATCGAGGCGCGGGTAGGAACGGGCGTTGCGCACCCTGTTGCACAGGCCGTTCTCCACCACCCACAGCGGGAGGCCCGGAGTGGCGTCGTGCTGGGCCGCCAACCACGTGTGCAGGCCGACTGGATCGGGGACGTCGTCCCACAGCTCCCGGGCTGGGGCCCACGTCCTGCCTCCGGCGGTCATATGGCCAGGAGCCCGCAGATGCCGAGAGGCCAACGGGTCGTAGTAGTCGAACCCAACGACGTCGAGCGTGCGCCCATGCTCGCTGGCGTAGACGGCCTCCACGGCTCGCCGCGGTGAGCTCGGACGCATCCGGGACCCGAGCCGGGTCTCGGCCCGCGGCGAGCGCAACCCGTACGGGGAGGTCGCCGCGCTGAGCTTCCGCAGCGCCTGCTCACCGCGGTTGGAGGTCGGGTGCGCGGCATAGTGCCGGACCCGGCGTCCGTCGAGCCAACGGTCGAGATCGGCGCGATCGACGCCCATGCTCCTGGCCATCAGGAGGTCGGTGAGGAGGGCGTCGAACTCGTAGAGGCTCACCGACGAGTTGTTGGTGGTCACCACCGCGTCCGGGCTGGACCGGTGAATGGCCTCGTACCCGAGGACGTGGGCGGCAAGTTGGTTGTCCATGGCCACCGCCGCGTCCCCGAAGGCCATACGGCGGCCCGGAGGGAAGATCCCGAGGATCCATGAACCCAGGCCCACGGCATTGATCTCGTTGAGCGTCACCCAGTGGCGGCACTTGTCGGCCAGGGCGCCGAGGGCCGTCTCCACCCAGCCCAGGTAGCGCTGGGGGGACTCGCTTCGGAGCCAGAACTCGTCGCCGAGCCATGCCGGGTGGGTGAAGTGCAGCAGCGTGACCAGCGGCGCCATCCCCCGCTCGGTACAGCCGTCGAGGATGCGGGCGTACCCGGCGAGGGCGGTATCGTCGATCTCACCCTCTCGGGGCTCAACCCGCGCCCACTCCAGGCCCAGTCGGAAGCTGTTGCACCCGATGGCGGCCGCCCGGTCCAGCGCCTCCTCGGGATGGGCCCAGAAGTCGGCGGCGATCCCCGACGGCTCCACCCGCCCGAGCCGCTCCCACGTCAGCCAGTTGTTGGCCGGTTGCCCGGGCCCGTTGAACCCACCCTCGATCTGGAATCCGGCCGTGGCCACGCCGAAGAGGAATTCTTCAGGTAGCGGTCCTGTGCTCGATGGCATCGGGCCAGCTTTTCAGTTCCGCACCGGCGGTGCGCTAGCTTGCCGCCTCGTGCGCACGCCTACGGAGACGACCCCGATCTCGGGAGCGCAACCGTGAGCAGAACCGAGCACGACGCCGACCGCATCCCCGTCGTCATCGCCTCGGGACAGACGATCGAGCGCACCGAACTGGTGACCCCGGTCGACCTCATGGTTCAGGCCTGCGAGCGCGCGCTCGAGAATGCCCCTCGGCTCCGGAGCCGGGTCGACCGCTTGAGCGTCGTCAGCGTGATGACCCGAGTGGGTCCAGCGCCCGCCACCGAGGTGGCCCGCCGGACGGGCATGACCCCCAGCCGATGCGAGGTCACCACCGTCGGCGGCAACACCCCCCAGTGGTTGGTCAACCGGGCTGCTTCGGACATCGCCAGCGGCGCGCTGTCGGTAACGGTGATTGCCGGAGCGGAGGCCATACGCTCGTCGAGGGAGCGTCGAGCAGCCGGGCTCCCACGGTACGAGGTCGCCGACCTCCCCGAGGACCCCGTCGTCGGCGACGATCATCCCGGCATCGGACCGGGCGAGTCGGCCATCGCGCTCATGGCTCCAGCCCACGTCTACCCCCTCTTCGAGAGCATCATGGCCGCCCGGGCCGGGCACAGCGCCACCCAACACCGCCAGGTGATCGGCGACCTCTTCGCCCCGTTCACCACGGTGGCGGCGGGCCACCCGATCGCCTGGTTCCCAAAGGAGCGCTCGGCCACGGAGATCGCCACGCCCACCACCGAGAACCGGATCATCGCCGAGCCCTACACGAAGCTCATGAACGCGTTCCTGGGCTCGGACCAGGGTGCTGCCCTCGTGGTGTGCTCGCTGGCCGCGGCGCGCCAGGCCGGGGTCGAAGACCGGGCGGTGTTCGTCTGGTCCGGGGCGGAGGCGGTCGACGTGCGGTTCCCCACCGCTCGCCCCGATCCGGGGCGCTCGCTCGGCATCGCCGCTGCCGGCCGCGCCCTCTTCGAGGCGGCATCGGCAGAGAGCGCGGCAACGGTGGGCATCGACGACGTGGCGCTGATCGATCTCTACTCCTGCTTCCCGTCCGCCGTGGAGGTGGCCGCCGACGCGTTGGGGCTATCCACCGACGACTCCCGGGGCCTGACCGTCACCGGCGGGCTGCCCTATTTCGGGG
Organism: uncultured Acidimicrobiaceae bacterium; assembly: GCA_963781305.1. Lineage (GTDB taxonomy): Bacteria > Actinomycetota > Acidimicrobiia > Acidimicrobiales > RAAP-2 > DASXMT01. The sequence continues at coordinate 267,969 of CAWAFL010000014.1, forward strand.
GTCCCGGCAACAACTACACCACCCATTCGATCGCCACCCTCACCGATCTGCTGCGCGATGGTGCTGCCGGTTCGGAGGGCGCGACCAGGCTCGGCGCGGCGACCGACGCTGGGCCTGGCCACCGGGCTGGGGTGGTTCATTACCAAGCACGCCCTCGGCCTCTACGGGACCGCCCCTCCCCCCGGAGGGTTCCGCCGGGGGGACACCGCCGCCGATCAGGCCGTGATCGACGCGTCGGCCAAGGACGTGGCCCTGGAGCTGGAAATGGCCACAACGGCCACCGTCGTTGCCGCCACGGTCATCCGTGACCACGATGGCGCGGCGACCAGTGCGCCCGTGATCGCCTGCCTCCCCGATGGTCGCCACCTCGCCGCTGCTCCGGCCGATGGCGATGTGCTCGCCGCCATGTCGGATACCGACGTCCCCGGGATGATCGGAACCCAGATCGCCGTCGATGGCGGTCCCCCGCGCTACCGTCTGGCCGGTACCTGACTACCTGACCCTGGTATCGGGTACCTGAGCTCGCCACCGGAGGTACGACCATGCCCGAAGTACTGCGCGAACGCCGAGGCCACATCGAGATCCTCACCATCAACCGGCCCGAGGCCCGTAACGCCGTCAACGGCGCCGTGTCACGGGGCATAGGCGGGGCGCTCGACGAGCTCGAGACCGACGACGACTGCTGGGTCGTCATCCTCACCGGGGCCGGGGACAAGGCCTTCTGCGCCGGCATGGACCTGAAGGCCTTCGCCGCCGGCGAGATCGCCGATATCTCCGGGGCCAGCGGCGGGTTCGGCGGCATCGCCCGGCGCGCCTTCCCCAAGCCGATCATCGCCGCCCTCAACGGATCGGCGCTTGCCGGCGGCTGCGAGATCATGCTGGCCTGCGACCTGGTCGTCTCGGTCGAGGAAGCCAAGATCGCCATCACCGAGGTCAGGCGGGGCCTCATCGCCGGGGCCGGCGGCCTCATCCGGCTGCCCCGGCGCTTGCCCAGGGCCGTCGCCCTCGAGCTGGCCCTCACCGGGGAGCCCATCGACGCCCAGCGGGCACTGGCTCTCGGTCTCATCAACCGTGTCGTTCCCGCCGGGCAGCTCATGGACGAGGCCCTAGCCCTGGCCGAGGTCATTGCGGCCAACGCCCCGTTGGCCGTGCGAACCACCAAGCGGGTGATGGTCGAGGCCTTGCAGGTCGACGAGGACGCGGGATGGGACATCAACAATGCGGCGATGTCGGCGGTGTTCGGCTCGGCCGATGCCATGGAGGGCTCGATCGCCTTCGCCGAGAAGCGCCCCCCGAACTGGACAGGCAAGTAGGACCGGGCTCATAAAAGCGGGGCGTCCGGCGGGTAGAGCCGGGTAGAGCCGGGAATTAGAGGCCGCAAGTAGAGCCGGGTAAAGGCCGCAAGCAGAGCCCGAAGCAGAGCCCGCAGTAGAGCCCGGCATAAACCAGGAATGAAAGGTACGCAGTGAACTTCGCCGTCGTAGCGTCGACCGGACCGCAGCTGAGCCCCGCCGTCGACGGCATCCGGCTCACCCTGCACGTGCTGGCCGCCTCCATCTGGGTAGGCGGCCAGTTCACCATGGCCGGCCTCCTTCCTGCGGCCAGAAGCGCTGGGGCGGACGTGCCCAACAAACTGGCCCGGGCCCTGGCCGTCCTGCTCTGGCCCGCATTCGCCGTGCTGGTCATCACGGGTTTTTGGAACATCTCGACCATCACCCTCAGCGGCCAGAGCGCTGCCTGGAAGGCGGTGCTGATCGCCAAGCTGGTGGTGGTGGTCATCGCTGGGGTGGGCGTCTACCTCCATCAGCGCTCGACCACCAAGCAGGCCACGGCGGTTTGGGCGTCGGTTGGCGGCCTGGCGTCGGTTGCCGCCCTGGTCATGGGGGTATTCCTGGCTGGATGACCGCCGGGACACCTGGGGAGCTGTCGGGAGATTCCTGGGAGGTTTGGTAAGGATTCGCCGTGAATCAGCTGAAGATCCCCCGATGACACGCTGGCATCGATGTCATCCAAACCGGGGCGCGGCCACGAAGGAACCACACGAATGAATTGTGACCCCCGGACGGGTCTAACCTGGACGAGGAATTCGACAAAGGAGTCACCAGTGCACTTGGGCTTGCCTTCCGAGATTTTTGGTGTAGATGGAATCATCATCCTGGTGGTTGTCGTGCTCGTCCTGTTTGGAAGCACGCAGATCCCCAAGCTGGCGCGGTCCCTGGGCTCGGCCCAGAAAGAGTTCAAGAAGGGACTGGACGAGGGCAGCAAGGATGACCCCACGACGGTGAAGGCTCAGAACGTTGTCGTCGAGCCCACCGCCCCACCCACGACCAAGGAGTAGCGCCGCGTCCGGACCGCCCGCGGCCGGCGGGGACGGTCAGGTGGCTCCGGTCGAATCAGAGGAGCAACTCGGTCGCCGGGTCGTGCCCTTTTGGATACTGCAGTTGGCCGAGTTGCTGGCTGCCGTGGCTCTTGCCGACTTGTCGTTGCATGTCGACAGTGGTGGCCTGCTCGTCGCAGGAACGGGCGTATTCGCCCTCCTGGCCATCACCGCCAAAGGGCCGCTTGGCCTGGTGCGAGTGGTGCCTCGCCGGCTCCATGTCTATGCGGTGTGCGTGGCGGCCGTGGTCCTGGCCCTGGCGCCCATCCTTCCCCAGATCAGGCCGGACGTCTCGGGCATCATCATCATCGAATTCGCCGCCATCGGGCTTTTCCGGCTGGCCACCCTCACCAACACTGCCGTGACCGTCCGGGCGCCCAGAGGGTCGGCTCGGGCCGCGGCCCCGGGAGGAGCCCAAGCAGGTGTCCGATCAGCGCCATCGGCGCCGACAGCCGCATCGCCATCGGTGGAGGGGGCGGCATCGGCCGAGAATCCCCATCCGAGCACCGGAGCCGAGGCAACCACCCGGTCAGCCACAGACAGGTTGTCCACGACGGAGACCGCCAGCCGCTGGATCGGCCGACAAGCCAGCGCAGCCGCCCAACACGCCAGCATCGCCGCAGAAGCGGCGGCGCTGACCGCCGAGAAGCACGGACCAGCGGCCAGGGCACAGGCTGGGCGCGCGGTGCGGTCCGCAGGACGCCTGACCGGTCGCCTGACCCGGTCCGTCGGCTCAGGCTCAGCTCCAGGGTCCTCAGGCTCAGCTCCAGGGTCCTCAGGCTCAGCTCCCGGATCGTCCGGCTCACTTCCCGGGTCCTCCGGCGCAAGCCCCGGGCCCTCCGGTACGAGCCCCGGCCCCTCCGGGTCCTCCGGTCCTGGCCCCTCCGGTCCTGACCCCTCGGGTGCCGATGGTCTCAGGGAAACCGCAGATAGCGAGGGTCCCGAAGAGCCGACGTAGGCAGCACGATCAACCGAGTCGCAGGATCAGCCGGCGTCACCGTGGGCCCCTTGATTGGAACTTGGCCATCTCCGCCGATCACGGGCGCTCGGAGCCGGCCCCGAGGCTCAGAACCCAGGCAGGAGCGGGCCCTCTGACCAGGAAGAACGCGGCTCGGGCAACAAGTCCGATCTGAACTTCTAATTACACGCCGACGTTCGCTAGTGTCGTCGCCGTGAACGCCACGCCGACCGGTCCAACCGGCCCATCTCCAAGCCAGGATGACCTGGCTGCCGATACCGTGCCCGGGCGTGGCGCCGCAGGCACCGGTCCTGCCCCCCGCCGCCGCTGGAAGCGCAAGCCCCTTGTCGCCGTCGGGCTGCTGGGCGGCGCCATGCTGCTGGGCGGCTGCGACTTCTATCCCACCTACTGGGCCGACCGGGGTGCCACCACCCAGGGGCACGAGATCTTCAAGATCTACTCGGGGATGATGACCACAGGGATCATCGTGGCCCTCATCGTGAGCGTCCTGATCACCTGGACCCTTCTCCGCTACCGGCGGCGCTCGGACGAGATGCCCCGCCAGTTCCACGAGCACATCGGGATCGAGATGACCTACACGATCGTCCCGATCATCATCGTCGCCGTCCTGTTCTTCTTCACCGTGCTCACCGAGAACAACGTCGATGCCACGGTCACGTCCGACACCACCGCCCTGCACGGCAAGCCGGTGGTCGACATCACCGTCACCGCCTTCCAGTGGGGCTGGCGCTTCGACTACCCCAACCTGGACGTCGGAGTGGCCGGCGAGCTGACCAACGGCCCCAACGACCATGGGCCGCAGATGGTCGTACCCGAGGGCGAGACGGTCCAGATCACCCTCGTCTCCGATGACACCATTCACGGGTTCTACGTCCGGGACTTCAACTTCAGCCGCTACGCCCAGCCTGGCGTGACCAATGTCTTCGACCTGAACGTGATTCGGTTGGGCACCTTCGACGGCCAGTGCACGCAGTTCTGCGGGCTCTACCACACCGACATGTTGTTCAGCGTCAAGTCGGTCACTCCATCTGACTTCCGCGAATGGGCCTCGACCCAGGTGGCGGAGGGGAACACCCTCCAGGGATCCGGTTCGGGCGCGCAGAACACCGCCCCGAACTCCTCTCCCAACCAAATCGGGTGCGGCCAGGGCAATTGCCCGGCGGGAACGGCGGACCCCGCGCCTCAGTCCCCCTCCTCTACGGCAAAGGCGGCAGCATGACCCTTCTCGCTGAACGCCCCGGAATCATCGGTCCCGACGAGCCCGATCACCCCGGAGCCGAGGACTTCCATCATCCCCACGAGGAGGGACCCACCGGCATCCTCAAGTGGCTGACGTCGACCGACCACAAGGTCATCGGCAAGAGCTACATGATCACGTCGCTGATCCTCTTCTTCATCGCTGGGCTGATGGCCATGGTCATCCGGGGCCAGTTGATGCAGCCGTCGGGTCTGGGCATCTCGTTCCAGACCTACAACCAGCTGTTCACCATGCACGGCAGCTTGATGATGTACCTGTTCGCCGGGCCCTTCGCCTTCGGCGGCCTGGCCAACTTCATCCTTCCCCTCCAGGTCGGCGCGCCGGACATGGCCTTCCCCCGCCTGAATGCCTTGTCCTACTGGCTGTACCTCACCGGCTCGATCACCATGCTGTCGGGCTTCTTGGTCACCGGAGGGGCGGCCAGCTTCGGCTGGGTGGCCTACGCCCCGCTGTCCAACGCCACCAACACGCCGGGAGCCGGTGCGGACCTGTGGCTGATGGCGCTGGCCCTGACCGGGTTCTCGGCCATCTTCACCGGCGTGAACCTGGTGGCCACCGTGTTCTACCTGCGAGCCCCAGGCATGACCATGTTCCGGGTCCCTATCTTCTCGTGGAACATGATGGTCACCGGCATCCTGATCCTCATCGCCTTCCCGGTGCTGTTCGCTGCGGTGGTGATGCTGTTCTGCGACAGACACTTCGGCACGCACATATTCACGGTCTCGGGCGGTGGTTCACCCGTGCTCTGGCAACACCTCTTCTGGTTCTTCGGACACCCGGAGGTGTACATCCTGGCCTTGCCCTACTTCGGGATCGTGACCGACATCTTCCCCGTCTTCTCCCGGAAGCCCCTGTTCGGCTACCGGGGCATGGTCTTTGCCACCATGGCCATCGCCGCGCTGTCCACGGGCGTCTGGGCCCACCACATGTTCACCACCGGTGTGGTGCTGCTGCCGTTCTTCTCACTCCTGTCCTACCTGATCGCCGTGCCCACGGGCATCAAGTTCTTCAACTGGATCGGCACGATGTGGGGCGGCCAGCTCAGCTTCAAGTCACCCATGCTGTTCAGCGTGGGCTTCCTGTTCGTCTTCCTGATCGGTGGCGTCACCGGCGTCTTGCTTGCCTCACCACCAGTGGACTTCCAGACCCACGACACGTACTTCGTGGTGGCCCACTTCCACAACGTGCTGGTGGGCACGGCTGTCTTCGCCGGCTTCGCCGGGTTCTACTTCTGGTACCCGAAGATGTTTGGGCGAATGCTCCGGGAGGGCTTGGCCAAGTGGCACTTCTGGCTCCTGTTCATTGGGTTCTGGGTGGCCTTCATGCCCCAGTACGTCCTCGGTCTCCACGGCATGCCTCGACGTATCGCCGACTATGCGGTCGGCAATGGTTGGGGCACGCTCAACATGATCTCCACCATCGGTGCCTTCACCATCGGGACGTCGTTCCTCTTCTTCCTAGCCAACGTGTTCGTGTCCTGGCGCAAACCCGTACCCGCCGGCTCCAATCCCTGGGACGCGGGGGCCCTCGAATGGTTCACCACGTCGCCGCCGCCGCATCACAACTACACCCATCTGCCGACCATTCGCTCGGAACGCCCGACCTGGGACTACAACCACCCCGATCACCCGACGACACCCAACAAACACCAGCAGCGCAAGATCGCGGCTAAGCAAAAAGAGCAAGAAAAAGAGACTGCAGGGGTCGGATCATGAGAGTCGAAGCGATATTCATGCTGGGCATCGGCGTCTTCTTCGGGATCGTCGGGCTCGTCTACTGGTTCACGAGCTACGAGGATGCTGGGTTCCTGATGCTCATCGGGACGACCGGACTCGGCCTACTTCCCGGCGCCTATTACTTCTGGTGGTCCCGGCACATGAAGTTGCGGCCCGAGGACGACCCCGATGCCACCGTAAAGGACAGCGCCGGCGTCATCGACGCCTTCCCCAACTCGAGCATCTGGCCCTTCATCTTGGGCATGGGTGCATTCATGGTGGCCCTGTCCTTCGTCTTCGGCATCTGGCTCGCCCCCATCGCCGGCGCACTGATCATCTCCGCGGTCATTGGGGCGACGGTGGAGAGCCGTCGGGGCGGGGCTATTTAGCCGGACTGACTTCCGGGTGGCGGGTCTGACTTAGGGTGGCCGGACTGCGCTCAGCCGGACTGCCTTGCCTCTAGTGGCGACAGCCTGACGTCCAGCGGCGATGGCCTCCCTCTAGGCGCCCGGCGTCTGGATCACAGCGGAAGCGTCCCGATGCGGGCTCGATAGGTGAACCACCAGGTCCGGCGATCCGTTCCCAGGTGATGCTGGGCTGCCTGCTCCAACCGGGGGAAACCGAGTTCGTCGTCGGAAAAACCGTGCTTGCGAAGGCTCTGATAACCGCCTTGGCTCCGGAACAGGCTCATGAACCGTTCGGCGTCACCATGGTCGATCTGGAGAAGAGCCAGCTCGTGGCACCAGGCAAAGCGACCCGAGTCCCGCATGCGCTCAAGGTGGGAGTCCTTCGACCAGGTCGCCACCTTCGATGCCAGAGCACAGTCGCTGTGGGCATCTCGGCTCGAGTACCGGCGAGCGACGGGGTCGTCGGCCCGGACCGGCGCATGCAACGCTGCGCCATCGAGGCCACGAGCCAGGCGTGTCTCGTAGACCTCCACGGCTTGTCCGCACTCCGCCCAGGCCCGTTCGACCTCGGCGTACCCGACGGTTGGCGGCCAGTCGCAATCGATGGCGGCAAACACTCCACCGGGACGGAGGATCCGCTCCACCTCAGCGAGCGTCCCGCTCGGCTCCATCCAGTGGAACGATTGAACGGCCAGGACCACGTCGGCGCTCGAGTCGTCCAGGCCCGTGCGGTGGGCGTACCCGGGCACGAACCGGGTGTTCGGAAGCTTTTGCGCATCTGCCGTCGCCAGCATGTCGGCGCTGGGCTCGACGCCGATGACCGAACCGGCCCAAGCGGCTGCCCATCTCGTCGATAGGCCGGTACCGCTACCGAGATCCACGACCGCAGGCGACGAGCAACCGCAATAGGTGGTCAGGATCTCGGCGAGTGTATCCGGTGGGTGGGGCCGGACCTGGTCGTACAGGCCTGCGAATCCGGAGAATCGTTGCGCGTTGGGCCCCAGGTCGGGCGATCCGCTCGGTGTCATCCGTCCAGTGTGCCGCAACCCAGCCGAACGACCCAGCCTGGAGGCCTGCGAGCGACCCAGCCTGGAGGGCCTGCGAACGACCTAGCCTGGAGGGCCGCCGAACGATCGTCCTGGAGTGCCGCGAATCGAGCCGGCCCGGAGTTAGGCCTCGACGCCCAGGGCAGACCGTACCTGGTGGGCGGCGGCGACCATGTGGCGGAGGGCGGGCAGCGCCTCGTCGTAGCGTCGGGTCTTAAGGCCACAGTCGGGGTTCACCCACAGCCGATCCGGCCCCACGGCCTCCACGGCCCGGTCGAGCAGGGCTCGGATCTGGTCGACCTCGGGTACGGCCGGTGAGTGAACGTCGTAGACGCCGGGTCCCACTCCCCCGAGGTAGCGGGCGCCGACCAGGTCGTCGAGGAGCCCCATGCCCGCCCGGGCCGCCTCGAGCGAGATCACATCGATCTCCAGGTCGGCCAGGGCATCGACGATGTCGCCCAGCTGGGCGTAACACATGTGCGTGTGCACCTGGGTGGCGGCATCGGCGGCCGAGGTCACCAGGCGGAAGGCCCGCGTGGCCCACGACAGGTAGGCCGGGCGCTCCGCCGCGCGCAGGGGCAGGCCCTCGCGCAGGGCGGGCTCGTCGACCTGGATGACGCCAGTGCCCGCCGACTGCAGGTCGACCAGCTCGTCCCGGATGGCCAGCGCCAGCTGCACGGCGGTGTCGGCCTCGGGCTGGTCGTCGCGCACGAAGGACCAGCGCAGCATGGTGACCGGTCCGGTGAGCATGCCCTTCACCGGCTTCGCGGTGAGGGACTGGGCATAGCGGGCCCACTCCACCGTCATCGGTTGCGGCCGGGAGACGTCTCCGAACAGCACTGCCGGTCGCACGCAACGCGACCCGTAGGACTGGACCCAACCCTCGGCGGGCAGCACAAACCCGGTGAGCTGATCGGCGAAATAGCGCACCATGTCGTCGCGTTCGGGCTCCCCGTGAACGAGCACGTCGAGGCCGACCTCCTCCTGTAGGGTCACCACCCGGTCGATCTCGGCCTGGAGCGATCGGCGGTAGCCATCGTCGTCGAGCTGACCGGCCCGCCACGCCGCCCGCTCGGCGCGCAACTCGGGTGTCTGGGGGAACGAGCCGATGGTCGTCGTGGGCAAGAGCGGGAGTCCCAGTTCGCCTTGCTGGGCCACGGCCCGGTCGACGTAAGGGGCGGACCGCCGCGGATCGGTTTCGCCCACCTCGGCCACCCGCCGGCGGACAGCGTCGTCGACGACGCGGCTCGACTGACGCCTGGCCTGCTGGACGGCCCGGTTGGCATCGAGGGCCTCGAGGGTGCCAGCGTCCACCGTCGATCGCTCCCGGCCCGCGGCCCGGCCCAGCACGGCGAGCTCGTCGAGCTTCTCGTGGGCAAAGGACAGCCACGGTCGGACCTCGTCATCGAGAGCGGCGTGCTGCGGGGCGCCGTGCTGCGGGGCGCCGTGCTTCGAGGCGCCGTGATCCGCGGCGCTGTCAGCGGCGGGGACGCGCTCGGCGGCCAGGCTGAGGGGGACGTGCAGGAGCGAACACGAGGTCGATGCCACCACCTCCTCGGCCAACCCGTCGAGTTGCCCCAGCAGGTCGAGGGATGCCTCGAGGTCGTTGGCCCAGACATTGCGCCCGTCCACCACCCCGGCGAACAGCACCTTTCCGGGAAGGCCGCCGGCGGCTCGGAGGAGGTCTAGGTTCTGCGGTCCCCGGCAGAAATCGAGGCCCACTCCTTCGACCGGCAGGTCGGCCAGGATGGACATCGCCGCTCCCACGTGTCCGAAGTAGGTGGTGATCGAGATGTTCGGGCGGTCTCTGGACTCGGACAGCCGTCGGTAGGCCCGATCCAGCGCCTGCAGCTCAGCGACGTTGCGCTCCTCCACCAGGGACGGTTCGTCCAAGCGAACCCATGCCACGCCCTGGCCCCGCAGTTCGGCCAGCACCTCGAGATACGTGTCGACCAACGGCTCGAGGAGGCTCATGACGTCGAAGCCCCTCTCGGCCGGTGCACTCCGCAGCAAAAAGGTGAGGGGACCGACCACCGCCGGGGTGGTGGGAATGCCCAGGCCCGACGCTTCAGCCAGCTCGTCAATCGCCTTGGTCACGTCCGGTCGGAACACGGTGTCGGGGCCGAGTTCAGGGACCAGTTGGTGGTAGTTGGTGTCGAACCACTTGGTCAGGTCGAGGGCCCCCACCTGGTGGCCGTCGACCATTCCGCCCCGGGCGAGGGTGAAATAGCGCTGGAGCCCGACATCGCCGTTCGAACCGTTTCCACTCAACCCCTTGTCCCAGCCGAAGCGAGGGGGGACCGCGCCCACCAGGAGCGCGGCATCGAGCATGTGGTCGTAGAGGGAGAAATCGTTGGAGGGCACGAAGTCCACCCCGGCGGCAGCGATCGTCTCCCAGTTTTGCCGTCGGATGGACGCCGCCGTCTCCTCCAGCTGGTCAGCGGTGACCCGGCCGGCCCAGAAACCTTCGAGCGCCCGCTTCAGGGCCCGGCCAGGCCCGATCCTGGGCATCCCGTGAACGGCAGTCCTCACCTGACTGCTCCGAGTTCGAAGCGCACCAGCCCACCGTAGGTGCCGCCGAGGCTGCTCGCTACGAGAGCTGACTCAGCGAGTTCACGGGCTCAGATCAACGGGCTCAGTTCAACACGGTCAGATCAGCGCATGACCCGGCGCACACCGGGACCCGTCTCCAGCTCGTCTGGAGTCAGGTTGATGTACGTCGGAACCGGGATGGCATCGAGCTCGTGGGCATCGTCGCCAGGCCGGGGCTCGGCCGTGACCGTGCTGTATGCACCGGTATCCGACCGGCTCACGACCATGGCCCGCTTGCGCTTGCCAATGCCCTCGGCCGCCCGCATCTCGTTGCAGATCTGGTACGTGACGAAGTAGGTGATGATCGGGATCACGAAGACGATCACCCGGAAGGTCCATAGCACGACGTTCAGCGACACGTTGAAGAAGTTGGCCATCACGTCGGTCGATGAGGCAGCGAACAACATGAAGTAGAACATCAACATGGCGGCGCCGAACGCAGTCCGCTTGGGACGATCCCGCGGTCGGTCGAGCAGGTTGTGCGTGGCCACGTCTTTGGTGAACCGTTTTTCGATGTGCGGCCAGCCCCAGAAGAAGCCGAAGGTCAGCCCGGGGAACACCACTGCCGGCAGGAACACCTCGAGGGGCAGGGTGTGCCCCCAACCCACCCATTCCCAACTAGGCATGATTCGCAGTGCGCCGTCGAGCCAGCCCATGTACCAGTCGGGCTGGACGGCATAGGAGATCTGATACGGCTCGTACTGACCGAACTGCCAGATCGGGTTGATCTGCGCCAACCCGCCCAACAGCAACAACACGGCCGACGTCATGAACATGAACCCGGTGGTCTTGGCTATGAACGTGGGGAACATCGGCGTGCCGACCACGTTGTCCTCGGTCTTCCCCTTGCCGGGGAACTGAGTGTGTTTCTGTTTGACCAGAAGCCCGAGGTGCACGGCAATCAGACCGCCGATGATCACCGGCAGGATGAGGACGTGCAGGAGGAAGAATCGAGGGATAATTATCCCGTTGCCGGGATAGTTCCCCCCGAACAGGAAGAACCCGAGGTACGAGCCCACCAGAGGCACGGATTCGATGATGGAGTAGGCGATCCGGATACCGGTCCCCGACACCAGGTCGTCGGGTAGCGAGTAGCCGAGGAACCCGTTGACGATGCCGAGCATCAGCATGGTGACGCCGACGATCCAGTTGAGCTCGCGAGGCTTGCGGAACGCACCGGTGAAGAAGATCCGGGCCATGTGGACTGCGATCGAGCCCAAGAAAACGTCGGCGGCCCAGTGGTGGGTCTGACGGATGAGGAGCCCCGACTTGACGTCGAAGGACAGGCCGACGGTCGAGGAGTAGGCCTCGGATACCCGCTGTCCGCGAAGCGGCAGGTAGGAACCGTGGTAGACGACCTCGTGGGCCGAGGGGATGTAGTACAGGCTGAGGAAGACGCCCGTGGCGATGAGGACAACGAACGAGTAAAGGGCGATCTCTCCCAGCATGAACGACCAGTGGTCGGGGAAGATCTTGTCCAACATGGTGCGGCCGCCCTTGGCGATGCCCAGGCGGTCGTCCAGCCAGCGTACGGATTGGTCGATCATGGGCGCTCCCAGAATCCCGGGCCGATGGGCTGGTTATAGCCGTCCTGGGCGACCAAGAAGCCGTTTTGCACCTTGATGGGCAACTGGGGGAGCGGGCGGGGGGCGGGACCGAACTCAGGCACCGCTCCGGCGAGCACGTTGAAGATCGATTGGTGACACGGACACACCAGCTCAACGGTCTGCTCCTGGTAGAGGCCTACCGGGCAGCCCAGGTGGGTGCACATCTTCGAATAGGCCACGTACCCGAGTGCCGTCCAGTCGCTCCGTCCCGGACTCGCCAGGCTCAAGGGGGGATCCTCTGGACCCAGTTCCTCGATACGCAGAAGGATGGTCTGGTCGGGCGACGACCCGGCGAAGCCCCTGGGGAACACGGTCAGGACCCCGCCGACCTCGAGGTCGTTCTTGTGTACCGGCCGGCCGTCCACGGTGACCAACTGGGAGTTCCTCCTCCAGTTGGTCACGAACAGTGCCCGTCCGGGCTTGGGACCGAGTGAGCGGATCAACGGGAAGGCGGCCACCACGCCGAAGGCCAGCGAGCCGATGGCGAACAGCCCACCCAGCAGTTTGCGCCGGGCGACCACGATGCCTCCACGCTGGGTGATGGCCGCGGTCATCTCCTTGACTTCTTCGTCGCTGGAGTTGAACGGATGCCGCTCTTCCACGAAGGGGCCTCGGGCCATGAGGTACTTGCCCCAGGCGGTTACACCGAAGCCCAGTCCCAGCAGGCCGACACCGAGCGTGACTGCCTGCCACTGGGTCTGGTCGCTGACCCAATAGGTGATCCCGAAGCCGATGCAACCGAGAATGCCGATGATCATCGCCACCACGGCCACGGCTTGTGCTCGTCCCGGGTGCTTGGCGTAGGGCAGTTGATGGGGATCGTCGAGGGCGGCTACCGGCAGAGGGGCCGTTGGCCGCACGGTGGACTCGTCGCTCACGTGCGGTCTCCGATCCAGAAGCAGACGAGCATCAATGCGCCGACGCCGATAAGGAGGCCGACGAAGCCCTCGCCCACCGGCCCGATGCCGCCGAGTCCGAAGCCGCCCCGGTTGATCGGGTGCTGGATGTAGGAGTGGACGTAAGCGGTGATGTCGCGCACCTCGGCGTTGGAAATGTTGCCCGGACCGAAGTGGGGCATGTTGCCCGGACCGGAGCGGACGGCTTCGACGATCTGCCGGGTGGTGGCGTAGTGAAGGCTGGGGGCATAGGCCCCGTCGGCCAGGGCGTCGCCGGCACCGGTGATGGTGTGGCAGGCGGCGCAGTTGAGCGTGAACAGCCGGAAGCCGTTACCGACGTTGGCGTTGCTCAAGTTGACGACCGGAACCTTGACGCCCCCGGGAGCCAGCGACTGGACGTAGGCCGAGATCTCCAGGCTCTGCAAGTTGTTGAATCGGGGTTGCTTCCGGGCGGCCTGGATGCTCGAGTTGGCCAAAGGCATACGACCGGTAGAGACCCAGAAGTCGACGGTGCCCGCCCCCAGACTCTGGAGGTTCGGGGCGCGGTCGGTGCCCGCGGCGTCGCCTCCGTGGCAGCTGGCGCAGTTGGCGGCAAAGAGAGCCTGGCCGGGGGCTATGAACGACTGGGGCAGCGACACGTTGTAGATGCCGTCCCCCGACGGACTCTGGTTCGGTGACGAGGAGAACCCGGGGGTCTCGGGAAACTGGCCCGAGTTGGCCTTCAGTCCTGCTCCCGACGATCCGGTGTTGGCGGTGCTCGTGGCGGACGTGGCGCTGGAGGCGGACGGCGAGAACACGAGAAGGCCAAACAGTCCAACGCTCACAAGCAGGAGAGCTGGAACCAGGAATCGACCCCGAAAGAGACTGCGCATGCGCGTTGGCACCTATTTAAGGAGAAAGAGGCAACTGAACAGACCGATCCACACAATGTCCACAAAGTGCCAGTAGTAACTGACCGCCTGGAACACCGACGTCTCGCCCGGGTCGCCCTTTGGCCCCTTCAGCCGCCCGAGGAGAAAGACCATGGCCGCCAGGCCCAAGAACACGTGGAGCCCGTGGATGCCGGTCATGATGAAGAACAGTGAGCCGTAGGCGTTGGTGGCCGGCCGGGTGGTGAGGGTGATCCACTCGAAGAACTGGTTTCCCACGAACGCTGCGCCCATGAGCAAGGTGATGACCACCCACAACTTTGCGCTCTTGCGGTCCCCCTTCTCCTGGTCGAACACGGCCTTTTGCATGGTGAAGCTGGAGGCCAGGAGGATGAAGGTGAAGACGCCGGCCTGGATCGTGTCGAGCTTGGTCCCGGTCGGTGGCCACACGGTGGCGTGGGCCCGGATGGTGAAGAAAGCAGCGAACAGGGCGCTGAAGAACATCACCTCGGAACCGAGCCAGATCATGACGCCCACGGCGAGCATGGGAGGTCGGTCCGGCCGATGCCGGACGTGCTCGACCGCGGATTGATCGACCGTGGATTGATCGACCGCCAGTGCCTCAGTCACCGCGTATTTCCTCAGTCACGGCGTATTTCTTAGTCGATGCAGTGCACTGGGGGCCAACACTGAGCCTGGGGCGCTGTCAGGCCCGCAGGCAGGCCCGATCCGTGACCGTCGCGTGACGATCGCGTGTCAGTCCAGATCGGCCAACGGGGCAGGAAGGGGCGCAGCGTGAACCAAGGTGAGGCGCTGGGTCGGGCGGGTCATGGCCACGTACAGGGTGCGCAATCCCCTGGCTGTCGTGCCCGCGATCAGGCTCGGCTCGGCCACGACCACCGAATCGAACTCGAGGCCGTTGGCCGCGTCGGCGGCCAGCAGGACCAGGGGGTCGGACAGACCACCTCTCCGCATGTCCCGGGGATCGACCACTGGGGTGCCGGCTTCCGCCAGGGCGGCGGCGATGGGGCTCAACAGCTGGCCGGGGGCGAGCACGGCGACCCGTCCTGAACCCACTGCGGCCACTTCCTCGGCTGCCGCCCTGGCCACGGCTCGGGCCAGCGCTGCGTCGTCGGTCGGCGCTGCGTCGTCGGTCGGCGCCGTGTCTGCGGTCGGCGCCGTGTCTGCGGTCGGCGCCGTGTCTGCGGTCGGCGCCGTGTCTGCGGTCGGCGCCGTGTCTGCGGTCGGCGCCGTGTCTGCGGTCGGCGCCGTGTCTGCGGTCGGCGCCGTGTCTGCGGTCGGCGCCGTGTCTGCGGCTGCGGCTGCGGCTGACGGCGATACGGCGACCACGCGCGGGGGAACGCCCGTCTTGCGTACCGGCGTAGGCGGCTTCAGCTCGGGCGCAGCGACAGCCAGCACCTTGGCTGCCACCTCGACCACCTCGGCCGGCGTGCGGTAGCTCACCGTCAGCTCCACTAGCTTGGGCGGCCGCCGCTTGGGCAGGTGACGGGTGATGTCGCCCCAGCTCTGGGGGGCCCACGGGGCCGTGGCCTGGGCGATATCGCCGACCACGGTCATGGATCCGGACAACGAGCGGCGGGTGAGCATCCGAAGCTGCATGGGGGACAAGTCCTGCACCTCGTCCACCACGATGTGTCCGTAGTTGCGGATGCCATCGTCGCCGTTCCCGTTCCGCGGCCCCAACAGATGGCGGCCCTCGTCGATCAGGGCGGCATCGGCCGGGGTCCAGGGCACGGCCTCGAAGGAATCCGAGCGCTTCCGGAAGAGCAGGTCCTCTTCGGCCGCCGACAGGCTCCCTCGCCCGGCGGCACGGATGAGAGCGGGGGCGCCGAAGAGGTCGTGCAGCAGCTCGTGGGGAGACAGGCGGGGCCACATCCGGTCCAGGGCCGCGGCCAGCTCGGGGACGCGTCGCACCTTGCGGGAGAAGTCCTCCAGGTCGAACTCGTCGTCGTCCAGCTCCGAAGGGTCCTCGTACCCGGGGAAGGCGGCAATGTTGGCCGACGATCCCGTGCTCAGGGTCTGCTGGGTCCGCCGTGCCCGGTCGGCCAGGATGCCGACGACCCCTTGTTCCACCACGCGGCGCCGGGCGTTATGACTACCGGGGCGGCGCCGGGCCGTAGCCACGATCTCCCGGGTGTCGGCGGCGGTGAGGCGCAAGAGCAGGGCGCCGTAGGGAATGGTGACATCGTCGGCCAACGGGCGCTGCCTGGTCCGAACGGCGCGCCCGATGACCTTGGCCATGCGGACGTCGCCCTTCAGCCGGGCGACCTCTTCGGGCTCGGTGTCCCGGGCCCGGACCTCGGGCACCAGGCCCGAGACCGTCGACAATGTCACTCCGGTCTCGCCCAAGGAGGGCAACACCTGCTCGATGTAACGGAGGAACAAAGGGTTGGGGCCGACGACCAGGACACCCTGTCGCTCCAAGGGGAACCGATGGGTATAGAGGAGGTAGGCAGCCCGGTGCAGGGCCACGGCCGTCTTGCCCGTACCAGGGCCTCCCTGGACCACCATGACGCCGGGCAACGGTGAGCGGATGATCTCGTCCTGCTCGCGCTGGATGGTGGAGACGATGTCCTGCATGTGGCCCGACCGGGCCCGGTCCAGGGCGGCCAGCAGGGCTCCCGGACCACCGATCGACCCATCCCCCAGGATCAGCTCGCCCGAGCCGTCGCCGTCGGCGGTCCCCTCTGCGGTGGTGGTCCCTCCGTCGGTGGTGGTCGCTCCCCCGGTGGTGGCGGCTCGTGAACCGTTGGTGCCGGCGGCGGCGCCATCGACGGCGAACCACTCGTCCTCCACCCCCACCACCGACCGGCCGTCGAGGGCCAGATGGCGGCGGAGCACCAGGCCCAGCGGATCCCGTCCGGTTGCCCGGTAGAAGGGCTCGGCCACCGGAGCCCGCCAGTCGACCACCAACGGCTCATGATCGGCACCGTGCACAGCCAGCCGGCCGATATGGAACGTTTCGGTCATCAGGCCGTCCGAGGCTTCGGCGGCGGGCGGCCCGGAGCCGTTTCCGTCGCCTACCACCCGGTCGATGCGCCCGAAGGTCAGGGCCTGATCGCCGATGTCGAGCTGTTCGAGCCGGGCCAGGCTGGTGCGGACGATCACGTCGCGCTCGGTACGGGACTGGAACGTCCCGCCTTTGCCCAGGTCGAGAACGCCTTCGAGCATCCGGTTGGCGTCCGAGCGCATGGCATCGAGACGCGCATAGGCCAGATCCACGAACTCCTGCTCAGCCTGCAGTTCGTGCTTGACCGCCACCGGCACCTCCTTTTTGACTCCCCGTACCGGCTTCGGGGAACTTACGATTCTACGCCCCGTGCGAGGCATCCCGTCCAAGATCGGCCTGCGCGACGGTTGCGTGCCCACGGGCTGTGGTGGACGGCCCTGGGATGGGCCGGCTGCGGTGGGGCGGCTGCGGCGGGGCGGCTGCGGTGGACCGGCGGCCCTGGGCGCCGGGGTCCCTGCCGTGGGCGGGGGGCCCCTGTCTTGGGCCGGGGTCCGACACCCGGCCCTGAGGGCCGACTCGGCCGGCACGCAGGCCCCGCTGTAGCGTCGGGGGGTGCCCGCATATGAGCCAGTCGAGCTTGCCGACTCGCCGTTCATCCGGGCCTGCCGGCGTCAGCCGACGCCGCACGTGCCGGTGTGGTTCATGCGACAAGCCGGCCGCTCGTTGCCCGAGTACCTGGCGGCCAGGGGCTCGGGGAGCATTCTCGAGGCCATCGCCCAACCTGAGCTGGTGGCCGAGCTGACCCTCCAGCCGGTCCGGCGCTACGCCACCGATGCCGCCATTTTCTTCTCGGACATCGTGGTCCCAGTGGCGGCCATCGGCTTCGGGGTGGACATCGCCCCCGGCATCGGCCCGGTGGTGGAGCAGCCCTTCCGTACGGCGAGCGATCTGGAGCGGGTGCGTCCCCTCGAGCCCGAGACGGACACCCCGTACGTGGCCGAGGCGGTCGGCATCCTGGCCGGCGAGCTGAAAGTGCCGCTGATCGGCTTCGCCGGAGGCCCGTTCACCGTGGGCAGCTACCTGGTGGAGGGCGCCCCGTCCAAGAACTTCACCAGGATCAAGGCCCTGATGCACACCGACCCCAAGCTCTGGCACCGCCTGGTCGAACGCCTGACCGACGTGGCCGTGGCCTCGTTGCGGTCGCAGCTCGACGCCGGCGCCTCGGCCGCCCAGGTCTTCGACAGCTGGGCTGGCATCCTCACCCCCCGCGACTATGAGGAGTTCGTCCTCCCCGCCACCCGGCGGCTCTTCGCCGAGCTGGACGAGTCCCATCCCGGCGTGCCCACCATCCTCTTCGGCGTGGGGACGGGCGAGCTGCTTCCGCTGATGGCCCTGGCCGGCCCCACCGTCATCGGCATCGACTGGCGCGTGCCGCTCGACGCCGCCCGGCGCCGGGTCGGTCCCCACCTGGCCGTCCAGGGCAACCTGGACCCGGTCCTCTGCCTGGCTCCGTGGGACGTGGTGGCCGACGAGGCCCGGGAGGTCCTCAGCCGGGCCGGCACCGAGCCCGGCCATGTCTTCAACCTGGGCCACGGGGTGCTCCCCGAGACCGACCCGGGCATCCTCGAGCAGCTGGTCGAACTGGTGCACCGAGAAGGCCGCGCCGGCGTCGAAACTACGGACAGGGTCGGGGGCAGCGGAGGCTCCGGGGGCGGTCAGTCATGACCGAGCGGCCGACCGGCGTGCTGGTCATGGCCCACGGCACACCGGCGACCAGGGACGAGATCGAGTCGTTCTACACCTCTATCCGCAGGGGTCGACCACCCACCCCGGAGCTCCTGGCCGATCTGGTCGAACGCTATGACGCCATCGGCGGCACCTCGCCATTGCGGGAGCACACCGACGCCCAAGTGGCGGGCCTGGCCGCCACCCTCGACACGGCGGCGCCCGGCCGGTTCGCGGTCCGCTACGGGGCCAAGCACACGGCGCCGTCCATCGAAGAGGGCGTGGCCGAGTTGGCCGAGGCCGGCGTCACCCGGGTGGTGGGCCTCGTCCTCACGCCGCA
Source organism: uncultured Acidimicrobiaceae bacterium (assembly GCA_963781305.1). Lineage (GTDB taxonomy): Bacteria > Actinomycetota > Acidimicrobiia > Acidimicrobiales > RAAP-2 > DASXMT01. The sequence goes on from CAWAFL010000014.1 coordinate 286,751, forward strand.
CCAGTCGGCCGCGGGCACCGGTCAGTACCTCGAGCGGGCGGCTCAGGCCGCATCGTCGATAGAACCGCCGATCGAGCTCATTGCCGTTCCCAGCTGGTTTCGGGCACCCGGCTTCACCGCCATCCTCGCCCAACGGATACGGGACCAGCTCGCATTGGTGCCCGAGCCCGACCGTGCCCACTGCGAGGTGATCTTCACCGCCCACAGCGTGCCCTCCCGGGCCATCGACGCAGGCGACCCCTACGCAGACGAGGTGACGGAGTCGGCCAAGGAGATCGCCGCCCTCGCCGGGCTCGGGCGCTGGCAGGTGGCATGGCAGAGCGCGGGGCGGACGGCGGGCGACTGGCTGGGGCCCACTCTGCTCGATGGCATACGCTCGCTCGCCGCCGACGGCGCACCCGCCGTGGTGGTGTGCCCGGTGGGGTTCGTGGCCGACCATCTGGAGGTTCTGTACGACCTCGACATCGAAGCGGCGCAGGTGGCGGCGTCGGTTGGCATTCGCTTCGCCCGCACCACGTCCCTGAACGACGACCCCCGCTTCCTCTCCGTGCTGGCTGACGTGGTGTCGGGGGCGGCGTCGAGCGACCGGGGTCACGAGAGACCGGCGCCGTGAACCCAGACGGCAGGCCGGTCATCGCTGTGGTGGGCGGCGGTATCGCCGGACTGGCGGCAGCATGGGAACTGGTCACGGGCCGGGATGCCCCTGTGGGCACCGACTCGCCGTCGGTAGTGATCATCGAAGCCGACGACCACCTGGGCGGCAAGCTCCAAACGACCAGCTTCGCCGGACGCACGGTCGACCTGGCCCCCGATGCCTTTCTCGCTCGTCGGCCGGAAGCAACCCAGCTGTGCGAGGAGCTCGGTATCACCGACGAGCTGGTCCCGGTGGCGGCCAGCGGGGCGGCCGTATTCTCCCGGGGCCGGCTGCGGGCGCTCCCCCAGGGCCTGAACCTCGGCGTGCCCACTCGCTGGTGGCCCTTGGTCCGCTCCGGGATACTGAGCTGGTCCGAGCTGCTCGGAACTGGGCGGGACCTGGTGCGGCCCAGACGACCTGAGCCGGTCGTCGGCGATCGCGCCGTGGGTGACATCGTGGGCGAGAGGCTGGGACAACCGGTCGTCGATCAACTCGTCGACCCGTTGGTCGGGGGCATCAATGCCGGAGGGGTGGCGCACCTCGAGCGCGGCAGCAACGTTCCCCGCGCTCCTGACCGCCTCGCAGCAGTCCGGAAGCCTGATGCGCAGGTTGCGCCCACCTTCGACCGGAGCGGTACGCCCAGCCGAACCGAACGGCCAACCGTCACCGGTCTTCTGGTCGCTCCGTCAGGGAACGGCAAGCCTGGCCGATCGGCTCATCGAGCGCCTGTCGGCCTGGGACGTGAAGATCCGGACGGGGACGACGGCCGAGACGTTGACCCGAAAAGGAGGCGGTTGGGGCCTGGCTCTCGTCGGCCCCGGAGAACGTTGTATCGAGGTCGACGGCGTGGTCCTGGCCCTTCCGGCGCCGGGCGCAGGGGCCCTGCTGGCGCCACACGCCTCCGTTGCTGCCGAGCTGTTGTCGTCGGTGCAATACGCATCCGTGGCCGTCATTACCCTTGCGTTCCCGCGAGCAGCCCTTCCCCGACCCTTGACCGGGACCGGCTTCTTGGTCCCGCGGCGCAGCACCATCGACGGCCGACAGGCCCTCATGACCGGTTGCACGTACCTGTCGGAGAAATGGCCCCACCTGGACCGACCGGAGGACGTGCTGTTGCGGGTTTCCGTCGGTCGGTTCGGCGACGAGCGGGCGGGAGAGCTCGACGACGAGGAGCTGAGCGCGGCTGTGGTGGCCGAGCTCGGATCCCTGATCGGGCTGTCCGGGCCTCCCTCGGCGAGCACCGTCACCCGCTGGCCCCAAGCGTTTCCCCAGTACCGGGTCGGCCATCTCATCAAGGTGGCCATGATCGAGGACGATCTCGCCACCCTGGGCACCGTGGCCGTGGCCGGTGCCCACCTGCAGGGCGTGGGCATCCCCGCCTGCATCGGATCCGGGCGGACGGCAGCCCGCTCTGTCCTCAACGCCCTGGGCACGACCGACCGGCGCGGCTCCATTCGGTGACCACACCCACATGGGGGCGCCCGGGAGGTTCGGCGTCCGAGGTCCCGCCTGCGTCCGAGGTCCGCGGCCGAGATCCAGGTAGCGCCGCCGGCTTCGGGAGCGCCGCCGGCTTCGGGAGCGCCACCGGGACCGAGACCACCCACGGCGACATCGGGACCACCCCCTGCGACCCGTCAGGGCTGGCGGGCGCGCTGGTCAGCGAGCCTGGCTCGATCCCATGGGGGCCGGTTATGGGCAACCACGCCGCGGCGAGGTGGGGTGGCGGTGCCCTCGATCCTGGCCGGGGTCGGCCTCGCCCTCTCGCTCCCTCCCTGGGGATTCTGGATCCTCGCCTTTCCTGCTGCCGGGCTGCTGTGGTGGCGCCTTATCGGCCTCCGACCCCGAACGCGCCTGTGGGCGGGGTGGCTGGCCGGGCTCGGGTGCTTCGTGCCCGGGCTCATGTGGGCCCGGGCCTTCACACTGCCCGGCGCCATCGCCCTGATTGTCATCGAAGCCCTGTTCCCAGCAGCGGCGTGCCTTTTCGTGCCCTCCCGCCCGATCGGAGCGGCCGCCCTCGCCTATCCGGCGGCCATGACCTTGGCCGAGGCGGCCCGGATGATCTGGCCATTCGGTGGCCTACCCATAGGCGGCGTGTATTTGGGCCAGGCCGGGGGCCCGATCCTGGGTCTGGCTCGCCTGGGGGGACCCCTCCTTCTCACTGCGGCGGTCTTTGCCGGGGGCGTTGCCGTCGCCGGGCTTTTCCTGGGGGCCATATCTCGGGCGGCTTCGACTCATACGTTCCTATCTCAGCCGGTCATATCTCACGCGGTCTCATCTCAGCCGGCCATATCTCAGCCGGCCACCGCCCACCCGAGACGATCAGGGGGGGTCAGGACGCTGATTTTGGTGGGATCGGTGGCGCTAATCGGGGTGGTTCTCCTCACCATCGTTGCTGACCACGCACCCGACGGTGGGTCCAGTCGGGGCACGATGACCACCGCAGCGGTGCAAGGCGGCGGCGTCCGCGGATTCCGAAAGTCCCAGGTGGACCCAGCTCTGGTGCTGGCCGCCCAGAAAACAGCCACCGCCCGCATGCAACAGCTCGACCACGGCCACACCCCCCAGCTCGTCCTGTGGCCCGAGGATGTTGTCTCGCTCTCCTCACCGCTGGACGGCTCTTCAGCCGAGAACTCCCTGAGCAAGCTGGCCGTCAACCTCCACACCACCTTGGTAGTCGGCGTCACCGAGACCGTGTCGTCGACCACCTTCCGGAATGAGGTCGTGGCCTGGGGCCCAGACGGGACCATCGTGTCAAGGTTCGAGAAGGTCCACCGGGTCCCGTTCGGCGAGTACATCCCCTACCGGGGGTTTTTCCGGCACCTGGCCGATCTCTCCTCGGTCCCGCTCGACGCCATTCCGGGCACAGGGACGGGCCTGATGCCCACGCCTGCCGGCCCGCTGGGAGCACTTGTGTCTTTTGAGGACTTCTACGCCGACCGGGGGCGATCGTCGGTCCGAGCAGGGGCTCAGTTGCTGATCGTCCCCACCAATACGTCGTCCTACTCCACCAGCCAGGTGCCGGCGCAGGAGATCGCAGCATCGGAGGTCCAGGCGGTCGAGCAGGGCCGCGACCTGATCCAGGCGGCGCCGACCGGATTCAGCGCCGCCATCGATCACCGTGGGCGGCTCCTGAGCCGCTCGACGCTGGGGAAACAGCAGGTGATCTTCGCCGCCCTGGATCGCCGCACCGGCGAGACCCTCTTCGTTCGTTACGGCGACGTCCCGATCCTGGTGTTCGCCGGAGTGGCGTTGCTCGGGGGCTGGATGGTGGCCGCTCTGTATGGACGACGAAGGGACTCGATCGCCGATCAATGAGCCCATCGCGAGATGTTCGGCAATCCCGCGCGATAGCGTCCTTTCGGATGTTTCCCGGCGAGTTATCGCGGGACATGAAGCCTGCGGGTCCACCGGGACCCGGGCGGTCGAGCAGGGAGCCGCGGGGAGTTCCGCTGCACATGACCGGTTGATCGCTGCGCGAAAGGGAATGACAACACCCGTGAGTCAAGTCGACATGGTCGGCACCCTGCCCAAGCTCGAACCCACTGCCTCGAAGACGACGCGGTCCAAACGTCGGGCCGACCCTCAACGGGCCGGGCGGAAGCGATGGTGGATCCCCGGGGTCATCGTGATTGTGGTCGCCATCGCCGCCACCGTCACCATCGTCATTCGGTCAAAGCCAGCGGGGCCGGCGCCGGCCGCCCGGGCTGCTCTGCCGCCGCCGGCATCGGCCACCGCCCCGGCCACCATCTACTCCCCGGACCAGTGGGTCTCGGACCCAGCTGTCCTGGTGGAAGGCCACCGCACGTACCTCTACACCACTGGACTCGGCAAGTTCGTCGCGCCCCACATACCGGTGCGGGTCATGAACGGTGCGCCGACCCTGGCGCAGCCCACCGATGCCATGCCCACGCTCCCCTCGTGGTCCTGGGGGTGGCTCTGGGCGCCCACCGTCGTGAAGGTCTCAAGCCACCACTACGTCATGTGGTTCAGCTCAGAGGACGTGCATCGTACGAACCCGGACGGCGTGGACTCTGAGTGCATCGGGAACGCCACCTCGGACAACCCCCTCGGTCCATTCACCCCAGCGGCGGCGCCGGTGATCTGCCAGCAATGGGGAAGTATCGACCCGCGGGTCTTCACCGCCGCCAACGGCGACCGCTGGATGCTCTGGAAGGCCGACAACAACGCAGACCACACCCAGGTCATCCCCACCACGATCTGGTCGCAGCGGCTCGGACCCACGGGCACCACCCTCGTGGGCAAGCCCACACAGATCGCAGTGGCCAGCCAGCCGTGGGAGCAGGGCCTGATCGAGGCCCCTGACCTGGTGCAGTCGGGCAAGAAGTACTACCTGTTCTTCTCTGGCAACTCGAGCAACCAGCCCACCGCGGGGATCGGGTACGAGACATGCAAGGGCCCGCAGGGCCCGTGCACCGATACCAGGACGACTCCCTTCCTGACCGGGAACGCCCAGGGGCAAGGACCAAGCGAGGAGTCGCTGTTCACCCAGAACGGGGTCACGTGGCTCATGTACACCCCCACCGCCATCTACCAGCCTTACCAGTTCCCCTACATGGCCGTCGCCCGGGTCGCCTTCGGCCCGAACGGCCCCTATCTGGCCCAATTCGACGGCAAGGTACCGGGCCGGGCCTAACCGTCCTTGCCGAGCACCGTCTCGTCCGACACCGCCTTGTCCGGCACCGTCTCGTCCGGCACTGCCCTCGTCCAGCGGCTCTAGTCGTAGTAGCCGGAGTGGATGTAGACGCAGGGAATCCCCTCGGCATGGAACATGGCGAAATTGTTCGGATCGTCCTCGAACGCAAGTCGCAGGTCGAACCCGTACTCACGCAACTCGTCGACCGCGTCCCGCTTGAACATCGTCACCTGGGCATAGTCCCCTCTGGACCGCATGACCAGGAGATCCCACCGCAGGCCGTACCGGGCCAGCCAGGCCAGTGTTTGGGGTTGTACGCGGAACGGGCGACCGGTGAGGAGCACGACCTGGAGTCGAGGATCGAGCAGTTCGAGCAGTCGGGCCAGTTCCTCGACGACCTGGTCGTCGCCACACGCCTCGAAGAAGCGGTCCCAGTCCCGATGGCCACGCTCCAAGAAGTGCTGCCGACCGGCGGCGTCGGACAGCACGCCGTCCATGTCGAAGACGACGGCCTCGCCCGGCTGGGCCACGGGACCGTCACGCCAGGCCCAGTTGGACGGCGTCCTCACCCTTGTACCGTCGCTGCCGACCAATGGACCGTCCCGTCTGCCCCACGCACCACGCAATTCACCCGTTCACCAGTAATTTCTGTTCGTGCAGCGCACATATAATGCCTGTTCAGCGTTCTCTAAGCGTGGTGGCGAGCCTAACGCCAGCGGAACTCTACGATTGAGGGCGCGTGAGCAACGGAAATTCACAGGTGGCACCGACCACCACACCTGAGGACCGCGTTGCCCGCATCCCGGACGCCCCTGATGGACCTTCATCGGCGGCTCCCACCGACGTCGACACCGTCATCGATATCCCCATCGGGCGTCGGGTCATGGTGGTCAGCGACCTGTTGCTCACCGGCGAGGCCACTGCGTCCACGCTGGCCCTCACCAGCGAGCTGGCCCTAACCCTGGATGCCTGGAACGGTCCCGGGATCCTGATCATTGCCGGCAACCTGTTCGACCTGACCGGGAACGGGCCCACGCTCGACGAGACCCAGGCGGCCATGCGGGCCCATCCCAAGCTACGCGAGGCTCTGGCCCGGTTTCTCGAAGGAGACGAGCGCCGGGTTATCCGGCAGACCGGGACCCACGAGCCCGGATTCGACACCGATCCCCTCACCATGGCCGCGCTGGTGGACCTGGGCGTGGAACGGGCTGAGGGCGTCGACCTCATCCTGCACACCGCGGCCGGCGCGCGCACGGTACGGGTCGAACCGGGCGAGCACGCCTACGCGTCACCGACCAGTGTCACTGAGTCGGAGTTCGATCCGGCCGCTGACGCCAAGCCCGGCGCGGTCGAGCGCTCCCTGGCCGGCAAGAGCTGGCGGACGCTGGCCGAGCGATCGGCGAGCGACGCCCCGTGGTTCGAAGGACTGCACCGCCTGAGCGATCCTTCCGCCCTCTCCCGGTTCGTCACCTCCCGGCTGCTCTACCGCCGGCTGGGTCGCTACGCCTGGTGGCTCTTGGTCCCCTTCGCCGTGGCCATCGCGTTGAAGTTCCTCCTTACCCCGACCGTCCTCCGACATGCGGGGACCGGGGTCGCCGGACGGACGCTCCGGCATGTCCACACGGCAGGGTGGGGTAGCCGGCTGTCGGTGGCCGCCCTGTTCGCCATCGTCGTCTTTGCCGTGCTGGCCCTGGCCCTCGGCCTGCTGAGCCGCCGCGTCTGGTCGGTGCTGGGTGGAGGCGCCCTCAACGCGGTGCGCATCGAAGGCGCGGCCAACGACACGGCGCGCGATGCCGGCCGCCTCCTGATGGCTGCTGGACACACCGGATTGATCACTGCTGCCACCTTCCAACCGGAACTGACCAACCTCGGTGTCGGCTTCTACGCCAACGTGGGGGCCACCACCGAAGTGGTCGAGGAGCAGCCGGGGCGCCTGGGACTGCCGCCCGTCTTCATCCACCGTCAGCGTCTGAGCTGGGTGGAGCTCGAGACGGGTGCCGATCTCCACGTGCGGTTGCTGTACGCCGAGAGCGACGTTCCCTCCCACAGCCTGCTCGAGCGGCTGGTATCGATCCGGCACATGGTGCGCACCGTGCATCCGATGGTGGTGGCCTCGTACCCGAAGGGCGAATCGTGGCCGCCGGCACCCGATCTGCGCCAGTCCCATCGCCGGACCCGTCGGGTGCGTCGCCTGGCGTCTGCCGCCATTCTGGTCGCCGGCATCATCGACCTCCTCGACGCCATCACCCCCCCGTTGCGGGCCCGGTTGCACGTGGTGTTGGAGGTGCTCCCCCTGCGGGCCTCGGAGCTGGCCGGCGCGCTGGTGGCCCTCGCCGGCATGGGCCTGTTGGCGCTGGGGCGGGGCGTGCTGCGAGGCCAGCGCCGGGCCTGGCGGGTGTGCGTGGCACTACTCGGCGTCACGCTGTTCTTACATCTGGTGGCCGGGGGTGATGTCGAGGAATCGCTCTTCGCCCTGGGGGTTCTCATCGTCCTCCTCGTCTACCGCCGGGACTTCCAGGCTGCCTCGGACTGGTCATCGTTGCGGTCGGCAATCGTGGCCCTGGTGGGCGGGGCGGTGGCTATCACCATCGGCGCCACCATCTCCATCGAGATCTCCGCCCACTTCAGCCGACACCACCGGTTCCAGATCTCGTGGGTGCAGGCGTACCAAGCGGCGGCCGAGCGCATGGTCGGCGTCCGCTCGATTCCCTTGCCCACCCGGTTCGACCGGTTCTTCGCGCCCAGTCTGCTGGTCATCGGCATCGGTCTGGTCGGCGTGGCCTTGTTCTTGTTATCCCGGCCCGTCGTGGACCGACGACTGACCACCGGACGGGCCGCTGAGTTCCGAGCCCGGGACATCGTGCGCCGGCATGGCCAGAGCACCCTCGACTACTTCGCCCTCCGCTCCGACAAGCAGTGGTTCTTCTTTCGGGACAGCCTGGTGGCCTACGCCATCTACGGAGGGATCTGCCTCATCGCCCCCGACCCGATCGGACCGCGCAACGAACGCGAACAGGTATGGGGGGCGTTCCGCCGGTTTGCCGACGATCACGGTTGGGTGCCGGCCATCATGGGCGCCGGGGAAGAGTGGCTGCCCGTCTACAACGAGTCGGGGATGCACAACGTGTACATCGGCGACGAAGCAGTCGTGGACATCCAGCAATTCTCACTGGCCGGAGGGGGCAAGAAGGGCCTGCGTCAGGCCCACAATCGAATCAAGAAGTACGGCTATACCGCCACCTTCCACGACCCGTCCGGACTCGATCGGGAAACGGCTGCCGAGCTCATCTCGTTGATGGGACTCAGCCGTCGTGGTGACCAGGAGCGCGGCTTCTCCATGATGTTGGGTCGGATCTTCGACCCCCGCGACCAGGGACTGCTCCTCACCGTCGTCCACGGCCCCGATGGGCACCCGGCGGCCATGTGCCAGTTCGTTCCGGCCACGGGCATCAACGGCTATTCCCTCGACCTCATGCGTCGGGATCCCGGCGAACATCCCAACGGGCTGTTGGATTTCGCCCTGTGCTCCACCATTGAGCACCTCAAAGCCAACGGCTACGGCGGGCTCAGCCTCAACTTCGCCGCCCTTCGATCCACCCTGGCCGGCGAGAAGGGTGACAGCACGGTGCAGCGGGCAGAGCGGTGGTTCCTCAAACGGATATCGAGCTTCGCCCAAATCGAGACGCTGTGGCGATTCAACGCCAAGTACGATCCCGACTGGCTCCCTCGCTATGTCGCCTTCGACACGGCCGAGCATCTGGTGCCGGTCATCATGGCCATCTTGCGAGCCGAGTCCCTGTGGGAGATCCCCGTCCTCGGCCGACTCCTGGCCGTCGGGGCGGAGAAGCGCATGCAGGCGGCACGGCGAGAGACCGACGAGGCCATCGCCGAGAGCCTGGCCGTGGCCGATGCCAACGGCACGGCCGCGGAGTGCGAGCGCGGCGATGACAACAGCCTCCCGACCGACAGCGCGGTACCGACCGACAGCGCGGTACCGACCGACGACGCGCGGTGCGACCCAACTGCGCGCTACCAACCGATCCCCTGAACGGAGCGCCCACCACCGATCCCGTGGGGACCCCTATCCGACGGTGACCTGAGCGATATCCGACGGTGATCTGAGCGAACGTCGGGGCCACGTTGGAGGACCGCTCGAGATCAGCCGCAGTTCAAGTGATCTGTTGCTGTGTCGACCTCCGGCGGGTCGACAGCCATCGCTAGCTTCTGCTCGCGCGCTCGCTCTTGCTCCGCTTGCGTCGCCAGAGCAGCAGCCGGTCGGCCAGCGCACCGAGGATGGCGGTGACCAGGAGGACCCAGATGAGGCGCACGTGAGCGCTGAAGAAGACAAAGCTGACGGTGACCTTCTCGCTGTTCTTCACCACGAAGGCGACGAGGACGATGACGATGACGAGCGCGGCGACGATCCGGGCGATGTCCTTCCGCTGTCGCTTCTGGACCCCCGACGTTGGCGGCGGACTGGGCAAACCGCTGGTTGGGGTGGCGCTCATGATCCACATCCCCTCTGTGTTCAGACGTGACCCTCAGAGTAACCGGAGCACCTCTGCGCCACGGGGACGCCCCCTTTACATCGGCTAGCCGACGAACAACAAGGTGGCCTGGTGGGCGAAGTCGATGATCGGTTCGGGGATGATGCCGAAGACCACGGTGAAGCCGGCGCACAACGAGATGGCCACCCAGGTCAGGGCGGGGACACGCACCACTCGACCAGCCACGTCGGCATCGGCCGGCGCCTCGGTGATCAGGGCCAGGTCGGTTCGTTCGGCCTCGCCGGGCTGATGGGCCAGGCCCGAGCGCTCCTTGGACACGCCCTCCCCGTCGACGGCGTCTCCCGCCGACCCAACCGACCCCGCCGACGCCACCGCCGTTTCCCCGTCCAGCACTCCAGCGGTGGGGTCGGCCACGGCGCCCACCGGCGAGTACATGGTGATTCCTATCCGCAGGTAGAAGAAGGCGGCAATGGCCGCTGACACCATCGCCACCACGGCCAGGGCATAGGAGTGGACGTCCACAGCCGCCGCAACCACCTGGAACTTGGCCAGGAAGCCGGTGGTGAACGGGATCCCGGCCTGAGCCAGGAGGAAGATGGCGAACGCCCCGGCCAACACGGGCTGGCGACGGGCCAGGCCGCGATAGTCCGACAGCTGGTGGCCGGTGTCCCCCTCCCGTCCCATCACCGTGATCACGGCGAAGGTGCCGATGACCATGAACATGTACGCAAACAAGTAGTAGAGCGACGCAGACACGCCCCGGGCATCGGCCGCCTGCACGCCCAACAGGATGAATCCGGCATGGTTGATCGACGAGTACGCCATCATGCGTTTGACGTCGCGCTGGACCAGAGCCAGCACCGCTCCGACCACCAGGCTGAGGATGGCCAGACCCCACACGATGGGCTGCCAGTCGGTCCGGACGACGCCGAAGGACGACACGAACACCCGCAACAGGGCGGCGAAGGCACCGGCCTTGGCCACCGCGGCCATGAAGCCGGTGATGGGCGAGGGTGCACCCTGGTAGACGTCAGGCGACCACATGTGGAAGGGCACCGCGGCGATCTTGAAGCCGAAGCCGACCAGCAACAGAGCCAGTCCGGCCAAGAGCACGCCGTTGGAGGCCACCACGTTCTTGGACAGGTAGCTGGCGATCTGGGGCAGGTTGGTCGTTCCCGTGGCCCCGTAGGCCAGGGCGATCCCGTAGACGAAGATGGCCGACGAGAACGCCCCGAGTATGAAGTACTTGAGGGCCGCCTCGCCCGATTCGGCTCGCTTGTGGTTGAACGCGGCCAGCACGTAGAGGGCGATCGAGAGGATCTCGAGGCCGAGGAAGACCACGATGAGGTCGTTGGCCGACCCCATGAGCATCGCCCCCGACGCCGACAACATGGCCAGCACGTGGAACTCGCATCCCTCGATCCCCTCACGGCGCAGGTAGCCGTCACCGATCAGGGCGGTGAGGAGGATGGTGATGGACACCACGATCTGGATGAAGACGCTGAAGCCGTCGTAGGCGACGGCCCCGGCAATGGTCACCGATGCCCCGTGGGTGGTCACATCGTGCCACTGGACGATGGCCGCAGCCAGGGCGGCCACCGAGATGACCACGGTGCCCCAGGTGCTCACCCCCACCCCGAAGATCTTGCGGAGCAGAGAGGAAGCCCCCATGAGCAGGATGGCCCCACCCATCATGATGAGGATGGGCAGGATGCTCAGGTAGTTGATGTGCGGGGTGTGGAAGGCGGCGGTGGTCGAGGTGGCGGCGGCCAGGAGGTTGGCGTGCATCACGGCTGACCTCCCGTTCCCGTGCTCGCCGTCGACGAGGCGATCCGGCCGGTGGCCGCCGGTGGCTGGTGGGTGTGGGTGACCTGGTCAACGTGGGCGAGCAGCTGGTTGACCGACGGGGTGATCCGGTCGAGCACCGGCTTGGGGTACACGCCGAGGAAGACGATGATGACGATGAGCGGCACCATGATCAGCCGCTCGCTCCAGCCCAGGTCGCGCATCTTCTCGCTCTCGCGGTCGGGCTTGCCGTGGAAGACCTGTTGGTACATCCAGAGCAGGTACACCGCGGCGAGCACGGTGCCCAGGGTGGCCGCAATCGCCCACCACCGGTGGACGAGGAAGGTGCCCGACAGGATGAGGAACTCACCCACGAAGCCGTTCAGGCCCGGCAGTCCGATGGAGGCCATGACGAAGACGGTGAAGATGCCGGCCATCACCGGAGCGGACCACTGGAGCCCGCGGAGCTGGTTCACCTGCCATGTCTTGCGGCGCTCGTAGATCCAGCCGATGAGGATGAACATGGCGGCGATGATCAAGCCGTGATTGACCATCTGGAGGACGCCACCGGTGACCGCCTGGGTGGTCAGCGCGAACGTGCCCAGGGCGATGAAGCCGATGTGGGCCAGTGAGGAGTAGGCCACCAGCCGCTTCATGTCCTTTTGGACGGAGGCGACGATGGCTCCGTACAGGATGCCGATCACGGCCAGCGTCAACAGGATCGGGGCCAGCGTCCTCGTGGCCTGGGGGAACAAGTTGAGGTCGAACCGGACGATCCCGTAGGTCCCCAACTTGGCCATGACCGCGGCCAGGATCACCGATCCCGCCGTGGGTGCCTGGGCATAAGCGTCGGGCGACCAGGTATGGAACGGGAACAGAGGGGCCTTGACGGCGAAGGCGGCCGTGAAGGCCAGGAACAGCAGCACCCCGGCCGTCCCTGAGAAGTGGGTGTGCATCAGGGCCGGGAGCTCGAAGGTGAACACCCCGGTCTGGGACTGGTGGATAAAGGCCACGGCCAGGATCCCCACCAGCAAGAAGGCCGAGCCGCCGAAGGTGTAGATGAAGAACTTGATCGCCGCGTATCCCCGGCGGGCATAGCCCCAGCCGCCGATGAGAAAGTACACCGGCACCAGGGTCAGCTCGAAGAAGAGGAAGAACAGCATGAGGTCGAGCGAGATGAAGCTCCCCAGGCACGCCGTCTCGAGCACCAGCAACCAGGCCACGAATGCTCGTGGATTCTTCTTCGTCCGAGCGCCCAGGAGGCATAAAGGGAACAGCAGGGCGGACAGGAGGACAAGGAACAGGGAGATCCCGTCGATGCCCAGCGACCAGTGGATGCCCAGGGCCTTGGCCCACACGTGGTTCGAGGTGAGCTGGTAGCCCCCGACTCCGGCGCGGAACTTGAAGGCGATGGCCACGGCGATGATCAGGGTCACCACCGTCACCACCAGGCCGACCACTTCGTGGAACCACTTGGCCACCGACTCGGTCGGGATCAGCGCCACCACGGCCGCGCCAATGGCGGGCACCAGGACCAAGACGGTGAGAAAGGGAAAGGTGGACGAGTGGGTCACTGCTACCACCACAGCCGAGAGAGCATGAAGGCGAGCACGCCGACCACCCCGAGCACGATGGCCAGGGCGTAGTTACGGACGTACCCAGACTGGGCCTTGCGGACGACGCCGCCGGTCCGGCGCACCAGGGTGCCCACCCCGTTGACGGCGCCGTCGATGATGCCGTCCTCGACCACCGTGGCCGAGAACTCGGCCAAGCGGGTCCCGGTCCGGCTGAAGAGGAAGTCGAGGGCGGCGTCGATGAACCACCACCGCCGCAGGAACGTGGGCTCGAGCTCCGGGCGATCGGCTCGGCGCGTCCACAAAGCGAGGGCGATGACCACGCCGATCACGGCGATCACCGCGTCGGTGATGGCCAGCTCCCACTGGACACCGGTGCTCTCGTGGGCGTTGTACAGGTTGGAGCCGAACACGGGGTCCACCCACTTCAGCAGGTTGTAGCGGGTCGTCCACGGAAAGCTCAGCACGCCGCCGAAGAAGGCCAGGATGGCGAGGATGATCAGGGGGACGCGCATCGGCCACGCCGGCTCGTGAGGGGGCTCGGTGATGGGGCGGTCAGCGTGCACGCCGGGGTCGCCGGGGTCAATGGGCGGCTTGTTCCAGCGGTCCTTGCCGAAGAAGGCCAGTCCGGACAGGCGGCTCATGTAATACGCGGTGAGGAGGGCGGTCAGCAGGCCCACCACCCACAGGGCCGGGTGCCGAGCCCAGGCGGCGTCGAGCACGTCGCCCTTGGCCCAGAATCCCGACAGCGGAGGTATGCCGGCAATGGCCAGCCAGCCCACGGTGAAGGTCCAGAAGGTGAGCTGGATGTACCGGCGCAGGTTGCCCATCCGCTTCAGGTCCTGTTCGTCGTGGAGTCCGTGGATGACCGAGCCGGCCCCCAGGAACAAGAGGCCCTTGAAGAAGGCGTGGGCCACCATCAAGAAGATGGCGGCCTCGTAGGCCCCGGTCCCCACGGCCAGGAACATGTAGCCCAGCTGGGACACGGTGGAGAAGGCCAACACCTTCTTGATGTCGTTCTGGGCGCAGGCAATGGTGGCGGCCACGAAGGCGGTGGCGGCGCCGATGATGGCCACGGTGAAGGCGGCAGAGGGTGACGCATGCAGCAACGGGTTGATGCGGCACATCAGGTATACGCCGGCGGTGACCATGGTGGCCGCGTGGATCAGGGCCGAGACCGGTGTCGGGCCCTCCATGGCATCAGCCAGCCACGGGAACAAGGGGAGCTGCGCCGACTTACCCGCTGCGCCCAGGAACAAGAGCAAGGTGATGGCGGTGATGTTGCCCGGGCCGATCTCGGAGAGATGGGAGAAGACGATCTGGTAGTTGAGCGAGCCCACCTTCTCGAAGGTCAAGAACATGGCCAGGAGGAAGCCGACGTCGCCGACCCGGTTGTAGATGAAGGCCTTTTTACCTGCGCTGGCGGCCGAGTCCCGGGTGAACCAGAACGAGATGAGCCAGTAGGAACAGGCGCCCACTCCTTCCCAGCCGACGAAGGTGATCAACATGTTCGACCCCAGCACCAGGATCAACATGGCGGCGACGAACAGGTTCATGTACAAGAAGAACTTGGGGTAGTCCCGATCGCCCTTCATGTACGAGATGGAGTACAGGTGGATGAGCGTGCTGATGCCGGTGATGAACAGCACCATGGTCATCGACAGCGGGTCGACGGTGAAGGCCGCGTTGACGTGAAGACCCCCCACCGGCAAGAAGGTCCAGAGCGTCTGGGTGTACGACCGGACGGGGGCGTTCACGTGCAAGAGCCCGAAAAACACCATGACGGAGACGACGAACGACGCGGCCACAAAGATGGTGGCCACCACGCCCGCCTCGGGGTCACCCAGGCGTCGGCCGAACAGCACCTGGACGGCAAACCCGACCAGGGGCAGCAAGACAATAAGGTACGTCAGGTGGGCCATCGGCCGCTCAGCCCTTCATCAGGTGGAGGTCGTCGGCCGTGGCGTTGGCCCGCCGTCGGAAGATGGCTACCACGATGCCGAGCCCCACGACCACCTCAGCGGCGGCCACCACCAGCACGAAGAAGACCAGGACCTGACCGCCGATGTCGTTCATCATGCGAGCGAAGGTGACAAAGGTCAGGTTGGCGGCGTTGAGCATCAGCTCCACGCACATGAACATCACCAGCACGTTGCGCCGGATCAGCAGCCCGAGGGCCCCGATCGAGAACAGTACGGCTGCCAGTCCCAGGTACCAGGCCCCGGCGATGGTCACGGTGCCACCTCCTCGTCGATGGTCGCGGTAGTCGAATCGATGCCCTCGCCGATGGTGGAGGCGGTCGCATCACCGGTGCTGTCACCGGCGCTCTCAAAGGCCTCCCCGGTGGCGTCGATGGCGTCAGGCACGGGTTTGTCCCCCGATGGGGGCCGGCGAGCCAGGACCACCGCACCGACGACGGCGATGACCAACAACGCGGAGGTCACTTCGAAGGGGAACAGGTAGGTGGTGAACACCGAGTGACCCAGCTTGAACACGTTGCTGCCAGGACCGTTGGCCCGTCCCGCTACCGAGGGCTTGCCCGTGGTCCAGTGGGAGACCAGGCCCAAAATGAGCACGCCGGCCAGGGCCAGGGCGACCAGGCCCGCGGCGAGCGGACGCTGGCCGCGCAGGGGTTCGGCCCTCACGCTCTCGGTCTTGTCCACGCCCAAGAACATGATGACGAACAAGAAGAGCACGACGATGGCGCCGGCATAGACGATCACCTGCACCGCGGCCAGGAAATCGGCCCGCTGGAGGACGAAGAGCACGGCGATCCCGAACAGGGTCATGACCAGCATCAAGGCGGCATGGACCGGGTTGCGGGCGATGACCACCCCGATGGCCCCGGCCAGCACGATGGCCGCCGCCACCACGAAGGTACCGATGTCCGACCACGAGGCGTGGGTGGCGGCCAGCTGAGTGATGATGGCCCCGTGCACGAAGGTAAGCATCACTGACCACCCCCGTCAGGGGCAGCCCGACCCGGTGCGGACTGATCCCCCTCAGGTGCAGCCTGCCCCGGTGCGGCCTGACCCGGTGCGGCGTCAGCGGGTGCGCCACCGCCGGTCGGCACGGCGGGGGGAAGGGAGTCAGCCACCGCTTGGGCCGTCTTGCCCCGGTCGCTGTTCCCGGCCGAGAGGGCTTTGGTGTAGTCGGCGTCCGCCTTCGCCTTGTGCTTGCGGCTGGCGCTGGGCGAGAACCGCTCCGCCTTCTCGATCATCCGGCCGATGGCGCCGCGAGGACCGCGCTTGGCCGCCGGGAGATCGCTGGTCTGCAGGTGGCGCTCGAGGGTGTCCCGCAAGGGCTTGGAGCCGGTGGTGGCGTCGTCCCGCTTGCCGCTCTGGCCCCCTTCGGGTGAGCGCACCCCGTAGCCCAGGTCCCCCGACCACTGAACCTGGCCCTCGTAGGCGGCACTACCCGACGGCGAGGTGGCCCGCATCCACCCCGAGGTGTAGAGATCGTCGCCCTCCCGCCAGTCCTCCCACGGCAGCTTCTTGGGCATGCCGTCGTCGTCGACCAGGAGCTCCTCTTTGGTGTAGATGGCGTCGGACCGATTGGTGAACGAGAACTCGAACATCTTGGACTCGGTGATGGCCTCGGTGGGACACGCCTCCACGCACATGTCGCAGTGGATGCACCGCAGGAAGTTGATCTCGTAGATGAAGCCGTAGCGCTCGCCGGGCGAGACGGGATCGTCGGGCGGGTTGTCCAGGCCGCGCACGTAGATGCAGTCGGCCGGGCACACCCCGGCACACAGCTCGCACCCGATGCACTTCTCCATCCCGTCCTCGTACCGGTTGAGGACGTGGCGGCCGTGCTGGCGCGGCTGCTTGGGCCGCTTCTCCTCGGGGTACTGCCGGGTCACCGGCAGGCGCCCCAGGTGCTCGAGGGTCAGCTTGAAGCCACCCAGGAAGTTCTGTCGCTGGCGGGGGGGATCAGGGGTGGCCATCAGTCGTCACTCGGCTCGGGAGGAAGGGGGACGAGCTCCGGTCGGTTCCAGAGCCGCCCGCCCACAGGCGGGATGATCGGCTCGTCCTCTTGTCGAGCGTCGCCCACGGCGAAGGCCCGCTTGATGAGCACCGCGCAGGCCACCACGGCAACGACGATGCCCACTCCCCACCAGGCGGCGAGCCTGAATCCGGCCACGATCATCAGCCAGGCCAGGGACAGCGGGATGAGTCGCTTCCAGCCCAGGTCCATGAGCTGGTCGTAGCGCAGGCGGGGCAGTGCCGCCCGCAGCCACACGTAGAGGAAGAGGAACACGATGGTCTTGGCCAGGAACCACAGGATGGGCCAGAGCCAGTAGGTGTGGGGAATGTGAGGGATGGGCCCGTCGGGGCCGCCGAAGAAGAGGGTCACCACGATGGCCGACATGGTGATGGTGTTCATGAACTCGGCCAGGTAGAAGAGGGCGAAGCGGATGGACGAGTACTCGGTGTTGAACCCGCCGACCAGCTCGGAGTCGGCCTCGGTCAGGTCGAAGGGGGGCCGGTTCGTCTCGGCGGTCACCGCAACCAGGAAGATGAGGAACGGGACGACCGCCAGGCGGATGACGTTCCACTGCCACAGGTGCCCAGCCTGGGAGTCGACGATGGCCCGGGTGGAGAGCGAGCCGGTGATGAGGACCACGGTCACCGTGGTCAGCCCCAAGGCCGCCTCGTAGGAGATCATCTGGGCCGATGCCCGGACCGACCCGAGCAATGGGTACTTCGAGCCAGAAGACCAGCCGGCCAGCATGATCCCGTAGACGCCGATGGAGGACATGGCCAGCAACCACAGGATGCCCATGGGCGGGTCGGCCAGCTGCAGCTCGAAGGTGTGGCCAGCCACGGTCACGAGTCCGCCGACGGGCACGATGGCGAAGGTCAGGAAAGCCGGGAGGATGACCAGGTATGGCGCCAGCTTGAAGACGAACCGGTCCGACTGTTCGGGGATCAGGTCCTCCTTGAAGAACAGCTTGATCCCGTCGGCCAGGGTCTGGAGGAGGCCGAAGGGGCCCGCCCGGTTGGGGCCGATGCGGCTCTGCATGTCGGAGATGACCTTGCGCTCGAACCAGATCATCAGGATCACGGCCACCATCAGCGCGGCGAAGACGACCACCGCTTTGATCAGGACGATCAGGAAGATGGCCAGCCCCACGTTGTTGGTCGGGAAGAGCGGGTCGGTGGCGATGAAGGGCGTCACCGCGTGGAAGGCAGGGATCATGGCGTCTCCATTCGCAGCTCGGTGACCGGCAGCGAGGAGTCGATCAGGTCGCCGGCCGTCCCCCGGCCCAGCGGGACGTTGAAGTCGACGGCCACCACCCGGCGGGGAAGGGTCGGGTCGGGATCGACCTCGACCACGGCCGAGGCCCGGGCCGTCCGGACCCGGACCTGACCACCGGCGGCCACGCCGAGGTCGTCGAGATCGTGGGGGTTGGCCCGAAGCGGGGAGGCGGCCACCAGGCCGGCCAGCGCCGGGATCGACTGCACGGCCGCGCCATGGTCATAGAGGCGGCGCCCGGCCAACAGGCGATGGGAATAGCTGTCGGTGATGGGCACGCGAGGAACCTGGAGCTCGACCGGTCCACTGATCAGCGGCGGCAGGGCAGCCGAGTCGGCGCCGTTGCCACTGCCGGCCCCGCTGCCACTGCCGTTGCCAGCCCGACCAGCGGACGGGTCGGCGGCCGTATCGGCCGTCGGGAACTCGGCAAAGCCGGCCCGAGCCGGCGCACCCTGGCGCTCCACCGACTGCACGCCGGGGACGGCGATGGGATCGAGCGGGGCGGCCAGCCGGCGGCGGGAGAGCTCGACCGGCGTGGCCGTCATGGGGGCCACGATGCCGTCCACTGAGGCGGCCACCTCGAGGACGGCCCCGGTGATGCCGCGGTACGCCGGAGCCAGCCGCTCGATCTCGTCCCACACCTCGGCCAGCGAGTCGAGGCCCAGGTCACCACCCAGGTGCACGGCCAGCTCGACGGCGATCACCCAGTCAGCCCAGGCCTGGCCGGGAGCGACCAGCTTCTGGCCCACCCGGCTGATCCGTCCCTCGATGTTGGTGGTCGTGCCCGGCCGCTCGTGATCGGCGGCCACCGGCAACACCACGTCGGCATGGGCGGTGGAGGCGTCGGGGGAGGTGGCGATGGACACGATGAAGTCGATGTTGTCGAGGGCCCGTTGGGCCAGCCCGCGGTCGGGGAAGTCCGTGCGGGGGTCGGCCCCCAACAAGACCAGGGCACCGAGGTGGCCGGCCTCAGCGGCACCGAGCATGCCCGCGGTGTCGAGCCCGCGCTCGGCCGGCACCGATCCCCACGCCTCGGCGAACCAGTCGCGCCCGGCCTCGAGGGTGGTCCGCCCCGGGAGCAGGCCCGGGGCCAGCCCCATGTCGAGGGCGCCGTTGACGTTGCCGCGGCGCAGGGCGGGCAGGAACCGAGCGTTGGGCAGCGCGGCGGCGAACCTCTGGGCGGCCTCCGCCACCAGGGCCGCGTCCTCGGCCAGCGACGGTCGGCCCACCACCACCACCACGTTCTCGGCGGCGACCAGGCGACGGGCCTCGGCCAGCACATCGGCGTCGACGCCCTCGGGGGCGGGAGCGCCGTCGACAGCGTCGTCGGCCACCACCACCGCGGCGGCCAGACCGGAGGCCTCGCCGGCCCGGTAGCGGAGCGATGCTGCGGCGTACGGGGTGAGCGAGGTGGTCTGGGGCGACAGCTCGACCACGGACAGGTCGCCGTCGACCACGGCGGACCGCAGGCGCAAGAAGAGGACGGGGAGCTCCTCGCGCAGATCGCCGGACAACAGCACGACGGTGTCGGCCGTAGCCGCCTGGTCGATGGTGGCCCGGGGTAGGCCGAGCACGAACTCGGGCGGGAGGCCGTCGCCCAGCTGGGCGTCGACTGAATCGGTGCCCAGGATGCCCTTGGCCAGCTTGGCCCAGGCGTAGGCCCCCTCGTTGGTGAGCCGGGCGCCGCCGATGACCCCGACCCCCCTGGCGCTGGAGCCGGCAGCGCTGGAGCCGGCAGCGCTGGAGCCGGCAGCGCTGGAGCCGGCAGCGCTGGAACCGGCGGACTTGGAACCGGCGGACTTGGAACCGGCGGCTTTCTTCAGTCCGTCAGCCACCGCCCGCAGCGCTTCGTACCAGGTGGCCGGGACCAGCTCGCCGTTCTTGCGGACCATGGGCTCGACCAGGCGCTCGTCGCTGTTGACCGACTCGTAGGCGAAGCGACCCTTGTCGCACAGCCAGCCGTGGTTGACCGGCTCGGCGTCGATACCCATGAGGCGGGTGACCCGGTTGGCCGACGACTGCACGGCCACCCGGCACCCCACCGCGCAGGTGGTGCAGGTGGACTCCACCTGGTCGAGGTCCCAGGGGCGGGCGGTGAACCGGTACTGGGTGGCGGTGAGCGCCCCCACCGGGCAGATCTGGATGGTGTTGCCCGAGAAGTAGGAGGTGAATGGCAGCTCGGGGAAGGTGTTGATCTCGAGCTGGTCGCCCCGTCCGATGAAGTCGATCTCGGCCTCGCCGGCGATCTCGGCGGCAAAGCGGGTGCAGCGGCCGCACTGGATACAGCGCTCGCGGTCGAGCAGCACCAGGTCGGAGATGGGGACGGGCTTCTCGAAGTGGCGCTTCTCCTCCACGAACCGGCTCTCGCCCGGCCCGTAAGCCAGGGTCTGGTCCTGGAGGGGGCACTCGCCGCCCTTGTCGCACACGGGGCAGTCCAGCGGGTGGTTGATCAGGAGGAACTCGAGCACCCCGTCCTGGGCCTTCTTCACCTTGTCCGAGGTGGTCACCACCTCGGAGCCCTCGGCCACCTCCACGAAGCACGAGGGCTGCAGCGAGGCGCCGCGGGGGCCGCTCACCTCGACCAGGCACATCCGGCACATGCCCACCGGCTTCATGCGCGGGTGGTAGCAGAACCGGGGGATGAAGGTCCCGGCTCGCTCCGCTGCGGCAATGAGCATCTCGCCCTTGCGGCCGACCACGGGCCGGCCGTCGAGGGTGAAATGAACGGCCTCTTCAGCCGGGACCGGCGGCGCGGCGGGGCTGGCCACCGGGATGACGGCGCCAGCGACCGGGGCGGAGGGGGTGGGCTCACTCATACGGGCAGCCTCCCTCTTTGACGTGGACCAGGAACTCGTCGCGGAACATCTTGATGGCCGACGCGATCGACGAGGGGATGGAGGGTCCGAGGACGCAGATGGTCGTCTGCTGGGGTGGCCAGGTGAGCCCGGGGGCGATGTTGTCGCACACGTCGAGCAGCAGGTCGAGGTCCTCTTCGCGGCCCAGTCCCGACTCGATGCGCTCCATGATCTTGAGCAGCCAGCCCGAGCCCTCGCGGCACGGCGTGCACTGCCCGCACGACTCCCGGGCGAAGAACTTGGTGATGCGCCACGAGGCGCGCACGGAACAGGTGTGGTCGTCCATGACCACCACCGAGCCCGAGCCCAGCATGGAGCCCGCCTCCGCCACCTCGTCCTGCCCCAGGGGGAGGTCGATCTGGTCGGGACCAAACCACGGGGCGGACACGCCGCCGGGGATGAACGCCTTCAGCTCACGGCCGTGGCGGATCCCGCCGCCCAGGACCGGGGCGTGGATGAGGTCGTGGAACGTGGTCTTCACCATCTCCACCTCGAAGACGCCGGGCTTGTTGACGTGACCGGCCAGGGCGAACAGCCGGGTGCCGGTGGAGCGCCCCGCGCCGAGGGCGGTGAAGGCGTCGCGACCGTGGCCGATGATCCACGGCAGGCTCGACATGGTCTCCACGTTGTTGACCACGGTGGGCTCCCCGTAGAGGCCGATGGCGGCGGGGAAGAACGGCGGCTTGATGCGGGGGAATCCGCGCTTGCCCTCGAGCGACTCGAGCAGCGCGGTCTCCTCGCCGCAGATGTAGGCCCCGGCACCCGGGTGCACCACGACGTCGACCGAGAACCCGGAGCCGAAGATGTCGGCGCCCACCGCCCCGAGGGCGTAGGCGTCGTTCAGGGCCGCCTGCACCCGCTCCAGGCCGAGGGCGAATTCGCCCCGGATATAGATGAACACCTGGGTCACCTGCAGTGCGTAGGCGGCGATGAGCACGCCCTCGAGGAGCTGGTGTGGATCGCGCTCGATCAGCAGGTGGTCCTTGAACGTGGCCGGCTCGCTCTCATCGCCGTTGATCACCAGGTAGGTGACCGGCGCCTTGCGGAGCATGGACCACTTCCGGCCGGCCGGGAACCCTGCCCCGCCCCGGCCCAGCAGGCTGACCGCGTCCACCTCGGCCGCCACTTCCTCGGGGGTCATGGTCAACGCCTTGCGCAGGCCGTCGTACCCTCCCGTGGCCAGGTACCGCTCGAGGGTGTAGGAGTCGTCGTACTGGAGGCGCGAGGTGACGATCTTGGGCGCGTCGGTGATGGTCATCAGGCGTCCGTTCCCTTGGGGTGCTCGGCAGCGCTAGTCGACCCACTTGCCCCGGGCGTACCCGTGGGCGGGCCTGAGGCCGACGCGTCTTTGCTGGCGATGTCTTGGCCGGCCTGATCGGCTGCCTTCACCTCGTCCCTGGTGCTGGCCTGGTCGGCCACCTTGGCCGCCTCGGCTGCGCTGGCCGCCTCGGCTGCGCTGGCCTGGTCGGCCGCTCTGGCCGCCTCGGCTGCTTTGGCCTCCTCGGCTGCTTTCGCCTCTGCTGCCCTCGCCGTGATGGCTTCGGCCATGGCGAGGCGCTCGGCCGCGATCCGGTCGCCGTCGACGGCCAGTCCCCCGTTCCGACGCACCCGGATCAGCGTTCCGTGCCGAGGGATGTCCTCATCACGAGCGCCGCTGCGCAGCTCGCTGACCAGGCGATCGAAGCTCTCCGCGCTCTGGGCCCCCACGAACCGGTGGTTGACCTGGACGCACGGTGCCCGGTCGCAGTCGGCCAGGCACTCCGCCTCTTCCAGGGTGATGGCCCCGTCCGCCGTCGTCCCGCCGGTGTTGACGCCCAGGCTCTCCTCGGCGTGCTCGAGCAGCTCCAGCGCCCCGTTCAGCAGGCAGGCGATGTTGGTGCACACCGACACCACGTGGGAACCCACCGGCTCGGTGTGCAACATGTCGTAGAACGAGGCCGTCCCCAGCACCTCGGCCGGCGTGGTCTCCAGCAGGTCGGCGATGTCGGCCATGGCCTCGGGGGTGAGCCAGCCGTCTTGCTCTTGGGCCAGGTGGCACAGAGGGATGAGGGCCGAGCGGGGCTCGGGGTAGAGGGCGATCAGCTGGCGGGCCAGGGTCATCGTGTCGGCGCTGAGGTGGGTCGTGCTCATCGGTCCACCTCCCCCATCACCGGGTCGACGGAGGAGATCACGGCCACGGCGTCGGCCATGAGCCCGCCTCGCATCATCACCGGGAGACCCTGCAGGTTGACGAAGCTCGGTCCGCGGATGTGCATGCGGTAGGGCTTGGGCGAGCCGTCGGACACGAGGTAGCAACCGAGCTCGCCGCGGGGGGACTCGATGGCCACGTAGACCTCGCCCTCGGGGACGGTGAAGCCCTCGGTGAACACCTTGAAGTGGTGGATGAGGGCCTCCATCGACTCGTCGATGCGGGCGCGTGGTGGGGGCGTGACCTTCTTGTCCTGCACCCGGTAGTCGCCCAGCGGCATCTTCTCGACGATCTGGCGGACGATCTTCACCGACTCCCGGATCTCGTTGAGCCGGATGGAGTACCGGTCGAAGTTGTCGCCGTAGGTGCCGACGATGACGTCGAAGTCCACCTCGTCGTAGGCCAGGTAGGGCATGGATCGGCGGAGGTCCCAGGGCACGCCGGTGGACCGGAGGATGGGACCGGTGAGCGACAGGGCCAGGGCCTCCTCGGCCGAGATGCGACCGATGCCCTCGGTCCGCTCCCGGAAGATGGGCTGGCCGGTCAGGAGCTCGTCGTACTCGTCGGCCCGGGGCATGATGGTGTCGCAGATGATGGTGACGTCGTCCTCCCACCCGTCGGGCAGGTCGGCGGCCACCCCGCCGGGACGGATGAAGTTGTGGTTCATCCGCAGTCCGGTGGCCTTCTCGAAGAAGGCCAGGACCATCTCGCGTTCGCGGAAGCCGTAGATCATCATCGACGTCGACCCGAGGTCCATGCCGTTGGTGGCCATCCACATGAGGTGGCTGGACAGGCGGTTCAGCTCGACCATCAGCATGCGGATCCACGTAGCCCGGGACGGCATCTCCACCCCGAGCAGGGCCTCGGTGGCCAGGGAGAACACCAGCTCGTTGTGCAGCGGGGCCAGGTAGTCCATCCGGGTGACGTTGGTCGCTCCCTGGACGTAGGTGAGCTCCTCGCCCGTCTTCTCCATGCCGGTGTGGAGGTAACCCACCACCGGCTTGGTCCGCAGCACGGTCTCGCCGTCGAGCTCGAGCATGAGGCGCAGGACGCCGTGGGTCGAGGGGTGCTGCGGCCCCATGTTGATGATCATGGTCTCGTCGTCGGTGCGCTCGATGTCGATGTCGAGCGGGTCGACCACGTGGCCCTCGGGCATCCGGAGCACGGCGCCCACCTCACGGCGGAGCTCGCCGGGATCGGTGGTGGTGCGTCGGCTCAGCTCCTGGTGGCCCTCGGACGTCTCGGCCACCAGCAGCAGGCCCTCGTTGCCCAGGGCGGCCTCGTCCTGCGCGATCCCGTCGGGCGCCGGTGCTGCTATGGGGCCAGAGGGCTGCCCGGCCGCGGACTGCCCGGTGTCGGGGCCGTCTTCTTCCCCGGCGGCGGAAGCGTCGTCTGCGTGGATCTTCGACTTCGGGTCGGTCATCTCGGCCCCGGTGCTCCCTTGAACTGCACCGGCACGCGGCCGACGCCGTAGTCCTTGCGGAGCGGATGGCCTTCCCAGTCCTCGGGCATCAGGATCCGGGTCAGGTCGGGGTGGCCGTCGAAGAGCACGCCGTAGAGGTCGTAGGCCTCGCGTTCCATGGCCTCGACGCCGGGATAGACCGAGAACAGCGAGGGTGCCACCGGGTCGTCGCCCGGTACCTGCAGGCGGACGCGCACCCGCTTGCACTGCGACAACGAGAGCAGGTTGACCACGACCTCGAACCGGCCGGGGGCGACGCCCTCGGGCAGCCGGCGGGGCGGATGGGTCAGGTAGTCCACGGCGCAGAGGTCGGAGCACATCTCGAACCCGGAGTCCCGGAAGTCCTCCACCACGGCCACGTACTGGTCCCGGGAAGGGAAGACCACGTCCTGGTCGGACTGGAGCAGGTCGCGTACCGAGCCGCCCCCGGACTCGCTGACCAGGCCGGCGCCAGCCGCGCCGTTGGCGATGTTCGAGTCGGGGCCCGCCGCCGCGCTCACAGAGGCTCTCCCACGCTGCGGGCGATGACCGGGTTCCGCTTGGGTGTCCCCAGCCGCACGGCGTCGGGGCGCTCGGGCGTCCACCCGGCCGTGTCCTCGTCGGTGTCGGTCCGGGCGTCGTCGGTGTCGCCGCCCTCGTCGTCGGTGAGGAACTTCCCCGACGGCACGTCGACGGCACCCGACTTCCACTCCGGGCCGCGGCGGGTGATCTCGCCGGTCCGCACCTTCTCGTGGAGGGTGAGGATGGTGTGCATCAGCGTTTCAGGGGTGGGCGGGCAGCCCGGGGCGTAGGCGTCGACGGGGACGACCTGGTCCACGCCCTGGACGATGGCGTAGTTGTTGAACATGCCGCCGGTGCTGGCGCAGACGCCCATGGAGATGACCCACTTGGGCTCCATCATCTGGTCGTAGACCTGGCGGAGGACGGGAGCCATCTTCTGGGACACGCGACCGGCCACGATCATGAGGTCGGCCTGGCGGGGCGAGGCCCGGAAGACCTCCATGCCGAAACGGGCCAGGTCGAAGTCAGCGGCGCCCACCGACATCATCTCGATGGCACAGCAGGCCAGGCCGAAGGTGGCAGGCCACATCGACGAGCGACGGGCCCACTTCACCAGGTCTTCGAGCCGTCCGGTCAGGAAATTGTGCTGGAGGTCCTCGAGGCCCATCGCCCCGCCCTACGCAGCCTGCCCGGGGCCGGTCGGCCTCGCCGGGTCGGAGCTCGCGGGTCGGGTGGTGGCTGCCGCCGCCGGGCGCTGCTCGGAGGGGGCGATCGGTTCGGGCGTGCCGCTGATCCGGGCGATGGTGGACTCGGACGTCCGGGCGGGCATACCGCCCACCAGCTTCTTCGCCGGGCCCCAGGTCAGGGCGCCGTTGCTGACCAGGTAGAGCAGGGACACGAAGACGATCCCGGCGAAGACCAGGATCTCCACCAGGCCGAAGGTCTGCAGCTGGCGGAAGACCACGGCCCACGGGTACAAGAAGATGATCTCGATGTCGAAGATGATGAAGATCATGGCGATCAGGTAGAACCGCACCGGGAACCTGGTCGGGGGCTCGATCGACGGCACGATCCCGCACTCGTAGGGGGCGACCTTGGCCGCAGTCGGCTTCTGTTTCGGGGCCAGCATCTTGGAGCCGATGAACGACAGGACGGCAAAGAGCATGCCCAAGACGAAAAGCACCAGGATCGGGAGATAAACGGCCACAGCGGATTCGTTTTACCACGCTGGCCTGGGGGCAGGCACATCGGAGTTGGGCGTGCACCGGTGGGACCGGACCGGGCATACCATCGGGGGTCGTGAGCACCCAACCTGCCAGCCCAGGCGATGCTTCGGGGAAGCGTTCCGACAACGACCGTGTCCGCCCCGATGACGACCACATCGAACCCCAGAGCGACCACGTCCACCCCGGTGACGACCCTGTCTTCCCCGCCAACGGCCGTGTCAGCCCCGACGCGGACCATGTCCACGATGTCCTGATCGTGGGAGGGGGGCCCTCGGGCTCGGCCTGTGCCTACTGGATGGCCGAAGCTGGGTGGGATGTCGCCCTGGTGGAGAAGAAGGTCTTCCCCCGAGAAAAGACGTGCGGAGACGGACTCACCCCGCGTGCCGTACGCCAGCTGGCCGACATGGGCCTCGAGTCCTCCCTGACCGGCGCCCACCGCTACGAGGGGTTGCGCGCCCACGCCTACGGCAAGGTGCTCGATCTCCCCTGGCCCGAACATCCCAGCTTCCCCTCGTACGGCTACGTGATCACCAGGCACGACCTCGACCAGATCGTCAACGAGCGGGCCGAGAAGGCGGGCGCCGCCGTGTGGCAGGGGACCGAGGCCGTCGCTCCGATCCTGGCCGATGCTCCCGTCGGTAGCGGTTCCCGTTCGGATGAGGGGTCAACGGCCGGTGCGACTCGAACCTCGGCTCCTCCGGACCGGTCGGCGCCGCACAGCCTGCCGGCCTGCGTTGGTGCCGTGGTGAAGGACAAAGAGAGTGGGGAGACCCGCGAGATCCGGGCCCGTTACGTGGTGGTGGCCGACGGGGCCAACTCGCGGTTCGGGCGGATGCTGGGCACCGGCCGGAACCGGAACCAGCCCATGGGCATGGCCTTGCGGGGCTACTACCGCTCGCCGGGGCACGACCAGACGTACATCGAGTCCCATCTCGACATCCGGGACTCGGACCGCAACGTGGTGCCCGGCTACGGCTGGATCTTCCCCCTCGGCGACGGCCGGGTCAACGTGGGGGTGGGCCTGCTCTCCACCGACCGCCGCTGGAAGGGTGTCAACACCTCCCACCTGATGGACGCCTTCGTGGCCTGGGCCCCGAAGGACTGGGAGCTGTCACCCGAAACGTGCCTCGGGCCGCCCACCGGGGGCAAGCTGCCCATGGGGCTGTCGGTAGGGCCCCATCGGGGTCCGACCACGTTGGTGATCGGCGACGCCGGCGGCTCGATCAACCCCTTCAACGGCGAGGGCATCGCCTATGGCTACGAGACCGGGCGCCTGGCCGCGGCTTCGCTGGGCGAGGCTCTGTCGGGCGACGGGGAGTTGGCCCTGGCCCGGTACGAGCAGCGCCTCGAGGATGCCTACGGCCTCTACTACCGGGTGGCACGCGCCTTCATCAAGATGATCAGCCAACCGGAGCTCATGAAGGTCTGCGTGGGGACGGGGATGCACTCCCAGAGCCTGATGTCGTGGCTGCTGCGCATCATGGCCAACCTGCTCCGACCCGACGAGCTTGGGCCGGCGGAGGCCGCCTATCGGGTCCTGGCCACGGTGGCCCGCACCTGGCCCGAGCCTGCCACCTGAGCCGGCCGGCCGAGCCCCGCTGCTTGAGCCCGCCGGCCGAGGCCGCTGCTTGAGCCCGCCAGCCGAGGCCGCTGCTTGGTCCGTCCCTCAGCCGCCCCTCGGTCCGTCCCTCGCCCGCGACGCTAGGTCCGTCCCGCTCCAGCGACGCGCTGGACCATGGCGGTGTACGCAGAGTCGACGGCGTTCGACGAGATCGTTGTCCCTGTTGTCTGGAACGTCAGGCCGCTCTCCGTCCGCCCACCGATGATGAAGATGCTTTCGGCGAGGACAGACCCCTTCCCGGGAATCTTGGTCGTGGTCGTGTAGGCGTAGGTACCGACACCTGCCGGGGCGAACAGGGTGAACTCCGACGTCTGGGCTGACCCACCGGAGATGTCCACCCCAGCCGATGCATTCTGGAACTGGCTGAAGCACGTGGGGAAGTTGGACTTGGTGAACGGGACGGCATCGGCGGTGGCATCGGCCGCGGTCTTCACCACGGTGGTATGTGACCCGACGATGGTGGTGGGGGTAGCCGCCGTGGCAAAGCTGGGAGAGTCGGCCGCCGCCACCTGATCCGTCTGGGGCAAGGTGCCGAACAGGCCGCCGATGAACGCATCAGGCATGCCGAGACAGGTGGCGAACTGGTCGACCACCTTGGCCTGTGACCGTTTTTGGGCTGGCGTGAGACTGGAGTTGATCGGCGGCACCCTGGCCCAACCGGCAGGCAGGTCGCTCAACCGCAGGCTGACAGAGTTGGCCAACTGCTGATCAGCGGTGGGCGGCGCAGTCGTGGTCGGTGGCGCGGCGTCATTGCTCGAAGTGTTCGTCGCCCAGTAGACACCTCCGGCAATCAGCACCGCTGCCAGCGTGCCGATGGCCACGAACAGGGTGCGGCGACGCATGAACCGTCGGGGGCCGGCTGGTGCCCCGGCTTCGACCGGTCGCATCGGATCGGCCGCTGGGGCAGGAGCGAGGGGCGGGACCGGAGCGCTGGGCGATTGGGCCTCCCCCGCCACTGTCGATGGTGACGGCACCCCGGGGGCGGTCGGGCCCGGTGGCGTGCTCTGCCATGGAGGCGCGGACGGCTCCGGCGCGGCGGAGCCCGGTGGCAGCGTCTCGACTGGCGGCGATGTGGGGCCCATTGGCGTCGTCTCACCCGGCGGCGCGGTGCCGGTTGGCGTGGTGCCCGTTGGCGTGGTGGCGCCAGACGGAGCGTCGGTCCCCGAGGGACTCGCGGCACCGATACCAACACCAACACCAACACCAACACCAGCACCAGCACCAGCACCAGCACCAGCACCAGCACCAGCACCAGCACCAGCACCAGCACCAGCACCAGCACCAGCACCAGCACCAGCACCAGCACCAGCACCGTTGACACCGGCACCCTTGCCGTAGCGCGCCAACCAGAGTGGGAGCGCCTGGTCGAGGTAGGCGGCCTGGCCCGGCGTCACCTGGTCGGAGGGCAGAAAGAATCGGATCACCTGGGACCCGGACTGCAGGATCAGGACCATGGCCGTCGATCCGTTGCCCTGGCGCGCCCGAGCCCGGCATGAGGCTGAATCGAGTCGCGACCACACCATCAGGCGCTCGGCGCCGGGTTCGGGGCCCTGCACGGTGATGCCTTCCACCGTGAACAGCAGGTTCAGGCCGTGGACGGTGGGGGTGCCCCGTTGGTAGTCGCCGCCCATATCCACGCCGGTGAGCAACATTCCCTGCGGGGGAAGGGTTGGTTCCTCCGTGGCCACGCCGATCCCATCCGCGGTCATGCCGATCCCTTCCCGGAACCCTCGGTGGCGACACGGTGCTCGAGGGTCGACACCGACGCGGACAAGACCTCCGAGGGGAAACCGGTCCCGACCGCGAACGCCCCCAAGGAGGCCTCGACCCGATTGCCGGCCACCAGGACCTGGTAGTTCTGGACCACTTCGGGGTGTCCGCCGGCGTTCAGCGTGAACGTCGACTCCACTTCGAGGAGCTGTTCACCGGGGAAAGGGGAGATGGAGACGATGTGGCCCTCGGCCGATTCCGGTTGGTCATGGCCCCCGCTGCTGTCGTTCACTCCGAGCTGGGCCTCGGCGGCACCTGCGGTGGCGTTGCACTGCGGGAACCGCGGGTTGGAGAAGATGGCGTAGTCGCTTTTCTCATCGGCGTGGGTCTTGACCACTGCGGTCCACGACTGAAGCTCCTTGGCCGAACCGCCGGTGGTGCCGGCACCCGGTCCGACAAAGACCGGCGATTGGGCCTGTGCCGTCTGGTCCTTGCTCGGCCCCCCAAGGGCAGTGGTGGCCTGATTGGCGGTGACGCCCATGCACGTCTGGAACGTCCGTGCGATCTGCTGCTCAGCCTTCCGGTCCGCGCCGCTCGTCCCGCTGGAATCCGCGGGCGACGGCTGCCATCCGACGGGAAGGTCGGACCTGTTGAGCATGACCTTCTGGGCAAGCTGTTGATCGGGAGACGGCTGGCCCGTCGAGCTCGTCGACTGGTCGGTCGAGGCCAGACCCACCCAGATTCCCACGCCGGCCAGGATGAGCAGCCCCGACAGGCACATGCCCACGACCTTGCGCCGGCGCCTACGCGAGTGTTCGGCCAGATGGTCAACCGGGTGAACGGTCCAACCGGATTCGGGCGTCCCCGTTGACGGGTTGGCGAACCTCGGTGGTTGACCGCCGGCCCACTGCGTACCGGGTCGTGGCCACGCGCCTGCCGGCGGGCCGACCGGTGGGGGGCCGAACTGTTGGGGGCCGACCGCCGGTTGTGGCCAGCCGCCGGGCGACGGCCATGGGCCTGGTCGAGCCGAGTACGCGCCTGCCTCGGGTTCGGGCTCGGGGCCGGGTGGGCCCTTCCACTCGAGGATGCGGCGCTCCAGCAACGAGACCTCCGCTTGCGACACCCGCCTGGCCGGGAGCATGAACCGAACCGTGCGTCCCGAAGCGGTGACATCGAGCGGCGTGGCCATCCCGCCGTCGGTCCCGGCCACCACCAGGCCCACCACCGCCATGGTCACGGCCGACCACTCCACCCGTCGCGACGCGCCGGGCTCGGGCCCGACGATGACGAAGCCGGTGGCATCGAACAACAGGGTCAACCCCTCGACCACCTCCGGGGCGACGGACGGATCGCCCACGAGGGAGACCCCGTCCAGCTGAAACCCGCCGGTCGGCTCCTCCCGACGCGTCGAACCAGGCTCCTGGGGCTCCCCAGGATCGGTCATCGCCCGCTCACAGCCGTTGGTCCGCCGTCACCACACCATTGTCGTGCATGGGAGCGGCTCAGCGCTGTCGTGCCAGTAGGCGCGTGGCCCGGGACCATGCCCTCCTATCGTTGCGCTTCTGGATGACCAGAGCAATCGAGGTCGTCTCGAACTCCCCCAGCTTGGTCCGGAGGTGCGTGCCGGTGTACGGCGGGACGTCGACGTGCCTGTCGGCCGGGCAGCTGCCCTCCGAAAGATCGTACGCGATCCGGTGGCCGTCGGCCCGCAGCCGCCTGACCAGGTCCTCCACGTCCCGCCGCCGATAGAGGACCGTGCCACCCTCGACGCCTTCGGCGATGGTGTCCGTGTCCGATGACAAGTTGAGCTCCGAGGTGTGCACGGCGAGCCCGCCGGGCCTCAGGCGGTGCATCTGGGCGGCAACGAAATCCATGCCCGCGGCCGGCGTGCCCAGGTGGTCAATCACGTGTGACGACCAGGTGAAGTCGAAGTCGTGGAGATCGTCAGGCACGTCACGCAGCACGTCCTGCAGGTCGAGCTCGAGGTACTGGACTCGCTCACGGAACAGGTCAGCGGGGCAGAATCGGTGGTCGATCGCTGCGGCCGGCGCTCCGGCGAGCTCGCCGTCGGCGTCCGGCGAGGTTGCCTCTCCACGCCGATGAGATCCGAATTCGGCAACGACCAGGTCGCAGCCCATGCCGGCAAAGAGCGACACCAGCGGTTCACGGGCACCGAACCCGAGGCCACGGCGTCCCGGTTGCAACATGCCCGCTTCGCGCAGGGACTCGCAGAGGAACGACCACTCCCACATCCTCCGGTGGAGGATGACCCGCCGGGTGTCCGTTCCGTCGGGATCCCACGTCGGGCGCAGCCGGTCTGACCAGTGCAACAGCCGGGGTGCATGGATGGATCCGTATGTGCAGACCTGCGACGTGAGCACACGCGATGGTGCCACAGCGAGTTCCTGAACCGTTCCTGAATGGCTGCCGAACGGCTGCCCGCCGGCTGATCAGCCCAGTGAGTCGAGGGCCTCGGTGATGGCTGCGCCGGCCATGTCGACCGTCCAGGCCAACTCGTCGGCTCCATGGGCCATCGACGGGAACGCCACCTCGTAGGGACCCGGGGCCAACGCCACGCCCCTATCGAGCAGGGAGCGGAAGAACCGTGGGTAGATACCGGTCGACGCCGCCCGGACCGCATCGTCGTAGTCGGCAACCGGGCCCTCGCCGTCGGCCACAAAGAACACGCCGACCAGCGGACCGACCACGGGGACCTGCACCGAGAACCCGCTCCCGGCGGTGGCCGACGTGAGGACCTTGCCCAGCGAGGCGCCGAAGTCCGCCACCCGATCGGCCAGGGCGGCGTACGCCGCTGGGTCCATCAGGGTCAGGACGGTCAGGCCGGCCGCGGTGGCGAGCGGGTTCCCCGACAAGGTGCCCGCCTGGTAGACGGGGCCGCCCGGGGCCAGCACCGACAACACGTCACGGCGGCCCCCGAAGGCGCCCACTGGTAGACCGCCGCCGATCACCTTGCCGAAGCACCACAGATCAGGTCGGACCCCCGATAGCACGCTGGCCCCCCCAGGTCCCAGGCGGAACCCGGTGATCACCTCGTCGAAGATCAGCAGAACGCCGGCGGCGTCGCAGGCCGACCGGAGGCCCTCTAGGAAGCCCGGGGCCGGGGGGACGAGCCCCATGTTGGCCGCCACCGGCTCCACGATGACGCAGGCCACATCGTCGCCCAGCTCGGGCACGACGTTGTAGGGGGCCACCACGGTCTCGCCCACCGCGCCGGCCGGGACGCCGGCCGAGTCGGGAAGGCCCAGGGTGGCCACGCCGCTGCCCCCGCCGGCCAACAGGCCGTCGGAATGGCCGTGGTAGCAGCCGGCGAACTTCACGATCCGGCTGCGACCGGTAAAGCCGCGTGCGACCCGGATGGCGCTCATGGCCGCCTCGGTTCCCGACGACACCAGGCGGACCTGGTCGCACCCGGGCACGCGGGCACAGATGGCCTCGGCCAGGAGCACCTCGCCCTCCGTCGGGGCCCCGTAGGTGGTGCCCCGCGCCGCAGCGTCGGTGATGGCGGCGATGACCTCGGGGTGGGCGTGCCCGAGCAACGACGCTCCGTAGGACTGGACGAAGTCGAGGTACCGGTTCCCGTCGGCGTCCCACACCGACGCGCCCTCGCCCCGGGCCACGAAATAAGGCTCGCCCCCCACCGAACGGAACGAGCGCACCGGCGAGTTGACGCCCCCCGGGATCACCCGGAGGGCGCGATCGAAGAGCTCGGCCGATCGGGTGTGGTCAGCCACCCAGAACCTCGGCCAGGTCACCGGCGAAGTAGGTGAGGATGACGTCCGCTCCGGCCCGCTTGACCGCGGTCAGCTGCTCGAGGGCCACGGCCGGACCGTCGATCCAGCCCCGTTCGGCGGCGGCCTGGATCATGGCGTACTCCCCGCTCACGTGGTAGGCCCCCACCGGGACATCCACTGCAGCACGCACGTCGGCGATGACGTCGAGGTAGGTGAGGGCAGGCTTCACCATGACCATGTCGGCCCCCTCGGCGATGTCGAGGGTCACCTCGGCCATGGCCTCCCGGCGGTTGCGGGGATCCTGTTGATATCCCTTGCGGTTCCCGCCGCCGGCGATGGTCACGTCCACTGCTTCGCGGAAGGGGCCGTACAGGGCCGATGCGTACTTGGCCGCATACGCCAGGATGGCCGTGTCGTCACGGCCGTCGCTGTCCAAGGCGGCCCGGATGGCCGCGACCTGGCCATCCATCATGCCGCTGGGCGCAATCACATCGGCGCCGGCAGCTGCCTGCGACACCGCTGTGTCCGCGTACAGCGGAAGGGTGGCGTCGTTGTCGACATCCCCTGTGGCCGGGTCCACGATCCCGCAATGTCCGTGATCGGTGAATTCGTCAAGGCAGCAGTCGGCGATGAGCACCATCTCCTCGCCCACCGCCTCTCGAACCGCAGCCAGGCCGCGCTGGACGATCCCGTTGGGATCGAACGCCTGGGACCCCACCGCGTCCTTGTCCTCGGGGCGGGGCAGACCGAACAGGATGAGCGCGGGTACGCCGAGGCCGCAGAGTCGCTTCGCTTCGGTGGCCAGCGTCTCCACCGTGTGCTGCACGACGCCGGGCAGCGAGGCGATGGAGTGGGGCTCGTGGAGACCGTCGGCCACGAACAGCGGGGCGACCAGGTCGTCGACCGATAGACGGGTCTCCGCCACCAGCCGGCGGAGGGCCGGGGTCCTCCGCAGTCGGCGCATGCGCCGGGCCGGGAAGGCCGACAGACCAGTTCCTGGTTTGGGGTTGTTCGAATCGGTGCTCGACACGGACTTAGAGCCTACGGCAGGACGGGGGATCCCGGTCCTTGGCCCAGGCGCCGGTTCAACCAGTGGGGTGCTGCCCCGGCTCGAGGGCATTCACCAGGGCTGCCACCAACCCGTCGATGGTGTGCTCGACCGCCTCCACCGTGACCGTGAGCCCGGCGGCGAAGGCCGACGCCGAGGTGATGGGCCCGATGCTGGCCACCACCGGAGGGACCTGGTCGATCCCCAACAACTCGACCGTGCGTTCGACCGTCGACGAGGAGGTGAACGCCACCGCATCAGCCCGGGAGGCAGCGGCGATGGCGCCGGGCCCGGGCGACCCTGCAACCGTCCAGTAAGCAACGACCTCGTCGACCGTCCAGCCCTTGGCCCGGAGTCCCGGGGCGAGCACGTCCCGCACCGACTCCGCTCGGGGAAACAGGATCCGGCCCGTGGCTCGCCCACCTCCCCCACCGATCCCGATCGGTGCGACCGGGAGGTCCTGGGCGAGCGCCTCCGCCACCGAGGTGACGGGGACCAGGTCGGGCGGATGTCCCCCCCGGGCCAGCGTCGCCGCCGTGCCCGATCCGACCGCCGCCCATCGGGTGTCCTGGGGAACAGGGCGGTTGTCCAGGCTGGCCAGGAAGCGGGACGCGGCGTTGGTGGAGGTGAACACCAACCAGTCGTAGGCGCCCGCTGTTGCCTGGTCGGCGGCGTGGCGGAGGGCCTCGCCTCCGTCGGGCGGATCCTCGATGGC
Organism: uncultured Acidimicrobiaceae bacterium; assembly: GCA_963781305.1. Classification (GTDB taxonomy): domain Bacteria; phylum Actinomycetota; class Acidimicrobiia; order Acidimicrobiales; family RAAP-2; genus DASXMT01. The sequence goes on from CAWAFL010000014.1 coordinate 322,246, forward strand.
GATCACCGGCAGCTCGACCACCGACGCTCCCTCCCCGGTCAGACGGTCCACCAGCGACGAGGCCTGGGCCCGGGTGCGGGTGACCACGATCGTGACACCCGCCAGCCGCCTCGAAGCCGGCCAGTCGGTCACGTCGGCTCGCCACCGCCAGGGTTGGCGGCCGTGGATCTGAGGTCGAGCCCCGCTACCGGACCGATCACGATGGTGCACGGCGCCGGAAGATCGACCTCGGCCAGTCCGTCGAGGGTGGTCCGCTCGGTTCGCTGCTCGTCGGTGGTTCCCCAGTGGACGACGGTCACCGGTGTGTCGCCCGGCCGGCCCCCGTCGATCAGGGCCTCGGCGATCCGGGCACGATCGGCCATGCCCATCATGACCACCAGCGTGCCGCCCGCTTGGGCCAGGGCGCGCCAGTCGACACCCCCCGGGGCAGACGGGTCACCGACGTGGCCGGTGACCACGGTGACCGACGTGGACAGGCCCCGATGGGTGACCGGGATGCCCGCCGCCGCCGGGGCGGCGAAGGCCGAGGTGACGCCGGGCACCACGTCGTAGGGGATGCCCGCGGCCTGCAGCGCTTCTGCCTCCTCACCACCCCGGCCGAACAGGAACGGGTCTCCCCCCTTGAGCCGGACCACCTCCCGGCCCTTGCCGCCGTGTTCGATGAGCAGCGCGTTGATGTCACTCTGCCGGGTGGGCCGACCTGGCTTCTTGCCCACGTCGATCCGTTCGGCTCCGGGAGGAGCCAGGTCCAGCAGCGAGTGGGCGATCAAACGGTCGTAGATGATCACGTCGGCCCGAGCCAGGAGGGCGGCGCCCCGGACGGTCACCAGCTCGGGATCACCGGGGCCGGCGCCGACCAGGTGCACGGTCACGGCACCGCCTCCGCCGTCCCATCGACGTCGCCCCAGTACCCGAGGGAGGCGCCGCCGCAGTCGTCGAGCAGGTAGCGGGCGACGTCTCGACCCAGCCGCTCGGGATCCTTGCCGCGAGCACTCTGGCGGAGCACCACCCGGCCGTCTTCGCTGGCCAGGATGGCGGTGAGCTCGATGTCGGGCAGCACGACGTCGGGCAGCACGACGTCGGGCAGCACGACGTCGGGCAGCTCAGTGCCGGACAGCTCAGTGCCGGACCCAGCGGGCGACATTCCCGGGCCGACAACAGCGACCGGTTCGTCGGGCACCACCTGGGCGTGGGCGCCAACCGGCAACGTGCAGCTGCCCCCGAGCTCGGCCAGATAGGCCCGCTCGGCCGAGACCGCTCGTCGGACCTCGGCGTCGTCGATGGCCGCCAGCAACGCCCGCGTCGCCGCATCATCGGTCCGGCACTCGACGGCCAGGGCTCCTTGGCCCACCTGGGGAACCATCACCAGCTGATCGAGCACCTCGGTGTCGACGCCGGCGGGCGGTTCCCAGCCCAAGCGGTCCGCCGCCGCCTTGGCCACAACGACGGCCGACACGTCGCGCCGGCCGACAGCAGCCAGGCGGGTACCCAGGTTGCCGCGCAAATCGGTGTAGGTGAGATCGGGCACCAGGTTGGCCAGCTGGGTGCGCCGCCGCACCGATCCGGTGGCCACGGTGGCCCCCGGGGGCAGGTCGTCCAGCCGAGCGCCAACCAGCAGGTCCCGGGGATCGGCCCGTTCTGGGAAGGCGGCCAGCATCAGACCAGGGGGCGACAGTTCGGGCGCGGCCGGCAGGTCCTTGGCCGAGTGCACGGCGGCGTCGGCATCTCCACGCAGCACGGCCGCTTGGACCTCTTTGACGAAGACCCCCTGCCCACCCAGGGCGTGCAGGGGCACATCGGTGTTCCGGTCGCCAGCCGTCTCCACGATGACCAAGGTCACGTCAACGGTGGGTTCCGATGTTTCCTCGTCGGCCAGGGCGGCGAGCATTCCAGCCACCCGGTGCGCCTGCCAGAGGGCGAGCGGCGATCCGCGCGTGGCCAGCCGAAGCTGCGGGCGAGCAGGCACTGTGCTACAGATCGAAGAGGGCCCGGAGGGCCTCGACCAGGCGCTCGCCCCGGGGCGTGCCGGCGGCGTCCTTCACCGCCACGGTGGGCTCATGCAGCAGCTTGGCCACCGTCGACCGGGTCACCGCGTCCACCTGGCTCCACTGCTCCTCGGTGAGTTCCGCCAACTTGGACCGGTGCCGCTCGAGCTCGGAGCGGCGTATGTCCTCGGCCCGGGAACGGAGGGACGACACGACGGGAGCGGCCCCCCGGGCACGAGCCGCCACCCGGTACCGCTCCAGCTGATCGGCCACGATCTCCTGGGCGTGGGCCAGCTCTCCCTGGCGACCGGACAAGGCCCCCTCTACCGCGGCTCGGAGGGCGTCCATGTCCAAGAGGGTGATGCCGGCGAGATCGGCGGCCGCGGGCTCCACGTTCCTGGGCACGCCCAGGTCGACCACGAGCAACGGATCATCGGGCTCTCGATGGGCCACGGCGGCAGCGAGCACCGGCGCCTCCACGATCGGGTGGGTAGTGGCCACCGAGGTGAACACCACATCAGCCGTGGCCAGGGCCTCGGGGACCTTGGCCATCGAGGTCACCCGGCTTCGCGAGGCGAGCGGGGCCGGGAGGCCGGCGACCAGCTCAGCAGCGCGGGCCGCGGTGCGGTTGGCCACCACCAGCTCCGACGGTTCGTGCGAGGCGATGGACCGGATCACCCCTTCGCCCATCTCACCCGCCCCCACGACCAGGATGCGGGAACCGGCCAACCCTTCGGGACGTCGGTTGGCCGCCATGGCTACGGCCCCGTTGGACAGCGACGTGATGCCGCGGGCAATGGCCGTCTCGGACCGGACCCGCTTCCCGGTCTCGACGGCGTGGCGGAACAACGAACCGAGCACCGGTCCTGAAGCCCGCTCTCGCTGGGCCCGTTCCCAGGCCCGGCGCACCTGGCCGAGGACCTCCGACTCGCCCAGCACGGCCGAGTCCAACCCGGAGGCGACGGTGAAGAGGTGCTCGGCCACGTCATCGTCGAAGCGGGTGACCAGGTGCTCGGCCAGGGCATCCACAGGCAGGCCGCCGATGGCGGCGAAGAACTCCTGGAGCTCGGCCACCCCGTCGTGAAACCGCTCGACGACGGCATAGACCTCGGTACGCAGGCAGGTGGAAAGGACCACGGCCTCGGACAGGTTGGCCCGGTCGCGGAGCATGCCGAGCGCCTTGGGCAGGGCGTTCTCACCCACTGCCACCTGCTCGAGCAGGTCGAGCGGGGCCTGGCGCTGCTCGAGGCCTACGACAACGACGGACACTGCTTGGGGTGACTCCCTTGCTTGCTCGGCGGATGGTCGGTACCCAGGCGAGGAGACCCCGACCGAGCTTCAAGCATGCCGGTCCTCAGGGCAGATCGCCAGTCGCCGGGACGGCGCCCGGCCCCTTCAGGCCCCGGTCAGGCCGATGGATCGGAGGGAGGGCATGGTGTGCTGCGCCGCCGTGGCCCCCAGGCGGGCCTGGTAAAAGCTCATGACCTGGAGCTCGATGGACAGGTCCACGTAGCGCAGCAGAACCTCCGGGGGCACGGCCAACACGGTGGGTGCGAAGTTCAACAAGGAGCGCACGCCCACTTCGACCAGCTGGTCGCCGACGCCCTGCGCGGCGGAGGCCGGGGTGGCAATAACCCCGATGGACAGGCTCTTCTCTGCCGCGACCGCCTCGAGCTCGTCCATGTGCCGGACGGTGTTGTCCCCGATCCGCTCGCCCACCACAGCGGGATCCACGTCAAGGAGGGCGGCCACGATGAAGCCCCTGGTGGTGAAGCCCTGTGAGTTGGCCAGGGCTCGGCCCAGGTTGCCGATGCCGACGATCACCACCGGCCACACCTGGTCCAGTCCGAGCTCCCGATCGATCTGCTCGATGAGAAACGCGGCGTCGTACCCCGATCCGCGGGTCCCGAACGAACCCAGCAGGGAAAGGTCCTTTCGCACCTTGGCCGCATTCATCCGGGCCGACGCGGCCAACTGCTCGGAGGACACGGTTGCATTGCCCGAGCGCAGCAGCTCCTCGAGGATCCGCTGGTACACCGGAAGGCGAACCACGGTGGCCTCGGGGATCCGGCGCTCACCCGAGGGCTCCGGGCGGCCCGAGCTTGCAGGCGGCGGAGAGCCCGGGCTCGCCTCCTTGCTCCGAGGGTCGACGGCGTCGGTCACTGCGGCGGATCGTACAGAGGGAGGGGCGGAAAGGGAAAACGATGTCGGGCCCTGGGGGTCGGCCTCAATCGTCAGTCCTCGATCCCACCCCGGGCCTGGACCCGGACCACGAGGCCCGGGCCGCTGATGCCCAGTGCCGACGCCGCCGAGGCGCGGTCGAGGACCAGGGAGTGGAGACCGTTGGCATCGACGAGCAGGCCCAGCTCACCGGGCTCGAGCGAGGAGAACGCCGACACCCGGCGGGCCCGGGCCGGCCGGTCCTGAACGGTGCGGTCCGACGGGCCGACCAGGACAGTGGCTCCCAGACCCACCCCCAACTGGTCCCAGGTAGGGCCGTCGCCGGCCAGCTGGACGTTCCCGTACCCGTCCACCCAGGTCACCCACGTGGTCATGACACCGGCCGACACCGAGACGGGGGCCGGGCCGGCGGGAAGGGCCACCAGCCCGCCGACGTCGATGGGTGGGCCCAGTGGCTCCAGGGCACCGCCGGCGGCCAGTTGGGCGGCGGCCGGAGCGAAGACGTCGCGGCCGTCGAAGGTGGAGGCTCCTGCCAGGGCCACGGCCCGGCGGGGCCGGCCGAGCAGGTCGGCAGCCGGGAGGAGCAGCCCATTGTCAGGACCGACCATCCAGCGCGGGCCGACCTCGGTGCCCACCTCGAGGGCCACGCCCCGGCGCTCCGAGCCCACCCCCGGATCGACGACGGCGAGCACGACGCCGGGCCCCAGGTACGGGACGGCCCGCTCCAGGACCCGGGCGGCGGTGGCCACGTCGAAGCTGGGGACTTGATGGGTGAGGTCGATCACCGGTACGTCCGGGGCCACGCGCTGCACGACGGCGTGGACCACGCCGACGAATTCATCAACCAGCCCGTAGTCGGACAGGAAGAACACGGCCGGCACGGGACGTACCGGGGTGCTGCCCAGCGCCGGGATCAGCCTGCTTTCGTGTACTGCCCGGTCAGATAACGGTTGAGATCGTCCTCTCGTATCCGGAACGACTTGCCGATCCGAACCGCAGGCAGGTCGCCCGTGTTGATCAGCCGGTACACGGTCATATTGGAGACCCGGAGATTGGCCGCCACCTCAGTGACGGTCAGAAACCGAGCGCTCGCGCTGTCATCCATTGGTGTCTCACTCCCTCCGCTGAGGCGACTGTACGCCACCGTGGTTGGTGTGGAAAGTGAGAATTGGGTCAGCGTGGTCCGATCCAGGTCCGGAGCCAGATTATGGTCTCGGGTCGGCGGGCCTCCTCGATGGCCGAGGCTTCAGACTCGTAGTTCCGATCCGAAGGGAAGCGCTCGGTGCGCCACACACCGCAATCGCTGCTCGACATCGGCGGTCGATCAACCGACGACGGGATCGGCCGTCGATCAACCGACCACCGGATCAGCCGTCGATCCCACGACAAGGACGAGGGCCTCCACTGGGTGCGGCGGGTTGGCTATGGGCTGCTGGGCATCCAGCTCATCGTCATGCTGGTGGCCGGGGCACACCTGTACACCCGCTGGGACGTGACCAACGACTTCGCCCTGTACAGCCAGGCCTGGTACCTGATCGCCCACGGACATCTGAACCCGTACAGCACGGTCGACCAGCTGCCGTTCTGGCGGAACCACTTCGAACTGATCATGTGGCCGATGTCTCTGGTCTACTGGATCCACTCCAGCCCGGTGGACCTCAAGTGGCTGCAGGAGCTGGCCGCGGTGGCTTCGGAGGCCGTCGCCTTCCGCTGGGTGCTCGACGCATTGGGACGGCACCGACGCAGCATCCCCGCCGCCCCGGTCGCCCTCGGGTTCGTCGTCGTCCTCCTGGTGAACCCAAACTTCTACCAAGCCGACTGGTTCGACTTCCATTTCCAGGCCTTCGCCACCCTGTTCTTGGTCCTGGCCGCACGAGACCTCTACAACGGGCGCAGCAAGCGGGCCCTGATCTGGGCGGCCATCATGCTGTTGACCGGCGATGTGGCCGCCACCTACGCCATCGGGCTGGGGGTGGCTGCGCTGGTGTGCAGCCGGGAGACCCGTCGGGCCGGCGCCATCCTCGTCGTCGGCGGGGCTCTGTGGCTCGTCATCATTTCCTCGCTGCACGCCAACGTGGGCTCGGACCTCCAGGCCGGCCTGGGTTATCTGGCCGCCGGAAGCTCGGTCACCATCTTCTCCATCGTGGCCGGCCTGTTCGTCCACCCCGGTCGCTGGTTTCTCATCCTCCACCAACGCTGGGCCTTCATCCTCGACACCCTCACCACCGGAGGGTTGGTGGGCGTCGCCGCACCCTGGGCCCTGTTCATCAGCATCGTGGTCCTGGTGCCCAATGCCCTCCAGGCCAACGTGGGGTACATCCATTCGCCCTTCCAGAATTTCCCCGTCTTCATCGTCGTGCCCGTGGGCACCGTGCTGGTGCTCGAGTGGACGGCGCGGCGCGGCCTGTTGCCCTTCGGGGCGGCCGCCGACGGCGACGCCGGACCGGCCCATCGCCTGGCTGCTGACGAAGAACGGAGCCACCGGCGCATCGTGGTGGCCACCTGCATCGTGGGCATCGGCCTCTTCGGGCTCTCGCTCTACTCCTCGATCCCCAAGCTGGGCGCGGCCAAGTCGGACTGGTTCGTCAACTCCTCGGCCACCGCAGATGCACTGGACGCGGCCCGGTCGCAGATCCCGCCCGACGCCCAGGTCATCGTGGGGTCAGCCGTTTCGGGGGGCCTGGCCGAGCGGAAGGCGATCTACGCCTGGTACGCCGTTCCCCAGGTCTTCCCGGTCACCCAAAAGCCCGTGTACTTCGTGTTCGCGCCCAACGACCCGTTGCAGCCGGTGGCCGGCCAGTTCTCGAAGACGGCCATCGCCTACACCTCGGGGCTCGAGGGGGCACACGTCGTCTTCCGCCGCAGCGGCGTGACCATGGTGGCATGGCAGCCTCCGGCGGGGACCCGATCCGTCATCCTGCCCAAGCCTGGGTAGGCAGCCGGTCGGGCGGTCCAGGTTCCGCCGGCGGGTCGGAGCCGGCGGGTCGGAGACAGTCGGGTCGGAGACAGTCAGCGACCCAGTTGGCGTGACCGTTCGGTCGCCGCGGCCACCGCTTCGATGAAGGCGGACCGCACCGCTTTGAACTCGAGGGTGCGAAGTCCGGCGGCCGTGGTCCCGCCAGGCGAGGTGACCGCGGCCCGCAGAACGGCGGGATCATCACCCGTTTCGGCCAGCAGCTTGGCTGATCCCGACAGTGTACCCACCACCAGATCGCGGCTCACGTCCCGGGGTAGGCCGGCCAGCACCCCGGCCTCGATCATCGCTTCGGCCACCAGGAACACGTAGGCCGGACCCGAGCCGGACAGGCCGGTCACGGCGTCGAGATGGCGCTCGGGCAGGCGCACGACCTGGCCCACCGCAGCCAGGATGCCCTCGGCCCAGTCGAGATCGGCGCTGATCGCCGTGCTCCCGCCGGACATGGCCGCCACCCCTGCCCCCACCAACGCGGGGGTGTTGGGCACGGCCCGGACGACCACCGTGCCCGGCGGCAGCACCGCTTCGAGCCGCTCGGTGTTGATGCCGGCCACCACCGAGAGCACCCGAGGCACGCGGAGGGCCCCAACGGCACGGCACACGGCGTTGACCGCGTCCTGTTTGACTGCGAGCAACGCCCCCTCGGCATCGATGGGTGCATCGAGGGCGATCAGACCAGGATGCCGCTGGGCAAGGCGCTCTCGTTGTCCGGCGTCGGGATCGACCACCGCCACCTCGTCGGCCTCCGCCCAACCGGCACCAAGGATCCCGGCCACCATCGCCGATCCCATCTTGCCGCCGCCCACGACCAGGAGTTTCGGGGTTGTCATGCCGCGAAGCTACCAGCGCCCACGACCGGTCCGGGCGGCCAGGATGGCGACCTGGCCCGGGGCCCGCTACCGCTGCGAGGGTGGACGCCGCCGGTACATGCCCTCGTATCCCAGGGTCATGGCCGTGGGAAAGCAGTCGTCGGTATAGGCCAGCGAGGCGCCCATGATCCGGTCGAGCTCGTCGTCATCGACCCGGTCGGCGGGCACCCGGCCCACCAGGTAGATGGCATCCTCGAACCCCAGCGCAAAGCTCATGCCGACCAGGTCGGCGTTGCGCTTGAGCAGGTACCGCCACGTCTCTTCGATGTTGGTCTCGGGAGCGGGCATGAACTGGGCCTCATGGTGCAGCATGCGCTGGCGGAGGGTCAGCCAGACGGTCACGAACTCCTTCTCATCGCCCTTGAGCCGGAGGTACCAGCGGGGGGCACCGGTGATCGGGTCCCCACCCTCCTGGCGATCGACCGCCACCAGGGCTCCCGATGCCTTCAGTTCCCGTGCAGACCAGGCGTCGATGCAGTCGCAGACGGCCTGGCGTTCGGCCGCTTCGGGAATGCCCCCACTCACGAACACTCCACGAGGCGTCCAGCGGTGAGCTCCTCGTAGATCTGACGGAGCAGACCGGCGGCGCGGGCCCACGTGTACCGGCGGGCTCGAAGGACGGCGCCGGTACCCAGACGCTCGGCCAACAGGGGCTCGGCCAGGATCTGCCGCGTCCACGCCGCGAACCACTCCGGGGACGGGTCCTCGACCAGGAACCCGGTTCGACCGTGATCGACCAGGGTCTGGAGGCCACCCACGTCGGAGGCCACCACCGGGGTGCCGCAGGCGGCGGCCTCGAGGGCCACCAGGCCGAACGACTCGGAGCGGCTGGGGACCAGGCAGACGTCGGCCGCCCGGTAGTAGGTCGAGAGCAGCTCGTGGGGACGAGGAGGCACGAAGTCGACCTTCCCGCCCAGTCCGAGCTCGGTGACCAGGGCTACCAGCCGGTCCACCTCCACCTGGCCATGGGGGCCACTGGGGCCACCCACCACCACCAGCCGGGCGTCGGGGTGGTCGGCGTGCAGCGCTGCGAGGGTCCGAACGGCGACGTCGGCACCCTTCAAAGGCTGGATACGACCGACGAACAACAGCAGCGGTCCTTCGGGGGCGAAGCCCAGCGCCCGGCGGGCCTGGGGGCGAAAACCGGGGCCGAAGAAGGCGTGGTCGACGCCGGGAGCCACGATGCGGATGCGGGAGGCGTCGGCGCCGTAGAGCTCGACGATCTGCTCGGCCTCGACCGAGCACGAGGCCAGCACGGTGTCGGAGCACCGGATGATGGCGGCCTCGGCTTCGGCCCGGCGGCCGCCTGCGTCGGCCTCCACCTCTTCCGGGCTGGCCTCGGCCTTCACCCGGTCGAGGGTGTGGAACGTGGACACCAAGGGCACGTTCAGCTCGTGCTTGATCACATGCCCGGACAGGCCGCTCAGCCAGTAGTTGGCGTGGACGGCGTCGAAGGCGGGGCTCTCGCCCACATCGGCACCATCGGCACCGACCATGCGCTTCAACACGCCCTCGGTGAACTCGTCGACGATGGCCGGGAGTGCTTCTTTGGCCATGGGGGCCAGCGGGCCAGCGGGCACGTGGTGTACCCGGAACCCGGGCTCGACGGTGACGCATCCGGGAAGGTCGGGCGACCACGCCCGGGTGAACACGTCGCAGCGCACCCCGGCCCGAGCCAGCGCGGACGAGAGCTCGCGTACGTAGACATTCATGCCGCCGCCGTCCCCGGTACCCGGTTGGGCCAGGGGGGACGTGTGTAGGGAGAGTACGGCCAGGCGCCTCATGCGTGGCTGAGCCTACCTGGGGGGCACCGACTACTCGCCGGCAGCCCCCGGCAGGCTGACGACCTCCGACCCGGACTCGTCGTCAGCCCCGGCGTTGGCGTCGTCGTTCTCGTGGCGGAACGAGAGGTAAATGCGCATCAACGCCTGCTTCTGCTCTTCGGTGAGGTTGTGGTCAGCCAGGATGTGCCGGGCCAGATCGGTATTGCCGTCGGGCTTCTCCAGGATCCCGGCTTGTACGTAGAGGGTCTCGGCCGAGATGCGCAACGCCTTGGCGATCTGCTGAAGGATCTCCGCCGAGGGTCGGCGCAGACCCCGCTCGATCTGGCTCAGATAGGGGTTGGAGATCCCGGCCAGCTCCGAGAGCCGGCGCAGGGACAGCCGTGCCGAGCTGCGTTGTTCCCGGATGAACGAACCAAGCTCGTTGAACCGTTCGGGCAGCTCCTTGACGAACTGCGCGCTGTCCGTGCGTGGCGGATCCTTCATGCCTTTCCCTTCGTGGCGGCCGACGGACCGGCGGGATCTGATCCAAACCGGCCTGCAGGCTCGCCGTCGGGTCGATCGTAGCCCGGGCCCCAGGGACCGCTGCCGACCCGACCCGGGGGGGCATAGCGGTAGATCGCCCTGCCCACCACCAGCGACCGGGGCACCGGCCCGAAGGCCCGGCTGTCCGTGCTGGCCGTTGCCTGGTCCCCCAGCACCTCGACCGTCCCCCGGAGCCGGTCGACGGACCCGACCCGTTTGACCAGGACCCGAACAGGTTGCCGGGGGTCCCGCACGGCGATCACGTCCCCTGGCGCCGGCCACCGAGCCACCGGCCGGGGCCACCGGAGCACGAGCAGGCGGTCGCCGGGCAACAAGGCCGGTGCCATCGAAGCCCCGGAAACCTCCACCCGGGCCACCACGCCACACGCCACCACGGCCAAGCCGACGACGGCGGTTGCGGCCATGATTCCGGGCACGGGTCTCCGGGTACAGGAATTGAGCTTGGCCATGGTCAGATGAAGCTCGATAAGGTGGCCCGGAACAGCATCGTCCCCTACCTTGCCCCAAAGGAGTCCTGCTCATGCGTACTGTTGACCGCCTGCTTGCCACCATCGACCGGTTGAGCCCACCCAGCGTGGTCCACGCCCACTGCGACCTCCCCTGTGGCGTCTACGACCCGGCCCAGGCCCGCATCGAGGCGGAGTCGGTCAAGAACACCATCGACAAGTTCAACGACTCAACGGACGACGTCTTCCGGACCCGGGCCACCTTCATCAAAGAAGAGCGCGCCGACCTGGTGAAGCACCACCTGTGGGTGCTGTGGACCGACTACTTCAAGCCCGAGCACGTGGAGAAGTATCCCCAGCTCCACAACCTGTTCTGGCAGGCCACCAAGACGGCCGGCGAGGTCAAGAAGGCGAACGACCCCGCCATCGGGCAGCGCCTCCTCGACCAGATCGACGAGATCGCCACGATCTTCTGGGAGACCAAGAAGTAGAACGAGAAGTTGAAGGGATGGCCCCACCGCTCTGACCTGCGGTGGAGCCATCTTGTAGCCCCGCAGGGCCGTGAGCGATCGGCGCGATCGTCAGGGGTCGCATGTGGCCCGGGGAAGTCCGTCGCAGGCCGAGGTGCTCATGGCGCGAGGTCAGCCGCAAGGTCAGGCGTGGCGATACCGCTCCCCATAGAGATCCCGCAGGAGACCTACTTCGGCGCCGTGGTGGATCACTTCGTCGAGGACGTGCAGCACCCAGGAGACCCTGGTGCGCTCGGCGTACGGGCCACCGAGAGGGCCGATCTGCTCCCCAAGTCGGAGGTCGGTGGTCTCGATGAGGTCCTCGCGTCGGTCGGCTCGCGTGGCCGCGACAACCTCGATCGCCGCCTCAGCGGTGGGCGGCACCGTGCGGTGTGGACGATGTGGATGCGGACCGAGACCGAGCCACGGCCGAAATCGGTCGTCGTTGACCGTGATATGTACCAACCGCCAGGCGATGGTGGTGATGGGCGGTGGGTCCGGTTCCGGCCAGCTGAAGTCCCACGTCCACAGACCGTCGGGCCTGGGATGGATGGACCAGCAGCCCGGGACCGGTTCCCACAAATACTCTTCGTCGGTCAATCCCTCCAGACGGTCGATCAAGCGCCGCCATACGTAGTCCGACAGGTCGATCAGGTCCTCTCTCAACGGCGATCCGTCCACAGGTCCATTCTGGTTTCTCGGGACGGCACGGACAACGGCTGGGTTCTCGGGATGCCCGGACAACGGCCCCGACCCGGCACTGAACACCCCATCTCGATGGCCAAACGTGTCGATCTGGTGAGATGTCATTCGTATAGAGGGTGACGGCTCGGCACCGTGTCGGGCCCCGAAACGAGGAGCGCCCCATGAGGCAGTACCTACTCAGCGTGTATCAACCCGACGGACCACCCTCACCCGAGGTGGACCTGGAACGAATCGGCAGGGACCTGGCCGTACTGAACGAGGAGATGCGAGCAGCCGGCGCTTGGGTCTTTGCCGACGGCCTGTTTCCCCAAAGCACGGCCACGGTGGTGCGGGTACAGGGCGGTGAGCCGCTCATGACCGACGGCCCGTACGTCGAAGGCAAGGAGCATCTGGGGGGCCTCACCATCATCAACGCCGACGACCTCGACGCGGCACTGCGATGGGCCACCAGGCTGGCCGAGGCGACCACGCTCCCGATCGAGGTGCGCCCGTTTCAAAGTGGCGCCGCCGTCCACTAGGAGGGTCGGCATGCCCCCCGCCTCGGGCGGCGAGATCGAAGCGGTGTTCCGAGAGGAGCATGGGCGGGTTGTGGCCGCATTGGTCCGCGCCTTCGGCGACATCGATCTGGTCGAAGAAGCGGTCCAGGACGCGTTCGAGGTGGCCGCGCTGCGCTGGCCGGCCGATGGTCTGCCACCGAGTCCGTCGGGCTGGATCATCGTCACGGCACGACGCCGGGCCATCGATCGGCTCCGTCGAGCCTCAACCCATGATCGACGGGCTCGAGAGGCCCTGTTGCTGGCCGGCGACGAGAGGGCCGAGCCCGTAGAGGAGGGCGTTGTGCCTGATGACCGCTTGCGCTTGATCTTCACCTGCTGCCATCCCGCGCTCGGGCAGGCTGCGAGGGTGGCCCTCACCCTCAGGCTCCTCGGAGGGCTGACCACGGCCGAGATAGCGAAGGCCTTCCTGGTGCCCGAACCGACCATGGCCCAGCGGTTGGTACGGGCCAAAGGAAAGATCCGGGACGCGGGAATCCCGTTCCGGTTGCCCAGTGAAGCCGACCTGCCCGATCGGCTCCGCTCGGTGCTCGCCGTCGTCTATCTGGTCTTCAACGAGGGGTACACGGCGAGTGCTGGCTCCCGCCTCATACGAGAGGACCTCTGCGGAGAAGCCATCCGCATGGGGCGGTTGCTGGCCGAACTTATGCCCGACGAAGCCGAGGTCATGGGCCTGTTGGCGCTCATGCTGCTGATCCACGCCCGTCACGCGGCGCGTACGTCTCCCGACGGTGACCTCGTGCTGCTGGCCGACCAGGACCGGGGTCGGTGGGATCAGAACCTCATCGACGAGGGCCAAAGCATCGCCCGGCGCTGCGTTGTGCGCAACCAACCCGGCCCCTACCAGATCCAAGCTGCCATCAACGCCGTTCACAGCGACGCCGCGGCCGCGGTGGCGACCGAATGGAGCCAGATCGTCCAGCTCTACGACCAGCTGGTGGTGTTCGATCCGAGCCCGGTCGTGTCTCTCCACCGAGCGGTGGCTGTCGCCGAGCTGGATGGGCCGGATGTAGCCCTCGCTCTGGTCGATGGACTCGAGCTCGACCGCTACTACCTGTTCCATGCCGTTCGCGCCGACCTACTGCGACGCCTGGATCGGCCGAACGAGGCGAATGCCGCGTACGAGGCTGCCATCGCTCGTACCGAGAACGAGAAGGAACGTGCCTTCCTGCAGCACCGCCGCCAATCGTTGTTCGTCACATGACCGCGCCGAGTGAACCGGCGACCGGGGCGTTCCGGTTCGGTCAGCCGGCGACGGGCACGGGCACCACGCATGCCGCGCACGTCCGTGCCGTCGGGATCTCCGCCAGGCGCTCGTCGGCGATGATCGTCCCGCAGCTCTGGCAACGTCCGTAGCTGCCGTCGTCGAGCCGGGCGAGCGCAGCGTCCACCTGGTCGAGCAGCGCCTCGACCGCGTCCACATCGGCCGGCTCCACCGGGGTGGCCTCGACGACCACGGCGTCCGATCCCACACCGCCATCGATCACCGGGCCGGTCACTGAGCCCGCTTCTCTTTCGGTTCCGGTCTCTGTCTCCATGGGGGCCGATCGTACCCGGAGGTCCCCGACCCGGCCGTAGGGTGGGCCCGTGGATCCCTCATCGGCACTCACTCGGGACGAGGCAACGGACCAGGCAGATGCGCTAGCTCCGTTGGCTACCTTGATCGGAACGGGTGAGATGGTGCCGTGTCTCGACGGGACCGAACGTCCGGCCATCGAGCTCGATCAGGCTGCGTCCACCCAGGCCCTCCCGGCGGCGGCTGACCGCGTGTCGCGATTCCTTCCCTGGTACTCGAGCGTCCACCGGGGTGCGGGCTTCCGGTCCCGGCGGGCCACGGCCGCCTACGAGGATGCTCGTCTCGCCGTGCTCCGGTTCACCGGGCGTGACCCCGATGGTGACGACGTTGCCGTGCTGTGCCGGAACACCACCGAGGCCATAAACCACCTGGCCTACCGCCTGCGATTCGCACCCGACGACGTGGTGGTGACGACCGTGGTGGAGCACCATGCCAACCTGCTGCCCTGGGGTCGGGTGGCGGAGCGTCGCTATGTCGAGTGCGGGCCCACCGGCACCTTCACGGTCGACGACGTCACCGCAGCGCTCGATACCGGACGACGTCCCTCGCTGCTGGCCATCACCGCCGCGTCCAACGTCACCGGTTGGCTCCCCCCCATCGACGCCATCATCGATGCCGCCCACCAGCGGGGGATCCCGGTAGCGCTCGATGCCGCCCAGTTGGCCCCCCATCGACCGCTCCCCGAAGCGGCCGACTACCTGTCCTTCAGCGGCCACAAGCTCTATGCCCCGTTCGGGTCGGGCGCCCTGGTCGGCCGGCGCTCGACCTTTGCCGAAGGCGACCCATTCCTGGCCGGAGGTGGCGCGGTGGACCTGGTCGACCTGGACGAGGTGATCTGGACGGCGCCCCCCGACCGCGAGGAGGCCGGCTCGCCCAACGTCGTTGGCGCGGTAGCCCTCCACGGAGCCATCGACGAGCTCGGGGCCATCGGCTGGGAGCGGATCATCGAGCACGAGACCGCGCTCGGGTTCCGCCTGCGACAAGGCCTCTCGGACATCCTCGGGGTCACCCTCCTCGGGCCCGGCCTCGAGAGTGGCGAAGCCACGCTGGCCGTGGCTGCCTTCACCGTTGCCGGCATGCACCATGCGCTGGTGGCTGCCCGGCTCAGCGCCGAATGGGGCATCGCCGTCCGTCACGGCTGCTTCTGTGCCCATCCCTATCTCATCCGGCTACTCAGGTTGGGCGGCGACGCCGTCCACACCTACCGGGACCAGGTGCTCCATGGTGATCACCGCACCATGCCCGGTGCAGTGCGGGCCAGCGCCGGACTGGGGACCTCGGGCGACGAGATCGACGCGTTCGTCGCCGCGGTAGCCGAGCTGGCCGAGGGCAAGCCCGCCCCTGTTCCCTACGACCAGGACAAGCAGACCGGCGATTTCTTTCCCCGGACCGAGCTACCCGGTTGGCGAGGGGCCGATCGTGAGCTCGGCGCCTCGTGCGCCCGCGGCTAGACACCCCGCCCGCACCGGGTCTCGTTAGCGCGCCTACGATCTCCCGGTGCCTGGTACCCAGACTCATCCCTCGCGCCGCGCCTGGGCGCTCCCCATCCTGGTCCTGGCTACCGCCGCCGTCTTGGCCGGCTGTACGTCGGGGGCCTCGGCCGCCGAACAAACCGGGTCGATCGCCTATGTAGCCAACCTGGCCAACCGAGCCGACCCTGGAGACACAGTGGCCGTCGTCGACACGACAACCGGGAACTCGCTGCCGCCCGTCACCACGGGGACCCTGCCGTCGGCCATCGCCGCCTCCCCCGATGGCGCGCAGCTCCTGGTTACCGCCGAGGGGCAGGACAAGGTCACCATGCTCGACACCTCGACTCGGGGCGTGATCGCTTCAGCGAACGTCGGGCTGGAGCCGGACGCCGTCGCCGTGGCCCCCGACGGCAAGCTGGCGCTGGTGGCCAACTTCGGCGACAACACGGTGACGCCGATCTCGCTGCCCTCGCTGCGGACGGGAACACCCATACCCGTCGGCAGCCAACCGACAGCCATCGCCATCGCTCCGAACGGATCGGTGGCGCTGGTGACCAACTTCGGCGACAACACGGTGACGCCGATCTCGCTACCCGGCCTCCATGCCGGCACTCCGATCCCCACTGGGCCCCAACCCGTGGCCGTGGCGGTGACACCCGATAGCCAGACGGCGCTCGTGGCCGACTTCCAGGCCAGCGCGGTCACCCCCATCGTCCTGTCGTCGATGACGGCGTCGCCGGCCGTCGCTGTGGATGGCAACCCAACCGGGATCGCCATTCAACCGGGGACCCAGACCGCGTACGTGAGCGGTGGGGACGCCCTGACGCCCATCGCCCTCACCACCCTGCAGGCGAAGGCGCCCGTTGCGGTGGGAGCGGGGGCCACCGCCGTCGCCCTGGCCAACCGCGGTTCGACGGCGTGGGTCTGTACGAACAACGGAACGGTCGTTCCCATCGATGTGGCCACCGGCCACCGAGGCAAGGCGGTCAAGATCGGCGGACAACCGTCGGCCATCGTGATCCCGCCGGCTGCGCGATCATGAGCAAGGTCATGGGCAGAGGTACCCGATAACTCGTGGGAGGTGCGGCGCTGAACCGCTTGGCCGATCTGATGCGGGTTCCGGTCGTCCAGGCCCCCATGGCCGGGGGCGCCAGCCGCCCGGAGCTGGCTGCGGCGGTGAGCGAAGCGGGAGGCTTCGGCTTCTTGGCCGCCGGTTACAAGACAGCCCCGCAGTTGCAGTCGGAGATCGACGCCACCAGGCAACTCACCGCCGAACCCTTCGGAGTGAACGTCTTCGTGCCCCGCCCATCGGTGGCCGACCGGCGAGCGGTGGCTGAGTATCTGGCCGGCCTCGAGCCCGAAGCGGGACGGCTCGGCGTCGACATCGGAAGCGCACTCTGGGAAGACGACGACTGGGCGGCCAAGCTCGAGGTGCTTCGAACCGATCCGGTGCCCGTCGTGAGCTTCACGTTCGGGTGTCCGACCGGAGACGAGATCGGCGATCTGCGGCGAGTCGGCTCCCTAGTGGTGGTGACGGTCACAACGCCTTCTGAGGCAGCGCTTGCCGCCGATGCCGGAGCGGACGGGCTGGCGCTGCAAGGGATCGAAGCCGGTGGTCACCGCGGATCGTTCGGCGACCCGGTGGGCACGGAGGACGATCATGGGTTGCTGGCCCTCATCCGTGCGGTGCGTTCGTCGGTGGACCTCCCCTTCATCGCGGCCGGCGGGATCATGGAGGGTCGGGACGTGGCTGCAGTCCTGGCCGCCGGAGCAACGGCTGCCGCGTTGGGCACCGCCTTTCTGCGCAGTCCGGAAAGCGGCGCCAGCGCCACGCACAAAGCGGCACTGGTCGACCCGCGTTTCACCACCACCGACGTGACGCGGGCCTTCAGTGGCCGACGAGCGCGTGGATTGGTCAACCGGTTCATGACCGACCACCATGATGCTCCCGTGGCCTATCCCGAGATCAACAACGCCACCAAGGCACTGCGACGGGCCGCCGCCGACCAGGGCGATCCCGAAACACTGCACCTGTGGGCGGGTCAGGGCTTCCGTCTGGCCCGCGACCTTCCCGCCGGCCAGATCGTCCGGGAGCTGACAGCAGAGATCCGGACCGTGCTCGGGGAACTCGGGAACGTGGCGAACACGCTCGGGTAGCACCCCTCAGCGGGGGCACCGGCGGCAGGTTGGGGAGGGTCTCCTGTGCGGACATGGCGTTGGTCTTGGGGAGGGGGTAGTCCGTCCCGACGTCGAGCGTGCCGGCCGGGGCGTCGAGGACGGCCTGCTCGGCCACGTCGGTCTGGGCCAACGACGTGCCGGCAGAGCGGGGACCGACGTGTTCGGGGGCACCGAAATGGCGAACGCCGCTCGCTCACCAACCAGGCTCATCCGCCCGAACGCGCCTCGTCCCGATTTCTCCCGATGATCGTTCCTGGTGGTGGCGGGTACCACGAGGGTCCAACGGCGATCGGGGCACCCGGTAGCCGGAAAGCCCGAATAGATTCAGCGCCGCCAGCATCGCCTGCCTGAGCCGGTAGTTTGTCTCTCGGGCCGTTAGCTCATCGGGTAGAGCAGGGGACTTTTAATCCCAAGGTGGCGAGATCGAGACTCGCACGGCCCACTACAACTCCCGTCGAGATCGGCCAACAGTCACCGGGGCGTCCCACTCAAGGATCGATGCATGGGACGGCGAAAGGCCATGCTCGACGGGGTGGCCGCTGACATTGGTGACTCTTCGGAAACGAGCGGGGTGCGTCAGTTCGGCCAACGAGAGTTGCCTGCCCCACTCCGGCCCAATGAGGGCACCTTCGCTCGAAGTCGTGAAGGTCGCAGGGTACTCAGCTGTCGGGCGTGACCACATCCAATCGGCGCCGAACATCGGACGCATTCACGTCGACAGCGCCTAGCAGCACCGCCGCTGGGTCTGGTGGTTGGAGAGCGAGGATCTGGACCAGCACCTGCTGGGCCGTGACATAGAGCCTCCGACGGTTGGGCTTAGACGCTGCCTCAAGCACTTTCTTTGCCGCAGGCGTCATGCGGAGGCCATCCTCATGCGCGATGTCTCTCATCCTCGGCTTCTTCGGCACGGCGCGCATCGGCAGTTCGGGAGCGTCGGCGCCAGACCCCAGGCCCAGGGTGCCCAGGGCTTCGCGATCGAGCGACTCAAGGGCCTGGCGAGCTTGCTGCAGGCTCACGCCCAACACGACTTCGATCGAGGGATCTTGAAGCAAGGCGAGCAAGACGTGATCGGTGCCAGTTCTGCGGTCACCTCGGCGACGAGCCTCCTCACTGGCCTGCAAATAGATGGCCCAGCCGTGAAGCACCTCTGGCACAACGGTTTCGGTGGTCATGAGGACTCCTTCTTGTATTTGGTGTGAACGGATTGGCGGGTGACGCCCAATGCGTCTCCGATCTGCTGCCACGACCAGCCCTTTTCCCGGGCCGACGCCACGTGGTTCGCTTCGACCCTCTCCGCCAGGCGATGCAGCGCCAGAGAGGCGCGAAGCCCAATTGCCGGGTCATCCGACGCGAGATTCACGCTGAGATCTTCGACATCCATGTTTGTCAGTATAGACTGACATAGGCGAGTTTGTCAACCTAAACTGACACAGTGGATTGCCACGCCGGAGTGCCCCAGATGGCCAGGTCGGCGGGACACCTCCAGCCCGTGTAGGCGCCGTGCTCACTTCGCGAGCGCAGGACCCCGCTCATTTCCCCAGCCACATTGGTCATGCGAACTACGGCGAACTTGTAGCGGCCCAGCATGGTGAGATGGGACCTGACGTTCGAGCGAAGGCTGTTGATCCGAAACGATCGACGGCTGCCGAGCGCGGACCCACTTCAGACATCTCGGACGACTGCAAGGGACGCAACTCGCTTGCTGGCTACCGTCTGGAGCAATACTGCCGCCAGCCCGGAGGCTTGCGGCGCCCTTCGCAGCGTCATGACCCAGCAGGTGACTCAACGTCTTGCAGGCGCGGTACTCGATGGCGGAACTCTCGCAGCCAAGAGCGGCGCGCTGTTTCGACGCGTCGAACGAGATCGCGCTCATCACTGATCCAGACGGAGAGACCTACGCAGTCGCGGTGCTAACTCGGGTAGACCGACCGGATGCCTCACCAGTCACAATCAATGCAGCGATGGTCACTGGCGTCACCGCCGCCCTTGGCGAACTCCGATCCTAAGTCCGAAGGATCCGAAAGTCGTCGAACAACGGAACGGCGGGATTGTTCTCGGCGTGTCCCTGACCGCCGGACTTGAGCGTGGGATTCAGGGAATATATAGGGTTGGTCAATGTCACCATTTCCAGCTTTTAATCATTACGCTTTGACAGTTTCCAATCTCCAACGAAGCATCGAGTGGTACGAGCGCCTCTTCGGGTCGCCGCCTGTTGCGGTCATGGACGAGGACAATTTTCGAGCGGCGATCTGGTTTGAGCCGATGTTCGCAATCCACGCAAATCGGCATCAGCTTGAGGGCGACGTGTTCGATGAAGCTCGAATCGGACTCGACCACATCGCCTTTGGTTGCGGTAGTCGAGAAGAACTCGAATCCTGGCCCGCACGACTCGATGCCTTGGGTATCGAGCACGGTGAGATCTTGGATCGATCATACGGGGCCGGTCTCGCATTTCGGGACCCGGATAACATTCAGCTGGAGTTCTTTCTGCCGATGGGTTCATAGGTTGCCGAGTAGGCAACACACCGGGTCGTGACGCTCAGCGAGTGGGGGAGCCTGGGTTGATTTGACCGCCACCACCATTCCCAACGACACCAGCCCGAGCAATTTGGAAATTGTGCCCTCGGTGAGGTCGGGATGCCCCACATCGCCGGCTGGGTGAGTCAGTGCGCGCTCAGGTTCAGCGACTCGACAACCGTGATCTTGCTACTCCGTCGCTACACAAATCCCTGGACAAGGGTGCACCGGGTGGACTCACTGGAATCTCGCCCGGACCTGAGCAGCCGGTTTGCTACTCCATTGACACTATTCGCAGGTCAGGTGCCACTTTTAATCCCAAGGTGGCGAGATCGAGACTCGCACGGCCCACCTGGTAAACGGGCTTCTCGGATTCTGGCGGGGAGCAGGCCCATCAAACCTGTGCTGGCGCTCCCAGTCTCAGACCCCAGATCCGCGAGATGTGCTCCCGCGGGTTTCCGAGGCGTTCAGTTGCAGAACCACAACAGGGTGCGACTCTGTACGACGTCATCCAGACTGAACGTAACCAGTTTGAAGTGGCTCTTGTCCCAACGTCTGTCCCAAATCGTTGCGCTAGGCCTTTTGGCCCCGCTTCAGACGGTTCAGCAGATGGTTATTCGTCGGGACCGAGATAGCTCCACACCGGAGGGAAGTCGCCGATTCCGAGCTTGGAACATATCTTCTGGGCTGCCATGCTGATGCCCTCGGTGAAGGTCGGAAATGCAAAGGGTAGTTCGGCGACTTGGTCGATGGTCATGCCGGCCGTCATGCAGGCGACGATGACTTGGATGATTTCGGCGGAGTACTCTCCGAGCACGTGACCGCCGAGGATGGTCTTCTCATGTCGATCGGCGATGAGCTTGCAGAATCCCTCTTGGTGACCGTCCGCGACGGGACGGAGCAGATCGTCGTAAGGGGCAAGCCCGACCACTATTTCGTGCTGCCGGGCCGCTTCTGTCTCAGTCAGGCCGACGCCACCGTACTCAGGGTCGGTGAAGCTCGCGCTGGGCACGATGTCGTAGCTGACTTGGCGTGTCGGTCCTATAAGGGCGTTCTGGGCGGCGATTCTCCCTTCGAGACGGGCCACTTGGACCAACATGGAGCGTCCGTTGACGTCGCCGGCCGCGAAGATGTGGTCGACTTCAGTGCGAAGGTAGGCGTCGGTCGAGATTCCCTGTCGCTGGGCACTGATGCCGGCGACGTGGAGGTCGAGCTGCTCAGTGTTGGGCGGCCAGCCCACAGCGAAGAAGACGGCGTCCACGATGGTTTCTGCCGTTACAGCCGAGGCAGCGTGCTCGACGATGATCCGGCCTTCCAGCGGTCGCAGAGAGGTCACCGCTGTATTGGTGTGCGTTTGTATACCTTTGCGTTCGAAGGCTCGATCGAGTTCGGTCGAGATGCTGAGGTCGGCGTGCGGTACGACTGTCGGACCCGCCTCGAACAGGCTGACGTGGGTGCCAAGGTCGGCGAGGATGGAAGCGATTTGGCATCCAGTGTCGGCTGCGCCGACGACTGCGACCGCCGCGGGCAGCGCCTTCAGGGACCGGATGTCGCTGTAGGTTAGGGCCAGCTCGTTTCCTGGGATGGGCAGCCGGCCTGCGTGCCCGCCTACGGCCAGGATGATGTGATCGGCGCGCCAACTGCGGCCGTCCGCTGCGGTCAGCGTGTGCGGGTCGGTGAAGTGGACAGGGCCGAGGTGCTCGACGAGGTTGATCCCGTGACGCCGTAGCTGGTCGGCCAGGTGTTTCTTCTCAAAAACATGGCGGGCGACACGATCGCTGTTGGCCAGGATGGCTTCTAGGTTGGGTTTGGGCGCCGGTCCTTCGAGCCCGAATACAGACCACGAGGTCCAGTCTCGTGCCAACCGTGCGGACCGAGCCATGGTGCGCACGGGCGCCGGTCCCCGGTTGATGTTGGTGCCGCCGACTTGGTCGGCCTCGAGCAGGGTCACGGCGGCGTCCATGTGGCGGGCCTGGACGGCGGCGGTGACGCCGGCGGGACCCCCACCGACCACGAGCACACTCGCTTCATTGATCATGCGCGAGCCACCCTGCGCCGAAGTCGGAAACGACAGTCAGGATCATGCGATGGACGAGGGTCACCCGGAGGGCGGTCGAGTCAACCGAGTTGGAGGCGGCCGTCGTAGGGACGTCGGTCCCGTCACGGTTGGTCGCTCGTCTCGCACGTCGGGCGGCGGGGGTGTCGGTCATGAACGTATCGATCCTGACTGTCGCGTGGCTTAGTAGTCGGGGTCCTGGAAGTTTGGCTCGCGACCTTCGTTGAAGGCCCCGATGCCCTCCACCCGGTCCGGATGGACAGCTGAGCGCCAGTGGGCCGCCATCATGATGGTGATCGCCTGCTCCAACGGCTCACCCTGCCCGGTTTTGGCCGACCATTTCACCGCCTGCGCGGCGGTGGGAGAGTTGCTCGCGATCTTCTCGGCGATCTGTCGGGCCGCAGGCATGAGGCTGTCCTGGGGGTGGATCTCGTTCACCATCCCCAGCCGGTGAGCTTCTTGGGCGGTGATCGGATCGCCGGTCAGGAGCATCTGCATGGCCTTTCCGGGTGGAAGGAGCCGCGGCAGCAGTGCGGGCGAGCCGCCGCCGGCGGCGAGCCCGATCATGGCCTCCGGTTGACCGAACGTGGCGTTCTCGGAGGCGATAATGAAGTCGGTGCTCTGGGCCAACTCGGAGCCGCCCCCGTAGGCAACCCCGTTCACGGCTGCAAAGATCGGTTTCCGTAGCTGGCGTAGCGTGTACAGGGTTCGGTCGAAGTCTTGACGTTGCCGGAGCCAGTCTTCCTTGGTCATCGTTCTGCGTTGCCGTAGGTCGCTGCCGACCGAGAAGGCTCGATCGCCCGCCCCGGTCAGGATGGCCACACGGACCTCGACCCGAACGGCGATCGTCTCGAGGATCCCGGTCAACAGGCTTCCCATTTCGGTGGTGATGGCGTTGTCCGCGGCCGGGCGGCTGAGCGTGATGACCGCGACCCGCCCGTCGTGGATGTAGTCGACGACCACCGGCTGATCCGGCTCCGGCAGGCCGGCGGCCGGGGGTCCGAAGCCGAGAGCGGCCCAACGGTCAGCGCCTGTTGGCTGTGCGGTCACTTTGTTGCCTCCTCATGCGATGGTCGACTAGGTCTCGAGTCCGGCGAGCCAGTTGAGGGCCCGTAACCCCGGAACGAAGCAGTACTCGCCGCCACGGGTGACCACAAACGGCGGCATACCCTGCAACCGGCGGCGGATGGGCCGCTGCGGAATGGTGAACTGGCCGCTGCCGCCGCCTGAGCCGACCAGGGGGTCCCGTTCCCCTGGTGCGCCGATGAAGACGCCATCGTTGAGCCACTGTGTCTTCACGAACTCGAACTGACGGTCCAGGTGGGTGCCGGCGAAGACAAACACAATGCCGCGATCAGCCCCGTCGTCCTCCAATACCCCTTCGGGCAGGGGCGGCCCGTAGCTGGTACCGCGTCGGATCATGCGGTGAAGACGAACATTGACGCTCCCGTCGCCGTCCAACGCGTCTCGCGGGTTGGCTCGTCGCGCGTGCGCACCCGCCGGACACTTGAAGCCCCCCAGGTCGTCCGTGTACAGGAATCGGTTGTTTCGGTTCGGGTCAGACCCCAACTCGGGGTCATCGCCATCAGGGCTCACCGCAAGCGGGGCGCCGCTCTGCCAACGGCCTACCATCTTGGCCCCCAGGAGCGCCTCTTGTTGCCGGCTGGCGGCATTGGCCCGCAAGTACTGACGGTAGGCCGCCACCCGCGTGTGGAGCTTTCGAAAAGCGATGTACGTCCCGTTCCGGGCGAGTATCTCCGGCGACGGCTGCGCCGGGAGGGCTCCGGTCTCGTCCGGATAGCCGAGGATGAACTCGCCGGCCTTGATCGGCGATTCCAGCGGATTGGTGCCAGGCACGCCGCCGCCTTCTATTGCCGGCTGTCCGATCCCGTCCTTGAAACCGAACGAGGTGCGACCGGTGGGGAGCTGGTAGCAGTCCTGACGCCAGATCAACTCCACTCCCGGTAGCTCCTGGTAGGAGTCGCGGGCCCTTGCCAGGGACGCCTCCAACCCCTCGGCGTCCGGCGACAGGACCGCCACGGCCACATGCACATCCGGGCTTCCCAGCGGTTTCTCCCACGCCGCAGGGCTGCTCTCCCCCACGTCACCCAGCACTTCGGCGCGTGCCGCCATGCCCTGGCGGAACTCGGGCGCGAAACTGTCCAGCGAGGCCGACGGAACGCCCAAGGCCAGGAGGCCCTGATAGGTGAGGGCCACCGTGACCGAAGTGTCGCGTGCCGCATCAAGCGAGGGACGAGCCGCGTCAACCAGCGGGCGGAGTCGTCGCAGCAACTCCCGTCCGCCCTGCCGGTCGTCAATGCGAACCAGCAAGTAGGTTGCGACATAGGGGGATGGACGCTGGTGGACAGCGCCGTACTGGATGTCGTCGAGCTCGAGTTCGAGCTCGAGGTCCACGGTCGAGTCCGAACTCGACTGGCTCATCTGTCCCCCGTTCTCAATGCAGCACGGGACGTTGAGGAGGGTCCAGATTGAGAGCGGCCAAGTAGGGGAAGACGGCTGTCGCAGGCACAGACGCCTGGTCCACGCCGTCGCGGATTCGGGGACCGTTGCCCCCGTTCACCCACAGCGTAAACAGGGTGTCCATCACGTCGTCGTTGAGACTTCTGCCTCCGCAGGTCTGATGTGAGCGGCCCTCTCGGGCGGCAAGTTCGATCTCCAAAAAGGAGCCGTGTTCGACGTAGGGTCGGGTTAGATCCACAGCCAGGAAGTCTGCCAGCACCAGTTCCGTCAAGGGATGCGACCCGTTCTCCAGGTCCGGCCAGTCCGCTTTCCCGTCCAGGCCGTCCCAGAACCTCAGATTGGCGTTCAACCGGGCTCGGTAAGCTCCCTGGTACGTCTCGCCCAGACAAAAGGCGTCTTCGGAGTTGTAGAGATCGCGGATCTCCAAATCCCGATTTACAGGATCGAAAGGCTTCGGGGCCAGAAGCAGGTTCTTCACCTCTGGCCGGCCGGTCCGCTCCATCCGAACCATCACCTTTCCCCGGGTGAGCGTCTCACCTATCACCGCCACCTGTTCGACGCCTCCGAGGAGCCTGGCGGAGTCGAGCTCAACAACGATGCTGAGGACGTTCTTGCCGTCGAGGAAGATCGAGCTTTGGTCGCGGAAGGCCAGCATCTCGGTCTCAATGGTCTTGACCGCAGCGGGGGCGTCCATGATGAACGGAT
This sequence comes from uncultured Acidimicrobiaceae bacterium, assembly GCA_963781305.1. Classification (GTDB taxonomy): domain Bacteria; phylum Actinomycetota; class Acidimicrobiia; order Acidimicrobiales; family RAAP-2; genus DASXMT01. The sequence goes on from CAWAFL010000014.1 coordinate 347,781, forward strand.
CCCAGCGCACCCCAGCGAAGACCCGCACCCCCGGTGCTTCGCAGTCCTCGCCTACCCGAAACGGAACCGTCTCGCCCGTCGGGATGCGACAAGCTCCATCCTGGACGACGCCTCCATCCAGCCCGGTGGGTGTTGGAGCGGCAAACACGCAGTCCACCACGAACTCGTCGTCACTGAGGGCGAACGGGACGACCGGGTCGCTACCCAGCGCCGTCAGTGGACGGATCCTGAACCGGTAGATCAGCCCGTCCGAGAACGAGTCGCTCGGCTGGGCGAAAGGCAACGTGTTCAAGACCAGCGATAAATGACCGGGACGCTCGGGGCTCGCGAACGCGTACAGGTCGGTAATGTCCGCGGCCGGTACGGCCAAGGCTCGTGGCCCAGAGATATGGTCCGACACGCTGGTGGTTTTCTACCCTGATCCCAGGTTCCGCCGACCCGGCTCTAGTCCGCTGCTTCGTCCAGTAGCGGCTTTAGGGCGGGGTGTTGCAGCGGTTCCGCTGCGTCCGGATTGTCGAGCACCTGCTGGAACGCTCGGTTGACTCGCTCGGCCTTACGGATCTCCTTCACCGTACCGTCGTAGTTTCGGGCGTAGGCAGTTGCCGTCACCTGCGCAGCGAGGATGAAGCCCTTCAAGGTGGCGACATCGGGAACGCCGTCGTATCCCTCCACGTGCAAGAACACCGCGTCGAAGAGCCCCAACGGCTTCGAGGCGAAGTCCTCCATGTAGGCATCCCACGTTCCATCGAAACTCGTAGCGAAGAGCAGCCGGGTGTCACCATCGAACATCACGAACCTGGCCTCATGGATGGTGGCCACCGGCAGGTCGTAATCTCCCGGGCGGTAGCCAGGAGAATTGTTCAACGCCCGCAGCGCCTGTCGCAGATCATCCTGATGACCAGGCTTGACCCGAAAGAAAAGGCTGAACTCGCTGGTCGAGCCCACACGTAAGCCCGGACCATGAGTCTCGTCAGTCGGTTCCTGCATTCGGCGTGACCCTTCTCTCAGTGGGCACAACATTCCGTGGATTTTAAGGCTAGTAGTCGGCCCGACATGAGAAGTCAGGTTCGTATCCGATCACTCTAGGACGTCCATCCCCGGCGATGCGAGACCGTAATCCAGGCCCGAGTTCCACCTTGAGGATCCGGCGACGTGATGGTCCAGCTCGACCGGCACGTCGGCTGGCGCGCTCGGCCAACGCACGGAGGGCCGAGGAGGTTTGTCCCCGCCAGAGAGTAGATGCCCGTCAGGGCAGACCCGAGGCCAACCACGTCCCATCGCCCGTCGCTGGGGGTAGCGCTGTAACTCAAGTGCCCCATCCCACATACGGTGGACATCGAATGGCGGTCCCACCGTCGGCAACAAACGGATCTTGCTCGATTGCCTATCGCTTTGAAAGACCCGATCTAATCGCTGCCCACCAGGTCGGCTCAGGGCGAAACGACGCTGCTGGCCGACCGGTGGCATCGGTGTCGAACCGGTACACGAGCCCGGCCGCGGGCTGGGCCCGACGTTGCTCGTCGCTCCAGCCCTCAGTCGCGGTGGTGACGTAGAGCCGATTCAGGTCCCGGCCTGCAAACGCGCAGGAGGTGCTCTGAGCGGCCGGGACAACCAGTTCCTCGCGCAGTACACCCTCGGGGGAATAGCGATGGACCCGTCCGCCGCCGTAGATCGCCACCCAGATGTCGCCGTCCGCGTCGACGGTTAGGCCATCTGGTGCGCCGACTTGTTCGGCCACGGCTACCAGCACCCGACCTGCTGAGATCTCGCCCGTGAGTTGGTCGAACTTGAAGGCGTGCACCAGGCGCGGTCCGCTGTCGACCAGATACATGGTGGCGCCATCGGGACTCCAGCCCAGTCCGTTCGAAATAGTCAGATCGTCCAGCATCACCTCGACGCGTCCATCCCGGTCGAGTCGGTAGAGCGCCCCTCCTCCAGGTAGGAAATCGTCAGCGAGCGTGCCGGCCCACAGTCGGCCTTGTGGATCGCAGGCGCCATCGTTCATTCGCGTCCCCGTCGGAGCGACCTCGACGATGGACTGCAGCGACCCATCGAGAGATAGGTGGAGGAACCCCTGGCCTGCGGCCAGGATCCAACCATCGTCGCCCTCCACAGGTGCGATCGCACCAACCGTGCCCGGCAAGGCGTAGCCGCGAATAAGAATCAGGTCGCCGTCGTCGGCTACTCGACCGCGGTAAACCCGCCCAGCCAAGATGTCCACGGCCAGCACCTCGTCCCGGCGAGCGTCCCACCGGAGTCCTTCGCCGAGCACGGCTTGACTGATCGTCGAAGCCACTGCCTCGCTTGTCACACCGGGTTCCCAGCGGAAGGGGACGCCTCGACCGCGGTCATACTCCTCATATGCAGTCAGCATCGCACAAGTCGAGCGGACCGGGTCGACAGCGACAGAGCAGCCCGCGCTGCCACGCTCCTCGCCGACCTCATGTAGTGCTTCCAGACGTGGCGCAGTGATCTTCGGACCTAATTTGAGGATCTCGCTCCCACCCAAGAGAGGCTGTATGACCTTCAACGTCAGTTCCGAGATCGGCCAGCTACGCCAGGCCATCGTGCACCGACCTGGGCTCGAGTTGTCTCGGCTCACACCCGAGAACATCGGCGAACTCCTCTTCGATGACGTGCCATGGGCAAAGAGAGCAGAAGAGGAACACGATGCCTTCGTGGAATCTCTTCGAGACAAGGGCGTGCAGGTGCACCACTACGGTCGGCTTCTGGCCGAGACGCTCGCTCTGCCCGATGGGCGGGAATTCGTCCTCGACCGGGTATGCACTCCGGAAAACCTCGGACCTTCGCTGGTCGGCCACGTTCGTCGCCTCTTCGACGGCTTGGAGGGGAGCGACCTAGCCGAGTACCTGGTCGGCGGGGTCCTCAAGGCTGACCTGCAACCCCTGCGGGCCCACAGCCTCAAGTGGGACATGCTGCGGACCGACGACTTCGTGCTCCCTCCGCTGCCAAATCATCTGTTCCAACGTGACAATTCTTGCTGGGTCTACGGCGGCGTGACAGTGAATCCGATGGCCAAGCGCGCCCGCCAGCGCGAGTCGCTCCACACTCGGGCCATCTACCGTTTCCATCCTCTCTTCGCCGGGAGTGACTTCGTCACCTACTTCGGCGACGAAGACCGGAGCTACGAGCCGGCCACCATCGAGGGTGGAGACATACATGTCATTGGGCACGGAGCGGTGCTGATCGGAATGGGCGAGCGGACTACCCCCATGGCCGTCGAGATGGTTGCCCGCGCGCTCTTCGATTCCGGGCAGGCCACCACGGTGGTGGCCATTGAGTTATTGCCCCGATCGCACGCCTTCATGCACCTCGACACCGTGATGTCCATGGTCGACGTGGCCACATTCGTCCTGTATCCCTACCTCGATCAGCATCTGCGCAGTTGGACCGTGACTGACGGCGAGGAACCAGGTGAACTTTCGGTTCGCCGCAACCACAATCTGTGGGACACGCTGGCCGAGCTGCTAGAGGTTCCCCACATCACGGTGTTAAAGACTGACGAGGACGTCAGGGCCGCCGAGCGCGAACAGTGGGATGACGGCACCAACTATCTGGCCGTCGCCCCGGGCGTCGTCTTCGGCTATGAACGAAACGTGGCCACTAACACCATGCTGCAAAGGCACAATATCGAAGTGGTGACCGTCGCTGGCAGCGAGCTCGGACGGGGGCGCGGCGGGCCGCGCTGCATGACCTGTCCGATTCAGCGCGATGTGGCATAGCCGATTACCACCAGAATGCAATGATCGAAATGACCCTGCAAGGATGGAACCTTCTCAAGGAGGTGGGTTTCACCAAAGACGGGTTCTTCTACGTGGTCGACGTGGTCGACCTGGCCCAGGAGCCTCGAAATGAGAATCGATCACGCTGCACGGCCAACCACATCATTTCGATTTTCCGACCGATTCCGGAAAGCCTTCGGGTGCGCTGCTGCAATTGTGGCGACACAGCAGTCGAACTCCGACGAAATCCAGTCCGATACGTCGCGCCGGCGAACCGATGCGAGGCAGTGGCAACCTCTGGATCGGACGCTATAACGACCCGCACCATTACCCCGGCAGCTCCAGCCGTGACCCGTGAGACGCACCTCGAACCTGGACCGTGGCCGGCTACTCAGGCAGAATGCGGGCGATGTCTGTGCTCGCCGACCCGCACGCCCACGCGAGCCCGATCAGGGATGAACATGCAACGTCGGGACCATCTGGCCTCCGGCGTACCTGGTCGGGAGGACACCTGGGCCAGTTCGACTCCTACCGGGTGATCGCCTGTGCAGCCGTGGTGCTCCAGCACTCCTTCTTGTGGACCCTCTTAGCTGGGAACGTGGCGGGATGGGTATTCGTCATGCTGCTTCACTTCAGTCGGACGGCGTTCTTCTTCCTCACCGCCCTGGTCCTCGCCTACACGCAGCTCACCCGTCCCCGGTCGACTCTGGAGTTCTGGCGGCACCGATACGTGCAGCTCGGCGTCCCCTATCTGATCTGGACGGGGATCTACTGGATCTACACGCTGGTCGGTCAGGGCGCATCATGGGGCAACGCCGGCTCGCTGCTCTGGCACGACCTGGTGTACGGCTACTATCAGCTCTACTTCGTTGTGGTGCTTTTCCAGCTCTACCTGGTGTTCCCCTGGCTGTTCCGGTTTCTGCGTGCTCGCCGCCACGACTGGACAATCATGGCGGGGAGTGCTGCCTTCGCCCTCCTCCTTGCCACAGACCTGCACTGGCCTAGCGCCTTTGGGGCGGTTGGTCACGCCTCGGTGTGGATCGAGCGGTACTGGCCTTGGTCACGCGAACTGATCACATACCAGGAACAGTTCGTGGCCGGAATCCTTGTTGCTTTGAACCTTGAGCAGGTCAGCCGCTTCGTAGCCAGGTGGTACCGCATGATCATCATCGGAGCGTTGGCGGCGGGTGCTGGCGCGGCTCTTTGGTACCTGGGTCTGGTGTGGAGCGGGTCAGGTACGGGGCGGGCATCCGACCTCTATCAACCGGTCGCCTTTCTGTGGTTCAGCGCCGCCGTCGCCGGGCTCGAATGCGCCACCTGGTGGTGGTACCGCCGGACCCTCGCCGGGCACCCACCCCGGTTTAGGGCCCTGTCTGCCCCCTACCTCGCCAGCCTGACCGCGGGGGTGTACCTGAGCCACGTGTTGTTCATCAACCTGGTGCGCTCGGCGCTAAAGGATACTGGGGTCGCTCCTCACCTCGGCTGGGGCGGCGAGGTCGCTGTGCTGTTCGCCCTGACGCTAGGCATCTCGGCAGCGTTTACCGCACTCATGCTGCGCACCCCGTTCCGAAGAGCGTTGGGTGCACCGGTCCGAGTGCGAACGGCCAGGCCGGGTGTACCGACGTTGGTGTCATCGTGAGGCGTGGCTCCCGAAAGGAGTGGAGGTAACCGAGCCGATCAAGTGCCATGAGTCGGAGCGGCACTCAATGAGCCGGTTCGTCACGGGGAGAGCCACGGACATGGGGATCTCGTCCCACTCTCTTGGGCGGCTTCGATCCGCTGGCCTGCCGCCAACTGTGCTCAGCGATCGAGCCTCGCCTTCCAGCGGCATCCCCGCGCCCATCAATGTATCTCGCCACCAGACGTCGAGAATGAGAAATTTGTTGCGACTCACTAGTGTCGAACCATCCGGGCAACGAAACGACCGGCCAGGAGGTCCACGATGCTGTCCATCACACCGTTCCTTTGGTTCGACACCGATCTTGCCGAACCAATCTCGTTCTATACGTCAATATTTCCTGACGCCGCCTCGCCCGACGTACGTCGCAGCGTTGACGACGGGCCGATCTTCACTGCAACCATCGAGTTGTGCGGCCAGCGTCTGATGCTTCTCAATGGTGGACCGATGCACGGCGGGTTCTCCGAGTCGATCTCGTTCTTCATAAGCGTCGAGACCCAAGAAGAGATCGATAACTTATGGGAGCGGCTGACCGCAGGCGGCGGTGAGCCGGGACGTTGCGGCTGGCTCAAGGATCGCTATGGATTGTCGTGGCAGGTCGTGCCCACCGTGCTGGGAGCGCTTCTCGGGTCGTCCGACCGCATCCGCGCTCAACAAGCCACCGATGCGATGATGCAGATGGGCAAACTCGACACCGCCGCACTACAAGCGGCCTACGACAGTTGAGTAGAAGGGCGATCAATGCGTTCATGCTGTTGCAGAAAGGCGTCCATATGTTACGAGGCTTGCCTGAGATTGGGGATCCCGGGGCCGGACGATCGGACCTGGTCGATGTCCGAAACGTTCAAGCTCGACCAAGGACCGCTGGTTTACGGTTGCCACTATGAAACTGCGTCCTGCCTTGATTGAGATGGTCGTCTCCGACATGGCGACCACCCTCGCGTTCTATCGGCGATTGGGACTCGACATCCCTGAGACAGCCAACCATGAGCCCCACGTGGACATCGAACTTGCCGGCGGAATGCGCCTGGCCTGGGATACCGAGGAAACCATCCGGTCCTTTGATCCGGAGTGGTCACCCCCGACTGGACGTGGCCATCGAACGAATCTCGCCTTCGCATGTGAGAGCCCGGCCGAGGTCGACGCGGCGTGGAGCGAGCTCACCGATGCCGGGTACGAAGGTCATCTTGAGCCATGGGATGCGTTCTGGGGAATGCGCTATGCCGTTGTCCACGATCCCGACGGCCGGCCGATCGATCTGTTCGCTCCGCTGCCATCCGCGTAGGGCTCGCCAAGCAGTCCTGTGGGCGTCGTGCCGGCCAGGCTGCGCACCTCCCGGGAGAGGTGTGCCTGGTCGGCGTACCCACAAGCGGCCGCCACCTGGGCCAGAGGCACACCGCGCCGGATTTCTCCGAGCGCCCGCTGGAACCGCAGTACCCGAGCCAAGCGCCTTGGCCCATAGCCGAACGCTGGCAGGCATCGTCGGTGCAGGTGGCGGGGACTGATGCACAGCCGCTCGGCCATCACTGCCATCGGCGTCCCCGCCACCGCCATGGCCAGGACACGCGGTCCGAGTGGGTCCTGATCGCAGCGAGCGGCACGCTTTATCACCCACGCTTCCAACGCCGCCACTGGACCCGCCTCGACTCGCTCGGTCAGCACCCGGACCTGGCGTGAAGGCCATAGCTCTTCCAGATTCGGGGTCCGATCCAACAACTCATCCGCTGGGACACCAAGCAGGGTCGGACCCAGCCCACCCGAGAAGCGCACTGCGACATAGGTCTTACCTGCGGGGCTCCGGTGCCAGCGGGTTGCCGTGTCCGGACCTGCGACGAACAAGTGGTCGCCGTCCCACAGCAGGTCCAAGCAGCCATCGGGCATGATCGGTGTGCCTTCCGGGGCACCGTCGATGGTGCGCTGCCAGAGAACGGCGCCAACCACCGGCGTGGCACGCTCCAGATACCTCACCGGACGATCGTACCGCTGGAGGGGTCGTTGATCATGCCCCTCGGTCGAGCGATCGATGAAAACATCGCGGTATGGCGGCGACGTTGGACTACGTCACCACAAGCGGATCGGCGTACGGACGATCAGGTGATCAGGGCGAGCGCGAGCAATGCTGGCGTATTATGCCCGGGCCATGTCCCCTCAAGGGTTTGCCTGGCGCCGTGCTCGCCGTTCTCGCGGTGCGGGTCGACCGTACGGAAAAGGGTCAACTCGAGATTTCCCCCCCTGACGACACTCGTTGTCCCCCGGCTCAAGTAAGACATCGGCCCTACGGGCAGTATTTGAGTGTCGGGGGAGCCACTCCCCCAGACCCTTGTCGTCGCTTGCCGCCGTTCCTGCCCGACGTTGGTCACGACCTCAAGCTCAGCCTGCGTACCTCCGCTCAGAACGGCGGTCGCCAGGGCATTCGCGTAGACCGGGTCACCACAGCCGTCATACACCCACCGTTCACCGAGCACCGAGTGCTGTGTTGTGGCGATCAGCAACGATTCAGCGCCGTCCACGGGCGAACCTCGGTATGTGACTGGAACCTGGAGGACCTGGCCATCTGCCGTCCGAAGCAAGTGCGTCTCAATCCCGACCTCACCATCGGGATCATCGAAGCGATAGGCACCCGCGACCTCGACGGTGGAAGCGTCGGCGTCGCCAAGCCAAGGCTGATGCGGAACCCACGCCTGGAGAAGCTCAATCTTGGGCGGAACGAGCGCTGCTTGATAAAGGACGGCCACCAGCGCGACGGTACTCGCCAGCTCCGCTTGCGGGCCAACGATGGCAGAGAGGAGGTCGGCAAGGGGATCGTTGGGGTGGGACGCCCACTCCGGCGGCATCCCCGACCACGGGACAGTTCGACTAGATCCGGCTCGTATGGTCAGGGCGGTCTGAGAGAGTTTGCCCATAACCATGTCGAGATCCCCCCCTTGGCTCCGTCCCTTTGGGTGGATCGACAAAATGAACACCGGAGAATGGACCCCATGGCACGTGTACGACGTTTCGACCATGTCGGTATCACCGTTGCGGACCTCAACACGGTGACGGCGTTTTTCGTCGGGCTAGGTTTCGAGGTCGAGGGGACGCGGATGTTCGTGGAAGGCGAGTTCCTGGACACGGTCATCGGCATCCCCGACTCCCGCACTGAGATCGTCATGCTTCGGCCACCCGACGGAAGTACCCGGCTGGAGCTCTCGAGCTTCATCCGGCCCGCCCATCAGCCCGGATCGCCCGCCGCGATGGCCAACGAGCTGGGGCTGCGCAACGTGGCCTTCGAGGTCGACGACCTCCAGGCCGTCGTCGACGGGCTGGCCGCTGACGGCTACGGGCTGGTCGGCGAGATTGGCCAGTACGAACGCGTCTGGCGCATGGCCTATGTACGCGGTCCCGAGGGGATCATCGTGTCCTTGGCCGAGCGGATCGGTTGACCCGTCTTCGGCGCGGACCTCGCCGGAGACGTGCGCCTCCGGCTAACGTCGCGACGGACGTCAAGAACTGGATTCTGGACCAGGATTCGCCCGTCGATTGACAACGAGCGAGGCTTCGTGGCGGGCTGCTCGCAGAGAAGTGGGCCGTCTTGTAAGGACTGACCAGCGCGGGCCCTTTAGGTCGGATGTCCAGGTTGAGGCCTTCGTGAGAGGGGCAGCGGGACCTCACTGTCCCCGTCGGCATCCCGAAATACCATCCGGTAAGAAGCACTCCACCGGTGCGTCGCAAGGTGCCTTCTGGACCGATGAGTTCGCCGCCAGGAACCCGTCTTATCGGGTATGACGATGACCACAAGAGTGATGAGCGTCACGATACCCGTAGCCGATCAGGACCAGGCGCTGCGGTTCTACACCGAGGTGCTCGACTGCGAGCTGCGTACTGACATAGAGGTATGGCCGGGAGCCAGGTTGGTCGAAGTCGTGCCACGCGGGTCAACCGTCAGCCTGATGCTGCTACCTCCCGACAGTGAGATCCCAGTGGCCGTGCGGCTCGGCACCACGGACGCCGAGACCGCACATCGTCGCCTGCGCGAAGCGGGAGTCACGCTTCACAACGACCAGGTACTGCGACTCGACGGTGCTCCTCCAATGTTTTCCTTCGCCGATTCGGACGGCAACGGACTCGTCTACCTGGAGGAGTCACCCAACGGCCCCCCCGAGAGTTGAGGGCAAGTCACGACCTACAGTACGCGGCCGAAGGATCAAGCGCTGCAGCCATGCCTGCACTCAGTTAGGAGAGCTGAAAAGGGCTCGCGGCCCCGGGGTTTGCGAGCGCGGCGGACGCCGGCGCTGTCGCCTGCTCGCTGAGGGATCCTCCAGCGGAACGTCTCGATCCGAATTGACATGATCGGCATTGGGCTGGCTATGAGCCAATTTCAAGCTCTTCCGGCGCGATGTTCGGGGCTTCGTACCGTCGAGCTAGCCGTCGTGCGACCGGTTCGCCCGGGATGTTCAGATCCTTGGTTCCGAGAGAGCGCCGTTACGACCGGAGCAGTGGCATCGGTGTATGAGTATGGCGGTGCCGGACTTTTCTTCACTGATGTCTCCTTGTCCGACTCCAGTGCTGGTCGCGCCCGCACCTGGACGCGCCTGGTTCGTCTGCTGGACGCGGTGAGCTGACGGTCACCAACCGCTCGTCACCGGGTTGCCTGGCCGATGGCGAGCAGGTTGCCCTCGCTGTCGTAGAAGAAGGCGCCGCGCTCGCCGGTGCCCTTGCTGGGGTAATTGTCGGGAACTGTGACTATCTGGTCGACCACACCGAGCGCGCTCGTGTCGATGGTCTCGAACTGCAGCCCGCGTGCCCGAAGGTCGGCAACGACCTGGTCGATATTGGCCACCTCGAAGCCGAGCTGCGTCGACTCCCCCGACGGGGTTCCGGTCGAGGCGAACAGGTGGAACTCGGTGGATCCGCAGACGTAGCGCATACCGCCGTCGCGCTCCTCGACGGGGTCGAGACCGAGCTGGTCGTGGTAGAAGCGGCGAGCGCGACCGAGGTCTTGGGCGGGCAGTTTGGCCACAGCGTGTGCGGTGCTCAGAGGTCCGGTCATGGTGATCTCCAGGGTCGTGATGTCTCCACCTTAAGACCCTCCACGACCGAGTCATCGCCGACGGCGTCGTCTCGCCTTCCCCTGCACCTCGGGACGTGCCACTGGACCAACGATAAATGGAAAAGGCGCACATCAGTAAAAGGCGCACATCAGTCCAGTGCCGTCTTGGCCTCTGTCAGTATCACCCGCCCGGAGGGAGATGAATACGGTCGCACTCGCAGCATACAGAAACCGCCGATCGCCACAGTCGAAGGCCCCGCGTTCCGCGTTCGGCTCGAGACCGTGCTGGCTAGCGATCCTGTCCTCGCCACTGCTCGGCCCGCTCCTTCTGACGCGAACCGCAACCGTCGGCTGGTGTAACCCCGCTCGCTATCCCTGAGCAGACTTCATCGAGACGTCTGACCACACTTCACCGAGGAGGACCTTTGCCGAGCACGCCGATCAAGGATGAACACGGAGGTGGAGCAGTTCGGTTTCGATCGACTCCCAAGGATCGAACGCCCGAGCGTGAGGGCATCCGCCCACGCATCCCTCAGCGAAGTAGTGGCATGGCCCTGTCGGACGGCAAGCTGCCGACCGGACGAGTCGATCGCACAATTCGTCTGGCTCGGCTGGCCGGGCGCACCGTCGCCACCCGGGCCCAATCCCGCCTGCGTAGTCACGCCAGCGGTGACGCGGCCCAGGCTGCCGAGCTCGCCCGCCAGGAGCGGCTTGCCGAGCGCTACGCCGAGGTCCTGGGCGACATGAAAGGAGCATTCATGAAAGTAGGCCAGGTCCTGTCCTTTGTTGACCTCGACGGCGTGGTCCCCGGTCCCTACCGTGACCTGTTCCGGGGGACCCTGGCCCGGCTCCAACATGAAGTGCCGCCATTGGCTTCCGAGGAGATCGCCGAAGTAATCAGGGCCGAGCTCGGGGCACGCCCCGAGGAGATTTTTGCATTTTTCTCGCCCAAACCTGTAGCCGCTGCCTCCATCGGCCAAGTACACATGGCCCGATTGGCCGACGGCACCGAACTAGCCGTAAAAGTGCAGTATCCGGGTGTGTCACAGGCGGTGAGAGCTGATCTGGCCAATACCAAGCTCCTCGCCTCTGTCATTAGAGCGGGATTGGCCCTGCTCGGACCCCAAGCGCCAAGGCTCGACACAACGGTGATGGTGGAGGAGATACGCGATCGGGTAACAGACGAACTCGATTACAGGATCGAGGCGGCCAACCAACGGGAGTTCTGTGCGATCTACGACGAGCATCCTTTCATTCACATACCTGAGGTGTACCCAGAGTTCTCGACTAGCCGAGTCCTCGTCACTGACTACGTACACGGAGTGCATTGGTCGGAGGCGACGGCGGCCGGCGACGACGCCATCCGCTCGCGTTGGGGCGAGACCATCTTTCGTTTCGTGTTCACCAGCCTGCATCAATACGGGCTCTTCAATGCCGACCCGCATCCGGGGAATTACCTATTTCACGAGGACGGTACCGTCACCTTCCTAGACTTCGGATGCGTCAAAAGGTTCGCCCAGCACCGCGTCGAGGTGATGTCTTCTGTGGTGGACGCCGCTCTCGCCGGTAATGCGCTGGGGGTGCTCGATGCGTTCATCGACGTGGGGCTGCTTGCGGGTGCCGATACCGAGGGCGTGGACCCGGACCGCCTGCTCGACTACTACCGCGCCGCGTTGCGGGATCGCTGGGACGTCCAGCCGTTTACCTACACGCCAGAGTCGGTGGCGGGGATCGTGTCCGGGATGTACCAGCCATTGGGACCCTATGACGACATCACCCGGCAGCTTCAGATGCCCAAGGACCTTCTCTTCCTGAATCGGATTACCGTGGGCGTGAGTTCGGTACTCGCCCACCTCTACGCCACCTCCGACTGGAAGTCGGTCGACCGTGAAATCCGCCACGACGGACGGCCGACGACGGAGTTGGGGCGTCTAGAAGCGTCCTGGCGAGCCGATCGGCCCAGGGCTGTCCTGCCCATCGGTCCGGCGGCGGGGATTGTGGCCTGACCAGGCTGTTCCGGCTTTTGTAACCCCGGTTCCTATTCTAAGGTGAGATGTCTCCTACTCTTCGACATTCCCTAGCGAGATCCACGTCCGAGACCTCATCGGGCAATGGTGCCATCGCCTACCTGCGCGTGGTGGATACTGAGGCCTACGCCGACTGGGAGTCGGTCTACCGCGACAATGTCGGCCGTCTCTACCGACTGATGTACTCGCGGGTTGGAAACCGACCTGATGCGGAGGATCTCACGTCGGAGGTATTTCGGACAGCCCTGCGCCCATTGCAGCTCGGGTCCTCCAAGGGCGAGGTTCGGGCATATTTGCTGACGACGGCACAGACGGTGCTTGCAACCCATTGGCGCCGTACTCTCGGAATTTCGGTGACTTCGATCGACCCAGAGGTCGATGCGGTCTATCTGGCAGAGCCCTCGGGCTCGGACCCGCCGAGTACGGCGCCGAACCGGGCAAACCAGATATTGGCTGCCCTTCCTGATCGCTATCGTCGCATTCTCGAGCTCCGATTCCTCGAAGCCTGCTCGATCAAAGAGGCGGCACAGGGCATGGACGTGAGTGTCGGAAATGCCAAGGTCCTTCAGCACCGTGCTTTGCGAATGGCCGCCAAGGTAGCCGAGGAGCTCGGACAATGACGAAGCATCGACTCGCCGCTTATCTCGACGCCTTAGCGGATGGGAAACGCCCAGACTCGTTCGACGTCGATCCCGAGGATGTTGATGTCCTGCGAACGGCAATCTCCATTCGAGCAGCCCGTCCGGGAGACGCAGTTCCGGACGACGGCTTCGTTGACCGGCTGTACGAGGAGTTGGCCGAAGAGGCCAATCCCCAAGTGGTGTCCATCAACCGGCGGGGGGGAGTTCGCCGTCGTCGCACCGTCCTGGCCGCGCTGGCGGCGAGCCTCGTGCTGGTGGGAGGGACGGCAGCTGTCACCGAGTCCCTGAGCCAAGGAGTGGTGTCCCCCGCTGCCGTGCCGGCGCCTCACGGATCGTCACTACGCACCGGCACCTTTGAAACCGCCGATGGTCAGGTGATGGGTCAGATCGTGGCGTCTCAAGGGAATCCTTCGTGGGTATACCTCGATGTCGCCGGTACGAACTACAACGGCTCGGTTGTCTGCAAGTTGCAAGTGAAAGACGGTTCGACCGTGGCCACCGGGGTCTTCGGGCTCCACGGTGGAAAGGGAGTGCTGTCAAAGTCTGTCCGGGTGAACGTCGGTCAGCTGAGGGGAGCGAAGCTCGTGACGCCGTCTGGGACCGTGGTGGCCTCAGCTACCTTCGCCTGAGCCTCCCGGCTATCGGCACCGGTCCGATACGCCTGGCTCTCTACCTCGGAGCGCTTTTCTGTCTGCGAACGGATCGCTCGTGCGAGCGCCGATGCCGTCGACGAAGGATCCGCGCTTCCGATCAATAGACCTTATGAAGATTCCTCCTGCTCCAGCGTTGGTGCCTTTTGGGCGCCCTGCAAGGACACAAAGACGGCAACGCCTGGGAACGTCTACTCAATTTGGCCCCATTGCTATCTAATTTGGCCCGACCGCTGAGCTGGGGTCTCGTGGATCCCGTATTCTGCCGGTCATGGTCGCCCCACTACGACGCACACAGAGAAAGACGGCATTCCAGCTGCGCATCTCGCTCATGGGCGTGACGCCGACGATTTGGCGCCGCCTGCTGGTGCCCGGCGAGATCAAGCTCTCGAGACTCCACTCGATCTTCCAGGCCGCTATGGGCTGGGAGGACTACCACCTGCACTTCTTCGAGATCGAGGGCCAGCGCTATGGCGTGCCGGACCCAGAATGGGAGAACGACGACATCGACGAAGGGGCCGTGACGTTCTCGGACCTGGTGGCGAGTCGGACCCGGTTCTTCTATGAGTACGACTTCGGAGATTCCTGGCGACACGAAGTCGTGGTCGAGTCGAAGGATCCCGTTCCGCTGATCCTCAAGTTCGCCACGTGCATCGAAGGCCAACGAGCCTGTCCACCCGAAGACTGTGGGGGCACCCACGGCTATCGTGACCTGCTCGAGGCCATTGGCGATCCCGACCACGAAGAGCATGCCGAACTCGTCGACTGGGTCGGTCGCGCCTTCGACCCAGAGTCCTTTGACCTGGCCATCGTCAACAGCGCCCTCCAGCGGGTGCGGTGAGTAGCTCTTCCTCACGGTCGCCCGCTTGGCCCTGGCGGGACTCATTGGAAGCTCTCGGTACCGGTCTCGATGATGTGGGCGTTGAAGGTGAGCCAGTTTACGATGGCAGCCACCAGGCGGTGATCGCCGATGACCTGGCTCCATTCGGAGAAGGGCAGGTTGGAGGCGGTGGCGACCCGATGCCTTGTTCTCCCGCCCGGTGAGGATCTGGAGCATCGCTCTGCTCCTCGGACGTCGAGCTGGACATTGCCGAGCTCGTCGAGGCAGAACGGGTCTTGTCGCCGATGGCGGGCCACTAGACGGGACAAACTCCGCTCGTCGGCCGCTTCCCCCAACTCGTTGGCCAGTACGGCACAGCTCACCTACCTGACGGCCTTGCTTGCTGGCCGCGATGCCGAGCCCGATCAGCAGGTGGCTCTCGCCGGTCCCGTCGCCCAGGAAGGCCACCCGGTCACCGCTGTCCACGTAGCTGCCCAAGGCCAGCATTGGAAATGGTGGCGGTTTAATGGATGGAGCGGTGGCACAGCTCGGAGTCGGACCAGCGCTTGATCCGAGGGAATCGAGCCTCGTGCGCCCGGCGCTGTCGGCGTTCGCTGAGGTCTCCACAGCCCTCCTCGTGCAGATCTGGACATCGAGCAGTTCTGGATATGCGGTACGTGAGGGACTCGTACCGCCGAGGGCTTCGGTGAGACCCCAAGTTGCATGGCGCTCGCCTTACCGCCCCCGGACCGCTGATACTGACGCTTGACCGGCAACGCCTCGGTCACCGCAACGTGCGGTGACCGAGGCGTCAGATTGGTGGAGCTAGGGGCGGCTACAAAGGGCTTGTGCTGGCTGTATCAGCTGATCTCAGTAGCCGGAGCGGCCAGTTGCCGAGGCGGGAGACGGGGCTGTCTTTGTCGTGCTCGCATTTCCATGGTTGACCGTGATGTGCGGAGTGGCCACAAAGAAGTTCTCCACGTTCTGACCGCTTACCTGCAATGGAACGTCCTCAGCGAAGGTGTAGAGGAAGTGGCCGTTATAAGTAACTTGGCGACCATTGGCCGTAAGCACCGTGGATAAGGTGCCGGTGGAGCCGGATGTAGTCGGATGATTTGCAATCAGGGGCGGCCACAAGGCGGCGAGCTCGCCTGTCACTTTCGATATGGAAGCGGTGTCCGGCTTGTAGATGTAGAGGGGAAGCCCTTTGGAGTTGACCAGAATAGACTCTGTCGCTTGGCCAACCTTTACATTCGCAGTATGCAAGGTGGTCCCTGTTGGGGTACGCACTGTAGCCACGTCGGTGATCGCCAAAGGCGCTGGGCGCCCCAATGTCGTTACGGCCTGGGGCGCGCCCATCGGATTCGCGGCGAGAGCCGACGGCGTTGAGCTCGCACCCGTCTCCGCAATGGTTAGGCCTCCGCCCAGCGTGGCTACTGACACTCCGACTCCGACCATGGCGATCGTCATGCGGAAATTTCTCATGGTTTCTCTTCTCCTGTTTCGGTTAACATATTGTTGGTTTGGATCCGGTGAACGACGATCTGCTTCTGCGTCCTCCGTCTTGGGAACCCGATGTCTTCCCAGAGCGAATTGGTCAGCTGGCGTTCCAGCCACACTCCAACCACAAGAAGATGACTCACCGCGCTGATGGCGTGACGATCAACGTGACGGCGAGGGCGTCGGGTATACGCCCGTACGGAATCCTGGCGCTGCATGAACATTGCTCGCTCTCATTTGGGATCGGTACTTTGGTTCCGTTGTTGAATACGGAGACGGGTTACAACATCGAATGAACGTGGATGCCCAAAGAGCCCCAACCGCCTGGGAAACGCGATGCTCGACGCTCGTGGATGGATCGGGAAGTGTTGAAGGGTTTGTGAGAACATGTCTGACGTGCCCGTCGTGAACTTGGCCCCATGATCAAGAGACTCGAGATCTCCCGTGACATCGCCGTCCCGCCCGAGCTGGTATACGCCGCCATCTCGGACGTGACACGCATGGGCGAATGGTCCGAGGAATGCCATGCCTGCGAGTGGCACGAGGGCTACGACGGACCGGTAGTCGACGCTACCTTCGACGGCCACAACCGCCACGGTGAGCACCAGTGGACGACGCAGGGCAAAGTTATCGAGGCCGACCCGGGCCAAGCGTTTGCATTCGAGTGTTCGATGATGGACTTCCACTACTCGACCTGGGGGTACCGGATCGAGCCGATCGAGTCGGGATGCCGTGTGACCGAGTGGAACGACGATCTGCGGCCCGAGTCCGCCATGGAGCTGAGCAAGGAGCTCTCTGGTGTGGATGACCGCACGGAGCGAAACCGGCGGACTATGAGCGACACCCTTGAGCACCTCGCCGCCGCCCTTGAGACCTGATTGGCCGGGTCCACGGTTCGTACCGATGGTCCGCACGAACAGGGCGCTCACGGGAGCGGTCGGTCGTTGGAGGTTCGACGCTATCGAGCGATCACTCCAGTGCAGAAGTGCACCAAGAATCGGACCCACGTTGACCGTCTCGACAGGAGGCCACACATCGAGGTCGACTTCGATGCCGAATGCGTACTGCTCGACCTTCCACGGCCGCCCATTCCCTTCGCCGCTGAAGCTGCTCGCCCACTGCAGCGACCACGCTGAACCGGCCAACGACGACTGCTAACTGCATTGCGGGAACGATGTCCTTCATCTCGTTCTCACACCGCACGTGATCACATGGCGCCTCGTAGACTCGTTGTGTCCCCGGAAGCTGGCGGTACTGAGCGAGGAGTGGTCACATGACGGTTGGACTGTTGGTACGCATCGAGGCCAAGCCGGAGTACGCCGACGAGGTAGAAGCGATGCTGCGGGGCGCGCAGGAGTTGGCCGAGCAGGAGCAGGGCACGGTGACGTGGTTCGCGTTCCGTGAGAATGCGACCACCTTCGGCGTGTTCGACACCTTCGCGGACGAGCAGGGACGTCAGGCGCACCTGGCGGGCCAGATAGCCGCTGCCCTGGGCGAGGCCGCGAAGACAAAGCTCAGCGTTCCCCCGGTGATTGCCCCGGTCGACCTGTTAGGAGCCAAGGTCTCCTGAACGGCGCTGACCGACGGCCCAGCTTGCCGGCGGGCGGCTCCCGGACTGACGAGCTGGGAGGCCCTGCGCTGCCGCCGGAACACGGTACATGAGAACAGCGGTCTTGTGATGCATTCGCATCGTCACGCCGATGGGTCAGTCCGCCATGCCACGTGTCAGCAGTTACACACCACGCGCAGTCGATCTCGATCTCTCCGGGCGCATCGACTGTGTCGGGCGAGTCCCCTAGAAAGGCGTAGCCCAACTCTTCAGGTAGCCGGCTTCAGATGGACCGACTGGACTCACTAGCACCTGCAATGTTGTCAGATGGTACAATAATTGATACAAATGAGCCATGAATCTGTTGACCCTCGACGCGAGCTCATCGATGCCACCTTTCGAACAGGTGCGATCACAGATGGCCGACGCCATTCATCGTGGAAGTCTCCAGCCATCTATTCGGCTGCCCACGGTCAGGAAGTTGGCGGCCGACCTGGGCCTGGCTGCGAACACGGTCGCAAAGGCCTACCGTCAGTTGGAGCTGGCCGGGCTCATTGAGACTCGAGGTCGGAATGGAACGTTTGTAGCGGGAGAACCATCAGCGAAGCGAGCGCTGGCCGTTCGAGCGGCACAAGAGTTCGCGAGGCGCATGCACGAGCTCGGTATCGGGAATGCAGAGGCCATTGCAATCCTCCGCGAGGAAGTAGACCTACGTTGGTCACCTCCCCATAGCGGGTGAACACGCAATGAACGGCGGTCATTTGTTTGCCAGCTTTGTTGGCTACGCATCGGCGCACTCTTCAGCCTGAGGACGGAGCGCGCCCATCAAACTGGCGGTGGCATCCAGTATCGCAATCGGGGTTCGGTTTCCCGTCCTTTGCGAATTGCCGGATCAAGGTTCTGCTCCACGTCGGAGAGCAGAACCGGGAGCGACTCCCCACCATCACCCCCGTTGATATCCGAAGAACAACTAAAAGTCGCCGTCAGCTCTGCTTCTTCGGCTGTGCTTGGGAGACGGCGGCCATGGCTCCATAGAAGGTCAGGTCGTCCGGGTGGACCCAGGCGTCTGCGAGCGTTTCCCCACCGAATCGCTGTACTGCGTCTCGTAACGGGATCGCCCACCGATGCTCGAGGAGCACCACGATGGCCAAGTGGCCCGGAGGTATCGCGTCGGCCACGGACCAGGTCCGCTCATCGCCTAGAAACCCGCGTGCTTCTGTAACCTCGCTGCCAGCGCGTACGCCAGCTTGCATCCCTTCGGCCGCCGATTCGAGCCCCACGAGCGCGGCGGCCATCCCGCGGAACTGGGCTGATTCTGTTTCGTTGAGGTCGCTCGCGTTCACTCCGGCGAGGTCGCCGTTTTCCGTTTTGGTGACGACGACCATATCGACGAGTCGAACGATCTCTAGCTTCCGAAGACGCCCCAACTCGGAAACGATGCCGTCCTGAAGGGTCAGGTTCTCAAACCCCAGCACCAGAATCTGGACTGGGCCTAGTTCCTTCTTCTCGGCTCGTGTGAGTGCTGCACCGCGCCGCAGAGAGTGCATCGCCCTCACCTCCCCATCATGCAGACGTGGCCGGTTTGGTCGTTCCTTCCGCCAATTGTAGCCCAATCCCTGACTCCCAGTTCTTGTCCGCGTTCCTCGGCGCAGTGCGGCGGAAGGAGAAGGGATCTTTCCGCTCGGCTGGCCGAATCAGCAAGAGTTCGCAACGGCGGAACAAGAACGCGGGACGAGACCTGTTCGGATCGCACTCGATCTCGATGGCCTCGCCATGGGTTCCATCGTTCTGTGACTCGCGTCGGTGAAAGGGACCCGGTCTATCCACCCACGTGGAGAGCGCGCCCGGACGCTCATTGACGAGATCCCATCCCCAGAACAGCTCCCAGGATTGCCTTACCGGTCGTATCGCTTATTAATCGGTACCTCCCTCTGTCGAATGTTCGTCAACGACATGCCGATACTTCCCATAACCTTCCCTGTCGAGATCGTCATAGGGTACGAATCGAAGTGCAGCCGAATTGATGCAGTAACGCAAGCCCCCCTCTTCGACTGGGCCGTCGTCGAAGACATGGCCGAGATGGCTATCTGCCTGGGCTGAACGAACCTCGGTCCGGACCATCCCAAGGCTGCGGTCTACTCGCTCCACGACGTTCTCGGGCTCCAAGGGAACCGTGAAGCTAGGCCAACCACATCCACTGTCGAACTTCTGCCTCGATGCGAAGAGTGGCTCGCCCGACACGATGTCGACATAGATCCCCGCCTCCTTCTTGTCCCAGAACTCGTTGTTGAAGGCGGGTTCAGTAGCACCCTCCTGAGTGACCTGTCGTTGTCTGGCGGTCAGCTTTGAGATCGTCTCTGCATGCTTGCTCTGAGGGTCTGCCACGTGCACTCCTTTAGGGCCGAGACTTACAGAATCCACTATATAACCCCAGTTCACAGCTTTGCTCCACACCAAAGGGCCGTACCACAGAGACTCTCGACTCTGACTTGCCGATGCTCACCCGACCGAAGGCAGCGCCGATGTCATCGATCACCTCGCAACGCGTGTTAGCTGACAAGGGCTCTGCGCCCTTCAATGTCATCACCGATCGTAAGTCTCTCGGCGTCGGTGATGACCCCTGGACAGTGAGGAAGTCCGGCTCGTCGGAACGGTCGATCGAGCGTGAGGTGGCGATGACAGCGTACCGGCATGGCGGAACGCGGCGACGACCGCTTCACCGATTCCCAGTGAAGCGCCGATGATGTCCGCCGCTCACCTGCCCTCAGTTGTCGAGGCAGGCGGTTGTCGTTACTCGGGCGACGGACTCATCCGACGAGGTAGGTCTCGTAGATCACGCCGCCGGGCTGGCGGCCGGCGACGCTGATGAACACGCCTTTGTTGAGCCAGTCGAGGGCGGCGGCCCCGGTCTCGATCCGAGTTGAGGTGCGGAAGGTGTACTCACTGGCGTCGACGTCTTCGCCCCGTCCGAGGCGCGCGAGGACTTCGAGGCTGCCGTGGCGCACTCCTCGCGACTGGACGTAGAGCAGATCGCCGTCGTCAGTCTGCAGGATGTAGCGGATGTCTCCGAGTGCCGTGCCGTCGGCCAGAACGATCTGCCAGTCGGCGCTGGCACCGGGGACCAAGGTCCCTTTGAGTCCAGGTCCGGTGAAGGTGCCGCCGGTCAGGGGGACGACATGGCGACGGCCTTCGGCGACGTTGCCGACGTCCAAGATCTCACCGACGGTCGCCTCCAAGCGGTAGACCTGGGTCAGGCGAGGATCAGGGAGATTGCTCATGGTTTGCTCCTGTCGGTTGGCACGCCGACGGACCCAGGCGGAAGGTAGTTTGGCCGCGCTATCTGCCGGTCAGGCGACCGTGGGTTCTGGTGCCGGATCGTTTGGGTGCACGGCAAGCGGGGTGATGGTGATTCGCATCCATTCGGCGAGGGGGAGAGCAACGAGGAGGGCATCGATTTCCGTTTCACTCTTGGCTCGATAGAGGCCGAGGACCTTGGGATCACCATACGCGACTGGAAGCTTCCAGAGCCGGACAAGGTGCCCGTCGTCCACCAGCTTGGCCGCGGCGACGGCTTCAGCCTTCTCGCGGTCGTTCACCTCACACTTTGGGGTGCCCTCTGGAACATTGATTTCGAACTCAACCAGAAACTCCACGGTCGACCTCCTTCTTTCCTTGTCCGAAGGACTCCGATGGTTGGCGGCCGGGCATTCACACGTGGCGGGCCGCCGACGCGTCGAGTCAGCAAAGAAGCAACGATCGAACTACCCCGTCTCACTGAGGAAGGTGAGCAGTGCCTCGTTGACCTCTTCGGGGTAGGTCCATCCGATGTTGTGCGGACCGCCCTCCACCGGGACAAGCGTGCAGTCGGCGATGAGCGCCGGAAGCCGCGCCGCGGTCGACTCGAACGGCAGTATGCGATCCTCAGTGCCGTGGAGGACGAGCACGGGCACGTCGATCTTCGGCAGGTCAGCTCTGAAGTCGGTGAGCCAGGTGTCGACGCACGCGTAGGTAGCGAAGGGCGAGGAGCCGACCGCCACGTTGAAGCTAGCCTGCCATGCCCGGTCGCTGATTCGGGTCCCACCGAGGACATCGACGTTGTAGAAGTTGTTCAAGAATTGCTCGAAGTAGGCGTAGCGGTCAGCGACGATTGCCGCCTCGATGTCGGCGAAGACCTTGCCGTCCACGCCCTCGGGGTTGTCGTCGGTCTTGAGCAGGAAGGGGGGGATGGCTCCGAGTAGGGAGGCCTTGCGCACACGCTCCGAGCCATAGGTGGCCAGATAGCGGATCACCTCGCCGGTCCCCATCGAGAAGCCGACGAGGAACACGTCGCTCAGATCGAGGTGCTCGATCAGCACCTCGAAATCGCCAGCGAAGGTGTCGTAGTCATATCCGAATGCCGGCTGACTCGACCGGCCGAAGCCGCGACGGTCGTAGGTGATGACCCGATATCCATTGGCGAGCAGATCCCGCTCCTGGCGTTCCCACGAGTTGCCATCCAGGGGATAGCCATGGATCAGGACGATCGGGTGACCGCTGCCGTGGTCCTCGTAGTGGATCTCGATCGGGGCACCGTTCTCGGTGCCGACAGTGACCTGAGGCATTGCTTGTCTCCATTTCTCAGATTCCCGCTGGGCGCGGGTTCGAGTATGAGGATGCGCACTCCCGGCCGCCGCACAAGCGACAGCCGGGGGTGGGTGCGCATTCGGTTAGGCCGGCAGATCACTCCCGGTCTGCTCCGCCACCATGTAGGAGGCGTACCAAGCGGGCCAGGTGTCGTCCTCGCTCGACCGGTGAAACAGGTGCGGCCGGCCGGTGCGCTTCTGGTGCTCGACATGGGCCTCCTCGGCACGCAACAGTGCGTTCTCCAGATCTCCCGCGGACGTGAATGTCGTTTCTGCGGGGTCGATCCTGCCTGGCAGCCGCGTGGTGACCTCCTGGACGATCCACATATTGGCGTCGGGATCGCTGAAGGAGCAGAACGACCCGTAGCTGGTGCGCTCGGGGTCGGGGCCGGGCTGGCGCGCCTCGACGGGGAACGGCGGGCCGTGCCACACATCAAGCACGTCGATGCCCCGCTTGATTAGATCGTCGTGGGCCGCCTCGATGTCAGACACAACAAGCGTGCCCTGGATCGAGCCCGGAGCGGCCGTGGGGAGTCCCCTGCCGAAGGTGATGGAGGACCCCGACCCCGGGGGCGTGAACTGGACGAAGCGGATCCCCTCCATCGGCGCCACGTCATCGTCGAGCCTCCAACCCAGTTGGTCGTAGAACACCTTGGCTCGGTCGACATCGGTTACGGGGAGGATATGGTTTTCGAGATTCATCTTGGGTACTTCGGTCGCGTTCATGGCGATCTCCTACTTTCTTTGGTTTGGGGGTTTCCGACGCATCTCATGCGGTTGCGATGGCTTGTGTCGGGGACTCAACTTCGTGCTCTGTTCCGTAAAGACGAGGTCCTACGTATGAGTTAACGCTTGTCCTCGTCTTGGGTCCACGACTTGTGACCAAACTGTGGTAGGCCCCGCCTATCACCCGATGTCAGCTGTACCATCGACCGTGTGGAACTCAGGCAGCTGACCTACTTCGTGGCCGTTGCCGAGGAACTGCATTTCGGTCGGGCCGCCGAGCGGCTTCACCTGGCTGGACCTTCTCTCTCACAGCAGATCAGCAATCTCGAACGTGAGCTTGGGACCCAGCTTCTCGTCCGCGACCGCCGGCACGTCGAATTGACGCCCGCCGGCAGCCAGTTCCTCACCGATGCTCGAGAGGTATTGAGCGCCGCGGCACGGGCGTTCGATCGCGCCCGCACGGGAGGCGGAGAGCTGCCTCTGAGGCTGGGCTATGTCAGTTGGCTTCCCCCTCAAGCAGCAGCAATGCCCGACCTGCGGGTCCGTGTCGACGAATGGGTCCTACCCTCACACACGCAAGCGGCCCGCGTCGCCGAAGGCAGCCTCGACCTGGCTATCGCCTGGATCGAGGGGGCCGAGATCGAACGGCTCGACTTGGCCGCCCACCTCTTGTGGTACGAGAGACTGGAGGCGGTCTTGCCCCGTGCTCATCAGGCGACTCGTCTCGAGAGCGTGCCAGCAGCCGAGATCACCGTGCTCGTCGATGTTGACGAAGCGTCGTGGTGGTCATGGAACCGCTACGCCTCTGGATTCGCTGAGGCTAGCCAGGCGTCAGTGACCAACATCGACGACGGTGGCATTGCTGGCCCTGCATTCTTCGACCACGTAGCCCGTTTGCGGCGGCCGGTGCTCGAGTCGCCAAAGCGCCACGCGGCGCCGATGCCGCCGACGTTGACCCGCCGGCCTGTCCGATCCCCGGTGCCCCTCTGGACCTGGTCGCTACTTCACCGCGCCGATGACACCCGCCCGATGGTTGCTCTCGCTACCAGGACTCTGATCGACCACGCCTCGACCCTTGGTTGGCGAGCACCTCCCTCTGAACCGCACTGGCCTCCAGCGGGCGAGACTAGTTAGTGACGCCAACGGAGAGCCAGCGGTAGGGCCGCCGGTGTGCCGCCCGATCGAGCTCGATATGCGATGCAATGCTTACGAGGGAAGCCTGCGGTACGACAGATCGAAGTCGCGCTGCCAGGTCGCGCCGTCGTGACAGATCTCCCAGCGTCCGGTGATCGTCTCGCCATCGCCGCTGATGTTGCCGATGTAGCGCTGCCGGAAGTCGAGAGGCGAGAAGTCCGGCTCGTCGCGCAACAACGTCCAGACGTTTTCGTCGAGCGTCATTCGGTAGACCCGGGCGACTCCACGCGAGTCGAAGTAGTGCTGCAGGTACTGGTCCTTGTTCGACGGGTCTGCTCCGATGATGGCAATGCCATCGGGTGCTTCGGGTACGGGAACCGACCACCGCTGGACGAGGAACCGTTCGCCGGGCAGCCACTCGAAGACGGCGCGTGCATCCTCCTCGGCCGCTGGGATGCCGTCAAAGCGAGGATCCATCCGCCACTCCCCGATCAAGACCTCGAGGGGACTCCGCTCTGCCATCGCTACATCTCCTTTCCGGTGCCAATCACACTCTCTGACGTCCATAGCCTCGCGAACTCATCTGCGCTGTTGACTCTGCCCTACGGGAAGGGTCCATGCTCTAGGCGTGGATGAACTATTGAGCATCGGCGATTTCTCCGCTCGGTGCGGCCTTTCGGCCAAGATGCTTCGCTCCTATGCCGCAGCCGGGCTCTTGGTGCCTGCGGCAGTCGACGGGTCGTCGGGCTACCGCTACTACTCCACCGGTCAGTTGCATCAGGCCCGGATCATCGCTCTTCTCCGCAGGGCAGGGATTGCGGTCGACGACATCGGCGGGTTCTTCGACGATCCCGACACAGTCCAGCTTGATCGGTGGGACCGACAGATCATGAGCGAGTCGACGGCTCGCCGCCAGGCGTTGGCACAGGCTCGAGCTGGGTTGGCGATGGATCAGGCACCCCCTCCGACTCAGGCAGAGACGGCGAGGAAAGGATCGGAGATGAACCACACTTTCGTTACCGCATCGGCCACTCACATCGGTGGGCGTGACACCAACGAAGATGCCGTGGTGGTCAGCGACGGGTTGTTCGCGGTCGCAGACGGGATTGGAGGCCTTCGAGACGGCGACGTCGCCAGCAGACTCGCCCTGGAAACACTTGACGTCGCCTTCGCCGCAGACCGCACCGTGTCAGGGCTGCTCGACGCTTGCCAGGAAGCGAACCGAGCCGTGTGGGGGCAGGCGAACGGTCAGGACAACATCATGGGAACCACACTGGTGGCTCTCGCCATGACGTCGGACGCGGCTGGGATCGTCCTCCACGCGGGCGACTCACGTCTGTACCGCCTCCGCAATGGGCGTCTCGAGCAGCTCACCCATGACCACACCATCATCGCCGATTTGCTTCGCAATGGAGAGCTCAGCGAAGAGGACGCTCGCACCCATCCCCACAGATTCGTCCTCACACGAGCGATCGGCGTATTCCCACATGTCGACGTCGATCACGCTGGGGTTTCTTGCGAACCCGGCGATCGGCTGTTGCTCTGCAGCGACGGCCTCTTCAAAATTCTCGCCCCTGAAGAGATCAAAGCCGTGCTGGTTTCGGAAGGTGAACCCCAGCGATCCGCCGACCGATTGGTCGCAGATGCGGTAGAGCGAGAAGCAGAAGACAACGTCACCGCCATGATCATCGACATTCACTGAGTCCAGCGAACGTGGACTGCTCAGTTCAGAGCAGAAGATTCGCGACACACCCGTAGCAGACAGAGGCAGCAGCATGAACCCGGACCGGGGTTCGCTTGAGTAGCTTTGGCTAGGGAGACGGTCGGCCGGATGCCGCCATCCAGCCGGACGTAAGGAACAGATGCCACCTTCCCAGAAGAACAAACGTGACCCGGGGGAGGCCCAGAAGAACAAACGTGACCCGGGGGAGGTGCCAACCCGCCGGGACCAATCGACGAGCTTGGCGGCCATCGTCGCCATCGTCTACGCGCTGGTCATCGGCGAAAGCGTTATTTCGACTCATCAGATTTGGCAGCATCCTCTGACAGCGATAAATCGAACGGTGGTCTTGGCGACGGTGGTCGTCTTCGTAGCCGCCGGCTGGGACTTCTTGGACTATTCCCTGAACATTGGGCGCTTTCCCTACAAGGTGCGCTGGTTGCCGGATGAGGTGGGCGCCAACAAACCGAAGACCGGGACCGAGGAAATTCGATTCGCCATTGATCTCCTCGTGGCCGTTGGGTTCGCGGGACTCTTGGTTCTCAGTGATCCGCTGGCAAATCCGGCCGGTCAAAACCTCTTTCGGTTCCTGGCCGTCCTGGTAGCCATCGATTGTCTATCCCTGTTATCCGATGTTCTGGCCAATCACCGGTGGGAGCTGCCCGGGTATCGCCTGTGGTTGGACGTGCCGATCGTTTCCGGGTCAGCGCTCATCGCCTACATAATTTGCTGGGCCGTTGTCCCCGCTTCACGTCATTCCGGGCTCAACCAGTTGTTTCTGCTCATCCTCCTGTTGGCCATTGTCACTCGGGAGATCACGGCTCGAAGTCTGGCCAAACGATTCTTTTCGGAGGATCGTGCGCGGCAGGAGACCTCCAACGGATCCGGTGCCTTCAAGGTCTACCTGGCCGGACCATCAGGGTTTAGTGATCCGGGACTTCTTTACCACAAGACAGTGTTACGGCCGCTGTTGATCGACGCCGGGTTCGAGGTTCTGGACCCATGGGAGATCCAGGACCTGGATGTGCTGCGAGTGCTGAGCCTGCCCCTCGGCCCTGAGAGAGCTGATCAGCTACCTGAGGTAAACCGAAAACTGGGCCGAGCCAATCAAGACTTGATCGATCAGGCTGGTGCACTCCTGGCGCTATTGGACGGCAGCGATGTCGATAGCGGCACGGCAGCTGAGGTTGGCTACGCCGCGGCCAAAGCCACTCCAATTGTTGGTCTGCGAACTGACGTACGACCATCGGGGGACAACGAGGCGACCGATGTAAACCTGCAGGTTCAGTGGTTTATCGAATTCAGCCGAGGTCAACTGGTCTTCAGCCTCGGCGATGCAGTCAACAAACTCAAGGAGCTGACGGTTCGTTGAAACAGAGGGACATTCGTGGACGTCAGGAGATCAAGAGGTTGTGACGCTACCGTTCTCGCATTCGTCACCCGTGACACCACCTTGAGGGGTCCTCCACGCCTGGGTGATGCCCTCTCGGTCGAGGGCAAGGCGACGGGAAGAGACCCTTGAGGTGGTTGTATCCGGGTCGTAACGTTGAGTGCCATGAGCAATGCCACCGAAGTGTCCGACAACCGCGGTGCAGCGAATCGGCCCCGGGTGGGTCGATGAGCAATCCCAGCCAAACCGTTGCCGAGTTGATCGTGCGTTGTCTCGAATCCGAGGGCGTCACCCACGTGTTTGGGATCCCAGGCGAGGAGAACATCCACTTGGTCGACGCCCTCTCTCGCAGTGCGATCCGCTACGTGCTTGTCCGCCATGAGCAGGGTGCGTCGTTCATGGCCGAGACCTACGGTCGCCTGACCGGGCGTGCCGGAGTGTGCTCTGCCACTCTCGGCCCGGGGGCAATCAACCTGCTCCTCGGTGTGGCCGACGCCACGACCAACTCCACCCCCGTTGTGGCCCTGAGTGCTCAGGTGGGGATGCAGCGTAGCTTCAAGGAGTCGCACCAGAGCGTGGACCTGGTGTCCATGTTCGCGCCAGTTACAAAGTGGTCGGCCCTCGTCGCCACACCGGGGGCGACTCCCGAGATGATGCGTAAGGCGTTCAAGCTCGCCCAGACCGAGCGACCCGGCGCGGTGTATCTGGCCGTTCCCGAAGACGTCGAGCAAGCGACGATACCGGAAGACTTCCAGCCGCTCGAGGTCAACGTGCCACGCACCGACGAGCCGTCTCGGGACCAGGTGACCAGAGCGGCCGCCATTCTCGATGCGGCTACCAATCCCATCGTCCTGGCCGGCCACGGTGCCACCCGAGCAGGGGCTGGCGCATCACTCCTCTCGTTCGCCGAGACACTCGGCGTGTCGGTGGCCACGACCTTTCACGGTAAGGGCGTCTTCCCGGACGACCACCCCCAAGCTCTCGGAGCCATCGGGTTCATGCGACACGACTACGTCAATTTTGGCTTTGACAAAGCGGACGTCATCGTGACCGTTGGCTATGAGCTGCAGGAATTCGATCCCGTTCGCATCAACCCCAATGGCGACAAGGAGATCATCCACATCCACCGCTTCCCTGCCGAGGTGGACCGGCACTACAACGTGTCCGTCGGGCTGCAGGCCGACATCGGACGGAGCCTCGATGCCTTGGCCGAAGCCGTCGATCGACGGTTCCGGCCCCAGGCGGACGAGTTGATGATCCGCGGGCTACTGGTCGAGGAGCTCGATCGAGGCTGTGCGGACGAGCGCTTTCCCTTGGCGCCAGCGCGGATCGTGGCCGATACGCGCGCTGCACTCGGTCGCGACGACATCGTGTTGGTCGACACCGGGGCGCTGAAGATGTGGATGGCACGGCTGTACCCAACGTTTTCCCCGAACACCTGCCTGATTTCGAACGGTTTGTCGACCATGGCCTGGACCGTGCCCGGTGCCATTGGGGCGAAGATTGCCCGGCCCGACCAGAAGGTGCTGGTAGCGACGGGCGATGGTGCGTTCTTGATGAACTCACAGGAGATAGAGACTGCGCTGCGGGAACACATCGCCATGGTCATCCTCATCTGGGTGGACGATGCCTACGGCCTGATCAGCTGGAAGATGGATCTCGAGCTTGGCCACGACGTGGATACAACGTTTGGCAATCCTGACTTCGTCGCCTATGCAGAGAGCTTCGGGGCGACCGGATACCGCATCACCAGCGCGGACGAGCTGCTGCCCACCCTGCAGGCCGCGCTCGAAGCCGATTCCGTCTCTGTGATCGCCTGTCCAGTCGACTACACGGCCAACCTCGAGCTGATCCGCTCACTCGGTGAACTCGACGAGGCCGTTTCGTAGCCAGCGAAGAACCGAGGTGTTCTCGTGACCGACCGGCCAACCCTCCCGCCTGAGACCGTCGCTGAATCCTCGTGAGCACGTCCATTTCTTCCTCGCTGAGCTGGACGGCGAAACGGGCGCTCGCTGCCGGATCGTGGGCGACCAGCTTCCCTCAGAGCGCGCCACTGCCAGGGACGACGACGGTCGATCGGCCTTGTATCGACTGTCTCGATCACGAAGCGACCCCCGTCAAGCCGCGCCTGCCGGTCGGGCGACCCGTGGCCTTCTGGATCGTGACGTACGTGTTCGCCGCCCTCATGCTCGGCACCACCTTGCCCACGCCGCTCTATGTCCTCTACCAGTCCCAGTGGCACTTCACTTCGGCGATCATCACGGTTATTTACGCCTCGTATGCACTCGGTGTGTTGGTCTCACTGCTCTTGGCCGGGCGGTCCTCGGACCAGGTCGGACGGCGACCGGTGCTTGCCACTGCCCTCGGGCTCAGCGCGGCGAGCACTGTGGTGTTCATCTTGGCACCGAGCCTCGGATGGCTCTTCGTCGGCCGAGTCCTTTCCGGACTCTCGGCGGGACTCGCCACCGGGACGGCGACGGCGGC
Source organism: uncultured Acidimicrobiaceae bacterium (assembly GCA_963781305.1). Lineage (GTDB taxonomy): Bacteria > Actinomycetota > Acidimicrobiia > Acidimicrobiales > RAAP-2 > DASXMT01. Next base: position 377,494 of record CAWAFL010000014.1, read on the forward strand.
CCTGACGGAGATCTACTCTGGTTCGTCCCCGCGGCGGGCCGCCATGGTTGCAACGGCCGCCAATATGGGTGGTCTCGGTCTCGGCCCTTTGATTGCCGGGCTGTTCGCTGAGTACGGCCCGAACCCGACCGTGCTGGTGTTCGAGGTCTACACGGCCATCCTCGCCGTCGCCGCTCTCGGACTCGCCGTCGTCCCCGAGACCGTGAGCGGTCGCCAAAAGCTCAACTTGCGGTTCGCTGGTCTCGGGATACCGATCGCCGGTCGGAGCGAGTTCATCGCCGCCGGGGTAGCCGGGTTCGCCGCGTTCTCACTGCTCGGGCTGTTCAGCGCACTCGCCCCGACTTTTCTCGGTGGAACGCTCCACCAGGACAATCACGCCGTCGGTGGCGTCGTGGTGTTCGCCCTCTTCGCTGCGGCGGTGATCACTCAGCTCGCCTTGGCGCGCTTTCCGAGTCGCCCGGTGGTGCTCTCCGGGCTCGTGACCCTCTTGGTCGGCTTGGCCCTGATCGTGGCCGCGTTGTCTCAGGCATCGATGGCTTTGTTCCTGGTCGGGACCGTGGTCTGCGGCGTGGGCGTGGGGGCGGTGTTCGTCGGCAGCCTCTCGACGGCCAACCGGCTAGCACCTCCCGAGATCCGTGGACGGGTCGTGTCGACGTATTTCGTGTTCTGCTACGTAGGACTGACCATCCCAGTGATCGGGGTCGGCATCGCGGCCGAATCCTACGGCGACTTCCGCGCCGTCCTCGTCTGCTCGATCGTCCTTGCCGCATTGTCGGCGATATCGATGATCGGCATTCACAGGGCAGGTTCTCAGGCGACGGCCTGAGGGTGATGCGGAGTTCCACGCGGGGAGATCGCGGGGCTACAGCGGCTCAGCGCAGCCCGGCGAAGAGGTCGTTCTCAGGTATCGGAGCGTCGGTCGCATCGAGCACGCGTACGAAGAGCTCTCGCCCCATGACTGTGCCGAACAGCTCCTCCCCCATCTCGAGGAAGAAGATGTTCTCACTCTGGCTCGCGTGAGCCGCCAGAGCGGCGTACTTACGCGCCACCACCGCCGAGCAGTCGACCTCGGTGGTGATGAGCTCGTCGGGCGTGCCGAAGTCAGGGTTCTCGTCCACTGAGATCGGACTGTCGATCCCGGCCGCTGCCAACGTCTCGGCGAAGCCCGCCAGCGTGGACCGGGCGATGGCGGTGTAGTAGAGCTTGTCGGGGATCCCGCACTCCGCAATGGCCGCCCGGGTGATCCGGTTGGCTTGAATGTGATCGGGATGACCGTAGAAGCCGTTCTCGTCATAGGTGACCACGACCTGGGGGCGGTAGCGCCGCATGACGTCCGCCAAACGGTGTCCCGCCTCGGTCACCGGGGTCTGCCAGAACGACCCCGGCGCATTGTTCTGGGGCCAACCCTCCATGCCCGAGTCGTGGTACCCAAGCATCTCGAGGTCCGACACCCCGAGGATCTGGCAGCTTGCCTCCAGTTCCTCTCGCCGCAGGGCGACGACGACCGCCTCGTCGTGTGCCGGGTCATCGGGCTTGACGCCACCCGGCCCATCCCCGAGCTCGCCATTGGTACAGGTGACCAGCACCGTACGGACTCCCTCGTCGGAGTATCGGGCCAGGATCCCGCCCGTGCCGGTGGCTTCATCGTCCGGGTGGGCATGCACCGTCATGAGCGTAAGAGGTTGATCTGCCATTGGCAGCAGCGTATGGGAGAAAGTGACGGCGCCAGCGCGGTCGAGGGATTCATATCGCCCACCCTGCACGATGACGAGCCGGCGTTGAGCAAGCGACCTAAGCCTCTGGGAGGAAGCGGGGCGATCACGGGCGCTCGCCAACTCCACATGTGCTCCGTGGGCCAGAGCGGATCGTCCATGGGATAGAGGAGGATTGGCGGTCCTTCTTGAGCTTGTCCGCTATGAGCCCGTGACAGAATGACCGACATGTTCGCCGGCGTTCGAGTGATCGAGGTTGCGGGATGGCACATGGTTCCCGCCGCGGGAGCTGTGCTTGCCGATTTCGGGGCCGACGTCATCAAGGTCGAGAACCCGGCTGGCGGGGACCCGCAACGCGATGTACCCACCCCGGGGGTTCCCTCGAGCAGCAGCGGCGTCAGCCTTACCGTCGAGCAGAGCAACCGGGGAAAGCGCAGTATCGCCCTGGACATGTCACGCCCGGAGGGGCTGGTCGTCCTTGAGGACCTGGTCCGGACCGCCGACGTGTTCATGACCAACTTTCTCCCCGCCTCCCGTAGGAAGCTCGGCATCGAAGCCGACGATATTCGCCGCATGAAGCCGGACATCGTCTACGTGCGGGGCGATGCCGTGGGCCGGAGAGGGCCAGAGGCCGGCAAGCCTGGATTCGACTACAGCGTCTTTTGGGGCCGAGCGGGCGTGGCCCATGCCGTGGCTGGGCCCGACGCCGCTGAGCCGGTCACGCCGAGACCGGGCTTCGGCGACAGGACGTCGTCAATGAACATCGCCTTCGGAGTCGCAGCCGCGCTATTTCGCCGCGCCCGCACCGGCAGAGGTGCAGTTGTCGACGTCTCGCTCCTGGCCAGCGGCATGTGGGCGAACTCCGGCGACCTGGTGTACTCGAAGGGAACAGGCGAGGACTACAGTCAGCGGCCGCGCGGAAGCGCATATCACCAGACTGCCGACGGCCGCTGGGTGATCGTGACCATGCCAGATCCCACTCGCTGGTGGAAGGATCTGAGCACCAGGCTGGGTCGCGACGACATGCTCGATGATCCTCGGTTCGCCACGCCCGAGGCCCTGGCGAGGAATCGCGAAGCACTGATGACCGAGCTCAGTACGGGCTTCGCCCGCTTCACCCTCGAGGAGCTCCGGGAGCGCCTCGGTCACCAGATCCCCTGGGAGCCCGTCCAGAACCTGCTCGAGGTTCCGGAGGACGACCAGGTCGTGGCCAACGGGTACTTCGCCGACATCGTCCAGCCGGCGGGGGACACGGTCTCGCTGGTACGAGCGCCGGTCCAGTTCGACGAGGAGATCGATCGCCTCCATCCCGCTCCCGGGTTGGGGCGTGACACCGACGAGATCCTGGCCCAGTTGGGCTATGACGACGCCCGGATGACCGGGCTTCGGCGTGACGGCACCGTGGCCTGACCTCTCAATCCCAATACGGCGGGCTGAAGGCTGGCGCGCCGCTGTGTCGGGACATGCCACCACCTGGTCTCAAGGGCTGGCAGGCAGGCTGGGCTGCAGATCGAAGAGGGGGAACAGCGAGGGTTGGTCGAACAGCACGATGCGGGCGATGTGTGTGCTGGTCGTGGCCAACGCCACCACGGCGAACGGGTGGTAGGTGCCGTCGCCCGCCAGGTGATAAGCCGCTGCACCGAGCTGGCCGTTGACCCTGAGAGGGAACATTCGCCAATCGCCCGCCTGACCGATGGCCTGCGCGGCAATGAACGGAACACATGTCGCTTTGCCCGAGAACCAGGTGGTCGTGCCGGTCATTTCGAGCACAGCATCGTCGGCCAACAAGTCCTTGATAGCTGTCATGTCGGACTGCTCGAACGCGGCGAGGTAACGGTCGAGGACGCGGCGTGCCCCGTCGTCGGTCGGCTCGGCAACGTCGTCGTCAGTGACTGACGTGTCAGCAAGCCGGACTCGAGCCCGCTGCAGCGAGCTCTTCACGGCCCCGACGGAGGTGTCGAGGAGTTCCGCAGCTTGCGCTGCCGGGAAGGCGAGCACCTCACAGAGGAGGAATGCGGCGCGCTCGACGTGGTGAGAGGATCTGCATGCCGGCGACGAGCGCCAGGCGCACGCTGTGGCGAGCTGCTACTACCTCGGCTGGATCGCCCCGCTCATCGACCACGAGGCGGTCGGGAACCGGCTCGAGCCACGGCACGTCGAGGGACGCCGGTTCAGATGGCGCGTGGGGGTCGGGCGACGGCGGACCGAGCCCCGATGGCAGGGGACGCCTCCGGCCTCGGTCGAGCGCCGTAAGGCACACATTCGTCGCGATCCGGTACAACCAGGTCCGGATGGACGACCGCTGCTCGAACCGGTCGAACGCCCTCCAGGCGCGCAGGTACGCCTCCTGAACAAGGTCCTCGGCTTCGTGCGCGGATCCGGTCATCCGGTAGCAGTGCGCGAGCAGCTCCCGCCGGTACGGCGCCGTGGATGCCTCGAACCCGTTCGTTTCCACTTCTGGCATGGCCATGATTATGCAGACTCGTCGTCACGCCCGAAAGAATCGGTCCTCGCCCCGATTCCTCGACGTCCTCCAGCGAGTCGACATAGGCATGACCAAACTCCAGAACCCTCTACTCACCGATGACGTTCGCAACATGCTCGACGGACACCACCTTTCGGTCCTTGCCACCACCAACGCCGACGGGCAAGCGCAGACCTCGGTGATCTTCGTCAAACGGGAAGGAGATACCATCCTTTTCAGCACCATCAAGGGCCGCCGCAAAACCACGAACATGGTGCGCGATCCTCGGGTGAACCTGCTCGTGCACAGCCTCCCCGCTGACAGTGTGGACAGCACCTATGCCGCGATCACTGGGACCGCCGAACTCACCGACGACCCCGACGGGTCATTCCACCAGGTCATGTATGACATCCACATGGACGGTGCCACCCCGCCCCCCGAGCCGGGCGCCGAACGCGTCATCGTGCGGATCACACCCCAAAAGGTCTATGTCCCGCCGCCGTACCCCAGCCCCACCGGCGAGTAACAGCCGACGACCGACAATCGACTGCCGCAGTCACGCCACGGTGTCGTAGTCGGTGATGTTGACTGCCATGACTTCGGCCATATCGGCCATCGTGCCGTCAATGAGCTTGAGGTCGCGGATGGCCAACCTTCCCTTCCCCGTACCGATTGGATTTGCCTCGAGATAGCGCTCGGCTCCGTCGAAGAGAGCCGACGATCGGGTGTAGGTCACGTCTCGAGGGCCGGTGACTGCTCCTGCCAGTGCGCTCATCGAGCGCTGCAGCGTGGTGCTGGCACTCTCGATGTCCGAGCGGAGCTCGGTATCAAGGGGGCCGGTGGCCTCGACATCGGCAACGAGGTTACGACTGTAGTTGCGAGAGGCGAAGGCCAGACGCATAGCCCGACCGGTGTCCTCGTCTACGCTACCGAAGACGTTGCGACGCAACGGTTCCGCCGTGGCCAAGAGGGCTTGGTAGGTGGCGTCGATGGACCGCCCGTCGGCGCGCAACGTTGTGTCGATCTCTGCCTCATCACTCAGCAAGCGGCTCGTGGCGTGCTCGACCACGGCGCGTACCGCCTGGATGTGGTCCCTGAAAGCGACGCGCACGACCCGACGGGTACGCAGGGGGAGGACGAGCATGACCACGGCGATTGCGACCGCTGCACCGAGGGCGGTCTCTTCGAGGCGCACCAGGAGCAGCGAGTTCGAGAACTCGCCGAGCTGGACGTAGAGCTGGGACACCATGACCGTGATCCCGACGACCATGAAGGCGTAGTTGATCCTCATCAGGTACAAGCCAAAGAACAGAGCGACCAAGATCACCGTGATCGACCAGTAGGTGTGGTGACCGACGGCTTCGGCGATCAACGAACCAATCCCGATGCCCACGACCGTACCTGCTACCCGAAAGAGCGCTTTACGGACCTGTTCGCCAGAGTTGTTAACACCCATGAAGGTGATGAACACCGCGATCACCGCCCAGTAGAAGCGGTAACTGGACACGACAACGCCCAGCGCTGTGGCGACGCCGACGGCGATACCCATCTGGATGGCAGCCCGGGTGTAGGGCGCGAGGCGGACCCGGTCGGCCCAGTGGGCACCCCTCTCGGTCGAGGCTGCCGCGCTGACCTGGGCCGAGCCGGGAAGCCACCCGCCGAAGAGCATGACCGCGGGCTGAAATACACCTTTGCAGGCATCGGTGGCGCCAAGGGCAAGCCACTCGGTACCGGCGTCGGACAATGCGATCACCGAGCCGGCGAAGCGGTGCGGAACCACGATGGCGGCGCTGAACCGGTCGATCGGCTCCGGCCCAGCTCTGTCGAGCAGCTCGATCAGCTTGGTGGCGTGGACCTTGGCACCCTCGGCATCGCTACGAGCGATGTCGGCCAGCGCCAGGCGAACCTCGGACCTTTGGTCAGCCGGTAAATCGAGCCGTACCATCGCCTCGGCGAAGCGGGCCACATTGGTGAGGGCCAATTCGATGTCGAAGAGACGCTGATGGAGCACCTGGCCAGAGGAGCCCTCGGACACGGCACCGGGGTCACCGAGCTGCGCGTCGATCATCAGGGCGGCCTCGTTGAGCCGCACCAGGTGGCGATGCAGGCGGCCGGCATCGCGCTCGCTCTGCGCAGGGTTATCGAACAGCTCGAGCGCCAACGAGGCCACCTTGCGGGCGCGGGCCCCATAGGAGCGCTGGGTTCGATCGAGGGCCTTTTTTTGGCGAGGATAGAAGAGGGCAAAGCGGACGGCTAGTGATGCAAGAACACCGACGCCGACGGAGGCGGCGAGCCAGCCCAGGTCATCGACGGTGACGGCGGCATGGAGGAAGAAGCCAAAGAAGAAGCCTATGAACAGCAGCAGTCCGGCCACCATTCCCCGTGGACCAAAGCGCCGACAGTAGGTGCCGAGAGCCAAGACGACCGCCAGGAGGGCCAGGGACAGGACCCTATGGCCGCCGAGTGCGATCCCGAGGGCCAGAGCGGAGAGCATTGGGATCGGGAGTAGGAGCGTGGTGACCAGTTGCCCTTTGGCCCTCGGGTCCATGACCCCGAAGGCCGAGATCATCCCGACGATGGCGCCGAGGAGCAGCATGATGACCAGATATTCGTGGTTGGCCACCGCCACCTTGGCGGCGCCCGCCGATGCGAGTCTCAGACCGAGGTTCTGGATCTGCAGGGCATGGGTGAAGTGGACGAAGAGCCACTCGGCTTCGAGGACCGCGGCGACTGTCACCACAGCCAACAAGGCGCTCCGGAACCGGTTGAGACCTGGGTCGGAGCCGACAAATCGGTCGACCCAGTCGCGTCGGACCCGGGACGTCGTGCGACCCGGAGGTGCAACGGGCGGCGCCGAAGGGCGAACCCGAGTCGCGGTCAAGACAAGTCCCCCACGATCTCGGCGTCCCTGGCGATCATGGCCTTTGCCCGCTCCACGAAGTCGGCGTCCGATCCCTTGAGCTCCACATAGTGAAGGAGTGCCTGGCGGAAGACTTCATTCACCGAGACCCCATCGGTTCGGGCCACGATCTCGGCCCGACACGCTTCCTCGGGGTCAACCCGTAGCGTAATCACCTTTGATTTCATGATATCATGATATGACCATGTCGTTAGGCGGCAATCGCGCTAGTAGATGCTGCAAGCCGCAGTCACGACGGGCGCACGGCTTTTCCGGCGACGGCGAGAATGGCCAGATACGGCTTGGTCACCGTGCCGTTGAGGCGGCTCTCGATGAGCCGGGCGATACCGTCGAACAGGCGCGAGCGACGGTCAGCATCGAGTCGGATGTAGGGAGACTGGGTCGCCAGCATGTCGAGGTAGCTCTCGCTGGTGTAAGTCGCTGTCCACTCATAGGTGCAAACGAGGGGAGGGTCGAACAAGGCTTGGACGTCTGGGGGCCGCTGAAAGGATCTCTCGATCCGGGCCCAGACGTGGGCAATGTCGCCTCCGGCCAGCGCCGAGGCGACCGTGTCAGATGACAAGGGGAACTTCCACGGTCCGATCTCGGGATAGATCGCCTCCTGCAATGCGGCGACGTCATCGAGGATCTCGGCCTGGGTCCCTCCGGCCACATGGGCATTGGTAGCGAGGGCCAGGGTTCCGCTCGGTTTGAGGATGGACGCGGCCCGCTCGAACCCCACTAATGGATCGACCCAGTGGAACGCCGTGGCCGAGAAGACGAGATCGAATTGGGCCAACGGGAGTTCGATCTCCTCGAACGAGCCGACCAGCACGTGTGCGTGGCTGAGGTCGGCGAGATGTTCGCGTGCCCGCTCAGCCAGGGTGGGGCCGAGCTCCACGCACCACACCTCTGATGCGACCTCCGCCAGCTGGCGAGTTGCCTGACCGGTCCCGCAACCGATCTCCAACGCAGTACTGCCAGGCAGGAGCCCGGTCGACCGAAGATCGGCAAAGAGCGCTTCGGGATAGCCGGGGCGGGCTCGGTCGTAGGTGTCAGCGACGCCGTCGAACGCGGTGCGGGCCGCCTCGCGAAGCGACCGGGAGCCCTTACCGTCCTGCCCTGGAAGCGGGACGTACGGCGAGACTGGACGTTCACGATCTGCCACGGTTCCTGTCTTACTGCCTCTCGTGAGGACTCAGCTCCTCTCCGCGTCGATACGACGCGTCGGAGCGGGTTGGCTGCGCAATAACGATGCCGATGGTGATATGACGGGTGTCGCGCCAGCGTTTCTGTCTTGTTACGTTTCGATTATGTACTCGCGTGGGTAATCACCTGACAACGTGGGAGTTAGTGGGAGAACAGAACCAAGGCACGATGGGGGAAGTGACATGGTATCGAAGCATTTGCATCTGAACCGTGGACGAAGAATGGCAACGATCGGTGTGGTCGCCGGTCTGCTGGGATCGGTCGTGGGGGCCGGCGCCTTGACGTCGACCGCCGCAGCCGCTCCGAGCTCCAGTTCCTTGACGGTGACCTCGTTCACGAACAACTTCGCGGCGATGAAGAGCCTGACGTCCCTGGCCAAATCGGGCAAGGGGAAGGTCGCTGTCATTCTCCCCGATACCGTGTCTTCGGCCCGCTATACACAATTCGACGCTCCCTACCTCACCAAGGCGTTCCAGACGGCTGGCCTGTCCTCTTCCCAGTTCAGCATCCAAAACGCACAGGGGAGCGATTCGACTCAGCTGACCGACGCGCAATCGGCCGTCACCGCGGGAGCCAGCGTCCTGGTCGTGGACCCCCTCGATTCCGGTACCGGCGCATCGATCGAGTCGTATGCCAAGAGCCACGGTGTGGCCGTGATCGACTACGACCGACTCACCCTTGGGGGTAGCCGTCAGTACTACGTGAGCTTCAACAACGTGGCCGTCGGCACCCTGCTCGGGAAGGGACTGGTGAGTTGTGTCGCCGCATGGGGCCTCTCGAAGCCCAACGTCGCCGTGATGGTCGGAGCACCGACTGACAACAATGCCACCCTCTTTGCCCAGGGCTACAACGCGGTCCTGAAGCCCCTGTTCAGCTCGGCCAAATGGACCCTGGCCGTACGACCAGCCGGGACGTGGGACCCGCCAACAGCCGAAACGGAGTTTCAGCAGGCATTGACCGCTCATCCCGGCATCAATTCCGTGCTCATGCCCAATGACGAGACCGCCGCCCCGGTCATCACCTACCTGAAGACGCTGAACATACCGGCGAGGAAGTTCCCGGTCACGGGGCAGGATGCCACCACCGTGGGACTGCAGAACGTGATTTCGGGTTACCAGTGCGGCACGGTGTACAAGCCGATCTACGTCGAGGCTCAAGCTGCCGCTGCCCTGGCGCTCTACCTACGGGCAGGGAAAACGCCGCCGAAGGGCCTGGTTAATGGTTCGAGCACCGATCCCCAGACCAACACCAAGGTCGCCTCGGTGTTGCTGAAGCCCCAGTGGGTGACGCCGACCAACGTGGAGTCCACGGTTATCAAGGACCAGTTCGTGACCGTCGGCGAACTGTGCACGGGGGCCTTTGCGGCCGACTGCACCAAGTACGGCATCAAGTAGGGGCTGGCGGCTGCCGAAGTGGTCACTGACATTGCGGGGTCGAGTAGCCCGACCGACTACGGGGACGATGTCGGCTCGCTCTTGAGCTTGCGCGGCATCTCCAAGAGCTTCGGTGCCGTCCGGGCGCTCGAGGACGTCAACCTGGATATACCAGCGGGGAAGGTCACCGCCCTCGTCGGGGACAACGGCGCGGGTAAGTCCACCCTGATCAAGACGGTGTCGGGCATCTGGCAACCCAGTGCAGGCGAAATCCTCTGGAACGGGAAGCCGGCTGACATCCGCACGCCCCGGGATGCCGACGCGCGGGGAATCGCCACCGTGTATCAGGACCTGGCTCTCTGCGACAACCTGGACATCGTCCAGAACATGTACCTCGGACATGAACTGCTTCGATGGGGCCTCCTGGACGAGAACAAGATGGAGATCACTGCCCGCCAGGTTCTCAGTGATCTCTCCGTCACCACCGTTCAGTCGATACGCCAACCGGTCGGCTCGCTCTCGGGTGGGCAGCGCCAGGCAGTCGCCGTAGCCCGGGCGGTGATGCGGGACGCCAAGCTCGTTATCCTGGACGAGCCGACGGCCGCGCTCGGTGTCTCGCAGACCGCCCAGGTCCTGGACCTGATCACGACGTTGGCGTCCCGGGGTATCGCCGTCATGGTGGTGTCCCACAACCTCAACGACGTGTTCGCCGTGGCCGACCGGATAGCGGTACTCCACCTCGGCCATATGGCGAGCAGCGGGCCGGTCGCCGACTATGACACCCAAAGCGTCGTCGAGCTGATCACCACTGGCACCCGCAACCACCCTGCCGCCAACTCCGGGGCTGAGGCCACGGCCGCCGACACCGACTCCAAGGGGTGAGACCATGACGACGAAGCCAGAGACCCCAGCTTCCACCCCTCAGCCAGCCGAACCGTCCGCCGACGCCAGCTCGACTGCCGTCGAGCCGATTCCGGGAGATCCGGGGCACCTCGGGGGCATCCCGATGCCCGAGACATCGCCCGACTCGACCTTTGGCCAGTACGTCACTGCATGGGCCAAGCGCATCCGCTACGGAGAGAGCGGAGCACTCCCCGTCGTGGCCGGCCTGATCGTCCTGGTGGTGATCTTCCAGGTCCAGGACTCGCTCTTCCTATCGGCGGGCAACATCACCAACCTGTTGATCCAAGGCACCGTCTTCATCCTCCTCGGCATGGCCGAGGTCTGGGTGCTTGTCCTCGGCGAGATCGATCTCTCAATCGGCTTTGTCGCCGGTATCGGGGCGGTCATCACCGCCATCCTCGTCGCTCCCCCGAACAACCTGTCATGGTGGCTGGCCGTGATCGTCGGGCTGCTGGCGACTTCGGCGATCGGCGCCGTCCAGGGACTGCTGGTCATCAAGATTGGCTTGCCCTCCTTCATCGTCACCCTGGCCGGACTCCTGGGCTGGGAGGGGGTGCTGATCTATCTGGTCAACAGCCATGGCACCGGGGGCACCATTTCAATAAGCAACAACGTCATCCTCGACTTGGTCAACGGCACGCTGAGCCCGGCTGCCGGATGGATCGTGATGGTGGTCACCGTGGGGATCTTCGCGGTATTTACCATATTCAGGGACCGGCGCCGCCACGCCAGCGGTCTCGTGGCGCCGCCTCTCGCCATCACCGGTCTCAAAGTGTTGGTGACGGCGGTCGCCGGGGTAGTCCTCGTGCTCATCTGCAATACGAACCGCAGCAGTTTCGCCGTCCTGCGGGGAGTGCCCTGGGCGGTGGTGATCGTCACCGCATTCGTGGTCGCGTACACGTTCCTCCTGGGCCGAACACGCTTCGGTCGCTACCTCTACGCCATCGGCGGGAATGCCGAGGCGGCCCGGCGGGGCGGCGTCAGCCTGGGGTGGAACCGTTTCTGGGCCTTCACTCTCACCGGATTCACTGCAGGCGCAGCCGGGATCCTCTATGCATCGCGGCTTGGTTCGATCTCCAACAACATCGATGGCGGCACCCTCGTGCTCTACGCGGTGGCTGCCGCGGTCATCGGCGGCACCAGCCTGTTCGGCGGACGGGGCAAGATGGTCCATGCCCTACTCGGAGGCCTGGTCATCGCGGCCATCTACAACGGACTGGGGCTGCTCGGCATCAGCGCGGCCACGCAGTTCATGGTGACGGCATTGGTGCTGTTGGCAGCGGTGAGCATCGACGCCCTCGCCCGTCGTGGCCGCGGCACTCGCTGAGCTTGTCCAGAGCGAGTCCCAGTGCCGACCGGTCGTCCACAGGGGAGCGGTCCCAACACCACCCCGGTTGGCGTCGACCGGCGCATGGGGCGAAGTGGCTGCCAGACTGGTGAGTGATGGGTTTATTCGCGGCCAACTGGGTGACCATCTCTTCCTTGGCCACCGCGGCGGGCACCTTGGTGCTGAGTCTCGCTACCTTCGCGGCAGTCCGATCTTCCAACCGATCGGCGCGTATCGCTGAAGCAGCCCTGCAGGAACAGCGACGACCTCTACTGGCCCCTTCCCGCCTCGAAGATCCGACGCAGAAGATCATGTTCATCGAGGGATATTGGGTCAGCGCCGCTGGTGGTCGTGCCGCGGTCGAAGACCGAGACGGCGCCGTGTATCTGGCCATCAGCCTCAGAAATGTTGGCAGCGGAATCGCCGTGTGCCAGGGCTGGGCAGCCAGGGCCGGAGAGGGGACGGCACGCACCCAACCCACCCACATCCCGTTAGAGGAGTTCCGCCTTCAGTCAAGGGACCTGTACGTCCCCGCTGGTGACATCGGCATGTGGCAAGGGGGGCTGCGGAATCCCGACGATCCCGTTCGCGCCGAGCTCGTTGACGCGATCGAGACTGGCCAGTCCCTCATGGTGGAAGTGCTCTATTCCGATCTTCTTGGCCGCCAGCGGACGATTTCCCGGTTCGGCCTGTACCATGCCGGCGACGCGTGGCTCGCGACCACGAGCAGGGTGTGGTTTCTCGACTGGGAAGGCCCCCGACCGGAGGAGCTGAAGCTCGCCGCGGCCGAGGCGGTCCTTCGGGATCAAGATGCCGCCATCCAACGGCGAACGGCGACGGAAGGCGGCGACGGCGAGCCGGATTCCGGTGGCGCTGTCGCCGCCGGGGGCGTCCCTTCCGATGCCGAGCGAGCGAATCCGACAGACCGATGAGGAGATGACCTGTGCGGCCACCGACCTTCGTGGACCGTTCGTGCTCGTAAAATCGTCGAGGTGAGTGCGCGGAGGAGCTGGGACGCAGCCAGCTACGACCGAGTAGGCGGACCGATGACGGCGATGGCCGCGGCCGTTCTCGAACGCCTGCCCCTCACCGGATACGAGACGGTGCTCGACGCGGGTTGCGGTACCGGCAGGGTGGCTGAGCTGCTCCTTGAGCGGTTGCCGGAGGGCCGGGTGATCGCCATCGACGCCGACCCCGACATGGTGCAGCGAGCCCGACAAAACCTTGGCGAGCGAGCCGAAGTTCGCGCTGGAGACCTCCTGCACCTCCAACTCGATCAGCCGGTCGATGCCATATTCTCCACAGCCACCTTTCACTGGGTGCTCGATCACGGGCAGCTCTTTGCGTCCTTGTACGGAGCCCTCCGCCCCGGCGGCCGGCTCGTGGCCCAGTGTGGAGGTCGCGGCAACATCGCTGATCTTCGCCGCATCGCCGATGACGTCGCCGCTCGGCCCCCCTTCGCGCCGTGGTTCCAGGGCTGGAGCCCGCCGTGGTACTACGCAGGACCCGAGGAGACGGCAAGACGGCTGGAGTCCGCTGGCTTTGCCGAGGTGCACGCCTGGCTCGAAGCGTGGCCGGTAGTGCCGGCCGACCCCGCCGAGTACCTCGCCACGGTACCCCTCGGTCCCCAGGTACAGCACCTCCCCGAGAACCTTCGGGAGAACTACCTCGGTGCTGTGCTCGAGGGCCTCCCCGAGCCGATCACCGTGGGCTACGTGCGGCTCAACCTCGAGGCGCGACGGCCTGAACTTTGATCGTCGCCAATCACCTCCGGCGTCGACCGACGCTCCCGGACGGAGCTTGAAGCGTACGGGAGTTCTCGGTCACCCCATCGTCTTGGCGCCGTCGAGGGACTCCCGGATGATGTCGGCGTGGCCCGCGTGCTGTGCCGTCTCGGCAATGACGTGCAGGATCACCCGTCGTGCGGACCACCGCGCCCCGCTCTCGAACCACGGAGCCTCGGGGAGGGGATGAGAAGCGTCAAGCGATGGCAGCGTCGAGACAAGAGCGTCGGTACGGCAGGCGACCTTCTCGTAGGCATCGAGCAACGAGGCCAGCGACTCGCCCCCCACCATGCGGAAACCAGCCGCGTGCGACTCCATGGCTGCGTGGTCCGCCGGCCCCTTCGCCTCAGGTCCTCGCTCGATGAAATCGGTCCAGCCTTCCTCCATGAGGGTCACGTGCTTGATGAGCCCTCCCAGGCACAGTGCGCTGGCTGTTGTACGCAGCGACGCCTGTCCGTCGGAGAGGTCTCGGACCGTGTGTCTGAGGAACGACCGGTGCGTGGCCAGGGTCTCGAGCAGATCGGTGCGCTCAATGCTCTGCTGTTCCGGCTCGGTTGTCATGGTTGTCATGACCACAGCTTGGGCCACAGAAGTGGTCACCATCTGGCCACTTTGACGCCAAAGATCGCCAGCGGCCCCGCCATCCCCTGATCCCAAGCCGAGTGCACGGGCACATCTCGAAGGCGGTCCCGCCAGGGACCACCGCCTATCCTTCCTTCCGTGGACGCTCCGGGAGAGTTGCTCGCTTCAGGTCGGGATGCAGACATCTTCGAGTTCGGCCCAGGAAAAGTCCTGAGGCGGTCGCGCAATGACCGATCGATGCTGGCCGAGGCAAAGACGATGGACTTCGTTCGGTCCCATGGTTACCCGGCACCCGAAGTGTTCGAGATAAGCGACGACGGTTGCGATCTGGTGATGGAGCGGATCGATGGACCGACCATGGTCGATGCGGGTGCTGCGCGTCCGTGGAGCCTGCGTCGATTTGGACGTCAGTTGGCAGAGCTCCATCAATCGCTCCATCGCCTTCCCGCTCCCGAATGGGTGGGGACGGCGCCGTGCGGACGTGGCGATCGGTTGCTCCACATGGACCTCCATCCGCTCAATGTCCTCGTTGCTCGCAGCGGGCCGGTCGTCATCGACTGGACCAATGCAGCCGCAGGCGACCCACTGGTCGACGTGGCTGTGACCCGGGTGCTGATTGCGTCGGGGGAGGTGCCCGCGGGCAGAGCGAAGGCCGCCCTCTTGCATGTCGGTCGGAAACTGCTCCTCGACGCATTCCTCAAGCCATTCGCCGGTGCACCTCTCGACGCGCACCTGGCTGATGTCGTCGACTGGAAATGCACGGACGCCAACATGAGCAGCAGAGAGATCGAGCGAATGCGCTCGATGGTCACCGACGCCAGGGAGTGAGGAGTCCGATCAGGTTCGGGGAACCAATGCAAGCTGTCGGGACTGGGCAACGAGTCGGCCGGTGCCATCCCAGATCTCCCCGTCCTCCTCCAGGAATCCTCCGCTCACGAAGTGCGTGGCGAACCGGCAGCGGAGCCAGCCCGACTCTGGTCGATAGCGCACATGGGTGGTCAGCTCGATGGTCGGCGTCCAGGCCACGGGCAGGTTGGCGTTGAACACCGTCAGCGGAAACGCATCAGCAGCGCACAGTAGAGCGATCGTATCGACGGGTTCTCCATGGCGAAGGCGGAACCAACCCCGCATCCGGGCATGGCCTGATGGGTTGCCGCGGAGGAACGTGGCATCGTCCGGGTGCAGGCGGAGCTCTATTCTCCCGACGAATGGCGGCGGGAACGTATCGCTGGCATCCACAGGGATGCACTGCTCGGGCGGGGGCATGGGCGGGGGTTCCAGATCGACGAGCTGTGGTCCGACGTTGGCAGTCAGCTGGCCGAAGGTGCCGAGCACCCTCAGCAGAGGACGGTCCTCGGCCACGAGCGTCGCCGTGGCCGTCCCGAACGCACGACCCTGCTTGTCGATGTCGACCGACACGGAGACGGGCCCCGGCTTGCCCGGTGCCAGGTAGTGGGCGGTCACGGTCACCGGGTCTGGTCGATCGAGCGCGGCGCTCATGGCCCGGGCGGTCAGGGCGAGGAGATATCCCCCATTGGCGTTGCCGGCGACGTCCCACCCCTCGGCAATGGCTCCCGACCACCGACTGTTCGTCCCCACGCTATGACTGTCGGCTCGAGCGGGATCCAACGGCTCGACGGCCGTCGCCTTCGAGAACGTAGTGCCCGGGTGCGCGGGGACCTCAGCGGTCATCGAGTCTCGCCCATACCCCGTGGCCCGCGAACGTCGTGCCGTTCCGTCGATCCGCCGTTTTGAGCCTGTACCAACACAAGGTCGACCTCGAGAGCGAACGAAAGGGCATGTCGCTGAGTCTTCCACGACCGGCGACGACTCGGACTGAGGGGTTGAGGATTCTTCGGGGCCACGTGACCTTGGGCACGGGCCATGACAGGACGTCCCGAGGAACGCCACCGGGGGCCGACCAGGCTCAACCTGTCGGTCAGAGCGACGAATCTCAATTGTCAACAGGGCAGAGCACGAGGAGGTACCGGTCAGGATCACGAAATACGACTGCGTTGACCTGGGCCCAGTAGGGGTTCTCGTGACGAAGGGTGGGCACGCCGGCGTCAACCAGGCGCGCTGCAGCGGCGTGGAGTTGTTCCACCGAGAGATACAGGACGAGGAGGTCCTCGTCAGTCGGCGCTCCCACCGCCGATCCTCCGTCCTGGCTGGTGAACTCGATGTGCCAGTCGGCACCTTCGATGCCGACGAAGGCGCCGCTGTAGCCGGCGTGGTCGTCGAACCCGCCGAGGTGCTGGAGCCCGAGAAGCTCGACGTAGAAATGCAGGCTATTGCCGATGTCTTCCACGGGACGGGCGATCCGCATCGCCCGTGGGGAGATTCGCAGATCGGACACAGTGCACTCCTCCGTATCGCCCCGACATGGGCCGACTCGCTCCTCACTGTCCCCGTGCTCACAGGCCCATCGGGCCAACTGCCGGGGATCGTGGGCTTTAGTTGATCTGGCGTTCCCTGTCGGCCCAATAGGGCTCCCGCAGCTTGAACTTCTGCAGTTTGCCCGTGGTCGTTCGGAACAGCTCTGGTCGGAACTCCACTGACGTCGGCGCCTTGTAGCCGGCCAGTCGTCCCTTGCAGTACTTGATCAGTTCCTCCTGATCGGCCGTTGCGCCCGGAGCAAGGACCACCAGCGCCTTGACCGTCTCACCCCACTTCTCGTCGGGCACGCCGATGACCGCGACCTCGGCCACATCGGGATGACCGAACAGGGTGTCCTCGACTTCGATCGAAGAGACGTTCTCCCCCCCGGTGATGATGACGTCCTTTCTCCGGTCGCTGATCGTGAGGTAGCCGTCCTGGTCGATCGTGCCGCCATCGCCGGTATGGAACCAGCCGCCATCGAGCGTCCGCGAGGTCTCCTCCGGGTTCTCCCAGTAGCTCTCCATCACGACGTTGGAGCGGGCCAGGACCTCTCCGTCCGGGGAGATGTCCATGGTGGTGCTCAGCGCCGGGGCGCCGGCTCGCATGAGGTTCGCTGCTCGTTGCTCGGCGTCGAGGTCGTCCCACTCGGAGCGGGACCGGTTGATGGTCAGCAGTGGCGAGGTCTCGGTGAGCCCGTATATCTGGATGAACTCCCATCCCAGCTCGGCCTCGACCCGGGCGATCGTCTTCGAGGGCGGCGGCGCTCCGGCGACGATGATCCGGACCCGACCCCGACCGGGGATCTCACCATCCCAGTCCTGGCCGGCAGCGAGCACCGCGTTGACGACGGTCGGAGAGGCGCACATGACCGTCACCCCGTGCTCGGCGACCCTGCGGAGGATCTCGGCCCCGTCCACCTTGCGCAGGACGATGTGCTTGGCGCCCACCCCGGTCATGGCGAAGGGCATCCCCCACCCATTGGCATGGAACATCGGGAGCGTGTGCAGATAGACGTCGAGATCGGAGGCACCCACGTGCAACGCGAACGTGGTCGCGTTGACCCAGATGTTTCGGTGGGTGATCTGTACCCCCTTTGGGCGTGCGGTCGTTCCACTGGTGTAGTTGATCGTGGCCGTGGCGTTCTCGTCCGGGCTCCACGGCTCCGGCTCGACGCCGAAGCGGTACATCTCGGAATCACCGGCGGCACCGAGCGTGATCGTGCGAGTGCACGGCACGCCCGACAGCGGCCCCTCGAGCTCGGGATCCATCAGCAGGAGGCCGGCCCCCGAGTGCTCCACGATGTAGGCGACTTCCTCCGGCGAGAGACGGAAGTTGATCGGCACCAACACCCTTCCGTACCCGGTGACCCCGAAGAACGAGGTCAGGAGCCTTGCGCTGTTGTGGGAGACGATGGCGACACGGTCCCGATGACCGACGCCCAGTGCATCGAGACCTGCCGCCTGGGCGCTGGCCAACTCGCCGATGCGGGCATACGTCAATCCCTGCAATGGCTCGGCCGGCTGATCCGGCTCATCCACGAATCCAGTGCGCTGGCCGTACACGGTCACGGCACGGTCGAGGAAGTCCCGTGCACCGAAAGGTACGAACACGCTGGCCTCCTTGTCTTGGCGATACGGCTAGATGGTCATCTTGGGCAGGTTCGGACCCGTTCCGGAATCCCCATCTCGATGAGCATCACGAGCACCTGCGGATCGACCCTGAACTGCCGGTGCTCAGGCTATAGCCGCACATGCGGTGGCGACGGCCAACCCAGCCCCTGGCCACTCCGTGCTCGGGCACCTGGTCAACCGTCGGCCTCCGACGTGACAGTGGCGCCGCTGGTGGCCCTGACTCGCACAGCATCGTCAGGGAGCGAAGCGCCGTGGGCCGCCAGGGCGACAACGGAACCGCCAAACCCGGCCCCAGTGAGGCGGGCGCCGTAGATCCCAGGTGCGCCAACGAGGTCGTGGACCATGGCGTCCAGGCGAGGGGTGGACACCTCGAAGTCAGTCCTCATGCTCTCGTGGCTCTCCACCATGAGCTGGCCCGCACCCTGGGCGTCGCCGGCCACCAGTGCATCAGCGAACGCTCGGACCCGGACGATCTCAGTCACCACGTGCCGTGCTCGACGGCGGGCCACGGGGTCGGCGATGGCTCCGATCTCGGGAAGGAGACGGAGCGGCCCGACCTCTACGGCGGCGCGGCCGCACTCGGCCAACCGCTCCTCGTAGGCGGTCCCGGCCAGAGACCGCCGTTCGCCCGAATCAACGACCAGGACATCAACGTCCTCGGGAATCGGTACCGGGTCGATGCTGGTGTCGTGACAATCAATCAGCAGGGCGTGATCGGCAACCCCGGCGGCCGACACCAGCTGGTCCATGATCCCGCACGGCACGCCCACAGCCCGGTGCTCGGATCGCTGGCACAGCTGGGCCAGCTCGAGCGGTGAACCTTCGAACCCGAGGGCCAGAGCGACGGCCAGCTCCAACGCCGCACTCGATGACAATCCGGCGCCGATCGGGAGGGTCGTCGAGACGCTCCCGACGAACCCCTGGGCAGGCTGCACGAGCTCGACGATGGCGGCGACGTACCGACCCCACTCGGGCCCGGCGGCCAGAGGACGTTCGGCACCCAGCCGCACCTCCACCAGCCCCTCCTCGTCCTCGGACCGAAGCCGGACCAAGTCGTGAGCTCTTCTTCCGGTGACCGTGGTGCCCCGGTCGATGGCTATGGGGAGGACTAATCCTCCCTGATGGTCGGTGTGATCGCCGATCAGGTTGACCCGGCCCGGTGCAAACGCCCG
The DNA here is from genome assembly GCA_963781305.1 of uncultured Acidimicrobiaceae bacterium. Classification (GTDB taxonomy): domain Bacteria; phylum Actinomycetota; class Acidimicrobiia; order Acidimicrobiales; family RAAP-2; genus DASXMT01. The sequence continues at coordinate 396,929 of CAWAFL010000014.1, forward strand.
AATCAATTCGTCACATCCTCCACGGGCGCCTCGAAGATGATCGTCGGTTCGACCCGTATGTCGGTGCCCAGCGAATTGGCCACGTAGCACTCTCGATGTGCCACTTCGACGAGATGGGCAACCCGTTCGTCGCTTGGCCCTGGGGCCACCCAGATGGTGGGCGTCAGCACGATGGACGTGAGTCGGGTCGGCGGATCGTCCTCGGCCATGGTGCCCGTGCCCTCATCCACATACCGTCGGACATCGATGCGGGCGCGGGAGGCGACGGCTAGAAAGCTCAGGAGTTGACACGACGCGGCGGCGAGGACGAGGAGCTGCTCGGGGTTCAGGAGCGCCGCATCGCCTCCGAAGGCTGCGTCCCCCGAGAGTCGCAGGCTGACCTCGGCGGGGTCCGCTTCGGCATCGTGGGTGCGGTTGAAGGCGTCGTACCCGGCAGCCGTAGAACCCGACCAGTGACAGTGCACGCTGTAGTGATGCGTTCGGTGAGCTTGGTGCCGAGGGGACATGGTCAAACGGTAGACGCTCGGCCGCTCACCCCCTCCGCCCGGGCCGGTCCGGCCATCCCGCTGGTGTCTACGTCCCATAGCCTGTGAACCGTGAGCCGCCTAGGACCACGAGTCGTGATCGCCACCAGTGAAGAGTCGCTCAGCCTCGACGACAGCTGGCCGCTGCTGCGGGAGGCTTTGGCCCTCGAGGGCCTGGCGTCGTCGGTCATGGTGTGGAACGACCCCACTGTGGACTGGGGTCGATTCGATCTGGTGCTGGCCTCGTTCGCCTGGGGCTACGTCGTTCACCGACGGGACTTCGTGGCCTGGGCGTACGAGGTGGAGACCCGGACGTGTCTCGTGAATTCAGCCTCCGTCCTCGATTGGGGCAGCGATAAGACGTACTTCATCGACCTTGCAGCCGAAGGGGTCCCCATCGTGCCGACCGAATGGGTCGCACCCAATGGACGGTGGCGCCCGCCCTCTGACGACTATGTCGTCAAGCCATCGGTTGCCAGCGGTGGCATCGATGCAGCCCGCTATGTCACCCAGGACGTCGAGATCGCTGATCGGCACATCCGCCGCCTCCACGCCGAGGGTCAAACCGTGATGGTCCAGCCCTACCAGTCGAGGATCGACGCCGAGGGTGAGACGGCGCTGATCTTTCTGGGCGAGACCTACAGCCACGCCATCCACAAGCAGGCACTCCTCCGAGCAGATGTAGGCGTGACCGAACGGCTCTGGGAGCAGCAGGTCATTGCAGCGGCCGAACCCCGACCTGATCAGCGAGTCCTGGCCGAGAACGCGATGGAAGCGGTAGCTCGTCGTGTCGGGCCCACTACTTACGCCCGGGTTGATGTCGTCGACGGCTCTGAGGAAAACCCCCTCGTCCTCGAGGTAGAGGTGGTCGAACCCTCTCTGTTCCTGACCCACTGTCCGAACGCAGCTCCACGTATCGCCTCCAGGCTCCGCCACCTGTGCGACTGACTCACCATGCTCCCCGCCGAAGCCCCTCCGGGATCCGTGGGCCTACCATCGACGTTCCATGATCACGGCTGGAGTGGACTTATCGTCGCAGGTGCTGGGCACTGCCTCTTGTGCCATCGACTGGTCCGGTCACCGGGGAACGGTGATCAGCCTGTGTCTGGGCGTAGCCGACAGGGACATCGTCGACCTCCTCGGTGGGGCCGACAAGCTGGGCATCGACGTTCCCCTGGGATGGCCGATCGCCTTTGCCGAAGCAATTGCACAGCACTCACAGACCGGTCGGTGGCCGAGTGACTATTCGCACACCGACACCACGGCGCTCCGATTGCGCCGCACCGACTTATGGGCATGGAAGCAGTTGGGATTCCCACCGCCGCTCTCCGTTTCCACCGATCGCATCGCGTTGCCGGCGATGCGAGCCGCCTCCCTGCTGTCCGGCTTGCCCGATCCGATTCCCCTCGATGGCTCCGGAGTCATCACCGAGGCATACCCGGCTGCTGCGCTGCGCCGGTGGAGTCACCCTTCACGCGGCTACAAGGGCAAGGACAACGTGGAGGCTCGACGAAGCCTGGTGCGGGGGTTCCTGGTCGAGACGGAGGCGTGGCTGTGCATGAGCGGCGAACAGGTGGACCGGTGTCTGTCCAGTGACGACGCATTTGACGCTCTCATCGCCGCGCTGGTGGCCCGGGCAGCCACGCTGGCCATGGTGGAGCCGATCCCGGACGAGGACCGGGTGGCAGCCACCCGTGAGGGGTGGATCGCCATCCCCGTCACCGGATCGCTGCCGAAGTTGGCAGGGGGCTCGTAGTCGCCGGTCCACCTGGGTGTGGGACGGCCCGACCTAGTCCAATACGTTGGCCACAAGTTCGGGTGGGCGAGCGATGACTGCCGTGTCCCCGCGGAGCACCACGGGGCGCTGCATCAACTCGGGGTGGGACACCAAGACGTCGATCACTCCTGCCACGGTGGTCAGTGACCCCTCGTCCAGGCTGAGCTCCCGAAATAACGGATCATCGGTCCGTACCAGCTCGATGGGTGGGCCCGGGAGCCGGGCCAGAATGCCTTCAAGGGTGGAGCGATCCGGCGGCGTCTTCAGGTATTCGATCACGGTGAAGGGCTCGCCCTGCTCCTCGATCAGGGCGAGGGCTTGGCGCGACTTTGAGCACTTCGCGTTATAGAAGATGGTGATCGGCTCGCGATCAGCGTCGGTCATGGCTGGAGGCTAGTCACGGATCGACGGGCGCTTCTTCGGGCCCAGCCGCCACGCCCACTTGCCGGGCGCCGGGCGGTCAACCGAAGATGCTGTAGCTCGGGTCGTCGGGGGCTCGCCTTCCCGTCGACTGGGACCCGTCGGTGGCCTCGTTGAGCGGAACCGGATAGACGGCCTGGAAATCCTCGACGAACGTCCGATGATCGATGGCCCAGACTCCCTGGCGCCGAGACCAACGGTCGAGGTACCGGCCGCGGTCGACGATGTCCATGATCGATCCCCCGTCGGGCTTCGTGCGAAGGGCGACAGTAACGTAGGCCTCGCTGGTGGCACATTCGCCATTCACGTCGATCAGGATGTTGGTGATCTGGTGCGAGTGGGCGGCGAGCGCCTCGTGGGCAACCCACACCCAGTCGACGAACTCGGTACCGCTGCCCGTGAAGATGGGCCCGTAGTCAAGGGTTGACCCTTCATGCCAGACCGACAGGGCGAGGGCCCGATCCATCCGGTCCAAGCCGCGACAGTACCGGTACAGGACCTCGGTGATCGCCTGTTTGGCCAGCAATGTCTCCATCGCCGAATCGAACATCGCCGTCTCCCCCCGGTCCTCGGTACGGCACTCACTGTACAGCCCTCGAAATTGTACAGCCCTCGAAATTCAGCAGGGCTGGAGGCTAGCGTGCGCCGACGCCGAGGGGCACGGTCTGGGCATGGCGCGGGCTATCCCGCCCGCCTGAGCTGCTGGTGGACGCAGCGAGCGAGGGCGCGGGCCAGCTCGGGTGCATCGTGCTCCTCGAGCGTGGCGAAGGCGATCCGGATCCCCGAGGGCGACGTGATCCGAAAGCGCTCCCCCGGGCTCACCGCCCACCCCTCCTGGACCAGCCCGGCCACCACTGCGTGCTCGTCGCTCACCGGCACCCACAGGGTGAGACCGGACGAACCCGTTGGCTCGAAGCCGCGCTCGGTCAGGGCGGCCATGAGTGCCTGACGGCGACGTGCATAGGTGGCCGATGCCCGGTCGAGGAGCTTGGCCGTAGACGGCGCCCCCCACAAGTCGGCCACCGCGTCTTGGAGCAGGTAGCTCACCCAACCGGCGCCGAGCGCTTGGCGACCCTCGATCCGGCTCACCGTCGTTGGGTCACCGGCGACCACGGCCAGGCGAAGATCCGGGCCGAGCCACTTCGAGACCGAGCGGACCGTGGCCCACTTCGCCCTCTGATCGCACACGGTGAGGGCGGGAGCGCCTGCTGCCTGCCCTGCGTGGTCGTCCTCGATCACCAACACCTCCTCGTGGGATCGAAGGACGGCTCGGAGCTCCCCGACCCTGACCGCATCCCAAGCCGCGCCTGTGGGGTTCTGTGCTCGGGGGGTGAGCAAGACCGCTTGTATCTCCCGATCGAGTGAGGCGGCCAGGCTCTCTGGACGGACACCACGTTCGTCCAGGCTGATGGGGACGACCTCGAAGCCGACCGCGCCGAGCAGGTCGAGGGCGGCGGTGTACCCGGGATCTTCAACGCCGATGCGGTCGCCCGGTCGCAGCCACGCCCCGAGGATGCGCTCGACGCCGTCAAGTGCTCCGCCCACCACGGCAAGGCAACTGGCGTCGATTCCCTCGGCAGTCATGTGCGCTGCCGCGACACGGGCCAGCCGGGGGGACACCGGTGGCTCGCCGTAGAGCCGGGAAGTCCGCCCGAACTCGGGAAGAGCCGGAAGCAGTGTCGGGTCCGGGCCTCCGCTTCGAAGGTCTCGGGCACCGGGCGGAACGGCCATGGGAAGGCGAGCGGAGATCGGAGGTGCCGCTCTGACCTGGGTCCCAGACCGCCCGGCTCCGGCCGTGATCCCACGCCGGCGAAGCTCCCGGTATGCGGCAGCCACGGTCGCCGGGCTCACACCCAGGTCAGTCGCCAGCGCCCGTACGGTCGGCAGTGCGTCGCCCGGTCGGACATCGCCGGTCCGGATCGCCTTCTCGACGCTCGCGGCTATCTCACGAGCGGTGCCGCCGGTCAACTGATATTGTACTACTTTGTCCACATTTTGTACTATAACAAATGTCCGAAGGTGAGTCCGGACCGTGTCAGAGACGAAGCAGACAGTTGAGAGATCCGGCGAGCCGGCCCCGAGCTCTCGCGTTCGCGTGCGGCGCATGGCCGAGCGAGGCCGTTACGAGAAGCACACCATCCATTCGATCCTGGACGAGGGGCTCGTCTGCCACATCGGTTTCGCCGAGAGCGGGGATCCCGTGGTCCTCCCGACCGCATACGCCCGGATCGGAGACCTGGTCTACCTGCACGGTGCGGTTGGCAACGCGGCGCTGCGTTCGCTTGCCGCCGGCGCGCCCGCTTGTGTGACCGTGACCCTGCTTGACGGTCTGGTTCTCGCCCGCTCTGCCTTCCACCATTCGCTCAACTACCGGTCGGTGGTGATCTTCGGTCGCGCCACCGAAGTCACCGACCTCGACGAGAAGCGAAGCGCCGTCACGGCCATCGTCGAGCACATCGTTCCCGGGCGCGCCGCCGACGCCCGCCCCCCGACCGATGCCGAGCTGCGGGCTACCCGGGTGGTCAGCCTGGCCATCAGTGAGGCGTCGGCCAAGGTGCGTACTGGAGGCCCGAACGACGACCCGGAAGACATGGGTCTGCCCGTCTGGGCCGGCCATGTCCCGCTCCGGCTGGTAAGCGGCGCCCCCGTCGCCGACGTGGACCACCCCCCGACGGTCTCGCCGCCCCGCTACGTACGGGACTACACCGGGCTCCGAACCCTGCACCTGCGTGAGCGGTCCGTGCCCACCCCATGAACCCTCAATAGGTGGAGCGCGACAGGCGGGACTGCGGATCGGCTCCTCGCTCCCTCAGCTCGGATTACCGGAGAGACCCCGGAGCGGTGATCCCTACGATGGGCTCGAAGCCGTCGACCCGGTCGAAGCGCACGTCGGCCCCGGTGTGGGGAGCGTCGACCATGAGCCCGTCGCCCACGTACATCCCCACGTGACTCACGTCTTCCGGCCCGGTACCGAAGAAGACCAGATCTCCGGGTACCACTGCCTGTCCGGGGCTCACCGCCGGTCCGGCGTCGTACTGGCTCTGGGCCACGCGGGGAAGGCTGACGCCGGCTTCGCCATAGACGGCCTGCACGAGACCCGAGCAGTCGAAGCCCTGACTCGATTCACCGCCCCACACGTAGGGGACGCCGAGGAAGCCAATGACGTCGCTCACCGCCGCGGCCTCGGTGGGCGTCTCGCCCGCACTCACCAGTCCCACCGCTCCGTTGCCGATCAGATTGCAGCCGATCCCTCCCGAGTTACTACCGGGCAACGCGCCCGACGGTAGCGAAGGTGCCGGTGCGGCGGTCGGTGCGGGAGCCGGTACGGCCGCGGGCGCCGGAGTGGTGGGTGCCGGACTCGGGGTAGTGCTGGGGGTCGTCGATCCCGATCCTGAGCTCGCCTCCCCACCGGTGGAAGGCACGGTGACCGGAGCAGTGGGTGCGGGCGTGGGGGCGGGAAGAAGTGCCGGGACGGTGGCCGACGGGCCCAAGGCCGGGACGGTCACCGGAGACGAGACGACGGGGATGGGGGGAAGCGTCAACGACGGAGCGCCGGTATCGGAGACCAGCTCCGCACGGACGCCAGTGGGTGCCGACGTGGCCGCCGGTGTCACCACCGCATCGGCAACCCGCGCCGTGCCCGAGGACGCCCCTGTGGCATACGACGTGGGCTGGACGCTCGATGCGCTCATCTCATTTGAGCACACCGAGTTGCCGACAGGCGGGGCGGCGGCTGGGGCAGGGCCCGTGGCCGACGGAGGGCCCCCAGCCGACGGAGCTGGTGGCGATCCGACAGGGACGGGTGCGGTATCGGCGGGAGTGGCGATCAGTCCCGACCAGTCCGAGGCGGAGTAGGTCCTATTCGGCGGCAGGGGCTTCTGGGCTACGGGTGACGCTGAAGCCATCAGGCCAGTGCCCAGCCCCACGGCAACGACACCGACCGTTGCCCCATGCGTGACTCGAGAAGCGAGAACTCGCCGAACTCCGATCTTCTGACCTCGTTCGGTGCGGAGGCCTCGGCGCTTCTCCTCGTCCTTCAAGGCTGCTGACAAAGTCGCGCGCACTCGCGCTACTGCTCGGATCACTGTGTTTGCCCTTCATCAACTGTGCCGCTCAGGAACTCGAGCACGGCCAGATGAGATCGACCGGCCCGTGCCTGCGTCGGCGCTACACCACGAACAGAACAACGACGGCCCGCCTCCGAACTTGTGAAATTGGTCGGAATCGGGCCGGGGCGTGCCGGTTTCGGTTGCTCACACGGCCCGATCAGCCGCTGTTCGAGTCCCCGCCCCCGTCGGGCCAGAGGTCCTCGGGTTCTCGACCCCGCGTCTCCGGAACGAGCCAGAACAGCCCCATGGCCAGGCTCATGGGCAAGAAGGTGATGACGGCGGCGATGCCGAATCGGTTTTTCACCGTGGCCACCGCCCCGAACACGACCAGCCCCACCACTGCCCCCAACACTCCGGAGGCGAGCCACCACCCAGCCGCCGATGCCCGCACCGACGTCGGGAACAACTCGTTGAGGAGGGCCCCGAGGGACGGGGCGAGCACAGCGCCTGCGAACACGCCGGTGACGTATCCGATGATCAGGGCGGCGGCCGATCCCGAGTAAGCCAACGTCGCCACCAGGGCCACCGCCACCAGGGCCAGCCCACCGGTCGGACGCCGGCCGAAGTGATCGGCCAACCAACGGCCGGCGAGCAGCCCCAACAGTCCGGTGAGTCCCCCTGCCACCACCATGCCGGCGGTGACGACCCCGGACAGGTGGAGCACGTTCTGGGCGTAGAGGAACACGAAGCTGTTGGCCGGGCCGGTGATGACCGAGACGGCGAAGGCCAAGACGATGACGACCAACAAGCGCCTGCGGAACGGCTTGGCCACAGCTCCCAGTACCGGTACAGGATGGTCAGCCGACGCGGCGGCCTTGGCGAAGCGGTCCGGCTCGACGATCCATCGGCGCAGCAAAGGCAGCAGCGCCAAGGGGACGAGCGCCAGTGCGAACACCCCTCGGAACCCGAGCGTCGACGAGGCCAAGCTGTGGATAACGGCGACAAGGCCGGCCCCCACCGCGTATCCGGCGGTGATGAAGGCCACCGCCTTGGCCCGGTCAGCCGAGCTGGTCTGCTCCGCCGCGCTTACCTGGGCCAGCCCCGTGGACGCGCTCAGTAGGGGGCGGCCGCAGGCGAAGATGGCCACGAACCACCAATAGCTGGGACTGGCAGCAGCGACGGCGGTCAGAGCCAAGCCTGCGCTCACGGTGACCAGCAACATGATCCGTCGGCCGAACCGGTCGGCCAGCCCGGTCAAGGGCAGGCTTCCCAGCGAGGCGAGCCGGCTGATGGCCAGCCCCACTCCGAGCACGGTTCCCGAGAGGCCGGCCTGGTCGGCCAAGGTGGCGCCGTGGGTCACCTGCCCGAAACCCTTGGCCACGTCTCCCAGCGCGGCGACGATGCCGAACTGGCCGAAACCCGAGGCGAACGAGACGAGTGCCACGGCTACGACGGCCCGATCGTTCCAACGGACGAGACGGAACGAAGAGCCTGAGGGTGGCATGGTCATCAATCGCTCCCCGCGATCACGGGTCCGTCTCCAAGGAACCGTTGTGCTCCGACCTTGCCACGTCCGCGCCCGGCAGTGGCGGTCCCCCGGCCGCCCGGCACTGGTCGCTTCAGGTCCACCGGGCGGTGAACGCATCCCCACTTCGCCCGCAGGCGCGCTCGGATGGACCGGCGTTAGTCTCGCGATGGCACTGGGCGTCTGCCTGTGGAACGGGAGAACATTATGCAGCTGGGCATGGTCGGTTTGGGACGGATGGGCGCAAACCTCGTCCGGCGGGTGATGAGAGCAGGCCATGAGTGCGTCGTGTTCGATGTGAACCCAGCCGCAGTCCAGGACCTGGAGAAGGAGGGTGCGACCGGAGCGTCCTCCCTCGCAGATCTGGCCTCAAAGATGGCAGCCCCACGGGCCGTGTGGGTGATGGTCCCTGCCGGGGACATCACCGCCCAAACGGTGAGCGAGCTGGCCACTCATCTTGAGGCTGACGACGCCATCATCGACGGAGGCAATTCCTACTACCGGGACGACATTTCGCGGGCGGCGGCGGTAAAGGACAGGGGCATCCACTACATCGACGTGGGGACCAGCGGTGGTGTCTGGGGTCTCGAGCGGGGCTATTGCCTCATGATCGGCGGCGAGGACAAGCCGGTCGAGCGGCTCGACCCGATCTTCGCCGCCATCGCCCCCGGCGTGGGGGCGGCCGAGCGGACCCCGGGCCGGACCGGGAAGCCCAGCCAAGCCGAGGAGGGCTACCTGCACTGTGGCCCCACCGGAGCCGGGCATTTCGTGAAGATGGTGCACAACGGCATCGAGTACGGCGCCATGGCCTCCTACGCGGAGGGCCTCAACATCTTGAAGCACGCCAACGCCGGGTCGGTCAAGCGCACCGATGACGCCGAGACTGCGCCGCTCGAGAACCCCGAGTACTACCAGTACGACCTGAATCTCCCCGAGGTGACCGAGGTGTGGAGGCGGGGCAGCGTCATCGCCTCGTGGCTGTTGGACCTCACCGCAGAAGCCATGGTCCAGTCTCCCGATCTCTCCGACTACTCCGGGCGCGTCTCGGACTCGGGTGAGGGCCGGTGGACGAGCATCGCCGCCATCGAGGAGGGCGTGCCCGCCCCGGTACTGGCCAGCGCCCTGTTCTCCCGGTTCGCCTCCCGAGACCTTGATCACTTCAGCAACCAGGTGCTGTCGGCCATGCGGAAGGAATTCGGAGGGCACGACGAAAAGCCGGCTTCATGAGCAACGGAGCTTCGACGAAGGGGGGTCGGCCCCAAGACGCGGTGCTCATGCTCTTCGGTGCTACCGGCGACCTGGCCAAGCGCAAGCTCCTGCCCGGGCTGTTCCACCTTGATGTGGCCGGTCTCATGCCCGAGCACTATCGAATCGTGGGGTCCGCCCCGGCCGGCACGGGCACCGACGCCGACGGATTCGGGGACTACGTCCACGGGGTCCTCGAACAGTTCGGTCGCAGGGACGTGACCGACCAGGCCTGGCAGTCGTTCGGCCCCAGCCTCTCGTTCGCCCCCTCGTCGAGCGATGACCTGAGCGAGCTGGCCCAGGCGGTGGCCCGGGCCGAAGTGGGCCTGGACAATCCACAGCGAATCATCTATCTGGCCGTGCCACCGTCGGCCTTTCTGCCCATGGCCCATGCACTGGGCAGCGCCGGCCTGGTCAACGCCAACACCAAGCTCATCATCGAAAAGCCCTTCGGGTCCGACCTCGCCTCGGCTCGGAAGCTCAACGAGGGGCTGCATGAGGCGTTCGAAGAATCCCAGATTTACCGGATCGACCACTTTCTGGGCAAGGAGTCGGTACAGAACATCCTGGTGTTCCGGTTCGGTAACGGTCTGTTCGAACCGGCATGGCACCGGGACCATCTCCACTACGTACAAGTCGACGTACCCGAGAAATTGAACGTCGATGACCGGGGCGCCTTCTACGAGGCCACCGGAGCCTTTCGGGACATGGTGGTCACCCACCTCTTCCAGTTGCTGGGCTATCTGGCCATGGAGCCACCCGCCGATTTCGACGCCGCATCTCTGCACAAGTCCAAGCTCGCCGTCTTCGAGGCCATGAAACCCCTCCGTAAGGACCATGTCGTCTTCGGCCAGTACGACGGCTACCGGTCCGTACGCGGCGTGGCCAAGGACTCGACGGTCGAGACGTTCGTGGCCGCCGCGGTGACCATCGACAACGCTCGCTGGTCGGGCGTGCCCTTCTACCTCCGCACGGGCAAGGCCATGGCCGAGACCCGGACCACTGTCACGCTGGGATTCAAGGAGCCCGACGTGCACATGTTCGACAACGACCCTGGAGTGTCGACTGTCCCCTGCCCCAATGACCTCGTGTTCGAGCTGGCCGACCCGGGGTCGGTGACCATCCGGTTCGCGGCGAAACAGCCCGGTCCCACCATGGATGTGGAGCCGGCGGCGATGTCGTTCCGCTATGCCGACTCCTTCACCGCCAGCAACGACCTCGAGGCCTACGAACGGCTCCTCCACGACGTGATGCTCGGCGACCACACCTTGTTCAACGACGCGGCGGGTATCGAGCGCCTGTGGGAGGTGGCGGCCCCGCTTCTCGAGTCGATGCCTACACCGTTTCCCTATGGGCAAGGGACCTGGGGACCAGCCGAGGCCGATCGGCTTCTCGGGTCCGACCGGTGGTACCTGCCTGACGACGGCACGGGCGACTAGGGGCGGGGAACACAAGCGCGCGCTCGCCGCCTCTCTAGGCTGCGGGCATGGAACCGTTCTCGCTCACTGGCCGCACCGCCATCGTCACCGGCGCATCACGCGGGATCGGAGCGGCCACGGCACAGGCACTGGACCGGGCGGGGGCCCGGGTGGCGCTGGTCGCCCGGAGCCGGGCCGATCTCGAAGAGGTGGCGCGCCAGTTGGAGCACGACCCGGTCGTCGTGGTGGGAGACCTACGTCTTGCACAAACGCCGATCGATGTCGGCACCCAGGCGCTGAAGGCCCTGGGCCAGGTCGACATCCTGGTGAACAATGCCGCGGCGGCGGCCCGGTTGGATACGGTCGACTCCGAGGCTGAGGCCATCGACGAGATGCTGGCCGTCAACATCCGAGCCCCTCTGTTGTTGATCGCCACTGTGATTCCCTCGATGATCGAGCGCCGCTCGGGCTCGATCATCAATCTCTCGTCGGTCTCGGCCTTGGTGGGGACGCCACGGCGCGCCGCCTATGCCGCGTCAAAGGGCGGCCTCGACGCCGCCACCCGGTCGTTGGCCATGGAGCTGGGGCCGTCGGGGATCAGGGTGAACTCGGTGGCGCCCGGTGTCGTCGCCACGGCCCTGTGGGCCAAGAACCGGAGGATTCCCGGGGTGATCGAGAAGATCGAGGAGCAGACCCCGTTGGGTCGGTGGGCCACCCCTGAGGACATTGCCGATGTCATCGTGTTCCTGGCTTCGGATGCAGCCCGGTTCGTCACCGGCGATACCATCACGGCCGACGGCGGCATGGCCCGCACCTTCGACCTTCACGGGGGAGCGGTCTGACCAAGGCCTTCGAGCCGCTGTTGCCCCTAGGGCATGGCCGACCAGCCCTGGTAGTCCTCGACGGCGATGCCCAGGTAGCCCGGCGTACCGGCCATGTCGCTGTTGACCTGGCCGATAGCCGCGTCGAACTGGGCAAGGGTGTCTCCGTAGAAGCTCAGCCAGGACGGAGAGTCCTGATTGGCCTCGGCGGCGAACCGGAGCGGGATACCCACCGACCGGGCGGCGGACAGCTCGGCGCTCCCGAACGACTCAATCTGGGAGACGGAGTTGAAGAAGGTCACCACGGTGGCAGCGTCGGCGTTCTCCATGGCGGCCACGTCGAGAGGGACATCGTCCGAGGTGCTGAACATCGAGAGCCAATAGGGAATCGAGATCTCGTCGGGCACCCCGAAGGTCTGCGCCACGGTGTGGATGTCGGCCAGCTCGGTGAGGTACTGGTTGATCGTCCCGGACTGGTCGGTACCCCACGAGGAGAGGGCCCAGGGCTCGAGCTCGACATGGAGCCCCTGGAAGAGACCGGTAGCCAGGGCCTCGTTTGCCCAATCGGTGCCGGCGGCGGGATTGGGCACCCATGAGGGATCACCGCCCATGGCATAGACGGTGATCCCGGCGGCGGCTGCGTCGGCAGACAGCGACTCCTCGAGCGGCAGCTGCGGCTGCGACCAACCCCACGGGATGTAGGTCGGATCGGTAAACCCGGGAGCCACGTAGGCGAAGATCTCGGTGACGCCGTTGGCGCGAGCAAAGCTGACCATGGCGGCGGAATCGGCCCAGTTCCACGCCCACATGGCCACCGTGGGCCCTGTGGATGCCACGGTCACGTCACTGGCCGACGGGGCAGCCGTTGCCCCGGTCGGTGCCAGAGGGACGGCGGCGCCGTACGAGGTGGCGGCCACGCCCAATCCCACCAGGGTCGTCATGGTGACCGAGCACGCCAAGACAATTCCACGCCGCAACCACGTGTGCATCATGCTTCCCTCCCGGCGATCCCTTTGGCCCGTCCTGATCGCCCAGTCAAAGCATCAGATACCCCGGGCAACCCGCACTGCCAATTCGATCAGCGGCCGTGTTCGATCAGCGGCCGTGTTTGATCAGAGGCCGTGTTTGATCAAGGCCGTTTTTGATCAAGGCCGTTTTTGATCAAGGCCGTGCTCGACCAGAGACCGGGTCGATCGGGAGCTGCTTCGACCCGAGCCGATCTCCACCGGTCGCGGTGGGCCGAGGCGGTCTACGCTCCGGTGATGGACTACCGCACACTTGGACGTACTGGAGTCAAGGTCAGCCCGCTCTGTCTCGGGGCGATGATGTTCGGAGCGTGGGGCAACCAGGACCACGACGACTCGATCCGCATCATCAAGCGAGCGGTGGACGCCGGCATCAACTTCATCGATACGGCCGACGTCTACTCCTTCGGTGAGTCCGAGGAGATCGTGGGTAAGGCCCTCGCCACCCTCGACCGGGATGCCATCGTGTTGGCCACCAAGGTCCACAGCTCGATGGGCAAGGACCCCAACGCCGGGGGGAACTCGCGTCGCTGGATCATCGCCGAGTGCGAGAACAGCCTCCGACGGTTGGGCACGGACTACATCGACCTCTACCAAATCCACCGGCCCGAGTACGGGATGGACATCGACGAGACCCTGGGCGCCCTGACCGATCTGGTCCGTGCGGGCAAGGTCCGCTACATCGGATGTTCCACCTTCCCCGCCCATCAGATCGTGGAGTCCCATTGGGTGGCCGAGCGACGCGGACGCGAGCGGTTCGCCAGCGAGCAGCCCCCCTACTCCATCCTGAGTCGGCGGATCGAGGCCGACGTCCTGCCCGTCTGCCAGGAGTACGGGATGGGCGTCATCCCCTGGAGCCCGCTGGCCGGCGGCTGGCTGTCCGGGGCCTTCGGAGAGGGGAAGAGCAACACCAGTCGCCGGTCGGCCATGCTTCCCGAGCGCTACGACTTGTCGGTACCGACCAACCGCCGCAAGGTGGAGTTGGTCACGGACTTGGCCGAGCTGGCCGACCAGGCCGGCCTGACCCTGATCGAGCTGGCCTTGGCCTTCGTGGGCGAGCACCCGGCGGTCACCGCCCCGATCATCGGGCCCCGGACCATGGAGCACCTGGAGTCCCAGCTCAGCGCGGCTGACGTGACCCTGAGCACTGAGGTCCTCGACCGTATCGACGAGCTGGTTCCGCCGGGTACCATGGTGGACCCGATCAACAGCGACTTCAACCCGCCGGCACTGACCGACCCGAACCTGCGACGCCGTCGGAGGTAGGCCGAAATCCAGGTCAGCGAGATGGGGCAAAGGGTCTCTGAACTGCCTCAAAATGGTCCGCGCAGGGTCGGACTTGACGGCCCGGTAGAGTTACAGAGGGCCTCTCTTTACCGATCAAGCGCCCTGACGTGCGATTGCCGTGTCTCACGCCACATGCACCGGACGAGAATTCTTGCCGGTGAACCCCTCAAGTACTGAGGAAACGAAGGAGTATCGACCGTGAACAAGCAGCGCGCAGCCCAGGATGGCGAAGACCTTGTCAAGCTCTACCTCAGCGACATCGGTCAGTATCCCCTGCTGACCAAGGCGGACGAGGCACGGCTGGCACAAGCCATCGAACTGGGACGCGAGGCGGCTGCCACCATCGCCGACACACCCAAGTTGACCCCGGCCAAGCGCCGGGAGCTCCGCCGGGTGGTCCTCCAGGGCGAGCACGCCCAGCAGGACTTCGTTCAGTCCAACCTCCGGCTGGTGGTGTCCATCGCCAAGAAGTACCAGGCATCCAACCTGCCGCTCCTCGATCTCGTACAGGAGGGCAACCTGGGCCTGATCCACGCCGTCGAGAAGTTCGACTGGCGGAAGGGCTTCAAGTTCTCGACGTATGCCACCTGGTGGATCCGCCAAGCCATCACCCGGGGCATCGCCAACACCGGGCGCACCGTGCGACTACCCGTCCATGCCGGCGACACCCTGGCCCGGATCCAAAAGGCCAAGAGCTTCCTCGAGTACAAGCTGGGCCGTCCGGCCACCCTCGACGAGCTCGGCGAAGAAGTAGAGCTCTCCCACGACAAGCTCGTCGAAGCGCTGCGATTCCGCTCCGAGCCCCTGTCCCTGTCCGACCCCCTCCGCGAGGACGGCGACGCCGAGCTGGGCGACATCGTCCAGGACGTGAACGCCGAGTCGCCTTTCGATGCCGCTGCGCTTGCCCTCTTGGGTGACGAGATCGGCAAGCTCCTCTCTCCGCTCGACGAGCGCGAGCGCGAGATCCTTCGCCTCCGGTTCGGCCTCGATCGGGGCGAGCCCCGCACTCTCGAGGAGGTGGGCGAGTTCTTCAGCCTCACCCGCGAGCGGATCCGCCAGATCGAAGCCCGGGCCATGTCGAAGCTCCGGCACCCCTCCTCGGACACCGGGGCACGCGAGCTGCTCAACGCCTGATCCCTCGGCGGCGACCGGGCCGGTCAGCTGATCAGGGCCACCGTTCGTTCCTCCACCCATTCGAGGTGGAGCTCCCGCCGGGTGATGCGCCATCCGGCCGCCGTGCGTCGGTAGTCGTCGAGATAGCGGATGTACCACACCGCATCCGTACCGCCCCTCGCCTCCGGCCCGTCCCCCTCGGCTGCCGTTACGTGATGGGCGACGCAGTACACGAGGCCCGTCGCTGCGCCGCTCTCGATGGTGAACTCCCGATTGAGCACCTCATGGAACGTCTTGGTGAAACGTCGAAGGCCGTCGGGGATCTGCCGGAGGGTCTCTGAACCCTTCCGCACGAGGACAGGGCGGAGATCCGTGGGGACCTTGGGTATGACCAGCTCGCCGTCCTCGACGAACAGACCGGCCAACCGGTCCCCGTCTCGAGTATCGACAGCGACGGCATAGGCAACGCACAGAGCGGCCAGCTCCCGCTCATCGTTGAGGGTTCCCGCTCCGGCATCGCGGCTCACGAGGAGCCTCCCGGAACAGGCCGCCCTCTACGGCACCGTTCGTGCCTGGGCCGGACGCCTGGACAGTCCATGCGGAGCTCGCTTTCGGGTAAGGCGTGGGGGAAATGCAGGCCGAACGATCTGCCGGCGCCAACCGGCTCAGCCTGGTCGAGCGTAAGCCCCGTTCCCACCCCGCCGCAACGCGTGGGACGCGACCGGTATTCTTTTCACCGTGGACGAGCCCGTGACAGGTGGTCCGTCTGGCAAGCCCGGCGGCCCGCCCTCCCGCCCTCGAGCGGCAAGGCCCGGCGGCCCCCCGGCCCGCACCGGTCAAGAGATCCAGCGGACCCGCCAAGAGATCCAGCGGTCGAAGGTCAGGCGCCCACCACGGAGCGAGATGGACCGGCGGCATTTCCTCCGTCGGATGTTCGGGATCGGGGGCATAGCGGTGGCCGGGGCGGCCGGCTACGGGATCTACGAGGCCACCGCAGGACGATCGAGTACCACGGCCGCAGATCACCCGGCCAAGCCCACTGGGGTCACATCGACCTCGGTGCCGGTGAAGGCCACCATGACCAAGACGCCCGACGGCGTCACCATCCCCACGTCGCCGGCCATCGTGGCCGAGAACGCCAAGATCGGTCACCCCTGGTGGGTCAACACCCCGCAGAACGCCGGCGACATCGAGGGGTACGGCAGCCAGGTCAGCGCCGTCGCCGGCGACACCCTCACCTTGTTCGTGAGCACCAAGTCCCCCCAGTTCCACGTCGAGGCCTACCGGATGGGCTACTACCAGGGCATCGGTGCCCGCCTGATCTGGCAGTCGGCTCAAGTGGCCGGCACACGGCAGGCGTCGCCCACCCTCATCGCGCCGACCAACACCATCGAGTGCAACTGGTCCCCGTCTCTGACCGTGAAGGTCGACAAGACCTGGCCGCCCGGCGTCTACTTGCTGAAGCTGGTGGGCACGAGCGACGAGCAGCAATACGTCCCTCTCTGCGTGCGGGACGACGCTTCGAAGGCCGCCATCGTGATCCAGCAGAGCGTGACCACGTGGCAGGCCTACAACCGGTGGGGCGGCTACAGCCTGTACGACGGCAACACCGGCGGGCAGCTGTCCTTCACCCACGCAGGCGGGGACTACGACGATCGCGCTCGCATCGTGTCGTTCGATCGGCCCTACGACCACGACTGGGCCTCGGGCGCCGCCGATCTGATCGGCAACGAATTCCCAGTCATCTACAACGCCGAGAAACTCGGGCTGGACGTGACCTATTGGACCGATGTGGACCTGCACGCCCGGCCTCAGCTCCTCATGAACCACAAGGCCCTGCTCAGCCTGGGCCACGATGAGTACTGGTCCTACCAGATGCGCAAGGGTGCGAGCACGGCCGTGAACGGTGGGGTCAACCTGGCCTTCCTCGGCGCCAATGCCTGCTATCGCCAGATCCGCTTCGACAACTCCCCCCTCGGACCGAACCGCCACCAGATCTGCTACAAATCAGCCGCTGAGGACCCGCTGTTCAACGTGAACAATTCCCTGGTAACCGTCAACTGGCCGGAGGCCCCGGTCTCCCAACCCGAGAGCCTGCTCATCGGGAGCACGTACCAGGACATCGCGGCCATGGCCAACATGGCCATCACCGACGCCTCGTCGTGGGTCTTCGCCGGCACCGGGCTCACCCAGGGCCAGCAATTGCCCAAGGTGGTCCAAGGCGAGTTCGACCGCTACCAGCCCTCCACCTCGTCTCCCCAGAACCTCGATGTGGTGGCCCACTCGATCGTCCCCAACCGCGGCAACAACTACTCCGACGTCACGTGGTACACGGTGGCCGGTGGTGGTGGCGTCTTCGCCACCGGCAACGCCACATGGATCGGCGGCATGGTCGACAGCTCGCTCATCCCGCCCAACGTCGTCCCCGATCCGATCCCCGGTGTCACCGCGCCGATACTGCGGATCATGGAGAACATCTACTCCGTCCTGGGCACGGGACCGGCCAGTGCCACCCACCCGTCGCAGGGCAACTGGACCCAGGTCTATGGCGGGACAGCCGTGCCGGAGACTCCGGCGCAGTCCAACGCGGCCTGAGCATCGCCACACGTCGGCGCCCATGACCGGCATTCAGGCACGCAGCAGCCCGGGATGCCATGTGGTCATCCCGGGCCGGCGAGGTGCGCTGGGTCCCCGAGCCCACCGTGGTGGGCGCGTCGCAACTCAGTCGGTCAGCGTGATCGGTTGATCGTCGGGATCGAGCGCGCCGGCTGTCCCGCCATTTCTGTCGGTCAGCGCATCGGCAGCCGCTTCGGCCGCGGTGGCGTTCATGGCGGCCAGGTGCTCCCGGATCCTTCCGTCGATTTCGGCCATGAGCTGAGGATTCTCGATCAAGAAGGTCTTCACGTTCTCGCGACCCTGACCCAGTTGCTCACCCTCGTAGGTGAACCACGCGCCTGACTTCTTGACGAAGCCCAGCTCCACGCCCACGTCGAGGAGGGAACCCTCGCGGCTGATGCCCTTTCCGAAGGTGATGTCGAACTCCGCCTGCTTGAACGGGGGCGACACCTTGTTCTTCACCACCTTGACCCGGGTCCGGTTGCCGACCATCTCGGCCCCGTCCTTGATGGTCTCGATCCGGCGGATGTCCAGACGGACCGACGAGTAGAACTTCAGGGCCCGACCACCGGGCGTCACCTCGGGCGAGCCGTACATCACACCGATCTTCTCCCGGAGCTGGTTGATGAAGATGGCGATGGTGCGGGACTTGGACAACGTCCCGGTGAGCTTGCGCAATGCCTGGGACATCAGCCGCGCCTGGAGGCCGACATGGGAGTCGCCCATCTCGCCCTCGATCTCCGCCCGGGGCGTGAGGGCGGCCACCGAGTCGATGACCAGCACGTCGAGGGCGCCGGAGCGGATGAGCATGTCGGCGATCTCCAATGCCTGCTCGCCCGTGTCCGGCTGGGAGATAAGGAGGTCATCGATGTTGACTCCGATGGCTCCGGCGTACACCGGGTCCATGGCGTGCTCGGCATCGATGTAGGCGCAGATGCCGCCATTGCGTTGCGCCTCGGCCACCACGTGCATGGCCAGGGTCGACTTACCGGAGGACTCCGGTCCGAAGATCTCCACGACGCGGCCGCGAGGCAGGCCGCCGATGCCAAGAGCGAGATCGAGAGCGAGGGCTCCCGTGGGGATCGACTCGATGTTCATGTGAAGGTTCTCGCCCATCCGCATGATCGATCCTTTGCCGAACTGCTTCTCGATCTGGCCGAGGGCCATGTCGAGTGCCTTGTCACGTTCCATGTCGTTGCTCTCCTCGGTGGTTGTTACTCACTTGACCGGGCCGACCCTACGGGCAGGGTGTAACAGAGCCCCGAAAGGGAGCGATCGGGGCCCTGCACATCGGGGTATTCGCTGACGACTGTCACTGTAGACCCGAACGCATGTTCGATGTTGGATAGTCGCCCCCAGGCACGGACACCGTGGACAGCGTCTCGTACCGGCCTTTTCCGCCCCTCGAAACCGAGGCCACGAGAGCGAGCTCGTCGACCGTCCATTCCATCCCTGCCGCCCGCCCAACCGACATCCCGGCGAGGGGCCGCACGTCGTCCCGGCGCCGACGGGCTCGGCCCAGCGTGAGGTGGCCGTTGAACGGCACCGGATCGGGCCCGCCGGAGCCGGCAGCGCCCGCGGCGTGGGCGGTTCGCACCGCCCCGGCCAGGGCGTCGAGGCCGAGTACCGGCACGTAGAGCACGGACCGACCGAAGGATCCGGTGACGGCACCCAGCCGGGCAACGGTTTGGGCGTGGGCGGCGACCGGGACCCGTCTCAACCGGGCGATGGCTTCCTCGACCACGGCCTCCTCAACGACGGCCTCCTCAACGACGGTGGCAGCGTCGGTGGTGGTGGTGGCGGCCGCAGCGTCGGTGGTGGCGTCGGCCGGCGTGGCGTCATCGCTCGGCCCAACGGGAGCCGGGTTCCCCAGGAACACCAGGGTGACGTGCCATCGGGAGGGGTCCGTCCAGCGAACGGTGCCCACGTCGGGATGCTCGAGCTCGGCCAGGGCGGCGACCACCGGTGGTGGCGGCCAGATGGCGACGAACAGACGCACCTCATCAGTCTGTCCTGAAGGCCATTGGCCGACACACCCATGGCTGCGGGCACCCGGGTATCACCCTCTGTGACCATCCCGCAGGAGTAGCCTGCCCGGTCAATGTCTGATGACTCGACCCCCGCGAGCGGTAGTACGGGCCCGGAAGGGGGACCCGACCTTCCTCCCAATCAGGCACCCGGGAGGTCCGATGCGGCGGCAGCGGTCCCGACCGTTCTGTCCAGGAAAGAGCTCCGGCAACAAAAGGGCTCCCCGTCTGCTTGGTTCTACGCCCTCGGCGGGGTCGGCGTGCTCATCGTCGGGGCCGTGGTGGCCCTGTTGGTCACCTCGGGGAGCTCACCGAGCAGCGCCAGCAAGCCCCCGGTCACCGTGGCGCCGATCACCGCGGTCCCACCGACCACCACGGCGCCGGCGCCCACCTGCCCCCTCACCGGTACACCGGCGCCGGGAGGAACGGTCCCCGCCCGGCCGGCGCTCGGGGTCAAGATTGGCAACTACCCCAATGACCGACCGTCGGCCGGACTCAACCAGGCCGACGTCGTCTTCGAGGAGCCGGTCGAGGGAGGCATCACCCGCCTGGTCGCCGTGTTCCAGTGCCAGAGCCCGGCCCTGGTCGGCGACCTTCGCTCCGCCCGGCAGCCCGACGTGGGCATCCTGTCCCAGCTGTCCAAGCCCCTGTTCGTCCACGCCGGCGGCATCGACCCGGTCATCGCCCTCCTGCAGGCGGCCCCCCTCACCGACGAGAACCTGCTGTCCGGAGCGGCCGCGTCGGCCGTCATCCAGCAGCCCGGCCGCTCCGCCCCGTACAGCACGTTCGCCAACACGGCGACGCTGTGGGCGCTCGACGCCGCCGACACCACCCCGCCGGCGCCGATCTTCACCTACGCCGCCACCCCGCCGGCCGGCTCGGTGGCCGGGTCGGGTGGGAGCGCGCACATCCCCTTCTCGGACACGTCCGACGTGACCTGGACCTGGAACCCGGCCGCCAACAACTACCTCCGGTCCTATGCCACCGGCCCGGACACGCTGATCGACGGCTCACAGAGCGCGGCCAACAACGTGGTGATCATGACCGTCCAGACCAGCAACGGCCCGTGGGTCGAGAACAGCGAGGGAGGCCTCGAGGTCCAGATCCCCAACACGGGCAGCGGTCCCATGGTGGTGCTGCGCAACGGGGCGGCCATCACCGGTACTTGGAACCGCACGTCGCTCACGCAACCGCCCACCCTGACCGCGACCGACGGCTCGCCCATCACCCTCCAGCCCGGCAATACCTGGGAAGAGCTGGTCCCCTCGGGCATCGCAGTCACCACGGCCCCGGGTCCGGCTACCGCCCTCCCCAGCTGACCGACCACCACGACTTCGACCACCGCACCGGCCACGGCCGCCTCGACCAGGTCATGGAGCCCGCCCGGGGCTAGCGGGCGGCCAATCGCCGCCGGATGAGGTCCAGGGCGGAGATGGTGGCGTACTGGCGGATCCGATCCCGATCACCAGGCACGGTCAGCTCCACGGCCTCGGCGGGCTGACCGGGTAGGGCCAGTCCCACATATACCGTCCCTGGCGACTGCCCGTCTTGGGAATCGGGGCCGGCCACCCCGGTGGTGGCCAGTCCGACGTCGGCCCCGAGCACGCGTCGTGCCCCTTCGGCCATGGCCTGAGCCGCCTCCGCGGACACGACCGGTCCCTCGGGCACTCCCAGGACGTCGTACTTGACGTCGGAGGCGTACGAGACAACCGCGCCCCGGAACCAGGTGCTGGCTCCGACCACGTTGACCAACCGGGACGCCACCAGACCCCCGGTGAGGGACTCGGCCACCGCCAACGTCAGACCGCCCAGGGCATGAGCCACGGCATCCTCGATGGCCTCGTCGTCGACGCCAAAGACAACGTCACCAGCCACTTCGGCCAGGATCTGCCGGATCTTCTGCTCCTCGTCATCGAGCAGCAACGCCGCCGCGGCCAGGTCCTCGCCGCGGACGGTGATCCGCACCTTGATCCCCTCGATCCCACTGGCCAGAAAGGCGATGGTGGCCGTAGACGGTCCCGTAGAGGCGTCGAGCTCGTCGATCCGACCCTGCAGGGCCTCGCCCAGTCCGGACTCGCTCATCCCCCAGGTCCTGATCACCCGGCTGACGATGACCCCGGACTCCTCGCCGTTCTCGGCCATGCGCCGGCGGAGATCGGGCAGGATCCCCCGCTCGAACATGTCGGCCATCTCGTAGGGCACGCCGGGGACGGCATAGAGGACCTTGTGGCCCAGCGGGCAGATCAGGCCCGGTGCGGTGCCCTTGGTCTGCGGGATGATCGTGGCCCCGTCGGGCACGTCGGCCTGTCGAAGGTTGGACTGGGACATGGAGCGTCCCCGGGCGGAGAACATGCGCCTCACCGCCTCGACCACCGACTCGTCCCGATGCATCGACACGTTCATCACTTCGGCGATGGCGTCGCGGGTGATGTCGTCCTGGGTGGGTCCGAGCCCGCCGCAGACGATCACTCCGTCACTCCGGGCGAGGGCCGTCCGGAAGGCCAGCACGATGCGATCGTGGTTGTCCCCCACCGCCTGGTGGAAGTGGGAGGCGATCCCGGCGGCGGCCAGGTGCTCACCCAGCCAGGCGGAGTTGGTGTCGGCGATCTGTCCGAGCAGCAGCTCGGTGCCCACCGCCACGACCTCGATCCTCACTGCAGCTCAGCTCCCCTGCACGCTGGACGCCGGATCGGCACGGCGACCGTCGAGGTAGTACTGGGCGCCGGTGAACACCGTCAGCGCTGTAGCCACCCAGATGGCCACGTCCAGCACGATGTGGTGGGGCGCCAACCAGGGGATCAGGCAGAGGCCGATGGCCACGTCCTGGATCAGCGTCTTGATCTTGGCCGACTGGCGGGCGGGGATGGACACCCCGCTTCGGCCCACGACGGACCGGTAAACGCTCATTCCGATCTCCCGGACGGCGATGATGGCGACGGGAACCCACGAGATCGTGTCGTTGGCCACGAGGGCGATGAGTGCTCCCAACACCACCACCTTGTCGGCCAGGGGGTCGAGGAAGGCACCCGACCGGGTCGCCCCCTGGCGGCGGGCCACCCAGCCGTCGATGCCGTCGGTCAGGGACAGGACACCCCAGATCACCATGGTGACCCAGCTGGCCCCCCACAGCATGATCAACGCGATGAGCAACGGCGTGGCCAAGAGGCGCAAGACGGTGATGCCGTTGGCCGGCGTCATCAAGGCGGAGGGTCCGAACGTGTGGGTGCGGACCTCGGATGGTCGGCGCGGGGCCGAGGGGGGCGAGGACAGGGGAACGGCCGGGGTCTGGGGGGTGAGGGAGCTGTCGCTCATCACCGTGCCCCACTGCCGACGACGAGGGGGGCGCGGCCATGGCGGTCGGGACCGGTGGGCTCGGCGATCAGATCGGGGCCGTCAGCTCCGGTGACCACCATCTGGACCACTGTGCCCGGCTCGAGGTGGTCGGGAACCGAGATGATCCCGTCGATCTCCGGTGCCTCCCGATAGGTCCGTCCCTCGCCCACGGTGTCGACCAGGACCTCGACCACATCACCGATGAGCCCGTCCCGCCGCTGGGCGGTGATCGAGTCCTGGAGCTCGGCACACTCGCGCAGGCGTTCGGCCATCAGCTCCTCGGGGACCTGATCGGAGAGGTCGGCGGCGAACGTGCCGTCCTCGCGGCTGAAGGGGAAGAACCCCACCCAGTCCAGCTGGGCCTCGCTCAGCCAGGCCAGGAGCTCGTCGTGGTCGGCCTCGGTCTCGCCCGGATAGCCGATGATGAACGAGGACCGGAAGGCGGACGTGGGCTCGGCCCTGCGGATGTCGCCGATGCGGTCCAAGAAGCGCTGGCCCTCCCCCCATCGACGCATGCGCTTGAGCAAGGGACGGGACACGTGCTGCAACGACAGGTCGAAGTAGGGCACGCCGGTGGCCAGGATGGCCTCGATCAGCGAATCGTCCAGGCTCGACGGGTACAGATACAACAACCGAGTGCGCTCTACCCGCTCGGCCACGGCCCGCACCAGGTCCACGATGGGGCGGTTGGCACCCACGGCGGGGCCTTCGGGGCGGGGCACCGAAGATCCAGAGGAACGGTCGAGTCCGTAGGAGGCCAGGTCCTGGGCCACCAACACGATCTCGCGCAGGACGCCGTCTCGGGCACCGAGCTGGTCGGCCTCGGCCAGGATGACCTCGTGGGGTCGGGAGCGTTGCTTGCCCCGGAACGAAGGGATGGCGCAGAACCCGCAATTGCGGTCACAGCCCTCGGCCACCTTGATGTAGGCCCACGGGGCCGTGGCCGGCGGCCGGGGCAGGTTGAGCAGATCGAACGATGGCGCCGTGGCCTTCTTGGTCAGGGCAACCGGGGTGCCTACCGGTCGGTCCTGGAGGGCGACCGCGCTCGATGCGACCGGAGCGGCCAGCTGCACCCCAAAGGGCGCCACCAGGTCCACCTCGGGCAGGGAGGCGGCCAGCTCATCGCCGTAGCGCTCGGCCATGCAACCGGTCACCACCAGGCGGGAGCCGGTCCGGCGGGCGTCGTCGAGGGAGAGAATGGTGTCGATCGACTCTTGCCGCGCCGCCTCGATGAAGGCGCAGGTATTGACCACCACCAGGTCGGCCTCCTCGGGCGAGGCAGCCGGCTGGTAGCCGCCCTCGCTCAGGGTTCCGGACAGCTTCTCCGAGTCGACCTGGTTCTTCGGACAGCCCAACGTCTCCAACCAGTAACGCTCAGCCACCAGGACAATCTACCCGGGACCTGAGGGCTCTTCTGCGGCGGGCCACGAGGTCGCCCGGGGCGGGACCCGGGGCCGTCGGGAAATGAGGGCTGTTTTTGTCGCTGGCGGTCACGCTCCGTTTTGCGGACCGGTCGCCGGTTCGTCAGCCCGTCGGGGTGGCGCCCTCGATCTCGTGGAACCGGGTCGACACCAGATCGCGCATCTCGCCGCTGGTGATGATCCAGAACCGGTCGTCCCGCACCGCGCTGAGCACATCGTCGGCCACCTCGGCGGCGGTGCGGGCACCGGGGCCGTCGAAGCCCGCCCGCACCGCGTCGCGCATGGCGTCGCCTTCGGGCACGCGGGCTTCGAGGCCGAGCACGGTCGGCCGGTTGCGCTCGCAGTCGAGGATCCCGGTGGGGGTGGTGCCCGGGCACAGCACGCTCACCCCGACGGTGGCGCCTCCCATCGCCAACTCCATGCGCAGCGTCTCGCTGAGGGCGACCACGCCCACCTTGGAGACGTTGTAGGGGCCGAGCGACGGCAGCCCGCTGGCCAAG
Organism: uncultured Acidimicrobiaceae bacterium; assembly: GCA_963781305.1. GTDB lineage: Bacteria > Actinomycetota > Acidimicrobiia > Acidimicrobiales > RAAP-2 > DASXMT01. The sequence continues at coordinate 422,030 of CAWAFL010000014.1, forward strand.
CCGGCCAGGGACGACGTGTTCACGATGTGCGCCGGCTGCCCCTGGGCCAAGAGCCTGGGGAGGAAGGCCTGCACCCCGTGGACGACGCCCCACAGGTTCACCCCCAGGACCCAGCGCCAGTCATCGAGCGTCTGGGCGGCGACCGGGTTGAACGTCGACACCCCGGCGTTGTTGCACAGGACGTGGACGGCACCGAACCGGGCGAAGGCCGCCTCGGCCAGGTCCTCCACTTCGGCCGCGACGCTCACGTCGGTGACGACGGTGAGGACCTCCCCGTCGATGGCGGCGGCCGCGGAGTCGAGGGCCTCAGCGTCGACGTCGGCCAGCACGACCGAACACCCGGCGGCGGCGAAGGCGTGGCCGAGCGCGGTGCCGATGCCGCTCGCCCCGCCGGTAACGACGGCGACCGAACCGTCCGTGAGCTCCATGCTGCCTCCACCCCGATGCCTGTACTACTGTCACACAGAGATTACATCGTAATCTCGGGAGAGACCGGAGCAGGGCATGGCGTGGGACTTCGAGACCGAGCCGGAGTTCGAGAAGCAGCTGGCCTGGATGCGGGCCTTCATCGACCGTGAGCTGATCCCGCTCGAGCCCATCTTCGACCAGCTCCCGGCGGAGGAGTGGAAGGTGGTCAAGCGCCACCTCCAGGACCAGGTCAAGGCCCAGGGCCTGTGGGGCGCCTTCTTGGACCCGAAGCTCGGCGGCGAGGGTCTGGGCCAGCTCAAACTGGCCCTGATGTCGGAGATCATCGGCCGCTGCATGATGTCGATGACCATCTTCGGAGTGCAGGCACCGGACAGCGGGAACATGGAGCTGCTGGCCCACGGGGCCACCGACGCCCAAAAGGAGCGCTGGCTCTGGCCAAACCTGCGCGGCGAGATCTCCAGCGCCTTCGCCCTGACCGAGCCCTTCTTCGCTGGCGCCGACCCGACCGTCATCGGCACCACCGCTATCAAGGACGGCGACGAGTGGGTCATCGACGGGCACAAGTGGTTCATCACCAACGCCTCGGTGGCCGACATCGTGCTCGTGTTCGCCGAGACCAACCCCGAGGGCCGACCCCACCGCCACGCATCGGTGTTCGTCGTCCCCACCGGGACGCCAGGCATGGAGATCGTGCGCGACATCGGCACCATGGCACACCCCGACGTTGACTACGGGCGGACGGGGAACCACGCCGAGATCGTCTTCCGCGATTGCCGCGTGCCCGCCGACCACCTGATCGGGCAACCCGGCGAGGGGTTCGTCCTGGCCCAGCAGCGGCTGGGCGGGGGTCGCATCCACCACGCCATGCGCTGGCTGGGCCAGGCGCAGCGGGCCCTCGACATCATGTGCGAGCGGGCGGTCTCGCGGCGCTCGCACGGTCAGCTCCTCGGCCAGCACCAGATGATCCAGGACTACATCGCCCTGTCGCACATGGAGATCCAGTCGGCCCGATTGCTCACCTTCCAGACGGCGTGGAAGATGGACAAGTACGGGGCGGCCCCAGTGCGCGCCGACCTCGGGATGATCAAGGCCCACGTGTCCAAGGTCGTCCTCGCCGTGCTGGACCGCACCATCCAGGTGTGCGGCGCGCTCGGCTACTCCAGCGACCTCCCGGTGGAGTCGTGGTACCGGTCGACCCGCTTCGGCCCCATCGGCGACGGCCCGGACGAGCTCCACAAGTCGGTCCTGGCCCGGAGCATCTTGAAGGGCTACTCACCGGTGGAGGGGTGGCCGAGCGAGCACCTCCCCAGCCGCCGTCCGGCGGCCGAGGCGAAGTGGGCCGAGCTGCGCGCCCTCGCCGGGGTCACGTGACCGAGGAGCGCCTCGAGCACTACCTGGACCATGCCGTGGGCGACCGCGTGCCGATCCACGTCACGCCGATGGTGGGCGGCGGCTCGTGCGAGGTCTTCGCCGTCGACCGCGGGCCAGCCCGGTGGGTGCTGCGGCGGGCGCCACAGCACGCCAGCTCGGCCACCGCCCACGACGTGCTGCGCGAGTTCCACATCCTCGACGCCATCAAGGACGAGCCGGTGCCCATCGCCCGTCCGGTGGTGGCGTGCGACGACCCGGAGGTCTTCGGTGCGCCGTTCTACGTGATGGAGCGCATCGAGGGACGGCCAATTCTTCAGGCCGTGCCCTCGGCGTGGGCGGCGGCACCGGAGACGCACGGCCGGGCGCTCGAGGAGCTGGTCGACGCCCTGGTGGCCATCCACGCTGTCGACTGGGACGCCTGCGGCCTCGGCGACCTGGCCCACGGCGGCGACTACCTCTCGCGGCAGCAGGCACGCTGGCTCAACCAGCTCGGCTCCTACGGCGGTCGGGAGCTCCCGGCCGCCCACCACGTCGCCGACTGGCTCGAGGCCCACCGCCCGGACGACCAGCCCAACGCCCTGTGCCACGGCGACTACAAGCTCGACAACGTGCTGTTCGCGCCGGCTGCGCCGCCGAACCTGCTCGCCGTCGTGGACTGGGAGATGGCGGCTATCGGCGATCCGATCGTCGACCTGGCCTGGGCGCTCATCTTCCACCCCGGACCCGAGGGCACCATGCGCCTGGGTATGGCCAAAGAGCCGCGGTTCGACGTGGGGCAACTCCCCGACCGCCACACCCTGGTCGAGCGCTACAGCGCCGGCTCGGGCCGCGACACCACGTCGATCGCATGGTACGACGTGTTCGCCCGCTGGAAGCTGGCCGTCGTGCTCGAGGGCAGCTACGCCAAGTTCCTGCACGGCCTGTCGAGCAAGCCGATCCACGAGCACTTCGGCGCCCAGGCCGACCTGCTGCTGGCCAGTGCCACCACCCTCATCGACGGAGGAGAAGCGACATGACACAACGGACGCGGGCCTGGCGGGTGAACGGGGCCGGCGAGCCGGCCGACGTGCTCCAGCTGGTCGAGGTGGACCTGCCCGAGCCGAGGCCGGGTCAGGCCCGGATCCGGGTAACGGCAGCGGGCATCGGGCTGCCCGACGTGTTCATGTGCCGGGGCACCTACCCGCTGACGCCCCCGCTGCCGTTCACCCCCGGCCAGGAGGCCACCGGCGTCGTCACCGCCGTGGGCCAGGGGGTCGACCTGCCCATCGGGACGCGGATCATGTGCGTCACCGCCTTCACCGAGGGGAACGGTTCCTTCGCCGAGGAGTGCCTGGTGTGGGCGGAGTCGGCCTTCGCCGTTCCCGACGGGCTCACCGACGCCGAAGCGGCCGGGTTCTGGATCCCGCACCTCACCGGGTGGATCGGGCTGGTCGACCGGGGCCGAATCGGCTCCGGCGACTGGTTGGCTGTGCTCGGGGCCGCGGGTGGAAGCGGCATCGCCGCCGTGCAGCTCGGGCGGGCCCTGGACGCCCGCGTGATCGCCGTGGTGAGCGACGAGGAGCGGGCCAGTTTCTGCCGCTCCCTCGGCGCCGAGGCCACCGTCAACCACCGGGACGGCCCCCTGGCCCCGGCGTTGCGGGAGCTCACCGACGGACGCGGCGTCGACCTGATCTACGACCCGGTCGGCGGCTCCCTGGCCGAGGACGCCGCCGGCGCCCTGGCCCGCCACGGCCGCCTGCTGGCCGTCGGTTTCGCCAGCGGCGAGTGGCCGAGGCTGGCCACACACGACCTGGTCGTGACCAACACCTCGCTCGTCGGGGTGTTCGCGGGCGGCTACGCACGCCAGGAGCTGGACGGCATCCACGCCCGCCTGGCCGCCCTTGTCGCCGATGGCCGGTTGCGCAACGCGGTCACCGCCCAGATCCCGTTCGACGAGCTGCGGACGGCCCTCCAGCGGGTGGCCGACCGCGGCGTGGTCGGCAAGCTCGTGCTGGTGCCATGACCCGATGACCAAGGCACCCGATTTCGAACTGGACGCCGAGGAAATCGTCACCGCGGCGGTCGAGATCTTCGAGGAATCCGGCCTCGACGCCGTGAGCATGCGGAGCGTGTCGTCCCGGCTCGGCGTCTCACCCATCCCGCTCTACAGCCGGATCGGGAACAAGGACGCGCTAGTCGAGGCCATCGCCGATCGGCTGCTGGCCGACCTGGCGCCACCGCGCGCCGAGGCCGAGCCGTGGGACCAGTACGCCGTGCGATGGGCGCGCGAGCTGCGTGCCCGTCTCCGACGGGCACGCGACAGCCGGCTCATCCTGTGGCCGGGGCGCGACGCCTACGTCGAGGCCTCGCGCCCCCTGGTCGAGGCCATGCGCCGCGACGGGCTGGCGGCGGATGCCGCCGTGCAGGCGTGCCGCCTTCTCACCTGGGCCACCGTGGGCTTCGGCGCGGTGGAAGCGGGGGCGGAGCCACCGGCCCGAGGCCGGCGACGGGGCCGCCCCGGTGGCGACCCTGGGGGCGTCGATGCCGCCGAGGCCGACACGCTCTTCGACCTCAACATCCGCTACGTCATCGGCGGCATCACCGGCGACGCCGCGGCGGAGCACACAAGCTCGCGCACGACAAAGGCCAGGGCCACGGGTAGGACGAGGGCAAAGGCCCCGGGTCGGACGGAGGCCAGGGCGGCGGGTCGGGCCAAGGCGACGGGCCGGGCGGGCGGCCGATGACGATCCCGAGCCTGGACGCAACCGACAAGGTCGTGGTCGTCACCGGAGGGAGCAAGGGCCTGGGCCGGGCCATGGCCCTCGGGTTCGCCGAGGCCGGCGCCGACGTCGTCGTGGCCAGCCGCAAGCTCCAGCCGTGCGAGGAGGTGGCCGACGAGGTCCGCGCGCTGGGTCGGCAGGCATTGGCGGTGAGTTGCCACGTCGCCGATTGGGACGACTGTGCCGCTCTCGTCGACGCCACCGTCGCCACCTTCGGCCGGATCGACGTACTGGTAAACAACGCCGGCATCGCGCCGGTGCCGCCGTCGCTGCTGGGGGTGAGCGCCGAGCTCTTCGACAAGACGATCGGCGTGAACCTGAAGGGCCCGCTGAGGCTCACGGCGCTGGCCGCCGAGCACATGGAGCCCGGTGGCTCGGTTATCAACATCAGCTCCAAGGCTGCCCTGCACCCCACCGCTTTCACGGTCGTCTACGCGGCCGCCAAGGCCGGCCTCAACGCGCTGACCAAGGCGTCGGCCGACGAGCTCGGTCAGCGGGGGATCCGCGTCAACGCCATCGTGTGCGGCACGTTCCACACCGACAGCCTCCATGCCTCGGTCCCGTCGCCGGAGTTGCAGGCGCAGATGGCCGCCAACGTGGCCCTCGGTCGGATCGCCTCCGCCGAGGAGATCGTCGGCACAGCCCTCTATCTGGCCAGCGACGCCTCGTCGTACCTGACTGGTGAGCTCATCCTCCTCGACGGCGGCTGACAGCGTGCCGACCGACGGCCTCGGATCCGACCGCCTGAAGGCCGGCCGTGGGCCACGAGGCCCGTGCCAGCGGGATGTCCATCAGCCGAGCAAGAGTGCCCTATGACCTGCATGAACCTGACGCGCACATCGACTTCCAGAGCGGAGAGGGAGGGATTTGAACCCTCGGACCCAGTTACCCAGGTCAACTCATTAGCAGTGAGTCCGATTCGGCCGCTCTCGCACCTCTCCAGTGGGATTTCGTCAATAACGATCACCCTTGGCCCAGTCTTGGATTAATCCAATCCGCAACCGGTACCGACGGTGATGATAGGCCCACCGGAGGCATCGCGGACAAAGCAGCGAAGAAGCCCGCATCGGAGCGGTTCGATTCAAGATCGAGGCCAAGGCCGGTGGCTGCTTCGACTCTTCGCCGGGACCCGCTCGAGGAATGGAAGCGGGAGCTGGCCAAGCGGTGGGTTCACGGCACTTCGGCCACGGCCCGGATCGTTCTCGACGGATGGCTCCGGTATGACGAATGGCTCTGGTACAAGGAGACTCGGACCGACTCGCCCAAGTCCCTCCCTGAAGATCGACAGTCGGCAGACACTGTCATCGGTCCGGAGCTCAGTGACATCCCGAGGGCAGGAGCTTATGCCGCGGCACGTCAAGAGGCTCCCCGCCGAAGCGGGGAGCCTCTTGATTGTGTTCAGTGGCTGTGTCGCCACTTGTGGCTGCTAGCCACCAGCCTTGCGGCCGGCTCAGGCTTCTTGCACGCCATTCAGTGACAGGGACACGTCGCCATTGCTGTTGACAGCAGCGGCTACACCGCCACCCCCAGCAACTGTCGTGGCCGTAGCACCGGTGGAGCCGTTGTCCCCACCGACTGCTGTCGCCTGGGAGCCAACGCCAGCCGTGTACCCGGCCGCCAGTGAGGACGGGCCGGTGTCGATTGACGTGGTCGTGCCTCCATTGGCCGCAGACCCGGTAGCCGTCCCACCGCCGGTTGCGATAACCGTCGAGACGGTCGGAACGGGCAAGCCGGTCGTGTTGGTAGCGGTGGACACGGCGAGGCTTCCACCCACACCGGACGTCCCAGCAACAGCACTCGCACTGGCAACGGCGTCTTGGCCGCTGGCCCCGGCGACGGCAACGTTTCCGTTCCCACCGGTGTTACCGGTACCGGCATTGGCGACGGCAAGACCACCGTCATCGGCGCCGGCAGCAGCGAAGTTGCCGTTGTTGCTTCCACCAGGACCGTCATCGGTACCCGAGTTGGCGATAGCCGAACCACCGGTGGCAGCACCGGAGAGAGCGACATTGCCGTTGTTGGAGGTACCGTCGCCGGCTCCTGCGTTGGACTCCGCCGTTCCACCGGTGGTGGCCACAGCCGCTGCAATATTGCGGTTGTTGGAGGAGAAGTCGCCGTCGCCCGCTACCGCTGTGGCCGATCCACCCTTGTCCGCTGCAGCGATCGCCGCATTGCGGTTGTTGGAGGAGAAGTCACCGTTACCGGCAGCCGCACCAGCCTCGCCACCCTTGCTTGCGAGGGCGATGGAGGTGTTGCGGTTGTTGGACGAGAAGTCACCGTTACCGGCAGCCGAAGCAGCATCCCCGCCCTTGTCGGCCAGAGCGATCGACACGTTGCGGTTGTTGGACGAGAAGTCACCGTTCCCGGCCAGTGCATCAGCCGTACCGCCCTTGTTGGCAGCAGCGATGGCCACGTTCGCGTTGTTGTGCGAGTGGTCACCGTTTCCGGCAGCAGCAAAGGAATCCGAGGGATCGCCAGCCAGGGCAATGGCCACGTTCTCGTTGTTGGACGAGTGGTCACCGTTACCGGCCAGTGAAAGCGCAGAACCGCCCTTTTCAGCCAGGGAGACCGACACGTTCCTGTTGTTGGACGAGTGGTCACCTTGTCCGGCACCGTCAAAGGCAACGCCACCTGTGGTGGCAGCACCAATGGCCAGGTTCTCGTTGTTGGAGGAGAAGTCACCGTCTCCGGCCAGCGAGTTAACCACGCCGCCCTTGTCGGCCAGTGAGATCGTGACGTTCCTGTTGTTCGACGAGTGGTCACCGTTTCCGGACTCTCCAAAGGCGATGCCGCCCTTGCTGGCAACACCAATGGCCAAGTTCTCGTTGTTGGACGAGTGGTCACTTGGGCCGCCATCACCCCATCCGGCAGACGCATCGACGATGCCGCCCTTGTCGGCCAGAGCGATCGCCACGTTGCCGTTGTTGGACGAGTGGTCACCGTTTCCGGCCTCGGCACCAGCCGTGCCACCCTTGTCGGCCAGAGCGATGGCCACGTTCCTGTTGTTCGACGAGTGGTCACCGTTTCCGGCCTCTGCATCAGCCGAGCTGTCCTTGTTGGCAACAGCGATGGCCAGGTTCGCGTTGTTGTGCGAGTGGTCACCGTTACCGGCAGCAGCAAAGGAATCCGAGGGATCGCCAGCTGCGGCAATGGCCACGTTCCTGTTATTGGACGAGTGGTCACCGTTACCGGCCAGTGAAAGCGCAGAACCGCCCTTTTCAGCCAGGGAGACCGACACGTTCCTGTTGTTGGACGAGTGGTCACCTTGTCCGGCACCGTCAAAGGCAACGCCACCTGTGGTGGCAGCACCAATGGCCAGGTTCTCGTTGTTGGAGGAGAAGTCACCGTCTCCGGCCAGCGAGTTAACCACGCCGCCCTTGTCGGCCAATGAGATCGTCACGTTCCTGTTGTTCGACGAGTGGTCACCGTTTCCGGACTCTCCAAAGGCGATGGCGCCCTTGCTGGCAGCACCAATGGCCAAGTTCTCGTTGTTGGACGAGTGGTCACCGTTGCCGGCGGACGCATCAACAATGCCGCCCTTGTTGGCCAGAGCGATCGCCACGTTCCTGTTGTTGGACGAGTGGTCACCGTTTCCGGACTCTGCAGCAGCGTTGCCGCCCGTGTCGGCAGCAGCAATGGCCACGTCCCTGTTGTTGGACGAGTGGTCACCGTTGCCGGCAATCGTGTAAGCCAAGCCACCCCTGCTGGCCAGAGAAACCGCTACGTCCCGGTTGTTAGACGAGTGGTCACCGTTTCCGGCAAATGAAAGCGCGGAACCGCCCTTGTCGGCCAGGCTGATGGCAACGTTGTTGTGATTGCCGTGGCCTTCGCCCGCTGAAGCCTGGGCGTCAGCGTGGTGCGCACCAGCAACGGCCAGGTTGTGATGCGAATCGAAGTGAACATGCAGACCGTTGTGGGCATGAGCCGTGGCGGCGAAGCTCGGGGCGGCGGTCAAACCCATGAAGCCAACGGTGGCGAGTACACCGGTGCCCGCGAGTGCGCCCACCGTTCGAGCTATGTGGCCCCCGGGTTCCGCCCGCGCAGACCGACGCCTATCCCGAGCGCGCTTCGGTGGGGTGTACCGCCCCAACCCGGACGTTGAATGAGGCCCACTGCGTTTTGCCACGGTTCACTCTCCTGGTTCACTCTCCTGATTTGCTAACCCTTACCCTCTTCCAGTGTCTGCGGTGTAGGTCCACCTAATCATACGCCAATCTCCGCGCGTAATGCGAGGATGAAGTCCCGCCGAGTGGTAGAGAAGCGATCCTCGGTCTGACGTGAGGGAAGGCACGCCGATGCAGCCGTTCACAGCGGAATCAGCCCAAAGACGCAGGTCAGGTCTACGCCTCGGGATCCCTAAATTGCCACGGAAAGCGCCGAGTAGCGGATGAGCAGTGAGTCCGATCCGACCCCTCACACCTCTCCGGGCATGCCTTGAACGTGAACGTCAGGGCTCTGTTTAGGGACGTCGAGACACGGGGTAGTGATTTTGTCAGCCGACGATCGACGGGCATCAGTCGGCTGATGCTGCAGAGCAGCCGCGACCCCTCGAAAGACGGGCGACCTCGGACCAGATCAAACACCGTGCCGGGATCCGACCGGCAGGTTCCGGGTCCAGCTAAAGTTCCCCGAAACGGACGAAGCCCCGCGATGGAGGTCGGAGGGCTTCGTCATCCCCGTGTTGTGACTGACAACCGAGGCCCTCATAAGTATACCGCGGGGCGCCGAAAATCGATACCGGGCGGCGCTGAAACTTTGCTCGTCCGGGGTGACATGTCCTCACGGGACAAGGTGCGCCGGGGCGGCGCTCAGGCCCAGCGATGGGACCAGCTCCACAAGCCCGCCCGAGGCCGGAGCCGCGAAGACAACACGGCGCCGGGGGAAGCCCCCGGCGCCGGTTGTCACGGTGCGAACTCGCTGGTCAGCCCCCTGGTTCTGGCCAGCTCACTTCCTTAGTCCAGCGACCGGTCAGGTCAGCCCACAGGGTCGGGCGAACGGACCAGGTCCTTCACCGCCGGCACAACGGGCGGGGCGGTCTTCCAGTCAGGCACGCCCTGCTCCGGCTTCCCGGCCGGGTAGCCGTCCTCGTTGACCTCGGCCCAATGGGAGTGGTTCAGCTGGTGCAAGGTGAAGCAGGCCTGGAGGGCGTTCTGGAAGCCCATGTTGTCAACGGACTGGTTCACCGACTCCTTGATGAGCAGTGAGGTCACCGTGGGGCGCTCGGCAATACGGCGGGCGAACTCGAGGGTGCGCTCGGCCAACTTGTCTTCCTCGAAGATCTTGGAGACCATGCCGATCTCGTGCGCCTCCTCGACCGAGATCGAATCGCCGGTCAACATGAGCTCCTTGGCCCGCCGGGGACCGAACTCCCACGGGTGGGCGAAATACTCCATGCCGCACATCCCGAGGCGGACGCCGACCGGGTCGGCGAACTGCACGGTGTCGGCGGCGACAATGAGGTCGCACGCCCACATCAGCATCAGCCCGGCGGCATACACGGTGCCGTGGACCTGGGCGACGGTGATCTTGCGGAGGTTCCTCCAGCGAAGGGTGTTCTGGTAGAAGTAGTGCCATTCCTGGAGCATCCGCTTCTCGGCCCCTTCGCGGGTCCCGCCGTTGGTGCGTGCCGTGATGTGCTGATCGGGGCCGGGCGTGTACTCGGCCATCTGCTCCTTGGAGCCCAAGTCGTGGCCCGAGGAGAACATCGGGCCCATGCCACCCAGGATCACAACGCGGACGTTGTCATCCTTCTCGGCCTCCAAGAAGGCGTCGTTCAGGTCGACCAGCAAGCCGCGATTTTGGGCATTGCGGGTCTTGGGACGATTGAGCAGGATCCTGACGATCCTCCCCTCGTCAAGCTCTTCGTATGTCACGAACTTGTACTCCGGCATTGTCACTCCTCTTTTACATCCCCCCGTCGAAGGTCAGCGGCGGGCATCCCTGCCTCAACGAACCACAGCGCTCAGTCGGTGTCAAAGTTCGCCCGGCAACGCCTCACGGCACCGAGCTGTTCTATGCCGACCGATCTGGGGTCCGCTGAGGCCTTACTTTGCTACATCTGAGTGGCGCCGCTCTGCCTGTGGCCCCTGGTCGATCTGGTTGGTTCCTTTGAGGGCTCGATTCCCCTCCGGATGATGCCCCCGGCGTGCCGGCGGCTCATGGCTCGCCTACACCGGGCACGTCGACGTCGAGGGTGAACACGGCCCCCGCCGGCGCCGCATCGGGTCCGGGGCGCACCATACGTGGACTGGTGCAGATGAACAGCGTGCGCAGGTCGGGGCCGCCGAGGACGACGGCCAATGCGTGGGTCCTGGTCGGGATCACCTGGGTGACCGTCCCGTCTGGGGCCAGTCGGAGCACTTGGCACCCCCGCCAGTCGGCGACCCACACCGCGCCCTCCTCGTCCAGACAGATCCCATCGGGACGCGCGTACCGGTGGTCGGCCGCAGGAGGCAGCTCGGCCACCTCCCGACGGTCTCCGAGCGAGCCGTCGGGGCCCACGGTGAACGCGGTCAGACGACCGGCAAACGTCTCGGCCACCACCAGCGTCTTGCCGGAAGCGCTCAAGGCCATGCCATTGGGAACGACGAGGCCGTCAGCGGCCACCGATACCGCCCCGCCGGCGTCGACCCGGACCAGGGGCGAGGGCGCAGGACGGCTGGCGGCATCGCCGAGGTCGAATCCGGCCTGAGAGACATAGGCGTCGCCCGTTTTCCCGATCACCATGTCGTTCAGCATCCACGGCGAGACCAAGGTGAGGTCGGCATGGATGCCCGAACCGGCCTGTGCGGCGTGCAACCGGTGCAGGACCCGGGACTCCATCCCCACCACGACCAGGTCGCCGTCGGGCAGCCAGCCCAACCCGCCGGGCTGACCGTCGGTGAATCGATGGACCACCTCTCGCCGTCCAGCAGCGTCGAAGCGGACAACGGCCTGCGACCACATCTCGGATAGCCAGAGCGAACCGTGATGCCATCGCGGGCACTCCGGGTAACCGAGCTCGGTGGCGAACCGCTCCAGGGTCACGGGACGGTCACCGTCGGACCCGTGACGAAGAGAGACGCCAGAGGACCGGAGTGAGGAGCCGATAGGTCGAAGAACGGGTCGACCTCACCCTCGAGAAAGCAGCTGGCGCAGGTTGTCGCGCATGATGAGCCGGGTGTCGGCCTCGGTGAAGTCGGTGAGGGCCTTGACGAAGTCGGTCGGCTCCGAGAGGCCCTCGGCGTGGGGGTAGTCCGATCCGGCCAGGATCCGCTCAATGGGCAGGTACCGGGCGATGTCGGTGATGTCGTCCTCCCAGAACGGGCTGACCCACACGCACCGCTCGAAGGCCTCGATGGGGTCCTCGGGGAACGAGCCCGGATACCGGTGGTAGTAGATCTTCATCTTGTCGACGAGGGAGGGGATCCAGTCGCCACCGTTCTCAACGGAGACGAGCTTCAACTTCGGGTGCCGGCTCAGGGCCCCGTCGCAGACCATGGCGGTGAAGAAGTCGGAGATGGCCCGGCCGTGGAGGGCGATGTGCTCGAAGGCCGAGCGGGTGAAGGCGTGGTACTCGAAGTTACCCGTCCAGTCTCCGGTGTACTTGGTGTAGCTCACCGGGCCGGCATGCACGCCGACCAGCACGTCCGCCTCCTCGCACCGCGCCCAGAACCGGTCGAACTCGGGCTTCCCCGGAGAGGTGAACCCGGTGGCGGTGAGCACCGGGGCGGACCGCACGTCGATCACCCGGCAGCCACGCTCGATGGCCCAGTCCAACATGGCCAGCGCCTGGTCAACATCGGCCAGGGAGAAGATGGGCGCCGCGTACATCCGATCGGCGCTGTTGAACGTCCAGGTTTCTTCGAGCCAGCGGTTGAAAGCCCACAGGATGTCGGTGAGCAACGGGATGTCCTCGCGAACCCGCTCCTCGATACCCGAGGCCAGGGTGGGGAACAGGAGGCACCCTTCGATGCTCTGCTCGTCGAGGAGGGCCAGGCGCTTGTCCCGCTCCTGGTACTCGGGGTGCAACGCCAAAGGCTCGACCACCTTGTAGCCGTCGGTGATCACGTCGGCCTTGGACTTCTCGCCCGAGAACATGTCGGTAAGCGCCCCGGCCACCGAGATGGGATCGAACGTCGGGTTGGGCACGTAGTCCCAGACGTGACCGCCCATCATGATGTGCTGGTGGCCTCGCTCGTCGGTCACCCAGTAGAGGTCCCGGCGGCGATGATCGGGGAGGTGGCGGGTGAAGGCCTCCCTCGTCTCGTACAGGTGGTTGTCGGCGTCGTACATCCGATACGGAAGATCCATGGGAGCTCCTCCTTCGCTGTGGTCGGCGGCGGCCACGGCTCGCCGTGACTCTCTGGCCACCAACGATAGTTCTAACGGTCGGTTGGCAGGTAATGCTGACCCAGACCCGGTACTATCCCTAGTCAGATGGTGCTTTGGCTTCTGGTCACCTCGACAGACGGTCGTACATGCCAGCGCGACCATGCCCGGGTGGCCGAGTCCATGCCGGTGGACGGGAGCGACCGAGGCTCAGCGTGCATAACCAAGGATCACAACGTGCGTAACCCAGGATCAGAAGGAGCCGACCGAGTGCATCCCCCCGTCGAGGGCCAGGACAGCACCGGTGATGAACGACCCGGCCCGGGAGGCGAGGAAGATGGCCGTCCCGGCGGCGTCGTCCTGTCTGCCCCACCGCCGGAGGGCGGTCGAGTCCAGCAGGTCGCCGGCAAACGCGTCGCCGGAGATCATGTCGGTGGGGAAGGGGCCAGGGGCGATGGCGTTCACCGTGATGCGCGGGGCCAGATCCCGAGCCAGCTGGCGGGTGAGCAGGTGCACCCCCGCCTTGGACGCTCCGTAGGCATAGGTCTCGAAGCGGTCGGGCTTGAGACCCGAGACCGAACCCACATTGATAATCCGCGCCGGGTCGTCGTCGGTAGCCGCCACCTCGAGCAGCGGCAGGAGGAAACGGGTGAGATGGAAGACGCCCTTCAGGTTGACGGCCAGCACCTTGTCCCAGGCGGCATCGTCGTGGGTGGCGATGGGAGCAAACCAGTTGGCGCCGGCGTTGTTGACCAGGATGTCGACGCTGGGCTCGCGCTCGGCCAGGACGTCGGCCAGCCGCCGGCACTCCGACTCCTTCCCGATGTCGGCGGGCAGGGCAATGCACTCGCCGAGCTCGCTCAGGGCTGCGGCCGTCTCAGCACAGGCGTCCGCCTTGCGTGAGGTGACGTACACCCGGGCTCCGGCCTCGACGAATCCGGTGGCGATCATGCGCCCGATCCCTCTTGATCCACCGGTGATCACGGCCGTCTTGCCGGCAATGGAGAACAATTCGCTCACGTTCCGACCCCCTTCGTCGGCCGTCACGGTAGTCGGCGGCCTGGATCGCCGGTGTCGGCTGGGAGTACGTTCGTGGCGCCCGAAGGCAGGACCGGCGTCGGAAGTGGCGTCCGAAGTGTTGTCGGTCCGTCGTGGGAACTGCAGGCAAAACGGAGGTCCCTACCGGGGGTTGTCCGGGGAGAGAACCGGACCGGCGCTGTCCGGAGAGAGAAGGGGTGTTCGGTTGGAGTTGCAGCTGAATGACGATCAGGTGTTGCTCCGCGACACCACGCGGCGCTTCCTGGAGGACACGTGCCCCATCAGCGAGGTACGGCGGCTGGCCGATGAGCCTGCTGGCTTCGACCGAGCCTGGTGGCAGCAGGGCGCTGAGCTGGGGTGGACCTCCATGCTGGTCCCAGAAGACCGCGGCGGTGGCAGTGTCTCGGAACAAGGACTGTCGGATCTGACGCTGGTGGCCGAAGAGCGCGGCCGCCTGGTTTCCCCCGGTCCGCTTGGGCCGATCAATGTTGTCGCATCCACCTTGGCCCGGGTCGACGGTCACACCGAGGCCTTGGACGAACTGCTGGCCGGCGGCATCGCTGCGTGGTGCTTCGATGAGCCCGGGCCGGCGTGGGGCGCCGACGCGGTGATGCTCGAGGCAACGGTCGCCGATGGTGGCGCTGATGGTGGCTTCGTCCTGACCGGGACCAAGACGTCGGTGGAGTCGGCAGCCGAGGCCGACTGGCTGTTGGTGACCGCCCGGGCCGAGCAGGGCATGACCCAGTTCCTGCTGCCGGCAGGCACACCCGGGGTGAACGTCACCCCCCGGGAGGGCATCGACCTGGTCCGCCGCTTCGCCACCGTGCACTTCGACGGGGCGATGGCTCCGGCAGCGTCGGTCGTCGGGGAGGTAGGAGGGGCCGCATCCGACGTCGAGCAGCAGCTCCAGGTGGCCATCGTGCTGCAGCTGGCCGAGACGGTCGGAGCCATCGGCCGGGTATTCGAATTCACCACCGAGTGGGCGTTCGACCGGTTCTCCTTCGGCCGTCCTCTCGCCTCCTACCAGGAGTTGAAGCATCGCTTCGCCGACATGGCCCTCTGGCTCGAGGGAGCCCGGGCCACCACCGTGGCGGCCGCGACGGCGGTGTCACAGGGAACAGGCGACGCCGCCGAGCTGGTCAGCGTGGCCAAGGCCTATGTCGGCGAGCACGCCGGCGAACTGGTCCAGGACTGCATCCAGATGCATGGCGGCATCGGGGTCACCTGGGACCACGACATCCACCTCTATCTTCGCCGGGTCACCTTGAACAGTGGCCAGTACGGCACCGTCCGCAATCACCGCCAACGACTGGCCTCGCTGGTCGGACTGGCCTGACAGGAGTCTGCAATGGGTCTCGATGATGTCCCCTCCCACGATGAGCTCGAGGAGTACCGGGCGCGGGCCAAGAGCTGGCTGTCCGCCAACATGCCCCGCCTCGATGAACACGATCCCGGCGCGGAGGAGAGCCAGGGTCCCGAGCGGCTGCGCGATCTGATCCATCGGCTGGCCGACGGCGGGTACAACGGCATCTGCTTTCCGACCGAGCTCGGCGGCGCGGGCCTCAGCCGCTTTCACCACCGGGCCTTCCTGCAAGAGGCCCTGGAGTATGAGCTCCCCACCCATATCGGGAACCCCGGGCTGGGCATCATCGGCCCCCCGATCTTGGAATTCGGGACCCCGGCCCAGAAACAGCACATCGCGACCATGTTGCGCGGCGACGAGATCTTCGTGCAGATGATGTCCGAGCCCAGCGGTGGCTCCGACATGGCCGGTGCCCTCACCCGGGCCGAGCGGGACGGTGACGTCTGGGTCCTGAACGGCTCCAAGATCTGGAGCTCGGGAGCATGGCGCTCCAACTGGGGCCTCGTCCTCGTGCGCACCGACTGGTCGGTGCCCAAGCACCGGGGGCTCTCGATGGTCCTGCTCGACCTGTCCCTCCCCGGCGTCACCGTCAACAAGATCAAGATGGTGAACGGTGCCGAGGAGTTCTGTCAGGAATTCTTCGATGACGTCCACGTGCCCGCTGACTGCATCCTGGGCGAGCCCAACGACGGGTGGACGGTGGCCAACCGGCTGCTCTTCCATGAGCGCGACACCGTCGGCGGCGGCTCGCCCTACGCCTTTTCCCGACCGTCGTCCGATCGGAGCGGCCCCAACCAGGACCTGGCCGACCTGGCCCGACGCGCCGGTCTCGGTAATGACCCTGCGGTCCACGAGCTGCTGGGCCGTTCCCACGCCGACGACGTGGTCTCCCGCCAGCTGATCGCCTGGGTGACCAAGGGCATCAACACCGGGCACTTCCCTCCGGTGGCGGGTTCGCTGCTCCGCCTCAACATCGGGGTGAACGTCATCCGACGCGCCAACGCCGCCCTCGAGATCTCCGGACCGGACGGCGTGACCTGGGAGGCCGACGACACCAGCCCCCACGCCGCCGATCAGTACATCTTCCGGCAGGCTCTCTCCATCGGCGGTGGCACCGTCGAGATGCAGCGGAACCTGATCAGTGAGCGGTTGTTGGGCATGCCCCGGGAACCGGCACCCGATCGGGGCAAGCCCTTCAGCGAGGTCCAACGAGGTAGGGCCGCTTCTAGCTCGGAGTAGTCAGGCGAGACAGCGCTTCGGCTCGTGGTTCGGCCTGCCCGCTGGCGCGAAGGGCTGCGGGCGAGATGGCTGCCGGCGCGATGGCTTTCGGCGAGAAGGACTGCCGGCGCGATGGCCCACTGGCGCGAAGGGCTGCCGGGGCGATGGCTTTCGGCGAGAAGGGCTGCCGGCGAGATGGCCTACGGCGAGAAGGGCTGTCCGACGAATTCCTCGGAGAGAGCCCACAGGCGTTTGGCCGCGTCAGCGTCGGTGGCGTACGGGAGCGCCTCGCTCACATGACAATCCTCTAGGTAGATCCCGCCTCGGTCGGCCAGTTCGGCCGCGGTGGCAGCCCAGAGCGACGTGGCCGCGCCGGCCGCAATGGTCTTGGGCGGAGGCATGACCCGGCCGGATTCCTTGAGGCGGGCCAAGAGGGCCTCGTAGTCCTCGGAGCTCATGTAACGACCGAGCTCGGTGTTGATGAGTCCGGGGTGCACCGCATAGGCATGCACCCCACGATCGGCCAGCCTCCGGTCGAGCTCCACCGAGAACAGGATGTTGGCCGTCTTCGACTGCCCGTAGGCCGTCATCTTGTCGTAGGGATGGCGCTCGAAGTTTGGGTCGTCCCAGAGGATGTCCGAGCTTCGGTGGCCCCCAGACGACAGGTTGACCACCCGGGCCGGGGCTCCGGCGAGCACTGCGGGGGCGAGCAGGTTGGTCAAAAGGAAGTGACCCAGATGATTGGTGCCGAACTGCAGCTCGTACCCCTCGACCGTGTGCTCGAAGGGCGTGTTCATGACGCCGGCATTGTTGATCAACAGGTGCAGTGGATCGTTCCGGCCCCTGAACTCCTCGGCAAAGGTCCTGATGCTGGCGAACGACGTCAGGTCGATCACCCCGAACTCGACCACAGCGCCATCCACCCTGTCCGAAAGCGTGGCCACCGTGGCTTTGCCCTTCTCTGCGTTCCGCACCCCGACGATCACCCGGGCCCCGGCTGCGGCCAGGTTGGCTGCCGTCTCGAGCCCGATGCCGGTGGATGCGCCGGTGACTATGGCGGTGCGCCCCGAGAGGTCGATTCCGGCCATGACCTCGCCGGCCGTGGTGGTTTCGTCGAGTGGCACTGGGCCTCCTGTCGTTCTCGGAATCGGGTGGTCTCCGCTCCGAGGTCGAGGCTAACGTCCGCACCGCCACCAGCCCAGTCGATACCGGCGGGGACGAGATCTTGCAACGTTAAATAGTTTTTCATAGTCTTTCACTATCTATCATCTCATTCGATCCACCGTCTCGTCGACCATCCTGGCCATCGTTCTCGTCATGGCGGCAGCCCCCGCGGTTGCTCTTGACCCCCACGATGCCGGGGCGGGGGAGGGGGCGGCTGCGGCGGTTCGGGCGAGCACAGCGTCCGCTGCGGCGGCTGGAGCCCAGCCGGCTCCAGCCGAGACCCTTGTCGTCGAGCCAGACTCAGGCCCTCGGCCGCTCGACGCGTTGATGAGCTCGGCCACTCGGTCGGTAGACCTCTCCATGTACGAGCTGGTCGATCCCCGTGCCGAATCCATCCTGGTCGCCGATGCGGCTCGGGGCGTCCACGTTCGGGTCATCCTCGACCAGCGTCTCGAACGGGTGCGCAACCAGGCCGCGTTCAGCTATCTGTCGGCCCGCGGCGTCGACGTTCGGTGGGCGCCGGACACCGTGGACGCATTCCACATCAAGGCCATCTGCGTCGATGGAGCTCGGTGCGCAGTGATGACCCTGAACCTCACATCCCGGTACTACGCCACCACCCGCGACTTTGCCGTCGTGGATACTGACGAAGCCGATGTCACGGCCATCGAGCAGACCTTCGACGACGACTTCGATGGCCATCCCGGCGAGCCCGCATCGGGAGCAGACCTGGTGTGGAGCCCGGGCAGCACCTCGCCACTCGCTGACCTCATCGGGAGTGCCAGCCACACCGTCCTGGTCTACAACGAGGAGCTGAGCGATCCGATCATGGTCGACGCGTTGGCCGCAGCGGCGCGTCGCGGTGTCCACGTGGAGGTAGTGATGACCTATGCGTCCTCGTGGGCACGGAGCTTCGATGCCCTCGCCGCCGCCGGGGCCCAGGTCCACGTCCTCTACGGGGAGCATCCGGTCTACATCCACGCCAAGATGATCTGGGTGGACGGGAGACGGGTGTTCCTCGGCTCTGAGAACCTGTCGGTGCAGTCACTGACCCGAAACCGAGAGCTGGGGCTGATCAGCACCGATCCGACCATCCTGCGATCTACGGAGCAGACCTTCGCTCACGATGCGGCCGGCGCCCGGATGTGGGATGCACGCCGCGGGACCTGAGCCGACCCCGCCGCTACGCTTTAAACCATGCCAGCCGATCGGGTCGATCAGGCGATCGAGACCATCCGCACCTCCGGCGGACGGGTTACCGTCGACCGTCGCGCCGTGGTCGAGGCGCTCGATCAGAGCTCCGATCACCTCACGGTGGAGCAACTGGCCGAAGCGGTATGGGCCATCCATCCCGATATCAACCTGGCCACCATCTACCGGACCCTCGAGCTGCTCGAGCGCCTGAACATCGCCTTCCACGTGCATCTGGGGCACGGGCCCTCCCGATGGCACCTTGCCGATCAGGTACACCATCACCTGGTGTGCGACTCCTGCAACGCGGTGATCGAGATCCCCGACAGCACGTTCGATCCCCTCCGCCGCCGGCTCTTGAAGGACACCGGCTTCGCCATCGACCCCCATCATTTCTCGCTGGTCGGGCTGTGCTCCTCGTGCGCGGCCAAGGCCGCGGCCGACGTGGGCTGAGGGCAAACCCGCACCATATGGGGGCGGCCACCAGCCGCCGTGCCCACACCAGCATCGGCCTGAAATACTGGCTCAGTCATGATCCTCGCCGACGCCCTCTCTCCGTCCGTCCAGGTGCATACCCTGCTGACGGCCTGGCAGACCGACTGGCTGAGCCTCGTCTCACTGGCCGTCGAGATCGCCGTTGCCATCGGATACGTGGTGTTGACTCGCCGTCTGGCGGCACGGGGTCGGCAATGGTCGGCCTGGCGCACCACTTCATTCACAGCCGGCATCCTCACCATCGTGATCGCCGTCCAATCGGGGCTGGCTTCGTACGACGACACCAACTTCAACGTCCACGTCGTCCAGCACCTACTGCTCATGAACGTGGCCCCCATCCTCCTGGCCCTGGGTGCGCCCGTGACCCTGCTGCTGCAGGCAGGCCAGCGAAGTACCCAGCAGCGGGTCCTCAAGGTGCTTCACAACCCGATCATCGAGGTGATGACCAATCCCATCTTCGTCCTGGTGGTCTTCTCGGTGACGATGGTCGGCTACTTCCTGACGCCCTTTTACCAATTCTCGCTCGAGCACCCGCTGGTCCACGAACTGACCCACCTGTTCTTCCTGACCTCCGGATGCCTCTACTGGTGGCTGGTGGTCGGTATCGACCCGTCTCGATGGCGACTCACGTACCCCATGAAGCTGGGGTTCCTGGCCGTCGACATCCCCGTCGGCACCTTGCTCGGGCTGGGGCTGACCCAGAGCCGCATCTCCATCGCTCCCCAGTTCCACACCCTGGCCGACACCCATGCCGGCGGGGCGACCCTGTGGATCATGGGGGAGATCTTCACCTTCGTGGCCATGGGGATCGTGATCTACCAATGGATGAGAGCCGACGTCAGAGAGGCGGCGCGCGCCGACCGTCGCGCTGATGCCGTGACCGCTCGAGCAGTCGCCGGCCTTGCACTGGACACCCCCGGGAGTGCCCCGACCTCGGGCCGACCACTGGCTGAACGGCCACTTGCCCGAACGCAGCTGTCCGACGACTCGATTCGCCGAGGGGTCACCCCGGTGCGATTCGACGGCGGTCGCCTGGTTGTCGACGAGAGAGTCGACGCACCCTCGAGCGACTAGCGCATCCGGGCAGGCCAGGCCTTCAGCCCGCGCAATGGCTATCACCTCTGGGCAGGGCCTCGGGGCTGGGCCGGCCCTCGGGACTGGGCGAGAGGATCAGTGACGGCTCGACTCTGCCGCTGGAGCACTTCGCCGTCCGGCCCGGGGGCATTCCCCCGTCAGGCGCCCGGGGGCACTGGTCCATCGATGACCACGAAGGGGTTTTCGGTCACTACGAACTCGAGGTGGTCGACGTCTAGGAACTTGGCCACGTCGGCCATCACTTCGCCGACGTCCGGCGCCCCGATCGAGGCCTCGTAGTCGTCCATCGACTCGAACCACTGCACGGTCACCCCGTCGTAGCCGTCATCGGCGTCACCCTGATAGCTGGAGAGCGGCTTGGGGTTCTGCTCGTAGCGGAACACGTGGCTGCCGCTCTGGGTCGCCGCCATCAACGGTCCGTGGTGGTTTCTCCAGTAAGCGTGAAACTCCTCTGGCGTCAGTCCCGGCTTGCGCTTTAGTAGGCACGTCAGCTTCACCATCGTTCAGTCCTCCCCTAGTGGTCGTCCCTGGAAACGTACTGCTTGGCGGGTCGGCGAACGATTAGCGTCTCGGGGGTGACCGCGACGGAACCGCGCCCCGAACGCACCGAGGCGCTGCCCGCAGACCCGCGCACCGAGGCCATGCTCTCCGAGCTTGCCGTGCTCCGATCGATCAGGGCGCCGATACCCAACGACGAGGTCTCCCCGGCCAAGGGCACCCGACCAGCCCTGCGGCGCCGGATCCTGGGAACGATCATCCATGCCATCTGGGGGTGGACGGTCCGCAATGGCGCCGTGGGTCCCGGCGACGGGCGTGCCCGGCAGTTCGGGTCCTTCGGGACGGGAAGTTGTCTGGCCTTCCCCCTGGGTGCGGTGTTTGGGCAGCGCTGGATCCACATCGGGCGGGACACGCTGATCGGACCTTCGGTGAGCCTGTCTGCGGGCATGGTCCCCGGGCAGGAGATGGTGAGCGACCCAGTGGTCACCATCGGCGATCGCTGCATGATCGGTCGCGGCAGCCATATTGTCGGCCATTTCAGCGTCGAGGTCGGCGACGACGTCCACACCGGTCCCTACGTGTACATCACCGATCAGAACCACGGATACGAGGACCCCGACCAGGTGGTCCACTCGCAGTGGCCCAACGACGTGCCGGTAGTCATCGGCGACGGCAGCTGGCTCGGTACCGGTGTGGTCGTGCTGCCCGGTTCCCGACTGGGACGGAACGTAGTCGTGGGCGCCGGGTCGGTTGTGCGGGGAACCTTCCCCGACCATTGCGTGATCGCCGGCGTGCCGGCACGGGTGGTGAAGCTCTATACGCCCGAGACAGGATGGGTGCCGGTGACAAGCTCGAAGGAAACCCGAGTGGTTCCCCCCGTTAACGATCAGCTCGGCTGACATTCAGCGGGTTCGGCCAAGCCTCAGAGGAGCCGCCCCTCCGGTACTCCCGGCTAACCGGCGGACGCCGACCCGAGAGACGTTGACGGGGGCAACGAGCTCAAGTGGGTCTGGACGTCCGCCGGCACCGACGAGCGGCTGCCGGGAGTCCGGAAGATGGCGGTGTGCCGATGCCCGCTATGGCGGGTACGGGGGGCCCGCCACGGCAAGAGGGGTGCCGGGGCATCGACAGATCTGGTTGTCAAAGGGCGTCGGGAGGTGACGGACGTAGGTCGAGACGACACCATGCTGTTGCCCTCGCCGGCGCATACGTCAGGGACCATGGGCCCCTCCCTTCAACAGCCTGGGCGCCAACGTTCCGTGGACGCCTCACTAGAGAAACGGGCGGCGAGCCACGACCATGCGATTTAGTTCCGCTACTAACCAAGATTTTTGCTTCACCAGCGGTACTCAGATGGTCACGTTGCGAGAAGGGCGGCAAGGGACCGTGCTCCCTCCGCATCGGCTGCGACCACACCCATTGCCAGTCGGTCAGTTCGAGCCGATGACAGGTGCAAGGAGACCGGACAGCACGCCGGCCAGGCCACCCGAACTGGGTCCACCACTGGGCGGTGTGGTGGGAGGTGGCGAGGTCGGGGCTGTCCCCCCGCCACTAGGAGACGAACCCGAAGACCCCGTTGACGGCGGTGCAGTGGTCCCGCTCTCGGAGCTGGACGCGTCCGACGTTGGCCCGGTCGACGATGCTCCGGCCGGAGACGACGTACTCGCCGAGCCGTCGCTGCCGACCTGGCTGGGGTCAGGGGCAGGCGATGTACTCGAGGGGGGGCTTGGTGCAGGAACGGGGTCGGCCGCACCTGTCGACGCGTTGGCCACCGTGCTCGGTGGGGCGACCGGCGACGTGGTTGCCGGAGACAACGCCGTCGACGGCGTAGAAGCCCTTCCGGGCGGACCGTCGGAATGGGCCGATGGATCGACAAGGATCGCGTGGGTACCGGGTAGCGAAACCGAAACCGGCTTCGCCCAACCTCCGAGCACTGCACCACCAGCCAAGGCCACCACCGCTCCGGCAGCGAGCACCGACGTGCCCCGGTGCCTCTTGATCGCTCGAACAGGCCACACGCCCGACCGTCCGGTCCGGCGAGAGACCTCGTCAACGGAGGCACCGGGCGTCGCGTCGGCCACTGCTTCATCGGCAACAGCCACATCTGCAACAGCCACATCTGCAACAGCCACATCTGCAACAGCCACATCTGCAACAGCCACATCTGCAACAGCCACATCTGCAACAGCCACATCTGCAACAGCGGTCGTATCAGCCACGGCCATCTCGGCCGAGGCATTCGCCCCGGGTGGCTCGGTATCCTCCGCCCAACCCAGCGTCGCACTAGACATATCGGACCGCGCTTCAACCGCTGTTGACTTGGGCGGGCTCGGCCACCGCTGGGTCCCCGCGTCCCGGGTGAGTGCACCCAGGATCACCTGCAGCGTTTCCTCCTCGGGCTCGACGTCTTGAGTATCGAATGACTCAGGCATTGTTCATCTCCCATGAAGTGATGGTCACAACGGAGCCGGTAACTCCTCCGGTTGCGACCAGGTGATACGTACCTGGCGCGCTACCGCCCGACACCGTCACATCAGTCGTCATGGTGACGGAATTCGGGACCCCGCCGGCCGAGTTGATGGTGATGCTGAGGGGTGAGTCGTGCCCAGTGATCTGAGCGTTGGCCAGGAGTGCCGGCATGGCGACGCCGGGAGCTATGGCCGCCCACCAATCATTGCGGACCTGCTCAGCAGAGTGGATGCCGCCGAAGTACGCCTGTAGTCCGGCCGAGGTCAGGTTGAGGGGCCCAGGGGACTCCTCCCACGCAGAGGACGTGTTGCCGGTCAAGGTCATCGTTCCCATAGGGGCTTCGTTCTGGGTCAGGGTGAGGCCTTGGGCCACGAGGTCGGCCGGGGCGGGGACGGTATAGCTGACGGTATCTGCGTGGGGGAGCTTCGAGGTCGTAGTGGGGTTGGTATCCGAGGTTGATGCGCCAGTGCGAGAAGGTCCGTTCGCCCCGCTCACGTGGCCCTGCGCCGTGGATGACGTGCTTCGAGAGCTGAGGGGCGGGGCGGAGGGGTCTTCAGCTGCGCTGACCAGGAGCCGTTGACTCGTGTAGAACAGCGCGTTGGTGGGCCAGCAGGTGTCGAGGATCATCGTGGCCGTGGCGGAGTTGTAGACAGGGTCACCGGCATTCACCACTTTCTGGCCAGTCACCTGGAACGCCATCGTCGAGCACTGATCTTGGTAATAGATCAGGTCACCTGGTTTCAATGCGTTGATGTGCACGAAGTAGCTGACGTCGTGGGCCAGGAAGACTGCACTGCCGGTGGCACCTGGCCACACCGATGCCGGAGCGTGGCCTGCCGCGACATTCAATTCGGCGTCGTCGGTTCCCTCCTCGATTGGGGCCTTCAGCCCGATACTTGGAATGACGAGCGTGCCGGCCAACTGCCCAACTTGCGGTGGGGACTGAACGCAGGGTGCGGTGGAATGCTCGGCTTGCTGGATGGGTCGAGAGTGGCTGTCGAGCACGGACTGGGCACGGTCCTTGTGCACCGTCCACCCCGCGGCATATCCGAGGAAACCGAGCGCTCCCCATACCAGCAGCGCACCCAGTACCGGCACCAGCCAGCGGACCGGATGGTTGGTCACGGCTCCACGTGCTCCACCAGCTCGGCGCAACGGTGACCCTCCATCGTCAGGCCGTCCCCGATCAGGCGCCTTACCCTTCACTACCGGTCCGACCCTCCCCGGACCAGATCGGCCAGGTGGCGGAGCCCGGAACGGAACCGATGGGCGGCCGCGCCCAGCGGTGACCCGATGGCTCGGGTGCCGTGTGCGAGAACCGGGATGAGCGCACCAAGTCGGCGACGGTAGATGAGTCCCAGCCCGGCCACGAGAGCCAGGGCGACAATGGGTAGCGAGCCCCCCCAAGGCTCACCGGTGTGAACGGCGGTGACTCCCGCAATCGGTGCCCCGGCAGGGGCGGCCGGTGCGGCGGCAGGCGGAGCGGGTGCCGGCGCGACCGCAGCGGCCAGCGCTGCACCCGTCACCGACGCGTTCGACGAGGCGAGGTCGATGGTGATGCCCCCGCCGGGCAGTCCAGTCAAGAGGTCGAGGGTGACGCCGTTGGCCGTCGCACTCGCAGCGCCAGCGCCCTGGGTAACGGTTGAAGAGCCAACATCGATCGTGGACTGGAGGGGAGTCCCTGCCAGCAACGTCTGCGATTGACCCGGTGCCAGGCTGATCGTGTTGGAGCCGGTGATGGGATTGTTGAGCGTGAGTGTGACGACCGCCGGGTTGGCGCTGGCCGTGCCTGCGCCACCGGAGCGATCGAGGGTGGCCGTCGTCGTAGCCGCGCCCAGCGTGATCGAAACAGCAGGGCTACCGCTTCCTCCGGCGCCCGGAAGCAACGCGATGGATGCCCCACTGCTTGTGTTCGTGGCCGTCGCAGACGTCGTCGTGGCCGAGACGGACCCGGTCGAGGTGCCAGCGTTGACCGTAGCCAACCCTGTCGTTGAGGCCACAGATGCCCCGAGGGTGGCCAGCAGCTGATCCAACGTCTCGCCATTCGGAGGCAATGCGGGCAGCGTCCCGAAGATGGTCGTCAACGCGCTGAAGAGCGGAGTACTGGCCTGCACGAGCATCGACCCGAGGCTGCCGTCTCCAATGTTCAGCTGGGCGACGGACCCAGACGAGCTAGCGGTCGGAAGGCTGTTTCCGTCGAGAGCTGCTTGGGCCGATCCGCAACCCAAGCCAGCGGACAGGTACGTATCGAGCGGAGCGGGAATCGCCGGGGTGGCGCAGGTTTGTGGCAGGTTCTGGTTTTGCCCCGGTCCGGTAGCCACCGCGTGTTGGGATCCACTCACGGTCGGAAGCAGCTCACCGGATCCCTGGGCATCTGCCTTCGGCGTGGTGTTATCGGCAGCGATGGTGGAGTCGCCGCCGACCAACTTCGTACCTGCCAAGTTGATGGTGAGCGCGTCACCTTGCGCATTGAGCTGGAACGAGCCGGCCCCCGATGCCCCGCTGGCGCTGGCTGCGAACCCTCCGAGGGAGGCCGCTGCCACCAGAGTGGCGGCGGCGGCCGTGATTGTGCCTCGAATGCGTACTCTCATGATTTCTCCTCGTGCCCACCGAGCGGATGTGGATGCGACGGACGTGACTGCATGACGGGTGCCGCGGATGCAACCGGATGACGGGTGCCGCGCGTGATCCCTTTGGGTCCGCAACCACGAGTGACCAAGCGGTATGCGCTCGTCAGCCTTCGCATCTCAGCCCTCCCCGTCCGTTCGCGAGAAGAACGGACCATGACGAGGGAACTTGTGCAACCGCGAAAATTCTTGTTAGCTATGGCTGCATGGCAGATCGGACGCACCATCTAGAACACGTTCTAGATAGGTTTGGATCGTTTGGGGTTCTGGGTAGAGCCAACGCGGGTATGAGCGCAGTGGCCATACGGCGAATGACACGACTGGGAGTTGCGTGATGCGGGGGTCGGAAGATTTCACGGAAATGCCCGGTCAAAGCGATTTCGAGGGTGCCGTCGACGTCGATCGGGACCGCGTTCTCGTGGAACGGTGCCAGAGTGGGGATCTCGAGGCGTTCAATTCGCTCTACTTGCACTATCACCAGCGGTTATTTCGATTCTGCGTCAAGCGGTTGCAGGAACGTTCTGAGGCAGAAGACGTCGTGCAGGAGACATTCGCACGAGCGTGGCGCGCCCTACCCAAATTCGCCGGAGATCGGCGGTTCTATCCCTGGCTGACGGTTATTGCCGGGAACCTGTGTACTGATGCTCTCCGCCGTCGATCCCACTTGAGCCCGTTGGACGAGACGATGATGGGGGCCAGCGATGTCGGTACTTACGACATCGAGGATGCCGTCTTGCACGATGTCGATGCCAAGATGGTCACCACTGCCTTCGAGAACCTCAAGCCCCGGCACCAGCGGGTGCTCGACCTCCGCGAGCGGTCCGGCTGGTCCTACCAGAGGATCGCCGAGGAGGAGGGAGTCGGGGTCTCAGCGGTTGAGACACTGCTGTGGCGAGCGCGCAATGCGTTGAAGCGGGAGTTCTCCCTCCTGGCCGGGACCGAGGGCAAAGCCGGTGCCCTCGTCGGTCTGGCCATGGCCCTCCCCCGAAACGCCCTTCGACGCCTGCCCGCACCGTTCCGACACGTCATGGAGACTGTTCGCAACGTGGCCAATGCGGTGACGCCGGCCGGAGCGTCCATGGCCGCGGCCGGTGCCGTCGTCGTGGGTCTGGGAGCGTTCTACCTCTCTCCGGGCACGTCGGCGATCGCCACCTCCACCGGTACGGCACCGGTCACCTCCACCGGCGCTCCGGCCAACGGCAACCTTCAGGCCACCGGCAACCAGGGCTTGGGCGGGACTGCGCCTCCGACCACTGCGTCGACCACTCCCTCGTCCACGTCACCGCTGATTCCTGCTGGCTCTACTGGCACGTCGAGTACTCCGACCACATCGGTCCCAACCGATGGCCCGGGAGCCGGGTCCTCGAGCGCGCCGGCTGGGTCGGGAAGCCAGCCGAGTCCCGGTTCGGGGTCGAGCCAGCCGTTGGCCGGGGTTACCGGCAGTGTGGGTGGCGCCGTCGCCGGCGCGGGATCCGGGGTCGGAGGGGCGGTCAGCGGAGTTGGAAGCACCGCCGGAGGGGCGGTCAGCGGACTGGGAAGCACCGCCGGCAGTGTCGTCGGCGGCACCAGTTCAGGACTGGGTCAAGCGACTACCGGCGTGACCGGGGCAGTCGGCGGAGCGGTGGCGGGAGTCGGATCCGGCCTCGGTCAGGCGGTAACGGGGACCACCGGTGGAGTCAACAACCTCCTGGGCGGCCCGACGGGCTGACCCCTCTGATCGACCTGCGACCCACCTCTGATCGACATTGATCACTGATCCTGGCCTGGCGGGCGAGCCGGGAAGCGCGGTCATTGAGGCCGACGTGCGATGAATGCGGCGGGGTCATAGACCGCCGACCCCTCTTGGGAATGCAGCCCCGTCGGCACACCCATCGGAGCTAGTCCATGACGGCGTAGCACCTCGAGTGCCTCCGCGCGGCCGGCGGCAATCAGTGCATCGGTGTCCGAGAAATCGGTGTAGTCGCGAGAGGACTCACCACCGCCACTGAACACGATGACTTCGATCCCCGGTGGCAGTCTGGCCATCTCCTGGGTGAACCGGGCGTGCACGGCAATGAACAATGCATTGAGCATGGCTTCGACCGGTCGACGAGAGATGGGGGGCGTATAGGTGAGGGGACCGCACAACAAGACGACGATCCTGGTGGCACCCCCCTCGATGGCTCGACTGATCGGCACGTTGTCGACCACACCGCCGTCGATCAGCTGACGACCGTCGATCTCGACCGGCGGGAAGATAGCTGGGATCGCCGCCGAGGCAAGAATGGCCTCGGCAGCAGGACCAGAGGTCAACCACTGCTCACAGCCATCTTCGAGCGACGTAGCCACCACCTCGAAGGGGATCCCCGCATCCTCGAGCCGCTCGAAGCGAATGCCCTGTTCGATGATCTTCCGTAAACCGAAGTTGGGATGGACGGACTCCCGCTGCTGCAAGAAGATCCACGGGCCGTGCACACGGCGCTGCGGGTACACGTCCTCGCCCCGCAAGCCCTGCCAGATCTTGGTCAGGTGCTCCATCCCCGCTTCCGTCGGGTCTCCGGCGAAGGCAGCGCCGTTCACCGCCCCGACCGACGTCCCATAGATGCGGTCGGGAACGAAGCCCTGCTCGGCGAGGACCTGGAGCATCCCGACCTGGGTCGCCCCACGGGTTCCTCCCCCAGCCAACACCAAGGCGGTCGCGGGACGCTCCGGCGATTCCTGCTCGGCCAGCCATTCCTGGCGATCGATTCGACTCCGCTTGAGCGTGAACCGCACGGTCAGGACGATGAGCACCAGTGTGACCAGGACAAACAAGGGGAAGATCACGTCGAACGCGACGTGAACGGTGGCAAGCTCCATTGTGGCAAAGGCTAACGGACGGGCCCGGGCATAGATCGCCAGCCCCGAAGTGTCATACCGTCCTGAGACACTGTCGTCGTGTTGTTGACAGCCCAGCGGATCGACAAGGATTCGAAGATGCCCGAGGAGTGGCAGCCACTGGCCGGTGCCGCACTGCTCGAACGGCTCCGGGTCACGGGACGGCCGCGTCCACCACTCGATCCCACCATGTCGCGGCGGCTCCGGGAACATCTCGATCAAGCACTCGAATCCTGCTTTGCACGGGACTCCGGCGCTTCGACCGTCGTGGCTCCCCCGGTCGTGGTCATCACCAAGGACAGGCTCACTCAGGTGCTGACCTGCGAGGCACACCACGTGGCCAGTCAGTTCGGGGAGCGGCGGCCGTCGCAGGCCATCGCCTGTGGGGCACTGATCGACAGCCTCTTCCGGCAGTTGGTGGCTACCGGTCGTATCGACGACCCCATGGCCGACGGCGTCGCCGCCCTCACCCTCGACGATCACCAACGAGCCTTGGTGGACTGGATCCAGCAGCTCCCGGTGCCCGAACGGTCCGAGCTGGCCATGGAAGTGGAGCGACAAGCGGCCGGGCTTGTATCCCGTTGGCCGGCCCTGTCGCCCGAATGGTTGCCTCGCACCCAGGAGCCGATCAAGGCTTCGCTGGCGGAGGGGCGAGTGCTCCTGTCCGCCCGGGTCGACCTGGCCATCGGTCGCCCGGCGGTGGAGCACGCATCAGTGGGGATCGTCGAGCTCAAATCGGGGAGGCGACGGGCGGAGCACCGGGCCGATCTGCACTTCTACGCGCTCATCGAGGCTCTGCGAAGCCCGGCCCCACCGTTCATGGTCGCCACCTACTACTCCCGTACTGGGGAACTGGATGTAGAGCCGGTGAGCGAGGACCTGCTGGTCGCGGCGGCCCGCCGCATCATCGCCGGTGCCGAGGCCTTGCATCGTCTGGCCACGGGAGCAGAGGCGAACCGAACCCCGAATCCGCTGTGCGGCTGGTGTGACGCCCTCCCTACCTGCGGGCCGGGTCAGGAGCGCGCCGGCACGTCCGTCCCTCACGTCGGCCCCCGCAGCAGCGCTACTTTCGCTGACGACGAAACGCCGGGAACCGACGGAATGTCCGGTGACGACACCACTCGAAACGACGAGGCGCGTCCGTGAGCACGGGTCCACACAGCGCATCGTCGGACTTTGTCTCGCCGTCTGTGAGCGCATTCACGTCGCAATTGCTGGCACCCGCCCGCACCTGCGTTGACGATGTCGCCCGCCAGGCTGCGAGGGACCAATTGCTGTCGGCCGTTCCAACCCTGGTCGACGAGCTACCGGCCGGGGATCAGGTTGTCATCACCCTCCCGGTACTTCGCCAAGCCCGATTGGGCCCCGAGGGAGTTCTCGGCATGGATCAGCCTTTCGTCTGGAAGCCGGCGTTCGTTCGACGCTCACTCGGTCTCGCGGCCATCGAATCATGCCTCCAGCATCGCCATGGGACCCCGGCTGAGGCGGTGGCGACGGTGGCCGACGAGGCCGTCGCTGATTGGGTGCGTACAGGATGGCGGACCTTCCACTGGGAACCCTGGTTCGGTGGTCTATCCGTCGGTGCCCGATCGGTCGTCCTGGCCGAGGCGGCGACCTGGGCCACAGCGTTGTGGTCGGGCGTGGATTGGAACCAGTTCGCCTCGCTTCCCACCACCGGCGGCCCGGATGACCAGTGGATCTGCACGGCAGCACGCACCGTGCGCCTCAAAGGACGCTCCGAGCTCCGGGTCGCCATCGCCGCCCCCGCGTGCTGTCGCACCGGCCACCAGGGCGCAGCGGGCTCCGCGATCGAGACCGGCACAATGGCCGATGCTCCGGGCCCATCGATGGCGCTGGTGTCGGTCTCGGGGGGCATCCCCTCCGAGGACTGGCGCTCCGAACTGGGGTTCTTGGCCCTGGTGGCAAGCCTTCGATCACCGTCTCGCCCGGTGCCCGCCCGGGTCGCCGGCCTGTGGCCCGATGCCGGTGCCCAGCGGATGATCGACGTGGATGCCGAGGTACTCCGGGCCGCCGCCGATCGGGTGGTGTCCACCGTCTCCGAATGGGTGGTCGCCCGGAGGAATTCGGTGGCCTAGAACCGGGATTGTCCCGGCCTGCGCCGCCTGCAGCGTTGGTCGGTTCAGGCCTCGACCGTCTCGAATAAGGCCTTGGCCGCCTGAGCATCGGGCTTTCCGGCCGCGGTCTGGGCGATGTCCTCGACCAGAAGCAGTTGGCGGGGGATCTTGTATCCGGCGATGTGTTGCCGACAATGGTCTTGGAGCTCGTCGAGGGTGATCACCACGCCGGGGCGAGGGTGGAGAGCCACCGCCACCCGCTCACCAAAGACCTCATCGGGCACTCCGACCACGATGGCGTCGTAGACGCCGGGGTGGGTCTTGACCGCCGCCTCGACCTCCTCGGGAAAGATCTTCTCCCCGCCCGAGTTGATCGAACCGGATCCCCGCCCGTGAACGGTGATGCTCCCATCGGCCTCCACCGTGGCCAAGTCCCCCGGTATCGACCAGCGAACGCCATCCGCATCCACGGGAAACGTCGCAGCGGTCTTGGCCTCATCCTTGAAGTAGCCAATAGGGACATGTCCCCGCCGGGCCAAGCGACCGATGCGCCCGTCGCCCGGTTGCAGGGGCAACAGGTCGTCATCCAGTACGGCGGTCTCCTTGTTCATGGCAAACCGCGGGCCGTCGCCCCCACGGCTGATCGTCCCCTGGGCGCCACTCTCGCTCGACCCGAACTGGTCCATGATCATCACGTTGGGCAACTGCACCTTGAGCTCGGCCTTGACCGTGTCGGAAAACCTGGCCCCGCCCGAGGACACGGCGACGAGCGACGAGGTGTCGTAGGCGTCAGGCTTCCGGGCCAGGGCCTCGGCCAGCGGCCTACCCATGGCGTCGCCGACCAACGACACACTGAGCACTCCCTCCCGGTCGACCAGTCGAAGCACCTTGTCCGCATCGAAGCTGGGCTCGGTGTAAATGACGGCCGTTCCCCCCATCACCAGACCATTCCACATGCCCCATTGAGCGTTTCCATGCATTAGGGGAGCGAGGGCCAAGATGACCATCCGGGCGGCATCGTCGGTGGGCACTCGATCGGTCATCTCGTCCGCCGTCACCACCGGCTCCCGGCCCCAGCCACCGCCGCCCATGGCGGCAAAGAAGATGTCCTCGTGTCGCCACATCACCCCCTTGGGCATGCCAGTGGTGCCGCCCGTATAGAGGACGTAGAGATCGTCCGGGGATCGTCGGTCGAAGTCCCGTTCGGGCGACGAGGACGACAGTGCCGCTTCGTAGTCGGCCGCGCCCAGCCCATCGTCGGCCCCACCAGACTCGGTGACCGCGTCCTCGATGACGATGAGGACCCCGGGGGGAGACGTGTTCGCGAACGACTCGGCCACCAACGGCGCCAGTGCACGCTCGTACACCAGGGCAACCAGATCGGCGTTGTCGACGACGTAGCGGAGTTCGGCCGCCACGTAGCGATAGTTGAGGTTGATAGGAGCAACCCGCGCCTTGAAGCAGCCGATCATCGCCTCGACCCATTCGGCCCGGTTGCGGGCGAGGATTCCCACGAACTGGCCGGGCTCGATCCCCCGCTTCTGCAGGTAGTGGGCGAACCGGTTTGACCGCTCCTCCAGCTGGCGGTAGGTGAGGCGCACGGGGTCGGCGACCAGTGCGTCCCGATCGGGCACCACGTCGACGACCAGTTCGAACAGATCGGCCAGATTGAACTCACGAACGGACACAGTGATCCTCCCCCGTCCAGCCGGCCTCGTGGTCGGACAGGACCTCCTAGCATTCGACCGGACATCTGTAGCACGGCGGCGACGCCGGAACGAAACGAGGGAGCGGACATGGCCACGGACACCGAGGGCAGGACCGGGATCGAGGGGTTGTCGGCGCTGGTCACCGGGGGTGGAAGCGGTATCGGCCTCGGAGCGGCGAAGCGACTGGTGGCTGACGGCGCCCACGTCACTATCTGCGGGCGCACCGAGGACCGGCTGAAGGGGGCGGTCGACCAATTGTCTGCGCTGGGGGCGGCAAACTACGTAGTCGCCGACGTCACCGTGGAAGAGCAGGTGGTGCACGCCGTCGGCATCGCATCCGCTCGCACCGGCAGGCTCGACGTCCTCTTCGCCAACGCCGGCGGATCGTTCCACATGGGTCCGCTGGCCGACGCCGATCTGGAGGCCGTCCGCGCCACCGTGGACGTGAACCTGAT
Organism: uncultured Acidimicrobiaceae bacterium; assembly: GCA_963781305.1. Taxonomy (GTDB): domain Bacteria; phylum Actinomycetota; class Acidimicrobiia; order Acidimicrobiales; family RAAP-2; genus DASXMT01. The sequence continues at coordinate 455,152 of CAWAFL010000014.1, forward strand.
CGGGACGTTCCTGTGTATGAAGCATGCGGCGCCGATCATGGCCGCCGGGGTGGCCGGCGGCGAGGGAGGGTCGATCATCGGGATGTCGTCGGGAGCCGGCCATTTCCCCCATCGCTACCTGTGGGCCTACGGCGCGGCCAAAGCCGCCGTGGACATGCTGTGCCGATCGGCAGCCGAGGAGCTCGGGAAGTCGGGCATCCGGGTCAACACCGTCCAGCCGGGAATCGTGGACGACGATCTGATGGCCCCCATTACGGCTGGTGGTCCCCTACTCGACGACTACCTGGCCGAAATGCCCGTCTCCCGGCTGGGCCGAGTGGAGGACATTGCCGCCGCCGTCCGATTCCTGGCCGGCCCAGAGTCGTCGTGGATCACCGGCGACAACCTGGCCATCGACGGCGGCCACCACTTGCGCCGGGGAGCCAACTACGGACTGCTGTTCGGCGAGTAAGGACCGTCCCGCTTGGCGCCTTGTACGCGCGCCTCCTCCCTCTCTCGCTGAGGGTGGCCGGTCCTCTCGCCGACGCGGACGAGGGGACCGACCGGACTGCTCAAGCGGGGGACGGGGAGGGGTCGTCCTTCAGGATCCGAGCCAACTCGTCTTCCACGGCACGATCGTGCTCTTCTGCGTCCCGCTTGGCCCTGCCCGGGGACCATGGTCCGCCGATGAGCCAGATGGTCGGGATGAAGATCACCATGCCGGCGACGTCGACCCAGAACCAGTGCTGCCATTGCTGGGGTGACTTCTTCACGGCATTCTGCAGGGCAACCAACTGGCTCTGGTGCGCCGACAGGTAGGTAAGTTGGGCTTGGTAGGGCTGCACCAGTGTCTTGAGCTGGCTCGAGTACTTGACCAATTGGGCAAAGTCAGCGGGCCCAAGAGCCTTGGTCGCGGCGGCGACGTTGGCAGCCGATGGATTGGCCGCCACTGCATTCACGACCGCCTGGTTGGCGGAAATCTCCTTCAACAATGAGGCATGGGCGGTAGCGAAAGCCACCGAATCGGCGTGCTCGACCACGAAGTTCTGGACCGACTGGCCGTCGATGACATGGGCGGCAATGGGCTGGTTGTCCACCACCGGGTTGACGCTGTTGATGACCACGGGCAAGAAGATGAACGAGATGGCCACGACCAAGCGCAGGATCCAGCCCCACAACGCGAGACCGGTAGCGACCAATGCCGGGTTCTTCTTCTCCACCGACTCGGTGTAGCCGGCCATCCACGGCGCATAGGCCGTGGACAGGAAGAAGGCCAGGATGCACGCGGTGAAGGCCAGCGTGAAGTAGGAGGTGTGCGGATGGGTGGCGTAGCCCAGGAAGACAATGAGCGTGACGATCGCGCCTATCGCGCCGACAAGCATGAGCGGTTTCCGAACCCGGAGCCGGTCCGACACCCACCCCACGACGATGAGCGAGACGATGTCGGCCCCCCAGAACCAGGCGTTCAAACCGTTGACTTGGGACGTTGACAGGCTGACCCCGTTGGCATTCACGAAGTTCACCGTGAAGTAGATGGTGAAGAACCCGGCGGCCACGTAGTAGACGAGCAGGAACGTGGCGATGCCAAACGAGGACCCGGCCAGGTCCCATTTGGCGATCTGCCGCCATGGGTGCTCGGTCGCGGCCACGACCTCGGTCTCGGACAGGCCTCGCGCCCGAGCTTCGACCAATGTCCGGTCCCGCACCGACACCATGAGCTGGTCGCGAACCTTCGCCGAAAGATCCCTCATGAAGAACAAGGTGATGATGAACGTCGCTATAGCGGCCAGGCCCGAGATAATGAACTGGCTGTGCCAGTCCTGGCTACCCCAATCCATGAAGTGGCTCAGTGTTTGGGTGGCGACGATGCTGGTAATCAGGCTTCCGGCTACCGGCCCGACTGTCCAGAATCCCATGGCCGAAGCCCGGCCTAGCTGCGGGCTGAAGTCTCGGACCATGGCCGGGGTGGCCACCAAGATGGCTCCTTCTACCAGGCCGACAGCCGAAATGACGATGGCGAAACCTAATTCCGTGGTGACATTCGGGACGCCGAAAAGGATCAACAGGCCAACAATGAGGAGCCCGTAGATGATGACATTGGCACGGCCCAAGGTGTCCGTCTTGGCCGCCAGCAGCGAAGCGAAGGCTCCAAGAGCGTTGGAGATGATGACGATCCACACGTAGTACGTGAACGACATGTGGAAATACCGCAGGATGTTCGGGGTGACGCCGGTCTGCGTGTAATACAAGTAGTAGAGGATGATCGTGGCCAAGACAGCCAGCGACAGATAGGCGCTACGGCGCCCACTCGTGGGGTACTGATCGACCTCGTGGACGAAGAGAAACCGATACAACGCTCCGTGCTCCCGTTTCGGCGCCGACGGCGACGAGGTCGGGATGGTTTCTGTTGTCACTGTCATGCAGGCCCCCCTGGCATTATGGGGCACCGTGCCGCGGTGCCCTCTCTGAACAACTGTTCACATCTCTGTGGTCTGAGCTTTCCAGCAAGGCAAGGACTCGTCAAGGCATATACCCAGTAGGCGACCTCTGTATCCCATGGGCCACGCTTGTCCGCACCCCATGGGCCACGCGGCCCGGGGCCCGGGGCCCGGGCCAACGGGACTCGATTCTCCTGATTGTCGGTGTTCGGTCCCCCGAGCGGCGCAGCGCCTCGCGGGCACTGCCGCCTCGGGGCGTCAGGGACGGGTATCCCGGGTTCCGAGTCCAGAGAAATGACGTCGCTGTCATCCCGCCATCGGGGCGTTTGGCGGCTGACCGCCGTTGGGCGATCTGAAGTCGGCGACGACCCTATCCAGATTGCTGGGGCACGTTGCTATCAAGGACGGAGGGAGGCGAGGATGGGCGTAGCCGTCTGAAGAGGGAGAGCGTCGTGACAAACACCTATTCTGCGCTGCCGAATCAACGCATACACGGCGCAAACGGCGTCGACTACGCATATCGGGAGATCGGTGACGGAGGCACAGTGCCGCTCGTGCTCCTCCAGCACTTTCGAGGAAATCTGGACAACTGGGATCCGCTGCTGATCGATGCGCTGGCATCGGCCCGCCGCGTCGTGACGTTCGACAATGTAGGAGTGGGCGGCACGTCAGGTGTGACGCCGAACTCGATTGAGCAGATGGCGCAGGATGCGATTTCCTTTTTGACCGCAATGGAGCTCGACCAGGTGGATGTACTGGGGTTTTCCATCGGAAGCTTCGTCGCCCAGGAGATCGCGCTCACCAGGCCGGCCCTCGTGCGCCGGCTGGTTCTGGCGTCTTCGGCGCCGAAAGGGGCGGCAGGGATGCACGGTTGGGCACCGGATGTCATCGCCGCCGTGGGTAAACCCCAGCCCGACCCCGATGGCTACCTCGAGGTGTTCTTCAAACGATCCTCCGGCTCGAGTCTCGAGGCAGGAAAGCAGGCCGCGAGCCGCATCTTCGGCAAGACGAAGGATCGCGACGAGCCGACAACGTGGGAAACCCGCGAGGCCCAGTACGACGCAGTCTGTTCGTGGGGAGTTCCCAACCACGCGCTCCTGCAGAGGCTCGATGCCATCGAGGTGCCAGTGTTCGTCGCCGCCGGTGACAGCGACCCGATGATCCTCCCGCACTACTCGTATTTGCTCGCCGGACTGATTCCCCAAGCACGGGTGAAGATCTACCCTGACGCAGCCCATGGCTTTCTTTTTCAGCATCATGTCGAGTTTTCCGCTGATGTCGACGCGTTTCTTCGTGCCGGATCGTGATGATCGATTTGGGCCCACCACGCGCTGCCGACATTCCGGACTACAGCCACGCGCCCGCCGAAGGTCGTCGCCAAGGTCAATCGGGTCGGTCGCCAAGGTGGGCCGCACGTGGCCGCCCGCACGTACGTTCTAGCCAACGCCCGCTGACCTTCCCGACGTGACGGCATCACCGGATGCGGTGAGGTTCGGCCTCGTGGGCTACGGCTTCGGAGCTCGCTATTTCCACGCTCCGTTGCTGGCCGCGTCGCCAGCGTGCGACCTGGTTGCTGTGATGACTTCGGACCCCCAGCGTCGGGCGTTGGTCGCAGACGAGCATCCTGGCGTCCTGTGCGCGGATTCACTCGCAGCCCTGGTTGAAGCGGGTGCGGAGGCGGTGTCGATATCGACCCCGGCGTCCACGCATAGCGAACTCACCGACGCCGCGCTCGAGCTGGGGTTGGCGGTCGTCTGCGACAAGCCGTTCGCTTTGAGCGCAACGGCAGCAGCGGCGTCCGCGGACCTGGCGGAAGCCCTGCACCTCCCGCTCTCCCCATACCAAAACCGCAGATGGGACTCCGACTTTCGTACCGTTCGCTCCCTCGTCGAGGCGGGAGCGCTCGGTGACATCCTGCGGTTCGAGTCTCGATTCGAACGCTTCAAGCCCGATTCCGGTCCCGCCCCCTCGGGCGGCGGCACCCTGCTCGATTTAGGTAGCCACCTCGTTGACCAGGCGCTGGTCCTCCTCGGACAGGTCCAATCCGTGTACGCCGAGTGGACCATTCGCCAAAACGGACTCGACGACGATGTCTTCGTCGCTCTCGGGCACGTCAACGGAGGGCGTTCGCATCTCTGGGCAAGTTCGATGCAGGCTGCACCGGGGCCGCGCTTTCGCGTCAGCGGGACTCGTGCCGCCTATCTGATCGGTAGGCCCCTGGACGGCCAAGAGGCCGCGCTGGTCGCTGGTCGCTCACCTGCGACCGAGGGCGCCGACTGGGGACGCGAGCCGGCGGAGACGTGGGGTCGACTCGTCCGCGGCGAGGAGCACGAGCTCATCGAAACCCTCCCCGGTGCCTGGGACGACTTCTACGCCGAGTTCGCTGGAGCCGTTCGCGGCGAAGGGCCCGCACCGGTAACAGCCGCCGAGGCCGTCGAGACGGCTCGAGTGCTCGATGCGGCGGCAGCCAGCGCTGCCGGCGGAGAAGTCATTTGGCTCGAGGACCGATCGGCGACCGTTTCTTGAGCCCAGCCTGGCCCCCGCTCGTGACAGAAGCCCCCGACTCCGGATCGATAGCTGTCGCAACTCGGCTAGCCGCACGGTGATGGCGGACTCCGTGCCAATCTGACGAGATGGATCTGGCCGAGCTTCTCTCGTTGCCCGGGGTGACCGAGGAGTGCGTCCTACGGTCCGCCGTTGGATTCATGGCACTACACGGCGGGTCCCAGGATCGAGGTACCGACCAGATCGCACGCCGAGCCGCCGAGCAAGCGGGAGCGTCCTACTACGCAATCGTGCAGCCAGCCGGGCTGCGGGTCCATCTAACCTCGCGCCGGCACGATCCTGATCAGTCCGAACTCTTACGAGCGTTCTTGCAGCACGTCGACATCGCCATTTCGGTACACGGGTTCGGGCGCGATGGCTTTGCTCTGTGGATCGATCCTGAGCGCGGCCTGGTAATCGACCCCTACGGTCCGGCGATTCGAGGCAACCAGAGTGGGCCGCTCCGGGGGGTCATCGTGGGTGGGCGCAACGCTGAACTGCTGGAGGCAGCGCGGCTGCTGCTGCACGACCGCTTCGCGGGCTATCGCGTAGCTGACGAGCGCGTGCGGCTCGGATTCCATCCCGACAACCCGGTGAACCTTCCCTCGGAACGGGGCATCCAGGTGGAGCTGCCGCCAGGCCTGCGCGGCATCGGCGACTTCGGCGAGCTGTTCGCACCGAGCCAGGACGGAGTCGTGACCGAGGTGGTCGCCGCGCTCGTTGAGCTGGCGAACCGGGCTACCGAACTCCTGCTCCCATCATTCGATTCGTAGCCTGACTCATAGTCGGGCTCGCCTCGGTGGGGCGACGTCGAACCCAGCGAACCGGCGCAACTGGACAACTACGGACGCATGATCCTGGGCCCGATTCGGGGGCGGTCCAATTTACAGAAAGTGACCGTGACCAGCGGAGGGAGTGGGATTCGAACCCACGGAGGCTTGCACCTCACGGCTTTTCAAGAGCCGCGCATTTGTCCGCTCTGCCATCCCTCCCAGCCCCGGTCAGGGTAGTCGCCGCCGCAACGGCGTTCGGACAGTCGCGTGCGTCGATTGGCGAGGACGCCAGGGGTCAGTTGCGCGGGGCTGCTCGTCCTGACCCGTCGGAGCCCCAGACGATCTGGGACCGCAATCCTTCGAGCCATGAGTCGGCTCTGCGCCACGCGGCGTCGACCTTCTTGCGGATGGCCGGTCCGGCCTCGCCCGCCGCAGGATAGGAGCCGAGGAACTTCACATCGGCCAGCTCGGCATGGAGATCCCGGAGGCAATCGGCAACCACCTCGTCGCCGACGTGGCCCTCGAGGTCGATGATGAAGCAATAATCGCCCAAAGCCCGCTTGGTGGGGCGAGACTCCAGTTTGGTCAGGTTGATGTTGCGGGCCGAGAATTGGCCGAGGATGACGTGCAGGCTCCCCGGACGGTCAGACCGCTGAAAGCAGGCAATGGTGGTGCGGTCGTGCCCGGTGGGGGCAGGTATGCCATGGCGGGCCACCGCCACGAACCGGGTCTGATTCTCGGGATGGTCCTCGACGTCCTCTGCCAGGATGTCGAGTCCGTACAGCTTGGCCGCCAGTCGCGGAGCGATCGCTGCGGTGGGCATGTCGATCACGTCAGCTGCCCCTTCACCCAGGAGGCGTGCGGCGTCGGCGGTGGAATTGGCCGGTGCCACCTCGGCTCTCGGCAGGTGTTGAACCAGGAAGGAGCGGCACTGGGCGGTGGCCATGGGGATGGACATCACCCGGCGTACCTCGTCGATGTGGGTGCCGGGTCGAGCCATCAGATGGAGATGGATGTCGAGAACGACCTCGCGCTGGATCAGCAGCTCACGATCGAAGAGCAGGCTATCGAGAGTGTCCCGCACCGATCCCTCGATTGCATTCTCGATCGGGAGAAAGCCGAGGTCGACGCGCTTGTCCTCGACCGCCTCGAGCACGTCGTGCAGCGACCCCAGCGCTACCACCTCTGCGTCCGCGTAGTCTGCCTCGGAGAACAGCGCCTCCTCGGTGAAGGTGCCCTGGGGTCCGAGGAATCCGATGCGCGGGGGTGCAGCCGAGGCCATACCCAGGCAGGATAGTGAACGTCATGGACCCCGCCGCCCTTCACCGCCTGCTCGACGACGTCCAATCAGGGGCCTGTTCTCCCGACGACGCCGTCCAGCAGCTCCGCCGGCTGCCCTTTGCCGACCTGGGGTTCGCCAAGGTGGACCATCACCGGTCACTGCGGCAAGGATTTCCCGAGGCGGTTTACGGACCAGGGAAGACGGCCGCACAGTGCTCGGCCATCGTGGGTGAACTGCTCTCGGATGCCGGGATCCAGGGCAGGGCTGATGCCGGGATCCAGGGCGGGGCCGATGCCGGAATCCAGGGCGTGGCCCAGGGCGGAGCCGGAATCCAGGATGGAGCCGGAAGCCCACAGGTCGGTCCCATCGGGGACAAGACACTTCGGTCACTCTCACCTGTGAGCCCGGTCCTGCTTACTCGGGCCGATGACGATCAGGCAGGGCTGACGATGGCCGACCACCCCGGCGGCTCGAGGACGATCACCGGAGTGGCCACCGGAGCCGACCGGGTGCGCGGTCAGCTGTCCACCGTGGTCTGGCGGCCGGCACCGGAGCGCAGCGCCCGCGTCCTTGTCATCACCGCCGGAACGTCCGACCTGCCGGTCGCCCGGGAGTGCCAGGCGACCCTGGTGGCGCTGGGTTTTCGACCGGACCTCCTGCCTGACTGCGGTGTGGCCGGGATTCATCGGCTCCTGGCCTCCGCCGACACCCTGGCCGAGGCCGATGCCGTGGTCGTGGTGGCGGGGATGGAAGGTGCGCTGGCCAGCCTGGTCGGCGGCATCACGCCGGCACCCGTCGTGGCCGTCCCTACCAGCACGGGGTACGGCGCCGCACTGGAAGGCGTCACTGCGCTGTTGGCCATGCACGCTTCGTGCGCCGCCGGCGTCGCGGTGGTGGGCATCGACAACGGGTACGGCGCTGCCTGCGCTGTTGCGCGGATGCTGCAGTGAGCGACGCGGGCGCGGGCGGGGCGGGCGCGGGCATGACAGGTGCGGGCAAGACCGGCGCCGCCGCAGGCACAGGGGCAACGGCTTGGTTCCACTGCTTTGCCGGCATTGCCGGCGATATGGCCATGGGCAGCCTGCTCGACGCCGGCGCCGATATCGACGAAGTCCAGTCCATGCTGAAGCGCCTGCCCTTTGCCGGCTGGTCGCTCCGCACCGAGCCGGTCCTGCGTGGGGGCATCGCCGCCACCCGGGCCGTGGTGTCGGTCACGGACAACGTCGTGGTCCGGACGCACGCCCACATTGTCGGACTGGTTGAAGCGGCGGCCCTGCCCGACCGCGTGGCCCGACGATCGCTCGCCGTATTTGGCGCCCTGGCCGAAGCCGAGGCGCGCCTGCACCGGCGCCCCGTGGATCAGGTCCACTTTCACGAGGTGGGAGGGCACGACACCATCGTGGATGTCGTGGGCACGGTGGCCGCTCTCGAGGTTCTGGGTGTCGATGTGGTGACCGCCAGCCCGGTAGCAACCGGAACAGGGATGGTGCGGGCCGCCCACGGCATGCTCCCCAACCCCGCACCCGCCGTGGTGGCGTTGCTCGAAGGTGCTCCCTTGTGGGGGCGAGACGTGGCCGTGGAACTGACCACACCCACCGGAGCCGCACTCTTGGCCGCATTGTCATCGGGATTTGGTCCGATGCCCTCCATGCGCATCATCGCCAGCGGTTTCGGTGCCGGGACGCGCGAGCTCGACGAGTTGCCCAACTGCACCCAGGTCGTGTTAGGACAGCCGGTCACGCTCCCGGGCACCTCACCTGACGCCGGAGCCGGGCAGCTGGTCACCCTGCTCGAGGCCAACGTGGACGATGCCACCGGCGAACAGCTGGCTTACGCGGCGTCGGCCATGCTCGACATGGGCGCGCACGATGCCTGGCTCAGCCCCATCCTGATGAAAAAGGGCCGCCCCGGCGTGACCATCCACGTCCTCTGCGATCCAGCAGACGCCTCGCGGCTTCGGGCATCGCTTCGAGAGGAGACGGGAACGCTTGGCGTCCGGGGTTCAACGCTCCAGCGGTGGCCCGTGCCAAGAACGATGGGCTCCGTCGAGGTTGATGGTCACGCCATTCGGATCAAGGCCTCACCGGGTCGCATCAAGGCCGAGTTCGACGACGTCGCCAAGGCCGCTCGAGAGACAGGCGTTCCGCTCCAGCAGATCGCCGCTCGAGCAGAGGCCGCGTGGCGTACCCAACATGGCGAAGCTGACGCGGACGCCCGGCCGCCAGGCCGAGATCGGGACGAGGATCCGACCGCATAGGGACCCCATCGCCTGAGGGACGATCTCAGCGGTAGCGCGATCCCATCGCTGACTCGATCGGAGCGCTCATGGGGCCGGCGTGGTCAATTCACCCAGGGATAGCCCCTAATTGTCGGCAAGGTGGGCCCGGGATCGGCTTTGAAGTCATCATCGTCGGCGATTTCGAAGATCAAGCGGATCTCCGTGCTTTCGCAGACCTCAGTGATGCGATCGTGACGATCGATCTCCGCCGCAGCGAGACGTTCTTCGAGATCAGCGAGATCCTCGGCATTGGCATCGACGAATCCCACCGTCACGATCTCTCGCTGGTCGAGAATGCTGGCTCCCGCGAGGACCCGGGCCGACGTCCCGTAGCCAACCTCAGGAAACCAGGCCGCCCGGAAGTCCTCGTAGGTCTTTCCCTCGCGCAGCTTCCGCGCCAGAACGATTCCCAGCATGTGGCCCCCTCGATTGGCATGAACAGCGGCAACCATCGAATCTACCCGGCACCCGCGCCGTGACGACGAGTGGCCGGAAATCCACAACCGGAGATGGATCCGAACCGATCGGACGCCCGGTGTCAGCCGAGGCCATCGGGCCTCTTTCTCGCGCCCCCTCCGGATCCCGGACTATTCGATGGCCAGTCTCGGTTGATTTTCGGATTTCGATGCATCTGGCGTAGCCAGTTCGCCGCCGGCCGCTGGCATGCGGTCGGCCTCGCTCTGGCCAACTGGTGACTGCGGCGGCGACCACGTCCAGTGATCGGCCTGGTGCGCCAGGAGATGCCCCTGATGAGTCTTGAGGTAGTGATGCCAGTGGCACAGCCGCGCGAGATTGTCGAGCTTGGTGGGGCCACGCTCGATCACGGGAATGACGTGGTCGATCTCCAACCCGTCTCTGACGTCGCACCCGGGCACCACGCAGTGGGGATCGCGCTCGATGAGCGCCCTGCGAATGGAGGCCGGAATGGTCCTTCCCGCATGGGCGACGCCCTTCACATCGACACCGTTGGTCACCAACACGCTGAGGATCGAGTCCTCGGCCAAGAGCCGTGCTGTCGCCACCGGAATCGGTCCGATCCCAGGGATTTCGCAGATCTCGCCAGGTTCGAGGTGACCTCGCAGCAACGCCTCGTGGTCGACGCGCACGTGAACCATCGTTGACGGCGCCGAGGATCGGTCGGCGTCCGAGGGTGACGCAAGACCGACCAATGCGTCTGCGGCATAGGCCGCCATCGGTTCGTGACGGCCGCAGCGTCGACCCTCTGCAGCCAGCCTCGACGTCTCTGACTTCACCACGGCCACGAGTTTCGCGCCCTCATCGGGCGTCAGACGGGCGTCGAAGCGGACTGCACCCTCGTTGTCGGTCCAGTGACGAAGGTAACGGCCCCGTCGGATCTTCTCGTAACGAGCCGTGCCGTCATCGGCAGTGGCCCGGACCCTTCGGCACCGCAGCTTTAAATTGTTCATCGTCTGCTGCCCTGCCGCCTCGACCAGCTCGTCCTCGGCATCGGGCTTGTGGATCGCGGCACCGGCGATCTCCCGAGTCTGTGCCTCCGAGAGGCGGCCGTCTCTCAATGCGTCCTCGGTGGCCGGAAGCGAGCCGAGCTGTCGCGCCGTCTGCAGCGTGTTCATGGCAGAGCCGAGACCGGTGCCGGCCTGGCGAGCCATCATGTCGGCGGCCGAGCGGTGTCCGTCCTTCCTCCATACGTTGGACGACTCGACTCGGCGTGCGGCCAACAGCTTGCCTGCGGCAGCCAGCTTCTCGATGGCGACAAAGGCCTCGAGGAGCCGCGCCGCGTCTGGCCCGGAGGTGCGTTCAGGCTCGAAGGCGCTGACCTGTTGGCGTAGTTCTGATGCGATTCGTTGCAGATCCGAGTACATCATGTAGTTAGGTTGCCAGCCGGGTGTGACAACGAGTGCTCCGTGAAGTCCGGAGTATGCGACCCGACTGCTCTAATACTGGCGTTGACTAATTCTGCGTTGACTGCTCGGCGTTGACTATTCGGCCGCCTCGGCCAGGGCCTCGGCCAGGGCCGGATGGACCAGCATGCTCTCCACGATGTCACCGACGCGTAGGCCCGCGGTTACGGCCACGGCCAGGACCGAGATCAGCTCAGCCGCGTTCTGACCGACGATCGACCCACCGAGGACGACGCCGGTGGCCGGGTCGGACACGATCTTGACGAATCCGCGGGCATCGTTGTTGATGAGCGCCTTGGCAGTGGCGGCGAAGGGGACCTTGGTCACCCTGATCTTCCGACCTTCAGCGAATGCGTCCGCTTCGGCCAGGCCGACATCTGCGATCTCCGGTTCCGTGAAGATGGCCGATGCTGCCTTGTCGTAGTTGAGATGCCGGTGGGCGGCGGTGTGGCCGACCACGACGTGCTCGGCGATCTTTCGCCCCTGCATGAACGCCACCGAGGCGAGGGGCAGCTTGCCCGACAGATCGCCGGCCGCGTAGATGTGGGACACCGAGGTCTGGCAGTGATGGTTCACAGGTATGTAGCCGCCGGAGTCCACGCTCAGGCCCGCCGTCTCCAGCCCCAGCGACTCCGAGTTGGGAATCGACCCGATGGCCAACAAGGCGTGCGAGCCCAGCACGATTCGCCCATCGTCGCACCGGACCGTCACCCCCTCTGTCGTACGGTCGATCCCCACGGCACGGGCGCCCTTCAACAGGCGAACCCCGCGCCGCAAGAAGTCGTCCTCCAAGACGGCGGCAACCTCGGGATCCTTGCGGGGCAGCACCTGTTCACGGCTGACGACCAGGGAGACGGCAGAACCGAGGGACGAGAACATGTGGACGAATTCCACCCCGGTCACGCCCGATCCGATCACGACCAGGTGCTCGGGGAGCTCCGTGGGCGGGTAGGCGTCACGGGTGGTGAGGATGCGCTCTCCGTCAAGGAGCGCCCAGTCAGGGATCCGAGGCCGGCTGCCGGTGCTGAGGAGCACGGCATCGGCTTCGATGATCCGAGTTCCTGTCTCCGTCTCGGCTTCCACCGTGTGGGGACCCACCAGTCGGCCGGTACCGTGGATGAGCTCCACGTTCTGGCTACGCAGGATCTGGTCGATGCTCGTCTCTAGGCGGTCGGTGATGGAGGAGATCCTGAACCGGAGCCGGTCGAGGTCCAGCTTCCCGTCCACATCATCCACCCCCATGCCGCCGATCCGGCCGAGGTACGACATTGCTCCACCGGTGGCGATCATGGCCTTGGACGGGATGCAGTCCCACAAGTTGGCCGCGCCGCCGATCACGTCCCTCTCGATCAGGGTCACGTCCACCCCGAGGCGGGCGCCATAGGTGGCGGCCTGGTAGCCGGCCGGTCCACCGCCGATGATCACGAAATGCATGGGTCTCCCGTCGCTCTCACTGCCCGCACACGTTACGTTGCCTGACGGGAGCCGAAACCAGTCAGGCGGCGCTCCCGGCCAAGCCCATGACAGCGGCGAGGACCACATTGGCGCCTCGGAGGTCGCCGGTCAGGCCGCTCTCCATCCTGTTCATGACGTATGACACGGTCAGCCCGGCGTCCTGGTCCATCACGATGAGCGATCCGCCGTAACCACCCCAAAAGCACGCCCTGGGGCCCATCGGCAACAACTCTCCCGCCAGCCCGTACCCCATACCGAAGCGCATGGGTATGCCGAGCACGAGATCCTTGCCGTTGGACTGCTCCTCGAAGACGACGTCACAGCCCCGCTGAGAGAGAAGCCGGACACCGCGTGCCTCACCGCCACCGGCGATGATCGACTGGACGGTGGCGACCGAGCGCGCATTGCCCTGACCGTTGGCTGCGGGTATTTCGGCCCGGCGCCACCAAATCTCGGTGGCCATGGCCGCGTCGAGCAGCGGGCTGGTGAACGTCCTCATGGCGATGGATCCCGGATCGGCTTCGGCCAGGCGCCCCGCCTGTGGTGGGATGACCAGAGACACTCGATGGTCCTCGCTGGCTGGAAGGCCGATGTGGAAGTCGGCCCCGAGGGGTGCTGCCACCTCGCTGGCAAACCAGGTGCCGATGGTCGCGCCGGTGATGCGCCTGACCACCTCGCCGATGAGGTATCCCTGCGTGAGGGCGTGGTATCCCGACGCGGTGCCCGGCTCCCACCAGGGCTCCTGTGCGGCCAGGAGTGACGTGCACTTCTCCCAGTCGGCCAGGTCTTCAGGCTCGATATGCGCCGTCCATCCCGACAGCCCCGCCGAGTGGGCCATGAGGTGGCGAACCTCGACGGTCTCCTTCCCTCCTGCCGCGAACTCAGGCCAGTACCGGGCCACCGGAGCGTGGAAATCGAGCTGGCCCCGATCGGCGAGCATGAGCGCGCAGAGAAACGTCATGGTCTTGGTCGTGGACCAGACGTTGGTGATGGTGTCACGCTCCCATGGCCGGGTGCGCGCCTCGTCGGCGAAGCCACCCCAGATGTCAACGACTGGTTCGCCCTCAACCAGCACGGCGACCGAGGCGCCCACATCAGTGCCGGCCTCGAGGCTCTTGGCCAGCGTCTCCCGGACCCCCTCAAAACGGCTGTCGCATGTTCCGTGGACATCAGCCATGGTTCGTCTCCTATCAGTTCGGTAGGTCAGTTCGGTAGGTCAGTTCAGTAGGTCAGTTCAGTAGGTCAGTTCGGTAGGTCAGTTCGGTAGGTCAGTTCGGTAGGTCAGTTCAGTAGGTCAGTTCAGTAGGTCAGTTCAGCAGTTGAGCAGGTGGTGGGAGCCAGCAGACATGATTCAACAACGGGCGAGAAAGAAGCCAGTGGGAAAGAACGGCACCTGCCGACATCAGGCTGGGCAGCTCGAGACCTGAATCCCGGGTTCACCGGTCGGCGTCTGCGACGAGATGGCCCCGGGGTTGCCGGAGAATCGAGTGCTGATCCACTGGATCATGTCCGGCATATAGATGGGGATGACGCCCGCGTGGCTCTGACCGGGGTAGATCCAACGTTGCGTGGCCTGCCCGATGGAGCACGAGTGTGTGGCCAGGAGCTGAGTCGAGACCACCGGAATCTGCTCGTCGTTCCCACCCTGGAGGATCACCAGCGGAGCGGCACTGGGAGCGACGAAGTTGGCCGGGTCGTTGGCTTGGAGCACCTTCTTCCAGGCGGGGACGTCATACGGGTTGGTCTTGACCAACGACTTGATGGGGTACGGGTCGATGGTGCGCTGCAGGTAGCTCGAGCAACCCTTCTCCAGGTCTGGCAGCAGGCGCATGGCCTTCGCAGTCAGAACCTCGGACAGGGGCGCCGCCTTGTTCCCGTAGCCAGCGTTGAACCCACCGGCCGCCATGAACAGGTAGAAGCGATATGGACTGGTCAACAGAAAGTTGTAGATCAGTCCGAACTGCGAGGGTGGGGCGCCGGCCACCACGCCGTCGAGCTTCAGATCGGGGGCATACGACGACCCGATGTTGAGGGCGAACATGGCCGTCTGGCCACCTTCGGAATGGCCCCACACCACGTAGTCCTTGCTGACATCGGCGCGGGGAAGGCTCCTGGCGGCGCGCACGATGTCGATGGTGTTGCGAGCCGAGGTCACGCCGACCAGGTAGGGCATCAGGCCCGGCGTCCCCTCACCTTGGTAGTCACTGGAGGTCACCTCCCAACCCTGATCCAAAAGCTGATTGGCCAAGGGGACGTCCTGGCTGGGATCGAGCGACGGGGCGCACTGGTCGGCCATGCCGTTGGTGCCGTGCGACCAGGTCACCACCTTGTACCCACCGGCCGGTGCGGCCTTAGCAGGGACGACGACCAGACCGGTGACGGCGACCGCCTTGTTCTGAAGCGATTTCGAAACATACATCACCCGGTACACGGTCCCGTGGAGATCGCCGCTCGGGATCTTCTGGGACTTGATGAGGGTTCCCGCCTTGGCGGAGGGGAGCGGGTTCGGTACCGAGTAGAACTCCGGGAGGCCCTTGGGTGCGGGGATCGTCGAGGCCGACGCCGTGCTGGTCGGAACGGCGAACGATGCCACTGCCACCCCCATGACCAGCGCAAACGCCAGCGCGACCTGCCATGCTCGCCTCACGTCTGACGACCGATAGCGTCGATCCCCTGTTGCCCCATGTGACCCCCCCTCACTGCCCCGCAGCGCGACCTGACCAAACTCACCCGCGCCCTGCGCCCCGCGACGTCGCTGAGTCAGCTCCGGGACGTCTTGTACCGGTACACGTTGGTCTGACGGGTCTCGAAGCCCACCCGCATGTAGAGGCGATTGGCCGCCTCCCGGCTGGGGCGGGAGGTGAGATCGACCGACTTGGCCCCGACCTCCTCAGAGCGGGCCAGTGCCGCGGCCACCAGCTTCTCTCCCGCTCCAGCTCCCCGGGCCGATTCGTCGACGACCACGTCCTCGATCCATGCCAGCACCCCCGTGGGAACCCGGAACATGGCCAGCGTCAACGAGCCCACCACGGCGCCGGATTCATCCCTGGCCACGAAGAGGACGGTGGCGGGCGAATGCACGATCTCGGCCAGCTGAGCAGCGGTTGGGGCCGGGGACGAGGACGACAGCTGTGGCACCAGGTGTTCGAACGCCGCGACCAGCTCGTCGCTCACCTCGAGCGCCTCGCTCACGGTGACGGTCCGACCGCGATCACCGTTGCCTCCTCGAGCCGATGTGCCCTGTATGGCCCGTGCGGATGGTTCGGTCACAAGAGGCGAGTGTAGCGATGAGGGCGGCGCGGGCACGAGTACTCGGAACCATTCGGACCCACTCCCGGCCGACCCGGCGGACCCGGCTGGCCCGACTCCGGCGACCTGGCTGACCCGAGAGCGCTGTCACCGATCCTGATGGGACAGGATCGTGCGAACATCGTCGAGGTGGTGATGGAGGTCGTGGGCAACCTGCCTGGTGACGTCGCCTATCGTGAACGAACCCATGGCCGGATGCTCGAGCACGACGTCACTCCGCTCCCCGATCATCAGCCGCGCCTCCCGCCAATCGCCGGTTGCGCGGGCCAGTGACCAGAGCGCGGCACCGAGGGGCATCGCCTCATAGCCACGGGCCTGCGAAAGGAGGTCCTGGTCGTATGCAGCGACGGGGCCGTCGGCCCCCGATGCTGCGCCGGCCAGGCGTTCCGCCCAGATCCGCAGGTTGTCCCCGGCGTGCCAGACATACGCCCGTACCGACCACGCCAACGGGGGGATCCGCTCGGACCCCGTCCTTCCGGCCACCAGCGACTCGAAGTCGACGGCTGCACCGTCGATCGTCACCACGACCGCGGCCATGGGCGCCGTCCAGCTGAATCGGCATGAGGAACAGGGCTCGCCGTAGGTCTGTCGTCCCCACTCGTTCATGGTCGTGGGCCTCTATTGGCTCACGAAGCGTCGGGGTCGCCTCGCCAGATGGGCTGTCTCACGCGGTCGTAGAGCACCTCGACCGGCTCACCGCGCAAGGCCGCGAACACCTGCTTGGTCCAACGCTCTGCGCCGGCCAGCGGCTGGGGGAGGTTGTCGAGTGGGAACCAACCCACGTCGGCACACTCGAGCGGGTGCGCTCGAAGGGTACCGCCGACGGGCCGGCACTGGAACACCAGCGAGTAGAGGGGGATGCGGGTCATGCCGATCCGCAAACCATCGAGGACGGCGATCAGCCGCTCCACCTCCACCTCGATCCCGGTCTCCTCTTCGACCTCCTTGACCACCACCTCTGCGGCCGAATAGCCAACGTCCGCCCACCCGGTGGGATAGAGCCAGACCCCCGAATCGGCCCGTTGGATCAGGAGCATCTCGTCCTTGCCGTTGCCCACCGCAGCCCCGACGGCCACCTTGGGGGTCACGTAGCCGGGGACGCCCTTGCCCACTGTGGAGAGCCACTCCTCGACCAAACCGTCGGCGTCCTCCGCACCCTCGATACCCTGGTCGGCGGCGACGCGGATGTCGGCGGCGACGCGGAGGATCTCCTCGAATCGCTCCTGCTCATAGAGGGATTCCGTAA
The DNA here is from genome assembly GCA_963781305.1 of uncultured Acidimicrobiaceae bacterium. Classification (GTDB taxonomy): domain Bacteria; phylum Actinomycetota; class Acidimicrobiia; order Acidimicrobiales; family RAAP-2; genus DASXMT01. The sequence continues at coordinate 472,336 of CAWAFL010000014.1, forward strand.
AGGCGAGACCGGTCCTGGCGATTGCCGCCAACGTCTCGCCCCACCGGAGGAGCTGTTTGGTGGAGGGAACGGGTTCCACGTGAGCGACGCTACCGCACCGGCGCCAACGGGCCGGGTTCGCAACCCGGAATCTTGCCACCGTCCCCGTCGGCATCCCGCCGAGGCCATCCGATGGCTCAGGGATCGCACCGAGGCCGCAATCCGGTTCATGCCCATATACAGGCACTCCGAGATACCCCTCGCCGCGGGGTGACCCCAATCAGTGGTCTGGCGTGCGCCACAATATGACGTGTCCGTTAACGCCGATTGCCGCCACTACATCATGCAGACAACCAGGCAGCACGAAAAGGTCGAGCGCTGCCGGATGAACGCCAACGAGCCATTTCCCTTCGCCTGCCCGGATGGTTGCCTGTTCTACGAGCCGCGCAAGGTCTCACAGGCAGGGTGGACGGTCCGCCCACAAGACGAGCCTCCCCGCCGATAGCGCGAGGCGCACCCGGGACGCCACAAGCGGGTTCTAACCGGCGCGGCTCGCCACCACGGTGAACGTGAGCGGGACCTGCGGAAACTCATGCGGGGCGACCCAGTGGCCCGCGCCCTCTTCCACCAGCCACGGGAATCGCTGATGGACATGCCAGTCGTGCTCCTCCAACCGGTCGATGTGCAACCCGTGGTCGAGCAGGGCGGTCACCGTTTCAGCTAGTCCGTGGTTCCACTCGTAGCTCCGCCGGTTGACCAATGGCCGGGTGGCGTCGGTATAGGTCTCATCCGAATCGTCGACGAACGGCATGTCAGTTTCGAAATAGCCGTGCTCGACGACCAGGCTTTGGTCACCCAACGCCCAGGCCAGCGGATGGCCGTCGTGGAGGTACAGGCGGCCTCCGGGATGCAGGAGCCCCGCCACCTGGGACGCCCAGCGGTCCACGCTGGGCAACCAGCACAGGGCGCCCAGGCTCACGTAGACCACATCGAAAGTCCGTTGCCCGAGGGCGTTGCACGCGTCGAGCACGTCGGCGCACACGAATTCCGATCGGTCGGAGAGGCCGGCCCGTCGGGCGAGGTCAGAGGCGGTGGCCACCGCCTCTGACGAGAAATCGAGCCCGGTGACCCGCGCCCCGACCCGAGCCCAGGCCAAGGTATCCAGCCCGAAGTGGCACTGAAGGTGCACCAGGTCCAGGCCTGAGACGTCCCCCAGTGCATCCAGTTCCCTCGGTCGCGGTCCCGGTCGGGCACGCAGCCAACCGTCGACGTCGTAAAAGTGGGAGGCAAGGTGGATGCCCACCCGTTCGTCCCAGTTCCGCCTGTTCGCTGCCAGCTCCTCGCCGTGCGAGTCGTCCATTATCCACTCATCCCACCGGCCGCCTCACTCCCCATCGAGGGCCCCGCCGAATCGATCTCGGCCAGGGTCGCCAGGGGGCCCCCAACCGTCCCAGCTCCGAGGGTCCCAGAGGTCCAGGAGCCCCCGGGTTCCAGGGCACCTACCCCGAACTCGGGGATCTCAACTTTCGACGATGTCTCCGAGAAGATCGACCCGGACACCCTCTTCGCGCAACCAGTCGACGGCACGGTCGACCGTGGGGCCGTCGCCATCGAGCTCGCAGATGATCCAGCCTTCCTGCTCGCCCACATTGGCTCGACGGATGTTCGGGACCACCCCGAACTTCGAGGCCATCCGGGCGATGACCGGCTGGCGGACCAGCTCTTCGGGAAAGGTCAACTTCACGCGTACGCCGATCACTGCCCGCCTCCGGTCACGGCCAGCGCCTGTCGCTGGATCCCCAGTGCATCGTTGAGGTTCCCCGACCGAAATCCATCGAGGTCCACCGTGACGTACTTGTAGCCGGCGGCGTGTACCGCGGCCGAGATCGCCTCCCGCTGGGCCACCACGGCAGCCAGATCGGCATCGGGCACTTCGATCCTGGCCGTGTCGCCGTAATGCCGGACCCGCAACTGGCGGAACCCGAGGGCCCGCAGGCCCGACTCGGCATCGGCCACCGACTGCAGGACGCCGAAGGTGACCGGTGTCCCATAGGGAACACGCGAGGACAGACAGGCGGCCGCCGGCTTGTCCCAGGTGCGCAACCCGAGCTCCCTCGACCACTCGCGCACCTCGGACTTGGTCAATCCGGCGGCAACCAGGGGAAAGAGTGCCCCCCGCTCGGTCGCCGCCTGTTGGCCGGGACGATGGTCACCCAGGTCGTCCACATTGACGCCCAGGACAACGCGAGAACCGTCGCTGTCGGCCAGCGGACCGAGGGCATCGAGCAGCGAGGTCTTGCAGTGGTAGCAGCGGGAGCCGTCGTTGGCTGCATAGGCCGGATCGGCCAGCTCCGTTGTCTCCACCTCAACGTGCCGCAACCCCCATTCGGCGACGAGCGCTCGGCAGTCGGCCAGCTCCTCGGGTGCAAGGGAGGGCGACACCGCCGTTCCGCACAGCACGTGATCGGACCCGAGCGTGTCCGTGGCCACCCAGGCGAGGAAGGCCGAGTCGGCACCGCCGCTGAATGCCACCACCACCCGCTCCAGACGACGGAGCTCATCTCTGAGTCGACCCAGGCCGTCCGCCGACCCCAAGCCCTCCGCCGAATCCAGGCCGCCTTCCGCACCCGAATCCGCCACTGATCCCGTATCCGCCACTGATCCCGTATCCGCCACTGATCCCGTATCCGCCGCTGATCCGGTATCCGCCACTGAACCGGTCCGCCCGTTCTCAGCCATGTTGCACCAGCTCGGACATCACCGTTTCAACCGGCGCCACCATCCCGGTGATGAACGGCCCGAACTCAGCGAAACGGGCCGATCCCTCGTCGAAGCGCATGGTGTAGACGCAGTCCTTCAGGTCGTCGGGGTGAACGCCGAACAGCGTCACCCCCCACTCCCACTCGTCGATCCCGGTAGAACCGGTAATCAGCTGCAAGATCCGCCCGGCGAAGGCGCGAGCGGCAGACCCGTGGCCCAACATCAGCTCCCTGCGCTGGTCGAAAGGCATCGAGAACCAATTGGACCCGGCCACGTCGCCGCGGCGCTTGGACATCGGATAGAAGCAGAACGCCGTCTTCCCTTCGGGCGGGAGCTTCGGATACAGACGGTTCTGCTTCATCTCCTGGGGCACGCCGGCGGCGTACTCGGACACCTCGGTCAGTGACACGTAGGAGTCGACCAGATCCAGACCGGCCGATTGCAGCTCCGTCTGGAAGACCCGCAAACGCCACAGGTCTGCCCCCAGGGCCACGAAACCGACATCCGCCTTGTGGCCCAGGACCGCCACCGTGACCACCTGCACCTCTTCGGCCTCTGCATGCTTGACCGCCCGGATCACCGCTTCGGCGTCCACCGTGGGGTCCCCGGCGGCCGATCGGGGCACCCGGCAAAAGAGGTGGAGGACGCCCAGCCCGGTGGTTGGAGTCAGGGGGTCGGTCACAGCCGTCAGTCTAGGGAACGAACGAGGGGCGCCCCATCAGGGCGCCCCTCGTCACAGCTGAGCCCACCTTCGGTGGGACAGAAGCTGAGCCCACTATGGCGGGCCGGAATCAGCGTCCGACTTAGAAGTCGTCCATCCCGCCAGGCATCCCGCCGCCGGCACCATCATCGTCGGGCTTGTCGACGATGACAGCCTCGGTGGTGAGGAACAGGGCGGCGATCGAGGCTGCGTTCTGCAGCGCCGACCGGGTCACCTTGGCGGCGTCGATAACGCCCGCCTTGAACAGGTCCTCGTACTCGCCGGTTGCGGCGTTGAGGCCCTCGGTTGGCTTCTTGAGATTGCGGACCTTGTCCACGATCACGCCACCCTCGAGACCGGCGTTGACCGCGATCTGCTTCAGCGGCTCCTCGACGGCCCGGGCCACGATGCGTGCGCCGGTAGCCTCGTCACCCTCGAGCTTGCCGGCCGTGTCCAGGATCGCCGACTGGGCCCGGAGCAGGGCCACGCCACCGCCGGGCACGACACCCTCTTCGATGGCGGCCTTGGTGGTGGAGACAGCGTCCTCGATGCGGTGCTTCTTCTCCTTGAGCTCCACCTCGGTGGCCGCGCCGACCTTGATGACGGCCACGCCGCCGGACAGCTTGGCCAAGCGCTCTTGGAGCTTCTCCCGGTCGTAGTCGGAGTCGGTGTTGTCGATCTCGGCCTTGATCTGGTTGATCCGGCCCTTGATGTCCTCATCGGAACCGGCACCCTCGACGATGGTGGTCTCGTCCTTGGTCACCACGACCTTGCGGGCCTGGCCCAGCAGGTCGATGCCGATGTTCTCGAGCTTGAGGCCGACCTCTTCGGTGACCACTTGGCCGCCGGTGAGGATGGCGATGTCCTGGAGCATGGCCTTGCGGCGCTCGCCGAACCCGGGGGCCTTGACCGAGACGCTCTTGAACGTGCCACGGATCTTGTTGACCACCAGGGTGGCCAGGGCCTCGCCCTCGATGTCCTCGGCGATGATCACCAGGGGCTTCGCGCTCTGCATGACCTTCTCGAGCACGGGGAGGAGGTCCCGAACCGCAGTGATCTTGGATCCGACCAGGAGGATGTAGGCATCCTCCATGACCGCTTCCATCCGCTCGGGGTCGGTTACGAAGTAGGGGGAGATGAAGCCCTTGTCGAAGCGCATGCCCTCGACCAGGTCCATGTCCATGCCGAAGGTCTGGGACTCCTCGACGGTGATGACCCCGTCCTTGCCCACCTTGTCGATCGCTTCGGAGATCATGCCGCCGATCTCCGTGTCGGCCGCGGAGATCGAGGCGACCTGAGCGATCTGACCCTTGGAGTCGGTCTCGCGGGCGATGCCCTGGAGCGATGACACTGCGGACTCCACGCCCGCCTCGATGCCCTTTTTCAGCGACATCGGGTTGGCACCGGCGGCCACGTTTCGTAGGCCCTCATGGACCATGGCCCAGGCCAGCACGGTGGCCGTGGTGGTGCCGTCACCGGCGACATCGTCGGTCTTCTTGGCCACTTCCTTGACCAGCTCGGCACCGATCCGCTCGAAGGGATCTTCGAGATCGATGTCCTTGGCGATGGAGACGCCGTCGTTGGTGATCGTCGGCGCACCCCATTTCTTGTCCAAGACGACGTTGCGGCCCTTGGGCCCAAGGGTGACGCGAACGGCGTCGGCGAGCTTGTTCATCCCGCTCTCGAGGGACCGGCGAGCCTCCTCGTCGAAGGTGATCAACTTGGCCATGTCGTGATCCTCCGTGGATTCGATCGGTTCACGGCCCGATGGGGGGGCCGTGGGGGGTGTGAGAGACCCGCTTTCGGGTCTTCAGGTCATTAGCACTCTATGCTGCCGAGTGCTAACAGCAAACCACGCTCCACGGCTGGACGCAACCGCAACCGCCCTTACCAGGGAGGATGGGTTGTATGGCCACTCAGCCTCCGGCGACGGCGGGCACGATCGACAGGGTCTGCCCGTCCTTCACCTCGGTGCCCAGACCCTCGAGGAAGCGAACGTCCTCGTCGGCCAGGAACACGTTGACGAAGCGGCGGAGCCCACCGGCATCGTCGAACAGGCGCCCGGCGAAGCCGGGATGAGCGGCATCGAGTGCCTTCAGGACGTCGCCGACGGTTCCGCCGTCAACGACGACCTCGCCGCTTCCACCGGTCAAGGTACGCAGTTGGGTGGGGATACGAACGGTGACGCTCATGAGGTGCTCCTAGTTGCGGTGGTGTCGTGCTCGACATCCAGATCGACGACAGCGTCGAAGGCATCGAGCGTGGGGGGGATCGTAGCGAGCGGGCCGACCGTGTCGGTCAGGGCCTCGACCGTCTTGAGGCCATGCCCGGTGACCAGGGCCACCACCCGCTCATCGGAGCGGACGATTCCCTGGGCGGCCAGCTTGGCCAGGGTGGCGATGGTCACGCCGCCCGCCGTCTCGGCGAAGATACCCTCCGTCCGGGCCAGCAACTTGATGCCCTCGAGCACCTCGTCATCGGTCACCGACGCGCAGGAGCCGCCGGACTTCCGAATGGCCTCCAGGGCGTACCACCCGTCAGCTGGATTGCCGATGGCCAGCGACTTGGCGATAGTCGACGGCTTCACCGGGCGAATGACGTCGCTCCCGTCGGCGAAGGCGGTGGCCACCGGGGAACAGCCGGCAGCCTGGGCGCCGGAGATCCGCACCGTATGGCCATCCTCGACTAGGCCCACCTTGGCCAGCTCCTCGAAGCCCTTGGCCACCTTGGTCAGCTGGCTCCCCGAGGCAATGGGCACCACGACGTGGTCCGGCGTCTCCCAGCCCAGCTGCTCGGCCACCTCGAAGGCCAGAGTCTTCGACCCCTCGGCGTAGTAGGTGCGCACGTTCACGTTGACGAAGGCCCAGGAGGGATGTTCGCTGGTCAACTCGGCGCACAGACGATTCACATCGTCGTAGCTACCGTCGACGGCGATGACCCGGCCGCCGTAGACGGCGGTCATGGTGACCTTCGCCTTCTCCAGGTTGGACGGGATCAGCACGATCGATTCCATCCCGGCCCGGGCGGCGTGGGCCGCCACCGAGTTGGCCAGGTTCCCAGTCGACGCACAGGCGGCCACCTTGAACCCGAGCTGGCGGGCCTTGGTCAGCGCCACCGAGACGACCCGGTCCTTGAAGGAGCCGGTGGGGTTGGCCGTGTCGTCCTTGATCCACAGCTCTCCGAGGCCGAGCTCGGCGGCCAGCCGGTCGGCGCGGACCAACGGGGTGAACCCGGCTCCGAGGTCCACCGGGGCGGGATCGAACACCGGCAACAGGTCGGCGTAGCGCCAGATCGTCCGAGGGCCGGCGGCTATCCGCTCCCGCGTCACCGTGGCGGCGATCCGTTCGTAGTCGTAGGTGACCTCGAGCGGCCCAAAGCAGTAGTCACAGACGTGCAATGCCTCGGCCGGATAGGCGCGGCCGCATTCACGACAGCGAAGTCCAGAAACGAAGTCCACATGTCCTCCTCATCGCTCGGGCATTGGCACCTGGCACCACCTCGAGCCCGCAGGCCTTCGATGTGCTGGTTGCCGCGGCGTCACAGGGCCCGGTCCCTCAACCGCTCTGGATGATCCCTCTATGGTGGACGAATTCACACCCGTCGTCAATCCGCCCCCCCAAACGGGCCTCTCGACGGCCGCTCTCTCGCCCCGTAGCCAGCCTCTCCAAGGGCCTCCGGGCGCCGTACGCTCGTGCGCCAGCACGTGCCCGCCGACGTCCATCACCTGGGCAAAGTATGCCCGCCGCGTGGGTTGGTGGTCCCGTTTTCCCCGCCGTCGCCATCGTGAGCGAAGATGTCGCCATGCCGTCGACCAGGAGCGAGGAACCCGAGCGCTCCCGGCGCGTGTTCGGGCATGGCGACTTCGACATCCAGGCCCTGGTGACAGCCAAGGGTGACCGCAAGATCTCCGTCTGCATACCGGCCAGGAACGAGGCTTCCACCGTGGGGGTGGTGGTGAGATCGATCACCAGTGCCCTCACCGCCGTGGGTGGTGGCGTCCCGTTGCTCGATGAAGTACTGGTCGTCGACGACGGCTCTACCGACGGGACTGCGGAGGTCGCCCAACGAGCCGGAGCGGTCGTGGTGGGCGAGCCCGGTACACCGACCAGCCCAAGCACGCCGACCAGCCCGAGCACGCCGACCAATCCCGGAACCTCGACCAACCCGCGGACGGACCCCTGGACGGATGGTCCCCAGAATCTCGACATTGCCCACGATCTCGACAATGCCCACGATCCTGCGGCTCCGATGGCTCGCAGCGGATTCGGGGGCAAGGGACAGGCCATGCGGGTCGGCCTCGAGGCGTCCAAGGGGGACATCGTCGCCTTCGTGGATGCCGACGTGACCAATTTCGGCCCCCACTTCGTGAGCGGGCTGCTCGGCCCCCTGTTGCTGGACGACAACATCAAGCTGGTCAAGGGCTTCTACGAACGACCCTTGCACGACGCCCCCGCCGGTGGTGGCCGGGTGACCGAGCTGATGGCCCGACCGGTCATCGACCTGCTCTTTCCGAACCTGGCTGGGATCAACCAGCCATTGGCCGGCGAGACGGCCGCACCCCGAGCTGTGCTCGAAGCCTGTGGCCTGGCCGACGGGTACGCCGTGGAGCTGGCCATCCTGGTCGACGTGGCCGCCCGATACGGGGCTGACTCCATCGCCCAGGTCGATTTGGGCGTTCGGGTGCACCGGAACCGGCCGTTGTCCGAGCTCCGGCCTCAGGCCACCGACATTCTGCGAACGGCCTTGGCCCGGGCCCGCGTCATTTCCGCGGGCACCGAGCCAACCGCAACCGAGCCAAACGCAACCGAGCCAAACGCTCGGTAGCCAACCGCTCCCGAGCCAACCGCTCAGTAGTCAGACGGCCCAAGCGGCTAGGCCGCCGCCTGGTCAGGCCAGACTGCCCTCGAGCTCGGTACCGGTGACGCCTGCTGAGGCAACCGCCGGCTCCACGGCACCTTCGAGGCCCGGGTCGGCCGCCCCGTCGGTGACCGGTTGGACAACCTCACCGTCACGGCGCTGGCGGGACCGCTTGATAGCCGGCACCAGCATGGCGGTGATCGCACCGATGGCCACCACGATGGCTCCCACAGTGATGGCTGGGGTCAGCCCGTTCACGTAGTCCTGGCCGGAGGCGTAGCCACCTGAGGAGGAGAAGACTGCGCCCAGCACGGCAATGCCCAGCACGCCGCCCAGCTCCCGGAATGCGCTGTTCGTGCCCGAAGCCACCCCTTCGAGCGCCTTGGGCACCGAGCCAAGCACCAGCGAGGCCAGGGGTACGAAGAAGAGCGTCATGCCCACGCCGGCGATCACGAAGGCAGGGACCATGTCCAGGTACGGCGTGGTCGGCGTGACCACGGTGGCCAGCCAGAACAGGCCCACGGCCTGGAGGAGCAGGCCGGAGACGACCAGGATCTTGCCTCCGATGCGCTCGGCCAGCAGTCCCACCACCGGGGCAAGGAGCATGGTCACCCCGGTCCACGGCAACACCCGGATGCCCGCGCTGAGCGGCGAGTAGCCCTGGACGGTCTGGAGGAACTGGGACAGGAAGAAGATCGAGCCGAACATCCCGAAGCTGAACAGCATGGCCGTCACGTTGACGGCGGCGAACGCCCGGTTCTTGAACAGGCGCAGCGGCAGCATCGGGTTCTCGACCCGGAGCTCCCACCAGACGAAGGCGGCCAAGCCGGCCACGCCCACGACGAACGAGGTCAGGACCCCGGTGCTGGTCCAGCCGTGGGAGTTGCCCTGGACCAGGCCGTAGACCACGCCGAACAGGCCAATGCTGGCCAGGATGACACCGCCGAAGTCCAGTCGCGACGCTCGCCCCCGGGATTCGGACAGCTTCCACCAGGCCAGGGGGACCAGGATCAGCCCGATGGGAACGTTGAGCCAGAAGATGTACTGCCAGGCCCAGCCGGTGGTGACCGCCCCGCCGACCAGCGGTCCGATGGCCACGGCCATCCCGCCGATGGCGCCCCAGATGCCGAGAGCGGCGTTGCGGCGCTCAGGAGGAACGGCAGCGCTGAGGAGGGTCAGCGACAACGGCATGATCATGGCCCCGCCGGCGCCCTGGATGGCGCGGGCGGCGACCAGCACGCCGATGCTCGGGGCCAGAGCGGCGGCCGCGGAGGCCAGGGTGAACACGGCGATCCCGATGATGAAGGTGCGCCGCCGGCCGATGCGCTCGCCCACCGCGGCCGCACTCAACAGCAGCACGGCAAAGGTCAGGGTGTAGGCGTTGACCGTCCACTCCAGCCCGGACAGCCCGGCATGCAGGTTGACCCGGATGACGGGCAGGGCCGTCGAGACGACCAGATTGTCGAGGGAGGCCATGAACAGGGCCAGCCCGGTGATGACGACGGCCCAGACGGCCTTGGAGCGGGCCAGGCCGGCCGCCCCTGAGGCGCCGGGCCCCGAGGCGTCGTTTCGATCGAGTGTGGTGGTCATCGTGCCCTCTTTCCGAAGAACGCTCCTGCGCGCTGGATGGCCTGTCCAAATCGCCCCGGTCCCTCAGGACCGGTTGATGCGACGTCGAGGTTGTGACTAGTTACTACCTTTGCCGTGGAAAAAAAGGGGGGGAACAAAAGCGGGGAAAACATGGCTAGATACCTCCGGGACGGTTGTGATTGGTTACTACCTTCAGGGCACAAAAAAGAGAGGGCACTATGCCGTCTCGCTCGACAGTTGCTGGGCCGAGGCAGCGGCAGCTCCGGCAGACCGGATCCCTTCCAACTTCTCCGGACTAGGACAGAAGGCCTGGGCCCACGACTCGGGAATGGACAGCATGTTGATGGCCGAGAGCACGCTCAGCAGCATCCCGTGGGCGAAGAAATCGCGAAGCTCAGGCTCGTCCACGTCGGCCCGCTCGGCGATCAGGTGCCACAGGGTGTGGAATCCCTCACGGCAGGCCCGGGCGATGTCGGCGTCGCCGGCGGCGGCGGCAAACCCGTGCAACTGGACCTGGAGGAGGTCCGGGTCCTGAAGCAGCTCGATATAGGCGGCCGCCATGGCGTGCATGGCCTCTTCGCCGTGCAGGCCATCGGCGGCGTCAATGAAGGCCTCTTCTATCCGGGCGGAAACGAGATTGTACGTAGCAATGAAGAGGTCCTTTTTAGTGCCGAAGAGCCGGAATAGATAGGGCTGGGAGATCCCGGCCCGCTTGGCTATCGCCTCGGTGGAGGTACCGGCGTATCCCGACCGGGCGAACTCGGCAATTGCTGCCGTGAGCACCGAGGAGCGTCGTGCTCCTGCTGACTGTCGGATCGGAACCATGACTCGTAAGTTAGTGGTCAATCACAACCTTGTCAAGGGGCCGGCCCGATCTCCTCGCCGCAGTAGTCGCCTCGACCCGACTAGCTTGCGCTCCATGGCCGACCGACCCCAAGGGGGTTCCCCAGGGTCCCTCGAGGATCTCGTCGTGGTCTCGAACCGCGGCCCGCTCTCGTTCCGACTCGACGACAATGGCCAGCTGGTCAGGGGCCACGGCGCCGGGGGCCTCGCCGGGTCGCTGTACCCGATGGTGGCGGGCACCGGGGCGACCTGGGTGGCCTGCGCCCTGAGCGATGCCGATCGGCAGGCCATGGACCAGGGCCTCATGGTCGAGGACGGACTGCGCATCGAGCTCCTCGATCCCGACCCGGACGTCTATCGGATGGCCTACGACGTGGTCTCCAATGCCACCCTCTGGTTCTGTCACCATCACCTCTTCGATGCCGCCCGGCGCCCTCGATCCGATGGGCGCTGGTCCGAGGCGTGGGAAGCGTACCGGGAGTACAACCGGCTGTTCGCCGAGCGGGTGGCGTTGGTGGCGCCCGAAGCTGGACGGGTGCTCGTCCAGGACTACCACCTCACCTTGGTCGGCTCGGAGCTGGCCCGCGAGCGACCCGATCTGCGGACCGTGCACTTCACCCACACCCCGTTTGCCGATCCCTCGGTGCTGCGCATGCTGCCCAACGCCGTGATCGACGAGCTGTTGGCGGGGATGGCCGGGTTCGGCGCGTGTGGGTTCCACACCGAGCGCTGGGCTACCGGTTACCGGGCCTGCCACGACCAGCTGAGCCCCGATCGGGCACCGCCGTCGACCTTCGTCTCGGGACTGGGCTCCGACGCCAACCGCCTCCTCGCCTCCGTCGCCCAGCCCGAAGTGGAGTTGGCCCTCGGCCGGCTCGAGTCCGAGATCGGCGCCGACCGCCAGGTGATCCTCCGGGTCGACCGCATGGAGCTGTCCAAGAACATCTTGCGCGGGTTCTGGGCCTACGAGGAGCTCTTGGCCTACGAACCGGAGTGGCGGGAGCGGGTGGTCTTCGTTGCCCTGGCCTATCCCTCTCGGCAGGGACTGGCCGAGTACCTGGCCTACCAGAACGAGGTGGAGTCGACCGTGGCCCGCATCAACCGGCGGTGGGCCACTCCCGGGTGGACGCCGATCGTCCTGCACGTCGAGGACGACTATCCGCGATCGCTCGCCGCCCTCACGCGCTACGACGTCCTGCTGGTCAATCCGATCCGTGACGGCATGAACCTGGTCGCGAAGGAAGGACCCGTGCTCAACACCGCCGATGGCGTCCTGGCCCTGTCTCGCGAGGCCGGCGCCTTCGAGGAACTGGCCGGCCTCGCCTTGGAGATCAACCCCTTCGATGTGGGCGGCACGGCAACCGTCTTGTCCCAAGCCCTCAGGATGGGAGCCGATGAGCGAGCCGCCGCCTCCAAGGCGCTCCGGGATCTCATCGTGGCCAAGTCCCCGGCCGACTGGTTCAACGACCAGCTGGCGCAAGCCGACCTCATCACCTGAACAGCACCGCCTGAAGAGCACCACCGGAGCAGCAGCCGGCAGCGGTTCGCCCGGTCCTGCCGCGACAAGTGGTTCCCGTGAAAACCGCTACTGCGCAACCCGCTGGTGACTAACCCGCTACCCCGGTTGCGCCAGCCACTGCAGCAGGCGCAGGGCACCGGGAGGGCCCTCGACGATGACGTCGGCCGACGCCCCCACTTCGGGCGGGCATTCCTGGTCGGCCGCGGCCACCTTCACCACCGCGGTGCCGGCCTCGGCGGCCAGGCGGTCGAGGGCGGCGAACGCCGGGAGGTCGCCCACGTCGTCACCCAGAAAGCAGGCGCACCGGGCCCCTCGGGCCAGCTGCTCGACCACCGATCCCTTGTCGATGGGGACGGGGGGGCGCAGCTCCACCGTCTGGCGTCCGTCGTGGCACACCAGCCCGGAGCGCTCGGACTCTGTTGTCGCGGCCTTGACGACCCAGGGCTCGGACTCGGGGGCCCTCCGCCAGTGAAGGGTGAGCGACAGGGCCTTGTTCTCGACCAGCACGCCGGGAGGGGCTTCTGCCGCCAGCCTGGCCCCGGCCTCGGCCACCGCCGAACGCCATTGGTCGACGGTCGGGTCGGTGTTGATGATGCCGTCGGCCTCGGCCCATTCCGCCCCGTAGGAGCCGACCAACCGGACGCCGCCGATGCCGCCGAGTTGGTCCACCAAGAACGACGCCGGCCGGCCGGAAATCACCGCCACCGTGCGAAACTGCCGACCCAGGTCGGCCAGCGTCTCCCGGGCACCGGGTAGCGGTCGTGCCGTGGCCGGGTCAGCCACGATGGGGGCCAGCGTGCCGTCAAAATCGGTGAGCACCACGCTCCCGGCCCGGTCGGCCAGAAAGGGGGCGAAGCGCGCCGCCCATTCCGGCGGGTCGGTCATTACTTCTTGGTCGTGGAAGTGGTCGAGTGGGCGGCCGTCGTGGTGGTCACCGGCGCCGCGGTGGTCGTGGTCGAGCCCGATACCGGGGCCAGGTCAGCGCCGATCACCACCACCACCCCTGATCCGACCACGTTGGCCACGGGCACAGCGGCCGTCAGCGGCTTCACCGCAGTGGGCGGAAGGTGCAGCGTGGTGGCGATGGACTCCGCCGCCGGCTTGTAGACGGGAGCGGCGTAGTAGACGCTCGAGGTGCCCAGACCGGTGACCGTGGCATTCACCGGCGGAAGCTGGGTCCACCCGGCCGACTGGAGCTCGTTGGAGAAGTTGGTGGCTGCGTTGACTGCACCCGATCCGTTGGCCACCAGCACCGGGACCTGGGTTTTCGGCACGGTGGTGGTCGTGGTGCCACCGGGGACGGTGGTCGAGGTGTGCGGCGCGGTGGTGGCGGTAGTGGCGGTAGCCACGCTCGTTGCCGGATGGCGGTTCACGATGCCCACGAGTAGGGCAGTCACCACGACAAAGACGACCAGAAGGGCCACGGCCCGACCTACCGGTGGGCCCTCTTCGGGTCCGTCGGGTGGTGGCGGCGGGTCCTCGCCGAATGCAGAGGTGTCGGTCATTGGGGTGCCAGCCTGCCAACCTGGAGGTTCGGGCGCAAGCGTTTACCCTCACGCGACCCGGACAGGCCGTGCCACGGGGCCGTAGTGCCTGCCAGATAGGCTTCCCGGGGAAGCGGGCTCCGGCCTGACGACCGGCCGGTGTGGCGCAGTTGGTAGCGCAGACGACTTGTAATCGTCAGGTCGTGGGTTCGATTCCCACCGCCGGCTCAATTTTTTCAGCGGGCGAGAGCGCTGCGTAATCGCCGCTCCGGTCGTCTCGACTCAGACGCGTCGGGCCGTGTACGCGCTGGTGACATAGGGCAGGTCGACAGGCTCGGGTAGCCGGGACACCAGCTCGGCCAGCGGGACCAGGTAGGCCTCTCGCTGGTCGGGCTCCATGGCCGTGATGTAGCTGGTCGAGGCCATCCGGTCCATCAGACCGGCGTGATCGAGCATCTGGTGGAACTGGTAGCGATACTGGTTGACGTCCTCGAAGGCCGGGTGCGCCGACACCACCGGCCGAAAGTCCTTGCCCACCTGGTAGGGGCCGCGTTCGGGCCACTCGATGGCCCGGCTCAGCGTGCTCACCCACTCGACGGAGTCATCGCGCTCGTTCCAGATCAGCCCCAATCCGCCACCGGGCCGGAGAACGCGTGCGATCTCGGTGAGCGCGGCATCGGCGTCGAACCAATGAAATGCCTGAGCCACGAAGACGGCGTCGACCGAGGCGTCGGCCGCGGGAATGTGTTCCGCACTTCCGTCGACCAGCTCCACGTCGGGTACTTTCCTGGCGAATGCCGTGCGCATGGACGGAGAAGGCTCGACGGCCAGGATCTCGACGCCGGACAGGGCCAGCTGACGGGTGAACTTTCCCGTGCCCGCTCCGAGGTCGATCACCCGTATTCCGGGCCCGAGATCAAACACCCGGGCGAACATGGCCAGGGCTTCGTCCGGATAGCCGGGCCGACCCCGCTCATACCGGCTCCCGTCACCAAACCCGCTGGTGGACGGGTACTCCTCGTTCGTTTCGACCACGGCGATCTCCCTTGTGGCGTCCCAGCCGTCCGCTCGTACCCGGTGCTGGTCGGTGCCGACCATGCCTGCTCCAAACCTACGACGACACCCCGTCGTATTCCCGTCGCAGTCCCGTCGCCGGGGGGTGCAGGTTCGCTTCGGGGTCGGTCCGGGTATCTTGTCTGTCTACGTGGGATGCCGTCGAACCTACGGCAGAAGTGGCGGAGCAAAGCCGGACCGCACCGGAAGGAGAGGGAGACTATCGAACTCTCAACAGCCCTCGATCAAGAGACGCTTGCTGCTCGCTTCCACGAGACACGGGCGTTGACCGAGTCCCTGGCCGAGCCACTCTCGGCCGAAGACCAGACCGTCCAGTCCATGCCAGACGTGAGCCCGACCAAGTGGCACAGAGCCCACACGTCGTGGTTCTTCGAGACCTTCCTGCTGGGACCCAGGCTGAGCGACTACGAGCCTTTTCACCCCGCCTACGGGTTTCTGTTCAACTCGTACTACGAGGGGGTAGGGGCCCGGCACGCCCGCGACGAACGGGGCCTGTTGTCACGCCCGGGAATCGATGACATCGCGTCGTATCGGCGCCACGTCAATGCGGCCATGGGCCGACTGTTCGACGATGCGCTCGACGAAGACGGGCTGGCGTTGGTGGAGCTCGGCATCAATCACGAACAACAGCATCAAGAGCTTCTCTTGATGGATATCAAGCACGTGTTGTCGTGCAGCCCACTGGACCCGGCCTATGGGGACCTCGACGTGCCGGCGCCATCGCAGACACCGGCGCTGTCGTGGATCAGGTACCCGTCGGGCACGATGGAGATCGGCCACGACGGAACCGCGTTTTCGTTCGACAACGAGTCACCCCGACACCGCGTCTACCAGCGGCCCTTCGCCATGGCCCGTCGACCGGTGACCTGTGGGGAGTGGTTGTCGTTCATCGAGGACGGTGGCTATCACCACTCGGACCTCTGGCTGTCCGACGGATGGGCGGCGGCGGTCGCCGGGCAGTGGGACTCCCCCCTGTACTGGTCTCGGGTCGACGACGAGTGGCACATCTTCACCCTGGCCGGGTCTCGGCGCCTGAACCCGGCGGAGCCGGTGTGCCATCTCAGCTACTACGAGGCCGACGCCTACGCCCGTTGGGCCGGTGCCCGGCTACCCACGGAGGCGGAATGGGAGGTGCACGCGGCAGCCGAGGCGGTCGACGGGAACTTCCTCGACCCCCACGTGCTCCATCCCTCCCCGATCGCCGGCGATCGTTCGAGCCCCTTTGGCGACGTGTGGCAATGGACCTCGAGCGCCTACAGCCCGTACCCCGGCTTCGAACCGGCTCCGGGGGCGGTGGGCGAGTACAACGGCAAATTCATGGTCAGCCAGTACGTATTGCGGGGCGGTTGCTGTGTCACCCCCCAGGGCCACGTTCGTCCCACGTACCGAAACTTCTTCCCTCCTGCAGCCCGTTGGGCGTTCAGCGGGCTCCGGTTGGCCAAAGATGTCTGAGCCCAACAACGCGGACGTCATCCGACCGACGGTGGAGGTGCATCTGACGCCCGACGATCTGCGCGCCGCCATGGAGGCGGACGTGCGGGTGGGGCTCACCGCCGAGCACAAGCATCTACCGCCGGTCTACTTCTACGACGACCGGGGCAGCCAACTGTTCGACGAGATCACCCGGCTGCCCGAGTACTACCCGACCCGAGCCGAGCGTTCCATCCTCGAGGCCCACGCCAAGGACATGGCCCAACGGTCCAAGGCCGACACGCTGGTGGAGCTGGGCTCGGGCACGTGCGACAAATCGCGCGTCCTGCTCGAGGCCATGCAAGCCACCGGCACGCTCGATCGGTTTGTGCCCCTGGACGTGAGCGAGACCACCCTGTGGGCATCGGCGCTGCAGCTGGCTCAGGAGTTCCCGGGCCTGGCCATCACCGCGGTGGTGGCGGACTTCATCCGGCATTTGGAGAACCTTCCCACCGGCGGGGTTCGACTCTTTGCCTTTCTCGGTGGGACCATCGGCAACCTCGATCCGGCTCAGCGGCGCCGGTTCCTCATGGATCTCGACTGTGCCATGGATCCGTCCGACCACTTCCTCCTCGGCACCGACCTGGTCAAGGATCGTCAACGGCTGGTGGCTGCCTACGACGATGCCGCAGGCGTCACGGCCGAGTTCAACCGGAACGTCCTCCACGTGTTGAACCGGGAACTGGGCGCGAACTTCGTCCCCGAGCGCTTCGAGCACGTGGCGTTGTGGAACGAAGCAGACAGCCGGATCGAGATGCGGCTCCGGTCCACGGGCGCTCAACGGGTGCGGGTGTCCGACCTCGACCTGGACGTGAGCTTCGAAGACGGCGAGGAGATACTCACCGAGATCAGCTGCAAGTTCACGCCGGAGGGTCTGGAGGAGGAGCTGGTGGCCTCGGGGTTCGTCGTCGAGGCCATGTGGGAGTCCGAGGGGGGCGAGTTCCTCATGACCCTGTCCTCCCCCTATTGCTGAGCCGTCCCTTCTCGTGATGGCCGCTGAAGAGGAGCATCGCGTCTGCTGAACCGCCCGCTCCTGCTCGGCGTCCGATTTGGCCGGCCAAGGGTCGATGTGGTCCCGGCCGTCCGCCGAGCTAGCCGTCCGCCGAGCTAGCCGCCCGACCCGTCTTGCATCATGTCGGCCAGCGCGCTCTCGATGGCGCGGTGGAAGGTCGGATAGCTGTAGATCATGTGCTGGAGTTGGGTGATGGGCACCTGGGCATGGACGGCCAGCGTCAACAGCCCGAGCACCTCGCCGCCCACCGGCCCGGCTGAGGTGGCCCCCACCAAGGTGCCCCGGTCAGCATCGGCGACCAACTTGATGAACCCGTCGTTGCCGGCCTTGTGGATCCAACCGCGCGCCGACTTGGGGACCTGGGCCCGGCCCACTCGCACGGCGACGCCCTTGTCCCGGGCCGACGCCTCGTGGAGTCCGACCGAGCCGATCTCGGGGTCGGTGAACGTCACCCGGGGCGTGGCCCGGTAGTCGGCTGCGGTCACCGGCCGACCGAGGATGTCGTCGATGACGATGGCGGCTTGGTACATCGACACGTGGGTGAAGGCCCCTTTGCCGGTCATGTCACCGACAGCCCAGACGCCGTCGGTCACCCGCATGTGGTCATCCACCGGTATGGCGTCGGCGTCGGCGTCGACACCGATCGACCCTACGTTGAGCCCCTGAAGATCGGGGCGACGGCCGCTCGCCACCAGCAGCCGTTCGGCCATGACCGGCTCGGCCGACTCGGGCGTGATGGTAAAACGATGACCGTCGTGGCTCACGGACTCGACGTTGACCGAGGTGTGGACGGCAATCCCCTCTCGTTCGAACACGGTGGCCAACAGTTCGCTCGATTCCGGGTCCTCAGTCGCGAGCAGGCGTTCGGCCACCTCGAGCACCGTCACCTCGACACCGAAGCGAGAGAAGACCTGCCCGAGCTCTACCCCGACGGGTCCCCCGCCCAGGATGGCCAACGTGGCCGGCAGGGTTTCCACTTCGATGGCCTCCCGGTTCGTCCAGTACGGCGTCTCGGCCAGTCCAGGGATGGGCGGGATCGATGACCGGGCGCCTACGCCGAGGACGATGGCCCGGCTGGCCTCGAAGGTCCGGTCTCCGACTACGACCCGGCGGGGACCGTCGAGGCGGCCCCAGCCCCGCACGAACCGGCCGCCTTTGCCCTCGAAACGCTTGACGGCGACCGTGTCGTCCCAGTTGTCGGTGGCCTCCTCGCGGATCCTGGCCGCCACCGGAGTCCAATCCGGACGGACGGTGGCGTCTCCTGCCATCCCGGGGATCCTGCGGGCCTCGGTCAGCAGGTTGGCGGCCCGGATCATCATCTTGGAGGGGATGCATCCCCAGTACGGGCACTCCCCCCCGACCAGCTCCCCGTCGATGCCGACCACGTCGAGCCCCGCCTCGGCCAGCTTCCCGGCCACGTCCTCGGTCCCCGGGCCCATACCGACGACGATCACTTCTGCTCGTTCAGCCATCTCTGCTCCTCCTCGTGCCCGCACGCGTCAGCCACCCTCGCGCCCGGGCCCACTCGTGGCCGGTCTCTGTGCGCCGAGGTCGTCGGGGAAGAAGTCTGCTGCAAATCGGGTTGAAAGAGCCATGACAGTGCGTGCGACGTGGAATGGAACGGTATTGGCCGAGAGCGACGACACGGTCGTGGTCGAGGGAAACCACTATTTCCCTCCCGCCTCGGTCAACGACGAGTTCTTCGAGCCCAGCGACAGCCACACGACCTGCCCGTGGAAGGGTGAGGCCAGCTATCGGACGGTGGTGGTGGCCGGTGGAGACCGAAATGAGGACGCTGCCTGGTACTACCCGTCGGCTCTGTCCGCGGCCGAGGAGATCACCGATCACGTGGCCTTCTGGCGAGGCGTCGAGGTGACCGAAGTCGCCTGAGTCGTGGCGTCGGCTGAGTCGCGGCTCGGCTGAGTCGCAGTCGCTACTCGCCCCCAGCGTCGGCCCGTCCTCGGGCCACATCGAAACAGGCGATGGCCCCGGCGGTGGCCACGTTGAGGGAGGAGAGCGTTCCGTGCTGAGGAATCGATCCCAGTGCGTCGCACCGCTTCCTGGTCAGCGCAGCCAGCCCCTTGTCCTCCGAGCCGAGGACGAGAGCCAGTGGCTCCTGGCCCAGCGGTAGCTCGTAGAGGGGGCGCGGCGCATCCCCGGCCAACCCCACGGTCCACACGCCGAGCGCGGACAGGCGTTGCAGGGCATTGGGGATGCCGGGAACCAGGGTCATGGGGAGGTACTCGATGGCGCCGGCCGCCACCTTGGCCACCGTTGGCGACAGGTGCACGGCACGATGCCGGGGAAGGACGACGCCGGTGACCCCGGCACACTCCGCACTGCGGAGCAGCGCTCCCAGATTGTGGGGGTCGGTGATGCCGTCCATGACCACGAGGAAGGGCAGTCGACCACGCCGGGACGGCTCGCAGAGCTGCTCGAGGGAGACCTCTTCCACCGGCTTGGCCAGAGCCACGACCCCTTGGGCGCCGTCGGTCCGAGCCACGCCGTCGAGCCGCTTGCGGGACACATAGTCGACCCGAACCCGGCGCTTGGTGGCCAGAGCCTCGATGTCGTCCAGGATGGCGGCGGCGTCCATGCCTTCGACCATCATGAGCGTCCGGACGGTCCGCCGGTTGGCCAACAGCAGCTCCCGGACGGCCTGGCGCCCCTCTACCTGTTCGCCGCCGAGGCCGGGGTTTTCTTGGCTGCGCCTGGGAGCCTGCCCGTCCCGGTCGCTTCCGGTCCGGCCACCGCGCTCGACGCGCCCGGCTCCGGCCCGGCCAACGCCGGGCCGCCCGGCTCCCGCGCCGGCGCGCCCAGTCCCTTTCGGGCCACCCCGGCCCGACGCAGCCCGAGGGGAGCCGCCACGACCGGCGCCTCGCGACCCGCTCCTGTCGTCTCGACCGCCGCCGCTACCGCTGCGACCGCCGCCGCGTCCCCGGCCCGGTGGCGTCATCGATCGACCGCCTCATCGGCATCGCCCACGTGCTCGATCAACGCAGACACGAGCACGACGGCCATGCAGGCGATGCCTTCGGCCCGGCCCAGGGCCCCCAGTTCTTCGGCTCGGGTCGCCTTGACGCTGACCGGCGCTGCGAGCACGCCACCCAGGCGATCAGCCATGAGCCCGACGTAGGGAGCGAGCTTGGGTCGCTCAGCCACCACGGTGCAATCGGCGTTCACCGGCACCCAGCCCGCTTGGGCCACCAGCTTCACCACCTTGGCGAGCAGGGTCACGCTATCGGCGCCGGCCCACTGCGGGTCGGTGTCGGGAAAATGACGACCGAGGTCGCCGAGGCCGGCCGCGCCCAGGAGCGCGTCGGAGATGGCGTGGGCCACGGCGTCGGCATCGCTGTGACCATCCAGCCCGGTGGCGTCGGCGGCATCGATGGTGATACCCCCCAGCACCAGCGTGCGATCGGGGTCGGTGGAGAACCGGTGGACGTCGATCCCCTGTCCAATCCTCACGTTGGGTGCGCCGGTCACGAGCCAACCAGGATTTCGGCCAGGATCAGGTCATGGGGGACGGTCAGCTTCAAGTTGCGAGGATCGCCCGGCACCGTGCGCACCGTAGCGCCGATGGACTCGAGCAGCGCAGCATCATCGGTGGCGTCCGCTCCCTCCCGATGGGCCCGGCGCAGCACCGTTGCCCGGAACGCCTGGGGGGTCTGGGCGGCGACCAGATCACTGCGGTCGACGGTGGCCATCACCTGCGTGTCGGCGACGCGCTTCAAGGTGTCGGTCACCGGGAGCACGGGAATACACCCGTCAGCGCCCGACTGCCCGGTGACCGCCGCCACCACTGCGTCGAACAGGGCGGGCGAAGCCAGAGGGCGCGCCGCGTCGTGGATCACCACCACGGTGGCATCGGCGGGCACGGCGGCCAGCCCGGCCCGCACCGAGGCGGCCCTCGACGGGCCACCGTCGACCCGGACATCGGCGCCAAAATTGGGATCCGGGGCGTCCGCTGCCGGCGACTGCCCGGCGGGCACCACGACCACGACCCCGGCGGCGACACCGCGGGCGCCGGTGATCGACCGCTCCAGCACGGTGCGACCACCCAGGTCCAGGAATTGCTTGGGCCGCCCGAACCGGTCCCCGGAGCCGGCGGCGACCACGATGGCCCACACCGTCTCCCTGCCGGCATTGGCCGGGTCGACGACGATCGGCGCGTTCACGAAAAGCTCGTCCCCGGCCGACAGGCTCAGGGCAGCGCCTCGTTCAACCGCAATTCGGCTGTCTCCTCGTCCACCTGCAGCGCGAACGTCAGCTCGGACACCAGGATCTGTCGCGCCCGGCTGAGCATGCGCTTCTCGCCGGCGGACAGTCCCTTGTCCTTGTCCCGGATGGATAGGTTCCGCACGACCTCGGCGACCTGGTAGATGTCACCTGACCGCAGCTTCTCCGAGTGGTTCTTGTAGCGCCGGGACCAGTTGGTCGGCATCCGCGCTTCCTTCTTCCGAAGGACGGCGAAGACCTCTTCGACCTCTTCGTCGTTGATGACCTCCCGGAGGCCGACGCCCTCGGTGTTGTCGGCGGGGACCATCAACGTGAGGTCACCGTAGGCCAGCCGGAGCACCAGGTACTCCTGTTTTTTGCCGAACGCTTCTTTGGTTTCCCGTCGCTCGACCACCGCCGCGCCATGGTGCGGATATACAACCTTGTCACCGATGTCGAACACCGTTCCTCCTCGGCGTCGCGAGGCGAATCCCGGGCACAATTGCCGCAACGGGACCGCCTGGACGAGCACACCAGAGTACACGGTGCCGGGCGGGGCCCAGACCGACGGGTCCGTTCGAACCCTTCGGCGGGGCCGCTATTGGTACCGCTCGAGGATGCTCGCTTCGGCTAGTCGGGCCAGGCCGTCCTTGACCGATCGTGCCTTGGCCACGCCCACGCCCTCGACTTTCTCGAGATCGGAGAGGGATGCTCGCATGATCTGTTGCAGGTTGAGAAACCGGTCGACGATCCGCTCGATGATGACGTCGGAGAAGCGGGGGAGGCGGTGCAGGAGGCGATAGCCCCGCGGCTCGACACCGGCGTGCTGGTCGGCCAGAGCTGCGGGCAGGCTGAGGACCTCGGCCACGGTACGGACGTCGACCAGCGCGTCGGCGCTCAGCTGGTTCAGCTGATGGACGGCCCGGTCGACAGCCGGCTCCCTGACCGTCGAGCCGTCCGAAGCCTGGCGGAGGTAGTCTCGCAGCACCAGGCGCAGCGTGGGTGCCACCGACTCGACCAGCTCGGCCAGTTGCAGCTGGACCAGGCGTCCGTCGTCCCCCAGCTCGACCAGGTGGCCCGAGACCTCTTTGGCGATGCGAGACACCATCTCGGCTGATTGCAGGACGGCCACGACGTCGTGGACGGAAACGGTGTCTTCGACCTCCAGGGTGGACAGCGTGGTGAGGGCCACGTCGAAGCGAACCCGAAATCGCTGCAGGGTGGACAGCCCCTGGTCGGCCCGATCGACCAGCCAGCCAATGGGCTGCAAGGTGTGCTTTTGGTCGTTGCGATAGACGGCGATCAGGGACATGGCCGCGGAGACTGACAGCACGGGCACGTCGATCGAGCGAGCCACCCGCTCGGCCGTCCGGTGCCGCGTCCCCGTCTCGGTGGTGGGAATCGAGGCCTTGGGCATCAGATGGACGTTGGCCCGAGCGATCCTCGACGCGTCACGGGCCAGGATGATGGCGCCGTCCATCTTGGCCAACTCGGACAGGCGCTGCGGGCTGAACTCGGCGTCGAGCAGGAACCCACCCGAACAAATCGACAACACGGCGGGGTCGTCACCCACCACGACCAGACCGCCCCGCTTGGCCTGGAGAATGCGGTCGAGCCCTTCGCGGAGCGGTCGACCTGGGGCCGCCATGGCCAGGGCTTCGCTGAGGGCCGAACTGTGGCGTGCGCTCACTGCCGAATCGTACCCGTCACATCGGCCTTGATCCTGGCGATGCTCAGAGCGCGGTGGATGTGGTGGGTAGCCCGCACCCGAAGCGATGCACGGCCTCGGCCAACGAATCGACCCGCAGCAACTCGATGCCGGCAGGGCCGGGAGGGGCAGAACCGGGCACGACAGCCCGGCCGAACCCCATCCGCACCGACTCCTCGAGCCGGCGCGGCAGGTTCGAGACCTGACGGATCTCACCGCCCAGGCCAACCTCTCCCAGCGCGACCAGGTCGGCGGGCAGCGACACGCCGCTGGCGGCCGAGGACACGGCCAGGGCGATGGCCAGGTCAGCAGCCGGTTCGGTGACCCGGATGCCACCGGCCACTGAGGCAAAGACGTCGGTGCCGATGAGGTCGACGTCGGCACGCTGTCCCAGCACGGCCAGGGTCATGACCAGTCGCGCCGCGTCCAGACCGACCGCCGCTCGCTTCGGTTGAGCCAGCGCCATCGCGGTCACCAGCGCCTGGAGCTCCACCAGGAGCGGCCGCGTCCCCTGCATGGCCGGCAGCACGATCCCGCCCGGGACACCGGTCAGCCGATCGCCCAACAGCAACCGGCCCGGATCGTCGACGGGCGACAGCCCCGCATCGCCCATCTCGAACAGCCCGAGCTCCCCGGTGGGCCCGAAACGGTGCTTCACGGCCCTCAGGAGGCGGATGGCGTGGTGACGGTCGCCCTCGAAGCTGAGAACCGTGTCGACCAGGTGTTCCAACGTGCGTGGGCCAGCCAGAGCGCCGTCTTTGGTCACGTGGCCGACCAGCACCGTCGCCACCTGATTGGTCTTGGCCATGCCCACCAGCTGATCAGCGCATTCTCGTACCTGGGTCACACTGCCCGGCACGCCTGACGCACGGCGCTCGCCCGGGACCGCGGGACCCACGGCCACTGACTGGATGGAGTCCACCACCACCAGATCAGGAGCCGTCTCGGCCACGGCGTGGTGGACGGCCGTCACGTCGGTGCCGGACAGGATGAGAAGGCTGGGCGGTACCGGACCCAGGCGCTCGGCCCGGAGGCGCACCTGGTGGGCCGACTCCTCGGCCGACACCAAGAGGGCCCGGTGACCGGCTGCGGCTCGGGCCACCAGCACCTGCAAGAGCAGCGTCGACTTCCCGATCCCCGGCTCGCCGCCCAGCAACGTGACCGACCCGGGAACCAGCCCACCGGACAGCACCCGATCGAACTCGTCCACACCGGTGGGCACGGCGGCGGCCTCGGCGACATCGACCGAGGCCAGGGGCACGGGCATCGATCCCAGGTCGAGGTCCCCCACGGCACGCTCGAGCGATCCGAGCCGAGACTCCTCCACCAGGGTGTTCCACTCCCCGCACGACGGGCACCGGCCCACCCACCGGGCCGAGATGGAGCCGCAGTCGAGACAGCGGTGACGTTTAGCGGTCTTGGCCATCCCGTGATGCTACGGAAGGGATGTGTCAGAAGCCGCGATGGGCACGGAGCTGGGGACCGGAGCCGACCGCCGGCCGTACCGCACGTCTATGGTCTCCATCCGTGGACAGGAGCGAGCGAGTTCTGGTGTTGGAAAGCGCCTACCGGTTGTTCAACGATCGCCGGGTCGATGAGCTGTTGGCCATGATGACCGACGATGTCGAGTGGCCTGACGTGGCCAACGGGACCACCTTGCACGACAAGGGTGCGATCCGTCGGTACTGGTCCGACCAGTTCGCCACATCCAACCCCCAGGTGACGCCGACCGGATTCATCGAGACAGGCGACGACCTCGTCGCCGTCATCGACCAGCGCATCTTGGATCGTGATGGACTCCCACTCGTTCCACCAGCGGTCGTCTTCCACCGGTACGCGTTCGTCGGCGATCTCGTGAGCCGCATGGTCGTCTTCAGCGACCGTGACAGTGCCCTCACCAAGGACTGACAGGGCGGCCGGATGCCCTCCGGCTACTGGCGGACAGGCACCTGCTGCACCGACCAGCCGTTCCCGTCAGGGTCGCTGAAGTAGACGAACGAGCCCCACGGGAACTCCTGGACGTCGCTCACCTCCACACCGCGCTCGATCAGCTCTGCTCGAGCCGCCTCGATGTCGGTGACTACCAGCTGCAAGCCTTTGAGCGAGCCTGGCTCGGTATCGACGACTCCCCGCCCAATGGCAATCGAGCAGCCCGATCCCGGTGGCGTCAGCTGGACGAACCGGATCTCGTCGCTCACGGTGAAGTCGTGATCTGCGTTGAAGCCGACCTGGTCGGCATAGAAAGCCTTTGCGCGATCCACGTCCGAAACGGGGACTGCGACCAATTCGAGTTTCCACTCCACGTTGCGCTCATTTCTCTCGGCACACCTCACGTGGGGCCAGCGCCTCCACCAGGACATCATGACGCTCAAAAGTGGTCAACAACTGACCACTTTGGGATGGTTTCGGCCGGTAGCCATCATGGGACCGAGGCGGATAGCCGGTTCCATGATGACAGCGCGCCCTGGGCCGAGGGACGAGGAGGGCGTCCCCGAGAGCGTGCGCCAAAGGCCGGCGCGTGTCTAGGGCGTCGCGATGAGGGATACCCGCCACGGACCGATTGCGTCGGGGGCACTGGTGACAGCCAGGCTGTAGAGGGCGTGGACCCGGACCGAGGTGAACCCAGCATCGGCAACCATTTGCACCAACGTCTCCAGCCCGGGCAGCCAGTAGGTAACCCGATCCCAGCTGCCGAGATAACGCATGCCGCCCGGGGGCATTGCCGCTTCGATGGTGTCAGCGATCAGCGCCTGCCCTCCGGTCACGGCGTGGATACGCCGGAGAGCGTCGAGGGGCCGTTCGAGGTGCAACAGCACGTCGGCCACATGGACCTGGTCGAATTTGCCCAGCTCGGCATCGTCCAACTCGTAGATGCTCTGCTCCCAACGCTGGACCGAGGACCCGAGAGCCTCATGAGCAAGAGCGAACCCCGCACCGGTCGGCCTGTCGACCCCGGCGGCGATGAACGCGGCGCGCACCGATGGCGGAAAGTCGTGATCCACCAATCGGGCGACGTCGACAGCGGTCACGTCCGCGCCTCGACGCTCCATCTCGAACGCCCAGAAGCCGTCGGCGGTGGCGATGTCGATGGCCCGCTTTCCGGCCAGTGTCTCAGGGAGCCCATAGTGGGGGACCAGCGGGCGGTGGTCGTAGGAGCCCGGCGTAACCACACCATGAGGCAGCTCGATCGTGTGGTACCAACTCAGCTCGGCCACCTGGCAGCTCAGATCGGCGCCAAGCCCTGAGGTGGGACCGCCCGGTTGGCGCCGCTCGCCGATGAAGCTGGCAATGTTCTGAACCGCCTTCGCCGGATCCTGGTACTCGGGCACCACCACCGGTGGATCGAGCACCACCGTCAGCGCCCCAGGGCCCCGTGCCGGGAGGTCAGGGTAGGGACTCGCCGGCTCCGCCGGCTGGTTCGGCGCCACGGCCATGCGAGCTTGCTCAGCCTCATGGGCGGCGCGCTTGTCGCACCACGCCTTCACATGAGGATAGGCAAACGCTGCTGTTCGTCGCCGAAAACTCGTAGCCAAGCCAAGGCTGCCAGTCCCGTTCATCGGGCAACCATATCCTGGCGGATCGGTGACGCTGTGGGCGACCGAAGGCGGGGAACGTTCTGCCCCAGCACGACGATGGGCGCCCTGAACAGGCGCCCATCGTTTTTATTCAGTTGTGATTGCTGCCACTGCCGGCAGGCAGAGCCGCCGAGATTCAGTCGGCGTCGGCGCCGGCGCCGGCCAGCTCGACCGGTGGGGGCTCCAGGCCCTCGACGGCCTTGAAAGTCAGACGCTGGTCACCGATGGCCACGGGGCGCTCGCCCTTGGATTCGGCATCAGCTTGTCCCTCTGCCGTCACCGTCTCCACGTCCACGATGATCGTTTCCCCGACCCGGAACTCCTTCCACAGGATTCGCTCCGACAGAGGGTCCTCGATCATCTGCTGGATAGCCCGGCGTAGCGGTCGGGCACCGAGTTGCGGGTCGTAACCCCTCTCGGCCAGCAGCAACTTGGCCGGCGGCGTCAGCACCAGCGAGAGCCCCTGGAGCTCGAGCTGGGTCGAGACCCGCTGGATCATGAAGTCGACGATCTCGACGACCTCTTCCTTGGACAGCTCGTGGAAGACGATGACCTCGTCGATACGGTTGAGGAACTCCGGCCGGAAGTGCGCCTTCAGCGCCTCATTGACCTTGCCCTTCATCCGCTCGTAGGTGACCGCCTCTGACGTCTTGGCGAAGCCCACCGAGGACTTGCGAAGGTCCGCGGTCCCCAGGTTGGAGGTCATGATGAGCACGGTGTTCTTGAAGTCCACCGATCGCCCCTGGGCGTCGGTCAACCGTCCGTCCTCCAGGATCTGGAGCAGGGCGTTGAACACGTCGGGGTGGGCCTTTTCGACCTCGTCGAACAGCACCACCGAGAACGGCTTGCGCCGAACGGCCTCGGTGAGCTGGCCGCCCTCTTCGTAGCCGACATACCCGGGAGGGGAGCCGACCAGACGGCTGACGGTGTGCTTCTCCATGTACTCGGACATGTCGAGCTGGATCAGCGCCGATTCGTCGTCGAAGAGGAACTCGGCCAGCGTCTTGGCCAGCTCGGTCTTCCCGACACCGGTCGGTCCCAGGAAGATGAACGACCCGCTGGGCCGCTTGGGGTCCTTGAGGCCGGCACGGGTACGGCGGATCGATCGGGCCAGCGCAGCGATGGCCGGCTCCTGGCCCACCACCCGCTTGTGCAGCTCGTCTTCCATCCGCAACAGCTTGGAGGTCTCCTCCTCGGTGAGGCGGTAGACGGGGATGCCCGTCCAGTTGGCCAGTACCTCGGCGATGACTTCCTCGTCGACGATGTCGAACAGGTCGACGCCATCGGACCGCCACTCGGCTTCCATGGCCTCCTTGGCGTCCAGGCGCTCCTTCTCCTGCTCGGCCAGTTTCTTGGCCTGGTCGAACGCCTGCTTCTCGATGGCCGCTTCCTTGTCCGCACGTAGCCGGGTGATCTCCTCTTCCAACTTCTTGTAGGAGGGCGGCGTAGTCATACGACGGATCCGCAGGCGGCTCCCGGCCTCGTCGATGAGGTCGATGGCCTTGTCAGGCAGGTACCGATCGGCCAGATAGCGGTCGGCCAGGTTGGCCGCGGCCACGAGAGCCTGATCGGTGATGGTCACCGCGTGGTGGGACTCGTACCGGTCGCGCAGGCCCTTCAGGATCTCGATGGTGAGAGCCACGTTGGGCTGCTCCACCTTGATGGGCTGGAAACGCCGCTCCAAGGCCGCGTCCTTCTCCAGGTGCTTGCGGTATTCGTCGAGCGTGGTGGCCCCGATGGTCTGCAGCTCGCCTCGGGCCAGCATGGGCTTGAGGATCGAGGCGGCGTCGATGGCCCCCTCTGCTGCTCCGGCGCCCACCAACGTGTGCAGCTCGTCGATGAACAGGATGATGTCGCCCCGTGTCCGGATCTCCTTCAGCACCTTCTTCAGGCGCTCCTCGAAATCGCCCCGGTACCGGCTCCCGGCCACCAGCGCGCCGAGGTCGAGCGTGTACAGCTGCTTGTTGGTCAGGGTCTCGGGGACGTCGTTGGCCACGATCCTCGAGGCCAGTCCTTCCACGATCGCCGTCTTCCCGACCCCGGGCTCGCCGATGAGGACAGGATTGTTCTTGGTCCGGCGGGACAGGACCTGCATGACCCGCTCGATCTCTTTCTCGCGGCCTATGACCGGGTCCAACTTGTGGTCACGGGCCAGTGCGGTCAGGTTGCGACCGAACTGATCGAGCACCGGAGAGCCGGTGGGGGCGTCCGAGGACTGGGACCCCGGGGGCCCTGCACCCACTGACTCCTTGCCCTGGTAGCCCGACAGGAGCTGAATGACCTGCTGGCGAACGCGGGGGAGATCGGCGCCGAGGCTCTGCAACACCTGTGCAGCCACACCTTCGCCCTCGCGGACCAGACCGAGCAGCATGTGCTCGGTCCCGATGTAGCTGTGGCCCAGCTGCAACGCCTCGCGCAGGGACAGCTCGAGCACCTTCTTGGCTCGTGGCGTGAACGGGGGGGACCCCGTCGGAGCCGTGCCGGCCAGCCCAATGGTCTCTTCGACCTTCTCCCGGACGGCCTCCAATGAGACCCCGAGCGACTCGAGCGCTTTGGCCGCGACACCCTCACCCTCGTGGATCAGGCCCAGGAGAATGTGTTCCGTACCAATAAAGCTGTGGTTCAGCAGGCGCGCTTCCTCTTGTGCAAGCACAAGCACCCGACGTGCCCGGTCTGTGAATCGTTCGAACACACCGCCTCCATCCGCGGTTGAAATCTTGATTTGAAGTCTACAGGCGCTTCTGCGAGACGCACCCGCACCCCTCGTTTATCAACGAAGGGCGTCCTCGCCTATCGTCTTCCATGGTGAACGTCGTCGAGCTCCTGGGTCTTCCCACAATCGAAGAAGAATTGTTCCGGCTCGAGCCCCTGCTCACGGAGTGTGTAGTCACCGGGGACGGGTTCCTCGACGAGGTGACCACCCACCTCATCGCCGCCGGTGGGAAGCGGATCCGGCCTGCCCTGGCCCTGGCCTCGGCCACGGCCGGCACTTCGGCTGCGTCACGAGAAGCCCTGTTGGGGGGCGTGGCCGTGGAATTGGTCCATCTGGCCTCCCTCTACCACGACGACGTGATGGACGAGGCGACCATCCGCCGCAACGTGGAGAGCGTGAACTCACGGTTCGGCAACCTGGTGGCCATCGTGGCCGGCGACTTCCTGCTGGCCCGGTCGGCCGAGATCGCCGCCGGTCTGGGCACCGAGATCGCCCAGCTCCTGGCGGCCACTCTGGGTGAGCTCTGCCGGGGCCAGGTGGCCGAGGTCCGGGCCGCATTCCAGGTTGCCAGGACCGACGAGGACTACACCACCGCCATCTCGGGGAAGACGGCCTCGCTCATGGCCACCTCCTGTCGGATCGGCGCCCTGACCGGCGAGCGACCCCGTGCCGAGGTGGACGCACTCACGGACTTCGGAAGGTACTTCGGGATGATCTTCCAGATTCGGGACGACATCCTCGACATCACCGGCTCCGAGGACGAGTTGGGGAAGCCTCCGGGCCAGGACCTGGCCGAGGGGATCTACACGCTGCCGGTGCTGTTCGCCCTGGCCGACGAGGACATGGGGCCCGAGTTGCGCCCCCTGCTGGGCCAGCCCCTCGGCCAACCCGAACGGGACAAGGCTCGATCCATCGTGGCTGCCTCCTCGGGCATCGCCTCATCGGTGGCAGTGGGATCGCGCTATGCCGACCAGGCTGCGGCCGCCGCCTCCCGGTGCCCGTCCTCCGGGTTGGCGGACGGGCTCGAGCGGCTGGCCTACTCCTTCCTCGACGGCCTGCCCACCCCCTGACCGATCCGCTTCAGTCCGGGTTCCGGCTGAGTACTTCACGCTGAGTGACTCCGGCTGAGCGCTCGGGCTGAACGATCCAGCTGAATCGGCGTCGGGGCTCAGCTCCCCGACGGGGCGCTCACGTTGCAGGTCGCCTCGATCTTCTGGCTCCTGGTCTGGAGACGCTGCTTGAAGGCAGCGCTCTCGAGCCGGGTGATCCGCTTCTGCAACCGATCGGCCCTCATGGTGTGCCCCGCGCCGGAGGCCTTCTGCTGGGCCGCGGTCAGCTTGGGCAGGCCGGCGTCGATCCGGCCTTCGATCTTCTGGATCCGGGCCAGGGCCTTGGTGGCGTTGGCGCAGTTGAACTGGGATGCGGGCGTGGAGGCCGACGGCGAGCTGGTCGGGGTGGACGCGAACGCCGTGCCGGCCATGCCGAGGGTGAGTGATCCGGCGACCAGTGCACCAACGGCGAGCTTCTTCAACATGTAGGTGAGACCTCCTCTGAGCGACCGGATTGTCCGGCCCGCCTCAGTTATCCCTCGCCGTCATGAGCGGACGGTGAACCAGATGTTAGGAGTCGATGAGGGATCGGCCACCCTCAGCGTTCGGGCCGGAGGGTGGGGAAGGCTATGACCTCCCGGATGTTGGCCGCGTCGGCCAACAGCATGACCAGCCGGTCGATGCCGATCCCCAGCCCACCGGTGGGGGGCAGGCCGTGCTCCAGCGCACGAAGGTACTCCTCGTCGATGGGCATGGCCTCATCGTCGCCGGCCGTCTTGGCCGCGGCCTGGGCCTCGAAGCGGCGCCGCTGATCGTCGGGATCGGTCAGCTCGGAAAAAGCGTTCATCAGCTCGCGTCCGGCCACGATGGCCTCGAACCGCTCGGCCAGGCGCGGGTCATGGCGATGGAGGCGGGCCAGAGGCGACACCTCGGCCGGGAAATCGGTCACCAGCACCGGTCCCCACAGCACCGGCTCCGCCGTCTTCTCGTACAGCTCCAACAGCAGCTTGCCCGCACCCCACGAGGGTTGGGGTTCGACGCCATTTGCAGCCACATGACCACGCAGCTCATCGATCGGGGTATCCATGGACACGTCCAGGCCCGAATGCTCCCGGATCAATTCGATGAGGGTGGCCCGCCGCCACGGCGGCGTGAGATCGAGCTCTCTGCCCCCGTAGGTCAGCACAGACGAGCCGGTCATCGCCACGGTCACGCCGGCCACCAGCTCCTCGACCATGGTCTGGAGGTCGTTGTAGTCGGCGTAGGCCTGATAGAGCTCGAGCATGGTGAACTCGGGGTTGTGCCGGGGCGACAGCCCCTCGTTGCGGAAGACCCGACCGATCTCGAACACCTTCTCGAAGCCCCCGACCACCAGGCGCTTGAGGTACAGCTCGGGGGCGATCCGCAAATAGAGGTCGGCATCGAGGGCGTTGTGGTGGGTGACGAAGGGCTTGGCCGCCGCCCCACCCGGAAGTGGGTGGAGGATGGGGGTCTCCACCTCCACGAACCCCCGGTCCTCCAGCGTGCGCCGCAACCAGCTGACCACCCGGCTCCGAAGCAGCAGGGTGGCCCGGCTGTCCGGGTTGGCCCACAGGTCGACCTCCCGCTGGCGGAAGCGGGTCTCGACATCGCTCACGCCCCGCCACTTGTCGCCGAATGACCGCCGGGCCTCGGCCAGGAGAACCCACTCGGACACCTTGACGCTCAGCTCGCCCCGCCGGGTGCGAACCACCTCGCCGGTGGCCCCGACCCAGTCGCCCAATGAGAGCCGGGTGAAGGCCTCGAACTCGGCCGTGGTCTTGGCCAGGGCGAAGAGCTGGACGGCGCCGGATGAATCGCGCAGCTCGGAGAACGCCACCTTGCCCTGGGGACGGTTGAGCATCAACCTGCCGGCGACCGATACCACCTCACCGGTCTCATCGCCGGGAGCCAGGTCGGCGAAGCGGGCTTGCAACTCCGCCGCCGCAGCCGTGCGTTCGAACCGGTAGGGGATCAACGACGCCGGCGGATCAGCCACGCCGTCCACCGCCCGACGCCGCTGCATTGCGCTCGTAGATGATGCGCAGCCCGTGCAGGGTGAGCCAGGGTTCCACGTAGTCGATGGCCTCCGCGTAGGGAGCGATCAGCTCGGACAGCCCGCCGGTGGCCACCACGGTGGGCTCGCCCAGCACCGCGCTGAAGCGACGGCACAGCCCGTCGACCTGCCCGGCGAAACCGTAGAGCGCCCCTGATTGGATGGACTCCACGGTCGACTTCCCGATCACGGAGCGCGGCTCCACCAACTCCACCCGCCGGAGCGCAGCGGCGTTGGCGAAGAGGGCATCGAGGCTGATGGCCACGCCCGGGGTGATGGCCCCGCCCAGGTACTCGCCTGAACCCGAGATGGCGTCGAACGTTGTGGCCGTTCCCAGGTCGACCACCACGCACGGGCCTCCGAACAGGTCGTAGGCACCCACGGCGTTGGCGATTCGGTCGGCCCCCACCTCTTTGGGATTGTCGTAGAGGATGGGCATCCCGCTCTTCACCCCCGGCTCCAGGACCACGGTGGGGACGTCGAACCACCGAGTGGCCATCTGGCGGAGGTTGGCGGTGACGAAGGGCACCGACGAGGTGACGGCGATCCCGCTCACCGCCTCGTCGATATCCAGTCCGTCGAGATCGAGCAACTGGGTCAGGAGCAGCGCGTGCTCGTCCGCCGTTCGCCCGGCCACCGTCGACAGTCGCCAGTGATGGGCCAGGCCGGCCGGCTCGTTCCCGTCGCGAGGCCCGGTGGCGCCGCCGGCGGCCGCCGGGTCGTCGACGAACAGGCCCACCACCGTCTCGGTGTTGCCGACATCGATGGCCAGGAGCATGCTCAACGGTCTTTCCTCGCGGGGTCGGAGGCCAGGTCGAAGCCGAGGTCGAGGATGGGGGCCGAGTGGGTGAGGGCACCCACCGAGATGAGGTCCACGCCGGTTGCCGCGAAGGCCGGCACCGTCTCCAGGGTCACCCCTCCCGACACCTCGACCAGGATGTCGCTGCCCGGGTCCCGCACCAGCTCGACGCAACCGGCGATCTGATCGGGGGTCATGTTGTCAAGCATGATGACCGTGGCCCGGGCCGCCACCGCCTCGACCACCTGGTCGCGTCGGTCGCATTCCACCTCGACCATCCGCCCCGGCCACAGAGCCCGGGCCCGGGACACGGCGTCGGCGATGCTCACACCGCCAAGGTGATTGTCCTTGATCAGCACCGCCTCGGACAGGTTGCCGCGGTGGTTGGTGCCGCCGCCGGCGCGTACCGCCGCCTTCTCCAGGGGACGAAGGCCCGGAGTGGTCTTGCGGGTGTCGAGGATCCGGGTGGCCGGGTTGACGGCGCGGGCCGCGTCGACGAACCGCCGGGTGAGCGTGGCCACTCCCGACAGGTGGCAGAGGAAGTTGAGGGCGGTCCGCTCGGCCGTGAGGACGGACCGCAAACGACCGCTGACCGTCGCCACCGCCGCGCCGGCGCCCACCTCGGAGCCGTCGGGCAGATACCACGTCACCTCGAGATCGCGGTCGACCTGGTTGAACGTCTCCTCGGCACAACGTTGGCCGGCGACCACGCCGGGCTGCCGGCTGGCGATGGCCACGGTGCCGGTCACCTCGGCGCCGACCAGCGAGGCGGTCAGGTCACCCAAGGGCAGGACGTCCTCAGCGAGGGCCCGACCCACCGCCTCGATCACCGCCGACCGCGGCGGGTCGACGAGGCCGGTCAGGTCCACCGCGCTCCCATTTCTCTCATCCACTCCGTCGTTCCGGCTCAACTGGCATCCGGACCGGCAGCCGCCGACCCGGTCAGAACGGCGACCCTATCGCCCGAATGCACTATGCGGCGGCGCCACCGAACGTCCGGGGCGGGAAAGTCGCTCCGGGCGTGAGCGCCGCGCGTCTCTGTCCGCAGCGTCGCCGCCACCAGCAGCGCCTGGGCGGCGGCCACCAGATTGGCCAGCTCCCCGTGGTCACGCTGGTGCAGCGGGTCCCCGGCCGACTGGAGCATCTCCCCCACCTCGACGATGGCATCGGCGGCGCCGGCCAACGAGCCTGCGCTCCGCACCACCCCGGCTCCTTCGATCATGGTCCGCTGCAGGCGATCCCGCTCCTTTTGCACATCGATCCGCTGCACATCGATCCGCTGCACATCGATCCGCTGCTCGTTGGCCAGACGCCCATCGACAGCCACCCCAGGGGGGCGTAGGGCGCCTTCGATCGACCCGGCCAAACCGTCGTGCATGACGGCGCGCATCACCCCGGTGGCCGACGGTCCGTCCCCGCCGTCGAGAATGGACTCGGCCAGCCGGGCCCCGAACACCATCCCCTCGAGCAGCGAGTTGGAGGCCAGCCGGTTGGCACCGTGCACGCCGGTGCAGGCGACCTCGCCTGCCGCCCACAGGCCGGGGAGGGCGGTCGCCCCCGAAAGGTCGGTAACCACACCCCCGGAGAGGTAGTGGGCGGCGGGGGCGATGGGCAGCCAGTCGCGGGAGGGATCGAGCCCGATGGCGGTCAGGGAGGCGGTAATGGTGGGAAAGCGGGCACTGAACGCCTCCAGCCCGGTGGCATCGAGCCAGAGGTGCTCACGGCCCTGTTCCCGCATCCGTTCGGCCATGGCTCGGCTCACCAGGTCCCGGGGGGCCAGCTCGTCGACGAACCGCTCCCCCTCCGCATCCCGCAGCAGCGCACCGTGGCCCCGGAGGGCCTCGGACAGGAGGGGCCGGGGCATGGCCGGATGGTGGAGCGCAGTGGGGTGGAACTGCATGAACTCCACATCGGCCACCGGGACCCCGGCTCGGAGGGCCATGGCCAGACCGTCGGCGGTCGCCTCAGGCGGATTGGTGGTGACCGCGAACAGCTGGCCCGCTCCGCCGGTGGCCAGGACGGTGTGGGTGGCGCGGACCTCGGCGATGCGCCCGTCCGGGGACAGCGCCAGCACGCCCCGGCACCGTCCCCCCTCGACCAGGAGGTCGAGGGCGAACCACTGCTCCAGCACGACCGTGGCACTCTCACGAGTGGCCTCGACCAGCGCCCGCTCCACCTCGGCCCCGGTGGCCGCGCCGCCGGCGTGGACCACCCTGGCCATGGAGTGTCCACCCTCTCGGGCCAGGGCGAGTGCTCCGCCGGGTTGACGATCGAACTCGGCCCCCAGAGCGATCAGCTCGTTGACCCGGCCCGGTCCCTCGTCGACCAGGACGCGGACCGCTTCGGTGTCGCACAATCCTGCTCCGGCAGCCAACGTGTCGGCCAAGTGGAGGTCGGTCGAATCCTCGTCACCACCAAGCACGGCGGCGACGCCGCCCTGGGCCCAGCGGGTGGCCGACTGCCACAGCTCGGCTTTGGTGAGAACCCCGACCCGGAGCCCACCGGCCCCCGAGCCGGCCAGCCGGACGGCGGAGGACAGTCCAGCCACGCCGCTGCCCAGCACCAGTACGTCGAGGGGCTGAGCGTCGCTCGGGATCTGCGTGACCTTGGGCGTGAGCGACGATGCCACGCCCGCCTTGCTCACGCTTGTGTCAGGTGATCGAGCTCGGCGTCCAATCGGGCTGACGTCTCATCGATCACCCGATTGGCTGCATCCACGTGGACGATCCTGGGCTCGAAGTGCTCGAGCTCGGCCGTCTCGTAGTCGGCATAGGTAATGACGATGACCTTGTCCCCCGGGTGGACCAGGCGAGCGGCAGCCCCGTTGAGGCACACCTGCTCTGGGCCACCGACGATGGCATAGGTCTCGAACCGCGCCCCGTTGTCGATGTCGAGGACGGTGACCTGCTCCCACTCAAGGATGTCGGCCAAGCGCATCAACTCTGGATCCAGGCTGATGGAGCCGACGTAGTTCAAGTTGGCATCGGTGACCGTGGCCCGGTGGATCTTTGACTTCATCATGCGGCGACGCATCGTCAGTTGGTCCCTTTCGTGACACGAAATTGTGGCGGCAGAACAGCTTGTCGTGGATCAAGGTTGTCGATCAGTCGCACCGGCCCGACCTGGGCGGCAATGAGCAGCCTCTGGGGACGGTCGGTGCCTGTCGAGGTGGCCCGGGTGAGGTCGCCCGCATCGACCAGGACGGCGTAGTCCAGATCGACAAGGGGCTCCTCGGCCACCACGCTGGCCATCTGCGCTTCGATGGCGGGAACGCTCAGTCGGCCGGCGCGGACGGCCGGCGCGCCGACACGGAGCGCTCTGTGCAGGACCAGGGCGGCACGGCGCTCCCCAGGGGCAAGGCGCACATTGCGACTGGACAGAGCGAGCCCGTCCTCGTCCCGCACCGTGGAGCAGCCGATGATCTCGACCGGGAACGACAGGTCCCGAGCCATGGTGCGCACCACCGCCAGTTGCTGGAAGTCCTTCTCGCCGAAGTACGCACGACACCGACCGGCCATGGCGAACAGCTTGGACACCACGGTGGACACGCCGTCGAAGTGTCCCGGGCGCGAAGCCCCCTCCCAGCCCTCGCTCACCCCGGCCACCGCTACCGTCGTGCGGACCGGCGTAGGGAAGTCGGGGTACATCTCGGTCAGAGCCGGAGCAAAGAGGAGGTGCCCGCCCGCCCCGGCGATGACGGCGCTGTCGGCATCCAGGGTCCGCGGGTAGTGGTCGAGATCGTCGGGATTGCCGAACTGGAGCGGATTCACGAACACGGTCACGGCCACCAGGTCGCACTCGGCCGCGGCCCGCTCGACCAGGGAGCGGTGACCGTCGTGGAGGGCGCCCATGGTCGGCACCAGGCCCACGGTGTGCCCGGTCGCCCGGGCCGCCTCGAGCCGGTCGCCGAGCTCGGCCACGGTCGTGACCACGGTAAGGCGATCATCGAGCACCCCGTATGAGCCGGTGGGGGCCATGACTGGGGCCGTGCTCATGCGGCATCCCGGACCGCACACGACGCGGCCAGGGCCGGGGCCGGCCCGGCCGCGACCGGCGGGCTCCCCGACCAGTCGGCGAGCCAGGTCCACCATGGCGTCGTACGCCTCGAGCTCTGAAGGTCCCTCGGCCATGCCCGAGAGCACGGCGCGATGACGGGCGATCGTCCCCCAGTCACCCCGGGCGGCCGGGCCGGTCAATGCAGCCTCGGGCCCGAGACCCATGGCGTCGTCCACAGCCGCTCGGACCAGGCCGGAAAAGGCATCCAGCGGAAGCCCCGCGGCTCCCGCCACCCGCTCCACCTGACCCATGAGCGCCACCACGTGGTTGGCGGCGATGGTGGCGGCGGCGTGATACGCGGCTCGGGAACGGTCGTCAACCACCACCACCTGGCCCCCGAGGGCCAAAGCCATCGAGCGGGCGACCGGGTCGCCGGCCACGGCAAAACTCACCCCGGACCGCAACCGCACCGACCCCTTGTCGGGGTCGGGCAGCGGGACCAGCGGGTGGAGAGCGCCCCGGCGGGGATGCCCGGCCAGGGCGTCGAGGCCAAGGGAGCCCGAGAGGTGGACCACCACGGTGGAGTCAACGGGATCGATGGCGGCAGCGGTGGCGGCCACGGCAGCGTCAGGGGTGGCGATCACCACGACGTCAGCTCCGACGGCGGCACCGCTCAGAACATCTCCTCGACCGAGCGCGCCAAGCACCTCGTATCCCCCGACGGCGCGCAGCGCCCCCATCAACGACCGACCGGCCCTTCCTGGACCGATCACACGGACTTTGGTCACCAGACCCCTTTCGACGTTCCGGCCCCATCGGGTGCCGTTCGCGTCAGAGAATCTTCCTTTGGACGATCAGAGTGTACCCACGTTGGCCACTTCTCCACCAGAGAGTTCCAATTCGGCCGGTCCGGCCAGGTCAGGAGCCAGATCGGCCAGCGGTGCGACCACGAATCGCCGCTCCCACATCCGCGGATGGGGCACGATCAGGTCGGGGTCGTCGAGGGTGACCCCGTCGATCCACAGCACGTCGACGTCGAGGGTACGGGGGCCCCACCGAACGGTTCGCACCCGGCCAGCCGATGCCTCGAGCCGGTGGCACTCGGTCAGCAGGCGGTAGGCGTCGAACCGAGGGGGCAGGGCCAGTTCCACCACCACATTGAGGTACGGCCCCTGTTCCTCGGGGCCTCCCACCGGTTCGGTCTCGTAGACGGGCGAGACCGCAGTCACCGGCACCCCGGAACCGCCCCGAAGCTGGTCGACGGCCCGGCGCAGGTGCATCCACCGGTCGCCCAGGTTGGAACCGAGGCCCAGGAACGCCCGGGTCGAGGAGGGTTCGGACAGCGACGAGGTCATCGGGAGCGGGTGATGCGGACGCCCACGGTAGACAGGTCGGCGGGCAGGGGGGGTTGCAGCTTGCGCACCGACAGGGTCACCGCCAGGACCCGCCCGTCGGCCCCCAGCACCTCATCGGCCATGGTGGTGGCCAGGGCCTCGAGCAGCAGAAACGACTTCGCACCCCCCACCACCGCCGAGATGCGGTCGACGATGCCGGCGTAGTCGACGGTGTCGGCCAAATCGTCGCTGGCGCCGGCCTCGACCATGGACACGACCAGGTCGGCGTCGACCTCGAAGGGCTGAGGGCGGGTGCGCTCCTCGGGCAGGACTCCGTGGGTCCCGAGAAGTCGGAGCCCTCTGATCTCGATCCGGTCGGAGGGCTGCGGCTCGCTGACCGTTGACACCCTCAGTTCCCGGCTGTACCCGAGTCAGGGTGGGCCGCCACTGGAGCCAGCTGGCCGGCCACGGCCACCAGCTCGCGACCGGAGGGGCCCATGGCGTGGCCGATCATGTGCTCGAGCACCGTGACCGCCTGTGGGCCGCTGGGCAGGCGGCCCGACCACAACAGGTACCCGGCCACCACCCCCATCACCCGGTCGCCCAGCTCCTCTTGATGGACGAGCAGGCGCTCACCGGCGGTGAGCCGGGTGTGCAGCTCCCGGAACAAGTCGAGCTGCACCGCCCTGGTGTCCCCCGACTGGGGCAGCGGAAAGTGGATGCTCGGGAGCTCTTGCTCTTGGTAGGCCTGGAGGTTGTGCGACGACGGCAACAGCGAGACCACCCTGGTGAACCCCTGGACCTGCAGCCAGATGATCTCTTCTTGGCGGCGCACCTTGCGGTGGTTGGGGGCGAACCCACCGGGACGCTCGCTGACGGCCAGGCGATCCTTGATCACCCACGTGAAGTTGCGTGGCGGGATCCCGGCCGCCCACTTACCCTTCACGATGCCCCGACCGGGTTGGCACGACCGGGGTTCGTTCTGCTCGACCCGACGAGGACAGCGGCCTGCACGGACGCGGCCACATCGTGGACCCTGACCATCGAGGCACCGCCGGTGAGAGCCCAGGTGGCCGTGGCCAACGAGGCGGGGCCGCGGTCGTCGACGGGCGCCGGTGAGCCGTCGGACAAGGGCGAGATCACGCCGAGGAAGCTCTTGCGACTGGTGCCCACCAGCAACGGGTAGCCCATGTCGGCCAGCGCAGCCACCGCGGCCAGGAGGGCCAGGTTGTGCTGGACGTTCTTTCCGAAGCCGATGCCCGGGTCGACCCATACCTCGCTCACTCCGCCGGCCCGGGCGGCCTCGGCCCGCTCGAGCAGGTACGACGACACCTCTTCGACGACGTTGTTGTAGTGCGGACTGCGCTGCATGTCGGCCGGAGTGCCCTGGTGATGCATGGCCACCCAGCCCACCCCGTGCTCGGCGGCCACCGGCCACAGCTCGGCCGAGACGTCGTTGACAAGGGTGGCCCCTGCCCCCACCGCGGCGGCGGCCACGTCGGCCTTGGTGGTGTCGATGGAGACGCGCACGTGAGCGGAAAGGGCCTCCACCACCGGGAGCACCCGCCGGAGCTCCTCATCTTCCGCGACCGGCTCGGCGCCCGGACGGGTGGATTCGCCGCCCACATCGACGATGTCCGCCCCTTCTCTGATCATCTCATGACCTCTGGTGATGGCCCGATCGGTTTCATACCATTCGCCACCATCGAAGAAGGAGTCCGGCGTCACGTTGAGGATCCCCATGACCAGGGGACGTTCCTGGTTCACGGGAGTCAGCATCGCCCCGTAGCGTAAACCAGCCAGACGACGCCCGTCGCCGAAATTCGGGTCTGAGGGACCGTCTTGAGGCCAGTCGCGGCGGTCAACGACCGTGGACGAACTGCATGGCCTCGGCTCGGGTGGCCGAATCCGTACGAAACAGCCCGCGCACCGCGGAGGTGATGGTCAACGTGCCGGGCTTCTTCACCCCCCGCATCGACATGCACAGGTGCTCCGCCTCCACCACGACCAGCACGCCCTGGGGGCCGAGGACCTCTTCGATGGCGTCGGCGATCTGGGTGGTCATGCGCTCTTGGACCTGGAGCCGCTTGGCGTACCCGTCGACCAGGCGGGCCAGCTTGGACAGCCCGGTGATGCGCCCGTCGTCGCCGGGGATGTAGGCCACGTGGGCCCGGCCCATGAACGGCACCATATGGTGCTCGCACAACGAGGCAAAGGGGATG
This sequence comes from uncultured Acidimicrobiaceae bacterium, assembly GCA_963781305.1. Taxonomy (GTDB): domain Bacteria; phylum Actinomycetota; class Acidimicrobiia; order Acidimicrobiales; family RAAP-2; genus DASXMT01. The sequence continues at coordinate 513,312 of CAWAFL010000014.1, forward strand.
TCGCGCACCATGACCATCTCGTCGTGGTCAGCGGCGAAGGTCACCGTCAGGTGTTTGGTCGGGTCCTCGTGGAGGCCGGAGAACAGCTCGACGTACATCTGGGCCACCCGGTGTGGCGTGTCCTGCAGGCCGTCCCGCTTGGGATCCTCACCGATGGCGGCGAGCACCTCGACGATGGCCCGTTCGATCCGATCAGTGTCGACGCTCATGGGTTGGGTCAGCGCTCCTCGGTCGATTCGACGTAGGCATGGATGGCAGGCAGGTTGCGTAACCGCTCGTCAACATCGAGCCCGTAGCCCACCACGAAATCCGATGGTATGTGGAACCCGACGTAGCGGAGGTCGACCGCCGTCCGTTGCTGGCCGTCCTTGACCAGGAGCGCACAGACCTCCAACGACGCCGGCAGGCGGGCCAGGAGATAGCGCTGGAGGTAGTTGAGGGTGAGGCCGCTGTCCACGATGTCCTCGACCACCAGGACGTGGCGGTCGACCAGGTCGACGTCAAGGTCCTTCACGATGCGGACCACGCCCGAGGTCTTGGTGGCGCTCCCGTAGGAGGAGACAGCCATGAAGTCCACTTCCAGGGGTAGGTCGATCGCCCGGGACAGGTCGCTCATGAACATGAACGCCCCCTTGAGCACGCCGACCAACAGCGGTGGGGTCCGCCCGGCGTAGTCGGCGGTGATCTCGGCCCCGAGCTCAGCGATCCGGGAGCTCAGCTGCTCCTCGGAGACCACCACCTCGCCCACGCCCGGGGCGCTATCAGCGGTCGACCCCGGCTCTTCGGGTTCACCCTTTCCGGCTGCGGTCACGGGGTGACTGTACCGGAACGACGCCGGAGGACAGGCTGAGCCGACCGGCCGACCGGCCGACCCGGCGCCCGCCGGGCAGCTCGGCCGCCCTGGCGTGGCCCCGGGCCACGGCCAGGACACGTTCCACGGCGGCCGACGACGGGGGATGCTCACCATCTCCACGCAGCCAGGACCGCACGGCCCGCCGGCCGACCGGTTCGGGAGCGTCGGCCACGGCCCGGCCGTCGGTGGGGTCAACCAGCTCGGACAGTGCGGCCAGCACGTCGGCGTCACCGGCCAGGAGCTCAGCCTGGCGGGCCAGGACCGGGACGAGGTCCCGCCCGGCCAGCGACGAGCACAAGGGTAGGAGCTCGTGCCGGATCCGGTTGCGGAGGAAGCGGCGGTCCTGGTTCGAGGGGTCGATGACCGTCACCAGGCCCAGTTGGGCGCACAAGGCAACCGTCTCCGAACGACGCAGGGCCAAGATGGGGTGGCGGGCGCCGGCGCGCATGCCGGCCAGCCCATCGACGCCCGCTCCCCGGAGCAGGTTGGCCAGCACGGTCTCGGCCTGGTCGTCGGCGGTGTGGCCGGTGGCCGCGTTGGCACCCAGGGCGCGGTGGCGCGCGGTTCGGGCCCGCTCCTCCAGATTGGGGCCGTCGACCAGCTCCAGCCGCACCGACTCGAAGCGGGCACCGAAGCGCTCTGCGGCATCGGCAACCACATCGGCCTCGGCCGCCGACCCCGGCCGTAACCCGTGATCGACGTGCACCGCCGTCACCCGACAGCCGGCCCCTGCGGCCAGGGCCAGCAGGGCCAGGGAGTCGGCGCCGCCCGAGACACCGCAGGTCAGGACGGACCCCGACGGCGGGAAGGTGCAGCGGTCGAGGAGCGAGGCCCCGGAAGGCTCAGCCGGAGAGGGCAGGAGTCGTGCCGACACGGGAGATCCATTCGGCCGGGTTCCTGATCTCGCTCAGGGAGGGCAGCCACTCCGGCCCGCGCCATGCCCGGTCCAACAGCTCGGTACCACCCGACCGCTCCACGGCGGCGATGAACTGCTCCCCCTCCTCGTACTGGCGGAGCTTCGCCTCCATCCCGACCAGCTGCTGTAGAAGCCGGGCCGGGCCGCGAGTCTGCTGGCGCCGTTCGCGCAGCACCTCGCTGAAACGCGCTGCGCTGGGGATCGCCGCCGCCCCGGCCCTGTCCATGGTGACGTCACCGTGGCCCTCGAGGAGGCTCATCAGCGCCTGGATGCGGTGGAGGCCCTCGAGCTGCTCGGGCGTCGCCACCAGCCCGAGGGCTCCCGAGTCCCGAAGGGGGTTGCGCCCGGCGCGAATCTCCTCGGTCATCCGCCTGAGGGCCTCGGCGAACCGGGAGGGGTCCGGATCGAGTGAGCCCAGCCCCTGGTTCACGAGTGACAAGAAGTGATCCCGCATCCAGGGGATGGCGGTGAACTGGCACCGGTGGGTCACTTCGTGGAGCGCCAGCCACAAACGGAATTCCTTCGGTTCGAACCCGTGGCGCTGCTCCAGGGCCACGATGTTAGGCCCCACGAAGTACACGATGTCCTGGTCCTCGACCGACTCCTCGGTGAGCAGCAGGTCGTACTGGCCGAGCACGCGGGTCGATAGCCACCCCAGGACCAGCCCCATCTGGGTTCCGGTGACAACGCGCCCGGCGCCGGCCATCGGCCCGGCCAGCCGAGCGGTCAGCGAGTTGGACGAGGCCAGCCGGGAGGCGGGGTCGAGGCGGTCGAGGTGGGGACCGACCAATCGCTGGAACGAGGCGATGTTGACGTGGACCCAACCGGGCCGGTCGGTCACCCGGGAGCGGGCCAAGCCGGTCGGCGACCGGAGGCCGGTCGACGCCGCCACCAGCTCTTCGGCCTGAGCGGTGAGCTCGGCGAACTCACGCTGGAGCTCGTCGTGCCGGTAGCCGTCAGGCAAGGGCTTCCGATTGCCCACCCAGGCGGCGACGCGCTCAGCCAGATCCCAGGAAACGGCGGTACCGGGGGTGTCGGTTCCCGACTTGTCGGCTGGTAACCCAGCGTCGACCGGCATGCTGTTCGGATCGGCCATGCGGTCAGTCTAGGGACGGACCCGGTAAAAAGGAGACCTCCCCCTTCGGGGCGAGGTGGGCTCAGTTGGCCTGGCGGCGGGCCTCGTCGTGAAGGGCGGCTGCCACCCGGTTGATGAGACTGTCGGGCACGTGGTCCTTGCACCGGTTGGCGATCACCTTCCGGAGCTCCGTCTCGAAGCCAAACGCCTGCACACAGGGCCCACACAGGTCCAAGTGCCGCTGGATCTCGATTCGCCGGGTCTCGGTCAGCTCGCCGTCCAGATAGAAGTAGAGCCGCTCGATCGTCTCGTCACAGTCCAAGAAGGCAATGACGTCAGGCTTGGGAACCTCGACATCAGGACCCGATGTGCCCGGCTCACTGTTCGATCCGTCTTGCTCCACTGCGAACGGTCTCCCTACCTACCATCGTCGGTGACACCGACGAGTCCTCGTGCGGCTCCAAATTCAAACAACGCCTTCTGCAGCGCCTTTCTTCCCCGGTGGATACGACTCATCACCGTCCCGATGGGCACCTCGGTGATATCGGCGATCTCCTTGTAGGAGAAGCCCTCCACGTCGGCCAGCAGCACGGCGATCCGGAACGCCTCCGGGAGGGCCTCGATGGCCTGTTTCACCTCGGTGTCGGTGAAGCGGTCGACCACCTCGTCCTCGGCGCTACGGCCCAGGCCAGTAGGCTGATCACCAGATAACCGACGGTACATATACAGGTCCTCGACGTCCTCGACATCGGCGATCTCCGGTCGCCGTTTGGCCGACCGATACGAGTTGATGAACGTGTTGGTCAGGATCTTGTACAGCCATGCCCGGAGATTCGTCCCAGCCTCGAAGCTCCCGAAAGCCCGATAGGCCTTGAGGTAAGTCTCTTGGACCAGGTCCTCGGCATCGGAGGGATTCCGGGTCAGTCGCAGGGCGGCGGTATACAACGCCGGCATATGCACCATGGCGAGATCGGAGAAATCTTTCTGATCGGCCATGGTTGCACCCTACACAGTCTGAGTGACAACGTTGATGCCGCCCGCAGGACCGGGCGTTAGGGCCGTCCCCGTGCCTTCGCGGGTCGTACCGCCTACGGGCGGTGGTCGTGAGCGGCCGGGCGCCCGCGGAACATCGAGCGGAACCGGTGGGACACCGCTCGCAACGGAGCAGTCATCCGCCAAAACTCCGAGTTGCGCATTTCGTCACGTTCCCGCTCGGCAATTCGCGCCCGCTCTTCGAGGGTCACGAACTCGTGGTGAAGGTGCCGATACTCCTCTTCCAGGGCGCCCTCGCGCCCCGAGCCCCCGACCAAGGCGGCTATGCCGGTGGCGCTCCCCGGAGGCAGGAGGAGGGGCTTTGCATCCAGGCCCCGCAGGAACTGATCGTGTGCAGCGTGCCACTGGTCGGTCGATACGTGGGAGGTGGTCGTGCCCTCACCGTCCCAACGCTGGTAGATGGACGTCACCCGCCCGCTGTCCACAACGCCCACGGTCAGGGCTGAGCGAAGCAAGAGATCCCAGTCCTCGCAGACGATGAGGCTGTCGTCAAAGGTCAGGTGAAGCTCGCTCACCAGGGCGCGAGGCAGGGAGAAGCTCATCAACGGCGTGGCATTTCGGCGAAAATGCAAGAGGGGATCGAACCGGTCGGCAAACTCATCGAGTGGACGGGTCAGCGTCACCCGGTGGGCCCTCGTGCCCTGCTCATCTGGTTCTGACGCACGAATGTGCCGCGCCAAGCAGATAGAGCGGGCCACCTTCCCGGGCCCTTGTTCCGCGCACTGCTGAAAGGACTCCGCCCAGTCCGCCGTGACCAGGTCGTCATCATCCAGGCAGGCGATGTATCTCCCACGGGCAAGCTCCAGGCCCGCGTTCAACGGAGCTGCACGGCCGCCACCGGCAACCTGCTCGACCCGGACCCTCGAGGCGAATTCGTCGGCGAACGTGGCGACCAGCGCCCGCACGGATGCGACGACGTCGGTGGCATCGGTATGGACGAGGACGATGACCTCCAGGGAGTCCACGGTCTGTGCGGCCAGGCAGGCCAGCGCCTCTGCCAACATGTCCGGACGTTCTGCCTGGGTCCGGGTGAGAACGGTCAGGAAGGGTTCGGTCAGCCCGGTACCGTCACGTTCAGCGGCATCTGCCGAGGGCGTCCCGTCGAGCTCGCCCTCGGTCCCGGCCGGCACGGCAACACGATCGAACCGGTAGGCGCGAACGAACTGGTTGACGTGGCCGTACCCATCCGCCGCGGAGCGCAGGCTCCACAGGTACTCGCGCACCATGCCCCCCTCGACCAGCAATGGGTGGTCGAGGGGGAACGACTGATCCGAACGGGGCAGGATGACGTCGTGCTGACCGCATTCCTGCCAGCCCACCCTCTCGAATTCGGCTTGGATCCTCTCAGCCGTGAACATCTGGAGGTGGGTCCGATCCAAGAGCCCGGTCGGGGTGACGTCCCACCGTCCGCCGAGCAACTTCGCTCCGAGGTCGAAGTGGGCCACGTTGGGGATGCTGGTGACCAGCACGGGGGCGGGACGGCCCTCCGCCACGGCTTCGGTCCCGACGACAGCCAGCTCCGCCAACACGGCTAGTGGATCAACCATGTGCTCGAGGACATCGAGAAGCAAGAACGCGCCAATTGGACGACCGTCGGCCATTCCCACCAGGCGTTCGGCCAGACGGCTGCTGGTGGTGAGGTCGAGTACATGGCCTTCGAGCTGGCGGCTGCGCAGATCGGCAATGGCCGCGGCGTCCACATCTGCACCCACGTACTTGCGGCCCCTGTCGGTGAGCACCCCACCGATTGCGCCGTAGCCGCAGCCCAGGTCGAGGACGACTCCCGGTGGCCCGTGCTCTTCGACAAGATGGACTGCACTGCCATAGGGGCCCTGCCACGAAAACGTGAACTGGTATGCCGGCACTGTACCGGAGGGCCGGTCTGACACGCCGGGTTCAGAAGCGATGTTCGGCATACTCACTCCCGAAGAACGTGGCCACAGCGCTTACCGTGCCCATGTCTATTGAGAGAGCCTGGCGATAGGGCAGCGGCAGTTCTCCCCGCTCCTGTCGGCGCCTGAACTCAGCTGCCCCGTCCCGGTGTCGCGCCGTCCCATGGGAGTCGGCCCACGAGAGCCATTCCTCGATCACCTCGGGCCTCTCTGCCCGGTGGGCGAGCAGAAGGCGGGCCAACATCCCCTGGCGCTCCTCCTCGTGCGTGGGCTCGGGGACCCCGTCTCCCGTAGGACGCTTGTCATGGAATATGGCAGCACCCACCACGTGGCGCACAACCAGGCCCCTCATCCGAACCCGCCAGGACAAATCGACATCGTCCCCGTGGAGGAAAAACCCGGGATCGAAACCGCCAACAGCGGAAAAGGTGCGGAAGGGTAGAACCATGGCACAGCCGCTGGCCCACGGCGTCTCGCCGGTGATCAGATCGAACGGCTTCGGGTGTTCCAAAGGGATCTGACGAGCCTCGGCGATGCCAACGTCTGGGTCCCCGAGCGATTCCAACAGCGCGCACAGTGCATCGGGGACGAGATAGGTGTCGGGATTGAGCATGACCAGGTACTGGGGCTCCTGGTCCAACTCCCCGTCCATCACCTCGAAGGTAGAGCTGGGTCGGGATCCGGCTGGCGATCCACGCTGTGCACCCAATCCCGCGAGCTGATTCTGACCGGCTCCGTGCCCGAGATTGGCGAAGAACGGCTGATACTCGAATGAAATCGACGCTTTGTCGAAGATCCGAGCCAATCGATCGATGACGTCAGGCTCCAACGTGGCCTCCACGCCTTCCGGACCACCGCAATCGCCTAGAGCGAAGGCGGCGATATCGATGCCCAGGCGGTCGCGGGCCACCCTCACCGATGCGGCTACCGATCCAACGAACCGAACCAAGGGCCCATCCTGGCCGCCATAGCGGACGGTTTGAATCCTCAGGGGCCCGTTCATCCGCATTCAGTCTACTGGAGTGCCCGTCGAGGCTTCGCGCAAAGGGCGCTCGATGCCGAGGCTGTTCGAGTCACAGCCAGGCTGGCCGTCCAGGCGAACGCTTCAGCGCCATCGGCTTCCGTCATGCCCATTGGGCGAGCCGGCAAGCGGCTGTCACGCTGACCCGGCTCGAGACGCGATCAGCCCGTATTGGTGATGGTGAAGGGCGTGTTGACCCCCTGCACCCCGGCGATGAGGTTACAGGTGCTGCCGGGCGCGGCGCCGGATGAGGGACCGGTGTAGGTGGTCGTGAACGTACCGTTTTGCAGCGTATTTCCGAAATTCGGGTTCACGGTGCCACACACCCCCGATACACCGATGCCAATAAGCAGACCGGGCACGCCCACCCCCTGATGGGTCACGGTGACGGTGATCGCCGACGTCCCCGATGGGGCCACCGATGTCGGGGTCGCCACCACCGCGACATTGGGGACTTGCTCGACCGTGGCGTTTCCACTCGCTCCGCCGTTGGCCTCCGTAGCGGTCACGGTAGCCGTGGCGTACAACGTGGTGGACGCCGTGTAGGTCACGGAGGCCACACCGCTGCCATTGGTGGCGGCGAAGGAGGCAGAAAGCGTCCCGATACCGGTTCCGCTCGGGCTGAACTGCACCGTGTCACCAGACACGGGGCCCGACGTGCTCGTCACCGTGGCCGTGATCGTCGAGGTGGCCGAGCCATCGGCCAAGATGAACGCAGGCGTGGCAACCACTGCCACTGCATTGCCGGTGGGCGTCGGGTTCTGCGTCTGGTCGATCAGCGCCGTTCCGGACGCACCGGTGGCCGTCTCGGTGGCAGTGACCGTGCAGAACCCCGGGGTGGTCGAAGTCGTGTAGGTAGCCGACACCGTGGACCCAGTACCGGTGTTGGCGGACGTCGGCGACACCGATCCGCAGGCCGCGCCGGGGTTACCGGTCACGGTGAAGTTGACCGTGTCGTTGGCGACCGACCCACCGAAGACGGCCGGGGTGAGCCGGACCGTGAAGTCCTGGGTGGACGTGCCGTTGCCCAGGAGGTTCGTGGTACCGGGCGGTGACAGGGTCACCGCGTTCGTTGCCGGCACCTGGGTCACGTTCGTCGATCCGCTCTGTGCCGAGTCGGCCTCAACGGCGGTGATCTGGCAGGGCCCAGGAGTGACCGTGGCCGTCAGGGTGGTAGTGGCCACACCTGATGTACTCGTCGTCGCCGTTGCCGCTGAGAGCGACCCACAGCCGGTTCCGGCCGTGAAGGTGACCGGATCGCCGGGCACCGGAGTGCTGCCCGAGTCGGTGGTCACCGTGGCGCTGATGGTCGAGGAGGCCGCGGCGTTTGCCTGGATGCTGGTGGGAGATGCGGTGACGGCGATCGCGTAGGCCGGGCTGGGCGGCGGGCTCAAGGTCTGGGTGATGATCACCGGTGGTGCGGCGGCGTTCTGCGGACCGCCGGTGGCGGTGATCGTGCAGGACCCCGTCGTGGTGCCGGCTTGGTACGTCGTCGTGAAGGTACCACCCGGAGCGGTGGTGCCCGCGGTGGAGCTGATCGAGCCGCAGGTACCGCTACTGGTGATACCGACAGCCAGCCCGGAACCTGCCGGTCCGCCGCCCGGAACGGTGATCGTCACGTTCAAGCTCGACGTGGCCAGACCGTTGTCCGGAAGCGAGGTCGGTGAGGCGCTGAGCGCTACCGCGAAGGGAATTGCGGTCTGGGTGATCGTGCCCTGGCCCGAGTTTGCTCCATTGGCCTCCTGGGCGGTGATGGTGAACGAGCCGACCGATGTCGACGATGTGTACGTCACGGTGGCCACCCCGGAGGCATTGGTGGTGGCGAACGCGTTGACGAACGTGCCTCCCCCGCTCGACACCGAGAACATCACCTGGTCGCCGACGATGGGAGCCGAGGCGGCGCCGGTGACGGTCGCTGTGATCGAGGAGGTCGACGTGCCGTCGGCCGTGATGCTCGGTGGCGTGGCGGCGACGGCCACGGTGGCCACCGTGGAACTGGCGGTCTGATTGATGGAGGTGGAACTGGTGTTCCCCGATCCGCTCTCGGTCGCGGTGACGGCGCAGAATCCGGGGGTGGTGGACGACGTATAGGTCGCAACCGCATTGCCGCTGCTGTCAGTGTTCACCGTTGTCGGGCTAAGTAACCCACAGGCCCCGGCAGGAGTGGCCGACGCCGTGAAGGTAACGGCGTCACCCACGACGGGACCTCCGCCGGTAGATACATGGGCGGTTAGCGCATCGGTGGTCGTGCCATCAGCCGGCACGGAGGCGCTGGCCGAAGTCAACGCGATCACGTTCCCCTGGGTGATGGCCACGGTGCCCTTGCCGCTCTGGCTGCTCTCGGTCACGGTGAACGTGCACACGCCACTGGCCGTCCCGGCCGAATAGTTGAATGTGGCCTTGCCCGAGGCGTTGGTCACCGTGGACAACGGACTGAGCGTGCCGCACACGTTCGCCGGGCCGGACGCGGCTATGTGCGCGGCATCGTTGCCCACCGGGCTCCCGTCCGGTTGGGACACCGTGGCCGTGATCACCGCCGTTCCGGTGCCGGGAGCAATGTCACCAGGGTTGGCGGTAACGACCACCCTGGGCGTGGGAGCGAAGTAGCCGAATGCGTCGATAACGACGTCGAGTGTCGCTCCGTTGTTGTTGAAGATGTTCACGCTGCCCGTGCCCTGGGTGGGCGCGATGGTGAAGTTCGGCACCACCTGATTGGCACTCCAGTTGACGTCAGAAGCGGTCGGGGGACCAGTGGTGATTGACGTTGGATACACAGTGAGGAAGCCCGGGGCATTTCCGGCAACCGCGGTCACGTTGGTCGCAACCGCCCGAGCATTGGCCGGGATGTCGGCGGCGGTCAGGTTGAACTGCTCGGTACTGTTGGGAGCGATCGGAGTCCCGTTGGTGCTGGACCGAGTATCGGTCAGTCGTTCCGGCGTGACGGGGACAAAGGTCGATCCGGTGCCGCCGGCGGACGTGTAGTACCCGCTGATGTCGACGTCGACGTTCACCGTGCCGTCGTGATTGAACACTTCGATCTGGCCGCCGGTGCCCACGGGAACGGTGGCCCGGTTGGCCACCACCTGGTTGGCGACGAAGTTGAGGTTCGAGACGATGGGCTGACTTGTCCCGGCGGCATAGCTGGTGAGGAAGCTGGGGGTCGTGCCGCTGGCCGCGGTGAGGTTGACCACCACGGCGGAAGCCGAGGTGGGCACGCCCGTGCCTCCACCGGTCACCGTGACCGCCGTGGTCCCACCCGGCCCGATGGGGGCGCCTGACTGCAGGTTACCGAGGGCGCGGAAAGGAGTCACCGAGTTGTACAGGCCCGACCCGTCGGTCGCCGGGGTCGGCGTGTAGTAGCCAAAGACGTCCACGGCTACATCGGTATTGCCGTCGTGGTTGAAAATGGATACCGCGCCGCTCGCGCTGAGGGGAACGGTTACCAAGTTGGCCACTGTCTGCCCAGCCACGAAGTTCAGGTTCGAGACGGTCGGCACCCCGGTCTGACCCCCAGGATTGACGGACAGAAACCCGTCCACAGTGGGATTGATGGCGGTGACGTTCAATACGGCGACGGATGCGTTACTCGGTACACCGCCGACGCCACCCACCTGCACCGTCAGGGACGCAGCAGGTCCAATGGTGTCTCCGGCGTTGGGTTCACCCGAACCCGCTCGAGTATCAGTAATTCTGGTCGGCGTGACTGGTACGTACGTACCGGACGCGGTCGTGGCCGGAGATGCGCTCGGCGTTGCCGCAGAACTCACGCCAGGAACGACCAGAAAACCCAAAAGGAGCGCTCCCGCGACCGCAGCTGCCGCCATCGCACGGAAGAGAACCCGCCATGTGGAGTGCGGCCGAGAGGACCCGCGCTTGGGTGATCCGTTCATTCGGTTTCCCTCCATCGCTTTCAATCCGAGTCCGGGACCGCATCAACGTCGACGGCCGGCGGTTCGTATTTTTACCGTATACCACCGACCCCGATTAACCGAACTATTGCCATCGAGGAGCTCTGGCCCCCCGAAGGTTAACCGCGAGTGAAATTAACCTTTGCTTGCAATCCAGGTCAAGGGATTACTTGCTTTGGTGGCGACCGCACGGACTGTGGCGATGGCCGAAGACCGCCTTCCCAGAACTGGGCCTGAACGTCAAAAGGCTCCCCGCCGAAGCGGGGAGCCTTTTGATTGTGTTCAGTGGCTGTGTCGCCACTTGTGGCTGCTAGCCACCAGCCTTGCGGCCGGCTCAGGCTTCTTGCACGCCATTCAGTGACAGGGACACGTCGCCATTGCTGTTGACAGCAGCGGCTACACCGCCACCCCCAGCAACTGTCGTGGCCGTAGCACCGGTGGAGCCGTTGTCCCCACCGACCACGGTCGCCTGGGAGCCAACGCCAGCCGAGTAACCGGACGCCAGTGAGGACGGGCCGGTGTCGATTGACGTGGTCGTGCCTCCATTGGCCGCAGACCCGGTAGCCGTCCCACCGCCGGTTGCGATAACCGTCGAGACGGTCGGAACGGGCAAGCCGGTCGTGTTGGTAGCGGTGGACACGGCGAGGCTTCCACCCACACCGGACGTCCCAGCAACAGCACTCGCACTGGCAACGGCGTCTTGGCCGCTGGCCCCGGCGACGGCAACGTTTCCGTTCCCACCGGTGTTACCGGTACCGGCATTGGCGACGGCAAGACCACCGTCATCGGCGCCGGCAGCAGCGAAGTTGCCGTTGTTGCTTCCACCAGGACCGTCATCGGTACCCGAGTTGGCGATAGCCGAACCACCGGTGGCAGCACCGGAGAGAGCGACATTGCCGTTGTTGGAGGTACCGTCGCCGGCTCCTGCGTTGGACTCCGCCGTTCCACCGGTGGTGGCCACAGCCGCTGCAATATTGCGGTTGTTGGAGGAGAAGTCGCCGTCGCCCGCTACCGCTGTGGCCGATCCACCCTTGTCCGCTGCAGCGATCGCCGCATTGCGGTTGTTGGAGGAGAAGTCACCGTTACCGGCAGCCGCACCAGCCTCGCCACCCTTGCTTGCGAGGGCGATGGAGGTGTTGCCGTTGTTGGACGAACGGTCACCGTTACCGGCAGCCGAAGCAGCATCCCCGCCCTTGTCGGCCAGAGCGATCGACACGTTGCGGTTGTTGGACGAGTGGTCACCGTTACCGGCAGCCGCAGAAGCGTCGCCGCCCTTGTCGGCAGCAGCGATGGCCACGTTCCTGTTGTTGGACGAGTGGTCACCATTACCGGCCAGTGCATCAGCCGAGCTGTCATGGTTGGCAAGAGCAATGGCCACGTTCTTGTTGTTGTGCGAGTGGTCACCGTTTCCGGCAGCAGCAAAGGAATCCGAGGGATCGCCAGCTGCGGCAATGGCCAGGTTCTCGTTGTTGGACGAGTGGTCACCGTTACCGGCCAGTGAAAGCGCGGAACCGCCCTTTTCAGCCAGGGAGACCGCCACGTTCCTGTTGTTGGACGAGTGGTCACCGGTACCGGCACCGTCAAAGGCAACGCCGCCCTTGGTGGCAGCACCAATGGCCAGGTTCTCGTTGTTGGAGGAGTGGTCACCGTCTCCGGCCAGCGAGTTAACCACGCCGCCCTTGTCGGCCAGGGAGATCGTGACGTTCCTGTTGTTCGACGAGTGGTTACCGTCTCCGGACTCTCCAAAGGCGATGCCGCCCTCGCTTGCAGCACCAATGGCCAAGTTCTCGTTGTTGGACGAGTGCTCGCTTGGGCCGCCATCACCCCACCCGGCAGACGCATCAACAGTGCCGCCCTTGTTGGCCAGCGCGATCGCTACATCCCCGTTGTTGGACGAGTGGTTACCGTTTCCGGCCTCCGCGCCAGCATTACCGCCTGTGTCGGCAAGAGCGATGGCCACGTCCCCGTTGTTGGACGAGTGGTCACCGTTTCCGGCAGTCGAGTCTGCTACGCCACCCCGGTCGGCCAGGGAGATCGCTACGTCCCGGTTGTTGGACGAGTGGTCACCGTTTCCGGCAGCTGCATCAGCATCGCCGCCCTTGTCGGCAGCAGCAACGGCCAGGTCCCGGTTGTTGGAGGAGTGGTCACCGTTTCCGGCAGCCGCACCAGCGTTACCACCCTTGCTGGCAAGGGCGATGGCTGCGTCCCGGTTGTTGGAGGAGTGGTCACCGTTTCCGGCAGCCGCACCAGCATCGCCGCCCTTGTCGGCAGCAGCAATGGCCAGGTCCCTGTTGTTGTGGGAGTGGTCACCGTTTCCGGCAGCTGCTCCAGCGTTGCCACCGGTCGCGGCCAGCGCGATCGCCGTGTTGTGGTTGTTGGACGAGTGGTCACCGTTGCCAGCGGCCGCTCCGGCGGTTCCACCGAAGATGCCAACCGCGATTGCCGTGTTGTGGTTGTTGGAGGAGTGGTCACCGTTACCGGCGGCCGCTCCAGCACTTCCGTCGATAGCCAGAGCGCCGGCCAGGTTGTGGTTGTTGGACGAGTGGTCACCGTTACCGGCGGCCGCCTCGGCACTCCCTCGGACGGCCAGGCCAACCGACACATCGTGGTTATTGGACGAATGGTCACCGTTGCCCGCGGCCGAGTGCACGTTGCCCTCGAAGGCGGCACCGATGGCCAGGTCGTGGGTGTTGTGGGAGTGACGGCCATTACCCGCAGCCGCATCGACGTGGGCCCTATCGGCCAACGCGATGGCAGCGTTGTGGCGATTGCCAAAGCTGCCATTGCCTGCGTCAGCCGAGGCGTGACCATGGCTGGCGGCAGCGATAGCGAGGTTGTGGTTTGAGAAGTGCACCGAAATGCCGTTGTGGGCGTGAGCCGAAGCAGCGAAACTAGGCGCCGCGGTCAATCCCATGAAACCGACTGTGGCTAGTGCGCCAGTGCCGGCGATTGCACCAATCTTGCGGGCGGTGTGATTACTCCCAGCGCGCTTTGGCGGGGTGTACCTTCCCGAACCCGACTTTTTCGAATGAGCCCCACTGCGTTTTGCCACGATTCGTTCTCCTGTTTCTACTGAGTGCGTTCGGGTCTCTTTCACGTTGTGTGATTGAAACGTCACTCGCGGTTGCCGCCACTATTCAGCATCGAGGATGCCTTGTCAACTACCTTTTTTTGAGACGAGCAGTTGGCGCCCATCCATCCGGGCAGAACGAAGCGATAAAGCACAGAATGCGATGACAATCGGACCAGGGATTGCGCAACCGGAGCACAAACCGGATTGCCGGTCACGCGAATGGGGTAATGGGCTCACGCAGTTTCCCAATGGCGAACCGGAATCGACGAGCAATCAATCTAGGCACTCCCCGTCGGAATTTACCCACTGAGGACGTTTAGGTCACGAGAAACGTTCAGTCGACCACGACTATTCATCTTCGAGGGGGTCAAGCGAAGAAGTAGTCGGTGCAATCGAGGGTCGCGAGACGCTCCTACGAGCGATGGCACAGACGAGACGCCGACCCGGGTCTTAGAGGAGTGGTTCGGTTTCCACGGTTGGCTCGAACGACCTCGGCCGAACGCGCACTCCAAACCGGATGAGCGCCTCGACGTCATCGTCCCCCCGGATCGAGATCTCGTGTCGACCTGCTTCCAGGAACTCAAGATGCAGGTTGGCCACAATGTGGTGATAGAGCGCACCCCCGGTGACGACATCGGAATACGATCCACGAACAAAGGTGATCTCGACCGCGATCAGTTGCTTGTCATCCCGAGTTCGCTTGATCTCGGCAATGAGCACGAACTTGTGGTCGATTTCGCGGGGTTCGACTTCCAAGACAAGGGCCAAGCCAATGTCCTGCACGCTGGGGAGGCCCGGCACGTTCCAGACCTCTGGATACCCGCCACGAACATTGAGAAGTCCGTTCGGAGTCCTTTCGACCGAGTCTGCAATGAACGCACCAACTATCCGCATGCGGTGATCGTTGCACGTTGGCATCGGTCGCACCAAGCGGGAGATCCCGCCGGGCGGCGCTCGATCCTGATGGTATCGCCGCCGTTGGCCTGCAAAAGGCAGACCCGGGTCTAGGGTTCGGACATGAGGCATCGTGCCGCGACGATCTGCGTGTTTGCGTCGCTCGCGCTCGCAGTGGCGGGATGCGGATCACAGGCTGCCAGTCGGCCGCCGCACACCACAGGGACCACATCGACGACAGGAGCCACGTCAACCACGGGGACCACGTCGACTACGTCGACCACGTCGACTACACAGGCACCAGCGACTGCTCCGTCGAGTACGACCGCAAATCCGTCCGACATGACGACCGTGTCAGTCACCGGATCGGGTGGCACCGCCGAGACCATCACCATCGACGAGGGAGGCACTACGACGCACCACGATCATGTACCGCTTCCCTACACCCTGATGCTGCCTGGTACGCCGGAGGTCACTGTCAAGGCTCAGACAACAGACCAGTCACCAGATGCCACCATCAGCTGCCGGGTTGATTCGCCGGGAGGTTCCTCCTCGTCAGCCACGTCGTCGGGACCGGGCGCCACGGTGACCTGCGGTTGATGGAGCCTGGGAGGAGAATCGAACTCCTGACCTACGCATTACGAGTGCGTTGCTCTACCGACTGAGCTACCCAGGCCTACCTGAACATTGACCGTCCTGGTTGTCTGACATCCATCAGTAACCAATCTGAGGGAAGTCTCCCATGGCGTTCAAGCCTGTTCAGGTGCACAGAAGAGTATCCGACAGGCTGGGCCGGACCGGTAGAAGGTTTCACCTCTAATCGCGACAAACCTCGACTACCACCGACTCGCTGCCTTGGCGAGCGGGGAACGGCAATGGATCCCACCTTCCGGGTGGTCAGGCCGCTTTCCAAGTGTCAGTGAAACTGTTGCCC
The DNA here is from genome assembly GCA_963781305.1 of uncultured Acidimicrobiaceae bacterium. Classification (GTDB taxonomy): domain Bacteria; phylum Actinomycetota; class Acidimicrobiia; order Acidimicrobiales; family RAAP-2; genus DASXMT01. Next base: position 528,931 of record CAWAFL010000014.1, read on the forward strand.
GCCGGTCCCAGCGAACCAGGGACGGCCAATGCCGTCGAGCCGTTCACCATGGTGATGGCCGTTGTGGAACTCGAGCTGATGGGCCCAACGGGACCGGTCGAGGTAGCCGTTGACCCGTTCGAGAAGGTCACGGTGCCAAAGTCGGCAAGTGACGTAAGCGAGCAGGTCCGGCTACAGGTCTCCGGGCGCTCGACAACCCACTCAGCCGACGACTGTGCGGCACTTGAGAAGGTGATCTTCGTGGAGAACGTCCAGCCGTGAGCCGACGCGTTCGTGATCGACAGGGTCCATGCGCCGGCAACATCGCTCACCGATGCGCTCATTTGATCGCCCGGGGACACGGGATTGGTCGTCGGTGAGAGCTCGACTTCGTAGCCGCTGTTGACGGCCGAATCTCCGTACATCTCGTACCAAGCATCGTAGGATGGCGTACCGGTGAGGCAATCGGCCTCCGTGCCGTCCTGTTCGACGGTCGAGCTGGCGTAACCGTCGATTCCGATCCACTGCGCCGAATACGAGGTCCCACGCGGCACGCACGTGACGGTCGGGACGGTCCAGGTCGCGCTCACCGAGGTAAACGTCGTACCCGAGTCGGCGTAGCCGGACCAGTTCGATGATTGCGACGTGGTCGTCGTCGTCACCGTCAAGATCGCCGGTGCCGTGGTCGCCGTTCCCGCCGAGTTGGTGAACACCGCTTCGTACTGGTAGCCGTTCTCAGACGAGGTCGTCGTGAACGAATAGGTCGTCGACGTGGCCCCAGTCACGTTCGCCCACGTCGTGCCGGCGTCGGTGGACACCAGCCATTGGACGGTGGGCGTCGGGGAGCCCGACGCGGCCGCGCTGAACGAAGCCGTCGAACTGGCCGCGACGCTCTCGCTGGCCGGCTGGGTGGTGATGGTGGGGGCCACCGCCGGTATGGTCACCGTCAAGACGGCCGGAGCCGTGGTCGCGCTTCCCGCCGAGTTGGTGAACACCGCTTCGTACTGGTAGCCGTTCTCAGACGAGGTCGTCGTGAACGAATAGGTCGTCGACGTGGCCCCAGTCACGTTCGCCCACGTCGTGCCGGCGTCGGTGGACACCTGCCATTGGACGGTGGGCGTCGGGGAGCCCGACGCGGCCGCGCTGAACGAAGCCGTCGAACTGGCCGCGACGCTCTCGCTGGCTGGCTGGGTGGTGATCGTGGGCGAGCCAGCAGATTGAGTCACCGTCAAGGTCGCCGGAGCCGTGGTCGCGCTTCCCGCCGAGTTGGTGAACACCGCTTCGTACTGGTAGCCGTTCTCAGACGAGGTCGTCGTGAACGAATAGGTCGTCGACGTGGCCCCGGTCACGTTCGCCCACGTCGTGCCGGCGTCGGTGGACACCTGCCATTGGACGGTGGGCGTCGGGGAGCCCGACGCGGCCGCGCTGAACGAAGCCGTCGAACTGGCCGCGACGCTCTCGCTGGCTGGCTGGGTGGTGATCGTGGGCGAGCCAGCAGATTGAGTCACCGTCAAGGTCGCCGGAGCCGTGGTCGCGCTTCCCGCCGAGTTGGTGAACACCGCTTCGTACTGGTAGCCGTTCTCAGACGAGGTCGTCGTGAACGAATAGGTCGTCGACGTGGCCCCGGTCACGTTCGCCCACGTCGTGCCGGCGTCGGTGGACACCTGCCATTGGACGGTGGGCGTCGGGGAGCCCGACGCGGCCGCGCTGAACGAAGCCGTCGAACTGGCCGCGACGCTCTCGCTGGCTGGCTGGGTGGTGATCGTGGGCGAGCCAGCAGATTGAGTCACCGTCAAGGTCGCCGGAGCCGTGGTCGCGCTTCCCGCCGAGTTGGTGAACACCGCTTCGTACTGGTAACCGTTCTCAGACGAGGTCGTCGTGAACGAATAGGTCGTCGACGTGGCCCCGGTCACGTTCGCCCACGTCGTGCCTGCGTTGGTGGACACCTGCCATTGGACGGTGGGCGTCGGGGAGCCCGAGGCGGCCGCGCTGAACGAAGCCGTAGAACTGGCCGCGACGCTCTCGCTGGCGGGCTGGGTGGTGATCGTGGGGGCCACCGCCGGTACGGTTACCGTCAAGGTCGCCGGTGCCGTCGTGGCTGCCCCCGCCGAGTTTCTGAAGACCGCCTCGTACCGGTAACCGTTGTTCGACGCCGTGGCCGTAAACGAATAGGTCGTCGAGGTTGCCCCGGTCACGTTCGCCCAGGTGGTGCCGGCGTTGGTGGAGACCCGCCACTGGACCGTGGGCGTCGGGGAGCCCGAGGCGGCCGCGCTGAACGAAGCCGTCGAACTGGCCGCGACGCTCTCGCTGGCTGGCTGGGTGGTGATCGTGGGGGCCACCGCCGGTACGGTTACCGTCAAGGTCGCCGGTGCCGTCGTGGCTGCCCCCGCCGAGTTTCTGAAGACCGCCTCGTACCGGTAACCGTTGTTCGACGCCGTGGCCGTAAATGAATAGGTCGTCGAGGTGGCCCCGGTCACGTTCGCCCAGGTGGTGCCGGCGTTGGTGGAGACCCGCCACTGGACGGTGGGCGTCGGGGAGCCCGAGGCGGCCGCACTGAACGAAGCCGTCGAGCTGGCCGCGACGCTCTGGCTGGCCGGCTGGCTGGTGATCTTGGGAGCTTGGTGTCCAGTCGGGATCCCGGATCGCGCCGACGGGTTGGCCGCCACCACGGCGTGCTGAGGGAAACCCACCACCCTGTGCGTGTTGATCAGACGGCCAGCGCCATGCGCGGGCGAGGCGCTGGCGGCGGCCGGCACCATCAAGGCAAGTACAACAGCCCCGATCGTGGCGATCAGCCCAGCGCGGGCGGAGGATCGAATGTAGGTCGACTCCGGTATCGCCTGCCGGGAGGTAGCCACCTTACCGGCGCGTTTAACCACTCTCAGCGAGATCACAGGGCTGCCAGGACCTGATCTGGGTTCAGCAATCGGTGTGACACCACTAACTGTGCCTTCCCCTCCACTTGACGTTGCGGGAGAGTACCAGACGTTGCGGCTCAAATTCGGGTTGATACGGATGAGCCGATCGGCGATCTACGGGCGGTTCATGAGATCAATGCCGGCGCTATCCGAGTGCATTTGATGAGCTGCCGAGGCAAAACCCGACGGGCTATGTAGTGCCGAGTCAGGTGGTCATGGAGCCTCCATGCCCGAGAGCGAGACCATGAGCGACTCCAGGAGCAGGGCCTCGTTCGGGTTTCGGACCAGAGCGGCAGCGGCTTGATCGAGGGCGTCGACCGCCCTGGCCGCCCGGCGAACGTCAGGGACGGAGCCACCGTCGCTGCCGGCCACCAACCGATCCCGGTAGGCCCCGGCCAACGTGGCCAGACCCATGCGCAACTCGTCAGTTCTGAAGCGACGGGCCTCACGACGATGACGATCGTCGATGTCCTTGCGTCCTGGAACACCCCGTGCACCCACCGACTCCGCCCGTTCGGCCAACGTGGCCAGCTCCGCCGCTTGTTGGTCCTGGAGCGGTCCGAGGGCTCCTTCGGCCGAAGCCAGCAGCTCCGACGCCACGATGGCCGCGGCAGCACCGGTGCCATCGAGCCGGGACGGGACGGTGCGCCACTGTTCTTGGCGGTGGGCGAACTCGGGATCGGTGGCCAACAGACGCGCCCGATCGAGCCGGCCGCCCGACACGGCTGCCACCGAACGGGCGGTGTCCTCGCCCACCCCGTGGGTTATCAGCCACTGGGCCACCTCTTCCGCCGGAACGGGATCGAAGCCCACCTTCACGCAGCGGCTGGCGATAGTGGCCAAACTGGCGGGGAGATCGTCGGCCAGCAGGACGAACACGGTGGTCGGTGGAGGCTCCTCCACCGTCTTCAACAACGCAGGCGCCGCCTTGTCGGCCAGGTGAACGTCGGTAACCAACAGCACCTGGCGCTTCGCCTCGAGCGGCCGGCGCTGAGCGCGGGACACGATGGTCCGGGCCTCGTCGACGTCCAGCGAGGCACCGGTTCGCTCGACCAGCACCAGGTCCGGATGGGTGCCGGCCAACGCCCGCCGGCAGTCGTTGCACTCGCCGCATCCGCCCCGCGGGCAGAGCAGCGAGGCGGCAAAGGCCCGGGCCGCGGCCCGCTTGCCCGAGCCCGGCGGACCGTGGAACAAATAGGCGTGCACCGGCCGGGACGCCGCCGCTCGAAGCTGGCTCACGACACGAGGCTGGCCGACGACGGCGTCGTAGAGCGCCGGCACGGGGATCGCTTTCCCAGTCCCGTCGGTCCCAGCCGCATCGGACCCCGGACTGTCAGTCATGGTCCAGCCGTTCCTCCACCGTCCGGCGCACCCGTTCGGCGACGACGGCAACATCTCCGGTGCCATCGACGACCACCCACGCGCCGGGGTCGGATTTGACCAATTGCCGGTAACCGTCGTGGACACGGCATTGGAAAGACGCGCCCAAGCCTTCGAACCGGTCAGCCCGAGCCGGCTCCATCCGGGTGCGGGCCACCTCGAGGGGCACGTCGACGAGGACGTTGACATCGGGCGAGGTTCCGGCCGTGGCCCACTCGTTCAGCGCCACCAGCGCGGTCAGATCGAGCCGCCGCCCGAAGCCCTGATAGGCCAGCGTCGACGCAGTGAAACGGTCGGTGACCACGGATGTCCCTGCTGCGAGGAGCGGGTCGATGACCTCGGCGACGTGCTGAGCCCGGTCGGCGGCCATGAGCAATGCCTCGGCCCGAGCCTCGACGTCGGGAAGGGCCGGGTTCAACAACAGCTCTCGGAGGGCGGTGCCCAGTGGTGTGGCCCCGGGCTCAAAGGTGAGCCTGGCCTTCAGATGATCGGCCAGCAATGCCGCCTGGGTGGACTTGCCGCACCCGTCGATCCCCTCGAGGGCGATCAGACGACCGCGTCTGGTCGCGCTCATGACCCGTCCGGAGCCACCCCGGTCGCGTTGGTCGCACCTGTGGCCTTCTCGGCTGCCGCCTTTTTGGCCGGAGCCTTCTTGGCCGTTGACTTCTTGGCCGTTGACGTCTTGGCCGGCACCTTCTTGGCCGGGGCTTTCTTCTTGGCCGGGGCCTTCTTCTTCGCCGGTGCTTTCTTTCGGGTCGAGGGACCCGCGGCACGGCGCTCGGCGAGTAGCTCCGCCGCCCGCTCGACGGTCAGCTCGCTGACGTCGTCGCCCTTGCGCAACGAGGCGTTGGTGGTTCCGTCGGTCACATAGGGACCGAACCGGCCGTCCTTGACCAACATGGGCAAGCCGGTGTCAGGATCGGCTCCCATGTCCCGGAGGGGCCCGGCCGCGGCCCGGCCCCGCCTGGTCTTGGGCTGAGCGAACAGGGCCAAGGCCTCGTCCACGGTGATGTCGAGGATCTGCTGCTCGCTCACCAGGCTTCGGCTGTCGGTTCCCTTTTTCACATATGGACCGAACTTGCCGTTGTGGGCGACGATCTCCTCGTTGGTGGCCGGATCGACACCGACCACCCGGGGGATCTTCAACAGCTCGAGCGCTTCCTCGAGCGTGATGGCGGCCGGCGACATCGACGCGAACAGCGATGCCGTCTTCGGTTTGGGACCGCCGTCGACGATCTCGCCCAGCTGGATGTAGGGACCGAAGCGGCCGGCGCGAACCTGGATGGGTAGCCCTGTGTCGGGATCCTCACCCAGCACCCGATCGGACGACGGAGCTTCGAGGAGCGATTCGGCCCGTTCTGGAGTCAGCTCGTCCGGAGCCAGATCGTCGGGTATGGACACCCGATCCTCGCCCCGCTGCAGGTAGGGACCGTAACGCCCGACACGGGCCACGATCTCCTGGCCGTCGGACCCGGTACCCAGAGGTATCGAGTTGATCTCTCGGGCGTCGATCTCGCCGAGGTAGGTGGCCACCTCGTGCTTCAGCCCCATCCGCTCCACCTGGGACCCCCCACCGGCGCCGTTCCCGGTGGCCGAGCCGTTCCCGGTGGCCGAGCCGTTTGCTTGCCCGTTACCCGAGCCGTTCGCTTGCCCGTTGCCCGAGCCGAAGTAGAACCGGGTCAACCACGGGAGGGCCTCGGCTGTGCCCGAGGCGATGGCGTCCAGATCGTCTTCCATCGACGCGGTGAAGCCATAGTCGACGAGATCGCTGAAGTAGCGCTCGAGCAGGCCGACCACGGCAAAGGCGGTGAACGACGGCACCAGGGCCGTCCCCTTCTTCCAGACGTATCCCCGGTCGAGCACGGTGGCGATCACGCTGGCGTAGGTAGAGGGGCGGCCCACTCCCAGTTCCTCCATGGCCTTGACCAACGATGCCTCGGTGTAGCGGGCAGGTGGCTGGGTGGTGTGTGATCCCGCTTCGATGGACTCGGCCGACAACGGATCGCCTTCGGACACCGGGGGAAGATGCACTTCCCGGTCGGCCAGTTCGGCCTCGGGATCGTCCTCGCCCTCGACATAGGCACGGAGGAACCCGGGGAACCGGATAACCGTGCCGCTGGCCGAGAACTCGGCCACTCTGCCGTCGGTGGCCGTGCCGGCCAAGCGGATCTGCGCACTGGTGCCGGTGGCATCGGCCATCTGAGAGGCGACCGTGCGCTTCCAGATCAGGTCGTAGAGGCGGTACTCGTCACCGGAAAGCGACCTCGACGCCTCATCGGGGGTCCGGAACGACTCCCCGGCCGGGCGAATTGCCTCGTGGGCCTCTTGGGCGTTCTTCACCTTGCGCTCGTACCGGCGCACCTGGGCGGGGACATAGTCGGCCCCATACAGCGAGGCGGCCTGTGACCGGGCCGCAGTCAACGCCTGATCGGACAGGGTTGTGGAGTCGGTACGCATGTAGGTGATCCATCCGCCCTCGTAGAGGCGTTGGGCGATCTGCATGGTGCGTTGCGAGCTGAACCGCAACTTGCGGCCGGCGTCCTGTTGGAGCGTCGAGGTCATGAACGGTGCTGCCGGCGAGCGCCGGAACGGCTTCTCGGTCACCGAGGTGACGGCGAAGGGCTTGTCCTCGAGACCGGCGGCCAGAGAGCGGGCATCGGCCTCGTTCAGCACCACGACGCTGCCCGGGGAGGTGAGCTCGCCCATCTCGGAGAAGTCCCGTCCCGAGGCGAGCGGCGTGCCGTCCACGGACGCCAGCGACGCCTCCAGGGACGCCGGAGGGGACTCAGACGACGCCTCGGTGGCGAACGTGCCCTCGAGGCCCCACCAGGATGCCGAGCGGAATTTCATGCGCGCCCGTTCCCGCTCGACCACCATCCTCGTGGCCACGCTCTGGACCCGGCCGGCCGAGAGGCGGGGCATGATCTTCTTCCACAGCACCGGGGAGACCTCGTAGCCGTAGAGCCGGTCCAGGATCCGCCGGGCCTCTTGGGCATCAACGAGCCGTCGATCGAGGTCACGCCACTCGTCGACCGCCCGTTCGATGGCCGCCCGGGTGATCTCGTGGAAGACCATCCGCTTGACCGGCACCGTGGGAGCCAGCACCTCGAGGAGGTGCCAAGCAATGGACTCGCCCTCCCGGTCCTCATCCGAAGCCAGGTAGACCTCGCTGGCCTGCTTGACCAGCTGCTTCAGCTTGGAGACCTGGGACTTCTTGTCCGAAGAGATCACATACAGCGGCTTGAATCCGTTGTCCACGTCCACGCCCAGCCGAGACCATTCCTCGCCCTTGAAGGCGGCGGGGACCTCGTCGGCCCGCCGGGGCAGATCCCGGATGTGGCCGATGGACGACTCGACCACGTACCCCGAGCCGAGCAGGCCGGCGATGGTCTTGGCTTTGGCCGGGGATTCGACGATGACCAGGGGCTTTCCCGACGACCTTCCTCGCCTCGCCGCTGGTCGTCCGGCTGCGGGGACGGCATTGTCCTCGGGCACGGTGGTCTCGTCTGTCAGGTCGGTGGGTGCCATGGCTGTCGCGACACAGGGTGAACGCCACGGTCTCCCGCTGTCAACCCCGGGCCCGCCGACCCGGGGTTGCGGCATGCCTGCCGAAGGGCTCAGTCGTGGGCCGCGCTGACGGCGGCGGTGGCTGCCTCGTCGAGGGCGGAGACCTCCGAGGGAGGCAGATCGCTGTCCATGGCCTCGGTCTTCCGCTTGGAGAAGGCGATGGCCACCAGCAAGACGACGAGTGCCGCGGCGGCGATTCCCAGGCGCGCCCCGGTGTGGACCCGGAGGGTGATCACCGCGGGAAGGATGAGCAGCGACACCAGGTTCATTACCTTGATGAGCGGGTTGAGCGCCGGTCCGGCCGTGTCCTTGAACGGGTCGCCGATGGTGTCCCCGATGACTGCTGCCTTATGGGCCTCGGAGCCCTTCCCACCCTCGTGGCCGTCCTCGATGTACTTCTTGGCGTTGTCCCACGCCCCACCCGAGTTGGACAGGAAGTTGGCCATCAACTGGCCGGTCAGGATGGCGCCGACCAGGAACGCCCCCAGGGCCAGGTAGTTGATGCCGAAGCCGACGATGACCGGGGTCAGGATGGCCAGGAGTGCGGGCGTGGCCAGCTCCCGTTGGGAGGCCGTGGTGCAGATGGCGATGACCTTCCCGTACTCCGGCTTTTCCGTGTAGTCCATGATCCCGGGGTGCTCCCGGAACTGCCGGCGCACCTCCTGGACGACGGTGCCGGCCGAGCGCCCAACCGCTCGGATGGCCAGCGACGAGAAGATGAAGGCCACCGAGCCGCCGATCAGCAGCCCGATGAATATGGTGGGATGCGACACGTTGATCTGGGTCTGGGCCGCGTTGAAGAGCCAGTTGACGCCGGAGCCGATCGTGCGGTGCAGGTTGAGCTGCGACCCGATGGTCTCGATGAACGAGGCGAACAGCGAGACCGAGGCGATCACGGCCGACCCGATGGCCACCCCCTTGGTCACCGCCTTGGTGGTGTTGCCCACAGCGTCCAGGCTGACCATGACACGCTCGGCCTCCCCGGTGAACTCACCCGACATCTCGGCGATCCCGGCGGCGTTGTCCGAGACCGGGCCGAAGCTGTCCTCGGACACGATCATGCCCGCCGTCGAAAGCAACCCGATACCGGTCAACGAGACCAGGTAGAGCGAGAGCTCGACGTTGCCACCGGCCATGAGCACCGAGACGGCTATGGCAATGGCGATGGCGATGATGGCCCACACCGACGACTCGAGCCCGATGGCGATGCCGGCGAGGGTGGTGGTGGCCGGTCCGGTGCGGGCCGACTCGGCGATCTCTCGGACCGGGCTGCGCTCGGTCGAGGTGAAGTGCTCGGTGATGGCGCTGGCCACCAGCATCAAGATGACGCCGGTGAGCACGGCGAAGAAGGCCTTCCAGTAGTGCATGTACACCCCGGCCACGATGGCGGTGCCGCCGATGGTGAGGGCCGCCGCCGTCCACACCCCCCGGTTGATGGGCCCCATGGCGTTCTTGTCGCTCTTCCGGGTCCGGACCACAAAGATGCCGACAATGGTGGCCACGATGCCGATGGCCGGGATCAGCAGCGGGAAGATGACCGTCCGGCCGGCCACGAGGCCTCGCCCGATGGACATGAAGGCGGTCACTCCCAAGATGATGGAGGCGATGATGGTGATGACGTAGGACTCGAACAGGTCGGCGGCCATGCCGGCGCAGTCACCCACGTTGTCGCCCACGTTGTCGGCGATGGTGGCGGCGTTGCGAGGGTCGTCCTCGGGGATCCCGGCCTCGACCTTGCCCACCAGGTCGGCGCCGACGTCGGCCGCCTTGGTGAAGATGCCCCCGCCCACCCGCATGAACAGGGCCAGGAGCGAGGCGCCGAAGCCGAAGCCGATCAGGACCGAGGTGGCCGTGTTCTGGAAGATGAAAACGATGATGGTGGCCCCGAGCAGGCCGAGCCCCACGCAGAACAACCCGGTGATGGCGCCGGTCCGGAAGGCGACCTTGAGGGCCCCGGCCATCTTCCCGTCACGCGCCGCCGCCGCGGTGCGCACGTTTCCCCTGACGGCCAGGCTCATGCCGATGAACCCGGTGAGGCCCGAGCACAGGGCCCCGCCCAGGAAACAGATCACCCGGTAGAGGCCGGCCTGCCAGAACGTGAGGTCGACGATGGTCTGGCCGTGGATGCCCGTATGGGTCACCTTGGTGGCGGTGAAGAAGATCAGGACGGCCAGGGGCACGATGATGATCAGGATGGTCTTGAACTGACGGGAAAGGAAGGCCTCGGCCCCCTCCTGGATGGCCTTGGCGATGTCCTTCATCGACGCCGTGCCCTGGTCGGCGGCGAGCACCCCTCGGGCCAGGAAGAGGGCGGTGACGACGGAGGCCACGGAGGCCACCAGGGCGGCCAGCAAGATGACCTTCTCGGTGGACCCCAGAAAGAATGCCTGGTACCCCCCCTCGGCGAGAAGATGGATCATCGGTGTTGCTCCCTTCGCTTCCTACTCGTACTGACTGGCTCACATCGTCTCGAACGCGGCCGAACAGGGCCGATTCCGATCATGGTGGTGCACCCGCGATGTACGACACCGGTGTGCCGTCCCGACCGAACCGGGCGTGGACAGCAGGCATCGAAGGATCGTGGTGGACCCCCTAGTGCGGGGCAACTTACCGATCAACCGCACGTTCGGCAAGAGTACCGCTGACGGGCGTCCGGCTACGAGGGCACGTCGTCCGCTTCCGGCCCGGCGATCAGCTCGTAATCGGGGTTGAGGATGGCTGGGCGATGGCCCCAATCCCCGACCATGCCCTCGACCAGCAGGCGGGCCCCGGGCTGGATCCCCGGAATGCGGCGTCGGCCCTGGAAGACGAGCAGAAGCTTCCCGGTGCGATCGGCCAGCACGCACTCGAGGTTCGAGGTCCCCGCCCGCGGCTGTACCCGGACCGACCGGATCCTCCCGGCCACCCGGACCCGTTGGCGCCACTCGGCCTCGCCGATGGCGATCGCCCCGGCGGCCCGGTCGCCGAAGGCGTCATCCTCGAAGGAGGGCTTCGCCCCTTTCTCGGCCGCCTTGGCCGCTCGACCCTCCTCCTCGGCCCCTTCGCCCCGTCGCCCCCGCCAGAGCCGACGGCGGGAGAGCCACCCACCGGTCAGCTGGAAGGGCACGACGGTGGCGGTGACGTGGGCCAGCTGGCCGACCCCGGCGGCGATCCGGTCGGCGGTGCCGTCGTGGAGGAGGCGGTGCCAGCCGGCGGCGAATCCCCGACGGGGTAACAACATGGTCAGCTCGGTCTCGCTGTCGGCCACCGTCTCGGCGGCCAGCTCCAAGGTGGCCCGAGACAGACGCCGGTCCGGGCACTCGATGACATCGAGCGGCAACCGGGTCAGGCCCAGCCGGCTCCACTCGGACTCCAACGTGGCCGATACCCGGTTGTCCAGGGCGAAGTGGACGGCAGTCAGCTCATCGGGGTGGAGTGTCCGGGCGTACTGGAGGGCCCGTGCCGTGGCCAGGTCGAGCCGGTCGACCAGGACGATGACGACGTGCCGGCCGAGCACCGGCGCCTCGACCGCGGCCGTCACCCCCTCCTCGAGCTGGGCGGCTTCGTCGGCGTACTGGCGGTGCAACCGGAGCAGGGCGAACACTCCAAGGGGCAGGATGATGACCACCACCCAGGCGCCCTCGGCGAACTTGGTCACGGCGATGATGACGAGGACCACGAAGGAGAGGACCGAGGCGGTCCCGTTGATGGCCAACCGCCTGCGCCAATGGTCCTCCCGGTGTGTGAAGTGGTACTTGGCCATGCCCGCCCCGGCCATGGTGAAGCCGGTGAAGACGCCGACGGCGTAGAGCGGGATCAGCTTGTCCACCTTGGCCTGGGTGACCAGCAGCACCAGGATGGACACGGCGGTGAGCACCAGGATGCCGGTGGAGAAGACCAGGCGGTGACCGCGTTTTGTCAGCTGCCGGGGCAGGTACGAGTCCTCGGCGGCGAAGCTGGCCAGGAACGGGAAGCCGGTGAAGCTGGTGTTGGCCGCCAGCACCAGGATCAACATGGTGCCCGCCTGTAAGAGGACGTAGAGCACCTTGCCCACTTCGGTCTGGCCGTACACGTACTTGGCCACCTGGGACAGGACGGTGGGGGTGCCTGACACGTACGGAACCGGGTGCGTGGCCGCGGCCAGGAAGGTCACGCCCAGCACCAACGACCCCAGGATCAGGGCCATCATGACCATGGTGATCCGCGCATTGCGGGCCTCGGGCCGGCGGAACACGCTGACCCCGTTCGAGATCGCCTCGGTGCCGGTGAGCGCCGAGCCACCTGAGGCGAACGCCTTGAGCACGATGAAGACGCCGGCGCCGAGCAGGAGGCCGGACCCGGAGTGCCCGATCGGCACCGATCCGGGGTGACCGGTGATCGAGTGCACGCTGAGGGACCCCCGGATCTCCTTGTAGGCACCGACGATGATCAGGATGGCCATGTTGACCACGAAGAAGTACGTGGGAAGGGCGAAGACCTTGCCCGCTTCCCGGATGCCCCGCAGGTTCCCGTAGGCGAGCAGGATCACCAGCCCGATGGCGATCCAGGTGGTGTACGGGGTCAGCGAGGAGAAGACCGAGGTCAACGCGGCCACACCGGCGGCCACCGATACGGCCACGGTGAGGGTGTAGTCGATGAGCAGGCTGACCGCGGCGATCTGGGCGACCTTCAGCCCGAAGTTCTCCCGGGACACCACGTAGGCCCCGCCTGCCTTGGTGTAGACCTTCACGACCTCGAGGTAGGACAGGGTCACGAAGAGGAGGACGAAGATGACCATCAGGCTGATCGGGACGACCAGCGAGAAGGCGGCGAGACCGATCACCGGCACCAGGGGAAGGAGCATCTGCTCGGTGGCGTAGGCCGACGACGAGATGACGTCCGAGGAGAGCACGGCCAGCGCCGTCGGACGGCCGAGGCGCTCGGAGGCCTGCCGTTCCGAGGCGAGCGGCGGCCCGAGCAATTTGTTCTTCAACCGGTAGCGGAGCGTCTCGGGGAGGTCGACCGACTCGGGTACGTACGTCGAGGGCCGGACCGTCCGCTCCCGGCTCGTGGGGGGAGGCGTGACCACGGGCACTCCAGCAAGGGCGTCGGCACCGTGACCGCTGTCCACGGCATCCATCCCGTCAGTAAAACACGGGTAGCTCCAGGCCATACCCACAGGACACCGCGCCCCGAGTTGTCAGCGGCCTCTGGTGCGTGTTGCATGGTCCGCGTGCATGTCATCGTCGTGGGCTGCGGACGGGTCGGATCGGGCCTGGCCATCGGGTTGGTGGAGCAGGGCCACTCGGTGTCGATCATCGATCGGAACGCCAGGGCGTTTCGCCGGCTCCCCACCGAGTGGCCGGGAACGGCCATCGTCGGGTCCGGGTTCGATCGTGACGACCTGGATAGGGCAAAGGCCAGCGCGGCCGGCGCGCTGGCCGCGGTCACCAGCGGGGACAACTCGAACATCCTGACCGCTCGGATAGCCCGGGAAACCTACGAGATCCCCAACGTGGTGGCCCGCATCTACGATCCGCGCCGAGCCCAGATCTACCTGCGCCTCGGGATCCCCACCGTGGCCACCGTGTCGTGGACCATCGACCAGGTCCAGCGCCGTCTGCTCCCGGCATCGAAGACCGTCGAGTGGACGGACACCACCGGCACCTTGTCGCTGGTGGAACGGCCCCTCCCCGAGCGATGGGCAGGCAAGCGGCTCTCCGACCTCAGCGCCAAGGGCGAGGTGACCCTGGTCGCCGTCACCCGGGCTGGCCTGGCTCGGTTGGACATCGACGAACTGGTCGGCCAGGACGGGGACATCCTTCACCTGATGGCCACCAACGCCGCCTTGCGCCGATTGGACAGCCGAGCCGCCGAGGAGTCCGAGTCGAGCCACAATGGCAACGGATCAGAGGACCGGGACACCGTCATCGCCGGCATCCCAGTCCCCAATGCAGATCTCGAGGGGGACTCGCAATGAAGGTGGCCATCGCCGGTGCGGGCAGCGTGGGGACAGCCATCGCCAGCGACCTCCACAAAGGGGGCCACGACGTCCTGGTCATCGAACAGGATCCCGAGCTGGTGGCCCGGCTCGAGGGTGAGCTCGACATCACCTGGGTGGTGGCCGACGCATGTGAGGTCAGCTCGCTCGACGCCGCCGGGCTCGCCACCGTTGACGTGGTCGTCGCCGCCACCGGTGACGACGAGGACAACCTGGTCGTTTCCCTCCTGGCCAAACAAGAGTTCGCCGTGCCCCGTGTCGTGGCCCGCGTCAACCATCCCAAGAACCAGTGGCTGTTCAACGAGAGCTGGGGCGTCGACGTCTCGGTGTCGACACCGCTGCTCATGACCGCCCTGGTCGAAGAGGCGGTGTCGGTGGGGTCCCTGGTCCGCCTGCTGCGCTTCGAAGGTGGCAGCGCACACCTGGTCGAAGTGACCCTGGCCGAGGATTCACCGGCAGCCGGGCAGGCGCTGGTCGACCTTGGCGTCCCGCGAGAGGCGACCGTGGTCGCCGTCGTCCGCGGCGACCGACTGGTCGTTCCTCGTGGCGATACCCGGCTGGCGGCCGGGGACGAGGTGCTCGTCTTGGTGACCGAGGAAGCAGAGGACGGCGTCCAGCAGTTGCTGGTGGGGCACTAACCCGGTGGAGGGGGCCTTCTTCGACCTGGACAAGACTGTGATCGCCAAGGCCTCCATCGCCGCGTTCGGTGGGCCCTTCTACCGGGGCGGGCTCATCAACCGGCGGCTGGTGATCCGCGCCGTCGTGTCCCAGCTGATCTATCTCCACCTCGGAGCCAGCGAGCAGAAGTTGGCCCGGGTTAGGGAGTCGATGCTGACCCTGACCAAGGGCTGGGACCAGAGCCTGATCCGCGAGATCGTGCGCGAGGCGCTCGAGGAGACAGTGGAGCCCATCATCTATGCCGAGGCCCTCGACCTCATCGAGGAGCACCGCGCCGCCGGGCGCCGCGTGTACCTGGTGTCGGCCTCACCCGAGGAGATCGTCGAGCCGTTGGCCGAGCACCTGGGCGTCGATGGCTGCATCGCCACCAGGGCGGTAGTGGACGACGAGGGGCGCTATGCCGGGGAGATGGAGTTCTACGCCTACGGTCCGTTCAAGGCCGACGCCATGCGCGACCTGGCCGTGGCCGACGACTTGGACCTGTCCGCCTCGTACGCATATTCGGACTCCTACACCGACCTGCCCATGCTGGAGGCGGTCGGTCATCCCGTGGTGGTCAATCCCGATCGGGTCCTGGCCAAAGTGGCCAAGGAGCGGGACTGGGAGGTGATGCAGTTCACCAAGCCGGTACGTCTGCGCGACCGGGTGAGCGTCCCCAGCCTGCCAACCACGGCCATGGTGGCGGGCATCACCCTGGCCACCAGCGCCGCCGGAGTAGTGGCGTGGCGCCTGGCGCGCCAACGCCTGCGGGCACAACTCTAGAGGCCCGCGGTGAGCAGGCGTGTCCGGTCAGGCCCTGCTTGTGCGAGCCCTGGGTTGAGCGAGCCCGGGTTGGCTCAGGAGGGACGGAGCCGCTTGGCGGCGACGACGCCCAACGCAACGAGGATGGCGAGGATCAGCAGTTTCTTCATGACGGGGGATCGTATCCGGTCCGCCGCCCGCGCGCCCAAGCGACCAGGCCGAAGGGCGTGGCGAGCACGCCCACCGATGGGCTAGACGCTCAGGAGGTCGCGCGCACCCGTGTCCGAGGACGGGTGGCGGAGCTTCGACATTGCTCGGGCCTCGATCTGGCGGATCCGCTCCCGGGTCAGGTTGAAGTGCTCGCCCACCTCTTCGAGGGTGCGGGGCTCGCCGCGGTCGAGGCCGAACCGGAGACGAAGGATCTCGCGCTCCCGCTCGTCCAGCGGAGCGAGTAGTCGTCCGATCTCGTCGGGGAGCAGTCCCACTGCGGCCAGCTCGAAGGGGGACTCGACCGATCGGTCCTCGACCACGTCGCCCAGCTCGGCGTCGCCGTCCTCGCGGAGCGGCTCGGAGAGCGACAGGGGCTCGGCCCGGAACCGGAGCGCTTCGATCAACTTGTCCTCAGGAAGCTCGACTTCCTCACCCAGCTCGGCCAGCGTCGCCGGGCGCCCGTACTTGAGCTCCAATCGGGCCTGGGCCTTCTGTACTCGGGCCAGAGTGTCGCCGGCGTGCACAGGCAGGCGGATGGTCCGCCCGGTGTTGGCGATGCCCCTGGTGATCGCCTGGCGGATCCACCAGGTGGCATAGGTGGAGAACTTGAAGCCCTTGCGCCAGTCGAATTTCTCCACCGCGTGCATGAGCCCGAGGTTGCCCTCTTGGATCAGATCGAGGAGCGGGAGCCCCGACGCCTGGTACTTCTTGGCGATCGAGACCACCAGCCGGAGGTTTGACTGCACGAAGGTCTGCACCGCCTGCTCGCCCCGGAGGGTGGTCCGCCGCAGCTCCCGGCGCTTGGCCGGGGTGAGCCCTCTGGGCGGCGAGGCCAGGATCGCCTCTGCCTCCCGGCCCGCCTCGATCACCTGCGACAACGCGACCTCATCGTCCTTGGTCAGGAGCGGGTACTGACCGATGTCGGTCAGGTACAGCCGGACCAGGTCCTCCTCATCTCGCTCGAGGCGCTCCTTAGCCAAGCTTCACCGCATCTTTCGTCCGACCACCCCGTGAGAGCTCCGGCCGAACAGGCAGCTGGGCGTCTCCCGGGAGGGCGAGTGATCGAGCTGGGGCGCCGTTGGGGGCGCAATCTGTTGTCACTGAAAACTGTACTGGACTCGTCAAGTCCCCCCGCCTGAGACAACGGACGACCTGGTGCCACCTTGCGGTCAGGCCGGCCACCCGGTCAGTCCTGCGCTGGTGCTCGCCTCGACGACCACCGACTCGAGCTTCTGCTGCCGGGCCGAGACCTGGGCCACGTCGTCCGGTCGGATGAGAAGCCCCTGGACCAGACGCTCGCCTGCGTGCCAGTCCTCGATCTCGTCGGTCAGCACCAGGCGCAGGGCCCGGATCACCGGGCCGTCGCTGACCGGGGCGGTCGCCCGGAGATGATCGCCGTAGCCGGTGACCAACCGGGGCAGCACCACGCGGTACAGGCCGGCCAGCAGCTGCGTCGTCTCGGACTCCGCCGTGTCCGGGCCCGGCGCGTCCGACCCGGGCTGGTCGAGTAGATCGAGGACACGGGCGGCCGCGGCGGGGGCGACGGTCAGCTCATCGGCGGACATGCCGTCGCGCACAGGGAGACGGTCCGCCCATATCGAGGCGTGCCATGCGTGCCGTGCGCTCTGAGCATCCAGGTGCACCCGCAACTCCGGTCGTGTCGCCTCGGCGGCCCAGCCGCCCAGCAGCTCGAAGAGCCGCTGCTCGATCCATCGGTATCCCCCCACCAAAGACGCGGTGACGTGCAGGGGCAGCGGTCGGCACCAATCGCCGTCGTTCCGCCGGTCAGGCGCGCCCAGAGCCGGACCCAAGGGGTCGAGCGTCTCAGGCACCGGTGGTCGACCCCGTCGTCGGTCTCGGGGCCGGGGTGCTCGAGGCTGGGATGCCCGGGGCCGTGGGACTCAAGGACTGCGCCGGCCTGTCCACGTGCGACCGGTAGCGGTTGGTGATGGGCATGCGCCGATCCTTGCCGAATGCCTTGGCCGTGATCCGGACCCCGGGCGGCATCTGGCGGCGCTTGTACTCTGCCCGGTCGACCAAATGGATCACCTGGTCGACCACGTCGGGGTCGAACCCCGCGTCGACCAGGTTCTCCGCCGACTTGTCCCCTTCGACGTACCCGGCCAGGACCGGATCGAGCACGTCGTAGGGAGGCAGGGACTCATCGTCACGCTGTTCGGGCCGGAGCTCGGCCGAGGGCGGCTTGGTCAGCACCGCCTCGGGGATGAGGTCGGTGCCGGCGCGCCGGTTCCGGTCCCGGCAGAGCTCGTACACCAGCGTCTTAGGCACGTCCTTGATGACGGCGAAGCCGCCGGCCGAGTCCCCGTAGAGCGTCGAGTACCCGGTGGCCATCTCGCTCTTGTTGCCGGTGGTCAGCACGATCCAGCCGTTCTCGTTGGACAGGGCCATGAGCAGCACGCCCCGGATCCTCGACTGGAGGTTCTCGTCGGTCAGCCCCAGTGGGTCCCCTCCGATCAGCGGCCCCACCAAGCCGGCCATGGCCCGGTGGGCAGCATCGATGGGTGCGGTCTGGATGTCGATCCCCAACTTTCCGGCCAGGGACAGGGCGTCGTCTATGGAGCCCGAGCTCGAGTACCGCGAGGGCATGGCCACCCCGTGCACGTGCTCAGCCCCCAGGGCGTCGACGGCGACGACAGCCACCAGGGAAGAGTCGATCCCGCCGGAGAGGCCGATCACTGCGTCGGTGAACCCGTTCTTTCGCACGTAGTCGCCGGTGCCCAGGACGAGAGCCTCGTACACCTCTCGGGTGGTATCGAGCACCCTGGCGATCGCTCCCCTGTCTCCGCTCGACGGCCCGTCGCTGGCAGCCGACCGGCTCGCCGTGCTCACCGGCACCCGCGGGAGCACCGGTTCGGCCGGGCCTCCCGACGCCGGCGCATCGCCCTCGAGCTCGAGGTCCACCACCAGGATCTGCTCCACGAACTGGCCGGCTGCCGCCACCAGCTCGCCCGTGGCCCCCATGACCAGCGACGCGCCATCGAAGACCAGCTCATCCTGGCCACCCACCTGGTTGACGTAGGCGATGGCGCACCCCGACTCGGCCACCCGGTCTGAGAGCACGGCCAGACGGTCGTCACGGCGCCCGATCGAGTACGGGGAGGCGTTGAGGTTCACCACCAGCTGTGCCCCGGCCCGCCCCTGGTCGGCCACCGGGCCGCCCGGGAACCAGACGTCCTCACAGACCGTCATGGCGACCGGCACACCGGCGATCACATACAGCACGTACGGCTCGGTGCCGGGGGCGAACCAGCGCTCCTCGTCGAAGACGCTGTAGTTGGGTAAGAGGCGTTTGTGGTACGTCCCCACCAGCTCGCCGTTCACACACAGCGCGGCGGCGTTGAACAGGCGGCCTTGCTCGTCGATATCCACGAACCCGAAGGCAGCGGCACACGCTCCGCTGGCGGCCACGACCCGGTCGACGGCGGCCAGGTTGTCGGTGATGAACCCCGGTCTGCTCAGGAGATCCTCGGGGGGGTACCCGGTGATGGCCAGTTCGGGGAAGATGGCCAGGTCACCGCCGGCCCGCGCTGCGTCCTCGAGCGCGCTGATGACCAGTTCAGCGTTTCCGTCGAGGTCGCCGACGACCGTGTTGAGCTGGCAGGCCACCAGCCGCAGTCGGGGCATGTCCCTCAGCTTACCGGTGGGTTCGGCGGCCCCCGGTACTCGGTCGGGCCGGATCAGAGCACCCGTTTGTAACCCTCGTGGCTGGCCACGAAGCCATGGCGCTCGTAGAACCGGTGAGCGTCGGCCCGCGCCTTGTTGCTGGTCAGTTGTATCCGGTAGCAACCCCAGGCGGTGGCGCGGGCCACGGCCTCCTCGACCAGCTGTCCCCCGATGCCACGCCCCCGCCAGTGAGGATGGACATGCACCGACTCGATCTCGGCGCAGCGGCCCCCAACCGCTTGGAAGTGCCGGAACACGATGAGCTGACACATGCCCACCACCGCCTCGTCGAGCTCGGCCACGAGGACGTCGCACCCGGTGGTGGCCTGGATCTCCACCAGCGCAGTCTCATAGGACGCCACCCGGTAGGGATCCTCGATGCCTGCCTGGTCGGAATCCTCGGCGGGACCCTCAGTGCCCTGGACGAGCGCGCCCTGGATCAACAGCTCGACGAGACCAGGGACATCGGCCGGTCGCGCCCCCCTGATGGCTGGGGCAGGCTCCGATTCGGTCACGGGTCCGACTGTAGAACGGCGGCCACGCTGACCGATTGACCTGTTCACACCCACTCATCGGCAGAAACCTGCCGGCCGGTACAAGATGGCGAGTTCGAGCCGGAGAAAGGCGAAGATCCTCGCCTGCGACCCATCGGCGGAGCCGAACTGCACCAGTGTTCACGGAGCATTCACAATCGGGTAACGGCATCGAAACGATGACCTGCAAGGGTACGACCGGCATAGCGCCGGACCGCTGTGGCATTGCTGGGTGCTGAAGGTAAGTTGCCTGCCCGGCGGTAGCGTGTGGTCTGGCCGAAATGTGCCAGCCCCATCGAGCAGCAGAGGAGCAGGAGTGCCTTACCAAGCCGAGTACATCTGGATCGACGGGACCAGGCCGTCGCCGCTGATCCGTAGCAAGACGAAGGTCGTCAAGGATGGCGAGGAGCCAGGCATCTGGGGCTTCGACGGTTCGAGCACCAACCAGGCGGTCGGCAACGACTCCGACTGCGTGCTCCAGCCCGTCTTCGTATGCGACGATCCGCTGCGCAATCCCGGTGACAAGCTCGTGATGTGCGAGGTGCTGCTCACCGACTTCACTCCCCATGAGACCAACACCAGGGCCGAGTGCGTCGCCGTGGCCCAGAAGTACGCCGACCAGGAGCCGGTGTTCGGAATCGAACAGGAGTACACCTTCTTGAAGGACGGCCGCCCGCTGGGCTGGCCCCTGACCGGGTACCCCGCTCCCCAGGGCCCCTACTACTGCGGCGTCGGTGGGGACAAGATGCCCGGCCGTGACATCGTCGAGCTCCACACCCTGGCCTGCATCGAGGCGGGCCTGGGCATCGAGGGCACCAACGCCGAGGTGATGATGGGCCAATGGGAGTTCCAGATCGGCATCCTCCCGCCGCCGCTCATCGGCGACCAGCTGTGGGTGGCCCGGTGGCTCCTGTTCCGCATCGCCGAGGACTTCGGCGTCTACGCCACGCTGGAGCCCAAGCCCATCATGGGTGACTGGAACGGGGCCGGCGCCCACACCAACTTCTCGACCAAGGCCATGCGGGAGGACGGTGGCTGGGACGCCATCATCGCCGGGTGCGAGGCCCTGGGGAAGAACGTCGAGGAGCACGTGGAGAATTACGGCGTGGGGATCGAGACCCGCCTGACCGGGGCGCACGAGACGGCCCACTTCACCAAGTTCACCTACGGCACGTCCGATCGTGGCGCATCGATCCGCATCCCCTGGCAGGTGGCTAAGAACAAGAAGGGCTACATCGAGGACCGCCGCCCCAACGCCAACATGGACCCCTACGTGGTGAGCAGGCTTATCACCGACACCGTCTGCGGAGCGGCGGCAGGGAACTGAGACACCCCCGCACCTGGCCCGGTCCCGGCGCGCTCGTCATCGTGGCACCACGAGCAGCCGCCGGGCGTCGCCGTCGAGGAAGCCCATGAGGAGTCAAGAGGAATACGTGCTGCGCACGGTGGAGGAGCGCGGCATCCGCTTCGTCCAGCTCTGGTTCACCGATGTGCTGGGTACCCCCAAGACGTTCAGCATCACTCCGGCCGAGCTCGAGAACGCGCTCGAGGAGGGGATGACGTTCGACGGGTCGGCCATCGACGGGTTCAGCCGCGTCCAGGAGAGCGACGTCCTCGCCCGCCCCGATGCCAAGACCTTCCAACTACTCCCCTGGCACAGCCACGGTCCCCTGTCGGGCTCGGGCGCACCGCATGTCGACGCCCCCGCCGGGGCCGTGGCCCGGGTGTTCTGCGACATCTTCGACCTGGATGGCTCGCCGTTCCAGGGCGACCCCCGCCACGTCCTCCGCCGCACCCTCGACCGCGCCCGCCAGCTGGGCTACACCTTCTACGCCGCACCGGAGATGGAGTTCTTCTACTTCGCCGATGCCGATCCTTCCCACACCCCGCGCACCCTGGACTCGGGCTCGTACTTCGAGCTGACTGTGGCCGACCGGGCCAGCGACATCCGCCAACGTACGGTGATCACCCTGGAAGAGATGGGCATCCCTGTGGAGCACGCCCAGCACGAGGACGCCCCCAGCCAACACGAGATCGATCTTCGCTACACCGACGCGCTGACCATGGCCGACACGGTGATGACCGTCCGGCTGGTGGTCAAGGAGATGGCCCGTCAACAGGGTGTCCACGCCAGCTTCATGCCCAAGCCGCTGGCCGGGGTGCAGGGTTCGGGGATGCACACCCATCTCTCCTTGTTCGAGGGGGACACGAATGCCTTCGTCGACCTCAGCCGCCCTCACGGGCTCTCCGTGCTGGCCGATCAGTTCATCGCCGGCCTGCTCCGCCACGCCAGCGAGATCACCGCAGTCACCAACCAGTGGGTGAACTCGTACAAGCGGCTGGTCTCGGGCTACGAGGCCCCGATCCATGTGTCCTGGGCCCACAACAACCGGTCCGCCCTGGTCAGGGTTCCGGTGGTGAAGCCGGGAAAGACCGAGTCCACCCGCATCGAGTACCGGGCGCCGGACAGCGCCTGCAACCCCTATTTGGCGTTCGCCGTGATCCTGGCCGCCGGACTCCGGGGCATCGAGGAGGAGTACAAGCTCCCCGACGAGGCCAACGCCAACCTCTTCGACCTGACCGCCGAGGAGCTGGCCGCCGGCAACATCGTGCACCTCCCGGCCAGCCTGTCCGAGGCCTTGAGTGCGATGGAGTCCTCCGAGCTGCTGGCCACCACGTTGGGTGAACATGTCTTCGAGTGGTTCATCCGCAACAAGCGGGAGGAATGGGCCGGCTACAAGGCCCACGTCAGTCAGTTCGAACTCGACCGGTACCTGCCCCTGCTCTAATTGGAATTGGGTACCGAGAGCGACCCCTGTTCTAATTGGGTCCCGACACCGACCGCAGGCCAATGAGAGGAGGGAACGTTGGAACCGCTGCTGTGCTTTCCTGACCCACCTCCCACACCTGTGGCCGCGGTCCTCGATCGCGGGGGCTATCCCTGGCGGGCCATCAACCGGCCGGAGCAGGCGGAGTCCGACGAGCCCGAGGACGGCTGGTCCGGGGCGGTGATCAGCGCCATCGACGACCCGACGGGTGCCGTGCTGCTCTGCCGTCAGGTCCGCAAACGGGAGGTGCCGCTCGCCCCGGTGGTGATGGTGGTCCGGTCCTCGCAGCTTGGGGCGCTCGAGCTCCGCGAGGACCTATTCGACGACCTCTGCCTCGACCCCATCAACCAGGACGAGCTGACCGCACGGCTGACCCACCTCTTCTGGCGCACGGGACGAGGCCTCCGCCCCGACCTGTTGGAACACGGCCCCTTGGTCCTCAACCTGGAGACCTACCAGGCCGCCGTGGCCGGGCGGGTCCTGGACCTCACCTACATGGAGTACGAGCTGTTGCGCTTCCTGGCCGGCCGCCCGGGCAAGGTGTTCACCCGGGAGACGCTGCTCAGCCGGGTGTGGGGCTACGAGTACTACGGCGGGGCCCGCACCGTGGACGTCCACGTGCGCCGACTTCGGGCCAAACTGGGCGAGGAGCACGCCCATCTCATCCAGACGGTGCGCTCCGTCGGGTATCGCTTCGGTCAGACCACCTGGATGCCCTGACCACGCTCACTGACGAGAATGCCGACCCGCAGGTTCCCGGGTCATGAGCCGGCTCGGTAGGCCCACACCTCCACTTCGACGAGGGCCCCCATGGGTAACCCGGCCACGGCAACCACCGATCGGGCCGGGCGGTGCTGGCCGAAGAACTCGGCGTAGGCATCGTTCACCGCCGGGTAGTCGGCCATCGAGGCGAGGAACACCGTGGTCTTCGCCACCGCGGTGAGGTCGGTCCCCGCCGCCTCGAGCAGTGCAGCGGCGTTGGCTAATGCCTGGCGGAGCTGGGCGATCACTCCGCCTTCGACCAGTGCCGGCGGGGCGCCCTCGGAGGGAGCCAGTCCCAGCTGGCCCGAACAGATCAGCCAGGGGCCAGCACTGACGATGGGTGAATAGGGGCCGATCGGAGCGCTCATGGCCCTTTCTTAGCCGGGCCGATGACGCCTCGGTGCACGACGGCGGCGTCGGTGCCGACCTACCGGGCCGGGACCGCCCTTCGGGTGGGCCACGCGGCGGCCAGGCCGTCGGCCAGCCAGCATGCAGCCGCCGCCGCCGAGAACACGGCGTCGGACCCGTTCACCGCGTCGCGGCCACGGTCTCGGTCGATGGTGACGGTGATCGGGGGCACCGATCGCGCCGGAAGGATCCCGAACGAGCGGATGGTCAGGTCGTGGACCGCTCCCTCGTCGTCCACGGCGATCCCCTCGCTGCGTACCCACCCGAGGGCCTGGTGGACGGCGCCGATGCAATACGAGCGAAGGGTGACGTCATCGAGCACCTCTCCGGCCGCCACCGACACGGCGATGGCATCGTCGGAACCGCAGGTGACGACGGCCCGGCCCCCGTCCGGCGCCGAGATCTCGACGGGCACGTCCCGGTGGGGCCCCGGGCCGCGCATGCCGACGATGGAGGCGCACGCAGCCAACACGGCCGCTTCGGCCCACCCCGCACCCCGTTGATCGCCCGAGACCGGGGGACCGACGACCGGGAAGGGCTCGACCGACAGGCGAGGAGCAACGCAGGCGACGGCCCGTACCAGGTCCTCCCACCAGTCCTCGGGCCCGTCGCCCGAGACGGCCACCCGCAGGATGCCCGAACCGTCGGAGGCCACGCCGGCAGCCACGGGGGGCCGCTTCGGTCCCAGGCGGACCACGTCTTCCCGCGACCACAGGGCGCGGACGGGCCGCTGCTGCTCGGTGGACAGGCGCCGGGCGACCTCGGGCAACGGCGAGTGCCTCTTTCCGCCGAAAGCCCCACCGTTGGCGCACGGCGATGCCGGTTGGCCGCCGGGCAGGCACCACGAGGCGTCCGGCTCCACATAGGCCGGTTCCACCCAGCTGGTCTGCAGGGTCAGCATCCAGTGACCCGGGGGCACCACGACCGGGTGGGACAACTCGATGGTGGTGCGTCGTCCCTGCACCTTGTGGCTCTTCGACCGGGCCTCGGCGGCGGTGTCGCCCACCACGAAGCCCCCCGAACCATCGGACAGGGCAACGGCGGCATCAACCGGCGCCGTGTCGTCGGCGAACGACCCAACGCCCAGGGCTACCCCGGGACCCACCCGTTGGGGCGAACGGCCCTCGATGGCGGCGCGCCGGGCCGCGGCGGCCAGGTCACGAGGCGCGGCATCCGATGTCTCTGAGCCCCCGAAGGCCAGGCGAGCCCCTTCGACCACTGTCTGCCAGCCCGTGCACCGGCACAGGTGGGCCAGCAGGGCCTGGTGGACCTTGGCGTCCGGAACTGCCCGTACCGCGTCGTGTCCCGGACCGCCCAGGGCGGCCAGCCGCATGATGATCCCCGGGGTGCAGAACCCGCACTGGCTGGCGCCGACCCTGGTGAAGGCGTCGGCCCAGACCTGACGCACCTCGGGGGGCAGACCTTCGACCGTGGTCACCTCGCGACCGGCCAACCGGCGGATGGGGGTGACACAGGAGACCCGCGGGGCGCCGTCGACCCACACGGTGCAGCACCCACATTGACCCTGGGGGCTACAACCGTCTTTCGGGGTGCGCAGGTGTAGACGCTCGCGCAGCACGTCGAGCAGCGACAGCTCGTCGTCGGGTACCTCGACGTCGGCGCCGTCGACGCGGAGCCGGATCAGTGGATCAGCTGAACGACGAGCCGCAACCGCAGGTGCGGGCGGCGTTGGGGTTCGTCACATGGAACCCGGCGCCCTGGAGCCCATCGCTGTAGTCGAGGGTCGAGCCCTTGAGGAGGTCGGCGCTGGCCGAGTCCACGACCACCTTCACCGTGCCGAACTCCCGGACGATGTCGTCGTCGGCCACCTCGGCGTCGAAAAACATCTCGTAGCTGTAGCCGGAACATCCACCGGGGCGCACCGCCACCCGGAGGGCGAGGTCGTTGGTGTCCTCTTGGGCGAGCAGCTCGGCCACTTTGGTGGTGGCGATGTCGGTCAGGACGACCGGAGCCGGCTTCTTTCCGATGCTGACGTTCTGCATGGTCGTGCTCACCCGTATGCCTCCTTGGAGCTGGTCGACTAGTTGCGTCCGGTAACAGGCTTCGTACCTGGGCCCTCTGCGTGTTTCACAGCGTATCCGCCCGCCGGCGAGTTCGGTACCACGCCCTGGGCAGCCATGGCTGCGCTACCGGGTGCCCCCGGTAGAATTCCCTTGTGGCGCACGTTTCCGATACCCCCCCGGTCGACCAACTCGAGGCTGACGACGTGCCCGCCCCGGTCGTGCCCCCCTCAACCGAACACGTGCGCGAGGCCCTGGCCGGCGTGGTCGACCCCGAGCTGGGGGCCAGCATCGTCGACCTCGGGATGGTCCGGGCCATCGAGGTGGCCGCGGACGGATCGGTCGACGTGGAGGTGGCCCTGACCATCGCCGGCTGCCCCCTGCGGGACCAGATCCGTCGGGACGTGGAGGGCCGGGTCCTCTCGCTTCCCGGCGTGCGGTCGGTGGACGTCCGGACGGGTCCCATGGACGAGGCCGAGCGACGGGCGGTGATGGAACAGGCCCGGTGGATCGCCCGTGAGTCCGCCCCGGCCACCGATATCCCGGCCACCACCCGGGTGCTCGCCATCGCCTCGGGCAAGGGCGGGGTGGGCAAGAGCTCCATCACCGTGAACCTGGCCGTGGCCCTGGCCCGGCGCGGGCTCACCGTCGGTGTCCTGGACGCGGACATCTGGGGGTTCTCGGTTCCCCGCCTGCTCGGCATGCAGGGCGAGGTCGAGGCCCGCGCCAAGAAGATGGTCCCGCTGGAGCGGCGCATCGGCGACGGGCTCCTCCGGGTCCTGTCGATGGGCTTCCTGGCCGACGAGGACAGCGCCATCATGTGGCGCGGACTGGTCCTCAACCGCGCCGTGCAGCAGTTCCTGGAGGACGTGCACTGGGGCGAGCTCGACTACCTCCTCATCGACATGCCCCCCGGCACCGGTGACATCCAGATGGGCCTGGCTCGCATGTTGCCGCGCGCCGAGATGGTCGTCGTCACTACCCCGCCGCTGGCCGCCCAGAAGGTCGCGGCCAGGACAGCCGACATGGCCAAGAAGGGCTATCTGCGGGTGGCCGGCGTCATCGAGAACATGAGCGACTTCGTCTGCGAGCACGGGACGTCCTACGCGTTGTTCGGTTCGGGCGGGGGAGCCAGGCTGGCCGCCGATATCGGAGCGCCCCTGATCGGTCAGGTGCCGATCCACCCGTCGGTGTCCTCGGGCGGAGACTCCGGGGACCCGGTGGCCCTCGACGACAGCCAACCCCTGGCCCGGGTCTTCGCCGAGATGGCCGAGACGGTCGCCACCGTCGTGGCGCCGGTCATCGCCATGGACGGATGCAGCGCCCGCATGCTCGAGCACGTGGAAGCGGCGGTCGAGGCGGGTACGGCGACAGGACCGGCGGGGCAGGCTCAGTCGGCCTGAGCGCCGAGCCACTCCCAGGTGGCCTCGGGGCTTTCCCGGTCGGAGCTCCGGACCCGCCCGTCATCGGCCAGCTTTCGGAGGTGGGCCCACAGAGACCGGCGGGCGACCGGGAATCGATCCTCGTCCACGTCCTGGTAGACCACGGGGACCAGCTGATCCACAGTGGCCGATCCGGCGGCGGCCAGGGCGGCGGCTACGCGCTCCTCCCGCTCCAGGCGATGGGTGACGTAGGCCGCTACCGCGGCGTGCGGGTCCTCGATCAACCGGCCATGGCCGGGCGCGATGACATCGATGCGCGGCTCGAGGTCGCTGAGGAGGGCCAGGCTGGCCAGATAGGCGGTCATGTCTCCGTCCGGGGGTGAGATCACAACTGTCGACCCGTCCATGACATGGTCGCCGGTGAAGAGCATGGTCGAGCCCCTGCCGGGCCGCTCGGCGATGAGGTCGGCCAGGTAACAGAGGTGGTTGGAGGCGTGCCCCGGGGTGTGGACGGCCCGCAACGACAGGCCGGGGCGGCGGAGCTCGAAGCCGTCGGCGATCGTCCGGTCGGCGGTGAACCCGTCCCGGGAGGCAAAGCCCAGGCGCTCGGCCCCGGTGCGCTCGGCCAGGCCGGCTGCGCCGGGCGAGTGATCGGGATGGGTGTGGGTCACGAAGATCCAGCGGATCCGTCCGCTGCCGGCCCCGGCCACGGCGTCGAGGTGGGCGGCATCGTCCGGTCCCGGATCGACGACGGCGAGCTCCTCGGTGCCGAGGAGGTAGGTGTTCGTGCCCGGACCGGTCATCATTCCGGGGTTGGCCGCGGTGACACGCACCACCCCGGGCGCCACCGTCTCGGGCCGGTCGTGGACCAACTCGACGATCTCAGCCGGCATTGGCCACCGCGTGGGCCAGGGCGTCCTCGTACCCGGCGTCCCCCGGGTAGAGGACCTTGAACTCGCCGGACTCGGTGGCCACCACCCCTTCCACCGCCGGCATCTGGGTCATGGAGGCCGCCGCCTCGAGCAGCTCTGCCGTGGTGGCGAACTTCCCCACCGTCCCCAGGTTGGCGATGGTGGGCGGCAACAGGTCCAGCTCGCCCCGTTGGTGGCGGTCCAGGGCGTCGGCCGGACGCAACCACACGCTGGCGATCATCTCGCCATCGTCGTGCACCGCCACCTGCCTCAGAGGCGCCGCACACACGAAGAACCGGGTGTCGAACCGCTTGGGCATGAACCCGGGGGTGATCCAGCGGCCGAGGTAGTGGAGCGCCTCGGTGGCCAGCTCCAAGCCCTCGTCCCGGCACACGTCAAGGAAGCGGGCGGTGCCCGCGTTGAGCGCGTCCCGACGATCTGCGTACCGCTCCCGAATCGCGGGGTCCGAAGTATCGAGCAGGTCCGGCGACCGAATCGGAGCGGATGAGCCGCCCCCCTCCTCAGTGGTCGGTGAGTAGGCCAAGATGACGCCGGCCTCCTCGAAGCACTCCCGGATGGCGGCAACCCAGAACGACAGCCCACCGTTGGCAAGACCCAAGGTGGCGCTGGCCTCGGCGTCGGTCCGACCGCGACATAGGGCCTCGAAGGCGTCGTCCCCGTCGGCCTCGTCCACCGAGCCGCCCGGGAACACGTGAGCCCCGGGGGCGAAGCTGGCGTCCAGGTTGCGCCGGAGCATGCACACCTCGATGGCCGTCTCCGCGTCGTCGCCGACAGCGTCGCGCACCAAGAGCACGGTGGCGGCGGTACGGGCAGGTACGGACACGAAGCTCAGGCTACTGGTGGATCTCCCGGCGGCGTCTCTTGGCCGGACGGGCAGCGCACGGCGGAAGCTGGGCCAGCAGGGGGATGGCCAGCTCCCCGAACCGGGCCGCATGAGCCAGGAGCCATCCGTGTGATCCCTCCACCACCGTCCCCTCCACACCGGCGGCGCGCCGGAGGTCGTCGAACGCGGAGCGGGGAACCAGCAGGTCCCTGTCCGACCACACCACGCTCACCGGCGTCCCGCGTCGGTGAACCTCCCCGAGCTCGGCGACCAGATCGGCCCGGCGAATGAACTCACCGGTCTGCCACATGGCGAGCGGGTTCTGGATGAGGGCCAGCGGGTTGTGGATCAGGGTGGGAAGGAGGTCGCCGAGCACGGACGGGACGACCCGGAGAAGCCCCGGCGAACGAACCAGATCGGTCGAGAGGTGCCTGCCCCAGTCCCACACCGGCCGCTGCGCCATGGTCCGCACCCGGTCGGCGTGCGACGACCAGGTGGGACTGCCGATGGCATTGGCCAGGTACAGCGAGGCAGCACGGTTCGGGAAATCGTGGGTGAACTGGGTAGCCACGCCGCCTCCGAAGGAATGACCGGCCACCAGGTCCACCTGATCGATACCCACGGCGTCGAGGAACCGGCCCACCCAGGCGGCGTAGCCGGCAAACGAGCGCATGCCCGAGGGGAGGCCCCGACTACCCCCGAACCCGGGCATGACCGGGGCCACGACCCGGCATCCCACCAGGCCCAGGTGGCGGATGGGCTCCCGGTAGGCGTGAGGGCGCAGGCCCCATCCGTGCAGGAACACGGCCGTGCGACCCACCCCGGTGGCGCCATAGGTCACCGAACGACCGTCGACGGTGACCGTCGACCACAGCAGGGCTCCCGGGCCGGGAGGTGCAGGCGCTTCGGGACGTTCCCCGGCCGGGAGGGGCGCAGCCGGCGGATCGAGCATGGCCGGAGTGTACGACTTGCTCTCCCCCGACTGCATGCACCGGCGCGACTGTGAGCGCAGGCTTCCACCCGATACGCTCACCGGGACCGTAGAACGATTTAGGACTAGCGGGGACGATGGCCGAGAACAAGCGAGCACCCGGCGGGGGCAACACACCGAAGCCTGGCGGCAACACACCCAAGGCCGGGGTCTCGGCCAAGGATCGCAGCCGCCAGCAAAGCAGGCCGGTGTCGGCCAAGGCGCCGGCCAAGAAGAGCGGTCCGGCCAAAGGTGGACGTGGTGGTGGGGCCGCCCGCCCTCCGGTCAAGGGTAAGCCCGGTACCCGACCCAAGGGTCCCTCGGGAGCCCTCATGGCCTGGGGTGCGGTGGCCGTGGTCATCGTCGTCGTCGTCGTGCTCGTCGTGGTCAAGGTGACCAGCGGCGGTCCGGCCAGCGCGGCGTTCACGCCCGTCACCCCCGCGCCAACCGGCGTGGTCTCGGCGGTGACGAACATCCCCGACTCGGTCTACAACCAGGTCGGCGTCACCTCGACCGTCCAAGTCAGCCCGCCGATCCCCCTGTCCAACCAGCCGATCCTGATGTTGGACGGCAAGCCCGGAGTGCTCTACGTGGGCGGCGAGTACTGCCCCTACTGCGCGGCCGAGCGTTGGGCCCTCGTCTCCTCGCTGTCCCGGTTCGGAACCTTCTCCGACCTCAAGGTGACCGCCTCGTCCAAGACCGACGTCTACCCGAACACCAACACGTTCAGCTTCGAGGGCTCCACCTATACCAGCCCGTACGTGACCTTCCAGACCGTGGAGCAGGTCAGCAACATCCCGAACGGCCAGGGCTACTACAAGCCGCTCGACCAGATCACCAAGGCGCAGCAGGACATTCTCAACAAGTACGAACAGCCGCCCCTGGATCCGAACGCCACTGCCGGCCAGTTCGGGTACCCCTTTGTAGACATCGGCAACCAGGCCATCGTGACCGGACCGTCGTACAGCCCCGGCATCCTGGCCGGGCTGTCCCATAGCGAGATCGCCAACGGGCTCTCCGATCCGAGCAATCCGGTGACCCAGGCCATCGTGGCTACCTCCAACTACATCAGCGCCAGCATCTGCGCTTCGACCAAGAACCAGCCCGCGTCCGTGTGCCAGAGCTCGGGCGTCCAAGCGGCGGCCAAGTCGCTCGCCTCAGCGGCCAAATAGGCCGAGGGGCCGGGCGGAGGATGCACACGCTGCGCTGGCAGCCGATCACCAGCCTGGTGCTGTCGATCTTCGGACTGTGCGTCTCCATCTACTTGACCCTCACCCACTTCTCCTCGGCCGTGACCCTGTCGTGCCCGGCGGGAGGAGGGGTCATCAACTGCGAGAAGGTGACCACCAGCCCGCAGTCCTACGTGTTCGGCATCCCGGTGGCCGTGCTCGGTCTGGTCTATTTCATTCCGATGCTCGTCTTGTGCCTGCCGGCAGCGTGGCGCTCGCTCAACCGGTGGATCCATCTGGCCCGCCTGCTCCTGTCGGTTGCCGGAGTGGGCATGATCATCTACCTGATCAGCGCCGAGCTGTTCACCATCAAGGCCATCTGCCTGTGGTGCACCTCTGTGCATGTAGCCACCTTCTTGATCTTCGTGGTGGTGGTCACCACGACGCCGGTTGTGCTCTCTCGGGGTGAGCCGATCGAGTCGGCCGACTATGTCGATGCCGCCGAGGGCGTGGGCTCCGAGTAGGAGGCGGCACCCGAGAACTTGATGACCGACGCCGACCAAGCGACGAATGCACCCGACCCGATGGCCATCGGTGGGGACACCGCCGTCGGCGGTTCGCTGACCACAACGGCCAAGCTCGCTTGGGGCGCGATCGTTGTGCTGCTTGCCGGGGTGATTGCCCTCGTCGTGGTGGCCCTGACCACCACGACCACCACGCTGGTCATCCACCGGCCCCTGGCGCCCGAGTCCGTGGTCCGTCAGATCTCCGATGTCTCCCAGACGACGTTCAACGATGTCGGCGTGGACTCCCCGACGGTGCCGGTGGTAGCTCCCGTTCTCATGCATGGACAGCCCGGGCTGACGGCCAATGGGAAACCCGAGGTGCTCTACGTGGGCGCCGAGTACTGCCCGTTCTGCGCCGCCCAACGGTGGGCACTGGTCGTGGCCCTCTCCCGCTTCGGGACCTTTACCGGCCTTCGGGACATGCAGTCCTCAGCCACCTCGGCGTTTCCCGAGGTCCAAAGCTTCAGCTTCGACGGAGCCACCTATAAGAGCCCGTACGTCTCCTTCTCCGGGATCGAGGAGTACTCGGACGCTCCTGGCCCAAACGGGGTGTTCACCAGGATCGCCTTCCCCACGACCGCGCAACAGGCCACCATCGACCGTTACGGGCCAATCGCTGTGCCCGGTTGGACGCCACGGTCGGGCGGAAACCTCTTTCCGTTCGTCGATGTGGGCAACCGGGCCGTCAGCGGGACCTCGCAGTTCAGCCCTGCCGCGCTCGTCGGCCTGTCCCAGGCCACCATCGCCAGCCACCTCGACGATCCCACCAACGCCGTCACCAGGGCCGTGATCGGTTCGGCCAACTACCTGACCGCGGCCATCTGCATGGCTACCAACCAACAACCACCCCGGCTGTGCGCCTCCAAGGGGGTCCGCGCCGCTCTGACCTCGTTGAACGCCTCATGAGGCGGACCCGCGCTCAACCTGCTCGGCGGTCCACCAGCTGCTTGCGCTCCAGCTCGTTCAGGCCGCCCCAGATCCCATGGGGCTCCCGGATGCGAATGGCGTAGTCAAGGCAATCGGAACGCACCGCACACGTTGCGCAGATCGATTTGGCCCGCGCCTCGCGCCTGAGCTTCTCTTCTTTCCGCTCGGCATGAGACGGCGGAAAGAAGATCTCAGCCTGTGGTCCCCGGCAGGATGCTTTGATCTGCCACGTATCTACCGCCTGCGCCATTGTGCCACCATCCCCCTTGCACGCGCCCAGTGGGCGTCCTCCCCCTCGTGAACGTACTCGCGAAGGTATCGGCGCGACAAGAGGTCCGGGGTGTTTTCTTGGTCATAACGCCACGTCGGCGGGCGGTTTTCCGGTTACGCCTGGTCGATCGGCACCTCCGCGGGCCCCTGTGAGTCATGTGGGGTGGCGGGCACTACGCTCCGGACGTCATGGACGTCAGCGCCTTTTGCAGACAGAGCAACGTCCTGATCGTGGCGGGCAAAGGGGGCGTGGGCAAGACGACGATGGTCGCCGCGCTGGCCCGGATGGCTGCCAATGTGGGCCTATCCGTCCTGGTCGTAGAGCTGGAGGGTCGTCCGAGCCTCTCATCCGCGTTTGGCGACAGCGGGGACCTTGGGTACGCCGGGACGGTCCTGACCGCGGCCGGTGCCGACGATCTCGATGGTGCCGACGATGACGAGACGGCGCTGACCGGAGGCACCGTCCATGCCCGGACGATCACACCGGACGACGCCCTCCTCGAGTACCTGGCCGACCATGGACTGCGTCGGATGTCCAAACGCCTGCAGTCGTCAGGGGTCCTCGACGTGGTGGCCAGCGCCATCCCCGGCATCAAGGACATCCTCGTCCTGGGCAAGATCAAGCAGATCGAGCGCAGCGGGGTCGCCGACCTCATCCTGGTGGACGCCCCGGCCACCGGGCACACCATGACCTTCCTCTCGTCGGCCAGCGGACTGCTCGACGCCGCACGGGGCGGTCCGGTCCGGTCCCAGGCCGCCGATGTCGTCGAGTTGCTCACCGATCCGGCCCGGTGCCAGGTGGCCCTGGTCACGCTGCCCGAGGAGATGCCGGTGAACGAGGTGGTGGAAGCTGCGTACCAGCTGGAGGACAAGGTGGGTATCGCCCTGGGCCCGGTCATCACCAACGCCTGCTATGCCCCCCTCGACGGGCTCGATCACGCGACGGCCGAGGCGGCAGCCAGTGCCGGGGTGACCCTGGATGCCGCCGCTCTTGCCGCCCTGGAAGAAGCGCGGGTGTTCCGGGTCACCCGCCAGGACCTCCAACGCGAGCAGCTCGAGCGCCTGGCCGAGGAGCTGCCCCTGCCCCAACTGCGTGCGCCGTTCCTGTTCAGCGCGACCATCGGTCCCGAAGAGCTCGACGTATTGGCTGCATCGCTGGCCGCCGGGATCAGCGCACTGTCGGAACCCGAGGCCCGGCCACAGTCGGTGTCGTCATGACCGAACCGGTCACGCTGGACGAGCTGGCCGCCGAGCGGTCGATCATCGTGTGCTGCGGGTCGGGTGGCGTGGGCAAGACGACCACGGCGGCGGCGTTCGCCCTCCAGGCGGCACGCCTTGGGCGGCGAGCCTGCGTCGTCACCATCGATCCCGCCCGGCGCCTGGCCAACTCGCTCGGCCTCGATGCCCTGACGAACTCCCCGACCGAGATCGCCGGACCGTGGCCCGGTGAGCTGCATGCCCTCATGCTCGATCCGAAGGGGACCTTCGACGACCTGGTGCACCGGTATGCCGACACCCCGGAGCAGACCGAAGGGATCCTGTCCAATCGCATATACCGGAACCTGACCGGTGCCCTCTCGGGCACCCAGGAGTACATGGCCATGGAGAAGCTCTACGAGCTCTCCGACGAGGGCGGATTCGACCTGATCGTGGTGGACACCCCCCCGACCCGCAACGCCCTCGATTTCCTGGACGCCCCCCGCCGGCTCACCCGTTTCCTGGAGAACAAGGTGTTCCGGGCGCTGATGCTGCCCACCCGGGCCGGCTTGCGGGTCATGGGCGTCGCCGCCCAGGGGTTGCTGAAAGCCATCTCGAAGGTGGCCGGGGCCGACATCGTCCGTGATGCGGTGACGTTCTTTCAGGCCTTCGAGGGCATGGAGGAAGGGTTCCGTAAGCGGGCCGCCCGCGTCCGGGCGCTGCTGGCCGAGGAGTCCACCGCGTTCATCCTGGTGGCCTCCCCCCGTCCCGACTCGGTGGACGAGGCCGTCCACTTCTCCTCCAAGCTGACCGACGCGGGGATGTCGGCAACGGCCCTCATCGTCAACCGGGTGCAGCCGAGGTTCGCCGACGACTCGCAGCTGGCCAAGCTGCCGACGGTCCCCCACGACGCCGAGGGGTCGGCGCTCGACGACCTGATCGAGAACCTGCGGGGCTTCACTGCGGCCTCGGACCGTGAGGAGAAGACCTACGAGGATCTGGTGGCCGACGTGGCCCCCGCCCCCGTAGCACGGGTCCCCCTCCTCAACTCCGATGTCCACGATCTCGACGGGCTGGCCACCATCGCCGACCTCTTGTTCGTCGACCACGGTGAATCCACGGCGGCGGGTCCGGCGAACGGAAAGTCGTCCTCCAGCGCGGGCTAACCTTCCCTAGGTGCGCACCGTTCTCGTTGCCAGCGACGCCCCCTCCGTTCGGGCCGAGGTGACAGCCATCGCCAGCCGACCGGACATTCAGATCCAAGAGGCCCGCTCCGGCCCCGCCGTCCTGGCCAAGGTGGCCGAAGACGCTCCCGATCTGGTCGTCGTCGACCTCCAGATGGGGAACATGGGAGGCATGGCCGTGTGCTTGGAACTTCGCCTGGAGGAGTCCTACGGCAAGTTGGATCACATCCCCGTGCTCATGCTGCTCGACCGGCGGGCCGACGTCTTTCTGGCCCGGCGTTCTGGTGCCGAAGGGTGGGTGGTGAAACCAATGGACCCGATCCGGCTCCGGCGCGCGGTCAGCTCCCTTCTCGATGGGGGCACGTACTTCGACGAGTCATACGTACCGCTCTCGATCGTGCCCGCACCCGCCCCGGTGGGGGCCTGAGGGTTCGTTCGTCAGCGACTGCGGCGAGCACCATGTTCCGACGACACCCTGATCAGGCAACGGCACCGGCAAACGCGGGTCGCCGCAGCAAGAACAATAAGAACGCCAACGGCTTCCGATCGGTGGCCGCCGACGCCCAGGAACAGATCATTCTCGAGGCACTCGAGGACCTCCGTGACACCATGGTCCGAGAGGTCATGACGCCTCGGGTGGACGTCGTCGCCCTCCCCATCCCCCTGACGGCCGAGGACGTGACCCGTGCTGTTCGCGAATCGGGACACAGCTGCTTCCCGGTCTATGAAGAGAACCTGGACAACCTCATCGGGGTGCTGTTCATAAACGATCTGTTCCGCGCCGGCTGGAAGGTGGGCACGGAGCGGTCCATCAGCAATGATGCCCTCGAGGCGACGGGGGCCAGGCCCGAGCCCGGTCCACTCGACATCTCTCGCCGGCTGCGCCAACCCTTCCTCGTCCCCGAGTCCCGATTGGTCCTCGAGGTCCTGGCCGAGATGCGCCAACAACGTCGCGCCTTCGCCGTGGTGGTGGACGAGCACGGCGGAGTGGAGGGCGTCCTCACGGTAAAGGACCTCCTCGGAGCGTTGGTCGGCGATCTCCACGATGAGTTCGAGCCCGACGACGAGCCCGACGTGGTGCCGGTGGATGGCAGCCGTTGGCTGGTGGACGGTCGGATGAACGTGGATGACGTCCGGGACCGCTTGGGGATCGACCTGCCCGATGGCGAGTACGTCACGTTGGGCGGGTTCCTCTTCGATGGCTTCGGTCACATCCCGAT
Organism: uncultured Acidimicrobiaceae bacterium; assembly: GCA_963781305.1. Taxonomy (GTDB): domain Bacteria; phylum Actinomycetota; class Acidimicrobiia; order Acidimicrobiales; family RAAP-2; genus DASXMT01. The sequence goes on from CAWAFL010000014.1 coordinate 565,239, forward strand.
CGAGGGCGAGGTGCTCACCACAGCGGGTTGGGAGTTCCGGGTGGCCGAGATGGACAAGCGCCGTGTGGCAAAGGTGGTGGCCCAACGGGCCCGACCGTTGGGCCCGGGCCCGTTACCGGGCGGCCCGGGAAGTGCCCGCACCCCGGTCGGGTAGCATCTGCTCTGATCCAGGACCGGCACGGAGCAGGTTCGGGTCGACGGGCTGTGGCGCAGTTTGGTTAGCGCGCTGCGTTCGGGACGCAGAGGTCCCCGGTTCAAATCCGGGCAGCCCGACCACGATTGTCCAGGTCGACGGGGATGCGCTTTTCCCGCCGACCGGTGAGCGCAATGAATTCGGCCCGACGCCAGCATGGAGATCCTTCGCTTGACAGTCCGGTGGCCGGCGTACGATTTCGTTGGGCTCGAGACCAGGCCGCCACCCACACCCTCGGTGCCAATGGGGTTATGGCTGTTCCACGATCGGGGCGCTCTCGTGAACCGAGGTCTGGGCAGCCTCATCCTCGAATACTGCATGCTCCACATTGACCGGGGAGGACGGGTTTCGATACCCCCAGAGTTCGCTCTCAATCAATCCCGTTGAACGGTCCCGGAATCCGGAATGCCCGCCGCGCGATCCGGACCCACCAATAGGGCCAACACGGTTGGCGTCACCTCGTCTTCGACCGATCCACCGAACAGCCGATACACAGCCTCCCGAAATCGACGCAGGGCATCGAGCGGTCCGGAGCTACAGTCATCATGAGAATCGTCCGAGCCTGAAGTAAGTGATCCGGCTTCTTCAGCGGTCCCGAATAGTTCATCATTGGGGTTAAGGACGCCCAAGGTCGTCGAGACTGTGGCCCCGTCGCCAAAGGACTCGTACAGGCGCAGTGCCAGGTCTCTGAGGGCAATGTTTTCCTCGGACGTGAACTGTGGGTCTGACTCCTGCCCATGGGCGAAGGTCAGGACCGACCTTGCTTCGCCGTCCTCGCCGCAGATGCGAAAGATCTCGTCAACGGCCTCTTGCAGAGACATGGTCGACGCCGCGTCGGGTAGGGCAGACATGCCATCCGTTCTCGGGAGGACGCTCAGAATCGTAAGTCGTTGCCCGTTTTCGCCCAATGCATTTTGCAACCATCCCATGGCATCTGTCTCCTTGTTATCTCACGCCCTGGTCGGGCAGACCCCGTGAAGGGCCTTATGCAGTTCGGGGGTCTGCTCCCTACCTCTCTACTTGGTGAAGATGACACTGATGCCGTAGGCCGCGGCGGCTAGGACGACTAGCAGACACACTATTGCTCCCGCCAACGCAAACACATTGCGCTGTGGTTTGGTGCCTGTGGTCCCCGACGGTAGGTATCCCGACGCGGAAAGGGCCACGAGACCCAGGGAGTAGACGACGGCCAATCCTGCTCCGGCGCCGAGCCCGATAACCAATATCTTCCACATAGAAGACCAGTCCACGTAGCTGGTCGATGCGGCGATCACGTTCATCATCAGGCTCTCCTCACCCTGCTAGTGCGGGCTCGTGTGAGGCACCGCCCTTTTCTTCCCAGGCGTCGTTGACGTTCTTGGAGTTGACCGCCGACCTTCGGCTCAGCACGTAGATGGTGGTGCAGAAGGCGGCGAGGATGACTGACATGACGATGACCCCCAAATCGCCCCCGATGCCATTGACGAGGGCAAAGGCAAGCGCACCGACTGCGGCGGCTGCCGGCAGGGTAACAACCCAGGTAACCACCATTCGGCCGAAGACGACCCACCGGACGGGCTGGGCCCGACCGACCCCGGCACCCACGACCGAACCCGCACACACCTGGGTGGTGGAGAGGGGTATTCCGAAATGGGTGGAGGAGAGGATGACGGCAGCGGACGTGGCTTCCGCGGCAAAGCCCTGCGGTGACTCAATTTCGATCAGGCCCTTCCCCAACGTGCGGATGATCCGCCATCCTCCGATGTAGGTCCCGAGCGATATGGCCAGGGCACAGCTGATGATGACCCAGTTCGGCGTGCCGGCCGCCGCCGTGATGCTCTTGTTGGCCACGAGGGCCAGCGTCAAGATTCCCATGGTCTTTTGCGCGTCATTGGTGCCGTGTGCCAGTGAGACGAGCGAGGCGGTCCCGATCTGACCCCAACGGAATCCGGCGGTTCGCACATTGTCGACCACCTTGGTGGTCGCCCGATAGGCGAGCCAGGTGGCCACGGCGGCGACCAACCCAGCAATAATCGGCGCAAAGATGGCCGGGATAAACACCTTCGATGCCACACCCGACCAAATGACCGCGCTGGTACCGGCGTGCACCATGGTGGCCCCGATGACGCCGCCGATCAGCGCGTGGGAGGAACTCGATGGAATACCCAGATACCACGTGGCGACGTTCCAGGCGATCCCTCCCGTCAAGCCGGCGAAGACGACTTCAATGGTGACCAGGTCCTGATTGACGATGCCCGACGCGATCGTGGCCGCCACCGACAGCGACAGGAACGCTCCGAGCAGGTTGGCGATCCCCGAGATGGCGACCGCCAGTTTCGGCTTGAGGGCACCTGTGGCGATCGATGTCGCCATTGCGTTGGCTGAATCATGGAAGCCGTTGGTGAAGTCGAAACTCAGTCCGACGATGACCACCATGGCAAGGATGAAGTCGTTCGAACCGGTCATGGCAGAGAATTAGCAGACGATTTCCGCATGTCGTCTTCAAATTCGGTGAAGATCATCAACAGCCAGAAGAATTAATCCCAGGTTCACTCGGTCGTGTCACGTGAATTACCCACCCGTGACCGAGAGCAGCACCTGAGTCATCGAATCCATCGTCTCGTGTCTTCACGCCGTCACCGCGTAACAACCGGGGTTCAGAAGCGAGATCGTTTGGGTTGGTGCATCGACACTGAACCATCCCAAGAGCCAAGCCGGATCGGCATCGCTCGGTACCGCCCCCTCCACCAGGTCCACATGCAGCTCGAGTCCGTTCACCGCCGCACCGATGATCACGCAGGTTCCGCTGTCCTTGGTCAATTCCCAGTACGTTCGCCGTGTTCGAACAGTTCGGCAGCGGGGCCAACGATGAGAGGGTCGGGCGCGACGGCGATCTCGCCGTCCTTATGGGAGTAGTCGATGATGTTGAGGACGTGGCGCATCGCGTTCAGACGTCCCCTGCGCTTGTCGTTGCTCCGGACAACGGTCCAGGGAGCCCAATCGGTACTGGTCCGCAAGAACATCGTCTCTTTCGCTGCCGTGTAGTCGTCCCAACGGTCCAGTGACTCAATATCGGTGGGCGAGAGCTTCCACCGGCGAACAGCATCGATGCGGCGGACGGTGAACCTGGTGCGCTGTTCGGCCTGCGACACCGAGAACCACAACTTAACGATGTCGATCCCGTCGTCGACCAGCATCTGCTCGAAAGACGGGACCTGATCGATGAAGCTCGCGTACTGGTCGTCGGTGCAATAACCCATCACCCGCTCGACACCGGCACGGTTGTACCACGATCGATCGAAGAGGACGATCTCGCCGCCGGAGGGAAGATGGGGGACGTAGCGTTGGAAGTACCACTGGGTCCGCTCGCGCTCGTCGGGCTTTTCAAGAGCCACCACCCGGGCCCCCCGGGGGTTCAGGTGCTCCATGAACCGCTTGATCGTGCCCCCTTTTCCGGCCGCGTCCCTTCCCTCGAAGATGACCAGCATGCGGCGACCGCTCTCTTTCAAATGGTTCTGGAGCTTCAGGAGCTCGATCTGCAGTTGCCGTTTGGTCCGCTCATACTCGTTTTGGTCGAAGCGATGCTGGTACGGGTACCCCTCTCGCCAGGTATCCACCTCCCGGCCGTCCTTCCAGCACAGGATGGGTTCGTCGTCCCCATCGTCCACCACGATGAAAGCGTCGAGGTCGTCGATCAACGACACGGGTGCTCCTTCCATTGCATAACCGAGTTCTCCTGGCCCTTCGGGATGAGCGCTGATCCCCTGTCACGCAGCGCGATCCGTTCCAAGGTACCGGCGTCTGGCTTGGGGAGTTTGGGCGGAGCCACGGGCTGTGGAGCCCGAGTACCACCGCCCGCTCACGAGATATGGGTACCTCGTCAGGCGGTACGAACGTCTCACGGCTCGTCTTGACGGCACTGTTCGGCCCCCAAGACGGGGTGCGTGCCTCGGGACACGGGCGATTCTCCTTCGACTGCGGAATTGTCCGCGGGTTCGACGGGCAGCTAGAGGCGCCCCTATTTCGTACCAGGTACGGATGAACCCCACGGTCACGGCAATGTGATCTGTATGTGAAAAACATTCGGGCCCCGCTTGGTCCCTACCGGAATAGGCCGCAGTGGGAAGCAGATCAGGCGGCGTGGAGAAGATCCCTCCCGACACTCGACGATCGACTCTGATACTATACACCGGTCGGTTTGATGCGGCCCGGCTCCGACAGCCCCAGTCCAAGGAGTTGAACGTGAGCCAGCACGACCTCGAAGCGGCTGCAGCCAAGCACGCCACCAGGACATCAGCGACAAGAGTGGGACCAGGGCGAGCCTTCGGTCTCGTCCTGACCACGGTGGCCCTCACGACGGCCACGCTGATCCCCGGCGCATCCGCCTCGGCAGCGTCACCCTCGGCACCATCGACGCCGAAGGCAACGTGGTCCCAACTGCAACCGGCCACAAGCCCGTCGCCCCGGTCCAACCCGGCCATGGCCTACGACCCCGATACCGGCCAGTTCATTCTCTTCAGCGGCTGGCCCGGAAGGGGCTATGCACCCGACGACACGTGGGAATGGACGGGCTCCAATTGGACAGAGCTGCACCCGACGACCAGCCCCCCGGGTCGGTACAACGCCACGTTCGCGTACGACGCGGCCACCGGCCAGCTCCTTCTCTTTGGCGGCGTCAACCACAACGGAAATCGGAACGACACCTGGGACTGGAACGGCACCAGCTGGGTGGAGCTTCATCCCGCCGACAGCCCGTCACCCCGAAGCTCGTCCACCATGAGCTATGACCCGGCCACCCGCCGCATCATCCTGTTCGGAGGCGATGACAGCCAACGGCCGGGTCCGGGGGGCACCTGGAGTTGGGACGGCTCGAACTGGACCCGGCTCGACCCAAGCTCGAGCCCGGCGCTCCGCTATTCGGCCGTCATGGACTTCGTTCCGGCCAGCGGAGCACCGGTGCTCTTCGGGGGGAGCAGCATCGACTCGGGGCCACAAGGTGATACTTGGACGTGGAGCGGCACCACCTGGAACGAGGTGCACGCCGCCGACAACCCTGCACCGCGGAGAGTCGCCGCTGCCGCCTACGATCCCGCCTCGGCCCAGCTGGTCATGTTCGGCGGCCTCATCGACGGCTACAAGTACACCAGTGAGACCTGGGGCTGGAACGGAAGATCGTGGTCGCATCTCGATCCTGCCTCGTCTCCGAGGCAGCGATCCGGGGGTTCCGAGGCCTTCGACGCCGCCACGGGCCAATTCATACTGTTCGGCGGAGCCGACGGCTCCAACTACCTGAACGACACCTGGATCTGGCAGTTGTCGAGCTGAGCCGGGCTGCACGCCACCTACGGGCACCGCTGGACCTCTGCCGGCGTCGGCCTAGGATCGCCTCGAGGGGTCCCGTCGTGGTCGGGCCGGCCCTCACTGATCGATTGGGTTCGCAAGCAGGGAGACATCAGCATGGACATGGAATACCGACATCTGGGTAGGTCGGGCCTGCAGGTGAGCGTGCTTTCGTTCGGCTCCTGGGTCACCTTCGGACCCCAACTGGCCGGAGACCTGGCCGCCGACTGCCTGGCAGCCGCCTACGACGCCGGCGTGAACTTCTTCGACAATGCCGAGGCCTACGCCTCGGGCGAATCCGAGCGGATCATGGGTGAGGCCATCGCCAAGCTGGGTTGGCCCCGACACAGCTATGTCCTGTCCACCAAGCTGTTCTGGGGCCTCCACAACACCGTCAACATGCGCAACACGCTGAACCGTAAATACCTGCTGCAGGCCATCGATGGCTCACTGGATCGGTTCGGACTCGACTTCGTCGACCTCGTCTACTGTCACCGCTCCGACCCCAATACGGCGATGGAGGAAACCGTGTGGGCCATGTCGGACATCGTCACCAGCGGCAAGGCGCTCTACTGGGGCACCTCGGAATGGTCGGCGGCGGAGATCCGAGAGGCCTGGGACATCGCCGACCGGCAGCACCTGCACAAGCCTGTCGTCGAGCAACCCCAGTACAACCTCTTCGCCCGGGACCGGGTGGAAAAGGAGTACGCCCCGCTCTACGACAGCACCGGCCTGGGCCTCACCACCTGGAGCCCGCTGGCCTCGGGCCTGTTGACGGGCAAGTACCTCGACGGGATCCCCGAGGGGAGCCGGGCCACCCTGCCGGGTTACGAGTGGTTGAGGAACATGCTGACCGACGAGGAGAAGGGTGCCAAGGTCCGAGAGCTGCAGTCGGTGGCCCAAGAGCTCGACTGCACGCTGGCTCAGCTGTCAATCGCCTGGTGCGCCAAGAACCCGCACGTCTCCTCGGTTATCACCGGGGCCAGTCGAGTCGAGCAGGTCACAGAGAACCTGGTGGCCTTGGAGGTCCTCCCCAAACTGACCGATGAGGTCCTCGCCCGCATCGACACCATCACCGCATAGCCCAGCCGAGATAGCCCAGTCGACCCTCAGGTTGGCCGGCGGCGCCTGCTCCAACCGGCGACGCTCTTGTGCGCGGCCGAGCGGGGACGCCGGGAGTCATCGGGAGGGACGCTGCGCTCCAGGGCCTGGGCGGCCAGCACCTCCTGGGTGGCGATGCCCTTGACTCGGGGAACGCGAATCCACTTCCCATCGGGCTGGAGCTCCCACGCCTGGGTGTCGTCGGCCAGGTTGATGTCGAGGATCTCCGCGAGCTGGCCCACCGCATCGGGGTCTTCGACCGGGATCATGGCCTCGACGCGACGATCGAGGTTTCGGCGACGGAGGTCGGCTGACCCGATGTAGAACTGCGCCGGGCGATCGCCTGAGCCTCCGAACCGGAAGATCCGCGAGTGCTCCAAGAAGCGGCCCACGATGGATCGGACCCGGATGGTCTCCGACAGCCCGGGGACACCAGGGCGCAGACAGCAGATGCCGCGGCTGACCAAGTCGATCGGGGTGCCGGCTGCAGAAGCCTCGTAGAGGGCGTCTATGACCGCGGCGTCATCGAGACCGTTCACCTTGATGATGATGCGACCGGCGGCGCCCGCCTTGGCCTCTTCCCTGATGCGCTCGATGACGAAGTCCCGGATCCCTCCCGGCGAGGTAACCAGCTGCTGGTAGTGCGGAGGCTGGCTGAACCCGGTGATGTAGTTGAAGAACCGGGTCACATCGGCCCCGAGCTCGGCCCGTGACGACAAGACACCCAGGTCCTCGTACATCCGGGCCGTCTTCGGGTTGTAGTTGCCCGTGCCGACGTGGCAGTACCGACGAACGTCATTGCCGTCCTGGCGAACGACCAGCGTGGTCTTGGAGTGGGTCTTCAGCCCCATGAGTCCGTAGATCACGTGCGCTCCCGCCTCTTCGAGGGCTCGGGCCCACACGATGTTCGCCTCCTCGTCGAATCGAGCGGTGACCTCCACGAGCACGGCCACCTGCTTGCCTCGCTCGGCCGCCCGGACCAGGGAGGCCACCACCGGGCTGTCCCCCGAGGTGCGATACAGGCACTGCTTGATGGCCAGGACGTGAGGGTCATCGGCAGCCTCGGACATGAACTCCTCGACCGAGGCCGAGAACGAATCGTAGGGGTGATGGACCAAGACGTCCCGCCGATCGAGCACCGAGAAGATGGTCACGTCCTCGTCGGCGTCGACGGCGGCCAAAGCAGGGGGGACGAGCGGAGCCCAGGGCTCGTCGTGCAGCGTTGGGCGGTCTACCCCGTGGATGGCCCACAGACAATCGAGACCAAGGGGGCCGTTGAATCGGTAGACGTCCTCTGGAGCCAGGCCTAGCTCCTCCCGAAGCCGCTCCACGGGTCCTTCGGAGGTGCGGGCATCCACTTCCAGGCGGATGACCGGTAGGAACCTCCGGCGCCGCAGCTCCTCTTGGAGAGCCAACAGCAGGTCGTCGGAGGCATCGTCGTCGAGGGCGATGTCGGCATCACGGGTGACCCGGAACACGCACGGAGCGCCCGTCTCCATCCCCGGGAACAGCTCGCTGATGAAGGCCATCAGGACCTGCTCCATGGGGATGAACCGGTCGCCCTTGGGCAGCGGCAACAGCCTCGGCACATTGGGAGGCACCTTGACCCGGGCAAAGCGGGTCTCGTCGGTGCCCGGGCTCTTGACTTCGAGCCCGACGTTGAGCGAGAGGTTGGAGAGGTAGGGGAACGGATGACTGGGATCGACGGTCAGCGGGGTGACCACGGGAAGGATGAGACGATCAAAGATCTCCCGAAGGTGGGTCCGGTCTTCGGAGCCCAGCGTGTCCCAGTCACAAAGCTCGATGTCCTCCTGGGTCAGGCGAGGGATCAGGTGCTCGTTCAACAGCGCCTCTTGGCGCACCAGCATCGTGGTCAGCTTCTTCCGCACCGCGCCCAGGAGCTCCTCGGGCGTCATGCCGCTCATCGATCGGGTCTGGATCCCCGCTGCCACCTGGCGCTTGAGCCCTGCCACGTGGACCTGAAAGAACTCATCGATGCGCTCGCTGAACAAGGCCAGGAACTTGACCTGTTCGAGCAGTGGCACCCTGTCGTCCACCACCAAGTCGAGCAGCCGGTCGTTGAAGTCCAGATCGGACAGCTGGCGGGCGAAATACCGCGGCCCCTCGTAAGGGTCATCAACCGTGGGCTCGGCGACCACTGCATTCTCGGTCATCCAGTAACGATAGCGACGAGGCCGGTCACCGTCTCACCCTCCGACATCCGGCAGGGTTTTGACGATGGTCACGGGACACTTCGTCTAGGCGGCACAGCCCTGCACACCGATCCGAGGAGCAGGCCCTTTGTCGGATTGCGTCCCCGCGACGCCAGCACCAGGAGGTCTGCCTCCCGAGACGCCGTGATCAGCGCTTCGGTGAGATCGCCCTCAGCCACGACCGTCCAAAGGGCAGGGGGACCAGGGGCCAAATCAAGTTGGCATTCCCAGCAAGGCGGAGATCCTTCGGGATCCTGAGCCCGGCGCAGGGGTACCATCATCTAGGCATGGGAAAGCAACCGAAATGAGTGACGACCGGTCCGTCGAGGTCATCATCGAGATCCCGCGGGGCAGCCGCAACAAGTACGAGTACGACCACGAGCGCCATCTCATCCGTCTCGACCGGAGGCTGTTCTCAGCCACCTTCTATCCGGCTGATTACGGCTTCGTCCCCGACACCCTGGCGGAGGACGGTGACCCGTTGGACGCGTTGGTGATGATCGACGAGCCGACCTTTCCCGGGTGCCTGGTCGACTCCCGCCCGGTCGGTGTTTTTTGGATGACCGACGAGCAGGGTCCGGACGCCAAGATCATCACGGTGGCCTGTGGCGATCCCATGTGGAACAGCGTGTTCGACATCGAGGACCTCCCGCCCCACTTGACCCACGAGATCGCTCACTTCTTCGAGGTGTACAAAGACCTCGAGCCGGGCAAGGGCACAGAGATCGGCGGCTTTGAGGGCGTGGATGCCGCGTGGAAAGAGATCGAACGGTCCGTGGCCAGGGGCACGAACCCTCCGGCTTGACGCCGTTCAGGCCAGTATCCGCGCCTTTTCCTTGTCGAACTCCTCTTGGGTGAGCGCCCCGGAGTCCCGCAGACCTGCCAACTCCTTGAGCTGGGCGATCCGATCACTGCCACTCGAGGTCGCGTCAGGGGCTGCAGGGGGCGGAGGGGGGGCGCTCGGCTGCGCCGGAGCTTGTGCCTGTTGGGCCTGGTTCTGCTGGGCCATGGCCCGATTGGTGCCGGCCTTGGACCCCATGTAGGCGACTCCGCCGACGGCTGCCATCCGGAGGAGCGGGCTTCTGCGCATGAAGGGCATGGTGGCTATGCCTCGTCCACATCGAGATCGACGCCGAGGGCGAAGGCAATCTCGGCAGCGGCAGACACGACTCGGACGTTCCCCACGGTGGGGTTGAGGGCAACCAAGACACCGAGGATCTCATCGGCGGTGACGCCAGTCTCCAGCGCCAGGCCAATCTGCCAGACGTACGAGGCCGGTGAGGCATCGGCGGCGATGAGGGCGGCAATGTTGACGAGTGCATAGGTCTTGGCATCGAGACCGGAGGCTTCCTGGTTGTCGACCCGGGCAAAGAGGAGGCCTTCGAGCGCATCGGTGTCGTGCTGAGCAACACTGCGAAACAGTTCGTGGGTATCGGATTCGGCGGGCATGTGACGGGCCTCCAGGGAAGATGGGCGTGCCGCGGACCAGGGTGTCGCTACCGGGCGACTGCACTTTAACCAGCCATGTCATTTCGTCAAGTACAGGAAAGCCTCAGTAGTGACAGAAACGGTTGATCGAACCAGAAGATTAATTTTCGATCTCCCGATCCTTTCGCCAAGACCTGGGTCCCGAAGGATTCGAAGCTCGAATTTGAAGCCGTCTAAGATGCCCCAGACGGTTCGACGCCTGATTGTGCTTCTGGCTTTAGGTATTCGACCGGCGCTTCGGGGATGTAGCTCAGTTGGCTAGAGCACCTGCTTTGCAAGCAGGGGGTCGTGGGTTCGAGTCCCATCATCTCCACTCACTCGACTCGACCAACCAACCAATCAAATGGGGCAAGGCTGGAGCCGGACCTGCCGAACCACGACGGGCACCTTCGCCGATCTATCCAGCCTCTCGCTCGAGCCACGGCATGGCCTCGTCAGTTTCCTGGAGTCCGTCGACCTCCACCGCTGACACCGGGACAGACTGGCGTGCCGTACGAACGCCAAACGCGACCATGGCCAACGCGGCCAGGCTGAAGAGGGCGCCGATGGCGAAGACGTCGTCCAGACCGTGGACGAGAATCGCGTTGGCATGGGTGAGGCCTGCACCGCTGAGGCGTCGGGCGCCGAGCTGAGCATGATTCGTGAAGGCGTCGAAGGCGGTGACGAGAACAGCGAGCCCGAGAGCACCACCGAGTTGCTGGGAGACATTGACGAGCCCTGACGCAGCTCCAGCATCCTCGGGCGCCACCTCGGCCAACGATGCCGAAGTGAGGCTCACGAACGCGATCCCCATGCCTCCGCCGATCAGCACCATGGACACCACGATCTGGGCATACGACGTCGAGGCCTGGATCCGAGTTGCCAACAGCAGGCCCAGGGCCACGATGGTGGCGCCCATCATCATCACGATCTTTTGGGGCAGTCGTCGCACCAGAACACGTCCGGTCAGCTGAGACGACAGAAATACCGAGGCGGGCATGGGCAGGAAGGCGACGCCGGCAACCAACGGCGAGAACCGCTGGACATCCTGGAAGAACTGCGACAGGAAGAAGAACATCCCGTACATCCCGGCGTACAGGAGTCCCCGGGCCAGGTTGGCTGAACTGCGAGTGGCGTGGGCCAGCAACCGCAGGGGGAGAATCGGCTCCTCGGCGCCGCGCTCGTGGTGCACGAAGAGCCCGAGCAAGGCGACGCCCACAACAAGCGACGTGATGGTCAAAGAGCTGCCCCAGCCGTCAGTACCCGCCTCGACCAGACCGAAGACGATCCCGGTCATTCCCAGGGTCGAGGTAACAGCACCCATGAAGTCGAACCGCCCGTGGTGGCGTTCGGTTTCCACGATCACGATCCGGCCGACCAGCCAGACCACGACCCCGATGGGGACGTTCACGAACATGACCCAACGCCACGACACGAGATCGGTGAGGAGGCCACCAGCTACGAGACCGATGGCCCCACCGGCGGCGGACACCGTGGTGTAGAGGCCGATGGCCCTGACTCGCGCCGGCCCTTCGTCGAACGCGGTGGTCAGGAGCGACAGGGCCGAAGGTGCAGCTAGCGCCGCGCCGATACCCTGAACGGCCCGGGCCGCGAGCAGCATCCATCCGGTGGTAGCGAGACCTCCCGCCAGTGAGCTCACACAGAACAGGGCGATGCCGGCAAGGAACACACGACGCCGACCGAGGAGATCGCCGGCCCGGGCGCCGAGGAGCAGGAGCCCCCCGAAGGTGATGATGTAGGCGTTGAGCACCCACGACAGCCCGCTGGCCGAGAATCCCAGCCCCTCTTGGATATGGGGAAGGGCGACATTCACGATGGTTGTGTCGAGTACCACCATGAGCTGGGCGGTGAGGATGACAAACAACAGGACAGAGGGGTTCTTGAGGTGGCGGCGAAGCGACCCCGGCGGTCCCCCGGAAATATTGGTGGCCGCTTGTGGGCGCGGCGGGTTAAGGAGGGTGGAGGGCATTGACTACGACCTTTCCGCTGGTATCCTGGAAGCGAAAGCGGATGCTTCCTCCGTTTATTATACGGAGGGTGCTTCCGTTTAGCAAGCGATTCATCTTTCAGGCAGAGGCGTAACCGAATGTCCAGGCAAAACAGCGTCGTGGAAGGCCCCGCAACCGGTGGCGGACCGGCGGGCGAAGCCCGTCCCATGCGGGCCGACGCCCGTCGCAACTATGAACTGCTCGTAGCTGCGGCCCGAGAGGTCTTCACTCGCGAGGGAGGCAGCGCTTCCATGGAAGCCATAGCCCGCCAGGCCGGCGTTGGGGTCGGCACCCTCTACCGCCACTTCCCCAAGCGAATCGACGTGGTCGAGGCTGTCTATCGCACCGACGTCGACACGCTCGTGCACACGGCCGAAACGGCCGTGGCCGACCTCGAGCCTTGGCCCGCACTCGTTTCCTTCCTGGAAGCATTCGTTCGGTACGCCCAGGGGAAGCGAACCTTCCTCAACGAGCTCCGTGAGGCCTTCGATAAGAATCCCGGTCTACGGCTCAACCTGTTGGAACGCGTCCAGGGGGCCATGCAGCTCGTGGTCGCGCGGGCCCAGGATGCCGGCGTCGTCCGCACCGATGTGAGCGGCCAAGACCTGATGCAACTGGTCGGGCCGATGTGCACCAACGCCACCCTGTCCGAGGAACAGAGCACGCGGCTGCTCGGGATGATCCTCGATGGACTCCGCACACCGAGGTAGTCCTCGTTCTCCGAGCAGCTCCTCCTCAAGAACGCAAGCGCTCTTGTCATCAGTCGGCCCGATACACCCACGACTTGGCCAAGACACCGGTCACGACTGCATCGGCGACGTCCTCCGGTTGGTCCGGGGGATTGACGAGCACGTGCCGAGGGTCAACTTCAGCCATTGAGAACTCTCGGTGCATTGTGCGAGTGGCGCCTTCACTGCGAAATCCATGATCCCTCCGAAGGGCAACCCGTTCAACGCATCGTTTCACCGATGGCAACAAGATGACGTAGTCGAAATAGCCAAGCCCGGTCGCGGCAGCGAACGTTGGAAGGAACCACGGACCAACGATGCCGTCGAAAACCGTCATGTATCCACCAGAGGCGTAACGGCCTGCGGCTGACGCTGCCGCCCGGGTGACAACCTCGTTTTGCTCGTTCGCCTCAGGGAGCCAAGGCTGAATCGAACCCCGAGCCAGGAATTGGAAGAAGGCGTCGCCAACAACGAGCACGCTGGGCTCGTACCTGTCGGCGAGGATGCGGGCGACGGTTGACTTCCCCGCCCCTGGCGGTCCCGTCACAACGAGAAGAGACGACATACGCACCGATTGTTGCCCAGCTCCGGCCGGAGAGGTGGGGACAGCGGAACTGGGGCCGGCCACGAGACCCACCCCTGGCGTTCACGGTGCGTGACGTGTTGTCCGCCTTCGACAGTGGTCGGTTCATCGTCGGCGTGACCGCGACTCCGTTCCGTTGACCAGCCCAACACTGTGTCGGTGACGAATCCTTGACCCAGGGACGAAGGACGACAAGACTGTTCCGGTCCGGCCCGGCCATTCCAAGTGGCGACGCGGCCCACCCACCGATCTGAACCTATGAGGATTCGCGCCATGTCCCGGTTGGCCCATAGAAGGATCCTGTGTCGCTTGCTTGTCGTCGTACTCACGATGGCCAGCGGTCTCGGGCTCAGCGTGGTCTCGACATCGATCGCCGCCACCAGAGCTGCGGCCAGCGCACCTGCGGGTCTCACCACCCCGACCTACTGGACCGTGGCTTCCGACGGCGGAGTCTTCTCGTTCGGGGGCGCCCCGTTCTACGGGTCTGAGGGGGGACAGCCCCTCAATGCCCCAGTGGTGGGAATGGCATCGACGAGCGATTTCGGAGGCTATTGGTTGGTTGCATCCGACGGCGGCATCTTCACCTTCGGTGACGCCGGGTTCTACGGCTCAGAAGGCGGCCAGGTGTTGAACCAGCCCATCGTGGGAATGGTGGCCACCCCCGACGGCGGAGGGTATTGGTTGGTCGCATCCGACGGGGGGATCTTCACCTTCGGCGACGCCGGCTTCTACGGCTCGGAAGGCAACCAGGTGTTGAACCAGCCCATCGTGGGAATGGCAGCCACCGCCGACGGCAAGGGGTACTGGTTGGTGGCATCCGATGGCGGCATCTTCAACTTCGGCGACGCCGGGTTCTCTGGATCCGAAGGTGGGCAGCCGTTGAACGCGCCGATCGTGGGGATGGCGCCGACGCCCAACGGCGGATACCTGCTCGTGGCGGCCGACGGCGGCATCTTTGGATTCGGAATCACCGGTTCGGAGTACTACGGGTCCGAGGGCGGAACCCCTCTCAACGAACCTGTGGTGGGCATGGCTACGACCCCAGGCGAGGCGGGATACTGGTTGGTGGCCAGTGACGGCGGCATCTTCAACTTCGGCAACGCCGGATTCTATGGATCCGAGGGTGGGCAGCCGTTGAACGCGCCCATGGTGGGCATCGCCGGAGCCGTCGGGTCGGGCGTCCCGACGGGCTTCGACGACGCAACGTCGACCAACACTCCGGACTGGCAGTGCATCCGAGAGGCCGAATCGGGCGACATGTACAACAACCCGGCTGAGCCAGCGGGCGCCTACGGCATTATTGAAAGTACCGCGGCAGAAGAAGGGCTGGCCTGGCCAGTGTCGAGCGATCCTCCCGCCGCTCAAGACGCCGCCGCCCTCGATCTCTATGCCAAGTTTGGGTGGTCGCCGTGGACAACTGCGGCGGGGTGCGGTCTCTGATTCGATCGACGGAGCTCTCTGATTCGATCGACGGAGCTCAGCCGACAGCCACCCGGCAACGTGGCAGGACGCCCTAGGCCACCTGACCGTCCCGCATGCCCTTGCGCTCTCCATCGGTCGTTCCACCCCACCACCCGACGAGCTCTGGATCAGCCATTGCGTACTCGAGGCATTCGACACCGACTGGACAGGCGCCACAGAGCTTACGGGCTTGGCGGTAGCCGGCCCCTTTCCTCGGGAAGAACGTCTCGTGCGGTTCCCCAATGCACTCTGCCTGCGCCATCCAAGCGGGGCGAACCATCACATCGGTCACCGCGGGTACCTCGGGAGCACCGGGCGCCATCAACCAGCGGATCTCGCTCAGCGATGAGCGAAAGGTGCTCGTCGGTCGCTGGATCGTCACGACGAAAATCTAGCAATGCTGTAAGGAAACTACTGGTGAACCTCGCTGAACCTTGCGTGACCAAATCACCAACAAGACGATGTAGCAAGTGGGCGTGGAGTCCACCTCCAGGGGCCATGACACATCCCGTTGCAACTCGAAAGGCTCTTCGGTTGGGCAATCCAAACTGCCATGGACCAGGCCGGGCGTCGGCCGACGCCCGGCAGGGGACGAGGGTCGGACCCGGGGCTTGCTACGCCGCTTGGGATGACTCCAAGGCCGGCCGGGACACCGTCGGGCCGTGGGGGACGATCGAGTACGCGGCGAGCGAGCCGAATCGGCCGGCGCTGGCCGGTGTGAGCAGTCGGCGCCGTAGGTAGAAGGTCGGCCGATGTGAGCTGTACACCAAGCACCACGCCTCATCTGGACTTATGTGAATCGTCATGACTCCCCTTCGCCTCCTCCGCCCCGTTGGACAAACGTTCCCCAATGAGGAGTATGCCAGGCCCGACAACGTCACCGGCGGGGGTCCTGGGAGGGATCCCGAGACCCTCGTGCGGCCCTCGAGGCTCCTCTGGGCCCTGGCTCTTGGCCGTTGAGGTCGAAGATTGGTGGGCCCCCGCCAACGGGACAACCGTGCACCACCACTGAGCTGGACTTATGTGGACGGTCAGGGGACCGGGCCCTGTGGTTGTCGCCCGTTCTCCGTCAAGTCGATCAACGTCGACGCGGCATGTGAGCAACCCACTCAGTCCATTGCTACGATCCCGCATCGTCGGGGCGGCCGAAGGATGGCGGCATGACGACAACGGTCCGATGGGATCGTTGGGAAACTGGACCAAGACGCCCGTGCGTAACCTGGCACACCGGTCGAAGGGAAGATCATGAAACGAATCATCGGAGGCATCGGGGTGGCCGGGGTCATGGCGCTCGGGCTCGCCGCCTGCACGCAGGGAACGGGAGCCTCCGATTCAACGGCTGTCACCGGGGGGTCGACCACGTCGACCACGTCGACCCGTGCCGCCAGTGCTCACATTGGCCAGGAACTCATCATCACCCGTCCATCGGGCTACAAATTCGGAGTCACGGTCACCCAGATCATCGATCCCGCCACCTCTTCGACCCAGCCGCCAGCCGGATCCCGGTTCGTGGCGGCACAGATCTCGCTCAACAACGCAGGCTCGCAGAGCGCCTCGGGGAACGTGAACAATCAGCTGACGGTCATCGGATCAGACAGCCACCCGTATTCCTCCAGTTCCGTTCCGATTCAGAACTGCTCGAACTTCAATTCCGGGCAGTACACGCTCCACCCGGGCAATGTGGTTACCGGCTGCGTGGCCTTTCAGCTGCCCAGTTCGGTGACAGTGGCGTCAGTCAAATTCGTCCCTGATCCGGGTTCCGTCGTGGGAACCTGGACAAATCCATGAGCGACCCGGTGCTCTGGGCCTAGGGGCCGAAACGACGGGACGCGCGGCAGCCGGTACGATCCGGGCGGCGTTCCTCGGGGAGGTATTCGCCCAATGAGACCAAAGATCTGGTTTGTAGGGCTCTCGGCCATTTGCCTCGCCGCCTGTGGGACATCCGTCGCTCGTCCACCGCACTCCGGGCCCACGACGACGGTTCCTCATTCGACAACCGTTCCTCATTCGACGACCGTTCCTTCCTCGACGACGACTGTCCCTCCCTCGACTACGACGGCTCCGACGACTACAGTTCCCACTACTGTGCAACCGGGTCAGTCTCAACCTGAAGTGGCGACCGTGTCTGGATTGAATGTCGGATGCTCGGTCCGATTCACGGCAACCAACACGAGCGACAGCCCCGCCATCTTTGGCTTTGCCGTCTTTCCCAATGGCGTCACCCCCAACGCTGTCGGCCCTGTGGCTCCGGGCGATTCCGTAACTGCCGTCGGCACCATTCCGCCCGGTTCCACCTCGTCAACCCTGCAACTGTCGGCAACGACGCTGGCGGGGGGTTCGATGCTCAAGACGATCACCATCCAAACCCCCGGCTGCTGATCGACGCCTCGTCGGTTCCACTGGCGCGACACGGAAGTGTGGTCGTCCACACTCACGAGCGAGCGCAGGTCAGGCTCGAGCTGGCTCCACCACGAACACGGGGATCTGCCGGTCCGTCTTCTTCTGATAGTCGGCGTAGTCGGGATAGGCGGCCACGGCCCGGTCCCACCATTCGGCCTTCTCCGCTCCGGTGACCTGGCGAGCGACCATGTCTTGCCTGACCGGACCATCCTGCAGCTCCACGTGGGGGTCGGCGACCACGTTGTAGTACCAGACCGGATTCTCAGGTGCACCGCCCTTGGAGGCCACGATGGCATAGCTGCCAGCGTGCTCGACCCGCATCAACGGGGACTTGCGGATCTTGCCGGACTTGGCGCCGCGCGTGGTCAAGACGATCACCGGCATGTCCCGTAGTGTCGTGCCGCGGATACCTCCCGAGCTCTCGTACTCCGCTACCTGGTCGCGCACCCACACTGCGGGGCTCGGCTCGTATTCACCATCGAGGGGCATGGCGACTAGCTTGCCCGCCGGCCGCCACCACTGCCAGTCGCTCGCCGCCCCTCGTCGGAGGACCGGGTCTACATGCCATCGGGCGGACCCAACGTGGCCGCCTCGGGCCCGAACTTCTCGACGTAGCCGGCGTGCACCTCCTGCCATCGCTCACCGACGGTCTGCGGCGGGTCGTTGCCCGCCAGGGCGTGTTCGAGGGCTTCGAGGCACACGTGCCAACCGGCGCCGTCCCGTGCCCCCTTGCCCAGGTCGTCGATGGTGTCGAACAAGGTCAAGGTGCACCCCGCCTCGGACGGGACGATCTCCAGG
The DNA here is from genome assembly GCA_963781305.1 of uncultured Acidimicrobiaceae bacterium. Classification (GTDB taxonomy): domain Bacteria; phylum Actinomycetota; class Acidimicrobiia; order Acidimicrobiales; family RAAP-2; genus DASXMT01. The sequence continues at coordinate 583,511 of CAWAFL010000014.1, forward strand.
CGGATGATGTCCGTGCCCCACCGAAATTCGATGAGCGACTCTGGCTCGTAGGCCATCACTTCGCCGTCGAAGGGAGGGAACTCGCCGTGGCGGGACTCGAACCGCAAGGTCGCCCCGGGCGCCCAATCACCGACAATGCGCTGTGGAAACCACGCCTCCAGGTGTTCCGCTTCGGTAATGGCCCGCCATACCGTCTCCGGAGCGTGGGGAAGTGGGCGGGTGAAGCGCAACCGCCAACGGTTGTCCTTCGCTTCGAGCTCCCCGTACGCGTCCTGTTCGAGTTCTCCGTTCACCGGTTCGACCTCCTTGTTCGCTTGAGGGTCTTGTGTTGCTCGGGTTCCATGCCGTCGAGATGGACTTCGAGAGCATCCAGGCTCGAGCTCCACAGTGCCCGATACGGGGCCAGCCACTCGTCGATCTCCCGGAGGGGCTGCGCCCGCACGCGGTACACCCGTTGCTGGGCGGCGACGCGGGCCTCGACCAGCCCCACGTCGCGCAGGACCCGGAGGTGCTTCGAGACGGCCGGCTGGCTGACGGCCAGCGCCTCAACCAGCTCGCCCACGGGGCGCTCTCGGTCACGCAGCAGGTCCAGTATCTGCCTGCGGTGGGGTTCGGCCAAGACCTCGAACGCCGTCATGCTTTAGTATGCCTACAGGGCTATATAACTGTCAAGGCATCTTCGGTGGGATGCCCTACCGGGTGACGAAGAAGATGCGGCTTTCCGTTCCGCCGCGATCGATGTCCGGTGGCGTGGCGTGGACGACGTCCCCACCGGCGGCGGCCAGCGTCTCTCTGATCAAGGCCTCGGGGACGCCGGTCATGGTCATCTCCGGTACCCAGTCCAGCCGCCGGTACAAGAAGGCGGCGCTCACTCCGAGATGGCGCAACAGGGGCGCAACCCGCTTTCGCAGACCATCGCTGGTTTGCCAGGGAGGCAGCGTCGGGGGTGGGGCGACCTTCGACGGCAGTTGCACCACCAGCGCGCCGCCTGGCCGTAGGACCCGGACGAACTCGCCCAGATAGGCCAGGATGGCCTGTGTCGTCGGGAGGTGCTGCAATACGAGCACCGAGACGACCAGATCGAACGTCTCGTCCCCATACCGGGACAAATCTTCGGCACGATGCACCTCGAACCGGCAGTTCGGGCGGTCGGCGTGTAGCTGTCGGGCGGTGTCGACCATGCTCTGGGCCACATCCAGGCCGGTCACCGAATCGAAGCGTCCGCCGAGCGGCACGGTCACCCGACCCACGCCGCAGCCGAAGTCGAGCGCCCGTCCGGGGTGCTGGGCCAGACCGAGCCGGTCGCACTCCCCCAGGACGAACCCTACGAATTCCTCACCGGTCTTGAAGAACTCGTCGTGGTCGCCCCCCCGGTGACGGTACTGGGGGGCGGTGAGCACCGCATACAGGGGATCGACCGAGCCCCAGTCCTCCCACGCCTGTCGATGCATCTTGGACGACACCGCCTGCACCCTAATCGCGCCGTTTATCTGACTTGCACTGGCTCACGGGTCACCAGTGCAAGGGCACGCCCAAGAGCTGGCGAAGATCGAGCGCGACCTGACCCTGGGCCAGGTCAACGACCGCTCCCTGTGATCACCGGCGGAAACGTCCTCCGACCATGCGGTGCTACGCGTTTCATTTGCTATAGAACCTTGGTTATGGAACGAACCATGGTTATGCCCGTCCGACTCGTGCTCCGATGAGCCCCGGTCAGCCCATCGTCCGCGGATTGACCGTGTCGGACGCCACCGTGCTCCAGCCACCTGAGAAGCGCGCCCCCCGGGGTGCACCCAACGTGGTGGCCATCGTGCTCGACGACACGGGCTTTGCCCATCTGGGGAGCTTCGGGTCTGGCATCGCCACGCCGCACATGGACCGCTTGGCCGACGGGGGTCTCCGGTACAACCGATTCCACGTGACCTCGTTGTGCTCCCCGACCCGGGCCTCGTTCCTCACCGGGAGGAACCATCACGCCGTGGGCATGGGCTTTCTGGCCGACATCCCGCTCGGCTTCCCGGGCTACACGGCGCGCATCCCCAAGACGGCTGCGGCCCTGCCCAGGATCCTGAAGGATGCCGGATACAACACCATGGCCGTGGGTAAGTGGCACCTGACCCCCCGATGGCAGCGGTCACAAGCGGGCCCATTCGACACCTGGCCACTTGGGCTGGGCTTCGAGCGCTACTACGGGTTCCTACAGGGGGACGCCAACCACTGGACGCCCAACCTGGTCAATGACAACCACTATGTGGATCCACCGGCGAGGCCTGAGGACGGGTACCACCTGAGCGAGGACCTGGCCGATCGCGCCTCGCGCTATGTGCTCGATCAACATCAAGCGGCACCGGACAAGCCGTTCTTCTTGTACTTCGCTCTGGGGGCCATGCACGCCCCTCATCACGTAGCCCCGTCATGGGTTGATCCCTACCGGGGTCGATTCGACAACGGCTGGGACGCCTGGCGGGAGGAGGTCTTCGCCCGCCAGCTGGCCACCGGCGTGGTACCCGAGGGCACCGTGCTCACGCCCAGGCCGGCGTGGGTGCAGGGGTGGGACGAGCTGTCGGCTGATGAACGGCGCATGCACGCCCGCGAACAAGAGGTCTTTGCCGGCTTCCTGACCCATACCGATGCCCAAATCGGTCGGGTCCTGACCCTCCTCGAAGACATCGGGCAGCTCGACAACACCATCGTCCTGCTCTTCTCCGACAACGGGGCCAGCGCCGAAGGAGGCAAGTCGGGCAGCGTGAACGAGCACCGCTTCACCGCCCGGGTCCCCGAGTCCATGGAGGACAACCTGGCCGCTTACGACGACTGGGGCGGGTTCAAGACCTACAACCACTACAGCTGGGCGTGGGCTGCGGCCGGCAATACCCCCCTCCGGCTGTGGAAGCGGTACACCTGGTTGGGGGGCACCCGCACCCCGCTGATCGTGCACTGGCCCGAGGGCATCAAGAGCCGAGGCGAGATACGTTCCCAGTTCGCCCACGCCGTGGACCTCCTACCCACCGTGCTCGATGTAGTTGGAGTCGCCGCTCCCGGCACGGTCGACGGCGTCACCCAGCAGGTGATCGATGGCGCCAGCCTGCGCCCGACCTTCGACGATGCCGCGGCACCGGACCAGCGCGACACTCAGTACTTCGAGATGCTGGGCTCTCGCTCCATCGTCCACCAGGGCTGGAAGGCGACCACCGACTACATCTCGACCGGTGTCCTCGACGAGGAGGAGTTGGCCACCGGCAGCCGGGACTTCGCCGACGACAACTGGGCGCTGTTCGACCTCACCACCGACTTCTCCGAATCGACCGACGTCTCCTCCGACCATCCTGATGTGGTGGCCAAGCTCAAGGACCTCTGGCTGGTCGAGGCGGGGAGGAACCAGGTCCTGCCCATCGACGGCACCTTCCTCAACCGGATCGGGGCGATGGTCCCACCCACCTATCCGGCCGGCACCGACCGCACCTACCGCCCCGGCGGGGGCCCCATCGCCGACGAGTCGCTCCCGATGCTGTTCGGCGGCTTCCGGATGACGGCGGACGTCGAGGTGCTCGAGGGCGGGGGCGACGGAGTCCTCGCCGCTCTCGGTGATTGGAACGGTGGTTACGCCCTGTCGGTCAACAACGGGCTGCTGACCTTCAGCTTCTCCCGGGCCGGCGAGCTGCTCGAGGCGGTGGGCGACGTGCCCGTCCCCGAGGGCAGGCAGGCGCTCGGTGTGTCCTACGTGGTCGACAAGGACCGCACCGGTACCTTCACCGTGCTCCATGGCGAAATGCCGGTGGGATCGACCTCGTTTACCGGCATGCTCCCACTCGCTCTCCAACACGGCGGGGCCGGCCTCCGCCTCGGCTTCGACATCGGGTTCCCGGTGTCCGAGTGCTACCAGCCGCCGGCCCGGTGGAACGGGACGCTCCACTCGTTGCGCATCGAGACCCCGGGCACCCCGCCGGTGGACACGGGTGACGAGATCCGCTCGGCCCTGCACGGCGACTGAGATCAGGCGGATCAGCGGCGGTCCCCATTCGAGGGATCAGGTGCTCTCTGGCGATCCACCGATCGAGTCGGGCGCGCCGATAGGGTCCAGCCCATGGGGAGCCAGGCCAGTTCGCGGTCGCGCCCCGGCCACCGTTTCGCTCAACACCCTGTCGCTATGCTCGAACGCGTGTTCGAACCCGTTGTCCCTCAGGAACCCGGCGTAGGTCAGTGGGCCGGTTCACCCGCGCCGACCCGCCGGCTGGCGCAATGACCGCAGTGCACCCGATCCGACCGCCCGGCCGGCGCCGGCCCACGGCGACGTCGGCATTCGGGGTGGGCCGGCGAGAGAGCCACGACGCCTCGGGGTTCTACGGCCGCTTCACCCAACCGACGATCTCCTCCGACTCGAGCATCGCGGACCATCGCCAACGCGACGCCGTCTGGGTGGGCGACGCCCGGGACATGGACCGCCACGGCGACATCGCCGACGGCTCCGTGGCCCTGGTGGTGACCTCCCCCCCGTACTTTGCCGGCAAGGAGTACGAGGCGGCTTTGGGCGAGGGGCACATACCCGCCGACTACAACGCCTACCTCCAGATGCTGCACGGTGTCTTCGAGCAGTGCCTGGCCAAGCTGGAACCGGGCGGCCGCATCGCCGTGAACGTGGCCAACCTGGGTCGGAGGCCCTACCGGTCATTGTCCCGGGACGTCATCGACATCGTCGAGAGCCTGGGCTACCTGCTGCGGGGTGAGATCATTTGGCAGAAGAGCCACGCAGCCGGAGGGTCCTGTGCTTGGGGGACGTACCAACGCCCGGGGAACCCCGTGCTCCGCGACATCACCGAGCGGATCATCGTGGCCTCCAAGGGCCGGTTCGACCGGGCCCTCTCACCCGAGGACCGCCTGGGCCTCTCGCTCCCCAACGAGGGCTCGATGGCCATGGACGACTTCGTCGATGCCACCACCGACCTGTGGGACATCCCGGCCGAATCGGCCACCCGGGTGGGGCATCCTGCTCCCTTTCCCGTCGAGCTGCCCCGCCGGCTCATCGAGCTGTACACCTATCGCGGCGATCTGGTGTTGGACCCCTTCATGGGGTCCGGATCGACAGCCGTGGCCGCCGTGCGCACCGAGCGTCACTATGCCGGCTTCGACACCGATCCCGCCTACGTGGCCCGCGCAAACGAGCGGATCGCCGCCGCACGACGCCAGCTCGAAGAAGAGCGGGGCCGGGGTTCCGGTCGCCGGGTCACCGTCCCCCCCGTCCGCCCCGTGGTCAGCACCGACGAGGGCGACGACCTCCAGGGGCGCGCCGTGCGCCGCGGCGAGAAAGCCAAGGAGATCGCCCGCCAGGCCCTCGACTCCGCCGGGTTCAGCGCCATCACCCCGGACGTCACCTTCGGTGATCTCGGCGTCCAGGTGAGCTTCCGGGCCACCGATGCCGACGGCGCGGTCTGGCTGTTCGACGTCTCGGGCGCCTTCTCCAGCACCCGGCCCGGCCTGAAGCGCATGGATGTGTTGTGGAAGACGCTGGGTAGGGCCAGTGTCCTCCACGAAGCGCACCGGCGGGATCCCGAGCGCGACGATCTCGGACCCCTGGTCCTGCTGTCCACCGATGTCCCCCCGACCCGGAGTGCGGGGGGTCGGGTGCTGCGGGCGGTCCGGCCCGACGATCGCTCCGGTCCCGTCCACGACGTCATCGAGCTATTGGACGAAGAGGGCGTGGCCCGCCTCCACCAGTACGCTCGTGATGGTCGCCAGTGGCAGTGAGCCCCGACGATGCCCGATGACCGCACGCTGGTCACCGAGCTAGCCACGGCGCTTGGAACCCTCCCCGCCGCTGATCTGCCTACGTCGCTGAACAGCCGTCCGGCCGAGCTCCGGATCAACGCGGCAACCTGGGAACGCCTGGAGGAGATCCACGGTTCCGGGCACCTGGCCCACCAGTTCGACCTGGCCTTCGCCAACGGACGCGCCCTGGCTCACGCCGACGACGGGCTGTGCGGACGGGCGCCCCGCATCATCGAGTGGACCGGGGGCCGGCGACCCCCCGGCGACGAGGTGGCCCCCATCGACCTGCGCATCGACCACGTCTACCTGATCAGCTGCAAGTACGACTCGGACATCCTGGCCAACACATCGCCGGCCCGGCTCTTCCATGGCCTGCTGGCCACGAGCGGCGGGTGGGACCGGAGCGATTGGTACGCGGCCCGGGCCCCCGACGAGTACCAGGCCCTGTACCGGGCCTGCCTCGAGGCCACCGGCCTGACCGACCTGCCCCCGACAGCCGACCTCTGCACCCGGGACGAGCACGACCGTCTCCGGCGGGCGCTCAAGGACCGCAGCTATCCCGACGACACCAGTCGCGAGGCCTACGCCGCGCTGTGCCGGAGAGTGAGCGTTGCCTCGGCCCAGGAGTGGCGCGAGGCGCTCGACGGCACCGGTACCAGTCCGGAGCTGATGCTGTGGCGGCTCCTGCGCATCGGCAGTGCGCCGTACTTCGTGCTCGGCATCGATCGCCGCACAGCCGAGCCGGTGCAATACCGGATCGCCTCGCCCTGGGACTGGCGGGACGAGTTCGAGCTCATCGACTTCATCATCGATGCGGGGGAGGCCGGCCAGCCCCGGGTGGACTGGAGCTGCACGTTCCGTCGCCGTCGCGCGGTGACGACCGGGACCCTGGCCGGTCACGTCGAGATCCGGTGGAGCCACGGTCGCTTCGCGCAACCGCCCGAGGCAAAGGTGTACCTCGACACCCCCATGGCCGAACTCCCCGGCTACCACTCCCTCTCCCATTCCGACGCGGTACAGCCCACGTTGTGGCCCGAGGCCTGACCTTCGACGTAGGCGGCCCAAAAGGCCGCATGCCAGGGGCACGAGCGAGGGGCGATCACCCGGCCGAGGGACAGGATGACCCCGACCTCCATGCCGACCAGGCGGAGTGCGGTCGCCGCGCTCTGGGCTCTCGCCCCCGTGGTGTAGCTGTCGTCGACCACCAGGACCCGGTGCCGGAAAAGCGTGCTCGGATCGACTCCGGGATCGACGACGAAGCCCGACCGTGATGCCTGCAGGTGGTCCAGGCGACCCGCGCCCTTGACCAACAGGCGACGGTGATCAGCGGCAAGCGAGCCGACCCCACAGACCACGGCATCCACGGGCCAGCGGCTCGGTCCGGTCGACGACGGTACCGTCACCACCGTGTCCCACGGCCCTCCGGCGAGGGCCTCGATGCCCTGTCGGTGACCGTCGACGAAATCGGACAGCAATCCGGCGCACCGGGCGGCAGCGCGATGCCTGGTCGTGGCCGAGGCGGCGTCCTTGTACCGCCGCAGCGTCCGGTGCATCTCATCGCCCAGTCGATAGGTGGTAACCGACACCACGGGCACCAGCGGCATCCCAAGGCGGGCGGCCACGGTGGCGCAGCAGAAACAGCGACGGTAACCGGGCTGGGTCGGACCGTTGCAGAACCGGCACACGCCGAAGTCCGACGAGGTGGCCCCAGCGAGCGGGCTGCCCAGGTGAGGGGAAACGGTCGTACCGAAAAGGCGGTGGGGTCGACTCATGGCCGGACCTCGGTTCTCGAAGGGCACCGGCGGTCAACCGGCCCTCGTGTTCCGGCGGCGTCGGGTCGGCCCGAACACCGCGAGCCCCAGAGGCGTTCAGCCCGGCGTGCTGACTTTCGACGATTCGTCCCGATGCAACAGGAAGGTTCCTGTGGCCCGACTGATCATCTGGTCGTCGCCGTCGCGAACCGTTGCTTCTGCGTACGCCACCTGGCGAGCGAGCCGGACCACTTCGCCGCGCAGGCGGTACGTCGCCCCGACCATGGCCGGCCGCATCGTTTCGGTCTTCAGCTCCAAGGTCGCCTTGGTGCGATCTCGCCCGGCCAGCGAGGCATTGATGGCGAAGTTCATGGCCGCATCCAACAGCAGCGCATGGACACCGGCCTGCACGATGCCGTGCGGGTTGCCGGCCAGAGGAGCCGGTGCGAAGGCGCCCTCGACCCACCCGAGATCCTCGCCATCGACGCCGTAGGAGTCGAACGACGCCCCCACCGCTCCGATGAGTTCCATCCCACCGTCGCCCAGCCAACGATCCATGTCTTTGATGCGTTCGCTCACGAGAAGGCACCCTAGCGGGGAGGTGTCACGGTCCTTCGGATCGAGCGGGGATTCGCATCGGCAGAACGCCTCCTCGGCGCTTGGCGCTAAGCTCTTGACTAAGCAGTCAAGTTTTTGCCTTGACAGGCAGATACACCATCCACGACAGTGAGACGGCCGGGGCGCGTAGGGTGCGCCGGCTGCACAAGGAGGCCACCATGACCAGTGCCGTTATCGTCGACGCGGTTCGTACCGCCGGAGGGAAGCGCAACGGAAAGCTCCGCAACTGGCATGCCGCCGATCTGGCGTCGGAGCCCCTGAAGGCCCTGGTCGAGAGGAACAACCTCGATCCCGCGTTGGTGGATGACGTCATCATGGGCTGTGTCATGCAGGTGGGCGAGCAGTCGCTGAACGTAGGCCGCAACGCCGTGTTGGCCGCAGGATTTCCAGAGTCGGTTCCGGCCACGACCATCGACCGCCAATGTGGGTCTTCCCAGCAGGCGCTGCATTTCGGAGCCCAGGGCGTCATCGCCGGGGCGTACGACATCGTGATCGCCGGTGGCGTCGAGGTGATGACCCGGACCCCGATGGGATCGTCGGTGGTGCGCGACCTCGGGTACCCGTTCGGGCCCCGTATGATGCAGCGCTACGCCGAGCGAGGCGGGCTGGTCAGCCAGGGTGAGGGCGCCGAGCTGATCGCCGAGCAATGGGACCTCTCCCGCGAGGAGCTCGACACCTATTCGGTGCGATCCCACAAGCTGGCCGCCCAGGCGACGGCGGAGGGACGCTACGACAACGAGATCATCCCGGTGGCCGTCAAGGACGACGAACGTCAGGACACCAAAGAGCTGGTGCGGACGGACGAGGGCATCCGCCCCGACTCTTCGGTCGAGGTACTGGGCAACCTCAAGCCCGCCTTCCGGTCCGAGAACGGCAGGATCACCGCAGGCAACTCCTCACAGATCACCGACGGGGCCTCCGCAGTGCTGATCATGAGCGAGGAGAAGGCCGCCGCGCTGGGACTGACCCCCCGAGCCCGGTTCCACACCTTCGCTGTGGTGGGTTCCGATCCCATTACCATGCTGACCGGTCCGATCCCCGCCACCAGGCTGGTGCTGGAGCGGGCCAAGCTCACCCTCGACGACATCGATCTGGTGGAGATCAACGAGGCCTTCGCCTCGGTCGTGCTGGCCTGGCAAAAGGAGCTCGGCGCCGACATGGACAAGGTCAACGTGAACGGTGGGGCGATCGCTCTCGGCCATCCGCTGGGTGCCTCGGGGGCCAAGTTGGCCGCGACGCTGCTCAACGAGCTGGAGCGCACCGGCGGCCGCTACGGGCTACAGACCATGTGCGAGGGCGGCGGTATGGCCAACGCCACCATCATCGAGCGCCTGGGCTAGTCAGCGCAGGCAAGCACGGCGCTCTGGACCGACTTCAGTGGTAGCGGGTGGCGGCCATCAGGCCGGCGAAGATCGAACCGATCGCCCCCACCAGCCACCAGTTGTTGACCCCGCCGGGCAGGACGTTGGCGTAGTTGAGGATCACGATCAGCACACCGAGGACGAAGAGGCCGAGGATGAGAATCCCCATCCATTTGGGGCTCTTCTTGACGCTCTTGGCGATCGGGGGCGTGTAGCGCTGATTCTGGCCGGGGTGTGACGTTGTCCGACCCTCGGCCGAGCGGCCCTTGTTCTGTGCCCTGCCGGGGCCGGACTTGGCCTTGGTTGCCATGGCCGAAGGATAGCCAGTGGGCGGCCGGCGATGCCGGCGGCGGCCAGTACGCTCAGGGGTCCATGGGGCTCCGGGTGCTGGTCATCGACAACTACGACTCGTTCGTCTACAACCTCGTCCAAGAGCTGGGTGAACTGGGCGCCGAGCCGGTGGTCCACCGCAACGACGCCATCGACCTGGACGGGATCCGGGCCGCCTCCCCCGACGCCATCCTCATCTCACCGGGGCCGGGACGACCCGAGGACGCCGGGATCAGCCTCGAGGTCATCGAGCAGCTGGGTGCCGAGTACCCCATCCTGGGCGTGTGCCTCGGGCACCAGGCGATCGGGCAGGCCTACGGCGGACAGGTGGTGGCTGCGCCCACGCTCATGCACGGGAAGACATCGGCCATCCACCACACCCGAGCGGGGGTCTTCGCCGGGATGCCCGAGCCCTTCATTGCCACCCGGTACCACTCGTTGGTGGTGGAGCCGGCCACGCTGCCTGACGTGCTCGAGGTGACGGCCACCACCGACGATGGCGTCATCATGGGCTTCCGCCACCGGGAGCTCCCGGTGGAAGGCGTGCAGTTCCACCCTGAGTCGGTGCTCACCCCGTCCGGGCCGACCCTGCTCTCCAACTTTCTGGCCTCGGCCCATCTCACCGGCTGACTGACGTCCGGCGGCCCTCCGCTGCCGACTACGAGTTGGGCGTCACCGGCGTTGTCGTGGTGGTGGTGGTGGTCGTAGTGGTGGTGGGCGGCTCGGTGGTGGTGGTGGTCGCTGGGGGCGCCGTAGTGGTGGTGGTCTCCGGAGGCGCCGTGGTGGTCTCCGGGGGCGCCGTGGTGGTGGTGGCCGGTGGTGGCCCATTCGACACCACGATGTTGACGGCGGAATTCTTGTTCACGGTCGCGCCGGTAGCCGGGTCGGACGAGATGACCTGACCGGCGTTGAACGACGACGAGAACGTCGACGTCACCGTGCCCAGTTTCAAGTGGCTCTGGGACAGCGTGGTCTGAGCCTGGGCCTGGGTCTGCCCGGCAAGCGAGGGGACCACCTCGGTCGGGATGGTTGTCACCTTGGACACCGTCAGCGTGACGGTGTCGCCCTTTTTCACGAGCGTGTCCCGCTTGGGCGCTTGGGCAAGCACCACGTTGTTGGCGCCGGTCGTCTCCGCCTGGTCCTTGATCTGGACGGCCAACCCTTCGTTCCGCAGTGTCGAAGTGGCCGTGTTGGCCGGCTGGCCCACCACCAAGGGCATGGAGAACGACGAGCTCCCGCCGCCCAGGTACCCGAGGGACCGGGCCAGCAACACACCCACCACGATCAACAAGATCAACAAGATGGCCAGGATGATGGCGTACGTCTTTGTGCGGTTGCGCCGGGGTTCCTCTTCGCGGAACTCGCCGGTTTGAGCCGGTACCGACTGCGTCGCACCCACCGCGCCGACGACTCCGGTGGTAGCCATGCCCCCCACGACCCCGGTCGCAGCCAGAGCCGCGACCGACTGGGTGTGGTCCTCGTGAGCAGCCAGGACATCACGGCCCTCGTTGAACCGCAGCAGGTCGGCCCGGAGGTCCTCGGAGGTGGCGTACCGGTAGTCCGGGTTCTTGTCCATGGCCTTGAGGATGATCGCCTCGAAGGTGGGCGGGATCGACGGCATGAGCTCCCGCGGTGCTGGTGGATGGTCCCGGACGTGCTTGGAAGCCACCGCCACCGGTGTGTCGCCGAGGAACGGTGGCCGACCGGTCACCATCTCGAAGAGGACGACGCCGAGCGAGTAGATGTCGGTACGGGCATCAACGCCCATGCCCTCGGCTTGTTCGGGGGAGAAGTAGGTGGCCGTACCCATGACCGCTCCGGTCTGGGTCAGGCTCTCCTCTGTGTTCACGGCCCGGGCGATACCGAAGTCGGTCACCTTGACCTGACCGTCATCGGTGATCAGCACGTTGCCAGGCTTCACGTCGCGGTGGACCACGCCGTGCTTGTGGGCGTACCCGAGGGCGCCCGCCACCGGGGCAGCGATCTCCGCCGTCCGGTCGGGGGCCAGCGGACCCGCCGTCTTCAGGATGGACGAGAGGGGCTTGCCGTCCACGAATTCCATGACGATGAAGTACGTGCCGCTGTCCTCGCCCCAGTCGAACACGGGGACGATGTTGGGGTGGGACAGGTTGGCGGCGGCTTGTGCTTCCCGTCGGAAGCGCTCGACGAACGACCGGTCCACCGAGAGCTCGGGGAAGAGCACCTTCAGCGCTACCGGTCGGTCGAGCAGCCGATCTCGGGCCCGATACACCTCGGCCATGCCGCCTCGGGCGATGAGGTGGTTGAGCTCGTATCGGCCGCTGAATACTCGTGGTGCGGGGTTCTCGGGGATCTCGTCCATGTGGGTCTAGAGCCTACGTCCGTGGTTGTCCGATACAGGGGTTCTCATGGGGCCTCTCTCAGCGACGGCGATCGTATTCGCGGTCGTATCCGTCGGGGACGTCATGCGCCCGGGCATGCTTCGGTTGAGTTGAGCGCGGCCTGGAGGATGGCGCAGGTGGGGGGACCGGAAATGACCGCACCGGTCGCCGATGACGCCTGGAACGGGGCCACCAAGGCCACCACCACATGGGAGCCCGGGACGAAGGCGATCATCCAGTCCGACGTGTACTGAGCCTGGGTACCGACCTCGGCCGTTCCCGTCTTGGCCGCCACGTTCTCGTCGGCCGGGAACACGCCGACGGCGGTCCCCTTGGTCACCACTCCCTGCATAAGCGAGGTGACCTGTTGAGCCGTCGTGGTCGAGGTGGCCCTGAGCCATGGCTTCGGTGCGTAGGAGGTGACCAGGTTGCCCTGGGAGTCACGGATCTGGGCCATCACGTGCGGGGTCTCGATGACGCCACCGTTGGCGATCCCGGCCGCCACCAGGGCCATTTGCAGCGCCGAGGCGGTGACGTTCTGCTGACCGAAGGCAGAGTACGCCTGTGACGGGGCGTTGTTGGCCAGATCGGCCACCGACGGGAAGTTCGACTTCACCACTCCGGGCAGGTCGAGCGGCGGGACCTGGTTGAAACCGAATGCCTGCGCCTCAGAGTTCAGCGACTCTGCCCCTAAGCTCATGCCCAGCTGGGCGAAGGCCGTGTCGCATGATTGGGGCAGGCTGTCCTGCAGGGTGCCGCCACAGACCTCGGACCCGTGACCGTAGTTGCACAGCGGTAGGTTCGATTGGGGCAAGGGGATGCACCCAACCGGCGGGTAGTTGACGTCGGCCAACGCCGGCTGATGGTCGTAGACGGCGGACGACGTGACCACCTTGAACGTGGAACCGGGCGCGTTGGTATCGGCATAGGCCTTGGCCAGGATGGGGTTCCCCGGCGCGTGGATGTCGGCCTGGTACGCCGCCGTCTCCGTCTTGATGTCCTCGGAGACCAGCGGGTTCGGGTCGTAGGTGGGCGTGGAGTACATGGCCAGGATTGCCCCGGTGGTGGGATCGAGGGCCACGGCCGAGACGGGGGAGGAGACGCCGGTCTGGGGGATGTTGTTCAGGGCGGTGGCCATGGCCGCCTGCAGTTTGGGCTGGATGGTGAGGGTGACGTTGTCGGTCACCGTCGAGTTGGTGAGCAGGTCCCGGATCGTCTTGGGAGTGCGGTTGTGGGCGATCAGGTACTGGTTGTAGGAGGCCTCCACCCCCAACTTGCCGTAATTGATGGAGTCCCAGCCGACGATGTTGGCAAAGAGCCCGGCCGTGGCGGCCGGGTACACCCGCTGGTACTTGTAGTAGTCCCCGGCCGGGGCCAGCACGGACTGGGCCAGCACGGTGCCGTCCGCAGCCAGGATCTCCCCTCTCGGTTGGCTCCGCTCCGCCTGGATCACCGAGGGGTTCTGCGGGCTGGTGGCCAGCGAATGGGCCTTCACCACCTGGATGTTGTTGAGCTGGATGAACAGGGCGAGAAAACAGAGCACCATGAAGATGCCCAGCCGGCGGATCCGCTTTTCCATCAGATGCCTCCCGCCGCTGTGGTCGGGGACGCGGGCGCGGGCACCGTGGTCGTGGTGGTCGTCGTCGTTGTCGTCGTCGGCACGGGTGGTGGGGTGGTGGTCTGTGTGCTCTTCTGGGCTGCCTTCAGGTTCTTGACGTAGGTACGGGCGTTGGCCAGCGAGGACTCCTGGACACCGGCCGTGATCGATGGCAGATAGGGAGCGGGGACGTTGCTGGGACGAACCCCGGTTTGGTCGACGACGACCGGGTGGTACCACAGGAACCCGCCGATGCGTCCCTGGTAGATGACCAGTTGGTTGTCGTGGGTCTTCACGAAAAACGAGTTGTTGTTGTACCAACGCACCGCGTAGAAGGCGCCGTAGATCACCGCGGCCAGGATGACCACCACGAGTAGCGCCCGGAACGTGAGCAGCCGACGCGCTCCCTTTCGCCGCCGCTCCCGTCGGCGGGCTCGGCGGCGCTCCCGGCCCTTCAACGTATCGGACTCCACAAAGGCCCCGCCCGCGGCAGGAGCGGCCGCGTCACCCGTGGCCGTGGACGGCGAGGCGCCATCACCAGCCACTGACGGGCTGGGGTCGTCAGCAAAGGCACCGGGCTCGACCGGCATCACGGCCGGGGTCGAACCGTCATCGGAGTCACCGATGATCACGTCGACCAGGACGGCGGTGATGTTGTCGCTCCCCCCGTGGTCACGAGCGGCCTGCACCAGCGACTCCACCGCGTCTTGGGGGCTGTGGATCGAAGCCAGGATCTCGGTGATCTCGTCGTCGCTCAGCTCGTTGGTCAGCCCGTCACTGCAGAGCAGGTACCGATCGCCTTGTTCCGGCCGGATGCGCCACAAGTCGGCACTGACCTCGGGAGAGACACCGAGCGCCCGGGTCAGGATGTGCCGGTGAGGATGGACCATCGCCTCGGCCGGCGTGATCTCGCCGTTGCGGACCATCTCTTCGGCCAAGCTGTGATCGGTGGTGATCTGGGTGAGCTCGCCGTCGTGGAATCGGTACGATCGCGAGTCACCCACGTTCACCAGGGCCAGGACGTCTCGTCCTCCTTCGTTGACGAGGGCGACGGCGGTGAGCGTGGTCCCCATTCCCCGCAGGTCGGCTCTCTCTTGACTGGCCACCCAGACCGCCGTGTTGGCCGACGAGACCGCCTCGGCCAGGCCCGGGCCAGATGGGTGTTGCCCGAAGGCTTGCTGCAGCGCCTCGATGGCCACCTTGGAGGCCACTTCGCCGCCCGCATGGCCACCCATGCCGTCGGCCACGGCGAACAGACTGGAGGTGGCGATGCCGAGGTCCTGGTTGGAGGAGCGGACCAGACCGGTATCGGTGGCCGTTCCTGATCGGAGAACGGTCACGTCACTTCCCGATCTCGAACACGGTGCCACCGACCTGGAGCAGGTCGCCCTTGTCCAGTTGGGTCCGCTCGCCGATTCGCCGGGTGTTGACCCAGGTCCCGTTGGTGGACCCGAGGTCCTCGACCCACAGGTTGCCGTTTTGCCGGAAAAGCCGGGCGTGGAGGTTCGAGGCAAAGGTGTCGTAGTCGACCGATACTCCGCAACCAGCAGCGCGCCCTACGGTCACCTCGTCGTCGAGGTCGTAGGCACGCCCCACGCGGTCCTCGGGACGCACCACATGGAGGCGGAGGCGCTTGCCCCGTCGTGGCCTCTCGGTGTCGCCGGCGGCCGCTCGTTTTTCGTCGCGCCGCCGCCGACGCCGCTGGAGAGGCCTGACCTCCACCCACACGGCGCGCACCACCCACATGAAGAACAGCCAGAGCAGGATGATGACGACGTACTCGAGGGCGCGCAGAACCGGGGTGTTGTTCACCGGGTTCGGTACCGAAACAAGAAAGATGCGCATGTGGGATCAGACGATGCCCATTACGAGGCCTCGAACCGGACGGAGGTCGTCCCGATCCTGATCTCGTCGCCGTCCATGAGCTTGCGCTCACGGATCGGCGTCCCGTTCACCCGGGTCCCGTTGGTGGAGTTGAGATCCACCAGCACCACGTCGTTGCCCACGCGCCGGATCTCGGCGTGTCGACGACTGGCGTTCGGATCCGAGATGACCACGGTGCTCTCCGGGAGGCGCCCCAGGGTGATCGTCTCGGCTCCGATGAGGATGCGGCCCCCTTCGGTCAGGACCAGCGATGCGGCGGTCAGCCCGGATGGTCCCTCTTTGAAATCGGAGACGACAGTGAACCGACCACGGCGCAAGCGACGGTCCTCGTAGACCGTCACGGTGACCGGCCCCACGAAGGAGTAGTTCTCGCTGCGGGCGTGTTCGCGGGCAGCTTCCTCGAGCTCGCGGATGAGAGCCTCCAGGAAGCTCTCGAACCGCTCGAAGTCGTCCGTGGCCAGGCGGACGCCAAAGGCATTGGGCGCGATGAGACCGTGGACCCCCAACCGACGTTGAAGGTCCATCTCTCGGGTTAGACGGCGGCCTATCTCTACGGGATGAAGCTCCCCGCGAAAGGCCTTGGAGAAGGTGCCGTCAACCAGGCGCTCCAGGCGCCCCTCAAACTTCTGCAGTCCCATGCTGCGGGCCAGCCTACCGGGGGGAGGACCGGTACAGGGGGTACAGACAGTCAGGTAATCTTCTCCAGTCGCTCGGGCGAGTGGCGGAATTGGCAGACGCGCAGGATTCAGGTTCCTGTGTCCGAAAGGATGTGGGGGTTCAAGTCCCCCCTCGCCCACCACGGGTGGGTCGCGCCTGGTAGCCGGGCGATGCGGCGCACCCCTGGCGACCAGGGAGAACGGTCCGAATTGGGCTCCTAGCTCCAGAGCCAGCATCGGATCGAGGAGACCCTTTGTCTACCTTGGAATTTCGGGCGCTTGGCGGCAATTTGTCCTGAAACCGGAGGCGAAAACACCCTGAAGGAGCCCTGAGAAACGGGAGTTCCAGCTCGTCGGACAGCCGTTCTCGATGACCGGAACCCGTGTTGCGGGCAATGCCCCACCTGGGGGTCGGATCGGGCCGGGACATCCGAGCCTGGCATCTCGTCGCGAAGCGGACCGCTAGGGCGCCCTCATGGCGCCACGAAGGCCCCCACCTACCTCGAAAGAACCACTTTGACCGCTCCGGTGTCGGCGGCGCGACTGTAGACGTCGTACGCCTCCATGAAGTCGTCGAAACCGAAGTGGTGGGTGGCAAAGCGGCCTGCATCGAGCTGGCCCGATGTCACCAGGCGGAGGAGCGTGGGAGTGGAGGAGGTGTCCACGAGCCCGGTGGTGATGGTCACGTCCCGGGTCCACAGGGTCTCCAGGTGCAGCGTGGCCGGCTTGCCGTGCACCCCGATGTTGGCGACATGGCCGCCGGGACGGACCAGCTCCGTACACAGCTCGAAGCTCGACGGTACGCCGACGGCCTCGATGGCCACGTCCGCCCCGAGCCCCTCGGTCAGATGGCGCACGAAGGCCACGGCGTCCTCACGACCACTGTTGACCGTGCAGTCCGCACCGAAGCCCTTGGCCGCCTCCAGGCGGGCGTCGGCCAGATCCATGGCGATGATCCGACTTGGGGAATAGAGCCTCGCCCCCAGGATGGCCGAGAGACCGATGGGCCCGGCGCCGACCACGACTACGGTGTCGCCGGGCTGGACCCTTCCGTTGAGAACACCCACCTCGTAGGCGGTGGGGAGGATGTCGGCCAGCATGAGGATCTCCTCGTCACTGGCACCGTCGGGCAGGCGATAGGTCGAGGTGTCGGCGAACGGAACTCGGACGTACTCGGCCTGGGTACCGTCGATGAGGTGGCCGAGGATCCAGCCTCCGCCTCCCAGGCACTGGCCAAACCGACCTTCGCGGCAGTATCGGCAGCGCCCACAGGCACTGATGCACGAGACGAGGACCCGGTCGCCGGGGACGATGGTCGTCACTCCCCCGCCGACCTCCACCACCGTGCCCACGGCCTCGTGGCCGAGGATGCGGCCCTGGTCGACCTCGGGCACGTCGCCCTTCAAGATGTGCAGGTCGGATCCGCAGATGGTGGTGCAGTCCACTCGCACGACGGCATCGGAGTCTGCTTGCACCGCCGGATTGGGTACGTCCTCCCACGCCTTGGATCCCGGTCCGTGGAATACGAGCGCTTTCATGTCGATCTCCTGGTTGCGATGGTCGTCTGCCTTCATGGTGGGGGACCAGCGCACATGGCGGTAGGGCCAAAGGACCTTGAACAAAGAACGGCGAACAAAGGACCGCTCATACGAGCCGGAGTGACTTTCGGCCCTAGTGCCCCGGCATCCGATGCTGGATGCTTGGTGGGTGTTCTCTGACCAACGCACCGTCGCGCACTTGGAGCTCGACGAGTGCCGACGGCTCCTCGCCACCGAACCGCTCGGCCGCATTGCCCTCAGTATCCAGGCTCTCCCTGCCGTGGTGCCTGTCTTCTTCCACCTCTCTGGGAATCGAGTGGTGTTCGCCGTCGAAACCGACGCGCTGTATGCAGCTCTTTCGGACAACATCGTGGCCTTCGAGGTCGATCACATCGACGTCGGGACCCACGAAGGCTGGGCCGTGGTCGCCGTCGGCCGGTCCGGACCGGTGTTCGACGCGGCCCTCGCAGTGCACGAACTACCCAGTGAGGATGTGCCCTCGACCGCCGTTCGGCTCATCGGCATCAACCTCGACCGCCTCTCCGGCCTGCGTGCCAGTGGACGACGGATCGATGCGTTACATGCCCCGGCCTGAGCGCTGGGCCCGACGCTCCTCGAGCCGAGCGGCGTAAGCGGCGGCCTCCGAACGATGGGCCATACCCAGCTTGGCCAACAGGTTGGACACGTAGTTCTTCACCGTCTTCTCCGCCAGATACAGCTGGGCACCGATCTCGCGATTGGTCTTGCCCGCCGAGATGAGCTCGAGGATCTGGCGCTCACGTGGCGTGAGTCGGCCGAGTCCGGCATCCTCAGCCACATTCCCTCGAAGCATGTCCATGAGGCGAGCAGTGGTAGCCGGGTCGATCAGGGATCTGCCCTGGGCGACGGCGGTGATCGCCTCGACCAGGTCCTGGCCGCGGATCTGCTTGAGGACATAGGCCGCCGCCCCGGCCATGACCGCGGCCAGGTGGGCCTCGTCGTCGGCGTAGGAGGTGAGCATGACGCAGGCCACCTCGGGCTGGCGGCTGCGGATCTCACGGCACACCTCGATGCCGTTGCCGTCCGGGAGGCGTACGTCAAGAACGGCCACATCGGGACGGGTGGCCGGTATGCGGACCAAAGCGTCCGCTGCCGTTCCCGCTTCGCCGACCACGATCAAGCCGGCGGCTACCAGGAGGCCCCGGATTCCGTCCCGGACGATCTCATGGTCATCGAGGAGGAACACCTGTATGGTCACCAACCCAGTCTGCACGACAGCGCAGCGCGGCGAGTGATGACGCGTCCGATGACAAGATACTGCGGTGCCCTACCACCGCATCGGTGACCCTGACCAGCTTCAGGCTCTCCTCGATGCGGTATTGCTCATCGAGTCCGATGTCGAGCTGCCGGCCGTGCTCCGCCACGTCGTCGAAGTGGCGTGCTCGTTGGTCGATGCCCGCTACGGCGCGCTCGGGGTCATTGACGAGACAGGCACGAGCCTCACGGAGTTCGTGACCGTCGGCTTCGACTCCGAGACCATCGACGCCATCGGCCACCTGCCCGAGGGTGCGGGCATTCTCGGCCTGTTGATCCTCGACCCCAACCCCATCCGACTGGCCGACCTGTCCCATCATCCGGACTCGGCCGGCTTTCCACCGGGTCACCCGCCCATGCGATCCTTCCTCGGGGTGCCGGTCAAGATCGGCGACCGCGTCTTCGGCAACCTCTACCTCACCGAGAAACTGGGGGCGGCCGAGTTCTCCGAGGGTGACAAAGAGCTCATCAGTGCGCTGGCCAGCGCGGCTGGGATCGCAGTGGAAAACGCCCGGTTGCACGTTCGGGTCCGAAGCCTCACCGTGGCTGCGGACCGGGAGCGGATCGCCCGGGATCTCCACGACACCGTCATCCAGCGGCTGTTCGCTACCGGGTTGACCCTGCAATCGAGCCTCCCGCTCATCGAGAGCCCCGAGGTCGTCGGGCGCATCGAGGCCGCCATCTCCGACCTCGATGACACCATCCGCCAGGTCAGGACCACGATCTTCGGCCTCGAGCCGCCTCCGACCGGCGAGCGGGGCGTACGGGCACGCGTACTCGAGATCTGCGCCGAAGCCAGCCGCAGTCTCGGGTTCGAACCCGAGGTCCGCTTCGTGGGACCCATCGAAGGTCGGGTGCCCGACAAGACGGCCGCCGAGTTGCTGTCGAGCTTGCGGGAGATGCTGTCCAACGTGGCCCGCCACGCCCGGGCCAGCCAGACCGAAGTTGAGGTCTCCGCTCGCGAGGACCTGCACCTGCGCGTCGTGGACGACGGCGTCGGGGCTGATCCCTCCGAGCAGTCGGTGGGCAAGGGGCTCTCGAACATGCGGCAACGGTCCGGCGCGCTCGGGGGCTCGTTCCAGTTGCTGCGTCGCCCCGAGGGCGGGACCGAGGCCAGCTGGCGGGTCCCGATCAGCTGAGCGGCGGACGCCGGGGACAGCTGCCGGGCTACCCCGTTCGACCCAGCGCGTCGAGGCGGGCGTCCCGGGCTTGTCGCACCTGCTGTAACCCTGGACCGCCACTGGTGGGTGCCTCGGAAGCCTCAGCGCCGAGGAGGGCGCTCAGCGTCGCCACCACAGACATTCGCAAGGCCCCCAGGTCGTAGCCGCCCTCGAGGAACAGAGCCAGTCGTCCCGGTCGAGGCGCGAAGGCTGCGACGTCCCTGCCCAGTTCAGCGAAGTCACCGCACGAGAGGGCGAGCTCGGCCAGCGGGTCGGCACGGTGGGCGTCGAATCCGGCAGAGACCAGGACCCAGCTCGGTTCGAATTCCTCGATGGCGGGGCGAGCCACCTCCTCGATTGCTCGGCGGACCACATCACCGGTCGCACCGGGAGGGAGCGGGACGTTCACGGTCAGGCCCAGCGCGGCTGGTCCACCGATCTCGTGGGCCGACCCGCTCCCTGGGAAGAGGGGCCACTGATGGGTGGACACATACAGGACGTTCGGGTCATCCCAGAAGATGGCCTGGGTGCCATTGCCGTGGTGGACGTCCCAGTCGACGATGAGCACGCGCTCCCCGACGGCCGTCAGCGCGGCCGCGGACACGGCGATGTTGTTGAGGAGACAGAATCCCATGGCCCGATCGCGCAGGGCGTGGTGCCCAGGTGGTCGGGTGGCGACGAAGGCGACACCGTCGCCCTCTCGGCGCAGGGCATCGATGGCTGCCAGCCCTGCCCCGGCGGCTTGGCAGGCAACATTCCAGGAGTCGGCAGTGGCGTACGTGTCGGGATCGAGGTCGCCACCACCGGCCCGACTGAAGGCGGCCAGTTCCTCGAGGTAGGCGACGTCGTGAACGCGGCTCAGGTCGCTCAGGTCCGCGGTGTAGGGCGCCACGATGTCGAGGTCGGCGTCGAGATGGAGATCGTCGATGCCGGCCAGCACCGCCGCGGTCCGTTCCGGTCGTTCGGGGTGCCCTCTGCGTTCATGTCCGGAGTCACCAACCGGCCCGCTGACGATCAGCATGCCGCTTCGCCCGGTGGCTCACTACCGACCCGCAGGTTCGTGGCATGACGGGCGGCGCATGCGGCCCGATAGACGTCATCGGGCTCGATGGGAAAGCGGACAGAGAGCACTCCGTCCCCGAAGCTCGTCGTGACCGGGAACCCCGAGTCGGCAAACACACCCAGCATCTCCCGATTCTCCGGCAGCACCGAGGCAGTGAACGTCCCGATCTCGTTGCCCCAGGCCGCGGCGGCCAGCTGTTCGAGTAACACGGTACCGATCCCACGATTCTGGTACAGATCGGCGACCACGAACGCCACCTCGGCCTCGGTGGTGCCGGGGCTTCGGTCGTAGCGGCCAACGGCCAACAGCTGGCCACCCTCTTCGGCCACCAGGGCCATCCGGTCCACGTAGTCGACACAGGTGAACCGCTTGATCTCCGGAGCGGAGAGGATCGGATGCACGAAGAAGAACCGGCGATATGCCGAACGCGACGAGAGGAGCCGGTGGAACTCAGCCAGCCGGGCAGCATCCCCGGGTCGAATCGGCCTCACGAGGACCGTCCCTCCGACCCTCGTGGTCGCGACACAGGCCAACTCTGAGGGGTAGCGACTCATGAGCGGTGGCGAATACGCCGACCGGTCACCTCATGGGCAACCAGGCGGACGAACACGTCCCGCTCGCCACCGGCCCAGGGGGAAATTCCCAATGCCGTGACGGCCTGCCGTTCGGCCCGGTCGACGACGACCTGGGCCTCGCCGCTGATCAAGACGCTCCATCCCTCGGTCAGCGCCTCATCGAGACGGTCGACCTCAAAGGAGACCGGTCCAGGACCCGGGGCCGAGGCTGTCCGGAAGACGACATCACCATGGAGGGTGCGAAAATTGACCGGAAGGGCCTCGGGTCCGCGAGCTCCGAAGAACACGACCCGCCCCACGCCGCCCGGCCGGATCAGGTCACGGCAGGCTCCTGGGTCCAAGTCCGTGAAGCAGGGATTCCCGGAAGACTGGCGGTGACCAGGTGGAGCCTGAGTGCCACTCCCGCCGATACCTTCAACCGTGGTCTCGAGCGCGGCGGCCAACCGAGTCAAGGCCGTCCGCGACAGCTGTGGAGACGAGCTCGCTTCCAGCTGGCGGATGTAGATGGCGTTCATGCCCGCACGGTCGGCCAGGGCCTCCGAACTCAGCCCCAGTTCCTGACGGCGCTCGGTCACCCGACGCCCAAGGTCTCCAACAGTGCTCATGTGGTGCTCCTTCTCTCGTAAGCCACCGTGCTCCATGACGACCGATTGCGCCAGGGCCGTTCGTCCCAAGTTCCAAGCCCCGGTGCCGGCACCGACCACGGGTGCTGTCCGACCGGGGACGCGGTCGTGAGCCTGACCAAGACCTTGCAGGCCCGGCAGGCTCACGACGTTCGAGCATTGTTTCCGATTGTTGTGGTCGACTTGTCTCAGGGTCAGGTCACTGAACCCAAGTGGTCTGTGGTCTCAGTGAACAGGCAGGGCCACTGTTGGCGTTCTCGGTGCTGCGTTGTCGACCCGGGGTCCATGGTGGAAGAGGCGCGCCATCCGGGGAAGGGCGAACCGGTCCAAACCGAAGTAGCCGGCATTGCGCCATGCCAGGATCAGCAGGAGAGCAACGATGGCATAGGCAGGGTTGACGCCAGCAGAGCCCGAGAACATATAGACGAGGTTGAGGACGAGGCCGGCCAGGGCGGCGACCCCGGTGAACAGGCCGATGATCAACAGCACGCCAATGGCCACCTCGCTCACGGCTATCAGCTTGGCGATCCACGACGAGTTGGGGACGACGAAGTTGTGGAGGAACCCGGCCCACCAGCCATAGGACGCACCGCCCTTCCCGGATGCCGACCCCGCAATCCCCGACGCTGCGAATCCCTTCACCGCAGCACCGCCACCGTTCCAGAAGGCCACGTTCTCACTGCCCCACAGCTTTTGATAGCCGGCGTTGAGCCATTCGTATCCCAGCCAGAGGCGGGCGGCCAGCCATATGACGCTCGCCGCCTTCGATCGGAAGAACCAATCCGCCGCCTTGAGGTTCCCGGTTCCGGCGGCGGTCGCATCGACTGGATGTTCGGGGCCACCGCCCGTTGTCACTGTTCCTCGCAAAGACCCGAAGTTCATGTCCTGTCCCTCTTTCTGACTCGTCCGCTTCGATACAACGGCTACCACCACTACCTTGGCGTTCGAGCGCCTGATTGGGCAGGGCCGAAGGTCCCAGAACGAATAGGGTCGAAGGTCCCAGAGGGAACCACGGAGCCGTGGGGGCGCCGACCAGATGGTGGCCTCAGCTCCGGTGTACGGACGAGTGCAATGCAAGCCAGCCGAAAGGTCAGGCTTGAAGCAGGCCTCGGGCGAAGTGGTCGTTCGCGTCCCGCACCCCGGGCAGGACAAAGAAGTAGCCACCTCCGGTAGGGCTGATGTAGTCGACCAGCGGCTCGTCGATGAGGCGCTTCTGGGTTGCCTCGAACTGGCGACGGACATCCTGTTGGTAGCAGGTGAACAGCAGGCCCATATCGAGATTGCCGTTGACGTCGACGCCGCGGTCATAGTTGTAGCCGCGACGCACGATCCGGCTCGATGCCGTGTCCCGGGTCCTGGGGTTGGCCAGCCGGATATGAGCGTCCAGGGGGATGATGCGCCCCTCGGGGTCGGCGCCATAGTTGGGGGGGTCGAATTCACCGTTGGCATCGAGGGGGGCGCCGGTATCGCGCCGCCTCCCGATCATGGTCTCCTGCTCGAACATGGACACGCGGTCCCAGAACTCGACCAGCATGCGGATGACCCGTGTCACCTGATAGGTGCCACCGGTGGCCCAGGACGGCTCCGGACCGCCGGATTCCACCCAGACCAGGTGGTCGAGGACAGAAGGATCATCGACGTCCGGGTTGGAGATCCCGTCCTTGAAGCCGAGGAGGTTGCGCGGCGTGCCCGATGGGCGAGGTGGGCTGGCGAATCCGTCGATCCGCCAGCGAACCTGCATGGCGCCTCGGGTGTGACGGGTGATGTCCCGGAGGGCATGCAGCACGGTGTCCGAGTCCGCCGCACACAGCTGCAGGCTCACGTCCCCGTGACAGGCCGCCGGGTCGAGATTGTCGTTTGGGAAGGTCCGCATGGCGGCCAGCCGAACCGGCTTGTGCGGGGACAGGCCGAAGCGCTCGTCGAACAGTGAGGCCCCCACCCCGACCAGGCCGGTCAGCTGGTGCGTGGGCACGATGGGACCGAGAATCCCGTTGTCGGCCGGTGGAGCCGCCGGTCCGTCGTCTGCCGGGGGCCCACCGGCTACCAGGACTCGCAGCCGGTCCGTGATCACGCGGAACATGTCTTCCAGTGCCGGTCGGTCCTCGGCGATCACGTCGAAGGACAAAAACGCGGTGGCTGGCGACGGATGGCGCAAGAAGGCGGTCTGATGCGGACCATGAAATGTCGGAGCTGAGGACTGCGGTGCCGTTTCCGCCGCCGCCACCGCCGGGGAAGACCCCGGCACCTGGGCGGGCACCGTGCCCAGAGCGGCTCCAGCGCCGGCAGCCGCGCCGGCCTGGAGAAAGCGTCGGCGGGACATCCCGGTCATCGTCCGGCCCCGCTCACTCGCTGGCCGCATCCTGGGGCAGCTCCAGGATGTCGGGGATCGGGGCCAACTGCTCGACGAGTTCACTCACCGCGCCGTCCAGTTGCTCTCGCTGGGTCTGCGTCAAGCTGTCGAGCGGTACCCAGGTACCGGCCGGGTGCTGGTACTGATCGAGGAGGGTGGCCAACTGGGCGAGACCCGTCGTCACCTGCCGGAGGAGGGCCGGGTTTCGCTGCCGAAGCAGCGGAGTCACGGCCTGCAACGTCATCATGGTCCCGTCAACGTTGGCTCGAACCGTGGCCAGATTGGTGTGGCTCCCGTCGTCGGTCTCACCGGTCAGCTCGAACTGAAGGGAGTTCTCGAGTATTTCGTGGGTCCGAAGAGCAACGTCGTTCGGCGGCGTCTGCTGAAGGGGGAAGGCCTGATCGAGACCGTGCACGGCGGCATCGAGGGCATCGGCCACCGGAGCCAGGACCGCAGTGGGCTGACCGTTCCACAGTCCGTACTCGAGACGCAGGAAGCCTTGGAACTTAGGGTCGTTGACGCCCCCGGCCAGTCCCAGGGGCCGACCATCGATCTCGGTATCGAAGTCGCCGAAGGTGCCATAGGCCGCACCCAGGCGTTCGTACTGCATGTGGGCCACCAGCCACAGGGCCTCGGCCTGGGCCTGGTCGCCTGAGTCCACGGCCGCCTGCAGCTGGTCGGTATCGCTGGTGAGCTGGGCCAGGCCGGCGGTGACGGCGGTCCGGTAGGCCAGGGTCACCGCCTGGAGCTGGTCGTAGGTCACCGGCACGTAGGGATGGGCCGGTGACCCGGACCGCCCGGTCACGCGCGCCGGGGCCGAGATGGTCTCGGTCCCGCTGATCCCCGCGCAACGCCATCGGTAGGTGCCAGGCGGCACGGTCGTCGTCAGGTCGACGTCGGTGCGGGGGGCGACCTTCTCGATCTCGCCGTACACGGTGACCTGGTCGGCGCCGACCAACTCGACGTCGAACAGCTCACCGCTGGTGTTCTTGACCGAGAAGGTGCGCTGACCGGCGCTCGGCGCCGTCCAACCGGGGGCACAGGACCGAGTGGACACGGTGATGACCGGGACAGGGGCGGCATCGGCGTTCGGTCCCTCGATCGCCACCGCCGCCGAAACCGCGATGGCGATCGAGACGACCACCACCGCGGCACGGCGCGAGATGCCGGGCCCGCCTCGCTTGGTCACTGCCCTCCCATCAAGGGCTGGCGCCGCCCACCACGTTGTCGACCACGACGCCCTGGCCCGGGATCGAACCTTCGTACTGCGCCTGGCCCAAGGTGAACACGCCACCGTCCGAGCCGAAGAGCCAGTACCCGTTGCCGTCGGTGGTGGCAGCCATGCCCACCACCGGCCTGTTCAGGTGCTGGCCGCCCTCCGAGCCGAGGAAGGCGGCATCGCCGAAGGTGAAGATGCCGCCGTCGGAGGCCACGAGCCAGTAGCCGCCGCCGCTGGGCGTGGACGCCATGCCCACCACCGGCTTGTTCAGGTGCATGTCACCCTCGGACCCGTGGTAGCCGGCGTCACCGAAGGTGAAGATGCCGCCGTCGGAGGCCACGAGCCAGTAGCCATTGCCGCTCGGCGTGGAGGACATGCCCACCACCGGTCTGTTCAGGTGCTTGCTCCCCTCGGAGCCGAAGAAGGCGGCATCGCCGAAGGTGAAGATGCCTCCGTCGGCAGCCACCAGCCAGTAGCCGTCGCCGTCGGGGGTGGAGGCCATGCCCACGATGGGCTTGTTGAGCGGCTGGCCCCCTTCGGATCCGAAGAAGGCGGCATCGCCGAAGGAGAAGACCCCGCCGTCGGCAGCCACCAGCCAGTAGCCGCCGCCGTCAGGCGTGGAGGCCATGCCCACGATGGGCTTGTTGAGCGGGCCGGTAACCGAGCCGAAGGGCTGAGCCGTGCCGTACGAACTCACCGTTCCATCACCTTGCACTTCCCGGTAGCCCGTGCCCGAGGGCGGCTTGACCGACGTCACCTGTCCCGTCTGTGCGCTCAGGAACACGGCCGGCGTGGAACCGCCGTTGTTGAAGTCGAACATGTCGTTCAGCGACCCGGCCGTGTTGGCCGCCGACCCGGGGATGGAGCCCAGCGACCAGTTGTACTCGATGAACTTGAGGATGGACGACTGGTCGGTGAGGGTATGGCTCACGTAGTTCGACTTGGCATAGGGCGAGATGACGACCAGCGGGAGCCGGGGGCCGTAGCCACAGCGACCCTGCTCGTTGGCGATGGGCGTGGTTGCCGTCCCGCAGGCGCCAGCGCCGGTGAGGGCATCGGCAGCGGTGTGCGACGGGTTGGTCACCCCGCTGTAGACGTGGTCATAGAAGCCATCGGAGTCGTCGTAGGCGATGATCACCGCGGTACTGGACCAGGTCGGCAGCTTCTCGAGCGAGTTGATCTCGTTGACCACGAACTTCTGCTCATCGATCGGGTCGGAGTAGTCGGCGTGGCCGTCCTCGTAGCCCGGCGCCTTCAGGAAGCTCACCGCGGGGAGGTGGCTGGCCGGAACCGTGCCGTTCTGGATCCCGCTGACCAGGGAATCGAAGTTGCTGGTGTCGTACTGGTGGTTGGCCGTGTTGAACTGCCCGGGGCTGGCAGTGTCGGTTCCGATGGCATCGAGCGAGGTCGGGGCCACGTGGTGGGGGTTGGCCGTGGAGGCGTAGTACTGAAACGGCTCGTGGTGCTCGATGTAGTCACCCTTGACCCCATAGGGCTTGGCCCCTGTCGTCCCCGTCCCGCCCAGCGCGTCCCCGACGTTGTGGGTTGTGGTGCAGGTGGCGTTGCCGGTCTCGGTCAACGGGTTGTAGGTGGCCGCCGAGTCGGCCGGCCCGGTGTACGGGGTGTTGGCCTGGAAGCCACCCTGGAAGAAGCCCCAGCTCAGTCCGGCCGAATTCAACTGGTCGCCGATGTTGGTGCCGGTCATGGCCACGGCGTCCCGGGTCGAGCAATCGTCGTAATAGGGCTGGGCGTCGCCGATGAGCGAGTAGCCGCCGTTCCCGTCCTCGGCCAGGTCGCCGCTGGTGGTGGCGGGAGCGACGGGCAGTGCGCCCCGGATGGCCTTGCTGGCGTCGACGCCGCCGGTATCTCCCGAAGCCAGGTTGATGGCGCCGGGAGCCGAGGGACCGAAGGTAGTGCCGAAGGAGTTGTCGCTCATGGCGAAGTGTTGGGCGTAGTTCCACATGCCGGTCACAGTGTTGCCGTCGTAGTAGTTCATGACGTCGCTGGCCTGGCACGCCTGGCCATTGGGGTTGGTGCCCGTGGCCGTGCCCACCGAGGCCGGGAACTTGTCCATGGCCCCGTTGTCGAACGCGGTCTGCTCCGGCGTGTAGTTGTGATTCTGGTCACAGGTGAGGACGTCATTGACGTTGGACGGGTCGAGCCGGCGAGGGTTGACCCCATTGGGGTTGTTGGTCAACAACGATCCGGAAAGCCCGTTCACCGCCGGTGTGTTGGGTGCGGGGGTGAAGGTCTGACCTGATGTATTGGTGGCGTTCGGATAGGTCCCGAAGTAGTGGTCAAAGGAGACGTTCTCCTGGAAGATGACCACTACGTGTTTGATCGGCGTCATGGTGGACCCATCAGGGGGCGCGGCCGCAGAAGCGGCCACGGTGGAGGCTCCGGGGCCCCCGAGGACGATGGGCACCGCGATCAGCCCGGCCATACCGACACAGCCGACTGAGGCAACCGCTGCCCGCCAACGCGCACGAGTGTTCATGACGTCCTCCCTTTCCGGGCGGTGCCCGGCTCAGCCAAAAGGGTGCGGCGCGTGAGCGTCGCCTGCCGTCACCATCGGACCCGCCAGGCACCAAGTGTCGACAAGGGTCAGTTCACCAGAGCGTCAGTAATCGGAGGTTCGCGCGGACGTGAAATATTCGCGTCATTCGTGACGTGAACGTGACGGGAGGGGAGTCGCACCACTGTGTGGCCCCGCACCAACTCTCTCCGTCTTGACCCCCGCGTGCACCCCCGACCGTCCGTCAGACCAGAAGGCAGCGGGTGGGCGCCTACTTCACCTGAATCGCCTCACGGTCGACGACCTCGGGAGGGGCGGTCACGGTGTCGGCACGATGTCCCCACCTGGTCCGGATCAAGACATAGATGGCCATGTAGATGCCGACCAGGAAGATCCCCACGCCTCCCCACAACACCCAGAGGAGATGGCCGGCTCCGACCGACTGTGACGCCCCGACGACGAGCCCGTTCATCGTTCCTCCTTCTGCCCCGGCTGACGGGGCCGTGGCCGACACTTCAGCCTCCCGTCATGATATCAATAGCACACGAATAGATCGTCCACTACTTATTTACGGCCGACCGGATCCTCGCTTCAGCTACTACCGGGTCAGACGACCTTTACCCCGCTGGCCCGAGCGGCGGCGATCAAGCGAGTGAGCGACGCATGAAGGGATTCGAGCTCGGAGAGGTCCATACCCAGCTGGGCCACGATGGCCGGGGGTATCCGTACAGCCTGCTCCCGGAGGCGATGACCCGCCTCGGTCAGGTCGATCAGGAGAAGGCGCTCGTCGTCGGTGCTCCTGGTGCGCGTGATGAGCCCGGCGGAAGCCAACCGCTTGAGCAGTGGGGACAGGGTCGGCGAGTCGAGCTGGAGCAGGGTGCCGATGTCCTTGACCGAGAGGGGGGACACCCCCCACAAGGCCAACATGACAAGGTATTGGGGATGGGTCAGGCCCATAGGCTCGAGCAGTGGTCGGTACACGGCGAGCACGCTCCGGTTGGCGACGGCAAGGGCGAAACAGACTTGGCGCTCGAGCGCCAGCGGATCTCCGGTGAACGTTCCCGAATTGGCGTCGGTCGGAGCTGACTCTTCCACTGCGGGGCTGGTGGCCATGGCCCTCCTGTTCGCGGGACCCAGCCTAGAGGGTGACGGACACTGGGTCGTGAGCACATGGTTCGTACACGACCGACTCCTGAAGCCTCAGCCAGTCGCTCGCCTGGACCGGGCGGTCAGGCAGAGGGCCCGCCCAACCACCCCCTTCGCTTGAAGAAGACCATCAGGACGATGACCACCACCACCTCGAGGCCGATGCCCAGCCCGACGAAGGCGCCCGGGCTCTGCAGCCCTCGCACCAGCCAGGCGAAGTTCTGCCCGAAGAAACCGGTCAGGAAGCTGAGGGGTAGGAACACGGTGGCGATGACCGTGAGCTGCTTCATGACCACGTTGAGCCGGTTGGACACCGTGGAGAGGTGGGTGTCCATGACCCCACCGAGCAGATCGCGGTAATTGTCCACGAGATCGCTGATGCGGATCAGATGGTCATAGAGGTCGCGGAAGTACGGCCCGGCGCCGGAGGTCATGCCCGGCAATGTGGTCGTCCCGCTCGAAAGGGAGGCGAACATGTCCCGCTGGGGCGTCACCACCTTGCGTATCGTCAGGAGCTGGCGCTTCATGTCGAAGAGGGTGCCCAGCTGTTCCTCCGTGGGCCGTTGGAGGATCGCATCCTCGAGCTCGTCCACTTTGTCGTCGAACGCAGAAAGCAGTGGAAAGAAGCTGTTGGTTAGCGCATCGATGATCAGATACACGAGCAGGATCTGAGGAGCGACGACCCCAGATGCCGGGTGGTGGCCCAGTCGGGCGCGTACCTCATCGATCATGGGACACGGTCCCTGGTGCACGGTGATCACGTAGGTCGAGCCGACGATGATGTGCACTTCGACCGTGCCTGACCCCTGCCCACCGTAGGCCACGATGTAGGTGACGTCGTCGTAGTCCTCGAGCTTGGGGCGTTGCCCGAAGCGATCGGCTAAGTCGAGGGCGAGGGGGTGCAGGCCGAAGGTGTGCTGCAGCAGGTCAGCGATGGCCGGATCCCCGCCCATGAGGTGGGGATGCATGGTCGGACGATCACTGGTGGCCGCCGCCGCGGCGTCGAGGTCCAACCAGAAGTACCCCTCCGTCGACACCGCGTGGGCCACGCTGGCGTCGGTGGCGGGCACGCTCGTTTCGCCTTGGGTGAGCGTGCCTTCCACGCCACGATTCTTGCCTCTCGGACCGAGTTACTCGGGGATGGAGCGGCGGCGGGCACGATCGGCGCCTTTTGTCGCGACCTGGGCGGTGACCAGCACGCTTCCGCGGCTAGGGATCGCCCACACCAGCGCCGGTAGGCTGATATGAACGGACCTCACTCACAGCGCCACATCGAGCTTGAAGCCGACCCCTTTGATCGTCTTGATGAGTACGGGGGCCCCCGGGTTTCGCTCCACCTTGGCCCGGAGGTTATGCATCTGAGCGTGAAGGCTCTGGTGGGACCGGGGGCTACGGTCGCCCCACAGGTGATCCGTGAGCTCCTCTCGGGTCCGAACCCGGCCCGGTGTGGTGGCGAGCAGCATCAGCAGCTTGAACTCAATGGGACGCAGGTAGACCGACCGCTCGCCAACGATGGCGGTTCGGTGGTTGCGATCGATCACCAGCGGCCCGGCATACAAGAAGTCTTCAGTGGACGCCTCGGGATCGATCCTCGTGACCGAGACCCGACGGAGAACTGCCCCAACCCGAGCCACGACTTCCCTGGTGCGGAGGGGTGTGGTCACCACGTCGACGGCGCCCATCTCGAGCCCCTCGGCCACATCGATACCGGCTTCCGGCGACGACACGATGAGCAACGGCACGGCCACGATGGACCGGACCTGGTGAAAGAGGGTGGTCCAGAACGGATGCGGTCTCCTTAGGTCGAGGACGACCATGTCCGGTGAGCGGTCGACGAGCTGGCGTCGCACCGACTCACAATCGACGACAGCGTCGACTTCATAACCCTCGTTGCGCAGACCATCCTTGAGCTCGTGCCAGTCGCGCTGTTGGTCTTCGACGATCAGCACCCGCATTGTGGGTACCAAGGTGTGCTCGGCCATCAGAGCATGCCCGAGGCGCAGCCCCTGCCGTCGTCCGTGCCGGTACGACCCTCCCCCGTTCTACACATCATGTGCCGGCGACCGACGGAGCCGGTGCCGCCGCAGGGGCCTGGGTCTGGGCGGTCCCGGACGCAGTGGATAGCTGGGGAGCGTCAAAGGTGAACGACCCCGACGCACAGTCCGTTGGTTGGGTGAGCACCACCGTGTACTGCACCTCCGGCACCCCTGGCGTGGTCGTGGTCGTGGTCGTGGTCGTGGTCGTGGTCGTGGTCGTTGTTGTCGTAGTCGTGGTGGTCGTGGTTGGGACGGGAGGCAGTTGCCAAACGGTCAGACTCGGCTCGGACTCCAAGCAGGTGAAGGCCGGATCGGTGGTGGTGAAACCGGTCAAGGTGCCCACCTGTTGGGCAGTGGGGCCAGTCAAGACGTCCGGGGCGATAGATGCCCCCGGCTGGAGCACCACCTGCTCTTGTTGCCAGACACCCCCATAACTGAACGTGGGTGGACTGACGGGGCTAGCACTCCCGTCGCCACCCCCGGTGGTGGTGGTCGTGGACGTGGTGGGCGGGTTCGTGGGTGCGCCCGGGCCGGGTGCGGCACTGGATCCGGCCGCGGCGGGCGACGAGGCGGTCGGGGCGTTGGGCGCCGGCGGAGAGAGCGAGGTGTGCACGGGCCCGTCCAACTGAACCTTCACCGGTGGAGCGTTACCGTCCAGGGCAGCCAGCATCGCGGGGTCGTTGCCGTCCATGCCCAACGTCCAGATCCCAAGGCCGCCCAGCGAGTAGGACTGGGCCAATTGGGCGATCATGTAGAGCGAGGTCGGATCCTCGAAGAAGGTCTCGTGCCACTGGGACCCCACCTGGTACGAGGTCCAGCCGGTGCTGGTCACCGGATCCCAATAGAGCGGATGGCCGCTGGCCTTGACCTGACCGTACGTGGGCGTTGTCGGCTCACCCCCGGTGGCCTGGGCGGTGAGGGTGCCATCGGTGGTCGCCCAGTCCTCGGCGTAGTACGGGACGCCGAGGATGACTTTGGCCGGCGGGACGGCCCCCGCATACTGCTGAACGGTGGTCAAGTCGCTGAACATGGAACTGGTGAGCGGGGACGTGGCCCCGGGGGCGGCATTGAGGTTCAGCTCGTAGGCCATGACGAAGAACCCGTCGACTGCGGGGGCGAGAGCGGCAATGTTGTAGAACCCGCCGGGGTCGCCGGCTGAGCTGGCATAGGTGTCCATGGTCACCTGCCAGTGGGGATCCACGTGGTGGAGGTTGGCCGAGACCTGGGTGATCAGGTTGGTGAGGCCTACTTGGTCGCCGCTCCCCTCCCCTTCGAAGTCGATGTTCACGCCGTCGAGGTTCTTCGCCTCGATGGCATTGATCAGCGCGGCCGACAAGGTCGCTGGGGCGGTCGGGTTCGAAGTCAGCTGGTTGAGGGTGCCCTGGTCGAACTGATCAACGGTGAGGACCACCCGGTCGCCCGCACCGTGGGCCCGGGTGATCAAGTCACTGAGGGCCTGGCTCTGATAGCCGTTCCACCCGGCTCCCGATTCATTGATGCTGCCGTTGCCGTTCACGTCGATGGAGAAGTAGGCCACGGTGGTGAGCCCGTTCACGTCGAACGCCGTACTCGAGTCGAGCAACCAGTAGGGGGCGAAGCCGAACACCTCGTGCGATCCGAGCGGGGCGGCATTGGCGACCGACGCCGGGGCCGGGGCCGGGGTTGTGGCGGCCTTCGGCAGAGGCTTGGTGGTGCCGTGATGCGGGCCGAGGAACCGCGGGAGCTGGGCATTGCCGAGGTTGTTGGAGACGAGCGCAGCGGGGCTCTCGCTTCCCCCACTCGAAGTGGCGTTCGACACGGCAAGACCGCCGAGCGAGAAGAGAGCGACCATCAGGACGAGGGCGATAACGCGGATCCTTGCCGGCAGCCGGTTGGCCCTGTGGAACTGGGAAACGAGCCACGCAGCGGCCCTGTTCGGCGCGTTCTTCATGGCCACGCCGAAAGCGGCCATGCCGGCAAGAGATGGCCGGCGGCTTCGACCCCGAGCATGGTGAACACGATGAGCGGGCATGTTCGGTCTGGTCTTCACAGCCACGCCGGAAAGAGACGGCCGGCGGCTTCAGCGCCGAGGATGGTGAACACGATGAGCGGTGCGGTGGTCAGCAGGTATGCGGAGCGCAGTGAGGCCCGGCGGTAGAGAGCGGCTGCGCCGACAATGGTGGCCCCGAGGGCGAGAAGGGCCAGGATCAGGAGAGGCAGGGAGCCCGGATCCCCTCCGGTGCCCGTTTGGTTGGGGCTTCGAGACTGCTGGGGGGTGGGGGCAAAGGGCCGGCCGAGCATCCGAGCGGTGACCACAACAGCCCGGTCGGTGTTCCACGGCGCCGAGCTAGCCGACGTGACCAGGGTCAACTGGTCGTCCGGAGTGGGGCCGTAGAGCTTGTTGACGGTGACGATCGCGGGGGCGGTCGCGGGTCGGTACCCCCCCGTCACCGGCAGGCGGGTGGCGCTGGCCCCTTTGGTCGCGGCCGTAGCTCCCTTCCTGCTCGCTGCAGTGGTGGTGGTGGTCGCCGGGGCGGAGGTGGCGCTCAAGGCGGCGGCACCGGTGGTCGAGGCGGCTGCGCCGGTGATCATGATGACGGTTCGGACTTGGCGTACCAGGTAGAGCGAACGTCCCTCGGTCGTGGCCACCTCGATCTGGTCACCCCGGCGCAGCTGAGAGAGGTCAGCGAACGGGCCGCCGAAGCCGGCACGCCGGCCGACCACGGCAGAGTTCCCAGGCTGGCCCAACCCGGCGGTACCGGGGACATGGCCGGGACCGGACACGGTCTGGGTGGGACCGACGCCCTCGGTGACCGTCTGCTGCAGACCGAGTACGGGGATCTGCAGGATCCCCACCGTCGCCCCGGTGAGAGGTGGTTGCGTGGCGACGGCGACGCCGCCCAACCCGTTGGTCTCGGCGGCTGCATGGTTGATAGCCAGCTTGTAGGCGGCCATCGTCTCCCGTTGGTCCCGTTGGTGGGTGAGCGGTCCCAGCCCGTAGAAGACGGCAGCCACGCTCAATGCCAGCATGACCACGGTAGCGACGACCCAGGCGATGACCCGTCCCAGCGTGACCGGACGCCGATCGGGGCGGCCGACCGATGCGGGTTCCGGACGATCCTCCATCCCGTCGGGGTAGTCCGTCGTGGCCTCGGCGGAGCCCGACATCGGCTCCGCCGTCGCCCCAGCCTCTATGGTCCCAGCTGACCCCACCTCAGTCAGGACCATCAACCGGGGCCCGGTGCTGGTGGTCCCCGACGACGTCGACGGATCCACGTCCAGCCGCCCAGGCCGGCCAGAGTCTCGCTCAGCGAGGCTCCGGAGGCGGCCAGGACGAACGCCGGCATCACGATAGCCAAGGCCAGCAAGCCGATCAGGGGGCCGATCCACGTCGCTCCCGGGTGGGCGGTGAACCGGGCCAGTTGCACGGCAACCGGCTTGCCACCCTTCTTGGCAGCCGCGCTACCGGCGGACCCTGGCGCGGTGCCCGAACCGCCCAGTACCGCGCTCGGCGCCGAAGGAGGTGGAGATACCGCCGATGCCGCTCCCCGAGCCAAACCCCGACGACCCTGTGTCGCCGAATCCCGAGCCCGACCCGAAGCCCGAGCTCGAGCCGAAGCCCGAGGTGGTCGCAGGCGGAGTCGCCGCCGGTGTCGTCGGCGGCGGCGTACAGGCCGGGGCAGCTTGGCCCACCTTGGCGATTGCTGCAGCAGCCTGGCCTTGTAGGGCCGGTGTCAGGGACACCAGCCCGCTGGGCAACTCCGACTGTCCCGCGCCGGTGATGTAGTTGAGCCAGGCAGCTAGGTCCTGCTGCCCTTGGGTGTTCGGGGAGCAGTCGGGGTTGAGCAGCGGCTGAGTGGGGACGATGGCGTATTCGACGTAGGTCAGCGGATAGGGCTCGACCCCGCCTACCGGCGTGGTGTTCGGGTTGGGAATCAGGGTGCCGTCCGGCTGTTGGGTCATTTCCGAGACGGCCGCATCCATGGACGCCGGATCAGCTGTCACGTAGGACGGGGTCGCTGCGCTGATGGAGTCGGGAGTCTGTATTTCCACCTCGGCCTGACCGCCCCATGCCGCCGCCGCACTGGCCGCGTCGGTCAACACCCAACTCGATGTGGGCGGGGTCAGGTCCTTGATCATGGCTTGGGACCCGGTATAGGTGTTGACGAAGTACAGCGCCGGGTCGGCAATGCCGAAGTTCGATGTGACACCGAGTTGTTGGGAGACGATGCCCTGGGCCGCGCTCGGGTTGCTCATCATGTCGGCGGCAGGAGCGAGCGCCTGCAGGAATCCCGTCGTGAACAAGGTTGTACCCTCGGTGCCCGACGTGGCCACGATGGGCTGGGCCAAGGTGCTCATCGTGCCGTTGTACCCGGTGTCGGTTGCGAGGTCGGGGTTCTCGGCCAACAGGGCCTGGCCGAACGAACTGTTCCACTCGCCCTCGAAGGCGCCGCTCAGGTTGCTGCCGTTGCTGAGCAGGGTGGCCAACTGGCTCACGGTGACCTTCAACGGTTGGAGGAAGGGCCCGACGACCGGGTTTTCCAGGGCGTTGATCCTCTGGGTCTGGGTGTGGGCGAAGACCACGGCATTGAGGGCAACGGGCACGGCGACATACGGGCGGGCGGGCTGCGGCCCGAGCAACCCTGAACAGGTTGACGGGTCGAAGCCGGCCGCGCCGTAACCAACGGAGCTGTAGGCCAGGTCGCTGTTCCCGGAGGCAAACGAGCACAGAGCGGTTGCATCAGTCTGTTGTGACGATGTGTTGCTGGTCAACGCCTTGCCGCCCCCGGTGCCCGCACCACAGGCACCCAGGGTCCAAGCACTCACGGCCGAGTTGAGCCGGTCGTCACCGATGGTGTTGATCTGTCCGGGTGCCGCGCCGCCGCATGATGCGTTGAGGGAATCGCTGGACAAGAAGGTCACGGGCACGCCGAGCACGTGGGTGTTAACGGCCGTGGCCGGATCGCTGGCGTCCGACGCGTACACGGCCACGGCGAAGGTGCAGGGGTCAGTGGAATCGCACTGGAAGGTGGAGGTAGACCCCGAAGGCGCCGTGAACGACGCCGTTCCCGTGGCGGCAACCGCTGTACCGCTGACCGTCGGATAGTCACCGGCGACGTTTTGGATGTTCGGCGTGGTGTTGACCGGGGGACTTATCGCCGTCAGCGGGGGAGGGAATTCGTTGCCGACATTACCCACACACGGGTAGACGCCGCTCGCCAGTTGTGGGGCCGAGACGACGGGAAAGTGGCCCGTCCCAAACAATGTGCCCAAGTTGCCGGCGGTCTGGGCCGTCTCTGTCACCGGGAGTGAGATACTCGGCTCACACCATCCGGTGACCGCCGCCTTGATCTCGACCCCCGCAGCCGTGCCCGCCGCCGTGCGCTGCACCGTGAATTGGACGGATTGACCGTCGGCCACGTTCTGGACCGGGCTGGACACCGTGAGGGTGAAGTCGGGATCGGTGTATGCGAACTGGCCCGCTGTGCCCGTCGACGTGCCGCCGGGGGTAATGACCGTCACGTTGACTGTCCCCGTGCCTGCCGGCGAGACGGCCGTGATCGAGGTGTCGCCGTTCACCACCACGTCGGTGGCGGCAGTGGTCCCGAAGTCAACTTCGGTCGCGCCGGTCAGGCCGGTGCCGGTGATGGTTACCGAGGTGCCGCCGGTCTGTGCGCCCGAGGTGGGGCTGATAGATGTGACGGTGGGTACTGCCGAGGTAGCGGCATGGGCGATGCCTGCCTGCCCCGGAATCCCGACGAGCACCGTCGTGCCCACGGCGGCTACGGCCAGGAGGGTGATGAGGAGCCTTTTGAGCACCCGGAGGCGACGCCCGTGCGAGGCGTGCAACGACGAGTTGGTCGTCACGTGACCTCTTTCTCATTCTCATTGGATGCAGGGGCGATGCCCTCGGGGCGCCGTCGGAGTGTGAGCGTGAAGAGGAAGAAGGGGACGACAAGGAGAAGAACCAGGGCAATCAAGGGCCACGGGGAGCTGGCCGCGACATCGGACCCAGCAAACGGTACCGGCGCTGCTGGGCGATAGTCCCCTGTTCCTCCGCCGGCTGACACGGTGCCCGAACCGGAACGGCCTACTGCTGCGCTGACACCGCTCTTGGCGGTGGTCGCCGTAGCGCCACCGGTGGTGGTGTTGGTGACGGCGGCGCCGCCGCCGCTGCTGCTAGTGCTGCCACCGCCACCCCCTCCTCCAGCACCGCTGCCCAGGGAGGCCACGGCTGCTTCGGGGTCGCTGGGCGAACCGGGAGGTACGTAGTTGGGATTGAACTCCGGGTTGGCGCAGTTGCTCTGGTTGAGCTGCTCCACCGGCTGGCCGTTCATGCGACCGACCGCGTCGGCCAGGAACTGACTGAGCTGGGTGGGAAGGGCCGCATAGCCGATAGAAGGCATCTTGGCCTGGCCTCCGCAGGCGACGTACAGCATGAACTGGGCCATCGTGTTCATGATCCCGGGATTGGCGTAGGGCGTCACACAGGTCGGTCTGTCGCCCGAGGGGCCGCACTGGACGAGGATGTAGGAATAGGCAGAAATCGGATAGGCGAGCGGGTTCGTGCTGGTGTACACCCCATTGAGGTTCTGCGAGGTATCCGGGGCAAGTACCGCCGACTGCAGTGCGGCAGAAATATTGTCAGCGAAGGGCTGCACATATGCGCCCGACGCATTCTGGATCCAGGCGACATTGGCGTTGTAGACCTTGGCGTAACCGAATTCGTCGTAACCGATGGACCACATGCCGCCAGGGCTGGCGATCTGCTGGGCTTGCTGGTCCGAGCCGCTGTAGAACTGCCAGCTTCCCGTGCTCGCGCCTCCGTCGATCTCCAGGATCCGGGATCCCGAGCTGAACCCGTTCTGCGCGGCCCAATGGGCGTAGTCAGCGGGGTCGGTCTGCTGGACGAAATCGTAGAACAATGCGGTTGTCCCCGATTGGCCTGATCGACCGACGACGGTGATGGGATGGTTCGGGAGGACCAAGCCCTTGTTGTCGGCGCTGATGGCGGGGTCATCCCAGTTGTTGATGATCCCCAGGAAGATCTTGGCCACCGTTAGCCGAGACAGATGGAGGTAGTTAACCGATCGGCCCGCAGTGTCCTGGACGTTGTACATGATGGCCGTAGCCCCGGCCACGTCTGGGGTGTACTCGAAGCCCCGCGGCGGGTTGTTCCCACCGATGAGCTCGGAGTATTCGGCCTCGGTGCCGGCGAAGTCGGCAGTGTTGTTAGCGTAGGACTGGAGCCCGGCCGGCGAGTTGGTGGCTGTGTAGTTGACGTTTAGCCCTTGGCTCGAGGTATCCGCGATCCATTGTTGGAACGCAAGAGCGGCATAGGTCGAGCCCTGGCCATTGGCTGGCGAGAGGGTTGCCGCCCCAGCCTGGCCGGCGAGGACCGTCATGGCCATGGCGATGACCAGGACCACGGGAGCTGTCAGCATCACGGAACGACGAAGCAGACGCCTCTCCGATTTGACCGTGCGGGAGACTGTCACCCGAAGCGTCCTTCCACATAGTCGAGCGTGCGCGGATCGTCGGGGTTTTCGAACATCTTGGTGGTGGCGCCCTGTTCCACCACATAGCCGGGTTCGTTCTCGGCGGCGAGAAAGAATGCACAACGGTCGGAGACCCGGTGAGCCTGCTGCATGTTGTGGGTGACAATGACGACGGTAACCACATGGCGCAGCTCGGCAATGGTTTCTTCGACGCGCCGCGTAGATGTCGGATCCAGCGCCGAGCAAGGCTCGTCCATGAGCAGCACGTTTGGCTCCACGGCCAGCGAGCGAGCGATGCATAGCCGCTGTTGTTGGCCGCCGGACAGCGCTCCTCCCGGTTGGTCGAGACGGTCGCGTACCTCCTTCCAGAGGCTGGCCCGCTGGAGGGATTGCTCGACCAGCGCATCCTTGTCATTACAACGGATACGGGTCAGCTTCAAGCCTGCCAGCACGTTGTCACGCACGCTCATGGCCGGGAAGGGGTTGGGCTTCTGAAACACCATGCCGATGCGGGTCCGTACTTGTTGGGCGCGCATGGAGGCGGAGTAGATGTCCTCACCGTCGAGCAGGACCTCGCCATCGAGGGCGGCAGCGGGCACCAGCTCATGCATCCGGTTCAACAGACGGAGGAACGTGGACTTGCCGCAGCCCGAGGGACCGATGAGGGCAGTCACTTCGCCAGCCGGCATGAGCAGGGAGACCCCTTCGAGGACCAGGTGGTCCCCGAACCAGGCGCAGGCATCCCTTGCCTCGAGGGATGCGGCTCCGGGAGGCGGCCCACCAATCAGTCGGACCTGGCGTTGCGGCTCGACCATCACAACTTCTTGGGTATCGCGCGTGGGGTCGCCGACGCGATCCGGGTCGGAGTGTGATTCGTCTGCGCCG
Source organism: uncultured Acidimicrobiaceae bacterium (assembly GCA_963781305.1). Classification (GTDB taxonomy): domain Bacteria; phylum Actinomycetota; class Acidimicrobiia; order Acidimicrobiales; family RAAP-2; genus DASXMT01. Next base: position 623,712 of record CAWAFL010000014.1, read on the forward strand.
AGCGGTTGGTCGGGTGGGGAATCGACGACACCGGTCATGAGAGTCCCTCCCCGAGACCTGGTGAGACGGTACGGGACGTGGCCGTCTGTGGTCGTGCCCCACGGGCCGGACTGACGATGTCTGCGGCACCGGCCAAACGAGCCCAGATGGAAGGCCGACGCTTCTTGGTACCCGTCCGGTCCCGGCCGACGATTCGGGCCACGACGAACAGGGCGAGGATCACAACCATCAGCACTAGGGCGCCAGCGAACCCCCGTTGGATGTCAGCCACGCTCGGCTCCCGGATGAACCGGTAGACGAACAAGGGCAGACTCTCTTGCGGGCCGTTGAACGGATTGGCATTGAACAGGTTGTAGCCAAAGGCGGTGAAGAGCAGAGGGGCCGTCTCCCCCGCTTCCCGAGCGATGCCGAGAATGGCGGCGGTGGCGACGCCCGACGACGCAGTGGGCAGCACAACCGAGAAGACCACCCGAGCCCGCGAGGCTCCGAGGGCCAGTCCCGCTTCTCGCAGGCCGGCCGGGACCAGGCGCAAAACGACTTCAACAGCACGGCAAATGGTGGGCATCATCGTCATCGACAGGGCCAGCGAGGCCATAAACCCGTTGAACCCGAACAAGGCGTTGTCCTTGGCTAGCGGGATGATCAGGGTGGCGTAGATGAACAGTCCTGAGACGATGGAGGGCATGCCGCTCATGGCGTCAACGAAGATTCGCACCGGCCGGCGCAGACGAGAACGCGTCTCGTTCAAGAAGATGGCGGCCATGAGGCCGAGTGGCATGGACCAGAGAAGGGCCAGGCCGACCTGCTCGAGGGTGCCGATGATGGCGTGCAAACCTCCACCGGCTGTTGCCGGCATGGACGGGGCGATGCCCCGCTGGGTTTGGGTAAAGAAGCCGAGCCGGAGGGCCGGGACCCCTTTGATGACGATGTAGCTGACCAACCAGATCAACGGGATCAGCACGATGACCATGACGGTGGTCACGAGGACGGTCATGGTGCGATCGGTCGCCACCAGCCGACCCAAGCGGTCGTAGGTGGCCAGGTAAAAGATGGCCAGGAAGAGCACGTAGGCCACGAGCCAGAATCCGAACCAACCGATGCCGTCGGTCAGCACCGAGAAGATGAGCCAGCACAAGCAGATCGAGCTCACCGCGGCAGCGGCCGCAGTGGCGAGGTCCATGGGCGCCAGGTTCTGCGGTCGCCTGGGGCTCCGGGGATGCGACGGGCGGGAGCGCGACGGCACCGGTGGTGGCCCACCCGAACCGGGGGGCTGCCGCTCCTCGACCCCTACCCGATCATCCGTCGGTCGCGTGAGGGTGGTCACAGATCCACCCCTGCGCCTGACCGGCTGCGGGATACAACGGTCGAGGCGATCAGGTTCGTACCCAGGGTAATGATGAAGAGCACCAGACCCGCAGCCATGAGCCCCGAGACAGTAAAGGGATCGGCACCGGCCCGCTGGGCGATGAACCCAGCGATGGTGGCCCCTCCGAACTGCAGGATATGGCTCGAGATCAAAGGCACTTGAGGCAGCAGCAGGGTCACGGCGATGGTCTCACCCAGAGCACGGCCCAGTCCGAGCATGGAACCGCCGATGATGCCGGCACGGCCGTAAGGAAGCACGACGCTGCGGACCATGCCCCAATGCGTGCTCCCCAGTGCCAGGGCGGCCTCCTTTTCGCCCGGCGGGGTCTGGGCGAAAACGGCACGGGTGATCGAAGCGACGATGGGGATGACCATGAGCGACACGACGACTCCGGCAATGAAGATCGAATTGGTCAAGCTCGCATTGGCCTCGGTGTGGAAGATGGGGATCCAACCGAGATAGGTGGTGAGCCATCGCGACAGTGGCACGATCTGACCCTGCAGGAACAAGAAGCCCCAAATCCCGAACAATAGGCTGGGGATGGCGGCCAAGAGGTCCATGAGTCCCTGCAGAAGCTTTCGGGCTTTGAGCGGTGCGTATTCGGCTATATAGAGGGCAGTAACGACACCGACAGGCACGGCAATGACCACGGCAACGATGCTCACGACCACTGTTCCAAAGAGGAGGCCCAATACTCCGATCTGGGCCGGGTGTAGGTCGGTCCGCCACACCGTACGGGTGAAGAACGACCACCCGGACTCGGCCAGGGCATGGCGGGCCTGGAACAGCAAGAAGATGCCGACCAGCGCCAGGATGACGAGAACGAACAGTCCGGCCAGCAAGGTGACACGGTCGAAGAGCCGATCGATTCGACCGGGCCGATCGTGCATGATCCGCTTGGTCCTGCCGATTCCGCCCCTACCACCGGCTCCGTCCGTTGCCGGCTGCAGGGCCACGTCGCTCATGTCCGCGCCCCAGTGGATGGGCCGCTACCGGTCATCGCCGGCATCAGGCACTTGGCGCTCTTCGCTGACTGTGTACCGTCATCACGGACGGTATCTGGGCGCGCACGGCGCACCGGTTCACATGGCCCCGTGTTGATCATGACGCCCCCGACGCTAACAACCATGGGGTGAACTCAGCCTCAAAATAGGCACTCAATAAGACGAACACTTGACGAACATTTCTCGAACAATCGTTCACGCCGATTTAACCAAAGAGTGCGAAATCCGTCTCTACGCTCGTCAGGTCGGAGGAACTGGCCACCACTTCCGTTCGTGGATCACGCGGGGTCTGGGATCCCGGCGATTCCGACCACGGGAGCATTGAGGTGGGAGCCCCCCTCCGACCCGAGGAAGCCGGCATCACCGAAGTTGAAGATGCCGCCGTCCGAGGCCACCAGCCAGTAGCCGTTGCCGGTTGACGTGGCCGCCATACCAACCACGGGAGCATTGAGGTTGGAGCCCCCTTCCGACCCGAGGAAGCCGGCGTCACCGAAGTTGAAGATGCCGCCGTCCGAGGCCACCAGCCAGTAGCCGTTGCCGTCGGGGGTGGACGCTATGCCGACCACGGGGGCGTTCAGCTGCGCGTTGCCCTCGGACCCGAGGAAGGTCGCATCACCGAAGGTGAAGATGCCACCGTCGGAGGCCACCAGCCAGCAGCCGTTGCCGGTTGACGTGGCCGCCATACCAACCACGGGAGCATTCAGGTGGGAGCCCCCTTCCGACCCGAGGAAGGTCGCGTCACCGAAGGTGAAGATGCCGCCGTCGGAGGCCACCAGCCAGTAGCCCTGCCCGGCGGCCGGTGCGTTGTAGGTGAACTGACCCGCCGTGCCCGTCGAGGTCCCGTTCGGGGTGGTGACCGTCACCGTGCCCGTGCCCGCCGGCGAGATGGCGGTGACCGAGGTGGCGCTGTTGACCACCACGCCGGTACCGGCCAGCGTGTAGAGGTCGCCGGCAGTCATGGCCACGCCGTAGAACGTGCCGGTGGTCTTGGCCACCACCTGGGTCGCCTGCTGGGCCGCCGCATCGGAGCCAAACGAACCGGAGATGATCAGGTTGCCGTTGTTGTCAAAGTTCACCGACGTAGGGGAGATGGGATTGTCGGTGGCCAACGGGTCGGCCGAGTCTCCGGGGTCGGCCACCAGGCCGGCGGTCCCGTTTCCGGCCACGACATAGGCGTCGCCGGCGGTAAGAGCTCCGGTGGCCACGCCGTACTCGCCGGAGGTGGCGTTGGCCCCGGCGATCAGGTAGACGAAGGTCGATCCATCAACCGTGGAGGCCACGGCCTGGTCCCCGGTGGTCGCGTTGTAGGCCACGAAGCTCGGGCTGATCTGGGCCGTGGATGCCACCTTGGGGTGTCCCACCGTGACGGTCGCCGTGCCCTGGAAGCCGGTAACCAGGTTGATCTGGGGAGGGGTGGCGGCCCCGGCCGGTGACGCAACCAGGGCCGTGCCGGCGACGACTGCCGCCGCCAGTGCCCCGGTGATCCAACGACGGACCCCGCCCGTCTTGGTGGATCGCTTCCGATCACCGGTCAACGAGATCACCCGGCCTTCCATCGTCGTCCCTGCGTCATCCTTGGCGCTGACGGCGTCCTCCTGGGATCTCCGTCGGTGATTCGTGAATGGCGGGCAAGCACAGGTCGGTTGGGCAGAGCTCTGATCTCAGCAATACAGACCTCTGGCCCGTGTGGGTACGCGCCTCCTCCTGAGCCGGAGACGCCAGCGTTACCGAAGAAGCGCGCCTTACCCGAAGTGAAGGAAGAACTTGACTACAGCCACCAAGATCTGGATTATTACGGCGTTCTTGCTTGGCGTAACCGAGTTCGAAGGACCAGATGCCACACTCGACCCGATGGCGTTGGTCGCCACCACTGTGAACGTATAGGCCTTGCCGTTGGTAAGGCCTTTGACCGTGCAGGTGGTGGCACCCGTCGTCGTGCACATACCGCCCGGCGTACCAGTCACCGTGTAGCCGGTGATAGCGCTACCGCCGTCAGATGCCGGAGCCTTCCAGCTAACGGTCGCCTGACCATTACCAGCCGTGGCGACAACGTTGGTCGGGGCTCCAGGCGCTGCCAGTGTCCCAGCCGTGTAGGTGAACTGTCCCGCCGTGCCCGTCGAGGTCCCGTTCGGGGTGGTGACGGTGACGTTGACCGTGCCCGTGCCCGCCGGGGAGATGGCGGTGACCGAGGTGGCGCTGTTGACCACCACGCCGGTGGCGGCAGCGGTGCCGAACTTAACGCCGGTGGCGCCGGTCAGGTTGGTGCCGGTGATGGTGACCGAGGTGCCGCCGGCCTGTGGGCCCGAGGTGGGGCTGATCGAGGTGACGGTGGGCACTGCCGGTGCGTTGTAGGTGAACTGTCCCGCCGTGCCCGTCGAGGTGCCGTTCGGGGTGGTGACGGTGACGTTGACCGTGCCCGTGCCCGCCGGGGAGATGGCGGTGACCGAGGTGGCGCTGTTGACCACCACGCCGGTGGCGGCAGCGGTGCCGAACTTAACGCCGGTGGCGCCGGTCAGGTTGGTGCCGGTGATGGTGACCGAGGTGCCGCCGGCCTGTGGGCCCGAGGTGGGGCTGATCGAGGAGACGGTGGGCACTGCCGGTGCGTTGTAGGTGAACTGTCCCGCCGTGCCCGTCGAGGTCCCGTTCGGGGTGGTGACGGTGACGTTGACCGTGCCCGTGCCCGCCGGGGAGATGGCGGTGACCGAGGTGGCGCTGTTGACCACCACGCCGGTGGCGGCAGCGGTGCCGAACTTAACGCCGGTGGCGCCGGTCAGGTTGGTGCCGGTGATGGTAACCGAGGTGCCGCCGGCCTGTGGGCCCGAGGTGGGGCTGATCGAGGAGACGGTGGGCACTGCCGGTGCGTTGTAGGTGAACTGTCCCGCCGTGCCCGTCGAGGTCCCGTTCGGGGTGGTGACGGTGACGTTGACCGTGCCCGTGCCCGCCGGGGAGATGGCGGTGACCGAGGTGGCGCTGTTGACCACCACGCCGGTGGCGGCAGCGGTGCCGAACTTAACGCCGGTGGCGCCGGTCAGGTTGGTGCCGGTGATGGCAACCGAGGTGCCGCCGGCCTGTGGGCCCGAGGTGGGGCTGATCGAGGAGACGGTGGGCACTGCCGGTGCGTTGTAGGTGAACTGTCCCGCCGTGCCCGTCGAGGTCCCGTTCGGGGTGGTGACGGTGACGTTGACCGTGCCCGTGCCCGCCGGGGAGATGGCGGTGACCGAGGTGGCGCTGTTGACCACCACGCCGGTGGCGGCAGCGGTGCCGAACTTAACGCCGGTGGCGCCGGTCAGGTTGGTGCCGGTGATGGCAACCGAGGTGCCGCCGGCCTGTGGGCCCGAGGTGGGGCTGATCGAGGAGACGGTGGGCGGCTGGGCCGCCGGGCCGGTCGGACCGCCGGTGACCTCGTAGAGGTTGGCCGAGGCGGTGGCGCCGTCGGTCATGAAGACGTTGCCGAGTCCGTCCGATGCCAACGAGGTCGGTCCGGCCAGCCCGAAGGCCGAAGCGTCACCGGGGATCGTGGTCCCCGAAGCCGATCCTCCGGCGATGGTGTAGATGTCGCCCGCGGTCATGGCCTGGCCGTAGTAGGTGCCGTTCGACTCGGCCACCACCTGCAGAGCAGGCAGCGTGCCGTTGACCCCGGCACCCTGGGAGGCGAGGAGGAGGTTCCCGGCCGGGTCGATTGCGGTGGCACTGGTTGTCGAAACGTCGGCCGAGGTAGCGGCGATGCCACTGGTGGACGTCGCCGCGACCCCGCCGTTACCGGCCACCGGGTACATGTTGCCGGCGGTCACCGACAGTCCGTCGACGGTGCCCGTCTGGGCGGGCACGACCCACACGCAGCCATAGCCGGGGCCGTTCACAGAGGGCACCTGGTTGTCATTGATGTAGATGTTCCCTTTGGCGTCGACGGTGGGGTTGGGGAACTGGAGGTAGCTGGTGCCGTTGCCCTGGGTCGGCAGGCTGGCCGGAGGTGCGCAGGTCCCGCTCCCGCCGGCGCTGCCGCTGATCAGTTGGACGGTGGCAGCCGGCACCGTCGTCCCGTAGCGGGTGACGGGGGAGCCGGACTCGTTGATCATGTAGACCTCACCACTGGAGCCGATGATGATGTTGCCCTGGGAGTCCACGGTGACGCCGTAGCCGTTGATGCCGATCGGATAGTTCAAGGCGTACGAGGGCAACCCGGCCAAGCCGATACCGGCCAGCGTGTAGAGGTCGCCGGCAGTCATGGCCACGCCGTAGAACGTGCCGGTGGTCTTGGCCACCACCTGGGTCGCCTGCTGGGCCGCCGCATCGGAGCCAAACGAACCGGAGATGATCAGGTTGCCGTTGTTGTCAAAGTTCACCGACGTAGGGGAGATGGGATTGTCGGTGGCCAACGGGTCGGCCGAGTCTCCGGGGTCGGCCACCAGGCCGGCGGTCCCGTTTCCGGCCACGACATAGGCGTCGCCGGCGGTAAGAGCTCCGGTGGCCACGCCGTACTCGCCGGAGGTGGCGTTGGCCCCGGCGATCAGGTAGACGAAGGTCGATCCATCAACCGTGGAGGCCACGGCCTGGTCCCCGGTGGTCGCGTTGTAGGCCACGAAGCTCGGGCTGATCTGGGCCGTGGATGCCACCTTGGGGTGTCCCACCGTGACGGTCGCCGTGCCCTGGAAGCCGGTAACCAGGTTGATCTGGGGAGGGGTGGCGGCCCCGGCCGGTGACGCAACCAGGGCCGTGCCGGCGACGACTGCCGCCGCCAGTGCCCCGGTGATCCAACGACGGACCCCGCCCGTCCTGGTGGATCGCTTCCGATCACCGGTCAACGAGATCACCCGGCCTTCCATCGTCGTCCCTGCGTCATCCTTGGCGCTCACGGCGTCCTCCTGGAGCTCTGTGTAACTGATCCGCGGTTGGTGGGTGATGCGATCGTTGATGCCATGTCGATTGTGTCGACTCTCGACATCCCGATGAATGCGTCTGGCGTCGTGGGCGTGGTGACCAGGAGTAAGTGCCGATTCAATTCCAGCGAATTGGCCAATGTGGCTGCCCGCAGGAGGCTGAAATGCCGGGTCGGCCCGGTCTCAGACATCTCTCCCATAGCTGACGCGTTCTTCATGTCGTTCGGAAGTTAACAACAGGCAGATGAACCCACTCTCAAAAAAGAGGGTCGCCAAGACGAACTCTTCGTTAACGAGGAGACGACAGAATCCTCGAGTCGAACCACGAATGGTCACCCACCAAGAGCCGGCAGCACCTTGGCGCGACAGTGAGCCCGGGACCAGATGGTCCCGGGCTCACTGTCTTGGTCAATCCTGTTGCTGTGTTGTTACGGCTGCTCCGTCTCTACGGCTCAGGCCAGGTCCCAGCCGTCCACTGAATCGACCCGCCTTGCCCGGGGAAGCTGAGCCCAGGGAACTCACGGCAGGCGACGTTGGCCTTGTCACTCCCGGCCGGAGCCGAGGTGTTGGTGCCCAGTGGCAGGAACCCGTCACTGATGATTGTGGCCGAGTCGTCACCCCGGCAGAGGGCGCTCATCGAGCCGCTGGCCTGGTTGTCGAAGCCCACCAGCGCCTTGGCCCCGTTGTAGCCGGGAAGCTTTGTGTCGGTCACGTTGTACACGTAGCGGATCCCCGGCACTGGCGCTGTCGAGTCCGACGGGTTCGCGCCCGTCGTCGACGGCAGGTGGGAGTACCACTCATTGGCTTCGGACACCGTGATCGGGTTGATGGCCTCGTGCCCCCGGTTGGTGTTGGCATTGAACAGGCCCGTCTGCGGCGTATAAGCCGTGTACGGCGCCGGCTGGTTCGTCGACGAGTTCGTCACCTGGACCAGGACCAGGCTCGGATTGAAGTTGCCGAGCGTATTGGCCGATCCGGTCAGCTCCTGATCGACGACGTTGTTCGCCGTCGCATTGAAGTCAGCCTTGTCGTTGAACGCCTGGGTGAACTTGCCAGCCGAGTAGATGTAGATGGCGTCGGCGATCGGTTCGTTGGCCGCACCGGTCTGGGCGTTGGCGTACACGATGCCGTCCTCGGAGTTCTCCTCGTTCGGAGCGGTCGTGGCCCCCGAGGTGAAGGACACGATCGGTCCCGTGGCGCAGTGGTTCGGCCCGGTCAAGACCGTGGGGTCAAAGCCCAACACGTCCGTGTACACGGCCCGGGTACCCGAGCCCGCCTGGGGCCAGTAGCGGACGATGGTGTCGGTACTCGTCCCCACTCCGGCCTGGGCCCACGTGGTGACGGCCGTCGAGGTGGCCGGGTTCCAGCAGCTGTAGATGTTCTGGATCTGCTGGAGGGTCAAGTCCACTGGGTTCTCGAGGTTCGACGATGCGGTGTTCCCGCTGGGCATGGCGTTCGCGCCGACCAGCACGTCCACCCCGTCGAGGGCATAGGCGTAGTAGTCGAGGTTCGAGGCGGCTGGGTCACCGCTTTCGGCGCCCCCGCTTGGGAGCGTTTCGGCGTGGGGGGCCGGCGGTGACGAGGACCGGGAGAAGTCGATGCAGCCCTGGGCCGTGGCCGCGGCCGTCTCCTCTGCGGCAAGGGCCGTCTTGCCCTGGCCCGAGCCGTTGGGCGGCTGGAGGCTGGTCGAGTAGGTGAGGCCGGCGGTACAGCTCTGCGCGTCGGCCACGATCGACTCGGTCTGGCTACCGCTCAACGCGTCTGGGCTGATGTCGTTCAGCGAGGTCGGGAAGAGATCGTGCATCACCTGCAAGGTGGTGAACGAGCCCACGGACGAGACCTGGGTGTTGCTGGCCCAGGCGCTGCCCGCTCCTCCGAGGACGAGGCTGCCGCCGCCGACCGCCAGAGCGGCCGCGACGAGCGACGCTCGCCGAACGTACTTGTCGATTCTCATAGAACTCAGCCTCCTACGCCGATTGAATGTGGATGCTGCCACGTTGTCCGAGTGGACCGTTAAGCAACATCGACATCCTCATTGCTTGTGCACCGTCCTACAACTCGAAACGGGTTAAATCTTGGTCTTCATTAGGGTTAAAACTCGTCAACTTTTTGCCTAAATTGGAGATAGCAATGTGACGGGAATGTGACAGAGTTCACCCAACCCCATTCAGCTGGGTGGCCAGTCGGCCTTCGGCGCCATACACCGTCGCCAACTCAGTCCGGAAGTCCTTGGCCTCCGACGGGTTCCGCATCGTGAGCACATGCGAGCAGTCCGAGGCGGCCCGACGGGAAGCCGCAACGAGCTGCCGCCAGCTCGCCTGTGCCGCCGGCAACGGGATCGCCGGAGCCTCACCGAATGCCCTCTCCGAGTCGTTCCGCCATGTGTTGCACGCGGCGACGGTTCGTTTCACTTGCGCGGCGAGTTTGGATGGGTCGACGCTGCTCTCCGCCGCTCCGTCCTTCACCACGGCTAGACCATCATCAGCCAGTCGCGTGATGACCTGTTGGTACCGCTGCTTCCATTGGGCCACGGTCAGCGTGGTCGGCGCTGTCGACGCTGGTGACTTCGCCGCCGAGAGGTCCAGGCCGACGTACGTCGTTCCGGGCGACCGGCCGCCGTTGCCGAGAGCGCCGGCCCGGCTGACGGTCATTTCGGCCCCGGGCCCTACGACAAGCAGCGCCAACAGGACGGCGACGATCACCGGCCAGCGGCGGTCAGTCCGGCTTGACATGCTTGGCCACCCCCAACACGACCGACTCGGGGACACCTGTGCCGGTCACGGTGATCGAGGCCACGGCCCGGAGGTAGGGAGGCACGTTCGAAGAGGGATAGGGCCACGTGACCACGACGGACCTGCCCTGTGCCACAACGGTGGCAGTGATTCCCTTCCCCAGCGCGACCCGCCGGCCGCCTGCCGGTGCGGGAGAGCGCTGTATCTTCCCCGGCGTCACCGCGCCGTTCACCTCGGGAGCGACGACGATCGAGGACTGCTTCGCTCCCCCGCTCTGCGCCCCGGTAGGCGTCGGAGGCGCGTACGTGGTCGAGTACAGGCCGTACAGGTTGGGCAGCGGGATCACTTCCCGTTGGACGGCCACGAAGCTCGCCGGCATCCGGGTGGGGTGGGGCAGTTGGCACCACCATCCGTCGGCCATCGGACTGGCTCCGGCGTTCTGAGCGTAGAGGGGGGCCTCGAGTGGCGGATCGGACGGAAGTGTCTTGCAGCTGACCGGACGCAGCGGGCCGAGGTTCACCGACGGGGGTGGGGCGGCTCCCGCTCCAGTCGGTCCCGCGACCGTCGTGATGACGATCGAGGCCAGCACAGCCAACATCCCCGACACACTCCGCCGCCGGCCTCGGCCGGGAGCGCGTTCCTCCCTCGACCGACTTCCGGCGTGGACACTGCGCCTCTCATCCGCGGTGCCCATAGCCTCGAAAAGTTAGCCATCGGTGGTGAACGGACCCTCAATTCACGGCTTCACCCAGGCGAACCTTTCGTGAACGAATCTGAGTGGTCTCGTCAGCCCCTTGACCCGACAATCAGCGCTCGGAATGCTACGAGCAGTGGTTGATGACTCCGTTTGGTCACGCCACGCACTCAGGCGGGGAGAGCATCCCCGGGAAAGCTGCGGACCGGGTGCACCTCGTAGGTGAACACCCCCGCTTTCACTCCCGGATCGTCATCCATGATGCGAGTGACCTCATCAGCTCCGACATTGAAGATCCCGATGCCGCTCCACTGACTGTCATCCACCACGGGACACACGATGGAGAGCACACCCTGAGCCCTGAGGGCGAAATTGCGGCGACCGTGCTCCCAGATGATGGCGTCCACCTCGGGCGTGCGCTGCCTGACGGTGGATTTCAAGAAGAGCACCGTGTAGGTCTTGGTCTGCGCCAACATCTCGCCCATGTAATCGTCGCTGATCGGTGTGGTGTCCACGAACACCAGACGATAGTGAATCCGGGTCACCGAGGGCGCGGACGCACAAGGCTCAGCTAGGTTCGCCTTGACCGGCAGAGCACCGACCCCGGGAGCTGGATGGCACTGGATGTAGGACGTCGCCTGATGCAACGGACGCTCCGGGTCCCTGGTACGCGGGCGCCGTCGGTCACCATCGTGGGAGCGGGGCTGTCCGGGCTGGCCATGGCCATCCAGTTGCGTCGATCGGGAGTCACTGACATGACCATCCTCGAACAGTCTGATGGCGTGGGCGGGACCTGGCGGGACAATACCTACCCCGGGAGCGGGTGCGATGTTCCCTCCCACCTCTACTCGTTCTCGTTCGCCTCCAAGACCGACTGGTCCCGACGTTTCGCCGAGCAGCCGGAGATCCTGGGCTACGCCGAGGACTGCGTCGATCGCTTCGAGCTGGCCCGGCACATCCGCTTCGACACCAGAGTGGAAGAGGCCCACTTCGACGAGGAAGAGGGCCGGTGGCACCTCACGGTGACCCCCCGAGGGGGTCTGCCCGACGAGGTCGTCTCCGATGTGGTGATCTTTGCCTGCGGGCAACTCAACCGACCGGCGGTCCCCGACCTGCCCGGTGCCGAGACCTTCGAGGGGACCAGCTTCCACTCGGCCCGATGGGACCACGACTGTGCGCTCGAGGGACGGCGGGTGGCCGTGGTGGGCAACGGCGCCAGCGCCATCCAGTTCGTCCCCCCGGTGGCCGGCCGGGCCTCGGCACTCACGATCTTCCAGCGCAGCACCAACTACGTCGGGCCCAAGCCCGATCGTGCCTATGGCGCCGTCGAACGATGGTGCCTGGAGCACATCCGGCCCTTCGAGCTGGCCTACCGGTGGAAGATCTACTGGTCGTTCGAAGCTCGATGGTTACTGTTCCGTCGCGACGGCTGGGTCGGCCGGAAACTGGCTCGCCGATTCGACAATGGCATCCGCACCCAAGTGGTCTCCGACCGTTTGCCCGAGGCGTCGGTGGTCCCGGACTACCCCCTGGGCTGCAAGCGCATCCTCATCTCCAATGACTGGTACCCGACCCTCCACCGACCCAACGTCGAAGTGGTCACCGATCCCATCGACCACATCGAAACCAATGCCGTAGTCACCACCGGCGGTCGACGCGTCCCGGCCGATGTGTTGATCTACGCAACCGGATTCCACACCACCGACTTCCTCTCACACATCACCATCGCCGGGGTCGACGGTCGGAAGCTGGCCGACCAGTGGAGGACCGGGGCCGAGGCCTACCTCGGCATGACCGTTCCCGGATTCCCCAACTGCTTTTTGCTGTACGGACCCAACACCAACCTGGGCCACAACTCGATCCTTTTCATGGTCGAACGGCAGGTGAGCTACGTCCTCCACACCCTGGCCCTGACCGCGGTAGCCGGGCGTTCCTCTCGGTCCCGCGTATCGGTCGACGTCAAGACGGAGGCGTATCGCCGAGACACTGGCCGGACCCAACGGCTCATGACCACGACGGCATGGGCGGGAAGCTGTCGCAGTTGGTACAAGACGGCGACGGGTCGGATCACCAACAATTGGCCGAGCTGGACGTTGCGCTACTGGCTCGACACCTTGCGTGTCCGCCGGGACGACCTGGTGTTCCATCAAGCCGGTGCCCCGGCGACGGACGAAAACGTGACCAGGGGCGGTGCGCACCACATCACGGGGTCAGCATCGTAGGACGGACGCCCCGCGAGCTCCGGAAACGACCATGGCATGGTTTCGGACCCGTGCTATGCCCAAGAGCAGCGTGAGCACCGACCTCGTCCATTCCCTCAGCCAAACCTGGCCGCCGTTCGTGCTCATCGCCGGGCTGTTGCTCATCGGCACGGTCGCCGCCTCCGACGGACTGTTCGAAGCGGCCGGCGCGGCCATCGCCCGGCTGCCCGGCGGGGGTTTGGTGCTGTTCCTATCGATGATGGCGTTGGTGGCCGCCGTCACCGTCGTCTTGAACCTGGACACCTCGGTGGTGTTCCTGACGCCGATCCTTCTCCACGCCGCTCGCCGCCGGAGGATCGACGAGACCGCGTTCCTCTACGGCGCCGTCTTCATGTCGAACTCGGCGTCCCTGCTGCTTCCCGGTTCGAATCTCACCAACCTTCTGGTCCTCGCCGATACCCACACCAGCGGGAGCGAGTTCGCCGCGCAGATGCTGCCGGCCTGGGTCGCAGCCGTGGTCGTGACGGCCGTCGTCGTCGTGATCTGGCGGCATCGGGACTGGCGTCAGCCCGGGCACCGCGGCGACGCGGAGCGCCTGACTCTTCGGCCCGGATTCGGACTGGTCGGGTTGATCGCCGCGCTCGTCCTCGTGCTGGTACTGCCCAATCCGGCCATTCCGATCGTCGTGACCGGGGTCATCGTGGCCGGCGCCCAGATCGTCGCCGGACGGGTCTCGCTCCCGACGACAACCCGGGCGGTGAACGTTCCCGTGCTCGCCGGCCTGTTCGTGTCGGCCACCGTGCTCGGCACGGTGGCCCGACAGTGGGACGGGCCGGCCCGGCTCATGGCCTCGCTGGGATCGTGGGCCACGGCCTGGGTGGGAGTGGGTACGGCGTCGCTCATCAACAACCTCCCCGCCGCCGTACTGCTGTCCTCCCGGCCCCCGGCCCACCCCCGGGCTCTGCTCATCGGACTGGACCTCGGCCCCAATCTGGTCATCACCGGATCGTTGTCCGCCATCTTCTGGATGCGGGTGGCCCGTTCGGAGCGGGCCACTCCCTCCGCCCGCACCTACACCAAGGTGGGCCTGGTCCTGGTTCCCCTCTCGGTGGCTGCCTCGCTCGTGGCGCTCAGCGCGCTCGCAGGAGGCTGAACCGGCGTTCAGGTCGGGTCGTAGTACCGCAACTCGATCATGTTGCCGTCGGGGTCCCGGATGTACAACGAGGTGCCCTCGCCCTGGGCGCCGTACCGTCGAGCGGGTCCGTCGACCACGACGAACCGGCCGCTCGCCTTGACCGACTCGAAGTCGACCGGCGCCACCACCAGGCACACGTGGTCGACGTTCTCCCCCGTACGGGAGATGGCCAGCAGGTCGATGATGGTCGTCGGATCGACGCGGACCGACGGGAAGGGTGCCTCGCGGCGGCGCCACTCGTCGACTCGCACCGGGGCGAGACCCAGCTCCCCACAGTAGAAGGCCAACGACCGCTCCACGTCGTCCACAGCCAGAACGACGTGGTCCATCCCGACCACGGAGAGTGTCTCGGCGTTGCTGATTTCGGTCACGGTCCCGATCGTCCCACACCTCCCCCTCCAGACGGGTCCCCCGGCCCTTGCTACCGTTGTCCGCCATGTCCAGCAGCGGTCCATCGGGGCCCGCTACCGACCCTTCCCGTCGATCCCGACGTGGCTCTTCCTCCAACGAGGGGGATCTGGGCGCGTTCGAGTCCATGGCCCAACCACAGCCCACCCCAGGTCAGCAGCCAGAAACTGCACGCAATCGACCCCGGCCACCTCATCATGCCCACCGGGTTCGAGACGATGGCACGGCGCGGCACGGCCCTCGTCCATCGGCACGTCACTCGCGCCCACGCCCCGGTTCGACCGCCCGGCGCTCCACGTTCGACGAGTCTGGCCTCAGCGCCCTCGGGAAGCAGATGCGGCAGCTGTCCCTCAATGAGAGGAAGGCGAGGCGGCGCAGCCACCGCGTCCGGCGCATCCTCCTCGGGGTCACTGCGTTGATCGTGCTCCTCGCCGGCGGGGCCTTCGGATACGACTGGTACCTGAACCACCAGATCCACCGGATCACGGTCAGGGGCCTTTCTGCCGGCCTGGTCGACGGGGCCGACGCCCACACCCAGAACATCCTCATGGTCGGGTCCACGACCCGGTGCGGACTGGCCCAGCAGAACGCGGCGTACGGGCTCTGTTCACAGGGCGTGACCGGGGTGAACAGCGACGTGGTGATGATTCTCCATGTGGACCCGGCGCAGCGCACGGTATCCGTTCTCTCCATACCCCGCGACCTGTTCATCCCCAATGCCCGCACCACCGGAGCCAACAAGATCGATGCCGCCCTGTACCAGGGGCCCACGCAGTTGGTGGCGGCCATCCAGGAGGACTTCGGCATCCCCATCCAGCACTACGTGGAACTGAATTTCGACACCTTCGCCAACGTGGTCGATGCCCTGGGTGGGATCAACATGTACTTCCCCGAGCCCGTCTACGACGCCTACTCCGGGTTGAACGTCCAAAGCCCCGGCTGCGTGCACCTGGACGGAGTCCGTGCCCTCCAGGTGGTCCGGGCCCGGCACCTGCAATACAAGGCGCCCGGTGTCACGTCCACCGACCCCACGACCTGGCCGGCGGAGAACCAGAGCGACCTGGCCCGCATCCGGAGGGATCACGAATTCCTTCGGGTGCTGGCCACCGCCGTGGCCAAGAACGGCCTGGCCAACCCCATCACCGACTTCCACCTGGTCTCGGGGATCGCACCCCAGCTCTCGGTGGACCAGCAATTCTCCCAGTCGGCCATGGTCAGCCTGATCAGCACCTTCCACTCGGTCAACGCCAATTCGGCACCCCAGCTCACCATGCCCGTGTCGGTCGGCCCGGCCGCGTCCTACGTCTACCAGGGCGGCGACTACGGTGAGATCGAATTTCCCAGCGAGGTACAGGACCAACAGGTCATCGACCGGTTCTTGCGGGTGAGCCCCAAGACGGACACCATGCACGGCGGCAAGCTTCCATCCCCGAGCACGGTCTCGGTATCCGTCCTGAACGGTTCGGGCGCCACCAACCAGGCGGCGGACACCTCCCAATCGCTTCAGGCTCTGGGCTTCCAGGTCACCGGCATCGGAGACACGCCCTCGGTGGCCACCCAATCGGAGACGGTCGTCTACTACGCACACATGACAGCGGCCGATGAGGCCGCCGCCCAGTCCGTCGCCCATTCCCTCTCGGGGGCCGTCGTCATGGCCGTGGGCCCCACCGCCGACGGCGCCCAGGTGACCGTGGTGACCGGCACCCAGTTCGCCGTCGATCTGCCGGCCGTGCCGCCCACCTCGGCTCCGACGACGGCGCCGTCCACGTCGGCGGCGGGCAGCTCCGCATCGGTCGACGCCGGCTTCCTCCCGCCGACAGCGTCGACCCAAGGCCTGCAGCCATGGGATCCCCGCTCCTGCACCGCCACGGGCGGCAAGGGTCCCTGAGCCTGAATTTCCGGCGCCCGCCGATCAGCGACGGGAAGCCTCACCATCCATAGTGCGTTCACGAGGGAATTTGCTCTAGGCAGGGTAAAGCCAGAACGGAACGGTTGCGTTCTGGTCCAGGGTTCCCTATAGTGAGTGAGACGGAACCGTTCCGTTTTTAAGCCTCCTCAGGACACGCCGTGATCGCACCGCTCGCCACCAGCACCTCAGACCCGGAGCGCCGGCCCAGTGGTGCCCGCGCCGAGGCTCGTGAACAGGCCATCCTGGATGCCGCGCTGGAGCTCATCCTGGAGGTGGGCTACGACCGCCTGAGCATGGATGCCCTGGCCGAGCGGGCCCACGCCGGCAAGGCCACCATCTACCGGCACTGGTCGGGAAAGGCCGAGGTTGTGGCCGAGGCGATCCGCCAGCGCCATTCCGCCGAAGAGCTCGTGGCCGACACCGGGTCGCTCCGAGGCGACCTGCTGGCCACCATTTCCAGCATGGATGCATCGGTGTCGTCCGAGGACGGGGCCCTGATCTCCGGCGTGCTCTGCGCCATGCGCACCGATCCCGTCTTGGCCAACCTGATGCGGACACAGATGGTCGAGAGCAAGCGCACCAACCTGATGCAACTCGTGGACCGGGCCATCGCCAGGGAGGAGCTGCCGGCGAGCGCAGCCGGCGATGTCCTCTACGAGGTACTGCCCGCCATGGTCATCACCCGCTTGGTGATCAACGGCGAGGAATTGACTGAGGAGTTCGCCGCTCATCTGGTCGACGACATCCTCGTCCCGCTACTGCAGCACTGACCGCCCCGACCCCAAGGAGCACCGATGACATCTCTATTCGACGCGCCATCTTCAGCGTCCGAGCTCGACGGGCCCGACCCGAAGCGGTGGCTGGCGCTGGGCATCGTCGCCGTGGCCCAGCTCATGGTGGTGCTCGACGCATCCATCGTGACCATCGCCCTTCCCTCGGCTCAGCACTCGCTGCATATCTCCACCGGGAACCGCCAGTGGATGATCACTGCGTACACGCTTGCATTCGGCGGGCTGTTGCTCCTCGGCGGCCGGATCGCCGACTACATCGGCCGGAAGCGGGCGTTCATCATCGGGCTGATCGGATTCGCGGCCGCGTCGGCCCTGGGCGGCGTGGCCGTCAGCTCGGGAATGCTGTTCGGCGCCAGGGCATTGCAGGGAGCCTTTGCCGCGTTGCTTGCTCCTGCGGCGCTCTCGCTCATCACCGTGACCTTCACCGAGGTGAAGGAGCGAGCCACAGCGTTCGGCGTCTACGGGGCCATCTCCGGAGGCGGTGCGGCCATCGGCTTGATCCTGGGCGGCGTGCTCACCGAGTTCGCCTCCTGGCGCTGGTGCTTGCTGGTCAACGTGCCCATCGCCATCATCGCCGCACTGGCGGCCGTACCGGTCGTCCGTGAAAGCCGGGCCCACGGCAATACCAGCTACGACTTGCCCGGCGCGGCGACCATCACCCTCGGGCTGGTCTCGTTGGTCTACGGCTTCACCAAGGCCGAACAAGATGGGTGGGCAGCGTCGGCCACCGTCAGCTTCTTGTTGATCGCCGTGGCCCTGTTGGTGGCGTTCGTGGTCATCGAGCTGAGGAGCAAGAACCCCCTCCTCCCCATGAGGATCATCCTGGAGCGCACCCGGGGCGGCTCATACCTGGCGTCGTTCCTGACCGGGGCCGGCTTGCTCGGGATGTTTCTCTTCCTGACCTACTACTTCCAGGGGACCCTGCACTTCTCGGCTCTCAAATCGGGGTTCGCCTTCCTGCCCTTCTCGGCCGGGATCATCGTCGCTGCCGGGGTGGCCAGCAGGCTGTTGCCCAAGGTGGGCCCCCGGGCGCTGATGACGGGCGGTCTCACCGCCGCCGCTCTGGGGATGTTCTGGCTGACCCAGATAGGCGTGCACACCTCGTTCGTCGCCCACGTCTTGCCGGCCGAGATCCTCATCAGCCTGGGTATGGGTATGGCCTTCGTGCCCTTGAGCAGTACCGCGCTGCACGGGGTCAGCAATCATGACGCCGGGGTGGCCAGCGCCATGGTCAACACGACCCAGCAAGTGGGAGGGTCGCTTGGCACCGCGCTGTTGAACACGCTGGCCGCGTCGGCCACTGCGGCCTATGTGGGCTCACACGTCCCGGGACCGGCCACCGTCGCCGCCGGGCAGGTGCACGGCTACTCGGTGGGCGCCCTGGTCGGTGGTGTCATCCTCGCGGTTGCCGCCCTTGCGGCGTTCGTCCTGGTCAAGGCGGGTCGACAGGACGTCGTCGCCACCGAGGCCGTCCTCGAGCCAGCCAGCCTTCCCGTCGAGGGCGCCACCAGGGAGAGTCTTCTGCCCGGAACCCCTTGACAAGGCTAACGCTGTTAGCTACCTTGGAAGCTAACAGCGTTAGCCCCTAGGAGGTCACCATGTCGTCAACTCCCTCGAATCAGGAATCAGCCAAGGCGCCGGTCCCCCACTACCGCCAGCCTGGATGGTTCACCAAGCACGTGTTCAACAACGTGGTGGCCGGCCTGACCCGCGCCGGGATCAGCATCTGGGGCAGTCGGGTCCTCGAGGTGAAGGGCCGCACCACCGGCCAGCCCCATCGGATCCCGGTCAACCTCTTGGACCTGGACGGGCGCCAGTACCTGGTCTCGGCCCGCGGGAACGGCCAGTGGGTCCGCAACGTCCGGGCCGCCCGCGGTCACCTCGAGCTCCTGGTCGGCCGGCGGCGTCAGGAGTGGGTGGCCACCGAACTGCCCGATGATGCCAAGGTCGACGTCCTGCGGGCCTACCTCCGCCGCTGGAAGGCAGAGGTAGGCGTGTTCTTCGACGGGGTCGACGCCGACTCCAGCGACGAAGAAATCCAGGCCATCGCCCCCAAGCATCCCGTGTTCGTGCTCGCCCCCGCTTCGTGAGCGCCCCCAGCCACCCTGCACCCCCACCGGCGACGGTCCGCTCCCCCCGGGCCACCCAGGTGGTCGAAGCCGCCCGCCAGCTACTCGAGTCCAAGGGCCCCGACGCGCTGACCATGCGTCGGCTGGGCGACGTGCTCGGCATCCGGGCCCCGTCCATCTACAAGCACTTCCCGGGCAAACCGGCAGTCGAGCTGGCCATGATCGAAGACGCCATGGTCGAGCTGGGAACTGCGCTGCACAGGGCCGTGGCCGGGGCGACCAATGGCGAGGCAGTCACTCCCCTCCTGGTGGCCTATCGGGCCACCGCCCGTGCCCACCCCAACCTGTACCGGCTGGCCACCAGCGGCGTGCTCCCCCGCCAGGACATGGCCGAGGGACTCGAGGACTGGACCGGTGAGCCCTTCTATCTGGCCACCGGCGATCCTCATCAGGCCCAGGCCCTCTGGGCCTTTGCCCACGGCATGGTCGTCTTGGAGCTGGACCATCGGTTTCTGCCCGACTCCGACCTCGAGCGCACGTGGGCAGCCGGAGCGGCGGCGTTCGTAACCACCGTCCCGGTCTGAGCGGGGGGTTCACGCTGTCCCGGTGTGACCGGGGGGTTCACGCTGTCCCGGTCTGACCGGGCCAGGTCATGTCACCGGTTACCGGGTGCCATGCTCCGCGGCGATCGTCCCGAGCCGACCGGCCTGGTAGTCCTGGAAGGCCTGTGCCACTTCGTCCTTGGTGTTCATCACGAACGGCCCGTAAGCGTAGACCGGCTCCCCGATCGGCCGACCGCCGAGGACGAGCACGTCGAGCTGGGGCGACCGGGACTCCTGGGCCGTGTCGGCCGTCACCGTGATGGTGCCCCCGTCGCCGAAGACGGCCAGCTGCCCGGCATGGACCGGTCGACGCTCGTCACCCACCGTGCCCTGACCGGACAGGACATAGACCAGCGCGTTGAAGTCGCGGCGCCAGGGAAGCACCAGACGGGATCCCGGTTCCACGGTGGCGTGCAGCATGGTCATGGGCGAGTAGGTCGCACCGGGGCCGGCATGATCGCCCACGTCGCCGGCGATGAGACGGACCAGGGATCCGCCGTCAGAAGAGGACAGGAGGGCCACGTTCCCCGCTCCGATGTCCTGGTAGCGCGGGTCCACCCATTTCTGCGCCCGGGGCAGGTTGACCCAGAGTTGCACCCCGTGGAACAGTCCGCCGCTGGCCACCAGCTCCTCCGGTGGCTCTTCGATGTGCAAGATGCCCGAGCCGGCCGTCATCCACTGGGTGTCCCCGTTGGTGATGAGCCCGCCACCGCCGATGGAGTCGCGGTGCCGGAACGTGCCGTCGATCATGTAGGTGACCGTCTCGAAACCCCGGTGGGGATGCCACGGCGTGCCCTTGGGCTCACCGGGGGCGTACTCCACCTCGCCCATCTGGTCCATGTGCACGAAGGGATCGAGGAATCGGCGGTCCACGCCGGCGAAGGCGCGGCGTACCGGAAAGCCCTCCCCCTCGAACCCCGCTGGCGCGGTGGTGATCCCCAGCACCGGTCGGCTCATCGCCGTTGGGCCTTCGGGCACCACGACGCGGGGAAGCGAACGGACATCTGCAACGGTGACAGCCGGCATGGCACTCTCCTCGGTCGGGACGGCCACCACCGCGGTGGCACGATCCGCTCTACGCAATATCTAACGTTAGTTGCACGCGCAACATTCCCGGATCGGGGCTGGGCGTGCCCGAGCGACGAGTCGTGGGTCCATCAGGGCGAACGGGCCCGAAGGTGGACCCTCCCATGCGCGGCCGACCGATTCGAGCGGATAGCGTTTCCCCTGATTGCGACGTCAAAGACGGAAGCAGCGACGACGGGGGACCTATGAGCATCGCCAAGCGAGCGACCATCGAGGGAACAGCGGCCCCGGGCTTCGACGCGGTACGCGAGGCGTTCGCTGCAAACTTCACAGAGCGGGGCGATCAGGGCGCGTCGGTGTGCGTCTACCGCCACGGGGTCCCCGTGGTCGACCTCTGGGGCGGCCTCGCCGATCCGGCCTCGGATCAGCCCTATGCCGGGGACACCCTACAGCTGGTGTTCTCCACCACCAAGGGGGCTACGGCCGTCTGCGCCAACTTGCTCATCGAACGAGGCCTGCTCGATCCGTCGGCACCGGTGGCCGAGTATTGGCCGGAATTCGCCGCCGCGGGCAAGGCGGGGATCCCTGTGCAGTGGCTACTGACCCACCAGAGCGGTCTCCCGGCCATCGATGCCACCTTGACCCTGTCCCAGGCGTTGGCCTGGGACCCCATCGTCGATGCGCTGGCCGACCAGAAGCCACTGTGGGAGCCGGGGACCGCTCACGGCTACCACGCCCTCACCTTCGGGTGGCTGGTGGGCGAACTGGTTCGCCGGGTAAGTGGCATGAGCATCGGTTCGTTCTTCGCCCGCGAGGTAGCCGGACCGCTTGACCTGGAGTTCTGGATAGGCCTGCCTTCGACGGAGGAGCACCGGGTCGCACCGCTGACCATGTCCCTCGACTACCTCGCCGATATGAATCCCGAGGAACTGGCCACCATGGCCACCTCGTTCGGGCCCGATGGGCTCGGGACCAGGGCGCTGTTCCTCAACGGGGCCTTCGGCGACTTCGGCCAGGGCGGCGGGCCGTTCAACCTTCCCGAGCTCCATGCCGCCGAGGTTCCCGCGGCCAACGGGATCACCACAGCCCGTTCCCTGGCCCGCCTGTACGCCGGGCTTATCGGCGAGGTCGATGGAGTGCGCATCCTGGGGCCGGACACGGTCGCCGACATGTCCCGGTCACGAACAACAGGAACCGATCTGGTCCTCGGAGGCGAGTCCAAGTTCGGTCTGGGCATGATGTGCGACTCGCCCTTCACCCCCCTGCTGGGGAGGGGTGGGTTCGGCCACTTCGGAGCGGGCGGCTCGGTGGGCTTTGCCCATCCCGAGTCGGGGATCTCCTTCGGCTACGTGATGAACCAGATGCGTCTGAGCGTGGCCGGCGACGACCGCACCACCGTCCTGATCGACGCCATCCGCAGGTCCATCGCGTAATGATGGGGACGTGGAACGGCGCAAGGGCTCTGGGCAACGGCCAGGACGGCACTCCCTGGTAGCCATGTGCCGGGCCGAGAAGCGTCAGGGATCGAGGACGTGATGCGACATCGAGGCACCGATGCCCGCATCGCTTCCGAGGAGCCAGTTGAGCCGACGCCCTCACCCGCCGATATCGGGCGGGTGCTGCGGGAAACGCGCGAGGCGCAGGGGCTCGACCTCCTCACTGTCCACGACCGGCTCGGTCGCCCCATCACCCAGCTGGAGGCGCTCGAGGCGGGCGACCTGAGCCGCCTGCACAATCAGGCGTTCGCCTTGTCGACGCTCCGCCGTTACGCCCGATTTCTGACCTTGGACGGCGACGCGCTGGCCCTGCAGTTCATGGAGAGCCTGTCCGCTGTGGTGGGGGCGCCCACCGGCGCGGCGGGGGCGACGACTGGTGTGGTGGCCGTAGGCGACCCGGACCCGGACCACCTGCGGGCCTTCACCCAAACCGGTCCCGTCCCTCGGGTGGGCGGCAACAGCCACGGTTTCAACGGGTCGGCGTTCGGGACAGGGGGACCGCCGACGGGAACCCTGTCGGTCATACCCCGCGAACAGATCAAAGAGACGAGGAAGATCCAGCGCAAGGTGAGACGCACCCGGCGAGCTCCGGTGGTGCTCCGTGTGGCCACGTGGCTGGTCCTGGTCGCCTTGCTGGTGGCGCTGGCCGGCGTGGGCATCCGCCACTGGCGTCCCCAGCTCCTGGTCCAATGGCACATCGTCCCGCCCAACGGAGCGCTGTATGTACCCCCCACCACCAGCGCCACCACCAACCCCCACCCCGTGGTTCCGGTCACGGTGAAACTGGCCAGCACCGACAACCTGACCACGGCCACGTACACGGTCAGCACCGCTCACTTCGATGTGATCCTGACCACCACCGCCCCGTGTTACGTCGAGGTCACCAGTCCGGCGTCGGTCAACCCCATCGTGGAGGACGTGCAGCCGGGCGGAGTCACCAAGTCCTATCCGGCCGACGGGTCCCTGACCGTGAACGTCGGTGCCGCCGAGGTATCGATCAGTGTGTCCGTGAACGGCAAGAGCGCCTTCAAGACCGTCCCCACGTACGCCCCGTTCTCCTACACCTTCAACTCGGCGCCCGGGGCGTAGCCCGGGTCAGCTGATCGTCTTGGGCAAGTCGGAGTCGACGATGGCTTCGACCCATGGGTAGCGCAACGGGTCGATATGCACGAAGGGGGCGTCGACCACCACGGTGGCACCGCGATGGTGGGGTGCAGCGGCCCGGATGGCCGTGGTCCGCTCGGCCACGTCGCCCTCCAGGAACACCAGGTCGAGCTGGTCCCCGCCGCCACCGGCGAATTCGAGGCTCATCACGCCATGGACTCCCTCCAGCCCCGCCACCTGCTCCGACCACTCGTGGTGGTACCAAGAGTGGACCTCGTCGCTGCCCCGGCGGCGCACCATGAGGATCCCGTTGTGGCCGACGAAAGGCACGTCGATCGGTGGAAGGGCCAGCTCGGGCGAGGACACGGCGGAGACGAGCTCGAGTGCGCCACCGTCCCGGACGACCTTCTTGTCAGCCGGGAAGTGCATCCGGTCGGTGGCATAGAGCACCTCTCGGAGCTCGGCCATGGACGCCACCACCTCGAGCGGGGGTTGGCACAGCGTGTAGATGGTGACGAAGCTGCCCCGACCGCCGGCGAGCGGCGAGGACGCATCGGCGACGCGCAGCGCATGCAGGTCGGGCGGGGCGGCGTAGCGATGGCCGGCCATCACCCCGGCCAACGACACATTTGGGGGCACGTGCTCCAAGTCGTACCAGCGGTTGAACGCCTCGATGCTGTCGGCGTCGCAATCGAGCACCGCGCAGATCAGTCCGGTTGCTTGCATGTCCCCCCTGTCCGGTCAGGCCACTTGACGGTCATCGATCATGCTGCGGCCCGGCGATAGGGGCCGACCACCGCCTCGGCCAGCCAGGCCAGCTCCTCCTGGCAGGCGACGAGCGTACGGCCGCGGCAACCGAGGCTGAGCCACGTCACCCCGAGATCCTCGTATGCGGCCAGCCGTTCGCGGAATCGCTCACCGTCGGGATCCCCCTCGGGGTCGGGCCCGTCGAAGGAGGAGAAGGCGATATCGAACTTGCCGGTCAGGCCGGCTTCGGACCGAAGGCGATGGACCTCGTCGATGCCCGTCTTCAGGTCGTCCAGCGTGGTGAGGGCAGGGCTCCCGGTAATGGCGGCCATGACTTCGGGCTGGGGGAAGGGCAGCCACCCATCGGCCAGGAGGGCGGCGCGGCGCTTGGCCGCGGCGCTGTTGCCGCCCACCCAGATCGGGGGTCGGGGTCGCTGGACGGGCACGGGGACCATCGTGTGACCGTGGGCCGGATAGAAGGTGCCGTCGCGATCCACCGACTTCCCGCTCCACGCCGCGGTCATGGCCTCGATGGCCTCGTCGAAGCGCTTGCCCCGGGTGGAGAAGTCGGCGCCCAGCACACCGAACTCGGCCCGCAGGTACCCGGCACCCATCCCCACGATAACCCGGCCCCCGGACAGGACGTCGAGGCTGGCAATGGAGCGGGCGGCCAGGTAGGGGTTCCGGTAGCCGGCCACCAGCAAGTTGGTCCGCAACCCGATGGTCGAGGTGACGGCCGACATGGAGCTGAGGGCGACGAACGGGTCGAAGGCGTGGTGGCCGCCGGTGGCCAACCAGGAGTCTTCGGGAAACGGGTGATCGGTCACGTTCACGGCATCGAGGCCGGCTTGTTCGGCGGCCACTGCGAAGTCGTTCAGCTTCCCCTCCCCCACCCATGTCTCGAAGTGCTTGATGGCGCCGCTCGGGACACCGACGTCGAACTTCATCACCACGAACTCCCCCACTTCTCTGCGCCGGTAGCGCCGTCGACCTCGCTCCCGATTGACTATCGCGCCGACGGCTCGTGGTCGGCCAGACGGGAAACGACGCCGGCAGGCCAGAGGCAGGCCCGAGCCGGGTGGGCCTACGATGCCGACATGCCGCTCGATCCTGCTGTCGTCGACCCCTCCCATACGGCCATCGTCATGAACGAGATCCAGCGGGGGACGGTCGGCGACCGGTCGTCGCTGCCCGCGCTGGTGGAGGCGGCTGCCCCCATGGTCACCGAGGTGGCCCGGCTGGTGCGGGCCGGCCGAGTAGCCGGGGTGGAGATCGTGCACTGCGTGGCCGCCGCCCGGGTGGACCTGAAGGGCTCCATGGGCAACACCGTGTTCGCGGCCAAGGCCAAGAAAGCGGCGCAGACCAAACCCCGGGACCCGGTCGAGCTGGCCGAGTTCGCCGAGGTGGTGCCCGAGATCGGCGTGGAACCGGGCGACCTGGTGATGAGCCGCCTACACTCCATGGCCCCCATGACCGATACCGGACTGGACATCGTGCTGCGGAACATGGGGATCACCACGGTGATTGCCGCCGGCGTCTCGCTCAACCTCGGGGTCATGGGCCTGGTCATCGAGGCAGCAAGCCGGTCGTACAACGTGGTGATCCCGAGGGATGCCACTGTGGGCGTGCCCCCCGAATACGGCGAGATGGTCCTCCAGAACTCGCTCTCGCTCCTGGCCCGGATCAGTAGCGTCCAAGAGCTCATCGACATCTGGTCCTGACCGGGAGCGAGCCCCGCTCGCTCCGCTCACCGCTCGATCCTCCAAGGAGATTTCCATGCCCAAGCACACGTCGCCCATGAAGGTCTACGTCGCCCTGCCCGGCAACAGCCACATGCCCGGGACCCCGGATTGGGCGTGCCAGCTCCAAGCCCCCGACTACCAGCGCATCGCCCGGGCCGTGGACGAACTGGGGTACGACGCCATCACCACCTCCGAGCACTTCGCCATGCCCACCGAGGAGGTCTCCCGCCTCGGGCCCTACTGGATGCAGGGTCTCACCGTGATGTCCTTTCTGGCCGGGGCCACGTCCCGGGTCCGGGTCGACGCCACCGTGCTGGTCCTCCCGTACCACCATCCCCTCTCGTTGGCCAAGGCCGTCACCACCATGGACGTGCTTTCCGGCGGACGGGTCAACCTCTCGGTCGGCGTGGGCCATGCCGTCTCCGAGTTCGCGGCGCTGGGCGTGCGTTTCGAGGATCGCGGCGCCATCGCCGACGAGATGTTGGCCGCCATGATCGAGCTGTGGACGGCGGACGAACCCGTCTTCCACGGCCGGTTCTTCGACATCGAGGGGTTGGCCTTCGAACCCAAGCCGCTGCAGTCGCCCCGGCCCCCCATCTACATCGGCGGCAACTCCAAGCCCGCCCTGCGCCGGGCCGCCCGCCACGACGGCTGGCAGCCCAACCCGACCGATTTCTCGCTGGCCGACATGCCACCCCTGTTGGAGTACCTGTACGCCCAACCCGAATACGTGGGCAAAGAGGACGGCTTCGACATCTGCTGGCTGGGCTCGCCCCCCATGTGGTCGGGGGGCGCCTTCGGGCAGGCGACCGGAGCGGAGCTGGCGACCTACCGCGATCGGATCATCGACTGGTGCGCCGAGCTCAGAACCCACGACGTGACCCGAACGTCGTTGCCCCTGCCCATCACGACCTCGGTCGAGGAGTACATAGACCACCTGCAGTGGTTCGACCAGGAGGTCGCGCCCCGCCTGGTCGGCTGACCCCCGCAGGACCGGTCGGCGTCAGGCCGGCGGCACGCTGACGAGCACGAGGGGGACATCGCGCCCGAGCTGGGTGGTCTGGGCCTGATAGCGCTCGAGGTCGGGGTGCTGTCGGGCCACCGACTCGAACACGCGGGTGCGCTCGGAGCCGGCGCTGACCCGGGCGGTGGCCGGGGTCTGCCGGCGGTTGATGCGTATCCAGCAGCGGGGCTCGGCCTCGAGGTTCTTCACCCAGAACGGGTCGCTCGGTCCACCACCCTTGGTGCCGCACACGACCAGGTCGTCACCGTGCCGATAGAAGGGAAGGCACGATGTGACCAGGTTGCCGCTCCGCCAGCCGATGGAGGTGAGGAGCAGATGGTCGCGGTGATAGGGCCGGCCGGCCGCCTTGGCGAACTCGTAGGAGATGAGCGAGAACCCGGTCCAGCGCACAAGGGCGCGATCGATGGCCTTGCCCCGGGCGGTCGGCTTCATAACGATCATCCACGGACGCCCGTGGGCCGAGAAGCTGACCCGGCCTCCCAACGTGGCCGTGCCCGGCGCCGTCTCCGACCCGCTGGCCTCTTCGATCGCGGCCATTGGCGTGCCCTCCTCCGGTTCGGCCACATGGCATCCCCACCGAGGAAATATAACGACTGGTGCGCCGAGCTCACAGCATCGGACGTCACCCGGACCTCGTTGCCGCTGCCCACCACAACTCCATCGAGGAGCACATCGACCACCGGCAGTGGTTCGACGGGAAAGCGGCGCCCCGACCGGGCGCCCAGCGGCAGCGAACCGAAGCGGACCAGCTGCACAACCCGGTCAACGGTGAGGACTTCTCGCCCCTACAGGGGCGAAAGTTTCTAACGCCCGTTTGGTTGGCACTGTGGGTGACGAAATATAGACTGCACCCATCGACAACGACTTCGCACGCGGCATCGAGAGCGCATCGGCACCGGGCCGGGGGGTCGACGGTGTGGCCGTCCTCGGGTTGGCCCGGAGCCCCTTCGGGAAGTTCGGTGGCTCGCTCCGCGAGGCCACGCTGCCCGAGCTGGCCTCGGCTGTCGTGGCTGCCGCGCTCGCCCGCTCGGGGGTGGCCCCCGACCAGGTCGACCAGCTCGTCTTCGGGGTCAATTTCCCCGGATCCGACCGGTCCATCGCCCGCCAGATCCTGCTCCGATCGGACATCCCCGTCGACCGGAATGCCTACACCGTGGACCGCGCCTGTTGTAGCTCGCTGACGGCGCTGGCCGCGGCGTCGCGATCCATTCGCCTGGGCGAGGCTTCGGTGGCGGTGGCGGGTGGCGCCGAGAACCTGAGCCGGGTCCCCTACTTCCTCGAAGGCGTGCGATGGGGCCTTCGCCTGGGCAACCTGGAGATGAGTGACCAGCTGGTCATCTCCTGTCCACACACCCACGAGCCGCGAGCTCGGCAGGCCTCGAGAGAGGCACTCGAGCACGGCATCGGTCGAACCCAACAGGACGACTGGGCCCTCCGGAGCCAGGAGCGCTACGCCAAGGCGCTGGCGGCAGGATGGCCGGCCGATGAGATCGTGCCCGTGCCCGGCACCGACAGCCGCGGGGCGACGATCACCGTCGAGGCCGACGAGGTACCCCGGCCCGCCACGACCGCGGCCGGACTGGCCGCCCTCTCCACCATCTACGAGAGCGAGACGGTCACCCCGGGCAACGCCCCCGACCTGTCCAGCGGGTCGGCAGCCCTGGTGCTCGCCGATCCTCGAGCGGCAGCCGAGCGTGGCCGTCCCGTGCTGGCCACCCTCCGAGGATTCGCCGCAGTGTCCGGGGAGCCCCGCCGCATCGCCTCCATCCCGGCCACCGCCATCGCGGCCTCGCTCGATCGTGCCGGGCTCACGCTCGATCAGGTCGACCTGATCGAGATCAACGAGGCCTTTGCCGCCGTCCCCTTGGTGACGACGCTCGTCCTGGCCGACGGAGACGAGCAACGGGCCGAGGCTCTCCGGGAGCGGACCAACGTCAACGGCGGGTCGGTGGCCATCGGCCATCCCACCGGGGCCACCGCGGCACGCATGGTCATGACCGCCATCTGCGAGCTCCGGCGCCGTGGCGGGGGCACCGCAGCCGTGGCCCTGTGCGGCGGCATCGGTGAGGGCGAGGCCGTCATCGTCCAAGTCGACAGAGAAGGATCCGGCGCCGCGTAAGCGGCATGGCTGGAGGGAGAACGATGACGCTCAACTCCAAGGCCTTCGACCAATGGCGCGAGGAGAACGCGGAGCGCCTGTTGCCCGGGGACAGCGGTGCCACCACCCATTCCGGTCTGCCCATCCAGCCCGTCTACACCCCGCTCGACCTGGGCCAGCCCAGCGAGGAGGAGTTGTCCCGCTACGACACCAAGCTGGGGCTGCCCGGTCAGCCCCCGTTCACCCGGGGCATCCGGCCGGGCATGTATCGGGAAGGCAACTGGGTCATGGGGATGTACTCGGGGCAGGGGTCGCCCACCGAGACCAACCAACGCATCCGATCCCTGCTGGCCGCCGGGCAAACCGGGTTCTCGCTCGCCCTCGATCTCCCCACTCAGCTGGGCCTGGACTCCGATCATCCCCTGGCCCACGGCGAGGTGGGCCGGGTGGGCGTGCCCATCGACAGCTTGGCCGACATGGTCGAGCTGTTGAACGGCGTGTCCCTGGACAAGGTCTCCCAGATTCGCACCACGGCCAACTCCATCGGCCCGCTGGCCGTGGCCCTGTTCGTGGCCGGGGCCGAAGTCCACGGGTACTCACCAACCGAGTTCAAGGTGATGCTGCAGAACGACGTCCTGAAGGAGTACGTCGCCCGCCACACCCATATCTTCCCCTACCGCGCCGGGCGCGACTTCTCGGTCGACGTCATCGAGTACTGCGCCACCTCCCTGCCCCACTGGGAGCCGATCGAGTTCTGCGGGTACCACATCCGCGACTCGGGATCGACGGCCGTGCAGGAGGTGGCCATCGCCATCAGCAACGGGATCGAGTACATCCAGTGTGCGCTCGATCGCGGGCTCAGCATCGAGTCGTTCGCCCACTCGGTGTACATGTTCTTGTCGTCGGGACTGGACATCTTCGAAGAGGTGGCCAAGTTCCGGGCGGCCCGACGCATCTGGTCCGACATCATGGTCAGCCGGTTCGGCGCTACCGACGACGCCAGCCGGGCCCTCAACATCTTCTGCTACACGTTGGGCGGCTACCAGACGGCCAACGAACCCCTGAACAACCTCATCCGGATCTCCTATCAGGCGCTGGCCGCGGTGCTCGGCGGCGTCCAGACCCTGGCCTCGTCCTCGTACGACGAGGCGCTGGGCATCCCGAGCCCGGAAGCCGCCCACCTGGGCCTGCGGACCCAGCAGATCCTGGCCCTGGAGACCGGGGTGACCCGGTCGGCGGATCCGCTGGGCGGCTCCTACTTGGTAGAGGCCCTGACCGACCAGCTCGAAGGGGAGATCCGGGCGTACATGGCCCGCATCGAAGGAGCGGGCGGGGCCATCGGGGCGCTCGAGTCCGGGTTCTTGGAGGCCGAGATCGACGAGCAGGCCTTCCGGCTGCAGAACCGCATCGACCGGGGCGATCAACCGGTGGTCAGCGTCAACCAGCACGTCACCACGGCCCCGCCCACCTCGTTGACCCGGGCACCGGCCCGACGGGACCTGGCCGCGATCGAGGAAGCCCAGGTGGAATCGCTCGCCCGCCTCCGTGCGGACCGGGACGCCGGCGCGGTGACCGACGCCCTCGAGCTGGTACGCAGCGCGGCCCGGTCGCAGTCCAACACCATCCCTCCCATCTTGTCGGCCATTCGGGCCAACGCCACGGTGGGCGAGATCTGCCAGGCCCTGGCCGACGTCTGGGGGCGCTTCGATGCCCACCATCCCTGAGCTGGTCGAGCGGTCGGCCCGTGCCTATGGGCCCCGGGTCGCCGTGGCCGACGGCGACCGCCAACTGACCTTTGCCGAAGTAGGCGACCGGTCCGGTCGGCTGGCCAACGTCCTTGGCGGGCTGACCACCGAGCCCGGCGCCCGGGTGGCCATCTTGATGCGGAACCGGTTGGAGTACGTGGAATGGGACTTCGCCATCGCCCGCGCCGGGATGGTCAAGGTCCCCATCAACCCGCGCCTCAGCGACGACGAGCGCCGGTACCTGCTGGCCGACTCGGGCGCCACCGTCCTCGTCACCGAAGCGGCCGAGCGCTCGCGGGCCGCCGATCTGGTGGCCGACCTGGACCAGCCCCCCACCATCGTGGACCTCGACGCTGATGGCGACGAGACCGGGATCCTGGGCGACTACCAATCCCTGCTGGGCGCGGCGCTGCCCACGCCACCCCGGTTGGACCCGGACCCCGAACGGCTCAGCCAGCTGCTGTACACGTCGGGGACGACGGGCCGCCCCAAGGGAGCCATGCTGGCCGACCGCTGCCGGGTGACGGCCACGCTCATGAGCATCTCCGAGGAGTTCTGCGCCGGACCGAGCGACGGCATGATCCACGCCGGTCCGCTGTCGCACGGCAGCGGGTCCAAGGTGCTCACCTTCTTCACCCGGGGGGCCCGCAGCATCCTGATGGGCAAGTTCGAGCCGGCTGCCTTTTTCCGCTGTGTCACCGAGCAGGGCGGCACGTCCACGTTCCTCGTCCCCACCATGATCCAGATGCTGGTGGAGTACGGCGCAGGCTCGGGTCCGCCACCGGGTCTCCGCAACATCACCTACGGGGGGGCCAGCATCAGCCGCACCACGTTGGATGCCGCACTCGAGGCGTTCGGACCCATCCTCACCCAGGTGTTCGGCACCTCGGAGGTTCCCCACCCCATCACCGCGCTCCGCCACCGAGACGAGATCGACCCGCGTGTGTCCGGCGGCCCGGCCGTGCCCACCGGGCGACTGGTGTCGGCGGCGTCGATGCGCCTGGTCGACGAGCAGGCACCGGAAACGGACGGGAACCACGGCGAGCTCTGGGTGTCCGGTCTCCAGGTTATGCAGGGGTACTGGAACAACCCGGCCGCCACCTCCGAGGCCATCGTCGACGACGGCTGGTACCGGACCGGCGACGTGGCCGTGGTGGACGACACCGGGCTCATCACCATCGTCGACCGCATCAAGGACATGATCATCTCGGGGGGGCTCAACGTGTACCCGGCCGAGGTGAAGCGGGTGCTGGTCGAACACGCCGGCATCGCTGACGTGTGCGTGGTCGGGGTGCCCGACGACCGCTGGGGCGAGGTGGTGGCCGCCGCCGTGGTGGTCAAGGCGGGCTCCGGGTTGGACGGCGCCACCCTCGAGGAGTGGTGCGGCGGGCGGCTGGCCGGTTACAAGAAGCCTCGCATCGTCGCCGTGGTCGACGACTTGCCCAAGGGGTCCACGGCCAAGATCTCCAAGCGGGCGGTGCGCAGCTGCTCATGGACAGGGCGGCAAACGGGTCCGGTGCCACGACCGGTGAGCCACCGGTTGGCACGCCCGGGCCCACCCGGTAAGAGTGCTGACCGTGGAAACCGCAACCGAAACAGAAGTCGAGCCGGAGACGACCCCCTACGGGACCCGGATCCATGAGTTGGCCCTGGCCTCGCCGGACGAGGTCGCCCTGATCTTCGCGGCCGAGGACCGGAGCGAGCGTCACTTCACATGGGCCGAGCTCGACGACCGGACCACGCAGGTGGCCAGGGCCCTGGCCCGGCGCGGCCTCGGCGTGGGCGACCTGTTCGCCATGCAGCTGAAGAACTCGCCCGAGCTGGTGTTCGCCACCTTCGCCGCCTGGAAGCTGGGGGCCGTCCCTGTCCCCGTGCGCTGGGACCTGCCCGAGTGGGAGCTGAGCCGGCTCCGGGCCGTCATCGGTGCGGCGGTGACCGTCGACGCCAGCACCGCCGACCTGTTCGAGGAGAGCCGGGCCGAGTCGACCGAGGTGCTGCCCGAGGTCACTGCTCCCCACCACTCCGGCATCTGCAGCTCGGGCTCGACTGGATCGCCCAAGGTGATCCTCCGCAAGTCGCCGGCGGTGATGATCGAGGGGGCCCCTGGCACGCTGGGGATCCAGGAGTCCTGGGGACCGCTGTCGCCGGACCAGCTCATCCTCACCCCGGGGCCGATCTACCACAACAATGGCTTCCTGACCATGTCCAACCTGCTGTCGGGCCATCGGGCGGTGCTCATGGAGCGCTTCCGGGCCGACCACATGGTCGACCTGATCGAGGCCCACCGGGTCACCGGGTTCACCGGGGCCACGCCCATGTTCCAGCGGATAGCCCAGCTCCCCGACGTCACCGCACGCGACTTCTCGAGCATCGAGTGGACCATGCAGGGGGCCGCCGTCCTGCCCCAGTGGCTGGCCCGCTTCTGGTTCGACCTCATCGGACCCGAGCACTTCTACATGACCTACGGGTCGAGCGAGGGAGCGGGGGTGGTGGCCTGCCGGGGTGACGGGTGGCTCGAGCATCCCGGCACCCTGGGCCAACCGTGGACCGAGACCGAGATCAAGATCCTGGACCCCGAGGGCCACGAACTCCCGGCGGGCGAGATCGGTGAGATCTTCCTGCGCCAGGCGGACGGGGTCACCCACGGGTACCTGGGCGACGTGCCTCCCGCCCCGGTGACCGAGGACAACTTCACCACCATCGGCGACCTGGGCTGGCTCGACGAGGATGGTTGGCTGTTCATGGCCGACCGCCGCGTGGACATGATCATCTCCGGTGGGGCCAACGTATTCCCGGCCGAGGTGGAAGCGGCCCTCAGCGAGCACCCCGGCCTCGACGACGTGGTGGTGATCGGGCTGCCCGACGAGGAGTGGGGACAGCGGGTCCACGCCATCGCCCAAGCGGCGGCGTCGGCGCCGTCGGTCACCGAGCAGGACGTGATCGCCTTCGCCAAGTCGCGCCTCAGCCCCTACAAGGTGCCCAAGTCGGTGGAATTCGTCGACCAGATCCCCCGGTCCGAGGCCACCAAGGTCAACCGGTCGGCACTGGTGGCCGAACGGGTGCCCGCCGCCGACTAACCCACCCAGCTGACAGCCGCCAGCTGCCGATCGCCCCGGGACCTGGTACTTGGGGCGTTCTTGTGACCCTCACGCAACCACCGCTTGCGTTCATCGGGTCTCCGGACTACCTTCCGTATGGCAGGTAAAACCAACGGATTCGCAAGCAGCGATCCGTCCATCGCAGGTGGGTTCCAAGGGGGGGCACATGACGCGGAGGCATGTTCGGTTCGGGTCCATCCGGGTGGTGGCGGCCCTGGCGCTGGTCGCCGTGAGCACGGGGGCGGGGGCGGTGTTCGCCCTTCCGTCGAGCGCCGGTGCCAGTTCGGGATACCCCCCGATTCCCCAGGGGCCGATCACCTTCGAGGTCTCCGCCGACCTGAGCGGGGCGGCCGCGGCCTACGGCCAGACGACCAAGGAGGCCTTCGAGAACGTCACCCTCCAGGCCTTCAACGCCAGCCACCCCAACGGGATCGATGGACACAAGGTCATCATCAAGATCCAGAACGACGCCAGCGACGTGACCGGTGCCGTTCAGGCTGCCAATCAGATGGTGGCGGACAAGGCGGCCGGGGTGGTCACCGTCTCCCAGAGCCCGGCGGCCCAGAGCCAGCAGTTGGCCGTGCTGACCAAGGCCAAGATGCCGGTGGTCTCCACCCTGACCGGCTCGCAGTATGCCGATACCAGCAAGTACCCCTACGCCTTCAGCCCCGGTGGGTCGGTCCAGCAAGAAGGGGCGGTGGCGGCCAAGTGGATGGCCACCACCAACGTCAAGCGGGTGGCGGTACTGACTGACGGCCTGCCCCAGGACACCGACGCAGTGAACCAGATCGAGGCCGGGATGAAGCAGTACGCACCCAAGGCCAAAGTCGTCCAGTCGGTGACCATCCCGTCGGGTTCGGTGGACGACTCGGCGGCCATCACCAAGGCCAAGGCGGCCAACCCCGACCTGCTCCTGGTCTATCTGGGCGTGGGCTTCGGACCGGTGTGGCAGGCCATGCAGTCGGCCAACTGGTCGCCCACCATCCTGTCCTCGGCCGGCGCCTGGTACGACGGGTTCGATGCCATGGGATCCCTGACGGCCAAGGCCTATGCCCCCTACGTCGACTGCGCCGACACGCCGACCCAGACCTTCACCGCCGAGCAGCAGGATCTCTTCGCCAAGTACAGCGCGGTGACCGGAGCCACCAGCACCAACTACCTGACCTATATCGCCTCTGACTCGGTTCCGGTCGAGATCATGGCCGCGGCCATCGAGAAGTACCACTCGACCGACCCCAGCGCCATCAAGAAGGCGATCGAGGACATGCGCGACCAGTC
The DNA here is from genome assembly GCA_963781305.1 of uncultured Acidimicrobiaceae bacterium. Lineage (GTDB taxonomy): Bacteria > Actinomycetota > Acidimicrobiia > Acidimicrobiales > RAAP-2 > DASXMT01. Next base: position 658,918 of record CAWAFL010000014.1, read on the forward strand.
GTTCATCGGCATCCAGTACAGCTTCTCGCCCAACAACCACTTCGGCTTGACCGGCCAGTACGGCCCAGCTGTGTGTGCCATGGGACCGCCGTACGCCGGCGGGGTGGGAAAGGTCCCGATCAAGCAACCGTGACCACGGGCACGGCGGCCGGCTGACCGGTGGTGGCGATCAGCCCGTAGTGATCCGCCGGGAGGCGAGCTTCCAACCGGCGGGCGTGCGGGAGAAGCGGTCGAGGTAGTGACCGATGCCCCGGACGACAGGCGTACCTGTCGTGTCGCCCACGAACAGCCAGTAGGACTCGGCTTCGGCCGTATCGCTCCCGTCCACCCGCACGGCCAGCGTGGTGTTCACGTGCCTGGTGTTGGTGCCCGGCCCCTGGAACCCGTCGGCCCGTCGTCCCCGGCGGTCGGCGGCGATCTCGTCCCTGCCCTCCGTCCGACTGTGTCCCAGGTCCTCGCTGGCACTCCCGGGAAACTCCCACACGGCGTCGTCGGTGAAACAGTCGAGGTAGACGTCAAGGTCGGTGGCCATGTCGGCTAGATGGGCCAGCCGGGCCACCAGGTTCCGGATCTCCAGCTCGTCGGCCACCAGCTGTACGGCCTTGTCATCGTCCATGGCGTGTCCTCTCGTTCCCGTTCCGTCGGCTCTGTCTCGACGATAGCCACTGACATCCCCGAGCCATCGAGGTGATCGGCCATCCACATGGCCTGGGACCGGCGAGATTCCGCCCTGACAGCCAGTGGCCGGGCTCTTCGGAGAGCTCGCCTTGGGTCCGGAGCCAGCGGGACCGTATACTGACAAACCAGTATCGTCGCCCCGCACACCGGCGGGCCAAAGGACACTGGGGGTCAAAAATGGGCAAGCTCGACGGGAAAGTGGCGTTCATCTCGGGTGCCGCCCGAGGGCAGGGTCGCTCCCATGCCGTGAGGCTGGCCCAGGAGGGCGCCGACATCATCGCCTTCGACATCTGCGAGGACATCCCGTCGATTGCCGTCCTCTACCCACTGGCCACGCCGGAGGACCTCCAGGAGACCGTCCGCCTGGTGGAGGAAGCCGGGGGCAAGATCGTGGCCCGCAAGGCTGACGTCCGCGACTTCGCCGGCGTGAGTGCCGTCCTCAACGAGGGCCTCGAGATGTTCGGCCAGGTCGACATCGTGCTGGCGAACGCCGGGATCATCAACCTGATGCAGTCCTGGGACTACCCCGAGCAGACCTGGCGGGACATCATCGACGTCAACCTGACCGGCGTGTGGAACACGGTACGGGCGGCCATCCCCCCCATGATCGAGCGCAACCAGGGTGGCTCGATCGTGATCACCAGCTCGACGGCGGGCCTCCGGGGCTTCTCGCACACCTCGCCCTACTCGGCGGCCAAGCACGGCGTGGTGGGGCTCATGCAGTCGCTGACCAACGAGCTGGCCCCCCATTGGATCCGGGTGAACACCGTCCACCCGACCAGCGCCGACACCCCGATGCTGCAGAACCCGAACACCTACAAGCTGTTCATGCCGGACAAGGAGAATCCCGGCCGCGACGACCTCGCGGAGAACATGTTCGGCCACAGCCCGCTGCCCATCTCGTGGGTCGAGGCCAAGGACGTCTCGGCCGCCATCGTCTTCCTCTGTTCCGATGAGGCCCGGTACATCACCGGGGTGCAGCTGCCCGTCGACGCCGGCGCCTTCGTCAAGTAGGCGATAGCGCCCGGCCGCGGGGCGGGGCCTCAGCGGGGTCAGCCTCTGACCAGCGGGATCACCTCGGCGCCGAAGGCGGCGATCTGGTCGACCAGCTCGTCGGCGCTCCGGCACCGGAAGCGAAGCGAGAGATGGGTGACGCCGGGCAACACCCACTCCGTGATGGCCGTGGCCAGTTCCTCGGGACCACCGGACACCGCGTTGTCGCCGATGTCCCAGGTGGGGGTGCCCACGTACAGCGGCTTGGCCGCGCCGCCGATGTCGAAGCGGCCGGTACGGCCGGTCTGCTCCCGGGCCGAGTTGAGGGTGTCGATGGCCCAGGCCATGCCCTGAGCCGGTGGGCCCTGGGGCAGCCAGCCGTCGCCCCGGGTGGCGGCGCGGCGGAGGGCGGGGGCCGAGGAGCCCCCCACCCAGATGGGCAGGTGGGCTTGGACCGGCCGGGGGGACTGGCCCACGTCGTGCACGGCAAAGTGCGGGGTGTCGATGTCGGGCCACTCGTCGTCAAAGGCGGCCCGAATCACGTCGATGGACTCGTCGGTCAGCGAGCCCCGCTGCTCGAAGGGGACGCCCAGGACATCGAACTCGCCCCGGGCGTGCCCGGCGCCCACCCCCAGGATGGCCCGGCCACCAGACAGGTGGTCGAGGGTCATGAACGACTTGGCCGTGACCAACGGGTGCCGGTAGGCGACGATGAACACGTGGGACAAGAGGCGGACCCGCGTGGTCACTGCGGCCAGCCACCCCAGGGTGGCCACGGTGTCGTACCACGCCGTCTGCATCCGCTCGACCTGATCCCGGGGGACGGCCACGTGGTCGCACACCCCCACGTAGGAGAACCCGGCGGTGTCACAGGCCTGGGCGATCAGGGCCAGCTCCGGAGCCCCGGCACCGTCCTCCCAGGGGTCGCACTGCAGTCGGGATCGGGCCTGGACGGGCAACTGCATGCCGAAGTCAACGTTCGAAGCCGGGTTCGTGGTCATGGGCCCGACGCTACACAGTGGCGGTTCGCCAAACCTGACAGTAGCGTTCAGAGTACGACGCCGCAGGATCACGCAGTGACCCGCGCACTCAGAATTGGAGGTCCGTCATCCTCGACTACCTGATCAAGAATGGAACCGTGGTGGACGGCACCGGGGCCCCTCCCCGGAAAGCCGACGTGGGCATCCGGGGCGACCGCATCGTCGCCGTGGGCCAGGTGGACGAACCGGCCGCCGAGACGATCGATGCCACCGGCCAGATCGTGACACCGGGCTTCGTCGACCCGCACACCCACTACGACGCCCAGCTGTATTGGGACGGCTACGCCACGCCATCGAGCAACCACGGCGTGACCTCGGTCATCGGCGGCAACTGCGGCTTCACGCTGGCCCCGCTCAAGGAGGCCGACGCCGACTTCACCCGCAGGATGATGGCCCAGGTCGAGGGCATGCCCCTCAAGGCCCTCGAGCAGGGCGTTGCGTGGGGATGGGAGACCTTCGGCGAGTTCCTCGACGGGCTCGAGGGGCGCATCGGGGTCAACGCCGGGTTCCTGGTCGGCCACTGTGCTCTCCGCCGCTACGTCCTGGGCGGCGAGGCCGGTGAGCGGGAGGCCACCCCCGAGGAAGTCGACACGCTGATCGGCCTCCTGCGAGAGTCACTTGACGCCGGGGGCCTGGGCCTGTCCACCACCCGGTCGTCCACGCATATCGACGGCGACGCAAAGCCGGTACCCAGCCGCGCCGCCTCCGAGGAGGAGCTGCTGGCCCTCTGCCGCGAGGTGAGCGAGCATTCCGGCACCACACTCGAGGCCATCGTCGAGGGCTGCCTCAAGGGATTCAGCGATCAGGAGACCGAGTTGCTGGCTCAGATGAGCGCCCAGGCCAACCGGCCACTCAACTGGAACGTCCTATCCATCTCAGCCGGTTCGGGTGAGCGGACCGAGCACCAGCTGTCGCCGTCCAGAAGGGCCCGGGAGATCGGCGGGCGGGTGGTCGCCCTGACCATGCCCATCTTCGCCGACCAGAACATGAGCCTGGCCACCTTCTGCGCACTGTGGCTCATTCCTGGCTGGCACGCCATCCTTTCCCTCCCGCCCAAGGAGAAGGCGGCCAAGCTGGAGGATCCCGCTGTACGCGAGGAGATGCAGCTGGCGGCCAAGGGCACCGCCTTCGAACGGCTGGCCGACTTCTCGAACTACCGCATCGGCGACACCGTCGCACCGGAGAACAAGCAGTACGAGGGGCGACTGGTGGTCGACATCGCCAAGGAGCGCGGCGCCGACCCGGCCGATGTGCTGATCGAGATCGCCAAGGCCGACGACTTCGCCACCGTGCTGTGGCCGTTGCCGGTGGGCGACACCGATGTCGACTGGGCCGCTCGCCGCGACCTGTGGGAGAACGACGACGTGTTGCTCGGCGGGTCCGACGCCGGCGCCCACCTCGACCGGATGCTCGGGTCGCCGTACCCCACCAGGTTCCTGGCCGACACCCTGCGGGGCCGGAAGCTGGTGTCGCTCGAGCGGGCCGTGCACCTCATCACCGACGTGCCCGCCCGGCTGTTCGGACTCCGTGACCGGGGACAACTCCGGGAAGGGGCCTACGCCGACGTGGTCATCTTCGACCCCGAGACGGTGGACGCCGGTCCGGCTCGGCGGGTCTACGACCTGCCCGGCGACAGCCTGCGCCTCATCGCCTCGTCATCGGGGGTCACGTCCGTGTTCGTCAACGGCACCCCGTCCATCGCCGACGGCGAACCGACCGGCGCCCTCTCGGGCACGGTGCTCCGGTCCGGGCGCAACACCGACACGGTGGCCACCCACTAGCGGCTTCGGGAGCTGAGTACCGGATCCGGCGGCACCCGGTAGGGACCAAGCCCGTTGGTGCCGGTACCCCGTTGGTGCCGGTACTCAGTCCCTACCGCTCGGTGCTCACAGCTTGGCCGCGGCCGCCTCGCGCATGCGGGTGGTGCGGTGCACCGGGTCGGTGTCGATCTTGGGGATGACGTACTCACCCATGAGTCGCACCATCTCGAGCGACTCCGCCTTGCTGGCGGTGCCGATCCCGAAGGACAGTTGGTCGGCTCCGGCTGCCTCCCAACGCTTGCACTGCTCGAGGGCGTGATCGGGATCACCGACGATCGTGCCCGCCGCCTTGAGGTAGGGAATCTGCTCAGCGGTCACGTCGGGGATCAGCTCGGGCCACACCGGGACCTCGGGTGGGTGGGGGAACGTGTCGTGGTAGCGAAAGACGTTGCTCTGCAGGTAGGTCATATGTGAGTCGAGCAACGACTGCTCCGCCGCCTTGCCGTCCTCGTTCAAGAACGCGGCCGTGGTCACCATGATGTTGTCGTTGATGAAGGCACCGATGGGGTCGGCGTTACCGATGTCGGCCTTGTAGGCCTCCATCACCGGGCCCAGCTCGTCAAAGGAACCCACGGAGAACCCCAGCACCCCGAGCCCTCGTTGGGCCGCCATGGCGTAGCTCGACGTGTTCCCGGCGGCGTACCACATGGCCGGGTGCAGCTTGCCGTACGGCTTGGGCAGGATCTTGCGGGGGGGCAGCGACCAGAACTTGCCCTCGTAGCCCTCGTAGGTGTCCTGGAGCCACATCTTGGGGAACTCCCCGATGACGTCCTCCCAGATCTCCCTGGTACCCGACAGGTCCTTCATGCCGGGAAGGAATCCGAGGATCTCGAGGCTGCCCGCCCCTCGCCCGGTGCCGAACTCGAAGCGCCCGTTGGACAGGTGGTCGAGCATGGCCACCCGCTCGGCCACCTTGGCCGGGTGGTTGACCTGGGGTAGCGGGTTGAAGATGCCCGAGCCCAGGTGGATGCGCTCGGTGGCATGGGCCAGGTAGCCGAGGACTACATCATTGGCCGACAGGTGGGAGTACTCGTCCAGGAAGTGGTGCTCGGTCACCCAGACGTACTTGAACCCGGCCTTGTCGGCCGCCTGGACCACCTCGAGCTCGTCCATCAGGGCGTGATGTTCGGCTTCGGGGTCCACCTCCCGGCGAAAATTGGGCGTGTACCCCTGAATGAATAGCCCGAACTCCATGTGGATCCCCCAGTTATGAGTAGGTCGGATGTACGTCGAGACGCTACATGACACCGGTGCCTCAGGCACAGCCACAACTCAGACCGGTCTCAGCAGGGAATTCCGGGAAGTGGGGCCGGTGAACTCACCGACGGCCGAGGCATCATCACCCGCGGCCAGGCGGCATGGCCGCCGGGGCCTTCGCCTTCGCAGACCCGAAGGAGCCCCTCGAAGAGGTCCGCATCGGCCACGACTTCGAACCCGAGCCGGGGGGTCCTACGAGACGTTCGACGGCACCTGGGCATGGGACCCGAGGGCGACCGACGACAGGCAGCTCGGACGTCGTGGACACCCGGAGCTGCGAATATGGATCGATGAATGCGCTCGAAGAGGGAACGATGGCTCAGATCGACTTCGAGAAGGTGCGGAGCGCCGCTCGGAGCACCCACGCGCTCATTCCGGTGGTCCTCCAGGACGGAGACTCCCACGAAGTGCTGTTCGTCGGCTACGCAAACGACCTCGCCCTCGACGAGGCACTCCGCTCGAAACGGGCTGTCTTGTGGTCGGCCTCCCGAGACGAGCTCTGGATCAAGGGGGCGACGTCAGGGGACGTACTCGATCTCCTCGATGTCCGCGTGAACTGCGAGCAGAACGCACTCTTGTACCTGGTTCGCCCCCGAACCGGCGGTGCCTGTCACACCGTCACCTCCGAGGGTACGTCTCGACGGACCTGCTTCTACCGACGGGCCCTCGATGCTTCGACCCTCGAGTTCATCGCTGGGTTCGGCCCCACCCCGTAACGGGTGTTCATCCATGACCAAAGACATCCTGGTCCGAGAGGCGTTGGACGCCGACGTCGACGGGATCGTGTCCATCTACAACGACGTGTTGGCAACGACATCGGCGATCTGGAGCGACCAGCCCGTCTCCGTCCCCGACCGGCAGCGGTGGCTCGCCGACAAGCGGGCAGCGAGCGAGCCGGTGGTGGTGGCCACTGATGCCTCCGGAGTGCTCGGCTTCGCGGCCTGGGGACCCTTTCGAACCTTGCCCGGCTACGTCGGAACGATCGAACACTCGATCCACGTCCGTACCGACGCCAGGGGGCGAGGGGTCGGCACCGTGGTACTGGCAGCACTGGAGGACCGGGCTCGCTCGGTCGGGGTCCATGTGATGGTGGCGGCACTGGATGCGGGCAACGACGGCTCCCTTCGCTTCCACCAACGGGCCGGCTTCACCGAGGTGGGGCGACTGTCCGAGGTGGGTCAGCTCCGGGGCACCTGGAGGGATCTCGTGCTCGTCCAGAAGCTCCTGGCCGACTGACAGTGAGCCTCCGGTCGACGCCGGGACCCAGCTCGAGATGCAGCCTTCTATGCCTTCGGACGCGTCGTGGTCGGGGCCGCGGCGGTGCTGGTCGGGGCGGTGCTGGCCGGAACCGTGGTAGGCGGGAAGCCGGTGCCGGCCAGGTCGGATCCGATCACGACGACCACCTCCATTCCCGTGGTGTTGGCCACCGGCACCGACGAGGTCAACGGCTGCACCGCGGTGGCCGGCACTCCCAGCTCAGAGGCGATCTGCGTCGCCGACTGCTGCCAGAACGCGGCGTAGTACACCGACGTCGTGGTCGCCGGGGCCGTGGAGTTGGTCGGAGCTTGGACGTTCCACCCCTGCTGCTGAAGTATCTGCGAGAAGTGGGCGGCGGTGTTGGCCTCTTGCGTTCCGTTAGCGACCAGTACCTTCACGCTGGCGTGGGGGACGGCCGTCGTGGTTGTCGACGAAGGGTGTGTCGACGTCGTCGTGGTCGCCGAGTCCGCGGAGGCGTTGGATTTGAAGTGGGGACCCACGACCGATCCGATATATCCGGCCACGGCGAGGGCCACCACGAGAAGCACGGCAACACCGAAGCGGCGCCCCCAGGATGACCCACCCTGATACGAGTGCATAGAACTCACGGGCCAGAGCATAGGGGGCGCGGCGTGGGAAATCCCTTGTCAAAGGGCCTCCCCGTCTGGACCGCGAGGCAAAAGGCGGACAAAGCATCCCCATCGCAGGCCTGGTGTCCTCCGATTCACAGGGCCCTGACCAGGACAGCTCGGGAACGTGCCCTTTCTAGGAACTCGCCCCGTGGGCGGCCATGGACTCAACGTGGTCCCATCAGGACCTGGAGCGCGGCCGCCGGATTGAGCCCCGAGTCCCTCAGCGGCGTGGTCGTTGGTCGGTCCCCAAAAAGCGTTGGACCGGGATGGATTGAGTCGAGCCCACATTGGGTAGCTCGATCGCTGTGGCATGAGGATGCCGCTGCGGACGTTACGCAGGAGTTGTTCAGCAACCGGACAAGGAGCACGTGAGACGTCGACCCCGCCGGCGGCGCCCGCTTTGTGGCTGGTAGGTGGGTTGGCGTCGAGGCGTTCAGCTGACGCTTAGCCGGTCGATGGCAGAGCGCCGAGACGGTAAATCCGAGTCTCGTCTTCGGGCGGTATCGCGTGCGTTGCGGTGGCTGTTTGCGAAGGCCCGGGGGTGAGAACGGTGAGTGCCTGGGGCGTAGTACCTGGATCCAGGGTTGGGACGGGGCACGAACTGCGGTACACCGTGTCTTCACTGCGGCAAGGACCCAACCTGGAAAGGCGGCCTCGGGCCGATGGCTCCTGACCTCGCCGGTCACCGCACCGCCAGGCCGGGGGGCCGGGCCCTGGTCGCCCTCGCCGTCGCTTCGCTGCTGGCGTTCGGGTGGACCTCGGCGAGCGCGGCTCAGCCACCTGTGTCCCTCCCGGTGCCCCAGACCGGCGAGGTCACCTTCTACCTGTCGCTACCGAGCTCAACGCCTTCGCTCGAAGAGGCCGCGGCCAAGGTGGCAACCCCGGGAGCACCGCAGTACCGCCAGTTCAGCTCGTTGGACAACGCCGCCCGCCAGTTCGGGGCCACGGACAAGCAGATCAATGCCGTCGCCAAATCGATCAAGTCCCTCGGCCTGCATTTCGCCGCCGACCCCTCAAGGTTGTTCGGCCGGGTGACCGGCTCGACCGAGCAGTGGCGGGCAGCATTGGGGTCTCCGCTGTCGAACCAGGCGGCGACGTCGTCGAGCCCGTTCATCACCTACAGCCTCCCCGACCACATACCTGCCGCTCTGCAGCCAGCGGGCACCGGTCTGCTCCTGCCAGCGGCACAGGTCTACGATCCCGCTGCCGAAGGGGGTCGCCCGTCCAGCGGAAAGCTCCCCGAGCCGCCGCTGGCAGCGGCCACCACACCGACCTCGGCGGTCCAGCCATGGCCGTTCAACACCGGCACGCCTCTGGCCGCCAACTGCTCCTCTCCGCTGCTGCAGGACCGACGCGTCTATACCGAGGACCAAGTCCAGACCGCCTACGGCATCAACACGCTGCGAGCCCACGCGTCCGGCACACCGGTGATCACCGTCTTGGACCTGGGGGGCGGCTGGCTGTCCCACGACCTCAAGCTGGCGGGGCAATGCTTCGGATACTCGCCGCCCAAAGTCACCCGGACCCAGGGCGACGGTGTCGCTACGGCTATCGACCACGCCGACGACGAGACCTCCCTTGATCTGCAGACCGTAGCGGCGGTGGCCCCAAAGGCACAGGTGCGGGTAGTGCAGACCACCCCCGATGGCGTGCTCGACGGGTTCAGCCGCGCGGTGGGCGACAGTCGCGGCCCCCCCGACGTCATCTCGATGTCGTACGGTGGCTGCGCGTTCGCCGAAAACCGGAGCCTGCCCCGGTTCACCTCCGTGCTCGACGCTGTGCTGGCGATGACGGCGCTTACCGGCGTGTCCTCGTTCGTCGCAGCCGGCGACTCCGGATCGACCACCTGTGGGACCAGCACGCCAGGGCCCACGCTGTCCTATCCGGCCGTGTCCCCCTTCGTCACTGCGGTCGGCGGCACTCGGCTCACCCTCGGACCGGGAAACACCCGCGTCTCCGAGGTTGTGTGGAACGACTCGGAATACGGTACCGATGCGGCGGGCGGCGGAGGCGTAACCCGTCTGCAGCCTCGGCCTGCGTACCAGGACGGTGTCAACGCGCAAAATCACCGATCGGTCCCCGATGTCAGCGCACTGGCCGACATCGTGCCCGGCTGGCCCGTCGTCATCAACTCCACGCTGCAGACCGTCGGCGGAACCAGCGGCTCGACGCCCCTCGTCGCCGCCTCCACCTCGCTGGTCGACGCCTCGCAGCGCGCGGCCCACCACCCGCGGATCGGGCTGGCAAACGGCTGGTTCTACAAAGTGGCGTCGTACCCGGGGGCGTTCTACGACGTCACGCAGGGCAACAACGATCTCGCCGGCGTGGGATGCTGCCAGGCCACTGTTGGCTATGACACAGCGAGCGGTATTGGCGTGCCGAACTGGTCCGTCCTGCCGGCAACGCTCCCCAAGCCGGGCTGAGCGTCGAGGAATATCCCACACTCAGATCGGCAAGAGTCGGGAGGAGCAGTCAATTTCGTCTGCACATCAGCGATCGGGCCCATGACTCACGACTTCGGCAAGAGATCCCACGGCAAGTCCGACACATAAGGGCGCGTAATACTTTCGATCGAGGCTGACGAACCGATGAGACGTACTCCCTGGCGAAATGACCTCCGTCTTTCCGACAAAACCCAATATGGCTCGAGCACCAAATGCGCCAGCCATGGCGATCAGCCCGGACCGCCGCAGCGGTGAAGGCAACGTGGGCACGTTCAGGACCAGAGCGCTCCCGGCGGCCAGCGCGGCGGCAACGCTAAAACATGCCAACGGAGGTGGGACCTCTTTCGTCCCGACCACCGAATCAGCCAATTGGCTTCTCGCAGCAAACGGCAAGGCTGATCCCAAACCCCACGCCACGTGGAGGCCGGCGAGACCGATGAGGGTTCCGCTCGTCAGCCGATTCGTGAGCGTACTCAAGACGCCACATCAAAGGCAGGCGCGAATCCAGTTGCTTTGAGGTGGTCGGTGACCACCGCAGCACAAGTGCCTGGACTCTCCAGCCAAGGGCCATGGCCGCCGTCGACTTCGTGGAGCCGAGCGGACCGAATCTTGGCGATCGAGGGGCGAGCTTCGGCCGGCCGTAGGAACGGATCGCTCCTTCCCAGGCAGAAGATCGTTGGCACCGAGATCCGACTCAGATCCTCGTCGCTCATGACGCTGTCGGGCCTCGGCTGGTGGAATGTGTTGATTGCGTGCATGAGTGAAGCAACCGTTCGCGCATTCCCCTTTCGTCGGACGGCCATGCGAAGGACCTCGACCATCTCGTCGGGCATGTCTGCTGCCGCGGCAGGACTGAGGCCCTGACCTAGCAATCGACGGAAGACCCGCTCGGGCGTCGGGCTGCGAAGCATGGCGGGCCCGAAAATTGGCACCGTCATGGCAGATAGAGGCATCCGCACCCGCACCCCGGGTAGGGCCACCGCCGGCTCACCGATGACAACGAGTGACGCAGTTCGTCCAGGTCGATCGGCAGCGTGCCACAAGGCAAACATCCCCCCTAGTGAGTGACCGATGACCGGCGGGCTGGGCAGGTCGAGTGCGTCGAAGATCCCTTCGACGAGGCGCACCGCATGGTCCCGAACGGCGCCGGCTCGATAGGTGAACGGGCCAGACAGCCCATGGCCGGGTAATTCAACTAGATGAGCCCGGTACCCCGGCAAGGTAGCCACCCAGGGAGCCCACACAGCCGCGGCGAGAGTCACCCCATGAAACACCACCAAGGGCCGACCCGAGCCAACGCTGAGGACTCGCAGGCGGACTCGGGGGTCCACCAGGTCCAGGTAAGACTCGTCTGGCCGTAGTCCGCAATCGGTGAACAGGCGGGTCTCCGCCTCCCGTAGTCGGTCTTCTAGTTTCATGGTACCAATCTCCGTCTCAATTTATTGTTCCGCAACGATCCAGTGCTAGTAAGCCTGATGACCTTCCGGTCTGCGAGCCGCCGGTGAACAGGGTGGCGACGAGCAATGTGCAGCATCAGCACTCCACGAGGACCTTCCCGGCCAACAGGCAGAATGCCGTTTCGGATCCAAAGAAGTTCAATGCGTAGAACGGGCCGGGGTAGTGGGCATGGGTCAACATGACGTCTTCTCGCAGGACGCGCTGGGCTAGATCAACGATCGCCGCTGGTTGAACATTGCCGACGATCAACCGCCTGGAGTCGCTGAACCTGATCTCGGCAGCGGTGGCGCCGACGCGAGGGTGCAACGCCACGTCATCGATGAATCGGCCGCTTGCCGGGACATCGTTGAGCTTGGCTAGGACCATCTCTCGCCAAGCCCGGCTCTCACTGCGCCAAAAGGCTCTCAGGTGCCGGTCGAGCGATCTATCGAGTCGGAGCTCACGAGCCTGACGTCCACCACGGCGACCGTGGGCTCGGGCCGGCTTGCGCCCTGGGGTCGCGGTTCCTTGCGGGATAGGGGTCTGTTTAGCCATCGCTACGACTCCTCGGAAGCAACTGAAGCAGTACTGTGACTATGACAAGTTCCTGTTAACATGTCAACCACTTGATAACTACGCAAGTTGCTTCAATTCCGTTAGGGTAGGCGTGTGCAGGGACCGGCTGTGGGGAAAGGATTCAGGGGCGAGGAGGGCCACATCGGCTATCTGCTCCAACAGGCAGCGATCACGTTCCGAGCCGCGGCCGACTCTCGACTGCGCGATTTTGGGCTGTCACTGAGCCTTTACTCGGTGATCACTGTGCTTACGCGCGAGCCTGGAGCAAGTGCGTCCGACCTGGCCCGGATGTGTAAGCAGAGCCCGCAATCGATGAACGGCGTGCTGGACACGCTCGAATCACAGAATCTCGTGTCCCGTCAGGATCATCCCGTTCATCGTCGAGTCCGTCAGGTGTTTCTCACCGAGAAAGGGATGCAACTGGTCGAGCAAACGCGTCCGCTGGTGGACGAGCTCGAAAACGCAGTCGAAGACGACTACACGCAGATCGAACTGGCTACCGTCCGGCGGTGGTTGGTCGCAAGCGCCGTGCGCCTGTCCGAGCCACCGCGCTCCTCCGACGCCAACTCCGGCCCCGGGTAGGGCATCTGTGGAACCCTCTCAGTCGACATCCGATACACCGGCAACCAACTGGTGGGCTCAATACGTTCCGGCGGTGGTCTCGTGCCGTTTCGGTCGGAGCGTCAGGTATGCATGCGTTGGGTGCCGATCACCCGGAGGAGCTGGAGCCGCTCGTAGCTTTCGCTGCCGGGGGTGGCGGTGAACACCATGAGTGCTTGGGACTGGTCGGGGTCGAGCAGGATCTGGCACTCCAACTCAAGAACGCCGAGTTCGGGGTGTTGGATACGTTTGGTGCGCTCGTGGGCAGTGCCGATCTCGTGATCGGCCCACAACTCGCTGAACTCGGGGCTGGCGGCGAGCAACGCCGTGACGATGGCGTCGGCCCGGGACTTCTTCCCGTCGCGGGAGTAGGCGGCGCGCAGATCGGCGGTGAAGATCCGGCTGTGCATCGGGTGGTCCTCGGCGGGGTAGATCCGGCGGGAGTCGGGATCGGTGAACCAGCGGTAGTACATGCTGCGCGCCATCCCGCTGTATTCGGTCTTAGTTCCGAGGAGAGCAACCGCGAGAGGGGTCTGTAGCAGTGTCTCAGCCAGCGCCGTCGTCACCTGTGCCGGTGTGTTATCCCGCAATTGGTCCAGTATTCGCATCAACCCCGGGTTGACGTGGTCCGTGCGCGATGCCCGGTGGGGTGCGTTGTACCCGGACAGGCGAAACAGGTGGTCACGTTCATCGAGGCTCAGGTGCAGGGCACGGGCGATAGAAGCGACCATCAGGTCGGACGGCTTGCTGCGCTGCTGTTCCAGGCGGCTGTAATAGTCGGTCGACATGCCGGCCAGTGCCGCAACCTCTTCACGCCGCAGACCATGCGCGCGGCGCCGGACCCCGCGGGGCAATCCCACGTCCTCCGGTTGCAGTGCCTCACGTCGGGTCTTTAGGAAGTCGGCCAGCTGTTCTCTGTCCACCATCACAGTCTCTCCCTCCTTCCGGGTCGTAACCAGGGCCAACCGGGCCCCCCATACGCGCTCGTTGCTTAGAGTCTCCCAGGCAAGGCGGATGGTCGTCGCCGAGCCTCACAGCGGGCGACTGCCTGATAGAGACCATCGATCCGCGGACGACTCGTGATGGGGCGCGTAGCCACGGACTCGGAGTCCCTGGATAACCACGCCCTTCATCGGGAGACTGGATTGAGCGACAGTCGAGGTGTCCAGTCCACGACGTGGCCGGCGGCGGCGGTCACCAGACCCAGCAGAGGAACCCACCATGGCCCGCACGAAACCGAACATCGACGTTCCTAGCCTGACCGGGAAACTGGCCGTCGTGACCGGTGCCAGCGACGGGCTGGGCTTCGGTCTGGCCAGCCGGCTGGCGGCGGCCGGCGCTGACGTCATCATGCTCGTGCGTAACCCGGCCAAGGGCGCCGCGGCGGCCGAACGGATTCGGGCTGCGGCACCGAAAGCAAAGGTGTCCATCCGGCCCTTTGACCTGTCGTCCCTGGAGTCAGTCGCCGACCTCGGTGCGGCGTTGGTCGCCGAGGGCCGCCCAATCAACATCTTGATCAACAACGCTGGGGTAATGAACCCGCCGAGCCACCAGACCACCAAGGACGGTTTCGAGTTGCAATTCGGTGCCAACCACCTGGGCCATGTCGCTCTGGTGGCCCACCTGCTGCCGTTGCTCCGCGCTGGGCGGGCCAGGGTTACAACACAGTCTGCCGTGGCAGCCCGCAATGCCAAGATCAACTGGGAGGATCTGCAGTCGGAACGCAAGTACAAAGCCATGCGTTCCTACGGCCAGTCGAAACTGGCGATCATGCTCTTCGCCCTCGAGTTGGACCGGTGTAGTCGGACCCGCGATTGGGGGTTCACGAGCAACGTGTCCCATCCAGGCATCACAGCCACGAACCTGCTGGCGGCGCACCCCGAGATGGGACGGCCCAACGACACGCTCGCCGTCCGGTCAATCCGCCGGGCGTCCAAGCGCGGCCGGTTCGCCCAGACCGTCCCCGAAGGCATCCTTCCCGCCCTGTATGCCGCGACCAGCCCGAAAGCCGAGGGCGGTGTCTTCTACGGGCCCTCAGGGTTCGCTCACCTAGCCGGCGCCCCGGCTGAGCAGAAGCTGTACAAGCCGGCCCGGAGCGTCGAGGACGCCGCCAAGATCTGGGTCGTGTCCGAGCGGCTCACGCGAGTCGCCTTCCCCGAACACGATGCGAATCGCGATGTTCCGTTCTCCGTCGTGAAGGACGAGCTCGAGTGATTCGAGGCCGTCAACGCCGAGCACATCGATCGCTCCAGCCGTCACCTCGCCTCCTGCACCAGCACGGGTGGTTCCTCGTCAGAATCTCATGGTCCTCAGGGCACGTCCCTCGGCGTGGCAGTAGCCGGTGCCAACGTGACCCATTCGACCTACTAAGTCATTTCACCGATTCAATACTCGCGTCGTGGCCTTACCTTTAGTGCTGGGTCGATGTTTGTCCATTGGTTGGGTGACTCCGGGGATCGGGTGGTCCCTCCGTAGCCGAAAGCGCCTGAGGGAGTTCGCACAATGACCACAACCAAAGATCAACTACAAGGACTGGAACGACGGTCCCGTGGCGACCGTTTCCCGCGGGTGCCCCCTGCGTGCGGACGCTTGGGATGGGAAGATGCTCCGTCCCTCGGCAGGCGGGGCGTTGCCCGGCTCCACGATGCTGGTCTAGCCGGGTCGGTGTTGACAGCGAGGATCGATGGGTCAGGGCGACACCCATCGGATGAGGCACTGATCGTCGGCATGGCCGTCGACGACGAGCGCTCCGCAGTGAGGTTCGTCCGCCGCTACCGAAAGCGGGTCTACGGGTTGGCCATCGGCATGCTGGGCGATCCCGGCATCGCAGAGGACGTCGCCCAAGAAGCACTGTTGCGCGTCTGGCGGCACGCGCCGGTCTATGACGCCCGGCGAGGATCGGTGACCGGCTGGGTGCTCACCATCACCCGGAGACTGGCAATCGACGCCATCCGCCGGCGTCGGGCCGTACCCACCGACCCCGAATCCCTGGTCACCCTGGGCCTGGCCAAATCGGGCAACTCGGCCGAGGACGTCGCCACCGCAGGCCACCTCGGGCCCGAGTTGCGGACGGCACTCGCCGGATTGCCGGTCGAGCAACGCCGAGCCACCGTGCTCGCCGCGCTGTACGGGCGCACCGCCTCCGAGATCAGCACCTCGGAGGCCATCCCTCTGGGTACGGCCAAGACGCGCATCCGCGCCGGGCTCTCGAAACTGCGGGCCGCTCTGCACGAGGTCGACGAGCCTTCTTGACCGATGGGCAAATATCAACCGATGTCGTGGCATCTTCCTGTACGCGCATGAGTTCGCGGACGAAGTCAACAAGTTTTCTATCAGTGGCCTGAAACCGTCAACGTGGCTTCCGCCATATGGCGACAAATAGCTAAAGGAGCAACACATGGTGTCGAATATTCTGGAACGCACCGAGGTGGATGTAGGCGATCTCAGTGGTCTCTTGGATGATTCACCGCTCGCCGACTGGGCGTGGGATGCTGCTTGGACATACGGGATCTCACCCCTCCGTGCTCTCGAGATGATGGCCGGTGCTTTGATGACCTAGCCGCTTGGCACCCTCGGAAATCAACTGAAGCGACAGCGGATTGGACCCCCCTCTCGCAGGGTGGCGCCGGGCGCCCACTACCAGCGGATCGTGGCGAGCGAATTCGCACCGGAGTTGGCCGCTCCATCACTCAGGTCCTCAGTCGCCGGCTGCGGGTCGGCGGCGTCCACGAGCCCCACTCCAATGGGGCTCGCCGCCGGGTCAGATAACGACGTGACGACGGAACTGGGTCGGTATCCCTGCTCCAGGGTCCACCATTGAGCTGCGCGTGAGAGAGCGGTTAGAGGTGTCCAGGCGATCTGCGGGCGCTACATCGGACCCGGTCAAACGGTGAAGCGATTCCTGGTGATTCGGCCTTTGGGAACTACGCTCCCGATCATCGTCGTGC
The DNA here is from genome assembly GCA_963781305.1 of uncultured Acidimicrobiaceae bacterium. Taxonomy (GTDB): domain Bacteria; phylum Actinomycetota; class Acidimicrobiia; order Acidimicrobiales; family RAAP-2; genus DASXMT01. Next base: position 675,599 of record CAWAFL010000014.1, read on the forward strand.
CCAAACACTGGCAGTGAAGTATGGGGCCTCGGAGCTGAGCGTGCCGAGTCGCTCCTCGCTCCCCCGCACGTTCTGCGCGCGGTACAAGACGACGATCAGTTCTTCGGGAGACGTGAGCTTCTCGCGTCAGCCACAACTCCCCGATGAGTGGATGATGGACCACCACAGTCGTGCTCGGCACCGTGTCCACGTCGTGCCGTCGCCCACAGGTCGCTCCTTGCTGTAGACGGAGAGCTTGCCCGTGTGTTCGGCTAGGACGTCCAGCGGCCTTCCACGCACGTGTCTCTACACCCAGAAAGGGCTGTCCGAGCGCACGCCCCGGCGCACTCGCTCGTTCTTGGTACCCGACATGTTTGACCCTAGAGGGGACCTGGCAGACCTAGGGTGAACAACCCCTGGCATACCGCTGCAACTGGCTAAAGACTACTAACTACGCCGAACCGACACGCCGATCTATCTCAACCAAACAGAGATGGAGCGTCATATGGATGACCCGGCATGAGTTCGAAGAACGGAGTAATGACGTGACAAGCACGCAGAAAGTAGCGGTGATCACGGGAGGCAGCCGTGGACTGGGTCGCAACATGGTGCTGCATCTAGCCGGAAAGGGAGTGAGTTCCATCTTCACCTTCAACTCGGGCGCGGAGCAAGCGAGGAATGTTGCCGCCGAGGCCGAGTCAGCAGGTGCGCCGACTGTTGGGTTGAAGCTCGACACCGGGGACGCCAAAAGCTTCGACGGCTTCGTGGATCAGGTGCGGTCCGCTCTGTCGGATCTCGGATCGGACCGGGTCGATTACCTCGTAAACAACGCCGGCATCTCGAGTCACACCCCGTTCACCGAGCTGACCGAGGAGGAGCTCGACCGGCTCTACTCCATCAACTTCAAGGGCGTCTTGCTGTTGACGCAGAGGCTACTTCCGCTCATCAAGGACGGTGGGCAGATCATCAATATCTCTTCCGGGGTCGTACGATTCGTCAACCCGAACAGCACCCCGTACGCGGCTCTCAAGGGTGGGATCGATGTGTTCACCCGCTACCTGGCGAACGATCTTGGACCCCGAGACATCAATGTGAACTCTGTCGCCCCGGGGGCGATCGCAACAGACTTCAGCGGTGGAGTCGTCCGAGACAACCCGGCTGTCAACCAGGCGATCGCCGACATGACCGCTCTGGGGCGGGCGGGCGAACCGGATGACATCGGCGGCATGGTCGCATCGCTGCTAACCGGTGAGAACCACTGGATCAACGCGCAGCGGATCGAAGTATCAGGCGGCATGCGGCTATGAGGCGGTGGAGCCCTGTGTCTGCGGTGGCCGCGAACCAATCTCAGGAGCGAGGAACAGACATGGGAGTTCTCAGCGGGAAGGTCGCAGTGGTGACGGGGGCGAGCCGCGGCATAGGCCGGGCGATCGCCGAGCGTCTCGGCGGACTTGGCGCGAGCGTGGTCGTCAACTATTCCTCGAGCGAGCAGGCTGCGCACGAATGCGTCGCGACCATCGAAAAGACGGGCGCGAGGGCCGTTGCGATTAAGGCAAACGTGGCTGAGGTCGACGAGATCCGGGAACTCTTCGAATCCGCGATAGAGACGTTCGGGGATGTCGATATTGCTGTGGCAAACGCCGGGTTGGAGATCGTCGACGTCGCGGCCGTCGACTTCACCGAAGAACAATTCGACCGCGCCTTCTCGGTCAATACAAAAGGGACGTTCTTCACCCTCCAGCAAGCCGCGCGCACGGTCGCTGACAGCGGTCGGATCATATATGTGGGCTCGAGTTCGACGGAGTTTCCGACTCTGGGGCACGCCCTCTATGGTGGCAGCAAGGTTGCACCCCGCTTCCTGGTAGAGGTCCTGGCGAAGGAACTCGGGTCCCGAGGGATCACCGTAAATTCAATCCAGCCCACCGCCATCTCTGGTGCAGGAGTCTCTGCGAACGGGTTGCGGCCAGCAGCACAGCAATTCGTTGACCAGTTCAACCCGATGAAGCGCGCCGGCACGCTCCAGGATGTGGCTGACGCCGTGGAGTACCTTGCCGGCCCTCTGGCTGGCTTTGTCAGTGGACAGCACCTCCTCCTGACGGGCGGTGGACCCGCGTAGCCATCGAGCTACAAGAAGTCGGTAACGAGCCAGTTGACAGGGGGCGCTTCGTCCGTTGCCGTGGCGGTCTGGTTCGCCGAGTATGGATTGGCTCCTTTGCGCCAGGCGCCGCGAACTTCAAATGTCGCCTCACCTTTTCACCTTCGTGATTCCAAAACCCCTCATAGCGGGGAGCTCACGCGTCCGCTGCGGGCCCCATGGTGAGCTGGTCATCCGTTCACCCGGAGCGCATCTCGCACGGGAATTCCCTACTGACCATATGGGGAATGGGACGGAATACCTGTCCACCAGCTAATTCGAGTGGGGCTAGCAAGAATCGAACTTGCGACCTCAGCATTATCAGTGCTGCGCTCTAACCGACTGAGCTATAGCCCCCAGACCGGTCCATGAGGCTACACCACCGGCCGTCGACCCTGATCGGCCGAGGGGCAGAGCCTGCGAGAACCAGGCGGTCAGGTCGCCACCAGTGTCTCGCCGCCCACCGGGGCGACCGCGGCAACGGCGTGGCCCTCCGGCACACTCATGACCCGCACGCCGGTGGCATCCCGGCCCTGGGAGGCGATCTCGCGAACGGCGGTCCGGATGACCACTCCCCCGGTCGACACCAGGAGGATCTCGTCGTCCAGCCCAGCCATGAACGCGGCAACCACACGGCCGCGTTTGGCCGTCAGGCGTATGCCCCGGACCCCCTGGCCACCGCGCGTCTGGCGGTTGAACCGCTCGAGCTTGGTGCGCTTCCCGTACCCGGCATCGGTGACCAGCAAGATGTCGGCGTCGTCTCGAGCCACGTCGCACGACACGACTTCGTCGCCCGCCTTCAGCCGCACACCGCGAACCCCGGCGGCATCGCGGCCCATGGGCCGGACGTCGTTCTCGGAGAAGCGGATGGTCATGCCCGACTGGGTAACCATGAACACATCGTCGTCACCGGACGTCTCCACCACCCGGACCAGCTCGTCCCCATCGCGCAGGTTGATGGCGATGAAACCCTCGCGTCGAGACTTGTCGTACTCGGTGAACGCCGTCTTCTTCACCTGACCATGCTTGGTGGCAAAGACCAGGTAGTGATCGGCAGAGAAGTCTCTGGTGCCGATGATGGCCTGGATCTTTTCTGTGGGCGAGAGCGGCAACAGGTTTACCACCGCCGTGCCTCTCGCCGTCCGCTCCTTCATCGGTATCTCGAGAGCCCGAAGCCGGAACACCCGGCCCCGGTTCGAGAACAGGAGCAGGTGGGCGTGCGACGAGGTGTGCACCACGTCGTCGATGAGATCCTCCTCTTTGAGGCGCGCTCCCTGCACTCCTCGACCGCCGCGTCCCTGGGTGCGGAACGCGTCAGCCGATACCGCCTTGACGTAGCCGGCTCGGGTCATGGTGACAACGATCTCCTCGTCATCGACCAAGTCCTCCACGCCCATGTCCCCGGGATCGTGGGTGATGATCGACCGGCGATCGTTGGCGTACTTCTCCCGGATCTCACCCAGCTCGCTGGCGATGACGCCACGAAGGACGGCGGGATCACCCAGGATGGCCTCGAGCTCAGCGATCTTCTCGTGCAGGTCGGCCAGCTCGCTCTCGAGCTCGGTCCGGCCCAGCCGGGTAAGCCGGCCGAGGGTCATGTCCAGGATGTGGGTGGCCTGGGTCTCGGAGAAGGAGAAGGGCTCGGCCATAAGCGCGGTCCGTGCCTCCGGCCGGTCATCAGATCCGCGGATGGCGGCGATCACGGCGTCGAGCATGTCGATCGCCTTGAGCAGGCCCTCGACGATGTGGGCCCGACTCTGGTACTTGTCGAGGAGGAACTCGGACCGCCGGGTGACCACCTCTACCTGATGGGCCACGTAGTGGGTGAGCATCTGGGCCAGGTTGAGCGTGCGGGGGACGCCGTCGACCAGGGCCACGGTGTTGACAGCGAAGCTGGTCTGCAGGGGCGTCTGCTTGTAGAGGTTGTTGAGCACCACGTTGGCGTTGGCGTCACGCTTCAAGCGGATGATCAGCCGCGTCTTCCCACCCGACGAGTCGTCCTGGATCTCGGCGATCCCGTCCAGGTCGCCCGCCCGGACCAGCTCTTCGATCCGCTTCGAGACCGAGGCGATGGAGGTCTGATACGGCATCTCCGAGACCACGATCCGGGTCTCGCCACTTTTGCCCTCTTCGATCTCGGCCACGGCGCGCAGCTTGATGGACCCCTTTCCCGTCCGGAAGGCATCGAGTATCCCCTGGCGACCGAGGATGAGGGCGCCGCTGGGGAAATCCGGGCCCTTGACGAAGGCCATCAGATCTTCCGGGGTGGCGTCAGGGTTCTCGAGCAGGTGGGTCGTGGCGTCGATGACCTCGCCAAGATTGTGGGGCGGGATGTTGGTGGCCATGCCCACGGCGATGCCCTGGGAGCCATTGACCATCAGGTTGGGGAAGCGGGACGGGAGGACGGTCGGCTCTTCCGCGGTGGCGTCGTAGTTGGGGACGCGGTCGACCGTCTCCTGGTCGATGCCGGCCATCAGCTCCAGCGCCAGCGGGGCCAGCCGACACTCGGTGTAGCGCATGGCCGCCGGCCCCTCGTCGGGACCGGTACCTCCGAAGTTGCCGTGCCCGTCGATGAGGGGATGGCGCATGGAGAAGTCCTGGGCCATGCGGGCCAGTGCCTCGTAGATGGACGAGTCACCGTGGGGGTGGTACGTGCCCATGACGTCACCGACGACCTTGGCGCACTTGCTGTGGGGACGGTCAGGGGTCAGGCGCTGATCGAACATGGAATAGAGGATCCGGCGGTGAACCGGCTTTAGTCCGTCCCGCACGTCGGGCAGGGCGCGCGACACGATGACCGACATCGAGTACTCGAGGAAGGATCGCTCCATCTCCTCTTGAATTTCGATGGGCTCGATGAACCCGGAGACCGCCTCGTCGGTGGTGTTGCTTCCGGTCCCGTCGCTTGAATTTGGTCCTGCCATCCCTGTCCTAACCCTGTGTTCTCGAACTGTCGGTCGCCGGTGACTGCCGCCCCATCAGATGTCGAGGAAGCGCACGTCCTTGGCGTTGGTTTGGATGAACTGGCGGCGGAGCTCCACGTCCTCGCCCATGAGGACCGAGCACACCTCGTCGGCCAGAGCTGCCTGCTCCACGCCGATCTGGAGCAACGAACGCTTCCCCGGGTCCATGGTGGTGTCGCGCAGCTCGTCGTAGTCCATCTCCCCCAGGCCCTTCAGCCGCTGGAAATCGGCCTTGTGGTTGGGGTTCTCAGCCAGGTAGGCGTCCTTGGCCGCGTCGTCTTTGAGGTAGATCTTCTCCTTGCCCACCAGCGTCGAATACAACGGCGGTTGGGCCACATAGACGAAGCCCCCTTCAACCAGCGGTTTCATCTGCCGGAAGAAGAACGTGAGCAGCAGCGTCCGGATGTGCGAACCGTCGACGTCGGCATCGGCCAGGATGATCACCTTGTGATACCGGATCTTGGTCACGTCGAAATCATCAGCCAGCCCGGCGCCGATGGCCGAGATCAACGCCTGGATCTCGGTGTTCTTCAGCATCTTGTCGATGCGAGCCCGCTCCACGTTGAGGATCTTTCCCCGAATGGGCAGGATGGCCTGGGTCCGCGGGCTGCGCGCGTCCTTGGCCGACCCGCCGGCCGAGTTTCCCTCCACGATGAACAGCTCGCTCTCGCGGGGGTCCCGCGACGAGCAGTCGACCAGCTTGCCGGGCAACCCTGCGCCATCCAGGGCCGACTTCCGCCTGGTCAGGTCGCGGGCCTGCCTGGCCGCCATGCGGGCCCGGGCCGCCAGCGTGGCCTTCTGCAGAACCTGGTTGGCCTCTTTGGGGTTCTCCTCGAACCACTCGGCCAGCTTCTCGTTGGTGGCCTTTTGCACCAGTGAGCGCACCGGGACATTGCCGAGCTTCCCCTTGGTCTGTCCCTCGAACTGGGGATCCTGCAGCCGAACCGAGATGATGGCGGTCAGGCCCTCCCGGATGTCCTCACCCAAGAGGTTCTCGTCCTTCTCCTTCAGCGCACCCCTGGCCCGGGCGTACTTGTTGGCCACGCTGGTCAGGGCGGTCTTGAAGCCCTCCTCGTGCATGCCGCCCTCGATGGTGGAGATGCCGTTGGCGAAGGAATGGATGCTCTCGTAGAAGCCGGCGTTCCACTGGAGAGCGACTTCCACCTCCATTGTCTCTTCGACCTGCTCGTACGAACCGACCTTGCGGAAGAGCGCCTCCTTGGATGCATTCAGGTGCCGGACGTAGTCAATGATGCCGTCCTTGTACTTGAACGTCTGCCGCGGCTTGGCGTCCGGCCGCTGGTCGGCGAAATTGATCTCCAGGCCCTTGTTGAGGAAGGCCATGATCTGGAGGCGCTCGACGACAGTCTGGGCCCGGAAGTCGACCTCCTCGAAGACGGTGGCATCCGGCCAGAAGGTGACCGAGGTCCCCGTCCGGTTGTGCGGCGCGGGGCCGGTGTCCTCGAGCTTCCCGATGGGGTCGCCCCCGTTGACGAACTCGATGACATGGTGCCTGCCGTCACGGTCGATCTCGAGGACCAACCGGGTGGACAGAGCATTCACCACCGAGACCCCGACGCCGTGAAGCCCGCCGGAGACCTTGTAGCCCGATCCTCCGAATTTCCCGCCGGCGTGCAGCGTGGTCAGAACCAGCTCGGCCGCCGACTTGTCGGGATACTGCGGGCTGGGCCCGGTCGGGATCCCTCGGCCGTTGTCCACCACCCGAACGCCACCGTCAGCCAGCAGGGTCACGTCTATCTGGGTGCAGTAGCCGGCCATGGCCTCGTCGACGGCGTTGTCGACGACTTCCCACACCAAGTGGTGCAAACCGGACGGGCCGGTCGAACCGATGTACATCCCCGGCCGCTTCCGGACCGGGTCCAAACCTTCCAGAACGGTGATGTCGCTTGCGTCGTAGCTGGCCTCAGCTACAGATCGCTGGTCCTCAGTTTTCAGCGCCACAGGCGCGCCCTTTCCAACATTGATTTGATCACTGGGAACCGAGATGACTGAGCTCTGGTTCGGGGCGCTTCACGCTCCCGGCGCTCGTGCTCAATCCCCCCGGTACCGATACTCCAGTGTACCAAGGGGTAACCCCTCAACCGGCCGATGGTCGCCCCAACTACGGCCGGATCTTGACTTCAAGGTGGGACGGCCGCGGCAGGGTGGTGGTCTCGGCCACCCGGTCGAGCAGATCGTCCCCCAAGTGGCGCACCTGGGTGGCCCAGGCCGGATGATCGACGGTGACCACCAGGACGTCCTTGTCGAGCCGCTGGGGACGTACGTGGCTGGCGATCGCCGGTCCCACGATCTCCTCCCACTGGGCAAACAACCTGGCCAGACCTCGTGACTCGGCCATGCCCAGTTGGCTGGACAGAGCATCGAGCGAGACGTCGATCGATCGGGGGCCGTCGTCGCGCCGGGACCGGTTCATCCCGCGCTCGCGATCGCTGCCGGTGACACCGAGCCATTGTCGCCCACCACGAACGTCTTGGCCGCATCCACCTCAGGAGGAGGCGGGAGGGCGGTGGTCAAGAGAGCCTGTCCAGGCGGGAGGCCGGCCAGGAGGGCTCGGGACCGGAACGGGTCCAACTCGGAGAAGACGTCGTCGAGCAGGAGGACCGGGGCCGAGCCCAGCCGCTCGGTGGCCAGCTGGTGGGCGGCCAGCCGAAGGGCCAGGGCCACGGAGCGTTGCTCGCCCTGTGAGGAATGCGTTCTGGTGGGTAGGCCGGCCAGCAGTAATTCCAGGTCGTCTCGGTGCGGGCCCACCAGGGTCACGCCGCGACGCAGATCGTCCGTCCTCGACGCGGCCAGCGCCTCCTCCAGGCCGCCTTCCCACGAGCGCCGGTAGGCCAGGACGACCGGACCGGCCTCTCCGGCCAGGCGAGCGTAATGCTCGGTGGCCAGAGGCTGGAGCCGCTGGGTCAGAGCCTCCCGGGCGTCGGCCAATGCACCGCCGGCCACGGCGAGCCGAGAATCCCAGACGTCGAGGGTGGCCGCCACCTCAGGGCTCAAACGCCGGTTCGACTGACGCAAGAGGGCGGCCCGCTGACGAAGAATCCGGTCGACGTCGTCACTGAGCGATGCCGAACGTTGATCGACCACGGCCAGGACGCCGTCGAGGAACCGGCGGCGCTCCGCGGGCGGTCCCCGAACCACGGCAATGTCCTCGGGCGAGAAGACCGTGGCCCGGAGGGCCTCGTGGAGGTCAGATCGACGGCGCACGGTCTGGCGGTTGACCATGGTGCGGGTCCGTCCGACGGTGGAGAGCTCCGCCTCGACGGTCAGGGAACGTTCACCCACCATGGTTTCGGCCCGAACAATGGCCTGCTCGGCCCCGGCCCGGATCATGGCTTCTTTCGGCGATCCCCGAAATGACTGGAGGGTGGCCAGATAAGCCACCGCCTCGAGCAGGCTCGTCTTGCCCACCCCGTTTCGCCCGGTGATGACCGTCGTGCCTTCCGGGTCGGGGTCGAGGGCCGCTTCGGTGAAGCAGCGAAAATCCTCAATGTGGAGCGAGACGAGATGCACGTGGATCTGGTTCGGGCTGGGGAGACCGCCCGGCTACGACACCCGGACGGGCATCAACAGGTAGCGGAAGTCGGTCTGCTCGGCGGCCCGTACCGTCGCCGGTTTGGTGGCATCCACCGTTTCGAGCAGGACCTCGTCGCCGGCCACGGCCTCGACCCCGTCGATGAGATAGCTGGGGTTGAAGGCGATGGTCAGGTCGGCGCCGTCGAAGTCAGCGTCCACCGTCTCGCTGGCGTCCCCGACCTCTTGGGACACCACGGTGAGATCCACGCCGCCCTGGCGCATGGACAACCGGACCGGGGTGGTGTTGTCCCGAACCAGCAAGCGCACCCGTCGGAGGGCGTCGAGAAGGGAATCCTTGCCCACGTGCAACCGATTGGGGTACTCCGCCGGGATCAACTGGCGATAGTCCGGGTAGCTCCCGTCCAAGAGTCGGGTGCTGACCTGGACGGCCCCGACGGTGAAGGTGACGTCGTGGTCCCCGATGGACAGTCCCACCTGGGGAAGTTGACCCTCGCCGTCGCCGGTGGCCGGACCTTCTTTGGCCAGCGAGCCGAGAGCAGAAAGTCGCTGCAGCTCAGCCAGGGCTCGAGCGGGGACGAGGATCTGGGCCGCGTCGAGCTTTGCGTCGTCCCCGGCGAGATCCCGCAGGGCCAACCGGTACGAGTCCGTGGCCACCAGCCGGATCCCGTTCCCCTCGGCGGCCACCAGTACGCCGGTGAGCAGGGGTCGGGCGTCATCATTGGACGCCGCTCGAACCACCTGACGAAGGGCATCGACCAGGCCCGCGGCCGGCAACGATGTCATCGCCTCGGGAGGTTCGGGTAACACGGGAAAGTCATCGACGGGAAAGGTCCGAAGGCTGAACCTTGACCGGGCCGCTGCGATCTCCACCTTGTCGTCCGCCGACTCGATGGTGACGGCTCCTGGTTCCAGGGACCGCACGATGTCGGCCAGCAGCTTGGCTGGGGCTACGCACACTCCGTCAGCGATCCCGATTGCTTCGGTCGACACGTGCACGGTCAGATCCAAGTCCGTCCCCACCACAGCCAACCGATTTCCCTGGCTCTCCATACGGATGCCACCGAGGGCCATGGTGGTCGTGGAGCGAGAGCTGACGGCTCGGCCCGCGGTGGTCAGCACCTCCACGAGGGAGTCGCGTTCGCAGCGAAACTTCACCAGAGCGTCCTTTCTGGTTGTTCTTCTTTTATGTTCTTAAATTGACTAGTGACAGTAATAAGGGTTGTGGATTGTGGATGAAGTGGAATCGGTGCAGCGTAGGAGAGGTTTGGCCATCCCCGCGCTATCCCCCGTTTCCCCGCCGAGGCACGGATCTGATGTGCCACGGGTGAGGTGTTAGGGAAAAGTTCATGTAGGTCCACAGACTTGTCACAAGGGATGAGGGCCTTGTCCACAGGAGACCCACAGCCTCTGGATAGAGCTCGCTGGCCCCGGTTCATCGTGCGGCGTTCTTGATGCGCAGGATGAGCTCGGTCACCTGGTTGTAGATCTGGTGGCGCTCCTTCATGAGGTTGCCGATCTTCTCGACCGCGTGCATGACCGTCGTGTGGTCTCGGCCCCCGAACTCGCGGGCGATGGCCGGATAGCTGAAATCGGTGAGATCCCTGAACACGTACATGCCGATCTGGCGAGCGGTGACCAAGGGGCGGCGGCGATTGGGGCCCTTGATCTCGTCGATGGTGAAGCCGAACGTCTCCGAGGTGGCGTCGAGGATCATCTGGGGGGTGATGCTGCGGGGTTGATCGGCGGACACGATGTCCGAGAGGACGTGCTCGGCCAGATCACGACTCAGCGGGTGGCGGTTGAGGCTGGCGTAGGCGGTGACCCGGATGAGGGCCCCCTCGAGCTCTCGGATGTTGTCCTTGACATGGGTGGCGATGAATTCCAGGACCTCATAGGGCACATCGACCTGCTCCCGCTCCGCTTTCGACTGCAAGATGGCCAGCCGGGTCTCGAGCTCGGGCGGCTGAACCTCGGTGATCAACCCGGACAAAAAGCGGCTGCGCAGCCGGTCCTCGAGGGTGGCGATGGCCTTGGGGGGCCGGTCCGAGGTCAACACGATCTGCTTCGAGGCGCCATAGAGGGAGTTGAACGTGTGGAAGAACTCCTCTTGAAGCGATTCCTTGCCTTCCATGAACTGGACGTCGTCGATCAACAAGACGTCGCACTCCCGGTAGCGCCGTTTGAAGGCCGTGGTCGCATTGGTCCTGATGGCGTCCACGAATTCGTTCATGAAGGTCTCGGTGGATACGTAGCGCACGTGGCGCCCGTTGAAGTTCTCCGTTACGTAATTGCCGATGGCGTGGAGCAGGTGGGTCTTGCCCAAGCCGGCGTCGCCGTAAATGAACAGGGGGTTGTACGAGCGGGCCGGAGCTTCGGCAACCGATTGGGCGGCGGCGTGGGCGAACCGATTGGACGATGCGATGACAAAGGTCTCGAACGTGTACCGGGAATCGAGGAGCGGGGTCTCGTAGCGGTTTTGCCGGCTGCCCGCCCGCCCGGAGTTGGGTGTGCTCTGGGACCCCTCGGTCTCTCCGAACCGGCTGCCGCCGGCCGGCGCGTTCGAACGCCCGGAGTCGAAATCGCTCTCGTCGTCGGTGGTGGGGTCGTGGGCGATGGGAGCAACGACTTCGAGCCGGACAGCCAGGGACGTACCCACCGTTCCCACCACCGTGTCCTGGATGAGCCCGAGAAAACGGGACTCCACCCGGTCGCGGATCAAGGTGTTGGGCACGCCCAGTACCAGCTGCTCGGCGTCGATGGACAAGGGGGTGATCCCGGACAGGTAGGCCTGCCAGATGGAGTCCGAAACCTGCTCCCGTAGGGCCTCTGAGCACAAAATCCACAACCGCTCGGTGTCGTTCACGTGGGCCTCCGCCCGTTGCCACCCGGGTGAGTCCACAATGAAATCCACAGCTGTGGATTACCTTGTCCCGGCTCTGTCTGACCCGCCATCATGGTGAGAAATGCCTCAGGGTTCTGTTCGTTTGGGGTTGCTGCAAGCGGCCGACGGATCCCGGGCTCCCCTGACTCGTTGGTGCGCTAAACCGTGTTCGGAACGGTACACCGTGCCCATCGGGGGCGTTGAGCCGAACACGACTAGAGGAACACCCCTGATCGCGCCTACCATGGGTCCTGACTGCCTTGTCGTCACGACAAGGCCCCCTGCCGTTGTGGACGGTGCCCGTCCCCCGGTTCAGGGCGAGGAAGGATGTGAATTGTGAAACGAACGTACCAACCGAACGTGCGCAAGCGCGCCAAGACCCACGGCTTCCGGAAACGGATGTCGACTCGGGCCGGTCGCGCTGTCATTCGGTCGCGCCGACTGAAGGGGCGTCATCGCCTCTCTGCGTGATCTCCGTGGAGACGAGGATCCCGGTGCCCGGCACCCGGATCGATCGGATCCGTTCGAGGCAGACGTTCTCCGCCCTTCGACGGTCAGGCAGGCCAGGGAGGGCCGGTGCGATATCCATCACGTACCTCAAGCAACCTTGCTGGTCAAGGCCACAATTGGCCTTCGCGATCAGCCGAAAGGTCGGGAACGCGGTGGTCAGGAATCGTCTGAGACGCCAGTTGCGTGGGCTATTTGTCGAGGCAGGAGAACTGCCGGCCGGCGCGTATCTGGTGAGTACGGGGCCCGGGGCTGCCGGGCTCCGGTTTAGTGAATTGAGGAAGTTGATGATCCAAGCCCTGCGGGCAGCGATCGGCGATACAGGCGCCGGAGCGGTCAGGGGAGACATGGCGGGTGGGCGGTGAGTCGCGCTCGTGCGACGGTCGCTGAGCAGAGCTCGGTCGCGCCCGAGAACGACGGACGGTCGCTGGGGGTCCCGGCCCGGATGGCCCTCTCGGTGATCGGTATCTATCAGCAGTACCGGGTGGGGCGACCGACCGGGTGCCGCTACCTCCCGACGTGTTCGGCCTACGCCGATGAGGCCATTCGGGTCCACGGTGCCGGCCGAGGCACGCTCTTGGCAGTGCGTCGCCTGATGCGTTGCCATCCCTGGGGCGGTCATGGAGTCGACCCCGTTCCCGATCGGAGCCCGGCATGCAGTCCCTGATCTTCAGCCTGGGAGTTCTCGACAATATAACCAAGCCCATCGGGAAGATCTTCCAGCCACTGCTGGATTTTGTTGCCTCTATTCTGGCGTTCTTCTACTCAATCATCCCCAATTATCCGGTCTCTATTGCACTGTTGACCATCGTCATCATGGCCATTCTCACGCCACTGACGGTGAAGAGCACAAAGTCAATGGCAGCGATGCAGGCCCTCGGGCCGGAGATGAAGAAGCTGCAACAGAAGTACAAGGGTGCAGAGAATCGCGCCCAGCTCAATGAAGAAATGATGAAGCTCTACAAAGAGCACAAGGTCAACCCGGCCTCCGGGTGCCTTCCCATGCTGTTGCAGTTGCCGGCGTTCCTGGTCCTCTACGACGTGATCAGGGGAATTACCAATACCGTCCAAGTTCACGGGCACACGGTGGCCCAACCGCGGTACATCCCCCACAACACGGCGATGTACCACGACATCATCGCTGGGCACGGTGCGCTCGAGTCATTTGGCATGGACTTTGCCAAGAAGCTGCTCCCCTTCTCCAGTCATAGCTCGGTGTGGGCCGCCCTTCCGTACCTGTTCTTGGTACTGGCATCGATCGGACTGCAGTACCTACAAATGAGTCGGCTTAGCAAGCGTAACCCGGGAGCATCGGCTAATCCACAAGCGGCAATGCTGCAGAAGTACATGCCTATTGTGTTCGGGCTTATTTATCTCAATATTCCCGCAGCAGTCAACGTCTATTTTATTGTTTCGAGTGCCATCCGCATTGGGACCCAAGAGGTGCTGTTCCGGCGCGGCATTGTCGGCGGCCCGCCGGCGCGGGCCGAGGAGAAGGAGAACCCGGCGCGCCCGTCTAAACCAGACGCGCCCGGGCAGAAGTCAGGGACAGCCACACGCGACCGACCGACACGGCCGAAGACGGGATCAGGAAGCGGAACAGGTCAACGACCGAGTTCGAGCTCTGGTGGGACTGGGAGCCGTCCGCGGCCCAAGAGCGGCGGAACCCCGTCGACCAGGAACGGGTCCGGACGCCCTGCTGGTGCGAGGCCTGCTGGTGCCAGGCCGGCCAGGCCCGCTGGGGCCAAGCCGGCTACCGGCGCGGCAAAGGGGACTTCGGGCAGGCCAGCCGGTGCGCGGCCGGGTTCGAACCGCTCGGGAACTGGAGCGGGAAACGGAACGAAACCCCCCAATGGAACCAAGCCAACCAACGGAACAGGCAGAAGTCGGCCCGGGAACCCGCGGAGCACGGGCAAGTCGTCGGGGGACGGGCCGACGAGCAACGGGGGTAGCAACGACAATGGATCCGATGCACCCACCGCTCATCCGCGGTCAAAGTCGAAACGCAACAGAAAGGCTCGGTAGCAAGTGGATTGGGTGGAAGCCAGCGGGAAGTCACTAGTCGAGGCGAAAGAAGCAGTCCTCGATCTCTTGGGCGTGGCCGAGGACGACGCGGAATTTGTCGTGCTCAGCGAGCCCAAGGCGGGGCTCTTTGGACGGATGCGAGGCGAGGCTCGGGTGCAAGCTCGGGTACGGCCGGTCGCACCCCCACCCAAGCGAGGGCGTAGGCAACGACCCGAACGCAGACGAGATGGCAGTGATCGCCCTTCCGGTGGAGGTCGGGGGGCAAAGCAGCAGGCTGACCGAAACGGAAATGGCGATTCGAATGGGCGGAAGGTGGAGTCGGCGCAGCAATCGGCCCGCTCCAACGGTGAATCAGGGTCTGACGCGCAAGGCTCCTCTGGTCCGGGTGGATCTCGTAACCGCAGACGCCAGCGCCCAGAGGCTGGCGGTCGACAGGATGCGCCGGGTGGCAGGTCGCTGACAGCTGGTAACGCCGGTAACAAGGACGGGGCCGACGGCCACGGAGAGAGCAAAAGAGAACAACGACTCGGCCGTGGTGCCCCGTCGAACGGTGCTGGTCGCGTGCCGGCTGAGAGTGAGGATGCCATGGAAGAGACACTGACGCTGGAGCAGCAGGGTGAGACCGGACAGGAGTTCATCTCAGGCCTCATCCGCGAGTTCGGACTCTCTGCTGACGTTGGATTCCGACAGATTGACGACGAGACGGTCGAAGTTACCGCCACCGGAAATGATCTCGGCATACTGGTCGGTCCTCGAGGGGCCACGTTGACTGCCTTGCAGGATCTCACCCGCACCTACGTGCAGCGTCAGTCGGTCAGTCGGACGGACCGGATTCTGGTCGACGTTGGTGGATACCGCGAGAAGCGGTCAGCCGCCCTGCGTCGGTTCACCCAGGGCATCGTCGACGAGGTCAAAGAGACTGGCGAAGAGCGCGCATTGGAGCCAATGTCGGCGCCCGACCGTAAGGTAGTCCACGACGCGGTGAACGAGATCGACGGTGTCGAGACTCGATCCGAGGGTGAAGAGCCCAGGAGATACATCGTTATTGCTCCGAGCTGAGTGCGTGTCAGAACCGGGAGCCCTCTGTGGCTCACGGTTGTCGCGCTTGAGTTGTGAGCGGTGGCGTGGTGGGTGAAGGTGGCCAGACAGAGGATCTACGGCTGCGGGTTACCTCTGCGCTGCGGGACCAGCTACAACGTTCGTCTGAGCTCGATTTCCTGGGCACCATGCCCATCGAGGACCAGATCGACCACGCCCTGGGATTCGCGTCGACGTTCGAACAGGGATTCGGGAGTTCCCCGGCCTCTGTCGTTGACCTTGGAACAGGTGGAGGGTTGCCCGGTCTCGTCCTGATTGCCTGTTGGCCTGATGCGTCCTTTGTGCTCATCGATGCAAACCAGCGCCGCACGGATTTCCTGGTTGAGGAGATCGAGCGGTCTGGCCAGGGCGAGCGGATCTCCGTCGTGCGTGCCCGGGCCGAAGAGGCGGGTCGAGCCGACGATCTCCGCGAACGTGCCGATCTAGTGGTAGCACGGTCCTTTGGAGCACCGGGGACGACTGCCGAGTGCGCCTCTCCCCTACTGGCTGTGGGTGGTCGAGCCGTTATCTCGGAGCCTCCTGGTGGCCAAGACCCAGGTCGTTGGGTCCCCGAAGGGCTTGCTCAACTGGGGCTCGAGGCCTCTTCGAGGCATCGCTATCTGGACCGATTCGGCTACCAGGTACTGGTTAAGGTCGAGGCCTGCGATGAGCGGTATCCCCGAAGAGTGGGCATACCGGCAAAACGCCCGCTGTTCTGAGAGATCGGCTACGGCCTCCGTTTCAGGATGAAGGAGAGCGTTCTGGTCATGCTCTCCCGGGCTGGGGGATGTTTCACGTGAAACATCCCACAAAGGGCGCGATGCCCCACCGATCAGGATGTTGGCCGTGGAGCGCCCGGGGGAGTTCGTTCGGGCAGGTTGTCATCGCGTCGTGCAGCAACCTCAATCGGGATGTCGAGGTCTCGTGGCCTTGGGGTCCCTCGTCCTGCTGGCGGGGATGGGATCCGAGAAGCAACCCGTTGAGTCGACCGGGGTACTGCACAAGCGGGCTCTCTTCCAGGACCGCCCGTCCTCCTAGCCAAACTGACGCCTGGCGAGAAGCGATGCGGGGTCGAACCAAGGTAAGTGTGTGGGAAGCCGAAATTCCGGCCACCCTCCGATCGTCCCCGGTCCGGCTGTGGAAAGGCCCACCAGGGACTCTCTCCACAGCGAGATCTGTACCAGTCGGACACGACTCGCCCCGAGCCATGTGACGATCGACTCGATTCGAAAGACGGAGAGCGGCGGACCTCTGTTGACCAGGCAGCGCTAGGGCATACAGCGAGATGTTGTCATGCAAGGGCCCGGATCGTCTGGGAGCCCGGATCGAACCCCGTGCCCAAAGCGTTAGCTCAGCCGAAGTGCCGTGGTGGGCTCGGGATTGGTCACCACGGGCGAATCCCGCCCCATGTTCACGGTGTGCCTGAAGCTCTGGACATTGAATATTTCGGGCCTGTGTCGCGGGGTACTTCTATCGTCGATATGACTCTTGAGGGCTATGACCACGGCTGATTCCCTGGACCGGGCCGCGTGGAGCTCGTTAGTGGCAATGGCAAGTGGTGTCTTCCCAGGTACGGCCAGTAGAACTGCCAAACGGTGGTCAATCGATCTGCCCGACTATTGGCACGCGGTCTTCGTCCCTGCCGCAAACGGCGTCGGTGAGTGGGGCGGAATCGCTTGAGGTGGGGACCAATGAGCGTGGTACATGAGGCGGTCGACGGTGGGGTTGGGGATGACCTCGGGCATGAACTCATCTAAGGCGCTCGGGTGCGG
The DNA here is from genome assembly GCA_963781305.1 of uncultured Acidimicrobiaceae bacterium. GTDB lineage: Bacteria > Actinomycetota > Acidimicrobiia > Acidimicrobiales > RAAP-2 > DASXMT01. Next base: position 692,492 of record CAWAFL010000014.1, read on the forward strand.
CTTGAGCTGATGGCGTGAGAGGGACGCTCCCAGATCGAGGTCGCCACTCGGCGACCGCTCCAGGCCTGCGGGGCGAAGAGAAGGTTGGGTTTATCGTCACCCGAAACGCGATCGTTCGCCCGAATCCCACTGGGCCAATACGCCCGGCTCTGGGACACAGGGCCGATCGATCGGGGTGGATTCCCAATCGAGTAGTGCCGGTTGGCTTTCCGACCGCCAGGCGAACGGTCTGGTCCGATCCGAAAAAAGCCGACACAACACGGCCTGGCATGGACCATCTCAGTACGGACGTTCCCTCGGGACACGGCTTGTGGGTCAAATCGGATTCTCCGATTATTGCCACGGTCTCCCGCGAGACTTCCTGTTCCTTCGGGCCGATTGGTGTGGTCAGCACCCGCCAGTCGCTTCGGCGAGAGCGCCCAACGCGAGGACCGCGTTGGGCGATGGGCTTCAACGAGGGCAGGTGGCGTGTCTGCCGGTGGGCAGTCTTGTTAGTCGTGAGCAGTTTCGTGTCCGCCGGTGGGCAGGATCTGGCGGCCACCAACACGGCGAGGGAGCCGGCTGATCGACTCGGGACGGCTGTGCCGTGATGATCAGGAGCTTCTTTCGGATTCTCTCCCACGGCGACTCTTCGTTGCGTACCCGGCCGATTTCCACGTCGACGGCGTATCATCTCTCGAGGCCTGGGAACGTTATGGTCACACCCCTTTGCGACGATCGTGCGAGCGACGTGGACCAAGGAGATCTCCCATGACCAAGGTAGGCCGCAGCGAAACCCTGTCCGTGCGGGAGTGCGAAGAAGTCCAAACGATGCTGCTTCTCGCCCGAGCAGCTCGCAGCGAATGCCAGGCTGCAACGGACATTCGAGGGCCTCCGTCGCGATGTCGCGGTGGACTTGGCCGATGTGGGGCGCCCCGAGTTCGACGACCTCTTACGCCGGGCCACCAGTTTGCCCGAGCTCAACGCGTCCTTGCAGGTTCGCCTGCCGACGCTGTTCACGTGGTCGATAGAGCGGGCCCAGGCCGCCCTCGAAGACGATGATGACGAAGCCTTCGATGATGAACTGTTGGAGATCGCTGAGACGCTCGATACGAACGAGCAACGGATCGAGTTGGCCCGGGCCGTCATCGCCCTCAGGGACGCCGGGAAAGTTCCCCCCAAGGTGGCCGCTGCTGCCGTTTTTAACTCAGCGGTGGAGCCGGATCGGACTTTCTACTCTCGTCGATTGCCCAGTCAATCGCGGTATGGACCGGCGATGCTCGCACTCCCGCTGGGCTGACTGTCGAAACGGCCTGATCAGAGCAGGACCAACCGGCCCTACCAATGCAAGAGCCAATGCCTCGCGCTCTTAAGCAGCCCTCCGTCGCGATTCGACCCTTTGCGCCAATGGCGTTGTCAGCGTCACGGGTGCGATGGTCGGCCTCTGGGCCATGGCGACGCGTAAAGTGATGTGTACCGACCGGACGGCCGTAAGCGTGAGGGGCGGTGGCCATTCTGCGTCTTTCCCATCCCACTCGCCTTTTCAAAAGCCCGACCCCCGGGTCGTGAGGAGGACCGTGATGACCGCCGGTCGGCGGCATGAGCGCCACGGCTCGAGGAAGTCCTAGGTCATAAGACGCACATGCGATGTCCTCGAAAAAAGGGCGACCCACCCCTGAGGCGGATGGGGAATAGCCCTGATTGCGAAAGCTCGGTCAAAGTGGGTTAGGAACCGGGACGGAGGTTGCCCCGACGATGCCACGGGCTCAACGGTCTGGACGGCCATGACATCGGGATATCGCCGTGTGGGCACTGAGTTCCACCGCAGTTGTGGCGGCAACTTAACTCTCGTCCGAGGGTATACCGAAGCGATCCGGATGAGTGATCCGGTGAGTTGGCGGAGCGTTGGAAGAGAATACGAGGAGAATGAGTCCCCCGCGGCTCTCCGAAGTCTTCCGACGTACGGACCCCAGACGATCGCCCTCGTCACGCGCCATCAGAGATCGGATCAGGCCTCGAGGGCGGCCCCCTCGAGGAAAATGAATTTCGCCATCATGTTTCACGTGAAACATTCGCTCGTAAACCCTTGACCTATGAGCGAGGCGCGGCGAGGATGGAGGCCTTGAACCCAAGGCCGAGGAGATCCATAATGCGCGGCCTTCGCCGAGATCGAGACAAGTCTCCCGACCAGGACAAACAACAATCTCCCGTAGAGGTTGAGCCACAGGCGACGGACAAGGACCCTGGTGGAGATGGTTCCGGCCCGGCCGTTTCGGCGGCGGATGGGCATGAGGAAGCGGTGTCCGAAGTACCCGCAGACGCGAGTGCCGGGTCCGAACCGGTCTCTCCGACGGATCCAGTCGTTGTCCCCAACGCCGACTCGGAGCCGGCCGCTGCCACGGAGCCGGCCGCTGCCACGGAGCCGGCCGCTGCCACGGAGCCGGCCGCTGCGCCGGGACCCGAAGGCTCTCCGCAGCCGGTCGCCGCACCCGCAGGCGAAGACACGTCGCAGCCGGTACGGACGCCACAGCCGGTAGGGGAGCAGACTCCACAGCCTGAACCAGAGAAGGCAGAGAAGGCAACCGAGCGCGGCGGCGACCCCCAGAATGCGCCCGCCGCCGCGACGGAGGCAGTCGTGGCCTCCCAAACGGCGGCTGATGGTGGTGCCACTTCCGACACGGAGAGGGAAGCCTCTACCGTGGGGGATCTAGTCGAGGATCAAGAGAACAAGGCCAATAAGGAGAGCAACGTCGCGCCGGCTGCGGCACGGCCACTCCCCCGGGTCATCGCCGTTGCCAATCAGAAGGGCGGCGTAGGCAAGACGACCACCGCAGTCAATCTGGGAGCGGCCCTGGCCGAGCTCGATTTTCGGGTGTTGGTCATTGACCTCGATCCGCAGGGCAACGCCACAACCGGCCTCGGGATCGATGCCAGGAACTTCGAGCGCTCGATGTATGACGTCATCATGCGCGACGACGCGTTGGAAGATTGCATCGAGCCCACCAACATGAAGAACCTCTTCGTCGCTCCGGCCACGATCGACCTGGCCGGAGCCGAGATCGAGTTGGTCCCGGCGTTCAGTCGCGAGCTGAAGTTGAAGCGGGCGATCGAGACCGTGATCGACGACTTTGACTATGTCCTGATCGACTGCCCTCCGTCCCTCGGGCTGATCACGGTGAACGGCTTGGCCGCAGCGGCCGAGGTCCTGGTGCCGATCCAGTGCGAGTACTACGCCCTCGAGGGTCTGAGCCAGTTGCTTCGCAACGTCCACCTGGTCGCGTCCAATCTGAACGAGAGCCTGGAAGTGTCGACCATCGTGCTGACCATGTACGACGCCCGCACCAAGCTCTCCGATCAGGTGGCGACGGAGGTACGGGAGCATTTTGGCGCCAAGGTCTGTCGGAACGTCATCCCCCGGACCGTTCGTTTGTCGGAAGCTCCCTCGTTCGGGCAACCGATTTCCGTTTTTGATCCCACCTCCCGCGGCGCCATCGCCTATCGGGAGCTAGCGAAGGAGGTCAGCGGTGGCGCGTCGTAGCGGTCTGGGCAAGGGACTCGGTGCACTGATACCGACGGAGGTGGCCGGCGATCGATCATCGGCCTTGCGTGAGGTGCCGATCGGCAGCATCAAGCCGAATCCGCTTCAGCCCCGGTCTCATTTCGATGATGAAATGATGGCTTCGCTTGCCTCTTCGATCAAGGAGCTCGGCGTCCTCCAGCCCGTACTGGTCCGCCAGAGCGGGGACGAGGTCGCCGACGAATTTGAGCTGATCGCCGGAGAGCGCCGGTGGCGGGCCGCCCGCCGGGCCGGGCTCCAGACCATTCCAGTCTTGATCCAGGTGGCCGACGACGCCCACAGCCTGGAGCAGGCTCTCGTCGAAAACCTCCATCGCCAGGACCTGAACGTTCTCGAGGAGGCGTCGGCCTATCAACAGCTGATCGAGGAATTCGACTACACCCACGAGGAAGTGGCCACCCGGGTGGGGAAGAGCAGAACGGCCGTCACCAACACCCTTCGGTTGCTACAGCTGCCTTCCGGCGCCCAGCGCTTGTTGGCCGAGGGCCAGATCAGCCCCGGTCATGCTCGCGCTCTACTGGGCACGCCCGATCGGGGCTACCAGGAAGCGTTGGCAAAGTCGATCGTGGCCGAGGGGCTGACGGTGCGCGCCGTTGAAGAGGCGGTTCGGGCCAGTACTCAGCCCGTCGAGCCCGAGCGGTCGCCTGACCTGGCCCTGGTGGAAGACGACGATGAGCCCAGCGACGTCGGGCCGCGTGTGGTCGACGATGTCGTTGCGCCACCCTCGGCGCCCAGGCGCCTTCCGCCGCCGGGCCTGCTCGAGTTGGAAGAATTGCTCTCGAGCCATCTCAACACCCGGGTCAAAGTAGACATGAGTGCCAAACGGGGGAAAGTGGTGGTCGACTTCGCCACCCTCGAGGACCTCGAGCGCATCTATAAGTTGATGGTTGGTGAGCTGGCGTCCACAGCTGAGCAAGGGTGAGAGTCGCGGTTAGTGGGTGAAGTTGACATAACGCCTAAATGCCCAGTTCGATCACCACGTTCAGTAGTTGTACTGATCTAACGCGTCACTAGAGCTTCGTCCACAACCTGTGCATGAGGTTGTGGATTTCTAATCTGGCCCCTACCTCTCGTGGAGGTCGATGGTTCAGCGGACCCGGCTCAATCCCAGACGGAATCGACCCATCCGGTCAGTGCGGCGACGACGGCCCGAGAAAGAGCGGCCGTCTGCTCGACGACGACGGCCGCGGGACCGATCTCGCAGATGACGGCGGGCATCCGTGTCTCGCGGAGCAGCGGAATGGACATTCCCCGACTACCGCCGTCGGCAATGGCCAGGTCAGAAGGAAGCCGGGCCTGCAGGAGCTCGGCCAGACGTCGGCCTCCGGGGGATTGGTAGCGGAACCCGGCGTAATAGGAGGACGAGCACGATCGCTCGCCGGCGACCAGCCGGAGTCCGAGGTACACCTCGGCCCCACCGGCGTTTGCCTCCGAGGCCTGAACCGAACCGTCGGGGTGATGGTGCGTGGTGACGTGGGCCCCGTTTTTGACTAGCAAGCGCCTGAGCGCCCCGACGGCTGCGTCGAGGCCGCCCTCTTCGCCGATGGCCACTCGTCGCCCGGTGAGGGTCCGCGGGGCTTGACGGAGGCGTTCGCGGTCCCGGACCTCGGTGACCAGCTCTTCGGATCCCTTCTGTCGGGACCCGAACCGGATGAGCTCGCGAACGGTGGCGGCTCCGGCAATCCCATCGACGGGTACTCCGGCATTGCGCTGGAACTCACCGAGCGCGGCAGAGGTGAGGTCCCCGAAGATCCCGTCGACCCGGCCGGTGTCGAATCCGAGGGCACTGAGGCGTTGTTGCAGCTCAGCAACGTCATCGCCTCGGACCATCGGAGTTCGCCGGTACAAGAAGCGGTCGCCCAGGCGCCGGCCTGCCTCGACCAACGCCGCCCAGGTCTGTGGACCACAGATGCCATCGATCCGCAGACCTCGCCGGTGCTGGAAGGCTTCGACAGCCGCTCGAGTACCGTCCGCGAAGGTGCCCTCAGCGTCCATGGCACTGACAAATGCCAAGCGCCTGCAGCCGAGCCTGGACATCAGCAACCGCCGCGCCAGAATCGCCGGGCCCGAGGGGGAGTGAGGGTATATCCACCCTCACCCGGATACCCCGGGCGGCGCCAACGGCGCGTGCGAGCGGGTTACAGGTGAGCTGAGAGCTCCTGCAGGAGTTGTGCCTTGCCCTTGGCTCCCACGATCCGGGCTGCAGGCTCCCCGTCCTTGAACAGGATGAGCGTCGGGATGCTCATGACGTCGAAGCGCCGGGTGATGTCGAGGTTGTCGTCGATGTTGAGCTTGGCCACCTGCATCTTGCCGGCCTGCTCGGTCGCGATCTCCTCGAGTACGGGGGCGATCATCTTGCACGGGCCACACCATTCGGCCCAGAAGTCCACGAGGACAGGAACGTCTGCGGCTTTGACATGCTCATCAAAGCTAGCGTCGCTCAAGGTCGTGATTGTCTGGCTCATGATTCGAAGTCCTCCTGGCCCTGGTGGCCGTTGCGTGCGCCCAGCTCAGCGCACATTCATACAACCGCAGTCTGGCCTACGTCATTCCCGCGCACCCGTCGGGGCGGTCAGTGCCCGCCCGGCTGAGCCTCGAGCCAGCGCTCCACGTCGATCGCCGCCATGCACCCGGACCCGGCCGCGGTGATGGCCTGTCGGTATTCGTGGTCCTGGACGTCGCCACAGGCGAACACCCCGTCCACATTGGTGCGGGTCCCGCCGAAGGTACGGATGTAGCCGTTCTCCTCGAGCTCGAGTTGGCCCTTGAACAGTGAGGTGTTGGGTTCGTGCCCGATGGCCACGAACAGGCCGGAGACCTCGAGATTCGACTCCATGTCGGTGTCGGTGTCACGAAGGGTGATGGACTGCACCGTGGTATCACCGATGACGTCGGTGACCACCGTGTTCCACCGGAAGGAGATCTTGGGATTGGCGAAAGCCCGTTGCTGCATGACCTTCGACGCCCGGAGCTCGCCGCGTCGGTGGACCAGCGTCACCTTGTCGGCGAAGCGGGTCAGGAAGATGGCCTCTTCCAGAGCCGAGTCGCCACCACCGATGACGGCGATGTCCTTCTCGCGGAAGAAGAACCCGTCACAGGTGGCGCACGTGGACACGCCGTAACCGAGCAGGCGCTCCTCGTTGGGCAGGTTGAGCATCAACGAGCGGGCCCCGGTGGCCACGATGAGGGCCTCGGCCGTATACGCCGGTTCCGCGGCGTCGGGGTCGCCGGTCCACAGGCCGAAGGGCCGTGCCGAGAGATCGACCTTTGACACCTTGGACGTCACGTACTCGGCGCCGAACCGGGCGGCCTGCTCGCGGAACGTCTGCATGAGCTCGGGGCCCATGATCCCGTTCACGAATCCCGGGAAGTTCTCCACCTCGGTGGTGAGCATCAGCTGGCCGCCGGGTTGGTCGCTGTTGGACGAGGGCTCGCCCTCGATGACCAGCGGGGTGAGCTGGGCGCGAGCTGCGTAGATGGCCGCGGTCAGCCCGGCCGGGCCCGAGCCCACGATGATGACTTGTCGTGCTTCGGTCATTGGCGGGCGGCACCAGCCTTCGGGGCGCGAGTTGTGCGCTGGCTCCACGCCACCAGGCCGATGGCCACGAATACCGCTCCCACCAGGAGGTCGGCTGCCCACACCCTCCCGTCGAAGACGTAGACGGTGAGCAACCGGATGAGGGCGATGGAGAGCAACACCACCGTGACCAGTGCCGCAGCGAAGACGAGGACACCGAAGACGATGACGCGGGCGGCCAGGGCCAATGGCCGCACCGTCTTGTCCCGAAGGAGCGACACCCCGCTATCGACCAGATCAGCGGCGCGCGCCGGCCAGTCCCCAGAAGCGGGTGCGTCGGTAGTGGGGCGCTGCACGGGCCCGTCAGGCTGCGTTTCCATGTCCGTGAGGATAGTCGGAAGCTCCGCCCCACCTGCTTGGATGGGACGCTTCAGGCGAGGGTCACGACGCAGATACCGATCGTCCCCGGCCCGGTGTGGGTACCCACCACCGGACCCAGGTTGACCACTTCGAGCGGGTACTTGGCATCCACGTTGACCAGCAGGGCGAGCAGGTTGTCGAGGTCGCCGGCCGCGCCATTGCACACCGCCACCCGTTCGATACTGCCGAATCCCAGGATCTTGTCGGCCAGGTAGCGCAACTGGCGCGAACGGGTCCGCTGCTTCGACTCTTCTTCCACCACCCCGTCGATGACCTGAATGACGGGTTTGATGGACAACAATGAGCCCAACAACGCTCGGGCGCCCCCGATGCGCCCACCCTTCTCCAGGTGCTCGAGGGTGTCGATGGCCCCGAAGACCTGGGTGCGCCCGATCCTTCCCTCGGCGATCGCGGTCACCTCGTCCAGCGTCGCCCCCCCGGCGGCGGACTCGGCGGCAGCGAGCGCCATCAGCCCTTGGCCCATGGTGACCGAGCGGGAATCGATGACCCGCACAGGCACCTGGTCGGCCACAGCGTCAGCGGCCGAACGGGCTGCCTGAATGGTGGCAGACAGGGCGCCGGACAAGTTGATGCACACGACGCCGTCGTACCCATCGCCTGCCGCGCCCAGGAAGGCTTCTTGGAATGCCCCCGGGGAGGGCGCCGAGGTCTCGGGAAGCATGTCGCTCGACTTGCATCGGCTCCAGAACTCGTCGGCGGAGAGCTCGGCTCCGTCCACGAATTCCTCGGATCCGAAGCGGATCGAAAGGGGCACGACCGTGACCCCTCGTTCCTCGGCCAATGACGGTGTCAGATCACCGGCGCTATCGGTCACCACCCGAACCCGGGCCATGGACATCCTCCTCCTGCTCCGACTGGTCCCGAACCGGCCGCAGGCGCCAGTTCGTCGGAACAGTTGTTTCCTGGTCGAGTCTGCCATGGAACGTCATCGCCGATCGCGGCAAGCCCTGCGACGACGAACGGTTCCCGATTACCCGCCGTGGTTGGCCGGGTGAGGGCCGGGGGGTTGGCCCTCGTGGGGCGCCGGTGCTTCGGGGGCCGGGCCCACCGGTGTTCTTGGCCGCCCGCGCCGCCAAGAGGGCGGCGGTCCCCAGGTAGGCGATCAGCCCCACGACGGTGGCCAGCGCGACACGGACGAACACCCCGAAACCTGTTTGTGCGCTCGACACGTTCACGGCCAGCACGGTGACCACGGCCATGACCGCCGACGCGATCACCACCCGCTTGATCGGCTGGGCGACCTGGTCGCCCCCCAGCGAGCCCAAGCGGCCCCGCAGGACGCCGACGGCCAGCACGGCGGTTACGGAATAGGCAATCGAGAGGGACAAGGCCAGGCCGCGCACGCCCAGCGGTCCGACCAGGAGCAGGCCCACCACGACGTTGATGACGTTTTCGACGAGATAGAGGTAGAACGCCGTCCGGGTGTCCTGCATCGACTGCAGCACGCGGGTCATGTACAAGAAGACACAGAACCCGGGGAGACCGAGCGAGAACATGGCCAGGGTGGAGCCGATGGTGTCCGCTCCTGCGGTCGTGGTGGCCCCGTGGGCGAAAATCAGGTCGGAGAGGACGTGCGACAGGATCAACATGCCGACGGTGGCCGGGATGATGATGGCCAGCATGCCCCGCAGCCCATAGGCCATCCGGCGGCGGAACCCGGCGGTATCGTGCAGCGCCCATCGCTCGGCCAGCGAGGGGGCCACAGCGCTCATGATCGAGACGGCGACGATCCCGTAGGGGAGCTGAAAGAAGGTGTAGGCGTAGGTGTAGGCCGATACCGATCCCGTGGTTCGGTCTCCGTCGGCCAGGGCGAGGATGATGGTGAGGGCAATCTGGTTGGCCAGGACCAACCCGAAGGTCCACCCGGCCAGCCGCATGATGGTCCGCATGGCCTCGTGCCCCGGATCCCACACGAACTTGATGTGCAGATCGGCGCGATGGAGCGAGGGGAGCAGCAGCACCGCTTGCACCACGACGCCGAGGGTGGTGCCGAGGCCCAGGATGGCCAGGAAGTACTCATGACGGGCGATGGCGCTCAGCGACAGGTTGCCCACCACGGCGTGGAACCACAGCAACGCGGCGATGACCACCAGGTTGTTGGCCACCGAGACGAACATGGGCATGGCGAACTTGCGCCGGGCGTTGAGCAGAGCGGTAAACAGGCTGATCAGGCCATAAAACGCCAGTTGGGGGACGAACCACTTCAAGAGCGTGACCGCCTCGGCCCGCTGCTGGGGGGCCTGGGCGGTGTGATTGGCCACCGTGTAGATGTTGATGATCTCGGGGACGGCGAACCAGAAGACCACGCTGGCCACGGCGAGCAGGGTGATGGTCATGGTGGTCACAGCGGAGATGGCCCGCCACGCCTCTGGACCCTTCCGGGTGGACAGGCGGTCGACGAAGACGGGAACGAAGGTGGCGGACAGGACACCGCCCAGCACGATGTCGTGGATCATGTTGGGGGTGTTGTTGGCCAGGTTGTACCCGTCGGCGAACCACTGATCGCCTATGGCGTAGACCAGGACGATCAGCTTGATGACCCCGGTGACGCGCGAGAGCGCGGTACCGACGGCCATGCCCGCGGTGGCGCCGACGAGGCTCGAGCGCCGACCCCGGGGCGGGTTCATCGGTGGGCCGCCGGTTCCGAGCGGCTCGTCTCCTGGGGCTGCGCCCGGCGCGAAGTCGGTCATGGGGCCGCCGTTCCCTGTGCCTGTTCGGCTCGGCGCTGGGCCCGCCGGCGCATGGTGGTCCGCACCCACCAGGCCAACAGCACGGCGATGGCGCCGAGGGAGAGGATGATCCCCACCACCGATGTAGCGGTGGACCGAACGGCGACCGCCCCCCGGGTCAGGATGAGGCCGCCCGAGGGTGAGGTGAGGGTGACGCTGACCTTGAACTCGCCCGACGCCCGAGCTTGCACCGGCACGTACCGATTGTTGGTGCTCTTGTTGAGGAGTACCGATTCCGAATAGCGAGACGTCCCACCGGGGAACGTCAGCCTGTCGCTGGTGAGGGTCAGGACTCCCTTGACCGGGTACCCGGCGTCGGAACCGAGGGTCACCGGAATGTTGCCGTTTCGCGCCGTGAGGGTGAAGCTCTTGTCACCGGCCACGCTGAGCTGGCCCAGCTGGGCGCCGAGGGCGGATCCGGTACGGCTGACGATCCTCGACTGTTGTGCCGGCGCCAAGGTCTCGGACTGGGCCGAGAGCAACAGACTGCTGATCGGGCCGATGGCGGGGGCCGAGGGGGCGGCCGCAGAGAAGCTGTCCAACCGGTTTCGCTGGGTGCTGATGGCGGTCACCGGCAGTCCGCCTCCCGCTTTGGGCCCCCCGGCCAGCTTGCAACCCTGTGCCCGGCAGGCAACCGGGGTGCCGAGGGCCTGGAACAGTCCGGACACGATGACCGGTTGGACCACCGGGTTCTGGGCGGTGAGCCCTCCGAGCAGCGTCTTGACGAAGGTGGGGTTGGCCGACCAGTCGGTGGGGGGCACGGCCACCACCCCACGCACCGACTGGGTGTTCCCGCCCTCGAAGTAGATCTGGGCCAGATTGGCCAGCATCTGGTGGGCGGCGAGCACCGGATCGCCCGGATCGCTTGAGAACCGCGACGAGAGGTCTGAGTCGGAGGTCAAGGCGGTGAAGGACGATCCATGGTCGGTAGCGATGGTGAACGGCGCTGCCGTCGACCCACCCGCGGACGGGGTAGGTGAAGAGGTGACGTCGGAAGAGGGGAGGACCACCTGGTCGTACCCCTCGGCCTGCAGCTGGGCCAGGGCGGCGTCGTCGATGGGGTCGTTGGTGATCCACGCCCCGGCTGTGGCGGCCTGGGCCGGACCGGGGGCCCGGGAGACCGTGCCCACCCCGGCCCAGCCGGTACGGAGCTGCAGGGTCAGTTCGCCGGTCAACCCCGAATCGACCAGGGCAGCGGCGTCGACGGGGACGTAGGAGGTCCAGAGGTACTGCCGGTCGGTCTGGTTGGCCGCCTTCAGGGCGGTGATGGTGCCGGCGTGACCCCCGGTGAACAGGGCGCGGAGCGCTTGGGAGGACGCCGCTACCGTCACCGGTACCGAGGGCGCGGCGTTGACGGCGTCGGCCACCTGGGCCAACTGGGCCAGGGTTGCCGCCGACGGCTTCGACAACGCGCTCAGGGGGTCTGCGGCCAGCATCGAAGCCGAGGGGGCGGTGACCGCAGCACGGATCGGGGTCTGGATGGGCAGCTCCCAGGCGAAGCGCAGCTTCTGTGTGTTGGCCGGTGCCGTCGAGTACACAAGGTGGGTGGTGAGGGCACCGACCACGGCGTTGGAGCGGATGTCCACCAGTTGGACCCGAACGGGGTACACGCCACCGTTGGCCACGTCGCAGTCGCTCAGTCGGGCGGCAAATCCTCCGAGGGGCGCGCCCGGCGCCGACGACGACGAGCCGTCGGTGACGACGGGGATGGGGACGTCCATGCCCCCGCCGACCGCGGGGGTGAGCGAGGTCCACGGCACCGGAGTGGTGGTGGAGGTCAGCGGCTTCCCGGTGGGCCCGGTCTTCGACGTGACCGTCTGGTCGAATCCCGATGGAGTGCCCAGGCACGGGTACACGGCGATGGTCACCCCCAGCTGGCTCGCCGACGGGGTGCCAGGCCCGGCCGCCAGCACCAGGTCGAAGGTGGGATGGGTGGCCGTGACCCAGTTGGTCTGCGAGACCAGGGTGAGGGCCGGTTGGGGCGTTCCGGTCGCCCGAGGCGACGCCGCAACCGTGGACGCCGAGGCCGGGCCAGCCGCCACGCTCGTGACGATCGCCGCTGCGGCCGATAGCCCGCAGGCCAGCGATTTCCACACCGAACACCGGACGACCTTTTTTTGGGCACGACTCGCTCCCACCCCGGTGAACGGGGCGGGGCCGTTCCCGGGCACAGGGCCTCGGGGTTGGCTGCCGCGCGGCCAAAGGCTGCCTCGTTCCCAGTTCACTTCGCACGGCAGCCTACGCCAGTCGAACTACCCTCGGCGGCGTGCTACCTGCCCGATTGCAGCCGCTGGTCGAGGCCACGGCCGAGCTCTCCGAGCTCTTCCGGGCCGCCGGCCATACCCTCTACCTGGTCGGGGGCTCGGTTCGCGATGCCATCGTTGCTGGTGATGCGGCGACGGACCAGCCATTGGACCACGACCTCGACTTCACCACCGACGCTCGGCCCGACGACATCGAGGCCATCGTCTCGGGCTGGGCCGACGCTGTCTGGACCCAGGGCAAGCGGTTCGGGACCATCGGTAGCAAACGGGGTGAACTGACCTACGAGATCACCACCCACCGGGCCGAGGCCTATCACCCTGATTCGCGCAAACCCGAAGTTGCATTCGGGGACAAGGTCGAAGACGACTTGTCGCGTCGGGATTTCACCGTCAACGCCATGGCCCTCCGCCTGCCCGAGATGGAGCTCATCGATCCGTTCAACGGGTTGGCCGACCTGGCTGCCCGACGGTTGCGCACTCCCTTGGACCCCGAGGTCTCCTTTGCCGATGACCCGCTGCGGATGCTGCGGGCGGCACGGTTCATCGCCCGGCTCGGCTTGGAACCCACGCCGGAGCTGGTCGAGGCGGTGAAGGCCGGCCATGGGCGCCTGTCCATCGTGTCGGCCGAGCGGATCCGGGACGAGCTGGACAAGATGGTGGTGGTCCCCGTCCCCTCGGTGGCCCTCTGGTTCGTGGTCAGGACCGGGTTGGCGTCCGAATTCCTTCCCGAGCTGCCCGGCCTGGCCCTGGAGCAGGACCCGATCCACCGTCACAAGGACGTCCTGGCCCACACGCTGGCGGTGATGGACAAGACCAGTCCCGACCGGATGCTGCGGTTGGCCGCGCTCTTCCATGACGTGGGCAAGCCCAAGACCCGCGCCTTCGGAGACGGAGGGGTGACCTTTCACCACCACGAGGTGGTGGGCGCCCGCATGACCCGTGAGCGGATGACCGCTCTGCGCTATCCGAAGGACGAGGTCGAGACGGTCACCGATCTGGTGGAACTGCACCTTCGCTTCCACACCTACCGGTTGGGGTGGACCGATCGTGCCGTCCGCCGCTACGTCCGTGACGCCGGGCCGCTGCTCGACCGGCTGAACGAGCTCACCCGGTGCGACTGCACCACCCGGAATGCGGCCAAGGCCCGAGCCCTGGGTCGCCGCATGGACGAGCTCGAGGCCCGGATCGCCGTGCTGCGGGAACAAGAGGAGCTCGACGCCATCCGCCCCGATCTCGACGGTACGCAGATCATGGACCAGCTGGGCTTACGGCCGGGCCGCGACGTGGGAGCCGCCCTATCGTTCCTGTTGGAGCTGCGCCTGGAGGAGGGGCCGCTGGGCGAGGAGGAGGCCCGCCGCCGGCTGCAGGCGTGGTGGGACGAGCGAACCAAGCCCGCCTGATCCGGTGATCAGTCCTCGGGCCAGGAGGGATCGGTGGCCCCGGCGGAGAAGGCTTCGACCATGTCGTGGGCGACGTCGTCGTGGTACTGCACCGGCGGCGACTTCATGAAGTACGCCGATGGTCCGAGCAGCGGGCCGCCGACACCCCGATCGAGCGCCAACTTGGCGCACCGCACGGCGTCGATGATGACGCCGGCCGAGTTGGGGGAGTCCCAGACCTCGAGCTTCAACTCCAGATTGAGCGGTACGTCACCGAAGTTCCGGCCCTCCATGCGGATGTAGGCCCACTTGCGGTCGTGGAGCCACGGCACATGGTCGGAAGGGCCGATGTGCACGTCGTCGGAGGGCAGTGTTCCGTGCTCGATCTGGCTGGTAACCGCCTGGGTCTTGGACACCTTCTTCGACTCCAGGCGGTCACGCTCGAGCATGTTCTTGAAGTCCATGTTCCCGCCCACGTTCAACTGGTAGGTGTGGTCGAGGGCCAGTCCGCGGTCCTCGAACAGCCGGGTCAGGATCCGATGGACGATGGTGGAGCCCACCTGGCTCTTGATGTCGTCGCCCACGATGGGCAGGCCGGCGTCTCGGAACTTCCGGGCCCACTCGGGATCGGAGGCGATGAACACGGGAATGGCATTGACGAATCCCACACCGGCCTGGAGGCAGGCGTCGGCGTAGAACCGCTGCGCCTCCTCGGATCCGACGGGAAGGTAGCTGACCAGGACGTCGGCGCCACTGTCCCGGAGGGCGGCGACGACGTCGATGGGCTCCTCGGGCGACTCCTCGACGGTCTCCCGGTAGTACTTGCCGTAGCCGTCGAGGGTCGGGCCCCGCTGGACGGTCACTCCCATGTCGCCCACGCTGGCGAACCGGATGGTGTTGTTCTGACCGGCGAAGATGGCCTTGCCCAGGTCGGTGCCGACCTTGGTGGCGTCGGCATCGAATGCGGCCACGAACTCGAGGTCCCTGACGTGGTAGCCGCCGAGCACGACGTGCATGAGTCCCGGGACGGTCTCAGTCGGGTCGGCGCCGCGGTAGTACTCGACTCCCTGTATGAGCGAGCTGGCGCAGTTCCCAACGCCGGCGATCGCCACTCGAATGGTGCTCATTAGATCAATGTCCCTTCACTGTCGTTGTCCCGGCGGCCCCGAATGGCGGGTCTGCCGTCCTCTTCTCAGGTTGTTGGTGCTTCGGTTCGTTTCTCGGTCTCGATGAGCTGGTCCAGCCAGGAGATGTCGTGCTGGGTTGCCTCGGTGCTGTGCTCGACCAGCGAGCGGGTGTACCGGTCCAGGTCGGTACCGGCTGCCGCCCGGGCCCGATCGGCGGCCAGGCGCTGGACGAGCTGTGCCCGTCTGCGCTCGAGGAGGCCCAGGCGGGCCTGGGGGGCCAGGTGCTTGGCGAAGGCCAGGCGCAACCCGAAGCTCCGAGCGTCATCGGCTCCGGCCGACCCGCTAGCGTCGAGGAGCTCCTCGAACAGGCGATGGCCGACATCGGTGATGCGGTAGACCTTGCGCGATCGCTTGGTGCCTCGGGCGGAACCGGCCCGGCGGGAGCGTAGAGCGGCGCGCTCGCCACCCAACGATCCGGTGAGCGGGATCGGGGCACTCGCCGTCGCCGCCCCACCCGACTCGGTTCCGATCACCGCACCCGCTGCCTCCAGCTTGGCCAGGGCGGGGTACAGCGATCCGAAGGAGATGTTCGAGAACAGGCCGAGCTCGTCCCGGAGCCGCTTTCTGATCTCGTAGCCGTGGAGCTCATGTTCCTGGAGCAGGCCCAGAATGGCCAGGTCGAGCACGTCAGCCCACCCCGACCGCGCCCGAGCGCCCGTCGCCGGGGGCTCCCCATGGCATGGCGCTCACGTGCTGCATGGTTAAACGATATATCAGATCGATATATCGATGCAACCATATCGACGCGCACGGACACCGCACCTGGGAGTTCCCGTGGCCCCCGACGTCCGCTGGCGGGCCGTCCGGGGCGCGGGCCTTCGGTGCCGTCGCGCATTAACCTGAGGCCGTGAGTTCGCGCCCAGGAGCGCTCGATGGTGTGCAGACGTCTCCGACCGGAGGACGGGTCGAGTATCGGCTCGCCCGCAATGCCGTCGTGAGCGAGTTCCGGAAGGGCCGGCTGTCCCGTCTGGACGTCTGCGACGCCCACCCCGAGCTGTTGCGGGCCGCCCGCAACGTGGGAAAGCCCTCGGGGGAGGGTTGCCCGATCTGCGAGGAGGCAGACCTGGTCGACGTGACGTTCGTCTTCGGGTCACGGTTGCCTTCGGGTGGCCGGTGCGTGAGCTCGGCAGCGGAGTTGAACCGGCTGTGGCGCCGGAAGGACCCTGTCGTTTGCTACGTGATCGAGGTGTGCCCGGAGTGCTCGTGGAACCATCTCACCCGGATGTACCCGGCCGGGGCCGGAGTCGAGGCGGTGGCTCGGACGCCGTTGCGGGACCGGGCCGGCGCACGCCGCGGGGGGTGATCACTCCGGGTCAGGGTTGCAGCGCGGCAGCGCCGATGCAGCCACCGTGGTCGGAGTAGCCTCGGCACAGGCAGTACTTCACGACACCCGTCCGGGTGTCCCACACGCCGCCGGCAGCCTCCGTGCGCTGGACGGCCGACCAGGAGGAACACCTATGTCCGAAGCCCGATCTGGGCCGGTCACCGTCCCCGATGTCCGCGCCCGGAAACGCACAGCCGGGGCCGACCCCATCGTCATGGTCACGGCTTACGACACCCCCGGCGCCCGGATAGCCGACGCCGCCGGCGTCGACATCATCCTGGTCGGCGACTCGTTGGCCAACAACGTCCTCGGGTACGAGGACACCTTGCAGGTCACCATCGACGACATGGTGCACCACACGGCCGCCGTCGCCCGGGCCAAGTCGCAGGCCCTGGTGGTGGCCGACCTTCCCTGGCTCAGCTATCACCTCGACCGGGCCGATACCGTCCGGAACGGGGCCGCGCTGATCAGGGCCGGAGCCGGAGCAGTGAAGCTCGAGGGCGGGAGCATCCGGGTCCCCATGATCGAGGCCCTGATCAACGCCCAGATACCGGTGATGGGCCACCTCGGGCTCACCCCCCAGTCGGTGCACGCCATGGGCGGCTATCGCGTCCAGGGCCGGGGAGAAGAGGCAGGGCAGAGGCTCAGCGCCGACGCCAGGGCCCTGGCCGATGCCGGTTGCTTCGCCGTTGTCCTCGAGGGGATCCCGGCCCCGTTGGGGGCGGCCATCTCCAAGGACCAGGAGATCCCGATGATCGGCATCGGGGCCGGAGCTGGGTGCGACGGCCAGGTCCTGGTGTTCCACGACCTGCTGGGCCTGAACACGGGCAAGGTTCCGAAATTCGTCCGGCGTTACGCCGACCTGGCCGGAGAGGCCACGGCTGCCATCGCCGCCTATGCGGCCGACGTTCGGGCGGGCACCTTTCCGGGCGAGGGCGAGGTGTACTCGTAGCCACGGCTACACTGGTGCGTTGCTTTGACCCCAGCGTGGCTGTCGGTCAACAGATCCAACCTGCTCCACAGAGGTGGGGCTCGGACACGACCTGTCCGATCCGGAGGGAGGTACGCCGCCGATGCGGCCATACGAAACAATGGTGATCTTCGATACCGGGGCCGACGAGGCCGCGGTGAACGGGGTGCTCGACCGTGCGCTGGGCGCGCTCAAGGCCAAGGGCGGGAACCCGGGGCGCGTGGAGCGTTGGGGCAAGCGGACCTTCGCCTACGAGCTCCACCACAAGCGCGAGGGCTACTACGTCGTCATCGAGCTGACGGCCGAGCCCGATGCCGTGGCCGACATGGAGCGCATCTTCGTCCTGGCCGACGAGGTGCTCCGCCACAAGGTCATGCGCCTACCGGACAAGGTGGCGGGCCGCCGGGCCGAAGTTGCGGCCACCGCGGCCAGTGCTGCCGCCGCACGCTCAACGGAGGGCTGATCCATGGCTAACGGGAACACTGTGACGCTGGTGGGCAACATCACCCGCGACCCCGAGCTTCGGTTCACCAACACCGGTCAGGCCACGGCCAGCTTCGGGTTGGCGGTCAACCGTCGCTGGCAGAACCGCCAGACCCAAGAGTGGGAAGAGGCCACGTCGTTCATCGACGTGGTGTGCTGGCGCGAGATGGCCGAGAACGCGGCGGAGAGCCTGACCCGCGGGGCCAGGGTGCTCGTGACCGGGCGCCTGGAACAGCGCAGCTGGGAGACGCCGGACGGCGACAAGCGCTCCAAGGTCGAAGTGGTGGCGGACGAGATCGGCCCGAGCATCCGCTGGGCCACGGCCCAAGTGACCAAGAACGAGCGACGCGGCCCGAACGAGGGTGGCGGCAATCGGGGCGGCGGCGGAGGCGGCCAACAAGGCGGCGGCGGCCAGCCCAGCGGCGGCGGACAATCAGGTGGTGGCGCCGGCGACGGCGGTTATGGATACAGCGAGGAGCCCTTCTAGTGGCACGCAGCAACGATCGTGGAGGAAACAGCAGCCGGCGGGCGCCCAAGGACGCAGGGCGGCGGATCAAGAAGAAGCCGTGCGCGCTGTGCAAGGACCGGGTGGAGTGGGTCGACTACAAGGAAGTCAACATGCTCCGCAAGTACATGAGCGATCGCGGGAAGATCCGGGCTCGCCGGGTGTCGGGAAACTGCACCCAGCACCAGCGGGACGTGGCCATCGCCATCAAGACGGCCCGGGAACTGGCCCTGTTGCCGTACACCCAGCGGACCACCACGGAACGCCCCGGCGGCCGTGGCGGCCGTGGTCGCGAGGGCGGCGGCGGCTTCGGTGGTTCCGGTGGCCGACGCCGTGACTCCGAGGAAGAGGGGGGTGGCTACCGCTCCGACCGCCCGGGGCCCCGTCCGGGCGCAGGCGGAGCCGGCGCACCCCCCCGCCCCCCGTCGGGCGACGCTGGCTCCGGCCCGGTAGAGCCGGCCGCCGCCCCAGCGGCGGAGTCGCCCGTTGCCGAAGCAGTAGCAGCGCCGGTGTCCGAGGGCGGTGAGGGCTGACATGAAGGTCCTCCTTCGCAGTGACATCAGCGGCGTGGGCAAACGCGGCGACATCATCGACGTCTCGGGCGGGTTCGCCCGCAACCACCTCCTGCCTGGGGGCAAGGCCATCGTCGCCTCCCCGGGGGTCGAGGGCCAGGCCGCGTCCATGCGGCGCTCGCGCGACCTGCGGGATGCCCGTGACCGCGAGTCCTCAGAGACGGTGGCCCGGACCCTGGTCGGCCACACCATCACCGTTCCCGCTCGAGCCGGTGCTGCGGGCAAGCTGTTCGGCTCGGTATCGGCGGCGGACATCGTCCGTGAAGTCGAGTCCCAGACCGGCGCGGTGGTGGACCGCAAGGACCTGGTCCTCGAGGAGCCGATCAAGGAGATCGGGGCCCACAACATCAGGGTCGAGCTGAATGGTGGCGTGATCTTTGAGCTGAACGTCGAGGTCGCCGCGACCGACTGAGCAGAGGTCGGCTGCCAGAGGTTCATTGCGCGGTCGGCTTTCGGATTCCCATCAGCGCCTAACCTGAGGCCGGTGAACGGCATCGTGGTGGGCTCGACCGGGGGAGCACTGTTCGCCGTGCTCGTCGCCGTGTACGTGGTGGTGATCCTGGGCTCGCTGGCAATGATGGTGGTGGCCGTGGTGGACATCGCCCGACGGCCCGACTGGCAGTGGAAGATCGCCGGACAGGAAAAGGTCCTCTGGCTGCTGTTGGCCATACTCATCAATGTCCTGGCCATTCCCTCGCTGATCTATTGGTTCCATATCCGCAAGAAGCTGGTTGCGGTGGAGCACGCTGCCGCGGCCGGGGCGTACGGGCCCGGACACATGAGCTACGCGGGATGGGTGCCCGGTGCCCCGGCACAAAGCGCGTATCCGGCAGTGGCGCCAGCGGGTTGGCAACCCGATCCGAGTGGCCAGCACCAGTTCCGCTGGTGGGACGGGGTCCGTTGGACCGAGCAGACGTGGAGCCAGGTGCCGACCAGTTCCGGTCCTGCGCTATAGCCGTCCGGAGGAGCGGTCGAGGCGCCTACGCCCCAGGCATGGCTGCAGTGATACACCCACCGGTCATGATCCGACGCATGACTCGGCTTCTCCCCAGTACACCGCCGGTTGTCCACATGGCCGGGCGTCCATATCCCCAGGAAGACGCTCTACCCCTGCACAGGCATCAGGAGAGAGGGTTAGAGGATCATGGTTCAGGCTTTTGACGACTCGCGCTCTCGGCGCCCGAGTGCTGTTCCCGCCACTTCAGGTGGGCGGATCCCACCCCACAATCTGGAAGCAGAAGAGTCGTTGTTGGGTGCCATGCTGCTCTCGCGCGACGCCATCGCCGCGGCCATGGAGATCTGCAACGCCGAGGATTTCTATAAGCAGTCCCATGGCTCATATCTTCACCGCGGTCACCTCGCTGTTCAGCCAAGGAGAGCCGGCCGACTGGGTAACGGTGACCGAGGAGCTTCGTCGCCGGGGCTTGCTCGAGATGATCGGCGACCCGTCGGTGTTCGTCTCGCTGCAGGCGAACACGCCGTCGATCGGCAACGCCGAGTACTACGCCAAGATCATCGAGGAGCACGCCCTGCTGCGGCGCCTGGTGTCGGTAGCCGGCGAAATAACCGAGCTCGGTTACAGCCTGCCCGAAGACGTCTCCGAGGTCCTCGATCGGGCCGAGAGCCTGGTGTTCGACGTGGCCGAGCGTCGGGTCGTCGATTCGATGACGCCGTTGAAAGAACTCCTGGGCGAGAGCCTCGACCACCTCCAGCTCCTGTTCGATCGGGGCGACACCATCACCGGATTGGCCACTGGTTATGCCGACCTCGACGAGCAGCTGGCCGGGCTGCAGCCGTCGAACCTGGTGGTGGTGGGGGCCCGCCCGGCCATGGGCAAGACCAGCTTCGCGCTGGGCATGGTGGCCCATGCCGGGATCGAGATGAACAAGCCGGTGCTGCTGTTCTCGCTCGAGATGAGCCACCTGGAGCTGACCCAGCGTCTGTTGTGCTCAGAGGCCAGGGTCGACGCCACCCGCATGCGCACGGGAAAGCTCCACGAGGCGGACTGGCCCAAGATCGGCAACGCCATCAGCCGGATGAGCGAGGCGCCGATCTTCATCGACGACAACCCGAACCTCACCGTTATGGACATCCGGGCCAGGTCGCGCCGGCTGAAGAGCCGGGTTGGTTTGGGCCTGGTGGTGGTCGACTACCTGCAGCTGATGACCGGTCGCCACGGGGCGGAGAACCGCCAGGTCGAGGTGTCCGAGATCAGCCGCGGGCTGAAGATCCTGGCCCGTGAGCTCGAGGTTCCGGTCGTCGCCCTGTCACAGCTGTCCCGTGGCCTGGAGATGCGCCAGGACAAGCGCCCGGTGCTGGCCGACCTCAGGGAGTCGGGCTCGATCGAACAGGATGCCGACGTGGTGCTGTTCATCTACCGAGACGAGATCTACAACCAGGAGTCGAACGAGCGGGGGACAGCCGAGATCATCGTGGCCAAGCACCGCAACGGACCGACGGGCACGACCAGGCTGGCCTTCCTCGACCACCACACCCGGTTCGCCAACATGGCGCGGGTGTGAGGGTCTTGCCACGTCCACACTTGCAACGTCCACATAAGTAGGGAGTGCTCACAGGCCCGTGTGGCCCGTTCGTTCCGCCCGACTCGGAGACTACGTCGTAGGGGGAGTGCGCCGATTGGGCGATGGTGGCAACGCTTCGCATCCGTGATGCCGTCCGAAACGAGATCGCCGAACATTTTCGGCGATCGGGCCAATCCCCACTGACCCTCTGTCCCGTACTACCTGGACGCCCAAAGGAGGTAGTGGTCATGAACGACCGAACGAACCGGGTCCCCGTGGTCGGCTTCAAGTCGATCCCGTCCAATGCAATCGAACGTCGTGTGTGGGATTTGTGATCTGATGCGAATTTCACTCAAGACGGGTGTCGCCATAGGGGCGGTTGCCTTGACCGCAGCCGCGTGCAGCGCAGGAGTCAGTTCCACCAAGGCGCCGTCGTCGACCACCACCCACCCAAAGGTGGCCACGGCACCCCCTACCACGCAACCGCCACCGGTGACGGCACCCCCTACCACGCAACCACCTCCGCCACCGGTGACGGCACCTCCCACCACGCAACCGCCACCGCCCCCGGTGACGGCACCCCCGGTGACGGCACCCCCCACCACGCAACCACCGATGCTCCCGGTTCCGGGCATCCCGCAGGGCAATGGAGGCGATGGCGACGCCGACAACAACGGGGGGCCGAGCGATGGTGACGGCAATGTCTGACTAGACGGCCCAGAGGCGCGGCGGGGGCGGTGAGGGCCCCCGGGACCCTCGCCGCACTCCGGCAGCGCGATGTGACGGTTCGACCTACGCTCAGCACCCGAGGAAAAGGGGTGCGCCATGCCGACCGTATTGTCCGAGCCGACCTTCCGGCAGGAACCGACCCAGATCGCACCCGATACGTACGTCATCCACGAGGTACAGCACGCTCTCGGACAACCCCTCTCGGTCTACATCAACTCCGCCGTCATCCTGGCCGAGGAGCCGGTCCTGGTCGACACCGGTTCGTTTCGCAACCGACGCCAGTGGTTCGAGGACGTCTTTGCCCTGGTCGATCCGGATGAAGTGGCGTGGGTCTTCATCTCCCACGAGGACGGCGACCACGTGGGAAACCTCGAGGAGGTCATGGGGGTGTGTCCCAACGCCACCCTGGTCTCGAGCTGGGCGCTGACCGAGCGATACGGCAATGCCTTCGACTTTCCGTTGGTCCGCTGTCGCTGGATGGACGACGGGGTCACCTTCGAGGCCGGAGACCGTCAGATGAAGGTGGTACGGCCCCCGCTCTACGACTGTCCCACCACCCGAGGGCTCTTCGACACCAAGACCGGCGTGTACTGGGCATCGGACACCTTCGCCACGCCGGTGCCCGGCGGTGCCGGGGCTGACGAACTGGCCCGGGACGTGTCCGAGCTCGACGCCGACTTCTGGAACCACGGCATGACCATGTTCGCCTTCAATGCCCTGGCCCCCTGGCTGAGCTTGGTCGATCCGGACCGATTCGATGCCGAGGTGCAGCGCTTCGCCGATCTCGGGATCGCCACCATCATGTCGGCCCACAGCCCGTCGATCACCGGAGGCAACGTCGCCGCCGCCCTGGAGACGATGCGGAAGCTCCCGACCGCGGAGTGCCCGCCGGCACCGGACCAGTCCGTTCTCGACCTGATCGTGGCGGCGACACAGGCTCCGTGACTCCAGCCGATCGGCGCATCCGTCCCGTCGAGTCGTCCGATGTGGGCGCGGTGGTCGGCCTGGTCCACGAGTTGGCCGACTACGAGCGAGCCGCCGAGGACTGCCATCTCACCGGGGCGCAGCTGGAGGCGGCCCTGTTCGGAGAGGACCCGGCTCTGTTCGGCCACGTTGCCGTGGTGGACCACGAGGTGGTCGGTTGCTCGTTGTGGTTCCGCAACTTCTCCACCTGGCACGGAGTGCACGGCATCTACCTCGAGGACCTGTTCGTCCAGCCCGACCATCGGGGACAAGGGCTCGGCCGAGCCTTGCTCGTGGAGCTGGCTCGGGAGTGCACCCGGCGTGGCTACGCCCGTCTGGAGTGGTCGGTCCTCGTGTGGAACGAGCCTTCCATCGGCTTCTACCGGTCGATCGGTGCCGAGTCCCAGGACGAGTGGTCCATCTTCCGGCTGACCGACGCCGCGTTGCGCCGGCTCGCTCAGGACTGAACGTTCCGATTCATGGACGAGGAGGGCGTGTTTGAATCAGAACGGTAATGATGTAATCTAGTAATCATGAGATATGAACAAGCAGAAGATGCAGGACGCAGGGGCCGAGGCCGACCAGGCCAGGGCCGAGGTCGGGGAAGGGGCCGGCCCTCTGGGGGCGCCGAACGGACCACCGCGGCCGATCGAGGGCGGGTGGTGGCGTGGTTCGCAGGCCGACTTCCCCAGGACTGGCAGGACAGCGCGCCGGTCATCACCGTCGACGACGACGAGATCCTGGTTGTCTTGACCCTCGATCCGGTTGCCCTGGACAAGGATGTGAGCGCGGACGATCAGACCGTGGCCGAGACCGCCCGAGTCAGTGGGTTCCGCGAGGACACCCGCGAGCAGCGCATGCGGATCGCCGATGAGGCGCAGTCCACGTTCGGGCGATTCGTGTCCTGGGGCGCCTCCAGCGGTGACACCACCGTCCACTTCACGACGGTGAGTGCACCGGTCATGACCCGGCTCCGGATCGCCGAGCGCCAGATCCTCGACACCCTGATCGACGCGGGCGTAGCCCGGAGCAGGAGCGAGGCGCTGGCCTGGTGCGTGCGACTGGTAGGGCGCAACGAGGAAGAGTGGATCAACGACATCCGTACTGCCTTCGAACAAGTCGAAGAGGTGCGGACCCGTGGGCCACGATCGGCGGGCGCTGACACCTGACCGAGCGTCGGGCGGTGCCATCCTCCGCGGCCGGTCAGAAGTGGGACGCAGCGCCGTGTATGTCGTCCTCGGGAATGGGCTGGACGTGCTTGGGGACATAGATGCTCGCCGCCACGGTGGCCAGCACCATGACCACCACGCTCACCAGGGCGGACAGGCGTACGCCGCTGACATAGGCCTGGTTGGCCGCGGCGGTGGTGGCCCGGGCCAGGTCGGGGGGTAGTTGGGCCGCCGCTCCGACTGCTTCACCGATCTGATTGCCGATGGCCGGCCGAGCGGCCTGGGGAACCCCTCGCAACGGACCCGAGAAGGCATGTTGGATCTCGTCCCGGTAGCGGCTGGTGGCCAGGCTTCCGATGATGGCCACGCCGAACGAGCCGCCGAGCAGCTGGACCATGCTCCGCAGTCCCGAGCCCGCCCCGACCTTGTCCGGCGGCAGGGTGCCGATGATGGCATTGGATGCCGGCGCGATGACCAGGCCCATGCCCAGGCCGATGCACCCGAAGGCGATGCCCACGATGGTGAATCCTGACTGGGTGGTCACCGAGGCAAAGCTGGCCAGTCCGGCGGTGACCAGCATCATGCCCACGACCAGCACCCGCCGGAGCCCGAACTTGAGCGTGAGACGCGCCGCTGTGTTGGAGGTGATGAGCGTCCCCACGGCCAGGGGAAGGAAGCGGAGTCCCACCCCGAAGGCGCTGACTCCCTGGACGAACTGGATGTACTGGCTGAGCAGGTAGCTCACGCCGAACAAGGCGAAGAACACTGCGGTGACCGCACCCAACGCCGAGGAGAAGGTGCGGTTGGCGAAGAGGTGCAGGTCGACCAGTGGGCTCTCCCGCCGTCCGTCCCACCACACGAAGGCCACCAACAAGACGGCTGCGAGGGCGAAACAGCCAATGACCGTGGTCGATCCCCAGTGCTTGGTCGGGGCCACGATGAGCCCATAGGTGAGAGCGGTCAGGCCGGCCGAGGACAAGACCACGCCCACCGGGTCGAGCGATGGTCTGATCTCCGCCCGGCTCTCGACGGTGAAGAGGATCCCGCCGATGAAGGCCAGCACGGCCACGGGCACGTTGATCAAGAACACCGAGCCCCACCAGAAGTGCTGGAGGAGCCAACCTCCGAGGAGGGGGCCTGCCGCCGTACCGATACCGCCCACGCCGGCCCAGATACCGATGGCCCGGGCCCGCTCCTGGCCGGTGAACATCGAAGCGAGGATGGACAGGGTGGCAGGCATGAGGAATGCCGCGCCCAGCCCCATCACCGCACGGGCAAAGATGAGCGGCCCGGTGGAGTGCACCATGGCGCAGGCCAAAGAGCCGCCCCCGAAGATGACCACGCCGACCAGGAAGATGCGTCGCCGACCGTAGCGGTCGCCCAGTGCGCCACCGAAGACCAACAGCACCGCATTGGTGAGGGTGTAGGCATCGGCGATCCACTGGAGCCCGCTGCTCGAAGGGTGGAGCTCCTTCACCAGGGTGGGAAGGGCGACGTTGAGCACCGTCTGATCGAGGCTGATCAGCAGCACGGTGAACGACATGACGCCGAGCGCCATCCAGCGCCGGCGGTCGTGGCCGTCCAAACCGGCTGCCGTCGGGGCAATCAGTTGTACTTGCGGCGGGGTCACAGATCTCCAGAGCGTTCGGATTCCGTTTGCGAGCACTACGCCGCCTCCCCCGGACGAACGGCGTGGCTCTCGAACTACGGGGTGAGTAGGGGTGTGGTCAGCTCGGCCAGGGCGCGGTAGACGAAGATGGCGACGTTGTCCTCGTCGTCCTGGTCGAACCAGACCTGCAGGGCGGTGTCGATAGCCAGGATGATGGCCCCGGCGATCAGGAGATTTCGGGTGCCCGACGGGTCGCCGTCGGTGCGAGCGGCAATCACCCCGGCCAACAGACCGCGATTGTGATTGCTCTCCTCCAGCCACCGGGCCCGGAGGACCGGGGTGTCGTGGAGCAAGGAGAGAAAGGAGCGGACGCGGGTAGTGTCCTGCCAGGGCAGCTCGAACGAGTTCTGAATGGCCCGCTCTACGGACGTAAGCAGGGCCTCGCCGGCCGGCCGTTCGGCCAGGGCGTCGAGGAAGGAGCCCATGCCCGTCTGTCCCAGGGCAACCACGAGGTCTTCTTTGGTGGGGAAGTAGCGGAAGAAGGTCCGGGGCGAGACGTCCACGGCGGTCACGATGTCGTCGATGGTGGTGGCGTCGTAGCCGCGTTCATAGAAGAGCTGGGCCGCTGCTTGGGCCAGCTGCTGGCGGGTTCGTTCCTTCTTCCGGGCAGCGAGCCCGGGGGGCGGGTCGGAGGCGAGGAGCACGGTGTCCATTGCTGGGCTCCTTAAAGAGATGGGTGATGGGTGGGCGATGGACTGGGCCGTGATGCAGGTGCTGACAGTTTCTGTCACACGGCAGGGACTGACAGAAGTCAGCATATGCCGTTTGTGGCCGGACCAATCGTCGGGCACCGGCCGCACGAGAGGCCATGCTGGGGGAATGAGCGAGAAGAACGTCTATACCCACGGTCACCACGAGAGCGTCCTGCGCTCGCACACCTGGAGGACGGCGGAGAACTCGGCCGCCTATGTGCTCGCCCACGTCGTGGCGGGCATGGACCTGCTCGACGTGGGCTGTGGACCGGGGACGATCACCATCGACCTGGCCAAGCGGGTCGCACCCGGCCAGGTCATCGGCGTCGATGCCTCAGCGTCGGTCCTCGAAGGGGCCGCCCGAGCGGCCGAGGAGGCGGCGTGTGCGAACGTGACCTTCCAGTCGGGAGACATCACCCAGCTCGAGTTCGAGGATGGATCGTTCGATATCGTCCACGCCCACCAGGTGTTGCAGCACCTGCCCGATCCGGTAGCCGCCCTCCGGGAGATGCGGCGGGTTTGCCGCCCCGGCGGCGTCGTGGCTGCCCGCGACGCTGACTACGCAGCGATGACCTGGTTTCCCGAGGACCCCCGGCTCACCCGGGCGCTGGAGTTGTATCGGCGCACGGCCCGGGCCAATGGGGCAGAGCCGGACGCCGGCCGACGCCTGCTGGGTTGGGCCCAACAGGCGGGCTTCGACGACATCGTCCCGACGGCTTCCACGTGGTGCTACGCCACCCCGGCTGACCGGACCTGGTGGGGGAGCCTGTGGGCCGACCGGGTGACCCAGTCGTCGCTGGCCACCCAGATGGTCGACTACGGATTGGCCACCCCCGAGGACCTGGAGTCCTTCGCCGAGGCGTGGCGCGGGTGGATGGTAGAGGCCGACGGCTGGTACGCCGTGCTGCACGGGGAGGTCGTGTGCCGGGCTTAGGGCGGCGCTCGGTGCCTGTTCTTGCCATACCTAGTGATTTGACATTGTTAATGTGGATAGTCAGGATTTGAGGGCGTTCCGCCGGGGCCGGGACGGCCCGATCTGGAGGACATGCAACAGTGACCATCACCGACCGCACCCTTCAGCTTGACATCGCACCGCTTTCTGGGACCATCGGTGCGGAGATCTTCCATGTGGACCTCCGCCAACAGTTGGACCCTGAGACCGTGGGCGCCATCCGCCAAGCCCTGCTCGACTACAAGGTGCCCGCCGCAGCCTGTTCGTCAACCCTGGGTTCACGGCCCGGATCAAGGGACTGTCCAACAAGGAAAGCAACGCCCTCCTCACCTTCTTGTACTGCCACATGGTCACCCCGGAGTACGTGGTCCGCTACCAGTGGGAGGCGGGCGACCTCGGCTTCTGGGACAACCGGACGACCATGCACTACGCCATCGACGACTACGCCGATGCCCACCGGGTCATCCAGCGGGTGACCATCCGAGGCGACAAGCCCTTCTGAGCCGGCGCACGGTGATCAGCCCAGGGCCCGAGCCACAGACTGGGCGAACCGGGCCGGGGCTTCCACCATCGGGTAGTGCCCGACGCCATCGAGGATCTCGAGTCCGGCATCGGGTCGGGTCTCGTGCAGGCGCGTGGCCATGGCCACCAGGGCTATGGGGTCGTCGGCGCCCCATACGATCGAGAGCGGCGACGGGTGAGCCTCGATGGCACCGGTGAAGCGCCCCTCGTGCGCCCGCCGTTCCTCGATGTAGCGGATCAGGCGCGGCAGGAGCAGGTGGCCCTGGTGCTGAGCGATCATGGCCGACATGGCCGCCAGCTCGTCCTCGGGGACCGACGACCGGGGGCTGAAGGTGGCGGCCAGCGAAGCCTCGATGCTCCGCCGGTCCAGCGCGGCGTCGTCGGGCAGCCGCTCGTCGGGCAGACTCAACAGCACCTCCTGTCCCGCGCTCAAGTGGGCCATCTGGATGTAGATGCTCCCGTTGGTGACCACCCGCTCGGTGACCTCGACCAGCCAGCGGCCCTCGAGCTGGCGGGCCAGGAGCTCACCCCCGACGGTGTCGCCCATGTCGTGGGTGAGCAGGGCCAGCCGGTCGATGCCCAGCTCACTGGTGTAGGCCATGACCACATCGGCCTGGAGATCCATGGTGTAGGCGCGGTCGGGCTTGGAGGACAGGCCGTAGCCGACCATGTCGATGAGGAGCACACGGCGATGGTCGGCCATCGAGTCGACCACCAGATGGAAGTCGAACGACGAGCTCGGGAACCCGTGAAGGACCAGCAGGGGCTCGCGGCGCTCCTGGCCCCGGGCCGGCACCTCGATGGTGAACACGTCGAGACCGGCCAGGTGACGGTGTCGACCCAGCTGTTCCCAGGAGGTCCAGTCGTTCACGGCAACAGCCTCTCGGCGAAGAAGGCGAGCACGGTGTCGAGGGCGTCACGGGTCGGCGTTCCCGGGCGGTCGTCGAGGTCGCCGGTGAGCACCGAGTGGGCCTTCGGCTTGTGCCCGTGGGGGTTGCCGGCAGAGGAGTCGAGCTCGATGGCGATGAACCGGTCGCCCAGCGCCTGGCGGAGGTGGTCGAACCGCTCGGGAGGGCTGAACGTGTCGCCGCTGAAGCGGACCCCGAGCACGCAGGTGCCGGCGGCCGCCCGCTCCTGGACCCGCCGCAGATCGCTGTCGGAGAGGCCGAGGTCCTGCTTTCGGGAGGCGGAAACCGGGAAGGGCAATGACGGCTGGCTGACAACCGGAGCCACCACAGACTCGTCGACCATCATGCCCAGGGCGAAGCCACCGGTGAAGCACATGCCGACCGCGCCCACCCCCGGCCCGCCGCACTGTTGGTGCTCGTGGGCGGCCAGGGCCCGCAACCAGGCGACGACCGGGCTGGTCCGCCGAAGGGCCAGGACCGAGAACTCGTGGGAGATGCACGCCCGGCCCAGCGAACCCAGGGTGTAGCCGGCCGAGACGGGCCTTCCCGGGGTGCCGAAGAGGTGGGGCATGACCGCAGTACACCCGATGGCAGCGGCCCTCCGGGCGAAATCGGCCACCTCGGGGGTGATGCCCGGCATCTCACTGATGACCACGATGGCCGGCCCCGAGCCGGTCCGGTAGACGTCCTTGGTCCGGCCATCGGCGGTGAAGCTGGCGCGGGTGAACCCCTCGAGCTCAACTGGCATGCGACCACGGTAGTTGGCTGCTCCCCGCCCGACCGGGTGGTCCCGGGCTCAGGGGAAGGACAACACCACTCGGACGGCCCGGTGGTCCGATCCCAGGTACGGGGCGACCGCACCTTCGATGGTGGTGACCGAGGGTGTCACCAGCACATGGTCGAGCTGGCTGTGGGGGTGCTCCGCCGGCCAGGTCCGGCCTCGCACGGCGCGCCGCCAACCGGGGAAGGCGGCCGCGACGGGCGGTCCCCACAGGTTCATGTCACCGGCCAGCACCGCCGGTTGACTGGCTGGAGGGAGCAACCGGCGAAGCCGGAGGTACTGCAGTGGCGAGCCCTGGGTGAGATGGGACATGTGGGTCCCGATGGCGGCGATGCGTCGGTCGTCGATCTCCAGGTCGCAGCGGATGGCCACCCGCTGGGCGTAGTCGCCGGGGAGCTTTCCGAGGGAGAGGATGGTCGTGTCGACCACCGGCACCCGCGCCAGAACGGCCACCCCCCACTGCCCGGTGCGGAAGGGCCGGCCTGCATGGGCCCGGCGTGCTCTCTTGGTGTCCTCCCCCTCGAACAACAGGGGCCCGTAGACCCGGCCCAGCTTCGAACCCACCCTCGGGGCCAGCTCATTGATGGGGGCGTGGAGCTTGGTCCGGGCCATGGGCTCTTCGGCCAGCCGGTAACCGAGGCGGTCGGCCACCCGGGCCGCCGTGCTCTCGGGGTCAGCGTCGGCATGCCAGGACTCCTGGATCACCAGCACGTCGGCGTCGAGCGACGCGCACGCGCTGACCACGTCATAGCCGTGGCCCCGGGTGTCGACGCCCGAGTGCACGTTGAAACTGGCCAGGGACATCCGGGGCATTCTCGAGTATTGCAGCGTCAGGGAAGATCCTGGCGTCGTTCCCTACACTGCGAGCGTGGAACGGGAACCGACGGGATGAAGATCGAGACGATGCTGTCCGGCCTCGATGGGGTGGCCGACCAGGCCCGGGTCCTCGAGGAGCTGGGAGTGGACGGCGCCTTCACGTTCGAGGGCCCCCACGACGTGTTCACCCCGCTGATCCTGGCGGCCACGGCCACCACCAGCCTGGAACTGCTCACCAACGTGGCCATCGCCTTTCCCCGCAACCCCGTCCAGCTCGCTCATCAGGCCTACGACCTCCAGACGGTGTCGAAGGGGCGGTTCACTCTCGGTCTCGGCACCCAGGTCCGGGCGCAGATCGAGCGCCGGTACGGCAGCCAGTTCGAGCGGCCCATCGCCCGCATGCGCGAGCTGGTCGGCGCCCTCCGGGCCATCTTCGCCAGCTGGGAGACGGGCGAGAGGCTGGATGTCCGCGGCCAGTTCTACACGCACACGCTCATGCCCCCGACGTTCAACCCGGGACCCAACCCGTTCGGGGCACCGCCCATCTTCCTCGGTGGCCTTGGGCCCCAGATGGTCCGGTTGACGGCCGAGATCGCCGACGGCTTGCTGGTCATGCCGTTCAACACCGGGCGTCACTTCCGCCAGCGGACGCTGCCGGCCATGGAGGCAGGCCTCCGCCGGGGCGGACGGGACCGAAGCGACCTCAGCGTGACCGCCGAGGTCATCGTGGGGTGCGGCCGCGACGAAGCGGAGTTGGCCGCAGCCATGACGGGGGCGCGTTGGCTCCTGGCCTTCTACGCGTCGACACCGGCGTACCGTCCCGTCCTCGAAGTCGAGGGGTGGGAGGACCTCCAGCCCGAGCTCAACGCCATGTCCAAGACAGGACGATGGGCCGAGATGCCCGCCCTGCTCGACGACGTCATGGTGGCGACACTTGCCGCCGTCGGTTCGCCGGCCGAGGTGGCGGCCGAGATCGGGAGCCGCTTCGGAGGCCAGGTGGAGCGGATCGGGTTCTACACCCCGTACGCCATCCGCCCCGAGACGTTGGGCGAGCTGGTCGAGGCGCTCCGGCACGGCGACGAGGTGACGCAGCCCCGGTAGGCGAGACAGGATGGTTGCATGAGCGACTACGTGTACGACGAGTTCGGGCTGTTCACCGAGAATGCGGCCGAAGCCGGACTGCCATGGTCCGGCCCTCCCACGGTGGTCCGCCGATCAGTCGACGTGGGCGCAGGACGGCAGGTGAGCGCCCTCGTGTGGGGAGAGGCCCCCGCTGACCTGGTCCTCGTCCACGGTGGCGGGCAGAACGCCCACACCTGGGACACGGTGGCGCTGGCCCTCGGGCGTCCGCTGGTGGCCATCGACCTTCCCGGTCACGGTCACTCCGACTGGCCAGGGGACAGCCGGGCCCTCGATCCGGTGGCCATGGCCGCCGACGTGACCCACGTCATGACCGAGTTGGCCCCCGAGTCCCGTCTGCTGGTGGGCATGTCCCTGGGAGGTATGACCGCCATCGCCGCCGCCGCCCGCCATCCCGAGCTGGTGCCCAAGCTGGCCCTGGTCGACGTGACGCCGGGCGTGAACGAGAAGAAGAGCTCGGACATCGCCGCCTTCCTGGCCGGACCGGAGTCCTTTGCCTCCTTCGACGAGATCCTGGAGCGCACCATTGCCTTCAACCCAACCAGGTCGGAATCGTCGCTCCGGCGGGGGGTGCTGCACAACGCGGTGCAGCGCGACGACGGGACGTGGACCTGGCGTCATCAGCTGGGGCGTCCATCGGGCTCGGCGGGCCTGCACGTCGACTCCACCCTCGACTTCAGCTCGTTGTGGGACGACGTGTCCAAGACGGCCATGCCCCTCCTGCTGGTGCGGGGGGGCCTGAGCCCGGTGGTCGATGACGACGACGTCACCGAGGTCCTCCGGCGCCGGCCGGACGCCGAGGTCATCGTGGTCGACAACGCCGGCCACAGCATTCAAGGTGACCGACCGGTGGAGCTGGCCAGGATCCTCACTGAGTTCCTGGCCAGCTCGTAGCCGGTCCGCTGATTACGCGGCCAGCGGCTGCTGGCCGGTCGTGGGGCCACTGGATGCGGCCGCCTCGGCGTCTTCGGCCAGGGCGACATCCAACACCTCGTTGATGTCGCTGGCGAGATGGAACGTCATCTCGTCGCGGACGGACTCCGAGACGTCCTCCAGGTCCGGGCCGTTCCTGGCGGGCAGGACCACAGTGGTCAGTCCGGCCCGGTGGGCGGCCAGTACCTTCTGGCGGACGCCACCGATCGGTAGCACCCGTCCCTGCAGGGTGACCTCGCCGGTCATGCCCACCACCGACCGAACCGGCCGATCACGCAACAGGCTGACCAACGCGGTCGTCATGGTGACGCCCGCAGAGGGACCGTCCTTCGGGATGGCTCCGGCCGGCACGTGCAGGTGGAACCGCTTGCCGGCGAAGCTGGTCGGGTCGATGCCCAGGGCCTCGGCGTGGGACCGCACGTAGGAGAGGGCGATCTCCGCCGACTCCTTCATGACGTCCCCGAGCTGACCGGTAAGGGTGAGCCCTTCGGGACCGTCCATCACCGACGCCTCGACGTAGAGGACGTCGCCACCGGCTCCGGTGACGGCCAGGCCGGTAGCCACACCGGGGACCGCAGTCCGATCGGCCGTCTCGAAGAAGAAGCGCGGACGCCCCAACCACTCCCGGACGTCGTCGGTGTCGACGATGACCGGCTCGGTGGTCTTCTCCGATGCCAGCTTGGTGGCCACCTTGCGGAGCAGCCGACCCAGCTCGCGTTCCAGCGAGCGGACCCCGGCCTCCCGGGTGTAGTCGCCCACGACGGCGCGCAGCGCCCCGTCGGTGATGGTGACCTCGTCCTCCCGGAGCGCGGCGCGCTCCAGCTGGCGCCCGACCAGATGATGCCGGGCGATGGCCACCTTCTCCTCTTCGGTGTAGCCGTCCAACCGGATCACTTCCATCCTGTCCAACAGCGGGGCAGGGATGGTGTCGATCATGTTGGCCGTGGCGATGAACAGCACCCTGGACAGGTCCAGCTCCACTTCCAGGTAATGGTCCCGGAAGGTGTGGTTCTGGGCCGGGTCGAGGACCTCGAGCAGCGCCGAGGACGGGTCGCCCCGGTAGTCGGCACCCAGCTTGTCCACCTCGTCGAGCACGATGACCGGGTTCATGGTCCCCGCTTCACGCAGGGCCCGCACCAGGCGACCGGGCTGCGCGCCCACGTAGGTGCGGCGGTGCCCACGGATCTCGGCCTCGTCCCGGACACCTCCCAGTGCCACACGGACGAAGGAGCGATTGAGGGCGCGCGCCACCGACTCGCCCAGCGAGGTCTTGCCCACGCCCGGGGGACCGACCAGGGCCAGGATGGCCCCGTTGCCTCGACCACCGACGGGCGCCAGGCCCCGCTCCGCTTGCAGCTTGCGAACGGACAGGTGCTCCAGGATGCGCTCTTTCACGTCGCTCAAGCCATCGTGGTCCTCGTCGAGGATCTGCGAGGCGGCCGCCACATCCAGGCGGTCCTCGGACAGCTCGCCCCAGGGAAGCTCCAGCACGGTGTCCAACCACGTGCGGATCCAACCCTGTTCGGGGCTCTGCTCATTGGTCCGCTCCAACTTGGCGATCTCCCGCTCCACTGCCTTGCGGACAGCCTCGGGTAGCTCGCGGCCCTCGATGGCCTTGCGATAGTCGTCGGGGGCGTCCTCGTCGGACGGGTTGAGCTGGCCCAGCTCCTTGCGGATGGACTCGAGCTGGCGCCGCAGCAGGAACTCCCGCTGCGTCTTCTCCATGCCCTCTTCCACGTCCGTCTTGATGCGCTCGCGCAAGGTCAGGTCGGCCAGCGTGTCCCGGGCCCACCCGAGGACCAGCCGGAGCCGTGCCTCCACGTCGACGGTCTCGAGGACCTCGACTTTCTGGGCCAGGTTCAGGTCGGGCGAGTAACCGGCGACGTCAGCGATCCGTCCTGGTTCGGTGATGTCGGCCAGCCGCTCGGCGATCCGCCCCGCGCCGCGGGAGTGCAGGATGTTCTCGAGCACGGCTCGGTACTCCCGGGCCAGCTCGGTGGCGGCCGGTGAAGCCGGCGGCTCGACGATGGTGTCGGCCTGGACCCAGAGGGCCTGGCCGGTGCCGGGCACGGCTGGGCCGATGGCGGCGCGATCGACACCGCGGACGACCACGGCGTTCATGCCTCCCGGCAGCTCACCCGTCTCGACGACATCGGCGACCACGCCCACGTCGGAATACCGGCCGTCGATGTGGGGGACGATGATGAAATGGCCGTCGGCGGAAGCGGCGGCGTCAACAGCCGCCCGGGCCTCCTCGGACTCGAGGGCCATCGTGAACATCATTCCCGGGAGCACAACTCCCGAGGTCAGTGGTAACAGCGGCAAATTCTGGCTTTGTTCTGCCATGGCTCCTCCAATTGGTTCCCGGCATGAATCGTTGCTTAGTCAACAACTTCATCCGTCGGGTATTCCTGGAACCTGTGGACAACTCGGGCCTGGCCGGGTTGGGAGCCCCCTTTAGCGGCGCCCCTCGGCGTATCGCTGGGTGCGGGACACGATGATCCGAGATGCCACCGAGCAGGAGCAGCACGATGACCAGGAGGATGACGGCAGCGTCGAAGGCCAGGTAGTTGGCCTCCTTGCTCGGCAGCTGGAAGAAGGAGAAGACCACGTAGGTCAGGTAGGGGAATCCATGGGTCTGGACGAGGCCCACGGGGACCTTGTCGATGAAGCCGGCCGTGTAGATGAGCGGTGCGGTCTCGCCGCCGGCGATGGCCAGGGCCAGCAGCAGTCCGGTGACGATGCCGGGAGCGGCCGACTTGAGGACCACCTTCCGCAGGCTGTAGCCCATGGACATGCCCAGGGCCTCGGCCCCTTCCCGGTAGTTGGTGGGAACCTGTCGGATGGCGGTCTCGGTGGACTTGGCGATGTACGGCACCACCATCATCGACAGGATCAGTACGGCGGGAAGCAGGGAGAACCCCCACCCCAGGCCCACGACCAGGGCTACGTAGCCCACGTAGCCGAGGACGATGGAGGGGAATCCCGACAGCACCTCGCTGGCCGTCCGCAGGATGGAGCCACCGGTCTTCCCGCTGCGCCGCGGACGGGCCAGTTCGCCCAGGTAGAGGCCGGCCATGACGCCCACCGACCCGGCCACAATGAGCACGCCGGCCATGAGGATGAGGGACCCGACGATGGGACCGGCCAGCCCGCCGCTGGTCTGATGGAGTGGAGTGACGAGGACGCTCCACTTCCAGTGGGGGACGGCCCGGGCCACGATCTCGACCACGATCCAGACGGCAGGCCCGATGACCAGGAGCAGGGCCACCACGGTGGCCCCCCGGAACAGGACCTCTCGGATCCGACGTCCCCGGGTTTTGGGAAAGGCGAGGTTGGTGTCGGTCATGGCGCTTCCCTTCCCGTTCCTAGGCCCCGACCGGAGCCATGAGGCGTCCCGTCCGGTTGACGATCATCCTGGCCGCCAGGTTGACGGCCACCGAGATCACGGCCAGGACCAGCCCGGCCTCGGCCAGGGTGGCCACGGCGAAGCCGGTGCCGTCGGTGCCGGCCGAGTCGAGTTGTCCCAGGATGAGGGCGGCGATGGTGCTCATGGGGCTGTAGACGTTGGGGGCGATGTGCAGGATCGACCCGGTGATCAGGAACACGGCGATGGTCTCGCCCAGGGCCCGGCCCAGGCCGAGCACGGTGGCCCCGATGATCCCCGACCGCACCCAGGGCAGGGTGACCCGCCGGGCCACCTCGGCGTCGGTCATGCCCAGGGCCGACGCCCCTTCCTTGGGCAGGGGAGGCACGCCCTGGAAGAGGTCCCGGGTGGTGGAGGCGATGATGGGCACGATCATGAGGGCCAGCACGATGCCCGCGGTGAGCAGGCCGAGGCCGTGGCCGGTCGGGGCGCGGAAGTACCGGAGGATCGGGTACGTCGGGCATGACGGCGGCGATGTGTGGATAGACATGTTGGGCCAGGATGGGACCCAGGGTGAGGACGCCCCACAGGCCGATGAGGACGCTGGGCACGCCGGCCAAGAGCTCGATGGCGAAGCCCAGGGGACGGGAGATCCACCTGGGCATCCGCTCGGTGAGGGCGAAGGCGGCCCCGACGGCGATGGGGAGGGCGATGATCACGGCGATGGACGACGTCTGCAGCGTGCCCACGATCTCCGGCCAGAGCCCGTAGTCGACGCCTACCGGATGGGCCACGCCGTGGGTGTGGGTGACGGCGGCGTAGGTGCTGCCCGGGTTCCACGTGGAGCCGGTGAAGAACCCGGTGCCGTTGACCAGGATGGCCGGCCAGGCCTTGATGACCAGCACGGTGAGGGCGAAGACCAGCGCGGCGAGGGGGAGGATCGAGCCGACCCGCGCTCCCCACCGCCAGGCGTGCTCTTCATGGGATCGGAGGGCGCCGACGATCCGCCGGGCCACTGGGGCCCGGCGGATCGTCTTGGCGCTGGGTGCTGCTGGTGTTCCGGACGGGAGTTGACCGCTCCCCTCGATGGTGGTCACCGACTATTGGATGGTGGTGATCTGCTTCAGCGACTGTGCGACAACCTTGGCCGGTAGCGGCTGGAAGGCCACTTGGCTCAGGTAGGTCGCGCTGTTGCCGTCGTTCGGGTTGATGGACCACTCGAGTACCGACCGGATGGCCTTGGCCTTGCTCGAGTCGGTCTGGTGGGCATTCACGATGGCGTACTCGTAGTTGATGATCGGGTAGCCGTTGGCTGCAGGCCCGTAGATCAGCGAGATGGTGCCGTTGGGAGGGGTCTTCTTGACGAAGCTGGCCGCCTCGGCGGCGATGGCCGTCTGGGTCGGCAACTCGTAGGCACCCTTGCTGTTCTGCAGCTGGGCGTAGCCCAGTCCGGCTTGGAGGGCCTGGGTCTCGTAGCTGATCCCCACGTAGGCGATGCAGCCGACGGTGGCCTTGCAGCCCGAGACCATGCCCGAGTTCCCGTTCTCACCCAGCGCGCCGGGTGCGTTCGGCCACGGCACGGTGGTGCCGAAGGAGATCTGGCGCCCCATCCGCCGGCGTCGGTCTTGGATAGGAACTGGGTGAACAGGAACGTGTCCCCACTGCCGTCCGAACGGTGCAGCGTCACGATCGGCGTGGCCGGAATCGTGACCCCTGGGTTGAGGGCGGTGATGGCGGGATCGTTCCAGGTGGTGACCGTGCCCTGGTAGATCTTGGACAGCACCTTGCCGTTCAGCTTCAAGTGGGCGGTGACCCCGGGGATGTTGTACGTCACCAGCTGGGCCGAGATGGCCAGCGGGATGTTCAACAGCGTGGGGCTGGCCTGGACCTCCGACGGTGCGAGGTAGGCATCAGAGGACACCGATGTCGGCCGTTCCGTTGGTGGCGTCGGTGATGCCCGTACCCGAGCCCGTTCCTGCCGTCTGGATGGTGACTTGGGGGTACACCTGCTGGTAGGCGGGAGCCCACAAGTTCCAGAGCGGGTAGAGCAACGTGCTCCCCGTCTCGGTGAGGGACGCGGTCGGCGGCTTCTCGACCCCGCTCTTGGGGATCTTCACGGTCGTCGCCGCTGATGCGGCGGTGACTGAGCCCATGAGGGCCATGGCTGTGGCCGCCACGAATACTGGCACCACTCGTCTAGCTCGGAGCATCCGAGTCACTAGTTGTTCCTCCTTATGTTGTTGATTTGCGATGGTGTCTGTTGCGATCGGGATTTCAGGCAGTCGAAAGCGTGTGGACAGTTGAAGGGGTGATGCGGGCAGTCGATGAAGGTCGGCTGGTCAGCCCATGCGCCCGGAGACGTAACGCTGGGTGTGCTCCTCGCGGGGATGGTCGAACAGTGCTTCGGTCGACCCGTGCTCGACGAGGTCCCCGTCGTAGAAGAACATGGTGTTGTCCGAGACCCGACGAGCCTGGCCCAGGTTGTGGGTGACGACGATGAGGGTCAGCGCCGGGGTCAGCTTGCGCAGGAGGGCTTCGATGTACTCGGTGGAGATGGGGTCGAGCGCCGAGGTGGGCTCGTCGAGCAACAGGATCTCAGGCCCCACGGCCAGGGCCCGGGCCAGGCACAGGAGCTGTTGCTGGCCGCC
Source organism: uncultured Acidimicrobiaceae bacterium (assembly GCA_963781305.1). Taxonomy (GTDB): domain Bacteria; phylum Actinomycetota; class Acidimicrobiia; order Acidimicrobiales; family RAAP-2; genus DASXMT01. Next base: position 731,230 of record CAWAFL010000014.1, read on the forward strand.
GGAGAGCCGGAACGGCGAGTCGCCCAGACGGTCCTTCACCGCATCCCACAGGCCGACCTCGCGCAGTCGCTGCTCGGCGATGACGTTGAGCTGCTTGCCCTTGGCGATGCGGTGGGCCTTGACCCCGGCCACCACGTTGTCCCGGATGGACATGGGGAACGGGTTGGGCCGCTGGAAGAGCATGCCGACCCGGCGACGCAGGGTGAGCAGATCCTGGCGACCCGTCCAGATGGAGACATCGTCAAGGGTGACGTCCCCCTCGTAGGCAAATCCGGGCACCTTGTCGTTCATCCGGTTCAAGGTGCGCAGGAAGGTGGACTTACCCGAGCCGGTGGGTCCGATCAGTGCGGTGATGGTGCCCCGCTGGAAGGACATCTCGATGTTGGAGAGGATCTGCTTGGAGCCGAAGCGCAGGTTCAGGCCCCTGGTGCACATGATGTCGTTGGGGCGCTCATGATCGGGGTCGAGCGCGGCCAGGACAGGGTCGATCTGTTGGCTCTTGTCCGTGGACGGCACTTCACCGGTGCGCACGACGGCGCCCGAAGCGGCCGACTGTCTTCTGGGGTCACTGCTCATGCGGCGCATCCTTTGCAACTACCGGCCTCTGCAACACAACCGTAACGAAGGGAAATGAACCCAATAGGAACGAAAGGTGACAGCAAGGTGGAATTCAGGGAAACAGTTCGTTTCATTTTTTCCTCGCTACTCGGGGGTTGTCCGGGGGGCAGGTACGGGGGGCGCCCCTTCGGGATCGACACGGAATCCCACCCCCCGCACCGTCACGATGAAGTGGGGGTTGGAAGGGTCGGGCTCGAGCTTGGAACGCAACCGGTGCACGTGGGTGTCGAGCGTCCGACTGTCGGCCAAGTCACGGTGGGGCCAGAGGAGGTCGATCAGCTCGTCGCGCGTGCGCACCTGGCCCGGCGGCGCCAACAGCACATCGAGGAGGTCGAACTCGCGCCGTGACAGGTGAATCTGCTCGTCGTTCTTGGTCACGCTGCGCCGGGCGAAGTTGACCAGGACCGAGCCCAGTTCGACGTCGGGGCGGGGCGTGCCGGGCACGACCGCTCCCGGCCTGCGGGTGTCGGCACTTCGGTCGGACGTGGTTCCCGGGGGCGACACCCGCCGAAGTACGGCCTGGATCCGGGCGACCAGCTCCCGGAGGTGGAACGGCTTGGTCACGTAGTCGGCGGCCCCCAGCTCGAGCCCCAGGACCACGTCGAGCTCGGTGTCGACGGCGCTGACCATGACGATGGGGACGTCGGCGATGGCCCGCATCCGGCGGCACACCTCGATGCCGCTGATGCCGGGCAGGAGCACGTCCAAGAGCACGATGTCGGGAGGATTCTCGGTGAACCGGGCCAGACCCTCGGTGCCGTCTGGGGCCAGCTCGACGCGGTACCCCTCGACCTTGAGGCCGGACGACATGGCCTCGCGGTAGGACTCCTCGTCCTCGACGACCAGCACGCGGACCTGGTCATCGTCCAGCTGTGTTCCCGTGCCGGGCATGACGGCGATATCGACCTCCCTCACGGAGCGTAGGCAGGGGAGGTGAACGGCACGTGAGTTTCAGGCAACACCATGGTGATCGTTGTGTGAACGTTCGGTAAAGCCCGCAGGTGATACAAGATTTCCGGGTGGCCGAATTTCTCTCCGCCGGTTCGGGTTGTCTCCCCTAGGGCCTCGGGTTGCTCAAGGCCCGCGCCGCGCTCAGGCGACTTCCGGGCCGGTGCCCAGCCACGGGACTAATCTGAGCAGGCAAGGCGATGGGGCTCGCCTCCGGAACCGCCGGATGCCCGGCTGACGGTCCCTACCCGACGTTCAAGGGAGGACCGACGGGTGGGTGACGACGAACCAGGTAGCGGACAGGGCACGGTCGAACCGGACGTTTCCGGCCGTCAGCTCCCGGTGGACCCGGACCGGCCAAGCCCCACGGACGCGCCGGCCGCTACGCCGCGGAAGTGGCGACGGCCGCCACTGCACCCGGGGACGATCGCCGCCATAGCGTTGGGTGGCGCAGCGGGCACGCTCAGTCGGTTTGAGTTGACCCGCCTCATCCCCACCACGACCAACGGATTTCCGTGGGCGACGTTCGCGGCCAACATCACCGGTGCCTTCCTCGTCGGGCTGGTCATCGTGCTCGTCCTCGACCGGCTTCCCCCCACCCGCTACATACGGCCCCTGCTCGGAACGGGTTTCTGTGGTGGCCTGACCACCTTCTCGACGCTGGTGGTGGAGATCGATCTCCTCGTCAAGTCCGGACATGTGGGCATCGCCATCGCCTATCTGGCAGCCAGCCTGGGCGCAGGGATGGCCGCCGTCTGGGCCGGCATGTCCCTGGCCCGGGTCTCAGCCACCGGTCGTAGCCCCGGCTCTAGCGAACAAGGAGGCTGACTGCGATGAATCTGTCGGGACCAGCCAAGCGGATGACCATCTTCGTGGGCGAACAGGACCGCCACGGTGGCCACGCCCTGAGCCACGAGATCGTCCGGCGCGCCCACGCATCGGCCGTGGCCGGCGTCACCGTGTTCAGGGGCGTGGAGGGGTATGGAGCCTCGAGTCACCTGCACACGGCCCACATCCTGTCGCTGTCCGACGACCTGCCCATCTGCATCGTCATCGTGGACTCAGCCGAGGCGATCGAGCGCCTCGCAGCCCAGCTCGATGACCTCATCGACGGCGGATTGGTCATCGTCGACGACGTAACCGTGCTGCGGTACGTCGGTCACGATCGCGGCGAGGCCGGCGCATGAGCGCATGGGTCTGGCTGGCGATCGCCGTTGCCGGCGCCATCGGGGCGCCCCTTCGCTACCTGATCGACGGCGCGGTCAGCGACCGGGTCCGGTCTGTATTTCCCTGGGGCACGTTCGTGGTCAACATGTCGGGGTCGTTCGCGCTTGGGCTCATCACCGGCTTGGTCCTCTATCACGCCTTTCCCGCCGACGGCCGCCTCATCATCGGTGTCGGCCTGATCGGTGCCTACACCACCTTCTCTACCTTCACGTTCGAGGCGGCCAGCCTGATCGAGCGGCGTGAGATCCGCCTGGCCGCGTTGAACATCGGGGGAAGCGTCGTGCTCGGAGCGGCGGCGGCGGCGGCGGGTCTGGCGCTGGCCGCCATCTGAGGCTCTGGGAAGCTGGGGTTCAGGGCGTAGGGGCCCGCCCGACCGCGTTGTCGCAGCCTGGGAGGGGAGGGAGGCCTTGTCCGCAGCGGACGAGCCCCTACGCCCTGAACCGGTAGCCGATGCCTCGAATGGTCAGAATGTGCTCGGGATGCGCCGGATCGAGCTCGATCTTCTTGCGGACCCGCTTGATGTGGGTGTCGAGCGTCCGACTGTCGGCCAACCGCCGGTCACGCCACAGGTGGTCCATGCACTGGGTTCGGGTGACGACATGTCCGGCCTCCGACACCAGCAGCACCAAGAGGTCGAGCTCTTTCCGGGACAACTCCACCGGAACGCCTCTGACGGTGACTTCGCGCATCGACGTGTCGATCTTGACCGGGCCGGACTCGAACAGATTGTCCGGTATCCCGGTCGCCGACGGGGTTTCCACCCGTCGGAGGACTGCCCGAACCCGGGCGGTGAGCTCCCGGAGCCGGAACGGCTTGGTCACGTGATCGGCCGCCCCGGCCTCCAGTGAGAGGACGGCATCGATCTCGTCGTCTTTGGCCGCCACCATGATCACGGGAAGGGTGGAAACGGCTTCGATCCTTCGGAACACGGCCATGCCCGACTGGTCGGGCAGGAACATGTCGAGCAGCACAAGTGCCGGTCTGGTCGCGGTCAGAAGACGGATGCCCTCGTGACCGTCGTGGGCCAAGACCACTTCGAATCCCTCGGCCTCGAGTCCGGCAGCCAGCATCTCCCGGCTGGAAGCGTCACCGTCGATGACCAGAATCCGGATCCCGCTATCGGGAACCGGAGCGACTGGCTCGGATGACCGCAGAGCCACGCTCACGACCCGGGGGTGGACACGGCGGCGACCCGAGGATCGCCCACCGGACGGGGATGGACCGGCCGGCGATCCTCGGGACGGGAAGTCGCCGTGAGAGGGCGGGGAGATTCAGGTCGGGAGCGATCGGGTGCCGGATCGGTCCCGGGACCGACGACGAACCCCCGGGAGGGAGCAGTGACCAACGAGGTCTGACCCGACATGCTCATTACTAATGACGGTATGGAACGGCGGTAAACGGCAGGCCACCGTCGCGTCACCGGAGAGTGAATCCTCGGTTATCTCCCGATTCCCTCCCTACGCTGCGAGACCGAGCGGTAACGCCCGGCGCGAACATTGGGAAATGGACTCCCTCCTGCTCTCGATCGACACTGCCGGCCGGACGGTCATCGACCTTACTGATGACGTCCGACGGTTCTGCCGGGACCATGGTGACGGGTTGGTCAACGTCTTCGCTCCCCATGCCACAGCGGGCATCGCTCTCATGGAGGTCGGGTCGGGATCGGAGGCCGATCTCGAGGACGCGCTGGCCCGTCTCCTTCCTCGCGAGGATCGCTATGTCCATCGCCACGGGGCGGTCGGCCACGGGGCAGACCATGTACTACCGGTGTTCGTCAGCCCGTCGTTGACCGTCCCCGTCCTCGAGGGCCGCCCGCTACTCGGCACCTGGCAGAGCATGGTCCTGGTCGACACCAACAGCGACAATCCCCGCCGCCAGGTCCGGCTGAGCTTCGTAGGCGCATGAAGTCGCTGCGCTGCGGATCTCGCGCCTGCGGTCTTTCAGGAATCCCCTGGCGAAGCTCGGTGTTCTCCCAGTAGACACGGTGTGGCGCCTTTGTGTCGCGCCGCCATTGCCGAGGAAAACGAAGCTCTTGCCGCGAATACACATCAACCCCAAGGTGAGCGTCAGCGTCGTGTTTGTCGCGGCCATGTTCATGAACATCATGGACATCACCATCGTCAACGTGGCCCTGCCTGCCATCGGGCGCCAGTTCCACGAGACGACGGCGGCACTGGACTCCGTGGCCGTGGGCTACCTGGTCAGTCTGGCCGTGTTCATTCCCGCCGCAGGGTGGCTGGGTGACCGCTTTGGGTCCAAACGGATGCTCCTGTTCGCCATCGCCGTTTTCACGGGCGCCTCCGTTTTGTGCGGCCTGGCCCAGAGCCTGCCCGAGCTGGTGGGCTTCCGGGTGATCCAGGGGGTGGGCGGCGGCATGCTCACCCCGGTGGGCATGGCCATGTTGTTCCGCACCTTTCCTCCCGAGGAGCGGGTGCGCGCATCGAGCATCCTGACCGTACCCACCGCCGTGGCCCCGGCCCTCGGACCGGTATTGGGGGGTCTGTTGGTCACCGACCTATCGTGGCGATGGGTGTTCTTCGTCAACCTCCCGATCGGGGTGGCCGCCTTCATCTTCGGTGTGATCTTCCTGGACGAGCACCTTCAGCCTCACCCGGGGCCGTTCGACGTGCCCGGTTTTCTTCTTTCTGGAGTCGGCTTCGCCCTGCTGATGTTCGGAATCAGCGATGGCCCCAGTCGCGGGTGGGACAGCCCGTTGATCCTGGGCAGCATCTTTGTGGGCCTGGTCCTCATCGCGTGCTTGGTGCCCGTGGAGCTGAGGACGAAGCAGCCCCTCTTGCAGCTTCGTCTTTTCGGCAACCGCCTGTTCCGGTCGACCAGCTTGGCGTTGTTCTTTGCCATGGCTGGATTTCTCGGCGTTCTCTTCGTCGTTCCCCTGTTCTTCCAGATCGCCCTGGGTCTGTCGGCCCTGGCTTCGGGGCTCAACACCTTTCCCGAGGCGATCGGGGTCATGGTCGGGGCCCAGCTGGCCAGCCGCATCCTCTATCCCCGCTTCGGCCCGCGCCGACTGGTGGCGTCGGGGCTGGTGGGGATCGCAGTGGCCCTGGCGCTCATGACCCAGGTGGGTTTCGACACCAACCTGTGGTGGATGCGGATACTCATGTTCGCCATGGGCTTCTCCATGGCTCCGGTGATCGTCTCGACCCAGGCCGCCTCGTTCGCCACCGTGTCCCATGCCGAGACCGGGTATGCCTCGTCCCTGTTCAACAGCCAACGACAGTTGGGAAGCGCGGCGGGGGTGGCGCTGCTGGCCACGGTGCTGGCTGCGGTGGGTACGACCCATGTCGTCGCCGGCCATACCGTCGCCAACCTCGCCGCCTATCACGCCGCCTTCCTGGTAGCCGCAGGCGTAGCCCTGATCGGGTCGGCTGTGGCCCTCACCATCAACGACGCCGACGCCGCAGCCACCATGGTTCGCCGGCACAGGTCGAAGCCGGAGCCGAGCCCGGTGAACCTGGAGCCCGCTTCCTGAGCACCTGCAGCCTCCTCGACGTCATAGGCGCAGCGGTACGGTGCAGGGAAACGGGACCACGGACCAGGAGGCGCAGATGGCTGACGTAGTGGACATCACCGGAACCGAGGAGTGGCGCTCGCTCGCCGATCACTTCGAAGCGATCAAGGACGTTCACCTGCGGGAGCTGTTCGCGGAGGACCCGGATCGGGCCACCAAGATGGCGGTCGAGGCCGGAGACCTCTATCTCGACTATTCGAAACACCGGGCCACCGAGGACACCGTGGCTCGGCTGGTCGACGTGGCCCGGCGGTCGAGGCTGGAAGAGCACCGCGACGAGATGTTCTCCGGGCGCCACATCAACACCACCGAGGACCGCGCCGTCCTGCATGTCGCGCTGCGCATGCCGGCGGGAACCCACCTTGTGGTCGATGGCCAGGATGTGGTGGCCGACGTGCACGAGGTCCTGGGGCGCATGGGCGACCTCTCCGATCGGATCCGCAACGGGGAGTGGACGGGTTACACCGGTCGACGGATCCGGTCGGTGGTCAACATCGGGATCGGCGGCTCCGATCTGGGTCCGGCCATGGCCTACGAGGCGCTGCTCGACTACGTGCACCCCGAGATCACGTGTCGCTTCGTCTCGAACATCGACCCGGTCGACCTGTGGAACAAGACCCACGACCTCGATCCTGCCGAGACGCTCTTCGTGGTGTGCTCCAAGACCTTCACCACGTTGGAGACGCTGACCAACGCGGCGGCGGCCCGGGCCTGGCTCCTCGAGGGGCTGGGCGCGGGAGACGACGCGGTGGCCAAGCACTTCGTGGCTGTCTCCACCAACGAGGAGGGGGTCACCAAATTCGGGATCGACCCGGCCAACATGCTCGGCTTCTGGGATTGGGTGGGTGGGCGGTACTCGTACGACTCGGCCATCGGCTTCGCGGTCATGGTCGCCATCGGGCGGGATGGCTTCGCCGACATGCTGTCGGGGTTTCACGCCATGGACCAGCACTTCGTCAACTCGCCCCTGGAAGCCAACATGCCCGTGCTCCAGGGCCTGCTCAACGTTTGGTACAACAACTTCTTCGGATCCCAGACCCATGCCGTTCTGCCCTACAACCAACGGCTGGCCCGGTTCCCGGCCTACCTGCAGCAGCTGACCATGGAGTCCAACGGAAAGTCGGTCCGACGGGACGGGTCACCGGTCTGGGGCCAGACAGGGGAGATCTTCTGGGGCGAGCCCGGCACCAACGGGCAACACGCCTTCTACCAACTGATTCACCAGGGGACGAAGCTCATCCCGGCCGACTTCATCGGCTTCGTCGACTCGACGCACGAGAACGGCGACCAGCAGGATCTGCTCATGGCCAACTGCTTTGCCCAGACCAAGGTGCTGGCCTTCGGTCGTACGGCCGAGGAGGTGGCGGCCGAGGGCACTGACCCGGCGCTGGTCCCTCACAAGGTCATGCCCGGGAACCGCCCGACGTCCACCATCCTGGCCCCGCGGTTGACCCCGTCGGTGCTCGGCCAACTGGTGGCGCTCTACGAGCACACCGTCTTCACCGAAGGGGTGATCTGGGGCATCGATTCGTTCGACCAGTGGGGTGTCGAGTTGGGCAAGGCCATGGCCAATCAGCTGGCCCCTGCCCTCATCGACCAGCAGGCCCCCGACCTCTCCGGCCAGGACGGGTCCACGGCCGAACTGGTCCGTCGCTTCCGGATCGGGCGCGGCCGGAGCATCTGAGCGCCGAGTGGCTTGCCACCGGGCACGACGCCGATCGGGTCCGGAACAATCGAATCGACGTGAAGGTTGACGCAGGGGATCGAACGCAACCGACGAGGAGTGAGCCATGGTCACCGAAGTGAAAAAAGTGCTGTACACCGCAGAAGCGAGCACGACGGGCGGACGCGACGGGCACGCCAGAAGCAGTGATGGCGTCTTGGACCTCGATGTCCGAGTGCCTGAGTCCATGGGTGGAAAGGGCGGCGGCACCAATCCCGAGCAGTTGTTCGCTGCCGGGTACGCCGCCTGTTTCCAGAGCGCCCTGAGCGTTGTGGGCCGGCGCCAGAAGGTCGATACGGCGGACTCCACGGTCACGGCCAAGGTCTCCATCGGCACCATCGACGGTGGGGCCTACGGCCTGGCCGTCGAGCTCGAGGTGGCCATTCCCGGTGTGGATGCCGGTACCGCCCAAGAGTTGGCAGAAGCGGCCCACCAGGTCTGCCCCTATTCCAACGCCACCCGGGGGAACATCGAGGTCAAGCTCAGCGTGGCCTCGTAGCCGGCCCCGGGCCCGGCCCGGCGGGCCTGGGGTCTAGTCGGCGTGGGTTGTTAGGGTGACGGGTCTCCGTGAACCGGCGGGGAAGATCGGAGCCTCCACCCTTGAGTCTGTTCGCTGCCCGAGGCCATCGACCGCGCACACGCCGGCGTCGGTCGGCGCAGTGGTTGCTCGGCGCGGTGGGCGTTGCCTGCGCACTGGCCTGTGCCGCCTGCGGCAGCCCTTCGAGCGCGCTGACCCGTTGGAACCCCCACGACGGCACCAAGCTGCTGGTGGGCAGCTATTACTACCTGTGGTTTCCGCAGAATCTGCAGCAAGGGACGCTTCGAGCGCAGCTGATCCCGCCCCAAGGGCCCAATCCGGCCACCGATGTGTCCTCGAATCCCGCCACCGCGGCCACGGCCATCAAGCAAGCCAACCAGGCCGGTGTGAACTTCTTCGCCCTCGACTATTGGCCCCTGACCAACTGGACGGGCCGTTCCTTGGCCGACCGACAGGCGGAGGACGCCAACGTGGCCGCGTTCCTCAAGGCCCCGAACATCTCCAAGATCAAGTTCTGCATGATGTACGAGACGTACGCGCTGGACTTCAATGCGGCCGACGAGTCGACGCCGGTCACGCCGGCCATGGAGAAGGACTTCGACGCGGACATGCTGCACTTCGCCACCACCTACTTCAACAACCCGAGCTATCTGCGGCTGCACGGGCGCCCCGTCGTCGTGCTGTACCTGACCCGTACCCTGACCGGCGACGTGGCCCAGATGATGACCAAGGCTCGGTCTCTGCTCGCCGCTCACGGATACAACCCGTACTTCATCGGCGACGAGATCTTCTGGCGGGTGACCAAGCCAGACCTGCCCGCTTCCGGGTCGCCCCTCACCACCCAGCCCCAGGCGGCTCGGATCGAGGACTTCGACGCCATTACCTCGTACTCCTTGTACTTCGGCGGGAACTCCCCATCCCTCGGACCGGCCAAGGACTTCGTGGGCTACCCGGGCAAGACCACCATCGCCGCCGACGAGCGCAATCTGATGAAGGAGTACAGCGCAGCCACGGGCGGGAAGGTGCCGGTGATACCGGATGTCACCCCCGGCTTCAACGACCGAGGGGTTCGACTCTCGACCGACCACCCCGCACAGCCCCGGCAGTGGTTGCCGGGTGAGGGTCCCGCCTCGACCCTCGACAACCTGTTCAACAAGGTGGCCGTGCCCACCCTCGACGCCCGGGCGCCGATCATCTTCGTGACCGCGTGGAACGAGTGGAACGAGGACTCGGGGGTGGAGCCGGTGCCCGGGGTGGCCACCACCAAGGATGACAGCCCGACCGGCACGGAGTACACCCAGGGCTACTCCTACGGTGGCGAGGGTGACAGCGCATTGAAGGTCCTCCGGCGGGACATCGATTGTGCCAAGGGCCTTCCCGCCTGCGAGGCGGACTCGTCCGGCACCGGGTAGAGCTCAGCGGGGGCGGGCCAAGAGGACATCGGCGAGAGGGGACCGGTCGAGGGCTCGGAACCGGTTCGCCTTCCAGCCCGTGCGGTCCAGGGCGGTGGTGAAGTACGCGTCGTCGAACCCGAGCTCCAACCAGCCGTAGATGCGGGTCGACCACAGGGAGTACCCGTCGAGCCGGGGTCCCCACGGGTAGGCCATGGACGCGATGGGCTCGGCCGCGAACACGACCAGTCCGTTCGGGCGAACCACGTCGTGCAGGTGCTCGAGCATGGCCAGATGGTCGGCGCAGTGGTGGAAGCTCTCGTAGAAGATGGCCGCATCGAACGGGTCGTCTGGATCGAAGGACAACATGTCCTGGGTGGACATGGTCACTTGCTCGGGTCGGGGACATCGCTGCTCGACCAGGGCGCAGAATTGGGGCTCCACCTCGACACCGGTGACGTCGAAGCCCATGGTGGCCAGATCGATGGTGAGGTTTCCCCATCCGGGCCCGAATTCGACGATCCGGGCGGGCGGATTGAGGCCCATGGTCTTGATGATGAAGCCACGGGCAATCAGCTCTTCCCCCACGACCTGGGAGGACTCGGTGGCGTGCGGATAGGGCTGGTGCAGGGCTTGTTCGAAGTCGAAGGGGGAGCTCTCGTTCAGCGTCGAGTAGGACTGGCGTCCCGAGATCCGCTCGTACAGATCCCACACCCAGGCCCGGTAGTCGTCCGAGAACGGATCGTCGGGGCGATCGGTCGGTGGGGCGATCTCGAACCCGCGGAGGAACTGGCGGGCGGCATCCTCCGACTGGCCGAACAGCCGGCGGGCTTCATCGAGCTCCCGGTCGAGCCCGTTGACGGTAACCACACGGGGAAGGGGTTTTCCCCGCAGGGCCTGGACCCGACGTCTGACCGGGTCGGGCAGCGCGCTCAGACCAGCCCTGCCCATCGAGCGGATCAGCGAGGTTCCGTCAGCCACCGAAGTCGAATCGTCGCTGGCGAGGCCTGGAAAGGACTCTTGACCAACCGCGCTCCCCAGCGCGTCGGCGAGCGGCGCGTGGGCCCACGGTCAGAGGAACGTCGGCCATCGGGTCATCTTGGCAGACCGCGACCCGGAGGACGTCACGGCCTGGGCAACTGCCCTGGCGCGATGGAAGCCGGCCGACGGCCGGCTTCCATCCTCGTTCTGTGGTCCCCCATCGAGGCTCGGCCCTAATCAGATGGTTTGAGGGCCTCTCGTCGGCAACTCAGCCTTGAAGCTGATCGCGTTCCGGCCTTATAGGAAAGGGCCTTGATCGACGGGGCGCTGGACGCTCGCCCGTCTGGTGGAAGACGGGCGGAGCACACCTAACCGGGTGGTCCATCCTCCTCGTGCGAAGCAATCGACGACATCGCCGACCCCCTTTCCTTCACGAAGGCGGAAACGTACCGTTCCGCAGTCTCAATCTACCTCTCGGCGGGAACCATTTCACCTCGTTCTCGACCGGCGGGGCACCCCGGCGGGAGGCCCTGCCGCTCTGAGCCCGGAGGGACCCGATGACCCGGGTCGGGGGTTGATAGATCGGCCCGGCGGGGTTACGGTTGCTGGCGAACACGTGTTCGTTATCCGAGCGCGGTGAGCCCGAACCAGGAGGCAACCCATGGCTGCGGTCAATCCCATCCCCGATGGCTATCCCCGTGTTATCCCGTCGCTGGTCATCGACGGGGCCTCGGCGGCTATCGAGTTCTACGGCGCCGTGCTCGGCACCAGCGTCCGGATGCGCATGGAGTCTCCGGACGGGAAGGTCGGGCATGCCGAACTGCAACTCGGTGACTCCGTGCTCATGGTGTCCGACGAGTTTCCCGACATGGGATTCGTCGGCCCGAAGACGGTTGGTGGCACGCCCGTCACCATCTCGGTGTACATCGAGGATGTCGACGCCGCCTTCCAACGGGCGCTGGACGCCGGGGCCACGGAGCTCCGTCCTGTCGAGAACCAGTTCTACGGCGACCGCTCCGGCCAGTTCGAGGATCCGTTCGGGCACCGATGGAACGTGGCCACCCACGTCGAAGACGTCCCCGAGGAAGAGGTCGGACGACGGGCCGCAGCGTTGATGAGTGAAAGCTGACCACCGCCTGGTGCGCTGATCAGCTGGGTGGCTGTCTCTCGCTTCAGCCAATACCCCAACGGTGGATCCATTGTGGCGTGATGCGGATGACCTCGCGGCTCGTGCCGCCCATCGGCGGATCGATGTCGACCAGAGCCTCGGCCATGCCGCGAACCTCGACCCCGCGGACCACCCACGGGTCGACAGATGCCAAGTCGTCGACGACAAAGGCCACATTCGGGTTGCCCTCGACGTTGCGGAACTTACGGGTCTTGCCCATGGCCATCCCGCCAATGAGAATCTGACCCGTCGCTTCGTCGACCGCGAATCCGACCGGGTTGTTCTGTGGCGCGCCCGAAGCATCGACTGTGGCCAGACGGCCAAGGCGTTGGCTGTGCAGGTATCTCAAGTCTTCAGTTGTGAGTGTTGGTGGCATAGGCGTCACGGTAAACCTTCAACCTTGGTCGAAGTCAAGGAACCCGGACCGCCGGTCTAGGTGTGCCGCAGGAACCGGTAGACGATGAACCAGGGAACGCCGACGACCTGAGCCAGGTCTTCGGGAAATCGTTGGACCGAGGCCGAACTCGGCTGCGCTTCGACGACCCGGTCGAGCATGAAGCCGGCGTCGGCAAACGCGTCCACGACGGCTGACAGCGGTCGGCGCCAGAAGTACTGCGTCACCTCGACATCACCTTTCTTCCACGTGTCGGCCACGAGCTCGGTCTCGAAGTAACCCCCCCGCTGACCGGCCAGCGGGGGGCCGAGTGGATGCTCGAGGGAGATGACCGCCCAACCGGAGGGTCCGAGCAGGTGGGCGAAGGAGCAGAGGGGGACCGTCCAGTGTTCGAGATAGTGCAGCGCCAGTGAACAGGTGATCCCGTCGAACGATCCGGGCTCCAGCGGGAGCGGTTCTGCGAGGTCGGCCACGAAGTAACGGCCACGGCCTCCGCATCGCTGTCTGGCCTCCTCCACCATCAACGGGCTGAGGTCGATCCCGACGACGTCTGCGCCCTCGTCGAGCAGCCACTCGCACTGGGCGCCGGAGCCGCACCCGGCGTCCAGCACGGTCGATCCGGCGAGCGGACGAGGAACAAGGGAGCGCAGCGCGGGTCGCTCGAGGTGACCGTTGAAGGGGCCGTCGTCGGTCGTTGTGGCCCAGACTCCAGCAAGCCGGTCATAGGCATCCCGCGTGCGGCGCGTGTGCTCAGCCTGATCACCGGGTAGTTCGGGCACGGTTGAATTGTGTCAGGTGAATTCTGTCAGGCCCATATGGGTCTGTCGGCGGCGATGGAGACAGGGGTCCGCCAGCTGGGGCGATGCTCGTCGACAAGGGCATTCCGGAGGTACATACTGCATCCATGGGCGGCGAAGCCGCGAGGCTGCAGATACCTGATCGAAGGGACGCCGGCCGCCACTTGCGCGTCTCCTGGCACCCGACCCGGCAGCTGGTCGTATTCAGTCACTGGCGCGACGGTGTGTGCGTGGCCACCACGCCTGTGGAGCTCGCCGAGATTCCCACTGTGATTGCCGTGCTGGTCAAGGCACTCGCCGAGGCAGCTCGGAGGCCGACGGCGGAAGCATCAACACCAGGTGCCGCGTCGCTCGCCCATGACGTTCGAGAGGTACTGACGAGCTGGATTCGGTCTCGATTGGCGACAATCAGTGTGTTGAAGCCTCGCTCGCCATATCGCCACGACTGAGTTCGTCCTGCTCGCCATTGGTCAACCTCCCGGGGGCCTCGAGTTCGTGCGCCCGGGTATTGACGTTGTCGACTGCAGTCGATGAGACGTGGCGCTCGAGATATTCAAGTCCGCGTCGCGCCCGAGACCGGAGTGGCTCGGTGCCCGAGATCTGTCCCTGACCTACATTGATAGGGGGGTTGGATCACCCGCCGGGCACCGAGTCCCGGCCCGGGGTCCGACTGGGGAGGGAGCGTCATGAACGATGTACCCGGGGTGATGCCGGCTGCCGTCTACCGGCGACCGGGCGAGGTGGTGGTGGAGGAGCGCCCAGTGCCGACACCCGGTCCCGGAGAGGTACTGGTAGAGGTGGACCACTGCGGCATCTGCGGCACGGATATCCATATGCTGCTCGACGGTTGGGCCGAGAACCCGGGCCTGGTGGCCGGGCACGAGTTCGCCGGCGCTATCGCCGCCCTCGGAGAGAGCGTCACCGGTTGGGAGATCGGCGAGACGGTTGTGGGCGGTCCGTCACCCCGGTGCGGGCGGTGCCGCCGCTGCCTGGAGGGAAAGCCCTCGCAATGCGAGAACCGCGGGGGCTCGATCGTCGACGGCCGTGACGGCGCCTTTGCCCACTACGTGCTGGTGCACGAGGCCTCTCTGCTCCGCCTGCCGCCGGCGCTGTCACCACGCCAGGCGGCGCTGGCCGAGCCGCTGGCCGTCGCCCTGCACGGGATCACCCGTTCGGGAGTGGGTCCCGGCGACAGCGTGATGGTCATCGGAGCGGGACCCATCGGGGCACTGTCCATCGCCGCCCTGGTGGCCAGGGGCATCGGCCCGGTCACCGCCGTGGAGCCCGGCGAGAAACGCAAGCAGCTGTCCCGCGATCTCGGTGCCGCCGTCGTGCTGGATCCCTCCGACCTCGAAGTGTTCCCGATGTGGGAGCCCGAGCGCATCTCCGAGCGGGCCGCCCACGTCGTGCTCGAGTGCTCGGGCAAGAAGGCGGCCATGGAGGCCGGGTTCCACCAGCTGCGCCGGGGGGGCACCCTGGCCCTGGTCGGCGCGGGGTTGGAGCCCCCCACATTCGATCCCAACCGCTTCGTCCTGAACGAGCTGCACGTGGTGGGGTCGTTCGTCTACGACAAGGGCGGGTTCGAGCGGGCGCTCGAACTGCTGGCCAGCGACGGGTTCCCGACTGACCTACTGATCGAGGCCGAGGACGTGACCCTGGACAAGTTGTCCGACGCGCTGGCGGGCCTGGCCGCCGGCCGGTACGCGGGCAAGGTCATGGTGGTTCCCCGGCTGTCCGACGGGGCGGCCCCTGCAGTGGCCGCCACTGGGGGCGCCTGATGGCACATCCCTATTACCCGACGGGCAATCCCCACTTCAACCATGTGGCCATGAGTCTGCCTGCCGACCTGCTCGATGAAGGCGGTCGCCGTGATATCTGCCACTTCTGGAGCGAGGTCTTCGGGTTCGACGAGATAGAAGTCATGACCGAGGACCGCCGCCGACTGATCCTTTCGTGCGTGCACTGGGACCAGTTCATATTCCTTATCGCCGAGGACGATCCCATGCGATGTTCGCGCATGGACCATTTCGGCTTCGCCGTGGGATCACTGACGGAACTACAGGGCGTGCAGGACCGGGCGGCCCGCTTCCGCACCGGTGACGATCGGGTCGACCTCATCGACCTGGCCGTCGACGATCAGGAAGTCGTCAAGATCCATTCGGTGTACGTGCGCTACCTCTTACCCATGATGTGCGAAGTGCAGTGGTGGGAGTTCGCGGCGTGAGCACCCGTGTTCACGGTCTGCCTCTCACACGTCTGCGGTAGCGTACGCCGATGCCGGGCGTCATCGAACAGCGGATCACCGAGTTGGGGCATACCCTCTACGGTCCGCACCCGCCGCATGACCCGCTGGTGTCGGTGGTCGTCCATGGCGGCGTGGCCCGCACGTCCGGGCAGCTCCCACGGATCGACGGCAAGCTGATCTGCACCGGTCTCCTTGGCGACACCGTCACGGTCGAAGAGGCCAGCCGCGCCTCGGCGGTGTGCGCGCTCAACGCGCTGTCGGTGCTGCGCGAGGAGCTGGGCACCCTCGACCGGATCGAGCGAGTGCTCACCGTGCTCGGATTTGCCGCCGTGGCCCCGGGCACCCAGATGCAACCGGCCGCCATCGACGGAGCCAGCCGACTCCTGTTCGAGGTGTTCGGCGAGGCGGGCAGGCACACCCGTTCGGCCATCGGGGTCGCCTCGCTCCCACGCGGGGGCACGGTGGAGCTCGAGGTGGCTGTCGCCGTTCGCTGAGCGGTCGGATCGCTCCGGTCAGTCGAGCAGGGCTCGGGAATTGCGGATGGCCAGGGCGACCAGGGTCAGGGTGGGGCCATAGCCGGCGCTGGTCGGGAACACTGACGAATCAGCGATGGTGACGTTGGGCACGTCGTGCAGCCTCCCCCAGCGGTCGCACACCGAGGTTGCCGGGTCGTCACCCATGCGGGCCGTTCCCATCACGTGCTTGGAGACGGGGATCTTTGCCGCCGTGGCGGTGATGCCGAAGGGGTTGTCGTCGAGCATGGGGGAGGTGACGGTGGTGGTCCACCCGGCACCCGTCTCGGTCAGGATGGCCTCGAGCTTGGCGGCGTGGTACTTCGAGGCGACGATCTCGTGCCGGTGGGGCTGGTAGGTCGTCCTGGCCACGGCGAAACCCCGGGCGTCGCGGATCGATGGGTCGAGGTCGACCCGGTTGGTGGGTTGGGGAAGGTCCTCGCCCTGCATGCACAGCGCCACGAGGTGGTCCCGGTAGGGCGACTCTCGCATCATCACCTTGTGCTCGGTCCCCCAAGGGTAGGTGCTGGCCTCCATGATCGGGTGGGCCGGACCGCAGTGCTCGACCATCCCGCCCTTGATCCACGGCAGCCCGGCCTCTCTCGCCACCTCGAACGACTCGGGGTCGGGCACGATGTGGTCGTCGTGGAGGTGGGAGACGGAGCGGCCCTTGTAGTAGTGGGTCCGATGATCGAGTCGGCCCAAACTGATCGTCTGGAAGTGGAACATGAGGTTCCTGCCGATCTCGGGGTGCTCGAGGCCCGAGAGCAGGAGCAGCCGGGGCGTCTCCATCGCCCCGCAGGCCACCACCACCTGGTTGGCCCGCTCTTCGTGACGTTGGCCCCCGGCGTCCAGCCATTCGACGCCGACGGCACGTCCGTTTTGAATCAGTATCCGGTTGACGAACGAGTCGGGTCGGACCTCGGCCCGCCCGGTGAGCAGGGCTCGGCGCAAGGGAGAGACGGGGTCGCCCTTGGCGTGGATCGGGCATCCGAAAAAGGAGCAGAAGCCACAGTTGTTGCACGCCGGACGGCCGTCATAGGGCACCGAGTTGGCCCCGGTGGGGCCGGGGTAGGGGTGGTAGCCGAGCCGCTCTGCCGCGGCCACGGTGAGCAGCGACCCGTACATGGGCGCCCCCGGGGGCATGGGATAGGGGCCCGACCGGTCGGCGGCGAAGGGATTGGCGTCGGCTTGACCGGCCACGCCCACCAGCCGCTCGGCTTCGGCGTAGAACGGTTCGAGGTCGTCGTAGCCGATGGGCCAATCAGCCACCGCGGCGCCGTCGACCGGGCCGAGCAGCGAGCGGAGGCGGAAGTCGTCTTCCCGGAACCGGGGTAGCTTGCCGTCGGCGTGCACCCCGCCGCCGCCCACGGTGGCCGGGAGGTTGTTCACGTCGCCGACATGGAGCCGGTCGCCCGCCTCCTCGCTGGGCCGGAACGTGCGCGGGTCGAGCCACGGATCCGGACCGAGAAAGTGGCGCACCATGAACTTGAGCTCGTCGTTGGAGTAGTCGGTGATGAGGTTGTACGGAGGCTCCAGCTCGATGAGACGGTTCCGGCCCCGCTCGAAGACGACCACGGAGCGGCCGGCCGCCGTGAGGACGTCAGCCGCAGTCGACCCGCCGGGCCCCGAGCCGACGATGATGACGTCGAAGTCCCTAGTCACGCTGGCTGACCTCCGCATCGGTGTAGCCCCGCGGCTGCACGTCACCGGCGAAGTCGATGTTCTTCCACCCGACCTCGCCTTGGTTGCCGCCGTACTCGGGCGCCCCGTACATGCCCTGGCAGGCGTGGGCGTAGAGCATGGCGGTGAAGACCTTGTTGGTCCGGAGGCGCTCATCCTGTTCGGCGGACGACACCGAGGCGAAGTCGGTCCCCAAGGCCTTCAGCCCGTTGCGGTACACCTCCTGGAAGCCCTCGACGGGACCCAGCCGCTCGCGCTCAGGCAAACCGAGCGACCCCTCGATGCGGGTTCGCCAGGCCAGTTCCTCGAGCGGGGTGAGGTGGTGGAACGAGGCAAAGCTGGGCGTTCCCCCGAATCGGCCAGAGAAGGGACCGCCGGCCCAGATCAAAGGGGGATCGCTGGCAAAGGCACCTAGGAGGCCGTCGATGTAGTCGACGACGCGGGCTTCATGTGCACCGGGTTGGTCATCGGTGGGGATCAGCCGGGCGCACGCGGCGTCGATGGCGGCGTACTCCGAATCGGTGAAGAAGCGGGGCATGAGCGACTCTAACCCGCCTGCCGTGAAGATAAAACTGATGGTCCCATTGTTCCCGACACGGCTCCTCCGGTGATTCGGCTCAGGATGCCCCCGCCCGGATCCACTGCAATCCGCCGAGCAGGTGGGACAGGAAGGTCGTGCTCTCCCACGCCGTTGGGAAGTGTCCGAGCGCGGTGTAGAAGGTCCTTCCCCGCTCCTCGGTATGGCACCAGGACAGTGGGAATCCGTCCACGGGCACACGGGCGCCGGGAACCGTCATGTCCAACGGCGCGGGGTCGACCCGCAAGAGGACCTCGACCTCGGATCGGATCCCTTCGAACAGGTAGATCTCGTCATGCCAGGACCATGGGTCCGGGAGATGCATGGTCGACGGGTGGGTGGGGTCCATCACCTCGATCTCGAACGACTGGGTCCAGGGATGGCCGGCGAATCGGCCGCCGAGGATGGTGCCGTAGTCGTCCCAGCCATGACAGGCGTCGGTGGCTGCGTGGACGCCGAGCACACCGAGGTCGCCGCGCCGCCACGACTCGGAAATTGCTGTCCGTTGGGCAGGACTGAACGGCGTCTCCCCGATGGTGAACAGGGCGAGTGCGCCGCCGGCGCTGAGTTGGTCCACGGTCAGGTCGACGACACTGGTTATGACGATCGGTTCCAGGCCGGACATGGTCCCCACCTCGGCCAGGGCCGCGGCGGCCTGGGGAAGGACCCCGTGGACTCCGGCGGGACCCTCGCGGTAGGGGGCCACCTCGGTGATGACGAGGAGGGGTGGCCGAGCCACTGGGGTCATCCCGGGAGCTCGATGACGCTCAGGGCGCGGCGCACCGACGTGTCGACAAACTCGCGCTCGCGCAACCCGGACGTCCAGGCGATCACGCTGGTGACCCACACCATCTCGATGACGTCAGCCACTTTTTCCTGCGTTGCCGAGGGTGGGCCCTCCGGCCATCACGAAGGCCAGGGTGGCTTTGAGCCCGTCCTCGAACCCGGCCAGCAACGGCGAGATGGAGGGCTGTCCCGAGGTCCAGGCCCGGACCATGGCCTTGGCCAGCTCGGGCGAGTCCATGACCCCCTCGGTGCACTCCCGGAGGGCCAGAAGGATCCGGGACCTCGGGGTGCGCGCCCGGCGCATCGTGGTCTCGCGGATCTTGGCGTACTCGATCTTGGAGGTCTCGACGAGCGAGGCCAGCAGTAGGTGCTCCTTCGAGGGGAAGTACTTGTAGATGGTGCGGGACGAGACCCCGGTGGCATCGACCAGATCGCTGATGCGCCACCCGTCGAGCCCATGGCGGATGGTGAGGTCGATCACCGTCTCGTGGATCTCCTTCAGCTGTTCAGCGCTCAGTGGGGCGGCGGGCACGGCACGACGGCGGCAGCCCTGCCGCGCCTCTCTCGGATCGACTGGGCACGACGCATGGCGACGTTCTTACCAGTCTGCGGGTGTCGCCGTTGCCACCGGCGACGACGAGGCCTCCGCCAACCCATTCGTGTGCGTGCCGAGAGCTACAGTTTCAGGCACGCGGAAGGGACTTACGGTGACCGACGAACCCGAGAAGACAGAAGAAGAGACCCTGCGGGAGGCTGCGGCGCTGCTCGGACCGGGATCAGTCGGTGAAGTGGTGCGGAACTTCAAGAAGTCCCTCAAGGCCCGAAACTATGGCGACGCCACCGCCTATCTTGACGAGAACCTTGCCGACCTCGACCTCACGGGACTCGACCTGACGTTCCTGGACGAGCCGGGGTGGGGTGTGTCGGGCCGCCCCCGGGTGGTTGGCCCCGACTCCGAGATCGTCCTCTATATACGGTCGGCAAAGGGCGCTCTGCAGCGGGTCGACAAGTCAAAGCCGGTCGAGGCGTTCCCGTTTACGGTTCGTCGTGGCCCAGAGGGGATGCGGATCAGCCAGATCGGTGCCGGCGACTGGCTGGCGCAGCGGCTTGGGTACTGACGGGCGAGGGTCCGGGCTGAGAGCGAGCCCGCCGGGCGACGCCGAGCACTCCCTATTGGTCTAGCCGGTCACCCTGGATAACCAGGAAATCGACGTGTCATCCAGGTACTGTTTCTGGAACGTCCGAAGGGGGTCGCCATGACCGATACCACAGCGGGCAGTCGCCCTCCGTCTCCGAAGCCATCGTCCGGACCCATTGCACCGGCGTCCGTCGCTGAGGCGCCCACGACGGTCGACCTTGACGTAGCTGTCCCGGTCGCGTTGGATGTCGGCTGGACGATGGCGGTTCTGTTCGGCTTCATCCGGGACAACCCGGACCAGTCGGGGGACCAGCTTCCAACCGAGAACGAGCTCAGCGAGCTTGATCGGGTCTCGGTCGAAGTCGCTCGCCTGCACAGCCTCCTCACGCGGCTGGCGGCGACCCTTCCGGCGAGTGACCCGGTGCTCGACGCAAGCGTCAGTGACCTCGAGGACGCCTGGGCCAAGCCGGCGGGGGGCCTCACCCCCAAGCACGCCCTGCAGGCGGCGTTGCGGGAACGCAATCTGGCGTTCCTACGGACGTTTGCCGGAATCGATCACAACTTGACCCTCGCCTACCAAGTGGGTCGCTCTCTGCGCGACACGGCGAATCCACCGGTCAGGGGTGAACGGACCAACGCTGACATCCTGGCCGCACTCGAGGCGCAGCTTCGTCGGGCGCGAATCGCCAAGCTCCAGGAATGGTTGGCCACCCTTGCGCCGCACCTGAGCGACGCACCGGCTGTGGTCGTGGCGGCGTCGATCGGCCGATGGAGCGATTTTGGGTACACGGTCTTCGATGACAATGCTCCTGGAGCACTCAAAGGGAGCAACGCCAGCGCGAAGGAGGCACTGGCTCCAACGTTCACCCACTTCCTGCTCGACCAGGGTGATGTCTGGCGGAACCTGCTTGTGGGCGCCGAGTCCACCTCCGGTCTTCTGACCCCTGAGGCGTACGTCGCGGCCGGGGAGGCGGCGCTCAGCCGCACGGCCCGGATCGTAAAGCGGGTGATCCTTCACTACTGGGTCGCGCTCGTGGTCCTGGCGGTGGCGTTGGCCGCCATCCTGTACCTCGCCGCCCGCTATATGGGTGGGGCGGCAAAGGTGTGGACCCAGATCGCAGCCATTGCGGGTGCCCTGGGCGTCACCGCCAAGGGCATCGGCACGTCTGTGGCCCATCTGTCCGAGGCAGCGGAACGGCCGATCTATCAGAAAGAGGAGCTCGATGCCATGGCCTGGGCCATCACCACTCTTCCCCCTGTGAAGGTGAACAATGGCGGTGTACGCGCCCTCCGAAGGAGTGGCATCGGGCGCTCAGCCCCGCTGGGTCACGTGTGAGGTTGCCCGGCCCCCTTCGCCGGCGATCCCTCACTTGGCGTTCGAATCAAGAGCGGACAGGGAGCGTTGGCGCGTCCACGTGCCCAACACGATCAGGGTCTTGGTGCCTGTCACCCGACCGCTGCGGCGCAGCTGCTCGATGACCTGACCGAGCCGCTTGACGTCGGGCACCCGAATCCACACCAGGGCATCGGGGTCACCGGCGGTGGTGAACACGGCCTGCACTTCGGGAAGGCGGATGGCGGCGCTGCGAATCTCTCCCATGTCCGCCGTCCCCGCGAAACGGACCTCGGTGAAGGCCTGGATGGGACGTCCCACTTTGGCGTGGTCGAGGACCACGGTGTATCCGGTGATGACACCGGCACCCTCGAGCCTGTCGATCCGCCGCTTGACCGCGGAGGTGGACAGGGCGACCCGCTCGGCGATGTCGCCCATCGTCCGCCGGGCGTTCTCCTCCAGTAGGGCCAAGATCTCGTGGTCGGTCCGATCCAATTCTGCTTCTGCCATGTGATCAATGCCTTTGCGTCGATGGTGCTCTAATCGTCATTTTATTGCGTCCTCAGGACATGATCGAGGTTTTCTGCACCAGATGTCCCGCCTAGGCATTTGAATTGAGCCGTGAACCAATCTCGTGGGCGCCTTGAGGAGACAGAGCAGTTGACCCTCTGTCATGACCGGGCGAGCGGGTTGCGAGCAGTGATCGCGGTGGACGACACCACACTGGGGCCGGGACTCGGAGGGGTGCGCTGGTTGGCCTATCCCGACGAGCAGGCGGCGGAGGACGAGGCTCGTCGGCTTGCCCGGGGGATGACGCTCAAAAACGCATGTGCCGACCTCCCCTATGGCGGCGCCAAGTCAGTTCTCTTGAAGGATGACGAGCCGGTCGACCCAGACACCGACGGCCGCCGTCAGACCCAGTTGCGGGCGTTCGGCCGGTTCGTGGACCGCCTGGGCGGCACCTATATCCCGGGCGTTGACATGGGCACCTCGGTGGAGGACCTGGCCGTGATCGGTACGGTCGCCCATGAGGTGTCGTGCGATCACAAGGACCCATCACCCTGGACCGCCCTCGGCGTCTTCGCCGGCATCGGCGCCAGCCTTTCGTGCACGGGGACCGGCCTTCCGGGCGCCCACGTCGTCGTCCAGGGCGCCGGACACGTGGGCGCGGACCTTGCCCGGCGGTTGGCCGCGGCCGGCTGCCGGGTCTCGGTAGCCGATGTCGACCCGGTCCGGGCACACGCCATCGCGCGAGAGGTTGGCGGCCGGGTGCTCGCCCCAGAGGCTGCGGTGACCACGGCGTGCGACGTGCTGGCGCCATGTGCCACGGCCAGGGTGATCGATCGGTCCGTCGTCGACTCGATGCAGTGCCGCATCGTGGCTGGTGGCGCCAACGATGTGCTGGCCACCGACGACGTGGCGGCCATGCTGGCTCAGCGAGGCATCGTCTATGTCCCTGACTTCGTGATCAATGCCGGAGGCGTCATCCACATCCACGCCGTGCGTTCGGCATGGGGCCCCGACAAGCTCGAGGGCTCCTTGCTCGCCATCGGGGATCGGGTGGCGAGAATCGTCAGCGAGGCCGAACGCAGTGGGCAGACCCCGGTGGCGGTGGCCGAGGACATGGCGTCGCACCGACTCGGGCGCCCGATCGGGCTGCTCACCTGAACCGATGAGAACCACCCCGCGGTACCACACGGTCGCGGTGGGCGGGGACGATACGGGCGTGGCCCATGCTCGACGCGCCGAGGTGACCCTCGACGACGTCTACGCAGTCGGTCGTGGCCGTGTCCTCATGTCGGGCATCCAGGCGATCGTGCGGCTGGTGCTCGACCAACGGCGACTGGATCATGGCCGCGGGCTCGATACAGCCGCCTTTGTGAGCGGCTACGAAGGGTCACCGCTGGCCGGACTGGATCTCGAGCTGGGCCGGGCCCACCGGCGCCTCGACGAGGAGGGTGTGGTGTTCGCCCCGGCACTCAATGAGGAACTGGCCGCCACCGCGGTCGCCGGTACCCAGCTTCTGGCCGATGTACCCGGCCACGACCACGAGGGGGTGGTGGGGTTCTGGTACGGCAAGAACCCCGGCCTGGACCGTGCCGCTGACGCCATCCGTCATGGCAACTACTCGGGTACGGCTCCGCTCGGGGGGGCGGTGGCCCTGATCGGCGACGATCCGACTTCCAAGTCCTCGACCCTCCCCAGCTCCTCACTGTCGATGGCCCGCAGCCTGAGCGTGCCGCTGCTGTCACCCGGATCGGTCGCCGAGGTGGTGCGCCTCGGCCTCCACGCCGTCGCCCTGTCGCGCTACTCGGGCCTGTGGGCAGGCCTGCAGATCGTGGCCGACGTGGCCGACGGGTCTGCCGTGATCGACCTGGACTCGGCGTGGCCCGAGATACCCACCCCCGACAGATCGCGGGTCGCCCATACACCGTTGCTGGTCGGCCCACGCGCTCTCGAGGCCGAAGCCGACCTCTTCGATATCCGGCTTCCCCGGGCCCTTGAGTACGCCCGGCTGGCGTCGCTCAACGCCGTCACCATCGACTCGCCTCGGGCCTGCCTCGGCATCGTGGCCGGCGGGTACGCCTATAGCACCACCCTGCGAGCGCTCCAAGACATGGGTCTGGATGCCGAGGCCTGTGCCCAGCTCGGGCTGCGACTCATCAGGATCTCCATGCCCTGGCCCCTGGACGGCGCCGAGATCCGCCGGCTGACGGCCGGGCTGGAAGAGGTGATGGTGATCGAGGACAAGGCGGCGTTCATCGAGTCCCAGATCAAAGAGGCGCTGTACGGCCAGGCCGAACAGCCACGCGTCGTGGGCAAGGTCGACCCCGATGGGCGCCCGCTGTTCCCGGTGGCGGGCTCGGTTGACAGCGACTCGGTGGCGCGAGCGCTGGCCGGGCGACTCCCCGTCGACCGGCTTCCAGCCGCGGCCAAAGAGCGCATGGAAGCCCTCAACCGGCCACAGCGGTTGGTGCTGCACGTGGCTCCGCCGCCGGCCCGCACGGCGACGTTCTGCTCGGGCTGTCCGCACAACATCTCGACCCGGTCCGACGACGGCGAGTTGGTCGGGCTGGGTATCGGGTGCCACATCATGGCCGGTTTCGACACCGACGGTCGAGGCCACCAGGTCGGTATGACCCAGATGGGCGGTGAGGGCGCCCAGTGGACCGGGTTGGCACCCTTTGCCGGCGGCAGGCACTACGTCCAGAACATCGGGGACGGAACCTTCTTCCATTCCGGCTCACTGGCGGTGCGGGGGGCGGTGGCGGCCGGCGTAGACATCACCTACAAGCTCCTTTACAACGACGCTGTCGCCATGACCGGCGGCCAGAGGCCCGAAGGACAGCTTGCTGTGCCCGAGCTGACTCGGCTCTTGGCCATCGAGGGGGTCAGGCGGGTGATCGTCACCACGGCTGAGCCGCGGCGCTATCGAGGGGTGGCTCTGGATCCCATCGCCGAGGTGCGGCACCGGGGCGAGCTACAAGAGGCGATGGCTGAGCTGCGCCAGGTACGCGGGGTCACCGTGCTCATCCACGATGACCGCTGCGCGGCCGAGGAACGGCGGCTGCGCCGGCGCGGCCGACTGCCCCAGCCGACGAGCCGAGTCTGGATCAACCCGAGGGTGTGTGAGGGATGCGGGGACTGTGGGGAGAAGTCGAGTTGCCTGTCGGTCATCCCGGTCGAGACTGAGTTGGGGCGCAAGACCGCTATCGACCAAGGATCGTGCAACCACGACCTGTCCTGTCTGGATGGGGACTGCCCCTCGTTCGTCATCGTGACTCCCAAACGATCGTCCGGGCGGAGACCCGACGCGCGGCCCCAGCCGGCCGAGCCGCCCGTCGACCTGGATGCCCGACCCCGCCGCCGTACCCCGGATGACCTCCTGGTCCGCATGCCGGGCATCGGGGGGACAGGGGTGGTCACTGCCTCGCGCATCCTGCAGATGGCCGCCCACATCGACGGTCGCTACGCCGCCGGGCTCGACCAAACCGGCCTGGCCCAAAAGGGCGGCCCGGTGATCTCCGACATCCGCTTCTCCACCCGACCGATCGACGCCGCCGTGAAGGCCGGAGCCCGTTCGGTGGACCTGTTGCTTGGCCTCGACGTGCTCGGTGCGGCCACCGAGGAGAACCTGGCGGTCGCCGATCCGGGACGAACAGTGGCGGTGGTCAACACCGGCGCGGTGGCCACGGCGGCAATGGTGCGGGACCCCTCGATTCCCTTCCCCAAGGACACCGGCCGCATCGACCGGGCCACCCGGGCGCCCGAGAATCTGTACCTCGACGCCCAGTGGATCTCCGAGAGACTCTTCGGCGACCACCTGCCCACCAACTTGGTCATGCTCGGTGCCGCCTACCAGCATGGCTGTCTGCCGGTCACGGCGGGCGCCATCGAAGAGGCGATCAGCCTGAACGGGACCGGTGCCCCGGAGAACCTGGCGGCCTTCCGCTGGGGGCGGGCGGCAGTGATCGACCCCGCCGCCGTCACGGCCGCACTGACCCCGGCCGCCCCACCGGCGCCGGCCGCGCCGGCCTCGCTGCGACGGATCCTGGGCTCGACTCCTGCCGCCCTGGTCGATGTCCTGGAGCGGCGGGCCGCCGATCTGGCCGGATACCAGAGCGACGCCTATGCCCGGCGTTATGTTGAAGAAGTGCTCGAGACCGCCCGGATCGAGAGCGAGCGCACGGGGGACCCCGCATTCCCGGTAACGGCCGCCTTCGCCCGCGGTCTCCACAAGCTGATGGCTTACAAGGACGAGTACGAGGTGGCGCGTCTGCACCTCGACTCGACCCAGCAGGCGGCGGTCGTCGCCGAATTCGGCGAGGGAGCTACGACCAAGGTGATGCTCCACCCGCCCGTGCTCAAGTCATTGGGGCTGGCGCGCAAGATCCACCTTGGAGCAGCCGCCGGGCCGGTTTTCCGGATTCTGCGTGCCGGCCGACACCTACGGGGAACGGCCCTCGATCCCTTCGGGCTGACCAACATGCGCCGGACAGAACGGGCCCTGGTCGACGAGTACCGCACCCTGGTGTCCAGATCACTCGAGCAGCTGACCCCGGCGTCGGTTGACATCGTCACGGCCATCGCCGCGTTGGCCGATGAGATCCGGGGCTACGAGGACGTAAAGCGCGGCAACATCGACCGCTTCCGTGTCCGTGCTGCTGAGCTGGTCGCCCTTCTTGGCGAGGATTCCGGTGCCGGGCGGGCCACCGACTTGGGCCGAAGACCGATCGCTGGGTGATCGATCGGTTTCAGTCAGCCCAGAACCGTTCCACCGCTCACCGTCCCAGCCAGGTGCTGCCGTCAGGGGACGAGAATCGCGGAGTTAGGCGTCACCACGGTGAGCGAGACGACCTGGGTCTGCCCGTACTGCGTGGTGGCCGAAACCGTGACCGACGCCGCTGTCGTGCCAACTGGCACCGTTGCCGTCGCTGCCTCCGTCGCTGTGACGGTCGCGCCGGCGTGGACGTCGGTGTAGGTCGTAGGTGAGCTGGCCGGCGTCGAGGTGAACACGATCGTCTCCCTCGTGCTGACGACGTTTGCAGTGCTGTGCGCCGACCACGTGACCGTGCAGCCACTCGCGGTTCCGTGGACCAGGACGAGGCCGGTGACAGAATGGGTTGGCGGTGGTGGCGGAGAGGGGTGAGCACTCGCTGCGCCAGCGAATCCCACCAGTCCGGCCATTCCAACGGCCCCCGATGCTGCGATCACTGCGAGTTGCCTTCTCATCTTGATGCCTCTCCTGTTGTTTTCCCGCTGCCCCGGCTCTATCTGTGGTCAGAACGCTACATGACGTGGTGACCACGTGTTCGGGATCCACGACCGAGGCACGGCCAAGGCGTTCTGCCGAACGCCCCTCTCGTGGATCCGGATGTCGCTTTATAGGTGCCCCAACCAGAGGGCTCAAGGTCGGGTGATGGTCGAAATCGGAAAGCAAAAACCGTTGTCCTGCATAGAGTTCGGCCGATCGGCTTCAATTTGCTGAGAGGAGCGCGACGTGGTCGCGACGAGAAAGTTAACTCTGCTTGAACCTTGGTGAACTTCGTCGCTCGAACCTTGTCTGAGGACATATGAGCCCTTACCTTCCTTCCATGGCTCCGCACCGAGCAGAGCCATGGAAGGAAAGAGCCGCCCATGTCAGTGTTCGGTCGTCTTCGGCGAATTCGTCGATTTGCGGTCCTTGTGTTGGTGTTTGCCCCCATGATTGGGATGGCGACACAAATTGGGACATCACTGCCCAGTAGCGCGGCCCCGTCGCTTGCGCCTGGCAACTTGCTCGTTGCCACGAGCGTGTATCAGAACGACCCGAACATCGTTGCCAATTCCACCCAGCTACCGCCGGGGTGCAGCAGCGCCGCCAACGCTCCCGACCCGTGCGCGACGGCAGTGACGGACGGTGATTACCCACAAGTCTTCAACAACGTAACGGTCGACCCGAGCTTCGGCGTCACCTCGAAGGTCCTGCTGAACCAGCTCACGCCGTTGGGCACACCGGTAAGCACGGTTGAAGTGCCGAACAGCACTGATCCAGGAGTGGGCGCGGGAACCGATCAGATGGTGACGAGCTTCTCTTCGAAGTCCGAGCTCGCGCTCAACCTTTCGACTGATGGCAAGTACGTCACCTTCATGGGTTACAACGCGCCGGTCGGCACCCCTGACGCTTCGAACGCCAATACTCCGGGGGCCATTGACCCCACTTCCGCCGATCCCGGCTCGAACTACCGGACGGTGAGCCAACTCGGCCAAGACGGTGCATTTCACTTCACTGACACCAATGCCTTCTCGGGTGACAACGGTCGGGCCGCGATCTTGAACGACGAGCCGGGTGCCGGCCTCCTCTACGCGGCGGGCAACGCTGGTGACGGGGCAAACCCTGAGCCGGCTGGCGTGGTTACCGGTGCGGGTGCGCAGCTCATCCAGCCCTCGACCTCCCCGGAGTCGGCGCAGACTCCTGGCCAGCCGACTCCGGTTGGTAGCTTCAACATCCCCCAACTCGGTGATGCGGCGGACAAACTGGCCAAGGACAACAACTACCGAGGCATGACCGTCTACAACAACGTCCTGTACTACTCGAAGGGCAGCGGGAGTAACGGCGTCAATACCGTCTACTTCGTCGATACCACGGGCAAGGCGTGCCCGAGCGGCATCGGCCTGCCCGAACCAGGCGCGGCGCTGCCTACTTCGTCGGCGTTCTCATACGTTGCCAATCTCGGTGGGGCCAAGCCGGGAAAGACGCCGATCCCGGGCCTCACGCCAGAGAACATGTGCATTCTGCAGGGATTCCCGACCGCATTGGCAACTGGGGCCACGGACGCGAGCGACTATCCCTTCGGCATCTGGTTCGCCAATTCGTCGACCGTATACATCGCCGACGAAGGGAGTGGTGACAACGCGAACCCGACGGCGACAGCCACATCCAACGGCCTCTATAGTGCCGCCGCCGCTTCGACCACCGCTGGCTTGCAGAAGTGGGTATTCGATCCGTCAACCAAACAATGGGACCTTGCCTACACCCTCCAGTCGGATCTCAACCTCGGCCAGCCCTACACCGTGCCCGGCTACCCCACCGGTGAGAACACCGGGCCAGGCGGATCCGGATTGCCGTGGGCGCCGGCAACAGACGGCCTGCGCAACATCACCGGCCAGGTCAACTCGAACGGTACGGTGACGATCTGGGCCGAGACCTCGACCGTGAGCGGTGGCGGTGATCAGGGTGCCGACCCGAACGAACTCGTGTCGATCAACGACAAGCTCGATGCCACGACGCCTCCGATCGGCGAGAACTTCCAAACCGTCGTGCCACCGACGAACATGACCGTCGTGCGTGGCGTCTCCTTCACGCCGGGCACCAACGCCTCGCTTGCGAGGAACGTCACCTGCACCGGGACCTACAGCGGCACCACGATTGCCGGGAACGTGACGGTCCCGTCAGGCGGTTCCTGCACGCTCGTCGATGCAACGGTGGGTGGCAACGTCCAGGTGCAAAGCGGCGGAAGCTTGGTCGACACCGGGTCGACCGTCGGGGGGAGCCTCCAGACCGATGGCGCGGCATCGGTTGACGTTCGTGGCGGGAGTATCCACGGGAGCCTGCAAGTGCAAGGTACCTCGGGCGCTCCTGTCATCGGTGACGCCTCGACTGCGAACGACCTCTGCGGAGTGACGGTGAGTGGCAATGTGCAAGTCCAGGGGAACGGTGCGAGCGCGCCGTTCGACGTTGGCGCAGCACCGGACTGCAATGCCGGGCTCGTCGTGGGGGGCAACCTACAGGTGCAGAACAATGCGGGCCCTCTCCTTGTTGGCTCGAGCCCCTCCAAGACCACTGCCAACGGCAACGTGCAAGTCCAGAACAACACCGGTGGAGGGGCCCTCACGAACACCTCCGCTGGTGGGAATTGTCAGCTACGGACCGATAACCCGGGAATCGTAGGGTCGTCCAACACGGCGAGGGGCAACAACTCATGCAACGCAACGGAGTGAGCGGTTAGCGAGGCGTCTCACCCAAGACATTCCCCCCGGGCTCCCGGCGATGTGTCGACCGGGAGTCTCACGGTCAGGGTTGACGCAACCAACTGATTGCTATAAAGTCGCAACCGTTCAGTTGCTACTTGGGAGCTGTGTTGGGTTTTCCTGATCGGATCGAGCGGACCATAGAACTCGCACACCCACCCTCCAAGGTGTGGGCGGCGCTCACCACGGCTGAAGGGTTGGGCGAGTGGTTCGGCGACGAAGCCACGATCGACCTGCGCCCGGGTGGGGCGGCGCAGCTGAGGTGGGACCGCGGTCTCACGGTTGAGGTGCGGGTGGAGCTGGTGGAGGAGCCGACTGTGTTCGGGTTCACCTGGCAGCTCCCCAACCTGCCGGAGGACGATCCGCGCTGGACCTATGTGGAGTTCACGCTCGAGCCCCGGGGTACGGGCACGCGGCTGAGCGTGGTCGAAACCGGCTTCGCTCAGTTGCCCCAGGATGCCTACCGCGATGAGTACGACAGCCACGTTCGGGGCTGGGCGAGAGAGCTGGGCGAGCTAGCCGCCTACGTCAATGCCGCCTGACATCGAGGCGGTTGCCGAACAGGTCTTCACCGCCCTGGCTGACCCAAGCCGGCGGGCAATCCTTGCTGCGCTGGCCTCGGGAGGACCGGCCACGGCCACGGACCTGGCCGGACGCCTGCCTATAACTCGGCAGGCGATCGCCAAGCACCTGGCGCTCCTGGCTGTGGCCGGCTTGGTCACAGGAGAACAGGGGGAACGGCGCCGGGTGCGCTACCGGCTGCGTTCCGCTCCAATGCAACTGGCGCAACAGTTCATGGCCGCGCTGGCCCGCGACTGGGACGGCCCTCTGGCGGGCCTGAAGGACCACCTCGACCGAAGCGCCTGAAGGGCTCCGGCGTCGTCACAGGTAACCACTGGAGCGTCACCGAGAACGAGACCGTGCGCGTGGGCGCGAACCAGAAGGAGGACAACACGTTGGAGACTCCCCCGATCGTCATGCCGCCGGAGTGGGAGGCCGACCGCCAGCACTCACCGGACCTGGGGAAGGGGCTGACCACCGCAACGACGGCCGCTCTCACGGTGACGCTTGGGCTGGCCACCACGTGCTGGTTGGCCGCAATCTGGCAGATGAAGGGGATGGACGCGGGGGTGGCGACCAGGCTCGGCTCGTTCGGCTTCTTTATCGGCGTATGGACGGCGATGATGGCGGCGATGATGCTTCCGGGCGCGGTCCCGGCCGTCCTCAGACGGGCCCACGCCGGCGCCGGGGTGGGGGCCGTCCCGCTGTTCGTCGGCTCGTACCTGGCGGTCTGGGTACTGGCAGGCGTGGTGGTCTATGCGCTGTACCGGCCGCACGGGGCGCTGGCCGCCGGCGCGGTTGCGATCGCTGCAGGTGTGTACGAGTTCACGCCGCTGAAGCAAGCCTTCCGCCGGCGTTGCCGCGACCGAGTCGGTTCTGGATTGGAGTTCGGCCTCTGGTGTGCCGGATCGAGCGCAGGACTGATGCTGATGCTTGTGGCGGTGGGCGCCATGAGCGTGACCTGGATGTTGGTGGTCGCCGTCATCGTCGGCTCCCAGAAGCTCTTGCCGGCGAGGGCGGCTATTGATGTGCCGCTGGCGTTGGGGATCATCGGACTTGGTATCTGGATCGTCGTTGCGCCCTCGTCGGTTCCCGGGCTTATGCAGTCGATGTGAGGACGTCGCCGGTGGAGGTGGGCGCGGAGCTGTGAATCACAAGACACAAAAGGAGAGACACATGACCAGTCAGAAGACCGGAACACGTGAAGAGTGGCTGGCGGCCCGGTTGGGGCTGCTCGAGGACGAGAAGGATCTGACGCGACGCAGCGATGAGCTGGCCCAGCGGCGGCGGGAATTGCCCTGGGTCCGGATCGACCGGGACTATCGTTTCGACACCGACGAGGGCCCGGCGTCCCTGGCCGACTTGTTCGCAGGACGCTCTCAGCTCCTCATCTACCACTTCATGTTCGGCCCCGACTACACGGCTGGATGCCCCTCCTGTTCTGCGATCGCGGACGGATTTGACGGCTTCGTCGTACACCTCGCCAACCACGACGTCACCCTCGGCGCGGTCTCGCGGGCGCCACTCAAGAACATCCAGGCGTACAAGAAGCGGATGGGATGGAGTTTTCCATGGTCGTCTTCGTATGGAAGCCAGTTCAACTACGACTTCCAAGCGGGACTGACGGAGGAGCAGCAGTATTCCGGAGCATCCGAGTACAACTTTCGCGTCTCAGATAGGCGTCCCCCGCCGGGCACCCGCCAGGAGGTGGAGGAAAGCGAAGGTCGCGAGGGACTCGCAGAGAACCACGCGGCAAGGTGCGGGGTGGACCAGGCCACCTATATGCGAGAGCTCCCGGGCGTGAGCGCCTTCGTTCTCGAAGACGGCGTCAGCTATCACACGTATTCGGCCTATGCGCGCGGGCTGGACGGACTCTGGGGCATGTACCAGTGGCTCGACCGGGCACCGTTGGGCCGCGAGCCTGACAATTGGTTCCGCCGCCGCGACGAATACGAGAGTCGGTGACGCGTGCCGAAGAAGACGGCCGGGGGGCCGAGCGCCAGGCCACTATGGTGAGCTGAGGGGTTGATGAGGGACCTCACGCTAGGGGATGTCGTTGAGCGAACCGTCGAATCCGTTGCTCTCGGTGCGGGGCGAGGCGCGCCTGCTGGTGGCACCCGACTCCGTGTCCTGGCCGGCACGACCCCCTCGTCAGCTGATCGACGTGAGGTGATGGCAGCGTTTTAGCAATGGCCGGATCAACGCGATGCGTTGGCATTGCCTCTTGTGGTTCTTCAGTTGTGGCCATACGGTTGGTGCTGGCCACTTGGCGATGCGGCCACGATCCGACAGAGACCGAGTTGCAACCGACATTGGCTCGATCACGCGTTCTTGTTTTCCACCCCTTGGAAGGGATCATTGAAATGAGCGATCTTCCGAACATCGTCCTTGTCCATGGAGCCTGGGCCGATGGCTCCTGCTGGAGTGCTGTCGTGGAGCAACTGCAGGATCACGGGTACAACGTGACCGCCCCGCAGTTCCCGGAGAGCTCGCTCGCCGATGATGTCGCCCGCCTGCGCCAGGTGTTGCATCGGCAGAAGGGTCCGACGGTAGTCGCCGGCCACTCCTACGGTGGGCAGATCGTGACCGCACTTGGTACCGACGCACCGAACGTCGTGGGCTTGGTCTACGTGGCCGCCTTCGGCCTCGATGAGGGTGAATCGATTGGGGCACTGTTGGCACAGGGGCCCCCGACCCCGGCGCTTGCGCACCTCGACATCGACGAACAGGGCTTCGCCTGGCTGCCGGAGGACGACTTTGTGACCTACTTCGCGGCCGACGTCGATCCGGCCAAGGCCAAGGTCATGTACGCCGTTCAGCAGGCCCTGTCTGCGACCACCCTGGGCGACGTCATGGGTATCCCGGCCTGGAAGTCACTGCCCTCTTGGTTCCTCGTCGCCACGAATGATCAGGCGATCCCACCCGACGCCGAACGCTCGTTTGCGAAGCGTATGGGCGCCACCACGGTCGAAATTGCATCGAGCCACGTTGCCATGGTTTCGCACCCGGATGACGTGGTAGCGCTGATCGAGACGGCTGCCAAGGCTGTTTCTGCCTAATCTCGCTCTGCCTCATCTCGGCTTCAGCCGGAGAACGCGGACGTCTCGGTTCTGGTCGTCAAGGCGGTGCCGTGGTCCTCAACGTTCGGGTGGTAGCGCTCGGTGAGCCAGCCTTATGGTCCATGACTTTGGCGGGTTCCAGACGTCCCGTTGTTCGAAGGACCAGGCATAGGTCATGGCACCTTCGCGGGTGCAGTCAAGCAGCCCGGGGGCGCCTAGCTCATAGGCCGACCACTCGCAGAGCTGCTGGAGCCTCGGAAAGATCACCCCGAAATCCAACCATTGCCCGAAACGAAGCTCGTCGGTCAGATACCAGTTGACATCGTGCGGTAGGGGGTACTGGTCGGGGAGCACCCGAGACAGTTGAAGGAAGATTCCGGTCATCCCGAGCCGTGGGTCACCGAGGAACGGGGCCAGAGGGCGAAGCCACCCGAGCGAGATCCGAGGCGCCGCCACAAGGGCATGGGCGAAAAGGACCCGGCAGAGCACCACGTTCATAAAGAACCGCTCGGAGGCATTTTCCTCCTCGGCCAGATCCCGATGTTCGAGGTACGCGGCTACGACGCTCGCGTTGTGGGCGCGATACCAGGCCCGAGCGGTCGGGTACTCAACGAACGACATCCAGTAATCGACCGCCGGCGACGAGGCGGGGCCGGCAAGGTCGCCAGACAGCGCGACCGCCTCACAGCCGTCGCGCAGGAGGCGCTCATTCACTGCCCGCCACCATGGGCTTCCCGGGCGCTCACTGATTGGCGACTCGAGAACGCCCCGACGCAGCTGCCAACGCACGAATGACATCGCAGCGCGGCGGTATGGCAGGTGCCGCGAGGGCGAACCGAACGGCCCGTAATAGGACCGTTCGAGCAGGTCGATCCGAGCACCAGGGTCATCGCGCACCGCCGCAATCTGCTCTTCGGCCCACGTCGCCGCTGTCCTTGCAATCACCATCTCACACGCACAGTCCCTTGATGGGAAGGATGCGGCGTTGGGATTGGACGGCACCCGCGACAAGCGGAGAGCTTGCGCTCTTCTCGGTGTCCCTTCACCTGCTTCGTGCCGTACGTCGCCATCTGGTCGATACCGGTCCTACGGATGAGGCTCCCCAATAGTTCATTCCTATCCGACGCCGCTGTTTTTTCGTCATCGAGGCTCATGCACCTCATGGTTCTCCTCGTCCCGGTGCAGGATGTCCGCGGCTGCTGGATGTGTCTCGGTGCTCGAGGCCCGGTGCGGGCGCCTAGGCAGTCGGCACCTCGCCCACCGATCCAACTGCCGCACCCGTTGTGGCCGACGTCGGGGTCGGCAGCAGTTGGACCGATGCTCCGCCAAGCGTTGGCCCGGTGGTGTGAAGGTGGCACCGGACCGTCGATCCGCTCGGGGTGGCAAACGCCTCGGGGTCGAGGCTGGCGCAGATCTCCATGGCGAAGGGGCACCGGGCCCGGAATCGGCAACCTCCCGTCCCACCGACTGGTTCACTGACCTCGCCCGAGAGGATGATGCGGGTCCCTTGGCGCCGGCGGGTCGGGTCGGGGACCGGAATAGCGGACAGGAGCGCCGCTGTATACGGGTGGGTGGGCCGGAGGTAGACCTCGTCCGCCTCCCCTTCCTCGACGATCTTCCCGAGGTACATCACGGCGATCCGATCGCTGATGTGGCGAACGACCGAGAGATCGTGAGCGATGAACAGGTATGCCAGCCCCAACTCGTTCTGGAGCCGGCTGAAGAGGTTGATGACCTGCGACTGGGTAGAGACGTCCAGGGCGCTGACCGGCTCGTCGCACACCAACAGCTTGGGTTGGAGGGCGAGGGCCCGGGCGATGGCGATGCGCTGGCGTTGGCCGCCGGAGAACTCGTGGGGCTGGCGCTGCATGACGTGTGAGCCCAGCCCTACCTGGCCGAGCAACTCGGCCACCCGCTTCTCCCGCTCGGACCTCGACATCGAGGTGTGGATGGCCAACGGCTCTCCGACGATGTCGGCGACGCTCTGGCGAGGGTCGAGTGACGAGTACGGATCCTGGAACACCATCTGCATGGCTTCGCGGTGCCGTCGCAGGGCTCGGCCCTCGAGCTTGGTGATGTCCTTGCCGTCCACGACAACATTGCCGCCGGTCGGTTCGATGAGGCGCAGCACCAGCCGGGCCAGGGTGGACTTGCCCGATCCGCTCTCACCGACCAACCCCAGTGTGGTCCCGGCCATCACTTCGAGGTCGACACCGTCGACCGCTCGGACGGCACCGGTCTTGCGTCGCAGCACTCCACTGCGAATGGGGAAGTCCTTGACCAGGTCGGTCACCGTCATTACCGGCTCGACGCTGGACTGTGCCGCCGCGCTCACGAACGGCGTCGTCGCCACTTCGAGCCGGGCGCCGGAGAACGTGAGCTCGTCCTGTCGTGCGCAGCGGGACAGGATCACCGGCGAGCTCGGGGTCGGGCCCGAGTCACCGACGGCGCCGTTGCCGGCGGGTTCTTGGACGTGCCGGGGGAGACGGAGGGGAACGGGAGCGGTCAGGCAGTCGTCCTGGGCGTAGGTGCAACGGGGGGCGAACCGACACCCGGTGAGAAACTGGTCGGGCCGGGGCACCATGCCGGGAATGGCGTGGAGCGGTTCCCCCCGCGGGGTGAGCTGCGGGACCGAGTCCAACAGTGCCTCGGTGTAGGGGTGTCGGGGATGGACGAAGATGTCGGCGGCAACCGACTGCTCGACGATCTGGCCGGCGTACATGACCACGACGTCGTCGGCCACGTCGGCGATGACGCCGAGATCGTGGGTGACGAAGATCATGGCCATGTCCTCTTCGCGCTGGAGGTTGTGGAGCAGGTCGATGATCTGTGCCTGGGTGGTGACGTCGAGGGCGGTGGTCGGTTCATCGGCGATCAGCAGCTTGGGCGAGCACGAAAGGGCCATGGCGATCATCACCCGCTGGCGCATGCCGCCGGAGAAGGCGTGCGGATAGTCGTGGGCTCGTGCGGCCGCCTGGGGGATCTCCACTCGCTCCAGCATGTCGACGGCGACGGTCCAGGCCTCCTTGCGGGTGATCTCCCGGTGGGCCCGCACCTGTTCGGCGATCTGGTTGCCGACCGTATAGGCGGGATTGAGGCTGGTCATCGGTTCCTGGAAGATCATGGCGATCTCGTTCCCCCGAAGCTGACGGAGCCCCGATGGGCTGAGCGTGGTGAGCTCGCGCCCCTCGAACCGAATCGAGCCGGACACCCGGGACGCCCGGGGCGGCAGCAGGCCCATCACGGCCAGAGCGGAGACGGTCTTGCCCGAACCGCTCTCGCCCACCAGACCGAGCGTCTTCCCCCGTTGCAGGGTGAAGGCCCCGTCCTCCATGACCGGCAACCATTGACCTCGGGTGACGAACTCCACCTTCAGGCCTTTTACGGTCAACAGGGGGGCGCCGGGGCGCGCTGCCGGCGGCGGGGCTTCGGGGCGGCCCACGGAAAGCAGCCGGGACACTCGGCTCCGCCCGTCCTCCTTGTCGCTCTGGACCAGGGTGCTGCCCGGAGGCCGGTCCCGGCCCAGGGAGTCCCGCAACCCGTCCGCCACCAGGTTGAACGACAGCACGGTGAGCATGATGGCCACACCGGGGAAGACCAGGGCCCATGGCGATGAATTGATGAAGTTGAAACCCTCCTGGAGCATGCCGCCCCAGCTCGGTATGGGTGGCTGTTCGCCGATGCCCAGGAAGCTGAGTCCGGCCTCGGCCAGCAGGGCGAACCCCAGGGCCAGCGCCAGCTGGATGATGATCGGCGAGGCCACGTTGGGGACGACGTGACGGCCCATCAGGCGCTTGGAGGTGGCCCCCAGGCTACGGGCCGACTCGATGAACGCCTCCTCCCTGACGGCGATGACCTCGCCCCGGAGCAACCGGACGAAGCTGGGCACGAACACGATGGCGATGGCGATGGCGGCGTCGTTGATGTCGGCGCCAAGCAAGGCGGCGACGGTCAGGGCCAGGATCAGCGGCGGGAACGAGAACAGCGCATCCATGATCCGCATGATCACGGAGTCGGCGGCACCACGGAAGAAGCCGGCGATCAGGCCGAGGGGCACGGCTATGACTGCGGCCAGGGCGACGATCTCGAAGGCCGCTCGCAAGGAGATGCGGGCGCCCCAGATGAGCCGGCTGAGGATGTCACGGCCGAGGTCATCGGTACCGAGCCAGTGCGAAGCCGACGGTCCGTTGTTGATGGCGTTGATGTCCTGGGCGTTGGGAGGGTGGGGGGCGACGACGGGGGCAAAGATGGCGGCCAGGATGATCAGCACCAAGAAGGTCAAGCCGACCAGCGCCCAACGCTGGCGGAGGAAGCGGGCCCAGAAGCCCGGTCGGCGCTGCGGCAGCTCGTCGGGCAGGTCGGCGGTGGGCGGCACCGGGTTCAGGCCGACGAAGGGATCCTCGGCCCCGGGAGGGCTCCAGGTCGTCACGCCAGCCTGACCTTTGGGTTCAGGTAGCCGTAGATGACGTCGACGATGAGGTTGATGATGATGAAGGAGACCGCCACCACCAGCACCACTCCCTGGATCTCCGGGATGTCCTTCTCACTGATGGCCTGGATGATGTACGTGCCCAGGCCCGGGAGCGAGAAGATCTGCTCGATGATCAGCGTGCCGCCGAGCAGGTAGCCGAACTGGATGCCGATCACCGTCACCGCCGGGCTGAGGGCGTTCTTCAGCGCGTGCTTCCCGATCACCATCCGCGTGCTGAGCCCCTTGGCCAGCGCGGTACGCATGTAGTCCTGATCGAGGGTGTCGATGAGGGCACCGCGCACTTGCCGGGCGATGACGGCTGAACCGCCGATGCCCAGGGCCAACCAGGGAAGCAACAGGTCCTTGAACCACTCGAAGGGCGACTGGGTGAAGGGCGTGTAGCCCAAGGCCGGCAGCCACTTCAGCTTGACGGCGAAGATGATCACCAACAGGATCCCCAACCAGAAGTCCGGCATGGCGACGGCGATGCTCGAGCCGATGGTCACGGCCCGGTCCCTGACCGTCCCCTGCCTGACACCCGAGATGATGCCGGCCGGCAGCCCGATCACGATGGCGATGAGCATCCCACCGGCGGCCACGGCGAAGGTCACGGGGAACCGGGCGGCGATGCCCGATCTCACGCTCTCGTTCTGGAACAGCGACTGGCCCAAATTGCCGTGGACGGCGCCGCTCAGCCACCGCCAGTACTGGGTAAAGAAGCCCTGGTTGAGGTGGAGCTGATTGGTGATCTTGGCGATCTCGGCCGGGGTCGCCCTGGTCCCGCCGGCCAGCGTGATGGCCGGATCACCGGGCATGAGCAGGATGAGGGAGAAGATCGCCAGCGAGATCAGGAACAACAGCAGGATCGAGATCAGCAATCGGCGCGCAATGAAGGAAGGGAGCGAGCCCCCGCTACCGGACGCCATCTCCGCTGTCTAGCTCACTTCTGGCGAGAGGTGAACGCCAAAACCAGGATTTCGCCGGTTCACTTCTTCATGTAGATGCCGGCCAGGTTGGACCGGCACTGCCCGATCGGGGCGACGACTTTCCCCCCGACCTTCTGCTTGTTGTAGGCGATGATCGACGGCATGAAGACCAGCGGCACGACCAGACCCTGGGAGAGGACGATCTTGTCGATCTGCTGCATCAGCGGTCCCTGTACCGTCGGGCTGAGTGAAG
This sequence comes from uncultured Acidimicrobiaceae bacterium, assembly GCA_963781305.1. GTDB lineage: Bacteria > Actinomycetota > Acidimicrobiia > Acidimicrobiales > RAAP-2 > DASXMT01. The sequence goes on from CAWAFL010000014.1 coordinate 770,599, forward strand.
CGTTGGACTGCTGGATGAGCGGAGTGAGTGTCGGGTTGACCGAGCCGAGGTGCTGGGCCGGGAAGCCAGACGGCTCGAACAGCGCCTCGAAGGCGTTCGACATGTCGGCCCCGTCGGTGAGTATCTCACTGAGCACGGCATCACCCTGGCCCTTGATGTAGACGTCGGTCAGGAAGTCGGAACCTTGGACCTGCTGGATGGAGGCCTTGAACCCGGCCGCCGACAGCTCCTGTTGCAGCAGGGCCGAGGCCCGCTGGAAGGTGGCGTCGCCAGCCGGGATGACGAGGTCGAACGACACGCCGTTCTTGTACCCGGCCGCCTTCAGGAGGGCCTTGGACTTGGCCGGATTGTAGGAGTCGGAGGTGCCGAGCGACTTGCTGTAGCCCGGGGACCACTTGGGGACCGGCTGGTAGGCCGGCTCGCCCAGCCCGTTGAAGACGACCTTGTTCAGGGCGTTGCGGTCGACGGCGTACTCGAGGGCAACCCTGACTTTGGGGTTGGCGAAGGGCCCGGTGTTCTGCCGGAGCTCGATGGCCATGTTGTCGTAGGACTTGGTGGTCGAGATCCCGATATTGGGGTCAGCGGCCAGTTGGGGGTAGTTCTCCGGCTCGACCTGGATCATGTCGACCGCCCCCGAGGTGAGGGCGGTAGCCGCCTGGGGACCCTGGGTCAGCTGGGTGAACTCCACCCCGCCGAGCGGGTAGGCCGCGGAGTTCCAGTACTTGGGGTTCTTGGTGAGAATGATCGACGAGCCCTGCTTGTAGGTCTTCAGGGTGTAGGGGCCGGCCCCGATGGGCTGGTTCGCCGCCGTCGAGATGTTGGCGGCGGGCATCACCATGCCGTCGATGTAGGTCATGGCCCAGAGGAAGTCTCCGGCGGTGGGCCGGTTCAGGTTGACCACCAGCGTTTGGGCATCTGGCGTGGACATGGTGTCGATCGCCGTCAGGGAGGAGCGCAGGGGGCTGCTCTTGGTGTGGTTGAGGCTGGCCTCGACGTCTTGTGACGTCACCGGCGCCCCGTTCGAGAACACCATGCCCGGGCGGATATGGAAGGTAATGGTGGAGCTGTTGTTGCTGACGGTCCAGCTCTGGGCCACGCCGCCACTGATGGCAAAGTTCCCCGGCGCCGTCATCGACTGAGAGATGTTCTGGGTCACGGTGTACGAGCAGTCGTTCAGACCAGTCGTGTCAAAGCTGTTGGAGAACTCGTTGTTGAGGTCGTATCCGTACTTGAGGACCCCGTTTGGGTCGATGTTGGACGGAGCGGCGCTGGCCGGTCCGGCCGTCGGCACGGTGAGCGCCACCGGGGCCAAGACGGCGGCCGCCGCACCAACGGCGACCAATCCTCGACCACGCGGCCGCTGGCCCGGACGCCGTCGGCCACCCGGTTCCTTCATCCGTGGTCCCTGGTGAAGCTTCATGCGGTTTCCCCCCGGTCGCTGCCTGATTGTAAAACAAAGTTTCCATACCCGCACGCCCGGAGGATCGAGATCGATCCGACCTTAAAGCTCTGGCAGATCCAACCCCGGGTCCGACTCCCCTCGACAACACGGTGCCGCTCCTCCGAGCAGTGCGAGTTAGTGTCGCGACCGTCAGCTCATGACCCATAGGAGGTCCCGTGTCTCCCGATCGCGTCTCGGCAACCCGGCGTGTCGCCTCTCCCGCAGACAAGTTGTTCCTCATTGTGTCCAGTCCTGCAGGTCAAGTTGCAATCGACGGATCCGGGATGCTCGAGGCAGCTCCGGATGACAGACCTCTGACAACGGTCGGTGAGACATTCGACATGGACATGGATCGCGAGCCACTGGGGGACATCCCCAACATGAAGAAGTATCAGGTTCGCAACACGGTGACCCAGATCATTCCTGATCATCTGATCGAGTGGACGGTTGGTTTTGGCGACCAGCCTCCCTTTGGTCATGTCTACGGCTGGCAGCTCGACGCGGTCTCCGAGACCGAGACCGATGTGACCAACTATTGCGACTGGACGAACGCAACCGACGATATTCGCTCGTTCGCGACCTGGCCGGTTGTACCGGTAACGATGTTGGAGCAATCAGTCGAGAATCTCGGCCGGATGGCGACGGGCACCTGATAGCGGGGTCGCCTCCGACATCGGCTAACCGGAAAGTGGCCCAATTCGCACCGAGACCCCTTTCAGGGACTTGACGTAAGGATCGAGGTCGTAGACCCTTCCCAGCTTGGCGAGGTCGGCGGTCCCTACCCCAACGGCCACGTCATTTGTGCCGTCGGTGATCGGGTAGGGCACTTGGCCAGAACCCCGACCGGCGAAGTAACGAATAGGACATGCCCGCATCCTTAACCCTACCTATTACCACACAACGTTAGATATTGATTCTCTTGGTGGTCTCGAGGCGGATTCTGGAGTGAGGCTCGCCGATCGGCGGAGCATTGGTGGCCATGTGACCAGGACCAACGTTGAGAGCGGGCGACGGGAATCGAACCCGCGTTCTCAGCTTGGGAAGCTGATGTTCTGCCTCTGAACTACGCCCGCAGGTGCCCAGTCACACTATCGTCTAGCGCGCATGGTTCTCTCTGACCGTTCCATCCGTGAAGCACTCGACTCTGGGCGCATCGTCATCGACCCTCGAGACGACTCGTGCATCCAGCCCTCGTCGGTCGATTTGCACGTCGATCGGTATTTTCGCCTGTTCCGAAATCACACCAGCCGGGTCATCGATGTTCGGGAGGACCAGGAAGATCTCACCGAGCTGGTCGATATCGGCGAAGACCTGCCCCTGATACTCCATCCTGGGGAATTCGTCCTCGGGTCCACGCTGGAAAAGGTGAAATTGCCGGACGACCTGGTCGCCCGGCTCGAGGGCAAGTCCTCGCTCGGCCGCTTGGGCCTGCTGATCCACTCCACCGCCGGATTCGTGGATGCCGGTTGGGACGGCCACCTGACCCTGGAGCTCTCCAATGTGGCCAACCTGCCCATTACCGTTTACCCCGGCATGAAGATTGGGCAGATTAGCTTCCTCCAGATGACCACCCCTGCGGACAATCCGTATGGTTCCGCTGGACTGCAATCGAAGTACCAGGGCCAACGGGGCCCGACCCCGAGCAGGTACGCGGACAACTTCCGCTCGTGAACAGCCACATCGCCTACTCGAAGTAAATATCCAGGAGGAATCAGTGCCCGTCAGACTTGCCATCGGCCTCGGCGTGACCGCGATCATGTTTGCCATCGCGGGTAGGCGAATGTTCTGGCTCTATCGGCTGATCTCGGTCGGGCAGCCGGCCCCGGACAGGTTCAAGAACATCCCCAAGAGGATCAAGGCCGAGCTGGTCGAGGTGGGCGGCCAGAAGAAGCTTCTGCAGTGGACGGTGCCCGGCATCGCCCACGCCATGACCTTCTGGGGCTTCACCCTTCTCCTGTTCACCATCCTCGAGGCCTACGGCGCCCTCTTCCAGCGGGATTTCCACGTACCCCTGATCGGCCAGACCGCCGCCCTCGGCTTCCTCGAGGACTTCTTCGCTGTGGCCGTGCTGCTGTCATTGCTGGTGTTCACTGCCATCCGGATCAAGAACTCGCCCAAGCGGGAGAACCGCCGGTCCCGCTTCTTCGGTTCCCACACCACTGCCGCCTGGCTGGTGCTGGGCATGATCGCCCTGGTCATCATCTCCCTGCTCGGCTACCGGGCCGCCCAGGTCAACACGGGCAACTTCCCCTACGGCTGGTGGGCCTTCGCCTCACACGGCATCGCCAACCTGCTGCGCCCGCTCGGGACCGGGGTCAACAGCGTCTTGGAGACGGTGCTGCTGCTGATCAACATCACCGTCATTACCGGCTTCCTGGTCTTTGTGGCCTACTCCAAGCACCTGCACATCTTCCTGGCCCCCATCAACGTGGCCACATCCCGGCGCCCCCGGGCGCTGGGTGCCTTGGCTTCGACCCCGGACATGAGCATGGAGGACGTGGGCGAGGACGACGAGGTCGTCTTTGGTGCGGGCCGGATCGAGGATTTCTCCTGGAAGCAGCTCCTGGACATGGCCACGTGCACCGAGTGCGGCCGGTGCCAGTCCCAGTGCCCCGCCTGGAACACCGACAAGCCCCTCTCGCCCAAGCTCGTGATCATGGACCTCCGGGACAACCTGTTTGCCTCGGCCGACCGGATCATGAAGCAGAAACGGGCCGCCGGCGTCGAGGTCGAGAGCCTGGTTCCTTCGGTCATCGACCCCGACGTGCTCTGGTCCTGCACCACCTGCGGAGCCTGCGTCGAAGAGTGCCCGGTGGACATCGAGCACATCGACACCATCCTGGACATGCGTCGCTACGAGGTCCTGATGGAGTCCCGGTTCCCCACCGAGGCCGGGCTCATGCTCCGCAACATCGAGAACCAGGGCGACCCGTGGGGGCTCGGGGCGGCCAAGCGCCTGGATTGGACCCAGAGCTTGGACTTCGAGGTCCCCGTGGTCACCGACACCATTCCCGACGACATCGAGTACCTCTACTGGGTGGGTTGCGCCAGCGCCCTCGACGAGCGTGCCCGCAAGGGCGCCCAGGCCACGGCGCGCATGCTCCGTCGGGCCGGTGTCTCCTTCGCCGTCCTCGGCCCCAAGGAGAGCTGCACCGGCGACCCCGCTCGCCGGCTCGGCAACGAGTACCTCTTCCAAGAACAGGCCAAGCTCAACATCGAGACGCTGACCAACGCCGGGGCCAAGAAGGTCATCGCCAGCTGTCCCCACTGCTTCAACACCCTGTCCAACGAGTACCCGGCTCTGGGCGGGAACTTCGAGGTGATCCACCACTCGCAGCTCCTGGAGCATTTGGTCACCGCGGGCAAGCTCACCCCCGGAAATGGGTACTCGGGCACGGTCACCTACCACGACCCGTGTTATTTGGGCCGCCACAACCGGGTCTTCGACGAGCCCCGCACGGTCATCGATGCCATCCCCGGCGCCACGAACGTGGAGATGAAACGCTGCCGGGAGAAGGGTTTCTGCTGTGGGGCCGGCGGAGCCCGCATGTGGCTCGAGGAGAACATCGGCAAGCGCATCAACATGGAGCGCACCGAGGAAGCTCTGGGCACGGGGGCCGACGTGGTGTCGACCGCCTGTCCCTATTGCATGATCATGCTCGACGATGCTGTCAGAGCCCACCAGAAAGAGGACGACGTCCGCGTCCTCGACCTGTCACAGCTGGTGGAGGAGTCGCTCGGGGAGCCGGCAACGGTCGGGGCATCGGCCTCGGGGACCGAATCCGCCGGTGAGTCGGGTGACGCTGACGAGTAGCGCCTCGGCTTGAGGTATGACCGGCCCCGGCGTCGATCCTGACGCCAGGAGGGCCTAGTGGAAGGCCTTGGCGTCGGCTTCCCGAAGCCGGTCGGCCATGGCGGCCAGGAGCTTTCGAGCCAGCGAGGGGACGGCGGCGATGATGCCGTTGAACTGGCGCTGCCCGAGCACCAAGAGCAGCGACTCGGTGTCGGAGATCACCGTGGCCGAGCGGGGCTTGCGGTCGAGGAGGGCGAGCTCCCCGAAGTAGCTTCCCGGTCCGAGCTTGGCCACCTTCCGGCCCTTGCGGCTCACGGTCGCCGTCCCGTCCACGATGATGAAGAACTCCCGTCCGATGGTGCCCTCTTCGGTGAGGACCTTCCCGGCGGGGACGGTGACTTCGTCGAGCGAGCTTCGGATCTTTCGCAGCTCGCTGGCCGAACAGCTCGAGAAGAGCCAGATGGTGCTGAGGTCGAGTTCCTTCGCGCGTACGGACATGCTGAGAGGCTACTGGGGCGGTCGACTCGATGCCGGGAAATCCGACACCTCTGTGCAGGCTCCGGCCGTCGCGGTTTCCAGAGGGCCCTGTAGGTCTGTAGCCTTTCCCACCCATGGCCGGAAATGCAGGCAATTCGAGATCGGCCCGTGGCGACGACGGTGGGGGGACCGGGCTGTCGGGCGTGGGGGCCTGGCTCTCCACCACCTTCCTGAAACCGCCGAAGCCCAAGGCGCCCAAGGCCGAGATACCCGAGGAGCGGCCGCTCACCGAAGAAGAGCGTCGCCAGCAGGCGATCATGCTCGATCCGACGGAGCGGAAGATCGGCTACACCGGCGTGCTGTTGGGCCTGTTGATCAGCTTCGGGCTGACGCTGCCCTATGTGTTCGATCGCCACCTGACCGTCACGGTGAAGCAGGCGGGGACGCCCACCGGGACCACCTGTACGAACGGCTTCGTCTACACGCCGAAGGTCGGGAGTCACGCCGCCCAATGCACCGGCAAGGTGGTGTACCCGGTGAGCCACTGGCTCGTTCTGATGGCGCTGCTCCTCGTATTCACCATCGCCATCTACGTCACGGTGCGCATCGGCCGACGGGTTCCGGTCGGCTTTGCCGTCCTCATCGCCGGCATCGCCTACGAGAGCATCGTTGGCCTCCTCGGCGTCATCTTCATCGTCCCCGGCGCCTGGCTGTTGTTCAAGGCGTGGAAAGTCAGACGGGAACTGGCCACCGGTGAGGTGTCACCGGTAGTGGGTGACAGCCCGGGCCGCTCGACGCCCAGGCGCTCCCCACCCGTGGGAGCTGCCGGATCGAACAAGCGCTACACGCCCAAGGCCCCGCCGGCCAAGGCCGCACCGGCCAAGGGCACCCGATCCAAAGCCGCACCGGCCAAGGGCGGCCCGTCCAAGGCCGCGCCGGCCAAGGGCGGCCAGTCCAAGACTCCACCGGCCAAGGCTGCACCGGCGAAGGCCCAGAAGAAGCGCCCAGCCCCACCCGCCTCGTAGCCCTCTACCCGGACGACCGGGGTGGCTTCTGTAGGCATCTCGCAGTGGACGGCCGTGTGGCCGAGCACCCGGCCGCGTGCCCCGTACTACCTGGTCAGGCCCCTACGCCACGCCGCTCGGGTGGTCCGCGGAACCGGCCAGGCACGGTTGCCAGACAGTTAACACAACGGAAACCTTGTGGTAGCAGCTGGGAAACACCGACGGGTCAAAGTGTGCACCAGCGGTGAGGCGACCGCCACCTGAAGTGTGCCGACTCCTTTGTAGTTGGTACCCCCGGGGGGCTGGGCAGCCTGACCGGGAGTATCACTTCGAGAGGAGAGCAGAGACCGTGTATATCCCGTACCCGCACTGGCTCAATCCAGGCGACAACACGTGGCAGATAGTGGCCGCAACGCTGGTCGGCTTGATGAGTCTTCCGGGCATCGCCGTGCTCTATGGCGGGCTCGTCCAGAAGAAGTGGGCAGTGAACACCATGCTCATGGCCTTCTCGGGCTTCTCCCTCGTGCTCATTGTTTGGGTGCTGTGGGCGTTCAACCTGAGTTTCGGCGTGCCGTACCACACCGGAATCGGTGGCGATCACTCCTTCTTCAACAACATGATCGGCCACTTCCACCCGGCGGTGAGCCACTTCGCCGAGCAAAATCAGGAAGTCTTACCCGAAGGCACGCTGATACCGTTCCACTACAACCAGGCCACGTTCATGTACTTCCAGGTCGTGTTCGCAGCCATTACGCCGCTCCTCTTCCTGGGTAGCGTGCTCGGCCGCATGAAGTTCAAGGCGTGGTGCCTCTTCGTGCCGCTGTGGATCACCTGCGTGTACTCGGTCAACGCCTTCCTCATCTGGGGCGGCGGGTTCTTCGCCCAAAAGGGTGCGGTCGACTACTCGGGCGGATACGTCATCCACTTGGCTGCCGGCGTGACCGGTTTCGTCGCCGCTTGGGTGGTCGGGCCCCGGTTGGCTCGGGACCGGAGACACGGCGTGCCCAACAACCTGTTGATGGTCTCCGTCGGAGCAGGGATCCTGTGGTTGGGATGGAACGGCTTCAACGGTGGCGACCCCTTCTACGCCGGGGCCGACGCCACCTCTGCCGTCTTGAATACCAACCTGGCCACGGCGGCTGCGCTGCTCACCTGGATGTTCATGGACATGTTCTTCTCCAAGCAGAAGAAGGCCACATTCCTCGGCGCCATCAACGGCATGATCGTCGGACTGGTGACCATCACACCGGGTGCCGGGTTCGTGAACGGGTATGGGGCCATCCTGGAGGGGCTGATCGCCTCGGCCATCGTGTGGGTGGCTTGGAACTACCTGTCCAAGGTCCGGCCCTTCTCCAAGGTGGACGATGCGCTCGGAGTGGTCTACACGCACGGCATTGCCGGTCTGTGCGGTGGCCTGCTCGTCGGGTTCTTCGCCGACCCGGGCATGATCGAGTACATCGGGCTAGGCAAGGCCGCACCGGGCTTCTCGGTGGTGGGCCTCTTCTACAGCGGCTCGTGGCACCAGGTTTGGGAACAGTTCCTGGCCGCGGCCTGGGTCATCGTCTTCACGGCAATCGCCAGCTTCATCCTCTTGTGGATCGTGAAGCTGTTGATCGGATTGCGAGAGCCCGACGAGAACCTGGAGATCGGTGACCTCGCCGTTCACGACGAGGAGGCCTACCCAGAAGAGACCTTCGCCGAACGGGTGGGCTCCAGCGTCGCTGGTTCCTCCGAGGCAATAGGAACCTGAGACAGTTGCCATAGGGTGGTCCGCCCCGACCCGAATGAACGTGTTCGGGTCGGGAGCGGTCCACGCAGCCTTCGATCGCAGTAACAGTTCGACGAAAGGAAGTAGGACGTGAAGCTTGTCATAGCGGTAGTGAAGCCATTCAAGCTCGATGCCGTGAAGGAGGCCCTCAAGGTGTTGGGGATCCAGGGCCTCACCGTGACCGAGGTCCAAGGGTTCGGCCGCCAACGGGGCCACACCGAGGTCTACCGAGGTGCGGAGTACGAGGTGGAGTTCGTTCCCAAGGTGCGTCTGGAGATCGTCATTGACGACGAGCGGATGCCCGAGGTCCTCGACACAGTGGTGGCGGCGGCCAACACCGGCAAGATCGGTGACGGCAAGGTATGGGTCGTCCCTGTCGAAGAGGTAGTCCGGGTGCGCACCGGCGAGCGCGGCTCAGACGCCCTGTAGCGAATCGGCGTGCGAGGGTCGGCGCCTCACGGCGTCCTGAGCCTTCGCCCCAACCGTTCGATGGACGACCGGCCCGCCTCGGCCGGTCGTCCATCGCGTCTGGGCCTGGATGCTGAGGCCGCGAGCTGGGGCCCAGCATCGGACGGCCTCACTGCAGGGCCGGCAAGCCGACCGAGGTCAGCCGGCCTGGCGGGCGACGGCATCGGCCGCCGCCCGGGCAGCTTCGGGGTCCCCGAGGTACCTGCTGTCGGCCACGGTGAGATCGTCGTTCAGGCTGTAGCGGAAGGGTATGCCGGTCGGGACATCGAGGCCGACGATGTCATCGTCGTCGATGCCGTCTATGTGCTTGCGAAGGGCCCGGAGGCTGTTGCCGTGCGCCACGACCAGGACGGCCCCTCCGCGGCCGCTCGTCTCCAAGAGGTCAGGCACGATGCTGTCCTCCCAGTAGGGGATGGTGCGAGCGACCACGTCGGCCAGGCACTCGGTTCGGGGCAGGGCGTCCACGGGAATGTCCCGATAGCGCGGATCGCCGGCCGGGTGCCGTTCGTCTCCCAGCTCGACCGCCGGCGGCGGGATCGAGTAGCTGCGGCGCCAGGCCTTCAACTGTTCGGGCCCGTGGCGCTCCGCCGTCTCCTTCTTGTTGTGTCCCTGCAGGGCGCCGTAATGGCGCTCGTTGAGTCGCCAGTGGCGCCGGACCGGTAGCCAGGACCGCCCCGCCTCGTCGAGGGCCAGGTCGGCGGTCCGGATGGCCCGGGTGAGCAGGGAGGTGTGGACCACACGGAGGTCCAGGTCGGCCTCGGCCTTCAGGAGCCGTCCGGCCTCCCTGGCCTCGGACACGCCCTGGTCGGTCAGCGGCACGTCGTGCCATCCCGTGAAGCGGTTCTCGGCGTTCCACGTTGACTGACCGTGACGGAGGAGTACCAGGTCGAGCATGGATCGAGCGTACTCCCGTCGATATTATCGGTGGGGTGAGTCAATAACCATCGGGAAACCTATATCATAGGCACTCAAGTTTGCTATAGTTGTATATCGACAGACGTCGGACCAACGACCTTGGACGGCCCACCAGGGCTTTCGATAGAGCGGTCCACACCGAAGTCGCACGAATCGAGAGAGACAAGCGCCTGAGAACCAGGCAGACGAGCAGGAGGCAACGATGGCCAAGGCCGTAGGAATCGACTTGGGGACGACCAACTCGGTCGTGAGCGTGCTGGAGGCCGGGGAACCGGTCGTCATTCCCAACGCAGAGGGTGGACGTACGACGCCGTCGGTCGTCGGGTTCGCCAAGTCCGGCGAAGTGCTGGTCGGTGAGGTGGCCAAGCGCCAAGCCATCACCAACCCGGATCGGACGATCCGCTCGGTGAAGCGCCACATGGGCACGTCGTGGACGGTCGACATCGACGGCAAGGCGTACACGGCCCAGGAGATCTCTGCTCGCATCCTCTCGAAGCTGAAGCGAGATGCCGAGTCGTTCCTTGGCGATTCCGTGAACCAGGCCGTCATCACCGTTCCGGCCTACTTTGACGATGCGCAGCGCACCGCGACCAAGGAAGCGGGAACCGTCGCCGGGCTCGAAGTCCTGCGCATCATCAACGAGCCCACTGCGGCCGCCCTGGCCTACGGCCTGGACAAGGAAGGCGCCGACCAGACCGTCCTCGTCTTCGACCTCGGAGGCGGCACCTTCGACGTGTCGGTCATGGAGATCGGCGACGGCGTGTTCGAAGTGAAGTCCACGTCGGGGAACACCCACCTGGGTGGCGACGACTGGGACCAGCGGATCATCGACTGGCTGGTGAAGTCGTTCAAGGACACCGAGGGCGTCGACCTGTCTGCCGACAAGATGGCCACCCAGCGACTGCAGGAAGCGGCCGAGAAGGCCAAGATCGAGCTGTCCTCCCTCCAGGAGACCCAGATCAACCTGCCGTTCATCACCGCCACCTCGGAGGGCCCGAAGCACCTTGACCTGAAGCTCACCCGGGCCACGTTCAACGAATTGACCTCCGACCTGGTCGACGCGTGCAAGGGACCCTTCGAGCAGGCCATCTCCGATGCCGGCCTGAGCACGACCGACATCGACCATGTGGTCCTGGTGGGTGGCTCCACCCGCATCCCCGCGGTCCAGGAGCTCGTGCAGTCGTTGACGGGCAAGGAGGCCCACAAGGGCGTGAACCCCGACGAGGTGGTGGCCATCGGCGCCGCCGTCCAGGCCGGTGTCCTGAAGGGTGACGTGAAGGACGTCCTCCTCCTCGACGTGACGCCCCTGTCGCTCGGTATCGAGACCAAGGGCAGCGTCATGCACCGACTGATCGAGCGCAACACCACCATCCCCACCAAGCGGAGCGAGGTGTTCACCACGGCCGAGGACAACCAGCCGTCGGTCGAGGTCCACGTGCTCCAGGGCGAGCGGGAGATGGCCATGTACAACAAGACGCTGGGCAAGTTCCAGCTGGTCGACCTGCCGCCGGCCCCCCGTGGCGTGCCTCAGATCGAGGTCACCTTCGACATCGATGCCAACGGCATCGTGCACGTCTCGGCCAAGGACCGGGCCACCGGCAAGGAGCAGTCGATGACCATCACCGGTCAGTCGTCGCTGGCCAAGGACGACATCGACCGCATGGTGAAGGACGCCGAGGCTCACGCCGAGGACGACCGTCGCCGTCGGGAAGAGGCTGAGGTCCGCAACAACGCCGACACGCTCGTCTACCAGACGGAGAAGCTCCTGAAGGATCAGGGTGACAAGTTCCAGGGCGATGAGAAGGAGAAGGTCGAATCGGCGCTCACCACGTTGAAGGAGTCCTTGGCCGGTTCCGATCTGGAGTCGATCAAGAACTCGACCGAGGCCCTGCTCACGGCCAGCCAGTCGTTCAGCCAGCGTCTCTACGAAGAGGCCTCCAAGGCTGATGCCGGTGCTCCCGGTGGTGCCGCCGGTGCCCCGGCCGACGAGCCGTCCGATGACGAGGTGGTCGACGCTGAGATCGTGGACGAGAAGGACTGATGACCGGTACCTCCAAGACCCCCGATGACGAGGTCACCCAAGACGCCGACGTCGTTGATGCCGAGGTTGTTGACCCCGATGTCTTTGAAGCCGAGGTCGTTGACGCCGAGGTCGTTGACGACCCGGCGGGCGACTCCGGCGTCGAGGGCGATCCCGCAGCGTCTGAAGGCGGCGTAGGCCCTGAGGTTGAGGACGTGGCCGAGGTGATCGTGGTCGATGACGACCCGGTCGCCGCGGCGAGGGCGGAGCGCGACGAGTATCTCGACGCGCTCCGCCGCCTCCAGGCCGAGTTCGAGAACTACCGCAAGCGGGTGTCGAAGCAGCAGGTGGAACAAGTCGAGCGGGCCGCGGTGTCACTGGTTGACAAGCTGCTGCCCGTCCTCGACGTCTTGGACCTCGCCGCTGAGCACCTGGGTGACGCCGACTCGGAAGAGGGCAAGGCCCTGGTGCAGGCCTCGGCGTTGTTGAACGACGTCCTGGCCAAGGAGGGACTCGAGCGGGTCGACCCGGTGGGCGACCCCTTCGACCCCAACAGCCACGAGGCGGTGGGCAATGTTCCTGCCGACGAGGACGAATCCGATGAGCAGGGACCGACGGTGGCCCAGGTGATGCGACCGGGGTACCGCTGGCGCGGCACGGTGGTCCGTCCGGCCATGGTGCTGGTGCGCAGCTGAGCGCACGGGCCGGTTTTATTTTTGACAGAGAGGGACTGAGGGCAGACCACGGTGGCTCCGCAACGCGAATGGTTCGAGAACGACTACTACAAGACCTTGGGCATCTCCGATTCGGCGACGGCCAAGGAGATCACCAGCGCGTACCGGAAACTGGCCAAGAAGCACCATCCCGACACCAATCCCGGTCACGAGGAGCAGTTCAAGGAGATCTCTGCCGCCTACGACGTGCTCGGTGACGCGGCCAAGCGCAAGGAGTACGACGAGGTGCGGGCCATGGGCCCGGTCGGCGCCACCGGCGGGTTCCCGGGTGGGTTCGGCGGCTCGGGTGGGACCAGCTACCGGGTCGAGGACATGGGCGACCTCGGCGACCTGTTCGGCGGGTTGTTCGGGGGTCGTAACCGCCGCGGGCGGGGAGCGGCCACCGCGCCCCAGCGCGGAGCAGACGTCGAGACCGAGCTGCACCTGTCCTTCGAGGACGCCATCAACGGGGTGACCACCGGTGTCCATCTGACCACCGACGCCCGTTGCCACACCTGTGGCGGATCGGGTGCAGCCCCGGGGACGACGCCGGAGACCTGCCCACGCTGCGGCGGGACCGGCACGCTCCAAGACGACCAGGGCCTGTTCTCGCTGAGCCAGATCTGCCCGCAGTGCGGCGGTCGCGGCACCGTGGTCACCACGCCGTGCCCGACCTGTCATGGGTCCGGTGTCGAGCACCGCGACCGAGAGGTGAAGGTGCGGATCCCCGGCGGCGTGGCCGACGGTCAGCGCATCCGGGTGAAGGGCAAGGGGGCCGCTGGTCGCGGCAACGCGCCCAGCGGCGACTTGTACGTGGTGGTGCGGGTGGGCTCGCACCCGCTGTTCGGCCGAAGGGGTCGCAACCTGACCATCACGGTGCCGGTCACCTACCCGGAGGCCGCACTGGGCACGACGGTGACCGTACCCACGCTCACCGATCCGGTGACGTTGCGGGTCCCGGCGGGGACATCGTCGGGACAGACCTTCCGGGTCAAGGGCCGCGGCATCCCGGCCGGGAAGAAGAGCGCCGTGGGCGACCTCTTGGTCACCGTGGACGTCACCGTGCCCAAGACGTTGAGCGACGAGCAACGGGCTGCGGTCGAGGCGCTGGCGGCGGCGTCCGACGACTCGCCACGTGACTACCTGGGGGTGTGAAATGGCTGAGGATGCACACTCGCGCGCGGTCTACGTCATCTCGGTCGCGGCCGAGCTGGCCGGGGTCCACCCGCAGACCCTGCGCGTCTACGAGCGCAAGGGTCTCCTCGACCCGAGCCGGACGGCCGGTGGCAGCCGTCGGTTCAGCGAACGGGATCTGGCCCGGTTGCGTCACATCCACGAGCTCACCGAGTCCGGTCTCAACCTCGAGGGGGTGCGGCGCGTGATGGAGCTCGAGACCGACGTGGCCCGGCTCCACAGTGAAATCGAGCTCCTCCGGGCCGAGGCCCGTGAGGCGGTGGCCCGCACCCATCAGCTCTACCGGCGAGACCTGGTGCCGGTATCTCATGCTCCCGTTCCCACCAGGCACCAGAACCGAGGAGGTGGCTCGCGATGAGCATCAGCCCCGATCGATGGACCCTGAAGACCCAAGAGGCGGTGGCCTCGGCCCTGGAGCGGGCCCGGGCCGAGCACCACGCCGAGGTCACGCCCGACCACATCCTGTTGGCATTGCTCGACCAGGCCGACGGCATCGCTACGCCCATCCTGGCCCGGGTCGGGGTGGAGCCGGCTGTGCTGCGGACGCGCCTGGAGGGCGATCTGGCCCGGGCGCCGAAGGCCTACGGCGGTGACGAGCCGCGCCTGAACGCGGCGGTGCGCGACATGATCACCACGGCCGACGGCCTCCGCACCGACATGGGGGACGAGTACCTGTCCGTGGAGCACCTGTTGTTGGCCGCGTCCGACCGCTTGGGTGTGACCAGGGACGAGCTCCTCACCGCTCTCCGCGACGTGCGGGGCAGCCACCGGGTCACGTCCCAGAACCCCGAAGAGACCTTCCAGGCCCTGGAGCAGTACGGGCGCGACCTCACCGAGCTGGCCCGCCAGGGGAAGATGGACCCGGTCATCGGCCGGGACGAGGAGGTCCGCCGGGTTATTCAGGTGCTGTCCCGGAGGACGAAGAACAACCCGGTGCTCATCGGCGAACCGGGCGTGGGCAAGACGGCCATCGTCGAGGGCCTGGCCCAGCGCATCGTGGAAGGCGACGTCCCCGAGGGCCTGAAGGGCAAGCGGGTGATCGGGCTCGACCTGTCGGCCATGGTGGCGGGGGCCAAGTACCGGGGCGAGTTCGAGGAGCGACTGAAGGCGGTCCTGAAGGAGATCACCGACGCCGAGGGCGAGGTGATCACGTTCATCGACGAGCTGCACACCATCGTCGGGGCCGGCGGCGGCGCCGAGGGGGCGATGGACGCCGGCAACATGATCAAGCCCATGCTGGCCCGCGGCGAGCTCCGGCTCATCGGGGCCACCACCTTGGACGAGTACCGCAAGTACATCGAGAAGGACGCCGCCCTGGAGCGCCGCTTCCAGCAGGTGTTCGTGGGCGAGCCGTCGGTGGCCGACACCATCGCCATCCTCCGGGGGCTGAAGGAGCGCTACGAGGTGCACCACGGGGTGCGCATCCAGGACGCGGCGCTGGTCGCCGCAGCCGTGCTCTCTGACCGCTACGTCACCGGGCGCTTCCTGCCTGACAAGGCCATCGACCTGATGGACGAGGCGGCAAGCCGGCTGCGCATCGAGATCGACTCCATGCCGACCGAGCTCGACGTGGTTAGCCGGCGCATGCGCCAGCTCGAGATCGAACGCATGGCCCTGGCCAAGGAGACCGACGAGGTATCGGCCGAGCGTCTGGCCCGCCTGGACGAGGAGTTGGCCAACCTGAAGGAGACCTCCGACGCCATGACCGCCCACTGGCAGGCGGAAAAGGAGGCCATCACCACGATCCAGGAGCGCAAGGGCGAGCTGGAGAACAAGCGCGGTGAGGCCGAGCGGTTCGTCCGCGACGGCAACCTGGCCGCGTCGTCGGAGATCACCTACGGGCAGCTGCCCGAGCTCGAGCGACAGGTGGAGGAAGCCACCGAGGCCCTGAACGCGCTGCAGGTCGATCAGCATTTCCTCAAGGAGGAGGTCGACGCCGAGGACGTAGCCGAGGTGGTCAGCCGGGCGACCGGCGTCCCGGTGACCCGCCTGCTCGAGGGCGAGGTCGAAAAGCTGATCCGCATGGAGGACGCGCTGCACGCCCGCGTGGTGGGTCAGGACGAGGCGGTCTCGGCCGTGGCCAACGCCATCCGGCGGAACCGGGCCGGCCTGTCCGATCCCAACCGGCCTATCGGCTCCTTCTTGTTCCTCGGCCCCACCGGCGTGGGCAAGACCGAGCTGGCCCGGGCTCTGGCCGACTTCCTGTTCGACGACTCCAAGGCCATGGTGCGCATCGACATGAGCGAGTACATGGAGCGCCATACCGTGTCCCGGCTGGTCGGCGCCCCTCCGGGCTACGTGGGATACGAGGAGGGCGGCCAGCTCACCGAAGCGGTGCGCCGCCGGCCCTATGCGGTCATCCTGCTCGACGAGATCGAGAAGGCCCATCCCGACGTGTTCAACATCCTCCTCCAGGTGCTGGAGGACGGCCGGTTGACCGACGGTCAGGGCCGGACGGTTGACTTCACCAACGCCGTGCTGATCATGACCTCGAACCTGGCCGGTGAGCCCTCGGAGTACTTCAAGCCGGAGTTCATTAACCGGATCGACGAGATCGTGCGCTTTCACTCCTTGACCGAGGCCGACCTGCAGCGGATCGTGTCCATCCAGCTCGGGCGGCTGCGGGAACGCCTGGCCGAACGCCGGCTTACGTTGGACGTGACCGCGGCGGCCGACGCCTGGCTGGCTCGGACCGGGTTCGACCCCGACTTCGGGGCCCGCCCGCTCCGCCGGGTGATCCAGCGGCAGGTGGAGGACCCGCTGGCCCTGGCCCTCCTGGAGGGGCGCTACCCCGAAGGGTCGACCGTGACCGTCGATGCCAAGGACGGGGAGATCGTCCTCACCTGACCGGGCAGGCCGCCAGGTGCCCAACGGTCCGGCCGGGCAGGGAGCCCGGGCATCACCACCCGGTCAGCCGGAAACGTCGGTGGTGCTCACGCCGTCGGTGGCCACGTGCTCTGTCCACTGGTATCCGTTCCAGAAGCGGTAGTGGTGTCGACCCGAGGGATCGACGTGCCAGCCGGCGGGGGCGACCCCGGGCGAGCCAGGTCGAGGATCGGCTCCCGGCGCGACGAGCCGGGCCGGATTGGGCAGGGACTCGAACTGGTCGGGCGCCCGCGGCACCGACCCGAACATCGAGCCGGGAAAGCCGTAGCGGGTGCGGGTCATTGCCTTGCCCGGGCCGGGCACCTTGGTGGTCCGCATGGCGACCAGCGTGAGCACGGTGATGACGACGGACACGAACACGCTGGCCAGGGCCCAGTAGATGGGCGGAATGTGCCAGGGGCTCACCCCAGTGGCCCGGCGAAACACGTCGGTGTTCCGGAAGTTCAAAGCGGCGATGATGACGCCGAACACGACGAGGGTGGTCGTTGTCCGGACGAACAGGAGTCCAAACATGTGTCCAATGTAGATCGTCACGGTTGGTGTAGGTCGTCTTGCCACCGAGGCGGGCCGCCGGTGGAGTGGATCGCCCACATCATGACCGGAGGCCCCGGCCCGATCCAGAGCTGAACTTCCCGCATGCGGGGTACACTGGTGCGTAATCCGCTTTCGCAACGGAGGAGTGACGCGTGCCCGCAACCGTGGTCGTCGGGACCCAATGGGGCGACGAAGGGAAGGGCAAGCTCACCGACTTGCTCGCAAAGGACATGGAGCTGGTCGTCCGCTATCAGGGCGGTCATAACGCCGGGCACACCATCGTCGTCGACGGCGAGACCTTCGCCCTTCAGTTGGTCCCCAGCGGCATCCTCTACGACCACATCACGCCGGTGATCGGCAACGGCGTGGTCGTCGACCCCACCGTGCTGCTGGCCGAGGTGGACACGTTGACGGCAAAGGGGGTCGACACGGGGAAGCTCCTGGTCAGCGGCAACGCCCACCTGATCATGCCCTACCACCACGAGCTCGACCGGCTGACCGAGCGCTACCTGGGCAAGAACAGCCTGGGCACGACCAAGCGGGGCATCGGCCCCGCCTATGCCGACAAGTCGTCGAGGGTCGGCCTCCGGGTCCAGGACCTCCTCGACCCCAAGATCTTCCGCCAGAAGCTCGACGTGGTGCTGAAGGAGAAGAACGCCATCCTGGCCAAGGTGTACAACCGGCTGCCCCTGTCGGCCGAGGACATCACCGCCCACTACCTGGACGAGCTGGCACCGAGGGTGGCCCCCATGGTGGCTGACACGGTGGGCGTGGTCCACGACGCCCTCGAACAGGGGGCCAACGTGTTGCTCGAGGGTGCCCAGGCCACCTTCCTCGATCTGGACCACGGCACCTATCCCTTCGTGACCTCGTCCAACCCTGTCGCCGGTGGGGCCTGCACCGGTGCCGGCATCGGACCCCGCTACATCGACGAGGTGATCGGGATCGCCAAGGCCTACGTGACCCGGGTGGGCAGCGGTCCGTTCCCCACCGAGCTGACCAACGAGATCGGCGACACGCTGGTGGACCTGGGTCACGAGTACGGGGTCAACACCGGTCGGCGCCGCCGCCCCGGCTGGTTCGACGCGGTCATGATGCGCCAGTCGGTCCGGCTCAACTCGCTGTCCGAGGTGGCCCTGACCAAGCTCGATGTGCTGGACACCTTCGACACGGTCAAGGTGTGCGTGGCCTATGAGGCCAACGGCGAGCGCTTCACCCACCCCCCCTACCATCAGTCGGTGCTGCACCAGGTCACGCCGGTCTACGAGGAACTGCCCGGCTGGAAGACCGACCTGTCGGCGGCCACCGAGCTCTCCGACCTGCCCCAGGCGGCACGGGACTACGTGAGCTTCCTGGCCGAGCAGATCGGTGCGCCGGTCCGCTTGGTGGGCGTCGGTCCCGGCCGCGAGCAGTTCGTACGCTTCGCCGCATGATCCCCCGCACTCGATGATCGTCTGTGTCGTCGGCTCCGGCGGCCGGGAGCACACGTTGGCCCAGGTGCTGGGGCGCACCGCCGACGTGGTGGTGACCCCGGGCAACCCCGGGATCACCGGCACCACGCCGGAGGGGCACACCTTGACCAGCGTGTCGACCGTTCCCGAGGCCATCGACGCCGACCTGTTCGTCATCGGTCCCGAGGCGCCCCTGGTCGATGGCCTGGCCGACCGCCTGCGGGCCCAGGGAAAGCTGGTGTTCGGGCCCGGGGCGGACGGCGCCCGGCTCGAGGGGTCCAAGGCGTTCATGAAGGGGCTGCTCGACGAGGCCGGCGTGCCCACCGCCCGATTCGGCGCCTTTGACGACGTGGCCGAGGCGAAGGCGTTCCTCCGCTCGCTGCCCGGCCCCTGGGTGGTCAAGACCGACGGGCTGGCTGCGGGCAAGGGCGTCCTGGTCACCGAGTCGCTGGCCGAGGCCGAAGCCGACGTCGAGGCCAAGCTCTCCGGCGCAGCCTTCGGCGACGCCGGTCGGTCGGTGGTCATCGAAGAGGGGCTGGTCGGGGAGGAGTGCTCCCTGCTCGTCCTGTGCGACGGCGAGCGCTTGGCCCCCCTCGCCCCGTCCCAGGACTTCAAGCGGGTGGGCGATGGCGACGCCGGCCCCAACACCGGGGGCATGGGGGCCTACTCCCCTGTGCCCTTCGTGGACGACGCCCTGGTGGCGCGCCTGGTCGACCGAGCGGTGGCGCCGCTGGTCGCACTGCTGCAGGCCAGGGGGATCGACTACCGGGGCGTGCTCTACGCCGGTCTGATGCTCACCCCCGACGGCCCCAAGGTGCTGGAGTACAACGTGCGCTTCGGGGATCCCGAGACCCAGGTGGTGCTGCCCCGCTATGCCGGCGACCTGGCCGACCTGCTGGCTCAGGTGGCGGCGGGAAAGCTGACTATGACCCCCCGCTTCGTGGACGACGCCGCGGTGTGTGTGGTCCTGGCCTCGGAGGGCTATCCGGAATCGCCCCGGGTCGGCGACCCCATCGAGGGCCTGGCCGACGCGAACAGGCGCGTCCGAGACCTCGGTCTTCCACGCCGGTACCCGTGCCGGGGACGGCGGTGCGGTGCTCACCGCCGGTGGCCGGGTCCTCGGGGTCACCGCCCTCGGAGCCACCATCGACCAGGCCCGGTCGCGGGCCTATGACACGGTGGCCAAGCTCGGGTGGCCGGGCATGCAGCACCGCACCGACATCGCCGATTTCCCCGGGGACGCTCGTGCCCCGTCGCGTCCGACCCAGGAGGTTGCCCGGTGATACCCCGGTACGCGCCCGCCGCCATGACCGAGCTGTTCTCCGACGAGGCCAGGTTCCGCATGTGGCTCGAGGTCGAGCTGCTGGCCGCCGAGGGATGGGCCTCCATCGGGGACATCCCCGCCGACGAGGTCAAGGCCTGTCGGGAACGGGCGCCCCAGGTGGACGCGGCCTTCGTCGAAGCGGTGGCCGAGCGGGAGCGGGTGACCGATCACGATGTGGCTGCGTTCGTGGACGTGGTGGCCCAGGCCATCGGCCAACCGGAAGGATCGTGGATCCACTACGGGCTGACATCCTCGGACGTGGTGGACACCGCCTTGTGCGCCACGTTGACCCATGCCGCCGACCTGTTGATCACCGCTTCGGGTGAGCTGGTGTCAGCCTGTCGGGCCCGGGCCGAGGAGCTCATCGACGTGCCCATCACCGGCAGGACCCACGGGATGCACGCCGAGCCCACGACGTACGGGGCGAAGTTCGCGCTGTGGGCCCTGCAGGCCGACCGCGATCGTCAACGGCTGGTCGCCGCCCGGGAGCGCATCGCCGTGGGCAAGCTCTCCGGGGCGGTGGGCACCTACTCCAACATCGATCCCCGGATCGAGGAGTACGTCTGCACGTCGCTGGGGCTGACCCCGGTCCCCGCCACCCAGGTCATCGCCCGGGATCGCCACGCCGAGTACCTGTGGGCGTGCACGTCGGTCGGGGCGACGATCGAGGCCATCGCCACCGAGATCCGTCACCTGGCCCGCAGCGAGGTGGGGGAGGTCGAAGAGCCGTTCAAGCCCGGGCAGAAGGGGAGCTCGGCCATGCCCCACAAGCGCAACCCGATCTTGTCGGAGCGGCTGACCGGCATGGCTCGCGTGTTACGGGGTTACCTGTCGGCTGGGATCGAGGACGTCGCCCTGTGGCACGAGCGGGACATCTCCCACAGCTCGGTGGAGCGGGTGGTGCTGCCCGACGCCTCCGCGCTCACGCTCTACATGCTGAACAAGGCCACCGGCCTGGTCGCCGGGCTGGTCATCCATCCCGAGCGGGCGCTGACCAATCTGACTCAGGGCAGCTTCGGCTTGGTGTTCTCGCAGTCCGTGCTGCTGTCCCTGGTCGCCGGGGGACTGGGTCGGGACGCGGCCTACCGCATCGTCCAACGGGATGCCCGCACGGCCTGGGAGGAGCAGCGCTCGTTCCGGGAGATCCTCGACGTCGACCCCGAGGTGACGTTGTCCCCGGCGCAGCTCGACGAGGCATTCGACCTCCAGCGCGCCCTTCGCCACGTGCACCGGTTCACCCACGCCTTGCAGGGGCTCGAACGGTGACGCCATGGGTTCACCATCGGCAACGACATCGGCGACAACTAGACCAATGAAGAAAACGACGACGACACCAACGAAGGGAGCCAGAGAGTGACCGAGGCAACCGAGGCGCTGCCCCTCATCCAGTCGGGCAAGGTCCGCGAGCTCTACGACGCCGGCGACGGCCGATTGTTGATGGTCGCCTCCGACCGCATCTCCGCGTTCGACGTGATCATGGCCGAGCCCATCGTCGACAAGGGCCGGGTGCTCACGGCCATGACCGTGTACTGGCTCGAGGAGCTGGCGGACCTGGCCCCCAACCACCTCATCAGTGCGGACGAGGCCGACTTCCCCGCCCACCCCGGGCTGGACGACCTGGCCGGCCGGTCCATGCTGGTGCGCAAGGCCGACATGTTGGCCATCGAGTGCATCGTGCGCGGCTACCTGGCCGGCTCGGCGTACAAGGAGTACGAGCGCGAGGGAACGGTGCACGGGATGCCCATGCCCTCGGGGCTGCGCCACGCCGATCGGCTGCCCGAGCCCATCTTCACCCCCTCGACCAAGGCCACCGAGGGACACGACGAGAACATCGGCATGGCCGAGGCGGCCAACCTGGTCGGAGCAGAGGCAGCGCAGGCGGCCGCCGACATCTGCCTGGCTGCTTATGAGCGGGCCGCGTCCCGGGCCGAGGAGCACGGCATCGTGATCTGCGACACCAAGTTCGAGCTGGGCTACATCGACGGTCGGTTGGCCATCTGCGACGAGGTCCTCACCCCGGACTCCTCGCGGTTCTGGCCGGCGGCCGACTGCGCCCCAGGCACCAACCCGCCCTCGTTCGACAAGCAGCCCCTGCGGGACTGGCTCGAGGCCCAGCCGTGGGACAAGCAACCACCACCACCGGCCCTCCCCGACGAGATCGTCTCGGCTACCTCGCGTCGGTACACCGATGCCTACGAGCTGATCAGCGGGCGCCGCTTGGCCGACTGGTACGGTGCCTGACCATGGGCGGTACGGGAGCCGATCGGTGAACTATTCCGTGCTGGTGGAGGTGTCGTTGCGTCCGGGAATCGCCGACCCCCAAGGGGCCACGATCGAGCGAGCACTCGGAGCTCTGGGATTCGACGGTGTCACCGGCGTGCGGGCGGGTAAGGCATTCCGCTTCGACATCGAGGCGGTTGATGAGGCCGCCGCCGTCGAGCAGGCGCAGGTGGTGGCCGAGCGTTTCTTGGGCAACCCGGTCATCGAGGACTCGACGGTGACCGTCACCGACGGCAACCCGGATGACATCGGGCCGTCCACGGTGCCCGCTCTGTGATGTCCACCCGCGCTGGGACGGTGCAGTAATGGCCGCACGCGTCGGGGTGGTGAACTTCCCCGGGAGCAACTGCGAGCACGATGTGATCAAGGCGCTGGAGAACCTCGGCGGGTCAGCCGAGCTGGTCTGGCACGGGGACTCGACGGTGGATGGCTACGACGCCCTCGTGCTGCCGGGCGGGTTCGCCCACGGCGACTACCTCCGGCCCGGGGCCATTGCCCGGTTCTCGCCGGTGATGGACGCGGTCAGCCGGTTCGCCGCCGACGGTGGCCCGGTGATCGGCATCTGCAACGGCTTCCAGGTGCTGACCGAAGCCGGACTGCTGCCGGGCGCCCTACAGAAGAACCGAGGGCTCCGGTTCGTGTGTACGACGGCGGAGGTGCGGGTGGAGACCGCCCGGTCGGCGCTCACCACAAGGGTGGCCGTCGGGACCGTGCTGCGCATCCCCATCAACCACTTCGAAGGCAACTACATCTGCAATGCCGAGACGCTGGCCGAGCTGAAGGCAGAAGACCGGATCGTCCTCCGTTACGTCGAGAACCCCAACGGCTCCATCGACGGTATTGCCGGCGTGTGCAATGAGGCCCGCAATGTCGTGGGCCTCATGCCCCACCCCGAACGCGCCACCGACGAGCTACTGGGGTCGGTGGACGGAGCCGCCCTCCTTCGCTCCCTGTTGGTCACCGTCGCCGCTTGAGGCCGCTCTTGGGCGGACCCTGTCGACTCCGGGCCGCTGTCGATCAGCCCCGGGTACGGGCGATCTTGGCCTGTTGCAGCACCGGTGCCGACACCCCGACGGTCCGCCACGCTGAATAGGTGATGCCCTTGCGGTCGCCGTAGGCCCTGGCCACCTTGATGAACTCCTTCTCCAGGGCGGCGAGGTCAACGGTGTCACCGGTCTGGGACAGCTCGGCTTCGAGTTGCTGCTTCTCTTGTACGAGGTGGAGCCGGCTCAATGCATCGGCATCGATCAGCCGATCTTCGATGGTGTTGAGACGCTTGGTGATCGAGTCCGTCGTGCGCTTACGCCCACGACGGGGCTTGGTCGACTCGAGGGCCTCAAGATAGCGGCGTACCACGCGACCCTCTTCACGACCCTTGGCCAAAGCCGCCTTGTGGGCGTCCGACATAGCCGTCTTTTTACGCGGGGATTTTGCCATGACTACTAGTTTCTCAGACCATTCATTGAATGGCAACTCGTTCTACTCGGACGGACGGTTCGAGGCAATGCGACAGTGACCATGTACCGTACACGGAGCGTGATTTTCCCATCCGAAAGGCGAATGGTCCCGTATCCATGGCTGTGGCCTGGGCAGACCGGATATCACCGGCCTCATTCCCCGCCTGTTTTCCGTCCATGGGCGCAAGCAAATGGCCAGAACCGGATGCATCTGGCTGACCGGGTCAGCGGGAAGTGAGCTGCCCGGTGATCTCATATCCCGCCTCCATCGGCCCCTGTACCCACTTCGCCAGCGGGTGAACCAGTTGCCCGTATCAGGCGCCGAAGACATTGCCACGGACTGTCAGACGGGTTTGCTGTATGAGCGGTCGCCGCTGACGCTCGATACCCCATACGGCGACCGGGAGAATGGTGTTGAGTTGGGCCACGTTGAAGAGCCAAGTTGAATGGGTCTGAGAGGTCGGACAGGTACGGTGTACAAGTGAACGCCGGAGCCCCCGATTCGACCGTGCCCCTCCACCGCGCCCTCGGGCTCACCGACGACGAGCTGGCGGCGATCGAGGAGCTGCTCCATCGCCCGCCCAATCACCTGGAGCTTGCCCTCTACGCAGTGATGTGGAGCGAGCACTGCTCCTACAAGTCCTCCCGCGTCCACCTCAGGCGCCTGCCCACCGAAGGACCCTTGGTGCTCGTGGGTCCGGGGGAGAACGCGGGGGTCATTGATGCCGGCGACGGGATTGCCGTGGCCGTTCGCATCGAGAGCCACAATCACCCTTCGGCCATCGAGCCCTATCAGGGCGCGGCCACCGGCGTCGGGGGCATATTGCGCGACATCTTCACCATGGGCGCCCGTCCCATCGCGGTGATGGACCCCCTCTTCTTCGGGGATCCCGAGGCCGCCCGTCAGCGCTGGCTGATCGAGGGCGTGGTCGCCGGGATCTCCGGCTATGGGAACTCGGTGGGCGTCCCCACCGTGGGCGGAGAGCTGACCTTCGACCGGTGTTACGCCCAGAACCCACTGGTGAACGTGCTCTGCCTCGGTGTCCTCCCGGTGGACCGTCTGGTCCTCGGGCAGGCCTCAGGGGTGGGCAACGTGGCTGTGCTGTTGGGGTCGGCCACCGGTCGGGACGGGATCGGCGGCGTGAGCGTGCTGGCCTCGGCCGGCTTCGGCGAAGCCGGAGCCGACGAGGACGACGCAGCCAAGCGCCCCAGTGTCCAGGTGGGCGATCCCTACGAGGAGAAGCGGTTGATCGAGGCCTGCCTCGAGCTGCTCGATGCCCACCTGGTCGTCGGCATCCAGGACCTCGGTGGTGCCGGCCTGGTCTGTGCCACCAGCGAGACGGCGGCCCGGGGCGGGGTGGGCATGGATGTGGACGTATCCGCCGTGGCGCGGCGCGAGCAGGGCATGGCCGCCTACGAGGTCATGACCTCGGAGAGCCAGGAGCGGATGCTGGCCATCGTCTCGCCGGCAGACCTGGAGCGGGTGCAAGAGGTGTGTCGTCGGTGGGAGGTCCGCGCCGCGGTGGTGGGTCGGGTCACCGAGGCACCACCGGGCGAGCCCGGACGGCTGCGGATCCTCGACGGGTTCGAGGGCGAGGTCCTGGGTGATCTTCCCGCCGAGTCCCTGAGCGAGGACGCGCCGCTCTACCACCGCCCGCTGGCCCGGCCGGCCGACCAGGCCAGCCGCCTGGCCGATGACCCCCCCTCCCCGGCCGGCCCCGATTGCGGCGGGGACCTGTTGGCCCTGCTGACCGACCCGTCCTGGGTCTTCCGCCAGTACGACCATCAGCTGTTCTTGAACACGGTGGAAGCACCAGGCGGCGACGCCGCCGTCTTGCGCCTGGCTGCACCGGGCCTCCCGGCGTCGAGCCGGGGACTGGCCCTCTCCACCGACTCGAACCCGCGATGGTGCTCGCTCGATCCCCGGCTGGGCACTGCGGCCACCGTGGCCGAATCGGCCCTCAACGTGGCCTGTGGGGGATCCCGTCCGGTGGCCGTGGTGAACTGCCTCAACTTCGGCAACCCCGAGCACCCCGAGGTCATGTGGCAGCTGTCGGAGTCGATCGACGGCATGAGCGAGGCCTGCCTGGCTCTGGGCCTCCCGGTGGTGGGGGGCAACGTGAGCCTGTACAACGAGAGCGCGGGGATTGACATCGACCCAACGCCGGTGATCGGCACGGTGGGCCTCATCGACCATCTGGCGCACCGCCCGCCGGGCATGGCTTTGCGGGAGGGATCGTCGCTCGTGCTGGTGGGGGGTGACGCCGGCGAGAGCCCGTCGCTGGCCGGTTCCCGTTGGGCCGTCGAGTGCCGTGGCCATCGCAATGGCACGCTGCCCCCACTCGATCTGGCCCTCCACGGCCGGCTGGTGTCCTGGGTCGGCGACGTGGTCGGCGACATCGTCGCTGGCCGGGTCGACGCTGACGACGGACTGGTGGCGGGGATCCACGACGTCTCGGGGGGCGGCATCGGGGTTGCCCTGGCCGAGATGGCAGTCCGCTCCGGGGTGGGGTTCGCCGTGGCGGGCATCCGCGATCAGCGCGCCCTGTTCGCCGAGGCCCCGTCGCGTGTCGTGGTCTGCACCGATCGCCCCGATGAGCTGATCGCCCGCGCCGCCGATTTGCAGCTGGGGGCGTGGGTCCTCGGGTCGGCGGGAGGCGACCGGTTGGTGGTGGACGGCCTGGTCGACGTCAGCCTGGACGAGGCCACCACGGCGTGGCGCGACCGTCTGCCGGCTCTTTTGGACGAGCTGGCTCCGGCCGGGGCATAGCCCCGCTGATCCTTCAGGCAGCCACGGGCCGCCGTATTGACTCAGGCGGCCACGGGCCGCCGTATTGACTCAGGCGGCCACGGGCCGCCGGGCGGCCAGGCGCTCGAGGACACGGTTGGGCACCCTCAGGTCGCCAGTTCCGGTGCCCACGGTCAGGTCGGGCTTGATCGTGCCGTGATGGTCCGACCCGCCGGTGGCCACCAGATCGAAGCGGTCGGCCAGGGTCACCAGATCCTGTCGCTGCCTCGGCGAATACCGGCCATAGATCGCCTCGATGCCGGCGAAGCCGTGCTCGGCCAGCTCGCCGATGGTCTGGGCCAGCTCGGCCGGCTCGAGATCGAGGCTGTAGGGGTGGGCCAGGACTGCTACACCACCCGAGGCCCGGGCCAACCGGGCCACGTCGATTGCCTCCAGCCGGGACTTGGGCACGTACGCCGGTCCTCCGTTTCCCAAGTACTGGTCGAAGGCCTCCTGGATGGATCCGACGACCCCGTGGCGTACCAGCGCAGTGGCGAAGTGGGGGCGGCCCACGCCCTCCTCGCCGCCGGCGATGTCCACTACCTCCTGGTAGGTGACGGGGAGCCCGATGGCGGCCATGCGATCGGCCAGGGCAACGTTTCGCTCGAGCCGGTCGTCCCGCAGCCGGACCAGCTCCTCGGCCAACGGCCCACCGTCGTCTTCCACGAAGTACACGAGGACGTGCATACCTCCGTTGCCGACGGGGCGACACGAGATCTCACAGCCGGGGATGAGATCCACGCCCAGCTCCTCGGCGCGCTGGCGGGCGGCGGGGAGCCCGGCCAGTGAGTCGTGATCGGTCAGGGCCACGGCCGAGCAACCGACTAGTGCGGCCAGCTCCGGGATCCGCTCGGGCGGGTCGCTCCCGTCCGAGACGGTCGAGTGGGTATGGAGGTCGATCACCCAGGTGAGGCTACCGGTCGGTCCCTCGATGCCCTCCGGCGGTGCGTGCCGACCTGGGAGTCCGTCCGGAATCGATCGGTCGCGTGGTCCGGGCACTAGTCTGCAGGTGAGGGAAGTCGCTCGCTACGGGCAGCCCTCGAGCGACGAGCCCGACGACCCCCGGTGACGACGGTGATGAACCGATGATGGAGGCCAAGGAAGCGTGTGGTGTCTTCGGGGTCTACGCCCCGGGGCGCTCGGTCGCACACCTGATCTTCGATGGTTTGTACGCCCTGCAGCATCGGGGCCAGGAATCGGCGGGGATGGCCCTCAGCGATGGCGACGCCATCACCGTGATGAAGGATATGGGCCTGGTCACCACCGTGTTCGACGAGCGGAAGCTCTCCGGCCTCCGTGGGCACCTGGGTATCGGCCACACCCGGTACTCGACGGCGGGCTCTCGGTCGTGGCGGAACGCCCAGCCCGTGTACCGGGGCGTCGGGCGGGCCGGGTTCGGTCTGGCCCATAACGGCAACCTGACCAACACCTCCGCCCTCACCGAGGCCGCCGGCATGCTTCCCGGGGTGGTCGCCTCGGACAGCGACCTGGTGGCCGAGCTCCTGGCCGAAGCCTTTCCCGCCGAATCCGAAGGCGAGGGCGACCTGGTGGCCGCCCTCCGCACCGTGCTTCCCGCGGTGGGCGGGGCGTTCTCCTTCGTCCTCCTCGATGCCGACCGGCTGATCGGGATCCGGGACCCCAACGGGTTCCGTCCATTGTGCCTGGGACGCTTGGAGGCCACCGACGAGTTCGAGGAGGGCTGGGTCCTGGCCTCGGAGACCCCCGCCCTCGACGTGATCGGGGCCACGTTCGTCCGTGAGCTCGAGGCAGGCGAGATGGTGATCATCGACGGCAAGGAGGTGCGTTCGGAGTTCGTCTTCGCCCCCGAGCGCTTCGATCCCCGTCTGTGCATCTTCGAGTTCGTCTACTTCGCCCGGCCGGACAGCAAGCTCTACGGCAACGAGGTGCACGGCGCGCGGCGGCGCATGGGTCAACGGCTGGCCACCCAGGCACCGGTGGACGCCGATCTGGTCATGGGGGTGCCCGACTCCGGGGTGCCGGCGGCCGAGGGTTACGCCGTGACCAGCGGGATCCCCTACGGCCAGGGCCTGGTGAAGAATCGGTACATCGGGCGCACGTTCATCGCCCCCACCCAGCAGGAGCGGGCCAACGGGGTGCGGCGCAAGCTGAACCCGCTGCGGGAGAACATCGCGGGCAAGCGGCTGGTGGTGGTGGACGACTCCATCGTGCGGGGCACCACAACCCGGGCCATGGTGCAGATGCTGCGGGAGGCGGGAGCGGCCGAGATCCACCTGCGCGTCTCGTCGCCGCCGTTCCAGTGGCCCTGTTACTACGGGATCGACACGCCGGATCGCACCGAGCTGCTGGCCGCCATCAAGTCGGTCGACGAGATCGCCGAGTACCTGAACGTGGACTCGCTCGAGTACCTGACCATCGACAACCTGGTGGAGGCGGTCGACGCCCCCGGAGCCGGGTTCTGCGACGCCTGCCTGACCGGCAACTACCCGGTCCCGGTGCCCGTCGAGGTCACCGCTCGCCCGGCTCTGGCCGGCGCGGCCACGCCCGGCGTCTGAGTCCGCGTGGCTGACGGACCCGCGCAGCCGGACGCCGGCGCCACCTATGCCGCGGCCGGGGTGGACATCGAGGCCGGCGAAGCCGCGGTCGAGCGCATCCGGTCGCTGGTCGACTCCACCGCCCGACCGGAGGTACTCGGGGGTATCGGCGACTTCGGAGGCATGTTCGCCCTGGACACCGCACGCTTCGACCAGCCGGTGCTGGTGGCGGCGACCGACGGCATCGGGACCAAGGCGCTGG
Source organism: uncultured Acidimicrobiaceae bacterium (assembly GCA_963781305.1). GTDB lineage: Bacteria > Actinomycetota > Acidimicrobiia > Acidimicrobiales > RAAP-2 > DASXMT01. The sequence continues at coordinate 799,887 of CAWAFL010000014.1, forward strand.
TGGCCCAGGCCACCGGCCGCTACGCCACGGTGGGGATCGACCTCGTGGCCATGTGCGTCGACGACCTGGTCTGCTCGGGTGCGGAACCCCTGTTCTTCTTGGACTACATCGCCACCGGCGCCGTCGATCCCGCCCATATGGCCGAGCTCGTCGCCGGGGTGGCCGACGGCTGCCGCCAGGTGGGCGCCGCCCTCCTGGGCGGTGAGATGGCCGAGCATCCCGGGATCATGCAGCCTGGCGAGTTCGATCTGGCCGGCTTCGCTGTCGGCGTGGTGGAGCGTGGCGACATCCTCGGGTCTGCCCGGGTTCGTGCCGGCGACGTGCTCATCGGACTGGCCTCGCCCGGCCTCCGGTCGAACGGGTACACGTTGGCCCGCCACGTGCTGTTGGAGCGGGCAGGCCTGTCCCTCGGCGACCCGGCGTGGAAGGGGGCGCCCACCACTGTGGCCGACGAGCTGTTGGAGCCGTCGGTCCTCTATGCGCCGGCCGTCCTGGCCGCCCTGGCGGTGGCCGAGATCCATGCGGTCTCCCACATCACCGGGGGCGGGATCCCGGGGAACCTCCCACGGGCCCTTCCCGAAGGGGCGCGGGCCGTGGTCGACCAGGGGACGTGGACGGTCCCCCGGATCTTCGGTGAGATCAGGCGCCTGGGTGCAGTGGACGACGAGGAGATGGCCCGGGTCTTCAACCTCGGGCTGGGGATGATCCTGATCGTGCCCCCGGACTCGGTCCCCCCCGCAGTAGCCGCGCTGGAGGGGGCCGGACAGACGGCCGCGGTGGTGGGCCGGATCGAGGACGGCCTACGGGGAGTGGAACTGATCGGAGCGAACCGCTGGAAGGAGAACAGTTGAGCACTGACCAGAACGGGGCCGACGCCCCCTTGCCGGCCAGCGAGTTCGCCGAGCTCCGGTCCCACCTGTTGGCCCACTCGGTGAAGCGGGGCGACTTCGTGTTGAAGTCGGGTCGTCGGAGCAGCTGGTTCATCGACTCGAAGCAGACCGTGTGCCGTCCCGAGGCCATGCTGCTGGTGGCCGACGCCGTGTTGTCGGTGGTTCCCCCCGACGCCACCGCCATCGGGGGGCTGACCATGGGGGCGGACCCGGTGGCCTTCGTGGCCGCCGGTGTGGCCGCCACCCGGGGAAGGCTCCTCAACGCGTTCAGCGTGCGGAAGGAAGCGAAGGACCACGGCGGTGGCGGCAGGATCGCCGGCGCCCTCGACCCCGGGGACCGCGTGGTGATCACCGAGGACACCGTGACCCGTGGCACCTCGCTGCTGGAGGCGGCGCACGCCGTCCGGGACGCCGGGGCCGAGCCCGTGCTGTTGGTGGCGGTGGTTGACAGGGGCGGCACGGTCGGGGCCATGGCCGCGGCCGAGGGCCTGCCCTTCCGGGCGTTGCTCACCGCGCCTGATCTGGGCTTCGACTACGAGGGCGCCTGAGCCATACCGACCCCGTCGCCCGGAATCGTCGGCGCTATCCGAGTGCGGGCGGATGGAGCCGGATGGCGTGCTCGGGGCAGGCGACCACGCACAGCCCGCAGGCCCGGCAGTTGTCGGCGTTGGGGGCGTAGGCGGTCTGGCGGCCGTGGGCCCGAACCTTGAGCCGGGACAGGCGACCGAGGGCGTCGAAGTCGGCATCGTCGATCCTGCGCACCTCGAACACGTCGTTGGGACACACGACGACGCAGTCGCGCTTGCCCTCGCATCGGGCGTGGTCGATCACCGGTCCCCAGGTGCCCGGGGGCGCGGAACACCGCTCACCCGGACGATCCGGATGAGCGGCGGCCCGTCGCTTCTTGTCCAACCCGATGGGGTCAGGCGCCATCGCCAGAGGCTTCGTCGGGGGCGTCTTCGGCCAGGACCTGGTAGATCTTGCGCCTGGTGTCGTTCAGGATCCCGTGCACCGTGGCGATCTGCTCGGCGCTCCCGGCTTGGGCCACCTGCATGATGGCCGATCCCACCTGGAAGGTCAGGTTGCGCAGGTCGACCAGTGAGCGGTCGGCATCCTGCGCCGCGTCCTCCCACGGGGCCGGGCCGTCGCCGGCCTCCTTGGCCACCTTCAGGCCCTCGACGGTCAGGTCGAAGACCCGGCGACCCTCGGCCTTGTCGGCGGTGATGAGGCCCTCGTCCTCCAGCGACTGGAGGGTGGGGTAGACCGAACCGGGACTGGGACGCCAGACCCCGCCGCTCCGCTCGGTGAGCTCGGTGATGATCTGGTAGCCGTGCATGGGCTTCTCGGACAGCAGGGCAAGGATGGCCGCCCGGACGTCGCCCCGGCCCACCTTCGGCCCTCGGCCGAACATCGGGCCGCCGAAGCCGCCCATGCCCCCGTGGCGTCCGAATCCCGCCCCCGGGTGGCCCCGCCCTCGGCCCCGTCCCCGTCCCCGGAGCGCTGCCTCGAACAGCAGTCGGTCGGGTCGGGTTCCCGGCCCGGGGCGATCGTTCTCGTCCCAGGGCCCTTCAAATCTGTGTCGTGCGTGCATTGGTGCCTCCTCGGCAGAGTTTTCGTATGGTGAGGGTCTTGGTGACCGCTCTCAATAAGTCACGATATATCGCGATACAACCAATGTCAAGAGAAAATTATGAGACCTTCCCGTTGTGGCACCGCGCCTGGCCGCAGCGGGGACGCGATCGGATCCGCTGCGCTGAGCCAACCACTCGGCCGATCCGCGGTGGCAATATGGATTGGTGGCCTCTCCCCGAATGGTTACGCGGCTCACGGTGGGTAGCGACCCGGTGCGCCAGCCCGACGAACTGGCCATCGAGGAACCGCTGGAGCTGCGGGTGGGCGGCCGATCGCTGGCCGTCACCATGCGGACGCCGGGTGCAGACTTCGACCTGGCCGCCGGCTTCCTGGTCAGCGAAGCGGTCATCGAGCGCGCCGACCAGCTGGCGGCCATGCGGTACTGCGCCGGTGCGGACGACGGGGAGACCAACCGATTCAACGTGTTGGATATCTCCCTCGGGGCCCGAGTGGCCCCACCCGACCCCAGCGTGGAGCGCGCCTTCTTCACCACAAGCTCGTGTGGGCTGTGCGGCAAAGCCAGCATCGAGGCGGTGCGCACCCGTTCGGCCTACGAGGTCCGATCCGACCCGTTGCGGATCGCCCCCGAGCTGCTGGCCACGTTCCCCGAGCGGCTACGAGCCGAGCAGAAGGTGTTCGACAAGACCGGCGGCCTCCACGCCGCCGCCCTCTTCGATGGGGAGACCGGCGATCTCCTGGTGCTCCGGGAGGATGTCGGCCGCCACAACGCGGTCGACAAGGTGGTGGGTTGGGCCCTGCGCCAGGGCCGGCTGCCGCTGCGCGGCGCGGTGCTGATGGTGTCGGGCCGGGCTTCCTTCGAGCTGGCCCAAAAGGCGCTCATGGCCGGGATCCCGTTCCTGGCTGCGGTATCGGCCCCGTCCACCCTGGCTGCTGATCTGGCCGCCGAGTCGGGCATGACGCTGGTCGGCTTCCTCCGGGGGCCGTCGATGGTGGTGTACGCGGGCAGCGAGCGCCTGTCGCCGGCCGGATATTGATCGGCCGCCCCCCAGGCTGGCTGCCATTGCCCCGAGGATGAACGACCGGCCCGTTGCGCATGGTGGGCCGTTACCATGGTTAGGTGCCGAGACGTTCTGCCGCCGGTGATTGGGTGGAGGTGACCGCCGATCCGCTTCCCACCGCTGAGGTGGCTGCTTGGACGGTGATTCCCTCGTGTGGGGCGGTGAGCATCTTCTGCGGGACGGTGCGCGATCACTCCGAGGGAAGGCCCGGGGTGGTACGCCTCGAGTACGACGCCTACGTCGAGCACGTGGTGCCGCGCCTCGACGCCATCGCCGACTCGGCCCGGAAGCGCTGGCCGGAGGTCGGGCGGGTGGCGTTGCTCCACCGGGTGGGGACGCTGGCGGTGGGCGAGACCTCAGTGGTGGTCGCCGTGTCGACGCCGCACCGTCACGAGGCCTTCGCCGCCTCGAGCTGGTGCATCGACACTGTGAAGGCCACCGTGCCCATCTGGAAGCGGGAGGTGTGGGGCGGCGGTTCGGACTGGGGTCTGTGCGCCCACGATCTGGTGGAGGTCGACGACCTGGCTGCCGGGAGCTGACGCCGTGGCCCCCCGTGAGCGACCGGGCCCCACCGTCTCCCTGGCCGAGGCGCGCCAGCACCTGCTGGCGGCGATGGTCCGCCTGGAGCCGCGCCGGGTGCCGCTCGACGAGTCGATGGGTTGCGCGCTGGCCGAGGTGGTGATGGCCGCCGAGGATGTCCCCCCGTTCGCCAACTCGGCCATGGATGGCTTTGCCGTGCGGGCCGAAGACGCCGCCACGGGCCCGTCCCGGCTCCGTCTGGTCGGCGCGGTGGCGGCCGGGGGCGTGGCCGACGACCCGCTGGGCCCGGGTGAGGCCATGGCCATCGCCACCGGAGCCCCGGTGCCCAAGGGGTCCGACGCCGTCTGCATGGTGGAACAGGCCACGGTCGAGGGCACCGAGGTGGTCCTCGAGGCTGCCATCGGCCCGGGGGAGAACGTGCGGTACCCGGGTGAGGACATCGCTCGTGGCTCGGCGGTCTTCGAGGCGTCCACGGTCATCGGGCCGTCCCATATCGGGGTGCTGGCCAGCATGGGGGTGTCCGAGGTCACCGTGTACCCGTCGGCCCGCGTCGGCGTGGTGTCAACCGGTGACGAGCTCCATCAGGGGCCGGGACTACTCGAGCACGGCCAGATCCATGACTCGAACCGGCACGCGCTCCTGGCTGCGGTGCGCAGTGTCGGGGGCCAGGCCGTCAATTTGGGCGTGGTCGGTGACGACGAACAGGCGATCGCTGAGGCTATCGAGCGGGGCGCCGGCAGCTGCGATGCCATCCTGACCTCGGGGGGTGTGAGCGTCGGGGTGGCTGACCACATGAAGACGGTCCTGGACCGGCTGTCGGATGGGGCGGCGCAGTGGATGGAGGTGACCATCAAGCCGGCCAAGCCGTTCGGGTTCGCCGTGCTGGCGTCGTCGGGGGTGCCGGTGCTGTGTATGCCCGGCAATCCGGTCTCGGCCATGGTGAGCTTCGAGCTCCTGGCCCGCCCCGCCCTGCGCTTCATGATGGGACATCGCGTCCTGGACCGGCCGGCTCTGGTGGCCACGGCAGAACAGCGGCTGAGTCGCCGTCGCGACGGCAAGCTGCACTTCATCCGGGTCATCGCCCGGATCGATGGGGACGGGACCCTGTGGGTGCGGCCCTCGGGCGGTCAGGGCTCCCACCAGTTGCGCCCCATGGCCGAGGCCAACGCCCTGGCCATCCTGCCCGACGGCGTCGGCGACGGCGTCGATGCCGGCCAGCATGTGCGCGTCCTGCTCGTGGACCCCGACGCGTTGTTGGGCACCGAGGTGCCCTCGTGACCGCCGTCGCACCGGTTCCCGTCGCCATCCGCCCGCGCCCGCCCGGCCCGGCGATGGCCGAGATGCCGTTGGAGGGACCGCTGGTCGACCCCTTCGGCCGGGTGCACCGCGACCTGCGGCTGTCGGTGACCGACCGGTGCAACTTCAGGTGCGTCCACTGCCTGCCTGAGGAGGGGGTGACCTTCCTGCCCCGCTCGGAGGTGCTCGGCTTCGACGAGATGGTGCGGGCCGCGACAGTGGCGCGCCGATTGGGCATCACCTCGGTGCGGATCACCGGGGGCGAACCCCTGGTCCGCCATGGCGTGCCCGATCTGGTGGCCCGCCTCGCCGCCATCGGGTTCGACGACCTGTCGCTCACCACCAATGGCACCGAGCTGGCCCGCCTGGCGCCCGCACTGGCCGGTGCCGGGCTGGACAGGGTCAACGTGAGCTGTGACTCGCTCCGACCCGAGCGGTTCGCCCGGATCCGACGGCGGGGGCAGCTCGCCCCGGTGCTGGCGGCCATGGACGCGGCCGAGGCTGCCGGGCTCGATCCGGTCAAGGTGAACGTCGTGCCCATCGCCGGGGTGAACGACGATGAGATCGAGTCGTTCGCCGAGTTCGCCCGGACCACCGGGCGGGTCGTGCGCTTCATCGAATTCATGCCCCTCGACGGCGAGGGCGCATGGCAACGCGACCAGGTGGTGCCGGCAGACGAGGTGCTGGCCCGGATCCACGCCCGCTGGCCGCTCGAGGCGAGCCCGGCTCTGGGTGGAGACCGGTCGGCGCCGGCCGAGCGATACCGGTTCACCGATGGGGGTGGCGAGATCGGGGTCATCGCCAGCGTGACCCGGCCCTTCTGCGGTACCTGTGACCGCCTCCGCCTGACCGCCGACGGCTCGCTGCGCAACTGCCTCTTCGCTCATGAGGAGCTCTCGGTGCGCGACCTGCTCCGGGGAGGCGGCTCCGACGGGGAGATCGCCCGCCACTTCCGGCGAGCGGTGTGGGCCAAGTTCCCCGGGCATGGCATCAACGATCCGACGTTTCTCCGGCCGGGCCGCTCGATGTCGATGATCGGAGGGTGACGGTGGCCCGGCTCCGCCTGTTCGGTGCGGCCGTCGACGCGGCCGGTAGTCGGGAGAGCGACGTCGACGGCCAGACGGTCGACGAGGTCCTCACCGCGGCCTGTGCCCGGTACGGCCAGGGATTCGCCGATGTCCTCGGCCGCTCCAGGGTATGGGTGAACGGCGAGCCCGCCGCACCCGGTGACCGGATCATGGCTTCGGATGAGCTGGCCGTGTTGCCGCCGGTGTCGGGCGGCTAGCTGCGGAGGGAGCCCGAAAGACCCATGGGGTAGTGATGTCGGGCCCCTCGCTAGCATGCCCAGTGATGACGGTCACCCGTGCCGAGTGGTTGAGCAGGTTCGCCGCCGAGTTGGGCGTCCCGGCGCCGACCGATGAGGACATCGAGTCGCTCTTGGACCTGGCCGGTACCGCCGCGCATGCGTCGGAACGGACAGCGGCACCGTTGACGTGCTGGCTGGTCGGCCGCGCCGGTCTCGAACCCGCTGCCGCCCGGGCGGCCGCCGAAGCGCTCGTGGCCCAGCTCGACGGGACCTAGTTCGCTCGACGGGCCGTCATCGGCAGGGCGTCATCGGCAGGGCGTCATGAGTCGCCCAGTACCGCCTGCAGGTCCCGGACGTGCTCCTGGGTCTGCTCCAGCAACGGGCGCAGGGCTTCGGCCACGTCGGCCAACCCCAGTTCGTTGGCTTGAGCGAAGCGCTCCCGGTACCGGTTGAGCTGCTCCTCTTCGAGCTTCAAGTCCGCTTGCAGCGCGGAGCGGGACCCGTCTGTAGCCGGGACCGCTCGCACCGTCGTCGTCGGGGTCCCTTTGAGGAAGGCCACCTGGCTAGCCAGCACCCGAGCATGGTTGAGCTCTTGGGTGAGGTGCTTGGTCAGCTCGTCCACGGTGCTCACGTACTCGGCTCCGGTGATGGTGGCGATGTGCAGGTTGTACTGCACGATCGACTGGTACTCGGTGCTGAGGTCCTCGTTCAACCGGTCGATGAACTCGTCGGTGGTCATGTCTCTCCTTGGGTGTTGGTCGGTGAAAGGAACGGTGAAAGGAACAGAACGGATGGAACAGAACGGATCGGGGCAAGACGTCGGTACACGCTGTCGAGCGAGCCAGAGCGCCCGCTCCACCGCCGGCGGTCGGGCCGGGCCTACTCGTCTCGATGTGGCTCCGGCGGACCTCAGCTCTCGGGCGGTCGATCGGGCTCGTCGCCGGGCAGTTGCTCGACGCCGGGATGCCAGGTGGTCGAGGTGTCGTTGACGGCGCGGTCGATCTTCTCCCCGATGGTGGCCATCGCCCGCCCGATCGGATTGTGCGGTGGATCAGGGTGGGTGGAGGCGTGGGCCACGGCTCGCTCGAGCTTTCGGGCCAGCTCCCGTTGGTCGGCCGGGTCGAGCGCATCCACCAGTGGCAATAGCTCCCGGTCCTCCTGGTCGAGGTGGCTGTGGATGGCGTCGATGAGGGCGTCCAGGGACGCTTCGAATCCCTCAGGGTCGTCGGCGTGGGTGTTGATGGGCTTGACGTGCCGAGTTCGATTGCGGATCTCGACCATGGCCGAGCGGACCGCGGCCTGGTCCTCTTCCGCCCGTGCAATCGGGGCCTCTGTGCCGGGCTGTCCACGCAACGCTGGATACAGCGCTCGTTGCTTGGCGTCCTCGTAGCGTGCCGACAGCCGTACCAGCTCGCCGGCCAGATCGGCTCGGGTCTCCGGCTCCGATGTGACGGCCAAGAGATCGAGAACGGCAACGAGCTGGCGACGGTCCTCATGCAAGGGAGCCAGCAGTGTCGGCAGCGCCATCCGGACAACCTCCTCATCAGTGTCGATACACGCCTCGTCGTTGTCGATGCTTGCTGTTGTACCCGCCGAGCCCACGGTCGAATCACCCGTGCCCGGGGACCAGGGGAGGGAAGGCGGCCGGTTCCGGGCCGACGAGCAGTCCTCGAACCAGCGACGGGTTGACTGCGCATGATCGGGGTAGACAGCAGCCGTGGACGCCAGCGAGTTCCTTCCTGCCGATCGCCACGACCTCGAAGCGCTGCGCCAGGCCAGTGCCCGGTGCCAGGCCTGCGACCTGTACGAGCACGCCACCCAGACGGTGTTCGGCGATGGGAACCCGCAGGCTGCGGTGATGGTGGTGGGGGAACAGCCCGGTGACAAAGAGGATCTGGCCGGGGAACCCTTTGTGGGTCCGGCCGGCGCCCTCCTCGATCAGGCCTTGGAACAGGCCGGCTTGGAGCGTTCCTCTCTGTACGTGACCAACGCGGTAAAGCACTTCAAATGGGAGCCACGGGGCAAGGTGCGGCTCCACAAGAAGCCCGGCGCTCGTGAGGTGGCCGCGTGCAAACCATGGCTCCTGGCCGAATTGGATGCCGTGCATCCCGAGATCGTGTTGTGCCTCGGAGCTACGGCAGCCCAGGCTCTGTTGGGACCCGGGTTCCGGGTGACCAGGCAGCGGGGCCAGATCGTGACCGGGCCGGCCGACATACCGACCGTGGCCACGGTGCATCCCTCGTCGATCCTGCGCGCTCGCGACAAATCGGAGCGATCGGCCCAGCTGGCCCGCTTCGTTCAGGACCTACGCGTGGTCGTCGAGTTTCAGGCCAACCAGTTCGGACCCCTGTGAGTGTCGCTGGGCCGCGGTCCGGTGCGACCGCTCATGTGTCCTGAAGGTCGATCCACTTCTCGACCCGTGGGGCCGAGTAGGCCTGGAGGGCAGCCAACAGGTGATCGACGTCATCGACCTCGGCAATGAGGGACAGGTGCTCCGGCTTCAGGAAACCGAAGCTGACGGCCTCTCGTCGCAGTGCGTGATAGTGGCTCCAGTACCCATTGACGTCCACCGTGACGATCGGCTTGTGGTGCAGGCCGAGCTGTGCCCAGGTAGCCATCTCGGTCAGCTCCTCGAGCGTGCCCATGCCGCCGGGAAGGGCGACGAATGCGTCCGCCAGCTCGAACATCATCTGCTTGCGCCCGTGCATGGAGTCGACTTCGATCAGCTCGGTGAGTCCCTGGTGGGGCACGTCGCGCCGGAAGAGGTCCCGTGGGATCACACCCCGCACCTCGCCCCCGGCGGCCAGGGCGGCATCGGCCAGCACGCCCATGAGTCCGACTGCTCCGCCGCCGTAGACCAGGGTGATGTGGTGCTGGGCCAGTGTCGTTCCCAGCTGGCTGGCCGCCTGGGCGAAGGCGGGATCGGCACCCCTGGACGAGCCGCAGTACACGCAGATGCTCGATAGTTCCACCGGTTGAACGGTCAGTCAGGCGGGAACTAGTCGGCTTGCTCGGGAGACTCGGCCACCGCCTTGATCCGCTCGAGGGTGGTGCGCATACCGTTGACGTTGGTGCGCCCGCGCGCCTTTCCCGCCACCTTCCAGTAGAGCCGCAGGACCGGCGTGTCAGCCAGCTGGAAGGACTCGGTCACATCGGTACCGTCTCCGCTCGGTTCGAAGTGGTACTGCCACGTGTTGACGGGCTTGCCACCCGGGCCGTCCACGCCGAAGGCGAACTCCTGCCCCGGTATGCACGCCGTCACCGTGCACTTGGTCCAGTAGACGGGACCCCGACCGTTGCGGCGGACATGTCCGCGGAATCTCGCCCCCACCGCCGGCCCCTTCGACTGGCCGAGCCACTCCGCTTCGAAGGTCTCCGGGCTGAACTTGCCGGTGTTGGTGATGTCGCTGACCAGGGCCCAGATCCGCTCGGGCTGGGCATCGATGTGGACGGTCACAGAATTTCGCACGCTCCGAGGATAGGACCTGTGGGCCTCCTCGACGCCGAGTGGCTCAGATCCGTCGCCCGGCCGACTGCGAGGACAGCGACATGCGCACTTCGGCCACGGTCACCGCTCGCCCCCCGAGTACCACGCGATCTCCCGTCCGCCGCATGTGCACGATGCCGCCCCGGGCGGAGGCCTGCTCGCCCACCAGGTCGCTTCGGCCCGTGCGCTCGCCCCACAAGACGGCCAGGACGCAGTGGGCCGAACCGGTGACCGGGTCCTCGGGAATGCCGACGTTCGGCCCGAACACGCGGCTCACACAGTCGATCCCGGCCCGGTCTCCTGGCGCGGTGACGATCACAGCTTGGGATCCGAGCGCGGCCAGCATGGGCAGGTCGGGTTGGAAGGCCCGAACTGCGCTGGCCTCCTCGAGCTCGATGAGGACGTAACCCCTCGAGCGTCCGAACCAACTGATGCCGTCGAGGGTGAGCGTCGGCGGGACACCATCGGCGACCGGGGTGTCGGCGGGGAAGTCCATCTCGATCCGGTCCTCGGCTCCTGGATCGCAGGTCAAGACCCCGCTCCGGGTGTGGAAGCGGGCCGTGCCTCCCAGCACGTGGGCCGAGGCCAGCGTGGCGTGGCCGCATATGTCGACCTCGGTGGTGGGGGTGAACCAGCGAAGGTCGTAGTCGCCGTCAGGTCGCCAGGCGACGAAGGCCGTCTCCGAGTGGTTCATCTCCATGGCTACCGCCTGCATCAGATCGTCACCAGGAAAGGTCTCCACCACAGCCACCGCGGCCGGGTTTCCGGTGAACGGCTGGTCGGTGAAGGCGTCGACCACGGTCAGCTCGATTGTCATCTTCAAAACCTACCGGGGCAGGGGTGGGAGACTGCGGTGATGGCATTCGGTCAACCGTTGGGGCCGCCGGCATCAGCGAAGCAGGTCCAAGAGCTCCTGGCTCTGCTGCACGACGCCGGCCACACCGACTTCCGCGATGCTCGGGGCCCCATGGGATTCACCCAGCGCCAGGCGGCGGGCAAGTTCACCCGTGACGAAGTCGGCGTGTTCATCGACCGGCTCCAGGACGCGGAGGGCGGGGAAGCTCCCGTCGATCGAGCGCCTGCTCGCCGTCCGTCGATGGCGGCGCAGGCGTTGGCGCGGATACCCGCCGACCAGCTCGCCGCCGAGCTCCAGCGTCGAGGCTGGACGGTGACCGAGCCGTAATACGGCCACCGATGGTCGCCCTGCGGCCCCCTTTTCCCACAGCTCGGTGCTCATGGGCTGGGCATAACATCGACCATGGCCCGAACCGGAGAGCGCCAGAACCATCGGCGGCTCAACCGACCCTTCCGGGGCCTGTTCCTGCTGGTGGTGGCGTTCCTGGGAAGCACCGTTTTCCTGGGGAGCACTGTGTTCTTGGGAAGCACCGGGTTCATGGGTCCCGGAGTGGCCGGTGCGACAACCATGACGCCGGCCCAGGAGTTGGCCTCGGCCGGCGCGGCGGCCAAGGGTGAACCGTCGTTCCATTACGTCTCGTCCCAGACGCAGTCCGGCCAGTCGGTGCTCATTTCCGGCGATGTCTCCAGGTCCGGGGGTCGACAGACGATCGTGGCCGACATAGGCGGACAGGTCGGTCACGTGACGGTGAGCCTGGTCGACGGAGCGGCCTATTTCCGGGGTGACGAGGCGGGACTTCAGAACTTCATGCAGCTGCCCGCCGGCTTGGCCGCCGAGTACACGAACCAGTGGATCTCGCTGGCCAAGGACGACCCCGGGTACGCGGGCGTGGCTGCGGGGTTGACGACGGCCTCTGCCCTCAGCCAGGTCGCGATTGCTCAGCCGCTCACCCTTCATGGGCTGACACGGAAGATGGGACAACGGGTGCTCATCATCGATGGCACGGACCGGCAGACTCCCAGCGGCGCGACCAAGCCGGTGACCATTCCCGTCAAGCTGTACGTCAAGGCATCGGGCAAGCCATTGCCTGTCCTCTATTCGGCGACATCGGTCGTCGACGGCCACCCCGTGAGCCAATCCGTCTCGTTCAGCCACTGGCAGGAGCCGGTGAGCGTGTCCGCACCCGTCGGTGCCGTGCCCATGAGCTCGTTGGGAGGGGGTCCGACGGAGGCCTAGCCTCGTGTCCCCGATCGGGCTCGGCGGAGCCGGCGCTCGCCAGGTCGCCCGGGGTGGACCAGGGGTTCGGGCCGAATAGGCCGCCGCCCTCGGAGATCCCTACGATGTGTCCACCATGACAGTGCGCACGGAGCAGTCGGTCGACAGTGTCTCCACCTCCACGGCCCTCAGGAGCCGACGCCAGTGGCGCTCGATGATCTTCGCCCCGCTCGGGGACGGCCAACGGCGCCGGCGGGGGACCGACGGCATGCGACTGGGCATCGCCGTTGTCGTCCTCTTGTGCTGCGTCCTGGCCATCAGGCACGGTTCACACGTCGATCGCACGATCGTGCATGTCCTCTACCCGGTGCCCCAGAGCCTCAGCTGGCTGGTGACCTTTGTGTACGACGCCGGCTCATTCGGTGTGACCGCCTTACTGGTGATAGCGGCCCTGGCCGCTCGACGGTGGGTCATCGCCCGGGATCTCGCATTCAGCGCCATTGGAACCGTGGCCGCGTGCGGGCTGCTCATACTCGCCCTCGGGAGCGACGGGGGCCGCCGGCACGGTATAACGATCGAGGGCGTCGATCTCCACTTTCCGGTCATTCAGATTGCCGTGTTCATGGCCGTGGCCACCGCCGTATTGCCCTACCTCGCCCGGGGCGTCCAACGAGCCATCGAGGTCTTCATCGTCGGTCTGGCCGTCACCACGGTGGCGGCCGGGAACGGCCTCCCCCTCAACGTCCTTGGCAGCCTGGCGATTGGGTGGGGGGTCACGGCCATCGTCCGCCTCTGGTTCGGCTCGCCATTGGGCCTCCCGTCGGCTGTTGAGGCCACCCTGCTCCTCGACGAGGTCGGGGTGCCGGCGGCCGGGATCGAGCCCCTGGGCTATCAGGCTTGGGGCGTTGCCAACTACCGGGCCGCGGAGCTCCAAGGAGGAACACCGGGTCCCGGCCTGAGGGTCTCGGTCTACGGACGAGATGCGGCCGACGCCCGACTCCTGACCAAGATGGGTCGGTTCCTCTTCTACCGGGACTCGGGCCCGACCCTCAGCTTCACCCGCCTCCAGCAGGTGGAGCACGAGGCGTACCTCACGCTGCTGGCCAGCAGAGCGGGGGTCCGGGTGCCCGAGGTGATCGCGGCGGCGAAGGCGGGGGCCGCCGGTGACGCCGTCCTGGTCGGCCGACTGCCGCCGGGAACTCCGCTGGCCGAGAGCGAGGCCGGGGACGTCCCCGATGAGGTGCTCGATGATCTGTTCCGCCAGGTGCTCGACCTGCGCTCGGCAGGCGTCGCCCACGGAGCGATCAGCGGCGAGACGGTGTTGATCGACCCGTCCAGCGGGTCAGCCGCACTGGTCGACTTCCGTAACGCCACCTCAAACGCGCCGACCGAGCGACTCGACCGAGACCTGGCCGGTGCGGTGGCCTCGTTGGCGCTCGTGGTAGGGGCCGACCGCGCCGCTGCAGCTGCGGCGCGGTGCCTTCCCCCCGAAATCGTGGCCGGGATGCTGCAGCACCTCCGCCGTGCCGGGCTCGACCCCACGCTGGCCCGCGCCTTGCGAGGCAAGAAGGAGCTGTTGGAAGACGTGCGGCAGCAGGCGGCCGCGGCCCACTCGATCGAGGTCCCGAAGCTGGCCGAGCCCCGCCGGATGAGCTGGGCCACGCTGATAGTCGTCCTGGGCACCCTCATCGGCGGCTGGGCCCTGATCGGTGTCCTGTTGGATGTGTCGCAGTCGCTCGACACCATCGTCGGCGCCAACTGGCTGTGGGTGGTAGCCGCCTTCGTCTGTTCGCAGCTGAACTATGCCGGAACCGCCGTCGAGGACCTGGGCAGCATTTCCGGGATCCTCCCCTACGGCCGGGTGCTGGCCCTGGAAGTGGCCAACAGCTTCAGCGCTCTGGCCGGCGGTTCGCCGGCCACGTTCGCAACCCGGGTGCGATTCTTCCAACAGGAGGGCTATGACGCCTCGGTGGCCGTAAGCTCGAGTGCGGTGGTGAGCACGGCGAGCTGGATCGTGAAGGGCGTGCTCTTCCTGATCTCGCTGCCCTTGGCCTGGAGCTCGATCAATTTCGAAGCCACACCCGAGTCGGGGGGGAACGCCAAGACAGTCTGGATCCTGCTGGCCGCGGTGGTCGGCATTGCCCTGGTCATTGGGCTTGCGTTGGTGGTTCCCCGGCTGCGCCGGCTGGCTGCCGACAAGCTACGACCGAAGCTGACCGACATTTGGCTGAACGTCAAGCAGGTGGCGCAGTCACCGCGGAAGATGATTCAACTATTCGGGGGGGCGGCGGCCAGCCAGGTGTTCGTGGCCTTAGCCCTTGCTGCCTCGCTGCGCGCCTTCGGCGACCATCTCAGCCTGTCCACCTTGATCGTCGTGATCACCCTGGCCTCGATGATCGGTGGCGTTTCGCCAGTGCCGGGGGGTATGGGCGTCGTGGAGGCCGGTCTGATCCTGGGCCTGACCGCGGCCGGGATCTCGGAGTCAGACGCCACCGCCGCAGTGTTCATTCAACGTCTGTTCACCTCGTACCTGCCACCGATCTGGGGATGGGCGACGCTGGTATGGATGCGCCGCCGCGAGTACGTTTGAGGCGGCCAAGGTCGATCGCCTACATGACGTCGTAGTCGGCCCCGGATACGATATTCAGGTACGACGCGGAGAGGGCCCATGATCGCCTACTGGATGTCATCAGCCATACCGACGCAGTTTGCCTCTGGCTGGCATGTCGAGAACCGTGTGCTGTGGATCGTGATCGGCGTTCTGTTCATCCTCCTGCTGGCGGCTGTCTACTTCATCGTCCGCACCAGGTGGGGTCACGCCGATAGCCCGCCGGACCGAAGCCGCACTGGTGGTCCTCCCTGACCTCCATGGACCACTGGGGTGCCGTTGCTTCGGAGCGGCGTGCCCTTGCCGACCAGCTCGACTCCCTGTCGCCCGAACAATGGGGCGCACAGAGCCTGTGTGATGCGTGGACGGTCCGGGATGTGGCTGCCCACTTGGTCTTGCCCCACAAGACCTCGATTCCCGCGTTCTTGGTGAGGTTGGTCGCCGCCGGTGGGAGTTTCAGCCGGGCCAATGTGGCCATGACGGCCAAAGAGGCGAAGCGTCCGCCGGCGGACCTCGTGGCCGACATCCGTCGCTTCGCCGACAGCCGCACCAAGCCACCAGGCTTTGGCTCAGAGGCTCCGCTGACCGAAGTGCTCGTCCATGGTCAGGACATCCGGATTCCGCTCGGCTTGGAGGACACCGGTTCGACTGGCTCGTGGGCCGCCGCTCTCGATTTCCTGGTGATGCCCAAGGCCCGTCGAGGCTTCGTGTCTCGCTCCCTCCAGGGCTTCCGATTCGTGGCCGGCGATGTTGATTGGGAGTACGGCGGCGGAGAAGAGGTGCGCGGTCCAGCGGTCGCTCTGGCCCTGGCCATCATGGGCCGAAGGGCCCGTGGGGACGAACTGACCGGACCGGGAGCGCCCAGGCTGGTCGACAGCGCCGGCGGCTGACCGCGAGGACGAATGCGTCGAGTGCCTACGGCGCTCCTATGGAGAGTGCTACTGACCGGCGATGGAGCCGACTAGACGATCCCGGAGCTCGGACCAGAAGTCCGCATAGCAATTGCCGATCGCCTCCAAGTTGACCTCTGCCGGCACCGATGTCGCCGGTTCGCGCTCGAGCAACATCATGAAGGTCTCTCGCACGACCCTGGTTGGTTCGACGTGGGTCAGTCCGAGACCGATCAGGGTCTCAATCGACGCCGTTACCAGGTGACGGGTGGTCAGTAGCCCTTCAATTGCCGTCACCTCGTAGCGACCATCCCCCAGTGACTGCACGCCGATGTGTGTCTGCATAGTCTCCGCTCTGTACCCCGAAGCGGTTGGCCATAATCGGGAGGATCGCCAAGGCGAGAGGATCGCCGAGGACGAAGAGCCGATGATGAAGAGCCGATGATGAACAACTGCAAGGATGAACGGCGTGGTGTCCTCCGCGATCCCGAGTGATGTGCCCCCTCCCCTGCTGACCGTGGGTCACGGGACCCTCGAAGCCGACGAGTTCGCCAGGGTGCTGCATGACGCAGGCGTCGAGATGCTCGTCGACGTGCGCACGGCGCCGGGCAGCCGCAGGTTGCCCCATTTCAATCAGGACGAGATGAAGCAGTGGCTTCCGGCCACGGGTATCGCGTACGAATGGGAACGGGACCTGGGCGGATTCCGCAAAACCACGGCATCGTCCCCCAACACTGCGCTCCGGAATGTCAACTTTCGTGGCTACGCCGACTACATGGAGACAACGCCCTTTTGGGCGGCGCTGACCCGTGTCCTCGCGGAAGCGGTACGGCGAAAGACCGTGGTGATGTGCTCGGAGTCGCTGTGGTGGCGTTGCCACCGCCGGCTCATCTCCGATGCCGCCGTCCTGGCAAGAGAGTTCCCGGTCAACCATCTGATGCACAAGGGCACCCAAACCCGACATCAGGTGACCGATGGGGCACGGCTCACCGACGATGGCCTGGTTCGCTATGACGCCGGCAACGCTCCCTTGCCCATGGGGGTGAAATCTAGGTGAGGCCTACGCGCACCCTCGAGTTGCCCAAACCCGCGCTCAGCGGCGAGCCAGGCGACGCCCGCTTTCGGTGTTAATCGGCGTGTAGTTCAACTGGTAGTGGTGGTACAGGGTTGACTCGTCCGCTTGAGACAGTTCCTCGCCGTGCATCTCGATGTCGGGCGCGTCTTTGACCTGGTCCTTCGATACCGCTACCACCAATTCATCGGGGCCGACCCGGATTCCGCCCAACGGGACAAAGGTCAGGTGGCGGCCAACGAAGCCCTCCTTGACTGTCGCGAACTGTGGTTGATCGGTTTCGACGTCGACGTAGACGTCTTGCAACTTGCCGATCTTTTCGCCGTAGCAGTCGACGAGCATTTTCCCGTGCCATTCAGCAACATTCCATTTGGCCTGGTCTTCGGTCATCCCAGCCTCCCATCTCGACGCACAGTCCGGGCAAGACAGAATCGCCGCCGAACTCGTTCGGTCTGCTTATGCACATGACTATTACCCAAATCATGCAGGGAAATCACCGTAAGCGCGCCGGTGAGGGCTGGGGAGCAGGTAGTGCCTCGTCCGCTGGCCCCAGCGCCCCTTGCCGTCACCGAGGTGAGCCAGTCATGTGTCTCCATCTGGAGGGTCATCGACCCAGTCCGAACGGGCCTCACGTTGTTGTTCTTCAACGAGCTGCATCACTTCTCTCGGCGCTTCTTCCAACATGATGAGATGGTCGGCTGCTCCGGGAAGAGCCTTGAGAATCTCGTCCAGCTTGCGTTGTGTCGCCGCTTGTTCGCGACCCTGTGTGTGCTGGATGGCAAAGACCATCATCAATGTGACCGCGGAAGCGCCCACTTCGAACCCGGCAACCCAGCCGGTGGGGAAGCCGAGAGCCGCCCCCACGGCGACAAGGACAATGAGGCCCACAACGATGGAAAGAGCAACGCCGGGAAGCGAGCTGTAGTGCTCGACCCGGTACAGGACACGGCTGTTGCGAGGAAGATTTGCCGTGCGCCGCACGATCCGGGGAGGAGTCCTGGCGCTGTCTCCGTCTCTAGGTTGCTCTTGCTCGTGCTTCATGCGTTTCCTGACTGTGGTTGGATCGGTCCGGCCGCTTCTCCCTATGGATACCCAGCCCGGCACCCCCGGACCCGTCAGCCAATTGCCGGCGTTATTCAGCCACCGTCCGAAAGTACCCCCCGTCGTCGTCTTCGAAGGGCAGAGCGGCGATGTTTGCCGTCATTCGATCGATGATCGCCATCGTGGCATCCTCCAACGCCTCATCGGCGCCCCGGTCGAAGCCGCCCAACCTGGGGTGCTGATGCATCCGTTCCACCACCTCGTGGCAGAGCTCGAGTACCGGCTTCTGCTTGCGGTACGAACCGGGGACGTCGCCAACGACGTATTGATCCAGTTCACCCTGCGAGCCGAGCCTCAGCAGCATGCCAACGATCCGTGTGACGATCTCGCCCTTGTGTTCGAGGCGGATCGGCTCAGGGACGGCAACGCCCATGATCACCTCGATGGCATGGTCGTCAGTGACGATGTCGGGAACCGCGAACGACCGCCGCATTCGGAGCCACCAGCGCTCCATCAGCTCCATCTCGCGTTCGTCATCAGCCATGGCGGGAACCGCCCTTTCACTGTCACGATTCGGGGCGCGTCTCCGGGGGAGCCCCGTCCACCATTAAACAGGCGACTGCTACCCACCCAATCGTTCGCCTAACGCTGCCCCCTTCTGACCTGGGCCTGGCTACCGCGGCGACCGCCATTTACACGATGTTCATGCCGTGGCCACCGTTTCGTAATCCGACCCTCTGTAGTCTCGACAGTGCCCGCTTGTTCTTTGCAGGTTGGGTCGACGAAACCCCGCCTTCCCCCCCCTGGCGGGGTTTCGTCGCGTCACCGCCTCAGGCGGCGACGACGACCCCGTGCATCAGATCGAGGTCAGCCAGCCCCGGCAGACGATCAACCCGACGGTCGATCCGGTCGGCCATGGCCATGCCCTCGTTCCCACCGAACAAGTAGGCGCTGAGGAACGCCACTTCGGGGTCCGGCATCACCCCGCTGCCCACCGGGGCCCAGAAACGTCGGAGCGCCCATCGAGTCAGCCTCTGGGCGCTCCTGCTGTCGGACAAGCGGCTCCTTGCCTGTGACACGTAGAAGTCGATGTGTCGGCCCTCCTGCTTCATGATTCTCCTCAGCAGCTCGGAGAGCACCGGGTGATCGGCCAGCTTGGCCAAACGGGCGTACCCCGCCTGGGTCGTCCATTCATTGATGGCGCCCCACGTCATGTGCACGGCGGTCAGATGGGGGGTGAGGAACGAGCCCAGCTGGAAGGTAAATGGCCGCCAGGCGTCCCGCTTGGGCAGGCGCTGACGGAGCGTGGCGATCCGACCGGTGCCAGCCGACTCGTTGTGGGCATCGAGTACCTCGGCGATGGCCTCGCCGTGCCAGTACTCCTCGAAGTTCCACATGGTCAGGAACGAGGTGACATCGGGATCCTTGTGCGCTCGAGTGACCAGGATGTCCCGCAGGTAGCACACCGTGTGGTTTTCTACGTCGTGCATGTAGCGGAGGCATCGAAGGGCGTCCGGCGACAGCGGCTGTTCACGAAACGAGGAGAAGTCGATGTCGTCGGTTTCCAGTTTCGCTGACACTGAGCGGTAGGTGTCGAGGTCGAAGCTCATACCCCGTCTTCGTCGCCGAGCAGGGTCTGGATGTCGACCTCAGTCCTCGTTGGTCGGCTCGCCTCGCTCGGTATTGGGTAGGCCCCGTCGCCAATATGCCTTGGCCGAGACCTGGTCGGGGTCGAGGCCTCGCTCGGTCAAAGCCCGTTGGACGGCTCGCACGACCCGGCTTTCGGCTGCAACATAGACGTGACCATGCCCGGCCGGAAGGACCAGGTCGGATACGGCATCGAGGAGGAGCGAAGGATCCCCGGGCACCGAATTCCCAAGCCGATGCAGCCACCGGATATCCA
Organism: uncultured Acidimicrobiaceae bacterium; assembly: GCA_963781305.1. Lineage (GTDB taxonomy): Bacteria > Actinomycetota > Acidimicrobiia > Acidimicrobiales > RAAP-2 > DASXMT01. The sequence goes on from CAWAFL010000014.1 coordinate 819,642, forward strand.
GCGATCTGCTTTGTTCGGCAAGGGGTTGCTGCTCGTCGGCAGCGGCATCGACTTCGAACAGTGCGGTGGCGATGGATCCGGGAGCAAGCGCTTCGAGCATGGCCAGGGCACCCGGCACTCCTGTCTCGTCGCAGACGAAGAGGTGCCAGGCCGCGTCGCTGTTCAGCGTGACCTTGCCGCGAGGGCCGATGGCGTCGATACGACTGCCAGGCTCGGCGGACCTCATCCATGCAGTGCCGGGGCCCGTTCCGTGCAAGGACACGTCGAGCGTCACGGCTGGCACCGCCGTGTCCAGTTGCCGAATGGTGTATCGGCGGTTGACCACCTGTTCGCCGCCCTGCGGCACCCGTAGCATGAGGTCCTGTCCGGGCTTGTAGCGGAGCTCACCGAGACCTGGGGCGGTGAGGACCACCCGATACAGGTTGGGAGTGAGCGGACCAGCGCCGGTCACCTCGAGGTGCCAGAGCGAGGCATCGGCAAGAGGCCCACCGGGGCGTCCGACAAGTTCCATTATTCGATCGGGGGTCATATCAGCAGTACTCCACGAGGCGTGTGGTCCACCGACCGTGTGCCGACGGGCTCTCTTGCCGATCACCCTAACGGTCCTGATGTGGTGAACGATCGCGTCGTCCCCGCTCGGGCCGGAGGCAAGGCAATCCCGCGCGATGGGTACAGGCACGATACGGTCGGCAGCGTGACCGACCGAGTCAGCGCGGAGAACCAACGGTGAAGCGGATCCCCCCCCGGACCGTGGCCTCGGCCGCCGCAGCCCCGGTGCTCCTCGTCGGCGGCTGGACGCTGGCCGAGTCTCGGCAGCCACCGAACTACGACCCGGTCCGCGACACGATCAGTGCGCTCGCTGCTCACGGAGCGACAGACCGGTGGATCATGACATCGGCGCTGGCCGGCTTGGGCGCCAGCTATCTGATCACCGCGGCGGGACTGGCGCCGGCGAAGGCGGCCGGTCGGGGCGTGCTCGCCGCCGGAGGAGTGGGGACCATCTTGGTTGCCGCCTTTCCCCAGCCGGCGGAGGGAAACTCGGTGGCCCACACCGTTGCCGCCACCGTTTCATTTGTCGCTCTTGGCGCCTGGCCTGCATTCGCGGCCGGACGACGCCCGGGAGCAGTGCTGTTGACGCCGATCGCCTCTGCCCTAGCGACAGTCGGCATGCTTGGCCTGGTGGGTTGGTTCGCTCTTGAGCTTCACGGTGGCCAGCGCGGCCTGGCCGAGCGTCTCGCTGCCGCCGCAGAGGCTCTCTGGCCCCTGGCCGTCGTCGTTACCACCCGGCGGTTCCTCCGCAATCGTGCCGAGAGCACGGCCGAGCCCGACCTATTTCTTGTCAAGACTTTGGAACGTGATCTCTTCGAGTAGAAGGCGAATGGCCGCTGCCACCGGAATGGCGATCACGGCGCCGATGAGACCCAGCAGCGATCCTCCGATGAGCACGGCCACGATGGTGGCACCGGCCGAGATGCTTACCGTGTGGCGCATGACTCGAGGGGTGAGCAGGTAGTCCTCGAGGAGGCGGTAGCCGATGTAGAAGGCGGCGGTGGCAATGGCAATGGGAATGCCCCTCGATAGGGAAACCAGTGTCACGATGAAGCCGCCGATGGTTGATCCGACCATGGGGATGAGATCGAGGATGGCCACCAGCAGACCCAAGAGAATCGCGTAGGGAACCCCGAAGATGGTGAGCCACAAGGTCGTGAGGACGCCGGATACGACGGAGGTGACGAGGTTCCCGAGCACGAAGCCCCCCACCCGAGAAAAGATCTCGTCGCTGAGTGCCGTGACCCGTGGTCGACGAGATCGAGGCACCGTACGGAGGCCGAACCTCCGGATGCCGGGCAGCGCAGCCAGGAAGTAGACGGTCAGTACGGTCACAATGCTCACGGCGGTGAGCGCGGAGAGGATGGCCTTACCTGCTCCAACGAGCCCGCCGACGGTCGACGAACTGATGAGCTTGCTCGGTGAGAAGGTCTTTATCTGGTTGTTGAAATGAAACTTCTTGGCCAGATGCCCGACCCATCCTTGGCCCGTCTTTACGTCGTGGACGTACGTCGGAATTCGGTTGCTGAGCACCTGGATCTCTTTGGTGATCGGTCCGATTGCGGCGGCGGCAAAGGCGGCCACCATCGCCAGTAGGACCAGGATGACGACCAAGACCGCCATCCAACGGCGAAGGCCGCGCCTCTCGAGCCAGACCACGGCCGGGTCGAGCCCAATGGCGATGAACAGAGAGAGCAGTACCAGGGACAGGATCTCCCCGGCATCGACGACGGTACGGACGATGAGAAAGGCAACGGCTACTCCGAGCGCTCCGGTCAGCCCGATGAAGAAAGGAGAGCGCCGATCGAAGGGCCGGCCCAGCCGGCCGAGGTCTCGCGCCTCCTGCCGTCGTGCGTTGTCGTCAATGTCACTGTGTTCGAATGCGGTGCGATCCTCAGTGTTCGTGCTCACCCTCGGCTCGCCAACTGTGGAACCCGGGCTTCGCCAAGCATTGCCATTGCGTCAGAGCCTCCCCCGTCATGCGTGCACGCCTTATCCCCGCACGGAGAAGGGCCGAAACCATCGAACGCATAGCGAACGACTCTGGGACGATCGCCTTGGAGAGCCTGGTGCCGGGGCGTCCTGTCGTTCGATGCGCCGGGGGAGGTTACTGCCGACTCCGACCGCGCTTGTCAGATGCTGTACCGGGTTGTCGGCCGAACTGCCGGGTCGGATCGTCGGATCGGCACGAGCCCCCGTCGATCACGTAGAGGCGAACGGGTCAAGCCGATCCGGCGTCCGTCTTATAGAGGCACAATGGGGGATGACCGCGACCGAGGACCGCCACGTGCACATCACGGTCCCACCGAGCGCTGTGCATCTCTGCGCTCCTGACTGCCTCGACTACCAAGTGCCCGGCTCGGCGACCGACGATGCACCCGACGCCGTGGCGGTGGCCACATGAGCTCTTCCGCGATCGTCCTGGCGTTGGCCGTCTTTGGCGCCGAGCGCGGTGGAGGCGGTGGAGGCATTGACAATCGTGCTCGCCGCCGGTACCTCGAGGGGTTGGCGATCGGCTGCTGAGGGCGTGGTCGCGGCCCTTGCCGTGTTGGTGGTCATCGTTGCCGGCGTCGGTGTACCGCTCATCCATCTCGTGCCGATCGACGTCCTTCGAGTGGTCATCGGAGGGCTCTTACTGGTACTTGGCCTTCAGTGGCTCCGCAAGGCGATCCTTCGCGCCACCGGGAACAAGGCCCTTCACGACGAGGACGCCATCTACGCGTCGACCGTGGCCGAGCTCAGCGAAGCCGATGCGCCGTCGTCGGGCAGTGAGGTAGCGGAAGGCGGATGGCGCAGGTACCTGCGCGGACCCAGGGATGCCGTGGGCTTCACCGTGGCCTTCAAGGGCGTCTTCCTCGAGGGGCTCGAGGTTGTCCTTGTCGTCCTCACCTTGGGGGCGAGCTCCAACCGACTCGGTCTGGCCGCGGGTGCCGCTGCTGCTGCGATCGTGGTGGTGACCGTCGTTGGATTTGTCGTCGCCCGCCAGCTCTCCGAGGTGCCAGAAAACACCCTGAAGTTGGCCGTGGGGATCATGTTGACCAGCTTCGGTGTGTTCTGGGTCGGGGAGGGTTCCGGGCTTCACTGGCCGGGCAATGACCTGGCCATCCTCGGTCTTATCGCCTGGTTTGCGGCCATTACCGGGGCCCTTGTCCTCGGGATGGACCGGCTTTCTGGACGCTCGTCACTAGGGAACCGGGGGACGGGCCGTGTCCCGATGCAACGAGGGGATGAGGTGGGGGACTCCATATGACAGCCGCAAGACGAGCCATCGCCGCCTTCGGAAAGTTCTGGTGGGAATTCCTGGTCGGTGATACACCCGAGCTCCTCGTCGCCACCATTGTCGTGATCGGCGCGGCCCTGGCGCTCAGGCACCATCGGACAGCCGGGTTCATCGTGGTCCCCATAATCGCTGCTGTGGCCCTCGCGCTCAGCACCTTCAGAGGTCGAAAGACGGACCGCTCCTAGCCATCACGACCGTTGGAACTGGTCGGACATGAGCGAGCTTGCGCCCGGCTTGTGTGTTCACGCTGAAGCAAAGTCGGTCGCCACAATGCGCTCGTCATGCACGCCGGTGGCCTGATCGGAGGCGAGCCACACGATCGGCGGCCCCATCACGGCTGGGTCCAGTAGTCCGGACCGGATCTCGGCGGGAACATCATCGGGGACCATCCCGGTTCGAGTGCCCCCACCGGGAAGCAGGATGTTGACGGTCACGGAGCTACCGGCCAGATCCGCAGCCATCACCCTCGATAAGGCCTCGACGCCGGCGCCCGCCGGCCCGTAGGGCACGAAGCCACGGCGGACCATTGTTTGTTCGTTCATAGAGATGTTGATTACCCGCCCGCCACCATCCCGGAGCATGAGCGGCACCACCTGCCGGGCCACGAGGAAACAGCCGACCATCTTGGTCTCTACGACGTCGCGAAATCCGGCCGGCTCGACCTCCCAGAACGGTTGCGGCTCGGACATGAATCGGGGATTGACCGTCCGCATGCCGATGCCGGCGTTGTTGACGAGCATGTCGATTCCTCCCCACGCGTCGCACGCCCGATCAACACAAGCGGCAACCGACCGCTCGGCCCGCACGTCGAGCTGACACGGGATCGCTCCGGAGCCGAGCTCGATGGCGGTTGCTTCAGCCCGGCTGGTCGCGGCCGGCGACCATCACGCGGGCGCCCGCCTCGGCGAGAGCGGCGGCCATCGCCGCGCCCAGGCCACTGGTGGCCCCGGTGACCAGGACACGCATGCCGTTCAGCTCACTCATTGCGAATCCGACCGTAGCAATCGGTCGGTGATAGTGCTCATGGCCGATTTCAGCAAGGCGCTGAGTATCTCGAATACCATCTGGTCTTTGTCGTTGAGACGCATGGACGAGCCATCAAAGGAGCACCCATGAAGCTGTACTTTGACGACGATTCCTTTGACGGCCAGCTCCAGCGGAGCGTCGGGAAGGCCGACTCGGGCATGGCCAATGTCGGCGAGTGCCTGGCTATATCCCAGCAAATCAATCCGGGTGATCGGGACAGCTGGTACCGAGCCTGGTCCGAGTTTGCCTCCGGCCTGGTCGAGCGAGGTCATGCGGCGGCGGCCTCCGGCCACCGGGCGAGCGCCCGCGGCGTCTTCTTGCGGGCTGCCGAGTACTTCCGCCAAGCGTTCTTCTTCCACCGAGAGAACCTGGACGGTCACGGACTCCGCACCGCCTACGGGTCGAGCGTCGAGGCCTTCCGGGCCGCCCTGCCGTTGCTCGACCACCGTGCCGAGGTCCTGTCCGACGGCCTGTCCGGCTACTTCTTCGCTCCGAGGGGGTCCGACACGTTGCCGACCCTCTTGCACATCGGCGGCTACGACGGCACTGCCGAGGAGCTCTACGCCTCGGTGGCTCCGGCGCTCGAACGTGGGTATGCGTTCGCGGCGATCGATGGCCCTGGCCAAGGCTCGGAGCTGTACTACCAGCGGGTGCCCATGCGCCCCGACTGGGAGGCAGTCGTGCCCGGCATGGTCGATGTGCTGACCAAGCATCCAGGGGTCGACTCCAATCGGATCGTGCTCGTCGGGCGGTCGTTCGGTGGTTTGATCGCCCCGAGGGGGGCGTCAGCAGAATCTCGACTGGCGGCCATGATCGTGGACCCTGGCCAGTTCGAAATGGGCAGCGCACTGATCGCTCGGCTTGGCGACCTGGGCAAGCAGGTGGAGGACCCGGCCGCCGACAGCCAGTTCCAGTCGTTGCTCACCATCCCAGCCCTCCAGGCCCTATTGGCCCCTCGGATGGTCACCCACGGCCTCACCAGTGTGCGGGAGTATTGCCGCGATCTGCTCCGCTATACCAACGAGGAGACGGCTGGCGCGATCACTTGCCCCAGTTTCGTGACCGACAACGAGACCGACAACGTCTCCGTGGGACAGGGGCGTGTGCTCTTCGACCACCTGACCTGCCCGAAGACGTTCCGGTTGTTCACGAAAGCCGAAGGCGCCGAGGGGCATTGCGAGGGCATGGCACCCACGGTGTTCTGGGCCGCCGCGTTCGACTGGCTCGATGAGCTCTTGGCTTGAAGACCACATCTCACGGGGATGGGGCGAATCGAGTCGGAGTTGCCTCCTACTGAAACCTCGTCACGAACGGTCCTGATCCGAGAACCAACGAGCGGCAGCGCTGGTGCGGTCACCAACGTCGAGCTTGGCGTAGATGTGCTCGAGGTGCTTGTGTACCGTTCTCACGCTGACCCCGAGCTCGGCGGCGATGCGACGGTTGTCCATGCTCGACGCGAGCATGGCGAGGATCCCATGCTCGCGGGCGGTGAGGTTGGCCGCGGCCAACGGGGGTGGCTCATTCCAGGTCCGCTCGTCTACGGCAATGATGCAATGACCCTCATCGCTGCGGGCCAGGTAGCGGAGGCAGATATGACCGTTCTGTCCTGCGAGTACGAGTGGCTCGGACCGAGAGGGAGCTCCGACGATGATCGCCGCTATCCTCGCCGGGAGGTCCGATCCGGGAGTGAGGGTTACACCGCGATGGGAGGCGAGCAGGCGCCGGGCCTCATCGCTGGCCTCGATGACGGTCCCCGTCGGCGAGGTGAGGATCACCCCGCGACTCTGGTCGGCGAGACTGGACTCGAGAGCAGCGATGAACCGATCGCGCTCTTGTAAACGGCTCAAGTTGCGATGCGCAACGACCAGGTGAGACCGGACGAGATTCAAGAGCAGCCGATCGTGTGAGTTGAAATCGCCTCGGGCCCGATTGAGTGCAATCCCGACCACGAGGGAGGGAGTGTAGGTAAGGGTGATGGCTGCTTGGTGTTCGGCCCGAGCGTCCCGGAAGAAGTTGGCGTAGAGGTCGGTGCGGTGGAATGACCGCCGATCGAGGAAGTCGGAGATGGTGTGGGCGCTCCCATCCCCGGTCCGGCGGGAATAGGTGACGACGGGGTGCTGTCCCACATACCGCTGGAAGGCGGAGTAATCGGTCCCGTCGAGCCCATCGAAGGGCTCGACGGCGACAACGGTTCTGCGTCGTCGCACGTCGATCTCGTTATAGGTGGCGTAGTCACAGGGCACGAGTTTGCCGATGAGACCCAGGGCGGCCGAACCCAACGATCCGAGGTGGTCGATTGCGGCCAGAGCGACGTCGAATTCTTGAAGCGCTCGCAAATCGCCTTCAGCCAGCTCGACCATGGAAACTCCTGCGGAGTCCGGCACATCCGCTACGCGAATCAGCGTATTGCATCCACGGCGCCGATGCTCTTTGGTAGTAGCAGGAAGTAGATGGAAGGACGTTCCATGCCTGTGAGCGAAGAGAGGTTGATGGAATTTTTGGCCCAGGCGGTCGGGGACCTCGGGGCGGCGCTCACGGCCACCCTGGTCAACGTGGGCGACCAGCTCGGTCTGTACAGGGCTATGGCGGGATCGGGGCCGCTGACTGCCGCGGAGCTGGCCGCCGAAACAAAGACGACCGAGCGGTATGTGGCCGAATGGTTGGCCGCTCAGGCAGCATCGGGCTACATCACCTACGAAGGCGACGGGCGCTACCGGCTACCCGATGAGCAGGCAGAGGCCCTGGCCAACGAGGACAGCCCCGCGTGCGTTCTCGGCGGGTTCCAGGCCATGACAGCGGCCATGCGAGCAGAGCCAAAGATCATCGAGGCCTTCCGCTCGGGCGGGGGCGTCGGTTGGCACGAACACGATCCTGGGCTCTTTGAGGGAACCGAGCGGTTCTTCCGACCTGGCTACATGGCCAACCTGGTCAGCTCGTGGATTCCCGCTCTCGACGGGGTAGAGGCGAAACTCTCTTCGGGGGCAAAGGTCGCAGACGTTGGGTGCGGTCACGGGGCGTCCACTCTGATCATGGCGAAGGCGTTCCCAAATTCGTCAGTCGTTGGTTACGACTACCACCAGGCCTCGGTGGACGCAGCCCGTCAGCGGGCCGCAGCGGCCGGTGTGTCGGGCAGGGCGACGTTCGAGCAAGCCACGGCCAAGGACTATTCCGGCACGGGATTCGACTTGATCGCCTTCTTCGACTGTCTCCACGACATGGGAGACCCCGTTGGCGCCCTTGCCCACGCCCGCCAGGCGCTCGCCCCGGATGGCACCGTCATGTTGGTCGAACCCTTTGCCAACGACGACGTCGGCGAAAACATGAACCCGTTCGGTCGGGTCTTCTATTCCGTGTCGACCCTGGTCTGCACGCCGGCATCTCTCTCCCAAGAGGTCGGGCGCGGGTTGGGCGCCCAGGCCGGTGAGGCGCGTCTGCGAGAGGTGGCGGCCGAGGCGGGCCTCACCCAGTTTCGCCGTGCGACCGAGACTCCTTTCAATCTCATTCTCGAAGCGCGTCCGTAAGAAGCGTGTCGTCGTGTCGATACAGCTCGGTGGTCCAGCGAACGAAGGGCAGTGATTGTTGTGGGACTCTGGAGTGATCATGCTGTCCCAAGGATCGTGGCGGTTGCGTGCAACACCAAGAACGAGCGCCCGATACGAGAACGCGTCTGTGCGGGCCTACGGGGCGACCTCCTTGAGATCGGTTTCGGTTCGGGACTGAACGTCCCGTTCTATCCACCCAGTGTTTCGAACGTCTGGGCGGTGGATCCGTCTGCGGTGTCCCGAAAGCTCGCGGCTAAGCGAATCGCGCAGTCCTCGATTCCGATTTCCTACTCAACTCTTGACGCGCAGGTCCTGGACATGGAGGATGACCGATTTGACTCGGTGCTCTCGACCTACACGCTCTGTACGATTCCCGACCCTGTGGCAGCCCTGCGAGAAGTTCGTCGCGTCCTCAAGCCCGGAGGGCGGTTTCTGTTCGTCGAACATGGACGCTCGCCTGATGGCAATGTCGCCCGACACCAGGACCGGATGGAGCCGCTAGAGCGAAGGCTATTGGGCGGTTGCCATGTCACCCGGGACATCCCTGCACTGATTGGCGCGGCTGGGTTCGCCATCGGAGACCTCGATACCTACTACGCGCCGGGGGCGCCGAAGTTTGCCGGATACATGTTTGAAGGATGGGCCGCATGCGCGCCGCCCGGGTAGGTGCGAAAGGTTTTCCGTAATCGTCAAAGCAGCAGGGGAAGGGAGACCAGGATGTTCGTCCAGGTATTTCAGGCGAAGGTTCGAGACGCTGATCTCTGGTCGCGCCGAGTCGAGACATGGCGGAGCGAGATCAAGCCGAAGACAACAGGGTTCCTCGGGTTCACCTCCGGCACCACCGCCGATGGTGACATGATCACCGTTGTCCGCTTCGCCTCGGAAGAAACCGCCCAAGTCGACAGCGACTTGCCCGAACAAGGGTCGTGGTTCGAGGAGGCATCAGAGGCCTTTGACGGCGAGGTCACGTTCCACGACTGTCCTGAAGTCGATGTCCTCCTCTCCGGGGGCTCGAACGATGCCGGCTTCGTGCAGATCATGCAGGGCCGGGCCAAGGATCAGCAGCAGATGCGTGGCCGGACGAAGGAGATGGAGAGCGAACTACGCAAGGTCCGGCCTGACCTCATCGGTGCGACCATGGCCTGGCACGGCGATGGGGGATTCACTGAAGCCGCCTATTTCACCTCTCAGGAAGAAGCGCGTACGTACGAGCAGGCCATGGCCGGGAGTCCTTTCTATACACAGTTCATGTCCCTGATCGACGGCGACCTCAGCTTCTACGACCTCAGTAATCCTGAGTTCGAAGATGCGGCCGATTCCTAGAGCCGCGATGCGAATCACCAGGTGTTAGTCGGCGGCTCATCTGAGGAGCCGCGCCGAGTGCTGCCATCCAGGGCGGGGCCCGCTTCGTCGGATAGCGGTCGAAAACATGGCCGCCCGCCGGTGGGCCCGGCCGGTCCCTAGGCTGGACGGCGGGCAGACCTGCCAGCAACAGCGAGCGAGGAGGCAGCCGGGCAACGGGCATGGATGAACCGCTGTGGGCGTGGTTCGCCGTCGTTGGCCTCCTGTTGGCCCTGCTCGGGGTGGACCTGGCCGCCAACCGATCCGTGGGCAAGCCCACCGTCGCCCGGGCCCTGGTAGCCAGCGGCGCCTGGATCGCCGTCAGCGTCGCCTTCGGGATCGGCCTGGGCGCCGTCCAGGGCGGCGCAGTAGCCCAGCAGTACTTCGCCGGGTACCTACTGGAGAAGGCGCTGAGCGTCGACAACGTATTCGTGTTCGTGGTTCTGTTCACCGCGCTGGCGGTGCCGGCCTACCTCCAGCACCGGGTCTTGTACTACGGCGTCGTTGGCGCCCTGGTCCTGAGGGCGTGCTTCATCGCCGCCGGGGTGGCCCTGCTGGACCACTTCAGCTGGGTCCTCTACGTGTTCGGGGCGGTGCTGGTGGTAGCCGGCCTGCGGATGGTCCGGCCTCCACAACCGGTCGACCCCAGCGGGACCCTCGCCGTGCGGGCGGTCAAGCGGGTGCTGCCTGTCACCGACGGGTACCGGGGTGACCGGTTCGTGGTCCGGGAGGACGGGCGGCGCTGGGCCACCCCGTTGCTGGTGGCCTTGATGGCCATCGAGGCCACCGACATCATGTTCGCCACCGACTCGATCCCGGCCGTGTTCGGGGTCACCGATGACGCCTTCGTGGTGTTCACCTCCAACGCCTTCGCCGTGCTCGGCCTCCGTTCGCTCTATTTCGTGTTCGCGGCCGCCGCCGACCGCTTCGAGTACTTGCGCTACGGGCTGGCGGTGCTGCTGGTGTTCATTGGGGTCAAGCTGCTGATCGACCCGGTGGTGCACCTATCGGTGGTGGTGAGCCTGGCGGCCATCGTGGTGGTGCTGGGGACGTCGATCCTGGCCAGCCTGTGGTGGCCGCGGCAGCGCCCGGCCGGCCGGGAGCCGCCGCCGGGCGGGAGCCGGTAGCGTGTTCGACCTCACGGCCCTGCACGTCAGCTCGCCGCTGTCGTACGTGGTGGCGTTCACTCTCCCCGCCCTGGACGCCGTCGTGCCGGTGCTGCCCAGCGAGACCGTCATCATCGCCCTGGGGGCGGCCAGCGCCGGCAGCGCCGACCCGCGCCTCGGCCTGCTGATCCTCTTGGCCGCGGCCGGCGCGTTCGTCGGCGACAACGTGTGCTACCTGATCGGCCGCCGGTTCGAGGGTTGGGCCAACCGGCGGTTCTTCGGCGGGGAAAAGGGCGCCCGCCGGAAGCAGTGGGCGGAAACCGCCCTTATCCGGTACGGCGGTCGGCTGATCCTGGTGTGCCGGTTCATCCCCGGCGGAAGGACCGCTGTCACCCTCACCTGCGGGGCCACCGGCTATTCCCGTCGATCGTTCGTGGCTGCCACCGCCGTGGCCAGCGTGATTTGGGCCGCCTACGCCTTCTTCCTCGGACGGCTGGGCGGCGAGGCGTTCAAGGACCGGCCGTGGTTCGGGCTGGTGCTCGCCCTGGGCATCGCCACGGCGGTCACCGTAGGGATAGAGGGCGTCCGGCGGTTCATCGGGTGGCGCCGGCGTCGTCGGGACGGTGCCGGCGAGGAGGAGACGGCCGGACCCGAGCCACCCGCGGAGGCAGCGGGTGGGCAGGAAAGCGTCGGCTGACCGGCTCCTAGTGGCGTTGCCGGCCCGAACCACGCCGCCGGGGGCGTCCCGCCGCGGCAGATCGGCACCCACTCGCGGGGTTCCCCGGTCAGTCCAGTCAGGGCGTCTCGCTCTTGGAGCTCGGCGCTGGCGGCGACCGCCGCCTTCAGGCGTAGCCATGCGCTTCTTGTTCAACTACGAAGTAGCCGGACCGTGCCATCGGTAGTGGACGTCCGGAGCACCCTCTTCGTTGTCGCCAATTGTCATGCCGACGGCCTCAAACCCGTGGCGCTCATAGAACCGGCGTGCTCCGTGATTGCTCTGGAACGTCCAGAGGTCGAGACCAGCTGGGCGGAGTTCCTTGGCCAACACCAACAGTCGGGAACCGAAGCCCCGACCACAACGATCTGGCTCGACGTAGAGCTGGTCGATCCAGTCGCCATCGAGGACGAGGAGCGCGACAGGGATGTCGGCCTCTTCGACCAGCCACACTTCCTTGGTCGGCACGACCACTTCCGCGAACCATCGCCTCACGTCGGCGGCGGAGTGCACCGGTGCTGGGATCGCGGGAATCGACGCCTGGCGCGATCGAATCCACAGATCGGCCAGGTACGGAGACTCCTCGGGCCTGCATCGTCGCGGCCCAGCCCCTCTGGTTGGGTGCCGGTCCTCCATGTTGGTCAGCATGCCCTACTTCGGCGACGAGAACGGCCGATCAGGGTCGCGCCAGCAGGGACCCTCGAGTCCCCAGAACGGCATCTCGGCGGCTGGGCGGGGTGAGCGCCCACAAGTCGATGGAGGCCCGTGAACGGTGGGGTGAGCGGCTGGAACAGACTGTGCAGATGGACGGCGACATGTTCCCACCCGAGTTCTACGAACGCGCCGACTCGTCCCCGGACCCAGCGTTCTACTTCCTGCCTCGCTTGGTGACACATATCGACGATCACGCCATCGCCGCCGTCGGTGCCCTCTACGACGAACTTGGGATCACCGGTCAGGTGCTCGACCTGATGGGCTCGTGGGTATCGCACTTCCGGACGCCGCCGGCGCGACTGACCGTGCTCGGGATGAATAGCGAGGAGCTTGAGGCCAACCCTGCCGCCTCTGCCACCGTCGTCCACGACCTCAACGCCGACCCGCGGCTGCCATTCGCCGACGCCACGTTCGACGCTGTGGTCTGTTGCGTCTCTGTCGACTACCTCACCCGGCCGGTGGAGGTGTTCACCGACGTCGCCCGGGTGTTACGGCCTGGAGGGCCCTTCGTTTGCACCTTCTCAAACCGATGTTTCCCGACCAAAGCAATTCGCGGTTGGCTGTACGCGACCGATGAGCAGCACTGCGCCATTGTCGGGCGGTACTTCCAGCTCGCCGCTGGCTGGGAGCAGCCACGTAGCGAGCGCCGCACACCACCCTCAGATCCAGGCGACCCGCTATTGGCGGTATGGGCCTACCGAACTGATGTGGCCGTGGGCTAAACGGCGTCGGCAACCGTCGCCGATAGGTCGACCCGGTATCGACGAGTGCGCCGTCGATCTCGTTCTGGTTAGTGATTCGTCGACCCGCACCGTCGCCTCGGGCAGCGCCGGGCGTAGCGTGCGGACCCCTCGAAGATGTCCTCCGGGACCTCTACGGCGCGCTCGCGCCAGCACTACGGCGCTCCGTTTGCGAACCGCCGTTGGCGAACCACCGTCGTTCTCTTGTCGCACCGACGAACTACCGGCGGAATGCCGCTTGGACCGCGGCTGCGGTGGAGCTGTAGTACTCGGGTGGTTCAATGAAGCCCCACTCGTCGAACGGGCGGCCATTGTCGAGGGCGCGTCGGTAGCCGAAACAGACGAGGTAGAGCGTCCGGACGTACATGAACGCCTCGAGCCGGTCGAGTTCGTCGTCGGTCGTCTCGACGTGTCGGCGGTAGGCATTGACGGCAGCGTCGATCCGCTCCTGGTCCGGCCGACGTGGGTTCCACGAACCCGTGCCCCATATCAGGTACGCGAAGTCGGCGAGCCGGGGTCCGCGCCCGGACGCTTTCCAGTTGATGGCGACTGGCCCTTGCTCGCTCAGGACGGCGTGATCGGGAGCGTGGAGGAGATTTCCGTGGAGCAAGCCTTCCGGAAGGCCGTGACCGTCGTCGGCCGAGCGCACCTGGTCGCGGAGCTGCTCGAATCGCTCGCGCTCGGCGACCGCGACCTTTGTGTCGACAGCGTCGAGAAACGACAGGGCGGCCAGCAGGTCCTGACGCGGCGCGCCCTCGCGGCTCGGGTCCTCACCACTCGCTCCACCCGGGCGGCTGACGGAATCCTCGTACGGCAACGAGTGCAGCCGTCCGAGCAGGTCACCCATCATGGCGAACTTCGCGGCACCTTCGGGGAGCTGGACGCCTTCGACGAACCGGGTCACGAGGACCGCGCTGCCGTCGAAGTCAGATACCGCATCATCGACCGCCAGGCGCTCCGCGGGAAAGCCATGCCGCTCCAGGAATCGCAGGATCGCGGCGTCGCCCTCAACACCGGCACGCGGCCGAGCGGGGGAAAGGCGCGGGCGACCCACGGGTCACCGTCCTTCCTGTCGATGCGGAAGACGTAGGTTTTGTGCACGCTGAGCTTGGTCGCCGCGACTGGGTCTATGCCGTAGCGATCCCGGAGATGGGCGAGAAGCCGCTCAGCAACGGGCTCGTGGTTCATTCGCGCGCCGAGACCCTCGAGATCGGTCAGCGCTTCGGTGTAGCGCTGCCCAGTTTCCTCGGCGTGGCGCCGGACAACCTTCTTGAAGCTGGCGTCCTTGGTCATGGACAAGCCTCCCCTTGACACCCTCGTCCCCCAGCGACGCGGTGTTGGAAGATGGCTTGTGACATTGACGACCGAGAGGGCGAATCCCCTTCGCCAATGAAACCCCGACTGGGGCGGATGTTCCACAGCTCGGCGACCGGTCGCCGCCGTGTACGCAGTCTTCCTGAGGCGGTCGGTTTTCGTCAAGCGGTTCAACCCCGAGATGACGAGATGACGAGATGACGAGCTAAGACGTGCCGGCAGTAAGGCGCGGACGACTAGGAACGATGCAGCCGACCCGTAGGATTTCACCGTGGAATGTTCGATCCGCCCAGCAACTGTCGCCGATGTCCGTGCCACGCTCGAGCTGTGGCGAGAGGGCGACGCTGAATCGAGTCACACCGACGATGAGGCCAGCCTCACGCAGTTGATCGCCCACGACCCAGCATCGCTTCTCCTGGCCGACTACGGCGGGCGCGTTGTCGGCTCCGTTATCGCCGCATGGGACGGCTGGCGAGGATCCATCTATCGCCTTGTCGTCGCTCCCGATGTTCGTCGTCGGGGGCTTGGATACCGGCTTCTGACCGACGCCGAGGCGCGTCTACGAGAAGCGGGGGCGGTGAGGTGCCAGGCGATCGTGGTGGAGACCGATGCTCAGGCGGTGAGCTTCTGGGGAGCCAGCGGATGGGAGCGTCAGGTGGAACGGCTTCGATACGTGAAGGGATAGGCGACCATCGGGGGACACCGGGGACTCTGCGCCAGAGGGACGACAGAAGGGGGCGATCCGGTCCATCTGCCGTCAATCGCTTCTCTCGAGCGGCGGAGTCCTACGCTTCGAATGAAGTCGTGCACGCGTCTTGACAGAAGCTCAGGATGGGTCGCGCTGACCCACGCGGCCCAGCGACGGGATTTCGAGTCGTACCTGTTTCCAGAAGCCACTTCTGAGGGGACTTTCTTCAGTGGTCGGGACCGGCGTCGATCCGGTGACCTCACGCTTTTCAGGCGCGCGCTCTACCAACTGAGCTACCCGACCCCCTCCTCGGCGAACCGAGGAAGCGGACCTGACGGGATTTGAACCCGCGACCTCCGGCTTGACAGGCCGGCGTGCACTCCAGGCTGCACCACAGGTCCCCAACCAGTACTTAACTGGGGATACCGCACCCCCAACGGGATTCGAACCCGTGTTACCGCCTTGAAAGGGCGGCGTCCTAGGCCGCTAGACGATGGGGGCTCAAACCCATACTCAGGGTCTTCGGAGATTAGCAGAGGTATTACGGCAGCCCATCCGGCGCACCGTCTTCGGGAAGCTCGGTGGCAAGAACCTCAATGATCGCCTCCTGCAAGACGCTCAACAGTTGGTACAGCGCGAACTCGGGAAGGCGAGGATCATCGGCCTCGAGGTCGGACATGTCCTCGCTCACGTCCAGCCGGGTGCCCAGCACCAACCGGATCGTCCCCACGGCGGCCAGCCATCCGTTGAGCTCATCGGCGCTCAGGGTCTCGGCGTCGGCCGTCCGGACGAGGGTCTCCAGGGCCTGGCGATGGTGGTTCTCCAGAACCCCTCCGACCAGCTGGCGGTACTCATCCTCGGCCTTGGCGTTGTCCTGGCCGATGTACGCCGGCGGGTAGAGACGCCGGGTCATGGGATCGTCGGAGCCCAGGATGGGCAACAACTGTTCGGGAACCGACCGGAGCAGGGAGCGGACGGCGGTGTCGAGCCGAACACGGTAACGGCCGTCCCGCTGACGGCGGATGGGGGAGAGGAATCCCATTACGAGATGGTTGGCATCTCAGCCGGACTGCTCCATGGTGGCCCACAGCCCGTGCTCGTGGAGGCGGAACACGTCGAGCTCGGCCCGCTCCCGGGTCCCCGACGACACGACGGCGCGCCCCTTTTGGTGGACATCGAGCATGAGCTTGGTCGCCTTCTCCTTGCTGTACCCGAACAGCTTCTGGAACACGAACGTGACAAAGGACATGAGGTTGATGGGGTCGTTCCACACGATGACCAGCCATGGACGATCTTCCGAGATCGACGTCTCGCCCTCGGGTCGCTCCGTCTCGACCGGGGCTGTCTCCACGTCGCCGGTCCTGGCCATCCCAGGGGCGACCCTGAGGACCGGGGCCAGGACCTCGGTCGACGCGTCCACGGTCACGTCCCCACCTCGACCGGACTTGCCACCACCACGTCCTCGACGGCCGGTAGGCGAATCTCGGCGTCGTGGTGGGACAGGCCGTGGTGGAACCACAAGGTGGCCGACCACACCATGGTGGCTCCGAACACGTGGATCCCCACCAGTAGGGCGGGCAGGTGGGTGAAGTATTGGGTGTAGCCCACGATGCCCTGAGCGACCATGACCACAAGGAGGATCCGTCCCCGGTCCTGGACCGCAGCGGGCGCATTCGACCGCCAGAGGACAAACAGGAGCACCAACAAGAAGGCGGCGGTGACCAGGGCGATCTCGGCGTGGATGCGGGTCATGTCCGAGAGGCCCAACGGGATCCGCTTCGCCCCCTTTCCGCCGGCGTGGGGACCGGTCCCCGTTGTCGCTGTGCCGGCCACCAGCGCCACCACAACCAGACCGATGAAGATCCGGCTGAGGCGCATCGGGGCGGACCCCACCAGCGGACGTCCCCGACCGGCTGCGTGACCGGACCGGAGCGTGAGTACCACGGCCACTGCCACCAGGGCCATGCCCAGCATGAAGTGGGCCATCACCACATAGGGATTGAGCTTGGAATACACGACGATCCCACCCAGGACCGCTTCGCCGATGACCCCCAGGATCAGGCCCCCGGCCAGCCAGGTCAGATCCTTCCGGAACGGGCTCCGACGCCAGGCCCCGATCAGGGCCGCGGCACAGGCCACCACCAGGACGACTACCACTGCCCGGTTCGCGAATTCGACCACCGGGTGGAGCGAGAGCGGGGGCGTGAGCTGGTGCCGGGAGCAGGTAGGCCAGTCGGGGCAGCCCAATCCGGAGTCGGACAGACGCACGGCTGCGCCGGTCACAACGTTCAGGACGACGATGACCAGGGTGAACTGACAGAGTCGGCGGAAGGCACGGGGGCTGAGACGGAGGCTGGACACCGCCCATCGATGGTACCGGTGGTGCCCGCCACCCGCCTATCCGGGGGGCTGGGGCCCCGCATTGTCCGGGGACGCTCCCGGGCCGTAGTGTTTACCCCGATGTCAACGCCCGCCGTCGCCCTTCCGGCCAACCGGGCTCGTGGATCTCGCATTGGTTCCTATGTAGCGCTCACCAAGCCGCGCATCATTGAGCTGCTGCTGGTCACCACGCTGCCCACCATGATCGTGGCCAAGCGCGGCTTCCCGTCGATCTGGCTGATGGTGGCCACGCTGGTAGGTGGGGCACTGGCCGCCGGCGGAGCCAACGCCATCAACATGGTCGTAGACCGGGACATCGACTCGGTCATGCACCGGACCCGCCAGCGTCCCCTGGTCACGGGGGCCATGACCCCCCGTGCCGCGCTGGTCTTCGCCATCACTTTGGAAGTGGCCGCCTTTGTGGAGCTGTGGCTGGCGGTCAACCTGCTCTCGGCCGTCCTGGCCGTGTCGGCCACGTTGTTCTATGTATTCGTGTACACCCTCTGGCTGAAGCGGACCTCGAGCCAGAACATCGTCATCGGCGGCGCGGCAGGAGCCGTCCCCGTGCTGGTGGGCTGGGCGGCGGTCACCGACAGCCTGTCGTGGACGCCGGTGGTCATGTTCGCCATCATCTTCATCTGGACGCCCCCTCACTTCTGGTCGCTGGCCGTGAAGTACAAGGACGACTACGAAGCGGCCAACGTGCCCATGCTCCCGGTGGTGTCGACCTTCACCCGGACCGCACGGCAGATCTTCTTCTACACCGTGCTGTTGGTGGCGACCACGCTCGTCCTGGCCAGCGTGGGTCACCTCGGCTGGCTGTATGTGGTGGCCGCCGTCGGGCTGGGTGCCGTGTTCCTGCTCATGGCCGCGGGCCTGTGGCGCCGGGCTACCCCCAAGGCGGCCATGCGGCTGTTCAGTTATTCGATCACGTACCTCACGCTGCTGTTCGTGGTGATGGCCGTGGACGTCTTCGTTCAGCACCGATGAGCGACGTGGTCGACGCTTCTCGTTCTGAGGCAGCGACCCCACAGCCGGGCCCGGACGCTCAACCTCGGGGCGGCGACGGCTCACCACCGGGAGGCGGCGGCCCGACACCCCCGTCCAACGCTCGGTCCCAGAGCCCGCGGCGCCTCCGGTCGCTGGTCGTCGGCGTGGTCATTGCCGGCCTCCTCGCCGTCTTTCTCTTCGTGATCCTTCGCCCCGAGAGCAATCAGGCGAACCCTGCGCTGGGCGTAGGCGACACGGCACCCACCTTCTCCCTTCCCCGCCTGGGTGGTGGGCCGCCGGTGAACCTGGACGCCCTCGGCGTGGACCGGCACAAGCCGGTCATCCTCAACTTCTTCGCTTCGTGGTGCATCCCCTGTCAGGAGGAGACGCCGATGCTGGGGCAGGCGGCGACCGCAGCCAAAGCGGCTGGGTCACCGGTCCAGTTCATCGGCGTCGACGTGAACGACCCCTCGAGCAATGCGCTGAACTTCGTCCGGCAGTCCGGGGTGACCTATCCGGTGGGGTCCGACCTGACCCTGAAGGTGACCTCGGTCGACTACGCGCTGAACGCGCAGCCCAACACTTTCTTCATCGACGGTTCGGGGAAGATCATCGGTCAGCATCAGGGAGCGCTGACCAAGACCGAGCTGGCCCAGTGGATGAAGCGCCTGACCGGCGGGGGTTCCTGAGGCGGCAGTTTCGGCTGGCGGGGCGGTCACCGACGGCGGTCACCGGCGGCGGGGATGCCGGCGGGATGTCCTACTCCCAGCGGAAGGTGAGTGACGCCAGCAGCGGCGCCCCGACCGCCCAGAGGGCCAGCACCAGCCAGTCCTCACCGGACACGCTCACCCCGGCGCCCAATGAGCGGTGCAATGCATCGGACAACGCGGCAGCGGGAAGGACCCTGGCCACGTCGGCCAGCCAGCCCGGGAGCTTGAACAGCGGGATCAACATGCCGCCCAGCAGCAGGAGGACCACGAAGAGGCTGTTGACGACGGCCAGGTTGACCAGTGGCTTGAGCGACCCGGCCAGGAACAGGCCCACCCCACCGAAGGCGACGGTGCCGAGCACCATGACGGCGAGGGCGACGCCGGCGGAGCTCCAGCCGCCGTTGGGGCTCCAGCCCAGGGCCCAGCCCACGAGGACGAGCACCACCACCTGCACCAGCTCCACCCCGATGACGCTGATGATCTTGGCCCCCAGCAGCCGGGGCCGGCCCAGGGGGGTGGCGGCCAGGCGCTTCAGGACGCCATATCCCCGGTCGAAGCCGGTGCCGATGCCGAGGGCGACCATCGCGGTGGACATGACGGCCAGGGCCAGGATCCCCGGAACCAGGAAATTGACGGGGTGCTTGGTACCGGTGGGAAGCACGTGCACGCCGGAGAAGAACAAGAGGAACAAGACGGGGATGCCCAAGGTGAGGAAGAGGGTCTCGCCATTGGTCACGATCATGAAGACCTCGGCCCGGAGCTGGGCGGCCAGCACCCTCATGTTCGAGTTCGCCGGGCGCGCCGACCCTGCCGGCCGCGGGCGCGGTCTCGGACGGTGGTGCCGCGTCAGCCGTTCCAGAGGAGCCAGTGATGGCCAGGTAGGCCTCCTCCAACGAGGAGCCGGTTCGTAGGTCGCCCAGCGTCAGGTCCCGCTCGGCCAACCAGCGGGCCACGACGGCCACGGCCTCGGGAGCGGTGCCGTTCGCACCCAGGCGGAGCCGGTAGCCGCCCGGACGCTCCTCGTCGACGGTGGCCCCCTCGCCCACCGCGGCGGCCAGGGCTCCGGTATCGATTCCCGGATCGGTGGTGAAGCGGATCGAGCCGTCGGCCGATCCCGCTGCCAGCTGCGCCGGGGTGTCTTCGGCCAGCTTCCGGCCATGATCGATGATGACGACGCGATCGGCCAAGCGCTCGGCCTCGGTCAGCTCGTGGGTGGTCAGGAGGACCGAGATCCCACGGTCGGCAAGACCGGCGATCACCGCCCGCACGGCCAGCCGGCCCTCGGGGTCGACGCCGGCGGTGGGCTCGTCGAGGAACACCACCGAGGGCTTGCCCACCAGGGCCAGGGCCAGCGACAGGCGCTGCTGCTCGCCGCCGGACAGCCGCCGCCAGGGCGTCTTGCGCACGGCTCGCAGCCCGACCAGGTCGAGGAGCTGGTCGGGGTCTTCGGGGTCGTCGTAGTAGCGGGAGAACAGGTCGAGCACCTGGGCGGAGCCGAGCATGGGGTAGATGCCCCCGCGCTGGAGCATGACGCCCATGCGCCGGACCAGGGCGGCGTGGTCCTTGTGCGGGTCGAGCCCGAGGACCCGCACGGAACCGGCGGTCGGACGCCGGTAGCCCTCGAGGGTCTCGACGGTGCTCGTCTTGCCTGCGCCGTTCGGACCGAGCAGGGCCACGATCTCACCGGCGTGGGCGGTGAACGACAAGTGGTCGACGGCGAGCGTGTCGCCGTAGCGGACGACCAGCTCCTGACAGTCCACGGCTGCGGAAGGCGGAGCGGTCGGCGATCCCGGCGAGTCGATGGCGTGCTCCACGGGCGCTCACGCTACCGTTGTCGCCGACATGATCGATATCCGGCTGGTTAGGGAGGATGTGGACGCGGTGAAGGCCGCGCTGGCCCGCCGCGGGGTGGACGCAGCCGAAGTCGATCGCCTGGTCTCCCTCGACGCCGAGGCTCGAGCCGCTGTCGGCCGTCGGGACGAGCTGCGGGCCCGGGTGAAGGCCATCTCCAAGCAGGTGGGCGAGGCCCGCAAAGCAAAGGACAACGATCGGGCCGAGTCGCTGATGGCGGAGAGCCGGCAGATCGGCCAGGAGGAGCGCGATGCCGGCGACGTGGCCGAGGCCAGCCAGGAGGCGGTGCACCAAGCGCTGTTGATCCTGCCCAACCTGCCGGCCGAGGACGCCCCCGACGGCGGCGGCCCCGAGGACAACGTGACCATCCGATCGTGGCCAGACGTCGCGCCGACCTACACCGAGTCCCAGCGGGTGCCCCACTGGGAGGTCGGGGCCACGCTCGGCATCTTGGACATGGAGCGCGGGGCCAAGCTGTCCGGGTCGATGTTCCCGTTGTACCGGGGTTTCGGTGCCCGATTGCTGCGGGCCCTTACTTCGTTCGCCATGGACCGGCACTCCGACGCCTACGAGGAGATCCGGCCCCCCACCCTGGTCCGGACCGAGACCATGGTGTCGACCGGCCAGCTGCCCAAGTTCGCCGATGACGCCTATCACCTGGAACGCGACGACCTGTGGGCCATCCCCACGGCGGAGGCCCCGCTGACCTCCATGTCCCGCGGCGACATCCTGGAGGAGGACGAGCTGCCGGTGCGGCTGACGGCGGCCACCCCGTGCTTCCGCCGCGAGTCGGGGGCGGCGGGCCGGGACACTCGCGGCCTCTTGCGGGTGCACGAGTTCGAGAAGGTCGAGCTGTTCGCCTATGCCACCCCCGCGCAGGCTCCGTCGGCCCACGCAGACATCCTGGAGCGGGCCGAGGCGCTGCTGCGCGAGCTCGGATTGCAGTACCGGGTCCTGGACCTGTGTGCCGGCGACCTCGGCATCTCGTCGGCCCGCACCTTCGACCTCGAGGTGTACTCGCCGGGGTGCGACCAGTGGCTCGAGGTGTCCTCGGTCAGCTGGTTCCGGGACTACCAGGCCCGGCGGGGCAACATCCGCTACCGACCGACCGGCGGCGGCTCACTGGCCTTCGTCCATACCCTGAACGGGTCGGCATTGGCCTGGGCCCGGATCTGGGCCGCGGTGGTGGAAACGGGCAGGCAAGCCGACGGGTCGGTGGCGCTGCCGGCGGTGTTGCGCCCCTACCTGCGGGGCGAGGGAGTGATCCCGGTGCCTGCTGTCGCGCCTGGCTGACCGCCCTGCCGGTGCCTGCCGGTGCGTGGCTGTGCCCTGCCGGTGGATGGCTGCGCCCTGGCGGCGAGGGTCCGTCGTGAGCGGTCTCGCGAGGTTCGTGAGGAGTCTGGTGAGGTCGTGTCGCAAGGTCGGACCACGCCTTGGTACATCGCGTTTTGGAATCGCACGCGTTTGGGCGAAAGTTGGTGGATTCGCCCAAACGTGGGAGAAATTCAAAAACACCATGTGCGTAGGGATCTCAGCACGACCATCCCGGCTGACCCCCTGAGCTCTGCAACGACGCCGGCCGGCCGAAGAGGACGGCCGACCCTGCTACGCCTTGGCCGCGTCGAAGCGGTAACCCACGCCTCGGATGGTGGTGATGAGCTTGGGCGTCGAGGGGTCCTCCTCGACGTGACTGCGCAGCCGCTTGATGTGCACGTCGAGCGTCTTGGTGTCCCCGTAGTAGTCGGAGCCCCAGATGCGGTCGATGAGCACGTCCCGGGTCAGCACCCGACCGGCGTTCTCCATCAAGAGGGACAGCAGCTCGAACTCCTTGCGGCGGAGGTGGACGTCGTCGCCCCGCACGAATACCAGGTGCCGGTCGGGGTCGACCTGGATGCCACCGGCCTCGAGCACCGAGCGCCCACCGTACTCACCGGCGCCGTCTGATCCGTTCCCTCCCGACACCGGGTCGGGCGCAGGGGTACGACGCAGGACGGCCCGCATGCGGGCCACCAGCTCCCGGAGCCGGTAGGGCTTGGACACGTAGTCGTCGGCTCCGACCTCGAGGCCCACCACCGTGTCGATCTCGGTGCCCTTGGCCGTCACCATGATGATCGGGACCGACGAGCGGGCCCGGATCGACCGGCACACGTCGATGCCCGACATCTTGGGCAACATGAGGTCGAGCAGGATCAGGTCCGGCTGCACCACGTCGAACAGGCGAAGCGCCTCGCGTCCGTCGCGGGCCACGGTGACGTCGAACCCCTCGCGGGCCAGCCCGACGACCAGGGCGTCGACAAACGACTCCTCATCCTCGGCGAGCAGGACCTTCGTCTGGGAGGTGTCCGGTTCCATCTTCGTCTTTAGGAGAGGTATTCAGGAGGATTGGGCAGGACCAACGTGAACGTGGATCCGTCGCCCTCACGGGAGGCTACCTCTACGCGGCCCTGGTGGTTACTGGCCACGTGGCGGACGATGGAGAGGCCCAGCCCGGTGCCGCCCGTTTCCCGGCTCCGCCCGTGGTCGACCCGGTAGAAGCGCTCGAAGATCCGCTCCAGGTCCCGGGCCGGGATGCCCACCCCCGAATCGGCCACCGAGAGGTGGACCTCGCCGTCGAGCTGGCTGCCGGTGACCTCGATGGTGCCGTTCTCGTAGGAGAAGGTGACAGCGTTCTCGAGCAGGCTGTGGATGGCCGACACCAGCTGGCGGCGGTCGCCGAGGACGTGGACGGGGGGCTCCGGCTCGTGCAGCTCGATGGTGATCTTCCGCTGCTCGGCCGCCGACTGCACCCGCTCCACCGCTTCGGCCATGACCAGGTTGATGTAGATGGGCTCTCGGGGCGGGGCCTCTTCCGACTCGATCCGGGTGAGGTCCAGGAGGTCGTCGATGATTCGGCTGACCCGGAAGGCCTCGGTATGGATCCGCGAGGCCAGGCGCTGGCCGATCTCGGGATCGGGCTCCACCGTGAGGGTCTCGGCCAACAGGCCCAGCGCGCCCATGGGGGTCTTGAGCTCGTGGCTGACGTTGGCCACGAAGTCCCGGCGGATCTCCTCGAGACGCCGGCGCTCGGAGATGTCGTCGATGATGGCGATCACCCCAAGGGGGCGCCGACCGTCGTCGATCAACCGGGTGGAGACGTTGAGGGTCTGGCGCGGAGGCCCGTAGAGGTCCAGCGTGCGCTCGGCCGAGCCGTCGTGCCAGGCGTTCTCGAGCAGCTCGGTGACCGCCTGGGTGGCCAGGGCATCCCCGTGCCTGGAGCCCATCAGGGCCATGGCCCGGGCGTTGCGGAACACCATCTCCCCGTTCTCGTCGCACACGATGACCCCCTGGGGCAGGGTGTCGAGGGCACGCCGGAGGCGGATGGCGCCGGCGCTCGACTCGGCCACCGCCTCGGCCGCCTCGCTGGTGATCTGTTCGAGCTGGTTGAGCACCAGCTCGACGCCCTTCTCGTTGGACACGTCCACGCCCAACCTGGAGGCCAGCGACGTCAGCCGTTGTTGCAGGCTGCGCCGCCCGGATCGCCGCCCCAACCAGGCGGCGATGACGATGAGGAGCACTACGACTACGCCCGCGGCGATGTACCAGTACTCGTAGTGCCGATTCACCACATCAGTGTGTCAGGTCGACGCCCGGGGTGCGCCAGTCGCAATGGCCTGAGGGCAAACATGAAAATACACAAAAAGTATTGAAACGGTGCAGAGCCACTTCTAACCTGAGGGGCATGACGATCGCCCACTTCCTTCCCACTGATGTCACCCTCACACCGGACACCAGCTCGCTTCCCGGAGGCCAGGTCCTCCAGCACCTCATGAACGGATTGGGAGGATGGGCCCTCGCCCTTTCGCTCGTGGGTCTGCTGATCGGTGCGGCGGCATGGGCCCTCGGCTCCCATGGCCAGAACTACCAACAGTCGTTCGTGGGCCGCCGTGCGGTGCTGATCTCCGGGCTGGCCGCCCTGCTGATCGGCGCCGGGCCGGCCATCGTGAACTTCTTCTTCAACGCCGGAAAAGGCGTGCACTGAGCGTGGGGGTACCCGCCATCCCCGGGCTCTCCTGCTCGTCGGCCGCCGCCGCCCTGGGCGGGTCGGGTCTGGGCGCGGCGTGTCAGAGCGCGGCAGGAGCGGTGGCCGGTCCGGTGACCTCGCTGCCGTCACAGGTGGCCGGGCTCGGCGCCGACAGCGTCCTCAGCTCCATGGCCAGCTGGGTCACCAACGGCGCCACGTGGTTGCTCGGTCAGATCGGCAGTGCCCTGCAATCCTCGACCCAAATCGATCTGGGCGCGTCCTGGTTCACCTCCCATTTCGAGACGATGGCCGCACTGGCCGGGGTGGTGATCGTCCCCTTGCTGTTGCTCGGGATCGTGCAGGCCATCCACCGCCAGTCCACCTCCTTGTTGCTCCGATCGATCCTCATCAACGTGCCGGTGGCGCTGCTGCTCACCGGGGCGGCGGTCAAACTGGTGCAGCTGGGGCTGGCCCTGGTCGACGCCATGAGCGCGGACGTCGCCCATGGCGCGGGCCTCGATACCGGCCACTTCTTGACGGCCACCACAAACGCCCTGAGCGGGACGGCTGCCGGTCCGGCCACGCCGGCCTTCGTGCTCTTCCTGGGCGGGCTGGCCGTGGTGTTCGGATCGTTTCTCTTGTGGATCGAGCTGCTGGTGCGAGCGGCCGCTGTCTATGTGGCCGTGCTCTTTCTCCCCTTGGCCCTGGCCAGCCTGGCGTGGCCGGCCGTGTCGCACTGGTGCCGCCGCCTGGTCGACACGCTGGTCGGCTTGGTGCTGTCGAAGTTCGTGATCATCACCGTGCTCAGCCTGGCGGTGAGCGCCCTGGCCGGGGGAACGAACGGTCAGGGGAGTGGCGGGGGATTTTCGGCCGTCCTGGGTGGGGCTGCGCTCTTGTTCCTGGCCGCGGCGGCGCCGTGGGCCTTGTTCCGTCTCCTCCCCTTCGCCGAAGCGGCGGCGATCAGCCACCTCGAGGGTGTGGGTCGCCGGAGCGTCCAGTCGGTGTCCGGACCGACCAGGGGGTTGGCCACGACCGCCCTGCGGACTGCGGGAACGGGCGGCGGTGGGCTGGCCCTGCTTGGTGGACAGGTCGGTGGACAGGCTGTCGTCCATTCGGTCGGACTGGGCGGCGAGGCTTCGGGCATGAGCACCGCCGGAGCGGCGGCGGCAGGTGTGGCCGGCAGGTCGCCCGGCCGTGGTGCCTCCCAGTCGTTGTCGACGGCCCCGGGGGTGGGCGAGCAGTCGCCGCCCGGGTCGAGCGTGCCGACGTACCGGACTCATCGGCCGGCCTCTGACGCATTCGAAGCGACGATGCGCCAAGACGAGACCCTCGCCGGCGTGGCGGCCGGACCGCTGACCAGTTCGGGGCCGACGGGCAATTCGGGACCGGCGGCCTCGTCGACCGGCGGGCCAGGCCCGACCCGTTCGGCGCTCCCCACGTCGTCGGGCACGACCCGCCTCCACGTGCTCGGCCACGACGACCTGGGCACCCGGTTGCGGTGGGAGGGGGACAGGGACGCAGCCGGTCCGGGAGGCGGAGGGGGCAGCCGTGGTGCGTGAGCTGGCCGACGAACGGGTCCGCTATCGGTTCGGTCCGCTCGAACAACGGGGCTTGATCGCCGGGTGGCGTGGCGGACAGATCTTCTCGGTGGCCGGAGGTCTGGTGATCGCCATGTTGTCGATCCGGTCCCACCCCACCGTGGGTGGCGTGATCCTGGCTCTCGGGTTCGTGTCCATCGGGACGGCCTCGGCGTGCTGGCCGATCCGCGGCCGCACGGGGGAGCAGTGGCTTCCCATCGCCGCCCGCTGGGTGGTCGACGGGCTCGGGGGCGGTCGACGCCGACTGTCCGAGGCCCCGTCCCTCGGCTCCAACCGCCAGCCCACCGGCGATCGTCGCGGGCAGCCCGCCGACGGTCCCAAGCGACAGCCCACCGGCGGTCGCTCCCGACGCCCGACCGGGGTGTTCGAGGGCCTCCGGCTCATGGCCACGCCGGCCGACGCTGACGACGGCTGGACGGCGGCCGGCGCGGTCATCGACGCCCGAGCCCGGACCATCACCGGCGTCCTGGCCCTCCGCGGCCATGACTTCGCCCTCCTCGGCCCGGACGAGCAGGACCGGCGGATCGCCTCGTGGTCCCGCGTCCTGTCCTCCCTGGCCCGGGAGGGCTCCGACGTCCACCGGTTGCAGTGGATCGAGTCGTGCCTCCCTGATGACGGGGATGCGGTGCGGGACCACGTCCGCCGCCACGCCGTGCTCGGGCCCGAGACGGAACCAGGCCGCTCGTACGCCAGCCTGGTGGACAGCTCGACGCCGGTGACCCGACGGCATCGGGTGCTGGTCCCCCTCACCGTGCACACCGGCCATTCCGCTCGAGCCATCCGGGCCTCGGGCGGGGGACACGCCGGCGCCTCGGTCGTGCTGTTGCGCGAGTTGGTGGCCCTCCAGCGGCAACTGGAGGCGGCCGACGTCACCGTCGACGGCGTCCTCGGTCCCGGAGCGCTGGCGTCTGTCTGCCGGGAGGCCGGGTCGGCGCTGTCAGACCTCGCCGCACCCTCCGGCCCGTCGCCCAGGCGGCCGGGGCGGCCCCTCTCCGCACCGGTGGAGCCGTCGACGGCGTGGCCCTGGCCGATGGCCACCGAGTCCACGTGGGACGCGGTCCGAACCGACGGGACCTGGCACACCACGTACTGGATCGCCGAGTGGCCGAGGGTCGAGGTCACCCCCGACTTTCTCGGCCCCCTGCTCTTCTCCCCGGTGCGCCGCACCATGGCGGTGACCATGGAGCCGGTCAGCCCATCCCGGGCAGCCCGGCAGGTGGCCCACGCCCGGACGTCGGATCTGGCCGACGGTGAGCTCCGCCGCCGGGGAGGCTTTCTGGTCACCGCCCGGCACAAGCGGGAACGAGAGGGCGTGGAGCAGCGGGACGTGGAGCTCACCGACGGCCACGCCCAGTACCGGTTCTCGGGCTACGTGACGGTCACCGGGGCGTCGAAGGACCAGCTGTACGAGGCGCGTGCCCAGATCGAGCAGGCCGCCGGGCAGGCCCGTGTCGACCTGCGCCTGCTGTATGGCGAACAGGACCGGGCGTTGACGTGCACCCTCCCCTTGGGCCGGGGGCTGTCGTGAAGGTTCCCGTGCCGCGGGTGCCGGCGCACGTCGCCACCACGCGGCACCTCGGCGCCGCCTATCCCTTGGTCAGCGAAGCCGGCCTCGGCCACCACGGGGTCCTCATCGGGCGTGACCTCCTCGGAGGGTCGTTCGTCTACGACCCCTTCTCCCTCTACTCGGAAGGCGCGGTGACCAACCCCAACATGGTCGTGTTCGGCCAGATCGGGCGGGGCAAGAGCTCGTTCGTGAAGTCCTACCTGTGGCGGCAGGCCGTCTTCGGCCGCAGGGCGTGGGTCGTCGACCCGAAGGGCGAGTACGGCCCCCTGGCCCGGGCATGGGGCGTCGCCCCCGTGGCTCTGTACCCGGGTGGCTCGGTTCGGCTCAACCCGTTGGACACGGCGGGCGATCCCCGTCGTGGCTCCAGGGCTGGTGGTCTTGACGTGGTTGGAGCGGGGGACGAGGACGAGGCGTGGAGGCGACGTATCGAGCTGACCAGCTCGCTGGCCGTGTCGTGCCTGGGTCGCGACCTGCTTCCGCGGGAGCGGGCGGCGATCGACGCTGCGCTCACCGAGGCAACGGCACAGACCACTTTGGCGCCGACCCTGCCCCAGGTGGTCGGCGCCCTGTTGGACCCGACCACCGAGGCGGCCCGGGATCTTCGCACCGAACGGGCGACGCTGATGGAAGACGGGCGCGACGTGGCCTTGGAGCTCCGGCGCCTGGTCCACGGCGACCTGAAGGGCATGTTCGACGGTCCCACCACAGCGGGGCTCCGGCTCGATGCCCCGCTGGTCGTCCTCGACCTGGCCGCGGTGTACAACTCCCCTGCCCTCGGCGTCCTCATGGCCTGTGCCACCGCGTGGCTCCAGGGCGCGCTCCTGGCTCACCGCCGCCATCAGGTGGTCGTCGTCGTGGACGAGGCCTGGGCCATCCTGTCCAACCTGGGCGTGGCCCGGTGGTTGCAAGCGTCATGGAAGCTGTCCCGGGCCTTCGGGGTGGCCAACATGGCCGTGCTCCACCGCCTGTCCGATCTGCATGCGGTGGGAGCATCGGACTCCGAGCAGGTCAGCCTGGCCGAAGGGCTGCTGGCCGATTCGGAGACCAGGGTCGTCTACGCCCAGTCCCCCGGGGAGGTGGAGCGCACCGGCGACCTTCTCGGGTTGACCGAGACCGAGGCCGCGCTCGTCACCCAGCTGCGCCGGGGAGTGGCCCTGTGGAAGGTGGGCCAGCGGTCGTTTCTGGTCGAGCACCGGCTGTCGGCCGAGGAGGAGCGCATCATCGACACCGACGCAGCCATGGTGGGCGCAACGGTGGGCCCGGACCCAACGACCCCGGACCCGATGACCTCGGAGTCGAGGCCAGGGTGATCCCCCACACCTCGGTGCTCACCGTTGTCGGCGTGAGCGCGCTGGTTGCCGCCTCCCTGGTGGGCCATGACACCGCGTTCCGCGGTGGACGCCGGTTGCCGTTCCGACCGGTAGGCGGCGGCGTACCCCGTGAACGGTCGACCGCACTGGACCGACCGATCGCACCGGAGCGATCGAGGAGGACCCGGCCGAGCTACTGGCGGCGGAGGGACACCCGCTCGGCCGCCCGCTGGGCCCGGGCCCCCGATCTTCGGCCGCTCACGATCAGAACTCCGGCACCCGGTCGCCTGGTGCTGGGCCGGTCGGGTCGGACCACGTTGGCGGCCGAGCCCTCGCAGTCGGTCGTGGTCTTCGGGCCGACCCAGAGCCGGAAGACGACCGGCTTTGCCATCCCGGCCATCCTCGGCTGGCAGGGGCCGGTGGTGGCCACCAGCGTGAAGACCGACCTGGTGCGCGACACCATGGCTTGGCGCCAGCAGTGCGGGGAGGTGGTGTGCTTCGACCCGAGCGGCTCGACGGGGCTCCCCTCGGCCCAGTGGTCGCCACTGGACGCGGCGCGGACATGGTCGGGCGCCCGCAAGGTGGCGGTGTCGCTGACCGACGGAGCCAAGGGTGGCAATGGCCCGATGACCGATGGCGACTTCTGGTACGCCACCGCGGCCAAGCTGCTGGCCCCGCTGCTGTTCGCCGCGGCCACGGGCGGGGGCGACATGTCCGACGTGGTGCGATGGGTGGACACGCAAGAGGAGTCGGAGGTCCTCGAGCTGCTGGACGACGTCGGGGTGAGCGAGGCCACCCAGGCGGCCCAGGCCAGTTTCGCCAAGGAGGACCGGCAGCGGAGCTCGGTGTACACCACAGCCGAAACGGTGCTCGAGCCTTTCGCCGACCCTCCGGTGGATCCGACCGGGTCGCCGCCGACGCACGTCGACCCGCGCCGCCTCATCGCCGATGGCGGCACGCTGTACCTCTGCGCGCCGGCCCACGACCAACGCCGACTGCGCCCGCTGTTCACCGCCGTCGTTCGCCAGATCGTGGAGCACGCCTACGAGACGGTCACCCGGACCGGGCGCCCGCTCGACCCGCCGCTCCTCGTCGTGTTGGACGAGGCGGCGAACATCGCGCCGTTGGAGGATCTCGACACGCTGGCGTCGACGGCTGCGGGCCACGGAATTCAGCTGGTGACCATCTGGCAGGACCTGGCTCAGGTCACGGCGCGCTACGGCCCCAGGGCGGCAACGGTGGTGAACAACCACCGGGCCAAGGTGTTCTTGTCCGGCATCTCGGATCCCTCGACCCTCGATCACGCCAGCCACCTGATCGGTGACGAGGAGCTCCATCTGCCCGCCACCACCTCGGGTGGCAAGGGTGGGCCGACCACCACCCGCTCGCCCACCACACGGCGCCTGGCGCCGCCCGATGCCCTGCGCCGGATCGCTCCCGGCCAGGGCGTGCTCGTCTACGGCGGGCTCCCGCCGGCGCGGATCGCCTTACGTTCCTGGTTCGAGGACCCGCTGCTGGCCGAACGGGGAGCCATCACGCGTAGCCACTGACGGCGCGCCGCGGACCGGATCGGCTTCCTACGCTGGGTGAACCGGTTGAACCGGGTGAACCGGTTGAATCGGCATGTACTGAGCATTCGGGAAGGACTTGGTATCGATGAGAGTCGGCGTTCCCAGCGAAATGAAGGACGACGAGTACCGGGTGGCGATCACGCCGGCCGGAGCGCGAGAACTGATCTCGATGGGGCACGCGGTCTTCGTCGAGCGGGGCGCCGGGGTCGGTTCGTCGATTCCCGACTACGAGTTCGCCGCGGTGGGGGCCACCGTCCTCGACAGTGCGGACGACGTCTGGACCCAATCGGACATGGTCTGCAAGGTCAAAGAACCTGTCGCCGAGGAGTTCCACCGGCTCCGCCGCGACCTGATCCTGTTCACGTACCTGCACCTGGCTGCTTCCCGCCAGTGCACGGACGCCCTGTTGGCCGCGGGAACGACGGCCATCGCCTACGAGACCGTCCAGCTGCCCGACGGATCGCTCCCCTTGCTCACCCCCATGAGCGAGGTGGCCGGTCGGATGGCTCCGTTGATGGGCGCCCACCATCTCATGAGCCCGGCGGGAGGTCGGGGCGTGCTGGTCTGCGGCGTTCCCGGGGTGCGGGCGGCCAGGGTGGTCATCTTGGGGGCCGGCGTCGCCGGCATGGCTGCGGCGACGTTGGCCGTCGGTATGCACTCCGATGTCTACATCCTCGACCGCAATCTGGACCGGCTCCGACAGATCGACCACCATTTCCGGGGCGCGCTGGAGACCGTGGCCTCGAGCACCCACGCCATCGAAGAGACGTGTGTCGACGCCGACATCGTCATCGGGGCCGTGCTGGTGGTCGGGGCCAAGGCTCCGGTACTGGTCTCCGACGAGCTGGTGGCACGCATGCGACCCGGTTCGGTGCTGGTCGACCTCTCGGTGGATCAGGGCGGGTGCTTCCAGTCCACCCGGCCGACCACCCACTCGGATCCCACGTTCGAGGTCGACGGCTCGCTCTTCTACTGCGTCGCCAACATGCCCGGCGCCGTTCCTCACACCTCCACCCACGCACTGGCCAACGCCACGCTCCCCTACGTCAGCGAGATCGCCGAGTTCGGTTGGCGGGCGGCGTGCGCGGCGGACCCCGCGCTCGCCCTGGGGGTCAACGTGGTCGACGGTTCGGTGGTCTACCGTCCGGTGGCCGAAGCGCACGGTCTCCACTGCGTACCCCTCGAAGCTGTGCTCTAGGCGATACCGGGTGCCGGCCGAGGCGCCACACGTCGCCCTGCCGCACGCCGCACGCTGACCGGGCGGTACGTTGGACCGCAGTGCAGGCCACACCCGCCGTCCCCAATGAGCGACCGGTCTTCGACCCGTTCGACCCCCGCTGGTCGAGCGACCCCTACCCGCTCTACGCCGAGCTCCGGGATAGGGCGCCGGCCCATCGCAACCAGATGGGCTTCTGGGTCTTCGCCCGCCACGCCGACTGCCTGAGCATCCTGCGGGACCGCCGGGTCAGCTCGGACGGGTCCAACATCGACCTCGACCGCATGCCCGGGGGGTTCCGCCCCCAGCTGGCCGACGACCCGGTGGCCTCGGCCATGGTGGCCATGCGCCCCTTCTTGTTCCGCGACCCGCCCGACCACACCCGGCTCCGCGGCCTGGTGGCCAAGGCGTTCACGCCCCGGGTGGTGGAATCGCTCCGGACCCGGACCCAGGAGGTGGTCGACGAGCTGCTCGATGTTGCTCTCGAAGAGGGACGGGTCGATCTGCTCGAGTCCTTCGCCCATCCGCTCCCCGTGCGGATCATCTGCGACCTGCTGGGTGTCCCCATCGCGGACCAGGAGCGCTTCCGGGGATGGTCGGCGGCATTGGCCCGCGGGCTCGATCCCGACTTCTTGTTGACCAAGGAGATCATCGAACAGCGCATCGAGGCGGTGGGCCAGTTCGCCGGCTACTTCTTCGAGCTGTTGGCCGAGCGGCGCCGGTCTCCCGGTGACGACCTGTTGAGCCGCCTGGTCCAGGTGGAGGACGAGGGCAGCGTGCTCAGTGAGGCCGAGCTGTTGTCCACCTGCATCCTGTTACTGGTGGCGGGACACGAAACCACGGTCAACCTGATCTCCGGGGGAACGCTGGCCCTCCTCGAGCACCCCGAACAGCTGCGGCGCTTCCGCACCGATCCCGACGTGGTCCGGTCCGGGGTGGAGGAGATGCTGCGCTACGTCTCACCCGTCCAGCTCACCGGGCGTTCCATGCTCGAGGACATGGAGGTCGGCGGGGTCGAACTGCAAAAGGGCGACTTTGCCATGTTGCTGGTGGCCTCGGGCAACCACGATCCCGACGAGTTCGACGACCCCGAGACCTTCGACGTCGGCCGGTCGCCCAACAACCATCTGGGTTTCGGCTTCGGCATCCACCACTGCCTGGGCGCGCCGCTGGCCCGGATGGAGACCCAGGTGGCGTTGACCTCCCTCACCCAGCGAGCTCCCGATCTCGCCCTCGACACCGAGAAGGTGGCCTACAAGACCAACGTGGTGCTCCGGGGCATGGAGGCGCTCCCGGTGGCGATGCGGGGCTGAGTAAGGCTGACGGACAGCGCAGGCTGACAGGGACTCAGCCTGAGACTCGGGCTTTCGGAAGCAAACGGTCGCAAGCCGGCCCCGCTCGTCACTGGCAGGCTCCACTTCGTCCTACGAGCTCGCAGGCACGGCTCTGCGGATGATCCACATCCCAGAACCGTGTCGCGACGCCCACAACGCCGGCCGGGTGACCGCCGATTTCGCCCTGACGGGAGATGAGCGCGTCAGCCGAGCGCCTCGATCACAGCGGCAAAATCAGGCCATTGCCCACCAGCGTCAATGACCGTGGTCAAGAGTGCGTCGGTGGCGGGGCCGACGCGCACCTCGACCCCAGCCTGTTCCGCGAGATCGATGGCTAAGCGAACGTCCTTACGAGCCAGCGCCGGAGAAAACCATCCGGGGTGAACGCTATCGAACAGGCTGTCCAGTCGCACCTTGCTCGCGGGACTTACCACGAAGCTGTCGGCAAGAACGCCCTTGAGAAGTTCGTCGGAGATCCCGTTCTTTCGGGCAGTGACGATCCCCTCAGCGAGCGCCGTCACGCCGGTGATGAGCAACAGGTTGGAGACGAGCTTCATAGTCGCACCGGTTCCAACCGGCCCACAATGGGTGTACCCGGCACCAAGGTCACCCCACAGGGGATTGAGCTGCTCGACGGCCGTCGAAGGCCCTCCGATCAAAAAGCTCCCCATACCGGCTGCGATTAGCGATGGGGATCCCAGGACGGGCGAATCGAGCACCCTCCCCTCCGGGCCGACACGGGCCAGTCGACGGGCAGTGTCCGGCGAGACCGTGCTGATGTTGGCCAAGATCGCGGCTGGCCCGAGTGACGCCAGAGCACCATCGTCGCCAAGGCACACTTCGAGAACGGCGGTGTCATCGGCGAGGACGACCAAGACCACGTCTGAGCCCATTGCTGCCGCCTTTGGAGAATCGGCCTCGACGGCGCCCTTCGCCAAAAGGTCGGTGGCTCTGCCCGCAGATCGGTTCCAGACGGTGACCAGGTGAGCCCGCTCGAGCGCTCTTGTGGCGAAGGCCTTTCCCATATTTCCCATACCCAAGACGGCGACTCGCATCAAACCAGCCTATGTTCGGCTGTCCGGGAGAAACGAGCGTCGATCTCAGGTAACCGGCAAGTAGCCCCTGCTCGGGGGCGATCCCGAGACGGGATAGAAGGCCGCTCTGGCCGCGCGCCGGATCGACCCGGTTCGAGTGCCGCTGAGGGTTCCTCGGGAGCAAGGTGGAGACGGATGACGCTGGTGCGCTGGGCCGTCACTCCTTCAGGCTGAAGGGCGGGTACTCGTCTCGCAGCAGGAGCAGGTAGGACTGAACGCGGGCGTTCCAGCGCATGGCCCCCACGGCGAACCGGTAGAGGCCCTCCGGGTAGGCACCGGTGAAGAGGATCGCGAACCAGGCGATGATCGTCGTCACTGTCCAGGCGATGTTCACGAAGATAAGGACGACGAGGTGGGGGATCACGTAGATCAGGCGGAGACCCACCGACAGGCGGTCCCTCTCTCCCGTCGGGTAGGTCACGCCGTACGTGGTCGGATAGGGCTCGTCGCCGAACGGCGGGTAGTCGTCCCTCAACAGGGCGGCGTACGCAGCGACGCGCACCCACCAGCGCATGTAGAACGTGATGAAATCCCACAAGCCGCGGGGTTCTTCGCCCCTGAACACGACGGCGAACCAGGAGATGAACGCCATGACCGACGCCGCCCCCGTCAACGCCGAGGCGCCGTAGGAGTTGAACCCGCCGACGATGATGAATTGGGGGATCCCAAGGATCAGCCGGAACCCGGTTGTGAGGCGGTTGCGATCGGTCAGCTGGGGCTCGACGTCAAACTCGACGGGGTAGCCCGGAACCTGCGCAAAGCCCGGCTCAGTCATCGGACCCCCTCTGATCGGGATGCTGTCACGCTGTCGCAGGACAATGGTGCCATACGGGATTCGCTGCGTGGGCCGAACAGCCCGGCACCGACCGTGCTGGCCGTCCGTGGCATACCTGCTGTGCCGCTCTGCGCGTTCTTTAGCTTGGGAGTACACGGATTCTCATTGCCGGACTTCGCTTGATGCAAGACCCTCTGTTCGGGGCATTGGTGGTTCGGCCCGGTTGCTCGGCTGGTCATTGGGCTGCTGGGGGAGCTTGTCGGCCAGTATTGGGTCGTGCAGGAGCGCCTGCAAGGAATAATCCCAGGTCAGACGCAATGGGTCCTATGGGTAGCGGTTCAGGCTGACAGAGCAGCAGCCCGATCGAACACCGGCTGTAGGCCGTCGAGCTGGCTGCGCACGTCGTCGACGCTCAAGGGAACGATGAGCGCCGAGACGGCGTCGGCCCCGGCATCGGCATACTGCTCGGCGATGTCGGCATCCAGGGGCTGAAAGTACGGGCACACCGTCACCCTGACCTCGGAGCGCTCGCGACCCTCGGCCGACAACAATTCGTTCAGCCGGGCCAGCGGCGCGGCCAGCTCGTCGGGCGTGCGGTTGAAGGTGTGCCAGCCCTGGGCGAACCGGGCCGTGCGCCGCAGGGCGGGATCGCTCTCCCCACCGATGTGGATGGGTGGCTGGGGCTGCTGGATGGGTTTGGGGAACATGGAGCACGGGTCGAGCGAATAGAACTCGCCCTCGAACGACGACGGATCGTCACGCCACAACGTCCTGAGTACCTGGAGGTACTCGTCGGTCCGGGCGCCGCGGCGGGGCCAGGGGACGTTGACCGCGTTGAACTCCTCCTCCAGCCAGCCCACGCCGATCCCCAAGTCGACCCGGCCGTTCGACAGCCAGTCCAGCGTGGCCACCTCTTTTGCCGTGTACACCGGGTTGCGCTGGGGCAAGAGCACCATGGCCGTGCCCAGACGGACGGTGGTGGTGTGGGCGGCGAGGAACGACAGCGTGTTGAGCGGCTCGAGCAGCCCGGACCCGGGCGGGGAGGGTACCTTGCCGTCCTCGGCGTAGGGGTAGGAGGACTCGTACTCGTCGAACAGGACGACGTGCTCGCCCACCCAGATGCACCCCGCCCCGCGCTCTTCGGCCCCGGCGCCGACGGCGGCCAGGACCTCGGGGGTGGAGAACGGGTTGGCGGTCGGTACCCACAGGTCGATGCGCATGGTCAGTGTGGTGCTCCTGGTGCGAGGAGCGGCCAGGGCCGCTCGCGTTCGGCAATGCGGGCCAGGTCTAACAGCAGCTGCTCCTGGTGATGGCGGCCGATCACCTGCAGGCTGATCGGGAGCCCGTCCACCGTCCCGGCCGGGATGGCCACCGCCGGGTTCCCGGTCAGGTTGGCCGGGATGGTCAGCGCCCCGTTGTTGCTGAGGGCGCTCTCGAATCCCACCTCGGCGATCAGGTCGATGTCGCCCACCGTGGTGGGCATCGGTCCCTCGGCCGCGAAAGCGACATCCGGATTGGAGGCGGTGAAGATGAAGTCGGCCTGGTCGAAGACGTCGGCCATCGTCTCGTTCACCGTGATGCGGAACAGCTCGGTGGCCCCCGCGGTGGACACGTTGAGGTTGTAGGTGGCCAGGTTCATCCCCAGCTGGATCTCCGGGGTCAGGTCGTCGTTGCACGCCGGGTACCGGTCGCCCAGTTCGCCGG
This sequence comes from uncultured Acidimicrobiaceae bacterium, assembly GCA_963781305.1. Taxonomy (GTDB): domain Bacteria; phylum Actinomycetota; class Acidimicrobiia; order Acidimicrobiales; family RAAP-2; genus DASXMT01. The sequence goes on from CAWAFL010000014.1 coordinate 856,756, forward strand.
CCAGTCCGATCAGGTTGGACATGGCCCATTCCAGCCCGCCCCGGGGGAGGTCCACCACCACGTCCACCCGCTTCAGCCCGGCGTCGGCGATCAGGGCCTCGGCTGCCGCGGTGACGAGTTCCACCACTTCGGGACGGACCACGGCGTTGCCCAGGTCGACGCTGACGACGGCCCGCTTGCCCGACAGGTCGAAGGAGTCGAGCCCCGCCTCCCAGCCCTCCACCCGGGGGAGGCTCAAGGTGTCACGGGGGTCCCAGCCGTTGCACACGTCGAACCACCGGGCCGTGTCGCGCACCGAGCGGGATACGCACCCCACCACCACGGTGAGGGGATTCTGCATGGTGCCCGGGCCCCGGGGGATCCGGCCGTAGGTGGCCTTGAGCCCGAACAGTCCGGTGTAGCCGGCCGGGATGCGGATGGAGCCTCCACCGTCACCGCCGCTGGCGATGGGCACCAGGCCTCCCGAGACGGCCGCGGCCGAGCCACCCGACGAGCCGCCCGGGGTGCGCTCGGGATTCCACGGGTTCCTGGTCGTGCCGTGCAGCTTGGTGTGGGTGCAGTTGATGCCGCCGAACTCCGAGGCCGTGGTCTGGCCGATCAGGACCGCACCTGCTTCGCGCAACCGGGCCACCTGGGTGGTGTCGTGATCGGCCACCCGGTCCTTGAACACCAGCGACGCCTCGGTGTACGGCCAGCCGTCGACCGGCTCGAGCTCCTTGACCCCGAGGGGCACGCCGCCGAAGGGGAGCGAGACGTCGGCGGTCGCCGCCGCGGCCCGGGCCGGCTCCGCGTCGATGTGGGAGAAGGCGTTCAGCTCCGATCCTTCGATGGCAGTGAGGGACAGCTCCAGGGCCTCGATGGGGGTGATGGTGCCGGCGCGAAAGGCGTCGACCAGGGAGCAGGCATCATCGGGCCAGGGCTGCACGGTCATGCCGGTTGACGCTAACGGGATCGGCTGGTCACGGCCACCGCTTCACGGACGGCGCCGGCATGCCGGGCCGAACCAAGCCGTGCCACCATCACGCCGTCGGGCACGTAGTGTCGGCCTCAGTGAGCACACGCCCGAACACAAGCACGCCGCCGACCGAGCTGGCCGGCCTCTACGACGTGATCCATCGGCGCCGGGATGTCCGAGCCGAATTCGTGGGCGGCAAGATCGACCCCGAGGTGCTCGACCGGGTGCTCCACGCCGCCCACGCCGCTCCCAGCGTGGGCCTGACCCAGCCGTGGGACTTCATCCTGGTCGAGGACCCGCTGGTGCGGCGGACGTTCTGGGAGCACGTGCAGGACGAGCGCGCCGTGTTCGCCTCCACGCTCGAGGGCGAGGAGGCCGAGCGGTTCGCCGGGATCAAGATCGACGGGATCCTCGAGGCCGCCCTGTCGGTGGCGGTGACCTACGACCCCGAGCGGGGTTCCCCCGCCGTTCTCGGGCGCCACGCCGTAGCCGACGCCGGCGTCTACTCGGTGTGCCTGGCCATCGAGAACCTGTGGCTGGCCTGCACGGCCGAGGGCCTGGGCATGGGCTGGGTCTCCTTCTACCGGGAGCAGTTCCTGAGCGACCTGCTCGGAATTCCCAAAGGCGTCCGCCCGGTTGCCTGGTTGTGCATCGGGCCGGTCAGCCACGTCGAGGCCGTGCCCGACCTCGAGCGCCACGGGTGGCGGAGCCGGTTACCTCTGGAGGACGTCCTCCACCACGACCACTGGTAGGGCGGACTGGTAGGGCGGACAAGCGGCGGACTAGCAGCGCCGGTCAGGACGGGACCGTAGGGCGCACCCCCAGTGGTGCGCGTAGCGTGTGGGCATGACCAACTCGGCGAACACTTCGATCTCCACGGCGATGCCCTCGCCCAAGGCCGACCCCAGGCACCCCTTCACCTTGGCCATCGACATCGGGGGCACCGGCCTGAAGGCGTCGGTGCTCGATGCCGACGGTGCCATGGTGGCCGATCGGGTGAAGATCCCCACGACGTACCCCCTGTCGCCGGAGAAGCTGATGGCCGACCTGGCCAAGCTGGTGGCGCCGTTGCCTGACGCTGAGCGGGCCTCGGTCGGCTTTCCCGGCATGGTCAGGGCCGGGCACGTCCTGTCCGCCCCGCACTTCCAGACCAAGCACGGGCCCGGGAGTCATATCGACGAGGCGCTGGCCAAGGCCTGGCACGGCTTCGACTTGGCCAGCACCCTGGCCACCTCCCTCGGTCGGCCGACGAAGGTGGCCAACGACGCCGACATCCAGGGGGCGGCGGTGGTCAGTGGCCAGGGACTGGAGTTCATCATCACCCTTGGCACCGGCTTTGGGTCCGGTCTGTTCTACGAGGGCAAGCTCATGCCCCATTTGGAGATCGCTCACCAACCCTTCCGCAAGGGCGAGACCTACAACGAGCAGCTGGGCGAGGCGACCCGTAAGGAGATCGGCGAGGAGCGCTGGAACAGGCGGGTGTACAAGGCCATCCGTATCCTGCGGGAGATGTTGTTCTTCGACCACCTCTACATCGGCGGCGGCAACTCCCGTCGGTTGAAGCGAGACGACCTCGACGACGACACGACCATCGTGGACAACACCGCCGGGATCCTGGGCGGGATCAAGCTGTGGGAGATGGACCACATCGGGGTGAACGCCACCCACGTCGATCCGCTGCCTAGGACCTGACGACCGAAGCGGGGCCCGGACAGTACGGGCGAATCCCGTTCAGTCCTGCCAGCGCCGCCAGCGGCGCTCCACCTCTTTCAGCTCCTTGCGCCAACCCTTCCGGATGCCGGCCGCTGCCGCTTCCTCGAAGGCGGACAGTTGAGCGGCTGACTCGGCCAGCTCGGGGCGTTCGTCGACCAGGGTGGCCAGCCAGGCTCGGGACACGCTGACGTCGTGCAGGTCGCCCAGCCGGACCTGCAGCGTCTCCACGGCGCGGGCCGTCTTTCGGGCCGGGGAACCGTCGACCAGCGCCACCGTTTCGGCCCCGTAGCGGAGGCCCTTCAGTCGGATCCGGAGCTTGTGGAGGTGGTCGTCAGTGGGCTTCTTCCGGGCCAGGCGCCCGGCACCCCGGACGTCGTGCCAGGTCCGCTTCAACAGGGGCCCCATGACCTGGTCGGCGGGACGGTCAGCCTTGGGCGTGAACGGGGGATCCTGGCAGGCCCGCAGGATCTCCCTGGTCAGGCGGGCATGGCGCTCTCCGCCGCGGACGTCGTCCACTCCGGCGCTGGCCGATTCGATGGAGTTGTCGATGATCAGGAGGATCGTCTTGAGCTCGTCGTCCTCCAACACGTTCTCGCCGGCGTCGGTAATGCGATCGCGGAGTACGTGAAGGTCCCTGGTCTCGCCCAGCCGGTCGGCGTACCAGGCCAGCTCGGCCCGCAGGCTGGTGCCCCACGCCGGGTCGACCAGCAGGCGGAAGGTCCGCAGGTTGGAGCGCATGCGCCGAAGGGCCACCCGGCTGTCGTGTACCCGCTCGGTCTCTTCGTCGGCGCCACCGCCACCGAGAGCTGTGCCGGTGTCACCTCGACCGGCAGCAGCGTCGTTGACCAGGAATTTCTCCGAGCAGCTGGCCAGAGCCCGGCCCAGAACCGCGCCAGCGGTCGGGTCGTCCAGTGCGCTGTCCAGGGCAACCGCTCCGTCCAGCGCAAAAACCTCATGTGTTACCGACGACCCGATGCCGTCACCTGCCGGCTCACTCACTCGATGATCAACCTCCTGTCCCCAAGCCTACGGGCGGAGGGCCGACCGATGGGACCGGCCGGGATCATGCTCTCAGCCAGTTCTCAGGCTGCCCACGGTGGTCCGGAGGGGCGTGGCGGGGCAGGGGTGGTGAGCTCGCCTGTGCGTCGGAGCGGGCGCGTGCACTCCAGGGGCGGCGGGACCAGGGACAACGAGGGAGGGGTGGCAGGGGGAGCGTCGGCTGCCAGCCCCAGCCACACCATCAGCCCATGCATCGATTCCGGGATCCGAGTCGCCATCCGTGTCCTCCTCGTCGGCCAACTTGGCGTGCCGTCCCCGCTCCGTTCCTACCGTGCCAGGGTGGCGTCGGAGCCAGTGGGACGAGCACGGAACTGAGCCTAAGAAGCGAAGGTTTCCGGTAGGTCACGTCGACGTGACCTTCAGCGAAACAATGGGTGGCGCCCACCCGGCGCCCGTGCCCCTGGCCAAGCCCCCGCCGATGTACCACGCGCCACGCGCGTACCCTGAGGCCATGCAAGCGGTGACGATCGTCGACGGTGACCTCCAGTGGAACGAGCATCCCGATCCCGAACCCGGCCCCCACGAGCTGCTGGTGGCGGTCCGGGCGGCCGGGCTCAACGGGGCCGACATGATGCAGCGGCTGGGCTTCTACCCGGCCCCGCCCGGGTATCCCCAGGACATCCCGGGCATGGAGTTCGCCGGCGAGGTGGTCGGCCTCGGCTCCGAGGTCCGGCGGCACAGCCCTGGGCGACCGGGTCATGGCCCTGGTCGGCGGGGGCGCCCAGGCCGAGCTGGTCCTGGTGGACGAGGGCAGCGTCATCGACGTGCCCGAGAACATCACCTGGGAGGAGGCCGGCGGGTTCCCCGAGGTGTTCACCACCGCCCACGGCGCCCTGTTCACCCAGGCTGGGCTCACCGCTGGTGAGCGGGTCCTGGTCACCGGAGCGGCTGGCGGGGTGGGCACGGCCGGGGTGCAGCTGGCCCATGCCGCCGGGGCCCACGTGGTCGCCTCGGCCCGGCGGGCGGAGCAGCACGAGCAGATCAAGGCTCTCGGCGCCGACGATGCCATCGTCCCCGACCAGACCGGCGCCCACGGGCCCTATGACGTGGTGCTCGAGCTGGTGGGTGGGCCCAGCGTGCCCGACGTCCTGGCTGCGCTGGGCATGGGCGGGCGTATCGCCGTGATCGGGATCGGGGCCGGTCGCTCGGCCGAGATCGACCTGTCCGCCCTCATGTACAAGCGGGCCAGCATCAGTGGTTCCACCCTCCGGGGCCGCTCGCTCGAGGACAAAGCGGCCATTGCCCGTGTCATGGAGACCCAGGTCCTCCCGTTGCTGGCCGAGGAGCGCATCCGGGTGCCGGTGGCCGAGATCTACCCGATGCGTGATCCGGTCGCCGCGTACGACGCCTTCGTCAAAGGCGGCAAGTTCGGCAAGATCGTCCTCGTCACCTCCCTGTAGGAGGCGGCGCGGCGGGGACGCCCTACTTGGAGACGATGATCGACGACCCGTGGCCGAACAGGCCCTGGTTGGCGGTGATGCCCACCTTGGCCCCTTCGACCTGGCGTCCTGTGGCCTGGCCCCGGAGCTGCCACACCAGCTCGCACACCTGGGAGATGGCCTGGGCCGGGATGGCCTCGCCGAAGCAGGACAGCCCGCCGCTGGGGTTGACCGGGATCCGGCCCCCGATGGTGGTGTCGCCGTCGCGGAGCAGGTGCTCGGCCTCGCCTTCCTTGCAGATGCCGATGTCCTCGTACCAGTCGAGCTCCAGGGCCGAGGACAGGTCGTAGACCTCGGCCAGGTCCAGGTCGTCGGGCCCGATGCCGGCCTCCTCGTAGGCGGCCAGGGCCACCGACTGCTTGAACGTCGGCCCGGTGCTCGAGGCGGCAACGCCCGAGTCGGTGGCGAAGTTGGGCATCTCGATGACCCCCTGGGGGAAGCGGGGGGTCACGGTGGAGACGGCGTCGATGGTGACCAGGTCGTCGCCCAGCCCGTGGCGCTTGGCGAAGTCCAGGCTGGTCAGCACCAGGGCGGCCCCGCCGTCGGAGGTGGCACAGATCTCGAGGAGGCGGAGCGGGTCGGCCACCATGGGTGAAGCAAGAACCTCCTCGGCCGTGACCTCCTTCCGGTACCGGGCATTCGGGTTTTCCAGACCATGCTTGGAGTTCTTCACCTTGACGGCGGCGAAGTCCTCCTCGGTCGCCCCGAAGAGCTCCATGCGCCGGCGGGCGTAGAGGGCGAAGTAGGTGGGGTTGGTGGCGCCCATGAGATGGAAGCGCAGCCAGTCCGGATCGTCCTTGCGATCGCCGCCCACCGGGGCGAAGAAGCCCTTGGGCGTGGTGTCGGCCCCGACCACCAGGGCCACGTCGCAGAAGCCGGCCAGGATCTGGGCCCGGGCGTTGTCGACGGCGTGGGCGCCGGAGGCACAGGCGGCATAGGCACTGGAGACGCGGGCGCCCGTCCAGCCCAGGGCCTGGGCGAAGGTGGCTCCGGACACGAACCCGGGGTAGCCGTTGCGGATGGTGTCGGCCCCGGCCACGTACTGGACGTCGGTCCACTGCAGGCCGGCCTCTTTCAGGGCGTCGCCGGCGGCGGCCAGGCCGTACTCGACGAAGTTGCGTCCCCACTTGCCCCACGGGTGCATGCCGGCACCCAGGACGGCGATCCGCTTGTCGTCAGGCATGTGCGCCTCCCTTGCTGTCGACCGGCTGAGCGTCGACCGGTTGCCACTTCCAGACCATGTACTCGTGCTCGTCGTCCTCGTAGAGGGTGTCGAGCACGACCTCGACCTCGGTGCCGACCGAGAGATCATCGACGGTCACGCCCGGGACGAGCTGGCCCATGACCACCATCTTCTCGTCGGCCAGCTCCACTGCGGCGATGGAGAAGGGCACGTAGGGGTCGGCGGCCACATACGGCTTGGGGGGCTGGTAGCAGGAGTCGGTGTACGACCAGACCTTGCCCCGCCGGCTGAGGGGGGTCTCGGCGAACTCGGTGCCCTGGCACTCAGGGTTCCGGCAGAAATAGGTCTCCTGGGGGAAGGCGAAGGTGCCACACGAGGTGCACTTGCTGCCCAGGAGGGCCGGTTGCTTGTCGTCAAGGGTGAACCAGCCTTCGATGGCGGGCACCCGGGTCTTTGCCGAGGTCATGGAAGGAGCCTACTTCCGGGGCTGAGATCGAGACGATAGGATCTTCCGGCTATCGGTTCGTGGTGGATGCGTCATCGGCGAAGCTGTCGAGGGTGCACCGGGCACGATCCGACCAGTACCAGCGCTCGTAGCTCAACGGACTAGAGCATCTGACTACGGATCAGAAGGTTGGGGGTTCGAATCCCTCCGAGCGCGCCAAATAAGTCCAGGTGAGAGCAGTGGGCCTCCCTGAATCCTTGACACAACCGGCAAGTGGCAGCCAAAGTGGCAGCCAAGCAGTTCGACATTCGCCGACGGCAGCCAGCACCCATCGAGGCGTTCGGAGCTTCGGCGTCTGGCCTCGGGAGCCCGAGGGGAGGACAGGGCATGGCCGGTACAGCAAGGAAGGCGGGTCGGCGTCCTGCCGGTGAGGGGAGCGTCTACCAGGATGGCGACGGCCACTGGCGGGGCATCGCTGACCTCGGATGGGTCGACGGGAAACGCCGGCGGAAGTACATCCGGGCGGCAACCCAGGGCGAGGTGCTGGCCAAACTTCGCCAGATCCGACGAGAGGCCGACGCCGGCGTGGTGGCCGACGAACGCATCACGGTCGGCCAGTTCCTGTCGCGGTGGCTGAAAGTCAACGCTCCGGGCTCGGTATCGAGCTCGACACTCGACGACTACGGGCATACGGTCCGGCTCCATCTCGAACCCACCATTGGGCGCAAGCGGCTGTCGCAGCTGACCGTGGCCGATGTCGATGCGGTGTGGGCAGCCAAGCGCGAGGCGGGTTACAAGCCGAACTCGATACGGATCATGCGGGCGGTGTTGCGCCGGGCGTTGGGGCAGGCCGAGCGTGAGGGGCTCGTTCAGCGGAACGTGGCTGCCATCTCCCAACCGCCTCGGATCTCGCAGCCAGAGGGCCGCTCGCTGACCGTCGACCAGGCCCGCGCCGTCCTCGAGGCCGCCCGAGGCGACCGGCTGGAGGCTGCCTATCTGTTGCTCCTCTCCTACGGATTGCGCCGGGGGAGCTGCTTGGACTGGCGTGGACCGACCTCGACGCCAAAGCAGGGACACTCGCCGTCCGACAGGCGGTCCGTAAGCGGAAGACGGCCCGAAGCGAAGACGGAACATACGTGGGCGGCTCCTCCAGTCGGATCGAACTGGCGGAGCTGAAGACGCGGAGGAGCCGCCGGACGCTCTTCCTCACCAAGGGGATCGTGGAAGCGCTCCGAGCCCACCGAGACCGCCAGGAGCTCGATCGCAAGGAAGCCGGCGCACTGTGGGCCGACAGCGGCCTTATCTTCACCTCGGTGATCGGCACGCCGATGGACCCCGACAACTTCGCCAAGCAGTTCGTGCGATTGTGCGAATCGGCTGGGCTCGGGCACTGGCATCCGCACGAGGCCCGACACTCGGCGGCGAGCGTGATGCTGGCCCAGGGAGTCCCGCTCGAGGTCGTCTCCGAGGTGCTCGGCCATTCGTCGATCTACCTCACCAAGGACGTCTACGGACACTTGGTCGAAGGAGCCAAGCGCGATGCGGCGGAACGGATGTCGGGTGTCCTGCTTGAGTAGCACTGCCAGGTTGGCTGAAAGCTGGTGGTGAGAGCTTCGGCTGTCGGTGGCCATCAGGATCTGCCCACTCCCGGCCATCAACAACTGCCCGCTGGCGGCGGGATGGCTGTCGCGGATATCCCCCCTTGGGCGGGCAGATCAGCGGGCGGGGCTTACGGGACGCTCCCCGCCGAGGACCCACCCTAGCCGGCGGAGTTCCGGTAGTGGGTTCCCCATACGAGACTCCCGGCTGACCCGCGTCGGCCGGCCTCGCAAGGACGCGATAACCATCTGATCCGTGCGCTCCGGGACCCGGGATGGATCCATGGTTCCGGCTGCACAGATGGAGCGATATGAACCGGTTGCAGAAGTGAGTACGTGGCCCCGCACCGCGCCAGATATCGATCCTCCGAACGAGATGCGAGAACTTCAACGAATGCGAAAAACCAGGTAGCACATCCTGAGCGATTACCCACGCCCCAGCCCAGCGCATGGGGGCAGGTCCCTCGTCCCGTCAGTTTGGTACGTGCCCTTCTGCTTCCGATCAGTAACAGGAGCCCGAAAAGACCCAGTGCCGCCACCGGGACCCACGGATGTCCACCAATGAGCGGGAAGACCCGACATCATGTCTGAGCCACGGGGCGATCACGGCGTGATGGGTGGTGATTCATCCTGTTTGGCCTGCGTTGCTTCGTTTCCGTCCATCACAGCCCGAAGGATTGCGCTGCCGGCTAAGACGATCGTGAACAACATGCTGAATAATATAAGGAGGACTCTCCACTCCGTCGTATCGTGAATCGTTCCGGCCAGAATGAGCAGGCTTATCAATTCGATTGCGATGAAAATGAAACCGTAGTAGATGGCGTTCCATATCATCATGCACCGTGTGTTTTTTCGCAAACGCAACCTTGGGTTCACACGAATTTCCAAGACAAAAGCGATAAACAGTACAGGCGCGACGGTCGCTGTTACTGCATAAACGTCTCATGCTGCATGGTGCCCTCCATTTAGGTCAGAGGGTACTCCCAGGATGAAGGACTGTCCCTAGGTTTGCGCGCAGGTTCAGGTGCAATCGGGCCATGGGGATGCGCTGCAACCCGCATCTGTCGCAGCCAATCAGCGGTATCCCCATGGTGCCTGGTTGAGACTTCTTGGCAGACGCAACCAGGCACTTAGGTGGCAGAGGTTCGATTCGTGTCGGCGACACTCTCCGGGGCCGCCACCGGAAACGGAGGACGGGGGGACGGAGAAGGGCTTGCCAGGCTGGATCATGTGCCCTCAGAACGAGGCGACCGCAGAACCGTTCCAAGAAGGAGAAAAGGAAGATAACGTACGCCAGATCCAGTGCCAGCTGCGCAACTACGACCAAACGAGCTGCCGATGATGTTGCGACAATATCTCCGTAGCCAACGGTTGTAGCAGTAACTACGCTGAAATATAAGGCCCCTACAACTCCGACTGGTTCGTTAAGGGCGGCGTGAGTCCAATGAGCGAGAAACAAATAGACAACGGCAAATCCATAAACGCTGAGAGCGAAGGACAATAGTCCCGCGAATACTCCATAACCTACCGATTTTGGTTCGGGCTTGCGCCGCGGCATCGCCACAATTGTGCGGCGCGTCCTACGAGCGCAACCCTCACACCATACAGATTTGCAATCGACTCGTAGGCATACAATCCCACCAGCATCCAAAACTGAAAGTAGAGGAAAGCAGCAAACAGAAGACCGATGATTCCCGCCACACCTCCGGTCTTGTGATCTGCCATCATTGCTGGAAACACAAAGAGGTAATACACGGCTGCAGGAGCCAATATCAGTATGAGCGAACGGCTCAGACGGCCGCGGGTCTACGCATTGGTTCGGTCAACGGTTTCATGAGGCAGTCTCGACGCTAGAACTCATTCAGTCGTACCAGCACCCAGCTCGTCCTCAGCTCGCTCCGGGGCTCGCCGCTGCCGGACCGCCCCATCGTAGGCGACTTGTCATGAACTCAACTGGTACACCGACGGACCACTAGGCGAGCGGATGCTCGATCCACCCACGTGTCAGGGAGTACGGGACGGTTTCCCTGGCGGCGTTGCAAATAGAACAGACCAAGGAACCCACCTCCGATTCCCAAGACACACAAACCAGAATGGCGACAATCAACAATCCATCCCCTTGCCTTAGCTTAGTAAGCGGGTGTCTTTCCTGCAGCCCTACAACTCTTCACGATCATGAAACGAGGCTAGTTCTCGGCACCTGGAGTCCCCCATGCCGCCGGCTAGGGGATCGATGTCCGGCATGGCGCTGAACCGCCCGCTCACTTTAGCAAGCGGTTCATATCGCTCCACCCGGGGGCCGTGCGGGAGATTGAGATCGGCGGCCGAGTGCACCGGATCGACGGTTCCGGTCTTTGCCGAGGCCGGTGGACTAGGTCAACAGCCTGTTCCGCAACGGGATCGATCTGCGTACTTCCGGGATACCTCTGACCTTGGTCTATGGCTTCGTCCAGCTCAGCACGGTGCCTGTCCCGGCGCGGTCCGGCGTCGCCACGGTGTCCGCCCGCAGTCGTTTGAGCCCCGCGGTCAGTTCCTCTGCTGGGTGATCGTGTTGCATTCGTTCGAAGAAGCTTGTCGCCGCATGCTCTCCAGCGGCGACCACCCGCTGGGGATCAGCCGACAGGGCCGCCAGCGAGCCATCTTCCAGGTCGTGGAACTCGAAGTCGACGATGCCGGCAGCTCCTCGAGCAATGCCGAACGTGACGGATGGGTGGCTCTCATCCAGGGTCGGCTGCAGGGGAAGTAGTCGAGCACCCACAGGCTGTCGGCGTCCTCGCCGGTGAAGCCAACCAGGGCGAAGTGCCCGCCGGGCCTGAGGATGCGCCTGGCCTCGGCCAGCGCCGCGGCCTGGTTGCCCACATGGTGCAGCATCGAGACCATCGTCACGGCGCCGAATCGGGCGTCGCATAAGGGCAGGTGAACGGCATCAGCCTGGACGGCGAGAAGGCCCTTCGCGTACCGCTTGGGCGAGCATGTGGGGCGAGCGGTCGACGACTACGCCGCCATTCGTGGCCTTTTAGGGCAAGTGCGTAGTTGCCGGTGCCGCCCCCAACATCGGCTAGCCGTCGGCCGGGTGCGCCGAGGATGGCAGTGCAGAGTGGACCGAGCACCGACGGACTCGCCGATCGTGCGGTGTTGGAGCGCTGGGCTTGGCGGGAGTAATCGGGCAGCAGCCCCATCGAGCAGAGCTTGTCACCTCAAGGGGTCGGAGGTCGACGGAACAGGAATCGTTCCAGATCAGGGACTTTCTCTAGGTTGGCGACGGGGCGTTAGGCGGACCACTAGACATCGGTCGTGTCGATTCAGATCGCTTACCCGGAACGGCACATAGAAGTGCTACAGCAGTCGACGCCACTCCTGGTAATGGGTACGTGGAGCTCTGACCGTGTCATCCGTACGCTGATGCCTCAGCCTGTTCCTCGAGTAGTGCCTTGGAAGCGCCGGGTCGGTTCCCCAGGTCGATCGGCGTCGTGCTGCGACGAGGAGTGGATCATCACTCCGGCGCCGTTGGCCACGAGCCGGCGGGCGGCAGCAGCGCCGATGGCAGTCCGCCGGCCGGCCCCGTCACTAGCACGACACCACCCAGCGGATGTAGGGACAGGTTCACCCCACGAATCCTCGCAGACAGGTTGGCCACGAGGATGGTCCGCTTCTTCGGGCGTCGGTTCGCTCTCGACGGCATCAGTAGGCTCGGTCTGTGCATGATCCTCTGGTTTCGCTCTCGCCGAAGATCAGAGCACCACTCGGCCCAATCAGAACTGAGCGCCTGGACCTTCGCCGTTTCAATATGGACGACCTTGACGCGGCCGGTGTCGGCGTTCGCTCAGGAGGATGTGTGGCGTTACCCCTATGGGCGTGGTTTCTCTCGCAGTGAGACGGAGGCATTCTTGGAGGCGCAGATCGCCCACTGGGATGCGATCGGCTTCGGGCTATGGTTAACCCTTGAGCGGATGACTGGCAGAACCGTGGGATATGTCGGCTTGTCCGTACCAACATTCCTGCCCGAAATCTTGCCGGCCAAGAGGTCGGCTGGCGGCTTGATCCAAGTGTGTGGGGTCGTGGGTATGCAACCGAAGCCGCGGTTGCCGCGGTCGAAGGGGCGTTCACGACACTCGGGTTAGACGGGGTGTACTCATGTCCCCAAGCCGACAATCCAGCATCGGTTCGGGTGGCCGAGAGGTTGGGCTTACGTCTCGACCGTGTGGTCGATATTGCTGCCAACGAGAGGCGAGGACCCGTCGTTGGGATGCTGTGGCTAGCAATGCAAGCGTAGGTACGGGACGATGGTGGTCACGTCCACAGAACCGTCCGAGTCGACTCTCTCGGACGGCGCCTGCGGGCGCCCGCTGAAGGATCCTCCTACGGAACACCGGGGTGCTGCCCTCAGCCAACGACAGCGACGACGACGTCTCGTCGGTGGCCACGGAGCGGCCCAGAGCTGGATGATCGGTGCGCCCAATCCGGGCACGATCCATTCCTCCGCCCCAGCGCAGAGTTAAGCGTTCGGCACCACATCTCGAAGTCCCTGACCCAGTTCAGGGCCAACACGGAGTCGTCCGGCATTGGCCGCCAGTGGGCATTCCTATCCTCCGCCGACATTCGGCGGCGGTCAGGCCATCTCGTCGGCGAGGAACCGCTCGAGCTCGACCACCGGGATGAGCCTCCGTCGACCGAGCTTCACTGACCGGATGCGACCCTGGTTGAGCAAGGTGTAGATGGCATCGTGTCCAACGTCCAGGTATTGAGCGGCCCTCCGAGGGGAGACCGCCAACGGCGAGAGCTTTGGTGACTCAATCGTTTCCATGAAGCGACTCCTGTCGATTACAGAAATGGGACATTGACAAGATCAGACGAGTGATCGAGCGGAATTTCGGTAAGTGTCAGTCGGTGATGCCCTCCGGATCCGTGCTGGGCCAACGCAGTCGGCGGCCATTCTGCGCCCGTTTCGTCCCGTCCGTGGCAACAAGGGTCACAGCTCGAGCCCCCCTCCGACATCGCGGATCCGTCCGGTCTCGAAGCCCGGCGCGTCGTGCCGATCCAAAGACGAGAACGACCTGTCGCGGTCCTTTCGACTGTCAACGGCCTTTCGCGTCGGCCAGCTCGAGGGACGGATCTCAGGGCCTCTGCCTTCCCCCCGCCCAACGATCGATCGATCATTCGTTAGTAGCTGGGTCGGGTTCCGTCGCCTCCATGCTTGCAGTCCTTCCGAACCTCGCGCTGCCAGCCAGCTTGTCGGGTCATGACCATCGGGCAACGTAACGCACACCGTTTGGACGCCACGTTCTGCCGCGGCGGAGGCGAGCCGTTGGTTCGCCTGGATTCCTGCCTCGTCGCCGTCGAACGCAATGATCGGCGGGTTCGGATGGAGAGCGAGCCACGTAGTCCAGCTGGCCGGGCGAAAGCTCCTTGCCCGATTGGGTGACTGGGCACCATTGGTTGTCCTGACCGCTCTGGACAGAGGCGACAGCTATCGCCATCGCATCGAGGGTGCCCTCGACCACCACCACGTGGCCCCTGGGGTCGCTGGGTGGCAGGAGAGGCCGATAGAGATTGATCGACTTGTCGTAGACGGCAGTACGCGGCGGGTTCTTGTACTTCGGCCATCGGTCGTCGCCCACGTTGCGTCCGACGAAGCCACAGACGCGGCCATCGTCGTCACGGATGGGGATGAGGACCCGCTGGCGGTAGAAGTCGGTGACCGATGCGCCTCTCCGTCGGACGGCGAGCCCGGCATCAATCAGTTCATCGGTGGTGAAGCCCCTGGCATGGAGGGCCATGACCAGCCCATCGGATCGAGCAGGGGTATGGCCAACCTCTCGCCTGCCGGTGTGGGCCTCGAGCACGCCGACGTCGATGCCTCGACCCCATAGGTACGCGGAGCCCCGATCGTGGAGCGGGCTGAACGTGTAGTACTCCCAGGCCGCTTCCAGAGCGTCGAAGACACGGCTGGCCGGTGTTCGAGCCAGGTCCGGTCCCTCGGGGCGGCCGGGTCCGTTGGTATCAAGCATTCCGCCCGAACTCTGATGTGGGCTTGCGGCGCCGGACGCCCAGGCGTTGGTCAACGGCCGGCGGGTGTCGAGGATATCGATGGCCTCACGCCATCCGACTTCTTCGCTTCGAGACACCCACTCGACGACGTCGCCCATCACTCCGCAGCCGAAACAGAAGAAGAGTCCGGTGTCCAGGTGCAAGTACAACGAGGGCGTGCGGTCGAAGTGCCCGTGTGTCGGGAATGGGCAGCGCACGGTCGCAGGCGAGGAGCGTTGGTGGCAGTCGATGCCCGTTCTTGCGACCACCTCGGCGAGGGAGTGGCGCTGGCGGGCAGCATCGATGATGGTCGGTCTCATAGCCCCAGCTCCAAACTTTCGGCGGCGTCGTCCGTGACTGGCGTCTCGAGGGTCTTGACTGCCATTGCGGTACCTCCTCGTCGGCCGGTCACGCTTCGAGCCGGCCACCTACCCAATAGGGGCGGATCGACCGATCTCGCCAGGGTGTGCCGAAGTCACGGATGGACGGATTGATGCTCGGCCGGGGTCTCCGGTGGCAGATGGCTGACGCAGCGAGCCATGCGCTGCTCTTTGTCAGCCGCTACCCACACATCCCAGGCGTCGTCGTCGACGGGCCGGAGCTGTGCCACCGGCTCCCGGTGCAACGACATGCACCCAGCCTGTGCGGTCCATTCACGCAGGCGGCCCTCGATCTGGGCGAATGCCCACTGCCACTGGGCAGGGCTCGTGGCCGGCGACGAGTCGGCAAAGCTCACCCGTTCGTGATCTCGCAGGGCAGCAAGGGCTTCGACGTGACCGTTGTGCCGATACCAACACGCAGGGATCACGTGGTGGTCCAGGTGTGGGTAGCGCTGGATCAGGCCCTCGACCCATTCGCGCAGCTCTGCCCACTCCGAGACAACGTCACCGAGGGGCAGTCCGGGCCAGAAGGTCGGCCCGACAAGGTCGTCGAGATCGTCAGGGATAGAACTGTCCGAAGCCAGGAGCGCCGCATATCGGTCAGTCCCCGACGGGTGCTCCTCGGATGAGCCTCGGTCGTCCTCGGCGAAAGATTGGCCCCGCTCGTCGCTGATCCGGTCACCGTGCATGGCGTCTCGGATTAGCTGGCCGCCTGGGGTGTGCGCGACCAGGGCATCGTTCTCAGCGGTGATCGCCATCGTCGACCGATCTCGTTGTGTTCGTGGCGCAAATGGGCGACCAGGGCATCAGTTGCCTGGTGGCGGGGTCGCTTACGCCATTCGGGGTTCCCCTCGATGCAGGCGTGGAGTGTGCCGTGACAGGACCGACACAGAGGGATCAGGTCGTACCACTGTTCGTCGCAGAGCCGGTCGTAGGTCCGGTGGTGGAGATCGCCATGCCGGAGGCTCCACTTGCCCCCGCACACCAGACAGGACGGCTCCTTGCCGGTCGATTGCGTCCATTCGGTCATCCACCGCTCGCGGCGGGCGAACCATGCCGGCGAGTCCATGTAGGTGCTGTAGGTCAGGCGAGTCTCCAGTCGGTGGGCGGACCAGGTCAGGCCTGGCCGGGGGTCACGCACGCTCGGCCCACTCGTCCCCAGCGGCCTGGCGGATTACGCCTTCGACCTGTGCACGGTCGGCCCTGATCCGTGCCGCGTCAGCCCGGTCGATCCATGGAGAGAGCGTCAACATGATCGGCGGCGCAGCGCGGAGGAGCAAGAGCCCGTGCCCGTGCTTGAGTGTTCGGATGCCAGAAGGATCGAGGATCGGCTGTGTGCGTTCCGACGTGGATATCGACTTGCCACCCCGGCCTGAGCCGGTCTGGATGGACTGGGACTGCTCGGTGACGAAACGCTCCCCGAGCAGTCGGGAGATGTCGGCCAGGTCGTCGGCGTTTGTGCTGCCCGGCAGGATCACCTTCGCCGTGGCCGAGTCCCAGATGGCACCTGCCGTCTCCTTTCCCCACCGATCGCGAGCTTGGGCAAGCGACTGGAGCGCCACCATCGTCGGGATGCCCGAGCCGCCCCCTTCGGACATGAGGGACCCGAGGGAGGGGAGCGGATAGTTGGCCGCTTCGTCGAGAATCAGCCCGAGGGGCGGATCGAGCCGTGCACCAGGGGCAGCAGCAGCCAGTCGGCGAGCGACGTCGATCACGTCCTCGATGAGGGCTGACACCAGGCTCGCGGTGGCCGATGCCCCCGCCGCCGTGCCCAGCAGGTAAAGCGTTCCTCGCTGGCGGAGGAAGTCCGCGGGGTCGAACCCCTCACCGTCGTCCGGCGTGACGGCGGCAAGTACGTGGGGGTCGGCCAGGGAGGCCAGAGCGTTTGCGACCATGGCCCACACCGAGTCGCGCTGGCGTTGGTCGGCGCTGACGACCGCATCGAGCGCACGGTCCCACGTGGGGGCCGCCGCGGGGTTGGTGGTGAGGATGGACACGGCCTCTTTGGCCGCCGCCGCGTGCAGGCTCCATTCGTAGAGGGATGTAGGGGGCAGGTCGGCGATGGCAGCGGCGTGGAGGAGGCAGCGGACGGCGGTCTGTGCTTGGGTCTGCCAGAAGTTCGCCTCGGTGACCCCTTTGCCCACTCCTGCGGTCAGTGCCGCGGCACGGATCATGGCGGTCTGTGGTCGCTCGCACCCCCGAACCGGCGACCAGCGCAGCGTCGAGGGCACGCCCGCGGCCAAGCCCTGCGGGTCGAACACCCCGACTGGGCGACCGTCGCTCGCCCGTGCCGTCATGGTGGTGGTCAGGTTGTCCGGCCGGGTCGAGGTGGTGATGACCGCGCCCGGAGCGTCGAGGATCGAAGGGATGATGACGTTGAAACCCTTACCTGCACCGGGTGGGCCGAGCAGCACGAGGGAGTCCCGCACTCCCATCCAGCACTCGATCCCCCGGCTGGTACCGAGATACCAGCCCACGTCGCGGGGCCTCGGATGGCTGAGCGATGGGCGGAGCACCGCGGCCTGGGAAAGAAGCGCTTTCGGCCCGGCACATGCTGCGACCTGGGCCCGGTCGGCCAGGCCATCCAGTTTGGTGGGATCGTCAGACGGGCGGCTGTGGGATCGGGCCGGACGGAAGATCCGACACGCCCCCCAGGTGAGTAACCCAAGGACGGTGAGGAAGAGACCAGTTGCAGACCAGTAGAGGATCGCCGGCCCAACCGGTGCGTGCCAGCCGAGCGACGGGTTGCCCGCGTGAGCGAACGCCGCGAGCTCGCCGAGCGGGTGGCCGTGGGGAGCGACATGGCCGGAGATGACGGCAGACGCGATACCGGCCAACCACAGCGCACCAATAGTGAGGGCGGCGATGGCAATGGCAACCAGTGCCAGGTCCGCCGAAGGATCGGCGTGGGGCTGGGTGTGCGGACGGCCTACCATCGAGATGCTCTCGAAGCCGGCGTGGGGGATGCGGTGAGGAGGAAGAGCATCTCGGGGTAGCGGACCGCCCGATTCGCGCCGTAGCGGAAGCCATTGGTGTCGACCTCGACTGTGGCGGTGAGGGTGAAGCCGAGCCGGTCGAGGACCGCCAGGTGCCAGACGCACACCTCGGCTCTTCGCCCGCAACGCTGGTGGTCCTTCACGTTCAGGAGAAGGAAGCCGCCGGGTCGAAGGACACGTCGGACCTCGCTCCATGCGTGTTCATGGAGGTCCCGGTAACGGTCCCCCCATTGCAGCGACCCGGAGTTTCCCCGAGTCAATGGGCGGCCGAGGGCATGGCGGTAGGTGCGCCGATAGCTGCCGTCTCGAGCCTCGTGGTGGTCGGCCATCCTGTTGCCATAGGTGGGTGAGGTGACAACTGCATCGACCACCGCGTCGGCCAGCGGCAACTCGGTCGCGTCACCGACCATCGTGGCCGAGTGGAGCTCAGCCCACTCGGGTTCGATCTCGAGGCCGATCGTGCGGTAGTGGTCGAGCTGGTGGACCCGGCCGGTGCCGGCGAACGGGTCGAGCACCAGAGCTCCTGAGCGCACACGGTTCGACAGCAGCTCTGCCGCCACGTCCAAGATGATCGGGCTGAACACGGCTGGATGGGTCACCGTCTCTCCCGTCACGCCACTTCCATCCCGGTCGTAGGTGCCACGCCCATCCGCTCAGCGTTGCGGGTGGCGCCGTCTCGAAGCCTCCGAGCCGCCTCCACCGCTTGGTCGACCCCAGGTACCCGACCACCGGAGAGGATCAGGGCCGGCGACGCTTCGAGGATGGCTTTCGCCGCCGCCGAGACGCGTGCCTGAGTCTGGCTGATGGCCTTGGCAGGATCGTCGCCGGCCCAGGCCGCCACATAGGGGAACGAGTACCCGTCGGCCGGCATGCCGTGGGCCGCCGCCACGACGAAGGCGACCGACTCGGCTTCGACTTCCTTGCGGTCCCGGGAGATGAACGCACCAGGGGGCTTCTCGTGGAGGAGGACGTGGGCCGCCTCATGGATCATGGTCTTCACCATCGCTGCATCGTCCATGTCGGCACGGACTTCTATCAGTCTCTGGTCCCAGCGGGTCACTCCGTTCGCCCCGTTCAACGCTCGGGCGTCAGTAGCCGGGTTGACTGTGAATCCCTTTTCCTCGACCAGAGCCAGGACGGCTTCGCCCAGGCCAACTGGTGCCTCACCTGCGAGCAGCTTCGGTGTGGGCGGATCGGGAAGCGGATCGCCCGAGGTCTGTTCGGCTGCGAAGACGTGCTCCACCGTGAATCCGCCAAGCACCTGGCGGTTGTGCTCGGTCTCTCCGGGTACCGGTTCCTCACCTCTTCCGAGCCGCCGAGCCGTGCCGGTGGCATCGATTGCCTCTCGGCGCTTGTAGCGCACGGGTGCGAGCACCGCGTACCCCGTCTGACCCTTTTCCACCTGGCGGCCGAGCACCTGCCAAGTTCGGTAGCCGGCGATGAGGGTCGGAGTCGGTGTGTCCACCCGGCCTTCCTCGAATGCTTTCGCGTGCTGCGCATGGATCAACATGATGTTGTTCGGGCTGTAGGAGTGGAGCCTTGCGGCGAACTCCAAGTAGGTGCGCCAGTCTTCGCCGGAGCGGAGTGCGGACACCTCGGTTTCCAGAACTGCCTGGGCCGCCGCCACACGCTCAGCGGTGGCTTGTCGCCACTCGTCCTTGCTCATCTTCGCTTGCCACGCCATAGCACTCACCTCACGGCCCAGGTCCGCCCTATGCGGACCGCCTACCGAGAGGGTGCGGATCGACCGATCGAGCCAACGCACGGGCGTCAAGTTGGTCGATCCGGCTCCACGTGGTGGAAGGAGGTGTCAACGGTGCCGGAACTGATCACACAAGAGGAGCTTCGTCAGCTTGCACGCCTGGCCGACAAGGCCCGACGGTCGTATCGCAATACCAGGCCCGCGTTGGCAGGCCGGTTCGAGACGGCCGCCGCCACAGCAGTACACCTGGCCGACATCGGGGAGCGGATCGAGCGGTTGACGGAGATTCACCAACAGCTCGAGCAGGTCACGATGGAGCTGGGCTTGCTGCCGCGTCCCTGACTGATACTTCGGACGGTATGAAGCGGGCCGATTTCCACAATGTCTCGCCGTATCGCTGACTCGCCGATTCCTTCTGCGTCGAACCCTCATCCCAATGCGTCTAGTAATAGCTCGCTCACGAGGGCAGAGGCCTCGGCGGCTAAGCGGCCCTGTTCGTCCGCGGCCAGAGAAGGGTGAGGGCGACCGTGACCCGTGCCGTGCTCATTGCGGTATCGGTTAAGCGCGCAGGCAAGCAGAAATGCTGCCTGTTCGACATTCGCCCAGCGTCGCCCTTGAGCAGGTCGACGGCTTCGATTGGTGGTCTTTCCAGACCGAGCACTTCATAGGCCTGCCACAGAGTTGCCTGAAAGTTGCCGTGCGATGGATATGCACCGATCCGCTCAACCAGTACATGGCGGGCGGTCGCCTCAGTCAGATCCTTCGCTGTCCCGACCCCCAATGCAGCGTCATCCCCCGCAGCGCGTAGCCTTCCAAACGTAAGTCCGAAGTGCATCGGTCATTGCCGTTCCCCTCGAGACCCTCCATCGCCCTGTTCTGCAAGAAACCATCGTCAGTGAGGACTACGCCGGTCGCGCTAAGGGCTGCTGGAGTGAAGTAAGGGTGGCTGGACCGGGGTTGTTCGCTCGTTCGTGCGGAGGGCTCCACGATCTCGCAATGCCGCGATCAGCGAGCGCACCACCGTCTCCACTCTCCAAGTCGTTCTCCGTCGCGTACCAGTGCCGCGGTTATCTCGTCGGAGAGCATCAACAGATGATGGCACCAGGTTGGAGCGAAACGAGTGACCGCACCGACGCCTTATAGCGCCATCCCAGTCGGCGACTAAAGGGCAGAGCGGGTGCTAGGAATACCGCCGCAGTCAAGCGATTCGTCATCCGAGCAATGGCGATACCCGCGCAACACGGAATGCACCTTGGTAGAGTCGTGCCCTACACTTCGCAGTTCCAGCCGAAGCGTCCCGTCCGGCGGGACCTGTGAGGGCCGACCGTTAGGGCCGCCGCAGGCGGGCCGCCAGGCAGATGCGACGGCGGATCCCGGTAGTCTCGGCCGGAGAGAGAACAGACCGGCGATCAACCACCGTGGGAGAGCGTGAACGCCGGAGTAGGTGCCCCGGGGGCAGTGTCCGGCACCGCGCGCACTATCCCGGATGACGCAAGTCCACCCCGACCACCGAGAAGCTGGAGCCGCCGTGCAATAGTCGTAGGAGATCGCCGACCACGAGGGTAGCCGCGAAGGCGCCGACGAATGCGGCGCCAGTGCTTACGCCGGCAATCTCGAGCATGCCGCACCGGGCGGCTTCGGCCTCGCCGCCCTCGCCGACTTGCCGGGCGATCTCCTCCTCGGTACGCATTTGGCAGCTTGCCCGATCGATCCCGAGGCTCTGGAAACGCAACCAACGGGTCTTCGGGGGCGGGGAAGGTGTTCACAACGACGTCGAGGTACTCGACAGGTCCGGCGCCAAGCCCGCCGTCGACGACCCACGGAAGCGATCTCCCGAGGAGAAGCCGAGGGTCGCTGTCGAATCCGGCCACGGCGATGGTCGGTTCGATCGCGTTCACGTCGGGTGGAAACCGTCGTCGAAGGCGCGCTCGACGATGGCGGTAGGGAAGCCAAGTCCTTCGAGCGCAACAGCTACGACCCGGCTCTTACGCCGGTCAACGTCATCCTTGGACACGAGCAACTGGGTCGCTGTGTTCCCCTTGACGATGCGGTCGTAGTCGACCAGTCCGAGGCAGACCTCGGCCGGGGTGGCGTAGGGCAACATGCCGAGAACCCAGGCGTATGCCTGACCGAGGTGACCGAGGCCGAGGAGCCAGAGGTTGGCGGGAAGATACTGCAGGTCCGGACCGGCGGCAGCATGATCTCGCCAGTGAAGATCCGGCCGCCAGAGCGAGACGCCACAGTCACGGCGGCCCGGGACAGGGTTGCCGAGCACCAGTTGGAAGACCTCGGACACGCCGAGCGCTCCCGCGGCAATCCCTGCTGGCGCGATGCCCGGCGGACCTTCAAAGATGTTCGCTGAGGACTCGACCACGCCGCCGGCCCAACCGGAGTGCGTGAGGTAAAGGACGGGCTTGCCGACAGGGGCGTCGGGCCTGCCCACCGCGAGGGTCGGCCGATCCGGGTTGAGCCGTTCGACGACCTCGCCTCCGAAGCGCTGCACGGCCGTTGAGAGGGGTAGACCGGCGGCCCAGGGGACGTCCAGACGGACGTCGCCATCGACAAGAACATGTACGCCACCGAGAAAGGCCCGGTGAGCGGTGTTGGCGATGGTGAGCACCGCTGCCTGGGCGGCCCGGTCGGTCTCCACGTCGCTGCCCACAGCGACCTGGAGGACACGTGACTCCAGAAACATGCGGGCCTCATCCGGGTTCTTCGCCCTTCCGGAGTCGATGAGCAGCTTCACCGTCCGGTGCAGGGTGTCCGGTGTCTCCGTCCAGGTCACACGTATCTCCGCACAAACAGGCGCTCCGCGGCTTGCGTACCGGTCCAGGTCGTCCATCCGCGCCCGTCGTACAGGTGAACGCCAACCTCGGCGGGATCGACGCGACCGTTGGCGAACTCGGGGACGATGAGGGCGACGTGGCCCTTCTGGGCGACCATCGGGCTGCCGGAGTCGATATCGCTCTGGTGCACCCAGCTTCCGGGGTGCGTGTGTACGTCGCCAACCACGGTGAGCCGCTCGACGCGGCAGAGTTCCCAGAGCTTGCCCATATGCCCGGCCATCGAAGTGGATGCCGCCCTGTAGGCAATTGGGGTCGAGGTCGTCGTAGTAGATGACCCGGCTGACGCTGCGCTGGTCGCCGGACTGGTTGGCGAGCAAAAAGGCGCCCGACTCGATCTGGCCGTGGCCGCGCGTGCCAAGCTCGGCGACCAGCTCGTCCATTTTGCGCGCCGCAACCGGAGTAGCGACCGACGCCCTCTAAATGCCCAGATAGTCATTGGTGTTCAGCACCTCGTGCACGTTGTCGAGAATGAAAGAGAGGTCCCGCCCTGCGTGCCAGACGAGATGTGGCGCTTCCTGTGCCCAGTTCGCGTGGGTTTGCAGGGCGATGCGGTCCCAGGGCGCATACATCGCAAATGCGCCGCCAGCCCACCCGTCGGTTCGGAAGAGCATTGCTGCGCGCTCGCCCTTGGGGCGGCGTTCGGCGAGGAGGCTTGTGTCGGCCTCGACGTCCCAGATCCCGCCGGTGGGTGTGGTGTTGGGGTAGCCGTTCATTCGAAGCGGATGGCGAATTCGGACGGCGCACCTCGCGGGGAGCGGCCGACACGCCGAGGATGACAAACGGCCACTCCAGAGCTATGAGACGCCACCGGCCTGCCTCGACGCCTGCCTGGAAGCGGCCGCTGTCGAGGTGGGCACGGAGCGCCCGCTCGTCCGGTGCGATCACGGTATCGGTCACCCGCCGAACGCGTCTCGGGCCATAAGGTTGAGGGTCACCTCGCAGGTCCCGGGGGTGACCAGGGAGCCGATGTGAACGCCGTCGGCAAGGAATTCATCAGCGCCGGGGAGTGCGAGAACGTGTTTCGCCTTCTGTTCAGGCGAAAGGTCTGCCGCCTTTCCCCCGAGACCCAGTGGTAGACCGTCTGGATGGTGGTGTTGGGTCCGTACTCGTGGGTGAAGTCCCTGCTGTTGAACTGCACCACAACCTTGACCCGGGGGCAGCGGCCCCTGTGGACATGGTGGCGGTGGCGGATGCCCGCCTCCTCGAAGGTGAGGTCGAGGTTGACCTCCTCGTCGACCTCCTCTATCCAGACCTTGCCGTCGGGCTCGGCGTCGACCAGCAGCGTGCGGACCGCCTCTGTGGCCTCGACCAGGACGATCTCGGGGGCCTTACCACTTTCGCTGTGTACGAACAGTTCCATGACACTGTCTCCTTCTACGTGGCATCACCCCCAGCTCCAGCGTGGAGTCGATAGGATGTACCCAGCAAGTATAACACTCCATCTTTACCTCTGAGGTAAATAACTTGGTCAGAACCTATGGTCGTCACCTTTCACAGCGCAGAGCTCGCGGCCTTGTGTAACTCCCAGCGCCGCCTCGTCAACCGTTGGGGGGCAGACGCTGGGCACACGGTCGTCGTCGCCTGCTCGAAATCGGCGCCGCCGACTCGACGAGCCTCGACCGGCTACCCCGAGCCGAGGTCAGCCACAATGGTCGGGGCGAGACGATCATTGACTTCGGCGACGAAGTGGTGGTCCGGGGCGTCATCAGCGCCGACGGCTACGACGGGGAACGCATCGTGATAACCAGCCTCAAAGTCCAGGGGAGCGTCCAGCGATGACCTCGGTCGAACAGCACCCGTTCCAGCCCGACTACGCCATCCCTCCAGGCGAGACATTGCGGGACCGGCTGGCTGAGATGAATTTGTCGCAGACGGAGCTGGCGGACGAGCCGGGCTGTCGACCAAGCACGTAAGCCAGATCATGCAGGGCATCGCGCCGATCACCCTGGAGACGGCGGTAGCGCTCGACCGCATTACCGGCGTTCCAGCGAGCGTGTGGAACCGTCGCGAGGCGGACTACCGCGAGGCCCTCCTGCGCTCGAAGCTTCGCGTCCTGACCGAGGACGACAAGGCGTGGCTCGATTCCTTGCCCATCAACGAGTTGAAAAAGAATGGCCTTCCGGACGAGAAGGACAAGGGGCGGTTGTTCGATGCTGTGCTTTCGTTCTTTGGTGTAGCCGACCGCGATGCATACGACCGGGTCTGGAAGGTGCCGGTGGCTTCATTCCGTCGGTCCGGAGCGTACAAGCGGTCCGGGATCGGTCGTGTCGTGGCTACGCATAGCGCAGCTCGAAGCACAGGGCGCAAAGGCCGAGCCCTATTCGGCCTCATCGTTCCGCAAGGTTCTCAGGCAGATCCGCTCGCCTAACCAAGGACGGAGACCCTAATCGCATCGTCGAGATGTGTGAATCCGCTGGTGTCGTCGTCGTTTTCGTTTCTGAGGTGAAGGGTTGCCGTATCAGCGGTGCGGCATGGTGGGTCACCCCAAGTCGAGCAGTTATTGCCTTGAGCGACAGATACAAGATGGACGATCGCTTCTGGTTCTCCTTCTTTCACGAAGCTGCGCACATCCTCTTGCACTCCAAGAAAGAGACCTTTGTCGACGACGGAACTGACGATGACGTTGTCGAAGAGGAGGCCAATGAGTACGCGGCAGACTTCTTGATTCCGCCGGAACACAAGCAACGACTCTTCCAGTTTACAACTGAGCGAGAGGTCCAGGATTTTGCGGACGAGATCAGCATTGCGCCTGGAATCGTTGTGGGGCGTCTGCAGCATGAGGGCAAATGGAACTGGAATCAGGGGAACGGCCTCAAGCGCAGTCTTCGCATAGTCGAGTCGTGACGAGATGTCTAACGCATTGGACCGCATGCAGGTCCCTTCATGCCCGCATCCTGACATCAGCCCCACAACGCGGCTCGAAGACCGCCGAGTTAGGGCACCACCGAACGCAATCAGGCAACTCGGGTGTGCTCGCGTTCCGGCAAGCGTGCTCGGGTGGGGCGGCTTGGGCCAGACTGCGTACCGGCGATCGTGGGCACGCTGCGCTCATGAGGAAGCCAGACGCCTCTGACGTCCAATCATTTGTGGATACTTCTGGGTCTCGCACCAGGCATCGAGGTACCGCGACTGGAACCTGGTATCCATGAGAGAAGGCAAGCGTGCCATTTGATCCGTTATCGGTCGTTGGATTGGTGGTCGCCGGTAATGAGCACGGACAATCTCCGGTAGGGACTTGCTTCCGGTTTCGCCACGTCGACTTTGCACTTACGGCAGCCCACTGCGTCCCTGAGGTTGAGCATCTCTACGTCGTGTTTCCTCGGCGGGGAGAAGCTCAGATGGTGGCTGATGTTGTGCGTCACCCCGAAGCGGATATCGCCGCGCTGAACGATTGGACCCATGAATGCCACAAATGGTTACCCCGAGGATGCATTTTGGGATCTAGTCTCAAATTGGTCACTCGGCGAGGAAGCCTTTGCCTACGGGTACCCCGTCGAAGGACCCACGCCAGTCAACGCCAGCACACCGACGCAGCGCCTCTTCGTTGGCCACTATCAACGATTCTTCGACTACGAGAGCCACAACGGATTCCGCTATCTTGCTGGAGAGCTGAGTTTCCCGGCGCCTGGAGGCCTAAGCGGTGGCCCCGTATTCAGGCAGACAGCGCCGCAGATGCTGACTGGCATGGTTACCTCAAGTCATGAGTCTATGCGATCACCGACTCAGTTGAAGAAGTCAACGACGACGGACGCATTCTCCGAATTGAGGGCAGAAAGATCATTACGTACGGCATAGCTTTGATGCTGAGCGGCGTAAGCGACTGGCTCCATGAGGTGGCACCAGATGTCCCTGGCATGGGCTGGGTCTCGTAGGAACGTAGAGGAGGGTAGCGTGATCCGACGGCTACCTCCAGGTCCCAAGGATCAGCATGTGGGTCGATTCCCTTGGTGTTTGGACCGAAGCTTTCGGTAGCGAGGCGTCGCGTTATCCGATCATGCGAGCCCGATGCCCGTTGTTCAGGGATCGGAGCGAGCTGGTTGCCCACCTCGTCACCGGCCCTTCCGAGTACCGGTGGACTTTGCGATCCGGGTCACCGTCTCGACGGTTTTCCCGGTGGCTTCGGCCGTTGCCTCGACCCCGATCCGGGCCACCAGCGCGCTGGTGGCGGCAAACAGGTCAGCGGATGCTGCCTTCACGACCTGGTCGGCGGCCGCCAACGCCGTCGCTCGGTGTTCCTGTGCAACGGCAAGATTCTCGGCTGCGGCGGCGTGAACCGCAAGGGCGGCCAGGTCGTCACGATGACGCTGGCGAAGAAGGGCTCGTTGGGTGTCGGAGAGCTTGCGAGTCGAGGGGGTTACGGATCGCGACATCGGATTTCCCTTCGTCAGTGACCCACCCGGTGCGGGCCGCCTATCTGAGGGAAACCAATCGACCCATCTGGCCACCAGAGGCACCAGGCATCTTCCGTACCGTGATGCCGCGAGATCGGAGGTGATCCAAGGCACTGGTCAGCGGTCAGGGAGGGGGAGACCCGCTGGTCGCTCGGCCAGGCTGGCAAGTTGGCGGCGGGTGAGGCCGGTCAGTTCCTCGACCGTCTGTCCCGTCGTGCCTTCGAGCAGTGCCTGGGTCGCCTCGCGCAGGTTGATGGCTGCCCCATCGACGAGCCTCTGGGTGACGGCGATCCGCTCGGCCCACCGGTCCTTGACTTCCTCGACCTGCTTGCGGTGATGGACGAAGGTGGCGAAGTGGAGCCGAGCGGCGATGGTCGTCGGATAACTGCCTGTCCGAGCGTGACGCTCGGCAAGGAGCACCTCGCGCGGTGTCATGCCCAAGACGGCGCAGACGGCACGCTCGCTCCGAGCGACCAGCCGATCCCGTTTGGCGACCATGCCGGCCAGACCAGCCCGCGCATCCTGCCAGGCCGCCAGCAGTACGAGCTCTCGTCGCCGACGATCCAGGACCACGCGCCTTGCCTGTTCGGTCGTCTCACCCATGCCTCCGTCCCCTCCACTGCAGATCGTCTACCCAAGTGGGGACGGATCGACCGGTCTGACGACACCCGTCCGCACACCAGCCCCAGCCCCCACTACGGCCACCATCACCGCACCACCGTCACCATCACAGCTTCTGCCACGTGCCCCCTCCACTCGTCCACCACATGCCCCAGCACCGCTGCACCCCAGCTACCAGCCCTACCCGAACATCACACGCCTGGCATCCGAGGAAATGCCGGTGGCCGGATCGGTCGATCTCCCGCCCCCAGGCACAACGGCCTGCACCCTGCGGGTCGGGACCTGGGGGACCACGCGGTGCTCACAATTCGACGACTCAGCATGGGAAGCGGCTTCAAGTACCTGATGGATTCGATCGCGGTCGGGGACGGAAGAGCGGACCAAACGTCCAACCTGACCCGCTACTACGCAGAGTCAGGGACCCCGCCGGGCGTCTTTCTTGGGGCGGGACTCGCCGATCTCGACGGCGGGAACGGCATCGAAATTGGCTCCCAGGTGAGCGAGGAGCAGCTCCAGAACATGCTCGGGCTCATCGTCGATCCGGTCAGCGGCGAGCCATTGGGGACGGCCCCGAAGCGCAAGCCGGCGAGCGTCTCCGACGCGGATAGAGGACCGAGTCTCCCGGCTTCCTGCCGCCCTCGGCGACGAGGAACGGGCAGCAGAAGTGGCCCGGATCGAGGCCGAAGAGCAGTCCCGCCAGTACAAGCAGGCTGCACCCGTTGCCGGGTTCGACCTCACGTTCTCGCCCTCGAAGTCGGTGTCTGTTGCCTGGGCCCTGGCCGACCAAGGGACCAAGGCAGTCATCTACGAATGCCACCGCCGGGCCATCGAGTACACCCTCGCCTATGCGGAGCGCAACGTCTTCCACTCCCGATCGGGGAAGGACGGTGTCGTCCAAGAGGACGTGTCCGGGGTGGTTGCTGCAGCGTTCACCCACTACGACAGTCGCTCGGGCGATCCCCAACTCCACGACCACGTGGTGGTGTGGAACAAGGCGAAGTCGGTAAGCGATGGCCGGTGGCGCACCCTCGACAGCCGGGGGCTGTTCAAGCAGGTCGTGACGCTCGGCGTGATGCATGAGGGGGTGCTTGGCCGACATGCTGACCAATGCCCTGGGTGTCGGCTGGGACGGGGCGGTCACCGCCAAGGGGATGGCGAAACACGAGATCACCGGTGTCCCCGAGGCTCTGATGGCCGAGTTCTCGCAACGAGTGGCGATGATCCACGCCCGTCGTGACGAACTGATCGCCGCGTTCATCCCCGCACACGGGCGGGAGCCAACCCCAGTGGAGAAGGTCCGCCTGGCCCAGCAGGCCAACCTCGAAACCCGTCCCGACAAGCAGCACCGCAGCCTGTCGGTGATGACCGAAGAGTGGCGGGATCGGGCCGCTTCCTACCTTGATACCGACCCTGTCTCGTTCGTGACCAGCCTGAAGGATCGGAATGACTTGCCGTCGCTTCGGGCAGACGACCTGGCCACCGACATGCTGGCTGAAGTCGCCTCGCTCGCCACATCCAAGACCGCCGAGCGCCACTCGACGTTCTCTCGGGCGAACGTCTTGGCCGAGGTCCACCGCCAGCTCCATGGGGTGCACTTCGCCAGTCCCGACGACCGGGTCGCGGTCGCAGAGCGGACGGCCGACATAGCGCTCGCCGGGACGATCCAGGTCACAGCTCCCGAGCTCCACCACACGCCGAGGCGGTTCCGCCGCACCGATGGCACCTCTCGGATGAGGCCGAAGGACCACCACCTCTATACAACGGCGACCCTGCTCGACGCCGAGGCCCGGCTGTTCGAGACAGGACGACAGACTGACGGGCCGACCATCACGGTTGCCACCATCGCCTGGGTGGCCGAGGCGAACTTGCCCGGTAGGGACTACGCAATGAGCACCGATCAGGCACTCGCGGTCGAGAAGATCGCCACGTCCGGTCGCCGTCTCGACGTGCTGGTCGGACCAGCCGGCACCGGCAAGTCCACCACCATGGCGGGGCTTCGAGCGGCATGGGAAGCAGAACACGGCCCCGGTTCGGTCGTTGGCCTTGCCCCTTCGGCGGCCGCCTCCGAGGTCCTGGCCGACGAGCTCGGGATCGAGACGGAGAACACTGCCAAGTGGCTGCACGAGTGGCGACAGTTGGCCAACCGGCGGTCCGAGAGGGATCGCCTGCGCCACCAGGAAGCAACTGCGACGACCCTCGAGGGGTCAATGGCTGCCGCCAGGCGGGCAGATGCGCTCGACGCGTTGATTGACCGGTGGTGCTTCACGGTGGGGCAGCTGGTGATCCTGGACGAAGCCTCGCTCGTGGGCACGTTTGCCCTTGATGAGCTGGTGAGCGCCGCTACAGAGGCCGGAGCAAAGGTGGTATTGGTCGGCGATCCGCTCCAGCCGTCGTCACTGGACGCAGGCGGCATGTTCTCTTCTCTGGTCCGGGATCGAGACGACGTGGCCCCCGAGCTGACCGACGTGCGCCGATTCGCCGCGAAATGGGAGAAGGGGGCCAGTGTCGAACTCCGGGTCGGAAGCGACCGAGCTGTCGACACCTACGAGCGCCATGGCCGGATCACCGACGGCGACCGGGACGAGCTGATCGAGGCCATCTACCGCGCATGGAGGGAGGACCGGGAGGGAGGCAAAGAGTCATTGATGATTGCTGCCGATGCGACGACCGTGGCCGAGCTGAACGAGCGGGCCAGAGCTGACCGGATCATCACCGGGCACGTCACAGAGGACGGACTCATCCTGCACGGCGGGTCCACCGCCGGGGTGGGCGACGAGGTCGTGACCCGTGAGAACAACCGGCTGCTCGCTACCGGCAAACGATGGGTCAAAAATGGGGATCGTTGGATGGTCACCGCCACCAACGACGATGGCTCCATGACCGTCAAGCGGGCCGGGGGCGGTGGGGAAGTGGTGCTTCCTGCTGACTACGTGGCCAGCCACGTCGAGTTGGCCTACGCCACAACCGCCTATCGGGCACAAGGGCGCACTGTCGATACCGCACATGCCTTGGTCACCGCCGGCACCGCTCGGGAAGTCCTCTACGTCGCCGCTACGCGCGGGCGCGAGTCCAACCGGCTCTACGTGGACACCCACTACGATCCCGACCCCGCTACCTCGCACGAGGGGATGACCCCGACGCAGACGGCTCGCCAGGTCCTCTACGGATGCCTGCAGCGCGAGGGCGCCGACCGTGGGGCCCACGACGCGATCCGGGCATCACAGGATGCCGCAGAGTCGCTCTCGACGCTCCATGCGGAGTACACCACCATCGCCCGGGCTGCCCAGGAGGATCGCTGGGAGGCGCTCCTCGACCGTTCGGGCTTGTCTGCCGTCCAGCTCGCAGCGGTGAGGGAGAGCGAGGCGCACGGCCCGCTACTTGCCGCCTTCCGCGACGCCGAGGCCCGCGGAGTGGACATAGAGAGCGACTTCCCAACGCTCGTGGCCTTGCGGTCGTTGGTTGACGCCGAAGACATTGCCTCGGTCCTCCATGGCCGGGTTGAAGGGTGGACCAAGGTCGCAGGCAGCAAGCGGACCGGGACCACTAACCTCATCGCCGGGCTCATCCCGCGGGCGATGGGCGTGATGGACCCCGACATCGCAAAAGCCCTGGTCGAACGGGATCGGGCGATCGAAGACCGTGCCCAGACCCTCGCCGAGCGAGCGGTAGAACGCAACGCTGGATGGGTCCGGCGACTTGGGCGGCCACCTACCGACCCCACGATGCGAGCGGCGTGGATGAGTCAAGTCCGCGTCGTTGCTGCCTACCGTGACCGCTGGGGGATCGCCGGACAGATCGTGATCGGGAAAGAGTCCGACGTGTCCACGATCGAGCAGATCGGTCACTACAAGCGTGCCCGATTGGCTCAGCAGAAGGCGCAGACGATCAGCAAGCTCGGGAGGGAGCAGAGGCCAGATCACGCGAGCACGCCTGGCCCAACGACGGTGATCAGTCCGAGAAACATCGAGGCATGACCAACGGTTGGGGCACCCTTCGGGTGGGAGCTACCTGAGTTCGACCTTGCTTTTCATTGGGAACCAAATGGCGTCTGTCCACGGGACTCCTGAGCGCGGTCAGCACCGCCGTGCAAGTGCGTGACTAAATTCCGATATCCGAAGTTGGCAGGCAATTCCGGAATCACGAATATGCCAGGTGACCGTCGCCCGAGGTTGTAGCTCCACCCCGTATCGCATGGACCACTCAACTGCTCGAATCAGCCGCCACCCACGCTTCATGGTGTAGAGACCACAAATTACTGGGTTAGAAACTCTCTTGAATGCTGAATGCGGTTGATCAGCGGCTAGGTGGCCGGAGGGCAGTGACAATGGCTGAACTTCTCGCTGAGGCCGCCTTGAGCAGCCAGAGGATCCCGCCGCCACCAACCGCTACTGTTGACCTCACTGTGCGCGGGGACGATAAATGGCTGATTTGGCGACCAGCGCTGACGTGCTCGATCGGATCGCGCCCGGATCCCGGGTGATCGTCCGGGACCAGGACTGGCAGGTAATCGGCATCGAGCGCCACGCCTTGGGTACTCGGGCCATCGTGCGGTGCGTCGGACGCAGCGAGCTCGTCCAAGGTCGGCCTGCGTCGTTTTTCTCCGATCTGGACACCATCGAGCCCGAGGACCCGGCGTCGACGTCCTTTCGGGTTGACACCTCGGCCAATGGGATCGAGACCCGCCTGGTGCTCGACAGCCTGGTCCGACGGACGCCGCTGCCGGCGTCCGTCCTCGAACTGGCCGTGGGGCAGGATGCACTGGCCGACGACCTGCCTTTCCAGCGGGAACCGTTCCGCAAGGCAATGGACCAGATCCAGCCCCGGCTCCTGATCGCCGACGCAGTGGGCCTGGGCAAGACCATTGAGGTCGGCATGCTGATTGCTGAGCTCCAGCGGCGGGGCCGAGCAAACCGGGTGCTGGCGGTGGTCCCCGCCACATCCTCGATCAGATCCAGCACGAGCTCTGGTGTCGGTTTGGCTTTCCCCTGGTCCGACTCGATTCCGAGGGCATTCAGAAGGTGCGTCAACGTATTCCGGCCGGGCGCAACCCCTTCGCCTACTTCGACCGAGTGATCGTCTCCATCGACACTCTCAAGAGCGCCAGCCGCTACCGGCCGCACCTGGAGAAGGTCCGATGGGACGTCGTGTGGATCGACGAGTCCCACAAACTGGTGAACAAGGGGACCCTGAACAACGATCTCGCTCAGGTCCTGGCCCCAAACACCGACGCGCTGATCCTGACCTCGGCGACTCCTCACAACGGCAAGCCGGAGTCATTCGCTGAGCTCATCTCCCTACTCGACCCGACGGCGGTTCCTGATCCGGACCAAGTGACCGCCGAGGACATCGCCCACCTGGTCGTGCGTCGCCATCGCTACTCACCCGACGTGGCATCGGTCATCCAGGATCAGTGGGCCGAGCGGGCTCAACCCAAGGTGTTTCCGGTCGCGCCCAGTCCCGAGGAGGAGTCCGTCTTCAGCGAGTTGAGCGCAACCTGGCTGAACCCCGTTGTCCCATCACCGGCAAGTGATCCGCTGTTCGCCTACACGCTCTTGAAGGCAGCCCTCTCCTCGCCGGTAGCTCGCACTGAGTCGGTCGAGAAACCGGCTCAAGAAGGATCTGGTGGCGTCCCCGATTGGCGATGCTAGCGAGGAAAGTCCAGAGGTGGGGGCCCTCCGGCATCTGTGGGCCCTGGCGCAAGAGGCGACCGTGCACCCGTCGGCAAAGTTGACAGCACTGGTCGAACATCTCAGGGCGATCGGCGTGGGTCCCGCGTCCGACATCCGCGTCGTCATCTTCTCGGAGCGCATCCGGACCCTCGACTGGATTGTCGAGGCCGTGAAGCACGAGCTCGGCATGAGTGCCGAGCAGGTCGTGACATTTCACAACTCCAAGAATCCCGAGGAGCAGCAACAGATCATCGAGTCGTTCTCAATGGCGAGCTCACCGCTGCGAGTTCTGGTGGCCTCGGACATCGCCTCGGAGGGTGTGAACCTTCACAAGCAGTGCCATAACCTGTTCCACTTCGATCTGCCGTGGTCGCTGATCACGCTGGAACAGCGGAACGGACGCATCGACCGGTATGGGCAGATCCACCCGCCCGAGGTCCACTACCTCGTCTATCACCCTACCGACCCCGAGGTCGCAAGCGATGTCCGCATCCTGAGCAAGCTCATCGCCAAGGAGAACGCAGCCCATCGGGCCCTCGGGGGTGCCGGGTCGCTTATGGGCCTCCACAGCGAGTCTGCTGAGGAGAGCGCCATCATGGCCGCCCTCCACCATCACACCGAGTTGGAGAAGGAATCAGCGCTGGAAGCAGTGGTTCCAGCCCCCGAGGTGTTCGATCCGTGGGCCTTCGCTGGCCTGTCTGAGGGCTCCGGGGCCACCGGCCGCGGCCACGGGGGTCGCGGCCGAGGCGGTTCCGTCGTTGTTCGGCTCCCTGGATGCCTACGTCACCGATGGACTGCGAACGCTATACGGCGACCTCACCGAGATCGACTGGGAGACCGATGGAAAGGTTCTCAGCTTCGACCCCGCCGGACCTCTTGCGGCGCCTCGACGCCCTCCCACAGTCCTATCTGCGCCAGCGCAACCTGGCTGATCGACTGAGGCTCACCACCGACAACGTGACGGCCAAGCGATCACTCAGCGACGCGTTGAACGCAGAGGCCGAGGATGACTCGACCGGGACGGCATGGCCGGAGATCCACCATCTGGGTCCCCAGCACCCCTTCCTGGACTGGCTGGCAGACAAGTTGCTATACCGGGTGGGCCGCAACGAGGCCATGGTCATCTCCTGTAACGTCGATGCGCCGACCATTCTGATGTCGGGCGTGTGGTCGAACAAGGTCGGGAGCCGATCGCCTCGATCTGGCTGGGAGCTACTGTCGAAGGCGGCATCGTCACCTTCGAGGAGATGTTCCCCCTGCTTCAGCGAGCAGGCATCACTGACGGCATGGTGAACCCTTGGGTGGGAGGGGGACACCGCCACCCTCCAGGGGAACCTGGTTGCTGTTGTGGAAGCGGTCAAGTCCAAACTCGGAGGCGAGATGGAGTACCAGCTGGCCTTGGTCGAGGAACGGTTGACCGAGGCGCGGGACCGGCTGGAGCGGTGGCAGGCCGAGGCCCGGTGGTTCCGCGGCGATGACGTCGGACACGAAGAGAAACAAGCAGTTGACCAGGATCGATCGGGTAACACACCAGATCGCGGGACTCATCGTAGACCGCGAGCCGGCCCCCACGCCCCTGATCCGAGTTGTCGGCGCACTGGTGCCGAGGAGCTGAGATGGCAGGCGCCTCACAGAACACCGGCCAGGACGAGAAGAGTCTGCCATCGGTCGTCAACCACGGTAGCTCCAGTGACTACTTCCTCGCCTATCGGCTGGATGCCGGACTGGCCGATCTCTACAGAGCGTGGGACTCACGCAGAGGACGCAGGGGAGCCGACGAGCAGGACCCGCCTGCGGAGCATAGGCAAGTCATTCGACCGGAATCGTGTGGATGCACTCCTGACCGCCCCCGACGCATTGGATGCCAGTGACCGGTTGGACCTCAAGACGCTGTCGGCCACAGGCGTCACCGCATTGAAGGACCTGAACGTGGACATGCTGGTGGCGCTCGGCTGGACACCGGATCGAAGCGAGCCGATCATCCTCACCTCCGGGGAGCACGAAATCACGGTTCCGATCGTCTTGCGGTGCGAGACACCGAGCGGGCTGCTCTTGCTCGCAGTCGACGCCGTGTTCGGGACCGACCCCGCCGCAGTTGTGGCCGGAAAGACTGCGCCCGCGGGGACGCTGCTCGATCGAGTGCGGGTGGCCGGCAAGCCAGAAGGCCGAACAGTCAACAAGGCCGCCCAGGTGATCTTTACGGCGGACGACCCACCGAGCTATCTGCTGGTTTGTACGGGTGGCGCGACTCGCCCTGCTGGACCGGGACCGGTGGGGCGAAGGGGTCTACCTCGGGGTCAACCTCGATGACGCCGTGGCTCGGAACGACAGCCGCCCCGAGGGGAATTTGCCGCCGTCGCCGCACTCTTCAGCGCCGAGGCCATCAACCCGGGCGATGATGCGGAGCGGTGCTGTTGGGCCTGCTCGAACGGGCGGCCAACGAGTCGGCCGGGGTCTCCAAGGAGCTGCGTCACGGTGTTCGCCGGAGCGTCGAGCTCCTGGCCAACGCCGTGGTCCACGACGTCGTTATCGACAGAAGGGTGCATGGACGACAGATCGAGCCCGAGCAGCTCACCCGTGAGTGCCTCCGCTACCTTTACCGCATCATCGTGCTGCTGTTCGCCGAGGCCCGGCCCGAACTCGGGATCCTCCCAGTCGAGGACCCCGACTACCAGAGCGGCTACAGCCTTTCCCGCCTCCGTGACATCGCACTTACCGAGCTCCACGGTGATCGGCTTGAGGCCACCCACATCCAGCAGTCGCTGGAGCTGCTCTTCCGGGTGGTCAACGCCGGTTACGCACCTGAGGCGCCCTCGCCGTCGACGGCCAAGGGTCTGTCGTTCCCGGGGCTCGGGCTCGACGTTGTTCGCCGAGCAGGCCTGTCCGATGCTCGACGCGGCCCGCATCACGTGACGAGACGCTCCAGAAGGTCTTGCCAACCTTTGCTTCACCCAGGAGCAGAGGGGCCGACCCGGCAGTCCCTCAGCTACTCGGCCCTCGGGATCAATCAGCTCGGTGCGGTCTACGAGGGTCTCATGGCCTACAAGGGCTTCCTCGCAACCGAAGAGCTCTACGAGATCGACAATGACGGTGACCCGGACAACGGCTCATGGGTGATCCCGATCAGTGAGGCCGACGAGTATCACGATTACGCTGTTCCTCAAAGAGTTGAGCGCCGACGGGCAGGAGCGCCGGGTCGTCTATCGTGAGGGCGACTTCGTCTTCCGGCTATCTGGTCGAGACCGCCAGCGCTCCGCCAGCTACTACACACCCGAGGTTCTGACCGAGTTCACGGTCCGCCACACCCTCGACGTCTACTGGAATGAGCACCCGGGGATAACGGCCGACGACATCCTGCGCTGACGTCTGCGAGCCGGCCCTGGGGAGCGGCGCCTTCCTCAATGAGACGGTCAATCAAGTGGCTGCTCGTTACCTGAAGGCCCGCTCAGGACGAGATCGGCGAGGTCATCGACCCTGACAGCTACCAGCTCGAACTCCAGAAAGCCAAGGCCCACTTCGCCATCAACCAGAGCTACGGTGTCGACCTGAACCCGACCGCCGTCGAGCTGGCCGAGGTAAGCCTCTGGCTCAACTGCATGCACCTGGTCTGCGCGCGCCCAACTTCGAATGCGCCTTAGTCGAGTGGCAACAGTTTGATCGGTGCCCGGCGGGCCACTTACACGGTTGACCAGGTTAAGGCGCAGCCCTGGAAGTCTTCGTCGGCGAAGGCAGCAAAGTCGCCGAGGGACCAGCCTCTTCATAAGGTGCCCTTTGGTGAAGTGACCGGCATCCACCACTTCCTTGTCCCTGGAGAGGGTTGGGGAGCGGCCGCCATGGTCACGGAACTCAAAGGCAAGGGAGGGAGGACCCCCGCTCCCGGCCTTGCTGGAGAGTGGTCCGACGTTGTTGGCGCGTGGCGCAAGTCTGTTCACGCTGCTCCCACGAAAGCACAACTTGATCGCCTAATCGCTCTCTCGCAGCGTGTCGAGTCGGCGTGGGAGGCCGCGTCAGTTGCCGTCAAGAGCCACCTTCGGATGCACAGTCGCGCGGTGGGGGTCTGGAAAGCAGATGAATCGGACTGGTCGCTTACGGGCACGGCGAGCAGCGCATCCTTCCTTGATGCGGAGGGACCGGTTGCGCGTCTTCGACTGCTGATGGACGCATGGTGTGCGCTGTGGATGTGGGCGCCCATGAACGGAATCAAACTGCCCAGTTTCAATGAGTGGCTCGATGCAGCGGAGCTCCTGCTCGGTCAGCCGTCCAGCGTAGAGACTGGCGAGCTCTTCACCTCACACGATCTAACCGATAGGTCACTCGACTCCGTTAAATACTTCGGCAAGGCTTCTATCGATGAGGTGATCCAGCGCTACGGTTGGCTCAAAGGCTGTCAGGCGATTGCCAAGCGACAGGTCTTCTTCCATTGGGAGTTGGACCAGGCGGGGGTCTTTCTTCAGGGAGGTTTCGACATCCAGGTGGGGAACCCCCCGTGGTGCGGCCCACTTGGGACGAGCCGGCATCACTTGCCGAGTTCGATCCCTGGTGGGGCGTGACCGACCTGACCAAGGCCAAGGAGCAGACTCGAAGGGACAGGCGGCTCCATACGCTGACCAGTCCTGTATCCCAACCGTCGCCAACGACCGCGGGAAAACGAGGGGGTGACGCGTCCTCGGTTCCCGGTCCCGTGAGCCTGCTCTTCTGGGTATCCAGACAAACCTCTATATGGTGTTCATGACCAATACGTGGCGACGGTCATCACCGACGGGGTCGTCGGTCTGCTGCACCCTGAGTCCCATTTCGTCGATCCAGGGGCCGGAACTTTGAGGTCCATGTCCTATCGGCGACGGCGCCGACATTGGCAATTTGCCAATGGAGTGTTCTTGTTTCCTGAGGTAGCTCATCGGTTCGAGTTCGGCGTCAACATCTACGGTTCAAGTCGAGAGCCTCAGTTCCAACAGGCCGTTTACCTCTTGGCTCCGGCGACAGCTGACCGGAGCCTGACGCATGATGGTGAAGGCGACCTACCGGCGATCCAGTTCCCCGAGGGCGGGTGGGATTTGCGCCCTCATGCCGCCCGCATCGTCACCGTCGATAGGGGAGTCCTCGCCAACTGGGTCAAGCTGTTCGACGAGCCGGGCACCCCGCCGGACGAGTCCCGTCTGTTGCGGCCGTTGACCACCGCCGACCTGGGGCGCGCTGAATGCCTTCCGCAAACCAGACGACACGTCTCGGATCCACGATGCGCTACTGGACCGCTGGGTTCCATGAGAAGAGCGCCAAGGACGATGGGACGATCGAGTGGCATACCGAGGTACCCGTTTCACTGGAGGACTGCATCCTCCAAGGTCCACACATTTTGAATGCGAGCCCCTTAGCCCAGCAGCCCCGGCCTGAGTGCAAGTCAAAAGGCGATTGGGATGCGCTGGATCTTGAGGTCCTGCCAGCGGAGTTCATTCCCCGCACTAACTACCAGCGGAGAATTGCTCCGGCGGAGTTCGTGGCGTGCCAACCCCAGTGGGAGGGGAAGGCATTCACGACTCGGTTCCGAGAGGCCCATCGAGAGTTCGTCGGCACAGCCTCCATGCGCACCCTTCAAGCTTGTCTGGTCACCTGGGCCGGTGCATGTGAATGCCGTCATCTCAATCGGCAAGGGAGAGCGACCGGTCAACGGACCGGGCGGCGACGCTGATGAGCCTTCCATTCGACTATTTGGTGAAGGTGTACGGCACAATGCACGTAAATGCAAACGTAACGGATGCACTTCCACCGCTGCGAATCCAGTCGACCGAGCCTTGCTTCGACCGGGGCCGCGACTCAACTGCATGACAGGCGTTTACGGTTCACTCTGGTCTGAACTATTCGACCCCGGTTGGCGCGCGGACTGCTTCGTATCGGCCTGTGACGCCACTCTTCCGGTCGGGGACGTCTCCGAGACCTGGTCGTGGGCGACGCCCCTCCGAACTGACTACGACCGACTGGTTGGCCCTGTGCGAAATCGATGCCATCGTCGCCTTGCTGGTTGGCTTGACGGCAGATCAGCTAGTCCAGATGTAC
The DNA here is from genome assembly GCA_963781305.1 of uncultured Acidimicrobiaceae bacterium. Lineage (GTDB taxonomy): Bacteria > Actinomycetota > Acidimicrobiia > Acidimicrobiales > RAAP-2 > DASXMT01. The sequence continues at coordinate 895,831 of CAWAFL010000014.1, forward strand.
AAGTCACAGTACGCCGTGCTCCGAAAGTACGAGTACGCCATGGTTTTCGATGGGAATGGGCGGCAGATCGCCAACGACTTCCACGCTCATGGCTTCCTGCAGGCCGTTTGGGAGGCCGAGCTGAAGGAGGTCCCGATCAAGCGAGGAGAGCAGCGCATTGGGATGTGGGGCCGGGTTCACGCTTACCAAGGCGGCGACACAACGGTCGATCTCGGCCCGTTTAAGCCCCCGTTCCGGCCGGCAGATAGGGAGACGGCGATGCACGCCCGCGCCCACCGTGCCTTCGCCGAGCGCGTCGAGGCGTACACATGATCCCGTCTCTGGTTGCCCGGGAACTCCGGGACTCGATCGTGGAGTACCTGGCCACGACGTTCGCCCTGTCCGAGGATGCGGCCTACCAAGCGCTGGTCGAGTTCCTGCAGGACGCCCAGGGGATATTCCGGGTCCGTACCTCCGCGTGCGGCTGCCGTTCGTCGAGGCACCTGAGGGGGCTGCGCTCGGGGTGAACTGGACGCCGCCGGTGTTCCGCCCCTACGCCCACCAGTTGGCTGCCTGGCAGCGGCTTTCCGGTAGGGGGTTGGAACCGAAGCCAACCCTGATCACAACAGGTACGGGCTCAGGAAGTCCGAGGCGTTCCTGATTCCCGCCATCGACCATGCCATCTGGGCACGTGGCCAGGGCCAGCGTGGCATCAAGGCACTGATCCTCTACCCGATGAATGCGTTGGTGACGGATCAGGCCCGACGGATTGCAGAACTGCTGGAAGACGAGACTGCTCGAGGTGCCGGCGTCACTGGGGGCGTGTGGATCGGCGACGACGGAACGGTGCAGGCCAAGAACGAGATGAGCCCCACCAGCCTGATCACCAATACCGCCGCGCTGATGGAGGACCCCCCCGACTCCCTTCCACCAACTACAAAATGTTGGACAGGCTCCTCACCAGCGCCGGGCGCCACCGTTTATGGGCGGCCAACACGTGTCCTCCCGGCGACTCGGGGACTTGGGTACAACCGCTCACGTACCTGGTACTCGACGAGCTGCATAGCGGACCGACGGGCCCAGGGAACCGACGTGGCTATGTTCTCCGGCGCCTCGGCCATCGGCTCGGGACGGCGACGACGTCGGCACCTCTTACTGGTGTCGCGTGCATTGGAACGTCGGCGACGCTCGGCTCCTCTGAAGGCTCCATCCAGGAGATTTGTCGGTTTGCGTCCAAGGTCTTCGGGAGTCGCTTCGACGCTTCGGCGGTGGTCGGGGAGCAGCGGCGCACCGTCGGAGACGTCTGCGGCGACATCGACTTCTCGCTACCGGTGCCGGCCCCACGTGCGGTGGCAGCACTCGAACCCGCCGACCTGGACGGGCTGGCCGAAGCCTTCACCGGAGTGGGCTTCGACGACCCCCAGTTGGTAGGGGATCGCCTGTTGCGGCATTCGGTCACTGCGAGCCTTTTGCGGGTTGTAGCCGATCACCCCTTCCCGCCGCTGGCCGGACGCAGTGGCCGGAAGTGCCAGCAGGTGCGTGAGTGGGGCATGGAACTGGCGAGGGATCCCGAAACGGTCAGCGTAGCCCTCGAGCGCTTCGTGGCCCTGGTTTCCCGCAAGTGCGGTCGCACCCTGACCAACGGCTTGCGCCCGCTGTTCACCGTGGACGTGCAGATCTGGATCCGCGAGGTCACGCTCCTGCCTCAAGCGGAAGGTCTCCCTCGAGCCCGGGTTCCGTTGGGCGGACTCGCCGGCTGTCACTGCCGATGACGACGCCAGCCTGGAGCTCCCGTCGGTCTACTGCACGTCCTGTGGGCGGGCCGGGTGGCTCGGTGTGGCCAACTTGGCGGCCGGCGTGGGCGCGGGAGTCATCGAACGGCTGGTCTACGACCCCACCACCAACCCGTACAAGGTTTCCGTGACCGATCGGAAGCGGACGCGTGATGCTTCGGGCCAACCCGGGGGAGTCCGACCTGCTGTGGCTCGATCCTGAGGACGGCCAGGTGCACGGTGCTGATACGGAGGTGCCGTCTCGGATCCCGGTGCTGGTCGGCGGCATGGTCGGCCTCGGAGGAACCGGAGAGACTCGGGACGAGGCGGCCGAGCGCCAGCAGTGCCCGTCCTGCGGGGCGAGGGATGCCATCCGCTTCCTCGGCTCCGGGGTGACGACCCTCGCCTCCGTGGGCATCACCCAGATGTTCGGTTCCGACTACGTCGCCGAGAACGAACGCAAGCTGCTGGCGTTCACGGACGGGTGCAGGATGCCTCCCACCGGGCCGCCTTCTTCTCCGGCCGGACCCACCGCTTCAACCTGCGAGCCACCATGTCGGGGGCGCTGACCTCGAAGGGTCAGGTGGCGCTCCCGGCGATGGCCGACATCGTGCTGACCAAGGCCGACCAGGGCCATCCGCCAGCCGACGACCTGTTCGCACCGATTCCTCCCGACCTGCTCCTCGACGAGGGGCTCGCTGCTGCGTGGAGAGAGCCGGGCACCAAGGAGGCCGAGCAGGCCCGCAAGGACATCGCCCTCCGGCTCAGCTTCGACACCGTCCTCGAGGCAGGCCTGCGGTCCCGTTTGGGCAGGACGCTCGAGACCACGGGCACGGCAGTGGCCGAGGTGGTGGTGACCGACAATGAGTGGGAGCGCATGATCTCGTTCGCCATCGAGGCGATCGATGCCAACTCCGGGGAGCTGTTGGGTGACCGTGATGCGGTGAGGACCTGGGCCCACGGAGTCATCGAGCGACTCCGACTCCGTGGAGGGATCTATCACCCGTTCCTCGATCAATACGTCGCCCAGCACGGCAGTCGGTGGCAGATCTGGGGCGGGGCGGACGACCTGGCGCCGAAGTTCCCCAAGGGCATCTCGGCCCCCGCGTTCTTCGCCTCGACCTCGATCTCCCGAGTTCGATCCGATATCTGGGGCGCAGTCGTGGCTCCACCTGTGGACCAAGCGGGTCATCGGGATCGACGGGAAACCCGCTGATCTGGCCATACGCGACCTCTTGGACGTTCTGGCTGAACTCGGCGTCATGGAAGCGAGGGATTCGTCAAAGGGGACCGTGTGGGGCCTACCGGCCGACCGGATCATCTTCATTGATGTCCCCTATGTCGATGGGCAAACACTCGACTATGAGCTGCGGTGTGGGCT